>CAVPVB010000001.1:0-8238 GCA_963709085.1 uncultured Alphaproteobacteria bacterium
AATGCCGCGCGACAATCAAGGTGAGAACCCCGTCAATCAGGATGAGAAGCTTTCCGGGGCTTGGGCTGAAGGGAGGGCGTAGCCCGACCGGAGGCCCAAGCCCCGGAAAAAGTCGGCCTGCGGCCCTCCCGGGGGCGGCGGATCGTCTGGTGATCGCGACCGACCGGGTATCGGGATGGATTTTCTCATCGAAGGGATCCGCCCGTTGCCCGGCCGCCATGTCACCGATCACCAGATGAGGCTCTACATGAAGTTCCGACAGACAGACTGCGCCGCCGGTGGCGGCGGCGAAGGCGTCGATCAGCGCGGCCACCGCGTATCGCTTCGAGCACGATCACCGGCTTCCATCCGATCATCAGCAGATCCGCGGGCCGCCGCCGCCCCGATCCGCTGGCCGATTTCTTCGACAGCCGAGATCGTGCCGATGCTGAAGGCGGCGCCGGAGCTGCGCGCGGTCGCGATCTTCGAGGAGATGCAGCGGCGCCATCCCGATCTGTCCGCAGGCGTCCGCCGCACCCTGGAGCGGCGCATCCGCTCATGGCGGGCGCTGCACGGCGCGGACCAGGAGGTGATCTTCCGCCAGGTCGCATGAGCCCGGCCGGATGGGACTGTCGGATTTTACCGACATGGCCGATCTCGGCGTCACCATCGCCGGCGTGCGGCTCGATCATCGGCTCTACCACTTCCGGCTGGCCTACTCGGGCTTCGAGCATGCCCATGTGATCCTCGGCGGCGAGAGCTACGTGGCGCTTGCCGAAGGACTGCAAAACGCGCTGTGGGCGCTCGGCGGCGCGCCGCGTCGAGCACCGCAGCGACAGCCTTTCGGCCGCGTTCCGCAACCTCGACCAGGATGCGCGCGAGGACCTGACCCGGCGCTACGACGCGCTGTGCGCCCATTACGGCATGGAGCCGACCCGCAACAACCGCGGCGTCGCGCATGAGAACGGCTCGATCGAAAGTCCGCACGGCCATCTCAAGAAAGCCGTCCGCGACGCGCTGCTGATGCGCGGCATCGACGACTTCGACGACCTCGCCGCCTATCGCCGCTTCATCGACGAGATCGTCAGCCGCAAGAACGCCCGATCCGCCAAGCGCATCGAGGCCGAACGGGCCGCGCTGCAGCCGCTGCCCGGGCAGCGGACCTGCGATTACGAGGAGACCATCGTCACCGTCACCTCCTCCGGCGGCTTCATGCTGCGGAAGGTGTTCTACACCGTGCCCTCGCGGCTGATCGGCCACCGGCTGCGGGTGCGGCTGTACGATGACCGCCTGGACTGTTCATCGGCGGCACGCCGCTGATGACCCTGGTGCGCGGGCGGCCCGACGCCGCGCGGCAAGCACGCGTCATGTCGTCGATTATCGCCATGTGATCCACGCCCTGCGGCGCAAGCCCATGGCGCTGCTGAATCTCGTCTACCGCGACCAGCTCTTCCCGCGCGACGCCTACCGGCAGACCTTCGACCGGCTGCTCGAACGGCTCCCGGAAAAGTCGGCCTGCCGGCTGATGGTCGACCTGCTGGCGCTCGCGCATGAGCGCGGCTGCGAGGCCGAACTCGCCGCGCTGCTGGCCGCCGATCTCGCCGCGGGCCAGCTGCCCGACCTGGCGGCGCTGCGCGCACGCTTCGCGCCCGATCCGGCGGCGCTGCCCGAGGTCGTCGTCCATCTCACGCCGCTGATCGCCTACGAGGCGCTGCTCGGCAACGACACCGACATCGGAGAGGCGGCATGAGCCAGACCATCGACGCGGCCCGCCTGACGCTGCTGCTCAACGACCTGCGCCTGCCCGCCATCAAGCAAGGCTGGGCAGCCTTTGCCGAGCGGGCGGACAAGGAAGGCTGGCCCGCCGCCCGCTTCCTCGCCGCGCTCGCCGAACACGAGATCGCCGAACGCGACCGCCGCCGCATCGAGCGTCATCTCGCCGAAGCGCAGCTGCTGCCCGGCAAGACCCTCGACAGCTTCGACTTCGAGGCGGTGCCGATGATCTCCAAGGCGCATGTCATGGCGATCTGCGCCGGCGACAGCTGGATCGACAAGGGCGCCAATCTGCTCCTGTTCGGCGGACCCGGCGGCGGCAAGTCGCATCTGGCCTCGGCCATCGGCCTGGCACTGGTCGAGAACGGCTGGCGCGTGCTGTTCACCCGCACCTCCGATCTGGTGCAGAAACTCCAGGTCGCGCGCCGCGAACTCGGCCTCGAGGCCGCCATCAACCGGCTCGATCGCTTCCATCTGCTGATCCTCGATGACCTCGCCTATGTCAGCAAGGATCAGGCGGAAACCTCCGTGCTGTTCGAGCTGATCAGCGCCCGCTACGAACGCCGCTCCATGCTGATCACCGCCAATCAGCCGTTCGGGGAATGGGGCAAGGTCTTCCCCGATCCCGCCATGACGCTCGCCGCCGTCGATCGCCTCGTCCACCACGCCACGATCTTCGAAATGAACGTCGACAGCTACCGGCGGCGGGCCGCGCTCGAGCGCAAGCAGAAAGGCCCCGGACGACCACCCAAGCACGCGACAATCAAGGACATCGGTCGCTGTGTCGCTCCGCGACAATCAAACCCAAACTTAGTCGCTTGCCAGCGACAATCACACCGGACATCATCGCTTCGTCGCGATCATCAATTCTCATCCTGATTGCCGCGCTCTCTCATCCAGATTGTCGCGCTACACATCCCCACCCCGACCACGACAGCCACGGCGGCATAGGACTGGCGGCATAGCCCTAGGGACTCCCGGGAGCCTCCTGGGGACTTGCTGGGCATAGGGCGGCTGGGGTAGGTGCCCCCAGCGTCCCCGGAGTCCACAGGGGGCCTCCGGGATTCGCTAAGGCGGTGGTGGGGGTCGGGTAGGTTTTATCCAATTCTGGATGAAACCCCTCCAGCCGTTTGGCCATCTTGGTTCCCCCGTTCTGGGGGATCAAAGGCCACTCCTGCCAGCTACGGCGACAGCACCGACTCCACCGACCAAGGAAGCATAGCGTTTGCGACTCCCTGGAGGCCACCCACAGACTCCTCAGCCCTTGGCCGCTGGGGGTTGCCAGGGGTTGGCCCCTCCAGAGTCCACAGGTGGCCTCCCGGACTCGCTACGGCGGCGGTAGGGCTGCGGTGGAGGTGGCGACGGTCGAGACACAGCCCGACAGGATAGACCGACCACGAATGACGGCGCCCGTTACAGGCAGACATCGGCGGACTGACCGTGAAGGACAGACCTGTCCAGCGACATCCGGAATTGACCCCCTGACGACAAGAAGAACTGACCCCTGTCGTTGATCTTCGCCCACCGCCAGCCGTGTTTCTTTGTTCGGCTGACAAGGGCCGTTTCTTTGCCCCGGCCTGCTACCTCCAAGGCGTCGCGCGCAGCCGCGGTCAAGCATGGCCGCAGGCCACCGGCGCAGCCGGCGCGCAGCGTGCTTGACGGCGGCGAGCACGGCGCCAGCCTTGGACAGGTCGGGACCAGCTTCATGCCGGTACGGTCTCCGGTGCCGGCGTGGTCTTTTGCAACAACCCGCTGCGGCGCTTTTCCCGCAGCCGGTAGCTGTCGCCGCGGATGGTCAGCACGTGACTATGGTGCAGCAGCCGATCGAGGATCGCGGTTGCCACCACAGCATCGCCGAATATTTCATGATGCCGTAGACGTAGATCGGCGAGTCACTCACGTTACCATTGTCGACCCGCACCACCCTCTTTTTGGGCGCTGCTTGCCGGTCGTTGATCGCCCATCCGGTCGGGGTGCAGAATTGGTTGTGGTCAAGTTGCCGGACGGCCGAGAGCGGTCGGTGCATCGCGCCGCCACGGACGTGGCTGGGTTGCTGAACGGCTTTGCAGCGGCGAGTGCCGCGGCGCACATTTCCGGGCGCAGCCTTTTGCCATTGGCGAATCGCGTTCGAATCATGCTCGATTGCGGCGATGAGGTCCTTGGTGGTGAGCCGCTGCCAGGTCGACGGTCTGCCACCGCAGGCCGTAGCGGATCCGGGGAAGCCGGCCGAAATGGTGCCGCGCCTTTGGCCACAGCTGCCTCTCGTGGTTCAAAAGCAGCTAGCCCAGCAGATGGCGCAGCTTCTTCAGCGTCTGCGGTCGGCAGGCGGTTCGTCCGAAGAGACGTATGATGCTGAACGCAGCATCGGCAACTGAAGAACGGACCACGGCTGCGCAGCGAGCCAAGCTAGCCTACGTCTATGTGCGGCAATCATCACCCGGGCAGGTGCGCCAGCATCAGGAAAGTACCGCAGTTGCAGTATCGTTTGGTCGAACGGGCTGTCTTGCTCGGCTGGCCCAGAGAGCGTGTGCATGTCATTGATGACGACCTGGGAAAATCGGGCACCTCGAGTGACCAACGGTTTGGCTTCCAGCGCTTGATTGCCGAAGTCGGTCTCGGGAAAGCAGGCCTTGTGCTCAGCCTCGACGCATCACGGTTGGCGCGCAACAATCGGGACTGGCACCAACTTCTCGAGCTTTGCTCACTGTTCGCTGTTCTGATTGCTGATGGCGAACGACTATACGATCCCGGTGTCTATCATGATCGTTTATTGCTGGGCCTGTCCGGGATCATGAGTGAAGCGGAACTTCACCAAATCCGCCTTCGTCTGCATCAGGGTGAGCGGCAGAAGGCTGCGCGCGGCGAGTTGCGCATGCCGTTACCGGCGGGCCTGGCTCAAGGCCGCGACGGTGGCATTGTCCTCAATCCCGATGAGGAAGTGCAGGAGCGCGTTCGACTGGTATTCATCAAGTTCCGGGAATTGCGGAGCGCAACCGCCGTCATGCGATATTTGCAGCGGGCAAATCTGGTGTTGCCGATGCGGCCGTTACGTGGGCCAGCGCCGCACGACATTATCTGGCGGCCTGCGGACAACGCAAGGGTCATCAATATTCTGAAGAACCCGGCCTACGCAGGCGCCTACGTCTACGGGCGGCGAAAGCAGGACCCGGCCCGTCGAAGACCCGGCAGTTCGCGGGTCACGATGGTCGCAGTCGCGCCGGAGGATTATTCCGTTTGCCTCAAGGACGCCCACCCGGCGTATATCAGTTGGGAGGAGTTCATGGCCAATCAGAGGCAGTTGGCGGACAACGTGAATCATTACGAGGCGGGACGTCATGGTGTTCCTCGGATGGGGAACGCCCTGTTACAGGGCATTGTGGTCTGCGGCCGTTGCGGCCGCCGGATGTGCCTGCGTTACTCGGGACCGGACGGAAATTATCCGGTCTACGTCTGCAACTCGGACTACAACGCGGCAGGCAATCCACGCTGCCAGGAGGTGCGGGCCTTGCCGGTGGACGATGAGGTCGAACGTATATTGCTGGCGGCATTGCAGCCGGATCAGATCGCGATTGCCGTCGCAGCCCTGGGTCAAATCGAAGAGGAGATCGGCCTTCTCGAACGCCAATGGACTCTGAAGCGTGAGCGGGCGCGTTTTGAAGCCGAGCGCGCCCGTCGACAATACGACGCTGTCGAGCCCGAGAATCGGTTGGTTGCGCGCTCTCTCGAACGGGTGTGGGAGGAGAAGCTTCGGCGCGTAGAGGAGATCGACCGAGAGCATGACGCATGGCGCCGCGAACAGGCGATATCAATCTCGGATGCTGATCGTGCTGAGATCCTGGCCCTCGGCGAAAAGGTGCCATTCATATGGCATGCGGCGACAACGACGCCTGCCGAACGAAAGCAAATCATTCGGCTCGTCATTAAAAGCGTCGCGATCGACCAGAAGCGGGAGCCCGGTCTGGTTTGCATGAGGATCGTCTGGCAGACCGGTGCGGTCAGTGAGCACAGCTTTCGGCGGCGGGTTCAGAACTACGCGCTGCACGCTGATACCGAGCAGCTGCAAAATCGCATACGTGCGCTTAATGCGTCGCAAAAGATGGACGCTGAAATAGCGACGATCCTCAACGATGAGGGTCTTCGCACAGCGCATGGAGCGCCATTCTCTCCCGCAATGGTCCATGTATTACGAAAGAAATGGGGGATCTCAACCGTCAAAATCAATGGGAAATGGGCAAGTCCGAGACGTTGGCCAGACGGTAGTTACTCTGTGCAGGGCGCCTGTGACATCCTCGGCATTACGCCGCAGACAATTTTTGACTGGATAAAGAAGGGGTGGCTCTCAGGAAAACAACTTGCAAAGGGTATGCCCTGGCAGATTTTTCTGACGGACGAGCAGGCTGCCGAGCTGAAGGCTCGCGCCCGACATACAACCCGATCAAAGAGAGAGGCACCATGACAACGTCGAGTTGCCGAACACCGAACCCCATTCGCCCACGGCGCGATTGGAGGTAACCAGCATGGCGCCGCGCTCGTAACGGCGGCTGACCAGTTGGAAGAACAGATGCGCCGCGTTCGGTTCGAACGGCAGGTAACCCAGTTCGTCAACGATCAACAGCTTGGGCTTGGCATAGTGCGCCAGGCGCTCCTCGAGCCGGCCGTCGGCATGCGCCTTGGCAAGCTGAGCCACCAGCGTCGTCGCCGGCGTGAACAGCACGGTGTAGCCTGTCACGATGGCCTCGCGCCCGATGGCTACGGCGAGGTGCGTCTTCCCGACGCCGGGCGGGCCCAGGAATAGCACCGCCTCGCCGTTGGCGATGAAGCGCCCCGTGGCGATCTCGCGCACCTGCGCCCGGTCGATCGACGGTTGCGCGCCGAAGTCAAAGCCGGCCAGATCGCGCACGAACGGAAAGCGTGCCAGCCCGAAGCTCATATCGATGCGGCGCTGGTCACGCCGGGCGATCTCGCGTTCGCAAAACAGTGCCAAGGCGTCACGGATGGTCAAATCCCGCCGGCCGGCCTCATCGATCAGGCTGTCGAGCTGGTCGCGCAAGGCGGTCAGCTTCAGCCGGTTCAGCATGGCAATCAGATGATCATGCTCGTTCATCAGAAGCCTCCGCCGATCGCCGCCTCATAGTCGGCCAGCGGCCGCAGCAAGGCCGAAGGCGCCTGCGGTGCGGTGGTCTCGGGCTCGGTCATGATGCGGATCGGCTGGCCCTGCGTCCCGGCGATCCCGGCGAGGTGCTGATCATCCGTCGACCGGCCATGTCGCCCCTTCAGTTCGGCATGCACGGCAACCTCCCGCCCGGCGTGCAGCACCCGCACCGATCCCGATCCGACGGTCACCCGCACTCGTTCGCCGATCAGCCGCCATGGCACCGAGTAGGCGTTGCCGTCCACCTCGATCGCACAATCGGCGCCGACCCGGCGCAGCAGATCCCGCGCCGTCATGAACGGCGGAATGCCCGCCGGCGAACGCAGCGCCGCGGCCTCGTCGCGTTCAAACCGCTCGCGCGGCGTCTCACCCGTCGTGCCGTGCCGCCGCGCATCCGCGATCTCGCGGGTCCAGGCTTCGAGATGCGCTTCCATCGCCGACCATGTGGCAAAGCACCGCCCGGCAATCGCGTTCCGCTTGACGTAGCCGACGCCGCGCTCGTCTTTGCCCTTGGTGCGCGCTCGATACGGTGCACAGGCCCGGATACGGAAACCCCAGTGCCGGGCAAACGCGTGCAGTCGCGGGTGCAGCACCACCTCACGGCTGGCCGGATCATGATGCAGGATCAGCGCCTTGGCGTTGTCGAGCAGAACTTCCCGCGGCACGCCGCCGAAGGCGCGAAACGCGCTCTCCAGTCCGTCAAACCAACTGTCCTGCCGCTCATGTCCATATGCGCGCACATGCAGTCGGCGCGAGTAGCCGAGGGTCGCCACAAAGAAGAACACCTTGACCGCAACACCGCCGATCTCGACCCGGCGTTCGCCGAAATCGATCTGTAGCTGCTCGCCGGGGTGGGTCTCGAACCGCAGCGTTGCTCGCGCCGCGGCAACCAGGTCCCGCCGCAACGGCGCGGTTGCGCGTTCGACCGTCCGCAGGCTGACAACCAGCCCCTTCTCGCTCGCCAATTCCTGGCGAACCACATCGGCATTGCCGGCATGGCGACGAAATCGCTCGGCAATCCAGTCGGATAATCCGTCCAGCTTCTTCGACCGCGACGCCGAGGAACAGGCGCGCCAGTCCCCCTCAGCCAACCAGCGACGCACCGTGTTGCGCGCGCACCCGAGTTCCGCGGCGATCCGCTTGGAACCCCAACCCAACGCCTTCAGCCGTAGCATCGCCGACACTTCGTCCGGCGCCTTCATCACATCCCTCCGCTGATCGTCCGTCAGCGAAAGAACCGTCTCGTCTGCCGTCATTCCAACCTCCTTCAAGTGCCCGAAGGGGGTCAGTTCTTCTTGTCGTCAGGGGGTCAGTTTGCCGTGGCGCCCGACATC
>CAVPVB010000002.1:0-4055 GCA_963709085.1 uncultured Alphaproteobacteria bacterium
AGTGTCGGAACCAGACGGCTTGGCATCGCACCCTCGCCGCCGCCATCGGCTGGAGGCGACCTACGGCCCGCACCCGCGCTGCCTTCGCCAGGAAATCGGCCAACTCGAACGGCTGATGGCACTGCCGATCGCCGCCTGACCGCGTTGCCCGCCCCCCTGCCCTGCCCGTGACGAGCGCAGCGGAAGCACCCCCGGGTTGCCCACATGCGCAGGCCCGCGAGCCGTTTCCCGACGGCAAGGCAGGATGGCTCCACCTGCTCTGCGCCGGCAATCCGGTGGGTCCGCGCGCTCGTGACGATGAGCTCGTCGGTGCGCATCCACGCCCCGCCGCCGGGTGCGCAAGGCCGGCCCACGGTCAGGCAGATCACGGCGACGCGGCGACGCCAGCGGCGGACTGAAGCCTGCGTCCCGCCCTCCCCTGCAACCTCAGCCAGCCCGGCAGGCTCCCCGATCGCGCCGGCGCCGGCGGTCGAACGTGTGCCAGCCGAAACGGCGCGGGTCGGTGTCGGCGGCATGATCCGGGCGGCGACCAGCCCATCGGTGTGGATGATCCACCGCGCCGAGCGGGAAACCGTGGGGCTGCGCGGACCGGGCGTGAACCAGGCCATGAACGCGTCGATCTCTCTCGGCCACGGGGATTGCCGGTGTGGCGTGTCGGCGTCACCCCCTCGGATGCGTGCGGTCGGGCCGGGCGCCGCTCACTTCAAGCCCCGCTCCGCCAGCGGCGGAGCGCCTGCGGTTCGGCCGGCACCGTGTCGCTGCGCTCCCGCACCACTGCCGTCCTCAGGGCTTTCCGCTCCCGCCTTTACCCGGCCGAGGAAACCGCACCCGAGGGGGCGGACGCCGGCACAACGCCGGCGGAACCTCCCGGGCAGAGAGAACGGATCGACATCATGACCAGGAAGACCGCCCCGACGGCCGCGAAGACCACCACGAAGATCACCGCTTCCGCCAGCCGGCCGGATCGCCAGTCCATCACCTTCGAACTGGTCGCCCGCCTTGCCCCGCATCAGGGCCTGACCGACAACCTCGTCCGCACCTTCGGCCTCGAACCCGTCGACTACGACGGCATCCGCGACGCGACCAAGGAGCACATCGCCAGTGCCGCCCAGGCTTTCGGGACGGCGCTGAACGAGAAGGCCTTGCAGATCCACCTGCAACGGATCACCGGCGCCTTCGTCAGCTCCGCCTTCGGGGCCGCCCAGTTCTACGGCACCAAGAAGTCGGCGGCGCTGGAACTCACCAGCAAGCTGCTCAACGACGACCGCGACGAGGACCGCGAAGGTCCGGCCGGCTTCGAGAGCAAGGCCGAGCGCGCCCGCCTGTTCGCCGCCGAGATGGCCCTGCAGTCCTTCGCCCTGCTGGCCGCCGCCGAGGGGGCGATCATCGCCTACGCCGACATCACCGGCGATGACTGGAAGCCCTACGAGGCACCGGTGGCCCCCGCGGCGAGCGTGGCCCGCAAGTCCGCCGCCGTCGAGATGGCCGCTTTCCAGATGGCAGCCTGACAGACCACCAGGGAGCGGAGCCGATCGAGGTTCCGCTCCCGCCCGAGATGGCAGACCGGCGCAGGGGTTTCGATCCCTGCGCCTTCTTCCATGAGGGGCCGAACCGGCTTTCGCGGCAACCCCACCCCATCCGGAGCCGCCGCGACGCAGGAAGCAAGGAAGAAAACTCCTCGCTGATCTCTCCATCGTACCGCCGGCCAGGTCGTGCCGCGTCAACACCACGCCGCAAGGAAGAGCGACACGCCGCGCGAAGATGCGCGGCTCCGGCCCGCTCACTGCGCAGAGCCGGGCCGCTTGGACGCAAGGCTGTCGCCTCGCGCCCTGCGCAACCCGGCTCCGCTTGCTCGCAGGCCTCCGATGTTGACCCACCCCGAAGGCCGGCGGTCCCGCTGATCACCAGCGATTGGCTGGGAGAACAGAGGAAAACAGCATCATGACGATCCTTCGCACCGGCGCCGGCCTGAGCAGCCGCGACATCCGTGGCCTGAAACGCGACCGCTACGAGATCCAGGCCATCGAAACCTGGAACCTCGACGAGGGCGACCTGACCACGATCATCTGGGAACGGGATGACGGCCCGGACGCGATCACCGAGGCCGATCTGCCATATTAGCGATGCAGCCGGGTCCGCAAGGACCCGGCACCGCGGCATCCGGCGCAACCTGCGTGCCTCGGCGCCGGGTTGGCCGCCGCGACACTGACATGCGCGTCCTGGCGACCCCGTCTGCGCGATCGCGCACGATGATGTCCGACCGTTTGGTGGCAACCAGTACACGGCCAATTCGATGGTTGGCGGACAGGACATCAGCTTCTCGGCTGGCTTTCCGGCTCCGCCCACATCGGCATCGAGCAGACGCGCCGGCCTTCCCTGTCGGCCGTCGCCGTCTTCTGGCATCTCGACCATGCATCTACGAGATTGTTGGCGCGCACCATGCCCACGAGTGCGCTTTCAGCCGCCGGCCCGGCTCGAAGGACAGCGCCGGCCAGTGCGCCGGAGGCGCCGAGGGCCGAGGTATGCCCGGCTTCCCAGCCTGCGCCATACCCCGCCGCCCCCACCCCAAGCGCCAGCGCGACCGCAAACCCGCCAAAGGCCAGAGCCGTCTTGAGCGTGACCGCCCGGCTCCACGTGCGGACGTTCTGCGTCGTCAGGTCCGCCAGCATCGGCGCCAGTTTCTCGACAATGGCCACCCGCCGCGTTTCGAGCGCCTGTTCGCCTTGCGCGATCGTGTCCGCGAGCTGGCGGTCCAGCCGGCTGCTCGCACTGTGAAAATAGCCGACGGCCTGATCGTGCAGCCGCCATTGCAGACCGAGCGACGCCGACAACGCCCGGATCAGCGGCAGCGTGGGATCGTTCCTCAGGCCGCCGAGCTGGGTGGCGCGGTCCAGCTCGGCCTGCATACGCTCGATTTCGCGGCCCAGCTCATCGCTGGACCGTGGAAGGTCGGGCGCTTGCGCGCCCTCCCTCACGGAAGCCATGTCTTGATGCCGGCGAAGTTGGTGTCCATCGCCTGCAGCCAGTTGAGGACCCGCGACCGGTCGAACGGTCCCAGCGGCGAGGCTGCCTGACCGACCTGTCCGTCAGCGGCGTCGCGGAAGTGCAGGCGACGAATCTCGACCTGCTGTGCGGCCAGAAGGCGGGGCATCCAGACAGGGATGGCACCACGATCGAGGGCCGCACGAAAGGCACTATGGCCAAAGACGCGGGCGAAGGCGGTCTCACGCGTATCACCGACTTCGATCATCGCCTCATTGAGCACGATCGCCGTGGCAGTCGGCCTGAACCCCAGGCCCTCCAACGTCGCCAGCGGCGAAAGGTCCTCCTCCTGCGGCCCGACTGCGTAAAGCACAACGACCGCGAAGCCCTGCGCCTCGAACATCGCCACCAGGTCGGGCAACTGCGTCACCAGCCGGCAAGAGTCGTGTCGCCACCGCCCAGGTCCACCAGAAGCGACGTCCCCTGCTGCAAGGCATGCTGCAAAAGCTTGTCCAGCCACTTGAGGGCGATGGCCGGGTCGGATGCCTCGGGCGGACGCAAGACGTCGGCCACGTATTTTGAAAACGTATCGTTGGTCGGGTCCATATCGGCCATGAGCAGGGACCGCTTGTTCGCAACCGCCGTCTCCGCGGCCCACCGAATGCCCGTGGTCTTGCCGGTCTTGCCACGGCCCGTCCAGAAGATGATCTTCTTCTTTCCGGAAAGGTCCGCGCCGTGCCCGACCTTGACCGGGCTTTCGGCCTTCTTGCTGGCCCCGAGAACTCCAGCTCCGGCACGGCATCGACGTCAGCCTCGAAGTTGAAGACCGGGCGCCTGACGGAGGTGCCCTCACCGTCAAGCGGAGGAGCAAGGGTGGAAGGTTTGTCGTTTTTCGTGATTGTCACTATCGATACCTTTAGAAAATATCTTCACTCTTTACCGAGCAGCCTTCGTATGACCGCATCAACGTCGATTTTCGGACCTGGCACGGGTTCCTTCTTCGGCGGCTTCTCCTCATCTGTAATCAGTTTGCCGCTCCAGTTGAGCAGGCTGATCGGCTTGAACTCCGGCTC
>CAVPVB010000003.1:0-26677 GCA_963709085.1 uncultured Alphaproteobacteria bacterium
GCACCTCGAACATCCGCAACCCGAACACGCGCCGGGCCTATGCCCGGGCGTGCCAGACGTTCTTCGCCTGGTGCGACGAGCGCGGCCTGACACTGACGACGATCCGGCCGTACGACGTCGCCACTTATATAGAGACGCGCGGGCTGACCCATTCGGCGCCGGACGTGAAGCAGCAGCTCGCCGCGGTGCGGATGCTGTTCGACTGGCTGATCACCGGCCAGGTCGTGCCGCACAACCCGGCCGCCGCGGTGCGCGGGCCGAAGCATGTGGTGAAGACCGGCAAGACGCCGGTGCTGGACGGCAAGGAGTGGCGCAAGCTGCTCGACGCCATTCCGACCGAGACGGTGCGCGATCTGCGCGACCGCGCGCTGATCGCCACCCTCACCTATTCCTTCGCGCGGATCACCGCGGCGCTGACGATGAAGGTGGAGGATCTCCGGCCGAAGGGTGCCGGCTGGCAGATCCGGCTGCACGAGAAAGGCGGCAAGCATCACGCCATGCCGTGCCATCACGCGCTCGCCGAGGCGCTGCGCGCCTACATCGATGCCGCCGGCATCGCCGAGGACCGCAAGGGCTTGCTGTTCCGCACGTCGCGCGGGCACAACGGCACCGTTCTATCCGAGCAGCCGATGGGTCAGCCTGATGCCTGGCGGATGATCCGCCGGCGCGCTGCGGCGGCCGGGATTCATCGCGCCGATCGGCAATCACACGCTTCCGCGCGACCGGGATCACCGCCTATCTCTCCAACGGCGGCGCGCTGGAGCACGCGCAGGAGATGGCGGCGCACGAAAGCCCACGAACGACCAAGCTCTATGATCGGACGAAGGAGCGGCTGACGCAGGACGAAGTGGAGAGGATACGAACTCTAACTGCGTAGCGGCGCGCAATGATGAACAGCCGACGCGCAATAAAGGCCCATTTCGACGCACATTGCGTGAAGAATTGAAGCGAGCGCCAGACATCGCTCGGGCTATCGAGCCTTCTTGGCGCCCGTCTACTTTCGACGCAGCCCAAGCGAACGCAAGACAGTGTATATGCGCAATGCCCGGTCCATCGTCAACGTCGTCGGGTCGGTCGTGTTTTCTGGCTGATCCGATTTTCAAAACTCTCGCTACTCTCAGGCTCGTCTTCGTCCGGACGGTATCTTTTGGATCGCCACATTCCGCTAAGGACTGTATTCCCAACGAAACTCGGAAGGTGAGCCGCTTGCACCTGGACGAATGATGTGGTTCTCAACGAAGTCGTCGTATTCTAGTTCGTTATCGAAGCAATTTCTGAACCTGACAATCCCAGTGACTTCTGTGCGGAGGACCGCTTCGCCGTATGCCTTTGCCTCACTCTCGGGCGGGGATTCGCCCTTTGTGGACGCAGTCGTTCCTAAGCTCGACCCACTTCTTCCAGGGAGCAATGGAGGTGGCCCGCGAAAATCGGATATCCGAGGACGGAAAGCTCCGAGCTGCCTCTCGCTATTTGTGGCCGCCTCCTTCCACCAGGCATCGACCCCCTCGAAACTTACGTTCCTTCGCGCAAGTAGAAACCGACATGCGAACTCCTCGAAGCGTTCGAATGGAGCGGCGAACTTGCGTGACCGCTTCTCGCGAATAACCGTCCAGTCGTGCGGAGCGGCTTCAAAGTCAAACAGCAGCTCGAATAGCGGTATGGGCAACGTGACGACGGTCGTGTGGCCCTGCTCGCAGCGGAGGGTCAGCTTCCCCGAATGAACATCGGCAGCATCCATCTCGTGCAGGTAGACCGCATGAAGCTCGTGGCTGCGCGTACCCGAGCTGACCTCATGCATGGACTGTCGTCGCTCATCGACTTCGCGGCAATGGGGGCACTGGGCGGGTCCTCGCATCGGCTCTCTCCTTGCGGTGGCGACAGACCGTGAGACAAGATGGCCGGTGTTATATCAGGCGCGACGGGCGTGGACAGTCTGCGTGGAACATCGCGGCGATGGTGAAGCTGAACGTCCACAACTGGGGTTCCAAGCCCAAACACGCGGAATTTCTAGAAGCGTTGTAATTCAATTGGTTATGCTCGATCTGTCACGCTGCCGAGGGCATTTGTTCTGCGCTTTGTCCCAATTGGGGTGTAGTCTGATTGCTACGGTCCGTACCCCAGCCGGAACAACGGCTTGCGAGGCGTCCAGCGGGAGAGTTCAACTGGGACAGCGCGTCGCCCTCTATTGCCGGGTTTCGACCGCCGACCAGTCCTGCGCCCGCCAGGAGCGGGATCTCACCGCCTTCGCCGCCCGTGCCGGCTACGAGGTGGTCGGCACGTTCAAGGAGACCGGCTCCGGGGTGAAGCTCGATCGCGTGGAGCGGCGCAAGGTGATGGCGCTCGCCCAGGCACGGCATATCGACGCCGTGCTGGTCACCGAGCTGTCGCGCTGGGGCCGCAGCACGACGGACTTCTGGCGACGCTGAAGGAACTGGAAACGCGGCGCGTGTCGGTGATCGCGCTCAACGGCATGGCGTTCGACCTCACCACGCCGCATGGCCGCATGATCGCGACTGTGCTGGCCGGCATCGCCGAGTTCGAGCGTGAACTGACCCAGGAGCGCATCCGCTCCGGCATCGCCGCCGCGAAGGCCCGTGGCAAACGGCTCGGTCGCCAGCCAGGACAGCGGCCAAAATCGGATCGGCTCGCGCCCAAGGTGCTGGCCTTGTCGCCCAAGGCCGGAGCTATCGTCTCGTCGGCCGCGAAGTCGGGCTGAGCAAGAACACCGTAGCCGACATCGTCAAGCGCAACCGCACCCCGCGCCCGTCGGAAGATCTGCGCGCCAACTGCATTGACGCATAACATATTGACTTTGAACACTTCTAAAAATTCCGCGTGTTTGGGCTTGGAACCCCAGAATGCTCCAGCGTGAGTATCCGGGCCAGACAAAAATTGGATCCCGTACCCCACTGTCCTAAATCGTAAGCGCCGGCGCCGGACGTGTAGCGGAGGCATCAAACACGGCGCGCGCGTGGCCGCCGATTGGCGCGGAGGACCTGCCCTGGACATGGGACTGTCCCGGCGCGGCTTGTTGGGCCGCAGTGGTGGCGTGATGGCCCGCGTGAACGTCTAATGAGCAGGGCTTTGGAGTTAAGTCAGTAAAAGAGATTAAAGCGCCTTTTTCACTGTGTATCCTTTTGGCAAATGTCTTCAACCAGAGCGACCGTTGCGGCGTCATTCGGCCTGTCCGGCGTCCCGTCCAGCAGAGGCAGCGGAAGTTCGGGATGCGGCCTGCTCGCCGCCGCAGCAAGGTTCACCAACTCCATCGTGCCGTCCTGCTTTTCGCCCCGGAGCACGACGTCAAGAGATCCGTCTGGCAGAGGCCGCTGTAACGCGCAGGCTTCGGACCACGGCGCCCGCAGCCAGATTTCGCGCTCCTCGTCGGTCGTCAGGATGGCCGGCATCGCCTGAGGGTGCACGGCGGCGATTTCGGCGTTTGGTTCGGTTGTCAGAAAGCCGAACAGTTCGGCGGTGACCTCGCCCTCCCGAATTTTTCGCATGGAAGTCCAATGCGTCCATATACCGGCAAAGAACGCCAGCGGTCGATCGCTGTCGAAGGCGAACCAGATCGGTTGCTTCGAGCCGCCGGGCGCCAATTCATTTTCAGAGAAACTGGTAAACGGAACCAGGCATCGGCTTTCCGTTCCCAACCATCGCCGCCAGTGAGGGGATTTGACGTTGCGGATGTTGGTTACGCCAGGATCGGTCTTTTTACCCTTAAGCGCAAATAGCGGCGAAGGCATGCCCCACCGCGCCAGCAAAAGCTCCCTTCCGTCCGGCCCCTCCCGTATGATTGGCGCGCCATAGTCAGGAAAGATGCCGGGCAGCGGCGGCAAATTGCCGGTTCGATCGATCATGGCCCGGGTCAGCTTCACGATCGCGGCTTGACCCTTGGTGACGCTGTAAAGATTGCACATGTTGCCTCTATAGCAGGGCGGGGAGAACGTCTCGAATCGTTCGCCGTTCATGAAAATCGCCACCTTCAACATCAACAACGTTAACCGCCGCCTCCCCAACCTGCTGGCATGGCTCAATGCCGCCAGGCCGGACATTGTCTGTCTTCAAGAGCTGAAGGCAGCGGATAGCCAGTTTCCGCAGGCGGCCATCGAGGACGCGGGCTACAGCGCCGTCTGGCAGGGCGAGCGCACCTGGAACGGCGTTGCGATCCTGCGCAGGGGCGGGAAACCTGTGCTCACGCGACGTGGCCTGCCGGGCGACAGGGCGGAATTCAGGCCCGCTATATCGAGGCCGCGGTCAAGGGGATCCTTATCGGCTGCATTTACCTGCCGAACGGCAATCCCAGCCGGGGCCAAAATTCGCCTACAAGCTGGCCTGGTTCGAGCGCCTGATCGAGCATGCCGCAACGTTGATCAAGCTGGACGCCCCGATCGTGTTGGCCGGCGACTACAATGTCGTGCCCACCGATTTCGATATCTATCCGACGAAATCATGGGCAAAGGACGCGCTGGTCCAGCCTGAGCCGCGCGCCTGCTTCCGGCGCCTTCTGGACCAAGGCTGGACAGATGCGCTCCGCGCCCTACACCCGGACCAGCCGATGTATACGTTCTGGCACTATCTGCGGCATCGATGGGAGCGGGACGCAGGGCTGCGACTGGACCATCTTCTGTTGAATCGTCCGGCTGCGGGAGCGGCTGGTGGCGGCGGGCGTCGACCGGGACGTGCGCGGCGCTGAGGGCGCCAGCGACCATGCGCCAGCTTGGGTCAGACTAAAGCGGGGACGGCGCGCGCGCCGCGATTAAGGTCGTATCAGTTTTTGCCCGCAACGGCGGCGTGCCGACACCCGGCACACGCGCGGCAGGGGCGTTCACGATTATGGGCGGCCCCCGTCGGTTGGGGCGCGGCTGGGCGCCATGGCTGGGGGGCGGCCGCGGCTGAGGTCGAGCACGCCGCGGGCTTGCAGGAGCGCCTGGTCCTGCCGCTGGTAATGTCGGAGGCGGTCGCGCGAGGGCCGACGGGAGCATGCAAAGTTGTGGGGTTTGTTCCGGGTGCGGTAAGTTACCGGCTCACGGGGCGAGGGCGAACTGGTGGCAAAGCAGGTATGGCGGGTCAAGCTGGTGGCGGAGTTCGAGTCCGGGGAAACAACGGAGGTCGAGGTCGCACGCCTCGAACGCGATGGGCAGGCAGGCCTGGCCGACCTCGGGCTTCGTCTGGCGGAGGCGAAACAGCTGACAGCCGCGATCCAGGCGGAGATCGTCCCGGCTCAGGTGATGATCGCCGGCGAGTGTCGCCGTACCTGTGCGGCTTGTGGGCACGTGCTGGCCAGCAAGGGGCACTACACCGCGACATTTCGCTCGCTGTTCGGCGACGTGCCAGTCCGGGTTCAGCGCCTGCTCGCCTGTCCCTGCCAGAATGGCGGCGTAGCAAAGAGTTTCGCCGCCTTCGACCTCGAGGCCGCGACCGTGGCGCCCGAACTGGCCTATGTGACGGCGCGGTATGCGGCGCTGGCGCCGTTTGGCAAGGTCGCGGACCTGCTGTCGGAACTGCTGCCGGTCAGCGGGGCGCAGAACGCGGGCACGGTTCGGAACAGGACGATGCGGGTCGGCAAGGCCGTTGCGCAGCCGCACGCCGCGAACACGGCAGAGACGGCGGCAGTGCAGCCAGCCAAACCCGTCGTTGTTGGGCTGGACGGCGGCTACGTCCGCAGCCGGCACCGCGAGGACGAACGCCATTTTGAGGTGATCGCCGGCAAAGTCATCGACGCTGAAGGCAACCAGTCCCGCTTCGCTTTCGCGCGCAACAGCCCCTCGATCGCGTCCGATGCTTTCAAGCAGGCGCTGGCGATGGCCGGCGTGACGGCGGACACGCCGGCGACGGTGTTGTGCGATGGCGATGCCGGGCTGTGGCGGCTGCAACGCGAGGCGCTGCCGAACGCCACGGTCGTGCTGGACTGGTGGCATGTCGCGGTGCGCTTCGAGCACGCGCTGCAGACGGCCCGCGGCCTTGGCGCGGTCGACGCAAACTTGGCCGCCGAGGCGGTTCGCGGATTGGAGCGTGCGAAATGGCGCCTGTGGCACGGGCGTTGGCCAGGATGCCGGCGCAAACTCGCGGCGTTGTGCCGCTGGGTGCGGCGTACCTATATATGTGGCGTGGCTGGCATCGGGCGCCTGGAGCACCATGCCAACGAGTTGCTGGGCTACCTCGAGCGGAACCAGGGTGCGCTGGTGCATTACGCCGCCCGGCGCCGGCGTGGTGAGCCGATCTCGACGGCGTTCGTGGAGAGTTCGGTCAACGAGATCATCGCCAAGCGCATGAACAAGAAGCAGCAGATGCGCTGGAACAGGACGACGGTGCAGCCTTTCCTCGACGTGCGGACCGCGGTGCTGAACGATACGCTCGAGGACGCCTTCCGTCGTCGCTATCCCGGCTTCCGCCCCGCAAACGACGATGACGCAGTCGCATTGGCGGCGTAATGAACCCCACAGGATTGCATGCTCTCCTTATTGGGATGTAAGGCTAAATCCAACAAAACCATGGCCGTGGCCGGCCGGATCGGCAAACAGACTGGCACCGCCGGCGCCTGGCTGTGCTGTGATGAAGTTACCGCCCTGCGACAAATCCTTGTTCCAGGCCGTTGCGCTCAGCGCGGCACGGAAATCAAGCAGGTCGTGCTCGGTCCACGAAAAGCCCTCAATTCTGTCCAGACCTTTACTGGCAGAGGGTGTGGCAAGACGGTCGTTGCCGGCATGCCCATCGATGAATGTCGGTGCTGGCGCAAGCCCTATCGTTTCTGGTGTCACGCGCACCTGCGGATCCGTGATGTCCTTGCCGCCGTTTGTCAGAACGAAATTCGCCTGGACATAACTGCCATTGAAGGTCAGCGATGCGATTGTGCCGCTGCTGCCGGAGACGGTGAGCACGTGCGTCGACGTATTGTAGAGAAGTCCTGTCGCGACCTGGCCGCCGAGATAGATCTCGTCGCTGCCGGTGAAGCCACTGATTGATCCGGCGAAGCTGCCTGGCGCGTCGAGGCTCAAGGTGCCGGTCGAGGATGCGAACACTGCGGTTTGCGTGCTCGCGGCTGAGTTGCCGAGTTCCAGTGTCTGGCCAGCGTTAATCAGCAACGAGCCGGTTCCGGTCACCGCGCCGGACACCTTGAGCGTGCCTGCGGTCGCATCGATGGTGCCGCCGTTGGTTACGGCCGAGGCAATCGTGCCTGAACCTGTCACGAGCGCCCCGCTGGCAACCGTCAGCGATGCCGGCGTCAGCGTGATGCCGTCCAGCTTGAGCGTGCCGCTGTCAGTGACCGCGCTGGCCGTTGTGGCGCCGGCAAGCTCCAGCGTGGCGCCCGCGGTGCTCAGCAAGGTCCCGGCGCCGGTGACCGCGCCGGACACCTTGAGCGTGCCTGCCGTCGCATCGATGGTGCCGCCGTTGGTCACGGCTGAGCGTGACGGTGCCGGAGCCTGTCACGAGCGCCCCGCTGGCAACCGTGAGCGATGTCGCCGCGAGTGTGATGCCATCCAGCTTTAACGTGCCGTTGTCGCTGACCGCGCCGGCTGTTGTCGAACCGGCAAGCTCAAGCGTGGCGCCGTTATCGGCAATCAGCGTGCCAGTGCCGGACGCCCCGGTCGACAGTTTGAGCACGTCTCCGGCGCCAGATGCTTCCACCGTGCCCGTATCGGCAACGGCCGGTGTTATCGTTCCAAAACCCAGCAACTTGCCGCCGCTGCCGATCGACAGCGACGCGGAGGCAAAGGTGCCGCCGCTGAGCTGCAGTAGGCCGCTATCGGTGATCGCGAGCGTGGTGGTGTAGCCGCGACTGCCGAGAACGTCGAACGTGCCTGTGGCACTGATTGTGGTCAGGCTGGCCTCGATCTTGGTGGGCGTTGTGCTGCCCCATTCGATCTCCGACCCGGCGCCGTTGAGGGTGATCGTGGTGCTGGCGGTGGTCGGTGCGGTGTTGGCCCCGAGCTGTAAAGTCGCGCCGCCATCCGCTTCCAGCGCGCTGGCGCCGTTCAGTGCCGACGACAGCAGCAACAGGCCGCCATTTGCGTCCACCAGGCCGGTGCTGGCGACACCCTTGGCGACAGTGCCGAAGCCCAGAAGCTTCGCCCCGGTTGCAACGGTCAGCGATGTCGCCGTGAGCGTAATGCCATCCAGCTTCAGCGTGCCGTTGTCGCTGACCGCGCCGGCTGTTGTTGAACCGGCAAGCTCAAGCGTGGCACCGTTATCGGCAATCAGTGTGCCAGCACCGGACGCCCCGGTCGACAGTTTGAGCACGTCTCCGGTGCCAGATGCCTCCACCGTGCCCGTATCAGCAACGGCCGGTGTTATCGTTCCAAATCCCAGCAGCTTGCCGCTGCTGCCGACCGACAGCGACGCGGAGGCAAAGGTGCCGCCGCTGAGCTGCAGCAGGCCACTATCGGTGATCGCGAGCGTGGTGGTGTAGCCGCGACTGCCGAGGACGTCGAACGTGCCTGTGGCACTGATCGTGGTCAGGCTGGCCTCGATCTTGGTGGGCGTCGTGTTGCCCCATTCGATCTCCGACCCGATGCCATTGAGGGTGATCGTGGTGCTGTCGGTCGTTGGTGCGGTGTTAGCCGCAAGCTGTAAGGTCGCGCCTGCATCCGCTTCCAGCGCGCTGGCGCCCGTCAGCGCCGACGACAGCAGCAGCAGTCCGCCATTTGCGTCCACCAGGCCGGTGCTGGCGACGCCTGTCGCAACAGTGCCGAAACCAAGGAGCTTTGCGCCCGTTTCAACGGTCAGCGATGTTGCCGTAAGCGTTCCGCCACCCAACTGCACCTGTCCATTGTCGATGAAGTTCCCTGCATTGGCGACGACTGTGAAGTTGCGGCCGCCGAGCAGGCGCAGGGCACCGGTCGTTGTGATGTCGTACAGCGTGGAGTCCACACCGACCTGGGTATTGGTGGAGGTGTTGAGGGACTGGAGTGCCGATCCAGTGCCACTCAGGATAATGGTTGCGGCCGCGGTGGCGATCGTTGTGTTGTTGGCGAGTTCAAGCACCGCGCCGGCCGTCGCCTCGAACGTGCCGCCGGTCAGTGTGGTGCCAGACAGATTGGTCAGCACCGGCAGTGACAGCGTCCCGCTGCTGACCAGCATGGTTCCGGTATTGGTCAACGTGGCGTCGATCGCGCTGACCCCGGTGTTGCCGGTCTTCTCCAGCAGGCCTGCGTTGCTGAAGGTGGCGCTGTCGTAGCTGGTGTATGGGACGATGCTGGCGTAATCGTCGGTCAGGTTAACCACGCCGCCGGCCTGATTGACGAAGGATGCAGTGTCCGCCGCGGTCAAACCGAAGTCGATCTGGCCACCGATGGTGGCGATGCCGCTGTTGGTCCACGTCCCGCCTCCGCCGAGGTATAGATCGACATAGGCCGCGGCCTGCGTCGCCAACGTGGTCGCACCGGCGGTGTAAAGCGTGCCCGGGCCTAAAATGGAGGGGCCATAGGCGTTGACGGTGTCGAAGCTTGCGCTTCCGTTCAGCTTGAGCGTCGCACCGCTGACTAGGGTGATCTCATGTTGGCCCCCGCCTCCGGCCGCCGAGAACGCGCCGGAAACCGTCATCGTATCGCTGCCTGTGACAGCGAGTTCGCCGCTGCTGATGGCCAGGCTGCCGACGGTTTCGTTGACACCAACGTCGAGCGTGCCGCCGTTGACCAGAAGATTGGCGGTCGCGGCGGTTGCCGTCAGGGTGCTGGTGCCGCCGCTGAAGGCGATGTATCCGGCGCCGGATAGGCTGCCGCCGAAACTGCCGCCGGAATAGAATGCCATCGTGCCGGACGCGGCGACGATCGAACCGGTGTTGGTGACCTTGGCATAGATCGCGCTGGTGGCAGTGCCGCCGGTCTTCTCCAGCAGGCCGGCGTTGCTGAAGGTGGCGGTATCGTAGCTGGTGTAGGCGTCGATGTCGGCGTAATCGTCGGTCAGGTTGAACACCCCGCCGGCCTGGTTGATGAACGACGCGGTGTCTGCCGCGTAGACCCCGAAGTCGATCTGCCCGCCGACCGTGACGTTGCCGCTGTTGGTCCAGGTCGCGCGCCCGCCGAGGTACAGATCGACATAGGCCGCGGCCTGCGTCGCCAACGTGGTCGCACCGGCGGTGTACAGCGTGCCCGGGCCTAAAATGGAGGGGCCATAGGCGTTGACGGTGTCGAAGCTTGCGCTTCCGTTCAGCTCGAGCGTCGCACCGCTGACTAGGGTGATCTCATGTTGGCCCCCGCCTCCGGCCGCCGAGAACGCGCCGGAAACCGTCATCGTATCGCTGCCTGTGACAGCGAGTTCGCCGCTGCTGATGGCCAGGCTGCCGACGGTTTCGTTGACACCAACGTCGAGCGTGCCGCCGTTGACCAGCAGATTGGCGGTCGCCGCGGTTGCTGTCAGGGTGCTGCTGCCGCCGCTGAAGGCGATGTATCCGGCGCCGGAGAGGCTGCCGCCGAAACTGCCACCGGAATAAAATGCCATCGTGCCGGACGCAGCCACAATCGATCCGGTATTGGTGACGGTGGCATAGATCGCGCTGGTGCCGGTGCCGCCGGTCTTCTCCAGCAGGCCAGCGTTGCTGAAGGTGGCGGTGTCATAGCTGGTGTAGGCATCGATGTCGGCGTAGTCGTCGATCAGGTTGAACACCCCGCCGGCCTGGTTGATGAACGACGCGGTGTCCGCCGCGAAGACCCCGAAGTCGATCTGGCCGCCGATGGTGGCGGTGCCGCTGTTGGTCCAGGTGGCGCCTGCGCTCAAGTACAGGTCGACATAGTTCGTCGTCTGCGTAGCCAGCGTGGTCGCGGCGCTCGTGCTTAGCGTGCCCGGCCCGGAAATCTCCGGGCCATAGGCATTGATTGTGTCGAAGCTGGCAGCCCCGGCCAGCTTCAGCGTCCCGCCACTGGCCAGGGTGACGAGACTCAGGCCACCCCCCTGGCCAGCCATCGAGAACGCGCCGGACACCGTCACCGTATTGCTACCTGTCACCGCAAGCGTGCCGCCGGTGCTCATGGCCAGGCTGCCGACGGTTTCGTTGATACCAACGTCGAGCGTGCCGCCGTTGACCAGCAGATTGGCGGTCGCGGCGGTAGCCGTCAGGGTGTTTGTGCCGCCGCTGAAGGCGATGTATCCGGCGCCGGACAGGCTGCCGCCGAAACTGCCGCCGGAATAGAATGCCAGGGTGCCGGAGGCGGCGACGATCGATCCGGTGTTGGTCATCACCGCGTAGATCGCGCTGGTGCCGGTGCCGCCGGTCTTTTCCAGCAGGCCGGCGTTGCTGAAGGTGGCAGTGTCGTAGCTGGTGTAGGCATCGATGTCGGCGTAGTCGTCGATCAGGTTGAACACCCCACCGGCCTGGTTGATGAACGACGCGGTGTCCGCCGCTTTAAAACCGAAATCGATCTGGCCGCCGATGGTCGCGGTGCCGGTGTTGGTCCAGGTGGCGCCTGCGCCAAGTACATGTCGACATAATTCGTTCGTCTGCGTGGCCAGCGTGGTCGCGACCGCGCGGTGCTATAGCGTGCCCGGCCCATAAAACTCCGGGCCATAGGCATTGATGGTGTCGAAGCTGGCAGCCCCGGCCAGCTTCAGCGTCCCGCCGTGGCCAGGGTGACGAGATCAGGCCACCCGCCTGGCCGGCCATCGAGAACGCGCCGGACACCGTCACCGTATTGCTACCTGTCACCGCAAGCGTGCCGCCGGTGCTCATGGCCAGGCTGCCGACGGTTTCGTTGACACCAACGTCGAGCGTGCCGCCGTTGACCAGCAGATTGGCGGTCGCGGCGGTAGCCGTCAGGGTGCTGGTGCCGCCGCTGAAGGCGATGTATCCGGCGCCGGACAGGCTGCCGCTGAAACTGCCGCCGGAATAGAATGCCATGGTGCCGGAGGCGGCCATGATCGAACCGGTGTTGGTGACCTTGGCATAGATCGCGCTGGTGGCAGTGCCGCCGGTCTTCTCCAGCAGGCCGGCGTTGCTGAAGGTGGCGGTATCGTAGCTGGTGTAGGCGTCGATGTCGGCGTAATCGTCGGTCAGGTTGAACACCCCGCCGGCCTGGTTGATGAACGACGCGGTGTCTGCCGCGTAGACCCCGAAGTCGATCTGCCCGCCGACCGTGACGTTGCCGCTGTTGGTCCAGGTCGCGCGCCCGCCGAGGTACATATCGACATAGGTGTTGGTCTGCGTCGCCAGCGTGGTCGGACCGGCGGTGTACAGCGTGCCCTGGCCGTAAATCGACGGGCCATTTTGACTGACGGCATCGAAGCTGGCCGCGCCGGTGAGTTTCAGCGTCGCGCCACTGGCCAGGGTGAGGATACTCTGGCCACCCGAGTTGCCGGCCATCGAGAACGCGCCGGACACCGTCACCGTATTGCTACCTGTCACCGCAAGCGTGCCGCCGGCGCTGATGGCCAGGCTATCGACGGTTTCGTTGACACCAACGTCGAGCGTGCCGCCGTTGACCAGCAGATTGGCGGTCGCGGCGGTTGCTGTCAGGGTGCTGGCGCCGCCGCTGAAGGCGATGTATCCGGCGCCGGAGAGGCTGCCGCCGAAACTGCCGCCGGAATAAAATGCCATCGTGCCGGACGCAGCCACAATCGATCCGGTATTGGTGACGGTGGCATAGATCGCGCTGGTGCCGGTGCCGCCGGTCTTCTCCAGCAGGCCAGCGTTGCTGAAGGTGGCGGTGTCATAGCTGGTGTAGGCATCGATGTCGGCGTAGTCGTCGATCAGGTTGAACACCCCGCCGGCCTGGTTGATGAACGACGCGGTGTCCGCCGCGAAGACCCCGAAGTCGATCTGGCCGCCGATGGTGGCGGTGCCGCTGTTGGTCCAGGTGGCGCCTGCGCTCAGGTACAGGTCGACATAGTTCGTCGTCTGCGTAGCCAGCGTGGTCGCGGCGCTCGTGCTTAGCGTGCCCGGCCCGGAAATCTCCGGGCCATAGGCATTGATTGTGTCGAAGCTGGCAGCCCCGGCCAGCTTCAGCGTCCCGCCACTGGCCAGGGTGACGAGACTCAGGCCACCCCCCTGGCCAGCCATCGAGAACGCGCCGGACACCGTCACCGTATTGCTACCTGTCACCGCAAGCGTGCCGCCGGTGCTCATGGCCAGGCTGCCGACGGTTTCGTTGATACCAACGTCGAGCGTGCCGCCGTTGACCAGCAGATTGGCGGTCGCGGCGGTAGCCGTCAGGGTGTTTGTGCCGCCGCTGAAGGCGATGTATCCGGCGCCGGACAGGCTGCCGCCGAAACTGCCGCCGGAATAGAATGCCATGGTGCCGGAGGCGGCGACGATCGATCCGGTGTTGGTCATCACCGCGTAGATCGCGCTGGTGCCGGTGCCGCCGGTCTTTTCCAGCAGGCCGGCGTTGCTGAAGGTGGCGGTGTCGTAGCTGGTGTAGGCATCGATGTCGGCGTAGTCGTCGATCAGATTAAACACGCCGCCGGCCTGGTTGACGAACGACCCACGGTCGGCCGCCGTCACACCGAAATCGATCTGCCCACCGATGGTCGCTGTGCCGCTGTTGGTCCACGTCCCGCCGGCGCCAACGTACAGATCGACATAGGTGTTGGTCTGCGTCGCCAGCGTGGTCGCACCGGCGGTGGAAAGCGTGCCCGGGCCGTAAATTGCCGGTCCATTGGCGTTGGTGGTGTCAAAGCTGGCGGCGCCGGTCAGTTTCAGCGTCGCACCGCTGCTCACGGCGACTACACCGTGGCCAGCGTTGAATGCGCCGCCATATGTTAGCCCCGCGGCGGCGTCGAACGTGCCGCCAGCGACCGCGATCGTGCCACCCGCGATCAAGCCACTCGCCACGATCGTGCCGGCATTCAGGTTCAGCGTCGCGGTCACACCACCGAGCGTCAGCGTACCGAGCAGCTGCAAGGTCACGCCCGAGTCGGACATCGCCAGCGAGTTGACCGAGAAACTTTCTGTCGCTCCGATTGTAACGGTATAGGTGCCAGGAATACTAATCGTAGCATCCGCGGTAATGGCATTAGGCGGCCCGGCGGGCGTCCAGAGTCCACCAGCACCCCAATCGCCGCTTATCGCGCTTGTCCAACTATAAACGGTCATTGCCTCCTCCCCCCGCGTTTACATTCAGCCCACCCAACAAAGCACAATGCTTACATAAAACGCAGCTCATACCCAGGAAACAACGAAAGCGACGAGACGGCGCGGTTCCGATCAATTATTCGTATACAGCGCGCGCAGCTATATGATATTCGTTTCACCATCGTGTCCGAAGTCTATTGGCTCGACAATTTTTGGTAGTCTTGTGTGTCATAATCCGATGGATTGATTTGGCACAGCTCAATCGATAGACGGGAATTTCTGCAACATTCGGGCCGGCTGTCAACATCGACGTCGCCGGATGCCGTCCACACCAACAACATTGCGCGCCGCTACAACCAGGCGCGGCGACGGACGATCCCGAAGCCCGTGAGGCCGGCGGCCAGCAAGACGAGCGAGCTTGGTTCGGGAACTGGCGAGCCTCCGTTGGGACCGCCGTGCACGACTAAATCGATCTGGAGCACCGAATCAGGATTGAAGGATTCCCCACCACCATAGTTGATGAACAGCTGGTCGCCGCTGAACGTCAGGTCAGCATTCGTCAGACCAAGATTGCTGACCGGATCGATGACGGCGCCGGTGATGTCCACCAGGGCAGAATTGGTGAAGGTGTAGACCGCATCGTTCTCGAAAGCGGTCGCGAATACGCCGCTGCCGGCCTTTTGGAAAGTCTCGGTCAGGCCATCCGCCGTCACATCCACAGCCGCATTGATTATGTGCAATCCGAGCCCGTTAGCGACCCCGTATGCGGCCAGGCTGGGAAACGTTACTGTCGATGCGCTTACGGTTTCCGAAACGGTTGTCGAGACCACGACCGGCGCCGAGGTCGAGGTCTCCCGAAAGAGCGTGCCGAACGTTACCTGCGTGCCGATCAGGTCGGCACGGGCTTCGGACCCGGCGACCATGACCGCAAACGGAACGGCGATTGTCAGTAGCCCTGACCAGGAGAGGCGCATTTTTCCTCCTTTTTGTCGCTCATTTGGTATTCATCACTCTAGCTCGGCAGCTCGGCCCGAGGTCCCTTCGGCCGATTGATGATCCGGCCTGATCGGCCGGGCATGTCTGTCATAGCGACCTGTCAGGCTACTGACAAGGAAAAATGTCAACCTCTAGTATTTTGATAATCGATAGCCCCGACGATAGGCGGCCCGAACCAGCCGAGGCGCGTCTCGCAATGAAACCGCTTCCTGATGCAGTGCCCTGTCGTTGATGGTCTGAATGGTTGGGATATCGAGGTGCGCGGGCAACTTCCGGCGTTCGCCGGTGGTTGCGCCCAGTTTTGTGTAGTTGTCGACACCCTTCGCCGCGGTCGGGTCTTTCGTCCGCAGGGTGCGGAGATCGACGCTCACCCCTGCCTCGATCAACGGCAGCCAGACACGTTCCAGATAGGCGACGATGCCGCCCCCGCCTTCCTGGCCTCTGGTGAGGCGCTGTAGGTTTCGGTCGGCCATGTCAGACCAGGAGTTAGCTCCGGGAAGGGGCCGGGCAGCCTTTCTGGGGCGGGTGGCGCGCCGGCCGGTGATGTCATGGCCGAGTGCACGGCCACGACTCCTGCTCGCCGACTGCTGTGCGCGACGGGTCGGCCGGCCGGCCTTTCTCGAGGTCCTGCAGCAGCCGATATCCCACGGTCACCGATTCCCCGGCGACTCCAGGTCCCGCACCGGTACGCGTTCACCGGCCAGCGTGGCCAGCACGTCGGCTTGTTTATCGGGGGAAACACCGGAGTCGTCCAGAACGGCAAGCAGCTTCGTCCGAAGTACACCCCGGCCGTCCAACCCATATAATTTATCGAATTTGGTTGGGTTGCGGCTGATACTATCTGCAATAACGTAGATCCCCGTGGACAAGGCTCTTGTCTTTCAGGTTCAGGGTCGGCAACGCCTCGAAGCTCAGAAACCGGGCCGGCTGAAGGTATACGAGGCCGGCGATGTGATCCGCGGCGGTATCGAGGCCGCACAGCAGTTCGCCCATTACCGCTAAAGCCCCGGCCAGACTGACCGTGCTGACACCCAAAGCATCGCGTTCCACGTCCGGTCACGCCTCTCCCGGGCTGCCTCAAACGCCTTTATCGCCTCCGTCCCCCACTGTTTTTTCTCTGGCCCTGTCTGCTGACGGCACAACCCCAGAAGCGCTTCCGCCTGGTTGTGTTTCAGCCCGCTCCATAGCTGAGGCGTGTTTTCGGCCGCGTCCGGTGGCAGTGCCGCAAGAGCAGCCGCGAAATCCCGGTGAGCCTCCGCAAAGTTGCCAACCCCCAGAAAGGCTGTCCCTCGGTTGTTGAGAATGCGATCGCGATGGCTCCGGCTTGCCCCGGCCCGCAGCGCGCGCTCATAGGCGGCGAACGCTTGCGCCGTATTGTCGGCACCGCCCAGTTCCATGAGGACGTTGCCGAGATTGTCTTCGGCCCTGGCACGATCCGGCAGCGGCAGGCGGGGGGATTGCAAGACAGACTGAAGAATATCCTTGGCCTCGCCAAGCCGCTCAGCCCGTAAAGGAGCTTGCTCCGCGCCCGTCTGCGCACCCAGTTCCAACAGAGCCGCCGCCAGGTCATCCTGATCCTCGGCTCATCGAGCTGCCGGCTTGGCCGGTCCAGCGGGACGGGAAGCCGCCACACTCTCCAGCAAGGCGTTCGGTTCGTTCTCCAGGCTGGCCAAGAACGATGAGGGCAAGCCCAAGCCGATTCCAGGCCTCGGCCTGGTTGTCGGCGAACCGCCGCCCGTCATCGATGATGGTGACAGCGGTCTTCGCCTCGCCGGCGATGACCGCTCAAAGCAGCGTGCTCGCGCCAGTACTCCCCGGTGCGCAGCGCCTGGGCCACTTCCTCTCGTCCGGCAGGGTCTGCCATTGTGCCTGGAACAGGCGGAGCGCCTCCTGCGGGCTGGCAGCCTCCAGCGAGGCCGACGCCTCCCGCACATACGCATCGACCGCCGCGGCCGTGCGGCGCGCACCAGCCACGTGCCGCTTCCAGGCATCGCGCAGCGCGCGTTCTTCCGGAGGAACCCCTGCTGCCGCCCCGGATGGCATCACTGCGTGGCGAATGATAACATATCAGGCAGTTGCCCGGGGCGGTTGAGGATGGGCGGAAACGCAGACAGCGGGATCAGGCGGTTTTTGGCAGTCGTCCTCGGTTGCATCGCCTTCTCCGGCGCGGCCACGCGACTGCTGGCCCAAAATGAACCAGCCGGCACCACCGAACCATCGGTGCTGATAGCGCAAAACCCGGTGGTCGCGGAACTGGCGCCGGTCGATCCAGCCATCGCCCGAGAGGTGTTGATCGAATTGCAGCGGATTACCACCGGGACCCGTATCCCGGGATCGCGCGCCGGCGCCCGGCCGACCTCGGCCGAGGTCGCGCAGATCGCCGCCAATCCGGCTTTTGCCCAGGCCGAGCAGCACGACCCGGACGCAACACTCGTGCTGCTTCGGTGGGTCAACCGGGAGATCCAGATTGCCCGCCGGGCGGATGAATGACGGTCCCGCACCGTGCGTGCGACCAATCCGGCCAAATCGCCACCACCCATCAGCGTCCGCTGCCGATCAGCAGGAAAGGCGCCCAGGCGTAGGGCTGTCGGGGTTGCTTCCGGTGCAGGATATCAAGCTGCGCCAGTTGAAACGCTCTAGCCTTCGTCAGCGACGGGTTCGCCAGATAGCGGTAGAATCTCCGCATGAGGTCAGTGGCGACGTCACCATCCACCGACCACAACGCGCCGATCGCGGTGCGGGCGCCAGCCTTCACACCGATCCCGGCAAGACCGAGCGCCGCGAGATCATTGCCGTCCGCCGTTGAACAGGCACTGAGCACCAGCATGTCGAGCGGCCTGTCCTGTACCCGGGACGTCTGCAGTGCCGCTTCCAGCATGTTGAGAGAAAATGGCCCATCATCAGCAAAGAACTGGCTCTCCTCCGGCGTATCGCCAAACACCGCATGCGCGGCGATATGCACGATATTATACGATACCTGCCGCAGCGCGTTCCGCAGCGCCATGACAGTAAAACTTCGGTCTCTGAGCGTATCCGCATTGGGATAGATCTTCAGCAGATCATCAAGCTCTTCGTCCACGTTGGCCAATGGGCGCAGATGCGGTTCGGTATAGGTTATTTCCTCGGAAGTACCGGACAGCAGAACGCGTTCGGGGCCTGTCTGCTCAGCATATCGTCCGGTCAGCGTAACACTGGGCTCTGTCACGACAGCCAGCCGCTCGATCATAAACCGGTTCCCGTCCTGCAAGGCCGCGAACGGGATCGTGCGCAGCGCGCCATCCGGCACCACCACCAATGTGTCCACGCCCGCCGCGGCGATCTCGTCCCAGACCGGGCGGATGATCCAGTCATAAAGCTGGCGCGCGGGTTCTTCCGGCTTCTGCCGCAACACTTCAAGCTCGCCGCGCAATCGGTGCACCGCCAGATCAGCGCTCGATCGCACGACCGGGGTGCGGTGATGTATCAGCCGGCGTGGGTCCTTCGGTGTGGCCCCGGGAAGACTGACCACGACATCGATATGACCGGGTCGTATAATTGGATATAATATCGCATCGTGTGGCCCGATATAGTCGCTATCCGGAGCCAGAAGCCGCTCCTGCGGCCTGACGCATGGGTCGTGATAGAAGTTGGCAACCTCGCTCAACTCGAAACTCTCGATCGTCCGCAGTGTACCGGCCAGGAAGTTGCGCCGCGATGTGTCATCGACGGAACGATCCGCTTCGGCAAGCTGTTGGTCAATGAGGTCAAAGTAGAGTGGGCCAATATCGTGCCGGAAGGAGGACCGTCCGCCGAAGCCATTCACCGGCAAATTCAGTCGAACATCGCCCAGGGTTTCGACCGCGCGGCGGTAGGCGCCGATGGCCCGTAAACGGTCGCCCGCGGCGGCCGCGAGCCGGCCGTTCAGCCATTCCCACCGCCATAGCAGGTCTTTCGCATCGACAAGCTGCGCGGTCCATATGGCGCTTCGGGTCAGCCTTGCCGCCTCCGACCGCTGGCCCGAGGCTTCCAGCACGTCCGCCAGTGTTCCGGCTGCCAGCGACTGCTCGCGAATGCCGCCAAGCCGGTTGGCGATCGCCACAGCCTGCCGCGATACCGTTTCCATGAGAGCCAGATCCGCCCCGTTGGCTCCCGGCATCGATAAACCTGCCCGCGCAATAGCCACCAGGCTGACGACCTGATCCCGCGTGGGCGGCAGGGCACTGGTGATCCGAGCGGCCGCTGCCAACTCGGAGCCGGCCTCTCGCATGTCAGCACCACTCTCCCCAGTCCTCCCCTCGGACCGGGCCACCTCCGCCGTTTGCTGCCACGCCCGGGCGAGATTGACGGCAATGGTCCCCTGAAGCGGCAAATCCGCGGCTGTCGCGGCATATCCGGCCGCCTGACGGTAGGTCTGGATGGCCCGAACGGGATCGCCCGTCGCGGCCAGCACGTTGCCCTTGTTGTTGGTGGACGCGGCAAGGATGTCGACGGCATCAGCGGTTCGCGCAGTCGCGATACTCCGATCGAGCCAACTCAACGCCGTGCCAGGGTCCTGAGCTTGCAAGGCCAGGTTGCCAAGAGCGCCTTCAAAGGCCGCCGCCATGGCGGTCTGGTGCATTTCGCGGGCTTTGGCCAGGCCGGCTTTCAGATCGGCCTCCGCGGATTGAAACCGACCCGTGGCGGACAACGCTTCACCCTGCCGCGCCAACGCATCCATGTCAGTCTGCGCGGCGTCGTCCACCCGGCAAACTTGAACACCCGGTCCCCAGCGCCGGATCACCTCAACGATGTTTCCCGCACGCCATGCGTCAGCACCCGTTCCAAGCCATGCGCCATCGTGGAACGTGACGGCTTGCGCATCGCTTGGGTCGGTGGCGGGCAGGACAAATAAGGCAAGGGCCAGATACGAGGCCCTTCCCAGGGAGGCCGAACGTGATGGGGCCGGCCGCCGTAGCGCTGCCATTGCACGACCATTGCGTGACATGATCAGAAGGCCAGGCTCACGCCGAACGACACCGGCTGGAGAAAATTCGCGGTGTCGTGGGGCCGGACCAAGCCGTAGCCATGGTACACCTGCGCTGCCAACCCCGCGTGCAAGTCCCATTGCAAACCCAGACCAACGCTGGAAATACCGCGCGTGCCTTGTTCCGGACCCCCGTGATCCCAGCCTTCGCCGCCATCAAGAAGAACTCCCAGATCGATCTCACCATCGTTGTCGTCCCAGTGCGGGATCGCCAGCCGGCCGACCGCCTTGCGTAACTCCACCGATCCGATCAACGCGCTGTCTCGGATCAGAGCGTTCTGGACGTAGCCACGCACCGTCGTGGGGCCGCCGATTGCAACCTGCTCAAAGGAATACAGCGATTGCGAACTGAGTTGCACCGCGGCCCGGCCAAACAGCTTCCATTCACCCCATGCTACTGCGTACTGCGCCTGCCCGAGGAGACTGCTAAAATCCGCGTTCGGCGCATTCGGCAGGTTGGTCGCGCCTAGCATGTTCAGTCCGTGGCTGACTGTCGCGCGCAGACTGATGACCTGGACCTCGGTATTCTGCTCCGCCGTATGGTGGGACCATTCCAGCCCGGCATGCACCGCCGCCGCTTCCGCGTGCCCGTTGACGTAACCCGGTGAGAACGAAAACGGCTGGCCAAGGAGCGACTGGTCGCTGATCGTGTAGTCCCAGGACAGGAAGCCGGTCAGGGTCTGGGTCCTGACGGTCTGCGTCCCGTCGATGGACGACGTGCCGTACCCAGCGGCTGGCTCACCGATAGGCCCGCTGACCGATTGACGCTGGTGATCCCCAAACCGCTGAACGCGGCGGACACCACGCCGGCCCCGTTATAGGCGCCATACAGCCCGATCCGGGTGTCGTACGGCGTCACCGGGGTTTCAAATCTGACACTGCCGATGTTGGCCCCCGCCGTCCTGCCGTAACTGAGTGTCAAAGCGTCCCCGGGATCGACCACGTCACGCACCGTGCCGCCGATCTCGGCAGTGCATCGCGCCGACATCCGGCGCCTGGTCATTTGCGAGGCTGGCATAAACATTCCACCATGGCTTCTCGACCACCTTGGTATCGATTTACGCTTCCCCCGGAGCACCGCCGGGACCGACCTCCACGTTGAGGCGGCCAATGATCGGGATCCTGCAACAACTCGCTGATACGCACCTGCAACGCGTTCATGTCTGAGCGGTCGTTCCGCCAGGGTCGTCGTTCTGTTGCACAGGCTGACCCTGACACGGCGCGGGTGCACCTCCGCGCCTGGTGCAACATCGCCGCCCAGCATTCCACCAGGCGGCAAAGCCAGCCGGTCACACACATATCGCGCAGGCAAGGTCGTTGGGCACATCCTGATCTTGATCATTGCTCGCGTCGTGCCTGACCACCTGACGTCGATCCCACCAGGTATCCTTCGACCACATTATGGTGAGCTTGCCGTTCGGTGAGGGTGGCTCCGTGCCACGCGCTCCCGAGGCGATATAGCCTAAGTCGATATAGGCAACAGTGATCGGCTCGGCGCAGACTCCTCGAGCGTGTCGCCGTCGAGATCGAGATCGCGGATGGTGGACAAGAACGGCGTCGAGCGCCTGTCGATATCCGCTTGCGAGAGAACTGTATTACCCGAAGACGATGATCCTGCTGACCCGAACCGGGTTGCGCCATTTGCGCGAGACGCATAACGCGCGAACGGCAGGAGCTCAGCCTAGCAGGGATGGCCGCCATCAGGGCCGGAAGACGGACGTCAGCGGCATGCGGCCGGGATCGCCTGACACGGAGGTGGCGTCGGACACGGACGGAAAGACCGAAGGCGTCGCCGCCCGGCATTTCTTGTGTCCCGAATGCGCCCTGACAACAGGGCCGGTAAAATAGCGCCTGGTGCGCAGGCCATCGCCATCGTCCGCCACGGCGGCGCGCCCTCTTGTGTCAGGCTGGAGATCCCGGTCCGCGCTACCACACTGGTGCAGTCTATCCGGTCGACCACGGGCGAACGAAACCGGCTCGCCAGATCCGCAAGCGCGGCTGTAACGGTATCGGAGGGGCCCGGATCGTGATGTCGCCGCTGATACCCTTGGCCGAGGAGGCTTCCACGACGCTGTCGGGGGAAGGGATAAATTGCCGGCGGCGATGCCGATATTGCCGCCATTGCCTCCCACGGCGTCGGCCCGAATGGGCTGCCGTCGAGAACCACGAACCGGGCACCGATAGTGATGTTGCCACCATTGCCTTTCGCGCCATCGACGGTGGTCACGACGGAGCTCTGCTGAAGGTACATCAGGTCTCGACCGAAACGACGATATCGCCGCCATTGGCCTGTACTGCCTCTGTTGAGATACTCGCCCCGCCCGCCATCTGCAGATCGGCCGCCGACACGGCGATCGTGCCGGCATCGCCAAGCGATCCGGACGTTGCCGCGATCTCGGCCGGTTCCCTGTCAATGTCAGGTCACCCGTTGCGTTGACACTGACGCTGCCGCCGGGGCCTTGGCCGAATGCGGAACTCGCGATCTGCGCGCCCCCTTGCACCGTGATCTGCGCGGCCGAAACGGCGACTGACCCCCCGGGCCGGCACCCGTGTCGAGGCGACGACCGATGTGCCCGCGCCATCCAGCAGCAGCGGTCCGCTCGACCGAACAACAACGCTGCCCCCTGGCCCGGCGCCGAGTGTGCTGGAGGTGATCAGGGCGCCATTGAGAGCGTCACGCTGGCGCCGTCCACCACGACCGCGCCCCCTGACCCGAGACTGGACTGTCCGGCCGCGCTCGTGATCGCGGTAGGGCCGGTCATGCTGCCGGTCCCGTCCAGAATGATCGGCCCCGAGACGGCAACGGTGACGCGCCCGCGGCGCCCGAACCATCGGCTTCACTGGATAGCGATGCGCCTTACTCCAATTGTAAGGCTGTCGGCCACGACCTGAACCTCGCCAGCGTTGCCGGAACTTCCCTGATTGGCTTGTGCGGCGATGCCTGCGCCGAGCGGGATATTGGTTGCGTTGGAAATGGAAATGTTTCCGGTGGCGGTGACCGAAACATCGCCACCGTTCCCTGAACTGTCGGTGATCGCGTTGATCCCGCCGAGGTCCAGCAACTGGATGGAGCCTGCGCGGACCGTGACCGATCCGGCATCGCCGGCTCCCATCGTGGCTGACGATATCCCGGTGCCACCGCCCGGTGCACCGGCGCCATCGATGGTCAGAGGGCCATTGACGGTGACCAGCACATTGCCCCCCTGACCCGCCCCATAGGTGTTGCCACTGATTTCAGCGCCACCCGACAAGGATAGGGATGGCGCCGTGATTGTCAGTGTGCCGGCATTTCCCGAAGCGGACGTGTTCGTGGACAGGCCGGTGGCCGCTCCGCTGATTGCCACGGGTCCGCTTGCGGTCAGTGTCACATTGCCACCGGCGCCGCTCCCCTGATCAGTGGACACGATTGTCGCGCCATTGCTCATCGTCAAGGCGCCAGCGTTGATGGCGATGTTGCCGGCCGCGCCGGTTGTTCCAGGTGCGGTTTCCGAGGTCACGCCAACGCTCCCGTCGAGCCGGACCGGCCCGGTGACGGTGAGCGCAATCGAACCCGCATTGCCCGTCCCCAGTGAGGCGCTTGAAATTGCCCCTTCTGTCGTCATGTCGATCTCGTTCGCCTGCACGGTTATTCGGCCGGCATTGCCGGTGCTGCCTGGATTGGTTTGCGCAAACACGCCGGTGCCAAACGGCTCATCGGCGGGGTCGGAAATCTGCAAAGCACCTTGTGCCGTGACCGACACGTCGCCGCCGCGACCGGATCCATAGACGCTGCTCGAGATGGTTGCCGTGCTGAGAATGCCGATTGTGCCGGCGCTGACATTCACCGACCCGGCGTTACCGGTTCCGCCTAAATCAGCACTGATATAAGTCGCGGCGATTTGCGGACCACTGCCGTCAAGCAACAATGACACGAGGGCGTGCACCGTCACATCGCCACCGGTGCCCGCGCCGAAGTCATCAGTATCGATCTGACCGCCATTGCGCAGCGTGATGTTCTGCGCGGTCACCAGCACGGAACCACCGTTGCCCGCCCCGCCGGTCTGGGCACTGATGTAAGCACTGGTGGCGGCCGCCGCGAGGGAACCATCGATGACCAGGTTGCCGGCCGCATTGACGGTAACACCTCCGCCATTCCCGTCGCCCGTGTTGTCGGCGCTGATGCTGGCACTGCCACGCAATGCAACTGTTCCGGCACTGATCACGACGAAGCCGGACGGACCGGATCCGGAATATTTATCGCCGGAGGATATGTAGGTGGGACTGCCAAATGCATTCTGGCCCGTGCCATCCACCAGCAGCATGCCGGTGGCAGTCATCTGCACCGTGCCGCTGGCGCCGGTTCCGAACGTGTCGGTATCGATGTCTGCGACGCCCGCCAGCCCGATGGTCTGCGCGTTCATGGTTACCAGACCCGCATTGCCCGAACCTTGTGTCCCGGCACTGACGAACGCGCCGCTGACCGTGGCCAGAGTGCCGTCCAGGGTGATGCTGGCGGCGGCATTTAGGGTCACAGCTCCGGCCGGCCCGTCACCAAAGGCGTAAGAACGGATGAAAGCGTCACCCCGCAGGGTGATGTTCTCAGCGTTGATGGTGATCGGTCCGCCCGGCCCCAGGCCGCTGTTGCCGCCGCCCGGTGTACCGCTGTCCGCGACGATTGATGAAAGGGCGCCAAGTGCATTCTGGCCGGTTCCGTCAAGCAGCAGCATGCCGCTGGCACTGAGGTGCACCGCTCCGGCAGCGCCTGAACCACTTGTCGCCGCATTGACCTGACCGCCATCCAGAAGGGTGATGTTCCGGGCGTTCATGATGATCGAACCGGCGTTTCCCGAACCGGAGGTCTGAGCAAAGACACCAGCACCGGTCAATTGGGCCAGAGAGCCATCGATCGCGATGTCCCCGCTGCTGTCGATCGTCACCTTGCCGCCGCCACCGGCACCGCTGGCAGCTGATCCGACAAGAGCGTCCCCGGCCAGCGCCACGTTCCCGGCCCTGATGATGATATTGCCGCCCTCGGCCGGGCCAAAACTGCCGTTCGATATCTGGCTGGGAACGCCGGCACCCGGGTTCGTGCCATCAACCGTCAGTGTGCTGGGGGCGGCAATCACGATGTCGCCGCCTGAGCCGGCACCTTGGCTGTACCGACGAAGGCGGCCCCATCCCGCACCGTCACCACCGGCGCAGCGATATCGACGATGCCGCCATCACCGGCAGCCATGCTTCCCGCCAGCACGGTCGAACCATCGATCGTCACGGACCCGCCTGAGGCTGTCCGCATCGTGATACCGGCACCCTGACCAGACGCCATTGCCATAGCGTGGACATAGGCGCCGTCTGTCACAGTCACCTGGTCATCGCCGTGCAAAACGATCCTGCCGCCGTTTCCGGCACCAAAATTATCGGCATCGATCTCGCTTGCATCGACAGTCAGCGCGCTGGCGCGGATCAGGACGCTGCCGCCGCTGCCCCGGTTGGTCGGGTCGCTCACGTCGAGCAGGGTGCCCTGGGTGATCGCGACGTTGCCGAAGCTCGTCACGGTGGCCGCCGGTCCGGTGCGCGGATCAACCGGCACCTCGCCGGCGCCGGCCGCGCTCACGATGTGTATCCGGCCTGCTGGCGCCAGCAGGGTTGATCCGGTCACAGTGACCGGGCCGCCGACCAGCCCGATTGAGCCGGAGACCGGACCCAAGGTGCTGCCGGTGGCAGCGATCGGTTGCGGATGCGGCGTCAGAAAGCCGAAGGCCTGGGGCGGGGCGGACGTCAGTGTGCTGGCGTTCGGATTGGTCGCCTGAAAACGGGCCGCCGTCCGACGTCTTCAGGTAATCCGCCGTGACTGGCATGAAAGCTGCCGGAAACGTTGACCTGTGCGTTCGGTCCGAACAACACCCCCGCGGGGTTGATGAGATAGACATTGGCACCCTGGATGGTCGATCCGACCGTGCCGTTGATCGATGACGCCGTGCCGCCGGTGACCCGGCCGATCACATTTGTCACCGACTGGGGCCGCTGAACGTCGCGGTCTCACCGGTCGTTAAGCTGAATGCGCCGAAGCTGTGAAACAGGTTGCCGCCCACCTGGCGGCCGAGGTTGGCGCCGATCGCGTAGTTCGGCCCAGTCAACGTCTGAGCCGCTGATAGCCGGCCATCCACCGTGATGTGTTGTGCCCGGCCTTGTCCGGCCGACACCAAAAGAGCGACCGTCATACCTAGCACCAGCGATCCGCCGCCACGACGTGCCATAGTGCGATCTTTCTGTCAGCCTTAAGTCTTGCTACTTAACTCGTTCGCGTTGGAATTTGAAGTTCTGCGAACGCTATGATGCGGCGATAATACTTGTTCGGCAACGTTTCAGGGTGATTGCAGACAATTTGCAGAAAGGATCCGCGTTGATGCAGCGATAGACCCCGGGTTGTATCGTTGGGTGTGTCCTCGCGCTTGTAGACTGCAGCGCCTCAGCGGCGGCCTGGGAAAGTAGCAGGGAATCGCACCCCAGAACGTAGGATAGCTTGCTGTCTCGGCGCGCGGGGACTGCACACGGTCCGCGGCAGAGTGGATCGGACCGAGAGGCGGACCATGCTGCCGCCGGAACTCTTCGAGCGGTTCTTGGGCGACTTGTTCTCAGCAGACGCCAGACACCGCCGCCTGGGCGGTTGACCTGCTGGCGTCTGGCCCGAGCGGCGG
>CAVPVB010000004.1:0-29206 GCA_963709085.1 uncultured Alphaproteobacteria bacterium
CCCATCCCTCCCCGGCCAAGGTTTGGGGGTGCGCGGGCTTTCTATTTCGGGGCTATGCGGCGGCCTGCACGGGCGCGGTGGTGGCGGCGCGGATGCGGTCCACCAGCGCGACGAGGCTGGCCTCGGTGACGAAGCGGCGGGCGCCGAGTTCGGAAGCCAGCCAGTTCCTTCTTTTCTACCAGCGCCCATGCGGTCGGCGCGGTTATGCCGAGCCTGCGCGCGGCTTCGGTGACGACCAGGCTCGGCGGCAGGACGGCGGTGGCGTCGGTGGATTCCATGGCGGGCAGACCCTCGCGATTGATGTTTTCGATGCTGGAGAATCGCGTCACGACATCATGGGGCGTGCCGTTTTTTTGGTTTCTTCGCTTTCTGCGCATGGCCATGCAGACACGACTCCGCACCGACTGATGGTCGGATGCTGCTGAGCGGGATGGGTTGGCCGTGGTTGGTGGATCTCGTCGCCGCGGCGCACCAGCAGTTCGGCCCGCCAGCGCCAGGCGCCGCGTTGCTCGCGGTCAGTGGGCCGGATGGTCGCAGAGGTTTTGAGGCTGGACACGGCTGGTCACTCCCTGGTTGAGCCAGGGGCCGCCGGCATCAGGGCACACGTTCCCGTTGCGGCAAAAGGTGCCGCTTGACCGAAGCCAAACTGTCGGGTTGAATGGAGTTCTCACACATCCATCCATCCCTCACGGGAAGCGGGGTCGCCCTATCAGGCGGCCCCGTCGCTATTTGCGGTCCATCGTATCCTCGCGAATCCCGGCACCATGCCGAGCGATCGGGCACCGTCGCACACACGGGTAGATCAAGTCCAGCCCGCTTCGAATTGGCAACTACATCGCAACCACTTGTTATCGGGTCACCCGCCGGCCACTACTGGCCACCCACGGCCAGTCTATACTTATGTCGCATCGAATTGGCGCTGGCCCCCTTCCTGCGGCGAGGCGGGTCAAGATAAAGGCTGCCCATCCTCGGAATCGAGCGCCTGGTTCAGCACAAATTGGACCCATGCCGATCTGGAGCCGCCGCGCCGCCCGGTCGATGCGCGCCAACGAGGCCGAGGCGAACCTGATCATGGCCGGCTTTCTGCGGGCGGTCCCGGCAAGCTCCGGCGATGTGGCGGGGGCAACGCCAACCGCGGCGATGAACCTCTCGGCAGCATCTTCTGGAGGCGCCGCTCCCCCGGCCGGCTGGCGTGGGTGGCGGAGGTGCCGCCCCCGGCCGCCTGGCGGATGGTGGACCGGCCAGGGCCGTGTCGGTGGACCGGCCGGGTTCGTGTCGGGATAGGCGAACGAGGCTATCCAGAAAGGCCAGATAGCCTGCTTGCCGGTAATCTGGCTTTCCTGATAGCGTATCTTCCCGGATACCGGGAAAGGGCTCTACGTGGGAAGCATCCTGACCATCGCGACATCGAAGGGGGGCGGCGGGAAAACGGCGGTTACAACCTGCCTGGGCGCCAACCTCGCTGCGCACGGCTATCGGGTGGCAGTCATCGACGCCGACCGAAACCAGACCTTCGCGATCTGGCACACCGCCTATGAAGGTCCGCCGATCACCTGCCTATCCGAAATCCGGCACCTCGAAGTGGTCGATACCGCCCAGGCGGCAGCCGAGACGCACGACGTCGTGCTGATCGACACCGCCGGCTTCGAGAATCTCACCGCCGCGACCGCCATCGCCACGTCCGACCATGTGCTGGTCCCCTGCATGCCCGACCGGGGGTCCGTCATCGAGGCGATCAAGACGGCGCGGCAGACGGCTGGCATGGCGAAGGGCGCCCGGCGCGACATCCCGGTCAGCGTCATCCTCACGCGCTGGAACCCGCGCGGGCTGGTCGAGCGCGCCGCCCTGGCAGACCTCGCTGCCGCCGGCGTCCCGACGTTGGCGCACTTCCTCCCCGACCTCTCCGCGTTCGGGAAAGTCAGCTACTCGGGAGAGGTGCCCACTACCGGCCGCATCGGGCTGTCTGCCGACGCCATCATCGAAGAACTAGCAGGAAAGGGAGCTATCCCCATCTTGCCGGATAGCCGCAACTTGCCGGATAGCCAGATTACGGAGACCGCCGCATGACCTTCCGACCCAGGCCCGCCGCCGCCGATGCGGCCCGCATCGCACAAGGCGTTGCAGCCTTGCCGTTGACTACCGCGCCGGCCCCCGCGCCCGCTGTGCCGCCACCTGCATCACGGCGGGCACCCCCCGTCGTGCAGATCAACTTCAAGGCGACGGAGGAATTCGCCAACCTGTTGGCCACCGAGGCAGCCAAGCAAGGCGGGCTACGCCGTTTCCTGGCGGGCTTGATGGCACAGGCTGGCTATGCCGTGCCCGATGCCGACATCAATCCGCCCGTGTCCCGCCGGCGCGGGCTGGGGGCTGCGGCATAAGCATGAGCAACCGATCCACGAATGCAAATCGTGCTGCGGTAAATGCAGCGGTGCTAGCCGTTTACGACGCTAGATGTTTCTATTGTGGAAACCCTGCAAACGGAGTTGATCACCTTAAGCCAAAACGGTTCGGTGGCAGTAATCATCCAAGGAACCTGATTGCTTCATGCCAGACGTGCAATTCTGTGAAAGGATCAAGAGTTACATCACACACCGAAGCATTGGCCGCGGCCTTCATAAATGTCCCGCTTGTCGAGCAATTGGCAGCGTCCATAGCCCATGCGCGGGATGACGCCGCAAAAAAGAGGAAAGCGACCGTGGGGATCGCTGAAGGGGCACCATGAGCGACCTGTACGAACGTGACTTTTATGGTTGGGCCAACGAACAGGCGGCACTCCTCCGCGCCGGCAACCTGTCGGCTGCCGATATTGAGCACATCGCCGAGGAAATCGAGAGCATGGGGCGCCGCGAAAAGCATGAGCTGACCAGTCGGCTCGGCGTCCTGCTGCTGCATCTGCTGAAGTGGCAGTTCCAGCCGGAACGCCGCGGGAAAAGCTGGCGCCTGTCGATCGAGAACAACCGAGACGCGCTGCAGCGGCACATGGCGGACAACCCGGGCCTGAAGGCGAAGTTGCCCGAGGCGGTGACCGATGCCTACCGATGGGCGCGGCGCAACGCCGCCGGTGAAACCGACCTGCCGGCTGCCACCTTCCCGGCCGAGTGCCCGTGGTCGTTCGACCTGGCGCTGGACGACGCCTTCTGGCCAGACGCCGCGGCATGAGGACGATCTGCGCCGGCCCATGACGACGAAGGCCCCGGGGTGATCTGGGGCCTTTCTGCAGCTCGGTGTCGGCTTGGGTTAGCCGAGGAAGTGCTTCAGTACGCCGCCCGCGATCAACACCGCCAGCACGAAGCCGATCATCTGTACGGTTGTGGGCAGTTGCGAGAGGCGGCCCTTCAACTCGGCCACGTCGAGGGCAACCTTCTGCACATCGGCGGCAAGCCTTTGCTGGGAATCGGCGATGCGGCTGATCGCCGGTTCCAAGCGCCCCAAGATGACCTTGAGGTCGCCCATATCCGCTTCAAGCCGCTCGATGCGCGCTTCCATATCCGTAGGATCGGGCGGACGGTGAGGAGTTTCAAGCATTTTCCCAAAAGGCCCCGAAGTCCGACGCTTCCCATCATGCGTTCAAATGTGACAACTTGCCAGATGCCGTATCGTTCGCGGCGAGTCTCAGAGGACTGACCAAAACCCAGAACCCTAAGACGTCGAAGGCCCGCCTTTGAGGGGCGGGCCTGGAAACTGATCCGGCCGGGGGCCGGGGATGCTGGCGACCTGAGAACCCCAGCATCCTCTAACTCGGCACCGTTTTGCAACCCCCTTTCGGGGGAACGGGATCGGCTTGCCCGGCGCGACCCTCTCCGGGCCTTGGCGCATGCCGAGGATGACCAGCTATGCCCACCATCCACCCCACCGACCGGGAGCAGCGCACCGCCTGGCGCTGGCGTGCCGAGCTGCTTGTCCGGCGCGGCGCCGCGTTCGTGGTCGACCCGGCCGACGGGCCGAAGAAGGTCACCTACAACCATCTGGCGGTAGGCCAGCGGCTTCTAGACTTTGCCGCCGGCACCGGCCGGGCCTTCCCCAGCCATGCCACGCTGGCGGCACGCACCGGCCTGTCCGTGGGCACCGTGGGCACCGCCCTGGCGCTACTGGCGGCAGCCGGCTTGCTGGCGTGGGTGCAGACGTGGGTGCCCAATCCGGCCGGCTTCCATGGCGCAAAGCGGCAGGGGCCGAACCTGTACAGCTTCCAGATGCCGGCCGATCCGGGCGCGATCGCCTATGACCACAAAGCTTGCCGAGTAGGGAATCCCTCTACTCAATCTTCCTTTCTGCGGCCGTCTATGCAGCCCCAGCAGCACCAACCGGTCACCCCCACCATTGACGCAGCCGAGGCACGGGCAGCTCTGGACGCTATCCGGCAACGCCGAGGGCCGGTGATAGCGGCATTGCTCGGGAAGGGTGCAGCGCCAGCGTAGCTGCCATTACGAAACCCCAGCAGCTTGAATGCGGCAAAGAGACCACCCACTTTCGCCCTGAAATCGACTAAGCTGCCGAAAACACAAAGGATAGTGGTGATGCTAAGCCGAACTGTTGTCTTTACGACAGGGTTATATAGCCTCAGCCTCGGTCTGCAATGGCTTGATCAAAATGGGCTCCTCTCAACTTATGTACCAGTTGATCTGCCGCCGGCTGTGTCTGTGGCTTCGCCAGCGTCGTCTGGATCGTTCTCCCAAACATCGTTTGTAGTCGGAAGCGTGGTCACCGACATCGCCGTCGTCGACACGGTTTCAGGAGAAACCCATGAGGCGAATCTCAGTCAGCAGCAGGATCAAGCCGGTGTCCGCGCACCAAAGAAGCGGGTTGTGTGGCGCCCTGACTTTCTCCCCTTTGGTCCTCCGCCGCAGTCTTGAAGGGGTAGGTTCGGGAAAGTTGCTGGACCTCGGTGACGGAAAACTACGGCCGGCAGGGCGTCAGCAGGCGCTTGCCAAGCATCGTTTTCGGGAAAGTTGATTGGGATGGTCCCCTCAATGCCTGGCACTCGCCGTGAGAGGCCAACCAACCAACTCCGCCTAAGTTATTGAGTTGTATTACTTTCAAAAATTTCGATGGTTTTGGCTTACAAGCGTGTTCGGAAGGGGGCAGTGACAGCACCGGCCCTTGCGCCTACCGTTCCGGTTGCCACACCTGGCACGGAGCGGATGCAAGGAGACTGATATGGAAGAGATCGAAATCGAAGAATCGGAACAAAAAGACCTTCAGGGAATCGTCGGCGGCAGCCCGTGCCCTAAGTGTGGAGATGACCATGCTTACGTAGACGACAATAACCCCTCCCGCATCTTGATAAGGTGCCTTGCTGATGGCTGCGGGCATGAATGGTCGTTGGTTGAGGCTATGTAATAGCTAGACGGCGTAGACCCAACATTCGTGTCACCAAGGGCTCTTTCGATAAGGAGCCGCTGAAAAAGTTAGGATTTTTAAGGGTTTGGTCGCCTCTGTGCCCAAATTGCCCCTGGTGACATGACTGCAAAGGCCCCAGGGCGAACCCCAGGGCCTTGCTGCATCGTTTGGCGGTTGTCGGTCAGACCAGTGCTGGCGCGACGCCCAGCGCGGCCAGATCGCGCAGAATGTCACGTACGATCCCCTCGGGAACCTCATCCTGCAATCCGTCACCGTCGGCGAACCATTGCAGCACCCTTCCGCGCGCCTGGATACCTGCCAGCGTCGTGGCGGTCATGCCTGCGAGCGCGTCCAGAGCCGCGTCGCGCAGATCGGCGGTGCTCACCAGGTCGGCAGCGCTGACGGGGCGGCGGGTGGTGATGGTCGGGCTGGTCATCATCCGGCGGCACAGCTCAGGCGCCCCACGATGCCATGCGCGACAGGACCGCGCCAATCTTGGTTTCCTCAGCAGCCACCCAGCGCCTGAGGCTCTCCACGGATGGCGCAGCACTGGCTTCCAAGTGCGCCCCAAGGGTCGCTTTCGGATACGGACTGTCTCCGCATCCATAAATCAGTGCCGCCTCCAGACGGCCCATTCTCGTGTTCGGAGGAGCCTTCGTGTACGCTTCCGGGACGCATTGGAGCATGTCGCCATCCACGCAATCGACATCGGGTCCGCGCTCCTCCAACGCCGCGGCCAGCGCTGATGGCGTCACCTCGGTGAACTCATCGTCGTTGTAGCGCTCGAAGCTCTGGATGATTCGAGCTAGCGCTTTGCGATCTGCGATGCGGAAAACCCCACGGCGGCCGACGATGCGGTCGGAGCCATGTCCACCAGGCGTGGGCAGCAGGATGCGCGGATACAAGTCGAGGCGGAGGAGGCTGAGGTTTCCGGGCGGTATCGATGGCTTTTCGTGCCTGGGGCCGACAAGAACCGTGGCCCACCTCCGGAAGAGACATGGAACGATGCCGCGGTCGTGGCCGAAGGGCGCGATGGTGATGCCGACGCGCGAGCAGATGAGCGCCGTGCGGGGTTCCGGTTCCATCCGCGTCCCGTCTGCCGACCGGGGTTCCCAGATGCCTTCGAACTCTGCCAACTCGTCCGTCCACAGCCATACCGTGGGCAGCGCGGCCACGAACTCTGGATCGGACTGGTTCGTCAGCCATTCATCGCCCATCTCGACCAGGCATTGGCGGTCGACCTTGCTGAAGTACCAGTCCAGGCCCAGGACCGAGACGATACGGCGCGTCTCGCCCCGGAGGGCATGTGTCAGCATGTCGAGGTGGTCCGGCTGGACATCCTCGGGAAGGTCGGCCAGTCCCTGGGCCAGCGAGGTTCCCTCAACCAGCCGGATGACCAAGCTGTCCTCGTCATGGCCGCCGAGGGCGGCCGCGGCCTTGGTCAGCTTTAGGTAGTTCTCGGGCCTCCGGACGATCCGCGCTTTCCGCTTCTCCCCCGCTTCGCTCTCCAGCCCCGGCGGCAAGGTGTAGGCGTAGAGCGGGCGGCTCTTGCCATCGGCATCTGCCATCCCCGCCTTCTCGACAATGGCTGACCTCGTGATGGGCAAGCCGGTCCGTCCGGGCGAGCACACATCCCCCAGGATCCCGTGGAGATTGGCTGCCATGCGACGCGCGTCCCTCGCGCTCAGCAGCATGGAGGCGCCTCCGATCTTCTCCTGGATGGCGCGGGCGTCCGCGCGGAGCTTCGGCTTCTGCCGTTCCAGGATGTCCGCGACGCTGTTTTTCAACTTCTCGATCTCCTGGCCAATGCCGCCGTCACTCGAGTCGTCCATGTCCTGTCTCCTTCGTTGGACACAGGGACCGTAGCGGGGGCGGCAACCGACGCGGGTTCGCTTATACGAACTCAGGTACTAATTTCCAACGAACCTAAAAGCGAACCGGCCAGCGAACCTCCGTTAACCGGTTCCGAGCGACGCTGCGTCGCTTAAGTTCCTCGAACGCCCGACCTTAGCGTCGTATTGGCGAACCGCGCCGTTTGCGCGCACCGAATAGGACGTGCCAAACCACAAACCGGGACACGACGGGGCATTGTGCAGCACACAGACATCATGTTATTTTTATTGTGTAATTGAAACCGAGTTTCGATGTACGCGCATTCCATTCAGGGGCATCCCACCGACATGTGGGAGCCACTCTCGGAACACCTCGCTGCTGTTTCCAACCGAGCCGGATGCTTCGCCGATGTTTTTGGTTGGGCCGATGCCGCGCGGGCGGCAGGGTTGTTGCATGATGTCGGCAAGGCCTCCGTAGCCTTTCAAGCCTATATCGCACAGCCGCGGGCGGAGACGGGAGGACCGAAGGGGCCGGACCACTCGACGGCGGGAGCACGGGAGGCGGTGGCTGCCTTTCCCGGTCTACTCGGCCGTATGCTGGCCTGCATCATCGCGGGGCATCATGCTGGGTTGGACGATGCCGATGGGCTTGACCGGCGGCTGTCGCAGGACCGGTTCATTGAACCCTATGCTGCATGGCGCAGCCAGGCGGGTCGGCTACCGCCGGCCCCATCCCTGCGTCCACATGCATGGGCGCCGGGACGGCATTCTGGTTTTGCCCAGGCATTTCTGACGCGGATGCTGTTCTCCTGCCTAGTCGATGCTGATTTTCTTGAGACTGAAACCTTCTACGATCGCGCCGCTGGCCAGACAACGCCACGGGCCGGCCATGCCGACATCGCCACATTGCGCGATCAACTGCGCGCCCATATGGCAACGATCGACGGGCGCGGCTCGGACCCAGTCTCCGCGCTACGTTCCGCGGTGCTGGCCGCGGCGGTGGCTAAGGCCGAGGTCCCGCCTGGGTTGTTCACGCTGACAGTACCAACGGGTGGTGGCAAGACCCTGGCCTCCCTGTCTTTCGCGTTGGAGCATGCGGCGCGGCACGGGCTGCGGCGCGTCATCCATGTAGCCCCCTTCACCTCGATTATCGAACAAACCGCGGGCGTGTTCCGCACGGCACTGGCGACAGTGGACGACGTGCTAGAGCACCACGCCAATTTCGACTGGCGCGAGGAAGACGATGCGGAGGAAGGCCCTAGCGGGTTGCGAAAACTGCGGCGGGCATCAGAAAATTGGGATGTGCCGGTGGTGGTCACTACTGCCGTGCAGTTCTTTGAAAGTCTGTTCGCCAACCGTACCGCGCGCTGCCGCAAGCTGCACAACCTAGCGCGCTCGGTGATCGTGCTGGATGAGGCGCAGGCCTTGCCGATTCATTTGCTGCGCCCGTGCATGGCGGCGATTGAGGAACTGGCACGCAACTACGGCGCCACCGTCGTGCTTTGCACCGCTACCCAGCCGGCGCTGCGTGAGACGGACGGATTCAAGGGCGGCTTCCGCATTGATGAGAACTCACGAGATCGCGCCGAATCCCAAGGCGCTCTATTCGGCGCTCAAACGGGTGCGGGTGGAAGTGCTGCCGGAGCCGGCAGTCGATGCCGTGGTGGCGGCGCGTTTCGCGCAACAGCCGCAGATGTTGTGCATCGTCAACAGCCGCGCCCATGCGCGGACACTCTATGAGGCGATAGGCGGTCTGCCTGGCGCGATCCATCTCAGCACGCTGATGGTGCCGAAGCATCGGCGGCAGGTGCTGGAGGAGGTGCGGCAGCGTCTGGAGAACGGGCAGCCGGCACGGATCGTTTCGACATCACTCATCGAGGCGGGAGTTGATCTTGACGTGCCGGAGGTTTGGCGTGCGGCGGCGGGGCTCGATTCCATCGCCCAGGCGGCGGGCCGTTGCAACCGCAATGGCCGCCTGCCGATGGGTCGCACCGTTGTATTCGAACCTGCGGAGGCGAAGCCGCCGCGCGCGCTGGAAGCCTTCTGGCAGGCCACGCGGCCGGTGCTGCGCGGTCATGATGACCTGCTCGGGTTGGATGCGGTGCGCGCCTATTTCCAGGAACTGTACTGGCAGAAGGGCGCAGCCGCGCTGGACGCGGCGGTGGTGGGTGGTCGCCCTGGCGTGCTGACGGCGCTCGCCGAGCGTGCCGCGGCCTGGAGCTTCCCCTTCCGTAGCCTAGCCGAGGCGTTTCACATGATCGACGAGGTGATGGACCCGGTCATCGTGCCATGGGATGCGACGGCGGTGGGCCTCCTGCGGGAAATCGGCGGCGCCGAGCGGCCGATGGCGGGACATCTGCGCAGGTTGCAGCCCTATACGGTTTCGATCCCGCGCCAGGCACGGGGCGCCTGGCTGGCGCTGGGCGTGCTGCGGGCGGTGCATCCGGTGCTAGGGAACGGGCTGCTCACCTTTGAGGACATGGCGCATTACCGTCCGGAAACGGGCATCGACCTGACGGCGCTGGGGCTGCGGGCTACGGAGAGCAATGTGCTGTGACGGGATGCTGCTATCTTTGCTTCATCGGAGCGCTTGTGGAAGCCTGTTGATCCGGTTTCCGATCCATGATATGCTAACATTTCATATGATGCTTGAAAGTCGCGAGCATGTTTGGGTTGAAACGCCATTGCCGCGATTGACAGAGGCCGATCCACCAGCCTGGTGCGCCGGTTTGTCGTCGGTTCTCAAACCGGCGTGGATCGAAACATCGGCGCGCTTGGGGAATAGTTCCCGCTATGGACCTGCCGCCATGCTGATGGCGGCAGGTCCTGGTTGGGCCAATGCTGTCCGGGGGGCATGATCATGGGCTTCGGCGTCAAGCTCCATGTGTGGGGCGCGCGGGCCTGCTTCACCAGGCCAGAAATGAAAGTGGAGCGCGTTTCCTATGACGTGATGCCCCCCTCGGCCGCACGCGGCCTGCTTGAAGCAATCCACTGGAAGCCAGCCCTACTCTGGGTGGTCGACCGCATCCATATTCTGAAGCCGATCCGTTTTCAATCATTCCGGCGCAACGAGGTCAGCGCCAAGGCCAGTAGCAGTAGCGCCGCCAGCGCGATGCGTGCCAGCTCCACCGCAGGCCTCGGCCTGGTGATGGAAGACGTGCGCCAGCAGCGCGCCACGACCCTGCTGGTGAATGTGGCCTATGTGATCGAAGCGCATTTTGTACTGACGCCACGGGCTGGCGTAGAGGATACGGCGGCCAAGCACATCGCCATGTTCAACCGCCGCGCCGCAGCCGGCCAGTGCTTCCACCGCCCTTGTCTTGGTACGCGCGAGTTCGCCGCGGATTTCGCGCTGATCCCCGAGGGGGCGCCGTTGCCGAAGAACGAGTTGCCGCTGGACCAGCGCAACCAGGATCTCGGCTGGATGCTGCACGACATTGACCATGCAGGCGGTGCGACATCGCGCTTTTTCCGTGCGCGCATCGTTGATGGCGTGCTGGACGTGCAAGCATGCCAAGCGGAGGGCGTGGCGGAATGAGCCTGCTGCAATCACTCGACCGCTACTACGACCGGATGGCGGCGCGTGGCGAAGCGGAGGATCTTGGCTTCACGCGCGAAAACATCAGCTACGCCCTGTCCTTCAACATGAATGGCTCAGTCAGGGATGTGCTTGATCTACGCGTCATGTCCGGCCGTCGTCTTGTTCCAAGACGCCTCAGCGTTCCCAGGCCGAAGCGAACATCGAACATCCAGGGTAATTTCCTTTGGGACAAAACCGCTTACGCATTTGGCGTTGACGGCGGCAAGAGCAAGCGCCTAGCCGAGGAACACAAAACCTTCCAGACCTTCCAGCGCGAGATGCTCGCCGGTATTCCCGGCAAACATGTCCAGAGCTTCCTAGCCTTCCTGGACGCCTGGAAGCCTGCACGCTTTCAGGAACCACCCTTCACAGCTGAAATGGTTGATGCCTCGTTTGTTTTCCGCATGGAAGACGAGCAGGCTCTACCTGCACGAGGTGCCGGCGCTGCGCGCGCGATGGATCGAAAGCCTGAAGGATCCGAACGCAACAGAAATCATGTGCCTCGTGACCGGACGAACCGGCTCGCTCGAGAGTGGGCATCCCATTGTCAAGAATGTCGAAGGCGCACAAACAGCCGGCGCATATCTCGTCTCGTTCAATGCGACTGCCTTCACCTCCTATAACAAGCCAGGTGACGGTTCAAACGCACCTGTCAGCAAGGATGCCGCTGCCAGATACGGGGCGGCACTCAATGGCCTGCTGGAGCGATCCAGCCCCAACCGCCTGCCGCGGCCGATCGGCGATGCCACGGTGGTGTTCTGGGCCGATGCCAGCGAAGAAGTCGCCAAGGCTGCCGAGGACTGGTTTTCTCAGTTATTCAGCCCACCGGCGATCGAGGTAGAAAACGGCAATCTGGCGCATGACACCCAGCAGACCGCGGAGCTGCGCAACGCTTTGCGCATCTTCGCCGAAGGGCGGCCGATCAGAGACCTGGACCCGCGCTTGTCCGAAGGCGTGCGCTTCCACATCCTGGGCCTGTCGCCAAATGCGGCGCGGCTTTCATTACGCTTTTGGATAACCGATCAATTCGAAGCATTCGCGCAGCGCCTGGCGCAGCACTATGCCGACCTGTCGGTCGAGCCGCTGCCCTGGCGCGGCAATCCGCCGGCGGTCAACTGGCTGCTAATGAAAACCACCGCCTTGCAGCAGAAATTCGACAATGTTCCGCCCATGCTCGCCGGTGAAGTCACCCGCGCTGTCCTGACCGGTGCACCCTATCCGCGCAGCCTGCTCGCTGCCGCGCTGATCCGCCTGCGCGCCGGCGACGATCCGTCCACCGGTTGGCACGCCGCCGCCATCCGCGCCGTGCTGGCGCGACTCAATGACCCAAGGGAGATACCACCCGTGAGCCTCAACCGGGAGGAGCCGAGTTCCGCCTACCAACTCGGCCGCATGTTCGCCATGGCGGAAATCGCTCAGCGCATGGCGCTCGGCAAGGTGAACGCCACCATCCGCGACCGCTATTTCGGTGCGGCCTCCGCCACGCCCGCCAGCATCTTTCCGCTGCTGCTGCGCGGCATGCAGAACCATCTCTCAAAGCTGCGCAAGGACGGCAAAGGCGGCTTCATCGAACGCGAGATGGACCAGATTGCCGAGCAGTCTGCCGCCCGGATTGCCGCGCTCACTGCGGTTGGAAGAACAGGGCCGTTTCGTCATCGGCTACTACCACCAGCGCCGCGCCAGGGTCGGCGGCAAGCCGGTAGATGAGATCGTCGAAGAACAAGACGCCAAGGAGGGCGAATCCCATGCATGACACTGCCGCACTAACCCGCCGGCATGAATTCGTGCTGTTCTTCGATGTGACCAATGGCAACCCGAACGGCGATCCCGATGCCGGCAATCTGCCGCGCCTCGATCCCGAGACCAACCGCGGCCTGGTTTCCGACGTGGCACTGAAGCGCAAGGTGCGGAACTATGTCGCCCTGGCCCGGCCGCAGACGCCGGGGCACGAGATCTACATGCGCGATGGCGCCACGCTGAATCTGGAGCACAAGCGCGGCTGGGCTGCCGTGATGCCGGAAATAACCAAGGCCGATGACCAAAAGCGGCTGCCGAAGGAAGATGCGAAGGCGCGCGAACTCACGCGGTGGATGTGCGCGAATTTTTGGGACATCCGCACCTTCGGTGCGGTCATGACCACCGGCGTTAATGCCGGCCAGGTACGCGGCCCGGTGCAAATCACCTTTGCCACCTCGGTCGAGCCGGTGCTGCCGCTGGAGATCTCCATCACCCGCCTCGCCGCCACCACGGAGAAGGATGCGGAGGACAAGGGGGGCCGCACCATGGGCCGCAAACACATTGTGCCCTATGGCCTGTATCGTGCGCATGGTTTTGTGTCGGCGCCGCTTGCCAGCCATCCGACCAAGGGCACCGGTTTTTCCGAAACGGACCTCGAATTACTGTTCGAAGCCCTCGGAAGCATGTTCGAGCACGACCGTTCTGCTGCGCGAGGCGAGATGACGACCCGCAAGTTGGTGATTTTCCGCCATGCGGGGGCGCTCGGCAATGCACATGCGCATGCGCTGTTCGATCGCGTCGCGGCGCTGCGCCAGCACAAGGGCGTGCATTACCCGATCAACGACGAGCGCACCGACAACTGGCCGGTCGCCCGCAGCTTCGCGGACTACGCCATTACGGTGGACCGCACAGCGCTTCCGGAGGGCATCGAGGTGATCGAACGCTAGGCCCGGCCGCGTGGCCGGGCCGCCGCCAGATCCTGCGGCCGAAGACTCGCTAATCCCCATCTCGGCCCTGCAGCACCATTTATTCTGCCCGCGGCAATGCGCGCTGATCCATGTGGAGAGGCTCTGGGCCGAGGATGCGGCGACCGCCGAGGGCCGCCTGCTGCATGAAAAGGTGGATGCAGGGCGAGCGGAGACGCGGCCTGGCCTGCGCGTCGCCCGCGGGATCGCGCTGCGCTCCATCGCGCTCGGTGTCATCGGCAAGGCCGATGCCGTGGAATTCCGCGGCCAGCCGCCGCAGCCCTTTCCGGTGGAATACAAGCGCGGCAAGCCGAAGGTGCATCGGGCCGATGAAGTGCAGCTCTGTGCCCAGGCGATTTGCCTGGAGGAGATGTTCGGCATACCGGTGCCGGAGGGCGCACTGTATTACGGCACCACACGCCGCCGCGTCGTTATCCGCTTCGATGCTGAACTGCGCGCGCTGACTGCCCAGGTGGCGCAGGAGGCCCGCGGCAACATCGTTGCATTCCACACACCGCGACCCGTGCCTGGGCCGGCGTGCCGGCAGTGTTCACTGCAGGATCTCTGCCAGCCGGCGCGGCTGGGAAAGCCGCTAGGCGTCGCCGGTTGGATCGCGGCCCAGTTGAAGGATTAGGGGGCTGCCATGCGGAGGATGCTCAACACCATCTACGTCACCAGCGAGGGGGCCTGGCTGCGCAAGGACGGCGCCAATCTGGTGGTGGAACTGGAGGGCGTGGAACAAGGGCGGGTGCCGCTTCACATGCTGGAGGGAGTGGTGAGTTTCGGGCGGCCGGGCTGCTCGCCAGCACTGATGGCAGCCTGCGCCGAGGCGGGGATCGCGCTGTCACACCTCGATCCGAACGGACGGTTCCTGGCGCGGATAGAGGGCGCGCGCAGCGGCAATGTGCTGCTGCGACGCACGCAGTATCGCGCGGCGGATGATGACGTGCGCCGCGTGGCGATCGTGCGCGGCATCGTCGTGGCCAAGGCGGCCAATCAGCGCACCGTATTGCTACGCGCGCTACGCGATCATGGCGACGGGATGCCGGAGCCGGCACGGCAGGCGCTGATGGATGCGGAGCAGCGTTTGGGGCATGCCGCGCGCCGGGCGTTGTCGGTCGCCGAGGTGGACGGACTGCGGGGGATCGAGGGCGAGGTGGCGGCCTGGTATTTCAGCGTCTTCAACCACCTAATCCGCAGCGACGATCCTGGCTTTCGCTTCGGCGGCCGTTCGCGGCGGCCACCACTCGATCGGATGAATGCCCTGCTGTCGTTCCTCTATGCCATGCTTGGGCATGATTGCCGCGCGGCGCTGGAGGCCCATGGGATGGACCCGCAGGTCGGATTCCTGCACTCCGACCGGCCAGGGCGTGCGGGATTGGCGCTTGACCTGATGGAGGAGCTTCGGCCGGTGCTGGCGGACCGGCTAGCCTTGAGCATGGTCAATCGTGGCCAGATTCGCACCAAGGATTTCATAATGGAGGAAGCCGGAGGCGTGCGGCTGACGGACGCCGCCCGTAAGGATGTCCTGATCGCCTGGCAGGAGCGCAAGCGGGATGAGTTGCGCCATCCTTTTCTGGACGAGGCGATGCCGCTTGGCCTCGTTGCTTATTTCCAGGCGCAGCTCTTGGCACGGCATCTACGGGGAGATTTGGACGGCTATCCAGGATTTTTCTGGAAGTAGGGCGGGATGTTGATGCTGGTGACTTATGATGTGAATACCGAGACGTGCGAGGGACGTCGGCGGTTGCGGCGTGTGGCGCGGGCCTGCCTTGATTACGGGCAGCGCGTGCAAAATTCAGTCTTTGAGTGCGAGGTGGATCCGAGCCAGTGGGCCAGTCTGCGCGCCCGCTTGGTCGAGGAAGTTGACCCCTCAGTGGACAGCTTGCGCTTTTACCGACTTGGCGCAGATGGCTACCGACGGGTGGAGCACATCGGCGCGAAGCCAGTGCTGGATTTGCGAGGACCTCTGATTTTCTGATGGCGTTGCGGCGCTGCGCGAACCATGAGTGGGCATGATAATGCCGCTTGGTTCGCGCTGCTTGGAACAAAAGTATTTTCAGTGACATGCAGCTACGACCGGCCAACGGCACCTGCCGAAGGCCGAAAACTGCTTGTGGTTCGCGTACAGATGTGGATTTCGTTATGTGATATAAAGCGATATCCATGACGGAGTCGCCCTCCATGCGGGGGCGTGGATCGAAACCGTCAGCGCGTTGCACGACGCTGGACGGCCTGCGCTAGCGTCGCCCTCCATGCGGGGGCGTGGATCGAAACTCGGCTGGTACCATCGCCTCAGCGAGCTGCGACTGCGTCCGACCGCGTCGCCCTCCATGCGGGGGCGTGGATCGAAACCGGTCGCGACTGCGCTCGCGGTATCGCCAGCGATCGCTGGTCGCCCTCCATGCGGGGGCGTGGATCGAAACCTGCAGCGGCGAGCTCGTCGCACGCTGATCGCGCATCGTGCGCACGCGTCGCCCTCCATGCGGGGGCGTGGATCGAAACCGTCTGCGCGCGTGCTCTGCAGTCCTGCGGTCGTCGCCCTCCATGCGGGGGCGTGGATCGAAACAGGCACCCATGCGGTGGCCGCATGTCGCCCTCCATGCGGGGGCGTGGATCGAAACATCAGTGCGGCGGCGGCTCGCGCCGCAGGTCGCCCTCCATGCGGGGGCGTGGATCGAAACAGCCGCGGCAGCGGCACGTCCGGAAGCCAGCCGAGGTCGCCCTCCATGCGGGGGCGTGGATCGAAACTCACGCGGTCATCGCTGACCGGAGCGTAGCCGCGTCGCCCTCCATGCGGGGGCGTGGATCGAAACCGCGTCGATGCCGACGGCCATCGCGAGCGCGCGAGTCGCCCTCCATGCGGGGGCGTGGATCGAAACACAGCGTGCAGCCCGTCCTGCGACCGCAGCGTCGCCGACGTCGCCCTCCATGCGGGGGCGTGGATCGAAACTCGACTGCGCATGCGCTGCGACATCGCGGCATGCGCAGCGGTCGCCCTCCATGCGGGGGCGTGGATCGAAACCATGCGCACAGCCGACGCCATGCGAGCTGATCGCCGCACTGCGCCGGCTCAGTCGCCCTCCATGCGGGGGCGTGGATCGAAACTGCCGCTTGCGACGGCTGGCCGAGTCGCCCTCCATGCGGGGGCGTGGATCGAAACGCGCTGATCACTGGCAGCCAGTCGCCCTCCATGCGGGGGCGTGGATCGAAACCCGCGTGCGGCCTGGGACGTCATTGACGCACTGCGCGCTGTCGCCCTCCATGCGGGGGCGTGGATCGAAACTCGTCCGCAGCGCCTATGCGAATCGGACGCGCGCATCGAGCGCGTCGCCCTCCATGCGGGGGCGTGGATCGAAACACGCGCGGCTGCGAACGCCGGTGCGATCGCGCGAGACGTCGCCCTCCATGCGGGGGCGTGGATCGAAACCTCGCTGCCATTTCGTTGGCGCTATCGGTGCGGCAGTCGCCCTCCATGCGGGGGCGTGGATCGAAACCCACATCAACATCCTGCTGAACGGCGTCGTCGTGTCGCCCCCCATGCGGGGGCGTGGATCGAAACCAGGCTGTCCGGCAGATATTGGCGGCCGTGGCACCTGGCGTCGCCCTCCATGCGGGGGCGTGGATCGAAACCCCCATCCGGTCCTCCTCGACCGCTACGACCCGGTCGCCCTCCATGCGGGGGCGTGGATCGAAACCAGGCGTGGAATATTGGCGGCCGTGGCACCTGGGTCGCCCTCCATGCGGGGGCGTGGATCGAAACTCAGATGCACGTCTCATCGGTACGCTGATACTAGGCTTGTCGCACCGGATCGAGCGTCATCGTCGCCCTCCATGCGGGGGCGTGGATCGAAACTCCCCATTGCTTGAAGAAGAACGGCACGCTTGCGGGTCGCCCTCCATGCGGGGGCGTGGATCGAAACTCGTGCTCCTCAATCACCGGGGCCGCAGCCCCGGGTCGCCCTCCATGCGGGGGCGTGGATCGAAACTGGGCCGGGGTTGCCGACGTGCTGGCGACGCTGGTCGCCCCCCATGCGGGGGCGTGGATCGAAACGTGTTCAAATCGCGGAATTGCGGGCGCATCAAGTCGTCGCCCTCCATGCGGGGGCGTGGATCGAAACACGGGACCGGGAATAGGCGTGCTGCCTGTCGCGCAGTCGCCCTCCATGCGGGGGCGTGGATCGAAACCTGGTGCGGGACGGATCAACCGGACCGGAACGGAGGTCGCCCTCCATGCGGGGGCGTGGATCGAAACACCGGCACGACAGTAACGATGTCGTCTGTGAGGCATCCGTCGCCCTCCATGCGGGGGCGTGGATCGAAACCCGAACGTGCGCCCGACGGCCACAGCCCGCCCGGAGTCGCCCTCCATGCGGGGGCGTGGATCGAAACGCGCCCGTCGATTGGGGCTGGGTTCATGCCGCCGTATCCTGCGGGATCGCGGGGGCATCGCGATTGGGCGCGCGGGTACGATGCCGGCGAGGATGATGGGGTCCACCCGCAAGCGCATGTCCGCCGGTATTTACTCAAGGGAATGGCCCCCGGGTGGCGGCCTCGGTGGCGTCTATCGGTCCAGCGCTAGCCGGTTGGAAGCCGCTCTATCGCTTCTGCCGGGGCTGCAACCGCGTCATCGGAACCGGCGCCACGGGCACCGGCCGCCACCCCGCGATGGTTCGGGCGCATTCCCGCGCCTTGGCGTTATCGGGAATGCCCGGGAACAGCCGGCGCACCTCGATCATGGCGGAGAGTTCCCCCTCCTCCTCGAAAGCGCGACGGATGGCGGCGGCCTCGGCTTCTGTGACACTGAACATGCAGCCAGCATGGAGCGGCACGAGCGCAACGGGCAAGCGGCCAGGAGGTCATAGGCCGGGCGCTTCTGACCCTGGGTGTCCAGGCAGGACGATGCGATGAACGGACCCGAACTCCAAATTGAGTTGGGGCTATTTTTCAATAGGTTATCGATGTCTCGAAGCACATTTCCGTGCCGCCTCTCGAAGAAATCGGCCACGTCGCGGCTTCACCTGATTGGCGCCGATCCCGAACAGCCAGCCGTTCACGAGGTCCAGGCGGAGGGCGGTGGTAGATTGCATTCCGCCGTTTGAAGGTGTGTCCATAACGGACACACCTTCCATAAGCACCTGATCACGCTGGAGCCTTTTGAGCTGCGCCCGCCAGTCGATGCCAAGCCCGTCGCAAATCGGACCAATCGCCACGAACACGGCGCCGTCGCGCTCCTGGGCGTACAGGGTGTCGTCGTGGAACTTGATGGTGGTGAGGGCGCCGGTGGCGCCGTCGACTTTCTGCCGGCCGGTCGCCAGCACCGCAACGGTGGCGGATTTTGGCCAGAAAGCGAAGCCCCGCCGGGTGAGGGCGGGGCTCTTGGTCCGGTTCTACACGGTTTGCTGGGCCATCCGGTCCCGGAGCCTTTCGGGCCCCCCGCTGCCACCGCCACCCACGTGGTGGAACGTCCGGTCGAGGCGGACCGATGGTGCCACCGTGGTGTGGCGCAGTCCAGCAGGACGCGGCGAGTCTGTAACGGTGGCGGATTTGAGCCATTTTTGCGAGGTAGCAGAGTCAATTTCAGGCTGCGACGGCGTGGGCGGGAGAGACCGACCTAGCTGGAACTGCAGCGCGGCTGGGTGCGTCCACCGCGGTCACCGCGATCACAAAAAGTGCCGGGTTTTCCGCCGAACGGGCCGGGTTGGCGATGCACTGGAACCGCGCCGGCGCGCGGCCGGTGTCGGAGGGCAACCGCCAGCCGCAGCCACACACTGCCTGCAGCGTGCTCCCGGTGTGGCCGCAATCGGCGCACTCGTACCCGTTCCCGGCGCGCAAAATCGCCCCCAGGCAGCGTGTGCACACGTGCTGCGTCACCTCGTCGAACGCTTGGTGTGCTCCATCGTCTTCGGTCATGCTGTGATCTTCTCCACGGCATCGGCGGTCTGATCGGGCACCAGCATCGCGCCCGGCCGCCCGATCGCGACCGTGCCGCCCGTCGCTGTCCTGGCGGCATTCAACAACGCCTCAAACGGCGACATGACGGGGCCAAATGTCTTGACTGCAACAGCGTCTCCGTCGATCACGGCTAGGGTCTCGGTGTGCAACTCGTCGCAGATGTTCGGCCGGGAACCACGGGCATTCCGCTCACGCAAGGCTTCCCTGCGCCGGTTAAAATGCGAAACGCACTGCTTTTTATTAATGAGTCGATCAGAAACTGCGCCGCAGATTTCGCAGCGCACGCGCATCAGGTCGGCAAGCGGACGCTCAGGCGGCGGCTCGTGGCCGGCGTTGCGGCAGCCGGTCGGGCAGCCGATGCATGCCGACCGGCTCTCCCATGGCGCGGGCCGGCCGGTGCCCTGTGCTGCGACAAAGCCGCTTCCGCACCGGTGCTGGATGGATGTGGCGTTCGCGCTTTCCCACAACTTCCCGCAGCCGCGCGCAGTCAGCCGCATCGCGATGCGCGGGCATTGAAAGAGCGACGAGAGAACGTCCTCGGTCATGTCTGCACCACCACGCAAATGAAAACGGACAGGCGGGTTGGAGGAGTCGCGGGCGACACCTCCACGTCGTCGTAGCGGGCTACAGCACGCCGGCCATCGCCGCCCCGCGCCGGATGGTTTCGTAGAACGATCGCGACGGTTTCCATGTGCCGCTCCGCCTCGTCCGGGTCTCGATTACCTTCACGCCGGCCAGCGTCTGCTCCAGCAGCCCGGCCAGCGCGTCGGCATGCAGAACCAGCGCAGCGAGTTCATCGGCGTCCTTGGCGTTCTGCAGGCGCTCGTTGGCCAGCGCGAGATGGCGCTGTGCCTGGTCGCGGGCGACGTGCAGGGGGGCTACCGCGGCCTGCGCCTCCGCCAGCAGCGCCACCAATCCCTCGCGATCAAGCGCAAGAAGCGCCAGTTCGCCCGCGTCGGCATCTCGGCGATCTCCTGTATTTCGGCGCGCGGCAATCGCCGCCTTTGCGCCGTCGGCGGTCGCAATGCGCTGGCGCAGCACGTTCATCTGCGCCTCTGCATGGGCGGAAGTCTGGCCGGCTTCGGCGGCGTCCTGCTCCGCGGCGGCCAGGTGCGCAGCAGCGGCGGTGACTGAGGGCGATGGCGTGGTGGTGCTGGGCATCATCTTCGCTCCGGTTAGGTTAGGTCGCGGTGTTGCGGGCGGGGTCGGCGATGGCGGCGAGGATCACTGTGAGTTTCTTGTTCGCAACTCGTAGTTTCCGCCCTATGGCGGGCGCGGGCCGGCCGGCCATAGACGCCTTCCGCCACGATTGGATCGACGCGGCGGTCGCTGCAGCGATGTCGCCGGCGCGGGCGATCAGGGCGGCGGGATCAGCCATGGTGGCTACCCCATGGGTGGGACTGGTCAATATCCGCCGCCGAGTTGCCGCTCGAACTGCAGGCGATGCGATTCGAACTTCATTGCGACTTCCGGCTTCCCCTGCGCCAGCGCCAGTGCCTCACCACGTCGGGCCTGCTCGATTTTCTCCCTGATCGAAGCACCGGGATTCAATTCGCGTGCGAGGGCATCGATACCCGGCTGCAGCGCCTCCAGGTTGGCCAGCGCCTTGGCGAGGACAACTCCCTGCCGCTGCGCACTGGCGGCATCGGCAGCGGCGCGGTGACGCTTGACTGTCTCGGCGTGCGCGGCATCTGCGGCCACGCGTTCGCGGCGCGCGATCTCGGCCTGGCCCACGGCAAGTTCACGTTGAAGTTGGGCAAATTCGTCGGCCATATTTCGAAACTCCTTCGGACAATCAGCGATGTTGATTATTAGACTTTCACGACGGAATCGGGCGTTAGCTCAGTACGGTCCCTTCCGACTTTCGATGAGGTAGGGCGATTGCTGCATTTTGTTCCGCGCCAGGAACCCGGTGCCGCGCTCGACCTGCACCTGAGTCGTCCACGTCTGCAGCGGCGCAAAATTGTGCGCCACGCTGGTGATGTAGTATTCCGCGACGAGAGAACCGCGCGTGAGCTGGAGGTAGCGCCCGATCTTCAGGGCTTCGATCCCCTGCACGGTCATTGCGCCCTCTTCGAATACGGCATTGTCGCGATTTGCAGCGCGGAGCTGGGCCATGCGATGCAGGTGCCAGGCCGATTGCTGCGCGCCCTGCGCACCCTCCTGTCCGGTCGGGGCTTCCGACGGCATCGCCTTCCACGCATCGGTGAAAAGAGCCGTCGATGTCGGCATTTTTCGGATGGCATAGAGTTCCGGCTTGTTATTGGCGTAACCGGTATCGATGGGGGTTCCTTGAACTAAGGCTGCCAGCGCCACGCCGCCATTGGTGTCGAGCAGAGACGCCCCCGGCGCGGTCCAGAAGAAGTTTGCGATGCGGCGATCGGTGCGCCGGACGCTCATCGCGACAACCGTCGATATATCCATGCAGATGGTGCCTGGCTCGACCGCCCCCTGCATGGTCAAGTTTCCGTTGCCGTCATTTAGCAGCGCGCCGTCGAGTCCATGGTAAGGAACCGGCCGGAAGATCAACAGCGGACCACTTTCCGCGTCTTCGGTGAACAGCTCGTTCCAGGGCCCGTCGGAGAAGCGATCGGCGAAATTCCAGAGCGGCCCGTCAACCGCTGCGGCGAGATTCGGAGCCACCTGGCCTTCAGTTACCGTGCATTGCGCCGTGAACTGGCTGACAACGTGGCACGAATAACCGGAAAGCGCCTCGATCTTGGTATTCACGAAGCCCGTCAACTGCTTCATGAAGTCTGAGACATCGAGAAGTGTGGCGTCGATCCCGGTTGAGGCCTGCGCGCGAAATTGCGTCAAATACGGAATGTCAGTGATGTAGAGAAGTTCGGGAATGATCTGGTTTATCAGCCAGAAATACCCGAAGTCATGCCCGGTCAGGACGACGACCCGCTGCGGCGTGCCGTCCGCACTCATACTTTCATCACGCATGATGTCGGTAACAAACCCGCGCATGATGATCGGCAACTCCTGCCCGGAGTATTTCTCAGGCGTCCGAGACGCGCGGATTTCGATCATGTCCATCGGCTCGACGAGCGCATAGACCGTGTCCACCTTGGTCGGGTCCTTCTTGTCAGCGAAGCTGATCGAAAAGCCGCCGGCCGGTTCGCGGATCGACTTGCTTGTCCGCACGCCGCCGACTTCGCCGAGGAACGGCGTCAGATCAAAATCATTCGGCGGGCTGTAGCGCGCGGCAACGCCCTGTGTGCGCTTCACCAGCTTGATCAACTTGACGCTGAGCGCTGGTTTGTACGCCTTGATCCCCATCAGGCGGCGCTCCTTGCTGTCGGAGCCGGCGGCGGCTGCAGCGCGCCAAGCGTGGCGGCCAAAGCGGCGGCGGCTGTGGTGGCGAGGTCGGCGGCCCGGGCGGCGATCGCGGCCTGGCGCTCGTGCTGGACCGCGGCTGTGGCTGCTGCCTCCTCGGCGGCCTGGCGCGCGTCGCGGTCCTCGAGCGTCGCGAGCACGGCGCGGGCGGCGCGGGTATCCTGGCCGGCGATCAAGGCGCGGTGCAAAGCGGTGCGGGCGATGGTGATCTGCTCGGGTAGTGCGGTGACGGTCGGCGGCGCCAGCGGGTGCGGAACGGGCGGAACGGCAGTGCCAGCCCGGCGCACAGTCCAGACCCGGCCGGAACGCCCGCCACCGTCGGGCGGCTGCACCTCGATGCCGGCGGCGGCCAGCGTATCCGTCTCAGCGCGGAGGCGAGCTGAAAAACGCGAAGCGTCAAGCGTCCGGAGGTCGTCGGGCAGCTCGGCGGCGAGCGCGATCTGGATTTCGGTGGCGGTGCCGGTCCATGCGCCGGCGCGCTGGGACAGCAGCGAGGCCAGGGCAGTGGTGAGCGCAGAGGTCATGCTTGCACCTGTGGGCCAGCGCCGGCGAAGTTCTCGACGCTGGCGCGCTGGATCATGAGCGCCCGGCCGACGATTGCCCCGGCCAGGCGCCCGGCCCGAAAGAGCTTTCGGACGTTGCCACGGCTCACGCCAAGCAGCGCCGCGGCGTCTTTGACATTCAAGAGCAAAGACTGCGTTTTCGACTCGGGGGGTGACATATTGGGCGCTCCTGGTGAACGCCCGTAATCTGTCATCACGATCGAATTGCTTTCGCGCGTTTCGGTTTCTGTTAGTGCGCGGAACGCTAATTTTGTGCTGTGGACTGCGATGTCAGGAAGTGGCTCATGGCACTCACGTGTCACGGGCCGGCGCTTGTGTCAGCGGTCATGGCACCAACTGGCGCTGACGCCAGTTGCTGGTGTCAGCGGCGACGGCTTTCTCCGGGCGGCGGAGGCCGGCTTGGCATGTTTCGCCTCGATCTGCGTGCGGTCCTGGTCAGCGGAACGGGCGCGCGTCCTGCCGTGAAATAGGATGGCGATGGGACGGATTCTCAAATCCGTGAGCCGAGAATGAGAATCCGTTAGAATCCACGAATTCTGGAAATTCGCTGTTCAGGGCTAATGGTTCCGTGATAACCGCCCCAAAAATTGTGGCAGAACACTGCGCGCGAGGGGAGCGAGTCTCACGCTGGCGTGCCGCGACCGTCGGCACTGCTGCAGGCGGGAACGCTGCGGCGCTGCCTGCGCTTGCCGCCCCTGGCAGCTTCGGCACGGAACGCGAAAAAAGAGGGGCGTCTCCTACCGCCCCCCACGCACCAGCACGCGCGCATTGTTATCGCATCACGCTAAACCGCAACGATAGCCAAAATCAGCCAACGTTACGGCAGAGATCAGGCCGCCACCATGCCGGAAGCAGCTTCGATCGCAGTCGCCCACCGGAGCGCCGCCGGCCTGGTCCCAAAGCGCTCGGCTCGTTCTGGATAAGGTGCCCGATCCGGTGGTAACGCGAGCCAGCGGCATCGGTCTGCCGGGCGAAGTGCGCGAAAGGCAGGCATGCTTTCGTCGCCGACCGGCAACACCACCTCGACAAAGCTCCAGCCTGCGGCGCGCAGCTTGGCGACAGACATAGCGGACGCGTGCATTATTGGAATCACCATGCGGCGTGTCACGCCAGCGCCTCCAGGTCGGCCGTCGCACCCGCCACCACGGACCAAGGCCACGGCAGCACCGCGCCTTCCTCGGCCTCCTCACCGGGAGCAACATCGTGCTCGACGTGAGCCGCATGCAGCGCAACCCGCAGCTTCGCCACCACGTCAGCCGCGGTTAACGCCGGCGCTTCGGCGATCGCGTCGCCCGATGCGTAGAGTTGGTGCAGCAACGCATCCGGCGGCGCCCCCTGGTCCACCTGGTCGCGCAGAGCTTCCCACGCGGGCATGAGCGTGGCGGCGGTCTGGGCGTGCGCAGCGGGGGCGTCCGTGGTATCTTTGAAAACAGCCACAGTCGAAACCTCCAGTTCGAGTGTGGTTAGCGGGGCGGTTTCCGCTCCAACGGAGCCGTCCCGCGAAACAATCTGGACCATATCATGGTGTGTTGCAATAACATTTACGGAAGAAAATTAACAATATACGACTATGTTATTTGAAAGAAACTTATCGGTATTTACCCATTTCTATTTGCCTGTTTAGTGTCCGTTGGGAAAGGGTCTGATTCCGGGGCATGGAACCCATATATTGGGTCAAAGAGGTCGTCGGTTCATCTACATATGGTAGTTTAGCGAGCTTTTCCAACGGACACTTATAGCGGCGTCAGCGACTTAGGTGTGTTTTGCTATTGGTTTTTGCTCAGGGCGTCCGCGGAGTAGGTCAGAACCGATCTGAGCCGTCCGCATCGTGGGTCTGCTCACGCGGGCGGAGGAACCTGGATGCGTCATGTACGAGGCGCGCGGCCAATAGGGCGGCTTTCACTGGCGATATCAGCGACTTGCGCCTGATTGGGGCGGAACTGCGTAGGGCGCGATAACCCACACTTATCGCGCCCTGCTCCCCACGAAAAAGGCCGGCGCGCGCGAGGCGGCCGGCCCTTTCCGAGACGCTGGAGCGGGGGTTAGGTGGCCTTCTTGGCCCGCTTCCGGCGCGGCTTGGCGAAGTTCATGATGAACTGATTCGCGACCTTGACCCGACGATCACGCATCATTGCGTGGCCGCCGAGGTTGTTAAGCCAGTAACGGATCAGGTATTCAGAAAACACCGGAACACCGCGCTCAGTCGTGCGAAACATGGGGTTAGGCAGCGTTGAGTTGTGCGCCGCCTCGACGAGGCGATTTTGCACCATCTTCGTGAAACCTCGGCGACCGTGCGAGGGTATCTTCTGCTGGTCGCACAAATAGACCGCGGTCCGATGCGTGACGACAGAGACGCGGCTGTCGCCCGCAATGAGCCGTTCGCGCACCTGGGCCGCCAGTTCGGCCGTTTCCGCCCGGCTCGCGGCGATCTCGGCCCGAAGGTCGGCGATCTGGCGGGCAGCGACTTCGGTCAGTTCGGCGCCGGGCGTAGCCTGGCCGCGGAGCACCGCCTCCATGGCGTTGAACTGCTGGATGTACTTCTCCTTGAAGGCGAGCGCCTTTTCGCCCGTGAAGCCCATGGCCAGGAGCGTGAAGCCGTCGCGGGTCATGTCGAAGGATCGGTCAAAGCGACCCGGAACAGTCGGGTGCGGCGCCTTAACCTCTTGAAACCGTTCATCCCTCAATTTTGAGGGGTGGCAAGATTTCAGAAGGTTGGAGATATCCCGCAGCACGTTGTCGTGCCGCTTCTCGAAGAAGTCCGCCACGTCGCGGCTGTTGGTGAACACGGCGCCGTCCCGGGTGAACACGACGGGGAGGCCGGCGCCGCCGCTGGTCGGTGCCGGTTCGGTGAGGGGCTGCTCGGGCTCGGACATGACGCGGACTTCCTGCACGCCGCCTGCGGTGGGAAGGGGATAACGTTTGGTTATACCCTTGCAGTGGTTGTTAGTCGTCTTCGATGAGTTGAAGTGGTGCGCGGCGTCGACGCTGGGGGCGGACTGGGCGTCGTGGGTGGCTGTCCGGGCGTAGCTTCCATCAACGCGACGGTCGAATGCCGGCATGATGATGTTGTCCTCGACCCACTGCCGGAACGTCTTGGCGTGCGGCACGTCGGATTGGAACGTCAGCGACTTCACTGCGTAGGCGTTAATGATGCGAAGGCGCTGAACGATGCCGCTGCTGGTTTCGAATGGGGAGACGCTATTTTCGTCGTCGTCCAGGCAGGCGATCACTTTCGTTACGTTCTGCTCCTTGAGCACGCGGCACACGTCGGGGCGACAGCCACGGGTATCCTGAAATCTCGATGGCCCGGATCGGGAAGGTTTCCGGTTCCGATCCGGCGGACAGGGGAGGTCACGTGAAGGGCGCGCCGCCGGCGGTGGTGGGTTCGCGAAACTCGACATCTTCCTCCTGTTCGTCGACCAGGGGGAATGGACTGGTGGCTCCCGCCCCAAAGCGGACGGTCCAGTAGCGACTGCAGAGAGTGGAGCGCGTGGCGCGGGTTGCCGGGGGGACCACCTCGATTCCGACTGCGGCCAAGCCCGCGGCGTAAGCCCGAAGGTGGAAGCCGAAATCCCTTCGAAGTGAGATTGCGGGTGTCGTCGGTGTTGATTGCGTCGCGCAGAGTCTCGGCCGTTCCGCTCCATCCGCCGTTGGTGCCTGCCAGCAGGGCGGCCAGGGCGCGGATGATGGCGGGGGACGGGACGTTGAAATCCGGCTTGGCGACGCGGGCGGTCCAGATGGACGCACGCGAGAGACCGCACATGCGCGCGATCTCGGCATCGGGAAGGTTGGCTGTGCGCGGGTCGCCCAGCAGCCGCTGCGCGTGGTTGCGGCGCTCTGCCTGGGTTGATCCGATGGTGTCGACCGGGTTGGTCGTGGTATCGTCGAGCGGCATGGCGGCAAGGACCTTTGCGGTTGTGGACCGGGCGCGGGCGGTGTGGCCCGCCCCGGTCGCCTCCCCGCCCGGCACCACCGCACCGTCTTGCGCGGCTTTGCGCGGCGATCAGCAGCCAGGCCGCCGGCGGCGCGAGGCGGTAGAGCGCGTCCGATTTCCGCAAAATGGAGAAATTGCTCCCGCTCAAGTAAGTCGATTTCCGCCGATCGGGGAAATGCTTCCGAAATCGCGGAGCGGTCGGCGAGCAGTCGGGGGTTGTAAGCCCAAACCCTCGAAATTTTTGATTTTGAATGAATTCAAATAGTTAATCTCAGCGCCACGTCAGCGAGGAGTGCCACAAGGTCGATTGGCTGTCGGCTGCCGCGGAACAGGTAGCGCCCGAGGAAATGGACGTGCTGCCAAGCCACGGGCGATATCTTTCGCAGCAGCATGATGGCCTTCTCGTCGCCGGCGACGCGATACCGTTGCAGCAGGGCGGAAAGCAGGAGGGTGTTGTAGGCGATGACGACGTTGGCGGTCAGCCGGCCGCACTGGTTGGCGATCGCGACATCGAGATCGGTTGCCCCGATCAGCTGCTTCTTTCCGCCGACCTGGGCGATGGCGGCGCGCAACTGGTAATAGGCCTCGATACGGTTCTGAGACCGATGGACATCGCGCTGCAATTGTGGGTCACGGAGGTATTCGAGTGTGTAGATGCTGCGGATCAGCTTGTCGAATTCGAAGACTGCCTTTCTGGTTGGGTTGTGCTGAGGCAGGGCACACAGCTTGCGGATCAGCGTGCTCTGGCTCATCTCCTTGAGCCCCAGGGTGGCGATGATCCGATCGATGTTCTCCTTCTCAGCCGCGATCATACAACGGTCGATCTGTCCGGCCGGTGACAGAAGGTAAAAGTCGGTACTGTGCGATATCGCTGGCGCAATATAGGTGCGAGAGCTGCGTCTGGAGGCCGGTGAAACGCGGCGCGAATTTCAGTCCGAACCAATGCAGGACGGCAAAGTTCGCCTTGTTGACGCTGTGCATGTCGCCGGTGATCGCGGTCGGCAGGATGTCTGAGGTGTTGTGATAGCAGATGTCGAAGACATAATGGCTTTCGTGCTCATTGGCCCCGATCAACTCCGTCTCCAGCGGCACGTGGTTGGCGAGCAGGGTGTAGGCGACAACCCCCTTGCCCTTGCCAAAGTACTTGCGCGAGTAGCGCGACTTGATCGTCGGTTCGGCCGATGCGAATTTCTGGCCGTCAACGCTGCCATACAGGATCTCGGGATCGAACCAGTACAGAGGAAAGATGGGAAGATCGGCAATGAAGTTGCTGATCCGGTCGCAGGCGTCCCTGAGCGTGGCCAACCGGATATGCTGCCGGTCGGTCTCCTCCAGGACATGGTACGGAATGTCGCAGGTTTCGGCCATTCTGAGATTTCCGTGCCCTATGGCACGGGCGATGATTGCCGCTGTCAGGCTGTCATCGTCGGCGATCCTCTTCGCGTAGCGTGGCTGCAAGGGAGACAGCGCCGACAGGAAGCCACATTGCGCGTTGACGAAATGAAAGACATCGGCGATGCCATGTGCCGCCAGCTTGCCGTAAAACGCGTCCTGCAGGATTTCTTCCTCGTGGTCGGCCTTGGGCTTTCGCAAGCTCAGGGTTTTGCGCTGAGGATCATAGTCGAGATGTTTGAGCTTGCCCTGGCGCAGCTCGCGGTCAAAGGTCTGCCATCGCCGATCCAGATCGGCGCACAGAACATCGAGTTCCGCCTCGACGGACCGGCTCAGCCACGGGATGTCGAGGTTTTTGAGGATCTCGGCTTGCCGATCTGTCTTCACCAGTTCGTCGCTGAAGCGGCGGTGGCGGAAACTGTCGTCAACGGCCAGTTCGCCGGTGGCAAGGCGTTTGCTGACCTGTCGATAGATCCAGAATTCATAACGGTCGCCGCGCAGGCCGGTTGGATTGCCGGCAGCATCGAGGTTGAAGAGGTGCTGGCGCAGCTTCTTCGGTATCGTGTCCT
>CAVPVB010000005.1:0-42282 GCA_963709085.1 uncultured Alphaproteobacteria bacterium
CCCTTGTTGACGCCGCAGGGCGTCAACTTGGGCGGTAGCCGATAGCCTCGGCATCGGTGCAAGCTCCCACTCGTTGCACATCATAACATCAGGTGGTAACGTCGAAAAAACAGATTTTGCCGCAGATTTTTTTTCTTCGGGATTGCCACTGGAAGCCGCCAGCGCAGCATGTTCCCTGCGATAGCCCGAGTTAACCCGAAGCCGCTTACATGCAGCTTTTTCCTTTTTTCTGACTATGGCGGCGCTCGTCGCCGATTGATGCCGCAAGGCGTCAACTTAAAACGTCTCTGCACTTCACATCGGCGCAAACTCCCAGCGTTCGCAGATCACGACAGTCCGTCGCTCTGCCTTGGAACTCGATTGGGTTTGCCCACCAGATCCGAGGAACCGAACCGAACCGTTGCATTTCATCAACAGTGTGGGCAACGCCAGTCTGGCCTAAAGGCCGGTAACAATCCTTTGGGCTTCTTGGCTCGCCACCGCGTGCGTCCAGCGGCTTCCACATCTTTGAGTGTGGAGGCGATGATCGTCTTTTGACGCCGCAGGACGTCACCGAGGCCGGCAGACTATAGCCTCGGCCTCGGGGCAAACTCCTGCCGGTGGCGCATCACGATGTTGTGTGCCGCTGCCCCGCACTTCGCTTGTGTTGTCCAACCCTTCCCACTGATCAGAACCAAACCCAAACTCAACCGTGCCAGGACATCAGATTTAGATCGGATGTGGGCACGGTTCGGGGCTGAATACATCTGCATGACACTTTCCCTCCTCCGCCCGCGCCCTGACGGCGCCCGACCCGTGCGGCAGGCGCGGATCCACCCCCCTGCCCGCTTCGTCACGCTGCCGCAAAGGGCACAAATCGTGCCCTGCGAGAGGCTCTGCCTCTCGCGCTCTCCGGGATATTTAAACAAGGAAATATCGACGGATTTCAGCCCCCTTCCCGACCCTGCGGCCGCGGTGCTGGTGACCGCGCGCCCGTCCGCGTGGGTGTGCGCCTTGCCTTCGAAACGGCGCTCGCGGCGCGGGCGTCGTGGAGGGCAGAAATCGACGGCGTGCCATCGTCGAGCCGCGCCAGATCGGCGATCCGTGACGCGGGCCGTCAGGCTCGCGTCGATCGGCGCCAGAAACCCCGCCGGAGCGCTCCGGCGGGGCAGAAGCGGTCACCACCACGCGACGTAGAACACGGTCTTGCCACCGGCGATGGCTGCCCGCGCCTTCGCGATGAACTCCAGATCGTCGTCCCGTTCGGAACCGTCGGATGCCCCGAAGAAAAAGCCTGAGGTGACGGGCAGCAGGTCCAACGCGATGGCAAGCTCAAGATCCTTCAGGTCGTCGAGCGTCAGCTTGACGGTCGCCGGATCGAACTCCGGGTCCTGCCCGCCCTTGCGCCGGTAGAGCGCCTCCATGGCCCCGTGCAGGTGGGGGGGCTTGCGCCAGTAGTGCAACGCTTCAACCCGCCGGCAGAGAATGCGAAGATTCGAAAGGAAGGCATGATGCCGGCTTGGCTGTTTCGACTGCCCGCGTAACTTCCGCCTGGCCTGAGGGACAGCGGAAAGCCCCGCCGGATTGCTCCGGCGGGGCCAAGATGAAGACAGCGGTGACGGGACGGCTACCCCCTGGCCTGTTTGATCGTCGCGCGAAGTTCTTTCGCTTCGTCGACCAGTTCGCGGCAGATCGCATAGTCGTCCGCCAGGCTGGAGAGCATGCCGATAAGGTCCTCGGCTCCCTCAAGCAGGCACGGCGCGGCGGCGATAAGCCGCGCGTTGGCCGTGGCGTTCCGCTGCCCTTTGAACTGCACAATGCTTTCGGTCGCGTGCGCGGTCGGACGGTCGGTGACGATCTCCAGATCGGTAAAGGCGGCGAACACGCGCCACGGTCCGGGAGTGTGCTGGGTGCTGGTCATGGCTCAAATCTCCTGTGCTGAAAGGTGATGATGGAAAGCCCCGCCGGAACGCTCCGGCGGGGCGTCGGCGTCAGGCGGCGGCGGGCTCTTTCTCCTTGCGCTCGGTGCAGACGATGCGGCCGGTGACGCTGATGCCGGGGGGGATCACCAGATCGAACCCGTTGCCTTTCTTGTGCGGCCAGACGGCGCCGACCTCGTGCCAGGTCGCCTTGCGGTCGCTGCCTTCCTTGGCGTCGATCACAACGTAGGCGGTGTGGGTTGGCTTGTTGCTCATGGTCTCTCTCCTTCGCTGTAAGGCCGCCGGTGTGGGGCCTCGATGCGACCCGGTCACAGCACGGGGCCTCGCGGGCGAAGGGGCGAGGCGCGGAGGGGGATCGCCCGGCTTGGCAGGGCGCGCAGCGGCCGAAAGCCGGGGACACCGCGCCGAGGTCGAAGACCTTGCCCTGCAGGCCGTGGGGTGGGCTGTAGGGTCCGCAAAGTTCGAGGCCCTCGGGCGGCCGGCACGAGGGGGAGATCGGTGACCCAACATCTTGCCCCAGCCCCGGTCGCCGATCGCTCAAGGGCCGATGACGGACAAGGCGATGGCCGGAAGAGGATCAGGTTCCGGCTGACAATCGGCAGGATGGTGAGTGCGGCCCTCCACTCCGGATCGGTGGGCGCTTCACGGCGCGCCGGGGAAGGTTATTCCGCCACCCACGAACCCGGCCGCGGGTAGCGGACCAGCATCCCCCTGGTGACCTGCGTGAGCGCCACGGCCCGTCGCGGCCGCGCGTCGATGCGGGCGCGGCCGGTCGCCGATCCCCACAGGGCCGACGGATCGGTCAGTTCGTGGCCATCATCGGCCAGTTGGAAGTGACCGCGCTCCGAAAGTGTCTCTGTGGCCATCGTTCATCAGCCACTTCGGTGCCGCGGGTTTACGAAGCGGCTGCGGCCCGTGTTTTCCTGGGCGGCGGTGACGGGCGGATCAGGATCCCCGACGGCGTGAGAGCAAAGTTCGCCGCCGGGTAGACCGAGCGGGCCAATTCCAAATTCTCGGCGAAGGGCCGCTTGAAAAACCGCGGCGTGCTGATGCCGTGGCCGAACTGTCGGTGCAGGGCCGCCCACGAAATCGCCGTCTCCTTCTCCAGCGCCGGGAGGCGGTAGGACAACCACAGATAGACATCCAAGGCGACCGGTGAGTTCCTGATCCGCTGGCAGGCCGCGCGGTCGATGGCGACCGGGTGGCGGCGAAGCCCGTCGTAGTAAGCGGACGACAGGCGCAGGCGGCGGATGAACCGCTTGCCGTCGGTGTCGTATTCGTAAGCCTCGACCAGGCGTTCGTTGATTTCCAAGCCCTTGACGTCGGTGCCGATCCGGAAGCTGACATGACAGCGCGCCAGCTTCTCGATCTGCGCGAGGGCCGTCGCCGCCACCTTGCCGCCGTCGGGCAATCCCAGCCGCCTCAGGCTGTCATAGGCGGTGTTGCCGAGCTCGATGTCGCGCCCGCGTTCGAGGGCCTCGGACTGCAGGGCGATGAGCGCCATGCGGGCGTAGGAGCCATACGGCACCCCGGCATACTCCGTCGTGCCGTCGTCGTGCTTGATGACGCCGGATTGCACCGTGATGTCGGCGTAGTCCATCGATATCCGCCAGATCTGGTCGCGTTCGCCGGACGGCCGCCGGTACGGCAGGCCCAACATGCACCAGCCGCTATAGACGGCCCCCGCCGCCGAACTGAGTACACCGGTTGCTGCGGCCTCGGAGGTGTCAGCGGCCGCGGCGATGATCCGGCCGCCGCGAGGCCCGGCGAGGATATCGACAGGAGCGCGTCGGCCGTCGACAGCCATGGTCCGGCTGGCGTAGGCAGCGGCTCCCCGGCGACCCTTCGCCGCCAGGATGTCGTGCACAGTGGCGGTCGGGCTCACCGGCTCGGTAGCGGCGGACGTGTCCGGGAACAGGTCATCCTGCGCCGTCATGGTCATCAATCCTCAATGCCTGACCATGGATCGGACCGGCAGCGATCTGGAAGACCGAACTTTGCTCACGGGGGGATTATCCGCATCCCAAGCAGCTTTCCGAACTTTATTCACAAAGGACAAGGAGAGGAAGATTCAGATCATTGTTATAGTTTGGTGAACGGAGTTCGGAGGATAAGTCTGCAAACCCTTTGACTCGGCTCACTTGCCGATGATCCGGCCGTGTACCGGGTTCGGGCCGGAAATGCCGGCTTCGTCGCGCGGAGGCGTGAAGAAAGTTCGGCCGCCGGGATGTCCTGGAAAACCGCCGGCGGCTGGGTGGATGTGTACAGAGTTCGGTGATGTAGCCGACTGGGGCCGTGTACAGAGTTCGGTCGGTGAGATCAGGCTGGGCGTGCCGCCACGGGCCACAGGTTGCGCCTCAGGCCGGCAAGGGTTGGCCATCGTACCCGGAGCACGCGCGTCGATCGGAAACGTCAGGCAGTTTCGATCGTTGCCAGTTTCCGGCGGGTCGTGCCGCAGCGATGGTCTTGGCATCGCTGATGGCCTTCACCCCTGCGTTCACCATCGCCTGAGCCTGCTTTGCCTGATCGAACTGGGTGTGTCCGCGTTCGGTCGCCATGGTGCCGCCCGCCGTCAGAACCGCCGCGGGCCCGGCGAGGAGTTCCGATGGTGCGGGTCGCGCCGGGTGACAGGCCGGACGTGTTGGGTGCGGCCCCGCCCGTTCCGGGGCTGCGGCCGAACCATGCCGCCACCAACGTGACGGCGGATGTGCAGGCGAAGCTCAACCAGACGCAGATGTTGCCGGCGAAGGTCAACCATCGGCCGGTCTGGTTGATTTCGCCGACACGAGCCCGGGCTTGATCAACGCTCGCGCGAATCTCGGCCGCCGGCAGCTGGGCGTTGCCTTCGAAGGCGCTTCCACTCCCCAGGATTTCGGGTGTTGGCGGCCAGCCCTGATAGTGCGACAGCGACCAGCCGACCCAGACGGCGAGAGCTGCGACGAGCAGCAGACCGAAAGCGCGAAGCAGCGGCATGACGCTGGTCCTCACGGGAAAGGGAGGTGTGAGTGTGAAGCAGCGGCCATTCGCTGGCAATCGGACCAGCACCTCCGGGCCGATGTTCACGAGTTTGAATTCTCGAATTCACGAATTCACTCTTGGCTCCGTTGCGCGCGCGACACCCGGCGGCGGGTTGCCGGTGCGCAGGCCCCAGACCGTGCGGCCCAGATTGAGGGCGCCAGACTTGGCCTTGGCGACCATGCCGCGGAAATACCCGCCCGGCGACGAGGTGAAGTGTTCGGCCGGCTTGGCCGAGACGACGGCGAGGGCGATCGCCGCCTGTTCGCGGCCCATGGCGAGGCAGGCTTCGCCCCACAGGGATCGGGAGACCCCGAGATCGTGCCGCAGCCAGTCGGCGGCATCGACGATGTCGGGCCAGGCCGGGGTCGAACTCCGCAGGTAGGGCCTGAGCCGGGGCGCCAGTTGGATCAATTCATCGGGCTTGAGCCGCAGCACGGTGCCGTTATCCGTCCTCACCGCCTTCCCGCTTTGCTCTTCCTGCCGCTCTTGCCGCACTTCCAGCGCTGGTTGGTCGCGCACCGCGCTCTCCCCAGGCGACTTACACGTCTCGGAAGCCATTACGGTATCCTGTTCAGGATAAGAGGGTGTTTTGTAGGTATATTGGTGGGGTCGGTATTCCGGCCCCGTGGGGTCGGAATCCACATCTTCGACGACAGCTTCCTTGACCTTCGGAAGCAGATTTTCCAGCCGTTCCCGCGCCTCGCGCTGCCGCCGCTCCAGCGAGGCGACGCCCATCTCCATCTCTTCGAGCCGCTCGATCTTCAGAAGCGAGGAGGCAAGCGCCCTGCCCTCGTCCTCCAGGCGACGCCAAGCGGGGTCCATGATACCGAGCTCGGCGACCGTCTCGATGATCTGGCCCAACCCTTTGCGGGCGATCGTCGCGCGCCGGCGCAGATGCTTCATGCGATCGCGTTCGGCCCGGCCCTTGGCGGCCACCTCCTCGAAGTCCGCCTGGCGGGCGCCGAGCGGCGCGAGGTCGAAGCCGTAGGCTTCGACGATACGGCCCTTGCCGTCGCGCTTGCCGTAGCGCTTGCCGTTCGGGCTGTCCTTCATGACCACGAGGCCGAGTTCGACCAGCTGGCGATTGAGGGCTTTCACCTGGGTTTCGCCGAGGCCCAGCGTGGCGCCTTCGAGCGCTGCGGACGGCCAGACAATCGGGTGGCTGCCTTCCATCCAGTCCTGCGGCTGGGTGAAGGTGAACAGCCAGTCGATCGCATGCACCTCACGCGGACCGATCCCGAGATACGGCGCCGCCGCCTTGAAGGCGGCCAAAACCTGGCCGGGCTTCTGCGCCCCCTGCCCTTCCGGCTTGCCGACAAAACCCTCGGCGACCTTCTCGGTCCCCAGCATGCCCAGGGTGAGGCGGCGCAATCCACTCGGCCCGCGGGCCGAGCTCATTCTTGGCGCCTCAAGGGCGCTTTCGATCGTCATCGTGATCCTCCTTTGCGGTTGGATCGCGACGGGCAAGCCTCTCCCGCGAGCGGAAACGGCAATTTCCGCTTGCCTTTGAGGCGTCTTCGGTACTAGGTTGGGGGCTGTAGAAGGTCCCCGACGCGTCTTGGTTCCTGGTTCCTGGTTCCTAGTACGAAGGCCCGTCACGAGTTTCACGAAAGCCCGCCCGGCAAGGCGGGCTTTCGCAGTTTCAGGCGGTCTTCAGCGCGTTCTCAGCCTCCAATGCCCGGTGAATCAGAGAGGCCACGATATCGCTGCGATTGGCAGCGCCACGTGCATCCCGCAAGCGATCGATCGTCGCTATCGTTTCGACCGGCAGCTTGAGCAAAACTTCTTTGGCACCCTGCTGCTGGATGCGCTCGCGGTAGCGTCGAACGTATTGAACGGATGGGGATGTCATGGAGCCTCCTGTTACTAGAGAGGCTAGTCAGGCGCTAAGCGCTGTCCAGAAAAATCTGTAAGTATCTGATAAAACATGATTAATTCAAACGCATGATTCCTCCGTGACCGCACGATGACGTACTGATTCGCCACAACTCGGTCCGGAGCCGCGCCAAACACCCCAAGAGGAACAAGCTGGCCGTGACGACACAACCCCCCTGCCCCGGCGTTCCCGTGGCCGCCCGCGCGGCGGATGGCCCGGGCGCTCAGACGCCGGGCAGCGCCGGCCCCTTCCGTCGCAAAGCGGCGCCAGCCCACAGGCGGCGAAGAGGGTTGTGCGTGATCCGCCTCCGTGGGGTCTCACAAGGAACGACCGGCACGAGACCCATCGCTGCGGTATACAGGGATCGGACAGGTGAGGACTGCGATGGGAAAGACAACCGTACAGCCACCGGCGCCGGCCGCTACCGAGGAAGGCGACGACCCCGTCTGGGGCAACGCGCTGTCCGATTTCTTTGGTGTCGGCGGGTTCGGCACCCCGCCTGAACGTCCCCCTTGCGCCGGAGGACAAGCCGGCGCCCAGGAAGCCAGCGCGCAAACGGCCCAAGGCCGGATAACCTCGTTGCTGCGCCCAGCCGCGTGGGCGACCAGCCCGGCGGAAAGGGGGAGGCGAGGCGAAACCGCGCAGCGGCAGGAAGGAGAAAGAGAGAATTCTCGCTTTCCTGATTCATGGCTGCTGGCCATTCGCAGGAAAGCGGAACCGCCCTCCCCCTGCCCCGCGCGCGGCAGCACCGGCGCTGAGAGCAGCCTCGCTGCGCCGATGGACGGAAAGAGAGATTTCAAGAAAACGGGAATTCCGACTTTTATAGTTTCACTACCGCTTGAGCCGGGCCTGAGCCCCCTGCCCCGCTTGGCAACGCTGCCGCTGACCTCAGCCTCGCCGCGGTGACGACGCTCGCGACACAGGACGGAAAGCAAGAGTTCTAGAAAACCGGAATTCTGGCTTTCGCGCGTTTTTGTTCCAGGCGCTAGCGCCGTTTCTGAGCCGCTCTGGCCGTCTGGCATCCCCGGCATTGACCTCGGCCTCGATGCAACGGCACCGCGCGCGACAAAGCACAGAAAGCGCGAATTCCTGAATTAGGGAATTCTCGCGTTCGCGTTTTCCTGTTCAAAGCCGCTGAGACTGAAGCGAGGCCGCTCGCCTTGCCCCTGGCTTCCGGCACCCCCGACACCGGCTTCAACCTCGATGCGTCAGCCGCGCCCGCGATCAAGACCGGAAAGCCGGAATTCCAGAAAACAGGAAAACGGGAATTCTGACTATCGCGTTTTCTTTGATTGTTGCGAATCGTCGAGCCGGACGGACGGCGCGTGCCCTGAGAGCACGTTCTCTTGAAAGGGAGAATTCCCGCCTCTCGGGATGAAACCGCCCCGCGTCCGACCGGTCGCAGCCGATCATGTTTAGAGAATTCTGGAATTCTCGTTTTCCTGCTTTCCTGATCAGACCGAATCCATCCGGGGAACGCCAGGCTCATCGGCCGACAAGTCGCGGGCGGGCGCCCCGGAGAAGAGACTTCTTGAATGTGGGAATCTATCCCTCCAGCAATTCAGGGCGTGATCCTTCGCGCCAGATAATCGCGGCGACCGAAGCGATAGCCCGAATTCTCGTATTCAAGTTTTCCGGTTTTCTGGTTTTCTGGTTTTCTCGCTTTCCTGAATCGGCGCTGCGGAACGCGCGGCCGGGGGGGGAGAGGCCGAGGGCAACGACAAACGGTGCGCTCGCTTGGTGAGACGGAATTCGAGAACGCGAGAATTCCCGCTTTCTGGACGGCGCAGTCCCCGACCGGGCCAGGCGCAAGGCAACCCCTCGGCCAGCCGGGTTTCGCGCGCCATCGGCAGCGTCAACGCACCGAAATTCTGGAATTCAAGAAATCACTTTTTTTCGGATTTCCTGCATTCGACCCGTGGGGAGGCGCCGCGCCAAAGCGCAACGTCGCAAGAAGCCATGATACGCAAATTCTCTTTTTCAAGAAAACGAGAATTCTACTATCTCAGCTTGTGCTTCTCTTCCCACGCGTCGAGGGCCTCGAACAGAAGCTCGTTGAGCTTCAGGTCCGCGTCGGCCGCGCGTTGCCGGAACCGCTTGCGGAAGCCGGGCGGAACCTTGAACGCCAGCCCCTGCAGGTTCGCTGTCTTGGTCGTCTCGCGAGCTGCCACGGCCGGCGACGGCGTCACCGACACCGGAACGGGAGCAGGGGCGGGGGGCGCGAGGGGCTGCGCCACACGCTGCGCCGCTTCAGCCATGGGCGCGGCGGCTTCGGAAGTCAGGGCCGTGAGATCGATCGTCGGACGTTTGGCCATCGTGCTATTCCACCTTTCTTGAATTCCTGTTTTCTATAATTTTTCCTTGATGCCTGTCCAGATGGCGGCGAGTTCCTGGGTGGCAGTGCCGCGGGGGTCGATCTCGAAGGCGGTTCGCCCGTGGGCAAAGGTCTCGGCGTAGATGACCCTCTCGTGCATCCGGGTCGCCAGGACGAGGCCAAGGGCATCAAGGGCCACGGCGGCGCCGTCGTTGTTCTTCAGATTGGGGCGCACCCGGGACAGGATGAACTGGAAAGGCTTGCCGGAGTCGCGGACCAGAGGCAGCCCTTTCACCAAGGCGCGAAGGTCCGCCGGCGTCGGGTTCAGCGGTATCAGCACGAGATCGGCGACGGCGAACAAATCCGCATTGACCGCGCCCAGGGAAGGGGCGGTGTCGATGAACAGATAGGACGCCCCAGCCTCGGCAAGAGCCTCAATCCGTTCGCGGAGGTCGGTCAGGGAAAGGGCCGAATAGCGCGGCGTGTCGAGCCCGGCCTTCTTCCTCTGGTTGAACCAGTCGGCCGCGCTGCCTTGCGGATCGGTATCCGAGATAACGACCGGGCCGTCGCCGGCTGCCTCGGCAGCGACGGCGACATGCACGGTGACGGTCGATTTCCCCGAGCCGCCCTTCTGATTCGCAATGACGATTGTTTTCATGAAAGCCGTATTAGCCGAATTCGCGTTTTCAAGAAAGAGGGAAATGGCGCAAAGGCAGCGCGGCGCAATGAACCGACGACAAAGGACACCCGACAGCCCGACTCACGCACGCGAGTTCGAACTCTGATACAAACTCTAGCTTATTGATTATTGAATTCTGATAAACTATAGTGTTGGTATTTACATTCTTTCACAGGTCACGATTTATGAAAAACTTTATCACGACGCTTGATGCTCGGCACTGTCTCGACCGACGATTTGCGGAGATCGGCCCGCCCGAACGCTTCACCCCGCCGGTGCGGGGTTGGATCAAAGCGGTGCGCGAGGCGCTCGGGATGTCCTCCCTGCAGCTTGCCCGACGTTCTGAAGGTCAGCCAGCCGGCGCTGGCGGCCATGGAGCAATCCGAGATCAGGGGAACGGCGCAACTGGGTTCGCTGCGTCGGGTCGCCGCCGCGCTCGACTGCACGCTCGTCTATGCGCTCCTACCCAACAAGCCGCTGGACACCAGCATACGGGAACGGGTGCGCAACATGGCGCAGCGGCGCGTGCCTGCCGTCGCCCACACGATGCTGCTGGAACAACAAGGGCTGACGCCGGGGGAGACCGAGGTGCAGCTGGCGGTGTACAGCCGCATCCTTGATCCACGCCGGCTGTGGGACGAGACATGACGGCGCTGTTCGACGAACCGGACAACGCCGCGACGCCGCTCACGATGGGGGAGACGAAGGGTCTGCTGCTGTCGCACATCGCTCTTCGCCGCGAGTAGAACGCGGCGGAGCAGACCAACATTCTCCACGGCCAGGAATGGGCGCTACGGAATCTGCGGCAGGATGTCCTGACCGAGACCTTCATCAAGGAGTTGCACCGCCGCATGTTTGGCGGTGTGTGGCGTTGGGCGGGAAAGTTTCGAACAACGGAGCGCAACATCGGCGTCGATGCGTGGAAGATTCCCGTGGAGCTGCGCATCCTGCTTGATGACGCCCGGCCATGGGTGGCGCAGAGCGTCTATCCGCCGGACGAGATTGCCGTGCGTCTGCATCACCGGCTTGTCCAGATTCACCCTTTTCCGAACGGAAACGGCCGCCACGCGCGCCTTCTGGCCGACCTTCAGGCGATGCAACTCGGCCGCCCGCGTTTTCCATGGGGCAGGGGGGTCCTGACGAATCCCGAAGCCCTGCGGCGTGGCTACATCGACGCGCTGCGGCAGGCCGACGCGCACAAGATAGGCCCGCTGCTGGCCTTCGCGCGCGCTGAATAAACGGAACGCCGGAGACTCGCGCGCGAAGACCTGGCCATGGCCGGCGAGAGGCTCTGCCTCTCGCGCTTTCCGGGATATTTGAACAAGGAAATGGCCTTTGATAGGATGCCGTTACGGTACAGGGAGGGATCCCGATGACCGTCAGGGAAATGGGGCCTGCCGCAGCGATGCGGCGGGCCTTTTTCTTCCCAGGGAAGCGGAAGGTCCGGTACGGCGCACCGCCACCAGGTCACGCGGCATGCCGCAATGCCGGGGCCTGGCGTGGCCCCGGCTCTGTTGCCGGTCAGAACGGGCAATCAGCCTCGGTGATCGCGTCGGGTCCGTCGTCACGTTCCCAGATGATTGTGGTCCGGTCACCTTCGTCCAGGTGCCGTGTTTCGATCGCCAGAATCTCGTAGCCGTCGCGGATCAGGCTGCGGACGTCGCGACGGGACAGGCCGGCGCCGGTGCGAAGGATCATGATGCGGTGCTCCTTTGATCTCCCAGCCCATCGCTGGTGATCAGCGAGCCCGCCGGCCCTCGGGACGGGTCAGCACCGGAGATCTGCGAACCAGCGGAGCCGGGTTGCGCAGGGCGCGAGGCGAAGCCTTGCGTCCCAGCGACCCTGCTCTCGCGCAGCCGAGCGGATGGGAGCCGCGCACTCCGCGCGGCACGCCGCCCTTGCTTGCGGCGTGGTGTTGAGGCGGCCCGACCTTGGCCGGCGGTACCATGGAAGTCTCAGCGAAGACGCTTCTTGCTTGCCTTTGGCGGGGGCAGGGGAAGGCCGTTCGCTCGTGTCGGTGCGGGTTCCGGCTTCCCCACAGAAAAAGGCGCAGGGACCGATACCCTGCGCTGGTCTGCAACCGCGGACGGAAGGCGGAAACCGTCGCCGGCTCCGCCCCCGCCAGGGTCGATCAGGCCGCCCTATCGAAGGCCGCCATCTCGACGGCGGCGGACTTGCGGGCCACGCTGGCGGCTGGGGCCACGGGTGCCTCGTAGGGCTTCCAGTCCTCGCCGGTGATGTCGGCGTAGGCGGCGATCGCCCCCTCGGCAGCGGCCATCAGGGCGAAGGACTGCAGGCCCATCTCGGCGGCGAACAGGCGGGCGCGCTCGGCCTTGCTCTCGAAGCCGGCCGGACCTTCGCGGTCCTCGTCGCGGTCGTCGTTGAGCAGCTTGCTGGTGAGCTCCAGCGCCGCCGACTTCTTGGTGCCGTAGAACTGGGCGGCACCGAAGGCGGAGCTGACGAAGGCGCCGGTGATCCGTTGCAGGTGGATGCGCAACGCCTTTTCGTTCAGCGCTGTTCCGAAGGCCTGGGCGGCGGCGGCGATGTGGTCCTTGGTCGCGTCGCGGATGCCGTCGTAGTCGACGGGTTCGAGGCCGAAGGTGCGGACGAGGTTGTCGGCCAGCCCCTGATGCGGGGCGAGGCGGGCGACCAACTCGAAGGTGATGGCGTGGCGGTCCGGGCGGTTGCTGGCCGGGGTGGCCTTTGTGGTGGTCTTCGCGGTTGTCGGAGCGGTTTTCCTGGTCATGATCGTGATCCTTTCTGTCTGCCCGGGAGGTCCCGCCGGCGTTGTGCCGGCGTCCGCCCCCTCGGGTGCGGTTTCCTCGGCCGGGCCTAGGCGGGAGCGGAAAGTCCTGAGGACGGGCAGTGGTGCGGGAGCGCAGCGACCCGGTGCCCGTCCGAACCGGAGGCGCTTCGCCCGTCAGGACCGCCGAGCGCCAGCGAGGCCGACGGCGAAGCGGGGCTTGCAGCGAGCGACGCCCGGCCCAAACCGCACGCATCCGAGGGGGTGACGCTGACACGGCAGCCCGGCGACCAGGGCAGGGCGGAGAGAAATCGAAGTTCCATGACCGGCGCGCACGGAACGCGCAGACCCACGGCTTCCCGCCCGGCGTGACGGATCATCCGGCACCGATGTGGCTGACTGGCTGCCCCGCTTCATGCCCGCCGCTACGACACGTCCCCTTCGGCTGCTCCACGTTCGACCGCCGGCTCCGGAGCGATCGGGACGTGGGCCGGGACCGCCAAGGTGGAAGAAGGGAGGGAAGGAAGGCTTGCGGGTCTGCCGCCCGGTGTCCCGGCATCGTCAGGATCGGCCTGACGGTTCTGCCGGCCTCGCACCGAATGGCGGCGCGCGGACGCGAAACCGGCGAGCGGATCGACCGACCCAACCCGTGGGGTTCGGCGGGGCAGGGAGGGCGAGCCTTCCCGCCTCGACGTCCGGGCATGGTCCGTGCTCTGGCAGACATGGACAGCCAGGAGGCGTCGACAGCCCTACGTCGGGGGGGGGAGCGCAGGAGAGGTCGCGATGCCAGAGGCTTGCGCCGACGGGCGCGGGAACAGGGCAGACTCGCAAGAGGCGTGATGAGCGGGATTTATCGGGGGTGAGCGGGGCCGCTTGCCAAGGCCCCGCAATTCCGACTCGCGCTTCGCGCCGCCATCACGGCCTTCAGGGCCAGCAAGGAAGGACCCGCAGCGTTCCCGTTTGGTGCCGGCAACCGTGCTATCCCGCCCGTTCTATGGCGTGACCTATTGCAAATTCTATCGGAGCCATGATGATGCCGCGACAAGAAGCGGTCGGAACCTCTTTTGCCTCGTCGAACCCTCCTTGAAATGAGGTGTTACGCATATGCACCGTCGGTCAGTAATTCTCGGGACGCTAACGCTGCCGCTGCTGGCGGCCTGCGCCTCGGTTGACGCGCAACAGACCACCACGATGGAGGCGGTGGTCGAGACCGTCGATCCGGTCACGCGCGAAATCCTGCTGCGCGGCAATGCCGGCGCCCAGTCGGGCGCGCTGGTGACGATGGTTGTCGGCCCGCGCGTGCAACGCCTCAACGAAATCCATGCCGGCTCGCGCGTGTTCGTCACTTACTACCAGGCCATCGCTGCGCAGATCGCGCGCCCGTTCTCGTCCGCGCCGCAGCCGCTGGTGGATGTCACAGCCCAGCGCAACGACCTGGCGGCACTTCCCGGCGGCGAGGTCACGCGGGTGCGGCAGGGGCGGGTCACCATCACCGCGCTTGACCGATCGACCGGCACGGTTAGCTTCGTCGGGCCGGCCAACATCGTCCGCACGGTTATGCCGAAGAACCCGCAGGTGCAGGAGTTCGTCCGCAGCCTGAGCGTCGGCGACCAGGTGGACATCGTCTACCAGGAAGCGCTGGCCGTCGAAGTCGTGCCGATGGGCTGACGGCGGGGGGCGTAGCTTGTGCCAACGGGCCAGGGCAGGGCAATCGCATTTCAGAAGGATCCGAGGAGTCTGGAGAGATAGGCATCGTTCCAACCGGCCCGTTGGAACTTGCCGCGCAGAGAGCCCTTGGAGCCGTCCTTCTGCATGACGTTCAGGGCCATGTGTCGCAGGACCGCAAGATTGTGTGGCCCGTTGCCCAGTCTGGTCCGGTCCTGATCCTCGTTCATCACCACATCCAGCCGCCAGTGCAGCCGGTTTTCGACACCCCAGTGCTCGCGGACGACCTCGTTGAAGCGTGTCGCGGATAGCGCTGTGCTGAGAAGGTAGTAGGCGGTCTCGGTGGTGGTCTTGCTCGCGGTTTCACGGATACGGACAACCTTGCCGATGGCCGCCAGGCCGGGCCAGTGATGATCCCGCTGCAACCAGTCGATATCGGTCGAGACCGTGGCCGTGCGGGTCTCGATGCGGCCGTGATCGGCGTCCACGTTTTGCGCGCTCGTCGCCGGTTTGCTGGCCGGGTCATTGAGGAACGTGCTGACGTCATCATGCAGCGTGCCCTGATTGCCCTTCAGCGCCAGGGCATAGTCGCCGCCCTGATCGACGATCTGCTGAGCAATCGCCCGCTGGCAGTTGAGCGCGTCGGCGGTCACGATCGTGCCTTTCAGTGACAGCATCTCCAGCAACTTCGGCACCGCGGTGATCTCATTTGATTTGGCGTCGGTGGCGATCTGCGCCAGCACCAGGCGCTGCTCGCATCCCCAGGCACTGACCATGTGCAGCGGTGACTTGCCGCTGGCGCGATCGAAGGAGCGACGCAGAACCTTGCCATCGATCGCTACAACGCCCTGAACCGTACTCGAAAACTGCGCCATGAACCGCTGAAACGCCGCGCCAAACTGCGCCGGGTCGAGCAGGCGGAACAGGCGGCTGAAAGTGTCGTGACTTGGAATGCCCTTCTCCAGCTTGAGAAAGCCGCGCAGGAACGGCTCTTTCGCTTCCGCAAACCGAGCCATGTCCACCGCACCCTGGCCGCCACATAACACTGTACACAGCGCAATCATCAGCAACTCATGGAAGTCATGCAGCCCGGCATTCCCGGTTCGTGGGTCTTCCAGACCCTCCCAGCAGCCGGCAAACTGATCCAAGGCGTCCTCCCACCGCAGGTTTCGCGCGCCCTCCGGTAGAATCCATCGCCCCGCCCCGCGCAAGCCGCCGTCGCGCTGTCAAGGAAATTCCAAGTGCGATTCCCCTGCGGGCCAGGGACCTTGAGCTTGCCAGGCCGTGCATGACAGGGCTGGAAGGCTCAGGCATGTGAAAATGAGACCGTTCAGAACTTGGGAGTACCTTGGGCCGCGTTGCTCAAGACACTGAGTGCCTCCCGCTACTCCTCAGCTAGCTGGCCAGCCCCCGAGATTCGGGACGGTCTCGTTACGGCCAGCCGCCTGAAGCGTTCGTGTTCCGTTTTAGTTTAGCGTTGTTTATCTAACAGGTCACGCTCACCTCTGTTTGTGTGGATTGGTGCCGCGTGCCCTGGACGGGCACGGTCGGATCGCTCACTCGCCAGACAGAAAGGTGAAACCGAGCCGGCCGAAAGGGCTCAGTGTCTTGTCGGCTGTGAAGAGACCTCCTGGGAAGCGGCGAGCGAGGCGGCGGTGTGAACAGAGGCCTTTTCGTCCGCCGCCGCCATCTGGCTGACGACGGCAAGCGAGGTGGTCAGGTGCTTGGCGACTTCCGCTGCAAAGAGCTGCGCATTGTACATGGGAACCTCCTTGGCTCATCCGGTCTGTCGTCCGGTGAGGAAAGACTGGTGATCCAATACGGCGCTTCCGTGGCCGGATCGGTAAAGTATTGAGGCAAGCCTTCAGACCGGCGCAGTCACTTTACCTGGCCTTTCCTGTCATCAGGCGGCCGGCAGCAGCGTGCTGAGCCGTTCGAGCTGGCCGATTTCCCGCTGGAGACGGCGCATGGGCGGGCCGTAGGTCGCCTCCAGCCGCATGACGGCGGCAAGGTAACGATGCCAAGTCGCCCGGCTCCAGCGTCCGCGGTCGGTGTTCGCGCCCCTCGGCGGACGGTCCCCCAAGGCCTCGGCCTCGCAGGCGGAGATCATCTCGGCTTCGAGCTCGGCGAGGCGCATCCGGCGGAACTCAATCTGGAGGTTCAGAAGAGCGGCACCGCAGAACGGGTGATCCCTGGCGGGACGGGCAGGCGCCGGCCGGCTGAGCGAGGATGACGGCGACGGCATAGCGCTGCCGTCGCGAGAAAGATGGGTCATGACGATGTCCTCGGCAGAAAGGGCGCCCGCCCGGGCGCTTGGCCGCGGGCAGGCGGGGCTTCGGGATCAGGCGGCCTCGCGCAGGCCGTCGTCGGAACCGTCATCACCCTTGTCACCGGCGTCCGGACCTGTCCAGCCGGCGCCGTCGTGGTCCCCTTCGGCCGCGGCGGCCTGCTCGTCCGGCGCCAGGCGGAACAGCGCGCCCGGATAGACGAAGGTGCCGTCCTTGAAGCGGGCGATCATGCGCGCCCGCGTGTCGCGCGCCCGGACCTCCACCCGCACGCCCTCAGCGACGGCGACCTTCTCCAGCGCACCACGCGACAGGCACGACAGGAACTCCTCGGTCGCCATGTTCGGCAGCCGCAGCGAGGCACCGACCGCTTCGCCGGCAATCCGGGCGAAAACCCCGCTCTGCGAGCGGTTCTCCCGGCACGACAGCACCGCCGTCAGCATCTTGCGCGCGGCGTGGCGCAGAAGGTCAGGGTCGGCGGTGAGCACGCCGCCTTCAGTCAGCATACGGGCGATCGCCTTCCGTTCGTCGCCGGTGAGGCCGCTGCCGCTATCGACGGCGACGTTGTTGCCGCCGAAGGCGAGGACCAGCAGGCCGAGCAGGGTGTCATCCGCGATCGGCGCGGCGGCGAGCGCCTGGTGCAGCGCATCGGTGCGGAGGTCGCCGATCATGGCGATGCCCTTCTGCGTCACATCCGGGCGCGCACGCGTGACCGGCGTGTCGGCGCCGTCGTCACCAGCACCGTTGCCGCCCGTTGCGCCGGGCGCGGTCTTGCCGCCGGCGGCAGGCTTGGCGGGCTTCTTCGGCTCGGGCAGACGGAAGGCAACCGCCTTCACCTCGCCGCTGCGTCCGTCGACGTAGTGGCCGACCAGATCGCCCTTGCCAGGCTTGCCGTAGACCGGTTCGGCCTTCTTCGGCAGCTCGCAACGACCGTATTCGTCGACCGGCAGCAGCCTTCCGCGCTCCGGCAGGTTGTTCTGCAGCCACTCCTGCTGGGCGCCGAAGAACCCTTCCACGTTCGTCGTGTACCGGCTGTCCTCGCCGGGCGGGGCGAACAGATCGTCCTCCCACACGATGCCGTAGGCCTTCGCCAGATCGTCCCCGAATTTCGCCGCCGAGGCCGGCATGCGGCGCTTGGCCAGCGCGCGGGCGATGTCGTACCAGGCAACCTCGGTGTGTCCCTTCTTCGGCTTGTGCTTCTTCCACACCTGCGCCTGCTCCTCGGGCGTGGCGGCGGCGATCGTGCGCAACTGCTCCTCGTTGGGCATGCTGCCCTGCGCCATCACGTCGAGCATCGCCGGCGGCAGATGCGCCAGGAGCTTCAGACGCCGGACGGTGCGCACCGGCAGGGCGAGCGCATCGGCAATCGCCTGCTCGTTCCAACCCTGCGCTTCGAGCCGCTCGATCGCGCGCCAGATGTCGACGCTCGACATCGAGGCGCGGATCAGGTTCTCGGCGACCGAACGCATGGCGTCGGCCGCCTCGTCGGCATCGCAGACCATGACGGTGATTTCCGGCAAGCCGGCGGCGATCGCGGCCTTCACCCGGCGGTTGCCGACGACGATCATCAGCCCGTCATCCTTCGGCGTCACGCAGGGCGGCTGGATGATGCCGACCGCCTTGATCGACGCGACCAGCTGCTCGTCCATGGCCGGCGGGGCAGGGGTACGGCGAGGGTTGTTGGGATTGATCTGAAGGGTACGGGGATCGACGTTGCGCAGTTCGGCCATGATGGCTCTCCTTGGTTTGGGGTTTCATCCTCCCTGTTCTTCGGGAAGACCCCTCCCGCGCGCTGCATCCCGCTCCGCCGGGGCAAGGGCGCAGCCGGCGAAGCCGGAACGCCGCGTAGCGGCGGACCCTTGCGGCGGCGGACGGCGATGCGGCAGCCTTTTCCCCTTCTCCCGTCTTCCCTCCTTTTTCTCCCTGGGCTTTTCTGATTCGGCTATCCGGTCATCGGCTTGCTTTCGGTGGCTGGACACCCGCCACAGGCGCAGGTCGGGCAGATCAGGGTAGCCGCATGGCTCGACTGCCAGTCCGTGCTCCTCGTGCAGGATCAGTATGCGCACGGCGACGGTTCGGCGACGGCCGTCGCGCAGCGAACGGACGACCGCCAGGTCGGAACGGCCCGCAGCGTATATGTCCTCCCACAGGCCGGTTTCGCGGTTGCGCCTCGCGGCGCCGATGGTGCCGTTCAGAAACGCCTCGACCACCCACGGATTCCGGCAGACCGGCGCGCCACGATAGCGGTCGCGCCACCACCCTTCGTCCTGAAGATAGAAGACCGCGCCGACGGGGATGACGCCGACGCCGAGCGGGTTCAGCCCGCCGCGCCGGCGCTGCGCGTAATACTGGCGGATCATGGGAGGGTCTCGGCGAGTTCCGGCAGCGCCGGGTCGGCCGCCTCCTCGCGGCAGAGCGCTTCGACGATCTCGTGCTGCTGCACGATCCAGCGCCACGAGCTGCCGGGCTCTCGCGTGGGCCGGTGCCGGACGGAAATGATCGCCCAGGACCGGTAGTCCTGCACGACGATCTCGTAGAGATCGTCGGCGACCGGCGCCCGCAGGAAGGCGCTGTCGGCGCGGCGCAGGACGGCCGCGTGGGCTTCGGCGGCATTACGTGCCGCATAAAGCGCGTCGTCACGCCGACGATAGGCGTAGCTGACCGTGGCATCGTCGGGAGTGTGATGCAGGATGGTGTGGATGATGGCCGGCGCGTCACGCGACGGCGTCGCCGTTGCAGGTGCGGTCATGGTGCAACCTCTAGCCTGAAATCTTCGGCGCATGACTCTTCGATCGAAGTCCCCGGCGGCGAAGGGCGGTCGTCGAGCAGGGTCAGAAGGTCAGCCTCGATCCCGCCCACGCGCCGGCGGTACTCGGCGCGCTCCCGTGCCGACGTGCCGTCCTCCCTGGCCCTTTCCCATGCGGCGCGACGCAGGGCGCGCGGGTCATGGACGGTGACGTTGAACGTCACCTTCACGTCGATGCGGCTGGTCATGGCGCCACCTCCCGCAGCAGCTCTTCCGGCGGAATCCAGCCATGCTCGAAGAGGAAATCCAGCTGGGCGCCCAGGCCGTCTGTATTGGCATCCGCAGCTAGGCTGGTGGCGACATGATAAACATCCCCGGCAAGACTGATGCCCTCCATATCGAGTTCCGGCCTCAGTTTGAGCCGTGACGCTTCGATCTGGGCGGCGGCTTTCACGAGGGTGGTCATGGCGAACCAGTCCACGTTCCGTCGCGAGATAACGGCCGCGCCGCCGCCGAAGGCATCGAGCCGCGGCTTGCTGCACGTGTTCGCCCACTGGAACGCGACGACCAGGTCGAGCTCGAAGCGCCGCAGGAACGCCTGCACCAAGTCGGCTGTGTAATCGACGTCACCGGAATCCTCGGAGCCGACCCAAACATGGCCTTCGCTGGCCTCATGCTCGACCTCGACGTTGCGGAATCCATCGCGTCCCTCGGCGAGCCCGAGCGCGGCCGACACCACGTCCGGCGGCCCTTCGATGTTCTGCCGTGCCTCGCCGTCTTCGGCATAGTCGATCAACGCTGCGGCAAGGGCATGCACCTGCGTGAGCCAGTTTCCCTGCTCAGGGGTGACGGGGATGATGAAACTGAATTGCGTGAAATAGTCGGCCATGGCTGCTCCTTCGGGTTCGGGTTTCGTCCTCCCTGTTGTTCGGGAAGACCTCTCCCTCCCGGCGCATCCCGTCCCGCCGGGGCAAGGGCGGTAGCCGGCGAAGCCGGGACGCCGCAGAGCGGCGGACCCTTGCGGCGGCGGGCGGCGATGCGGCAGCCGTTCTTTCTTCTGCATTCCTTCCCTGGCCATTTCAGTCTGCTGCTTCTGCGGCGCCGATGGCATCGGCTTGCGTGATGGTGGCCGCTACAAGGGTGTCGGGGTGAAGCCGGCAGAGGAAACCCGGGCGATCGAGGGGCTCGAAAACCGGCGTCCTGCCTCGAATGAAGCGCATGCGGAACACGGCGGCGGTCGTGCCGTCCCGGAACGAAACCTCCCTCTCCAGCATCACGATGCTGCCGGGGCGGAGGCTCGCGCGCTTTGCCCGCGCCGCTGCCGCCGCTTCCTTCCACGCCGCAACGCGGGTGCGCCACTCGGCCGCGTAGCTGGGATTGGGAATGTCCTCGACCGGCGACAGCAGGCGCATGATGCGATCGGGGCACGCGCATTCACACGGCCCCATGGTCTCGTCCATGTCCTTGTAGCCAAAGCCGTGCTTGCGGGTGTTGGAGATCAGGATGACCGCAGCCAGCACGAAGGGGTTGCCGGTGGCCTTCTCCGTGCACCGAACCGCCATGTAGACGGTGTTGCCGACGCGCGCGGCGGCCAGCACCCGGTTTGCGTAGCGTTCGCCGTCGTGATCGAATTTATCGGTTAGATAGGCGACGGGATCGTCGACCGGGTCGTGTCTGTAAAGCCAGCCCATAATGGGTCTCCTTCTTGCTGAAATACGCCGCGCGAAGGCGCGCGCACGGCTGCGGCGGACCGCGCGCGCTTGCGCCCGCCCCTCGATTTCCGGGGGACAGGCGCGGATTTTCGGGAACCGTTTGCCCCGCCCGCCGTGGCTCGGCGGACAGGGCAGGGGAGTCAGGCCGCCTTTCGCGCCGGCACCGGCGGGCTGTCGCCGGTGACCCCCTCGGTCGCGGCCAGGTTGGCCTCGATGTCGGCGAGTTGCGCGAGCTTGGCATCAAGTTCGCCCTGCAAGGGGAACGCCTCGCCAAGGCGCGGCTCGTAACCCGCGAGGCGAGCCTGCGCGTCGGCAACCCGTCGCCGCTGGTCGTCAAGCTCCGCATCCATGCGGTCAACGACGTGCTCCAGTCGGGCAAGGAGACCGGCGGCCGTCGTCTCGGCGTCGAGGTCGATCGGCTGCGCGTAGTCGGTGCGTTCCAGCGTGAGCTCCGGCTCCAGCCGCGCGTCCTGCCGGCCGGGCCGCACCTCGCAGGTCAGGTCGAAGCCGCCGATGCGTCCGACCGTCCAGCGCCGGGGTTCGCGCTCCCGCGCGGCGATGCGGATTTTGGTGAGCAGGGAAGCGCCGGCGGGTTTGCGCAGGGTGAGTGTCCGCCCCTCGATCTCTATGCTGAACGCCTCGCCGCGCGTCGGCACGCGCCGGGCGAGGTCGGCGGTGATGCCCTTGATCCGCCGCTCGGCATAGTCGCGATCGCGTTGCGCGTCGCGGATCTGCCGCCGGATGGCGTGCTGGTCGTCGACATGGGCCGCGCGCTGGCGTTGCAGCCGGGCGATCTCGCTCTCAAGCCCGGCCTTCTGCATCAGGCGGCTGTCGCCCGACGCAATCGCTTTCGCCATGGCGAACTGGTTGGCCTGGCTGCCATCGTCCTCCAGACGGCGGATGGCGCGGTCGCCGGATAGCGCCGCCTCGATGAACCGCGCCTTGCGCTCGTTGTTCTGCCACATGGTGGCATCCATGGAGCCGAGCGTGGCGTAGGCGTAGATGTCGATCTCGTCGTGCTGGTTGCCCTGACGCTCGATGCGCCCCTCGCGCTGCTCGATCTGGCTCGGCAGCCACGGCACATCGAGATGGTGAAGGGCCTTCAGCCGCTGCTGCACATTGACGCCGGTGCCCATGGTGTCCGACGAGCCGATCAGCACCCGCACGCGCCCGGCCCGAAAATCGCCAAACAGCCGCTGTTTCTCCGCCGACCGTTTGTAGTCCTGCATGAAGGCGATCTGGCTCGCCGGGACGCCGCGGGCGACGAGTTGCTCCTTGATCCAGCGATAGGCCGAGAAACCACGCGTCGCCTCGACGCTGATCGTGCCGAGGTCGGAGAAGATCATCTGGCCGCCACCCGTAATCGGCCAGGGCGTGCCGTCGGGCCGGAGATAGCTCTGCGCTGCCGTCTCGTCCCAGATGCGGTGCACGTTGTCGATCAGCTTGTTGAGCTTGTTCGCCGGTTCGTCCGCGCTGGATGGCCAGACGAGGCGCATGTCGATCGCGGCGTGCCGCCCGTCAGTGATGACGGCGAGCAGAATGTCGTCGCCCTTCTGCACCCGGCCAGTGCGGGATTCGATCGCCGCGATGCGCTGCGCCAGGTGCCGCTGATAATCGCGGAAGGCCGGGCTTGCCTCGGCCGTGACCAGCTGGCGCTGACCGCCGCGGATGCGGGGCAGGGTGAGGAGGCCGCGCAGATCGGTTTTCTGTACCACGTCGGCGATCGAGCGGAACATCATCATCAGGTCGGCAACGTTGATGAAGGAGGCGAAGCGCGTCACCGGCTTGTAGGCGCCGCTCGGCTGCAATTCGAGTTCGGTCGTGGTGTCGCCAAAGGCGGCAGCCCAGGCGTCGAACTCATGCACGCCGCGCTCGCGCAGCGCCTCCGGTGTCTGGAAGCGCAACAAACTATACATCTCACCCAAGGTGTTGGTAATCGGAGTCCCTGACGCCTGGATCAAGGCACGACCGGGCCGCTTACGGTCGAGGTAGCGCGCCTTGACGAACAGGTCCCACGCCCGCTGCGAGCCTTCGGGATCGACACCCTTGAGGTTGGTCTGGTTGGTGGCGAAGCTCAACTTCCGAAATTCCTGGGCTTCATCGACGATGATTTGGTCGACGCCGATTTCCTCCAGCGTCACCATATCATCGCGCTTGCCTTTCAGCGCCGCCAGCTTCTCGGCCAGCTTCTCCTTCATGGCCTCGAGTCGCTTGCGGGTGACGCGGTCGTCGGAATCCGCGCCCTTGGCGATGCTTTCAAGACCGGCGATCTGCTCTTCGATCATCGCGCGCTCAAAGCCCGCCGGCACCGGGATGAAGCGGAAGGCGGCATGGGTGATGATGATCGCGTCCCAGTTCGCCGTCGCCGCGCGGGCGAGGAACCGGGAGCGCTTCTCCTTCACGAAATTTGTCTCATCGGCAACCAGAATGCGCGCCGTCGGGTAGAGCTGCAGGAACTCGCGCGACACCTGGGCGAGGCAATGGCCGGGCACGACCAGCATGGCCTTGCCGATCAGGCCGAGCCGCTTCTGCTCCATGATCGCACCGGCAATCGCATAGGATTTCCCGGCGCCGACGGTGTGGGCGATGTAGGTCGAACCGGATGCAACGATGCGCCAAATTACCCGCTTCTGGTGGTCGTAGAGGCGGATGATGTTGCTGGCACCCGGCAGGGTCAGATGCCGCCCGTCGAACCGGCGCGGCACCAGATTGTTGAAGCGGTCGTTGTAGAGGCGCGTGAGACGATCGGTGCGGTCGGGGTCGGTCCAGACCCAGGCGGTGAAGGCCTCCTTGATCTTGGCCAGCTTTTCCTTGGCGGCCTCGGTCGCCTCGCTGTTGAGCACGCGCTTCTCGACGCCGTCCTCGATGACCGTATCGAAGATCTGCGGCGTGGCGCTGTTCAGCGCGTCATGCAGCAGCCAGCCGGCGTGACGGCGTGACGTGCCCCATTCGGACGTGCCGGCCGCACTCCAGGCGAAGGGCGCGACATCGACCGACCAGGCGGCGATCTCGATGGTGTGGCGCACCGTCGTCGCGGTGCCCATGATCTCGGCGGCGAAGGCTTCGACATCGGTTGCCGGTATCCACGGCGCCCCCAGCCGCGCGGTAATGTCGGACGGCCGCAGGTCTTCCGGCTGAACGCGGCGCAGCGCCGCGACGTTGCGCGCATACTGCGGGTCGCATTCGGCAGCGGCCTCGGCTTCCGCCAGCTTGGTGCGGACGGAACCCGACAGGTAGGCGTCGTCGGTCTCCCAAGCTGCCGTGCGCGGATTGCGGAACACCGCCTCGCCGAGCTGGGCCAGTGCCGTGTCGGGATCGCGGTCCAGAAGTTCGGCCAGATGATCGAGGTCGACGCGGCCGGTCTCGTTGAGGGTGACGGCGAGCGCGTCGGCCGCCGTTGCAATGAGGGGTGCCGACGGCGGGGCGATCACGCGTTCGCGGAAGATCGCGCCCATGCGAGCGAGGCCGCTTTCGAGATCGTAGTCCTCGATGGCGGCGACCAGCCAGCAATCAGGGTCGTCGGCAAACGGTGTCAGGTTCGGGCGGCGATGCGTCTCCCGCTCCTCGCCGGTCTCGGTGTCGGTCGTGACTGAGACGGCCGTGTGGGAAATAATTGTGTGGTTGATCGGCCCGAAGCTGCGGACGAAGCTTGCGTAGGCGACGCGCAGCCGCACCTGCGCCGCCGTCCAGGGCTCGTCGGCAGCCTGCGCGCGCAGGACATCGCGCACGGCATCGCGGATCGGCAGCAGGGCGCGGATGACCTTGGCGTCGCGGGGGGCAATGCCCTCGGTGCCCTTGCCGCATTTGACCGCGACGGCACGCGCCGCGCCGCCGATGATCTGCATCAGCCGGTTGTCAGCGTCGACGAGGTAGGAGCCTTCCTTGATCGTGGCACCCTCGGCCGCGGTGCCGACGGCCACGACCATGTGGGTTTTCTCGCCGCTATCGGCTTTGGACTCTGGTGACGGGGTGAAAATGTCCTTGGGCAACCGGTCGAGCGCGGCGGTCAGCAAGGCCTCGAAAGCCGCGCCGTTCTTGCGCGGCCGGCATGTGTAGGTAAGGGCAGGGCCGTAGATACCGCGACGGACCGCATGATCGCCCAGCACCATCTCCGGGTGCTCGGCGAAATAGCGGTTCACCTGAAGGCCGGACGAGTCCGCGTCGTCGTCGTCCGTCGCCGCTTCGACCATGGCGAGGTCGATCCAGGCCGCGCCGGCCGGGGGCTGACCGGCATCGCGGCGCTGGAACACCAGCAGATCGACCACCACGTCGGTGCCCGCCGTCGCGCGCATGCTGGCCTCGGGCAGGCGCACCGCGCCGACCAGGTCGGCCATGCCGGCGATGTGCTCGCGCGCCGTGGCGCTGGTCTTGTCCATGGTGCCGGTGCTGGTGACGAACAGCGCGAGGCCGCCGGGACGCAGCCGCTCAATCGAGCGCGCGATGAAATAGTCGTGCAGCCGGAGTCGCAGCGCCCGCGTGGCGGGATCGGCCCGCACCACGCGATCAGAGAACGGCGGATTCCCTATCGCCAGATCGAAGCCGCCGGCGAGCGGGCTCCGCGTGTAGTCTTCACACCGCACCCGCGCCTCGGGATGCACAAGCCGCGCGATGCGCGCGGTGACCGGATCATATTCGATGCCGGTGAGGCGGCAGGTGTCGCGCAACGCTTCGGGCAGCAGGGCGAAGAACAGCCCGGTGCCCATGCCGGGTTCCAGCACGCGGCCGCCGCTGAAGCCCAGACGCTGCGCAGATTGCCAGAGTCCACAGATGATCGTCTCCGGTGTGTAATGGGCATACTGAGTGGCGCGTTGCAGGGCGGCGTATTCCTCCGCCGTGACGGCGGCTTCGAGCGCCGCGCCGATCTCCTGCCAGCCGGACCGGAATTCCGTCTCGCCGGGACGGCGGAAGCAGTTCTGCGCCAGATCCGTGGCGCCGAAGCCGATGAAGCGCAGCAGCTGCGCCTGCTCCTCGGCGGTCGGCGCGCGGCCGGACGCCTCCAGTTCCTTCGACAGACGGATCGCGGCGATGTTGTCGCATGCCCGCGCCGGCCAGCCTGGTGCCAGACTCGCGATCGCCGGCGAGGTGAAAATTGCGGCCGCGCGCGACTGGAGCCGCCGGTTCGGCCGCAGGTGGCGGCGTGTCGTTGGCGTCGTCATCCTCATCGGCATCGTGAAAATTCAGGGCGGCGGACGGCGCGGGATGTGCCCATCCCGACACAGCGGTGTTGTCGAACAGGCCGAGCGTGAAGGTATCGTGGGGCATGGTGGTCTCCTCGTGGTTGGTGGTTGGGCTTTGGGCAGCCGCGCGGCTCCGGCCGCCTGAGAGGCGGGCGGACCGAATGGCTGTGGGTTGATCGGAAAAGAGGCTCAGTGCGCGCGGGCAGACTCTGTCGCTTGCGCGATGCAGTCATCGAGGCCGTAGAAGCCCCAGCAGGAGTCGACCGTTTCGCCATCCTTGTCTTCGACGATGAAGCCGTAGACAGAGCCGGTGAGATAATCGTCGTAGGCGGCGACTTCCTGGCGCAGGCACTCCTCCGCGCGCTGGCGCGTGCTTCCGGAGATGCGGCGCTTCCCGTATTCTTTCCGCACGTCGGCGAGGGTCACGTAAATGTAGCCGACCTGGCCGCTGTCCCATGGGCAATGAAAGCCCGTCGTGTTCATCGTAATGCCGCTGTGGTCATAGAGAAACAGCGGAAGGACAATGGACGGGTTCGCTGCAAGCCAGTCCCGGAACGTCTGGGGGTCGGCAAACCTGTGCTCGTCGCCAAGCTTGTAGCGGCGATGCCAGCAGATCATCGTGCCGAGGTTGCTCCACGCGCGCGGACTTTCCGGGTCGTCGTCGATGCGGATGCGGACGATGCACGAACCGACTTCGATCCGTCGTTCGTCGTCGCGCGCGGTGCAGACTGGTCTTGTGGTGTTGTGAGGCATGGTGGTCTCCCCTTGGTTGGTGGTTGGGCTTTGGGCAGCCGCGCGGACCCGGCCGCCTGCAAGCGGTCGGGACGAACGGCCACGGCTTGGTTGAAACGGCTGAACGGAAAGGCCGGCCCCCGAGCTGATCGGGGGCAGGGGGCTACGCCGCGACCGGTATTGGCTCCGGTGTCTCGGCGGTTTCACCCTCGTCGGCGGAGCCGCTGTCCGGCGGACCGGCCTGGCTGTTCGCGTAGTCGGGATGGAACGCGAGCAGGTAGTCGGCGATGCGCTGCGCGTCCGCCGCCGCGCGGAAAATTTCCTTGCGGTCGTCGCGCAGCTTCTCCAGCCAGGAGGCGAGATAGGCCGCGTTGTTGGAGAAGTCGCAGTCGGCGATGCCGAGCTCGGCGCAGACCATCACCTGGCCGATCTCGGCGCAGTTCCTCGCGGGCGTAGTCGTGCGAGCCGAACCGGTTGCGCAGATCGCGGTTGAGCCGCGCGGGCGCGCCGGTCCAGTGCCCGAGCTCATGGAGCAGCGCGCCGCAATATCCCTGCGGCGTTGCGAACGCCCCCTGCGGCGGCATCTGAACGTGATCCGTCGCCGGCGAGTAGAACGCGCGGTCGCCGCCGATCCTGAGCACGGCCCGGCTGTTGGCGAGGATGGTCTCGGCGGCCTCCGGCGCGCGCCACGGCGCTTCCTCGATCGTCGGCGCGACGTAATCCGGAATCCCGTCGATCTGGCTGGCGTGGAACAGGGTGAAGGCGCGCAGCAGCGGAATGCGCCGCACCGCGTCTTCGTCGCCTTCTGGCCTCGAGTCATCGCGCAGCACGAGCCGTTTGAAAAAGAATCCGGTCGTGCCGCGCTCGCCGGCGCGCACCTGCCAGCCGCGCTCGCGGGCCTGCTTGTAGGTCGCCCAGCGCGGATCGCCGCTGACGAACGCCAGCGGCGACATGCCCAACATCACCACGTTGATGCCACGATAGCGCGCGCCGGTCACCGCATTGCGCGGCATGGCAGGACCTCCGGCCTTGTCGGGGTCCCATGGCCGGCGCCAGGGCGGCGTACCGGCCTCAAGTGCCGCGATAATGCGGTCGGTGACCTCCTGGTAGTGGTCGCGCGGATTGCGACCGGTCTTGCCGCCGCGAGTCTCCTGTCGGCTTGTGGTTCTGCTTGTGATGCTCATCGGGATGTCCTTCCCTTTGTGGGTTTTTGGAAACATCCCCTTCAGCCCCGCATCCCGGCTGACCGGGGCAAGGGCGCGCGCAGCGCGAGGCCAGAGGCCGGTCCCTTGCGGCGGGCAGACGGCGTGCGGTAAGCCCTCCTCATTCATCTTCGTTTGCTGTATTTTTCTCCCGTTACTGCTTCGTGATTCCAATCCGGCTTCACGACACGGGCATCCGCCCACACAGGGCGTCGTTCCAGTCATTCAACCCGTCGGGCGGGAGGATTGCGTCGAACCGCACCCCGGCCTCGGTTGCCAGAGCCGCGAGGCGAACGGCGTAGCGCCGGCCAGCGGCGTCGGCATCGGTGGCGGCGATCAGGATGCCGGCCGGATCAGCCGACAGGCCGACCAAGAGCTGCTGCAACGCACCGACGGTCGCCGGCCCCATGCCGCCAGCAGTGGCGGCATAGAGCGTGTCGCGCCGCGCCTGCTCGATCGCCGCCAGACTGAGCGCGTCGATCGCCGCCTCGCACACCGCGACGCGGATCAAATGGCCCGGACCGCCGGGCAGACGGAACAGCGCCTTGGCCCCGCCGGCCGAAAAGCCGCGCCAGGCGGGGCCGCGCATCTCGATCCCGGTGAGGATGCCCGCGCTGTCCCGGTGCGCGAACCAGGCGCTGCCCCCTGGGCCTTCCCGCACGGCGTCGGCCGCGTCCGCGATGATAAGGATGCGCTCCGGCAGCCCGCGCGGCCCTGTGAGATAGCGCCAGGCGGGCGAGCCGCGCGACAGGGGCGGCCGCCTCGCCCATTGCAGGGCAACGGGAACAGCCCGCATTTGCTGCGCTCCCTGAAGAGTGGGAAGTGGGTGCGCGGCATCGGCGAAGCCGCGCAGCACCCGGCGCGCCGCGCCGAAGTTCAGCCCAGGGTCGAGATGTTGGACGAGGGTGAAGATGTCGCCCTTGCGTTCGCTGCAGGGGTCCCACCAGCCGCGGCCGCCATGGTTGACGATCAGGATTTCGCCGGGGCCGCGTCGGTATTTGAGGCTGCGGCGGGTGCTCTCCGCGCGATCGAGCCGCCACACCGGAGGCAACTGCTCCAGCAGCGCGGCGCAGCTCACGCGGCCCTTCAGCCATTCGATTTCGGATTCCTGTTGTCTCATTGCTCTGCCCTCCTCTCGGGTTCGGCCGGGCGGACGGGGCGGGGAGGACGTTCCTTCCCTCTCTCCGTCGGCTTGGCTGTTCCCTCCCGCCGACCGCGAAGACGGCGCGGGACAAGGGCGTGCGCAGCACGGGAGCGCGCAGCGCGACGCACCCTTGTGGCGCGCCCGGCGCCAGCGGTAGCGCTTGCCGTCCCAGCAACCGGCCTGAGTCCGACGCCATGTTTTGAACGGCTGGAACTGACTTTCGCAAAAGTTATCGAAACCGTTTCGGCCCATCCGCTAGCATGCGCGGGCGCTGGAAAGGAAACGGACCGTGGACGATACGGAGAAGGCCCGCGCGCGCGAGGCGCGCCGCGCGGAGATCGAGGCACAGCGGCAGAGCCTCGCGCGGCGCCGCAGTGCGCTGGAGGCCGAGCGCGAGGAAACGGCGGCCGCGATCGAAACCGCTGACAACAGCGATGTGGTGTTCGAACTGTTTCAGGAAGAGCAGGAGATCGCGTGGGAGACGCGACTCCTCGACTATGAGGAGCGGCGCAGCGCGGCGGCGGAGCTCACAGACGATGCCGGACGGTCACCGACAACACGGAGCAGCGAGCCGGAACGCTCCGCCGTAGCCGCGATCCGGTCAGCCTATCGCGAAAGCAGCGACGCGGACGCCTTCGTTGCGGCCCTCAAAGACCAAGGCTTCGTTGTGGCGCGGGCCGACGGGCCATCGGTCGACATCGTTGCCGTTGGCAGGGACAACGCTGCGTACGGCCTCCTCGATTGCCTGGACGTTTTTCCTTTTGCTCTCGTTCACCACCGCATGGCCACGATCGGCATGGACGAGCTTCCGATGGTTCAGGAGGTCGTCGCCTCTCGGGCGCGCGCCGACGGGGTCGTGCCGAGGGCGCCGGACCATGCGGATGGTAGGGACGCCGAGGCGGCGCCAGCCGATCAGAGCGCAGAAACTTTGACCTCCAACGGTGAGCTGGAAGCCGTCCGGGCGATCCGCACCTATATTGCGGCGGAACGGCGGCACAGAGATCCGCAGGATCGCGCGATGAACCCGGACCAGATTCCCGGCGAGGAACTGGCCAACCGCGCAGGCTGGGCGCGAGAGTGCATGCTCGACACGCTCGCGGCGTTGCCCGATGAGCGGGTGCGCGTTGTGCTGGACACCTATCGGAAGCCCGGTGACGGGAACCGCTCCGTACCGGTAGCGGAGATGGCGGAGATCCAGGAAAACCGTTTGGAGATCGTGGCTTTTGAACGAGGCCTTCCCGCCGATGCCAGCGAGAAGCTGGTGCGGGCGGTGATGAGGAGGGCCGAGGGATATGCCCGTTATTTCGGGGCCGTGGTCGGGAAGGAGCTCGAAGCAAATGCCGCCAAGGAGGGAACCGTACCCACCGACGAGGTCAAAAAAAATAGGGCCTTCCATCGCGAGGCCTCGGTCCGTTGGCAGCAGGCGAAAGAGCGTTTGCTGAGCATGGGGTATGTCGAGCGGGACGGCGACTATGTGAAGGTGTCACCACCTCCCGACCGACAGGCTGACAGCAACGCCGGAGAAAGTCGCCCAAAGACCGCGCCGAGCGATGCGCGGGAACCCCCTGTGGAAGAGCTCGGCCGGCACCGTGCGACGGTGCTGGAACCGCATCCTGCCGAACAACCCGACATCGCCAGGGACATTGGCGGCTTCTTGGAAAGGAAGGCGCTCCGGCCCAAGGGGTTTGTTGTCTCGGTCTACCACATCGACCCCAACGGGGTGGATAGGGAACTCATCGAGGATGGGGATCGGAGCTTCCCGACCCTGGAGGCTGCGGTCGCTGCGTTCCAGAAAGCTGGCGTGGGGCAGATGTCGAGCGCGCAGTTGGTCGCTGAGATGGGATCGGCCCGGGTGGACGTTGCGTGGAAGGGCGGGGACGGCCACATCGACGGGCAGTCGGACAGCTATGTGAGCGAGGGTGAAAACTGGCTGTGGCGTTCGGCGGAGGGGGAGAAACGCCAGCGCGGCGTTCCGACCGGATTTCAGGCTGAGCAAAACCGGCGGCAGCGCAGCGACCGTCCGTTCGACCGGCGGGAGGACATGCCGTCACCCGAACAGCGCCTCGTGAGCAGGGGCGAGGGCGAGCGCGACGGGGAATCCGTCCAACGGCTGCCACGGCTGCCTGAGCATCCAAACCGGGCAGCCTTGAGAGGCATGAACGCGCCGCTTCCCCAGGTGTCCCTGGCGCCGGCGGCAGCGCCCGTGGTCCGTCAGCAGGAGACAGGTCGTCCGGAACCGGCGCAAGCGCGGCCTACCGCGCCGGCAAAGCGCGGCGGGCTCATGGTGGCAGCCGGAGCAGGGCGCGGCGTGATGAGTTTGCTGGATTTTGTGGGAAGCTTCTTATCCGGCGGCTCCCGCCAGCCCGTCGATCCGTCCGACCAGATCACGCGCCAGAGGCGCGCCCAACGGGCGTTGAAGAGCATCGCCGAGAGCATAGCGGCCGGGGAGGGGTTGAGAGCCGTCGACCTTGAGCACCTCACCCCGAGCCACCTGGAGAACATCCGTCTGAGGGGCGACGACGCCGTGCGCCAGCTGTGCGAGGGCATCCAGCGTCGGCGCACGCGCGAGATCTATGGGCGGGAGTTTTGACGCTGGCTTGGCCGGGACATACTGCCGCGCTGCCCGCATCGGGTAGCGCGGCAGCGCGACGCACCCTTGTGGCGCGCCCGGCGCAAGCGGTAGCGCCGTCATCAGGAATTGGCGGCTGCCGTTCTCGCTTTCTCGCCTTCTTCCTCGCGCGAGGAATCGTCACCCCCGGGGACTGACTTATGCTCAGGCGGTTTGAGGCAAATCCGAGTGTTCGATTGCCTTTTCGGGAGGCCGGACCTATACGAGGGTCAACATGGTCGGCTCCTCTGCACGCAAGTGTACGGGTCGGCCTTCTTTTATTTAAGCGTTGGCTGATGAAGCCGTTCCCTAAACCCTGCCTTACGGTTTGCGCTCAGCTCGCGTCGCTGAAGGAGCGGGAGCGGGAAGAGACCAACCCACCTTTTTCCTGACCAATTTCCTGAATTCTTGAATTCTTGAATTTTGCCGTTTATGCCGTCGCGAAGGATCGGCACACCGCCACGGCTTTAGACATTGAGACCCTGAACATTCCCGCATCGATCATTTTTCGATGCCTATGCGGTTGTTATTAACCGCCCGCATGCTATAATGGCAACCGTTCACATCCCCCTCTCCCCATTTCGAATTGGGGCGTATGGTGGCGCCGGCGACAGTTTCGGCTGTGAAGCCAACAAGGGGTCTTGCGTAGCGGGGCGAAGCAGCGTCTACGGTCTGTATGCCACACTCAAGCATCCCGGATCTGACCGATCCCGAACGAGCCCAGCTTTCGGCACTGTCTCGGCAGGAGCTTGAAGAGTTGGCATGGCAGTTTCACGAATTGGCGCATTCGCTTGCGGATCGCCTGGGCGAGGGCTCTACGACCAGTCCGCCTTCGGGCGAGTAGCCGCTTCTGCCGTTTCAGGCGGCCAGCTTGGCGGCGATGCTGGGGAGAGATGAGCCCTTGCGCGCGGCGGCGATGAGGTCGCGTCCGTAGGTCCAGGGATCGACGCCGCGCTTGCGGCAGGTGTCGATGACGCTGAGGCCGGCGGCGTAGAACCGGCTGCCCTCGTCCGTTCTGGTGCCGAAGCTGATGCGGCGCGCAATGACGGCATGCCGCAGCGCCCGCTCGGCGTCGTTGTTCGTGGGCGACAGCAGCGGTTCGGCGACGAAGGCGATCACCGCCTCCCAGTCGTTGAGGATTTCGCGCGCGAGGGCACGAACCTTCTGCTCGATCTCATATTCGTTGCACTGGCAGTTCCACTTGATGCGGGCCACCAGGCGCCTGACGGCGGCGTCGTTGTCGCCGTCGCGGATCCGTTCGATCAGGCGGCGGAGGTCGCGGACCAGGTCCCGCCCGAAGGCGGAGCCGGGGCCGTAATAGCCCTCGGCCAGTGCCAAACCTTTTCGGATGAGATGGGCAAGGCAGCGTTGGCGCCGGGGATGATCGCGATAGGCCATGTAGCCGTCGGTCACCATCCAGCCAAGGAACGCCTGGCCGATCAGCGCGACCAGGTTTTCCTTGCGGCGGCTGCCGATGCGATAGACGACCGTGTTCACGGTCACCGCTACCCACAGCCACAGCAGGGCGCCCTGTTGGTACCATGGGGTTTCGTCGAGATGCACGACCTCGGCGGCCCGCACCTCTTCGATCAGTTGCTCGACCACCGGCTCACTGGCCCGGCCGAATTCGTGGATGCAGCGGTTGATCGTCGCCGCCCCGAGTTCCAGACCCAGCCAGTCCAGCAGGAACTCCTGGACCTTCAGCCGCGACAGGCGGAAACGCAACGCGAGGGCGGCGATGAAGATCGCCAGCGTCGGCCCGACCAGGCAGCGCTCGCTCAGTTGCAGGTCGCGTTTGCGCCCCTCGATCTGTGAGCGCAGTCCCACGCCCGGGCTGGCCATCGTCTCGTGGCCGCACGCGCAACTGGCGGCGAAGTAGCTGTGCTTGGAAGCCGTGACCTGCAGACCCATTTCGCCGCGGTCGAGTTCAAAGACGTGGTGGGCGCTGACGTGGCGGCCCCGGCACTCGGCGCCGAGCGCGGCCTGGCACGCCTCGCAGACCATCGGCACGTGCTCGACTTCTCGGGTCACCACGATCGGCTGCCGGCGCCAGTGCCCAGGCATGCCCGGCCGCTTGCCGGGCGGCTTCGCTGGTGTCTTGTCCTTGCCCGCCGGCGCGGCTGCGTCCTGGCCTTCGCCACCATCGTGGTCCTGACTGGCCGGAGGCTTGCCGTTTCTCTGACCCCGCCGGTAGGGATCGTCGCTCGACGGCGGCCGCGAACTGGTCGTGGAGTTCCTCACCCAGGCGATTGGCCAGCGTGCGCGCAACTTCGCGGAACAGCCACGCCAGATCCTCAAGCTCCTTCCGCGGCAGCACCGAGAGGTCTGCTCGTTCGTACTGGGTCAGCTCCGGGATGCTCAGGCGCGGCATAGGGAGCGTAGAATCCGTTTCGCTCCGTCAGGCAAGCCCCTCCGTTCGCCGCCTCAGCCAGGGGAGCCAACCCAGTCAGACGCCCAAGACAGGAGGGGGGATGTGAACGAGTCCCTATAATGCGAGCATGACTGAAATTACAAACCAACTTATTTACGAAGTCTTGAAGAGGCTTCAGGCTGGACAGGCCGAAATCAAAGCGATGCTGACCGATCACACCCGACAAATCATCAGGGTGCGGGAAGAGATCAACGCTTTGCGCGGCGATGACTTGCGCCGCGAAACACTGCAGGCGCAGATGGATACGAGGTTGGAGCGAATTGAAAGCCGGCTCAACCTCACCGATGCTTGACGACACGCAAGCCGCCATGTGGATCGCGTCACTGAAAACCCGGTTATGAGCCGCCCCCAAACCGAGGGCGCGACGTTGAAGGTGGCGGCGCAACGCTATAATATGGGGATGGTGACGATTTCCAGGCTGGAGGCATGAGTGTCCCTTTCCGGCTTGCCGTCTTAATGGCTTCCGATCCAGCTCTCTGATAGGATTGTACTATGTCAATTTCTCTTATACCTGTGAACAAAAAGCTTGGCTTGGTTCCCGTGTCGTGCGCGGCTATTTTCCTTCTGTCGCCTCACTGCGCGCCGACTGATTGACGAGCGCATCGCCGACCGCATGACCGAAGAGGAAGACGATCTTGTCTGGGCAAAGCCCTATGTGGACGAGGCTCTGGCGGGCGTTGCCAGCGGCAAGGTTCTGACCCGCGAGCAACACGAAACGCGGATGGACGCTCTTTTGTCTTCATTCGAATAGAAGCAATGAAAGCCGCGCGGCAAGGAAAACTCGTTAAGGTCGGCAAGCCTGAAAACTTACTTGGGAGTCTGAATGAGGGAGATTAAATACACGACTCGTTTTCAGCGCGATTACCGACGAGAACAATCCGGACGACACAGCAAGAAACTTGATGCCGTTCTTATGGAAGCGGTGAATCTTCTGGCGGCAGATGCTCCATTGCCGCGCCGGAGTTTCGATCACCCGCTATCCGGCGACGGGAGCGATCACCGCGACTGCCAAATCAGACCCGACCTTATTCTCATCTATCGCAAACCGGATGATGATAGCCTTGAGCTCGTGCGCCTCGGCTCGCACAGCGAACTCGGCTTCTGAAGGAAATGCGGCATGTTGGAGCCGGACATAATGAAAGTGCAAAGCTTGAAGGACCTGGCAGTGGAAATGCGCGCGGTCGCGCGCGGCGAGATCGCCGCGCCGGCGGACGCCGCAGCGCCGAGCGTCGAAACGGCGAAGGCCGGGGCGATCAGGCGTGTGATCGCCTTGCAACTCGGGCGGGACACTGGTTGTTCTCAAACACAAGAGGGTCTCGAATGACCGCCGTGCCATCTGTGCTGAACGTTCCTGTCAGCCAAGACGAGCGCGATGTCCTGGAGTTCGCGGCTGGTCAGACAGGTGCTGATCTGGGCGACTACGTTCGACGCAGAGCCGTCGAGGCGGCGGAGATCGACGTGCTCGAATATCGTCTTGCGACCATTCCTGCGCAGGACTGGGAGAAATTTGAAGTCTGGGTCAATACGCCGCCGAAGGACGTTCACGCGCTGCGCAAACTCGCGGCCAGCCATCCGGCATGGCTCCTTCAGTCGCATCTGAATCCACACCACACCGACGGGTGCAAGGAACTGGTGCCGCCCCGGCCGCTTGCCGCCACGGACAACAGGTATGCGTTCGACTGCGGACGCGACTCTCTGAACCAATGGTTCTGGCGTCATGCCTGGGACAATCAGGAAGCCCGCGTGTCACGGACGAGCGTCGTCTGCGACGCGGCCACGGGGGACGTGGTGGGCTATGTGGCGCTGACCGCCGCGCAAATCGAGCGGGCGTATCTTCCGGAATTGACGCCGCGTGACAGGCCAGATCCCGTTCCGGCGATGATGCTTAGTCCTATGGCCGTCGACCGGCGGCATCACGGCAAGGGCTGTGGCCGCGCCCTCGTGCGATTTGCCATGGTGACGGCCATCAAGTTTGCCGAGAATATTGGCTGCTTCGGGGTTCTCACACATCCGCTCGACGATAACGTGCGCGCGTTCTACGCCCACCTTGGCTTCGAGATGCTGCCCTTCGATCCCAAGCGCAGCATGATCGTCCGTGTTGCCGATTTGCAGCCGAGCGGGTTTTAGGCCTTACCTTTACCCACATCCTAGATTCAGCGCGATATTGAACCCGAAGAGGATGAAGCTGAAGACCTGCAAGCCGCGCGAGAGGGTCTGCCAGCCCGGTTCACCATCGCCCTTGCGATCAAGGAAGCCGCCAAACGTCGCGACACCGTGAGCGAAATCGCGGTTGGTCAGCACCGCGTCGGGGGAACGGTTGAGCGCCAATGCCAGAATCTCGATCGTCTGCTCATCTGCGGCGACCGGGCCGTCGGGACAGGCCCGCACATCGGCGCGGCTCTGTAGCAAACGCACCGCAACGACAGACGCGATGGCGAACAGCGGCAGGAACCGCTCAGCGGTGCGTAGTTGCGGCCGCTCGATCACACAGCCTGTTTTCAATCCTTTATGAAATTCCTCGATCAGCCAACGGAGTTTATACCAGTCAACCTTCTCGAACGCCGCCTCCGCCGTCGTCACCGGCAGTGTCGACAGCAGAACCCACTCCATCCGCTCGGCGTCGTTCCAGACCCGCACAACGGAGCAGCCGATCGCCTGGCTATGGCCACTACTGCAGCACCGCGGCCGCCTCAGGGTTCCCCTCATTTGGACTACGGAACGTAATAAAGAAAAGAATTGGGTAAGACGCGGCAGGTTTACGAAAAGAATTGTGGTCGGCGGCTTGGCGTTCAAATATTGCCCACCCTGAATCCCTGTTGCCAAGGTCGAGAAAGTACCGATTCGAGCCCTCATCATCCGAAGCAGAGGGCCGTGCCTTGTCAGCCAGCAAGCAGATCTCGTTCGAAGGCGTCCAGCGCTACCTGAAGACCCTGTTCGGCGACTGCCTGCATGCCAAGCGCATTCTCTCGCTGGCCGGCGCCACGCTGGGGGCGATCCACTCCGCCTCGATGGCGGTCGCGCTGATCGGACAGGGCCTGGCGCTGGCGCGTGGGCTGACCACCAAACACGCGGTCAAGCAGGTCGACCGCATGCTGGCCAACGAGGGCATCGATGTCGATGCCCTGCTGGGCCATTGGGTACCCTTCATCGTCGGCCAGCGGGCGAAGATCGCCGTTGCCCTGGACTGGACCGACTTCGACGCCGACGGCCAGACCACGCTCATGCTGTCTCTGCTCACCCGTCACGGGCGGGCGACGCCGCTGTACTGGCTGACCGTCGCGGCGAACACGCTGAAGGGGCGGCGCAACTACTACGAATATCAGGTACTCGTGCGCTTCGCCGCGGCGCTGCCAAACGGGACCGAGGTCACCCTCGTCGCCGATCGCGGCTTCTGTGATCACAAGCTCTATCGTGTGCTGCGCGAGGAGCCGAAGTTCGACTTCGTCATCCGCATGCGCGCCAACATTATGGTGACCGCCGCCAATGGCGAGCGCCGCAAGGCGGGCGACTGGGTCGGTCCGGGCGGGCGGGCCCGCGTGCTGCATGGCGCCACCGTCACCGGCCTCACCTATCCGGTCGGTACCGTCGTGTGCGTGCAGGCCAAAGGCATGAAAGAGCCCTGGTGCCTGGTCACCCCCGCCATCGACAAGCCGGCACGTGAGCTGATCAACCTCTACGCGAAGCGCTGGGGCATCGAATGCCAGTTCCGTGATAGCAAGGACATCCGTTTCGGTATGGGCATGAGCGAGGTCCACGTCAGCACCCCCGATCGCCGCGACCGGCTGTGGCTGATCAATGCCTTTGCAGTCGCCTTGCTGACCCTGCTTGGCGCCGCCGGGGAAGCGCTCGGCTTCGACCGGCTGCTCAAGTCCAACACCACCAAGCGGCGCACCCACTCGCTGCTGCGCCAGGGAATCATGCTCTTCCAACTCATCCCAACCATGCCGGAACACCGGCTGCTGCCGCTGGTCGAAAAGTTCGCCGAGTTGCTGAACGCCCAGCCAGTCTTCGTCGAGATGTTCGGTGCGATTTGAAAATGAGGGGAGCCATGAGCGCGGCCGCATCACCTGAGCATCGAACCAGGAGACGTTCAGCAAGACGCGCCTCCCCTTGATCTCGGTCAGGCGCCGCGCCATGGGGGCGAGCGCGCGCGCCTTGCCCAGCAGGCGCCCGCCATCTAGCAGGACGCGGTCATGCGCCAGGCGCACGAGGCACTGCCAGTTCAGCTGCAGGCACTTCTCGAAATGCGTGAACACATCGGCGCCGCGGTCGCCGATGCTGATCCACCGCTTGCCCTGCGGGCACCGACCGATTGCCGCTATGGTCTCTTCCCACACTGCCGCTTCGGTCCGCCCCCGCGGCGGCTTCGGCCGGGGCTGGCGTTGCTTCGATCGCGCCGTGGCCAGACGACGCTTCTTCAACGCCTTGAGCAGGCGCCGCTTCTTCCGCACCCTCTCCTTGCGGGCCCAGACCATCTGATGCGCCAGGCCAAGTATCTCGCCGGTGGATCGCACCATCAGGCACGAGTGGGCCATGAACCCCCGGCCGTGGCCGTTGCCGATCGGACCCAACCCGGTCAGGCTGTGCCGGTGCGACAAGTCCACCAGCATGTCATCGTGAATGGCCAAAACCGGTTCATCCGCCGCACAGGCGAGCGCGATCACTTGGTCGCGATGCTGCTGCGTGATCACCGCGTGCGTCACCTCCTCCGCGTCGAACAACCGATACGCCGCCTTCGCCTCCCCAAACGTCTTCGCCTGCAAGGGGACATTCCCGCAGCCGCGCTCCGCCATCGCCGCAGCCACCTTCACGGCCCGCTCAGTCCTCCTGGAGTTACCCAGCTTCACCCGACCAAACTGCGCCTTGGCCCATTCCCATGGGTTCAACATCACCACCCCCCACTCACCCTGTATTGCTCAGGATTTGTGCGATTTACGCATGCAAGGGGAATGTGGGTAAAGGTAAGGGTTTTAGGCTGCTTTTCTCAAGAAGCGGTCGGAAGACATCGTCGGAATTCTGCTGATCGCGACGGGCGAACTAATCGCGAGGCTGCAAGGCCCGCCGGGGATTTCAGCGCTCGACCTTCCAGTCGGTGAGCCAGAGGTCGCGCTGGTACGCGGCCGAGACGCGGGAGCCATAAAATTCAAGGCACCGAGAACGGACATAGCAAATGATCTTCTTGGCCTGGAAGCGCGACGCGACGACAAGTGATGTTGTGCCTGCGCTCAGGCAGTCGAAGTCATAGTAGACATCGACAAAAAATACCTTTCGTCCGGCCTTCTCGCCGTTCAGCCAAAGATGTTTCCTGGGAGCCGTCATTTTGTACTTATAGAAATATCTTCGCCCGTCTTCAACACACCACTGCCAACACCGTCTACCGGAAAGACACGAATACCAGTATATTCCACAGGATGAAAAGCGGGGAAATCCCGGAAATCATCGTTCTCCATCTGGTCAGACTCCAGCGGCGTTGTCTACTATGCATGTCTTGATCGCCTGGCGCCGTTGACGAGAGCGGCCCAAGCAACGCCCACGAAAGGACGACAATGAGCGAGACGAGCGCCGAACCGAGTTACTTGCTCGAGCTGACGGCTCAGATCGTGGCCGCGCATGTGGGGCACAACCAGGTCGCACCGGACGCGCTGCCGGAGCTGATACGCCGCGTTCATGCGACGCTCACCGGCACACAGAAGCCGCCGGCCGAGGCCGCAGCGGAAAAGCAACAGCCGGCCGTCCCGCCGAAGAAATCGGTGTTCCCCGACTACATAATCTGTTTGGAGGACGGGAAGAAGCTGAAGATGCTCAAGCGTCATCTGCAGACCAGCTACAGCCTGACGCCCGCGCATACCGCGAGAAGTGGGGCCTGCCCCACGACTACCCGATGGTGGCGCCGAGCTACGCCGAGAAGCGCTCGACGCTGGCCAAGACGATCGGCCTCGGTCGCAGGCCGCAACCCGCCGCTGCGGCCCCTATCCCGGTGCCCCGAAAGGCTGGTCGCCAGCGCAAATCCGCCGCCGCGTAAGTGGTGAAGGTCTGCCCCTGGAGCGGAAACCGGAAAGAAAGGGCGAGAGGCTCTGCCTCTCGCGCTCTGAGCCTGCCCCGGCGAAAGCCGGGGGGGATATTTGAACCAAGATGATGGCCAAGGGACATCTCCTTACCGAAGATCGGCAGAGGTGCCCCCGACCCTGGTAAAGTTCATTGATGAATCAATGATCTGACCCGCCGAGGCACATCGGCACCAAGATCGGCAAGACGACACCTCGAAACGTGATTTCTCCCTTGTGAATTAAGTTGTTCTGCGCCTCAAGGCATCGGCAAAAATTCGAGCTCGGCTGGCACTTGTCTGAAATTTGTATACATATTTCGGACAGAGGTTTTATGGGCAGCTCGCTGACCGCGCCGCCGCCTCGGAGCAATTCCAAACCAGCAGGGCAGAGCGGCAGCAACCCGCTCCTTTCGGAATTCTTGAATTCCGGAATTTTGCTGGCGGGATTGAGCGCAATGACCCCAACCGGGGCCGAAGCCAGCCGCCGGTCATAAATGGAGACTGATAGTGCATTGATTTTTTTATTGAAACTTCCATACAGGTGTCGTATGTTGGCAGGATGATAAACGCCGTGCCCAAACCGGAAAGCCTGGAAGCGCGCCTGGAAAAGCGCATCGCGCGCAAGCGTGGCGATGTTTTCCTGCGCGAGGACTTCCGTGACCTTGGCGACTACGATCAGGTGGGCCGGGCGCTGCGCAAGCTCGTGCGCAAGGGGTACTGATGAAGGCCGGCTATGGCCTCTACACCCGAGCCCGGCTCTCTGTGCTGGACGGGACGCCGACCCCGACCAAGGGCTTGCGCGAACGCGCGACCGAAATCCTCGGGCGGCTCGGCATTTATACGGCGCCGACGAAACTCGAACAGGCTTACAATGCAGGAAAAACGACTTAGGTGCTGACGGGTCGTGTGATCGGCGTCCGCGGAAGGATCCGCCGCAAGATCAGCTACAACGGTGATCCCCTGAGTTTATGAACGTGCTGGACAAACGCCTCGTTGAAGATGTTGCCAGCCGTCTCCGTTCCGATCCGGGACTGGTTGAGAAGGATTGGCAGGTCACGCGCGCGCTCAGCGTCCTCGCCAATCTCGACCATGGTGGAGCGCAGCCGGCGTTCGGCGGCGGCACCTCGCTGTCCAAGGCATGGGGCCTTATCAAGCGTTTCTCCGAGGACATCGACTTCAAGGTGGCAATGCCACCAGCCAGGAGCCGGAACCAGGCCAAGAAGGAGCGCAGCGCCTATCGCGAGCACGTCCTCGCCGCCCTGAACGCCGCCGGCTTCACCCTCGCCGGCACGCCCGCGAAGCGCGACGAAAACCGCTTCTTCTCCGCTGAATTGCTTTACCCTGGCCTGTTCGCGGCCGGGCCAGGGCTGCGACCGCACATCCGCGTCGAGATGCTGTTGGAGGGGTCGGCCTTGCCCTCGGTGGCGCGACCGGTTACCTCGTTGATTAGCCTGGCACAAGGCCGCCCGCCCGAGGTGGCATCTTTCCTCTGCGTCGATCCCGTCGAGACCGCCGCCGACAAGCTGAGCGCGCTCGCCTGGCGGGTGCAGTCCCGGCGGCGGGACAGCGCGGACGACGATCCGACGATTGTCCGGCACATCCACGACCTCGCCGCGCTCAAGGCCCGCGTCGCCGCATCCGACGCGTTCACGCGGCTGGTGCACCTGGCGGCCGAACAGGACACGGGCCGGGGAGGGGAGGCAACCGCCGGCTTCAACCGTGCGGCGCTGCTTGCCAGCATGCTCGAACGGCTGGCCACGGATCGGCTGTGGGCGGATGAGTATCGGGATTTCGTGCGGCAGGTGTCCTATGCCGCCCCGGATGAGCAAATCGGCTTCAGTGAAGCGCTGTCCGCCGTCGGGGAGCTTGTGGCCTTGATCTCGACAAAGGTTTCGCCATGAGGGGGACGCGATGAAGGTGCAAAGCTTGAAGGATCTGGCGGCGGAAATGCGTGCGGTGAGATCCCCGCGCCGGCGGACGCTGGA
>CAVPVB010000006.1:0-11598 GCA_963709085.1 uncultured Alphaproteobacteria bacterium
CAGCCACTCCCGCAGCTTCGACCAGCGCCGTCGCGCGCCCTGGTTCCGCACCGCAATGGCGAGGGCCTTGCGCTGCCCGACCAGCACCACGAGCCGCTTGCCGCGGGTCACGCCCGTGTAGAGCAGGTTGCGCGCCAGCATGGTGTAGTGCTGCGTCGTCACCGGGATGACCACCGCCGGATACTCCGATCCCTGGCTCTTATGGATCGTCGTCGCATAGGCCAGCACCAGCTCGTCGAGCTCGCCGAAGCCGTAGGTGACGTCACGGCCGTCGAAGGTGACGTGAAGTTCTGACCTCTTCCATGTCGAGCCGGCTGATGATTCCCAGATCGCCGTTGTAGACCTCGCGGTCGTAGTCGTTCTCGACCTGCATGACCTTGTCGCCCGGGCAGAACGTCCAGCCGAACCGCTCCACCCTCTCCTCCCCTGGCGGGTTCAGCGCCTTCTGCAGTTCGACGTTCAGCGACCGGGCGCCCAGCCCGCCGCGGTTCATCGGGCACAGCACCTGGATGTCGCGCACGGCGTCGAGGCCGAACGCCTTCGGGATCCGGTCCCGCACGATCGTCAGGATCTTCTGCACCCCGTCCTCGGGGTCGGCGGCGTCGACAAAGTAGAAATCCGATCCCGGCCCGGTCTGGTCGAGCTCCGGCATCTGCCCGCGGTTGATCCGGTGCGCGTTGATGATCACCCGGCTCTCCGCCGCCTGGCGGAACACCTCGGTCAGCCGGACCACCGGCACCGCCGCCGAGCCGATGATGTCGGCGAGCACCTGCCCAGGGCCGACGGAAGGAAGCTGGTCCACGTCGCCCACCACCAGCAGCGCCGACTGGTCCGGCAGCGCGCGCAGCAACGCGCGCATCAGCAGCACGTCCACCATGCTGGCTTCGTCGACCACCAGCAGTTCGCAGCTCAGGGGATTCGATTCGTCGCGCCGGAAGCCGCCCTTCGCAGGGTCGGTCTCCAGCAGGCGATGGATCGTCTTGGCCTCGAGGCCGGTGCTTTCCGACAGGCGCTTGGCCGCCCGGCCCGTCGGTGCGCAGAGCGCCACCTCGGTCCGTTTGGCCATCAGGATCTTCAGGATGGAGTTCAACAGCGTCGTCTTGCCCACGCCGGGACCGCCGGTGATCACCAGCGCTTTCGAGGACAGTGCCATGCGGACGGCCTGCTTCTGGCTGTCCGCCAGAACCAGGCCGGTCTTGCCCTCGACCCATGGGATCGCCTTGTCGGCGTCGATCCTCGGCCAGGGCGTGGCACCGGCGGCGAGCGATGCGCAGTCGCTCGGCGATCTCCTGCTCCGCCCGATAAAGCCCGGCCAGGAAGATGCAGCGGTTGCCGTCCAGCGCATCGGCAACCACATCGCCGGCCTCGAGCTCCAGAGCCAGCGCGGTCTCGATCAGGTCTGCCGGCACCTCGATCAGCGTCTCGGTCTGCGACGCCAGTTCCTCCGCCGGCAGACCGCAATGGCCGTCGTCCATCGCTTCGGCCAGGGCGTAGCTGATGCCGGCGCGGACCCGGATCATCGCCGTCTTCTCGATGCCGAGCTTGGACGCGATCTGGTCCGCGGTGCGGAAGCCGATGCCGCGAATGTCGCGCGCCAGGCGGTACGGGTTCTCGCTGATCACCTGCACGGCATCCGTGCCGTAGGTCTTGTAGATGCGCACGGCGCGGGAGGTGCCGACGCCATTGGCGTGCAGGAACAGCATGATCTCGCGGATCACCTTCTGCTCCGCCCAGCCGGCGACGATGCGCGCCGCGCGCTTGGGTCCGATCCCGGCCACTTCGCGCAGCCGGTCGGGCTGCTGTTCGATCAGGTCGAACACCGCCTCGCCGAATCCCCGCACCAGCCGCTTGGCATAGACCGCGCCAATGCCGGGGATCATCCCCGAACCGAGATACCGCTCGATCCCCTCCAGCGTGGTCGGCGGGCTGGCCTTCAGGAAGCTGGCGCGGAACTGCAGACCGTGGGTCCGGTCGTTGACCCAGGTGCCGGCCAGTTGCACGAACTCGCCGGCGGCGATCATCGCCGCGTGCGCGACCACCGTGATCAGGTCCTTCTGCCCGCGCGCCTTCACCCGCAGAACGCAGAAGCCGTTCTCCGGGTTGTGGAACGTCACCCGTTCCACCAGGCCGGCCAGCGCCTCCGATGTTGGTGCGGCGCCTTCGGTCATGCCCCCTGCCCTCGCCTCCCCCGGCTTCATGCCACGATTAAACGGTGAATAGCTTGCCGGCCCGTTGAGTGCGTGTCCTCTCGGGGCCGACATGCTGATACCCGGGGGGGGGGGCGACGAGCCATGCCGGCGAACTGTCTGGCGCCCGCTAGGACGACCGGCCTGCGCACATACCGACGATTACAGGTCAGGGCGAGCTAAAGACCCCTGGAAAGCCGTCGAGGCGCAAGCTTGACATTATGCGAGAAAGCAAGCATGAGAGCGAGCAAGCAAGCGAGGAACAGGGCATGCTCGTATGTGTCATGGCTTCACGTAAGGGAGGTGCCGGGAAAACGACCCTGGCATCACACCTGTCCGTCGAGGCCGAGCGGATTGGCGCCGGTCCCGTCGCCGTAATCGACTTGGACCCGATGGGTGGTCTGGCGGCGTGGTGGGATTCCAGAAAGGGCGCGACGCCGGTTCTCGCGCGCGTCGAGACGACGTTGGCTGACACCCTCGCCGCCCTGGAAGCCGGTGGTTTTCGGGTGGTGTTCGTCGACACGGCCCCAAGCATCGGCGCTGATGTAGCTGAGGCGGTATCGGCAGCGACGGTTTGCGTAGTTCCCGTGAAACCAAGCCCCGATGACCTCAGAGCGGTTGGCAGGACGGTTGATGTCATCACCCGAGCGAAGAAGCCGATGATCTTCGCGCTCAATATGACGAAGCCGAGGACCAGGTTGACGGCAGAAGCGGCCGTGGCGCTCAGCCAGTACGGAACCCTGGCGCCCACGTTCGTTGCCGACCGAACGGACTACGCCGCCGCCAAATCGGACGGGCTGACTGCCCAGGAGTTGGAACCGGGAGGCAAGGCTGCGGAGGAGATGCGGACGTTGTGGGAATACATTGCTCGCCGGGCCGCGCTTGCGGAGGAGGTGTCGGATGTCGTCGCGGCCTAAGTTGACGCCCCTGTCGAATTTGCTGCCCGCCAAGGGTGCCGCCCAGAGACCGGAGCCGTTGCCCGATCCCGTTGAGCAAGCGAGCTTGCTAGCAAGCGAACAAGCAAGCAATTTGGTTGGCGCGCAAGATCGCAAGCAAGAAAGCGAACTAGCAAGCAAGATTGCGAGCGTTCGAGCAAGCGAACATGCGGAGGTGGCTTTGGTGGGCGGCGTCGACGGATGTCGAGCAAGCAACGGCCCCCGAGCAGCCAAGGAATCCTGCAAACGAGCATCGTCGCCCAGAGCCACCCCAGCTTGCACGCATTCAAGCAAGCGAGCAGCCGCGCAAGCAATCAGACATGCTACCAAGCATTCAAGCAAGCTTGCACGGCTCTGATGACCCGGACGAGTTCAAGAACGGACCGCGGTCGGCAGTGTCGTTCAGGATGACGGAACGGCTCCAGGAGCGGCTGCGGGAATTCGCCCACCGATCGCGGCGCAGCAAGCAAGACATCCTTGACCAAGCTGTTCACGAGCTTCTGTCGCGGGAAGGGTTCTGATGCCCGAGGGAGCAAGCATGCTTGAATGCGTGCTTGCTTGCACGCGAACGGACGGGCGCCGTGTGAGTGTCAGGCTACAGCAGGCGGCCAGTTGTCCGACGAAGTGTGATGACCTGAGGCGACACCGGTGGCTTTGATGGCTTCAGGATCAACCCGCCGTCTGTCACGTCCACCCGGGCTTCGGGATATGCGGCCATCGCGGCGCTGAAGGAATCGACGAACCGCGGTTTCCAGTGACTCAGCTTCCCGAATCCGGCGCCAAATTGGTCGAAGAGGGCTCGCCAACTGACATCCACCGGCCCGGACAGCGCGTGGAGTTGGTAGGCAAGCCACACGTAAACATCCAGGCCCATCGAACGGTCCCGGAGCGCTCGGACTGCCTCCTCAAGCAGGGGAACCGGATGTTCGCGGAGTGCCGAGAAGAAGTCTTCATCGAGAATGACGGTATCTTGCCAAGCGTCTTCTGGCCGGTGGAAGGCGAGACCACGCTTGATGATTGCTGCGCGCTGAAACCCGGTTGCCCGGCCTTCTTCGGCTTTCCAGAAGAATTTCAGCGAGCATGCGGATAGCCTCATGGCCTGGTCGCGAACCGCGGCAGCTTGTTCGCCGCCGACGGACATGCCCATCCGTTTCATCCATCGGTGCATGTTGCCACCGAGGTTTACCTCTCGCGACTTGTTCCGAATGGCTTCGGACATCAGGAATATGGTGATCAGGCGTGCTCTGGCTCCGTAGGGCACGCCGAACTCTCTCGTTTCGCCATCGATGACCATCCGCCCTGGCTCTACAAGCAGGGTCACTTGGTGCCCGTCGCGGCGCCACGCTTCGCCATTGGGGAGCGCTTTGTGGGGAAGCGATGCGAGACAAAATCCTGAGTAGCTGATGCCGAGCCGTCCGCGCTCGTCGGCCAGGACATCGGCAGAAATCTTGACAAGCTTGGCGTCTCGATGCCGCCCCTGCGCCTTCAGGGTCGCGACAGCGTTCTCCCGGCCTTGCTCGAGGACGAGGCGGGGAACCTCTGATGTGTCTCCGTCATCCATGATCCGGAATGGTGCCTGATCCTTGTCTGTCGCGTCAAGTTGTGGTTAAGCGGCCAAGCTATTAGAAAGCTATTTGATTTTATCTGTCTGTACAGGCCGCTTAACCACAGGTGATAACTGGAGTCGCGGCCGCTTAACCACAAAGCCGGGCCGCTTCTCCACCGAGGACGTTGCAGGCGCGGTGTGGATATCCTTGTCGCGCCATCTTCTCATAAGACCGGGGTCCGAAGCTGGGCGGAACGCGACTCGGGCGGCTGGTCACCACCCTGAGTCGGCTGCTGGGTTTGTGGTTAAGCGGCCGTCCGGCGCGGCAGATCAGTCCGGCCTCGTGAGCAGCAGCCGTGCCGGATCGGCCGCCGTTGTCGTCATGTGGCAGCTGCGTAGGGCAGGGGAGGGGGCCGCTTAACCACAGGAAGACCGTTCGAATTCTGCAGAGGGGCAGGCCGCTCGACGGAATGGGCGCCGTGCCCAGCGTTCAGCGGCAGTCCTGATCGAAGGCACCATTCGCCACGACAGTTCGTATCTTCAATATCATATATGCCCCTCGTGAGGACCAACGCATCTGCTGGCACGCACCCATCCGGCGATGAAGCAGCCATTGCACAGCGCTCGCGCTGACTATGCCACCCCGAAGGCGTGCCAGGCTGCGCATTCAGTGGCTTCCTGCAGCACCCCAGCTTTAACCAACTGACGCAGCAGGCCGAGCGCCGCCTGGGGACTGATGCGCAGCCGGGTGGCCAAGCCGGCGGCGGTCAGCACCGGTTCGCGCAATGCATGCGCTGCCGCCTCGGGCAGATGCGAGCGAGCCATGCGGCGCAGGGCTGCAGCCCGCACCGCTGCGGTCTGCAGCCGAGTGAGATCCTGGCCGGTGCGCTGGGCGGCCTTCGCCACCGCGGTGAGAAACCCCGCAAGCCAGGCCGGCGGCGAAGGCCAACGCCTCGAGGCAGTTCGGGGCGCCGACCGCAGCGGCAGAGCTAGCGTTGGGGTCGAGCCATGGCGGCGCCAGAGGCGTTGCCGTCATCACGTGTAGACATTAACGTCTTTACGTCTACACAGAGGCAGCCATGCCACTCAACATCCGCAGCGAAGAGGTCAACCAGCTTGCCGAAAAGCTCGCGACACGCAAGGGCATCAACAAGACCGAGGCGGTGAAGCTCGCCCTGGAAAACGAACTGCGTCGCGTCGAAGAGGCCGTGCCGCTGCGCGAACGCTTGCGTCCGCTGCAGGATCGGGTGCTGGCCCGCTCGGCGACAGGGCTTGCAGCCGACAAGGCCTTCTACGACGCGCTCAGCGGCGAGGCGTGATGTTCGTTGACGCCTCCGCCATCGTCGCCATCCTGACGCGCGAGGCGGACGCCGACGCCCTGGCGGATGTGCTCGAACGGGCGCGGGCGCCGATCACTTCACCGGTTGCGATCTTCGAGGCGGCGCTCGGCCTCTGCCGAAAGCGGCATGCCAGTGTCGAGGAAGCCGAGGCGGATGTCCGCGCGTTCCTCGAGGCCGCGCGCATCCGCGTCGTCGCGATCACCGACAAGGAGACCGAAACCGCGCTCGGCGCGTTTTCCCGCTACGGGAAGGGGAGGGGGCATCCTGCCCAGCTCAATCTCGCCGATTGCTTCGCCTATGCGGCCGCCAAAAGTTACCGGACCCCGTTGCTGTTCACGGGCGAGGATTTCGACAAGACCGATATCCGCTCTGCATACGCACGTCCCTGACGTGCCTGGCCAATACCCGCGTCACAGCCGGTGGATGGACCCCGCCTATCTGGTCTTGCCGGGGCGTAGCCGCGTCACTGAAACGGCGTGGCCGGCAGCGGCGTCCACCCGGCGATGGACCGGGCACATGCCCGTGCCTTCGCGTTATCGGTGATCCCTGGAAACCGCCGGCGCAATTCGATGGCGGCCGACAACTCGCCCTCCTGATGGAAGGCGGTGCGGATCGCGGCGGCATCAGCTTCGGTGACGACGAACATCCCTGAAGCATGGGGATGCCGACCGAGGCAGGCAAGCACGACGAGCGAGAGCTTCGCGGCGACACATCCGCTGCGGCCGTCACCGTGGTGCCGGAGAGGGCAGGGGAGGGGCTCGCCCGGCGCGCGGGGGACGGTTCTGTCTCCTGGATCGCGCGAATTTGCTTGCAGGATCGGCGGCCAACGCAAGGCGACGAGAGCAACGAAAGAACTTTTGCCTTTCCCCGATCAATGCGCATATCATGCGCATTGATGCAGGAGCCATACCCTTGGGTCACGACAGAGCCGCCTCCAAACGCCCGGTGAACATGACCCTGAACGAGGATCTCGTGCGCCGGGCGCGGGGCATCACCCCCAATCTGTCCGAGACGGTCGAACGCCTGTTGGCGGCCTTTGTCGACGACGCCGAGGCGCAGGCTGCCCGGCACGAGCAGCAGATTGCCGCCCACATCGCCGCCAGCGATGCCTTCGTCGCGAAACACGGCACGCTCGCGGACGAATTCGACAGCCTCTGATGTCCGACCAGTTCGACGTCCATCGCAACCCCGGCCGGAGTCAGCGGGTCATCCCGTTTGTCCTCATGGTCCAGTCCAACCGCTTTCGCCGCTCGAAGCGGCGGGTCGTCGTACCCCTTGTCGCCGCCGAGGAGTTCGGCGTCGCCGACAGCGACGTTGGGCCGCACTTTGTGATCGATGACCGGCCGGTCGTCCTTGATCCGCTCCAGATCACGAATGTCCCACGCGACGCTCTCGGCCCCGCCATTGCCTCGCTTGCGCCCGAGGATCACCGGATTATCAACGCCATGGACGCGCTGCTGAGCCGGGCCTGGCGATAGGGCGACGACACAGCCCGCCGGACATCGCGCGGCATCTGCCGCGCCATCCGACCGCGCCGGCGGCACGAATTGGCTGCCTGGCAGTGGATCAGCATTTCTGTGGATGTCGAAACGACGCCGGCGTTCGGTTTCAGATCGGCTCCAGCCCGACGGATGGCGGATTTCTGCGGGCCGGCCGACGAATAAGGCACAACTGACTAAGGCGCGATAAGGCTTTTCCCCCGGAATCCGTTCCGCCACGATCTGTCCGAGAAGCGAAGTTCCCGGACGGACTGAATATTCTCGGACAAAAATGGGAATTTCTCGGACAGAATGCGGGCGGCAGGCGATCCTGCGGCGGAGTCCCGGCGCCGGCGGTCGGTGGCGGGCGTCCGAGCGGGCTGGGGGTCACGCCATAGAACGGGCAGGATAGCACGGTTGGCTGCGTAACCCCATGAGTTGGATGGAGGATTTTACATTTCATTCGAAGTTGCGCCAACCGCTGCCCCTTGTCCCAACTGAACTATAGTCTGTTTGGGCCAAAACCACCCTCAGAAAAATCAACGAGTTGTACGCAGCCAGGCGGCGATACTTCAATTGGGACAGGCAATCGGGCGCCGAGCAGTCGTGCGCCAACCGTGCCTCCTGCCCGTCCTATGTCATTTCATTCCGAAGTTGCGCCAACCGCTGCCCCTTGTCCCAACTGAACTATAGTCTGTTTGGGCCAAAACCACCCTCAGAAAAATCAACGAGTTGTACGCAGCCAGGCGGCGATACTTCAATTGGGACAGGCAATCGGGCGCCGACGTTCCCGGTTCGTGCCGCCAACCGTGCCATCCTGCCCGTCCTATGTCGCGACCCCGATTCGGTTTGCTACTCCTTCATCGCAACGGACTTTCACCGTCTACTCCTTGCCGGTCTCCCGGCGCACTGCCCCGGTTACCGGAATCGTCCGTAACCTATTGAAATCAAGCTTGGAAAAATGAGGGGATGGCTGAGCGGCGACGCCTGAAAGCAGAGAGGAGCGACAAGCTTGCGCCCCTGCGGTCGGTATTGGGCTGCCCTGACCGGGGATTGTCCCGTTGCAGCAGATGCGAGGAGGCTCGGCAGGGTTAGCGACTGAAATCGAGCCCGGAAAGAAACCGGTTGCGGCTGGCCTGCGGGCGGATATGATCTTCTTATCGCTTCATCATACCCGCCGACGGGAGGACCCGATGTTCCGAAAGCCCGCCACCTTCCCTCGGGTCCAGTCTCGCTGCTTTACGCCGAAGCGTTGGGCACGCCCGTTGGTGGCAGGTCTTACCCTTTGCCTTGCTGCTCCCACCATGCCGTCAGCGCAGGCTGCCGATCCGCCGCCAGACGGCGGGGCGGTGGCACAGACACCAGCCCCGGATTCGGTCCCGTCCGGCGGAACGGCGGCACAGACGCCATCCCCGGACGCGGCCCAGTCCGGCGAGACGCTGCCGACAGTCGAAGTACGATCCCGGGTCGATCTGCTCGGAACCGCAGCAACGGCCAGCCAGGGCACGGTCACGCAGCAGGAGATCGACCTCCGCCCCGCTTATCGCGTCGGACAGGTGTTGGAGACGGTACCCGGGCTGATGGTGACCGTTCACTCCGGCGAGGGCAAGGCGAACCAGTATTTCATCCGTGGCTTCAACCTCGACCACGGCACCGATTTCGCGACTTATGTGGACGACATGCCGGTCAACGAGCCGACCAATGCGCATGGCCAGGGATACACCGACATCCATTTTCTGATGCCCGAACTGGCGGCCGGGATCGATTACACCAAAGGGCCTTTCTACGCGAACATCGGTGATTTCGGCGCCCTGGGATCGGCGCATGTCCGCCTGCTTGATGAAATTCCAACCCAGGTCTCGGTCACCGGCGGCATGTTCGGCACCGAGCGCGTGTTCATGGGCGGCACGGCGCATTTCGACAACGGCGACAGGCTGCTCGGCGCTTTCGCGTTCGGCCATTACAATGGCCCATGGACCAATCCGGACGACTATCAAAGCTTCAACGGCACCGCCCGCTACACGCACGGCGATCAGAGCAACGGCTTCGACCTGACCGCCATGGCCTACCGGGGCACCGGTAACTTCACCACTGACCAGCCGGTGAGCGCCAACCAACAAGGGCTGATCGGCCGCTTCGGCTCGCTCGATCCGACCGACGGCAACTTTGCCGAGCGGTTCAGCCTCTCCGGACATTATTACGTGAGTGGCGATGACTGGAAGGTCACGACCAGCGCCTACGTTATCCACTATCACTTGACGCTCTGGAACGATTTCACACACTATCTTGATGACCCGGTGCACGGAGATCAGGAACAGCAGGACGAGAACCGCACCACGGCCGGCGGCCAGACGGTCTACCAGCGCTTCGACACCGTGATGGGCTTGCCGACCGAGACTCAGTTCGGCCTGTCGGGACGCTACGACAGCGAATACATCGACCGCCGCCACACCGAGGCACGCGTGGCTTTGCCGAACTGCCCCGGCTTCGGCTCGGATGAAATGCAGGCGCTGTCCGCCGGCCGCTATTTCTGCGTCGCCGACCAGGTTACCCTCGGAGATGTCGCCGTGTGGGGGAGCAACACCACGCACTGGCTTCCCTGGCTGCGAACTGTCGCGGGCCTGCGGCTGGAAGATGTCAGCGGCACCGACCACAGCCTGCTCACCGGCTTCAACGGCAGCGTATCCCAGTTCCTGCCCTTGCCGAGCGGCAGCCTGATCTTCGGGCCGTGGCACAAGACCGAGCTTTATCTCAGCATGGGCCAGGGGTTTCACAGCAACGACCTGCGCGGCGTGCTCGGTACCGTGCCGACGCTCGGTGTGCCCAATCCGAACCAGACAACGCCGTTGCTGACCAAGATCACCAGCGAGGAGATCGGCATCCGCAGCGACATCGTGCCGAACACCACCTTCACGGGGGCCGTGTTCCGCGAGTATTTCGCTTCGTTCCTGACCTACGACGCCGACATCGGCGCCAACGCCGCCGGACCACCGGCGGAACTCGACGGGATTGAACTCTCTGCGCAGGTGAGGCCGTACCGACTGGCTCGAGCTCAACGCCGATGTCAATTTCACTCACAGCCGCTATAGCACGACCAACCTCGCCCAGTACGGGCTGGTCGAGCCTTACAACGGCGGGCTGTTCATTCCCAACGCACCCGCTTTCATCGGTTCGTTCGGCGCTATCTGGGATAATATCGGCCCCTGGTTCGGCGGCATCGAATTTCGCTGGCTGGGCGCTCAGCCCTTGGTCTCGGACAATTCTCTGCGCACCGCAGGTTACCGAGTGGTCAACCTGGAGGCCGGGTACAAAGTTAATGAGCACATCAAGCTGCGTTTGGGCCTTTACAATCTGTTCAACGCCACGGCAAACGCGTCCCAATACGCCTACGAATACCAGGTGAGCCCGACCGCAGCCCCCGAGTTCGGCGCGACCTATCATCCGATCGAGCCGTTCTCGGCCCGGCTGACCCTGACGGCGACGTTCTGACAGGGATGGATGCCCTCGGTCCCGCTTTGACCATTGCGGTGCGCGGCGGCTTGCCGCGCCTGGTGGTCGAGCCGGGATGGGCCTTGCCGGCCGGGTCGCGGCCCGGCCCGGCGGCTCTCCGGCGTGCCTGTGGCCTGTCGGTCGCGTTGCACGTGGCGGCGGTGGTGGCGCTCGGCCTGTTGGTGGCGCAGTCGGTCACGAGCCAGCAGGCGGTCGTGGCAGAGGTCGAACTGGTTCTGTTGACGGACGCGCCGGCGCCTGCCGCACCGCCCGCCGTGGAGGCCTTGCCGGCGGCGCTACCTGACCCGGCGCCTCCCCCGGCCACGCCTCCCGAGCCGAACCCGCCCCCTGCTGCCCCGCCGCCCGAACCACAGGCGGCAGCCGTTTTATCCGTGCCGGCTCCTGCTCCGCCCGTGCCGCGCGAGCACCCGCGGCGGCCACCGGGACAAGCCCTGGTCCGTCCTCTTTCTCGCGCTGTTGAACCGCGTCCGGCCGCCATCGTGCAAGAGTTGTCGGCGGCGCCCGCCACCGCGGCGATGCCACCGGCAGTTTCGGCGGTGCCGGCACCGGCACCACCGGAGCGCTCAAGCCCGTCCTGGCTCGCCGGTGTCAGCGCATGGCTGC
>CAVPVB010000007.1:0-720000 GCA_963709085.1 uncultured Alphaproteobacteria bacterium
ACTGGCTGACCAGCAGCGGAGCGATTTCGTTGGCGGTGTATTCGGCCATGGCGGTGGCCTGGCCATCCAGGATGTCGGCCTCGTTCAACACCTGGTGGAGGGCATTGCGGTTGACCAGGGTGTAGGACAGCAATCCGGCCAGACCAAGGCCGACGAGGAAGCGACCAGCATCACGAGGTTGAATTTGGCCCTGAGCCCCATTGTGCCTTTCCTTAACGACCGTCGGCCAGCAGCCGTGCTGCCTGTTCGGTGGTGAGCCGTCCCGTCATCGCGGTTCCCAGTTCGTGCTGGAAGCGCCGGATCGCGGCCAGCGTGTCGGGTCCATAGATGCCGTCCACCTTGCCGGCATAATAGCCCAACCGTTGCAATGCGAGTTGGATCTGTCGGCGGTCGGCGTCGTTGAGCAAGGCTGGTCCCGTCGTGCGATCTGTGGCCATGGGCGCGGCGAGGACCGGTGCGGGTGCTGGCGGCGGGACGGCGTCGGTCCGCGTCGTCGGTCCGCCCCGAAGCCATGCGAGGTTCGCCGGCTCGAACACGGCCACTGCCAGTCCAGGCGTGCCCCGCAGGGCATCCTGCAAATCCTTCAACAGGGCATGCGCTTCCACCTCCGGTGCGGCGAGGCCGGCGGCCAGCGCCGCGGCGAGCGGCGTTGGGCCATCCGGCAACGGCCCGGTGCTGTGAGTGGCCACCAGCCCCTTGCTGTCCAGGCTGGCCGGATTGATCAGGGTGTCGAGCGGCAATTCCGCCACTTGTCCGGGTGGTGCTGCGCTGTCCAGCAGCACAAGGCCGGCCGATACACCCGAGGTCAGCACACTATTGGTCAGAACCCGGCTTACCAGCCCCTGGGTCAGGGCGTCGGTTTCACGCTGCAGATTCGCGGACGCCGGCAGCAGGAATACGCGCCCATCAAACGCCACCGCGTAGCCGCAGAAATAGGCCACCGCCACGCTGGCAAACTCGCGGGTAAGGGCGTCGGCGAAACCCGCAATCGCCGCGCCCATCTGGCCGTTGGAGACATCGAGCCGTTCCGTGACATCAAATCCCGCCCGTTTGAGCGCGGCCGAGACCGCGTTGACCGAGGCGCCGCAAGCGGGCAGCGGCGGCAGCCCGGTGTAGGCGCTGTTGCCGACCACCAAAGCAAGCCGCGATGCATCGGCCGCCACCGCGCCGCCGCCGGCGGCGATCGCCACGAACAAACCCGCCATGAGCCTGGCCCAGTGCCACACCTTCTTCGTCCTTGTTCACGGGCCGGTGTCGCTGCTTGCGACAATAACCTATGGCATCCACGGTCCAAACCCAACTTCTCCACCAGGCGCTAAATTGTAGCGCCGAATTGGAATTCCGGGAGGCGCGCATGGACCACGCATAACGCAAGCCAAGGTCGAAGCGGGGAGTTCGCCAGATGGCGGCGGGCGAAAATTGCGATCGGGCCGGTTCGGCACGAAGCGAAGCGCCGTTGGATCACGCGTAAATGCGGCGGCGGATCATGCAGTAAACCGTCCCATTCGAATGCGGGAAGCTGGAAGGGGCACAACAAAACGCGCAACCCCGGCCACGGCATTCCGCCAGGAAGGCGACGGTGATAACGCGGAAATGGCGGCCCCGGAAGCGCTCACCTTCCCGCGGGCCGCGCTGAGATCAGACTCGTTTTCAGTGCCATGAGGTCATAGGTCACGATAGAACCCTTCTGAGGCACGCCCTTATCGTCGAGCGGCGACGGGGTGATCATGATCTTGGTAAAGTTGAGCGAGATGGACTCGCTCGGATTGTCGCCGCCAGAACTCATGGAATAGCCGCTGATGCCGCACTTCTCCAATTCATAAGAGAGATATGTGTCCGTCTTATTCTTGGTTGTCGCGGTAAGCTTGATCTCGACCTTGGTGTCGAACGCGCCGGCCAGCGCGTCCTGATAAAGTCCGGGGGAGGCCTTGTCATACACTTTGGAGATGGTGATTTCGCTGACGCTGGGCGCCGTGCCTTCCCGCTGCTTGCCGCCGGCGCCGGTGCCCACGCCACGCCCCACGCCGAACTGGAGAGATTGCAACTCGATCCAATCCTTAAATCCCTCGGTCGTGACCTGGCCCACGACCGCGCCGAATTTCATGTATATGGCCATGTTTCGTTCGTCTCCCCTGCTTTGGCTTCGAACAATCTAACAACCGTATCATGATCCGTCGACGGCGAACGCGAACGATTTATCGGCCTTGAGGCCGACATGAACCCGGCCAACCGTGAGCCCCTCGGCCAGCCGCGCAAGCACTTCGGCCGACAGTTCCGGCAGCAATGTGCGCGAAAGAATGTTCTCGATGTTGCGCGCGCCTGATGCACTTTCCGTGCAGCGGGCGGCGATGGCTTCGACCAGATCGGCATCCCAGGCGAATGTCGCACGGTAACTATGGTGCACGCGGACGCGGATGCGCTCCAGTTGCATCACGACGATTTGACGAATGATCGCGTCCGGCAGCGGGAAATACGGCACCAGCGTGACCCGGCCAAGGAAGGCGGGCTTGAAGTGCTTCGATAATTCCGGCCGCAGCGCCTCGGCCAGCCCCGCGGCGTCCGGCGCTGTCTCGGGGTCGGCGAACAGCTTGGCGATCAGGTCGGTGCCGGCATTGCTGGTCATGATGATGACGGTGTTCTTGAAGTCGATGTCACGGCCTTCACCGTCCTTCATGGTGCCCTTGTCGAACACCTGGAAGAAGATGTCCTGCACCCCCGGGTGGGCCTTCTCCATTTCATCGAGGAGAACCACGCTGTAGGGGCGGCGGCGCACCGCCTCGGTGAGGATTCCGCCCTCGCCGTAGCCGACATAGCCGGGCGGGCTGCCCATCAGCAGGCTGACCTTATGTTCTTCCTTGAACTCGGTCATGTTGATGGTTGTCAGGTTCTGTTCGCCGCCATAGAGCAGGTCGGCCAGAGTGAGCGCCGTTTCGGTTTTGCCCACGCCGGAAGTGCCGACCATCAGGAACACGCCGATCGGCTTGCGCGGGTCGGTCAGCCCCGCGCGGCTGGTGCGGATGGCCTGCGCCACCAATTCCAGCGCGTGGCTCTGGCCGACCACGCGGCGTTCCATCGCCTCGCGCAGATTGAGGACGGTACGGATTTCGTCCGACTGCATCCGACCGGCGGGAATGCCAGTCCAACTCTCGACAATCTCGGCGATCGCCTGGCCGTCGACCACCGGGAATATCAGCGGCTGTTCACCCTGCAAGGCGCGCAGCCGTTCGCCGGCCTGCACCAGGCCGGCACGATCGGGCGTGCTGTCGCCACCCGGGGGCGCCGCGTCGATACGGCCGCGGATGGTGTCGATCTCGGCGACCAGTCCCTTCTCCTGTTCCCAACGCGCCTCAAGGGCCGCAAGTTCCTCGGTCACCGTGGCGCGCTCCGCCGCCAATTCGTCGCGACGCGCCGAATGATCGAGGCCGGCGGCGATTTCGCGATCGACGATGCGCAACTCCGTGTCGATGAGATCGACGCGGCGGCGGCGATCCTCCACCGGCGCCGGAATGGCGTTCTGGCTCATGGCAACGCGCGCGCAGGCGGTGTCAATCAGGCTGACCGCCTTGTCCGGCAACTGGCGGGCAGGGATGTAGCGGGCGGACAACCGCACCGCCGCGCTGACCGCCTCGTCGAAGATGCGCACCTTATGGTGCTTCTCCAGCGTGGCCACCAGGCCGCGGACCATGGCGATCGCCATCTTCTCGCTCGGTTCCTCCACCTTCACGGTCTGGAAGCGCCGCGTGAGGGCCGCGTCCTTCTCGAAATATTTTTTGTACTCGGCCCAGGTGGTGGCGGCGATCGTGCGCAGCTCGCCGCGCGCCAGCGCGGGCTTCAGCAGGTTGGCCGCATCGTTCTGCCCGGCCGCCCCGCCGGCGCCGATCAGCGTGTGCGCCTCGTCGATAAACAGGATGATCGGCTTGGGGCTCGCCTTGGTTTCCTCGATCACCGATTTCAGCCGGTTCTCAAATTCGCCCTTCACCCCGGCGCCGGCCTGCAGCAGGCCCAGGTCGAGCGTGCGCAACGTTACCTCGCGCAGCGCGGGGGGAACGTCGCCGGCCGCGATCCGCAAGGCCAGGCCTTCCACTACCGCGGTCTTGCCCACCCCGGCCTCACCGGTCAGGATCGGATTGTTCTGCCGCCGGCGGCTGAGAATATCGACCATCTGCCGGATCTCAACGTCACGGCCGAGGATCATATCGATCTTGCCAGCCCTGGCCTGCGCCGTCAGATCGATCGTGAACTGGTCCAGCGCGGCCGAGCCGCCGGGTCGTGCCCCGTCGCCCATGCCGGCACCGGCCGCCTCCGAACCGACGGCCTGGCTGGTCGCCTCTGCGGCCTCGACGGAATTGGCACAAATCGTTGTGTAGTCCCGCTTGAGAATGTCGGGCTGGATGCGGGCAAACTGGCCCGAAGCCTCCCTGGTGCGCCGCGACAGCGCTTCGTCCGCCAGCAGGGCCCATAACAGGTGACCGGAACGCACGCGGCTGGCACCTTGTTCCACCGAGGCGAGCAGCCATGCCTGCTTCACCATGTCAACGATATCGGGCGACAGGGAAGGCGCCCGCGCATTGCCGGTCTTCATCCGATCAAGCGCCCGGTTGAGGTCCGGCAGCAGCCGCGCGGTCTCCACCTCCCAATGGCGCAGGATCGCGGCGATATCGGTGTCGGTGCGGTCGATCAGACCGTGCAGGAGATGCTCTATCTCAACGTTGTAATGGCTGCGCGACAAAGTCATGCCGGCCGCGGCTTCAAGCGCACGGCGGCAGGTATCATTCAACCGCCCGATCAGCGGTTTCAGATCAATTGCGGCCACGGCCATCTCCCAACGATTTCGTTTGTTCCTTGGCGTGTTCGCTTGGACCTTGGCATGCTAGATTGGAAGCGTAAAGGACAGGACAAGGTCAATATATAATGAAACCGGAATCCGATGCGTCCGATCTTGAAGCCGTGCTCGCGCCAATTCCGGGCAACCATCCGACCGGCGTGGATCTCCGGCAAGACACCTCGCCCAAATCGATCTATTTCCGCCTGCGCGATGCCCGGGCCGAAGCGCGCGACGCGGAACGGCAGGCTGATATCGATGGCGACGAAAGCGTGCCAAAGCGCTGGCGTCCGGTCGCAGCACTCGCGCTGGAGGCGCTGAAGGGGTCCGCGAAGGACCTTGAGGTCGCGACATGGTTGACCGAGGCGTTGGTGCGTACCGAAGGTCTTCCCGGCCTGTCGACCGGTGCGGCCATCATCGCGGGATTGGTCGAGCGCTATTGGGATGATCTGTTTCCGCTGCCGGACGAGGATGGCATGGAGACGCGTGTCGCGGCGCTCGCGGGCCTGTCCGGCCAGGGATATGACGGCACCCTGATGCAGCCACTGCGCAAAGCGGTGCTGTTCCGCCGGCCGGACGGTTCGCCGTTCGGGCTCTGGCAATACGAGGCGTCGCTTGAGCTATCAGGCATCGTCAATTCTGCACGCCGCGCCCAGCGGATCGAGGCCGGTGTCGTGCCCTTCGCCGAGGTCGAGAAGGAGGCGCGCGTGGCCGGCCCGCGCCATTGGGCCGCGCAGCGCGGGCTGGTCACCCGGGCGATGGAATCCTGGGCCGGGATGGGGCGCATGCTCGATGAAAAAGCCGGCGGAGTCAGCCCGTCCGGTACACGGGTGCGCGATCTGCTGCAGCTTATGCTCGACACCTGCAACCGGTTTGCGCCAGAAATCGAAGCAGATGGCGCGACCCCATCGGAGGCTGCCGGCATGCCTTTGGGAGATGGCGGGCAATCGGGCGGCGTGGTGGCCGGCGCGGCGCACGGCGTTATCGCCGGCCGCGAGCAGGCGTTGCGCCAGCTCGGCGAGATCGCCGCCTGGTTCAGGCGTGCCGAACCGAATTCACCGCTTGCCTACACGCTCGACGAAGCGGTTCGCAGGGGGCGCATGAGTTGGCCGGACCTGATGGCGGAAATGATTCCGGATGAAAGCACGCGCCACGCCCTGCTCACCAGTCTGGGCATCCGGCCAACGGCGCCGAAAGAATAGTGTTGCGTCCTCGCATTCGCGGCTCCGGGGGCGGGGTTCGATCGCCGGACGCCGCCGCTCCTATAATTTTGTCTGGAGTTGACGCTGTTGCGGCAAAACACCTTACATTTTTGATGACGGCTGCCACCGTCATCGATACCCTAACGAGGCAAGGGGACCCTGGGGGAAACCGGCCGGGCTACCTCAGGAAACATAAAAAGGATTCCTGGTCCGATGAGCGCAAGCATCCACGACAAGTTGAATCGCGTGCGAAAGCCTCGTGTTCATATCACCTACAACGTCGAGACGGAGGGCGCGCAGATTCAGCGCGAATTACCGTTCGTCGTAGGTGTGATGGGTGATTTTTCGGGCGATCCGACCGCGCCGCTGAAACCCATGGCCGACCGCAAGTTCACTCAGATCGATCGGGACAATTTCAACGACGTGATGGCCAGCATGACGCCGGGCCTGAAGCTGAAAGTGGACAACACGCTCGCCGGCGACGGTTCGCAGATGGCTGTCGATCTGAAGTTCAACAAGATCGAGGATTTCGAGCCGGCCCGAATCGCCGCCCAGGTGCCGGCGCTGGCGGCTTTGATGGAGACCCGCGCCAAACTGCGCGATCTCATGAGCAAGGTCGACCGCTCCGAAGAGTTGGAGTCGCTGCTGGAGCAGGTGCTGCGTTCGGAGGGCGAGCTGAAGGCGCTGTCCGGCGCCCTCGGCATCAACAAACCCGGTAACGACCAGGCGGGGGGCTGAGCGATGTCCGAAACCGCCGCCACATCCGCTGCCGTCACCACCACGGAAGCCGCGCCAGGGCTGCTTGACCAGATCCTGAGCAACACCAGGCAGACCGAACCCGACCGGGCGCAGGACCTGGTCAAGACCCTCGTCGAGCAGGCGCTGTCCGGCACCGTCACCTTCGACCGCAACCTCACCCGCACTTTCGACCGGGCGATCGCCGCGATCGACCGCAAGCTGTCCACTCAGCTCAATGCGATCATGCATAACCCGAAATTCCTCAGGCTGGAGGGCAGCTGGCGGGGTCTGCACTACCTTGTGCAGAACTCGGAAACCGGGACGTCCTTGAAGCTGCGCGTGCTGAACGTTTCCAAGCGCGAACTCACGCGCGACCTCAGCAAGGCGGTCGAGTTCGACCAGAGCCAGACGTTCAAAAAAATCTATGAGAACGAATTCGGCACGCCGGGCGGCGAACCCTATGGCGCACTGATCGGCGACTACGAATGGACCAATCATCCCGATGACGTGGAGACGCTGCGCCTGATGTCCAACATCGCCGCCGGCGCCTTCGCGCCGTTCATTTCCGCGGCGGGGGCGGGTATGTTCGGGTTCGAAGATTGGACCGAGTTGTCCAAGCCGCGCGACCTCGCCAAGATTTTCGAGAACGTCCGAGTATGCGAAGTGGCGCAGCTTCCGCGACAGCGAGGATGCGCGGTTCGTCAATCTCGTAATGCCCCGGGTGATCGCGCGCGTGCCCTACGGCAAGGCAACCAAGCCGATCGATGAGTTCGACTACGAAGAGGCGCCATACGACGAGACCGGCACGGCGCGGGCGATGGGTCATCACGACTATTGCTGGTCCAACGCCGCCTATGTGATGGGGGGGCGTCTGACCGAGGCCTTCGCGAAATACGGCTTCTGCACCGCCATCCGGGGCGCCGAGGGTGGCGGCAAGGTGGAGAACCTGCCGACCCACACATTTACGTCCGATGATGGCGACTCCGATATCAAATGCCCGACCGAGATCGGCATCACCGACCGGCGCGAGTTCGAATTGTCCAATCAGGGCTTCCAGCCGCTTTGCCACTACAAGAACACGGACTATGCCGTGTTCTTCGGTGGCCAGACGGTGCAGAAGCCGAAGAAATACGATCGTCCGGAAGCAACCTCGAACGCGGCCATTTCGGCTCGCATGCCCTACATGATGGCCAGCAGCCAATTCGCGCATTATCTCAAGGTGATGGCGCGCGACAAGATCGGCAGCTTCATGGAAGCCAGCAATGTCGAAGGCTGGCTCAACCGGTGGATCCAGAACTACGTCAACACCAATGAGAACGCCGGCCAGGACATGAAGGCGCGGTTCCCGCTGCGCGAGGCGCGGGTCGAGGTGAAGGAAATCCCCGGAAAACCTGGGTCCTACAATGCCGTTGCCTATCTGCGACCGTGGCTGCAAATGGAAGAGTTGACCACCAGCATGCGGATGGTCGCGCGGATACCACAACCATCCTAGCCGTTCCGATGAACGGCAGCGACGTGGCGCTGGCGTCCCACCGGGGGGTGTGCGCGTCATGACGGACGAGACCCTCACCCTCCCGCGGCCTGGGCAGGCAAAGCGAACGGACCCAGGCCTGCGCGCGCTTGTGCTGGAAGGCCGTTTCTTTGGTGCGCAGAGTGGCGACGCGGCTGCCTGGCTCGCGGAATTTCTGCACGGCACTCCGGACCTGCCCTCGGCACTGAGGGCGTGGTTTGGGGCGGATCTCGCGGACTTGCTCGGGGAGTGGCCGGACCGGCTGCTGGCCGCGCTCGATCGCGATATCGCCGATATCGACCGGTTGCTGGGCACCCAACTCGATGCGGTATTGCACGCCGAACGCTTGCAGCAACTGGAGGGAAGGTGGCGCGGGCTGGACTGGCTGGTCTCGGGGATCGAACCCGGCCGGCGGGTCAAGACGCGGGTGCTCGCGGTCACCTGGGCCGAGCTGTGCCGCGACCTCGAGCGGGCGCTGGAATTCGACCAGAGCGTGTTGTTCCGCCGCGTCTATGAGGACGAGTTCGGCATGCCCGGCGGTGAGCCGTTCGGCCTGATGGTGATCGACCATCAGGTGCGTCATCGGTCGGCTGCCGGCGCACCGACCGACGATGTCGGTGCGATTGGCCAGCTTTCCGCGGTGGCGGCGGCGGCGTTCATGCCGGTGGTGCTGGGCCTGCATCCAGCCGTGCTGGAGGTGGAAGGGTTCAGCGATCTCGAGATGGTGCAGGATGTCGGGTCGTCGCTGCGCAATACGGAGCACACGCGCTGGCGCGGTCTGGCCGGCAAGGCGGATATGCGGTTCGTCGCGATGACGCTGCCGCGGCTGCTCGCCCGCCATCCATGGGTGGACGACCCAGGCCGGAACGACGGATTCCGCTACCACGAATTTGCCCCTGACGTGGCCAGCCGCGTCTGGATGAGTGCGGCTTACGCCTTCGCCGCCGCCGCGGTGCGCGCCTTCGCCAACCATGGCTGGCCGGCCGATGTGCGCGGGGTAGAGACCGACCGCGTCGGCGGCGGTCTGGTGAACGGACTTGAGCCGGAACCCTTCGCCAGCGGGCCGCCTTATGACTGGCCGCGCACGGCGATCGAGATCAGGCTCAGCGACCGGCAGGAACGGGCGCTGGTGGAGAGCGGATTGATGCCGGTCTCGGCCTTGCCGTACGGGCCGGACATGGTGTTCAGCGCCGTGCGCAGCATGCAGGCGCCGGCACGATTCACCGGCGCCACGGCGACGGTCGCGGAGGCCAATGCGCGGCTTTCCTCGCAGGTCAATTCGATCCTCTGCGCGTCGCGCTTCGCCCATTTGCTCAAGGTGATGGGGCGCGACATGGTGGGATCGTTCCAAACCGCCGACGAGATTGAGCGCCGTCTGAAAATCTGGCTGCAGGGCTATGTGAACACGAACATCACCAGCACCGGCGACTCCCGCGCCCGCTTCCCGCTGGTCGAGGGCGACGTGCAGGTGCGCGAGCGGATCGGCAAACCGGGCACGTTCAGCTGCGTGATGCGGCTGCGGCCGCATTACCAGCTCGACGACGTTGCCAGCACGTTCAACCTTGTGACTGAACTCGCCGCCCCCGGCATGCGATAATGGACGGACCGGGAACGATGCCGCGAACCGTCCTGACCAGGAGGACCGATGCGCTCGTCTGAGGAAAGTGAGGCCGGCCGCCTGTTTCATGAGGGCAGGCTGGCCGATGCCGTGACTGCCGCCAATGCCGCGGTGCGCAAGGCGCCGGCCGATCTCGGCGCACGGATTCTGCTGGCGGAACTACTGGTGTTCTCGTCCAACCTGGAGCGGGCGGATATCATTCTCGATGCCTGCAGCGAGCTTGATCCGGGCGCCGCGATTGTCGTCGCCGAGTTCCGCCAGCTGGTGCGCGGCGAGGTGGCGCGCCGGCAGTTGTTTCGCGATGGCCGGGTGCCGGAATTCCTCGGCGAGCCGACCGCGGCGCAGCGCGCGGCGCTCGCTGCGATCGTGGCGCTGCGCGACGGCGATACCGCCGAGGCCGGCTCGTGCGCGGCCAGGGCCGAGGCCGAACGGGTCCATCCCTCCGGCACGATTGATGCCGGCGCGTTCGATGATCTGCGTGACGGCGACGATCTGCTGGCGCCGAGCTTCGAAGCGATTACCACGACCGGCAAGTATTTCTGGATTCCGACCGGGCGGGTGATTGACATCGCCTTCCACCCGGCGCGGCGGCCGCGCGATCTCTACTGGCGGCGGGCGACGATGCAGGTCGCCGACGGACCGGAAGGGGACGTTTACGTGCCTGCGATCTATCCGCCGGAGGCCATCCCGGCCGAGCACCTGTCCGACGAAATCCGGCTCGGCCGCGCCACCGACTGGCTGCAATCCGGCACGGACGGCCCGACGCGCGGCATCGGCGCGGTGACGATGCTGGTGGGTGAGGCGACACGGACGCTGATGGAACTGACCACGATTTCATTCAACAGGGCGCCGTGAGCGATCGCGACAGCAGGCGTGACGCCAGCGACGGCACCTGGCGCGGCGTGCGCGGGCGCGCGCAGTTGCCGTTACTGGACCGCCTCATCGATGCCGAGCCCGACGTGGCTACCGACCGACCGCTGTCGGCGTCCGCCGCGATGGCGGCGTTGCGGGCGAGCATCCGCAACGATCTGGAGGCGCTGCTGAACACCAGGCGTCGCTGGCGCTCCTGGGACCCCGCGTTTTCCGAACTCGAGCGCTCGCCGGTCGGCTTCGGGTTGCCGGATTTCACCGGCGGCGCCTTCAACGATGCGCGCCGGCGCGAGGAACTGCGACAGGAGGTGGAGGCCTGCATCCGTCGCTTCGAGCCCCGCTTCGCCAGCGTCAGCGTCGTGCTGGTCGACACCGCCGACCGGCTGACCGCCACGCTGCAGCTGCGCATCGAGGCGCTGTTGAATGCCGAGCCGGCGCCGGAGCCGATCACCTTCGACACCATGATCGATCCGCTGACCACCAACGTCACCGTGTTCTCCAGCGAGGCCTGAGCCGATGTCGGACGCTCTGCTCACTTACTACAACCGGGAGCTCGATGCGCTGCGCCGGCTGGCGACCGAATTCGCCGAACAACACCCGAAGATCGCCGGCCGGCTGCGGCTGAGCAAGGATGCGGTCGACGATCCGCATGTCGCCCGGTTGCTCGAGGGCGTGGCCTTCCTCGGCGCGCGCGTGCAGCATCGGCTGGACGACGAATTCCCCGAACTGACCGACGCGCTGCTGTCGGTGCTCTATCCGCATTATCTGGCGCCGCTGCCGTCGGTCGCGATTACCCGTTTCACCGCCGACCCCGCCATGCCCGGTCCCGCGCACCTGCCGGCGGGTCTGGAGATCGAGACCGAAGCCGTGCGCGGTGAGACCTGCCGGTTCCGCACCGCCTACCCGCTGACCCTCTGGCCGATCGACATCGAGAGCGTCCGGCTGTCGGGCACGCCGTTGCCGGCGCCGCCCAACCCGGCCGCCGAAAGCGCTGCCGCCTGCCTGCGGATCAGCCTGCGTTGCGCCGATCCGCAGATGAATTTCACCCAACTCGGCCTGGACCGGCTGCGCTTCTTCCTCGGCGGCGACCAGGGCGCGCAGTTGCTGGAATTGCTGTCCGCCCATGCCGTCTCGGTGGCCTTGGCCGATGACCAGAGCGACGCCAAACCGGTGATCCTGCCGCCCTCGGTGCTGCAGCCGGTCGGCTTCGCGCCGGAGGAGGCGTTGCTGCCCTGGCCGGCCCGGTCCTTCTCCGGCTTTCGCCTGCTGAGCGAATATTTCGCCGCCCGCGAGAAATTCCTGTTCATCGACATCGCCGGGCTGGAGGCCAAGACGCTGGTCGCGGCGGGTAACCGGATCGCCATTTTTATCTATCTCGACCGGATGGTGCCGGAGCTGGAGCGGGCGCTGCACGCCGACAGCCTCGCCCTCGGCTGCACGCCGATCGTCAATCTGTTCGCCCAGCGCTGCGAGCCGATTCCGCTCGACCACACCAGCATCGAATACCGGATCGTGCCGGATGCGCGCCGCCCCGCCGGCATGGAGGTCTGGTCGGTCGAGCGGGTGCGCGAGAGCCGGCCCGGCGGCGGCTTCCGGCCCTGGCAGCCGTTCCACCGGCTGACCCACAGTACATCGGGAGGCGACGCGGATGACGCCGCTCCCGCGGGGTTCTACGGCACCACCCGCCGCGCCACGACGCAGCGCATCGGCGGCACCGAAGTGTTCCTGCTGCCGCATGATCCCGGATTCGATCCCGCCCGCGAGGGCAGCGCGGTGCTGTCGGTCGATGCGCTGTGCTGCAATCGCGATCTGCCGGCGGCGCTGCCGTTCGGCGGCGGACGGCCGACATTGCGGCTGGTGGAGGGTGCCGCCGTCGTCACCGGCCTGTCCTGCCTCACCGCGCCCACGCCCACGCGGCGCCTGCCGCTGCAGGAGCGCGGGTTCTGGCGGCTCATTTCGCATCTCTCGCTCGGCCACCTCAGCGTCGTCGGCGGCCCGGCGGCGGCGGAGGCGTTGCGGGAGATGCTGCGGCTTTACGATTGCCGCGATACGGCGGAATCCCGCGCCTCCATCCGCGCCCTGCTGAGCGTCACCTCCAGCCCCGGCACGGCCCGGGTGCCGGCCGCCCGGGCCGGCGGGTTCTGCCGCGGCCTGGATGTGAACCTCACCTTCGACGATCAGGTCTGGACCACCAACGGCCTGTATGTGCTGGCCTCGGTGCTGGATCGCTTCCTGGCGCTGCATGCCACCGTGAACGCGTTTGTCCGCACCCGGGTCACGCTGCGCGGACGCGCCGGGGCGGCGGCAAGCTGGCCCGCCCGCGCCGGCGCCCAAATTCTGCTGTGATGCCCGTTCCCGCCCGGATCTCCACGCGCGATGGTCATGCCGCCAGCCCGCTCGCCCGGCTGCTGGCCGAGCCGCGGCGGTTCACCTTCGACGCCGCGGTGCGCCTGTTGTCGTTCTGCCGCCGCCAGCCCGATCCTGCCGAGGCGGCCCGCTACGCGAGTGCCGTCGGGCTTGCCTTCCCGGGGGCCGAGGTCACCGCCATCCAGGATGCCGGGGCGACCAGGCAACCGCTGGTCACCGTCGGCCTGATCGGCCTGACCGGGCCGTCCGGGGTGCTGCCCCGGCATTACAGCGACGCGGTGGTGGCCGCCCAGCGCGGCGGGTCGCTGTCGTTGTCGGCGTTCCTCGACCTGCTGTCCCACCGCATGATCGCCGCCTTCGCGGCGGCGGGGGCGAAATACCGGCCGCACCGTTCGGCCAATTCCAGCCTGCTGGCCGAGAAGCGCGCGGCCGGCGGCGACCCGGTGGCCGCGTCGCTGCTCGCCCTGACCGGTTACGCCATCGCCGGACTGGCCGGGCGGCTGCCGACCGGGGCGCCGCCGCTGTGCCACTATGCCGGCCTGTTCGCCGCCCATCCGCGCTCGGCCGAAGGGCTGGAGGCGCTGGCCTCGGACTGGCTCGGCCGTCCGGTCCGGGTGCGGCAATTCGCCGGCGCCTGGCTCGCCATTCCGCCGGACCAGCGCACCCGGATGCCGGTGGGCCTCGCCCCCGGCGCGTTCACCCGGCTGGGCCATGACGCGGCCGCCGGCGTGCGCGCCTGGGACCAGCAGGCGCGTGTCATGCTGCATATCGGCCCGCTCGATCTGCCCTCCTTCGAGCGGCTGCTGCCGGATCGCCCGGCGCTGGTGGCGCTGGTGGCGCTGGTCCGTTCCTATGTCGGCTTCGAGATCGGCTTCGCCGTCAACCTCGTGCTTGGCCGCGATTGCGTGCCGCCCCTGGCATTGCGCGGCGACGCCGATCCGCCGCCGCGGCTGGGCTGGAATAGCTGGCTGCCTACCGCCGGATGGTCTCGCCGCGCGGATGTCGCGGACGCCGTGTTCGAGGCCGAAATCGTGGAAGGACAGGTGCCGTGACCAGCTGGAGCGGCGGTTATGTTGCCGATGTCGAATATATTGAAGGCTTCTACCGCCAGCAATCGCCGGCCCGGATGGCGCTGGCGTGCCTGATCGGCAATGTCGCTGTCGATCTGCCCGGCCTTGACGATCCCGCGCATTACCTCGAACTCGGCTGCGGCCGGGGCATGGGCGCGCTGCTGATCGCCGCCTCCAACCCGGCCTGGCAGGTCACCGCGATCGACTACAACCCAGCCCATGTCGCCATCGGCCTCGGCCTGGCACGCGCCGCCGGCCTCAGCAACATCCGGTTCCTGGAAACCGACCTTTCCACCTTGGCCGGCAGCGACGCGGCGCGGGCCATTCCGCCGGCCGATTTCGTCAGCCTGCACGGCGTGTGGTCCTGGGTGGGGCCGGAGGTGCGCGCGGGCATCGTGCGGTTGCTGGGCGAGAAAACCTGTCCGGGCGGGGTGGTGCATGTCAGCTACAACGCCCTGCCGGCCTGGCAGGGCGGTCTTGGCCTGCAGCGGCTGATCTATGAGGCCGGCACCCGCACGGTTGGCCGCAGCGACCACCAGGCCGCGGCCGGGCTGGCGCTGGCGCGCGACATCAATGAGGCCGGCGGACAATACCTGAGCGAGAGCGGCCTGGCGCGCGACCTGCTGGCGCGGACCGGCCAGATGTCGCTGGAGTACATGTCCCACGAATACATGAACAAATATTGGGCGCCGGCTTTCCATGCCGATGTCGCGGCGGCGATGGGGCAGGCCAAGCTCGACTGGGTCGCCTCGGCCAACCCGCTGGAGAATTTCCCCGAGCTGATGCTCACCGACAGCCAGCGCGGCCTGCTCGACCGCTTTGACGACCCGATCATGCGCGAGCTGATCAAGGATTTGTGCCTGCCGCGCCAGTTGCGCCACGATGTGTATGTGCGGGGCGCGCGGCGCCTTTCCAACGCCGCCCGCGATGCGGCGATCGGGCAACTGACGATCGCCCCGGTGGTGACGCCGGCGGAGCGGCTGACAAGTATCCAGGTGCCCGCGGGGCTGGCCGAGATGAGCGCGACGCTGCAGGACATGATCGAAGCCTCGCTGCGGGGGCCAGCCACGATCGCGGATGTGCTGGCGCGCGCGCCGGGGCGCAGCAGCCCGGCGGAACTGGCGGGGGTGCTGGTCGGATCGCTGCAAGGTCAGATCCTGGCGCGCCCGGGCGCCGCCCAGCCCGCATCGGCCAATCGCCTCAACCGCTGCCTCGGCGCGCGGGTGCGCTCGCTCGCCGATCCGGTGGTATCCGGCGGGCTGGCGTCGGGGCAGCTCGGCACCGGCCTGATGGCGGCGCGGCTGGTGCAGTTCATCGCCGCCCGCCTGCTCGACGGCGAACGTGAAGACGCGGCGGAGACATGGATCGAAACCCTGCGTGCCGGCATCCAGCCGGACAAGCACGAGACCGTGCGCTCGGTCGTGCGCACGGCCATTGAGCAGCGCATTCCCATTCTCCGCCAGCTTGGGATCGTGCCATCGTGATGACGGAGCAGGTTGGGGTCTGATGCCGAACGACACGAAAACATTGCTGTCGCTGACCGGCTCGGCCGTGAAGGACCTGGTGCCGGTCCGTCTTGCGGCCACCGAAACGATCAGCGCGCTGTTCCGTTTTGAGGTCGATGCCGTGGCGCCTGGCACGATCGACCCCGTCACGGTGCTCAATCAGCCCGCCTGCGTGCACGTCAACCATGGCAACACGCCGACGCGCCATTTTCACGGCATCGTTTCCGAATTCGGTCCGACCGGCGAGGCGGCGCCGGAAGGCCGGCATTACCGGCTGGTGCTGGTGCCGCAGCTGGCGGCGACCGGCCTGCAGATCGATTGCCGGCTGTTCTTCAAGAAAACGGCGCAGGACATTCTCCAAACCCTGTTCCATGACGCCGGCGTGACCGATGTGACGTTCCGCCTCTACGACCAGCCGGCGCAGCGCGACGCCACCGCGCAATACAACGAGACATCGCTGCATTTCGCGACCAGGCTGATGGAGGAGGAAGGCTGGTTCTATTTCTTCGAGCACACGCAGGACAAGCACACGCTGGTGGTGACCAGCGGCAATAACGGCTTCCAGGCGATCCCGGGAGCCGCACTGCGCTTCGGGCCGGGCACTACATCGGACATGCTGACCGGCTGGCGGACACCGAACGTGCTCACGCATGGCAAGATCAGCCTGCGCGACTACGACCCCGACGCCCCGTCCAAGCAGTTGAAGGCGGACAAGGCCACCGTGCTCAAGCACGGCGGCACCGGCACGCGCGAGGTGTTCCGCTGGCCGGCGCTGACGCGCGAGACGGCGGGCGTGGCCGACCGCGCAAAGCTGCAGATGGAGGCGGCCGAGGCCGCGGTGTCGCTGGTGCACGCCGAGGGCACCATGGCCAGCCTGGTGGCCGGCGGACGGTTCACCCTGCAGGACGCGACCGGCGCGCCGACGGCCTATGTCGTGCAGCAGATCAGCCACGTCGCGCAGGACGATGCGCCGCGCGCGGGGACCGGCAGTGCGCAGTATTCCAACAGTTTTTCGGCCTTCCCGAACACGGTGCCGTGGCGGCAGAAAATGACCACGGCGCGGCCGCGCATGGAGGGACTGCACAGCGCGATCGTGCTGGGTCCGTCCGGCGATGACATCTACACGGATGACCAGGGGCGGATCAAAATCCGGTTCTTCTGGGATTGGCGCGCGGATGCGACCGCGGATAACAGCGCCTGGGTGCGGGTTGTGCAGCCATGGGCCGGCAACAATTGGGGGGGCCAGTTCATCCCCCGCGTCGGCACCGAAGTGGCGATCGCCTTCATGGATGCCGATCCGGACCGGCCGGTGGTGGTCGGCGGCCTCTACAACGGCAACGACACGCCGATCTTCCCGAAGGCGGAGAAAACGAAGTCCGGCTTCCGCACCCGCTCGGTCACCAAAGGCGGCACGGATGCCTTCAACGAGCTGTCGTTCAACGACGACAAGGGCAAGGAACTCATGTTCCTGCACGCCCAGAAGGACCTGTCGACCGAGGTCGAGCACGACCAGACGCTGGCGGTCGACAATGACCGGACGGTCACCGTCAAGGGCAAGGAGACGGTCACGATCACCGGCGACCGGACGCATGAGGTTTCCGAGGGCAACAACTCCCTGGTGGTCAAGCAGGGAAATCTTTCCACCGACGTGAAGCTCGGCAACATCTCGGTCAAGGCCGATGTCGGCGCCATCACGCTGGAGGCGCTGCAATCGATCACCCTCAAGGTCGGGCAGAGTTCGCTGACCCTCACTCAGACCGGGGTGGAGATGAAGGGCATGATGGTGACCATCGAGGGGCAGATACAGACCGAGGTGAAGGGCCTGATGGTGACGACACAGGGCAGTGTGATGCTGACGCTCAAGGGCGCCATCACCATGATCAACTGACCAGCATGCCGACCTCACCCAACTCACCCGTATCGCCGCCCGCCGCCGGCAAGACCCCGGGCAAGCTCGCCGGCGACCTCGCGCGCGTGGTGCCACATTTGCAGCTCGATGCGCCGGGATCGGCCGCCCTGGCCGGCTGCAACGACACCGGGACGGCGCTGGACCGGCTCGAACGGGCCGGCCTGCTGATCGAGGCGACGCGGCTGTTTGCGCAAGCCCTGCCGGCGCGCGAGGCGGTGTGGTGGGCCTGCATGTGCACCCGCCATACCGCCGCATCCGGCGCCAATCCGCCGGCCGAGACGGTGCCCCGCGAGGCGGCGGAGGAATGGGTGCGGCGGCAGACCGACGCGCAGCGGCGCGCGGCGATGCAGGCGGCGGAGGCGGCAGGCTTTGCCAGCGCCGAAGCCTGGGCCGCGGTCGCCGCCTTCTGGAGCGGCGATTCGATGGCGCCGCTGGCGGCGCCCAAAGTGCCGCCGCAGCCGCATTTCACCGGGCTCGCGGTCGCCGGCGCGGTGGCGCTCGCCGCCGCCCGCGGTCCGGCGACGCGGCGCGAGGCGCGGCTGCGGCGCTTCCTGGTCTCGGCGAAGGATATCGCCGCCGGCGGGGCCGGACGGATCGAACCGGAGGCGGATTAATGGGCCTGCCCGCCGCGCGTCTGACCGACATGCATGTCTGCCCGATGGTCACCGGCATCGTGCCGCATGTCGGCGGCCCGATCATCGGTCCTGGCTGCCCGACCGTGCTGATCGCCGAACTGCCGGCCGCCCGCGTCGGCGACATGCTGACCTGTGTCGGGCCGCCCGACACGATCGTGATGGGATCGTTCACCGTGCTGATCGGCGGCATGCCGGCCGCCCGCATGACCAGCCAGTGCGCCCATGGCGGCGTCGTCATCCTCGGCTGCCCCACCGTGCTGATCGGCTGACGACATCGCGATATTCGTCGGGCGCCGTTTCGCGGCGATTTCTGCAGCCATGCAGCGTTTCTTCTCCGTGACGCCGAGTTGGAGCCACATGGCCGGCTCGGCCAGGCCGGCCAGGCATGCCGGGTCGGTGAAGGCCAGCATCTGGTTGATCGGTTGGCCGGCAGCCAACAGGGTGACCCAGCGCATCGGCGCCTGACGCGACCGCTGCCAGGCATCCTTCAGGCCCCAGCCGTTGAAGGGTTTTGGGAAGAGGGGGGTGAGGAGATGCTGCGGCTCCTCCTCACCCCCCTCTTCCCAAAACCCTTAAAACGAATGGGTTCTAAGGGCTCCGCCCTTAGCGGGGTCCAGGGGCAGAGCCCCTGGCCTTCCTTCACCCGATTGCCCTGATATTTGACCGCGAAGTCGCTGACCGCGATGAGGAGCACGGCACCATCCGACGATTTCATGGTATAATTAAAAAAGAAAGCGGCATGAGGACCGGGGCTTCCCGTGCCCCTGGCACTGCCCTGCCAGCGCCGCTCAGTCCCGCGCCGTGGCCCGGATCAGCTCCAGCAGGGCCGCCTCCGCCCGTGAACGGTGGCGGTCGCCGTGGCGCAGCACGGTGAAGCAGCGTTCGGCGAATGTCAGCGGCAGTTCCACCAGCGAGCCCGCCGCGATGCCCGCCGCCGCCACCAGCCGCGAAATGACGGTCGCCCCGGCGCCCGCCTCCACCGCCGCGCGCACCGCCTCGTTCGACGGCAATTCCATCCGCACATCGAGCCGCCCCGGATCGATTCCCAATCCGGCCAGCGCGTGCTCGAAAACCTGCCGCGTGCCCGACCCGCGCTCGCGCAGCACCCAGCCCGTCCCGGTCAGGTCGCCCGCCGCCAGCTGCGCGCGGGCCGCCCAGGGATGGCCGGCACCGACCACCAGCACCAGCCGGTCGGTGGCCACCGCAATACGGGCCAGCAAAGCATCGTCCACATCGCCCTCGACGAAGCCGAGATCGGCATCGCCCTCCAGCACCGCGCGTGCCACCTGGGCGCTGTTGCCGATCACCAGGGACAGCGTGACCTGCGGCCAGACGGCGCGGAACCGGTGCATCAGCGGCGGCAGCCAGTAGCCGGCGATGGTCTGGCTGGCGTGCAGGTTGAGATGGCCACGGCGCAGCCCCTGCAGATCGTCCAGCGCCTGCTCCGCCTGGGCCAGCCGGGTCAGCACCGCCTTCGCCTCCGGCAACAGCAGCCGCCCGGCCTCGGTCAGGGCGATGCCGCGACCGACCCGGTCGAACAATTTTGTCGCCAGGCCGGTCTCCAGCGCCGCGATCGCCGCACTCGCCGCCGATTGCGTCATGTTCAGCGCCGCCGCCGCCTGGGTCACGTGCAGGCGCTCGGCGACGGCGACGAAGATGCGCAGCTGGTCCAGGGTCATCGCAGCTTCAATACACCAGCTCGATCAGCGTCAGGCTGAAGCCGGAGATGAACAGCCAGGAGGCCGCGCCCAGCGCCAGCGGCCGCAGGCCCCGGGCGCGCAGCTTGCGGATGTCGGTCTCCAGCCCCATCGCCGCCAGCGCGACGGTGAGCAGGAAGGTGGTCGCCGGCACCAGCACCTGCTTCGCCTCCGGCGGCACCACGCCCAGGCTGTTCACCCCGATCAGGGCGATGAAGCCGAACACGAACCACGGCATCGGCGCCCGCGCCTGCACCCGGCCATGGTCATGCGGCGCGGGGCACCATGTCGCGAGCACCCCAAGGCCGAGCACCAGCGGCGCCAGCAGCATCACCCGGGAGAGCTTGGCGATGGTGCCGAACTCGCCGGCCTCGCGCCCGTCCTGGAAGGTCGCCGCCACCACCTGGGCGATTTCGTGGATGGAGGCGCCGCTCCAGAGCCCGAAATGATGCGCGTCCAGGTGCAGCAGGCCAGGCAGGGCCGGATAGAGAAACATCGACAGCGAGCCGAACACGGTCACGCTGGCGACCGCATAGGCCACGTCCTCGTCCGGCGCCCGGGTGACGGAATTGGTCGCGATCACCGCCGAGGCGCCGCAGATCGAGGTGCCCGCGGCGATCAGCTCGGCCAGCCGCCGATCGACGCCGAACAGCCGGCCCAGCGCCTTGGTGACCAGGAAGGTGGTGACCAGCGTGCCGGCGATGATCGCCATGCCGGTGCCGCCGACCGCCGCCACCTGCTGGGTGGTCAGCTGCAGCCCGAGCAGGATGATCGCCAGCCGCAGCAGCCGCTTCAGGCTGAACACCACGCCGGCCCTGGCGCGCGCCGGCGTGCCGATGCTGTTGTGCAGCGCGGTGCCGAGCAGGATGGCGATGATCATCGGGCTGAAGCTGCCCACCCCGGGGATGAGCCGCAGCGCATAGGCCGCCCCGGCGATGGTGCCGGTCAGCAGCAGGCCGGGGAGGGGGCTGTGCGCCCAGACCGGCACCTTGCGTCCGGGATGGGCAATGGCGATGGCGATCGGCTCGGACATGCGGGTGCTCCTGGGGGCAAGGTCCGGACGATCGGGCGCGCGCTCGCAAAAATCCAACGCATGATTATGATCTGTTCGATCGAATTTGCTTATGTATGCGGTAGACGGAGACCGGCACGCGACACCGTCAGATGTCCTCGACCGCCCGCGCCGCCGCATCGATGGCCGCGGTAATGGCGCGGATTTGCGTCTCCCCGGCCGCTTGCCCCTGCAGCCGCAACCGCACCGAAGCGGCGAGGTTTTCCATCGCCCGCACCACCTGGGGCGGCGGCCCGCCGCGCGCGGCGGCTCCACTTTCCAGCCGGGCGAAAATCGCGTTGACGGCCGGCTGGCTCACCGCCAGCGCCGCGTATCCGTCCGGGGTCAGGGTGTACAGCTTGCGGCCGGCGCGCTCATCGCTCACCGAGGCGTGGCCCAGTTCCTCGAGCAGCGTCAGCGTGGGATAGACCACGCCAGGGCTGGGGCTGTAGCCGCCGCCCACCCGCTCCTCCAGCGCCTTGATGATCTCGTAGCCATGGCGAGGGCGCTCCGACAGCAGACTGCATGACCACCAGGCGCAGGTCGCCGTTGTCGAACATCCGCCCGCGCCCGCGGCCGCCGCCGCCAGGACCGCGGCCACAGCCGCGGCGGCCGCAGCCGAAGCAGTCCCAGCTCGTCGGCCCGCTCAATGTTTCCGGCACATCTCGTCGCGACATGGACGTCTCTCCCGTTCAGGCAGACCTGTCGCGCACGGGGGTGGCGAGCAGCGGCGGTCAGCCGATGACGATCCTGGTGTCGCTCTGGAACGCGTAGTTCACAAGCGGCAGGTTGCGCGGCGCCGGCCCTTTCCGAATGCGGCCGGCAGTGTCGGTACTGGCTGCCATGGCAGGGACAGAACCAGCCGCCGAACTCGCCGCGCGGCTGGTTCGATTTGCTGCCGCCCGGCACGCAGCCGAGATGGGTGCAGATGGCGCTGACCACCAGCCATTGTTCATGTCCTGGCTTCACCCGGTCGGCATCGGTCGCCGGATCGCGCAGCTCGGCCACCACGACGTCCCTGGCCAGCTTGATCTCGGCCTCGGTGCGGTGGCGGATGAACACCGGCTGGCCGCGCCACAGGACGATGATGCCCTGGCCGAGCGCAACCGGGGTCAGATCCACTTCCATCGTCGACATCGCCAGCACGTCGCCGGAGGGGTTCATGCTGTCGACCAGCGGCCAGGCGACGGCGCCGGCGCCAACGGCGGCGGCGCTGGCTGCCGCCAGCGACAGGAAATCGCGGCGCGAGGGCTGGCTTTCGGCGTCAGGGCCATGATCGGGAGTGGTTGCGGTCATAAGTCGCTCCATTGTTCTAGAGTGCCGCAGAGGCGGCGGATGCCGCGCCTTTGGTGCCGGCCATGCCCGAAGCGATGGCGGCAAGGGTGCGCCGGCAGCAGCGCGGCCGGTGGCGGCGACCCGCGAGCGGCGCGGCGTCACGGGCCGCGTTGGGGGCCGCGTTGGGGGCATCAGCCAGGATGGCATCGGTCGGCAGATTTTTCGCCGCCAGGTGCATTGCACGCATCGCCACCTGAAGGTCGGCGGTGTCCAGCCTCTGTCCGTCACCAAATCCCCTGAAGCCCTGCCCGCGGTCCCCCTTTCGACCAGGCCCGAGGCCATCGCCGCCCCCCTGTCCGGAGCGGCAGTCCTGGAATGGCATTGTGAGTACCCTCGTTGCACGTTATATCGTGTTCAAAGATATATCGCGATGCGCTCCGCTCGCAAGAGCTATCTTGCGTCAGCGCACGCCAGTGCGGTGCAGCCGGCACGTCAGCGCCAGGGGATGGCGGACTATCCTTGCAAATCGGGCGGGGTCATCGAATGCACCCGCTTCGCCCGCGCAATCGCCCCGCGCCTCAACTGCCAATGCAGCCGACGGCGACGCCGCCCCTGCGCGGCCTCCATGGCTTCGGTGCGAAGGCACCGCACCCGCCGGTCGAAATGATCTGATCGGCAACAATCTTGCAGGAACCGGGCGGCTGCCGTGCAGGTACTTGTCGCACTGCCGATCGCCGTTCGGCTGCTCCCGGCACATCAAAATCGACTTCTTGTGAGTATATAATTGCTGATAATATACTGAATGCCACCACGCACGACATCGCCATTTCTATCCTAAAGCCACGGCTAGTTTAAATTTTAACAAATAACATGTCGGGTAAATTAAATTTGTGTTTTTATATTGCAAATTCTGTAGTGTAGTTTTTTTCAACTGCACTTCCAACGGAGACTCTTCGATGCGATTTGTGTCCACGCTCTTGCTCTCGACCCTCATCGTGCTGGGCGGTTGCGCCGCGCTGAGACACCAGCCGACCGACAGCTTCGCGCACACCCAGGCGCTGGCGGAGGCGGATGAGCCGGATGCGCAGCTCGATCTCGCGCGGATGTATGCCACCCCCGCTGCCTGGCCGCAGATGGCCGGCCGACAAGCGGACCCGGTGCAGGCGGCGGAATGGTGTACCATCGTCAGTTGGGGGCCGTCGCCCACGAAGGCCGCGCTGGCACGGGGGCCTTCGTGCCAGGAGATCCTCGCCTCCCTGCCGCCGGAGGCCGTCGCCACCGGTGTCTATATGGCCAATGAACAACGCGCGCAGTCGACCGCCCGCGGCGACTGAGCCTGTGGCCGTTGGGGGTCCTACTGCCGCACCGAAAACGGGATCTCGCCGTCCGAGATATCGCCGCCGACGTGCCAACGCAGCGTGTAGCGTCCGGGCGGCAGTTCTTCCCCCGATGCGAACAGGACGGTGGGTGCGCTGTCCAGCCGCGGACGCAATGTCCGCACGACATTGCCATCCTGTATGATCTCCAGCCTGGCGGCCGCATGGTCGACCGGACCGCCGAACCGAAGGGCAAACTCCAGATTGCGGCCATTCATGATGACCTCGGCCGCGGGCGCGGACTCACGCCCCTGCCGCTCGACCGCGGCGGCGAGTCCGCCGGTCAGCATCAGCGCCACTGTCACGAGCGCGGGCAAGAGTGATTTTCGCATGTCGTGTGCTCCTGCTGGTGAATTCGCATCCAACTGGGACTCCACCCCAGACGCAGGCGAAAGCACGGAAGGTGAAGCCCGACGGCACAACCGCCGATCACCGAGATGCAGGCGGATCAAAAAATCCAGTCTATCGGGGCCGCAACGCCATCCGCATGCACTGCTCCCGGCGCGCACCGGTCGTTAACAGAACAACGGCTTGCCCCGGCCAGGCAGGACGAAAACTCACCAGTCCTGCACGTCGAGTTCCGCCAAGGGCTGGCCGGCCAGACGCCAGGCGCTCCGCCCGCCCCGGTACCAGCGGACATCCCGGTAGCCCAGGGCCGCCAGGCGCAGCGCCAGATTGTAGCCTTCCCAGCGTTCCGCGCTCTCCCCGACGGTCACGATGGGCCTTGATCGATCGCCTTTGCTCAGCTCAGTCATCTTCTGGCCGAGCAGGGTCTGCGCCTCATCGTCGAAACGGCCGCCACCACCCGCCCCCGGCAAGCCGACCGCCCCGGCCACCGATCGGCCGGCGCCAGCCACATCGATCACCAGCGGCCGGGCCTGCGTGAGCAGGGTCTCGAATTCGGCGGTTTGGATGGTTCGCGCGCCCGGCACCGAGACCGGGGTCGGCCCGACCAGAGCGTCATGCAGGCCAGATTGCGGCGCCACGCCGGCGTCGGCGCCCTCCTCCACATGATCGCGCAAGCCGGCCAGGCGGAGCGCGTCGCGGATACGCTCGCCGCTCACCGCGAGCGCCGGACTGTCCCAGGCGACAATCACATCGCTGGCGGTGCGGTACCGCCAGATCCGGTTCGCCTCGGCGACCGATGCGCGGGCCTCGTCCAGCCGGCTTAGCTGGGCATAGGCGGCCGCCATTTTGACATATTGCCAGCTCGTGACGGCGGCGGGCAGTTCCGGATTGGCCGCCAGCGCCCGCTCGGCCCACACGATCAATTCCTCGTTGCGGCCGAGCAGCAAGGTGGCGTCGCTCAATCTGCTGTAGCGCGCCCACATCGCCTCACTGTGCGGGCTGGAGCGGATTGCGCGCTGGAGCCATCCGATCGCCTCTTCCGGCTGGCCGAGATTGAGCTTGCAGATGCCCATCATGTATTCCCCGCCTTCCGCGCTCGGATAGGCGTCGATCAGCTTCTGCGAGGCCGCTTCCGCTTCCTGCCAGCGTCCCTCCGTCCGCAGCAGGTTGGCACGCACGCGCAGCACCCACCGGGAGTCCGGCTGGCGGGACTCCGCGGCGGCGAGCAATTGCCGTACCCGGGTCAGGACAGGCCCGGCAGGCGGATCGTCGAGCGCGTTGATCCGTTCCAGCAATATGCCCGCGAGCCCGATCATCGCCGGGACCGAGGTTGCGTCATTATCCAGGACCCGCTGAAACAGCACCTCGGCCGCCCTGGCGCGTGGCAGGCTGGGCGGCTCGAGGTCCAGCGCGTTGGCCTCGATCAGCAGGTCGAACGTATCGGGCGTATCGGGCCGTTCACGACGACTGCGCGCCGCCTCGATGGCGAATAACCGCTGGCGGAGAACCCGCGAGGCCCACCGCCGGATGGTTTCCTGCTCGCTGGTATCCGCCTGCGGCTGCAGGTCGAGGCGATCGGTCCAAAGCTCCCCCGCGGTCTCCGTCGAGATGATGGCGATGGTCACCCGCAAGCTGTGACCGACGCGGCGCAGGCTGCCCTCGACAGCGTAGCGCACGTCGAGCGCGGTCCCGAGCCGGCGGACATCTCCGAGCATGTCGGCATAAGGCTCCACCGCCCGCTGGGAAACGACGCGCCGCATCTCCCCGAATGCCAGGTCGGTGGTCAGATCCTCGGTCACGCCCTGGGCCCGGCGCATCTCCTGGGGGTCGCCATCGATGGCGACGAACGGCAGCACGGCGACCGACAGGCGCGGCGGTGGTTTGGCCGGGCCGCGCTCCGGCAGCCACCAGACCAACGATACGACCAGCAGCGCCAATGCGGCGATCGCCGCCAGGCCCAGAACGCGGCGAAGCGCGCGATTGATATGCCACGGCCGCGGGAGCGGTGCTGGTGCCGGTGCCGGCATTGGCGTGATTTTGGCGGCCGGGGGGATCGCGGCCGCGGGATCGCCGCCCGGCGCCCGCGCCGGCTGCCAGGTCACCGGGACGACGAACCGGTAGCCACGGCCCTTCACCGTCTGGATGCAGCTCGATCCCGTCCGGCCCTGATCGAGGACGCGCCGAAGCGCCGAAATCTGCACGGTGAGGTTGTTCTCCTCCACCACCACATCCGGCCAGACCGCGTCCATGATCGTGTTCTTGCCGACCTCCTCGCCGGCATGCTCGACCAGCACGCACAGCACGTCGAGCGCGCGCGCCCCGAGTTCCACGGGAACCGGAATTCCGTCACCGCCAACACGGAACAGACCACCGCCCCGCCGGTCCAGCCGAAATCCCTCGAACAGCGCAATGCCAGGCAAGATCAGGGCCGTCATAGCCAACTCCTCAACGCCGCCGGCAGCGCCCACGACAATAAGTAACATAGCCGGTGGCCCATCCAGCCACAACCGGTGTGCGCGAAGGCTTGATCGGGCCAAGTCATTGGCGGCCAACGATTTAGCGTTGTTTAGCGATGCTTCAGCTGCCTTGCCGCGAGAAGCCGCTAGGGAGGCAGTCGGACGCCATCGAAACGGTGTGCAGCCTGCTACCACCGCCGGCGCGCCGGCAATTTGAGGGGAATTAAGATGCGCAAGCTCCTGCTGGCCGGTGCAGCCATGCTGGGCGGCATGGTCGGGCTGGCGGCTGTCGCCAGTGCCCAGAATGCGCCTTGGAACACACTCGACACGGCAGCGCCGCCGACCGGAACGCTGCCGGTTGCGCGGAACGGCTCCCCCGGCGCACCGGGTACCGATATCCCCGGCTTCGGACCGCCCCTGGCGCCGGGAACCGTCACGGTGCGCTTTGCCGGGCGCCTGGTGGTGTTTGGCGGCGCCGGCGCCGATAGCGGCCAAAATCCGGGATATGTCCTGGGCACCCGGACCAGCCCGGGAACCCTGGCGAACACCAAGCTTGCCCCTTACGGCATCGGCGAATACGCGCGCCTGTTTCCGAGCGTCGACGGCGTGGCGGCGAACGGGCTGAAATATGGCGCCTTCCTCGAAGTCCGGGCGGATCAGAGTGGCGCCCCCGGCGGCGGCGCGAACGGCTCGGTCGGCGGCGCCCAAAGCACCCGCGGGGAGCTGTACTTCTGGCGCGAGACGGCCTATGTCGGCACCGGTCAGACCGGCTTCCTCCGCGCCGGCGCGACCGATCAGCCGACCTCGCTGTTCGAAACCGGCACGTTCGAGAACTTCGACGACGGCGGCTGGAACGCCAACTTCGCCTTCCCGATCACCTCCGGCACCCAGATCACCGGTCCGTTCACCGACCTGAGCGCACTGTACGCGACCAACAAGGTCGTCTATCTGTCGCCGAAATTCGCCAATCTGGTCGATTTCGGCGTGTCGTTCGCGCCGGATACCGGCAGCGCGAGCCCGGGGATCGGCGCCTGCCCCTACGCCAATACCGCCAGCGGCGTCGGCTGCGACACAACGTCATCGACCAGCGTCGCCGCCGAAACCAAACGCGCCCGCAACACGCTCGACGCGGTGGTGCGGCTGCGCGCGGCGGCCGGTCCGGTGGGCTTCGCCGCGACGGCCGGCGGGTTCGCCTCGGGCCATGTGGCGTATGACGGCATCGAACCCGCTTCGCAGGCCGCACGCTATAACGGCTACGCCGTGTTCGACACCGGGGCGCAGCTCACCTATGGCGGCTTCGCGATCGGCGGCCATTTCAACGCCGGCCAGACCAACACCGGCTGGTCGCTGCAGCCGCAGGGCGGGCGTGCGTACGCGGGCTGGTTGGCCGGCGCGTCCTACCAGTTCGGCGCGGCGGTGGTCGGTTTCCAGGTCCTCAACACGCAGGGCGCCGGCGCCTGGAACAGCACGAATGCGGGTCTGGTGGGGCGGACACTGAACCAGAGCGGCGTCGCCGCGGGCGGCACGCTCACCCTGGCGCCGGGGCTGTATACGTTCGCGAGCTACCTCTACGGCACCAAGCATGAGTACGGGGTGGACCAGCTGGCCGCCGCCGTCCCGACTTCTGCCACCGGGTCGTATCTGACCCACAACAACACCGTCTCCCAGGCGTTTGTCGTGGGCACGCGGGTGGCCTGGTAGGCCGGCACCCAGGCGATTTTGGGTGTCTGATTTGGAGTCGGGCAAGCCGTTGGGGGGAAATGGTTTAGCGTTGTTTAGCGGCGCTTCAGGCGCCGACGGCTGCCGGTCCGTGGAAAATTTAGTCCGTGGAAAATTCAGCGGCCCGCGCCACGGGCCTGTGCGCTGCGTCGGCTGCGGAAAGCAACAACCTGCCAACCAGATCGCGCCAACCAGATCGCGCCAACCGGATCGCGATCGAATATCAGGCCAAACAACCTCGACAGCGACCTTCGCTGCAGCAACTTCTGCGACAAAGGCCTATCTGACCAGGCAAATTATTAAAGTCCGCACAGAAATAATGTCATCTTAGTTTCATCATTACTATCAAGACGTGCATCTATAGGTTTGCTGCATTGTGCGATCGCGCACAATGCAGCCCTAACGACAAACCTGCACTGAGGTAGGAACACAATGTGTCGATTTCATCCGTTCAGGCTTTCACTTCTTTGTGCCTCTGCCGCCGGAAGCATGTTGCTTGCCCAGCCGGCCATGGCGCAGACCGCGGAGCAGCTTCAGTCGATTGAACAGCAGATCAAGGCGCTGCAGAACGAGCTGGCGCGCGTGAAGGCGGATCTGGCGGCACGCGACCGCGCGGTAAAGGCGGCCCAGGCGCAGGCCAAGGCCGCGCAGGAGCAGGCTGCCGCCACCAACGCAAAGGTCTCGCAGATCGCCGCCGCGCCGCCGCCCGCGCCGGTCGCAGCCCTGCCCGCGACGTCCGAACCGCCGGCGCCGCCGCTGCCGAAGGGCGCGTTCCGGGTCGGCGGGATGACCGTCACGCTGGGCGGCTTTGCCGCCCTCGAAGGTGTCTATCGCTCGCGCAACCAGGCCTCGAGCATCGATACCAACTTCAACACCGGCATCCCGCTGCCCAACTCGCCCAATTACCACATACCCGAATACCGCGAGACCGCACAGCAGAGCCGGCTGTCAATGCTGGTGGAGGGGCGGCCCGATGACGCGACCAAGCTGTCCAGCTATGTGGAGACCGACTTCCTGAGCGCCGGCACCTCATCCAACTCCAACCAGAGCAACAGCTACACGCTGCGGCTGCGCCAGTTCTGGGGCGCGTACGACAACAGCGACATGGGGCTGCATGTCGAGGGCGGTCAGGGCTGGAGCCTGGCGACCATGTATCGCGCCGGGCTGCTGCCGCGGCAGGAAAACGTGCCGCTGACGATCGATGCCCAGTACGTCGTCGGCTTCGACTGGCTGCGCCAGCCGGAAATCCGGGTGGTCAAGGACTTTGCCGACCATACGCTGTGGGCCGGCATTTCGGCGGAATCGCCGCAGACCCTGTTCAGCCCCGCCGGCGGCCCGAACTGCCTGACCGGCGCCCAGGCCGCGACGGCGACCGGCGGCGGCACGCTGGAGTACACCCAGTGCGGCGGGTCGAACGTGAACACGGTCCAGGCCTACAGCGACAACTACGCGCCGGACCTGATCGCCAAGCTGGCGGCCGATCCGGGCTGGGGGCACTACGAACTGTATGGCCTGTTGCGCTTCCTGGGCGGGCGGGTGTCCTATGCCGCCACCGGCGGCGGCAGAACCTACACCACCACCGGCCAGGGCATGGGGGGCGGCATGATCCTGCCGCTCGTGCCGAAATATCTGGACTTCCAGGTCAGCGGTCTGGCCGGCGTGGGCGTCGGCCGCTACGGCACGGCGCAGTTGCCCGACGCCACCTTCTCGACCACCGGCAAGATCGAACCCCTCGCCGGCTACTCGGTCATGGGCGGCTTCGTCGGCCACCCGGACCCCGCCGTCGATATCTATGCCTATGCCGGCGCCGAGGGCGCCGCGCGCAAATACTACGGCGCCACCGCCGGATACGGCAATCCGAACGTGAACCTGGCCGGCTGCGAGGTCGAACTCGGGTCGTGCAACGCCAACACCTCCGGCGTCCTCGAAGGCACGCTCGGCGCCTGGTGGCGCGTCATCCGGAGCAACTATGGCACCATGCAGGTGGGGGCCGAGGACCGAGTATGTGAACCGCAACACCTTCAATGGGGTGGGGGCGACCAAGGGCAGCTCGGTCTCGCCATCGTCCAACGAGAACATCTTCATGGTCAGCTTCCGCTACCTGCCGTTCCAGTAAGCGCCCGTCCGCCACCCATCGCATCCGGCTGCCTGTTCGAGGCGCCGGTCCTGCGGTGGGACATCGCGAAGGGACCGGTCCTTGCCGGATGAACCCTGGCGATGACGCACGGCCCGGCGGTCAACTTGCCGCCGGGCCACGCGAGGGGAATCCCCCCTCAAACGACGCAAGGCCACGCGGCATCGGTGTCCGTCTCGCGGTCGCCGCAACGCCCCGTTCTGTCTGCAGGCGCATGCCGCAACCGCCATGCGCGAAAGCGTGAATGGGCCAAGCCATTGGCGGGCAGGGATTTAGCGTTGCTTAGCAACGCTTCAGGCGCCGTCCCATGGAATATATAGCGGCGATGCCCAGTCTTGCCTTCATCGACGACCGGCCACAGCAGAGTGCGGACCGCGATCGCCGACCGAGCAACAGGGAAATCGATCATGAAGACGACACTTCTCTCGACCTTCGCCGTGCTGAGCCTGTTCGCCGTGAGCCCCGCCCGTGCGGATGTCGGCCAGGCGCAGGAAGCCGTTTGCTCCGAAGGTCATTATGACGCGACCAACAAGGCGGCGCGTCCGTGCGGGACGACGAGCCAGCAGCTCGCCGAGGACTGGGACCAGAAGCGGGAGTCAGGTGGAGGCCAGGCATAAAACGGCGCCGGATCGCGCCCGGGAACTTGCCGACGCAAATCGGGTAAAGATGGGGGGAAACCGGTCGGCCCGACTGACGAACACGGCTCTCGTCCCAATGCGGTGATCGACCAGCAGATCACGGGCGAAGGGAGTGAGGCCAACGAGGGAGGGAGCGCCACCTGCCATGGCGCGCTTCCCGGGTCGTTTTCGTCGTTCCTGTGACAAGGCCATGCCCCGGCGGTGGCATCCGCCGGGGCATGGCTGTGCCGCTGCCGCCGTTTGTCAAAAGCGGGGGTGGCGGAATCGGGTAAAACGGGAGGGGATAACGTGGCTCGCTCATCAACGGCAGTGCCGGCCCGCGGAGATCGCCCAGAGTGCGTCGGCCGCGCGTCTGACAGCCGCTATCCCGAACGATAATGCTCGCCATCGTCCGCATTGCCCTGAGCCGTCCCTACACCTTCGTGGTGATGGCCATGCTGATCCTGATCTTCGGTATCCTCGCCTGGGTCCGAACGCCGACCGACATCTTCCCCAATATCGGTATCCCGGTGATCAGCGTCGTCTGGACCTATAACGGCTTGCCGCCGGACGATATGTCGGGGCGGGTAATCTACTATTACGAACGCACCCTGTCGGCGCAGGTCAACGACATCGAGCACATCGAGTCGCAGTCGCTGCCGGGTTATGGCGTGGTGAAAGTATTCTTCCAGCCGACCGTCAACATCAACGCGGCGCTGGCGCAGGTGACGGCGGCATCACAGACGGTGCTGAAGCTGCTGCCGCCGGGGATCACACCCCCTTATGTGCTGACGTTCAATGCCTCCAGCGTGCCGATCATCCAACTGGCGCTGTCCAGCAAAACCCTCTCGCAGTCCGAACTGTTCGACGCCGGCCAGAACTTCATCCGGCCACAACTCGCGACCGTGGCGGGGGCGGCGGTGCCCTCTCCGTACGGGGGCAAAGTCCGCCAGGTGCAGGTCGATATTAACCAGCAGGCGCTGCAATCCTATGGCCTGTCCGCCGAGGATGTGGTGACGGCGCTGTCGGCGCAGAATTTAATCACCCCCGTCGGCACCGAAAAAATCGGCAAATTCGAGTACATCGTCGAACTCAACGACGCGCCGACGCAGATCGCCACCCTCAACGACCTGCCGATCCGCAAGGTGAACGGCACGCTCGTCTATATCCGCGATGTCGCCTACGTGCACGACGGCAGTCCGCCGCAGACCAATGTGGTGCGGGTGGATGGCAGCCACGCGGTGCTGATGACGATCCTGAAATCGGGCTCGGCATCGACGCTCGACGTGATCAACGGCGTCAAGGCGCTGCTGCCGCGAATCCGTGACTCGCTGCCGGACAGCCTTCGCCTCACCGCGGTCGGCGACCAGTCCGTTTTCGTCAACGCGGCGGTGTCCGGCGTCATTCGCGAAGGGGCCATTGCCGCCGCGCTGACCGGCCTGATGATCCTGATCTTCCTCGGCAGCTGGCGCTCGACCCTGATCATCACGATCTCCATCCCGCTGGCGATCCTGGCCTCGATCGCCGCGCTGGCGGCGCTCGGCGAGACCATCAACGTCATGACCCTGGGCGGCCTGGCGCTGGCCGTCGGCATCCTGGTGGACGACGCGACGGTGACCATCGAGAACATCAACTGGCATCTCGAGCAGGGCAAACACATCGAGCACGCCATCCTTGATGGCTCGCGCCAGATCGTCATTCCGGCGACCGTGTCGCTGCTGTGCATCTGCATTGTGTTCGTGCCGATGTTCAGCCTGGGCGGCGTCGCCGGCTTCCTGTTCCGCCCGCTGGCCGAGGCGGTGGCGTTCGCCATGATCGCGTCCTACGTGCTGTCCCGTACGCTGGTGCCGACGCTGGCGAATTTCCTGCTGGCGGCCCAGGCGCACCAGGCCGGGCCGGATGGCGGGCACAAAGAGGAGGGGCATGAAGCGGACCGGCCCAGCCGGAACCCCCTGATCCGCTTTCAGCGCGGCTTCGAACACCGCTTCGAGCGGGTCCGCGCCGGCTACCGCAATCTGCTCGGCCGCGCGGTCGAGGCGCGGTGGATCTTCGTCGCCGGCTTCCTCGCCATCGTTCTGATGTCGTTCGGGCTGGCGCCGTTCCTGGGCCAGAACTTCTTCCCGCCGGTCGAGGCCGGGCAGATCAAGCTGCACCTGCGCGCCCAGACCGGCACGCGGATCGAGGAGACCGCGCGTCTGTGCGACCAGGTGGAAGCCGCCATCCGGCGGGTCATTCCACCGCACGATCTTGACAGCATCGTCGATAATATCGGCCTGCCGATCAGCGGCATCAACATGGCCTACGCCAACTCCGGCACCATCGGCAGCGAGGACGCCGATATCCTGATCTCGCTCACGCCCGACCATGCCACCAGCGCGGCCAGTTATGTCGCGACTCTGCGCGAGCGCCTGCCGGGGCTGTTTCCGGGCGCCAGCTTTGCTTTCCTGCCGGCCGACATCGTCACCCAGATCCTGAATTTCGGGCTGCCCGCGCCGATCGACGTCCAGGTGATCGGTCACGACCTGACCGGCAACCGCGCCTATGCCGACACGTTGTGGCGGCGGATGTCCCACGTGGCGGGCGTGGCCGATCCGCGCATCCAGCAGGAATTCAATGCCCCGACGCTGGATGTTGATGTCGACCGGTCGCTGGCGGCCGAGGTTGGCATGACCGAGCGCGATGTGGCGACCAGCCTGCAGGATACGCTGGCCGGCAGCATCCAGTCGGCCCCGACCTTCTGGCTGAACCCGAAGAACGGCGTCTCATATCCGATCGTGGTGCAGATGCCGCAGTACGACATCGACACCGTCGGCAACCTCAACAACGTGCCGGTGACCGCGCATGGCAGCACCCAGTTGCTCGGCGGCCTGGCGTCGGTCACGCGAACGGTCGGTTCCGGCGTCGTTTCGCATTACAACGTGCAGCCGGTGATCGACATCTATGCCACCACGCATGGCCGCGACCTCGGCGCGGTGGCGGCCGATATCCAGCGCATCCTCAACGAGACGGCCAGGGATCTGCCGCGCGGTTCGACCGCCGTGCTGCGCGGCCAGGTGACCACCATGACCACCGCCTATGCCCAGCTGTACGAAGGGCTCGCTTTGGCGGTGGTGCTGATCTACCTGCTGATCGTGGTGAACTTCCAGTCCTGGCTGGACCCGTTCGTGATCGTGACGGCGCTGCCGGCGGCCCTGGCCGGGATCGTCTGGATGCTGTTCATCACCCACACGACGCTGTCGGTGCCGGCGCTGACCGGGGCCATCATGTCGATGGGCGTCGCGACGGCGAACAGCATTCTGGTGGTGAGCTTCGCGCGCGAACGGTTGTCGGCAGGGCTTGATGCGATGACCGCCGCGATGGAAGCCGGGCTCACCCGTTTCCGACCGGTGCTGATGACGGCGCTCGCCATGATCATCGGCATGGCGCCGATGGCCCTCAGCGCCGAGCAGAACGCGCCGCTCGGCCGCGCGGTGATCGGCGGCCTGCTTTGCGCCACCGGGGCCACGCTGTTCTTCGTTCCCGTCGTCTTCAGCATCGTCCATTCGCGGGCGCGGCGCGCGGCATCCGCGCGAGGACCCGTCCACACCGCCTCCCATGCTTAGGCACGAGGAAGACCACATGGCCGATGACCTCCCTGCCAAGCTGCCGCAGCGAAGAGACCGGCGCCTCCGCCTGATCGGGCTCGGTGCCTTGTGCCTGGCCGTTGCGATCGCCGTCATCGGCATCATCGGTCGCCATGAAAGCAAGGCGGAACTGCAAAGCTGGACGGATGCGGCTGCGGTGCCCACTGTGACTGTCGTGTTGCCGCGGCATGGCGAAAAGCCGCAGGAGCTGGTGTTGCCGGGCGATGTGGAGGCATTCTATCAGGCATCGATCTACGCCCGGGTCAGCGGCTATGTGAAGATGTGGTACGAGGATATCGGTGCGCATGTGAAGGCGGGCCAGCTGCTGGCCGAGATCGATGCGCCGGACCTTGACCAGCAACTGGCGCAGGCGAAGGGCAATCTCGCCATCGCCAAGGCGAACGAGGAACTCGCTGTTCTGACCGCGAAACGCTGGCAGGCGCTGCGGGCAACCGATTCTGTTTCGCAGCAGACCGCTGACGAAAAGACCGGCGACGCCGCCGCGAAACACGCCGCCGTCCTCGCCGCCGAGGCCAATGTGCGGCGGCTGAACGCGCTGGAAAGCTTCAAGCGGATCACCGCGCCGTTCGACGGCGTGGTGACCGCGCGCAAAACCGATGTCGGCGCCCTGATCAATGCCGGCAGCGGCAGCGGCCCCGAACTGTTCAGCGTCGCCGACATTCACGCCATGCGCATCTATGTGCGCGTGCCGCAAACCTTCGCGCCCGAGCTGCAGACCGGCATGACGGCTATCCTGCATCTGCCGCAGCACCCCAGGCAAACCTACAAGGCCCGGCTGGCCACGTCGTCGAATGCCATTTCGCCGGACTCCCGCACGGTGCTGGTCGAACTGCACGCCGACAATCCCGACGGCAAGCTGTTGCCGGGCACCTATGCCGCGGTGCATTTCCAGCTTCCCGAGCCGCCGGACGTGCTGCGCCTGCCGACCAGTGCATTGCTGTTCCGCGAGCACGGGCTTGAGGTCGCAACGGTCGGGCCACACCAGAAAGTGGAGCTGAAACCGATCGAGGTCGGCCGCGATCTTGGCACCGAAATCGAAGTGACATCCGGAATCGAGCCGACCGACCGGGTGATCGATGGTCCTCCCGATTCGATCGAAGCGGGCGAGATCGTCAAAGTCGCCGGGCCGGACGGCGGCACGGGAGCATCCGTGGCGGAGGTGACGCAGGAGAACGCGACCGAGGAGCATGATGAGTGAAGCGCGCCCGCCTGCTCGCCCTCGCCGGCGGCACCTGGTGCCTCGCGGCGTGCGACCTCGCTCCCCATTACCAGCCGCCGGTCATCACCATTCCCGCCAGCTTCAAGGAGGCGGGTCCCTGGCAACAGGCGCGCCCGGCCGATCGCGAGCCACGCGGTCCCTGGTGGGAGGCATTCGACGATCGGATTCTGAACGGCCTCGAAACGCAAATCGACGCCGCCAACCCGGACCTCACCGCGGCCGACGCGGCCTATGCGCAGGCGCGTGCGCTGGCGGCCCAGGCGGAGGCTTCCCTCGTTCCCTGGATTACCGCCGGCGGCAGCCTTTCGGCCAATAAGCAGTCAGCGGACCGGCCGCTGCGGTCCGCCTCGCAACCGACCTTCTACGGCGCCAACACGCTTTCCGCCCAGGCGAGCTACGAACTCGATCTATGGGGAAGCGTGCGCAATGCCGTGGCGTCCGGCAAGGCGCAGGCGCAGGCCAGCGCGGCAACGCTTGAAAGCGTGCGCCTCATCCTGCACGCCGAACTGGCGACCAACTACGTTCTGCTGCGCGGGCTCGATGCGGAAATCCAGCTGCTCGCCGATACCGTCGTCGCCTATACGCGCGCGCTCGAACTTACGCGCAACCGGGAGGCGGGCTTCATCGCCTCGGGCCTCGATGTCTCGCGGGCGGAAACCCAGCTTGAGACGGCGAAGGCGCAGAAATCGGATGCGATCGCGCGCCGGGCGGTGCTGGAGCACGCCATCGCCCGCCTGGTCGGCCAGCCCGCCTCGACCTTCTCGCTGCCGCCCGACGCGACGCTGATACCGTTGCCCGACATTCCGCCCGGCCTGCCCTCGTCGCTGCTGCTCCGCCGGCCCGACATCGCCGCCGCCGAGCGCCGCGCCGCGGCGGCCAATGCGCTGATCGGTGTCGCCGAGGCGGCGTTCTACCCGACCCTTACCCTCGGCCTGGGCGGTGGCACGCAGGCCACCAGCCTCAACCTGCTGAGCCTGCCGAACAGCTTCTGGTCGGTCGGGCCGGCGATTTCGCTGCCGATCTTCAACGGCGGTCTGCTGCAGGCGCAGGAAGCGGGCGTGAAGGCGCAGTTCGACGCCGCGGCGGCCGATTACAAAGGGACCGTGCTGGATGCGTTCCAGGAGGTCGAAGACAATCTCGCCCGTCTGCACTGGCTGGAGGAAGAGGCGAACGAGGAGAACGCCGCCGTGGCCGCCGCGCAGAGAACGCTGGAGCTGTCGATGAACCTCTATCGCGACGGCGCGGTCAGCTACCTTGAGGTGGTGACGGCGCAGACGGCGGCGCTGGACGCGCAGCGGGCGGCGCTGGACCTGCGGACGCGGCGGCTCGCCGCGAGTATCGGCCTGATCCGGGCGCTCGGCGGCGGATGGTCGGCCGCCAGCCTGCCCGGCACCCGCGCGCTTTGATGCCCATCGACCCTGGCAGCCCCGCGGACGTGGCGCACTGGGCCGAGACGAACAGGGCCGCGCAAGCCGATTGACACCCTGCCGCCGCGAAGCGCCTCGGTCTGGGTAGTTTCCGATTCTGGTGCTGGTGGGAGAAGGTCAACTATTATTCAAATAGTCGAGAATCCTATCGGACTGCCGATACCATCTTCACCGCGTTACCGGGGCGAAAGCGCGATCGCCGAGCCTGGATCGGTGATCGCTCCTCACCAGAGCCGGGAGATATTCCACCATGCCGCCGCAGACCAACACATCTTCGCGATCCATTCGGATCCACCCCGTCGGGATTAAGACAGTCTGGGCGCAATGCGTCGAACGGATGGACAAGCACCTGATGGCAGCGATGGGGCTGTCGGGAATTTCCTCGCCCCGCTTGCGTGACATGCCAGAGGGAGGCTGTATGAACACACCCAATGCATCCGGCATTCTCGCAGCGGTGCTCGACCAGTTGCTCGCCGGCGTCGATCCGCGGAGCGTCATACTCCCGAACGGTCTTTTGAATGAGCTGAAGAACGCCCCGGTGGGGCATTTGCTCGATGCCGGGATGGACCGCGGTCCGGCGGCCGACGCGACCGGCAGTTTGTCAACGCAGGCTCCCCCGCAAGCTCGGGATGAGGGGGCATGGTCTGGGGACGATGCGCGAGCGGCGCCGGGATCGCAGCCTCCCCGCAGGTGCAGGGTCGGCATATCGGCGTGCCGCTAAACCCGACAGGGTTTGACGAATGACACAGTTCCACCGCTTCGAGGACGCTCTGCCCGCCTGGCGCGCCCATGCGCGCGCACTTGCCACGTCCGGCGCCACGGCCGGACGGGCCGCCTCGCCCCGGCCGCGGGACGGCGGCGGCATCGGGCGTGCCGCGGTGGCTGGTCCCGGGACAACCGGTCCGGGCAGCCGGCCGCATGACCGGATCGCCTCGGCCTGCCTGACCTGGCTGGCCGAACAGGGATGCTGGCCCAACCAGGAGGCCGACATGCCGCGCGTCGAGGCCGAGGTCCAGGCCGCGGTCTACCAGTTGTTCGAGCCTTTGCCGGAGGGCGAACCGGGAGGGGAGATGCGGGGGGCGGCATGGGCCGTTCCCGCCGCTGTCGGCGCGGGCGTCGGCGCATTGCTTGTCTCCCCTCTGACCTGGATCTGGTTTGACAACCGAGCGATCGGGCTGTTCGTCGGCGGGGCGCTCGGGGCCTTTCTGGCGGTCAGAGGTCTTGCCGCTCTCCTCAATCGCCCGGCGCTGGTTTCAGCCATGCGCTCCGCCGCCTCGCTATCCGGCGGCGGAATGATCGTGGGTGGCATGTGGCGGGCCGTGCGGGGGCAGTCGATCGGTGTGTTCCGCTCCGTCATGTGGCTGACGATCGCGCCGTTGCTGCTGACAATCCTCCAATCCCGGCTGGTGGCGTTTCGCTCCGGGCCGGCCGCCAATAATCCGCTGCGACAACGTGCCGAACTCGTTCAGGTTGCCGATCTTGCCCTGGCTGTCTGCTGGGCGCACCCCGACCGGCTCCCGCCCCAGACTGACGTGCGGCACAGCGAGTCCACCCCGCTGAGCGGCGCCATCTGGGCCGCCCTGTCGCGGCTTCACACGGACCTGGCGCGCACGGCATCCGCCCAGGAGCTTCGCGACAGCTGCGAGGAAGTGTTCCAACGCTTTGAGGAGGACGGATACGAGTGGCCGTCAGTCGCGCGGGGCACCCCCTATGCCGTGGAAATGACGCAAGCGTATGATTCATTCGGCTCGGTTGCCGCCGGCCAATCGGTCCGCACGCAGCGCAGCGCGGTCACCCGACGCGGGCAGGTCATCCACAAAGGCGAGATCCGCCGGGCCTGACACGGCCGGGCCGTCTCCGCACGGCACCCCATGACGGAACCACACATGCGCACATATGTCGGCATCGACTTCGGCACCAGCAACACCCATGTCGCCACCTGCGTTGACACGGGCGACGGTCCCCTCACCGCGGTTCCGATCAGGTTCGGCGGCAGGCCGTCCATCGCCACCTGCGTTCTGTGGGGAAGTTCGCCGACCGGGGAGGAGCGCGTCGAAGAATTCGGAACGGTCGCCGTCGAGACCTGGAGCCAGTACGACGCCGATGAGCGCACCGGCCGTCGCATCGCCTTCGGCTTCAAGCCGGACATTGCCCGCTCCCCGCGTTCGCGGGCAGATGCCGTCGCATTCCTTCACAAGGTCTGCGAGGGCGTTCTCGATATCCAGCCGGATTGCGTGAATGACGGCCTGGTGGTGGTGGGCGTTCCCGCGGAAGTTGGTCAGCAACACCGGGACCGCACCGCTGAAATTGCCCGCTGCGCCGGGTTCACGACGGCCGTGTGTGTCGATGAACCGCTTGGCGCGCTCGCCTACCACCTCAACAATGGCAGCATCAGCCCGGCGGAAGCACGCGATGGTGTTGTCATCATCGATTTCGGCGGCGGCACGCTCGACCTGGCGCTGGTGGATGCCGAGCACGGCCTGCGCGCGCCCTGGGGCGACCCGGCACTCGGGGGCCGGCTGTTCGACGATCTGTTCTACCAATGGGTCCAGGATCAGAACGCACCATTCGCGGTGAACGAGCACGAAGCCATGGCCGTGTGGCAAAGCGAGTGCCGGGAACTGAAGGAAAGCTTTTCCCGCCGCTGGAGCGTGGTCGGCGACGGCATGACCGATTTCAAGTACCGGATCGATGTCGGCGACACAAGGAAAGCCCTGCGGAACGCGTCGGTTGCCGAGTTCATCGCGCGGGCGCGGGCCTATCGTCCCAGCAGCCTCGCCCTCCGCTACTTCCAGGCGTTCGGCCTTCCCGCGCCGCTGGCAGTGGATGGCCCTATTGATTTGCTGGCTTGGATTCGCCGGACGATGCAACGCGGCGGCGAGGATGCGGCGAACCGGGCGCGATTCAGCAAGGTCGTTCTGACCGGCGGAAGTTCCGAATGGCCGTTCATGCGCGGGATCGCCGCCGAGGTGTTCGGGGTTCATCCGCAGACCGGTATCCTGCGCTCGGACGATCCCGATACGACCATCGGGGCCGGCCTGGCTCTCTACACGGCGTTGAAGTCGCGCCACGAGGTGCGGCGCGCGTCGATCGCAGCTTCCCGACCGAAGGCCCGCGATGCTCTCGCCGAAGCCGTGTCGGCACGGCTGGACAGGTTCGCCGACCGGCTGGCGCTGGCGATCGTCAACGCGATCATGCCGCGCATCGATGCGGTGTTCATGGCCTGGTATCACCATGGCGGCTCCCTCAAGGGCGCCGAGGAGAAAGTGGCGAGGATATGCGCCGAGTTCGAACCGGAGGCCGTCGGGCTGGTGGACGCCGAGTGGCGGACGCTCGACACTGACCTGCTGCGAATTTTCCGCGACCATCTGCTCGCGTTCCTGCGGGCGCATGAAATCGGCAGGGCGGTGTCGCGCTATATCCCGGCATCAGCCGGTACGGTGTCACTGGCGGCGGGGGGCGGCGCAACCGCCACCCTGATAGCTGCGGAATTGGGCAATCAGGCGGCGAGTCTGGCGACCCTGGCCGCCGGCATCGGGACGTTGGTGATTGCGACGATTCACCTGAACGTCGTCATATTGCTCGCGGTGACCCACCCCATCCTGGCGGTGGCGGCGGGGGTCGGAACCGTTGCCTCCTATCTCAATCTTGGTGCAGCCGTTGGGTCAACGGTCGAGAGCCGGGTTGAGAATCACGAATTCAATCCGGTGACCCGAACACTCCTTCATTTCGCCCTCTCGGAGTCGGGGCTGGCGAAGAAGCTGGCCGAAGGACGCAAGACCGCCCAGACCGAATTGAGCCGCAACATCATGCAGAGCCTTGAGATCGCCGGAGGGGGAGGAAAGGCGGGCATCGTCACGGCTGCTGCTGCGACATTCGACGCCGTGGTCTCGCAGGCGATCGCCGATCTCGGCGTACTCGAACAGTTCGCGACGGCGGCTGAGCGCGCGGCACCCGATGGACCTGCCGGCGAGCAGAGTGATCCCGCCGCGGCGGCCGATCCGCCATTGCAGCGCGCAAGCCCGTTGACGGAGCCGTCCCCAGATGAATTCGCGACCGCGCGCATCACGCAGGAAGCACCCGACAGCGACCCGACGATGCAACCGCACGGCCGCGAACTGGTCGGTCCAAAGGTCGATGTTACGTGACCGTTTAACCGGACCGTGATGGGGCCCCCGGGCCGATGGGGCGAGAGAGGCGGGGCCAGTGACCGTTGGGCAGGGACTCATCCTCCTCCGGCAAGCCGGCCGCGCAAACGGAAGCCGCTGGTCGGATCGGCGGAATGATACGAAGATCGAGCCTGCGACACAGGCAGACGGTTTACGCGCAGGCTCGACAGCCGCTATTTTTTCGTCAACCGGGCACTTCTCACCGACGTGCCGTATCCAGCCGGGAAGCTGGCGAAAGATGCAGCGTGCGGCGCCGGAAATTCCGCCGGAGTATCGAACGCCGTGTTCGCCGGCACCTCCGCGACACGCCCCCGCGCTATCCTTCGCCAATCAAAATCAGAGGACAGCCATGGATTCGATGCTTTCCCGCTTTGTCACGCATGTCCTTCACCCGATTGCCGGCATCCGGCGGGATCGGTGTTTGACGTGGGACCAGGATGGCCCTAGAAGTGGACGGATACACGTCGTAGTGGGCTGTGACCTGCCTGCAACTCACGGCGGAGGGGTGGCCGAGCGGCTGAAGGCGGCGGTTTGCTAAACCGTTTAGGTCCGTCAAGGGCCTACGTGGGTTCGAATCCCATCCCCTCCGCCAACCGCCCCGCTTAATCCATTGAGTTTCCTTGGTTCTTCGATCGCTATTCCGGATTGTCCCGCTATTTTTCCCACCAACCGGCGACGGAAGTGGATGAAAGAGGGCGGGCGGAGGCGGTCAACGGGAACGCCGGCGGCGGGTGAGGACACGTCCGCGGGCCGGATGCTGGCCAGGCCAGCCACGGTCGGCTCGGGGGGCAAAATCGCTTTTCAATGTCCGGCCCCACCCAATTTGAAGCCCTGACGGCACAACTCGTCTGACCTCGCGAATGTGCGATGGTTGCGGCGACGATTGATCAATTCGAGGCGGCTAATTCCCTCCTGATTCGGTATCACGCTGCTGGGGCGGGTCGGCGGAAATACAGTATCACTTTGGCCAGAGACTATCCGGCGGCAGCTCTCGGCGCTGGTTGATCCGATCGGATCATGACGGACGCCCGAATGGCCCCATTTCCTTTGACCGCGGCAGCAGCGGTGGTGGACACCATCAAGGGAGCGAACGACCCATGACCAAACATCCGGCATACGAACTCGGGATCTGCCTGCTGGTCTTGCTGCCCGCCCTGGTCGCCGGTCAGGGGATACGAACCGGGCCGGCCGCGACCGGCGACTGGCACAGCGACGCGCCCGGTGTACTGCGGCGCTTTGACCCCGACGCGCTGCCGGCGCCGCGCGCCACGCCGTCGGCCAGCAACTGGCCCAGGGTCGTGCCGCGCCCGGCCGGCGCCGCGCCGCGCGTGCCGCAGGGATTCAACGCCACCCAATGGGCTGGCGGGCGGGGGGCCGGCGGCCTGGCCATGCCGCGGGTCATCCGGCGGGCGCCGAATGGCGACATTTTCCTCGCCGAAAGCGGCGCCGGCCGGGTATTGGCGTTCCGCAGCCAGCCCGGCGCGCCACAGGCCGGGGCACCCACGGTGTTCGCCGCCGGATTGTCGCGGCCGTTCGGCATCGTCTTCTGGCCGCCGGCCGCACCGCGCTTCGTCTACGTCGCCGAGACCGGGCGCGTGCTGCGCTATCCCTATGTCAGCGGTGACCTGCATGCGCGCGGCCCGGCCGAGACGGTGCTGACCGGCCTGCCCGAGGGGGGCCACTGGACGCGCGACCTGGCGGTCTCGTCCGATGGCGCCACGCTGTTCGTTTCGGTGGGGTCCGATTCCAATGTCGGCACTGACATGCCGCCCGCGCCGCCGGGCGGTCTGGCGGCATGGCAGGCGGCGCATGGCGTCGGTGCCGCCTGGGGTGAGGAGACCGGCCGTGCCGCGGTGCTGCAATTCGACCCGGAAGGCGGCGCGCTGCGTCCGTTCGCCACCGGGCTGCGCAACTGCTCGGGGCTGGCGGTGCAGCCGGGCACCGGCGCGCTGTGGTGCGCGGTGAACGAACGTGACGGGTTGGGCGACGATTTGCCGCCGGACTATGCAACCGCGGTGCGCGCGGGCGGGTTCTACGGCTGGCCATGGTTCTATATTGGCAAGCACGAAGATCCACGTCTGGCCGGGCGTCGCCCCGACCTGGCGGGTCGGGTGCTGGTGCCGGACGTTCTGCTGCAGGCGCACTCCGCTCCGCTCGGGCTGGCGTTCTACGACGTCGATGCCGGGCCGGCTGCCTTCCCGGCGGACTATCGGGGGGATGTTTTCGTGACACTGCACGGCTCGTGGAACCGCGCCCGTCGCACCGGCTACAAGGTGGTCCGGCTGCATCTGGGTGAGGACCGGCAGGGTGCGCCCCGGCGCGGGACGGTGGAGGATTTCCTGACGGGCTTCGTGGCGTCGGACAGTGAGGTGTGGGGTCGGCCGGTGGGCGTCGCGGTGGCCGCCGATGGGGCGCTGCTGGTAACCGAGGATGGCAACGGGACGGTATGGCGCATCGCTCCGGTGCGCTGAGGCGCGGAGGCAATTCCGCCAACGGCTCGAGGAGCACGCGGCATGCCGCCCTCCGTTTTCCGAAGAAGCCTGCCATCTGCTGACCGTTCGCGTTGCTCCGGCGTTGGTCCGGACGATATCTGTCCATTCAGGGGACGGTGTCGACGCTTTGCCGAGGCGTCGGCAATCTGGAGAAGTTCAAGGGGGGAGCCATCGGCGTGCCCGACAGCGTGCTTCCATCAAAGACGCAGCCCAGCCGCGGTTCTGGCTTGCGTTGCGCCGCTATCGGTGGCGGTGGCGTGTTGCTGGCCGCCGTCGCCGCCCTGCTCGTGCTGCCTTTCATCAATCTGGGATTCCTTGCCGCGCACGCCGCAAGCACGCTATTGGGCCGGGCCGTTGCGATCGGTGAACTGCATGTCGCGGTTGGCCGATCAATTGTCTTCGAACTCCGCGACGTTCACCTGGCGAATGCTCCGGGCACCAGCCAGGTCGAAATGGCCACGCTGCGTGCCCTGGTTGCGAAGCTTTCGTTCCTGCCGCTGCTGACGGGCCGGCTGCACTTCACCTCGGTGACGGTGGACTCGCCGGCGGTCGTGCTGGAGCGCGATGCCAACGGCCGGGGCAACTGGCGGTTTCGGCCCGACGCAAGACCGGCAAACCCCGGCGGTGTCGCGCCGCCCATCCGCGCCGCGCTGCCAGGCGTCACCGCGCTCACCTTGCATGATGGCGACCTCGTCTTCGCGACCACCAGCGGCGCGAGGCTGCACATCGAATTGCACGACATCGTGCTCCGCGCGCCCGCCCCCGACCAGCCGGTCGTGATCGCCGCCGAGGGGGCCTATAACCGCACACCGATCCGGCTCGTCGTCAGCGGGCAGAGCATGGACCTGTTGCACGATCCCGCGATTCCTTATGGCGCGACGGCGACCGCCCGCAGCCATTCCGCTTCGCTCATCTTCGCAGGCACGGTCACTGACCCCCTGCGTTTTGATGGGTTGCAGGGCCGTGTTCAGCTTGACGCTCCCGACATCGCCGAGGTGCTGGCCGCTGCGGGCCTGTCGGCGGGGATCAATATGCCGCTCGCCATGACCGCAACCCTGGACAAGCACGGTGATGCGTGGAAGCTTGCCGATATCGCCGGAACGCTCGCGCACAACGCGTTCCGCGGCACCGGCGACCTCCTTGAAGGCGCCCGTGGACAGGCGGACCGCGTTGCTTTCGATGTCCATGCCGATAGCCTCGACCTGCGGGCGATTGCGGCCGGCGTGAAGCCCGGCGCCGGGGGTTCATTCGATCTGCCCGTTGTGGACGACAAGCCGGATACTGTTGTTGATGGGCGGATCACGGTGGCTGCCGCGAGATTCGGCGCGGCCCTGCTCTCCGATCTGAGCCTGCGTGCCCGTGTCGAGCCCGGGCGCCTGGCGCTCGACGATGGGTCGCTGCTGGTCGCCGGCGGCAAGACGCGAATATGGGCCACCGCCGAACCCGCGGCCAACGGAACGTATCTCCGCGGCGGGGTCACGATCGCGAATGCCGATGCCACGCAGCTTGTCCGATGGATCGGCGGACCGTCCGGAGCTGTGGCAGGCCATGTCGATGGCGGCGTGACGCTGGACCTGGTTGGCGAGACATTGTCGCGTGCCCTCGCGGCAAGCCGGATCACCGGCGTGGTCGGCATGCGCGACGGAAGCATAACCCACAACCTGATCGAACTTGCCTCGATCGACCTTCGCCGGCTTCTGCGCAAGCGTGCGGGCTCCGCGCGCCTGTCATGTCTGCTCGGAATTGCCAACCTGAAGAATGGCAGCGGTCCCCTAGGCCCGCTGCGGCTACGGACCTCCGACGGCACCATCGGCGGCGGCGGCTGGATTGATCTGGCAAGGCGCGCGATCGACATCACAATCCAGAGCGAGGCGGCCTCGACCGGATTCTTCGCGCTCGATGTGCCTGTGCGGATCAGCGGGCCGTTCAATAATCTGATCATCACACCGGCGCTGCAGGCGTCCAACCAGATGCCGCTCGCCCGGAGCGATCAGCTCAACCTTTCACCTGAGCTGCAGGTGTTGGTTCGCAGCAACCCCTGCCTGGGCGCGCCGGCGCGCCCGGACATTGATCGGGAAGACATCGCGCGAGGGTCCAGAACCTTTCGCAGTGCGATGCCCCAGCCCTGGTCACGATGAACGGGGAATGCGCAACCACGTCGTGCGATATCCCGTCCGGCTGACCAGCAACCCGCCTGCTATCGCTCGCTCTTGAACGTGTTGCAGGCTTCGATGGTCCCACCGTGGAGTCCCACAGTGAGCCAGCGCACCCGCTGCTCCGAGGACCCATGGGTAAAGCTGTCAGGCACGACAGCGCCGCGGCCGGACTGCCGTGCGAGACGATCATCGCCAATGGCCGATGCCGTTGCGACGGCTTGCCTCACGTCGGTCTCGTCAATGTTCTGGTGTCGCTGGTTCATGTGGTACGCCCAGACACCCGCGAGGCAGTCAGCCATCAATTCGGTCCGGACGGAGATGGCGTTGGCTTGGCGCTGATCCGCCCGCGCCTGGGCCTGCTGGACTTGCGGCAGCAAGCCGATCAAGTTCTGCACGTGGTGGCCGACCTCATGGGCGATGACGTAGGCGTAGGCAAAGTCTCCGCCGCCACCGAGGCGCCGCCGCATGTCTTCAAAAAACGAGGTGTCGAAGTACACCTTGTGGTCAAGTGGGCAGTAGAACGGCCCCATGGCCGATTGCGCCACACCGCAATCGGACCGCGTGATGCCGGAGAACAGCACCAGGACCGGTTTCTCGTAGCGGCGACCGGTCTGGCGGGGCAGTTCCTGCGACCAGAACGTCCTCGGTCTCACCCAGAACCCGGGCGACAAAGCCGCCAACCTGGTCGGTGGGCGCGCCTTGCTGCGGAGCGGTTCGAGCGGCTGGGTTACCGCCCCCTGTCACCAACTGCGCGCCGCCGATCAGCAGCCGCGGGTCAATGCCGGTCGCCCAACCGATCAGGCTCAGCACGACGATCACGCCGATGCCGAGGCCGCCTTTGGTTGCCCCGCCCATTCCGCGCCGGTCTTCGATGTTGTCGGATGCCCTGAGGTCGTCTTCGCGCATGGTGGGTTCCTACCAGTGTCGAGGCCAAACCCAAGAATGGTTTCCCGAGGCTGGTGGCACAACCAGCGCAGCCGCCGCGCCGGCAGCGCGACCAGCAGACGCTCGGGCGGCAACGGCCGGGACCACCAGTCCAGCGGCGACGCGGATGATTGACATTCTCATGGTGTATGCTTAATCAAATAACACGAAATAAACGTTGAATCGGCCCGCGCCCTGTCCTCCGGGCGATCGCCGCAGAGCCGGACATTGCGACGGCGGTGCGCGCCGACATCGCATCTTGGGGCAGGAAGCGTGGTCCGGCGCCGAAGGGAGCATCGCTCGTCTCCTCGCTCCCGGCAGCCTGGTGACCGGCGCGTTGCACATCGGATCGGGTACGATGTCGTTTGATCGAGATCAAAGCTTCGGCACAGCCGTTACGCTGAGCCTGCAATCCGCCCCCGCCGCAGCCCGCATCGGGATGCTTCTGCGGCAGGTCTTCGCGAGTCGTTTCGAATTGCTGCTTCCGTAACCCGTCATTCCGCTCCCGCTACCCGGGAGGGAAGACCCGGACGAAAAAGGAGTACGTTCATGTTTCGCCAACTCACGATCGGGGTCGCTCTGTATGCGATCCCAACCATCGCCTTTGCCCAAACCGAACCGGTCGAGAACGCGGGAAATAACCTCCTGCTGACCCTGGCGCTGTTGTTTATCGCCGGCGTTGTCGCCGTCGTGTGGCTGCTGATTGGCCTGCTCGCCAAGCTTCCGAGTCCGTTCCCGAACGCGCGCGAGCTGCTGGAACCCAACCTCGCCTGGGCTTTTGTTGGCGCGATCATCGCCAGCCGCGCCTGGTCGGGCTGGGAGTTCCACAATGGCCTCGACTTCGCCGTAGCGGTGGCAGGCGGCGTCGTGCTGCTCGAGCTCGGCCGACTTCTCGGCCAGGTGCGGTTCCCCGGCGTGCCGGATTGGGCGACCCGGTAAGCCCTCAGGCCGGGCGGGGGCCGGCTCGTGCCTGCCCCCTGCCCATAATTAAGCGAAGGGCCGCGGATTGGCCGAAGAGCCGTTCCCACAGCTTCACCCGATTGCCCTGTGACAGCATGCCGTTTGCGGCGAGAATCCGTTTGACCGGGCTACCTCGACAGGAATGCCTGCACGGGTTCCAGCGCTTCGGCGGGTGATTCTTCATGCGGCACATGTCCCAGCCCGGGCAGCGCAACCAGCCTGGCGTCGGCCAGCACTGCGAGGTAGTCGGCGGCGTTGCCGATGGGGATGATGCGGTCTTGCTCACCCCACAGCAGCAGCACCGGCAGGCGCAAACGCCGCAGGACCGGCACCGGGTCCTCCAGCGCGTCCTGCTCCATCCGCGCGAGCACGGCGTCGCGCACGCCGGGCGCCAGAATCATGTCGCGATAGCGTATAACAACGTCCTCGGTCAGTCGCTGAGGATCGCCATAGGCCGGAGCGAGGCTGGCGCGCAGCAGCGGCGTCGGCATCATGTAGGGCAGCAGCCGGGCGGTCATCGGCACCCCCATCGCCTGGCCATAGGGGATGCCGGCACTGGCAAACCCGTCCGGCGAGATCAGCACCAGCCTGGTCACGCGGGCCGGGTGACTGGCCGCGAAACGCCAGGCAAGCCGGCCGCCCATCGAGTTGCCGACCAGGGTGGCGCGCGGGACCCGCAACTCGTCCATCAGCGCCGCGAGCACCGCCTCGGCGCGCCCGTCCGTGTAGTCGCCGGTCGGGTCAGCGCCGGTCAAACCGAAGCCCGGCAGATCAAGGCGGATCACCCGGTACTGGGCCGACAGCGCCTGCGCCCAGGCCTCCCAGGTGTGCAGGCTGGCGCCGAAGCCATGCAGCATGATGATTGCCGGCCCGTCCCGCTTCCCGGTATCGCGCACATGCAGGCGGACACCGTCGGCCTCGACAAAGATGGATGGCGGCCCGGCGTAGCGGGCCTCCAGGTCGCTGCGGGAGAGGTCGGGCGCGTATAGCCACATCCCCGCGGTGACGAGGCTCGAGAACACAATCTGCAGGATGACCGCTGTCACGGGACTGAACCGGGCCTTTCGCCATGGACACGCGCGCCATCGGCAAGCGCGGCGGCCCGGCGGGAAACTGTCTGCGGGGAGAATGGGGACGAATGTGTTCGGGTAAAGGTCACCGGAACGTCCTGGCGGTGGATCGGCCTGGAACAGAGACGCCGCGTCCCCCCGGAACCGATGCGGATCGCCGGCGCGAAGAATAATACCGGCGTGGACGGGGCCGTCCAAACGACGACGCTGCCCAGCGTCCGACCGACCGCCCTCCTGACGCCCGATGTCAGCAGCCGTCCCTCACGGCAAACAGCGAGGGACGGCTTGTGCCCTGACGATGTACCTGCTCCGGCCAAGCTGACCCGCCAGGGTCGTCGACCTATCGGAGATTCGCCATGTCGCAGCCTGCAGGCCGGCAGGACCAAATCGTCGAGGAGTCCGTTGCCAGGGCACGGGACGTCGCCCCCGCCCTGGAGGCGATCCTCATCACCCACTACCCGGACGCCGATACGCTGGACACTTTCCGGCCGGGCGAGACCGACCTCGACACGGTCGCCGCGGTGAACATGGCCGTTGCCACCGAGCTGGCCGCGTCCGGAGTGCGGGTGTTCGTCCAGCGGGCGGACCGCGCCGCCTTCCGGCGGTGGATGGCCGGGCGGGCCGACACGCAGGAGAATCGCTGGGCGTGGCGCGACCGCAACCTGCTGCGCGGCGCCGCCGCCCTGAAAGCGCTGGGTGCCGACCCCAGCTTGGCAAGCCCGCCCGAAAAGCTCGGCCATGCGCCCGGCCCGCTCGCGGATCGCCTCGTCGCCGCCTTCACGGATGAGGATGCGGAAGACTCGGAATTCGACGAGCTCGCGCACGAACTCATGGCGACCGGACGCAACGACGTCCTCGACCTCGCGCTGCGCAAGGCGCGAGACCGCCTCGGCGAGGAGGCGGCCGATGACCTTACCTGGGAGCTCCTGCTGGTGGCCGAGGGCGCCGGGACCGGTCCTTCCGGCTGGGCAGGGCTGGTGGCCGTTCCCGTCGCCCTGCCGCCGCACGACGTGCCGGACGCAGCTGAACTGCGCGAGAGTCTTCTCGCGGCGGATGTTCTGCCCCCCACCGCGGACACAAGCTTTCTCCCGGGGTGGCGCTCCCCGGAGGCACTCGCCGCCCTCGACCCGGTCGCGGTCCGCCGCGTCCTGGTCGACATGGTCGCTGGCGTCGAGCCACGTGACATGCCCCGGCCGACACGGATGATCTGGCAGCGCAGGGCTTCGGTGTCCTGCTCGGGCTGCAGGTCGACTGGTCGGTCCCGCTTTGGGATGACGTCGCCGCCAACGGCCCGCCGCAGGAACTGCAGGAAGGCGAGGAAACGCCCGAGGATGCGACCAGGTCAGCCGCCTTCGAGCGCTGGAGGGCGGCGGCCTTCAACGCGACGGGCTGCGTGCCGCTGGCCCTGGTGCCCCTGTCGGAGGTCCAGGACGAGGTCACCGACTTCCTGGCCGAGGCGGGGCAGCAGGTTGGCGGCATCGAGGAAATTCGCGCGTTTGTGGCCGGAGCGCGGCGTGAGGCTGCGGACGAGAATGTCGTCTGCCGCCCGGAGGTCATCGGTGACGGGCTGGAGCTTTCGCTCTACACGCCGGACGGCCGTTTCGTCGGAAGCATGAACCTGCCCGCCGACAGGATGCCTGCCAGAGCGGAGGAGATGCTCCGACTGGTCGAATCGATCGTGCCGGTGGTGAAGAACACTCCAGGTCGGTGAGCGCGGTGGCATTTACATATTTTGCTTGTGCTTCTGCGCGCTGCCGCGCTCGACTATGCGGGCCGGCTGGCGGCAAGCCTGCATTGCCTCGCCTGAATTGCTCCCGAAAGTGGCCGGATTTCCTCACGTGATTTGCTCCCCACCTGCCTGTTGGGGGACGAGCGGCGATGAGGAGGGGCAGCATGGCGGTTCGTCACGAGGCGGCATGGCCCCCTGCAGCTGGCGCCGGAAGTGCGCGCGGGCTTGCTGGCGATGGGCGCGGCGACGATGGACCGGGCAGGGCGGTATGTTCGTGAGCAGGCGGGTGTTCGCAACTGGTTCGACGCGGAACCATGGCGGACCGGCCGGAAACTGCTGGAGCGACTGCAGCAACTCTATCCTGGCGCCTCCCCGGACGGGCTGCTGAGAACGTTGCAGCGCCGTTTGAAGGCGTGGCGCGATGAGATGGCGCTCGGAACGGGTGATGGCGCCGACGTGAAGGAAGGCAATACGAGCCCGCCGCCGCATCCATGATGCAGATGCGCGGGATGGCACACGGAAGTATAAAGGTACCCGATGCCGTCTCGACGGGGCGTTCAGATCGGTGCCGATGTCGAGCGCTCCACCATGACTTTTCCTCCCTTTGATGAAGCTGCGGCCGATCCACAGCGGTCCGTTACGCCGTCACCAACAACGCACCGGCCTCTGCGGCCTCCTCGGGTTCGACGTGGATGTTGACCACCGCCTCGCCCAACTCCTCCTGCAATGCCGTTTCGATGCGCTTACAGATCGCATGTGCTTCCTGCACGCCCATCGCCGCCGGCACGACCAGATGGAACTCTGCGAATGTCACGCGCCCGTACTGCCTGGCCCGCAGATCGTGCGCCTGCAGCGCGCCCGCGCCATGCGCCGCGATCACCCCCCACATCCGTGCAAGCATCAGAGGGTCGGCGCGGTCCATCAGACCGTTGATCGAACTCGCGGATCATGCCAATTCCGGTCCAGGCGATATTCAGCGCGATCGGCACGGCAATGGCCGGATCAAGTTGCAGCCAGCCGGTCGCCGGCACCAGAGCAAACCCCGCCAGCACCCCGCCGGATGTCCAGACATCGGTCAACAGATGCCGTCCGCTCGCCCGCACCGCCGGCGATTTCCAGCGCCGCGCCGCCTGGATCAGCCACCACGCCCAGACCGCGTTCATCGACGTGGCAACCCCGCTCAGCAACACCCCCAGCCAGGGGGCCGAAAGCGGATGCGGGTTGGCCCAGCTGATATAGACCTCGTGCAGGATCGCCGCCGCTGCCGCCAGCACCATCAGGCCCTCGACCATGGCCGAGACATGTTCCACCTTCTGGTAACCATAGGGATGGCTGGCATCCGCCGGCCGGAGGCTGATCCACAGCGCTGCCAGTACGGTGATGGCGCCCACGACGTTGATGACGCACTCCAGCGCATCGGAATAAAGCGCCACGCTGCCGGTGCTCCACCAGGCCGCGAATTTCAGCCCGGCCACCGCCAGGCTCACGCCCACGCCGCTCCAGGCCAACTTCATTGTCGGATGCATCTGCGCGCCTCCCGGTATCGGCCATGGCCGATCCGTCTGGGTGAAATTCGCCGGTGCGCGGCCGAACGACCCGCTTGCGCTTCCGACTGGACGTGATATATCGCACGGTAAGATATATCGTAACGCCCGTCGCCGATCCGGCGCGACATCACCTGAAGGCACTCCGATGAAGATCGCTGTCACCAGCCAGAACTTCCGCACCGTCACCGGCCACGCCGGCCGCGCCCGCCGCTTCCTCATCTATGACGTGCAGCCGGGCGCCGAGCCCGTCGAGCTGCGCCGTCTTGACCTGGCGATGGAGCAGTCCTTTCACGCAACGGGCGGCGCCGGTGCCCACCCGATCGACGGCGTCAACGTGCTCCTCTCCGGCAGCTTCGGTGGCCATTTCATCCAGGTGCTGGCGCAGCGCGGCATCCAGACCGCCATTACCGACAAGGAAGACCCGATCGAGGCGGTGCGCGACTTCCTGGCGCGGCATGCAGCAGGCACGTTGCTGCCAGTGACCGGCGGCGACTGCGGCGGCGAGTGCCACAGCGACGATCACGACCACGATCATTCCCACCAAGCACCGCAGGCATCCCCGGTCGGCTGACCGGCGGGCCGATCGATACCGGCGGTATCGACCGGCCGTCCGCGCGATAGGGTGCGCTCCAGCGACAGCCCGTGACCTTCAGTGGTGAGACAGCACATGGACGAAGAAACCAGGCAACTGGCCAGCGCGGTGATCGATGCGGTTCGCCGCATGGCGGTCCATTACGGGCTGTGGTTCGCCAATGCCGCCAGCCGCTTCGGCATCGACGACGCATTGGCCATGGAGAAGGAGGCGGGCGACCTGGCCTCGTCGATTGTCATCAATCGCCTCTGTGCCACGCTTGGAACAGCGACGGAGGATGGCCTGCCGGCACCGCTGGCCGGCATGAACGCCGGGCGATTGCAGGCGCTGCTCTCCGCCCTGGCGATCAACTGGCTGGCGCTCGACGGGGTGTGGTTCCAGGCGGTGGAAAAGCGCGAAGGCATGGCTGCGGCCAAGGACGTCAATGATGCAAGCTGGGCCCATTTTGCGCCGCTGGAGGCCGCCCGGATCAAAGCATTGAACAGCTTGCCGGAAGCCGGTGGCCTCGCCGTACCTGCGGCTACCTTTGCCCACCGGCTGTACGGTGCCATCAACGAGCAGCGCGTGTTTTTCGAAGCCGACGGATCGCTGGTCCTGGAGATGACGAAGTGCCGGGTTCAGGCGGCGCGTCAGCGCAAGGGGCTGGCGGACTATCCCTGCAAGTCGGGCGGGGTTGTCGAATACACCAGCTTCGCCCACGCAATCGACCCGCGCATTCGCTGCGAATGCATCGCCTGCCCGCCAGACGCCCATCCCGCCGAGTGGTTCTGCGCCTGGCGGTTCACAATCGAGGCCAGCGCATCCCGCAGCCAGAGGCTTGACTGGCCCGGACCATCGCACGCGCACATCGCTTCACCCGCAGGCATTACGGTTCCAGGGAGTTCGCGCTGAACACCAGCAGCGCATCCGTTAGATGGCATTTGATATATCTTTCTGCAAGATGGAAAATCGGCTCGCAAGCTGCCGCGTCACATCCCGGCCGGATGGCCACGGAGCACCGATGACGAAACTGAATCCAGAAACTTCCGTGCGATTTCGCGCACAGGAACCGCACCCATGGCGGCGCGGATGCGAGACCGCGGGGAAGCCTCAGGCGGCACCGACCGCGTCTTGCTTCGGCGATCGCCGAAGCAGCACCACCCGCGACGCCGAGCGGCCAAAAAAGTGCTGACCCGAACCACCCTCCGCCAGCACGTCCAGGAACGCGTCCGGCGCGGTGACGCGCACGCCGCCCAGCACATCCACGCCGCGACGCAGGAACGCATCCGGCAGCAGCCCGACCGTCGGCCCCACCACCACCACGCGCGCCTGCGGACGGGCGAGAAGCAGCAGATCCTCCAGCGTGCCGTTCAGCAACGTGCTGCCCGTCAACAGCACCACGTCGCCGCCCGGGATGACGTCGGCCGCCGCGTCCGCTGGCCGGAAATGCGGCAACTCGTCGGGCTTGAGCATGCTGGAACTCAGCTCCAGCACGGTATAGTTCTGTCCCATGCGCCTGAGTGCGCGCAGGAAGGGGATGAAGGCGCCAACCAGCACGACGTGTTCGCCTCTCCCTATCGCAGCGGCGTCGAACGCATCCATTTCCTCGCGCAGCACGATTTCGGGATGCGGGCAGCGCTGCCAGCAGGCCTCGGCGAGCGCATTCAAGGTGGCGATGCCGACCGCGCGGCGCAGCGCATGTGGCGACGATATCTCCTCCAGCAATTCCACCGCGCGGCGGCCGCCCAGCGTGCCGGGCGGCATCACGGTGTCACCGGCTTCGGGGCAGCACGCCGCGTGGAGCGTGGTCTTCGCGGGTGTCGCGCATACGCCAGCAGTGCCGATGCTGAGCGCCACGCCGGTGAAGTAAACGCCGACCACCGCGCGGGTAACGATAATGCCGGTCAGTTCCGGTCCGAGGATGGCAGTGACATCGGCTTTGATGTCCGCGAGGATGCGGTCATGTGCCATGGGGTGCTCCTCCTGTATCAGGATGGATATACCGCCGTCCTCGCACCCCCGACAGCGCCATCGCTCGCCAGGTGGACTTGCCCCTTTCGTTCCCCGCTTGTTGGACATCCCGACAGCGTACGATCCGATCAGACATCGACAGCGCCGAATGAGCGCGCCCCATGCCCCTTGCCATTGCGGATTCCGATTTCCTGCGCCTCGTGCAGGAGGACGCCCCTTACGGTGACATCATGACGACCGGCCCTGGCATCACCACGCAGCCCGGCCGTTATCTGGCCCAGCGCCGGCCGCGCTGCGCCGGCCATCATGGGCTGGCAGTTGCCGAAGCGCCCACCGCCCGGTGAGCCGAAGACGGGCGTTGGTCAGCACGGTGACGTTGTCCGCCGCATGCCGGGCCGGCGCCCCCGCGCGGGTCCGCTCCGGCGCGATCGCTTTCATTCTTGACTATATGATGATCTCCTAATATACAGCTTTTGGGAGCGTCCACGACAACAAACGAGGTCCGATCATGGCCGAGGCACGTGTGTACCTTGTCGGCGCCGGCCCCGGCGATCCCGATCTGCTGACCGTTAAAGCCCTGCGCTTGCTGCGGCTCGCCGAGGTCGTGGTGTTTGACCGGCTCGTCAGCGACGCCATCCTCGATCTTATTCCGCCCGGCACCGCGCGCGTCTTCGCCGGCAAGCAGGCTGGTTACCACCACATGCGCCAGGACGACATCAACGATCTATTGCTGCGCCTCGCCCGCGCCGGGCGCACGGTGGTTCGGCTGAAGGGCGGCGATCCGTTCATCTTCGGCCGCGGCAGCGAAGAAGCCGAGCACCTGGCGCGCCACAACATCGCCTTCGAGGTCGTGCCCGGCATCACCGCCGCCGCCGGCTGCAGCGCCTACGCCGGCATTCCGCTGACGCATCGCGGCCTCGCCGACAGCGTTCGCTTCGTGACCGGCCACGGCCAGGATGAGACCGGACCAGAACGCAATTGGGCCGCACTGGCCGATCCCGACACCACGCTGGTCATCTACATGGGCCTGCGCCGTCTGCCAGTGATCGTGGCCGGACTGCTCGCAGGCGGCTTGCCATCCGACACCCCGGCGGCGGCGATCGAGCGCGGCACCACCGGCGCACAGCGTTGCGTGGTTGGAACACTCGCCGATCTGTCCGCGCAGGTGGAAGCAGCCGGACTTGCCGCGCCGGCATTGGTGGTCGTCGGTCGCGTGGTGTCACTCGCCGGCACACTCGACTGGTTCGTGCCGCAGTCTTCCGCCGATCACACCGCCGCGTGTCACTCGGCTGTTGCCTGACCGAGCGCCTGCCGCAACGCCGCTGCCAGCCACCCGGCGGTGGCTGCGTCGAGATCGAGCAGGGTGAAGCGATGGCCTTCGCGAATGCGCAGCCGCGCCAGCCGCATGCCGCTGTCGTAGGCGAGCGCCTGTACTACCAGTTCGCGCCCCCACGGGGCGGTGGTGCGTCCAATTTCAGTGATCTCCGCGCTGCCGGATTCGTCCTGTGGGTGCATTATCATTTCCTAATTTACCGACTTGCCAAACAAATAACACGCAGCTATGAGGTTGGGTAAGGCCTCGGCAAACGGGGCCAAACGACCGGTTGAGGAAACCGGGTCGCGCGTAGGGAAGAACGTCCGGATGACGCCGCAAATCGCGGCATGACTCCCGCGGGAGTCGCGCGTCTGCATGTCTTCCTCTCGCCGCCCGTCCTGACCGTTCTGCAATCATCGCGGCGTTCGTGCGCCGTCGCGGGTCGAGGGAGACGGGGCGAATGTCCAAGGAAATGCCGGCGACACCGATGCTCGATGAACTCGAGAGCGGACCGTGGCCCAGCTTCGTCTCCGGCCTCAAGCGGCTCGCCGCCGCCGAGGACAAGCCCTACGCCGGGATGATGAAGGATCTGCTCGGCCAGCTTGAGCGTTCGTACGAGACACGCAAGGGCTATTGGAAGGGCGGTACGGTCGGTGTGCGCGGCTACGGCGCTGGTGTCATCCCGCGTTTCTCCGAACTTTCCGGCGAGTTTCCCGATTCTGCCGAGTTCCATACGCTGCGCATCATGCCACCCGCCGGCATGCACTACACCACCGACATCCTGCGCCAACTCTGCGACATCTGGGAGAAGTACGGCTCCGGCCTGGTCGCGCTGCACGGCCAGTCCGGCGACATCATGTTCCAGGGCATTCGCACCGCCAACGTGCAGCCCTGCTTTGAGGAATTCAACGCCCTCGGCTTTGATCTCGGCGGCGCCGGGGCGGGCGTGCGGACCTCGATTTCCTGTGTCGGCGCGGCGCGCTGCGAGCAGTCCTGCTTCGACGAAGCGCGCGCCATGCGTATGGTCGTCAATTCCTTCCTCGACGAAATGCACCGGCCGTCGCTGCCGTACAAGTTCAAGTTCAAGTTCTCCGGCTGCGCGAATGACTGCGCCAACGCCATCCAGCGCTCCGACTTCGCGGTGATCGGCACCTGGCGCGACGATCTGCGGATCGACCAGGGCGAGGTGAAGACCTACGTCGCGAAGAACGGCCGCAAATGGATGATCGACCAGGTCATCGCCATGTGCCCGACCCGCGCGCTGTCGCTGAACGATGACGACACGCTGGCACTGGACGCCGATAGCTGTGTGCGCTGCATGCACTGCATCAACGCGATGACCAAGGCGATCAAGCCCGGACAGGAACGCGGCATGACGATCCTGCTCGGCGGCAAGCGCACGCTGAAGATCGGCGACCAGATGGGCACGGTGATCGTGCCGTTCCTCCGCCTGGAAACTGACGAGGATTACGAGCAGCTGCTCGACCTCGCGCATCGCGTGGTGGATTTCTTCGTCGAAAACGCCCTGGAGCACGAGCGCATCGGCGAGTCGATCGAGCGCATCGGCCTGGTGAACCTGCTGGAAGCGGTCGGGCTGGAGCTCGATCCGAACATGGTCAGCCATCCCCGCACCAATTCCTATGTGCGCACCGACGGCTGGGAAGAAGAGGCGGCGAAATGGCGTGCCCGCAAGGGCGCTGCCGAGGCCGCGGACTAGCCGCGCGACATCGACGGGAGGAACAGAACAATGGCTGAGGCACATATCCCGATCGAGAGCGGCGTCCCCGACCCGTTCCCGTTCATGCACCCCGCGCTCAAGCGCAACTACGGAACGTGGCGCTGGCACGACCGCCCGCGCCCCGGCGTGCTGCGCCATGTCGCCGCCAGCGGCGAAACGGTATGGACGGTGAAGGCCGGCACGCAGCGCCAGCTCGACGTATTCACCATCCGCAAGCTGTGCGCGATCGGCGACGAATGCGCCGATGGCTTCATGCGCTTCACCACGCGGTCCAATATCGAGTTCATGGTGACCGATGAAGCCAAGGTGGCCCCTTTAGTGGAGCGGCTGGAGGCGGAGGGCTTCCCGGTCGGCGGCACCGGCAACTCGGTATCGATGATCTCGCACACCCAGGGCTGGCTGCACTGCGACATCCCCGGCACCGATGCGTCCGGCGTGGTCAAGGCACTGATGGACGCAATGGTGCATGAGTTCCTGCATGAGGAAATGCCGAACCGGGTCAAGATCACCACCTCCTGCTGCCAGATCAACTGCGGCGGCCAGGGCGACATCGCGGTGAACGTGCAACACACCAAACCGCCGGTGATCAACCACGATCTGGTGGCGCAGATGTGCGAGCGCCCCGCGGTTGTGGCCCGCTGCCCGGTGGCGGCAATCCGCCCGGCCATGGTGAACGGCAAACCGAGCCTGGAAGTGGACGAGAAGAAATGCGTCTGCTGCGGCGCCTGCTATCCGCCCTGCCCACCGATGCAGATCAACGATCCGGAGCACAGCAAACTGGCGATCTGGGTCGGCGGCAAACATTCCTCCACCCGCACCAAGCCGACCTTCCACAAGCTGGTGGCCGCTGGCATCCCAAACAATCCGCCGCGCTGGCCGGAAGCCACCGACATCGTGATGAAGATCCTGCACGCCTACAAGGCCGGTGCCCGCCCGTGGGAACGCATGTCGGAGTGGATCGACCGCATCGGCTGGCCGCGCTTTTTCGAGGTCACTGATCTTCCGTTTACCAAGTTCCACATCGAGACCTGGCGAGGCTCGCGCGCGAGCCTGAACGCCTCCGCGCAACTGCGTTTCTGAGGGACGCTTCGGATGAAGTTCGCCATCCTCGTCAACGAAGGGCCTTTCAACCACCAGGCGGTTGACACGGCGTATCAGTTCGCGCGTGCGGCGCTGACCCGCGGACATGAGGTGCTGCGCGTGTTCTTCTACTACGACGGCGTGCACAACGCGCATCGCCACTCCGCCCCGCAGGCTGACGAACGCAACATCGTCGCGCGCTGGTCGAAGCTGGCCGAGGAGCATGGCGTCGACCTGGCGGTATGCGTCGCCGCCGGGCTGCGGCGCGGCGTGATAGAAGCGGTGATTGCGCCGGGGTTCCGCATCACCGGCCTCGGCCAGCTCATCGAGGCGGGCATCGATGCCGACCGCACCATGGTCTTCGGCGATTGAGGGGGCAGAGATGAACGAGCAGGATACGGACGGGACGGTCACCAAGCGGTTCATGGTCGTCAACCGGAAGGCACCGCATGGCACGGTGTACGCCCTCGAAGTGCTGGAGATGGTGCTGATCTCCGCCATGTTTGACCAGGACGTCCATGTGGCGTTCCTCGATGATGGCGTCTGGCAGCTTCGCCGCGGGCAGGCGCCCGGCGTGCTGGAGATGAAGGATTTCTCCAAGACCTACCGCGCACTGGAGGGCTATGGCGTCGAGAAAATTTATGTCGAGAGCGAATCGCTCGCCGAGCGCGGACTGTCGGAGGAAGACCTGGTGATCCCTGTCGAGGTCATCGCCCGCGCCGATATGGCGCGGCTGATGGACGGCATGGACGTCGTGCTGACCGCCTGAGGAACCGACACATGCTGCACACGGTCAACAAATCGCCGTTTGAGCGCAACACGCTGGAAGCCTGCCTGAAGCGGGCGGTCCCCGGCGCGGCGATCCTGCTCATCGAGGACGCCGTCTATGCCGCGCTCGCGGGAACCACGCTGGCGGACGCCATGACATCGGCGGCGCAGCGTTTCGAGGTCTCGGTGCTCGGTCCCGATCTGGCCGCGCGCGGATTGGAGAATGCGGCACTGGTAGGGGGCGTGACGGTGGTCGATTACGGCGGCTTCGTCGATCTCGCGGCTGCCAAAGGTTCCGTGCAAGCCTGGCTTTGAAGGGAGTGTGACATGGACGCAGCGTATCAGGTGGATGGCAAGACCATCGCGCATGACGAGGAAGGCTACCTGACCGATATCGGCCAGTGGAACGAAGCGGTCGCCGGCATCATCGCCGAAGCCGAGGGGCTGCCGATGACGACCGAGCGTTGGGAGGTGGTGAACTTCCTGCGCGAGTATTACCAGGAATACCAGATCGCTCCGGCGGTGCGGGTGCTGACCAAGGCGATCGGCAAAAAGCTCGGCGCGGAAAAGGCCAGCAACAAATACCTCTATGAGCTTTTTCCCTACGGTCCGGCCAAGCAGGCCTGCAAGATCGCCGGCCTGCCGAAGCCCACCGGCTGCGTCTGAGACGGCAAGCGGGGGTGGCGTGACATGAGCGCGATCGCAGCGATCCTGCTGGTGCTGGCGACGGCGATGCTCGCCGCCGGCTTGGCGTATCGCGTCGCGCTGTGGCTTGCCGCCCCGGTGCCGTTGTCCATCCCGACCATGCCGGCGCCGCTGACGCGCGGCGGCGTGGCCATGCGGGTCGGCCGCGAAATGCTGCTGTTCCACAGCCTGTTCCGCGCCGACAAGCCGCTCTGGGCGGCATCCATGGCGTTCCATCTGGGCCTCGCTCTCGTGCTGCTGCGGCATCTTCGCTACGTGGTTGCGGTGCCGCCGGCATGGCTGGTGGCGATCCAGCCGGTCGGCCGGCTGGCGGCCTGGATGATGATGGCGGGGCTGCTGTTTCTCCTGGCCCGTCGTTTTCTTGTCCCCCGCGTCCGCGCAGTGACGCGGACCGGCGACATTGCCGTCCTGGTCCTGCTGCTGGCGATCGGCACCAGCGGGCTGGTCACAACCTATCTTCTGCACACCGATATCCTGGCGGTGAAGGCGTTTCTCGCCAGCATCTGGCATGCCGCGCCGGAAGGGCTGCCGCCGGACCCGGTGTTCCTGCTGCATCTGCTGCTGGCGATCCTGTTGCTGGCCATTGTGCCGTTCAGCAAGCTGCTGCACGCGCCCGGGCTGGTGTTCAGCCCCACCCGCAACCAGCCGGACGGGTCACGCCGCTATCGCCGCCCGGCGCGCTGGGCCGGCAAGCTGGCCGGAGGCGGCCAATGAGCGTGTTCGAGCCCCCGCCGCTCGCCGACGAAGTCGAACTCGCCGCGCCGCCGGCGTTGGCGCCCGGAATCATGGCGCACAGCCGCCCCTTCGTTGCGGCGCCCGCACACAATCAGGCGCTCGGCTTTCCCGGCGAGCGCGTGCCGGACTGGGAGCGGCGCGCGGTTGAGAAACTTGGCGAATTGCTGGAGCGCTCGCGCGCGCTGCGGGTCTTTCTCGACTCCTGCGTCAAGTGCGGCGCCTGCGCCGACAAGTGTCATTTCTTCATCGGCACCGGCGACCCCAACAACATGCCGGTGGCGCGGCAGGACCTGCTCAGATCCCTCTACCGCCGGCATTTCACCGTCGCCGGCCGGATGTTCGGCACGCATGTCGGTGCCCGCAACATGGACGAGGCACTGCTGCAGGAGTGGTACACCTATTTCCACCAGTGCACGCAATGTCGCCGCTGTTCGGTGTTCTGCCCGTTCGGCATCGACACCGCCGAGATCTCCATGGCCGCCCGCGAGATCATGGACGCGATCGGGCTCGGCCAGAAATACAGCAACGAGATCATCGGCAAGGTCCACAAGATCGGCAACAATCTCGGCCTGCCCGAGCCGGCACTGGCCAACACGCTCGAAGGGCTTGAGGAGGATGTGCTCGAGCAGAGCGGAGCGGCGGTGAAGTTCCCGCTCGATGTGCACGGCGCCGACGTGCTGCTGCTCACGCCATCGGCGGATTTCTTTGCCGAGCCGCACGTCGATGGGCTGATCGGCTACGCTAAAGTGTTCCACCAGGCCGGCATTTCCTGGACGCTCAGTTCACACGCCTCCGAGGCGGCCAACTTCGCGCTGTTCATCGGCTCCTATGAGCAGATGCAAAAGATTGCGCAGCGCATCCGTCAGGCGGCGATCGATCTCGGCGTCAAGCGCATCGTCTTCGGCGAATGCGGCCATGCCTGGCGCGTGGCCTACGCGTTCCTGAACACGCTCGCCGGACCGTGGGACTTTCTCGACCCGGCCTATCCGGTTCCGCAGCATATCGTCGAAGTGACGCACGATCTGATCCGTCGCGGCGGCATCGTGCTCGACCGCGACGCCAATGCGGGCATGACGGTGACCTTCCACGATTCCTGCAACGTCGCCCGCGCCTCGCGCATGGGCGACGCGCCGGGCGGCCAGTTCGCGCTGCCGCGCGAGGTGATCAAAGCCGCCGTGCCCGGCTTCGTCGACATGCATCCGGATACCACGCATGACCGCACGTTCTGTTGCGGCGGCGGCGGCGGGCTGCTGACCGACGATCTGCTGGAGCTTCGCATCAAAGGCGCGCGGCCACGCATGCAGGCATTGAAGGAAGCGGTCGAGCAGCAGGGCGTCACCCACATGGCGGCGATCTGCGCCATCTGCAAGACGCAGTTCGCCAAGGTGCTGCCGGCTTATGGCTTCCCGATGGAGATGGTCGTTTCGCTGCACCAGCTCGTCGGCCAGGCAATCCGGCTGGGCTGAGCGCAGGAGAGGAAAACAGCGATGAGCGAGCCCGCCGAGACGCACGCTTTTACCTTCCGTCGCTACCGCGACGGCGATCACGAACCACCGCCGTGGCAGGAACAGATCTTCAACGCGGGGGCCTCGCATAAATGCCCCGTGTATGTGCATCGCACGTCGCCATGCCAGGGCGCCTGTCCGTCCGGCGAGGACATTCGCGGCTGGCTCGCCGCGGTGCGCGGCCTCGACAAGGCGTCGGACGGCATGAGCTGGCAGGAACTGGCGTTCCGCCGCATGACCGCGGCCAACCCGTTCCCCGCGGTGATGGGAAGGGTCTGCCCGGCGCCCTGCGAGGACGCCTGCAACCGCAACGAGGTCGAGGACCACGTCGGCATCAATGCCGTTGAGCACTTCGTCGGCGACTGGGCGCTGGCAAACAACATCGCCTTCCCGCCGCCCGACAGCGAGACGGGCCAGCGCGTCGCGGTGGTAGGGGGCGGGCCGGCAGGGTTGTCGGCGGCCTATCACCTGCGCCGCCGCGGCCATGACGTGACGATCTTCGACGATCATACGGCGCTCGGCGGCATGATGCGCTATGGCATTCCGGGCTATCGTACGCCGCGCGACGTGCTGGACGGCGAAATTGCCCGCATCCTGGCGATGGGCATGGAGACGCGCCTGTCCACCCGCATCGGCCGCGATGTGAGCATGGAAGATTTGCAGCGCGATTTCGATGCCATTTTTTGGGCGTTGGGCACGCATAGCGGCCGCCGGCTGCCGGTGCCTGGCACGGATGCGCCGAACTGCATCACCGGCGTCGAGTTCCTCCGGGCTTTCAACGAAGGCCGGCTGGACGCGGTCGCCCGGCGTGTGGTGGTGGTCGGCGGCGGTGATACCTCGATCGACGTTGCCTCGGTCGCGCGTCGGCTGGGGCACATCACGCAAACGCATGCGAAGGACCACCCGGACAACGCGGTGCTGGGCAATACCGCGCACAACGTCGCCACCGCTGCGCGGCGCGAAGGTGCGACGGTCGTGCTGACCTCCCTGTTTCCGGTCGACCAGATGACCGCTGCGGCACGCGAGATCGCCGATGCACATTCGGAGGGGGTGGAAATCCGCGCCGGCATCATGCCACTGGAAGTGCTGAAGGACGCCGACGGCCGCGCCCACGCGTTGCGCATGTGCCAATGCACCATGGACGGCATGCGGCCCATTCCTATCGCCGATACCGAGTTCCAAATTCCCTGCGACCTGGTGGTCTCAGCCATCGGCCAAAGCGGTGATCTCGATGGCCTCGCCGGGCTCGATGACGGGCGCGGCTTCATCAAGGCCGATCGCAATCTCGCCGTGCCGGGGCGGCGCGGCGAGTTCACCGGCGGCGACATCGTCCGGCCGCATCTTCTTACCACCGCGATCGGCCATGGCCGCATCGCCGCCGAAAGCATCCATCGCTTTCTGCGCGGCGAGGAGTCCGGCCGCCGGCCGCGCGTCGATGTCGTGCATTTCGACATGATCGAACGGCTCGCCGCCGCCGGGCTCGCCCCCGCGCCGGTGCCCGGCCCCACCCGCGGCACCGCCGAGTCCGACTTCGCCGTGCACAATTACGAGGATCGCGCGGCGCACGAAATCATCCCGCACGAGCCGCTGTTCCTCGGCCACTTTGCCACGGTCCCCCGCAACGAGCGCACGCATCGCAGCGTGGGCGAGGCGGTGCTCGGCGATTTCGGCGAACGCCTGGTCCCGCTCGCCGCCGAGCAGGCGGTCGCCGAGGCAAAGCGCTGCATGAGCTGCGGCCTGTGCATGGAATGCGACAGCTGCATGATCTACTGCCCGCAGGATGCGATCACCCGGGTACCGAAGGCCGAGCGGGCATCAGGCCGCTACGTGGAAACCGACTACGCGAAATGCGTCGGCTGCCACATCTGCCGCGACGTCTGCCCGTCCGGCTACATCCAGATGGGGCTTGGGGAATAGCGTGCAGGTCGCTGTCCTCCTCGTTGCCCTGCTGCTGGCACCGCCTGCCGTCCGCGCGGCGGAGTGCCCGGCCCCGCCGGCGGAGATGCGGCGCATCCACATGGACCTGCTGACGCATGACCGCAGCGCGGCGGCGCGCGAGGGCATCAGGCGTCCAGGTCATGGGCTGGACGACTGCATCACCTGCCACGTCGTGCGCGATGCCGGCGGGGCGGCGGTCGATGCCACCGACCCGCGGCATTTCTGCACCAGTTGCCATTCGAAAGTGGCGGTGTCGGTGGACTGCTTCAGCTGCCATCGCGGAACCCCGGTGGAGGCCGCGCGATGAGCGGCGGTGCAACCCGTCGGGTCCTGCTCGCCGCGGCGATCGCGGTGGCGCCCGGCCTGTTCCTGGTCGCCGCGGCGGCCCCGCGCGCGCCCGGCACTCCGGCGAGTGCGCGCAACCGCTGGGGGCTGCTGATCGACGTCGCCCGCTGCGACACCGGTTGCTCGGCATGCGTCGATGCCTGCCGGCAGGAACAGGGCTGGGGTGAGGCGGCAAGTGACGGTCCCTGGATTCGCAAGATCGACGCAACGGAGATGCAGACCGGGCGCAGCGTATCGCTGCCGGTGATGTGCCAGCACTGCGCCGAGCCGCCCTGCGTGGAGGTGTGCCCGACCGGGGCCTCGCTGCGGCGTGCCGACGGCATCGTGCTGGTGGACCGGCATCGCTGCATCGGCTGCCGCTACTGCGTCATGGCCTGTCCGTTCGACGCCCGCTTCTTCGTCGACGCCGAAATGCACGACCAACGCCCATACACGCCGCGCGGCAAGGGCACCGCCGAGGGCTGCACGCTGTGTGTGCACCGCCTCGACGCCGGGCGCCTGCCGGCCTGCGTGGAAGCCTGCGCCAGCGCGGGCGGGGCCATGCTGTTCGGCGATCTGCTCGATCCCGCCAGCGAAATTTCGCAGACGCTGCGGGCCCGGGCGAGCACGGCGTTGCGGGCCGAACTCGGCCTTGCGCCCGCCATCCGCTACCAGGGCTTGTGAAGGAGGGCGCGCAGCATGGCCGTATCCGGCGTCACGCTGATCCCCTCCGCGCTGCGCACCTGGCCGGCGCTCGGGCTGCTCCTGCTGCTGGCGGCACTCGGTATCACGGCGGCGTGGACGATGGAGACACAGGGCCACCACATCACCGGCATGACCAACCGGATCGTGTGGGGCCTGCCGCATGTCTGCGCGATCTTTCTCATCCTGGCCGCCTCCGGCGCGCTCAACGTCGCCTCAGTCGCCTCGGTGTTCGGGCGCAGTGACTACAAGCCACTGGCACCGCTGTCGGCGCTGGTGGCGATCGCGTCGCTGGCCGGTGGGCTGGCGGTGCTGGTGCTGGACCTCGGCCGGCCGGACCGGCTGATCGTGGCCATGCTGCACCAGAACCCGTTTTCCATATTTGCCTGGAACGTACTGCTCTACACCGGCTTCGTCGCCGTGGTGGGCGTGTATCTTTGGACCATGCTGGTGCGGCGGCAGAACCGGCACACGGAGGCGGCGGGGGTGATGGCGCTGGTCTGGCGACTGGTGCTGACCACCGGCACCGGCTCGATCTTCGGCTTGCTGGCCGGGCGAGCGGCGTTCCATTCGGCGATGATGGCGCCGTTGTTCGTGGCCGCTTCGCTCGCCGACGGGTTGGCCGTTTTTATGCTCGTGCTGGCGGGTCTTGCCGCGCTCGGCGGGCCGGCGCCGGATGCGGCGCTGCGGCAGCGGCTCGGCCGGCTCCTCGGGATTCTGGCGGCGTCGTCGCTGTATTTCGCGTTGGTGCTGCACCTGACCTGGCTGTATGCGCCTGAGAGCCGCGCTGTGTCGGGATTCCTGCTATTGCAGGGCGGTGTCTTCCCGCTGCTGTTCTGGGGTGGCCAGGTGGTGCTGGGCACGGCGGTGCCGCTGTGGCTGCTGTTCCGCCGCGAGGGGCGCGAAGTAACGGCGGCTTCGCTGGTGGCGCTCGGCGGTCTCGCGCAACTCGGCGTGCTGCTGATCGGCGGCCAGGCGGTTCCGCATAGCCTCCTGCCGGGCTGGAAACTGCACTCGGCCTTTGGCGACGGCAGCGCCGCCGCCTATGTACCGTCGATGCCGGAAGCGCTGCTCGGCATCTCGGGTTTCGCCGTGGCCCTGCTGCTGGTGCTGCTGGGCTGCCGGCTGCTGCGCATCCTGCCCGCGCGTTTTTCCGAGGTGCCGGCATGACGGCAGAGCATCCGTTCGCCGCCTTCATCCGCGCGCTCGGCAAAGGACCAAAAACCGCCCGCCCGCTGACCCGGAACGAGGCGCGCGCGGCGTTCGGCATGGTGCTGGCGAATCAGATCAGCCCGGTGCAACTCGGCGCTTTCCTGTGCCTGATCCGGGTGATGACGGAAACCCCTGACGAACTCGCGGGTTTTGCCGAGGCGGCGCGCGCCACGCTGGCCGCACCCGAAGGTGCGCCGGCCGTTGCCGTGGACTGGCCGAGCTATGCCGGCAAGAAGCGCCGGCTGCCCTGGTATCTGCTGTCGGCCCTGCTGCTGGGCCAGAACGGCGTAACCGTGTTCATGCATGGCCATCAGGACCCGGCGGAGGGGCGGCTGCATCCCGGCACGGCCCTGCGGGCGCTCGGCGTGCCCGCTTGCGCGTCGCTCGCCGAGGCCGGACGGCGGATCGCGCTGGGCGGTTTCGCTTACATGCCGCTCAACTCGCTGTCTCCCGTTCTCGCGGAGATCCTGGCGCTGCGCCCGCTGCTCGGGCTGCGCAGCCCGGTACATACCGTGGTTCGCACGCTCAACCCGTTCAGCGCGCCCTGCCAGGTCATCGGCGTGGCGCATCCGCCCTATCGCGCGCTGCATCGCGACGCAGCGCGGCTGCTCGGTCAGGCCGAAGTAGCGATCTTCAAGGGCGAAGGCGGTGAAGCCGAGCGCCGGCCGGAAAAGCCCTGCGACGTTGCCACAATGGACGGCGAAGAGAATTGGCCCGCCCTCACCGAACACCCGCACGCCGCCGCTGACGAGGGCATGGACACGGCGCGTCTGGCGGCACTGTGGCACGGCAGGGTGCAGGACCCGATCGCGGCGGCAACGGTGATCGGCACCGCTGCCATCGTGCTCAAGACCACCGGTTGCGCGGCCACGCAGGACGCGGCGATAACGCAAGCGGCAGCGATGTGGACGGCGCGCCGGCCGCTTGCGGTGGCGGCATGAGCGGCAGCATGGCCCGCCTGTTCATCTCGGCCGCTCACAAATCGTCAGGCAAGACAACCGTGTCGATCGGCCTGTGCGCCGCCCTCGCCGCCCGGGGCCTCGCCGTGCAGCCGTTCAAGAAAGGGCCGGACTACATAGACCCGCTCTGGCTGTCGGTCGCGGCGGGACGCGCCTGCCGCAACCTCGACCACAACACCATGACGCCGGCAGAGATCGGCGCGCTGTTCCGCCGCCACGCCGCCGGCGCCGACATCGCGGTTATCGAGGGCAACAAGGGACTGCACGACGGCATCGATCTGGAAGGCCGCGACTGCAGCGCCGCCCTGGCGGGCCTGTTGCGCGCTCCGGTGATACTGGTGATCGACGCCGGCGGCATGAACTCGCGGCGTCGCGCCGCTGCTGCTCGGCCTGCGCGATTTCAACCCCGGGCTGCGTTTCGCCGGCGTGGTACTAAACAAGGTCGCGGGCGCGCGGCACGAGGCGAAGCTGCGCGCGGCGATCGAGCGCTACACCGACATTCCCGTGCTCGGCGCCCTGCCGCGCAGCGACGCGCTGATCATCACCGAGCGCCATCTCGGCCTGGTGCCGGCGAACGAAGCCCGGGAGGCCAGCAAGCGGATCGCGGCGCTGGGCGCCGCGGTGGCGGCCGGTATCGACCTCGACCGGCTGCTGCAGGCGGCTCGCGCAGCACCTCCCCTGCGCGGCCGCCTGTACGCTCCGCAAGCTACGCCTGCCGCGCGCGGCCGCGTTGGTGTGGCCCGTGATGCTGCCTTCGGGTTCTACTATGCCGACGATCTCGACATGCTGAAGGCAGAAGGTTTTGCGGTCGTGCCGTTCGACACATTGCATGACCCGCATCTGCCGCCCGACCTGGACGGGCTGTTCATCGGCGGCGGCTTTCCCGAAACGCAGATGGACGCTCTGGAGGCGAACAACTCGCTGCGCGCCGACATCCGCGCGGCGGTTGCAGGCGGCATGCCGGTTTATGCCGAATGCGGCGGGCTGATGTATCTCGCACGCAGCATCACCTGGCAGGGCACGCGCCGGGCCATGGTGGGCGCGCTGCCGGGCGATGCGGTGATGCGGGCGCGCCCGCAAGGCAGAGGGCTGGTGCAGCTACGCGAGACCGGCCTGTCGCCCTGGCCGGAGGGGCAGGCTGGCACGATCGCCGGCCATGAGTTCCATCACGCGGCGCTGGAGAACCTGCCGCCGGAGACGCGCTTCGCCTATGACGTGCTGCGCGGCCACGGCATCACCGGCGCCGCCGACGGCATCGTGCTCGGCCGCACGCTCGCCGCCTTCACCCATCTGCGCGGCGTCGGGCCGGCTCCCTGGCCCCGCCGCTTCGCCGCCCTGATGCGAAGCCGTGCCGTTTTTCCGTTCCCTCGCATGCCAGCAGGAGTTCTCGGGTCATGTCCAACCGCCAGACCGTTGACGCACGCAACACCTTCTGCCCCGGACCGCTGATGGAGCTAATCGCCGCCCTGCGCGCCTCCACCGTCGGCGACGAGGTGGAGGTGCTCTCGTCCGACAAGGGCTCGATCGACGATATCCCGGCCTGGACGCGCAAGGTCGGTCACACTCTTGTGTCCAGCGACAACCGCGGCGACCATTTCGTCTTCGTTATTCGTAAGGCGAAGTAGCAGCCGCGAACAACAACAAGACCACTCCGGGAAGGAGCGTTCATGCGTACGAAAATCCTCATCCTCGGCGGCGGGCTCGCCGGCACCATCGTCGCCAACGGGCTGGTCCGGCGCCTTGCCAGCGAAATCCGTTCGGGCGAAGCCGCCATCACCGTGCTTGGCAACACGCCGAAGCACATGTACCAGCCGGGTCTGCTCTACGTCCCGTTCGGCCGCGCCCGCGAGCAGGAACTGTTCCGTGACGAGCGGACCGTGCTCGACCGCCGCATCAGCCTCATCATCGATGCCGCCATGCGCATCGATGTCACCAATAATCGTGTGCATACGCAATCCGGCCGGAGCTTCGACTACGACTACCTGGTGGTCGCCACCGGGTCACGGCTGGCGCCCGAGCTGGTACCCGGGCTCGCCGAAAACGCCCACCAGTTCTACGATCTGCCGGGCGCCAAGAAGTTGCGCGATGCGCTGGCCGACTTCAAGGGCGGCCGGATCGTCGTGAACGTCAACGCTCCGCACAAATGCCCGGTGGCGCCGGTTGAAATGGCGCTGATGCTCGATGATTTCCTGCGTGAACGCGAACTCGGCGGCAAGTTCGAGATTACCTACACCTATCCGATCGGCCGGCTGCACGCGCTGGAACCGCTGGCGAACTGGATGGTGCCGGAGTTCGAACGGCGCGGCATCAAGTCGCAGAATTTCTTCAACACCCAGGCGGTGGACGGCGCCGCAAAGACGATCACCTCCGAGGAAGGCGACACGCTTCCCTACGACCTGCTGATTACCATTCCGCCGCATCGCGGCGCGCAGGTGATCGAGGATTCCGGCCTGGGCAAGATGGGCTGGGTGCCGACCAACCCGAAGACGCTGCTCTGCGATGGCACCAAGAACGTCTTCGTGGTCGGCGACACCACCAACATCCCGATTTCCAAGGCCGGCTCGACGGCGCATTTCGAGGCCGACACGGTGGTCGACAACCTGGCGATGCTCGTGCAGGAAGGTCGCTGGTCGCGCGACTACGACGGCAAGGTGTTCTGCTTCATCGAGACCGGCATGAACACCGGCACCCACATGTGGTTCAACTACACCACGCCGCCGCAGCCAAGCCCGCCGACCCAGATGGTCCATTGGTTCAAGCTCGCCTACAACCGGATGTACTGGTTGTCGGCATGCGGCCTGCTTTGAACGGGGAATATCCGATGGACACCCTCACTGGCACTGGCACCGGCACCGCCTCCCCTTCTCCCCTCGAAATGGTCGGCCGCGCCGCCGCCGAGGCCATGACGGATGGCATGGTCGAGCGCCTGGCGATCACCAGCGCGCATGGCCTGGAACTGCTCGACCGGCTGAACGACGACGAGACACGCGCCGCGGTGCACCACGCACTGGACGCCCTGACCACGCTGCACCGGACCGGCCAGATCGACACGCTCGTGCAGGTGGTGTCGCTTGCGCATGCCGCGAAGGCGGCGCTGACCGACAGCATGGTGGAGCGGCTGTGCCAGTTCATTGAGGTCATGGTCACCAACCTCGCCACCGCCGAGATCGCCGAACTCGCGCGCGAGACCGAAGCCGCCTTCCACGATGCCGCGCGGGAATGCGCCAGCAAGCCGCCGAAGACGTTGTTCGGGATCATTCGTGATCTGGCAAAGCCGGAAAGCCTGCGGATGATCAGCCTGATGCTGGCGTTCGGCAGCAGCCTGGAAGCACGCTCGCAGCATTTCGCCGGCGGCATGAGCGCGCCGCACCAATAGCGCGGACGACGGATCAGGCCTCCTGCAGCGCTGCCTTGCGGGAGGCCTGGTCGTCCTTCGGTGGCCCCTTCGCTGCGTCTTCACAGAACAGCCGGTACAGCGCCTCGATCATCACCGGCACCTCGGTGCCGTTGAGCGAGTAGTAAATGGTCTGTGACGCGCGCCGCGTACGCACCAGCGCGTAGCGCCGCAGCCGCGCCAGGTGCTGCGACAGCGCCGACTGCGACACCCCAATGCGCTCCTCAAGCTGCCCCACCGAACGTTCGCCGCGCAGCAATTCGCACAGGATCATCATGCGGGTCTCGTTGCTCATGGCCTTGAGCAGCTTCACCGCGCAGCGGGCGCTGTGCTGCATCTGGTCGATGTCGATCATCACACCTGGTCTATGGAAAAGGAGGTCACCGATCCGGCCCGGCTGGTCCTTGCGTTACTGATCTTGACGTGCGGAACGAGTGGGGTCAACAGAACCACAGAACCAAAAAGGATAAAACGTCACATATGAAACCGAACTCGCGCGCTGGAATGCGCGCTATGCCCGCGAGGACTACTTGTTTGGAACTGTACCGAATCGATTCCTCGCCGCCCAGGCCCACGGGTTGCCGCCGCATGGCCGAGCGCTGTGCATCGCCGACGGCGAAGGCCGCAACGGCGTGTGGCTGGCCGAGCAGGGACTCGCGGTGACCAGCGTCGAGTTCGCCCCCGCCGCGATCGCCAAGGCACGCTGCCTGGCCGACCAGCGCGGCGTTGCGGTCGAGATCGTGCAGGCCGACCTTGCGACCTGGGAGTGGGGCGCACCGCGGTTTGATGTCGTGGTCGGCGTGTTCTTCCAGTTTGCCGGCCCCGATTTGCGGGCGACGATCTTCCGGCGGATGCAGGAGGTCCTGCTTCCCGGCGGGCTGCTGCTGATCGAGGGCTACACGCCCGCGCAACTTACGCACGCCACCGGCGGCCCGTCGCAGGTCGAGAATCTCTACACCGAATCGTTGCTGCGGGCGTCCTTCGCCACCATGGAAATCCTGCAGCTTGCCGAGTACCAGACCGAACTGGCGGAAGGTACCGACCATGTCGGGCTCTCGGCGGTGATCGATCTGGTGGCACGCAAGCCGGGACGCTAGCCGCCGATCAACCCGGTGCTGTGCGCCAGCATGTACAGCGCGACCGACATCACGATGGCGCCGAACACACGGTTGAGCGCGAGGCGGTTGCACGCAAGGCGCCCGGCGCTGGCGACCCCGGCCGCACCGCCGGCAACGCCGCCGGCGATGAATATCACGGCGATGGTCCAGTCGATCAGGCCGGAAATGCCGTAGTTGACCGCGGTCGTGAAGCCGAAGGCGCCGACCGAGAGCAGCGACGATCCGATCGCCTCCAGCGTGGCGAGCCCGCAGATCAGCGTGAGCGCCGGCACGATCAGGAACCCTCCGCCAATGCCGAAGAACCCGGCCAGCAGCCCGGTGCCGAGCCCCGCGCCGGCGAAGCGGGCAGCAAGCGGCGGGGTCAGCCGGATCGGCCCGACGACGACGAAGCGCCGCGGCCTCTGCATCAGCGCGGCAATCACCATCATCAACAGGGCGAATAGGAGCAGCAGCCGCTGGCCGTCGAACGCCTTGCCCGCGCTCGAACCAGCGTAAGCGCCAAGCACGCCGCCGGCAGCGAACACCGCGGCCGGCCCCCAGCGCACATTGCCCGCGCGTGCGTGCGGGCCGAGATTGGCGAAGGCGTTCGCCGCCACCGCCAGGGCGCTGGTGCCAATGGCCATATGCGGATCGGGCATACCGACAACATATAGCAGCAGTGGCACGGCGAGCACCGATCCGCCGCCGCCGATCAACCCCAGCGAGAACCCGACCGCCCCGCCGCATATCAGGGCAAGCCCTCCCCGCGCGATGTCAATGGACTGCATGGATGATGCCTTTCCGGAGCATTATCATTCGGTCGTGCGAACGTACGATTATCGCGCGTGACCGGATAGACCGCTGCCGTGAAGCTCAGTGGGCGGGACCGAGCCGATCAACGGGACTCAGGCCCCCAGAAAACTGGACGGTCTCATCCGTACCAGAAGGCACTTTCGTCTGTTCGGGCCACCATCCCAAAGGCGTGTCACAAGCCTATGCCGACATCGGCCGTGCGCTTGCCGGTTTCAGATTCGACTGGGTGCGAGGCAGTCTCTGCACGAGCAACTCCGAAGATCTCGCCAATCTGTTCGCCGCAATTATGGTACCGAAAGCGCTGCCATGTTTGCCGGCCTTGGTGCGCGACATTCGCTCTTCCGTGTCGAGCCATGGTCGGATGTCACGAAGCTGGTGAAGGGGCAGGGCATCGCGAGGTTCATATCCAAACCGAACGCCGAACCGGCTTCAGACCCATGGACGCTTTGGCGGCAGTCAATTGCACCGGCCGGATGCCGGTCACAGTCAGGTGGTTGATTCAAATTTGCATAAAATCCTGGTCGATAAACGCGTTCCCTGAGATCGATGTGACCACCCATTATGCCTGTATCTGCGACCATTCGTGCGGAGTTTTCCACAATTCGCGCAACAAGCAGAGTCACATTTCGTTCCTTTAAAAAGAGATATACTCAATAAGGCTATGGGCACGAATCGTGTATATGGACAAGGGCAGTGCATTCCATCGTCGCCCAAGGGCGGGTATATTCCCGTACGCCTTGATTGTCGGGCATCCGCCGCCCGCTACGCCCCGTCATCATGCAAATGCGCCCGCTTATCCATCCGGTGCGGCAGCACCCGCAGGATAACGACCCCCGCGCCATCGGGGGCGGCCATGTAGTACAGCAGGTGCGCCGTGGTGCCGCGCCGTCCGGCCACGCTGTCCAGATGCAGCGATCGCACGCCGGGGCCGAGTTCCGTCCGGTCGTGGGAGCCGGCGTTGTCGGGGGTCTGGCCGGCCAGCATGGCCGCCCATTCGATCAAGGCCGCGGTGTTTCGCCGCTGCAGCGCGCCAAACCGTGTCGCCGTGGTTCGCAGCAGGGTGCGGATATCGTTCGCCGCTTCCGGCGTGAGGCGGTAGCGCCGCCTCTGGCCGGGGGTCACCTTGCGTTATCCGCGGCTTCAAGCGTGTCCAGCAGATCGGTGACGCTCTGGTCCGACAGGCGTCCTTCCGCGGCTTGGCGCAGGCCGATGCTGATTTCGCGCCGCAGCGCGGCCATCTTTTCCGCGCCTGCGGCTTTCTCGCGCCGGAGCAGTCGCAGCGCGTCGTGGATCACTTCCGATGCGGTGCCGTAATCCCCGCGGCTCACTTCGGCCTCGACGAAGGCGGCAAACTCGGCGTGCAAGCTGACATTCATCGCCGACATCCATGGCTTCCCCTGGCAATGCGCGACGTGCGCCACCAGTATGATCTTATCCGCCCTTGCAAAATTTTACAAAACCACCTTCGCCAAAAATGGGGTCCAGGGGCCTCCCGGCCGTCGCGCCAAAGGCGCGCTGCGCGCGGGGGCGGGTCCAGGGCAGGGTTCTGGCCTTAATCTAACTGTGCTTGCATACGCTCCAGCTCGTCGCTACGTTCCGAGTATGGTCCATGGCGCACCCCGCACCGGCCGTCCCGCAAGCGCGTCCGCGCGTGGTCTGTTGTGCCTTTCGCTCGGCCTGCTCCTTCGACTTAGCCGCCCCTGGGCGTGATCTTCGGCTGCGTGCCGGTCACAGCTCAGGGGGACCCCTGAGGTTAACGTCGTACATTCTCTACCAGGAGCGCCGACCGATGACCATCAACCATCCCAGCTTCGGCAAGCTGGACGACAGCCGGGTTATCATTTTCGACACCACCCTGCGCGACGGCGAGCAGTCGCCCGGGTTCTCCATGAATCTGGCCGAAAAGCTGCGCATGGCGGAGGCGCTGGCAGAACTGGGCGTGGACGTGATCGAGGCCGGCTTCCCGATCGCCTCGCCCGGCGATTTTGAGGCCGTGCAGACGATTGCCCGGACGGTGAAGGGGCCGGTGATCTGCGGCCTGGCCCGTTCCGGCCGGGCCGACGTGATCCGCGCCGGCGAGGCGGTGGCGCCGGCCGAGCGCAAACGCATCCACACCTTCATCAGCACCAGCGCGCTGCACATGAAATACAAGCTGCGCATGGAGCCGGAGGCGGTGCTGCAGGCGGTGACCGAAAGTGTCACCCTGGCCCGCCAGTACACCGACGACGTGGAATGGTCGGCCGAGGATGGCAGCCGCACCGACCCCGATTTCCTGTGCCGCTGCACCGAGGCCGCGATTGCCGCGGGGGCCACCACCATCAACATCCCCGACACGGTCGGCTATGCGCTACCCGAGGACATCGCCCGCATCTTCACCATGCTGCGCGAGCGCGTGCCGGGGGCGGAGCGGGTGATCTTCTCGGCGCATAACCACAACGATCTGGGCCTGGGGGTGGCCAACACCATCGCCGCGGTGCGGGCGGGGGTGCGACAGATTGAGTGCACCATCAACGGCATCGGCGAACGGGCCGGCAACGCGGCGCTGGAGGAGATCGTCATGGCGCTGCGCACCCGCCCGGATGCGGTGCCGTGCAGGCCGAACATCGTGACGGAAAAAATCCTGAAGACGTCGCGGCTGCTGTCCACTATCACCGGCTTCGACGTGCAGCCCAACAAGGCGATCGTCGGCCGCAACGCGTTCGCGCATGAAAGCGGCATACATCAGGATGGCGTGCTGAAGAACGCCGCCACCTACGAAATCATGACGCCGGAAAGCGTCGGCTGGACCAAGTCAAATCTGGTGATGGGCAAGCATTCCGGCCGCGCCGCCTTCCGCGACAAGCTGCGCGCCCTGGGCTATGGCGAGATCGGCGACAACCAGCTGAACGACGCGTTCCGCCGCTTCAAGGACCTGGCCGACCGCAAGAAGATTGTCTACGACGAGGACATCTCTGCTCTGGTCGATGACGAGGTGATGCGCGACCATACCCGCATCCGGTTTGTTTCGCTGGACGTGCACGCGGGCAGCCGGACAAAGCCGACCGCGGAGCTGGAGCTGGAAATCGACGGCACGGTGCATAGCACCAAGGCGGCCGGCGACGGCCCGGTGGACGCCACCTTCATCGCCATCCGCCAGTTGTTCCCGCATGAGGCCACCCTGCGGCTGTATTCCGTCGGCGCGGTCACCGAAGGCACCGACGCCCAGGCGAAGGTGACGGTGCGGCTGGAGGAAGATGGCAAGCTGGTGGACGGGCAGGGGGCGGATACCGACACCATCGTCGCCTCGGCCCGCGCCTATGTGCATGCGCTGAACAAGCTGCTGGTCAAGCGCGCCCGGACGGAACCCGAGGCGCTGTCGGCGTAACGCGGAAGCCGGGCGCCATGGTGTGGGACCCCGCCATCTACCTGCACTATGCCGACGAGCGGCTGCGCCCGGCGCTCGATCTGCTGGCGCGCGTGCCGCTCGACCACCCGGCGCAGGTGGTCGATCTGGGTTGCGGTGCCGGCAACGTCACCGCCCTGCTCAAGCGCCGCTTTCCCACGGCGTGCGTCACCGGCATCGACGGCTCGGCGCCGATGCTGGCCCGCGCGCGGCAGGCCGCGCCGGACTGCATTTTCGCCCAGGCCGACATCGCCGCCTGGGCGCCGGTGCAGAAGCCGGACCTGCTGTATTCCAACGCCGCGCTGCACTGGCTGGGCGGCCACGACGTGTTGTTCCCGCGCCTGCTCGGCACGCTGGCACCGGGCGGGGTGCTGGCGGTGCAGATGCCGTGCATGCACGACGCGCCGATCCGTGCGCGGCAGGCCGAGGTGGCCGCGCACGGCCCCTGGGCGACGTTGCTCGCCGGTGTCGGCTCGGCGCCGCCGGTGCTGCCGCCGGAAGCCTACTGGGATTTGTTGCGCCCGCACTGCGCCGCGCTCGATTTGTGGGAGACCACCTATCTGCACGCGCTGCAGGGCGAGGATGCGGTGGTGCAATGGGCCATGGGCACCAGCCTGCGCCCGTTCCTGGCCCCACTGCCGGCCGATTTGCGGGAGGGTTTTCTCCACGCCTACCGGGAAGCGCTGGCCCCGGCCTATCCGCGCCGGCCGGACGGCACGACGCTGCTGCCGTTCCAACGGCTGTTCATGCTGGCGACCGCCCTGTAACTGCCGCCGAGGCCGGTTGATTTCTTCAAGAATGGGGGCAAGGGGGCCACTGCCCCCTTGCGGGTCCAGGGCAGAGCCCTGGCCTTGCCTTTTCGCCCCTACAGGGCAGCGCCCCGGATCTTCCGACGCCGGCGCACCATGGCAACCGCCTCGCGGATATCAAACCCGCCGAGAAGCTGCCCGGCCAAGCCGTAAGCCGCCAACCCCGACGCGACCAGCAGCGTCAGCGCCGCCCAGCGCAGCCCCGGCGAGGAGCCGATGGCGGCGAACACCGTCGCCTGCACGGCCCACAGCACGGCGCACATCGCCACGCCCGCCCCCAGCATGCGCGGCACCCGCCGGCGCAGGTCACGATCCGCCACCAGGTGCCCGCGCCGGTACAGTAGCCAGGCCAGCAGCCCCACGTTGAACCAGGCGGCGATCGAGGAGGCCAGCGGCGGTCCCATGTGCTGCAGCGGCACCATGAGGGCAAAATTCAGCCCCAGGTTCAGCAACACCGCCGCGGTGCCGGTCCATACCGGGGCGCGGGTGTCGCCGCGCGCGAAGAAGGCCGGAACCAGCACCTTGACGAGGACAAACGCCGGCAATCCCACCGCGTAGGCGGCGAGCGACTGCGCCGAGCGGACCGCGTCGCCCTCGGAAAAAGCGCCGCGGCCGAACAGGACGGAAATGATCGGCAGCGCCGACACCAGCAGCGCCAGCGCCGCCGGCAAGGTGAGCATGAGGGCGAATTCGATCGCCCGGTTCAGCGTGCCCACCGCCTGCCGGGGCTCGCTGCCGTTCACCTCGCGCGACAGGGTGGGCAGCAGCGCGGTGCCCACCGCCGCGCCGATGACGCCCAGCGGCAGCTGGTTGATCCGGTCGGCGTAGTAGATGACCGAGACGGTGCCCGCCGGCAGCAGGCCGGCAATGAAGGCATCCACCGCGAGGTTAAGCTGGATCACGCCGGAGCCCAGCAGCCCCGGCGCCATGCGCTTGAACAGCGTGCGCATCTGCGGCGTCAGGCGCGGCCGGGGGATATGCAGGCGCATGCCGGCCCGGCTGACCGCCCAGTAGAGCAGCAGAATCTGGGCGACGCCGGAGACGCTCACCCCCCATGCCGCGGCATGCCCGACCGTGGGCACGATGCCGGGCAGCGTCAGCATGAAGGCGATCGAGACCGCGTTGTAGATCAGCGGTGCCGCGGCGGCGGCGGCGAAGCGATCGAGCCCGTTCAGCACCCCCGAGAGCAGCGCGGTCAGGCAGATCAGCGGCATGTAAGGAAAGGTGATCCGCCCAAGTTCCACGGTCAGGGCGAACTTGGCCGGGTCGTCGGTGAAACCGAGCGCGTACAGCCCCATCAGCTCGGGCATGAAGATTTCGGCGAGCACGGTCAGGCCGAACAGCCAGAACGCCATGACGGCGATCGCCTGCTCGGCGAAGCGGCGGGCGGCCTCCGGGCCTTCGGTGGTGAGCAGGCCGGCGAAGCCGGGGACGAAGGCGGCGTTGAAGGCGCCCTCGCCGAACAGCCGGCGGAACAGGTTGGGCAGCCGGTTGGCGAGAAAAAAAGCATCCGCGATCGGACCCGCCCCGAGCAGGGCGGCGATCAGGATGTCCCGGGCAAAACCCAGGATGCGGCTGGCCATGGTCCAGCCGCCGACGGTGAGAATGCCGCGGAGCATCGGGCTGCTTAGCCCAGGTGAAGCTGCTCCACCATCACAGAGTGCGCAGACGCGGCCGGCGGAGGTTCCGCCGCCGGCCGTTTCGGCTCAGGGTTGACGGTTCAGTCGTCCTTGCCGGCGGAGGCGGTCTATTGGCCGCCTCCGGCGCCGCCTTCACGCTGGCTCCAGTCATAGGCGAGCATCGGGTGATCCTTCCGCCCGAAGCTGTCGTCGGTGATGATCTGGCTGTTATTCAGCCCGCAGCGGCCGATATCGGCGGTTTCCCGGGCCAGTCCGGAACCGCAGCTCGTGTCCATCAGCCCCGGCGACAGACCGACATCGGCGAAGGCCGGGATGGCAATCACCATACCAAGGGCCGCAGCGCTGGCGAGAACGGTGGTGCGCATATTCATGTTCCCCTTTTATTATCCGGCATTAAGCGCCGGAATACTTAGATGGCGAATACGGTCCCCTAACGATGAACCGCACCCCGCTCCGCCTTGCCGGCGTGGCTTCATCTACCATCGGGGAAGGAACTGGGAACTCCTTCGCGAATGCACAATCCGGCGGTCTTCACGAGTTTGTGCTCAAGATGGAAGAAATAATATTTCTTTATTCGCCAATGCCGCAAATGACCGGCTGGCAATGATCCGGCCTGCCATTGCGGCGCATCGGGTTGCGCCGCCGATTTCGGGCGTCCGGAGGGGGCAAGCGGAGTTTCAGTCGGCCGTCGCCTCCATTTTCCCGGCGAGCGCGGGCAGGCGGCGGGCGCGGTTTGGTGCCAGGAAGCGCTGCAGGCGCTCGAGGTACAGGTAGATGACCGGCGTGGTGTAGAGCGTCAGGATCTGGCTCAGCGCCAGCCCGCCGACCATGGCGAAGCCGAGCGGGCGGCGCAGTTCCGAGCCGGCGCCGGTGCCCAGCATCAGCGGCAGACCGGACAGCAGGGCGGCCATCGTGGTCATCAGGATCGGCCGGAAGCGCAGCAGGCAGGCCTGGCGGATGGCATTCAGCGCTGTCTCGCCGTCGCGCCGTTCGGCGGTGATGGCGAAGTCCACCATCATGATGCCGTTCTTCTTGACGATGCCGATCAGCAGGATGATGCCGATCAGCGCGATCACCGAAAGATCATAGCCCGCCGCCATCAGGATCAGCAGCGCGCCGACGCCGGCGGAGGGCAGGGTGGACAGAATGGTCAGCGGCAGGATGTAGCTTTCGTACAGGATGCCCAGGATGATGTAGACGGCGATCAGCGCCGCCGCGATCAGATAAGGCTGGCCGGCGAGCGATGCCTGGAATGCCTGTGCGGTGCCCTGGAAGCTGCTGTTCAGCGTGATCGGCGTCTGCAGTTGGCTCATCGCCGCGGTGATGGCATCGACCGCCTGACCGATCGCCGCTCCCTGGGCGAGGTTGAACGAAATCGTCACCGCCGGGAACTGGCTCTGGTGGTTGACCGATAGCGGTCCCGTGCGGGTGGTATCGATCTTGACGAAGGTGGAGAGCGGCACCGCCTGGCCGCTGCTGGAGGTGATGAACAGCTTGTCCAGCACCGACAGATTCTGCTGCTGATCCGGCAGCACCTCCATGATGAGATGATAGGTGTTCACCTGGGTGAAATACTGGGTCACCTGCCGCTGGCCGAGCGCGTCGTACAGCGTGTCGTCGATCACCTGCGGCTGGATGCCAAAGCGCGCGGCGGCGTCACGGTCGATGGTGAGCACGGCGGTGGTGCCGTTGTTGAGCTGGTCGGTCGCCACGTCGCGCAGCATCGGCAGGGCGATCAGCTTATCGAAGATTTTCGGCGCCCAGGCGTAGAGTTCGGCGGCGTCGGCATCCTGCAGGGTGAACTGGTAGAGCGTCTTGGTCGGGCGGGCGCCGACGCGCACATCCTGGGCGGCCTGCAGGAAAAGCTGGACGCCCTCCAGCTTCGCCAGTTCCGGGCGGAGCCGGGCGATCACCTGCTGGGCGGTGCTGTGCCGTTCGGCGAACGGCTTGAGGGTGATGAAGTAACGGGCGTTGTTGCCGGGCTGCCCGCCGGAGCCCGCGCCCACGAAGCCGGAATAGGCGGCGATATCGGGGTCGGCCAGCAGCACCTCGCCGAGCTTCTGGTTCAGCCGCACCATCTCGGTGAACGAGGCATCCTGCGCCGCCTCCGAAATGCCGATCAGCAGCCCGTTATCCTGCTCGGGGAAGAACCCCTTGGGAATGATGATGTAGAGATAGACCGTGAGCGACACGGTGGCGAGGAAGGTCAGCAGGACGATGAAGTTATGCTTCAGCGCGATGTCGAGGGTGCGGCGGTAACCGCCGACCAGCAGCTCGAACATCCGTTCGACCGCCCGGTACAGCAGGCCGTGCGGGCCGCGGTCGTGGTGCAGGAAGCGCGAGCACATCATCGGCGTGAGCGTCAGCGACACGATGGCCGACACCAGCACGGCGATGCTGACGGTCACGGCGAATTCGCGAAACAGCCGGCCGACAATGCCGCTCATCAGCAGCAGCGGGATGAACACCGCAATCAGCGAGGCGCTGATCGAGACGATGGTAAAGCCGATCTCGCCCGCCCCCTTGATGGCGGCTTCCATCGGCTGCATGCCCGCCTCCATGTGCCGGTAGATGTTCTCCAGCATCACGATGGCATCGTCGATCACGAACCCGACCGCGATGGTCAGCGCCATCAGCGACAGGTTATCGAGGCTGTAGCCCAGCACATACATGACCGCAAAGGTGCCGAGCAGCGCGATCGGCACGGTCACGCCGGGGATGATGGTGGCCCAGACATTGCGCAGGAACAGGAAGATCACCATCACCACCAGCGCGATCGACAGCGTCAGGGTGAACTGCACCTCGTTGACCGAGGCGCGGATGGTCTGCGTGCGGTCCATCACCTGGGTCACCTTCACCGCCGGCGGGATGGCGGCCATCAGCCGCGGCATCGCCGCCTTGATGCGCTCGACGGTGTCGATGACGTTGGCATCCGGCTGCTTGAAAATCACCAGCAGCACCGCCGGCTTGTTGTTCTCGAAGCCGGATTGCAGCACGTTCTCGGCCGCGTCCACCGCGCGGCCGATATCGCGCACCCGCACCGGCGCGCCGTTGCGGTAGGCGATCACCAGATCGTTGTAGTCGCGGGCTTTGGTCAACTGGTCGTTGGCATAGAGGGTGAAGCTGCGCCGCGCGCCATCCACCGTGCCCTTCGGTGCGTTCACGGTCGCGTTCTGCAGCGACAGCCGGGCGTCCTCCAGGGTCAGCCCCATGGCGGCCAGGCGGGCCGGGTCGATCTGCACCCGCACGGCGCGCTTGCGCTCGCCGCCGATGAATACCTGCGACACGCCGGCGATCTGGCTGATCTGCTGGGCCAGGATGTTGTCGGCGTAGTCGTCCGCCTCGATCATCGGCACCTGGTCGGACTGCACCGCATAGATCACGATCGGGCTGTCCGACGGGTTGACCTTCCAGAAGGTCGGCGGCTGCGGCAGGTTCTTGGGCAAGGCGCCCTGCGCCGCCGTCAGCATCGCCTGCACGTCGAGCGCCGCGGCATCGATCGGGCGGTTGAGGTCGAACTGAATGGTGATCGAGCTCAGGCCCAGGACGGAGACCGAGGTCATCTGCGCGACCCCGGGAATCTGCGCGAACTGGCGTTCCAGCGGCTGTGCCACCGCGGTCGCCATGGTCTCCGGGCTGGCGCCGGGGAACTTGGCCTGCACGTTGATGGTGGGGAATTCCACCCGCGGCAGCGGCGCCACCGGCAGCAGCGGATAGGCGGCGATCCCGACCAGCAAAATCGCCGCCATCAGCAGCGAGGTTCCGATCGGCCGGCGGATGAAGGGGGTGGAGATGCTCATGCGCCGATCTGCCTCATCCGAATTCCGGCTCAGCTCGCCGGGGTCAGCTGGCGGGCCGGGACTGGATCACCGCCACGCGGGTGCCGTTCTCCAGCCGCGACATGCCGGCGACGGCGACGCGGGCGCCGTCGTCCAGCCCCTTGGTGATCACCACGCTCTGCCCATCGTCCTGGCCGATCTCGACCGGCTGCACGGTGACGGTGGAATCGGGCGTCAGCAGGAACACGTAAAGGTTGGACTGGCCGCGCTGCACCGCGATGGAGGGCACGGTCAGGACATTCTTCTGCACATCCACCTGCAGCCGGGCATTGACGAACTGGCCGGGCCACAGCCGTTCGTCCTTGTTCGGAAACACCGCCTTCAGCCTGATGGTGCCGGTCGCCGGGTCGAGCGCGTTGTCGATGGTCAGCAACTCGCCCTGGCCCAGCAGCGTGCTGTCATCCGGGGTATAGGCGAACACGGTCAGCTTGCCGCCGGCCATCGCCGCCTGGATGCGCGGCAGCGCATCCTGCGGCAGGGTGAACAGCACGCCGATCGGGCGGATCTGGGTGACCGAGACCAGGCCGCCGGGGGAAAGGTCGCTGGCGCGGACGAAATTGCCCGGGTCCACCTGGCGCAGCCCGACCCTTCCGTCGAACGGCGCAGTGATGGTGCAGAATTCGAGGTTGAGCTGGGCCGCCGCGATGGCGGCATCGTCCCCCACCAGGGTGGCGCTGATCTGGCCCACCAGCGCGGTCTGGGTATCGAGCTGCTGGCGCGAGGCGAAGTCGCTGCGCACCAGCGACTGGGTGCGGGCGAGGTCGCGCTTCGCGTTCTCCAACTGTACCTGATCGTAGGTCTTCTTGGCCAAAGCCTGAGCCAGGGTGGCCGCGTAGGGGCGCGGATCGATCAGCGTCAGCCGGTCGCCGCGCTTCACCTCCTGGCCCTCGGTGAAGAACACCTGCTCCAGCGTGCCATCCACCCGCGAGCGGATCACCACCGATTGCAGCGCCTGCACGGTGCCGATATTGCGCAGCAGGATCGGCACGTCCTGGCGCATCACCGCGGCCACGGTCACCGGCACGCCGCCGCCAGCCGCCGGCTGCGCCGCCGCCGGCGGCTGCAGCGCGACCATTCCGAGCAGCACGGCGCCCGCCAGGCGCAAGGCCTGTTTCCTCAGGTCAGCCATTTTCAAGCGTGCCATCGGCATAATTTCTGGTGCAGCAAGGGAATGGCCCATGATGGGATCAATCTGCCTGCTGTAACCTGAACCTGGGCTGAACGCGCCCGGCGGTTTTGTATCATGGGGCAAAGTTCCCGGCGGTGCTGCGCCGGTCACTCGTCCTTGCGCGGGCGGGACAGCAGTTGGTCCATCGCCTGCAGCAGCGTCAGCCGGCCGGTGACCACCCCGGCCACGGCGGCGCAGACCGGCAGTTCGGCGCCGACCTGCCCGGCCCGCGCCACCAGCGCCGGCGCGGTCGCCACCCCTTCCGTGACCGCGTTGCGCCGGCCCAGCACATGTTCCAGCCGCTCGCCGCGGCCGAGCGCGAAGCCGAGGCTGAAATTGCGGCTGGATGTGCCGGCGCAGGTCAGCATCAGGTCGCCCAGGCCGGAAAGACCCGCCACCGTGTCGGCCCGGCCCCCCAACGCCACCGCCAGGCGCGCCAGCTCGGCGAGCCCCCTGGTGACCAGGGCGGCGCGGGCGTTCTCGCCCAGGCCGGCACCGATCACCGCCCCGGCGGCGATCGCCACCACGTTCTTGGCCGCCCCGCCGACCTGCGCGCCCACCGGGTCGTCATTGCCATAAATGCGGAAGGACGGCGTGCCCAGCGCGGCGGCCACCGCCTCGCGCACCGCCGCCGCGCTGGCCGCGGCGACCGTGGCGGCGGGCAGGCCGGCGGCGATCTCATGGGCGAAGTTGGGGCCGCTGAGCACCGCGGCGGGGCGGCCGGGCTGCGCCTCGGCGAGCACTTCCAGCGGCAGATAACGGCTGCCCGATTCGACGCCTTTGGCGCAGACCACCAGCGGGCCGCCCGGCGGCAGCCGCCCCGCCACCTCCCGCATATGCTGCAGCGGCACGGCCACCAGGACCAGAGCGGCGGCGGGCAGATCGCCGGTGACCTGCACCGCGTCGGGCAGATGGAAGCCGGGCAGGCGGGGGTTCTCGCGCGTCGCCAGCCGCGCCGGGTCGCGCGCCCACAGCACGACGGACCGCCCGGCCCGGGCGGCCTGGATGGCCAGCGCGGTACCCCAGGCACCAGCGCCCACCACGGCCAGATCACTCATCGGCAATACGCTCCACCGCGAATCCCTGCCCCGCCTCGCCGGTGCCCAGCCGCGCCAGCAGCGCGGCCAGGATCGGCTCGGCCGCCGCGGTAAAGCCGAAAGGCGGGTTCACCACCAGCAGCCCGCATCCGTTCAGCCGCGCCGCATCGAGCGGCTCACGCAGCCAGAGTTCGGCCGCCACGATGTCACGCAGGCCGCTATCGCGCAGGGCGAGGCGAAAAGCGCGCACCGGGGCGCGGTGCTTGATCGGGTACCAGGCGGCGAACACCCCGGTGGGAAACCGGGCATGGCCGCGCGCGAGGCCGGCGGCGAGGCTGGAAAATTCGTCCGTCGCCTCGTAGGGCGGGTCGATCAGCACCAGCGCCCGGCGCAGCCCGCCCGGTGGCGGCAGCAGACCGCCCAGTGCCTCCCAGGCATCCCGCCGGTGTACGGACGTTTTGCCGCCGGCCATGGTGACGCGCAGGGTGGCGTGGTCCTCCGGGTGCAACTCGCAGCAGGTCAGCCAGTCCTGCGGGCGCAGCATCGCCTCGATCAGCACCGGTGAGCCGGGGTAAAGGCCGCAATCGCGCACCAGCGACACATAATCGGCGAGCGCCTCTGGCGGGTCGTCGAGCAGGCGGGCGATGCCGGCGCGCCACTCGCCGGTGCGTTCGGCCGGGCCGGCGGACAAATCATAGCGGCCGGCGCCGGCATGGGTGTCCAGCACGAACAGGCCGGCCGGCTTGCGCTGCAGGGCGCGCAGCAGCCAGACCAGCAGCGCGTGCTTCATGCAGTCGCCAAAATTGCCGGCGTGGAAGGCGTGCCGGTAGTTCATAATGCGTCCTTCATCCGCGCAGCCTTTAGCATGTCAACGCCAAGTCGGGGGCCATGTCGGGCGCATCGAGCGGCCAGCGCGGCCGTGGCGCATGGTCGAGCGGGGACATGGCCCCGGCGCGCAGGCGCTCCAGCCCGGCCCAGGCGACCATCACCGCGTTGTCGCCGCACAGGCGCAGCGGCGGAGCGGCAAAGCCGAAGCCGCGCGATGCCGCCGCCCGCTGCAGCGCCGCGCGCACCGCCTGGTTGGCGGCGACGCCGCCGGCGACCACCAGCAGCCGCCCCTCAGGGTTGCGCTGGCTGAATGCCGCCAGTGCGTGCGCCGCGCGGTCGGCCATCACCTCGGCCACCGCATGCTGGAACGAGGCGGCGATATCGGCGGCATCGCGCCCGGGCAGCGGGCCGGACGGATAGGCGGCCACCACCTGCGCCACCGCCGTCTTGAGGCCGGAGAAGCTGAAATCGCAGCCCGGCCGGCCGCGCAGCGGGCGCGGGAAGGCAAACCGGCCGGCATCCCCCTCGGTCGCCAGCCGTTCCAGCGCCGGGCCGCCGGGCCAGCCCAGGCCGAGCATTTTCGCCACCTTGTCGAACGCCTCGCCGACCGCGTCGTCGATCGTGGTGCCGAGCCGCACATAGCGGCCCAGCGCCTCGACCGCCACGCACTGGCAGTGCCCGCCGGACAGCAGCAGCAGCAAATAGGGGAACGGCGCCCCGCCTTCCACCAGCCCCGGCAGACGCGGCGTCAGCGCATGCGCCTCCAGGTGGTTCACCGCCACGAAGGGCAGATCATGGGCCAGCGCGATGCCCTTGGCGAAGCTGCTGCCGACGATCAGCCCGCCGATCAGCCCCGGCCCGCTGCTCGCCGCCACGCCGCCCAACCCGGCGTAACGCAGCCCCGCGCGGCCCATCACCTCGTCCATCAGCCCAGGCAGGTGCGCCAGATGGGCGCGGGCGGCGATCTCGGGCACCACGCCGCCATAGCGCGCATGCGCGGACTGGCTGAGCACCGCCTCGGCCAGGATGGTCCCGTCCGGGGCCAGCACCGCCGTCGCGGTCTCGTCGCAGGAACTCTCCACTGCGACAACGGGCCTTGACACTCCATTGCCCTCCAGCATTACACAAGCTTCCAATCGGTCATGGCTCGGTTCTAGGATAGGTTAATGGACGACGTCCCTTCCGTCGCGCGGCCTGCCGCGCATCCTGAACCGGCCCAGGGGTCCGGTGCGGGTGAATCTCCCCGGGTGCAGGTCAAGCCGCACACGCACGACCTGCCGTTGCGGGTCGGCACCCGCGGCTCGCCGCTGGCACTGGTGCAGACCCGCGCCTTCATGGCGACGCTGCGCGAGGTCTGCCCCGGCCTGCGCGCCGCAGATGTGCTGCAGGAGCACATCATCAAGACCACCGGCGATATCAGCCAGGCCAGCGGCCAGCGGCTGGCCGATATCGGTGGCAAGGGGCTGTGGGCCAAGGAAATCCACGAGGCCCTGCTGGACCGCCGCATCGACCTCGCGGTGCACAGCCTGAAGGACCTCGAGACCGAGCTGCCGCCGGGCATCGTGCTGGCCGCCACGCTCAAGCGCGAGGACAACCGCGACGCGCTGATCCTCGGCAAGGCCTGCGGCCCGGCCGACCCGGCGAACCCGCTGGCGGCGCTGCCGCAGGGCGCGGTGATCGGGTCGAGCTCGGTACGCCGGCAGTCGCAATTGCTGCATGCGCGGCCGGACCTCACGGTCACCACCCTGCGCGGCAACGTGCAGACAAGGTTGGACAAAATCAGCGACGGAGCGTTCGACGCGACGCTGCTGGCGCTGGCCGGCATGCGCCGCCTCGGGCTCGAGCAGCACGCCTCGGTGGTGCTGAACCACGACGTGCTGCTGCCGGCGGCCTGCCAGGGCATCGTCGGCGTGACCGCGCGCGCGGACGATCCCGGCCTGCTCGAGCTGCTGGCGGCGATCGAGGACAAGGCGGCGCGCGCGGAGGCGGAAGCCGAGCGCGCCCTGCTCGGCGAGCTGGACGGCACCTGCCGCACGCCGATCGGCGCCTATGCCCGGTTCGATCCGGCCACCGGCGAGTTGCACGTCACCGGCCTGGTGGCGCGCGCCGACGGCAGCTTCCTGCTCAAACTGACCCTGAGCGGGACGCAGGCGGACGCCGCGCAGATCGGCCGGGAGCTCGGCCGCAACCTGCGCGCCGGCAGCCCGGCCGACATCTTCGCCGGATGAGCCATCCCGCCCGGCGGCCCTGAGCATGTCGGTTCTGGTGACCCGGCCCCAGCCCGGCGCGGCGGAGACGGCGCGCCGGCTGGTCGAAATGGGGCGCACGCCGGTGGTAGCACCGGCGATCGAGATCGTGCCGGTTGCCGCCGATCTGCCGCCGCCCGGTGAACTCCAGGCCGTGCTGGTCACCAGCGGCAACGCTTTCGCGGTGCTGCGCGGGCATTGCGCCCTGCCGCTGCTGGCGGTGGGCGACGCCACCGCGGCGAAGGGGCGGGCGCACGGCTTCTCAATGGTGCACAGCGCCGGACGTGATGCGGACGCGCTGGCCGAACTGGCGGCGCGGGTCTGCGATCCCGCCGGGCTGCCGCTGCTGCTGGCCAGCCAGGAGGGCGAGGGGCGCGCCCTGGCTCGGGCGCTGAGCGGGGCCGGATTCACCGTGGTGCACCGCACCGCCTATGCCGCCCGTCCGGTGCCGGCGCTGCCGGAGCCGGCGGCGGCGGCCTTGCGGGGCGGCGAGGTCACCCATGCGCTCTTCTTTTCCCCGGCCACCGCGCGGGCCTTCGTGGCCGCCGCCGCCGCGTTGCCGGCCGCGCTGTTCACCCCGATCGACGCCCTGGCGATCTCGCCCGCCGCCGCTGCCGCGCTGGAATCCCTGCCGTGGCACGCCATCCGCGTCGCCGCGGCCCCCAACCAGGACGAATTGTTAGGGCTTTTGCCATGATCGATCTCGCCCCCCGGGGGAATCCACCGCGCAAAGGGTCCGCCGGGCTGCCCAGGGCGAGCGGGCCGAAATTGCCCCCGCTGCCGCCGCCCGCACCGCCCCGGCGAATCCTGCCCGGCGCGTTTGTCGTGCTGGGCTTCCTGGCCAGCGCGGCCGGCGGCGGCTGGCTGTGGTGGCAGCAGCAGGAAATCGCCGCCCGCATCGGATTGCCGTCTTTCGTCGCGCCTCCCGTGGCCGCGACCGAGGGACGGTTCAGCGCCCTGGAGCAGCGGCTGGCGCGACTCGAACAGCGCCCCATCCCCGCGCCCGTTGCCGCGCCCGACGACCGCATCGGCCCGCTGGAACAGCGCCTCGCGGCGCTCGAGCAGCGGCCCGCCCCCGCGCCGGATGAGCGCATTGGCACGCTGGGCCAGCGCCTGACGGCACTTGAGCAGCGCCCCGCGCCGGAGCCACCGCCGCCGGAACCGCCCGCCGGTTCGGCCGAGGCTGCGCCGGCCACCGAAGCATCCCTGGCGACCCGGCTGCAGACCCTGGAGCGGCGGGTCGCCCGCGCCGAGCAGGCGATCAGCACCGGCGCCGCCCGCGCGGCGCGTCTGCAGGCCGCCCGCACGGCCCTGGAGTCCGGTCAGAAGCTGGGCGACATCCCCGGCGCGCCGGCCGCGCTGGCCAAATTCGCCTTGGTCAATCCGCCCACCGAGGCGTCGCTGCGCCTGTCATTCCCGGCCGCCGCCAGCGCCGCCACGCAGGCCAGCGACCCCACCGGCACCGCGCTGCCGATGACGCAGCGCATGTGGCAGAAGGTGCAGACGCTGGCGACCATCCAGGAGGGTGAGAAGGTTCTGGTCGGTCAGCCCGTTTCGCGGGTGCTGGCGCAGGCGCAGGCAAAGCTCGATGCCGGCGACCTCGCCGGCGCGGTAGCCGCGCTGGACCCGCTCGATCCGGCCGCGGCGAAAGCCATGGCAGGCTGGCGGGAGCAGGCGCAGGCGCTGCTTGATGCACGAGCGGCGCTGGCCGCACTGGCGCGTTCCTGATGATCCGCGCCATCCTCTTCGTCATCGTCGCCGCCGTCGTGGTCGCGGTCTCCTGGTGGGTATCCGGCCTGCCGGGGCAGGTCAGCGGCACCATTTCCGGCGTCTCGTTCGAAACCTCGGCACCGGTCGCCGTCGCCGTGCTGGCAGGGTTCGTGCTGGCGGTGCACCTGGTGCTGCGCCTGCTGATCGGGCTGCTGCACCTGCGGGGCCGGCTTGGCGGCTGGAAGGCGCAGCGCCGCCGCGCCACCGGCGACGACGCGGTCAGCCGCAGCCTGGTGGCGCTGGCCGCCGGCGAGGCGGAGGAGGCGCAGCGCGAGACCGAGCGGGCAAGGCGCCTGCTGGGCGACACGCCGCAAACCCTGCTGCTGGCCGCCGAGGCGCAACGCCTCGCCAACGACGACGAGGCGGCCGAGCAGATCTACGAAGCCATGGCCGAGCGCAAGGATTCCGCCTTCATCGGCCTGCGCGGGCTGTTCCGTCAGGCGCTGGCCCGCGAGGCGTGGGACACCGCCGCCGACATCGCCCGCCGCGCCGAGGCGGTGCATCCCGGCGGCAGTTGGCTGCGCGACGAGCGGACGCACCTCGCCATCCGCACCGGCGACTGGTCGCAGGCCCTGGCGCTGGCCGGTCCCGACGCGCCGGAGGCCGACTTCGCCATCGCCGCGGCGGCCGCCGAGGGCGATCCGGTGCAGGCGACCAAGCTCGCCCGCCACGCCTGGAAGGCCAATCCCGGCCTGACTCCGGCGGCGTTGCTCTATGCCGGCCTGTTGCGCCGCGCCGGCCGCGAACCGCGCGCACAGGACGTGGTGCAGCAGGCCTGGACGCGGTTTCCCCACCCTGAACTCGCGGCGTTCGCGCTGGCGCCGCTGACCGACCTGATGGAACGGGTGAAGGCGGCCACGCGGCTGGCCGAGCGGAATCCGACCGACCCGGAAAGCCATTTCCTGCTGGCAAGCGAAACCCTGGCCGCCGGCATGCCGGCGACGGCCCACCGGCACGCCGAGTCCGCCCGCCGCGCCGGCCTGACCCAGAAACGGCTCTGGCTGCTGCTGGCCGACATCGAGGCGGCGGAACGCGGCGACATCGAGGAAGGCCGCATCGCCCAGCGCGACGCCCTGCGGCAGGCAGCCGCCGCGGAACCCGACTCGGCCTGGCGCTGCGAGGCCTGCGGCACAGTGCAGGAAAGCTGGGAACCGGCCTGCCCGGCCTGCTACACGCCGGGGCGCGTGCGGTGGGGGCGGCCGACGCGGCTGGTGCTGCCGGGGCCGGGGTAAGGAAGGCCAGGGCTCTACCCTGGACCCGCTAAGGGCGGAGCCCTTAGAACCCATTCGTTTTAAGGGCTTTGCGAATAGGGGGGGTAAGGAGATGCTGCGGCCCCTCCTCACCCCCCTATTCGCAAAGCCCTAAATGAGCGGGGTCCAGGGGCCTCTCGGCCCTTGGCGGGTCCAGGGCAGAGCCCTGGCCTTCCTTCACCTGGCCCAGCCGCCCGCCTCCGGCGCCCGCGCCTCCTCAATCGGCTCCCGCGAATCCGGCACGTGCTGGCAAGCGGCCAGCGCCAGCGCCGGCTTCGGATCGACGGCCTGGCCGTCGACGCGGACCTCGAAATGCAGATGCGGCGCCGTGGCGTGGCCGGTCGCACCCACATTGCCCAGCAGGGAGCCGGCGCCGACCACGCTGCCGGGGTGCAGGCCGGGGGCGAAGGCGGACAGGTGCGCGTAGCGGGTGACGATGTCGTCCGGGTGGCGGACATCGACCATGTTGCCGTAGCCGAAAAAACGGGCGGCGAAGATGACAGTGCCGGCAGCGGCGGCCCGCACCGGGGAGCCCTGCGGGGCCAGCAGGTCAAGGCCGGAATGCCCGCCCGGAACGAAGCCGCGGCCGACCGCCTTCAGATCGGGAACCGGCATGAGCATGTCCGAACAGGGCGGGGCCGCCATCGCGGCATGCGCCGCCAGCATGGCGAGGGCGGGGATCACAATCGTTGCAAGCCGAACCGGATTCTGCATGACTGGCGCGTAGCATGCATGGCAGCTATGAACCAGAGGTAAAGTTACGTTCCGCAACTTTTTATATTCAGATACGGCGCCGGATCGACCGGGTGCCCCTCAAGGTGCAGCTCGAAATGCAGATGGGTGCCGTAGGTTATCCCGGAGCGCCCGATCCGGCCGATGCGCTCGCCGGCCGCGACCCGCCCGGCACCGCCGGCGATGGCGGGGGCGATGCTGCCGAGATGGGCGTAACGGGTGATGAAACCCTGGCCGGCCGGTCCGTGCATGATGTCAAGTTCCAGGCCGGAAGAGCCCAGGCGGCGCACCGCCACGACCTGACCGGCAGCGGCGGCGCCGACCCAGGTGCCGGCGGCGGCGGGCAGGTCCACGCCATTATGGAACAGGGCGGCGTGCGGACCGACGGCCCGGCGGGCACCGAACGGCGAGGAGATGCAGGCCCCCGGCACCGGCAGGCGCAGATCGATGCCGCCGGGTAGCGCCGGAGCAGGAGCGGGGGCGGGGGCGGGCGCGGCGGCCAGGCAGAGCAGGGCCAGCGCGGTGATGCGAAGGGTCATGATCGGGCCTCGGAAGCTGGGGGGCTCGGAAACTGGTATGCTCGCGACGCGCGACCCGGCAGGCGGCAACGGCCATGCCGCAATGCCTCCCCTCCCCATGCGCCGCGCGTTCTATATTGTTTTCGGTCGATCGAGGATGTGTGTTGCCATGAGTATTGTCGTCGGAATTCCCGCCTGCACCGTGGAACTGCGTGGCCATATCCAGCACGCCACGCCGTCGCGCTACGGCGCCGCCGTGATCGGCGGGGCCGGGGCCATGCCAATTCTGCTGCCGCCGGTCGGCGAGGGAATGCTCGCGTTGCTGGACCGGCTGGACGGGCTGGTGCTGTCCGGCAGCCCGAGCAATGTCGAGCCGCACCGCTACGGCGTGACGGAGTCGCTGACGCCCAATTCGCACGACCCGCACCGCGACAACACCACCCTGCCGATGATCCGCGCGGCGCTGGCGCGCGGCCTGCCGGTGCTGGCGATCTGCCGCGGCATCCAGGAACTGAACGTCGCACTCGGCGGCACCCTGCACCAGCAGGTGCAGGACCTGCCCGGCCGGCTGGACCACAGCGCCGGGCCCGGACCGGTGGAGCACTGCTACCGGCCCAAGCACACCGTGCGGCTGTCCGGACACATGGCGAGCCTGCTGGGAAAGACCGAGATTCTGGTGAACTCGCTGCACGAGCAGGGGCTGGACCGGCCGGGCGAGGGGCTGGCCGTGGAGGGCCTCGCGCCGGACGGCACGATCGAGGCGGTACGGGTGGTGAATACGCCGGGCTGGGCGATCGGCGTGCAATGGCATCCGGAATGGCACTACGCCGGCAACGTGGACAGCATGGCGATCTTCCGCGCCTTCGGCGAGGCGTGCCGGGCCTACGCCACCGGCCGGCGCAAGGCGGCCTGAGCCGGGGCGTTGCCTCTCAGATCGCCACCCGCATTCCCAGTTCGACCACCCGGTCGCTGGGAATGCGGAAGAACTCGGTGACCGACACGGCGTTGCGCGCCATCACAAGGAACAGCCAGAGCCGCCAGATCGGCATTTTCGGCACCATCGCCGGCACCAGGGTCTCCCGGCCGAGGAAGTAGCTGGCCTGCATCGGATCGTAATCGACGCCCTTGGCCCGCAACTCGCCGAGGTCGCGCGGGATGTTGGGGCTTTCCATGAAGCCGTAGCGGGTCACCACCCGGTGGATGCCGGGCGCCAGTTCCTCGACGCTGGTGCGCTCGGCCTGCGGCACGTCGGGCAGGTCCACGTTGAGCACGGTGACGAACAGCACCCGCTCGTGCAGCACCTTGTTGTGCTTGAGGTTGTGCAGCAGCGCGCCGGGCACGAAATCCGGGTTGCCGGTGAGGAACACCGCCAGCCCCGGCACCCGCACGGTGCGCGACTGCGGCAGCCGGGCCAGGAAGCTGGCCAGCGGCAGGCTGTCCTGCTTCCAGCGCGTCAGCAGCAGGTCGCGGCCGCGCTTCCACGAGGTCATGACGGCGATGAGGACGAGGCCGAGCGCCAGCGGCACCCAGCCGCCCTCGGGCACCTTCACCATGTTGGCGGTGAAGAACACCAGGTCCAGCAGGAACAGGGCGCCGAACACGGCCAGCACCGCCCCGCGGGACCAGCCGAACTGGCGGCGGAACACCACCGCGGCCAGGAAGCAGGTGCACAGAAACGTGCCGGTGACCGCGATGCCATAGGCGGCGGCGAGCGAATCGCTGGTGCGGAAGCTGAACACCAGCAGCAATACCCCGGCGGCGAGCGCGGTGTTGATCTGGGGCACGTAGATCTGCCCCTCCTCGGTGGCGCTGGTGTGGCTCACCGTCATGCGCGGCAGGAAGCCGAGCTGCACGCATTGGCGCGTCATCGAATAGGCGCCCGAGATAACCGCCTGGCTGGCGATCACGGTCGCGGCGGTGGCGAGCACCACCAGCGGCAGGCGCAGCCATTCGGGCGCGAGCAGGTAGAACGGGTTTTCCACCGCCTTGTTGTCGCTCAGCACCAGCGCTCCCTGGCCAAAATAATTGAGCGCCAGCGAGGGCAGCACATAGAACGACCAGGCCAGCCGGATCGGCCGGCGGCCGAAATGGCCCATATCGGCATACAGCGCCTCGGCGCCGGTGACGGCGAGCACGACGGCGCCGAGGGTGAAGAACGCCACCCAATGCTGCTCCAGCACCAGATCGACCGCATAGGCGGGTGAAAGGGCGGGCAGCACGGCGGGGTTGCGCAGCACCGCAAGCAGGCCGAGCGCGCCGATGGCCAGGAACCACACCATCATCACCGGGCCGAACAGGCGGCCGACCGTGTCGGTTCCCTTCCACTGCAGGGCAAACAGCACGACGATGACGACGGCGCAGACCGGCAACACGAACGAGGTCAGTTGCGGCGTGGCAATCTCCAGCCCCTCGACGGCGGACAGCACCGAAATGGCCGGGGTGATCACGCCGTCGCCAAAGAACAGGCAGGCGCCGCTGATGCCGACCAGGGCCAGCACGTTGCGCATCCGCGCGTCGGCGGACACCCGCTGGGCCAGGGCCATCAGGGCGATGATGCCACCCTCGCCCCGGTTATCGGCGCGCATGACCAGCAGCACGTATTTGACCGTTACGATCAGCACCAGCGACCAGAAGATCATCGACAGGATGCCGAGCACTTCCGCGCTGCTGATGCCGCCCTCGGTGAAATGGTCGAGGCTGGCCTTGAAAGCGTAAAGCGGGCTGGTGCCGATATCGCCGTAAACGATGCCGAGCACCCCCAGCAACGCGCCGGCACGCAGCTTCGCCGGTGCGGCGGCCGTGGACGCGACGATCATCGGACGACGTTTCGCACTGTAACTCGGATCATTCATCGTCTCCTGCTGCCGGGAGACCGGCGCGGACGGATACGCCGTGGCCGGGGGGGCGCGCAAGCGCCGTCAGGTGAAGGCGCGGCGCAGGGCCCGGGCTCGGCACGCGGTGCGCCGTCGCGTGCGGGTCGCCCGATCAGGCGACGTGGCGGGCTCGTGTGGTCCTTGAAAAGGAAGAACGGTTTGTGCAAAATGAAATTGGTTTCAAAAAGGAAGGGAGCAATGTCAATGAGGCCGGCACCGACCGCTTCGCGTGCGAGAATTTTAAATGGTTTCTGCTGGATTCTTTTCGCAGCAGCGCTTCTTTGGCCAGACGCAAGGCGCGCTGGCCAACAGGGGGTATACGCAACCGATTTACGTGCAACCGGGAAATACCATCGTCGTGCCGGGGACTGCCATCGACCAGGCAAGTGGTCCAAGTTACCAGTGTTCTGCCGCGGGCGAAATCAAAATTAAAATCGCCGGCAACGATAGTGATCATGCCCAATTCCAATGTGGGGATGACCAAAAGCTGGGTGTGCTCCAATGTCCCGATCATCGGCCGATCGCCAGAGTTCCGAATACAACGAGGATTTTCTGCCGTTATTGAAAATACGCGGCGTCGGCTCGTAAGGCAGGCAAGGCCAGCGGCAGAACCCCTGGCCTTGCCTGCCTAGGTCCGGCTCCCGAAAATGGCCGAGCCCACGCGCACATGCGTGGCCCCCTGGGAAATGGCGGTTTCGTAGTCGGCGGACATGCCCATCGAAACGATCCGCAGCCCGTGCCGGGCGGCCCGGTCCGCCAGCCAGGCGAAATGCGGGGCGGGGTCGGCGTCGAGCGGCGGGATGCACATCAGCCCGACCAGGGCGGTGCCGAAACGAGCCTTGCAGGCGATGATGAACGCATCCGCCCCGGCGCGGGGAATGCCGGATTTCTGCGCCTCGTCGCCGACATTCACCTGTACCTAGTAGGTCAGGCGTGCGGCCCTCCTTCTGGATGGCTTCCGCCAGCGCCTCGGCCAGCCGGGGACGGTCGAGCGTTTCGATCACATCCGCCACCCGCACCGCCTCGCGCACCTTGTTGGTCTGCAGCCCGCCGATGACATGCAGGCGCAGGCGCGGATGGGCGGGGCGAAGGGCGGGGAACTTGGCGGCGGCTTCCTGCACGCGGTTCTCACCGAACACAAACTGGCCGGCGCCGAGGGCCGCGACCACCGAATCGACGGAATGGGTTTTCGATACGGCGACCAGGGTGACATCCTGCGGATCGCGGCCGGCTTGCCGGGCGGCGGCGGCCATGCGGTCACGCACGCGAGCGAGATTGGCGGCGATCTCGGGCGGGGAGAGTTCGGACATGGACGGAAGGCTTGTCGCCTGGGCGCGCGCGGTCAAGTCGCGACAGCGGCGGTCCGGCATTTTCCCCGCGCCGCCGGTGCTGTGGCTGTTCACCGACGCGCAGCGACTGCCCGACCCGCTGGCAGCGGCGGCGCGGCTGCCGCGCGGGCTGGGCGGGGTGGTGCTGCGGCATGACGGGATGGCGGCGGACCGGGTGGCGTTGGGGCGGGCGCTGGCGCGGCTGTGCCGGGCGCGCGGACTGGCGCTGTCGGTGGCCGCGGACTGGCGGCTGGCGGCTTGCCTCGGCGCCGGGCTGCACCTGCGCGGCGGCCGGTGGCCGGCGGCGGCCCCCCGGTATCTGCAGGCCGTGACCAGTTCGGCACATGGTGTGGCCGATTTGCGACGGGCACGGCGGGCCGGGGCGCTGGCGTTCCTGTCGCCCGCTTTCGCCACCGCGAGCCATCCCGGCGCGCCGCCGCTGGGGCCGTGCCGCTGGGGGCTGCTGGCGCGACGCGGCTTTTGGGGGGTGGCGGCATTGGGCGGGATCGACGGGCGGACGGTGCGGCGACTGCCGGGCTGCGCCGGGGCAGGGGCAATTGGGGCGCTGGAGTGACTTTGTCCACAGCGGTTTGTGTCTCTGCGGCCACAGTGTTTCGGAAATGCCATGGCGGCTTGTTGTTGCGGTTGCGGCCGGATGAAGGGCTCGTCAATACTCTGAGAGGTCCGGCTACCCCTCCCGTTGCGGGGGCCATCGGTTTTCGGTGGAATCCGCGCGAAACGGGACGGGATCTGCCATTACCGCCGGCGCGCCGGCGACATGAGGAGGATAAGATGCGCAAGCTCCTGCTGGCCAGTGTGGCCGTGCTGAGCGGTACGGTTGGCCTGGCGAGTGTCGCCAGCGCCCAGCTTGTTAATACGACGAACACGGCCAATCCGGGGACGCCGACCTCGACGATTCCCGTGTACGGCAGCCCTGGCGCCGTTGGCACCGACATTCCGGGCTTCGGGCCGCCGCTGTCGCCCGGCAGCTACTCGGTGCGTCTGGGCGGGCGCCTGGTGGTCTATGCCGGCGTCGGCGCCGACAGCGGCCAGAACCCGGGCTATATCGAGGGCACCGCGAAGAGCCCCGGAACGGCGGCGAACACCAAGCTCGCTTCGTACGGCATCGGCGAATATGCGCGGCTGTTTCCGAGCATGGACGCGGTGGCGGCGAACGGGCTGAAATACGGCGCGTTCCTCGAAATCCGCGCGGATAACGGTGCGGCCCCGGGCGGCGGCGCGAACGGCTCGGTCGGCGGCGCCAACGTGACCCGCGGTGAGCTGTACTACCGGCGCGAGACGGCCTATATCGGCGCCGATAATTTCGGCTTCGTCCGCGTCGGCTCGACCGACCAGCCGACCTCGCTGTTCATCACCGGCACCTTCGAAAACTTCGACGACGGTGGCTGGAACTCCAACATCTACGCCGCCTACCCGACCACCAGCGGTTCGCAGCCGGCCTATCCGTTCCCGGATATCAGCGCGCTGTACACCCCGAACAAGATCGTCTACCTGTCGCCGAAATTCGCCAACCTGGTCGATTTCGGCGTGTCGTTCGCGCCGGACAGCGGCAACGTGAGCCCGGGCATCGGCAACTGCTCCTACGCCAACACCACCACCAGCGGCGTCGGCTGCGACAATACGTCGTCGACCAGCGTCGGCGCCGAGACCAAGCGCAACCGCAACATCGTCGACGGCGTAGTGCGGTTCCGCACCGCGACCGGACCGGTGGGCATCGCCGCGACGCTCGGCGGCATGTATGCGGGCCACGTTGCCTATGACGGCACCGAGCCCACCTCGGAACAGGCGCTGTACAACAACCTCGCCGTGTTCGACTCGGGCGCGCAGGTCACCTTCGGCGGCCTGGCGGTCGGTGGCCACATCGATTACGGCCAGTTCAACACCAACTGGGCGCCGCAGCCGCAGGGCGGGCACGAGGCGTTTGCCTGGATCGTCGGCTCGTCCTACCAGTTCGGCTCGGCGGTCGTCGGCGCCTCCTACTTCAACGTGCAGGAAGCCGGCTACTGGAACTCGACCGTGGCCAACGGCGTCGGCAAGACGTTCAACCAGTCCGGTCTGGCGGCGGGCGGCACGCTCACCCTGGCACCCGGTCTCTATACCTTCGTGAGCTATCTGTACGGCGACAAGCATCAGTCCGGCGTGGACCTGCTGGCCGGTGCAGCGGGCAGCGCCAGCACCGGGCCGTATCTGACGCACAACAACACCCAGGCGCAGTCGCTGATCCTCGGCACCCGGGTGGCCTGGTAAGCGGATTTCGGCTTCGGCGTTTCCCGGACCTCGCGGTCCGGGCGGGAGGGCGGTGGTTCCACCGCCCTCCTTTCTTTTTGAATGGCGCCCACATGCGGTCGGCGCGGGTATTGGCGCAACGGCGGCGGTCCTGTATTGCTCCCGGCCACCTCCCTTCAGACAGGCTGTGCATGACCCCGACACTGAAGCTCGTCCCCGTGCTGCTCGCCCTTGCCGTGACGGTGGCGGGATGCCAGACGACCCCGGTGGCCCAGAACGAGTACAACGACCCCCGCTACAACGGGCCGTTAGGGGCGGGGAACGGCGGCGGAATGGTGCTGCTCGGGAATTCGAAGTCGCCGCACGACGAAGGCGGCGGCACCCCGGGGCTCGGGGTGAACGCGTATCTGTGGCGCGCGGCGCTGGACACGCTGTCGTTCATGCCGCTGGCCTCGGCGGACCCGTTCGGCGGGGTGATCATCACCGACTGGTACCAGCCGCCGGCATCGCCCGGCGAGCGCTTCAAGGCGACTGCTTATATCCTGGGCCGGCAACTGCGCGCCGACGGCCTGCGGGTGAGCGTGTTCCGCCAGGTGCAGCAGGGCGCGCAATGGGTGGACGCGCCGGTGACGCCGGCGACCACCACCGAGATCGAAAACAAGGTGCTGGCCCGCGCGCGCGAGTTGCGCTCGCAGGCAACCGTCTCGAACTAAGGCGGGCGGGCGGAGGGGGAGCCCTGTCAGGGTCGGGGCCGCGTCCCGGCCGCAACGGTTGCCGTCGGCGCTGATCTGACCGATACAGTCGGCACGCCAAAACCGACAGATTGCCCGATGAACACTGTGACCGTGACTGCTCCCGCTGCCGATGCGCCGCGCTACGATTTCCGCACCGCCGAGCCAGGCTGGCAGGCCGAGTGGGAACGCCGCGGCAGCTTCCATGTCGAGGACGTGCCGTCGGACGGACGGCCGAAATATTACGTCCTTGAGATGTTCCCGTACCCGAGCGGGAAGATCCACATGGGGCACGTGCGCAACTACACGCTGGGCGACGTGGTGGCGCGCTACAAGCGGGCGCGCGGCTTTGCCGTGCTGCACCCGATGGGGTGGGACGCGTTCGGCCTGCCCGCCGAAAACGCGGCGCGCGAACGCCGCACCCATCCGGCGCAGTGGACCTGGGACAACATCGCCGCCATGCGGGCCGAGCTGAAGCGCATGGGCCTGTCGCTTGACTGGGCGCGCGAATTCGCCACCTGCGACCCGGCCTATTACGGCCACCAGCAGAAGCTGTTCCTCGACATGCTGGCGGCCGGGCTGGTGGAACGGCGGGAAAGCTGGGTGAACTGGGACCCGGTGGACGGCACCGTGCTGGCCAACGAGCAGGTGATCGACGGGCGCGGCTGGCGGTCGGGCGCGCTGGTCGAAAAGAAGCAATTGTCGCAGTGGTTCCTGAAAATCACCCAGTTCGCCCCCGAGCTGCTGGCCGCCCTTGACGGGCTGGACCGCTGGCCCGAGCGGGTGCGGGTGATGCAGGCGAACTGGATCGGCCGCAGCGAGGGGGCGCAGGCTGCGCTTTGCCCTGGCCGCGCCCACGGACAGGCATCGACAGCGTCGAGGTGTACACCACCCGCCCGGACACGCTGTTCGGCATGTCGTTCCTGGCGATCGCGCCGGAGCATCCGATCGCCGCGGCGGTCGCGGCGCGGGATGCGCAAGCAGGCGCTTTCATCGCCGAGTGCCGGCGCATGGGCACCAGCGAGGCGGTGATCGAGGCCACCGAAAAGCGCGGCTACGACACCGGGCTGCGGGTGCGCCATCCGTTCCTGCCGGACGCCACGTTCCCGGTCTGGATCGCCAATTTCGTGCTGATGGAATACGGCACCGGGGCGATCTTCGGCTGCCCGGCGCATGACCAGCGCGACCTGGATTTCGCCCGCAAATACGGGCTGAAGGTGCCGCCGGTGGTGCTGCCGCCGGGCGAGGACCCGGCTGGTTTCGCCATTGGCGCGACGGCATATGACGGGCCGGGCGTGATGGTCCAATTCCGGCTTCCTGGACGGGCTGGCCGCGCCCGAGGCGGCGAAGCCGGCCGCCATCGCCGAGCTTGAGCGGCTGGGCGTGGGCGAGGGGGTGGTGAACTGGCGGCTGCGCGACTGGGGCGTGAGCCGACAGCGCTACTGGGGCTGCCCGATCCCGGTGATCCATTGCGAGGCCTGCGGCGTGGTGGCGGTGCCGCAAGCCGAGCTTCCGGTGGTGCTGCCGGCGGACGTGTCGTTCGACCGGCCGGGCAATCCGCTCGACCACCATCCAACGTGGAAGCACGTGGCCTGCCCGCTCCTGCGGCCGGCCGGCCCGGCGGGAGACCGACACGTTCGACACGTTCGTGGACAGTTCCTGGTATTTCGCCCGCTATCTGCAGCCCGCGCGCGGCCGAGCCGGTGACGCGGGCGGCGGTCGGACCACTGGATGCCGGTGGACCAGTATATCGGCGGCATCGAGCACGCGATTCTGCACCTGCTGTATTCGCGCTTCTTCACCCGCGCCATGAAGGCGACCGGGCATGTCGGGTTGGACGAGCCCTTCGCCGGCCTGTTCACCCAGGGCATGGTGACCCACGAAAGCTACCGGGGCGCGGATGGGCGCTGGCTGTACCCCGATGAGATTGAAAAGCAGGGCGAACAAACGGCGGTGCACCGCGAGACCGGCGAGAACGTGACCATCGGGCGTGTCGAGGCGATGTCGAAATCCCGGCGCAACACGGTGGACCCCGGCGCGATCATCGATCGCTGCGGGGCCGACACGGCGCGGTGGTTCATCCTGTCGGACAATCCGCCGGATCGCGACATGGAGTGGACCGAATCCGGGGTGGTGGGCGCCTACCGGTTCACCCAGCGGCTGTTCCGGCTGGCGGAGACTGTCGCCACCCTGCCAGCGACGGACAATGTTCCTGATTCGTTCAGTCCGGCGTCCCGCACGCTGCGGCGGGCCACCCATCGCGCGATCGCGGCGGTAACGGAGGCCCTGGAGTCCTTCGCGTTCAACGTGGCGGTGGCGCGGGTGTACGAACTGGCCAACGCCATCGGCGATGCGGAGAAGGCGCCGGATACGGACGATCTGCGCTGGGCGCGCCGGGAAGCGGCGGAAATGGCGGCGCGGCTGGTGTCGCCGATGATGCCGCATCTGGCCGAGGAAATCCTGGCTCGCCTGCACCCGGGCGGCACGCTGGCGGTCGATCTGCCGTGGCCGGAATCGGACGCGGCGTTGGCGGCGGCGGAGACGGTGACGATTGCCGTGCAGGTGCTCGGCAAGCTGCGCGGAACAGTGGCGGTGGCGCCGGGCACGACGGAAGCGGAGGTGCTTGCCACGGCGGAGGCCGATCCGAACGTGGCGCGGGCGTTGGAGGGCAAGCGGGTGGTCAAGCGCATCTACGTGAAAGACCGCATCGTCAACTTCGTGGTGGCCGGACCCGCATGAGTTCGAGGAACAGAAGCCCGGGGGGCATGATGGTTGCGCGGCGCGCGCTCGGACGGCGAAGCCTGCTCGGATGGCCGGTATTGCTGGCCTTGCCGGGCTGCGGGTTCCATCCCCTCTATGGCAGTAACGGGCCGGCGGCCGGGCCGGCGCGGGAAGGGCTGGGCCTGATCGCGGTGGCGATCATTCCGGAGCGCGCCGGCCAGTTGTTGCGCCAGTCCTTGCAGGCCCGCCTCGACCACGGCGACGCGCCGCCGGCAAAGCGCTTCGACCTCGCGGTTTCCTTCAGCTTTGCCGCCGACGCGATCGGGATTCAGCACGACAACACCGTGACCCGGGTTCGCTTCGTCGGCCAGGCGAAGTGGACGCTGACGAAGCGCGATGCGGCGCGTGCCACGGTCACCACCGGCAGCGCTCGGGCGGTGGACGGGCTGAACACGTTCGACGAGCAGTATTTCGCCCAGGACATGGAGACCGAGACGGTGCAGCGCCGGATCACCGATGAGGTCGCGAACCAGATCACGGCGCAGCTCGCGACTTATTTCGAGAAGCACCCGGCCTAGGAGCCGGGCAGGAGAACGGCGGCGCATGAAGCTGGAGCCGCGCGGCACCGAGGCGTTTCTGCGCGATCCCGGCCGCGCCCGGGCGGTGCTGCTCTACGGCGATGATGTGGGCCTGATCCGCGAACGGGCCGGACGCCTGGTGCGGGCGGTGACGGGCGCAGCCGACGACCCGTTCCGGGTGGTGGAACTGGAGCGCGACGGCGCCGGCGCGATCCCGGCCGAGATGGCGGCGCTGTCGCTGAGCGGCGGGCGGCGCGTGGTGCGGGTGCGGGATGTGGGCGACGCGGCGACCGCGCCGGTGCAGGCGGCGCTGGCCGGACCCGGGGAGGCGCTGCTGATCCTGGAAGGGCCGGGGCTGCAGACGAAATCCAAGCTTCGCACCCTGATCGACAAGCTGGCCGACGCGGTTTCCATCGGCTGTTATCCGGCCGAGGGACGCGCGCTGGAGCAGACCATAAGGGGCGTGCTGTCATCGCTGCAGGTCACGGTAGATGAGGATGCGCTGGCCTGGTTGACCGGGCAGCTTGGCGCCGACCGGGCGGTGACGGTCAGCGAGGTCGAGAAGCTGGCGCTGTTCGTCGGCCCCGGCGGGCGCGCGGACATCGCCGCCGCGCGGGAATGCGTCGGCGACCTGGCGGGGCTGTCGCTGGAGGATGCGCTGTTCGCGGCGACGGCGGGCGAGGTGGCGGCGGCTGACCGCGCACTGGAACTCGCGCTGGCCGAGGGGGCGGCGGCGGTGCAGGTGGCGCGGGCGGGGCTCGGCCATGTGCAACGTCTGCAGCGGGCGCGGGCGGCGATGGCGGACGGCATCTCGGCCGCGGAGGCGACCAGGGCGGCAAGGCCGCCGGTGTTCGTTCGCCGGCAGCCGGGCTTTTCGCTGGCGCTGACCTTGTGGGCACTTCCGGCGCTGGAGTGGGCGGCGCAGCGATTCTGGGACGCGGAGCGTGCCTGCAAGCGCACCGGCGCCCCCGACCTGACCATCGCCCGCAACGCCCTGGCCGGCATAGCTCAAAGAGCGGCTCTAGCCCGAAGGCGGTAGCAGGGGTTCCAAGGGCTTCGCCCTTGGTGGGGTGCAGGGGCAAAGCCCCTGCCGGGGTCGAGGGGCGGAGCCCCCGCTGCCTAGCTCCGGTTCAGCAAAGCCACGATCCCATCCAACTGATCCAGCGAGCGGTAATGGATACGCACGCTGCCCGCCTTGCCATCGAAAGCGATCTCAACCTTAAGCCCGAGTCGCCCGGAAAGCTCAGCTTCCAGCGCGGTAGTTTCCGGGTCCTTGCTGGACACGCGCGGCCCGGCCTGGGTGGGGTCGGCGCGCCGGCCCGCCAGGGCTTCGGTCTGGCGGACGTTGAGGCCGCGGGCGATGACCGCCAGGGCGGCGGTTTTCGGGTCGGGGTGGGCGAGCAGGGCGCGGGCATGGCCGGCGGTGAGGCCGCCTTTGCGGACTTCGATCTGCACGGTGGGGGGCAGGTTGAGGAGGCGGACGGTGTTGGCGACGTGGCTGCGGGATTTGCCCACGGCTTCCCCCAGCTGGTCCTGGGTCATGCCGAACTCTTCCAGCAGCCGCCGGTAGCCCTCGGCTTCCTCGATGGCGTTCAGGTCCTGGCGCTGGAGGTTTTCGACCAGGGCGGCGGCCATGGCCTCGGCGTTGGTCAGGTCGCGCACCAGGGCCGGCACCTCGTGCAGGCCGGCGGCCTGGGCGGCGCGCCAGCGGCGCTCGCCGGCGATGATCTGGTAGCGGTCCGGCGCGTCCGGATCGGGGCGCGCGAGCAGGGGCTGGAGGATGCCGCGGGCGCGCACCGATTCGATCAGCTCGGCGAGCGAGTCGGGGTCGATCGGGCCGCGCGGCTGGAAGGGGCCGGGGGAGAGGAACTCCACCGGGATCGGCCGCGAGCCGGCAGGGTCGGCGAAGGCGGCGGGCGGCGGATCGCCGAGGAGGGCGGCCAGGCCGCGACCGAGGCGGGGGCCGATCTCCTTGCGGCTCATGCGGCCCGGCCCGGGCGGCGGTCGCGGCGCAGCAATTCATCGGCGAGCTGGACGTAGGCCTGGGCGCCCGGGGAGCGGGCGTCGTAGACGATGACCGGCTTACCGTGGCTGGGCGCCTCGGAGACGCGGATATTGCGCGGGATGACGGTTTCGTAGACCTGATCGCCGAAGAATCCGCGCGCATCGGCGGCGACCAGGTCGGACAGGTTATTGCGCCGATCGAACATGGTCAGCACGATTCCCTGCAGGCGCAGCCCCGGGTTGAGGCCGCGGCGGACGAGATCGATGGTGCGGATGATCTGGCTGATGCCCTCCAGGGCGAAGAACTCGCACTGCAGCGGGATGAGGACGGCGTCGGCGGCCACGAGGGCGTTCAGGGTGAGGAGGCCGAGGCTGGGCGGGCAGTCGATCAGGACGTAGTCGTAGCGGATGGTGGCGTCCCCGGTCCGCAGCGCGTCGCGCAGGCGGAACTCGCGCCGTTCTTCGTTGACCAGTTCGATTTCGGCGCCGGCCAGATCGGTTTCGGCGGGAACGATGCCGAGATTCCTGACGGCTGTGCTGCGGATGACCTCCGCGGCCGTGCTTTCCTGCGACAGCAGGGAATAGGTGCCGTTGGCGCGATCGTCGCGGCCGAGGCCGAGGCCGGTGGAGGCATTGCCTTGCGGGTCGAGGTCGATCAGCAGGACGGATTGGCCGACGGCGGTGAGGGCGGTGGCGAGGTTGATGGCGGTCGTGGTTTTGCCGACGCCGCCTTTCTGGTTCGCGATGGCCAGAATGCGGCGGTCGCGCACCGGCGCGGGGATGGCGACGGGGGCCGGGGCCGGGGCAGGGCGCAGGGCTTCACGGGGAACGATGGGCAGGGCAGATCTCGCTGATCCGGAGAATGGTTGCGGACGGGTCGGTGCGGCTGGTTGTCCTGTGGACCTGCATTTGCCATTGGGCGGCGGCGGCGGTCAATTCGTCTTCGGCTCCGCGGCCCTTCGGAAACAGGCAAATGCCGCCGGGGGCGAGCAGTTTCGACGCCCAGCCCAGCAGAGTCGCGAGCGGGGCGAGGGCGCGGGCGGTGACCAGGCGGGCGGGGGCAATCGTCGCGGCTTCGATCCGCGTCGCGTGGACCGTCGCGGCCGCCCCGGTGAGCCGTGCGGCTTCGCGCAGGAAGGCGGCTTTGCGGTGGTCGGCCTCCACGAGGTCGAAGGGGATGCCGGTGGCGATCGCGAGCACCAGCCCGGGCAGCCCGGCGCCGGAGCCGAGATCGATGGCCCGGTCCGTGTCCGGCGGGATCAGGGCCGCCAGTTGCAGGCTGTCGGCGATGTGGCGGGTCCAGACCAGCTCGATGTCGCGCGGCGAGATCAGGTTGATCGTCTTTTGCCAGCGCAGCAACAGACTCCACATACACCGCGAGGCGTTCCCGTGTTTCACGTGAAACACCCTCGACCTCCCCTGGCGCGTGTTTCACGTGAAACACGCGCTTCTGGTCTGACGGAGATGCGCCATCAACGCCGCCAGCGCCGCCGGGGTCATGCCCTGCAGCCGGGCGGCGGCCCCGAGGCTGGCGGGGCGGGCGGCCTGTAGCTTCTCCCGAATTTCCGTGGAAAGGCCGCCGACCTGGGCGTAATCGACATCGCCCTCAATCAGCACCGATTCTTCGCGGCGGAACGCCCGGATGTCCGCCTCCTGGCGCGGCAGATACCCCGCATACAGGGCTTCGACCTCAAGATGGGTGCGGATTCGCGGCGGCAGATCGCCGAGCCAGGGAAACACCACCTCGATCAGGTCGCGCGCGACCTGGGGATTGCCGAGCAGATCAAGGGCGGAACGCGGCTGCCCATCCCCCCGAACCGGCGCGCCGAGAAGCTGCAAGGCCGCTGATCCGACCGTCTCCGAGCGGGCGCGGGCCAAGGCGGCGTCAACGGCGTACCGATAGGCGGAGAAGGCGGCGGCGCGACGCGCGCCCACGCACCCCCACGCCATGCCGTACCCGGTCAGGCGCAAATCAGCGTTGTCCACCCGCAGCGACAGCCGATACTCCGCGCGGGAAGTGAACATGCGATACGGCTCATTGACGCCCTGCGTCGTCAGGTCGTCGATCAGCACGCCGATATAGGCCTCCGCCCGGTCCAACGAGATCGGAGCCGCGCCGGAAGCAAGCCGCGCGGCGTTGATGCCGGCCATCACCCCCTGCGCCGCCGCTTCCTCATAGCCCGTGGTGCCGTTGACCTGGCCAGCGAGAAACAGCCCGGGCGCCTGCTTCAGCTCCAGCGCGGCGGTAAGGGCGCGCGGGTCCACATAATCATACTCCACGGCATAGCCGGGGCGGAGCATCCGCGCATGCTCCAGCCCCGGAATGGTGGCCAGCAACGCCTGCTGGATATCGGCGGGAAGGCTGGTGGAAATGCCGTTCGGATAAACGGTCGGGTCGTCCAGCCCCTCCGGCTCAAGGAAAATCTGATGCCGCTCGCGCGCGGCGAACCGCACCACCTTGTCCTCGATGGAGGGGCAATAGCGCGGTCCCCGCCCGGACAGCCGGCCCCCATAGACCGCCGAGGCGGTCAGGTTTGCGCGGATGAGGTCATGCGTCGCCGGGGTGGTCGCGGTGATCCGGCAACTCACCTGCGGATTGGTGATCCGGTCCGTGAGCACGCTGAACGGTTCCGGCTCGGCATCGCCAGGGTCGGGCTGCAAGCCGTCCCAGTCGATCGTGCGCCGATCGAGGCGGGGAGGGGTCCCGGTCTTCAGCCGCCCCAGCGGCAGATTCAGGCGTGCCAGGGCGGCGGCGAGGCCGATGGAGGGAGCTTCCCCGACACGCCCGGCCGGCGTGGTGTCCAGCCCCACATGGATCACGCCGCGCAGGAAGGTGCCGGCGGTAAGCACCGCCGCCCCGCAGGCGATCCGCGTGCCGTCCGCGCACAGAACCGCGGCCAGACGCAAGCCGCGACAAAACTCCAAATCTTCCACCGATCCCTCGCGCAGCGTCAGGCCCGGCTGCTCTTCCAGCAGCCTGCGGATGGCCCGGCGGTACAACGCGCGGTCCGCCTGGGCGCGCGGGCCGCGCACCGCCGGTCCCTTGCTGCGGTTGAGCAGCTTGAAGTGGATGCCCGCCAAATCGGCGGCCCGGCCCATCAGCCCATCCAGGGCATCGATCTCGCGGACGAGGTGGCCCTTGCCGATGCCGCCGATCGCCGGATTGCACGACATCTCGCCGATCGTGGCGAGGCGGTGGGTCAGCAATAACGTACGTGCGCCCATGCGCGCGGCGGCGGCGGCGGCTTCGCAGCCGGCGTGACCTCCGCCTATGACAACTACGTCTACGAATTCATCCACGGCATCGCCTCCCGGCCGGGGCGCTGCCCCGGACCCCGCCAGGAGGCTTTGCCTCCTGGACCTCCACCAGGGGCATGGCCCCTGGACCCGTTACTTGCCTATACAGAACTGCCCGAACACGGAATCAAGAATATCCTCGACCCCCACCTGACCCGTCACCCGCCCAATGGCGCGCAGAGCCAGCCGCAAATCCTCACCGCGCAGTTCCGGCAGCTTCGCCTCGATCGCCGCGGCCAGCCGCTCGGCTGCCTCCATCAGCGCCGCCCGGTGGCGGGCCCGGGTCAACGGCGGCGGCCCCGCCCGCGCCGTCAGCCAGCGGGCGACCTCGGCCAGCCGTTCCTCCAGCCGGTCCATGCCGGTGCCGGCGGGCGCGGACACGGCCAAATCCACATCGGCCGGAACCGGCGCCAGATCGACCTTGGTGGCAATGCGCAACACCCCGGCGGCACCGGCGCCCCGAACAGGCCCCGGAGCGGTGGCATCCACCAGCTCGATCACCAGATCCGCGGCGGCGGCCCTCGCCCTCGCGCGGCGCACGCCCTCGGCCTCGATCGGGTCATCGGTCTCGCGCAGCCCAGCGGTGTCCAGCAGCGTCACCGGCACCCCGCCGATATCCAGCCGCGCCTCCAGCACATCGCGCGTCGTGCCGGGGTGCGGCGAGACGATCGCCACCTCCCGCCGGGCCAGCGCATTGATCAGCGTGGACTTGCCAGCGTTCGGCGGCCCGGTAATGGCGAACACCAGGCCCTCGCGAAGACGCTCGCCGCACCGGTGATCGTCGAGATGCGCCGCGATCTCCGCCCGCAGCGCCGCGAGATCGGACCCCAAATCGTCCGCCGCCTCGGGCGGCAGGTCCTCGTCCGGGAAATCGATGAGCGCTTCCTGCGCCGCCAACAGGACAATAAGGCGCGAGGCCCAGCCCCGGTAGAGCGCGCCAAGCGCCCCCTCCATCTGCGTCAGCGCCTGCCGCCGCTGCGCGTCGGTCTCCGCCTCCACCAGGTCGGCGATGGCCTCGGCCTGCAGCAGGTCGAGCCGCCCGTTGAGGAAGGCGCGCCGGGTGAATTCCCCCGCCTCGGCCGGCCGGGCGCCTTCCTCCAGCAATGCCTCGCAGACCGAAGCCAGCACGGCGCGCCCGCCATGCAGGTGCAACTCGGCGCTGTCCTCGCCCGTGTAGCTGCGCGGGGCGGGAAACCACAGCACCAGCGCCCGGTCCAGCACATCCCCCGAACGGCTGCGCAGGGTTCGCAGCGCCGCGACCCGCGGCAGCGGCCGGCGCCGGCAGAGCCCGTCCAGCAGACCGGCGGAGAGCGGCCCGCTGATCCGCACCACCGTGACGGCGGCGCGGCCGGCGCCGGAAGCCACCGCGAAGATGGTCGCGCCCGCCGCTCCTGTCCCGGTCGTCATGCTCGCGCCCGCAACGGCGCTACCGGGCCGGGAGCAACAGCTCGGGCACGCGGCCGCCGTCGCGCACGTGCCGCTCCAGCACCGCATCCACGTCCGCCCGGCTCCCGACCTTGTACCAAACCCCCTCCGGATAGATCACCACGCACGGCCCCAGCTCGCAGCGGTCGAGACACCCCGCCATGTTCACCCGCACGCCCTTCAGGCCGAGTTCCTTCGCGCGCGCCTTCATATAGTCCCGCAATTCCTCCGAGCCCCTGGCCGCGCAGGAACCGCGCGTGTGCCCCTCCGGACGGCGGTTGCAGCAGACGAAGATATGTACGTCGAAATAGAGCGGAAGATCGTCCGGCAGACGGTGATCGGTCATGAGAGTCCCCAGGCTGGGGCCGCGCGCGAAAACGCCGCCCGCATCAGAAGTTCGATATCGAACCAACGGCGCTGCGCAAATGAACAGATTGCGCGTCGCTGCCGGCGCCTTCTCTCCGCTTCTCCGCTGGCGCGTGCAAGCCGGACCGGCAATCGTCCCGCAACAAACAGTTTCACCTGCCGGCTTACCGGCCCCAACGGCTTGACAGCGTGCCCGCGCGGCAGTGCCATCCTCCCTTGGTGCCGCTCAGGATGCCGGAATGCCACAGCTTTCGCTTCATACGCCGGTCGGCGACATCACCGTCTCCGAGGACGAGGAGCGGATCGTCGCGCTCGACTGGGGCTGGGGCAGGGACCAGACCGAAACGCCGCTGCTGCGCCGCGCGCGGGACCAGTTGCACGCCTATTTCGACGGTCAATGCCTGATCTTCGACCTGCCGCTCGCGCCCCAGGGAACGCCGTATCAACGCCGCGTCTGGGCGGCGCTGCAGGCGATCCCGCCCGGCCAGACGCGCACCTACCAGGAGATCGCCGACGTGGCTGGCGGCAGTGCCCGCTCGGTGGGCGGCGCCAACGGCGCCAACCCGATCCCCATCCTGATCCCCTGCCACCGGGTGGTGGCGGCGGGCGGGATCGGCGGCTACTCCGGGGGCGACGGCCTGCCCACCAAGCGCACCCTGCTCGACCTTGAGACCCATTGCCTGGCCGCTCCAGACCGGCTGCTCCGATGATAAACGCCGCGTGCCTGCAACCGTTGGACATGATGGAAAACCCATGACGAAGGCCATCCGCATTCACGCCCATGGCGGCCCCGAGGTCATGCGCTGGGAAGACGTGCCCACGCCCGACCCCGGACCCGGCGAGGCGCTGGTCCGCCATGCGGCGGTCGGCCTGAACTTCATCGACGTCTATTTCCGCACCGGCCTCTACAAAACCGGCCTGCCGGCGGTCCTGGGCATGGAGGGCGCGGGTACCGTCACCGCGACCGGGCCGGACGTCACCGAGGTCGCCGTCGGCGACCGTGTCGCCTATGCCACCGCCCCGATCGGCGCCTATTCCACCGAGCGCGTCATCGCCGCCGACCGGCTGGTGAAGCTGCCGGACAATATCGACTTCACCACCGCCGCGGCGATGATGCTGCAGGGCATCACCGCCCAGTACCTGCTCCGCCGCACCTACAAGGTGCAGCCCGGCGAGACGATCCTGGTGCACGCCGCCGCCGGCGGGGTCGGGCTGATCATGTGCCAATGGGCGAAATCCCTCGGCGCGACCGTGATCGGCGTGGTCTCCACCGACGCAAAGGCGGAACTCGCCCGGGCGCATGGCGCGGACCACGTAATCGTCGGCCATGCCGACCTCGCCGCCGAGGTCAGGCGCTTCACCGGCGGGGCCATGGTGCCGGTGGTCTATGACAGCATCGGCAAAGACACCTTCATGGCCAGCCTGGACAGCCTGGCGCCGCTCGGCATGATGGTGAGCTTCGGCAATGCGTCCGGGCCGGTGGGGGCGATCGATGTCGGCCTGCTCGGCGCCAAGGGCAGCCTGTTCCTGACCCGGCCGGGCCTGGCCACCTACACCGCCAAGCGCGCCGACCTGCAGCGCGCCGCCAGCGAATTGTTCGACGTGGTCGGGCGCGGCGTGGTGAACATCCGGGTGAACCAGACCTTCCCGCTGGAGGATGCCGCCCGTGCCCATGAGGCGCTGGAGGCGCGGCTGACCACCGGCAGCACCATCCTGCTGCCCTGACCGGCCCGCCCGACGCGCGCAGCCCCACCCCGCATCGCGACTTTGCCGGACGCGGCAAAGTCGCGATGCTGGCGGGATGAACGACCCCGACGCCGTCCGCCTGCCCCCAGCGGCGCCAGCCATGGCCGGCAGCGCGGCGCCCGGGCCGGCCGAGCTTCGCCGCATCCGCATCACCGCGCTGATCGTTGCCTGCGCGCTGTTCATGCAGAACGTGGACAGCACCGTCATCGCCACCGCGCTGCCCACCATGGCGCGCGCCTTCGGTGCCGCGCCGGTGAACATGAACGTGGCGCTGACCGCCTACCTGCTCAGCCTGGCGGTGTTCATCCCGGCGAGCGGCTGGATGGCCGACCGCTACGGCGCCCGCAACGTCTTCCGCATCGCCATCGCCGTGTTCACCCTCGGCTCGGTGCTGTGCGGCGCGGCGCAGTCCTTGCCGGCGCTGGTGCTGTTCCGGGTGCTGCAGGGCATGGGCGGGGCGATGATGGTGCCGGTCGGCCGGCTGTTACTACTGCGCCGCGTGCCCAAATCGGAACTCATCGCCGCGATGGCCTGGCTGACCACGCCGGCGCTGATCGGCCCGGTGGTCGGACCGCCGCTTGGCGGCTTCATCACCACCTATTTCTCCTGGCGGCTGATCTTCGACATCAACATCCCGTTCGGCATCGCCGGCATCATCCTGGTGACGATGTTCGTCGACGACGTGCGCGAACCCACCGAGGCGCGGTTCGACTGGGCCGGCTTCGCCCTGTCCGGGCTGGCCCTGTTCTGCCTCATGTTCGGCTTCGAGACCGCCGGGCGCGGCGTGGTGCCGGCGCCGGTCCCGCTCGCCGTGCTGGGCGTGGGGGTGGCCGCCGCGCTCGGCTACGCCGTGCACGCGGTGCACCATCCGGCGCCGCTGATCGACTTCACGCTGCTGCGCTACCGCACCTTCCTGGTATCGGTCACCGCCGGCACGCTGTTTCGCATCGGCATCGGCGCCATCCCGTTCCTGATGCCGATGATGCTGCAGCTCGCCTTCGGCCGCAGCCCGCTGGAGAGCGGTTTCATCACCTTCGCCAGCTCAGCCGGCGCGCTGGTGATGAAGCCGGTGGCGATGTCGGCGCTGCGCCGCTTCGGCTTTCGCGACACGCTGCTGTTCAATGGCGCGCTCTCGGCGGGGCTGCTCGGACTGTGCGGCGCGTTCCGGCCGGCCTGGCCGGTGGCGGCGATCTATCTGGTGCTGCTGGCCGGCGGGTTTTTCCGCTCGCTGCAGTTCACCGCCTACAACGCGCTGGCCTATGGCGACATCCCGCGCGCCCGCATGAGTGCGGCCACCAGCCTCTACAGCACCATCCAGCAGGTGTCGCTGACCCTCGGCATCTCGACCGCTGCCGCCGCGATCAGCGTGGCCATGAGCCTGGGCCACCATACCCAGCCGGTGCTGGCGGATTTCAGCCTGGGCTTTCTCGTCGTCGCGCTGTTTTCCCTCGCCGCCGCGCCGGTGTCGCTCCTCATGCCGCGGGATGCCGCGTCCGACATGAGCGGGCACCGGCTGCGCGAGTAGGGGCGGGGGCGAAGGCGAGGGTTACTCTGCGCCAGCCCGCGTCGGCCGCTCCACGACCGGCACCCCCAGCACCATCTCCTTGATGCGCTCCGGGTCGGACTGTTCCATCACCCGCCGCGCGAAACGCACGCAATCGTCGGTATTGGCCGCCCGCACCGCCTGCTTCACCCGCGGCACCGAGGAGGCGTTCATGCTGAAGCTGCGCAGGCCGAGGCCCATCAGCAGCGTCGTCAGCCGGGGATTGGAGGCCATTTCGCCGCACACCGACACCGGCATGCGCAGGCGCAGCGCCGCCTCGGTGGCGAACTGCACCAGTCGCAACACGGCGGGGTGCAGCGGGTCATACAGGTCGGCAACGTCGCTGTCGCCGCGATCGACCGCCAGCGTGTACATCGCCAGGTCATTGGTGCCGATGGCGAAGAAATCCGCCTCCAGCGCCAGCGCATCGGCCGACAGCGCCGCCCCCGGCGTCTCGATCATGATGCCGAGCGGCGGAATCGGGTCGGGCAGCCGGTCGCCGCGGCGGCGCAGGCGACGGATCACCCGCTCGTAAACCTCGCGCGCGGCGCGCACCTCGCCGACATTGGTCACCATGGGCAGCAGCACCCGGGTGGGGCCGGCCACGGCGGCGCGCAGGATGGCGGCGAGTTGCACCTCGAACAGGTCGGGGCGGCGCAGCAGCAGGCGGATGCCGCGCATGCCCAGCGCCGGGTTCTGGTCGGCGACCTCGGGCACCACGCCCTCGCTCTGCAGCGCCTCGATGTCCTTCTCGCCGCCCCAGTCCAGCACCCGGATGGTGACCGGATCGCCGCCCATCGCCTCGATGATGCCGCGATAGGTGTCGAGTCTGGGCCTGCTCGTCGGGCAGGGTCTCGCGGTTCATGAACAGGAATTCGCTGCGCAGCAGGCCGATGCCGGCCGCTCCGGCCTGGGCGATCAGCGGCAGCTCGGCCGGGATTTCCATGTTGGCCTGCAGCTCGATCGCCTCGCCGTCCTCCGTGACCGCCGGCAGGCGGCGCAGCCGGGCGAGTTTCTGCCGTTCGCGGGCGAAGGCGGTGACGCTGCGGCGGGCGGCGGCCAGCGTCAGCGGGGTGGGGTTGACCGTGACCACGCCGGCGGCGCCGTCCACCACGACGGTATCGCCCGGGCGGGCGTTCTGGCTTAGCCCGGCCACCCCCAGCACCGCCGGCATGCCGAGCGCGCGCAGCATGATGGCGGCATGGCCATCGGCGCCGCCCTCGTCGGTGGCAACGCCCGCCAGCCGCGCCGGGTCGAGCAGGGCGGCATCGGCCGGGCGCAGGCTCTCGCAAACCAGCACCGCGCCGTACGGCACGCCGGCGAAGCTGCGGAACGGGGTCTGGGTGAGGTTGCGCACCAGGCGGCGGGCGATTTCGCGCACCTCCTCGGCGCGCCGCTCGCGCCCGGCCGGGTCTTCGTCGGCCGCCGGTGTCGCGAGGATGGCGATGGTGATCTCCTCGCTGGCGTCCGCCACCGCGGTTTCGGCGCTGACCAGCAACTCGCCGATGCGCCGGCGCGCCCCGCGCACCAGGCGGGAGGGACCGACCATCTGCAGGTAGGCATCGATCAGTGGGGCGATCTCGGCCTGGCTGGTCTCCGGCAGCACGCCCAGCCGGGCGCGCAGCTTCTGCAGTTGCTTGCGCGACTGCAGCACCGCCCCCTCCAGCCGGGCCGTCTGCGAGCCGATATCGGCGGCGGCGATCTTCTGGCGCACCACGTCGGCGCGCGGCTCGGCGGCGCCAAAAACCGGGCCGATGGCAATGCCGGGCGAAACCGGGATGCCGACCAGCCGGCGCTCCGGTGAAGCGGCGGCGGGCGGCGCGGGAGAGGCGGCCGGCGCGGCGGAGGCAACCGGTGCGGGGGCATCGGCCGGCGCGGCGACACCCGGGGCGGCGAAACCCGGCGCGGCGAAACCCGGCGCGGCGAAACCCGGCGCAGCGACACGGGGCCGGCGCGGCGGACGCGGAGCGTCATCCTCGGTCAGGGCCATTGCCTCGCAGCTTGTAAATAAAAGTATCTTGCGATGGAGTGCGGGCCAACATCAACGCGAATTTACGCCGCATCCGGCGGCGCGCGCCGGCCGCCGCGGCTCAATCGGTTTCGTTGAAGCCGCATTCGACCAGGTCGGTCAGCGCCTCGAGCGCCTCCTTCGCGTCCCATCCCTCGGCGCGCAGCTCGACGGTCGCGCCGAGTCCGGCCCCCAGCATCATCAACCCCATGATGGAGCGGGCCGGGACGATCTGGCCGTCCTTCACCACGTCCACCGCGGCGCCGAAGCGCTCGGCAAGGGCGACGAATTTGGCGGCTGCCCGGGCATGCAGGCCGCGCCGGTTGCGGATGGTGAGGATGCGGGTAAGGACCGGGGCACCGCTGGGGTCGGCCCCGTCGCTGCTCATCCGGCCGGATTCCCGCGCGATGCCGGAAGGGATGACAACTGGGCGGTGGCGCCAACGCCGCCGCCCGGAAGGGTGCCGGGGCCACCGCAGCCGTTCACGCGGGTGTCGGATTCCGCTGACGCCTCGGGCGGGTGCCCGGTGGGCAGGACGTGGCTGGCGGCGGCGATGTATTTGCGCCCGGCGGTCTGGGCGCAATCCACCGCGTCGGCCAGCGGCTGGATGGAGCGGACCTTGGCCAGCTTGACCAGCATCGGCAGGTTCACGCCCGCGATCACCTCGACGCCGGGGCGGTCCATCTGCGAGATGGCGAGGTTGCTGGGGGTGCCGCCGAACATATCGGTCAGCAGCACCACGCCGTCGCCGGCATCGACGGTTTCGATGCACCGGCGGACTTCGGCGCGGCGTCCCTCAATGTCGTCATCGGGGCCAATACAGACCGTTGCCACGTTCCGTTGAGCCCCCACGACGTGTTCCATGGCCAGCCGCAACTCCTCGGCGAGCCGGCCATGAGTGACCAGGTACAAGACCGATCATGGGACGGTGTCAGGCCTCCTGCGCCCGGACGGGTGGCTGCTGCGTCTCGGCTGGCGCGGCCGCAACGCGTGCCTGAGGGGGCGCGGGCGCGGTTTCCTCGCGGAGCAGTTCACGATGTGTGGTGGTCACGCGCCAGCCTGCCTCGGTCAAATGCGATGCCAACTGTTCGACGATGTACACCGATCGGTGCCGACCGCCCGAACATCCGATCGCGATCGTTGCATATTTCTTGCCCTCTTGCACGAAGCGAGGCAAGACCAACCCGAGCAGTCTGACCACACCCTCAAAGAAGGCCCGGTAGTCCGGGTCCTCCTCGATATGGGCACCGACTGCCGGATCCCTGCCGGTGCGAGGCTTTAGCAGGCTCTACATAGTGTGGGTTGCGCAGGAACCGAGCGTCGAAAACCATGTCCGACTCGCGGGGCAGGCCCGCCGAGAACGCGAATGATATCAACCAAACCGCGAGTCCGGAATGGGTGTCGGAAAGGGCTTGCGGGCCGTACAGGCGTTCGATCTGCTGTCGCAGGGCCGGCAGCGGCAGGTCGGAGGTGTCGATGACGATGTCGGCGGCCTCGCGCAGCGGGGCGGTCAGCACCTGTTCGGCGGCAATGCCGTCGGCCACCCGGCCGTGTGGCGCCAGGGGATGGCGCCGGCGGGTTTCGGTGTAGCGGCGCTGCAGCACCGCCTCGTCGGCCGAGGCATAGACCAGTTCCGGCGACACCGCCGGGTGCAGCCGCAGCCGCGCCAGCGTGGCCAGCACCGCGGCGGCGTCGAAACCGCGGCTGCGGGCATCCACGCCGACGGCGATCCGCCGGCCGGCCCCGCCCGGACTGGTTACGCCCGGATTGGCCCCGCCCGGATTGGCCCCGGTCGGATTGGCCCCGGTCGGGCCGCCCTTCACCAGATCTTCAATCATGCCGAGCGGCGGATTGTCGATCGCCTCGTAGCCGAGATCCTCCAGCATGCGCAGGATCGAGGACTTGCCGGCACCGGACAGGCCGGTGACCAGCAGCACGCGCTGACGCCCCGCCTGGGGGCCGGGGGAGATACCGCCCGATCCGCTCATGGCCCGCCCGGCTCCGCGGCAAAAGCCCCGGCCTGCTGGCGCACCCGCCCCTGGGCGCAGTCGAGCGCCAGGGCGACGCGCTGGGCGGCGCTGGGCGCGAAGGCATCCAGCGCGATCACCGGCAGGCCGAGACCCGGGTGACGGGCCGGCGAGGGCAGCCGCTCGCCCGGCCGGCCCAGCTCGATCGCCAGGGCCAGCCGGGCGAGCGGCAGATGCGGCAGGTGCAGCAGGCCGAGCCCGCGCACTTCCAGCAGCCCGGCCAGGGCGGCGGGCGGGCTGGCCATGCCGTCATTGACCTCCACGCGGTCATCGGCCACCAGCATGAACCCGCGATCCAGCAGGCGCAGCAGCAGGTCCGACTTGCCGGAACCCGGGGGGCCCGTCAGCAGCACTCCCGCGGAGTCCCGCGCTGCACAACTGGCGTGTATCTGCATGGCGCGCACCATGCAGATTCCTGCGCCGCAACGGAAGCCCGAATCCGCCACCGTACCCTTGCGGCGGCGGATGCATGGCTCTTGTCGGTGCCGGGGCGGCGTGCCAGCGTCCCACCCATGACGTTGTTTCGACATAACATCGCCCCGCCCCTGGTGACGGCATGACCGACCGGACCTGCCCGCCGGTTCTGCTGGAGGTCGATGCCCGCGGGGTGGCGCATGTCACCCTGAACCGGCCAGAGCGGAGCAACGCCTACGATGCCGACATGCTGGCGGCGCTGATCGACGGGCTGGCCCGGCTGGAGGGCGACGCGGCGGTGCGGGCGGTGGTGCTGCGCGGTGCCGGCCGGCATTTCCAGGCCGGCGCCGACATCGCCTGGCTGGCCCGCACCGCGGAAGAGGCGCCGGAGGAGGCGTTCCAGGCCTCCATGGCCACCACAAGGGCGATGCAATTGCTGAACGAGTTCCCCCGGCCGACCATCGCGGTGGTGCATGGCGCCTGCTTTGGCGGCGGTTGCGGTCTGGTGTGCTGCACCGATATCGCCTTCGCCACGCCCGATGCGCTGTTCGGCCTGACCGAGGTGCGGCTGGGGGTGGCGCCGATTTCCACCCACATGGCGCACGCCATGGGGCTGCGGCACACGAGGCGCTACGCGCTGACCGGCGAGCGCTTCAGCGCCGCGGAGGCATGCCGGATCGGGCTGGTGCACGAAGTGGTGACGGCGGCGGCGATCGAGGACCGGGTAGCCGAGGTGCTGGAGGCCGTGTTCCTGGGCGCGCCGCGGGCGATCGCGGTGACCAAGCACAGCTTCCTGGCCGCCAACGGGCTGACGCTGAATGCCCGCGAAATGGCCATGCTGGCGCATGAAAGCTGGACGCAGCGCAATTCCGGCGAGGGGCGGGAAGGCACCAGGGCGTTTCGGGAGAAGCGCTCCCCGTCCTGGTACGTGCCGCCGCTGCCCAGGGAGGGGTAGCGCCGGCCGCCCATGACCCTGCTGCGTGCCGACATCCTCAACGCCACCATCGCCACCGACGGCCTGTCGGTGCGGCGGCGGGTGCCGTATGGCCCCACCTCCCGCCAGGCCATGGATGTCTGGCGCCCGGCCGGCGATGCGGCCGGGCTGCCGGTGGTGGTCTTCTTCTATGGCGGCGCCTGGCAGAATGGCCGGCGCCAGGATTATCCCTTCGTGGCCGCCCCGCTGGCCCGGCTTGGCATGGTGGTGGCGGTGGCCGATTACCGGGTGTTCCCGCAGGTGCGCTATCCGGCATTCATCGAGGACGGCGCCCGCGCGGTCGCCACCGTCCGGCGCGAGGCGCCAGCCTGGGGCGGCGATCCGGACCGGGTGTTCGTCACCGGCCACTCGGCCGGGGCCTATATCGCCGCCATGCTGGCGCTCGACCCTTGCTGGCTCGCCGCCGCCGGCGAGGACCGCGCCCGGCTGGCCGGCATGGTCGGGCTCGCCGGACCCTATGATTTCCTGCCGATCCAGGACGAGGACATCCGCGCGGTGTTTTCCGCCGCCGCCGATCTGCGCCAGACCCAGCCGGTGGCGCATGTGGACGGGCGCAACCCGCCGATGCTGCTGCTGCACGGCGCGGCCGACACCACCTGCTATCCACGCAACACGCTGGCGCTGGCGGCGCGGGTGCGGGCGGCCGGCGGGGTGGCGGAGCGGCGCCTCTATCCGGGGGTGGGACATATCGGAATCGTGATCGGGATGGCGCCGGTGTTTCGCTTCCTCGCCCCGGTCTTCCGGGATTTTTCCGGCTTCGTACTGGGTACGGATGTGCCCGGCAGCAGTCGCCACCCGGAGCGCGCCGGGCTATAGACTGCGGCCCTGCAATCGTTCGAGTATTTGCCTTGTCCGCGACCGGTCCCACCCTCGTCACCGGCGGCACCGGCTTTGTCGGTTCCGCCGTCGCCCGTGTCTTCGCCGCGCGCGGCCATGCGCTGCGCCTGCTGGCGCGCCGTGGCAGCGACCGGCGCAACATCGCCGGGCTCGATGCCGAGACGGTGGAGGGCGACCTCACCGACCCGGAATCGCTGGCCCGCGCCGTCGCCGGCTGCCGCTTCGTCGTGCATGTCGCCGCCGATTACCGCATCTGGGTGCCCGACCCGCAGGCCATGCTGGCCGCCAATGTCGAGGGCACGCGGACGCTGATGCGCGCCGCCCTGCAAGCCGGGGTGGAGCGGGTGGTGTATTGCAGCAGCGTCGCCGCCCTCGGCCTGACCGGCGACGCCACCCCGGCCGACGAGCGGACGCCGGTGATCCGGGCGAAAATCGTCGGCACGTATAAGCAATCAAAATTCGACGCCGAACGGGTTGTCCTCGATCTCGTGGACACCGAGGGCCTGCAGGCGGTCATCGTCAACCCGGCCGCCCCGGTGGGTCCGCGCGACATCAAGCCGACCCCGACCGGGCGCATGATCGCCGATGCCGCCAGCGGGCGGATGCCGGCCTATGTCGATACCGGGCTGAACATCGTGCACGTGGACGACGTGGCCGAGGGCCACGCGCTGGCGCTGGAGCGCGGCGTGGTGGGCCAGCGCTACATCCTTGGCGGCGAGAACCTGACCATGGCGGCGCTGCTGGACCTGGTGGACCGGGAGACCGGACGCCCGCAGCGCCGGGTGCGCCTGCCGGTCGGCGCGCTCTGGCCGGTCGCGCTGGTCAGCGAGGCGGCCGCCCGGATCACCGGCGCCGAGCCGCGCGTCGCCCGCGACCATCTGCGCATGGCGCGCAAGACCATGTTCTTTTCCTCCGCCAAGGCGGTGGCCGAGCTCGGCTACCTCCCCCGCCCGGCGCGGCAGGCGATCGCCGATGCCATTGACTGGTTTCGCGCGCGCGACCGGATGCCGCCGGCATGACGGCGCTCGCGGTCACCGCCCTGCTGGCCTGGCTGTATCTCGTGGCCCTGCATGGCGGCTTCTGGCGCGACGGCGAGCGTCTTCCGCCCGCCCGCCCGGCCGCTTTCCCGCCGGTCGCCGCCGTGGTGCCGGCGCGCGACGAGGCCGGCTTTGTCGCGGCGAGCGTGGGCAGTCTGCTCGCCCAGGACTATCCCGGCCCGTTCCGGGTGGTGCTGGTCGATGATGGCAGCACCGACGGCACCGCCGCCATCGCCCGTACCCTGGCCGGCGCCGACCGCCTGACCGGTCCTGGACGGCGCCCCCCGTCCGCCGGGCTGGGCCGGCAAACTCTGGGCGGTGCACCAGGGCGTTGTCGCCACCCGCGAAGAGCTCGATTCTCCTCACGGATGCCGACATCGTGCACGATCCGGGGCATGTGTCCGCCCTGGTCGCCCAGGCCGAACGCCGTGGCCTGGACATGGTCAGCGAGATGGTAGCGCTGCGCTGCGACAGCCTGGCCGAGCGCGCGCTGGTGCCGGCCTTCGTCTACCTGTTCGCCCTGCTGTACCCGTTCGCCTGGGTCAATGACCGGCGGCGCGCCACCGCCGCGGCGGCCGGTGGCACCGTGCTGATCCGGCGCCGCGCGCTCGACCGCATCGGCGGCATCGCGGCGATCCGCGGCGCGCTGATCGACGACGTGGCGCTGGCACGTGCGGTGAAGCCGGGCGGACCGGTCTGGCTCGGCCATTCGCGGCTGGCGCGCTCGATCCGGCCCTATCCGGCTTTCGCCGATATCTGGCGGATGGTGGCGCGCTCGGCCTATGTGCAGCTGCGCCATTCGCCGCTTCTTCTCCTGCTGACCACGCTGGGGCTGGGGCTGGTTTTCCTGGTGCCGCCGGTGGCAGCCTTGTTGGCGCCGGGGATGGGGCGCGCCGGCGGGGCAGCGGCGTGGATCATCATGGCGGCCAGTTTCATTCCCACCCTGCGCCGGTTCGGCCTGTCCTGGCGATGGGCGCCGGCGCTGCCGGCCATCGCTTTTTTCTACCTTGCCGCGACGATCGGCTCGGCCATTGACCACCATCGCGGCCGCGGCGTGGTCTGGAAGCACCGCGCCTATACGGGAAACACGGCATGAGCGACGCGGCGGCGGTCGAAAGCTGGTCCGGCAAGGACCGCGGCGACGAGAATTTCCCGGTTGGCTCGGCGCTGATCAGCGCCCGGATGCGCCCGCATATCCACGCCTTCTATGCCTTCGCCCGCAACGCCGACGACATCTCCGACAGCCCGGTGCTGACGGCGGCCGACAAGGTGGCGCGGCTGGATGCGATGGAGGACGTACTGCTCGGCCGCCGCGACACCGGCAGCCCGAGCGCCCTGCGTCTGCGCGCCAGCCTCGCCGAGACCGGCGTGCCCCCCGTCCACGCGACCGAATTGCTGGTGGCCTTCCGCCGCGACGCGACCAAGCTGCGCACCGCGAGCTGGGACGAGTTGATGGATTATTGCCGCTTCTCCGCCATGCCGGTCGGCCGGCACGTGCTGGACCTGCACGGCGAGGGCCGCGCCACCTGGGAACCCTCGGACGCGCTGTGCGCGGCGCTGCAGGTGCTGAACCATTTGCAGGACGGGTCGAAAGACCTCGCCGGCCTGGACCGCTGCTACCTCCCCGGCGATCTGCTGGCGCGCCACGGCGCCCGGGTGGAGGATTTGCGGGCGCCGGCCACCTCCACCGGGCTGCGCGCCGTGTTCGACGCGCTGCTGGACCAGTGCGATGGGCTGAACCGCACGGCACGCGCGCTGCCCCGCCGCACCCGCGACCGGCGGCTGCGGCTGGAAACGGCCGTCATCGTCGGCCTTTCGCACCGGCTGGCCGCCAGGTTGCGGCGCGGCGATCCGGTGGCCACGCGGGTGAAGCTGACCCGCCCGGACGTGGTGTTGTCGCTGCTCGGCGCGCTGCGGTTCGTGCCGTGAGTCCGTTACCATGAGCCGGGCGCTTGGCGCGGCGCGGGCCGATCTCGACGCGGTCGAGGCGGTGGTGCGTGACGCGGGCACCAGTTTCTACCGCGGCATGGCAGTGCTGCCGCCGGCCAGGCGGCACGCCATGTACGCCATCTACGCGTTCTGCCGCATCGTCGATGACATCGCCGACGACCCGGCACCGTTCGAGACCCGCCGGCCACGCCTGGACGAATGGCGCCGCCGGGTGGCCGCGCTGTACCGCGGCGAGGCGGACGACGCGGTGACCCGGGTGCTGCTGGGCGCGGTGCGCGAATTCGCCCTGCGGCAGGCGGATTTCGAGGCGGTGATCGACGGCATGGAAATGGATGCCGCAGCCGCCATCGTGGCGCCGAAGCTGGCCGATCTCGATCTGTACTGCGACCGGGTGGCCGCCGCCGTCGGGCGGCTGTCGGTGCGCGCCTTCGGCGATGCCAGCCCGGCCGCCGATCTGGTGGCGTTTCATCTGGGCCGGGCGCTGCAGATAACGAACATTCTGCGCGACATCGCCGAGGACGCGGCGCGCGGGCGCCTGTATCTGCCGCGCGAACTGCTCGACGCCGCCGGCGTGCCCGCCGATCCTGCGGCGGTGCTGCAGCATTCGCGCTTGCCCGTGGTGTGCGAACGGCTCGCCGCGATGGCGCATGGACATTTTCGGGATGCCGCCGCCGCCATGGCGCGCTGCAACCGGCGGGCGATGAAACCGGCCCGGCTGATGGCGGCCAGCTACGCCGCCATCCTCGCCCGGCTGGAGCGGCGTGGCTGGCACCGGCCGGAAATCCCGGTCAGGGTGCCGAAATGGGAAAAATTGTGGATCGCGCTGCGGCACGGGATCGCGTGAGGCACGTCCATATCGTCGGCGCCGGGCTGGCGGGGCTCGCCACCGCAGTCGCTCTGGCGGGGGAGGGCGTGGCGGCGACGCTGTATGAAGCCGGACCCGCCGCCGGCGGGCGCTGCCGGTCGTATTTCGATCGCGCGCTGGGCTGCCGCATCGATAACGGCAACCATCTGCTGCTGTCCGGCAATCAAGCCGCCATGAGCTATCTCGACACGATCGGCGCCCGCCACACCCTGGGCGGGCCGGACGTGCCGCGCTTTCCGTTCATCGACCTGGCCACCGGCACGCGCTGGACGGTGGCGCCCGACCTCGGCCGGGTGCCGTGGTGGATGTTCCGCCGCAGCCGCCGCGTGCCCGGCACCCACCTGCGCGACTATTTTTCCCTGCTCGCGCTGCGCCGGGCCGGGGCGGACACGACCGTTGCCGAGGCGTTCGATCCGAACGGCGCCCTGTACAAGCGGCTGCTGGAGCCGCTGGCGGTGGCCGCGCTGAACACCCCGCCCGATGCCGCCCTGGCGCGGCTGCTGCGCGCCGTGGTGGACCAGACGTTGCTGAAGGGGGGCCGCGCCTGCATCCCGCGCTTCCCGCGCGAGGGCCTGTCCGAAAGCTTTATCGACCCGGCGGTGGCATGGCTCGAGGCACGCGGCGGCCGGCTGCTGACCGGCTGCCGGGTGGCGGCGCTGCAGCAGGCCGAAAAACGGGTGACGGCGCTGGAGACCGCCGAGGGCATCATTCCGGTCGGACCGGACGAGGCGGTGGTGATGGCCGCCCCGCCCTGGGTCGCCGCGACGCTGGTGCCCGGGTTGCTGGCCCCGGACGCATTCCAGGCGATCGTGAACCTGCATTTCCGCGCCAATGCCGACCCGGGCGAGGCCGGGTTCATCGGCGTGCTGGGCGGCACGGCGGAGTGGATCTTCGTCAAGGAGGACATCGTCTCGGTCACCATCAGCGCCGCCAACCGCATCGTCGACCTCCCGGCCGAGCAACTGGCGGCACTGGTCTGGCCGGATGTGCGGGCAGCGCTGCTGCTGGGGGACGCCATGCCGCCGGTGCGGGTGGTGAAGGAGCGGCGCGCCACCTTCGCCGCCACCGCGGCGCAGGAGCGCCGGCGGCCCGGCCCGCGCTGGCCGGCGCAGACCGGCGGGGCACAAAACCTCGTGCTTGCCGGCGACTGGACCAGCACGGGCTTGCCCGGAACGATTGAAGGTGCAATCAACTCCGGCTACGCCGCCGCCGCTGCGATCCTGGCCGGCGCCTGACCGAAGACGGGGGCCGTTGCCTTGCCAAGAGATATCCTGCTCGCGCCCCACCCCGCGCAGCTTGCGGACGCTGTCGACCGCGCGCGCGACGCTTTGTTGCGCCGGCAGAAGCCGGACGGGCACTGGGTTTTCGAGCTCGAGGCCGACGCCACCATCCCGGCCGAATACGTGCTGCTGGAGCATTTCCTCGACCGCGTGGACGCGGACCTGCAGGGCAAGATCGCCGTGTATCTGCGCTCGATCCAGGGCGCGCATGGCGGCTGGCCGCTGTTCCACGATGGCGCCTTCGACCTCTCGGCCAGCACGAAAGCCTATTTCGCGCTGAAGATGATCGGCGATTCCCCCGACGCCCCGCACATGGCGCGGGCGCGGCAAGCCATCCTGGCCGCCGGCGGGGCGGAACGGACCAACGTGTTCACCCGCGCGCAACTGGCGCTGTACGGCGAGGTGCCCTGGCACGCCGTGCCGTGCATGCCGGTCGAACTGGTGCTGCTGCCGCACTGGTTTCCGTTCCACCTGGACAAGGTGTCGTACTGGTCGCGCACGGTGATCGTGCCGCTGGTGGTGCTGATGGCGCTGCGCCCGCGCGCCCGCAACCGGCGCGGCGTGCACATTCAGGAACTGTTCCGCACCAGGCCCGCGCAGGTCCGCGACTGGATTCGCGGGCCGTACCGCTCCGCCTGGGGGCGGTTCTTCAAATATCTCGATGGGGTGGTGCGCACCGCCGAACCGTTTTTTCCGCCCGCCATCCGCCGCCGGGCGATCGACTGGTCGGTGCGGTTCGTGACCGAGCGGCTGAACGGCGAGGATGGCCTGGGCGGCATCTACCCGGCGATGGCGAACACGGTGATGATGTTCGACACGCTGGGGTACTCCCCGACCATCCGGACGCGGCGATCGCCTGGGCGGCCATCCGCAAGCTGCTGGTGGTGGAGGAAGACCGGGCATACTGCCAGCCCTGCCTGTCGCCGGTGTGGGACACCAGCCTGGCCGGCCACGCGGTGGCCGAGGCCGAGGGCGGCGACGCCCCCTCGGTCGCCGCCGCCAGCGCCTGGCTACAGGGCAAACAGGTGCTCGATGTGGTGGGCGACTGGGCGGTTTCGCGCCCGCACGCCGTGCCCGGGGGCTGGGCCTTCCAGTACGAAAACGCGCACTATCCCGACGTGGACGACACCGCGGCGGTGGGTCTGCTGCTGCACCGGCATCTGGCGGAGAAGGGCGACGACCCGGCCCTGGCCGAGGCGGTGCGCCGCGCCCGCGACTGGGTGGTCGGCATGCAGGGGCGCGACGGCGGCTGGGGCGCCTTCGACGCCGACAATAACCACGACTACCTCAACCACATTCCCTTCGCCGACCACGGCGCGCTGCTCGATCCCTCGACCGCCGATGTCACCGCGCGCTGCGTGGCGTTCCTGGCGCAGGCCGGCATGGCGGCGGACGATCCGGTGATCGCCCGGGCGGTTTCCTGGCTGCGCGCGGAGCAGGAGGCGGACGGCTCCTGGTTCGGCCGCTGGGGCACCAACTATATTTATGGGACGTGGAGCGTGCTGGGCGCGTTGAACGCGGCGGGGGTGGCGCATGACGACCCGGCGATGCGCCGGGCGGTGGGCTTCCTGGTCGAAACGCAGCGCGAGGATGGCGGCTGGGGCGAGGACAACGAGAGCTACGCGCATGCCCCGCGCGGCCGTTACCACCGCAGCAACCCGAGCCAGACCGCCTGGGCGCTGCTGGCCCTGATGGCGGCGGGTGAGGCGGACCATCCCTCGGTGGCGCGCGGCATCGCCTGGCTGGCGGCACAGCAGAAGCCGGACGGGGAGTGGGACGAGGCGCCGTACACGGCGGTGGGTTTCCCGCGGGTTTTCTACCTGCGGTACCATGGGTACAAGCTGTTTTTCCCGCTCATGGCGCTGGCGCGCTACCGCACCCTGCGACGCAGCAACGAGCGGCGGGTGGTCTGGGGGTTCTGAGGGGACGGCAGCCTTCGCTTCGTGTGGGCTTGCAAATGCTTACCCTGCATAGGCTTTAGGAAAATGAGGTCCTGGTTCAACGGCGCCATCTCGAGAGAGACGGCACTCAAGTCCAGTGTTTCACTCTACATCCGTCCATACAACTGAATGGGCGATGGCAATGCCGGGCGTGCGCGACATGATCTGGAATGAGAGGATGAAGCTGCTGGCGAACCTGTTGAACACGTGGGCGGCGAGCTTCTTCACCCTCTGGGTGGTGGCGCCAGGCGCCGCGTTCCTGTACACTGGCGGACATTCCGGGGGAACCTTGTGGGCGTTCCTGGCCGGTGCCCCCATTGGGGTACTCGGCGCTTTATCGCTACACCTTGCTGCCCGGCAGCCGCTTGCTCTGTTGAGAGAATGACCGACACGACATTGTTCACAATATACTGGCTCTCAGCCCCGCTGGCCGCCGCGGGTCTGGGCTGGTGTGCCGTTTGGTGGGTCAGAAGGCTGGACCGTCGCGACCGCGCGCGTAAGACCTGAGCGTCCTCCGCGCAGATGGCGTCCACATCCCCGAGCCCGGCCTGACCGGCCGCATGACCCTGGGCATCGTCACCGGCCTGACGGCCGAGGCACGGCTCGCCGAACCGCTCGGGCTGGTGCGGGCCGGTGGCGGGATGCCGGAGGGGGCGGAAGCGGCGGCCGAGTGGCTGGTCCAACAGAACGTGCAGGGGTTGGTCAGTTTCGGGCTCGCCGGCGGGCTCGACCCGGCGCTGCACCCCGGCGCCGTCGTGGTGCCGGAGACCGTGCGCGAGGGTGACCGCCTCTACCCCACCGACCCGAACCTGTCGGCCCGGTTCGGTTCGCGCGCCGGCACCTTGCTCGCGGGCGCGATGATCGTGGCCGATGCGGGGGAAAAAGCGCGGTTGTTCGCCAGCACCGGGGCAGGGGCCATCGACCTGGAGAGCGGTGCCGTCGCCCGCGTCGCCGCACGGCACGGTCTGCCGTTCGCGGTGCTGCGGGCCATCTGCGACCCGGCCGGGCGCACGCTGCCGCCGGCCGCCCTGGTCGCGCTGGACGGGCGCGGCGCCATCGGTTTTTTGCGCGTGCTGGCCTCGGTGGCGCGCCACCCGCGACAGGTGCCCTCCCTCATCGCCCTCGGCCGCGACGCCGCCGCCGCGCGGGCGGCGCTGCAACGGCGTGCCCAGGCCGGCTGATCAGTCGGCGACTTCCGCCACCTGTTTTGCCGCGTGCGCATCCTCGGGGGGGGGCTGGGGCGCGAGCGACGCCATGGCGTGCTGCACATGGCGGCTGAACACGTATTCGGCCGGGCGCTGGCCCGCGAGGGAAATTTCCGGCGCCATGGCGCCTTCGGTGCGCGGGCCGCGCAACGCCACCAGCAGCGTCTTCCAGGGCTTGCGCACCGCATCGACCACCGCGGTCGCCTCGTAGCCGGAATGCACCATGCAGTCGGCGCATTTCTCGTAATTGCCGGTGCCGTACTTGTCCCAGTCGGTGGTGGCCATCAACTCGGCATAGGTCTTCGCAAACCCTTCGCCGAGCAGATAGCAGGGGCGCTGCCAGCCGAACACGTTGCGCGTCGGCTTGCCCCAGGGCGTGCACAGATAGCGCTGATTGCCGGCGAGAAAATCCAGAAACAGCGAGGACTGGTTGAACTTCCAGCCATGTCCGCGGCCGGCCCGGAAGATATCGCGGAACAACTGCTTCGAATTCTGCCGGTTGAGGAAATGCGCCCGGTCCGGCGCCCGCTCATAGGCATAGCCGGGTGAAATCATCACCCCGTCGATGCCGATCGCCGTCATGTCGTCCAGGAACGCGGCAACGCGCTCAGGCTTCGCGCCGTCGAACAGCGTGGTGTTGATGCAGACGCGGAAGCCGCGCACCTTGGCCGCATTGATGGCCGCCACCGCCCGGTCATAGGTGCCGTCCTGGCTGACCGCGCGATCATGCATCTCACGGTCGCCGTCGAGATGGATGTCCCAGGCGAAGTTGGGGTGCGGCTGGTAGAGATCGAGCTTCTTTTCCAGCAGCAGCCCGTTCGTGCAAAGATACACGAACTTGCCGCGCCCCAGGATCTGCCCGACGATCTCCGGCAACTCCTTGTGCAGCAGCGGTTCCCCGCCGGCGATCGCCACCACCGGCGCGCCGCACGAATCCACCGCCTCCAGGCAATCCTGTACCGATAGCCGCTGGTTCAGGATCTCGGCCGGATAATCGATCTTGCCGCAGCCCGCACAAGCCAGGTTGCAACGGAACAGCGGCTCGAGCATGAGCACCAGCGGGTAGCGCCGGCGGCCGAGTAGGTGCTGCTTTACCACATAGGCGCCAACGCGCACGATCTGGTTGACGGGGACGGGCACTGTGCCGCTCCTTTGTGCTCTGCACCAAACGAACACGACGTCGCGTTCGCGTTCTGCCCCACGCTACGCGCGCCTGTCAATTGTGACGTGCGCACAATTTCAGTAGACCGGCCCCATGAACAGCGAGGCGCCGCGGCGGCGCAGCCCGGTCCAGGAACGCAGCCAGGGCACCGTGCAACGGGTGCTGACGGCCGCCTCGTCGTTGCTGGCCGGCGGCGCGGCGGTGGAGGCGCTGACCACCGCGCAGATCGCCGCGGCCGCCGAACTCTCGGTCGGCGCCCTTTATCGTTTCTTTCCGGACAAGCAGGCGATCGTCGATGCCATCGCGGTGCGCCACATGGAATTGTTCCAGGAACGCCTCGGCGGAATTCTCATGGCTGCCTTGCCGGAAGATGCGTCCAGCTTCCTCAGCACGGTGATCGATGCCTTCGTCGCCTATCTCGAGGCGAATCCGGATTTCCGCATCCTCGCCTTCGGCGCCGCCGGCGGCGGACGCTATGTCAGCCGCCCGACCCGCGACGATTATGCCGGGGTCAAGGTGGCTGCGACCATTCAGGAATTCGTTGCTGGAGCGTTCGACATCGAAGCCTCGGACAATTTCGCCTTCCGCCTGCGCATCGCCACCGAAATCGGCGACCGCCTGCTGGCCTTCGCCTTCGAACAAGCCGAGCCGGCCGACCGCACCCGCATCATCACCGAAGCCAAACATCTGTTGGCGACCTATCTGTTCGGCGGATAGGGATGGAAATGCCGGACTGGCATGCGTCGAAACTGGCGCGCATTGAAAAGATGTACGATAGTCTGCAGCCGGTTGGAAACTTCCGCGTTCGTGATGGTGGTTCCCCGGCTCCCGACCCGGGCATGCGTGATGTCCTGTCCGTTCTGTGGCAATTCCGCAACAAGCCTGTCCCTGCCGAGAGGAATCGTTGGCCCGTGACAACGCTGGATATGCAGGCCGCTCCCCCTGGGGCCCCAGCCATGGTATTCCGTGCCCTCACGCCCGGCGGCATGTCCGGCCGCGCGTGAGGACCAGGCAATGACCGCAGCACGGACGACGCCCCCCCTTCCCACACGGCGTCGGCCGAATACCCGGGATCTGGCCTTCCGAGCCGCGGCAGGCTGAGCATGACGACCCGACGCCGGCTGCTTGCCCTGGTGGTACTGCTCGCGCCCATCGCCGCCCGCGCCCAAGACCTCGCCTCGGCGCCGGTCGAGGCGATCGACCAGGGCATCCTGGCCATCATGCATGCCGGCCGCAGCACCAGCTTCGCCCAAAGGATGCAGATGATGACCCCGGTGGTGCAGGCGGCCTACGACCTGCCGCGCATCCTGAGCAATTCGGTGGGGCTGCGCTTCGCCGGCTTCCCACCGCCCGCGCAGGCCACGCTGCTGGACGTGTTCACCCAGTTCACGGTGGCCAGCTATGTCGCCAATTTCGACGATTACCACGGTGAGCGTTTCGACATCCTTCCGGAGACGCGGCGCCTCGGCAATGACGAGGTGGTGCAGACCCGGCTGCTACAGGCCTCCGGCGAGGTGCTGAAGCTGGATTACGTGGTCAGTCGCGACAGCGGCGGCTGGAAGATCATCGACGTGCTGCTGAACGGCTCGATCAGCCGGGTGGCGGTGCAGCGCTCGGATTTCCGCGCGCTGCTGGGCAGTGGCGAGGCGGGGCCGCTGATCGCCTCGCTGCGCAGCAAGGTGGCGCGACTGGCGGCCGGACAGACGGATTAAGTGAGATGACGTGGCTGGCTGTTACCGCCGAGGCGATCGCCGCGGCCGGATTCGCTCAGGCCGCCGCCGGATGGTGGACGGCCCGCCGCTTCGCCGTCGCCGCGCCGCCGCCGGCCGGGCCGCGCCCGCCGATGAGCGTGCTGAAGCCGCTGCATGGCGACGAGCCGATGCTGGAGGCAGCGCTGGCCAGCATCTGCATGCAGGACTACCCCTGCTTCCAGCTGGTCTGCGGCGTGCAGGACCCGGCCGACCCGGCGATTGCCGTGGTGCGCCGGCTGCAGGCGCGCTTTCCCGGCTGCGACATCGCCCTGGTGATCGACCGCACCCAGCACGGCGAGAACCGCAAGATCGGCAACCTGATGAACATGCTGCCGGCGGCCCGGCACGATGTGCTGGTGATCGCCGACAGCGATGTGCACGCGCTGCCGGATTACCTGACCTGCCTCGCCGATACGCTGGCGCTGCCCGGCACCGGGCTGGTGACGACGGTCTATTCCGGATTGCCGGCCAATCGCGGCCTGCCGGCGCGGCTGGGGGCCACCGCCATCACCCACACCTTCCTGCCGGGCGCGTTGCTGGCACGCGGGCTGGGGCGGGAGGATTGCCTCGGCGCCACCATGGCGCTGCGGCGCCAGACGCTGATGGCAATCGGCGGGTTTGCCGCCCTGGTGCACCATCTGGCCGACGACAACGTACTGGGCCGCCTGGTGCGGGAACACGGGCTGGCGGTGCGTCTGGCGCACACCGTGTGCGCCACCACCGTGCCGGAGACCGGGCTGGGCACGCTGTTCCAGCATGAACTGCGCTGGGCGCGCACCATCCAGGCGCTGGTGCCGGCGGAATACGCTGCCTCCTCGATCCAGCACCCGCTGGCCTGGGCGGCGCTGGCGGTGCTGCTGTCGGGCGGCGCGGCCTGGACGCTGGCGGGTTTTTTCCTGCTGTGGGCCGGGCGGGCGGCGGCGGCGAGCGGGCTGGAGGCGAGCCTCGGCCTTGTGCCATGGGGGCTTGCAACGCATGTCCCGGTCTGGCTGCTGCCGCTGCGCGACCTGCTGAGCATGGCCGTGTTCGCCGCCAGCTATGTCAGCGACCGGGTGGAGTGGCGCGGTCAGGTGCTGCACACCGCACTCGACCTGGCCGGATACGACGCCACATCGGAAGGCGCCGCGCCGCGGCCGGCGGCCGGCTACGCGACTTTCGGGGGATCGAACCGATGATGAAAACCCTGTTCCTGCAGCCGCCGAGCTTTGACGGTTTCGACGGGGGCGCCGGCTCGCGCTATCAGGCGAAGCGCGAGATCAAGAGCTTCTGGTTCCCGACCTGGCTTGCCCAGCCGGCCGCCCTGGTGCCGGGCAGCCGGCTGATCGACGCGCCGCCCGCCCGCATCGGCCTTGACGCGGTGCTGGCCGAGGCGCGCGGGCGGGATTTGTGCATCATCCACACCTCGACCCCCTCATTCCCTTCCGACGTGAAGGTGGCGCAGGCGCTGAAGGACGCCAATCCGGCACTGAAGATCGGCTTCGTCGGCGCGAAAGTGGCGGTGCAGCCGGAGGAAAGCCTGCTGAAAGGCGCGCCGATCGACTTCGTGGCGCGCAACGAGTTTGATTTCACCATCCAGGAGATCGCCGAGGGGCGCGACTGGGCGCATATCGACGGCATCTCCTGGCGCAACGATGCGGGCGCGATCGTCCACAACCCGGACCGCGCGGTGCTGGAAGACATGGACCGGCTGCCGTTCGTGACGGAAGTCTACAAGCGCGACCTGCGCATTGAGGATTATTTCATCGGCTATCTGCTGCACCCCTATGTCTCGCTGTATACGGGCCGGGGCTGCAAGAGCCATTGCACCTTCTGCCTGTGGCCGCAGACGGTTGGCGGCCACCGTTACCGGGTGCGCAGCCCCGGCCACGTGGCCGAGGAAATCCGGCTGCTGAAATCCGCCTTCCCGCAGGTGCGGGAGATTTTCTTCGACGACGACACCTTCACCGACAATTTGCTGCGCGCCGAGGCGATCGCGCGCGAGCTGGGCCGCATGGGCGTCACCTGGTCCTGCAACGCCAAGGCCAATGTCCCACGTGAAACATTGAAGGTGCTGGCCGAGAACGGGCTGCGGCTGTTGCTGGTGGGCTATGAGAGCGGCAACCAGCAGATATTGCACAATATCAAGAAGGGCATGCGGATCGAGGTGGCGAAGCAGTTCACCAAGGACTGCCATGAGCTTGGCATCAAGATTCACGGCACCTTCATTCTCGGCCTGCCCGGCGAGACGAAAGAGACCATCGAGGAGACCATCCGCTTCGCCACCGAAGTGAACCCGCACACCATGCAGGTATCGCTGGCCGCGCCCTACCCCGGCACGTTCCTGCACCGGCAGGCGTTGCATAACGGGTGGCTGGATGCCAGCCATGCCGATCTGGTGGACGAGCACGGCATTCAGATCGCGCCGCTGCATTATCCGCATTTGTCGCACACCGAGATTTTCGAATCGGTGGAGGTTTTCTACCGGCGCTTCTACTTCCGGGCGCCGAAGATCGCCTCGATCGTGGGCGAGATGGTGCGCAGCCCGCAGATGATGAAACGGCGGCTGCGGGAAGGGGTGGAGTTTTTCCAGTTTCTTCGCGAACGGCAGCGGGACCGGGCGGCGGCGTGAAGCAGTGATGGGGTCCAGGGGCCTCTCGGCCCTTGGCGGGTCCAGGGCAGAGCCCTGGCCTTGCTTCACTGCTGACGATTTCGGCCTGTCGGTCGCGGTAAACGAGGGCATCGAGCGCGCGCATCGCGATGGCGTTCTAAACGCCGCCAGCCTGATGGTAGCCGGCGAGGCCGCCGCCGACGCGGTAGCGCGGGCAAGGCGCAATCCGGGGCTGCGGGTGGGGTTGCATCTGGTGGTGATCGAGGGGCCGGCGGTGCTGCCGCCCTCGGCTATCCCCGATCTGGTGGATGCGCGCGGCTGGTTTCCGTCGGACCAGCTTCGCCTGGGGGTGGATTATTTTTTCCGTCCGCGGGTGCGCCGCCAACTGGCGGCGGAAATCCGGGCGCAGTTCGCCGCTTTTGCCGCCACCGGGCTGCGGCTCGGTCATGCCGATGCGCATAAGCACATGCATCTGCATCCGACCGTGGGTGCGATGCTGGTGCGGATGGGGCGGGCGTTCGGGCTGCCGGCGGTGCGCGTGCCGGCCGAACCGCCGGCGGTGATGGCGGCGTGCGGCGTGCCGGCAACGGCGGGCGCGCGGGCGCTGTATGCCTGGTCCGGATTGCTGCGCCGGCAGGTGGGGCGGGCCGGCATGGCGGTGCCCGACGCGATGTTCGGCCTGGCCTGGACCGGGCACATGACCGAGGACCGGTTGCTCCGGCTGATTCCGCATTTGCCGGCGGGGCGGAACGAAATCTATTTCCACCCCGCCACGGGCCGCGACACCACGCTCGACAGGCTGATGCCTGGTTACGAGCACGCGGCTGAACTGGCGGCGCTGTGCAGCCCGGCGGTGCGGGCTGCATTGGCGCGGCAGGGAATGGCGCCGCCCTGAGCTGCGTCAGACCATGTGTACGCCGTATTCCGCGCACACCGCGCCGATCGCATCGGCGCTCGGGGTGCCGGTGGCCGTCAGGCAATCCAGGGCCCGGAACATTGCCGCGATGCGCCGGCCCGGGGTGCAGATGAGCAAGGTATGCGCCGGGGCGGCGGTTTCGTTACGGAATCCGTGCGCCGCGCCGTGCGGCAGGTGGACGCAGGTGCCCGCACCGGCGCGGAATTCGCCGCCCGTGGTCTGCAGGGTGAGCGTGCCGTCGAGAATCCGGAACACCTCGTCATCCTCGTCATGCACGTGCAGCGGCACGGCGTAGCCCGGGGGCGCGGTGTGTTCGGCCACGAACAGGCCGGTCGCGCCGTCCAGCTTGACGGTCATCGTCCCGCCGAACACGTCGAGCATTTCGCCGGTTTCGGGTGCGATCGCCTCGATGAAACGAATTGCGACATCCAGCATTATTTCCTCCTGCATTTCTGTGACTGGGCGCCGCCCGCATCACCGAAGCGGGCGCACACGGCAGAAATGGCGTCTGCGCGCGCTGTTCGCCATGGCGAACAATCAATTGTGTAAACGTCTTCGTTGGTCATTTGCGGCGGGGGCCAGGCGAGGCGGGGCCTACGGGCGCGGGACATCCGGCCGCGACGGCACCGGACGCGGCGTTCCAACCACGACCTCGGCCGCCGGTTTGCCGCGCAGCACATCCCCGGTGGCGTCGCCGCGCAGCAGGTCGTGCGGGGCAGGGGTGCCGCGCAGCACGTCGCCGGCGGGCGGCGGCGGTCCCACGCACAGCGTGCCGAAGGCGGGAAGCCCCGTCAGGCCCAGCGCGCCGACGACAGGGCCGACAACCGGTGCTTTCGTGCGCCCGGCCAGGCCGGCGTAGATTTCCACATTCATCGGCGGCCCGACCGGGATGGCGGGGCAATCCGCAGGCTGGGCGAGCGCCGGCGCGGCCAGCAGCAGCATGATGAGAAGCGCCATGCCGCCGAGACTGGCATGGCGAGGTGAATACGGCGTTTCTGCGCGGTGATATTGAAGTGGACCATTGCATGGTCCATATTTCGGCACGGATCGGACGGGTTATCGATCCGGGACGAAGGGGATGGGATGAGGATTTCCGTAACCGAGGCCAAGGTCCAGTTGACGGATCTGGTCCGGCGCGCCGAAGCGGGGGATGAAATCATCCTCACCCGCCACGGCCAAGCGGCCGTGCGTCTCGTTCCGGTCCGATCGGTACCTGACCGGACGGTTCGCCGGCAGGTTCTTGAGGCGGCGCGAAGGGCGGGCGCCGCCAGGGCGAATGCGGGGCCGGATGCCGCGCGAAGCCAGGACTTCCTCTATGGCGAGGATGGTTTGCCCCGATGATCGAGGCCGGATGATCGCCGTCGACACGTCGGCGCTGATGGCGATCGTTCTCGGCGAGACGGCGGCCGATGCGTGCATTGCCGCGCTTGAAGCCGAGGCCGAGGTGTTGATTTCGGCCGGGACCGTGGCGGAAGCGCTGATCGTTGCGACCCGGCGGAATGTTGCCGGCGAAATGGCGAATCTGATCGAGGGGCTTGGCTTCGATGTCGTGACCGTTACGCCGGCCGCGGCACGGCGGATTGCCCAGGCTTATGCGCGCTGGGGCAAGGGCGTGCATCCGGCGGGTTTGAATTTCGGTGACTGTTTTTCCTATGCGGTGGCCAGTGAGCATTCCTGCCGCCTGCTTTTCGTCGGCCAGGATTTCGCCGCCACCGACCTGGAAAGCGTTCTGTAGCGTCGCTTACCGTGCCGCCGCCCCCACCATCTCCGCCACATAAGCCGCAAGCGCGATCGAAGCGGTGAGCCCCGGGCTTTCGATGCCGAACAGATGGACCAGGCCCGGGATGCCGTGCGCCGGTGGCCCTTGCACGACGAAATCCTGGCCGGGGGCGCCGGGCGGCACTATTTTCGGACGGATGCCGGCATAGCCGGGTTGCAGGGCGCCGTCCGGCAGGCCGGGCCAGTAGCGGCGCACGGCGGCGTAAAAGCCGTCGGCGCGGCGCGGGTCCACGCTGTAGTCGATGCGGTCGGTCCATTCGACATCCGGCCCGAACCGGGCCTGCCCGCCAAGGTCGATGGTCAGGTGGACGCCGAGACCGCCGGGCACCGGCACGGGATAAATCAGCCGGGAGAACGGCGAGCGTCCCGCGAGGGTGAAGTAGTTGCCCTTGGCGTAATAGGCGGTGGGGATGAACGCGCCGGGCATGCCGGCGAAGGAGCGGGCCACCGCCGGGGCGTGCAGCCCGGCAGCGTTGACCACAAGGCGGCAGCGCAGGCGCATGGGGTCGGCCCCGCCCACGGCGATTTCAGTGCCGGCACCGGTGGCGCAGCCCCCGGCGACCGGACTGTGGAACACGAACACGGCGCCGGCCTGTTCGGCCTCGCCCTGCAGGGCCAGCATGGTGGCGTGGCTGTCCAGCACGCCAGTGGTGCCGGAGAGCAGGGCGGCGGTGCAGGATAGGTTGGGTTCCAGCCCGGTCGCCTCGGCGGCGGTGAGCAGGCGCATCTCTTCGACGCCGTTGGCTTCCGCGCGCGCCTTGATGCCCGCGAGTTTTTCCCCCTCCGCGTCACTGGTGGCGACGATCAGCTTGCCGCACTGGCGGAACGGCACGCCGTGGTCGCGGCAGAAATCGTACAATACGCGGCGGCCCTGCACGCAGAACCGGGCCATCAGGCTGTCCTTCGGGTAGTAGATGCCGGCGTGGATGACCTCACTGTTGCGGCTGGAGGTTGCCGTGCCGATGCGATCGGCGGATTCCAGCACGATCACCTCGCGGCCGGCCTGCGCCAGGGCGCGGGCGACGGCGATGCCCACCACGCCGGCCCCGATCACCACGCAATCAACATCTTCCATCGCGGCTCTGCCCGTTTGCGGCGGCGCTTCACTGCGCCATGTGCGGGGGAACAACAAGATCACCATGCCGCCGGTCGCAGGGCAGCTTTTGTCGCGGTTGACATCGCCGTCCCTGGCATGGTCCGCCTGCCCGCATGACCCGCTTCCTGCCTGTCCTGTTGCTCGCCCTCCTGCTCACCCCCGGCCTGGATGCAGGCCGCGCCGCGGCCCAGGCCCCGCCCAGCCGCGCCCAGGCGCAGAGCGCGCTCGACGTGCTGCGCGACGACGCCAAACGCAGCCAGTTGATCACCGTGCTGGACGCGATCGCCCGCGCCGCCCCCCCGGCCGCCGAGCAGCCGGCCGCCCGCGTTTCCCCACCGGAAAGCCCCGCCGCGGCCGAGCCCGCCGCCGCCGCGGCCGGCCTGATACCGTCGCCATCCGAGGAAAAACCCCTCCCCATTCCGCTCGACCCGGACAGCGTCGCCGCGGAGGTGCTCACCAGCGCTTCCGAGCGCCTGTCGCACCTGACGGACGATATCGTGACCACTGCCGAGGGGGTCGCGGATTTTCGCACCCTCGGCAACTGGCTGGTCCAGTTGGCCACCAGCCCCGACCGCCAGCAGCAATTGCTCAATACCGGCTGGCGGCTGCTGCTGGTGCTCGCCACCGGGCTGGCCGTCGAGCTGGCAACCCGCACCGCGTTGCGCCGGCCGGCGCGCGCGCTGGAACATGCCGCCCCGGCCGGTCCACCGGTCGAAACCGACGGGCTGGCGGAGGCCGAAGCCGGCCAGACCGAGAAGCTCCGCCGCAGGATGCCGGCATTGCTGCTGCTGCGCCGGCTGCCCTATGCGCTCGGCCGCTTCCTGCTCGATCTCCTGCCGGTGCTGGCGTTGCTGGCGGTCGGCTACGTCATGGCCCAGACGCGGCTGGCCGACAGCTACACCACGCGCCTGGTCATCATCGGCGTGCTGCAGGCCATGGGCGCCTGCTATCTGGCCATTGCCATCACGCGCCTGCTGGCCAGCCCCGGCACTCCGCGACTGCGGCTGGTGCCGCTGTCGGAGCGACGCGCCGCCTACGTGCTGTCCTGGACCCGCCGGCTCGCCGTGCTGGTGGCAGTGGGCACCACGATCGCCGAGACCGGCCGCCTGTTCGGCCTTTATCACATCGCCCACGACGCCCTGATCAAGCTGCTCTCGATGGTGGTGCTGGTGTGCCTGATCACCATCGTGCTGCAGATCCGCGCCCCGGTCGCCGCCAGCATCCGCGCCCCCGAGGGTCGCACCGACCTGCTGGCGAAGCTGCGCAACCGCAGCGCCGCGAGTTGGCATGTGGCCGCCATCTTCTATCTCGGTGCGTTGTGGATGGTCTGGGCCTTCGATCTGCCGAACGGCTTCACCCGCCTCGTGCGGGGGGTGGTGGCGACCATGGTGATCGCGGTGCTGGCGCGGCTGCTGTCCATCGCCGTCGAGAGCGCGCTCGACCGCGCCCTGCGCATGTCAGCGGAAACGTCGGCGCGCCATCCGGGGCTGGAAACCCGCGCGCGCGGCTACCAGCCGGTCGCCCGCGCCCTGCTGAGCGCCACCATCACCGCGGTCGCGCTACTGGCGATGTTGCAGGCCTGGGGGTTCAACGCCGTCGCCTGGTTCACCGGCGGTGCCCTGGGCGGGCGGATCGCCGGCGTGCTCGGCGGCGTCGCCGCCACGGTGGCGGTCGCGCTGGCGGTGTGGGAGGCGACCAATATCGCCATCCATCTTCATCTGGCGCGGCTGACGCGCGAGGCCCAGGCCGCCCGTTCGGCGCGGCTGCGCACCCTGCTGCCGATGCTGCGCACCACCCTGCTGGTCAGCATCTGCACCATCGCCGGGCTCATGGTGCTCAGCGAGATCGGCCTCAACATCGCTCCCCTGCTGGCCGGCGCCGGCGTGGTCGGGCTGGCGATCGGCTTCGGCTCGCAGAAACTGGTGCAGGACATCATCACCGGCCTGTTCCTGCTGCTGGAGAACGCCATGCAGGTGGGCGACGTGGTCAGCCTCGGCGGCCTGTCCGGCACGGTAGAGGCGCTGTCGATCCGCACCATCCGGCTGCGCGCGCTGGACGGCTCGGTGCATATCGTGCCGTTCAGCGCGGTCACCACCGTCACCAACCAGACGCGCGATTTCGGCTACGCGGTGGTGGATGTCAGCATCGGCCTGAACGAAGACCCCGACCGCATTGCCGACCTCGTGCGCGCGGCGGCCCGCGAGATGCGGCAGGAACCGCGCTGGGAAATCGCCATCCGCGACGACCTCGATGTGCTGGGGGTGGAGAAGTTCCTCGACGCCGCGCTGGTATTGCGCACCCGCACCAAGACGGTGCCGGCGCAGCGCTGGGCGGTGGCGCGGGAACTCAACCGGCGCATCAAGGCGCGCTTCGACGAGCTGGCGGTCGAGAGCCCCTGGACCAGCCACCGGGTGCTCGGCGTGCCGCCGCCGGAGCCGCCGCCGACGCCCTGGCCGGTGTCGCCGGGCGTCGGCGACCACGCATGAGCCGGCCCCGGCCGCGTATCTCTGCCATTGCCGCGTTCGTGCGGGTTTGACTTCGCCGTCCGGCCCGGCTCATTCTTACAGCCTTCCGCAACCGCGCGCGCCCGGGCGCGACGGCGGTGTCACTCGCGGAAAAGGCCAAGGACTGTCGAGGATATGATCCCCGCCCTGATGCCGACATACAACCGCGCCGACCTCGCTTTCGAGCGGGGCGAAGGCGCCTGGCTGTATACGGCCGACGGGCGACGATTCCTCGATTTCGGCAGCGGCATCGCCACCGCCAGCGTCGGCCACGGCAACCGGCATCTCGCCGACGCGATCGCCGCGCAGGCGCACCGGGTGATGCACGTTTCGAACCTGTACCGCATCCCCCAGGCCGAGCTGCTGGCGCAACGGCTGGTCGATGCGACCTTCGCCGACAGCGTGTTCTTCTGCAACTCGGGCGCGGAAGCGAACGAGGGCATGGTGAAGATGATCCGCCGCGCCGCGTATGAACACGGCCAGCCCGACCGTTACCGGGTAATCACCTTCGAGGGCGCCTTCCACGGCCGCACCCTGGCCATGCTGGCCGCCACCGGCAACGACAAATACCTGAAGGGCTTCGGCCCGAAGGTGGACGGCTTCGACCAGGTGCCGTTCAACAACCTCAACGCCGTGCGCGACGCCATCGGGCCGCACACCGCGGGAATCATTGTCGAGCCGCTGCAGGGCGAGGGCGGCATCCGCCGCGCCGGCACCGACTTTCTGCGCGGCCTGCGCGCCGCCTGCGACGAGTTCGGCCTGGTGCTCGGCCTCGACGAGGTCCAGTGCGGCATGGGGCGCAGCGGCCGGCTGTTCGCTTTTGAATGGGCCGGCATCGTGCCGGACGTGGTGACCACGGCCAAAGGGCTCGGCGGCGGCTTCCCGATCGGCGCCATCCTGGCCCGCGAGCATGTGGCGAAATACCTGGTGCCGGGCTCCCACGGCACCACGTTCGGCGGCAACCCGCTGGCCTGCACCGCGGCCAACGCCGTGCTCGACATTCTGCTCGCGCCCGGCTTCCTCGACGAGGTGGCGCGCAAGGGCGAGGTGCTCGCGGTGGCGCTGGCGGAACTGGTGGCCGCATTCCCCGCCGTGTTCGAGGCAGCGCGCGGCACCGGCCTGATCCAGGGGCTGAAATGTGTGCCGCCGGCCGGCGAGGTGCAGGCGGCCTTCATCGCGGAAGGGCTGCTGAGCGTGACCGCGGGCGAGAACGTGGTGCGGCTGGTGCCGCCGCTGGTGATCACGGATGCTGATATCGCCGAGGCGATGGCGAAGATGTACCGCGGGGCGGCGCGTTGCCTGGCCGCCGCGGGCAGGGACGCGGCCCAATGAGCACCGCGGCACGGCGCCGGGCAGCGGCGTCGGACGGCAAAGGCGAGCCGCACGGCGCCGCGCCCCGCCACTTCCTCGACCTGCGCGATCACGATGTCGCGACGTTGCGGCAGATGCTGGATGTGGCAGCCGGGTTCAAGGCGGCACGGGGCGTAACCTCGCGCCCGCTCGCCGGCCGCACCCTGGCGATGATCTTCGAGAAACCCAGCACCCGCACCCGGGTCAGCTTCGAGGTGGCGATGCGCCAGCTCGGCGGCGATGTGATCATGCTGACCGGCAAGGAGATGCAACTCGGCCGCGGCGAGACCATCGCCGACACCGCGCGGGTGCTGTCGCGCTATGTCGATGCCATCGTGCTGCGCACCGACGCGCACGAGAAGCTGCGGGAAATGGCGGCATACGCGACGATCCCGGTGATCAACGGCCTGACCGCGGATTCGCATCCCTGCCAGCTGATGGCCGATGTGCTGACCTTCGAGGAGCATCGCGGCCCGATCGCCGGCCAGGTGGTGGCCTGGTGCGGCGACGGCAACAACGTGGCGCGCAGCTGGATCGAGGCGGCGGCCCGGTTCGGCTTCACGCTGCGGCTGGCGACCCCGGACAGCCTGCGCCCGCCGGCCGGGCTGATCACCTGGGCGCGGGCGCAGGGGGCGAAGGTGGAACTGACCGACGATCCCGCAACGGCGGTGGCCGGCGCGCGCTGCGTGGTCACCGATACCTGGGTGAGCATGTCGGACGACCCGAACACCAGCCGGCACAATTTGCTGGCACCGTACCGGGTCACCGCGACACTGATGAAGCAAGCCGCGCCGGATGCGATCTTCATGCACTGCCTGCCGGCGCATCGCGGCGAGGAAGTCACCGCCGAGGTCATCGACGGCAAGCAGAGCGTGGTGTTCGACGAGGCGGAAAACCGGCTGCACGCGCAGAAAGGCGTGCTGGCCTGGGCGCTCGGGGCGGCCCGGTAGCCCCTGCCGGTCAGCCGAGCCGCTTCTCCATATCCACGACGGTCGGGTAGTCGTAGCCGGCATGCATGGCGCGCTGCCCGGTCTCGACGAAGCCGCAGGCGGCGAACAGGCGGCGGTTGCCGGCAAACGCCAGCCTGGTGCCGAGATGCAGCCGGGGCAGGCGGCGGGCGCGGGCCTCCGCCTCGGCGGCATCAAGCAGGGCGCGGGCGATGCCGCACCGGCGCCAGGACGGCAGGACGGCGAGGCGGCCGACATAAAGCCCGCCCTCACGCGCCGCCCACAGCACCACACCCGCAAGCGTTCCGTCCGCCGACGCCGCAACCGCCCCACCCTCCATGGCGGCGATGCCGGAGGCGGTTTCACGCAGGGCGGAGGGCGGCGGATCGGCGGCCACGCTCAGGACGGCGAAAGCGCTGCGGATCAGGGCGGCGGCGCGTTCATGGTCGTCGGGACGCAGTGGGCGGAGATGCCAGGCGGTCGCGGTCATTGCCGTATTGTAGCGCCTTGCCGGGCGCACGGAAGCTCCCTCCGCCGCGCCGGTGTGGCGGGATCGGGCCGGATTTCCTATCTTCCGCCGCATGTCCGACACCCCCGCCTTCCTCGACTCCGGACGCCCCGACGTGCCCGACCTCGTCGTGCCGCGCGGCGTCACGCCCTTCTACCTGCCGCGCCAGCCGGTGCGCGGGCGGCTGGTGCGGCTGGGGCCGCTGGCCGACGCGCTGCTGACCCGGCATGACAACCCCGCCGTCCTGACCGCCCTGCAAGGCCAGGCGCTCGCGCTCGCCGCGGCCCTCGCCTCGGCGCTGAAGTTCCGCGGCAGCTTCAGCCTGCAGGCCAAAGGCGACGGGCCGGTCGGCATGCTGCTGGCCGACTGCACCCATGACGGCGCCCTGCGCGGCTACGCCCGCGCCGAGCCCGAGCGGCTGGCCGACATGCTGGCCGATGACCCTGATCCCTCGGCCGGGCGGCTGCTCGGCCAGGGCTACCTCGCCTTCACGGTGGATCAGGGCGCCGATATGGAGCGCCAGCAGGGCATCGTCAGCATCACCGGCGATACCCTGGCCGAGATGGCGCTGCACTATTTCGCCACCAGCGAACAGCTTCAGGTCTGGCTGCGCCTGGCCTGCGCCCGCACACCGGCAGGCTGGCGCGCCGGCGCCCTGGTGCTGGAGAAAATCGCCGGCAGCGGCGGGATCGACCCCGAACTCGATACGGAGGCGCAGGAAGAAAGCTGGCGCACCGCTACCCTGCTCGCCGCCACCGTGACCGACGCCGAATTGCTGGATGACGGGCTGGCGGCCGACCGGCTGCTGTTCAACCTGTTCCACAGCGAAGGCGTGGCCGCCGACCGGCCGCGCGCCCTGGCCTATGGCTGCCGCTGCTCGCGCCAGCGCCTGTCAGGTATCCTGGAAGGGTTCGATACCGACGACCTCGACCACATGGCGGTGGATGGGGACATCGTGATGACCTGCGAATTTTGTAATTTCGATTTTCGCTTCGGGCGGGGGGACGTGCGGGGACGAACAGAAAACGAATGAAGGAAGGCAAGGCCAGGGCTCTGCCCTGGACCCGCCCTCGCGCGCAGCGCGCCTTCGGCGCGACGGCCGAGAGGCCCCTTGACCCCATTCACTTAAGCGCAGCCAGGGTGTCCCAGCCGTAGGCGGTTTCGTTGGCGGTCCAGCCTTCGCGCTCGTCCTGGCGGGTGGCGCAGGCGCGGCCGCCCAGCGTTTCGTAGAAACGGCGCGCCGGGGCATTGCCGTCCAGCACCCACAGGCCGGCGGAGCCGAATCCGGCCTGGCCCATCTCCGCCGCGGCGGCCCGCATCAGCGCGCGGCCATGCCCGCGCCATTGCGCCCGGCGCAGGACATAGAGAGCGGAAACCTCGGCCGCGAAGGACAGGGTGGCGTCGCTTTGCGGACCCCAGGAAACGAAGCCGACAAGATCGGCATCCTCGGTGGCGACGAACACGCCGCCGCGCGGAATGGCGGCGCGCCACATTTCGGTGCGGCGGCACGGATCAAGCGCCGCCAGCACGGCATCGGGCACCAGTCCGGGGTAGCTCTCGCGCCAGGCCTGCACGTGCACGGCGGCGATGGTGGCGGCATCGTCCGCCGTGGCGGGTCGGATGGTCATCGGCCGATAATCACCAGGATGATGTCATTGAGCGAGCGAAGCCACGCCGATTCGGATCGGAACAACCCGAATGATAGCAGCCCCAGCGGCCAGAGGAAGGATAGGAAAGGGTTCTAAGGGCTCCGCCCTTAGCGGGGTCCAGGGGCAGAGCCCCTGGCCTTCCTTTCTTCGCCGTCAAGCATCCCGAACCGCCGCCACAAACGCGCGGACCAAGTTTGGGTCCTTCTTCCCGCGTTCCCGCTCGACCCCGGAGGAAACATCCACCGCCGGTGCGCCGGTAGCGCGGATGGCGTCCGCCACGTTGTCGGGGGTGAGCCCGCCGGCCAGCATCCAGGGCAGCGGCGCGCGCCAGCCATGCAGGATCGGCCAGTCGAATGTCGCCGCATTGCCGCCTGGCCGGGTGGCGCCCTCCGGCGGTTTGGCCTCGATGACGAAGCCGTCCACGCCGTCGGCTTCGGCCGGCAGGTCGGCCGCCTCGGCCACGCCGACAGCGCGCCAGACCGGCACGCCGAAACGGGCGCGCAGGGCGGCGCAGCGCCCGGGCGCGTCGTAGATCTGCAGCACGTCCAGCCGTACCGTCGCCAGCGTGGTGGCGATGGCGTCATCGGTCGGGCGCACGAACAGCCCGACGCGGGACGGCACGCCTGCCGCCAGCCCGGCCGCCAGGGCGGGCGTCACCGCGCGCGGCGAGGGCGGGAAAAACACAAACCCGAGCCAGTCGGCGCCGGCGGCGAGGGCGGCGTCGCGGGCGGCCGGGTCGTTGATGCCGCAGATCTTGACCCGCGTCACCCGACCAGACTTACCGCGGCCAGACTTACCGCAGCCAGTCCGGGGGCGGAGCCGGAAAACGCAACGGCGCCGACAACCCGCGGGCCATCGGCGCCGTATGCCAGAAAATCATTCAGCCCGAGCCTGAACAGGCCGCCATACGGCGCGGCCGTTCCGGCCCGGCAGGTGGCCCGCGCGATGTCCGTCATGACGAACGTCACGATCAGGCCCGGCATGTCACCTCGACGCCGCGGCCGAGGAGCCGGACTTCTTCTTCAGCGAGTTCACCTGGTCTTCCAGCCGGCGGGTCGCCCGCTCGAACCGGCGAGCGCGACGACGGGCACCAATGGCCGGGAACCAGACGAACATGGCGCCAAGCAGGAACGCAACGGCCGCGACCACCAGGACGGCAGCGGCGACCGGCGTTTTCAACGTGAAGTCGGTCGGCCAGATCGACAGCGTGACCGGCTGCGGGTTGGACAACGCGAACAGCACCAGCACGACAAGGATAGGCAAGGCAATCACAGTGCGCAGCATGGGATTTCACCTTCGGGAAAGGGACGCATAAGAAACTAACCCAGTTTTCATCAGGCCGCCACCCCCGCCCTCGCGCGGCCCTTGGCCTCTGCCGGCTTGCGCGAGTCCCGCTTGCCGCGGTTGACCCGCTCACGCAACTCCTTGCCGGCCTTGAAGAACGGCACGGCCTTTTCGTCAACCGGCACGGCCTCGCCGGTGCGCGGATTGCGCCCCGTGCGCGCCTCACGTCGCTTGACCGTGAAGGCGCCAAAACCGCGCAGTTCAACCCGCTCACCGCGCGCCAGCGCCGCGGTGATTTCGTTGAACACGGTAGCGACGATAAGCTCCACATCCTGCGCCCGCAAATGCGGGTTCGCCGCCGATAGATCCGCAATCAGCTCCGATTTTGTCATGGCCCCGCCCCCAGCGTTGCAACTCTCACTCGTTGACGCCGGAAGGCTGCCAGACGGCCCAGGCGCCGTCAAGTGTAAGTCCTTGAGACAGAACGGTTTTCATCATTTCGCCGACGATCGGCGAAAATGACCCCGCCAGCGCCCGGCGGGCGAAGCCGGCAAGCTCCACATCCTCGACCGGCACGCTCTCGGGAATGCCCTTCTCGGCGGCCAGCCAGGCCCGCGCTTCCGCCTCGCCGCCGATCGCATCGATCAGTCCGAGGCCCAGCGCCTGCCGCCCGGTATAGGCGCGGCCGTCGGCCAGGGTGCGGACCTGCTCGGCCGGCATGTGGCGGCCGGCGGCGACGATGCCGACGAACTGCTCGTACATGTCCATGACCAGGGCCTGCAGCACCTCGCGGCCCTGCGCCGAGGTCGGGTGGGTGAAACTCGGCTGGTTCTTCAGCGGGCCCGAGGTGATCGCCTCGGCGGTGATGCCGACCCGCTCGAGCAGGCCGGAGACCTCGCCGGTCTGCAGCAGCACGCCGATCGAGCCGGTCAGGGTCGATTCGCGGGCGAAGATGCGGGAAGCCGGCACCGCGATCATGTAGCCCGCCGAAGCGGCGGTGCCGCCCATGACGGTCACCACCGGCTTGCGGGCGGCGACCTCGGCGATCGCCTGGTGCAGGCTTTCGCCGCCGGCGACGCTGCCGCCGGGGCTGTCGATATAGACGATCAGGCCGCGCACGGCATCGTCCTTGGCCAGCGCCGTCACCGCTTCGGTGAGCTTGCGGTTTTCGGTGATCAGCCCGGCGACGGTGAGGCGGGCGAGATGGGAACGCCCCCCCAGCGACAAATAGGGGCCGAGCACCAGCAACAGGCAGGCCGCCGCCGCGAACACCGCGGCGGCGCGCCAAAAGAACAGGCGGCGCTTGAGGCGCCGCCTGTCGATCAGCAGGTCAGTCTCGAGAGACATGGCGATTCAGATTGGGATGACCGCCGGCGCAGATCAGGGCTCTCCCTGGGACTGCTGGTTGCGGCGACGGATCGCGGCCCCGAGGATATCGCCGAGCGACGCGCCGGAATCCGAGTTGCCGTATTCCTGGATCGCCTGCTTGTCCTCGTCCTGCTCCTTGCCCTTGACGGTGAGCTGCAGCTTGCGGGCGGCGCGGTCCACCGACATGACCTTGGCATCGACCTTTTCGCCCACGGCGAACCGGTCCGGGCGCTGCTCGGACTTGTCGCGGGCGAGTTCGGCGCGGCGGATGAAGCCGGTGAGAACCTCGTCCACCTTGACCTCGATGCCGTTGGACTGCACCGCGGTGACCACGCAGGTGACGATGCTGCCCTTGTGCACGCGGTCGAGCACGGCGGCGGCCGGGTCGTCGGCGAGCTGCTTGATGCCGAGCGAAATGCGCTCCTTCTCGACATCCACGTCGAGCACCTTGGCCTTGACCACGGCGCCCTTCTCGTACTTGGCCATCGCCGCCTCGCCCTGCTCGTCCCAGGACAGGTCGGACATGTGGACCATGCCGTCGATATCGGCGGTGAGGCCAATGAACAGGCCGAATTCGGTGATGTTGCGGATTTCGCCCTCGACCACCGAGCCGATCGGATGCTCGTCGACGAACTGCTCCCAGGGGTTGCGCTGCACCTGCTTCAGGCCGAGCGAGATGCGGCGCTTGCCGCTGTCCACGTCCAGCACCAGCACATCGACCTCCTGCGAGGTGGCGACGATCTTGCCCGGATGGACGTTCTTCTTGGTCCAGCTCATCTCGGAAACGTGAACGAGGCCCTCGACCCCCGGCTCCAGCTCCACGAAGGCGCCGTAATCGGTGATATTGGTCACGCGGCCGGTGAATTTGGCGCCGGGCGGGTATTTCGCCGCGACACCTTCCCACGGATCGGCCTCAAGCTGCTTCATGCCGAGGCTGATGCGCTGGGTGTCCGGGTTGAAGCGGATCACCTGCACCTTCACCGCCTGGCCGATCTGCAGGGCCTCGGAGGGATGGTTGATGCGCCGCCAGGCGATGTCGGTCACATGCAGCAGGCCGTCGACGCCGCCGAGATCGACGAAGGCGCCGTAATCGGTGATGTTCTTCACCACGCCGTCGAGGATCTGGCCTTCCTTCAGGCCCTGGATCAGCTCGCTGCGCTGCTCGGCGCGGGTTTCCTCCAGCACGGCGCGGCGCGACACCACGATGTTGCCGCGGGCGCGGTCCATCTTGAGAATCTGGAAGGGCTGCGGGGTGCCCATCAGCGGGCCGACATCGCGCACCGGCCGGATATCGACCTGGCTGCCCGGCAGAAACGCCACGGCGCCGCCGAGATCGACGGTGAAGCCGCCCTTGACCCGGCCGTAGATGGTGCCGTTGACCCGCTGCTGGCTCTCGAAGGCGCGCTCCAGATTGGTCCAGGCTTCCTCGCGGCGGGCCTTTTCGCGCGAGAGCACGATGGTGCCGTCGCGGTCCTCATAGCGCTCGACATAAAGCTCGATCACGTCGCCGGGCTTCACCTCGGGCTTGGCGCCGGGCGGGCCGAATTCCTTCAGGGCGACGCGGCCTTCGCTTTTCAGGCCGACATCGACGATGGCGAATTCCTCGGTCAGCCGCACCACCCGGCCGGTGACGACGGAGCCGTCAAAGCCGGAATCGCGGCCGAGGGTCTCGTCGAGGAGGGTGGCGAAGTCTTCGACCTCTGGAGGCGGGCTGGTCGGGCGCGGGGCGGTGGGACGCTGGGCGACGGCGGCGCTGGATGCCATGTGGGTGGGTCTGTCCTTGAGAGGGCGGTGGGCCGTGCCCGTGCCGCCGGCTGTGCTTGCGCCCTTCCCGGTGGGTCAGACCTGGGGTGAGTCAGACCTGGAGGAAGCGCGGCTTGCCCGCGCGCGTATCTCTCGCGGACGCGGGCCTTGAGTGGACGTCAGGTTTCCGAATGGGCAGGTGACGATCCATACCATTCGCGCGCGCAGCCTCCCGGCCACGCGTGGGCGGAGTGATAGCCGGCGCGCAGGTGAAGTCAAGGGCGGGGGCGGGTTTGCGGCGTCGCAAAGGCGTGAAGAGTCTGAATTTTCGTTGCGCGGCGCGCGCAGTGGCGGCCCGCGGCGGGCCAATGAAACGGGATAATTGATTTCGCCTCATTTTGCCGCCGAAGCACAGACCACGGCACCGCAACACGGCCGCCGAGTCCAGCCGCCCGATGGTCCGGCACTGATGGTGCCGTTGGCTTGATCAGGCCCTGGCAGGACGGTATCATCCGTTTCGATACAACGGTAATATCAAGAAATGTCAGTTAATATTATCCCGTCGCCTGACGCAAATGAAATTGCCTGAAGCGACGGAGAGACGCCTGGTGGCCAGCTTCCTGACCGTCAGGACAGGCGCCCATGCGCCACCGCACCCCAATGAAGGCTGCCGGCACGCCAAGGAGGAGCCATGACCTATCTCAATCCCGACTGCATCGAGCGCGCTTCCGTCAGCGCCTTCCAGGCGCAGAAGCCATACCCCTGGGCGCACCTGCAAGGCACGCTGACCGCTCAAGGTTGGGACGATCTGCGCGCGACCCTTCCCGACATTTCCCAGTTCAAGCGCATGGTCGGCGTCAAGCGCGCCCACGGACAAGCGCCGCATAACCGCGGCATCCTGCATTACCGGGAGGGAATGGAGGTCGCGGAACCGTGGCAGGCATTTATCGGCGAACTTCACGGCAAGGCTTATGATTCATTTCTTCGCCGGATGCTGGACCTGGAACCCGACCAGAAGATCATTCTCACCATGGAGTGGTACTACGCCTGGCAAGGGTGCTCCGTCTCGCCGCACTGCGATGCGCGGCGAAAGCTGGCAACGCATATTTTCTTTTTCGCCACCGACGAGGACTGGCCGCGGGAATGGGGCGGCGACATCCTGATCCTCGACGACGAGGGCCGCTACAAGGCCCACTCGGCTCCCGGTTTCGATGACCTTAAGGTGGCGGCGTCGCTGGACCTGCGCAAGAACGGCAGCCTGCTGTTCAAGCGGACCGAACATTCCTGGCACGGGGTACGGCCGTTGCAATCGCCGCGGGCCGACATCTACCGCAAGCTTTTCATCGTCACGGTGAACGTCCCAACATTCCAGGTGTGGTGGCGGCGCGTGCGCGGCAAGGACCCCGACGGTTTTCCTTTCAAGCCCGATTAACCGGGATTTGCCGCCGCAACCGGGCGTGCAACCGGCACTTCATGTTTCGGCCCGGCCGGCCGCCTTCGCCGCACCCGCAATCGCCCCGGCCAGCAGCGCCAGCGCGGCGGCGAATGCCTGATCGGGATCGAGTTCCGTCGTGTCGAGCCGTTTCGCATCCCCGGCCGGTTTCATCGGCGCGGCGGCGCGGGCGGCATCGGCGGCATCGCGGGCGCGCACCTCGGCGGTGACGGTGGCGAGCTCGGCCGCGACGCCGCGCGCCAACAGCTCCTTCCAGCGGCGCCGGCCGCGCGCCTCCGGGCTGGCGGTGACATAGAGTTTTTCCCGCGCGTCGGGGAACACCACGGTGCCGATGTCGCGCCCGTCCAGCACGGCGCCACGGGCGCGGCCGAAGTTGCGCTGGAATTCCAGCAGGGCGGCGCGCACGCCGGGGATGGCGGCCACCGCGCTGGCGGCGGCGTCGGCCGGGGGGCCGCGCAAATCGGCGCGGTCGAGGTCTTCGGGGCGCAGGGCGCGGGCGGCGGCCTCGGCGGCGACCGGGTCGGCGGGGTCGGCGCCGGCGTCCAGCACGCGGCGGCCGACGGCGCGGTAGAGCAGCCCGGTATCCAGATAGGGCAGGCCGAAATGGGCGGCGAGGCGGCGGGCCAGCGTGCCCTTGCCGGCGGCGGCGGGGCCGTCGATCGCTATGATCAGCGGCGTCATGGCGCGGCGATCGGGGCGGGACCGGCGACAAGCCCGTTCAACAGCACAACAAAACCGGGGAAACTGGTGTCGATGAAGGCGGCATCGTCCACCGCCACCGGCTCCGGCGTGGCCAGACCCAGGACCAGCGCGCTCATGGCGATCCGGTGGTCCATATGCGTCGCCACAATCGCCCCGCCGCCCGGCGGGCGGCCGCCATGCACGATCAGATCATCCCCCTGAATTTCCACCCGCGCCCCGTTGGCGCTGAGCAAGGCCGCGGTGGCGGTCAGCCGGTCGCTTTCCTTCACCCGCAATTCCTTCAGCCCGCGCATGCGCGTGGTCCCCTCCGCGAAGGCGGCGGCGACGGCGAGGACAGGATATTCATCGATCATGCTCGGCGCCCGCTCCCAGGGCACGTCTGTTCCGCGCAGCTTCGTGTGGGAAACCACCAGATCGCCGACCGGCTCGCCGCCCTCCACGCGTTCGTTCTCGACGGTCAGGGCGGCGCCCATCTCGCGCAGCGTGGCGAACAGGCCGCAGCGCAGCGTGTTCAGACCAACCCCCCGGATGCGCACCAGCGAGCCCGGCACCAGCAGCGCGGCGACCACCAGGAACGCCGCCGAGGAAGGGTCGCCCGGCACCACCACATCGGCGGCGCGCAGATGCGGCTGGCCGGCCAGGGTGATGATGCGCGCGGCCCCGTTTGCCTCCACCGTCACCGCGGCGCCGAAATGGCGCAGCATGTTCTCGCTGTGGTCGCGGGTGGCCTCGATTTCCTCGATGCAGGTCAGGCCGGGGGCATTCAGGCCGCACAGCAGCAGCGCCGACTTCACCTGCGCCGAGGGCACCGGCACGCGATATTCCAAGGGTAACGGATCGTGCGCGCCCTCCACGGCCAGCGGCAGCCGGCCGCCGGCGCGGGCGGTAAAACGGGCGCCGCAGGCGGCGAGCGGATCGGTTACGCGCTTCATCGGCCGGCTGCGCAGGCTGGCATCCCCGGTCAGCACGGAAAAGAACGGGTGGCTTGCCAGGATGCCGGCGAGCAGCCGGGCGGCGGTGCCGGAATTGCCCATGTCGAGCACGTCCGCCGGCTCCACCAGGCCGCCGACGCCGCGGCCGGCGACCCGCCAGGCGCCCGGCCCGTCCTGCACCACCTCGGCCCCGAGCGCGCGCATGGCGGCGGCGGTGCGCAACACGTCCTCGCCTTCCAGCAGGCCGGTGATGCGGGTTTCGCCGACCGCCAGGGCGCCGAACATGAGGGCGCGATGGCTGATCGACTTGTCGCCCGGCACCAGAATGGTGCCGGCGAGGGGAGCGGCGGGGCGGCGGGCGGCGAGAACGAGGGGAGGGTGCATGCGCGCGCGCTTAGCACGGGGAATGCTCGTTTGACAGGCGGGCGGGAGGATGGCATGGGGCGCGCCCTCCGGCGCAATCCCTGGCGAGGCAACACGATGGCGAAGCCCGAACTCGGCAACAAGCGCGTCTGCGTGTCCTGCAGCGCCCGATTCTACGACCTGGCCCGGCAGCCGGCGATCTGCCCGAAATGCAGCACCGAGCAGCCGGCCGAGCAGCCGCGGCTGCGGCGCACCGGCGGCAACGTGGCGCTGGAGGAAAAGCGCCGCCCGAAAGTGCTGCCGGTGCCGGGTCTGGAGGATGGGGACGTCGAGGTCGAGACCGTCGAGGAGGAAGTGGAGGAGGACGTGCTGGAAGACACCTCCGACCTCGAGGGCGGCGACGAGGCGGTGGTCGATGTCGAGATCGAGCCCGAGGCGGGCGAGGAAGAGCGCTGAGCCGGAAGCCAGCAGGCACGTCCTTTCTTTTTCGCCGCCCTTTACAGCCGCCCGCTTACCCGCAGCCACAGCAGCAACGCCGCGTCCCACGGCACGGCGGGGATTTCCCGCAGGCGCCAGTACCAGCGCTGGCGCCGGCCCGTCGCGGCCGGCCCCGGCGGCGGCTGGCAGGCGCGGGCCGGCAGCCCGGCCAGACGCAGCAACAGGACACAGCGCGGCAGGTGGTAGGCGCTGGTTGCCGCGAACACCGGGCCGCGATGCCCGGCTTCCCGCAACAGCCGGCGCACCGCCCGCACCGAGGACACCGTGTCGGTGCCGCTCGTCTCGGCCAGGATGCGGCCATCGGCCACGCGAGCCGCGCGCAGCAGCGCGGCCATCACCTCGGCCTCGGCCGGTGGATGGTCGCCCAGGCCGCCCGTCGGAACATACAGCGCGTCCGAATGGCGGGCGCCGAATGCCAGCGCCGCCTCGACGCGCCGCCGCAGCGCGCCGCTCGGCTGACCGTCCGGACGCACCGCCGCGCCGAAGATGACGATCGCCGGACCCATCATGGCCAACCCGGTCATGGCGGGGGGGCGAGCAGGATGCGGTTCAGCGCCGACAACTTGTCCCAGGTCTCGCGCCAGGCCCGGTCGAAGGCAGCGCGCTCGATGCCGGTGCTCGCCAGGGCGGCGGCGATGTCGGCCACGCGCCGCTCGCCGTCGATCTGGCGCAGGATGGCGCCGGCCAGGGGGGGCAGCGCCACCGGCACGGCCAGCCCGTCGAACAGGAAAGCCAGCGTTCCGTCCGGGCGGATGGCGCGCGCCACCTCCGCGGCCGGCATCTCGCGCGCCACCGGCACGGCGGCGTCGTCCATCGGGTCGGCGGGCGCAGTCCGGTCGGCGGCGCGCACGCAATAGGCCACATGGGTGCTCATGTTCGCCGTCACCGCCTCGGCCAGGGCGGCGCGGGCGACCGGGTCCAGCGCGGCGGCGCGGGCGCGCAGCTTCGGGTCCGGCAGATAGGTGGCCGGGTCGTAGCGCATCGGCTCCATCAGCGCCGTGACCGCAAGCCCGGCGCCGTGCAGCAGGGCGTGCAGGGCGGGGACATCGAAGGCGCGGTCGCGCGGGTTCAGCAGCAGATCGTACAGCCCGGCATCGCCGCCGCTCAGGTGGTCGGCGAAGTTGCGGTTGAAGCGCAGCCAGTTGCTCTCCGGCAGGTGGCGCATCACCCGCCGTGCCACGTCCAGCCGCGCGGCCGGCGCCTCGTCCGCCGGGGCGAGCCGGCGCAGCGCGTCCTGCACCATGTAGACGCCGGTGCGCCCGTGCGGCGCATAGACCATCAGCCCCAGCCCGCCGCCCGGCGCGAGCACCGACAGCAAGGCGGCAAGCCCCTCGGCCGGGTCGGGCAAATGGTGCAGCACGCCGCAGCAATCGATGTAATCGAACGCCTCGAGCCCTGACTGCGGCAGATCGAGCAGCGAGCGGCGCTCCCAGACGATATTTTCCAGCCCCCGCGCGGCGGCGCGGGCCTGGGCGATCCGCAGGGCCGCCTCGGAGCGGTCCAGATAGGTGACCGTGCCGGGCTGGCCGAAGCGTTGCATGTGGGCGGCCAGCATGATGGTGGCGTCGCCGCTGCCGCCGCCGGCCACCAGCGCGCGCAGCGGGCGCGAGCGCGGACGGTTGGCGCCGAACACCCACCAGTCCACTTCCCGCAGATGGCTCGGGCTGCCCACCACCAGGCGCTTTTTCTCGTCTTTCGGGTCACGCTGGGGGTACGGATAGGCTTCGTACTGGGCGGCCAGATGGGCATCGGTTGCGTCGCTCATGGGCGGGGCATAAAGCACGTGCATGCATCCCGCCAGAACCCGCGGCTATGTCGGCATCGGCGCCGAGGGCCTGTCGAAATCGGCCAATGTCGGCGCGCTGCTGCGCACGGCGCACGCCTTCGACGCGTCGTTCTGTTTCCTGGTCGGCACCGGCTTCGACGCCCGCGCCGGCCGCTCGGCCGACACCGCCGACACCCCGGCGCATGTGCCGCTGTGGCGGTTCGACTCGCCGGCCGAAATCCAGCTTCCTGAGCGCTGCGTGCTGGTGGGCATCGAATTGCTGGACGACGCCGCCGAGTTGCCCAGCTTCCGCCACCCGCTGAACGCCGCCTATATCCTCGGGCCGGAGCGGTCGGGCCTGTCGCCGGCGGTGCTGGCGCGCTGCCGGCATGTGGTGCGCATCCCGACCCGGTTCGCGCTCAACCTGGCGGTGGCCGGGGCGCTGGTACTGTACGACCGGCTGTTGCAGCACGGCCGCTTCGCCGACCGGCCGGTGCATAGCGGCGGCGCCGGGGCCGCCTTGCCGCCGGCGCCCAGCCACGGCGACCCGGTGTTCCGGCGCCACCTGCCGACCTGGCGGGGCCGGCCCGGTGAGGAGGCATGAGATCGGCGCGCTTGTTCGCCGTCCGCGCCGACCGTATGTTTACGTATGCGCCCAGTTGTTGCCTTGTTCATCGCCCTTCCGCTGCTGGCCGCCGGCCCGGCACCGGACCCCCAGCACAAGCCCGTCGCCGCGGCGCCCGCCGCCAAGACCGACGGGCCGAAGCAGATCGGCCGCTTCGAGGACTGGGTCGCGGCGACCAACACCGAAGCGGGGCAGCCGGTCTGCTACGCCTTTGTCCGGGCGAACCATTCCGCCCCCCCGGTTCCCGGCCGCGGTGACGTGGTGCTCACCGTCACCCAGCGCCCCAGCGGTCGCGATGCGGTGGCGATCAGCGCCGGCTTTGCCTATCCGGCCAACGCCGCGGTGAAGGTGCAGGTGGACCAGACCGCGCTGGAATTCTACGCCTCCGGCCGCAGCGCCTTCGCCCGCGACGGCCATGCCGCCGCCGCCGCGTTCGGCCGCGGCACGAAGATAACGGCGCACTCGCCCGGTCCGCGCAATGCCGCCGTGATCGACACATTCAGCCTGCGCGGCTTCGGCCACGCCTATGACGCGATCAACAAGGCGTGTCCGCCGAAATGAGCGACTCGCTCAACGAGCAGGAACGCGCCCGCATCCTCGCCAAGACGGCCCGCTTCGCCCCGCCCGCCGCCGAAACCGAAGATGGCCGCCGCGATCTGGTCGGCCTGTCGCGCGACGAACTGGCCGCCGCACTGGCCGAGGCCGGCGAGGCGCCGTTCCGGGCCAAGCAGGTCTGGCACTGGATTTACTACCAGGGCGCCACCGATTTCGCCCGCATGTCCTCGATCGCCAAGCCGACCCAGGCCCGGCTCGCCGAGCGTTTCGTGATCGGCCGGCCCGGCATCGCCACGGTGCAGACCAGCCGCGACGAAACCCGCAAATGGCTGTTCCGCTTCCGCGACGGGCAGGAAGCCGAGACCGTCTACATCCCCGACAAATACGAGGATCGCGGTGCCGTCTGCATTTCCTCGCAGGTCGGCTGCACCCTGTCCTGCCGGTTCTGCCATACCGGCACGCAGCCGCTGGTGCGCAATCTCGGCGCCGCCGAAATCGTCGGCCAGTTCATGGCGGCGCGTGACGCCTACGGCGAGTGGCCGAGCCCGAAAGGCGAAACCCCGCGCCTGCTATCCACCATCGTGCTGATGGGCATGGGCGAGCCGCTGTACAATTACGAGAATGTGGCGAAGGCCATGGTCATCGCCATGGACAACGAAGGCATCGGCCTGTCGCGCCGGCGCATCACCCTCTCCACCTCCGGCGTGGTGCCGATGATGGACCGGTGCGGCGCCGAACTCGGCGTGAACCTCGCCGTGTCGTTGCACGCGGTGCGCGATGAACTGCGCGACGACATCGTGCCGCTCAACCGCAAATACCCGTTGCGCGACCTGATCGCCGCCTGCCGCCGCTACCCCGCGGCGAGCAACGCAAGGCGCATCACCTTCGAATACGTCATGCTGAAAGGCATCAACGACAGCGAGGCCGAGGCGCGCGAACTGATCCGGCTGATCGCCGGCATTCCGGCCAAGGTGAACCTGATTCCGTTCAATCCCTGGCCGGGCAGCCCCTACGAGACCAGCACGCATAAGGCGATCGAGCGGTTTGCCGCGATCGTTAACGATGCGGGGTTTTCTTCGCCGGTTCGGGCGCCTCGGGGGCGGGATATTCTGGCGGCTTGTGGGCAGCTTCGGACGGAAAGCAAGAAAGAAAGGCCAGGGCTCTGCCCTGGACCCGCCAAGGGCCGAGAGGCCCTTGGAACCCATTCTTTTAAGTAAGGGGTCCAGGGGCCTCTCGGCCCTTGGTGGGGTCCAGGGGCAAAGCCCCTGGCCTTGCTTCCTTAAGCAGCCATCCCCCGCAGCACGTAGTGCAGAATACCGCCGTGCCGATAATACTGGACTTCGTCCAAAGTATCCACGCGGCACAGCAGCTTCACCGTATCGGTTGTCCCGCTCGGCCGGTGGATCACCAGATCCAGATCCATCCTTGGCGACAAATCCTCCAGGCCCAGAATATCCAGCACTTCCTCGCCGGTCAGGCCGAGGCTCTTGCGGTCCATGCCGTCCTTGAAGGTCAGCGGCAACACGCCCATCCCGACCAGATTGGACCGGTGGATACGCTCGAAACTCTCCACCACCACCGCCTTCACGCCCAACAGCATCGTGCCCTTGGCCGCCCAGTCGCGCGATGAGCCGGTGCCGTATTCACGGCCGCCGATCACCACCAGCGGCACGCCCTCGGCCTTGTAGCGCATCGCCGCATCGTAGATGGCGAGCTGCTCGCCCCCGGGCAGATGTCGGGTGACGCCGCCTTCCACGCCCGGCACCATCTCGTTGCGGATGCGGATATTGGCGAAGGTGCCGCGCATCATCACTTCATGGTTGCCGCGGCGGGCGCCGTAGCTGTTGAAGTCGCGGGCCGGAATCTGCCGCTCCAGCAAATATTCGCCGGCCGGCGAGGATTTGCGGATGTTGCCGGCGGGGCTGATGTGGTCGGTGGTGATGGAATCGCCCAGCACCGCCAGAATGCGCGCCCCGGTAATGTCGCTGACCGGCGCCGGCTCCATCGTGATGCCGTCGAAATAGGGCGGGTTCTTCACATAGGTGGAGGAATCGCTCCAGCGATAGGTGGCCGCCCCGCTCTCGACGCCGATCGCCTGCCATTGCGCCGGCCCCTTGAACACCTCGCCATAGCGTTTCAGGAACTGCGCCCGCGACAGCGAGGCCGCCAGCACATCGGCGATCTCCTTGTTGGTCGGCCAGAACGTCCTTCAGATAGACCGGCGTCCCGTCACGCCCGGTGCCGAGCGGGGCGGTTGCGATGTCTTCGTTGAGGGTGCCGAGCAGCGCATAGGCCACCACCAGCGGCGGCGAAGCGAGATAGTTCGCCCGCACGTTCGGATGCACGCGGCCTTCGAAGTTGCGGTTGCCCGACAGCACCGACGCCGCCACCAGCTTGTTGTCCTCGATCGCGTCGGCGATCGCCTCGTCCAGCGGGCCGGAATTGCCGATGCAGGTGGTGCAGCCATAGCCGACCGTGTTGAACCCGAGCGCGTCCAGATCCTCGGTCAGGCCGGATTTGTCGAGATACTCGGTCACCACCTGCGAGCCCGGCGCCAGCGAGGTCTTCACCCAGGGCTTGGGCGCGAGGCCGAGCGCGCGGGCCTTGCGCGCCACCAGCCCGGCGGCGATCAGCACCGAGGGGTTGGAGGTGTTGGTGCAGGAGGTGATGGCGGCGATCACCACGTCGCCATGGGTGATCTGGTAGTCCTTGCCCGCCGGCTGCGCCTTGGTGCCGGTGTCGGCGGCGGCGACGCCCAGGCTTTTGGTCAGCTCGTTCCGGAACGCCGCCGAGGCGTCCTTCAGCAGCACCCGGTCCTGCGGCCGCTTCGGCCCGGCCAGGCTGGGCTGCACGGTGGACAGATCGAGTTCGAGCGTGTCGGTGAACACCGGGTCCGGGGTGCTGGCGTCACGCCACATTCCCTGGGCCTTGCTGTATGCCTCCACCAGCGCGATGCGGTCCTCGTCGCGGCCGGACAGGCGCAGATAGTCGAGCGTGATCTTGTCGACCGGAAAGAAGCCGCAGGTGGCGCCGTATTCGGGCGCCATGTTGGCGATGGTGGCGCGGTCGGCGACCGGCAGCTCGTTCAGCCCCGGCCCGAAGAACTCGACGAATTTGCCGACCACGCCCTTCTTGCGGAGCATCTGCGTGACCGTGAGCACCAGATCGGTGGCGGTGGCGCCCTCGGGCAGGCGGCCGGTCAGGCGGAAGCCGATCACGTCGGGAATCAGCATGGCGATCGGCTGGCCGAGCATGGCCGCCTCCGCCTCGATGCCGCCGACGCCCCAGCCCAGCACGCCCAGGCCGTTCACCATGGTGGTGTGGCTGTCGGTGCCGTACAGCGTGTCGGGATAGGCGAACACGGCGCCCTCGGCCTCGGAGGTCCAGACGGTCTGCGCCAGGTATTCCAGGTTCACCTGGTGGCAGATGCCGGTGCCGGGCGGCACCACGCGGAAATTGTCGAACGCGGTCTGGCCCCAGCGCAGGAAGGTGTAGCGTTCGCCGTTGCGCTCGAACTCGACGTCCACGTTCTCCTGCAGGCTGTTCGCGGTGCCGGAGAAATCCACCATGACGGAATGGTCGATCACCAGATCGACCGGGATCAGCGGGTTGACCTTCTGCGGATCGCCGCCGAGCCGGATGATGCCGTCGCGCATCGCCGCGAGGTCCACCACGCCGGGCACGCCGGTGAAATCCTGCATCAGGATGCGGGCCGGCTTGAACGGCACTTCCTTGCTGCTGGACGCCTGGTGCAGCCACTCGGCGATCGCGGTGGCGTCTTCGATGGTGTAGCTGTGGCCGTCCTCGAAGCGCAGCACGTTCTCCAGCAGCACCTTCAGGCAGACCGGCAGGCGGGAGACGTCGCCGATGGTGCCGGCGGCTTCGGGGATGGAAAAATACTCGTAGCTGCGCCCGCCCACCGTGAGGGTGCGGCGCGTGTAAAGGCTGTCCTGCCCGATTGTTGTCATCCCGAGGCCCCGTCTGATTCGTCCGCGCGTGACATCGGGGGGGATTCCCCGCGGCGCGCGGAGGGTGTTTCTTAGCGGTGCGCGGCTTTAACCACACCGCGGCGGGGGCGTCCACGGGCCGCCGGACCGGATTGTTGCGGTGCAGCGTTTGGGAGGGGTCGTGCTTCAGGCCGAAAGTTTGGCGGCGTTCCGCGGCGAACGGCTGGTGTTCGCCGGCCTGTCCTTCGCCGTGCCGCCGGGCGGCGCGCTGCTGCTGACCGGACCGAACGGCTCCGGCAAGTCCACCCTGCTGCGCGTGCTGGCCGGGCTCGGCCGGGCGGAGGCGGGAAGGCTGCTGTGGAACGGCGCCGACGCGCTGGCCGACCTGCCGTCGCATGCGGCGCGGGTGCGCTATCTGGGCCATCAGGATGCCGTGAAGCCGGGCCTGACGGTGGCCGAGAATTTGCGCTTCTGGGGCAGCCGGGCGGCGGTCAGCCGGGCGCTGGAGGCGGTCGATCTGCTGCGGCTGGCCGATTTGCCGGCGCGCATGCTCTCGGCCGGGCAGAAGCGGCGGCTGGCGATCGCCCGGCTGGCGATTGCCGAGGCCGCGTTGTGGCTGCTGGACGAGCCGACGCTGGGGCTGGACCTGGCCTCGGTGGCCCGATTCGGCGATCTGCTGGCGGCGCACCGGGCGCGCGGCGGGATCGTGGTGGCGGCGACGCATCTGCCGCTGCCGCTCGACGGCACCGCCGACCTGAAGCTGGGGTAAGCGCCATGCAATTCACGCAAACCTTCGTGCTCACCGATTTCCTGGACACCGCCGTCAGCCTGGGCGGGGCCTTCGTGCTCGGCACCCTGATCGGCGCCGAACGGCAGTATCGCCAGCGCACGGCCGGGCTGCGCACCAACGTGCTGGTCTGCGTCGGGGCCGCCGGGTTCGTCGATCTGGCGATGAACCTGGGCGGCAATGACCGGGCGGTGCAGGTGATTTCCTACGTGGTGTCCGGCATCGGCTTCCTCGGCGCCGGCGTGATCATGAAGGAAGGCACCAACGTGCGCGGCCTGAACACCGCCGCCACGCTGTGGAGTTCCGCCGCCGTCGGCGCCTGCGCGGGGGCGGACCGGCTGGCCCAGGGCGCGCTGCTGACCTTGTTCATCCTGGCCGGCAACACGCTGCTGCGCCCGCTGGTCAATGCCATCAACCGCATCCCACTGGACGAGCACGCCACCGAGGCGATCCACGAGGTGCGCGTGCGCGCGGTGTCCGATGCGCCGGAACTGCGCGAGGCGGTTACCGAAGCGTTGGAGGAGGCGCGCTACCCGGTGGCCGACATGGAGGTCGAAGTGGCCGGCGACGGCTCGGCCGAGCTGGTCGCCACCCTGACCAGCGCCTCGGTGCAGCCGGAGGAGATGGACGCGGTGGTGGAACGCCTCAGCCGGCTGCCCGGGGTCAGCCATGCCACCTGGGAATCGAGCACCTCCGAATGACGATCTTCCTCGCCCTGCTGGCCCGCGAACTGCGGCTGTCGCTGCGGCACGGCAGCGACACGCTGGCCGCCATGCTATTTTTCGTCATCGCCGCGGCGCTGTTCCCGCTGGCCATCGGCCCGGCGCCGGAGACGCTCGGCCGGATCGCGCCGGGCATCATCTGGGTCTGCGCCCTGCTCGCCGCGCTGCTGCCGCTCGACCGGCTGTTCGGCGCCGATCTGGAGGACGGCTCGCTCGACCTGCTGCTGCTGTCCGGCCTGCCGGCTTCCGCCGTGGCGGCGGCCAAGGCGGTGGCGCATTGGCTGGTCACCGGCGTGCCGCTGCTGCTGGCGGCGGGGCCGCTCGCGGTCATGCTGCGGATGCCGGACGAGGCCATCCCGGTGCTGCTGGCCGGCCTGCTGCCCGGCACCATCGTGCTGTCGCTGCTCGGCACCGCCGGGGCCGCCCTGGTGCTGGGGGCGCGGCGTGGCGGAGTGCTGCTGCCGTTGCTGGTGCTGCCGCTGACCGCGCCGGTGCTGATTTTCGGCGTCGCGGCGGCGGACGCCGCCTCCGGCGGGCTGTCACCGCGGCCGCATCTGCTGCTGCTGGCGGCGTTATGCGCCGGCGCGCTGCCGCTGTGCCCGCTGGCCGCCGGGGCGGGGCTGCGCAGCGCCGCGGAATAGGGTTGTCAGGGGTGATGGTGGTGGCCGCCGGCCGGCGCGTTCAGGGGCGCGCGGCAGATGGCGGTGACATCGGGGAGCAGGGAGGTCCAGCCCGGCGGATCGCCCGGCCGCCACAGCGCGCGCAGCCAGCCGTCCGGATCGACCAGGAATTGCGTGCCGGCGAGCGCATCGGGCGGCACCCCGGCCACCAGCGCGTAGGCCGTCAGGACGGCCGGATCGCTGCTCGCGCAGGCATTCTGCTCGGCATCCGCGCCGATGACGATGGTCACGAGGTGCGACCCGGGCGCATCCGGACCAGGCGCCGCCGCCCCGCCGGCGGCGACAATGCGCGCCGCCTGCCCCTTCAAATCGGCAAGGTCCAGGCTGCGTCCGTCGGCGCAATCGGCCTCGAAACGCGGCGCCGGTGTCGGGCGCGGCCAGTTGCGGTCGCGGCCGAGCGACATGCCGGCGTTGTTGGCCCGGATCGCATCGATCAGCGCCCAGCGCCCTTCTTCCGTCAGCCGGTCGGCGAAGCCGGGCATGGACAGGCCGCCCTCCGGGTTGTCCATGCCGTGCGACAGCCACCAGAACAACTCGCCGTCGCTATGGTCCCAGAGATGCGCCGCCGTCAGGTCGGCCGGCGGCACGGCGAGCCCCTTGGCCGCCGGCCCATCGCCCTGGCCGTGCGGGCCGTGGCAGGACGCGCAATGGGTGGGGTAGAGGTCCGCTCCGATCGCAATGGACTGGGCCGAAAAGCCGGTCGGCGAGCGGTAGAAGCTGGTGGGATAGGCCTCGACCAGCAGCGGCCCGAAATGCGGCGCGGCCCAGAGAATGGCCGCGATCCCGGCGGCGATGAGGGAAAAACGCAAGCGCCGCAGCAAAATACCGCCCGCGGCCAGCGAGAGCCCCGCCAGCACGGCGATCGCGGCGGTGCCGATTTCCCGCCGCAGATCGGGGTCCTCCAGCGCGACCAGGCTTGGCCGCCAGGCGAACGGCCAGACCGGCTGCATGTGCATCGCCGGCTGCAAGCTGGCCAGCACCGCGGCGACGCCCACGATGGCCACCCCGGCCGCGGTTTGCAGCGCGAGGCTGCGGAGCAGGTCGCGCCGGGCAATCGCCGGGTCGGCGCCGCGCAGCGCCGGCGCAAGCCGGTAGCGGTTGAGGACGGCAAACCCCAGCAGGACCAGGAGAAGCAGCGTCTTGGCGCCGTCCATCCAGCCATGCGCGGTGCCGATCATCCCCACCGGCCCGCCGATCAGGACGCAAAACTGCCAGATCGCCGACAGCACGATGCCGGCGACGCAGCATTTGCCGAGCGGCGAGAACCAGCGGCACGCCGCGGCGCCGGTCCGGGGCGGCGTGAACCGGACCACCAGCAGCAATGGCAGCAGCCCGCCCAGCCAGCCGCCGGCCGCCAGCAGATGTACCGCTTGTGAAGCCAGCAGAACACTGGGGCCGTGGACCATCGCCATGGCATGGCTATGGGCGGCATGCAGGCACAGCGCCACGCCGCACAGCACGGTCGCCGCCCGCCATCGCAGCACGGAGGGGCACCGGCCCAGCACCGCAAACACGGCGGCGAGGGCGATTAAACGAAGCGCCAGGGCGTGCCCGAAGACGGTGCCGGACAGCACCGCCGGCACCGCTTCCAGCGTGGCCGCCAGCCCCGATGCCCCGGCGAGCTGACCCGATTCCGCCACCAGCCACACCAGCGCGAACGCAAAGGCCGCGAACAGGCTGATGCGGCCGAGCCGCGTCAGGGCACGCCAGGCCGGCCCCGTGACATCCTCCGCGGCACCCGCGAAGGCCCGCGGAGCGACCGCCACGCCGAACACCAGCGTGCCGAACGCCGACAGCAGGGATGCCACGGCCGCGCCGCGCAGGAGGATGAGCGCAAGCCCGCCCTCCGGGTCGAAGGGCGGCATCGGTCAGGGCTGGACGGTGAACTGGTAATAGCCCTCGGTCTTGTGGGTATCGACCGAAGTCACGTGCCAGACCACCTTGTAGACGCCCGGCGCGAGGGTCTTCACCCCCGCGAGCAGGTGGGTGGCATCGTTCGGATCGGTGCGGATGGTGCCGGTATCCACCCGCCCGCCTTGCGGGTCAGTCACGACGACGCTGCTGAAGGCGGGTTCGACTTCCTGGGAGAAGATCAGCACCAGCTCGGCCGGGGCGGCTTTCACGGTTGAGCCGACCGGCGGCAGGGTGTGGCGCAGCAGCGCGTGCGCGAAGGCGGGGCCGCTGCCGGCCAGCAGGGCAAGGGTGGCGAAGGTGATGGTCAGCAGGCGCAGCATGGCGTGGCTCCTCGACTGGACGGACATCTGAACGGACGCACTCACGGGAAGATCGGCTTGCCGAGGAAGCTGTCGCGGAACAGGTCGTCAAAGAAGAAGTGAACCTGGGCGATCACGCCGACGTTATGGCCGGTTTGCCGGTTGGCGGGGATCAGCGCCTCGATGCCGACCTGAAACGCATCGGCCATGTAGATCACCCCCGGCGCAATGGTCCAGGTGCTGGGAAACCCGCCGGCAGGGGCCTGGGTGGGCGTGTACCAGGTGGACTCGACCACGGGAATCAGCCGTCCGAAGAAATCCGGCAGGCCCAGATCCTTCACCTGCGTTTGCAGGTAGGGAATGCTGTACTGGATCGACAGGGCACCGTTCACCGAGCCGGGGTTGCCGTTATTGTCCAGCGCGCTGTTCAGCCGCCGGTCGGGTAAATTGTAGCTGAATTCGCCACTGATCGCGAGCGGGCGCAAATAGCCGATCGGCAGGTCGCCGAGGCCCTTGCCGAAATATGCCGTCGGCGAGGTCGCGCCATAGGCATCGCCACCGATATTCTGAGTCGCCTGGTTGCCGCCGAATTCGTAGATCACCCCGAGCGAGGCGACGAATTCGTGCTCGGCGTTGGTGTAGGCCTGCCATTTGCCGGTGATGAAGACGTTCTCGAACCCATTATGCGTCTTCGATCCCGATTGCTGAAACCAGTCATAGCCGTGGTTGTAGATCAGCGCCGTGGTGGGCGTGATCGTCTTGTCGAATTCCCATTGAAACTGATAGAGATTCTGCGGGCCGGCATCGCGCTGCCAGACCAGCTGCGGCAGCGTCGCCTCATCGGCAACGCCGGGGTCATCGAAGGTGAGGGTGACGGGAAAGACGCGCGCGCCGACAATGACGTGCGCGAGGGCGGCGTGGCTGCCGAGCACGCTGGCGGCGGCCAGCGCGGCGACAAGCTTGAGACGGGACATCTGCGGTCGCTCCGAATTCCGGGTCTGCAAAGGGCGCAGGCCGGCACGCAGCCGGCGGCGCGGCTTCCTTGGTCAGACCGGAACGGGCGGGCCGCGAGGCTGGAACGGCCGGGCCGGCAGCGGCGGCGGGGCGCGCGCCGGCGGCAAGGCGGCGGCGCGCAGGACCGGCCCGGCCGAGGGCGGCGGCAGCGCGGGCCCGGCTTCCGGCAGTGGCGCCGCCACGCAAGCAGCCAGACAGAGAACGCAGAACCCCGCGTGATGCCCGGCGGGAATGGCGGGGGCCTGCTCGCCCGCCCCGCCGGCGAGGCAGACCACGCCGAGCGCCGCGAGTTGTGCCCGCTCGGCCTGTGCCAGCGCCCCGACAGGCACATGCGCGCCGGCCGCCAGCAGCCCGACCATTGCCAGCACGGCTGGCAGGTGCAGGAGGCGGCGGAGAACGCTGCGCACTCGGTACAAAATCAACACGCAACGATGCTAGAACAGCGGCGGCGGCGAAAGCAAGGCCCGGGATTCAGCCCCGGTCTTGTTTCATCTGCACTCACTCAAAGATCGGCTTACCGAGAATATTATCCGGGATCATGTCGTCGAAGAAAACATGCAGATGCGCCACCACGCCGACATTCGTACCGGCGGCCCGGTTGGCCGGAATCAGGGCTTCGATGCTGACCTGATACGTATCGGCAAAATAGATCACTCCCGGCGCAATGGTCAGCGTCGCCGGGAACCCACCGGCCGGTCCGCGGGCGGGCGAGTTCCAAACGGCTTCAACCAGGGGAATCAGATTCTTGATCAGCGGGGGCAGGCCATGGTCCTGCACCTGCAATTCCAGATAGGGAATGCTGTACTGAACCGACAGGCCGCCCTGCCACGCCGGAGGATTGCCGTTGTTGTCCAAGGCACTGTTCAGCGGCCGGTCGGGAATGGCGTAGCTCAACTGGCCGGTAATGGCGAGCGGGCGCAAGGCGCCGATCGGATAGTCGCCGAAGCCCTTGCCGGCCCACACCGCCGGCCCGGTCGATCCATAGGCGTCGCCGCCAAGGTTCTGCGCCGCCGTGCCGCCGCCGAATTCGCGAACGAACCCGACCGAGACGACGAACTCACGCTCGATGTCGGTATAGGCCTGCCATTTTCCGGTGAGGAAAACGTTCTCGAACCCGGTTTGCGTCTTCTGCCCCGACGCCTGCAGCCGCCCATAGCCCTGGTTGTAGACCAGCGCCGTCGTCGGCGTGATCGTCTTGTCCCATTCCCACTGCAGCTGTGAGAGGTCCTGCGGACCGGCATCGCGCTGCCAGACGAGTTGCGGCAGCCGCAATTCGTCGCCGACGCCCGGATCGTCGAAATTGACGGTGACCGGAAAGATGCGCACGCCGACGACCACGGCGGCACGCGCGGCGGGGCTGGCGATCAGGCCAAGGATCGCCAGCGCCGCGACAGCGACGGGACGGGGCATCTGGGGCGGCTTCACGAATTCTCTTTCGGGTCGGTATCGAGGACGTGCCGGCACGTCACAAAACGTGACATGAGGGCCGCTATCCGCCTTCCTACCCCCCCCGCGCCTCGAAACGATAGGGGTTGGTGCCGGTGGTGAGCGGGTCGAGCGCCAGCCGGTGCTCCAGCGGCGGAAACGCCCGGCTGCGGCAATCCGGCCGGTCGCACAGCCGGCACGACAGGCCGATGCCCACCACCGCGCGCTCCAGGTCGATGCCGTCGCCATAGACCACCTGCGGGGCATGCGAAACGTCACAGCCCATCGCCACGATGCGCACCGCCTGCGGCTCGCCCCAGCGGGCGGTGGCGCCCATCATGGCGCGGGCGAAGCACAGGAAAGTGGCGCCGTCCGGCAGTTGCGCCACCTGCACCACCACCCGCCCGGGCGTGGCCAGCGCCCCGTGCACCACCCAGCGCGGACACGACCCGCCGAAGCGGGCAAACGGAAAACCGGCGGCCGAGAACCGCTTCGAGACATTGCCGGCCGGATCGACGCGCAGAAAGAAGAACGGCAGCCCGCGCGCGCCCGGGCGCTGCAGCGAGGACAGGCGCTGGCAGACCTGCTCGTAACTGACGCCGAACCGCGCCGCCAGCGCCTCCACGTCGTGGCGCAGCTCGCGCGCGGCGGCGGCGAACGGGGCGTACGGCATCAGCAGCGCCGCCGCGGTATAGTTCAGCAGGCCGATGCGAATCAGCGCCGTCGCCTCGGGCGAACTGGGCGTCACCTCGGCCAGCAGCGCCTCCACCGGCTCGCGCGCCTCCAGCAGGGCGAGCTGGAACGCGAGCTGGAAACCGCGGCTTTCGCGCGGCAGCACCTCGGACAGGGTCAGGCTGTGCGCCGCCGGGTCGTAGCGGCGCAGCGCCCCGGGCAGGGGTCCCACGGTCACGGTCAGCCCGTGCTGGCGGCGCAGGCGCTCGGCGATGGCGTGGTTCATTTCCGAGGGCCGCAGGGTCAGCTCAGCCACCAGCGCTTCGGCGGCTTCCTCCAGCGGGGCAAAATGGTTGGCGCGGTCGTTGAACACATCGCGCGCCTCCTCGGTGGGCAGCAGGATGCGCCGGCCGGAGGGCAGGGCGATGCCGCCGGCATCCTCACGCGCCACCCGCCAGGCCCGGTACAGCGCCAGCACCGCCCGTGCCGCCGCCGGGCTGCTGCCGACCAGCGAGGTGGTCTCGGTATCCGGCACCGCCTCCGCGCCGAGCAGCGGATCGGCGAACACCTCGCGCAGCTGCACCTCCAGCTGCCGCTCCTCGACGCCCGACAGGGCGGTGAGGTCGATCTGCAGGGTCTCGGTCAGCTTGATGAGCAGGCTGGCGGTGACGGTGCGCTGATCGTGCTCGATGAGGTTCAGGTAGCTGGCCGAGATGCCCAAACGCGCCGCCAGCGCCTGCTGCGTAAAACCCCGTTCCTGGCGCAGGCGCCGCAGGGTGCGACCGATCAGGGGGCGGGACATCTTGACAACCTTTACTGGTTTACCGGGCAGGTCAGTTAATATCATTACCGCGTTGCCGCTGGTCACGCAATTTAGGGATCAACTTTGACGCCGGTATGTGAAAAATTGACCTCGTCCCGCGCCGCCCTCGGCGCCCCCACGAGGAGACTTCGATGCCCCATGAATTTCCGCGTCTGCCGGACGGCTTTCCCGGCGGGCCTTCCTATGATCCCGACCGCTTCGAGGGCATCGTCCGCGATTACACCCCAGCCGATGTCGAGCGCCTGGCCGGCTCCTTCCGTATCCGCCACACCCTCGCCGAAATGGGTGCCCGCCGGCTGTGGCAGTTGCTCAAGAGCGAGCCCTATGTGAACACGCTCGGCGCGCTGACCGGCATGCAGGCGGTGCAGCAGGTGAAGGCCGGCCTGAAGGGCATCTATCTCTCCGGCTGGCAGGTGGCCGCCGACGCCAACACCGGCGGGCAGACCTTCCCGGACCAGTCGCTCTATCCGGTCGACTCAGTGCCCAACGTGGTGCGCCGGATCAACAATGCGCTGCGCCGGCAGGACCAGATCAGCAAGCTGGAGGGCGATTCCTCGCAGTACTGGATGGCGCCGATCGTGGCCGACGCCGAGGCCGGTTTCGGCGGCGCGCTGAACGCCTACGAACTGATGCGCTCCCTGATCGAGGCCGGCGCCGCCGCCGTGCACTACGAGGACCAGCTCGCCTCGGAGAAGAAATGCGGCCATCTCGGCGGCAAGGTGCTGATCCCGATCAGCCAGCACATCCGCACCCTGAACGCCGCCCGCCTCGCCGCTGACGTCGAGGGCGTGCCGACCGTGCTGCTGTGCCGCACCGATGCCGAGAGCGCGCAGTTGCTCACCGCCGACGTGGACGAGCGCGATCGCCCGTTCATCACCGACGAGCGCACCCCGGAAGGCTTCTTCCGCATCAAGAAGGGCGTCGGCAAGCAATACGCCATCGCCCGCAGCCTGGCCTATGCGCCCTATGCCGACCTGCTGTGGTGGGAAACCTCCGACCCCGACCTCGACGACGCGCGCGTTTTCGCCGAGGCGGTGCACAAGCAGTTCCCCGGCAAGATGCTCGCCTACAACTGCAGCCCGTCGTTCAACTGGCAGCGCAAGATGGGCATCGAGGCGGCCGAGAAGTTCCAGCGCGAGATCGCCGCGATGGGCTACAAGTTCCAGTTCGTCACCCTGGCCGGGTTCCACAGCCTGAACCTGTCGATGTTCAAGCTGGCGCATGCCTACAAGGACCGCGGCATGGGCGCCTACAGCGAGCTGCAGCAGCAGGAATTCGCCGCCGAGCCCGACGGCTTCACCTGCGTCCGCCATCAGCGCGAAGTGGGCGTGAGCTACTTCGACGCGGTGGCGACAGCAGCGAGCGGCGGCAAGTCATCCACCACCGCGTTCGCCGGCAGCACCGAAGCGGCGCAGTTCCACGACGGCGACCACCCCGTCCACGCCTGACCCGATCCGGCGGCGGCGGCCGGGGCGGCGCGATCCGCCCCGGACCCGGCCGCTGCCGATATGCCCAAGCCGCCGCCGTAGAATAGCGGTCTGGGCCCATCGACTATACCCGGCGCCGATGGGGCACGCGCGCCGGGTTTTTTTTGCCTGAAGGGCAAGGAAGGCCAGGGCTCTGCCCTGGACCCGCCAAGGGCCGAGAGGCCCCTGGACCCCTCACTTGAAGGGTTTTGGGAAGAGGGGGGTGAGGAGGGGCCGCAGCATCTCCTCACCCCCCCTCTTCCCAAAACCCTTAAAACGAATGGGTTCTAAGGGCTTCGCCCTTAGCGGGTCCAGGGCAGAGCCCTGGCCTTCCTCCCTTCAGGCCGCCCGCCGCCGTACCGACCCGGTGATTTCCTGCCGGCGGGTCAGCGACCGTACGCCGACGATTTGGCGCAGATTGCCTTCCACCAGGTGCACCATTTCGGCCGGCATCGCGTGCATGGCGATCTCCACCCGCACATCGTTTCCCTGACGCACCGACTCCAGCGAGTCGGGGGTCAGGTCGCGCCGGGCGAAGGGCTGCAACAGCCGCGGCAGCAGGCCGGGCGATGCGTCGGCGACGAGGGTAAAACGAACGGCAGCGTGCTGGCCCACCAGGGCCCAAGGCTCGAACGACATCGGGGGATAGACTCCGGACGAAAAGGCGGGATCGCGGGCGAAGGCCGACCCGGCTGCTCAGGCAGCCGGGGCGATAATTCGCGCGATCATGGTCCGGATGGTCATGTGGTGACCTATACACGACCGGTCGGGCTAATGCCACCCCAATTCCGGCAGCCGCAGCAGCGGAAAAGGGCCGACCGCCAGAACGCGGTCCCGCAGCGTCACCGGCAGATCGACCTGCCGGGCGCCGCCGTCCGGGGACGGCCGGACAAGAATGCCCAGCACCCCCTTGATCGCCTGCACCGCCCGCGGCGCCAGCAGGCCGGAGGAGGCGAGTGCCTCCAGCGGCGCATCGTAGCCGGTCAGCGTGACCATGGCGGTGCCGACAGGCTGCAGCCGGCCGTCCAGGGCCATGGTGGCGCTGCCCGTCAGGCCCAGCTTCCCCCAGCCGAGTTCCAGGTGACGCACCAGCAGGGTGCCGCCGCCGTCGCGCCATGCCGCCGCGCGCGCGGCGAGGCTGCCGGGGCGCGGCACCGGGCCGGTGGCGACGGCGTCGAACGAGGCCGCCGCGATGTGCGGGCCGGGCGGCCAGGGGCGCCCGCCCGGCAAAAGCGGCAGGTCGATCGCCTCGGCACGGCCGGTCAGCGTCAACGCCGTCTCGCCCGAACCTTCGACGGGGCGGGTATCGGCGTGCAGGGCGATGGCGGAGACGCTGAGTTCCCCGGTGGGCAGGGTGGCGCTCAGCCCGGCGACGGCGACATCGGCCATGCGCGCGCGGGCACCGGAGCGGAGCGTGGCGAACGGGAGGACCAGCTCGAACCGGTCGGCAGTGAAGCCGAACTCCGCCAGGGTGGCCAGGCGCAGTCGCTGCGGGCCGGTCACCCGCAGGGTCAGCCGCCACGGCGGCAGCAGCGCCAGCGACAGCGCGGCCCGCTCGGCCTGCCAGAACAGGCCGCCCGGCAGGTCATTCGTGCCGCCGGCGAGCCCGGCATCGGGCAGCACGATCGCCGCCGCGAACGGCCAGCCGGCCCGCTGCGGCGGACCGGCGGACAGCGTCCAGCCGGCGGCGCGACCGCGGCCCTGCAAGATGGCCAGTTCGTGCGCCAGCCGGGCGGTGGCGAAGAACCACAGGCCGGTATCGGCGGCGGCCAGCACGCCCAGGCTGGCCAAAGCGCCGATCAGCAATCGGCGGGCGAAACGGCTTCGGAGCAGGATCATGGGCGGCGCCTACAGGCCTTTCCGGCGGCAACGGGATAACGGGCGCCGGCTCGTTCGGACGCCTGGGGATAGCATCATCCCCAATCTGTTCCACCACCTGCAATGGGCCGTGAATTAATCATAACAGGTATATTTTCCAATTAGTTAATTAAGTCCGCTCTGCCGAGGTGGTAAATTCCGGGGCGCACTGCCCACAGAGTTGTCCACAGGTTGTCCACTACGCAGCGCAGCATAGCCATCGGCATAAGCCCGCTCCAGCCGCGCCATCAATTCCTCGCGCGGCAGGCCGGTTTCCAGCGGCGGCAGGATGGCGACCCGGATGGTGCCCGGACGCTTGCGGAAGGCCCGCCGCCCCCAATGGTCGCCGGAATTGGTGGCGACCGGGATGATCGGCAAGCCGGTGCGGGCGGCGAGCGCGGCCACGCCGGGCTGCAGCTTCACACCGGCGCCGGGAGCGACGCGGGTGCCTTCGGGGAAAATCAGGATCTGCCGCCCCGCGGCGGCAGCGGCGGCGGCGCGCCGGATAAGGTCGCGCATGGCGGTCGCGCCGCCGGTCCGGTCCACCGAGATCATGCCGCCCCGCAGCAGCAGCGTGCCGAACAGCGGAATGCGCGTCAGCTCGCTTTTCAGGACATAGACGCACTCCGGCAACAGCAGCAGCCAGATCATCGTGTCGAAAGCCGACTGGTGCATCGGCGCGATCAGCGCCGCCCCCGAGGCGGGCAGGTGCTCACGCCCGGTCACCACCCAGTCGATTCCGCACAGCCGGCGCAGCCCGGCCAGCACCAGGGCGGCCCAGCGCTGCGCCACCCGCACCACGGCACCGCGCTCATGGGTGAACAGGCCGTGCCAGAAGCTGAAGGCGAAAGTCACGGCATAGAACCAGGCGTTGAACGCCAGCGAGCGGAGCAGGGTCATCCGCCAGTCCTTTCCTCGGGTCCAGATCGTTCGTCACGGGTCGGCCGGTCCTCATGCAGCCGGTCCTCATGGGAGGGTGGCGCATGGGTTTCGCCATGCGCGCCGAGGAACGAGAGTCCGGCCTCGGCCGCCAGCCATTTGGTGTATTCGCCCGCCAGCAGGCGCAGCGCATTGGGGCCGGGCTCGCGCATCGCCGGCGGCAGCACCGGCACCGGGTACAGCGCCACCTCGGGCAGCGCCCGCGACAGTTCGGCGAGCGCGCGCGGCATGTGATAGCCGGCGGTGACCACGATCAGCGACCGCAGCCCGTTGGCCCGGGTCCAGTCGGCCGTCTCGGTGGCGTTGCCGCGGGTCGAGGTAGCGGTGCGGCCGAGCGTCACCCGCACCCGCAAAGCCGGGTCCACGCCGGCGCGGCGGGCGAGGGCGGCGAACTCGGTGGCGCCGCCCACGCCGGAGACCAGCAGCACCCGCGCCCGCCCCTCGGCGAGCAGCTTCAGCGCGGTCTCCACCCGTTCGGCGCCGCCGGTCAGCGCAACGATGCCGTCCGCGGCGGCCGGCGGCTCGGTACTGACCAGGGCGGCGTGCAGGAACCAGGCGAAGCCGGCCAGCCAGGCGAGCGCCAGCGCGGCGGGCGGGCACAGGATCAGGGCGAGCCACCGTTTCACGGCAGCCGCCGCAGCCAGCGCCGGACGGTGGCCTGCGCGGTCAGGCAGCCGATCGCCGCCGCGGCCAGCGGCAGCACCGGCAGCGCCAGCCACAGCGCCGGCGGCAGGGCGGCCAGCAGGGCAAGCGATGACGCATCCGCCTCCGGCCGGGCAGCGGCGAAGGGGGCGGCGAGCCGGGCGAGCACCAGCAGCACCGGCAACGCTGCCAGCGCGCCGAGCGCGCCGCCGACGGCGGCCAGGCCGGTGGCGCGGCTGGCGAAGCGGCTGGCGATGTAGTCGTCGGTCGCCCCCAGCCCATGCACGATTTCGATTGCCTCCCGCCGCGCCGCCAGCCCCGCGCGGGTGGCGATCGCCACCACCGCCGCCGCCACCGCCGCCACCACCGCCAGAGCCAGCCAGGCGCAGGCTTGCAGGCTGCCGGCGAGCAGGCTGAGCCGCTGCACCCACATGCCGTGGCTTTCCGTCAGCGTGCCCGGCGCCGCGGCGGCGAGGCGGGCCGCAAGCTGCTCCAGGTCGGGCGCGCCGGCCCCCAACTGCACCGCGACCACCGCCGGGAGACGGATCGCCATCAGCTCGGCATTGTCGCTCAGCCAGGGCCGCAGCAGCTCGGCCAGCTCGCCCTGCGACAACTTCCGGGCGCTGGCCACGCCCGGGGTGTCGTGCAGCACGGCGAGCACACGGGCGATCCGGGTCTGTCCGGCCTCCGGGTCCGCCGGCCGCGGCACCTGGACGGTCAGCGCCGAGCCGGCGCCTTCCTGCCAGTGCGCCGCCAGCGCGCGCACCCCCACCACCCCGGCCAGCGCCAGCGCGGCCAGGAAGGCCATCGCCGCCACCAGCAGCGGCAGCATGCGGTCGCCCAGCGCCCGGCGCAGGCCGAGATCGTCGAAACGCGCCGGGCGGAGGCGATTCCTAGCCACTGGGGAGCAGGCGGCCGTTGCCGAGCCGCAAGGCGGCGCCGGGGTGGCGTGCCACCAGCGCGTCGTTATGGGTGGCGACGATCACGGTGGTGCCGAGCCGGTTAAGCTCGGTCAACATCATCATCAGCCGCTCGGCCTGAACATCGTCGAGGTTGCCGGTGGGCTCGTCGGCCAGCAGCAGGACCGGCCGGCCGACCACGGCGCGGGCGATGGCAACCCGTTGCTGCTCGCCGCCGGACAGCTCGGCCGGGCGGGAGCCGGCCTTCTTGTCCAGCGCCACCCAGCGCAGGGTTTCGGTGACGTCGGCGCGGATCTGGCCTTCCGGCCGGCCGCCGATGCGCAGCGGCAGGGCGACGTTGTCGTAGGCCGACAGATGCGGCAGCAGGCGGAAATCCTGAAACACCATGCCGATGCGCCGGCGCAGCGCCGGCAGCGCCCGGCGCCCGACCGCGCCCACTTCGGTGTCCATGACCGTCAGGCGGCCGCTGGTGGGGCGGATGGCGAGGTGCAGCAGGCGCAGCAGGCTGGTCTTGCCGGCGCCGGACGGGCCGAGCAGCCAGCGGAAGCCGCCCGCGGGAATGTCGAAGCTGAGGTCGCGCAGCACATCATGCGCCGTCCGGCTGGCACCGGCCGGGCGGTATTGAAGGCCCACAGCTTCGAGTCGCACCATGATGCTGTTCTGCCACTGAATCCCCCCGCGCCGGAAGGCCCGCGCCGGAAGGAGTTGCGACCAGTGGTTGCAAGCGCGCACAAGCGATCCCAGTATCCTGGCGATCTGAGAGCGAATCGGATGCGACTGGTCTGCCCGTCCTGCGAAGCGGCCTACAACGTCCCCGACGACCGGCTCGGCCCCGGACCGCGACGGCTGCGCTGCGCGCGCTGCGCGCATATATGGACGGTGATGCCGCCGCCGCCCGCACCGCCGCTGGGCCTGTTGCATCCGGAGCCTGCCACTCCCCCGCCTGCCAACCAATCATGGCCCGCCCCGCCACCGCTGACAGCCGAGACGCGGCGCCCGCTGATGGTGCCCTTGCCCGACTACGAGGACGAGGAGGAAGAGGAGGCGCCCGCCTCGCACTGGGGAGTGACGGCGGCCTGGTTCGCCAGTGTGTTGCTGCTGGTCGGGCTGGTGGTGGCGGCAGTGCATTTCCAGACGGAGATCATGCAGGTCTGGCCGCCCAGTCAGCGCCTGTATGCGGTGTTCAACGCCGCACAGCGGTAAACCGGGCCGCGCAACGGTAAACCGGAAGGGGCCAGGCGCGGCGGCTGGAGCGGGTGAAGGGAATCGAACCCTCGTATGCAGCTTGGGAAGCTGCCGTTCTACCATTGAACTACACCCGCGACGCGAGGCGACGCGGCACTCAGCGGGGCGGTATATAGGCAAGCCTCCGCCGGCACGCAACGGCGGCATTGACGACGCTGCCCCGCCGGGTCCATACGCACGGAATCGGGTTCGCCCGGTCCTCGTGATTTGTCCGGCCGGATTGCGGCGAGGTGAAACAAGCGCGCTAAAGAGGCCCAGCTTCGTTGTGCGGACCGGGGACCCACCCTGGCGCGCATCCCAGCACGGCTCCGACGGTCGGCCCACCTGTTGCAAGGGCCAGATTGCGATGACAACTCCCCCCGCCTATCGTCCCGCCACTCTGCTGGTGCAGGGCGGCATCGAGCGCAGCCAGTACGGCGAGACCGCCGAGGCGCTGTTTCTCACCTCCGGCTTTGTCTACGACAATGCCGAGCAGGCCGAGGCCACCTTCAAGGCCAGCATCGACCACTATCAATATTCACGCTTCGGCAATCCCACCGTGGCGATGCTGGAACGCCGGCTGGCGTTGATCGAGGGGGCGGAGGCCTGTTGCGCCACCGCCACCGGCATGGCGGCGGTGAACGCGGCGCTGTTCGCCCACCTCAAGGCCGGCGACCGCGTGGTGGCCTCGCGGGCGCTGTTCGGCGCCTGCCACTGGATCATCTCCACCCTGCTGCCGCGCTTCGGCATTGCCAGCGAATTCGTCGACGGCACCGATCTCGACCAGTGGCGGGCCGCGCTGGCAACACCGGCGGCGCTGGTGCTGCTGGAATCGCCGTCCAACCCGATGCTGGAAATCGTCGATCTGCGCGCGGTGGTCGAACTGGCGCACGAAGCCGGTGCGATCGTGGTGGTGGACAACGTGTTCGCCACGCCTTTGCTGCAGAAGCCGCTGCAGTTCGGCGCCGATGTCGTCGTCTATTCCTGCACCAAGCACATTGACGGCCAGGGCCGGGTGCTGGGCGGTGCCGTGCTGGGCACGCGGAAATGGATCGAGGAGACGCTGCAGCCGTTCGTCCGCAACACCGGGCCGGTGCTGTCGCCGTTCAATGCCTGGCTGCTGCTGAAGGGGCTGGAGACGCTGGCCCTGCGCGTCGAGGCGGCCTGCCGCAGCGCGGCCGCGATCGCCGATTTTCTCGCCGGCCAGCCCGGCGTTGCGCGGGTGTGGTACCCGACCCGCGCCGACCATCCGCAGCGCGCGCTGGCGATGGCGCAGGCCAGCGCCGGCGGCACCATGGTGGCCTTCGAGCTTGCCGGCGGCAAGGACGCGGCGTTCCGGGTGCTGAATGCGCTGCGGCTGGTGCGGGTGTCCAACAACCTCGGCGATTCCAAGTCGCTGATCACCCATCCCGCCACCACCACGCACATGAAGATCGGCGTCGAGGAACGCGCCCGGCTGGGCATCACCGATGGCGTGGTGCGGCTGTCGGTGGGACTGGAGGATGTGGAGGATCTGAAGGAGGATTTTGCCCGGGCACTGGGGATTGGGTGAAGGAAGGCCAGGGGCTTTGCCCCTGGACCCCACCAAGGGCCGAGAGGCCCTTGGAACCCATTCGTTGAAGGGCTTTGGGAAGAGGGGGGTCCAGGGGCCTCTCGGCCCTTGGCGGGTCCAGGGCAGAGCCCTGGCCTTCCTTCACCTCATCACCCGCGCCGCCGTCCCCCTGGACAAGCGCCCGGCGCAGGGTGTGTCATTGGTGGTGCCGGGCCGGCTGCCCGTGGGCGTGCCATGACTGACCCTTACAGCAAGACCACACGGGACGTCCGCGTCAGTGTGCGATCCTTTTTCCTGGCCGACCAGTCGCGGCCGGACGAGGGCAAGTTCATGTGGGCCTACCACATCCAGATCGAGAATCTCGGCCGCGAGCCGGTGCAGTTGCTGCGCCGCACCTGGAACATCACCGACGCGCATGGCCGCACCCAGACCGTGAAAGGGGCCGGCGTGATCGGCCAGCTTCCGGTGCTGGAACCGGGCGAGAGCTTCGAATACACCTCCGGCACGCCGCTGGAGACGCCGTCCGGGTTCATGACGGGCCTGTACCACATGGTGGCCACCGTCTCCGGCGAGGCGTTCGACGTGATGATTCCGGCATTCAGCCTGGACAGCCCGTTTCAGAACAACAGGTTGCACTGAGGCCGGCGGGGATTCGCCGGCCGGTTGCCTTGCGCGTTTGCAACTGTCGCCCATATGCTTTTTGGACGCACGCAGCGGACGCTTCGAAGCGCTTTGTTGCGCGCAATATTTGCTGGTAATTGCGAGACCCGAGGGGAGAATTTCCGGTGAACATCTCTGTACATGCCGACCGTCTGGCCCCGGCAACACCGCCGGCTTCCACCCGACCGACGCGCGAGGAAGCCGAAGCCGCCGTGCGCACGCTCCTGCTCTGGGCCGGCGATGACCCCGGACGCGAGGGGCTGGTGGGAACGCCCGATCGCGTGGTGCGTTCCTATGAAGAATTCTTCGCCGGCTATCACGTCGATCCGGTGGCGCTGCTGAAACGTACCTTCGAGGAAACCGACGGCTACGACGAGATCGTGCTGCTGCGCGACATCCGGCTGGAGAGCTATTGCGAGCACCACATGGTGCCGATCATCGGCCGCGCCCATGTCGCCTACCTGCCGCATCGCCGCGTGGTGGGGATCAGCAAGCTCGCCCGCGTGGTCGATGCCTATGCCAAACGGCTGCAGATCCAGGAGAAGCTGACGGCGCAGATCGCCAACACCATCAACGAGGTGCTGCAGCCGCGCGGCGTCGCGGTGATCGTCGAGGCGCAGCACCAGTGCATGACCACGCGCGGCATCCACAAAGTCGGCGTGTCGATGGTGACCAGCCGCATGCTGGGCGCGTTCCGCGACGATCCGAGCACGCGGCGCGAGTTCCTGGCCATGGTCGGCCGCTCCACGGTCAGCGGCATCGACTGAAGCCCGGCTACAGGAAGCTGACCGGATCGACATCGACGTCGACCCGCGCGCTACCTCGCACCGGCACCGCCGCCAGCCAGTCGCGCAACAGCGGCTGCACCGGGATGTCGCGCCGCGTCTTCAGCAGCAGGCGCCGCCGGTGCCGGCCGCGCAGCAGGGCCAGCGGAGCCGGGGCGGGGCCGAGGACCAGAATGCCGTCGCCATGCGGCGCCGCGCGGCCGAGGTCGCGGGCCAGCATGTCGGCCGCCTCGGCGGTGTCGGCGGAAATGATCAGCGCGGCGAGGCGACCGAATGGCGGCCAGTTGCCGGGCCGGCGCTGCGCCGCCTCGCGCGCCATGAATTCCTCCAGCCGGCCGGAGAGCAGCGCCTGCATGACCGGATGCTCGGGCGAGAAGGTCTGCAGCAGCACCCGCCCGGGCGCCTCGGCGCGGCCGGCGCGGCCGGCCACCTGATGCAGCAACTGCACCGTGCGCTCGGCCGCCCGCAGGTCGCCGCCGGCCAGGCCCAGATCGGCATCCACCACGCCCACCAGCGTCAGATGCGGAAAATGCCAGCCCTTGGCGACGATCTGGGTGCCGATGATCAGGTCCACCTCGCGCGCCGCGATGGAGCGGGCCGCCGCGGCGCTGGCGTTCGGGCCGGGCAGGGTGTCGGAGGCCATGACCAGCGTGCGCGCGTCGGGGAACAGCGCCTTGGCCTCCTCGGTGATGCGTTCCACGCCGGGGCCGACGGGGGTCAGGCTGTGCTCGGCGCTGCAATGCGGGCAGGCGGCCGGGATCGGCACGGCGTGGCCGCAATGGTGGCATTGCAGCTCCCGCCGCGCCCGGTGCTCGACCAGCCAGGCGGTGCAGTTCGGGCACTGCATGCGATGGCCGCAGGACCGGCACAGGGTCAGCGGCGCATAGCCGCGGCGGTTGAGGAACAGCATCGCCTGCTCGCCGCGGGCGAAGGCGGCGCGCACCGCCGCCACCACCGGGGGGGCGAGGAACCGGCCGCGCTCGGGCGGGGTGAGGCGCATATCCACCAGCACGATTTCCGGCAGCAGGGCGCCGCCATGCCGGTCGGGCAGATGCAGGCGGCGGTAGCGGCCGGCCTGCACGTTGGCGATCGTCTCCAGGCTGGGCGTGGCGGAGACCAGCACCGCCGCCGCCTCGCACAGCCGGGCGCGCACCACCGCCATGTCGCGGGCGTGGTAGACCACGCCTTCCTCCTGCTTGAAGGCGGTCTCGTGCTCCTCGTCGACGATGATCAGGCCGAGATCGGGAAACGGCAGGAACAGCGCCGAGCGGGCGCCCACCACCACCCATGCCGCCCCGGCATCCACCGCCCGCCACGTCGTCCGCCGCACCCGCGAGGACAGGTCAGAGTGCCAGACCGCCGGCACCACGCCGAAGCGATGGGCGAAGCGGTCCAGCCACTGGGCGGACAGCGCGATTTCGGGCAGCAGCACCAGCGCCTGCCGGCCGGCGCCCAGGCACGCCGCGATGGCCTCCATATAGACTTCGGTTTTTCCCGAACCGGTCACCCCGTCCAGCAAGGTGACGGAAAAGGCGTGGCTGCCGGCCGCGGCGCGCAATGCCGCCGCGGCCTGCTCCTGATCGGGCGACAAGGTCGGGCCGGGGTGGGCGGGGTCGGGGCGGTCGAAAGGCGGGCGGACGGGCAGGGCGGCGGGCAGCAGCAATCCGGCCTCGGCCATGGAACGCAGCACGCCTGGCGACACCTCCGCCGCGCGCGCCAGCTCGGCGCCGGTGCGCGGCTGGCCGTCGGCCAGCGCCGCCAGCACGTTTTTCCGCGCATCGGTCAGCCGGGTTTCCGGCAACGGGTCGGCGAGGCGCCAGCCGGTGGCGGGCGGCTCGGCGCGCAGGGCGTTCACCCGCAGGGCCATGGCCAGCACCTCCCCCGGCGGAGCCAGGGTGTAGGCGGCGATCCAGTCGATCAGGCGGCGCAGATCGGCGCGCATGGGTGGGCCGTCGAGGCGGCCGGAAATCGGCCTGAGGCGGTTGTCGCCCACCGCCGCGTCGGGCGGGCCGTCCCAGACCACGCCGATTTCCTCGCGCCGGTTAAGCGGCACGAGCACCAGGTCGCCGGGCGCCACCTGCAGGCCGGGCGGCACGCGGTAGTCGAACGGCCCGGCGAAGGGGTAGGGTAGCAGCACGGGCACCCGCACCGGCGCCGGCGGCGGCGGTTCGACCGCGCCGTCGTCGAACAGGGGGACGTGCCTGCGCTTTCGGGAAGGACCGGGCATCCGCTATGCTCTGCCCGATTTGCAACCGCCGCGACAGACCCCCGCCCAATGCGGCGCCGTGAACGAAACAGAACCCGGGACAGCTGAGATGAAGTTTTTCGTCGATACCGCGGACATCGGAGAGATCAAGGCGCTGGCCGCTTCCGGCCTGCTGGACGGGGTAACCACCAATCCCTCGCTGATCGCCAAGTCGGGCCGTCGCATCCTGGAGGTGGTGGCCGAGATCTGTGATGTCGTGCAGGGTCCGGTCAGCGCCGAGGTGGCCGCCACCGAATACAGCCAGATGCTGCGGGAGGCCGCGGTGCTCACCCGCATCGCCGCCAATGTGACGGTGAAGCTGCCGCTGACGCCGGACGGGCTGCGCGCCTGCCGGGCGCTCTCCGAGCAGGGCGTGATGACCAACGTGACGCTGTGCTTCTCGGCCGCGCAGGCGCTGCTGGCGGCCAAGGCGGGCGCCACCTTCGTCAGCCCCTTCGTCGGCCGGCTGGACGATATCGGCCAGGACGGCATGAAGCTGATCGCCGATATCGTGCAGATCTACCGCAACTACGACGCGCTGCAGACCGAGGTGCTGGTGGCCAGCGTCCGCCATCCCATCCATGTGATCGAGGCGGCCAGGCTGGGCGCGCATGTGGCGACCGTGCCGCCGGCGGTGCTGCGGGCGCTGTATCACCACCCGTTGACCGACCAGGGGCTGGCGACGTTCCTGGCCGACTGGGCGAAGACCGGCCAGCAGATCATCGAAACGGTCGCGGTCTGATGGCCGAGGCGGCGGCGCCGGCCGGCGAGCCGCCCGATCCCGACGCGGTCGCCGCCTTCCTGCGCGCCCATCCGCGCTTTCTGGCCGAGCAGCCGGAGCTGTATCGCATCCTCGCCCCGCCGCAGCGTGTGCATGGCGAGGTGCTGGCCGACCACATGGCGGCCATGGTGCGAACCGAGCGGGCCCACGCCGCCGCCATGGCCGAGCGGGCCGACGGCGTGCTGGCGGCCGGACGCGCCGCCGCCGGCATGACCGCGCGGGTGCACGAGGCGGTGCTGGCGCTGATCGGCGCCGGCGACGTGGCCGAATGCGTCGCCGTCGCCTTCCCGGCCCTGCTGGCGGTGGACGCCGCCGCTTTATGCGCCGAGACCCCGCTGCCGGGCGCGCGCAAGCTGCCGCCCGGCACGGTGGCGCGGCTGCTCGGCGGCCGGGCGGTGGCGCATCGCAGCGACGCCGACGAGGCGCGCCTGCTGCACGGCGAGGCGGCGGCGCTGGCCCGGCACGACGCGCTGGTGCGCATCCCCGGCGAGCCGCCGGCACTGCTGGCGCTGTCGGCGCGCGAGCATTGGATGCTGGACCCGGCGCAGGGAGCGGGGGCGCTGGCGTTCCTCGGCCGGGCGGTGGCCGCCGCGCTGGGGCGATGATTCTGGCGGCGACGGCGCGGGACGAATTTCTGGACTGGCTGGCGGATGAGCGGCGCGCCGCGCCGCTGACCGTCGCGGCCTATGGGCGCGATACCGCCGCTTTCCTCGGCTTTCTCACCCGGCACCTGGGCGGCGAGCCGGACCTGGCAGCGCTGGCCGGGCTACGGCTGGCAGATTTCCGCGGGTGGCTGGCGCAGGAGGCGGGCGAGGGGGCCGGGGCGGCGACGCGGGCGCGCCATCTTTCGGCGGTGCGCAGTTTCTTCCGCTTTCTCGCCCGCCGGCACGGCGTGGCCAACCCGCAGCTCCGCCTGCTCGACACCCCGAGGGCGCGCCGGCCGCTACCACGCGCGCTCACGCCGCTGCAGGCCCGGGCGGTGGCGGAGGACATCGACGAAGAATCCGACAGCGCCGCGATTCAGGCCCGCGACGTCGCCCTGTTCACCCTGCTGTACGGCTGCGGGCTGCGCATCGCGGAGGCGCTGTCACTCGATGTGCGCGCGGCGCCGCTGCCGGGGGGCACCGATATGTTGCGGGTGGTGGGCAAGGGGTCGAAGGAACGCATGGTGCCGGTGCTGCCGGTGGTGCGCGCCGCCATGGGTGTCTGGCTGCGGCATCATCCCGCGCCCGCGCCGGAGGCGCCGCTGTTCACCGGGGCGCGCGGGGCGCGGCTGAACCCGGGGGTGGCGCAGCGGACCCTGCGTGCCTTCCGCCGCCATAACGGCCTGCCGGAACACGCCACGCCGCACGCGCTGCGGCACTCCTTCGCCACCCATCTTCTGGCCGGCGGCGCCGATCTGCGCGCCATCCAGGAATTGCTGGGCCATGCCAGCCTGTCCACCACCCAGCGCTACACCTCGGTGGACGAGGCCGGGCTGCTGGAAGTGTGGCGGCGGACGCATCCGCGGGGGTGAACGTAAGAGCCTGACCTTCTCCCCCTCCCTCAAGGGGAGGGGGAGTCCCCTTCTAACCCTCCGGCCGCGCGATGAAGATCTGGCTCGTCGCGTAGGAAATCCACAGCCGGTGGGTGGTCCAGAAATCCAGGCCCACCAGCATGTCGAAAATCGGCGTCGGCACCGGCGCGGTCAGCAGCACCGGATCGTGCAGCACCACCGACCCGATCTGCATCGCCGAGAAACGATGCAAACGGGTCGCCGCCCGGCCGCCGACCATGGATGTGCCCACCGCCTGATCCTTGTCCAGCATCTCCGGCGCCAGCCCCATCGCGCGCATGCCGCGCAGATTGAGGAACGACACCGACGCCCCGGTATCGAGCACCGCGAGGAGCGGATGGCGGTCGAGCAGCACCGGGATCAGCGGCATGCTGCGCGAGTGCATGCCAAGTTGTATCGGGACGGCATCGTAAGGCTGATCCCACGGGACGAACCGGCCGGCGCAGCCCTGCACGGAAAACAGCGTCAGCGTGCCCGCCGGCAGATCAAGATCGAGGTCATACAGGGACAGCAGATCTTCGCCCAGCAATCCGGACTGCCGGCCGGAGCCGATGCCGGCGATGACCGGCAGGGTGGGTTTGGCAACGATGCCGCGCCGCCGCAGGGGCATGCCGCCGATCAGCATCGAGGCCGGGGAGACGCTGCGATGCTTCTCCAGCCGGCCGCCGGCACCGCGCTGCAGCGTTGACACCCACTCGTCCGGCGCCAGCCGCAGCCGCTCGACGGTCGCCTGCGTCAGCGCCGTCATGTCGGCGCCGGTGTCCAGGATCATCGGCTGCGATGAATCGTTGATGACGACGTCGACCACGGCCATGCCATCGACCAGGTGCACCGGCACCGTGACGCGCTTCTCGGCCTGGCAACCGGCTTCGGCCGGCCCGGCGAACAGCAAGGCCACCACCAGACACGCGAGCAGCCGGGAAATGTTCAGCCGCATTTCGACCACCCGCAATGCAGGCAGCTCAGGCATCCCTCTTCCTTGATCAGGCCGGGCTGGCTGCATTTCGGGCAGAGCGGGCCGAGCGGCAGGTGCGCGCCCGGACCGTGCGCGTGGTGCGCCGCCGTTCCGGTCAGCTTCTCCACCCCGTTCAGGAATCCGGTATGGATCATGTGGCGCTCGATCACATTGCCGATCGCGGCAACCAGCGACGGCACGTAGCGGCCGTTGCTCCACTGGCCGCCGCGCGGGTCGAACACCTGCTGCAGTTCCTCGGCGACGAAGGCGACCTCGCCGCCGCGGCGGAACACCGCGCTGATCATGCGGGTCAGCGCCACCACCCAGGCGTAATGTTCCAGGTTCTTGGAATTGACGAACACCTCGAAGGGCCGGGTGATGCCGTCCAGCTCGATGTCGTTGATGGTCACATACATCGCGTGCTCGGCGTCCGGCCAGCGCAGCTTGTAGGTGGCGCCGGTGAGTTTCTCGGCGCGCCGCATCAGTTCGCTCGGCACCGCGACGAGGGGGGCCGGCGCGGCGGCGGGCGTCGCTTCCAGCACCGAGCCGGTGACGCTGTTCGGGCGGTAAGTGGTGCAGCCCTTGCAGCCGCTGCGCCAGGCGTCGAGATAGACGTCCTGGAACGCCTCGAAGCTGATCGTTTCCGAGACGTTGACGGTCTTCGAGATGGCGCTGTCGACATGCCGTTGCACCGCCGCCTGCATACGCACGTGATCGGCGGGCGACAAATCCTGCACGGTGACGAAGCACGCCGGCAGTTCCGCCCCGGCGCCGAATTTCGCCCGGAACAACCGCAACGCGTGGTCGGAGACTTCCTCTTCGCGTTTCGAGCCGTCCGGCTGGATCACCTTGCGGGTATAGGCCAGCGCGAACACCGGCTCGACGCCGCTGGAGATGTTGTCGGCCACCAACGAAATCGTTCCGGTCGGCGCGACCGAGGTGAGCAGGGCGTTGCGGATGCCGTGTTGCGCGATCAGCGCGCGCACCTCCTCATCCAGGCCGCGCACGGTTTCGCCGGCGAGATAGGCATCCCGGTCGAACAGCGGGAACGCGCCCTTCTCGCCCGCCAGATGCGCCGACGTAACATAGGCCGCGCGCTCGATCGCGCGGGCCCAGTCGCCGGCCCGTTCGGCCGCCGCTTCCGAACCGTAGCGCAGGCCGCACATGATCAGCGCATCGGCCAGACCGGTCATGCCGAGACCGATCCGTCGCTTCGTCGTCGCTTCCTGGCGTTGCGCCTCGAGCGGGAAGCCGGATACCTCGATCGTGTTGTCCATCATCCGCACCGCAACCCCGACCAGCTCGGCCAGTTCGCCGTCATCGATGCGGGCGTCCGGAGTGAACGGGTCGCGCACCAGCCGGGCGAGATTGATCGAGCCGAGCAGGCAGGCGCCATACGGCGGCAAGGGCTGCTCGCCGCACGGGTTGGTGGAGTGGATGGTTTCGCAATAGGCCAGGTTGTTGCGGGCGTTGATGCGGTCGATGAAGATCACCCCCGGTTCGGCGTAGTCGTAGGTGGCGCGGGTGATGCGGTCCCACAGCGTGCGGGCGCTGACGGTGCGGAAGGTCTGTCCGCCGAATACCAGCGGCCAGTCCGCGTCGTTGCCGATCGCCGCCATGAACGCGTCGGTGACGAGCACGGACAGATTGAAATTGCGCAGCCGGCCGGGGGTGCGCTTGGCCTCGATGAAGGCTTCGATGTCGGGGTGGTCGCAGCGCAAGGTCGCCATCATCGCGCCGCGGCGGGCACCGGCCGACATGATGGTGCGGCACATGGAATCCCACACATCCATGAACGACAGCGGACCGGAGGCATCCGCGCCGACCCCCCTGACCGGCGCTCCATGTGGCCGCAGGGTGGAAAAATCGTAACCGATGCCGCCGCCCTGCTGCATCGTCAGCGCGGCTTCCCGCAGATGGGTGAAGATGCTGCCGAGATCGTCTTCGATGTCGCCCATGACGAAACAGTTGAACAGCGTCACCCGGCGATCGGCGCCCGCCCCCGACAGGATGCGCCCGGCCGGCAGGAAGCGGAAATCCGCCAGCGCGTCATAGAAGGGTCGCTCCCAGTCGGCCGGGCGCGCCTCGGCCGCGGCCAGCGCCTGGGCGACCCGGCGCCAGCTATCTTCGATGGTCACGTCGACCGGCAGGCCATCGGCCGTCTTCAGGCGATATTTTGCATCCCAGATCTGTCGCGAGATCGCAGCGATGCGATCGGTCGCTGACACTGCGGCGGTCTCGCCTTGCCCGGCGGTCTGGCTGTGCACGTCCATCGCTGCTGTCCTCATCCTGGCGCGCCTGGCGACGCGGTCGTCGGTTCCGGCGGTGCCGCGCGGCGGCCGTTGAAGCCCGCCGCAAGCCAACGTGAAGGGTTCCAGGGGCGTCGCCCCTGGCCTTTGCCCTGCAAGGTGATCCGCCGGCACGGTCGATTCGCGATCGCGGGTGGTCCGCCGCTTCCCCTGCGGCAGGACATCGCCGCAGTCAATTCCGCCGATTGGCCACCGTTCCCCGATGCCACATCGTCGCATAATTATTGACTCGCCCGTCACATTGACTTGTCAGCGCGTGGCAGTCCGTCTAACAACGTGATCCGAGCAGCCTTCCACGCTCCGTGGCATTGATGGCCTGATTGGACTCGACCCTTGCGTCATCCCGCCGACCCCCTTGAAAATAACCCTGATCGCCAACCTGAGACGCAGCCATCGGCCGATTCGCCGTCGCTTCGCGACGCCGAATTATGGGCCCGCCGCGCCCTCGGTGCCAATCAGGCTCCAGGCCAGGACGACCGGCAGAATTATCGCCCGCCGGCCGGCCTGAATCATTCCGGCGCCAGCTACTCAGGGGCCGGCCATTCCGGTACCAACCATTCCGGCGCCAATTTTTCCGGAGATGGGCGGCATGGCCCGATGCGGCGCCGCTTTGCGCGGGATGGCGATGTCACCGTTGTCGTGGCGCAACCGGGTACCGGCGTCGGAACGGCGCATCGCCCGTCAGCCGCCGCAGCGGTGCCGGTCAACCGCCTGGCCAATGCCGAGGCGGCGCTCGCGGCGGAGCAGGCCGCCCGGCAACGGGCCGAACGCGCCCTGAACGAGGCGCAGGCGGCCATCAAGCGGCTGCAGACGCAACTGGTGCATGCCGAGATGACCAGCCGGGAAGCCACGGAAGGCGCCCGCCAGGCCGAAGCCGACCGCCTCGCCATGGCCGCCACCCTCGAGTCGGAACGGGCCGCCCGGCTGGCCGCCGAAGAGGCCCTGCAAGCGAATGCGGACCGCTTGCCGGCAAGCCCGCCCAGAAGCCGCGCCCCGGCCCGCACGCTCGCCGACGCCGGCGACGCGGCGCCGGTCAAGCGCCCGCGGGGACGGCCACGGCGCGTCCCGGGCCTGATCGTGCCGAAGCGCGAGACGCAGCAGAAGCCGGTCAAGTGGTGGTAGTGCGTTACTTTCGGCCACCCGCTTAACCATCGCCGCACCAGCAACGGAAATTGTGAACTAAAGTATATCCTGGTCACGGCCACCCTTGGAGGCGGCACGGGCATTCATCCCGGCCGGTTCAACGCGGCACCACCGGCACGGCCACCTCGTTGCGGCGCAGGAAGGGGATCGTCCAGGGCGGGTCGTAGAACCAGGCGAGCGGTTCCCCGGCCGGCTTCCAGGCGGTCGAGCCGAGCCGTTGCAGCAGGCTCTGCCTGCCGGGCGGCGATGGTGGATTCCCAGCGCAGGCCGGTGAAACGCAGCACCGCCATGGTCTCACCCGGCACCGGCACCAGCACCACGGCGGGATTGTCGGGCACCGGCAGGGTCGCCAGGGTCCATTCCGCCGGCATGAAGAAACGCACCACCCATTGTCCGTCGGCCCCGCGCGCCTGCCCCACCGGCGCGGTCATGGCGATGGTCTGGCCTTTCTGCTGCGCCACCGGCACCGTCATGTCGATCTTCGCCTTCGTCCGGTTGGCCCCGAAGATGTAGCCGGCGATCCGGCGGAAGCCGTCATTGAGCGCCGCCGATTCATCCTCGCCGGCGACCGTGGTTTCGGCGGCGATGCGCGGACCGTATTGCCGGATCTCCAGGCCGTTCGGCACCGCCAGCACGGTGTAGCGCGGCTCCTCGGTGCCCTCGCGAATGCCGATCGCCGAACAGCCGAACAGCAGAATTCCTGACAACATCGCCGCGACTCCTGTTTCCACTACCCCCGCCATCGTCACTCCGCCCCGCTATCTGGCTGCTGAAATAGGGTGGCGCCGGGGCGGGAAAAGGCGCCCGCTTCAGCCGTGAACACCGGCCGTGAACGGAAGACCGAAGAGGCGCGGGACAGGATCATCGGCGGCCGGTCGGTTGAAGACGGCAGGGCATGGCCGGGGCCGTTCGAACGATATCGCCGTCACGCCGCATCCGCGCTACAGATACCGCCATGCGCAATGACCTGATCGCCGTCGTGCTCCCCCCCGGGGAAGCGTTCTCGCCGACCGCCGCCGGACCTGTTGGCCTGGAGGTGCACCGGCTCACCGTGCAGCAATCGGTGTTCCGGCCGCTGGTGCTGGGGGCGCCGACCGCGACGCCGTTCGCCGGCGTCGCGTTCCGGCCGGTGCAGCCGCCCTGGATGCTGGCCGCGGCCGCGGTACGCTACGCCGCCGGGGTGGAGCGGGCCCTCGGGGGCCGGGTGCCGGCGCTGCTCGAGGTGCACAACCTCCCCGAACTGGCGCTCTCCCTCGCCGACCGGGTGCCGGCGCCGGTGCTGCTGGTGCTCCACGACGACCCGCAGGGCATGCGGTACGCCCGTACCCCGGCCGAGCGCTTTTACCTCATCGGTAATCTCGCCCGCGTCGCCACCCTCACCGCCGCCCTGCGCGACCGCCTGCTGGACGGCCTGGCCGAGCCGCCGCGCCCGCCTGACGTGCTGCCCGAATGCATCAGCTTCGACGCGCTGCGCGCCGATGTGGTGGCCGCCTGGGCCGCCGGCGACGCCGTCCCGATATAAACGGTCGGAGACCGCGTCGATGCAGCGCCCGGCCGCACCCATGGTGGCCATGGTGCTGCCGCCACGCGAGGATTTTTCGCCCGGCCGCACCGGCGCGATCGGCCTGCTGGTGCACGCCGCTGCCGCGTCCGGTCGCTTCGCGCCGGTGGTGGTCGGCATGCCCCAGGCCGCCCCGTTCGACGATGTGGCCTTCCGCCCGGTCCGCCTTTCCTGGCTGCCGCTGCGGCGCAACCGCCGCTACGCCGGCGGCGTGGCGGCGGCGCTGCACCGGCTGCGTCCGGCGCTGATCGAGGTGCACAACCGGCTCGATCTGGCGCTGTTCCTGGCCGGCCGCTTCCCCGCCATCCCGGTCTGGGCGTTCCTCAACAACGACCCGCAAGGCATGCGCGGCGGCACCTCGCCGGCCGGACGGGCGCGGGCGCTGACCCGGCTCGCCCGCATCGCCACCTCCTCGGCCTGGTTGCGCGGGCGGCTGCTGGAGGGGGTGGCGGCGCCGGCGCGCCCGCCCGTCGTGCTGCCGAACTGGCTCGACCTCGCCCAGGTGCCGACCTCCCCGGCCGAGCGCGACAAGGTCATCCTGTTCGCCGGCCGGATCGTTGCCGACAAGGGGGCCGACAGCTTCGTGCAGGCCTGCGCCCGGGCGCTGCCCGATCTGCCGGGCTGGCGGGCGGAGATGATCGGCGCCGACCGCTTCAGCCCGGACAGCCCCGACACCGGCTTCATCCGCGCGCTCCGCCCGGCGGCGGCGCAGGCCGGCATCGCCATGCTCGGCTACCGGCCGCATGACGCCGTGCTGGCGGCGATGGCAAGGGCGGCGATCGTGGTGGTGCCGTCGCGCTGGCCGGAACCGTTCGGCCTGACCGCGCTGGAGGCGATGGCGGCCGGGGCGGCGCTGCTGGTCTCGCCGCGCGGCGGGCTCGGCGAGTTCACCGCCGGCGCGGCAGTGACGATCGACCCGGACGACCCCGACGACCTCGCCGCCGCCCTGCGCGCGGTTGCCGGCGACCCGGCCCGGCGGGCGTCCCTCGCCGCGGCCGGACGGGCGCGGGCGCGCGAGTATGACGTGAGCCAGGGGCTCGCCCGGCTCGACGCGCTGCGCGCCGATATCCTGGCGGCGTGGCCGGACGGTTCCGCCACCCCTATATAACCGCCCTCAACCGCGCATACGGAGCGAACACATGGCGGACGCCACCGGGGAAAAAGTGCCCGTCACCGTGCTGACCGGCTATCTCGGCGCCGGCAAGACCACCCTGCTCAACCGCATCCTCAGCGAGCAGCACGGCCGCAAATACGCGGTGGTGATCAACGAGTTCGGCGAACTCGGGGTGGACAACGACCTCGTCGTCGATACCGACGAGGAAGTGTTCGAAATGAACAACGGCTGCATCTGCTGCACCGTGCGCGGCGACCTGATCCGCATCGTCGGCGGGCTGATGAAGCGGCGCGATCGTTTTGACGGCATCATCATCGAGACCACCGGACTGGCCAACCCCGCCCCGGTGGCGCAGACCTTCTTCGTGGACGAGACCGTCCGCGACAAGACCCGGCTGGACGCCATCGTGACGGTGGCGGATGCCAAACACCTGCCGCAGCGGCTGGCGGACAGTCCCGAGGCGGCCGACCAGATCGCCTTCGCCGACGTGATCGTGCTGAACAAGACCGATCTGGTCACGCCGGAGGAACTGCAATCGGTCGAGGCGACGATCCGGACGATCAATCCGTTCGCCAAAATCCACCCCGCCCAGCGGGCCAATGTGCCCATCGCCGCACTGCTCGACCAGGGCGCGTTCGACCTCAACCGCGTGCTCGCCGGCCGCCCGGATTTCCTCGAGGACGAAAGCCACACCCATAACGAGGACGTCCGCTCGATCAGCTTCGAGGTGGCGGCGCCGATCGACCCCGAGCGCTTCAATGCCTGGATCGGCGTCCTGCTGGCCGAGCGCGGGGCCGATCTGCTGCGCACCAAGGGCATCCTGTCCTATGCCGGCGAGAACCGCCGCTTCGCCTTCCAGGCCGTGCACATGATCGCCGACGGCGACTTCGTCGGCCCCTGGAAGCCGGACGAGAAGCGCAGCAGCCGGATCGTGTTCATCGGCCGCAACCTCAACCGCCCGCAGCTCCGCCGTGGCTTCGAGAGCTGCCAGGCGGCATGAGCACCACCATCAGCCCCGACCACATCCTGCAAACGCGCGGCGTCGGGCGCGACCTCGGCGCCTATGTGGTCGCCGCCGCCTTCGCCCGCGGCGGCGCCACCTGCGCCTTCGCCCTCGGCGACGGCAGCCTGCACATCGCGCCACGGACGGGGGACACGTGGCGCAGCGTCGCGGCGCATGACGGCGCCGCCCTGGCGCTGGCCGCGGGGACCGGGCCGGCGGATTTCATCTCCGGCGGCGATGACGGACGGTTCCGCCAGGTGGGCGAGGACGCATCCGACCTCGCCACCTTCGGCCTGAAATGGGTCGAGCACGTGGCGAGCTTCGCCGACGCCAAAACGCGCCTGCTGGCCTGCGCGGTCGGCCGGCAGGTGCATCTGTTCGACGGCAGCGGAAAAAAACTGAAAACGCTGGAGCATCCGTCCAGCGTCACCGGCCTGGTGTTCGATGCGAAGGGCAAGCGCATCGCCGCGTCGCACTACAACGGCGCCAGTCTCTGGTTCGTCGCCGCGAAAACCGACAATGCGCGCAAGCTGGAGTGGAAGGGCAGCCATACCGGCATCGCCATCAATCCGGACGGCGACAGCGTGGTCACCGCCATGCAGGAGAACGCGCTGCATGGCTGGCGGCTGACCGACGGCGGGCACATGCGCATGACCGGCTACCCGGGCAAGACGCGCGCCCTCAGCTTCACCCGCAACGGCCGGTGGCTGGCCACCTCCGGCGCGGATGCCATCGTGCTGTGGCCGTTCTTTGGCGGCGGGCCGACCGGCAAGACGCCCACCGAACTGGCCGGCGGCGACGGCGTCATCTGCACGATGGTCGCCGCCAACCCGCAGCATGACGTGGTGGCCGCCGGGTTCGCCGACGGGCTGGTGGTGCTGGCCGAGATCAATGCCACCCGGGTGTTGCCGGTCTGCGGCTCCGGCCGGGGACCGGTCTCGGCACTCGCCTGGAGCGCGGATGGCGCCCACCTGGCGTTCGGCACCGAGACCGGCTTCGCCGCGCTGGTGGATTTCTCGAAGCAACCGTAGCGGGGGGGGAAAAGATGACCAGCATCACCGCCGGCGGGATGCGGATGGCGAAACACGGCTGGTCGATCCGGCCGGCTTCGCGCCCGCCGGGGACCCGCCCGCCTGAAACGACGTGGCGCCGGGCCTTCCCCGGTCGCACCGATTGAAATGTCTTGCCCCCGGCCGCATATCCGCCCCCGCGCAAGGAGGAACAGCCACATGACCGCAACCGATTCCCAGATCGAACGCCACGGCTTCGGCGCCGAGGTCGGCCGCCTGTTGGACCTCGTGGTCCACTCGCTCTACTCCGAACGCGAGATTTTCCTGCGCGAGCTGGTCGCCAACGCGGCCGACGCCACCGACCGCCGCCGGTTCGAGAGCCTGACCCACGCCGCCCTCGCCCTGCCCGAGGGCGCGGCCATCCGCATCCGCCCGCACAAGCCCGGGCGCACGCTGACCATCAGCGATTCCGGCATCGGCATGACCCGCGAGGAGCTGGTGGACCATCTCGGCACCATCGCCCGCTCCGGCACCCGCGCCTTCGGCCAGAAACTCGCCGAGGCGAAGCCGGAGGACCGGCCCAGCCTGATCGGCCAGTTCGGCGTCGGTTTCTATTCCGCCTTCATGGTGGCCGACCGGGTCGAGGTCACCTCTCGCAAGGCCGGCGCCGGGGAGGCCTGGACCTGGGCGGCCGACGGCGGCGGCGAGTTCACCATCGCCCCGGCCAGCCGCGACGAGGCCGGCACCGACGTGGTGCTGCACATCAAATCGGACGCCGAGGAATATCTGGAGCCGATCCGCATCGAGACGGTGGTGCGCAAATGGGCCGACCACGTCACCATCCCGATCACCATCGAGCGCGACGGCAAGGACGTGCCCGCCAACGAAGGCACCGCGCTGTGGCGCAAGCCGCGCAGCGAGATCAGCGAGCAGGCCTACACCGAATTCTACCGCCATCTCGGCCATCTGTTCGACACCCCCTGGGCGACGCTGCACTGGCGGGCCGAGGGCGCGCTGGAGTTTGCCGCGCTGCTGTTCGTGCCGGGCAGCCGCCCGTTCGAGCCGCTGGACAATGACCGCACCTCCAAGGTGCGGCTGCATGTGCGGCGCATGTTCATCACCGACGGTGCCGAGTTGCTGCCGCCCTGGCTGCGCTTCGTGCAGGGCGTGGTGGACACCGAGGATCTGCCGCTGAACGTCTCGCGCGAGATGCTGCAATCCACCCCGGTGCTGGCCCGCATCCGCCGCGCCGTCACCAACCGCGTGCTGACGGAACTGAAAACCAAGGCGAAGGAGCCGGAGGAATACGCGAAGTTCTGGGAGAATTTCGGCGCCGTCCTCAAGGAGGGCGTGTGGGAGGACAACGACCACCGCAAGGACCTCGCCCCCCTGCTGCGCTTCCGTTCCTCGGCGGTGGAGGGTCTGACCTCGCTGCCGGATTATGTCGGCCGGATGAAGGAGGGACAGGAGGCGATCTACGTCCTGGCCGGCGACAACGCCGATTCGCTGTCCCGCTCGGCCCAGGTGGAGGGTTTCCGGGCGCGCGGGATCGAAGTGCTGCTGCTGACCGACCCGATCGATGCGTTCTGGCCGGAGCGGATGGACGAGTTCGACGGCAAGCCGATCCGCAGCGTAACGCAGGGCGCGGCCGACCTCTCCAAACTGGCGCCTGCCGAGGCACCGCCCGGCGAGGCGACCGACGTGACCGCCCTGCTGGCGGCGTTGACGGCCGCCCTGGGCGACGCGGTGGCCGAGGTGCGTGCCACCGACCGTCTGGTGGACAGCGCGGTGGTGCTGGCGGCCGGCACGGCGGGGCCGGATCTGCAGATGCAGCGCCTGCTGCGCCGCGCCGGCCGGACCTCCTTCGCGCCCGCGCCGGTGCTGGAGATCAACCCGCGCCACAAGCTGGTGGCCGCGCTGGCGGCGAAAGCCGGCGCGGGCGAGGATGTGACGGAAGCGGCCGGGCTGCTGCTGGACCTGGCGCGCATCCAGGACGGCGATCTGCCGCGCGACCCGGCGACGTTCGCGCGGCGGGTGGAGGCGGCGCTGGCGGGGGCGTGAAGACGGCAAGGGGCGGGGTGGAAGCAAGCTTTCACCCGCCCTGCATCGTGCCAGCGCGTTGCCGGTTCACGCTGCCTCCGGCGGAAACCGCCGCAGGAGGTACAGCATGACCAACATCCCCGGCACCGCGCAGCCCATCGCCAGCACGTAGAACGCCGGCCACCCCACCGCCTCCGCCACGAACCCCGAAAAACCGCCGATCGTGTGCGAGGCCAGCGCCGCCAGCGAGGTCAGCAGCGCGTACTGCGTCGCGGTGAACGCGGTCGAGCACAGGCCGGACAGGTAGGTGACGAACGAGGCGGTCGCCAGCGCCTGGACGAACGCCTCGGTCATCACGGTGGCGAACAGCACCGAGTGGTCGCCATGCGAGTGGGCGAGCCAGACATACATCGCCATCGCCGCCATCTGGGTCAGCCCGGTCGAGATCAGCGCCCGCGCCAGACCGATCCGCGCCACCAGCCAGCCGCCGGCGGCGATGCCCAGCATGGTGCAGACCAGCGCCGGCACGCCGGTCGCCGCCGCCACCGCGGCGCGGTCGAAACCAAGCGAGCGATAGAAAGGCGCCAGCATCACCCCGGCCATCGCCTCGCCGAGGTTGAACAGCGACACATAGGCGAGGATGGCCACCGAACCAGACCGGCTGAGGAACTCGCGTAACGGTTCCAGCACCGCCGCCCGCACCCGCGCGGCCAGCCCGGCGCCGACCCGCGGGCGGGGCGCCGCCACGGGTTCGGCCGCCGCCAGCGTCACCGGAATGGCGCAGGCCAGCAGCGCGGCCAACGCGAGAAACGAGCCGCGCCAGCCCAGCCAGCCCGCCGCCGCGATGGCGCCGGCGCCGGAAATCAGCATGGCCACCCGGTAGCCCCACACATAGCCGGCCATGGCCGCACCTTGCAGGCGCTGCGGAAAGGTCTCGATGCGCCAGGCATCGATGGCGATGTCCTGGGTGGCCGACAGGAAGGCCACCAGCGCCGCCGCCGCGACGGTGCCCCATAACGGCCCGCCGCCCGAGAGCGCCAGCACCACCACCATGCCCACCAGCGCCGGCTGGATGGCCAGCAACCAGCCCCGGCGCCGGCCGAACCGGTGCAGGCCGAAGGGCGGGCGCATCTGGTCGAGCAGCGGCGCCCACAGGAATTTCAGCGTGTAGGCCAGGCCGATATTGGCGGTCAGCCCGATGGCGGCGAGCGAAATCTGCCGCTCGGACAGCCACTGCCGCAAGGTGAACCCGGACAACGCCAGCGGCAGACCGGCGGCGAAGCCGAAACCCACCATCAGCCACAGCCGCCGGTCGGCGAGAGTCTCCGCCAGCGTCGTGGAGGGCGCGCTGGCTGAGGGGGCGACGACGTGCGACATGAGCCTTCTCCGAGTGTGCAGACAACCTCCTGCGGCCCGCCGCCGCGTCGCGTCAACGGGCGAAGGAAGGCCAGGGCTCTGCCCTGGACCCGCCAAGGGCCGAGAGGCCCCTGGACCCCGCTCATTAAGGGTTTTGGGAAGAGGGGGGTGAGGAGGGGCCGCAGCATCTCCTTACCCCCCTCTTCCCAAAACCCTTAAAATGAATGGGTTCTAAGCTCGACTTTCCGTCGGTGATTCCGCGGGCGCATCAGATCAGCGCCCAGAAGATATCCTCGGTGGCGATGAAGCGGAGGGCGTCTTCGAGCGGCAGGACGGTGCGGCCGAACGGGCCGGTGGGTGACCAGCGTTCCTTCCCGAGTGACCAGTAGAGCACCTCGACGCGATCGTTGTCGGCGTTCGGGCGCAGGCGTGCGACCGGCGCCCCGGAGGCGGCGTGGTAGAGTGAGTAGCCGCGGTTGCGGCGCTCGACCAGCACGGCGCCGCGGCTGAAGGTAAATCGCTCGATGCGCTGGACGATGCCGTCGGTCATGCTCACTATATTATCGGTGGCCCGGGGACGGCGCATCGCCGCGGATGAGCGGCGCCACGGCGCGGCTTGCGCCACGGGCGTCGTTCGATTCTACGGGTTCGATGACGCCCGATTGCACCCCCGCCGCCCCCGTTTCCCCCGGCACTCTCCCCGTGCCGTCGCTGCTGGCCAGCTGGCTGGCGCCGTTCCGCGACTGTTTCACCGCGCCGGTCTGGCAGCGCGTGCTGGTCCTGGTCGCCGGCGCGGTGTTGGCACCAAGCCAGCGGACGGTCAGCGCCGCCCTGCGGGTGATGGGGCTGGCCGACCAGCCGAGCTTCGGCCGCTTCCACGAAGTCCTGAGCCAGGCGCGTTGGAATTCGCACGCCCTGGCGCGCAGACTGCTCATCCACCTGCTCGACGCCTTGCTGCCGACCGGCGAGGTGGTGATCGGCATCGACGACACCATCGAACGCCGCTGGGGGCCGAACATCGCAGCCCGCGGCATCTACCGCGATCCGGTGCGGTCCTCGCGCGGCTTCTTCGTCAAAACCAGCGGCCTGCGCTGGCTGTCGTTGATGGTGGTGCTGCCGGTTCCGTGGGCGAAGCGGCGCTGGGCGCTGCCGTTCCTGACCATCCTGGCGCCATCGCAGCGCTGCAACGAGAAGCGGGGCCGGCGCCACAAGCCGCTGACCCGCTGGGCGATCCAGGCGATCCTGCAGACAAGGCGCTGGCTGCCCGACCGCCGCATCGCCATCGTCGGCGACAGCAGCTTCGCCACCCTCGAACTGATCGCCGCGGTCCGCCGCCGCGTCCGTCTGATCACCCGCCTGCGGCTCGATGCCAACCTGTTCGCGCCGGCCCTGCCGCGCCCGCCCGGCCAGCGCGGCCGGCCGGCGCTGAAAGGCAAGCCTCTGCCCAAGCTCAGCGCCGTGCTGGCGAACCCGGCAACCGTCTGGACCAAGCTGCAGGTGACCGACTGGTATGGTGGCGAGACCCGGCTGGTCGAAATCGTCTCCGGCACCGCGGTCTGGTACCATGCCGGCCTGCCGCCGGCGCCGCTCCGCTGGGTGCTGGTGCGCGATCCGTCCGGCCAGCGCGAGCCGCAGGCCTTCCTCAGCACCAACCTCGACGACACACCGGCGGAGATCCTGGGCTGCTTCGTCTCGCGGTGGCGCGTCGAGACGACGTTTCAGGAGGTCCGCCGCCATCTCGGCGTCGAGACCCAGCGGCAATGGTCGGACCAGGCCATCCTGCGCACCACGCCGGCGCTGCTCGGGTTGTTCTCGCTGGTGACGCTGTGGGCCGGCGAGTTGATGGCAGCCCAGGCTACCGCCCTGCGCCCGCGCGGGGCCGCCTGGTATGCCAAGCAGGAACCCACCTTCAGCGACGCCATCGCCGCCGTCCGCCGGGCACTTTGGTGCCCACCGCATTTTTCGATGTCCCGGCCAGGCAAGGACGTCATCGAAATTCCCACGACTCTCCTGCAGAGTCTCGTCGAGACCGTGTGCTACGCCGCCTGACGACTCCAGTTGTCCGTTCCACGGCACTCTGCCAAACCGGTACGCTCAAGAAACCGACGGCGGAAAGCCGAGCTAAGGGCTCCGCCCTTAGCGGGTCCAGGGCAGAGCCCTGGCCTTCCTTCCCCGGCGCACCCCTTGCGCCGCGGGCAGCGGCCATTTAACGCCTGTGGGGCAGTGCCCCTGTCCTTGCCGGGCCTGATGTCCCCGGGGAGTGGAACGATGAGCGGCGCGCTGTTCCTGTTCGTGGCTGGTTTGCTGGCGGGGGCGATGAATGCGGTCGCCGGCGGCGGGTCGTTCGTCAGCTTTCCGGCACTGGTCGCGATGGGGGTGCCGGCGGTGGCCGCCAATGCGTCTTCCACCGTCGCTCTGGTGCCGGGCACGCTGGCGAGCGCCTGGGCGTACACCACCGGGCCGCACCGGATGGGGCTGGTGGGGTTCGGCGGGCTGTCGTTTCGCGGCCTGCTGGCGGCGAGCGTTGCCGGCGGTTTGGCCGGGGCGGTGCTGCTGCTCTCCACCCCCGGCGCCACCTTCGACGCCGTCATCCCCTGGCTGCTGCTGCTGGCCACCATCGTGTTCGCCTTCGGGCGCCGTATCGGCGCGGCGCTGCGCGCGCGGATGCGGCTGGGGCGGGGGGCGGCGCTGGTCGTGCAGTTCGTGCTCGGGGTCTATGGCGGCTATTTCGGCGGCGCGGTCGGCCTGATGATGATGGCGGCCTGGATGCTGCTGGAGGCGACCGACCTCAAGGCGATGAATCCGGTGCGCACGCTGCTGACCTCGGCCATGAACATCGTCGCCGTGCTGTGCTTCGTGGTGGCCGGGCAGGTGTGGTGGCCGCAGGCGCTGGCCGTGCTGGTGGGTGCGGCGGCCGGCGGTTATGCGGGCGCGCGGATCGGCCAGCGCCTGCCCGCGCTGGCGGTGCGGGTGGTGGTGACGCTGGTGACGGTGAGCATGACGGTGGTGTTCTTCGTCCGCGCCTACGGCTGAACGGCCAAGCCGCTCAGGTCTGCTTGCCCGGAATGTGGCGTATCCGGGCGAAATACGCATCCACCGCCTCGCACACATCCCCGGCGATGACGCGGCGATGGGCGGGAAGCTCCAGCGCCGCCTCGTCCCGGCGGTTGGACAGGAAGCCCATTTCCAGCAGCACGCTCGGCACGCCGGAGCCGAGCACATACAAATGCGCCTCGCGCGACGGCGCCGGGGTCAGGTCGATATCGTCGGCCAGGGCGCGGATGATGCCCCAGCGCAGCAGCCCTGCCGGCGAGCGGGGCGGCTCGGGTTCGTCGGCCAGCGCGCGGGCGATGTCGCTGGCGCGCGCCGGCACCTGGCGCACCGGGGAACGGGCGGACCGGATATACACGCTCGCCCCGCGCGCCCGCCGGTTGGGCGCCGAATCGGCATGCAGCGAGATCAGCAGCGCCGCACCCTGCGCGCGCACGAAGGCGACGCGATCGGCCAGTTCCAGCGTCTCGTCATGGTCGCGGGTCAGCCGCACCCGGTAGCGCCTGGTCGCCTCAAGCTGGCGCTTCAGCTCGAGCGCGGTGGCAAGGGTGACGGTTTTCTCCGGCGTGCCGGTGATGCCGATGGCGCCGGGGTCGCGCCCGCCATGGCCGGGGTCCACCACGATGAGCGGCAAGGGCGCGCTGTGCTCCGCAGTGGCGGCCGCCCTGCCGGCCCGCCGGTGGGCAGTCGCCGCCGCCGCCGGCAGCGGGTGCATAAAGGGAGCGATCAGGCCACCCAGCACAAGGCGGCGTCCGGTGCGCACGGTCGTCATCAATATAATTTAACACGGCGTCGCAGCCGGAGGCGAGAAGTGATTGGTTAAAATCCGCTTGTCCCGCCGGCTCAAACCGGCATGCTCAGACCGGCGCGGCATGCAGCGCCGCGACCTCCCGCACCTTGCGCGCCATCGAGGCGATGCCGTTGCCGCGGTTGGTGGACAGCGCCTCGAGCAGCCCCAGCTCCTTCAGGAACACCGGGTCGGTCGCCGTGATCTCGGCGGGCGGGCGGCCCGAATACACCCGCAGCAGCATGGCGATGAGGCCGGAGACGATCGCCGCGTCCGACACGCCGGCGTAATACATCCGCCCGTCGCGCAGCACCGCCTCCATCCACACCCGGCTCTGGCAGCCCGGCACGCGGTGGGCATCATCGGCCCAGGCCTCGGGGAAGGGCGGCAGATTGCGGCCAAGCTCGATGATGTAGCGGTAGCGGTCCTCCCAGTCGTCGAGCACGGCCAGATCGTCGGCGATCGCGGCGATGGCCGCCGCGGCGGTCGGGTCCTCGGGAAGAACGAAGGGATCGGTGCTCATGGCATTGATGTGCGGGCCGGCCAGGGTCCCGTCAAGCCGGGTCGGCCGCCAGTTTCGTCTCAATCGCATCCCACACCTGGCTGGCCAGGTCGGTGCCGTTGAAGCGGTCGACTTCCTGGATGCCGGTGGGCGAGGTGACGTTGATCTCGGTCAGCCAGTCGCCGATCACGTCGATGCCGACAAACAGCAGGCCCTGTTGCTTCAGGGTGGGACCGATGCGGGCGCAGATCTCGAGGTCGCGCGCGGTCAGCTCCGCCCGCTCGGCCCGGCCGCCGACATGCATGTTGCTGCGGGCCTCGCCCGCCGCCGGCACGCGGTTGACGGCGCCGGCCGGCGCGCCGTCGATCAGGATGATGCGCTTGTCGCCCCCGCGCACCTCCGGCAGGTAGCGCTGCACCATCAGCGGCTCGCGCGAGCGGGCAAAATGCATTTCGAGCAGCGCGTTCAGGTTGGGGTCGTCATGGCGGATCAGGAACACGCCCGAGCCGCCGTTGCCGAACAGCGGCTTGACCACGATGTCCTTGTGGGTGGCGCGGAAGCCGCGGATGGCGTCAGGGTCCCAGGTCACCATGGTGGGTGGCATCAGCTCGGGGAAATGGGTCACCAGCAGCTTCTCCGGCGCGTTGCGCACGGCAACCGGGTTGTTCACCACCAGCGTGCCGGTGCCGTCGCCGCAATGGATGTGCTCCAGCAGGTGGGTGGCGGTGATGTAGGCCATGTCGAAGGGCGGGTCCTGGCGCATCAGCACCACGTCCATCCGGCCGAGGTCGAGCAGCACCGGCTCGCCGAAGCGGTAATGGTCGCTGCGCACGCGCTGCACGGTCACCGGCCGGGCGCGGGCGAACAGCCGCTGCTCGCGGTGCGCCCCTTCCTTCAGCATGCCCTCGCGCAGGGTGAGGTATTTCACCTCATAGTGCCACAGCACGTGCCCGCGGTTCTGCGCCGCCAGCATCAGGGCGAAGCTGGAATCGCCATCGATGTTGATGGTCTCGATCGGGTCCATCTGGACCGCGACATTGAGGGTGCGCGCCATGGCTGCCTCCACCGGCCGTTCAGGGGCATCGTCTATCTGCCGGACGCGGGGAAGGCCAGGAGACTTTCGGGCGGTGTCAGGCCAGGCGTGAGCGCAACGCATTCATCGTCGCCCGGGTGCGCTCCGCCGCGTCGCCCTGCGGCACCAGGCGCAGGAAACACCCGTAGCAGCGCAGCGCGGCGTCCACCTGGCCGAGCTGCTGGTTGAGCCGCCCCGCCTCGTGCCACAGCGTCGCCCGGTCCGGCGCGATGCGCAGCATGTCTTCGGTGCAGGCCAGCGCCCCTTCCATGTCGCCGCTGCCCAGCCGGCGGTGCCGGATGTTGCCCTGCAGCCGCAGCAGCACCGCGCGCGAGGACATCGGCGCCAGCAGGCCGGGCCGCAGCTCGGCCTGCTCCCCCTCGACCGCCTTGAGCAGAAGCAGCAGCGCCGCCGTGTCGAGCGGGGCGCCGCCGGCGAACACGTCGAGCAGGGTCTTGCCGCTATCGCCCTCCAGCGCCAGCAGGAAATGGCCGGGGAAATCGACGCCATGCGCCGCCCAGCCGACGGCGCGGGCGGCATGCAGCCAGATGATGCCGAGCGCCACCGGCAGGCCGCGCCGGCGCTCGATGACATGGATCAGATTGGCGTTGCGCAAATTGTCGTAGTCCCGGGTGTCGCCGGCATAGCCGTGCCGGGCCGAGATCAGCAGCGCCAGCACCCGCGCCCGGGTGGGGACGTCGTTGTCCGGCACGCCACGGGCCAGCACGACCGCCTCGCGCGCCAGAACCGACAGATGCTGCCGGGCGGCCTGCCAGTCGGAAGCGGGGGCGTCCACCCGGGCCAGTTGGAGGGCCGCGCCGGCAATGTCGATTTCGCTGTCCGGCAGCAGGCCGATGGCGTCGAGGGCGGCCTGCGGCGAGGGGTCCTGCGGCACGAGGGTCAGTCTTCGCGCCGCGCCGCCTCCGGCACATACAGCGTAGACCCCTGCTCGCGGAACGCCGCGCTCATCTGGTCCATGCCCGCCATCCGCTCGGCATCGTCGCGGATGTCCTGGGAGATTTTCATGGCGCAGAATTTGGGGCCGCACATGCTGCAGAAATGCGCGCTTTTGTGCGCCTCCTTCGGCATCGTCTCGTCGTGGAACCGGCGCGCCGTGTCCGGGTCGAGACCGAGGTTGAACTGGTCCTCCCAGCGGAACTCGAAACGCGCCCGGCTGATCGCGTCGTCGCGCAGCCGCGCAGCCGGGTGGCCCTTCGCCAGATCGGCGGCATGGGCGGCGATGCGGTAGGTGATCACGCCGGTCTTCACGTCGTCGCGGTCGGGCAGGCCAAGATGCTCCTTCGGGGTGACATAGCAAAGCATCGCCGTGCCGAACCAGCCGATCATGGCCGCCCCGATGGCCGAGGTGATGTGGTCGTAGCCGGGCGCGATGTCGGTCACCAGCGGACCCAGGGTGTAGAACGGCGCCTCGCCGCACTCGCGCAGCTGCTTTTCCACGTTGACCTTGATCTTGTGCATCGGCACGTGGCCGGGGCCTTCGATCATCACCTGGCAGCCTTTGTCCCAGGCCAGCTTGGTGAGTTCGCCCAGGGTTTCCAGCTCGGCGAACTGGGCGCGGTCGTTGGCGTCGGCATTGCTGCCGGGCCGCAGGCCGTCGCCCAGAGAGAACGAAACGTCGTATTTGCGCATGATGTCGCAGATGTCGCCGAAACGTTCGTAGAGGAAGCTCTCGCGGTGATGCGCCAGACACCAGCGCGCCATGATCGAGCCGCCGCGGCTGACGATGCCGGTGACCCGCTTCGCCGTCAGCGGCACATAGGCCAGCCGCACGCCGGCATGGATGGTGAAATAATCCACTCCCTGCTCGGCCTGCTCGATGAGGGTGTCCTTGAACACTTCCCAGTCGAGCTTGTCGGGGTCGCCGCCGACCTTTTCCAGCGCCTGGTAGATCGGCACGGTGCCGATCGGCACCGGCGCGTTGCGGAGAATCCAGGAGCGGATGTTGTGGATGTTGCGCCCGGTGGACAGGTCCATGACCGTGTCCGCGCCCCAGCGGATCGCCCAGACCAGCTTTTCCACCTCATCGGCGGCCGACGAGGTGACCGCCGAGTTGCCGATATTGGCGTTGATCTTCACCAGGAAGTTGCGGCCGATAATGACCGGCTCGAGTTCCGGGTGGTTGATGTTGGCCGGGATGATGGCCCGGCCGGCGGCAACCTCGGCGCGGACGAATTCGGGGGTGATGAAGGGCGGGATGGTGGCGCCGAAACCCTCGCCGTCGCCGCGCAGCATCGCGGCGCTCTCGGCCATCTCCGCCCGGCCGAGATTCTCGCGGTGGGCAATGTAGATCATTTCTTCGGTAATAAGGCTGGCGCGGGCAAATTCGAGCTGGGTCACCGGCCGCCCGGTGACGCCGGCGAGCACGCTGCGCGGGGCGGGGCATTCCGGCACCAGCCTGTCGTCGCCGGGGTTTTCTCCCCCCTTCAACCCATTATCCTCGGGTTTTACCGCCCGCGGGGCGACGGCGGCGAAGCCGCGCCGTTCGATCCACGGGGCGCGCAGCGGGGCCAGCCCGGCTTGCAGGTCGATGCGGGCGTCGGGATCGGTGAACGGGCCGGAGGTGTCGTAGATCCGGAAGGGCGGCTCGTTCGCGGTCGGGTGCAGGTCGATCTCGCGGAACGGCACGAGGATGTCGGGGCGGCCGGCGGGACTCGAATGGATTTTCCGGCTGCCGATGACAGGGCCGGTGGTGACGGCGGCAGGCTTCTGTTGGACAGTCTCGGGCATACTCCCCCCTTTGTTCGGTTGGGTGTCGGGGCAGGGCAGGGGGAGGGGTGGCACACGATTTCCCGTCCCTACGCCGGTGCGACCCGGATCAGGTTCAAAGGGTCACCGCGCCGCAGAATGCCGTTACGGTATCTCAGCCCCTTGCCGGGGCTCCCCTCGGAGAGGGTCACAGTGTGGCGGTGTCATGCGGCTGTCAACAGCGGCACTTCAGGCTCGCGTGTCAGTGTAGAAGGCACCGAGCGGGGCGGAAAAGCCGATCTCCGGCAGGTCGAGCACCGACTCCGCCCCGGACAGCACTTCCTCGCGGAACTGTCGGGAGCGGCGCAGCACCCACGCCGCCGGCGTCTCGGGCTGCAACATCACATAGATCATGATGGCGGGGACGGAAGCGTATTCGGCCGCCTTGACCCGGCGGTCGGTCAGCGCCGTGGACGGCGACATCACCTCAAACACGACCGTGGGCGCGACGGCGTCGGTGCCCGGCGCCACCGGGCCGCAAACGACCGTGACATCCGGATAGCGCACGCGGTCGCCGATCAGCACTTTCAGGTCACCGCCGAATGCCTCGCATCCGGCCCGCAAGCCGGCGTTCAGGCGGGCAACGGCGCGGCGGACGGCTCGGGCATGCGCAACCGTGCCCCCCGTCATGGCCACGGGCTGGATGCCGTCGAATTCGTAACGTCCGTCCTGTTCGCTTTCCCAGGCCAGGAATTCGCCCAGGGTCAGCGGCCGCAGCGATGCGCTCATGCAAACAGGATAGCAGAAAGACGCTTGCCGCGGGCCGGCCCCGTCCGCCTTTTCGCCGCCCCGTTACGGCCGGTGTCCGCGCGGGCGCTCCGGCGCCGCCAGGGGCACCATCAGCAGCGCGCTCAGATCGGTTCCATTCACCTCGGCGTGGCCCTGGCCGTAGGTCACGTTCCAGGTGGTGGCGTCGCCCGCCTGGGTGCCGACGCCCTTGAGCAGGAGCAGGAAGGGCGTTGCGACCTGCAGTTCGGGCGCGGCGGCGGCGCGGCGGATCAGGGCGTCCAGGCCGGTGGCGACAATATGGGCCGTGCCGGCGATGTCGTCCGGCCCGACGACCGTCATGGTCCCGCTCGCCTTCAGCACCGCCGGGCCAAGGTCCAGCACCAGATCATCCAGCCCGGCCTTCAGCGGCGCCTTGCCGATCAGCTCCAGCGCCTCGGCCCGCAGCGTCTCGGGGTCGCCGCCATCGATCGCGCGCAGCAGCAGCGACACCAGCGCATCGACCGGGATGCCGGACAGATGCGGCGCCAGGGCGAGGCGGCGGGGCAGGTAGTCGCGTAGCGGCCCTGGCGGAAACAGCGGCGAATCGATGCCCTCCAGCGACAGCCGCACCGACAGATCCAGCAGGCCGTCAATGGCGGCGGCACGGCCGCCGATGGTGAGGCTGGCGAGCGAGCCGCGCTGGCCGCCGATATCGAGCCGCACGCCCTCCAGCGTGGTCTCCTGCCGCGCGCCGCCCAGCAGGTCGCGCAGCAGGAATACCAGCTCGCGCAGCCCCGCCCGGTCGGCCGGCACCGGGCCGGCGAGGCCGCGCAATGCCGCGCCGAGGCGGTCGAAGGCGACGCCCTCCACCCGCCCGCTGCCGCGAATCCGGTCGGCGGCGATGATGGCCCGGCCGGACCCGTCCGCGCTGTCGGTGACGATGCTGAGATGCTCGCCCTGTCCCTCGCCGGCGACGGTGGCGCGACCCTCGCCGGTGGGCTCCCAGCCGCCATGCCAGGTGGTGCGGTCGAGATGGAGGGTCTGCGTGCCGTCGCCGCTGCGCGCGCGCGAACTCATAGCCGCGCAGCGCCGCCGTGAAGCCGGAGGCGGTGGCCAGGGTCGGATCGAACACGCCGCTGATTTCCTGCCCGGCCAGCGTCAGCACCCAGCTGCCCGGCCCGGCGCCGCGCATCGCCGGCTGGTCGGCGCGCAACGGCGTGGGCAGGCGCAGCGATTCGATCGCCCAGAGGCCGCCGTCCAGAGGCTTTGCCAGGGCGGTGACCGGATCGCCGGTGAGCCGCCAGCCGGTATCGCCGACCGCGCCCGCGACCGGCAGATCGAACCGGAAGCCATCGCCCGCCGGGGTCACCTGCACTTCGTGGCCGCCGAGATCGACGGCGGGGCTGGCCAGGCCGGCGATCCAGGCGCGGATCTGCGCCTGCAGCGCGGCCGCCGTGTCGGCGGCGGCATCGGCGCGGCAAGGCGCCGGCGCCATCAGCACCGCCAGGGCGAGCAAGGGCACGGCAATCCGGGTGGCAAGCGACATGGCGGCATGGTTCCGTGGCGGCGGATGGACAGACCCTGCCCGGAAAAGATGCGGCGGCGCGGGAAGTTCACAACCGCTCATCCCCGGCGCTCCCGCGCCGCCTTGAAGCCGGCGACGAAGCGGGCAAGCGTACCGGAGGTGGCGCCACGCGGCAGCATCACCTCGATCAACTGGAATTTCCCGCGCGTCGCATGGGCATGCGCCAGCGCCGCGGCCAGTTCCCGCCGCGTGTGCACGCGCACCCCCTCGCCCCCCAGCGGCCCGGCGAGTTCGGCGAAGCGCCAGTCGTCGAGGTCGTTGAAGCGGCTCTCGGGCTGGAACACCCGCAGCATCTCCCAGCCCCTGTTGTTGAACACCACCACGATCGGGTCCCAGCCGTAGTGCCGGCAATTGCCCAGCTCGAACCCGGTCATCTGGAACGCGCCGTCGCCCACCAGAACCAGCACCCGCTGGCCGGTGGCAACCCCGGCGCCGAGCCCGGCCGGCACGCCGAACCCCATGCCGGCATAGTAGCCGGGCGCGGCGAGCGGCGCGCGGGCGATCTCCATGGCGGTGAACAGGCAATCGCCCATGTCGGCGGTGATCGGCATCGGGCCGTGCCGGGCGAACAGATCATTCACCGCGGCGGCGACATCCGAGGGCTGCAGCGGGGCGTCGTCCACCGTCAGGGTGCTGGGCGGGGGTGGGGGCGGCGCCGGCCCAACCTCACCCGCCGCCGGCACCCGGGCCAGCAGGGCGTCGAGCAGATCGTCGAGCGGAATGGCGGCGTAGGTATGATGCGCCACCCGCACCTCGCGGTTGATCGCCAGGATGGCGCCGCGCATGTCCACCTTGCGCACCGACACGCCGAAATTGGTGTCGCACAGAATAACGCCGAGCAGCAGCAGCCCGTCCGATCCTTCCACCAGCTCGGTGATCGCCGGGTCACCGGCCGCCCCCAGATAGGTGCCGCGCACCACGTCGGGATGCGCCGACAGCAGGCCGCGGCCCATGAAGGTGGTGACCACCGGGATGCCAAGCGCCCGCGCCAGCGCGGCGGCCTTTTCCTCCACGCCGTAGCGGCGCGTCTCCACGTCCACCATCACCACCGGGCGGCGGGCGGCGCGCAGCCGCGCCAGAATCTCGTCGGCACATTCGGCCAGCGCGTCCGGATCGGCCGGACGGTGCGCCAGCACCGCGACGGGGCCGGTCTCCGCCCCCACCATGTCGCGCGGCAGCTCGATATAGACCGGGAGGGAGAATTCCTGGGCGCTGCGCAGCACCCGGGCGATCTCGCCGGCGGCGCGGGCGGGGTCGTCCAGGATCGCCTGGTCGCAGGTGATTTCACGGAACACCCGCGCCTGGGTATCCAGCGCGCGCGCCATGTGGTGCAGCTGCAGGCCGGCGGCGCGCTCGGGCACGCCCGGGGCGCCGGAGATCACCACCACCGGCGAACGCTCGGCGAAGGCGCCGGCGATCGGGTTCACCAGATTAAAGGCGCCGGCCCCCCAGGTGACCACCGCCACCGAAATCGAGCCACGGAACCGCGCCGCCGAATCCGCCGCGAAACCCACCGCCGGCTCGTGGCTGAGCGTGTAGTACGGCAGCGTGCCGCTCTCCTCGATCAGCTTGAAGAAAGGCAGCACGAAATCGCCGGGAATGCCGAAAATCTCCCGCGCGCCGTAAGCGCGCAGGGCCTCCAGCAAGGCGTTTCCGAGCGTGGGCATGGCAGCCTCCGGCGGATGGCGATCCGCGTGTGGCTAGTGGAGGAACTTGAGCAGACCGGCAACGCTGGCAAGCTGGGCGAGAAACAAACCGACCGCCCACTGGACCATCGCCCGCTGCGATTCGGCGATCCGGCCGATCATGTGAGCTTCCAGAGTGCGGATATCGGCCTTGGTCGTGGCTTCGAGAGTACGGATGTCGCCTTTCACGGCCTGGATGTCGGTTTTAGTCGTGGCTGCCAGGGCCTGGATATCGGCCTTGGTCGCGGTTGCCAGGGCCTGGATGTCGGCCTTGGTCGTGGCTGCCAGGGCCTGGATGTCGGCCTTGGTCGTGGCTGCCAGCGCCTGGATGTCGGCCTTGGTCGCGGCTTCCAGGGCGCGGATATCGGCCTGCAAATCCTTGATATCGCCCTTGGTCGCGGCTTCCAGGGCGCGGATATCGGCCTGCAAATCCCTGATATCGCCCTTGGTCGCGGCTGCCAGCGCCTGGATATCGGCCCTGGTCGCGATCTCCGACAGATCAAACGTCCGCGTCTCGCGCAGCGCGTCGGTAACCGCCCCGGCCTGCTCCTCGGAGAAGCCGACGCCCTTGAGCTTCTGGACCAGCTTGTAGGTGTCGAGCGGGTGCGCGTTCATGCTGACAGCCTACCGCATTTGCGCCCCCCGATGCACGTCCCGGCGGGGCAGGCGCGCGCCGCCGTTCAATGATTTGCTAACCCTGCGCCCTGAATGTGGCCGGGCAATCACTTCCATGCGACGGAGAAATGGCTGCTACCGCCCGGCGCGCACATGCGAACGTACTGCCTCCTCGCAGCGTTCTCCGGGCGCTGGGCGGTCTCGTGTCGCATGGCGGGGCGATTCTCGGGGTCGTCGGGATTGCGCTGATCTGGGCCGGCGTGCTGCATTCGCTGTCGGTCGAACGGACGCAGGCCCTGCGGGGCGCCGAACAGGACAGCACCAACCTGGCCAGCGTCTTCGAGGAACATATCGTCCGGTCCATCAAGACCATCGACCAGACCCTGCTCTATGTCCGCAACTCCTACGAGCGGGACCGCGCCGGGTTCGACCCCACGGCCTGGGCCAGGAGCACGCAGGCCGTCACCGACATGACGTTCCAGATCTCGCTGACCGACAGGAACGGGATGCTGATCATCTCCAACTACCTGAAAGGGAATGACCGGGTCGATCTCAGCGAACGCGAGCATTTCCGGGTTCAGCGTGACAGCCCCGCTGACGATATCTTCGTCAGCAAGCCGGTGCTCGGGCGGGCCAGCCAGCAATGGTCCATCCAGCTCACCCGCAAGCTGATGACCGCGGACGGGGCGTTCGACGGCATCGTCGTCGTGTCGCTCTCGCCGCAGTATTTCGCGCGGTTTTACCGGTCGGTCGACCTGGGCAAAAGCGGCGTCGTGCTGGTCGCCGGCCTCGACGGCGCCGTCCGCGCCAGCGCCCAGGCCGGGGAGGACGACCCGGCGCTGGCCCAATCGCTGGTGAGCCGTCTGATGGGCGAATACGCCCGGGCGCCGGCGGGGATTTTCAAATCGACGCACGAAACCGATGGTGTCACCCGCATCTACGCCTATCGCGGGGTACGCTTCTATCCGCTGGTCGTCTGCGTCGGCATCGCGGAAGACGAAGTGCTGCTGGCCCACGGCGCCAGCCAGACATCGTATCTTGTCCTGGCGACGATCATGACCGTGCTTCTGCTGGCGGTCACCGCGCGGATCATCGTCCACCAGACCCGGCTGCACCGCACGCAACAGAAGCTGCTGGCCAGCGAAGCCGCCGCCGCCCGGAAATCCGACCTCCTGCAGATGACGCTGGACCACATGAGCCACGGCATCATGATGATCGATGCCGCGCACCGGGTGCAGGTGTGCAATCGCCAGACCCTTGAACTGCTCGGCCTGCCGGAAGCGCTGATGACCGACAAACCGAGATTCGACGATGTCGCGCGCTGGCAATTCCAAAGCGGTGAATTCGGTGCGGATGGCAGCGATATCGAACCCTGGATGCGGCGCTTCGGGGTGGTGGACGACCTGTTGGACCAGCCACAGACGTACGAGCGAACGCGACCGAACGACACGGTGCTCGAAATCCGCAGCATGCCGTTGCCGGGCGGCGGCCTGGTTCGCACCTACACCGACATCACGGCGCGCAAGCAAACCGAGGCGAGGTTGCGGTTGGCGCGCGACGCCGCCGACCGCGCGGCGCAGGCCCGATCGGAGTTCCTCGCGGTGATGAGCCACGAAATCCGCTCGCCGATGAGCGGCATGCTGGGCGTGCTGGAGCTGCTGCGCGGAACCGGACTGGACCCGGACCAGAGCCAGATGGCCAACATGGTCCAGAGTTCGGCCTCGGCTCTGCTGGCGGTGCTGAACGACATCCTGGACTTCTCGAAGATCGAAGCCGGATCGCTTTCGATCTTCCTGGAACCGGCCAACCTGCGTGATCTGGTCACCGACATCGTGCAGCCTTTCCGCTACGCGGTGTTGGACAAGGGGGTCGACCTGAACCTGCAGGTCAGCCGCGAGGTGCCGGACTACGTGACGACCGATCCGCTCCGGTTGCGGCAGATGCTCAACAACCTGATCGGCAACGCGGCGAAGTTCACCGCTTCGGGCGAGATCCGGGTGGACGTAAATGTCACCCGGGACGAACCATCGCCAAGGCTGCGTTTCGCCGTCCGCGACACCGGAATCGGCATGCCGCCCGACGTCATCGCCCGGCTGTTCGAACCCTTTGTCCAGGCCGACAGCTCGACCACCCGCAATTTCGGCGGCAGCGGGCTCGGGCTGTGCATCGCCCGCCAGCCTCGCCCGGCTGATGGACGGCAGCCTGGACGTCACCAGCCGGGTGGCCGAAGGCAGCGTGTTCACCTTGCTGTTGCCGCTGATCAAAGCCGGCGCACCGGAAGCCGCCAGCGCCGGGGCCGGCGGCGCTTCGCTGCCCGTCGGCCTGACCAAAAAGGGGCGGGTTCTCGTGGTCGATGATGACCAGACCAACCGCTGGCTGACGCGGCAGCAGCTTGAGGTGCTGGGCCTGACCGTGGAGGCAGCGGAGAACGGCGAGGCGGCTCTCGAGAGACTGCGCGCGGCCCGGTTCGACCTGCTGATCACCGACTGCCACATGCCCCGCATGGACGGCGTGGCCCTGACCCGCGCGGTCCGCGCGGCGGCAGACCCGGCGCTGTCCGGATTGCCGGTCATCGGCCTGACCGCCGATGTCACCGCCGTCCAGCGCGAACGTTGCGTCGCCGCGGGGATGACCGATGTGGCGATCAAGCCGCTGGCGCTGGAGCTTCTGTCGCGCCTCGTGGGGCGCCACCTGCCCGCGTCCGCCCCTGACGGACCGCCGGCACAAGCGTCGGGACCGGCCGGGTCCGCGTCATTCGACGACCGGATCTATCGCCAGCTTTTCGCGCCCGGGGACCCGGATGGCGAGGCGCTGCTGGGGGAATATCTCGATCTGGCCGCCCGCCTGAACAGCGACCTGCGCGCCCTGCTCGGCGTCGAAACGGAGGCGGCTCTGCCGCGCGATCAGGTCGCGGCGACCGCGCATCGCCTGGCGGGGTCCTCGCTCTCGGTCGGGGCAACGCCGCTCGGCGCGGCGGCGCGGGCGCTGGAACAAGCCGCCATCACCCAGGATCCGGCCGCGATCCGGGCGCGCCATGCGACCGTGCAGCTTGAGCTGACGGCGGCCACGGCGGCCATTGCAACCTTCCTCGCCGAGGTCCAACAGGAGTCGATGCCGTGAAGCCCCTCGATTTCTCCGCCATTCGCATCCTGGTCGTCGAAGACGAAGCATTCATCCGCGGCCTCCTCAAACGGATGCTGCGATCGCTCGGCGCCGAGGACATCCGCGAGGCCAGCGACGGGACGGAAGGTCTGACGCTGCTCGACCGCGGGTTCAAGCCCGATCTGGTGTTCTGCGATTCCATGATGGCGCCGATGGACGGGCTGACGTTCATGCGAACGGTCCGGGAGTCGTCCGATCCGGTGCGCGCCAGGCTGCCGATCATCATGCTGACCGCGGCGACCGATGAGGCAACCGTGCACGCGGCCTGCGGGCTGGGGGTTGGCGGCTATCTGGTGAAGCCGGTTTCGCCCAAGCAACTGGCCGACCGCATGACCGCCATCCTCCGGCCCCGCACGGGATAAGGCTGATCGGCGGCCGATCAGGCGCTATCCGCCCCGGCCCGCGACCGCCAGGCACGGCCCCAGCAGGGCTTGCAGCCGCGCGGCGTCGGCCGGCGTGACCGGCAGCGTCGCGACCAACGCAAGGCCGCCCCGATGCGTGTTTCCCTGCCGCCAGACGAGTTGGCCCGGACCCGCGACGAGCCGGCGCAGCACCTTCGCGACGGCACCAAGCCGCGCAACTTCACCGCGCATGGCGGCGTCCAGCTCAAAATTAAACGGTTTGTCGGCGTCGATGCCGGCCGATCCGGAGACCTCGAAAATCTCGCGTGCGGTGCCGCCGGCGGCGGTCGCCTCCAGGCTGGTCAGCCTGCCCGCGGCCGCGTCCGGACCTTCGAAGTCCTCGAACGGAAAAACCGGGCCGAGCTGCTCGTATGCCGGAACGGTGAGCACGACCGACAGCACGCCGGTGAAGTCCGCACCATTTTTCGGCGTGCATCCGAAAGTGAAACGCACGTCGCGCGCATCCGCCCCGGTCTGCGCCCGCCCCGGCAGAACCAGGTCGTCCGCGGCGTGAGACGGGGCCATGCCTGCCATCAGGAACAGGGCAAGCGCGATGCGGCTGAGTGTCATGACGTCTCCTGTTGCATGCCGCGGCCGGGATACAATTCCACGATTTGCAGGGCGATGGCGAGGCCGGCACGCGGTCCCTGGGACCCCTTACGGGATAGGTTCCAAGGGCTCTGGCCTTAGCGGGGTCCACGGGCAGCGCCCCTGGCCTTCCTTGACCTTAATCTCAGGACCACAACTTCCCGGCGCCATTCAGGATGCTAATCATCCCCCGCGCGCAGCCGTCGGAAACGTCCTATTCCATACTCAGCCCGGCAAGACCACCGCCCCGGCACCAGGATTTCTGAACCCGCCATGCCCCGCATGACCACCGCCCAGGCCACCGTTGACGCCCTGCTCCGGCACGGCATGGACAGGCTGTTCGCCCTGCCGGGGGTGCACAACGACCATCTGTTCGATGCCGTGCACGCCACCGCCGGCCGCATGCGGGTGCTGCATCCGCGCCATGAGCAGAGCCTCCGCCTACATGGCGCTCGGCGCCGCCCTGGCGACCGGCCGGCCGCAGGTCTACGCGGCGGTGCCGGGACCCGGCATCCTGAACACCACGGCGGCGCTGCTGACGGCGTACAGCACCGGCGCACCGGTGCTGGCCATCGCCGGCCAGATTCCGTCGGACGCGATCGACCGTGGCTGGGGCCACCTGCACGAACTGCCGGACCAGCTCGGCCTGCTGCGCCACATGGTGAAATGGGCGGCGCGCATTCCCTCCGCGGCCGAAGCACCGGGGCTGGTGGCCGAGGCGGTGCGGGCGGCGCTCAGCGGACGCACCCGCCCGGTGGCGCTGGAATGCGCCATCGACAGCTGGGGCCGGCCGGGCCAGACGACCCCAGTTGATCCGCTGCCGCCGTTCCACCCCGAAATCGATCCCGATGAAGTGGCCCGGGCGGCCAGGGTGCTGGGCGCCGCCGAGCGGCCGATCATCATCGCCGGCGGCGGCGCGCTCGATGCCGCACCGGAACTGCTGGCGGTGGCCGAGTTGCTGCAGGCGCCGGTGGTGACCTATCGCCGCGGCCGCGGCGTGCTGCCGACGACCCATCCCCTGGCCGCCGCGCTGCCGGTCGGCCAGCGCCTGTGGCCGCAGGCCGACGCCGTGCTGGGGGTGGGCACGCGGCTGCATTTCGCCCAGTCCGTCTGGGGCACCGATCCCGACCTGAAGATCGTGCGCATCGACATCGACGCCGAGGAGATCACCCGCTTCCGCCGCCCCGATGTCGCGGTCCACGCCGACGCCGCCGCCGGCCTGCGCGCCCTGCTGGCCGCCCTGCCGGCGCATAACCGGACACGGCGGCCGCGCGAGGACCTGGCCGCGGCGCAGGCCTGGTTCGCCGACCGCATGGCCCGCCAGGAGCCGCAGATGGGCTTCCTGCGCGCGCTGCGCGCCGCTTTGCCGGAAGACGGCGTGGTGGTGGAGGACGTGACCCAGGTGGGTTTCTGCGGCCGGCTGGCCTTTCCGGTGACGGCGCCGCGCCGCTACATCTCGGCGGGCTATCAGGACAATCTGGGCTGGGGCTACGGCGCCGCGCTGGGCGTGCAGGCCGTCCTGCCGGGCCGGGCGGTGGTGGCGATCTGCGGCGATGGCGGGTTCATGTACCAGGCGGCGGAACTGGCCACCGCCATGCGCCATGCCCTGCCGGTGGTGGCGGTGGTGTTCGACGACGGCGCCTTCGGCAATGTGCGCCGCATCCAGGCGGAGCATTTCGGCAACCGGCTGATCGCCTGCGACCTCGCCAACCCGGATTTTTACGCCTTCGCCCGCAGCTTCGGCGCCAACGCCTTCCGCGCCGCCGACGCGGCGGGGTTGCAAACCGCGCTGCACGAGGCGCTGGCGGCACGGGCGCCGGCGCTGGTGCATGTGACGGTAGGGGAGATGCCCAGCCCCTGGGACATGCTGTCGCCGCGACGTATGCGTGGGCAGGAGGGGTGGCGGCCTTCCATGCCGTAGCCGGGGGGTTGCCCCGAGCCCCAGCAGGGGCTTTGCCCCCTTGGTCCGCTTCGCGGCCCAAGCCCACCAAGGGCCGTAGGCCCTTGGAACTCCTTGTAAATTACTCTTTGTTATACGCTTTTAGTTGACGCCAGCCCGGCTGGGGCCGCATGACGGACGCAATAAAGGCCGCAACAAGGGAGGCCACGTCCATGCCACAAAGACCCATCGGGCGCATGATGCGCGCCTGGGATACGCGCGAACGCGTGATCGTCGGCCTGCTCGGCGGGGGCGCCCTCGGCGTCGGCCTCTGGCAGATCGCCGGCCGCTATATCGACCCCTCGCTCGGCTCCGGCTGGGGCGACGAAATTATCGTCTACCTGATCATCTGGGCGCTGATGATCGTCTCCAGCCAGCTCGTGCAACGCGACGCCCATGTGCGCCCGGACCTGGTGCTGCGCCTGCTGCCGGCCGGCGCCCAGCGCTGGATGGAAGTGTTCAACTGCCTGGTGGCGCTGGCCTTCTGCGCCGGGCTGGTCGCCTATGGCTGGAACATCGTCGAAACCGCCTGGATGCTCGATGAGCGCAGCTACACCGGGCTCGACTTCCCGATGTGGGTCTACGACCTGTCGCTGCCGACCGGCGGGGCGCTGATGTTCGCCCGCTACGCCATCCGCCTCGTGCGCTACCTCGGCCATTTCGACCCGGCGACGATGCGGGTGGGACCGGCAATTCACGACGTACCGGCGGCACTCGTCGTCCCCGGCTAAGGCAGGGACCGATGGCGGCTCTGCTTCTGGGGGCCGCCTTTTTCGGCCTGCTGTCCTGCGGCATGCCGATCTTTCTGGTGCTCGGCATCCTGACGGCGGCGCTCTACATCGTCTCCGGCCAGCCGCTGATCGGCGTGGCGCAGGTCATCATCGACCACCTCAACTCGCCCACGCTGATGTCGCTGCCGCTGTTCGTCATGGCGGCGGCCTTCATGCGCCATGGCGGCATCGCCCGCGCGCTGGTCGACCTCGCCGCCGTCTGGCTCGGCGGCATCCGCGGCTCGCTCGGCCTGGTCACCGTGGTGGCCTGCACCCTGTTCGCGGCGATCTGCGGCTCATCGGTCGCGACCGCGCTGGCGATGGGCTCGATCCTGCTGCCGGCGATGCTGGAGCGCGGCTATCCGCGCAGCTTCGCGCTCGGCGTCATCGGCGCCTCCGGCACCATCGGCATCGTCGTGCCGCCCTCGCTGGCGCTCATCCTCTACGGCATCGTCACGGAGCAATCGGTGCCGCGGCTGTTCCTGGCCGGCCTGCTGCCCGGCCTGCTGCAGGCGGCGGTGTTCTTCGCCTGGGTGTGGTACGATTCCCGCCGCCGCCGCTTCCCGATCGAACCCGCCGTGCCGTTCGCCCGCCGCACCCGCGTCTCGCGCCGCGCCCTGCCGGCCCTGGTGGTGCCGCTGGTCGTGCTGGTCGGCATCTATGGCGGGCTGGTGACGGTGGTGGAGGCCGCCGCGCTGTCGGCGGTGTCGGCGCTGCTGATCAGCCTGTTCTATTATCGCGGCTTCCGCCTGCCGGACACGCTGGGCGTCATCGCCGACGCCATCCGCACCGCCGGCGCCATCATGCTGATCGTCGCCACCGCGCTGGCGTTCGGCCATTGGATGACCTTCTCCGGCATCCCGGCCCGGCTGGTCCGGTTCACCCTCGACCACGGTTTTTCCACCTGGCAGTTCCTGCTGGCGATGAACCTGATACTGCTGGTGATGGGCTGCTTCCTGGAGGTGATCGCGACCCTGCTGGTGGTGATGCCCATCCTCGGCCCGGCGCTGCAGCCGCTCGGCGTCGATCCGGTGCATTTCGCCATCATCTTCACGCACAATATGGAGATCGGCCTGATCCACCCGCCGGTGGGGCTGAACCTGTTCGTCCTGTCCACCCTCTCGGCCGCCCCGATCGGCGAGGTGATCCGCGGCATTTTTCCGTTTGTGATCCTGCTGCTGGGGGTGCTGATGATCATCACCTACGTGCCCGCCCTGACCCTGTGGCTGCCCGACCTGGTGTTCGGCCCGGCAACCCCCTGAGCCGGCGCCAAGCCCTTGTTTCAGCGGTCAGAATTCCGGCAGCGGCGGAGAATCGTGTGACGATTGCCGCCGATATGAAACTGTAAACTTGCCTTGTCGGCCGGTCTGTCATTATACATTGACAGTTTTTATCGATCTGGCAGACCGAAGGAGCAAGGCATGCAGTCCGCTGCCACCGGCGCAGACGACGGGTCGTCGCCAGGCGGCTGCGCGTCCGCTGCCGTGTGTCTCGCGGGCCACGCCCGGCGGGCAATTTTGCGACATCGCTATTCGTCCGCGCCGCGGAGGCGGCCCGACCGGGCGGCCCGGCAGGCGCGGTCACAGGGGCTCGCGCAGGCTTGCGCGCGGCCCCTGGCATCGGTTTGCCGGGCGGGCAACGCCGCGGCGATCCCAGCTGCGCGGGACGTGCGCAGCACGGGCCGAAGGGCCGCAATCCGGAGAGTGCTGACATGAGCGCCTATATCGCAAAGGGCAACCCGTCGGGCCTGACCGACGAGGAAGCCAAAGACTTCCACAAGATCTTCAATACGAGCGCCATCGTCTTCGTCGGGGTCGCCGTGGTCGCCCATATCCTCGTTTGGTCATGGCGTCCGTGGTTCCCGCCCGTTGGCGGCTACACGACCTCGGCGCTGGACACCGTCCAGCAGATCATCGGCTCTTTGGTGTAAGGAGGATCGCATGGCCTATTCTGACGACCTGAATCAACTGTGGCGTATCTGGACTCTGTTCGATCCGCGTAAGGCTCTGGTGGGTCTGGGTGCGGGCCTGTTCGCGCTGGCTTTGTTCATCCACGTTGTCGTGCTGCGCACCGACCGGTTCAACTGGATCGAAGGCTCCACCACGCCTGCGGCGGTTCTGCACTTCCTGCCGGCGACGGTGAAGTAGCCCTTCCGGTTGCCGCCGTTGCGGCAAGGGTGATTGCTGCCACACGATTGGCGCGTGTCCCGCCCGTCGCGTGGTGATTTGCCTGTTGGGCACCGGTTACAAAGGCCCGCGAGCCCGGCGCGTGACGCTACGTGCCGGGCCAGCGGGACCCAAGGGTCATGCCCTTGGCGGCTTGCCGCGTCGCGCATCCCCGTTAGAGTGGCGACTCGCCGCGGAGACCGAGGATGCGTTCCACCAGCCCCGCCTTCAGGGAAAACGCCACCCAGGCACTGGCCGATAAGCGCCTGCAGAAGGCGCTCGTGTTCACCCGCCCGGCGTTTCCGTCCCGCCGCGCCGCCGCGATCGCCCAGCTCCCCGAGTTCGAGCAGCTCCGCAGGATCGGCCGCGACATCAAGGACCACACGCTCGCCAATCTCGATTTCTACCTGGAAAGCTGGGCCGCCAAGGTCGAGCGCGCCGGCGGCCAGGTGCATTGGTGCAGCACCGCCGACGAGGCCCGCGCCGCCGTGCTGGCGATCTGCCAGCGGGTCGGCGCGCGCACCGTCACCAAGGGCAAATCCATGATCTCCGAGGAGCTCGCCATCAACGAGCACCTCGAGCAGCACGGCATCACCCCGGTCGAGACCGATCTCGGCGAATACATCCTGCAGCTCCGCCGCGAGCCGCCCAGCCACATCATCGCCCCCGCCTTCCACCTCAACCGCGAGGACTGGGAGGAAAGCTTCCGGGCGTCGCACACCGACCTGCCGCCCGGCCGTGTGTTCGCCGACCGGCGCGACATCATGGCCGAGGCGCGCGCCCAGTTGCGCGCCCGCTTCCTGGCCGCCGATGTCGGCATCACCGGCGCCAATTTCCTCATCGCCGAGACCGGCAGCACGGTGATCGTCACCAACGAGGGCAATGGCGACCTCACCCAGACCCTGCCGCGGGTTCACATCGTGCTGGCCAGCATCGAGAAGGTGGTGCCGACGCTGGAGGATGCCTGCACCCTGCTGCGCCTGCTGGCGCGCTCGGCCACCGGGCAGGACATGTCCGTCTACAACACGTTTTCCACCGGCACCCGCCGGCCCGGCGAGCTGGACGGGCCGGACGAGTACCACGTGGTGCTGATCGATAACGGCCGCTCGGCCATGCTGGGCAGCCCGTTCCAGCCGATGCTCCGCTGCATCCGCTGCGCCGCCTGCCTGAACCATTGCCCGGTCTATTTCACCGTCGGCGGGCACGCCTATGGCTGGGTCTATCCGGGTCCAATGGGCGCGGTGCTGACGCCCACCCTGATCGGCGTGGATCAGGCCGGCCATTTGCCCAACGCCAGCACTTTCTGCGGCAAATGCGAAAGCGTCTGTCCCATGCAGATCCCGTTGCCCGGCATGATGCGCCACTGGCGCGAGCGCCAGTTCGAGCGGCACCTCACCCCGCCCACCATCCGCGCCGGCCTGCGCCTGTGGGCCTGGTTCGCGCGGCGGCCCTGGGCTTACCGCCTCGTCACCCGGGCGGTGGCGGCGGGGCTGGGGCGGCTCGGGCGCAAAAATGGCCGGTTTTCCTCCCTCCCGCTGGCCGGGGGCTGGACCGGCGGGCGCGACCTGCCGGCCCCCGAAGGCGATACGTTCTTCGCCCGCTATGCGCGCGACCGGCGCGCGGGGCGGGTCTGATGTCGAAGCAAGCAATCCTCGGCGCCATCCGGCGCGGGCTGCGCCGCGGACCCGTGCCGGATGATCTGGCCCAGGGCCTGCAGGCGCGGCTGCGGGCGCATCCCCGCCACCTGATCCCGGCGCGCAGCCTGCTGCCGCGGCCCGCGCAGGTGGCGCTGTTCATCCGCAACGTGGAAAAGGAATTCGGCACCGTCATCCGGGTGCCCGACCCCGCCGCCGTGCCGGCGGCGATCGCCGACTATCTGGCCGCGCAGAACCTCCCCTCCGCCCTGGTCATGGCCCCGCACCCCGAGCTGCAGGCGCTCCCCTGGGCCACCCGCCCGCTGCTGCGCCTCCGCGAGGGCCGCGCCGAGCCGACCGACCTGGTCAGCGTGCAGCACGGCTACGCCGCCATCGCCGAAACCGGCACCCTGATGCTGCCCGGCACGCCGGACCGCCCGACCACCCTCAACCTGCTGGCCGACACCGCCATCGTGGTGCTGCTTGCCAGCCGCATCGTCGGTCCGCTGGAGGATGCGTGGGACCGGCTGCGCGCCGAGGGACACGATGCCGTCACCGGCGGCTTCATGCCGCGCAACGTCATGCTGGTGACCGGCCCGTCCCGCTCGGCCGACATCGAGTCCACGCTGGAACTCGGCGCGCATGGCCCGCGCCGGCTGCATGTGGTGCTAATAGACGATGATCCCGCCGCGCTAGGCTAAACCCGCCAAGACAGGCTGCACCGGCGCGGGCTGCCATCGTCCGGGCAACGACACCATATGGGCAGCCGTTGCCATGTCCCACCGAGGAGCCGGCCGTTGAGGATGCCACACGCCCTGTCCGTGCCGGCCGGATAGGCTGTGTCCGGACACCGCCGCACCGCCCTGACCGAACAGGACCGCACCGTCTGGGCCGCCTACACGCGCGAAATCCGGCCGCTGCCCGGGCGCACTGCACCGCCGCTGCCCGACCTCCCATCTCCTCCCGTACCGCCGGAAATGATGGTTCCCCCCGCCCTGCCGCTTGCCGCCCGGCCGCCCCCCGCCGCCCTCGCGGTCGGCGGCCAGCCCGGCGGGCTCGACAGCGCCACCTGGACCCGCTTCCGCTCCGGCAAGCTGGCGCCCTCGCGCACGCTCGATCTGCACGGCCGCACCGCCCAGCGCGCCTTCCACGCCGTGCACGCCTTCCTGCACGGCGCCCACAGCGACGGCGTGCGCTGCGTGGAAATCATCACCGGCCGCGGTGCCGGTGAAACCGGCGGCGTGCTGCGCCGGGAACTGCCGCTCTGGCTGAACCAGCCCAGCCTGCGACCGATCGTGCTGGCGGCCACCCATCCGCATCCGGCTAACCCGGGGTCGGTTCGAGTGCTGTTGCGGCGGGCACGATAAGAAAGGCCAGGGCTCTGCCCCATAGGCGCGAACTTAACGCCGGGAGCCACCCTATCGGGGCGTTGCCCCGAGCCCCACCAGGGCTTCGCCCTGGACCCACCAAGGGCCATAGGCCCTTGGAACCCAATAATTCTTAAGTGAATGGGGTCAAGGGGGCCACTGCCCCCTTGCGGGTCCAGGGCAGAGCCCTGGCCTTGCCTTTCGCTTATCTTCGCGCCGATGGGGCTCTGCCCTGGACCCGCCCCCGCGCGGAGCGCGCCTTCGGCGCGACGGCCGGGAGGCCCCTTGACCCCATTCATAAGGGCGTGGTGGGGGGTTCCATCCCAGGGACAACATACGCATCGACCTGCGGTGGGCCAGCCGACAGATGCAACGGCAACAATCCGGCCCAGACCGGCCAGGAGCGGTCCGCCTCGTCGTCGATCGGCGGACCGGTACGGAGCTTGGCCGAGGCCTCGGTCAGCGGAAGCGAGAGGATCAGGGTCGCCTTGATCTCCTGCGCCGTGGGCGGACGCAGCGTGTCCCAGCGGCCCGGAAACAGCCGCTCCACAAACCCCTTCATCGCCGCCAGCTTTTCCTCGGGCTGATCGACCACGCCGGGCCGGCCAAAGCAGAGCACCGACCGGTAATTGGCCGAATGGTTGAACGAGGTGCGCGCCAGCACCCAGGCGTCGAGCAACGTGACGGTCAGGCAGACCTCGCCACCGGCGGCGTTCGCTTCCAGCATCCGGCTGGCGGCACTGCCATGCCAGAAAACACGGTCGCCATGCCGCCAGTGGAAAGTGGGGATCACCACCGGCCTTCCGTCGATGATGTGGCCCACATGGCACACCATGCCGGCATCGAGAATCGCGTGGATGGTCGCCATGTCATAGGCGGCCCGCTGCGGCTTGCGCCGCACGCGGGCGAACGGACTGGGAGGTTGCTGTTCCATAACGGCAACACTGGCCGGGCAACCGGCCGGGTGGAAAGCCGAATTCCGGCATGGCCGGTCCGACCCGGCTCAGCCTGCCAGAACGCCGTGCTCGCGCAGAAACCCCAGCAAACCCAGCAGCGGCAGGCCGAGAATGGCGGCATGCTCGCCCTCGACCGCCGCGAACAGGTGAATGCCGGGGCCTTCAAGCCGGTAGGCGCCGACCGTCGTGGTGACGTGCGCGGCTTCGAGCGACAGATAGGTCTCGAGAAACGCGTCGGAGAATTCCCGCATGGTCAGGCGCGGCCTTGCCACCGCCTGCCACAGGCGCTGCTCGCCGCGGCGGCACAGCACGGCGGTGACCAGGGTGTGGGTGCGGCCACGCAGGGCGAGCAGATGGGCGCGGGCGTCGTCGAGATCCGCCGGCTTGTCGAACCACCGCCCCTCGCACACCAGCAACTGGTCGCAGCCGATAACCAGCGCCTCCGGGTCGTGCCGGGCCACCTGCGTGGCTTTGGCATCGGCCAGCCTCAGCGCCACGTCGGCCGGGTCCAGTCCCTCGGCACGAGCTTCCTGCTTCAGCGCCGCCTCGTCCACCTGGGCGGGGCGGATGCCGAAGCGCAGCCCGGCCGCCTCCAGCAGCACCCGGCGGGCGACCGAGGCGCTGGCCAGCTTCAGGCGCGGCGCTCCCGCCTGCAGGCTCATGGGGGCGGCGCCGGCGTTGCCGCTGCTGCTTCATCAGCCTTGCGCCGCCGTTCATGCCAGGCCTCCATCAATTGCAGCATGGTGGCCGCGGTTTCCTCGATCGAGCGCCGTGTCACGTCGATCACCGGCCAGCCGCGCTTGGTGCACAGCCGGCGCGCCCACAGCAATTCTGCCTTCACCGCGTCGAGATCGACATACTCGCCGCTATCCTTATGGCTCGTCCCGGTGCCGATCATGCGCAGCCGGTGCCGGCGGATTTCAATCAGCGCCTGCGCGTCGATGGTCAGGCCGATCACCGGGCAGCGCGGGTTGTCCAGCCCGGGCGGCGGCGGTAGCCCCGGGACCAGCGGAATGTTGGCCGCCTTGATGCCGCGGTTGGCGAGGTAAAACGAGGTCGGGGTTTTCGAGCTGCGCGACACCCCCACCAGCACCACGTCGGCAGCGGCAATGCCCGCCTGCGCCTGCCCGTCATCATGCGCGAGCACGTAGTGCATGGCATCGATGCGGCGGAAATAATCGGCGTCCAGCACATATTGCCGGCCCGGCCGGGCGGCCGCCTTCTCGCCGAACTGCTCTTGGAACATGCTCATCACCGGGTCGAGCACGTTCACCACCGGCAGGCCGAGCCGTTCGCAGAAGGTCTCCAGCTCCGCCCGCAGACTGGTTTCCACCAGGGTGGACAGCACCGGACCGGGCTCGGCCTCGATCCCTTCCAGCACCCGGTGCAGCTGGAAGCGCGTCCGGATCAGGCTCCAGCGATGGTACAGGATACTCGCGTGCTCGAACTGCGCCACCGTCGCCCGGACGATGGAGTTCAGCGTTTCCCCGGTTGCATCGGATACCAGATGTAGGTTCATGCGGCTGGGCATGCGCCGGAGGATAGCGGGGATAAGGGGGATGAAAACCCCCGTTCGGCCGTCCGGTCCGCCACAGCGGGGACAAGACGTCGAATCCAGGTACCCGGGACAGAATCTTCGTCTCGCCCTCGTGACGTCGGGATGAAAACGCAATCCGTCGCAGATTCAATGCGTTTCCGGCCGACTCACCGGTGGATATCCAGGGGAAGGAAAAATCCGCAACCCGGTACCCCGTTATCCACAGGCCCTCTTAGGACTCCAACCCATTTCTTTTCTCTTCTCACTGTTTAAGAAGAGCGCCGATCGAACCCAGGCGGACCGGTACCATGGCGAAGAAGCTGTTGCGGGTGTTGGCGGGCGAGGCGGTGTGGCCGCCGCCCATGTGGCTGATGCGGCAGGCCGGGCGATATTTGCCCGAATACCGCGAGGTGCGGGCGCAGGCCGGCGGCTTCATCGACCTGTGTACCAACCCGGCCCTGGCCACCGAGGTGACGCTGCAGCCGCTGCGCCGCTACGGCTTCGATGCCGCCATCCTGTTCAGCGACATTCTCATGCTGCCATGGGCGCTCGGCCAGGGCCTGCGCTTCGCCGAGGGGGAGGGGCCGCAACTGCCGCCGATCCGCGACGAAGCCGGCCTTGACGCGTTGGACCCGGCCCGGCTGCCGAAGGCCATTGAGCCGATCCTGGAAACGGTGCAGCGCCTGAGCGCCAGTGTGGGCGATGCCACCCTGATCGGCTTCGCCGGCAGCCCGTTCACGGTGGCCTGCTACATGGTGCAGGGCAGCGGCTCGAAGGAATGGGACCATGTGCGCCTGATGGCATGGTGCAACCCGGCCCTGTTCGCCCGCCTGATCGACCTGGTGACCGAGCAGACCATTGTCTATCTTTCCGCCCAGATCGATGCCGGCGCCGAGGCGGTCATGCTGTTCGACTCCTGGGCCGGCGTGCTGGCGCCGTCGCTGTTCCGGGCGCATGTGATCGAGCCCTCGGCGCGCATCGCCGCCGCCATCCGGGCCCGCCATCCGGGCGTGCCGGTCATCGGTTTTCCGCGCCAGGCCGGCACCATGCTGGCCGAGTTCGCCCGTGCGACGGGCGTGCAGGGCGTGAGCATCGACACCTCAGCCGACCCCGTGGTCGCCGCCCGCGAGGTGCCGGCGAACGTGGCCATCCAGGGCAATCTCGATCCGCTGGTGCTGGTGGCCGGCGGGGAAGCGCTGGCGCGGGAGACCGATGCCGTGCTGGCGGCCTTGCGCGGGCGGCCGTTCATCTTCAACCTGGGGCACGGCATCGTGCCGCAGACCGCGCCGGAGCATGTCGCCGAACTGGTGGCCCGCGTCCGCGCTGCTTGACCGGGAGGGCGGTGCCGTCAAATTTCGCCGATGACCAAGCCGCGCATCGCCGTCGTCCTGTTCAACCTGGGGGGGCCGGACCGGCCGGAGAGCATCCGGCCTTTTCTGGTGAACCTGTTCACCGATCCGGCCATCCTGCGGGTGAATTTGTTCATCCGCCCTTTTCTGGGGCGTCTCATCGCGGCGGCCCGGGTGCGGCCGGCGACGGAGAACTACGCCCATATCGGTGGCCGCTCGCCGCTGCTCGAGCCTGACCGGGCAGCAGGCGCGCGCGCTGGAAGCCGAGCTGGGGGAGTTTGAGGCCCGCTGCTTCGTCGCCATGCGCTACTGGCACCCGATGAGCGAGGAAGTGGCGCTCGAGGTGCGGGACTGGAACCCCGACCGGGTGCTGCTGATGCCGCTCTATCCGCAGTTTTCCACTACCACCACCGGCAGCAGCCTGACCGCCTGGCGGGAAGCAGCGGCCAAGGTGGGGCTGGTAAAGGCCACCACCTCGCTGTGCTGCTACTATGGCGATAACGGCTTCACCCATGCCGCGGCGATGATCGTGCGGCGCGCCTGGGAAGCAGCCCGCACCGCCCTGCCGGCCGGCATTCCCTTGCGCGTCCTGTTCTCGGCGCACGGATTGCCGAAGGTGATCATCGATAACGGCGATCCCTACCAGTTCCAGATCGAGCGCACCGTCGCCGACACGGTGCGCTATCTGCGCATTCCCAATCTCGACCACGCCATCTGCTACCAGTCGCGCGCCACCCCGCAGGAATGGATCGGGCCTTCCACCGAGGAGGAGATCGAGCGCGCCGGGCGCGACAAGGTGGCGGTGCTGGTGGTGCCGATCGCCTTCGTCTCGGAGCATACCGAAACGCTGGTGGAGCTCGACATCGAGTACAAGGAATTTGCCCGCGAGGCGGGGGTGGAACATTATTTTCGCGCGCCTACCCCCAATGCGGATACCGGCTTCATCGCCGCGCTGGCGGCCCTGGTGCGGCGGATGCATGAATTCGGCCCCGGCACCTGCAGCCATCAGGGCGGCCGGACCTGCCCGGCGCCGCACACGGATTGTCCGTTCGCCCGCGCCGATCCGCGCGAACGGGTGCGGTCCCGCTGGGCGCGCACGACCTGATGAACCACCCGTGATGAATCAGGAGCGGACCGGTCTGCGGCTGGTGATTTTCGACTGTGACGGGGTGCTCGTCGACAGCGAGCCGGTCAGCAACCGGATCGTTGCCGCCGAACTCACCGCCCTCGGCTGGACGATGACCCCGCACGAGGCGGACCGCCACTTCCTCGGCATGACGATCACCGACATGGTGCCGGTGATCGAGCGCCGGATCGGCCGGGCGCTGGCGCCGGACTGGCAGCTTACGCTGACGCAACACCTGATCACCGCCCTCGAGGACGAAGTGGCGCCGGTGGCGGGGGCCCTGGAAGCGCTGGCGGCGGTGTCCGCCCTCGGCCTGCCCTGGCGGGTGGCGTCGAATTCCTCGCATGCGGAGATGGCCGCCAAATTCGCCCGCATCGGCATTCTGCCCCTGGTCGCCGGCCGGGTGCACAGCCACAGCGATGTCGCCCGCGGCAAGCCGGCGCCGGATCTGTTCCTGGCCGCCGCCGCGGCCGAGGGGGTCGCGCCGGCGGAATGCCTGGTGATCGAGGACAGCCCGCCCGGGGTGCGCGCGGCGCTGTCGGCCGGCATGGATTGCCTGGGCTACGCACCCGATTCCGACGGCGCCGCCCTGCGGGCGCTCGGCGCCGTCCCGTTCCATTCGATGTTTGATGTGCCGGCGCTCATCGCCGCGGCACTGCGGAGGGCAGCATGACCATCGACGTACTGGCCTATGCCTACCTGTGGATCAAGGCACTCCACGTGATCAGCCTGATCGCCTGGATGGCCGGGCTGTTCTACCTGCCCCGGCTATACGTCTATCACACCATGATCCAGCCCGGCACGCCGGAGAGCGAGCGCTTCAAGGTGATGGAGCGCCGCCTGCTCAAGGCGATCATGAACCCGGCCATGGTCGCCACCTGGACCTTCGGCATCCTGCTGGTGCTGACCCCGGGGGTGATCGACTGGCGCCAGGGCTGGTGGCACACCAAGCTGTTCTGCGTGCTCGGCATGACGGTGTATCACCAGGGCCTGGCCGTCTGGCGGCGTGGCTTCCTCGAGGACCGCAACCGCCTGTCCGAGCGGTTCTTCCGAATCGCCAACGAGGTGCCGACGCTGTTGATGATCGTTATCGTCATCATGGTGATCGTGAAGCCCTTTTGATGGGCATAAGCCGGCATAAGCGGCCGGGAAGCCCGTATTTTCCTGCACGCCAGGGTTGACGCGACCCCGGGGCGGACCTAGCTTGCCGTTCCAGGTGTGAACGCTGCATCCCTGGTGATTCCACCGTCCGCACGTTTCCTTCCTTACCGGACAGGGCTGGCTTTCCCCCGAACGTGGTTCACCACCCGGTTCGGGCGGATCCGGCAGGCGAGCATCCGGCCACGCGACGCGGCCCTGCCGATGCTCCTGTCCTCCCTTCCCGCACGACCGAACATCAGGCGCCCCCGATGCACCTTGCCGACCTGAAGGCCAAGTCTCCGGCAGACCTGCTGAGCTTCGCCGAATCCCTGCAGATCGAGAACGCCTCGTCGCTGCGCAAGCAGGACATGATGTTCGCGATCCTCAAGAGCCTGGCCGACAACGAGAAGGCCATCTACGGCGAGGGCACGCTCGAGATCCTGTCGGACGGGTTCGGCTTCCTGCGCAGCGCCGACTCGAACTACCTGCCCGGGCCGGACGACATCTACATCAGCCCCGCCCAGGTGCGCCGCTTCGCCCTGCGCACCGGCGACACGGTGGAGGGCCAGATCCGGGCGCCGAAGGACGGCGAGCGCTATTTCGCGATGCTCAAGGTCAACACCATCAACTTCGAGGCGCCGGAGGCGGTGAAGCACCGCATCAACTTCGACAACCTCACGCCGCTCTACCCCGACCGCCGTCTCAAGATGGAGATGGAGAATTTCCAGTCGGTTGCGAAGGGGCCGACCAAGGACCTGACGCCGCGGGTGATCGACCTGATTGCGCCGATCGGCATGGGCCAGCGCGCCCTGATCGTGGCGCCGCCGCGCACCGGCAAAACGGTGATGCTGCAGAACATCGCCACCGCCATCAGCCACAACCACCCGGAAGTGTTCCTGATGGTGCTGCTGATCGACGAGCGACCCGAGGAAGTCACCGACATGTCGCGCACGGTGAAGGGTGAGGTGGTGGCCAGCACCTTCGACGAGCCGGCGACCCGCCACGTGCAGGTGACCGAAATGGTGCTCGAGAAGGCCAAGCGGCTGGTCGAGCACAAGCGCGACGTGGTCATCCTGCTCGACAGCATCACCCGGCTGGCGCGCGCCTACAACACCGTGGTGCCCTCCTCGGGCAAGGTGCTGACGGGCGGCGTGGACGCCAACGCGCTGCAGCGGCCCAAGCGCTTTTTCGGCGCGGCCCGCAACATCGAGGAAGGCGGCTCGCTGACCATCATCTCCACGGCGCTGATCGACACCGGCAGCCGCATGGATGAGGTGATCTTCGAGGAGTTCAAGGGCACCGGCAATTCCGAGATCATCCTGGACCGCAAGCTCTCGGACAAGCGGACCTTCCCGGCGATCGACATCACCAAAAGCGGCACCCGCAAGGAAGAGCTGCTGGTGGATCGCGGCACCCTGTCCAAGATGTGGGTGCTGCGACGCATCCTGAACCCGATGGGCACCATGGATGCGATGGACTTCCTGTTGGACAAGCTGAAATACAGCAAGACCAACCAGGATTTCTTTGATGCGATGAATACCTGAAAGGAAGGCCAGGGCTCTGCCCTGGACCCGCCAAGGGCCGAGAGGCCCCTGGACCCCATCACTATAAGGATTTTGTGAAGAGGGGGGTGAGGAGATGCTGCGGCCCCTCCTCACCCCCCTCTTCACAAAATCCTTAAAACGAATGGGTTCTAAGGGCTCCGCCCTTAGCGGGTCCAGGGCAGAGCCCTGGCCTTCCTTCCTTCAGGTTGCGCACATCAAGATATCCTTATATAGGCGCGCCGAACCGCAGGAGCCCCATCATGCCCATGAACAACGACTACAAGGTCAAGGACATCTCTCTCGCCGAGTGGGGCGCCAAGGAGATCTCCATGGCCGAGGACGAGATGCCGGGCCTGATGGCGATCCGCGCCGAATACGGCGATTCCCGGCCGCTGGCCGGCGCCCGCATTGCCGGCTGCCTGCACATGACCATCCAGACCGCGGTGCTGATCCAGACGCTGGAGCATCTGGGTGCCACCGTCCGCTGGTCGTCGTGCAACATTTTTTCCACCCAGGACCATGCCGCCGCGGCGGTTGCCGCCGCCGGCACCCCCGTGTTTGCCTGGAAGGGCATGAACGAGGAGGAGTTCTGGTGGTGCATCGAACAGACGGTACGCGGTCCCGATGGCTGGACCCCGAACCTGATCCTCGATGACGGCGGCGACCTGACGCTGCTGCTGCATAACAAATACCCCGAGATGCTGGCCGAGGTGCGCGGCATCAGCGAGGAGACCACCACCGGCGTGCACCGCCTGTGGGAAATGGCCCGCGCCGGGACGCTGCTGGTGCCCGCCATCAACGTCAATGACAGCGTCACGAAGTCGAAATTCGACAATCTGTATGGCTGCCGGGAAAGCCTGGTGGACGCCATCCGCCGCGGCACCGACGTGATGATGGCCGGCAAGGTCGCGGTAGTGAACGGCTTCGGCGACGTGGGCAAGGGCTCGGCCGCGAGCCTGCGCCAGGCCGGCTGCCGGGTGAAGGTGACCGAGGTCGATCCGATCTGCGCCCTGCAGGCGGCGATGGAGGGCTACGAGGTCACCACCATGGACGACGCGGCGCCGGCGGCCGACATTTTTGTCACTGCCACCGGCAATGTGGACGTGATCACCATCGAACACATGCGGCGCATGAAGCACCGCGCCATCGTGTGCAATATCGGCCATTTCGACAGCGAGATTCAGATCGCCGCGCTGCGCAACTATAAATGGGACAACGTCAAGCCGCAGGTGGACGAGGTCGAGTTTCCGGACGGCAAGCGCCTGATCGTGCTGTCCGAGGGCCGGCTGGTGAACCTGGGCAATGCCACCGGCCATCCCAGCTTCGTCATGAGCGCGAGCTTCAGCAACCAGGTGCTGGCGCAACTCGAGCTGTGGACGGCGCCGGCCGACCGTTACCAGCGGCAGGTCTATACGCTGCCCAAGCATCTCGACGAGAAAGTGGCCGCGCTGCATCTGGCCAAGGTCGGCGCCAAGCTGACGCAGCTATCGGCGAAACAGGCCGAATATATCGGTGTGGCGCAAAGCGGACCGTTCAAGCACGACCTCTACCGCTACTGACCGCCGGACGGCGGGCCGTCGCCATGACCGGCAGAGTCCGGTCATGGCGGCCGGTGCCGTTCCGCGCGTCCGCGGAATCACATGCCCGTAGAGTCACATGCCTGTGATGTCATAGATGCATCATCGGTTTGCCGGGTGAAGCTTCCCCCAGATGCTATAAGAGGCGCCCATCGCTGAACACCAGGGATGCCCGACCTGGTGGGTGGACAATTCGTGCGTGCTGACCTCTGGGGGGATTCCCACCATGACTGACGTGATGACCCGGACGCACCCGTTCGCTTCCGACAGACCGCTCACGGTCGCCGTGGCGCGTGCCCTGTCGACCATGCGCGACGAGGCGTCCGCGGCCGACCTTTTGTTCCTTGAGCGCTGGGAGATCAGCCCGGTTCCCGGCGCCGCAGCGGCCTTGCGCGTCGGCCAGCTGCGCCGGGCCAACCCGACGCTTGCCGCAGAAATCCGGGCGGAACTCGCTTCTCGGCGCCGGTAATCCGGCCAGAGGCTTTGCCCCTGGAATCCGTTAATCATTCGTCACACAGCTGATGCCCGGCTGGGTAACGCTCCCTTGGACTCCTCTCAATATAGAGGAGTTCCGGGGGAGCGGACGTGAGAAAGTGTATCAGTCGGCCGTCCGCTGCTGATTGCCTCCGCCCCGTTCCGATGGCAGATAGCGCCATCCGAGCAGGAGGGAACTGATGGCGGTCAATAAGGTATATCCCGACGCGGCCGCGGCTTTGGTCGGGCTGTTGCGTGAGGGCATGACCATCATGTCCGGCGGCTTTGGCCTGTGCGGCGTTCCCTCGGTGCTGATCGACGCGGTCAAGGCGTCCGGCGTGAAGGACCTCACGGTCATCAGCAACAATTGCGGCGTGGATGATGCCGGGCTCGGCCTGCTGCTGCAGACCCGCCAGATTCGCAAGATGATCAGCTCCTATGTGGGCGAGAACGCCACCTTTGCCCGCCAGTACCTGGCCGGCGAGCTGGAGATCGAGTTCAACCCGCAGGGTACGCTGGCCGAGCGCATCCGCGCCGGCGGCGCCGGCATCCCGGCCTTCTACACCCGCACCGGCGTCGGCACCCAGATTGCCGAGGGCAAGGAGGTGCGCGAGTTCGACGGCAAGAAATATGTGCTGGAACGCGGCCTGGTCGCCGATGTCGCCCTCGTGCATGCCTGGAAGGCCGACACCGAGGGCAACCTTGTGTTCCGCAAGACGGCGCGCAACTTCAACCCGATCATGGCCACCGCGGCCCGGGTGACGGTCGCCGAGGTTGAGATTCTGGTCGAGCCGGGCGAGATCGATGCCGACCAGATCCACACGCCCGGGGTTTTCGTCAAGCGCCTGGTGCCGCTGCTGCAGGTGCACAAGCGGATCGAGCAGCGCACCGTGCGCAAGTGGCCGGCAGCTTAGGGGGGAACGGACATGGCCTGGACACGCGACGAAATGGCAGCCCGCGCCGCGCGCGAGCTGGAGGACGGGTTCTACGTCAATCTCGGCATCGGCATTCCCACGCTGGTGGCGAACTTCATTCCCGACGGCATGCAGATTCAGCTGCAAAGCGAGAACGGCATGCTGGGCATGGGTCCGTTTCCCTTCGAGGGCGAGGAGGACGCCGACCTCATCAATGCCGGCAAGCAGACCGTCACCCAGTTGCCCACCACCAGCTTCTTCGACAGCGCGGCCAGCTTCGCCATGGTGCGCGGCGGGCATATCGACCTGACCATTCTCGGCGCGCTGCAGGTGGCCGAGAATGGCGATCTCGCCAACTGGATGATCCCGGGCAAGATGGTGAAGGGCATGGGCGGCGCCATGGACCTGGTGGCCGGGGTGCGGCGGGTGGTGGTGCTGATGGAGCACACCGCCGGCGGCAAGCCCAAGCTGCTGAAGCGGTGCACCCTGCCGCTGACCGGGGCCGGCGTGGTTGACAAGGTGATCAGCGAACTGGGCGTGTTCGACATCACGCCGCAGGGCGTGGTGCTGGTGGATGTCGCTCCCGGGGTGACGATCGAGGAGATCCGCCAGAAGACCGAGGCCGGCTTCACGCTCCATCCGGATCTGCAGCTCGCGGCCTGACCGGTTCGGTCAGCCAGGGGGGGGCCAGACGGGCGGCCGGTCATGCGTGACCGTCGCCCGTGCCGGATCGTCGGTCAGGCTGCCGCCGATCGCCGCCAGCCCGGCCAGGCAGGCATCGTCGGGGTCGCCGGTCCAGTGCACCCGGTCATCCGGCCGCACCAAGGCGCCGAGCAGCCAGCCGGCGGCCGCATCGGCGACGGCCGGGTCGATGCGCGCGAAGGCGGCAAACGCCGCCCGGAAGCCGCCAGGGTCGCGGCGCGCCCAGGCGCGCAGCCCGGGCGGACCCTCGAGCAGGATGCTGCGGGTGGCGGCGAGCCATTCCAGCAGCACGGCTTCGGCGCCGACCGAAGCCGTCTCGTCCGCCGGCCGCCAATTCGGTGTGCACATGTCAAATCTGTGATTCCGGGCCTTGATTGTGTTGCTCACCCGCGTCTATATGCCGCCCTCCGCGCCTGGGACCCAGCCCCGGGAGATAGCGGGCCTGTGGGGCCATAGCTCAGTTGGGAGAGCGCCTGAATGGCATTCAGGAGGTCGTCGGTTCGATCCCGATTGGCTCCACCACTTCCCGGCGGATTTCCTGGCTTTCAGTGCCATTTTGGGCCGCGTCCCCTATATGGTCCCCACTATCGCACCCGGCCGGCAGATCATCGAGGCGGCGCGGGAGCGGCACTTGATTGACAAGGGTGGAACGGCGGGCACCGGGTTCATCGCCGAGAACGGCGCCGGCCCGGAGTTGCGGTTGCGGAGGGTGTAGCTGACGAGACACACCTTTTCGTCAACGGTCGGTTCGCTTCTTGCGACTACCTGTTCCGAGGCGATATAACGAATATGTCAATCGCATTGGACACTTTTCACGCCGAAGGAGAACCGATGTCTTCCGCCCCGCTCTCGCCCGCATGTCAGTTCGTGCCTCCTGAGGCCGAGCCGTTTGGGCGGGATGGGAAGTGCCCTGCCGGCGCGAAGGCGCTGGTTGGCAACATGAGCGAGGAAGCGCGCAGCGCGGTAGCTAAGAAGGCCGCTGCGGGGCGATGGTTATGAGCAACGCACAGACATATAGTGCGTCCGACGTGGCGAAGTACTTTCTTGCCCTTACGGACCCAGAGAGCAATGACGTTTCGAATTTGAAACTTCAGAAGCTCTGCTATTACGCGCAGGGTATTATCTCCGCCATGCGTGGAGTCCCCCTGTTTGCTGATAAGATTGAGGCGTGGGACCATGGCCCAGTGGTACCTAGCATCTATCATGAATACAAAACCCATGGTTCATCCTCAATTCCTGTTGTTCAAGGTTTTGACCCGTCTGCGTTCGACGAAAAAGACCGGAGGGCGCTTGTTGATGTGTATGAGTATTATGGGCAGTTCTCCGCTTGGCGGCTGCGCAACATGACCCATGAAGACCGCCCTTGGATTGACGCCTACAGCAGCAACAATCGAGTGATTACGGTAGATGCTCTTGTTGCGCATTTTCGCCCGATAATTGAAGACGATTATATAAAAGACGTTTACGGCCCGAAGGATGGCAAAGAATAAATGGCGCGGTGAACCTAAGGCGCCGTTTCTACGTGCACCTGAGCCACCCGTAGTAAACCCCGACGACAAGCCGCCTGCATTCTCCTTTGAAAGGATGCAAGATGGCTGTGGGCACTCATTCAACTGCTGTATTGACGATGACCGTTTGGCCTTAGCCAAGCGAATTTTTATGCTTAGCAGAATGCCGTGGAAACAAATATCGCTTGCACCTAGTCGCGGACTTGGGGCCGAGAAAATACCAAAGCGGCGAATAAAACCGCCGGTGCCAGCCGTGGTGACCGAGGATGTGTCCTGGTTCTATTCGCTTCATTATTTCGGGAACAAGAGATTCCTCGGATACAGAGTCGGTCAAATTTTCTATATTCTTTGGATTGATCATAATTTTACCGTCTACGACCATGGGTCATAACGAATAAAATTCTCGCCGCCGTCGTTTTTCAAAGTGAACGAGACGTTCACCCCCTCGGTGTCGCCAGCCCTACCGCTCCGCCGGCACCTCGATCACCTCAACGCCAGCCTCCCGGCTGATGCGCATCATGTGCGCCGTGCCACGCGCGCCGGGGAAGGCAATAATCAGATCGGGACGGCCTTCTTCGAGCATCTGGACGTTGCGGATCGGCCCGGCCTTCCGGCCGAGGGTGTCCCAATCGGCCGGGAACACCTGCGTCGCGATACCGCGCGCGGTTGCCCATCCACCGCCCATCGTATCCGTTCCGACCGCAGCGCCATGGATGACGACGGCGAACGGGCCACGCTGGGCCAGTAGCGCATCCAGCACGGCGGCCAGGCGCTCGGCGTCGGTGAACTGCCGGCCGCGCCGCAGATCAGGACACGGAGGGCGGGAGTCGTCGTCGGTCGGGCCGCAGTCTTGTTACCGTCAGTGGCGGACATCTCGCCTTCCTCCTCGAACACGCGACGGAGGGAGGCATCTCCGGATTCGGTGACGGTGAACATGGTGGGGAACATGGGCTGGCAGCGGTGAAGCGGGCAAGCGAGTTTGGCATAGCACCGTGACAAGGCCGTTCCTTCGCCTACCATTCCGAAGGCACAGCTGAAACGGAGAGACTGCCATGAAACGCCGTTTTCACTCATGCTCGATCGCTCCTGACTCTGGCGGCGGCGGATTCGATGCGGCACGAGGGGGAGCACATAGCGCGAAGCATCTCCTGACCAACACAAAATTCACCATGCGCTTAGCGGAGCAACAACCGTGACAGCTTACACGGTGCCACCTAACAGTTCTGGCATTACGATTTCCAATGATGACATTCTTCTGGTGTCATCCGGTGGCACCGCCAGCGCCACCAAAGTGGATAGTGGTAGCGTCGAAATCGTGTTTTCTGGCGGTATGGCTAGCGGCACGGTGGTTAACAACGGCGGATACCTCGTCGTTGTCCCCGGGAGCATCGTGAAGGGAACGACAAACCAGGCGGGCGGCAAGATTGTCTCCACCGGGGTCGTGCTCCTGACCAACTCGTCCGGGGTTACGCTGGATAACAATTTCGCGAGCAACGTCGTCGTCGGCAGCGGCGATTACGGGCTTTACGTCCTCCCCGGAGGCACGACCATCGGCACTACGGTGAACAACGGTGGCATCGAGTATGTGTGCATCCGCGGCACGGCCATCGGCACCGTACTGAACTATAATGGCAATCAGTGCGTGTCCTCTGGCGGCACGGCCATCAGCACGGCGGTGAACAGCGGCGGCTATGATACCGTGCTGTCCGGCGGGACGAGCATACTCACTGCCGTGCACGGTGGCGATGAAAGTGTTTACGGAATGGCTATCGGTAGCACGGTGGATAGCGGCGGTTTTGAGTTCATTTTTTCTGGCGCTATGACCATCGGCACCACACTGAATGTTGGCTATCAGTTTGTGAATAGCTCCAGTACCGCCATCAGCACGATGGTGAACAGCGGTGGTATCGAGTTCGTGTCCGCTGGTGGCACAACTAGCGGCACATCGGTGAAAAGCGGCGGCCAGGAACTTTTGTCCCCGGGCGCCATATCCATCCGCACCATCATGAACGGTGGCTACGAGTATGTGGAAAACTACAGCACGGCCAGCGGAACCACTTTGAACAGCGGCAGCAGCGAGGCCGTTACCGGCGCGGCCGTAGGCACGACGGTGAACTACGGTGGTTCCGAATATGTCGCTGGCGGAACAGCCGCCAGCACGACGGTGAACGGCGGCGGGTTCGAGGTCGTTTATGGCGGGACGGCCAACGGAACGACGGTGAACAACGGCGGCACACAGGCCGTGTCCGGCGGCACGGCCAGCGGCACAACGGTGAAAAGCGGCGGCTTCGAATACGTCTCGTCTGGCGGCACGGCCAGCCATTCGGTCGTCAAGAACGGGGGCACGGAGATTGTCATCGGAGGTGGCATCGACCAGCGCTCGGTCATCAGCAGCGGCGGTTTGGAGTTCATCTCGTCCGCCGGCACGATTAGCGGCGGAACCGTCATCAGCGGCGGGGCAATCACGGTGTCATCTGGCGGGATCATACTGGGCGACCTGACGATTTCCGGCGGCACCGTGGTGGTTTCTGGATCGGTGGCGGACGTGCAGACGGTGTCATTCCTGGGTCAGGGCGGGAATCTTACCCTTTATGATCCGGCTGATTTCGAAGCGTTCATCGGCGGATTCGGGAAAGGTGACAAGATTGATCTTGGCGACTTCACTTATACCAGTGGCGTGTCGTCAATATTCTTTGTCCAGACGGGAAGCAGCGGCGCTCTGACGGTCAGCAATGGTGTTACGCAGGAGCATCTGACTCTGCTCGGCGCCTACAACACCAGCAACTTCTCGCTGGCTGGCGATGGTGTCGGCGGCACGCTTATTAAGTTCACCTGAGGCAGGAGCGACAACGGGCGCGGCGGCGACCATACGCGCGTCGCCGAAGCAACCAACGGGAGTCGGGGCCGGGCGGAATGAGACTCCCGCCCGGCCCGTCGCTACCATGGTAGGCAGGGCAATCGCATTTCAGAAGGATCCGAGGAGTTTGGAGAGATAGGCATCGTTCCAACCGGCCCGTTGGAACTTGCCGCGCAGAGAGCCCTTGGAGCCGTCCTTCTGCATGACGTTCAGGGCCATGTGTCGCAGGACCGCAAGATTGTGTGGCCCGTTGCCCAGTCTGGTCCGGTCCTGATCCTCGTTCATCACCACATCCAGCCGCCAGTGCAGCCGGTTTTCGACACCCCAGTGCTCGCGGACGACCTCGTTGAAGCGTGTCGCGGATAGCGCTGTGCTGAGAAGGTAGTAGGCGGTCTCGGTGGTGGTCTTGCTCGCGGTTTCACGGATACGGACAACCTTGCCGATGGCCGCCAGGCCGGGCCAGTGATGATCCCGCTGCAACCAGTCGATATCGGTCGAGACCGTGGCCGTGCGGGTCTCGATGCGGCCGTGATCGGCGTCCACGTTTTGCGCGCTCGTCGCCGGTTTGCTGGCCGGGTCATTGAGGAACGTGCTGACGTCATCATGCAGCGTGCCCTGATTGCCCTTCAGCGCCAGGGCATAGTCGCCGCCCTGATCGACGATCTGCTGAGCAATCGCCCGCTGGCAGTTGAGCGCGTCGGCGGTCACGATCGTGCCTTTCAGTGACAGCATCTCCAGCAACTTCGGCAGCGCGGTGATCTCATTTGATTTGGCGTCGGTGGCGATCTGCGCCAGCACCAGGCGCTGCTCGCATCCCCAGGCACTGACCATATGCAGCGGTGACTTGCCGCTGGCGCGATCGAAGGAGCGACGCAGAACCTTGCCATCGATCGCTACAACGCCCTGAACCGTACTCGAAAACTGCGCCATGAACCGCTGAAACGCCGCGCCAAACTGCGCCGGGTCGAGCAGGCGGAACAGGCGGCTGAAAGTGTCGTGACTTGGAATGCCCTTCTCCAGCTTGAGAAAGCCGCGCAGGAACGGCTCTTTCGCTTCCGCAAACCGAGCCATGTCCACCGCACCCTGACCGCCACATAACACTGTACACAGCGCAATCATCAGCAACTCATGGAAGTCATGCAGCCCGGCATTCCCGGTTCGTGGGTCTTCCAGACCCTCCCAGCAGCCGGCAAACTGATCCAAGGCGTCCTCCCACCGCAGGTTTCGCGCGCCCTCCGGTAGAATCCATCGCCCCGCCCCGCGCAAGCCGCCGTCGCGCTGTCAAGGAAATTCCAAGTGCGATTCCCCTGCCATGGTAGGCGCCACACCAACCAAGGAGCGAAGGACATGGTAGACTTTCCATTCCAAGGCGACAGCGGGCAGCACTATGATTATTCTCAAGCTAGCCAAGCTGATATAAAATCATTTCCGCGCCAAGGCGGAAACTATATCTTTGCAAAATCTAGGGATGGGTCCCCACGCATAATCTATGTAGCCGAAGTAGCCAGCATTCGAAATGGCATCGCTTCGTCAAAAGAATGGGAGGTCGCGCAGGCTGTTCATGGTGCCGATTTAATTTACATAAGGCTTCAACCTGACCAACAGAGTCGGCGCGATGAGGTTACTGACCTTGTGAAACTCCATCGCCCGCCGATGAATGTCGTGCGCTAGGGAAAGGCGGTTGAAGGTCGGGAATGAACCCGTCTTTCAGGAGCCTGTCGTGGTAGGCCCAAATGCGCCGCGTGATCAGCGTCTGAATCTGCGACTCAAGCCACCCGATCACGAGCCAGCGTAGTCGAATGCATATGGGCATGTGCGGAGTGCGCCACACGGTCTTGGCGTCAAAATCCGATGGCATTGATAGCTTCTCCTGTTTTTCAGGCATTGGAGCCATAGCCTGCGTTGTCGCTCACATGAATACCGCCACGCCACCCGCCGAAGCCGGCAACGCCCGCCGCGCCGGCTTCGGCAGGACAGGCGGCGTAAGCCGGACGGGCAGGAGCGCAACGGGCGCGAAATGCGGAACCGGCGGCAGCGGCGCGACGTGCCGCTCGGCGGCCTCGGCCCGGAGTTGGGCCAGGATGGCACGGCACCGTTCGCGCATTACCTGTAGCTCGACCGGCTCGACCTGGGCGCGCTGGACAACCGGCGCGACGCGCACCATCGCGGCAAGCTGAGCCGGCGCCGGTAGCTTGGGCGCCACCGGCCGCGGTGGCAGCACCAGCGGCTTCGCGACCGGCCGGGCGGTGCCGGACGGCGTGGCGAGACCGGCGCCTTCGATTAGCATCTTGGGTCGCGCCGGCTGCGGCTCCGGTTCGGGCACGCGCAGTCGGTGCGGGCCACGGGCGAACAACCGCTGCGCGCCCTCGGCGACCGAGATCATCGCCGCCCACCTGGCTGAACCGCGCCGCCGGTTCGCGGCTGCACCGGCTGCCCGGCGGGTCGTGTCCGGCGTTCGGCCCAATCGAGGAAGCGCAGAAATTCGATGTTGCTGGCCACGCCAGTGCACTCCAACAGGTCGTGCAGCGCGTCGAGCCGCTTGGCGCCGCGGTCCCGGCCGTAGTCTGCTAGCAACGCCTTGAGCCGCTTCTTGTTCGTGTCGCGCTGGTTGCCGCCGATCTCCGGGTCTTTGTCGGCCTCGGCCTGCCAGTGTTTGTGAATTTGGTCCAGACGTTCGGCGTACGGCGCGCTGTATTGCGCGTGCAACTTCGCGATCTCGGCGGCGTGCATGTCCAAGAGCCGCTGGCCGAGTTGGCCGATGGCGGCCCGCGGGTCTCGCGCGTTTTTGGCCTCCTCCAGCAGCGCGCTGAAGGCTTCGAAAGTGTGTTTCTCGACCGGCGCGCCGTTTGGCAACTTGAAAGTTGTCGCGGTGAAGGTCGGCGCGGTGCTGCGGCGCATGAACGGCACGCCCGATGCGGCCACGCCACGTCCGGCTGGTGGCTTGGAATACAGCTTCTTTGCGGCGGCGGCGGTTGAACGAGGTTGCTTTTGCATGGGTGATTACTCCTTTGCCACGGCGCGCGGTCGACCACGACCACGGCGGGCTGGCGCTTCGGGTGCTGGTGCCGGTTCCGCCGGTTCGACGACGTCAGCGTCGTCGAAGACAACACCGTCGAAGAAGCCCGTGGAAATGTCCTCGTTCGGGCCAATGCCGGTCAGGCCGAACAACGAACCGATCAACGCCACGGACCGCGACCGGTCCTCGGCGGCCATCCTCGCCGATTGGTCCTCACTGTAGGGCCTCACGTCGCGCAAGGCGGCCTCGCCATCCACCAGCAGCACCAACTGCGTCGCCTCATCGGGCGCGGCCAGCAGATCAAGGCGCAACTGGTGGAGCAGCACCGACATGCGCAGGATCGGCGGCGGCCCTTGGTAGAAGATCGCCCGGGCCGGCGGTTCGAGCAGGTCGGCGAAGGTCTGCAACACGCGGTTTTTCATCCGCTCGACTGCATCGGGCTGCCGCGCCAGCAGTTCCCGCGCCCTGGCGTGCCGCCGCGCCGCTTCGGTTGGCGCGCGGATCGGCTCCGGTACTGGCAGCGTGCCGCCATGGGCCAGGAAGGTCTGCTCGGCGCCGCTCAGGCCACCCTCCTGCCGGCGCGCGGGCCGCTGGTTCGGCATTTCGACGGACCTCACAAACCCGGCGCGGACCGGCGCGGCTTGGTGTTCGAGCCCCGGCCTCAGCGCTCACGAGAATTGACCCGGGGTTGCTCACGGAAGTTGACCCACTGACTTTAGTCCTACCGTTCTGACGATTGTCGTTGGTTGTCCCGGTCTGGCGCCCGCTCCGGGGTGGCGGCGCCTGCGACAACGCCGGTGCGGCGGCATTTGATCGTCGCTGGAGACATGATCAGGACCGGATACGGTCTTGGCGGGGTTGGCACGGGGGATAACAGAGGCACCGAGCACCTCGGCAAGCTGCCGGGAGCCTGCCAGACTTGAGGGCAAGCACGGCGCCGAACTCAACCTGCCAGTTTTGTCTCGACGCCGTGCCCCACATCGTGACGGGCACGAATGCAGGGCGAGTATCCTGCCGACGGTGGCGTTCGTCTACGCCGCGTCTGCGTCGATGCGCAGAGCGAGCCGGGGTCTGGTCGTCTGTTCCTTTGCAGGAAGTGCAGTAGCGAAGTGGTCGTGTGCCGCCACTGCGACCGCGGGCAGATCTACTGTTTCGGCGACTGCGCCGGACAGGCGCGTCACCAGACGCTCCGGAAGGCAGGCGAGCGCTATCAGAAGACCCGTCGTGGCCAGGAGAAGCATGCCGCCCGGATGGGCCACCTGCGAGCGCGCAGAAAAAAAGTGACGCATCAGGGTTCACCCCCGCCGCCGGCGGGTGATCTGCTGGCGGCCGGCGCGATGGCGACCTCGCGCGACGACGCATCTCCGGCCGAGCCGCCCCGGCGAGCGACGACGCCCTGCCATTGGTGCGGTCGTCCCTGTCTGCCGCCGCTTCGCCCGGGGTTCCTGCGCCGCCGCGATCCCCGTCGCGGCCGTGTTGGCCACGCCCGGACGGAGCGCAATGCCCCATGGTGAACCCGATTGATGCGGCGGCGAGGATCCTGCGGGACGTGACCGGGGCAAGCGGGCCGTCCCGCCGGCGATGACGTCCATGGACAGCCATCGTCTGGAGCTTGACCTGCACCAACTGGACCTGCGCTTTGCCGCCAGCCGCCTGGTGGAGCCGCAGGCGGTGGCGCGGATCGCCCAGTCCATCGAGCGGTGCGGTCAGATCGTGCCCTGCATTGTGGCGCCCGCTCCCGGTGGGGCCGGCGCGGGCGCAGCACCGCTGGTGCTGATCGACGGGTATCGGCGCGTCGCCGCGCTACGCCGGCTGGGCCGCGACACGGCCAGTGTCGAGCAATGGACCTGTGGGCTGGCCGAAGCGGTGCTGGGGGTGTTGGCGCGCGCGCAGGATCGCTCGTTCGCCAGCATTGAGGAGGCGTTGCTGCTGCGCGAGCTGATGCAGGGCCAGGGCCTGTCGCAGCAGGAGCTGGCGCGTCGGTGCGGGCGCGACGTGAGTCGGGTGAGCCGGCGGCTGCAACTGCTGTCGGGTTTGCCCGATGCGGCGCTGGCGGCGGTGCGCACCGGCAAGCTGTCGGCTTGGGCGGCCAACCGGGTGGCGGTGCCGTTGGCGCGTGCCAATGCCGCCCATGCCGACAGCCTGCTGGCGGCGCTGGCTGCGTCACCGCTGTCGACCCGCGAGTTGCAGTGCTGGTTCGCCCACTACCAGCAGGCCGCGCAAACGGTGCGCGAACGCATGGTCGGCGATCCCCGCTTGTTTCTCGACGCCCTGCGGGCGAACGACGAACGGCGCGCCGACGAAATTCTGCGGGACGGCCCGGAAGGCGAATGCGTCGTCGATATGCGCTGCCTCGAGGCGGTCATCGCGCGCCTGACGGGTCGCGTGGCGGCGCTGCAATCGGTGCCGCCGGCGCTGATCGCGGCGGTGCCGCGTCTGTGGTTGGCGCTCGACGTTCCTGGCGATTGCGATCGACCGGGGGGATGCACGTGACCCCGGCTGAGATTCGCACCGCGGTGCGCACGCTGCAGGTGCAGCGGCACAGCCTGCGCGAGATCAGCCGCCTGCTGGCGCTGTCACGCAACACCGTGCGGCGCATCCTGCGTGAGCCGGACGGCAACGTTGCCGAGGTGTTGCCGTGCGACGAGGCGACGCTGGTCCGCGTGAAGGCTGCCTTCGAGCAGGCTCGCGGCAACGTGGTGCGGGTGCGCGAACTGCTGGCCGACAACGGTCTGGAGGTGTCCTACAGCAGCTTGACCCGTTGGGTGCGGGAGGCCGGCCTGCGCAGTCCGCCGCGGCGTGCCGGCGAGTACGACTTCGCGCCCGGGCAGGAGATGCAGCACGACACCTCGCCGCATCGCGTGACCTTCGCGGGCGCCGGCAAGCCGGTGATCACGCAATGCGCCGGTCTGGTGCTGGCGTACTCGCGCCGGCTGTTCATCCAGGACCTATCCGCGGTTCACCCGCTTCGAGGCCCGCGCGTTCCTGCTCGAGGCCACGCGCTTCATGGCCGGTGCCTGTCCGGTCTGCATCATCGACAACACCAGCGTGCTGCTCGCCGCCGGCGCCGGCGCCGAGGCCCTCATCGCCCCGGAGATGGCGGCCTTCGCCCGCACTCTGGGCTTCCGGTTCCGCGCCCACCGGGTCGGGAATCCAGATCGCAAGGGCCGGATCGAAAGACCATTCGGCTATGTCGAGACGAATTTCCTGGCAGGCCGAAGCTTCGAAGATTTCGACGACCTCAACCGCCAGGCACTCGCCTGGTGCCGCGAGGTCGCTAACCGCAAGCCCAAGGCAGCGCTCGGCATGTCGCCTGATGCGGCCTACGTCATCGAGCAGCCGCACCTCGTGCCGCTGCCCGACGCGCTGCCGCCGGTCTACGAGTTGCTGGAACGCGTCGTCGACCTGCACGGCTTTGTCAGCGTCGATACCAACCGCTACTCCGTGCCCGAGCGCTTCGTCGGCAAGTCCGTCGCTGTCTACAAGCACCCCGCCGAAATCCATGTCCGCCGCAAGGACACGACGATCGCCGTCCACCCGCGGCTGATCGCCGAGCGCGATGCCAGGAGCACCCTGCCTGGTCATCATACCATCCCCGTGCGGCAGGGTCGCAGCGCGGCGGCGGAAGAGGCATTGCTGAGCGGCCACCATCCCAGCCTCGACCGTTACGCCGCCGCCCTCAAGCTGCGCAGTCACGGATACGGGCGACGGCCACTCCGCCGGCTGATCGAAATGAAGCGCACCTACCCGGCCGGCCCGTTCATCGCCGCCATCGAGCAAGCCCTGTACTACGGCCTGTTCGACCTCGGCCGGCTTGAAGATCTCATCCTCAAACAGGTCGCCGGCGACTTCTTCGCACTGACCAGCGGGAAAGACGACGATGCATGACAAGCTGCGCGCGCTGATCGCCCAGTTGCGCCTGCACGGCATGGCCGAGGCACTCGACGCCGAGATCGAACGCGCCGAGCGCGAAGCGATCGCTGGACCCGAGTTGCTGTACCGGCTGCTCGGCCAGGAGGCCGCCGCCCGCCGCGAACGCAGCCTGGCGTATCGTCTGGGACAGGCGCGTCTGCCATGGCGGTGGTCACTCGACAGCTTCCCGTTCGATCGGCAGCCCGGCGTGAGCCGCGCCCAGATCCAGACACTGGCCGGGCTGGACTTCCTGCGCCGGACCGACAACGTCCTGCTCATCGGCAAACCAGGCACCGGAAAGACCGGCCTGGCGATCGGTCTGTTGCGCGAGGCCTGCCTCAACGGCTACCGTGGCCGCTTCATCAACGCTCAAGTCCTGCTCGATGAACTCTACGCGTCTCTGGCCGATCGCACCACCACACGGCTGCTGGCTCAGCCGAGTTGCATGCAGCCCTTGCTGATTGACGAGCTGAGCTACCTCACGATCAAGCCGGAACAAGCAAACGCATTCTTTCGTCTGATGGACCAACGCTACAACCGGGTCTCGACGATCATCACCACCAACCTTGAACTGTCCGACTGGTACGAGCTGTTCGACAAGAAGCCGCTGGTCGATGCGCTGCTCGATCGCCTGCAGCACCACTGCATCACCATCCGCATCAACGGCCCGTCCCTGCGCAGCCCGGAGCCTCCGGCGCCAGCGTCGCCAACACCGGCGCGCCGCAGCACCAAGACCTGAAGGCCCCAGCAACACCACCGCCGCAGCACCGAGGCGGTGCCACGGCGCGCAAGGCGCGTCAACAGGTGGGTGCTCACCATGCTCGAAAATCGGCCCGCGCCGATTTTCTGCGCGTGGCTCCGCTCCCGCCGCGCAAGAAAGCGCGCGGCGCCTTTGACTCGCCTCCCGCGCCGTGGCCTGCGGGTGGTGTCGGGACGGAAGGCGTCCCGACAATTCGACGCCCGGCGTCGAACGGAAGGCTGGGGTTTGGCAGCCGTCACGTCACGATCAATCGCGCCGTCGGGCCGTTGAGCCAGGTCAGCGCTGCCGGCTCTTCCCGGCCCGGCAGCCGCCGGGGGTGTGCCCGCCTCGCCGCGACAGGACGCGCCGCCAGGGCCGTGACACGCGGCGACTTCTGACCGTTGTCATCACTGGGTCTCACGGGGTGTGAGGCCCGGGCGGCAGGCATGGAGCCTTCGGTCAGGCGAAGGAAAATTTGCCGCCGACCACGGCGGCTACCGGCCGATCAGGCCACCTGACCACAAACTCATGCGCACCTACTGGGTCAACTTCCGTGAGCAACCCCGGGTCAATTCTCGTGAGCGCTGAGGCCCGGCATTGCCGGAACTTCCGGCGCGAAATCCCTCGGCGCCGCACGCGGGCCAAGTGCTTCGAGGCCAGGGTGACAAAATTCGCGAACGGTCATCGTGATCTCGTGTCGGTTGCTGAAAGAACGATAGGCGGCCAACAACGGTAAATCAAGGAAAACCTTGCGTTTCCTGCTGCAAAAGCGTATTCCCAGTGCGGAAATTGCATCATCTTCGCAGAACAGGACGAACCAGTATGTCTAGCAGCACAGTAAGTGATATTCGTATTTGTCTTGGCGTATCCGTTCCTGTACGAACGATACTTTACGATGAAGCGCGCAGACTACAGATACGACCAAGCGAATACTTGCGGCATGTGTTGATGAACCATGCGGCGCAACTGGAACAACGGGACCGGCCGGCGCGGGTCGCGGATGAGATCGTCGCGGCGGTGGGCGGGCCGAGGGCGGGGCGGTAGGTGCGTTCGTAATGCACACGCCCGGGTTCTGAGTCCGCTTGTTGCGCTTAGGGAACGATGCGCCAGGAGTCAAAAGGGGGTAGCGTTTCGCGCCTCCCTTGGCGGCAACTCGCGCTGTCTGTAAGCCGTTGGGGAAATGGGCGATTTTTTGCGCCAAGGGATCGCCCGGCGCAGGTGTCGCTCGCGGAAGTTGATCGTGCCACCCTCGGCGCATATGTTCATCCCCGGCAGGTGGGGGGCACTACTCGGCAAGTCTGCGCCGGCAGCGCCACGGCGCTCTGCTGCCGGAAAGCGTCCCCGGGCTGAAAAGCCCCCCACTGTGAGCGCGGTCCGCCTGCATGGCGGGTCAGGCCGGGACCGCGAAAACGTCCGCCAGCGGCATCCCGGCCGCCAGCCTTTCCAACGCCGCCCGCGCCCGCGCACGAACCGCCGGACGGCCGCCCTCGCCGAGGTCCACCAGCAGCCGGGCCGCCGCCTGCCAGTCCAGGGCGGCACCGTCGGCGACGCGCAGCCGGGCCAGCGCCTCCCTCACATCACCTTGCGGAACGCCCAGGAAGGCCGCCAGCGTGGCGGCGTTCACGGTGTCAACGGTGCTCTGCACGGTGGCCTCGGGCGGCGTCCTGCCGCTCGGCTGCGCGCGCACGGAGCCAAGCCAGCACGCGGGCGTGCTGTTGTTCTATGGCGTGCCCGTGCGGCTCGGCGAGCATGCCGGTCGCCGCCTCGGCGACCTCCGGTGGCATGTCGGGTCGAATTTTTTCCAGCAGCACCGCAAGCCGCGCCAACCGCTGTTCCTGAGTCATCGTCGGCGGTGGCATCTGAGCCTCTAGTGCAATGCGTCGTTCATTTTGCGGTAGTTGAGCATTCAGATGTCCCTGATCATCTGCCTACGACAATGAAAGATGCCTGTGCTGCTGAGGCTGCTTCAATACACGGCTCCGCCGTCATGCGGTTTCATTTTTAGCCATTAACCGCAATATTAATGACGCAGAGCACTAGCCTGCTCAGCCGTTTGTCGAGTGTGGCACTCATGGTTTCGCTCCACCACCGATGCGCAGTCGGACGCGGGACATCTCGATTAAGCTGATCAGCAGCGGCGGCGGATTGCGCAGGTTGTCGGCCTGCGCCTGTAAGTCCTCGATCCGTGCGGCCAACGTGGCGGCATCGTAGGGTTCATGCCGGTATCCGTTGCGCCGGCGAAACCGCTCCAGTGATGCGGCCAAGCCGCAAATACCTTTGCCGTCGTCGTCGGACTCAAGCCTGCTTACTCGGCGTTCGAGCGCGGTTGCCATCGGGTTATGCCTTTCTCATTTCGATTGCTGCGATTCGGCGTTCGAGGTCAGACGTTTCTATTGCTTTGCGTGTGCCTTCCAGCACGACGGCAACGGCCGACGCTTCTTCCGGGCTGATCTCGCCGGCCGCCATGGCGGCTGTAACAGCGGCGAGGGCGTTAGGGAGGTCGGCGGCGCCGGTGACCGGCGGGAGGTCGAGCGTGATCGGCTTGCCGCGGCGGATGGGCCAAACCCGGTCCAAAACTGCCCGCGCTGCCGCCACGTCTCCACCCTTGGCGGCCTCAATCACGGCACGCACCACGTCGGCGGCGGAGTCCTCGCCCAACTTGTCGAGTATTACCAACGCGCGGTTGCGGGTGCCGGGCGCTTTGCCCGCTGGATTTCCGCTTCTTCCAGGCTGGAAGCGGCCAGATTGCTTCACGCCTGCATTTTCAGGGTTGCTCATGTTGCCGTTCTCCTGCTCGGTGCCGTTCAAACCCCACCAACAACCCGCGCACCATCGGGTCGTTACTTACGGATAAGAGATTGCGGGCCTGACCGCGAAAATACGGCATTGCCGCCTCGCGCCCGCCGTTGAACCGCACCGCGCCGCTGGCGACGGCCCGGTCGGCCAGTGCCGCCGCCAGTTCTTCCACTTGGTTCTCGCTCGGCGGAATCGGCATCGGCTCCGGAGCCTCGGCTTCCAGTAGCGCGCGCAGATCGCCCGCCACCGCCAGCGCCGCCGCCACCACGGCAGGCGGGCAGCGGTGCGTCGGCCGGATCGTCACCTGGTCGCCTTCCAGCGCCACCCGGCAGTGCAGCACGTCGCGGAGGTGGTGCAGCAGCGCCGGGGCATCGGCCGGCGGAACACTCAGCCGCGCCAGCGCCTCGGTGCGGTCGGTTGCGCTCAGGCCCCAAGGATCAGCGGCATCGGGTAGTGGGTCGTTCGGCGGTGCGGTCAGCAGCGCCAGCACCTCGGCCTTGTGCGCCCGCAACTCGGCCAGCAGATCGGCAGGCGGCTTGACCGGGCCGCGGAGGCGCAGGTTGCCGCCCTCCGCTGCCACCGCCAGCCCGGCCGCATGGGCGCGGGCCAGCACCCCGGCGGCGGTCAAAGCACGGCCTCCCAGGGGTCGGAACCATTCACATACCCGTCCGTCCCTGGGGGATAGGGCAAATCAGCGTTCCCACCGTTCCCACCGTTCCGCGCCTGTGAATTCAATGAGTTAACGGAACGCTCGGGAACGCTGACACCGTTCCCGGAACGCTGACCGTTCCGGCCGGATCGCTCGGGAACGCTGATGGAACGCTCATCCGCGGCGCTAGCGTTCCCGGAATTTCGCGCCGTATCAGATGGTTGGCTGTCCCCGGAACGCTGGGAACGCTCGGAACGCTGATCGGCCTTTACTCCTTACCTTTACCCGCATCGTGGCAAAGCCCTGCGCTACTATAGAACGACATCATGTCGATCCGCAGCCGAGCGCCGAAAATGGCAGATTTTCCAAATGCCCGTTGCGAAAGCGGGCGTATGCTGCACCTGCGTTCCAAGGGGCTTCCCTCAGCTACGGCGCACAGATGGCTAGGCTAACATAATGATAAAATTGCATCTTTCTAGATGCGGGTAAAGGTAAGGCCTTTACTCCAGGGGTGATGATGATGTTCCGCCCGTTTCGGCCGCCGCTTGTAGGTAGCGTCACCTCCACCCCCGCCCGGCGCAGTGCCGGCGCAACCCGGCGCAACCGGGCTGACAGCCGGGCCGCGTCCTTCGGCCATGCCCGCTCGTTCTTCACGTCGGGCGAGACCCGCATGTTGACGGCCTCCAACAGTTTGCTGGCGGTCCCCTCCCACCGGCCGGCGGCGCTATCGGCCAGGATCGCCCGGACGGTCTCGGCAATCGGATCGGCTTCCACCACCGTCTCGACCGATGCTTTCCGGTTGGCTTCCAACGCGGCGAGCATCTCGGCCTCGGTCCATCCGAAAGCCGGGGCAGCGGCGCAGGCAAGCCGGGCGAAGTCGGCCATCCTGGGCAACCGGTCGAGTTTCAGGGCCGGCAGGCGGCGCAGCGCCGTGACCAGCCCATCGAGCAGTAGAGCGAGGATACCGGGCGCAGCGGCGTCGAAGTCTCGCCATACGTCTGACTCAGGGCGGCGCTTATCGTCCGGAATCGGTGGCAGTGTCACGGCAATGCTGCGGTCCGCGAGGTCGCCGCGGGCCAACAAGCTGGGGATACCGTTCAACAGGGTCGGCCGGGCAACGCAGATGATCGTCTCGCCGAGATCGGAATAGAGCGTCCTCTTTCCGAACCCAGCGCCAGTCGCGACCTGACAGATAGCGTCGGCCATGTCGGCCTCGATGTACGACACGTTGTCGAGTGCCACCACGCGCCCATTTAGTGCGGCAATGAGGAGGTCATTTTCATCGCGTGGCATCTTCCGCACATCGGCGGCATTCGGATCAACCAGCTTGCGCAGCATCCGAGCGGCTGTGCTCTTTCCACTTCCCTGTTCACCATCGAGTGCGATGATTGGGTATGGCCCGGTTGGATAGAGCGCCGCCACAAGCCAAGCAACGATCAGGCGGAAGTTGCTTTTGCCCTCGCCATCGTTGGCGATGTTGAGCAGCTTGTGCAATTGGTCGAGCGCCTCGGTGCCGGCAACTCGCACAGGCACCGGCAGGGCACGCAATCCGTCCGACCGCACCAGCGGCGCCTCGGCCCGCGTCTCGACGGTCCACCCCTCGGCGGTCACGCGGATTGCGTGGAAGGTGTCGTCTCCCAGATCAATCCAGATCGCGCCGCGGTTTTCGATCAGGCGCACGCCTGGCTCGTGCGCGGGCATCTGATATGCCATCGCCTCGAATGCCGGTATCGCTTCGCCCATCGCAGAGTCCGACACGCTACCCGGCCGAGTGCCACGCGTACCGCTCACTGGGTTGGCCGCTCCATAGAGTTGGCGGCAGATCAGCGCGAAGCGTCTGCCGCGAACCCGGTAGTTGGCAACAGCACATTTCTCAGCGTCCAGGGGATCAAGCGGCACCGCGGCAAAGGCGTGCCCATCTGGGTCACGCCAGAATTTCACGCCAGCAATATCCACGGCTTCTATGATCTTTTCGCGCTGCGGCTGCTTGTCATCGTCTTTGGCATCAGCGGCCGTGAAGCTGGACATCGTGAAGCCTTTTCCACCATCAGCCACGTTCCGCACTCCGCAGCACGTCGTTAAAATCACAGCCGGGCTTGTCGGGCCGGGCGATACGCACGGTTCGGCCTTCACGCTGCCAGCGCAGCGCCGCTTGCCGGGCCGCTTGTTCGCCGGGTCTGTCGCGGTCGGCCGCAATCGTCACCCGGCGCACCTCGGCGGGCAGCGCCACCCCTTTCCCAAGGTTGCCGGCGCTGATCGCGGCCCATGCGGGCAGCCCCAGCAGCCGACCGGCGGAGGCGCAGGTTTCAATGCCCTCACCGATCACGATTTCCTCGGCGAGATGGTCCAGGCGAACGGCGCCGCCCCAGGGCGAGCCGAGTGACGCGCGTTGCGGTTCCACATCCGCCTTGCCGCTCCCGTCGCGGCGCAGGAACGTCCGATGCACCGCGAGGAAAGCGCCGTCCGGACCGACAACTTCGGCGACCATGGCAGGCAACCATCCGCCCTCGGGGTGCGACGTATCGCCCCGGAACCGCAGCGCAGCCGACGCGGCCAGGCCGGGCAAGGCGCGGCTGGTCAGGTAGGTGTCAACGATCGTGCCGGCAGCCGGCGCGCTGCCTGCCCACGTTTTGCGGGCAGCCTCACGCTTGCGCTGGCGCGCCTCGGCCGTGTCGCCTGCCTCCTGTCGTGGCGCCGGCAGCGCATCGCCACCGGCCACGCGGCGCACGGCATCTTCAACGGTGCTACGGTCGCAGCCACACGCGGCCAGCAACCGGATTCGGTCGCCGCGCACGGCCTGTAATGAAAAGGTGCCGGCGTAACCGCAGGCGGGGCACGTGCCCCGCCAGGATTTTGAATGCCGAGTCAGGCCGAGACGACCGGCGAGGTCGGCCGCCGACATGGTTGTCATGGCTCGGCCCTCCCTGCGGCGGCCTCGATCGCACGTTCAACGCTCTCGGCCCGTGCCCATAATTCGCGCGGCCCGCGCCAACTTGGCCACGCTGGCGGCGCCCCGATGTCGAACCCCGCCAGTTGATCCGCCAAGCTCCCGAACGTGAGCGCAATCTCCAGGGCCGCCTCGGGGCATACGCAGAGCGACGCAATGGCGTCGCCGGTCGCGGCGCCCACCGCCACCGCTAGGCATTTTCCGCCACGCTCACATGGCAGATCGCCAAGCACCCACGCGGCCAGGGCGATTTCATCGCCAACCAAAGTCAGCACGATTTTGTCTTGGGTCATCGCAGCACCTCCGGGTGTGCGATGCGAAGCACCTCAATGACCGCACTGGACCACCGCTCTTGCGTCGGACGATCAGCGAAAGTGACGGTCGGCTCGTACCGCGTCTTGCCGCTGGCATCGCGCTGCACCGTGCCGTCCTTGCCGATCACCTGCTTGGACGGTGGCGAAGCCCAGGCGCGGCCATCCTTGGCGAAGATGCCGCAGCGGTGCAGCGTCATGCCGCTCGGCATCGTCACATCGCAGAAGCCGCGCAGTGCGCCGGCAGCGACGGGCTTGAAGTTGGCAATCTGCATCGCGGTCATGGTGCGCCCGCCTCCCGCCACAACTCGACACTCTCAATTCGCGCGCGGTCATTGTTCGCGAGCATTTCGCGGCGCCGTTCTTCCGGAACCGCGGCAACCCGGGTCGCCCACGCAAGCAAATCCTTTGCGTTGTTCATATCGCCGATGAAGTCATTTTCGGCAAAATCTGAGAAAATGGCCGCTATTATTGCCCGCGCAAGCGTCACGCCGCCGTCCGTGGCGGCGCAGATTGCTGGCATTACTACGTTTTCTGCAAACGCCCGCGCCTCACGCTGCGCATGGGGAAAGTCGTCGTTGACGGGGATCATGCCCGGCTCCCCTGTGCGGAAACACCAGCGCCAAGCAGGCACGCTTTCATCCGCCGCCGACTGTCCTTGTCTTCGAACGCGAACAGTATCGGGCCGAGCGGCACTGTAGCGTTGACCGCGTTGCACAATTCCGGCGGCGGCGGGAACAATCCGGCATCAATCACGAAAAATGCGACGGCGGAGTTGAGCATTTCCAACTGATTACTCTGGTCAATTCCGGCTAATTTTTTCGGATCGCCGATTAGGCACCAGAAAGGGTGGCTCTTCACCAGCACGGCGAGATGTGCGCCGTCGAACGGTTCGACGGTCGCGCCACTTTGTGTTGATATCGTTTCATTAATTTCTCGGAACGACACGGGATTTTCTCCGTAATTCGGGAAAACCCCTCACGGCGGACTTGCGGCGCCGGGCTGGTTCGGATAAAAATGCGGTGTCCGCCGACATTTTCCGAACCGATCCCGTCGCCCTTCGCCCGCCGCGAGGGGCGATTTTCGTTTAGGCGGCGGCTTGCTGCTGCATCGGCTTCGGCTGGCGGCCACCCAGGCGAGGCGGGGGCGCCGATTCCATTTTCGAGCGGGCGTAGGCCAACAGTTCGGTCGTGGCGTAGTGGGCGCGGCCATTGATCTGGCGCACCGGCACAGGCCACGCCTCAAGTGTCCGCGGCGCCACGCGAAAGTACAGGCGCGTAATCAGGTCGGCGCCGGCCTTTCGGTCACTGTAGCGCGGCAGGTCCGTGAGTTCCGAAGTCTGGTTCATTGCGGGGCGTCCCGTGGCTTAGAGGAAACTGACGGGGCACAGTGGGCACGCCGTTGAATTCCTCCGCAATTTCTTCCGTGAATTCATCCGCGGATGAATAGAAATGCAAGGAATTCCAGCGCGTTAGATGAGGCTATTCATCCGTTTTTTGCTTCTTCCGTGGACCCGGGGGAACAGCCGGCCACAGCGAACGGTCGCGCATGACTTCGGAGAGAGCGTCGCTGGGAATTCCGGTGAAATGCTGGCGCAGGAATGTCCTGGCTTCCTTAATCGTGGGCGCATTCGATTGAAAAATTCCGCTCGACTTCTCGACCATCAGCAGGTGCCTAGCTCGTGTGCGATTAAAGGGCTTACCTTTACCCGCATCTAGAAAGATGCAATTTTATCATTATGTTAGCCTAGCCATCTGTGCGCCGTAGCTGAGGGAAGCCCCTTGGAACGCAGGTGCAGCATACGCCCGCTTTCGCAACGGGCATTTGGAAAATCTGCCATTTTCGGCGCTCGGCTGCGGATCGACATGATGTCGTTCTATAGTAGCGCAGGGCTTTGCCACGATGCGGGTAAAGGTAAGGATTAAAGGGCGCGCGCTTCGCATTAGGAGTTGCAATACGATCCGTGATGACTTGATTAGGCGGCACGGGTGTCGGGTCCGCTGAAACGGAATCACGCCACGCTGCGGTTCCACTCGGGAAGCCTTTATAACCGTTCTCAGGGAGCCATTTCGCCCACTTCCAGAAGGAAATTCGACAATCCTCGAATTGGTGTTCAGCGCCGTCTTCGGTGACGAAAACGCCCTTGACCATGTTTGGCTTCGCGTTCTCCAGCGTCGTGCCGCCGGGCAGTTCTATGCGGACGCCTGACGCTGGATCAGCAACGGCCTTTAGGAGCAGCGCAGCGCCGTCCATGTCGGTGCCTCCAGCACTCCGCCGGCCCATATTGATAGCCTTCCGCGCGTCGATCTTGTCCTTATTGACGACAACTCCCCTCCGCGGCGCAGCGGGCCGTTTACCGAATGCATTGACAGGTGCGGCCGGCATCGGCGCCGTGCATGGACCAAATTCCAATTCTGTTGGCCGAAGCTCCGCTTCCCGTCGCGCGATCTCCTTTGCCCATTCTTCGTTCGAAACGTCGGGGTCCAAGCTGCGGTCAGGGGGCGAGCCTGCGCCCGCCCCCTTCGTTGCCTTCGTCACGCCGCCCGCCCGCGTCGCGGGTGCGCAATGCGCGCTGCCATCGCCCGCAGCTTCGTCTGTCGGCCTTTCGCGGTGTATGGCCGCAGCAAGCGCAACTGGGTCCGCACGTGCTGCCAAACGTCGACCAAATCAGCCGCAGCGTTAATCAGGGTCTCAAAGCGGTCCGCGTCACCGCCCCGCGCTGTCAGGATCGCCGAACGGAGGGTCTGGCCGGTCTCTGTCAGTTTGACGACTTCAGCGGCCAGCAAGCACAGCGCCAGGTCTACCGATGGGGCTGGCATCATGACCGCACCGCCAGCCGCAATACGTCGTTCGCCAATGACCAGACCGGCGCGTCGCACGGCAGCGGCCAGCCATCCCGGTCGAATTGGCACCAGCTTAGAACTACTTCGGCCTTGGCGCGTGCGCCCGCCAGCGTGACAGCTGGCGTGTCGATAATGTTGTCGAGCCGTTCGTGGTAATTCGCGGTCGCTTCGTCGTGGCGCGCCTCCACCGCGTCGCGGGCTGGACCCTTGGGCATGCCGTCAGCCTGCGCGCTGAGTGCCCGGCCGATCCGCTCACGCTGCAGGAACGCGGCGCACATCGCGATCAGCGCGCTGTCAGCCCCGGGCGATGCAGCAGCAGCCGGAACCGCAGCAGCGGCGCCAGCGCCGGCCAGCAGGGTGCGGCGGGTGGGGGTGAACGATCCGTTCATGGTGCCATCTCCCCATGCAGGCGCAACAGATCGTTCGCCAGATCGAACGCCCAGGCGGCGGCCACGGTTCCTTCCGGTTCTTCGGTGCCGTCCAGGCGGCGGGCCTCGGCCTTGGCTGCGCGGGCCTTGGCCACCAGCCCCGCCATGGTCTGCGGGCTGGCATTATCGATAGCGTCGCGGGTGCGCTCATAGGCCAGCCACAACGGGTCCGCCTCAAGCTCCAGCCGCCCGCCGTCGCGGTTGTAGGCGTCCCGGTTGGCGATGTGCTGGGCGCAAATTCGCACCAGATCGGCATCGGGGCCGGCCCGGTCCGCTGCCCGGTCCGCGGCGATAGCCTGTATGCCCGCCGCCATTTGGTCGGCGAGGAAATCCAGTTCGGCCGGCTCGATCTGCAACGGCGACGCCGCCAGGTGGTGCAGCAGCCCCGCCGCCACGCTCAGATCAGCGAGGCGGGCATCAATTGCGCCGGGTCCGGTGCCCGGGTCGGCTGGCGTGATATTATTGACGGTAGCCTGCATGGTCGTGACCCTTCACGATCTGCGGGTCAGGACCGGCGCGGTGTTGGACGCACCCGCCGGTCCGCCCTTGATTGCCCGGCAACCGGCCGGGCGCGGATTGGTCAGCCGGCGGCGCGGATCGGCGTGACGGTGCCGCCCTCCGCCGCCGGGCGGGTGCAGAACGTCGACCAATCGTCCATCAGCCGGCGCCGTTTCTCGAACAGGTCACCGCGCCGGTAGGCGGCTTCCACCTTGTCGGCCACGATGTGCGCCAGCGCGGCCTCGGCCACCTCGCGTGCGTAGCTGGTGCGCTCGGCCGCCCAATCGCGGAAGGCGGACCGGAAACCGTGAACCGTCAAGTCGCCCTTACCCATCCGGCGCATCAACATCATCAACGCCATCTGCGAGAGGGACGCGCCGGGGCGCTGCCCGGGGAACACGTAGGCGTCGGCGGCGTTGCTGGTGCGCATCTCTGCCGCTTGGCGCAACACGGCCAGGGCGGCGTCGGTCAGCGGCACGCGATGTTCCCGCGCGGTTTTCATGCGGGTGCCCGGGACCGTCCACACCGCCTCGGTCAAGTCGATCTCGGTCCAGCGCGCACCCAGCGTCTCGCCTGTCCGGGCCGCGGTCAGGACGGTGAATTCCAGGGCCAGGGCGGCGGTGCCGGCCCGCTCGCGTAGTTCGGCCATAAAGGCGCCGATCTGCTGCCAGGGGAGCGCCGCGTGGTGCTCGACCGCTGCTATCTTCTTCCGCGCCGGCATCAGGTTCGCCAGGTGCCCGCGCCAGCGTGCCGGGTTCTCGCCGGTGCGCCAGCCGAGAGCCTTGGCATAGTCGAGCACGGCCTCAATGCGGCCGCGGACGCGCGTTGCCGTTTCTGGCTTGGCGGTCCAGATCGGCTCCAGGGCCGCGACAACATGCCCGGTTTCCACCTCGGCCACAGGCAGGTCGCCCAGATGAGGGAACACATAGGAACCAAGAGACTGGTTCCACTGATATATGTGTTTGTCGTTCCGCCAGCTTGCTTCGTGGGCGGCGACGTACTTCTCGGCCACCGAGCGGAATGTGATCCGCTGCACCGCTTCGCGCTGCACCGCCGCCCGCGCTTCGGCTTTCTTCTCCTCGCGCTGGTCAAGGGGGTCGATCCCCTCGCGGACCAGCTTGAACAGCGTGCCGGCCTTCAGCCGAGCCTCGGCAAGAGTGACGGCGCCAGCGTCGGCGGTCCGGCCCGGCGCCCGGCCTAAGCCCATTTCACGCATCTTGCCGGCGCGGACATAGCGGAACAGCCACCAGCGGCCACCGTCAGGGCGCACAAGAAGATAGAGACCATTGCCGTCGCCATAGCGGCCCGGCTTTGCCTTCTCGACCTTGGTTGCTGTCAGACCCGCCGCTTTCCGAGGCATCGCCGCGCCCTCCGCGAATAGGGGAGAGGAAGGGATATCCCTTCCGCTCTCCCCTAAACCTTATGCCGCTTCCGTAGCGTAGGCAAGCGGAACTTGGCGAAGGCGGAAATCAGATATGTATGGGATCACTCAGCTTTCTCGGGGTCTGTTGCGGGGGCGGTTGGGGGCCTACGGGGGCAGTTCGGTGGAGATTGGCTCCACCATCTTTTCAAAAACTTGGCCGATATTCCTGTCAAATTCGCAAGAACGGCATGACGCTGCAGAGTCATCCGCGCGCTGCCGTCGTCGTCGCATGGCTGAGCGCCCGGCACCGAGACCCTGTCTGATCGGCTGATGCCCGGGCGTCGCGGCTGCACCCCCGGAATAAACGGGCGGTTCTTTGCGATTCCGGTTATATCTACCTTGAAATCTTGCTCCTTACGAAACATGTCTTGTTACCTATGGCGACCGAATCGGTTTCGCCAGCACGCTCGGCCCCCGCGAGGCGTCCCCATGATCCTCCCCCGTCTCCTTGGCGCCCTGCTGGCCATGGCCGTTTGTATCCCACCGGCGCTTGCGGCGGCCCCTGAACCCGCCGTCGCGCCGCTGATGGGCAGTGGCATGCATCGTGTGTCCCATGTTCATCGCAGCGGGTTCACCTCGAAGCCGACAGCCGACCTGCCGACGCATCAATTCAACCCGTATCTCCATCCTGCGGCACCCGTGGCGTATGCGCCGGGGGACTACCTGACCGCGGACGGACACAATCTGGTGGCCCTGTCGTTCGACGACGGCCCGGATACGGTCAACACCCCGAAAGTGCTCGAGGCCCTTCGTGAAGCCGGGGTGCACGCCACCTTTTTCCTCATCGGCCTGCACGTGGAGCGCCATCCGGACGGGGCGCGACAGATCGCGACCGAAGGACACGAAATCGGCCCGCACGGCTACCTGCACCGCGCCATGTCGCGGATGACTGACGCCGAACTTCATACCGACATGGCCAGTTCGGTGGCGGCCTTGAAGATGGCGATACCGGATGCCCGGATTGCCTGGTTCCGCCCGCCGCAGGGCGCGTGCGACGCGCGTGTCGTGGCCGAGGCCGCCCGCTTCCAGCTTGATACCATCCGGTGGGACGTGGACCCAAAGGACTGGCAAGCCGGACGCACGGCGCCGCAGGTGGTGGACGCGGTGGTGTCCCACCTGCACCCCGGTGCGGTCATCCTGCTGCATTCCGTTCGCAGCGCCACCGCCGAGGCCCTGCCGACCATCCTTCGCGAGGGCGCGGCCCGCGGCTACCAGTTCGTGACCGTCAGCGAATGGTGGTCCGCGACCCATCCGGCCAAGCCAACCGTTGCGGCCGAGAACGGTGGCCAGCATCCCGAGCAAGGCGCCGCGGCGTCGCCGCCGCCCATCGCCCAGTGAAGCACGGCCGCACCATTTTCGGTGAAGGGTGGCGTCGGTCAGACCTGTGGTCGGTCACCGTTTATTGATGGCGGGGAAGCAGCCCATCGAGACGTGCCAGCATGTTATCCAATACAATTGGCGCGCGAGCTTCAATTAAAGGATCAGCAACAGGGGCAGGGCAATCGGCTGAAGGAAGGCCAGGGCTTTGCCCTGGACCCCATCACTTTAGGAATGGGTTCTAAGGGCTCCGCCCTTAGCGGGTCCAGGGCAGAGCCCTGGCCTTCCTTCGCCCGATTGCCCTGGCAACAGGGGAGGGTACAACTTGACAAAGAAAGTTGTTGTCATCGGCGCCGGGTTGGGTGGATTGGCTGTTGCAATCGCGCTCCGCAAGCAAGGCATCGACGCACGGATTTACGAAAAAGCGCGCGAATTGCGGCCCATCGGTGCGGGCCTGTCGCTTGCCCCCAACGGCCTGAAAGCGCTTGCGGCGATCGATCCCGACATCGTCACAAATCTCATGGAAACAGGTTGCCAGGCCCAGAGCGTCAATCTGCGGAAATCGACCGGAGAATTGATCACGAAGATTGCAATCACCTTCGTGGACAAATATGAACAACCGATGCTGAACATCCGCTGGTCATATCTGCAAAAGACCCTGGCGGACTTCCTTCCGCCCGAAATTATCAACCTGAGCCACAGATTGGTCGGATTCGAACAACAAGGCGATAAGATCGCAGTTCATTTCGACAATGGCGCAACGGCAACGGCAGACCTGCTTATCGGCGCCGATGGGATCAATTCCAAAGTCAGGGAGGTTCTGATCGCTGACGGTCCTCCCCGCTATGCCGGGCGGTTGTCCTGGCGTGGCGTCATTCAGTTTCAGCATGAATTGCTGCTTCCCAATGAAGTTACTTTCATCGCCGGCTCAGACGGTAAGAACTTCGCGCTCTTTGACGTGGGCGGCGGATATATATTCTGGAGTGCCGGCGCGCTGTCGCCCGATGAATCCCTGCCAGATGACGCGGCGGCGGTTAAAAATCGGGTGGTGGAGATGTTTGCGGGCTGGGCGCCCCCGGTCGGGCCGGTTTTGGCGGCGACACCGCCTGAGGAAATCGTCGAACGCCAGATCGAAGACCGGATTCCTTTGACGCGTTGGAGCAGCGGCGCAGTCACGCTGTTGGGCGATGCGGCGCACGCCATGGTGCCATCGTTAGGGCAGGGGGCCAATTCGGCTTTTGAAGATGCGTGGGAACTCTCCCGGTTTCTTGCCGTTCAGCCCGGCATTGCGGAAGCACTTGCGCATTATGAAAGCAGCCGCATCCCTCGTTCGCAAATCATTCATGCCCGCAGCGCGCTCCAGGGCAGCAGATACTATGACACGGATAATGAAATTTTCTCGCGCGGCATATTGGAGCAGGCAAACGCGGGTCAGATCGCCTTTGAAGACTGGCTTTACGGTTACAAGCCCTCTGCAATTTCCTGATATGCCAGGCCCTTGTCAGAGGCTTGCCCAGCCGACCGCATGCGCGAAGAAGCGCACCCAGCCGCCGACCCAGGCGCCCTTGTGGTTGGCGAAGCCGCGGGCCAACGGCACGGAAAGCGCGTTATGGCCGCCGGCCTGGATGACGAAGGGGCCGTCCGCCAGCAGCGCCGCGGTGTCGATATCGCCCGGGCGGACGATGGCGATGTGGCCGGGTTTCTGAGGGTCCGGATTCTCGAAGGCGGCGAGGACAAGATCGCCCAGATTGGCGCGGGTCTGCGCCGTGGTGACGTCCGGCAGAGGCTGCCAGCCCCCGGCGACGGCCGCCGGGCTGCGCAGCCAGCCCATCTGGGCGTTGGCCAGGAGAGTCGGGCCGTGCTCCGGCGGGCGCAGGACGTAAATGCCGAGCCGCATGGCCGCACTGGCCACGAAAGCGGAGCAGTGGGTGTGGGGGCGACCATCATTCCAGGCCGCGATCGTGGCGCCGGTCTGCCAGTTCACCTTGAAATGCGGCAGCCAGAGATGGTCGACGCCGGTGCCGTCGAGGAAGGCGGCGAGACGGGCGCCGTCGGCGGTGATCGGGCCGCAGCAGGACGACGCGACGGCGCGCGCGGGCAAGGCGGCGATCACGGCAATCAGGGTGCGGCGGGAAAGTGTCATGGGGGAGCCTTTGGCACGCAGGGTATCTTGCGGTTTCCCTGCCAGCATAGACGGCCGCCTCATCCGACTCGACCGAGGGTCGACCGCACAAGGGGCTCAGGGTAGGAACCGCCGCCATGCCGCCCCTCGCACCCGATCCGAACGCCGCCCGCGCCTGGGCGCTCGCGCTGACCGCCATTCCGAGCGTCACCGGCACCGCCGACGAAGCCGCATTTTCCACGCGTTTCGCCGACCGGCTGCGCGCCAGCCCCGCCCTGGCCGCGGCGGAGATATGGACGCTCCCGGTACCCGGCGGTTCGTTCCCCCGCGCTTGCGTCGCCGCCCTGGTGCGTGGGAGCGGTGCGGACACGGTGCTGCTCACCGGCCATTTCGACACCGTGCACACCGGTGACTACGGCGATCTGCGCCCGCTCGCCCTCGACCCCGAGGCGCTGCGTCCGGCGCTGCTGGCCCGCCTGGCCGAACCGCAAACCGCCGCGGAGCAGCAGGCGCGCGACGACCTTGCCGCCGGGTTCCTGCCCGGACGCGGCCTGCTCGACATGAAGGCGGGGCTGGCGGCGGCGCTCGCGGTGCTGGAGGCTTTCGCCGCCGGCCCGCGGCGGGCCGGTAACCTGCTATTCCTCGCGGTGCCGGACGAGGAGGCCAATTCCGCCGGCGCCCGCGCCGCCGCGCCGGCCCTGCAGGGCATCGCCGCCAGCCGGGGCCTGGCAATCCGCGCCGCCATCAACCTCGATGCGATGTGCGACCCGGGGGATGGCCGCGCCGGGCGCCGGATCGCCTTCGGTAGCGTGGGAAAATTGCTGCCGAGCGCGCTGGTGGTCGGCCGCGCCGCCCACGCCGCCGACAGTTTCGCCGGTATTGGCGCCGGCGCGCTGGCGGGCGCCATCGCCGCGGCGATGGAATGGGCGCCTGAACTGGTCGAGCATACCGGTGACGAGGTCACCGCTGGCCCCACCCTGCTCGGCATGCGCGACACCAAGGCCGGTTACGACGTGACCATGCCGGAAGCGGTCTGGATGTTCTGGAACGTCGCCTGCCACCGGCAGGGGCCGGCGGAGGTGATGGAAGCTGTCCGCGCCATCGCCGGGCGCGCGACGCAGGCGGCGATGGCGGCGCTGGCGGCGCGCCGGCAAGCGGCCCTTGGCGGCAGCGCGGTGCCGGAGGTGCCGGTCATGACCTTCTCCGCGCTGCGCGCGGCGGTGCTGGCGCGCCGGCCGGAGGCGGCTTGCGGGTTCGATGCGCTCGCCGTCGAACTGGCGGCGGCGGAACTCGACCTGCCCGAGCAGTGCCGCCGCCTCACGGAACATCTTTGGGCGCCGTCGGGATATGGCGGACCGGCGGTGGTGTTGGGGTTTGCCTCGCTTCCCTACCTGCCGGCCGCCCTGGGAACCAACTCCGCCGCTGTCCGGCTCGCCGCGGCGGCCCGCCAGGCCGCAGCCGCCGTCGGCGCGCGCCATGGCGTGCCGATCGGCACCTGCGCCTGGTTTCCCGGCATTTCCGACATGAGCTTCTTCGGTCAGGCCGACGCGGCGGCGATCCCGGCGATTGCCCGCGATACGCCCTGCTGGGGCGCCGGCCTGCCCTGGCCGGACGGGCCGGCGCTGGGCCATATTCCCATCGTCAACGCCGGCCCCTGGGGACGCGATTACCACACAAGGCTCGAACGCGTGGACACCGCCTATGCCTTTACCGTGCTGCCCGAGCTTGTCGCGGCGATCGTGGCACGGGTCCTGGATGGCGATGCCGCGCCAGGCAACCGGCGTGCGCCATAGGCGCGACGACAAGCGAAAGGCAAGGCCAGGGATGGGCCGCCAGCTGACAGCGATCGCCATCGGCCACGCAACCGCCTGCCTGACAGGGACCATGCCCGACACACGGCGTCGTCAGCCGCCCGGACCATCTGGCCGCGAAGCCGCGACCTCAATGATCCATATCGGCCTTCAGCCGCGCGAGCCAGATCGTATGCAGGCCGCAAGCCCGGTCCTCGATGATGTGTCCGATGACCTCGAATCCATTCTCATTCAACAGGGCGCGGTACTCGGCGCCGTCCAGGCTTGCGTGGTACAGCGGTTCGCCCTGATACGTTCCGATTGCTTCGCCGTGCGACGGGCCACTGGTGAACATCAGCGCGGCGCCTGGGGCGGCATGTTTCCGGAAGACGGGAAACATTCGGCGCTGGTCATCGTGGCACAGGTGGAAAAAGCTGTCCCAGGCGAGGATGCCGTCGAAGACGCGCCTCAAGGACAAGGTCCGCATGTTCGCGACGCGCCACTGCGCGCCGGGAAACCTGTCCTTGCAGATAGCGATCATCTCCGGCGCCGAATCTATGCCCGTCAAATTATATCCCAGTTCGATAATGTGGCGAGCGATGGGTTCGCCGGACCCGCATCCGATGTCGAGCACGGTGCCGTTCGCAGGCAAAAAATTGCGAAATCGGTCGAGCCAGCCTCGCTCGAACAACTGCTTGCCGCGGCCACGAACCCATGCGCTGGCATGGCGTCGATACAGGCCCACGATCCGGTCCGCGTCAGAAGTCATGGCCTCATTGCGGCGAGTGTGTCGCGCCGGGCAAACCATACCGTCTCGGGTCGAGCGATGCCGAAGCGTTTCCCGCGTACCGCGACGAGGGCGGGCGGGTCGATGAAGGCGCTGGCCGGGTCCTCGTCACCGTCCCGTTCATCCGCGTCGACGGCCTCGGCGCGGTCGGCATCGTCCAACTCCTGCTCGTGCTCGATCCGCGTGGGGCTTCCGAAGTTCCTGTATCGCGAAGAATATGCGCCTTTCCGGCGTTCAGATAGTCGAAGGCTGATCGCAGACAGAATTTTTTCTTGATGACCATGGCCGCGCGGCATTGTTCCACCCCTGCGGTGTGTGCGCGGCCTTCCCGGTGCCGCATGCTACCCTCGGCGCGTCCGCACCCGACGGGATATCCTGTGACCAAGCCAACGCCGTTCATGCTGATGCTCGTGCATCTTGCGTTCATCCAGCTCGCATGGGCCTCCGGCGGCGCATTCGCCGGCGTCTACCTGCTCAAGGTTGGCTTCAGCCTGCCCGAGGCCCTCGCCGCCTATGCCGGTATCATGTGCGTGCGGTTCTTCCTCCGTTTCGCTGGGATCGGCATCGTGCGCCGCGTCGGCTACCGGCGGGCGCTGGCGATCGGAACCGTTCTGTGTGCGTTCGAGTTTTTCACCCTGATCGGCGCCGGTTCAGCTTCGGGGCTGGTGTGCTGGATTCTGATCTCGGCGGTCGCCGAGGCCTGCTACTGGCCGCTGCACCATGCCGTGACGGCAGCAACCTGCGCCGAGGCCGCCCGTGGCCGCCAGATCGGCCTGCGCCAGGCGGTGACGACGCTGATGTCCGTCGCCGGTCCGGTGCTGGCGGGCACGCTGTTGGCCCGCGTGGGTCCCGGGGCGGCGTTCGCGACATCGGCCGCGATGTGCCTTCTTGGTGTCGTCCCGGTGCTGCTGATGGCCGACATCGCGGCGGGACCCGTGCCGTCGCTGCGGCAGGCGCTGAGCGGCGCGGACCGCCTCTCGGCCATTCTGTTCGCCATGGATGGCTGGATCTGCTCCGGCTTCATCATGGCGTGGGCGCTGGTGCTGTTCGATGCCCTGGGCTCGAGCTACGAGGCCTTCGGATGGACGGGGGCGGCGGCCGCCATTGCCTCCGCGGTGGCCTCGCTGGTCTGCGGACGCGCCCTGGACCGGGGGAAGCGGCGGCGTTACCTGGTGCTCGCCTCGGTGGTGACGGCCGGCAGCGTGCTGCTGCGCGCCTTTTCCTTCGGGTCGCCGACCCTCTCCGTGATCGCGGCCCTCTCCGGTGCGGCGGTCCAGGCGTTCTATATCCCCGTCATCATGAGCGTCATCTACGGGCGGGCCACGGCATCCGGCCGGGCTTACGGCTTTCACCTCACGCTCGAGGCGGCGTGGGATTCCGGCGTGGTCGCCGGGATTCTCGTGGCGGCGTGCGTGGCCATCTGGTCGCCGGTGCCGTCGCTTTGCGTGTTGCCGTCGGTGCTTGGCGTTGCGGTGATGCATGCGTGCGTGTCCCGCGCGCACCCCGCCGCCGACGCGGCCCATCTGGCGGCTCTCGCCCTGGCGGAATGAGCGCGCCACCCGGTTCCGCATCAGCGGCGGCGAGGCCGGCCCCTCGCCGCTTGCGTTCAGGCCGCGCGGCGAGGGCGCGGCGGGTCCAGGAAGGCGACGTTGGTCGTTAAATCGGCGGTCGACAGGTCGGCCGGCAGCGGCAGGATTTCCGGCTCGGGCTTGCCGAGGATATGCGGAATGACGTCACGCAGGGCCACCAACGGCCAGAGGATGCCGGCCAGCGGCGCCCAGTCGTTGTTGTTCGGCGGCCAGCCGAAGCCGGCGCGCGCATAGGCCATGGCGGCGCCGAGCGCGGCATAGGCCGCCACGCCATGCAGGCCCGCCCCGGCGATCCAGACCAGCAGCCAGCCCAGCATGCCCATCAAGGCCGGCTTCAGGAACCAGCCGAAGGCGCGGACGAACAGCGAGTCCTCGTCGAACATAGTCCTGTTCCTTTTATGTGTTGTCCGCACCGTCGTGACGACCGCGGCGGGGCAAGCATTGCTGGGTTGCGGACGGATCGGCCCGGAGGTTTCCCAGGCCACCGCGACCTTGTGCGCCATGCTGCCAAGATCAGCAATCATAGAACGCCGTGCCGGCGAGGGGGCCGTGCAGCGTCGCGCGGGCGGATTTGCGCCCGTCACATCCCTCATGACTGTGTCGGCGTTCTGGTGGAAATGTTGAACAATCATGTCCAGGCGGCCCCCTCCACCAACGGATTCGCGGTAAGCGCCCTGATCGATATGGCCGCCGTCGAGGCCATCGAGGCGATCCGCCACGCATTCCGGCGGAATTGGGTCGATATTTCGATTGGCGGGGACGTGGAGGATGTGGAGGACGCTGCCGAGCCGGTTCGCCGACAGCCCCACGGTTTGGCTGATCCAATGGAACGGGTCGATTGTCGATGCGCGGCAGTTGCCGCCTGCCATTCAGGAAGTTGCGGTTCAGAAGGGACTGATTCCCTACGTCTATGAGCAGAAATAAAGTGGCGGTTCCCGGTTCCTGACAGGGGTTTCCTTCATGCCGACACACGTTCCGTGAGCGGGCGGCCGGATAACGGGGCGAGGCAGGTTGGCAGGGCAATCGGGTGAAGGAAGGCCAGGGGCTCTGCCCCTGGACCCCGCTAAGGGCGGAGCCCTTAGAACCCATTCGTTTTAAGGGTTTTGGGAAGAGGGGGGTGAGGAGGAGCCGCAGCATCTCCTCACCCCCCTCTTCCCAAAACCCTTCAAGTGATGGGGTCCAGGGGCCTCTCGGCCCTTGGCGGGTCCAGGGCAGAGCCCTGGCCTTCCTTCACCCGATTGCCCTGGGCAGGTTGGCACGGCCTGTTGCATTCTGGCCGCCCCTCGAACACCATACAATGTCGGTGTTATCCGGAGGCGGCGAAGATGGGCAAGTTCATCCTGGGCGTATGCGTCGCGATCTGGCTGATGATCGGATGTGGCGCCAATGCGTATGCGGCCTCCGAGCAGGTGAATCCGTCGGTCCCGAATGCGCAGCAGATGGCGTCTTCGGGCGATGAATTGGCGCCGGCGCCGCTCGCGTTCCCGGACGTGAGCAAAATCGATCCGCGTTTGGCCTTCGTGGGCGCGGGCGTGCTGATCGGTCTGGTCATCGCCTCGCCCGGACTTGAACTGAGCGAAGTTCTCGGCATCGCCCTCGGCGTGATCGGCTCTCAGTATCTCTATTACAGCCTGGCGCCGCACCAACCGGTAAATCTTCATCCCAATCCCTGAGCCCGCCTTCCTGGTGGGCGACGCGATGCGGGATGCCGGCCATAAGGTTCCCGCCCGGCCGGCGACCAGCGGCTTTGCCAGCCATGTCGCTCACCCAAACGTCGTCCCCGGCGCCGAATATTTCATAAATTCGCCCTAGAGCCGCCTTAATGGGGGAACAACCTTCCATCATCAAGCAATGGCGTCTCGGCAACTGGGGAGATGTTACATGTCGACATACAACAACCAACTCTGGGCGAAAATGGTGACGGACTGGGTCATGTCCGGTCCACACTCTTCCGGCGCTGCAGCCGGTGAAAATTCGGCGCGGCATAGCGCCGCCGTTTCGCACAATGACCGCGAGGCAAATGCATCGTCCCAGCAACAGCCGACCTCCGCCTGATCCTGGCGCATCAATGCTGCGGTGCCAGCATGCCTCCCATGGCTGGCACCGTCACAGCCTATCGGCCGCCGATCCGTGACGGCGCGGCGGCCTGAAGGAGCAGGAAATCGACCACGACGGATGTCGCGTCGATTGCCGATGTCCGCCGGCCGACGAGGAATTCCGGATAGCCGACATCACTGCCCGGCCAGCCATGCCCGGCTCCCTGAACGAACCAGCCCTCGGTGTCGCCGCCCCGGCAGTGCCGGCCGATCGCCCGCAGGATGGTAACGCCCGGCTCCCGGGATTCGGCGCCGGCGAAGTCGAAGCCGTTGCAGCGGTTCCCGGTAGCCCAGAATGCGAGCGTCTCGTTCGCCGCCAGGATGCGTTCCTGGCCGGTGCCGGTGCCATTGACGGGGACGACCGGGTCGTCGGTTCCCGCGATCAGCAGGAACGGCACCGCGACATCCGGCCGGCAGGAAGCCGCCGCCGACGCGGCCAGACCCGATGCGACCACGGCGACGCCCGCCAGCCGCACACGGCCTGAGCAGGCGAGCGCCTGGGCCATGAAGCCGCCATTCGAGAAGCCGACCACGCTGACCCGCGCCGGATCGACCGGAATCCGGGCGGCGACATCCGCCACCACATCCGCCAGGAAGGCCGCGTCGGCCGCGCCGCGGGGGCTGGACGGATCGATCCCCCAGGCGCGCCACTCGCCTTCCGGGTAGACGACAGCGAACCCAAGCCTCGCGGCGGCGGCGGACAGGCCCGACATGCTGGCCATCTGCTCCGGGGTGCCGAGCCAGCCATGCAGGGCGATCACCAGCGGACGCGGCGTGCCATCGCCTTCGGGGGGCGCGACCAGCTTGTAGGAGCGCGGTTCGCCGCCGGACAGCACGCCGACCCGGCCCGCGCTCGCGGCGCACCCGGCCAGCGCCAGCAGAGCCACGGCGAGCATGAACATCCGAGCGCGCATCGAACAGCCATCAGCGTCCTGTTGGCTGAGAAGGATAGCATTCTCCGCCGTGAATGCGCGCAGGCAGAGCGACAGGGCAGGATTTCCCTCGCCGAGCGGCGCAACCTCTTGAGTTGACGGCTGGCGTCATCTAACCGGTATGTTCTCGCATGGTGGCGGTTCAGGATGGCATTCAGGACGTCGTCGGTTCGGTCCCGACCGGCGCCGCCATTTCGTCGCGAATGCCGAAGGTTCCGAGGCCGCTGCGGAAAGAGGGACTCATGAGCCGTTCCCGCCGCGCCCTGCTGTTCTGTGCTGTCATCCTCGTTCTCGCGGCCGGCGGCTACAGCCTCTGGCGCTGGCCGGCTTCGCTGTTCGGCGCGCCTGCCACTCCTGGCCGCATCATCGTCTCCGGCAACATCGAGGCGCACCAGAGCGTCCTGAGTTTCACCCAGGTGCAGGCGCCCATCATCGACCTGCCGTTCGATGAGGGCGCTTATGTCGCCCGCGATACGCTGCTGGCGCGCGTCGATGACCGGCTCTATCGCCAGCAGGTCGAGATCGACCGTGCCAACCAGCAGGTTGCCGCGGCCCAAATTGCCGTCAACGAACGCAGCCTGGCCGCCGCGCAAAGCAGCGTCGACAGCGACCAGTTCGATCTCGCCGAGAAGCAGCGTGACGACAGGCGGCAGGAGGCGCTGGTGAAAACCGCGGCGACCTCGGTGCAGGCGCGCGACCTCGCCCGGACCGCGGCGCAGCAATCGGCGGCGATCCTTGCGCATGATCAGGCCATGGTGCAGGTGGCGGTCACCAATGTGGCCCTGGCCCGCGCCAACGAAGCGGCGGCGGCGGAAAAGCTCCGGCTCGACGAGATCACCCTCGGCTACACGACCCTGCGCGCGCCCTTCGCGGGCGTGATCGCGGTGCGTGAGGCCGAACTGGGCCAACTGGCCGGCCCGGGGGTGGCGATCTTCACCCTGGACGATCTCGACCATGTCTGGCTGCGCGCCTACGTGAACGAACAGGATATCGGCAAAGTCCGCCTCGGCGGCGCGGCCGAGGTGACGACCGACACCTACCCGGACAAGACCTATCGCGGCCGCATCAGCTTCATCTCGCCGGAGGCGGAGTTCACCCCGAAGACCGTCGAGACGCACGCCGAGCGGGTGACGCTGGTCTATCGGATCCGCATCGACATCGATAACCCGACGCATGAATTGCTGCCGGGCATGCCGGCCGATGCCAGCATCCCCTTGCTGCCGCCCGGGCCGTGACCGACCCGGCGGGGGAGGTCGCGGTGTTGGCACGCGGTCTGGTCCGCCGCTTCGGTCCGGTGGCGGCGGTGCAGGGCATCGACCTCGCGGTCAGGCACGGCGAGATATTCGGCCTGGTCGGCCCGGATGGCGCCGGCAAAACCACCATCATGCGCATGCTGGCGGGCGTGCTGCGTCCCGATGCCGGCGAGATCCGCCTCGAAGGCATCAACGTCGTCGCCGATCCGGAGCGCGCCAAGCCGCTGCTCAGCTACATGCCGCAGCGCTTCGGCCTTTATGAGGACCTGACGGTCGCCGAGAACATCTTCTTCTACGCCACGCTGTTCGCGGTGCCCGCCCGGGTGCGCCGCGACCGCAGCCAGGAATTGCTGGCCGCCGCCGGCATGCTGCCGTTCCGCCGGCGGCTGGCCGGGCAACTCTCCGGCGGCATGAAGCAGAAGCTCGGCCTGGTCTGCGCGCTGATCCATACCCCCCGGGTGCTGCTGCTCGACGAGCCCACCACCGGCGTGGACCCGGTCTCCCGCCGCGATTTCTGGGGCATCCTCTATGGCCTGCGCGAGCAGGGCGTCACCATCCTGCTCTCCACCGCCTACATGGACGAGGCCGAGCGCTGCTCGCGCCTCGCCCTGCTGCATGCCGGCGCGATCCGCCGTTGCGACACACCCGCGCGGCTGAAGCAGGCGATGCAAGGCGCGCTGCTCGCAGTGGTGACGGCCGACGCACGCGCCGCCCATGCGGCGCTGGAGGGGGCGCCCGGCGTGCTCGGCCGGCTGCTCATGGGCGACCGCGTCAATGTCCGGGTGGACGATGCCGACCGCCGGGCGCCCGAATTGCGGGCGAGGCTTGCCGGGCAGGGCATTGCGGATGCCGACATCACCCGGATCGAGCCGGGCATCGAGGATGTGTTCGTCGCCCTGGTCGGATCGGGCAGCCCGGCATGACCGATGATGGACCGGCGGTGATTGCCCAGGGGCTGACCAAGAAATTCGGCAGCTTCACCGCGGTGGACCGGCTCGACCTTACCATCGCCAAGGGCGAGATCGTCGGCTTCATCGGCCCGAACGGCGCCGGCAAATCCACCACCATCCGCCTGCTGTGCGGATTGCTGCAGCCGAGCGCCGGCCGCGCCTGGGTGGCCGGCTTCGATGTCGGCCGCGAGCCGGATGCGGTGCGCGCGCATATCGGCTACATGTCGCAGAAATTCTCCCTCTACGGCGACCTCACCGTGCGCGAGAACCTGCGCTTTTTCGGTGGCCTCTACCGGGTGCCGCGCCACGAGATCGATGCGCGCATGCGCCTCGCCGTTGCCATGGCGGGGCTGGAAGGGCGCGAGGACACGCTGGTGCAGACCCTCGCCGGCGGCTGGAAACAGCGGCTCGCGCTCGGCTGCGCCATCCTGCACCGGCCGCCGGTGCTGTTCCTCGACGAGCCCACTTCGGGGGTCGAGCCGGAGGCGCGCCGGCTGTTCTGGGACCTGATCCACCATCTGGCGTCGGAAGGCGTCACGATTCTGGTCTCGACCCATTACATGGACGAGGCGGAATATTGCAACCGGATCGCGTTGATCAACGCCGGCCGGCTGGTGGCGATCGGCAGTCCGGGGGAACTGCGCCGGCGCGAACTGGGCGGCGCGCTGTTCGAATTGGAGTGTTCGGCGCTCGGCGCGGCGCTGCTGGCGCTGCGGCAGGCGCCCGGAATCATTGATGCATCGATTTTCGGCGACCGGCTGCATGTGCTGGTGCAGCAGGCCAGCGCCGCCGCCGATCTGCCGCCGCTGCTGGCCCGGCACGGCATCACCGCCGGTCCGCCGCGCCCCATCACGCCGAGCCTGGAGGACGTGTTCGTCCAACTCGTTTCCCGGCCGCCGGCGGCGGCTGCCGGCGCATGAACCTGCGCCGCCTGTTCGCGATCGCCTTCAAGGAGACATTGCAGGTCTGGCGCGACCCGCGCAGCCTCGCCATCGCCCTGCTGATGCCGCTGCTGCAGATGGTGCTGCTCGGCTACGGCGTCAGCCTCGACATCAGGCGCGTGCCGCTCTGCGTCTATGATCAGGAACACAGCCAGACCAGCCGCGCGCTGGTGGAGCGGTTCGTCGCCTCCGACTGGTTCGTCGTCGTCCGCAATTTGAACGACGAGCGGGCGGTGCGCGATGCCATGAACCGCGCCACCTGCATCGGCGCGGTCACCATTCCGGTGAATTTCTCCCGGGTGCTGGCCAGCACCGGCAAGGCCGAGGTGCAGACGGTGTTCGATGCCACCGATGCCAACACGACGACCATTGCCACCGGCTACGCCCAGGGCGTGATCGCGCTGGTGACCGCCGATTTCGCCGCACGCTGGGCCGCCGCGCACGGCACCCGGCCGCCCGGCGTCGGCAGCGTCGATCTGCAGCCGCGGGTCTGGTTCAATGAGGGGCTGGACAGCCGCAATTTCATCATTCCGGGTGTCGTCGCGGTCATCCTCGGTCTGGTCGGCGCCCAGCTCACCTCGCTCACCGTCGCCCGCGAGTGGGAGCGCGGCACGATGGAGCAGCTTATTTCCACCCCGGTGACCGCGCTCGAGGTCATGACCGGCAAGCTGATCCCTTATTTCGCGATCGGCCTGTTTGACGCGGCGTTCTGCCTCGCCGCCGCCGTCTTCTGGTTTCAGGTGCCGTTTCGCGGCAGCCTCGCCACCGTGCTGCTGACCACCGCCCTGTTCACCATTGTCGTCATGGGCATCGGCTATCTCGTCTCGGTGCGCATCCGCAGCCAGCTCGGCGCCAGCCAGATCGCGCTCATGCTCACCATGCTGCCGACCAGCCTGCTGTCGGGCTACACGTTTCCGATCGATCAGATGCCGGCGGCGATCCAGGCGACGACCCTGATTGTCTATGCCCGCTATTACGTGACCATCCTGCGCGCGATTTTCCTCAAGGGCAGCACGGTTCTGGATCTGGCCGTGCCGATCCTGGCGCTGGTGCTGTATGCGGCGGCCATCATCTGGATCGCCGCCCGCGCCTTCCGCAAGCGCCTGGACTAGACGATGTTCGAGCGTCTGCACGTCATGCTGGTGAAGGAGTTCCTCGAACTCCGCCGTGATCCCTGGGCGATGTTTCGGCTCGTCGTGCCGTTGCTCATTCAGGTGCTGGTGTTCGGCTATGCCGCGACCTTCACGGTCAACCATGTGTCCACGGTGGTGCTCGACCTCGATCACAGCCAGGCCAGCCGCAGCCTGGTCTCGCATTTCATCGCCACCGGCCGCTTCGACATCGTGGACATCGCGCAGACGCAGCTTCAGGTCACCCACGCCATCGACACCGGCCGTGCGGTGGTGGCCCTCGTCATCCATGCCGGTTTCGCGCAGAAGCTGGGCAATGGCCGGACCGCGCCGTTGCAGGTATCGGTTGACGGCACCAATTCAAACACCGCGCTGATCGCGCTCGGCTATGTCAGCCTAATCGTGGCGCAGTTCCAGGCCGAGGCGATGGCGGATGCCTGGCCACAAACGACCGGCACGGGGGGCCCCGGCGCCGCCGTTCCGCTGCGGGAACGCCCCTGGTTCAACGAAGGGCTCGACGATCGCTGGTTCTTCATCCCCGGCGTCATCGGCACGCTGACGCTCATTCAGGTGGTCAGCCTGACGGCGCTCGCGGTGGTGCGCGAACGCGAGGTGGGCACGCTCGAGCAGATCATGGTGAGCCCGATCCGGCCATACGAGTTCATCCTCGGCAAGACGCTGCCGTTTTTCCTGATCGGTCTGGCCGATGTCGCCCTGGTGACCATTTTCGGCGTGCTGTGGTTCCGCATTCCGTTCGTCGGCAGCCCGCTGGTCATGCTGCTCGGCTCGTCGCTGTTCCTGGTGGCCGCCCTCGGCTTCGGCCTGTTGCTGTCAACCCTCGCGCGCACCCAGCAGCAGGCGTTTGCCCTGAACTTCTTCCTGGTGAACCCGCTTTTCATCCTCTCGGGATTCGCCTTCCCGATCGCCGCCATGCCGCAGGTGCTGCAATGGTTCACCCTGCTCAATCCGTTGCGCTACTATCTGGTCGTCATCCGGGCCGTGTTCCTCAAGGGAGTCGGGGTGGATGTGCTGTGGCCGGCGCTGACCGCGATGGGCGTGCTGGGGGTGGGGATGCTGGCGCTGAGCGTGCTGCGTTTCCGCAAATCGCTGGATTGAGGCCCGCGCTCAGATCAAGCCCTGGGCCGCCGCCACCTCGTCCAGCGCCTCGGTGACGATATCGAGGGCGCGATCCAGCTCAGCGCGGCTGATGATCAACGGCGGCGACAAGGTCAGCACGCTGCCCTGCGTCACCTTGAAGCTGAGGCCGCGGGCCAGCGCCGCATACAGGGTCGCCTCCGCCGCCTCGACCGCCGGCGTGCCGTCGGGCCGCACCAGTTCCACCCCGATCAGCAGGCCCAGACCCCGCACATCGCCGATCATCGGCCGGCGCGCCGCGATTTCCCGCAACCGCGCGAGCGCATGGGCGCCCAGGTCGGCAGCCCGCTCCGCCAGCCCCTCGTCGCGGATGACATCGAGGGTTGCCAGTCCGGCCGCGGCGAGGATCGGGTTCTTCTCGTGCGTGTAGTGGCCCACCGCCAGATCCTCGGCCACATCGAAATCCTCCCGCGCCAGCACCGCCGCCAGCGGCAGCATACCGCCGCCGAGCGCCTTGCCGAGCACCAGGATGTCGGGTGCCACTCCCGCATGCTCGCAGGCGAACATGCGGCCGGTTTTGCCGAGCCCGGCCGGGATTTCGTCGAAGATCAGCCGGGTGCCGGCGCGGTCGCAGGCGCCGCGCAGTTCCGGCCAGAAGCCGGGCGGCGGCACGTACGGCACCGCCCGCACCGGCTCGGCCACCACCGCGCCGATATCGCGCTCCCGCCCCAGGACAAATTCAGCCGCGCGGGCGCAGGCCATCCGGCAGGCGGCAAGATCGGGCGCCCCGCCCGGCGCCGGAAAGCCGTAGGGGCAGCGGAAGCAGGCAAACGGGGCGACATGCTCGGCCCCGGCCAGCATCGGTCCGAGCCGGCTGTCGCGGAACAGCGACTCCCCGCCCACGCTCGCCGCCCCGAACCCGGCGCCGTGGAACGCGTCCCAGAACGACAGCGTCTTGTGCCGTCCGCTCGCCACCCGCACCAGCTTCAGCGCGATCTCGATCGCCTCCGACCCGCCCGGGGCGAACAGCACCCGCGTCAGCCCCGGCGGCGCCAGCGCCACCAGCCGCTCGGCGAGCGCCACCGCCGGCTCACAGGTGAAACGGCGCGGCGCGAAGGCCAGGTCGTCCATCTGCCGGACGATCGCCGCCTTCACGCGCGGATGGCCATGGCCGAGATGGTGGACGCTGTTGCCGTGAAAATCCATCAGGCGCCGTCCGTCGGCATCCTCGATCCAGATGCCCTCGGCCCGGCGCACCGCCGACAGGCACGGGGTCGACAGCGATTGCCGCAGGAAAACCCGCTCGTCGCGCCCGATCAGGTCCCGCGCCGCCGGCCCGACATGGGACCGCCACGCCGCGCGCGCATCGCCCAGATTGGCGTCGCCTTCGGAAAGATCGACGCCCCGGCTCACGGCTTCTCGCCGCGCGCCAGCCGCCGGTCGATATCGTCCAGCACCGGCACGATGTCCGCGATCGTATCGATGACGTAGTGCGCCCCGGCGCCGGCCAGCCGCGCCGCCGCGTCCCGCCGCCGCGCATGCTGCTCCGCTTCCGGCAGCGCCTGCCATTCCGCCAGCCCCAGCCCGACCTCGTTGCCGGAAATGGCGAGGCCGACGCTCCACATGCCGCCGTTCAATCCTTCCTCGATATCGACCACCGTATCGCCGATCTTCACCACCGCTTCGACCGGATAGACGCCAAGCTCGGCGAGCGCCTTCAGCGCCGGGAACGGGCTCGGCCGGCCGAGCGGAACATCGTCGGCCGAGATCACGCAATCGGCCACGAACCCCTGCGCCTTCGCCCGCGCGACCACCACGTCCATCACCACGCGCGGATAGCCGGTGGTCGAGCCCAGCTTCAGGCCGCGCGCCCGCATGGCGGCGATCGCCGCCAGCGCGCCGGGGATGAGATCCGCATGCTCGGCCACCATCGCGGTCTGCATCGGCAGGAAACGCGCGTAGATCGCGTCCACGTCAGCGTCGGACGCCGCCCTGGCGTAGCGCGCCAGCCAGGCGGCGGCGACGCGCGGCTGGTCGGCGATGGCGCGGATATGGTTCCACTTGGCCTGGCCCATCGGCGCCCGCGCCTCCGCGACCGACACCGTGATGCCGACGCCTTCAAAGGCGGCGACGAAGCTTGCCACCGGCGCGTGGCAGCCGTAATCGACGATCGTTCCCGCCCAGTCCAGCACCGCCGCCTTCAGCCCGCCGCAGTAACGCCGTGAATAGCGATAGGTCATGGCACGATTCCTTCGCCCTGGTGCGGCGCGCCCGAACGCACCCGCAATTCGTTCAGCATCTCCCCCACAGCCGCCACCGCGCCGCGCATCTCCGCCTCGCCCAGCCGGCCGATGCAGCCGATGCGGAAGCTGTCGGCGACCGTCAGCTTGCCGGGGTAGATAACGTAACCGCGCTGGCGCAGCCCGTCATAGAACGCATCAAAAACAAACCGCGGATCGGCCGGCATGCGGAAGGTGACGATGATCGGCGCCTGCAACGCGGCCGGCAGCAACGATTCGAACCCGTACGCCGCCATGCCCTCCAGCAGGATGTGCATGTTGCGCCGGTAGCGGGCGCCACGCCCGGCGACACCCCCTTCGGCCGCATGCTCATCCAGCGCCTGGTCGAAGGCGGCAATCACATGGGTCGGCGGCGTGAAGCGCCACTGGTTATTCTGCTCGAAACCGCGCCATTGCGCGAACAGATCGAGACTGAGCGAATGCGCGTTGCCGTCCGCCGCCTGCAGGCTGTCCTTGCGGACGATGACGAAGCCCATTCCGGGCACGCCTTCCAGGCATTTGTTCGAACTCGCCATCAGCGCGTCGAACGGGGTCTGCCGCGCTTCCAGCGGCAACGCCCCGAAGGCGCTCATCGCGTCGATCAGCAGCTTCCTTCCGTGCCCGGCGCAGACCGCGGCGACCGCCTCGACCGGGTTGAGCAGGCCCGACGTTGTCTCGCACTGCACCACCGCGACATGGCTGATCGCCGCATCCGCGGCGAGCGCGCTTTCCAGCGCCTCAGGCGATACCGGCACGTCCTCGGCGGTGTCGATGCTGGTGCAGGCGCGGCCGATGATGCGGGCGATCTGCACCATCCGCCGCCCGTACGCCCCGTTGACCAGGACCAGCAGCTTGCCGTCCCGCGGCACCAGCGTGCCGATCGCCGCCTCCACCGCGAAAGTGCCGGAGCCCTGCACCGGCACGCACACATGCGTCCCGTCGCCGCCGGCCAGGCTCACCAGCCGCTCGCGCACCCGCCGGTTCATGGCGATGAAGGCGGCGTCGCGGGAGCCCCAGTCGTGCAGCATGGCCTGCTTGACCGTCGCCGAGGTGGTCAGCGGGCCTGGTGTTAGCAGAAGGGGATCGGGCATGGGGGGTCTCCAACGTGGCGGCAGTTAAAGGAAGCAAGGCCAAGGGGCTTTGCCCCCTGGACCCCCACCAAGGGCCGAGAGGCCCCTGGACCCCGTCACTTAAAGTAGCGGGGTCCAGGGGTCCACGGACCCCTGGCCTTGCTTGCTACCGCGCCGCCGCCTTAGCCGGCACCAGTGACAACCCAACAAGCACCGCGAGCGTACTCACCGCAAGCAGCATGGTCAGCGCCGCGCCCTGGAACACGTCGCCCCGGTCGGTCAGCGCGAAGATGCCCACCGGCATGGTCACCCAGCCGGGCGGATACACCATGGCGGTGGCGCCGAGTTCGCCCATCGACATCGCGAAGCTCAGGCTCAGCGCCGCGATCAGATAGGGCGTGACCAGCGGCAGGGTGACATGCCGCAGCCGGTAGAACGGCCGCGCGCCCAGGCTTTCCGCCACCTGCTCGAATTCCGGCGGCAGCCGCGACAGCCCGGCGGCGACGTTGCCGTAGGTGAAGGCGGAGATCAGCACGAAATGGGCGATGATGACGATCGCCGTGGTGCCGTTCAGCAGCACCGGCTTCTGGCTGAACGCCACCAGCAGGCCGAGCCCGACCGATACCGACGGCACCGCGCTGGGAATGAAGAACAGCAGGTCCAGCAAGCGCCGCGGCGCCGGCGCGACGCTGCGCAGCGCGATCGCCGCCCAGGTGCCGCTCAGCAACGCGATCGTGCTGGCCAGCGCGGCGGTGATCAGGCTGACCCGTAACTGGCCGCCGCTCTCGCCGGCGATGACGCCGGCGTAGTTGTCCAGCGTCAGCTGGCTCGGCAGCATGCTGTTCCATTGGCCGGCGAAGCTGGCCAGCGCGATCACCGCCAGCGGCAGCACGTAAATCAGGCCAAACACCAGCGCCAGCAGGCTCCAGGCGCCGATCCGCCCGGTGAGCGACCATACCAGCATGTCAGGCGCCCCGCGTGCCCTGATCCACGCGGGCCACCATGACCCGGTAGAGCAGGAACAGTGACAGCGACAGGGCGATGTTCACCACCGCGATCACACAGGCGGCGGTGTAGTCGTCTTCCTGGATCGCCTTGCCGTAGACCAGCAGCGGCAGGGTGATGACACCCTTGGCGCCGATGAAGAACACGATACCGAACTCGTTCACCGTCAGCAGCAGGCACAGGCTGCCGCCGGCCAGCAGCGCCGGCAACGCCGCCGGCAGGATCACCCGGCGGATGATGCGCCAGGCCCCGGCGCCGAGGCTGCTCGCCACCTCGATCTGCGCCGTCTCGATCAGACTGAACGCCGCCAGCAGCGGACGCATGACGAAGGGCGTGTAAACCGTGACCTCGGCCAGAACGACGCCGGCGACGGTGTAGAGGAAGTCGATCGGCGGCTCCTCGGCGCCGGTCAGGCTGCATGATCGACATGTTGGCGATGCCGGCCGAGCCGTAGATGAAGGTGAGCGCGAGCGCGATCAGGAAAGTCGGCAGGGCGATGAAGGTGTCGATCAGGCGCGAGAGGGCACGTGCACCGGGGAACGGCACGAAGGTCAGCACCAGCGCCATCGTGAAGCCGAGCGCCAGGCAGCCGGTGGTGGCCAGCAGCGCGATCTCCAGGGTGTGCAGCAGCGCATTGGTGAACAGTGGCCCGGCCAGCACCCTGGCATAGCTACCGAAATCGGGCAGCCCGCCGGCGGTGGTGACGGATTGCTGGATGATCAGCGCCAGCGGGTAGAAGAACAGCGCCGCCAGGATGCCAAGCGGCGGCACCACCCAGGCACCGTTCAGGCGCAGGCGCGCGGCCGGCAGCACCGCCACCCCGTCGGCGGCCATTCAGCCGGTCCCTTCCGGAATGATCGAGGCGTCCTCGGCGGCGAAATGCAGCGCGACAACGGCGCCCTGCGGCGGCGGCTCGCGCAGCGGCGTGCTGACCAGGCGCAGCACCTGGCCGGCCAGCTCAAGCGCGATACTGTGCTGATCGCCGAGCCACTGCACGTCGGTGACCGTCGCGTGCAGCGTGTTGGCCGGCTGCACCGATACCGGCGCGAGGAAGATGTCGTGCGGGCGCAGGCACAGCAGGTACGTCCCCGGCCAGCTCGGAGAACGGCGCCATCGCCGTCAGCACGGCCTCGCCGAGGCGGACGCGGGCGAACCGGCCGTCGGTCTGTTCGTGGCGGACCGCGAGCAGGTTGGCGCGGCCGAGAAATTCCGCGGCAAACCGGTTCGGCGGCGCCCGGTAGAGCACCTGCGACGTACCGTGCGCGATCAGCCGGCCGCCCCGCATGATGGCGATGCGGTCCGCGAGGGTCAGCGCCTCGGTCTGATCATGGGTGACATAGAGTACGGTGAGATGCGGCAGGTCGCGGTGCAGGCGCGCCAGTTCCCCCAGCATGTTGCGGCGGATCTGCGCGTCCAGCGCCGATAACGGCTCGTCGAGCAGCAGCACCCGCGGGCGAATGGCGAGCGCGCGGGCAATGGCGACGCGCTGCTGCTGGCCGCCGCTGAGCTGGCGCGGGTAGCGGTCGGCGTACGCCTCCATCCCGACCATGGCGAGGCAGTCGCGGATGCGTTCGGCGACCAGGCTGTCCGGCGCGCGGCGGGCGCGCAGGCCGAAGGCGACGTTCTCGGCCACCCGCATGTGCGGGAACAGGGCATAGTTCTGCACCACCATGCCGATGTCGCGGGCATAGGGGGGCAGGTCGGTGACATCGGTGGCGCCGATGCGGATGCGCCCGCGCGTCGGTTGCACGAAGCCGGCGACGGCGCGCAACGCCGTGGTTTTGCCGCAGCCGGACGGACCGATAATGGCCATGATCTCGCCCGGCGCGACATCGAGGTCGAGGTTATCCAGCGCGACGGCGCCCTTGTAGGCGACCGTCACGCCGGCAAACCCGATCCCGCTGGCGTCCATCGGGCCGGCCTCGCGCGCGAGGCCGGCCACCGTGCCGGCGAGGGCGGTGCTGGAAATGGCCTAGCTCCCCGTTGCCGCGTGCCAGCTTGCCACGTCGGCATCGAACTCGGTGACCACCTGATCCCAGTCCGGCGTCCAGGTCTTCACGCCGTGGAGGTGCTTCATCAGGTTGTTGTAGGCGGCGCCGGTCGGCTTCACGTCGGTGCGCACCGGCAGGCCGAGGGCGACATCGGCCACCGTTTCCTGCGCCGGCTTGCTGAGCAGCCAGTCCAGCAGCTTCTTGCCGTTCTCGGCATGCGGCGCGCCGGTCACGATGCCGGCGAAATACGGCAGCGCCAGGGTGGAGCGCTCGCCATTCGGGCCGGCCGGGAAGAAGATGCGGATGTTCGGGTTGCCCTTCATCTGGTCGATGTTCATCTGCAGATCGCCGTTGGCCACCAGCAGCTCACCCTTGTTCACCAGCGCCGTCAGCTTGCCGGTGGAGGCGGAGGGGCCGCGGTTGTTGGCCTGCAATTTCTTGAAATAATCGAAGGCCGCGTCCTTGCTGCCGTAGGCGTGGATGACCTGCAGCATCACCGCGGTGCCGTCACCGGCCTGGCCGGGGGTGGAATATTGCAGCTTGTTCCTGAACCTCGGCGCCAGCAGGGCGGCGAAGTTCTTCGGCGCCTCCGGCAGCGCGGCGCTGTTATAGATGAAGCTGAGATAGTTGTTCACCAGCGCGACATACAGGCCCTTGGCGTCCTTGCTGCCGGCCGGCAGCGCCTCGGCGCCCGCGGGCGTGTAGGGCTGCAGCAGCCCGGCCGCCGCGGCGCGCTGGATGAACGGCGGCAGCGTCACCAGCACGTCGGCCTGCGGGTTGGATTTCTCCTTCGAGACGCGGGCGACCACGCCGCCGGAGCCGTCCTCGATGTACTGGACCTTGATGCCGGTTTCCTTGGTGAAGGCGTCGAACTGATTGCCGTACCAGCTCGGGTTGCCGTCATGCAGGCCGTCGGCGCTGTAGATCGTGACGACATCCTCGGCCCGAACCGTCCCGGCGGTGACCGTGGCCAGGAGTGCCGCGGCAAAAAAGGGTATCGCGCGCATGGGGCTGTCGCCCTCCCGTTAATGACACATGAGGTCTGTCGTGAAGCGGCGGCCGGCGGCAAGTGACGGATTGGTGAAAACGCGGATCAACGCCATCCGGCGGCCTTCCCGTGGGCACGGCATGCCAGTGGAACATTTTTCATTGCGGACGGGGTCGGCCGGCGCATGAACGCTGCCATATATTCGTGCGGCAGGCACCTGGTTCCTGATCTGTGCCCAGGCCGCCGACAGCAGGGCCGCTGACAATGTCGCGGGCTGAATATGCTGCCGGGCCACGGCAAGCGCGTCCCGCGCGGGCCAGCCTCTCGCTGGCGCCGTGTTGCTGCTATAAGGCCTTATCGGAATAGGATGGAATATCGTCGCCGGCCGCGTCGGCGCGAAGGAGAATCATGACGATGCTGTCTCGCGTAACCACCGCTGTCTTGCCCCGCGCGGCCTTGCTGGCCGCCGCCTGCCTGTTTGTCACGCTCGGCGCCGGCGCGGCCGAGCCGCCGGCGACCAAGCCGGAGAAGCCGAAAGGCCATCCGGTCACGGTGACCGAGGAAATGACCGGCGCCGGCATCGTCTCCTCCGGCGTGGCGCTGCCGCCCCCGCCGCCGGCCACCGGCACGCGCGCCAACCCGGTGCCGGCCTGGTCCGGGCCGCTGCCCTGGCCGATCCTGATCGCCGACCGCCGCAACAACCGCCTGCTGGAAGTCACCCCCGACAAGCGTATCGTCTGGGAATTCCCCTCGCCGGCGCTGAAAATCTACCGCGGTAACGACGACGTGAACTTCTCGCCCGACGGCAACACGCTGGTGGTCAACGAGGAGGACAATTTCGATGTCCATTTCGTCGACTATGAGAAGCGCGCCCTGGCCTGGACCTATGGCATTTCGGACGTGCGCGGCAGCGCGCCCGGCTATCTGAACTATCCCGACGATGCCCGCCTGCTGCCCGACGGGCGGATGACGGTGGCCGACATCCGCAACTGTCGCCTGCTGTTCATCGACCCGAAAACCTCGAAGACCCTGTCCGAATGGGGCAAGGCCGGCGTCTGCAAGCATGCGCCGCCGACCAGTTTCGCCTTTCCCAACGATATCAACTATTACGCCAACGGCGACTTCCTGGTGACCGAAATCCCGGATGCCTGGATCACCCGCCTCAGCCCCGAGGGCCACGTGGTGTGGAGCGTGAAGGGGCCGCATCTGCATTATCCGTCGGATGCCAGGGCCACCAAGGACGGCAACATCATCGTCGCCGATTTCGTCAAGCTGGGCGGCGTGGTGATCTTCAACCCGCTCACCGGCAAGGTCGTCTGGGAATACCGTGTGGCCGACGGCGAGAAGGCGCTCAACCATCCCTCGCTGGCGGATGAACTGCCCAATGGCAACATCCTTCTGAATGATGATTTGCGCGAGCGGGTGATCGTCATCGACCGCCAGACCAAGGAGATCATCTGGCAATACGGCACCACCGACCAGCGGGGACACGCGCCCGGCTTCCTCTGGTACCCCGACAGCCAGGACGTCGACTATTACCACGACTGGAAGGCAGCCCTGGGCGTGAAGTAGGCGCGCGCAGCCGGACGCTGCCCTGGACCCTCCCCGGCGCGCCGGGTGGGATTCGGGGCAGTATCCGGTTAGGATTAACGAGCCACAGACAGCCCGGTCCCCTGCGGCGCGGGGCTGCGAATACCCTTTTCGTCGATCCCTTGCCACCGACCCTGCAGGAGAACCCCATGCGCTTACCGATCCTTGTCGCCGCCATCCTGCTCGCCGCTCCGGCGGCCTGGGCGCAGACCGTCAAGGTCGAACAGCCCTGGGCGCGCGCCACCGCCGAGCACGCGCAAACCGGCGCTGCCTACGTCACCCTCATCGCCGGCACGGCCGACCGGCTCACCGGCGCCAGCACGCCGGTGGCCGCGAATGTCGAGGTGCATGAGGTCATTCGCGACAAGGACGTCATGCGCATGCGTCCGGTGGAAGGCGGCCTGGCGCTGGAGCCGGGCAAGCCGGTGACCCTCGCCCCCGGCGGCTACCATCTGATGCTGACCGGGCTGAAACAGCAGTTGAAGCAGGGCGAGAGCTTCCCGCTCACCCTTACCTTCGCCAACGAGCCGGCCGTGACGGTCACCGTGCCGGTGACCGCCGCCGGCGGTTCCGGCGCGCCGATGGACCACATGCATATGCACATGTCCCAGTGACCAAATGAAAAGGCCAGGGCTCTGCCCTGGCCCCCATTTCTGCGAGAACCTGATACGCCAGCCGAGTGGGAGTACCTTAAGTGACCCAGTTCACCTTGCTTCGCCACAGCGCCTATGCCGCGGGTGGCGATTCCGACTTCGAGGACGCGGTCGAAGTGGCCGAGGTGACCGACTCGGAAGTCTACATGGTGCGCGCCGGCGGCGGCCGGTTGTTCGCCACCCGGGAGGCGGCGAATATCGCCGCGAATGCCGCCAATTATCCGGATGGGTCGCGGGCGGCCGGCCCGCATGCGCGGGGTCATTTCTCCAGCCTGCGCATCAGCGGCGCCGAAATCTACGTGGCCCCATAGGGCGGGCTGCCTACAGCGGCAGCACCGGCAGCACCACCCGGCTCGGCCTTGTGGCGTCGGCGAACACCGTGTTCACCGCCACCCGCCGCCGCCGGGAAATCCCTTCTGGTTCCCCGGTGTTCGGGTTCACGTCGAATTTCGGGAAATTGCTCGACGACACGTCCAGCCGGATGCGATGCCCGGGCAGGAACAGATTGGCGATCGGAAGAACAAGCCGGATGCGCACCACCTCACCGGCCTGGCGCATGCGCGGATCGCCGGGGTCTTCGGCGTAACGCAGCCGCAGGATGGTGTCGGCCAGCAGCATGGCGTAGCCGCGCGGATAATCGGCCCCCGGCGGGTGCACATCCAGCAGCTTGGCGGTGAAATCGGTATCCGGTCCGTCGGTGGCGACATACAGACTCCACCTCCACCGGCCCGACCACCTGCACCGGGGCGGCGAGCGGCGCGCTCTGGAACGCCAGCACGTCGCGCCGCGCCGCCAGCGGCAGGAAGGGCGGCCGGCAGCCGAAGAATTTTTCTCCCGCCACCTGGTCGAAGCTGCCCGGCACCGCGACCGGCTCGAAAGATGAAAAATTGCCGCCGATCGTCGGCACCGGGTCGGCCGGATCGAAATCATAGCTCAGCGGCATGGCGCGTTCCTGCGCCGGCTGCGGGTCGAGCCGCAGATCGTTGTGCAGGTGCCACACGGCGGGCACCGCGCCCGGCACCGGCCAGTCGTTCGCCACAATCCAGCGCCCGCCATGGTCCAGGTGCCCCGCCGCGGTGCGCGCCCCGCTGCCGCCGCCCATCACGAACACCCGCACCGCCGGCTCGGGATCGGGCAGGCCGCGGGTGACCGAGTCGAAATGGCGCAGCTGGTAGTCCAGCCAGTCGCCGGCCCAGCTTTCCACCGGTGCTTCCGGCCCGAAATCGACATCGCCGGCCACCCGCGCGCTGTGGTCGCCATGCGTCCACGGCCCCAGCACCAGCCATTGCCGCCCGCGCCCGGCCGCACTCAGCCCGCGATAATTGCCGGTGGCCGTCGGCACGTAGGGATCGAACCAGGACGACACATGCACGCAGTCGGCGCGGCTGTAGCGGTGATGGAACCCCTCCGCCCACAGCCCCACCTGCTTCCAGAACCCATCCCGCGTGCCCTGGCACAGCAGGTCGAACAGACCGGCCTCGGCATGCGGAAAATGGCGCAGCGGCGAATAGCCCTGCTGCCAGGGCCACGCGGTAAACCAGGCCCGGATATCCTCGGCCGCCAGCGCCGCGACGGCCTGGCTGTCCGCCGCCGCTTCGGGCGACTGAATCGCCTGCTGGAAGGCCCAGACCGCCTGGCGCAGTTCGAACGCGCCGCCCTGGCGCACGCCGCTCGCCCAGGCATCGTTGAAGCCGCCGCATTCCAGCACCTGCGCCACCAGCCCGGGCGGATCGAGGCAGCCCAGCGCCGCCTGGGCATGCGCGCCATAGGACAGGCCGATGCTGCAGATGCGCCCGTCACACCAGCTTTGTTCGGTGATCCAGCCGCAGGTGTCGGCCCCGTCCGCCCCCTCGGCCAGGTATTTCACGAAGTGGCCTTCCAACTCGCCGCGGCCGCGGCAGTCCTGGACCACCAACGCGTAGCCGCGCGCATTGATCGCCGCCGCCAGATCGCTGGCGCGGCCGTACGGCGTGCGCTCGAGCACCACCGGCCAGGGGCCATCGCCCGCTGGCAGATGGACGTTGGTGGCGAGCCGCACGCCGTCGCGCATGACCAGCATTTCGGTGCGCATGGGGCTGGTTCCTTTCGTGGCCGTGCGGCAACGTGCGGAACCCGGCGGCGATGTCAACCGGCAGGGGCGGGTCGCTGCCCCACCGACACCGCGATGGTCCCCGTTTCGGGTCATTCATCGCCCGTTTCCGCCTTCGCTTCGGGTTGGTCAGGCGCTTGTCCAGTCTTGCCGACACCTCGATCAGCCGGGTATGCCCCCAACATCGCGTGCCGGCTTCGGTCTTTGTCCGGATCGTATCGCTAGGAAAACATGATGCCGGCCGCCTGAAAGCCGACCTGCGAATATATAGTATTTAAAGTGCAGGGAGAGATATGGTGCCTCGTCGTTTGGTGCTGGATGTTCCTGTCATCTTGCTGCCCACATTAAACGTCGATATTTCTTCCGGCAACCACAAGGTGACGCCGACAATCGCCGATTCCCGCAGCCGTCAGAGCAAGCGGTTCTTTCGTTTTACTGTCAGATGATCAACGAAGCGGCTTCGGGCTGCAGCCAATCAGTTGTTAATGATATTGAACTGATGCAGTTCTTCTCGTGTCAGTGCCCGCCGTTTATTGTTAGGTATATTCGCGAATTCTGTCAGAAAATCGAGCGACAACCGCATCTGCACTAAATACTGCGCGATATCGGCGGCTACTTGTGCCGAATCCTGCTGTATATCCTTAACGTCATCTTCGATGGCTAAGGGAATAAGGAATTCCGGCACGGTTGCTTGCGGGTTCTTCTGTTTTATCTCAGCAACAGCATTGTCAACCTTATCGGGGTCAAGCTGCATATTCGGATGCCGCTTGTTGAACTCGCTGACGCTGCGCGGCGGCTGTACGATTTCGTCATGCAGCCGGTCGGCCATCTGATTGCTGAACATATGCACTTCGAACGTGGCGCCGGGATCGATCACCCGCAATACGCCGCCCATAAAGGCAAAGTTGCACGCGCTGATGCAGCGCGCGCCTTCCGGAATGCGGGTGGTGAATCCGCCCCGGCGGATCATGGCGCCAATCTTGAGCCCCTCGTACAGATTACCACCGGGCGAATAGAATAGAATTTCGTTGATCGGCTTTGCCGCGGTGATCGCGGTAGAGAAACGCAAAGCGTCACCCTTATTGATCTCGCCCCAGACGAGAATGCTATTGGATCGACCGCTGGGGATCAGCGTGAAATTCAGATTGTCCGCCTTCAGCGCCACGCTGTCGTCCATTTTATTGGGCAGCGGCACAAAGATCCCATTGGTCTGCGCCCGTGCGCCCGCGCAGAGCAGCAGCAGCGCCACCAGGGCGACCGAAGACGGGCGCATCATGTCTGGGCGACCCAGCCACCATCGGTTGAGCGGCAATACCGCGAATTCTGAACCACTTGCTCGCCCTTGATGTAAGCGACTTCACGCACCGTACGGCATTCGCCGCCTGAAGCTTCGCGCTGGACGGCAACCACGGTCGCGGAACCTCGCGCACCGGTGTCGTGGTTGGAAGTCCAAGGGGCGCTTCTGGCCGGCGGGCGCGGCTGCCCCCCGTTGGGCGGGTAATAGGCAGGTTCGGCGAGCGCCTCCTGGGTGGCTGCCAAGGCGCGCTGGCGATCTTGCTCGTCCAGTTGCCGGCCGATGGCGCTGCCGATGAAATACCCGCCGGCAGCGCCGAGTGCCGCGCCGATCAATGTGCCCGTCGTGTTATTGCCGATTGCGTGGCCAAGCAGGCCACCGAAAAGAGCCCCGCCGCCGGCGCCTACGAGCCCGCCGGTTTGCTCGTTCGTTTGACACCCCGCCAGGCACAGCGGCACCGCAACAAGAAATGCAACGCCAGAACGTGGATATGGCATCATTACCCTCCGATTCCGCCCTGTCTTTGTCAGATTTTGTCACCCACGCTCCGTGAAGCGGCAACGGACACGTTCATCGAACGACATCAAGGCACGGATCACGCACCCAAAACAAGTTTAGTTACCGTTGCGCCTTGGTAGCGTTGATCCATGTCAACGTGGCCCTTCCCAGGGCATCGATGCCACCAGGGCGGCCCGACCCGGTGCGGCCGCCCCAGCCCGCAGCGCGCATCCGCGCGACGGTCGGTTGACCCCTGCACCCCCTTCCTCAGCCCGCCCGCACCTCCGCCAGGAACCGGCCGACCTCGCCGCGCAAATCCTCGGCCTGGCCGGACAGGGTGCCCGCCCCCTTCAGCACCTGCCCCGCCGCGCGGCCGGTTTCCTGCGCGCCCGCGCTCACGTCGATGATGGTCTCGCTCACCATCCGCGCGCCCTGCGCCGCCTCCTGCACGTTGCGCGCGATCTCCCTTGTCGCCTCACCCTGCTGATCGACCGCCTGGGCGATCGCCGCGGCGATCCGGCTGACCTCCTCGATCGTCGTCGCGATGCCGCCGATCGCCGTCACCGCCTCCTGGGTGGCGCCCTGGATGCGGCCGATCTGCTTGGCAATGTCGTCGGTGGCGCGCGCGGTCTGCGCCGCCAGCCCCTTCACCTCGCTCGCCACCACCGCGAAGCCGCGGCCGGATTCGCCGGCGCGGGCCGCCTCGATGGTGGCGTTCAGCGCCAGCAGGTTGGTCTGCCCGGCGATGCTGCTGATCAGGCTCACCACGTCGCCGATCTGCTGCGCCCCTTCGGCCAGCGCCCGCACCACCCCGTCGGTGCGCCGCGCATCCGCCACCGCCCGGTGCGCGATCGTCGCCGACTGCGCCACCTGGCGGCTGATTTCGGTGGTCGAGACCGACAATTGCTCGGCCGCCACCGCCACGGTCTGCACGTTGACGCTCGCCTGCTCGGCGGCCGACGCCACGGTGGCCGATTGGCCGGTGGTCTGCTGCGCGGTGCCCTCCATGGTCGAGGCCGTGTCGCGCAGGCCGGTGGCCGCCTCGGCCACCTGCCCGACCAGCTGGCCGATTTTCGCCTCGAACCCGTTGGCCAGCGCGCGCAGCGCCGCCCGGCGTGCCGCCTCGGCTTCCTGCGCCTGCACCGCCTGACGCGTGCGCAGCGCCGCCGCCTCGCGCATGCCGTCGCGGAACACCTCCAGCGCGCGCGCCATCGCGCCCAGCTCGTCCTGCCGGTCGCGGGCCGGGATCGGCGTGTCCAGCCTTCCCTCGGCGAGCGACCCCATGGCGGCGGTCAGCCGCGTCACCGGACCGGCGATGCCGCGGGCGAGCAGCACCGACAGCACCAGCCCGAGCAGCACCGACCCGCCGGCCATCAGCATGCCGCGCGTTGTCGTGTCGTCCAGCGTGCTCTGCAGCGCCCCGTGGGTCTTCAGCAGCATCTCGTTCTGCGAGGCGCTGGTGCGGGCCAGCAGGTCGGCAACCTGCGCGCCGAGTTCGGCATTGGTGTGGTCCACGATGCGGTCCACCTCCAGCACCACCGGCACCAGGGCGTCGAACGCCGCGCGGTAGCGGGAGGTGAGTGCCGCCAGTTGCTGCAGGCGCTCGTTCTCGCCGCCATTGCCGTGCCGCAGCGCCTCGATGCGGCCGGAGAGGGCCTCGAGATATCCGTTCGCCCGCGGGACCTCCTCCTGCTGGCCGTCGGCCATGAAGCGGCTGGCGGCGATTTCGGCCCGCAGCAGCCATGCCTGCGCGGTGCCGGTTTCGGCTGCGACGGTGGCATCGCCGCTGGTGCGGGCGCCGGCCAGCAGCACCTCGAACAGCGGATTTGCCTCGCCGCCCAGGGCCACGAGCTGGCGTTCCATCACCTTGCGGGCGGCCAGGCGCGCGGTCAGCCGCTGGGAATTCGCGGCGTACTGGCCAATCAGCGTGGCGGCCTCGGTGAGGGCGGCGCGCCGCGTCGGGTCGATCGCCATCGCGGCGCCCGCATTCGTCTCCTCCCGGGCGGTGGCCAGCAGGGTGGAGAGCTGCGCCGCTACCGCCGGGTCGCCGCTGCGCCGGAACGCCAGCACCTCCCGCCGCGCCTCGGTGAAGCTGTTGGCGATATGCACCACCCGCGCGGCGTTGTGGGCGACCCTGTCGTAGGTCGCGAACTCGCCGCCGATGGTGCCGATGCCGAGATGGTCGGACACGCCGAGGGCTACGAGCAGCAGCAGCACCACGCCGAAGCCGAGCGCGATGCGCACGCCGATCGGGGCGCGCAGGGTGAAGCGAGGGGCAGGGGCCATGTTGGTCACCTCAGGGGAGACGTGAATGTTTCCCCTTTGGCACGACCTTCTGAAGATTCCGTTTGCAACCGAGCCGACCCACCCGGTGCTTTTCTCAGCCACCGGTTGTTTCAGTATTCGAACTGGTAGGTGATCCCCACGCTGGTGCCGGAATCCTGGCCCGACGTGCTGGCCCCGGTCGCCCCCTGCTGGCTCTGCCCCACCGTGGCTTCCGCCTTCAGCCCGCGGTACAGGTCAACCTGAACGATCGCCTGGGTGCTGTTGCCGCCGGTGCCCTGCTTGGCGCCGACATACACGCCCTGCGCCACGTAGCGCCCGGCCTCCACCGCCGTGCCGGTGCCGCCGGCGCCACTGCCCACCGACAGCCGGTCCAGCCCCAGCCCGCTGCGCAGCTTGTCCAGCGGGTCCAACCCGCCGCCGCCCACCCCCGAAATCTGCGCCAGGGCGCCGGCGATCTGCACCAGTTGCAGCGGACTCAGCGTGGTGGAGCTCTGGTGGAACAGCAGCCACGCCAGCACCTCATCCTGCGGCAGCGGCGGGGTGGACGAGAGCGTGATCTTCGGCGCGCTGGCATAGCCGGTGATCGCCAGGTTGGCGATGACGGTGCCGTTATTGCTGGTGGCCAGGAAATTCAGGGTCGGATCGATCTTGCCGCTGCCGTCGAACCCGACCTCGCCGCGGGTAAACTCCAGGGTGATGCCGGCGATCGCGAATTCGCCGCGGCGCATCTTGAAGCTGCCGTCCGGTTGCGGCGCCGCGGCGGTGCCGCCGATATGCAGCTCGCCCGACAATTCGGCATCCAGCCCGCGGCCGCGCACGAAAATCTGCGAGGGCGCGGCCAGCGTCAGGTTCAGATTGATATCCGGCCCGGGCGCCGGCGGGGGCGGCGGCTTCTGGCCGGGGCGGCGCACATCCAGCACCGCGACCGAGGTGGGGATGCGCTCGGGGATGCGGATCTCGGCCCGCTGGATGGTTATCTTGCCCGCCGCGTCCAGCCGCCCCGCCGCCTCGCCGCGCAGCGAAAGATCGGCGTTGAGCGTCGCGGTCAGACGGTCGCTGGCCAGCGGGCTGGCGTTGCGCATGGTCAGGGTGAGTGCGACCGGCATCGGCGCGGTCAGGCCCACGGTGCCGGCGGCGGAGATCGTGCCCTTGCCGGCGCGGGCGGTGAACCGGGCGATGCGCACGGTCTGCCCCTCCGCCTGCACCACCGCCTCGATATCGGACAGCCGGGCGCCGAGGGCGAAATCCTGCACTTCGCCACCGGTCAGCCGCAGCGTGCCGCCGGCATTCGGCGCGGCGAGGGTGCCTGCAAGGGTGGCATCCAGCGCGATCCGCCCGCGCGCCTGCCGTCCGCTCACGGACAGGATCGGGTCGAGGGTCGCCAGGTCCAGGCTGCCGGCGGCGCGCAGGTCGATCGCCCCGGTTGGCGCCAGCGGCGCGGTGCCGGCCAGCGTCAGCCGGTTCTTCCCGGCGGTCAGCGCCGCGTCCAGCCGGGCCGAGTCGCCTTGCAGCGTCGCGGTGGCGGTCAGCGAGGCCGCGGGCAGGCCGGCGGCCGGGCCGGTGCGCAGGCGCATGCCGGTCGCGGCCAGCCGGGCCGTGCCGGTCGGGCGCGTTGTCGTGCCGGCGAGTTTCGCGTCGGCTTCCAGTTTCCCGTCCGCCTGCAGGTCGGGGGCGACGATGCGGGCGAGGTCGGCGGTGACATTGCGCAGCGAGGCGGTCAGGTCGAGCGTCGGGCTGACCCGCCCGGCCACGTCCAGCACCGCGTCGCGCAGGCCCATCCGCAGCCGGTCCACCGCCACCCCGTCGGCGAAGGAGAGCCGGGCCGGGGCCAGCAGGCGCAGCGTTTCGCCCTTCCAGCCGGCCTGCAGGTTCCTCACCCCGAGCGTCCGCCCTGGCGCGTCCAGCGTGGCGCTGGTCTGCACCGACAGGTCGGCCCCGGACACCCCGGTCAGAGTGGCCGACAGCGCCAGGGCCAGCGCGTCCTGCGGTCCGGTGGCGTCCAGCCGCAGGCCGCCGCCGATGCTCCCCGCACTGAGCCCGGCGACGTTCAGCCGCGCCTCGGTCACCGGCTTGCCCGCCGGGTCGCGCACTCGCGCGGTCAGGGTGGCCTCGCCTACCGAGGCCTGCCCCGGCAGGCCGGCGTTGCGCGCCTTGAGATCGAGCACGGCCACCGGCACGCCGCCCTGCTGTTCGGTGCGCAACACGGCGTCGATCGCGCCGGCGAGGCGCTGCCCGGCGAGGCGGGAGAACTCGCCCAGATCGCCCAGTTTCACCGTCAGCGTCCCGAGCGGCAGGGTCGCGCCCGGCGGCAGTTCCAGCTTGCCGTCCGCATGGGTGCTGCGCCAGTCGGCGCGGCTGATGTCCAGGTGCAGGGTGCCGCCGGCATCGCGCGTCGCCTGCGCCGCGAGCGCCAGCGGCGCCCCTTCCAGCCTTCCCTCGGCGGTCACCGTGCCGGCGGGATGCCCCGGCAGGCCCTGCGCGGCGACGCTGGCATGCAGCGGACTGCGCGGGAATCCCGAGGTCGCGACATCGCCGGTGATGTCGGCGGTGACGGAAAGATCGTCGGTCCGGCCGGTGGCCTGTCCGGTCGCGGTCAGGGTGCCGTCCAGCTGACCGGCCAGCGCCTTGAGCTCGGACAGGCCGACCCGCCAGTCCAGCGCCAGCTTGCCGCCGTCCAGGGAGCCATGCGCCGCCACGCTCAGCGTCCGCCCGTCCACCTGCAGCCGCGTGAGGGAAACCGAGGAGCCGCGCAGCGTCGCCGACACGCCGAGTTTGCCATCCGGCCCGAGCAGCGCCGGCAGCGGCGCCATGCCGCCGGTGATCGCCAGCGTTCCGTCGGCGGCGACATGCGTGCCGGCGTCATCCTGGGTGGCCTTGAGGGTCAGCGCCGTGCGTCCCCGCACCTCCACCCCGCCGGCCGCGGCCAGCGGTGCCAGATCGGGCAGGGTCAGGGTGGCATCGGCCGACAGCGCGCCCGCCGTCCGCGCGCTGCCCGCCAGCGCGATGAGCGGGTGCGCGAGCGAAAACCGCACCGGCCGGCCGGGCGCGTCCAGCCCGGCATCGACGCTCAGGCGCAGCGGCGCGGCGGCGAGCAGATCGGGCTTCGGCCCGGGCAGGCGCAGGCCCTCGGCGGTCGCCTCCAGCGTCGCCGCCCCGGCGTGGCCGGCGGCCTGCACGGACAGAAGGCGCAGCCCCGCCCCGGCCGATTCCAGCCCGTCCAGCCGCAGCGTCGCGGTGGCTTCCGGGGCGGCGAGGCGGCCGTGCACATGCGCCTCCAGCGCCACCGCCTGCCAGGCCAGGTCCGGCCGCGGCCGCATCGCCGGGGCGCTCGCCGTCAGGTCGAGGTCGCCCGCCATGCCGGTCAGGTCCAGCGTGCCCTTCGCGTCGGCGCGCAGCCGCCCGGCGGTGGCGGCGAGCGACAGCGCCACCGCATTCCATGGCCCGTCCACCGCAACGGTGGCGCCGATCGCCCCCAGCTCCGGCAGCCCGGCGAGCTGGCTGACCACGCCGCCGGCCGGCTCCTGCGCCTGCAGATGCGCGCGGATGGCGGCGGCGTCGATCCGCCCGTCCAGATGGTAGCTGCCCGGCCCGTCCAGCCGCTCGATCGCCAGCGTGGCCTCGCCCGCCCACAGCGCGGTGAGGCGGCCGCTGCCATCCACCGACAGCGCCGCCGCCCTGCCGGCTACCGGCGCGGCCAGCTCGAGCCGGCCGACCTGCAGCCGCGCCAGATCGACCGGAACCGGCAGGTCAGTCGTCCCCCCTGCTGCCGGCGAAGGTTCGGACGGGGCGGCAACGGGCAGCCGGGCGACGCCGATACGGCTGGCGGTCAACGCCCCGATGCGCGCCTCGCCGGCCAGCAGGGACAAGGGGGAAAAATCCAGCGCGGCGTCCTGCACGGTCAGCCACACGCCGCCGGCGTCGCGCAGCTCGATGCGGTCCAGCCGCAGCGCCGTCGGGAAGCTGCCGGCCAGGCCCGTGAGCGTCACCTGTCCGCTGGTGACCTGAGCCGTGACGCGCTCCGCCAGCCGGCGTCCCGGATCGGTGTTCAGCCCGACCAGCGCCACCGTCAGCGCCAGCACGGTCAGCACGACCGCCCCGCCGGCCACCCAGGCCAGGATGCGCAACGCCCGCATCAGACCGCCCTTCATCGGAACGCCCCCATCAGAATGCCGGCCATCAGAACGCCCCCCATCAGAACGACTGGCCCAGGCCGAGATACAGTTCGAACGCATCCTCCTTCGGCTGGCGCGTCAGCGGCACCGCCACATCGGCGCGGATCGGGCCGATCGAGGTGTAGTAACGCACGCCCGCGCCGGCACCGACACTGGCATTGCCGCTGAACGGCGTGCCGGTGGTGCCAACCTGGCCGGCATCGACGAAGGCGACCGCGCCCCAGCTTTCGCCGAAGCGCTGGCGGAATTCGACGCTGCCGACATCGATCCCGGTGCCGCCCTCCGGCTTGCCGTCGGGGAATTGCGGACCGACCGACTGGTAGCGGAAGCCGCGCACCGTCCCGCCGCCGCCGGCGTAGAAGCGCTGGTCGGGCGGGATTTCGAACTGGGTCGCGCCGTTCACCGACCCCACCAGCCCGCGCAGGGCGAGAATGCTGCGCCCCTGCGTGCCCGCCACCCAGTTGCCCACATCGAGGTAGGTGCTGGCGCTGGCCTGGGCGATGGTGAAGAAGCTGTTGGACCCGCCGTCGCTGGCCAGGCTTTCGCTCGGCGTGACGGTCAGCGCCGCCCGCACCCCGTGCTGCGGATTGAACAGGTCATGGGTGCTGTCGTACTGGGCGCCGATCGGCAGCTGCAGCAGCGAATAGCTGCGCCCCACATCCTCCTGCAGGATATAGGCCTGTTCGTATTGCAGCCCGACGCTGACCTTGAGCTCGTCGGTGAGCTTGCGCGCCAGCGTGACCCCGGCGATCGCCGCCGTGCGGTCATAGGCCTCCAGATACTCGCGCACCGCCTGCAGGTTGAATGTCAGCGACTGGGCGCGCTGCCACCAGTCCGGCAAGGTCAGCGCCGCGGTGGCGTTATAGCCGGGCTGCGTCGCCGCGGTGCCGCCGAGTTCGGTCGCGGCGACGCCGAGCGCCAGCATCTCGGCATTGCCGAACAGGTTGCGGTTGGTCCAGGTCGCGCTGACGCTGCCGCCCAGGTCGGTCGAATACGCCGCGCCGAAATCCACCACGCGCAGCTTCCGCTCGGCCACATCCACCTGCATCGGCAGTTGCCCGGCCGGGTCGAGCGCCTCGGCCGGGCGGATGCGCACCGAGGCGACCGCCGGCACGGCGGCGAGGTCCTGCCGCGCCTTTTCGATCGCCACCGGGTTGAATTGCTGCCCCTGCGCCAGCAGCAGGCGCCGGCGGATATAGCTTTCGTTCAACCGCGTCTCGCCGGTGATGCTGATCGGGCCGAGATCGACGCGTGGCCCGGCGGTGACCGGGAAGGAGATGTCCAGCCCGTCCTCGGCCGGCACCAGGGTTGCCGCCGGTTCGCCTACCTTCGCCAGCGCATAGCCGTCATTCAGCAGGGCGGTGCGCATGCGCTCGCCGGCGGCCAGCACGGCGGCGGCGCGGGCCGGGTCCCCCGGTGCGAGCTGGAGGGCGGCGCGCGCCACTTCCGGCACATCTTGCGGCAGCGTCACGTGGCGCAGATGGAACAGCGGTCCCAGCGTCAGCGTCACTGCCACTTTCACCTGGGTGCCTTCCGGGGCGGCGTCCAGCGTGTCGGCCAGGGCGGGGTCGTCGAGCTTCTGGTCGCCCACCGTAATGGCGACGCTGCCGTTGTAGTAGCCGAAACTGTTCAGCACCGTATGCAGCCGGTCCAGGTCGCCGCGGGCGCGGCCGAGCAGGCCGAACGGCCCCACCGGCGCGCCCTCGCGCAGCCCGACAAGCGACGATGAATCATGCGCCGCCTGGTCCAGCGCGGCATCGCCGGTGGGCGCGATGGCGACCTCATAGGCCAGCGGATCGGCGGCCCGCCCGTGCCCGCTCCACAGCGCGGCCACCACGGCCAGCAGGCGCGCCAGCCGGCGCAGCCTGCAACCGGTGTGAGGCCAAAGACCGGTGTGAGGATCATGTTCCATCCGCCTGCAAACCTGCCACAAATGCCCGGCTTGGCAAGCGACCCGTCGCGAAAGTGATCCGATCCGGGGGCGCACCGGGGAATTCACCGTCCCGGCACGCGCCCGTCATTGTGTCCCGCCGCGGCGCGCGCTATGGCGGCGTCATGCCTGGAACTCCTCGTCGGCTGAAGGTCAAGCGCCTGCCGCTTTCCCAACGCCCGGACCAGCGTGTCGACCAGCCGGACTGGATCGGCATGCTGCCACCTGGACGCAACATCCTGCGCAGCCTGCGGGTGCTGCGGCGGCTGTTGCTGGTATTGCTGATCACCGCCATCTCGGTGCCGGTGCAGGCGCTGCTGGTGTTGCTGCCCGGCAGCGCCAAGGCGCGCTTTCCGCGCCTGGACCTGGTACTGCATCTACCGCTCGATCGGCCTGAAGGTGCAGGTGATCGGCGCCCCGGCGCATCGCACCGCCGACGGGCGGCCGATCGTCTACGTATCGAACCATTCCTCCTGGCTCGACATCCTGGTGCTCGGCAGCCGGCTGCCGGCCTGCTTCATCGCCAAGGAGGAGGTGACGCGCTGGCCGCTCATCGCCACCATCGCCCGGCTGGGCCGCAGCGTCATCGTGCAGCGCCGCCGCGCCTCCACCGGCCGCGAGCGCGACGACATGCGCACCCGCCTCGGCCGCGGCGACAGCCTGATCCTGTTCCCCGAAGGCACCACCTCCGACGGCTCGCGGGTGCTGCCGTTCCGCTCCGCCTTCCTGTCGATCGCCGAACTGCCGGTGACCGCGGAGGGCCTGCCGCCGCTCGTGCAGCCCGTCTCGATCGTCTATGACCGGCTGGCCGGGCTGCCCACCGGGCGGGCGAACCGGCCGCTATTCGCCTGGTACGGCGGCATGGACCTGTTCACGCATTTTTGGCGGCTGGCCCAGCATTGCGGCCTGCGGGTGACCGTGGTGATGCATGCCGCCCTCGATCCGCGCGACTTCTCCAGCCGTAAGGCGCTGACCGCCGCCACCTGGGAAGCCGTGGCGGGCGGTGCCGCGACGCTACGGCAGAACCGCAAGGCGTTGCCGTTGACGCCTCCGGGGGCGGAAAAGGCGGCTGCCAGCGCCCGGGCGGCGTATGCGTGAAGTGACGCCGGCAGCCCTTTGCAACCCATTCCGTTAAGAAATTCTGGGGCTGGTCATCGGACTTGACATGACCACCGGTGTGTCTGCGAGTATCGCGGCACTGACAGCAGGGATACTCACAGGTGGCACACTGGCGCCCGTGCGCTTGACCCGCCGGTTCATGCTCCCCCTTTCCGACCCCACCGACCGGGCGGAATGGAGGCAACGGTATTGACCGACGCACCGACCATCATGCCCCCCAGGCGCCTGCACGTCATCACCTGGGGCTGCCAGATGAACGTCTACGACAGCGGCCGTATGGCCGACGTACTGGCCCCGCTCGGCTACGTGCCGGCGGCGGATGCTGTCGATGCCGATATGGTTATCCTCAATACCTGCCATATCCGCGACCGGGCCGCCGAAAAAATCTTCTCCGAACTCGGCCGGCTGCGCCTGCTCAAGCAGGCGCGCGCCGAGGCGGGCGGGCGCATGATCCTGGCGGTGGCGGGCTGCGTCGCCCAGGCCGAGGGGGCGGAAATCCTGACCCGCGCCCCGTTCGTCGACATCGTGCTGGGGCCGCAGACCTATCACCGCCTGCCGGAAATGGTGGCGCGCGCCAGCCGGGCCGCCGGGGCGGTGATCGACACCGAATTTCCCGCCGACGACAAATTCGACCACCTGCCCGAAGCCGCGGCGCCGCAGGGGCTCACCGCCTTCCTGACCATCCAGGAAGGCTGCGACAAATTCTGCAGCTTCTGCGTGGTCCCGTACACCCGCGGCGCCGAGCAGAGCCGCCCGGAAGCGGCGGTGCTGGCCGAGGCGCGCCGGCTGGTGGCGCAGGGGGCGCGCGAAATCACCCTGCTCGGCCAGAACGTGAACGGCTGGCACGGCGCGGGCGCCGACGGCGCCCCGTCCACGCTGGGCCGGCTGGTGCGCCGGCTGGCCGAAATCCCCGAGCTTTGGCGCATCCGCTACACCACCTCCCACCCGCGCGACATGGATGACGACCTGATCGCCGCCCATGCCGAGGTGCCCCGCCTCATGCCGTTCCTGCACCTGCCGGTGCAATCCGGGTCCGACCTGGTGCTGGCGGCGATGAACCGGCGCCATAGCGTGGCCGATTTCCGGCGCAGCATCGGGCGGCTGCGCGCGGCGCGGCCCGATCTGGCGTTGTCGACCGATTTCATCGTCGGCCATCCCGGCGAGACCAGGGCGGATTTCGCCGCGACGCTGGCGCTGGTGCAGGAAGTGGGTTTCGCCCAGGCGTTCAGCTTCAAGTATTCCGCCCGCCCCGGCACCCCGGCCGCCGCTGCGCCCGGACAGGTGGAGGAGGCGGAAAAGGATGCCAGGCTGCAGGAATTGCAGGCGCTGCTGCGCGAACAGCAGGCGGCGTTCAACCGCTCCTGCGTCGGGCTGACCGTGCCCGTGCTGTTCACCGGTCCCGGCCGGCATCCCGGCCAGGTGGCGGGCCGCTCGCCCTGGCTGCATCCCGTGCATATATCCGGTCCGGCCAGCCTGATCGGCACCGAGACCCGGGTGAAGATCGAGGCCGCCTACCCCAACTCCCTTTCCGCCAGCCTGCCAGAACAGGAGCGAGCCTGCGCTTGAGCCAGATCGTCACGTCCCCGACGTCCGACCGCACCCAGGCCAATCCCACCCCATCGGGCAAAGCCGTAACCCTCACCTTCGCCGACAATGCGCTGCTGCCGCAGTTGCTCGGCGACCATGACCGCCATCTGGTCCGCCTGGAGCAGGGGTTGGGCGTGCGGCTGTCCTGCCGGGGCAACCGTGTCGCGATCGGCGGTGATGCCGGCCGGGTCGATGCCGCCGAGACGGCGCTGACCGCGCTGTACCGGCGGCTGGAACGCGGCGAGCCGGTCGGCGCCAGCGACGTCGACACGGCCATCCGCATGAGCGAGATCGACGACCCGCGGCTGCCGCTGTCCGACCTGCCGGCCATCCGCACCCGCCGCGGCGCCGTCGGGCCGCGCAGCCCGGGCCAGGCCGGCTACATGGACGCGCTGGCGCGCTCGGAAATGGTGTTCGGCATCGGCCCGGCCGGCACCGGCAAAACCTATCTGGCGGTGGCGCAGGCCGTCGCCATGCTGCAGGCCGGCAAGGTGGACCGCATCGTGCTGTCCCGCCCGGCGGTGGAGGCCGGCGAGCGGCTGGGCTTCCTGCCTGGCGACCTGAAGGAGAAAGTCGACCCCTATCTGCGCCCGCTGTACGACGCCCTGCACGACATGATGCCGGGCGAGCAGGTGATCCGGCGCATGGGAACCGGCGAGATCGAGGTGGCGCCGCTGGCCTTCATGCGCGGCCGCACCCTGGCGCACGCATTCGTGATCCTGGACGAGGCGCAGAACACCACCGCGGTGCAGATGAAAATGTTCCTCACCCGCATGGGCGAGGGCACCCGCATGGTCATCACCGGCGACCTCAGTCAGGTTGATCTTCCCACCGGCACCCGCTCCGGCCTGCGCGATGCGCTGGACACGCTGGAAGGCGTGGCCGGCATCACTGTATGCCGGTTTGACAAGCGCGACGTGGTGCGCCACCCGCTGGTGGCGCGCATCGTTGACGCCTATGAACAGCGCGAGGCGGCCCAGAAGGATGTTCGCCGGAGCCGCGCCGTCGCGGCGGAGGTGGCGGTCAAGTAAGTATGGACCCTTCCAGTATACGGTGCCCCGCCGCGGCGGGGCTCCAGATCATCGTGGACGAGCCGGCCTGGCGCCGCGCCGTCCGCAATCCCGAGGCGATGGCGGCGCGCGCCGTCCGGGCCACCGGGATCGGTTTCACGGTTCTGCTGGCCTCGGACGCCGCCGTGAAGCGGCTGAATGCCCGCCACCGTGGCCGCAACAAGCCGACCAACGTGCTGACCTTCGAACCCGCCGCACCCGGCCTGCCGGGCGAGATCGTGCTGGCGCTCGGCACGGTGCGGCGGGAAGCGGCGCAGGCCGGGCGGCGCCCGGCGCATCATCTGGCCCATCTGGTGGTGCATGGCGGATTGCACCTGCGGGGCCACGACCATCACGGCGCCGGCGAAGCGCGCCGGATGGAAATGGCGGAGACGCGCATCCTGCGCCGGATCGGCGTCGGCAATCCGTGGAAACGGACATGAGTGCCCTCAGCCGTGCCGGCCTGCTGAACCGCCTGCGCGCCCACCTGACCGGTCGCCCCTGCGAACATTCGGTGCGCGCCTCGATCGCCGAGCTGGTGCAGGAGGCGGCACAGGCGCCGCAGGTGCCGGGGCAGGTGCCGGAGCTGGACCGCCAGGAACGGGCGCTGATCGCCAATGTGCTGCGGCTGCGCGGCACCACTGCCGACGACGTGATGATCCCGCGCGCCGACATCGTCTCCATGCGGGCGGACGTGACGCTCGACGAGGCGATCGACCAGCTTCGCCGCGAGGGCCATTCGCGCCTGCCCGTCTATCGCGACGAACTCGATAATATCGTCGGCATGGTCCACATCAAGGACGTGTTCGCCTATGTCGGCCGGCCCGACGGGTTCAAGCTGGAGAGCATCCTGCGCCGCCCGCTGCTGGTGGCGCCGCAAATCCCGGTGCTCGACCTGCTGCTGCAGATGCGCCAGGCGCGCATGCATCTGGCCCTGGTGGTGGACGAATACGGCGGCATCGACGGGCTGGTGACCATCGAGGATTTGGTGGAACAGATCGTCGGCGATATCTCCGACGAGCATGACGAAGTGCTCGGACCGATGGTGACCGAGCGCGGCGACGGTTCGCTTGACCTCGACGCAAGGTTGCCAGTGGAGGATTTCGAGGCGCGGCTGGGGCCGGTGCTGAGCGAGGACGAGCGCGACGCCGATATCGATACGGTGGGCGGGCTGGTGTTCACCCTGGCGGGGCGGGTGCCGGCGCGCGGTGAGGTGATCGGGCATCCTTCGGGGTTCGAGTTCCGCATTCTCGAGGCGGATGCGCGGCGGATACGGCGGGTGCGGGTGCGGCGGACGGAGCTGCCGCAGCAGGAGGCGGCGGAGTGAACCGGCCGGGGCGCGGCCCCGGACCCCGCCAGGGGCTTTGCCCCTGGACCCTACCAAGGGCTTTGCCCTTGGAACCCGATATGCGGGTTTTAGGAAAAACAATCTTGTAGGCGGGACTCCTCGCACCTAGGGTGACCTTTGGTGTTCTGGAGATGCCTTCGCCATGATGGCGGGCTCGCATGTGGCGCTGGGGGCCGCCGCCTGGCTTATCGCAGCGCCCCGGCTGGGCCTGCCGGCCCTGGAGCCGATCCAGCTTGCCTGGGCGGTCGCCGGTTCGCTGCTGCCCGACATCGACCACCCGCAATCCTGGGTTGGCAGGCGGGTCCGGCCGCTCTCCACCTTCATCGCCGCCATCCTCGGTCATCGCGGGGCGACCCACTCGCTGCTGGCCGTCGGTGGGTGCGCCTGGCTGCTGCTGCACGATGGCTATTCCCGCGCGATCGTGGCGCCGCTCATGGTCGGCTACCTGTCCCATCTCGCCGGTGATCTGGTCACCCCCCGCGGTCTGCGGCTCGCCTGGCCGCTCAAGGGAACCTGGGCGCTGCCGCTGTGCCGTTCCGGCTCGCCGTTCGAGCCGCTGGTCGTGGTGGCGGTGTTGCTCTGGGCCTGGTGTTCGGCAGCCACCCCGCAGACCCGTCAGGCCATCGTATCCGCAACCAACGTCTGCACCTGGGCGCCCCCCGATCTGTTCGCGACACTCTGTCCGCCGCCGCGCCAGCCGCGCGCCAAACCGCGCAAACGGCCATCCGTCATCGCCTCCACCCGTTCCGGCCCGCCCGGATGAGGTGATGCGGACACGATCTTCGCAAGCGATCGCGATCACCCGGCCTTGATCTTTGGCGAGGCATGCTCATCCTCCCCGAAGCGGAACACGCCCCTGTATCAGAGCACAGCCAGTCCTTGGCGGTCTCGGATCGTCGGCGCGTAGGGTGATTCGGGAGTTGTTTTTGTTTCACGCTAAACTGACGGGGGCAAAATGATCCAGATTTTATACATCAGTTCTGCAACCAATCCGATGTCCACGGAACAACTTCTCATTCTTTTGAATCAATGTATAGCCAACAATAAAAACAATGGCGTAACCGGCATGCTGCTCTACGGCAACGCGACTTTTATGCAAGCGCTGGAGGGCGAGGAAAATGTTATCGATGAGATTTATGTCAAAATTCAGAATGATTTACGCCATACAAACATCAAATTACTGCACCGCAAGACAATCCAGCGCCGCCAGTACTCCGACTGGACCATGGGATTCAAACGCGTCTCGGATAAGGAATTTCAGAAGATGGAAGGTTTGAGGGATTTCAGTGTGAAGGATTTCAACTCCGAATATCTGACGCAGCACCAAGCTGTCGTAGAAGACATCATGGACCATTATCGCACGCCCTATTGGGATCCATTGGTGCGCGAACTGGACGAAAAAGAGGAAATTATACGACAATTAAAAAAGACCATTGCACACTCGAAAAGTTGCGCCGAAATCGCCAGTCTGGTCCTTGAAAGCGTCGCGGATGCGAGCGCGGCCGGCGGCTTGACGGAGGGCCATGTGAATCTTTGCGAGCTTGGCCTGGATGCCCTGAAGCAGGTCTAGCCCGGCACGGGAGAAAATGATTTTGCCCGGCGGGCGCGCGAACCCCTCCGTTCCGCGCCCTGCTCCGAAATCTTCACCATAGGCTCACGCCATCAGCGCGCCCATCGCCTGCTGCATGAAAAGCCGCTTCAGCGGCGGAATCCGGTCCACCGCGGCGATCCCCAGATCGCGCGCCAGCCGCAGCGGCGGGAAATCATTGCTGAACAGCCGGTCCAGCGCGTCGGTCGCAAACAGGAACAACATATTGTCCGGCCGCCGTTCCGCCTGGTAGCGCCGCAGCAAGGCAGGCGCGCCCGGGTCCTCCGCGCGTCCCAGCGCGCCGATCACCAGATCGCCCAGGAATGAAATATCGCGGAAGCCGAGATTCAGGCCCTGGCCGGCGATCGGGTGCACGCCGTGCGCCGCGTCTCCGGCCAGCACCAGGCGCGTATCGAAATAGCGGTGCGCGATCATGGCCGAGAGCGGGTAGCACCAGCGCCGGCCGAGCAGGCGGATCGTGCCGAGATGGTCGCCCAGGCGGCGCGCCGCTTCGCGGATGAAACGGTCCTCATCCAGCGCCATCATCCGCGCGGCGATGGCGTCGCGCTCGGTCCAGACGATCGCGGAGACGTGATCGGCCGCTTCGTTGGCCGCCAGCGGCAACTGGGCGAACGGGCCGGCGGGAAGAAAATGCTCCAGCGCGCTGCCGTGGTGCGGGCGCTCATGGGCGATGGCGAAGACGAGGCCGCTTTGCCCATAGGGCAGGCGGGTCACCGGAATGCCGGCTTCCTGGCGCAGCGGCGAGGCGCGGCCCTCGGCGGCCACCACCAGGCGGCAGGCGAGGGTCGGGCCGCCGGCAACATGCACCAGCGCACCCGCCTCGTGCCGTTCCACCCGGGCGGTGGCGGGGGCGAACACCGCTACGTCGGCCAGTTCGTGCAGCCGGGCGTTGATCGCCACCCGCAGGCTGCGGGCCTCCACCATCCAGCCGAAGGCGCCGCCGGAGACATCGGGGTCGGTGGCGGTGGCCACGTCGCGGCTGTCGAAATGCAGGAACAGTTTGGATGCGGGCCGGCCGAGTTTGCCGTCGGTGACGCGGATGTCGAGGATCGGGCCGGGCTTGAAGGGCAGCCGGTCCCACAGCCCGGCCTCGGCCAGCACGCGGCGCGGGCCGGAGGCGATGGCGTAGGCGCGGCCGTCGAAATCGGGGTCCTCCATCGGCGGCAGGGCGGCGCGGTCGATGATGGCGGTGCGGATGCCCGCCTCACCCAGGCGGCAGGCGAGGGTGCCCCCCACCGGGCCGGCACCGACGATGCAGACATCGACATGGCGAATCTCGGTCATGTGGCCTCCTTCATCCGCCCGCCCCCCCCCCGCGTTGTTGCCAGCCTGGGCGGGCGTCAGGCACCGGAAATGGAGGCGCTCCTGCGCCCGAATGCAAGACTCTGCCCGCGGATTGTGCACACTGGGTGGCCCACCAGATGGAATCGCGGGCGGAATCGCGCGGCACGATTCTTGATTGGGGAGGCGGTCACAGGCAACCGGAGCAAGGCTGCGAAAATGAAGCTGATCATCGCCATCATCAAGCCGTTCAAGCTCGACGACGTGCGCGAGGCGCTCACGCCGCTGGGCGTTCAGGGGCTGACCGTGTCCGAGGTGAAGGGCTTCGGCCGGCAGAAGGGGCAGACCGAGATCTATCGTGGTGCCGAATACCATGTGAACTTCCTGCCCAAGGTGAAGATCGAGGTGGTGGTGGGCGACGACCTCGCCGATCAGGTGGTCGAGACGATCGTCGGCTCCGCCCACACCGGAAAAATCGGTGACGGCAAGATATTTGTCCTCGATGTCGATCGTGCCGTCCGCATCCGTACCGGCGAGACTGATTCCGACGCGCTCTGAGCGCACAGCATAAGCGAAGGATACGACCCGTATGAATACGCTGCTTCGGCGCGCCTGTTGGGCGCTTCCGGTACTTTTGATTGCTTTTCCGGCTTTCGCCGACGACGCACCGAAGATCGATTCGGGCGACACCGCCTGGATGCTCGCCAGCACCGGCCTGGTCCTGCTGATGACCATTCCGGGCCTTGCCCTGTTCTATGCCGGCATGGTGCGCAAGAAGAACGTGCTGGCGACGATGATGCAGTCGTTCATCATCACCTGCCTGGTCACGGTGCTGTGGTTCGTGGTCGGCTACAGCATCGCTTTCACCCCCGGCAACGCCTATTTCGGCGATTTCTCGCGCCTGCTGCTGAACGGCATCGCCGATAAGTGGGACCAGCCGTTCATCCTCGGCGCCGGCACCGACGTGGCGGTCACGAACACGATCCCCGAGAGCGTGTTCATGATGTTCCAGATGACGTTCGCCATCATCACCCCGGCGCTGATCGCCGGCGCGTTTGCCGACCGGATGAAGTTCTCCGCCCTGTGCGTGTTCATGGCGCTGTGGTCGCTGCTCGTTTATGCGCCGATCGCGCATTGGGTGTGGTCGCCGACCGGCTGGCTGAACGGAATCGGCGTGGCGGACTTCGCCGGCGGCACGGTGGTGCATATCAACGCCGGCGTGGCCGGGCTGGTGTGCGCGCTGGTGCTGGGCAAGCGGCTGGGCTTCGGCACCGACAACATGTCGCCGTACAATGTTGCCTACGCGTTGATCGGTGCCTCGCTGCTGTGGGTGGGCTGGTTCGGCTTCAATGCCGGCTCGGCGACCGCGGCCAACGGGCGGGCCGGCATGGCGATGTCGGTGACCCAGATCGCCACCGCCGCGGCGGCGATGGCCTGGATGTTCGGCGAATGGATCGACAAGGGCAAGCCGTCCTTGCTGGGCGCGGTTTCCGGCGCGGTCGCCGGGCTGGTGGCGATTACCCCGGCCTCGGGCTTCGTGCTGCCCGGTGGGTCGCTGATCATTGGTATTGCGGCCGGCTTCGGCTGCTACTGGGCCTCGACCTGGATCAAGGCGCTGCTGGGCTATGACGACAGCCTGGACGCCTTCGGCGTGCACGGCATCGGCGGCATCATCGGCGCGCTGCTGACCGGCGTATACGCCTTCGGGCCGTTGACGGCGGACAAGGACCATCCGAACGGCGTCTATATCGGCGGCTGGGAGCAGCTGGGGCACCAGGCGGTCGGGGTCACCGCCACCATCGTCTATACGGCGGTGGCGACCCTGCTGATCCTGATCGTGGTCGGCCTGACGATCGGCCTGCGGGTGAAGCCGGACGAGGAGCGCGAGGGCCTCGACATCGTGTTGCACGGCGAAAGCCTCGGCTAGCGTTTTCCGTCGCGGCCGGAATCAGCCCTCTCCCGCGCCGCGGGGGAGGGTTGTCTTTTTCCGCCGCACGCTTCTGCCGCCGGCCGGTTATGCGGTATGCTCATTGCGGCGCGGCTGAATCGGCCGCGAAGCGGGGGTTGACGCATGGCCATTGCCGTTCAGGCCCGCCGGCAGGCAGGGCAAGCCAGCTCTGACGTGCTGCAGTCGCTGGTCCGCCGGCGTGTGTCGGAACTCGTCGCGGTGTTTCTCGCCCTCGCCGGCCTGACGGTGCTGGTGGCGCTGGTCTGCTACGATGCCCGCGACCCTTCATTCGATACCTCCACCGCCCGGGCGGCGCATAATCTGGCCGGCGCGCCGGGGGCGTTGCTGGCCGATTTGTTGCTGCAGTGCTTCGGGATTGCCGGCATGCTGCCCGGGGTGACCCTGCTGGCCTGGGCCTGGCGGCTCGGCTCGCACCGGGGGCTGGTCAACCTGCCGCTGCGCCTGGCCGCCCTGCTGGCGGCGATGCCGGTGACGGCGGCGGTGCTGGCGGCGCTGCCCGGGCCGCACGGCAGCGCCATTCCCTGGCCGAGCGCGGCCGGCCTGGGCGGTGCCACCGGCCTCGTGCTGAAAGGCGAGGTGCTGGCCGCCGGCGCCGAACTGATCGGCCCGGTGGGTCCGGCGCTGGTCTGGATGCTGGCGGCGGCGCTGGCGGTGATGCTGGTGGTGCTGGCGCTCGGCCTGACCGCCGGGGAATGGCGGGCGGCCGGCGAGGCGATGCGGAATGCGGCCAGCAACGCACAGGAGGTGGCCGGGCTGATCGGCCGCGTCGCCAGCCAGGTCGGCATTGCCGCGCAGGGGCTGATCGAACGCATCAACGGCAGCCGCGCCGCCGCCGAGGAGGCGGAGGCGGAGGTGGCGCCGGAGCCGGAGCCGGGGATACGGCGCCGCGAACCGCACATCGCCGTGCCGCCCGCGCCCGCGCCGGGCGTCCGTGCCGAACCGGTCGCGGTCAAGCCTGCCCCCGGTTTATCCCCGCGAAGAAGCCCGCCGCCCCGTCACGACCGGAGCCGCCATCGTTCGAAGGCGGCTGGCGCTTCCCGCCGCTCAGCCTGCTGCGGCCGGCGCCCGCCCGCGCCACCATCGGCGCGCCCACCGAGGAGGCGCTGCAGAGCACCGCCCGGCTGCTCGAATCGGTGCTGTCCGATTACGGCGTGCAGGGCCATATCGTCGAAATCCGCCCCGGCCCGGTGGTGACGCTGTACGAGCTGGAGCCGGCGCCGGGCATCCGCAGCGCCCGGGTGATCGGACTGGCCGACGACGTGGCCCGCAGCCTGTCGGTCACCGCGGTGCGCATCGCCACCGTGCCCGGCCGCAACGTCATCGGCATCGAGGTGCCGAACAAGACGCGCGAGACGGTGTATCTGAGCGAATTGCTGACCAGCGAGGCCTGGGACCGGCAGCAATCGCGGCTGGCGCTGGCGCTGGGGAAGGATATCAGCGGCAGCCCGATCATCGCCGACCTTGCCCGCATGCCGCATCTGCTGGTGGCCGGCACCACCGGCTCGGGCAAATCGGTCGGCATCAACGCGATGATCCTGTCGTTGCTGTACCGGATGTCGCCGGAACATTGCCGGCTGATCCTGATCGACCCGAAGATGCTCGAGCTGTCGGTGTACGACGGCATTCCGCATCTGATGGCGCCGGTGGTGACCGAGCCGGGCAAGGCGGTGGTGGCGCTGAAATGGACGGTGCGCGAGATGGAGCGGCGCTACCGTTCCATGAGCCAGCTCGGCGTGCGCAATATCGGCGGCTACAACGACCGGGTGGGCGAGGCGCAGGCGCGCGGCGAGGTGGTGACGCGGCGGGTGCAGACCGGCTTCGACCCCGAGACCGGCAAGCCGATCTTCGAGGAACAGCCGCTGGCGCTGGAGAAGCTGCCGTTCATCGTGGTGATTATCGACGAAATGGCCGACCTGATGATGGTGGCCGGCAAGGAGATCGAGGCGGCGGTGCAGCGGCTGGCGCAGATGGCGCGCGCCGCCGGCATCCATGTGGTGATGGCGACCCAGCGCCCGTCGGTGGACGTGATCACCGGCACCATCAAGGCCAATTTCCCCACCCGCATCAGCTTTCAGGTGATCAGCAAGTTCGACAGCCGGACCATCCTGGGCGAGCAGGGCGCCGAACAACTGCTGGGCCAGGGCGACATGCTGTACCAGGCTGGCGGCGGACGGATCACCCGCGTGCACGGCCCCTTCGTGACCGACCAGGAAGTGGAGGAGATCGTGGCGTTCCTGCGCGAGCAGGGCGAGCCGCATTATGTCGAGGAAGTCACCGAGGCGGCGGACGGGGACGGTGGCGGGTTGTCGATGTCCGGCATCGCCGGGGCGAGCGACGGCGAGAAGGGGCTGTTCGACCAGGCGGTGGCGATTGTTGCGCGCGAGGGCAAGGCGAGCACCAGCTTCATCCAGCGCCACCTGCAGATCGGCTACAACCGCGCCGCCAAGCTGATCGAGCAGATGGAGAAGGAAGGCATCGTCGGCCCGGCCAACCACGTGGGCAAGCGCGAGGTGCTGACGCGGCGGACGAACAACGACGACGAGGATTAGGCGGGGGCGGGCGGATGCCGCCGGGTCTGCAACCGGAGGCGTGGGGGCTGACACTCAGATCGTTCGCGCCCGACCGGCCGCAAACCCTTGCCAGCAAACCCGTGCGGTGGTGAGAAAGCGCCGCAGCAACCCGGATCAATTCCCATGAGCGACATCTCCCCACTCGGCTTTCCCGAAGCCGCACGCCGTCTCGGCGTTCCTATCAGGGTCCTCCGCCGTGCCATTCGCAGCGGAAAAATCCCGGCCCCGCCACATCTGGCCGCCACAGCGAGCCTTTCGGCCGAGTGGTTCAGCAGCGCTGAGGCGGCCGTCAAGGCGTCGCCCAAGGTTCTCAGCCGGAGTTGTCCGCAAAAAGTGCCCGCATTCGCGCGGTACAAGGGCACCTCGGCCTGGCGGAAATATTCCAATCGCGTGCGCGAATATGCCCGGTTTTGTGCCAGGGCGAATCAGATGAAGCAAGCCCCGGCAACACCGAGCGCCTGATCACTGCGTCGCAAGCGCTCCTTCGGCTTAGGAGAAACGCGGCGACAGGCTTGATCTAGAGCACACTGACGGTAACACGGTCAGTGTGCTATTCGAAGCGTCATGCCGAGGAAGCAGGGCGATGATTGCGCGAGTCTGGTGGCAGAACACTGCTGGCGAGACGCGAGAGGCGGAATGCGCTTCGCTTTTTCGCCCTACAGCTTGCTGACCCGGCGGACCAACAACGACTACGAGGATTAGGCGGCGGGCGGGTCATGCCGGCGGGGCTGCTGGAGGATTGGTTTCGACCCGGAGCGATCCTTCAGCCTCGATTTTTCCGCCCGACAGCTTGCTCGATAATCTTAAGGACGGCAGCCGGACGCCCCTGCTCTGTTTGTCAGCCGCCCGACAGAATATCGTCCACATCGATAGCGCAATTCATCTGCGAACTGACCCTGCCTTGACGCCATTCCGTGCGGCGGTATCGCTTGCATAGCCCCGGATAACTGCCACTGCCTCGTCAAAAAACCAGTGGGCATCCAACGTCAACCGCTTGCTCTGTCCGTAGTCAGCCCGAAAAATCGGGGCTGCCATATTGCCCTGCCCTACGCTACGTTCAAAACCAGCGAGTTCCAGTAAAGGGCCGAGATCCGGGTGCAGTGTGCTGCAAAGAACAACCGGAATAACCGGCTGATTTGGCTCAAAAAACAGCGAAATATGGTAAAGAGCGGCCCGAAACCCGATCCCTAGAAAATCAAACCTCTCTTGCTTCGACAACATATTGATTAACGCTTTGTTTCGTGCAACTATATCCACCAAAAAGAAACGATGGCGAGCCGGAGCGCGGGGCTGGGCTAAGTCAGCTTGGCCAATCTCTATTGCATCCAGAGTTCCATCAAACCAGAAACGCCTATAAGCGCTGTCGGTCAGTGAAAGTATGACTGTCGCGGCGACAATTTGCCGGGCTCCGTCGTGGGTCGAAAGCAAACAGGGTTGTCCACTTGACGCCCAGCGTCGATACAGGTCAATGCGCGCTTTTAGGTCGAATGATATGTCCCGATCCGTAATGAGATGGTGGCAGACTTTGCCAAAAGCTTCAAGGTTTTCCCTCTGTCCGGGGCGAATAACATGGAATAAATCCGTGCGAACCGGCTCGTAAATCCTGCATTCGCGTGCCCAATTCCTCAGATTGAGGCTCCTGGTCCACATCAGTCCAGACCGATGCCGGGGGGATGGCGGCTTACCCACCAAGCGGCACCAAGGCTCAAAAATTTCATTGTTAATAATATGCCAACCAACGCGTGAGAAAATAAACCAAAGAAGTATTCCAGCTCATCCGCGCCTAAAAACATCAACAGGAATACGGTTCCCACCAATACCGCTTCACATACTTCCCAGACGACCTCGTTTTTCTTCCGGAATTGCAAAAAAGAGCGAGCGAAATGTCCGGGTCCTGGTCGTAGGGGACCTGGCTGCAGGGGAGGTGCCTGCAACTCCTTCGGGTGTCGTTCCTCTCGGCGACCATCCATCTGCCGTACCCCGTAATGATCAATGCAGCATATAATTGGTAACCGAACCTTCCGTAATTTGACGAGTGCAACGGGAGGTCAATGGGATCAAATCTGCGTTAACAAGATGTGTTGCCTGCCTTTGCAGAACATCGTGCTCCCATCCACTGCGGTCATCGGGCAAGGCGGCTGCAATCAAAACACCGCCCCGCCATTCCCTCCCAGCCAAACCAGCAGCGGCACCAGGCCCACCGCCGCCAGCACCGCCAGCGTCACCGCCGCCGCGCGGCGGTCGAGCCGGGCGAGCAAATCATGGACGGCGAACAGGAACACCGGGTTGCACGCCACGTAGCGGGGCAGCGAGTCCAGCCCCGTGGCGGCCGGCAGCAGCAGGGAGCCGGCCAGCAGCCACGCCTCGGCCCAGCGTTGCCGCAGCGCCAGCCATAGCGCCGCCGCCAGTCCGAGCAGTCCCCAGGCGGCGAAGAAGGAGCGGCTGGGGTGCGCCATCGTCAGACCGCCCAGTTGCGCCCAGTCCCAGGCGGCCAACCCCTCCCACAGATACACGTGCGGGCCGCGCCAGGCGCGGTCCCACAGCACCTGCACATGGCTGAACGCCAACGGATCGCCGACGGCGATCCATTGCGCTGCCATGTAGACGGCCAGCCCGAGCGGGGCGATCGCCGCCGGCAGCAGGGCGCGGAGGCCTTCGCGCCGCAGCGCCAGCAGACCGCGCACCGCAAATAGCGGGGCCAGCAGGATGCCGGTGGGTCTTGTGGCGCTTGCCAGCGCTGCCGCGACGGCGCCGGCGGCCGGGCGGGCCTGCGCCAGACCCAGCAGCGCCAGCGTGACCAGCAACGCGAACAACGCCTCGGTGTAGAGCGCGGTGAAGAAAAGACCGAACGGCATCACCGCCGCCAGCACGATGAATCGTGTCGGATGGGCCTGCCCGGTGCGCGTCTGCCGCAGATAGGCCGCCCCGGCCGCCATGAACCCGGCGAGGCACAGGCTGGACAGCAGAATGCCGGCCAGCCGGGGGGGCAGCGTGGTTACCGCCACGGCGCCGCGCAGCAGCAGCGGATAGAGGGGAAAGAACGCCCAGTGCGGCAGGCTGCCATGCGGTGGCCATTCCGCATCGGCGCCGTAGCCCGCCAAGGCGATGCGTTCGTACCAGCCGCAGTCGAACTGGCACATCGCCTCGGCGAGCCCGCCGTATGGCGCGGCCAGGGCGGCGTAGACCGCCAGGCGCAGCAGCACCGCGCCGGCGATCAATCCCAACAGGGCCGCGGGCAAGGGGGATCAGACCCGCAGGAAGCCGACCAGTTGCTCCGCCTGCCGCACGATCGGTTCGGCGATGGCCTCGGCGCGGGCGGCGCCGTCGCGCAGGATGGCGTCGATCGTCGCGGTGTCGTCCAGCAGGCGGCGCATTTCGCTGGCGATGGGGGTCAGTTTGTCCACCAGCAGGTCGGCCAGTGCCTTCTTGTAGTCGCCGAAGCCGCGCCCGCCATATTCGCGCAGCACGGCGGCGTGGTCGGTGTCGGTCAGGGCGGCGTAGATGCCCACCAGGTTGCGCGCTTCCGGCCGCCCTTCCAGCCCGGCGGGCTCGGAGGGCAGCGGCTCGGGGTCGGTTTTCGCCCGGCGGATTTTCTGCGCGATGGTGTCGGCATCGTCGGTGAGGTTGATGCGCGACTGGTCGGAGGGGTCGGATTTGGACATTTTTTTCGTGCCGTCGCGCAGGCTCATCACCCGCGCCGCCGGGCCGAGGATCAGCGGCTCGATGACCGGGAAGAAGCTGTCGCCGCCGCAGAAATCGAAATTGAATTTTTGCGCCACGTCATTGGCCAGTTCCAGGTGCTGGCGCTGGTCGTCACCCACCGGCACGCGGGTGGCGTGGTAGGCCAGGATGTCGGCGGCCATCAGCGCCGGGTAGGTGTACAGGGCGGCGGAGACGTTCTCGCGATCCTTGCCGGCCTTGTCCTTGAACTGGGTCATGCGGTTCAGCCAGCCGATGCGCACCACGCACTCGAAAATCCAGGACAGCCGCAGATGCGCATGCACGGCGGATTGGTGGAACAGGATGGAGCCGACCGGGTCGATGCCGGAGGCGATCAGGGCGGCGGCCATTTCGCGGGTGGCCTGGGCCAGGGTTTTCGGGTCGTGCGTCACGGTGATGGCGTGCAGGTCAACCACGCAATAGATGCAGTCGTGGTCGTCCTGCAGCTTCACCCAGTTGCGCACGGCGCCGAGGTAGTTGCCGAGCGTGGGGATGCCGGTGGGCTGGATGCCCGAGAAGATGCGCTGCATGGGGGTGGGCTCCTGGGGTGGGGCCGCTCCACGCTCGTCGGGTTTGGCCTGTACAGACGAAAGCCGCCTCGGTGGGGCGGCTTGGGTGTCGTCGGAAGGCGAGAACCTAGGCCGCTGCGATGTGTCGCCAGCGACGCCAGAGACCGTCAGGTCGTTGAGAGGGGTGGACCATGCGGAACAGAGTAGCGGGGGCGGGGAGGGCGCGCAAGGTGAAGGAAGGCCAGGGCTCTGCCCTGGACCCGCTAAGGGCGGAGCCCTTAGAACCCATTCCTAAAGTGATGGGGTCCAGGGGCCTCTCGGCCCTTGGCGGGTCCAGGGCAGAGCCCTGGCCTTCCTTACATCCGGCCAGATGCATATAATATCAAAAGACCAGCATCGAAGCGCAGACTGTCATTCTCCATGTTGGGTGGACGGAGAGGGAGCACCGATGCCGCGCGCGTCTGACCCTGGCGGCCGCCTCGCGGGGAACGCCGGACTGGGCCGCGATATCACGCTGGCGTTGATCGCGAAGACCCTCGCCTTGGTCGCGCTCTATCTGCTGTTTTTCTCGCCCGCGCACCGCCATCCCGCCGACCCCGCCGCGCGGATCGCCGGCGAGGCGCCTGCCCCCGCCCAATTTTTGTCACGGTGAACCGCATGGATGTCGTCGAACTCTCGCGGCTGCAGTTCGGCCTGACCGCGATGTACCATTTCCTGTTCGTGCCGCTCACGCTCGGACTTTCCGTGATCCTGGCGATCATGGAGAGCATCTACGTCACCACCGGGATTACCATCTGGCGCGACATGACGAAATTCTGGGGCACCCTGTTCGGCATCAACTTCGCCATGGGGGTGGCCACCGGCATTACCATGGAATTCCAGTTCGGCACGAACTGGGCCTATTACTCCCATTACGTGGGCGACGTGTTCGGGGCGCCGCTGGCCATCGAGGGCCTGATGGCGTTCTTTCTCGAGGCCACCTTTGTCGGGTTGTTTTTCTTCGGCTGGGACCGGTTGTCGCGGGTGCAGCATCTTGCCGTCACCTGCCTGGTCGCGCTGGGGGCGAACCTGTCGGCGCTGTGGATTCTGATCGCCAATGGCTGGATGCAGTTTCCCGTCGGCAGCGCCTTCAATGTCGAGACCATGCGCATGGAGGTGACCGACTTCACCGCCGTCCTGTTCAATCCGGTGGCACAGGACAAATTCGTGCATACCGTCTCGGCCGGCTATGTCACCGGGGCGATGTTCGTGCTGTCGGTCAGCGCGTTCTATCTGCTCGCCGGCCGCCATCGGGGGTTTGCCGTCCGCTCGATGACGGTGGCCGCCAGCTTCGGGCTGGCTTCGGCGCTGTCGGTGGTCGTGCTCGGCGATGAGAGCGGTTACACGGCGGGGCAGAACCAGCGCATGAAGATCGCCGCCATCGAGGCGATGTGGGAAACCGAGCCGGCCCCCGCTGGCTTCACCCTGTTCGGCCTGCCTGATCAGGCGGAGCAATTCACCCGCTACCGGGTGCGGATTCCCTACGTGCTCGGCCTGATCGCCACCCGTTCCCTTGATGGCAAGGTTGACGGCATCAAGGAACTGGTGGCGCAGAACCGGGCCCGGATCGAAAACGGCATCCTCGCCTACAAGGCCATGCAGGTTTTACGTGCGGACCCTGGCATCGCCACCGCCCGCACCGCTTTCAATGACAGTGTCGGCGATCTCGGCTACGCGCTGCTGCTGAAGCGCTATACGCCCGACATCGCCGCGGCGACCTCCGAACAGATCAATTCGGCGGCGTGGGATACGGTGCCCGCCGTGGCGCCGCTGTTCTGGAGCTTCCGGGGCATGGTGGCGCTGGGCTTCTTCTTCATTGTCCTGTTCGGCGCCATGTTCGTGCTCGCCAGCCGGCGCGAGCTTGAGCGGTACCGATGGCTGCTGGGGCTGTGCGTGATCAGCCTGCCGCTGCCCTGGATTGCCGCCGAACTCGGCTGGTATGTGGCCGAGGGCGGACGGCAGCCCTGGACGATCGACGGCGTGCTGCCGACCTTCCTGTCGGTTTCCGATATTGCGGTGACCGACGTGCAGGTTTCGCTGATCGGCTTCGTGATGTTCTACTCCGCGCTGCTGATCGTCGAGCTGTTCCTGATGCTGCGTGCCATCCGCCACGGTCCGGACGCCCCCGCGCCCGGGCCGGCAAAGACGGCCGCCGCCGCCCTGCGCGCGGCCGAATAGGGAGAGGCCGATGTTCGACTATGAAAACCTGCGGCTGCTGTGGTGGGCGGTGCTCGGCGTGCTGCTGATCGGCATCGGCGTGATGGATGGGTTCGATCTCGGCACCGCCATTCTGCTGCCCTTCGTCGGCCGCAGCGATGTCGAGCGGCGGGTGGCGATCAACACGATCGAGCCGGTGTGGGAAGGCAATCAGGTCTGGCTGATCCTGGGCGGCGGGGCGATTTTCGCCGCCTGGCCGCCGCTGTATGCGGCGGCGTTTTCCGGCTTTTACCTGGCGATGCTGCTGCTGCTGTGCGCGCTGATCCTGCGGCCGGTGGGCTTCAAGTTCCGCGGCCTGCTGCAGTCGCGCAGCTGGCGGACGATCTGGGATGTGGCGCTGTTCCTGGGCGGGCTGGTGCCGGCGCTGGTGTTCGGCGTCGCCTTCGGCAATGTGCTGCAGGGCGTGCCGTTCCGCTTCGATGACACGCTGCGGCTGAGCACTCCCGGCAGCCTGCTCGACCTGTTCAAACCGTTCGCCCTGTTGTGCGGATTGGTCAGCGTGGCGATGATCACCCAGCATGGCGCCACCTGGCTGGCCTGTAAGACCGAAGGGGTGGTGCGCGACCGGGCGCGGCGGGCGGGCGTGGTGGCGGGGCTGGCCCTGCTGGTTCTGTTCCTGGCCGGCGGCGTGTGGTCGGCCTTGCTCGACGGCTACGCACTTGGCCGGTTCGGCGGCGTTGACGGCCCCTCCAACCCGCTCGCCAAGGAGGTGCTGCGGGTGCCGGGCGGCCTGCTGGCCAATTATGGCGCGCATCCGTGGATGATCGCCGCGCCGGTGCTGGCCGTGCTGGGCATTCTAGCGGCGGTGCTGCTGACGCGCGGGGCCCGCCGTCCGGTGCTGGCCTTCCTCGCCAGCGGCATCGCCATCGCCGGCGTGATCGCGACCGCGGGGGTCAGCCTGTTCCCGTTCCTGCTGCCCTCCTCGCTCGATCCGGCCGCCAGCCTGACGGTGTGGGATGCTTCCTCGAGCCGCAAGACACTGGGCATCATGACGGCGGCGACGGCGCTGTTGTTGCCGGTCGTGCTGGCCTACACCGCCTGGGTCTACCGGGTGTTGCGCGGCCCGGTGACCGAGGCCGACATCAATCGCGATACCAGCACGGTCTACTGAGAGTTTGAAAAAGAATGCCCGCAAGCCGCCGAACGACGCCGAAAAACTCAATGATATCAGCGGGCATTCTTTTTCAAGTTCGATTGTTTTTCAAGCTCTGACAGGAGCCGGATGCGTCATGTGGTATTTCGCGTGGATACTCGGGCTCAGCTTCGCCTGTGCTTTCGCCGCCATCAACGCCATGTGGCTGGAACTGGCGCCGGGCAAAGGGCTGCCGGAGTAGCGGCGCCGGCCGCTTCGCCTTGTCAGAGCCGGCGCAGCAGCTCCGTTTTCTTGGTGGTGAATTCCTCCTCCGACAGGATGCCGCGCTGGTGCAGCTCGGCCAGCCGCTCGATGAGGGCGAGCGGGTCGGCGGGGGCTGGCGGCGGGGCCTGGAATTGTGCCGCCGGCGGCGCGGGTTCGGCCGCGCGCGGTGCATCGGCCGGCGGCTCGAGGGGCGGGCGCGGGGCGTCGGCGGCCGGCGCCGGCTCGGCCGCATCCACCCGCGGCAGATCGGCCAGATGCACCGGGCCGTGCTGGCTGGTGAAGACGAGCGACTGGCCGCCGCCCTGCTGCTGCGAGACGCCGCCGATCTGGTGGTCGCCGGTATCGTAGAGGCGCACCTGTCCGCCCTGCTGGACGGCAAGCCGGCGGCTGGCGGGGAAATAGGCGTAGCGCAAATCGTTCTGCCCGCCGGCGGCGGCGGGCGTGCCGAGACTGGCCGGCCACCACTGCCCGCCGGCGCCGAAGCGCTCCGGGGCTGTTTGCGGGGTGAAGACCGGCGGCCCGCGCAGCAGCGCCGCCAGCTCCGAGCACAGTGTGTCCACGCGCTGCTTCAGGCCGTAGTTGAACATGTCGCCGACCATGACCATGCCGCCCGCGGTCCACTGGCCCATGCCGCCAAGTTCCGGATGGCTGAACTGCGCCATGCTGCCGCCCCCGGCGGCGACGGCGCGCAGCAAGGTCAGCACGGCATCGGTGCTCACGCCGTGGCGCCGGGCGATGTCGTCGAGGGCGCGGCGGCCCTCCTGGGTCAGTTCCTGCATGGCGCCATCTTACCGGCCCGCGCCGCCGCTGTCTTGCGGAGCGGACCGCACGCCAGGAAGTCTTGATCGGCGGGCCGAAGGCTGCTGGGCTGAAGGCGGGGGCGATGCCGGGATTGGACGGCGGCAGCAGGCTTCTTCCAGGTGGCCGGAAGCCCAGGCTGTGTCGCGGTCACCGGCTTGCCGCCCCCGCCGAAGTGTTGCGGCGCCTCAGGTGTGATAGCTCACCAACGTTCCGCCCGCGCCATCGGCCGCCACCGTGAAGTTGCTGGTGGCGTAGTGGCCGAGCAGAGTTAGCCTCGCGGTCTTGCCGCCGGCGGAGACGGTCAGTGAGCCGCTGGTGCCGTTCGTGGCTTCCGTGAAGCTGCGTGTCGCGGTGCCGGAGAAGCCGGCGAGATCGATCTCGGCGCCCGGGCCAAAGCCGCTGATCACCGCGGAAAATTTGGCCAGATTGTCGAGCGCAAGGTCCCCGCCCGTGCCGGCGAACCTGACCGTCTGCCCGGAGGCCACCGTTCCCGCGATCACCGCGGTGCCGCCCGAGAGCGTCAGCCCGCCGAGCACGCTGCCGCCGGAATAGACGCTGAGCGTGCCGCCGCTGATGATGGTGCCGCCGCTGATTGTGCCGGCGGAGGAGATGAACTCCAACCCGCCCTTGCTGACGACGGAGAACCGGTCGACGCCGCCGGAACCGACAATCTCATCGCCGCCGCTTGAGATCACCGTGCCACTGGCTACGCCGCCGGGATCGACACTCACGATTCCGCCGTTGTCGACGACGGTGCCGCTGGCTGTGCCGTCGACATAGAAAGTGGCGCTGCTGTTCACCGTGGTGCCGACGGCCCTGGCGCCGGAGTCCACGTCGAATGAAACACCGCTTATCGTGGTGCCGATGGCCGTGCCGCCGGCATAAACATCCGCGTTGCCGTAACCGCTCATCGTGGTGCCGCTGATCGTGCATCCAGCGGACACGACCAATAAGGCGCCGTTCAACGTGGCGCCGCTTACCGTGCCCCCGGTGGCGAGAGTCACATCGCCATCAATCGTGCCGCCGACGACCTTGCCGCCGTCCACGTTCAGGTCCCCGACGCTCACCGTGGTGCCACTGGCCGTGCCGCCGGAAAGGACAAACAACGTGCCGCCATTCCCAACGACCAGGTTGCGGGTGACGCTTCCATAACTCGTGAACCCGGATGACGCCGTCTCGAGGACAATCCCGGTGGAGACAACCGTGCCACCCGCCTGCACCGTCGTTCCGGTCAGTTTGCTGCCGGGAATGGCGATCAGTTCTCCGCCACTCTTGACGACGGTGTTGCTGGCGCTACCGGTGGAGTCCACGAACTCGGTACCGCCGCTGCTGATTGTGGTGCCGCTGGCGCTACCGCTGTCTTCCACGATCTCGATGCCACCTTTGTCGACTATCGTGCTCTTTGTCTTGCCGCCCTCCACGATCTCGGAGCCGCCGCTGCTCACCGTGGTGCCGACGGCCGTGCCGTAGACAGTCACCAGGCCGCCGCTGCTGACCGTGGTGCCGATGGCCGTGCCGCCGCTACTCACCGTCTCGGTAGCACCGTATTTGAGCGTGAGGCCAGAACTCGTTACGCCGGAGCTGACGGTATAGCCGGAAGCGACGTAAACGATGCCGCCACTCAGCACAGTAGTGCTGACGGCGCTGTTGGGAGGAGCAAAAAGGCCATTAAAGCCGACAATCAACATGCCACCGCTGCTCACAATGGTGCCGCTGACCGCGCCTTCGTATGGAGGCCCCCCACTTATGCCGCCAGATACCATCTCGATGCCACCGCTGTTCAACACGGTGCCGCTGGCGATGCCGTCGTAAATGCTCTCGAACCCGCCGTTGTTCACCACGGCGCCGACGGTCGTGCCCCCTTGGGTAACGGACAAAATGCCACCGCTGTTGACCACGAAGCCGCTGGCGATCTCATGCTCGTACATGATGCCACCCACAATCGCGATGCCGCCGCTGTTCACGACGGTGCCGGTGGCCGTAGCATAAGAGTAATGGCCGGCAACCACGTCCTCGGTGCCGCCGTTGTTCACGGTGGTGCCGCTGGTCGTGCCGGAGTACGTATCCTCGGTGCCACCGCTGTTGACCACGGTGCTGATGACGGTGCCGCCCAACACGATTTCGGTGCCGCCGCTGTCGACCTTGGTTCCGATCGCCGTGCCGCCGGAGAGCACGGACATGGTGTCGCCGGCCTTCAGCGTGATGCCGCTGCTGGTGACGCCGGATGAGACGATATAGACGGTCATGACAGGAACTCCTCTGTTTTTGAGGGGGTGGGCATCGACGTGACCTGGCCCGGCGTGGGGCGCTGGACGAGCCCTGATATCCGGCTCAGGGCCGCGATTACCTGTTCGGCGGTGATCAGCCTTGTGCATTCGAATTGCCGCGGCGTGCCGGCATGGCGCGGGCACCACAGGAAGTCCTTGTGGTCGAACCGCACCTTCGGATCGTTCCAGCAGGAGTTGCAGGCGTGGTAGTTGATCACCCGGTGCGGCGTGGCGAACTCGTTGGTGGGGTGGGTGAAGCCGCTGATCATCACCACCTTTGTGCCCACCGCCCAGGCCAGCCACGACAGGCCGCTGGATAACCCCACGAAGAACGCGGCGTGGCGCAGCCAGCGCGCCCGCTCGGCCAGCGGGCGGTCGCCGGTTTCGTCCTGGACGCCGTGCGGAATATGCGTCCACATCAGGCCGGTGCCGTGCACCGGCTTCTGGTCGATGCACACCACCCGATAGCCGCTGGCCTGCAGGAACCCCACCACCTCGCGCCAGCCATACGGGTTGTGCCAGTATTTGCACCCGCTGCTGCTCTGCACGGCGATGCAGACGTAAGGATCGGCGAGCGGCGGTCCGGCATCGGCGAAGGCGAGGCGCGGCGGCACCTCCTCGGGATCGACGCCGAGGATATAGCCGGCGGTCCGGTGCAGCCCGACATGGCGGAAGTCGCAAGGCTGCCAGATGTGCTCGGCATCGTCGAAGAACAGGCCGATGCAGTAGCTGGCATAGAACTGCTCCGCCCGCACTTCCTCATGGGATATGAAGGTGATGTCCGGGTAGGCGTCGCGGAACAGCGGGATGATCAGTTCCGACATCGCGCAGGTGAGCCGGCAGCGATGGCGTTGCTGGAATTTCACCGCATAGGGGAACCAGCCCATCGTGTCGCCCAGCGTGCCGACCGGAAACTGGATCAGCACGTCACGGCCCTCGGCGTTATAGTCATGCCGGAACAGAGGCTCGCCATGGTCCCACACCTCGATGCGGAAACGGACGAAATAGCGTTTCGCGCTGTTGACGAAGGCGCCCATGTTCTGCGACTCGAACAGGATGTTGCCGGTGTCGAGATCGCGCAGGCAGATGCGCCACGCGCCTTCCGGCAGGATCACCCGGCAGCCCAGGTTGAAATCGAAGCGGATACCCTTCGGGCCGGGCTGCGTCGGCTGCTCGGCCGGCGGCGGATAGGCGGGCCGCACAGGAACAGCGGCCGGATCGGTGCGAGCGACGGCGCCATCCGCACTCGCGGACTTCACGTCAAGACCATCCATGAACTCAGCATCCCAAGGCGTGATCGGTGCGAGAACCGTTGCATTCGGTCGTATACGCAATGAGCAACCGATTAACGGTAATTTGATTTCAGACAAAATCACATGTCGCTGAGCCGTGAGGCAATCGCGACTTGGGGCCGGCGATGGTGACCAATTCTCTGAAATCGGGTCTTTCACGCACGCTTTGTGTGAAGAATAACCAATTGATCCGTGCGCTGCCGGCCGAACACCAATGGGGGGGCCGGAACGCGCCGCGGAGGCGTGCGCCACCGCCGGCCGTCCGGCAGCACAGGCGTGCAGCCTCCCGTTCGGATGCTCTACACTCCCGCCCGCAGCAACCGGAGAATCTGATGATGGGTGAGCGGTCCGTGGCGCCAGAGGCGGCGAATGAGGAGCCAAAGGGCGAGTTGTCGGTGCGGATGCTGGCCATGCCCGCCGACACCAACCCGGCCGGCGACATCTTTGGCGGCTGGATCATGTCGATGATGGATGTGGCCGGCGGCATCACCGCCACGCGCATCGCCAACGGTCGCGTCGCCACGGTCGCGGTGACCGACATGGCGTTTCACCTTCCGGTGAAAGTGGGCGACGTGGTGTGCTGCCACACCGAACTGGTGCGCATCGGCCGGACCTCGCTGACATTGCGGGTCGAGGCCTGGGTCCTGCGCCAGCGCATCGGCGACCGCATCAAGGTGACCTCGGCGGATTTCACCTATGTCGCGCTGGATGAATCGGGCCAGTCGCGCCCGGTGCCGCGGGAGGCGGCGGCCCAGTTGACAGTCCGGGCCCCTTCTCCATGACGCCGGCCGCCCTGATCTTCGACATCGACGGCACGATATCGGAAACCGAGGAACTGCACCGGCAGGCATTCAACGAGACCTTCGCCGCCGCCGGCCTGCCCTGGCACTGGGACCGGGACCTGTACAGGAAGCTGCTGGACGTGGCCGGCGGCAAGGAGCGGCTGCGCTATTACCTCGATGCCTTTGATCCCCCCGCCGCCGCCGGCGTGGCCGGGCGCATCGCCGCGCTGCATGCGGCCAAGACGGCGCGCTACACCGCGCTCGTCGATGCCGGCGCGGCCGGGCTGCGCACCGGCGTGGGCCGGCTGATCGGCGAGGCGCGGCGGCAGGGCATCGCGCTGGCCATCGCGACCACCACCAGCCTGGCCAATGTCGAATCCCTGCTGCGGGCGACGCTCGGGGTGGACGGGCTCAATGCGTTCGCGACGATCGGCGCCGGTGACATGGTGCAGGCGAAGAAGCCCGCGCCGGATATTTACCGCCTGGTGCTGAAAACTCTGGCGCTGCCGGCCGGGCAATGCATCGCCTTCGAGGATTCGGCCAATGGTCTGGCGGCGTCCCTGGCCGCCGGGGTGCCGACGGTGGTCACGCCCAGCCTCTATACCGACGACCAGGAGTTCCCGGGCGCGCTCGCCGTGGTGAGCGATCTTGGCGATCCGCACGCGCCCTACCGTCATCTGGCTGGCGCCGGCGCGGACGACAATATGGTCGCCCTGGCGGCACTCGCCCGTTGGGCGGCGGCGTCCGGCTGACGGGCGCGGCGGCCGTTGTTGCAAGTCCTGGTCCGGTCACGAAGCCGTCAGAACATCCCGCCGGTTGTGAAATCCACTGCAGGCTTGCAGCAATTCTCATTATGGAAAACGCGCGCCTCCCGCCTTGCTGGGGGATGCAAACCTGCGCAGGCTGCTGATGATCATGCGCAATCGCCAGATCGAAACACGGCGCGCAAGCGGGGCGTTCACGGTGCGGAAGGCATTCAGCGCGGGCGTCCGCGATAGCAGGGCCCATTACAATTCATAATTTCTTCAATTGACATATATCAAGGCGACTACGCAGGGTTTACGAAGACCGAAGCTGACCACTGAAAGGATATCGCCGTGCGCATATCTCCCCGCCATTTCGTGATCGCTCTCTGTCTGGCTGCCGGCTTCGCCGGCGCCGCAAGCGCCGCCGAGCCGCTGGTATCCGCCGACTGGCTCGCCACGCAACTTCGCAACCCGCATGTGGTGGTGCTCGATATCCGCCCCGCCGCCGCCTATGCGGAAGGCCATATCCCCGGCGCCGTGTCGGCCGATTTCGCCACCACCGGGTGGATGGCGCGCGGCCAGAATGGCGCGGCCGGCGCGCTGCCGCCGGTGGACCGGATCGCCGCCACCATCGGCAGGCTGGGCGTGGGCAATGACGATCAGGCGGTGATTGTCGCCGACGCTTTCCCGGCCGCGGCCCGGGTCTACTGGACCTTCAAGGTTCTCGGCCACGCCGAAATATCGATCCTCAACGGTGGCCAGCGTGGCTGGACCGGGCCGGTCGAGCGCGCACCGGCGACGCGTCCGCCGGCCGTCTTCACCGCGCAGTACACGCCGTCGCTGCGTGCCGAACTGACCGAGGTGACTGCTTCCATTGCCGGCGGGGGCACGACGCTTGTCGATGCGCGCCCGATGTCGCAGTGGAACGGCACTGTCAGTTCGCCGGTCGTGCGTCAGGGCGGGCATCTGCCGGGGGCGGTGTCGCTGGATCAGGCCGTGGCGCTGACGGCGGACGGGCGCCTCAGGTCGCGCAACGAGCTGGCGCTGCTGTTCGCGCCGGCCGGCAGCAAGCCGGCGATCGTTTATTGCAACGCCGGCTATCTGTCGGCCACCGACTGGTTCGTGCTGTCCGAGGTGCTGCACCGGCCGGACGTGAAGCTGTATGACGGCTCGATGTCGGAATGGACCGCGGACCCGTCCCGCCCCGTCGAGCGGTGACCGGACCGAATCCGCGCCGTCCTGACGGGGCGGTGGCGGCGGTCGCCGCCGGCCTGTTGCTGGCTGCCGGGGTGACGCTCGGGCAAGGCGGCGCATGGTTTTCGGTGGCATTGCTCGTGGTCGCGGCGGCGCTTGGCTTGGTCTTTCAGGCGAACTCCTTCGGCTATGCCTCCGCCTTCCGGGTCTGGATGACGCGCGGCGACGGGTCCGGGCTGGCGGCGGGGATTCTGGTGGCGGCGGTGGCGGCGCTGGTGATCGTGCCCGTCTCGGCGCTCGGCGCGGGTTATGGCGGCTATGTGCAGCCGCTCGGGCCGCCGGCGGTGGCCGGGGCGGCGCTGTTCGGGCTCGGGATGCAGTTGGGCAATGGCTGTGCCTCCGGCACGCTGTATGCGGCCGGCGGCGGGTCGCGGCGGATGTGGGTGGTGCTGCCGTTCTTCTGCGCCGGCGGCGTGCTCGGCAGCCTGATCCTGCCGGCCGCCCTTGAGCTGCCATCACTGCCGCCGGTCGGGCTTGGCGACCTGTTGGGACCCTGGGGCGGGCTGGCGGCGACCCTGGCGCTGACCGGCGCGCTGGCGGCCCTGTTGCTCCGCCGCGGCCCTTGGCCAAGCGCTGCGCAATTGCGCGCGGCGGTGGCGATCGGCGCGCTGGCGGCGCTGGCGTTCCTGCTCTCCGGCCAGCCCTGGGGCGTCACCTCGGGGCTGACGCTCTGGGGCGCCAAGGCCGCGAGCGCCATCGGCCTCGATCTTACCGGGAGCGTCTACTGGTCGTGGGACGGGCCGCGGCGGGACCTGGCCGGCTCGCTGCTCGCCCAGGATTCGTCGCTGATGGATATCGGCTTCATCCTGGGGGCGACCCTCGCCGCAGCGGGACGCGGCCGGTTTCGCGCCCAGTCCTGGCCGCCGGTGCGCGGGCTGGTGGCCGCGGCCTGCGGGGGATTGCTGATGGGCATCGGCGCGCGGCTGGCCTTCGGCTGCAACATCGGGGCGATGGTGGGCGGCATCGCCTCGGGCAGCCTGCACGGGTTCCTCTGGTTTTTCGCCGCCCTGCCCGGGTGCTGGCTGGGCATCCGGCTGCGCCCGTTATTCGCGGAGAGTGATCGTGTGCCCGCCGCCCTCTGTCCGCAGGATGTTGGATGACTTGACCAGACGCCGTGCAGTTGGAACCATCGCGGTGACGCGACGGCGGTAAGGAAGGCCGGGGCAAAGCCCTGACTTTCCTTGACCGGGTTACCCTGGCCACAACAATTCGTGACACAACAACATGAGGGATACCATGAAACATCTTCAGGCACTCGCCGCTGTTCCCACCCTGGTCCTGTCGCTGGCCCTGGCGGTACCGGCGCTGGCCCAGCAGGCCCCGGCGCAGCCGGCAGCCGCCGGGGAACAGGCGGCTGCCAACGGCCAGGAGGAAGCGGCGGAGCGTGGCGAGCGCACGGTCAGCGGGCGGGAACTGATGACGCGGGAGGAGCGCGCCAGCTTCCGCCGCCAGATGCGGGAAGCCACCCCGGAACAGCGCGAGCAGCTTTGGACGCAGAAGCGGGCCGAACTGGCGCAACGCGCCGCCGCGCGCGGCCTGGTGCTGGCCGAGCCGGGCGCACGGTGGGGCGGCAATGGCGGCGAGCGCGGCGAGCGCGGCAGCTTCAATCTGACCCGGAACGCGGCGCCGCCCCGCGCCCCCTGATCCGGGGGCGGCCCGCCCGGTTGCCGGGCGTCAATCGATCGGCGCCCGGATCAGCTCCAGCAGGGCCGCCTCCGCGCGGGCGCCGGTCAGCAGCCGGCCGGGGAGGGGGGCTATGCGCCATAGGCGCGACGATAAGGCGCATCGAACCCTTTGGCGGGGCGTAGCCCCGCACCCCACCAGGGCTTCGCCCTGGACCCACCGTCGCGCGCAGCGCGCCTTCGGCACGACGGCCAAGGCCCTTGGAACCCATTGATTTCTTAAAGAATGGGGTCAAGGGGGCCACCGCCCCCTTGCGGGTCCAGGGCAGAGCCCTGGCCTTACTTTCGCTTATCTTCGCCCCGATGGGGCCGTACGCCAAGCGCGGCTACACCAGCGCGTGCAGCAGCACCGCGGCGGCCTGGGCGACGTTCAGGCTCTGCACCCGGCCGGCGCCCGGAATCCGCACGGCGCGCCGGCATGCCCCCGCGACCGGCGCGGAAATGCCGTGTTCTTCCCCGCCGAGCACCAGCGCCATCGGCCGGTCCCGCGGCAGCGAAGCCGGGGCCGCCGCCTCGCCCTCCAGCGTGGCGGCCACGGTGCGGTAATGCGGCGCCAGCGCGGCCAGCACGCGCGCCAGGTCGCGGGTGCGCCAGACGGAGAGGAATTCCAGCCCGCCCTCGGCGGTGCGGTAGGCGGCGTCCGAGGGCAGGGCAGCGCCCGGCATTTCGTGCAGCAGCAGCCCGCGCACGCCGAAGAACGCGGCACTGCGGGCGATCGCGCCCAGGTTGTGCGGGTTGCCCACCCCGTCCAGCACCAGCAGGAAGGGCAGCCGCGGCGGGGCGGCAAGGTCGAGCAGATCGACCGTGCGCGGTTTGGCGATTACGGCGATGCCGCCATGGTGCGGCGTTCCCGCCACCTTCGCCAGTTCGTCCGCCGGCACCATCCGGTACGGACGGCGCGCGGCCGCCAGCATGGCGCACCAGGGGCCGGCCATTTCGCGCCGTTCGGCCAGATAGAACAGGCGCAGCGCATCATCGGGGCGGCGGGCGAACAGCGCCACCACGGCATTCACGCCGCAGATCGTGTCGGGTTTCATGGCGATGCCATAGCATCCCTGCATGGACATCCCGATTCTCTTCACCGATTCCCGCTTCGTCGTGCTCGACAAGCCGCCCGGGCTGCCGGTGCATGCCGGGCCGCGTGGCGGGGCGAGCGTGGAGGATTTTTTCCCCCGCCTGTCGCGACGGCGCGACGGGCCGTGGCTGGCCCACCGGCTGGATGCCGATACCGCCGGCTGCCTGGTGGTGGCGCTGCGCCGCGCCGCCCTGCACGAAGCCCAGGCCGCCTTCGCGGCGGGGCGGGTGCAAAAGACTTACTGGGCGGTGGTGCGCGGCGCGCCGGCGGGGGAGGCCGGCACGGTCGATGTTGCGCTGCGCCGCCACAGCGACAAGCACGGCTGGCGCATGGTGGCCGGGCCGGGCGGTCAGAATGCGGTTTCGGACTGGCGCCTGCTCGGCCGGGGCGGAGACATTTCCTGGCTGGAGGTAAGGCCGCGCACCGGGCGCACCCACCAGGTGCGGGCGCATTGCGCCGCGCTGGGCTGCCCGGTGCTGGGCGATGCGGTGTATGGCGGCGGCCCCGGGGAGGGCGACACTCTCCGGCTGCACCTGCTGGCCCGCGCGATCACCCTGCCGCTCGAGCCGCCGGTGGCGGCGGTGGCGCCGGTGCCGGCGCATATGCGCGCGGCGCTGGCGGCGTGTGGCTGGGACAGGCTCAGCCGATGAGGAACCAGCAGCGGAACAGCAGCGTTTCCGGCCAGGTCTGCCGGTGCAGCCCCGGCATGCGCATGACCGAGAAGCGGCGCGCCGGACCGCTGCGCAGCGCGTGATCCAGCGCGGCCAGTTCGGCCCTGGCGCGCTCGCTGATCAGCTCGGGCTGGGCGAGCAGGGCGGTGATGTGTTCGCGCAGCACGGTCATGAACAGCGCCGGTCCGCGCCGCAACGCCGCGATGGCGCGGCGGAGCATCGAGGCCGGCGCGCCGACCAGATTCTGCGCGTGCTGGCGGTACAGCACCACCGGCTCCTCGTCCTGGATCAGCCGCCCGCCGGCGGCGGTGACCAGCAGATAGGCCCACCAATCGTGCAGCGTGCCGGTGGAGGGGCGGCTGGCGGCCACCAGCCGGGCGGCCGGGCGGTTCAGCATGACGGTGCAGCCGGTGGCGACGTTTTGCGTCAGCGCGGCGGGGAAGCCCGCCGGCTGCGACAGCAGGCCGGAGATGCCCAAGGGGCGCAGCCCGGCATCCACCAGCATCTGGCGGGCACAATACAGGATGGGCTGGTCGCGCGGGGCGCGGCGCAGCGCGGCGACGCCGCGCGCCAGCTTCTGCGGCAGCCAGACATCGTCCTGGTCGGCGAAGGCAACCGCGTCGCACTCGGCCAGGGTGTCGCAGACCGAGCGCAGCAGAGTAAGGAAATTGCCGGTGGCACCGAGCCGGCCCGGCGGCTCCGCCACCCGGACGCAGCGGCCCTGGCCGGCAAGCTGGCCGAACGCCTGCAGGATGGCGATGCTGCCGTCGCCGGAGCCGTCGTCGCGCCAGTACAGCACCCAGTTGTCGTGTGTCTGACGCAGCAGGCTGTCGAGCTGCTCGCGCAGCCACGGGGCCCCATTATAGGTCGCCAGCAGGATCGCAACACGAGGTTCGGGGATACGCGGCACCATGCAGGCCGAAGATTACAGTTCCGGCCCGGATTTGGCAGCAATTCGTTGTTGGTCAAATACGGCATCAATTATTTTTGTAAGACTTTGCCGCCAGGGTGGCAGATGAAGGCCGAAGGTGTCAGCCAGGCGGGTGCAGTCCAGCCGCGAGTCCGGCGGCCGGCGTACCGGGGTCGGCCAGTCCGCGGTGGCGATCGGCTCGACCACCGGGGGCGCCATGCCATGCCGCGCCGCTTCCTCGAACACCGCCGTGGCCAGGCCGTGCCAACTGGTCCAGCCCTCGCCGGCCGCGTGATAAAGGCCGGCGTAGCGGTCATCCCAGCCCTCCGCGCGGATGCGGGCGGCGATCTGCAGGATCACCCGGGCGAGGTCGGCCGCCGTGGTCGGGCAGCCGATCTGGTCGGCGACCACCCGCAGGCGGTCGGTGCGGGCGCGCGCGTTCAGCATGGTGAGCACGAAATTGCGGCCTGACGCGGCATAGACCCAGGAGGTGCGCAGGATGATGGATCGCGGGCAGCCGGCCAGCACCGCTTGCTCCCCGGCCAGCTTGGTGGCGCCGTAGACGCCGGTGGGGTTGGTCGGGTCGGTCTCGACGTAGGGGGCGCCCTTCAGCCCGTCGAACACGTAGTCGGTGGAGACGTGGATCAGCGGAATGCCGGCCTCGGCGCACCAGGCGGCCAGCGCCGCCGGGCCGTCGCGGTTGACGCGCATCGCCGAGTCGGCCTCGGTTTCGGCGCGGTCGACCGCGGTGTAGGCGGTGGCGTTCACCATGAGCGATGGCGCGGCGGCGTGCAGCGCCGGCCGGATTGTCTCCGGCCGGTCGAAATCGAGGTCCGGTCGTCCGATCAGCAGCAGCGGCAGCTCGCCGGCCGCGGCAACAAGGGCGGTCGCCAGCTGGCCGGCGCTGTCGCCGATGACGAGGACCGGTCCAAGCTGGTTGCTCATCGCTGGCTCCGTTCGTGTTCCATCCGGTCGTTTCCGGTCGGCCCCTGCCGGGTCACGCGCGGAACCAGATGTCGCACGCGGCGAGCGGCGGCAGCGCGCTGTCCTTGCCGGACAGCACCGCTTCGCCGGCGGCCACCGGCCAGGGCAAGGCGAGATCGGGGTCGTTCCAGATCACCCCGCGCTCGGCGGCGGGGTCGTAGCCGGCGGTGACCTTGTAAATGACCTCGGTATCGGGCTGGAGGGTGCAGAACCCGTGCAGGAAGCCGCCCGGCACCCAGATCTGCGCCCAGTTGGCGGCGCTGAGTTCCGCGGCGACATGGCGGCCATAGGTGGGCGAGCCGTGGCGGATATCGACGGCGACATCCCAGATGGCACCCTTGACCACCCGCACCAGCTTGCCCTGCACGCTGGCGCCGATCTGGCAGTGCAGGCCGCGCACCACGCCGGCATGGGCCGACAGGCTGTGATTGTCCTGCACGAAGGGCTGGACGATGCCGGCCTCGGCGAAACGGCCGGCGCTGAAGGTTTCCGAGAAGAAGCCGCGGGCATCGCCGTAACGCGCCGGGGTGACCAGCACGACATCCGGGATGGCCAGGATTTCGACCTTCATCGACGCCCTCAGACCAGCTCGGCGCCGGCCAGATCAGCGTCGGCCGGGGCGATGTCGGCCAGTTCGGCGAGCACCCGGCCGAGTTCGGTCTTGCCGAGCCCCTTCGCGTGGTGCCGCAGCCGGTCGGCGTCGATCCATCCCATGCGGAACGCCACCTCCTCGGGGCAGCCCACCAGCATGCCCTGGCGGGACTGGATGGTCTGCACGAAGGTGGCGGCCTGCAGCAGGGAATCCGGCGTGCCGGCATCGAGCCAGGCGCAGCCGCGGCCCAGCCGTTCGACGCTGAGCGAGCCTTCCTCCAGGTACAGGCGGTTGAGATCAGTGATCTCCAGCTCGCCGCGCGCCGAGGGTTTGACCCGGGCCGCCATGTCGCTGACCCGGGCATCGTAGAAATACAGGCCGATCACCGCCCAGTTCGACGGCGGCACGATCGGCTTTTCGACGATTTCCAGCGCCCGGCCGGCGGCGTTCATGCTGACCACGCCGTAGCGCTCGGGGTCGCGCACCTGATAGGCGAACACGGTGGCGCCGTGCGGGCGGGCGGCGCTGGCCTGCAACAGCCGGGAGAGCTGGTCGCCGAAGATCAAATTGTCGCCCAGCGCCAGCGCGCAGGGCTGGCCGGCGATCCAGTCGCGGCCGATATGGAAGGCCTGGGCCAGCCCTTCCGGGCGCGGCTGCTCGGCATAGCTGAAGCGCACCCCGAGCCGCGCCCCGTCGCCGAGCAGGCGGCGGAACTGCGGCAGGTCCTCCGGCGTGGAAATCACCAGGATGTCGCGGATGCCGGCCAGCATCAGCACCGATAACGGGTAATAAATCATCGGCTTGTCGTAGACCGGCAGCAACTGCTTCGACGCCGCCAGCGTCATCGGGTGCAGCCGCGTGCCGGAGCCGCCGGCCAGCAGGATGCCTTTGTTCATGCTCACGGCGTACTCCCGGTCGTTTTGCCCGTTGTCGATTTGACCAATGGTGACTGGCCGAGCCGCTGGCCGGCATAACTGGCGGCACGGATGCGTTCCCACCAGGCGCGGTTGGCGAGATACCAGTCGACGGTGCGGCCGAGGCCGCGATCGAAATCATGCGCAGCCCGCCATTCCAGCGCGCGCTCGCTGGCGCCGGGGTCGATTTCGTAGCGGAAATCATGGCCGGGCCGGTCGGTGACGAAGCTGATCAGGCGCTCGCGCGGCCCCGCCGGATCGGGCAGGCGGGCGTCCAGCGCGGCGCAGATGCCGCGCACGACCTGCAGGTTGGTGCGCGGCTGGCGGGCGGAGAGGGCATAGGTGCCGCCGGGGGCGCCGTGTTCCAGCACCCGCACCAGCGCTTCGGCATGGTCCTCGACGAAGATCCAGTCGCGCATGTTGGAACCATCGCCATAGACCGGCAGGGGCTTGCCGTCGAGCGCGTTGAGCGTGACCAGCGGGATCAGCTTTTCCGGAAACTGCCAGGGGCCGTAATTATTGGCGGTGTTGCTGACCAGGGTGGGCAGCCCATAGGTATGGTACCAGGCGCGCACCAGATGGTCGGAGGCGGCCTTGCTGGCGGCGTAGGGGCTGCGCGGATCGTACGGCGTCGTTTCGGTGAATGGCGGATCGCCGGGGCCGAGCGCGCCGAACACCTCATCGGTGGAGACGTGATGGAAGCGGAACGCCGCCCGGCGCGGCGCCGGCAGCCCGGCCCAGTATTCCCGGGCGGTGTCGAGCAAAGTGTAGGTGCCGACCACGTTGGTCTGCACGAACGGGCCGGGACCGTCGATCGAGCGGTCGACATGCGTCTCGGCGGCGAGATGCATCACCACGTCGGGCTGCCAGCTGGCGAACAGATCGCGCATTGCCGTGTGGTCGGCGATGTCGGCACGGACCAGCGTATGGCGGGGGTCGCGCGCCGCTTCCTCCAGCGCGTCCACCGAGGCCGCGTAGGTCATTTTGTCCACGTTGACGACCGTATGGCCGGTGGATCGCAGCAAATGGCGCACCACCGCGGACCCGATGAACCCGCACCCTCCGGTTAGCAGCACCTGCATCCGCCACTCCGTTACCTGCACCGCCGGTTTCTAGCTTGCCAGCGTGTTCGTTGCACGGCAATCCTCGGTTTCCCGCACCACCGCATGCGCTCGCGCCGGTTGCAGAACGCTCTCAAAATGGTTCATCATGCCCGAACCGTCGTGACACCTGAAACCAGCGGGCGCGGCGTCGTCGTGGGCGATGGGTCGTGGGCGATGGGTCGCGGGCGATGGGTCGTGGGCGATGGTTGGCAACCTGTTTACGCATCGATGCCACAGGCGGGCACAAGCTGGCGTGGCGGAACAAGAGACTGTGAGGTGTCATGGTACCAGGGATGATCAACGCGACCGAGGAACGATTGCGTGAGTTCCTGGTTCAGTCGGTCACCGACGTGCGCGAGGACACGCTGGCCGAGGCCGGAATGACGCTGCTGACCGCGCATGACGCGGAGGCGCAGGCGCTGGGCATCCAGTTCGGCGGCGGTCCGGAAGTGAGCGTGGTGGTGACCGACCCGACGAAGCATCTGGGTCAGGTGCGGCTGCAGCCGGGCGGGCGGAACAATACGGTGTTCTTCGACAACCGCGCCTGGAGTGGCAATTTCCATGCCAATATCCGCATGGCCGGCGACGAAAGCATCATCCTGTTCAACCGGATCGGCGATGCCTACGTGGCGCTGCCGGAGGTGCTGCTGCGCTCGGACCGGCAGTTCCTGTTCTGGGGCGCGGGCTCCTCAGCGGTTGGTTGCAGCCTGGAAATCGACGGCATCGGCCATGGCATGGTGGTGGGCGATGACGCGCTTATTTCCGGCGGCGTGTGGCTGCGCAACTACGACATGCACGCCATGCACGACCTGCGCACCGGCGCGCGCATCAACCGGCCGCCGCTCGATACGGTGATCGAACGGCATGTCTGGCTGGGTCAGGATGCGCTGCTGCTGAGCTGCCGGCAGGTCGGCATGGGCGCCATCATCGGGGCGCGGTCGGTGGTGAAGGGTGCCGTGCCGCCCTGCGTGGTGATGGCCGGCACGCCCGCCCGGGTGGTGCGGGAGGGGGTGAGCTGGGGACGCCATCCGTATGGCATGAGCGGCGCGGAGCGGGTCTCGATCGGGCTGCCCGAATTGCCCGAATACTGAACGGAAACCCCCCGCCATGGCACCGGCACGCGCCGGAATACAGTTTGTAGCGTTGCGGCGCAACCGTTTCTCGTTTAAAGAACGAGCGCAGGTCGTAACAGAAACATGTTCGGCCGACGGCGCAAGGAGCCCGAGCATTGCAGAATCCGGAATACCTGCCGCATATCGAGCCTCCTGCTGCAAGCCCTGCGAGTCAACCGCGAGCGACTGAACAGCAAGTCCAAGATCGCCATCGATGCCAAGCTGCTGCGCGGCCTCATCCAGGCCATCATCGCGCGCTCGCCGTTCTCGGACGAATTCTACCTGGACGCCTATCCCGACATTGCCGAGGCCCACGCCGCCGGCAACATTCCGGATCTGCACCGGCACTTCGTCGAATCCGGGTTCTTCGAGGGGCGGTTCGGCGCGCCGCCGGAAGTCGATGAGGCATTCTACACGACCTACTACAAGGATGTGGGGCAGGCGGTGGCCCGCGGCGACATTGCCTCGGCGGGCGAGCATTATCTGCGCCAGGGGGCGGCCGAAGGCCGTATCCCGAACCGGCAGATCAAGCCCGAAGTGGATTACTGGATCTCGGTGTTGCGCGACGATACGCGGGCGGCGTGAGGCGGCCGGCTGGCCCCCTCTGCCGTGTCGCCAGCCGCCTGATGGAGCTTGCAGAGGTAGCAGAGGGCCATGACGACGCTGATGAATGAACTCCAGCGGGCGCATCAGTCGCTTTGCTCGGGTTTCGTCAGCGAGGAGCTGTTCCGCCGCGCCTTCGGCGGCGGCCGGGCGGATATCTCGCTGGTGGCACGCTACCTGAAGCTGCCGGTGCCGCAGCGCCCGGCGCTGTCGTGGTATTTCGACACGGCTTTCTATCTGGCGGCCAACCCCGACATCGCCAAAGCGGGACTCGACCCGTTGCTGCACTTCATCGACACCGGCATCGCCGAGCTGCGCTCGCCGCATCCGTTGGTGGATTTGCGCTACATCGTCGTCGAGGACGCCCTGGTGCTGGGGGCGACGCCGCATGTCGAGGCGCTGGCTGATCTGCTGGAATACGACCTGGCCAGCCCGTGCCCGTATTTCGATCCGCAGCATTACCTGGACCAGCTTGCCGGCGACGCGCCGGGCAACGCCCTGCTGCGCCACTTCCTGCAGCACGGCCTGCGGGCCGGCTGCACGCCAAGCCTCTTTCTCGATCCCGCCTGGTATGCCGGACGCTACCCGGACGTGCCAGCCGAGCCGTATCAGGCACTGCGCCATTTCGTCACCCAGGGGGATCACGAAGGGCGTGCCGCCGGGCCGGCCTTCGATGGTGGGCTGTACCGGACGCGCTACACCGACGTGGCCGATTCGGGCATCCCGCCGCTGCGCCATTACCTCATGCACGGACGGCGCGAGGGCCGTCAGGCGGCCATGGAGCGCCGGGCGGCCGCGCCCGCCGCACCGGGGGCGTCGGTGGAGGTCGGGCAGTCCTGTCCGGTCGATCCGGCGGAGACCGAGCGCGCCTTCGCCGACATGCGCGAACGGGTGGAAGCCGGGCGGCAGCAGCGCAAGGACGCGGTGCGCGTCGAGCCGGCGCGGCTGGTGGCCTCCGCCGCGCCGGCGAAGGATATCGCCCGGCTGAAATTCGCCCGCGCGCGGGCGCCGCGCCTGTCCATCCTGGTGCCGGTGTTCAACGAAACGGCGGTGACGGTGGAGTGCCTGCTGTCGATCCAGCGGGCGCGGCCCGACCTGAGCTTCGAGGTGGTGGTGGCCGACGACGCCTCCACCGAGCCGGAACTGGCGCGGCTCGGCCAGGTGGCCAATCTTGTGTATGTGCGCCAGCCGGCCAATGTCGGGTTCCTGCGCAACTGCAACGACGCGTTCCGCCGCTGTCGCGGCGAGTATGTATTGCTGCTCAACAACGACGCCCAGGTGCTGCCCGGCGCCATCGACCGCCTGGTGGCGGTGCTCGATGGCGATCCGGCGGTGGCCGCGGTGGGGCCGAAGATCATCTACCCGAACGGGCGGCTGCAGGAGGCCGGCTGCTTCGTGCGGCCGAACGGCGAGAGCGGCATGGTCGGGCTGTTCGCCGACCCCGGCGAGGGCGGCTATTGTTTCGACCGCGACGTCACCTATTGCTCGGGGGCGGCGTTGATGGTCCGCCGCGCTCTGGTGGGCGACATGCTGTTCGACGAGGCGTACCGCCCGGCCTATTGCGAGGATGCCGATCTGTGCCTGCGCCTGATCGCCGCCGGGCACCGGGTGCGCTATGTCAGCGGCGCCACGGTGGTGCACCATCTCAGCGTCTCGACCAATCGCGGCTCGATCACCCGCAAGCTGCGCACCATCAGCCGCAACCAGCAGCGTCTGAGCGAGCGCTGGGGCGACACGCTGCGCCGGCTGGACGCGGTACGGGTGCTGGCCTTCTACCTGCCGCAGTTCCACCCGACGCCGGAGAACGATCTGTGGTGGGGGGCGGGGTTCACCGAGTGGACCAATGTGGTGAAGGCCCGGCCCAGCTATGCCGGCCACTACCAGCCGCATCTGCCCGCCGATCTCGGCTTCTACGATTTGCGCACGCCCGAGGCGCTGCGCCGGCAGGCGCTGCTGGCGCGCCGTTATGGCATCGAGGGGTTCTGCGTCTATTATTACAATTTCGGCAACCGCCGGGTGCTGTCGCGGCCGGTCGAGACGGTGCTCGCCAACCCCGACATCCCGTTCCGCTGGTGCCTGTGCTGGGCGAACGAGAACTGGACCAAGCACTGGGATGGCGGCGAGCGCGAAATCCTGCTGGAACAGAGCTACGACAAGGCGACGCTGGCCGCCATCATCGCCGACGCGGTCGCCCAGGCGGCCGATCCGCGCTACCTCCGGGTGAACGGGCGGCCGCTGTTCCTTGTGTACCGCCCGCTGTTGCTGCCCGACGCGCCGGCCTTCGCGGCGGAATGCCGCGCCGCCTTCGCCGCGGCCGGGTTCGCCGGCGTGCATCTGGTTTATGTCGAGAGCATGGAGGCGGTGGACCGCGCGGTCAGCCCGGCCGATCTGGGGTTCGATGCCTGCGTCGAATTTCCGCCGCACGGGCGCGCCGTGCCGGCCGGCAGCACCGCGGAGATCACCAAGCCGGGCTGGACCGGCTACCGCTACGATTATCCCGCCACGGTAATGTCATTTCTTGAGCGCGACACGGTGCCGTATGCGCGCTATCCGGCGGTGTTTCCGAGCTGGGACAACACGCCGCGCCAGCCCTTGCGCGGCACCAGCTTCGACGGCATCAGCCCGGAGGCGTTCCGGGTTTATGTCGAGGAGAAGATCGAGGAAATCCGGCGGTTCCAGATGGGGGACGAACGGCTGCTGTTCGTCAATGCCTGGAACGAATGGGCCGAGGGCGCGCATCTGGAACCGGATGCGTTCCACGGCCATCGCTGGCTGGAGGCACTTCGCGACGCGATATCGGCGAAGATGTGGGCATGATGTGGGGGCATGAGGGGAGCGGCATGACCGTGACGCCGGACGCCGTGGTGCCGGCTGCGGCACCGCTGGCGCTCGAGGACATCGCGCTGACCATCATCGGCCATCCCTATGCGCCGATCGGCATGGGCGAGCAGATGCGCAGCCACGTCCAGGCCTGCACCGCGCTGCGGCTGCACCACCACGTGTTCGACATTTTCCGCTATGCCCAGCGCACCGACCCGGTGCATTTCCAGGTGATCGGCGAGCGCGAGCGCCGCGATCTGCCGGACGGCATCCGCATGTTCCACATCAACGGCGACGAGGTGGAGCGGGTGATCCAGGAATTCGAGGCGCGCGGCGGCTGCTTCGAGGCGGGTTACAACATCATCGTTCCCGCCTGGGAACTGCCGGCCTACCCTGCCCCCTGGGCGGCCAATCTGCGCCGCTTCGATGAGGTGTGGGCGTTGTCGCGCTTTATCCAGGCGAGCCTGGCGACCGCGGGCGTCGAGAGCCACTTCGTCGGCCAGGCGGTGGAGCTGGAGGGCGGGGTGAACCTGCCGCGGCGGCATTTCGGCATTCGCGAATCGGCGTTCGTGCTGCTGAACTTCTTCGACCTGTCCTCGTATTCCAGCCGCAAGAACCCCGAGGCGGTGCTGGCCCTGCTGGACCGCATCCGCCGCGACGACCCGTACCGCGACGTGCAGCTCGTGCTGAAGGTGAAGAACGGCGAGCGCGGCGCCGAGGACTGGGCGGCGAGCATGGAGGGCGACCCGCAGGTCAAGGTGATCGCCACCCCGCTCGACACGCTCGGCGTGCGCAGCCTGATGGCGGCCTGCGACTGCTTCGTCTCGCTGCACCGGGCCGAGGGGTTCGGCCGCGGCATGGGCGAGGCGATGGCGCTGGGCCGGCTGACCATGGGCACCGGCTGGTCGGGCAATGTCGATTTCATGACCGACAGCAATTCATTACTTGTCGGCCACGAACTGGTGCGGCTGCAGCCGGATGCGTATCCGCACTGGCAGGGCCAGTCCTGGGCCGAACCGGACGTGGACCATGCCTGGTCGCTGCTGCGCCCGGTGCTGGACGATCCCGACCGCGGCGCCGCGGTCGCCCGGCGCGGGCAGGTGGAGGCGCTGCGCACGCATGGCAACCGGGCGGTGGGTCTGCGGATTCTGGCGCGGCTGGAACGGATCGCGGCCACCGGGCTGACGGGGCGGGCGGTGGTGGTTTCGGCGGCTGAGCCGGCGGTGAAGGGTAAGGGTGGGCGGGGCGGGAAGAGAAGCAAGTAGTACCGGCGGCTTCGCTGGATGACCGGTTTGCGCCCGTGGCGGCCATCCAGCCAGCGGGCTCGGTTTTCCGAAAGCTGACATGCCGTCAAACCCTTTGGTCGGTCGACGTGGGACGGACGCAATCCGCCAACCGAAGGTGGTCACCTTACCCGCTTATCAACCAATCGATCCGCTCCGACCCATTGATCGAAAAGCGCAATTTGGCCGCCGGCCGCCGAGTAGCCGCCGGGTGACGGGTCTGATCGGCGCCGCCAGCCGTTTGCTCCCGGCTGACCCGCCGGAACCCGCCATCTGCGTCGGGCCGATTGGTTGATAAGGGGGGTCACCTTATGCAGTCGCGATCGCGGATGGCCGTGCGCTCATCCGCTATGCTTGTTCGGCGGGCGGTGTGGTCAGCCTCGGACGATGTGCGTTGAAACGTAGTCGATTGGCGCGGTGCCGCTCATAGTTTGCAATTGCGGTCTCCAACCAAGAAATCTTTCGCTCTTCGGCTCGCTTGCTTAAGTCGCAGATGTCAAAATTCAGGAAGCGGCGGGCCAATTCAATCTCTTCACGCAGGATCGTAAGCTCCATGTCATACCAAGAGATCTGCGTGTTGTCCCACCTGTCCAGTCTATATGGATCAGATTTCCCGAGTTGGAACCGATAGCAAATTTCCGCATCGATTGATTTCTTTGCGCTCCTCACTGCGGAGTCGACGCTGCCGAATGTTGCAATTCCTCCGTAATTCGACATTGGAGATGCCCCTTGTTCCACTAATTTTCTTTGCCAAAATCCTCCAACGAGAGCGTGGAGGTGGCGCAGCCGCTCGGAAGGAACATCAACGAATTCTGGCCTGATCAGCCCATATGCCCTTTCCAACCCGGTCCGGACTACCTCGATCTCAAATAGTTTGTAGATTTCGCGGTGTACGCATTCGCCCGCTTTCATGCCGCAGCGCCCCATGTCGAGTGATCGCATGCGGGCAGAATTGCAACAATTTGGCAGCGCCCGCAATTCGTTTCGCTGCTTCTCGGGCGCAAGGTGCATGGGTTTTTGGCCGGTGACTGACCCGGAATTTTTGCAATCGGTGTCAATAGACGTTCCGTAGAAGGTGAAAGTGGAACGCGTCTACGGACGCTCACTCTCGTGGCAGCCACCCCTTATCGTTCCGAGGAGGAACGGAAATTCCTTGCTCCTGCAAATGGAGAACGAGTTCGAGCTTCATACAGCGGTGCCCAACCGTCCGAGTTGCTGGACCAGCAACTTGAGCATACCGATATATCGTATCTTCTTATATATTTCCCATCAAAGCGGTGCGGCCCCAAGGCTGTTCAGTTCTCTGAACCTGGCCTGGGTAAGTCCAATCGGCCACATCGTCTGGCGTAAATGAACTGGCTGATGAAAAAGGGATTCCCGAACCGCACGGGGTCTGAACTCATAGGGCGGCAGCCGCAAACGAGGTTGCCATGTCTGCATTCGCGCCGTTGCTGAACCTGCTCGCCGATGTCCCCGATCCGCGCCGGGCGGAAGGGAAGCGCTACAAGCTTCCCTACGTGCTGCTGTTCTCAATCCTGGCCCTGGTGACCGGCGGCAACTCCTACCGCAGCATTGTCACCTTCATCGAGGTGCACCGCGATCGGCTGAACGCAGCATTCGGGCTGAACTGGCGCCGGGCGCCGTCGCACACGGCGGTCCGCGCCATCCTACAGGGTCTGAACACGACCGCAGTGGAGACGGCGTTCCGCCATCATGCGGCGCTCCTGCAGGCAGCCCGCGCCGCCCCGGGGCAGGGCAGCATCGCGCTCGACGGCAAGACCCTGCGTGGCAGCTTCGACGCTTTCCACGACCGCGCCGCCGCCCAGGTGCTGACCGCGTTTGCCACCGACACCGCCCTGGTGCTGGCTCATGTCGACGTGGCGGAAAAATCCAACGAGATCCCGGCAGCCCAGGCGCTGCTCGCCGAACTCGGCATCGCCGACGGTGCCCTCGTCACTCTTGACGCCATCCACTGTCAAAAAAACATTTCGAAATCGCCGCCAACGCCGGCATCACCCTGATCGTCCAGGTCAAGGACAACCAGCCAACCCTGCTCCAGCATATCCAGGACCTCTGCGCGACCACGGCGCCGCTCACCGCCACCGACAGCCACGACATCGGCCGCAATCGTGACGAACGCCGCTGCGTCACCGCCTTCGAACCCTCCGGCCGGCTCGCCGGCACCGACTGGCAGGGTCATGTCGGCGCCATCATCCGGGTCGAGCGCAACGTCTTCACCCGCAACACCAAAACCGGCCTGCTGCACCACTCCTCCGAGTTCGCCTTCTACATCTCGAACGCGCCAATCACAGCCGCCCGCGCCGCGGGAGCCATCCGGGCACACTGGAAGACCGAGACCACCTCGCACTACAGCCGCGACGTCACCATGGGCGAGGATGCCTCGCGCATCCGCACCAACCCCGGCATCGTGGCCCGGCTACGCAGCTTCGCCTTCAACATCCTCAAGGCCAACCGCATCGGCACCTTGCCCCAGGATCGCTACCGCGCAGCCCTCGCCGGACTCGATAACCTCTTCAGGCTACTCAGCATTCCAGAGAACTGAACAGCCTTGGGTGCGGCCCCATTTGAAAGCTCTTACCGCACATAAAACATGAGACCATTATCTTTGTGTCATCGCCCAAAGCTTGTACTCCTCGCATCGCTAAATTGGCCGCCGTGTCACTGTGTCAGGGACTTCTTCCCTGGCAACATCGCCTTCACAGCCTGCGCCGTTAGGGGATTCTACTATGGACCACGTCTCAATTTCAATTAATTCAGAGCTATTGAGTGAAACTCTGAACGCTACCGATTTTCCGTAGGTCCCGTTCACGTCGGGTCGAATGACCGCATATGGTCGACAGCGGGGGGCTGCACCCACGCAATGTCCGCTTCCGAGCCGATTCACTACAATAGCAGACTGACCGCTCCCAGCCAGGACCGGACCTCTGGCCGGCAGCAGCGAAGGCGTGAGAAGGGCGATAGCGCTCAAGCGGTTGAACGCATGTAAGGCACCTCATTCCCTCGACCGCCGCGGCAGCCGAGGCGCAGCCCCAGACCCAGGCAGGAGTTTTGCCCCGTTGGTCCGCTTCGCGGCCCAAGCCCACCAAGGCTCACAGGCCCTTGGAACCCAATGCTTTCTTACGGAATGGGGTGCAGGGGGCCACCGCCCCCTGCCGGGTCCAGGGCAGAGCCCTGGCCTTCCTTGCCTTCACTCGACCGCAACCCGCCGCCGCCCCTTCGCCCGCCCGCCCGGTGCCGGCGCTCCAAGCTCCCGGGCAAGGCTGCGGCGATACGCCGCTTGCCGGCGCACCGCCTCCGGTGACAGGTCGAGCCGGGCGCAGGCCAGTGCCTGCACGCGGGCAACCTCCTCCACATGCTGCGCCGGGGCCAAGGACGCGGTGACGCCGCCGGCGTGCCGGCGGTGCACGTTCAAAGACGCCGGCACCACGCCCACCCGGCCGTTGCTGGCCGCCAGTACCTCCAGGTACAGCCGCCAGTCGCCGGCCAGCCGATAGCGGTCGAGGTCGTCGCCGCAGCGTTCCAGCGCGGCCAGCAGCGACGCGCGGCGCCACAGCACGGCGCTGGCGTTGAGGATGAGGTTGCGTTCGGCGAGGAAGCGGCGGGCGAAGTCGCGGGCGGGGAACAGGCCGCCGCCGGCCAGGGCCGCGGCACCGCTGGCGGCGTAGTATTCCTGGTAACTTGGCGACAGCGGCGCGCCGTCGGCGTCGATGGCCCGGCTGTCGCAGAAGGCCAGTTCCAGGTCCGGCACCTCCTGCACCAGCGCTGCCAGGGCGGCGAGCAGGCCCGGCTCGGCCTCGTCGTCGGCCTCGGCGATCCACAGCCATTCGCTCTCGGCCAGGGCGGCGGCGCGGCGCCATTGGTGGAACGGCGAGCCGGAATTGCGTTCGTTGACCACCAGGTGGATGTCGCGGCGCCAGTCCTCGGCGGTGCGGCTGGCCACCGCCACGCTGTCGTCGGTGGAGGCGTCGTCCAGCACCAGCACTTCCGCCACCGGATGGGTCTGGGCGAACACCGAGGCCATCCGCCGTTGCATGAAGCGGGCATAGTTGTAGGCCGGCACCGCGACCGAGATCGCGGCCAGCGCCGGCCGCGCCAGCTGCAGCAGGGCGGCGGCGTAGCGGTCGAAGCGGAAGGCGGCGCGGGCGCGTTCGGCCCGGCGGGCGCGGGCGGCGTCCGGGGTGCGGGTGCGGAGCAGGCTGGTCACCGCCTCGGCCAGCGCCGCCGCATCGCCCATCGGCACGGCGGTGCCGGCGTTCAGCCGCTGCAGCAGGCCGGGGATGCCGCCGGATTCCTCGAAGGCCACGGCTTGCAGCCCGGTCGCCAGCGCCTCCAGCACGACGCTGGGGAACGGGTCCTCGCGGGAGGGCAGCACGAACAGGTCGGCGGCGCTGAACCAGGCGGCGACGTTGTCCTGCCAGCCGGCCAGCCGGAAGGTGCCGCTGGCCTCGGCGGCGGCGATTTCGGGGCCGAGATAGGCGCGCACGCCGGGGTCCACGTCGCCGATCCACCAGAACTGCACCGGCGTGCCGTGCCGCTGCAGCGCCCGCCACGTCTGCAGGAACAGGTCGAAACCCTTGCGCAGATCGGCATAGCCGGCGCCGAGGGCGACCGGAGTGGCGGCGGCGACGCCGAGCTGGCGGCGCAATGCCGCGCCGGCAGCGGGATCGTAGGTCACCGCGCTGCTGCAGCCCTGCGGCAGCACCAGCGCGCGGTCCGGGTCGAGGGCGACCAGCGAGGCGAAACCGTCGCGCACCGCTTCGGCGGCGAACACCACCCGGCTGGCCGACGCCGCGCCGGCCCGGGCGCCGGCGAGCAGGTTTTTCTCGTGCAGCAGGCGCGGCATTTCGTGCACCAGCAGCACCGCGTCGATGCCGGCCGCGCGCAGCGCCGGCACCGTCCAGGCGGCGGCGGCGCTGTTGACCAGGGCGGCGGTGATGCCGCGGGCGGCGGCGGCGGCCAGATGGGCGGGCAGATGCTCCGGGTCGGCCAGCACCGTGGTCGGTGCGACGGCGGCGTAGTCGGGCTGCAGCCGGCCGCCGCCGAGCAGCAGGAATTCGATTTCGGTGCCGCAGCGGCGACGCAGCGTGCGGCCGATATGCAGCAGCAGATGCTGGGCACCGGCGGGGAAGGCGTCGTGGCCGACCAGCAGCAGCGGGCCGGTCCGCGCCCCGGCGGGGGCGATGGCGCGGGCGGTGGCGTTCAGCCAGGCGCCGCCGAAATGCACATCCGGCTCGAGATAGGCGCCCTCGGCCCATTCGTTCCAGGCGTTCACGCAGACCAGCCGCTCGCCCATGAACGGCTGGGCGGCGGCGCGCTCGACCAGGGCGGCGAGCCAGGCCTGATAGCCGGCCGGGGTGCTGCCGTGCAGCAGCAGTCCCTCGCCCTGGCGGCGCGGGTCGTTGTCCCAGCCGGGAACGGCGGTCTTGATCAGCGGGAAGGCGGGCGGGGGCTCGGCCAGCGAGGCGGCGACGACATCGTCATAGGCGTAGACCTGGGCGGTCGCGGCGTCGTCGAACCAGGTGAGCGCGGCGTTGCGGGTGGCGAGCCCGGTGACCAGCTTGTGCGGCGGGAATTCGACCGCCGCGTCGAAACCGTGCGGGCGCGGGTCGGTGGCGCCGAAGCTCTGCGACATCACCAGCACCGGGTCCTCGCCGTGGCGGCTGCGGAACGCATCGCGCAGGCGGGCGAGGGTGGCGGCGCAGTCGGGAATGATATCGGCGCGGTAGATCATCAGCAGCGGCCGGCCCTGCACGCGCAGATAGCGCTGGTCGCGGAAATGGCGGGCGAAGGTGTCGATCAGCGCGGCCTCGTCGCGCGGGCGCCAGTCCTGCGAGATCAGCACCTCGTTGTCCGAGCCGTCCCACCGGCGCGTCCAGTTCTCGTTCGCCCACATCAGGCAGAACGGGAAGTCGAGCGCGCGGTCGGCGAGGAACGCCTCCAGCGGGCGTTCGAGCAGCCGGCTTCCGTTGAACCAGTAGAAGTAGAAAACGAAGCCGCCCAGCCCGGCGCCGCGCGCCAGCTCGATCTGGCGGCGCAGCGCGGCCGGGTCGTCGAGCGTGTAATGGCCGAGGTCGCGCGGCACCCGCGGCTGGTAATGGCCGGCGAAGCGGGGCACCGCGCGGGCGAGCGAGGTCCATTCGGTGAAGCCGCGGCCCCACCACAGATCGTTCTCGGCGATCGGGTGGAACTGCGGCAGGTAGAAGGCCAGCACGGTGGCGCGCCGCGGGGCCGAGGCCGGCAGTTTCTGCGGCTCCTCGAAGGCGGGTCCGGGGCGGGTGAAGCGGCGCACCGCCTCGTGCACGCCGGCTTCCTCCGCCGGCCGGCGGGTGTGCAGCCGGATGACATGGCGCAGCCGGCGATAATGCAGCAGCGGGTTCTCGTTCTGCGCCGGGTCGAGGTAGCGGCGCACGTAGAAGCCGGTGTCGAACTCGGCGGAGGGGTTGCGGCCCTCGCGCCAGCCCCAGAGCAGGTAATGCTCGAACGGGTCGATGCCGGCGGCGGCGATGTCGGGGTAGTGCTGCAGGTACCAGGCGGCGTCGAACTCGGCGATCGGCGTGACCTGGCCGGTGCGGCGGCGCTCCAGGTAGTGCGCCAGCAGCGTCCCCGGCCGGCCGGCTGCTTCGGCGGGGTGGCGGGCGCGGTACCAGGGCAGGTCAAAATGCGGGCTCGGCGCGCGGTTCTGCGCCTCGCCGAAGCGGATGTAATGCACCAGCGGATTGAGCCCGCCGCGGGCGATGTCGGGGTTGTGGCGCAGGTACCAGGCGGTGTCGAAATACAGGTTGGGGCGCCGGCCCTCGCGCCAGCCCCAATCGGCGAAATGCGCCAGCGGGTCGGCGCCGGCGGCGACGATGTCGGGGTAGGTCTCGCGGTACCAGGCCGCATCGAGCAGCCCGGAGGCGCGGATCAGCGCGTGCTCCGGGCCGTCCTTGCCGGGCAGCGTCGCGCTGGCGGGGGCGGGCGGCATGCGGCGCGACCTCCGGCGTGGGTGCGCCGGCAGCATGGGATGGCGACGCCCGCCACGGCAACGGTAGTCGATTGAATAACCGACGAATTACCGATGCGATGACGGCATTGACGGCGTTGTCGCGGGGTTATGGTCCCTGCTGCGGCGGCATGGCGCCCGGACGCCACGGCGAGGCGGGCGGTTGGGTGAGCCGGCGGGTCATGGTGAGCGCGCCCACCGTGCTGATCAGCAGCGCCGCCATCCAGCGCGTGTGGGCGCCGAAGCCGTTGCCGTACCAGTTCCACACCAGCAGCAGGAACACCAGCGTCACCGCGACCAGGGCGGCGACGCCCCGGCCGTCGCGCCGGATGGCCAGCACCGCCAGCGCCACGAACACGAAATACAGGCCGATCGCCAGCGCCCGCACCAGATCGAAGGCGGCGATCGAGATGTTGCGCAGGGTGTCCTGCAGGGCCCACCAGGTGCGCTGCAGGAAATCGAAGGCGGCGTAGACGAACCGGTCGGGGCCGGTCAGGTAGACGAACAGGGCCAGCACGATGCCGGCGGCCCAGATGGCCGTGATGGTGTTGCGGGGCATGCGGTTCCGCCGGGTGATTGCAGGAAGCGCCAATATGGGACCGGCGGCGCTGCCGGACAATCCGCTTGCCGCTATGCTCGCCGGCAGCAACCACGCGGGAGTGCGCAGCATGGAATACCGGATCCTCGGACGCAGCGGCCTGAAGGTGTCGCCGCTCTGCCTCGGCGCCATGATGTTCGGCGGCCAGACCGACGAAGACGAGTTGCTGCGTATCGTGGCGCGGGCGCGCGAGCAGGGGGTGAACTTCATCGACACCGCCGATGTCTACAATGACGGCCGGTCCGAGGGGATCGTCGGCCGGGCCATCGCGGCCGAGCGCGATTGGTGGGTGCTGGCCACCAAGATCGCCAACCCGGTGGGCACCGGGCCGAACGCGCGCGGCACCTCGCGCGTGCATGTGCTCCGCGCCGTGGAGGCGTGCCTGCGCCGGCTCGGCACCGACTCGATCGACATCCTGTATCTGCACCGCGAGGACCACGCCACGCCGGCCTATGAGACGGTGCGGGCGATCGCCGATCTGGTGCGGGCCGGCAAGCTGCGCCATTTCGGCGTGTCGAACCATCACGCCTGGCGGGTGGCGGAAATCTGCCGGCTCGCCGATGCGGCCGGGATCGACCGCCCGGTGGTGAGCCAGCCGCTGTACAACGCGCTGAACCGGATGGTGGAAACCGAGCACCTGCCAGCCTGCGCGGAACTCGGGCTCGGCGTGTTTCCCTATTCGCCGCTGGCGCGCGGCGTGCTGACCGGCAAATACGCCCCGGGGCAGCAGCCGTCGCCGGACACCCGGGCGGGGCGGCAGGACAAGCGGATCATGGAGACGGAGTGGCGCCCCGACAGCCTGCGCATCGCCCAGGAGCTGGCGGCACGGGCGCAGGCGCGCGGCATCACGCCCGGGCAGTTCGCGCTGGCCTGGGTGCTGAACAACCGGCTGGTCACCGGCGCCATCGCCGGGCCGCGCACCCTGGCGCAGTGGGACGAATATGCCGGCGCGCTGGCGGTCCGGCTGGACGGCGAGGACGAGGCGCTGGTGGACAGTCTGGTGCCGGCCGGGCACCCGTCCACGCCCGGCTATAACGATCCGGCCTATCCGCTGGAGGGCAGGGTGGCGCGCGGCTGAGGCGGGTGCGTCAGGCGGCAAGCTGCTCCGCCTGCCGCAGCACGCGCAGGAAATTGCCGCCCCAGAGCAGCGCGATGTCGCGCTTGCCGTAGCCGCGGTGACGCAGCTCGGCGGTGATGTTGGGGCTTTCGCCGGCATCGTGCCAGCCGGCGAAGCCGCCGCCGCCATCGAAATCGGACGAGATGCCGACATGGGCGATGCCGATGCGCCGCACCGCGTAGTCGATGTGATCGACGTAATCGGCCACCGTGACCTCCGCTTCCTTGCGGCCGGCGCGCAGGAAATGCGGCACCGCCGTCACCTGCACCACGCCGCCCACGTCGCGCAGCGCGTCGAGCTGTTGGTCGTCAAGGTTGCGCGGGTTGTCGCACAGGGCGCGGATGCAGGAATGGCTGGAGACCACCGGCGAGCGCGACAGCAACGCGGCCTGCAGCATGGTGGCCTTGGAGACATGGGCGATGTCCACCAGCATGCCGAGCCGGTTGAGTTCGGCGATGGCTTCGCGCCCGAGCGGCGACAGGCCGCCATGCTCCTCGGCCGTGTCGCCGAGATCGGAGCGCGGGTTGGAACTGTCGCCCAGCGCGTTGTGGCCGTTATGGGTGAGGGTGAGGTAGCAGGCGCCGAGGTCGCGCAAGGCGCGCAACCGGGCCGGGTCGCCGCCGCAGGCATGGCCGTTCTCGACCGCGGGGACGATGGCGATGATGCCGTCGCGATGCGCCTGCTCGATGGCATCGGCGGTGCTGCAAACCCGCGCATCGTCCCCGCCCATGCTGGCGATGGCGGCGAGCATGGCGGTGGCGCGGGCAAAGGCGGCCTGGTGCGCCGCCTCGGTGCGCGGACCCTGCGGCACGTAGGCGACGAAGCAGCCCGCCGCCAGATGGCCGCGCCGCATTTTCGCCAGGTCGACCCGCCGCGGCCCGGCATCGCGGAAGGCCGGGCCGTCCGGCCAGGGGATGTCGATATGGGTGTCGAAGGTGAGCAGGCTGCGGTGCAGCGCGAGAGAATCGGTCATGCTGTGACGGTTGTGGCGCGGCGGGCCGGCGTCAAGTGCAGGAAGGCCAGGGCTCTGCCCTGGACCCGCCGTCGCGCGTAGCGCGCCTTCGGCGCGACGGCCGAGAGGCCCTTGGAACCCGCTCATTAAGGGTTTTGGGAAGAGGGGGGTGAGGAGGGACCGCGGCATCTCCTCGCCCCCCTTTCCCAAAACCCTTAAAACGAATGGGTTCTAAGGGCTCCGCCCTTAGCGGGGTCCAGGGGCAGAGCCCCTGGCCTTCCTTCACTAGAACTTCACCCGGTCACCCCCCTTGAGCTTGAGGATGCTGCGCGCCTCGGCCGGCGTCGCGATGTCCAGGCTGAGGTCTTCCAGGATGCGGCGGATTTTCGTCACCTGCGCGGCGTTGGACGTCGCGAGCTGGCCCTTGCCGATATACAGGCTGTCCTCCAGCCCGACGCGCACATGGCCGCCGAGGATGCCGGCCATGGTGGTGAAGGCCAGCTGGTGGCGCCCCGCCGCCAGCACCGACCAGACATAGTCACCGCCGAACAGCCGGTCCGCGGTGTCGCGCATGAACACCAGATTGTGCGGATCGGCGCCGATACCGCCGAGGATGCCGAAGATGCTCTGCACGAACAGCGGCGGCTCGACCACGCGGCGGTCGAGCAGGTGGGCCAGGCTGTACAGGTGGCCGATATCGTAACATTCGAACTCGAATCGGGTGCCGTGGCCGCGCCCCATGAGCGCGACGATCCTGGCGATGTCCTTGAAGGTGTTGCGGAAGATGAAATCCTCGGTGCGGGCGAGGTAGGGCTGTTCCCAGGCGTGCTTCCATTCCTTCACCCGCGCGCCGGCGCCGGCGATGTTGAAGTTCATGCTGCCCATGTTGAGGCTGCACATCTCGGGGCTGGCCAGCAGCGGGGCGGCGAGGCGTTCCTCCACGGTCATGCCGAGGCCGCCGCCGGTGGTGATGTTCACCACCGCATCGGTGCTCTGCTTGATGATCGGCAGGAAGCGCATGAACACGGCAGGGTCGGGGGTGGGCTCGCCGGTGTCGGGGTTGCGCGCGTGCAGGTGGATGATAGCGGCGCCGGCCTCGGCCGCGGCGATCGACTGGGCGGCGATATCTTCCGGGGTGACCGGCAGGTAGGGGGACATGCTGGGGGTGTGGATGGCGCCGGTGACGGCGCAGGAAATGATGACCTTGGACACGCGTTTTCTCCCCGTGGCGGACAAGTCTGCACCGGTCGGGGCGGGGTGCCAAGGACGGTTCCCGACGGCGGCCGCCTGGGGTATAGTGGCTGCGCAAATGGCAATGTCCGCGTAGCTCAGCAGGATAGAGCACAGGATTCCTGGTGGTTGAATTGGGCGTTGCGCGCGGAAACGGCGCAACGGATCCGCTCAAAGTCGGGGAAAGCGTCGGCCGCCCGGGCCACGCCGATCCCGAGCCAAGCCCGGGCGAAAGCCGGGGAAGGTGTAGAGACTGGACGGGCGGCACCTAAGGGCTTCGGCCGATGGTGAAGGGACAGTCCAGACCACGAACGCCCGCACGGGCGGCGGCGAAAGCCGAAGTGGGATGAATCCTGGGGTCGTGGGTTCGAATCCCGCCGCGGACGCCATTTGCAGAAAACATAGCGTTTTCATATAGTTAGACGGCGGAGTCGGTTGAGGGGCGTAGCCGCCCGTTACATCGTCACCGTTACATCGGCCGCCCCGCTCCGGTAGGGTGCGCCGCATGGGAAGTATCCTCCGCCGTGGTCAGACCTTCTACGCCCGCCTGCATATCCCGGAGGCCCGATGGGCGGACGTGGGGAAGGCCATGGGCGCGGCCGGTGGGACCAAGCGCGAGGTTGTTCGCACCCTCCGAACCACGGACAGACGGCAGGCGGAGCAGCGCCGAGACCTTGCGCTTGGTGCGATGCGGTCGGAGGTGGACGAGGCGCTTCGTAAAGCCAAGCTGCGACCCCTGACCGACTGGACGGCGGATTGGACGGGCCGGGCGGTGCAGCGGCGGCAGGAGGTGGCGGAGGGTGTGGGTAAGGTTGTCTTCTATGAGCAGGACCCTGAGGGAGACCCGGAGGACCCGCGGAACTGCTCTGCCTGGACTTACGCGGACCTGACTCGCGACGAGATCGAGGCGGACTATGAAGCGGTAGAGGCGCGGCAAGGCCCTGAGGCTGCCGAAGCGTTCCTTGCGATTGCCCTTGGGAACGGCATGAGTGTCGCGGAGGCGGCGCGGCGCTGGTTGGAGGAGGAGGCCGGACGGGTTAAGGCCCAGACGATAGGAAGTCACCGCGCGGCCTTTGTGAAGCTGGAGACCTATCTGGCAAAGCATCATGGTCGGCCATCGCTGGAAGGCACGGGGCTGGGAGATGTTACGCGCCGTATAGCGGGGGAGTTTATTGCGGAGCGTCTTAAGTCCTCCGCGGGACAGACCGTCGGGCGGGAGTTCTCCGCTTACAACGGCCTGTGGCGATGGGCCATGCGGCGCGGATATGCCGACATCAACCCGTGGTCCGATCAGATGGCCGGACGCAAGGACAGGACTGCGGACAAGGCCCCGGAGCGCGGTTTCTCCGCCGCCGAACTGGTCACCCTGCTTCGCGCTGGCGCGGCTGATCTGGCACCGGCCCGGGGCGCCTTGGCGCCGACGTTCTGGGACGGGATAAGGCTGGCGATGCTGACCGGCGCGCGGGCTGGGGAGTTGTTTGGCCTGAGGGTGGGGGACGTGATCGAAGGCGGTAGCGCCGTGGTGTTCGCCGGAGGGCGAGGCGAGGGGAAGACCCGGAACGCCCCGCGTATCCTCCCGCTGCATCCGTTCGCCGCGCGGGTCGTGCGGGAGCGGCTGGCGACGCTGCCGGACACGTCGCCCGGCGCGCCGCTATGGCCGGAGGTTCCGGCGCAGGGGGCGGACGGTCGCCGCTCAAAGACGATCGGCACAAGGTTTCCCCCGATCCGGCGGCGGTTGCTGGGACCATCGGACGAAGTTGATTTCCACTCGTTCCGTCGGACCTTCCTGACTGCCTGTGAGACCGCGATGCACGGGGGCGGGAGGATGAACGAGGCGCTGGTCAGTTTGTTCGCCGGGCACAAGCGGACCGGGTTGGCGTTCAACCTCTATTCGGATTGGTCAAGGTTGGGCCGGCCGGAGATGCGTGACCGGCTGGCGAGGGAGTTGGAGACGCTGCGGGATGCTATGGCGGACGTGGTGGACCTTGGGTTTCCGGAGTGTGTTCGAAAGGCCCTGGCGGAGACCGCAGACAATCGGCCGGCGGTGGTGCGGACCGGGCCGGCGTTCAGGCGCAAGGGGGCGGCGGGTCCCTGACTACGTTCCTAGGCGCGCGCGCGGCGGAACGCCAAGCCAGCAAATAGACCCACAAGCGTTCCTATGAAAGCCATGAAAATCTGGACGTTTACGTCCTGTCCTAACATCAATGCGCCGTAGAAGCAGACAAAACACCAAACAGCCGCTAAAATTAAGAACGCAATTCTCCATGCATTATTGCGCGCTATTCCAACTCCAAATAGTAAAACCACCATAGGCGCCCAGAAAGGTAGCGTTTCAAGCATTAATCGAATTATAAATCGCGCAGGACTGTCACTCATTAGTCTCTCCATTCAAAAAGTGATTTGAAGGCTATTCAAGGGACGCTGATAGGAAATTGAGCGGTGCTTCATCCTCCTTTTCGCAGCGTGCAAGGCCAGAGCGTCGGCACGCTATCATATCATTCCCTATGCGGGACAGTGCCGATTATAAGTCGGCATCTTCGACCGCATCACGAGGCGGTAGACATCGCGCTCAGGGATCATCAGCATCCCGCGGGGGCTCGCAGAGCTGATCCCTAAAACCTCCAATTCGGAGGCTTTAAGCAATTTCAACGACTTGCAGCGATCTCCGGGCCGGCCCCCGGGTGGCGGGCAGTGCCAGGAAACAGACCCCGGCTTCGGCGGGAAGTTTCCATCGACCCCCTACCCCTCGCGATCCGGCCGGGTCCCCTCTTTGGAAAGGCCGGATCGGTCAAGAACAACCAAGAACTTTACCACTTTTCCGAAGGAAGGCTCTCAGGACCCCTACCCGGTCACCGCTTTACCGGCCCGTGATCCTTGGCGCGGCGCGGCGCCGATGTGGCACGCCAGCGCAGCATGGCCAGCCGTGGCGAGCGTGCGAAGTGCGGAGGATAAGCGCAACGCACCGGGTGGTTCCTTTGGAGAGAACCCGGCGCGACCGTGAGGCAACCGGGGGAACGGCGGGGGAACGGCCCAGAGGCGCTTGCCCTCCATGTCCAATGTGGAGGGCAATCACGACTGTGCTTCTAGGGTATACCCTCCCAAGGCGTATTTGCGAGACTGCGAAAATAGCCGGTTCCTGCCAATGGTTGTGTGCTTTTAGGGTTGCGGCTGGAATTCCGATACAGTAAAACGGACGGGTCTAGAGACAAACGAGACAGAAAGCATCCAACATGACCCGCATCGGATACGCCCGCGTTTCCACCACGGACCAGAATACGGCCATCCAAGCCGATGCCTTGCGTGCGGCAGGATGCAGCGTCATCCGGGAGGAGAAGGCCAGCGGCACCACCACCAGCGGGCGCACCGAACTGGCGACCGTGCTGGAATTCCTTCGCAAGGGTGACGTGCTGGTGGTCACGCGCATTGACCGGTTGGCGCGGTCCATCGGCGATCTGCAAACCATCGTTGCCACGCTCAAGGCCAAGGGAGCGGCCTTGGAATGCACAGAGCAACCCGTGAACACAGGCACCGCAGCGGGCAAGGCGTTCCTGGATATGCTCGGCGTGTTCGCTGAGTTTGAGACGAACCTGCGCAAGGAACGCCAGCTTGAGGGCATCGCCAGGGCGAAGGCCGAGGGCGTCTATACCGGGCGCAAGCCGACGATCGACGCTGACGAAGTGCGCCGGCTTACCGCAGAAGGGGTCGGAGCATCGGAGTTAGCCAAGCGTCTGAACATCAGCCGTGCCAGCGTATACAGGATACTGGATAAGAACGAAGCCGCGTAGGTGTGTTAAACGAGCAACGGGTTTATCCGTATCGTGTCGTTGAACAAGAAAAATAGGCCAACGGTGACTTTTACTATTGGCACTATCTATGTTCACGGTTACGTGTGTGTGGCGCTGTTAACACAATCTCCATGAAGGTAATCATGAGCCAAGTAAATTGCGTTCCAGAAGCAGTCCGCGGCGTTCACTTTGCGCCGTCCGACCGGATACAGGCGATACGGTGGGCGGACCGTATGGCGTCCAATGGGGTCCGCGCTGAGTTTTATACTGGCCATCAGGCGTTACCGGAGACGTTTGAGGTCTATAGTTCCGCCGAGGAAGATGATCCCGACCCCATTACCGCCGCCGCCGAGATTGAATGGATGGTCTGGCGCGACTTCGCGGGGTTCACGGTGGCGAGGATGTTTGCTGCCGCGGAGGAGCGGTTTACCACGATGGCGGGTGCCCTGGCGCACATCGGTGCCGCGATGGACGCCGAAGCGGCCTGAGGTCCCACCAATACCGTGGGGACTCCCAGATAGTCCTGGGGGTTCCTGCGGGGGCGGCGGGCTACCTTGGGGCGGCGGAGCGCACAGGCTGCCCTGGGAACGTCTGGGAGTTTGCGCGGCGCGTTCCTATTAAACAGCCCCACTGATCAACAGACGCGATCACGGCAAGCGGCCTGATGCGGCCCGACGTATCCCGGTGGGTCCTTGGGCTTGCGGAGGATGCACCTATGAAACTACGCTACTGATGAAGCCGAACGCCTGCGCGTGTTTCCCCCAGCCTACGCCACTGAGACAGCCGAACGCGCGATGCACCTCTGGCGCTACGCCACTGCCCGGCCGAACGGCTGGGGCGCCCTGAGCGGATCGGCCGTATCCGAAAAACGCCGCTACTGACCAGACAGACCATTCGTTGCGCATGGCGCGGCATCCCGACACCGGGGCGCTGCGCCTTTTCGCGTCAGACGATGGCAACCCCCAACAATGGAACCCCCATGATCGAAGACCGTATTGCCCTTCGCCTGTCGCCCGAGGACCGCGCGAACCTCGCCGCGCTCGCCGCGGGCCTTACCGATGACGTGCGGAGACCGCGCGTGACGCTGAGTGACACCGTGCGGGCCGCGCTGCGGATCGCCGCGAAGGCCGTGCGGGGAGACCTGTCCGCCGCCGCCGGAGGGTGCTGACATGACCACCAAGGCCGGCGTTCTGTCTGCGATCCGCGCGAAGTGCCTGGATTGCTGCGGAGGCAGTTCCGCCGAGGTGCGCCTGTGCGGCAGCGGGAATTGCGCCCTCAGGCCGCTTCGGTTCGGGCGTGACCCGTCGCCCGTGCGCGGCGCCCCAAGCCATCCTGTGCGCCCGATAGCCCGCCCAGGTCGGAGGATTGCGGACGCTGGCGCTGCCGTGGGCTGCTGACACAGGGCGGACCCGCGCCGCACCAAGAGAACACCACGAGTAACACACCAAGCCCGCCGGTAGCACGCCGAGCGGGCGTTTTCATGTTGGAGACCACCGTAATAATGGACACGAAACACACCCGGGCGGGCAACCGCTTGGAGACGATTAGCCTTGGCCATTTGCTGGCGCACCGTTTCAGGCCACGGGAGGACTTGGTATTCCCTTGGTTGCGCCAAGGGGAAAGCGCGATGCTCTGGGCGGCACCCGGCACCGGCAAGACGCTGCTGACGTTGACGCTGGCGGTAATGGTCGCGGGCGGCGGTAGCGTGCTGGGGTGGAAATCGCCGAAGCCTCGGAAGGTTCTCTTGGTGGACGGGGAGATGGCCGCGGAGGACCTGCAAGAGCGGGTCACATGGTTGATTGATACCGTGGAGGGGATAGACAGGGAAGCTGCTGCGGAGAACCTGCATATTCTGTCGCGCAACTGGCAGAAGGCCGAGGTTGCCTTTCCGGACCTTGGAGACCGCGCAGGGGTGGACGGGAAGCCGTCCGGACAGGACGTTGTGTTGAAGGCCGCGCGGGATCATGGGGCGGAACTGGTCCTACTGGATAATTACTCCACGCTGGCGGAGGTAGAGGACGAGAACGATGCGGCGGCAATGACGCCTACGCTGGCGTTCCTGCTGCGGATGAAACAGGCCCGCATCGGGTGCGTCTTGGTGCATCACTCTGGGAAGACCGGCACGACATTCCGAGGGTCCAGCAAGCTGGCGACCACGTTTGAAGTTATCCTTGGTTTGAAGCCGCTTGAGGGAGACGCTGGGAACTCTGGGGCGGCGTTTATGCTGCAATGGGACAAGTATCGAAGGGAGAGATGCGAGGGTGTGCAGCCGCGCATAGTGCGTCTCGTGAAGGATGCGAACGGGTCCGCACAGTGGACCGCGGAGGCGACCGCGGATGACGACTTGCGGAGGCTTGTTAGCGCAGTCGAGTCGTGCCGCTTTGTGACACAACGGGAGATCGCCAAGGAACTCGGGTGGGACCCTGCGAAGGTCACGACAATGAAGGGTCGCGCCATCAAGGCCACGCTTATCACGGATGCACACTGGTCACTGTGTTTGCGCGAAGCGGGGGCTGCAAGGATTGACGGGGGAGACAAGGAGGACTTCTGAGAGGCATTGCGGAGCGTCGGGGGGCGGGCGTAGCCCCCCTCCGCAGGAAGATGGCGTTGAGCGTTGGAGGGTCCTATACGGGCTGCAACGCACAATTCACAGACAATTCAATAGCTTACGGACGGTCGCGTTGGAGGCGTTGTGCAACGCCGCTCCGCCGCCCGACCGCTACCACGACGCCTGCCAGGATAATCCGGGCGGGCCGATGACGCATGGAGAATAGTATGAGCACGACACCGACACGGAAGCCGCCGAAGCAGCGCCACCCCGCCCTGGCGAACACCCCGGAGGGCGTATGGAACCCCGAAGCGGCCGGCAAGGTGCCAGGCTATCCGCACACCCAAGAGGGCTTTGACCGGCGCGTGGAGCAACTAAGGCTGAACAGCCAAGCCGCGCGGGATGCCGGCAAGTTAGACCGGCGCGGCGTGCCGACAGGCTGGCACGGGTGCAAGGAACAAATCGCCGTGGTGCGGAGGAACGCACAGACCAAGGCGGAGATGCTGGCGGACGATCTGGACACCCTGGGGCTGTTGGATACGGACGGGTCGTTTGAGGCCGAGGCGGCGAGGTTCGCCATTACGGAAATGGCTGCAATCGCCTTCTCCAAGGTTGAAGCGGTCAGCACCCGGCTAACTGCAATGAAGATGCTGCTGCACTATGTCCGGCCGAAGCCGGCGCAGCGGTCCGCCGTGACGCTGGCGGGCGGCTTGGATTTCCTGAGCGGTCTGGCAGCGGAGGCGGCGGCGGTGCGGCAGGCCGGCCCTGTGGCGGACGCGGCGGCGTAGCCCGACTATGGACCCGTTCCCCTCAATTCGACGCGAGGGGAGCGGGTCCGTAAGCTTCTCCTGTCCGGCCACATAGATGCCGTTCTTACGGATGGACGGCAGCACGTCGCGAGTAACCCAATCTTGGAACGGGCGGGCCTGGGGGACGTTGGCGCGCATGATGAGCTTATACAGCCCGCTTTCCGAAATCAGCACGGCGGCCTTAGGTCTCCCCTCATTTTCGAAAACACCAGCAAAATCAATGTGGTAGCCTTATTTGCCGAGTTCGCTTAATACATTGCTATCCTTGAAGAATCTGAAAATGAGGGGAGACCTAAGCACGGCGGCAGGAGTTTTAGACCCGGCGAACAGAGGCATAAATTGTGCCTCACCACGCCGTGCTGTCCGCTTTTCGTCCCCTCCAAGGCCCCGAAGATGCCGCGCAGTCCCTCCGCTTGCCGTATTGCTTTCCCACCCCAGCGCCCGGCAGACGTCCGCCGCGACGAACCACGGGTTGCCGTCCAGGGTCACGACGCGGATGGAGTGAGAATTTCTCTCACAGATCGCCGGGGCGGGCATCCGATAACGACCCCCGACTGTGTGTAACGGGCAGTGGCATCCCCACAGTTACATCAAAATCTTCGGAATAGGAAGCAATATCAGATGCTTAATATGCCACCGCAGGCGGTGCCGTCCCCTCCCGCCGCGGACGCCATTGCCTGCCCCACAGCCTGCGGCCAACCCGTGCCTGCTGCCAGCCGGCGACCTTGCCGGGGTCACTGGCGGCGGGTGCATCCCGATCCGTAACCTTTCTTTCAGACCGTGGCCGATAAAGCAGACTCGTGACGCGGCCGGTTTTCTGAGTACTATGCGCCCCCAACGATACCGGGCAGCCGCGGAGTGGCAATCATGGAGCGGGGGACGGGGTGAGAGATTTCAACGTGCGCACAGCATCGCACAATTCATTGTTGTGGGAAGCCGCATCAGCGTGGGAAGCCGCCGGGCAGGCCCTGCGCCGGGCGTTCGTCGCCCTGGCGGTCCTGACCGGCCTGGCGTCCGGTCATACCCCCCCCGCCGCGGCGCAGACGGCAGCGGAGGCCCCCTCCGAGCCTCCGTCGCTGCGGATCGTCGAGTATGGCGCCGGCAAGCGGATCTTCGACGGGCTGATCCAGGCCATGAACGAATCCGCCGGCTCCCAGGTGCGGGTCGATGTTGCCGATAATATCTCGCTCGACGCGTTCATGGCGTTCTGCCCGCTGGTTCCTTCGCGGGGTCCCGACATCCTGCTCAGCAGCCGGCGGATTTTTCCCGACAGTGCCGCCAACTGCGCCAGGAACGACGCCCAGCCCCTGGCCGAGATCGAACTTGGCCGCGGTGCCCTGGTGCTTGCCGTCCGCAAAGGCAGCGCGCTGTCGCAACTGACCTCCCGGCAGATCTACCTCGCCCTGGCCCGCGACGTGCCGTACCGCGACGAGTTCCATCGCAACGCCTCGATCCGCTGGTCCGACATCGACCGGTCGCTGCCGGCGCGCGACATCCGCTTCCAGTTGCCGCCCCGCAACTCCGGCGACCGGGTGGCGTTCGACTTCCTGGTGCTGGAGGTGGGATGCCGCACGGAGCCGATGGTGAAGCTGATCTTCAGCGCCCAGTCACGGACCGCCCGCTGCGTCACGACACGCGTCGACCGGGTCAGGGAGGTCACGCGCGAGCAGGCGGTCCAGGAGTTGCTGGAGGCGCCCGAGGGCACGGTGGGCATCGTGGGGTTCAGCGACGTCGTGCGCTCCGGCGGCGCGCTCGTGGCGCTGTCGCTGGACGCGGTGGCGCCGACCGCCGACACGGTCGTGGACGGGAGTTACGGCCTCTCCGGTTCTTTCTGGCTGTATGCAAGGCGAGGCCAGCCCGGCGCGAGTCCGGCCGTGGACACGGCGGTCAGCCGGATCATCCGCATGGCCGATAGCGAGACGACGATCGGGCCGGGCGGCCTGCTGGCGAGCATCGGGATGCTGCCGCTTCCGGACGATGTGCGCGAGGAGCAGCGCGCCGCGCTGGAGGGCCAGACCAGCTATTATTACGGCCTGGGCTCGGCCATCGGCTGGATCGCTTCCGCCGCCGGCAGCGCCTGGAACCTCTTCGGGGTCAGCTACGGCGAGCTCGAATCCCCCCACCACGGCGCAATCCATCGACCTGACGAAGCTGATGGATATCGCCGGCTTCAAGATCAAGTCCTTCGAGACCAAGGTCGGCATCATCCCCGGCGCGGACATGACCTTCGGCATCGCCCGCGAGATGTCCCATGGCGACCTGCTGTACCTGGAGCGGACCCTGTACCGGGACTGGCAGCAGCGCCCCGGCCTGCTTTCCGCCATCCAGCGCCGGATCGTCCGCACCGTCATCGATGTAAGCTCGACGGAAGGATACCAGGTCAGCAAGGTGGAAATCAGTTTCTTCCCGTTGCCGTCGGTCACCCTGGTCGTGACCCCGTCGGCGGAAATCATGGGGCCGGAAACGACCATGGTGATGCAGGCCATCGAGCGGGTGCAGGATCGCCTGAGCGAAATTGAGCGTTAGCCAGGTTTGCCCAGGCCATCACCCGGATCAGGCCATCACCCGGATCAGGATGGCGGCATCGTGCCATCGCCTGTCTGTTTGGCTTTCATCGCGTGTGCAAGCCGCCATCGGTTTGCTTTTCGTCAGGGTCGCAAACATCCAGTGGTTTGCTTAGGAGGATAGGCAGCATGAGCATGCGTTGTCGGATGTCTACGCCCTCCAGGCCCGGGTTCCGCTCGTGACGCGCCCCGGCCCGGCTGGGCTGCTGCCGGTTCTGCGGCTGGTGGTGTTCACCCTTGCCGCCGCCCTCATCGCGGTCGGGGTGTGGCAAACAAGCCCGCCGCACGACCTGACGATCGAGGCGGGGTCCGTCGGCGGCAGCTACTACGATAACGCCTTGAAATACCGCGCGCTCCTTGCTGCGCACGGCATCGACCTGCATATCATCGCGAATCAGAACACGCTCGACATCGTGAAGGACGTCGCCGATCGCGGGGTGCCGATCCAGGTCGGGTTCGTTGCCGAGGACCTGCCCGCCGCCCGGGACGCGGACGTGTCCATGATCAGCCTTATCCAGTTGCAGCCTTTGTTCATCTTCGCGAATGCGGAACTCGGCCGGCGCAGCGTGATCAGCGACCTGCGCGGGCGCAACATCGTCCTGCCGCCGCGCCAGAGCGCTTCCGCCGGTGCCGCGCTGCGCGTCTTCAGGCTGCTGGACATCACGGAAGACAACACGTCCTTTACCTTCATGCCGATCGTGGATGCCATCCAGGCGCTGCGTGCCGGGAAGTTCGATGCCGGCGTTTTCATGCTTGCGCCGGATAACAAGCTGGTCCGCGAAATGGCCCTCGATTCTGGGTTGCACCTGATGCCGTTCGAGGAGGTGCACGCCATCTCCAACCAGCTGCCGTTCCTGCGTCCGGTAGTGCTGCCGCGCGGCACCTATGACATCGCCGACGCCATCCCGCCCAACGATACGCCGATGCTCGCCGGCTCGGTGGGCGTGGTCGTGCAGAAGGGCCTGCATCCATGGCTCGTCTATTCCCTGCTGGAGGCGATCGCGAAGACGCATCGCGGCGCCACGCAAATCAGCGACGCCGGCGATTTCCCCACCATCGTCGGCAGCCAGGTGGAGGTGGACCCGCTGGCGGCGCAATGGTACAAAACCGGCGTGCCCTGGGTCTGGCACGAGTTGCCGCCCGCATGGGCCAGTTTCATTGTCTACTATGAGCCCGTGATTCTGGCCACTTTTGCACTTGCCGCGTTCGTGGTGGTTGGCGTTTTCTTTGCCGAGATTTTGAGCCTGCTGCTGGGCGCGCTCGGCTGGATCGGCCGCCGGCACGGCTCAGGCTGAGCCGCAGGCGGGTCAGAGCGGAGCGATGCGCAGCAGGTGCGTCTCCATGAAGCGGTAACGCCCGACAGCGAGCAGGCCGTGTTCGTCCGCGCGGTCCCATGTTTCCGGTGGCAGCAGCGCGGCCTTGCGCGGCGCCATCAATAGCTGGGTGGCCATCAGCGAGGTGCAGCCGAGTCCCTGGGCGGCCAGCAGGGCGCCGGTGCGCGCCAGACCGACGATGGTCGAATGGGTGATCAGGGCGATGCCGTCAGGCCGCAGATGATCGCCGAGGCCGGCGAGGAAGGGGTCCATGACCCGCCGTCCGTCCGGTCCGCCGGTTCCCCAGGACGGGTCGCGCTCGGCATCGACCGGCTGGTCGGTCGGGAATTGCGGCAGGTTGGCCACCACCAGATCGAAGCGCTCGCCGTCCAGAGGTTCCCACACGTTGCCCAGGCTCAGCGTGGCCCGGTCCGTCAGATCAAGCCGGTCCAGCAGGGCCTCGGCCGCGTCGATCGCGGCGGGCTGGCTGTCCACGCCGCGCAACCGGGCGAATCCGCGCAGCGCGAGGCTGGCCAGCACCACGCCGCTGCCGACGCCGATTTCCGCCGCTTGGCTGCCCGGGGAGGGGGCGGGCAACTGCCGGATGGCCTGCAGCAGCAGGCAGGTGTACTCGCTCGGCCGGAACGGATCGGCTGCCTGCACGGCATTGCTCGCCTGGCCCCATCCGTCCATGCAATCCCCCTGTTTGTCTGCGCCGTGCAGCCCGTTTCGTTGCCGCGTCATCGTCGCTGGCGGGTCGGATGGACGCGATGCGATCGTCAGAAACCGAATGCACAACCGCCGCAACGCGCCGGGGCCGCATTGGTTTCGTTGCAAAATTCATTAACGTTACGTATTATATACCTGGGGAGTCGCCGCCCCGGAGACAACCGGAGTGCCTATTCGCCGGCCGGGTCAGGCACAGCCGGTTCAAAGGGGGAGTGGCGTCGTGCGAACAGCCATGCGCGGAGGCGGTCGACGAGCAGAAATGCACTCTGCAGCAGGCAGGTGAAGAAAAGAATAACCGCGCCGAACAGCAGCAGCCGGTCGTGCACATCGCTCAGCGCCTGGGCCTGGCGCAGCGTCACCGTGACCGCCTCGCTGACGCCGATCGCCGCCCCGGCCGAGGACGACATCACCAGCACGAAGTAGGCCCGCGCCAGCGCCGGCAGGAACAGCAGCGCCAGCTCGGGCGCGCCCGCCCGCCGGTGCCGCAGCGCCTCCAGCCCGGTATCGGAGACATAGGCGGCGGCGTAGACGACCAGCGAGAGCACCACCACCACCGCGCCATGCAGCGGTACCCGCCAGGGGCCGAACGGGGCGGAGGCCGGCAGCAGGTTCAGCAGGAAAAACATCACCACGAAGGCGGGGGCCAGGCGCAGCAGCGCGGTCAGCGTGCCCGCCAGCCGGCCCGGCACGCCGCCGCCCAGCCGCAGCAGCGCCAGCGGACCGCCGGATGCCAGCCCGAGCAGCAGCGCCGCGCCGGCAATCGAAAGGTTCACCAGCAGCCCGCCCAGGAAGGCCGGCACGAAGCCGCCTGTGTCCATGCTCATGCGGCCGCCGCCGGCGCATCGAACCGGCGGCGCACCGCCTCGCCGGCCCAGACGACCACCCCCACCACGGCGCTGTAGAACAGCAGCAGCAGGGTGAAGGTAGTGACCCGCTCGCTGGAAAACGAAGCGATGTCGGTCAGCGAATCCAGCAATTCCGGCACCCCGATCAGGCTGGCGATGGAGCTGCCCCGGGCAGCATTGACCATGAAGGCCAGCACCTGCGCCCCGGCCTGTCGCATCGCCAGGCGCAGCGGCACCGCGACCCCGCTGCGCAGCTGCAGCGCGTGCGCCGCCTCCGCCACCGCCGGGCCGGCATAGGACGCATTGTACAGCCCGATCACCAGCACCGCGACCAGCATGGCGACCTGAACGGAATAGGTCACCATCGCGCTCGCCGTGACATAGCCCAGGAACATCAGCAGCACGATCGGTGAGGACTGCCCGAACAGGGTCAGCAGACGGACGGGCAGGCGCAACGCCAGGGCCGGCGCGGTCAGCCCCGCCGCGATCGCCAGCGTCAGGCCGAAGGTGCATGCCAGCGCGCCGGCCACCAGGATCAGCGAGTTCACCAGCCCGGTGACGAACAGCGTCATCGCCGGTTTGGTCTTGAGCATCGGCAATTCGACCCGCACGCCAAACGAATTCGCCAGCCACAGCTCGGCGGCCTCGACGCGAGGGGCGAACTCTGTCGGCGCCAGCCCGCTATTGACCGGCTCGGCCAGGCAGGCCGGCGCGGCCGTGCCGTCGGCACCGACGCAGCCGGCGCCGCGCCAGACCGCCTGCTGCGCCTGCAGCGATGCCAGCGGGATGCGGTTGCGGGCGGCCAGGTCGAGATAGACGCCGTCGCGGTGAAATTCCAGGCTCAGCAGGTCCAGCAGCCTGGCCAACCGCCCGGCGCCGGTGGGCGGCACCGCCATGCCCCAGGGCAGCGGCGCGAAACCGAACTTGACCGTGAAGCGGGCCGCGAAGCCGGGATCGGCCAGGGCGCTGGCGAAGAAACTGTCGTCCTGGGCCGCCAGGCTGCAGGTGCCGAGCCGCAGCGCATCCTCGAGTTCGTGCGGCACATCGAACAGCATCAGCCGCGCGCCGTGCCCGGTGAGCACCGCGTTGGTGCTGTTCCCCACGCTGACGCAGACGGTGCTGCCGGCCAGCTCGGCCAGGCTGCCGATGCGCAACGCCGGCGCGCCCACCAGAACGGTTTGCGACTGGAAGTAGTGCGGGCGGATGAAGCGGATCTGGCGGTCACGCTGGCGGGTATGGCCCATGGTGGCGATCACCAGGTCCACCTCGCCCTCACCCACCGCGGCGATCCGGTTGCCCGCGGTGACGTGGCGGAACACCGGCACCACGCCGAGCCGGGCGGCGATGGCACGGGCGATGTCGGGCTCGAAGCCGGTGGGCGCCTCGATGGGTCCGGCCCCGAAAACCGGATAATCGCCGCGGACGCCGACCACGAGGTGCCCGGTGCAGAGGATTTTCACCAGCCGGTCAGCCGGCTGGCGGCAATCCTGTGCCGCCTCGGCGCGTGCCGCGGCGAGCATGGCAGCCACGGCAGCCTCGGTGGCGTCCGCCGCCGCCGCGCGCGCGGCAAGCAGCGCCAGCACGGCAACAACAAGCGGAAACAGCCAGCCGGACCCTCGCGAGGCCGGCAATTCGGGAATGGACAGATCGATCCTCCAGGCTTTGAACCGCCGGTTGGAATGGCACTCTCGCTGACGCCCGTCCCGCCATGCGACCATGGCGTGCCGACATTGCCATCTCCGGTTGCACCGCGGAACAGCCTTCTGCCAGCCTTCGCGATTCGGGGGGGTTGTCACAGCCGATAGGGCATGCAACGAAGCCGTCTTAACCAACCGGCCCGATCCGGCGCCGGCTTCCTTCGTTCGTCCTCCGGCCGACAGAGCACAGCATGGACATTCGTGACCTTCTCAAGATCCCCGCCGCGGTCGTGGTGTCGGGGATAACGTTCTTTGTCGCCGGGCTGGTCGGCGATCTGGTTGTGCCAGTGTCGGTTCCCAAGAAGCTTGCCATCCTCGTCGAGCCGCCGCCTCCGCCGCCGCCCCCGACCACCGGACCGGCCCAGCCGGTGGCCTCGATCGCCGCGCGGCTTGCCAAGGCGGACGTCGCCGCCGGCCAGGCCTTCGCCGCCAAAGGCATTTGCAGCGTCTGCCATTCCTTCAACGAGGGCGGCAAGGCGATCATCGGCCCCAACCTCTACAACGTGGTTGGCGGACCGCACGCCCACATGGCGGGATACCCCTATTCGGAGGGGATGAAGAACAAGCCGGGCAACTGGACTTATGAGGCGCTGGACGAGTGGCTGACCAAGCCGTCCGCCTATGTGCCCGGCACCAAGATGACCTTCCCGGGCATTTCCGACCCGCAAACCCGGGCCAACGTCATCGCCTTTCTGCGCACCTTGTCGCCGGACCCCGTGCCGCTGCCCGAGGTTACCGAAACCGTCGCTCCTGCTGCCGCCAAGTCGGCCGCGTTGCCGCCCCTGGAGCCGTTGCTGGCCAACGCCGATCCGAAGGCCGGCGAGGCCTTCGCCAAAACCATCTGCGTGATCTGCCACTCGGTGAACGAAGGCGGCCCCGCGATCATCGGCCCCAACCTGTATAACGTGGTCGGCGGACCGCATGCCCACATGGCCGGCTACGCCTACTCGGCGGCGATGAAGAGCAAAACCGGGCCGTGGACCTACGAGGAACTGAACAAGTGGCTCTACAAGCCGGCTGAATACGCGCCGGGCACCAAGATGGCGTTTCCGGGCATTCCGGATGCGCAATTGCGGGCCAATGTGATTGCCTGGCTGCGGACCCTTTCACCGGATCCGATGCCGCTGCCGTAAGGGAAGAAGGCCAGGGCTCTGCCCTGGACCCGCCGTCGCGCGCAGCGCGCCTTCAGCGCGACGGCGGGGAGGCCCTTGGAACCCATCCCGGAATGGTCTCGTGATTGAAGGGGGTTGCCGTTTCCCTTCATCGAGTGCGTCTTCGCCGACAGCGCCCGTGCCGCTGCCGTCACGCCGCTCACCCGCAGGTTGGCCCGTTGCGCGTGGGTTCCGAGACCGGCTCTGAGAGCCGCCGCGTCAGGCCACCGTGGCCAGCTTGACGACTTCGGCGCTGTCCTGCTCATCAGCCCGGGTGGCGAAGCGCAGTTCGTCCACGCCATTGCCGGTGCCCGGATCGAAGCGCGAGGCAATTTCGACACCCACGCGGGCGCTATGTCCAAGCGCCATGGCGGCCATGGCATAGTCGCGGCCCGAGCCAACGGCGACGAATTCGTCGTCGACCTTCCACCGCGTTTCGCGGTTGTGCATCCAGATTGTCCCGTCTGGCATGATCTCCAGCGCGGCGGCCCAGCGATCGCTGTCCTGGCACTCAGGACGCTTTCCGCCCTTTTCCAGCCAGTCGAGCAGGGAGATGCAAACGCCGTAGTCGCCAGTCGCGCCGATCAGGCGGCCGTCGGCCGTCAGTCGAACTTTCGTGCTGGTGTAAATGATTGTCCCGCTGGTGATGCGCCGGTCGCCAGCCAAAGTCTTCCCATCCCACGCAATGGTTGTCATGCTTTCTCTATCCTTCCGGGTGGGCCGTCTTTTAACTCACGAAATAGTGAGATTCAAGCTAATTGCGCAAGGCTCCAAATGTAGAAGTCAAATCGATACCGAAACGAGAGAATATAATCCTGTGGGGGCGCCGTCAACTTGAGTGGCTTCCAGTCTGGCGGTGCCGGCACAGTTCGTCTATGCTTCTGAAGTCGCTCCGATCGATCTGACAGAGTACCAATAACTTGCCTGCAAGGACTTGGCGTCCAGATCGTGAAGGCAACATCCTGGCCGTCGAAGACCTCGGCCGTCCCGCGCAGCGCGCCTTCGGCACGACGGCCAAGGCCTTTGGAACCGGTTGATTTCTTAAAGAATGGGGTCAAGGGGGCCACCGCCCCCTTGCGGGTCCAGGGCAGAGCCCTGGCCTTCCTTCAAGCCGGCACCAACCCCGTCAGATGCGCAACATTCTTCCAGAAGATCCGCGCATGCGCCAGCGGCCGGGCGCGCACCAGTTCCTTGTTCATGTAGGCGTCCCAGGTCAGTTGCTGCACATCGGGATCGCGGCAGATGCTGACGAAGCGCTCGCGCCGCTTATCGGTGGTGTACCAATAATCCTGCATGATGCCGAGGATCCAGAACACCGAGCCATGCGTGCGCATGAAGCGCTTGCGGGCGGAGGCGAGCGCGCGGGCATCGCCGGTGGCGAGGAACTCATCCGTTGCGTCGGCGGCCAGCCGGCCACCGGTCATGGCGTAGAAGATGCCCTCGCCCGAGGCGGGCGCGACCACGCCGGCGGCATCGCCGGCCAGCACCAGGTCGCGGTTGTTGTCCCATTTCTTCAGCGGCCGCAGCGGGATGGGCGCGCCCTCGCGGCGGATGGTTTCCTGGCCGTCCAGCCCGGTCACCTCGCGCAGCGCGCCGACCGCGCCGCGCAGCGAGAACCCCTTATGGGCGCTGCCGGTGCCGACGCTGGTGATGTCGCCGTGCGGGAAGATCCAGCTGTAGAAATCGGGCGACATGGCGCCATTGTAGTAAACGTCGCAGCGGGCCGGATCGAAATCGGCGGCGCGCGGCGAGCGGATGATCTCGTGGTAGGCGAACACGTACGGCACGCGGTCCGCGCCCGGGATGTTGCTCTGCCGCGCCACCTGCGACAACGCGCCGTCGGCGCCGATCACCGAGCGGGCGCGCACCCGCTCGGGAGCGGCGTCGCGCGGCGCATTCTTGGGCTGGTAGAGCACCTGCGACAGGCCATCCTCGCCGCGCTCGATCCGCTCGAAGGTGCCGGTGCGGCGCACGGCACCGGCGCCGGCGGCGCGCGCGCGCAGCCATTCGTCGTAGAACTCGCGGTCCACCATGCCGACGAAGCCGCCGTCGATCGGCATGTCGACATGCCGGGACGAGGGCGAGACCATCCGGGCGGAGGTCACCTTGGCGACCAGCAAATGGTCGGGAATGTCGAATTCCTGGATCAGGCGCGGCGGAATCGCGCCACCGCATGGCTTGATCCGGCCCGCCTTGTCGAGCAGCAGCACGGAGCGTCCGCGCCGCGCCAGATCGGTCGCCGCCGTCGCACCGGCCGGACCGCCGCCGATGATCACCACATCGAAAGTCTCGAGTTCGGACATTACCCTTACCATCCCCTCATGCCGGCCTGGCCGGCGACCACGAATTCCGCTGCCGGGCGGCTGCCGGCGGACGTGCCGACCCGCAGCGACAGCACGCCGGCGATAAAGAACAGCACGGCCTGGGCGGCGAACACGACGGCATAGGCGGCCACCGGCGAGCCAAGCAAAGCCCTTGCCAGATCGACCGCGCTGCTGCCCGCCATGCTGCCCAGGCCAAAGGCCAGCGCCTGCGCGGCGCCCCACAGGCCCATGCGCACGCCCTCGCGCGCCTCGCGCCCGCTGCCGGCCAGTTGCATCATCGACCCAATGGCGGCGGCGCAGAAGAAGCCATTCGCCATGCCGAGCAGGAAGAACGAGGGGGCCAGCGGCCAGCCCGGCCCGACCGAGCCGGCGCTCGCCATCGCCAGCAAGCCGATGCTGGAGGCGAAGCAGCCGAGCGCCATCCAGGCGCGCAGCGAGCCGACCCGCCAGCGCGCCGAGGCGGCACCGGCCAGCGCGAGCAGGATCATGCCCGCCAGCACGCCGCCATGCTGCACCCCGATCAATTGGGTGGACTGGCCCGGCGCCAGCCCGAACACCGCGCCGGCGAACGGCTCGATAATCAGTTCCTGGGCGCTGTAGGCGAGCATGGAGACGAAGACCAGAACGGCGAAATGGCGGACCTGCCGCTCGCCCCAGACCTGACCGAACGCCACCCGGAAGGGCGGTTGCGTTTCCGCCGGCGCGGTGGGCGTGGCGTCGCCTTCCATGCCCCATACCGCCAGCGCGGTCATCGCCAGCGCCAGCGCGCCGACCGCGGCGGTGACCTCCACCAGGCGCAGGCCGGAGAACGGAATCAGCAGCTTGCCGCCGATGCCGGCGGTCAGCGCGATGCCGAGAATCATCATCAGCCATACGACGGAGGCCGCCGCCGGGCGCCGCGCCTCATCCACCCGCTTGGCCAGCAGCACCAGCAGGGAGGTGCCGGCGGCGCCGACGCCGATGCCGATCAGCGTGTAGGCCGCCACCGCCAGGGCGATGCCGCCGAAAAGGTTGGTGCCCATCCAGGCGGTCGCCAGCGCCGCCAGCACACCGCCGGCGGCCAGCAACGCCATGCCGCCGACGATCCAGGGCGTGCGCCGCCCGCCCACGTCGGAGCCGTAGCCGAGCCGCGGCCGCAGCACCTGCAACACGTAATGCCATGCCACCAGCGTGCCGGGCAGCACCGCGGGCAGCATCAGCTCGATCTGCATCACCCGGTTCATGGTGGAGGTGCACAGCACCACGATGGCGCCGAGCGAGGCCTGCACCAGGCCAAGCCGGACGATGCCGGGCCAGCCGATCCGCCGGGCGCCGCTGCTCATGGACCGGCAGCCACCAGCGGGCCGATGGCGAAGGCGCTTACCAGCATGCCGATGACGTACAGCGTCGTGCCGGTGGCGTTGTACCACGGCGCGCGCTCGCGCGGCTGGCGCAGCCAGCGCGCCATCAGGACGAACTGGGCCAGCAGCAGGGCCACGATGATGCCCGCATGCACCGGGGTGCCCCAGGCCAGCAGCAGACCGATCACCACCAGCTGCGGCACTGCCATGACCACGCAGGCCAGCTTCGCCGCCCGCTCGACGCCCAGTTGCACCGGCAGCGAGGCGAGGCCCATTTCGCGATCGCCCTCGACCGACTTGAAGTCGTTCAGCGTCATGATGCCGTGCGCGCCGGCGCTGTAGAGGAAGGCCAGCAGGAACACCCGCCAGTCCGGCACGCCGCCCGCCATCACCGCCGCCCCGGTGATCCAGGGCAGGCCCTCATAACAGCCGCCGACCGCGGCGTTGCCCCACCAGCCGTTCTGCTTCAGGCGGACGGGCGGAGCGCTGTACAGCCACGCCAGCAGCAGCCCGACCGAGGCGGCAAACAGCACGAACGTGCCGATGGCGGCGGCCAGGGCCAGCGAGGCGGCCGACCAGCCGATGGCCAGATAAAAGCCCATCTGCCCGGGAATCCGGCCCGACGGAATCGGCCGGTCGGGCTCGTTGATGGCATCGACATGGCGGTCGTACCAATCGTTCACCACCTGGCTGGTGGCGGTCAGCAAAGGGCCTGCCAGCACCACGCCGGCGGCGATCACCGGCCATTTGCCCGCGGCCGGCTGGCCGGACGAGGCGATGCCGCAGCCGAACGCCCACATCGGCGCGAACCAGGTGATCGGATGCAGGACTTCCAGGGCGGCCGGCATGGCCGGGCGCGCGGCGGCGGCTTGCACGTCAGGTATCGTTTTTGTTTTCGGCATCAAGATCACCCAGGCCATAGCGGCGCAGCTTCGAATACAGGCTCTGCCGGCTGAGGCCGAGCATTTCGGCAGCCGACGCACGGTTGTCGTTGGTCAGTTCAAGCGCCGCTTCGATGCACAGCCGCTCGATCACGTCGGTGGTTTCGCGCACCAGGTCCTTCAGCGCCACCCGGCCGACCAGCTCGGTCAGTTGCTCGACCGAGCGCGGCAGCTCGCGGCCGGTGCGGGTTTCGGACAGGCGCCGGCCGACATTGCGGATGGCGAAGCCGAAACACGGGGCGTCGCCGTTCATCACCGCGACGGCGGAGATTTCGACGTCGGCGGTGGCGCCATACTCGCTGCGCACGGTGGTGGCGAACAGCCGCACCGAACCGCGCTGGCGGAGATTGGCGATCAGCACGTCCATCTCCACCCCGGGCCGGCCGACCCAGCGCTCCAGCGGCTCGCCGCTGGCCTGTTCCTCGGTGGCGAGCTGGGCCATGTCGAGGAAGGCGGCGTTGGCGGCGAGAATGCGTCCGTCCGGACCGGTCACCACGAAGCCATCGGGACCGTTCTCGACCAGCTTCAGAAGCTTCGATTTGACCCGCGGCAGCTCGGCCGGCGCCGCGGCGACCGCAGCCGCAGCCGCGGCCGGGGTGCCGGCAAGCCGGACCAGCAACATGGCGGAACTTTCCTGGCGGAACAGCGAGGCGAAGACCCGCACCTCCTGGTCCTGACCGGTCTGGTTCTGCCGGGCAATGCGGGCCCGCACATCGTCCGCCCGCCCGGAGGCGCGCACGCCGGCGAGCAGGTCGCGCACGGCCAGGGCGCCTGCGGCCTCGAACATCTCGGGAAAGGCGCGGCCGACCAGCCGCTGGCCGGTCTCGCCGAACAGCCGGCGGGCGGCCGGATTGGCTTCGGTGATCCGGTGGGTGAAGGCATCCAGCACCAGCACCGGCTCGGCCGACATCTCGAACAGCAGCCGGTAGCGCATCTCGACATGGCGCAGCCGGGCGTAGTCGCGCTCCACCGCCTGCTGGGCATCCACCAGACGCTGCTGCAGGGTGGAGAGGGCGCGCAGGTCGCGGCCGAACGCCACCACCGGACGGTCGGCGCCGACCCGTATGGCGGAGAACAACAAGGGCACAGGTTCGCTGCCGGGCGCGCCCTGGTTGATATGGCGCCAGCGGGGGGCGGCCCCCACGGCGGCATCGTGCAGCAGGCTGTCCACCTTGGCGCGGCTCTCCGGTGTCACGGTGTCGGCCCAGCGCTTGCCGGACCAGCTTTTGTTGCCCTCGAGTTCGCGGGCAAGCGCGTCGCTCTGGAACGAGATGTCGCGGATCACACCATCGGCGTCCAGAATAAGGGCGACATCCGCGGCCGCGGTGATCAATGCCCCGGCCGCTTCCGCGTCCAGGTCGCCAAGCGTCCGCTTCGGGGCTTTGAACACCATCACGACGGACCCAGCCCTTGGATATCGGTTGCGGTGTTCCCCCTGAAAGATCCTCCCAGTTTCGGTACTCTTTTTTCAATCGGCGGTGGCGCGCAGGGCCACCAGGCTTTCGGCCTGCAAGGTCGCCTGTCGCCCATCGACCGCGGTTGCGTCCGCCCCCACCATCACCACCAGTTCTGGCCGCTCGACGAAGACCGGGCCGCCGACCAGAATGCCGACCGCGGGATTGCGCGAGGCGCGGCGGACCCGCCGGATATTGGTGGCAAGCGCCTCCAGGCGGCTGGTGCAGCTCAGCGACAGACCGATCACCGAGAACCACTCGCTGCGCACGATGCCGACCAGATCGTTGCTGGAGGCCAGCGGTTCGCTCCACACCGTCCAGCCGGCGCGGCGGAACATCGTGGCGACCATGGCCAGTCCGAAAGTGTGCTGCTCGCCCGGCACCGGCACCAGCAGGATGCGGCGATCATTCTCGCGCCGGAGCAGCGGGTCGGGCGGGTCGTTGCCGGTCTCGCGCAGCAGATGGTGCAGGCACCACAGCCCCGTGGTGACCTGGGTGAAGTCGCACTGATCGTCGGACCACATCTCGCCCAGCCGGCGGGCGGCCGGGGCCAGCAGATCGAGATAAAGCGTTTCCAGCACGGTACCGCGGGCCAGCACCGCTTCGACGAAGCTGCGGGCGCCGGCGGGGTCATGGGCGATCGCCAGCTGCGCCAGCGCATCGGCCTCGCCGGCCTGCACCGGCGCGGTGCCGGGCGGCGGCTGAACCGGCTGTGCGGGCGCGGCGCGACGCGCCAGCACCAGCCGCGGCACGATTTCCTGCTCGATGGTCCGGGACAACAGGCTGAGCCGCTGGCGGGGCCAGTCGCAGCGGGCGATGTTGGTGCATTTGACGCCGGCGCTGCCGCATTGCGGCGGCGCCCAGCCCCTGCCTGCCCAGCTCTTCGCTGCACGGCCATCGCTGGCGATGTCCCGGTGTGTCAAGACAACCATCCCTTGGTCTCCGCAGTTCAATCCGGCCGGGGTAAGAATGTCAAGTCAGGTTGACGTTCCGTGTCCTTGACACTGGGGAGGGTGGCGATCTAGCCTTGCCGATGTGGCCACCACGCACGAGGATCAGGGCGGAATGGATCACCGTCGCACTCGGCTTGCTGGAGATGAGCGTGTTGTCGATCCGTGGGCGGGCGTTCTATGCGTGATCCGACGTGTGATCCGAACGCGGCCGTAGCGGACCCTCAGGCCGGGACGTTGTCAAGCGATGTTTACCTCGAGTGTCTTTGACCGTTTGATCGGTACGGTTGACTTTTGCCCGTTCGCATCAGTGGCCGGGCGGTGCGGGCATGGCCAGCAACCGCTGTGGAAAGCCAAGGGCGACCCTCTCTATTCCGAGGATGAGCGCAAGCGGCGCGATGCCACCGCCTGGACGCTGGTGCAGGGCGTGCTCGCGCCGATCCAGTTCCTCGTGTTTCTGGTCAGTCTCGCTTTGGTGGTGCGCTTCATGGCCACCGGCGAAGGACTGGCGGCGGCAACCGCCTCGATTGTTGTCAAGACCCTCGTCCTCTATACGATCATGATTACCGGCGCGATCTGGGAGAAGGTCGTCTTCGGCCGCTACCTGTTCGCCCCGGCGTTTTTCTGGGAAGACGTGTTCAGCATGCTCGTGCTGGCGCTGCACACGGCCTATCTGACGGCGATGTTTTCGGGTGCGCCGGTGCGCGAGCAAATTCTCATCGCGCTCGCTGCGTATGCCACCTATGTCGTCAACGCGACCCAGTTCGTGCTGAAGCTGCGCGCCGCCCGGCGCGAGCGGCCCGCGCTGGATGCCGGAAGCGTGGCCCTGGGAACCTCGCAGTGAGCGGCCTCGCCGCCCTGCCCCCAGAAGATGCAGCCCAGGGCTGCAGTAATGCCCCGGTCCTGCGTGAGCGGGGCCAGCGTGAGGTGTTTTGTGGCCTCACCGGCATCGTCTGGCTGCACCGGAAAATTCAGGACGCGTTCTTTCTGGTGGTCGGCTCGCGCACTTGCGCGCACCTGATCCAGTCCGCCGCCGGGGTGATGATCTTCGCCGAGCCGCGCTTCGCCACCGCCATCATGGATGATCGCGACCTGTCCGGGCTGGCCGATGCCAATGACGAGCTCGACCGGGTGGTGACCCGCCTGATCGAACGCCGGCCCGACATCCGGCTGCTGTTCCTGGTCGGCTCATGCCCTTCCGAGGTCATCAAGCTCGACCTTTCGCGCGCGGCGTCACGGCTGTCGCAGCGCTTCGCGCCGGCGGTGCGGGTGCTGAGCTATTCCGGCAGCGGCATCGAGACCACCTTCACCGAAGGCGAGGATGCCTGCCTCGCCGCCCTGGTGCCGACGCTGCCCGAACAACCGGCCGAGGCCAAGCCGGCGCTGCTGGTGGTCGGCGCCCTGGCCGAGGTGGTGGAGGATCAGCTGGGCCGCCTGCTGGCCGCGCTGGGCATCGACAATGTGCGCTTCCTGCCGCCGCGGCGGGCGACCGATCTGCCGCCGGTGGGCAAGCACACCCGCTTCATCCTGGCCCAGCCCTTCCTGGCCGAGACCGCCCGGCTGCTCGAGCAGCGCGGCGCGCGGCGGATCGCCGCCCCGTTCCCGCTCGGGGCGGAGGGCACCACGCTGTGGCTGCGGGCGGTGGCCGATGCCTGGGGTATCGACGCCGCCACCACCCGCGGGGTGACCGCGGTGGGCGAGCAGCGGGCCCGTCAGGCGCTGACGCGGTCGCGCGAGTTGCTGGCCGGCAAGCGGATTTTCTTCTTCCCGGACTCGCAGCTGGAAATCCCGCTGGCGCGTTTTCTCGCCCGCGAACTGGACATGCAGCTGGTCGAGGTCGGCACTCCCTACCTGCACCGCCAGCTGCTTGCTGAGGAACTGGCGATGCTGCCTTCCGGCACGGCGCTGAGCGAGGGCCAGCACGTGGACAACCAGCTGGATCGCTGCCGCGCCGCCCGGCCCGATCTGGTGGTGTGTGGCCTCGGGCTGGCCAACCCTCTGGAAGCCGAGGGCATCGCGACGAAATGGTCGATCGAGCTGCTGTTCACCCCGATCCAGGGCTACGAGCAGGCGGCCGATCTGGCGGAGCTGTTCGCCCGGCCGCTGGTGCGGCGCACCCGGTTGCGGGTGTAGCGCCATGCAGGCTCGACGCTGTGGACCTATGAAGGACCCACCCATGTCGGCGCGATGCGCATCGCGACGGCGATGGAGGGGCTGCACTACGTGCTGCACGCGCCGCAGGGCGACACCTACGCCGACCTGCTGTTCACCATGATCGAGCGGCGCAACAAGCGCCCGCCGGTGACCTACACGACCTTCCAGGCGCGCGACCTTGGCGGCGACACCGCCGAGCTGTTCAAGATCGCCGCCCGCGACGCCTATGAGCGGTTCCGGCCGCAGGCGATGATCGTCGGCAGCTCGTGCACCGCCGAGCTGATCCAGGACGATCCGGGCGGCCTGGCCAAGACGCTCGGCCTGCCGGTGCCGGTGGTGCCGCTGGATCTGCCGGCCTATCAGCGCAAGGAAAACTGGGCGGCGGCGGAGACTTTCTACCAGCTGGTGCGCGCCTTCGCCGGCCCGCATGCGCCCCCGCCCGGCACGAAGCGGCCGGAGCGCGCGCCGGGCGTGCGGCCAAGCTGCAACCTGCTGGGCGCGACCGCGCTCGGCTTCCGCCACCGCGACGACGTGCAGGAAATTTCTCATCTCCTCGGCCGGCTGGGGGTGGACGTGAACGTCGCTGCCCCGCTCGGCGCCACCCCCGCCGATCTGGCCCGGCTGGGCAACGCCGACTTCAACGTGGTGCTGTATCCCGAAACCGCCGGTATCGCCGCCACCTGGCTGACCCGCATCTTCGGCCAGCCGAGCGTGAAGGCGGTGCCGATCGGCATCGGCGGCACCTGCGACTTCGTCCGCGAAGTGGCGGCGCTGGCCGGCGTCGATCCCACCCCGATCCTCAACGACGTGCCGTCGCGGCTGCCCTGGTACTCGCGCTCGGTGGACAGCACCTACCTGACCGGCAAGCGCGTGTTCATCTTCGCCGACGCCCTGCACGCCATCGCGGCGGCGCGGGTGGCCAGCGAGGAACTGGGCTTCCAGGTGGTCGGCCTCGGTACCTACAGCCGCGAATTCGCCCGCGATGTCCGCGAGGCGGCGAAGCGCTACGGGGTCGAGCCGCTGATCACCGACGACTATCTGGAGGTCGAGGAAACCATCGCCGCGGCGCATCCGGAACTGGTGCTGGGCACGCAGATGGAGCGGCACATCGCCAAGAAGCTCGGCGTGCCCTGCGCGGTGATCTCGGCGCCGGTGCACGTGCAGGACTTCCCGGCCCGCTACGCCCCGCAGATGGGTTTCGAAGGTGCGAACGTGCTGTTCGACACCTGGGTGCACCCGCTGATGATGGGGCTGGAGGAACATCTGCTGACGATGTTCCGCGAGGATTTCGAGTTCCACGACGCTGCCGCGCCGTCCCATCTGGGCGGCGGCGTGGAACGCCGCGAGGAGCAGGTGGCCCCGGTCCCCCCGGTGCCGACCCCTGCTGCTGCGGACACGCCGGCGATCGTAGCTGCCGGAGGCCCCGCCACCTGGGCGCCCGAGGCCGAAAAGGAACTGGGAAAAATCCCGTTCTTCGTTCGCGGCAAGGCTCGCCGCAACACCGAGCGATACGCGCACGACCGCAGCCTGGCGGTCATTACCGTTGAGACGTTGTATGAAGCCAAAGCGCACTTCGCCCGCTGAAGCGACGCCCATCCGCGTCGTCATCGTGACGATGGACAGTCATCTGTCCAGCGCCGCCGGGCGGGCGCGCACGGCGTTGCGGCGCGACCTTCCGGGGCTGGAACTGGTCGTGCACGCTGCCGACGAATGGGCCGGCGACGAGGCCGCGCTGGAAGCCTGCCGCGCCGATATCGCAAGCGGCGATATCGTGATCGCCTGCATGCTGTTCCTCGACGACCATATCCGCGCCGTGCTGCCGGCGCTGACGGCCCGGCGCGAGCATTGCGACGCCATGCTGGCCTGCCTGTCGGCCGGTGAGGTGGTGAAGCTGACCCGGCTCGGCCGGTTCAGCATGGCCACCGAGGCCGGCGGCGCGCTCGGCTTCCTCAAGCGGCTGCGCGGCAAGTCCGCCGAGGGCTCGAGCGGGCAGGGGCAGATGCGGCTGCTGCGGCAATTGCCGAAGCTGCTGCGCTTCATCCCCGGCACGGCGCAGGATGTGCGCGCCTATTTCCTGTCGCTGCAATACTGGCTGGCGGGCTCGGAAGAGAACATCGCCAACATGGTCCGCCTGCTGGTGGACCGCTACGCCGCCGGCCCGCGCCAGGCCCTGCGCGGCAAGCTGAAGGCAGCCGCACCGGTCGAATACCCCGATGTCGGCATCTACCATCCGCGCGTGCCCGGTCGCATCGTCGAGGATTCGGCGCTGGTGCCCGGCGACGGCAAGCGCGGCACGGTGGGCGTGCTGCTGCTGCGCTCCTACGTGCTGGCCGGCAATGCCGACCATTATGATGGCGTCATCACCGCGCTGGAGGCGAAGGGACTGCGGGTGATCCCGGCCTTCGCCAGCGGGCTTGATGCGCGCCCGGCGGTCGAGCGCTTCTTCGTGCGCAACGGCGTGCCGACGGTGGATGCGGTGGTCTCGCTCACCGGCTTCTCGCTGGTCGGCGGCCCCGCCTACAACGACGCGCACGCCGCCGAGGCGCTGCTCGCCATGCTGGACGTGCCCTATATCGCCGCCCACCCGGTCGAGTTCCAGACGCTGGAGCAGTGGCAGGACGATCCGCGTGGCCTGCTGCCGGTGGAAGCCACCATGATGGTGGCGATTCCCGAGCTTGACGGCGCGATCTGGCCGATGACCTTCGGCGGCCGCTCCTCGGCGGGTTCGGAAACGCGGCACGAGATGGTGGCGCACAAGGAGCGCGCCGGCGCGCTGGCCGCCCGCGTCGCCAAGCTGGTGGCGCTGCGCCGCGCCTCGCACGACGAGCGCAAAGTGGCGGTGGTGATTTTCAACTTCCCGCCCAATGCCGGCACCACCGGCACGGCGGCCTATCTGTCGGTGTTTGCCTCGCTGCACAACACGATGCACGCGATGAAGGATGCCGGCTATCAGGTCGATCTGCCCGCGACGGTGGACGATCTGCGCAATGCCATCCTGCACGGCAACGCCCAGCGCTACGGCACCCCGGCCAATGTCGCGGTGTGCATCCCCGCCGATGACCATGTGAGCCGCGAGCCGCATCTGGCCGAGATCGAGCGGACCTGGGGCCCGGCCCCCGGGCGGCAGAACACCGATGGCGAGCTCGATCTTTGTCCTCGGCGCGCAGTTCGGCAACGTGTTCGTCGGCGTGCAGCCCGGCTTCGGCTACGAGGGCGACCCGATGCGCCTGCTGTTCGAGCGCGGTTTCGCGCCGACGCATGCGTTCAACGCCTTCTATCGGTATCTTCGCGAGGATTTCGGCGCCCATGCGGTGCTGCATTTCGGCACCCACGGCGCGCTGGAGTTCATGCCGGGCAAGCAGGCCGGGCTGTCCGGCGAATGCTGGCCAGACCGGCTGATCGGCGATCTGCCCAATTTCTACTTCTATGCGTCGAACAACCCCTCCGAGGGCATGCTGGCCAAGCGCCGCGCCGGCGCGGCGCTGATCAGCTATCTCACCCCGCCGATCGCGCATGCCGGCCTGTACCGCGGCCTGCTCGACCTGAAAGCCTCGCTCGATCGCTGGCGGGCGCTGGAGCCGGATACCGATCCGGGGCAGCGCGCGGCGCTGGCCGGGCTGGTGCAGGCGCAGGCGGCGGCGGTCGAACTGGCCAAGGCCGAGCCGGTCTGGGAAGACCCGACGGCGGAGGCCGACCGCGTCGGCCGGGCGGTGCTCGAGCTGGAATACACCCTCATCCCGCACGGTCTGCACGTCATCGGCGAGCCGCCGACGCCGTCGCAGCGGGCCGAAATGCTGGACGCCGCGGGGGTGACCGAGCCGGGGCGGCGGGCGGCGGTGGATGCGCTGCTGGCCACCGACTATGAATTGCCGGCGGTGCTGCACGCGCTGGACGGGCGCTACCTGCGGCCGGCGCCGGGCGGCGATTTCCTGCGCACCACCGACGTGCTGCCGACCGGGCGCAACCTGCACGGCTTCGACCCGTTCCGCATCCCCAGCGCCTTCGCGGCGCAGGACGGCGCCCGCCAGGCCGAGCGCCTGCTGGCCCGCCATGCCGAGGATGCGCAGGCCCTGCCGGAGACGGTGGCGATGGTGCTGTGGGGCACCGACAACCTCAAGACCGAGGGCGGGCCAATTGCCCAGGCGCTGTGGCTGATGGGCGCCGAACCGCGGCGTGACAGCTACGGCCGGCTGGCCGGCGCCCAGCTCGTGTCGCTGGAGAAGCTCGGCCGGCCGCGGGTGGACGTTGTCATCACGCTCTCCGGCATCTTCCGCGACCTGCTGCCGCTGCAGACCAAGCTGCTGGCCGAGGCGGCGCTGCTGGCCGCGCAGGCCGACGAGCCGGTCGAGCTGAATTTCGTCCGCAAGCACGTGCTCGACTACATGTCCAAGAACGGTGGCGACATCGAACAGGCGGCGCTGCGGGTGTTCGGCAATGCCGACGGCGCCTATGGCTCCAACGTCAACCAGATGGTCGGCGACGGCGTCTGGAACGACGAGGACGAACTCGCCGATGCCTTCACCCGCCGCAAGGGGTTCGCCTATGGCGTGACCGGCCGGCCGGAGCGGCATGACGCGGTGCTGGGCGACGTGCTGTCGCGGGTGGACATCGCCTACCAGAACCTCGATTCGGTCGAGGTCGGCGTGACCACGGTGGACCATTATTTCGACACGCTGGGCGGCATCAGCCGGGCGGTGCGCAAGGCGCGCGGCGGCGCGGCGGGGGCGACGGTCTATATCGGCGACCAGACCCGCGGCGACGGCACGGTGCGCACCATCTCCGAGCAGGTGGCGCTGGAAACCCGCACCCGGGCACTGAACCCGAAATGGTACGAGGCGCTGCTCAAACACGGCCACGAGGGCGTGCGCGAGATCGAGGCGCATGTGACCAACACGCTCGGCTGGTCGGCCACCACCGGGCAGGTCGCGCCCTGGGTCTACCAGCAGATCGCCCAGACCTACATGCTCGACGAGGAGATGCGGGAGCGCATGGCGGCGCTCAATCCCACCGCCTCGGCGAAGATCGCCAACCGGTTGATCGAGGCGCATGAGCGGCGCTACTGGTCGCCGGACGAGGCGACCCTGGAAAGCCTGCGCCGTGCAGGGGAAGAGCTGGAAGACCGGCTCGAAGGCATAAACGTGGGGATAGCCGCATGACAACCATGACATTGGGGGCGGGGAGTTTGCCGCCCGGGACGCGCAGTGCCTTGCCATCGCGCGGCGACGGCGAGGGCAGCGTTCAGGTGCAACTGGACCCGACCGTCAATCTTGGCACGGCGCAGGTATTCGCCGTCTATGGCAAGGGCGGCATCGGCAAAAGCACCACTTCCTCCAACCTGTCGGTGGCGTTCAGCAAGCTCGGCAAGCGGGTGCTGCAGATCGGCTGCGACCCCAAGCATGACAGCACCTTTACCCTCACCAAGCGGCTGGTGCCGACGGTGATCGACGTGCTGGAGACGGTGAATTTCCATACCGAGGAATTGCGCGTCGAAGACTTCGTCTATGAGGGCTACAACGGCGTGATGTGCGTCGAGGCGGGCGGTCCGCCGGCGGGCACCGGTTGCGGCGGCTACGTGGTCGGGCAGACCGTCAAGCTGCTGAAAGAGCACCACCTGCTGGAAGACACCGACGTGGTGATCTTCGATGTGCTGGGCGACGTGGTGTGCGGCGGCTTCGCCTCCCCGCTGCAGCACGCGCAGCGGGCGCTGATCGTCACCGCCAATGATTTCGATTCGATCTTCGCCATGAACCGCATCGTCGCGGCGATCCTGGCGAAGTCGAAGAACTACGAGGTGCGGCTGGGCGGCGTGATCGCCAACCGCAGCGACGCCACCGACCAGATCGACAAATACAACGCGGCGGTCGGGCTGAACACGGTGGCGCAGATCCCGTATCTCGACGTGGTGCGCCGCTCGCGGCTGAAGAAGGCGACCCTGTTCGAGATGGAAGACACGCCGGAAGTGGCGGCGGTGCAGCAGGAATATCTGCGGCTGGCGGCAACCCTGCTGGCCGGCACCAAACCGGTGGCCGCGACACCGCTCAAGGATCGCGATATCTTCGATCTGCTGGGATTCGATTGATGAGCAGTTCGACCTATCAACAGCGGCGCGGGCAGATCCAGACCTATTTCGACCGCACCGCGTCGGACGCCTGGAAGCGGCTGACCTCCGACGCCCCGGTCAGCGGCATCCGTGCGACCGTGCGCGCCGGCCGCGACGAAATGCGCCGTACCCTGCTGGACTGGCTGCCCGCCGACCTGCACGGCAAGCGCCTGCTGGATGCCGGCTGCGGCACCGGCGCGCTCGCCGTCGAGGCCGCGCGCCGCGGCGCCGCGGTCGTGGCGATCGACGTTGCCGCCACCCTGGTCGATCTGGCGCGCGAGCGTGCTGCCGGCGCCTGCGGCGACGGCAGCGTCGAGTTCCTGGTCGGCGACATGCTGGACCCCGCGCTGGGGCAGTTCGACCACGTGGTCGGCATGGACTCGCTGATCCATTACCGCGCCCCGGACACGGTGTCGGTGCTGACCGGGCTGGCGTCCCGCACTGGTTCGTCGATGGTTTTCACCTTCGCGCCGAAGACGCTGCCGCTGGCCGTGATGCATGCGGTCGGCCGGCTGTTTCCCAGGCGCGACCGCGCGCCGGCAATCGAGCCGGTCGGCGAGGACGCGCTGCGGGCGCTGCTGGCGGCGGAGCCGGGATTGCGGTCCTGGACGCCCGGGCGGACCCGGCGGATCGTCAGCGGTTTCTACACTTCGCAGGCTTTGGAGTTGGTACGGGCATGAGCCGCATCACGGAACTCGCACGACAAGGTCTGATGCAGATCGACACGGCGTTCCTGCCGTTCGCCGATGTGGCGACGCCGGAACTGCCGCTGAAGAAATTGCTGCGGCTGTCGCTGTTTCAGGTTTCGGTCGGCATGGCGGTGGTGCTGCTGATCGGCACCCTGAACCGGGTCATGATCGTCGAGCTGGGCGTGCCGGCCTGGCTGGTGGCGGTGATGATCTCGCTGCCGCTGATCTTCGCGCCGTTCCGCGCGGTGATCGGCTTCAAGTCGGACACCCACCATTCCGCCCTGGGCTGGCGCCGCGTGCCCTATCTTTGGTACGGCACGCTGCTGCAGTTCGGCGGCCTGGCCTTCATGGCGTTCGCGCTGCTGGTGATGTCGGGCGACAACAATGCGCCGGTCCTGCTCGGCGATTTTGCCACCGCGATCGCCTTCCTGATGGTGGGTGCCGGCCTGCACACCGTCCAGACGGTCGGCCTGGCGCTGGCGACCGATCTGGCGCCGCGCGAGAAGCACCCGCAGGTGGTCACGCTGCTCTGCGGCATGCTGCTGGTGGGCATGGTGATCAGCGCGGTCGTGTTTGGTTTCCTGCTCGCCGATTTCAGCCCGGGAAAGTTGATCCAGGTCGTCCAGGGCGCTGCCGTGGTCACCGTCGTCCTCAACAGCGTCGCGCTGTGGAAGCAGGAGCCGCGCAACCCGACACGGGCGCAGTCGGATGCCAAGGCGCCGCGGTTCATCGAGGCCTGGAACAGCTTCGTGCATCAGGCGCAATCCACCCGCGCGCTGTTCACGGTCGGCATCGGCACGGTCGCGTTCTCCATGCAGGACGTGCTGCTGGAGCCGTATGGCGGGCAGATCCTGCACCTGACCGTCGGCACCACCACCAAGCTGACGGCGCTGCTGGCCATCGGCGGCATCTGCGGCTTCGCGCTCTCGGCGCGGCTGCTGGGCCGCGGCATGGAGCCTTACCGTCTGGCCGGATACGGGGTCACGGCGGGGCTGGCGGCGTTCGCCTGCGTGCTGACCGCCGCACCGATCTACTCGCTCATCCTGTTTGCCGGCGGCACCGTGCTGATCGGCTTCGGCAGCGCGCTGTTCGTTGTGGGCACGCTGTCGGCGGCGATGCGCAATGCCAAGGGCGATCTGACCGGCCTTGCCCTTGGCAGCTGGGGCGCCGTGCAGGCCTTCGCGGCCGGTGCGGCCATTGCGACCGGCGGCGTTCTGCGCGACGGCGTCTCCGCGCTTGCCCAGCACGGCCTGTTCGGCCCGGCACTGGCCAGGCCGGTGACGGGCTACGCCGCCGTCTATCTGCTGGAGATCGTTCTGCTGCTTGCCACCCTGATCGCCCTCCTGCCGCTGGTGCGTCGCACCGGCGACAGTTCATCACCGTCGAGCCTGCGACCAGCCTGAGACTTCGTTTCCACTCCCTCTCACTCAGCCGAGGTACGGCAATGCAAACCGGGCATATCACTCAATACTTCGATGTCGCTTCCCTCTCGATCGACACGTTCTGGCTCCTCTTCCTTGGCCTGATCTTTTATCTCCGGCGCGAGGATAAGCGCGAGGGATATCCGCTCGTGGCCGAGGGCACCGGGGAGTTGGTCAGCGGTCTTTTCCCCGCCACCCCGCCGAAGAAGACCTACCTGCTGAAGGACGGCAGCACCCTCACCCTGCCGCGCGAGCCCAACGAACGGACGCTGGCTCTGAAGCCGGTTGCCGGGCAACTCGGCGGCACCCCGTTCGAGCCCACCGGCAACCCGCTGGTCGATGCGGTCGGTCCGGCCTCCTACGCGCTGCGTCAGGACCATCCCGAGCACAGACTGGGAAGGTGAGCCGCGCATCCTGCCGCTGCGCGCCGCCAAGGCGTTCTTCATCGACCCGCGCGATCCCGACATTCGTGGCTGGGACGTCGTGGCGGCGGACGGCAACTCGGCCGGCACCGTCACGGAAACCTGGGTCGACGTTGTCGAGCCGCAGGTTGTCTATTACGAAGTCACCATCGCGGGCGGCAGCACCGTGCTGGTGCCGGCGCGCCTGGCCGTGCTCGACGAAGACACCAACAAGCTGGTTGTCCAATCGATCACCGCGGCGCAGTTCGCCAACGTGCCGCGCATCAAGAACCCGAACCAGGTCACGCTGCTCGAGGAAGACAAGATCACCGGCTACTTCGCCGGCGGCAAGCTGTATGCCACGCCGGACCGTCAGGAACCCTTCGTTTGAACGAACACGAGACCGAGCCGGTCCGGGGGTTGCCCGAGCGTCTCCCGGCCGGTGAAACGATCCTCTGGCAAGGGGCGCCCCGATGGGGCGCCCTGGCCCGGCGGGTCTTCCACGTCCGCAAGATCGCGCTCTACTTCGCCATCCTGCTCGCCTGGCTCGTCTATGCCGACATCGGGGACGGCATTGCGCCGGAGTCCATTGCGCGGTCATCGGTCTGGGTCATCGGCGGCGCCTCGGTGGTCATCGCCATCCTGTCGATCCTCGCCTGGCTGATCGCGCGGAGTACCGTCTACACCATCACCAGCCGGCGCGTGGTCATGCGGTTTGGTATGGCCTTTCCGATAACGTTCAACCTTCCATTCCGTCGCATTCGCACCGCCGGCATGCGCCGCTTTGCCGATGGCAGCGGCGACATACCGCTCGCGCTGTACGCCGACGACCGCCTTGCCTACCTCGTATTGTGGCCGCACGCCCGGCCGTGGCGCTTCCTGAATTCCGAACCGATGCTGCGCGGGCTGCCCGATGTGCGTCAGGTCGCCGAGATTCTCGCCGGTGCGCTGGCCGCTGACATGGCGATACGCACGCCCGTCACGCCCGCCGCCCCCGCATCCGACACCTCCGCTTCCGACACCCCGGCATCCGATACCGGCGCATCCGACACGGCAGCGACCGGCAAGCCATCGTCGCAGGCCGCGGCTGAGTGACCGGATCACAGCCATGACCAGCCCCCCCCCACCAAAGCCATTTCCGCGCTTCGCCCTGGTGGCCGCCGCCGTGCTGATCGTCGTCACCATCATCACCGCGGCCGTGGCGCGCTACATCATCGGCACCGACACCTTTCCGCCGACCGCCGCCGTCGTGGCTTCGCGCGATATGTTGTTCGTGGACCAGCCGAACGGGGCGATCAACGTGGTCAATGCGGCCGACGGCACGCTGCTGGAAGTGCTGGCACCCGGCACCAACGGCTTCCTGCGTGGCACGCTGCGCGGCCTGGCCCGCGAGCGCAAACTGGAGGCGATCGGCCCCACCACGCCGTTCCGCCTGACCGGCTACGCCGACGGAAGGCTGACGCTGGAGGACCCCGAAACCGGACGCCGCATCGACATCGAGGCGTTCGGCCATACCAACCTGGAGGTGTTCTCGCGCCTGCTGCCTCTCTCCCGGAGCGCCACGCCATGATTTTCGGCCGCCGTACCATCGAGGTCACCTGCACGGTGGACATCGAACAGACGGCCGAAAGTCTGCATGCGCACGCCATTCCCGACGGCATCGACATCCGGCCCGGCGACACCGTGGTGGTGCATGGCGCACCCACCGAAGTGCGCTTCGGCGACCGGGTGACGCTGCAATGCCGCGCGACCGTTATCCGCGCCGGCTGGCTGCAACGGCTCTGGATACAAAAAACCGGCCTCTTCGCACTCACCGATCTGTACGAAGTGGGCTTCCAACGGGGGACTTAAATGGACGCTTTAACCGATCCGCGGCCCGACCATCTTATCAACGATACGACGCGGCTGGCGCAGGCCAACACCGTCCTGGCGCCGCGCTTCTACACCACCGACTTCGCCGCCATGGACCGGCTCGACGTATCGGCGGTGCAGGCCGAGTGGGACGATCTGATGGCCGAGTTCGCCCGCGACACCAATCGCGGCCACTTCATCCGCAACGACGAGTTCAACCGCGACCTGTCCACCCTGCCGCCGGAGCTGCGGCGCGAGTTCATCGACTTCCTGGTCAGCTCGGTGACGGCGGAATTCTCCGGCTGCGTGCTGTATTCCGAGATCAAGAAGCGCATCAGCAACCCGAAGATCCGCGACTGGTTCGGCTATATGAGCCGCGACGAGGCACGCCATGCCGGGTTCATCAACGACACGCTGAAGGATTTCGGCGTCGGCGTGGACCTCGGCTTTCTGACGAAGGCCAAAAAATACACCTATTTCCAGCCGAAATTCATCTTCTACGCCGTCTACCTGTCGGAGAAGATCGGCTACGCCCGCTACATCACCATCTTCCGCCAGCTCGAACGCCACCCGGAGCTGCGCTTCCACCCGATCTTCAAGTGGTTCGAGAACTGGTGCCAGGACGAGTTCCGCCACGGCGAGGCGTTCGCCATGGCGATGCGCGCCAACCCGCAGCTGCTGCGCGGCTTCAACAAGCTGTGGATCAAGTTCTTCCTGCTCGCGGTCTACGCCACGATGTATGTGCGCGACCACGCGCGGCCGGTGTTTCATGCCGCGCTGGGCGTCGATCCGACCGAGTACGACTACAAGGTGTACGGCATCACCAACGAGATCACCCGCCAGGTGTTCCCGCTGATGCTCGACATCGATGCCCCCGCCTTCCGCACCGGGCTCGACCGGCTGTGGCGGATCACCCGCGCGCTGGCGGCGGCTCGCGAGCAGGGGGGCGTGCTGGCGGGACTGAAGCGGATCGGCCTGACCGCGGCTTCGGCGGCGGTGATCGCGCGGCTCTATCTGATCCCGGCCAAGGCGAATGAACTGCCCGCCCGCGTGCGGCTCGCCGCGGCCTGGTAGAGCGAGCGGTCCAGCATGTCCCAGTATGTCTATCCCGCGCTGCATGCCCTGTTCATCTGGTGGTTCAGCACCGGCCTGGTGATTTACCTGGATGGGCTGCCGCGCTGGACGTTCCGCTGGACCATGCTGGGATCGACCGTGCTGCTGGCGGCGTCGCTGGTGGGGCTCGCCGTCTCGGCCGCGGACATGAGCGTGGGCGGCGCCTACCAGGCCTTCACCTTCGGGCTGCTCGCCTGGGCATGGCTGGAGGTGAGTTTTTATCTCGGCTACGTCACCGGCGTGCGCAAGCAGGCCTGCCCGGAAGGGTGTCGCGGCTGGCGGCATTTCGGCCACGCGATCCTGGCCTGCCTGTGGCACGAACTGGCGATCCTGGCGGTGGCGGCGGCGGTGGTCGGCGTCACCTGGGGGGGCGCGAACCAGATCGGCACCTGGACCTTCATGGTGCTGTGGTGGATGCACCAGAGCGCGCGGCTGAACGTGTTCCTCGGCGTGCGCAACCTCAACGAGGAGTTCATTCCCGACCATCTGGCGTTCCTGAAAAGCTTCTTCCGCAAGGCGCCGATGAACCTGCTGTTCCCGGTGTCGGTGACGGTCTCCACGGTGGTGGCGGCGCTGCTGTTCCGCCATGCCCTGGCGGCCGACGCCACCCCCGCCACCGCCACCGGCTTCACCTTCGTCGCCACGATCATGACGCTGGCGATCCTGGAGCACTGGTTCCTGGTGCTGCCGCTGCCGGCCGCGGCGCTGTGGCGCTGGAGCCTGCAGTCGCATCGCCCGCCGCATGGCTTCGATGTCGAGGTCATCGCCGGCTTCCTCGGCGCCGGCAAAACCAGTTTCCTGCGCCGCCGGCTGCAGCGGATCGATCCGGAACTGCGCACGCTGGTGCTGGTGAACGACCCGGACGCCATGCATCTGGATGCCGCGCTGCTGCGCGAGCGCAGCCCCGGTGCCGCGACCGGCAGTTCGGTGTTTCTGCCGCTGGCGCGCAACGTGTCGCTGCAGATCCGCCAGTCGGTGGCCCGGTGGTCGCCGCAGCGCATCATCATCGAGCCGGCCGGCAGCGCCGATCTCGGCGCACTGCTCGGCGTGCTGGCGCGGCCGGATCTCAAGCCGCTGGTGAACAGCGTGCAGGTGACGGCAGTGATCGATGCCGGCGCGTTCCTGCGCGATTACGCCCGGCTGCAGCGCTATTTCGAGCAGCAGGCGACGCTCGCGCATACCCTCGTCATCAACAAGACCGATCTGGTCGCCCCGGCCGAGTTGCGCATGGTGGAGGCGACGTTGCACGCCCTGAACCCCGAGGCGCGCGTGGTGCCGGCCATTTACGGCGCGCTCGGGGCGGGGACCGGCGACCATGGTCGCGCGGTCGTGGCGGGCGACGCGGAGGCGGCCGACCTGACGATCGATGCGGCGGCGGGCGTCGCGATGGCGAGCCATTACGATGCGCAGGCGGACGCCCTCGGTTTCGCCACCTGGAGTGCCCCCCTGTCCGGCAGACTGCGATCCGCAATTGCTGCATGAACTGCTCGAAGCGGTCGCCGAAGGCACGTTCGGCCAGATCGAGCGCGTGAAGGGCGTGGTGCGGGCAGGCCAGGGATGGGTGCGGTTCGACTGTTCCGGTGGCCGCCCGAACCTCATGGCGTTTGCCGCCGCCGAAGACGAAATGCCCCGCCTGGTTGCGGTGGGACGCGAGATCGACCGCGGTCGGTTGCAGGCAGCGTTTGCGGCATGTACCAACGCGCCAGCAAGAATGAACAGAACTTAACCTGGACGAATACTTTGCGCGCAACAGTATCGTGTAAAATAACACAATCACGCGCAAGATGATCCCCATTCGGAGGCCACACATGAACTACGAAGCCTTCTTCAGTAAACAACTCGATGGCCTCCGCCGGGAAGGTCGTTACCGGGTGTTTGCCGATCTCGAACGCCATGTGGGGGAATTCCCCCGCGCGACGCACCATCGCGAGCGCGGCCCCGCCCAGGTGACGGTGTGGTGCTCGAACGACTATCTCGGCATGGGCCAGAATGCGGACGTGCTGGCGGCCATGCACGAAGCGCTGGACCGCTGCGGCGCCGGCGCCGGCGGCACGCGCAATATTTCCGGCACCAACCACTACCATGTGCTGCTGGAGCGCGAACTCGCCGACCTGCACGGCACCGAAGCGGCGCTGCTGTTCAACTCGGGCTACATGTCGAACTGGGCGACGCTGACCACGCTCGGGGCCGGCATCCCGGGCTGCGTCATCGTATCGGATGAGCTGAACCACGCCTCCATGATCGAGGGCGTGCGCCACAGCCGGGCTGAGAAGCGCATCTTCAAGCACAACGATGTCGCCGATCTGGACCGCACGCTCGCCGAGATCGGGCCGGACCGGCCCAAGCTGGTGGCCTTCGAGTCGGTCTACTCGATGGACGGCGACATCGCGCCGATCGCCGAAATCTGCGACGTGGCCGACAAGCACAACGCCATGACCTACATCGACGAGGTGCATGCGGTTGGCATGTATGGCCCGCGCGGCGGCGGCGTCACCGATCAGGAAGGGATTTCAAACCGGCTGACGGTGATCGAGGGAACCCTGGGCAAGGCGTTCGGCGTGGCCGGCGGCTACATCGCCGGCTCGCACGCCATGTGCGACTTCGTGCGCAGCTTCGCCTCGGGCTTCATCTTCACCACCTCGATTCCGCCGTCGGTGGCGGCGGGCGCGATCGCCAGCATCCGCCATCTCAAGAACAGCGATGCCGAGCGTCTGGCGCAACGCGACCGGGTTGCCCGGGTGCGCCGCCGGCTCGACGAAGTCGGCGTGCCGCACATGGAAAACCCGAGCCACATCGTGCCGGTGATGGTCGGCGACGCGGTGGTGTGCAAGCAGATCAGCGATCAGCTGCTCGACCACCACGGCATCTATGTGCAGGCCATCAACTATCCGACCGTGCCGCGCGGCACCGAGCGCCTGCGCTTCACCCCGGGCCCGCTGCACACCGATGCCGATATCGAGCATCTGGTGTCCTCGCTGTCGTCCATCTGGTCGCAGTTCAGCCTGCGCCGCGCCGCCTGATCGCCGGCGCCGCACGACCGGGAAGGCACGAACGGAATTGCGAATGGGGTCCGTGACGTTCCGGTTGCTGCGGTGCACGCGCCACGTTGCCAAAGGGTGTTGGCGTCAGTAATACGTCTGGGCTGTCAGTTGAGGGAACTTGCCGCCGTGAAAAAAGAAATGAGCACGTCGCGCCGTACCGTCCTGTGTATGGGCGCCGCCGCGGTTGCCGCCGTTGGGGTTGCAACCCGTGCGTCCGCGCAGGAGAAGATCGACAAGGCGATGGTCCTGTACCAGGACAAGCCGAAGGAAGACCAGCAGTGCTCGAAGTGCCTGCACTTCCAGCCGCCCAATGCCTGTGCCATCGTGGCCGGGACGATCAGCCCGACCGGGTGGTGCGGCGCTTTCGCGCCGAAGGCTTAACCGCACACTCGCCGGCCCGGCGCCCCCGCGCTGCCGCATGGCAATGCGCGAGGGGCGCCGTCGCGACTGCAATGTGCCGTGTCGTCGCGATTACGCTATAGGGCCAGATGGATTCCACGTCGCTCGCCTCCAAGTGGTCTAGGTCGTGCAGGACGAGCGCTGCGCTGCCGAAGCCGGGGCCGGAGTCGCGGCGGACATGGATGATGGTGCAACCGATCCCCGCCCGGCGACCTGCGCCGCGCGCGGGTTCGCTGATTCCCCAGCCGCCACCCGTGCCCCGGAACGTCTTTCGAATCCGAAGCGACCGCTCGCCGGCATGACCGGGCTTCGCGAAATGGCCTGATCGTGTCAATATGTTTCCCGTTTTCCGCGATCGTCGGCCAGGAGGAGATGAAGCTCGCGCTCCTGGTCGCGGCGGTCGATGCCAGTGTGGGCGGCGTGCTCGCCTTCGGCGACCGCGGCACCGGCAAGTCCACCACGGTGCGCGCGCTGGCCGCCCTGCTGCCGAAGATGAAGGCGGTCATCGGCTGCCGCTATGGCTGCGACCCGGCCGCCGAGCGCGGCCTGTGCGACGATTGCCAGGCGCGCAAGGCGCATGGCCCGCTCAAGGGCCATGTCGTGCCGGTGCCGGTGGTTGACCTGCCGCTCGGCGCCACCGAGGACCGTGTGGTGGGCGCGCTCGATCTCGAGCGGGCGCTGGCCGACGGGGTCAAGGCTTTTGAACCCGGTCTGCTCGCCCGCGCGCATCGCGGCTTCCTGTACATCGACGAGGTGAACCTGCTGGAGGATCACCTGGTCGATCTGCTGCTCGACGTTGCCGCTTCCGGTGAGAACGTGGTCGAGCGCGAAGGGCTCAGCGTGCGCCATCCCGCGAAGTTCGTGCTGATCGGCAGCGGCAACCCGGAGGAGGGCGAATTGCGGCCGCAGCTGCTCGATCGCTTCGGCCTGTCGGTGGAAGTGCGCACGCCGGGCGAGATGAAGACGCGCATTGAGGTGGTCAAGCGCCGCGATGCTTTCGAGCGCGACCCGGAAGGCTTCACGGCGCACTGGAAAAAAGAGGACGAGCGCATCCGTCGCCGCATCGTCGCCGCCCGCGGCCGGATTGCCGATGTCGAGGTCTCGGACGCGGCGCTGGAGCGCGCGGCGAAGCTGTGCATGGCGCTGGGCACTGACGGTCTGCGCGGCGAGTTGACGCTGGTGCGGGCGGCTCGCGCGGTGGCGGCGCTGGAGGGCGATAAGGCGGTGGGTGACGCGCATCTGAAGCGCGTGGCGGCGCCGGCGCTGCGTCACCGGCTGCGGCGCAATCCGCTCGATGAGGCGGTGGCGACGACGCGGGTGGAGCGGGCGGTGCAGGAGCAGTTCGCGGCGTGATGCGCGCACCGGCAGCCGGGGCGCAGCCCCGGACCCCCTTCGGAATGGGTTCCAAGGGCCTCCCGGCCCTTGGCGGGTCCAGGGCAGAGCCCTGGCCTTACCTTGCTATTTGGCCGAAATGACCGACCCCGAAGAACCCACCCGCTGGGACGACGCGGCCCTCGCCGCCGCGTTGTTCGCCGTCGATCCGTTCGGCACTGGCGGCGTCGCCCTGCGCTCGCTCAGCGGCCCGGTGCGCGACCGCTGGCTGACCCTGGTGCGCGAATACCTCCCGGCCGGGGCGCCGTACCGCAAGCTGCCCATCCACATCACCGACGGGCGCCTGCTGGGCGGGCTCGACCTCGCCGCCACCCTGCGCTCCGGCCGGCCGGTGGCCGAGCGCGGCATCCTCGCCGAGGCGGATGGCGGGGTGGTGGTGATCGCCACCGCCGAGCGCATCGGCGCCGGCATGGCCGCGCGCATCGGCGCCGCGCTGGATTGCGGCGAGGTGTTCGTCGAGCGCGACGGCATCGCCCTGCGCATGCAAACCCGCATCGGCGTGGTGGCGCTCGACGAGGCGATGGCGGACGACGAATCCCCCCCCACGGCGCTGCTCGACCGGCTGGCCTTCCACCTCGATCTCGCCTCCATTCGCATGGAGCAGGCGACCCGCCCGTCGGTCACCGCGACCATCGTCGCCGGGGCGCGGGCGCGGCTGGCCGGCGTCACCGCCGATGAGAACATCATCAAGGCGCTCTGCGGCGCCGCGGTGATGCTCGGCATCGATTCGCTGCGCGCCCCCATCCTGGCGTTGCGGGTGGCCCGCGCCGCGGCGGCGCTGGCGGCGCGCGACAGCGTGGCCGACGGCGATGCCCGGGTGGCCGCGCGCCTCGTGCTCGGCCCGCGCGCGACCGTGCTGCCGGCCCCGCCGCCGCCCGAGCCGCCGCCGCCCGAGGAGGAGGAGCAGGAGGAAGAGAAGCCGCAGGAACCGAATGAGCAGGAACTGCAGGAAATCCTGCTGGAGGCCGCCAAGGCTGCCATCCCGGCCGGGCTGCTGGCGCAGTTGCAGCTCGCCGGCGGCAAGCCGCGCACCCAGTCCTCCGGCAAGGCCGGCATGCTGAAGCAGTCGGTGATGCGCGGCCGGCCGATCGGCACCCGCGCCGGCGATCCGCGCAGCGGGGCCCGGCTCAATCTGGTGGAAACGCTGCGGGTGGCCGCCCCCTGGCAGCGCCTGCGCCAGCGCGAAGTGGCCGCGCGGCCACCTCGGGACCCTGCTCAGTTGATCAACGGCAAGCGCGTCGAGGTGCGCCGCGACGATTTCCGGGTCAACCGCTACAAGCAGCGCACCGAAACCACCACCATCTTCGTCGTCGATGCCTCCGGCTCGGCGGCGCTGAACCGGTTGGCCGAGGCCAAGGGGGCGGTGAACCTGCTGCTGGCCGATTGTTACGTCCGCCGCGACCGGGTGGCGCTGGTGGCTTTTCGCGGCACCGTGGCCGACCTGATGCTGCCGCCCACCAACTCGCTGGTGCGGGCGAAACGCAGCCTCGCCGGTCTGCCCGGCGGCGGCGGCACGCCGGTGGCCGCCGCGATCGACGCCGCCATGGCGCTGGCCGACGCGGTGAAGCGCAAAGGCCAGACACCGATCGTCATCATGCTCACCGACGGGCGGGCCAACATCACCCGCGACGGCAAGCCCGACCGTGCCCGCGCCGAGGAGGACGCGCACGCCGCCGCCCGCCTGATGCGGGCCGCGCGCATCACGGCGCTGCTGGTGGACATGTCGCCGCGCCCGCAGGCGCAGGCGCAGCGCCTCGCCGCCGAAATGGGCGCGCGCTACCTGCCGCTGCCGTTTGCCGACGCCGCCACCCTGTCGCGCGCGGTGAAGTCGGCGAGTGCCGAACCGGACCGGGGTCTTGCGCCGGCCCGCTAAGCACCAAGTTGAAAGGCGGCGCCGGGCCGCGCCGGCCCCGATCCCGGGGCCGGTGGGCCGGCGCTGTGGCATTCAACCGGTGCGGGGTCGGCGGCGACATGAGCGAAAAACCGGTTTGGGAGCGCGAGGGACGGGACTGGCCGAGTCGGGAGGCCAGCCGCTTCGTTACGGCTTCCGGCATACGATGGCACGTGCAAGTGGCCGGCAGTGGTCCGGTGCTGCTGCTGGTGCATGGCACCGGCGCCGCCACCCATTCCTGGCGGGACCTGCTGCCCCTGCTGGCGCGGGACTTCACCGTGGTGGCGGCCGACCTGCCGGGCCACGGCTTCACCGACACGCCGCCCGAGGCGCTGCTGTCGCTGCCCGGCATGGCCCGGGCGCTGGGCGAACTGGTGCATACGCTGGGCGTTCGGCCCGAGGTGGCGGTGGGCCACTCCGCCGGGGCCGCCATTCTGGCGCGCATGTGCCTGGACGGCATCATCACGCCGCGATTCCTGGTCAGCCTGAACGGGGCCCTGCTGCCGCTGCGCGGCCTGCCGGGCCATATCTTTTCGCCGATCGCCCGGCTGGTGGTGTCGCTGCCGCTGACCCGGCGGATGTTCGCCTGGCAGGCGGCCGACCGGCGGCTGATGATGCGGATGCTGCGCAGCACCGGCTCGTCCATCGATCCGGCCGGGGTGGACCAGTATATGCGGCTGGCCCGCTGCCCGGCCCATGCGGGGGCGGCGTTGGGAATGATGGCGAACTGGGACCTGCGCCCGCTCGCCCGCGACCTGCCGCGGCTGCGTCCGCATCTGTTGTTGATCGCCGGCAGCAACGACCGCACCATCCCGCCCTCGGATTCCGCCCGGGTGCGGGCGCTGGTGCCGGGGGCGGAGCTGGTGTCGCTGCCCGGCCTCGGTCATCTGGCGCACGAGGAGCAACCCGCCCGGATCGCCGTCATGATACACGGGCTGGCGAGCGCCGCGGCCGCGGCGTAACCGCCAAGGGAGCCTGGCATGCCTGACGCGACCCCAGCCGCACCGGTTCTGCTGTTTCCGCGCGACCATCCGCGGCGCGCCGAACTGAACGAGGAAGTGCACGCGCGCGCGCCGGAGCTTCTGGTCGCGCCGACGCGCCAGTCGTACCTGGCGCTGATGAAGGATGGCGCCCCGCGCGAGCCCGGCTGGCATGCCCTTTGCGCGCTGGCCGAGCGCTACGGGGCGACGCCGCCGCCGCTGGCCGCCTATCATTACAGCGCCGATCTGGGTCCGTTCCGGCTCAAATGGGAGCGGCACACCGAGTTCACCCGCTATTTGTTCACCGTGACCGGTGCGGGGGAGGACCCGTTCGCCGAAACCGCCATCGCCGCGGTGCCGCCCGAATGGCTGGCGGCCCTGCCCGGGCAGGTGATCACGGCGATCCATGTCGCGTTTCTGTCGGGCAGCGAGGACTCGCCGGACGTCGAGGCGCTGAGCGCGCGATGGTTCGCCGGCAACATGCTGGTGGGCTCCGCCACCGTCGGCGGCGCCGCGACGGCGCTGACCGATTTCCGCATCCATGCCGACGGGTTCGGCCGCATCCTGTTGCTGGACCGCAGCACCACGGCACGCCAGGCCGGCCGCATCGTGCAGCGGCTGCTGGAGATCGACACTTACCAGATGCTGGCGCTGCTGGCCTTCCCGGTGGCGCGCAACCTGGCGCCCTTCCTGGCCGAGCGCGAGCGCGCCCTGGCCGCCATCGCCGCCGATCTGGTGGCGGCGGGCGAGCCGGACGAGCCGGTGCTGCTGGATCGCCTGACCCGGCTGGCCGCCGAGATCGAAAGCCGCGAGGCCGACAACCTGTACCGGTTCAGCGCGGCGGCCGCCTATTACGACCTGGTGCAGCGGCGCACCGCCGAACTGCGCGAGCGGCGCATCGAGGGGCTGCAGACCTTCCAGGAGTTCACCGAGCGCCGGCTGGCGCCGGCGATGTCCACCTGTGCGGCGGCCGCGGCGCGCCAGGAATCGCTGTCGACGCGCGTCGCCCGCGCCATTCAGCTGCTGGCGACCCGGGTGGATGTCACGCTGGAACAGCAGAACCAGGCCGTGCTGGAATCGATGAACCGGCGGGCCAAGATCCAGCTCCGCCTGCAGACCACCGTCGAGGGCCTGTCGGTGGCGGCGCTGACCTATTACGTGGTCGCCCTGGTCGGCGACGGGGCGAAGGCGGCGAAGGCGGCGGGGGTTGCGATCGACCCGGAGCTGACGATGGGAATCAGCGTTCCTGTTATTGCCATCCTGGCCGCATTAGGGGTGCGCAGCATCCGCCGCATGGTTACCCGCACGGTTTCCTGATCATCGCGCAACGGCGGGCGCGCCGCTTTCACCTCTGGCGAGGAGTGTCAAGTTGTGCTTACAATATTACCGTCATGCTCGATGTAACACAGGCCGTGTTTCCCGCCAGCGGCGACTCTCCCATGCTACGCGACGAATCTTCCACGCATCCTGCCCCGCATGCCGTGATCATCGGCAGCGGCTTTGGCGGGCTTGCCGCCGCGGTGCGGCTGGGCGCGCGCGGCTACCGCGTGACCGTGCTGGAGCGGCTCGATGCGCCGGGCGGGCGCGCTTATGTCCACCGCATCGATGGCTTCACCTTCGATGCCGGCCCGACCATCATCACCGCGCCGCAACTGCTGGAGGAACTCTGGCAGCTCGCCGGGCGGAAGCTGGCCGACGACATCGACCTGCGGCGGATGGACCCGTATTACCGGCTGCGTTTCGACGATGGCAGCCTGCTCGACATTTCGGGTGATCCGGCGCGGGTGCGCGCCGAAGTGGCACGGCTGTCGCCGGGCGATGTCGAGGGTTATGAGCGCTTCATGGCGCTGAGCATGGCGCTCTGCCGCATCGGCTTCGAGGAGCTCGGCCATGTGCCGTTCAACTCCTTCATGGATATGGTGCGGGTGGCGCCCGACCTGCTGAAGGTGCAGGCGTGGCGCAGCGTCTACTCGATCGTCTCGTCGCATTTCCGCGATCCGCGGCTGCGCATCGCCTTCAGCTTCCATCCGCTGCTGATCGGCGGCAATCCGCTGAAGGTGAGTTCGATCTACGGCATGATCGAGGCGATCCAGCAGCGCTGGGGCGTGCATTTCGCCATGGGCGGCACCGGCGCGCTGGTGGCCGGGCTGGTCAGCCTGATCGAAGGGCAGGGCAATGTCGTGCGCTGCAACGCCGATGTGGCCGAGATCACCCTGCAGGGGCGGCGCGCGACCGGGGTGCGGCTGGCCAATGGCGAACAGATCGCCGCCGATATCGTGGTGTCCAACGCCGATTCCGCCACCACCTATCTGCGCCTGCTGCCGGCCGCCGCGCGGCGCCGCTGGACCGACCGCAAGCTGAAGCGGTCGAGCTATTCCAGCGGCCTGTACGTCTGGTATTTCGGCACCAGGCGCCAGTATCCCGAGGTGGCGCATCACACCATCCTGTTCGGCCCGCGCTATCAAGAGCTTCTGCGCGACATCTTCAGCCGCAAGAAGCTGGCCGAGGATTTCAGCGTCTACCTGCACCGCCCGACCGCGACCGATCCGTCGCTGGCGCCGCCCGGGTGCGACACGTTCTACGCCCTGTCGCCGGTGCCGCACATGGATGCCGGGGTCGACTGGGCGGAGCAGGCCGAGCCGTACCGGCAGGCGATCGCGCGCTTTCTGGATCGGACGGTGCTGCCCGGCCTGGAATCGGAAATCGTTGCCTCCCGCATCACCACCCCGCGCGATTTCCAGGACCGTCTGCTATCCTTCAAGGGGGCCGGATTCGGGCTTGAGCCGGTGCTGTGGCAGAGTGCCTGGTTCCGGCCGCACAACCGCAGCGAGGACATCGAGCGGCTGTACCTCGTCGGTGCCGGCACACATCCGGGGGCGGGCGTGCCCGGGGTGATTTCCTCCGCCCGCGTTCTCGACATGGTGGTGCCGGATGTTTCTGCTCTCCGCTGACAGACCCAAGGCGTCACACGCCGATATCGAGGCCTGCCGCGCGTTGCTGCGCGGCGGGTCGCGGTCGTTTTTCGCCGCTTCGTTCCTGCTGCCGAAGGCGGTGCGGGACCCGGCGGTCTCGCTCTATGCGTTCTGCCGGGTGGCCGATGACGCGATCGACCTCGACAGCCCCGGCGGCAACGCGCTCGAGCGGCTGCGCGAACGGCTGGAGCGGGTTTATGACGGCCGGCCCGCCGCCATTTCCGCCGACCGGGCGCTGACCGATGTGGTGACCCGTTTCGCCGTTCCGCGCGCCATCCCGGAGGCGCTGCTGGAAGGTTTCGCCTGGGATGCCGAGGGGCGGCGCTACGAGGACATGTCGAGTGTGCATGCCTATTCGGCGCGCGTGGCCGGCACCGTCGGGGTGATGATGACGCTGCTGATGGGCGAGCGGAATCCCACCGTGGTGTCACGTGCCTGCGATCTCGGCATCGCCATGCAGCTTTCGAATATCGCCCGCGACGTGGGCGAGGATGCGCGCAACGGCCGGCTCTATCTGCCGCGCGCCTGGATGCGCGAGGCCGGCATCGACCCGGATGCCTGGCTGGCCAAACCCGTGTTCACCGAGGCGCTGGCCGAGGTGATCAAGCGCCTGCTGCGCGAGGCCGATGCGCTGTATGCGCGTGCCGGCGCGGGCATTTCGCGGCTGCCGCTGTCGTGCCAGCCCGGCATCTGGGCGGCGCGTTACCTCTATGCCGAGATCGGCCGTGAAGTGGAACGGGCGGGCTGCGATTCGGTGTCGCGGCGCGCCGTGGTGTCGGCGCAGCGCAAGGCGCGGCTGATGGCGCGCGCGCTCACGGCGCCGGTCCTGCCGGTGCGCCAGGACGCCTCGCCGCCGCTGCCCGAGGCGAAATTCCTGATCGATGCCGTGATCGCGCAACCCGCCCGCGGCCGCGTCAGGCTGGACGGCGCCTCTTCGATCCCGGATCGCAGCTTCAACGAGCAGGTCGGCTGGGTGGTGCAACTGTTCACCAAGCTGGAACAGCTGGAGCGGATGGAAAGCATCGAGCGCCACCGCCGGGCGAACGAAACGGTTTCGTTGTCCTAGACGCCAGGGGAATTGGGTGAAGGAAGGCCAGGGCTCTGCCCTGGACCCGCTAAGGGCGGAGCCCTTAGAACCCATTCGTTTTAAGGGTGTTGGGGTCCAAGGCAGAGCCCTGGCCTTCCTTCACCCAATTGCCCTGCGACGACCACCGAGCCGGCTTGCGCCGGCCCGAAAAATATGTCTGCGTTCGGGTGGCAGGCTGCGCAAGCCCGCGGAGCCTAAATGGTCCGGTCCTGCCAGGCGCGCCCGCGCTGGCGGGTGAATCGTGCCATAACATCAACGCTCGCGGAGCAGCCGGCGGTGCCGTCCGCCGGAGCGGGTCCGCCAGCAAACGATCCAAGGAGGCTTGACCATGCCGATAAGGAACTGGGCGGGCCTGGTTCTGGCTGCTATCGGGGTGTGGTTTTTCGTCACCGCGCTGAAGCGGCGCAAACGCGCGCTGGCGGCGTGGCACGAGGCACGGGCCAAGGGGCTGGAAATCGACGTGCGCACCAGCCAGAAATTCGCTCTTACCGGAGCGATTGCCCGGCCGCTTGTTAATTTCATGCTGCTCCTGGGGGCGGCGGAAGTGTCGCTGTCCTATGCGGCGCTCGGCAATACCCGCCTGTTCTCGGCCATCGACCTCGGCGGATTCCTGCTGCTGCTGCTGGGCTATGGCGTGTGGTTCAGCATCAGCACGCGTTACCGCGAGGTCGTGCCGGTCCCCGTCGGGCCGGTCCCCGTCGTGCCGGTTCCAGTCGGGCCGGTCACATCGGCGGCTGAACCGGGTTGATGATCCGTACTCTTCTCCGGACCGGTGCTGTCGCGAACAGCCCAGCCCCGGTCCGGAACCTTCCGCAGCCCGGTGCGTCCGGCCGGGAAAATCTTGACCTACATCAAGGCTGCTGAGTTGCGCACTCGATATTTTTCTGCGGACCAGCAGGATCTGGTGGGAGCTTGCCCATGCGCGTGATGATGATCCAGCCCAACTATCATTCCGGCGGTGCCGAGATTGCCGGCAACTGGCCGCCTGGCTGGGTGGCCTATGTCGGTGGCGCGCTGAAGCAGGCGGGCATCACCAATATCCGCTTCGTCGATGCCATGACGAACTACATCCCGGACGACAAGCTCGCCGAGATGATCCGCAAGATTCAGCCGGACGTGGTGATGGCCACCGCCATCACCCCGATGATCTATCAGGCGCAGAAGACGCTGCAGCTGGCGCGGGAAGCGGTGCCGAATGCGGTCACCATCCTCGGCGGCATCCATCCCACCTTCATGTACGCCCAGGTGCTCAGCGAGGCGCCCTGGATCGACTATATCGTCCGCGGCGAGGGCGAGGAGATCACCGTCAACCTGATGCGCGCCATCCAGGATGGCACCCATCTGGCGAAACGGCGCGAGATCAAGGGCCTGGCCTTCCTGGAAGACGGCCAGCTGGTCGCCACCCCGGCGCATCCGGTCATCAAGGACCTCGACAGCCTGACGCCGGACTGGTCGCTGCTGGAGTGGGACAAATACATCTACACCCCGCTGAACTGCCGGGTGGCGGTGCCCAACTTCGCCCGCGGCTGCCCGTTCACCTGCCGGTTCTGCTCGCAGTGGAAGTTCTGGCGGCAGTATCGCACGCGCGATCCGAAGAAATTCGTCGACGAAGTCGAAATGCTGGTGCGCGAGCACAATGTCGGTTTCTTCATCCTCGCCGACGAGGAACCGACCATAAATCGCAAGAAGTTCATCCGGCTGTGCGAGGAGCTGATCGAGCGTAACCTGCCGGTGCACTGGGGCATCAACACCCGCGTCACCGACATCCTGCGCGACCGCGAATTGCTGCCGATGTTCCGCAAGGCCGGCCTCGTGCATGTCTCGCTGGGCACCGAGGCGGCGGCCCAGATGAAGCTCGACCTGTTCCGCAAGGAAACCACGATCGAGCAGAACAAGCTGGCGGTGAAGCTGCTGCGCGACGCCGGCATGGTCGCCGAAGTGCAGTTCATCATGGGGCTGGAGAACGAGACTCCGGAGACCATCGAGGAGACCTACCGGCTGGGGCTGGACTGGAAGGCCGACATGGTCAACTGGAACTGCTACACGCCGTGGCCTTTCGCCGAGCTGTTCGAGGATCTGGGCGACAAGGTCGAGGTCCGCGACTACTCGAAGTACAATTTCGTTACGCCGATCATGAAGCCCGACGCCATGACCCGCGAGCAGGTGCTCAAGGGCGTGATGAAGAACTATGCGCGCTTCTATTTGCGGAAGACGTTCCTGGGCTATCCGTGGATCCGCGACAAGTGGAAGCGGAACTACATGCTCGGCTGTCTGAAGGCGTTCGCGAAGACGACGTGGGAGAAAAAATTCTACGACCTCGAGCGCCTGAAGTTCAATGGCATGTCCTCGGAGTGGGAGCTTGGCTTCGACCAGAGCAAGGTGCTGACGCCGGAGCAGATTCAGGCGACCAAGCGCAACCGGCCCGATCTCGCCGCCGACGTCAACTTCACCGGCACGCCCACGATCATCGGCAAATGCTCGCCGACGAATGACAGCCAGTACCTGCAACTGCCGTCGGGGCGCGGCCAGTCCGAGACCATCTCGGCCTGCGGCGCACCGAACGACCTGCACTACGACGAAGACGCCGTGGTGACCGCCTGCGGTGCGCCCAACCACCTGCAGTACGATGAGGATGCGGAGGCGGTGGTGCCGGCGGCATCGGCGCCCACCCATCCGAAGGTGCCGGACAAGGCCGTCGCCGCGCCGCCGCGTTAAGGCGTGACGTGACCACCCAAGCCCACGCGCCGGCCCAGGATGCGGGGCCGGCGCGGATCGGCCCGAACGCCATCATCCGCGTTGCCGAGGCGCTGCGCGCGCAATGCGGTGACGCGGTGACGGCGGAGGTGTTCCGCAGCGCCGGCGTGGATCACTACCTCCAGACCATGCCCGGCCAGATGGTGGATGAGCGGGAGGTTATTGCCCTGCACCAGCGCCTGCGCCCGGCGCTCGGGGCGGCGCAGGCGCGTGCGGTGTCGCGCGAGGCGGGGGTGCGCACCTGCGACTACCTGCTGGCCAACCGCATCCCCCGTGCCGCCCAGTTCGTGCTGCGCCTGTTGCCGCCGGGGCTCGCCAGCCGGGTGCTGCTGCGCTCCATTGGCGGCCATTCCTGGACCTTCGCCGGCAGCAGCCATTTCCACGCCGAGTCAGGCACCCCGGTGCGCCTGAGCTTCACCAACTGCCCGCTCTGCCGCGGCATCACGGCGGCGGAACCGGTCTGCGACTACTATGCCGCCACCTTCGAGCACCTCTACCGCACCCTGGTCAGCCGCCGCGCCACGGTGGTCGAGACGGCGTGCCAGGCCACCGGCGCCGCCGCCTGCGTGTTCGAGATAAGCTGGAAGCGGTGACGCGGGCGCATCATCGCCCACAGAAGAGAACCGGATGCCGATCCTGACCTTCTCGTCGCCGACCCTGCACCGCGACCTGCGGGCCTATGCCACCGCCGGCGACACCCATGCCATCCTGGTGGTCGCGGAGAAGAACGGGGTGAAAATCCCGCATGACTGCCGCAACGGCGCCTGCGGCGCGTGTCTGATCCGCGTCGAATACGTGGAGGGCAAGCCGAAGATGGGCGTGGCGCTGACCGAAAAAGAGAAGGCGACGCTCAAATCCCTGGGCAAGCTCACCGACGCGGAAATCGAGGATGCCGAGGTGCGCGACATGCCGCCGCGCTTCCGTCTGGCCTGCCAGTTCGTGGCGCGGGACGAGGAGGTGATTATCCACTTTACCGGCGAGCCTGGCGGGGCGTAGCCCCGCACCCCACCAGGGCTTCGCCCTGGATTTCTTAAGGAATGGGGTCAAGGGGCCTCTCGGCCCCTTGCGGGTCCAGGGCAGAGCCCTGGCCTTTATCTTCGCGCCGATGGCGGCGGCCCCCTGCACCCCGTTCAGAGCGGGACGCGGGGCATGCGAAAGGGGAGCAGCGCCTGCACCCAGCCGGTGCGGAAGCGGTCCAGCGACAGGCTTTCATGCACCGCCATCGCCCGCTCGCTGAGCAGATGCGTACGCAGCAGCGAGCGGGTGTAGAAGGGCGTATCCTCCAGCGTCTCCATCACTGCCGCGCCATGGCCGGCATCGGCGCGGGTGGCCCGGTCGACCCGCCAGACGGTGGCCGGCGGCAACCGCACCGGCGGCGGCGCGTCAAAACTGGCGACGCTGCCATCCGGGCCGAACCGCAGCGCCAGCAGCCGTTTGCTGCCGTCGCGGCGCACCGCATCATACAGCACCGCGGTGCCGTCGCGCAGTTCCGCCCGCGACCAGTCCCAGCTGCGGAACCCCGCCTCCAGCGGCTCGCTGCCCGCATTGGCGTCGAAATAGGCCGAGCCGCTCCAGCGCAGTGCCGGCCGCTCCATCGCCACCTCCACCCGCGCGCAGGGTGAAATCGGCGTCCAGATGTGCCGGCCGCCGGCGTCCAGCGGGAAGCTGCGGCCCGGCAGCGCCGCCGGATGCACCCGCACGGTGCCGCGCAGATGGGACGGGAAGGGGGCGGTGACCTCGTCGATCCGTGCGGTCAGCACGTTGCCGTCCCAGTTCAGCGCGCTCGGCCCGATGCCGAGCTCGAAAGCGGCTGCGCTGCAGCGCCCGGCCGTTGCGCTCGGTCAGCGCCCAGCGCTTGCCGCCGGCGCCGTACAGCGCGACGTTGATGGCGCAATGCTCCAGCGGGTCGCCGCCGCCATTCCGGCGGGCGCGGGCATAGTACGGCGAGAACACGTTGCCGATGAAGGCGATCAGTGTCAGCCCGTGCTTTCCATCGTCGCTGAGCGCGTCGACATACCACCAGGCGTAGCCGCCCGGCGGGACAGGCTGGTCGAAGGCAGGTCCGCCAGCACGCTGGCCGCCGCCAGCCGGCCCGACAGCGCCGCCATCGGCAACCCCGGCCCCGGATGGGTGCCGCCCCCCGCCAGATACAGGCCCGGAATGCGGCTCCGCGCCCCCGGCCGCTGGAACGACGCGAACGGGTGGTGCAGCGTCCGGCCGTACAGCGCTCCCCCCGTCCCCGGGAACATCCGCTCGAAATTGGCCGGCGTCGTCGCCACCGTACGATCCGGATGCGGCCGTACGTGCAGGCCACTCCGCTCCAGGTGGCTGAATGTCCGCTCCTCGCATTCCCTGATCTCCGCGGCGCTGAAGGGATGGGAATCACCGGTCGCTGGCGCGTTGACCAGACAGAACAGGCGCTCGGGGCCGGCGGGCGCGGGGGTCTCGCCGCCGCCGCGGTCCTGGGCACACACATACACGGTTGGTGCCGCGGGCAGACGGTGGCGGCGGAACACATCCTCGAATTCGGCGGCGTAGCGGTTGCTGAAGAAAACATTATGGCGCAGCAGCGGGAAGCCCCCGGTCTCGGCCAGCATCGACCAGGTCAGCGCCGACATTGACCGCGGCGCCCGGTGCGCCCGCGGCGCCGCCCGCGCCGCCGTCACCCCCAGCAGGCCACGGCCGAGCGCCGCCGCATCGGCATTCACCACTACCGCGTCGGCGGCGATCTGCTCGCCATCCTCCAGACGCACCCCGATGGCGCGCCCGGCTTCGGTCAGCACCTCCGCCACCGCGGCGCCATAGCGGAACCGCGCGCCGCGCGCCGCCGCCAGCCCCGCCAGCGCGGTGGCGATGCGCTGCATGCCGCCCTCCACCGCCCAGACGCCCTGCTGCTCGACATGCGCGATCAGCATCAGCGTGGCCGGCGCGCGGAACGGCGAACAGCCCGAATAGGTGGCATAGCGGCCGAACAACTGGCGCAGGCGTGGGTCGTGGAAATGCTGGCCCAGCGCCCGCCACAGCCGCGTGTAAGGGGAGATGCGCATCACGTCGAGCAGGCCGCGCGGCCCGTGGCTGAGCGAGAGCGACAGCAGGCTGGGGCGCTGGATGCGAATGAACCGCGGCTCCAGCGTGCCGTAGATGCGCCGCGCGCGGGCGCAGAAATCGCGATAGCCGGCCGCTTCCGCCGGGCCGGCGAACGCCCCGATGGCGTCGGCCGAGCGTTCGGCATCGGCGAACAGGTCCAGCCGGTCACGTGGGCCCCAGGCGTGCCGGGCCAGCCGCTCCAGCGGCTGCAGGGTCAGGTGCGCCTCCAGCGATTCCCCGCAGGCGGCGAAAATTTCCTCGAATACCGATCGCAGGGTGAACACGGTCGGCCCGGAATTGATGCGGGCGCCGCCGGCTTCCACCGCGCGCAGCTTGCCGCCCGGCCCGTCGGCGCGCTCCAGCACCAGCACATCGAGGCCCTGGGCGGCGAGTTCCAGCGCCGCCACGAGCCCGCCGATGCCGGCACCGATCACGGCGACGCGGCGACGATGCTGCACTTGGTTGCCCCCGGGAAGAATGCCATTGACTTCGATCGTCCATACGGCATGACAGTGCCATGTGACAACCTGACTTGACACTTTACGAAGCGCACGCAGGAGGCGCACCTCCATGGATGCCACGACGCGAATCGAACGGGCCTTGGCCGCCGCTGTGGCAAGGGCCCAGGGTTCCGAAGGGGGTCCCGCCGGAGGTGGGTTGGCCGGAGCTGGATTGAGCGGCCCGCCGAAGCTGGCGGAGGCACTTCACTATGCCGTGTTCCCGCGGGGCGCGCGCATCCGGCCCCGCCTGTGCCTGGCCGTGGCGATGGCCTGTGGCGAGGACGATCCCGGACTGACGGATGCTGCGGCGGCCTCGATCGAGCTGCTGCACTGCGCCTCCCTGGTCCATGACGACCTGCCTTGTTTCGACGACGCTGACATACGTCGTGGCAAACCGTCGGTTCACAAGGCCTTCGGTGAGCAGATCGCCGTGTTGGCAGGCGATGCGCTGATTGTGCTGGCGTTCCAGACGCTGGCCTGGTCCGCTGCCGGGGCGCCGCAACGCCTCGGCGTACTGGTCGACACGGTCGGCCGTTCGGTCGGCATGCCGCGCGGCATCACCGCCGGCCAGGCCTGGGAATGCGAAACCGAGATCGATCTCGCCGTCTACCAGCAGGAAAAGACCGGCGCCCTGTTCGCCGCCGCCGCGGTGGCCGGTGCGGCCGCCGCGGGCGCCGAGGCAGAGCCCTGGCGCCTGCTCGGCGAGCGGCTCGGCGCCGCCTATCAGGTGGCCGACGACATCCGCGACGTGGCCTGCAACGCCGAGGAACTGGGCAAACCGATCGGCCAGGACCAGGCGCATGCGCGGCCGAGCGCGGTGACCTTGCACGGCATGGACGGGGCGCTGCGCCTGCTCAAGGAACTCGCGGCCGGCGCGGTGGCCTCCATTCCGGACTGCCCGGGGGCGGCTGAGCTGCGCGCGCATATTCTGTCCGAATCGCAACGTCTGGTACCCAAACAGTTATCGCAGCGCGCCGCCTGAGATGGCCCGGGCCCGGCTCCGGCCGGGCAGGATGCCGGCGACGATGCACCGATGAAACCGCAACTTTCGTGGTGGGACCGCTGTGTCGGCCTGGTCGACAATCTGTTCGCCAGCCCGCGCTTCCAGCGCTGGGCAACCGGCTTCCCGCTCACCCGGCCGATCGCGCGCCGGCGGGCGCAGGGCCTGTTCGACCTGGTTGCCGGTTTCGTCTACTCGCAGGTGCTGTACGCCGCCGTCCGGCTGCATTTGTTCGACATCCTGCATGACGGGCCGCAGACCCTGGCCGAACTGGCGCCGCGGCTGGGACTGCCGGAGCCGGGCGCGGCCCGCCTGCTGGACGCCGCGGTGGCGCTGCGCCTCGCTGAGCCGCGCGGCCGTGGCCGCTACGGGCTGGGTCCGCTCGGCCACGCCATGGTCGGCAATCCCGGCATCGCCGCCATGATCGAGCACCACCGGCTGCTCTACGCCGACCTGGCCGATCCGGTGGCGCTGCTGCGCGGCGTGCCGGGGGAAACCGCGCTGGGCGGCTACTGGCCCTATGCCGCCTCTGCCGGCCCTGCGGCGCTCACACCGGCCCAGATCGCCGGCTACACCGACCTGATGTCGGCCTCGCAGCCTTTCATCGCCGCCGAGGTGCTCGACGCCTACGATGTGGGGCGGCATCGCTGCCTGCTCGATGTGGGCGGCGGCGACGGGCGTTTCCTGGTCGAGGCCGCCGCTCGCGCGCCGTCCCTGCGGGTCATGTTGTTCGACCTGCCGGCGGTGGCGGCGCGGGCCGCCGCGCGTTTCGCGGCGGCCGGCCTGGCGGCGCGCGCCCGTGCGATCGGCGGCGATTTCCGCACCGATGCGCTGCCGCAGGGGGCCGATCTGGTTTCCCTGGTGCGCATCCTGCACGACCACGACGACGCCACCGTGCAGGCGCTGCTGCGCGCCGTGCGGACCTGCCTGCCACCCGGCGGCACCCTGCTGATTGCCGAGCCGCTGGCGGCCACCAGCGGGGCCGAGCCGGTGGGGGACGCCTATTTCGGCTTCTACCTGATGGCGATGGGGCGCGGCCGTCCGCGCCGCGCGGCTGAACTCACCAGCATGCTGGCCGAGGCTGGATTCGACAGGATTCGCACGCTTCGCACGCGCAGCCCGTTGTTGACTGGGTTGCTGCTGGCGCGCGTGACCGGGTCGTGACGTTTGGTGTAAATCCAACTTGACATTACTATTCGTCAATGTAGGCTGACAACGCGGCCGCCGATGGCCGCAAGCGGGAGTTCGAAGTCCTCTTATGGACACCATCGCCGTGGTGCTGCAGGCGCCTGAGCGCCTCTCGCTGAACCGGGTCCAGCTCTCGCCCCCGGGCGAGGCCGATGTCGTCGTGGACATCGAATGGAGCGGCATCAGCACCGGCACCGAGAGATTGCTCTACACCGGTCGCATGCCGCCGTTCCCCGGCCTCGGCTACCCGCTGGTCCCGGGTTACGAGTCGGTGGGGCTGGTGACGGCGGCCGGCGCCGGGGCGGGCGTCGCGGTGGGCACGCGGGTGTTCGTGCCGGGCGCGCGCTGTTACGGGGAAATCCGCGGCCTGTTCGGCGGCGCGGCGGCACGGGTGGTCGTGCCCGGCGCCCGGGTGGCGCCGATCGGCGACATCATTGGCGAGCAGGGCGTGCTGCTGGCGCTGGCTGCCACCGCCCACCATGCCGTTGTGGCCCCCGGGGCCATGCTGCCCGACCTCATCATCGGCCATGGCGTGCTGGGGCGGCTGCTGGCCCGCCTGGTGGTGGCGCTGGGCGGCGCCCCCACCGTATGGGAGCACAATGCCGATCGCGCCGCCGGCGCGGCCGGCTACGCGGTGATCGACCCGGCCACGGATGAACGCCGCGACTACCGCTGCATCTGCGACGTGAGCGGCGATTCCACCATTCTCGATACGCTGATCGCGCGGCTCGCGCCGGGCGGCGAGATCGTGCTCGCCGGCTTCTATTCCGAGCGCGTGGCGTTCGCCTTCCCGCCAGCCTTCATGCGCGAGGCGCGCATCCGCATCGCCGCCGAATGGCGCGAGCCGGATTTGCTGGCGACACAAAAATTGGTGCAGGCCGGGCAGCTATCGCTCGATGGCCTGATCACCCATCGCCGGGACGCATCCCAGGCGGAGGCTGCCTACCGAACGGCCTTCGGCGATCCCGGATGTCTCAAAATGGTCCTGGATTGGCGGGGGATTGAAAAACAATGAACGCACCTTTCGGCATGCCCGGAGCGGGGAATCAAGCGGCCACGCCGCTCGATAATATGCAGCAACAGTTGAAGGCGGAGGCCGCGATCGAGCCGGATGCGCCGGTGTCCACCGCGCCGACCCGGCAGACGCAGATCATCGCCATCTACGGCAAGGGCGGCATCGGCAAGAGTTTCACCCTTGCCAACCTGTCGTACATGATGGCGCAGCAGGGCAAGCGGGTGCTGCTGATCGGCTGCGACCCGAAGAGCGACACGACGTCGCTGCTGTTCGGCGGGCGCAGCACGCCCACCATCATCGAGACCTCGTCGAAGAAGAAGGCCGCCGGCGAAAAGGTCACCATCGGCGACGTCTGCTTCAAGCGTGACGGCGTGTTCGCCATGGAGCTGGGCGGGCCGGAAGTCGGCCGCGGCTGCGGCGGGCGCGGCATCATCCACGGCTTCGAGCTGCTGGAGAAGCTGGGCTTCCACCAGTGGGATTTCGACTACGTGCTGCTCGACTTCCTGGGTGACGTGGTGTGCGGCGGCTTCGGCCTGCCGATCGCCCGCGACATGTGCCAGAAAGTCATCGTGGTCGGCTCGAACGACCTGCAATCGCTGTACGTGGCCAACAATGTCTGCTCGGCGGTGGATTATTTCCGCAAGCTCGGCGGCAATGTCGGCGTGGCCGGCATGGTCATCAACAAGGATGACGGCACCGGCGAGGCGCAGGCCTTTGCCGAAGCGGTGGGCATTCCGGTGCTGGCGGCGATCCCCGCCGACGAGGACATCCGCCGCAAGAGCGCCAATTACGAAATCGTCGGCCGCCCCGGTACCCGCTGGGCGCCGCTGTTCGAGGCGCTGGCCGTGCAGGTGGCCGAAGCGCCGCCGAAGCGCCCGAACCCGCTGAGCCAGGACGGGCTGCTCGGCCTGTTCAAGGGCGAGACGGTCGGCCGCGACGTCGTGCTCGACCCGGCGACCGCCGATGACATGTGCGGCGAGCTGGCGGTGGCGAAACCGTCGCTCGAAGTCATCTACGAGGGGTCGTAGCGGCCATGAGCACGCACGACACCACCCTTGACCGTGCTGCAGCGCCTCCGGAGGCCGGGGGCTGCCATGGCGGACGGGAGACCATGCTGGAGGCGGCCCGCACCGCCGGCAAAACCGATTCGATCGCGCAGATGCTGGCCGATTATCCGCGCGGGCCGCATGACCAGCCGCAATCGATGTGCCCGGCTTTCGGCGCGCTGCGTGTCGGCCTGCGGATGCGGCGCACGGCGACCATCCTTTCCGGCTCGGCCTGCTGCGTTTATGGCCTGACCTTCACCTCGCATTTCTACGGTGCCCGCCGCACCGTGGGCTACGTGCCGTTCAACTCGGAGACGCTGGTCACAGGCCAGTTGTTCGAAGATATCCGGAAAGCCGTCTACGACGTTGCTAAACCGGATCAGCTAGACGCTGTCGTAATCATCAACCTTTGCGTTCCGACTGCTTCCGGCGTGCCGCTCGACCTGCTGCCGAAGCAGATCGAGGGCGTGCGCATCATCGGCATCGACGTGCCGGGCTTCGGCGTGCCGACGCATGCCGAGGCCAAGGACGTGCTCGCCGGTGCCATGCTGCGCTACGCGCGGCTGGAAGCGGAAGCGGGGCCGGTGGCGCGCCCGCGCGGCGTGGTGCTCGGCGAGCCGACCGTCACGCTGCTCGGCGAATTGTTCCCGGCCGATCCGGTCGGCATCGGCGCGCTGCTGGCGCCGCTCGGCCTCGGCGTCGCGCCGCAGGTTCCCTCGCGCGAATGGCGTGACCTGTATGCCGCGCTGGACTGCGTCGCCGTCGCCGCGGTGCATCCGTTCTACACCGCAACGGTGCGCGAGTTCCACGCCGCCGGCCGCCCGGTCGTGGGCTCCGGCCCGGTGGGCGTGGACGGCACCGCCGCCTGGCTGGAGGCCATCGCCGCCGCCGCGAATGTTCCGGCCGACAAGCTCGACGCCGCCAAGGCGCGGGCCTTGCCGGCGATCCGCACGGCATTGGAAGCCAACCCGATCAAGGCCCGGGTGACCGTGTCGGGCTATGAGGGTTCGGAACTGCTGGTCGCCCGCCTGCTGATCGAGGCCGGGGCCGAGGTGCCGTATGTCGGCACCGCGGCCCCGCGGACCGAATGGAGCGACCCCGACCGCGAATGGCTCACGGCGCGCGGGGTGCACGTGCAGTACCGCGCCTCGCTGGAGAACGATATCGCGGCCATGCAGGATGTGCGGCCCGATCTGGCGCTGGGCACCACGCCGCTGGTCCAGAAGGCCAAGTCGATGGGTATTCCGGCGCTGTACTTCACCAACATGGTCTCCGCGCGGCCGCTGTTCGGCCCCGCCGGCGCCGGTGCCCTGGCCGGCATCGTCGCGGCCCAGACCCGCGGCGCCGAACGGTTCGCCCGCATGGTGGAATTCTTCGGCCCGGTCGGCAGCGGCGAGGGCGCCGGCTACGGCTGGACCGATGTGCCGAAAGAACCCGCCGGCTGGCGCGACCGCACCCGCAAGGTGCGCGAGGCGCGTGCCAAGGCCCGTGCCAACCAGGCGATGGGGAGCTAGGGCCATGCTCGTGCTCGACCATGATCGCGCTGGCGGCTACTGGGGTGCGGTGTATGCGTTCGCCGCGGTGCGTGGCCTGCGCGTGGTGATCGACGGCCCGGTGGGCTGCGAGAACCTGCCGGTGACCGCGGTGCTGCACTACACCGATGCGCTGCCGCCGCACGAATTGCCGGTGGTGGTGACCGGTCTTTCGGAAGACAGCCTGTCGATGAACGGCACCGAAGGCGCGATGAGCCGCGCCGCCGCCACGCAGGACCCTGACCTGCCGGCCGTGGTGGTGACCGGCAGCATCGCCGAAATGATCGGCGGCGGCGTCACGCCGGAAGGCTCGAACCTGCAGCGCTTCATTCCGCGCACCATCGACGAGGACCAGTGGCAGGCCGCCGACCGTGCCATCAACTGGCTGTGGAGCGAGTTCGGCGCCCGCAAGGGCCGCAAGCCGGCCCCGCGGCCGGAAGGTGCCAAGCCGCGGGTGAACATCATCGGCCCGATCTACGGCACCTTCAACATGCCGTCCGATCTCGCCGAAATCCGCCGCCTCGTCGAAGGCATCGGTTGCGAGATCAACCTGGTGTTCCCGCTCGGCTCGCATGTCGAGGATATCGCGCGCCTGCCGGATGCCGATGTGAACATCTGCATGTATCGCGAGTTCGGCCGCCTGCTCTGCGAGGAACTCGGCCGACCCTATTTGCAGGCGCCGATCGGCCTGTTCGCCACCACCAACTTCCTGCGCAAGCTGGGCGAACTGACCGGCGTCGATCCCGAGCCGTTCATCGAGCGCGAGAAGCACACCACGATCAAGCCGATCTGGGATCTCTGGCGCAGCGTCACCCAGGATTTCTTCGGCAGCGCGGCTTTCGCCATCGTCGCCACCGATACCTATGTGCGCGGCATGCGCCGTTTCCTCGAAGAGGAAATGGGCGTGCCCTGCGCTTTCGCTTTCGCCCGCACGGCCGGCGCAAAAACCGATAACGCGGCCGTGCGCGAAGCAGTGCGCACCAAGCCCGTCCTGGTATTGTTTGGTTCGTACAACGAGCGTATGTATGCCGCCGAGTGCGGCAGCCGGGCGGTTTACATCCCGGCCTCGTTCCCCGGCGCGATCATTCGCCGCGCCACCGGCACGCCGTTCATGGGCTATGCCGGCGCGACCTACATCGTGCAGGAATACTGCAACGCGCTGTTCGATGCGTTGTTCCACATCCTGCCGCTCGGCACCGAGCTCGACCGCGTCGAGCCGACGCCGGCGCGGCTGGCCGAGCGTGACACCATCCCCTGGGACGACGCGGCACATGCGGCGTTGGACGCCTATGTCGAAACCGAGCCGTTCCTGGTGCGCATTTCGGCGGCGAAGCGGGCGCGCGAGCGCGCCGAGCGCGACGCCCGTGCGGCCGGCGAGGAGCGGGTGACCGCCGATCGCGTGGAACATTCGCTTGCCGCCCTGCGCGCGGGGCAGGTCGCATGATGCAAACGGCCCCGAACGCGGTGGTCGTGGTAATTTCCGGCGCCGTCCGCTGTGGACGCGTGTCCGGTACGAATTGTGTCCGGCATTGCCGGACCGAAGAGTCGATCGTGGCGAGCTATGCTCACACGACGATCCCTGCCGTGCGGGAGATGCGCGGTAACGGCCGTAAGGCTGTCATCTGAAGGGCACTAAAGATGGCTGATCAAAAGTCCCTGTCGGGGCTGACTGAGGAAGAGGCCAAGGAGTTCCACAAGATCTACCGGGCGAGCTTCGGGGTCTTCGTGGCGATCGTGGTCGTGGCCCACATTCTGGTGTGGTCGTGGCGCCCGTGGCTCCCGGGGGTCAATGGTTACGGGACGTCGATGCTTGACGGCATCAACACCGCGCTTTCCTTCCTGGTATAAGGAGACTGTAACATGGCCGAGTTCCCCGGCGAGCCGGACGTTTGGCGCTTCTGGCTTCTGTTTGACCCGCGCCGCGTGATCATCGCGGTGTTCGTGTTCCTGATCGTCCTCGGGCTGCTGATCCACTTCATCCTGCTGGGCACCAGCCGCTTCAACTGGATGGACGGTCCGACCGTGCACCCGGTCGCGGCAGCCCCGGCGAAGTAGTAGCGCTGCTATCCACGGCGGCGGACGAGGTCTGGCGAAATGCCCGGCCTCGTCCGTGGCCAACGTTGCTGCAAGGCGCAGCTGGCTAGGCTGCACCGGAGCGGAGGAGCCGATAAATGGCATTGCTCAGCTTTGAGAAAAAATACCGTGTGCGCGGGGGGACTCTGATCGGAGGAGATCTGTTCGACTTCTGGGTGGGGCCCTTTTTTGTCGGCTTCTTCGGGGTCACAGCTGTCCTCTGCGCAGTCCTCGGCACATCGCTTATCTTCTACGCCGCCGTCCAGAACGGCGACTACAATATCTGGCGGATCAACATCGCGCCGCCCGATATCAGCTACGGCCTGAGTCTCGCCCCGCTGGCAAAAGGCGGCTACTGGCAGCTCATCACCTGCTGCGCGCTGGGAGCCTTCGTTTCGTGGGCGCTCCGGCAGGTTGAGATCTGCCGTAAGCTTGGCATCGGCCTGCATGTGCCGTTCGCCTTCAGCTTCGCGATCCTGGCCTATTTCACCCTGGTCGTGATCCGGCCGGTCCTGATGGGTGCGTGGGGCTTCGGCTTCCCGTATGGCATTCTCAGCCACCTCGACTGGGTGTCGAACACCGGCTACCAGTTCCTGCACTTCCACTACAATCCGGCCCACATGCTGGCGATTGCGTTCTTCTTCACGAACGCGTTCGCGCTTTCCCTGCACGGCTCGCTGATCCTGTCCGCCGCCAACCCTGGCAAGGGCGAACCGGTCAAGCTCGCCGAACACGAAGGTGTCTTCTTCCGTGACATCGTCGGATATTCGATCGGCACGCTTGGCATCCATCGCCTCGGCGTGTTCCTGGCCGTGTCCGCGGCATTCTGGAGCGCCGTGTGCATCGTGCTGAGCGGCCCCTTCTGGACCCGTGGTTGGCCGGAATGGTGGGGCTGGTGGTACAACCTGCCGATTTGGGGCTGAGGGGAGATCACCATCATGCCTGAATACCAGAATATCTTTAACCGCGTGCAGGTGCGTGGCCCGGTCTACGAGGGCATACCGCTTCCACATGGTGACGAGCCGCGCGTTATCAAGCCGTTCTGGCTGCAGCTTGCCGGCTGGCTTGGCGAACCGCAGATCGGGCCGCTTTATATCGGCCGCCTCGGGCTGCTCTCGTTCGCGTTCTTCTGGATCGCGTTCGAGATCATCGGCCTGAACATGCTGGCATCGGTGCACTGGAACTGGCTGCTGTTCTGGCGCTCGCTGCCGTGGCTCGCGCTGGAGCCGCCGGCGCCGGCCTATGGCCTGCACTTTGCGCCGCTGAACGAAGGCGGCTGGTGGCAGATCGCCGGCTTCTTCCTGACTGCGTCGGTCCTGACGTGGTGGCTGCGCGTTTACCGCCGTGCCATCCAGCTCGGCATGGGCACCCATGCGGCGTGGGCGTTCGCCTCGGCCATCTTCCTGTTCCTGTCGATCGGGTTCATCCGCCCGGTGCTGATGGGGAGCTGGAGCGAGTCCGTTCCGTTCGGCATCTTCCCGCACCTGGACTGGACCTCGGCGTTCTCGATCCGCTACGGCAACCTGTACTACAACCCGTTCCACATGCTCTCGATCGCCTTCCTGTACGGCTCGGCCGTGCTGTTCGCGATGCATGGCGGCACGGTGCTCGCCATCAGCCGCTTCGGCGGCGAGCGTGAGGTGGAGCAGATCCTCGACCGCGGCACGGCCTACGAACGCGGCGCGCTGCTGTGGCGCTGGTGCATGGGCTTCAATGCAACGGCCGAATCGATCCATCGCTGGGCCTGGTGGTTCGCGGTGCTCGTCACCCTGACCGGCGGCATCGGCATCCTGCTCACCGGAACTGTGGTCGACAATTGGTACCTCTGGGGCGCCAAGCACGGCATCGTCCCGGTGTGGCCGAACGTCTTCCCGCCCGTGCCCGATCCGTCGGCACTTTGAGAGGGGAGAGCAAGCCATGTCGTTTATTCCCTACGTTCCCGGTCCGGCCCGCGCCCTTCTCGCCGTCGCTGTCGTGGCGGGCGTCGGCCTCCTGTTCACCCTAGAGCGTCCCCCGGTCGACACCGTGCAGCGCGGCTTCCGCGGCCTCGCCATGGTGGAGAACTACCATCCCGCCACGTTCGCGAAGACGGTTGAAGCCAACCAGCCGATCGGCCCCATCGGGTCACCGTTGTCGGTCGGCGGGCCGGCTGGCAAAGTCTACAAGAACGTGCAGGTGCTGAAGGATCTGCCGGTGGCCGAGTTCACCCGGCTGATGGCCTCCATCACCACCTGGGTGGCACCGACCCAAGGCTGCACCTACTGCCACGTTGACACCAACAACCTTGCTTCCGATGACCTCTACACCAAGAAGGTCGCGCGTCGGATGCTGCAGATGGTGTTGGATATCAACACTAACTATAAGACCCATGTGGCATCTTCCGGTCCGACCGGCGCCACTGGCGTTACCTGCTACACCTGCCACCGCGGCAATCCGGTGCCGGCGAACATCTGGTTCACTGATGTCAACTCGCAGGCTCCGGTGAAGACCCTGGGCTACCGCGGCGGCGGACGGAACCGGCCATCGGTGGCTGCCGGCCTGACCTCGCTGGAGACGGATCCGTACACGCCGTACTTCCTCGGGTCCGACGACATCCGCGTCTTCCCGACGACGGCCCTGCCCGAAGGCACCCAGACCGCATCCTTCAAGGCGGCCTACTGGACCTACGGGGTGATGATCAACATGTCGAAGGCTCTCGGCGTGAACTGCACCTACTGCCACAACACCCGGCAGTTCAGCGACTGGTCGCAGAGCACCCCGCAGCGTGCGACGGCATGGTATGGCATTCGGATGGTCCGCCATCTGAACAACGACTACCTCGTGCCGCTGACATCGACCTTCCCCGCCACCCGCCTGGGTGAGGGCGGCGATGCGCCGAAGATCAACTGCGCGACGTGCCACAATGGCGTCTACAAGCCGCTGTTCGGCGCGAATATGGTCCAGGTACTATCCGGAGCTGACGAAGTAGTCCCGGAGAGTCCTGCCCAGGCTTTCAGCACCGGACGACACTGACTGCGTCGTCCGAGTGCTGAAACCGGAGTGGCCTGGCAGCGGGCCGGGACTGACCCCTCCACGGGGCCGGTCCCGGCCCGCTTCCGGTTGAGACGCCCACTTTCACTTGATACGCACACCCGTGCGAAGCGCCCGCCCAGGGGCCGCGGTCCGTCGCGCGAAGGCACGCTGCGCGCCGGCCTTTCTTCCGACCTCACGATCCACACATACTCGGCCGCGCCATCAACGGAGCCGACCGCATGCCGCCCGTCCCGTTGCTGCAAGCCCGTCGCTTCCTGCCGCTGTTCATCACCCAGTTCCTGGGCGCGCTGAACGACAACCTGTTCAAGAACGCGCTCGGCGTCATGGCGCTGTTCGTCTCCGCGCAGTACGGCAATGAACTGGTTGCCATCGGGCTCGGCGTCTTCATCCTGCCCTACGTGCTCTTTTCCTCAGTCGCCGGTCAGCTGGCCGACCGCACCGAGAAGGCCAGCCTGATCCGTCTCACCAAATTCTGGGAACTCGGCCTGATGGCGGCCGGCGCCATCGGCTTCCTCACCGCCAGCCTGCCGCTGCTCATGGCGGTGCTGTTCGGCCTCGGCATCCAGGCGACGTTCTTCAGCCCGCTGAAATACGGCATCCTGCCTGACCACCTGGCCGAGACCGAGCTGGTCGCCGGCAACGGGCTCATCGAGGCCGGCACCTTCATCGGCATCCTCGCCGGCACCATTGCCGGCAGCGCGCTGGTGCGGACCCCGCACGGGCCGGCGATCGTCGCCGGGCTCGGCCTGTTCGTGGCGCTGGCCGGCCTCGCCGCCGCCTGGCGCATCCCGCCCGCCCCCGCCGCGGACGCGACCCTGCGCATCGGCTGGAACATCCCGCGCGAGACCGCCGCCCTGATCCACGCCGCTCGCGGCAACCGCGACGTTCTGGCTCTCCGCCCTCGGCATTTCCTGGTTCTGGGCGGTCGGCGCCATCGTGCTGTCGGAATTGCCGGTGGCGGCGAAGGATGTGCTCGGCGGCGATGCCGGCCTGATCACCCTGCTGCTCACCGCCTTCTCGGTCGGCGTCGGCGCCGGCTCGGTCGGCTGCGCGCGGCTGCTGCACGGCGACGTCTCACCGCGCCTGGTGCCCTTCGCGGCGATCGGCATTTCCGTCTTCGCCTTCGATCTCGCCCACGCCTTCACCGCCGCCGGCGTCCTCGCCGCCCCGCTGGACGTGCTGGCATCCCCCGGCGCCTGGCGCATCCTTGCCGATCTGTTTCTGCTGGCCCTGTGCGGCGGCGTCTATTCGGTTTCGCTCTATGCCTTCCTGCAGGAGCGCGCCGACCCGGCCTCCCGCTCGCGCATGATCGCGATGAACAACGTGCTGAACGCCGCCTTCATGGTGACCGCCTCGCTGATCGCGGCGGTGCTGGCCTTCGCGCATTTTTCCGCCCCGCGCATCCTGCTGCTCACCGCCGCGGCGAATCTTCTCGCTGCCATCTGGCTTCTGCGCATCCTGCCGACGACCACGCTGCGCGCCATCGCCGCCTGGTATTTCCGCCGCTTCCACCGGGCGCAGATCATCGGCCTGGAGCATTACCGTGCCGCCGGCAAACGCCTGGTCATCGTGTCCAACCACGTCTCGCTGGCCGACGGCGTGCTGATCGGCGCCTTCCTGCCGGACGCCCCCGCCTTCGCCATCTACGCCGGCATGGCGCATAAATGGTGGGTGAAGCCGTTCATCGCGCCGGTCGAAAGTTTCCTGCTCGACCCCGCCCACCCGCTCACCGCCCGCGCCATGATCGACTGGGTGCGCCAGGACCACCGGCTGGTCATCTTCCCCGAAGGCCGCCTCAGCCGCACTGGCGCGCTGATGAAAGTCTATGACGGCGCCGCCATGGTGGCCGACTTCGCCGATGCGCCGGTGCTGCCCATCCACATCGACGGCCCGCAATTCAGCCCGGTCGGGCGCATGCAGGGGGTGTTCCGCCGCCGCTGGTTCGTGCCGGTGCGCCTCACCATCGGCCCGGCCGTGCGCCTGGCCGCCGCCACGGCGCTACGCGGCCGTCCGCGCCGCCACGCGCTCGCCGTGGCGCTGCAGGACGTCATGGTCAACGCCGCCTTCACCGCCGCCGACACCAACCGCACCCTGTTTTCCACTCTCCTCCGGGCGCGCGATCGTCACGGTGCGGCGGTGGAGATCGCCGAGGACATCCTCCGCAAGCCGCTCACCTATCGCCGCGTGCTGCTCGGCGCCGTCGTGCTCGGTCGCCGCCTCGATGCGCTGGTCCCGCCGGGCGAGCGCGTCGGCGTGATGCTGCCCAACACCAACGCGGCACTGCTCACCTTCTTCGGCCTGCAGGCCTTCGCCCGCCTGCCCGCCTTGCTGAATTTCTCCGCGGGCGCGGACGGCATGCTCTCCGCCTGCCGCACCGCCCAGCTATCCACCATCGTCTCCTCGCGCGCCTTCGTCAGCCGCGGGCGCATGGAGCGCACCATCGCCCAGATGGAAACCCAGGTGCGCTTCCTCTGGCTGGAAGACATCCGCGACAGCCTCGGCCGCCGCGCCCGCCTGCGCGGCCTGATCGACACCATCCGCGCCACAAGCCTGCCCGGCACGCGCCCGCCGGCCGACGCCCCCGCCGTGGTGCTGTTCACCAGCGGCTCGGAGGGCACGCCGAAAGCCGTCGTGCTCAGCCACCGCAACATCCTGGCCAATTGCGCCCAGCTCGCCGCCATCATGGATTTCGGCCCGGCCGACCGCATCGTCAACGCCATGCCGATGTTCCACAGTTTCGGCCTGACCGGCGGCACCCTGCTGGCGCTGTTCGGCGGCGTGCGCGTTTTCTTCTACCCCTCGCCGCTGCACTACCGGATCGTGCCCGAGACCATCTACGACAGCGACGCCACCATCGCCTTCGGCACCGACACGTTCCTGTCCGGCTGGGCGCGCTTCGCCCATCCCTACGATTTCCGCGCGGTCCGGGTGATCTACGCCGGCGCCGAGAAGGTGCGCGAGGAAACCCGCCAGCTCTATTTCAACCGCTTCGGCGTGCGCATCCTGGAGGGCTACGGCGTCACCGAGGCCGCCCCGGTGCTGGCGCTGAACACGCCGATGCACCACCGCACCGGCACCGTCGGCCGCCTGCTGCCCGGCATCGACCACCGCATCACCCCGGTCGAGGGCATCGCCCGCGGCGGCCGGCTGCACGTGCGCGGCCCCAACGTCATGCTCGGCTATTTCCGCAGCACCGCCCCCGGCGTGCTGGAGCCGCCGCCGGATGGCTGGTACGACACCGGCGACATCGTCGCCATCGACGAAGCCGGCTTCGTCTCCATCCTCGGCCGCGCCAAACGCTTCGCTAAAATCGGCGGCGAGATGGTCTCCATGGCCGCCGCCGAGGACCTCGCCACCGCCCTCTGGCCCGCCGCCGCCCACGCCGTACTGGCCCAACCCGACCCGCGCAAGGGCGAACGCCTCATCCTCCTCACCACCCAACGCGGCGCCGAACCCGCCACCCTGCTCGCCCACGCCGCCACTCGCGGCATCGGCGAAATCTTCGTCCCCCGCAGCCTCGTCGTGGTCGACGCCATGCCGCTGCTCGGCTCCGGCAAGATCGATTACCCGGCGGTCGAGCGGCTGCTGGCGGCGCGGGCGGCGGCTTGACCTTGGTCGTTGGGTGAAGGAAGGCCAGGGCTCTGCCCTGGACCCGCCAAGGGCCGGGAGGCCCTTGGAACCCATTCGGTTTAAGCAAGTGTAGATGGCGCTAACGGCGATTTGTATTGAAATACAGAATTGCTGGGATGAAACTGAAAAATTGGACTTGTGCACCGCAAAATATGTTGCGGAACGACCTTCCCTTACGGCCTCGCTGACAATGCCCGAAACCCGCCCGGCCGTGCCGGGCGCCATCTGACCAGGAGGAGAATGACGGCCATGAAACCAAGCGTGGTTCTCGTCCACGGCGGCTTCGTCGACGGCGCCGGATGGGAGAGCGTGCACCAGATCTTGAAGAGCGACGGCTACGACGTACGCATCGTCCAGAACCCCACCCTGACCCTGGCAGGCGACGTGGCCGCGACCCGCCAGATCATCGGGCAGGCCGACGGCCCTGTGGTGCTGGTGGGCCATTCCTACGGCGGCGCTGTGATCACCGAAGCCGGCAATGATCCGAAAGTTGCCAAGCTCGTCTACATCACCGCATTTGCGCCGGACAAGGGCGAGTCCGTTGCCTCTCTGATCAAGGACCCGCCACCCGGCGCACCCGTGCCCCCGATCCTGCCGCCGCAGGATGGCTTCCTGTACCTCGACAAGGCGAAGTTTGCCGCATCATTCGCCGCCGACGTCGAGCCCGAAAAGGCACAGTTCATGGCCGACTCCCAGGTTCCCTGGGGAGTGGAGGCGCTCGGCGGCGCGATCAGCGAGCCAGCATGGAAGACCAAGCCGAGCTGGTACCTGGTGGCGACCGACGACCAGATGATCCCGCCTGCGGCCCAGCGCTTCATGGCCCAGCGCGCCGGCGCCACGGTGGCGGAAAATGCGGGCAGCCACGCCATCTACGTGTCGCGGCCAGACGCGGTTGCGGCGATCATCAAGGATGCCGCGCACGCATGAGAACCGGCCAACGGTCGCCGGCCTTTTGCGGGCCGGCGGCTGCGGCGCGTGAATTGCGAAATCAGGCGTAGGGTGCAATGCCGTCAGGTATTGCACGGTCGCGCGCCATCGAAGAAAGTGGAGCAATGCAAGGGCATTGCACCCTATGCTTGCTATGCCTCCTGACTCGAAACCTCGACCAAGGGATATTGTGCGATCTCGTAAAGCTTGCTGTCAGTCTGTTTTTGTTCGATCAGAACATAGTCGCCATGAGGACCATCAAAATCGCCTAAAAGCCTAAAACTCGTGACGTTCCTGACCAAATTGTTGATTAAATTGGACAACGGCCCCTTTTGCAGTCGGGCACTCCCCTAAACGCCATTTGCGGAACTTCGTATCTGCATCAGTTTTGTAGTGTACTTCGTAGTATGGCATGGCTAGTCCCTTTTCCTATTTCTCAGCAGTATCAGGCGGCCGTACGTCAAGTGCAGCGCCACTACACGCGGAATCCGATCTTCAGGAGCGGAAAAGCGCAGCGCATTCCGCCTCTTGCAACTCGCCGCCGGTTCCTCGCCACGGCAAACGCCATCAACGCCTCGGTGCGACGCAAGAGGCGGAATGCGCTGCGCTTTTCCGCCCTACATCGTTCGAACCGCCGCAAACGGTCGAAACCCGTCATCGGGCTGCAAGCGCAACCCGGGCGACCGAAGCGTAAGCAGCAGCGCAATCCGCGCCGTGGAGTGCAACAAAGCTGGTACAGGAAGAATGGGTTCCAAGGGCGAAGCCCTTGGTAGGGTCCAGGGGCAAAGCCCCTGGTGGGGTTCGGGGCAACGCCCCGACAGCTTCCCAACCCCCCCGTCGCCTCAATGCCCCTTGAACAACCCCGACAACGGCACGCTCGCGGTCGCGTAAATCGCCCAGCCCTGGGTCCTGTCATGCGCCAGGAACTCGGCGTAGCCGCGCAAATTGGTGGACAGTGTCAGCCCGTTGCCGAGGTCGAAATTGTAGCCGATCTGCGGCCCGGCCGCCCGCACCCGCGACTCGAAGGAACCGAGGATCGGCGCTTGTCCGCTATCAGCCGTCAACTGCTGATAATAATACCCCACAACCCCAATGAAAAACTTATCCGTCAGGAATTGCGATGCCCCAAGATCAAGATGGGAATCGATACCGTTGGTATAATTATCTGACGGGTTCTTGAAATTCCCGGTAAAGCCCAGGGTCGCCGAAAACTCCGTTCCGCTTGTTGTATTGTAATACGTATACGCGCCGCCGCCATCAACCGCCGGATGGCCGATGCCGAGGTTGGAAAGCCGGTTCGGGTTGTAGTCGCCGCTCAGCAGAACCCCGGTGATGTAAACCATGAAGTTGCTGGCGCCCGCGGTCCAGAACAGATTGGCCGTCGGATTGATGTTGCCGAGGCCGAACACCGAATCCGACCGCGTTTCCGACAACGGACCGAGCCTGACCGCCGCCGTTGAACTGTTGTATCCCGGCGCCAGCACCACCGAGAAGCTCGGGCGTCCCCCCAGCACCGTGGTGTCCAAGGTGTAGGTCGGCACGATGAACAGCTGGTTCAACGAGGTGTTCAGCCCGTAACTCACCAGATTGCCGCGCGGCAGCGCCTGCCCGACCGCCGCCGAGCCTGAATAGCTGTAGTAATTCATCGGCAATGACCACCCCGGATCGGGCGCCACCGCGGCGAAGCTCGCATATTGCCCCGGCAGCCAGAAGCTCACGCCGCCCTGGTCCGCCACTGCCGCCGACCCCGGCACCATAAAAGCCGCCAGCGCCCCGATAAGGCGGCAGCGGTGGGTTCCTCTCGGGGGGCGAAGCATTCTGTCCATGCTGAATTTTCCCAGTACGGTGCCGAAAAACAATGAACGAAATGCCACAGCACCGGCCTGCGGGCGCTACCGCCGGCCGAACAGCCGCTCGATCTCCGCCCGCGTCAGTTTCAGCCAGGTCGGCCTGCCATGGCTGCAGGTGTCGGCCCGCGGCGTCGCCTCCATCTGGCGCAGCAGTGCGTCCATCTCCGGCAGGCCGAGCCGCCGGCCGGCGCGGATGCTGCCGTGGCAGGCCAGCCGCGCCACCACCGCCTCGAGCCGCGCCGTCAGCGCCGTGCTTTCGTCCATCTCCGCCAGTTCGTCCGCCAGATCGCGCAGCAGCGGCGCCGGCTCCGGCGTGCCGAGCACCGCCGGCAAGGCGCGCACCAGCACCGCGCCGGCGCCGAACGCCTCGATCTCCAGCCCCAGCCGCCCCAGTTCCGCCGCTCGCGCCAGCAGCCGTGCCGCGTCGGCCGGCGGCAGATCCACCACCGCCGGCAGCAGCAGCGGTTGCGAGCGCACGCCGCCCGCCAGCAATTGCGCCTTCAGCGTCTCATGGGTCAGCCGCTCATGCGCGGCGTGCTGGTCCACCAGCACCAGCGAGCCGTCCCCGGCCACCGCCATGATGTAGGTGTCGAGCACCTGCGCCACCGGCGCCCCGAGCGGAAAATTCGCGCCATCGCGGTCGGTGAACGGCCCGTGAAAGCGATCGGGCGGCCGCACGGCCGGGGCGGCGCCAAACGGCAGCCCGGTCTCCGCCATGCCGGGCAGGGCAGGGCGCCCCGGTCGCGACAACGCCAGCCCCGGCCGGCCGCTATGCGATGGCAAAGGCGGCGCCGTCCGCGGCTGTATGCTGCCCGAAATCGTCCCGGCCCCGCCGGCCAGCGCCCGCGTCAGCGACGAAATCACCAGCGCCCGCACCTCGCCGGGGTCGCGGAACCGCACCTCGGCCTTGGCCGGATGGACGTTCACGTCCAGTTCCTCCGGCGGCAGATCGAGGAACAGCGCCACCACCGGATGCCGCCCATAGGCGATCACGTCGCGATAGGCCACCCGCACCGCGACCCGCAACACCGGGTCGGTCACCGGCCGTCCGTTCACCACCAGCGCCTGCGCCACCGCGGTGGCGCGCGTCACCGCCGGGGCGGCGGCATAGCCGGACAGGCGCAGCAAGTTGCGCACCCCCTCCACCGGCAGCAGCGCCGCCGCGGCTTCGGCGCCCAGCAGGGCGGCCACCCGGTCGGCGCGGGTCTGCCCCGGCAGGTCGAACGCCACCCGGCCCTCGCTCTCGAAGCGCATCGCCACGTGCGGGGCGGCCAGCGCCAGCCGCCGCACCGCCGCCTCGGCGGCATCGGCCTCGGCGCGCGGCGATTTCAGGAATTTCCGCCGCGCCGGGGTGGCGAAGAACAGGTCGCGCACCACCACCCTTGTGCCCGGCGGGCCGGCGGCCGGCCCGGCCTCGCCGACCTGCCCGCCCTCCACGACGATGCTGGCGGCCGAATCCGCGCCGGCCGGGCGGGAGGTGATGCACAGCCGCGCCGCGGCGCCAATGCTGGGCAGCGCCTCGCCGCGGAAGCCGAGGGTGGAAATCCGCACCAGATCGTCATCGGCGAGCTTGGAGGTGGCGTGCCGCTGCACCGCCAGCGCCAGTTCGCCGGCGCTCATGCCGCTGCCGTCATCGGTCACCTCGATGCGATCGATGCCGCCGCCGGCGATGGCGACGGCGATGCGGCCGGCGCCGGCATCCAGCGCGTTCTCCACCAGTTCGCGCACGGCCGCAGCCGGCCGCTCGATCACTTCGCCGGCCGCGATCCGATTGACGGTGGTTTCAGGCAGCAGCCGGATCCGGCCGGCACGTATTTCCATGCCGGCCAGTATGCCCGACGCACCCTAATGATTCCCAGCACCCCCAATTCCTCGCGCCGCGCGGCGCCGGCGGGGGGTCACCACGTTTTGACCGGCGTCCCGTCTGGCAGGAACCGCCCGCGAAAGCATAAAGTCAAACGCCAAAGGCAAAAGGACGCACGATATGATCAGGCTCTTAATCGGTATCGCCATCCTCGGCGGGGCCTTGTGGTATTGGCAGTACTGGCCATTCGATGGCACCACGAAACTGCCGAAGCGGGAGCTGACTCCCAAGACATAAGTCCCTCGTCTCAGAATCATCCCTTAACTGAACAGCAGGCGTTCCGCGGCGGGTCATTTCCCGCCGCGGAGCGACTTGAAGCGGGCGATCAGCGCCGCCGTGGACTCGTCATGCGCCCCCGGCTTCGCGCGGCCGGCCAGTTCCGGCAGGATGCCGCCGGCCAGCACCTTGCCCAGCTCCACCCCCCACTGGTCGAAGCTGTTAATGCCCCAGATCGCCCCCAGCACCGCGACCTTGTGCTCGTAAAGCGCGATCAGCCGCCCCAGCGTGAAGGCGTCCAGCCGGCGGAACAGGAGGGTCACGCTCGGCCGGTCGCCGGAAAACACACGATGCGGCGCCACCGCCTCGATCGTGCCGGGGGAAGCGCCGGAAGCCGCCATTTCGGCCCGCACCTCCGCGTCGGTCTTGCCGCGCAGCAGTGCTTCGGCCTGGGCGAACGCATTGGCCGCCAGGATGAAATGCGCCGCCGGCCGGTCGTGGTCGGGGGTCGCCGCCAGCAGGAAGTCCACCGGGACCACCTGCGTGCCCTGGTGCACGAGTTGCATGAAACTGTGCTGCGCGTCGGTGCCCGGCTCGCCGAAAATTACCGGGCAGGTGGCCCGCGTCACCTGGCCGCCGTCCAGCGTCACCGACTTGCCGTTGCTCTCCATCTCCAGCTGCTGAAGATAGGCGGGGAAGCGGCGCAGCCGGTCATCATAGGCCAGGACGCAGTGACTGCGATATCCCATGACATTGACGTGCCATACATCCACCAGCGCCAGCAGCACCGGCAGGTTCTCGGCGAAATCGGTCTCGCGGAAATGCCGGTCCATCGCCCAGGCGCCGTCCAGCATAGCCTGGAACGAATCCCACCCGGCCGCCAGCGCGACCGACAGCCCGACCGGCGACCATAGCGAGTAGCGCCCGCCTACCCAGTCGCGAAAGCCGAATACCCGCTCCGGGGCGATGCCGAACGCCGCCACCGCCTTCAGGTTGGTCGAAAGCGCGGCAAAATGCGTCGCCACCGCCGCCTCGCCCAGGGCGCCGGTCACCCAGGCGCGGGCGGCGCGGGCATTCTCCATGGTTTCCAGCGTGGTGAAGGTTTTCGACGCCACCAGCACCAGCGTGCGCGCCGGATCAAGTTCGCGCGCCAGCGCCGCGAAGCCGGTGCCATCCACGTTGGACAGGAAGCGCGCCCGCATTTTGGCCCCGTGCGCCAGCGTCAGCGCCTCGGTGGCCATGCGCGGGCCGAGGTCGGAGCCGCCGATGCCGATATTGAGCACCGCCTCGAAGGGTTCGCCGGTGGCGCCGCGCAGGCTGCCGTCATGCACCTGGGCGACGAAATCGTGCATCTTCGCGTGCTCGGCGGCGGCCAGCCGGCTGGCGTCGTCGATGCCGCCGGGCAGGGTGGCGAGCAGCCTGGCATCGGCCGGCGCCCGCAGCGCCATGTGCATGGCGGCGCGGCCTTCGGTGCTGTTCACCGCCGCGCCGGCGAACAGGCGGCGGCGGAATCCGTCCAGCCCCGCCGCGTGGGCGAGATCCAGCAGTGCCACCAGCGCCTCGCCGTCGATCGATGTCTTCGAGACATCGACCGTCAGGTCGTCGAATGTGGCGGTGAAACGCCTTGCCCGCTCGGGATCGGCGGTGAACAGCGTCCGGATCGCGCCGGCATCCGGACGGGTGGCGAGGGCGGCCAGACGCAGCCAGGCCTCGTCGAGGATGGTTTCATTCTCCATGCGGCCATCCTAGCGCAAGGAGGCGGCCGGCCGCACCGCCCTTTGGTCAGGCGCCCGCGCGAAACAGGCTCAGGCGCGAATCCGGTTCAGAAAATCGACTGCCAGAAGGTCTTCTGCGGGCGCTGGATGATCGGCGTGTCGCCGGCGGTGGGATTCTGGCCCAGCGCCGCATTCTCGCGCAGCCGCTGCGCCTCGCGCTGCGGATCGACCACCACCGATTTGTCCGGCGGGGATTTCCAGAACATCAGCTTGTCGGAGAAGCTGCTGCTGGATTGCTCGAGCGCGGCATCGGTTTCCAGCCGGCGGCGGATATCGGCCGGCGCGGCCGGACCGGAGGCAGCCAGCAATGCCTCCTGGCCGGGGCTCGTTTCGCCGGCCGGGCCGGCGGACAGCGCCGCCTGCGGCGCCAGCGCGGCCTCGGCGCCCTCGCGCGGCGACTGTTCCTGCGGCCGCGCGGCACCCGGGCGCGGCGGCCGCAGGGTGAAGTCGGGCGGCATGGAGAGCGGCGCGCGGGTGGTCACCTGGAATTCGTCGGGCGCGTCCCGGGTGAGGCCGAAAGTGCGCGAGATGTCGTCGCCGTTGCCACAGGCGGCCAGCGCGAGCGGCAACAGGGCGGCGGCCAGCAGGATGCGGGATGGAGACATGGCGCCCCTATTAGCGTCCGTCCCGGGCGTCGGCAAGGCGGTCCCGCTCCGGCGCGCGCGCCGGGTGGGCGAGCAGGCCGTCCAGCACCAGCGCGCCGACGCCGCAGACGATGGCCGCGTCGGCCAGGTTGAACACATACCAGGACCAGCCCCAGGCATGGGCGTGGATGAAGTCCACCACATAGCCCAGGCGCAGCCGGTCGATGACGTTGCCGACCGCCCCACCGGCCACCGCGCCGAGGGCGACCGCCGCCAGCATCCGCTCCGATCGCCACAGCCAGAGGAGCAGGGCGACCACCACCGCCAGCGCCACCAGCACCAGCAGCGCCGGGCCGATGCCGCCGCCGCCGTTCAGCAGGCCGAAGGTGATGCCGCGATTTTCCACCCAGGTCAGGTTCAGCACCGGCAGCAGCCGGATGCTGCCGATGTCGGGCAGGTCCAGGCCATGCACGATCCAGGCCTTGCTGGCCTGGTCGGCGGCCAGCACCAGCCCCGCGGCGGCGAGGCCGGCGACGCGGCGCGCGCGGCTCACGCCGGACCGACCAGCCGGGACTCGACCGCGTCGGTGCAGCGGCGGCAGAGTGTCGGGTGGGTGGGGTCCTCGCCCACCTCGGGCAGCACCCGCCAGCAGCGGGCGCATTTCTCGCCGGTCGCCCGGGCGAAGGCCACCGCCACGCCCGCCACGTCGGGCAGGGTGAAAGCGGCTTCGGGCGGCGGTTCGGTCGAGACCGTGAGATCGGACACGATGGCCAGTTCCGCCCATTCGCCGGCGCTGCGCAGCGCCGCCTTGTCGTGCGGCAAATGCAGCACCGGGGCGGCCTGCAGCGAGGCGCCGATGGTTCCCTCGGCGCGCGCCCGCTCCAGCGCGCCGGTGATGACGCGGCGGATGTCGCGAATGTCTGTCCAGCGCTGCGCCAGCGCCTCGTCCTGCCAGCGCGCCGGGATGTCCGGTAAATCCTGCAGGTGCACGCTGGTCGTCTCGCCGAAGCGGGCGATCCAGGCTTCCTCGGCGGTGAATACCAGCACCGGCGCGAGCCAGGTGGTCAGGCAGCGGTGCAGATGGTCGAGCACCGTGCGGGCGGCGCGGCGGCGGATATCGTCCGGCCGTCCGCAATAGATCGCGTCCTTGCGGATGTCGAAATAGAACGCCGAGAGGTCGGTGGCGCAGAACGTATGCAGGGCCGGATACACCCCGGTCCAGTCATAGGTCTGCACCCCTTCGCGCAGCCGCGCATCGAGTTCGGCCAGCCGGTGCAGCACCCAGCGCTCCAACTCCGGCATTTCCGCTTCCGGCAGGCGCTCGACATTGGAGAAACCGGCCAGGCTACCGAGCAGCCAGCGCAGCGTATTGCGCAGGCGGCGGTACAATTCGGCCTGCTGCTTGAGGATTTCCGGGCCGATGCGCAGATCGTCGGCGGTGTCGGACATCATCACCCATAGCCGCAGGATGTCGGCGCCGTATTTGTCGCAGACCTCCTGCGGGGCGATCACGTTGCCCAGCGATTTCGACATCTTGCGGCCCTGCTCGTCGAGCACGAAGCCATGCGTCAGCACCGCCTTGAACGGCGCCCGCCCGCGGGTGCCGACCGACTCAAGCAGCGAGGAATGGAACCAGCCACGGTGCTGATCCGATCCCTCCAGGTACAGATCGGCCGGCCAGGGCAGATGCCGGTCCTCGAGGGTGAACGCATGGGTCGAGCCGGACTCGAACCACACATCCACAATGTCTTTGACCTGCTCGTACTCCGCCGGATCGCGGCCAGGGCCGAGAAAACGTTCGGGCGGCGAGGCGTACCACGCATCCGCCCCTTCCTCGCGAAACGCCTCGACGATGCGGGCGACCACGTCGGGATCGCGCAGCGGCTGGCCGGTTTTTTTCTCGACGAACACGGCGATCGGCACGCCCCAGGCGCGCTGGCGGCTGATGCACCAGTCCGGCCTTGCGGCGATCATGCTGGCCAGCCGGGTGCGCCCCTTCTCCGGCACGAAATCGGTTTCCGCAATCGCCTGCAGAGCTTTCTCGCGGATGCGGCCGTCGCCATCCATGCGGATGAACCATTGCGGCGTGGCGCGGAAGATCAGCGGTGCCTTCGAGCGCCAGGAATGCGGGTAGGAATGGACGAGTTTTCCCTGCGCCAGCAAGCCGCCCGCCGCGGTCAGCGCCGCGCAGACCGGGGCGGCGGCCTTGTAGACGTGCTGGCCGGCGAACAGCGGCACCCAGGGGTTGAACGTGCCATCATCGCCGACCGTTTCCGGCACCTCGATGCCATGTTCGCGGCCGAGGATAAAATCGTCCTCGCCATGGCCGGGGGCGATATGGACGAAGCCGGTGCCCACCTCGGTGGTGACGAAATCGCCGGGAAACACCGGCACGTCGAAATCGTAGCCGCGCCCGCGCAGCGGATGGGCGCAGATTGTGCCGGCGATGTCGTCGCCCTTCAGCAGGTGCAGCACATGGTGGGTTTCCACCCCCAGCTCCGCGCAGGTCTGCGGCAGCAGCGGCAGCGCCACCACCAGCACGGTGCCGCCGCGAACGAGCGAGCCTTCCTTCACCGAGTTCGATCCGCACCACGGCGTAGTCAAATTCGGCGCCGCAGGCGATGGCGCGGTTGCCGGGCATGGTCCAGGGCGTGGTGGTCCAGATCACCACCGAAGCCCCCGCCAGCACCGGCACCGAGGGCTTCACCACCGGGAAGGCAACGAAGATCGTGGTGGAGGTATGGTCGTGATATTCGATCTCGGCCTCGGCCAGCGCCGTCTTTTCCACTGGCGACCACATCACCGGCCGCAGGCCACGGAACAATTCGCCGTTCAGCAGGAACTTGCCGATTTCGTTGACGATCGCCGCTTCGGAGGGAAAATCCATGGTGGCGTAGCGTTCGCCCCAGGCACCCTGCACGCCGAGGCGGCGGAATTCCGTCTGCTGCACATCCATCCAGTGGCCGGCATAGGCGCGGCACTCGGCGCGGAACTGCAGCACCGGCACGGCATCCTTGTCGCGCGACTGGCTGCGGGTACTGTTCCTCGATCTTCCACTCGATCGGCAGGCCGTGGCAGTCCCAGCCCGGGATGTACAACGCGTCATAGCCGCCCATCTGGGCGGCGCGGTTGATCACATCCTTGAGGATCTTGTTCAGCGCGGTGCCGATATGGATGTTGCCGTTCGCATAGGGCGGCCCGTCATGCAGGATGAACTTCTCCCGCCCGTGCGACGCCTCACGCAGGCGCCGCCAGATGCCCATCCGCTCCCAGCGGGCCAGCAGCGCCGGCTCCTTCTTCGGCAGGTCGCCGCGCATGGGAAAGGGGGTGGCGGGCAGGAAAACGGTGTCGCGATAGTCTTGCTTGTCGCTCATCAATATTCTCAGGCGGCGATCGCCGCATCGGAGGGATGGGGGCGCGTCAGCGGGGTCCCGGCTGCTCGCAAGCGGCCGGGCCGGAAATTCGCGCGTGCAGCATCCCGTACATGATCCGACTATGCGGAGGGGGGGACGGCAAGGTCAAGCAGGCGGCGCGCCGCGGCGGCATCGGCGGCGATCTGCGCCCGCAGCGCGTCCAGCCCGGCGAATTTGCGCTCGGGGCGCAGGAAGGCGTGCAGCGCCACCTCCAGCTCCTCGCCGTAAAGGTCGCCCTCGAAATCGAACAGATTGACCTCCAGGCGGCTCTCCGGACCCGCATTGACGGTGGGGCGGCGGCCGATATTGGCCACCCCGCGCAGGCGGTGCCCATCCGGCAGGCGGGCGGTGACGGCATAGACCCCGCGCGCCGGCTCCAGGTGGCGGCCCAGCGCGATATTGGCGGTGGGAAAGCCGATGCTGCGCCCGCGCGCATCGCCATGCGCCACGGTGCCGCGGATCGCCCAATGGCGGCCGAGCTTCTGCGTCGCCCGCTCGGGATAGCCGTCCTGCAGGGCGCGGCGGATGCGGCTGGACGAGATCGGTCCGGATTCGTCGGACAGCGGCGGCACCACGGTCAGCCCGACGCCCAGCGCCTCGGCCCGGGCGGCCAGGAAAACGGTATCGCCGCCGCGACGGTGGCCGAAGGCGAAGTCGGGGCCGCAAACCAGATGATGGGCGGCGATGCCCTGGAACAGCACCTCGGAGACGAAAGCCTCGGCGGTCATTTCGCTGAACGCAGTGTCGAACGGCAGTTCGTAGACGATTTTCACCCCGAGCGCCGCCAGCGCCTCGTTGCGGGCTGGCGGCAGTGTGAGGCGGAAGGGCGGGTCGTCCGGGCGGAACACCTCACGCGGATGCGGCTCGAAGGTGAGCACGGCGAGCGGCGAATCGGGCCGCGCGCTATGCGCGGCCCGCAGCACATGGGCATGGCCCACATGCACGCCGTCGAAATTGCCGAGTGCGACCGCCGCCCCCCTGGAATCGTCCGGCAGGCCCCGCCAGTCCGTGACGATGCGCATCAGCCGCGGGCCGGCACCAGCACGGTGGCCTCGCCCTCGATGACGGTTTTGTCGCGGACGATGCACACCGTCTTCAGCGTGGCGCGCTTCTTGTCGACGTTGATCTCGATGACCTCGACGATGGCGGTGACGGTGTCGCCGATCTTCACCGGGCCGCGAAAGCGCAGCGTCTGGCCCAGATAGACGGTGCCCGGCCCCGGCAGTCTGGTGCCCAGCACGGCGCTGATCAACCCGGCGCTGAGCATGCCATGCGCCACCCGCTCCTTGAACGGGCCGGCGGCGGCGAACTCGGCATCGAGATGGGTCGGGTTGGTGTCGGTGCTGATGGCCGAGAACAGCAGGATATCGGCCTCGGTGATAGTCTTTCCCGTGCTGGCGGTCATGCCGACGGAGATCTCGTCCAGGTAGACGGTCATCGCGCGCCCTCCATTATGGGCGGATTTCTCGGCCGATCGGGGGGCGGCGTCCAGACACTTCGTGCGGGGAGGGGCCGTCGCCGGGCAAGGGGTCACGGCGGTGGTCACACGGGGCGCCGCCACGGCGGCATCGTTCACCCTTCGGCGGCGCTGGCGCTAGCCGGACGAACAATGTCAGCAGGGCAATCGGGTAAAGGAAGGCCAGGGCTCTGCCCTGGACCCCATCACTTGAAGGGTTTTGGGAAAGAGGGGGGTGAGGAGATGCTGCGGCTCCTCCTCCCCCCCTCTTCCCAAAACCCTTAAAACGAATGGGTTCTAAGGGCTCCGCCCTTAGCGGGGTCCAGGGGCAGAGCCCCTGGCCTTCCTTCACCCGATTGCCCTGACAATGTCAGCCGATGCTCTTATGGCGCGCCGTGGCTCAGGGCGTATATTGCTGCGTTCTGGTCGTTGTGGTGACTGACGTGGGTTGTGGCGCGATCGGATAGCTCTGTTGCGTGGTGGTCCGGTCGATCGTGGTCGTCCTGACCGGCGGTGGCGCGGACCCGCAGCCACTCACCGCCGCCATCGCCGCGAACAGCATGAAGCTGAGCACACGCCTGAACATCGGGTTCGTATCGCGCATCGATCTCGTCTGGTTCATGGCAGTTTTCCTGATAGGGGTTGGGTCCGGGTGCGCGGCGCCCACCCGGCCGGCCGCGGGGCCTATTCGGTTTCGATGGTTGTGGACTTCCGGGTCGTGGTGACCGACGGCGGCGGCGGATACGTGGTGGTCCGGCTGACGCTGTCATTCGCCACCCCGCTTCCGTCGCGGTATGTCGTTTCGTTCGAGCGGGTCTGGGTGCCGTCCGGGCCGATGGTCTTCTGCGATCGGCTTTCGCTGAATGTGCCCGGCGGCGGGGCCGGCACGGAAGGGGTGACGGTCGTCGTGGTTTGCGACGTTGTAGACTGTGCCATTGCAGCGCCAGTCGCCATCAGGAACATCGCTGCGCCAACCATCAATAGTTTGTTCATATCAATCTCCACATCTGTCGATACGGTGCAAAGTACTGCGCCGCCGTTTCATATGCGCATTCGCCATCACTGGGCGCAGGATCGGATTCTACTCACTCTCTGCGGCACGAAGCTGCCTTGACGGCCATGCCCCGTGCCCGCTTCGTCCGTCCGCACGGTTCGAGACTCAAGAATTCGTGCCAGCCAGGCCTATGGATGTCGGCGCGCGGTTTGCCGATATTCACCCCGGTTTAGGCATGGGCGGTGCGTGCGCCGCCATACGTGCCGTCGACGCCGCTACAACGGAAGGAACGCGCCAATGGCCCACGGGCATTTCGTCTGGAACGAATTGCTGACGCGAGATGTCGAAGCCGCCAAGCAGTTCTATGCCAGCTTTATCGGCTGGACCTTCAAGGCCATGCCAATCGAAAACGGTACTTACTGGATCGCCGAGAAGGACGGCAAGCCGGTCGCCGGCATCATGCAAATGCCGGCGGACCTGCCATCGACCGTGCCGCCGCACTGGTTCGAGTATCTGGAAGTGGACGACGTGGATGCGCGCCTCAAGCTGGCCGCGGAGCATGGCGGCAAGAGCGTGCGCCCGCCGTTCGACGTGGCGGATGTCGGCCGGCTTGGCTTCGTCGAGGACAGCGCCGGGGCCAAACTGGGTCTGCTGACCCCCGTGCGTAAGGTCTGATGGTGGTTGCCAGGGTTAAGGGGCCGCCGGGCCCGCGATCGTGGCGGGTGTGACTGACGCGCACCCGCCAGTTCCACACGAAGCTGTGGGTCGCTCGCGACAACGTTCGCGAAAAATCATTCGCCAGCGCATACGCTTTGGATTGACATCGTTCATCCCCCCAGCTTTCATAAAACCGCCATAAAAAACCGGGGGACGGGCGTCATGTCAATGACGACGGAGGTAGATTTTCGCGACTTCGCGCGCTCCGTGGGCACGGTCGTCCATTATGGCGCCGGGGATGCGATTTTCCGTGAAGGCGACGCCGCGGGCATGATGTACATAGTCTTGCGTGGTTCGGTCGAAATCACCAAGCAGACGCGGGTAATCGAGACCATTCATGCCGGTGACGCGCTCGGCTTCGTTTCGTTGCTCGACGGCCAGCCGCGCGGCGTGACCGCGTGCGCCAGCGAGGATTGCGAACTTGCCCTCATTGACCGGAAGAAATTCCGTTACATGGTGGAAGAAATGCCGAACTTTGTATGGTTCGTCATGGGCGAGATGGTCGAACGGCTGCGTAACGTGAGTGCCGTGATTTAGAAAATCCGTTCAGCCTGCCGCGAATTTTTTTCTCGCGCCTGGACGTTATTCAGGGGTTCTGGCTTGGCGTGCGAAACGCGCGCATCCGTATCGTGATCCTACGGGTTGGTCTGGCGTGCCGGCGTATGCGAGTGTCGCCGCCTGACCGATCCGGGGAAGCGAAAGAATGTCAGATATCTCCACGTCTGCCGCCGCGCTGTTGCTCGCGGCGCGACGTGATCCGGCCCGGCGCCTGGCGGATCTGCCGCCGGCTTTGCGTCCGGCCGACCGCGCGGCCGCCTATGCCATTCAACGCAGGGTGGCCGACTCCTTCGCCGCGATCGGGGGATGGAAAGTCAGCCCCTTCCTGCCGGACGGCCCGCCTTTTTGTGGCCCACTGCCGGCCTGCGGCATCCTGGCAAGTCCGGCCACGCTGCCCTCCGCGGTGTTCCTGCTGCGCGGGGTGGAGGCCGAGGTGTCGGTGCGCCTCGCCCGCGACCTGCCGCCGCGCGTCGTGCCCTACACAAGCGAGGAGGTGGCCGACGCCATCGCCGCCTTCCATCCGGCGATCGAGGTGCTGCAGTCGCGCTATCTCGAGCCCACCGCCGTCGCGCCGCTGACCGGGCTGGCGGACACGCAGTCGCATGGGGCGTTCGTCTATGGCGCGCCGGTGACGGAGTGGCGGGGCATTGTCCTCGCCGCCGAGAGCGTGGTGCAGCTTGTCGATGGCGTGGTGAGCGCGACCCGGACCGGCCATCCCGGCGCGGATCTGCTGGGCCAAATGGTGTGGCTGGCCAATGTGGGCAGCGTGTGGGCGGGCGGGCTGAAGGCCGGCCAGTTCGTGACCTGCGGCTCATGGACCGGCGCCAACCGGGTCGGCCCGGCGGCCCGGGTGCGGGTGACATTTTCCACCCTGGGCGAGGTGGCGCTCGATTTTGTCCCCTAGCCCGGCGCCAAAGCCCCTGGCCTTCCTTGCTATTTCCGATTGACCCGGGGGCACGGCCTGCGCAGGGTGCCGCGCCGAGACGCCACCAAGACCGGACGGAGTCGCCATGACCGACACCCGGGTCGCACGCCGTGCCGCCCTGACAGCCCTCGCATTCTCCGCCCTGTTCATTCCGGCGTTGCTCACGGCCTGCGGCGGCTCGCCCCCGCCTCCGCTCCGGTTCGCGCCGCTGAGCTGGGACTACCTGGCGCCGCTGAAGCTGAACGTGGCGGCGATCGACATCGACGATTCCTGGACGCCGCGGGCCGGCGCCAGGGAAAAGGGCTTCCTCGCCCCGACCCCGCCTGTGTCCGCCCTGCGCAAGATGGCCGAGGACCGGCTGATCCCCGGCGGGACCTCCGGTCGGGCGGTGTTCGTGATCGACGACGCCTCGATCGTGCAGACGCACGAGAACTACCTGGGCAGCTTCGCCGTGCATCTCGACGTGACGACGTTCGGACGGCACCCGCAGCGGCTTTGCCGAGGCGCGGGTCACGCGCACCCGCACCATCAACGACGACAGCCCCAACGGGGTGCGGGCCGAGCTGTACGACATGGTCAAGCAGATGATGTCGGACATGAACATCGAGTTCGAGTACCAGCTCCACCGCTCGTTGCGCGACTATCTGCAGACCACCGAGCCGGCGGCGCCGGCGCCGGGTCCGGTGGAAAAGCTGGAACTGGCGCCGCCGTCAACCGTCCCGGAAGCCGCCCCACTTTCCCCGGACACCCCGCCTCCGGACCTCCCGCCTCCGGTCACTCCCCCGGCATTCACTCCCCCGCCATTTACCCCCCCTCCCTTCACCCGGCCGCTCCCCTCGGCGATGCCTTTCTCCAGCCCGGCGCCGTAGCGGGACATTGTTGCTGTCCGTTGCGGACGCTCCCGGGGACGCGTATCGTTCCGTCTGGCGGCCGGCCACGTTGCCCGGACAAGAAGGAACGGGCCAGACGCCGCGGCAGGGGCGCGGCACCACGGGCGCCCGCAGCAAGGAGGCGGCACGTCTATGGCCAGAGGCACTGTGAAATGGTTCAACCCGACCAAGGGCTACGGGTTCATCGCGCCGGACACCGGCGGCAAGGATGTCTTCGTGCACATCAGCGCGGTGCAGAAGGCCGGCATGCGAACCCTGAACGAGGGTCAGGCGCTTGGCTTCGATATCGAGCAGCAGCAGAACGGACGTGCCGCCGCGGTGAACCTGACCGCCGGCGACTGACACCGGCTTTCCCGCGCGATTGAGCCGGCCGGGGTGGCGACCTCCCCGCCGGTGCGCCGGCGCGTGCCGATGGGGCCTGTTCAGGCCGGGGCGGTTGCCGATGCCGCCCCCTGTCCGGGGCGGGCGGGTGGCCTTGAACGGGTCAGCGCCGGCGCGTGCGCGCTCAATTCGGGCCACCCATGCATTTCCTTTGGCATGCATTTCCTTTGGCCCCGCCCGCGTGTTACAGATCGGTGTCACCGTCGCGCGTCCGTGCGCTTCGCCGTGGCCAGCGAGCGCCTCCATTTAGCGGATGAACGAGGGATCATGAGCCAAACCACCCAGCTGCAGCGTCGGGCGGAACCAATTACGTCGCTTGATGCGGATGCCGTGCGCGCTGCCTATCGGCGTTGGGCGGCCAGTTACGACGCGGTATTCGGCGGGGTATCCGCCTGGGGACGCCGTCGTGCCGTCGCCGAGGCGAACCGGCTGCCCGGCAACCGGGTGCTGGAAGTGGGGGTCGGCACCGGCCTGGCGCTGCCGCATTACCGGGCGGAGAAGCGCATCACCGGCATCGATCTCTCGGCCGAGATGTTGCAGCGGGCCCGCACCCGGGTGGCGAACGACCATCTGACCAACGTCACCGGATTGCTGGAGATGGACGCCGAGGCGACCAATTTCGCCGCCGCGAGCTTCGATATCGCGGTGGCGATGTTCGTCGCCTCGGTGGTGCCGAACCCGCGCCGTCTGCTGGCCGAGATGCGGCGGGTGGTGCGGCCGGGCGGTCATATCCTGTTCGTGAACCACTTCGCCGCCGAGCGCGGGCCGCGCTGGTGGGTGGAGCGTGCGATGGCGCCGGCCTCGCGCAAGCTGGGCTGGCATCCTGATTTCGCGCTGGAGGCCCTGCTGCCCGACGAGGACCGCGCCGCCGCGACGCAGCGTCCGGTGCCGCCGTTCGGCCTGTTTACCCTGGTGCGCCTGCCGAACTGACACCGTTTATCCGGTGCGGCGCCGGCTCGGGCCGGCCGCGCCCGCGAGAGCAATAGCCGGCCGGCGTTGACCTGCGCGTGCAGGTCAACGCCGGCCGGTCGCGCGTTGGCCGGCCGTGTGTTTTCAAAGTGGGCGCAAGTAGTGTCGACCACGAACCATTATTCCCGGGCTGTTCGTCCGGTATCGCAAGAAATCGGGACGCGCCGAAATTTCATATCGACGCAATGTCAGGCCGCGAGAAAAACGCAAAGATTCACATTGTTTTTTATCGTGTTTGTTTCGTAGAAGCCGGAGGCCAAACGATCCGCCAGCAAATTGAAAGGCGATGTGACGGTAACCATCTCGTGATCAACATAGATTTTGTTGTTTGTGAGCAACACAGTCCGCCGAAACGCGGCCGGCGTTCATGATGTGGTGATCGGCGCTGGCCTGCCGGGCCCGGCGGCAATAGGCTGTTTCCAAACTGGAATTGGGTGATCGATCGTCCGTCCGGGGATTGCGCCTGGCGCCCCGGAACACAGGGAGAAAAAGCAATGAAGCTTCGGAGCTTGCTGCTGGCCGCGACCGTCCTGGCCGTCCCAGCCGCCGTTCAGGCCCAGCCCGTCAACGGTGTGTATGTCGGCCTGGGGGCCGGCTTCGATTACCTGAACACGCTGAACGGGAATAATGTGGTGTTTCCCGGGGTTGGCGCCACGGGTACCCTGCCCGTCAACAGTGCCAACTTCAACTCCAACGGCGGCTGGGCCGTGCTCGGCAGCGTCGGCTGGGGCTTCGGGAACGGGCTTCGCGTTGAAGTCGAGGGCAACTACCGCCAGAACCACGTGAACGTGAACAACTCCACGATCAACGGCGGCGCCAGCTTCCAGCAGGGCGGCGTGATGGCGAACGCCCTGTATGATTTCAACAACGTCGCGCCCTGGGTTACGCCCTATCTTGGTGTCGGCTTCGGCTACATCCAGAATACCTTGCAGAACGGCAAAATCTACACGACGCGGTTGCCGGAACAGGCGAGCGTCGTGTTCAGCGACTCCGCGAGGGGGGCCGGGGCCGGCCAGCTGATCCTGGGTGCCGCCTTCCCGGTCGGCGTGCCCGGCCTGTCGCTGACCACCGAATTCCGTTTCGTCGGCGAGTTTGCGGACCAGAAATACCCGGGCGCGGCCTATGTTCAGGGTCGTCCCGGCTACCTTCCCGGCACCAGCATGAAGCTCGACGCGCCGACCAACGAGACGTTCCTGATCGGCCTGCGCTACGCCTTCAACGTGGCCCCGCCACCGCCGCCGCCGGCACCCGCTCCGATCGCCGCCCCGGCGCCGGCCCCGGCCCGCACCTACCTGGTGTTCTTCGACTGGGATCGCGCCGACCTGACCGACCGCGCCCGCCAGATCATCGCCGAGGCGGCGCAGGCTTCGACCCACGTCCAGCTGACCCAGATCGAAGTCTCCGGCTACGCCGACCGCACCGGCACCGCGCAGTACAACCTGGCGCTGTCGCGTCGTCGCGCCGACAACGTGGCCGCCGAGCTGGTCCGTCTGGGCGTGCCGAAGAACGTCATCGCCATCCAGGCGTTCGGCGACACGCACCTGCTCGTGCCGACCGGCCCGGGCGTGCGCGAGCCGCAGAACCGCCGCGTCGAAATCATCCTGAAGTAACCTTCGCCTGACCCGCAGCGCCGCCGTCCGCAAGGACGGCGGCAGCCACGCGCCGCCGTGCCTGCCATCCCTCGACCGTGGCCATCACGCCGATCTGTTTCGCAGCCCTGACCGTTACGCTGCCCTCGCGGCCGGATTCGGCGCTGGTTTGATTCCGCCCGACGGATGAAGCGGCCGCCCCGATCGTTTTGCCTCCTGAGTGGTATCAATGTGGACGCGGGTCAGGCCGGGCACAGATCATTATTCGCCGCCGGCTGTTCAGATGCGGTGAAAAATCGGGGAATATCGTAATTTCATGTCGGACAGTTATCATATGGCGCAAAATACACGAGCATTATCAGTCTTCTTTCGAAATGCCGTTGCGTGTTCACTTTCAATCCGTTAGTATGTCGTGCGCAGATATGGATATAATCAGTCACCGTCTCGTGATTGACACAGCCCCTGTTGCTCTTTGGCAACACGGGGTGACCGAAACGCACTTCAGCGTTCATGGCGCGGTAATCGGCGCTGGCCTCCGGGGCTTCCGGGCAATAGGCTGTTTCCGAAGTCGAATGGACGACTGATCGTCCGTTCGGGGGTTGCGCCCGGCGACCCGAAACACGAGGAGAATGAGCAATGAAGCTTCGGAGTTTGCTGCTGGCCGCGACCATCCTGGCCGCCCCAGCGGTCGTTCAGGCCCAGCCTGTCAACGGTGTTTATGTCGGTCTCGGAGCCGGCTTTGACTACCTGAACACCCTGAACGGGAAGAATCTTGTGATCCCGAACCCCGTGACCACGGGGCGGGGCATTCCGGTCAACAGCGCCAATTTCAACTCCAATGGCGGCTTTGTTGGGCTCGGCAGTGTCGGCTGGGGCTTCGGGAACGGTCTTCGCGCCGAGCTCGAGGGCAACTACCGCCAGAACCACGTGAACGTGCAAAACTCCACGGTCAATGGCGGCGCCAACTACCAGCAATATGGCGTAATGGTTAACGCCCTCTATGACTTCAACGGCCTCACGCCTTGGGTGACGCCGTACGCTGGTATCGGTTTCGGCTACATCGAGAATGCGCTCCAGAACGGCAAGATCTACACGACCCGCCTGCCGCAACAGGCCAGCGTCGTATTCACCGATTCCGCGAAGGGCTCTGCGGCTGGCCAGCTGATCCTGGGTGCCGCCTTCCCGCTCGGCGTGCCCGGCCTGTCGCTGACCACCGAATTCCGCTTCATCGGCCAGTTCGAGCAGCAGACCTACCAGGGTGCGACCTATCTTCAGGGTCATCCCACCTACCTGACGGGCAGCAGCCTGAAGCTCGCCGCGCCGACCAACGAATCCTTCCTGGTTGGTCTGCGTTACGCCTTCAATGCGGCCCCGCCGCCGCCGCCGCCGGCACCCGCTCCGATCGCCGCCCCGGCGCCGGCCCCGGCCCGCACCTACCTGGTGTTCTTCGACTGGGATCGCGCCGACCTGACCGGCCGCGCCCGCCAGATCATCGCCGAGGCGGCGCAGGCTTCGACCCACGTCCAGCTGACCCAGATCGAAGTCTCCGGCTACGCCGACCGCACCGGCACCGCGCAGTACAACCTGGCGCTGTCGCGTCGTCGCGCCGACAACGTGGCCGCCGAGCTGGTCCGTCTGGGCGTGCCGAAGAACGTCATCGCCATCCAGGCGTTCGGCGACACGCACCTGCTCGTGCCGACCGGCCCGGGCGTGCGCGAGCCGCAGAACCGTCGCGTCGAAATCGTCCTGAAGTAATCTTCGCCTGAACCGCAGCGCCGCCGTCCGCAAGGACGGCGGCGTTTGCATGTACGCAACGCGGCGAAGGAAGGAAGTAAGGCCAGGGCTCTGCCCTGGACCCGCCAAGGGCCGAGAGGCCCTTGGAACCCACACCTTGGACCGTTGTTATGAGAGGGGGGTGAGGAGATGCATCGGCATCTCCTCACCCCCCTCTCATAACAACGGTCTATAAGTAATGGGGTCCAGGGGCCTCTCGGCCCTTGGCGGGGTCCAGGGGCAGAGCCCTGGCCTTACTTCTTTTTCTTCTTCGTCGGTGCCGGCGCCGCCGCCTTCACCGGCTTCTCCGGCTCCGGCGGGCATTCGGCGAATTTCAGCGCCTGTGGAATGCTTTGCGTCTTCGTTTCGGCAAAGCCCGGCAGTTCCTCGGGCTTGGTCAGGGCCATCACCTCGTCGAACTCGCCCAGCGTGCGGGCGCAGAACTGGTCGCCCAGCACCACGGCGCGCTGCGTCTGGGCGTTGGCCAGCCCGGTGACGTATTCGTCGCGGGTCTGCTGCCAGCGCCGCTTGTCATTGCGGCTGAAGTAGTTTTCCGCCGTCTTTTCCTGCTGAACCAGCGCCGGTCGGTAACGGGTGACGAAGGCGTTATATTTCTCCTCCGCCCGGCATGAGATGGCGGCGACCATCATGTTGCTCTTCAGCGCCGCCACCGAGAATGCCGTCCGTTCGGCCGGGTGGACGCACCAGGGCGCCGCGGGCGGGTCCGGCAGCGGCGGCGGTACGTAGGCGACCGGCGGCGGCGGCGGCGGCGCCTCCTTGGCGCAGGCGGCGAGCAGGGCGACGAGCGTGAGAGCGGCCGTTCTGGCCATCGCGGTACGCAGCATGGGGATCATCCAGGGGCAGGGGAGAGTTGCTCCAATAGGCATGGTCCGCCGCGTCGCGCAACAGCACCCTCGATGCCAGACGCCCACGGGGATGCTGCGCTGCAGTGATTGAGGGGTTGCATCTGTCGCGGGTCTGATATGCTGTTATCTGTTTAAGACCATCCACAGCCGTGACGAGAGCCGCATGCAGCAGATTGTTCCCGATCCATTCGGCAGCTATCGGCCCGGACCTTATTTCTGCGAACTGACCACCGATCGCGCCGGCGACGGCGGGGCCGCCGCCGCGGTGCGCGCCCGCATCGGCACCATCGGCCTGGACGCGTTGCGGGCGAGGGCCGCCGCCGCCGAGAACGACCTCATCAATCTCGGCATCACCTTCACCGTCTATTCCGATGCCAACGCGATCGACCGCATCCTGCCGTTCGATTGCATTCCGCGCATCCTGACCGCGGCCGAGTGGCGGGTGCTGGAGGCCGGGGTGAAGCAGCGCGTGGCCGCGCTCAATCTGTTCCTGCACGATATCTACCACGACCGCCGGATCGTGAAGGAGGGCCTGATCCCCGGCGAGCTGGTGTTCGGCAACCCGAACTACCGGCCTGAGATGGAAAACTTCCCGGTCCGTTTCGGCACCTACGTGCATATTTGCGGCACCGACATCGTGCGCGACCGCGAAGGCCGGTTCCTGGTGCTGGAGGACAATGCCCGCACCCCCTCGGGCGTGTCCTACGTGGTCGAGAACCGTCACCTGATGTCGCGCACCTTCCCCGACCTGATGGCCGGGATGCGGCTGCGTCCGGTGGACGATTACGGACGCAACCTGCTCTCGGCCATGGCGGAGATCGCGCCGGAAGGCGTGGATGATCCGCAGGTCGTGCTGCTGAGCCCCGGCATCTACAACTCGGCCTATTTCGAGCACGTGTTCCTGGCCCGCGAGATGGGCGTGCCGCTGGTCGAGGGGGCCGACCTGTTCGTCGAGTACGACAAGGTGTGGATGCGCACCACCGGCGGCCGCCAGCCGGTGCACACCATCTACCGCCGCCTCGGCGACGATTTCCTCGATCCCACCGTGTTCCGCCCGGAGAGCCTGCTCGGCGTGGCCGGCCTGATCGGCGCCTGGCGCCGCGGCAACGTGGCGCTGGCCAATGCGGTCGGCACCGGGGTCGCCGACGACAAGGCGGTCTATGCCTACATGCCGCGCCTGATCCGCTTCTACCTCGACGAGGACCCGATCCTGTCCAATGTCGACACCCATATCTGTCGCGAGAAAGAGGGGCTGGCCTTCACGCTGGACAATCTGGACAAGCTGGTGGTCAAGCCGGTGGGTGAATCCGGCGGCTACGGCATCACCATCGGCCCCCGCGCCACCCGTGAGGAACTGGAGCACGCCCGCGCGGCGCTGCTGGACGACCCGTCCAACTGGATCAGCCAGCCGGTGGTGTCGCTGTCGGTGGCGCCGACGCTGACCGATGACGGCATCCGCCCGCGCCACCTCGATCTGCGCCCCTACGCGGTCACCGGCCGCACCACCTGGGTGCTGCCGGGGGGCCTGAGCCGGGTGGCGCTGAAGGAGGGCAGCCTGGTGGTGAATTCCTCGCAAGGCGGCGGCTCGAAGGACACCTGGGTGCTGGCCGATGACGGTGCCGTCGGGGAGGCACGCTGATGGCTCGCGACCTCACGTTGCTGGCGCGCTACGCCGAGGGCCTGTTCTGGATGGCCCGCTATGTCGAGCGGGTCGAGAACATGGCCCGCCTGGTCGATGTCACCCAGACCTTCGAAAGCCCGGGCCGCGAGGCGGAAAGCTGGCTCGCGCTGATCCGCATCAATGCCGACGAGAAAGGCTTCGCCAAGCGCGGCCAGGCGCCGACCGCGGAGGCGGTCAAGCGCTTCTACCTGCTCGACCGCGACAACCCGACCTCGGTTCCCGCCTCGCTGGAACTGGCGCGGACCAACGCGCGCACCCTGCGCCCGCTGATCTCCACCGAAATGTGGTCGCAGCTCAACGCCTTCCACCGCGACATGACGACCATCGACGAATTGGAGCTGCACGGCGACCGGCTCAGCCGGCTATGCGCCCGCCTCAAGGAAGGGGTGCAGACGCATACCGGCATCACCGAGGGCACGTTCTTCCGCGACCAGGGGTGGCTGTTCTACCAGCTCGGCCGGCAGATCGAGCGCGCCGACCAGACCACCCGGCTGCTCGACATCCGCTACCACCTGCTGGTGCCGGCCGGCGGCGGCGAGGCGCTGCGGGTGGCGGAACTCACCCAATGGGGCGGGGTGCTGCGGGCCGCGGCCGGCTATCACGCCTTCCGCCGCGTGGCACCGGCCGGCTTCACCCGCACCGACGTGGTGAGCTTCCTGCTCACCGACCCGCATTTCCCGCGCAGCGTGTCGCTCTGCGTGGACAAGATCGAGTGGTTCCTCGGCCGCCTGCGCAGCCGCTGGGGCCTGCGCGGCACCGTGGCGGCGCTGGAACGCGTGGAGGAACTGCGCGGCGGCCTGATGGGCCGGCCGGTGGACGCCATCATGGCCGACGGCCTGCACCATTTCCTCGACGGCGTGCAGCGGGATCTGATCCTGCTGGCCGGCGAAATCGGCACGGCCTTCTTCCGCGATTGGCGGCCCTTGGCGGAGGGGGCGCAGACGCAGACTCAGACGCAGGGATAGGCAAGGCCAGGGCTCTGCCCTGGACCCGCAAGGGGCCGAGAGGCCCCTTGACCCCATTTCGGTAAGGATTCCAGGCGCGCTGTTCCGGTGGTGTAGGGCGGAAAAGCGCAGCGCCTTCCGCCGTTTGTCGTGCCATCCCGCCGCGGGCGCGGCGTCTGCCTTCTCCCCCTCCCCTTGTGGGCTTGGGCCGCAAAGCGGACCAAGCCCACAAGGGGAGGGGGAGTTTTTCTCCGCTTCCGGTGCCGTCCTCGCCGCCGCTACGGCGCCGGGGCCGAAGCGGCGCGCAATGCCGCAAGTTCCGCCTCCATGCGCCGAATGCTGTCCTCGGCGATCGGCAGCCAATAGGTGTTGCCGCCCTCGCGATAGACCTCGGCGGCGCCGCGCATGGCGGTTATCGCCGCCGCCATGCCGGCCGGGTCATGCCGGCGGTTCGCCATCGCTTCCAGCGCGAGCGCCAAATTGAACTGCGATTGCGCCCAGTCGAGCGGCACGCGGTCGCGGGTCCGTTCCTGCATGGCGAGGCGGTAGGCGTCGATGGCCTCCTGCAGCCGCGCCGTGCCGCTCTCGCGCTCGCCGAGCGTCTCCAGCGCGTTGCCGAGGTTGTTCTGGGTCATCGCCCAGTCGAGCGGCACGCGGTCGCGGGTCCACTCCTGCAGGGCGAGGCGGAAGGCGTCGACCGCCTCCTGCAGCCGCGCCGTGCCGCTCTCGCGCTCGCCGAGTCTCCCCAGCGCGGCGCCGAGGTTGTTCTGGGTCGTCGCCCAGTCCAGCGGCACGCGGTCGCGGGTCCACTCCAGCAGGGCAAGGCGGTAGGCGTCGACCGCCTCCTGCAGCCGCGCCGTGCCGCTCTCTCGCTCGCCGAGCCTCGCCAGCGCGTTGCCGAGGTTGTTCTGGGTCCCCGCCCATTCGAGCGGCACGCGGTCGCGGGTCCGTTCCTGCAGGGCGAGGCGGTAGGCGTCGACCGCCTCCTGCAGCCGCACCGTGCCGCTCTCGCGCTCGCCGAGCCCCTCCAGCGCGTTGCCGAGGTTGTTCTGGGTCACCGCCCAGTTGAGCGGCACGCGGTCGCGGGTCCAGGCGGAAAGAACCTGCCGGTAGGAAGCGGCGCTTTCGGAGAGTGCCCCGTTGTGGCCGGCCTGCTCGCCATAGGTCTGCAGCGCCCCAGCGAATGCAAACCGCACGCCGGCTTCCGTCTCGGCCGGCCAGCTTCCCTGCGGCGCCTGCAACAGCTTGCGTACTTGGTCGATCAGCAGGGCCAGCCTGTCTGCGGCGTAACGGCCGTTCAACTCGTCGGCCAACGCCGCGAGCCGGGACTGCACCAGCAGCCCGAGCACCTGCCGAAGATCATTCCAGAACAGCGGCGGCAGGGCGAGGGTCTCGGTTATCTGATAGCGGTCAGTCGACTTCGGACCGTCCATGGCGTGGGCGGGCGTCCAGTAAAGCCGCATCTGCGGCCGATCGCCGCTTCCCAGCACGCGGCCCCAGAGCAGCACGTCCGCGCCGGACTTCGCGCAGCAGGTGGTGCGCCTCTTCGGTCGCCTTTTCCAGCGCCGCCTGGTCGGTCTCAGCATCCGGTACTGCGATGGTTCGGTCGATACCCTTGGTGTCGGCCCCTTCGAAGCCATTGGCGAGTTCGTCACGCAGCAGCGTTTCTTGCTGCCCATTCGTGTCCTTCTCCAGATGGGCGATTGCAATGGTCAGCCGGTCCGCGCGCGCCGGTACGATCGACTTGGGAGGATGCAGCCACGCCTCGATCGCTGCAGCAGTGGGCGCGATCCCCGGCTTCTTTGCCAAGTCGTCCCAGTACCACCATCCCAGAACAACAGCGACCAGCGCGCCGAGCGCCAAGAGGCGTGGCAGGCCCAGACGCGCACGCAGCCAAGCGTGGCTGCCGATCACATGGCCCCAATGGCGCTCGATCCAGGGCTTTTCCTCGTCCGCCACAGGTCACCTCGCGCCCGCCCCACCGGGCGGTGCGCGAGAATACCCATGCCGGCGCCGGTATGAAACCAGCGCTCAGGCGGCGCGCGCCGCCGCCGTCGTCGCCGCTTCCAGATGGGCCATCAGATCGGGCGAAAGCCCGAGCGCCGTGCCCAGCCGGCCGAGATAGTCCCGTGCCCGCGCGTTGGCGGGCTCGGCCACCAGTGACGCGGCGGCATAGACCTGCGTCGCCAGCTTCTGGTTGCCGCCGACCCGGGCGGCGATTGTCGACGGTGTGGCCGGGTTGGCGATGGCGGCATCGAGGAAGCCGGCGGCCTCGGATTCCAGGCCGGATTTCTTCAGCTCGCCGGTGATGCGGGCGCGTTCGGCCGGGTCCACCGTGCCATCGGCGGCGGCGGTGGCGATCATGGCCAGCAGGATGGTGCGGACATTGTCCTGGCTCTGCTCCTCGGCGGTGAAGCCCGAGGCGGGCGGCGGGGTGAGTTCATGCAGACCCGGCACGCCGTTCATCAGCGGCTTGCCGTTCTGCCAGTTGGTGAACGCCTTGTAGGCAAGGCCGCCGACCGCCGCGATGCCGCCAACCTCCAACGCCGTTCCGCCGATCCGGCGGCCGGCGCCGGTGCCGAGCAACAGGGCGGTGAGCGCTCCGGCGCCGGCCAGCGCCTGCTCCGGGTGATCGCTGGCATATTGGCGGGCCTGGCCGAACGCCTCTCCCGCCTGCGTCCCCTGCAGCCCGGCCTGGGTCCGGTCGGCGGCGCTGGAGGCCGCGGATCGGGCATTCTCCAGGGCGCTGGTGACGGCGCTGGCGCCCTGGGCGCCGAGCAGGGAATTGAGCAGGGCCTTCGCATCGAACATGGCTTTCTCCCTTGTGGGGGGGCGTGCCGACAGTTCAAAGCGCAGTATTATGGTATCGGGATTACGCCCCACCCGGTAACGCGCAGGTATGCACCCATGACGCCCGCATAAGAACGGCGTCGCGGCGGAACAGGGCGACTATCGCGGCGAAGTGATGGCGTTGCGGTTCTGCGCCCATGCTTCGGGGTTGGAGCCCAGCGCTGTCGGCCGGTCCTTGCCGTAGCTGATGGTGGTGATCCGGCCGCCCTGCACGCCCTTCAGCACCAGATAATCGCGGGCCGTGTTGGCGCGCCGCTGGCCGAGCGCCAGATTGTATTCTTCGGTGCCGCGCTCGTCGGCGTTGCCGGCGATCTGCACGGCGATGCGCGGGTTCTGCTGCAGCCAGCCGGCCTGACGGTCCAGCGTGCTTTGCGCGTCCGGCGCCAGCGTCGAGCGGTCGGTATCGAACAGCACGCGGTCGGGCACGCCGGGGGCCAGCATGTGCGGGCCGCCGGCCTCCGAACCGCCGGACCCGCCGAGCGACGAACTGTCGACGCCGCCCACGCCGGTGCCTTCGGTGCCGGGACCGCCGGCCGTGGCTCCGGCGCCGCCGCTCTTCGCGGCATCATCGGAGGAACACGCGGCCAGCATGGCGGTGGCGGCGAAGGCGAGCAGGAGACGGCGCATGGGAATCCCTTTTCCAGCGACTCGATCGGCAGAGTGCCAGCAGGACTGGCAGACTGGGCGCGCCCTCGCAACCCAAACTGCGTTTCGGGGGCGGACTGGAAGGAAGGCCAGGGCAGAGCCCCATAGGCGCGAAGATAAGCGAAAGGCAAGGCCAGGGCTCTGCCCTGGACCCGCAAGGGGGCAGTGGCCCCCTTGACCCCATTCTTCAAGAAATCAATGGGTTCCAAGGGCCAAGGCCCTTGGTGGGTCCAGGGCGAAGCCCTGGTGGGGTGCGGGGCTACGCCCCGCCAAAGGATTCGATGCGCCTTATCTTCGCGCCTATGGGGCAGAGCCCTGGCCTTCCTTTTTGCCGCCGCAAGCTCCGGATGGCAGCAATGCGCGCATCGTCCCATCTTCCCGCCATGAGCACCATCGAAGACCCACGCTGGGACCTGGTCCGCCGCCGCATGGCGGGGGCGGATTTCCTCTATGGCGTCGCCACCATGGGCATCTACTGCCGCCCCGGCTGTCCGGCGCCGCCGCCGAAGCGGGAGAATGTGCGCTTTTTCGCCGACGTGCCCGCCGCCGAGGCCGCCGGGTTTCGCGCCTGCCGCCGCTGCGATCCGCGCGGCGAGCGGGCCGCCCTGGCCCGCGCGGTGGTGCGCGACGCCTGTGCCTTCATCGAGACCGAGGCGACCATTCCCTCGCTCGACCGCCTGGCGGCGCGCGCCGGCTATTCGCGCTTCCATTTCCTGCGGATGTTCAAGGACCATACCGGCCTGACCCCGCGCAGCTACGCCGAGGGCGTGCGCGCCCGGCGCCTGCAGGCCGCCCTGCACGGCGGCGCCCGGGTGGCCGACGCGGTGAGCGGCGCCGGGTTCGGCTCGGAATCGCGGGTCTATGAGCACCCCGGCCGCCTGCTCGGCATGACCCCGGGCGCGCTGCGCCGCGGCGGGGCCGGCGAGACCATCCGCACCGCCTTCGCCGATTGCCCGTTCGGCCGCCTGCTGGTCGGCGCCACGGAGAAAGGCGTCTGCTTCCTCGGATTTGCCGAGCCCGACGCGGCGCTGATGGGCGATCTGTGCCACCGGTTCCCGCAGGCAAGCGTGGTCGCCGACGATGCCGGGCTCGCCGGCACGCTGCGGGCGGTGCTGGATTTCCTGGAGGAACCGACGGCGGGGCTGGAACTGCCGCTCGACCTGCGCGGCACCGCGTTTCAACTACGGGTGTGGGCGGCGCTGCGCCTTATCCAGGCGGGCGAGACCCGCAGCTATGCCCAGCTCGCCGGCATGGCGGGGGCGCCGGCGGCGGTGCGGGCGGTGGGGCGGGCCTGCGCGGTCAATCCGGTGTCGCTCGCCGTGCCCTGTCACCGGGCGGTGGGGGCCGACGGGTCGCTGACCGGCTATCGCTGGGGCCTCCCGCGCAAGCAGGCGCTGCTGGCCCGCGAGCGCGCCGCTGCCGGGACGAAGTGAAGCCGGGCCTAAGTGAACCGGCCGTGATCGGGATTCTTGCATCGCGCTTGTGGACAGCGGGGCGCAGGCATGGGAACACCCTGTCCTGACCGCGCCCTGTATCACCGCGCGGGCGTTTCTCATCGTACAGGCGGGATGCAAGGCGTCTGTGCCCGTCGGGAAGGATTCCATGGCTTTCAAGCCCAACTACAATCAGCAACGTGCCGAACGCACCCGGGCCAAGCAGGCCAAGCAGGACGCCAAGCGGCGCGAGAAGGAAGAGGCCGCCGCCCGCCGCAAGGCGGCCTTGGACGCGGGCCTTCCCGATCCCGGCCCCGGCCCCGCTGCAGATGAGGAGCACGCGGAGGGCTGATCCCCCGCGACTTCCCCCCGTCCGTTACTTAACCCGCGCCACCCGCAGCGCGTTGGTGGTGCCGGGCTGCCCGAACGGGACGCCGGCGATGACCACCACCTCGCTGCCGGGCGGCGCGAAGCCTTCCTGTTGCGCCAGCCTGGTCGCCCGGGCGACCGTCTCGCTCATCGAATGCGTGTCGGGCGATACCATCGCATGCACGCCCCATACCACCGAGAGGCGCCGGGCCGTGGCCTCGGACGGGGTCAGGCTCAACACCGGCGCCTCGGGCCGCTCGCGGGCTGCCCGTAGCGCGGTGCTGCCCGAGTCGGTGAAGGTGCAGATCGCCGCCGCCCCCACGGTGGAGGCAATCTGCCGCGCCGCCGCCGCGATCGCCCCGGCAACCGAGCGCTCCGGCGCCGGCCGCGACGCCTCCACCATCGCCCGCCAGCCCGAATCCTCCTCCACCCGGGCCACGATCCGGTCCATGATGTTCACCGCCTCATAAGGGAACTGACCGGCCGCGGTTTCGGCCGACAGCATGACGGCGTCGGCCCCGTCGAACACCGCGGTCGCCACGTCGGAGGCCTCGGCCCGGGTTGGCGCCGGGGCGGTGATCATGCTCTCCAGCATCTGGGTGGCCACCACCACCGGCTTGCCGGCCTGGCGCGCCGCCCGCACGATGCGCTTCTGCGCCAGCGGCACCTCCTCGGGCGGCAGTTCCACGCCGAGGTCGCCGCGCGCCACCATCACCGCGTCCGACAGGGCGATGATCGCATCGAGGTTGTCGAGCGCCTGCGGCTTTTCCATCTTGGTCATGATCCAGGCCCGCCCGGCGGCGATTTCCTTCGCCTCGGCCACGTCTTCCGGCCGCTGCACGAAGGACAGGCCGATGAAATCGACGCCGTGCCCGAGCGCGAAGGTCAGGTCCTCGTGGTCCTTCACCGTCAGCGCCGGGATCGGCAGCACCACGTCAGGCACGTTGACGCCCTTGCGGTCCGAGAGCGGGCCGCCGACCGTCACCTCGGTCTCCAGCGCGCCGGCGCGCTTATGCACCACCCGCAGGCGCAGCTTGCCGTCATCCAGCAGCAGCGTCGTGCCGATGGCGGCGGCCTCGATGATTTCGGGGTGCGGCAGGTTGACCCGGCGGACATTGCCGGGGGTCGCATTGAGGTCGAGGCTGGAACGGCTGCCCGGTCTGCAACTGCACCCGCCCGCCCTGGAACCGGCCGACCCGCAGCTTCGGCCCCTGCACATCGGCCAGGATACCGATCGGCCGGTCGAATTGCCGCTCCAGCTCGCGGATCAGGACGATGCGGGCGGCGTGGTCCTCGTGCGTGCCGTGCGAGAAGTTCAGCCGGAACACGTCCGCCCCGCCCAGAAACAGCCGCGTCAGCACCTCCATCGTCGAGCTGGCGGGGCCGAGCGTGGCGATGATTTTCGTGCGGCGGCGGCGGCGTACTCTCACGCGTGCGGACATCATGTTTCCTTGGAGGTTGGAGTCAGGCGACCAGGACGGCGCGGACGTCGTTCACATTGGTCAGCGTTGGTCCGGTGCGGATGAGATCGCCGATGGCGTCGAACAGGGCGTAACTGTCATGCCCGTCCAGCACGGCGCGCGGGTCGAGCCCGGCGGCGCGGGCGCGCGTCAGCGTATCCGGCGTCACGATGGCGCCGGCGGCGTCCTCGGTGCCGTCGATGCCGTCGGTGTCGCCGGCGGCGGCCCAGATGCAAGGCGCGCCGGCCAGCGCCAGCGCCAGCCCGAGCAAGAACTCGGTGTTGCGCCCGCCCCGCCCGGCCAGGCCGTGGCGAATCGTCACCGTGGTTTCCCCGCCCGAAAGCAGCAGGGCAGGGGGGGCCAGCGGCAACCCGTGGGTCGCGACCGAGCGGGCGATGCCGGCCATGACCGTGCCCATCTCCCGGCTTTCGCCTTCCAGCGCATCGCCCAGCACCAGCGGTGCCAGCCCGAGCCCGCGCGCCGCCGCTGCCGCCGCTGCCAGCGCCATCGCGGGGGTGGCGATCAGCTGAAACGCGGCTTGCGGCAGGCTGCCGGGTTTGGGCGTCTCGTCGTCATCGCGGGCCAGCCGTGCCGCCACCGCGGGCGAGGGCGAAATGCCGTAGCGGGCCAGCAGGGCGCGCGCGTCGGCGAAGCTTGTCGGGTCGGGCACGGTCGGCCCGCTGCCGATCACCGCCGGGTCGTCGCCCGGCACGTCGCTGATCGCCAGCGTCACCACCGGTGCCGGCGCCGCCGCGGCCGCCAGCCGGCCGCCCTTGATGGCGGACAGGTGCTTCCGCACGCAGTTCATCTCCGCAATCGTTGCGCCGGAGGCGAGCAAGGCGCGGTTCACCGCCTGCTTGTCCGCCAGCGCAATCCCCGCCGCCGGCAGCGCCATGAGGGACGACGCGCCGCCCGAGATCAGCGCCAGCACCAGATCATCCGGCCCGAGTCCGCGCACGCTGTCCAGCACGCGGCGCGCGCCGGCCTCGCTGTTGGCATCGGGCACCGGATGGGCGGCTTCGATCACTTCGATCCGCCGGGTCGGTACGGCATGGCCGTAGCGTGTCACCACCACGCCCTGCAGGTCAGCGTCGGGCCAGGCCTCCTCGACCGCGGCGGCCATGATGGCGGCGGACTTGCCGGCGCCGACCACGACGACGCGACCCACCGGAAGGGGCGGCAGATGGCGGGCGAGCACGCGGCGCGGGTCGGCGGCGGCGACCGCCGCATCGAACACCTGCCGCAGGGCCGCCCTGGCCCGTCCGTCGTCCCATCCCATATGCTGTTTTCCTCCCGACGCGTCGCCGCAACGGAGTATGGCGAACCTCAGCCGCTTGCGCCATGTCGGGGGCATGAAACAGGAGGAAACCCCATGCCGGCACCCGAATTCGACCCGCAGACCCGGACCGAACTGGAGGCCGCAGCATTTCGCCGGCTGGTGCAGCACCTGCGCGCGCGCACCGATGTGCAGAATATCGACCTGATGATCCTGTCCGGCTTCTGCCGCAACTGCCTCAGCCGCTGGTACGCCGAAGCCGCCGCCGAACACGGCATCGACCTCGCCGAACCGGACGCAAGGGAGATCATCTACGGCATGCCCTACCCGGAGTGGCGAGCCAAATACCAGACGGAGGCAACGGAAGAACAAAAAGCCGCCCTCGCCCGCGCCAACCCGGGACATTGAGCGGGGGGTGAAGGAAGCAAGGCCAGGGCTCTGCCCTGGACCCGCCAAGGGCCGAGAGGCCCTTGGAACCCATTACTTTTAGACAGCTGTTATGAGAGGGGGGTGAGGAGATGCATCGGTATCTCACCTCACCCCCCTCTCATAACAACTGTCCAAGTGACGGGGTCCAGGGGCCTCTCGGCCCTTGGTGGGGTCCAGGGGCAAAGCCCCTGGCCTTGTTTCCTTCGCCCTTCGCCCATTGACCGCGGTTGGGTGGGCCGGTAATCCCGCCCGCCCGTTCAGGAGTTGATTTGCGCATGGCTCGTCCCGCTGCCGCCGCGAAGGATGCCACTGGCCAGGAGGCCGGATCGGAAAACGCCCAATGGGGCAACATCGCCGCCGACCGGCTGCGCAGCATTGTCGAGCGTATCGAGCGCCTCGAGGAGGAGCGCAAGGCGTTGTCCAGCGACATCAAGGACATCTATGCCGAGGCCAAGAGTGCCGGCTTCGACGTGAAGGTGATCCGCCAGCTCATTTCGATCCGCAAGAAGGAGCCGGCCGAGGTCGAGGAGGCCGAGACATTGCTGGACGTCTACCGCCGCGCGCTCGGCATGTAGCGCGGGGGGGGATGTAGCGCGGGGGGCGTGAGGGTGGTTTTCGAATGGCTGTATGGGCTCGACCTGGCGTTCCTCTATCCCATGACCGGCATTCTCATCGCGGGCGCCGCCGAACTGGGCAACTGGATCGGCCTTCGGTTTCGCCGGGCCGATGCCGAGGGTTCGGATATCGGAACGCTGACGGGGGCCGCGCTCGGCCTGCTCGCGCTGCTGCTCGCGTTCAGTTTCTCGATCGCGCTGTCCCGCTTTGACGTCCGCCGGGACATGGTTTTGCAGGAGGCCAATGCGATCGGCAGCACGGCGAACTTCGCCCTGATGCTGCCGCAACCGGCGCAGGAACCCATCCTCAGCCTGCTGCGGGAATATGCGGCGGTCCGGGTCGCGCTCGGCGCTTCCTACGACCCCACGAAGCTGGAACGGGACGTTGCGCATTCAACGGACCTCCAATCCCGCCTGTGGCAGCAGGCGGTGGCGGTTACCGCGGCGGCGCCGCAGTCGTTGCCGGCCTATCGCTTCGTCGCCTCATTGAATGAGATGAACAACATTCATGAAAGCCGGCTCACGGCCCTGCGCTACCACGTGCCGGTTACGGTCATGTTCCTGCTGATCGGCGTCGCGATGGTGGCAATGGGGTTCGCCGGCTACAACGCCGGGGTTACCGGCGCCCGGCGGCGCCTGCCCAACCTGATCATGGCCGTTACGATCGCTGTGCTGATCATGATGGTTGTCGATCTCGACCGGCCAAGTCGCGGGCTGATTCTGGTGCCCGTTCAGGCGTTGCTGGACGCGGAGCAGGGCATTCCGCACTAAACGGCCGCGTGCCGGCGGTCAGACCGGGAACAGCCCGGGCAGTTCGAGCAGACTGGCCTGCACCGCCACGCAGCGCATCCGCATCTCCGCGGTTGGCGGCGCCACGTCGGGCACCATCACCGTCATCATCCCGGCCGCCAGCGCCGCCAGCACGCCGGTGGGCAAGTCCTCCACCGCCAGGCAATCCGCCGCCGCCACGCCCAGACGCTCGGCGGCGGTCAGGAACACGTCGGGGAACGGCTTCGGCCGCGCCACGTCCTCGCGGGTGACCAGCACGTCGAAATGCGCCAGCACCTCCAGCCGGCCCAGATGCTCCAGCGCCGAGGCCAGGTGCGAGGAGGTCGCCAGCGCCAGCTTCAGCCCGCGCCCGGCGACGAAGTGCAGGGCTTCCGCCGCCCCCGGCTTGAGCGGAATGCCGTTCGCCGCCAGCGCGTCGCGATGGGCGATGTAGTGGCGGCGGAATGCCTCGACGGGTAAATCCGCGCCGAACCGCGCCTGGATGCGCGCGGTCACCGCGGGTCCGGCAAGCCCGTTCAGCCCGTGCAGGAACGCCGCGTCCGCCGCCAGCCCGACATCGCCCAGCGCCTGCACCAGGGCCGCGCGATAGACGCTCTCGCTGTCGATCAGCGTGCCGTCCATGTCGAACACGACGGCGGCGATGGGGCGGGGCGTCGTCACTCGCCACTGCCGCCGCGCAATTCCTGCTCCATCCGCGCCCGCATCAGGAATTTTTGCATCTTGCCGGTCACCGTCATGGGGAAGTCGTCCACGAAGCGCACGAAGCGCGGCACCTTGTAGTGGGCGATCTGGCCGCGACAGAATTCGCGCACATCCTCCTCCGTCATGCTCTCGCCCTCGCGCAGCCGCACCCAGGCGCAGAGTTCCTCGCCATATTTGGGGTCCGGCACGCCGAATACCTGCACATCCGAGATTTTCGGATGCCGGTAGAGGAATTCCTCCACTTCCCGCGGATACACGTTCTCGCCGCCGCGGATCACCATGTCCTTGATCCGCCCGACGATGGCGCAATAGCCCTCGGCATCGATGGTGGCCAGATCGCCGGTGTGCATCCAGCCGGCCCGGTCGATCGCCTGCGCGCTGCGTTCGGGGTCGTCCCAGTAGCCGAGCATGACCGAATAGCCGCGGGTGCAAAGCTCGCCCGGCGTTCCCGGCGGCACCAGTTTTCCGTTGGCATCGACGATCTTCACCTCCAGATGCGGATGCACCCGGCCGACGGTGGAGACGCGCCGCTCGATCGGGTCGTCCGGCGTGGTCTGGAAACTGACCGGGCTGGTTTCCGTCATGCCGTAGGCGATGGTGATATCGCGCAAATGCATCACCTCGATGCAGCGGCGCATCACCTCGATCGGGCAGGGCGCGCCGGCCATGATGCCGGTGCGCAGCGCGCTGAGGTCGAAGCGGGCGAATTCCGGGTGATCGAGCTGGCCGATGAACATGGTCGGCACGCCGTACAGCGCGGTGCAGCGTTCCTCGGCCACGGTCTGCAGCGTGGCCAGCGGGTCGAACCCCTCGCCGGGGAACACCATGGCGGTGCCATGGGTCAGGCAGCCCAGCACGCCCATCACCATGCCGAAGCAGTGGTACAGCGGCACCGGGATGCACATCCGGTCCTGCTCGGTCAGCCGCATCGCCTCGCCGACGAAGAACCCGTTATTGAGGATGTTGTGGTGGGTGAGGGTGGCCCCCTTCGGCGCGCCGGTGGTGCCGGAGGTGAACTGGATGTTGATCGGGTCGTCGAACTGCAGCGTGTGCGCCAGCCCGGCCAGCTGCGCCCGCTCGGCCGGGCCGCCGAGGGCGGCGATGTCCTCGAAGGCCAGCGCGCCCGGAATGGTGCGCGCGCCGATCTGGATGACCAGTTCCAGCGTCGGCAGTTTTTCCGCCCGCAGCCGGCCCGGCACGGCATGCGCCAGTTCGGGCGCGAGCCGGGTCAGCATGCCGGCGTAGTCGCTGGTTTTGAACGCGGTGGCGGTCACCAGCGCCCGGCAGCCGACCTTGTTGAGCGCATATTCCAACTCGGTCAGCCGGTAGGCCGGGTTGATGTTCACCAGGACCAGCCCGGCCTTGGCGGCGGCGAACTGGGTCACTATCCATTCGGCATTGTTGGGCGACCAGATGCCGATGCGCTCGCCCGGCCGCAGCCCGAGCGCCAGCAGGCCTGCGGCAAAGCCATCGACCCGTTCGCCCAGCGCGTGCCAGCTCCAGTTGATGCCCTGCTGGCGGACGATCAGGCCGGGGCGGTCGCCCCAGCGTGCAACCGTGCGGTCGAAATGCGCCCCGATGGTCTCGCCCAGCAGGGGCACCGTGGAGGTGCCGCTGACATAGCTGGTGGCAAGCCCGCTCATGGCCGTCGCTCCCTGTCGGTTATGCTGTTGGATCTGTGATTAGCGTCTGGCGGGGCCGGCGGGAAGGTACCCCCCCAGGGCTATCGGGGTGAAGGAAGGCCAGGGCTCTGCCCTGGACCCGCTAAGGGCGGAGCCCTTAGAACCCATTCGTTTAGAGGGTCTTGGGAAAGAGGGGGGTGAGGAGATGCATCGGCTCCTCCTCACCCCCCTCTTTCCCAAGACCCTCCAAGTGATGGGGTCCAGGGGCCTCTCGGCCGTCGCGCCGAAGGCGCGCTACGCGCGACGGCGGGTCCAGGGCAGAGCCCTGGCCTTCCTTCACCCGGTTGCCCTGAGGTGCCCCCTTCCGGGCGCTGCCGGTGTCGAGGGCGGCTTGTCGTGACGCGGCTGTTTACCCGGAATTCACCCGCTGGTGAGTATTTGTGTCAGTATTCCACAGAGGCAGGATCAATGGCGGGAAGCAACGTGTCTCTCGGCGCCACCGTCCGGCGGAAACTGGGATGGCTGTCTAATCCGGATCATCACGTCCAGGCGGCCGATACGGTCGCGGTGATCAGCCCCGGACCCTGCGTTGAGGCCGCGCCCACGTCCAGTTCGCCAGCATTCAATCCCGCCATCATTGAACGAATCGCAACCGAATCCGGCAAGCTCGGCATCGAACTGGCCGACATCAACGGCGCTGTCGAAGATCTTGCTGCCGCCGTCTCCGGTCAGGCCGCTGATTTCGTCGGCCTTCAGGAGTCCAGCGCCGAAATCGCCGCCAATGGCAGCCGGATCGCCGAGACCGCGGCCACCGCCCGTTCGGTGGTCGCCGATGCCCGGCATACGGTTATTGCGTCGCAGGAGGAGGTCCGGCGCGCGCTGGCCGAAATCCGGGCGCTGGCCACCGTGGTGACCGCCATCGAGGCGCAACTCGGCGGATTGCGCGACGCGCTGGCCCAGGTCCGCCACGCGGCCAAAAACATCAACGCCATCGCCGGCCAGACCAATCTGCTGGCGCTCAATGCGACCATCGAGGCGGCCCGGGCCGGCGAGGCCGGCCGCGGTTTCGCGGTGGTCGCCAGTGAGGTGAAGGCGCTGTCGCGCAAGACCGCCGACACCACCACCGAAATCGACGCCACCTTGCGTCTGCTCAATGACCAGGCCCAGAAGCTGATCGCCCAGAGCGCCGCGGGGGCGACCAAGGCCACCGCGGTCGCCGAAAGCACCGATGCCATCGCCTCGGTGATCGACACGGTTGGCGTGGCCATGGGCTCCATTGACGACCATGCCGAACAAATCAGCCAGGCCGCCAGCGCGATCGGGACGGGCGTCGGCGGCGTGCGCGACCGTCTGGCCGCGATGTCCGCGGGCATCATCCAGACGGATCGGAATTTGAGCCAGAGCCGCGACCAGATCGCCGGGGTTCTGACCCTCGGGGAAGCGCTGATCCGCAGCACCAACGAGCTTGGCATCGACACCGCCGATACGCCGTTCATCCGCCGTGTCCGGGAAACGGCGGCGGCGGTTGAGCAGGCGTTCGAGAACGGTTTGGCGCGATCCGAAATTGCCGAGGCGGAGCTGTTCGACGACCAGTACCAACCGGTACAAGGTACCAATCCGGTCCAGTACACCGCCCGATCCCTGCCCTTCACCGACCGGGTGCTGCCGCCGATACAGGACGCGGTTCTGCAGCACGATCCGCGCATTTCGGCCTGCTGCGCCTTTGACCGCAATGCCTGGCTGCCGACCCACCACCGGAAACTTTCCCAGCCGCAGCGGCCGGACGATCCGGAGTGGAACGAAATCAATTGCCGCAATCGCCGCATCTGGAATGATCGCACGGTTCATGCCGCTGTCGGCAACCGTCAACCCTTCCTGCTCCAGACCTATCGGCGCAGGTTGAGCAATAACCAGATGGTCATGCTCAAGGATGTCAGTGCGCCCATCGTGGTCCGTGGCCGCCATTGGGGAGCCGTCCGCCTGATCTACCGGGCGTGAAACAGTCGGCTTTCCTTCTTGGGGCGGCAGGCAAGCTATTCTTCTTCTGTGTAGTCCTTGCCTTGTTGCCGTGCCGTCCCCGTCGTCAGGCCGGCCGCGCCTGCAGCTGCGCCCGGATGCGCGCCGCCGACTCGCTGCGCCGGAACGGCTTGCCCAGCAGTTCCACCCCCGGCGGCAGCCGCCCGTTCTCCATCAGCACGTTGCCGGCATAGCCGGAGATGAACAGCACCCGCAGCCCCGGCACGGCGCGATGCGCCGCCTCGGCCACGTCGCGGCCGGTCATGCCGCCGGGGAGAATGACGTCGGTCAGCAGCAGGTCCGGGCGCGGCCCCTCGGCCAGCACCCGCATTGCGGCCGTGCCGTCGGACGTGGCCACCACCGCATAGCCCAGGCTGCGCAGCATGGCGTCGGTATGGGCGCGCACCAGATCGTTGTCCTCGACCAGCAGGATGGTTTCGCTGCCGCCGGTCACCCCGGTTCGCGCCGGCAAAGGCCCGGCCGCCGCCGCCGCCGGCAGCGTGCGCGGCAGGTACAGCCGCACCATCGTGCCCCGGCCGGGCTCGCTGTCGATCAGCACATGGCCACCGCACTGGCGCGCGAAGCCATATACCATCGACAGGCCGAGCCCGGTGCCGCGGCCGGGCGCCTTGGTGGTGAAGAACGGATCGAAGGCGCGCGCCAGCACGTCCTTCGGCATGCCGGTGCCGGTGTCGGTCACCGAAATCATGATGAAGTCGCCGCCATGGTCGAGCCCGGTCGCCGCGGCCTGATCGGCGTTGATCGACAGGTTGGCCGCCTCGATGGTCAGCGTGCCGCCGCCCGGCATGGCGTCCTGCGCATTGATCGACAGGTTGAGGATCGCGCTCTCCAGCTCGGCCCGGTCGGCCAGCGCGTGCCACAGCCCGGTCGGCCAGTGCATGCGCAGGCTGACCTGCTGGCTCATCGTCCGGCGCATCAGCGGCTGCAGGCCCTGCAGCAGCTCGCTTACCGCCACCGGCTGCGGCGACAGCTTCTTGTGGTTTGAGAAGGCGAGCAGGCGGTGCATGAGCTGGCTGGCGCTTTCGCCGGCCCGCAAGGCGGCGTCGGCCAGGGTCAGGTCGAGCTTGCCGTCCGCATCATCGTCCAGCCCGAACTCGGTCCCGGCAACGCCGTTCTGCCGGTTCTCGGCGCGCATGGCGAGCAGTTCCAAATTGCCCAGGATGACCGTCAGCATGTTGTTCACGTCGTGCGCGATGCCGCCGGTCAGCTGGCCGACCGCCTCCAGTTTCTGCACCTGGCGCAGCTTTTCCTCGGTCGCGCGCTGCGTGGTCACGTCGCGGAAATACACGGTGATGCCGCTGGCGAACGGATAGGCGCGCATCTCGAACCAGGCGTTCAGCGGCGGGTAGAAGCTGATGAACGCGGCGACCTGGTCCTGTTCGGATGCCGCCTCCAGCCGCTGGCGCGCGTCGCTGTCGCGCAGCCCGGGCAGCAGGTCCCACACATTGGCACCCAGCATGGCCTCGCGCTTGTGCTGCAGGTAGCGGCCGGCGGCGGGGTTGGCGTAGCGGATGCTCCAGCCGCAATCGAGCACGAACACGCCATCCGAAATGGTGGACAGGATCAGTTCCAGCTCGGATTTCGCCCGCATCGTGTCGGCCAGCAAAGCCGCCTCCTGGTGCGTGTGGCGGCAATCGGCCGCCTGCAGCCGCCGGATGTGCCGCAAGACAATCACCAGCATCGCCAGCACAACCGCCAGCACCGCCAGCGTCAGTCGCCCGACCGCCGCGAAGCCGCCCGCACGGTCGAGCCAAAGCTGGCCGATCGCGGCTGCGATCAGCAGCGCCATGGCCGCGACCAGCAGGCGAACCGGGAGGGCCGGGCTGCGGCTCATGTCAGCCCCTCGCCGATCGCGGTGCGATGCCGCACCGGCGTGCAGGGTTTCGCCACCAGGTCGAGGGAGAGGGTCGCCCATGGTCCGTTCCTGACATTTCCGAACATCGTTGCGCCGCGGACGCGGCGCCTTTCCCGGCCACGAATCGAATGCCGGAAGGCCAGGGAAATACATCCTCCCCGGCGTATTGCCAACGCTACCGCAACCACCGGCTGCAAAGCGCTTGATATCGTTTGTCAATCACTTTCCTGCAACGTCAGGAAATGAGGGCGTGCATCCGAACTGCAACGGCGCGACAACATCACAATTGTGCAGCAACGGCATGGCAGGCACTGATGGTGCACATTTCCGTGAACGCAATGCCCGACGAGCCAGCGCCTCTTGCCATGCCCCGCGTGCTCCTCATCGAGGACGACGTTGAGGTGGCGGAAACCTTCCAGTGCTTCCTGGAGCGTTCCGGCATGCGAACCGCCTGGGCATCGACCGGGGCGCAGGGCATGGAGCTGAAGAAAAGTTTCGCCCCCGACGTGGTGCTGGTCGATCTGGAACTGCCCGATACCAATGGCGTGGCGCTGATCAGCCTGGCTCTGGAACGGGCAGGATTGCGGCATCATCGTCGTCTCCGGCCGCGCCGGAGAGACCGAGCGGGTGGTCGGCCTGGAACTGGGCGCCGACGACTACATCGCCAAACCGGTTCAGTTGCGCGAAATGGTGGCCCGCATCCGCGCGGTGCACCGGCGCACCCAGGGCCGCGCCCTGGCGCTACGGTCGCCGCCGCCGGTGCACCGGGTCGGGTCGTTCAAGGTGGATTTGCAACGGCGTTCGGTGCTCGACGCGGCCGATTGCCCGCTGGCGCTGACCGCGGCCGAATTCGCCGCCCTGCAGGCCCTGCTGGAGGCGGCCGGCGAGCCGGTGTCGCGCGAGACGCTGTCCGCCGTGGCATTGCGGCGCCCCTTGCGGCGGGACGAGCGCAGCATCGACCAGCTGATCTTCAGCCTGCGCCGCAAGCTGGCCGATGACGACCCTGCGAAGCGGCTGATCCATTCCGTGCGCGGTGCCGGCTACGTGCTGGTGTGCGACGGTCCCTGACGATACGTGACCGCATCGGGGCGGCGCCGCCCTGGTCAGACCAATTTTATTTCAGACCAATTTTATTTCAGACCAATTTTATTTCAGGCCGACTTCTCTCAGGCCGGGTCATCCTTGCCGGCAGCGCGATGGGCCGCGGCGCTGGCGAGGAACTGGCGGATTTCCTCGGTGCGCACCGGCTTGGCGGCGGCCTGCACGAGCTGCAACCCTTGCGCCCGCCCGAGCGTCACGCCCATGCGCAGCCAGGTATCGCCGTAGCCCGTCACCAGCAGCACGGCGATGCGCGGATCGAAGAAGGCGATTTCTTTCAGCGCCTCATAGCCATCCTCGTCGGGCATCATGATATCGAGGATCAGGCAGTCGGGGCGGAAGCGGTCGAGCAGCACGCGGATCGGCTCGCCGTCGCTGGCGGCCACGGCGCGGAAGCCGAGCGTCTGGCACATGGTGGCCAGCGTGGCGGCAACGTCGGTGCGGTCGTCCACCACCAGCACCAGCGGCTTGCTGGTGCCATCTTTCGGACTGGCGGTCCTGGCGGAAGGCTGCGTCATTCCGGGCGGTCCGGCGAAGGCCCCGGTACCGGGCCGGCGTCCGGGAGCGCAGGATGTGTCGAAATAAGCATGTACATACCCTCGTGCAAATCACACTCCGTGCGGCGGCACATTGCAAGGATATTACGACACTCCCCGGTTTGGTCAGAGGGGACCGGGCAGAAGGGGGCCGGTCAGAGGCGGTAGGCGCCGCCGCGCTCCACCCCGCGCCGCCAGGCCGGCCGTGCCGCCACGCGCTCCAGGAAGGCGGTCAGGCGCGGCCGGCCGGCATCCAGCCCGCCATGCGCCGCCGCGATCTGCAGCGGGAAGCTCAGCAGAATATCGGCCCCGGTCAGTTCCTCGCCGGCGAACCAGGCACTGCGGCCGAGTTCGGATTCCAGGAAATCGAGATGGCGGTCGATTTCCGGCTGGGCGAACTTGCCCTTCACGCTGCGGGCGAGCCCGCGCACCACCGGGCGGACAAAAAATGGCACCGGGCCGGTTTCAATGCGGTCGAAGATCAGCTTGACCAGCAGCGGCGTCATCGCCGAGCCCTCGGCGTAGTGCATCCAGTACCGGTAACGCAGCCGTTCCGGCGTGCCGGCGGGCGGCACCAGCCGGCCCTGGCCGTAGCGCTCCAGGATGTAATCGACGATCGCCCCGGATTCGGCGAGCGTCAGCTCGCCATCGACGATCACCGGCAGTTTACCGAGCGGATGCAGCGTGCGCAGTCCGGCCGGCGCGCGCAGCGTCGCCGGGTCGCGCAGGTATTTTTCCACGCCGTACTCCAGCCCGAGTTCCTCCAGCAGCCAGAGGATGCGCTGGGAGCGCGAATCGTTGAGATGATGGACAATGATCATGCACCCGGCTTCTTTCCGCTTCCCGCACGCCGTGCACGGGGTTGTCCCGGCATATGGGAGTCCGCGTGCATTTTTCGCGCCGCGTCGTTGCTTTTTCGCCCGCGGCGGCGGGGCGATCGGGTGAAGGAAGGCCAGGGCTCTGCCCTGGACCCGCCGTCGCGCGTAGCGCGCCTTCGGCGCGACGGCCGAGAGGCCCCTGGACCCCATCACTTTAAGGCTTTTGGCAAGAAGGGGGTGAGGAGGAGCTACGGCTTCTCCTCACCCCCCTCTTGCCAAAAGCCTTAAAACGAATGGGTTCTAAGGGCTCCGCCCTTAGCGGGGTCCAGGGGCAGAGCCCCTGGCCTTCCTTCACCCGATCGTCAGGCCCGTCTGCCGGGGGGACTTTCGCCATGCGACGAAACCGGTCCGATCCACGCCGCCCAGGTGCCGCATGTTGAACAGCGTCGTGGTTCCCGGCGCGGTGTTCGCCATTGCCGTCGGCGCGGCCCTGTTCGGCGCGACCCTGGGTCCGCGCCTGCCCAAGGACCATCTGAGCGGCGACTCCCGTGACGTGATAAAGCTGGTGCTGGGCCTGGTGGCCACCATGGCCGCCCTGGTGCTCGGCCTGCTGATTGCCTCCTCGAAGAGCTTCTACGACACCCAGAGCGCCGAGTTGCAGACCCAGTGCGTGGACATCGTCCGGCTCGACGCCGCGCTGGCGGAATACGGCCCCGAAACCAGGGATGTCCGGGCCCGGCTGCGCCAGGGGGTCGAGGATGCCTACCGGAACGCCTGGCCGCAGGGCGGCGGGCCGGCCATCAGCATCGGCGCCGGGGCGGCCGACCAGGTCGCCTCGCTGGCCCGCCTGACGCGTGCCCTCTCGCCGCAGACCGAGCGGCAGCGGCAATTGCAGAGTGAAGCCATCACGGTCGCCTCCGCCATCGGTTCGGCGCGGCTGCTGATGCTGCAGCAGGTCGGCAACGCGCTGAGCTGGCCGTTGCTGACCATCCTGGTGTTCTGGATCGCCTTGCTGTTCCTAGGTTTCGGCCTGTTCACGCGGCTGAACGCGACCGTCACGACGGCGCTGGTCATGGGCGGGCTTTCGGTGGCCAGCGCCATCTTCCTGATTTTGCAGATGAGCATGCCCTATGCCGGGCTGGTCCGCCTCTCGCCGGCACCGATCGTCGCGGCGCTGGCGCAGATCGGCGGCTGATGGAGCGGGTCGCTCATGTTGCCGTGATCATCGTTATCAGAGGCGCGCTCCATCCACGAGGCGCTCAAACGGCTTCCGAGCTTTGCAACGGAACGCCCAACCAGGTTCGTCCAAGTTGAATCCATAAAAATTCCGACATCATTCTGTCAAATTTCCGTAGCCGATCATTGGTTAACGATATCCACCTCCGCCGGAGGTCCGCTTTCAACAGCCCCGCTTTCAACCAAGCCTCGAGGGATTCTGTCATGCACGCGTTTCGTCGCTCGCTGCTATCCACCGCCGTCGGCGCCTCCGCGCTGATTGCGGTCGGCGGCCAATCCGCCCGCGCCGGCGATGCCGGCTTTAACCCGGCTCTTGGCAGCACCTACAGGCATGTCCTGCTGATCAGCGTCGACGGTATGCACGCGATCGACCTCGCGAACTGGATCGAGAAGCATCCGGTCAGCAATATCGGCATGCTCGCCCGCAACGGCATCATCTACCCGAATGCCTTCACCACCGCGCCGTCGGACAGCTATCCGGGCATGCTGGCGCAGGTCACCGGCGCCTCGCCAAAGACGGCCGGGCTGTTCTACGACGACAGCTATGACCGCGAGGAGTATCCGTCCAAGGCGTACTACACCAGCCAGGGCCTGCCCGATGCCGGTTGCACCGGCAATCCGGGCACCGAAGTCACCAATTTCGAGGCGCTGGATAAAAGCTACAATTTCTCGACCGCGCTGGTCGCCGACTACACCGGCGGCGGAACGCTTGGTCAGGTTTATACCCAGCTCGATCCGGACAACATGCAGCGCCACATCGTGGCCGGCAAATGCGTGCCGGTGTATCCGCACGAATATGTGCGCACCAACACGATCTTCGAAATCATCAAGGCGGCCGGCTACCGCACGGCCTGGTCCGACAAGCACCCGGCCTACGAGGATCTGAGCGGCCCGTCCGGCCGCGGCCTCGACGAGCTGTTCGCGCCGGAAATCAACTCGCAGGATACGCTCGATCCCGGCGCGCAAACCGGCGACGACTATACCAAGAGCTTCACCGGGGTTCGCACCTACGACATGCTCAAGGTCAATGCGGTGCTGAACTGGATCGACGGCTACAACAGCACGCGCACCGCGCACGCTCCGGTGCCGGCGATCTTCGGCATGAACTTCCAGGCGGTCAGCGTCGGTCAGAAGCTGGCCAAAGCCGGCAACGCCGACACCGACAAGACCCTGACGGGCGGCTACACCGACGCCAATGCCACCCCCGGCAACGCGCTGACGCTGGAGTTCGAGTTCGTGGACGCGGCGATCGGCAGGTTCGAAAGGGAGCTGGAGGCCAAGGACCTCGCCTCGTCCACGCTGATCATCATCAGCGCCAAGCACGGCCAGTCTCCGATCAACGTGCTCGACCGGGTGGCGATCTCGGACGCGCCGTACGCCAGCACGCCGGGCTTCGGCACGCATGGCTTCGAGATTTGCGACGACGAGGCGCTGGTGTGGCTGGCCCCCGAGTTGCAGAAGGCGAATTATGAAGCCGCCAAGGCCTATATCCTGGCGAATGCCACCCAGTTGCACATCGCCGAGTTGCTCGACCGCACGTCGCTGACGGTGGTGACGACGCCGCAGACGCCGCCGGCGCTGAAGCCGCCGACGTCGCTGACGGCGCTGTATGGCGACCCGTTCAGCAACAGCCGGGTGCCCGACTTCATCGCCATTACGACCCACGGCGCGATTTGCACCGGCGGCAGCAAGCTGGCGGAGCATGGTGGCTTCTCGAACGACGACCGCAATGTGGCGCTGATGCTCTCCTCGCCCCGACTGCGGCAGGAAAATGTTCCGACGGTGAGCTACACGACGCAGATCGCGCCGACGATCCTGCAGGCGCTCGGCCTGGATCCCCAGCAGCTTGAAGCCGTCCACACGGAAGGCACGCAGGTTCTGGCGCATTGAGCCGGACGGGCGGCCCTCTGGGCCGCCCGTCTTCCACAAGGGACCGGCAAGAAGAACCCGATCCGGCGTATGTTCTTCCCGGGACCCTCGCCTTGTGGGAGGGGTCCGGGATAGAGGGGTAATCCTTGTGCGGCGGGGCATGAAGCCGGAAGGGAAGAGGGTCCTGGCGGTGCGGCCGTTGCGGTGGCGGTGCGGGCTTGCCGTGCTGGCCGGGGTTCTGGCGTTCGCTCCCGCCTGGCCGTTGGCCGCGCAGCAGGCGCCGCCGCGGCTGGCCGGCGTGGCCGTGGGACCCGACTACCGTGCCGCGATCTTCGCCTCCCCGGATGGAAACTGGGTCGTGGTCGGCGAGGGCGACACGGTCGGCGGCTTCACGGTGCTGCGCATCATCCCGGGCGGGACCGAGCTCGCCGGGCCCGACGGCCGGCGGCTGCTGGCGCCTGTGCCGGCCACCGCGTCCGCTAATGGTCCGCCCGGCAATGGTCCGCCAGCCAATGGTCCGCCCGGCGGGCCGGTCGCGATCGCCGATGCCGGTCATCGTGACGACGCCGCGGGCATCGGCCGCGGCGGGCCCGGCACGCAGCCCCGAATGGGCCCTGATCGTCGCCACTGATGCCAACCGTCATCGACGGTGACGCTTTAAAGGAAAGGCGGGGGCGCCGCCCTCGCCGCTATTGCCGCCCGTAGGTATCCTCGAACCGCACGATATCATCCTCGCCGAGATACGCCCCGCTCTGCACCTCGATCAGCGTCAGCGGAATCCGCCCGGGATTCTCCAGCCGGTGGATGCAGCCGAGCGGCAGATAGACGCTCTCGTTTTCGTGCACCAAGCGCGTGGTGGCGTCGCAGGTCACCAGCGCCGTGCCGCTCACCACCACCCAGTGCTCGGCGCGGTGGAAATGCTGCTGCAGCGACAGTTTCTGCCCCGGCGTCACGACGATGCGCTTGACCTGGAAGCGCTCGCCGCGGATCAGGCTCTCGTAGAACCCCCAGGGCCGGTACACCCGGTTATGCGCCACCGCCTCGCGCCGGCCGGTCTTGCGCAGCCGGTCCACCACCCGTTTCACGTCCTGGGCGCGGTCGCGATGCATGGCCAGCACCGCGTCCTCGGTGACCACCACCACCGCGTCCTGCAGCCCCACCACCGCGGTGACGATGCCGTCGCTGCGCACGTAGCAATTATCGGCCCCCTCCAGCAGCACGTCGCCTACCGCCACGTTGCCGGACTCGTCCTTGCCGCCGAGTTCCCAAAGCGCGCCCCAGCTGCCCACGTCCGACCAGCCGATATCGGCCGGCACCACCGCGGCGCGGTCGGTGCGCTCGGCGACGGCGTAGTCGAGGCTGATATTCGGCACCCGGGCGAACGCCTCGGGCTCCAGCCGGACGAAATCGAGGTCCTCGACGCGCCCGCTCACCGCCGGGCGCAGCGCCGCCAGCACGTCCGGCGCGTGCCGCTCCATCTCCGCCAGCAGGGTGCGGGCGGTGAACACGAACATGCCCGAGTTCCACAAATGCCGGCCGGAAGCGGCCAGTTTCTCGGCCGCCGCGGCGTCGGGCTTCTCGACGAAGCGGCCCAGGGCATGCACGCCCGGCAACCCGGCGAGCGGCTCGGCCACCTCCATGTAGCCGTAGCCCGTCTCGGCCGAGGTCGGGCGCATGCCGAAGGTCACGATATGCCCGGCCCGCGCCGCCGCCACCGCCGCCGCCAGCGCCTGGTGCAGGGCGGGCACGTCGCGGATGGCGGCGTCGGCGGCCATCATCCACAGCACCGCGTCGGGGTCCTGCTCGGCCACCAGCAGTGCCGCCGCGGCGATCGCCGGGGCGGAATTGCGGCCCACCGGCTCCAGCACGATGCGCGGCGCGGTGATGCCGGCGCGCCGCAACTGCTCGGCCACCAGGAACCGGTGCTCCTGGTTGCACACCACGATCGGCGGCGCGAAGCCCTCGCCCAGCGCGCGGCGGGCGGTTTCCTCGATCAGCGAGCGCTCGGAGACCAGCGGCCAGAACTGTTTCGGGAAGCTCTCGCGCGAAACCGGCCATAGCCGCGTGCCGGAGCCGCCGGACAGCAGCACCGGCACGATGGCACCGGCGGCGCCGGGGCGGGAGGTGGTGGCCTGGTTGCCGGGGCTTGGCGTCAGCGCATTCATGTCGGTTCCTGGCGGGCTGTCGGCCGTTCCCTATGGCAGCGCGGGGCGGGTGGTGTCCAGACGGGGCGGATTGATCCGCCCCCGTGCGGCTTCTGGCCGGGGGCCGCGCGGTTCAACAGCGCGTGAGGGCGGCCGTTACCCGCTTGAGGCGCTATCGTCGGTCAGCCCCAGCACCGCCTCGGCGCGTTCGAACGCCATCACGTCCACCCCGCGCAGCGCCCGACCGACCGCCCGGCTGCGCACCTGGGTGCGCTGGATGGTGCTGCTCATCTCCTCGGCCTTGCGGGCGAGCTGGTCCAGCGCCCCGCCCAGCAGCCCCCATTCCGCCTTCACCGCCGACAGCGTCTCGCCGATCGTCCCCGCCTTGCGCTCCAGCGCCAGTGTCAGATGGCCCAGCCGGATCATCTGCAGCAGCGCCGGCAGCAGCGCCGGGCCGACCACATGCACCGCGTGCTCACGGCGCACCCCTTCCAGCAGCCCGGGCAGCCGCGCCGCCTCGGCGAACAGCCCTTCGGTGGGCAGGTACATCACCGCATGGTCCACCGTGCGCGGCGGGCGGACATAGCGGGCGATACGCTTTGCCTGCTCGCGGATCGCCCGCTCCAGGCCGCGCCGCGCTTCGATCTCGGCCGGCCGGTCGCCGGCCTCGATGGCGACCGCCAGCCGGTCGTAATCCTCGGTGGGGAATTTGGCGTCGATCGGCAGCCAGACCGGCATGTCGGCGTCGCGCAGCGGCATGCGCAGGGCGAATTCCACCACCTCGCCGGCATCGCCGAGGCGCAGATTGGCCTCGTAGGCGCCGGGCGGCAGCACGTCGTCCAGCACCTGGCGCAGCTGCGCCTCGCCCCAGCCGCCGCGCGCCTTCACGTTGGCGAACAGCCGGCGGATGTTGCCGATCTCGCCGGCCACGCTCTGCACCTGGCCGATCGCCTGCTGCACCTGGGCGAACTGATCGGCCACCCGCTGGAAGCTCTCGCCTACGCGTTTCTCCAGCGCGGTCTGCAATTGTTCGTCCACGGTCCGGCGCATCTGCTCCAGCTTGGCTTCGTTGCCGGCGCGGATTTCCTCCAGCTTGCCCTCCACCCGGGCGCGCAGCATTTCCTGTTCCTCGCCCAGCTTGTCGGCCAGCTCGCCCAGCCGCGCGCCGACCGCCTCGCGCAAGGCGACGGTTGCGGCGGTGGTCTCCTGCACCTGGGCGAAGCCGTTGCCGAGCGCCTCGCGGGTGGCCTCGGCGATCTCCCAGCGCAGGGCGCGGTCGAGCCCGGTCATGGCGCGGCGCAGGCTCTCGCCGTCCTCGCGCACCCGGCGGTCGATATTTTCCACCTCGCCGGCCAGCCGCAGCAGGGCGCCGCGCTGAGCGGCGGCGATGGCGGCGGCGGTGACCAGCAACAGGGCGACCGCGGCGACCACGATGCCGGCGACCAGCAGCCCGCCGGTTTCGAACGAGTTGGTCACGCCGCGTCGGCCAGAGGCGCCAGCACCACCGTATGCACCGTGCCGGCGGGCAGCGACCGGGCCAGCGCCTGCACGTGCGGGTGATGGGTCAGCACGATCACCTGCACATGCGCGGACAGGTCGAGCAGCGCCCGCAGCGCCGCGGCGGCGCGGGCATCGTCGAAGGTCTGCAATATGTCGTCGGCGATGAAGGGCAGCGGCGGGTTGGCGGCGACGTAATCCTCCAGCGCCACCAGCCGCAGGGCGAGGAACAGCTGATCGCGGGTGCCCTCGGATAATTCGTCCACCTGCTTGCAGGTCGCCCCGTCGGCCTCCAGCGCCACCAGCACCCGGTCGGTGCCGTCGTCCTGCACCGTCACACCCGCATGGGCGCCGCCGGTCAGGTCGCGAAACACCGTGCCGATGCGGGCGACGGTCCGCGAGCCGGCTTCGTCGCGTCCCGCCTCCAGGCCGGCGCGCAGCAGGCTGGCGGCGGCGTGCAGCACCAGCGCCTCCTCGGCGTGGCGGGCGAGCGTGGCCAGCGCCGCCTCGCGCCGCGCCGCCGCCGCCTGGGCGTCGTCGCCCTTGCCGGCGCGGTCGCGGTCATCGGCCGCGCTGCGCGCCTCCGCCGACGCCGCTTCCCCCAGCGGACCCAGCTCGGCCTGGCGGGCGGTGAGCGTGTCGATGCGCGCCCGCTCGTCGGCGGCGTCGCCGGCGGCGGCCAGGGCATCCAGCTCCGCTTCGCTGCGCCCGCCGCCCTGGGACAGGATGTGCTGCCGCGCCTCGGCCAGCTTCGCCGCCGCCTCGGTTACCCGGTGCACCCGCTCCAGTTGCGCGACCGCGGTTTCGTCATCGGGCACGCCGAGGGCCGCGCGCAGGGCGGCCAGGTCGGCGGCGGCGGCGCGGGCTTTCTCCGCCGCCCCGGCGGCGGCTTCCTGCGCGGCGGCGCGGTTGCGCAATTGCGCCTCCTGCCGGGCGACCGCGTCGCGCTGCGCCCGCAACAGCTTCTGCAACTGCGCGGCCGCCTGTTGCGGCGGCAGCCCGGCCAGGTCCGGCGCCACCTGCGCGCACAGCGCGGCGATGCCGGCGGCGAAATTTTCGATCGCCGCGCGCATGTCGCGGATGCGGATGGCCGCGCCCGCGGCGGCGGTCTCCTGGGCGCGCAACTGGTCAACCAGTTCCAGCGCCGCCCCGGTCGCCTCCGGCGATTCATCCGCGGGCCGCGTCAGCGCCGCGACGGCCTCGCGCCACGCCGCGTTCCAGGCCGCCAGTTCCTGCCGCGCCCGTGCCTCGGCGACGCTGCGCTCCTGCAGGTCGCGGCCGGCCTTTTGCGCCTCCGCCAGCGCCGCCTTGCGCACCGTCCCGGCCTCCCGGGCGGCGGTGACGCGCGCCTCGGCCGCGCTCAGCCGCGCCGCCAGCCCGTCACCCGCCGCGCCGAAATCGGCCAGCCGGCGCGCCGCCGCGTCGAGCGCCGCGCTGATGTCGGCCGCCTCGGCGCGGGCGCGGTCCAGCCGCAGCAGCCGGTCCAGGGCGGCGTTCCGGGCGGCGAGAAACCCCCGCAGCGCCGCCGGAATCAGGCTGCCCGGGGCGCCGGCTTCCTGCGCCAGCGCTGCCAGCCCTTCCTGCGCCCGCCGCAGGCCCGACGCCGCCGCGGTGCAGTCCGCCTCGGCCGCCGCCTGCCGCCCGGCGAGGTCCTCGCTGTGCCGGCGCTGCGCCTCGGCCTTCGCCACCTGCGCCGCATGGGCGATCAGCGTGTCGGCAACGGCGTCGGCGTGGCGCAGCGCGCGCTCGAACCCCACCGACGCCGCCGCGCCGCCGGCGCTCACCGAATCCCAGAGCCGGTCGCGTTCCGTCCGCGCCGCCGCCAGCGCGCCCGGCTCGGGCAGCGCCGTCTCCCGCCGCAACTGGGCGAGTGCCGCCTCGACGCCGGCACGTTCCCGCGCCAGCCCGTCGCGCAGCCGCCGGGCGTCGCGCCAGACTGCCTCGGCCTCGGTCAGCGCCGCCTCGCAGGCCACCAGAGTCGGTTCCGCCGGCGCCCGGGTCTGGCCGAGTTGCTCGCGGGTCAGCGCCCGCTCGGGCAACGCCGCCAGGGCCGCTTCCAGCGCCGCTTCGGCATCGCGCTGTCCCCGCCGGGCCGCCTCCAGCCGGCTTGCCGGGTCGCCGGCGGCGCGGATGTCGCGCAGCAGCGCCTCCAGCGCGGCGGTGTCCTCGGCCGGCGGCAGGGCTGCCAGCTCGGCCTGCGCGCGTTCCACCCGCCGCTGCGCTTTGTCGAGCTCCCGCGCGGCGCCCGCGGCATCGGCCAGCCGGCCGGTGCGGGCCGCCAGCAACTCCCGCGCCTTGCGCACCGCCAGGGCGGCCGGCACCCGCACCGTCTCGTCCCAGCCCAACTCGGCGCGCAACCGCGCCGCCTCAAGCTCCGCCTGCCGGCATTTCCGCTCGACCTCCGGCAGGTCGCTGCCGGCGCTGAGCGCCATGACGCCCTGGCGCAGCACCGCCTCGATCCGTTCGGCCGCGTCCAGCAGGGTGGTGTCGATCGCCTGCCCGGCCAGCTCCGCCTCGGCATCGGCGAGACGGTGCGCGCTTTCCGAGGCCGCCGCGGCGGCGCGCACATGCGCCTCCACTGCCAGCCGCCAGCGCGCTTCGAAACCCGGTTCCAGCCGCGGCACGTCATCCGCCGCCGCCAGCACGGACAGGGCGTCATCGCGGTGGCGCAGCCAGGGGCGCACCGCCCGCAGCGCGGTCAGCCGGGCCAGTTCCGCCTCCACCGCCAGCCGCTCGTCGCGCAGCGCTTCCAGTTGCCGTGCCGCCGCCGCTGCCCGTTTTTCCATGCCCAGCCAGGCATCCGGCCGCAGCGCCGCCTGCGCCAGTTGGCGCGCCGCCTCCCGGGCCTCGTCCGCCGCGCGCCAGAGCGGCTTGGCGATCTGGCGCAGATCGGCGCGGCCGATCGCGTCGCGATCACGCACGAGCGTCTCCAGCAAGCGCTGCACCTGCCCGAGCCCGCCGCTGCCGGCCAGCAGCATGTGCCCGAGCCGGCCGGAGGACCGGCTGAGCGCCGCCCCGCCCTCGCGCAGCCGGTGGCTGTCGAGGCCGAACAGATCGCCGAACAGCCGCGCCTCCGCCCCGCCCAGCATCTGCCGCAACGCTTCCGGCGGAATTGGCGCGACGCCGTCCGAGAGGGTGTTGCCCTGGCCCTTGCGCCGCGCCAGCACCTGCGAACCGCCATCGGCCAGCCGCACCCGCGCGGTCAGCCGCAGCCGCGCGGCGGGGTGGGCGAAAATCATCGGGCTTTGCGGATGGATGTTGAACAGCAGGTCGGCGAAGGCCGCGCGCAGCACCGATTTTCCGGCCCCGTTCGGGGCCACCAGCAGGTTGATCCGCCCGGGCAGCGGGTCGAAATCGAGTTCCTGGCGCAGGAACGGGCCGTAGCAATCGAGGGCGAGTGATTCGAACCGCATTCAGCCCTCCGCCAGTCGTGCCAGCAGCAGGTCGCGGGCGCGCGCCAGCACCGTTTTCGGGTCGTTGAGCGGATGGTTGTCCGGCAGCTTCGGCAGTTTTCCCAGCAATTGCGCCGGCCACTCGCCCAGCAGGTCCTCGGGCGGGGCGTCGGCGCACGCCTCGATGCGCCGCGCCAGGGCGCCGAGCGCGTCGCCGCGATCCTGCAGCGGCGGGTGCCGCGGGCGGGTTCGCAATTCCACCCCCTCGATCCACAGCAGCGGGGAGAGCTGGCGGGCTTCGTTGAGGATTTTTTCTTTCAGCCCCGCCGCCGCCAGGGCGCCATTCAGGATGGTCGAACCTTCCAGGGTGACGCGCACCGCCAGACCGCGCCCCTCGGCCGCGTCCAGCGCCGCTTCCAGGGCGGGCTGCACCTGGGCCAGGGCCGCCGCCTCGGTGTCGCAGCCGGTCACGTCGGCGCTTACCCGCGCCCAGCGGAAATCGTCCACCGTGCGGTGCTCGGCTGAAACCACGCGGCCCTCGCGCACGGTGACCAGGGTCGCGCCTTTGCCGCCCGGCTCGTTGATGTGGCGGCCCTGCAAATTGCCGGGGAAGACGATCCAGGGGGCTTCGCACACCACGTCGCGGGTGTGGATGTGGCCCAGCGCCCAGTAATCGTAATCCAGCGCCAGCAGGTCGGCGCGGTTGCAGGGCGCATAGCGCGGATGCGGGCCGCCGACCTGCTCCAGGCAGGTGTGCAGCATGCCGATATTGAACAGGCCGGCGACCGGCCGCGGATAGGCCCGCACCAGGTTCTCGGTGATTTCCTGTTCGGCGAAACTCTGGCCATGCACGGCGAGCCCCAGCGCCGGCAGTTCCACCGTCTCCGGCCGCCGGTGGTCGAGCAGCCGCACCCCGTCGGGCAGGCGCAGGGTGCGGGTGATGCGGTTCTGCGCGTCGTGGTTGCCGCGCAGGACGAATACCGCCTTGCCCGCCCGGGTCAGCCGCGCCATCTGGGCGGCGAAGAACAGCCCGGTGCCGTAATCCGGCCAGTCGCCGTCATAGATGTCGCCGGCGATCAGCAGCAGATCGACATCCTCGGTCAGCGCCAGATCCACCAGCCGGCCGAGCGCCCGCCGCGTGGCGCCGCGGATCAGCTCAACCGGGGCGCCCAGCTCGGCCTCCAGCCCGCGCAAGGGGCTGTCGAGGTGGATGTCCGCCGCATGCAGGAACCGGATGGTCAACTTTGTCCCTCCTGCCAACGCCGCCAGCCGGCCTGCCGCAGGTCGCAGGCCGGGCAGGTGCCGCAGCCATAGCCCCAATCGTGGCGATTCGCGCGGTCGCCGCGGTAGCAGCTATGGGTGCGCTCGACGATCAGCTCGACCAGTGGTTGCCCGCCCAGTGACCGGGCGAGCTCCCAGGTGGCCGCCTTGTCCACCCACATCAGCGGCGTCTCCACCACGAAGCGGCGCTGCATGCCGAGGTTGAGGGCGATCTGCATGGCTTTCAGGGTGTCGTCGCGGCAATCCGGGTAGCCGGAATAATCGGTCTCGCACATGCCGGCGACGAGGCGGCGCAGGCCGCGGCGGTAGGCGACCGCCGCCGCATAGGCGAGAAACACCAGATTGCGGCCGGGCACGAAGGTGCTGGGCAACCCCTCCGCGGTCATGCTGATTTCCGCGTCGGTGGTCAGCGCGGTGGCGCCGATGCCGGCAAGCGACTCGCCGAGGTCCACCATGTGGTCCGGCCCGAGCCGGCCACCCCAGTCCTTCAGCGCCGCCAGCCCCGCGCGCACCGGGGCGCGGCAGTCCAGTTCGACGGCGTGGCGCTGGCCATAGGCGAAGCCCACGGTCTCGACATGGGAAAACCGCGCCAGCGCCCAGGCCAGGCAGGTGGAGGAATCCTGGCCGCCGGAGAACAGCACGAGGGCGTTGTCGGTATGGGTCATAACAATCCTGGCATCCGGTGAATGCGACTCGGTAGCACGGCCATGTTTGCCTATGCTGGACCCATGCGCCTCGATTTCAACGACGACGAGATAATCCGCTACTCCCGCCACATCCTACTGGCCGAAATCGGCGGCACCGGCCAGGCGAAGCTGCGCGCGGCCAGCGTGCTGGTGGTGGGCGCTGGCGGCCTGGGCAGCCCGCTGGTGCTCTACCTCGCCGCGGCCGGGGTGGGGCGGATCGGGGTGGTGGATGACGACGTTGTGGAACTGTCCAACCTGCAACGGCAGATCGCCCATACCACCGGCCGGATCGGGGTGGCGAAAGTGGAGTCCGCGGCGACGGCCGCGCACGCGCTCAACCCTGATGTGCGGCTGGAGACGCATTGCCAGCGGTTCACGGCGGACAACGCCCTGGCGCTGGTGGCCGACTATGACATCGTCTGTGACGGCACCGACAATTTTTCCGCCCGTTTCCTCATTGCCGATGCCTGCGTGCTGGCGCGGCGCACCCTGGTCTCGGCCGCGGTGCTGCGTTTCGAAGGTCAACTCTCCGTGTTTCGCCCGCATGCGGGCGGCCCGTGCTACCGCTGCCTCTATCCGGAACCGCCGCCGCCCGGCATTGTTCCGGCTTGCAGCGAAGCCGGCGTGCTGGGCGCGGTTACCGGCGTGATGGGGACGCTGCAGGCGACCGAGGTGCTGAAGGAGATCCTCGGCATCGGCGAAACACTCGCCGGCCGGCTGCTGATCTGGGACGCGCTGGCGACCCGGTTCCGTACGGTGCGCCTGCACCCCGATCCGCACTGTGCCGCCTGTGGCCCGGACGCCACGCTGCACGATCTGTCCGCTCATTCGAGTTCGGAGGGCTTTACCTGTGGCATCTGACCCGCTTGGGATTCTGTTGATTTCCGGCACGCATGAGCGTGCCCATTACGCTTTTGTCCTCGCCGCCGGCGCGGCGGCGCTGGGGCGGCCGGTGGTGCTGTTCGCCACCGATGCCGGCTGCCGGGCCTTGTGCATCGACTGGTCGTCGCTGGCGGAGTCCGGGCGTGACGCGGCGCTGCGCGCCCGCGGGGTTGCCGGCATCGGCATGCTGCGCGACTCGGCGCTGGAACTCGGGGTTCGGCTGATCGCCTGCGAGGCCGGCTTGCGGATCGATGCGATCGCGCCGGCGCTGCTGCTGCCGGAGGTGGAGGTGGCGGGGGTGGCGACCTTCCTGGAGGCCTGCGGCACCGGCCAGATGCTCAGTCTGTGAGCTTCCCGCTTGACCCGACGCGCCCCGCATTGGCACGGATGCGGGCATGAACGGTTTGTCCATCGCATGGCTGGCTGCTGTCGTGGCGGCGCTTGCCGCCGCGCCCTCCGCCATGGCCCAGACCCAACCGCCGCCGCCAGCGGCGAAGGTGGCCCTCGGCCACGACGCGCCGGGCAAACCTGCCGCCAAGCCGGCAGCGACGCCGGTGGTGTCCGCGCCGGTCAACGGGCATGCCCAGAGGGTGGCCCCGGCGAAGCCGGGCGCTGCCGGCAAGGCAGCACCTCCCGCGGCGGCCGGGGGAGCCGCCGCCCCGGAGCCGGCCAAGCCCGCCGCCCCGGCCAAGCCGGCGGCGGAAGCGCCGAAAGTCGGCGGCACCGGCCTGCCGCTGCCGCGCTGGGCCAGCCTGCATTTCGACGAGGTGAACATGCGCAGCGGGCCGGGCACCCGCTATCCGATCGAGTGGGTGTACCATCGCCGCGAACTGCCGGTGCAGATCGAGCGCGAGTTCGAGGGCTGGCGGCTGATCGAGGACCAGGACGGGGTGAAGGGCTGGGTGCACCAGGCCACGCTGACCGGCCGGCGCAGCTTCGTGGTGACCGGCGAGGAGCGGGTGCTGCGCCGTTCGGCCGCGGAGGATTCCAGCCCGGTCGCGCGGCTCAAGCCGGGGGTGGTCGGCCATATCCGACCCTGCGAGGCGCATGCCGCCTGGTGCGAGGTGCAGGTGGGCGATTACCGCGGCTTCCTCAAGCGCGGGGAGATCTACGGCATCTACCCGGATGAGGTGGTGAATTAGGCTTGCGGCCCGGCGGCTGGTTCGGTCGAAGCCGCAACATCCTGGTACAGCGTTTTCCTAAAGCCGGCCATATCCAATGACCGCTTTGGGTGGGGAGCGGACATTGACACGATCATCGCCCGGAGATGCGCCGCCGCTGGGGCGGTCCAAAATTCAGAAATTCGAACCAAAAATAGGCCGCTGAAAACAAGGCGCTTCTCCGGCACGAAATTCCGGTGCAGAATTGCACCATGATTTACGGCTATGCGCGGGTTTCGGTGGATGGGCTGAGCGTTGACACGCCGATGCGCGCGTTGCGCGCCGTCGGCGCGCGCCAAGGGTTTGGCGAGACGGCGGGCAGAATTAAAGCTGACCACGCCCCGTTTCGCCGCGAGCTCTACCTCATCCAGCCCGCAGACGAAATTTAGCCGGAGGCCCACCCAGATGGAGATAACACCGGACGAGATCAACAACCTTGTTGAGCGACCATCAGAGGGACTTAGCACAGAAATTAAGGGTTGGATCGACCCTTCTTCGCAGGATGGCATCGGCAAAATTGTTAAAGCAACTTTTGCTTTGCGGAATCGGAATGGGGGATTTCTGCTAATCGGGTTTGACAACGGCACTTTGCTTCCGGACGAGATCAATCCAGCGCCACCTGACGCTCGTCGCACGTTTCATGCCGATGTGATTCAAGGAATCGTTTCTAAGTATGCTTCAGAAGTGTTTGAGATAAGCGTTGGCTTTGGAATCCGAGACGCTAAAGAATACCCCGTGATTAAAGTGCAAGGAGGCGTCTGCTCTCCAGTTGCAGTTTGCCGTGATCTTTCAAATGGCTCTGGTGGGCATTTGATGCGAGTCGGAGATGTATTTTTTAGAACGCTTAACTCAAATGGGACAGCAAGTTCTGCAAAAGCTATGCCCAAAGATTGGCCGGAGATAGTAGGAATCTGCTTCGATAATCGCGAAGCAGATATCGGTAGATTTTTAAGAAGGCACCTTTCAGGCAAAGACTTTGCCTCTATAGTTGAGGTATTGACTGGCCTGCGAGTGCCGTCTGCTCCACCAGCTCCGACTTTGTGTGAGCGTGCCCAAGCAACGCTTGCCGACGGTGAGCGCCGCTTTCAAGCGGCGCTCCTTGACCGCTCCTTATCTAAGGAGAACCAACCTGAACTAGATCGAGGTATGTGGCAAGTTGCGCTCGTTGTCGATCCGCAAAAAGCACAAGCGCTAGCTGACAAGAATTTCTTGAATGTAGCTCTTGGTTCAAATCCCCAACTGACTGGTTGGCCGATCTGGCTTGACTCACGGGGTTTCAGCGATCGGTCCTCCGGACCTCGCGTGGAAGAAAAGGGATGGCAGGCCCTTATCGTGTCGCTTAGTGGTGGGTGGTCAAATCATCTTGATTTTATGCGTCTCGATCCGAAAGGAGAATTCTATCTTCAACGAATTTTGCAAGACGATTTGACGGAGAAAGCCGCTCCGGGGATAGCCTTTGACGCTGCTCTTGCCATTATCCGCACGGCAGAGGCGATCGCCGTTGGCATTACCATGGTAAAAGCATTGGGTTGGAATGACGACGCGCAATTAGGTTTCGCTTTTCGATGGACTAAGCTCAAGGGGAGGGAGCTTTCGTCGTGGGCCAATCCATTAGTTTTGATGATGCCAGGTCATAAATCGCATACAAATATAGTGTCGACTTTTGTCGATATTCCCGCAAGCACTCCAATTTCCGCTATTGCACCGTATGTCGAGGCTGCAACCAGAGACCTTTTTTTAGCTTTTAATGGCATGACGATGTCTTCGAAAGTGTTTGAAACGTGGACGCAAAAGCTAGTTGAACGTCAACTCTGAAATGATAAATCTACTCTGGACAGCGGTCGCCTGAGAACGCTCGCTGCGGAAGCGCCCTCAAGCACGAAATTAAAATTTCGCACAACGGGTTAAGAGAACAGTTACTCAACGACAACCAATGGCCTTCGCGGAACGAGGGTGCAAGAATATCAGATTGCCCTCGTCGCCATATATGTGATAATGTTCTTTATCAGCATATAGGCAGCGCCCCATCTGCTGCCGCCTCTCATAGCAGCGGCAATCAGCCGCTTCGGGTGGGTACCGGCTATTGGATGTGGAGAGTCGGATACGTTCGATTTCTCGGAAACACCGCCCTAGTCTGCCGTCCTGGGGGCGGGGTTCTCCTTAATGGCCGCCTGTCGCTGGATCGTTCCGGCGCGGGCGCCGATATACACGCCGTTGCTGATGCCGATCAGCGCCTGGTAATATTCCGGGATGTCCGGAATCACATAGGTTTTCAGCACGTTCAGCAGCACGAACAGCGACGTCACCAGGGTGAAGAGCAGCATCTGGGCGCGGCTCATGTCGACGCCGGCCGCGCCGTCCACCGGGGCGATCAGGTCCGACCAGCGTGGCGGGCGGCTGATCAGATGCAGCTCCAGGGCCGCGCGTTCGTCGATCTGGTCCAGCCTGCGCGGTCAGTGCCGCCTTCGGCAAGGGGCTTTGCGTGACCTCCTGCCGTGCCGCCGCGGCCCGCTGCCCGATCGCCTCGGCGTAGCGCGCCGGCTGCAGAACGGTGGCCAGCGTGGTGGCACCGGATATGCCGAGCAGCACCAGCGTCCCCGGCGTCAGGTTGATCAGGTTGCCGGTCAGGCACATGACATAGATGGCGGAAAACGCCACGGTCGCGGACCACAGCAGGATCTGCAGCGCCGACAGGCTCGCCATGTTGTCCGCGCCGGTGATCAGCCGGATCGGCCCCTTGCCGGCGGCGCTACGGGATTCCGCAAAGCGGAACAGCATCAACAGGCTGAACCCGGTCAGCGTCATCGCAATGATCAGCGCACACCAGGGGTTGGTGATGCCGATATGCACGACCACGGCTTCCGGCGGGTCGGTGCCGTTGTCCAGGATCAGGCGCAGCTCCGCCACCGGGACGGTGCCGAACCCGTCAGACCACAGTCTGCCGCCGGGGAGCACGCGGGCCGGGAACAATTCAGGCGCCGAAGGCAGGTAAGGCACCATCACGCCGAAATTGACCACCCCTTCGATATCGGAGGGGCGGTTGTGGACCAGCCCACGCGCGAATGCGCCCTGGCCGGCTGAACCGGCGACCGGTCCCTCGCCCCAGCGCCAGCACGCCGTAATGCGGGTGCCGGCGAGCAGGTTCTTGTCGCCTTCCAGCTTGACGATCACCTCGCCGCCGCGCGGTTGCCAGATCGTCGCCGGGTTCACCGTAACGGCGAGGCGGGTGCTGATGGGGGTCGGCGTCAGCGGGTCGGCGGCGCAGGGGGCGGCCGGCGGGATTGCCGGGGGCGGCGACTGCGCCGGCGCGGGCCCGACCAGCAGAACGAGAAGAACAACCAGAATCGCCTCGGAAACCGTGAGCATTGTCACTTCCTCCCCTTGCGATACTGCATCATAACATTGGCGGATGGTCCGAATCCAGCACTGGAACCGCCGGCAATTTCGGCTATCCTGATGGCATGGCTCAGGAAACCGCCCATCCGCCGACCGCCAAGGAAGCCACGCCGCGCGCCATGCACGATCTGGGCGGCGTGTCGAAGTTCATGTGCGTGGCGGTTGAACCCGAGCCGCACGAATTGACCGGGTTCGACAAGGATGTCGATGCGATCCGGCAAATCCTGGGGGCGAAGCAGGTGATGTCGGTGGACGAACTGCGGCGCGGCGTCGAGGCGATCCCCGAGGCCGATTACCATCGCCTGTCGTATTACCAGCGCTGGCTGCGCGCCATTACCGACACGATGCTGCGCAAGGGCGTGCTGACCGAGGCGGAGTTGCGCGCGGCGCTCGCGGCGGAAGCGCCATGATTCTGGCCCCCGGCACGCAGGTGCGGGTGAAGGATGACTGGCCGGAGACGCGCGGCCCCTGCCATATCCGCACCCCGCATTATGTGCGCGGCGAGCGGGGCACGCTGGTGCGGCATCTGGGCGATTTTCCCAACCCGGAGGACCTTGCTTTCGCCCGGCCGGCGCCGTTGCGTCCGCTGTACCATGTCCGGTTCGACCAGCCCGCTATTTGGGGCGAGGGGGCGGCGGGCGATGCGTTGCTGGTGGAGGTGTTCGGGCATTGGCTGGAGGTGGTGGGGCTGGAGGCGGTGACGCCATGAGCGTGCTGGCGGCTGAGAGTGCGCGTCTGCTGGCGGCGTTGCGGGCGGTGCTGGCGGCCCGGGGCATTGCCGGGCCGGAGGAGATTGCCGAGCAGATCCGCTCGACCGACAAGGCCAGTCCGGCGCAGGGCGCGCGCATGGTGGCGAAGGCGTGGGTCGATCCGGCGTTTCGCGCGCTGATGCTGGAGGACGGTACCAGGGCGGTGGAATCGCTGGGGATTCCCATGCGTGGGCTGCCGCCGCTCGGGGTGCTGGAGGACGCGCCGGAGGTGCATCATCTGGTGGTGTGCACGTTGTGCTCCTGCTATCCGCGGGCGGTGCTGGGTTATCCGCCGTTCTGGTACAAATCGGCGGCGTATCGGGCGCGGGCCGTGCGGGACCCGCGTGGTTTGCTGCTGGAGTGGGGCACGGTGCTGCCGGCCGGGGTGAAGCTGACGGTGGTGGACAGCACCGCGGATTATCGTTGGATGGTGCTGCCGCTGCGTCCGGCCGCGACGGAAGGCTGGAGCGAGGCGCGACTGGCCGAGATCGTACGCGAAGGCGACATGATAGGCGTAACGATTCCCATTGCTTCGTGAATGGGTTCCAAGGGCCTCTCGGCCGTCGTGCCGAAGGCGCGCTGCGCGCGACGGCGGGTCCAGGGCAGAGCCCTGGCCTTACTTCCTTTTGTGGAGAACGTTCGTTGAACGAATTAGGCCCCGAGGTTGACTCCACGCCCCGTCCGTTGCCGGTGCGCACGAGGATTGCCGGCCGCACGGTGGCGCTGGAGCCGTTGCATCCAAGGCATGCCGCCGATCTGTGGCGGGCGGCGCAGGGGGGCGATGGGTCCTGGGCGTATATGGGTTACGGCCCGTTTCCGTCGCAGGAGGCAATGGCTCGTTTTGTCGCCGATTTTTCCTGCACGCATGATCCGATGGTGTGGGCGGTGCGGCCGGTTGCCACCGGCATGGTGTCGGGGTGGCTGTCGCTGATGGACATCCAGCCGAAGAATGCCGCGATTGAACTCGGCAATATCTGGTTCGCGCCGGTGATGCAGCGCACGCGTGCGGCGACCGAGGCGATGTTCCTGCTGCTGCGTCTGGCGGCCGATGATCTCGGTTATCGGCGGTTGGTGTGGAAGTGCAATGCGCTGAACGAGCCCTCGCGGCGGGCGGCCGGGCGGCTGGGCTTTGTGTATGAGGGGCGGCACCGGGCGCATCTGGTGGTGAAGGGGCGGCTGCGCGAGACCGATTGGTACAGCATTGTCGGCGACGAGTGGCCGAGGTGCCGGGATGCGGTGCTGGCGTGGCTCGATCCGGCGAATTTCGCGGCGGATGGAACGGCGCTGCGCGGACTGGCGAGCATCCGGGCGAGGGAGGCAAGTGCCGGGGCATAAATTACGAAAATAACTGTTGTGGGTTGCCACCCTGAAGTGTCCTGATATTTGGGGCGAAAATGGGGGAACATACAATGACCGACATCAGCCCGGACCTGTTTGTTGATACCGTGCAGGCGTTTCAGAAGACCGCGGCGATCAAGGCGGCGGTCGAACTGGACCTGTTCACGCTGATCGGCGCCGGTGCCCGGACGACGGACGCGCTGGCGGCGCGCACCGGGGCCTCCGGGCGCGGTTTGCGTATTCTGTGCGATTACCTGACGACCCTCGGTTTCCTGGAGAAGAGCGGCGGGGCTTATTCACTGACGCTAGCCACGGCGCAGTTCATCAATCGCGATTCGGCTGCCGACATGTCGAGCATCGTGAATTTTCTGGCCGCCCCCGAGTTGTTCCGGATGTTCCTTGACGATCCGGTTTCCTATGTGCGGCAGGGCGGCACGGCGGGGCTTGCCAACATGGCGCCGAACAATCCGATCTGGGGGGTTTTCGCCCGCGCGATGGTGCCCTTTGCCGCGGTTGCGGCGGCGGGGGTGGCCAGCCAGGTGGGCGCCTGGGCACCGCGTCCGCGCTATATCCTGGACATCGCCGCGGGCAGCGGCATGTACGGCATCACACTCGCCAAGGCCATGCCGGAGGCCGAGGTCACGGCGCTGGACTGGGAGCACGTGCTGGAGGTGGCGCGGGAGAACGCCGCCCGCGCCGGTGTTTCGCACCGCTACCGCACGCTGGCCGGGAGTGCGTTCGAAACCGAGTGGGGTGCTGGCTATGATTTGATCCTGCTGACGAATTTCCTACATCATTTCGATCGGCAGACAAATGTGGGGCTGCTGCGGAAGGCGCGCGGGTGCCTTTCGCCGGCGGGGCGGGTGGTGGCGGTCGAGTTCGTGCCGAACGAGGATCGCATCTCGCCGCCGCTGGCCGCCCGGTTCGCGTTTGTGATGCTGGCGACGACGCAGCATGGGGACGCGTTTACCGGCGCGGATTTCGCGGCGATGGCGCGCGATGCCGGCTATGGCGATGTTTCGGTCACGCCGTTGGCGCCGTCACCCGAGAGCATGGTGACGTTTCATACCTGATGGCGCCGGTTACCTGCGTACGGCGGCGGCACCGTTCGGACCCACGCAGCCGGCGGCATTCGGACCGGCGGCGCAGGTGCGCGTGGCGACCGGCGGCTTGCGCACGACCACCGCGCCGTTCGGACCCGCGCATCCGGCGCGGTAAACGCCCTTGGCGCAGGCGGCGGCGTTGGCGGGAGGCGAGCATGCCAGCAAAACGAGCAGAACCATGGCGGCGGAAACCAAGTGTTTCATAGGCATGATTCCATTTGGAACAGGGTGGGGATCGCGAAGATATGATGCACCGGACATGGCGCAGCGTCCAATGACCAGAGCGTGTAGCGGGGCCCGGTTTCTGAGAGTGCGGGTTGCAGGTTAATAAACCCCTGCAACAGCACGCCATGCGTTCCCTCAGTGCGGCGCTCTTTCGCCGTCCCATAAGCCCCTCCGTCCGCTGAGCCCGATTGAACTCGGAACGAGATTCCATTGTCAGAATTCACACGGAGGGAATCTCATCGGCGATCCGGATCGGGCACTGCAACACCCGGGAGAAGAGGTAAGTTTATCAAAGTGTCGCTGATTCGGAAAATTGTTGGTGTCTGCCAGTGCGTTTGGAGCATAAAGCGTTAATGTTGCCATGTGAACGGAACCTAGGGGAAACCACATGATCAATCTGTTCTTGAGCGTATTTCTCAGCCTGTCGCTGGTTATCGGGCTGGCCGGCAGTGCCCGGGCCGCACCAATGCAGGTGGCCGCACCGGCACATCTGTCCGGCGGTGCGATCATTCCGGTTGCCGAAAGCGCGATTGGCGGAATGGATGAAATATTTCATATGGAGGCGCCGCGTCTGCTTTTCCTGGGCGCGGGAATTGTCGTCGGTGCCCTGGTGATCTCGCCGGCCCTGGGTATTAACGACCTGTTGGGCGTTGTTCTCGGCGTCATCGGCTCAGAATTCCTGTACCAAACCACCTACCGGTCGTCGCACTGGTCCAACCGGCTGTTTTAACCACCAAGAACGGGCTCCAAGGGCCTCCCGGCCCTTGGCGGGTCCAAGGCAGAGCCCTGGCCTTACCTCCCTTACTTGACCAGATTCCCCGCCTGCCGCCCCGCCAGCACCGCATCAATCCCGTCCAGCACGAGGTTGCCCATGGCGTCGCGGGTTTCGGTCGTGGCGCTGCCCAGGTGCGGCAGCAGCACCACGTTTTCCAGGGTGCGGTAGGCCGGCTGCAGGGCCGGCTCGCCGTCGTAGACGTCGAGGCCGGCATAGGCCACCTGGCCCGAGCGCAGGGCGGCGATCAGGGCTTCGTCGTCCACCAGGGTGCCGCGGGCGGCGTTGGCGACGATCGCGCCGCGCGGCAGCATGGCGAGGCGGGCGGCGTTGAGCCATTTGCGCGTGGGCGGGCCGGCCGGGGCGTTCAGCGACAGGATGTCGCAGGCAGCGAGGAACGAGGCATCGTTGTCATGCCAGATCGCGCCGTGCTCCCGCTCCGGCGGCAGGCGGTGGCGGTTACGATAATGCACCTGCATGGCGAAGGCGGTTGCCATGCGGGCGAGTTCGCGGCCGATGCGGCCCATGCCGAAGATGCCGAGCCGCTTGCCGCTGACCAGTGTGCCCATGAGCTGGGTCGGCGCCCAGCCGGTCCAGCTTCCGGACCGCAGCAGACGCTCGCCCTCGCCGGCGCGGCGGGCGGCGGCGAGGATGAGCAGGAAGGACAGTTCCGCCGTCGCCACCGACAGCACGTCCGGCGTGTTCACCACCTTCAGGCCGCGGGCGCGGGCGGCATCGAGGTCGATATGGTCGGTGCCGACGCTGAAAGTGCCGAGCACGCGCAGGCGGGCGGGCAGGGCGGCGATGGTCGCCGCGTCCAGCCGGTCGGCCGGGCAGCAGAGCAGGGCGTCCGCCCCCTCGGCCAGACGCAGCATTTCCGTGCTGGTGCGCGGCGTGTCGTCGGGGTTCAGCCGGGCGTCGTAGTCGCGGGCGGCGCGGGCCTCGATGGCGGGGGGCAGGCGGCGGGTGACGATCAGGACGGGCCTGGCCATGGTCGCATATCCGGATCGGTTCAGCCGGGGGCCAGGGTGCCGCGGCGGGCCCAGATGATGGCGTCTTCCAGCCGGTCATCGCCGCAGAACACTTCCCGCCCCACCACGAAACTCGGCGTATCGAACAGGCCGAGGGCGCGGGCTTCGCCAGTGGCGACGAGATAGGCCTCGCCGATCCTCTCGCTTTTGGCGGCGATGAGGATTCGGCCCGGGTCCTGGCAGATTTCGCGCAGGCTGTCGGACAGGTTCGGTTCGAGGCCGGGCTCCTGGCCGAGGCTGGAACCAGCGCCGGTAGGTCGCCCGCACATAGGGCTCGCACCAGCCTTCGCGGGCGCCAAGCACGGCCACGCGGTTGGCGAGGTCGAATTCCTGCAGCGGATAGGGCGCCGGCACGCGCGCCGGCAGGCCGTACAGTGCCGCCCGCCGCTCGATGTCGCGCCACATATAGGCGGCGAACGGAGCGGTGTTCGGCTCCGGCAGCAGCGGGCACACCGAGAAGGGCCGCCAGCGGAACGCGATGCCGGAGGTTCGTGCCAGCTCGGGCAGGCGCATCACCGTCAGGTAGGTGGTGGGGCAGCCGACCGAGAACCAGAAATCGATGCTTTGCGCCGTCATTGGTGCCTCATTCCGCTTCGCTGTCGTTCAGGCGACGCCCGCCGCCGCCAGATGCGGCCCCAGACGCCCGGTCGCCGCCAGCGCCAACATGCGCAGGTCGCTGGCCAATGACCAGAAGGGATGGCCGAAAGTCTCCGGCCGGTTGCCTTCGACCAGCCCGTGCGCCGTCCAGGCGAAGCCGTAGCCGAGCACCGGGGCGGCCGGCAGCCAGCGCCAGTCCTGCAAGATCGCGGCGGCGGCGAGGCAGGCGAGCGCCAGGGTGGTGCCGGCATAGTGCAGGGCACGGGTGGCTTTGCGGGCATGGGCGCGCAGGTAGCGGTGCCAGAATTCCGCGTAGGTCATGATTTTTCCCCCAACGAGCCAGCGAAGTGTGAGCCGCTACGGGGCGGACACGTCAAGCGTGGGGCAGGGCAATCAAGTGAAGGAAGGCCAGGGCAGAGCCCCATAGGCGCGAAGATAAGCGAAAGGCAAGGCCAGGGCTCTGCCCTGGACCCGCAAGGGGGCAGTGGCCCCCTTGACCCCATTCTTCAAGAAATCAATGGGTTCCAAGGGCCAAGGCCCTTGGTGGGTCCAGGGCGAAGCCCTGGTGGGGTGCGGGGCTACGCCCCGCAAAGAGTTCGATGCACCTTATCTTCGCGCCTATGGGGCAGAGCCCTGGCCTTTCTTCCCCCGATTGCCCTGAAGCGCGGGGGCGTCAAGCTTGTGTGGCGGGAACGGTATAATATAACATTTTCCGTCCTGGAGATGCCGATGCGACGACGCACCCTGCTGCTCTCGGCGCCCGCTTTGCTGGCCGCGCGCGCCGCGCCGGTGCTGCCGGTGGTGGCCTCGTTCTCCATCCTGGCCGACATGGTGCACGAGATCGGCGGGCCGGCGGTGGCGGTACGCTCCCTGGTGCCGGCGGATGGCGACGTGCATGTCTACGAACCCCGCCCGTCCGATCTGCTGGCCCTCCGGGGCGCCGCGCTGGTGGTGACCAACGGGCTGGGGCTGGAGGGCTGGCTCGAGCGGCTGCTGCCGGCTTCCGGCACGACCGCACCAGTGGTGGTCGCGGCCTCTGGCGTGACGCCGCGGCGGCTGGGCGAGGGGGTCGATCCGCATGCCTGGCAGGACCCGCGCAACGGCATTCTGTATGCGCACGCCATCGCCGACGGGCTGGTGCGGGTCGCGCCGGACCAGGCGGCGGAACTGCGGGCGCGGGAAGCGGCGTATGCGCGCCGCATCGCCGAGACCGATGCCTGGATCGGCCAACAGGTCGCCACGGTGCCGCCGGAGCGGCGGCGCATCCTGACCAGCCATGACGCGTTTTTCTATTTCGGCGCCCGCTACGGCATCGAGTTCATCGGCGTGCAGGGCATCGACACCGAGTCCGACCCCTCGGCCGCCGCCATCGCGGCGCTGGTGCGCCGGATCCGGGCGGAGAAAATTACCGCGGTGTTCGTCGAGACCATGACCAGTCCCCGGCTCGCCCGGACGGTGGCGCGCGAGAGCGGCGCGGTGCTGGGCGGGGAAGTGTATTCCGACGCGCTGTCGCCGCCGGGCGGCCCGGCCGACACCTACCTGAAGATGTTCCGCCACAACGTCACGCTGTTCGTGCAGGCCATGCGCGCCGGCTGAGGGGGGTCAGCCGGCGGCGTGGGCGTCCAGCCAGTCCAGCAGCGCGGCGCGGAACGGCAGCAGGTTTTTGTACCGCTGCACCTCCGCCGGCAGGGCGCGCACCGCGCCGGCCAGGCGGGCGGCCTCCGGCGGTCGGGCACAGATCTGCGCCAAGGGATGCACGCGCACGCGGATGGCGAACAGCACCGCCCCGCTCTCCAGCGTCGGGCCGGCGAGGGGCGTCAGGGTCTGGCGCTCGGTGCGCAGGAACAGCGCCGTGCCGGCATTGGCGGCGGTGATGCGGCCCGCGGTGCGCTCCTTGCCGCCGGGCTGAAACAAAGCGGGGTCGTCCAGCAGTGACCAGTTGACCCGTTCCACCATCCGGTCCGGCCGCAACTGGCCGATCAGCCGGTCAACCGGACGGGCGAGGCGGTCGGCATAGAAGGGGACGTCGCCGTGCACATCGGCCAGCGGCCGCCCCAGCTTGTCGGCCAGACGCCAACGGGTCGGAAAACACAGCACGGCGGCGGCCAGCACCGGGCCGCTTGGGCCGGGCAGGATGACGCAGAAATCTTCCTGCACCAGCCGGCCGGCCGCCTCCAGCGGATCGATGCCGGGCGCGGCAAGGTCCCAGGTTTCGCCGGTCAGCCGGTTGTGCAGAATTGTGCCGGCGCGGCTGAACCATTGCGGAAACCGCGCCGGCAGCACTTCGCCGAGCCGGTCCAGCACCGCCGCCCGGGCCGCGCCGGAGCCTGGCATGGCGGCGAACACCGCGTCGTGCCGGCTGGCCAGCAAGTGGCGCCGCAGCGCCATTTGCGTGGGGTACAGAGCGTCGATCTCGATCAGCGCCGCCGGGTCGCGCGCCAGCAGCCCCATCTGCGGGCGGTATGGCCCATCCTCGAAGGGCAGGAGAATGGTTTCGGGCGGCAACTGCATGCGCGAGCGTACCATGACCGCAGGGCGGCGGGCAGCCGGTGGGACTTAAAGGATCTGGCTGACGATCATAACAATGATGCCCGGGCGCTTATGCTTTTTCCGCGAACAAACGCAAATGAGAGATCAGCTCATAAAAATGTGCCATTTTTTGATCAATTCCGGCCAACCGTCAGGAGAGCGATGTTCGCCGTCATATTATCAGGTAATTTGTTCTGGAACGTTTCCGCGATGACCGTGTATGAGTTGCTGTGGCAAGACATTCCGTCCTGCGTCATCGCGCCCCGAGGACCATTTCGTTCGGGATAAGAATGTTTGCGATTATGCGTTGTTTGTTGGTTAGCGGTTTGCAAGCAGTCTTCACGCATCCTGGCGAGCGCATGCCGCTACAACCGATGGCGAAGGAGAGGGGCGACAGATGATGGGGCAGCGGCACATTCTTGTGGTGGACGACAATGCTGAGCTGCGCACGGCCTTGCGTCGCCCCCTGATCGCCGAGGGTTACCTGGTCACCGAGGCCGCCAGCGTGGCGGAAGGGGCGAAAGCCGCCAACGCCGGCGGTTGCCGTTTCGACCTGATCCTGCTCGATCTCGTGCTGCCCGACGGCGACGGGCGCGACCTTTGCGCCGGGCTGCGCGGCCAGGGCATCAGGGTGCCGGTCATCCTGCTGACCGGGCTGCACGATGAGGACGCGGTGGTGCGCGGCCTGGATGCCGGCGCCAACGATTTCGTCACCAAGCCGTTCCGGGTGCCCGAGCTGCTGGCGCGGATCCGGGCGCAGATGCGGGTGCACGACATCAGCGAGGACGCCGAACTGGCGATCGGCGAATTCCGCTTCCGGCCCGGCGACCGGCTGCTGATCGAGCCGGACGGCACCCGCGTGCGGCTGACCGGCAAGGAGGCGGCGGTGCTGAAATATCTCTACCGCGCCAGCGCCCGGGTGACCCGTCCCGAATTGCTGCAGCATGTCTGGGGCTACAAGGCGAACGCCACGACCCATACGGTCGAGACCCATATCTACCGGCTGCGCCAGAAGCTGGAATCCGATCCCACCCGTATGCGCCTGCTGCTGAACGAGGAGGGCGGCTACCGCTTGTATCCGGCCGGCATCCCGGTGTTCAACGGCACGCTGGCCGAGGCCGCCCTTGCCGCCGCCAGCATCTGACTGGTTCCGGTCACGGCGCCGGCGGCGGGCGTCTCATTCGCCCTCGGGTCGGTCGGTGCGGCGCCCGGTGGGCGTCCGGTAGCCCGCCGGATGCGCCTGCCGCCAGGCGAGCGCGGTCGCCACGATGTCATCGATCGCGGCGAAGCGTGGCTTCCAGCCGGTCTCGCGCATGATGCGCGCGCTGGAGGCCACCAGCACCGCCGCGTCGCCCGGCCGCCGCTCGGCCATGCGAACCGGCACCGCGCGGCCGCTGACCCGGTGCACCGCGTCGATCACCTCCAGCACCGAATGCCCCTGGCCATTGCCCAGATTGTAGACCGCGCTGCGATGGCCGAGCACCGGCAGCACGCGCAGATGCGCGTCGGCGAGATCAGCCACGTGCACGTAGTCGCGGATGCAGGTGCCGTCCGGCGTCGGCCAGTCCCGGCCGAACACCGCGATCTCCGGCCGGCGGCCGAGGGCGGCGTCGATGACCAGCGGGATCAGGTGGGTTTCCGGATCGTGCGCCTCGCCGAGCCGGCCTTCGGGGTCGGCGCCGGCGGCGTTGAAATAGCGCAGGCAGGCGCTGCGCAGGCCGTGCGCCTGGCTGGCCCAGTGGAGCATGCGCTCCAGCATCGCCTTGCTCTCGCCGTAGGCCGAGGCGGGGTCGATGCGGGCCTCCTCGTCGATCGGCAGGCGATCGGGCGTGCCGAACAGCGCCGCCGTGGACGACAGCACGAAGCGGGGAACGCGGTGGCGCACGCAGGCGTCGATCAGCCGCACGCCAGTGCCGACATTGCTGCTGAGGTAGCGGACCGGTTCGCGCATGCTGTCGCCGACCACGGAGAGGGCGGCGAAATGGAACACCGCTTCCCACGGCCCGTCGGCCAGCACCGGCTCCAGCACCGACGGGTCGGCGAGGTCGCCCTCGATCAGCCGCGCCCCGGGCAGCACCGCGGCGCGATGGCCGGTGGAGAGGTCATCAATGACGGTAACCGACAGGTCACGGTCGAGCAGGGCGGCCACCAGGTGGCTGCCCACGTAGCCGGCCCCGCCGGTGACCAGGAAGCGTCCCGCCATGCTGTCCAATCCTCGTCCATGCTGTTTCGTCTGCAGTCATGGAGGGGTCAGGGCCGGATGTCGAGCAGCGCAGGCGTGCCATGCGCATTCCCGGGGTCTGGATGGCAGCCGCCTGCGGCGATACCGGCGCCGCGCCGGCGAGCCTCCGTCCTGCCCGGCCGCACGGGTCACCAGGACATCCGGCGCGCGCTCGAGCGGGGCGGGGCGCGGCTTATCGAAGCGAACACTCGAACCGAACACGGAGGGGGGCCGACGACCGGCCGCCACCACCGCATCGGACTCAGGGGCCCGCTGCTTCCGGGTCGTTGGTCCGGAAGCGGCGTCCGTTGGCGTCATGCAGGCTTCGCGTTCTCCGTTCTAGCCCTGCTCGGCCGGCGCCTGGGTGATGATGAGGTATTTCAGCCACCATCCCGCCGCCGCCGCGGCAACCCCGGCGATCAGCGCCACCACACCGCCGAACACCGGCACCACGCCGGCGATGCCGAGCAGCACGACCGGAATCCACAGCACCAGGGCCACGCGTTTTTCGTTGAAGGCCCGCAGCGCCGCGGCGGCCTGTGGCGGTGCCCCGACGGCCAGACTGTCGCGATAGATCGTCCACAGCGGCCAGCGCAGCGCCGCCAGCAGGATGGCCAGGCGCAGCCCCGCGCTGGCACCGTCACTGAACGTCAGCGTCGCCGCCACGGTCAGCAGCGCCGCGCCCTCGGCCAGGCCGGTGCCGAAAATCAACGGCACGATGCTGCGCTCACGCCAGGCCGGAATGGCGCTGGCATCGGTCAGGATGCGCCCCTGCACATACAGGAAGCCGCCGGACAGCAGCAGCACCAGCAGCAGGACCAGCTTGAAGGGCAATACCGCCGCCACCAGCGCCGCCACGATCAGTGCCGGCGCGATCAGCGCCTCGCGGGTTTTCCAGGAGGTTTGCGGATTGAAGAACACTTTCAGGAAGTCTTTTGGCCGCCCGGTCTCGGCCCAGACGAGGGCGAAGCCGGCGCCGACCAGCAGTACCGCCAGCAGGAAGGCAGCGATCACCTGCTCACCGGTGGCCAGCGCCAGCGCGGCGGCGACGAACGCCAGCCCGCTACCTGCGCCGCCAAAGGTGAAATTTCCGGCGGCCCGCCAGTCCCAACTGGTTTGCCGCCACGGAGCCGAACCGTCCATATCGGTCACTCCCAAAGAAAGAGAAAGCCGGGCCCCGTCCCGGGCTGCTCGTGCATGCGGAAAAGCCGGATCGTCGCAAGCAAGCGCGTGACCTCCGCATCGGGGTCTATCGATGTCGCCACGGACCGGCACTCCGGCAACGCACATCATGGCGCGGACCGGGGTTGCCGCATTGTCCACCCCAGGGCGCCAACCCTGGGCGGGTCCGGTGTCGATGCAGCCGACCGGGAAGGCGCATTCGGATGCACCTCCGGGCCGGGCGCGTCGAAGCGGGCGGCCTCGGCTTCGGTGGCGCAGTCGCCGAAGACGAAGCGCAGACGGACGGTGTTGTAGCGCGCTTGGTACGGGCGGGCAACGGCACAGCCGATGCAGACGTTATGGTCAATAATTACGAATCCAATACCGCGTCCGCGCATAACTGTTCGAGGACAGACGCACCTGGAATCGTGCGGCCCCGCGGTGCGCGCGTCAGGGGCTGCCGGTCGCGCGCGCCGCCTTCATGCGCAGGCGGTCGAGGGTTTTGCCGATGTCGACCACGAAGCGGACATGCCGGCCGCGGCCGATGTCGTCGAGCCCGTCGCGGGCGGCGACGTTGAAGCTGACCAGGCGGCCCTTCACCCCCGCCACAATTATGGTGATCTCCACCGCCATGCCGGGCAGGGTGGGGGCGAGGTGATCCAGTTCGACGCGGGTGCCGACGCTGTCCTCGCCGGGGTCGAGATGCGCCAGGATGCCATCGCGGCAGGTGTACTCGATGTCATTGATCAGCGCGGGGGTGGCATAGACACGCCCCGCCTCGCCCATGAAACCGATGGTGCGGGCGGTATCGACGGTGATCCGCCGGGTGAAGGACAGACCTGGGGCGAGGCTTGGTTTCATCGCGGCTTTTCCTCCCGGCGGTCGCGCGTTTTTGACCCGGCAAGGTAACCGCGATGCCGGCGCGACCCAACCTGTTCCTGCGCGCCGGCAGCACCCTGCAAGCGAACGCACCGCCCCGCACAACAAGGGAACGGTGCGCGCCCTCCGGCCGGAATTTATTCGACGTCGGCCGCGGCGTGATGCTTGGCGTGCAGCTTGCTGGCCTCGTCGGCATGCTGGGTGGCCAGCACATGGTGCCCGTGCGCCGCGTGGGCGTGATGGGCGGCGACCTCCGGCTCGTCGAGCTTGTGCTGCTCGGCTGCCTGGCGATGGTGGTCCGCCGCGCGCTCGTGGTGCAGGGCGGCGGTTTCGTGATGCTCGACGAGCTTGTCGGTGCAGGTCATGGATCGGCTTCTCCTGATGCAGAACGATTATTTGCGCACCGCTTGGCATACGACCGGGAGATTGCCGGAGGGCAGGGACGACAATGACCGTTACATGAAGTTTGGCCCGGAATAGTTCGTGTTGCCATCACAGGATTGTGGGTGGGCCGTGCTCGCCCGCCGCGCCATGCAGAAACAGCGCCACCGCGCGCACCGCCCAGGCCTCCTGCGCCGCCGCGTCGAGCGGCCGGCCGAGACCGAGGGCGCGGCGCTGCGGGACGGACAGCACCAGCGTCATGAATTGCTCGGCGGCCCAGGCGGGCTCGGCGATGCCGGCGCGTGACAGCACGCCGGTCAGCCGTTCCAGGCCCACCCCCGCGCCGGCATCGTGCAGCACCCGGCCAAGTTCGGGAAACCGGCCGATCTCGGCGATGATGAGCCGGTGCAGCGCCAGCGCCTCCGGCACCAGCGCGGTGGCCAGCATCACCCGCGCGGACGCCAGCAGCGCCGCCTCAAGCCCGCTGGCCCGCTCAAGCCCGGCATCGAAGGGCGGCAGCCAGCGCGTGACCAGCCGCCCGACCACGATCTGCAGCAACGCCGCCTTGCCGGCGAAGCGGGCGTACAATGTCCGCTTGGAGACCCCGGCGGCGGCGGCCACCGCTTCCAGGCTGGTGGCGCCGTAGCCGTCGCGCAGGAACAGGGTGGTGGCCGCGTCCAGGATGCGCCCGGTGATCAGCGGCGCATCCTGCTGGGTCGGCCGGCCGCCGCGGGGACGGGGCGCGGTCTCAGTAATAATGGTACGGATGGACGCGATAGGCCGGCACCACCACGCAGCCCGACAGGGCGACGGCGGCAACGGCGAGACACGCAAACCGGAGGAGGGCGGGCCAGCGAGCCGAGCGGGTGATGGGCATGGGATGCTCCGTTTCGATAACCCTGATAATGGCACGGCCAGAAAGTAAACGCAACAGGTGCGTTGCGTTTTTATCGGTGCTGCGGCTGCGACCATGCCAAAGCGCCGGTTCCGGGGCGGGGGCGCTTCCGGCCCCGGCGTTAACCCCGCCTTTGCCCCTGCGGGCGCAGAATGGCCGGCATGTCAGAGCGCCCGCACATCTTCCTGGCGACGCCGTGCTTCGGGGGGCTGGTCACCGCCGGCTACATGCAGTCGGTGCTCGCCCTCGTGCAGATCGCGGCGGAAGCGGGGTTCGACCTGACCCACGCCTTGCTCGGCCATGACGCGCTGATCACCCGCTGCCGCAGCACCCTGCTCGGCAGTTTCATGGACAGCGGCGCCAGCCATTTGCTGTTCGTGGACAGCGACATCGCCTTCACCCCCGAGCAGGTGGTGCGGCTGTTGCGGGCCGGAAAAGACTTCGTCGCCGGCATGTACCCGATCAAGTCACTGAACTGGGGCCGCGCCCCGTTGCACCGCCGGCTGCACGCCGAGGCGGACGAGGCCGCCTGCCTGATGTATGTCGGCCGGCCCTGCGAACCGCCCGAGCGGGAAAGCGATGACGGGCTGGTCACCGCCATTTATGCCGGCACCGGCTTCATGATGGTCAGCCGCGACGCGGTCGCCCGCCTGATCGCCGCCTACCCGCACACCGCCTACCGCGCCATCCATGCCTGGCCGCTGCCCAGCGGCCCCGAACGCGAGCGGCATGCCCTGTTCGACACCATGATCCTGCCGGAGACCGGCGAATATCTCAGCGAGGATTATGCGTTCTGCCACCGCTGGCGGGCGATCGGCGGGCGCATCTGGCTCGATACCAGCAGCCGCCTGACGCATGTCGGCAGCTTCGAGTTCCATGGCAATCCATCCGCCCGCTTCCCGGCGCCGGCAAAAATCATGGCCTGATCGTGCCGCTGAACTCATGGCTCCCCTCATTTTCAAATCGCACCGAACATCTCGACGAAGACTGGCTGGGCGTTCAGCAACTCGGCGAACTTTTCGACCAGCGGCAGCAGCCGGTGTTCCGGCATGGTTGGGATGAGTTGGAAGAGCATGATTCCCTGGCGCAGCAGCGAGTGGGTGCGCCGCTTGGTGGTGTTGGACTTGAGCAGCCGGTCGAAGCCGAGCGCTTCCCCGGCGGCGCCAAGCAGGGTCAGCAAGGCGACTGCAAAGGCATTGATCAGCCACAGCCGGTCGCGGCGATCGGGGGTGCTGACGTGGACCTCGCTCATGCCCATACCGAAACGGATGTCCTTGCTATCGCGGAACTGGCATTCGATGCCCCAGCGCTTCGCGTAGAGGTTGATCAGCTCACGTGCCGGCTTGTCGATGGCGGGGGTGACCAGGCACCAGGGCTCTTTCATGCCTTTGGCCTGCACGCACACGACGGTACCGACCGGATAGGTGAGGCCGGTGACGGTGGCGCCATGCAGCACGCGGGCCCGCCCGCCCGGACCGACCCAGTCGCCCGCCTTGCGGCGCTCGCCATTGGCGGCGGTCACCATAATGTTGGCGCGCATGCGGATGACGAAGTCGAACTTCAGCTCCTCGCGCAGCACACGATAGAGCTTGTGATCACAGAAGCCGCGATCGGCGACGAGGGTGACCTCGGTCCCGTTTGGCAGCGCCGCGGCGAAGCGCACGAGTACCTGATATTCGTAGTAGTTGCGCCGCCCCTTCAGCGTGTTCGCCGCGACGGTCAGCCAGTACAGCGGCGTCGCCCGCCCGTGACGGGTGAGCAGAGACAGCATGAGCGTGGTCTGGCCGTCGGCGTCGAAGTCGGTCCAGTCCAGGGCAACGGCGATCTTCGCCCGCTGGCCGACGATGAAGGGTACCCAATGGCCCAGCAGGGCATCGACATCGATGCCCTCGTTGGCCAGCATGCGGTCGACCTGCTTGACCGCGTGTTTGGTGGTCAGGCCACGCGCCAGCGCCAGGCCCTGTCCGATCAGCGCGACCGCCATCGAGGCGGAGTGGATCGCCCCCAGCGTGGCGCCGGCCAGCGAGAGAATGCGCTTGGCATGCAGGCAGTCGCCGAACAGGGTCTTCAGGTAGCGCTGGACGCCTTCGAACGAGATCTGCTTGCTGGCTGACAAGGCACGGCCCTCTGCTTCGGATGATGAGGGCTCGAATCGTACTTTCTCGACCTTGGCAACAGGGATTTAGGGTGGGCAATATTTGAACGCCAAGCCGCCGACCACGATTTTTTCGTAAACCTGCCGCGTCTTACCCGATTCTTTTCTTTATTACGTTCCGTAGTCCAAATGAGGGGAACCCTGAGGCCGCTGAAGCATTGCGATCAGGCCGAAAGCAACTCCTGCACCGCCCGATGCGCCTGATCGATCGCGGCATCGGTATAGGCGGCTGCTCCTGAATCGGAATTCGCGATGGCGATGCGGCCGAACCGGGCGCGGCCGATTTCATGCGGCGCCTGTCCCGGCGCCCAGTGCGGATCGAACAGGTAATTATATTCGTAGGCATAGCCGTGCGGCCAGCGATTTACCGTGATCGCGGTAATGTCGCGCGCCGCATCGAAGCCGCCCGGCTCGAGGATTCGCTGCAACTGGTCGCGGATGTTGCGCTCGAACGTCTCGAATGACGTCGCCAGCATGTCGGCGCGCCCGATCCGGTGCTGGGACCGTTCGTCCAGGCCCGGCTTGCAGGGATTGCGCATCATGAACACCAGCGTCGGTTCATCCGGCGAGCCCACGCTGCGGTAGCCGCCGATCACCGTCTGCGGATTGAGGCGCAGCAGGGTGTGATACGAACCGGGGGCATAGACCTCCGAGATGCCCAGCTTCTGGAACGCGCGCCAGTTGCGGATTGCGACGCTGGTATAGACCAGCGGGATCTTCACCAGGTAATGCAGGGCATCTTTCTGCGCCGGCGGCAGCTCCGGGCATAGATACGGAATCATCATATTATAGCAGGCGAGAACGCAATTATCGGCGTGCACGCGGAACAGGCGCCCGCCTTTTGTATAGGCGATCTCGACCCCGTTGGGCGCCGCCGGATCGCCGGTGTTGCGCACCCCGGCCACGATGCTGCTCAGCCGGATGCGCACGGCCGCGTCCGGCCGGTCCAGGCCGGCATAATCGAGCTTTGCCGTCACCACGTCCTCGGCGCTGGTGCCCGGCACGGCGCCCGGCACCAGTTGGCGCACCAGCAGCCGGGCGATCGTCGCGTTGCCGTCGGGAAAATGAAAGCTGTAGGACCCGCCGCCGGCATAGCCATCCGCCGTGTTCCCCATGCCCGGGGCCGCACCGGGCGCCAGCTCCAGGCCCTGGAATCCCGGGAAGTCGAAGGTCCAGACATCGAGCGCGTTGACCGCATCGCAGCCGACGCCCCATTCGTCCTGGCTCATCGCCTGGAAATACGGGATCACCCCGGGGTCCGCCCCGGCGATCTCCACCAGGTAGTCGAGGTAGCTCAGCCGTGCCAGCCGCGCCTTCTTCTGGTCGGAGGTCAGGCCGGGCAGGTAATCGATCTTTGCCTCGTAGATGCGGACGATATCCGCCCGCACCCGGTCGGACAGCGGCGCCGCCTGCAGCACCGCCGCCCAGGGCTGCACGCCGGCACCGGCGGCCAGATGGTCGGCACCGAAGCTTTCCCGGTCGAAGAACACCCCGCGCGCGAGCCCGCGTCGCGAATAGAAATCCTGGTCGGTGCACCGTTTCTCCAACGCCTCGGGATCGATGCCCAGCAGGCGGATCAGCCCGTCGGCGACGGCGCTGTACGGCCGCGGGCTGTCGATTCCCAACGTGCCGCCCTGCATCAGTTCGAGCCGGCCATCCTCGCGGAACTCGTTGCGCTTGGCATGGCCGCCGAAATCATCGTGGTTGTCCAGGATCAGCACGCGCGCCTCCGGCCGCGCCGCGCGATAGAAATGCGCCGCCGACAGGCCGCTGATGCCGCCGCCGACCACGACCAGTTGGTAGCGCGCCGCCTCGTCCGCCGGCTTGTCGGCGGTGGCCCAGAACGTGCCGTCCCGCAGGCTGTGCGCGGCTTCGAACGAGCCGGGATGGCTGCCGCGCAGGCCGTGCAGAAGGGGAGGGTAAGGGGCTGGCGCTTCGGCCATCGCGGCGTGGTTCGCGGCGCCCGCGCCCAGCAGCGCCACGCCACCCAGGAAATCCCGCCGCGCGATGGGCCGGTCCATCCCTAAAGCGCGATCGCGCGCCGGCATTGTTTTCGGCTGTGCCATCGTTCTGTTTCCCGCCAGGGCGCGTGCCAGACTGGATTGACAGCGTAGCTGAGCCACCACGGCGCGGAAAGGTGGCGAAGCCGGGGCGGACGCAGGCTAACGATGTTCATTTCTATCACAGTCTCTTCAAGGAAACGCAACATTCATTGCGCACATCGCCGCGACGGCACCAAGCAGCCATTGCCAATTCGCCCTGAATTTGCGATCATTTGACTTGTTATGATCGGCCATCCGGGAAGTTCCGGATCAAGGGAAAGTGAGGCTGGACCGGCGAGTACCTGATCCTTGATGACATCTTCAGGTTGTGGAGATCCGTAAATGCTACGTACGAGCTTGATGTGCGGGGCGGCGGTGCTTTCCGTTGCTGTGCTCGCATCCGAAACGCACGCCGGGACGATTCAGGAGCCGCCGCTATTCGCCAGCCAGAATGGCGTGCTCGACCTGCTGGTGATCGCGGCACCGCAGCGGGTGACGAATTTCACCCAGCCCGGCTTCACGCCGGTCGGCTGGGCCTACGAAGTCTGCATGAGGCCGGATGCCGGCAATGCCTGCCCGCCGGGCACGACGGGGCTTTACGGCGGTTTTCGCCTGGGGCTGCAACCTGGCGATCTGCTGAAGATGCGCCTGGTCAACCAACTCCCGCCGGTGAAACCGGCGACCCTGGCGAGCTATGTTTACGATCCGCTATTGGCTCTCAATCCGACCAATCTGCATGTGCACGGTCTGGTTGTTGAAGCCACGGCCAATTCCGTGGCGCCACCCACCGTGCCGGTCTATGGCGATTTCATCTTTACATCGGTGTTCAATCCGGCAAACGGCAATCCGGCGAACTACAGCCTGGGTACCTACAACAAATTGCATCAACACGTCAACGTCATTGCCAACGGTGTCGTGGATTATCATATTCAACTGCCCGCCAATCATCCGTCCGGGGCGTATTGGCTGCACCCGCACATGCATGGCAACGCCATGAACCAGCTTGCGGCCGGCCTGTCGGGGATCATCAGCGTCGGCAGCGTGGGCAAATACGCCTGTTATGATGCGCCATGCACCTCCCGCGTGTCGGATGGCAGCGTTCGCCACCTGATCCTCAAGGACATGCAGGTGATGCCCGGACCGAATGGCGGCGCTCCGATGTTCCAGGAGGACCCGGCATTCTGCCAGGCCACGCCAATGCCGGGGGAAGCGGCCCGAAATGGCGTGTGCGCGGGCGATCCGGCGTCTTATCGAAACGGCGCCTGGTTCTTCAGCGTGAACGGCCAGCAATTCCCGACCATTCCGGTCGCCGGCGGCGATGGCGAAATCTGGCGGCTGCAGAATGCCTCCGGCAGCGCCACCTACGACATTCAACTGACGAACGACCAGACCTCGCAGCCGATGATCATGCAGTTGCTGTCGGTGGATGGGGTCAGCATCGCGATCCCGCCGGGAACGACGCCCGGGGAAATCGTCGCGCTTGGCGCCGCCCGCTTCCATTTTGCCACCTGCCCGGCCGCCTCGACGATGCTCGCGGCGAGCGGTGAATCGCCCCCGGTCTGCGTGACCGATCTGGTGATGATGCCGAGTGCGCGCGCCGAAATATGGGCGGTCTGGCGCGGCGCGGATGGCAATGTGGCCGCGGCACCGGCGGGGGCCACCGCCACGCTGCGGACGGTTGGCTTCTCGACCGGCCCGAGCGGCGACACCTGGCCGGCGGTCAGTCTCGCCAAGGTGCAGTTCCCGGCAGGTCAGGCACCCAGGCTGAGCCATGGGGCCCTGAATATCCACGGCGACGCCCTGGCGACGATGCAGCCGGGCGGCCTGTTCGAGACCGGCTTTCCCGTCCCGCCGGGCGCCGGCATCACCGGCTGCAAAGCCCTCGCGCCCGGGCATCATCGCCGGATCTATTTTGGCAATCCGACCCTGGCGAGCGCGCCCCATACGCCGGGTGTCGATCAGTACGGCAATTCCGTGTTCGGGCTCGGCTACGAGGAGATCGATCAGAACGGGGCGCCGGTCCCCGGCACGCTGGTCGATCTGACGATGTTCGATCCGGCGAACGTGATCTGCCTGCCGCTGGGTCCCGGCAACCGGCCGGTCACGGAGGTCTGGGAGATCATCAACCTCGCGACCGAACTGCATAATTTCCACATCCATCAGACCAAGTTCCGGGTGGTGAACGCCTCGGCGCCGCAGGGTTCGCTGCTGTCGCCCAATTCGACCCAGGGCGGCGGCGTGATGGAAGACAACGTGCCCCTGCCATACGCGGTGCCGGGGCCATTGTCGCAGGCGGTTCGGATTCCGGGTTCCGGCTCCTGCACCATTGCGGATTACAAGGCCGGAAACTGCGCGGTGACGCCGGTCGTTGTGCAGATCCCGTTCGCGATGGTCGGCGAGTTTGTCTATCACTGCCACATCCTCGATCACGAGGACGGCGGCATGATGCATGCGATCCAGGTCGTCCCGTCCGTCATATCGACCGCCAGTGGCCAGTAGGGGGCGGCACGTGACGTATTGGGGGCTGTTGATCGGCGCCTGCCCGCTGGTCGCCGCCGGTTGCGGCCCGGTCGATGCGCCCCCGACCCTGGCCGAGCTGCAGGCCGCCTATGCCCGCGAGGCCGCCAATTCCAAGGTGCTGCATGACCCCACCCTGACGATCGTCGGCATCGACTGTGCCGGCGCGGGAGACGGTCAATATTTCTGCCAGATCGGCTATCGAACCACCCGGCAGACCGGCAACCGGGTCTATATCGATGCCGCGCTGTTCACGCGCGACCCGCGCGGCAGCTGGACCCTGCAGAGCGGGCTCTGCCGCCGCGCCGGCGGCGAGCCCGGCTGAAGGAGCCGCCCCGGTTACCCGCCGGCGGCGGCAGCGCGCCCGGTTTCGTCGAACAGCAGCAGCCGCCCCGCATTGGCCAGGCCGAGAAAGGTGGAAAGATTGTGCAGCAGGGCGGCGATGATCGCCCCCTGCGCGCCCAGCGCCCCGGATGCCGCCAGCACCACCAGCACCAGCGTCCATCCCAGGCCGATGCCGACATTGACATGGATGGTGCGCCGGCAGCGGCGGCTGAGCCGGATGGCGGTGGCGATCCGCCGCAGATCGCTGGTGATCAGCACCAAATCGGCCGAGGCCAGGGCCACGTCGGTGCCCTGTGCGCCCATGGCGATGCCCACCGCGCCGGCCTTGAGCGCGAGCGAATCATTGATCCCGTCGCCGACCACCAGCGGCGGAAATCCATGGCGCGTCTCCTGCTGCACCCGGTGCATCTTCTGCTCGGGCAACACTCCGGCGCAAACCTCGGCGATGCCAAGCTCGGCGCCGATCCGCCGCGCCACCGCTGCATGATCGCCGGTCAGCAGCACCTGCCGGGTGAGTCCGAGCGTCCGCAGCTCGGCCAGCGCCGCCGCGGCTTCCGGGCGGGGGGCGTCGGTGAACAGCAGCCAGCCCAGGAAAACCCCGTCGCGGCTGGCCCCGGCGATCGGGCCATCATGCGCCGGCGGCGATGATACCGGTATGCCAAGGCGCGCGAACAGCTCCGGCCGGCCGAAGGCGACCGGCGCGCCCGCGCATGATCCGGTCAGGCCGAAGCCGCCCTCCTCGCGCACCGCCGTGACCTCAGGGCGCGCGGCTGCCGGCACGGCACGCGCCGCCGCCCGGCTGACCGGATGGCTGCTTGCCGCCCCCAGCCCGGCGGCGATTTGCAACAGCGTCCGCGCTTCCTCCCCCGCTGCCGGCAGGACGCGGGCGAGCGACAATTCGCCGGTGGTCAGGGTGCCGGTCTTGTCGAACACCACCGACCTGACCTCGGCCAGATTCTCCAGGAAGGCGGCGCCCTTGATCAGAATGCCGTGCCGCGCCGCGACCGCGATGGCGGCGATCGCGGTGGCCGGGGCCGCCAGCACCAGGGCGCAAGGGCAGGATGCGACCAGCACCGCGAGGGTCGCCGCCATGTCGCCGGAGGCGAACCAGGTGCCGCCGGCGATCACCAGCACCAGCGACAGGTACTGCCCCGCATAGCGCTCCAGCAGCCGCGTCACCGGCGGCTTGGCGTCTTCGGCGTCCCGCATCAGGGCGATGATCCGGCCGAGCGTGGTGTCGGCGCCGGTCAGCGTCACCTCCACTTCGAGCCGCCCGTTGGTGGCAATGGCGCCGAGCAACGCGGCCTGTCCGGGCGCCACGTCCACCGGCACCGACTCGCCGGTCAGCGAGGCCATGTCGAGGCTGGCGGCGCCCGCCCGCACGATGCCGTCCGCCGGCACGCGGTCGCCGGCGCGCAACTCCACCAGGTCGCCCGGGCGCAGGGCGGCCGCCGGCACCGTCTCGACCACGCCGCCGCGCAGCCGCCGCGCCTGCGTTTCGGTCAGCCGGCCGAGCGCGCGGATCGCCTCCCGCGAGCCGAGCAGGCTGCGTTCCTCCAGCACGTGGCCGATGATCATGACGATCGGCAGCAGCGCCGCCGTCATCAGGTCGCCGCTCGCCCAGGCGGCGATCAGCGCCAGTGCGATCAGCCGGTCGGCGATGCCGTGCAGGCTGGGCGCGCGCAGGCTGTGCCAGGCGGCCATCAGCACCGGCACGGCCACCAGCGACGCGGCGGCGCCGGCCACCAGGGTCGCCAGCGCCATGCCGTCGGGAACGGCCAGCTCCCATCCGACGGCCAGCAGCAGCAGCCCGGCCGCCAGCATGGCCAGGGTCAGCCGGGCGCCCAGCAGCAACCGCTCGGCCCGCGCCAGCACCGGCGAGGCCGGCAACCCGGTCACCGCGCTGCCGCTCATCGTTCCCGTCCCGCTCGCGCTGCGCTGCCGCTCATGGTTCCTGCCCCGCTCGCGCTGCGCTGCCGCTCATGGTTCCTGCCCCGCTCGCGCGGCGCCGCCGCTTGCGGTTGTGCCCGGCAGGATCAGCCGGGAACCGCCATGCGGGTCGACGGCGATCACCGAGCCGGCCTGGCCCAGCACGGCGGCGATGCGCTCGCGATAGAGCCGGTCGAGCAGTCCGGGCCGCCCCGCCGGGTCGTCGCGCGTCTCCAGGGCGGCGATGGCGGCGATTTGGGTACGCACCTTGTCGACGCGTTCCTCGGCGTCGGCGCGTGCCTCGGTCAGAATACGGTCCTGATCGCGGTCGGCGGCCTGCAGGGTGAGGGTGGCCTGCGTCCGGGCGGCGGCGAGACCTTGCTCGGCGCGCTGGGTGGCTTCCAGCACCGCATCGAAGCCGGGTTTGGCTGCCGGCGGCAGCAGCGCCGTGATGTCGGCCCGCGTCACCTCGATGCCGAGCGGCGCGCCCTGCACCTCCAGCGCCCGCAGGCGGCGATTGATCTCGCGCGTCAGGTCGCCGCGCAGGGCCTGGCGCTGGGCCTGCACCATCGGGTCGGTGTCGTCATGTTCGGGGCGGACCACCAGGAACTCGTCGATCGACCGCCCGGCCGCGACGGTGACGGCGCTGGCGGCGAACAGCCGGTTCAGCGCCGGGTCAACATGAGTCCGCGCCTGGAGGTAGGCGACCGGATCGACCACGTGCCAGGTCAGCGTGGCCCCCAGCAGCACCGCGCCGCCATCACCGGTCAGATAGGTGCCGGCCTCGGCCGGGGCGCCGGCGGTTCGCGCGACCATTTTCAGCTCGATCTGGCGGGCCGGGGCGGGCAGCAATGCGACCTGTTCGATCGGCCGCGGCCAGGCCAGCAGCAGGCCGGCCGGCTGCACCCGAACCACCTGCCCGAACCGCAGCACGACAGCCTGCGAATCCGGCGGCACCTGACGGCAGTTGGAAACGGTCCAGCCCAGCGCGAGCAGCAGGGTGGCCAGATAAAGGGTGCGAAAGCCGGTCCGCAGCGACTGGACAACCGGCCCGTCCAGCGTGCCGGTCACTTGCGAGGTCCCCTCATTTGCGAGGCCCCCTCACTTTCGCGGCCCCGCCGCTTGCGGTCCCAGCACGAGCAGGGAGAACGGGGCGGCGTCGGTGCGCAACACCAGCCGGGTGTTGCTGCCAACCAGCTGCGCCAGGGTGTCGAGTCCGCGCAGCATCAAATAGAGTTGCGGATCGGCCCGGTAGGCGCGGCCCTGGATTTCGGCGGCCTCGCGCTGGGCCGCCGCCTCGATCTCCGCCGCTTCGGTGCGGGCGCGCGCCACCGTAATGCGGGCATCGCGCTCGGCGTTGGAGCGGATTTCGGCGGCGGCGCGCAACCCCTCGGCGGTGCGCTCGGCCGCCGCCGTCTCGCGCTCGGAGCGCATGCGTGCCACCGTGGCCACCAGGCTGGTATCGGGCAGGCTCAGCGTCTCGATGCCGATCTGCTGCACCTGGATGCCGTAGGTCTGCAGCACCTGGGCCGCCACCTGCGCCTTTAACTGCTGCTCGAAGGCGGTGAGGCGTAGCCGGGCGGGATCGGTGTTCACCAGATCGGCGAGGGCAAAGCTGCTGGCGGTGACCTGCAGCGCCGAGCCGACAAAGCTGCGCAACTGGCGCGCCGCCTCGTCCGAATCATTGCGGACCGCGCGGAGAAACTGGCTGATAGGCTCGGGCTCGGCCGGCACCTGCCAGGCGACGTAGGCCTGCAACAGGATGCGCAGGCCGTCGCGGGTACCGACATCCTGCAACCCGGTCGAGCTGGTGTGCAGGCGCAGGTCAACGGGGATGGTGGCCTGCAGCGGCGCCGGCAGCTTCCAGGCCAGCCCCGGCTCGGTGAGCACGCGCACCGGGGCGCCGAATTCGGTGACCACCACCGCTTCACCGGCACTGACCATGACCGCGGTGGCGGCCAGACCGGCCCCCGCCAGGATCAGCAGGGCCAGGCCAAAGCGCAGCGCAACAGGCAGAAGGGACGATTTCACGGTTTGCCTACGATATTGTCGGCCGGGTCTCCCGGCGGGGGGCGCAGGTCGATCACGGGGGCGTCGGTCGCCGGAATGCGATGGTCGATAATGATAACGTCCGTGTTGGCTATGACCGGCAGCAGCCGGGCAAGGCGATGCTCGAACAGGAAAGCCTCCCCCGCCGCGATCGCCGCGTCGCGGTCGGCGGCGAAGCGGGTGGCGTCGGCGGTCGCCGTGCCGGTGCGTTCCGCCGCGGTCGCCGGGGCGTCGGTCTCCAGGGCGATGGCGCCCTGCCGTGCCGCCGCCCGCGTGGCCTGCGCCCGGCCGCGCTCGGCGGAGATGCTGGCTTCGGCGTTGATCTGTGCCGCCTGCACGGCGTGATAGGCATCGGCGGCGCCGCCGGGCGGGTGGATCGCATTGATCACCAACGCGGTCAGGGCCAGCCCGGTGCCGGCGGCATCGAGGTCCTGCTGCAGGCGGGCGCGCAGGCGGTCGGCGATCGCCTCGCGGTTCTCGCCGAGCACCGCATCGAGGGTGCGGCCGGCGAAGAAGGCGGCCATCACCCGCCCGGCCGCCTGACGCAGAAGCAGCACAGGATCGGCAATGCGATAGGTGGCGCGCATTGCGTCCGCATCGGTGAGCCCGATCCGGTAGAACAGGCGGATGTCGGCATTGACCAGATGAAAACTCTGCTGCCCGGCGCGGGCGGCGGCGATCAGGAACCAGGCCTCGTTGGGGTGCGACTGCTCCCATAGCCGGTCGGCGCTGTGTGGCGGCGGGTCCTCGGCGCCGACGCGTTCGGACGCGCTGTCACCGGCCAGCCCGATTTCATGGACGGTGCCGAACTCGACCGGCAGCACCCGGCCGAGCGGCCATGGCAGCACCAGGTGCAGTCCCGGCGGCAGCACCCGTACCGGCGCGCCGAAGCGTTCGTAGATGGCGCGCTGGTCAAACCCGACCAGGGCGACGCCGGTGAGGCCCCAGCAGAGCAGCAGCAGCACCAGGACCAGTGGCGTGAAGGCGGCGCGGACATAGGCCAGCGCCCAGCTGCGGCTGAAATCGATGCCCAGATGCTGTCGCACGGGAGCGGCGAGGCTGCCGGTTCCGGCCCCTTCGGCCAGCACGGAGGCCAGGGTGGACCGAACCGCGGCGCGTGCCGCGGCGGCAGGGGGCGGCGGCAGAAAGCAGCGCCCGACGGCCCGCAGCGCCAGCTCGGCGGCGATGGCGCAGGGCAGTACGGACAGCGCCGCCGCCAGACGCCCGGCCAGCACGGGCGCCCCCAGTCCCGCGAGGATTTCCAGCAGGCCGGCGGCAGGCAGCACGAGGGTGGGCAGCAACAGCAGCGTCCGCAGCGCCGGTGCTTCCGGCAACCGCTCTGGCGACATCGCCGCCAGGACGCGCTCGGCCAGCAGCAGCGGGAAGGCAAGGACGATCATCGCCCCGCCCCAGAACCATGCCGCCTCGGTCACAACCGGCAGGGTATCCGCGACCCAAGCGATCCGGGGCAGCAGGGCGACCGCGATCGCCGAGACGGCCAAAGGCGCCACCAGCAGCGTTTGCGGCCAGCGCGCCGCCCGCCCCACCCGCGCCGGATCGCCCCGCCGCCGTGCCGACGCCATCACCCAGGTTCCGGCGAGCCCGGTCAACGCCACCAGCAGGGCGGCCAGCGGCAACAGCGCAAGCCGGGCGCGGACCAGTTCGTGGAGCATCTTTGCCGACGGCAGCTTGCCGGCGAGGAGGTGTGCCGCCGCCAGCGTGACGACCGCCAGGCCGATGCCCAGCGCCAGCCAGCGCACCAACCGCACTGCCGAAGCGGCGGTCGCCCGGTCGGGCAGGTGCGCTGCCTCGCGTGGCTCGAGGCGGGCAGGGGCGATGTCATTCATGTCCCGGTTCGCTTCAGGGGGATGGGGTGAGGGAAGGCCAGGGCTCTGCCCTGAACCCGCCAAGGGCCGAGAGGCTCCTGGACCCCCCTCTTCCCAAAGCCCTTAAAACGAATGGGTTCTAAGGGCTCCGCCCTTAGCGGGTCCAGGGCAGAGCCCTGGCCTTCCTTCACCAGCTATACCGCCGCGCGGCGGTGGCCGCCCGCTTCGCCGGCCCGGCAGGTTCTGGTGCGGCACCACATCATCCGGCGCAGCACGCGGTCATGCAGCACGAAACGGTGCCCCAGCGCCGCCCCGGCGTGCAGGCCGGCCACGGCCAGCAACAGATTGGCGCTCCATTCATGCGCCGTGCTGGCGATGTGGCGCAGTTCCGGCCAGCCCGGGGCCAGCTCCGGCAGCTTTACCCAGGTGAACACGGCATAACCGTGCACCACCACGTTGAGCAGACCGAGTGCCAGCGTGGTGATCAGCAGCACCACCAGCCCGATATGCACGCCTTGCGCCGCCAGGTCGCCGAGACCTTTGCGCACCGGCTGGCGGCGGCCCCAGACGGTCTTGCGCCATAGCAGCCGGAACAGGACGGCGCCGGCCAGCACGACGCCGAGCACGATATGCACCGAGCGTATCTCCGGCCGGCCGGCGTCACGGGGAAAGAAATCCATGGTCTGACCGATGATCCACAGCAGCACGACCAGCAGGAAGGTCAGCCAGTGAAGATAGCGGGTGACCGCGTCATAGCGGAACATATCGGGGGCGTCGCTCATGCGAACTCCATGCGGGCGAAACGGGAACGGCCGCTTCCGCCCCCGGGAGGGGGCGATCTGCGGCGGTTCCCCCGGATGCCTTTATATACGGATGCCCTTATATCCGGTTGCGCGACGTATTGAACGTTTCCCGATAGCAGGCGGTCCACCGTGGCGTGGACCAGGCGGCCCCTATTCGGCGGCGACCAGCAGCGGCGGCTTTTCCGCCTGCTTCGCCTGGATCGCCGTCAGCGCGATGGTATAGACGATGTCGTCCACCAATGCCCCGCGGGACAGGTCGTTCACCGGCTTGCGCAGCCCCTGCAGCATCGGGCCGATGCTGATGACGTGCGCCGAGCGCTGCACCGCCTTGTAGGTGGTGTTGCCGGTATTCAAATCGGGGAACACGAACACGCTGGCGCGGCCGGCCACGGCGCTGTTGGGGGCCTTCTGGCGGCCGACGCTTTCCACGCTGGCGGCGTCGTACTGCAGCGGGCCGTCAATCAGCAGTTCGGGGCGCATGGTGCGGGCCAGCTCCAGCGCGCGGCGCACTTTTTCCACATCGGCGCCGGTGCCCGAGGTGCCGGTGGAATAGGAGATCATGGCGACGCGCGGGTCGATGCCGAAGGCGCGCGCCGATTCCGCCGACTGCACGGCGATGTCGGCCAGCTCCTCGGCCGTCGGGTCGGGGTTCACGGCGCAGTCGCCGTAGACCAGCACCTCATTCGGCATCAGCATGAAGAACACGCTGGAGACGTTGCTGACACCCGGCGCGGTGCGGATCAATTGCAGGGCGGGCCGGATGGTGTTCGCGGTGGTGTGCTCGGCGCCGGAGACCAGCCCGTCCACCTCGTCCAGCGCCAGCATCATGGTGCCGACCACGACGCTGTCCTCCAGCAGGTGCTCCGCCTGCACCTCGGTGAGGCCTTTGCCGCGCCGCAGAACGGTCATCGGCACGACGTAGCGCGCGCGCACCGCGGCGGGATCGATGATTTCCAGCCCGTCCGGCAAGGTGATGCCCTGCGCGGTGGCGACGTGGCGCACCCGGTCGGGCTCGCCGAGCAGCACGCAGCGGGCAATGCCCTTGCGCTGGCAGATCGCGGCGGCCTGCACGGTGCGCGGCTCGTCGCCTTCGGGCAGCACGATGCGCTTGTTGGCGGCGCGCGCGGCCTGCACCAGGCGGTGGCGGAACGCCGGCGGCGGCATGCGCAGCCGGCCGGGCAGGCCGATGCGGGCGCGCAGCGCGGTGGTGTCGATATTCTCGGCGGCGTGGGTGACCGCCTGGTCCATGCGTTCGGTGTCGTCGGCGCGCACGTGGTGCGACAGGCCGGCCAGCAGGGCGCCGGTCGCGAAGGTATCCTCCTGGGTGGTCAGGATCGGCAGGTCGGCCAGCCCGGGGGCCCGCACCAGCGCGGCGATCTGCGGCGGCAGCCGTGTGCCGCAGGTCAGCAGCACCCCGGCGAGCGGCATGCCCTGCATATAGACAAGACCGCTGGCCAGCACGATGTCGCTGCGCTCGCCGGCGGCGACCACCAGCGAGCCGGGGCGCAGGCGGTCGATCACGCCCTCCACGCCGCGGCCGGCAATAACGAAATTCAGCACCCGCGTATGCGCCAGCGCGCCTTCCTGCTCAATGCCGAGGCCGAGCGCATCGCGCACATCCTGCAGGCGCAAGGCGGCGAGCCGGGGCTCGAACGGCACCTCGCCCAGCACCGGCACGTCGGCGCCGGTGCCTTCCGAGGGGGGAGGCACCGGCGCCCCGGGGACTGCCGGGGTGCCGGCGTGCAGATGGTTGATCAGCACGCCGGCGATCGGCGGGGGCTCCTCGGCCTCGGCGAACTGGTGCAGGGCCAGTTCGACCGCGGCGGCGCGCGCGGCCGGATCGCGGCCGGTGCCGGACATGACCGGCACCAACGCCGCCGAGAAGGCGCGCGCCATCGCGACATTGAGCCGGGTGGCGATCTGCATGCCGGCGTCCGGGGTCAGCCCTTCCACCACGACCGCATCGCAGCCGGCGCCCGCCGCCTCCACCGAGGCGACGAGATCCTCCAGCAGCGCATCAAGCCCGCCCGCCCGCACCCGTGCCTCGGCCACCGCGTAGGGGATCGGGTCGGGCACGTCGAGATTGAGGAACGAACGGGCGAAATGGGTGGCAAGATCGGCGCTGCCACGGTCGACGGGCTGCATGATCGGCTTGATGAACCCAACCGCGACATGGTCGCGGCGCAGCGCCTGCACCAGGCCGAGTGCCATCGAGGTCAACCCGGCATCCCGGGTCACCGGTGCCAGGAAGAAGATCTGCATGTCAGGCCTCCGATGCCATGACATCCGCGGCGTGACGGGCCAGCTCGGCGGTGTCGCAGGCGATCATCCATTCCTCGTTGGTGGCGATCACGGCCGCGCAGGGGGTGACATCGGGGGCACTGATCACGCCGCACGCCCCGCCGGTCATGCAGGCATTGGCGGCGGGGTCGAGCTGCAGGCCGAGCGAGCGCAGGCGCGCCATCGTCATCGCCCGCACCCGCACCGAATTCTCGCCGATGCCGCCGGTGAACACGACCGCGTCGAGGCGGCGCAGCGCCGTGGTCAACCCGCCGATATGGCGGGCCAGCCGGTGCACGAACACATCGAGCGCCAGTCGCGCGCCGGCATGGCCGTACTCGGCGGCGGCTTCCAGCTCGCGGCAATCGTTGGACAGTTCCGAAATGCCCAGCAGGCCGCTGCGGGCGTTCAGCAGCGCGCCCATCTCGTCCGGGTCCAGCCCGGCTTCGCGCATGATGTGCAGGATTCCGCCGGGATCGACGTCACCCGACCGGGTGCCCATGACCAGACCTTCCAGTGGGGTCATGCCCATGGTGGTGTCGACGCTGCAGCCGTCCTGCACCGCGGTGGCGGAGGCGCCATTACCCAGATGCGCAATCACGATGCCATGATTGCTGGGGTTGAGACCGAGCAGCGCCACCGCCTCGCGCGCAACGAAGCGGTGGCTGGTGCCGTGGAAGCCATAACGGCGCACCCCGTAATCACGGTACAGCTCCATCGGCAGCGCGTAATGATACGCCTCCGGCCGCATGGTCTGATGGAAGGCGGTGTCGAAGACGGCGGCATGCGGGATGCCGGGCAGCCGGTCCAGCGCCGCGCGGATTCCCAGCAGCGCCGCCGGGTTGTGCAGCGGCGCGAGCGGAATGCAGGCCTCGATGGCGTCGATGACGGAAGCGGTGAGCAGGACCGACGCACTGAACCGCTCGCCGCCATGGGCGACGCGATGGCCGACCGCCGTTAACACATCGAACCAGCCCCGGCGCGATATTTCGGCCAGCACGGCGGCAAGCGCGGTGGGGTGACCGGGGGCATGGCCCGACAAGGAATGATCGGACCGGTCAAGTGGCAGCACCCGTTTGCCGTTGGCATCCCTGAACGTGATGGTTGCGTTGTCATCCCCCAGCCGCTCGGCCAGACCCGAGAGCAGTGGCGTGCGCGCCCCGGTTTCGTGGACGGCGAACTTCAGCGACGACGAACCGGAGTTAAGCACAAGGATAAGGCAGGGGTGAGACATGGACCGCTCCACTTGGCTGGTTGCGACCGCGTCATACTACCTAGAAGGCCGCGCACAGCAAACCCGGCACGAGCGGGTGCGGACGAGCCGGCCGGGAGGGGGGATCGTCCCCCTTCGGCGGCTGGTTTGGCGGCCTCGAATAGCCTGGCCCAGGTTAACGTTACGCCACCAAACGGCGCCCGACCGGCAGCCATGCAGGGGCCTCATACCAGTCCGCCTAAATAATCACCTATGCATGTCCGGTTATTATCCGGGGACGTAAAATTTAGCGTAACGCACTGTATCAGTGCCCGCGATAAAAACCAGCAACAAATTCAATATTTACTTGGCCCGGTTTTGCCGCTTTCAAGTGGCATGGCAGGCCAACTCGATCAGGCTGTTGATTGCGGCTGGGACGATTTTGGTGAGTCCGGCTTCTGGCGGGACCCTGGAAAAAACCCCTGGCAGCCATCGAAGCCGCCGCAGGATGGCAGGCGCGTCGCTGAAGATCGGCAACGATTGCCGGTCCCAGCCGGCGATCCGCCCCGCTGGCGCCGGGTCGCGCGCCGGTCGCTGGCCATAATGTGATCAGCCGCTCCCCCTTCACCGGACAGTTTGGCGGCCTCGATAAGCCTGGTCCGGGTTTCCCCGGCGCCGCCAGGCTGGGCCCGGCCGGCAGCCCTGCCCGGGCCTCCGCCGGGGTCCGTCGGTCACTCCCCTGGCAAAGTCCGGTTCACTTTCAGGCTCTCAGGGGGCCCGCAAGCTCAGCCGGACCGGTCCGTTGGCATGAATTTCGTCAGGATAGAACGTGCCATCGGTCCGCATGCCAGGGACGACCAGGGCCATCCCGCGGGCCGCCGCCCGTTGCTCCAGCAGGGTGAGTTTCTCGTGCAACAGCGCATAGCGCTCCTCCGGGGTCGCCTGCTGCATCTGGCGGCGCAGGGTGGCGCGCTCCTCCGGCGTCAAAAGGTCGCGCGGAAGCACGGCACGGGAGGAGTTGCGTGCCCCGTTGGACGGGCGCGCCTCGTATTCGGCGGGGGTACCATAGACCCCGCCGTGAAGTCTTTTGAAGGGGGTCCACCTGTCCTGCCGGGCCGCTTCCATCAGATCGGCGGTCGCGCGCCGGACGGACAAGGTTTCAATCCAGTCGTCCATCTCTTCGCCGTCATGGTCAAGATTGGCGCCGCGTTTGCGGGCATCATCCTTGGCTTTCTCCAATGTCTTGCCGATGCCCCATATTTCATCGCCCCAGATCAAATGGTGCTCTGTCAGAATATAACCCGCCGCCGGGGTCTGGCCCCAGGCGGGGCTCAGGAACAGACCCGTCACCATGAAGACCGCGATCATTGCCCGCCGCATGTCGATATCTCCCCCGGTCTGGCGAAGCTGGAAGGTTCGGCTGTGTCATCCTCATCGGTATGGTGCACCCAGTCTGGCCGGCGCATTCGCGCCCCGACACTCACAATGCATGCAACACGCAGCCCCGGCCGGCCCGGTTGGTGATCCTTCACCCGCGATGAGGTTTACGCCGAAGCCCCCTCCGGCGCTTCCATCCCGGCGCAGAACAGGCGGTAGGTGATCGCGTCATGCAGGGCGCTGAACGAGGCGTCGATGACATTGCCGGAGACGCCGACGGTGGACCAGCACCCAAGCGCGGGAGCGTTGATGTCATGGCTGTCGATCATCACCCTTGTCACCGCCTTGGTGCCCTCCTGCGGGGTCAGGATGCGCACCCGGTAATCGGTCAGACGCATCCCCTCCAGCGCCGGGAACAGCGGCAGCAGCACCTTGCGCAGCGCGGTATCCAGCGCATTGACCGGGCCGTTGCCCTCCGCGACGGTCATCTGCAACTGGTCCTGCACCTCCACCTTGACGGTGGCTTCCGACAGGGTGATCAGCTCGCCTTTGGCATTCCAGCGCCGCTCGTCGATGGCGCGGAAGGAGGCGACGCGGAAGAATTCGGGCATTTCGCCCAGGGTGCGGCGGGCCAGCAGCTCGAAACTGGCCCCGGCGCCGTCATAGGTGTAGCCCTCGAATTCGCGCCGCTTGACGATTTCGACCAGCAGCGGGATGCGCGGATCATCGGCGGCCACGGTGATGCCGGCTTCGGACAGCCGGGTCAGCAGATTGGCCCGGCCGGCCTGGTCGGAAACGATGATATGGCGCCGATTGCCCACCCGCGCCGGCACGACATGCTCGTAGGTGGTGCTGTCGCGGGCCATCGCCGCGGCATGCAGCCCGCCTTTATGGGCAAAGGCATTCTCGCCGACATAGGCGGCGTGGCGATTGGGGGCGCGGTTCAGCCGCTCATCCAGCATGTGGCTGACTTCGGTGAGGCGGCGCAGGCCCTCCTCGCTGACGCCGGTCTGATAGCCCAGCTTCAGCATCAGCGTCGGGATCAGCGCGGTCAGATTGGCATTGCCGCAGCGCTCGCCCAGGCCGTTGAGGGTGCCCTGGATCATCCGCGCCCCCGCGGCCACCGCGGCCAGGCTGCCGGCCACCGCGGTTTCGGTGTCGTTATGGGTGTGAATGCCGATACGCGCTCCCGGCAAGGCCGCCACCACCGCGCCGACGATGGCCGAAATCTGCCCGGGCAGGGTGCCGCCATTGGTATCGCACAGCACCAGCCACGCCGCACCCGCCTGCTGCGCCTGCCGCAGGCAGGCCAGCGCGTACTCGGGGTTGCGCTGATAGCCGTCGAAAAAATGCTCCGCATCGAACAGCACGTCGCGGCCGCGGCTTACCGCCTCGGCCACGGAATCGCCGATGAGGGCAAGATTTTCCGCCGGCGTCACCCCCAGCGCGAGTTCCGCGGCCAGATCGGACGCCTTGCCCACCAGGCAGACCGCCCCGGTGCCTGCCTGCAGCACCGTGGCGAGGCCCGGATCGTTGGCGGCGCTGCGCCCCGGGCGCCTTGTCATGCCGAAGGCGGTGAGAGCGGCGTGGCGCAGCCGCGGGGGGCTGGCGAAAAACGCATCATCGGTCGGGTTGGCCCCCGGCCAGCCGCCCTCGATGTAATCGACGCCGAGGCGATCGAGTTCGGCGGCGATCACCTGCTTGTCCACCACCGAGAAATCCACCCCTTGCGTCTGCGCGCCGTCGCGCAGGGTGGTGTCGTACAGCACGATGCGGCGATTTTCTGCCTCGGCGGCGCGATCATCGGGCGAGGCGGCGGCAGCGAAAGCAGCTTGCGTCAGAGCCGTCATGGAACAACAGTCATGGCTGGAGGTCATGGGCAAAACGGCCGCCCGTCCTGCAACGCCAGCCTGCCGCCAAGCCCCGGGCGGACAGATATGGCCCATTTGCCGAAATGCCTCAAGGATCGGCGGAGGCGTCGCCCCGGCATCAGATGTTCGTCAGGTTGAGCGGCGGAAACCGCTCAAAGCAGGCTGACGTAGCTGTCCAGATCCTCAACTTCCGGTGGCGGCGGAAGCTCGCGCTGCGGGGTGCCGACATACAGGAAGCCGACGATCTGGTCCTGATCGGCCAGCCCGAGATCGCGATGCAGACCACGGTCGTACATGAACCAGCCGGACCGCCAGAGGCCGCCGAAGCCGAGCGCCTGGGCGGCCATCTGCATCGCCATCACCGCACAGCCGGCGGCCAATTGCTGGTCGAACACCGGCACCACATCATGCGGCCGGGGCGTCGCGGCGACGATGATGACCATCGGGGCACGTTTCGGCATGCGGATCGCCCGTTGCACCACCTCGTCCGGCTTGCCGGTGGCGATGGCCGCGCGCTGCATGATCGCCCCGAGCCGGTCCAGTCCATCGCCGGTGGCGACGATGAATTTGTACGGGTGCAGCCGCTGATGATCGGGAACCCGCAGCGCGGCCTTGAAGATCAGGCGCAGGGCGTCGCCTTCAGGCGCGGGGGCGCCCAGCGCCCCGCAGGACTGGCGTTCGAGCAGAAACAGCAGCCGGTCCGGCAGCTCGGTCGGTTCGGGCATGGAGGTGGCGTCTTCCTTTGGCAGGCAGGGACCGTTCAGGCCGAAGGGGATGCCACCGGCGGCGGACCCCAGATGATCGGGTCCTCGATCCGGGCGCCGCGGCGCAGCCGGTCACGCAGCGCGGCCATTGCCGTATCGACATCCTCAAGCTGACGCAGGACGGTCTTTTCAGCCTCGCTGGTCGTGATGACATCGGCGATGCGCCCGTGGCGCACGATCACGCGACGGTGACCGAGCAGCGCCAGCAGCGGATCATGCGTGGATACCAGCACGATTTTCTCCTCGCTGACAAGCAGATCGAGCGCCTGGCGACGGTTGATGCCGGCGTTCTCGATCTCGTCGATCAGCACGATCGGCGAGGCGCTGAGTAACGCGGCGTCGGCGATCATCAGCGCCCGCGCCTGGCCGCCGCTGAGCTGGGTCAGCGGCACGTCGGGCGAAAAACGCTCGCCGGCCAGCGTGTTGGCGATGGCGATGATCCGCTCGGTCACGCCGCTTTCCGGATCGACCTGCCGGCAGGCCGCATGCATGGCCAGGAACGCGCCGACCTTGAGGTCGACGACGAAGTTCATGTTCTGCGACAGCTGCGCCACCAGCTTGCAGTCGGGCGCGAAGCGCTGGTCCGCGGTCGGCAGCGCATCGTTCAGCAGGATATGCCGTCCGCTCGGCGTGTCGCCCTGCGCCAGGCATTCCACGTCGGCCAGCAGGCGGCTTTTGCCGGAACCGGTCGGGCCGACAATGCAGACGATCTCGCCGGCCTTGATCACCAGGGCCTCGGGCTCGCGCGCGCCGTCCTTGCCGTGTCCGCCGCGGATAGTGAGCGTGTGGATGGCCTGCTTCGCCGCGGCCGGGGCGGTCGTGGCGTCCAGCAGGAGGCGCAGATGCGCGGCAAGCTGCTCGCGGTCGAGGCCGACATCATGCAGCGCGGTTTCCGACAGGCCGGCCAGCCAGGCATCGGCCGGCGTGCCCGCCGGCGGATCGGGCAGGCCGAGGCCGGCGAGGAAAGCCGAGATACGCGACGAGGCGTGCAGCAGCGGCGCGTCGCTCATGCGATGTCCTCGAAGCTCATCTTCCGCACATTGCCGCGCTGATAGGTCTCGCCGATCGCGGTTTCGCCGACGCAATAGGGGCAGACGGCCGACGGCATGGAGAAGCGCAGATGATGCGCCTCCAGCGTTTCGACACGCGGCGCCGCCTGGATGCGGAAGGCGAGATCGACCGAGCCCTGGCCGGTGATGCCGTTGCACCACACGACAGGCGCGCGCGGATTGGCGAGCCGCACGTTGAAGGCGAACACCTCGCGCTCGGCCTGCGAGACGATGTCGCCCTTGGTGATGGCGACGACATCGGCCAGCCGCAGCATCGGGCCGATCTTGCGCGGCGTGTGGATGCCGGCGAGGTTGTCCACCACGCAGATCGCCAGCACGCCACGGATATGCGGCGAGCAGCGGTTGCACAGCCCGGCGGTCTCGACGATCAGCACGTCACGCCCGGTGCTCTTCCCCCAGGTGACGCAGTCATCGATGTTGCTGACGAAGAAATGGTCCGGGCACAACCCGGCGGACAGCCCAACCCGCACCGGCAGGCCAAGGGCTGCGTAGGCGACGTCATCGGTGGTGGAGAGGGCGTCGAACTTCACCACACCCACCTGCGCGCCGTCGTCGCGCAGCCGTGCCGCGACCTTGAGGAACAGCGAGGTTTTGCCGACCGAGGGCGGCCCCGCAACCGTGACCAGGCGCATCAGGTTGGGTCCCAGGCGGTGAAAAAGAGGCGGGTGGCGATGGCGGTTTCCTCGGTCATGTCGTGCGTGCGGGTGTAGTCCCAGCCGAGCCAGTTGAGCCGCGCGCCCGGCGGGAGTGCGCGCGGGAAGCTGGCCCAGACCGCCGGGTAGCGGTTGCGCGCCAGCACGGCGCCATAGGTGTCGCCGCAGATGAAGTCGAGCAGGGGCTGAACCCTTGCGCGCTGCCCGGCGGCGACCGAGAAGCCGATCGGCATGGTCATCGCGCCGTCCTCCGGCCAGATCACGCTGGTGCGATCGCGGCGCGGGCACATATCGGCCTGCAGCCAGGGCAGAATGGAAATCGCGCCGCCCTGCTCGCTGGCGGTGCCGGCCAGGCGTGCGGCCACGGTGTTGTGCATGATCGCGCGCGTATTGGCGGCGAAGGCGCGCAGGCCGGCGGTGCCGAAGCGGTGGTACAGCGTCAGCAGCAGGAAATCGTTGCAGTCCGGATAGGTGCCGTCGCTCGGGCGTTGCCAGCCACCGAACACGATCTGGTCGTGATAGACCGGATCGAGCAGGTCCTCCCAGCAGCGCGGCGCCGGCCGCGCGCCGAGCTTGCGATGGTCGATCAGGAACACCCAGGGAATGAGAGAAAACACCGTGAACAGGCCGGCCGGATCGACAAGCCCGGCGCCGGTCACTGCCGGATGCACCGCCTTAGCGGGCGCGGCGCCATGGCCCGCCGCACGCAAGCGCTGCTGGAAAGGGACCGACAGCACGTCGCGGGTAAAGGGCGACAGGATCAGGTGCGGAAAGCCGGTGTTCGCGCCGGTACGCGCCAGCTCGTCGAACGGCGCGTACCATTCATTGCCCATCAGGAAGCAGATGCTGCGTCCGCCCGCGGCGATGGCGGCACGCTCCAACCCGGAAGCGAAGCCGTGACGCAGCGGCACCGGCATTCGCCCGAGAAAATCCAGCGCGGGCAGATGCGGCGCCGGTGTCCGGACCGGCACAGCTTCAGGGTCGGATTGTTCGAGATCAGTCAGCCGACGGTGCAGCATTGCCTGATACCCCACGTTGCGGACCGTTCGGACGGCCACGGGCAAATGTTCTTCAAGAACCGTGCCATTGGCAGGGCCTATACCCGGCAACGCAGGGCGGCAGTCGGAGATGCACGAACCTGAACAATCTTCGGGAAAATGTTCCGTGGCGTGCATTTGCTGCATGTCCGTCAGATTACCCAGCGCTCGTTCGTGTGCACGCCACGCTGCCGGGCCAGGCTGTACTCCACCACATGGGCCAATATCTGGGTGCGGTCATAGCCGAGGCGTTCGCCGGCCAGGCCGAACGCGCCGCGCACGCCGAGATAGCAGCAGATATTCATCTCGATCAGGAAGCGCTGGCCGGTCGCCGGGTCCCAGCGATAATCGAGGCGGAAATAGTCGATCGGTCCCAGCGCCGCCCAGATCGTTCGCACATCCTGCTCGATCGCCGCCGCGGTGGCGGCGCCGACATCGATCAATTCGTTGCCGAGCCGGTCGTCGGTTTTCAGGTCGGCGGTGAGGATGCCGCCGACCTTGTCGGAACGCGGCGCGACATGGCCAAGCACGAAATACGGCGAATGCGCCAGCACCGGCACGGTGATGTCGATGCCCGGGCAAAAGCGCTCCACCAGCACCTCCTTGCCGCCGGCATGCAACGCCTCGACGATGCGCGCGGCACCCGGCCAGCTATCCTGCAGCGACGCCTCGGTCACGCCTTCCGAGGCGGCGCCGAAGCGGTCCTTGACGAAATACGGGCCGGCGAAATCCGGTGGCTCCAGCGTGGCACCCGGCAGGTAGACGCGTCCGGGCGCCACCGGCAGACCGAGCCCGGTAAAGGCGAGCTTGCTCAGGTATTTGTCCTCGGCCAGCGCGCGGATGTTGGGGGGGGCGCCGAGGCAGGGCAGGCGCAGATAGGTGCAGATTGCCGGCACCAGCAGCTCCGGATTGCGGATCGGCATGCGGTTGAGCAGGGAGAACACGAAATCGACATTGCCGCCCGCCACCAGCGCCGCATAGGGCTTGGAACTGGAGGACACACGGTAGCCGATGCTTTGCAGCGCCTCGAACAGGCGGAAATGGTACTCCGAATAGCCCGATGCGATGCCTTCCGGCTTGACCGTGTAGATCGGGTCATCCGGGGCGAAGCGGGCCAGGTACAGGATACGCGTCGATTGCGGGTCGGCGGGCCAGAGCAAAGGCGGTGATTGCATGGGGAACGCCTTGGTCAGGAGGAAGGGAAATCGCGGTCACGGGGTGTTCAGCCTCGCCAGACCGGCGCCAGCGTCTCCAATGTCGTGCCGCCGTGCTTGAATGGAACGCGCCGCAACGGGATACCATTCGATCAGGCTGAGTGTCTGCCCGGCTGAGCGTCTGCCCGGCTGAGCGTCTGCCCGGCGCCAACCCCGCCGTAGCCGACCCTGGCCGGGTTGGGGGGCGTGCGGCCCGCTGGACCGCACGCCTTACCGCCGTGTTCCGCCGGCGTCAGAACTCGGCATGCAGGCGCAGCGCGATCACGGATACGGGACCGCGCTGGCGATTATAGGCCGGGTTGTTGATGAACTGATAGTCGGCGGAAACATTGGCAAAGCTGAAGGCAGCGTATTTGTAATACGCCTCAAATATCTGCTCGGGGCCGGCCTCCGGAAGCTGGCCATCGCCGATGATCCCGCCCAGGCCGCCGGCGGCAAAATATTGCTTGGCGGCATGGGAAATCTGATTGACCACGCCGGCCAGACCCACCGTATCCTGCGGTCGCCCCCAGCGCGTGCCGGCCAGCGACAGGCCGAATGACACTGACTGGTCGATGTCGGTGAAATCGTCCTGCTCCACGCTGCCCTGCGCCCAGCCGGCGCGGGCGAACACGCCGAGATCGGGCGCAATCTGCTGTTCCATGTTGAACCCCACGCCGTATTTGCTCTGCCAGTGGCGCACATTACCGGTCGCAGGCGTCTGGCCGGTCGCGGCTCCCAGTGCCAGCGCGTCGTTGTAGGTGCCGAGATTGCCAAAGGTCATCCAGGACATCACCTTGAGCTTGCCGGGGCGATCCCACAGCGTATGCCGCTCTTCCAGTTCCATGACGTACTGGTCCTGCTGCAACAGCGGGATGTTGAGATAGGCGCTGTTCGGCACGTTCGTCAGGTCGAATGCCCCGACCCGGGCGGTCCAGCGTCCCTGGTACCACTCCATCGCGGCGCCGTAGGTCGCGCCCCAGGCATCCGCCGCGAAGTCGAAGGCTCCTTCGTCGAGGATCGCCCAGTTCAGGAAATCTTCGCGCGGGTCATGCGCGTAGGTGTTGGTGTCGAATATGTCGACGAGGGAGTATTTGCCGATGGTGATCACCACCCGGTCCGCGGTCCGCGTGCCGCCAAGCTGGTTCAGATCGGGTTCCACCTTTTCGCTGTCGCCGCCCAGATCGATGGTTTGCCGGAAGAATGCGCGCGCCACCCGGAAATAGGGGTCGGTCGCACCGAGCTTGAACGCCTCGCCGCTGACATACCCGGCCACACCGAGGCTGTTGCCCAGCCCGAAGCCCTGGTCGATTTCCGGATTGACCCAGATTTCCGCGCCCTGCCACGGACTAAAGCCGCCATAGAGGGTGATATCGAAGGTTTCGCGGCCATTCTCAGCCGCCGGCAGGCTGTGCGGTCCCTCGTAGTTGGAGCGGAACGCCGGCTGATACCCCCAGACAGTGGTGCTCTGAGCGTGGATGGCCCATTGCTGGGGACCAATGTCGTCCTGCAGTACGGCATCGTCCGCGGCTGCCGCAACAGACCAGAACAAGAGCGGTGCGATCAGCAGGCGACGCAGACGGGGAAACGACGCTTCGAGCCCGGCCTGCAGCCGCAGCGTTACGCGATTGCCCGGAACCAGCGTGACCCTTGGGAAAGCAACGAGATCGACGTCACAGGCTGACGACTGCCCAGATAGAAAGTCCGCAATGCCAGTCATTTTGAACCATACTGATCGTTACGCCGGGTCTTGTCGGCTGCAACGCAGGCATAACAAGTCGGTTCAGACCGACATCCGTCGCCGTTCATCCAAATATCATCATGGAAGCGGTGACAAGCCAGGGCGGATCGATCGACGGCAGATGGGCAAAGTGAAGACTGTCACGCCATCGATGCGATCGGCCGTGGCCGGAAGAACCTGGCGCCGTTACGCAGGCGGCGCCAGGAGCAGGAAAAAGAGCCGCTACGCGCTCGTCAGACAACCAGGCAGGTCAGTCCGGCCAACACCGCGCCGCCGGCAGTCGTTGCGGCGAGCCTGCGGCCGGTCAGCACAGCCGCGTGCTTCCGGCCGCCCGGGGCCAGCAGCATCAGCGACTTGACCAGCACGACGAGCATAACGCCCGCCGCGAAGGCCAGAGCGGGTTTCTGAATGTTTTCCGGCAGCACGACGGCCGTCCCGACCGGAATAAGCAGCGACAGGGCCCCGGCCACCGCCCAGCGCCGGCCGATGGAAAGACGGTCGGCCAGCGAGAACACCACCATTCCCTCCGGCAATTTATGCGCGATGGCGCCGCCGAGGACCAGAACGGACGCCGTCGGAGCGGCGGTCGCCAGGACGATGCCTTCGCAAATATTGTGCAATCCCATGCCGCCGAGTGCCGCCGTCGTGCCGGCGCCCGATCCGCGCTCACCGGCCTTGAACATCAGGACGACACCGGCCACGAAGCCGGCCGCCAGAGCCAGCCAGCCCAGGGAATAGTCTTCGGTCGCGTCGGGGATGATGTCGGCCAGCACGATGCAGATGGCAAACCCGAGCCCGAAGCATGACAGGGCCGCCCGCCGGACACCGTCCGCGGTGGCAACGAAGATGGCTGCGCCGATGAGCTCGGCTGCAGCCATGACGGCTGCGAACAACAGGGAACCATGGATCATGAAGCTAAACTCCGTGGGTTGAAGACAAACTTTGCAGAGTTGAGCGACAATCCTGCCGCTCGAGCCTGACCGGATACGCAGCCGCTCGCCAGTCGTCAGCATTCGCCGCGTCCCGGTCGGGCAGGTTCTGCCGTACGGACACGCGCGTTGGAATGGAACGGCTCAGGCCGCTATCCGCCGCCTCCCCGCCCGCTTTCCATCAGGAAAGCCGGAGAGACGACCCCAGCGAGGCCATTACATCGGACCAGACGAATGGTGACGCCGGCATGGCACTCACGATGATGCGAGGGGTGCATCTGTGTCAACCGGAAATCCAGGCGGCCTCGCGGACAGCTTCGTTCCCAGATGTACATAGCGCGTTGGCGGATTCGGTATCGGAATTTTCTGTGGCGGGCGCTGCGCGTTTGCGGGAGATGTGCATGAAACGTCCGAAACGTCCGAATTCGCGCGCCGTGGCGCCGGCACGGATCGCCGCCGCAAGACCCGTGCTGTCGGTGACGACCAGACCTCCCAGCACATCAAGTCCGTACTCGTGCAGCCGCGGTGTCATGGGTGTCGCCGGGCCGATGAGGGCGACCGGACGGTTGCGGGCAAGCCGGAGGATGCGCGGCAGGCTGCGGTTGACCACGTTCGAGGCATTGACCACTGCCGCGCTGCACCCGGGCAGCAGCGTATCCATTGCGACAATCGGGAATTCGCCCGGCCGCGGATCGGCCTCGATCACGGCGCAATTCGGCAGGATGCCGTCGATGCCCGGAAAGGCGCCGATCGCCACCACCTGTCCGGTCAGCTTGCGAAACGCCTTGACCCCGTTGCCAGCCGGCCCGGCGAGATCGAAACGATTATAATGGGCGTTGATGGCGGCGACGCCGAGCGCCATTTCCAGCGGGTCCCACGACCGCGACAACGCCGCGAGGGCCCGCAGGCTTTGCCGGGCCAGGCGCGGCAGCCGGGGCAGCAGGTCGCGCGGATGCCGGGGCAAGGGGGCCAGCCCGACACCGGCCGGCCCCTCCACCATGATCCATCGCGGGCCACAGACGATGCCGCGCACGTCATGCTCGCTGACGCCGAGGGCGAGGTCGCGGTACAGCTGTTCCGGTCCCCACCAGGACCAGAGCGACGCGAGGTCCGGTGCGATCATCGAGCCGTCACGCCGCGCATAGCTGTGCCATTTGTGGATGCACTGGCCGGCGATGGAGGTCAGCAGCGGCATGCCACGTGTGCCCTGCGGATCGAGGCTCGCGCCGACGCTGTCGGTTGCGCCGATGCAGGCATAGAAATGGCTGATCACCAGCAGGTCGGCCTCTTCGCGCATGGCGCGGCGCAGATAGTCGGCGGCGGCTTCCCGTTCGATCGTCCGGTTTGTGGCCGTGCTGATGTCGAGATATTCGATTCGCGGCGCGCATCCCTGGCCCTTGCCGGTGTTGCCGCGATTATTGTGCTGCACATAGCCGCCGACGTTGAAGCCGCGGGCACGCAGACCGAGGGCGAATTCCGCCAGCAGATCATCGACGAGCTCGGCGGGATCATGCACCACCACGCCGGGTCTGATCCAGGGCGTTTGACTGGCCGCGCGATCGCAGATGGTGTCGGGCATGGATCAGCGACAGCTCAGATGGAACAATCCCTGGCGGGCGGTGGCGGAATGGCAATGCATCGCCTGTGGCGGCCGATCGCTGGCGCGGATGGGATGTGCAGAAATGTCACTCATGGCCGGTCTGCTCCTGGGTCTTGCGTCGTCGGGCAGGCGAGTCCTGCAAATAGCACGCCATGGCCGCTTGCCTGTGTCGCTGTGGCGACCCGATAATTGCGCTGCGCCGGTGACGCGCGGATGCTGAGCAAGGAGGATGGAGCTTTGGCGACGGTCCTGTTCTGGGAGAAGCCCGGCTGTGCCGGCAATGCGCGCCAGAAGGCGCTGCTGGTGGCGTCCGGACATGCGGTGTTGGCGCGCGATCTGCGCGCCGAGCCCTGGACGGCCGGGCGGCTGCGGCCGTTCTTTGCGGATCGGTCGGTGGCGGAATGGTTCAACCAAAATTCGCCGCGGGTGAAATCGGGCGAGGTTCGGCCGGAGACGCTGGACGAGGCGGCAGCACTGTCGCTGATGCTTGCGGACCCGCTGTTGATTCGCCGGCCGTTGCTGCAGGTGGGTGAGCGCTGCGAGGCCGGTTTCGATCAGGCGCTGGTGGCGGCGTGGATTGGCTTGCAGGTGACCGGACCGGCGGTGGACGAGACCTGCCAACGCCATGCGCCCGGCGCCTGCCGCGTGGCCGAACCGGCCGGCACCGACGCGTTAGAGAAGTAACCAGCAGCTTTCGCCACGATGTCCGTCTCCGCAGGCGCAAGCTCTGCCTGCGGAGACGGTCGGATCGGATCAGGCCTCCGCGGGCACGCGCACCGCGCAGGCGGCCAGAGCGGCGGCGGCTTCCTGGGCCTGGATTTCGGCGAGTTCCTGCTCGGCGGTCTTCATGATGCCGAACTCCAGCAGCATGTCCTCCAGTTCCTCCATGCTGATCGGCGTGGGGATGGTGCCGTTGCCGGAGTTGTTGTGGATCTTGGTGGCCAGCGTGCGGTACTCCTGCGACTGCTTGGAGTTGGGCGCATACTGGATGCAGGTCATCTTGCGCAGTTCGGCATGCTGCACGCTGTTGGACCGCGGCACGAAGTGGATCAGCTTGGTGTTGATGCGCGCGGCCAGAGCCGAGGCCAGTTCCTCTTCACGGTCGGTCTGGCGCTCGTTGCAGATCAGCCCGCCGAGACGCACGCCGCCGGAATGCGCATACTTCAGAATGCCCTTGGCGATGTTGTTGGCGGCATACAGCGCCATCATCTCGCCGGACATGACGATGTAGATTTCCTGCGCCTTGTTTTCGCGGATCGGCATGGCGAAGCCGCCGCACACCACGTCGCCGAGCACGTCATAGGAGACGTAGTCGACGTCGTCATAGGCGCCGTTTTCCTCCAGGAAGTTGATGGCGGTGATGACGCCGCGGCCGGCGCAGCCAACGCCCGGCTCCGGGCCGCCAGAACTCGGCGCATTTGATGCCCTTGTAGCCGATCTTGAGCACGTCCTGCAGTTCGAGGTCCTCGACCGAGCCGGCTTCGGCGGCCAGGCTCAGCACCGTATCCTGCAGCTTGGTGTTGAGGATCAGGCGGGTGGAGTCCGCCTTCGGGTCGCAGCCGACGATGAGGATCTTCTGGTCCATCTCGACCAGGGCGGCGAGGGTGTTCTGGGAGGTGGTCGACTTGCCGATGCCTCCCTTGCCGTAGAACGCAATCTGACGAAGCGCGGCCATGCTGGTGTCCTCTCAGGTGACGTTGGCGCTGGATTGACGACGGGCGCGGCCAATCGTGCGTCCATTCGCCTGGGGCGTGGATAGCAATCGCTGTGCCAAGGGACGCTGGTCGTGCCGGGTGGCTCATGGAGCGCCGCAGCATCAGAGGGGATCACGGATAAACGCACCTTTCAGGTACAATCCCCGGAAGAATGTACTTTTACGGCGATTCTTCATTAGAGCCTATCCCGGTAGGGCGTGTCGCCAAGTGATGATGGCGAAAGCGAAATGGAGCATGGCGAGGTGGTGCCGCGCGTTTTTCATAGTGCGGGGTAGAGCCGCTTCAGTTTGACGCGTGCGTCGGTGATGGTGAAATCTCGGCCTCGGGAAAATGCGTGTCGGACAATTCCTTGAGGACCTGCGCATAATCCACGGCGGCGTGACGACCGGTCACCTTGACGTGCCGCCAGCCTTCCAGTGGCGCGAACATCATGAAGATGTTGGCCGTGCCGTTGCGTTCATACGCATAGTCATGCCGGGCAACTCGCCCTGGCTTCGCCGGGATCGGCACCCGGGTTTCGGAAATCAACTGCTTCAACGTCTCGTCCGGACAGACCACGGGACGGGCTGGGTCGTGGGGTCTTTGATAGGCTTCCAGCACATCCTCCATGCTGGCTACAAAGGCGGCGTTGGCGTCCGGCGGGATGACCCATTGCTGTTGCAGGTGGGGCTTGAGCGTATTTTTTTTAGCGTCCGCCCGATCGTGTTGTCGCTGGCCCGGTCAACGATGCTCAGCTCCACGACGGTTTCTTCCAGAAGCCGCAACGTCCACTTCGCGCGCCCTGCGGGGGGCGTGGAACAGGCCAAGGCAATCAGCTTCGCCTCGGCTTGGCCATCGAAGATGCGCTTTCTCGCCGAGTTTGGCGAATGCTTGCAGGTCAGGACGGCGTCGACGCCCTCTTCCACCAGGCGCTGGCGTGCCCGAGCGACTGTGTCGACGCTGGTCTCCAGGGCCGCGGCAATCTGGCTGTCACTCCAGGCTTCGCCAGCGTCCGACGCGTCAGCGTTCAGCAAGATGCGGGCCTTCAACAGCTTCCGCGCCGGGTGTTTGCCCTTGCTGATCAGGGCGTTCAGCTGGTCCCGTTCCTCCTCGCTGAGCTTCACCACGTACTTCTTTGCCGCCTTCTTTGCCGCGATCTCCTTGGCAGCCACCAATCGTCTCCGTCTGTTCGATACGGAACGATCGATTCAGACTTTCACCGCAGAGTCAAGGACGCCGGGCAGTAGTTGCCGGGCTGCTTTTCCCAGCGGATCAGGATGCGGCGAAAGCGGTTGAGCCAGGAATGGGTTCGCTCGACCACCCAGCGCCGGGCACGGGCGCCAGCGTATTGCTTCGCCTGGATCCTCACCGCGGGTGCGCAGATGCAGGGTGAAGTTGAACTCTTCGGCCAGGGCGCGTGGTTCGCGATAGTCATAGCCGTTGTCGAGGCACAGATGCTGCTTGCGTCGCCGGGTTGGCTTTGGCCGTTCAATGGGGATGGCATCAAGGGTCTCGCGCATCAGCTTGTGGTCGTTGCGGTTGGCGCCGTCGACGGCCACCGCGAGAGGCACCCCGCGGCCGTCGGTCAGTTGCGAGCGCTTCACCCCGCGTTTAGCTCGGTCTGTAGGATTCGGGCCGGTCTTTTCCCCACCAAGCGGGGCCTTGGTCATCGCCCCGTCCAAAGCCAACCAACTCCAGTCGATTCCAACCGCGCCACCGTACGCCAGCAACCCCTCCCGCCAGAATGCCGCGAACACCCCGGCGGCCATCCACTCTTGAAAGCGTCGATGCGCCGAGGACGACGAGCAGATGCTGGTCTCGTTCAGTGCGTTCCACCGACAACCTGTCCGCAGCACGAAGAAAATCGCGTCCATCGCCGAGCGGTCTGGGACCCGCGGATTGTGACAGCCCAATGGATGTTTCGGCCGCGGTGGTAGCAGCGGCTCCGCGCCCTGACTACGACGCTATCGAGAAGGCCGCCGCAGCCACAAAGGTTCTGGGCGGTGCCCACATCGTCTGACAGATTTGCCGGTCGGCGGACAAATCAATGCATTTCAAAGAGTTAGGCAATGAATCCCGGCAGAGGCTCATCGACAACCAGCAGCGCAGCGAGGCCCTGCGAGCAATCCAGGCCGAACTGCGCTGGTGACGACGAAGGCCACCTGGCAACAGGGCAATCGCATTTCAGAAGGATCCGAGGAGTCTGGAGAGATAGGCATCGTTCCAACCGGCCCGTTGGAACTTGCCGCGCAGAGAGCCCTTGGAGCCGTCCTTCTGCATGACGTTCAGGGCCATGTGTCGCAGGACCGCAAGATTGTGTGGCCCGTTGCCCAGTCTGGTCCGGTCCTGATCCTCGTTCATCACCACATCCAGCCGCCAGTGCAGCCGGTTTTCGACACCCCAGTGCTCGCGGACGACCTCGTTGAAGCGTGTCGCGGATAGCGCTGTGCTGAGAAGGTAGTAGGCGGTCTCGGTGGTGGTCTTGCTCGCGGTTTCACGGATACGGACAACCTTGCCGATGGCCGCCAGGCCGGGCCAGTGATGATCCCGCTGCAACCAGTCGATATCGGTCGAGACCGTGGCCGTGCGGGTCTCGATGCGGCCGTGATCGGCGTCCACGTTTTGCGCGCTCGTCGCCGGTTTGCTGGCCGGGTCATTGAGGAACGTGCTGACGTCATCATGCAGCGTGCCCTGATTGCCCTTCAGCGCCAGGGCATAGTCGCCGCCCTGATCGACGATCTGCTGAGCAATCGCCCGCTGGCAGTTGAGCGCGTCGGCGGTCACGATCGTGCCTTTCAGTGACAGCATCTCCAGCAACTTCGGCACCGCGGTGATCTCATTTGATTTGGCGTCGGTGGCGATCTGCGCCAGCACCAGGCGCTGCTCGCATCCCCAGGCACTGACCATGTGCAGCGGTGACTTGCCGCTGGCGCGATCGAAGGAGCGACGCAGAACCTTGCCATCGATCGCTACAACGCCCTGAACCGTACTCGAAAACTGCGCCATGAACCGCTGAAACGCCGCGCCAAACTGCGCCGGGTCGAGCAGGCGGAACAGGCGGCTGAAAGTGTCGTGACTTGGAATGCCCTTCTCCAGCTTGAGAAAGCCGCGCAGGAACGGCTCTTTCGCTTCCGCAAACCGAGCCATGTCCACCGCACCCTGGCCGCCACATAACACTGTACACAGCGCAATCATCAGCAACTCATGGAAGTCATGCAGCCCGGCATTCCCGGTTCGTGGGTCTTCCAGACCCTCCCAGCAGCCGGCAAACTGATCCAAGGCGTCCTCCCACCGCAGGTTTCGCGCGCCCTCCGGTAGAATCCATCGCCCCGCCCCGCGCAAGCCGCCGTCGCGCTGTCAAGGAAATTCCAAGTGCGATTCCCCTGCACCTGGCAACCTGGTGCCTTCCGTGCCGGATCAGACCGCCCTATTGTTCAGATCGAACACCGTGTTTTTGGCGTCACGAAGCAAAGCGTCAAGTTTTTCGGGACTTAGGGCGACATTAACAGAGCCGCCGGTCGAAAGAGTGATGTTGACGCCTGGGCCCGTATGCTCACCCTGAGTGTAGGATACGATGTGATCTACATTAAGCCGATATATACCTTTTGGGGAGCTTGTTTGGACCGTTACGAAGATTGCCATCTGCCTGCCTTATGTTGTCTGCTGTTTTTAGACCGCAATGGGAACAGCTATGCGGCCCGGCCCATTTCCTCGCGCGCTCGTTCCAGGTCGTGCGCAATCTGCAGGTTCATCCAGAACTCGGCGGATGTTCCAAAGCGGTCACCGAGCAGCAACGCTGTGTGCGCGGAGACGGCGCGGCAGCCGTTGATAATCTCGGTGATGCGGTCGTGCGGCACCGCAAGCTCACGCGCCAGCGCCCGCGCCGAGAGGCCCAGGGGCACCATGAATTCCTCGTGCAGCACATCGCCGGGCGTGATCGCGCCGATGCGCTCGCCCGTCGTCACGTCGGACAGGTCAGTATGTAGCAGTGCGTCACGGCGAATCATTGCGATCTCTCCTTCAATGGTAATTGGTTATTTCGACATCCTGCGCGTTGCCGTCTGCCCAGACGAAGCACACGCGCCGCTGATCGTTGATGCGGATGCTGTACCTGTCCGGCCCGATCGCCTGATAAGGCTTCCAGCCGGTTCGCTGGCGGGACGTGCAGATCATCCAGTCGCGCCGCGGTATCCAGCATCCGTAACTTGCGGCGGGCCAGCTTGGCAACGTCAGGGGGGAGGTCTCTGGGCATCTGGTTCCGGAACACCGCCGCTGTCCGCTTGTCCCGGAAGCTTTCGATCATGGTGTTGTGTATTACACAACGGGTCGGTGTGTCAAGCACACCGCTGTGGCGCTTCTCCTGACGGTTTCTTACCGAATCCGAAGCTGCCTCCATCCGTCGCGTGTTCGAGGAAGAGGACGATAGAGCGGCCGGTCTGTTTGAGTAATTTCCGATCCTGTTGCCAGCGGGATTTTGCCCGCATGTTAGACGCGGACGTTTTCCCCTGATTTGTGGGCGAACGTTTCCTCCCAGATTTTGGAGCCATGCCTCTTCTTGGTCATGATCTCCTTTTTTGGGCGCCCAGGGTTTCGCCGGTGCCGCACTTAGCCCGAGCAGCGCCGCTATCACCTCCGCCCGCCGGACATCGTGGGCGTTGACCTCGATCCAAGGCTCAAGGGCGGCCGGTCGATCGCCCGCCCAAAACGAGCCATACCAAAGGCAACCTCATGCGCATTATCCTTGTCGCTATCGTCATCGCCGGCGTGTTTGCCCTCATCGCACCCCCGGCCACTGCCGCGGCGCGTGCGCCATTTGCTGTGCCTATGGCAGAAGTGTTCTCGCCAGACCCGGCAATCGAGAAAGTGTACTGGCACCACTATCACCACAGGCACTACTACCGCCACCATTACGACTGACGCAGCCTCAGCACCGGCGGGCGGCACGGCGCTCATGGCCGGCTTGCCCGTTGCGCCCGTGCTCCTCCATGCTCACCCAATGTTCAGTGTCACCGAATCCGAAGCCGCCGCCATCCGCACTGTGTTTGAGAAGGAGGGCGAGCTTTCCGCCGCAATCGAGGTACGCCGGTTGTTCCCGGGTATCATCGACAACGTGAAGGCGCGCGAGTGCGCCCGATCCATCGCAGGATGGAAGCCGCGGCCCGCGGTGCCGATGACGGTAACGCGGTTGCGGCCGGGCAGAAGATGAGCAGGTGCCCGCTTCGGGAGGTACGAGGGCTCGCTCATTCGAGGTGACGCGGTTCAAGGCCGGCCGCGCTCAGAGCTTGAAAAACAATCGAACTTGAAAAAGAATGCCCGCTGATATCATTGAGTTTTTCGGCGTCGTTCAGCGGCTTGCGGGCATTCTTTTTCAAACTCTCAGGACATCCGGGATCACCCGCAGTTGCCGGCAGACTGCATCTGCGCCTATCCGCCCCCTGTCTCCGCGCCGGCCGCCGAGGCGCGCCGCGCACCGAGGTGCGGCGGCTGGGTTACCGTTGTACGCGGCGCCGTGGCGATCGCGCTTATCGTCTGCTGGCTGTTCTGACGCGGATCAGGCCATCACCCGCCGCGGTCATGGCGTCACTGCTGAAGCCTGATCAGTCGCAAAGGGGTAGGGGTGGCAGGCACTTTCCCAAAGTCCCGAACCTGCTGGCGCGGGGTGCCGGCTGACCAGGCGGCGCTCCGTGTAGATGCTCGGCCGGGGCGATAGAGGGAACCATATAGGGGATACCAGCCGAAGCGACGCTGAAACCCAGGAAAAGCACGGAATGGTGGTGGAGCCGAGGGGAATCGAACCCCTGACCTCCTCATTGCGAACGAGGCGCTCTCCCAACTGAGCTACAGCCCCATCCCGCGCAATCACTGCCACGCCCGCAGGCGTTGCAGGGGGCGGAACATGCGCAGGGCGGTGCCGCAAGTCAAGCGGCCCTCGCGCTATGGGGGGTGGGAAAAAGCAGGGCCAGGGACTCGGCCCCTGGCCCCCGCCCAGGGCCGCGCGGTTGCGCATCGACGGTCCGAAAGCTAGTTTACGTGTTATCTCAAAGGGGCGCACCCGTGATCACCATCCTGTTCCAGATCGTTCTCGCGTTGCTGAACCTGTACTGGTGGGCCGTCATTCTGGCGGCGGTCATCAGCATGCTGATCTCCTTCAACGTGCTGGACACCCGCAATCGTCTGGTCTGGAGCATCGCGGATTTTCTCGACCGCGTGACCGAACCGGCGCTGCGGCCGATCCGCCGGGTGTTGCCGAGTTTCGGTGCCGTGGACCTCAGCCCGTTGATTCTGCTGATCCTGATCTACGCGACCGAATCGTTGCTGGAGCGCCTCCACGACGCCATCGTCTTCGGCAACGTGCGCGGCCTGTTCCTGTGAGCGGCTTCTGGCGCCCGGCCGCTGACGGCGTGTCGGTCGCCGTCAAGGTGCAGCCGAAATCCCGCCGCCCCGGCGTGCAGGGCCGCGCCCCGGCCGTCGAGGGCGAGCGGCTGCGGATCGGTGTTTCCGAGGCCGCCGAGGATGGGCGGGCCAACCGCGCCGTCTGCGCGACCCTCGCGCGCGCCCTTGCCCTGCCGGCCTCCGCGGTCGCCGTGGTGGCCGGGATGACCTGCCGGGACAAGACGTTACGGGTTGCCGGCGACCCGGCCACCATCGGCGCCCGGCTGGAGGCGCTGTGAGCGCGACCCTGATCGATGGCAAGCAGGTGGCCGCCGCGCTGCGGGCGCAATTGGCCGCGCGCGTCGCCACCTTGCCCTACACGCCCGGGCTCGCCGTGGTGCTGGTGGGCGACGACCCGGCCAGCGCCGTCTATGTGCGCAACAAGGACCGCGCCGCCGCCGCCGCCGGCATTGCCGCCAGCACGATCCGGCTGCCCGCCGACACGTCGGAGGCGGCGCTGCTCGCCATCATCGCCGGGCTGAACGCCGACCCGGCGATCGACGGCATCCTGGTGCAGTTGCCGGTGCCGCCGCAGATCCGCCAGGTTGCGGTGATCGAGGCGATCGACCCGGCCAAGGATGTCGACGGATTCCATCCATTGAATGTGGGCCGCCTGCATGACGGCCGGCCCGGGCTGGTGCCCTGCACGCCGCTGGGCGTGATGCGGCTGCTGGAGCATGTCGGCGTGTCGGTTCGCGGCGCCCGGGCGCTGGTGCTCGGTCGTTCGGCCATCGTGGGAAAACCGATGGCGGCGCTGCTGACCAATGCCGATGCCACCGTGACGGTCGCCCACTCGCGCACCCGCGACCTTGCCGCCGAGTGCCGCCGGGCCGAGTTGCTGGTGGCCGCGGTGGGGCGGGCGGAGATGGTGCGCGGCGACTGGGTCGCCAACCAGGCGGTGGTGATCGATGTCGGTATCAACCGCGTGGCGGATGGACGGCTGGTCGGCGATTGCGCCACGGCGGAGTGCGCTACCCATGCCGCCGCGATTACGCCGGTGCCGGGCGGCGTTGGGCCGATGACGATTGCCTGTCTTTTGGAAAACACGGTCGCGGCTTCTGTGGCGCGACGGGCGGGGCTTAGCCCCGCGCCCCACCAGGGCTCTGCCCTGGACCCGGCAGGGGCCTAGGCCCCTGCACCCCATAACGGGTTCCAAGGGCGAAGCCCTTGGTGGAGGTCCAGGAGGCAAAGCCTCCTGGCGGGGTCCGGGGCTGCGCCCCGGCTGCTGCTACAGGTTGGTCTTCCCGGCCAGCTCGTTCGCCTTACTGACCGCGGCATCCCAAGCCGCGCCCCCCTTGGACAGCATCGACTTCCACAGCTTGGCGAAAGCCGGCTCGGTCGGCGTGAAGTCGGCCTCGGTCACGCCGGCAAAGACCCGCTTGAGGTCCTGGTTCTCGTTGCTGGCACCCGTCGCGATCAGGATAGGCGAGCAGGCGGTGTTAATCCGGGTCTCCGGCGTGACCTGAGCGTTCTCGCACAGCGTGAAGGCGGGGCCGACGCCGGGAATCTCCAGCGTCTTCATCGAGGCGGACAGCACCGGCGCGATCTTGAGGCCCTTCTCCGCGATCAGCTTGAAGCGGGGATTCTGCGGGTTGGCGAATTGCACCATGAGGGCGACATCGGCGCGTCCGTCGGCGACCGCGTTGAGCGCGGCGTCCATGCTGTCCATGAATTTCGGCTCCGCTTTGCCGAGGCCGTTCGGGTCGAGCTGCATGAGTTGGAGCAAGGTCTGGCCCGGGCCGCTCGCCGCGCTCGCGGTCACGATCCGCACCTGCTTGGCATGCGCGGCGACGGCGGCCCAGTCTGCCCTGGCTGCGGCTGAAGATCTTGTCGTTCATCACCGCCAGCACGGTCTCGTTGCCGATACCGCTGCCGCGCAGGATTTTGATCTTGCCGGCGTATTTGTCGTTTTTGATCAGGTCGGCATAGACGTTGCCCTGCAGCAGCGCATAGCTGAGCGGGTGTTCCACCAGCCAGTCCATGCTGTCCGGCGTGCCCTTAGACTCCTGCAAAGGCGCATCGACCCAGGCCTTTTCCAGCAGCTTGACGATGGGTGGACCGAAATACAGGTAGTAGTCGCCGGTCTTGCCGCCGGTCATCAGCACGTCCTGGTCGGCCGCCACGGCCGGCGCACTGGTTCCGAGCAGGAAGCAGAAGCTGGCAGCCGCGATCAGCAGCGGGAAATTGCGCCACTTCATCCTGAGTACCCCTTCCTGTTATGTCTTGGCGATTGCCAAAACATTTTCGAAATATTACGAAACAATGGCAAACTATGCATATCCTATTTTTGGTTTATTGTCAATGTGCTGGGGTGTCCGCATCAGGGGATTCGCATATGGGAAATCCTTGACGGTAGGGGCTTGCGTGGGCTGGGGCGGATGGATTCGAAGCATGGGATTGATCGGAGGATCGGCCCATGGAGGATTTCGTCGGGTGCTTCGCGGGCGTTGACGACCCGCGCCGGCCGAATGCCCGCCACAACCTGCACGAGTTGCTGATCATCGCGCTTTGCACGGTGCTCTGCGGCGGCGAGGACTGCTCGGACATGGCGCTGTTCGGGCAGTCGAAGGAGCCATTCCTGCGGCAGTTCCTGCGCCTGAAGCACGGCATCCCGAGCCACGACACGTTCAGCCGGGTGTTCCGTCTGCTCGATCCGAAGCGGTTCCACGCCGCCTTCCAGACCTTCATGCAGCGCTTTGCCGAGACCATCCAGGGCGTGGTAGCGATCGATGGCAAGACGCTGCGGCATTCCTTCGACCGCGCGTCGGGCAAGTCGCCGCTGCATTTGATCAGTGCCTGGGCCGCGGATCAGCGGTTGGTTCTCGGGCAACTGGCCGTGGACGGCAAGTCGAACGAGATCACGGCGGTACCGAAGCTGCTGGAAATGCTGTCGCTCAAGGGCTGCATCGTCACCGCGGATGCCATCAACTGCCAACGCGCCATTGCTGCGCAGGTGGTCGAACAAGGCGGCGACTACGTGCTGGCGCTGAAGGGTAACCAGCCCAGCCTCTACGAGGACGTCCGCCTCTTCCTGGACGACCCGCAGCGCGCGGCCGAGGTCACCCATACCACCGTTGACGGCGACCACGGCCGCATCGAGACCCGCACCAGCATGGTCTCGACCGAGATCGACTGGCTGCAGGAGCGCCATACCTGGCCGGGACTGGCCGCCATCGGCAAGGTGGTCCGCATGCGCGAAGTCGGCGCCAAGGTTACCAGCGAAACCGCCTACTATCTGCTCAGCACACCGCTCAACGCAGTGCGTTTCGGCGACGCTGTCCGCAGCCATTGGGGGGTTGAGAACGGTCTGCACTGGGTGCTCGACGTCACCATGAACGAGGACCAGACCCGGAACCGCTTGGATAACGGGCCGGAGAACATCGCTCTATTGCGCCGTATGGCCATCAACCTGGCCAAGCTCGAAGGCTCCAAGGCGTCAATGAAGAGCAAGCTCAAGCGAGCAGGCTGGGACGACAGCTTCCTCCTACGCCTGCTCACCCAGGCCGGGCGCCAAATGCGATAGCCCTGGTGTCCGCATCAAATCAGGCGCGCTTCAAAACCACGACCTCAGGCTTATGGCCGATGGCAATGAACAAAATCTTTCCCGGCGGGGGGCTGGCCGGCGCGATGCCGGACTGCGGGGCGTGCCATCTGTCGCGTTTGGCATAAGCTGGCACTGGCCATCCACTAACCCTTTGATTCCCTGTCGGCCCGTTTGGCACAAGGTGGCACTAGCCGCGCCGCGTTTGGCATAAATTGGCACGCACACCGCTGCGCAATGAACCCTATCCCCTGATGTGTGGCCCGTCATGCGCCGTGGAAAACCGTGCCATGCAAAACCTGCCGCCCTCGGAGGTGCATTGGAAACTGTCGCCATCCTCAAGCCGGATATCACCTTCCTCTCTGGGGCTGTCACGGCTCCAACCTCACGGACGGCGTCGAACAGGCGATGAACATGTCCGATTCGCGGAGGGCGCCATGTACGGGTTCGATCGGCTGCTGCGGTCCATATGGCCTGCGCCCCATGCCCGCGAGCAGGAGCGGCATTATGGAGCAATTGCCCCCTGACCTCACCTCCGGGTGCGCCCCTCCAGGCGCCCCGTCGAGCACTGCTGAAAGCAGGTAGCAGTGCCACAGCGGTGGCAACTTGGCGATTGACATTTGTCCGACAAAACTTTATTTTGTCTGACAGATGACGGAGGAAGGTCATGTCGTCCACCGCGAACGTCGATCGAGTTATGGCGGCTGCCAGAGACGAGGGACTGATCTCGCCTTCGGACAAGGATGCCAGAGTATCGGGGCGAGTCCACCGGACTTTGTTGGAGGCGGCAAAGAAGCGGGCCGGACTGACCTCTGAGACCGCTTTGATCGAGTATGCCCTCGCCAAGGTCGCCCTCGAAGACGATTTCGGAGATTACTTCGCCCGCCTGCGCGGCAGCGTGAGCAAGGACGTGGATCTTGAGTTTTGATTTGGACAGGGTGCTGCGGAGATTGAAGCCATTCAGGTCAACCGTTTCCTTGGCTCGGCGCCCTCCCGCAGACCTCCCCTTCATCGACAACCATCTCCGGCCCGGACCTGAACTGCTGTTGGATACCACGGTCTACATCGATGGCCTGCAAGATCGCTCACCACGGGAGGTCGACCACCTCATGGCCATGCGGATCTGCAACCATTCCGCCGTTTGCCTGGCAGAGTTGACACATGCTTTCGGACGCCTGGACCCGAACCACCCCGAAACGGAGAACGCACTCGATAAGTGCAGGCAGACCGTCAACGGCATCCGGCCGCATCGACTGCGCGAGCCCAGCCAATCAGTCTGGGGGACCGCAGGCGTCCTGGCCGGGTTGGCCTTCCGCCTGGGCGGGTACATGAAAGGACAAGAGCGCAAGCTATTAAACGGCGCTCTTGTCTTCCTTCAAGCAATGGAGCATGGCCACGCGGTGCTCACGCGGAATATCGGTGACTTCGATCTCCTGAATCAGATAGTTCCTGATGGCCGGATTTTTTGTACAAATCACCACGAGATGCGGACGCTTGAAACCCATTCGGCATCCGGAAACTTGGCCCTTTCCAAATTTGACTCGTAACATTATTTATTACGTAAATAACTCGCAGGCCGCCTGATTGCTGGCTAAACCCGACGGTCTGGCTTCCAGTGCACGTCAAGGGGCATTTGCTCCATAATGCTGGGCAGGAGACCGGGGAGCCTCCAAAATGGGAATCCGGTGATCGGTGTCAGGAATATGCGGAGATCGTAATTCTTGGCTGCGATTTCCTTGTGCTTGGCCAGCACCTTATCCTTGGAAGGCTCCAGCAAACGTCCAATCGGCGAAGCACAGTGGAGGGCAAAATCACCCGGCGGTATTCCGGTTCACGAAAGGCACCGCGCAGCAGTTCGGCGGTCCGCCAAATGAGGTCGGCCAGGTCGGTCCTGCCGCCAGTGGATGTCGATGCTGGCTCAGATTGTAACACTTTCTCGCTCATGACACACCCCGCAAGCTGGAGCCTTGCCGTGATCCGCAGAGCGATCGCCTCTTCGCAGCGGGGTCGGCTACCGACCCGATCATGGGCGACGAAAGCGAGGACGATCGGTTCATCAAATGATTCCTAGGCGGCTCGGAGCGAGGAATTCGACCTCCTCCTATAAGGATAGATCGCCCACGCACCCAAACGAAGGACTAATATGTTGACAGGTAAAGACTTTTGGAGACGCTTCTTTTCATGGAAGCCCTGAGTTGCTGCGGTTTGCCAGCCACGCCCTTGACGTTGACACAGCCAGCGATTGGGCGCGCCCCGTGCTGGCCAACCACGACAGGGATGACCGCCCGGCGCTTTGAGCCCGGGACCGGGACGGGGGGGTGACGCTTGCCGCCAGTGCAGTCCTCCCCCAGTCATTCCCGACGGTTGAGGCGATGCCGGGTGATACCTGGGTTTCGTGTTCTTGTTGTGATGTCGATAGGTCCGCCACCGAATGGTCAGGTCGTTCCGTGTAACATTTGTGCTGAACGACGGAAATCGTCCGGCGTACCTTGCTTGTTATAGCTACATATTTGAGTCAGTATAAACTCATCGGTTATCGGCCGCAGTCTACGGCAACATACTTTGTCGTTGCAGTGCCACCTTATGCCAAATCGTGCCACATAATGCCAAATTCGACATCACCCCGTCAGCCCCGCCCGTGCCGCCGTCGCCAGCCGGTCGGCCCGTTCGTTCATCGGATCGCCCGAATGGCCGCGCACCCAGCGCCATTCCACCGTGTGGCGCTTTTCCGCCGCCAGCAGGCGCTGCCACAGATCGATGTTGGCCACCGGATCGCCGGCCGCGTTGCGCCAGTTCCGCCGCACCCAGCCGGTGTGCCAGCGGGTTATCCCGTTGCGCACATATTCGCTGTCGGTGTGCAGCACCACCCGGCACGGCCGGGTCAGCGCCTCCAGCGCCGCCGCCGCCGCGGTGAGTTCCATGCGGTTGTTGGTGGTCACCGGCTCGGCGCCGGACAACTCCCGCTCGCGGCCGCGGAACCGCAGCACCGCCGCCCAGCCGCCCGGTCCCGGATTGGGCTTGCAGCCCCCGTCGGTCCAGATCTCGACCTCCGGCTCCCCGGCCGCAGGGTCGTTCACCTCAGAGCCCATAGGCGTGCTCGTCGCCGGCCTCGAGGTGAAACCGCAGGCGGCGGACGTATTCCATCGGGTCCTTGCGGGTCACCAGCGCCCCGGCCGGGGTGTTGATCCAGTCATAAAGCCGGGTCAGCGCGAAACGGATCGCCGCCCCCTGGCACAGCACCGGCAGCGCCGCCCGCTCGGCCGCCGAGAGCGGCCGGATGGCGGCATAGGCGGCGCACAGCGCCCGCGCCCGGGTCACGTTGAACGACAGGTCGGGCTCGAAGCACCAGGCGTTCAGGCACACCGCGAGGTCATAGGCCAGGATGTCGGTGGCGGCGAAATAGAAGTCGATCAGCCCCGATAACCGGCCCTCCAGGAAGAACACGTTGTCGGGGAACAGATCGGCATGGATGTGGCCGACCGGCAGGCCTTGCGGCCAGCCGGCAAGGATGCGCTGCAGCGCCGCCACCAGTTCCGCCCCCAGCCCGGGAGCCACACCGCTGGCGCCGCGCAGGCTGCGCTCCAGCAGCGGTGCCCAGCCCTCGGGTCCCAGCGCGTTGCGGCGCGTCGGTGCATAGTCGCCCCCGGCCAGATGCAGCGCCGCCAGCGCCGCCCCCACCGGGCCGCAATGCTCCGGCCGCACCCGTCGCGGCCATACGCCGGGCAGGAAGGTGGTGATGGCGGCATGCCGGCCGCACAGATGCCGCAGCGCCACCCCGTCGCGCCCGTGCACCGGCCGCGGGCAGGTGATGCCATGCTCGGCCAGATGGTCCATCAGGCCGAGGAACCAGGGCAGATCGGCCGGGTCCACCCGCTTTTCGTAGAGCGTCAGGATATAGTCGCCGCCGGTGGTCCTCAGGGAGAAATTGCTGTTCTCCACCCCCTCGGCGATGCCGCGGAACGCCACCAGGTCGCCGATGGCGTAGTCAGCCAGGAAAGCGGCGAGCGCGTCGTCGGAAACCTCAGTGTAGACAGCCATGGCCGGGGAGCGGTCCTCGAAGGGAACGCCCCGCCTACCTCACGCCAGGGGCGCAGGCAACCGGAACACCACGTCCTCGTCCACCACCCGCCGCTCCTCCACCGAGAGCGTGTAGCGGCTGCCGAGCCGTTCCAGCAACGCTTCCACCAGTTCCTCCGGGGCCGAGGCGCCGGCGCTGATGCCCAGCACTGCGACCCCGTCGAGTTCGGCCCAGTCGAGCATTTCCGGCCGCGGCAGCAGCAGCGCCCTGGTGGCGCCGGAACGCTCGGCCACCTCGCGCAGCCGCTGCGAGTTGGAGGAGTTCGGGCTGCCGATCACCAGCACCAGGCCGGCGCCGGACGCGATCGCCTTCACCGCCGCCTGCCGGTTGGTGGTGGCGTAGCAGATGTCCTCGCGCTTCGGCCCGCTGATGTTGGGGAAGCGCTCGCGCAGCACCGCCACGATCTCGGCGGTGTCGTCCACCGACAGGGTGGTCTGGGTGATGAAGGCGAGGTCGCCCGGCGGCGGCTGCACGCTGGCGGCCTCCCCGGCATCCTGCACCAGGGTCATCGCGCCGGGGGGAGCTGGCCCATGGTGCCTTCCACTTCCGGGTGGCCGGCATGGCCGATCATCAGGATGTGGCGCTCGGCGGCGAAGTGCCGCTCGGCCTCGCGGTGCACCTTGGACACCAGCGGGCAGGTGGCGTCGAGATACAGCAGGTTGCGCCGGCGCGCCTCGTTGGGCACCGATTTGGGCACGCCATGGGCCGAGAACACCACGTGCCCTTCATCCGGCACGGCATCGAGTTCGTCGACGAACACCGCCCCCTTGGCTTCCAGCTGTTCCACCACGGTGCGGTTGTGCACAATTTCATGACGGACGTAGACAGGCGCGCCGTAGCGGCGCAATGCCTCCTCAACCACGCGAATGGCGCGGTCCACGCCGGCGCAGAAGCCGCGCGGGGCGGCCAGCAGGATGCGGAGGGATGGCTTGGGGGGAACGGCTTCGGGCATGTTGTCCGTGGCGCTGGGTCGCCTCACTATGGCCGTGATCGGTTCGTCGGACAAATGCCTGTCCTTCATCTCGGAGTTGCGGATGCGCTTTCCTGACCCTGCCAGCCCCCCGCCGCCGGGCACCTGGGCATCCATGCCCCCCAGAATGGCGACGCGCGGGGCGGGTGCAATCCCTGGCCGCTGCGCCGTGCTGTTGCTGGTGGCCGCGGCGGCGTCGCTGGGCGGCTGCTCACGGCCCGATGCCTTCGCCCCGGCCTGCCCCCAGCTTGCCCTGCTGCCGGATGCCGCCGACCTCACGCGCTTCGCCGGCAGCGGCCGCGATACCACCGATCTCGTGCTGGAGGCGCATCTGACCGCCGTTCCCGCCAGCTGCCGCTGGGCCGATGAAAGGCACAAACAGGTCGAGGCCAAGCTGCAGGTGGCGATGTCGCTCAGCCGGGGGCCGGCGATGCCGGGGCGGGCGGCCGATGTGGCCTATTTCGCCGCCACGGCCGAAGGCAACGACATCTTCGACAAGCAGGTTTTCGCCGCCCGGGCCGACTTCCCCGCCAATACCGACCGCCTCAACGTGATCAGCCAGGAGATCTCCATGCTGTTCCCGTTCAGTGCCGACAAATCGGCGGCGGCCTACAAGATATGGGTGGGCTTCCAGCTGACGCCGGAGGAACTCGCCATCAATCGAAGCCGCACCGGCAACTGAGGGCTGCCGCCCCGCCCGGGGAAACCGGGCCGCGGAAACCGGCTTGAACCCGTCCCCGCGATCCGGCATTTTGATCGCGTTCGACTATCCCGTGCGGGAGAGAACCGCCCGGCCGCGCCGGCAGGCGCGGGCCGGCAGTCGCCGAAGGCGCAACCGGCCCCCGGAAACGCTCAGGCAAAAGGACCGCGCGGGAGAACGGATCTCTGGAAAGCCGGCCGGGCTCAGGCTCTGCCGCACCGACGGAGTAAGGACGGGTGGTGCCCTAAGGATGGGGCGGGTCCCGCCGAATCTCTCAGGTTCCGCGACAGAGGGGGGTCGAAGGGTCAGGTCGGGCGTCCGACCGTGACCCAATCTTCCGGCATCGGGCCGGGAGAGGACCCGACAGCGGAGCCTCGCCGTGACAACCGATTCCGGACCCGAAGCGGCCGAACTCCCTCCCGCTCAGGACGACGCCGCTGGACGCGCTGCACAAGGCGCTCGGCGCGCGCATGGTGCCGTTCGCCGGCTGGTCGATGCCGGTGCAATACCCCGCCGGCGTGCTGGCCGAGCACCTGCACTGCCGTGCCGGCGCGGCGCTGTTCGACGTCTCCCACATGGGTCAGGCCAGCCTGCACGGCAGCGCCGCCGCCGCCGCGCTGGAGGCGCTGGCGCCGGGCGACATCCAGGGCCTCAAAACCGGGCGGCAGCGCTACACCGTGCTGACCAACGCGGCCGGCGGCATCATCGATGACCTTATGGTGGCCGCGCTGGCCCCCGACCGCCTGTTCCTGGTGGTCAATGCCAGCCGGCGCGATATCGACCTGCGGCATATCGCAGCACATCTTCCCGCCGGCGTCACCCTGGAACGCCACGACGATCGCGCCCTGCTGGCGCTGCAGGGGCCGGGCGCCGCCGCGGTCATGGCGCGGCTGGGGCCGGCAGCCCGGGCGTTTCCCTTCATGGGGTTCGGGCCGGTGGTCCTCGGCGGCATCGATTGCCTGGCGTCGCGTTCCGGCTATACCGGCGAGGACGGGTTCGAGATTTCCGTGCCCTCCATCCAGGCCGAGGCGCTCGCCCGCCTTCTGCTCGACCAGCCCGAGGTGAAGCCGGCCGGACTTGGCGCCCGCGACAGTCTGCGGCTGGAAGCCGGGCTCTGCCTCTACGGCAACGACATCGACGAGGGCACCACGCCGGTCGAGGCCGGGCTGGCCTGGGTGATCGGTCCGCGTCGCCGCGCCGATTGGGCCTTCCCTGGCGGCGGCGTCATCCGCGACCAGATAGAGCACGGCAGTCCTTGCCTGCGGGTCGGCATCCGGCCGGACGGCCGCGCCCCCGCCCGCGCCGGCACCGCCATCCTCGCCGAAGACGGCAGCCCGGCCGGCACCGTCACCTCCGGCGGGTTCGCCCCTTCGCTGAACGCGCCGGTCGCCATGGGCTATGTCCGCCGCGACCTCGCCGCTTTGGGCACCGCGCTGCAACTGCAGGTGCGCGGCCGTGCCTTGCCCGCCCGTGTCGTCAGGCTGCCCTTCGTCCCCCACCGCTACCTGCGCTGAAGGAGTCCCGCGCCCATGTCCGAGACCCGGTTCACCAAGGATCACGAATGGGTCCGCCTCGACGGCGGCATCGTCACCATCGGCATCACCGAGCACGCGCAGGAGGCGCTGGGCGATGTGGTGTTCGTGGAACTGCCCGAGCCCGGCCGCGAGGTGGACGAGGGCGAGGCCTGTGCGGTGGTGGAGAGCGTGAAGGCCGCCTCCGACGTCTATGCCCCGCTCGCCGGCCGGGTGGTCGAGAACAACCAGGCGATCGTCGACGACCCCGCTCTGGTCAACCGCGCGGCGACCGGCGAGGGCTGGTTCTTCCGCCTGGAGCCGAGCGACCCGGCCGCCTTCGCCGCCCTGCTGGACGAGGCGGCCTATGAGGCGTTGCTGGAGAGCGAATGATGCCGGCGCTGCCCGAGCTGCCGGCGCTGTCTGATCTGGCAGCGCTGGAGGCGGCTGATTCCTTCGTCGCCCGCCACATCGCCCCGCGCGCGGCGGAAATCGCCGCCATGCTGGGCGAGCTCGGCTGCGCCACGCTGGACGAGCTGGCGGCGCGCACCGTGCCGCGCGGCATCCGCACCCAGGAACCGATGGCGCTGCCGCCCGCCATCGACGAGGCCGCCACGATCGCCGAGCTGCGCGCCCTGGCGGCCGGCAATTTGGCGAAAAAGTCGCTGATCGGGTTGGGCTATCACGGCACCCACACGCCGCCGGTGGTGCTGCGCAACGTGCTGGAGAACCCGGGCTGGTACACCGCCTACACGCCGTACCAGGCCGAGATCGCGCAGGGGCGGCTGGAGGCGCTGCTGAATTTCCAGACGCTGGTCACCGAACTGACCGGCATGGAAATCGCCAACGCCTCGCTGCTGGACGAGGCCACCGCCGCCGCCGAGGCGATGTCGATGGCGCATGCGGTGGCCCGCACCGGCAGCGACGTGCTGGCCGTCGCCACCGACCTGCATCCGCAGACCCGCGCCGTGGTGGCCACGCGGGCGCGGCCGCTCGGCATCACCCTGGCCGACATCGCCCCCGGCGACCTGGAGGCGATCCGCGCGGCGAAACCTTTCGCTGTGCTGCTGCAATATCCGGGCTCGACCGGGGCGGTGCGCGATCTGACCGCTGAAATCACCGAGGCGCACGATTCCGGGGCGCTGGCGATCGTGGCCGCTGACCCGCTGGCCCTGGTGCTGCTGACGCCCCCCGGCGAGATGGGCGCGGACATCGTGGTCGGCTCGGCGCAGCGTTTCGGGGTGCCGATGGGCTTCGGCGGCCCGCATGCCGGCTTCATGGCCACCCGCGACAGCTTCAAGCGCCACATGCCCGGCCGCCTGGTCGGCGTCAGCCAGGACGCCGCCGGCCAGCCGGCGATGCGCCTCGCCCTGCAGACCCGCGAGCAGCATATCCGCCGCGAGAAGGCCACCTCGAACATCTGCACCGCCCAGGTGCTGCTGGCCGTGATGGCGGGCATGTACGCGGTCTGGCACGGGCCGGAGGGGCTGCGCCGGATCGCAAGGCGGGTCAATCTGCAGACCCGGCTGCTCGCCGGCTGCGCCGTCCGGGCCGGTTTTTCGCTGCGCCACGACGCGTTTTTCGGCACCATTGCCATCGAGGCGGGCGCGCAGGCCGACACCCTCATGCAGGCGGCGCTCAACGCCGGTTTCAACCTGCGCCGCATCGACGCCACCGGCATCGGCATTGCGCTGGACGAAACCGTCACCCGCGACGAGTTGTTCCGCCTTGCCGCGGTGCTGGGCGCCGAACCCGGCGAGGCCGCGCCGGGGCCGCCAGCCGCGCTGCTGCGCCGCGCCGGCCTGCTCGCCCAGCCGGTATTCAACAGCCACCACGCCGAGCACGAAATGCTGCGCTACCTCCGGCGGCTGGAAGAAAAAGACATCGCCCTGAACCGCAGCATGATCCCGCTCGGCTCCTGCACCATGAAGCTGAACGCGACCGCCGAAATGATCCCGGTGACGCTGCCCGGTTTCGCCGACCTTCACCCCTTCGCGCCGGCCGATCAGACCACTGGTTTCAAGACGCTGATCGACCGCCTGTCCCAGTGGCTGCAGGCCGCCACCGGATTTGCCGGAATCTCCCTGCAGCCCAATGCCGGCAGCCAGGGCGAATACGCCGGCCTCCTCGCCATCCGCGCCTGGCACGAAGCCAACGGGCAAAGCCACCGCGACATCTGCCTCATCCCCTCCAGCGCGCACGGAACCAACCCGGCCAGCGCGGCAATGGCGGGGCTGCGCGTGGTGGTGGTGGGCTGCGACCGCGACGGCAACGTGGACCTCGCCGACCTGCAGGCCAAGGCCGACCGGCACGCCGACCAGCTCGCCTGCCTGATGATCACTTACCCGAGCACGCACGGCGTGTTTGAAGAACAGGTGATGGAGATCTGCCGCCTCATCCATGCGCGCGGCGGGCAGGTCTACATGGACGGGGCCAACATGAACGCCCAGGTCGGCCTGACCAGCCCGGCCCGCATCGGCGCCGACGTCTGCCACCTCAACCTGCACAAAACCTTCTGCATCCCGCATGGCGGCGGCGGCCCGGGCGTCGGGCCGATCGGGGTCGCCCCGCATCTGCTGCCGCATCTGCCCAACCACCCGCTGCGCGACGACGCCGGACCCGCGACCGGCTATGGCCCGGTCTCGGCGGCGCCGTTCGGCAGCGCGCTCATCCTGCCGATTTCCTACGCCTATATCCGCATGATGGGGGCCGACGGGCTCACCCGGGCGACCGAGGTGGCCATCCTGAACGCCAACTACGTCGCCGCCAGGCTGCGGCCGTACTACCCGGTGCTCTACACCGGGGCCAACGGCAGGGTGGCGCATGAATGCATCATCGACTGCCGCGGCTTTGCCGCCGAGGCGGGCGTGATGGTCGAGGACATCGCCAAGCGGCTGCAGGATTACGGCTACCACGCGCCCACCATGTCCTGGCCGGTGGCCGGCACGCTGATGATCGAGCCGACCGAAAGCGAATCGAAACCCGAACTCGACCGCTTCTGTGACGCCATGATCGCCATCCGCGCGGAAATCGCCGATATCGCCGCCGGGCTGCTGCCACGCGCCGACAACCCGCTGAAGAACGCCCCGCACACCGCCCGCGAAGTCACCGCCGATACCTGGACCCACGCCTACCCGCGCGAACGCGCCGCCTTCCCGCTGCCCTGGGTGGCCGCCACGAAATACTGGCCGCCAGTCAAACGCGTCGACAACGTCTACGGCGACCGCAACCTGGTGTGCACCTGCGGGCGGGCGGCTTAGGGGGGTGGGCGAGGAAGGCAGGCAAGGCAAGGAAGGCCAGGGGCTCTGCCCCTGGACCCCGCCAAAGGCCCAGAGGCCCTTGGAACCCATTCGTTTTAAGGCTTTGGGAAGAGGGGGGTGAGGAGATGCTGCGGCCCCTCCTCACCCCCCTCTTCCCAAAGCCTTTAATGAGCGGGGTCCAGGGGCCTCTCGGCCCTTGGCGGGTCCAGGGCAGCGCCCTGGCCTTCCTTGCCTTGCTTACCTTCCTGACCCAAGCCCCCCTTGCCCTCGCCGCCGGTCCACTGGCCGGCCAGGGCGGCATGGTGGAATGGCGTGTTCCCAATCTTGGTGCCGAGCCGGCTCCTGCTGCCGTGGTGACGCGTGACTTTGCCGTTGGCGGTGGCCGGGAGGTCACCGATCTCGGTTTCTATCCCTCGCTCAGCCTGGACGCGACCGATGAGGCGCTGGTGTTCAGCTTCTCCGAGGGATGGTGCTGCCTGTCGGCGGACGATGCGGCGTTCGTGGGGCCGGTGATCACGTTCACCTCGCTGCCGGACGACGAGGATCTGGAGGTGACCATCGGCGACGGCACCATTCCTGTTACGCTGGACGATGTGCAGGTCACCGGCAACCGTATTGCCGTGGATTTGCGCGGCCGCGACATCAGCGGCGGCCGGTTGACGCTGCTGGTCGGTCCGGGGTCGAATCTGGCTGAGCGGGCGACGCTGGCATTGGTCGGGATCGGCCTGATCGCGCTCGGCACGATCCGCCGCCGCTGGCTGGCCTGATCGGGGCTACGGAAGGTCGCGTGCCGCCAGAACCTGGCGCACCAGGCGGCGCGTGGGCAGGCTGCCGTCGAGCCGCAGCACCTGGCAGCGCAGTTCGGCCAGCCAGGATTCGTGGCGGCGCCGGCTGCGTCCTTCGCTCAGGCCGGAATCATACGCGGCGGTCCAGGCGAGGAAGGCCCGATGCTCGTCATAGAGAGCACCGCCGGGCGCGATCGCGGCGCGGCCGTAGCGGATGCGCTGGCGCGCGGCGACGCGGGCGAGGCGGATTTCGGTGGGCGTGTCCAGCCAGATCACCAGATCGAACAGCGGCACCAACGGCGCGCCCCAGCTGTCCAGCGATCCGGACAGCACCCAGGCGCGCCGCTCGCCCAGCAATTCGTGCAGCAGGCGCAGCCGGTCGGCCACGTCCCGCTTGCGGCGATAGGGCGGGTCGGTCGGCACCCAGAAGAAGTCATCGGTGTCGAAATGCGGCACCGCCAGCCGCTGCGCCAGGGCCCGGCCGAGTGTGGTGGTGCCCGATCCGGACGCGCCGGTGATGTGCACCCGTGCCTGGGGCATGGGGATCTCCGCACGAAAAAGGGGCAGCCCTTGGGCCGCCCCTGTCCCAGCGTCCACCGTGTTGCCGCCCAGTATGCTGCCGGTCAGGCGGCGCGGCGTGCCATGGCGGCGGGCAGACCGCCGATGGCGCGATCGATCAGGGCCGCGTCGGCCTGTTCCGTCAGGTCTTCACGGATCACCCGTTCCGCCGCGATCGCGGCGATCTCGGCGGCGGCGATGCGGACCTCATCCACCGCGGATTTCTCGGCGGCGGCGATCCGGTCGAGCGCCATGCGTTCGCGGCGCGCGGCGGCGGCGCTCGCATCCGCTTCGGCGGCGGCGGCGAGCCGGAGCGCTTCGGCGCGCGCACCTTCAAGCAGCGCGTTCGCTTCCGATATCGCGGCGACGCGGCGGGCGCTGGCGTCGCGCAACAGCGCCTCGGCTTCCTCGCGCAGGCGCTTCGCTTCGTAGAGTTCGGCGCGGATTTCGTTGGTCCGGGCGTCCAGCATCCCGGCGATCACCGCCCACAGCTTGCGGCCGACCAGCAGGAAGAAGGTGACGTAGGCGATGGCAACCCAGTTTGCCGGGGTGGCGAAGAAGCCTGGTTCGTTCATGGTGAACTCCTAGCCCTGGCCGCGGGCGGCCAGGGCGGCGCCGACGGCCTGATCAACCAGGGCGCGGCCCGGCACGCGGCCGGTCAGACGGGTGACGACCACATCGGCGGTCTCGGTCGCGACCTGCCGCAACGCGCCCAGAGCGGACGCACGGGCCGCGCCGATGCGTTCCTCGGCGGCGGCGAGCTGGGCCTCCAGACGGGCGTTCGAGCTCGGCCGCCTGGGCCGCCGCGCTTTCCTTGGCACGCGCCACGGAAGCCGAGATTTCAGCCTGTGCCTCGGCATGCGCCGCGCGGGTTGCCTCGTTGCTCGCGGCAACCGCTAGGTCGGAGGCAGCCTTGGCCTTCTGGGCGGCCTCGAGGTCCTGGGCGATCGATACGGCGCGGGCTTCCAGCACGTCCGCGACTTTCGGAAGTCCCCAGCGGGACAGCAGGAAGTAGAGGGCGGAGAAGATGAAAACCAGCCAGACGACCTGGCTGGTCGTCAGCGGGTTCTTGAAGTCAAGCTGCGGCATTCCCTCCGCCATGGCGGCGGCGGGCAGGGCCAGCAGGATAATTGCGGCGACAGCGATCCGGCGCATGGGGGCTCCCGGCGGAGGCTTGCAGACAAAGGCTCTAGGCAGAAGCTGCGGGCAGGGGCAGGGCGCGTTGTCGCGCCCGGCCCATCAGGTAAACGAGCCCGTCAGCCGAACAGGATGATGAACGAGAAAACCAGACTGATAGAGCGCCACCGCTTCGGTCAGCGCGAAGCCCAGGATGGCCAGGCCGAACACGTTCGCACGGGCCGACGGGTTGCGGGCGATGCTGGAGACCAGGGCGGCGAAGATGGTGCCGATACCGATACCGACGCCGCCGACGCCGATGACAGAGAGGCCCGCGCCAATCAGCTTCGCAGAAGCGAGATCCATGTGTCCGATTCCTTTCTTGATCCAGTGGCGCCGGCGGCAAGGGAGCCGCCGGCCGCGCGGATGGTGATGATAACGGTGGCTAGTGGAGGTGCACGGCGTCGTGCAGGTAGATGCAGGTCAGCAGGGCGAAGACATAGGCCTGCAGCACGGCGACCAGGAATTCGAAGCCGATCAGCACGACATCCACCGCGAAGGAGAGGCCGGCCGGTGCCCAGTAGAGCGCGCCGGCAGCGCCAAGCATTACGATGAAGGCGCCGAACACCTCCAGCATCATGTGGCCCGCCACCATGTTGGCGAACAGTCGGACCGAGAGGGAGATGAGCCGTGACAGGTAGGACAGGATCTCGATCGGTATCAGCAGCGGCATCAGCGCCACCGGCACGCCGGGCGGCGCGAAATAGGTGAAGAACTTCCACCCGTGCAGGCGCAGCGCCACCGCGGTGGTCAGCACCCAGACCAGAACCGTCAGGGTGAGCGTGTTGGCGATGTGGCTGGTGAAAGTGAACGCATACGGCCAGATGCCGATCAGATTGCCGAACAGAATGAAGAAGAACAGCGCGAAGACCAGCGGGAAGAACTTCTTGCCTTCCTCGCCGATCTGATCGGTGCACATGTTATGGATGAAGGTGTAGCTCAGCTCCGCCAGCGCCTGCAGGCGGCCGGGCACCACCGCCCGCTTGCGCGAGCCGAAATGGAGGATCGCCAGGGTCAGGCCGGCGGCCAGCACCATCATCAGGTTGGCCTGGGTGAAGTTGACGGACTGACCGATCGTCGCGCCCACCGTGTGGAGCTGGAATTGCCCCAGAACGTCAATTCCGTGCCCTTCAGCCGCCACTGTCACGTCCTTTGCCACCGGGGCCACCGCGCGGGCGGCCCGTCAGTTCCGACATTGGCCCGGCGCCGAGCGCCCCGGACCCCATGATGCGCCAGACATTGGCAACACCAGCCGCACCCCCGAGCAGTACGAACACACCGAGCAGCACCGGCGAGGTGTGAAGCCACTTGTCCAGCCACCAGCCGATGGCAACCGCCACCAGCAAGGCGGATACAAGCTCGACGCCCACCCGCAAGCCTATGCTCCAGGCCGAGGCACTGATATTTCCCGCGCCGCCGGATTGATCCAGTGGACGGGCATCCAGTCCCTGCCTGTGCCGCGCGGCCTGCAGCCTGTCCTCGAAGGAACCGCCGCTGTCCTCGCCCCCGCTCATTCGTCCGCCCCTGTGCAAGTTGCCTTGCCGGAAGGCAGTCGTTTGCTAGCGGGGGGGAGCGGGGTGTCAAGAACGCCGGCCCGGCGCCGGCCGCGGGCTGGGGAATAAAGTGTAACAGTCTGGCGCGGCCGCTCGTGGACTGGGCAGCGAATCCTATGGGGCCGGCAGGGATTGCTGTATCCGAAGGAACCGCATCGAACGTGGTTGGAAGGGATGTCGCATGACTCCGCCGGAACTGCATGATTCGATCCTGTCCATCGAGGGTCGCATCGCGGTGCTGACGATGAACCGCCACGAGGTGCGCAACGAGCTGACCGGCACGAACATCGCCGCCGAGATCGCCCAGGTGGCGGAGTGGATCAATGGCCACGAGCGCGTTTCCGTGCTGGTGCTGACCGGCGAGGGCTCGGCCTTCTCGGCCGGCGGCAACGTCAAGCACATGCTGGAGCGCGAGCATGGCAGCTTCGGCGGCGACGTATACGAGGTGCAGGGCAAGTACCGCCGGGGCATCCAGCGCATGGCGCAGGCCCTGCACGCGCTGGAGGTGCCGTCGATCGCCGCGGTGAACGGGCCGGCGATCGGGGCGGGGTTCGACCTCGCCTGCATGTGCGACCTGCGGATCGGCTCGACCGAGGCCCGTGTGGCTGAGAGTTTCATCGCCCTCGGCCTGATCCCGGGCGCTGGCGGCGGCTGGCGGCTGCAGCGCCTGGTGGGCTGGCAGCGTGCCGCCGAACTCAGTTTCTCCGCCCGCACGGTGGCGGCGGAGGAGGCGCTGAAGCTCGGCATCTTCCTGGAAGTGGTGGAGCCCGATGACCTGCTGGCGCGGGCGCGCGAGATCGCCTCGGGCTTCGCCGCCAAGCCGCCGCAGGCGGTGCGGCTGACCAAGCGGCTGCTGCGCTATGCCCAGCGCATGGAGTTTCGCGACTATCTGGACGTGTGCGCCCTCGCCCAGGGCATGTGCCACAACACCGAGGACCACATCGAGGCGGTGACCGCTTTCCTGGAAAAGCGGCCACCGGGATTCACCGGGCGCTAGCCGATTCAAGCGTCCGGGCGAATTACCGCCCGGTAGGCGTGCCAGCTTGCATGCCCGACCAGCGGCAGGGTCACGCACAGCCCGATATACCATGAGGCCAGGCCCGCCGCGGTCATCAGCACGATCAGCCCGGCCCATACCGCCATCGCCCGCGCATTCAGCACCACCGCCGTCGCGCTGGTCGCCAGCGCCTCCAGCAGCCCCTCGCGCCGGTCCAGCAACAGCGGCAGCGAGAACGCCCCGGCGACGAAGGCGATGGTCGCCAGCACCGTCCCCACCGCCGTGCCGAATGCCAGGAAGGACATTCCCTTCGCGGTGAACAGCGTGCTTGCCAGCCCGTCCTGCCAGTCGAACCCGGCGTCCGGGAAGGCCAGGGCGAGCACCAGGGTGGCGCAGATCAGCCAGCCGGTCAGGAACAGCAGCACCGCCAGCCCCAGGCCGAACAGCCCCTCCGGATTGGACCGCCACGCCGTATAGGCCGAGCCAAGCGTGGGATCGCGATTGGCCTCAAGGTCGCGGCTGATGGCATAGAACCCCACCGTCAGCGCCGGCCCGATCAGCATGAAGCCAACTCCGAGCGGCACCATCAGGTAGGCCAAGTCGGTGGAGGCCAGCCCGGCGGTCAGCCAGAACGCGGCCACGACGAACAGGAAAGTATAGGCGGCGCTCAGCCCGCGGCTGCGGCGGAAATCGCGCCAGCCCGCTGCCAGCCAGCGGAACGGCGCGTCGGCCGGCACCCGCCGGACCCGGTCGGCAAAGGGAAGCAAAGACAGCGGCTCAAAAGACGAGGACGCAAAAGACGAGGACGCAAAAGACGGGGGCGCATCGGCTACCTGGTCAGACATGTCTTTTTTCCCTCCCTGTTATGTTTCGCCAACATAAACCTAATGTGGCCGTACGCTCTCTGCTACCCTCTGGCGTCCAAAAACCGAAGCAATCGGGTAACGCAAGGTAACGGGCGGCCGCCTGGCATGTTTCTGCATGTCGACAGGATTGCGCCGTCTTCAGCCGCAGGCGGCTGATATCTGCCCGCGGGCGGCCAAATACGGGTATTCCGTGCTCTTCTCCAGCGCCCCTGATGGTCCGCGATCGATGCCGCCGTGAGCTACGCCGTTAAAGAAATCTTCCACACCCTGCAGGGCGAGGGCCGCAACGCCGGCCGGGCGGCGGTGTTCTGCCGCTTCGCCGGCTGCAATTTGTGGAGCGGCCGCGAAGCCGATCGTGCCGACGCGCCGTGTCGCATCTGCGACACCGATTTTGTCGGCACCGACGGTCCCGGCGGTGGCCGCTTCGCCGACGCGACCGCGCTGGCCGAGGCCGTCGCCGCGGCATGGGGAGACGCGTTACGCTGGCGGTTCGTCGTGCTCACCGGCGGCGAGCCGCTGCTCCAGGTCGATGCCGCCCTGGTGGCCGCCCTGCACGCACAGGGCTTCTCCATTGCCGTCGAGACCAATGGCACGCTGCCGGCGCCTGCGGGCATCGACTGGATCTGCGTCAGTCCCAAGCCGGGCGCTCCGCTCCGGCTGACCGGGGGCGACGAGCTGAAGCTGGTCTACCCGCAGCCCGGCATGGCACCCGACGGGTTCGAACATCTCCGCTTCGACCATTTTCTCCTGCAGCCGCTGGATGGCGCCGCGCTGGCCGCGAATACCGCGGCGGCGATCGCCTATTGCCGCGCCCATCCGCGCTGGCGGCTCAGTCTGCAAACCCACAAACTGCTCGGAATCCCATGAAGATCACGCAAGCCTTCACGTTCGAGGCGGCCCACCGGCTGCCCTGCGTGCCGCCCACGCATCGCTGCTACCGGATGCATGGTCACTCCTATCGGGTGGAGCTTCGACTGGAGGGAACGCTCGATCCGGCGACCGGGTTTGTGGTTGATTTCTTCGATGTCGAGCACGCTTTTGCGCCATTGCTGGCGCAACTGGATCACCAGTGCCTCAACGAGATCGACGGCCTGAGCAACCCGACGGCCGAGAACATCGCGGTGTGGATCTGGGAACGGGTCAAGGCATCGCTGCCGCTGATGGCGGCGGTGGTTGTTTATGAGACGCCGAATTGTTGGGCGGAGTATCAAGGATGAAGGAAGGCCAGGGCTCTGCCCTGGACCCGCTAAGGGCGGAGCCCTTAGAACCCATTCGTTAAAGGGTCTTGGGAAAGAGCGGGGTCCAGGGCAGAGCCCTGGCCTTCCTTTCACCCAAACGCCCCCACCTCATGCGTCACCGCCGTCGCAATCTCCCGCACCAGATCAAACTGCCGCCGCATCGGCGCGAACACTTGCGCGTGCTCCACCGCATAGGCCTGTGATCCCCGCGGCCCTGCCGGCTCGCCATAGTCGCACTCCGCCGAGGCGTCCGGCGCCTCCGGAAAAATCTCCGCCAGCAGCGTCAGCGCCGCCGGAATCTCCAGCCGCAGGATCGCCGCCTCCAGGTCGCGCCGGGTGAACCCGTGCCGCGGCGAGAATTCCGGAATGCGGGTGGCGAGCAGCCAGATGCGATGGATCAGCGCCAGCCGCAGCGCATGCAGCAGCATCTCCCGCCCGTCCATCGCCGGCGCGTCCGGCCAGGCGGCGCGCAGCGCCTGGTGGTCGGCCTGCACCCGGCGGAACATCGACTGCACCACCGCCCACAGATCGAGCCGCTCCAGCGCGTGCGCCACCGACACCAGCGCCTGCTGCCGGCCGGGCCGGCCGGTATGGGCGGCGCGGTCGAGCCAGGTGCCCGGATCGAGCGTGCCCACCACCGCGCGCAGCACATCCAGATCGGAATGCGCCAGCGCATGCGCGGCGAGGTCGAGGGCGCGGCGGAACCGCCGGCTGGTGCGGCGCATTTCGGGGAAGGTCTCGGGATGGCGCCCGGCCGCCACGCCCAGCCCCTGCAGCGTGTTCGCCATCCAGCCCAGCTGCTGCAGGATGGCGTTGTTGGGAATGGCGCGCAGGTCGCGCGGGTGGCGGATCATCGTCGCCGTGCCCATGCCGTCCGATTGCCGCGCCGGCGGGCGCGACCCGGTCGGGTCCAGCAGCGACGGCCCGAACGCGCCCAGCAGTGCGCCATAGCCGGCATCGCTGACCAGCCCCTCCATGCCGACCCGGACGGCGGCGAAGAAATCCGACGCGAAGTCGGGATCGGCATAGATCGGGTCTTCGATCGGGCCGGCGGCGGCGTGGAAGGTGTGCTCGGCGATGCGCGCCACGCTGGCCAGCGCCAGCTCCGCGGTGCCGAACAGCAGGTAGCCGTCGCCGCCCTGGAAGGCGCTCTCCTCGCGCACCGGCAGCGAGGCCCGGTTCAGCGCCCGCCGGCTGGCGGTGGGCGACAGATAGCGCAACCGGTCGGCCAGCGAGCGCGGATGCGCGCCGCGCCCGACGCTCTCGCCATGGGTGTCGAACAGGATCACCTCGACGCCGGAGACGCCGTGGCGCGCCAGCGTTGCCGCGATTTTCATCCGCAGCCGCTCGATCAGGTAGGTGGCCGCGGTCTGGCCGACATAGCGGCCGGAATCGGAATAGCCGAACTGCAGCGCCAGCCGCCCGGTGCGTTGCAGGTACTCGCGCCAGTGCGGGCTGCGCAGCGCCTCGTCCAGCACCTCGGCGCCGCGGCCGAGCGCCTCGGCGGTTTCGAACAGCGGGCTGATCTCGATCTTGTCGGCAACCCCGAACAGCCGCGCCAGCCACAGCGCCGCCAGCAGCGTGTAGCCGCTTTCGGTCTCGGCGATCAGGAAGCGCACCGGCACCGAGCCATCGACGTGCTTGACGATCTGCGCCACCGTCATCATCAGCCGCGCCGCCGAGGCCTGCTCGGCGCCCAGCGCGCCGAAATCCACCGGCACCGGCTGCACCGTATCCAGCGCGGTGTTAATGGCGGCGAGCAGCGCGCGGCGGCGCGCCGGGTCCTCCGGCGGGTCGGCGATGCCCAGGCGCTGGCGCACCACATTGTGCACCTGCGCCGCGTTCAGCCGCACATGGGTGTGCGCCAGCGACAGCCCGTGCGCGACCAGCCCGGCGCGGATGGTGCACAGGCGCAGCTGCTGCTCGCCGGTGGCGGCGGCGATCGCCGGGGCGAACAGCGCCAGCAGCGGTTCGGGCGTGTGCAGCGCCTGCTCCGCGCCGCCGACCAGTTCGCGGGCGAAGGCCGCCACCGCGGGCGGATGCGGCAGCGCCGGGCAGGCGGCTTCCTGCGCGGCCACGGCGGTCAGCGCCTCCGCGATGCGCGCGCCCACCGGCGCGCCAAGCGGCAGGCCGGCGAGTTGCCCGGCCAGCCGTTCCAACTGCAGCCGCTTCATGCGCAGGCGCAGCCGCACGATGTCGAGCCAGCCGATATCGGTCCGCCCGTCGGTGTCATAGCCGACCCAGCTGGTCATGATCAGCGGCCGCGGCGTCAGCTCGGTCCAGCGGTCCGGCCAGGAGCCGCGCGCCGCCGCCAGCAGGGCGGCATTGAACTGATCGAGCGCATCCCGCCCGCGCACAATGGCCGCGCTGGCCTGGGTGAATTCTTCTTCCAGGGTGATCCGGTGCGGCCGGTGCGACGGAAACGATTCGGCCGGCGCGCCGCAGGCCATCGCCGCCAGTGCCGCGGCCACCTCGCCGGGCAGGGCGAAGGTGGGGTGGGCGGTGAATACGGCGGCGTAGCGGGTGCGCTCCACCGCCTCGCGGAACTCGGCCCAGCGCACCGGGCTGTCGGATGGATCGGGCCGCAGCACCACGCCGGCCACCCGCACCAGCGCCGCCTCGTTCTCCGCCCGGTCGGCGCCGCCCACATAGGCGGCCAGGCGGCGGGCGCGGTCGGCGAAGGCGGCGTCGCGCAGGTGGCGCACCAGCGCCCACAGCGTTTCGTCATCCAGCAGCCCGTTGTCGATGCGGCGGGCGATCGACAGGGCGACCGACAGCACCGGGTTGCCGAACGGGTCCTCGTCGGAGGCCCGCTGCGCCCGCGCGATCAACGCCAGCAGGTCGGCGGCCACCGCCTCGATGCAGGGCGCCGGCTCACCGTTTGCCGCCTCAGTGATCGCCATGTCGGTCATGCGTGCTCCGCCTCCGGTCGCATCATCCCTCCGATCGTTTCATGTTTTGCATCAGAATCGTGCGAGGGATTCGATGCAACCAATGGGCCAGACTTGCGGGCCGGCCATGGGCCGGATGCCGCGGTGCTGCCCCGCCGGGCACTCTGGCACGGAACGGCGCGGGCCGCGGCAGGAAATGCGGCGCGACCCGCCGCCACGGCGGTTGCGCGCCGTGTTCACATTTAGCGGCGCTGGCTGCGAGTTCTTCACAAATGCGTAGGAAATCTCCTGCAACCATATGACAGTTCAGGCAGAAGCCTGTATCGATTCGCCTTCTCAGGGCGGTCCGGCAACCGCCCGATACTGTCTGAACCTCCCAAGCTTCGGTAAAAAATTGACGGTGGGAAACATGCCCTCAGACCTCGACATTCCCCAGCCTCCTCCGCCCGCGGTCTGCCTGCGGTCGCTGTCCCGGCGGTTGAACGATGCCCTGACCGGCGGCGGTGCCTTCGACCGGGCCGGATATGATGCAAGGCGCATCGTCCGCGACGCCGCCAGGGACATGCTGCAAATCGCCGCGGCGGTCGAGCATCACGCCCCACCGGAGCAGTTCGACGATGGCAGGGTACTGATGTTCGCGCGAGACCGGTAACGCAGCGCACGCTGCCGTTACTGCCGGCAGGGGGAGAGAAGGGCGTTACCGTCTCTCCGCCTTGCGGTGTTAAGTCCCGCCGGTCGTTTCCCGTCAGATATAGTGTTCGGCGAGCGGCAGGAATCCGTTGAAGCGCTGGCTGGCATAGGTGGTCACGTAGGCGCCGGTGGCCAGCAGCTCCACCCGATCGCCACCGGTCAGCGCCATCGGCAGGCGGTAGTTGCTGCGCTCGTACATGATATCGGCACCATCGCAGGTCGGCCCCGCGATCGCCACCGGCCCCGCCGCCCCGCCGTCATGCGGCGTGGTGATGTGGTAGCGGATGGCTTCGCCCTCGGTCTCCGCCAGCCCGCCGAACCGGCCGATGTCCAGATACACCCAGCGCACCGGGTCGTCCCGCTCGCGGCGGCTGACCAGCACCACCTCGGCGCTGACCACCCCGGCATCGGCCACCACGAAGCGACCCGGCTCGATCAGGATGTCGGGCAGCGCATTGCCGAAATGGCCGGTCATGGCGCGCATGATGGCATGGCCAAAATCGTCGATGCCCGGCACCTCGTCGCGGTAGCGGACGGGAAAACCGCCGCCGAGATTGACCATGCGCAGGTTCACCCCGGCATCGCGCAGATCGGTGAACAGCATGGCCACCCGGCCGATCGCCGCCTCGTAGCTGGCCGTCGTGGTCTGCTGGCTGCCGACATGGAACGACAGCCCGTACGGATCGAGCCCCAGCTCGCCGGCGCGCAGCATCAGCGCGCGCGCGGTTTCGATGGTGGTGCCGAACTTGCGCGACAGCGGCCAGTCGGCGCCGGCATTCTCCACCCGGATGCGGCAGTACACCCGGCTGCCGGGCGCGTGGCGGGCGAGTTTTTCCAGCTCCTCGGCGCAGTCGAAGGCGAACATGCCCACCCCGGCCGCGTGCGCGCGGCTGATGGCGGAGATTTTCTTGATCGTGTTGCCGTAGCTGATCGCCGAAGCCGGCGCGCCGGCTTGCAGGCAGGCGTCAATTTCCTCGGTGCTGGCGGCGTCGAACCGGCTGCCAAGGCGCACCAGGCGCTCCAGCACCGGTGGCGCCGGATTTGCCTTCACGGCGTAGTAGATCTGCGCCAGCGGCAAGGCCGCGCGCAGCCGCGCGAAGTTGCGCTCCACGCGGTCAACGTCGAGCACCAGACACGGCGTCGCCGGCTGCTGCTCAGCAAGGAATCGGGCGATTTTCGGAGTCATCGCACCCGGCCTCCCCTCTGATGAAACGCCCCCCTGTCACGGCGAGGTGCGTAGATTGCGAAACGGTCGAACGAACCAGCGGAAACACGAAGGGCGCCGATCCGGTTGCCCGGACGCGGAACCCATTGCCAGAACGCTTGACGTCGTTGCGTAACCCGAGGGCCAGAGGCACGTGCGTTGCTGCGTGGCGGCGCACATAGGACCCCCACCCCCCCCGTGCAAGTGATTTTTCGGCGCACTCTTTGTGGCTATGCTGCGGCTGCGAAAGGCGCCGCCGGCGACCCTGCCGCCGGGCTTCCCGGTGCGGTGGCGGAATGGTAATCAGGCAGTCTGCCACCTCTGATGGGAACGATATGCGCAACCCGATGGCAATCCCCTCGCGCCGCATGAAGCAGGTGGTGCAGCGCACCTGGATCGGCATCAGTTCCGACCGGATCGCGCTGTTCGCCGCCGGCTGCGCCTTCTGGGCCACGCTGGCGCTGTTCCCGGCGATTTCGATGCTGATCTCGATCTACGGCCTGGTGTTCGACCCCGCCACCGTCGAGCCGCAACTGGAGGTGCTGCGCGACCTGCTGCCACCTGCCGCGTTTTCGCTCATTGCCCAGCGTGTGCATGCGCTGGTCTCGCATGGGCGGGGCGCACTTGGCGTGTCGCTGCTGATCGGCACCGCGATCGCGTTGTGGAGCGCCTCCACCGGCACCAAGTCGATGCTGTCGGCGCTCAACCTAGTCTACGACGAGCAGGAACGGCGGGGCTTTTTCCGCTTCCAGGCGGTCGGGCTGCTGATGACGCTGGGCACGGTCGTTGGCGCCATCGTGGCGGTGGCCCTGTTGGTATTCCTGCCGGTGGTCATCGATTTCCTGGGGCTGGACGCCCATGCGCGCAGCCTGCTGCGGCTGGGCTCGTTCGCCGTGCTGGTGATATTCGTCGAGCTGGGGCTGTCGCTGCTCTACCGGTTCGGCCCGTCGCGCGAGGGGGAGCGCTGGCGCTGGATCAGCGCGGGCTCGGTGGTCGCCACGCTGCTCTGGCTGGCCGCCTCGGCGCTGCTGTCGTTCTATATTGGCAACGTGGCCAGCTACGACGCCACCTACGGCCCGCTCGGCACGGTGGCCGGCATCATGATGTGGTTCTGGGTGTCGGCCTACACCGTGCTGCTCGGCGCCGAACTGAATGCCGCGCTGGAGCCGCCGGACGCCAGCGACGGCACCGCCGACGCGTAGCTAACGGATCAGCCCGGTCAGCGGGCTGGACGGGTCGGCGCCCATGCGGCGCGGCATGCGCCCGGCCAGATGCGCCAGCCGCCCGGCCTGCACCGCGTGCTTCATCGCCCGCGCCATCCGCACCGGGTCCTGCGCCTGCGCGATCGCCGAATTCAGCAGCACCGCGGTGCAGCCGATCTCCATCGCAATGGCGGCATCCGAGGCGGTGCCCACGCCGGCATCCACCAGCAATGGCACCTTCGCCTGCTCCGATCATGATCGACAGCATGGCCGGGTTCTGCACCCCGAGCCCGGAGCCGATCGGCGCGCCGAGCGGCATGATCGCGACGCAGCCCATCTCCTCCAGCCGCTTCGCCGCCACCGGGTCGTCGGCGCAATAGACCATCACCTCGAACCCGTCCTTGATCAGCGCCTCGGCGGCCTCGAAGGTGGCCGGCATGTCGGGATAAAGAGTCGGCGGCGGGCCGAGCACCTCCAGCTTCACCAGGTTCCAGCCGCCGGCCTCGCGCGCCAGCCGCAGCGTGCGCACCGCGTCGTTGGCGGTGTGGCAGCCGGCGGTGTTGGGCAGGTAGGTGTATTTCTTCGGATCGACATAGTCCTGCAGCATCGGCGCGCCGGGGTCGGACAGGTTCACCCGCCGCACCGCGACGGTCACGATCTCGGCCCCGGAAGCCTCGATCGCCGCCGCGGTTTCCTGCAGGTCCTTATATTTGCCGGTGCCGACGACCAGCCGCGAGCGAAAGCGCCGCCCGGCGACGGTCCAGCCATCGTCATCCGCCTGGATGCCGCCGTCCATGGTTCAGCCTCCGCCGATGAAGTGCACGATTTCCAGGGAGTCGCCGGCCGCCAGCCAGGTGGTCGGCGTAGGCGGAGCGGGGCACGATTTCCTCGCGGCATTCCACCGCCACCTTGCGCGCGTCGAGCCCGATCGCCGCCAGCAGCCCCGCCACCGTCACCGGTCCGTCGAGCACCCGGGGCTCGCCGTTCACCGTCAGCGTCACCGATTCTCCCATGCCGCGAGTATGGGCATTGCCGCGGCGGCGAACAAGCGACCCAGCCGGCTGTCAGGGCACGGCCAGTCCCGCGCGCGGCCCGGCTCTGCCATGTCCCGGGCTCTGCCATGTCGCATTTCCGCAATCATTGTTGCGGCACGGTACATTGATGCGACGCAGCACACGTGCTACGGCCCGCGGACCATGACGCCTGCGTCCCTACCGCCCCCCTCTTCCCTGCCGCTGGTTGCCGTGCTGAACGGCCCGAACATGAACATGCTCGGGCTGCGCCAGCCGCAGCTCTACGGCAGCGCCACGCTGGACGACGTCGAGGCGCTGTGCGCCGAGACGGCGGAACAGCTTGGCCTGGCGATCGATTTTCGCCAGACCAACGGCGAGGGCGAACTGATTTCCTGGGTGCAGGAATGCCGCGGCCGGGCCGCTGGCATCATCATCAACCCGGCTGGCTATACCACCACCTCGATCGCCCTGATGGACGCGCTGCTGGCCACTGAACTGCCGGTGATCGAGGTGCATGTGACCAATATCCACCGGCGCGAGGAGTTCCGGCAGCATTCCTATGTATCCAAGGCCGCGGTCGGCGTGATCTGCGGTTTTGGCATCAACGGGCTATGCGCTGGCGCTGACCGCCATGGCCGACCTGCTGGAGGCACGCGACGCAATGACCGCAGAGCGGTTCGATCCCGAAACAGTCCGGCAGCTCGCGCTGATCCTGACCGAAACCGGCCTGACGGAAATCGAGGTCGAGGCCAAGGACAGCCGCATCCGCGTGGTGCGGGCGCATCCGCCGGCCGCGCAGGCGCCCGTGCACGCCGCCGTGCACCACATGGCGCCGCCGCCGGTGCACCGCCGCCGCCCTGCCGCCGGCCGCTGAGGTTGCCCCGGCCGATGACGCCCACCATCCCGGCGCGGTGCTCAGCCCGATGGTCGGCGTCGCCTATCTGTCGCCGGAACCCGGCGCGCCGCCCTTCGTCGCCGTCGGCCAGACCGTCACCGCCGGGCAGACCGTGCTGCTCATCGAGGCGATGAAGACCTTCAACCAGATCAAGGCGCCCAAAGCCGGCACGGTGATCGCGGGTCCTGGTGGCCAACGGGGTCGCCGGTCGAGTACGGCGAAGCCTCTGCTGATCATCGAATAGCCGCCGGAGCCGGGCGGTGTTCCAGAAAATCCTCATCGCCAATCGCGGCGAGATCGCGCTGCGCATCCAGCGCGCCTGCCGCGAGACTGGGCATTCCGACCGTCGCCGTGCATTCCACCGCCGATGCCGAGGCGATGCATGTCCGCCTGGCCGACGAGAGCGTCTGCATCGGCCCGCCGGCGGCGCGCGACAGCTACCTCAACATCCCCGCCATCCTGTCGGCCGCCACCATCACCGGGGCGGACGCGATCCATCCCGGCTACGGGTTCCTGTCGGAAAACGCCCGCTTCGCCGAAATGGTGGAGGCGCATGGCCTGACCTTCATCGGTCCGTCGCCGGCGCATATCCGCATGATGGGCGACAAGATCGCCGCCAAGACGGCGATGGCCTCGCTCGGCGTGCCGCTGGTGCCGGGCTCGGACGGGGCGGTCGACGATCTCGACGACGGCACGGCGGGTCGCCGACGACATCGGCTATCCGGTGCTGATCAAGGCGGCCGCCGGCGGCGGCGGGCGCGGCATGAAGGTGGCGACCTCGACCCGACGACCTGGAGGAGGCCTGGCAGCGTCGCGCGCACCGAGGCGCGCACGGCGTTCGGCAACGACGCCGTCTATATGGAGAAATACCTCGACCGGCCGCGCCATATCGAGTTGCAGGTGATGGCCGACTCGTACGGCAACGTGGTGCATTTCGGCGAGCGCGACTGCAGCCTGCAGCGGCGCCACCAGAAATTGCTGGAGGAAGCCGGCTCGCCGGCGATGACCGCCGGCGCAGCGCGACGCGCTGGGCGCGACGGTCACCGCGGCGCTGCGCAAGCTGGGCTACCGCAACGCCGGCACGCTGGAGTTCCTGTATCAGGACGGCCAGTTCTCGTTCATCGAGATGAACACGCGGCTGCAGGTCGAGCACCCGGTCACCGAAATGGTGTGCGGCGTCGATCTGGTGCGTGAGCAGATCCGCATCGCCAGCGGCCGCCGGCTTGGCTACGAGCAATCCGATGTCACCTTCTCCGGCCACGCCATCGAGTGCCGGATCACCGCCGAGGACCCGGAGACCTTCATGCCGACCCCCGGCCGGGTGACCGCCTTCCATGCCCCCGGCGGGCTGGGCGTGCGGGTCGATTCGGCGCTGTATGCCGGCTACATCGTGCCGCCCTATTACGACAGCATGGTCGCCAAGCTGATCGTGCACGCGCCGACCCGGCAGGAGGCGATCGCCCGGCTGCGCCGCGCCTGGCCGAGTTCGCCGTGGTGGGCATCAAGACCACGCTGACCGCTGCACCAGCGCGTGATCGAGGACCCCGATTTCATCGCCGGGGACTACACGATCCATTGGCTGGAGCGATTTGTCGAGCGGAGCTGAGCAAACAACAAGGCCAGGGCCGAGCCCTGGCCTTCCTTCCTGCCCGCCGATCCGGCAGTATGCTCGCATGTCCCGCCGCTCCTTCGAGGTCACGCCGGACCTGATGCTCCGCGCCTATCGGGCCGGCCTGTTCCCGATGGCCGAAACGCGCCGCGGCGACCGGCTGTACTGGCTGGACCCGGAACTGCGCGGGGTGCTGCCGCTGAACGGCTTCCACCTGCCGCACCGGCTGTTGCGCACCGTGCTGTCGGATAATTTCGAGGTGAGCGCCGATCGCGACTTCGCCGCCACCATCGCCGCCTGCGCCGACGCCGTGCCGGGGCGCGAGGACACCTGGATCAACCCCGAGATCGAGCGGCTGTTCATCGAACTGCATCGCCTGGGCCACGCGCATTCGGTCGAGTGCTGGCAGGACGGCAAGCTGGTCGGCGGCCTCTACGGCGTCGCTCTGGGCAGCGCGTTCTTCGGCGAGAGCATGTTCAGCCGGGCGCGGGACGCCTCCAAGGTGGCGCTGGTGCATCTGGTGGCGCGGATGCGTATCGGTGGCTTCCGCCTGCTTGACACCCAGTTCGTCACCAACCACCTGGCGCAGTTCGGCGCCATCGAGATCCCACGCGACGCCTACAAGGCGCTGCTGGCGGAAGCGGTGGACCGGTCGGCCCGCTGGGTAAACGCCCCCGGCCCGATGATGCTGGAGGCGGAGTTGCGCGCATTGGCCCAGCCGGCGCGCCGAAAAGGCGGCAACAATGCGATTTGACGGGATTCGGGCGGCAGGGGCGGGGGCGGGTGCCGCTCTTGCCGTGCTGTTGGCGCTCGTGGCGCCGGCGGCGGCTCAGGACAGGCCGGTTTTCCCGCCGCTGCGCGACGTGGCGGTGACCTACAAGCTGACCAGCACCCAGCCCAACACCCCGCCGGACGTGGTGATGCGCTACTCGGTGGCGCAGGACCGGCTTCGCGTGGAAGGGGCGCTGCCCGGCGGCGGATTATCCGGCTACGTGCTGGTGGACCACAAAACCCGCCACGCCACCCTGATCATGGAACAGCTCGGCGTGATGATGGACGCGCCGCCGCGGGCCGGCCTCGACCAGGCCTTCATGCTGGAAAACGGCCGCCACTTTACCCGCACCGGCCACGACACCGTTGCCGGGCAGCGCTGCACGGTGTGGGAGGTCGACGGCGATGCCGGCAGCGGCACCGCCTGCGTCACCGCCGACGGCGTGCTGCTGCGCGCCAGCGGGCACGACCGCAAGGGCCGCGCCGCCAGCCTCGAAGCCACCCTGGTGGAATACGGGCCGCAGGCCGACGCGCTGTTCGTGCCGCCGCCCAACGTGCACAAGCTTGGGATTGCGGCCGGACCCGGCAACCCGGGCTTGTCCGGCCTGCTCTCCGGGCCGGCCGCCGCCGCGGTGCTTGACCGGTTGCGCGGCCACCAGCCGTGAGGTGGCTGACCGCGGCGCTGCTGGTGGTGGTGGCTCCGGCGGCCGGCATGGCGCAGGAGCGGCCGGTGCTGACACCAACCCGCGACGTCGATGTGGTCTACATGATGGTCCAGGTTGACGCGCCGGGCGGCCCGCGCGTGGTGGAGGAACGCATGCGCTGGGCGCCGGCGGCCGGCATGCTGCGCGTGGACCCGCCCACCCCCGGCATGTGGGTGGTCATCAACACCGGCACCCGGCGGATCGCCACGGTGCGCGACGCCGACCATTCGGTGCTGGAAATCGAGGCTCCCCCCGGCATGTCCGGCCAGCCCCTGCCGGGACCGGCGCCCGCCACCGGTGCCCCCTTCCTGCCTCGCGGCACCGACAGCGTGGCCGGGGTGCCCTGCACGGAGTGGCAGACCAGCGACGTGACCGGCACGCCCACCCTGGCCTGCATCACCGCTGATGGCGTGCTGCTGCGGGCCAGCGCCGCCGGCCGGGTGCAGGTGGAGGCGCTGCACCTCGCCTACGCGCCGCAGGACCCGGCGGTTTTCCGCATCCCCGAGGATTACCGAAGAATAACGCCGCCGCCGGTGCAACGCCCGGCGCCCTGACAACTCTTCCCGGCATGACCCGGACACACCCTCTCAGCCTCCTGGCGGTCTGGCGCGATCCGGCCGGTCGGTTCTCGCCCCTCAAGGCCGTCACCCTGCTGCTGCTGCTGTATCCGGCCACCGAACTCGCGGTGCGTTGGGCGCTGCACGATCTCGGCGGCCGGCCGATCACCGAAATGCTGCATGGCCTGGGCGAGTGGGCGGTGCGCTTCCTGCTGCTGACGCTGGCGGTGACGCCGGCCCGCATGGTGCTGGACTGGCCCGGCGTGGTCCGGTTGCGCCGCATGCTGGGGGTGGGCACGGCCTGCTATGCCGGCGCCCATCTGCTGCTCTATTGCGTCGATCAGAAATGGCAGCTCGGCACGGTCGCCAGCGAGATCGCGCATCATTTCTATCTCGCCATCGGCTTCGCCGCGCTGCTCATGCTCGGCGTGCTGGCGGTCACCTCGACCGATGGCTGGCAGAAGCGGCTGGGCCGCCGCTGGAAGCGGCTGCACCGCCTGGTGTTCGTGCTGCTGCCGCTGGTGCTGCTGCATTATTTCCTGCAATCCAAGGCCGATGTCAGCGATGCGGTGTTCGTCACCGGGCTGGCGTGCTGGCTGGTGCTATGGCGTCTGGCGCCGAAGCGCTGGCGGGGACGGGTGCTGCTGCTGCCGCCGTTGGCGCTACTCGCCGGCCTGGCAACCGCCGGCATCGAGGCGGCCTGGTACGGCCTGGCGACCGGCGCGCGCGCCGGACGGGTGCTGGAAGCCAATCTCGACATCGCCTTCGGCCCCCGCCCGGCAGTGGCGGTGGCGCTGTGCGGGCTGGCGCTGTTCGTGGCCGCCCTGCTGCGCGGGGCAATGGGTGAAGGAAGGCCAGGGCGCTGCCCTGGACCCGCCGTCGCGCGTAGCGCGCCTTCGGCGCGACGGCCGAGAGGCCCCTGGACCCCATCCCTTGGAGGGTCTTGGGAAAGAGGGGGGTGAGGATGAGCCGATGCATCTCCTCACCCCCCTCTTTCCCAAGACCCTCTAAACGAATGGGTTCTAAGGGCTCCGCCCTTAGCGGGTCCAGGGCAGAGCCCTGGCCTTCCTTCCCCACCGCCCCTCGACGGGTGATGGTTTCTCGGGCAGATTGACCCCGCCATCCGCGCCCCGGAAACAGGATCGCCGTCATGTCGGAATCCGCCAGCCCGTCCGCGCCCGTTCTGCCGCTGTTCTTCCGGCGGGTGGTCGGTGTGAACCCCGCGCTGCATGCGTCCCTGTGCCTCGACCGCAGCACCGGCTTTGGCTATGCGGCGGCGGCGCAGTCGGTGCCGATCGGGCTTGGCGAGCTGGAAGCCGTGGCGCAGCATTATCCGATCCTGTTCGCCAGCGGTGCGCAGCCGACAGCGGTCGCGCTGCTCGGCCTGCGCGATGGCGAGAACCTGTTCGTGCTGCCGGACGGCTCCTGGCGCCCCGACGCCTATGTGCCCGCCTATGTGCGTGCCTTTCCGTTCATCTTCCTGGAAGATGCGGTCAGCAAGACGCTCTATGTCGGCATGGAGCCCGACGCTGCCAGCCTGCGCCCCGATGCCGGCATGAGGCTGTTCGAGGACGGCAAGCCGACCGCCGTGCTGAACGAGAGCGTGGCGTTCTGCTCGGCCTGCCGCGACAACCTCACCGCCGCCGCCGCGTTCGCCCGCGCGCTGGACGCCGAGGGCCTGCTGGAGGAGGAGGCGGCGGATATCGCCTTCACCCATGGCGGCAAGGCGCGGGTGAGCGGGTTCAAGATCGTCAAACCCGAGCGCCTCGACCGGGTCAGTGACGAAACCTTCCTGGACTGGCGCCGCCGCGGTTGGCTTGGCCCGCTTTATGCCCTTCTGCATTCGATGGCGCGGTGGGGCCGGCTGATCGACCTCGCCGCGCCGGTGGTGCCGCTGGCGAACTGACCGGCGGCAAACCGCAGCGCCAGCTTCGCGCGGTTGAACCGGGCGGAGAAGGGGGGACGCACCGCCATGATCGACGACGCGAAGCTGGCCGCGCTGCGGCAACGCTACGCCGGCGCCGGCAGCGACGAGACAGCGAATCCGGATTTCCGCAAGGCGCTCGCCCTGGCGTTCAGCGCGCCCGGGCGCCGGCCGTTTCCCTATGCCGGCATCGCCACCCTGCTCGGCGCGCCGTACCGGCCCGAGGCCGCGTCGCTGCCGGATTTCGGCGGGCTGCAGGTGGCGCTGATCGGCGTGCCGATGGATCTCGGCGTCACCAACCGCGCCGGCGCCCGGCTCGGCCCGCGGGCGGTGCGCGCGGTGGAGCGGATCGGCCCGTACAACCACGCCCTGCGCGTGACCCCGCTGGCCGAACGGCGCGCCGCGGATGTGGGCGACGTGCCGCTGCAAAGCCGCTTTTCCCTGGCCGACAGCATCGCCGACATCGAAGCCTTCTACGGCCGGGTGCGCGAGGCCGGCGTGGTGCCGCTGTCGGTCGGCGGCGACCATTCCATCACCTATCCGATCCTCAAGGCGCTCGGCCGCGACCGGCCGCTCGGCCTGGTGCATATCGACGCCCATTGCGACACCTCCGGCCCGCAGGAGGGAACGCGGTTCCACCATGGCGGGCCGTTCCGCCAGGCCGTGCTGGACGGCGTGCTGGACCCCGAGCGCACCATCCAGATCGGCATCCGCGGCGCGTCGGAGATGCTCTGCGAGTTCTCCACCGCGTCCGGCATGACAGTGATCCACGCCGAGGACATCGACACGCTCGGCATCGACGCGGTGGCGGCCCGGGCGCGCGCCGTGGTGGGAGATCAGCCGTTCTACATCTCGTTCGACGTGGACGCGCTCGACCCGGCTTTCGCGCCCGGCACCGGCACGCCGGAAGTGGGCGGCCTGACCCCGCGCGAGGCCCAGCGGCTGTTGCGGGCGCTCGCCGGGCTGCCAGTGATCGGCGGCGACGTGGTGGAAGTGGCGCCGCAATACGACGCCACCACCGTCACCGCGCAGATCGGCGCACAATTGCTGTTCGAGATTTTTTCCCTCGTCGCATTGGTGCCATGAGCCAACGGGATTTGATCCCGTCCCTGGTACCGTTCAGATAGGCGCTTGATCCGGCGCGCCCCACGCCGTGAGGGAGGAGGCCACATGTACCGCGACCGCATACGAATGAATTCGCTTTGGGGTCGCGTGATGAGCCCTGAGGAAGCCGCGCTGATGATCCGCGACGGCATGGTCGTCGGCATGAGCGGCTTCACCCGCGCCGGCGACTGCAAGGAAGTGCCCTTCGCGCTCGCCGAGCGGGCGCGGCTGGAGCCGCTGAAGATCACCCTGATGACCGGCGCCTCGCTGGGCAACGACATCGATCAGACGCTGGCCGAAGCCAACGTGATCGCCCGGCGAATCCCGTTCCAGGGCGACCCGACGCTGCGCCGCAAGATTAACGCCGGCGAGGTGATGTTCATCGATCAGCACCTCAGCGAAACGGTCGAGTTGCTGCGCTCGCGCCAGATTCCGCCGATCGACATCGCGGTGGTGGAGGCCAGCGCCATCACCGAAAACGGCGGCATCGTGCCGACCACCTCGGTGGGCAATTCGGCCAGCTTCGCCGTGCTGGCCGAAAAGGTGATCGTCGAGATCAACCTGACCATGCCGCAGGAACTGGAGGGGATGCACGACATCTACTTCCCCACCTACCGGCCGTTCCGCTCGCCGATTCCGGTGACCGCGCCGGAAACCCGGGTCGGGCTGCCCGCCATTCCGGTCGATCCGCAGAAAATCGCCGGCATCGTCATCACCCGCAAGACCGACAGCCCGTCGCGGCTGGAGCCGCCCGACGCCGAGACCCAGGCGATCGCCGGCCATCTCGACGCCTTTCTTTCCAATGAGGTACGGCGGGGCCGCCTGTCGCCCTCGCTGCAACCGCTGCAGGTTGGCATCGGCAGCATCGCCAATGCGGTGACGCACGGCTTCCTGGAAAGCCGGTTCAACAACCTGACCATGTATTCCGAAGTGCTGCAGGACAGCGCCTTCGAATTGCTGGATGCCGGCAAGCTGCGCTTCGCCTCCGGCTCGTCCTTCACCCTGTCGGCGGACCGCTATGCGCAGGTGCTGGCCGACCTGCCGCGCTATCGCGACCGCATGGTGCTGCGGCCGCAGGAGATCAGCAACCACCCCGAGGTGGTGCGCCGGCTCGGCATCATCGCCATCAACACCGCGCTGGAATGCGACATCTACGGCAACGTCAATTCGACGCATGTCGGTGGCACCCACATGATGAACGGCATCGGCGGCTCCGGCGACTTCGCCCGCAACGCGCATTTTTCCGTCTTCGTCACCAAATCGGTCGCCAAGGGAGGGGCGATCTCCAGCATCGTGCCGATGGTCTCGCACGTGGACCACACCGAGCACGACGTGGATATCATCGTCACCGAAATCGGGCTGGCCGATCTGCGCGGCCTGGCGCCGCGCGAGCGGGCCGAACTGATGATCCGCAACTGCGCCCATCCGCGCTTCCGCGACGCGCTGCTGGAATATTTCCGCGGCGCCTGCCGGCGCGGCGGGCAAACGCCGCATTTGCTGGAGGAGGCGCTGTCCTGGCACGTGCGCGCGCGCGAGACCGGCAGCATGCTGGGCTGACGAAGGCCGCGAGCGGAACGGCCGGCCCGCCGGTTCGGCCATGATCGATGCGGCATGGCGGCTGGCATACCGGGTTGGTTTCGTGCTCGCCCGCCAGTGGTGGCGGCTGCGCCGGCCGGACCACGCCGGCGCGCTGGTTGCCCTGTGGCATGACGGGCGCGTGTTGGCGTTGCGCCAGACGTACCATCATGTGTTGACCTTCCCGGGCGGCGGCATCGAGCGCGGCGAGCAACCGGTCGAGGCGGCCTGCCGCGAACTGCGCGAGGAGCTGGGCCTGCAAATCCTGCCGGCCGCGCTGCATCTCGCCTGGGAGCAGGTGGCGGAGTGGGATTTCCGCCGCGATCACGTGTGGATTTTCGAGCTCGTGCTGCCCGCCGCGCCGGTGCTGCGCCCGGACCGGCGCGAGGTGGACGAAGCGTTGTTCCTCAGCCCGGACGAGTTGCTGGCGTTTCCGCTGCCGCCCTTTGTGCGCGACTACCTTCGCTCGGGCGCGGCGACGTGAAGGAAGGCCAGGGGCTTTGCCCCTGGACCCCACCAAGGGCCGAGAGGCCCTTGGAACCCATTCGTTTTAAGGCTTTGGGAAGATGGGGTGAGGAGGGGCCGCGGCATCTCCTCACCCCCTCTTCCCAAAGCCTTCAATGAGCGGGGTCCAGGGCAGAGCCCTGGCCTTCCTTCACGTCGCCGGCGCGTGCGGCGCTCAGCCGCCGGCCCCTTCCGCTTTGAGTTCGTCGATCGCCGCTTCCCAGGCGCCGATGGTGTGGCGGATGTCGTCGTCCGTGTGGGCGAGCGAGACGTAGTATTTCGATTCTGCCTTGAGGATGCCGCCGGCGCGCAGCTTGGCATTGAAACGGCGCAGCAGGGCCGCGTCGCCGCGCAGCACGCCGCGATAGTCGCGGATCGCCTCGCCGGTGAACACCACGTCGAACAGCGGCGGCTCGCCGATGACCTGAGCCGGGATGCCGGCGCGCTGCAGCAATTCGCGCAGGGCCGACATCAGGGTGCGGCCGGTGGCGAACAGGCGGTCATAGGTGCTGGGCCGGCACAGGATCTCCAGCGTCGCCAGGCCGGCGACCGCGGCCACCGGGTTGCCTGAGAGGGTGCCGACCTGGAACAGGAAATCCGCCTCGGCGACGCGGGCGCGGTCGAAATGCGCCATGATGTCGGCGCGCCCGGCGACCGCCGCCAGCGGCAGGCCGCCGCCGATGACTTTGCCCAGGGTGCAGATGTCGGGCACCACGCCGTAATATTCCTGCGCGCCGCCATAGGCGAAGCGGAAGCCGGTGACGACCTCGTCGAAGATCAGCGGAATGCCGTGTTTGGCGGTGATCTCCCGCAAGCCCTGCAGGAAGCCGGGCGCCGGCGGGATGATGCGCTGGAACGGCTCGACGATCACGCCGGCCAGCTCGTCGCGGAATTCGCCCACCAGCCGGGCGACGGCGTCGAAATCGTTGAACGGGGCGACCAGTATATCGTCCTGCACGCTGCGCGGAATGCCGGCCGAATCCGGCACCGGACGCGGGAAGTTGGAGGGGCGCTGCGGGGCCATGCTCATCAGCGCGCCATCGCTCATGCCGTGATAGCCGCCTTCGAATTTCAGAATCTTGTCGCGCCGGCGGAAGGCGCGCGCCAGCCGCATGGCGTACAGGTCGGCCTCGGTGCCGCTGGAGACGAAGCGCACCTGCTCGGCGCAGGCGACGGCGGCGACGATGGCTTCGGCCAGCAGGATGCCGGGGCGGTTGCTGGCGAAGAAGGTGGTGCCGCGCGGCACCTGCGCCTGCACGGCGGCGGTGACTTCGGGGGCGGCGTGGCCGACCAGCATCGGCCCGGAGCCGAGCAGGAAATCGACGTATTCGCGGCCGTCCTCGGTCCAGACGCGGCCGCCGCGTCCTTCGCGGATCACCACTTCGGGCGGGAAATTGCCGAATCCGCCGCCGGGCAGCACGCGGGCGGCGGTTGCGGCCAGGTTGGGGTCAGGTGGGGCAATGGTGTTGGGCATGGCGGCTTTTTCCCCGGTTCAGGCGGCGCAGTCTAGCGCCGGCCGATGGTGTCGAGAATCTCCGTTCAGCCCGGGTTCAGGTGCCGCACCGCAACATCGGCCATGCGTCGCCGCGTCTTCCTGCTGGTCCTGCCTGCGGCCGCGGCGTCTCCCGCGCAGGGGCTGCGTGCCGATGACGCGAGTGATTCCGGGCGCGCCCGCGCGGCCGTTGCACGCGGCGATATCCGTCCGCTCGCCGGCATCCTCGCCGCTGTCGAGCGGCGCTATGATGGGCGGGTGATCGACACCGAACTGGAATGCCGCCAGGGCCGCTGGATCTACGCGTTCAAGCTGCTGCCGCCGACCGGCCGCATCTTCATGGTGCGCATCGACGCCGCGACCGGCCAGTTCATCGAGGCGCATGGTCCGGCGCGGGAGCGGCCGTGATGCGGGTGCTGGTGGTGGAAGACAACGCCACGCTTGCCAGCCAGTTGCGCACCGCTCTCGCCGCCGCCGGCTTCGCGGTCGACTCCGCAGCGGATGGCGAGGAGGGCGGGTTCCTCGGCGAGACCGAGCCGTATGATGCCGTGGTGCTCGATCTCGGCCTGCCGCGCGTTGATGGTCTGTCGGTGCTGCGCCACTGGCGGGCGGCGCGGCGGGCCATGCCGGTGCTCATCCTCACCGCCCGCGGGTCCTGGGCCGACAAGGTCGAGGGGCTGAACGCCGGCGCCGATGACTATCTTGCCAAGCCCTTCGCCATGGCCGAGCTGGTGGCCCGGTTGAACGCGCTGATCCGCCGCGCCCACGGCCACGCCCAACCTGAGATAGAATGCGGAAAGCTGCGCATCGACACCGCGGCGCAGAACGTCACCCTGGAGGGCGCGCCGGTGCGGCTGACTGCCATGGAGTTCCGCCTGCTGGAATGCCTGGCGCATCATCTCGGCCAGCCGGTCTCCAAGACCCGCCTGACGGAACATCTCTACGGCCAGGATTTCGACCGCGATTCCAACACGCTGGAGGTCATCGTCGGGCGGCTGCGGCGCAAGCTGGGCGAGCCGCTGATCGAGACCGTGCGCGGCCAGGGCTACCGGCTGGCGCCGCCGGCGTGATCCGCCGGCCGCTCAGGCTGCTGTTCGCGTCGCTGACGGGGCGGCTGGCGCTGCTGACCAGCGCGTGGGTGGCCTGCGGGCTGGTGGCGGCCTGGTTCCTGGTCTCCCAGCAGGCTTCGACCTACATCGAGGGCCGGTTCGACGCCCGCCTGCGCGGCCTGCTCGACGCCGTGGTGGCGGGGGCGGAGATCGGCGAGGATGGCGGCCCGGTCATGGCCCGGCCGGTCTCCGAGCCGCGCTTCGACCGGCCGCTCTCCGGTGTTTACTGGCAGATCGAAACGCCGGGCGGCCGCATCGCCACCTCGCGCTCGCTGTGGGACCAGACGCTGCCGGCCGGTGTGCCGGGTCACGAGGGGGTGCTGCTGCACAGCGTGCCCGGCCCCGCCGGCCAGCATCTGCGCATCGCCGAACGCGACATCGCCCTGCCCGACAGCGGCGCGGCGCTGCGGGTGCGGGTGGCGGTCGCGCATGACGAAACCTATGGCGAGAAGGAGAGCATGCGGCACGGCCTGGCGCTCGGCTTCGCCGCGCTGGGCACCGGGCTGGTGGCCGGGACGGTGCTGGCGGTGTGGCTGCTGCTGGCGCCGTTGCGCCGGCTGTACCGGGCGGTGGCCGATCTGCGCGCCGGCCGCGGCGACAGCCTGCACGTGACCGCCGCCGCCGAGGTGCAGCCGCTGATTGCCGAAATCGACGCGCTGGTGGCGCAGAACCGCGCCACCGTGGAGCGGGCGCGCAGCCATATCGGCAACCTCGCGCATGCCCTGCGCACCGATCTGGCGGTGCTGCGCAATGCGCTGGAGGCGCCGGGGGGCGCCGACCTCGATCTGGCGCGCAGCCAGGTCGCCGCGGCCGAACGCCTGCTCGCCCATCACCTCGCGCGGGCCCGCACCGCCGTTCTGGTGGGCGCCACCGCCGAGGACGTGCCGGTGCTGGAGGTCGCGACCGAGGTCGCCGCCGCCCTGCGCCGCCTGTTCGCCGGCCGCCCGCTGCACATCGCGGTGGAGGGCAACGCCGCCCTGCGCGCCCGCTGCGAGCGTCAGGACCTGTCCGAAATGCTCGGCAACCTGATGGAGAACGCCTGCAAATGGGCCGCCGGGCAGGTGACGGTGACGGTCGCCGCGGCACCGGGGCGGGTGCGGGTGGAGGTGGGCGATGACGGGCCGGGCCTGCCCGCCGCGAAAATCCCGCTGGCGCTGGAGCGCGGCGTCCGCCTGGATCAGGCGGCCCCGGGCAGCGGCCTGGGGCTGGCGATCGCCGCCGACCTCGCCGGGTTGTACGGTGGCGCATTGGCGCTGCGTCCGGCCGGGCCGGGCGGGCTGCTGGTGACCCTCTCGTTGCCGGCGGGGCGGCCCGAGGTGCGGTCCTAAACGATATCCGCCGGCCGCAGCCGGCAGGATTCCGCCACCGCCCAGGTTTCCACCTGCAACGTCGCGTGACCGATGCGGAACCGCGCCGCCAGCCCGTGGCTGGCGACCCGGATCAGCTCCTGGTCGTCCCCCGTCTCCGCCCGCACCAGATGCGCGGTCAGCGCCGCCTCGGTGGTGGACAGGCCCCAGATATGCAGGTCGTGCACCTCCATCACCCCGGGCAGGTCGCGCAGCCAGGTCTCGACCTCCGCCTGGGCGATGCGGGCGGGCACGCCGTCCATGGCGAGGTTCATCGCATCGCGCAGCACCCCCCAGGTGGTGACGGTGATCATGGCCGCGATCGCGAGGCTGGCGGCCGGGTCGATCCACAGCCGGCCGGTCAGCAGGATGGCGATGGCGGCCAGCACCACGCCGGCCGAGATGGCGGCGTCGCCCGCCATGTGCAGGAAGGTGGCGCGGATATTCAGGTCGTCATGGCCCCGCGCGAACAGCATTGCGGTGAACCCGTTGATGACGATGCCGGCGCCGGCCACCCAGATGACCGTCGTCCCGGCGATCGGCGAGGGCGCCACCAGCCGCTCCACCGCCGCGACCGCGATGGCGCCGACGCTGATCAGCAGCACCACCGCATTGGCCAGCGCGGCCAGGATGGTGCTGCGGCCCCAGCCATAGGTGCGTCGCGCCGAGGGCAGCCGCCGCCCGAGCACGAAGGCCCCCCAGGCCAGCAGCAGGCCGAGCACGTCGCCGGCGTTATGGGCGGCGTCGGCCAGCAGGGCCATCGAGTTGGCGGCGATGCCGTAGACGATCTGGGCGGCCACCAGACCGATATTCAGCGCCGCGCCGATAGCGAACGCGATGCCGAACCGCGCTGGCGCATGGCCGTGGGGTTCGTGGTCGTGCTGGTGATGGTCGTGGTGGTCGTGGTCTGGGGCCATGCAGCTACCCTAGCGCGGCGGCAGCCGCGCCGCCCAGCGCCACGACCCGCCGCCGGGCGAAACAGTCGGCGTCGGCAGCGCCCGTCAGCCGGCGGCGTTGCGTTCCCGCGCCAGCGCGCGAAGGCAGCCGACGAGTTCGGCGCCGCCCACCGGTTTGCGCAGCAGCGAATAGGCGCCGCCGGCGATGTCGCGGTTCGCCAGCGCGGCGTCGTCGCCCGCGTAGCCGGTCAGCAGCACCGCCGGCAGCCCGGGGTGGCGCGCCTGCGCGGCACGGATGACGGCGATTCCGTCCATGCCCGGCATGGACAGGTCGGTGATGAGGACATCCACCGCTTCCTCCGCGGCGAGCAGGGCCAGTGCCTCGGCGCCGTTCGCGGCCACCAGCACGCGGAAGCCCGAATCCTCCAGAAAGGCCGCCATGACCTCCAGGACCATTTCCTCATCGTCGACCAGCATCACCCGGACCGGCAGGCTCGCCGCGTCGGTTCCCGATTCGGCCGGCGCCGCCGGGAACGGCAATGCGGCCGCGGCGGAAGGCGCGCCGGCCACGGCCTCGGGCAGCCAGAGGGTCACGATGGTGCCCTTGCCCGGGGTGCTCTCAAGGCTCATGGCCCCGCCGGACTGCTCGGTGAAGCCCCTGACCATCGCCAGGCCAAGCCCGGTTCCGGTGCCGGGCGGCTTGGTGGTGAAGAACGGCTCGCCCGCCCGGGCGAGCGTGGCCGCCGCCATGCCGACGCCGGTGTCGGTAACGGTGAGCCGCACATAGCGCCCCGCTTGCAGCCCGGTCCCCGCTTGCAGGCCAACCTTGGGGGGCGAACCGTCCGCCGGCACGGTCTCGGCGGCGGCGGAAAAGGTCAGCCGCCCGCCCTCCGGCATCGCATCGCGGGCGTTGGTGGCAAGATTGATCAGCGCCGTCTCCAGCTGCGCCTTGTCGGCCAGCAGCGGCGGCAGGCCGGCTTCCGGGCTGACCGCCACCGCGATGCCGGCGCCCAGGGTATGGGCCAGGATTTCCCGCAGACCGTGCAGCAGGGAAGCTGCGTCCAGCGGGGCGGCGTGCAGGTCGGCACGGCGGCCGAAGGTGAGCAGGCGGCGGGTGATGGAGGCCCCCCGCTCGCTCGCCTCCAGCAGGCGCGCGGCGAAACGCCGGACGCTGGCCGTATCGTCCGGGTGTTCGCGGATCATCGCGCCGGCACCGGCGACCGTCTGCAGCACGTTGTTGAAATCATGCGCGATGCCGCCGGCGAGCAGGCCGAGGGCCTGCACCCGCTCGGCCCGCGCCGCCCGCGCCTGTGCCGACTCCCGCGCGGCGACCTCCTCCTGCACCCGTGTTTCCAGGTGCGCGGTCAGGTGCCGCAGGGCGGCCTCGGTTTCCTTGATCTCGGTAATGTCGCTTGCCACCGCGGCCACGCCGATCACGCTGCCATCCGACATGCGCAGCGGCGCCTTGGCCGACCGGAAGATGCGCCTGCCGCGGCCCGCCACGTCCACGGTCTCCTCGAAAATCCCGGCGCGACCCGTCTCGATGACGCGCCGGTCATTCGCCATCATCGCGGCGGCCTGTTCCGGATCGTGGTGCCATTCCGCGTCGGTCAGGCCGATGATCTCCGCGACAGGCTTGCCCACGATGCCAACGATGGCGGGATTGGCGAAGATAAGACAGCCCTCGGTGTCCTTCGCATAGATCGGGTCGGGCGAGCAGTCGCCGACGGCCCGCAGCAGCGCCATCGCATGCCGGAGGTCCTGCTCGGCCTGCCGCCATTCGGTGATGTCGAAGTTGACGCCCAGGATGCTGCAAGGGTGCCCGGCGCTGTCCCTGACCAGCCGGCTCAGGCTGGCGAGCCAGCGGCCCGCGCCGTCCGAGCCGCGCCGGATGCGGAATTCGAACCTCAGGTGACCGCTGCCGGGTGCCAGCAGCGTGTCGGTCGGCATCCTGGATGATGGCCCTGTCCTCGGGCTCGACGACATCAAGCCATTGCTGGAAATTCGGCGCCCCGGCGGCGGGGTCGAGCCCGTGCAGGCGAAATTGTTCCGGTGACCATACCTGCTTCTGGGAGACGAGTCATATTCCCAGATGCCGATGCCCGCCGCTTCCTGGGCGAGGCGGAGCCGGGTCTCGCTCTCCTGCAACGCCGCCTCGACGCGCTTGCGCTCGGTGATGTCGTCAAGCACGGCGATGAAGCGCGCCGGGCGGCCCTCGGCATCGCGCAGCAGGGCGGCGGCGAACTTGCACCAGCCGGTGCTGCCGTCCTTGCGCAGGATGCGCTTCTCGCGCTTGTAGGTTTCGATCTCGCCGCTCTGAAGCTTCTGCAGGCACGCAAGGCTGGCGTCCCGGTCGTCAGGATGGGTGATGTCCTCGAACCCGGCCGCGAGCATTTCGTCGCGGGTGAAGCCGGTGATCGCGCATAGCTCGTCGTTGACCCGCAGCCAGGCGCCGTCCAGGCCGACCAGCGCGATGCCGACCGCCGCCTGCTCGAAGGTGGCGCGGAACAGTTGCTCGCTGTTCTCCAGCGCCGCTTCGATCCGCTTGCGCTCGGTGATGTCCTGGGCGGTGCCGATGAACAGGTCCGGCCCGCCTTCGGGATCGCGCAGCACGCACATCGTCACGTAGGTCCAGACGATGCTGCCGTCCTTGTGCAGGAAGCGCTTCTCGCGCGCGTAGCTGTCGATTTCGCCGCTAAGCAGCGATTTTGCCAGCGCCGTGCCGGCTGCCCGGTCGTCGGGATGGGTAAGGTCCATGATCCCGCGGGCGAGCAGTTCCTCCTGCGTGTAGCCCAACATCGCGCTCGTTTTGCCGTTGGCGCGCAGCCACGCGCCGTCCGGGTCGAGCAGCGCCATGCCGACGGCCGCCTGCTCGAAGGTGGCCCGGAACAGCCGCTCGCTCCGCGCCAGCGCCGCCTCGACCTGCTTGCGTGCCGTGATGTCCTCGACGACGCCGATGTACCGCTCGGGCCTGCCCTCGGGATCGCGCAGCACGGCGCCGGTCAGCCTGATCCAGACGACCGACCCATCCTTGCGCAGATAGCGCTTCTCGGACTTGAAGGTCGCGATCTCCCCCGCCAGCAGCGCCGCTTTCTGCGGATCGTCGATGCCCTGGTCGTCCGGATGGGTGATGTCGGCGAAGGTGCGGGCGAGCAGTTCCTCGCGCGTGTAGCCGGTGATCGCGCAAATCCGGTCGTTCACGAGTTGGATGCTGTTGTCCAGGCCGGCCACCGCCACGCCGACCGCCGCCTGCTGGAAGGTGGCGCGGAACAGCTGTTCACTCCGTGCCAGCGCGCCGGCGATGCGCTTGCGTTCGCTGATGTCCTCGATGACGACGATGATGCGTTCCGGCCTGCCCGCGGCGTCGCGCAGCAGGGTTGCGGTGATGTTGACCCAGATGAGGCTGCCATCCTTGCGGATGTACCGCTTCTCCATCGTCTTGACCGCGATCTCGCCGTCCACCAGCGCCTGCTTCAGCGCCAGGTCGAGTTCCAGGTCGTCGGGATGGGTGATGTCCTGGAAGCTGCGGGCGAGGAGCTCATCGCGGGTGTAGCCGGTGATCGCGCACAGCCTGTCGTTGACCCGCAGCCAGCCGCCGTCCAGGGTGACCTGCGCCATGCCGACCGCCATCTGCTCGAAGGTGGCCCGGAATAATTGCTCGCTTTCCCGCAGCGCGGCGGTGAGGCGGTGCTCCTCGGTGATGTCGCGGAAGAACGATGTGACACCCTCTTTCGACGGATATGCGTGCGCCTCGAAATGCGTGTCGAACGCGGCCGAGTAGCCGACCGTGTGGACCGGCTCACCATGCTCCATGGCCGCCCGGTAGCCGGCGGCGAAGGCGCTGGTGGATGTTCCGGGGAACGCGTCCCAGAGGATCTGGCCGACCACGTCGCGGCCTTGCGCGACATGCGCCCTGGCGCGCCCGTTGATGTAGGTGATGCGCCAGTCGCGGTCGAACGCGATCACGCTGTCCGTCGTGCTCTCCAGCACCATGTTCAGGGTGCGCTCGCGCGCTTGCAGCGCCGCCGCCATGCTGTCGAAGGCGCCGGCGAGGCGGCCGAACTCGCTGCCGTCCGCCGTCAGGCCGGTGCGGGCGGCGAGATCGCCGGAGCGCCAGCGATCGGCGACGGCGAGCAGCCGGAGCAGCGGACGGCGGATCAACTGCCGGCCGACCAGGGCGGTGATCGCCAGCGCCAGCGCGGCCCCGGTGACGATCAGAAAAAGCCCCGTGCGGTTGCCCTGCGTCACCGCGGCGAAGGTGCTATTGCGGTCCAGCGAGACCTTGATGAGCAGTCCCAGCCGCTCAGCGTCAGGCGGCGAATAGGCGGCGAGAATCGGCTTGCCGGCCCGGGCATTGACCAACGCGGTTCCGACCGCGGTGCCTTCGAGCATGAAACGGTTCTCGGCCAGTATCGGCTTGCCGACAAGGCTTGCCGGGTCGGGCCGCCGGGCCAGCATGGTTCCATTGCGGTCCGCGATCATCGCGGTTGCGCCCGGCGGCAGCGCGATCTTTTCAAGCTGCTGCTGAATCCAGTCAGCGCCGATTCCGACCTCGATCAGGCCCGCGACCCTCCCGTCCGGTGACCTGAACGGCTTGGCCAGGTGCAGGGTCGGGATTGCTGTGCTCCGGCCGACCGCGAACTCGCCGACGACGAAGCCGCCGGTCTGCAGGGCGCGGCGGAAATAGTCCCGGTCGGACAGGTCGATATCGGGTTTACGCCATTCCGGTCCGCAGAGATGATGTCCGTCCAGCCCGATGACGGCGATGGTTTTGTAGCGCGGTGATTGCGCCAGCACACCAGCCAGCAAATGCTGACAAAGCCCGGGAACTTTGTCCTGCACGGCAAGGGCGGTGCCGAGCGTGTCCAGCATCTGCTCCGCGCCTTCGACGATCCGCTGCTGTTCCGATCTGACGAGGCGCACGAGGCGCAGCGCCTCGTCTTCCACCAGTTGCTGGCGGACGTGGCGCGACTCATTCTCACTATAGATCAGAAACCCCAGGGTGGGCGTCAAGGCGATGGTTACGACAAGCAGCAGACGCGCCAGAAGGGTATTCACAGCCAGCCCCGCACCAGACAAGTTTCGATCGTGTTTCAGTCGGGCGCATTATGCGCACATCTGCGTCAAAATTGTTTATGCTAGATTTGCAATGGATTGCCGATCACGAAATTGTGAGCAAAGCAGCCGGCCTGTTGCTTTGTCGTAAATCTGCGAGGGCGTGATGGATGAAAAATGACGATAAAAGAATAAAAGAGATGCCGCGCAAGCAATTCCGCGCCCACCGGGGCGGCGGCACCGCCCGATTCTCGTTCATTGCTCCATCGGCGCGCGCCGGCACCAAAAACGGGGCACAAAAAAAGGCCCCGGGGTTGCCCCCGGGGCCGTTTCTTCAGGCTCGCCCCGATAGCTCAGTGCGACAGGTTGAACAGCGCCGCCAGCAGCAGCAATGCGACGATGTTGGTGATCTTGATCATCGGGTTCACCGCGGGGCCCGCGGTGTCCTTGTACGGATCACCCACCGTATCGCCGGTCACGGCCGCCTTGTGCGCTTCCGAGCCCTTGCCGCCATAATTGCCTTCCTCGATGTACTTCTTGGCATTGTCCCACGCGCCGCCGCCCGAGGTCATCGAGATGGCGACGAACAGGCCGGTGACGATGGTGCCGAGCAGCAACGCGCCCACCGAAGCGAAGGCTTCCGCCTGACCGGCGACTTCCAGCACCACGAAATACACCACGATCGGCGCCAGCACCGGCAGCAACGACGGCGCGATCATTTCCTTGATCGCGGCCTTGGTCAGCAGGTCCACCGCGCGGCCGTAATCCGGCTTGCCGGTGCCCTCCATGATGCCGGGGATTTCCTTGAACTGGCGGCGCACTTCCACCACCACCGAGCCGGCGGCACGGCCGACCGCGGTCATGCCCATCGCCCCGAACAGGTAGGGCAGCAGGCCGCCGATGAACAGGCCGACCACCACGTACGGGTTCTGCAGCGCGAAATCGACCTTCACGGCCGGGAAGAAGCGCGACAGATCCTCGGTGTAGGCGGCGAACAGCACCAGCGAGGCCAGCCCCGCCGAGCCGATCGCATAGCCCTTGGTCACCGCCTTGGTGGTGTTGCCCACCGCGTCCAGCGCATCGGTGATCTTGCGGACTTCCTTGGGCAGTCCCGCCATTTCGGCGATGCCGCCGGCGTTGTCGGTCACCGGTCCGTAGGCGTCCAGCGCCACGATCACGCCGGCCAGCGACAGCATGGTCGTGGCCGCGATCGAGATGCCGTACAGCCCCGCCGCCAGGAACGACAGGATGATGCCCATGCTGATCACCAGCACCGGCAGCGCCGTCGATTCCAGGGAAATCGCCAGGCCCTGGATGACGTTGGTGCCGTGGCCGGTGGTGGAAGCCTGGGCGATGCTGCGCACCGGGCGGAACTCGGTCGAGGTGTAGTACTCGGTGATCCACACGATCAGCCCGGTCACGCCCAGGCCGACCAGGGCGCACTCGAACAGCGCCACGCCGGTGGTGGTTGCGCCGGCGGTGCCGACCGCGACCGGCGCCGAAATGCCGACCACCAGGGCGATGACCGCGGCGATCGCCACCACGCTCAGCGCGCCGGTAACGATCAGGCCGCGATACAGCGCGCCCATGATGTTGTTGGAGGCGCCGAGCTTGACGAAGCGCACGCCGATGACGGAGGTGACGATGCACACCGCGCCGATCAGCAGCGGCAGCAGCAGCATGGCGTCCTTCACCGGGCCCGCCGCGAAGAAGATGTTGCCGAGCAGGATGGTGGCAACGATGGTCACGGCATAGGTTTCGAACAGGTCGGCGGCCATGCCGGCGCAGTCGCCCACGTTGTCGCCCACGTTGTCGGCGATGACGGCGGGGTTGCGGGGGTCATCCTCGGGAATGCCGGCTTCGACCTTGCCCACCAGGTCCGCGCCCACGTCGGCGCCCTTGGTGAAGATGCCGCCGCCAAGCCGGGCGAAAATGGAGATCAGCGAGCCGCCGAACGACAGCGCGACCAGCGCCGACATGATCTCGTTCAGGGGCACGTCCAGCCAGCGCAGCGCGGTGTAGTAGCCACCGACCCCGAGCAGGCCAAGGCCGACCACCAGCAGGCCGGTGATGGCGCCGGACTTGAACGCGATGTCCAGCCCTTCCGCCATGCCGGTCTGCGACGCCTGCGCCGTGCGCACATTGGCGCGCACCGAGACGTTCATGCCCACATAGCCCGCCGCACCCGACAGCAGCGCGCCGATCAGGAAGCCGATGCCGGCCTTGAGGCCGAGGGTGAGCGTCAGAATAACGAGGATGACCAGTCCGACGATGCCGATCGTCGTGTACTGACGGTTCAGGTAGGCGCGGGCGCCTTCCTGCACGGCCGCGGCGATTTCCTGCATGCGCGAGGAGCCCGCGTCGGCAGCCAGAACCTGTTTACCGGTGACTGTACCCGTAGGTACAGCGCCAGCAACCCGGCGGCTATGACCAGAGGGTAGGCGAGAATCATCAGAAGCATCTCCCTAAACTTTTGCCGCCCGGAACGAAGGCACACGCGGCCGTTCGGTGCGGCCTCGAGGCCGCGCCGGGCCGGGGATATGACAGATGATCCGGGCGCAGGCAACCGAGCCACCGGCGCCGCGCGCCCCGATTCGCCGCCCCCCTTCGACGCCACATGCGTTTCGGTTGCGCCGCGCGCCCGGACGGGGGAAACTGCGGCCGTCAGGCGCCTGTAGCTCAGTTGGTTAGAGCGGGCCGCTCATAACGGCTTGGTCGCAGGTTCGAGTCCTGCCGGGCGCATGCTCCCCCGCCGGCCCGCGCGTCCCTTGCCGGCCCGTGTTCCTCGCGGGGCGGGCGGCATTTGCGCGCGCGCCACCGCCCCCCTAGAACAACCGCCAACCCAGACCCAATTCCGCCCGGAAGGGAGCCAGCCGATGGCCAGCTATCAGTATGTCTATGTGATGAAAGACCTGACCAAGGCCTTTCCTGGCGGCAGAGAAGTGTTCAAGGGCATCACCCTCTCCTTCCTGCCCGGCGTGAAGATCGGCGTGCTCGGCATCAACGGCGCCGGCAAGTCCACCCTGCTGAAAATCATGGCCGGCATCGAGACCGAATATGGCGGCGAGGCCTGGGCCGCCGAAGGGGCGCGCATCGGCTACCTGTCGCAGGAACCGCATCTCGACCCCACGAAAACCGTCGCCGAAAACGTCGCCGAGGCGTTCGGCCCGCTGAAAGCCGCCATCGAGCGCTTCAACGAGATCTCCAACCGCTTCGCCGAGCCGATGGACGACGACGAGATGAACGCCCTGCTGGCCGAACAGGCCGATTTGCAGGAGAAGATCGACCACGAGGATGGCTGGGAATTCGACCGCCGGATCGAAATCGCCCTCGACGCCCTGCGCTGCCCGCCGCCCGACAGCCCGGTGACCAACCTCTCCGGCGGCGAGCGCCGCCGGGTGGCGCTGTGCCGCCTGCTGCTGGAAAAGCCCGACCTGCTGCTGCTCGACGAGCCGACCAACCACCTCGACGCCGAATCCGTCGCCTGGCTGGAAAAGACCCTGCGCGAGTATGCCGGCACCGTGCTGGTGGTCACCCATGACCGCTACTTTCTTGAGAACGTCACCAACTGGATCCTGGAGATCGAGCGCGGCCGCGGCTACCCGTTCGAAGGCAATTATTCCTCCTGGCTGAAGCAGAAGCAGAAGCGCCTGTCGCAGGAGGAAAAGGAAGAATCCGCCCGCCAGCGGGCGCTTGCCGCCGAGGAGGAATGGATTTCCTCCACCCCGCGCGCCCGCCAGACCAAGAGCAAGGCGCGCATCCAGAAATACGAGGAGATGCTGCAGCGTAACCAGGAACTGGCCGCCGGCGTCGCCGAAATCGTCATCCCGCCCGGCCCCCGCCTGGGCAACATCGTCATCGAGGCCGAGGGGCTCAACAAGGCTTACGGCGACCGGCTGCTGATCGAGAACCTCGACTTCAAGCTGCCGCCGGGCGGCATCGTCGGCGTGATCGGCCCGAACGGCGCCGGCAAGACCACCCTGTTCCGCATGATCACCGGCCAGGAACAGCCTGATACCGGCGCGCTGCGCATCGGCGACACCGTCAAGCTCGGCTACGTGGACCAGAGCCGCGACAGCCTCGACCCCGACAAGACGGTCTGGCAGGAAATCAGCGGCGGCACCGACGTGATCTACCTGGGCAAGCGCGCCGTGCCCTCGCGCGCCTATGTGGGCGCGTTCAACTTCAAGGGCTCGGACCAGCAGAAGAAGGTCGGCATCCTCTCCGGCGGCGAGCGCAACCGCGTCCACCTGGCCAAGATGCTGAAGACCGAACACAACGTCATCCTGCTCGACGAACCGACCAACGACCTCAACGTCGACACGCTCCGTGCTTTGGAAGACGCCCTGACCGAATTCGCCGGCTGCGCGGTCATCATCAGCCATGACCGCTGGTTCCTCGACCGGCTGGCGACCCACATCCTGTCATTCGAAGGCGACAGCCACGTCGAATGGTTCGAAGGCAACTTCCAGGCCTATGAAGAAGACAAGCGCCGCCGCCTCGGCGCCGACGCCACCGAACCCCACCGCATCAAATACCGCCCGCTGCGACGCTAGGGCGGATTCGTGGCGGGGAGAAAGCAAGGAAGGCCAGGGGCTCTGCCCCTGGACCCCGCCAAGGGCCGAGAGGCCCCTGGACCCCATTCGTTTAGAGGGTTTTGGGAGAGAGGGGGTGAGGAGGGGCCGCGGCATCTCCTTACCCCCTCTCTCCCAAAACCCTCCAATGAGCGGGGTCCAGGGGCCTCTCGGCCCTTGGCGGGTCCAGGGCAGAGCCCTGGCCTTCCTTGCTTTCTCCCGCCATGAACCCGTTCTGGATCGTCCGCACCGGCCGGCTTGTGATGCGGCCGGTATCGGCGGCGGATTTGCCGGCGTTGAAGGTGTTGAAGGCTGATCCGCGGGTATTTGCGGTCATGTTGGGGGGGGTGCGCACGCCGCAGTGCACGGTGCTGGAGTTGGCCGAGGAGATTGCGCTCTGGGGCCGGCGGGGGGTGGGCATCTGGGCGGTGCGCCACCGGGAGAGCGGGGTTTTCCTGGGCATTGCCGGTTTCATGGAGCGGCCGGACGGGCGGGGGATTTCGCTGCGGTTTGCTTTTGTCGTCGCGGCGCACGGGCATGGCTATGCCAGCGAGGCGGCCGGGGCGGCATTGCGCTTTGCGCATGAGCGGGCGGGATTGCCGCGGGTGGTGGCGGTGGCGCGGGCGGACAATACGGCCTCGCGCGAGGTGCTGGGAGGCATCGGCATGCGCCCGTGCGGCGCGTTCGAGCGTGATGGCGTGCCCATGCTGGTATTCGAAAGCGTGCCGGGCCGCTGATGTTCCCGGCGACCGCGCGGCTGGCGGCCGTCTACCGGGCGAGCGCCTATGTCGTCCGGTGGGCGGGGCGGGAGGCGGTGCTGCGGGTTGGCGCGCCGCCGCCGCGGTTACCTTGGGGAACGTGCCGGCAGGCCTGTGTCGTGACCGCCTGCAACCCGTTCAGCCGGCAGCGCGCGGCGGCAGCCAACTGGCGGGCGTCCAGACGGCTGGAGGCGGCGCTGCGCCGGCGCGGTCTGCGGGCGCTGCCGGCCGAAGGGCGCGGCGACGCGGGTGACTGGCCGCCGGAGCCGGGTCTGCTGGTATTCGGCCTGCCCGGCCGGTCCGCTGTGGCGCTCGGCCGGGTTTTGCGGCAGAACGCGATCCTGCGGGTCGACCGCCGCGCGGTCCTGCTCGTTCCGCTCGCGTGACTGTGTGGTACGTCAAGCTTGACGATCGGGAGCCGGCGCGCCAACCTGCACCGAAACGGATGCTCTCGATTCGCGACAAGTTCGGGTCGTCTCTGCTATGGAGGCTTCGCGATCTGCCTCTACCGTTCGCGATCGTGTCTGTCACTCCGCTCACATGTTCCAGGTTCTTGGAGAATTCTTGAATGAAACTCGGCAAGATTTCGGCGGCTTCCGTGCTGTTCCTGAGCACGGCGTTGCCGGCCTTCGCCGCACCGGCTCCGGTGCCGCAGAGCGGCCAGGCGCCGCGCATCGTGCTCGCCCAGGCCACCGCGCCGGCTACCGGCGAGACCGGGACGCCCCCGGCGGCTGAATCGGGTCAGCCCGCCGCCTCGCAGGCTCCCGCCAAGCCGGCGAAGCCGAAAAAGGCGAAAAAGCCCCACAAGGCCAAGACGCCGAAAACCCACAAGCCGGCCGGCGACACCGGCACCACCCCGCCCGCCGCCGGCAGTGCCGCTCCGCCGGCAGCTCCCGCCACGGGCGGCACCCTCAACCAGTAACGCCGTACGGGGTTGCAGGAAAGGAGCGCCTCGCGGCGCTCCTTTTCATTGGTATGGGCCTTTTCGTTGGCTCGGGGACGCGGCGCGCCCGGCGATGACCAGGACCCAACCGGATTCCCGCTTCCGCCTCGGCCGCAGCGCCACCGGCCTCGGCCTGTTCGCGCGCGTGCCGTTCCGTACCGGCGATCGTGTCATCGAATATACCGGCGAGCGCATCAGCGGCGAGGAAGCCGATCGCCGCGGCGGACGCTATTTGTTCCATGTCGATGCCGGGCATGCCATCGACGCCACCGGCCGCGAGCATCTGGCCCGTTACATCAACCACGCCTGCCGGCCGAACTGCGAGGCCCGCGCGGTCGGGCGGCGCATTTTCATCTACGCGAAGCGGGCCATCGCGGCTGGCGAGGAACTCACCTATCACTATGGCGCGATCTATTTCCGCGCCTTCATCGCGCCGGCGGGATGCCGTTGTGGCACCTGCACCCGCCGCGCCGAGCGTGCGGCGGGCGCGCGCCCCCCGCCGGCTGCATCCCGTGGCGGCGGGCGGTGATGCCGGCCGGCTTCAGCCCGGCTGGGTGGCCTGCTGCTTCAGCGCGTCGATCAGCGCCTGCACGCTGTTGTTGTTGTGGGCCAGGTAGGCGGAGTAGTCGCTGCGCTGGGTCAGCCGCAGGCTGGTGCCCTCGGCGATCACGTCGATGATCTTCGGGCTGCCGGTATCGCTGCTGACCAGCCAGTCCACCTTGTTGGGCGGGTTGCCCGGCCGGTTCACGATGGACGAGACCGCGACCGCGCCCTCGCGCGGCTGGGCGCGGCCGACGACGAACGTAACGCCCTGGTATTCGCCCACTTTGCTGGTGATGTTGATCATCAGCACGCGGTGGAACAGGACCAGGTATTCATTCTGCTGCGCCGACGAGGCGGCGCGCCAGAACCGGCCCAGGCAGAACCGCGCCACGTCGTTCACATCCACCGCGCGGTCGATGATCGCCTGCAGCTTCCTCTGTTTTTCCACCAGCGGGTCCGGACCGTTCACCACGACGGCCAGGTCCTTCATGGTCTGCTCGATGAAGGCGGTGGACTGCTCGAGGCCCTGGGCGTGTGCGGGCGAGCGCGGCAATCCCATTATCGCCAGGGCAGCGGTCGCAGACCGCAGCAGGATGCGTCGTGTCAGCATGGGTTGAGCCTCGTTCTGCGCGCTAGGGTAGGTCACGGATGCTCCGGCTGGATGAACCATGCCGGAACGGTTACCCGATCATCCGACCGGGCCTCGTCGATCTGGGATTGCCGGTGTTGGCGGTAAAGGCTGCGGATAGTGGCATAGGGGTCAAGCGCCTGCGCCTTTATCTTGTCCAGATCATCCAGCACGTTCGTGCGAGTGTCGATGGCGTTCATGCCCCATCGCGTGTACCCGAGCGACGACACCAGGACACCGTTGCCGACCCAGGTGATCGGGTCGGTGGCGATGTCAATGGCGAAACCGGTGGCGTCGCGCGGACCGGTCGGGCCCAGGACGGGCAGGAACAGGAAGGGTCCTTCCGGCAGGCCCCAAAGGGCGAGCGTTATGCCGGCATCCGAATCGTGCGCCGGCCACCCCCACTCGGTGGCGACGTCGAATACTCCGGCGACCCCCACGGTGCTGTTAACCAGCAGGCGCATCAGCGAGGTGCCGGCGCGGCGGGGGCGGGCCGCCAGCATGTCGTCGAACAGCGACGCCGGCATGGACAGGTTGGTCAGGACGTTGTGGATGTGGCTGCGCACCACATACGGCACGACGTATTTGTAACCCACCGCCAACGGCCGCAGGATCACGGTGTCGAGGCCGTTATTGACCGCATAGAACACCCGGTTGGTGGGCTCCATCGGGTCGTGGGCCTCGTTGTATTCCGCCACGGCGTCGGGGTCGTCCGCCGGTGGCTTGCTGGCGCAGCCCGCGAGCGAAGCGGCCACAACGACCATGGCGGCCAGCAGCGGGAGTTCCGGCAAGCGGAACGATCGGGACGGACGGCGCATCGAACTCCTCGGCGACGGAATGACGGGCGGGCATGCTTTCCCGCGGGCGGGCATGCCTCGACAACGTGCTTCAACAAGATGCAACTCATACGCCTGCTCCGGGTTGGAAATCCACCCGGAGATGCGGATAACTTGCTCGTCCGGAACCGTGTTCGCTACAAGGTTTCCCCCCGCTGCCGGCGCTGCGCCCCAATCGGCGGCCTGCCGCGCCTGATTTTGGTAAGGTATGGCGATGAACCACACTCCCTCTCCGGCGACGCCCATCGCTCCTCCTGCAGCACTTGGGCGCTGGCTGACCGGTCCCCGCTTTGCCGCCCTGCCGGTCCGCGACGGGAGCCAGCCCGCCCCGGCGCTGTCGTTCGAGTTCTTCCCGCCCCGCACCGAGGCGCTGGAGCAGCAGCTCTGGACCTGCATCCGCCGGCTGGAGCCGTTGGCGCCGCGTTTCGTTTCGGTCACGTACGGCGCCGGCGGCTCCACCCAGTCCCGCACCCATGCCATCGTTTCGCGCATCGTGCAGGAAACCACGCTGACCCCGGCCGCCCACCTGACCTGCGTGAACGCCAGCCGCGATGAGATCGACGCGGTGGCCCGCGCCTATTGGGAAGCCGGGGTGCGCCACATCGTGGCGCTGCGCGGCGACGTTCCGGGCGGCGGCGACTACGTTCCGTTTCCCGGCGGCTACGCCTATGCCGCCGACCTGGTGGCCGGGCTGAAGCGGATCGCCGATTTCGAGATTTCGGTCGCCGCCTACCCGGAGGTGCACCCGGCCGCGCTCAGCCCCGAGGCCGACCTCGACAACCTCAAGCGCAAGCTGGATGCCGGCGCCACCCGCGCCATCACCAATTATTTCTTCGAGGCCGGGACCTATCTGCGCTTCCTCGACCGCTGCCTGGCCGCCGGCATTACCGCGCCGATCGTGCCGGGCATCATGCCGGTGTCCAACTTCGCCCAGGCGGTACGCTTTTCCGGCATGTGCGGCGCCTCGGTGCCGGGCTGGCTCGGCCATCTGTTCGAGGGGCTGGACGAGGACCACGACACCCGCCGCATCGTCGCCGCGGTGGTGGCGGCCGAACAGGTGCGCGTGCTGCAGGCCAGCGGCATCGACGAATTCCATTTTTATACGTTGAACCGGTCTGATCTGGTTTACGCCATTGCCCATATCCTGGGGGTGCGGCCGGCGACGCAACCGGTTGCCGCATGAGAACCGGTTGCCGGACGGACCGTAAGGGTTAAACAGAGATCACAGAGAGAAGATTTCGGCGGCAGGCCACACCCGTTCTTCTTTGTGATCTCTCGGTAACTTCTTCCTTCGCGTTCCCGCACCGATACGGGTGCCCGCACGCCCCGCAGCACCTCGTCCCCATGTTGGCCCCATGACCGACTACCTCAGCCGCCTGAACCCGGAGCAGCGCGAAGCCGTCGAGACCGTGGACGGCCCGCTGCTGGTGCTGGCCGGCGCCGGCACCGGCAAGACCCGCGTGCTGACCACCCGCTTCGCCCATATCCTGCTGACCGGCCGCGCCTTTCCCAGCCAGGTGCTGGCCGTCACCTTCACCAACAAGGCCGCCCGCGAGATGCGCGAGCGCGTCGCCGCCATGCTCGGCCGCCCGGCCGAGGGGCTCTGGCTCGGCACCTTCCATGCGCTGTGCGCCCGCATGCTGCGCCGCCATGCCGAACTCGTCGGGCCTGCACCAGCAACTTCACCATCCTCGACACCGACGACCAGCTGCGCCTGCTCAAGCAGGTCATGGAGGCGGAGCGGACTCGACACCAAGCGCTGGGCGCCGCCGGCGCTGATGGCGCTGATCCAGCGCTGGAAGGACCGCGGCCTGACCGCCGGCGCGCATCACCACCGCCGAGGACACCGACTTCGCCAATGGCCGCGCCCGCGCGCTCTATGCCGCCTATCAGGACCGCCTGCGCAGCGCTGAACGCCGCCGATTTCGGCGATCTGCTGCTGCACATGACGGAAATCCTGCGCGGCCATGCCGGACGTGCTGGCGCAGTACCATCGCACGCTTCCGCTACATCCTGGTGGACGAATACCAGGACACCAACCTGGTGCAGTATCTGTGGCTGCGGCTGCTGGCGCAGTCGCACCGCAACATCTGCTGCGTCGGCGACGACGACCAGTCGATCTATTCCTGGCGCGGCGCCGAGGTGGAAAACATCCTGCGCTTCGAAAAGGATTTTCCCGGCGCCCGCATCGTCCGGCTGGAAGCGCAATTATCGCTCGACCGCCCCGATCCTGGCCGCCGCGTCCGGCCTGATCGCGCACAACGAGGGGCGGCTGGGCAAGACCCTGCGGCCCGGCCGCACCGACGCCGACGGGGGAGAAGGTCGCCGTCATCGGCGCTGTGGGATTCCGACGAGGAGGCCCGCATGGTCGGCGACCGCATCGAGGCAGCTGCGCCGCGGCGGCGCAAATCCTGGCGGAAATGGCGGTGCTGGTGCGCGCCGGCTTCCAGACCCGCGCCTTCGAGGAGCGGCTGATCACGCTCGGCGTGCCCTACCGCGTCGTCGGCGGCCTGCGCTTCTACGAACGCCAGGAAATCCGCGACGCCATCGCCTATATGCGGGTGCTGCACCAGCCGGCCGACGACCTGGCGTTCGAGCGCATCGTCAACGTCCCCCGCCGCGGCGTCGGCGAGCGGCGCTGCGCACCATGCACGACGACCGCCCGCGAGCGTCGACATTCCGCTGGCCGCCGCCGCCGCCCAACTGGTCGGAACAGGGCGGCCTGCGCGGCAAGCCGCGCGAGGCGCTCGGCGACCTGCTGCGCGGCTTTCGTCCGCTGGCGCGACATGCTCGACCGTGAGGGCCATGTGGTCACCGTCGCGACGATGCTGGACGAGAGCGGCTACACGGAGATGTGGAAGCAGGACAAATCGCCCGAGGCGCCGGGGCGGCTGGAAAACCTGAAGGAACTGGTCCGCGCCCTGGCCGATTTCGAAACGCTGGCGGGTTTCCTCGATCACGTCTCGCTGGTGATGGAGAACGAGGAGAACGCCGAGGGCGACCGGGTCAGCCTGATGACCCTGCATCGGCGCCAAGGGGCTGGAATTCGACACTGTGTTCCTGCCGGGTTGGGAGGAAGGCGCTGTTCCCCAACCAGCGCACCATGGACGAGAGCGGCGCCAAGGGGCTGGAGGAGGAGCGCCGGCTGGCCTATGTCGGCCTGACCCGCGCCCGAAGGCGCGCCATCGTCAGCCACGCCGCCAACCGGCGCATCTACGCCAACTGGCAGAGCAGCATTCCCAGCCGCTTCATCGACGAACTGCCGGACGCGCATGTCGAACGCACCGGCTCGGCGGCGCTGGCGCGTGACCGGATGCTGCCGCGCCCCCGGTGTTTGCCGGCCAGTTCCCGCTGACCGCCCGCCGCCCGCGCACCATCGAGGCCTGGGAGCAGCCGGCCCGCAAGCCGCGCGACGGATGCCATCCCGGTGGGCGCGCGGGTATTCCACCAGAAATTCGGCTACGGCACCGTCACCGCCGCCGAGGACGACAAGCTCGACATCGCCTTCGACAAGGCGGGCGACAAGCGCGTGCTCGATCGTTTCGTCGAAAAGGCATGATAGACGGGGTAAAAAATTTGGATTATCCATAATGATTAGTAAATAATTGACGGAAGGAGTGGTAAAACTTGGACGACAATGATTTCCTGTTTACTTGGAAACCGGAGAAGTGGCCTTACGAAAATCTAAGGAAGCTTGTCGATGCATTCGATGCCGGTAACATTGTTGTTGAGCCATGGCGATGCCAAGCGCACCAGAAGGTTCGCCCGGGTGCTCGCGCTTACCTTCTGAAGCAGGGCACACCTCGGGGAATCTTCGGCGTGGCAGAGGTCATAGGCATCGCTGCAGAACGCGACGACGCAAAGGCCGGAGAAGGTCGGTATGCAGTGCCGCTTAGAATTCGAGCTATTGGTCGATCCGGCCAAGCGCTTTCTCGTCACGGACAATGACTTGAACAACTTGCCCGTTCCTCATCATCGTTGGGACACGCAGGGGAGCGGCGTTACGTTCGAAGCAGCCGCTGCCCGTATGATTGACCAACTCGTCAAGGGAGAGAGGCGGACTGCGGCCTCCACGATAGAGACTCGCCGCGAGCGCCTCATTGAGGTTTGCGAGCGCGATCAGGCGCTCGTCGAGGAACTAAAGGATCTCTACCAAGGCTGTTGCCAAATTTGCGCCTCGGCACCATTCAACGGACACTTTGGACGAATCGTTGAGGGACACCACCTCGAGTGGTTGAGTCGCGGAGGACAAGATTTGCGCAATAATTTGGTCATTCTTTGTCCAAATCATCATTCGGCTGTCCATGCTGTCGATCCTGTCTTTGATCGGAAAAGATTAGAGTTTCGGTTTGGACCTAAAGTGGTCCCTATTCGGCTCGACCGCCATCTGAGGCCGATCTCATGAACCCTGAGTGCAAGAGTCAGACCGGAAGTCATTGTGTCGGCCGCGAGCAGGAATCCCGCCAATGACTCCCCGCCGCCATGCCACCGCGCTCGAAACCGTCTCCGTCACCGTCCCGCCGGAGGCGCTCGAAGCCTACAAATCAGCGCTCGCCGAAGCCTGTGGCACCATCGGCTTCTTTCTCGACGAGGAGGCCGGCCTCTGGACCGTCGAAGGGGTGAAGGACCAGGGCGCCCATGAACCCGAACTGACCGCCGCCCTGGCGCTGGCCGCCCTGGTCACCGGCATCGAGGTCATCCCGGTCCGCCGCCCGACCGCCGCCGAAGGCTGGCTGGAACGCACCCGCGAGGTGTTTCCGGAGCAACTGGTGGGAAAACGTTTCGCTGTCCGCGGCACCCATATCGGCGGTCCCGCCACGCCGGGCCGGCTGACCATCCGGCTGGACGCCGCGGTGGCGTTCGGCTCGGGCGAGCACGGGTCCACACGGGGCTGCCTGCGGGCGTTCGAGCGCGTCGCCTATCGCCGGCCGCGGCGCATTCTCGACCTCGGCACCGGGTCGGGCATCCTGGCGATGGCGGCGGCGCTGCTGCTGCACCGGCGGGTCCGCGGCACCGATATCGACCCCTGGAGCGTGCGCACCGCCGCCGCCAACGCAAGGCTGAACCGGCTCGGCGGGCTGGTCCGGTTTGTCCGTGCCGATGGCTGGTCGTCGCCTTCAGTGACCGAAGCCGGTCCCTATGATTTGATCTTCGCCAATATTCTGGCGCGGCCGCTCTGCCTGATGGCGCGGCATCTGGCCGGCAACCTCGCGCCCGGTGGCACCGCCATCCTGGCCGGGCTGCTGGTGTCCCAGGCGCGTTGGGTGCTGGCCGCGCACCGCCGCCACGGCCTGGTGCTGGAGCGCGTCATTTCCGAAGGCAAATGGTGCACCCTGGTGCTGCGCCGCCGATAAGCCTGGGCCGCCAACAGAAACGGGGCCTGGCCCGCACCAGCGGTCCAGGCCCCGTTCGTAACGGCGCGGGCGCAATAAATCAGCAGGTGGCAGCCCTGGCGCGGAAACCCAGGCTCAACGCGTCCATATGATGGCGGAGGGGTTCAACAACCGGTCTGCCCAGCGCAGCATCGCGCCCAGGCGGGCAAGCAGGACGGAACGTCTGGCGACCGGAGCGGGCGCGGGATTGGGAACATGGTGCAAATGTTCCGGCATGGTATTCGGGAGAAGGATGGCCAACTCCTCTTTGGTCGCGCGGTCGAACATTTGTTCGAATCCCCAACTTTTCAGCCGTGGCGGGCGTTGTGCCTCCGTGCACTTCGTCGCGCGGCCTTTATCGGTTATTAATGTGGCCACTCCCTGTAACGGGATTATTGCCGACTTCCCAAATCAGGCATGCCGGCTTCAAGAAGCGCGATACTGTGCCATAAGTACAACGCTATCCCTCCTGAAAGCGCCGAAACATGCATGACGTGCGCCTCGCCGCCCTCCGTGCCGAACTCGACCGGCGCGGATTGCACGGCTTCATCGTCCCCCGCGCCGACGAGCATCTCGGCGAATATGTGCCGCCCGCGGCCGAACGCCTGGCCTGGCTGACCGGCTTCACCGGCAGCGCCGGCCTGGCCGCCGTGCTGCCCGACCGGGCGGCCGTCTTCACCGATGGACGCTACGTGCTGCAATTGCAGGCGCAAACCGATGCCGCCCTGTGGGAACGCCGCCACATCATCGAGGAACCGCCGCCAACTTGGCTGGCCACGCATATCCCTGCCGGCGCGCCGATCGGCTACGACCCGCTGCTGAGCAGCGAGGAGGGGTTGCAACGCTATCTCGATTCCGGCCTCGCCATGATTGCCGTCGCCGCCAACCCGATCGACGCGATCTGGACCGACCGCCCCGCGCCGCCGTCCGGCCCGGCCGTGCCGCACCCGCTCGCCCAGGCCGGCCGTGACAGCGCCGCCAAGTGCGCCGACCTCGCCGCCGCCCTGCGCGAGGCGAAGCAGGATGCCGCCATCCTCACCGACCCGGCCTCGATCGCCTGGCTGCTGAACATCCGCGGCGACGACGTGCCGTACACGCCCTTCGTGCTCGGCTTCGCCATCCTGCACGCCGATGGCGGCACGGAATTGTTCATGGCGCCGGAAAAGCTGCCCGCCGCCACCCGCGCCTGGCTGGGCGAGGCCGTTGCGGTACAGCCGCGCAGCGCCCTGCCCGCTGCGCTCGCCCGGCTCGCCGGCCGCCGCGTGCGGGTGGACGCCGCCACCGCGCCGGTCTGGTTCGCCCAGACCCTGCGCGCGGCCGGCGCCACCGTGGTTGCCGGCATGGACCCCTGCCTGCTGCCGAAAGCCAGCAAGAACCCGGTCGAGCAGCAGGGCGCCCGCGACGCCCATGCCCGCGACGCCGTCGCCGTCTGCCGCTTCCTGCACTGGCTCGACACCCAGGCCGGTCTCACCACCGAACTGGACGCCGCCGCCCGCCTGCTCGCTTTCCGCGCCGAATCGCCCGAATTCCGCGGCGAGAGCTTTCCGGCGATTTCCGGCGCTGGCGAGCACGGCGCGATCATCCATTACCGCGTCACCGAGGAGACCAACCGCCCGATCAACCCGGGCGAGCTCTACCTGATCGATTCCGGCGGTCAGTATGCCGACGGCACCACCGACATCACCCGCACGGTCTGGACCGGCCCGGCCGACCCGCCGGCGGAATTGCGCGACCGGGTGACCCGCGTGCTCAAGGGCCACATCGCCATCGCCGCGCTGGTGTTTCCGCAGGGTGTCGCCGGGCCGCATCTCGACGCCTTCGCCCGCGCCGCCCTGTGGCGCGCCGGCCTGGACTATGACCACGGCACCGGCCACGGCGTCGGCAGCTATCTGTCCGTGCACGAAGGTCCGGTGAGTCTCTCGCGTGCGGCCAAGCCGGTGCCCGTGGCGGCGGGCATGATCCTGTCCGATGAACCCGGCTTCTATGCGCCCGGCCAATACGGCATCCGCCTGGAAAATCTGCTGCTGGCGCAGCCGGCCGAACTGCCCGCGGCGAAAAAACCCTTCCTGCGGTTCGAAACGCTCACCCTTGTCCCGTTCGACCGCCGGCTGATCGAGCGCGACCTGCTCACGGCCGAGGAAATCGCCTGGATCGACCGCTACCATGCCCGCGTGGAGGCGGAGATCGGACCCCGGCTTGACGCCGCTGCCCGGGGGTGGCTTGCGGTTGCCTGTGCGGGGGTGGGGTAAGGAAGGCCAGGGCTCTGCCCTGGACCCGCCAAGGGCCGAGAGGCCCCTGGACCCCATCACTTAGAGGGTCTTGGGAAAGAGGGGGGTGAGGAGGAGCCGATGCCCCTGCTCACCCCCGCTCTTTCCCAAGACCCTCTAAACGAATGGGTTCTAAGGGCTCCGCCCTTAGCGGGTCCAGGGCAGAGCCCTGGCCTTCCTTACCCTTCCCGCACCCCCGGCAGCACCCGGAACAGCCCCGGTTCCGGGATCACATAGCCCTGCCGCCGGGCGGATAAAATCGTCCGGTCCGATGCCCCCACCGAGGCGATCTTGCGGCGCAGTTTCAGCACCAGCTGGTCAACGCTGCGGTCGTCGGCGTGCAGTTGGCGTTTCAGCGCGGTCTGGCTGAGCACTTCCCGCGACACGTTAGTGCCGGCGGCGGCGAGCAGCGCGTCGAGCGCCGCCGCTTCGGCCTCGGTCAGGGTGACGCTGGCCGCGTCGGGCCCGATCAGCAGCCGTCGTGCGGGGTCGATGGTCACGGCGGGGGGGCGCGCCGGCAGTTCCGGCTCGGGGCGGTACAGGCGGCGGTGCACGGCGCGGATGCGGGCGGCGAGTTCGCGCAGCGGCGCCGGCTTGACGATGTAGTCGTCGGCGCCGTTGTCCAGCCCGGCAATGCGGGCCGCCTCGGCGCCGGTGGCGGTGACCACGATGACGCCGCAATCAGCCTCGCCGGCGAACCGGTCCACCAGTTGCATGCCGTTCACGTCCGGCAGTTCCAGGTCGATCAGGACGACATCGGGGCGGAACCCGGCCTTGGCGGTGATTGCATCGGCGCCCGTCATGGCGATGCGCGTGTCCATGCCCGCTTGCCGCAGCGCCGCCTCGATCGCGGCGGCCACGGTCGGGACGTCTTCGATGATCAGCACGCGCAGAATTGCGGTTTGGCCTGCCCGACCATCCGGAATGGAATCCGTTTTATCCATCGGTCTCCGTGTCCTCCGGACCCGGCATCCCCCGAATCAGCTCGGATTGTAAAGTTTTGCATGCATGCGCCGCCGCCGTCACGCCGAATTTACCGGAAAATCATAGCAGCTTCTGGCCGGCGAGGGTCCGCCACTCGGCCTCGGTGACGATGCGCACGCCCAGTTCCGCCGCCTTGCGCGCTTTCGAGCCGGCATCGGCGCCGACCACGACCAGGTCGGTCTTTTTCGACACACTGTCGGTGACCTTCGCCCCCAGTTTTTCCGCCATGGCTTTCGCCTCGGGGCGGGTCAGGGTGGCCAGCGTGCCGGTGAACACCACCACCTTGCCGGCCAGCTCGCCGCCGCCGCCGGCCGGTTCGGCGTCCGCGATGTCCAGCAGTTCCGCCAGTTCGCCGATGGTGGCGACGTTGCGCGGTTCGGCGAAGAACTCCGCCAGTTCCTCGGCGATTGCCGGGCCGACGCCGACGATGTTGCCGAGATCGCTGCGCGCCTCCGACCCGATCTGCACGGCCGCCTGCATTTGCGCCAGCCAGGTGGCGAAGCTGCCGTAGTGGCGCGCCAGCAGCCTGGCATTGGTCTCGCCGACGCGGCGGATGCCGAGCGCGTAGATGAAGCGGGCCAGCGGAATGCGCCGCCGCGCCTGGATGGCGGCCGACAGGTTGCGGGCCGAGGTTTCGCCCCAGCCCTCGCGTTTGGCGATCTCCGCCTCATGGTCGGGCAGCCGGAAAATATCGGCCGGCGAGGCGATCAGCCGGTCGGCGTGAAACTCGCGGATGGTCTTTTCGCCCAGGCCATCGATGTCGAAGGCGGCGCGGGAGGCGAAATGGATCAGCCGTTCCTCGACCTGGGCCGGACAAATAAGGCCGCCGGTGCAGCGGCGCACCACTTCGCCGGGCGGACGCAGCGCCGCGCTGCCGCAGACCGGACAATGGTCGGGGAAGACATAGGGCTGCGCGCCGGCCGGGCGCTTCGCCGCCACCACCGCGACGATCTGCGGGATCACGTCGCCGGCCCGCTGCAGCACCACGGTATCGCCGATGCGCACATCCTTGCGGGCGATCTCGTCCTCATTGTGCAGCGTGGCGTTGCGGACCAGCACGCCGCCGACATTGACCGCGGCGAGCCGCGCGACCGGGGTGAGCGCGCCGGTGCGGCCGACCTGGATGTCGATGCCTTCCAGCACGGTGCTGGCCTGCTCGGCGGGGAATTTCCAGGCGATCGCCCAGCGGGGCGCGCGGCCGACGAAGCCGAGCCGGCGCTGCAGGGAAAGATCGTCGATTTTGTAGACGACGCCGTCGATATCGTAGGGCAGGGCGGCCCGCTGTTCGGCCATGGCGGCCTGGAAGGCGGCCGCCTCGTCCTCGCCGGCCAGTGGTTGCGACAGCGGGTTCACCTGAAACCCCCACTCCCGCAGCCGGTCCAGCCATTGCCAGTGGGTGTCGGCCGGGATTTCGCTCGCCTCGCCCATGGCGTAGGCGAACATCGATAGCGGGCGGGCGGCGGTGATGCGGGCATCGAGCTGGCGCAGGCTGCCGGCGGCGGCGTTGCGCGGGTTGGCAAAGATTTTCTGCCCGGCCGCCTCCTGCGTCGCGTTCAGCGCCAGGAAGTCGGCCTTGGTCATGAACACCTCGCCACGGATTTCGATCCGCGCGGGCGCGTGGCCGGTCAGCCGGGCCGGAATGGCGGCGAGGGTGCGGACATTGGGCGTGACGTCCTCGCCTTCCAGCCCGTCGCCGCGGGTGGCGCCGCGCACCAGCCGGCCATTCTCGTAGGTCAGCGAGATCGACAGCCCGTCGATCTTCGGCTCACCCACGAAGGCCAGCGGTTCCTGTTTCAGGCCGAGGAAGCGCCGCGCGCGGTCGCAGAACTCCTGGAAGTCGGCGGCGACAAACGCGTTGTCGAGCGACAGCATGGGCACGCCATGCGCCACCTTGGCGAACCCGCCCGCCGGCGCCGCGCCAACGCGCAGCGACGGCGAATCGGGCCGCACCAGGGCGGGAAAACGCGCCTCGATCGCCGCGTTGCGCCGGCGCAGCGCGTCGTATTCGGCGTCGGTGATCTCGGGGGCGTCGCGTTCGTGGTAGGCGCGATCATGCCGCGCGATCTCGGCGGCCAGACGCGCCAGTTCATGCGCGGCTTCGGCCTCGGTGAGGTCCATTTCGGGCGGGGCGGTCGGGCGTGCGGGTCGGGTCATGGCGACAAGGGGAGCGAAAGGGTGCGGAGCCGCCATGTCGGCGCGTTAAAGCAGCCAGACATCGACGGCCGATCCATCAACGGCGACTGCGGCGAACACGGTTCGCATGGATACGGAACGCGATCGCCAGCAGCATGACGGCGACGGTAACGAGAATAAATAAACTATCTCCCGAACCGATAGCAACCACCAACAGCGCGCCAATGACAACAAATTCAACAACTCTGGTCAACAGTAAGAACAAGGCGATTGCAATTGCCGCCGCGATTGCAGCAAGCAGCAGGAAGCCGATCACCGAAAGGGACCCCATCAACAACTCCTCATGTTCAGTCTTCTGTCGAGCGAATCACTTCCAAGTGCCCAGCCAGAATTTCTTGCTTCCTGGCCTGTCAGTCGTCACCCGATGGCGCCCCATCCTACACCGCCGCCAGCAGGCTGTCCGCCGCCGCCCGCGCCGCCTCGGTCACCGTCTCGCCGGCCAGCATGCGGGCGATTTCCTCGCGCCGTGCCGCGCCCTCCAGCATTTCCACCCGCGTCTCCGCCCGCGCCTCGGCGATCAGCTTGGCCACCCGCAAATGCGCCGCGCCGCGGGCCGCCACCTGTGGGCTGTGCGTCACCAGCAGCACCTGCACCCGCTCCGCCACCCGCGCCAGCCGCTCGCCCACCGCCGCCGCGGTGGCGCCGCCGACGCCCGAATCGACCTCATCGAACACCAGCGTCGGCACCGGCGAGGCGCCGGCCAGCACCACCTTCAGCGCCAGCATCAGCCGCGACAACTCCCCGCCCGAGGCCACCCGCGCCAGCGGCCCCGGTTCCTGCCCGGGATTGGTGGCGATCAGGAAGCGCACCGCGTCGGCCCCGCCCGGCCCCCAGGCATTCTCCTCCAGTGCCGCGATGGAGGTGACGAAGCGGGCGCGGTCCAGCCGCAGCGGCGGCAATTCCCGGGCGACCGCCCGGTCCAGCTTCCCCGCCGCCTCCCGCCGGGCCGCCGACAGAAGCGCGCAGGCCGCCACATAGGCCGCCCGCGCCGCCGCCGCCGCCGCCTGCAACGCTTCCACCCGCGCCGCGCCGTTTTCCAGCGCCGCCAGGCGGGCGGACAATGTGTCCAGCAGGGCAGGGAGTTCAGCCACCGCCACCTGGTGCTTGCGGGCGGCGGCGCGCAGGGCGAACAGCCGCTCCTCGGCCTGCTCCAGGCGGCGCGGATCGGCCTCGGCCGCCTCGGCCAGCCGGGTGAGCAGCGTCTCCGCCTCGGCCAGCGCTTCCTCGGCCCGTTCCAGGGCGGCCAGCGCCGCGGCGACCGGCTCGGCCGGCGGCAGCCGCTGCAGCGTCCGCGCGGCTGCCCGCAACGCCGCCGCCGGGCCGGGACTGCGCCGGTCACGCGGCGCCAGTTCGGCCAGGGTCGCCGCGATCGCCTCGGCGCGCTTCTCGCCCTGCTGCAACGCCTGCCGCTCGGCCGCCAGCCGTTCCTCCTCGCCCGCTTCGGGGCGCAGCAAGGCCAACTCCTCCACCGCGTGACGCAGCCAGTCTTCGTCGCGCTGCGCCGCTTCCATGGCTTCCCGGGCTTCGGCCAGGGACGCGAAAGCGGCGCGCCAGTCGCGCCAACACCGCGCCACCGCCTCGCGCAGCGGCGGCGCCACGCCGAAAGCGTCCAGCAGCGCCGCATGGCCGGACGGATCGGCCAGCCCCATCTGGTCGTGCTGGCCCTGTACCTCAACCAGCAGCGCGCCGACGCGGCGCAGCAGCGCCGCCCCCACCGGCTGGTCGTTGACGAAGGCCCGGCTGCGGCCGTCGCGCCCCAGCACGCGCCGCAGCACGACCTCATCCTCGGCGGCGATGCCCTGCTCGGCCAGCAGCGCCAGGGCCGGGTGCCCGGGCGCCGGCGCGAAGGCGGCCGCCACGCTGGCCTGTTCGGCGCCGCGGCGGACCAACCCCTGCTCGGCCCGGGCGCCAAGGGCCAGCCCCAGACTGTCCAGCAGGATCGACTTGCCGGCGCCGGTCTCGCCGGTGAGCACGGTCAGGCCCGGCCCGAATCCGAGATCCAGCCGCTCGATCAGCACCACATCGCGGATCGAGAGCGCGGTGAGCAAGCCCGCCTGCCGGGACGCGGGCTCAGAAAAGCGTGCCGATGGTGCGGCCGAAGAACCCGGGCTGCGGCGGCGGCGTGCCGGGCTCGCCGGTGCCTCCGCCCGCCACCAGGGCCTTATAGCTGTCCTCGTACCAGGGACTGCCCGGGTAGTTGTAGCCCAGCACCGCGGCCGTCTTGCGGGCCTGATCGACCAGCCCGAGGGTCAGGTAGATTTCGGTCAGCCGGTGCAACGCCTCGGGCACGTGGTTGGTGGTCTGGAAATCATCCACCACCCGCTGGAACCGGCCGATCGCCGCCGTGTACAGGTGCTGCCTCTGGTAGAAGCGCCCGACTTCCATCTCCTTGCCGGCGAGGTGGTCGCGGGCAAGGTCGATTTTCAGCCGCGCGTCACGCGCATAGGCACTGTCGGGGAAGCGGTTCACCACTTCCTGCAGCGCCCCCAGGGCTTCCTGCGTGCCCTTCTGATCGCGCCTGATGTCGGCGATCTGTTCGTAATAGCAGAGCGCGCGCAGGTAATAGGCGTAGCCGATGTCGCGATGCGAGGGGTGGAGCTGGATGAACCGGTCAAGCACGCCGATCGCGTCGGTATAGTGATTGCGAAGGTATTCGGAGTAACCCTGCATAAGCTGGGCATTGATGGCCCAGGTCGAATACGGATAATTCTGCTCGACAAGATCAAATTGTTTGACGGCCTGGTCGTAGTTTTTCCGGTTCAGCGAGTCCACGCCGCGATTGTACATCTCCTCAACCGACACCTTGGACGGATCTTCTTTAAACTCCGGCTCATCTGACTTGCTCGACCAGGGGTTGAGCGAATTCAGCGTGGAGCAGGCGCCAAGCGGCAGTGCCAGCACGCCGGCCAGCATTACGCCGCGAAGGAAGGAAGTCGGGAGAATCGTCAATGCCACCACCAAGCACCCTTTGTGCCCGCGCTTATAGCATGGACGGGGGGAAGGACAGGGGAATCGCACTTGGAATTTCCTTGACAGCGCGACGGCGGCTTGCGCGGGGCGGGGCGATGGATTCTACCGGAGGGCGCGCGAAACCTGCGGTGGGAGGACGCCTTGGATCAGTTTGCCGGCTGCTGGGAGGGTCTGGAAGACCCACGAACCGGGAATGCCGGGCTGCATGACTTCCATGAGTTGCTGATGATTGCGCTGTGTACAGTGTTATGTGGCGGCCAGGGTGCGGTGGACATGGCTCGGTTTGCGGAAGCGAAAGAGCCGTTCCTGCGCGGCTTTCTCAAGCTGGAGAAGGGCATTCCAAGTCACGACACTTTCAGCCGCCTGTTCCGCCTGCTCGACCCGGCGCAGTTTGGCGCGGCGTTTCAGCGGTTCATGGCGCAGTTTTCGAGTACGGTTCAGGGCGTTGTAGCGATCGATGGCAAGGTTCTGCGTCGCTCCTTCGATCGCGCCAGCGGCAAGTCACCGCTGCATATGGTCAGTGCCTGGGGATGCGAGCAGCGCCTGGTGCTGGCGCAGATCGCCACCGACGCCAAATCAAATGAGATCACCGCGGTGCCGAAGTTGCTGGAGATGCTGTCACTGAAAGGCACGATCGTGACCGCCGACGCGCTCAACTGCCAGCGGGCGATTGCTCAGCAGATCGTCGATCAGGGCGGCGACTATGCCCTGGCGCTGAAGGGCAATCAGGGCACGCTGCATGATGACGTCAGCACGTTCCTCAATGACCCGGCCAGCAAACCGGCGACGAGCGCGCAAAACGTGGACGCCGATCACGGCCGCATCGAGACCCGCACGGCCACGGTCTCGACCGATATCGACTGGTTGCAGCGGGATCATCACTGGCCCGGCCTGGCGGCCATCGGCAAGGTTGTCCGTATCCGTGAAACCGCGAGCAAGACCACCACCGAGACCGCCTACTACCTTCTCAGCACAGCGCTATCCGCGACACGCTTCAACGAGGTCGTCCGCGAGCACTGGGGTGTCGAAAACCGGCTGCACTGGCGGCTGGATGTGGTGATGAACGAGGATCAGGACCGGACCAGACTGGGCAACGGGCCACACAATCTTGCGGTCCTGCGACACATGGCCCTGAACGTCATGCAGAAGGACGGCTCCAAGGGCTCTCTGCGCGGCAAGTTCCAACGGGCCGGTTGGAACGATGCCTATCTCTCCAGACTCCTCGGATCCTTCTGAAATGCGATTGCCCTGGGGGGAAGGAAAGGCCGCGGCTTGGTGCTGGCCGGAGCGCGGGCGAAAATGGCACCAGGGGCGGCGATGGCGAGAGAGGCGGCGAGGGCGAGCGCCGGCCAGGGTGTTCTCCCGAACCCCCCCGGCCAGGGCGGCGCCGTCAGGCCGGCGCCGCCGCGGCGGGCAGGCGGATCTGCCAGCCGGCGATCGATTCGGCCGGGGCCGCGAAGCGCCAGTTGGCCGCATCGGCGAACAGCGCCCGCAGCAGGCGGTTGTTCAGCGCATGGCCGGGCCGGTGGGCGAGGTAACGGCCGCGCAGGGGCGCCCCGGCCAGGGCCAGGTCGCCCACCGCGTCCAGCAGCTTGTGGCGCACGAATTCGTCCGGCATGCGCAGGCCGGTCGGGTTCAGCACCGCGGCGCCGTCGACCACCACGGCGTTGTCCAGGCTGCCGCCGCGCGCCAGACCGGCGGCGCGCAGTTGCTCCACCTCGGAAGCCATGGTGAAGGTGCGCGCCCGCGCCAGCCGGCTGCGGAACACCCCCGGCCCGAGCTGCAGGGTCAACGCCTGCCAGCCGATCGCCGCGGCGTCGAAAGCGATCGACACCGACATGTCGAACCCGTTCGCGCGCGGCCGCAACTCGGCATACGACTCGCCGTGCGATACCCGCACCGGCCGCAGCACCTCGATGGCCTCGACCGGGGAGTCCTGCTCGACGATGCCGGCGCAGTCGATCAGGAACACGAAATCATTCGCCGAGCCGTCGAGGATCGGCATCTCCGGTCCATCGATCTCCAGCACCGCGTTATGCACGCCGCAGCCGGCCAGCGCCGCCAGGGCATGCTCCACCGTTCCCACCCGCGCCTCGGGGCGGTCGGGCAGGCCGAGCACGGTGCACAGGCGGGTGTCGATCACGTGGTCGAACCGGGCGGGGATGTCCACGCCGGCATGGCCGGCGGCGTCGGTCAGGTCGGTGCGCCGCACCACGAATCCGCTGCCGGTCGGCGCCGGGCGCAGCGTCAGCGACACGCGCTGGCCGCCATGCAGGCCGACGCCGACGCAGGATATGGCGGAGCGCAGGGTGCGCTGGGCGCCGAATCCATGCCCGGCCATCACCGGGCTGATCTGCGTCGCATCGGCAAGCGATGCGTCGGCCGGCGTTGCGTCGGCCAGGGTCGCATTTGACTGCGCCGGATCGGTCGTCTCAAGGCGGAACATGTGTGGTAGCCCATCCATCGCGCGGTCTTCCCCTCGGGCCGTGCAGGCCCCGGTGTAGGTTCGGGCCGGCGCCGGTACGATGCGCCGTCAATCTAAGCGTAAGGGGCCGGCGGGGGGGCGCGCGAGTCAATGATTATTGCCGCGTATTACAGTCGAACCGACTGAAATTATGGCAAATGTGGCGCTGCGAAGCGACGCGTGTAACTGCCGTGAAACAAACGCGAATCAAGGGCTTCCGCACGATTCCTGGGCAAAAAAAACGCTCCCTGACCGTGCGGCGGCACGACCAGGGAGCGTTTTTACCGCCCCGCCCGAACCGGACGGGGCGACCCGGAGAAACCGGTCAGGACGACTGGCGACGCAGGAAGGCCGGGATGTCGATGCCCACCTCGTCGCCGGCGGCCTGGCGAACATTGGCCCGGACCGGTGCCTCGCGCTGCTGCACCTCGTGCAGCGCCATCTCGGACCGGCCGGATGGCGCGAGCGCGCCGGCCTGGGCCGCCGGCAGGGTGCCGCGGATGGCGCCGGTGACGATGCCGAACAGGCTCTTGCGCGCCTGGGGCGCCGCCTCGGCGGCCTGATCGTCGGCATACATGGCATTGCCGCGCGGCTGCGGCGCCGGCCGCGCGGGCCCGCGTGGTGCCAACTGGGGCGCCTGCTGGGGCGCCGACCGCGAGACCGCCGGCGGTTCCATCTGCTCGTCGCCGTAGCCGCCGGCGTAGGCGTACTCGTTCTCCGCCGCCTGCTGCGGCGCCGGGGCGGACGGCACCATGCGCGCCACCGGGGCGCCGGCCGGCGCCTGCCGCCCCGGCTGCGTCCGGTTCTGCGCCGCCGCGCCCGCCGCCGCGTTCATCTGGGCGGCCGCCGCGTGCAACGGCAGGCCCGCCGTCCCGTGCGTCTGCAGGCCGCCGGCCGATGGGCGCGTCCCCACCACCGGCGGGGCGCTCATGATGCCCAGGGACGCGCCGTTGGCGCCGGTGGCCGACGACACGGCGGCCGGCGCCGCACTGCCGCCCACCGCCACCAGCTTGGGACGCTCGGCCGTCTTCTGGGCCGGCGACTCGATGCCGGTCGCCACCACCGATACCCGGATCTTGCCGGTCAGCGACTCGTCGATCGCCGAGCCGAAGATGATGTTGGCTTCCTCGTCCACTTCCTCGCGGATGCGGTTGGCGGCCAGGTCCACCTCGAACAGCGTCATGTCCTCGCCGCCGGTGATGTTGATCAGCAGGCCGCGCGCGCCGGCCATGCTGGTGTCTTCCAGCAGCGGGTTGCTGATCGCTGCTTCGGCGGCGCGGATGGAGCGGTTCTCGCCCTCGGCCTCGCCGGTGCCCATCATCGCCTTGCCCATTTCCGCCATCACGGTGCGGATGTCGGCGAAATCGAGGTTCACCAGGCCGGGCGCGACCATCAGGTCGGTGACGCCGCGCACGCCCATGTACAGCACGTTGTCGGCCATCTTGAACGCTTCCTTCCAGCCGGTCCGCTCATTGGCCAGCCGGAAAAGGTTCTGGTTCGGGATCACGATCAGCGTATCGACGAATTGCTGCAGCTCGGTGATGCCCTCATCGGCGGCGCGGGCGCGGCGCTGGCCTTCGAAGGTGAACGGCTTGGTCACCACGCCGACCGTCAGGATGTTCTTCTCGCGCGCCATGCGGGCGATCACCGGGGCGGCCCCGGTGCCGGTGCCGCCGCCCATGCCGGCGGTGATGAACACCATGTGGGCGCCATCCAGGTGGCGGTACAGCTCGTCGGCCGCCTCCTCCGCGGCGGCGCGGCCGATCTCGGGCTTCGCCCCGGCGCCGAGCCCCTGGGTGATGTGGGGCCCGAGCTGGATGCGGCGATTCGCCTTCGAGTGCAGCAATTGCTGCGCATCGGTGTTGGCCACCACGAACTCGACACCCTGAAGGTTCATCGCGATCATGTTGTCGACGGCATTGGTGCCGCCGCCGCCAACGCCGATCACGGTGATCCGCGGCGTGAAATCGGTGTGCATGTTCTGGGGGATCGTCAGGTTCAGGGTCATGTCAGGTCCTCCCTACTACAGGGTCCGGTTGTGGAACAGGGTGCCGATTCGGGGATTTATCATACGCGCTCACGTAGATAATTGACGCAGCGGCGTACCCAGCCGCTCGGACGTTCGGTTTCGGGGTCGATGTCATGCACGGAGCGGCCCTCGCCGGAGGCCCAGGCCAGCAGCCCGACGGTGGTCGCGAAGGCCGGCCCGCAGGCCGAGTTCAGGCAGGTCGCGCAGCGCCATCGGCTTGCCCGGCCGCACCGTGCGGCCGAGGATGCGCGCCGCCATGTCGCGCGCGCCGGACAACTGGCTGGCACCGCCGGTCAGCACCACGCGCGTTCCGGCGACCCGCCCCAGGCCGGAGGCTTCCAGCCGCTCCTTCACCATCTCGAAGGTTTCCTCCAGGCGCGGGCGGATAATGTTGACCACCATGCTGCGCGGCACCTTGGCGATCTGGTGCTCCTCCTCGCCCACCATCGGCACCGGCAGCATTTCGCGCTCGTCGTCCGGGCTCGACTGGGCGCTGCCGTACAGCGTCTTCAGCCGCTCGGCGTGCGCCACCGGGGTCGAGAGGATGCGGGCGATGTCGTTGGTGACGTGCGAGCCGCCCACCGGCAACTGCGCGGTGTGCAGCAATTGTCCCTCGGCGAACACCGCCATGCCGGTGGTGCCGCCGCCCATGTCCAGCACGGTGGCGCCGAGCAGCTTCTCGTCCTCGACCAGCGTGGCCAGCCCCGCCGCCATCGGCGAGGAGACCAGCTCGGTGATGTCGAGGTCGCAGCGGGCGATCGTGGCGCCGAGCGTGCGCAGCGCGGTCGACAGCGCATCGACCACGTGCAGCCGCCCGGTCAGCGTCTCGCAGTGCAGCCCGCGCGGATCGGTCACCCCCTGCACGTCGTCGGCGGTGAAGGCCAGCGGCAGCGCGTGCAGAATCTCGCGCCCGTCGCTGACCGCGCGGGCGCGGCCTTCCAGCAGCACCCGCCGGATGTCGTGCTCGTTCACCGCGCGGCCGCCCACCGGCCACTGCACGTTGAACAGCCGGCTCTCGGGCTGGCCGCAGGAGAGGTTCACCGTCACCCCGCGCAGCCGGGTGCCGGCCATGTCCTCGGCCTGGCCGACGGCGGCGCGGATGGCACGCTCGGCCTCCTCCATATCGGTGATGCCGCCGCCGCGCACACCGCGGCCTTTCTGCCAACCGAAGCCGAGCACGCGGATGGAGGCATCCGATTCCACCCGGCCGATGATGCAGACGATCTTGGTCGTGCCGATGTCGAGCACGCCGAACGCGCCGGAGGGCCGGGCGCGGATGCGCGCGGGCGGCTCCATCGGCGCCGTGTTCGGCGGCAGGACGCGGCGCGGCATGTCGTTCATTGCTGCCTCCTCACGTCGGTTTGCGCGGCGTCTTGCCGGCATCGGCAGGCTTGCCCGTTTCCTTGCCGCCAGTTTCTTTCGGGTCGGCCTTCTCGGGCTGCGGACGCACCACCAGCCGGTCCGCCAGGCGCAGATCGACCACCTGCAGTGGCCGGTCGAGCAGGGAATAGGCCGATTGCAGCTCCATCAGCTTGGCCAGCGCCGCCGGCTCGGCGCCCTCGGGCAGCATCACGTCGGCGCCGTTGTTCATGCGCAGGTTCCAGCGCCGCTCGCCCACCCGCACCGCCGCCTGCAGGTGGCTCATGATCAGCGGATAGCGGCCCAGCGCGTCGATCAGCACCGCCGCCGCCGCCGGCGCGCCGGCTCCCACCACCAGCGGTATCTGGGAGGCGAACGAGGCCACGTCGGGATCGGTCATCACCTCGCCGTTGCGGTCGATCAGCACGAAATGGCCTTCGTGCTGCCACACCGCGAACGGCCGCCGCTCGGTCAGATGCACCACGATGGTGGCGGGCAGGCGCCGCTCGACGGTGGCGCTCTCCACCCAGTTGATGGTTTCGATGCGCGCCCGCGCGTCGGCCAGCGAGACGCCGAAGATCGGATCGCCGTGGTGCACGCCCAGCGCCGCGCGCACCAGCGGCTCGGGCGTTTTGACCAGCCCGTCGATCGCCACGTCCTGCACGCGCAGGCCCAGCTCCGCCGTGACATCGCCCAGCCGCTCGCGAAATTTCCCGGCCTGGCTGACCGGCTGCAGCGTGGCGACGCCGGCCGCGCCCACCACCAGCAGAATGGTCAGCATCATGCCCGGCCCCAGCAGGCCGCGCCGCCGCTTCCACAGCAGCCGCCACAGGCCGGGCCGGTCGGGCATGCGCGACACCGGCATGCGGGGGGGCATGCGCGGCGGCGGCATGCGCGGAGGGGGCATCCGCGGCGGCGGCATGCGCGAGGGCGGCGGCGCCTGGCCGGACGGATTCATGCGCGACATGCGGCGTTCTCCACCATCCAGGCGCAGAGCTGCGGGAAGCTCATGCCGCAATGCGCGGCCTGCTCGGGCAGCAGCGAGGTCGGTGTCAGGCCGGGCTGGGTGTTCACTTCCAGCAGCACCAGCCGGCCGGGTTCGCCGGCGGTGTCGTCGTAGCGGAAATCGGCGCGGGTCGCGCCGCGGCAGCCGAGCGCCCGATGCGCCGCCAGCGCCATGTCCAGCGCCTGGGCGGCCGCGTCCGGATGGATCACCGCCGGAACGACATGATAGGAGCCGCCCGCGGCGTATTTCGAACTCGTAATCATAGAAGGTGTTGCCGGCGACGATCTCCGTCACCGCCAGCGCGTGGTCGCCCATCACGCCCACGGTCAGCTCGCGGCCGGGGATGAATTCCTCGACCATCGCCTGCGGGCCGAAGCGCCAGCCGGCGGCCAGTGCGGCGCGCCGGTTGTCGCCTTCGCGCATGATCTCGACGCCGACCGACGAGCCTTCGTTGGCCGGCTTGACCACATAGGGACGCGGCAGCGGGTCGTGGTGCTCCAGCTCGGCGATGTCCACCATCCGCCCCTGCGCCACCGGCAGTCCGGCGGCGGCGAACACCGCCTTGGCGGCGGCCTTGTCCATGGCCAGGGCGGAGGCGCGCACGCCGGAATGCGTATAGGGGATGCCGAGCCAGTCGAGCACGCCCTGGATGGCGCCGTCCTCGCCGAAGCGGCCGTGCAGGGCGTTGAACACGGCGTCGGGCCTTGGGTCCAGGGCGGCGATCACCGCCGCCAGATCATCCCCCACCACCACCGGCACGACCTCGTAGCCGGCCGCCCGCAGCGCGGTCACGACCTGCGCGCCGGATGCCAGGGAAACCTCGCGCTCGGCGGAAATCCCGCCGTACAGAACCGCCACCCGGCTCATATCGCCGCCTCCCCTTCAGGGACCGGAAGGGCCGGCGTGCGCGCCGGCGTGCCCGGCACGCCGATGCGGCGGATCTCCCACTCCAGCACCACCCCGCTGGCCTCGCGCACGCGCCGGCGCACCTCTTCCCCAAGTCCCTCGATGTCGGCGGCGGTGGCGCCGCCGGTGTTGATGAGGAAGTTGCAGTGCTTCTCCGACACCTGCGCGCCCCCGCGCACGAGCCCGCGGCAGCCGGCGGCGTCGATCAGCTCCCACGCCTTCATCGCCGGCGGGTTGCGGAAGGTGGAGCCGCCGGTGCGGGCGCGCACCGGCTGGGCCGCCTCGCGGCTGGCGCGGATCTCGGCCATGCGTGCGGCGATGCCGGCGGCCTCGCCACGGCGGGCGCGGAACCGGGCGCGCACCACCACGCCGCCCGGCGGCAGCGAGGAATGCCGGTACTCGAAGCCCAGCTCATGCGACCGGCGGCGCACCAGCTCGCCCGAGCGGGTGACGATCTCGGCCCAGTCCAGGCAGGCGGCGACATCGCCGCCATAGGCGCCGGCATTCATCGCCACCGCCCCGCCGATCGTACCGGGGATGCCGGAGAGGAACTCCAGCCCGGCCAGCCCGGCGGCGGCGGCATGTTCGGCCACCGTCACATCCAGTGCCGCCGCGCCGGCGATGATGCCGTCGTTCTCGACCACGATCTCGCCGAAACCGCGCGCCAGCTTCACCACCACCCCGTGCACGCCGCCGTCGCGCACGATCAGGTTCGACGCCGCGCCGATGGCGGTCACCGGCACGCCATGCGGCAGCGCGCGCAGGAAGGCGCACAGATCATCGGTATCCGCCGGCCGCACCAGCGCCTCCGCCGGCCCGCCGACGCGGAACCAGGTCTGCGGCGCCAGCACCGCATCGGCCTGCACCCGCCCGCGCAAGGGCGGCAACTGCTCGGCCAGCACAGGGATGATGGCGGCTGCAATCATGCCGAGGCCTGCCGTTTCGCGCCGGCCTGCAAAGTGGTGAGCTGGCCGGGCAGGGCGGCGGCCCACTGGGTGATGGTACCCGCCCCCAGGCAGACCACGAAATCGCCGGAGCGGGCGACCGCATGGATCATCTCGGCCAGGTGTTCGGGTCCGGGCAGCGGCACCACGCTGCGGTGCCCGCGCGCGCGCAGGCCCTCCACCAGCGCGTCGCGGTCCATGCCGGGGATCGGCTGTTCGCCGGCGGCGTAAACATCGGCCACGATTACCGTGCCGGCGTCGTTCATGCAGGTGCAGAATGCCTCGAACAAGGATTGCAACCGGGTGAAGCGGTGCGGCTGCACCACCGCCACCACGTCGCGCGCGCCGGCCTGGCGCGCCGCCTTCAGCACCGCCGCGATCTCCACCGGGTGGTGGCCGTAATCGTCGATGATGGTGATGCCGCCCGCCTCGCCGGTCTTGGTGAAACGCCGCTTCACCCCGCGGAAGGCGACGAAGGCGCTGCGCAGGGTGGCGTCGTCGATCTCCATTTCGGAGGCGATGGCGACCGCGGCGAGCGCATTCTGCACATTGTGGTTGCCCAGCATGGGCAGGCGGAACGGCCCCATCCGGCGCGAGCGGTTGCCGCGCGCCCGGTCAGTCACCGTCACCTCGAAGGTGGCGCCCATGCGGTCGGCGTTCACCTTGTCGGCGCGCACATCCGCCTGCGGCGAGAAGCCGTAGGTGATGATGCGCCGGTCCGACAGGCGCGGGATCATCTGCTGCACCGCCGGATGGTCGATGCACAGCACGGCGAACCCGTAGAACGGGATGTTCTGCACGAAATGCTCGTAGCCGGCGACCATGGCCTCGCCGGTGCCCCAGTGGTCCAGGTGCTCGGGGTCCATGTTGGTGACCACCGCGATGGTGGCGGGCAGGCGGAGGAAGCTGCCGTCGCTTTCGTCCGCCTCCACCACCATCCAGTCGCCCGCCCCCAGCCGCGTGTTGGAGCTGTACGCGTTGATGATGCCGCCGTTGATGACGGTGGGGTCGAGATGCGCCGCCTCCAGCACCGCCGCCACCAGGCTGGTGGTGGTGGTTTTGCCGTGCGTGCCGCCGACCGCGATCGCCCAGCGCAGGCGCATCAGCTCGGCCAGCATCTCGGCCCGCCGCACCACCGGGATCAGCCGGGCGCGGGCGGCCTGCACCTCGGGATTGTCGGGCTGCACCGCGGTGGACACCACCACCACCTGGGCGCGTCCCAGGTTGCGCGCGTCGTGGCCAACCTGCACGGCGATGCCGGATTCGCGCAGCCGCCTGACGTTGGCGTTCTCGGCGATGTCGCTGCCCTGCACGGCATAGCCGAGATTGTGCAGCACCTCGGCGATGCCGGACATGCCGATGCCGCCGATGCCGACGAAATGGATGGTGCCGATGGAAAGCGGAAGCGCCCTCATGCAACGAAATCCTGCGTCATTGTCCGCTCCACGAGGTTGGCCAGCCGGGAAACCGCATCGGCGATGCCGCAGGTGGCGGCGGCATGGGCGGCGGCTTCCAGCGTCGCCGGCGATGCGGCCAGCGCGGCGATCCGCCCTGCCAGCGCATCAGGCGTGAACGTCGGTTGTGGCATCACGAAGGCGCCCCCTGCCTGGGCCAGCGCCCGCGCATTGGCGGTCTGGTGGTCGTCGATCGCGCCGGGCAGCGGCACCAGGATGGCGGGCCGCCCGGCCACGGCGAGTTCGGCCACGGTAGAGGCGCCGGCACGGGCGATCACCAGATGCGCGGCGCCGAGCAAGCCCGCCACATCGGCGAAGAACGGCGCCAGCTCGACGGCGATGCCGGTGCCGCTATAGGCGCGGCGCACCCGCGCCAGATCCTCGCTGCGGCATTGCTGGGTGACCCGCAGGACCAGCCGCAGCTCCTCCGGCAGGGCGGCGAGGGCGGCCGGCACCACATCGCTGAACACCCGCGCGCCGAGCGATCCGCCCAGCACAAGCACGCGCAATTCCGGCCCGGCCGGCGCCGGACCGCGGCCGGCGAGGGCGGCCAGCGCCGGCCGCACCGGGTTGCCGGTGAGCACCGTGCGGATGCCGTCCGGCACCAGCGCCGTGCCGGCATGGCTGAGCGCCAGCACATCGGCCAGCCGCGCCAGCAGGCGGTTGGCCCGGCCGAGCACGGCGTTCTGTTCGTGCAGCACCAGAAGCGGCCGGCGGCGCAGCAACCGCGCCCCCAGCACCGGCGCCACCGCCGGATAACCGCCGAACCCGACCACCACCGAGGGCTGCAGCCGCCGAAGGATCGCCCGCGCCTGCACGGTGCCGGCGGCCAGCTGCGCCACCGCGGTCGCGCCCCGCAGCACCCCGCGCCCGGCGATGCCGGCGCCGCGCAGCACGAAGGTTTCCTGGCGGCCAAGGGTCGCGCCGGCGAGCCCGGCCGAGCGCGCATCGGTCATCAGCGCCAGCCGATGGCCGCGCCGCAGCAGCTCGGCGGCCAGCGCCTCGGCGGGAAAGAAATGGCCTCCCGTGCCGCCGGCGGCGATGACGACCGGAGCGGAGAGGGGGCCCCTCATCGCGAATCTCCGGGGTGGCGCCGGCGGGTCAGCGCCAGCAGCAGGCCCATGCTCAGCGCCACCGCCAGTGCCGACGAGCCGCCATAGCTGACGAATGGCAGCGTCATGCCCTTGGTGGGAATGAGGTGCAGGGTCGAGGCCATGTTGACGAAGGCCTGCAGCCCGAAGCTGGCCACCAGCCCGGTGGCGGCCAGGACGACGAATTCATCCGCCTCGGCCAGCATCCGCAGCAGCCCGCGCAACACGATGAAGGCGAACAGCCCCATGATGACCAGGCACAGCACCATGCCGAACTCCTCGCCCGCCACCGCGAACACGGTGTCGGCATGCGCATCCGGCAGCAGGTCCTTCACCCGTCCCTCGCCCGGCCCGAGGCCGAGAAAGCCGCCATTGCCGAACGCCTCCAGCGAGCGGGTCACCTGATAATTGTCGCCCTGCGTGGGGTCCCAGAACCGCATCACCCGGCTGCGCACATGCGGGAAGAAGGCAAAGGCGGCCACGCCCGCCCCGGCCATGCCGGCCACGCCGATGCCGGCCAGCACGAGGTTCAGTCCGCCGACGAACAATTGCAGGAAAAACACGCCGGTGATCACCGCCAGCATGCCCACGTCGGGCTGCGACTTCAGCAGCAGCACGATCACCGCGTACACCGCGAAGGCCACCAGCATGCCGGGAAACTGCGCCGTCCGCTTGCCCTCGGTCAGCATCCAGGCCGCCACCACGGCGAAGCAGGGTTTCAGGAACTCGCTCGGCTGCAGCGACAGCCCGGGCAGCGACACCCAGCGCCGCGCGCCCTTGATCTCCACCCCCGCCACCAGCGTCAGCGCGGTCAGCGCCAGGGCGATCACGCAGCCCACCAGCGCCACCCGCCGCACCCCGCGCGGCGACAGCAGCGACACCACCACCACGATCGCCCCGGCGGCGCTGAGGAAGAAGATCTGCTTGAGGATGAAGATGTCACGCGACTGGTTGATGCGCTCGGCGACCGCCGGGCTCGCCGCCAGCATCATCACGTAGCCGAGCCCGATCAGGGTGCCGACCGCCAGCAGCGTCCAGCGGTCCACCGTCCACCACCAGCGGCCCAGCAGCGAGGTATCGGCGCGTGACAGCGGCGGCAGCATCTATCCGCCCTCCGCAATCGCCTGCGCCAGCGCCCGGAAACGGTCGCCGCGCTGGTCGAAGCCGGTGAACTGGTCCCAGGACGCGCAGGCCGGCGATAGCAGCACCACCGACGCCGCGTTGTCCCGCGCCGCTTTCCATCCCTGCGCCACCGCCGCCTCCAGCGTGCCCACCTCGCGGTACGGCACGCCGTGCGCCGCCAGCGTCGCCGCCAGAACCGGCGCATCCCGCCCGATCAGCAGCGCCAGCGCGAGGCGCGGGAAGAAGGGAGCCAGGCTCTCGATGCCGCCCGCCTTGGCCTGGCCGCCGGCGATCCACACGATCCGGTCGTAGCAGCCGAGCGCGCGGGCGGCGGAATCGGCGTTGGTCGCCTTGCTGTCGTTGATGAACAGCACGCCGCCGGCCTCGGCCACGCGCTCCTGGCGATGCGCCAGTCCCGGATAGGTCTCGATCGCCGCCGCGATATCGGCCCGGGCGACACCGAGCGCCTGCGCCAGCGCGGCCGCCGCGGCGGCGTTCTGGGCGTTGTGGGTACCCGGCAGGGCGCGGGCGGCGGCGAGATCGGCGATCGGGCCGGCGGCGTCGCGCAGCACAGTGCCGTCCGTCCAGATATCGGCCGGGCCTTCGCCAGAAATCGTCACCAGCCGCGCCGGAAATTTGCGTAACGATTCTGTCATATCGCGCGACGGCGCATCATCGACGCCGACCACGGCGGTATCGGCCGCGGTCTGGCGGGCGAAAATTGCCCGTTTGGCACGGGCATAGCCGGCCATGTTGCCATGGCGGTCGATATGATCAGCGCTGAGGTTGAGCATGGCGGCCGCATCAAAACGTATAGTTTCGAGTCGCTCCAACATGTAGGAGGACATTTCCAGCACGTACACCCCATCCTGTGGCAGCAGCGGCAGCGCCAGGGCGGCCGTGCCCAGATTGCCGCCGGCCGCCACCGGCCGTCCGGCCCGCTCAAGGATGTGCGCCAGCAGCGCCGTGGTGGTGGATTTGCCGTTGGTGCCGGTGATGCCGGCGAAAAGCGCCGCCGAGCCGGCCGCCCGCACCGCGCGGAACAGCAGTTCCGCATCCGACAGGATCGCCACCCCGGCGGCGATCGCCCGGGCCGCGAGCGGGTGCGGCGCCGGCAGATGGTGCGGAATGCCGGGCGACAGAACCAGCGCCTCCAGCCCTTCCATCTCCGGCTCGGCGACGGTGATGCCGGCATCCGCGGCCGCCGCGCGCGCCGCCGGCTGGTCGTCCCACGCCACCACCTCGGCGCCCATGCCCAGCAGGGCGCGCGCCACCGGCAGACCGTTCCTGCCGAGCCCGACCACGGCGAAGCGACGCCCCGCGAAAAGGCCTGGGGCAAAAATGTTGGCGGAGAAATTCATCGGATTTTCAGGGTCCCCAGCCCGATCAGGGCCAGAATGACCGAGATGATCCAGAAGCGGATGACAATGGTGGCTTCCTGCCAGCCCTTCTTCTCGAAATGATGGTGCAGCGGCGCCATCAGGAACACGCGCCGGCCGGTGCGCTTGAACCAGAACACCTGCACGATGACACTGACCGTCTCCAGCACGAACAGGCCGCCGACGATCCCCAGCACCACTTCATGCTTGGTGGCCACCGCCACCGCCCCCAGCGCGCCGCCCAGCGCCAGCGCCCCGGTGTCGCCCATGAACACCGCCGCCGGCGGCGCGTTGAACCACAGGAAGCCGAGCCCCGCGCCGATCAGCGCCGAGCAGAACACCGCCAGCTCGCCCACGCCCGGCACGAAATTGAGCTGCAGGTAGTCGGCGAAGATGCGGTTGCCCACCAGGTACGCAATCAGCGCGAACACCCCGGCGGCGATGATGGTCGGCACGATCGCCAGCCCGTCGAGCCCGTCGGTGAGGTTCACCGCGTTGGAGAAGCCGAGCATCACCACCATCGCCACCACCGGGAAGGCGTAGCCGAGCGGGATCAGCACCTCCTTGAACACCGGCACGGCGAAGCCGGTGGCCAGCGGCTCGCGGGTCAGCAGCATGAAGCTGACGCCGGCCACCAGCCCGAACCCGGCCTGCAGCAGCAGCTTGTCGCGCGCCGACAGGCCGCGGAAATTGGCTTTCGACAGCTTGATGTAGTCGTCGACGAAGCCGATGGCGCCGTAGCCCAGGGTCAGCAGCAGCACCACCCACACATAGCCGTTGGCCAGATTGGTCCAGAGCAGGGTGGACACCGTCATGGAGGCCAGGATGAGCACGCCGCCCATGGTCGGCGTGCCTTTCTTCTCCACCAGATGCCGCTCCGGTCCGTCCGGCCGGATCGGCTGGCCGTTGCGCTGCACCCGCTTCAGCCCGCGGATGAAGGCCGGCCCCAGCGCCAGGCCGAGCACCAGCGCGGTGATGCAGGCGCCGCCCGACCGGAAGGTCAGGTAGCGGAACAGATTGAAAATAATAAAATGATCGGCCAACGGCGCGAACAAATTGTACAGCATCAGACCACTCCCACTACCGGCGAATCGATCGCCAGCGCGTCGATGGCCTGCACTACACGTTTCATGCGGCTGCCAAGGCTGCCCTTGACCAGTACCGCATCGCCCGGCCGCAATGACGCGGCCACGATTTTCGCCAGCGCCGCCGAATCCGGCGCGTGGCCGCCGCGTTGTGCCGGCGGCACGGCCTCCTGCAGGTGCCGCATCAGCGGCCCGCAGGTAAACAGCAGATCGGCGCTTTGCGCCACATCGGCGGCCAGGCCGGCATGTTCGCCCGGCCCCGCCTCGCCCAGTTCCAGCATGTCGCCCAGCACGGCGATGCGCCGGGTGGCGGGCTGCAGCGCCAGCACCGCCAGGGCGGCGCTCACCGCGGCGCCCGAGGCGTTGTAGCTTTCGTCCAGCAGCAGCGCCTGCCCGCCCGGCACGCGCACCATCCGGCGGGCGCCGCGCCCGGCCACCGGCGTGAATCCGGTCAACGCCGCGGCGGCGCGGGCGGCATCCACCCCCAGCGCCGCGGCGGCCAGCAGCGCCGCGACGGCGTTCAGCGCCATGTGCCGCCCGGGGGCGGCCAGCCGGAACCGCAACTCGCGGCCGAGGATGGCGGCCGTCACGTCGCTGCCATCGGCGTCGGTCACCGCTTCCAGCAGCCGCCCGTCGGCGCGGCCGGCGGTGCCGAAGGTCAGCACCCGGGCCGCGCCGGCATGCGCCCGCAGCCGGCCCAGCAACGGCGAATCGCCCGGCAGCACCGCCGTGCCGCCCGGTTCCAGCCCGACCAGGATCGACGCCTTTTCGTCGGCGATCGCCTCGATGCTGCCGAGATGGCCGACATGCGCCTTTTCCACCGCAGTCACCACGGCGACATGCGGCCGCGCCAGCCGGGCCAGCGGGGCGATCTCGCCTGCATGGTTCATGCCGATCTCGATCACGCCGAAATCCGCGCCGGCCGGCAGGCGGGCCAGCGTCAGCGGCACCCCCCAATGGTTGTTGTAGGAGGCCTCGGCGGCATGGGTGTCGCCGAACGCGGCCAGAATGCTGCGCAGCATCTCCTTGGTGGTGGTCTTGCCCACCGAGCCGGTCACCGCCACCACGCCGCCGCCGAACCGGGTGCGGGCATAGCCGCCGAGCCGGTGCAGCGCCGCCAGCGTGTCGTCCACCACCAGCAACGGCGATTCCGCCGCCACCCCCTCGGGTCCCCAGGCGACCAGCGCGCCGCCGGCGCCGCCGACCAGCGCATCGGCGACAAAAGCGTGGCCGTTGCGGGTTTCGCCGCCCAGCGCCACGAACAGATCGCCCGGCCGCAGCGTCCGCGTATCGATCGACACACCCGACGCGGCGAACGGCGTGAGCATGGCCCCACCGGTCGCCTCGACCAGGTCATCGGGGTTCCAGAGAATCATGCCGCGCGCTCCCCGCCTGGGCGGGGGGAAGGCGGCGCCGCCGCGAGCAACCGCCGCACTGTTTCCACGTCATCGAAGGGCAGCGTCACCGTGCCGATGGTCTGGCCCTGCTCGTGCCCCTTGCCGGCCACCGCCAGCACATCGCCGGGCCGGAGATCGGCCAGCGCCGTGGCGATCGCGGCTTCCCGCCCGCCGCCGTCCCGCCCGCCCGGGCAGCCCGCCAGCACCGCGGCGCGGATGGCGGCGGGGTTCTCGCTGCGGGGATTGTCGTCGGTCACCACCGCCACATCGGCCAGCCGTGCCGCCGCCGCGCCCATCAGCGGGCGCTTGCCCGGGTCGCGGTCGCCACCGGCGCCGAACACCACGTGCAGCCGCCCCTGCGTGTGCGGTCGCAGCGCCGTCAGCAGCCGCTCCAGCGCATCCGGCGTGTGGGCGTAGTCCACATACACCGCGGCGCCGTTGTCCAACCGTGCCGCCAGCTCCATCCGCCCGCGCACGCCAGTCAGCGCGCCGAGATGGTCGAACACGTCGGCGACCCCGGTCGCCCCGGCCCCGGTCGCCTCAGCGAGTGCCGCCGCCAGCAACGCGTTGTCCGCCTGGAACCGGCCGGGCAGGGGGAGAAAAACCTCGCGGCGCGTGCCGCCGGCCTCGATGTCCAGCGCCTGCCCGTCCGGCAGCGGCGTCGCCCGCAGCAGCCGGATCGCCGAGCCGCCCTCGCCGACGGTGCGCAGATCCAGCCGCCGTTGCGCCGCCACGGCGCGCAGCGCGTCCATGCTGGCGGCGTCCAGCGTCGTGCTGGCGAGCGCCGGCGCGCCTTCCGCCAGCAGCGCCGAGAACAGGCGCAGCTTGGCGGCACGGTAGGCTTCCATGGTGCCGTGGTAGTCCAGATGGTCGCGGGTGAGGTTGGTGAACGCGCCGGCCGCCAGCCGCACCCCGTCCAGCCGGAACTGATCCAGCCCGTGCGAGGAGGCTTCCATGGCGGCGTGCTGCACCCCGGCCCGGGCCAGCCGCGCCATCGTCTGCGCCAGCGCCTCCGGATCGGGCGTGGTCAGGCCGGGTCCAGGCGCGAAACCGGGCGCATGCAGCCCGAGCGTGCCCAGGCTGGCGGCCTTGTGCCCGGCCAGCGTCCAGAGCTGGCGCAGGAACTCCACCGTGCTGGTTTTGCCGTTGGTGCCGGTGACCGCCACCACGGTGTCGGGCTGCGCGCCCGCCAGCACGGCGGCGATCTGCGCCAGGCGCTGGCGCGGCTCGGGGTCGAGCAGGAGCGGTCGCCCCGGCACCTCGGCCGGCCACACCGTCCCCTCGGGGGCCAGGACCGCGGCGGCGCCGCGCGCCACGGCATCGGCGATGAAAGCCCGCCCGTCCACCCGGGTGCCGGGCAGCGCGACGAACAGAAATCCGGGCAGCATGCGGCGGCTGTCGGCGCTCGCGCCGGCGAAATCCAGCGCCGCGGCGGCATGCCAGCTCCGCGCAGCCTCACCGGAGGTCGCCAGGGCGGGGATGGCCCGCATGAGATCAGCGCACCGCAATCGCGGCTCCGGAGAATTGCGTGCCGGCCTCGCGCCGGGCGGCGACGGTGGTCACCTCGCCCCGTGCGGCGGGGATGGCGTTCGCCTCGCGCCGCATGTCGCGCGGCGCGGTGGCCGCCGGGGCGCCGGGCTGCGCGGCCGTCGGGATGGAGGGGCGCGGCAGGCCGGCCACCGGGGGCGAGGCCTTCGCCGGCGGCGGCGGCACCGCGGCGACCGGCTTGGCGCCGGCCGGCCGGCCGGGCTCCAGCGGCTGGGCGAGCTGGGCATTGATCGCCGGCACGTTGTCGGTCTCCGGCAGCAGGCCGAGCACCGGCCCGATCCGCGCGATCACCTTTCCGGCCGCCGGCGCGCTCACCCAGCCGGCGGTGGCATAGCCGTAGGTCGCCTTGGTGGCGTGCGGCTCGTCGAGCATCATGTAGACCGCGTAGCGCGGCGCGTTCATCGGGAAGACGCCCATGAAGGCCGAGACGCGGGAGTGGCGGTTGTAGCCTTTGTTGGTGATCTTCTCCGCCGTGCCGGTCTTGCCGCCGACGAAATACCCCGGCACCTCGGCGGCCTTGCCGAAGCCGTCGGTCACCACCAGCCGCATCAGCCGGCGCATGGTGTCCGAGGTGGATTGCTGCATCACCCGCGTGCCCTCGCGCGGGGTGGCGGGGTCGAGCGCCAGCACGGTCGGGCGCATGTAGGTGCCGCCATTGGCGATCGCCGAGGTGCCGCTGACGACATGCAGCGGCGAGACCGCGATGCCATGGCCGAAGCCGATGGTGAGGGTGGCGATCTCCTTCCAGTTGATCGCCGCCGGCGCCAGCGGCGCCGCCGCCTCGGGCAGTTCGACGGGCAGCCGCTTCAGCATGCCCATCTTTTCCATCCAGGCCCGCTGCAATGTCGGGCCGGAAGCCTGCGCCATCTTCGCGGCGCCAATGTTGGACGAGTAGGCGAGGATTTCCGGGATATAAAGGAACCGGTGCTTGCCCTCGAAATCGTTGATGGTGAAGCGACCGATATGGATCGGCGCGCTGGCATCGAAGCCGTTCCACAGATTGACGATATTGTTGTCGAGCGCCATCGACGCGGTCTGCAGCTTGAACGTGCTGCCCGGCTCATAGATGCCGGTGACGCAGCGGTTGAAGCGGTCGTCCGGCACGGTCTGGCCGAACAGGTTGGCGTCGTAGTCGGGCAGGCTGGCCATCCCCAGCACTTCGCCGGTGCGCACATCCATGACGATGCCGCAGGCGCCGATGGCGGTGAACTCCTCCATCGCGTGCAACAGCTCCTCGCGCACCGCCGCCTGCACCCGCACGTCGAGCGACAGCCGCAGCGGCTCGGAATCGTCCTCCAGGCGCTGGTCGAAGAAGCGTTCCACCCCGGCGACGCCGTGGCCGTCCACGTCAACGCCGCCGAGTACCTGGGCGGCGACGCGGCCGAGCGGATAGCGGCGGCGCTCGGTGGATTCGAAGTAGATGCCCGGAATGCCCAGCGCGTTGATGCGCAGATGCTCCTGCGGGGTGATGTGGCGGGCCAGGTAGACGAATTGCTTCTCGCTCGACAGCCGTTCGATCGCGGTCGCCTCGTCCAGCTCCGGCAGCACCGATTTGATTTTATGGGCCGCCTCGGCCACGTCGATCATTTCGCGCGGATTGGCATAGACGGATGCGGTCGGCAGCGAGATCGCCAGCATCTCGCCGTTGCGGTCGGTGATCATGGCGCGCTTGGCGTGCATCAGCGGCTCGCGGTACGGGTCGTGCCCCGGTGGCGGCAGCGCCGGCACGACAACGTGCGCGGAATGCAGATTCGGCATCAACGGCTCGATGATGGTGGCGTCCGCCAGCTTGATCGCCAGCACCCCGAACAGCACCGCGAAGCCGGCGGCCGAGGCCACCAGCCGCGCCCGCATGCGCTCCATGGCGGCACGGCGCTTCAGGTCGGGGGGTGATCCGCACCGTTTCCATGCGCGGCACCGGGGCTTCGCGCGGCGCGCCGAACCGGCGGGGCGCGCTGGACGGCGAGGGGGCTTGCGGGTCGCTCATTGCGGCGGCTGCCAGATGGCGGGGGCGCTGGCCGGCGTGACCGGCGATGACGCCATGCCGGTGCGGGCCATGCCGAGCGCCGAACTGCTGACCGCCGGCACGGTGGAATAGGCAGGTGCGGCGCGGGCGATGCGGGCCACCGTATCGGAGGTGCCGGTGCCGGCGCCGTTTCCGGTGCTCGTGCCGGGCGAGGCATAGCTGGGCACGGCATAGCTGGGCACGGGGCGTGGCGGCGGTGCCGCCGCCCGGGCGGCCGGGATGCTGGCCTGCAGCGGCGGATGCGGGGCCGGCGCGTGCGCCGGCGCGGACTGGGTTTGCAGCGATGCGGTCAGCGATACCGGCGTCAGCCGCGCCGTGGACGAAGTAACGGATGCCAACTGGGCGTGTGCGAGCTGAGCATGCGCCGGCTGGGCATGCGCCGACTGGGCGTTTACCGGCTGGGCGTTTACCGGCTGGGCGTTTACCGGCTGGGCGTTTACCGGTGCCGGCCGCGCGCCGGCCGCGGGCTGGGCCGGACGAGGGGCTGGGGCCGCGGCTATCGCCGGTGTTGCCGTGGCGACCTCCGGCGCTCGGGTGCCGCTCGGCTGGTCAGTCGCAGGCTTCGGCTCCGGCGGCGGCGCGGGCTGCGGTTCCGGCAGCTTCGCCGTCGGCGCGTCGGGCTCCAGCGGCGCCGCCTCGGCTGCCGGCGCGCCCACCGGCGGCAGGCGCTTCTCGAACTCGGGCCAGGCGGTGAACTGGGTCGGTGCCGTCTTCTTCAGCGACGGCAAATGCTGGTCGGCCAGATCCCCCAGTCGCTGCGGCTCGTTCAGCAGCGCGTACTCGGCGCTCAGCACGCCGGCCCGTTCCCGCGCCGCGTCGGCCTGTCTGACCGTGCGCGCGATCTCGCGGTCGAGCATCTGTGCCTGGTGCTTGGCCTGGTACAGGTACAGGCCAGCCCCGCCGGCGAGCAGCATGCAAACGATGGTGAACGGGCGGGTCATGGGCTGGGCCCTCCGAAGGCGGCCGCTTCACGCCGCATGGCGCGCAGGCGCGCACTGCGGGCGCGCGGATTGACGGTGGTTTCGCTGTCCTGCGGGCGCAGCGCGCGCGGGGTCAGCAGGCGGAATTCGGCCGCGGCGCGCGGCGCCAGACCGCCCGGGTGGTGCCGCGACGGTGCCGGCGCCCGGCCGGACGCCTCGGTCATGAACTGCTTCACCAGCCGGTCCTCCAGCGAGTGGAATGCCACCACCACCAGCCTTCCCCCTTCCCCCAGCAACGCCGCGGCGCCGCGCAGCGCCCGCTCGATCTCGCCGAGTTCGTCGTTCACCCGCAGCCGCAGGGCCTGGAAGCTGCGGGTCGCCGGATCGAGGCCGGAGCGCTCCGGCGGCACCACGGCGCGGATGATGCCGGCCAGTTGCGCGGTGGTGGCGATCGGCGCGGCGGCGCGGGTGGCCACGATGGCGCGGGCGATGCGGCGCGACAGCCGCTCCTCGCCGAAGCGGTACAGCGTGTCGGCCAGTTCCTGCTCGGGCAGGGTGTTCACCAGATCGGCGGCGGTCGGGCCGTCGCGGCCCATGCGCATGTCGAGCGGGCCGTCGAACCGGAAGGAGAACCCGCGGGCGGGGTCGTCGATCTGATAGGACGACACCCCGAGGTCGAGCACGACCCCGTCCAGGCGGGTGACGCCGCGCGCCTGCAGCAGCTCCACCATGTCGCCGAACCGTCCCTGCATCAGGTGCAGCCGGCCGGGATGGCGGGCGGCCAGCGCCGCCCCGCGCTCGATCGCCGCGGGGTCGCGGTCGATCGCCCACAGGGTGCAGGCGGCGCGGTCGAGCACGGCGCCGGCATAGCCGCCGCCGCCGAAGGTGCCGTCCAGGTAGATGCCGCCGTCACGCGGGGCGAGCGTGTCCAGCACCTCCTGCAGCATTACCGGAACATGACCGCTCATGCCGCCGCGCTCCCGGGCAGGGTGAACCCGCGCGAGCGCACCCGCTCGCGCGCTTCGGCGCGGCGGCGCTCGGCGGCGGCCGGTTCCCACATCTGGAAGGTTCGGCCGAGTCCCATGAACGACACGCCTTCGGTCAGCCCGGCGTGTTCCTTCAACATCTCGGGAATGATGATCCGCCCTTCCTTGTCGGATTCCACCGGAAAGGCGTCGGCGTACAGGGCGGCGGCGAGGTCGTCCTGTTCTTCGCTGAACATATCGAGCTTTTGCAAGGGAGCGGAGAGGGCGTCGAACACGGCAGGCGGCCAGCCTTCAATGCAGGGATGCTTGTGCGAGGGGCGAAGCACCAGGGCGGCGATGCCGTCGCCGTTCTTGAGCAGGTTCCGGAACGGCGCGGGAATCGATACGCGGCCCTTGGCGTCCAGCCTGTTCTGATGGGTCCCAACAAATTGGGTCATCCGGCTGCGTTGGCCCTTTCCCGCGTGGTTCCGGCTGCGTCGTGAAGCGGTGCTGATCGGCTCCCGGGCGCCGGTGCTGCCGGCCTTGCCAAGGGTCCACATGGGCGTGCCTGATCGTGCCCTTGGGAGCACATGGGATATCATGGGCAAGCATGGGAGTCAAGGAAATGACTATGGGCCGACACGAGTCCGTGCAGGCTTTGTGCTTTCGTTACAACACGTTAGAACGCCGTTAACAGAGCGTTTAGTGAATCGAGACCATAGCGCGATTTTTAGCTTTTATTTCAGATGAATTGTGTCCTCCAAGTGACAGTGGAAAGGTGCCAGACGGCCTGTAAGCCGGGTTCTGTCCAGTCTCGCGACTGTGACGGCCATTCCTCTGGGACGCACCTTGCGGTACGCCTCGCGCGACCAACCCGGGCGACGGGGCGGGAATGCCCTCGCGGCACAGCCTTGCGACTGCCCGCCGGTCGCCCCTATTCGGTCTTGCTCCCGGTGGGGTTTGCCCTGCCGCCCCCGTTACCGGGGGCGCGGTGCGCTCTTGCCGCACCGTTTCACCCTTGCCCGCAAGGAGTTGCCTCCCGGCGCGGGCGGTTTGTTTTCTGTGGCACTTTCCCTGAGGTCGCCCCCGCCGGCCGTTGGCCGGCACCGTATTCCCGTGGAGCCCGGACTTTCCTCCACCGGGGTTGCCCCCGGCAGCGGCCGTCCGGCCGTCTGGCAGGCGTCAGATGCGCGTTTGACAGTTTGGCGTCAAGCAAGGCCCTGCCCTGGACCCCGGTGGCGGCCGGGTTTCGGGAAGCATGGGGCGGCCGCGGCCAGCCTGCTTCCCGCTCTGGCAGAAATCTGCAAAACGAATGCGTTGCAAGGATATCCTGGACCCTGGGCTCAGCCGCACATCCGCGCCACCGCCAGCAGCCGGGCCAGCGTGCCGGCATCGGCCTGACCGGTCACCGCCTCCGGCCGCCAATGCCGCTGGAACGCGCGCAGCACCGTGGACAGCCCCGGATCGAGCGGCCCTTCAGGCACCACCTCGTAGCCGATATGAGCCAGCGCCGCCCGCACGTCGCGCAGCGAGGCGGCATCGCGCACCGCGCCGCCGGTGCCCAGATCGGGCACGTCCTCGGGCCACAGCCCGACATCGTTGCGGGCCAGTCCCTCCCAGTCGAACTTTTCGCCCGGATCTTCCTTGCGGTCGGGGGCCACGTCGCTGTGGCCGACGAAATTGCGCGCCGGCACGTTGTGGCGTGACAATATTTCCAGACAAAGATCGCAGACTGAGGCCAGTTGCAGCACCGGGAAATCAGGATAGCCAAGATCATGCCCGGGATTGACGATCTCGATGCCGATCGAGCGATTATTCAGTGTCCGCTGGCCGCGCCAGTACGACGCCCCGGCGTGGTAGGCGCGCCGCGCCTCCGGCACCAGACGCAGCACGTTGCCGTCCTCATCCACAACATAGTGACTCGACACCTTCGCCGCCGGGTCGCGCAGCCGTTCGACCGCCGCGCGGGCGGTCGCCATGCCGGTATAATGCAGAATAACCATGTCGATCCGGCATCCATCCGGCCGGTCGTCCTGGTTCGGGCTCGCCAGCTCGCGGATCGGCAGGGTCACAGCCCGCGCTCCCGCTTGATCCGGTCCCAGGCCGCGTTGATGCGCGCCACCTTGTCGCCGGCGCGGGCGATGAACTCGGGCGTGACACCGCGGCTGGCCAGGCTGTCCGGGTGGTTCTCGCGCATCAGCTTCTTCCAGGTGGCGCGGACCTGGTCGTCGCTGACGCCGCGCTTGAGGCCGAGCACCGCGTAGGGGTCATCCTCCGCCTGGCCGGACGGGACGCGGGCGCGGCTGCCGCTGGCCCGCTCCCATGCCGCCTCGTCCAGGCCGAATTCCAGGTGCACCCGGCGCAGGAATTCGTGCTCGCTGATGGTCAGCGGCTTGTCGGCGCGGGCGATCAGGAACAGCGCCGCCAGCACCTCCTCCAGCATGCCGCGGTTGTCGGCGAAGCTGTCTCCCATCTGCTTGGCGTATTGTTCATAACCCTCAGCACTCTCGCGCGCCTGATCGAACAGCCGGCCGACATGGCCGACCGCGGCCGGCGGAATGCGGAAGCTGCGCTTGAACGCGTCGATTTCGGCGCGGTTCACCGGCCCGTCGCATTTCGCCAGCTTGGCCGACAGCACCACCGAGGCGATGGCGAAGAACTGCTCGCGCTGGCCGAGCATCGCCGCCATCCGCGCCGCGTTGAAACTGTCCGCGCCGGGCATATGGTCCAGGCGGAACTGGCCCAGGCCGCCATGCTCCGCCGCATGCCCGAGGGCCGCTCCGACGACCGCCCCGAAGGGGCCGCCCATGGCGAAGCCGGCCATCGCTCCGATGATCTTTCCCCACACGCGCCCGCATGCCCTCCATTATTCGTAATGCCTCTATCATGTGGGGATTGCCGGGAGCAAAAGACGGCTGCTCCCGCCGCCCCTCCATGCGCCTTTTTTGCCCCGCCCCGCCCCCTAACGAGCCCCTGCGCGGAAGGCCCTGACGGATACCACCATGGCAGCCTGGCAGTTCTGGATCGACCGCGGCGGCACCTTCACCGATATCGTCGCGCGCGATCCGCAGGGCCGGCTGTCCGCCCACAAGCTGCTGTCGGAAAACCCGGACCGCTACCCCGACGCGGCGCTGGCCGGCATCCGTGCCGTGCTGGGCCTGGCGGCGGACGCGCCGATCCCGCCCGGGCTGGTCGAGGCGGTGAAGATGGGCACCACCGTCGCCACCAACGCCCTGCTGGAGCGGCGCGGCGAGCGCACCCTGCTGGTGGTCAATCGCGGCTTTGCCGACGCGCTGCGCATCGGCAACCAGGCGCGCCCGCGCCTGTTCGACCTCGCCATCACGCGGCCGTCGCTGTTGTACGAAGAAGTGGTGGAGATCGGCGGCCGCGTCGATGTGCAGGGCGCCGAGTTGGAACCGCTCGACGAGGAGGCCGCCCACGCCGCCTTCGCCGCCGCCCGGGCGCGCGGCATCGCCGCGGTGGCGATCGTGCTGATGCATGCCTGGAAATACCCGGCGCACGAGCAGCGTCTGGCGGCGCTGGCGGGCGCGGCCGGCTTCGCCCAGGTTTCCGCCAGCCATGCGGTGAGCCCGCTGCTGCGCCTGGTGCCGCGCGGCGACACCACGGTGGTGGACGCCTATCTCTCGCCCATCCTGCGCCGCTACGTCGATCAGGTGGCGGCCGAGCTTCGGCAGGTACGTCTGTACTTTATGCAATCAAACGGCGGGCTGGCCGAGGCGCAGCGTTTCCAGGGCCGCGATGCCATCCTGTCCGGCCCGGCCGGCGGCATCGTCGGCGCGGTCCGCACCGCCGCGATGGCGGGGCTCGATCGCATCATCAGCTTCGACATGGGCGGCACCTCGACCGACGTGGCGCTCTATGCCGGCCGCTTCGAGCGCGCCTTTGAAACCGAGCTGGCCGGGGTGCGCATGCGCGCGCCGATGATGGCGATCAACACGGTCGCGGCCGGCGGCGGGTCGCTGCTGCATTTCGACGGCGCCCGTTTCCGCGTCGGCCCCGATTCCGCCGGTGCCAATCCGGGTCCGGCCTGCTACCGCCGCGGCGGCCCGCTCACCGTCACCGACGCCAATCTGTGCGTCGGCAAAATCCAGCCGGCGCATTTCCCGGCGATTTTCGGCCCCGAAGGCGACGCGCCGCTCGATGCCGGCATCGTCGCCCGGGAATTTGCCGCGCTGGCGGCGACAATCGGCAGCGCGACCGGCACAAGCCCTGATCCGCGCGACGTGGCCGAGGGCTTCCTGCGCATCGCCGTGGCGAACATGGCCAATGCCATCAAGCAGGTGTCGGTGCAGAAGGGCCACGACGCCACAAGTTTCTCGCTGCAATGCTTCGGCGGCGCCGGCGGCCAGCACGCCTGCCTGGTGGCCGACGAGCTTGGCATGACCACCGTGTTCATCCATCCCTATGCCGGCGTGCTCTCGGCCTATGGCATGGGGCTGGCGGACCAGACCGTGATGCGCGAGCAGGCGGTGGAAATCCACCTGTCGCCCAACACGATGCTCGAATTGGAGGCGCTGGCCGACCGGTTGGCGACCGAGGCGGTGGGGGCGTTGCGCGCGCAGGGCGCCGACCTGTCGCGGCTGGCGGTCGCGCGGCGGCTGCACCTGCGCTACGCCGGCACCGAGGCGGCGCTGCCGGTCGATCTCGGCCCGGTCGAGGGGGTCACCGCCGCCTTCACCGCGGCGCACCGCGCCCGCTTCGGCTTCGCCACCCCCGGCCGCGATCTGGTCGCCGAGGCGGTGTCGGTGGAAGCGACCTGCGCCGGCGAGGCGGTGGTCGAGGCCACCATTCCGGCGCGCGACGGTGGCGTGCCCCCGCCGCTCGACAGCGTGCAGATGTGGAGCGGCGGGCGCGCCCATGCGTGCCCGGTGTTCGAACGCACCGCGCTGCGTGCCGGCGACCGGATCGAAGGCCCGGCGCTGATTCGCGAGGCCAACGCCACCACCGTGGTCGAGCCCGGCTGGCGCGCCGAGGTGACCGGGCACGACCATATGCTGCTGCGCCGGACCACCGCGCGCGCGACATTGGCGGCGGCCGGCACGGAGCGGGCCGACCCGGTGCTGCTGGAGCTGTTCAACAACCTGTTCATGAACGTCGCCGAGCAGACCGGCGCGGTGCTGCAGAACACCTCGCAGAGCGTCAACATCAAGGAGCGGCTGGATTTCTCCTGCGCCATCTTCGATGCCGGCGGCGCGCTGGTGGCGAACGCGCCGCACGTGCCGGTGCATCTGGGCGCCATGGGCGAGAGCGTGCGCACCGTGCTCGCCCGGCGCGGCGCCACGCTGCGGCCCGGCGATGTGGTGGCGCTGAACAACCCCTTCAACGGCGGCACCCATCTGCCCGATGTGACGGTGATCACGCCTGTGTTCGACGCCGCCGGAACCGCCATTCTGTTCTTCGTCGGCAGCCGCGGCCACCACGCCGATATCGGCGGCATCACCCCGGGCTCCACCCCGCCGCTGTCGCGCACGCTGGAGGAGGAAGGCGTCGTCATCGACGATTTCCTGCTGGTAGAGCGCGGCCATTTCCGTGAGGCCGAATTCCGCGCCCTGCTCAGCGCGGCGCGCTACCCGGCGCGCAGCCCGGACGTCAACGTGGCCGACATCAAGGCGCAGGTGGCGGCCAATGAAAAGGGCGTGCAGGAGTTGCGCCGCGTGCTCGCCCAGTACGGCTGGGAGGTGGTGCGCGCCTACATGCGCCATGTCATGGACAACGCCGAAGAAAGCGTGCGCCGGGTGATCGACCGCATCGGCGACGGGGCGTTCGATTACACCATGGATAATGGCGCGAAACTGGCCGTGCGCGTATCGGTGGACCGGGTCGGCCGTTCCGCGCTGGTCGATTTCTCCGGCACCGGGGCGCAGAATGACGGCAATTTCAACGCGCCGCCGGCGGTGACCCGGGCGGCCGTGCTCTACGTGTTCCGCTGCCTGGTCGGCGACGACATTCCCCTCAACGATGGCTGCCTGAAGCCGATCACCCTGCGCATTCCGCCCGGCACTTTCCTGTCGCCCGCGCCGGGCGCGGCCGTGGTGGCGGGCAATACCGAGGTCAGCCAGGCCACCTGCAACGCGTTGTTCGGCGCGCTCGGCGCCATCGCCTGCAGCCAGGCGACGATGAACAACTTCCTGTTCGGCGACGCGACGCGCCAGTACTACGAGACGATCTGCGGCGGCACCGGCGCCGGGCCGGGCTTTCACGGCACCAGCGCGGTGCATTCGCACATGACCAACACCCGCATGACCGACCCCGAGGTGCTGGAACTGCGCTACCCGGTGGTGGTGGAGGAATTCGCCATTCGCCATGGCTCCGGCGGGGCCGGGCGCTGGCACGGCGGCGACGGGGCGCGGCGGCGTATCCGCTTCCGCGAGCCGATGACGGCGGTGATCGTCTCGTCGCGCCGCAACGTGCCGCCGTTCGGGCTGGCGGGCGGCGCCGATGGCGCGCCGGGGCGGCAATGGGTCGAGCGGGCCGATGGTTCCGTCGAGGGGTTGAGCGGAACTGACAGTGCCGCGCTGAACGCCGGCGACGTGTTTGTCATTGAGACACCGGGGGGCGGGGGATTTGGTGAAGCAAGGCCAGGGCTCTGCCCTGGACCCGCCCCCGCGCGGAGCGCGCCTTCGCGCGACGGCCGAGAGGCCCCTGGACCCCATGACGTTCGAATCGAATGGGTTCTAAGGGCTCCGCCCTTAGCGGGGTCCAGGGGCAGAGCCCCTGGCCTTTCTTCGCCGCCGCCAGCGCGGTGCTGCTTCTGGCCGCCGTTCTGGCCGCCATCTGGTTCCTGCCGCCCCTGCTGGAATGGGACCGCTACCGCGAATCCATCGCCATCCTGGCTTCCGACCGGCTGGGGCGCGAGGTGCGCATCGCCGGGCCGGTTTCCCTGACCTTGCTGCCCGAGCCGGTACTGACCGCCGCCGGCGTCAGCCTGACCGCGGCGGATGACGGCATTGCCATCCGGGCTGACCAGTTGCGGCTGCGGGTGTCGCTGAGCGCCCTGATCGCCGGCAGGATCGATGCCGAGGAACTGGTGCTGCACGGTGCCGAGGTGCAGGTGCCATGGCCGTTGCGGCCGATCCAGATCGCCGCCGCGGCGCCGACCTGGTTCGCCGCCGCCTCGGTGCGCATGGAGGACGCCCGCCTCGTCATCGGCGATCTGGTCTTCACCGGCATCGAGGCGGCGCTGACCACCGATGCGTGGACCGGCAGCTATGTCGCCGCGGGCATGCTGCAATTTTCCGCCCGGCCCTGGCATTTCACCGTTCGGCTGACCCGCGCCGGCAGCGACGGCTCGGCCGGGCTCGACGTGTCGCTGGACGGCCGCGGGCCGGTGCAGGGCATTGGCGCCCGGCTCTCCGGGCAGATCCGCGGCGACGGCACGTTCGGCGGCCAGGTGACCGGGCGCGGACCCGATCTGTCGCAATTGCTGCCCGCGCCCGCGGTGTCGTTCAGCGCCGCTGGGCGGGTGAACGTGGCCGATGGCGTGGCGACGGCGGACGAACTGGTGGGCGATATCGGCGGCGCGCCGGTGAAGGGGGCGGTGGCGCTGCGGGTGTCACCGGCGCTGCGGCTGGACCTTGCCCTGGCGGCCAGCCGGCTGGACCTCGATACATGGCTGCCGGTGCTGTTGCGCGGGGGGACCTCGCCGTTTCCGACCCGGATCGACGTGTCGGCGGAGGCGGCGCAACTATCCGGCGGCACGCTGCGGCACCTGCGCGGCGCCTTCGATGTGAGCGGCAGCGCCATTGCGGTGCGCGAGTTCCGGGCCGAACTGCCGGGCGAGGCCACGCTGGGCGGGACCGGTCAGGTGCAGCGGCGCGATTCCGGCCACGCGGCGCGCTTCGAGGGCGATCTGGCGCTGTCGGCGCCGGCGCTGCGGACGACGCTGGCTTGGTTGAAAGCCGCCGGGGTGGTGCCGGCCGAACCGCCGCCCGAGGGGGTGCTGCATACGGCGGAACTGACCGCGCACGCGGTGCTGGAGCCCGGCTCGCTGTCCCTGAGCGGGCTGGAAGGCCGCATTGATGCGGCGCGGCTGTCGGGCAGCCTGGGATTCCATGCCGGCGAGCGGCCGGCGCTGGCGGCGGTGCTGCAGATCGACCGGCTCGACCTCGATCCCTGGCTGCCGGCATCCTGGCCGCCGCTCGCCGCGGTTCCGGCGCGGCTGGAGCGGATGGATTCCGACCTGCGGCTGGCGGCGCAACAGGTCGTGCTGCTGGGGGTGCCGTTCGGGCCGGTTTCGCTCGATGCCGCGGTGGAAGGCGGCCACGTTAAGCTGCGCCGCCTGGAACTGGCCAGCGGCGAGGTGCGGGCCGCCGCTTCGGGCACGCTCGGCGAGGGCGGACGCATCGGCGAGGGCAGGCTCGACATCCAGGCGCCATCGGCCGCCGCCCTGGCCGAGTTGCTGCCGCCGCCGTTCGTGCCGGCCCCGTTCGAGCCGGTGCGCGACGTGATTCGGGCCTGGCGCGGTCCGGCGATGGTGTCGGTGCAGGCCGCCGGTCCGCCGGATGCGCTCGGGCTGGCGGTGGCCAGCGAACTGGGCGATTTGCGGCTGGAGGCGCAGCCGGTGGTCGATCTGGGGACGCGGCGCGCCGCCGGGGTGCTGACGCTGCGCCATCCTGGCGCGCCGCGGCTGGCGGAGTCGCTCGGGCTGCGCGGCGCGCCGTCCTGGCTGGGCGACGGTTCGCTCGGGCTGGTGTCGCGGATATCGGTGCAACTGCCGGGCGAGCGGCCCGGGCGGGTTGCCGTCGAGTCATTCGACCTCAGCGCCGGCAGCCTGCGCGCGAGTGGCGCGCTGGCGCTGGAGGGCATCGGCGTTTCGTCTGCGACGCCGCTGCTGTCCGGGCGGATCGTCGCCGAGACGCTGCCGCTGCCGTTGCCCTATCTGCGCTCGCCCGAGCCGCTGCCGTTCGGCGCGCTGGCGGGCTGGCGGGCGCAGGTGAAGCTGGAGGCGGCGCAAGTGCTGGCCGGCGACTCGCCGGTGCTGCAGCAGGTGGCGGCGACGCTGGCGCTGGCGGACGGCAAGCTGCGGATCGACGCGCTGTCGGCGCGGATCGGCGGCGGCGCGTTGACCGGCTCGGCCAGCGCGGCCCTGCCGGCGGCGGGCCCGTCGCCGGAGATGACCGTCGGGTCGCCGGCGGTGGCGCTGGATTTGCAGCTTAGCGGGGCGGCGCTGACCGAGAAGCTGTTCGATCTGCCGGTGGACATTGCCTCCGGCCGGCTGGATGCGGCGCTGTCATTCGGCGCGTCCGGCTATTCACCGGCGGCGCTGCTGTCCACGCTTGCCGGAGAGGCGCGGCTGGCGGTGTCGGACGGCACCCTCGCCGGGGTGTCGCTCGGCGGCTTAGGGAGGAACAACGCCCCGGCGACGCTGGCGGAGGCGGCGGTGAGCGCGGCGCTGGCCGGCGGCACCACGCCTTTCAGCAAGGTGGAACTGGTGCTGCGGGCGGGGCACGGGGTGCTGCAGGTGGCGGACGGGCGGATGACCGGCCCCTCTGGCTCGGCGACGCTGGCGGGCAGCGTCGATCTGGCGGGCAATGCGGCGGAACTGCGCCTCGGCCTGCTGCCGGCGGTGACTGATCCGCCGGAGATCGTGTTGCGTCTCGTCGGGCCGCTGGACGCGCTGCGCCGGGTGCCGGAACTGGGCGCGCTGGCGCGCTGGCGGTCCCGGCATGCGGAGGGGCGGGACTGAGGCGTGCTCCGATCAGCGCCGCGGGGCTCAGGACGGCTGGCACTTCTCCTCGAACACGGTGTGGGCGAGGTGCAGAAGATGTTCGGCGGTGACGGCATAGCCGGCACGGTCGGCATCCTGCGCGAGGGCGAGCAGCCGGTCGCAGAGTACGAGCGGGCTCGACGACATCTTGACGATATCGGTGACCTGAAGATGCAGCATCGGAACGGTCCCTGTGTTCGGTTTTTTCCGGAACGGCACGGCGTCCAACTTGGAAGACTGAGAACTCGGAAAGCGGGCCAGCGTTTCTGACCGAAACCGATATGACCGCCGGTTAATTGCCAAAGTCTTAATGGGACCGCAGCAGCGCGTGCACCCGTAACGCCGAGGCGAGCGGGCGTTCGGCGCCACGGCCGGCATCGATTTCGGCCACCAGAGCCGACAGGGTGCGGTTGCCGGCGGTCGCAATCGCCGCCAGCGCGGTCCAGAATTCCGGCTCCAGCGCCACGCTGGTGCGGTGGCCGGCGAGGGTGAAGCTGCGTTTGACCAGGACGCTCATGGGGCTGGCTGCAGCATGTCCCCCGGCCTGACCCAACGGTCGAAATCGGCCGGCGCGACCAGGCCGAGACGGGCGGCGGCCTCGCGCAACGTGATGTCCTGCGCCAGCGCGGTCCGGGCGATGCTGGCGGCCTTGTCATAGCCGATATGCGGGTTGAGCGCGGTCACCAGCATCAGTGAGCGGGCGAGGTGGTCGGCGATGCGGGCGTGGTTCGGCGCCAGCTGATCGACCATGTTGGCGGCGAAACCGCAAGCCGCGTCGCCGAGCAGGCGGGCCGAATGCAGCACATTCTGGATGATCAGCGGCTTGAACACGTTGAGTTCGAGGAAGCTCTGCGCCGCCCCGATGGTGACCGCGACGTGGTTGCCCATGACCTGGGCGCAGACCATGGTCAGCGCCTCGCACTGCGTCGGGTTGGTCTTGCCCGGCATGATGGAGGAGGACAACCCGTCGGCGGGGATGACCAGTTCGCCAATACCGGCGCGCGGACCCGAGCCGAGCAGGCGGATGTCGTTGCCCAGCTTGTTGAGCGACACCGCGACCACGTTCAGCACCCCGGACAACTCGACGAACACGTCATGCGCGCCGATGCCCTCGAACTTATTCGGGTTGGGCGTGAAGGGCAGGTCGGTGAGCGCGGACAGGCGGGCGCAGAAGGCGCGGTCGAAGCCGGGAGGGGTGTTCAGTCCGGTGCCGACCGCGGTGCCGCCCTGCGGCACCGACAGCAGGCGGGGCAGCGTGCCGCGCAGCCGCTCGACGCCGAGTTCCACCTGACGCGCCCAGGCGGCGAATTCCTGGCCGAGGGTGACCGGCACCGCGTCCATCATATGGGTGCGGCCGATTTTTATGATGTCGTTCCAGGCCGCGGCGCGGGCTTCCAGCGCGTGCTGCAGGGTCTGCAGGCGGGGGATCAGCGCCTGCACCGCCTCGGCGGCGGCGATGTGCATCACCGTGGGGAAGGCATCGTTGGAGGACTGGCCGCGGTTGACGTGATCGTTCGGGTGGATCGGGTCGCGCGCGCCGCGGGGCTGGCCGAGGGCCGCGTTGGCGCGATTGGCGATCACCTCGTTGGCGTTCATGTTGGTCTGCGTGCCCGAGCCGGTCTGCCAGACCGGCAGCGGGAATTCCGCGTCCAGCAGGCCGGCGGCGATGTCGGCGGCGGCGGCGGCGAGCGGGCGGGCGATCTCCGCCGGCAGTGCCCCGAGCGCCAGGTTGGCTTCGGCGGCGGCCTGTTTCTGCAGGCCGACGGCGCGGATCAGCGAACGCGGAAAGCGGTCCTCGCCGATGCGGAACAGCCGGCGCGCGCGCTCGGTCTGCGGTCCCCACCAGCGGGCATCATCGATGTCGATGCTGCCCAGGCTGTCGGTTTCCGTTCGTGTGCTCATTGGCGTTCCTCCCCCGCAAGCGCTCGATCGCCCAGGTGGCGGCCTCGGCTACCACCGGATCGGGGTCAGACAAGAGATGGGCAACCACCGGCTGCAGCGAAAGGTCGGCCGCGTTGCCGATGGCGATCAGCACGTTGCGAACAAAGCGGTTGCGGCCGATGCGCTTGACCGGCGAGCCGGCGAAGCGGGCGCGGAAGGCGGCGTCGTCAAGGGCGGCGAGCTCGGCCAGCTTCGGGGCGATCAGCTCGGGACGGGCCTGCAGCTTTGTCTCGCGGGTGGCGGCGGCGAAGCGGTTCCAGGGGCAGGCGGCGAGGCAGTCGTCGCAGCCATAAATGCGGTTGCCGATGGCCGGGCGCAGCTCGGGCGGGATCGGGCCGGGGTGCTCGATGGTGAGGTAGGCAATGCAGCGAGTGGCATCGAGCCGGTAGGGCGCCGGGAAGGCATTGGTCGGGCAGGCGGCGAGGCAGCGCGTGCAGGTGCCGCAGCAATCCGCGTGCGCGGCGTCCGGCGGGATTTCCAGGCTGGAATAGATTTCGCCGAGGAACAGCCAGGAGCCGTGGCGGCGGGAGACCAGGTTGGTGTGCTTGCCCTGCCAGCCCAGCCCGGCCTGTTGGGCCAGCGGCTTTTCCATCACCGGCGCGGTATCGACGAATACTTTCGCCGCTCCCCCGAAGCGGGAGACGATGAACTGGGCGAGGTGTTTGAGCCGTCCCTTGATCAGATCGTGGTAGTCGCGATGGCGGGCGTAGACGGAGATGTTGCCGCGGGCGGGATGGGCGAGCGTGGCGAGCGGGTCTTCCGCCGGGGCGTAGGACAGGCCGAGGCAGATAACGCTGCGCGCCTCGGGCCAGAGGGATTGCGGGTGGCTGCGCTGTTCGGTGCGGTCGGCGAGCCAGGCCATGGCGCCGTGCTGGCCGGCCTGCAGGAATTCCTGCAGGCGGGTGCGGGCAATGGGGGAGAGGGCAGCGGGGGCGATGCCGACGGCGTCGAAGCCGAGGGTGAGGGCTTTGGCGCGGATGGCGGCGGCGCTATCCCCGGCCACGGTACGGTGCGACACCCTGGTCGGGAATCCAGGCGCCCTCGGGTGGCGCGCCGGTCTGCCAGAAAACGTCGATCGGGATGCCGCCGCGCGGATACCAGTAGCCGCCGATGCGCAGCCAGACCGGGTCGAGCAGCGCCACCAGGCGCAGCGCCACGTCGATTGTGCATGCCTCGTGGAAGGCGCGGTGGTTGCGGAACGAGGACAGATAGAGCTTGAGCGACTTGCTCTCGACGATCCAGCCGGCCGGGATGGTGTCGATGACCAGATGGGCGAAGTCGGGCTGGCCGGTGATCGGGCAGAGGGTGGTGAACTCAGGCACGGCGAAGCGCACCACGTAGTTGGCCCCCGGATGCGGGTTGGGCACGCGCTCCAGCACCGCCTTGTCCGGACTGGCGGGGAGGATGGCGGGGTGGCCGAGCAGGGTCAGGCCTTCGATGGCGTGGGTCATTGCTTGTCGTCTCCCTCGGACCAGCGCGCCCGCAGGGCGGCGGCGTGCGCTTCCAGCCGGCCCTGCAGGATGGCGGCGCGCAGGCCGCGCATCAGGTCCTGATGGTCCTGGACATTGTGCCAGGTCAGCAGCATGGGGCCGAGCATCTCCTCGCAGCGGAACAGGTGGTGCAGATAGGCACGCGCATGCCGGGTGCAGAGGGGGCAGCCACATTCCGGGTCGAGCGGGCGTGGGTCGTCGGCGAAGCGGGCGTTGCGCAGGTTGAACACGCCGCGCGACACATAGGCGCGGCCGGTGCGGCCGGCGCGGGTGGGCATGACGCAGTCGAACATGTCCACCCCGCGGGCGACCGCGCCCAGCAAATCGTCCGGCGTGCCGACGCCCATCAGATAGCGCGGCCGGTCGGCGGGCAGGGCGGGGGCGGTGTAGTCGAGCACGCTGAACATGGCGTCCTGGCCCTCGCCCACGGCGAGGCCGCCAATGGCGTAGCCGTCAAAGCCGATGCCGGTGAGCGCCGCCACCGAGGCCAGCCGCAGGTCGCGCAGCGTGCTGCCCTGGACAATGCCGAACAGGCCGTAGCCTTCGCGGGGGACAAACGCGGCGCGGGAGCGGGCGGCCCAGCGCATGGACAAGGCCATCGAGTCGCGCGCCTGCTGGTCGGTGGCGGGGAAGGGGGTGCACTCGTCCAGCGCCATGGTGACGGTGGCGTCCAGTTTGCGCTGGATGTCGATGGAGATTTCCGGTGTGAGCCGGTGCGGGCTGCCATCCACGTGGGAGCAGAAGGTGACGCCATCCTCGTCCAGTTTGCGCAGGCCGGACAGCGACATGACCTGAAAGCCGCCGGAATCGGTGAGGATCGGACCGGGCCAGTCCATCAGCCGGTGCAGGCCGCCGAGAGCAAAAACACGGTCGGCGCCGGGGCGGAGCATCAGATGGTAGGTGTTGCCCAGAACCATCCGCGCCCCGGTGGCGCGCACCGAATCCGCGGTCATGGCCTTGACCGTGCCGGCGGTGCCGACCGGCATGAACACCGGCGTTGGTACCTCGCCATGCGCGGTGTGCAGGGTGCCGGCACGGGCGGCCCCGTCGGTGGCGGCGCAACTCCAGGCGAGGGTCATGCGCGTTCCAGCAGGGTGGCGTCGCCATAGGAATAGAAGCGGTAGCCTGCCGCGATGGCGTGCTGGTAGGCGCTCTGCATGCGCCTTGTGCCGGCGAAGGCGCAGACGAGGACGAACAGGGTCGAGCGGGGCAGGTGAAAATTGGTCATCAGCAGGTCGGCGGAGCGGAACCGGTGGCCGGGGCGGATGAAGATATCGGTGTCGGCGGCGAAAGGATGCACCCGGCCCGCTTCGTCGGTGGCGGTTTCCAGCAGGCGCAGGCTGGTGGTGCCGACCGCGACGATGCGCCCGCCGGCGGCGCGGGCTTTGTTGATGGTGTCGGCCGCCGCGCCGGAAATGATGCCGCGTTCGCTGTGCAGCCGATGCTCGTCCAGGGTTTTTTCCCGCAGCGGCAGGAACGTGCCGGCGCCGACATGCAGGGTAATCGTGGTGCGATGGATGCCGGCCGCGGCCAGGGCATCGAGCAGAGACGGCGAAAAATGCAGCCCCGCCGTGGGCGCGGCAACCGCCCCTTCGTGCGACGCGAAAACGGTCTGGTAGTCCTGGGCATCCGCCGGTTCGGGGCCGGCCGGGCGGGCGATGTAGGGCGGCAGGGCGAGCGCGCCGGCGCGGCCGAGCGCGGCGCTGAATGCCTCCCCCGCGCGGTCGAAGCCGAGCACGACGCCGCCATCCGGGTCGCGGCGGTGCAGGGTGGCGCTCAGGCCGCCGGCGAAGGTGATTGTGTCGCCGGGGCGCAGGCGGCGGGCGTTGCGGGCCAGGGCGTGCCAGGTGCCGTCGGCCAGCGGACGGTCGAGGGTGATGCCGATGCGGGCCTCGCCCCGGTTGCCCTCCAGCTGCGCCGGGATTACCCGCGTGTCGTTGGCGACCAGGATGTCGCCGGGGCGGAGCAGTCCGGGCAGATCGCGCACCGCGCGGTCGTGAAGCGCATCGGCGGCGACGTGCAGCAGCCGCGCGGCGTCGCGCGGCCGGGCGGGGTGCTGGGCGATGCGGTCCGGCGGCAGGTGGAAATCGAAGTCGCCGTCCTGCATCAGGCCGGCGCGGGCGCCAGGCGGCGGGCCAGATGGATCAGCGGGATGCTGATCAGCACCGCCCAGGATTTGCCGACGATCTGGCCGGCCAGGAAGTCCAGGCTGCCGAACGCCATCCACAGGAACACGACCGAATCGATCACCAGCCCGACCGCCGAGGAGACCAGCACGGCGCGCATCAGACCGCCCCGCTGCAGCGGGGTATAGATGGCGAAATCGGCCAGTTGGCTGAGCAGGCAGGCGCCGCCGGCGGCGGCCGCCAAGCGCGGGTCGGCAAAAGTGCTGGCGGCCAGGGAGCCGGCGAACACGGCGAGCAAACCCGCCCTGGTGCCGAGGCAACGCTGCACGATGTCACGCAGCACCAGCGCGAAGCCGATGGCGGCAACGCCGGAAGGGGCCAGCAATCCCGGCGCTACCGGCAGCAGGCAAAAACCCTGCGGCAGGCAGACCGTGCCGACATGCAGGATCATCCAATTGGCGAGCGGGAGGCAGGCCAGGAAGGCGGCGAAGCAGACGTAGCCGACGATACGGGTGCGCTCCACGTCTAGGCCCTCATATAGCTGCCGATCTCGATCAGATTGCCGTCGGGGTCGCGGCAATAGACCGAGGTCATGAAACCCAGCGCGCCCAGCCGTTCCACCGGGCCGACCTCGACCGTCACGCCGCAATTGTGCAGGTGCTCGATCACGTCGGGGATCGGCACCGCGCTGACGAAGCAGAGATCGCTCGCCCCGGCCACCGGCGCCCGCGCGGCCACCCATTCCATCGCATCGGCGTCCAGCGGGCGGAGGTTGATCTTCTGGCCGCCGAATTTGAGGGCGGTGCGGTTGTCGCGGCCGAAGGTCTCCACCTCCATGCCCAGCACGCGCTGGAACCAGGAGGCGGCGATCTCGATGTCCTTGACGTTCAGTACCAGGTGGTCGAGCCGGTCCACGGCGAAGCGCATGGGTTCTACTCCAATCCCTCGTAGAAGTCGTTGCCCTTGTCGTCTATGACGATGAAGGCGGGGAAATCCTCCACCTCGATGCGCCAGACCGCCTCCATGCCGAGTTCGGGATATTCCAGCACCGTTACTTTGCGGATGCAGTCCTGCGCCAGCCGGGCGGCGGGGCCGCCGACGCTGCCCAGGTAGAAGCCGCCATGGGCCTTGCAGGATTCTTTCACCGCCCGGCCGCGGTTGCCCTTGGCCAGCATGACGAAGCTGCCGCCCGCTGCCTGGAAAGCGGCGACGTAGCTGTCCATGCGCCCGGCGGTGGTGGGGCCGAAGCTGCCGGTGGGCAGGCCCGGCGGCGCTTTCGCCGGGCCGGCGTAATAGACCGGGTGGTCCTTGAGGTATTGCGGCAGTCCGCCGCCTTCGTCCAGCCGCTGCTTCAGCTTCGCGTGGGCGATGTCGCGCGCCACCACCATGGTGCCGGTGAGCGAGAGCCGCGTGCGGACCGGGTATTGCGACAACCGGCGGCGGATCTCGTCCATCGGCCGGTTGAGGTCGATCCGCACTACCTCGCCGCCGAGGATGTCATCGGTGACCTCGGGCAGGTATCTGGCCGGATTGGTTTCGAGCTGCTCGAGGAAGATTCCCTCTGGCGTGATCTTCGCCTTGATCTGGCGGTCGGCGCTGCAGGAGACGCCGATGCCGACCGGCAGGCTGGCGCCGTGCCGGGGCAGGCGCACCACCCGCACGTCATGGCAGAAATATTTCCCGCCGAACTGGGCGCCGATGCCGAGCCGGCGCGACAGTTCCAGCACCTGCCGCTCCATGTCCCGATCGCGGAAGGCGTGGCCGGCCGGGCTGCCTTCGGTAGGCAGCGCATCCAGCCACTTGGTCGAGGCCAGCTTGACCGTTTTCAGGGTGGATTCCGCGCTGGTGCCGCCGATCACGATGGCGAGATGGTAGGGCGGGCAGGCCGAGGTGCCGAGCGAGCGAAGCTTTCCCTCCAGGAAATGGAGAAGTTTTTCCGGCGACAGGATCGCCCGGGTTTCCTGGAACAGAAAGGTCTTGTTGGCCGAGCCGCCGCCCTTGGCCACGAACAGAAAATGGAACTCGTCGGCATGGTGCTCGCCGGGTGCGGCATAGATGTCGAACTGGACGGGCAGGTTGTTGCCGGTGTTGACCTCGTCGAACATCGACAGCGGCGCCATCTGCGAATAGCGCAGATTGGCTTCCGTGTAGGTGCGGTGCACCCCCCAGCTCAGCGCCTCCTCCTCGTCGCCGTCCACCCAGACGCGCTGGCCTTTCTTGCCGACCACGATGGCGGTGCCGGTGTCCTGGCACATCGGCAGCACCCGGCCGGCGGAAATGGCCGCGTTCTTCAGCAGGTCGAGGGCGACGAAGCGGTCATTGGCCGAGGCCTCGGGATCGTCGAGGATGGCGCGCAGCTGCGCCAGGTGGGCCGGGCGCAGCAGGTCGGCGACATCCAGGAATGCCTGGAAAGCCAGCTCGCTGAGCGCCTCCGGGGCGATTTTCAGCACCGTCCGCCCGTCGCAGCACAGGGTGGACAGACCGGCGATGTCGAGCCGGCGCCAGGGCGTGGGGTCGCCGTTGCCGAGCGGGAACAACGGCGTGTAGCGGAAGCCGGGCGGCCGGGACGGCAAATGGTTCATCGGCGCGGCTCAGCTTTCTTTTGGCGGGGTGCGCCGGCGGAACGCGTCCAGGCTGACCACCTGGGGGGTGGACGCGTCGGCCGGTGCTTCGGCGGAGTCCGGCGCCGCCCCGGCGACGGGCTCGGGCTCCGGCACGAGCGCGGGTGGCGCTGCGGGGATGACGGCGCGGAAGCTCAGCCCGAAGCGCACCTGCGGGTCGGCGAAGGCGGTGATGGCGCCGAGCGGGATGCGCAGCGTGCTGGGCACGCCGCCGAAGGACAGGCCCACCGTCATCACCTCCATCGCCTCGTCAACCGTGAGGTCCCAGAACTGATGCTGCAGGACGATGGTCATTTCCTGCGGGTACTGGGCCTTCAGCCGGGCCGGCAGGACGGCGCCGGGGTGGTCGGTGCGGAAGGTGACATAGAAATGGTGGTTGCCCGGCAGCCCCTGCGCCACCGCGTATTGCAGGGCGCGCACCATCACCTGGCGCAACGCCGCCTCGGTCCACTCGTCGTAGGGGATCAGGCTCTCGGGCTGCGACCCGCCGTTTCCGGTAGGCCCGCCGTGTCCGGTCGGATCATCTTCCATCGCTGCCTCACGCGTGAGCACCCCCCATTAGCGAAAGGGGCCGTGCTGGGGAAGATGGGGCTGGGGAAGATGGGGCGGTAAGTAGGGGGGCTTCTGTTGCCCGGTGCCCCCCCGAACCGCGCTTATCGCTTATGCAGCGACAGCGAGCGCCATATTGTCGTTGGCACTTGTCATACGGCCCGATGACGGCGGTACCATGCCGGGCAAAAGATGGGTCTTTACCACGCGTGTCGAGACTGTTTCGCCCCCCCATACCTGTCCTCCGGTTCTCCGGGGACCTGGTGGAGGCGCCGGGCACTGCCCCCGGGTCCACAACGCTTATTCCACGCACCGTTTATCGCCATAGCCGGCAAGCCGGCAGCCCGAATATAGGGTAGGGCGTGGCCGCAGAGAAGGGGTGACCTGAGATGAGCCTGACCGACGAGCAGCGCGCCGAGATCGAGGCGCAGCGGGCCGAGACCGCCCCGACCCGCCGGGTCACCGTGCCGGCACTGGAGGAAATTCTCTATCGCGCCATCCCGGTGCTCGACCACGGGTTCATCCGGGTAGTGGATTATATGGGCGATGACGGGGCGGTGGTGCAGGCCGCCCGGGTGTCGTACGGGCGCGGCACGCGGCGCGTAAGTGAGGATGCCGGGCTGATCCGCTACCTGATGCGCCATCGTCACACCACGCCGTTTGAGATGTGCGAAATCAAGTATCACGTGAAGCTGCCGATTTTTGTCGCGCGGCAATGGATACGGCACCGGACCGCCAATGTGAACGAATATTCGGCCCGCTATTCCATTCTTGATCGGGAATTCTATATCCCGGCGCCGGAACATTTGGCGGCGCAATCCGCCGTCAACCGGCAGGGCCGCGGCACCGTGCTGGAAGGCGAGGAGGCGGCGCAGGTGCTCGACCTGCTGCGCCGCGACGCCTCCGAATGCCACGATCACTATGTCGCGATGCTGAATGAGGACACGGACGGCACGCCCGCCGATCCGGCGCGGCTGGGGCTGGCGCGCGAGCTGGCGCGGATGAATTTGACCCTGAACACCTATACGCAGTGGTACTGGAAGACCGACCTGCACAATCTGCTGCATTTTCTGTCGCTGCGGGCGGATGTGCACGCCCAGTACGAAATCCGCGTCTATGCCGAGGCGATGCTTTCCACGCTGGAAGCCTGGGTGCCGACGACCTTTGCCGCGTTCCGCGACTACCGGTTGGGGGCGGTGACCTTCTCGGCGGCGATGCTGGCGGTGCTGCGGCAGATGCTGGCGGGGGAGGCGGTGACGCAGGAGGGGAGCGGGCTGTCGAAGCGGGAGTTTGCCGAAATGATGGAGGTGCTGGGGCGGGGGTAGGGGCGGCGCTGGCGGTTGAGCGCTGTCCAGCCGATGCGTCCCGCGCCGGGAATTGAGATGGTGGAATGGATATTAGACAATCCTTAAACGTTTAATGCTCTCATCCGCGGAACCCGCCCGATCATGCAGGGAAATCCGAGATGTCTGACATTACAAGCATCGCCATGTCCGGTTTGAACGATGCTTCGCTGCGCGTCGCCAATGCGGCGAGCAACATCGCCAATGCCACTTCAACCTCATCGCTGCCGGCGACGGGGGGAACCTATGGCGGCTTTCAGCCGCAGGATGTGGTTTCGATTTCCTCGTCCGGCGGCGCGGCGGGGTCCGGCGTCACCTCCACGCTGCAGCCGCGCACGCCGTCCTACCTGGCCACCGCCGGCACCACCTCGCCGGACGCCAATGCGAGCGGCCTTGTCGCCACGCCAAACGTCGATCCGGCCAAGGAAATGATCGCGTTGCAGACGGCGCAGTTTTCCTACAGCGCCAATGCCGCCCTGATCAAAACCAGCGACAGGATGCAGAAGAACCTGCTGGACGCAGTCAGTTAACAACCAGTCTTCCTTTCATCGCCGGGTCAGTCCGCTTCAGTTCCCGGCCGGTCGGCCTCGAACAGGCTGGTCAGTTCCTCCGCCGCCTGCTGCGTCGTCTGGATCATCGCTTTTTCGTCCCGATAGATCGCATGCGTTTCGGCCAGCAGCCGCTCGTCGTGTTCCCGGAACATCTCCACCGCGCGGGCGGCGCGCTCATGCGGAACGTGCAGCGCCTCCAGCACCAGTTCCGACAGCCGCAGGCTGGAGTGGAACGTGTCGCGCACGATGCCCTCGATGTCGCGGTCCATCAGCAGATGCACGTGGCGGCGGTTGCGGGCGCGGGAAACAATCGCCAGGTCGGGAAAAATGCGGCGGGCCATTTCGACCACTTTCAGCGCCTCCTCCACGCCGTCGATCGCCACCACCAGCACGCGCGCATGCTCGGCGCCGGCGGCGCGCAGCAAATCGGCGCGGGAGGGGTCGCCGAAATACACCTTGCTGCCGAAACGCCGGACCACATCCACCTGTCCCGGGTCCTGCTCCAGCGCGGTGAAGCGGATGCCCTGCATGCGCAGCACCCGGCCGACGATCTGCCCGACACGGCCGAAACCGGCGATGATCACCGGGGCGTGGTCGTCCGCGATCGGGTCGTATTGCGGCGCCTCGGCCCGGCGCAGGCGCGGCACCAGCACCGCCTCGCTGGCGGCGAACAGCAGCGGGGTGGCGACCATGGACAGCGCCACCACCAGCGTGGCGGCATCGGCGGAGGCGGCGGAAAGCGCGCCGACGCCGACGGCGGCGGCGAACATCACGAAGGAAAACTCGCTGGCCTGCGGCAGCGCGACCGCCAGGCGCAGCGCGTTGAGGGCGTCGCACCGTCCGAGCCGGCCGAGCGCGAACACCACCGCGATCTTGGCGGCCAGCAACGCGCCTACGGACTGCCAGAATCCCGAGCGGATCGTGCACCAGCAGGTCGAGCCGCGCCGACATGCCGACCGAAATGAAGAAGAAGCCGAGCAGCAGGCCCTCGAACGGTTCGATATCGGCCTGCAACTCGTGGCGATATTCGCTGCCGGACAGCAGCACGCCGGCCAGGAAGGCGCCGAGCGACATGGACAGTCCCGCCGCACTGGCCAGCGCGGCGGCGCCGACCACCGTCAGCAGGGCCAGGGTGGTGAACATCTCCGGCGTGCGCGCGCCGCCGATGGCGCGGAATGCCGGGCGGATGAGAAACCGTCCGCCGATCAGGATGGCGACGATCGCCCCGCCGCCGCGCGCCACGTCGAGCCAGGGCACGTGGTCCGGCACGTCGGCGCCGCCGAGCAGCGGCACCAGGGCGACCAGCGGGATAAAGGCGAGGTCCTGGAACAGCAGCACGGCGAAAGCGTCGCGGCCCGCCGGGGTGCCGAGCAGGTCGCGCTCGGCCAGCATCGGCAGCACGATGGCGGTGGAGGACATGGCCAGGCCGGTGCCGAGCACGGCCGCACCCGCCCACGCCATGCCGGCCGTATGGGCGAGCGCCGCCAGCACGGCGGCGCACACGGCCACCTGGGCGGTGCCGAGGCCGAACACCGCGCGTCGCATGACCCACAGGCGCTGCGGCCGCAGTTCCAGCCCGATCAGGAACAGCAGCATGACCACGCCGAGTTCCGACACATGGGCGATGTCGCTGAGGTCGGTCACCAGGCGCAGCCCGGACGGGCCGATGGCGACGCCGGCGAGCAGGTAGCCGAGCACGCTGCCGAAACCGGCGCGGCGGGAGAGGGGGACTCCGATGGCGGCGGCGGCCAGGAGGGCTACGAGGGTTTCCAGCATGGGCAAATAGGTGGCGCGATGAAGGAAAAAGGCCAGGGCTCTGCCCTGGACCCGCTGTCGCGCGCAGCGCGCCTTCGGCGCGACGGCCGAGAGGCCCCTGGACCCCATCACTTAAGGAATGGGTTCCAAGGGGCCACTGCCCCTTGGCGGGTCCAGGGCAGAGCCCTGGCCTTCCTTCACTTCCTCCCCACATCCCCCCACACACGGAGGAGCCCCCATGGACACAAACACCACCATCACCCGCACCGAAGCCGACTGGCAGAAAATCCTCACCCCCGAGCAGTTCCGCGTGCTGCGCAAGCATGGCACCGAGCGCGCCGGCACCAGCCCGCTGAACGCCGAAAAGCGCCCCGGCACGTTCGTATGCGCCGGCTGCGGCCAGCCATTGTTTTCCTATGACAAGAAATTCGAGAGCGGCACCGGCTGGCCCAGCTTCTGGGCCCCCATCGAGGGCGCGGTGGAAACCAGCACCGACAAGTCCTGGTTCACCACCCGCACCGAGGTGCATTGCCGCAACTGCCAGGGCCATCTGGGCCACGTGTTCAATGACGGGCCACAGCCGACCGGGCAGCGCTATTGCATGAACGGCGTGGCGATGGGGTTCAAGCCGTACGGGGAAACCTGATCAAAGGGCGAGGCGGGCGCGGGCGGCGCCGTATTCCCGCGCCAGCCGCGCCACCAGTTCGGCCGCCGGCACCACCGCCCGCACCGCCCCGATGCCCTGGCCCGAGCCCCAGATGTCCTTCCACGCCTTCGCCGCGCTGCCGGAGAAATCCATCTTCGAGGGGTCGGAATCCGGCAGATTGTCCGGATCGAGGCCGGCTGCGCGAAGGCTGGGCTTGAGGTAGTTGCCGTGCACCCCGGTGATCAGGTTGGTGTAGACGATGTCGGAGGCAGCGGAGTCGACAATCGCCTGCTTGTAGTCGGCGGCGGCATTGGCCTCATCCGTGGCGATGAAGGCTGAGCCGATATAGGCGAAATCGGCCCCCATCGCCTGCGCCGCCAGCACCGCGCCGCCGGTGGCGATGGCGCCGGACAGCGCCAGCGGGCCGTCGAACCACGCCCGGATTTCCTGCACCAGCGCAAACGGTGAAATCGTGCCGGCATGGCCGCCGGCACCGGCCGCCACCGCGATCAGCCCGTCCGCGCCCTTCTCGATTGCCTTGCGTGCGAATGCATCGGTGATGACATCGTGCAGCACCACCCCGCCATAGGAATGCGCCGCCTGATAAACGTCCTCGCGGGCGCCGAGCGAGGTGATCATGATCGGCACCTGATGGCGCACGCAGGTTTCCATGTCGTGCTGCAGCCGCGCGTTGGAACGGTGCACGATCTGATTGACCGCGAAGGGCGCGGCCGGGCGGTCGGGATGTTTCGCGTTGTGCTCGCCCAGTTCGCCGGCGATGCGGCGCAGCCATTCGTCCAGCTGCTCGGCGGGGCGGGCGTTCAGCGCCGGAAAGCTGCCGACGATGCCGGCCTTGCATTGGGCAATCACCAGCTCCGGCGTTGACACGATGAACATCGGGGCGCCGATCACCGGCAAGGCCAGACCCTGCAGCACGGCGGGGAGCGACATGAGATGGGATTCCCGGAGAACGGATTGTTGACGTCGCATCTGCCCGATCGCGACACTGCGAATGAACCGTTGTGGAGGCGACACCGGACGCCGGAGGAAGGCATGGACCTGAGCTTCACGCCAGAGGAATTTGCCTTCCGCGTCGCGACGACAAACCGGTGGCATAGGCCAGCCGCAACCCGGCGGAACGGAGAAGCAACGTGCAAACGATCGAGGCGGACAGCATCGTTGTCGGCGCCGGCTCGGCCGGCTGCGTGGTGGCGGCGCGGCTGAGCGAGGACCCGGCCCGGCAGGTGGTCGTGCTGGAGGCCGGCGGGCCGGACCGGAATCCGTGGATTCATGTGCCGCTGGGCTACGGCCGCACCATCGCCGACAAGCGGGTCAACTGGATGTATGAAACCGAGCCCGACCCGGGAATGCACCATCGCCGCTTCTTCTGGCCGCGCGGAAAAGTGCTGGGCGGTTCGTCATCCATCAACGGGCTGCTATATGTGCGCGGCCAGCCGGAGGATTTCGATCACTGGCGCCAGCTCGGCAATGTCGGCTGGGCCTACGAGGATGTGCTGCCGTATTTCCGGCGCAGCGAGGGGCGCGTGGGACCGGGCGACGACGCGTTGCGCGGGCGCGACGGACCGCTGACGGTATCGGATATCAGCCACCCGAATCCGCTCAGCGCGGCCTATCTGCAGGCGGCCATCGAAACCGGCCTGCCGCGCAACCCCGACTATAACGGACGAATGCAGGAGGGAACGGCGTATTTCCAGACCACGTCGCGCAACGGCCGGCGCTGCTCGGCGGCGGTGGCGTTCCTGAAACCGGCGATGCGGCGGCCGAATCTGCGCGTGCTGACCCACGCGCACGCCGAACGCGTGCTGTTCGAGGGGCGCCGCGCGGTGGGCGTGGTGGTCAGCCGGGCCGGGAAACAGATAACCGTGCGGGCGCGCCGCGAGGTGATTCTGTGCGGCGGCGCGATCAACTCGCCGCAACTGCTGCTGTTGTCGGGCGTGGGGCCGGCGGCGTCGCTGCAGGCGATGGGCCTTCCGGTGCTGCACGATCTGCCTGGCGTCGGCCGCAACCTGCAGGATCATTTCCAGACCCGCTTGACCTATCGCTGCCGGTTCCCGATCACCGTGAACGACATCATGATGAGCCGGTGGAAAATGGCGCGCATGGCGGCGCAGTATGCGTTGTTCCGCACCGGGCCGCTGACGGTCAGCGCCGCCGAGGTGGCGATCTTCGCGAAAACGCGCCCCGACCTGCCGACGCCGGACGTGCAGTTCCACTATATCGGTTTCTCCGCCGACCGCCCGGCGGAAGGGCTGCACAAGCATTCCGGCTTCACCCAGCATGTCTGCCAGTTGCGGCCGGAAAGCCGGGGCAACATCACCCTGAAATCGCCCGATCCGCTGGCGGCCCCGGCCATTCATCCGAATTACCTGGCGACCGAACTGGACCGGCAGACGCTGCTGGCCGGCCTGCACCTGGGCCGACGCATCGCCGCCCAGCCCGTGCTGCGGCAGTTCATCGCCAGCGAGTATATGCCGGGCGAACAAATACAGACCGATGCCGAGCTGATGGATTACGCGCGGGCTTTCGGTGCGACGCTGTTTCATCCGGTCGGCACCTGCAGGATGGGGCGGGATGCCCTGGCGGTGGTGAACGACCGGCTGGAAGTGCACGGCCTCGCCGGTCTGCTGGTGGCGGACGGGTCGATCATGCCGACACTGGTGTCCGGCAATACCAATGCAGCCTGCATCATGATCGGCGAGAAAGGCGCCGATCTCGTGCGCGGGCGGACGCTGGCACGGGCAATCGGGTGAAGGAAGGCCAGGGCTCTGCCCTGGACCCGCCAAGGGCCGAGAGGCCCCTGGACCCCATCACTTAGAAGGTCTTGGGTAAAGAGGGGGGTGAGGAGATGCATCGGCTCCTCCTCACCCCCCTCTTTACCCAAGACCCTCTAAACGAATGGGTTCTAAGGGCTCCGCCCTTAGCGGGTCCAGGGCAGAGCCCTGGCCTTCCTTTCACCCCATTGCCCATCCTTGCGCACCGCCATCGCCTGCCCGATGTTCGGCGCCGGAATCGACGGACGGAAGATGGACGACCGCTCAGCGCCCGAACCGCTCCCCCGGCTGACCGCCACCCTGCAGCCGGCGGTGAACGTGGCGCTGTGGCACAACCATGTGCCGGTGCTCACCGGGCTGGTCTTTACCGCCGCGCCAACGCAGGCGCCGGGGGATGTGGTGATCAACCTCGCCTGCGCCCCGCCGGTCATCCGCCCGCATTCGTGGCGGTTGCAGGGCGTGGGGGCCGGGCAGGCGCGTGCCGTTGCCGATCCCGACATTGACCTCGACGGCGCCATGCTCGCCGGACTGACCGAGGCGACCCGCGCCGAGGCGGTGCTCACCGCCCGCCGCGACGCGCCGGACGGCGAAGTGCTGGCCGTTTTGCGCACCGGCATCCGGGTGCTGGCGGCCAATGAATGGGGTGGCACCGGCGGCATCCCCGACCTGCTGGCCGCTTTCGTCGAGCCCAACGATCCGGCGGTGGCCCCGCTGCTGCGGCGTGCCTCGGACCAGTTGCGGGCGGATGGCCGGCCGGATGGGCTGGAGGGCGCCCAGGCCACCACCAAGGTGCGCATCTGGGAACAAATGGAGGCGCTGTGGCGGGCGGTGTGCGGGCTGGACATCCGCTACGTGAACCCGCCGCCCTCGTTCGAGCAGACCGGCCAGCGCATCCGCCCGCCGCGCCAGGTGGTGGCCGACCGGCTGGCGACCTGCCTCGATCTGTCGGTGCTGTTCGCCGCCTGCATCGAGGCGATGGGGCTGCGCCCGGTGATCGTGGTGACGCAGGCGCACGCCTTCGCCGGGCTGTGGCTGGCCCGGCACGATTTCGGCGGCTCGGTCGCCGACGATGCGCCCGGCCTGCGCACGCGGCTGGCCCTGCACGATCTGCTGCTGTTCGAAACCACGCTGGTCTGCGGCACCGGCCGCACCGGATTCACCCGCGCCTGCGAGGCCGGCCGCGAGAACGTCGCATCGGAGAAAGACAACGCCTTCGAGGTCGTCATCGACATCAGCCGCGCCCGCCAGCGCCGCATCCGCCCGATGTCAGCCGCCGCCGCCGTCACGCCGCCACCGGTGCCCGCCGCCCTGCCGGCGCTGCCGCGGGAGGCGCCACCGAAGCTGAACGAGGAGATTTTCCTGGCGCCGGAGGAAGTGCCGGCCACGCCGGCGGATCGCCTGGAAATCTGGCGCAAGCGGCTGCTCGATTTGTCCGGTCGCAACCGGCTGCTGAATCTGCGCACCGGCGGCAAGCAGGCGCTCGCCATCGACTGCCCCGAACCCGCCCGGCTGGAGGATATGCTGGCGCAGATGCGCGGCCCGGCCCGCTCGGCACCGCTGCGCTTCCGTGCCTGGCCGGCGCTGATGACCGGCGCCGACCCGCGCAGTGCGGGCCTGCACCGCGCCCGCCTGCAGGAGCCGGCCGACCGTGCCTTCGCGCAGGAAGCCCTGGCGCGGCGGGAACTGGTCGCCGGGCAGGATGACGCGTCGCTGACTTCGGTGTTGACCGAAATCTACCGCACCGCCCGCGCCGCCCGGCAGGAAGGCGGCGCCAACACGCTGTTCCTGACCATCGGCGCGCTGCTCTGGCGGCCGAAGGGCAAGGACATCCCTTATCGCGCGCCCGTTATTCTGGTGCCGGTGGTGCTGGAGCGGCCGAGTTTGCGCGCCGGCTTCTCGTTGCGGATGCATGACGACGAGACCCGCCTCAACACCACCCTGCTGGAACTGCTCAAACAGGATTTCGCCCTCCGCTTCCCGGCGCTGGAAGCCGAACGGCCGCCCGAGGACGAATCCGGCCTGGACGTGCAGGGCGTGCTCGACACTCTGCGCGCGAAGCTGCGCGACCTGCCGGGGTGGGAGGTGACCGACGATGTCGCCCTGACCAACCTGTCGTTCACGAAATTCCTGATGTGGAAGGACCTCGGCGAGCGCGCCGATGCGCTGCGCCAGAGCGAGGTGGCACGCCGGCTGATGGACGGCCCCACCGCCGCCGCCCCGCAAGCCGCGCCGCCATCGCCGGACATCGATGCCGCCATGGCCGAGACTGGTCTGCCCGCTGGAGGCCGATACCTCGCAACTGCGCGCAGTCGCCACGGCGGCGGCCGGAAAAAGCTTCGTGCTGATCGGGCCGCCCGGCACCGGCAAAAGCCAGACCATCGCCAACATCATCGTCAACAGCCTCGCCCAGGGCCGCAGCGTGCTGTTCGTGGCCGAGAAACGGGCGGCGCTGGAAGTGGTGCAGCGGCGCCTGCAGCAGGTCGGGCTGGGCGATTTCTGCCTCGATCTGTTTTCCGCCCGAACCAGCAAGCTGGCCGTGCTGGAGCAGCTGAACCGTGCCCAGCTTGCGGCGGAGGCGTTCGATCCGCAGGACTGGCACGGCGCCAACGAAGCCGCCGCCGGGCTGCGCGCCGAGCTGAACGGCTACGTGCAGGATTTGCACCGAAGCGGCCGCAACGGCTGGACGCCGTTCCGCGCCATCGGCTGCGTGCTGCGCGCCGAGGCCGATGCCGTGCCGGTGATCGCCTTCGCCTGGCCGGACACCGACACGCATGATGCCGCTGACGTGCGGCGGCTGGTCGAGCAGGTCGAGGAGGCCGCCGCGACGCGGGTGCAACTTGGCGACGTCGTGGGCGCGCCGGCGCTGGCGGGCATCGCCGCGACCGAGTGGACGGCGCCCTGGCAGGCGAGCCTGCTGGAAGCCGCCGGGGCTGCCGCCGACCGTCTCTCGGCGCTGCCCGATATCGCGGCCGCCGCGGCGCGGGCGCTCGGGCTGGCGGTGCCGCCGCCGTCGCGCCCGGCGATCACGGCGCTGGACACGCTGGCCGGTATCCTGCTGGAGCCGGCGGCCGCCGGTGCCGCCTGGGCACTCGCTGCGGAGGCCGATGCCACGCTGGCGGCGGTGCGGACCGCGGCGGCGCAGGCGATGCGGCACCGCGACCTGCGCGGCGGGCTGCAAACCACCTGGCGGCCGGAGGTGATGGCGCTGCCCCTCGCGGCGCTTGAAGCGGCGTGGCGGCGGACGGCCACCCAGTGGGCGATCCGCCGCCTGCTCGCCCGCCGGAGCCTGCGCCAGCGCCTTGCCGCCGTGGCGGATGCAAAACTGCCGCGCGATTGCGCGGCGGAACTGGGGCGGCTGGTCGAGCTGCAGCAGATCGAGGCCGCGGTGTCGGCGTCGGGCGCCCGGCTTGCCGCCATCTTCGGTCCCCGCTGGGCCGGGCTGGCCACCGATTTCGCCCGCCTCGAGGCCCAGCATGCCTGGGCCAACCGCCTGCGCGCCGCCGCCGCTGCCTGCGCGCCCGACCCGGCCTCCCTGGTGGCGTTGCGCGCGCAGCTACGCCGGCTGCTCGGCGAGGCGGCCGATCTGCTGGCGCCTTCGGGGCCGGTGGGCGCGGCGCTCGGCCGGCTGCGGGCCGCCCGGGCGGAGCTGCGCACGGCGCTGCGCGGGCTGGCACCGCTCTGCGGCGCGGACCCGTCCGCCATTCTCGACCCGGCCCGGCCCGACTGGGCGCCCGCCCTGGCCGCGCATCTGCGGGGCTGGGCCGGGAATGCGGCGCTGCTGCGCGACTGGTGCACCTGGCGCGGCGTCGCCCGGCACATGGAGGCGGCCGGGCTCGCCCCGCTGTCGCGGGCGCTGGAAACCGGCAGCGTGGCGCCCGGCGATGCCGCCCTGGTGTTCGAGGCGAACTACGCCCGCTGGTGGATCGGCCGCGCGGTCGCCAACGCCCCCCGGCTGCGCCGCTTCGTCGCCGCCCAGCACCAGACCCGCATCGAGCGGTTCCGCGCGCTGGATACGCGGCTGCTGGGGCTGGCCTCGCTTCTGGCGCGGGCACGGCTGGCTGGCGGCATTCCGGACGCGGCCCAACGCGCGGGCGATCCGGAATACGCCGTGCTGGCGCGCGAACTGGCCAAGCGCCAGCGGCATCTGCCGGTGCGCCAACTCGCCGCGCGGATGCCGCGGGCGCTGCGCCGGCTGACGCCGTGCCTGATGATGAGTTCGCTTTCGGTGGCGCAATACCTGCCCGCCGAGGCCGAACCGTTCGACCTGGTTATCTTCGATGAGGCCTCGCAGATTCCCACCTGGGACGCGATCGGGGTGATCGGCCGCGGCCGGCAGGTGGTGGTGGTCGGCGATCCGAAACAATTGCCGCCGACGCGCTTCTTCGAACGGCAATTGCCCGAGGAAGCCGGCGGCGGCGAGACGGTCGAGATCGAGGATCTGGAATCCATCCTCGATGAATGCCTCGGCGCCGGTATCCCGGCGGTCGAGCTGACCTGGCATTACCGCAGCCGCCATGAGAGCCTGATCGCCTTCTCCAACCAGGCCTATTACGGCGGCCGGCTGGTGACCTTCCCCTCGCCGGTGACGCGCGACACCGCGGTGTCGTTCCGTCACGTGCCGGACGGCGTCTATGCCCGCGCCGGGGCACGCACCAACGAAATGGAGGCGCGCGCGGTGGTCGCCGAGACGCTTTCGGTGCTGCGCCAGGGCCTGGCCGGCGGGCCGGCGCGCTCGGTCGGCATCGTCACCTTCAACGCCGAGCAGCAACGGCTGATCGAGGACATGCTGGACGCCGCCCGGCGCGACGACCCGTCGCTGGAGCCGTGCTTCGCCGAGGATACGCCCGAGCCGGTGCTGGTGAAGAACCTTGAGGGCGTGCAGGGCGAGGAACGCGACACCATGCTGTTCTCGCTCACCTACGGGCCGGACGCGACCGGCCGGCTGGCGCTGAATTTCGGTCCGCTGAACCAGGCCGGCGGCGAGCGGCGGCTGAACGTGGCGATCACCCGCGCCCGGCAATCGCTGGTGGTGTTCGGCAGCCTGCTGGCGGACCAGATCGATCTGGCGCGCAGCTCGGCGCTCGGCGTCGCCCATTTGAAACAGTTTCTCGCCTTCGCCGAGCGCGGCGCGCCCGCCCTCGCCATCGCCGCCGCCGCGCCGCCCGGCGCGCCCGGGAGCCTGTTCGAGGCGTCGGTGGCGGACCGGCTGCGCGCGCGCGGCTGGGTGGTGCAGGCGCAGATCGGCGTCTCCGGCTTCCGGATCGATCTCGGCGTGGTGGACCCGGACGTGCCCGGCAGCTTCCTGGCCGGGGTGGAGTGCGACGGCGCCACCTATCACCGCAGCGCCTCCGCCCGCGACCGCGACCGGTTGCGCCAGATCGTGCTGGAGGGGCTGGGCTGGCGCATCCTGCGGGTATGGTCGCTCGACTGGTGGACCCGGGCGGCGCGCGAGGCTGACCGGCTGCATGACGCCCTGGAAGTTGCGCTGTCCGAGGCGCGCGCCCATCGCGCCGGCGTGGCACCGGCGGCGGCGGAGCCGGAACGGTTCACCGAGGACAGCTACGGCCCACGCCTGACCGCGATGATCCAGGCGACGGTTTCGGCGCAGGGGCCGCTGCTGCAGAGCCAGCTGATCCAGATCATCGCGCGGGCGCACGGGTTTCAGCGCGCCGGGCGGGACATCCAGGCGCGCATCATCGCCGCCATCCCGCCCGACTGTGCCCAAAGCCGCGAGGATGTCGGCATTTTCGTCTGGCCGGCCGGAATTGCCCCGGCCGCGTGGGACCGCTTCCGCCACCCGCCGTCCGGACAATCGCGGGACCCGGCGGAGATTCCGATGGAGGAACTGACCGTGCTGGCGCGCGAATGCCTGCGCGAGGACGCCGACGAGGATGCGGCGCTGGCGGCGATGCGGGCCGGCTGCGGGTTGCAGCGGTTGCGTGAGGCGGCGCGGGAACGGTGCCGGCGGGCGATCGCGGCGGCCTCAGGGCAATCGGGTTAAGGAAGGCCAGGGGCTCTGCCCCTGGACCCCGCTAAGGGCGGAGCCCTTAGAACCCATTCGTTTTAAGGGCTTTGGGAAGAGGGGGGTGAGGAGGGGCCGCAGCATCTCCTCACCCCCCTCTTCCCAAAGCCCTTTAAGTGATGGGGTCCAGGGGCCTCTCGGCCGTCGCGCCGAAGGCGCGCTGCGCGCGACGGCGGGTCCAGGGCAGAGCCCTGGCCTTCCTTAACCCGATTACCCTGGGGTTCGCCCTTCCCGGGCGAATTTGGTATTGACAGCACCACAATGCGCTGGCATGAGAAGTGGTATCGAAGATACCAATTAAGCCCCGACGCCCAGCATTTCCGCAAACGAGCCGCCATGGCGACTCGTATTTCATAAGAACGACAGAGACCAATCCAAAACAGAGTGAGTGTAACCGTCAGGGTATCCGGCGGATGCGAACGCACGAGACTTCCCAACCTCCCAAGGAAATGCGCCTCATGTTCTGCAACCAATGCGAACAGACCGAACGATCCAGTAATGGTGACGGCTGTGCCTCAGGCAAGGGCCTGTGCGGCAAGGACGCCCCCACCGCTGATCTGCAGGATCTTCTGCTCTATGCCGTCGAGGGTGTGGCGCAACATGCCAGCGCCGCCCGGCAACTCGGCGTGGTGGACCAGGAGGCGCGCCGCTTCATCCTGCATGCCGTGTTCAGCACCCTGACCAACGTCAATTTCGATGCCGCCCGCTTCGTGCCGCTGATCCAGCAGGCCGCCGCAGTCCGCGACCGCCTTCGCGACGCCGCCGCGGCACAGGCGGAACGTCTCGGCCAGACACCGGAAGCACTGAACGGCCCGGCCGCTTTCGCGCCCGCCGCCGACCTGAACGGCATGCTGGCACAGGCGGCCGGCGTCGGCGTCCTGGCGGGCCGGGATTTGGTCGGGGACGACATCATCGGCCTGCGCGCCCTCGTTCTGTTCGGGCTCAAGGGCGTCTGCGCCTACGCCTATCACGCCCAGGTTCTCGGCTTCGAGCGTGACGACATCCATGCCGGGGTGGAACGGGCGCTGGTCTTCCTCGCCGGCGGTCCGACCGACAGTGAAGCGCTGCTTGAACAGGCGCTGGAACTCGGCCGGCTCAATCTGACGGTGATGGAAACCCTCGACGCCGCCAATACCGGCATTTTCGGCATCCCCGAGCCCACATTGGTGCGGATGACGCCGGTGCGCGGCAAGGCGATCCTCGCATCGGGCCACGACCTGAAGGACCTGCTCGCCCTGCTGGAAGCGACCGCCGGCCAGGGGATCAACGTCTACACCCATGGCGAACTATTGCCGGCGAATGCCTACCCGAAGCTCAAGGCCTATCCGCATCTGGCCGGCAACTATGGCGGCGCCTGGCAGGACCAGCGGATCGAGTTCGCGCGCTTTCCCGGCCCGATCGTCATGACGTCGAACTGCATCATCCGGCCGCACTCGTCATACAGCGAGCGGATCTACACGCTCGGACCGGTGGGCTGGCCCGGCGTGCGGCATCTGGAGGAGGGTGATTTCGCGCCGGTGCTGGCCGCCGCCCGCGCGGCGCCGGGGTTCACCGAGGATGCGCCGGCCGAGACAGTCACGATCGGCTTTGCCCGCACCGCCGTGCTCGGCGTGGCCGACAAGGTGGTTGAGGCCGTAAAGACCGGCGCGATCCGTCATTTCTTCCTGGTCGGCGGCTGCGACGGCGCCGCCTCCGGCCGCAACTACTTCACCGATTTCGCCGAGGCGGTGCCGCATGACAGCGTCGTGCTGACGCTCGGTTGCGGCAAGTTCCGCTTCAACCGGCATGCGTTCGGTGACATCGGCGGCATTCCGCGGCTGCTCGATCTCGGCCAGTGCAACGACAGCTACTCGGCGATTGCCATCGCCACCGCGCTGGCCGGCGCCTTCAACTGCGGCGTCAACGAATTGCCGCTGTCGCTGGTGATCTCCTGGTTCGAGCAGAAGGCGGTCGCCGTGCTGCTGACGCTGATGGCGCTCGGGGTGCGCAACATCCGCCTCGGCCCGACCCTGCCGGCCTTCCTCACCCCCGCGCTCATCGGGGTGCTGGTGGAACGCTTCGGCATTCAGCCGATCACCGATGCGACCGCCGACATCGCGGCCTCGCTCCAGCGCCAGGCGGCCTGACGACCGGCCGGCCCACGAAAGCAACCCGCCCCGGGACAAATGCCCGGGGCGGGATCGGCTGGGTTACTCCTGTTCAGCCGGCGGCGGCGGCGCGCCAGGACCCTCCGGTCCCGGGCGGCCGGGGCCACCTTCCGGACCGCCATGCCACGGCCCGTGGCCATGCATGTGCTCGCCGGGGCCAAAGCCGGGGCCGCCCGGATGCGGGAAGGCGACCGGCTGGGTGTGGTCCTTGTCGACGCCCAGCGCCGTCGCCGCCACCACCTTGCCGAGCGGACTGTCGCTGCCGAAGCCACGCGCGAACACCGTCTTGCCGTCGGCCAGTTCGGCGGCGAATTTCTGCGCCTCAGGCGGCGGCAGACGGATGATCGTGCCGTCTTCCAGCAACACGCCGTCCACATCGCCGTGCGGCGAGTGCAGTTGCGCCTTCACCTTTCCCGTCGCCTCCGCCGGTGACGGCCCACCATGCCGCCCGGGCGGGCCGGACAACAGGGTGGTGCCGGTGGCGTCGTTGGTGACCGAGGCGGCCAGCACCAGCGGCGCTTCTTTCGCCTTCAGCCCATGGATCGTCACCGCATCGCCCGGCTTGACCGAAAAGACGAGCTGGGTGGAAAGATGCGGGGCGACATGCACCTCGGTGCCGTCGGCGAGCAGGAAACCATCGACATCGCCGCGAGGGGTTAGCAGGTATTGCGCCACCTTACCCTTGACCTCGGGCAACTGCGCCGGGTCGTAAACCGGCCCCTTCTGCGCCAGCGCCACGCCGGATATGCCGGCGGTGATCAACGTGGCGGCGAGCAGGGCGTACCGTAATTTCATCCTATCCTCCGTGCGGGCCCGGATGGCCCATACCGCCTGCACCGCAAGCCCCATGCCAGAGGATATGTCTTTGTTATTATGGACGTTTCGGCTCTCCGGACGGCGGCGGCACGTCCGGCTCCAGGACGGCGCCTGTCCGGCTTGCGGACACCTCCAGCCCGTAGCGCCGCATTTTCTCATACAGCAACTGGCGATGGATATTCAGCCGCCGCGCCGTCTCGGCCCGGTTGCCGCCACAGGCGGCCAGCGCCCGGCGGATCATCTCCGTCTCCAGCCGGGCGACCGCGCCGGGCAGGTCGCCGGCGAGCCAGTCCGCCGCCGGCGCGCCCACCGGCGCCGCGCCCTCGCCGGCGAGGAAGGCGAAATCGGCGGCGGACAGCACCGGCAGCGGCGCCAGCACGGCGGCGCGTTCCATGGCGTTGCGCAGTTCGCGCACATTGCCGGGCCAGGGATGCGCCAGCAGCCGGGAAGCCGCCTCGGCCGACAACCGCCGCGCGCCGCCGGCACGCGCCAGGAAATGCTCCGCCAGCGGCAGAATATCCGACAGCCGTTCGCGCAGCGGCGCCAGATGCACCGGCACCACGCCGATGCGGTAGAACAGATCCTCCCGGAAGGCGCCGCGCCCGACCATGGCGCGCAAATCGCGATGGGTCGCCGCCAGGATGCGCGCATCCACCGCCACCGGCTTGCCACCCACCGGCACCACCATCCGGTCCTGCAGCACCCGCAGCAGCTTGGCCTGCATGGCAAGGTCCATGTCGCCGACCTCGTCGAGGAACAGGGTGCCGCCATCGGCCTCGCGGAAGCTGCCGGCGCGGTCGGCGATGGCGCCGGTGAAGGCGCCGCGGGCATGGCCGAACAACTGGCTTTCCAGCAAAGCGGCCGGGATGGCGGCGCAGTTCACCGCCACGAAGGCCCGGCCGCCGCGCCGGCCATGGCGATGGATCGCGCGCGCCACCACCTCCTTGCCGGTGCCGGTCTCGCCGGTAATCAGCACCGTCGTCTCGCTGTCGGCCAGCCGGCCGATGGATTTCTGTACTTCGCGCATCGGCGCCGAGGAGCCGACCAGTTCGTCCTCACCGGCCTCGGTTGCCGGCACGGCCGCCGGTCCCGGGGCCGGCAGCATGCGGGCGATCAGGCCGGCGAGGTCATCGCGCCCGACCGGCTTGGCGAGGTGATCGACGGCGCCCAGCCGCATCGCCTCGATCGTGTTGCCCGCGGTCGGCACGGCGGTCAGCACCGCCACCGGCGGGGGGCTGGGCAGGCCGCGCAGGCGGCGCAGCACCTCGATGCCGTCAATGCCCGGCATGCGCAGGTCGAGCAGCACGACGTCGATCCCCCCGCGCGCCAGCCGCGCCAGCGCCGCCTCGCCGTCCGCGGCCTCCACCGGGTCGTGGCCGAGGTCGCCGATGGTCTCGGCCATGCCCTCGCGCAGCGCCGTGTCATCGTCGACGATCAGGATGCGGGCCATGCAATCTCCAACCCAAAGGTGGCACCGATGCCGTCGCCGCCTGGCTCCGCCAGCAGCAGCCTGCCGCCTTGCGCTTCGGTCAGTTCGCGGGCGATCGACAGGCCGAGCCCGGTGCCGTCGGCGCGGCCGGTGACGAAAGGCTCGAACAGCGTTCCCCGCAGCGCCTTCGCCACCCCCGGCCCGCTATCCTGCACCTCGATGCGCAGCGTGCGGCCGGTGACGCTGCCGCGCAGGATCACTTTTCCCCCGGCGGGGGAATGCTGGCGCGCATTGGTCAGCAGCGAATCCAGCGCCCGCCGGGTCAGCGCGGGATCAAGCACAACCCGCGTATCCGCCGGCGCCTGCACCGTGACACCAGGATGGTCGGCCGCGCAGGACTGGAGGAACGACAAAAGATCGACCGTCTCGGGTTGCGGCGTGCGGCGTTGGGTCATGGCGAGCAGCTCATCGATCAGCCGGTCGAGCCGGGCGATCTGCGCCAGGATGGCTTCCAGCGCGGTGCGGCGGCGGGCATCGTCGCCCGCCAGCGCGTTTTCGGCGCGCAGGCGCATGGCGGCGATCGGGTTGCGGATTTCGTGCGCCACCCCGGCGGCGACCCGCCCCAGCGCGGCCAGCCGCTCCGACAGGGCGACCCGGGCCGCCAGCGCCTCCGAACGCTGCTGCGCCTCGGCCAGCCGGTCGCCGGCGGTGTTCAACGCAGCGATGATGCGGTCCAGCTCGCGCTCCCCGGTAGCGGCCAGGCGCGGCAGCGGACCGGCCTCGTGGCGGGCCAGCGCCGTCTCGATGCCGCGGACATGGCGCGCCCAGGACAGCTGCAGCCAGGTCAGCAGCGCCGTCATCGCCAGCATCAGCCCGAGCAGCACCGCCAGACCGGCCTGCAGCACCACCGGGCCGGGGGCGCCCAGCAGCGGCACCGCGGCATAGGCCGCCAGCCCCGGCACGGGCCCCGCCAGCGGGCAGGAGGCCAGCCCGACCGGACCCAGCGCGGTCTCGGCCCATGCCGTCGCCGTGCGGTCCTCGCCCACCGCCTCCGCGGCGGTGTCGCCGACCGCCGCGCTCAGGCCGGCCGGGCGGTTGCCGACGGCGGCGAGCACGCCTTCCCCCTCCCGCCAGATGCCGGCCTCCAGCGGCGGGCCGGGCGGCAGGGCGATGGCGAGCAGGCTTTGCAGGTCGCGCCGGAACGGGGCATCGCCGGCGGGCGGGGCGGGGCCGGCCCAGCCGGCGGAATAGAAATTCCAGCGCTCGGTCACCAGGTCGCAGGCGCGCGCCGCCACCGCCTCGGCGCGCGCCGCCTGCGCCGCCGTCGACTGGCGGTACAGCGAAACAAGCAGCACCCCCACCGCCAGCGAGGCGGCGAGCGACAGCAGCCAGAGCAGGGCGAGACGGGAACGGAGCGAGCGCACGCGGCGATGGTACGGGGCAATCGGGGGAAGAAAGCAAGGCCAGGGCTCTGCCCTGGACCCGCCGTCGCGCGTAGCGCGCCTTCGGCGCGACGGCCGAGAGGCCCCTGGACCCCATCACTTGGACGGTTGTTATGAGAGGGGGGTGAGGAGGGGCCGATGCATCTCCTCACCCCCCTCTCATAACAACTGTCTAAACGAATGGGTTCTAAGGGCTCCGCCCTTAGCGGGGTCCAGGGGCAGAGCCCCTGGCCTTACTTTCTTCACCCAATCGTCTCGGGGGCTTGCACGCCGGCCCGGAAGACCCTAGGACACCGCCCACCCAAGCGGCCACCGGGCGATTAGCTCAGCGGGAGAGCGCCCCCCTGACACGGGGGAGGTCACTGGTTCAATCCCAGTATCGCCCACCATTTTCCCAGGCGGCCCGATGATCAGCGTCTTTATCCTGCTGGCCGGCACCATCGCCCTGTTCGCCAGCGACCGCGTGCGGCTCGATGTCGTCGCCCTGCTGGTCGTCATGGCCCTGCCGCTCTGCGGCATCCTCCCCGTGCAGGAAGCCTTCGCCGGGTTCGGCGACCCCGTTATCGTGCTCATCGCCGCCCTGTTCGTCGTCGGCGAGGGGCTTGCGCGCAGCGGCGTCGCCGCCGCGGTCGGCACGCGCCTGCTGCATGTCGGCTCCGGCAGCGAGGCGACCCTGCTCACCCTGATGATGCTGGCGGTCGCCGCCCTCTCGGCGGTGATGAGTTCCACCGGCGCGGTGGCGATTTTCATCCCGATCGCCACCAGCATCGCGCTCCGCCTCGGCACCAGCCCGTCGCGCCTGCTGATGCCGCTGGCCGTGGCCGCACTGGTTGGCGGCATGCTGACGCTGATCGGCACCCCGCCCAACATGGTGGCCGCGGCGCAGCTTACCGCCGCCGGGCTGCCCTCCTTCGGCTTCTTCGCCTTCACCCCGATCGGCGGCCTGATCCTGGTCCTCGCCATCGCCTGGATGATCGCGGTCGGCCGCCGCACCCTGCCCGACCGCGCGCCATCGGCGGCACCCGGCGGCGGCTGGCGCAGCATGGAGGCGATCGCCGCCGATTACGCCGCCGGCAGCCGCCTGGTGCGGCTGCGGGTGGCGGCGGACAGCCCGCTCGGCGGCCAGTCGCTGGCCGAGGCGCGGCTGATCAGCCGGCACGGCCTGACCGTCATCGGCATCGAGCGGCAGGGCCGCTTCGCCACGCTGGTGCTGCCGGCGCTGATCGACACCGCGATGCGGGCGGGCGACGTGCTGCTGGCCGCCGGCGCCCCGGCGACGATCACCGCCGCCGCTGCCGCCGAGCACCTGGAACCCCTGCCGTTCGACAACGCGGAGCCGCAACTGCCGCGCGAACTGGGACTGGCTGAAATGCTGGTGCCGCCGGGCTCCTCGCTGGCCGGGCAAACCCCGGCGCACGCCGAACTGCGCCGGCGCCTCGGCGTCGCCGTGGTCGGCCTGCGCCGCCAGGGCGCGGCGCTGGCCTCGGTCGGCGCCGACACGGTGCTGGAAGCCGGCGACGCGCTGCTGGTCGCCGGCGGGTGGGAGGCGATCGCCCGCCTGCGCGGCTCCGAGCCGCGCGACCTTCTCGTGCTGGGCGTGCCGCGCGAACTCGCCGAGGTCGCCCCGGCAAGGCGGCAGGCGCCGCTGGCCCTGGCGATCACCGCGGTCATGCTGCTGCTGATGATCGGCAACCTGGTGCCCACCGCAATCGCCGCGATGATGGCGGCGCTGGCGATGGTGGTGTCCCGCTGCGTCTCGATGGACGAGGCCTATCGCGCGGTCAACTGGCAGAGCCTGATCGTGATCGGCGGCATGCTGCCGCTGGGAGCGGCGCTGGAGCGCACCGGCGGCGCGGCGCTGATCGCCGACGGCCTGGTGGGCGCGCTCGGCGGCCTCGGGCCGCTGGTGCTGATGGCCGGCCTGTTCGCCCTGACTTCGACGCTGAGCCAGTTCATTTCCAACACCGCCACCACGGTGCTGCTGGCCCCTATCGCCATCCGCGCGGCGCAGGAGATGGGGCTGGCGCCGCAGGGCTTCGTCATGGCGGTGGCCATCGCCGCCTCGACGGCCTTCGCCACCCCGGTGGCCTCACCGGTGAACATGCTGGTGCTGGGACCGGGCCGCTATCGGTTCACCGATTTCGTGCGGATCGGCGTGCCGCTGCAGGTGCTGGCGCTGCTGGCGACACTCGCGACGGTGCCGTGGCTGTTTCCGCTGCGGCCGTAGGTGGGGGTGGTTGGGTGAAGGAAGGCCAGGGCTCTGCCCTGGACCCGCCAAGGGCCGGGAGGCCCTTGGAACCCATTCGGTTTAAGGGATGGGGTCCAGGGGCAGAGGCTCTGGTCTTCTTTCACCCAACCATCCCACGCTGGCACAGCACCGCGTTGCACCAGCGATAATCTACGCCGACAGGTTCAACAGTAACAGGCCTGCAGCAACGATGCGGCGGGCCTTTTTCAATCCCTGTTGCTTCGGCTGGCTGCCGCAACTGAAAAACCTCCCTCCCCGTCGTCACGCGCTTCCTCGCTCGCCTGATTCCGACGTTTGCCGTCACGGGTTGCAGTCTTAACCGAAGCAGGCCGCTTCTTTCCTCCATCAGCTGGGAGCGGATCACCGTCAGTGCCGTTCCACAACAGGCCCGGACGGGGAACACGGTAATAGCCTTCGTCGGCCTTGGCTTTGGTCGGTTCCTTGGCGGTCGCCATTCCATCCGGCTTAAAGCGGCCGATAGCTCCCTCCAGATATTCCTCAAGCATCTCGACGCATACCCACTTACGGCCTAACCGCTCCGAAACTTCGCCGGTCACACAGCTTCCGCCGAATGGATCGAGCACCAATTCGCCGCGATCTGTAAGCATCCGAATGAAATACTCCGGTAACTCTGCCGGATAACGAGCCGGGTGGGGCGTCAGATCGTGATCTTCACAATACCTCTGATAAGCCCCGTTGCTCTCGGTGTTCGGTAACGCAATCAGATTTGGCGGGATGGCCGCACCATTGTTGATGGCAAAGTGCTCGCTGATGTCGTGACCCGAAGGACGCTTCTTCGCCCGGTAGCCTTTAGACAACAAGTCCATCATGCTGGGGCTGTAGGGCTGCAACACGCGGCGATTGCTTGCCTTTGGCCACTCCGTCTTAGACAGCCACCAAACGGTGTTAATTGCATCCTTCACGCGGATACGGCGCACCGTTACCCATTCGGCGGGGCTTGGTAGCTTTGAAGGATTCCACCAATAGAAATCCTGGGCAAGATGAAACCCGTATTCTTCACAAAGCATGATAAGCAGCTTGAAGTGATAGAGACTGCGCGTCGGCTTGCCAACTTCCCACGCGCCGCCGATGTCGATGACTAGGCTCCCAGTGTCCTTTAAAATACGGTGCATCTGCTCCGCGAACGTACGGAACCAGTCAAGATATTCGTTCGCCGCAACGTTGCCGTAATCCTTTTTCCGCACCAAGCCGAAGGGAGGACTCGTCATCACAAGGTCAACCGAGCTGGTGCGCATCCGCTTCATCAAGTGCAGCGAGTCACCGTGCATCATCCGACCCAGGCGCGTCTTGTGATAGCAACGCGGAGCGATCGGTTTGATCATTGATCGAGGTCCAGTTTTTTTAATTCCATCGCCATATGAGCCTCGCGGTTGAACACATCAACGATCTGGGACGTGTTCGCACTGATGAGGTCGACGTCTGCGCCGTCGAGCATAATGACGGCGAGGTTTGAATCCCGCATGATCTTATTGGCATAGCGACGCGCCTCTCCGCTTATTGTTCCTGTTGTTACAATAATAATGACATTACTCTTGATGAAAGCGGTAAGTCCGACTTCCTTTGCAACATCGTCGAGAGATACGCGGGCTGTGTTTTTGCACTGTACCTGCCAGCGCGAATAAACGAGCCGGGCGGATTGAAATACAAGGTCAACCTCGGCTCCGCCTGTTGCCGAGGCGCGCAAGCGCGTTGCCATGTAATCCATATCGACAAGGCGCATCAACTTGAAGGCAAGCGCCTCAAGCGCGAGGCCCTTCACATTGATGTCGTCCGAAAGTATCTCGGCACGCACCTCAGCGAGAGGCTTACGCAACAACTCAATCAGCTTCGGATCTGTGCTATCTTTCATCTGATCGAACAAAGGTTCGATCAGGTCAACCGTCACCTTTGCCGTCGGTGCCACCATGAACGGTTTCGCGCCGCGGCCTTCTGTCGTTTTGGTGGTCGTGATATAGCCCGCCTCAACAAGGGCGTTGAGAACCAGTTTCGGCAAACTCTTTTCTGGGAAGCGAACGCCATAGGTCGCCGCTGCGAGTTTGGCGATTTCATTCGCGGGCTGTGGGTCGGCGATACCGGTATTCGCAAGCGCACGAAGAAAAGCGCGTTGCTCTGTGGTGAACTTTGACATCTCGCGATACATGCCGGGATCGGTGCCGAGCACTTCTTGCAACCGGATATCATCGACCTGCCAGCGTGAACCAACAAAGACGCCCGCCTTCTCAAGCCAAAGGCGCATCATGCTAGGGTGCTTGCCGCCGGACGGATAATCAACACCTCTCTCGGCAAGTGCCGGGCGAAGGGTGTTCAGATCGACATGCTCTCCACCAGCCACCATGTCGCGGATACACTGCACGAGCGCCATGCCGTGCAGGTGCAATAGGATGTGACGCGCCAGCGTTTCGTATAGCGCCTTCTCGTCGGCACGAAGGTCGAACAGATGACGGCCGAAGTTCGTGAATCGGGCGTTCTCATCGATGATGTTATATGCCTTGAGGCCAAGGCGCGAATTCATCGCCAGCGTATTGCGGTTTTTCGCCGCGTTGGGGCCGGTGCCTCCGTGATTGGCAAAGTAAGTGGCGAGGATCGCCGCCTGTAGAGCCGCCTGATTGCCCTCGTGCTGCTCGATCATCTTGAGCATCTGCCGCAGACAAATCTGTGACGGTGAAAACTCACTGCCGAAAGGCAGAGCCGCACGCGTGTTTTCAATCTCGCTCATGGCGTCATCCCTCGTTGCGGAGCGTGACGCTCGCCGAGCGGCAATTCCGGATTTTCTGTCGCAGCACGCTCGCGGTCGATCAGCTCTTGCACGGCATGGCGGATCAACCAAGCAACCGACACGTCACGACGCGCGGCCAGCGCCTTTAGCTGCGCGGAGTCGCGGACGTTGAAGCTGACGGATAGGCGGGTTTCTTTGCGCTTTCCTTTTGGGCGGGCCATGCGTGGTGTTTATTGCACCACTTTACATCGGTCTAGAGAAATCCGACGCATCCCTGATAGGGGGCCAATGAGGCTATTTGCATAAGCTATTGAAATTGCTTTATTTACACTGCAGGTCTGGAAATCATTGAATGGCTGACTTTGTAGGTCCGCGCGATCTCCCGCATAGGCTCGCGGCCACGACGCGCGATGCGATGTCGGCGGACGCATCGGATGCGATGGTGAACCAGATTTCGGCGAGATCGGACTCGGCGGCATCAGTCAGGCGGTGGGCGAGCGGCTGGCCAATAGCTTTCTTCCTCGCTCGATGATGCGGGCGGCGTCGAAATCCTTCACCCGGCCCTCGGCCAGATCGGTCAGACCCTTGTCGATATCGGCTTTCAGCGACGCCAGTTGTTCCACCTGCAGCGCGCGCTTCATCTTCCAGTCGCGCAGCGCTTCCCGCACGACCTCGCTGCTCGATGCGTAATCGCCGCCCTCAACCGCGCCCTTCACGGCGGCGGCCATGTCGGACGGCAAGGTGATCGTCAGCCGTTCAATTTCGGCCATGCGGTGTTCCCCCTTTGGGTCCATCGTCATACTTCATCATACTTATGACGCCCTCTCAAGGGGGAACTTGAGGATGGCGACGGTATGCCCCCGCTTCCGGCTGTCATCCCGTCGCCATTGTCGCCACCGCCGTCAGGTAACTGCAATGGGTCAAGACCCTAAATATACACCCAAAAACCCGCTTTTTCCGTCTGAGGCAGTCCCTTTTTTGTTCTTCTTGACGAGATATATTCGTTTAAATCCTTAACAAAAGGTTCGGCATAGGCATACCCGAGAAGACCTGTATTTGGCTCCACGATATAAAATGGACCGCTCGAACCATGGCTTCCACCGAGCGCGATGTCGTGATGCCAGACCGAGACATAGGCGGCCCATTTCGCGTGCAAATGCCCGTCTCTTTCAGTGAACGTGTCCAACTGAAAAATTTTATACTCACGAAGCGTGGTTTTCATGCCAAATTTCTCTAATACCTTCAAATGCGTATCGATATGCTTGCCTTGCGGAGAATCCGGCTTGGTTGCCTGATAGTCTTTAATCATGGTCGCTTGGTATCTAAGAAAATTTGTATAATATGCCTCAAACATGCTTGGATCGGACGCCTCTGGTACATCGCTCATAAAAGCGATGACCCATGAGGAAGCTGTCCCTTTACAAATTCCATGCCCATTTGGTGATTTTTTTGATACTCCTTGACGGTCCAAGGTATCATCGTTCTTGAACCAGTCAGCCACCGATGGCGCATGATTGCCGCCGTGGGTTTTTTTATCCTTATAGGTGCATGTCAGGCTGGGCGTGCAATTAGCGAAGGCCATTATTCCGCTCCCCTCATGTACTTTGAGTTGGACGATACTCAAGGCCTGACGATCGAGTCCATAAATAATTGGTGCGGCTTCAGCCCTGCACGCCGCCCCCGAAGGGCTGCGGATCATAGGCAGGCCGGAGCGGGGAGGCCGTCTGGCCCTCCGCTCCCCGCCGCGCTAAGGGGGCGGCATCACGGCGCAACCCGAGAGAAAGCGATGACCGGCGGCATGGAGAAAAACACGGCATGAACCGGTCCAATCCCCTGCCGGTCGTGCTCGCGCTCGCGGCGATCGTGCTGATCGTGCTCAACCTGACCGGCCAGCTTCACCTGCCGCATCTGCCCGGCGGCGGCGGCGGCCCCGCCCTCGCCGGCCACCCCCGCGTGGTCGATGGCGACACGCTGGAGCTGGACGGCACCCGCATCCGCCTGTTCGGCATCGACGCCCCCGAAAGCGCGCAGAGCTGCGAGCGCGACGGCGCCGCCTATGCCTGCGGGCAGGCGGCCAAGCATTACCTGGAGCAGCTCATCGGCGGCCAGCCGGTCGCCTGCCGGGCCAAGGACCGCGACCGCTACGGCCGCGAGGTCGCTATCTGCACCGTCGGCACTGCGGACATCAACGCCGCCATGGTGCGCGCCGGCTGGGCGGTGGCCTACCGGCAATATTCCACCGCCTATGTTCCGTTGGAGGAGGAAGCCCGGCAAAGCCGCGCCGGAATCTGGGCCGGGCATTTCGAGCCGCCCTCCTCCTGGCGCCGCGAACAGCACGGCGGGTAGGCACGCCAGCATGGACGATCCGAAGGCACCAGCCGGCATCGGCCACAATGCCCCGTCGCCCGCCACCTTGCCGGAGCCGGAGGTGCTCTACGCGGCATGGTCGCGCGAGCACGCGGCGCTGCTGGCCCGCCGCGACCAGTTGCTGGCCGCCCTGCAACGGCTGGAAGCCGCCCACGCGGCGGGCATCGCCGATGAAGCCACCGCCGGCAAGGCCGCCGATTTTGTCCTGCTGCTCGAGCGCGAGGCGCGCCACGTCGAGGAGGTGCGCAAATCCGTCAAGGCACCGGTGCTCGCCGCCGGGCGCACCCTCGACCGGCTGCTGAAAACCGAAACCTCGGACCGCCTGGCGGACGCCGCGGCGCGGGTCGCGCGCCTGCTGACCGACTATCAGATGCGCAAGATCGCCGCCGAGCGCGAAGCCCGCGAACAGGCCGCCCGGGAGGCGCGCCAGGCGGCCGACGCGCTGGCCGCCGCCGCCCTGGCGCAGGCCGACACCAGCCTGCGCGAACAGGCCCTGGTGCTCGACCAGGCGGCGCAGCAGGCCGAAATCGCCGCCACCGCCGGTCTGGCCGGGCTCGCCCGCACCCGCGGCGAGTCCGGGGCGGTGGCCGACCTGAAGGAGGAATGGACCTATGAGGTGGTCGATATCGCCCAGGTGCCGCGCGAATGGCTGATGGTCGATGACCGCAGGCTGCGCGCCGCCATTCGCGGGCCGGAGGGCTTGCGCAGCATCCCCGGCCTGCGCATCCATCCCGAGGCGCGGACAACCGTGCGCTGAGGCCCTGCGCGCCTTCCGCCCCCTGCAGGTGACTGCTAGAACCGAGGCCGCATGACCGACGATCCTCCCCCGAACCACGCCCTGCTGCCGGCCGGGCTGTCCGACCTGCTGCCGCCCGATGCCGCGACCGAGGCGGCTTCGGTCGAGGCCATCATGGACGTGTTCGCCGCCCATGGGTACCAGCGCGTCAAGCCGCCGCTGCTGGAATTCGAGGACGGGCTGCTGGCCGGCACCGGTGCCGCCATGGCCGACCAGACCTTCCGGCTCATGGACCCCGACAGCCACCGCATGATGGGGCTGCGCGCCGACATGACCCCGCAGGTGGCCCGCATCGCCACCACGCGGCTCGCCCATCTGCCGCGGCCGCTGCGGCTTTCCTATGCCGGCCAGTCGCTGCGCGTGCGCGCCGCCGGCCTTGCCGCCGAGCGTCAGGTGGCGCAGGCCGGCATCGAGCTGATCGGCCATGACAGCCCAGAGGCCGATGCCGAAATCGTCCAGGTCGGCGCCGAGGCGCTGGCCGTGCTCGGCCTGACCCGCATTTCCTTCGACCTGACCTTGCCGCCGCTGGTGCCGACCCTGCTGCAGGAATCCGGCCTGAAGCCGCACGCCCGCAGCGCGCTCGGCCGGGCGCTGGACCGCAAGGACGCCGCCGCGGTCGCCGAGCACGGCGGCCCCCTCGCCGGCACGCTGACCGACCTGCTGCTCGCCGCCGGCCCCGCCGACCGTGCCCTGGCGGCGCTGCTGGCGGCGGCGCTGACGCCGGGCGCCCGCGCCCACGCCGAACGCCTGGCCGCCACCGTCGCCGCCATCCGCGCCCGCGCCCCCGATCTGCGCCTGACCGTCGATCCGGTGGAGTTCCGCGGCCTGCGCTACCACACCGGCGTGACGCTCACCGTGTTCGCCCCCGGACGCCACGAGGAACTGGCCCGCGGCGGGCGCTACATCTGCGGCGGTGACGCCGGCGAGCCGGCCACCGGCCTGACCCTGTATCCCGATGCGGTGCTGCGCGCCGCCCCGCCGCGCGGCGGCAAACGCCGCGTGTTCATCCCCGCCGGCACCGACCCCGCCCGCGCCGTCGCCCTGCGCGCCGAGGGCTTCGCCACCGTCGCCGGGCTCGACGCCGGCGCCGACCCGCAGGCCGAAGCGCGCCGGCTCGCCTGCCCCTTTTTCCTGAGCGCGACCGGCCCGGTCGCCCTCACCGCGGAGTAAATCCAGGATGGCCAACGTCGCCGTGATCGGCGCCCAGTGGGGCGACGAAGGCAAGGGCAAGGTGGTGGACTGGCTGGCCAGCCGGGCCGACATCGTGGTGCGCTTCCAGGGCGGCCACAACGCCGGCCACACCCTGGTGGTGGGCGACCAGACCTACAAACTCTCGCTGCTGCCCTCCGGCCTGGTGCGCGGCAAGCTCGGCGTCATCGGCAATGGCGTGGTGGTCGATCCCGAGGCGCTGCTGGCGGAAATCGACCGCGTCCGCGCGCAAGGCCTGCTGGTCACGCCGGAAACGCTGCGCATCGCCGAGAACGCCATCCTCATCCTGCCGCTGCACGGCGCCCTCGACCGCGCCCGCGAGGCCGCCCGGGGCGAGCAGAAAATCGGCACCACCGGGCGCGGCATCGGCCCGGCCTACGAGGACAAGGTGGCCCGCCGCGCCATCCGCGTCTGCGACCTCGCCGAGCCGGCGACGCTGGCGGACAAGCTCGACGACCTGCTGCTGCATCACAATACGCTGCTGAAAGGTCTCGGCGCCGACACGTTCGAAAAACAGGCCCTGCTCGACCGCCTGCTGGAACTGGCGCCCCGCGTGCTGCCCTTCGCCGAGCCGGTCTGGGAACGCCTGGACGAGGCACGCCGGGCCGGCAAGCGCATCCTGTTCGAAGGCGCGCAGGCGGTGATGCTCGATGTCGATCATGGCACCTACCCCTTCGTCACCAGCAGCAACACAGTGGCCGCCACCGCCGCCGCCGGCTCGGGCGTCGGGCCGGCCGCCGTGGGCTTCGTGCTCGGCATCGCCAAGGCGTACTGCACCCGGGTGGGCGCCGGCCCGTTCCCGACCGAACTGCACGACGGCATCGGCACCCTGCTCGGCGATCGCGGCCACGAATTCGGCACCGTCACCGGCCGCCGCCGCCGCTGCGGCTGGTTCGACGCCGCCCTGGTGCGCCAGGCGGTGAAAGTCGGCGGCATCCAGGGCCTCGCTTTGACCAAACTCGACGTGCTGGACGGGCTGCCGGAATTGCAGGTAGGCGTCGGCTACCGCATCGGCGGCGAAACCCTCCGCCGCCTGCCCGCCGGCATGCGCGCCCAGGCGGCGGCCGAGCCAATTTACGAAACGCTGGAAGGCTGGTCGGGTTCCACCCGCGGGGCCCGCAGCTGGGCCGACCTGCCGGCCCAGGCGATCAAATACGTCCGGCGCATCGAGGAACTGGTGGAGGCGCCGGTTACCTTGCTTTCCACCAGTCCGGAGCGGGACGATACGATTCTGGTGCGCGATCCGTTTGAGGATTGAGGAAGGATTAAGTAAGGCCAGGGCTCTGCCCTGGACCCGGCAGGGGCCGAGAGGCCCCTGCACCCCGTTCTGTTTAGGGTTTCAAGGGGCTCGGTTTTTGGTGGGGGCCGGGGGAGGGCGCCGGCGGCTGCGTTTGCCGGCGGAACTGCGTGTTTATCGGCTGCGCCTCTCTACCAGCCGAAAGGGAATGTCTGCACCCGACCCTGAGCTGACATTCAGACAGGGTGCTGGCGGTCAGCGATTGGCGGAAATCGGCTAGTCTGCTCTGGAGCGCGCAACGACGTCAGTGGTGTTGATGCTGGCAATTCGACTGCGGGGGATGGGCCAATTCGACCGCCATGACCGATGTGTGGGATACCATCTCTGTCCACGCGCGGGGATAGAGCGCATGCGGTGTACGTGCCTCTTTTCAGGCGCGCATGGAACGGCTATCTATTTTCCTCATGGGTCAGCACAAGATCAAACAGGTACAGTCGCGAGGAGTATCTAAAGCATAACCCGTTTTGCTGCTACTGCGGTGCGCCTGCGACAACGACGGATCACATTCCATCGCGGCACTATTTTTTGCGGCGGGACTGGCCTGAGGGGTTTGAGTTTCCGGCTTGCAAGGCATGCAACGAAGAGACCCGAAATGACGAACAAGTTGTAGCCTTCTTGTTTAATCTGCGTCTTATCGACAGCAGTCCAACCGTTGAGGAGCTAGCGAAGAAACTAGCAAAAGCAATCGCAAATAATGCCCCTGATATCCTGCAAGAGTGGCGGGAGAAAGTTCCAACCTCACATCGTGCTCGCAGAACAGCATTCAGAGATGCATTCGGGCCGCTCGGTGACGAGTTACGGAAGCAATCAGTTGGCCTGATAGACGCAGGGCCGCTGACTGGTCAGGCAGTGGATCGTTTTATTGCTAAGTTAGCTAAAGTTTTGTTTTATAAGCACGTGGGGCGTATTTTAGACGGTTACGTTTTTGTTGATTGGCACAGCATTTACATCGGTTCGGCTGAGTTTCCTCACGAACGCATTAACAATATCCTCCGGGTTGCCCCTATACCGGTGCTGCCGGGGCGATCGGGTAGGTCGATGATTGATCAATTCTTTTACCGATACGGATGCGACGCCGAACGTGGGCTTCTGTTCGTATCCGTTATGTTCAGTGAGCAGATGATGTTTGATGTAATTGCCATTACTGACTCCTATTTGGAGAACGCCCTCGATATAGCGGGCAGATCCGAAGCAAGAAATGAATACGAGATCTGGAGACACAAGCTAAAATTCCGCAACGCGGCAACCGAGGCGTTATTCCCGCATACAAACTTCCCGCGCACGGTGCGGCACGTTAACGAACTGTACATTTTGTCCCTAGTGTTTTTGTTTCCTGCCGGTCTAACAAGATCCAGAGTCGGTTCTACATTATGTCATCCAGTGCGGGCCGCCCCCGTTCCGCCCAATTGCGCCTATCGGCCGCCATGTGGACATATCCGCTTCCAAGACGTGGCTCTTGCCCAATCAGCGACCGCATGGGCGCAGGGCCGCCATCACGCGACGAACCCATCACCACCGCTCCCTACCAGTTCCGGTTGTTGACCTCCCGCTCAGACTCTGGCGGGCGGCTCGGCGGTCGCCAACGTGGCCGGGACAGCCGGAGTTGACCCTTCTCGGACCTTGGCCAACCTTAGAATCTGTCCTACTCTATCGCTTAGCGGAACGTAATCGGGTTTTGACGGGACGACTGATGAAGAAGCGAAGCGTTCGTGCCTCCCAACCCCAGCCGCAGGGAACGCCACTCGGTGGCCAATTTCGCCATCATGTTGTCCCGCAGGCTTGGCAGAAGGTATTTTCTGCCACAGGCCGTAATGGGGAAATGTATTATCAGAATGTCTTGACACGCAGGAAAGATGGTCCCGTCGGACCAATAAATAGAATGAAAGAGGACTATGCCAATATCTTGTTTGACGCGAAGGGATTTGCCCTGAAAAATCTCGAGGATCGCCTGGGTTCAATTGAGACACGGCTCATGCCGGTGCTCAAAAGCGTACTATCGACGAATGAGATCTCCCCTGATCAGCGCGGAGACATAGCAGAGCTTATCGCAGTGCAAGCTCTACGTTATCCGGAATATTACGAGAAGAAGCTGGATAGAGGCCGCGAGATGGCCATTGAGCTAGAGTCATCTCGGTGCGCTGGCGACCTCGCTTCGTTCAACGCGAGAATGCATCAGATGTTTCCGTCACTGAAGGGGGCTAGTTTCACTCAGGAAGAGTTCGATAACTTGGTGCAGGCACCCTCAAAACAAGTCAAGGCCGAAGTGGAGGAGATAGTCTATGGCCATCTGCGGAGCATTGATGGACTAAACCCCAACACCATAATCGACGCCGCCAAACCTTCGGTCGGATCAATCGCTGGCTATAATTGGGAGCTCATTGCCAGTTGCCATCCGGATTTTTTTATTCTTTCTGATAGGCCTGTGCCAGAAACATTTACAAGAAATTTCTCTGTCGTGCTTGGCCCTGCACTCGCCTTGAAGGTCGATTCCAACCTACAGGGATCACCAACATCCAAGATCGTCGCGCGTCAGGCGCAGACAGGAGAGGTGGCGGCAATAAACAGCGAAGCTACAGCACGGGCGCAGAAGTGGCTCTGTGCTTCGACCAAGTTCTAGAAAAGCGCAATTGAGAAAAACCACGCTTTGAAACGTCGCGCTATATCAGGAAACTGGCATCTTCATCACGTGAAGCCCTTTCGTCGGACGTTCGCTTCCCTACTTCCCACGCGGTCCAGCGGTCTGGCTGAGCGTCAGCGCGAGTCGGCACAGTTTGGTGCCAAGTCGCAGTTCTCGATTCTAAATTGACATTTTCCATGCCGCTGGGGGTGCAGTGACCTACCGAGGCGCGGACGAATAGGCGAATCGGGGTGGCGAAGCGTTTCGAAAATCTGCTGAATCCAGGAAATCCTGCGCCGTAGCATTTATGAGCTCTGAGAAAGATAGTTCGTCGGCTATTGTTCTGGCTGGGAATCTGGAGACGGGGGGCAAGGCTCTCCCGTCAAGATTAACCATGTTCTTCAGCAAACCAGCAAGAACAGTCCCTCTCGTTAGAACGGATATAGCCACTTCGGCTGGCATGGCAGGGCGGCCTGCAGCCGCCCTTAGACGGTCATACATTCCCAGTGAGCATGCGAGAAACGCTGCCATATCATAAGGAGTTTGGCCCAGTTGTTGCTGCTCTCCCACCAAGTACGCCGTCAATTGAACGACGCCGTGGCGCAGCGCGACAAATTCAATACGACCGCCTTGCCATGAGAGGATCTGCTTGACGCCCCCGAGAAAACGCTGTGCCTGCCCCTCCTCTGGCCACCAACTTATTCTTGCATGCTCCGATCTTGGGTCGCCAGCAGACTCAATCAAAAAGCAATCCTTGCTTGGAATTAGTGTGTCGAAATCAGATATGCGGGAGATGCCAATGTCGTCGTGAGAGCAAGCAACAACGATAAACGCACACGCTGAAAGCCCCTTTTGCTTCAACCAATAATCAACATTCGACTCTATTGTTCCTCCCGATATTTGAATGTCGACCCTAGAACGGAGATATTTGACAAACTCACCATCGGCGTTATTCAACCGACCGGATAGCGTTGCTTGTACCTCGTCGAAGCGCCTTGAATTTCGCAATATCGCCTCCTGAACTTCGGCCATTGTCATAGGGAGGCATTTGTCACCTCGCCTAATGGGAATCTCAAGGGTCGTTGTGACCCGATGTGGCCCAACGCGAGAAGCTTCGACATTGACGGCAATCACTCCCCTCCCGCCGCCGCATGAATCAATAGCGAGTATTTCAAATTGCGGCAACTTCGGCTCTATGCACGACAGAATATGGTTTAGGAGCCGCAACCTAAGATCAGAAATCCGAGGTAAGGGGGATATTGACCTTGCTATTGCAGTGCCGGGTTCCTCGTCGATACCGAGTAAGAGAGTTCCTCCGGACCCGTTCGCGAAGGCCGCAATTTCTTCGAGCAACTTATCCCTGCCATAGTCGCCAAGGGATCCACCCGCCCACCAAGCGTCGCGCGGTGTTTCAATTCTCTGCGCTATTTGCTCGCTGTATCTCTGCTTGTGTAGGGGAATGTCGCTCTTGAACTCAAGATGCGCGCTCTCTGCAACGCAATTTAGCAGTCTAGAAACTTCTTCTAGCGTGGCTATTCTAAATGCCATTTAAGCCTCCGGTCCGCTTGCTTGTACTTGGCAACGCGGGTTATGGCAATGTCCGCTGTCCACCCATTCCGGACCTTCAGTTCCCATCCACTACCCTAGCCGCCGGCAGCAACGGCAGCACTGCGGCGCCGCCCCCGTCGCGCCCCGCATGAAACGCTTCTGTCGCTGCTCCGGCCGTGTCAGCATCGCCGCGCACAACCAACAGGGGCGGGGGGATGGATAAGCTTGCGGTGCTTGGGATGCTGGTCGGCTTCACCTGGGGAACGGCCGGGGTGCTTGCCTATCCGGGAATCACGTGGAAACCGGGAGCGATCATGTTGGTCGCTTCCGCGGTGTGGCTGGTGTCGCATGGCGCCATGCCGCCTGAGCCGCTGATCGAGGGGGGCGCCATCATCATTTTTATCGCGCTTTCGATGGGCCGGGACAGGCTTTCCCGGGCCAAGAGCGCGGAGAAGACAGGAACAAAGTAAGCAATGCCAGAGCGTTGCCCCGGCCCCACCAAGGGTCAAGCCCGGTAGAACCCCTTGATGTCTTGAGAAATGGGGTCAAGGGGGCCACCGCCCCCTTGCGGGTCCAGGGCAGAGCCCTGGCCTTGCTTTTCGCTTGTCTTCGCGCCCATACCGCCCCGGCGTTCGGTACTCCGGTAACCCCTGCGGGCCGAAGATGCTGCCGGAGGTATCCGAAGCAACGCCATGGCCGCTCCCCCGACCCCGGATGATCTGATCGGCGGCATTTATGCCGTCGATGTTGCGCGCCCGTTGCCGGGGGCTGGCGGTGGGTTGCCGGCGTTTGCCGTCACCGATCGGCGCTCGTCCGGGCATGGCGGGCTGATGGCGGTGCAGTCGCTGCCGGGGGCGCCGCCGCGGGCCATGGCCTTGAACGCGCTGGCCGGCTGGGCGGAGGATGGGCTGCTGGCGCCGCTCGCCAACGGGCCGGCGCGGGGTGCGCAGGGGGAGGCCGCCTGGTTCGTGGTGTCGGCCGCCCCGCCGGGGCCGTCGCTCGCCGCCACGCTGCGGCCCTGGAACGAGCACGATCTGCTGGATTGCGTGGTGCGGCCCGCTGCCCTGGCGCTGGAGGCGTTGGAGGCGCGCCGGGTCACTCATCGGGCGATCCGCCCGGACAACATGTTCCGCGCCGGTCCCGGTGCGTCGGTGGTGCTGGGGGCGGCCTGGTCGGCCCCGCCGGCGCTGTACCAGCCGACATTGTTCGAGCCGCCCTATTCCGCCATGTGCCTGCCCGCCGGGCGTGGCAACGGGACGACCGCCGACGATATCTATGCCCTCGGCGTGGTGCTGATCGTGCTTGCGCTCGGCCGGCTGCCGCTGGAGGGGATGGATGCCACCGCCATCCTGCGGCGTAAGCTGGCGCTCGGCAGCTATACCGCGCTGGTGGGCGATGAGCGTCTGCCGCCGGTGGTCGGCGACCTGGTGCGCGGCATGCTGGCCGAGGACCCCGAGCATCGCCCGCCGCCGGTGCTGCTGGCCGATCCGGGCACGGCGCGGGCGCGGCGGGTGGCCGCGCGGCCGATGCGCCGCGCGCAGCGTTCCATCGACCTGGCCAGCGGCCCGGCGTGGGACGTGCGCACGCTGGCGCATGCCATTGCCATCGATCCGGATGAGGGCGGGCGGCTGCTGCGCGGCGGCACGGTGGATCGCTGGCTGCGCCGCAGCCTCGGCGATTCGGCGCTGGCGGTGCGGGTGGACGAAATCGTGCGGCTGCGTCCGGCGGAAGGCGCCACCGACGAGGCGCGCGCCGACGGGCTGCTGACCATGCGCGCGGTGGCGGTATTGGACCCGTTGGCGCCGCTGTGCTGGCGCGGCGTGGCGCTGTGGCCGGACGGGCTGGGTCCGGCGCTGGCCGCCGCCGAAGCCATGGGGGGACCGGCCGGCAGCCTGCTGACCGAGCGGCTGTCCGATATGGTGGGCAACGAGGCGGCCGGAACCTGGGCGCCCCTGCGGCCCGAGCGGGCCGACCCGGCCCAGATGCGCTTGGAAGCCCGGAATCGGCGCACCACCACGCGTCTGCGCGGCTGGAGCGGCGGGCTGCCGCGGCTGCGTTATGGGCTCAATCCGCTGCTGCCCTGCAGCAGCCCGAAATTCGCCGGCCGCCTGGTGGCGCGGCTGCAGGACCTGCTGCCCGCGCTGGAAGCGATCGCCGCCCGCCCCGAGGCGCGTCGGGAGCGGCCGATCGACCGCGAAATCGCCGCTTTCATCGCCGCCCGGCACGACCAGCGCTTCGAAGGCGAGCTGGACGGATTGGCGGATGTGGCATCGTCCGAGCAGGCGATGCTGTTGCAGTTGCGGGTGCTGGCCGGATTGCAGCGCCGGATGGAATGCGGCCCGTTGCCGGCGCTGGCCGGCTGGCTGGCCGAACAGGCCGCGCCGGTGCTGGCGGTCTGGCGCAACCGGTCGCGGCGCGAGGCGCTGGAGCATGCCGTGGCCGAGCTTGCCCGTTCCGGTCAGCTCCTGCCCATGATGGCGCTGCTGGACAACCAGTCCGCCCGCACGGCCGACGCGCGCGGCTTCCAGGCCGCCGGCGAGGCGGTGCAGCGGATCGATGCGGAACTCGCCGCCCTGGCCGGCGGGGCGCAGGCGCGCAGCGACACGGCGCGGCGGATCGGCCATGAGGCGGCGCTGGGCGTGGCCATGATGGTGGTGACGGTGGCCGTGGTCGCGATGGCATTGTCATGAGTGGCGAGGCGGCGGAGCGCGCCCCCCGCGGGCCGGGCACGGCGGTATGGCTGCAGGGGCTCGCCTGCGGGGCGGTGGTGACCCTGGCGACGCCCAGCGCCGTGCTTGGCGGGCTGCTGCTGGCGCCCGGCGTCGGGGCGTTGCTGCTGGATCGCGAGCCGGGGCGCCCGGCGGCACGGGTGGCGTTGCTGTGCGGCGCGGCGATGGCGGCGGCGCCGGTGGCGGCGTTGTGGCAGGCCGGTCTGGGGGTGGGTGCGGCGGTGACGGCCGCCTCGGACATGACGGTGCTGGCCGGGTGCTGGGCGGCGCAAGGCGCGGGCTGGCTGCTGGCGCAAGTGGCCCCGGTGCTGCTGCGCCTGATCCTGGACGCCCACGCCCGCACGACCATGGCACGGCTGCGGGCGGAGCGGGCCCGCTACGAGGCGGACTGGGGCATCCCGCCGGCCGAGGGCGGCTGAGAAAAATTGTGGCTCGGCGTTTGGCTTTTCGGGGCGTTGCGGTGCTGTTCCGCGCCACGCCGCGTGCCGTCGCGTCTCGTTGACGCGGGACGGCAGGGGCAATGCGTCACGCAACGCCTTCGGTAACTGCTTTGCGCTCATTGTCGTCATCCAGACACCCCGGTCATCGCCTCCGAAACGGATTCTGTCTGGCGCGGGCCGGATAGCGGGAGCAGGTGGATTCCGGCAACTCGTTGCCACGCACTACATGCCGGTTTGGACTAACAATAAATCTCATAAATATGGCCATTAACGGCCGCATTTTGGCGGGTGGAAGCCAATACCGCCACCAAACATCGCGTTGCGCCTCTAACTGATTTTTCTCTCGAACCGGTTTGCGACGGCAGAAACATAGTTCTTAGCTTACCACCCTGTCGCGGTGGCTCACCAGATGGACCAGCAGGTCGAAGACTGCGGCTCGACATGCGCGGGATTGCCGGCCCGGCGCGGTTCCTGCCGGCGAAGGTCGATCACGCAGTCGGCCAGGATCGGGCGTATCGGCGTTCCCGTCTGTGACCGGATGGGTTTGCCATGCCTCGCGCGTCTCGGCCGGCAGGGGAAGCGAGCGATGCGGCGAGCCGGTTCTCGTGCTGACGCCTCGCAGGCGCAGTCGGGCGGGAAAAATCTTCCGCATCTTGACGGATCATTGACACGATTGGCTCTCAATGGAGATCAAATCCCGCGCTCCGATCCGGAAACGCGATGACTGAGAGGTGCGCTCATGTTCAAGTTCCCGGCACTCTTCGGCGAAGACCGCGACGCCGCCAATGAGCGGCGGGCGCTAAATGCCTCGCAGGCCATGATCGAGTTCACCCCCGAAGGCCGCATCCTGCTCGCCAACAAGCTGTTCCTGGATGCCATGGGCTACACGCTGGCCGAGGTCCAGGGCCAGCATCACAGCATGCTTGTCGCCCCCGCCTATCGCGACAGCCCCGAATATGCGCGGTTCTGGGAGGCGTTGCGGCGTGGCGAATACCAGGCAGCCGCCTTCAAGCGCTTCGGCAAAAACGGCCGCGAGGTTTGGTTGCAGGCCTCGTACAACCCGGTGCGGCGCGGCAGCGGCGCGCCGTACAAGGTGCTGAAGGTGGCCACCGATATCACCGCTGCCCGACTGCAGGCGGCCGATCACGAGGGGCAGATCGCCGCCATCAGCAAGTCGCAAGCGGTCATCGCCTTCACAATGGACGGCACGGTGACCGATGCCAACGCGAATTTCCTGACCGCACTGGGCTACACGATGGAGGAGATCCGCGGCCGTCACCACAGCATGTTCGTCGATTCCGCCGAGCGCGGCAGCGACGATTACCGCCTGTTCTGGGAACGCCTGCGCCGCGGTGAGTACCAGGCCGCCGAATTCCGGCGCATTGGTAAGGGTGGCCGCGATGTGTGGATCCAGGCCTCGTACAACCCGATCCTCGATCCCGACGGCCGGCCGTTCAAGGTGGTCAAATATGCCACCGACATCACGCGGCAGGTGCTGGACCGACTGAACCGCGCCAAAGTGGCGCGCGAGGTCGATGCCGGGCTCGGCCGCATCTCCGGCGCCATCTCCACCGCCACGGAACAGGCGGCAGGCGCGGCAAGTGCGTCGGCGCAGACCACGGTCAATGTCCAGGCCGTAGCCGCCGGCACCGAGCAACTCGTCGCCTCGGTCGCCGAGATCGCCCATCGCGTCACCGAGGCGTCCCGCGTCTCCGCCGATGCCGTTGCAGAAGCGGGACGGACTCGCGAAATCGTTGCTGCCTTGAGCGAATTGGCCCGGTGCATCGGCGAGGTGGTGCAGTTGATCTCCTCGATTGCCGGGCAGACCAACTTGCTGGCGCTGAACGCCACCATCGAGGCGGCCCGCGCCGGCGAGGCCGGACGCGGTTTCGCCGTGGTGGCCGGCGAGGTGAAGAGCCTGGCTGCCCAGACCGCGAAGGCCACCGGCGATATCGCCCGCCACATCACCCAGTCGCAGGGCGCGACCGAACAGGCGGTGAGCGCGATCGGCGCCATCACCACGACGATCTCGCGCATCAACGAGATCTCCGGCGCGATCGCCGCCGCGGTGGAGGAACAGAACGCGGTGGCGCGCGACATCGCCAGCAACATGGCCACGGCTGCGGCGGCGGTGGGCAGCATCAGTCGCAATATGACGGAGATCGCCGGCGCGACCCGGGCAGCCGAAGAGTTGGCGCACGAGGTTAAGACCGCCTCACAGGCGCTGGCCGCCTGACGGGGCGGTAGGGCAGCGCCGCCGACCAGCGGCGGACGGGATCAGCTATGGGTCGCGCCCGCCGTTGCATCCAGGACCAAAAAAACATATCAAGAGTATCGCAGTGCAGCGGCTCTATGGTGAAAGTTTGTGCCGTAGATAGTCCAATTCCTTCAAAGAACAATGCTGATTATTTATTTTATTCCCAATCAGTATGGCAATGGCCACCATCCGTAACGGCCATCATAACACGACTTCTAGTTTGTGATGTGCGTCAAGAGTTTGCAACTGGTCGGCAGTTGCCGAAACCTTTGCCCGACAACGGCATCCGCTGCGCCACGTCGAGCGCCCGGAAGCTGCCATTCCGCTGTCGGCCAGGATCGGACCTCCCACCGGCAGCAGTGTCAGGTTTGAGAGGAGTTGACAGCGATCATCCAATCTCCGCCGGCACCCGCCCGCAACAGCTCCCCTACCGTCCCCGCGCGAGAAAATGCAGAATGTGCCACGTGAACGCGTCGGGGTCCTGAAGGAACGCGAAGTGGCTCGTGTTCGGCAGGATCAGCAGCCCGGCGCCCGGAATGGTGGCGGCGATCTGTTCGGTGTGCGGGCGTTTGATTGCCTCGTCGTGGTCGCCGTCCACGATTTCGACCGGCGTTCGGATGGCGCGAAGCTGGGGGGCGGTCCAGTTTGGCTGGGTTTCCCACATGCGGCCGATGGCATCGACGAAGGCGGTGTATTCGCCAGGGGTGGTGGAAAGTTTCGCGTATTCGTGGCCGGCGCGCTCGATGAAGGCGGCGAAGATGGGGTTCTTTTCCACCTCGGGCACGACGCCGGAGGGGTCGGTGTTGGCGGCGAAGGCGAATGCTTTCGACACCCGGTCGGGATGGCGGATGGCCAGGTCGAGCGCCAGAATGCCGCCGTCGCTCCAGCCGACCACGGCCGCTTTTTTGATGTTCAGGTAATCGAGCAGCCCGACCACGTCGTCGGCCATCAGGTCGTAGCCGAACGGGCGGTTGTCGGACAATGATCAAAAACTGGTGGCAATCAGGCTGGGGCGGGGGCGGCTCGGCGGCGGATGAGGTCGGGAAGGCGGGCGACGGTGTTGGCGGCGATGCCGAGACGATCGCCGAGGTAGGCCCAGAACGAGATGGCGTTCTTCTGGCAGGTCTTTTTCAGCGAGAGAAAGCTGTCCCGGCATCGTCGGCCGTCCTCGCTACGGGTGCCGCCGCTGATTTTTCGTAAGGTGACCGGATCGCGGATTTCCTGTTCGGAGATGTTGGTGTTGAGCGGAACCTCGGGCCGATCGAGCGCGACCAGCAATTCGGCTTTCCGTTCGTTGAGCCGGGCCAGCGCCTCGTCGAGATCGGCAAAGCCGGTGGTGCGGCCGAAAACGCGATCGAACCGGGCTCTGAGCGATGCCCTGGCCTGGGCCGATGGGCTGGCTCGGTAAAGCTTGAGGTCGTGATACAGCCACCAGATCAGCAGGCGCACCAGGCCAACGGCGGCGCGCTGCGCATCGGTCACCGTGATCAGGCGGTTGATCAGGCGCTCGGCGTGGATCCAGCACAGCGCGTGCAGGAAGACGTTGAACTGACCGGCGCCGTCGCTGACGATCACCGCATCCTTGAGCAGGCCATGATGGTCGAGGCTGCCAGCGACCGCGGCCTCGCTGGCCAGACGCACCGCTTTGGCGGCGGTGATGCCGATCGCGATCAGCTGGTCGGTCCAGGCATCCTCGTCGGCAAAGACCTGGCCTTCCTGGGTCATCAGCAGGTCGATCAGGGCCGGTGACGCATCCTGCTCGTGCAGGTAGATCAGAGCGGCGGCGTTGATGACGTAATCCTTGAACGCGCCACGCAGGGTCATCAGGAACATCAGCCGGCTCTTGTGGCCGACGGTATCGAAACTGGTGAAGCGGTCGTCACCGATCTGGGTGATGATGCCGTTGCCGCCCAGGTGGCGCGCCGTGGTGTCGTCCACCGAAAGCCACCGCGCCGTCTCCAGGCCGGCTTGCTTGACCGCCGCCTTTTCCGCATGGAAGTCGTCGTGGCCTTTGGTCAGCAGGTTGGAAATCTGCCCGGCGGAAATCAGCATGCCGAAATCGCCCAGTTGCTGCTTCAGAAGAGGCATCGTCACCCGGCACTGATAGTGCTGGCTCAACAGGTAGCGCAGCAGATTGGCCCCGAAGTGCCCGTTCACCGCCTCGGGCAGCGGCGCCACCACGATCTTCCCCTCCGCCGTCAGGTAGAACGGGCGCCAGTAGCGTGTCACCCGGACTTCGATGACCAGGTCCTGAACCGTGTACGGCTTGTATCCCTTGAACCGCCAGCCAGGCTCGGGTGTGAATGGCACCACAACGTCGTCATCGACGATCAGGCGCGCGTTCTTGGGCTGACCTGGCTTCCGCCGTGGCCGCCGGCGCAGCTTCCTGCTGGTGCCGTCGCCCGGGACCACTCCCGCCCCCGGATCGGTGCCCTTCTCCATCCCGCTCGGCTTGATCTGCGGCCGCCCCTTCAAACCCTTGAGCCGGGCGATCTCTTCAGCCTGCGCCGCCACCGCCGCTTCAAGCCTGGCATTGGCCTCCCAAAGCCCAATCACCAGCCTCCGCAACTCGTCGGCGGAACAGGCGGCCAGATCGGGAAAGCGCGGCGCGGTTGCCATGCCCGCAGGGAATCCCAAACCCGCGACAATTGGAATCCCACCAAGCCAACTTTCTTCGTTTGGCTCCCGACCAGCCTTGCCACCGGTTTTTGATCATTGTCGGTTGTCGCGGGTGCTGCGGCCGTGGCCGCGGCTGTCCATGACGATCACCTGGTAGTGCTGGGCCACCGCCGGCACCTGCAGGCCCCAGTAATCGGCGTTGGCCAGTCCGCCGTGCAGAAAAACCACCGGCTCGCCCTGGCCGAACACGGCGTACCATAATTTGATGCCGTTCACCGGCGCGGTGCCGCTGCGATCGGTTTGCGGCAGGGTGGGGGTGGGCGGCAATTCCTGCCAGCGCGGCGGCTGCGCCCAGGCGCTGCCCGCCAGCAGCAAAGTCACCCCGAATACAGCCAAACGACGAGAGATCATGGATATACCCGCCTCGTTCGTATGCGTACCACGCTACCGAGGCGGGCATCCGGGATCAAGGAATGGGTTCTAAGGGCTTCGCCCTTAGCGGGGTCCAGGGGCAGAGCCCCTGGCCTTACTTGCTTAACTTACGCCGGAACCCGAGGCAGTTCCGCCAATGCCGCCTGCAGCGCGTCATTGTCGTAGCCGCGGTCTTCCAGCTTGCCGGCGAAGTAATCGATATACGCCTGCATGTCGAAATGGCCGTGACCGGACAGGTTGAACACGATCGTCCGGGCGATGCCTTCTTCCTTGCAGCGCAGGGCCTCGTCCACCACCGCGCGGATGGCGTGGTTGGCTTCCGGCGCCGGCAGGATGCCTTCCGTGCGGGAGAACTGCACGCCGGCATCGAAGCAGGGGGTCTGGTTGAAGGCGCGCGATTCGATCAGGCCGAGTTCCTGCACCAGGCTCACCAGCGGCGCCATGCCGTGGTAGCGCAGGCCGCCGGCATGGAAGCCCGGCGGGACGAAAGCCGAGCCCAGCGTGTGCATGCGCACCAGCGGCGTCAGATGGCCGGTGTCGCCGAAATCATAGGCGAACTGGCCGCGCGTGAGCGTCGGGCAGGCGGCGGGCTCGCAGGCAATCGCCCGCACCCGGCGGCCGCCGCGCAACTGCTCGCCGAGGAAGGGGAATACCAGACCGGCGAAATTGGAGCCGCCGCCGGTGCAGCCGATGACGATGTCCGGGTAGTCGTCGGCCATGGCGAATTGTTCGATCGCCTCCTGGCCGATCACCGTCTGGTGCAGCAGCACGTGGTTCAGAACGGAGCCGAGCGCGTAGTTGGTGTCGGCGTTCTGGGCCGCGACCTCGACCGCCTCGCTGATGGCGATGCCGAGGCTGCCGGAGGTGTCGGGATGCTCGGCGAGCACGCGGCGTCCGGCTTCGGTTTCGACGCTGGGGCTGGCGACGCAGGTGGCACCCCAGGTTTCCATCAGCGCCTTGCGGTAGGGCTTCTGGTTGAAGCTCGCCTTCACCATGAAGACCCGCACTTCCAGCCCGAACAGCGCACCGGCATAGGCGAGCGAGGAGCCCCACTGGCCGGCGCCGGTTTCGGTGGTCAGGCGGGTGATGCCGGCCTCGCGGTTGTAGAAGGCCTGCGCCACCGCGGTGTTCAGCTTGTGGCTGCCGGCGGCGCTGACGCCTTCATACTTGTAATAGATGCGGGCGGGGGTATCGAGCGCCGCTTCCAGCCGGCGGGCGCGGAACAGCGGCGACGGGCGCCACTGGCGGTAGATCTCGCGTACCGGCTCGGGGATGGCGATGCGGCGTTCGGTGGTGACTTCCTGCAGGATCAACTCGGTTGGGAATATCGGCGCCAGGTCGGCCGGGCCGATCGGCTGCAGGGTGCCGGGATGCAGCGCCGGGTCGGGCGGGCGCGGCAGATCGGCCACAATGTTGTACCAGTCCTTTGGGATTCTGGTTTCGTCGAGCAGGTATTTGACAGTCGCGCTCATGAGCGGCGTCCTCACGTTTCTGTGCGAGGGATGCTTAGCGCATGGCGATCCACAAGTGAAACACGGGTGAAACACATGGGCGGTGGTGGGCCGTCGAGGCCGGCGTGATCGGCTGGCCGGGCCGCACGGATTGATCTATGTGTCGATCGGGCGAAACATTGTCGGGCGCTGCGACGACCAAGCGGCGGCCGAGCGGACCCTGAGCACCTTCCCTGCCATGAGGGGAGGGGGCTTTGCTTTGCTGTCACAGGCCGCCCATGGCGCGGCGCGAACGGGGAGTGCGACGGATGGCACCCAAGACGGAACCGACCACGGTGGACCTCGAAACCGGTGAGGTCGCGCTGATTGTCGGCGAGGAGAACGGGGCGATGTCGGTGCGCGTGGTCGCCTCCGCCGATGTCGAGACGGATACCGTGGACCTGTCGGCCGCGCCGGAGATCGTGCTGGCGCTGGCCACCCGCCTGCTCAAGGACCCGGATTTCCACGACGACATGCTGGATTGGTACTACGAGCACCAGGACGACGAGGACGAGGAGGAAGACGAGGAGGAGTGACGGGCTGCCACCGCTGTTCGCGGCGCGATCAGAACAGCGACATCTGCGCGGCTGCCAGCCCCTGCCGCGCATCGGCGGGCACGGTGAAGCGCGAGCCGTCCAGCTCGCCGCGATCCAGCAGCCCGTGTTGCTTCGCCGCCCGGCTGAAGCGGCGCGCCAGCATGTCGGCGTAGATTCCGGTGCCGCTGAGGCGCTGGCCGAATTTGGCATCGTTCAGCGCCCCGCCGCGGGTTTCGCGGATCAGTTCCAGCACGCGGGCGGCGCGGCCGGGGAAATGCTGCTGCAGCCAGGCGGTGAAAATCGCCTTCAGTTCGTTCGGCAGGCGCAGCAGGATGTAACCGGCGTAGCGCGCCCCCGCGCGGGAGGCCGCCGCCAGGATGTGTTCCAGCTCGGAATCGTTCAGCCCGGGGATCATGGGGGCGGCCAGCACCGCCACCGGCACGCCGGCGCGCGAGAGGGCCTCCACCGCCTGCAGCCGGCGCGCGGGGGCGGCGGCGCGCGGCTCCATCACCCGGGCCAGCGCCGTATCCAGCGTGGTCACGGACAGATGCACCCGCACCAGATTACGGCTGGCCAGCGATTGCAGGATGTCGAGGTCGCGCAGCACGCCGGCCGATTTCGTCACGATGCTGACCGGGTGGTTGAACCGCTCGAGCACCTGCAGCACCGCGCGGGTAAGTTTCAGCGTGCGCTCCACCGGCTGATAGGGATCGGTGTTGGAGCCGAGCGCCAGGGTGCGCGCCACGTAGCCGGATTTGCGCAGTTCCTTTTCCAGCAGTTCCGCCACGTCGGGCTTGAACAGCAGCCTTGTTTCGAAATCGAGCCCCGGCGAGTAGCCGAGATAGGCGTGCGACGGGCGCGCATAGCAGTAGACGCAGCCGTGCTCGCAGCCGCGATAGGGGTTCACCGCGCGGTCGAGGCCGATATCGGGCGACTGGTTCCAGGCGATGACGGAGCGGCTGGAATCGCGGGTCAGCGTGGTCGGCAACGGCGGCAGTTCGGCGAATTCGGCGGCCAGCGTGTTCCAGCCGTCATCGAAGGGGGCGGCTTCCTGCCGCTCGAACCGGTTGGGCGGGTTGACGGTGGCGCCGCGGTCCTTGCGCGGGCGCGGGGTTGCTGGCGGCGGCGGGACGGGGGACACGCCGCGACTTCGCCGGGTCCGCGCGGCGCCGGGCACCGGGTCGGGGACGCCGGCACGGTCGAGCGCTTCCAGCTCGCCCGGGTCCAGTTCCCGCGCCAGATCGGTCACCTCCGCACACGAATCCTGTCGCATGTTGATGTTCCCCGTCCGTTCACGGGCTAAAGTGCGAGAAGAGCGTCGCCCCGTCAAGAACGAAAACGGAACGCATGACGGGAAACTGGCCCTCTCCGTCGTTATCCCCGCGCTGAACGCGGCGGCGTTTTTGCCAGCCACGCTGTCCGCGCTGGGCGATGCGCCGGACGAGGTGGTGGTGGTGGATGGCGGCAGCACGGATGCCACCGTGGCGGTCGCGACGGCGCTCGGTATGCGGGTGGTGGCGGCGCCGCGCGGACGCGGCGGGCAGCTCGCCGCTGGCGTGGCGGCGGCGCGCGGCGACTGGCTGTTGCTGCTGCATGCCGACACCCGGCTTGCGCCGGGCTGGACCGGGGCGGCGCAGGCGTTCATGGCACGGGGGGCGGACCGGGCCGGGTATTTCCGTTTTTCGCTCGACTTAGCCGATCCGCGGGCCCGCCGGCTGGAACGCCTCGTGGCGTGGCGCTGCCGCCTGTTTGCGCTTCCCTATGGCGATCAGGGGTTGCTGATCGCCCGCAAACTGCTGGATTCGGCCGGCGGCATCGGCAGCTTGCCGATCATGGAAGACGTCGATCTGGTGCGCCGGCTGGGCCGGCGCCGGCTGACCGGCCTCCCGATAGACGCCGTGACCTCGGCGGCGCGCTGGGAGCGCGACGGCTGGTGGCGGCGCTCGGCGCGCAATCTGCTGTGTCTGTCGCTGTACTTCGCCGGCGTGCCGCCACGCCTGATCGCGCGGCTGTACGGATGAAGGACATCGTGTTCGTGTTCGCCCGCGCGCCGCGCCTCGGCACGGTCAAGCGGCGCCTGGCGCGCGATATCGGCGACCGCGCCGCGCTGCGGTTTCACCAGGCCACGCTGGCCCGGCTGCTGCGCGGGCTTGCTGCCGACCGGCGGTTTGTCACCATGCTGGCGGTGACCCCCGATCGCGCCCACATCGCCCGCCCGCGCGGGGTTGCGATGGTGCCGCAGGGGCGCGGCGACCTCGGCGCCCGCATGCACCGCGCGCTCGGCCGGGCGCGAAGGGCCGCGGTGGTGGGGTGCGACATCCCCGACCTGCGCGCCGCCGACGTGGCGGCGGGCTTCCGCGCGCTCGGCCGGGCGCGCGCCTGCTTCGGGCCGGCACCCGACGGCGGCTACTGGCTGGTGGCGCTGGGACCGCTGCGCCCGGCACGGCCCTTTGCCGGGGTGCGCTGGTCCAGCGAGCACGCACTGGCCGATACGCTGGCGAATTTTTCCGGGCGTCGCGTCGCTTTCCTGCGCTCGCTGGGGGACGTGGATACGGGGGCGGATTTGCGGCGACGTCAGGAAGGCCAGGGCTCTGCCCTGGACCCGCCGTCGCGCGCAGCGCGCCTTCGGCACGACGGCCGGGAGGCCCTTGGAACCCGCTACTTTTACATCCCGCCGTTCCGGCCATAAGCCTCAGGTGCGGATGCCGAGCACCGAATAAAGGGGGCAGATCCGCACCGCGGCGGTGAGCAGCGGCACCAGGCCGATCAGTCCGATCCAGCGGACGTTGCCGTCCAGCACCACGACCAGCGACAGCAGGCCGAGGCCAAGCAGCGCGCGGACGATCCGGTCCGCGGTTCCGACATTGCACGTCATGGCAGGTTCCTTTCGAGCGACTTCAGGCGGCGTGGGCCTTGGCGGCGAACTGATCGTACGCCTCGACCGCCTGGGCGGCATACATGACCGACGGGCCGGCCCCCATGTAAATCGCCATGCCCATGGTCTCCATCACTTCGTCGCGGCTGGCGCCCTGGCGCAGCGCGGCTTCGGCGTGGAAGGCGATGCAGGCGTCGCACCGCGTGGCCACCGCAATGCCGAGCGCGATCAGCTCCTTGCTTTTGGTGTCCAGCGCCCGGGCTTCCAGTGCCGCGCGGGCGAGGGCGCTGAAGCTCTTCATCACATCCGGTGCGCCACCGCGTAGTTCCTTCACCGGCGCGCCAAGGCCCGCCGCCAGCTCCGGCCAGTTCGTATGCATACGCAATCCCCTTCCGGTTGGTGCCGCGACAATGACCGGCAGGGGGCGGCGGCGCTTTGATCCATGTCAATTGAGGAAAAAAGGAAATATACGCGGGCGCAGCATCGGGCAACCACCCGGACCCCGCGGCGCGCCCGCCCAGCGGGCGGCTGACCGTTTACCGCCGGCATGAAAGCGCTCTAGAATCGCGGTTCCAAGGAGACTATGGATGCCGGCACCTGCCGATGAGTGAGGTGATCGCACTCGGCCCCGCGCGGGACGACACCCTGTGGGCGGTGGTGGCCAATATCGGCAAGACCAGTCGGGTCGCCGAGATCTTTCCCACTCGGATGGCAGCCTTGGCCGATCGTGCCTGGCGCGAGCAGCAGGTGCGGGCCTACGCGGCCTTGCTGGAAAGCTGCCGGCAGGCGAAGCCGCGCTACAGTGTCGTGCCGATGCGGCGGGCGGACCTCCCGCGCAAATGGAAACCGCTGCCGGCGCTGGGCTTCCTGCGCGGGCAGATTGTCTGATATCGCCTTTCCGCGACCGGCACGTCCCACGGGGAGGGCCGCCGGCCGCAAGCAACCCGGACTTTGTGTCCGGCCCCACTTTGTGTTCAGCCCATCACATCCCGCCATGCTGATCTTGTTGCAGTCGCGGTTCCCGAGAATTCAAAATAGTGCAGCAAACGGCAAGGAGGGAGAAATTCATGAAGCGCGCTCTGGTCATCGTGGCGATGGGTCTGGCGTTCTCGTCTCCGGTTCGCGCGGCGCAACTGGAAGGCGTGACCCTGCCGGACACACAATACGTTGACCGGACCGAGTTGCGGCTCAACGGCATTGCGCTGCGGACCTACTCGATCTTCCAGATCCCGATCTACGTGGCCGGGCTCTATCTGGTGCATCCGGACAACGATGCCGACCATATCCTGCGCTCCGCCGACACGAAGCTGCTGGACATCCGCTTCATCCACGATGTCGCCGAGGACAACGCCCGGGCGGCTTGGCGTGAAGGCTTCGACCAGAATTGTGTTGCCCCCTGTCGGCTTCGCCCTGATGACCTCCAGCGTTTCCTCGCCGGCGTGCCCGCCATGCGCAAAGGGGACCGCTACAGCATCCTGTTTACCCGCGACGGTGCCCGGATCGAGGCCAACGGCCAGCCCATCGGCACCATCGTCGATCGCGGTTTCGCCACCGCGATGCTGACCACCTTCATCGGCCCGCAGCCGCCGACCGCCCGCCTGAAGCGGGAACTGCTCGGCACCGGCGAGGAACGGCAACTGCACGCCGCCGGCACGGTGGCCCGCAACCGCCGCTGACCCGGCTGTTCCTAAGCCGGCGGCGAAGCGGCCACCTGCGCCTTCCGTTCCCATCCCCGAGATCCCTGCTGCCAGTAGGCGAGCGCGTGGCCAGCCGCGCGGGCGGCGGCCCAGCGCCGGCGCGCCGCCTCCACCGCATCCGCATCGGCGCCGTCGAACAGGTCGAACACGCGGTCGAACAGGTCGAGCCGGGTGCACGCCGCGCCGTCGAGCAGGAACAGGAAGCGGGCGCCGTTGGGCGGGCCGGCCGCGCCCGGGTCGGTGGCGGTGAGCCAGATCGGCTGCAGCTCGGCATGGCCCGATTCCGCCGTGCCGTGCGGCAGCCAGTCCGGGTCCGGACAGAGCCACAGCGCGGCATCCAGCGACGCCACCCGCTCAGGGCCGCCGCAGAGCACCAGCGCGCGCTGGCCGGCCGCCAGGGTGCGGCCGAGCAGTTGCGGCAGCGCCTGGTCGGCGCCGGTGCGGGTCAGGTGGTAGAATCCGATATCGGCCATCGCGTCCTGCGGGCGGGGGCCGGTTGCCGGCCATTCCGGGGTTGATCAATTCCGGGGTTGATCAATTCTCGTAATGCTCGGCCACCAGCCGGTCGAGCAGGCGCACGCCGAACGCGGTCGCGCCCTTCGGCAGCACGGCGTTGTCCTTGGTGGCCCAGGCGGTGCCGGCGATGTCGAGATGCGCCCAGGGCTTGCTGTTGACGAAGCGCTGCAGGAACTGCGCCGCGGTGATCGCCCCGGCCGGCCGGCCGGCGACATTCTTCATGTCGGCGATGTCCGACTTGATGAGCTTGTCGTAGGCCTCCCCCAGCGGCATACGCCAGACCTTCTCGCCGGTGGCCTCGCCGGCGGCGTGCAGGCGCTGGGCGAGTTCGTCGTCGTTGCTGAAGAATCCCGCATAGTCGTGGCCCAGGCTGATCACCATGGCCCCGGTCAGGGTGGCGACATCGACGATGAAACGCGGGTCCAGCTTCTCCTGCGTGTACCAGAGTACATCCGCCAGCACGAGGCGGCCCTCGGCGTCGGTGTTGATGACCTCGACGGTCTGGCCGGAATAGGTCTTCACCACATCGCCCGGGCGCTGGGCGGTGCCGCTCGGCATGTTCTCCACCAGACCGACCAGGCCGATCGCATCCACCCGGGCGTGCCGTCCCGCCAGGGCCGCCATCAGCCCGATCACGGTGGCGGCGCCGGCCATGTCGAATTTCATGTCCTCCATGCCCTGGGCCGGCTTGATGGAGATGCCGCCGGTGTCGAAGGTGACGCCCTTGCCGACGAAGGCGAGCGGCCGGGCGGTGCGGGCGCGCTTGCCCTTGGCACTGCTGCTGGTGCCGCCGCCGGCGCCGTTCCAGTGCATGATCACCATGCGCGGCTCGTTGGCGCTGCCCTGGGAGACGCCCAGCAGCGCCCCGAACCCGAGTTTGGCCAGCTCACGCGGCCCCAGCACCTCGACCTTCAGGCCCAGCGATTCCAGCGCCCGGCAGCGTTCCGCCAGCTCGGCCGGGTTCAGCACGTTGGGCGGCTCGCTGACCAGGTCGCGCGCCAGATGCACGGCCTCCACCACCGGCCGCAGCGCGGTCCAGGCGTCGCGGATATGGGCGTATTCGGGCGAGAGCACAGTAAGCTTGGCGAAGCTCGGCCGGTCCTCGGGCTTTTCGGTGGTGCGGTAGCGGTCGAAGCGGTAGCTGCGCAGCGCGGCACCGGCGGCGAGCGCCGCGGCCAGCTCCGGGGTCAGTTGGCCGGCGGCCACCGCGGCGGCCGGCTCGCGCTGCAGGGCCGCCGTCATGGCCCCGCCGGCTTCCTCGGCGGTGCGCGCGGTCAGTTCGGCGCGCTTGCCGATGCCGACCACGACAATGCGCGACAGCCCCGCGCCGGGGGCGAGAATGGTGCAGGTCTTGCCCGGTCTGGGCTTGAACTCGGTGGTTTCCAGCGCGCGCGTCACCGCGCCGCCGGTCGCACTGTCCGCCGCCGCATGGATCGCATCCGGTTCGCCTTCCTCGTCGGCCAGCAGCACCAGGGCGCCGGATTTCGGCAGGGCCGAGCGGGCGAAGGAGATATCGAGCATGGGCGCGGGCTCCGTGGTTCTGGGCGATGGATGAGGACCTGTAGCAGCGGCGCGGCATACCGCCACTGCCGCGGCTTTGCGCCTGCCGCCGCTGGTCCTATGAGGGGGCATGGACGACATTTCCCTGCTGGCGCTCGCCTTCGATCTTGCCGCCCGCGCCGGCGACATCATCCTGGCGGTGCGCGCGCGCGGCTTCGACACGCTGCACAAGGCGGATTCCTCACCGGTGACCGAGGCGGACCAGCAGGCCGAGCTGCTGATCGCGGCCGGGCTGCGCGCCGCCACGCCCACGCTGCCGGTGGTGGCCGAGGAGGCGATCGCGGCCGGTCACGTGCCGGCGCAGGCCGCCAGCTTCTGGTGCGTCGATCCGCTCGACGGCACCCGCGAGTTCGCCGCCGGCCGCGATGATTTCGCCGTCTGCATCGGCCTGGTGCGTGACGGCGCGGCGGTGCTGGGCGTGGTCGGGGCGCCGGCCCAGGGGGTGATCTATGGCGGCATCGTCGGACGCGGCGCGGTCAGGCGCTCCGCCGCCGGCGAGCAGCCCATCGTGGCGCGCTCGCCGCCGGCGGAGGGCATTGCCGTGGTGGCCAGCCGGCACCACGGGAAGGACCCGCGGATGGCGCCGTTCCTGGCACGCCAGCCGGTCGCCTCGACGCTGAACATCGGGTCGGCGCTGAAATTCTGTCTGCTCGCCGAGGGGAAAGCGGACCTGTATCCGCGCTTCGGCACGACCATGGAGTGGGATACGTGCGGGCCACAGGCGGTGTTGGAGGCGGCCGGCGGCTCAGTGCGGGTGGTCGATGGGAACGCGATTCTGCGCTACGGCAAGCCGGGCTGGGTGAACCCGCATTTCTATGCGACCGGCCGGCCGTGACCGCGCTGCTGCACCCGGATGCGGCCGGGCTGGCCCGCGCCGCCGATCTGCTGCGTGGCGGCGGGCTGGTGGCCTTCGCCACCGAGACGGTCTACGGCCTGGGCGCGGACGCCGGCAACGGGCGTGCGGTGGCAGCCATCTTTGCCGCCAAGGGGCGGCCGCATTTCAACCCGCTGATCTGCCATTACCCGGATGCGGAGGCGGCCTTCGACGATGTCGAGGCGACCCCGGCGGCGCGCCGCCTGGCCGCAGCGTTCTGGCCGGGTCCGCTGTCGCTGGTGTTGCCGCGGCGCGTCGCCTGCCCGGTGGCGCTGCTGGCCGGGGCGGGGCTGGAGACGCTGGCGGTGCGGGTGCCGGCGCATGCCGATGCGCTGGCGCTGCTGCGCGTGCTGGGGCGTCCGGTCGCGGCCCCCTCGGCCAATCGCTCGGGGGAGGTGAGCCCGACCAATGCGGTGCATGTGCTGGCCGGGCTGTCGGGGCGGATCGATGCTGTGCTGGACAGCGGGCCGTGTCGGGTGGGGGTGGAATCCACCGTGCTCGACCTCACCGGCCCGCGCCCTGTTCTGCTCCGGCCTGGCGGAGTGACGCGCGAGGCGATCGTCGATGTCATCGGCCCGATCGAGCGCGGCGCTCCGCCGTCGGTGGCGCCGGCCGGGGGCATGCTGCGCTCGCCGGGGCTGATGGTGTCGCATTACGCGCCCGCGTTGCCGGTGCGGCTGCAGGCGCACGAGGCTGCGGCCGACGAGGCGCTGCTCGCCTTCGGGCCGGTACCGGAAGGGGGGGCGCCCGAAGGGGTGGGCGCGGTGTTCCAGTTGAGCGCGGCGGGCGATCTGGCGGAGGCGGCGGCCAACCTGTTCGCCGGGCTGCGGACGCTGGACGAGACGGGGCGGCGGCTCGGCCTGCGCGGCATCGCGGTGATGCCGGTGCCGGAGGAGGGGCTGGGGCAGGCGATCAACGATCGCCTGCAGCGGGCGGCGGCGCCGCGGCGGTGAAGGGGTGAAGGAAGGCCAGGGGCTCTGCCCCTGGACCCCGCCAAGGGCCGAGAGGCCCTTGGAACCCATTTCGTTTAGACAGTTGTTATGAGAGGGGGGTGAGGAGGGGCCGATGCATCTCCTCACCCCCCTCTCATAACAACTGTCCAAGTGATGGGGTCCAGGGGCCTCTCGGCCCTTGGCGGGTCCAGGGCAGAGCCCTGGCCTTCCTTCACCCCACTCCCCCGCCGCGCTAGGCTGCCGAAGGGAGGTCCCGCCATGCCCGATTCGCCGCCCTCGCGCGTTCTCCCTGCCGCCGAGAGTGCGGCGCTGGTGGCGCGGCTTGGTGCGATGCTAGGCCCGCGCGGGTTGCTGACCGATCCCGCCGACATGGCGCCCTATGGTGAGGACTGGCGGCGGCTGTACCGCGGCCGGCCGCTGGCGGTGGCGCGGCCGGCCGATACGGCGGCGGTGGCGGCGGTGGTGCGGGCCTGCATGGCGGCCGGGGCGGGGGTGGTGCCGCAGGGCGGCAACACCTCCATGGTCGGCGGTGCCGTGCCGGCCGCGGATGGCAGCGAGGTGGTGCTTTCGCTCGCCCGGCTGAACCGGGTGCGCGCGGTCGATGCGCTCGACATGACGCTGACGGTGGAAGCCGGGGTGACGCTGAAAGCCGCCCAGGACGCGGCGGCGGCGGAAAACGGCCTGCTGCCGCTTTCCATCGCCTCGGAGGGGACCGCGCAGATCGGCGGCATCCTGTCCACCAATGCCGGCGGCAACAACACCGTGCGGTACGGCAATGCGCGCGACCTGGTGCTCGGCCTGGAGGTGGTGCTGCCCGATGGTCAGGTATGGGAGGGGCTGCGCCGGCTGCGCAAGGACAATACCGGGTACTGCCTGCGCCAGTTGTTCGTCGGCGCCGAGGGGACGCTGGGCATCATCACCGCCGCGGTGCTGAAGCTGGAACCCCGGCCGCGCGAGGTCGAGCTGGCGCTGTGTGCGCTGCCATCGTGCCTGGCGGCGCTCGACCTGTTCCGCCGGTTCCGCGCCTATGACAATGCTGCCGTGCAGGCGTTCGAGTACATGTCCTGGCCGGGGGTGGAATTGGTGCTGCGGCATATCCCCGGCACGGCGTTGCCCCTGGCCGCGCCGGCCGAGCATTTCGCCCTGGTGGAACTGGCGACAACCCGGCCCGGGGCCGGGCTGCGCGCGGCGATGGAGGCGGTGCTGGAGGCGGCGCTGGCGGACGGCGTGGTGAGCGACGCCGTGATCGCCGCCAGCGTGGCCCAGCGCGCGGCGCTGTGGCGGCTGCGGGAGGAACACGCCGAGGCGCAGAAGCGCGCGGGCGAAAGCGTGAAGAACGACGTCTCGGTGCCGGTGTCGAACGTGCCGGAGCTGATCGCCCGCGCCGCGGCGGCCTGCCGGGCGCTGTTGCCCGGCATCCGCGTCGCGCCGTTCGGCCACCTGGGCGACGGCAACATCCATTTCAATCTGGTGCAACCCGACGGCATGGACCCGGCCGCCTTCCGGGCGCGTGACCACGAGATTATGGAGACGGTCGGCGCGGTGGTGCGCGACCTCGGCGGCAGTTTCTCGGCCGAGCACGGGGTGGGCAGGCTGAAGCCCTATCTGATGGCGGAATGGCGCGGCGGGGCGGAATTGGCGGCGATGCGGCGGATCAAGGCGGCCTTCGACCCGCTCGGCTTGATGAATCCGGGCAAGCTGCTGCCATGACCGGGTCAGTACCCGCGTGTCGCGCTTTGCGGTTTGGCCGGGCATGCAGGGGCGGCTAGAGTGCCGGCATGAGGATACTGCGCGCCCGCATCGGCCTGTTCGTCAGCCGGATCGACCACTACGTGTTCCGCCAGTTGCTGGCGGCGCTGGTGGCCGTCACCGCCGGGCTGGTGGCGCTGATCTGGCTGACCCAGTCGCTGCGCTTCGTCGAGATGGTGGTCAACCGCGGGCTGTCGCTGCGGGTGTTCCTGGAACTGTCCAGCCTGCAGATCCCGTATTTCGTCTCGGTCATCCTGCCGATCACCACCTACGTGGTGGTCCAGTTCATCTACCAGCGTCTGGCCGGCGACCGGGAACTCACGGTCATGCGCGCGGCCGGGCTGTCGCCGCTGGCGCTGGCGCGGCCGGCGCTGGCGGTGGCGGCGGTTGCCGTGGCGTTCGGCTACGTGCTGAACCTGTGGATAGTGCCGGCGGCTTCCGGCGCGTTCCGCCAGTACCAGTTCGAAATCCGCAACCGCGTCGCCGCCTTCCTGCTGCAGGAGGGGGTGTTCACGCCGGTGTCCGACGACCTGACAGTTTATATTCGCGCGCGCGATCCCGACGGGCTGCTGCGCGGGATTCTCATCGAGGATGCGCGCGACCGCAACAGCCCGGCCACCATCCTGGCCGAGCGCGGCCGGCTGATCGGCTCCAGCGGCACGCCGCGGGTGCTGCTGATGACCGGCAGCCGCCAGGAGATCGATCGCCAGACCGGGCGGCTGAACGTGCTGACCTTCGCCGAGAACGCGATCGATCTCGCCAGCAATTCGCGCGGCGAGGAGCAGCGCTACCGCGACATGACCGAGATGTCGATTGCCGAATTGCTCGACCCGCCGGCCGGCTCGGTACAGGCGCGCGACCGGGCGAAGCTGCGGGTGGAGGCGCACCGGCGGCTGTCGGCGCCGCTGACCGCGCTGTCATTCACCATGGTGGCGCTGGTGGCGGTGCTGATGGGGACGTTCCGCCGGCATGGCGGGCTGTTGCGGCCAATGGTCGCCGTGCTGGCGGTGGTCGGATTGCTGGCGCTGCAGCTGATGCTGAACAACGTTGCGGCCAAGCAGTTGACCCTGATTCCGCTGATCTGGGTGAACACGCTGGCGCCGGGCGTGTTCTGCGCCTGGGCGCTGTTCGGGCCACAGTTCCGGCTGATGCCGGCCACGCTGCAACTGAAGCTGGGGGCGACCTGATCCGGTGCTGATCGCTCCCACCCTGTCGCTTTACGTCGCCCGCGTGTTCATGGCGTCGGTCACCGGCATGCTGGCCGCCCTGACCGGGCTGATCTGGCTGTTCGATTTCATCGAGCTGCTGCGCCGGTCGGCGACCAAGCCGGACGCCACCTTCGCCATCGTGGCCGAGATCGGCGCGCTGCGCCTGCCCTGGATCAGCATGCAGATCCTGCCATTCGCGGTGCTGCTCGGCGGCATCCTGGCGTTCTGGCGGCTGACCCGCTCGTCCGAGCTGATCGTGGCGCGGGCCTCCGGCGTGTCGGCCTGGCAGTTCCTCGCCGCGCCGCTGATGTGCGCGGTGGCGCTGGGCGCCTTCGCCACCGCGGCGGTCAGCCCGGTATCGGCGGTGATGCGGGGGCGGGCGGAGGCGATGGACAATGCCTACCTGCGCACCGGCGGCGGCCCCCTGGCGCTGAATGGCGGCCAGCTCTGGCTGCGCCAGTCCGATGCGGAACTGACGCCGCAGGGGGTGGCGATCCTGCACGCGCACGTGGTCAACCTGCACGACGGCGAACTGATCGCCAATGATGTCAGCATCTTCCGCCTGGACGCCAACGACCACCTGCTGCAACGGGTGGAGGCGAGCCAGGCGCAGCTCGACGATGGCGACTGGCGGCTCAGCAATGCGCGCACCATCCTGCCCGGCCACCTGCCGTCGCCGCCGCGCGCGCTGGCCCTGGCCACCAACATGACGGTGGCGCGGGTGCAGGAGAGCTTCGCGCCGCCGGACACGTTGTCGTTCTGGGCGCTGCCCGGTTTCATTGCCCTTTTGGAACACTCTGGCTTCTCGTCGATCCGCCACCGGTTGCAGTTCCAGACGCTGCTGGCGCTGCCGCTGCTGGCCGGGACGATGACGCTGCTGGCGGCGGGGTTCTCGATGCGGTCGTCGCGTCGCGGCGGGGTGGCGCAGATGATCGGCAGCGGCGTCGCCGCCGGGTTCGCGCTGTTCATGATCTCCAAGGTGGCCGAGGAGTTCGGCCAGTCCGGCGCCCTGCCGCCATCGCTGGCGGCCTGGGCCCCTGCCGCTTCTGGGCTGATGCTCAGCGTGGCGTTGCTGCTGCATCTGGAAGACGGCTGAGAATGGCGCAATCACGGGCGAGGGCGTTGAGCGAGCGGCGACGCCGGCGGCTGCTGGGGGCGCCCCTGGTGGTTACCGCGACAATGCTGGGGGCGACGCTGCTGGGGGCGGCGACGGCACAGGCGCAGCTGCGCACCATGACGCGCACCGAGCCGGTATCGCGCGACCAGCCGGTGTTCTACCAGGCCGACGCAGCCGATTACGATCGCGACGGCGCGCTGGTGACGCTGAGCGGGCACGTGGAAATCTGGCAGGGCGATCGCATCCTGCGGGCCGACCGCGTCACCTATGACCGCAACACCGGCGTGGCGGCGGCGACTGGCAACGTGGTGCTGGTGGAGCCGGACGGGCAGGTGCTGTTCGCCGAGTACGCCGAGCTGAGCGAGGACATGAAGAACGGCGTGCTGCGCGACCTGCGCGCGCTGCTGCCGCAGAACGGGCGGCTGGCCGCCAACGGCGCGCGCCGCACCGACGCCACCGTCAACGAGCTGAGCCGGGCCATCTACAGCACCTGCAACCTGTGCAAGGACGATCCTTCCGCGGCGCCGCTATGGGACATCCGCGCCCGCTCGGCGGTGCAGGACGTCGAGAACGCGAAGATCGAGTACACCGACGCGGTGGTGGATTTCTACGGCGTGCCGGTTTTCTATTTCCCGTTCATGGCCCATCCCGACCCGTCGGTGCGGCGGGCCAGCGGCTTGCTGATACCGAACATGGGGGTGACGACCCATCTCGGCGCCTTCTTCTCGGTGCCCTACTACTGGGTGATCGGCAACCAGTCGGATGCAACGTTCACCCCGATCATTTCGGCCAAGCAGGGCGGCGGGGTGTTTGGCGAGTACCGGCAGGTGTTCAACGACGGCAAGATCACGGTGCGCGGCTCGGTGGCCGGTGACGAAGGCGGCGTCGGCTGGCACCTGTTCACGCGCGGCGACTTCTCGATCGACGAGACCTGGCGCTGGGGCTTCGACATCAACCGGGCCAGCAGCACCGACTACCTGCGCGACTACATGGTCCCCAACGGCCTGGTGCCGGTGCTGACCAGCTCGATCTGGCTGGAAGGGTTCGGGGAGGGCTCGTATTCGCGTCTGGACTCGCGCGCCTACCAGAGCATTCTTAACGGCACGACCGTGACCGGCCATCTGCCGTACGTGCTGCCGCGCTACGAATACAGTTATTTCGGCGAGCCCGACCCGCTGGGCGGACGGCTGTCGGTGGACGCGGGGGCGTTCAACGTAATGCGCCAGACCGGCACCTCCACCGAGCGCGCCCGGCTGAGCCTGGACTGGCAGCGACCGTTCACCGGGCAGCTTGGCGATTTGTGGAAACTCACCTTTCACGTGGACAGCGCCGCTTACGAAGCTCATTATTTCAATGGATTGCCGAATTTCGGCACCTCGGGCTCGGTGCAGACGGCGCAGGCCATGCCGACGGGGGCCACCGAAGTGCGCCTGCCGATGGTGCGCGACGCCGGCAGCTGGGGCACCCAGACCGTCGAGCCGATCGCCCAGGTGATCGTGGCGCCGAACGGGTCGAAATACGGCTACACCACGCTCGCCAACGGCACCACGGTCTCGACCACCCGGGTGCCGAACGAGGACAGCCTTGACCAGGAGCTGACCGACGCCAATCTGTTCGCGCTGAATCGTTTCACCGGGGTGGACCGGCTGGAGGGCGGCATCCGGATGAATGCGGGGCTGCGCGGGGCCTGGAACTTCCCCAACGGAGCGGGCCTCGACGGGCTGGTCGGCGAGGGCTACCGGGTACAGAAAAGCTCGCCCTGGCTGATCGGATCGGGGCTGGAGAATCGAGCTGTCGGACGTGGTCAGCCGGGTGACGTTCACGCCCGGATCGTATTTCGACGTGACCGCGCGGGCGCGGTTCAACCCGCACGACCAGATGTCGGTGCCGTTCGCCGACATCCTGGCCAGCGCCGGGCCGCAGGTGCTGCGGCTCTCGGCGGGCTATATCTACAGCTCGGTCACTCCATATACTTATTATGATTATCCCCCGACCGGGGAGTACTGGGGCGCGACCGGCAAGGTCGGGACCAGCCCCACCGAGCCCTATCCGGCACCGCGCGACGAAATCGCGCTGGGGGTGAGCACCCATGTCGGTCCCTGGAAGCTGTCGACCTCGGCGCGCACCGACCTGCGCACCGACCAGATGGACCTGGTCACCGTCATCGGTTCCTACGAAGACGAATGCTTCATCTTCGCGCTGAACGCCTACAAGCGCTATACGTCGATCGGCGGTGATCATGGCGACAGCGCGGTGATGTTCCAGATCACGTTCAAGACTGTCGGGCAGTTCGGCTTTCACCCGATGTGAGGCGGCACCGCAGCCGATACCCCAGGAGGTCTGACCGCCCATGATCCTGTGCCTTTCCCGCCCGCACCTGCCGGGTCTGACGCTGCTCGCGGCGCTGGCCCTGGTGGCGGCCCCGGCGCCGGCCCCCGCCCAGCCGCATGACGCCCAGCCGCGTGACGCCCAGCCGCGTGACGCCCTGGCGGCCGAGGCCGCGCCGCCCAATGCCGCGCGCATCGTCGCGATCGTGAACGGCGACGTGATCAGCTATGCCGATGTGGAAAACCGGCGCCGGCTGTTCGCCCTGTCCACCGGCATGCCCGCCGCCCCGGAGGTGTTGGACCGGCTGACGCCGCAGGTCACTAGGCAGCTGATCGACGAGCGGCTGCGGCTGCAGGAACTGCAGCGCCGGCACGTTATCGTGCAGGATGCCGAGATCGCCGGCGCCATCGGCGAAATCGAGCAGCGCAACAACATGCAGGAAGGCACGCTGCGCCGGCGCCTGTCGGCGGACGGGGTGGAGTTCCGCACCCTGATCGACCAGGTGCGGGTGCAGATCGGCTGGGGCCGGGTGCTGCGCCAGGAGCTGGGTCAGCGCGCCGAGGTCAGCGATGCCGACCTGCAGGAGCAGTCGAACCTGCTGCAGGCGCAGACCGGTCAGCAGGAGTTCCGGGTCGCCGAGATCTTCGTTCCGATCGCCGACCCGGCGCAGGCCGAGGAGGCGCGGCGCTTCGCCGACACGATCATCCAGCAGCTGCGCCTCGGCGCGCCCTTCCCGGTGGTGGCGGCGCAGTTCAGCCAGAGCCAGACCGCGCTGCAAGGCGGCGACGAGGGCTGGGTGCAGCCGAACCAGCTCGACCCCGCGGTGGTGCGGGTGCTGCAGGAAATGCCGCCGGGCGCGATCAGCAACCCGATCCAGGTGCCGGGCGGGCTGTCCATCGTGACGCTGCGCGCCAAGCGCGAAATCGGCCACGACCTGGCCACCATGGCAACGATCCGGCAGGTTTTCCTGCCGTTCACCGCGCGGCTCGATCCGGCCGCGCCGACCGCCCAGCAGCAGCAGGTGCTGGAGCAGGCGCGGCGGATTTCCGGTTCGGCCAAGACCTGCGAGGAGATGGAGGCCGCCAACAAGGCCGCCGGCAGCAGCCGGCCGGCCGATCCGGGCGAGTTGCGGGTGGAAGGGGTCGGGGTGCCGGCGCTGCGCCAGATCCTGACGACGCTGCCGCTGGGCAAGCCGAGCCAGCCATTGGTGGCCGAGGACGGCGTGGCGGTGCTGATGGTGTGCACCCGCGAGCAGAAGAACCTGGGCGTGCCGACCAAGAAGGAGCTGACCGAGCGCATCCTGAACGAGCGGGTGGAACTGACCTCACGCCAGCTCATGCGCGACCTGCAGCGGCGGGCGGTGATCGATCAGCGCTCCTGAATCGGGGCCGGCGCCGTTACGCCCGGCGGCTCTACGCGACGTCATCGCCCGGCACGGGCTGGATGCCCGCCGTTCGCTCGGCCAGCATTTTCTCCTCGATGCCAACCTGACGGCGCGCATCGCCCGCCAGGCGGGCGCGCTGGACGGCCGGCACGTGGTGGAGGTGGGGCCGGGGCCGGGCGGGCTGACGCGGGCGCTGCTGGCGACCGGGGCTGCCGGCGTGACCGTGGTGGAGATCGACGCGCGCGCGGTCGCCGCCATGCAGGAGCTGCAGGCCGAGGTCGGCGAACGGCTGCTTGTGGTGGCGGGCGACGCGATGGCGCTCGATCTCGCCGGCCTGGTGCCGGCGCCACGCCAGATCGTGGCCAATCTGCCCTACAACCTGGCTTCGCCGCTGCTGGTGGGCTGGCTGCGCCAGGCCGCAAGCTGGGAGCGGCTGACGCTGATGTTCCAGCTTGAAGTGGCCGAGCGGATCTGCGCCGCCCCGGCAACGCCGGCCCGCGGACGGCTTTCCGTGCTGGCGCAATGGTGCGGCACGGCGGAGTTGCGCCTGCGCGTTCCGCCGGCCGCCTTCGTGCCGCCGCCGAAAGTGTGGTCGGCGGTGGTGGTGCTGACGCCGCATCCGGCCCAGCCCGAGGCGGCGCTGTTCGCGGCGATGGAGCGGCTGACCGCGGCGGCGTTCGGGCAACGCCGCAAGATGCTGCGCGGCGCCTTGCGCGGGCTGGGCGGGGAAGCGCTGCTGGCGCGTGCCGGCATCGCGCCGGAGCGGCGGGCGGAGACGCTGACAGTGGCGGAATTCGACCGGCTGGTGCGCCTGTTATGACGCTGGAACCCGCAATCTGAGAGCGTGCCCCACCGTATTGGTCAAGTAATATGGTTGGCGATTCGGCCGGTAACTGAAATGTTAACAGAACTTTCCCAAGCGCCGGTTAAATTTCTCGTGAACACTGCTATTCGGGCGTCATGCAGCGGTTAATTGCTGCATTGCGACATGAATTGCCGACACAAGATATTACAAAGCTCCTGGGCGCCAAAAGGAACGAAAGGGTTGTAATTGCCGTTTGGGGTGGCAATATCGGGGATGTCACCAATAAAGGATTCTGTATCATGGCTTGGCGTCTTTTTCCTTCCATGTGGCCTCTGTGCAACAATGGCATCGCGCAGCCGCCCGACCGCCGAAACGAGGCGCCGCGCTCCGACGCGACGCAGGATCAGCCCCGTGCTGACACGCATGCGGGCGCCGAGCAGCATCGGTCCCGCCCGGCATAACTGAGGTGATCTACTTCGCCGACCCCACGGGGGTTCCTGGCTGAGTTTCCAGGATGATCTGCCGGGACCTCCGTGGCACCGGGTCACCCTTCGCGGTTACTCGTGACCCTTCCCGACCGCGCGTTACCGACCCGCTGGCGGCAGGAACAGCGTTACCGTCGTTCCCATGCCGGGCTTGCTGTGCAGCGTCGCATGGCCGCCGGCCCCGCGAGCGAACGACACCACCTGCGCCAGCCCGAGGCCGCTGCCCTTGCCCGGTGGCTTGGTGGTGAAGAACGGCTCCATGGCGCGCGCCCGCACTGCCTCTGTCATGCCCGAGCCGGTGTCGGTCACCGATACGGCCACGAACCAGTCCGACCGGACGGTTTCGCCGGCCGGCAGGTCCGCCGGCGCATATTCGGTTGCGCTTGTCGCCAGCGTCACCGTGCCGCCATTCGGGCTCGCGTCGCGGGCGTTGATCACCAGGTTCAGCACCGCTGACTGGAACTGTGCCGTCTCGACCGCGCAGCCCGGCAGACCGGGCGCCAGCCGGGTTTCCAGCCGGCAAGGCGCCGCGGCCCGTCGCAGCAGCGGCAGGAAATCCTCCACCATGGCGTTCACCTGCTCGTTTCTGCCGGCGGCGTCCGCCGGGCGGGCGAAGCCGAGCAGCGCGGCCACCAGCTTCGCCCCGCGATCAACCGCCCGCTCGCCCGCCTCGACATGGCGGCGGATCGGCCCGTCCGCGCCGGCGGCGTCGCGAATGAGCTGCAGATTGCCGCTGATCACCGCCAGCATATTGTTGAAGTCATGCGCAATACCGCTGGTGAGCTGGCCGATCGCCTCCATCTTCTGCACATGGCGTAGCGCCGCCTCGGTGGCCTGGTGCTCGGCGATTTCGGCCCGCAGCCGCTCCTCGGCGGCGTCCAGCGCGGCGGTGCGGCGGGCCAGTTCCGCCCGCAGCGCGAACAACGCGCCGAAGCTGCGGTGCGAAATCCAGCCGATGCGCAGCATGCCGCCGGCAAACAGCACCACCATAACGGCCGAAACCAGCCCCAGCTTCTGGCTTTCCAACAGGAAGCGCAGCGCCAGCGGCAGGCTCGCGGGCAGCACGAACGCCGCGGCGGTCGGAAAATGGGCGCCATAGGCCGCGATCGAGCCGGCGCACATGCCGCCCACCACGAAGGCCACGAAAAGTTGATAGGTCTCGGCGGAGGGATAGGTCAGCAGGCACAGCGCCCCCCACAGCACGCCGCCGCAGGCGCTGCCGCCGATCGCCAGCATCCATTGGCGGCGCTCGTCCGTGCTGCGCCGCAGCGCCCACCAGCCCAGGCCGCGCGCCAGCGATACCGCCAGCATCGTTCCCAGCCAGATCCAGGCCGGCGCCTCCCCCGCCACCGCCACCAGCACGGCGGCGGCCAGCACCGCGTTGAACATGGTGGTGCCGAGCACCAACGGGGTCTGGTCCAGCACCGAGCGCAGCCGCTCGGACCGGATCAGATTCCTTGTATTCAGGTCCTTGTCACGCGCTTGCGTCGCCGTTCGGACCTCCGTTTGTGGCCTGGAACAATCCGGCCGGCCCGGGACGTTGGCGGGAGGCGCCAGCGCGAATTTATTCCATTTTGCACAACCTGCACGCGATTTCCATGTGCCAAAAATGGTGCGTCTGTGGCTCATTCCCCGAGCGCGACGAAATCCGCGGGTTAGCGTGCGGCCGGGCGCCACAGCTCCGGCACGAACGCGTATCCCTCCGCGGCCTTCGCGACATGGCCGAAGGTGGGAAAATCCAGATGCATGCCGGCGACCAGCAGCCGGTCGGTGGCCGCCATGTCGAATGTCCGCGCCCGGGTTGCCTGCCCCTGGGCGATATCCACGTCGAACACCAGCCCCGCGTCGGGCCGGGCGAATTGCAGCCCGGGCAGGTGCACGAGGTCGCCCCAGATCAGCAGGGTCGCGGCCCCGTCGGCGATCAGCCAGCCGCAATGACCCGGCGTGTGGCCGGGCAGATGATGGGCGGTGATGCCGGGCACGCCCTCCTGCCCGTGCCGCACCGTGCGCAGCCGGTCACGATACGGGCTCAGGCAGCGTTGGGCGGCGGCGAAGGCGGGCCGCCGTGCTTCCGGCGCCTGTGCCGCCATCGCCTCGTCCAGCCAGAACGCCGGCTCGGCCGCGTGCAGCACCAGCTCGGCGTTGGCGAAGAAACGCTGCCCGGCATCGTCGAGCAGGCCGCACACATGGTCCTTATGGGCGTGCGTGATCAGCACGGTGTCGATCTCCGACGGCTGCACCCCCAGCGCGGCCAGCCAGGTCCGGGCCTGCCCGTGCGCCTCGCCCAGCGCGGTGCCGCTGCCGGTGTCGATCAGGATGCGTCGCCCGGCCCGCTCCACCAGGAAGCAGCTGATGGTGATACGCGGCGGCAGCGCCCGGAAGGCCGAACGCAGCTCCGCTGCGATCGCCGCTTCCGCCAGCCCGGCGACCAGCGCCGTCGAGGCTTGCAGCACGCCGTCGTGCAGGGCGGTGACGATGGTATCGCCGACGGCGACATGATGGATGCCGGCGTTGATGTGCTGCATTTTGTTGTCCCTGCGTGCCATTACCGGCGTGATCTGCGCAATCAGGGCGCGCCGGGCAACCCCTCCTTGCCGGGCGGGATTGCCAGCAGCGCGCCCGACAGGCGCGGCGGCAGCAGGCCGATCAGCCGCGCCGCGACCCCCATCCACCACGGGAATATCACCCGCCGGCGCCCCGCCGCGATGCCGCGCAGCATGATCCGCGCGGCCCGGTCGGCCTCCATCAGCCCGGGCATCGGGAAACGGTTGCGCGCCGTCATCGCTGTGCGCACATAGCCCGGGCAGAGGCTGGTCATGACGATGCCGTCGCGCCGCGCCGTCTGCGCTGTTGCCACCGTCCAGGCATCCGCGGCCGCCTTGCTGGCGCAATAGGCCGGCGCGCCGGGCGCCGGCACGAAGCCGGCGATCGACGCCACCACGGCGATTCGCCCGCGCACCCCGTCCGGCCCCGGCGCCTGCGCGCGCATCGCCGTCAGGGCCGGCAGCGTCGTGTTCAGCATGCCATCCAGGTTGGCCGCGAACACTGCCCGCGCCTGCGCCGCACTCTCCGTCCCGCCGCGTCCGGTGCCGGCCGAGATGCCGGCATTCGCCACCACCAGATCGAGCCGGCCGGCGCCGGCGATCCAGGCCGCCATCGCCGCTTCGTCGCACACGTCGAGCACAAGCGCCTGCACCGCCGCCTTGCGCGCCCGGCACGCCGCCGCCGTCGCCTCCAGCCGCGCCGCGTCGCGCCCGCACAGGTGCAAGCCGACCCCGGGGGCGGCGCATGCCATCGCCAGAGCGCGGCCGAGTCCGCTGGAGGCGCCGGTAATCAGGACGGAACGATAGCCAACCATGTTCCGAGACTACGCCAGCGCTGCTAGAACGTCGCGGGTGTTGAAGGACCCGCATGCATGACCGCCCCGCCTTCTGCCGTCGATATCGCCTCGATGACCGGATTCGCCCGCACCGAGGGAATCGCCGAGGGACTCGCCTGGGCCTGGGAACTGCGCAGTGTCAACGGCCGCGGCCTGGAACTGCGCTTCCGCCTGCCGCCCGGGCTCGACGCGCTGGAGCCGGCCCTGCGCGAGGCGGCGGCCAAACAGCTCAAGCGCGGCAATGTCAACGCCGGCCTCACGGTCAAGCGCGACGACCAGCCGCGCCTCGTTCCCGACCCGGCGGCGCTGGAGCAGGTGCTGCTGCTGGCAACCGATCTCGCCGCCCGTATTCCCGGCGCGCCGCCGCCGCGCGCGGAAGCCCTGTTGGCCCTGCCCGGGGTGCTGCGCCCGGCCGCCGCCAGCGAGGACGAGACCATCGCCGGCGCCCGCGAGACCGCCTTCCGCGACGGCTTCGCCACCGCCCTGGCGGCCCTGGTCGCCGCCCGCCGCGGCGAAGGCGCCCGCCTGGCGCTGACGCTGCGGCGCCTGCTGGACGAAATCGCCGCCCTGCGCGCCACCGCCGGCATCCAGGCCGCCGACCAGCCGGCCGCCCAGCGCGCCCGCATGCTGGAATCGGTGCAGGCTTTGCTCGGCGAGGTGCCCGGCCTGCCCGAGGAACGGATCGCCCAGGAAGTCGCCCTGCTGGCCTCGCGCTCGGACGTGCGCGAGGAACTCGACCGGCTGGATGCCCATCTGCACGCCGCGGATGCGCTGCTGGCCGAGGGCACCGCCATCGGCCGGCGGTTCGATTTTCTGGTCCAGGAGTTCAACCGCGAAGCCAACACGCTGTGCAGCAAGTCGGCCTCGGCGGCGCTGACCACCACCGGGCTGCGGCTGAAAGCCGCCATCGAGCAGTTGCGTGAGCAGGTGCAGAATATCGAATGATACGTCATCCGGCTCAGGAGGCGGGCAGCCGGGGCGCGGCCCCCGCCCCCCCCCACGGGCATCAGGCCCCTGGACCCCTTTCGCGGCGCGGCGTCTGCCTGGTGATCTCTGCCCCGTCGGGGGCCGGGAAAAGCTCGTTGACCCGCGCGCTGCTGGCGACCGAGGCGAACCTTGCGCTCTCGGTCAGCGTCACCACCCGCGCGCCGCGCATCCATGAGGAAGAGGGGGGACACTATTTCTTCCGCACCGAGGCGCAGTTCGAGGCGATGGTGGCCTCCGGCGAGCTGCTGGAATGGGCGCGCGTCTATGGCCGCAGCTACGGCACCCCGCGCGCCCCGGTGGAAGCCGCCCTGGCGGCCGGCCGCGATGTGGTGTTCGACATTGACTGGCAGGGCCATCGCCAGTTGCGCGCCGCCCTGCCGGCGGACGTGGTCGGTCTGTTCGTGCTGCCGCCCTCGCTGGCGGTGCTGGAAGCGCGGCTGCGCGGCCGCGGCACCGATGACGCGGCGGAAATCACCCGGCGCATGCAGACCGCCCGCGCCGAGATCGCGCACGCTCCCGAGTTCGACCACGTGCTGGTCAACGCTGCCTTCGACACCGCGCTGGCCGGGTGCCGCGCCGTGCTGCATGCTGCCCGGCTGGCCACCGGCCGGCTCAGCGGATTGCCCGGTTTCATTGCGGAGTTCGGGGCATGACCGACCTCGCCGCCCTGCGTCGCGACTACGCCGCCCGCATGATGCGCATCGCCGGCATCCAGGACACCGCGGTGGAGCAGGTGCTGGCCACCGTCCCGCGCGAGGATTTCCTCGGCCCCGGCCCGTGGACTATCCTCGACCCGGCGGTCGGCGCCATCGAATTCGCCGGCGACGACCCGCGCCCGCTCTATGAGGACGTGCTGGTGGTGCTCGACCGTGCGCGCGGCCTCAACAACGGCAGCCCCTCGCTGCACGCGCTCATGCTGCACCATCTCGGCGTGCGGCCGGGCGACCGGGTGCTGCATGTCGGCGCCGGGTCCGGCTATTACACCGCTCTGCTGGCCGAACTGGCCGGCCCGCAGGGCAGCGTCATCGCCATCGAATACGAGCCGCTTCTGGCCGAGGCCGCCCGCGCCAATCTGCGCCCCTGGCCCAGTGTGACGGCGCTGGAAGGCGACGGCGCCCACTGGCCGGACGGACCGGTGGACCGCATCTACGTCAATTTCGCCGTTGCCGACCCCGCCCGGCGCTGGTTCGACCATCTGACCGACGGCGGCACGCTGGTGTTTCCGCTCGGCATCCCCGCGACCCGCGCCCGCGGCGAGGCGCGCCGCCATTCCGGCCACGGCGCCGTGCTCGCCTGCACCCGCACCGCCGCCGGCATTGCGGTGCGCCACCTCACGCCATGCGCCTTCGTCTGCGCCGAGGGCACCCTGGCCGGCACCCCCGCGCTGCGCGAGGGGCTGGACCGCGCCTTCATCCGCGGCGGCATCGAGTTCGTCCACAGCTATCGCCGCCCACCGCCGCCCACCCCCGAGCGCTGCTGGTTCTGGTCACCCGAATGGGCCCTCTCGTACGGCGAACCTGACGCCGCGTGAGCGTCCTGTTCGGGATTGTCGCGCCGGTTTTTGCCCTTATCGGCATGGGGGCGCTCGCCATCCGGTTGCGCCTGATGCAACCCGCCGCGGTGCGCGGCATGACCGATTTCGTGTTCTACACCGCCATTCCGGCCCTGCTGTTCGTCTCGGTCGCCGAGGCCCCGCCGCTGCGCCTGCTCGATGTCGCCGGCTCGTTCCTCGCCGGCGCGCTCATCCTGTTCGTGGTCGCGCTGCTGCTGGCGCGCGCGCTGCTGGGCGCCCGGCTCGCCAGCGCCGCCCTGTTCGGGCTGAACTGCGTCTACGGCAACACCGTCCTGCTTGGCGTCCCCGTTATCGATGCGGCGTACGGACCGAAGGCGTTGCCACCCTGCTGACGGTGGTCGCGTTCCATACCTCCGTGCTGCTGCCGCTGGCCACCGTGCTCGTCGAGGCCGGCGGCGGGCACAGTCCGCTCGGGGTGCTGCGCGCGGCGCTGCTGGGCCTGCTGCGCAATCCGGTGGTGGTGTCGATCCTGCTCGCCTTTGCCTGGCGGGCCAGCGGCTTCGCGATGCCCGATCCGCTGCACCGTTTCCTCACCCTGATCGGCGCCGCCGGGCCGCCGCTCGCGCTGTTCTGCCTCGGCGCCACGCTGCCGCGCCCGGCCGGCTGGTCGAGCCTGCCTGAGGTTGCCCTGGCGGCGCTGGTCAAGCTGGTGGCCATGCCGGCGCTGGTGGCGCTGCTCGCTTATGTCGCCGGGGTGCGCGGGCTGGCCTTCTCGGTGGTGGTGCTGGCGTCGGGGTTGCCCACCGGCGCCAACGCCTTCCTGCTCGCCCGCCGCTACGAGACGATGATGGAGGCGTCCGCCAGCACGGTGGTGGTCAGCACCGCGCTGGCGATGCTGACGCTCACCCTGCTGCTGGGCTGGCTGCCGCGCTGAGCTTGGTCAGGCGGCCAGCCAGCTTGCCAGCGCGCCGCGGATGCGTGCCAGTGGCGGCCCCGGCGGCGGCGCGACAAAATCCTGGCCGGTGAGGGTCTCGAAGGCGCGGATATAGACCGACGCCGTGTGCAGCACGATGTCCGGGGGGATCGGCGGGATCGGGTCGCGATACGGGTCGCAGCGCGCCGCTACCCAGGCGCGCACCACGTCCTTGTCGAAGCTCTCCGGCGGCTCAGCGCGGGCGAAGCGGTCGGGGTAGCTGGCGGCGAACCAGTAGCGGCTGCTGTCCGGGGTGTGGATTTCATCGGCCAGCACGATGCGGCCCTCGGCATCGGTGCCGAACTCGTATTTGGTGTCGGCGAGGATCAGTCCCCGCGCCGCCGCCATCGTCTGGCCGCGGGCGAACAGGGCCAGGGCATAATCCTGCACCTCCCGCCACTGGGGGGCGGTCAGCAGGCCGCGCCGCAGGATGTCGTCGGGTGTCAGCGGCTCGTCATGCCCGCCGGCGCCGGCCTTGGTGGTGGGCGTGATGATCGGCTGCGGCAGGCGTTCGTTGGCGTACATGCCGTCGGGCAGCCGCACCCCGTACATCTCGCGCTGGCCGGCGCGGTACATGGTGAGGATGGAGGTGCCGGTGGTGCCGGCGAGATAGCCGCGCACCACCATTTCCACCGGCAGGATATCGAGCCGTTTTCCCACCACGACATTCGGGTCCGGGTAGCCGAGCACGTGGTTGGGGCAGATATCGCCGGTGGCCTCGAACCAGAACCGGGCGGTCTGGGTGAGCACCTGGCCCTTGAACGGGATGACGGCGAGGATGCGGTCAAACGCGCTGAGCCGGTCGCTGGCGATCAGGATGCGCCGCCCGTCCGGCAGATCGTAATTGTCGCGCACCTTGCCGGCATGGTGGTTGGGCAGCTCGGGCAGGGTGGCGTCGGCGAGGGCGTCTCCGGCGCGGGCGGCGATGTCATCTTCGGTCATGCGGTATCCTCGCGGCAGGCGGTCGGCAGGGCAATCGGGTTAAGGAAGGCCAGGGCTCTGCCCTGGACCCGCTAAGGGCGGAGCCCTTAGAACCCATTCGTTTTAAGTGATGGGGTCCAGGGGCCTCTCGGCCCTTGGCGGGTCCAGGGCAGAGCCCTGGCCTTCCTTAACCCGATCGCCCCGGCACTCACCCCCGCGGCAAAGCGGCGAGAAAAGCGTCCATCTCCGCCAGCGCCGCCGCGCCCCGTACCCGGATATCCGCCAGCGCCGGCGCAAGATCGGCGGCTGAAAAATCCGCGCGGGTCATGGCGTCGCGGCAGGCCTGTTCCAGTGCCGTCGCCCCCACCGCGCCGGCCGCACCGGCCAGGGCGTGGCAGGTGCGGCGAAACCCGGCCACGTCCGCGTCACCCGACTGGTTGCCCAGCGCACGGGTCAACCGGCCGACATCCTGGCCGAACACGCCCAGCACCACGCGCAAATCCTCGGGCTCCAGATCCTGCGCCAACTGGGCGGCAAAGCCGCTTGCCGTCATGTGACCCGAACTCCGCGCGATCCATTGGCCTAGTGGTAATATTCCCAACGGCGGATCGCGTTGCGAGAAACAAAAATGCGCGGCGGGGGTCACGCCGTGGCGGATTCCAGCGCTGCGACCCGCGGCAGCACCTCCTCGATGGCCTTCAGCGCCGCCTCGGCGGTCACCAGCCCGCCCAGGCCGCCGAGCACGTGGCCGAACAGCCCGCGCTCATAGCCGGCCTCGGCCGAGAACGTCACCGCGGTGCCGGCCTTGTCGAACTCGCCGAACACACGGTACTGGCCGAGCGCCCCGGCGTCGCACAGGCCCGACAACGCGTCGTAATGCTGCCGCGCCGCTCCGTCCGGACCGGCGCTGGCATCGATCAGCGCCGGGTCGAAACCGCGCGAGCCCCCGGCGCCGGCCAGCCCGTCAACCGGGCTGGCAAAACCGCGCTCGGTGACAAAGGCATCGATGCCGGCGAGGTCGCCCTCGCCCGCCAGCCGTTGCAGGCGCTGGACCGCATCCTGCAGCAGCGCCGCCGCCTCCAGCAGCCCGCGGGCGGACAGGGCGGCGCCGAGCACGTTGCGCGCGTTCCAGTCGGCGGCGGCACCGGCGGCCAGGGCGACGAGGCGATACAGCGCGGCCTGGCGGAACACGGCGAGCTTCCAGGCGGTCCGGCTGCGCAACGCGCCTTCGCGCGCCACCAGCGGCTGGCGCAGCGCCTGCAGCCCGGCCAGCACGGCGTTCAGCCGCGCCGCCGCCTCCCAGTCGCCACCCACGGCGGTGACGGCCCGGCGATCGAAACCGCCGCCGGCCGGCGCCGCCGCGGCGGTGCGGGTTGCCACGGTCCTGGTCTGCGGGTCCGGCCGCATGTCGGCCGAGGGCAGCGGCGTCACTTTATGGGCGCCGATCGCCCGCGCGAAGCTGGAGAAGACGAACGGGTTCAGCAGGCGCCAGCCGACATAGCCGACCGCGACCACCCCCAGGTAGATGCCGATCTTCTCGAAATTCAGGTCCATGACGCGCCGCTCCGAAGGGTCTGCAATGGCTTTATTCTGCGCCCGGTATTCTGCGCCCGGTCGGGGCGCGGCGAAAGCCCCGCACGGCGGCCCTCAGCGCGCCCCCGTTCTCAGCGTGCCCCCGTTCTCAGCGTGCCGAGGGGTGCGCCGCGGCCAGCGCCAGCAGCATCGCCTGCAGGCGCGCCGCCACCGCATCCCAATTATCCCGGCGCAGCCAGTCCTGCGCCGCGCGCTGCACCTGTTCGCGGGTCGCCCGGTCGCGCAGCAGCGCGGCGAGGCCCTCGGCCACCCCGGCCGGCGTGGCCGAGGGCAGGCGCCACACCGCGTCCCCGGCATCCTCGAACAGCCGCAGCCCGGTGACCGCGACCGGCACGCCGGACGCCACCGCCATGCGCAGCGCGCCGGACGCGGATTCGCGGCTGGACTGGTAGGGCAGGGCGATGAGGTCGCTGCCCTCCAGCAGGTCGAGCACGCGCGCCGGCGGCAGGAAATCGGTGTGCCACTCGATCGCGTCGGCGATGCCGAGGCGGTCGGCCAGCGCGTGGCAGTCGTCGAGTTCGGCCTTGGAGATATCGGCGGGGAACAGCGCCGTCACCATGCGCAGGCGCAGCCCCGGCCAGATCGTGCGCAGCCGCGCCGCCGCCTCGATCAGCACCATCATGCCCTTGCCCGGCAGCACGAAGCCGTGGCAGCCGATCACCGGCGCCGCCTCGGGCGGCAGGTCGCGTGTCGGCCGCGGCGGGCGCGATGACGGCAGCCCGTGCGGCAGCAGCGCCGCCCGGTCGAGCAGGCCGAGATCCTGCAGCGTGTCGAGGTCGCTGCGCGTGTGCACCAGCACCCGCGCGGCGCGGTGCAACGCCGCCACCGCCCGGGTGCGCTCGGCCGCCGCCGCCGTGCGCAGGTCCTCGGTGGAATGCAGCATCACCACCACGACGCGGTGCCGCAACCCCGGATGCTCCAGCAGGTCGGCGAGCGCCAGGAAGGGGATCAGGCTGGGCTGGTGCTGCACCACCAGGATGTCGGGGTCCTCGGCGGCAACCGCCAGCGCCAGCCCGGCGCCGCCGGCCGCGTCGCCCAGCTTCCAGGCCGCGGTGCCGCGGATGGCGAGTTCGTCGTTGGCCGTCCAGGGGCGGGTGTCGCACAGCACCACCGGGTGGCGGGCGGTAAAACCGGGATGGTCGGCAAAGGCGCCGAGCAGGGCGCGCGAGTAGGTCGCGATGCCGCAGGCCACCCGCCACGACGACACCCAGGCCAGCCGCCGCGGCCGGGCGGGCGGGGCCAGCAGCAGGTCGATGGCAATGCCGCGCAGCCCCTGCAGCCAGGCGGCGGAGTCGAGCCGCGCCAGCACCGCCTCCCGCGCCGCCCGGCGCGTCGCCAGGGCCTGCGGATCGGCCATTTCCGCCGGCAGGGCGCGCAGCGCCGCCACCAAATCCTCCACATCCGGCTCGGCCCACAGCGCGTCGGGCGCGGCCAGGTGGCTCGCCGAGGGGCGCAGGCGGAAATGCAGCAGGCGCGCGGCTCCGGGGATGTCGCAAAACGCCATCTGGCCGCCGAAGCCGGTGACCACCAGCGCCAGCCCGGCGGCGATCGCCTCGGCGGCGGGCATGTTGAACCCCTCGCCACGGCTGGGCAGCACCATGGCATCGGCGTCGCGATACAGCGCCAGCAGCGCGTCCGGGTCGAGGTCGCGATCGATCACCTCGATCGGCGCGAGGTCGGGATGGCGCGCGCGCAAGGCGGCGACCTGCGCCGCGGCGTCGTTGTGCGGATTGGGGAAGCTCTTGATCACCAGACGCACATTATCGGCGGCGCCGAACGCCGCCGCCCAGGCCGCCAGCAGCACGTCCACGCCCTTGCGCGGAAAGCAGGAGGAGACATGCAGGAACGTGGTGGGCCGGCCCGCGGCCCGCAGCACCCGTTGCTCGCCCAGCGCCGCGTAGCGGGTGAGGTCGGGGGCAAATCCGCACACCGCCACCGGCACCGTGACGCCCGAATCGAGCAGCGCGCGGGCCACCGACGGCGTCTCCGCCAGCACCCCGCGAAAGGCCGCGAGGGCGCTGGCCATGTCGGCCGGCACGGCGGTTTCCTCCCAGACCACGAGGGCGAGCGGCAGGTCGCCGCGATGCGGCGGCGGCAGCACCGGCCAATGCTGGCTGAGCACCACTTCCGGCCCGGTCGGCGGGGCCGGCCGGGCGGCCAGCGCGCGCAGGGTGGCGATTTCCCCGGCCGGCGCGTCGTCCATGGCGGCCGGCCGGCCTTCCTCGACCGGCAGCAGCCGTGCCTGGCCCGGGCGTTCCGCCTCGGCCAGCAGGGCGATGCGGCGGTTCACCGCGGCCAGGCTGTAGGAGCCGTTGACGTGCCCGGCGACGGTCAGGTGCAGATTGGCGTCCAGCTCGGCCCGCAATCCCGCCGGCAGCGGCGGGGCCGCGCCGGCGAATGACAGCGCGGCCTGCAGCATCGGCCGCACGCGGTCGAGCGCGAAGCCGTCCAGACGGCGCCGCCCGGCCTCGGCAAGGGCGGCGTGGCGGGCGGGATCGCGGGCCACCGCCAGCATCGCCGCGGCCACCGCCGGCGGCGTGCGGTCGTGCAGCAACACGCCGGCGCCGCCCAGCGTGAACGGCACCGCGCCGGCGGGCCACGCCAGCACCGGCACGCCATGCGCCATCGCCTCCAGCAGCGGCACCCCGAACCCCTCGTGGCGGCTGAGCGAAACGTACAGGTCGGCGGCGGCGAAGGCGGCGTGCAGCGCGTCGTCGGAGACCACGCCGGGCAGTTCGACCGCCGCGCCCAGGCCGTGCCGGTCGGCGCGGGCGCGCAGTGCCGCGATTTCCGCCGGGCTGCCGCGGCCGATCAGCACCAGCCGGCAAGGCTGGCCGAGGCCGGCCCGGAAAGCGGCGAAGGCATCGATCAGCTCGTCCTGGGCCTTGGACTCGACGATCCGCCCGACGAAGAGCACGGTGAACGGCCGCGCATCGGTCCGCGCCCGCGCCGCCGCCGCGTCAGCCCGCGCGCGCAACGCTTCGATGTCGAGCAGCAGCGGGCATTCCAGCACGACATCGTAGCCGAGGGCGCGCAGCTCGAGGGCGTTGAAGGCGGAATCCGCCACCGCGGCCACCACATGCCGCCGCCAGGCGGCGAGCTGGCGCCGTCCCTCGGCCGCCGCCGCCGCCAGTCCCGGCGCTCCGGCGAGCAACGCCGGCGGGGTGATGTTGTGGTAGAACAACAGTTTGGGCGCCGGCAGCGCGGCGATGCGGTCGAACACGCCATGCCCCATCGAATGGTGCACGATCAGCACGTAGTCGCCGTGCCGCGGCAACGCTTCCAGCGGGAACAGGTCGCCGGCCAGCGCCGGATCGAGATGCTCGACGAAGATCTCGCTTTCGTAGCCGGCTTCGCGCAACACGCCGCGCAGCAGCAGCATGGCGTTGGTGACGGCATCCGCCGTGGCGGAGCCGGAATGGAACTGGTGCACCCGCCGCAGCGCCGCTCCGCCGACGGCGCGCAGGGCAGCGGCGGCCTGGCGGCCCGGCTCGGCGCGCCCGGCCACGCCGCCAGTGGCGACCAGGCCGGCAACCGTGCGCAGCGTCTCGGCGTGCTCGGAGCGCAACCCCTGGATTTCGCGCTGCAGCGGGGCGTTCAGGAAGGTGCGCAGGCGCCACAGCAACGGCCGCACCAGCGGGCGCACCAGCGTCCAGGCTGGCGAGGCTCGCCTGCCGGGCCCGGCCCTTCAGGCGCCCGCCCCGGGCCGAGGTGTCGGGCCGCCAGGGCGCGAGGGAGTGCGGCGGCGGCGCCGGCGCGGCCTCGGGCAGGGCAGGCCGGGGCGGCGGGCGGACGGTCTCCTGCTCCGGCGGCGGCAGGTCGTCCGCCTGCGAGAGCGGATAATCGGCGTCCATCTTGAGGGGGATCACGAAATGCGGCACCAGTTCCTCCAGATGCTCCTCGGCCAGGTAAAACCGGTTGAGTCCATCGAACCACACGAAGCGGTAGCCGGCGGTGAGCAGGATCGGCTCCCAGCCGGCGTGGCTGGGCTCGCCGGTATCGGGCCGGATCGCCTCGACCAGGACGATCCAGGGCCGGCAGGCGGTGAAATCGGCGCCCAGCAGCACCTCGCGCTCGGCACCCTCGACATCGATCTTAAGGAAATGCACCTCACCGGTCACATGGCGGCGGCAGATTTCCGCCAGCGTGGTGACCTCGACGCTGTCGGTTTCCACCTGCCAGCCGTTGCGGGCATGCGCGGCGGCGATATCGGCATCGAGGGTGGACAGGCCGGTGGTGCCGATGCGGTGGAAAGTCAGCCGCCCCGGCGCCGCGGCGGCGGCGAGGTTGAGGTTGATGTCGCGCGGGCGGGCGGCGTGCAGCCGGGTGAAATGGGCCAGCACCGGCTCCACGTTGATGCCGCGCCATCCCCGGTCCGAGAAGGCGCGGGTGATGGAGTGCTTGTCCGGGTCGTGCGCACCCACGTCGATCCAGAATCCCTCGCCCACCCGGCTGAGCGCGCGCCAGAGCATCACATCCTCGAAGTTCTGGGCGTAGGAGATGATACCCACCTGTCGGCCCTCGTGTTGCATCGCGGTGGGCATGGATGGACGCCACGGCACGATTCGTCTACAGGGCACTTCCGCGCGGAGGCGACATAGTGCTCCGCGGCGGTCGCGCTTTCATCCTGAACGTAAACGGGTCGGGCTGAACCTGAACGGGTCGCGCGCTCTGGCTATTTGTTTTGGCGAGCAAATCAATCGGCCGGTTGTCGCCGATGTTGCTCTGGTTCACGGAGGCGTTACCGGTACGATGTCGACCGCTCTCATCACCGGGATCACCGGCCAGGACGGCGCCTATCTGTCACAATTCCTGCTGGAGCGCGGCTACGCCGTGCACGGGCTGCTGCGGCGGTCCGCCTCGGCGGACGTGATTCTGGAGCGGCTGCGCTGGCTCGGCGTGGTCGACCGGGTGACCCTGCATGACGGCGACCTGACCGACCTGTCGAGCATGCTGCGCATCGTGCAGACGGTGCAGCCGGACGAGGTCTATAATCTGGCGGCGCAGAGCTTTGTTCATGCCTCCTGGCAGCAGCCGCTGCTGACCGGAACGGTGACCGGGCTTGGCGCCGTGACGATGCTGGAGGCGGTGCGCATCGCCCGGCCGCAGGCCCGATTCTATCAGGCATCGTCGTCGGAGATGTTCGGCAAGATCCAGCAGGAGCTGCAGACCGAGCTCACGCCGTTCTACCCGCGCAGCCCCTATGCCGCGGCCAAGCTGTACGCGCACTGGATGACGGTGAACTACCGCGAGAGCTTCGGCATGCACGCCTCCTCGGGCATCCTGTTCAACCACGAGAGCCCGCTGCGCGGCATCGAGTTCGTCACCCGCAAGATCACCGACGGGGTGGCGCGCATCAAGCTCGGGCTGGCGCGCGAGCTGAAGCTGGGCAACCTGGAGGCGAAGCGGGACTGGGGCCACGCGCAGGATTATGTGCGGGCGATGTGGCTGATGCTGCAGCAGGACGTAGCCGACGATTATGTGATCGCCACCGGCCGCACCACCCGCATCGCCGATTTCTGCGCCCTGGCGTTCGGCTATGCCGGGCTGGACTGGCAGGAATTCGTCCGCACCGATGCGAGCCTGCTGCGTCCGGCCGAGGTGGATGTGTTGCATGGCGACCCCGCCAAGGCCCGCGACCGGCTGGGCTGGACGCCGTCAGCGACATTGGAGGGATTGGTGGCGGAAATGGTGGAGGCGGATCTTGCCCGCCATCGCGCCCGCGCCAGTCTGGTGCTGCCCACCGCGGCGAGCCTGCGCGCGGCGCGGGCCTGATCGCCGCGCGATGACCCCGCGCCGCATCCTGGTGACAGGGGCGAGCGGGTTCGTGGCCGGGCACCTGCTGCCGCGGCTGCGCGCCGCCTTTCCCGACGCGGCGCTGACATTGTGCGGCCGCGGCGCCGGGATGGTGGCGCTGGACGTGACCGATGAAGCTGCGGTGGACGCGCTGGTGGCCTCGGTGCGGCCGGAGGCCTGCGTGCATCTGGCGGCGGTCTCGGCCATTCCGGCGGCGCGCTGCGACCCGGACCTGGCATGGCGGGTGAACCTGCACGGCACGCTGGCGCTGGCCGGCGCGGTGCTGCGGCACGCGCCGGACTGCAGTTTCCTGTTCATTTCCTCGGCCGACATCTACGGACGAACTTTCCGGTCCGGCATCGCCCTGGACGAGCGCGCGCCACCGGCGCCGACCAACACCTATGGCGCCACCAAGGCGGCGGCCGATCTGGCCGTCGGCGCGCTGGCGGCGGAAGGGCTGCGCGCGGTGCGGCTGCGTCCGTTCAACCATACCGGCCCCGGCCAGTCCGATGCGTTCGTGGTGCCGGCCTTCGCCCGTCAGGTGGCGCGCGTGGCGGCCGGTTTGCAGCCGCCGGTGCTGCAGGTGGGCGCGCTCGATCCATTCCGCGATTTCCTCGATGTGCGCGATGTCTGTGATGCTTACGTCATCTGCCTGCAGCGTGCCGATGCGCTGGAGCCGGGCGTGATCCTGAACCTCGCCTCTGGGGTGCCGCGGCGGATCGGCGACGTGCTGGACGACCTGCTGCGCCTGGCAGGCGTGCAGGCGCGGCCGGAGACCGGCGCGGCGCTGCTGCGGCCCGCCGATATCCCGATGGCCTGCGGCGACGCCACCCTGGCGCGGCATCTGCTGGACTGGGCGCCGCGGATCGCCTGGGAGGATACGTTGCGTGACGTGCTGGCGGATTGGCGGACGCGGGTGCCGTGAGGCGCTGATCAGGGACGCAGGCCGGGGGCCCGGCAGAGCGTCAGCGGCCAGACCATGTGCGACATCCAGGCGATATTTCTCTCAGCACCCAGGTGGGCGCCGTGGAACAGGATGACGGTGGCCAACGCCGCCGCCACCGACGGCGCGCGGCGCAGCCTGGCCGGGCGGTCGCCGGCCAGGCGGACCAGCAGGAGCGCCCCGGCGATGCCGAGCATGGCCCCGGCCAGCACGTCGGCGATGCTATGCGCCTTGAGCGCGACCCGCGATGTCCCAACCAGCGCGGCGGCGACCACCGCGCCAGTGACCGCGAGCAGCGGGATGCGCCAGCCGCGCGGGGCCAGCAGCGCCAGCAGCCCGCCAAAGGCGACCGCGGCGGAGGCGGTATGGCCGCTCGGGCTTTGCAGGCCGGTCAGAGAGAGCGGGTGGCAGGCAAACACCACCAGTTTGCCGAGCAATACTGCCGTCAGGGTGGCGGCGACGCTGACCACCCACGCGGCCGCGCCGCGCCGCCAGCCGCCGATGGACAATACCAGGGCGACCACCAGGGTGAGCGGCAGGATGAATGCCTGGTCGCCGAAATCGGTGAGGAAACGCATGGATGCAGCAATGCCACGCCGTCGTGCATGATGGAACCGCAACGTCGGTGTCATCGGACCGTCCCGCTGCGGGGCTAGAATCAAAGGCTAGAATTATCCGACAACCGATAAGGATCAATTCGCCATGACCGACCACGCCCTCAGCCGCCGCCAGGCCATCACCGCCGGCGCCGTTGCCGGGTTGGCCGGCATTGCGGGGTCGGCCTTCGCCCAGCCGGCCTTCGCCCAGCCGGCCGCGCCGCAGGCTGCGGCAACCGCGCGTGGCACGGTGTTTCAGGACACCGATGGCAGCTTCCTGCGCGGCCCTGCCAGCCACGGCGTTCCGGGGGTGATGGTTTCGAACGGGCACGATGTGGTGCTGACCGACACCGAGGGGCGCTGGAGCCTGCCGGTGGCGGACGGCGACTCCCTGTTCGTCATCAAGCCGACCGGCTGGGCGCTGCCGGTCGACCCCTCGACGCAATTGCCGCGCTTTGCCCAGGTTTATGCCCCCAACGGCACGCCGGAATCGCTCGAGCTGCGCTACCCCGGCCTCGCCCCGACCGGTCCGCTGCCCGAGAGCATCGACTTCCCGCTGCGCCGGCAGGACGAGCCGGACCGTTTCGAGGCGCTGCTGTTCACCGACCCGCAGCCCGAAAGCCTGGCTGAGGTTGGGTATATCCGCGACGCGGTGGTGGCCCAGACCGTCGGCACCACGGCGGCCTTCGGCATCACCCACGGCGATGTGATGTTCGACGATTTGTCCTTTTACGAACGCTACAACCGCATCGTCGGCACGATCGGGCTGCCCTGGTTCAATTGCTGCGGCAACCACGACATGAACTACGAGGCGCCGGACAATTTCTATTCGCGCGAGACGTTCAAGCGGGTGTTCGGCGCCCGCCATTACGCCTTCCAGCATGGCGGCGCGACCTTCCTGGTGCTGGACAATGTCGAGTACCTCGGCACCGATCCGGGCCACGAAAACGGCGCCGGCAAATACCGTGGCTGGTTTGGCGAGCGGCAGCTGCAATTCGTCCGCAACGTGCTGGCGCATGTCCCGAACGATAGCCTGGTGGTGCTGTCCTTCCATATCCCGCTGCGCACGCTGCAGGGCAGCGAGCCCAACACCGTCAATCAGGACACACGGGCGTTTCTGGAGGCGATCTCGACGCATCCGCACAGCGTGAGCTTCAGCGGCCATACCCATACCAACGAGCACTGGTATTTCGGCGCCGCCGACGGTTTTGCCGGCGGGACGCACCATCACCACGTGCTGGCGGCGGTGTCCGGCAGCTGGTGGAGCGGGCCGTTCGACGAGCGCGGCATCCCCATCGCGCTGGCGAGCGACGGCAGCCCGAACGGATTCCACGTGTTGAGCGTGGACGGCGCCGGCTACACCACCACGCTGGTGCCGGCCCGCGACCCCAACCGCAGCCAGCTGCGTCTGGTGCTGGAAAGCCAGCTGCACGCCAATGGCCGCGAGGTGATGCGCGAATACCAACCCGGCGCGCTGCTGGCCGGCCCGCTGGCACGCGCCGCCTTGCCGTCGTCACGCGTGGTGGTGAATTTCTTCGATGGCGGGCCGCGTTCGACGGTCGAGTTGTCGATCGGTGCGGACGGCGCCTGGCAGAAGCTGCGCCGCGTCGAGCGCACCGATCCGTTCGTGGTCGAGGTCTATGCCCGCAACGCCGCCACCAAGAAGCCCTGGGTGGAGCCGGCGCGTTCGACGCATCTGTGGCAGGCGGCGCTGCCGGCCGATCTGCCGGCGGGGACGCATCGTGTTTCGGTGCGGGCGAGTGATGAGTATGGGCGCCGGCACGACGCGTTTCTCGTGCTCGAAGTCATCTAAAAAGGAAGGCCAGGGCTCTGCCCTGGACCCGCAAGGGGGCGGTGGCCCCCTTGACCCCATTCGTGAAGAAATCAACGGGTTCCAAGGGCCTCTGGCCCTTGGTGGGTCCAGGGCAAAGCCCTGGTGGGGTCCGGGGCAACGCCCCGGCACGGTTCAGACGTCCACCTCCACCACCGTCCGCGCATGCTCCTGAATAAACGCAAAGCGCAGTTCCGGCCGCCGCCCCATCAGGCTCTCGACCAGATCGTTGGTTTTGGCGCGGTCCTCGGGCGGCGCCACCACCTTCAGCAGGGTGCGCCGTGTCGGGTCCATGGTGGTTTCCTTCAGCGCCGCCGGCGGCATTTCGCCGAGGCCCTTGAACCGGCTGACTTCCACCTTCGCATTCGCCTTGAACTGCTTGAGCTTGCGCTCGCGGTCGGCGTCGTCCATGGCGTAGACCGATTTTGCCCCCTGGGTCAGGCGATACAGCGGCGGCTGGGCCAGATAAACATGGCCGTGGCGCACCAGTTCCGGCAACTCGCGGTAGAAGAACGTCATCAGCAGCGAGGCGATGTGGGCGCCGTCCACATCGGCGTCGGTCATGATGACGATGCGGCCGTAGCGCAGCCGGGTGCGGTCGAAGCGCTCGCCCACCCCGCAGCCCAGCGCCTCGATGAGGTCCTTCAGTTCCTGGTTCTGCCGCAGTTTGTCGGCCGAGGCGCTGGCGACATTGAGGATTTTGCCGCGCAGCGGCAGCACCGCCTGGGTCGCACGGTCGCGCGCCTGCTTGGCCGAGCCGCCGGCGCTGTCGCCCTCGACCAGGAATATTTCGGTGCGCGCGGCGTCCTCCACCGTGCAGTCGGTCAGCTTGCCGGGCAGGCGCAGCCGCCGTGTCGCCGATTTGCGCGGCGTGTCCTTCATCTCGCGGCGACGCAACCGCTCCTCGGCGCGCTCGATGACATAGGTCAGCAGATTGTCGGCGGTGGTCGGGTCGCCGGCGAGGAAATGGTCGAAGCGGTCGCGCAGCGCGGTCTCCACCAGGCGGGCGGCTTCCGGGCTGGTGAGTTTCTCCTTGGTCTGGCCCTGGAATTGCGGGTCGCGGATGAACGCCGAGAGCTTGGCCGCCATGCCGCCGGTGAGGTCCTCGGCGGTGATGGCGGCGGCGCGGCGGTTGTTGCGCTGCTCGCCCCAGGCGCGCAGGCCCTTCAGCAGCGCGGAGCGGAAGCCGGCCTCATGCGTGCCGCCCTGCGCGGTGGGCACGGTGTTGCAGTAGGAGTTCAGGAAACCCTCGCCCCCCTCCAGCCAGGCCACCGCCCATTCCACCCGTCCGGCCTTCTGCCCGTCGGCGGCGGCGGGCAGATCGGCTTCCCCGGCCCAGGGCGGCGCGACGCGCGGCGCCGCGCCGATATCCGCCTCCAGGCTGTCGCGCAGCCCGCCCGGGAAGTGCAGCACCGCCTCGGCCGGGGTGTCGTCGCGGCCGGTCAACAGCGATTTGTCGCAGGCCCAGCGGATCTCGACGCCGCGGAACAGATAGGCCTTGGAGCGGCAGAGCCGGTACAGCCGCGCCGGCTGGAACTGCAGGGCGGCGAAGATTTGCGGGTCGGGGTGGAAGCGGAACATGGTGCCGCGCCGGTTGTTGATCGGCCCGGCATTGACCAGTTTCGTCAGCGGCTTGCCGCGGGAATAATCCTGCTTCCAGAGGGTGCGGTCGCGGGCGACCTCCACTTGCAGCACGTCCGACAGCGCATTGACCACCGAGGCGCCGACCCCGTGCAGGCCGCCGGAGGTATTGTAGACCTTGCCGCCGAACTTGCCGCCGGAATGCAGGGTGGTGAGAATTACCTCCAGCGCCGAGAGCTGCCTGAACTTCGGATGCGGATCGACCGGAATGCCGCGGCCATTGTCGCGCACGGTCAGGAAATTGCCCGGCTCCAGCCGCATCTCGATGCGGTCGGCATGGCCGGCGACCGCCTCGTCCATGGCGTTGTCGAGAATTTCGGCGGCGAGGTGGTGCAGCGCGGCCTCGTCGGTGCCGCCGATATACATGCCCGGACGGCGCCGGACGGGCTCCAGCCCCTCCAGTACTTCGATGTCCTTGGCGGAGTAGTCCGCCGGGTCGCGAGGACCCTTTTTCGGCGCGCCGAACAGGTCGTCGTTCATGCTGTGTTCCCGTGCTGGGGGCGCACTCTACCGAGTGCTGCCGAATCGCTGCAAGCGCTGGAGGTGACGATGTTCGTGCACCGGCATCGCCCGCACCGGCATCGCCCGCACCGGCATCGCCCGCGACGGCATCGCCCGCGACGGCCGGCACGGGATCGCGCAATGCCGGCTTGTTGAGTCGAGCGGCCTTGATCGGGGCGGCCGGCCTGATTATGGCATTGGCGCCGGATCGCTGCAGGAAAAAGGACGGAACGCCATGAGCCTGAAGGGCAAAGTCGCGCTGGTCACGGGGTCGACCAGCGGCATCGGTCTGGGGATTGCGCGCGCGCTGGCCGCCGAGGGGGCCGACATCCTGTTGAACGGGTTCGGCGACCCGGCCCAGATCGAATCGCTGCGCGAGGAGATCACCACCTCGTTCGGGGTGCGGGCGGCGTATTCCGGGGCGGATATCAGCCATCCGGCCGAGGTGGCCGACATGGTGCGTCAGGCCGCCGATGAACTGGGCGGCCCCGACATCCTGGTCAACAATGCCGGCGTCCAGTTCGTCGCCGACATCGCCGACTTCCCCGACGAGCAATGGGACCGGGTAATCGCCATCAACCTTTCGGGCGCGTTCCACGCCATGAAGGCGGCGATCCCGCGCATGAAGGCGCGCGGCTGGGGGCGCATCATCAACATCGCCTCGGCGCACGGGCTGGTCGCGAGCGCGCAGAAATCGGCCTATGTCTCGGCCAAGCACGGCCTCGTCGGCCTGACCAAGGTGGCGGCGCTCGAACTGGCCAATGACAACATCACCGTCAACGCCATCTGCCCGGGCTGGGTGCTGACCCCGCTGGTGCAGAAGCAGCTCGACGACCGGGTGGCCCGCGAGGGACGGTCGCTGGAGGAAATCACCCACGCCCTGCTGACCGAGAAGCAGCCGATGGCGAAGTTCACGACGCCCGAATCGCTCGGCGCGCTGGCGGTGTTCCTGTGCTCGGACGCGGCGGCGACGATGACCGGCGCGCCGATCTCGATGGATAGTGGCTGGGTGGCCCAGTAGCGCGGAGGGCACGGTGAGCATCCTGCTCACCGGCGCCGCGGGCTTCATCGGACACCATGTTGCCCGCGCGCTGCTGGATCGCGGCGAGCGGGTGGTGGGTGTCGATAACCTTAACGACTACTATGATGTGCGCCTGAAGCGAGCGCGGCTCGCCCGTCTGGCCGCACGGCCGGGTTTTTGTTTCCATCCGCTCGACATCGCCGACCGCGCGGCGATGGAGGGGCTGGCCGCGGCCGAACCGGGCATCACCGCCATCGTGCATCTCGCCGCCCAGGCCGGGGTGCGGTACTCCATGGTGGCGCCCTACGCCTATGCCGCCTCGAACCTGATGGGGCACCTGGTGGTGCTGGAGACGGCGCGGCACCTGCGCGGCCTCCGCCACCTGGTCTATGCCAGCTCGTCATCGGTCTATGGGGCCAATCGGGCGCTGCCCTTCGCCGAGGCCGACCGGGTGGACACGCCGCTGTCGCTCTACGCCGCGACCAAACGGGCGGATGAGCTGATGAGCCACGCCTACGGCCATCTGTACGGGCTGCCGCAGACCGGGCTGCAATTCTTCACGGTCTATGGACCCTGGGGGCGGCCGGACATGGCGTATTTCAGCTTCGCCGAGGCGATTCTGCGGGGCGAGCCGATCACGGTCTACGACGAGGGCCGGCCGAAGCGCGATTTCACCTATATCGATGACGTGGTGGCGGGCGTGGTGGGCTGCCTGGACCGGCCGCCAGCCGGGGAGGGCGGCGCGCCGCCGGTGCGCCTGCTGAACATCGGCAACCACCGGGCGGAAACCGTGGCGACGCTGATCGCGTTGCTGGAGCAGGCGCTGGGCCGGCGGGCGGTGCAGCGACTCGTGCCGCGTCCGGCCGCGGACGTGGCGGAGACCTGTGCGGCGGTGGACGCGATCGGCGGGTTGACCGGGTTCGCGCCGCGCACCCCGCTATCGGTAGGGATTCCGCGGTTTGCGGCGTGGTTTCTGGAGTGGCGGGCGGGCCTGGCGGGCGGTGCGGGTGCGATGATGTGACAAGACCGCGAATAAGGGGGTTGACCGGTTCCGGCTCCTCCCTTAAAAGCCCGCTCACCGCAGCAAACGGTGCCTTGCATCGGCGGTGCGGTTCCGGTAAAACTCTCGGCTCTTCGCTGGGAGGCTCGAATTCGGAGCGA
>CAVPVB010000007.1:722500-2672500 GCA_963709085.1 uncultured Alphaproteobacteria bacterium
GCAGCGTGAGCGTTCAGAGGCGTGAATATATGTGTGCTGAGTTTGAGGCCTGCTGTGTGGCGGGGTTTTCTGCATCTGTCTCTTGGGTGTGGATGGCTCCTGTGCATGGTGGGTCAAGACTGGTGGCAACACCGGTCAGATCTCGAGCGCGATAAGGGCATTCGGTGGATGCCTTGGCACCAGGAGGCGATGAAGGACGTGGCACGCTGCGAAAAGCCACGGGGAGCCGCGAGCAGGCGTTGATCCGTGGATATCCGAATGGGGCAACCCACCCGGCAACGGGTATCTCCAGCCTGAATACATAGGCTGGCGAGGCAAACCCGGGGAACTGAAACATCTCAGTACCTGGAGGAAAAGACATCAACAGAGATTCCGCTAGTAGTGGCGAGCGAACGCGGAACAGGCCAGTGGTCCAACAGTTGTAAGCAGAACGGTCTGGAAAGTCCGGCCATAGCGGGTGATAGTCCCGTATGCGTCCAGGCTGTTGGATCCTTGAGTAAGGCGGGACACGTGAAATCCTGTCTGAACATGGGGGGACCACCCTCCAAGCCTAAATACTCCCTGGTGACCGATAGTGCACAAGTACCGTGAGGGAAAGGTGAAAAGCACCCCGATGAGGGGAGTGAAATAGACCTGAAACCGGATGCCTACAAGCAGTCGGAGCCGCATCTGCGGTGACGGCGTACCTTTTGTATAATGGGTCAGCGAGTTTCTGTTGGCAGCAAGCTTAAGCCGTTAGGCGTAGGCGCAGCGAAAGCGAGTCTGAACAGGGCGTTCAGTTGCCGGCAGAAGACCCGAAACCGAGTGATCTAGCCATGGCCAGGCTGAAGGTGGGGTAACACCCACTGGAGGGCCGAACCCACGCCTGTTGAAAAAGTCGGGGATGAGCTGTGGCTAGGGGTGAAAGGCCAATCAAACTCGGAGATAGCTGGTTCTCCGCGAAATCTATTGAGGTAGATCGTCGGATGTTTACCACCGGGGGTAGAGCACTGGATGGGCTAGGGGGTCCCAAAGACTTACCAAACCTAACCAAACTCCGAATACCGGTGAGTATAGTCCGGCAGACAGACGGTGGGTGCTAAGGTCCATCGTCGAGAGGGAAACAGCCCAGACCGCCAGCTAAGGTCCCCAAATGATGGCTAAGTGGGAAAGGATGTGGGAATTCCAAAACAACCAGGAGGTTGGCTTAGAAGCAGCCATCCTTTAAAGAAAGCGTAATAGCTCACTGGTCTATTAGAAATCCTGCGCCGAAGATGTAACGGGGCTCAAGCCATCTACCGAAGCTGCGGGTGTAGAGAGATCTACGCGGTAGCGGAGCGTTCCGTAGGCCTGCGAAGGGAGTGGGGTGACCCCTCCTGGAGGTATCGGAAGTGCGAATGCTGACATGAGTAGCGACAAACAGTGTGAGAAACACTGTCGCCGAAAGTCCAAGGGTTCCTGCGCAAGGTTAATCCGCGCAGGGTGAGCCGGCCCCTAAGGCGAGGGCGAGAGCCGTAGCCGATGGAAACCAGGTTAAAATTCCTGGGCCTGCTGGAAGTGACGGATGTGAAGTGTTGTCCCTGCTTATCGGATTGTGGGGGCAGTTGGATCATCCCAGGAAATAGCTCCAGCTTATAGACCGTACCCGAAACCGACACAGGTGGACTGGTAGAGCATACCAAGGCGCTTGAGAGAACGATGTCGAAGGAACTAGGCAAATTGCCCGCGTAACTTCGGGATAAGCGGGACCCGGCTTTGGGCAACCAAGGTCGGGTGGCACAGACCAGGGGGTAGCGACTGTTTAGTAAAAACACAGGGCTCTGCGAAGTCGTGAGACGACGTATAGGGTCTGACGCCTGCCCGGTGCCGGAAGGTTAAGAGGAGGTGTGCAAGCACTGAATTGAAGCCCCGGTAAACGGCGGCCGTAACTATAACGGTCCTAAGGTAGCGAAATTCCTTGTCGGGTAAGTTCCGACCTGCACGAATGGCGTAACGACTTCCCCACTGTCTCCGGCATCGGCTCAGCGAAATTGAATTCCCCGTGAAGATGCGGGGTACCCGCGGTCAGACGGAAAGACCCTATGAACCTTTACTGCAGCTTTGCAGTGGCATTAGGAGAGCACTGTGTAGGATAGGTGGGAGGCTTTGAAGCATGGGCGCTAGCTTGTGTGGAGCCAACCTTGAAATACCACCCTGGGCGCTTCTGATGTCTAACCGCGACCGGTCAGCCCGGTCCGGGACCCTGCATGGCGGGCAGTTTGACTGGGGCGGTCGCCTCCCAAATGGTAACGGAGGCGCGCGATGGTGGGCTCAGGCCGGTCGGACATCGGTCGTTGAGTGCAATGGCATAAGCCCGCCTGACTGCGAGAACGACAGTTCGAGCAGAGACGAAAGTCGGCCATAGTGATCCGGTGGTCCCGCGTGGAAGGGCCATCGCTCAACGGATAAAAGGTACTCTAGGGATAACAGGCTGATCTCCCCCAAGAGTCCACATCGACGGGGAGGTTTGGCACCTCGATGTCGGCTCATCACATCCTGGGGCTGGAGCAGGTCCCAAGGGTTCGGCTGTTCGCCGATTAAAGTGGTACGTGAGCTGGGTTTAGAACGTCGTGAGACAGTTCGGTCCCTATCTGCCGTGGGTGAAGGAGACTTGCGAGGATCTGTCCCTAGTACGAGAGGACCGGGATGGACGCACCTCTGGTGAACCGGTTGTCGCGCCAGCGGCACCGCCGGGTAGCTACGTGCGGACAAGATAACCGCTGAAAGCATCTAAGCGGGAAACTTACCTCAAAACCAGGTCTCCCTGAGGGCCGTGCAAGACCAGCACGTCGATAGGCCGGGTGTATACGTGCGGCAACGCACTCAGCTAACCGGTCCTAATCGCCCGATAGGCTCGTGATCGCCCATCACGCACAGCAGTCATCCACACCGCTGCACATAACAGCCTCCAACACAGCACACACAAACTTCACCAGAACCTGCCACACATCCCCGCACCGCGCGGGGGTGGGTTGGACGACCTGGTGGCTCTGGCGGGGTGCCTGCACCCGATCCCATCCCGAACTCGGCCGTGAAATACCCCAGCGCCCATGGTACTGTGTCCCAAGACACGGGAGAGTAGGTCGCCGCCAGGTCTTCCAACCCACCCCACTCCACCACAACCATCACCCCCGCGGGGTGGAGCAGCCCGGTAGCTCGTCAGGCTCATAACCTGAAGGTCATAGGTTCAAATCCTATCCCCGCAACCAGATCCCAATACCAAAGCCGCCTCGGAGCACGCCTCCGCAGGCGGCTTCTGGCGTCCGCCGCGCGCTATGCCGGGTCGGGCTTCGCCCGGGCGGCCTCGTCCGCCGCGCGCCAGAGATACCAGGCGGCATAGGAGCGGAACGGCGCCCACATCTCGCCGATGGCGGCCAGGTCGCGCGGGCGCGGTTGTTCGTCCAATTTGTGCACCCGGCGGTACCCTTCGCGCACGCCAAAATCGTCCACCGGCAGCACATCCGGCCGGCCGAGCGTGAAAATCAGCAGCATCTCCACGGTCCAGCGCCCGACACCGCGGATCTGCGTCAGCGATTCGATCAGCGCGGCATCGTCCAACCGGGCCGCCGCCCGCCGTGTCGGCACGCGCCCCTCCGCCGCCTTGACGGCGACATCGCGAATGGCCGCCACCTTGCCGGCAGAGAACCCCGCCCCGCGCAACGCCGCGTCCTGGGTTGCCAGCAGCATCGCCGGCGTGGGGAAGTCAACCGTCGGATAAAGCGCCAGAAAGCGCGCCAGAATGCTGCGGGCGGCCTGGGCGTGCAGTTGTTGGTGGGCGATCGCCCGCACCAGTGCCGGGTATGGCTCGCCGGTGCGGTCCACCGTCAGGCCGCAGCGTCCGACACGGGTGATCAGCCCATCCATAGCGGGGTCGGCGATGCGGAGGTGCTTCACGGCGGCGCGCATCCGTTGAGCCTGTCACCCGATCGCCACCGGCGCCATCCCGATTCCGATCAAGCCGCCGCCCGGCCGCCTCGTTCCGCATGCAAGGCGCACTTGCGTTTCTCGCCGCGAAATGTGTTACATTTAGACAACTTTAACGGGCCCCGGCGAACTGGCCCCCATCGGGACGGCGACCAATGGCTCGGACACATCGTCTGGTGTTCTCGCGCGACGAGGCGCAGGCGGCAGCGGACCGGCAGACGGCAAGCCTGGCGGGCTTGGCGGTGGCGTTATGCCTCGTCGTCGCCAGCCTGGTTGTGCTGCACCAGCTCGCTGCGAAAGCGGCTGTCGAGGATTGCCTTCTGGCCAACAACGCCAACTGTGACGCGATCGTGCTTCGCCTGCACTGACGGGCGAAGTTCGTCCGGCTTGACGTGACGCAAGGCTGTGCCAGCGTCATCCCGAACTGCTCCGGGGTTGAAGTCATGCGCGTAGCCGAGATGGACTGGCGGACGGTCGAGGACTGGGTGCGGACCGACGACCGTGCGGTGTTGCCGCTCGGCAGCACCGAGCAGCATGCCGGCCTGTCGTTGCTGACCGACACCATTCTCGTCGAGCGGGTCGCTGCCGAGGCCGCCGAGCCGCTCGGCGTGCCGGTGTTTCCGGCGGTTCCGTTCGGTATCGCCCCTGGTTTCCAGGCTTTCCCCGGCAGCATGACGCTCCGCGTCGAAACGCTGTGTGCCCTCCTGCGCGACCTGTTGGACAGCCTCAAGCGTTCCGGATTCCGCCGCATCGTGCTGGTCAACGGCCATGGCGGCAACGCCCCGGCCGGCGCGCTGGCGGAGGAATGGATGATGGACAATCCGGATTGCCGGGTGCGGCTGCACGATTGGTGGCGTGCCCCGCGCACGTTCAGCAAGGTGCTGGAGACCGACCCGGTCGCCAGCCATGCGAACTGGATGGAGAACTACCCCTGGACTCGCCTGCCCAGCACCCCGGCGGACGGTTCGAAGCGCATGGTGGACCTTGATTTGCTGAAGACGCTGGCTCCTTTCGAGGCGCGTAATCTGCTGGAGGATGGCAGCTTCGGCGGCCGCACCCAGCGCCCCGATGCGGAAATGCTGGCGATCTGGCAGATTGCCGTCGAGGAAACACGCGAGATTCTGGACCGCTGGTAAGTCACCTGATGCAACTTAACGAAATGGGTTCCAAGGGCCTATCGGCCCCTGGTGGGGTGCAGGGGCAAAGCCCCTGCCAGGGTCCGGGGCAGCGCCCCGGCTGCGGTAGTCCCCTCGCGCAGGAGAATTTGACATGCCATCCCCCCAAGACACCCCCGGCGTTCTGGCCCCGCCGCCGCTGATTTTCGCCGCCGCCCTTGTCCTGGGCTGGCTGCTCAATCGCGCCGTGCCGTTGCCCCTCCTGCCAGCCGCCATCGCTCCCTGGGTCGGCGGCGTGCTGGTCATCACGGCGCTGGCGATTGCCGCCGCCGCCATGCGCGAGATGCGCCGCGCCCGCACGGCCGTCGATCCCTACACGCCCAGCACCGCCCTGGTCCGCACCGGCCCGTTCGCCCGCAGCCGCAACCCGATCTATGTCGCGCTTATTCTCCTGTCGCTCGGCCTTTCCCTGCTGGCCAACGCGCTATGGTGCGGCGTGTTGCTGTTGGCGGCCGTGATCGTGCTGCGCCGCTTCGTCATTGCGCGCGAGGAGGCCTATCTGGAGCGCCGCTTCGGCGACGAATACCAGCGTTACTGCGCCACCACCCGGCGTTGGTTCTGACGCCCTCCGCGTCCCGCTTACGGCGGCTCCATCACCATCGCCGTCATGCGCGGCTTCAAATGCCGCGGCGGTGGCGCGGTGCAGCCGGCGGCGTCGCGCTTGAGCACCCGCAACCCGTCGAAGGCGGCGATCTGGTGATAGCGGGACCAGGCATCGGCGAAGGCGGGGTCGGAGGCGCTCAGCACCGCCACGTAGTTGATGCCTTCCCGCAGGTCGACCACGGCGAGGTCCGGGCAGTTGGCGACAAAGTCGCGGGTGATCCAGCGGCGGATCGGCCATTCCGCCGGCGCCGCGCCGTCCTGTTGCGCCCGCCATAGCTCGCCCTTCAGTGCCCACATGGAGTTCGAAGCGGCTGGCCCAGGTGACGCCGGTGTCGTTGACCACCGGAAAGCCCAGCGCGATCCATTCGGAGAAGGCGATGTAGGTCTTCGCGCGCTCGCGCTTCACCAGCCGTTCCAGCTTCACCTCGGTGGAGAGGTCGGGTTCGACCGCTGCCTCCACCCAGCTCTGCACCCGGTCGTAGTCCGAGCAGGCGAATTCGGCCAGCGTCACCGCCACCAAAGCCGCCGACGCGGCCAGCAGCAGGGTCAGCCGGGGCCGCGCGTGCAGCATTGCGGCCGCCCACAGCAGCAGCGCCAGTACCGGTCGCGGTCGAAGCGGGCAACTGATGGTAAAACCAGTTCTTGCCCTGCATGATGTAGGAAATGGTCGCCGCCAGGGCGAAGGCGGCGAGCCCGATCAACAGAGCGCGCAGGATGGGCTGGTCACCCGCCAGGGTGCGCCGCGACAGCGCCGCCAGCAGCAGCACCACGGCCACCCCGTCCAGCAACACCCGGCTTTGCAGCAGGATCTGCCAGCACGGCGTGTCGGTGCCGCCGTACAGCGCCAGCGCCAGCGGCACCGCGTTTTCCAGGAAGGCGGGGCAGAAGATCAGCACGCCCAGCCCGTACAGCCCCAGCGTGACGGCTGCGGACAGCGAGGCGACCCGGAACAGCCGTCCACCGCCCGCCCATCCGACCAGTTCCAGCACAAGGTATGCCACCACGTAGCTGGGCTTCAGCGCGCAGCCGAGAGCGGCCAGCATGCCGACCAGCGCGCCGGTCAGCCTGGGTTCGCGCTCGCCCTGCATTTCGCGGGCGAACAGCGCCAGATAGGGCAGGGCGGCGGCCACCAGCAGGTGTTCGCGCTGGCCGAACTCGACGCCGGGCAGCAGCAGCAGCACGGTGCCGATGGCGCCGAAGGCCGGCAGGATGCGGTTGAACAGCGCCGCCCGGCCGTGCAGCAGATGTGCCGTCCACCAGGCGGAGCCCAGCAGGAAGGCGGCGAATAACGGCGTCGAGACGGTCTTGGGCGACACCCCGAGCCAGTCCGACATCATGGCCGGCACAGCGTAGATCCACACGATCAGCGGCGGGTTGACCTCGACAATGTCCTCATACAGCCGCTGCCCGCCGAGCCATTTGCGCGCCACATAGAGCAGCCAGGCGACGTCGTCCTTGAGCGGGGACGAGATGGCGGTGACCAGCACCAGCACGAGGGCCGCCAGCAGCATCGCCATGGCGATCGCGCTGGCGGCGTCACTGCCGAATCGGGGCGGGAGCAGGGGGGCGCGGCCGGCGCTGGGGAACGCGGTCGTGGTGAACATGGCAGGGGTCAGGTCACTCGGTCTCCGGTGGCGTGGCCGCAGGTCCGTTCGCATCCGCGGGTGGCCGGGCAGGCCACCCTCTTGGTGTCGTTTCCAGCGGACCTGTTACGATACTGTTCGGCGCGCGCCAAGATGGGGCCGGCCGTGTTACCATCAGAGCAGGCTCGCACCGATATTCACCGATAGCGCCAGGATGACGGTATTGAATACGAAGCTCAGGAATCCATGTGCCGTTGCCAGACGACGGAGTTTGCGGGACGTAATCTGCACGTCGGACACCTGGAACGTCATACCAAGTACCAGCGAAAAGTAAACGAAGTCCCAATAATCCGGGCGCACGCCGCCGGGGAATTCCAGGCCGCCGTCCTCGGTCTTTCCGCCTGCATCGCCGCCATGCTCGTCGTGCGCGTAGTATTCATGGGCGTAGCGCAGCGCGAATACGGTGTGCGTCATCAGCCACGATACCAGCAATGTCGCGCACACCAGCGCCACATGCAGGCCCCGCAGCGGCGACGGCAGATCCTTCACGACCGCATATTGCCCGATGAGCGCCGCGACACTGGCCACCGCGGCGCCGACCGTCAGCCCGAACACCGTCCATTCGCCCTCCTGTTGCGCTTCCGCGTCGGCCGCCATGCGGGTCAGCCGCTCGGAACAGAACATCACTGCCGCCTGAAGCAGGAAGGCGGTGCAGCCGACATCCCAGGCGATAATGCTCCGTGTCAGCGGCGACATCGTGGCGGGCAACAGAATAAATGCAACAAAACCGCACAGCGCCCCGGCCGCGAGCCGGTAGTGGGCGGCAATCACCCGAAACGGCAGGGGAGGCATCGGTTACGACTCCAGGCCGGTCACGCGCAGGAGGAAGCTGCCGGCCGGCGCCCCGGATTGTCCGCAACGGATTGCCCGCGCGTGATCCATTCCATCGGCAATCCGTGCCGGCGTCAGGCTCTGCACCATGTTTTACTCCACCAGAGGATTCCGCCGCCCGTCTCCCGACAACCGCGCGACCAGCCTGACCAACGCATCGGTCAGCAACGGCGTCGGCCGCACGCCGCGGCGCGTGCGGATGTAAAGGGGTGGCATGCACGGCATACCGAATATCCTAACGAGACCTTTCCATTCCGGATGACATTTCTTAGCAAATAGCTTGCAAATGCGTGATTTCTGGACAGAGCGCGCACATTTTTTGATTGCTGTGACGCGCTGGCGGGAGCACATAATTCCGGGCGGAACCGTCCCGGCTCCCGGCTGCGTGCTCATCGGAATTCTCCATGGTTCGTCTCGCGGTCGCCCGCCTTTGGTATTGCTCGAACAGTTTCAATCCGCGCCGCACCCGCCTGGCCGATCTGCAGCGCCATGAGTGGACCGAAGGACGCGCGGCACTCGCCTATCTCCGTGCGCCGCGGTCTGACATCCATGGCCTGGCGGACTTCCTCTCCGTCCGTCCCGACTGGAACGTGACGATGCTGCGCTGTGCCGCCGCCCCGCCCGGCGGGCCGCTGGCCGCCGAGGTCCTCGGCACCTGGCTCTCCGATGTCGAGGAGGCCCTGCGGCCGGGCCGCTTCGACGCGCTCTACGTATCGCTGCACGGCGCCTGCCAGGCCGAGGGCGATTCCGGCGCCGACGCCACCGTGCTGCGGCGCCTGCGCCTTGTCGCCCGGCGCATCCCCATCGTGGCCAGCTTCGACAGCCACGCCAACATCTCCGACGACATGCCGCTTCTGCTTGACGCCGCCAGCGCCGCGCGCGAACCGGGCGGCGGCGCTGCCGCTGCCGTCCGTGCGCTCACCATGCTGGAGGGAATCCTGGCCGGGCGGATCAGGCCCATCGGCGCGGTGGCCCGGGTTCCCGCCGTGATGCCGCCGGGGCAGTTGCAACGGGCGATGGAGTCGCTGTGGCGCCAGGGCGAAACGCCGGCGTGTTCCTGCGCGCGGGCGCCGTTGCTCGATGCCAGCGTGTTCTCCGGCTTCGCCTGGTCCGACACCGCCTGGGCCGGTCCGGCCGCCCTGGTCTGGGCCGACCGCGACGCGGGGACCGCCCGGGAAACCGCGTCCCGGCTGGCCCAGGGGCTGGCGCGCGGGCGCGAGCCGGGCGCGGCCCCGCCGCTTTCTTCCGCCGCCGAGACGGTGGCCCGCGCCATGGTGCACGGCCACACCCTGGTGCTCGATCCGGCGGATGACCCCGATGCGGGCAGCCTCGGCGATACGACTGAATTGCTGCGGGCCGTGCTGGAGGCCGCCTGCGCTCCCGCCGTGTTCGGCGTGCTGGCCGACCCGCGCGCGGTCGCCGCCGCCCATGCCGCCGGCGAAGGGACGACGTTCGATCAATCGCTCGGGGCCTGCCTCACGCCGGTTTTCGGACCGCCGGTAATGGCCCGGGTGCGGGTCGCCCGCCTGCTGCCGGGCATGGCCGTGCTGCAGGCCGGGCCGGTCGCCATCCTGGTGGCCGATCGGCCGACTCCCGCGGAGCCAGCCCTGCTGGAAGCCGCCGGCATCGACCTCGGCGGCCTGCGTGTGCTGGCGGTGAAGGGCGGCGAGGCGGCGCGGGCCGCCTTCGCGCAGGCCTTCCCGGTGGCGGTGGCGGCGGATTGCCCGGGTCCGTCCAGCGACGATCTCGCCGGCCTGCCGTTCATCAACGTGCCGGCGGCCCGGCGCGACCCTGAAGCGGATCAGGCAAGGCCCGCGGAGTTGGCGTCCCACCCCGCCGCCAGGGAGCAATGGACGCCGGGACCGCTCTGACCGAACCGGTTCGTCGCCCCCCGCGTCCCCCCCCCCGCGCCGGTCTTCTCACGGCAGCCACGGTTGCCCTTTGACCACCGTGTCCCGGTCGGGCAGCGCCGCCGCGGACCAGCCGCCGCCCAGCGCCTCGATCAGCGCCACGCTGGCCACCAGCCGGCTTTGCTGCACCGCCAGCGCGGCCTGCTGGTCCGACAGCAACAGGGTCTGCTCGGTGATCACGCTGGTATAGGCGACCGTGCCGGCGCGGTATTCGTTCAGCGTCACTTCCACCGCGCGCCGCGTCGAGTGCGACCGCGATCGCCTCGCGCCGCCGCCTGCTGCTCCAGGATGCGCAGGTCGGACAACGCGTCTTCCACCTGCTGGAACGCGGTCAGCACGGTCTGCCGATAGGTCGCGACCGACTGGTCATAGGTCGCCCGCGCCGCCGCCACCGCCGCGCGTGCGCGCGCCGCCGGAAAACAGCGTCTCGCTCGCCGACGCGCCCAGCGACCACACCCGGTTGCCGACGGTGAACAGCTGCGACAGCGGATTGCCGAGCGAAGCCACCCAGCGCCGACAGCGAAATGTCCGGATAGAACGCGGCGATCTGCACGCCGATCAGCGCGTTCTCCTGCCTGCATCTGCCGTTCCGCCGCCGCAATGTCGGGGCGCCGCTCCAGCAGCGCTGACGGCAGGCCGGGCGGCACCACCGGCACCTCGCTGGCCAACGGCGCCGGCGCGATCGTCAGCTCCGCCGGCGCATGCCCGGTCAGCATGGCGATCGCATGCTCGTATTGCTGGCGCTGCACGCCGACGCCGACCAGCTGCGCCTGGGTCGATTGCAACTGCGCCATGCGCGGTCACCACATCGGCGCTCGACGCGATGCCGGCATGGTACTGGTTTTCGCGTGATCTGCAGCGCACGCCGGTAGGCATCCGACCGTCTCCCGCAGCAATTGCGCCAGCGCGTCCTCGGCGCGCAGATCGAAATAGTCGGTCGCCAGCGTCGCCTGCGCCGACAATTTCGCGTTCGCCAGATCCGCCGCACTGACCTGCGCCCCGGCGACATTGCTTTCCACCTGGCGCCGCACCTTGCCCCAGACATCGAGGTCCCACGACACGCTGCCGTTGACGCTGTACTCGGTGCCGGCCTTGCTGCTGCCGGACGACTGGAGTGACGTGAGGCCCGAGGAGCCGCGCACGCTGCCGCCGCCACCGGCGCGGGTGACGCCGGCGGTCAGCCCGACCGTGGGAAACAGGCTGGCCCGCGCCTCCGCCACCAGCGCGACCGCGTTGCGGTACTGCGCTTCGAATTCCTTCACGGTCTGGTTGGAGACCTCCACCATCCGTTCCAGCCGGTCCAGTTCCGGATCGTGGTAGACCGACCACCACGCGCCCTTGTCCGCTGTCGTCCTGCGGCTGGCTGGGCTTCCAGCCTTGTAGTTCCTTGAACGCAGGCGACGCCGGGGCGTCGGGCGTTTGTAGTCTGGGCCGACCATGCAGCCTGCGACAAACAGCACCAACATGGCGGCAGAGCCGGGACTTGCCCCGGACCCAGCAGGGGCTTTGCCCCTGTCCGCTTCGCGGCCCAGCCCACCAGGGCCACGGCCCTTGGACCGCCGCATCATGCTGCTCCGGCTGGGAGAAGCGGGAAAGGCGCGCTGCCAACGCTGGCGCGCTGCCAGGCGGAAACGATCGAGATAAAGATACAGCACCGGCGTGGTGTAGAGCGTCAGCACCTGGCTCACCACCAGCCCGCCGACGATCGAAATGCCGAGCGGCCGGCGCAGCTCGCCGCCGTCGCCGAAACTCAACGCCAGCGGCAACGCGCCCAGCATGGCGGCGCAGGTGGTCATCATGATCGGCCGGAACCGCAGCCGGCAGGCCTCGAAAGATCGCATCGCGCGGGTCCATGTCATGCGTTCGTTCCGCCTCCAGCGCGAAGTCGATCATCATGATGGCGTTCTTCTTGACGATGCCGATCAGCAGGATCACGCCGATCAGCGCGATGATGCTGAATTCGGTGTTGAACATGCAGCAGCGCCAGCACCGCGCCGACGCCGGCCGAGGGCAGGGTGGACAGGATGGTGATCGGGTGGATGTAGCTTTCGTACAGCACGCCCAGCACGATATAGACGGCGATCAGCGCGGCGGCGATCAGCAGCGGCTCGCTGTTCAGCGATTGCTGGAAGGTCTGCGCCGTGCCCTGGAAGCTGCCGTGGATGCTCGCCGGCATGCCGATCTGCCGCATCGCGTCCGTCGACCGCCGCGGTGGCGTCGCTGAGCGATTTGCCGGGCGCCAGGTTGAACGAAATCGTGGTGGCGACGAACAGCCCCTGATGGTTGACCGCCAGCGGCGTGTTGCCCGGGCCGATATTTGGTGAAGGCGGCCAGCGGCACCATCGTTTCCTTGCTGGTGCTGACGGCGGCGCCCGAGGAAGCGCTGCCCTTGCCGGTGTTGGCCAGCGCATTGGTCGCCGCGTTGCGCGCCGAACTGCCGGCGATGCTGGCCGCATTGGCCGCACTGCTGGCGGCGCTGCCGGCGGCGGCGACCGTGCCGATCACCGCGTTGGTCGTCTGCGTGCCGCTGGCCGGCCCGCCGGCGGTGCTGACATAGATGTCCTTCAGCGTCTCCGGCGACTGCCAGTAGCGCGGCTCCACCTCCATGATCGACATGATACTGGTTTTGCGCGCTGTAGATGGTGGACACCTGGCGCTGGCCGAACGCGTCGTACAGCGTGTTGTCGATCTGGCTGGCGTTGACGCCCAGCCGGCTGGCGGTGGCGCGGTCGATCAGCAGATCGGTTTCCAGCCCGTTCTGCTGCTGGTCGGAATTGACATCGCGCAGCACCGGGTCGTGTTCCAGCGCCGCCAGCAGCTTCGGCGCCCATTCGTACAGCAGTCGGCGGTGTTGTCGGCCTGCAGGGTGAACTGGTAGGCCGCGTTGCTCTGCCGGCCGCCGATGCGGATATCCTGGATCGGCATCAGGAACAGCCGCGCGCCCGGCACCACCGACAGCGCGCGGCGCAGCCGGCCATCACCGCGTCGATGCCGGCGCGCTGCGCCAGCGGCTTCAGCGCGACGAAGACCTAGCCGGTATTGGTCTGACCCGCCGCCGCCGCCGCTGCCCGCGCCGGTAAAGCCGACCACGCTCTGCACCGCCGGATCGTGCTGCACGATATCGATCAGTTGCGTCAGCTTCTGCTGCATCGCCTGGAACGAGATGCTCTGATCGGCCTGCATCCCGCCCATCATCCGGCCGGTATCCTGCTGCGGAAAGAAGCCCTTCGGCACGATCGATATACAGCACGACGTTCAGCGCCGACCGTGACCAGCAGCACCAGCATGACCAGCGCACCGTGCCGCAGCGCCCAGGCCAGGCTGCGCTCGTAGAACGACAGCGCGCGATCGAACAAAGTGCGCCGCTGCGGGGCGCGACTGCGGAACCGCCGGCTGCAGCAACAGCGCGCACATCATCGGCGTGGTGGTCAGCGAGATCGCCAGCGACACCAGGATGGCCAGCGACAGCGTCACGGCGAACTCGCGGAACAGCCGGCCGACGATGCCGCCCATCAGCAGGATCGGCAGGAACACCGCGATCAGCGAGAAACTGATCGACATCACGGTGAAGCCGACCTCGCGCGCGCCCGCGCAGCGCCGCCTGCATGCGCGGCATGCCCGCCTCGATATGGCGCGAGATGTTCTCCAGCACCACGATCGCGTCGTCCACCACGAAGCCGGTGGCGACGGTCAGCGCCATCAGCGACAGATTGTCCAGGCTGTAGCCCAGCAGATACATCGTGCCGAACGTGCCGATGATCGACACCGGCACCGCGATCGCCGGGATCAGCGTCGCGCGGGCGCTGCGCAGGAACAGGAACACCACCAGCGTCACCAGGCAGCACCGCGATCAGCAGCGTCATCTCGGTGTCGCTGCAGGCTGGCGCGGATCGTCGTGGTGCGGTCGTTGGCGATCAGCAGGTCCATGTCGCGCGGCATCGCCGCCATCAGTTGCGGGATCGCCGCCTTCACGCTGTCGACCGTCTCGATGATGTTGGCGCCGGGCTGGCGGAACAGGATCACCAGCACCGCCGGCTTGCCGTTGGCGCAGCCCGGCGTTGCGCAGGTTCTCGACCGAATCCTGCACATCCGCCACATCCGACAGCCGCACCGCGGCGCCGTTGCGGTAGGCCACCACCAGCGGCTGGTAATCGGCCGCGTGCGAGGCCTGGTCGTTGGTGTAAAGCTGATAGTGCAGCGCCGTCGGCCTCGATCGCGCCCTTCGGGCTGTTGGCATTGGCCGAGGCCAGGGCGGCGCGCACATCCTCCAGCCCGATGCCGTATTTGAACAAGCGCGGTCGGGTTCAGTTCGACCCGCACCGCCGGCAAGGCCGCGCCGCCGATGATCACCTGGCCGATGCCGCTGATCTGCGACAGGCGTTGCGACAGCACATTGGTCGCGGCGTCGTACATCTGGCCGCGGGTCAGCGTCTTCGAGGTCAGCGCCAGGATCAGGATCGGCGCGTCGGCCGGGTTGACCTTGCGATAGGTCGGGTTGCTGCGCAGGCTGGTCGGCAGGTCGGCGCGCGCGGCGTTGATCGCCGCCTGCACGTCGCGCGCCGCGCCGTTGATGTCGCGATCCAGCCCGAACTGCAGCACGATCCGCGCCTGCCCGACCGAACTGGTCGAGGTCATCTCGGTCACGTCGGCGATCTGCCCGAGATGGCGCTCCAGCGGCGCGGCGACGCTGGTCGCCACCGTATCGGGGCTGGCGCCGGGCAACTGCGCCTGCACCGAGATGGTCGGGAAATCCACCTGCGGCAGCGGCGAGACCGGCAGCTTGAAAAAGGCGAAGATGCCGGCCAGCGCGATGCCGATGGTCAGCAGCGTGGTGGCGACCGGCCGCGCGATGAACGGGGCGGAGATGTTCATGTCGGCGCCCCGGCCGGTCGTATCGTCGGCGGCGACGCTCTGCCGGACAGCCGCGCCGCCAGCCGGTCGAACATCAGATAGATCACCGGCGTGGTGAACAGCGTCAGCACCTGGCTGACGATCAGGCCGCCGACGATCGCCACGCCCAGCGGCCGGCGCAGTTCCGATCCGGTGCCGTTGCCCAGCATCAGCGGCAGCGCGCCCAGCAGGGCGGCCATCGTGGTCATCAGGATCGGGCGGAAGCGCAGCAGGCAGGCCTGATGGATCGCCTCGCGCGGCGGCTTGCCTTCCGTCGCGCTCGGCGTCCAGCGCGAAGTCGATCATCATGATGGCGTTCTTCTTGACGATGCCGATCAGCAGGATGATGCCGATGATCGAAATGACGTCGATGTCGTCGCCGGCGATCCAGCAGCGCCACCAGCGCGCCGGCGCCGGCCGAGGGCAGGGTGGACAGGATGGTGATCGGGTGGATGAAGCTTTCGTACAGCACGCCCAGCACGATGTAGACGGTGACGATCGCCGCCAGCACCAGCAGCAATTCATTCGACAGCGACGCCTCCAGCGCCTGCGCCGCGCCCTGGAAGGCGGTGACGAAACTTTCCGGCAGACCGATGTCCTGCTCGGCCTGGCGGATCGCGGTCACCGCGGCGCCCAGCGACGAGCCCGGCGTCGGTATCGAATGAAATCGTCGTCGCCGGGAACTGGCCGAGATGGCTGATCTGCAGCGGCCCCGGCTTCTGCTCGAGCCGTGACGATGGACGATCAGCGGCACCTGTCCGGTGGTCGGAGGCCGCACGACGGCAGGCGGATCGCCGACAGCGCGTCCAGCGAGTTCTGCAGCGCCGGATCGGCCTCCATGATCACGCGGTACTGGTTGGACTGCGTATAGATCGTGGAGATGATGCGCTGGCCGAACAGATCGTACAGCGCGTTGTCCACCGTCGCCGGGGTGATGCCGAAGCGCGCCGCGGTCTCGCGGTCGATCACCAGGTTCACCGTCAGCCCCTGCTGCTGCAGGTCGCTGGCGACATTCGTCAGGTCGGGCGATTGCTGCAGCCGTTCCAGCAGTTTCGGCACCCATTCGTTGAACGCCGACAGGTTCGGGTTCTCCAGCACGAACTGGTATTGCGTGCGGCTGACGGCGGCGTCGATCGTCAGGTCCTGCACCGGCTGCAGATACAGCGACACGCCGGGGACGTCGGCGGTTTCCTGCTGCAGGCGGCGGCCGATCTCGGTCGCGTTCAGGCGTGCGGTCGTCCTTCGGCTTCAGGTTGATCAGGAAGCGGCCGCTGTTCAGCGTCATGTTGCTGCCGTCCACGCCGATGAACGAACTCACGCTGACCACGTCGGGGTCTTTCAGGATCGCCGCCGCCAGCTCCTGCTGATGCTGCGCCATCGCGCCGTAGGACGTGGTCTGCGCGGCGACCGAAATGCCCTGGATCACGCCGGTATCCTGCACCGGAAAGAACCCCTTCGGCACGATCGACATACAGCCAGCACCGTCACCGCCATGGTGGCCAGCGCGATCAGCAGGGTCAGCGGCTGATGCTCCAGCACCACGTTCAGCGCGCGGTCGTAGCGGCCGATCACCCAGTTGAAGCCGCGTTCCGCCGCCAGGTCGAAGCGGCTGCGCTGCGGCATCCGGCCGGTGGCGCACCAGCCGGGCGCACATCATCGGCACCAGGGTCAGCGACACCACGGCGGAAATGACGATGGTCACCGACAGCGTGATGGCGAACTCATGGAACAGCCGGCCGACCACGTCGCCCATGAACAGCAGCGGGATCAGCACCGCGATCAGCGACACGGTCAGCGAAATGATGGTGAAGCCGATCTGCTCGCTGCCTTTCAGCGCCGCCTCCAGCGGCGCCTCGCCGGCCTCGACGTAGCGGGCGATGTTCTCGATCATGACGATGGCATCATCGACCACGAAGCCGGTGGAGATGGTCAGCGCCATCAGCGACAGATTGTCCAGGCTGAACCCCAGCAGGTACATCACCGCCAGCGTGCCGACCAGCGACAGCGGCACCGACAGGCTGGGGATGATCGTCGCCGGCAGGTTGCGCAGGAACAGGAAGATCACCAGCACCACCAGGGCCACCGCCAGCCCCAGCTCGAACTCCACGTCGGCGACCGAGGCGCGGATGGTGGCGGTGCGGTCGGTCAGCACCGCGACATCCACCGCCGCCGGCAGGGTGGACTGCAGTTGCGGCAGCAGCGCCTTGATGGTGTCGACCACCTGCGATGACGTTGGCGCCCGGCTGGCGCTGCACGTTCAGGATCACCGCCGGCGTGGTGTTGGCCCAGGCGCCGAGCTTGGTGTTCTCGGCGCCGCTGACCACGGTCGCCACGTCCTTCAGCTGCACCGGCGCGCCGTTGCGGTAGGCGATCACCAGGCTGAGATAATCCTTCGGGTCGGTGATCTGGTCGTTGGCGTTGATCGTGGAGGCCTGCGCCGGGCCGTCGAAATTGCCCTTCGGCGTGTTGACGTTGGCATTGCCGAGCGTGGTGCGCAGATCGTCGATGTTCAGCCCGTAGGCGGCCAGCGCGCGCGGATTGATCTGCACCCGCACCGCCGGCCGCTGGCCGCCGCTGATGCTGACCAGGCCGACGCCGGGCTGCTGCGAGATCTTCTGCGCCAGCCGCGTGTCGCCCATGATCCTCGACCTGGGTCAGCGGCAGGGTCTTCGAGGTCAGCGCCAGCGTCAGGATCGGCGCGTCGGCCGGGTTGACCTTGGCGTAGATCGGCGGCGCCGGCAGGTCGGACGGCAGCAGGTTGCCGGCCGCGTTGATCGCCGCCTGCACCTCCTGCTCGGCGATATCCAGGCTGAGATCGAGGCTGAACTGCAGGGTGATCACCGATGCCCCGGCCGAACTGGTCGAGAACATCTGGTTCAGGCTCGGCATCTGGCCGAACTGCACCTCCAGCGGCGAGGTGACCGAGGAGGTCATCACCTCCGGACTGGCGCCGGGATAGAAGGTCTGCACCTGGATGGTCGGGTAATCGACCTCGGGCAGGGCGGAGATCGGCAGGAAGCGATAGGCGACGATGCCGACCAGCAGGATCGCGGCCATCAGCAGCGTGGTCGCGACCGGCCGCAGGATGAAGGGGCGTGACGGGTTCATGCGGCGCGTCCGCGGTCAGGCCGGAGGACGCGGATCATGGTGCCGGCTGTTGATGGCGCTGGCCGTGCTGGCCCTCCGGGCGTGGCCCGGCGGGGGCCTGCCCCGGCTGGCCGTGTCGCTGGCCCTGCCCCGGTGCCTCGGCCGGGGCCGGCACGGTCACCGGCGCGCCGTCGCGCAGCCGGTCGGTGCCGTCGGTCACCACCCGCTCGCCGGGCTGCAGCCCCGACAGCACCGCCATATAGCCGCCATCGGTCGGCCCGAGCTTCACCGGACGCACCGACACGGTGTTGTCCGCCGTGATGACATACACATAAGTGCCCGGCTCGCCGCGCTGCACCGCCGGCACCGGCACCCGGACGGTGTCGTGCATCGTGTTCGACCAGCAGCCGGGCGTTGACGAACTGGTTCGGGTACAGCAGCTCATCCGGATTGGCGAACATGGCGCGCAGCTTGATGGTGCCGGTGGTGGTGTCGATCTGGTTGTCCAGCGTGGCCAGTTGCCCGGTGGCAAGCCGCCGCACATTGGCCCGGTCATAGGCCTCCACGCTCAGCGTGGCGCCGGCGCGCACCCGCTGGACGATGTCGGGCAAATTGTCTTCCGGCACCGCGAACACCACCGAGATCGGCTGCATCTGGGTGATCACCACCAGGCCGCTGGCGGTGCTGGTCTGCACGTAATTGCCGGGATCGACCTGGCGCAGCCCGATCTGCCCGTCGATCGGCGAAATGATATGGCAATAGACCAGGTTGAGTTTGGCGCTGTCCACCGCACCCTGGTCGGTCTGCACCGAGCCGGTGTATTGCGCCACCAGATAACGCTGGTCGTCCACCTGTTGCTGGGCGATCGAATCCTGCCGCCCCAGGGTCTGGTATCGTTTCAGGTCGGTCTGCGCCTGCTGCAGCAGCCCCTGGTCATGCGCAAGCTGGCCCTGCGCCTGTTCCAGCGCCACCTGATAGGGTCGCGGGTCGATCTGCGCCAGGAAGTCGCCCTTTTTGACCAGCTGCCCTTCCTGGAACGCCGACCTCGGTCAACTGGCCGTTGATCTGGGTCTGCACCGTCACCGTGTCGAGCGAGGTCACCGTGCCCAGCTCGTTCAGCACGATGCGGATATCGCCCTTGTCGATGGTCGCGGCGCCGACCGGCTGCGGCGGAAGCTGCGAGCCTCGCCCGGCGCCGCTGCGCCCGCCCGGCGCCGCTGCGGGCCGCGACCACCAGTACCAGCCGCCTCCCAGCGCGGCGGCGATCAGCACAACCAGGACAAGCCGGCCGCGCCAGCGCGAGCGGCGGCGGAGGGTGGTTCGATCGGGCGGGTTGTCGCGCGACAACGGTGCCGGTTCGATCGCCGGTGCCGTCCGGTCGACGCGATTATCCATTCAGTCACACTCCGCCTGTTGCCGTCCTGCCTGTTGCCGTCCGGGTGCGTCCGAACATGGGGGCCGACGCTGTGATACCAAGCACGCTTTGCGCCGGACAACCGTCAGCGGCAAGCGGCGGCCCGATCGCGAGCCAGACCTTATGGGAAATTGTCGCAAGCGGCGTGCCACGGCGGTGGCGGCGGAATTCATGCCATTCCCGCCCCTGCCGGGCTGTCTTGCCGTCCGGATGCCGGACAGCGGTGGCGACAGACCGGACACTTAAGGACGCCAACGCCCCCGGCGGAGTTGCGGAAAACCATTCCTGAACAACGGCGGCAGGTGAAGCGGAAATCTGGCGCATCGTTTGCTTTCCCGCGGGCGAACGCATGAACCGGGTCCGCCCGGCGGCCGTTGCGCCGGCCGGGGCGGTCGAACCAGGGGAGGAGGGAGGACCTCATGATGTTTGCGAGAAATCCGGTATCGCCCGATCAGTTCGCGCTGGGGCGGGTTGCGCTGGCCGGCCTGATGGTTGCGGCGGCGTTGTTCGGCGCCACCGGTGCGGCGCAGGCGCGGATGTTCTTCGATGTCGGGATCGGCGTGCCCGGCGTCGTGGTGGCGCCGCCGGTGAGGGTCGCCCCGCCCGTGCCGCCGCCTGCCCCGGCCTATTACCCGGTGCCGGTCGCGCCGGCGCCGGGCGGCTATTACTGGGTGCCCGGCGCGTATGTATGGAACGGCGCCGGATATGTCTGGTCACCCGGTCGTTACGCGCTGCCGCCTTGGCACGGGGCCGTGTGGGTGGCCGGCGGGTGGTTCCGCGGGCCGCATGGCTGGGCCTGGCGGGGCGGATGTTGGCGCTGAATTTTCATCCGCCCATCTTGGGTTGCCCATCTCTGGCCGCCCGCCTTCACCCGCCGACTGGCGGATGAAGGCGGGATCTGCCCGTGAAGCGTTTCAGGGACCCGGAGGGCCGTAGCGATGGAAGGCGATGCCTTCAAGCGCGCCGACGAACCACAGGACAATCAGTACCACGAGCACGAGGCCGAGGATGCCGCCGAGCCCGGCTGTTCCATAACGGTTGTACCCATAGTAACCGCCGCCACCGCCAAGCAGGATGATCAGCAGGACGATGAGCAGAATTGTTAGCATGGCACACCTCCATTGTGACTGTGAAGTTACTTCATATCGGCTTGCCTGTCGGGATGATTACCTGAAGGGGGCATAAATCAGGTGGTCAGGACGGAAGCATCCTTATTGCAGCAGATGCGGCCATAGCCCGGTGACGCCAACAAGAATAAGATAGATTGCAACAATCAAGTTCAACAGGCGGGGGATCAGTAGAATAAGAATTCCGGCTACAAGTGCAACGACAGGTTGCAGGGTGACGACATCGATGTGCATCTGGCGCCTCTTTGCTGTTGTCTGGTTTGTAGGCTGCAGCACGGCCAGGGCTGAAAGCCTGCTTTCAGCTCGACCAGCCGCAGCAGGCAGATAACCATACACAAACAACTCCGTCACCGCCCGGTTCGAAGATGGACTTCAATCAAATGCGCCCTCGTTCCACGGTCAAATCTTCGAGACTTGGACCGCGTGGCCCTGATCGGCGGCCGGCTTCTCGGCCGCCGAAGCGCGGCGGGCGGCGGAAGCGGGGACGGAGGGGCAGGTTCCCCCTATGCCTTGCTCCCTTCGGCGGCGCTGTGGATGGCGTCGCGGATGCGGTGGTAGGTGCCGCAGCGGCAGATATTGGTCATCGCCGCGCGGATGTCGTCGTCGCTGGGCCTGGGGTTGGCGGCCAGCAGGGCGGCGGCGGACATGATCTGGCCGGACTGGCAGTAGACGCATTGCTGCACATCGTGCTGCAGCCAGGCCTTCTGCACCGGGTGGGAGGCGTCGGGCGAGAGCCCCTCGATGGTGGTGATGGTGGCGGGCCCGACCGACCCCACGGGAACCAGGCAGGACCGGATGGCGGCACCGTCGACATGGACGGTGCAGCAGCCGCACTGGCCGGCGCCGCAGCCGTATTTTGTTCCGGTGAGGCCGATCCACTCGCGCAGCACCCAGAGCAGCGGGGTGTCCGCTTCCACATCCACCTGATGGATCTGGCCGTTGATGGTGAGACGGATCATGCCCGCTGCCTCCCCCCTGCGTCGTCGCACAAGCTACGTGGTCGCGCTGGCTGCGTCGTCGCGCAAGGGTGAAAGGATGACGCGGCACGGCGGCGATGGCAAGCACCGCGCGGCGGCGCGGGATCAGCCCGCTATGGCTGATTATCGACCCAGGACCAGGCGTAGTCGTGCAGCAGATAGATGACCGTCCGGGTCGCCGCGATCGCCGCGGCGACTTCCAGCGAGGCCTCCAGCGGCGTGCCGATCGCGAGCGTGACGCCGAGCACCCGTGCGGTATCGAACACCCGGTAGGCAATCGCCTTGGTGAGGTTGACCTGGCCGTCGCTGTCGGTCGAATTCGAGACCCGCGCCGGCCCAGGCCGCGTCGAACAGCACATAATAGCCGATGCCGGTGATCGCGTTGGAGGTCAGGAACTCCCATTCCGAGGCCACCGAGCCGGTGACGATCGTCCAGTACAGCAACTGGTCCGTGGTCACGACGATGGTCTGGTAGGACAGCGCCTTGGTGATGCTGCGGCGCAGATCCAGCGGCGCGTCCGCCGGCGGAAGAATGTCCGGTTCCACCGTCGGCGCCTCCGGCGCCTGCGCCTGCGCATGGACGGGCAACGACAGCATGACCATGGCCATTGCGGCGGCCAGGAAAACCCGCCGCGCCCACGCCGCGCATGCGGCCCGCCCTTCCGGCATGTCGAAGCCACCCTCAATTGTACGAAGGTTACATTCTGCCATGGTCCCCGCGAGCGCACAACGGCACGGCCAGGACCATAATCAGACCGCGCCCGCCTCACTTGGCGCGCTCCTGTTAAGGCCGCCTTCACCCTGGCGCCTCAGTATCCGCCAGCTTTCTTCAGGTAAGGAGACCCAACCATGAGCGTGGCAGCCGTATCGGGCTCGACGTTCGACAGCTCTGGCCCAGCAACTCCAAAAACCGGCGCAAAGCGGCGCGACCCAGCAGACCGCCAGACCGCACCACCACCATGACGGCGCCGAATCCGCCACCGCGACCCCGTCGGCGGGCACGGCCCCCTCAACCGCCGGCGCAACCTCAGGCGTTGACACCGTCGCCTGACAGAAGCGGTTAACCCCCGACCAACCCGTTCCACCCCCCCAGCGGAGCAACAGCCTTGACCGCGCGCGCCGCCCCGCTGGTGCCCTCTGATTGCCCGGCCCCCGGCACCTTCGAGGCCATCTACCGCGCCCTCGACGCCAGTTCCGCCCCCGTCATCGGGCCGGCGCAGCCGCGGTTGCTGGTCATCCCGCTCCACGACGGCGCGGGTGCCGTGGCCGGCGGCCTGTGGGGCTGCACAATCTGCCAATGGCTGCATGTTCAGATGCTGTTTGTCCCTGCGGCCCTGCGCGGCCAGGGCGTCGGCGCGGCCCTGATGGCGGCGGCGGAAACCGAAGCGCGGGCCCGCGGATGCCTCGGCGCCCATGTGGACGCCCTCAGCTTCCAGGCGGCTCCGTTCTACCAGAAAATCGGCTACACCGTGTTCGGTGTGCTGGACGATTTCCCCCCCGGCCACCGGCGGCTGTTCTTCCGCAAGCGTTTCGACGTCCCCCAATGCCTCCCGGGCGCCATCCCTGGCACCCGGGAAGCGGCCTGAGCCCGCAGGCTACCCTCTACCTGCCGTCAACGATCTGGCCGGATGACGGGTCCACGCGCAGCCTGTCGAGCGCACCCGTATGGCTCGGGTAGGCGGCGATTTCCGCGCAACCGTTTTCAATCCGGCCCTTCCAGACAACATAGCCCTGAGCCTCCACTTTGGCCTTGAGCTGGTCGAGCGAGAGCCATTGGCTCTCCGGGCCGCTCGCGCAACTTCCAGCCGGCCCCATGGCCCGTGCCGGAATAGCCGCGGCCAGCATGCCGGCGACAACAAGGCCAACGACAGCGAATGAACGCATTTTTTAGCCCTTTCCCCAATTTTTTTGGCGGCATTTCAATCTGACCGCTCTGAGACAAGTGAGGATGGTAACTTCGACACATTTATGCCGATGTCGTGAATACACGGGGGTTTTACTGGGGTTTCCGAACGGTATGTGCCGGGGCGCTGCCCCGGACCCTGGCAGGGCTTTGCCCTGCACCCACCAGGGGCCGAAGGCCCCTGGACCCCGTTCAGGCGGTTACGCGGGCTGGTTGGGCGTCGCCCAGGGTGCCGGCGGATATCGCGACGACCCCGCGCATGACGCCCAGGCGCAGGGTCAGCCGGCCCGTCTGCACGCCGGCCGGAGTCTCGACCTTCACGGTCGCGCCGTCGCGCAGGCCGAGCGCCGCCGCATCCTCGGCGTGCAGCGCCACCCCGCCCGGCAGCAGCCCCGCGCGCACGGCCAGCACGAACGGCCACGCGGCCGAGGTCGCCGCCACGGCGCCCGTGGCCGCAAGCGCCGGCTCCATCGGCTGGTTCCCCGGCGCCGTCGCGTCCGCCAGATCGAAACGGCCGCCACGCGCCAGCACGAAGGCGGCCTTGCGCCACCCCCGTTCGCCCAAATTCCCTTCCAGCAGCGGCTGAATCCGGTCCAGGCCGGCGAGGAAAAAATCGTCCTCACTGATCTCGGGCATCGCCGGGCTTGCGACGGCCAGGGCGGCGATCACGCGAACATAGAAGGCGGCGGGGTCGGCCAATGTTTCAGGGCCGAAATCGGGCAGATCGATGGCGCGGGCACAGGCAAACAGAAACCGCTCCATGCCCACCGCCCCGGCGGGCGGCGAAAGCACCGGCCAGGACGTGGTGACCCCGGCCCCCGGCCCGTTATGCCAGCCCCAGCTTTCGAACGGCAGCGTATCAGGCACCACATAGTCGGCCTGCCGCGCCGCCGCATCCAGGAACGGACTGACCGCCACCACCAGCGGAACAGAAGCGGGCGGTTCCGGATCGCAGCCCCAGAGGAAAAGCGCCTTCAGCCGATCGGCCGCCACCGCCTCCGGCGCCAGCGCCGCACCAGGGTGGCCGGCCAGCGCATTCAGCGCCTGCAGCGCGGCGGCGGACCCGGCCTCGAGCGGCCCGCTCGCGACGCAGGCGGCCCGCCGTCCCGGCGCGGCGAACGCGCTGGCCAGGGCGGCAATGTCGGTCTCGGCCACGCCGCAGATCGCGGCGGCATCTTCCGTCGCCGCACGCCCGAGCACCCGCCGCATCACCGCCCGCGCCAGAACGGCCTCGGTGCCGGGCCGGATCGGCAGCCAGCGCGATTGCGCGCCCACCGCAACATTGTCCGCCGGGCCGAGCACCGCATCCGCCACCACGGTCACCATCCGCCCGGCCGCGCGCCGCTCGGCGATCTGCCGGGCGAGCGGCTGGTCGGGCAAAAAGCTGCCGAACACGAGAACAAAATCGGCGTCGCGCAGATCGGGGCAGGGGGACGCCACATGCTGCACCGTCATGCTGCCGCCGCCATAGGCGTGCATGAAAAACCGCGCAAACGCGGTGCGGCCGTTCTCATGCCCGGCGAGCACCCCGAGCGGATTTTCCGGCGCAACGCCGCGCAGCGCCCGCAGCCCGGCGACCGGCCCCGCGCCGAACAGATCGCCGCCTTCCACCACCTCGCGCACCAGGGTTTCAACCGCGATCGGTTCCCACTGGCCGCTGCCGCGCGCGCCCACGCGTTTCAGCGGCGATCGCAGCCGGCCTGGATTGTCGAATAGCGGCGGCACGGCGCCGCGGACGCATACCGTGGCGCGCTGCGCCAGCCCGCTATCATGCCGCCGCGACAGCGCCGCATACGCCTCGCGCAGCGTTGCCGAGGCGGGCAGGGCGGGGTCGGCCGACATCGGATGGTATGGATTGCCGGTAATGCGCAGCACAAGCCCGCTCGCCCGCTCCACCCGCAGTCGCGCGCCGCAGTGGAAGGCACAGGCAGGGCAGGCCACATGGGCCATGATCTGCCCGGGGTTCGGCGTGACCGTACCGGTCGCCGGATCGACCCTGGCCTCCGGCGCCAGGCCGCGCCGCGCGGCCTCCGGGCCGCGGGTGAAACGCTGCGCGGTGTCGCGGAACGCCACCGTCACGGCGGCCAGCCCGGCCCCGGCCGCGCCAGCCAGCAGCACCCGCCGCCGCCAGGCTTTTCCCGCGCCCTCCGCCAGCCGGCGCGGTCCCATGACCGGCGCCAGGGCGGTGATCCCCACCAGCAGCACGAGCAACAATCCCGCCGTGCCGAGCGGCGCCGGCACGCTCCACGCCGTCGCCACCAGATCCCAGCGGACCGCCCCGCATACGGCGACGGCCAGCAACCCCACCAGCCAGCCCAGCCGCGCCGGCCACGCCAGCGCCAGCAGGGCGGCAACCCCTTCGGCGAGGATGGCGGGGAGGGATGCCAGGGCTCCCGCCCCAGCATCATCCCGAGCACCAGCAGCCCGGCCGCGCCCCGCGCGAACAGCGCCATGGTGGCGGCATCGCGCAACCCGCCCGCCAGCCGGTCGAGCACCAGCACCGCCCCCAGCGCCCCGGCCAGCGCCGTGACCGCCAGATGCCAGGGCAGCAATGCGCTCTCCCAGGCCGGCCGCAACTCCGCGGCAACACCCAGCATCAGGACGAACCCAAGCCCGCCGGCCGTGAACATCGCCAGCATCCGCAGCCGTGGCGCCCCGCCGCCGCCGAGCGAAGCCGCCCGTTGCAGCCACGCCAGCACCCCGCGCCCCTCGGCCGCCGCCAGATCGCGCCGCAGCGTCGTCCAGGCGAACACCGCCAGCGCCGCCAGATAGGCCGGCATCAGGGTGGCACAGGTCGCCAGCCAGGAGGAGGACCCCTCCGCCCGTGCATACAGCAGCCCGACCCGGTCCGGCCGCGCCAGCGCCGCCAGCATGCAGGGCGGCGCCGCGATCCCCGCCGCCAGTGCCACCAGTAGCCCCAGCCGCGACACCCGCTGCCAGCGCGGCATCCCGAACGCCCGCCCCGGCAGCGCCAGCACGAACCCGCCGACCGACATTCCCACCAGAAAAGCCACCGCCGCCCACCAGGGCGTCCATTCCACCGGCCGGGCGAGGTCGAGCAATGTCACGTGCATGGGGGTCAGCCTGGGCTGCGGAGGCCGAGATAGAACACCAGCGGTTCGGTGTCCGCTTCCGGCCGCAGCGTTCGTCCCTGCCCGGTTGCCAGCCGGCGGTTGGCCGCGCTCATCGGGTCGTTCAGGTCGCTGAACACCAGCGCGCCGCCCGGACACATCTCCACGCAGGCCGGCAGCAGCCCGGCATCGACCCGGTGCGCGCAGAAATCGCACCCATCGGCGGTGCCGCTGCGCGGATCGAGCCGGCGCGCATCATACGGGCACGCCCGAATGCAATCGCCGCAGCCGGTGCAGGCGGCGGTCTCCACCACCACGATTCCATCCGGCCGCCGCCGGCTCGCCCCCACCGGGCAGGCGGCGATGCACGGCGCCTCGGCGCAGTGCTGGCACAGCCGCGGCAGCATTGCGATGCGGGGCACGCCATCCGCCCCCGTTTCATACACGGCGACGCTGGTGCGCGGGGCGGCGGGATCGGTGCGGTTTTCAACCGCACAGGCCACCGTGCAGGCCTGGCACCCGGTGCACCGCGCGAGGTCGATCACCATGCCCCAGCGCGGCCCCGCCTCGCCGACCGCCGGCCGCGGCAGCACCGGCCCGGCCGAGGCGACGCCCCGGAACAGGCTTCGCCTTGTGGGTGGGAGACGCTGGTCCGTTGACATCCGGCGGACATGCGCACCCAACACCGGCGCGGTCGTTGACGCAGGTCAAGCGTTCACGGAAACGCGAGCGACGATGCCGGGGCCTCCTGCAAACCATTGCGGGTTTGAATTTCGGCGCCGCGTCGCCATTTGCTGGTTTGAGATCGTTCTCCGAAAGGATTCCGGGTGGCGGGGAACGCCCAACTGAGACATCGCCTGGGACGGCAGAATAATTTCGTACAAGGGAATGAAATGACCAGACCGACCATGCTCGCCACGGCCGCCGCCCTGGTTCTGACGCTGGCCGCCACCGTCGCCATGGCGCAGACGCCGCCGCCGCCGCCGCACAAAGTCGTTCTGCCCGACCACAGCATGCGCGCCAGCATGCTGATCGGCATGAAAGTCATCGACGATCACGGCATGCCGCTCGGCACCGTCGTGGAAATCCTGGTGAAGGACGAGGCCGTCGAACCGACGGTGATCCTGTCCGTCCCCGACTACGGCGCGCTCGCCACCCGGCTCGTCGCCGTGCCGTTGAGCCACGTGAAGGTTGAAGGCACCAAAGCAACGATGCCGGGCGTGACGAAGATGATGCTGGTCGCCATGCCGCTCTATGATTACGAGGGTGGTGAGAAGAAACGCTGAATTAGGACCGCCCATCTTCTTCTCCCCCTCCCTCAAGGGGAGGGGGAGTCTCGCCTCACACCCGGCCGCCCCACCGCCGCCGCAGCCAGGCGATGAACCGCTCCCAAACCTCCGCAAGCCCGAGCGCCTCCAGCATTTCCCCGATCCCGGTGACCAGGATCACCACCGCGACGATCAGGCCCATGCGCTGAACCTCATCGGTCTCTTGCAACACGTATCCGGCATCGGCCAGACTGTGGCATGTCTTAAACAGCTTCAGAACAGCGATGGCGCTGGTCAGTTCAATCCACAGTCGCACGATCTTCCAAGCCATGTCGGCATCCTCCTGGCGCAGGATTGCGCCGACACGCAAAGGATGCGGGCAAACGACGAAGATCGAACGGAATTGCGGGGATTCCCGTTAGCATGCCGCCGAATTCCCCCGCGAATTCCGTGCCGGAATGCCGGAAATTCTTTGAACTTTTCTTGCACCATTGGCAGGCGGGGACCGGCCTTGACCGGCACGATCCGCGTGCAAAGGCGAGAGATACGGGTTGGACGGATCGCACTTTCGCCGACGCGATGGCGAAGGCGGGAGCTTCCAGCCCGGACGCCGACACAATGGAATCCTGGCGCAAGGGCGAGCAATGGCCACAGAAGGGGCGGAAGGACGCCATTCTGAAGGTGTTCTTCGGGCCGCCAAACAGAGAGCCGAACGACCCGCAGACAGGGCGGTTGCGGGCCGATATGGACGCGGCATGGGAGGACGGGGACATTGTGCGGAGGCGGCCCCGGTCGCCGCCGCCGCCGGAGCTTCCGTCCACATCGCCCTCGTCGCCGCCGTGGCAGCCCGACCCTCCCTGGTTCTTGCGTCCGGACTTTGCGCGTCTGAACGTCGAACCACAGGCCCCAGGTGGTGAACCGGATCGTTTCGCACTGATCGTTTCGGTACGCCTCGATTCGATCTACCTGAAAATCGAATCAAGTCCAGATTCGCCGCGTCTGGCGGTTACGGTCCGGGCCGATGCTGTGGAAATCCTGCCGCAGGAGGAAAATGTCCAGCCGGTACCCAATACCATCCTGGGCAATCCGGGAAACGAGTACCCTAACGTGACCCACGGCATCGCATGGCGGATCGCAAACCAGAAAGGACAGAACGATAGCCCACTGAGCGGCGCGAAGCTTTGCGATATGCGATTGCTCGGCGAGGGGCCGCACGGCGTTACGTTGACGCTTCGGTGCAGAGATATCGATCTGGATATCGAAATCCATGATCCGCCGCCGGACGTGACCGCAAAGCAGTTCGCGATCCTTCGCCGCGTGTTGCAGAGGATGGATTGCGACGACCCCGATTGCGAACACATTGATCTCGCGCGCGGCGGCCTGCATCGCGGGAAATCACTATGAACCTGCCACCAGACGCACTGCGCCGAGCCCAGGCTATTCTTGCCGCGCACCATGCGGATTTCGCGACGCTTGCGCAGTTCGGAGGGCTGGACCCGGCGCGACATTTTCGCAGGGCGAATCTCCGCAACGTTGATTTCGGAACTGATGACCTTAGCGGATTCTATTTCTGCAATGCCGATCTTAGTGGCGCGAATCTGTCGCAGGCACGGGGTCTCATTTCGGCGATGTTTGCGGGCGCCATTTATGACGAAACGACGATCTGGCCGCCTGGGTTCGAGGCCGTGCGCGACGGGTGGGCCGATGATTGGGGCAGGGACAAATACGGGTCGTGGGCCAGCTTCAGCGTGTCGGCTGCCGACGGAAGCCGGGTGACGCAGCGTCTGCGCTGGATTCCGCCGGGGCGGTTCCTGATGGGCTCGCCGAAGGAAGAGGAGGGGCGCTGGGACGACGAAGGTCCGCAGCACGAGGTGACCCTGGCGGCGGGGTTCTGGCTGTTCGACACGCCCTGCACGCAGGCGCTGTGGGAAGCGGTGATGGGGAGCAATCCGAGCCGGTTTATCAGTCCGACGCGGCCGGTCGAGCAGGTGAGTTTCGAGGATGTGCGTGCGTTCACGGCAAAGCTGAACGCGCTTGCTCCCGGTCTGGGCCTGGGGCTGCCGTCGGAAGCGCAGTGGGAATATGCCTGCCGGGCGGGGACGACCACGGCGACCTATGCGGGTGACATGCGCATAGTCGGCGAGAACAATGCTCCTGTGCTCGATCGGATTGCCTGGTATGGCGGCAACAGCGGGGTCGGGTTCGAACTGGAGGACGGCGCCGATTCGAGTGGTTGGCCCGAGAAGCAATACGACCACACGCGGGCGGGGACACGGCCGGTCGGTTCGAAAGTTCCCAACGCATTTGGTCTGCATGACATGTTGGGGAACGTTTGGGAGTGGTGTGCCGATAATTGGCATAATAATTACGACGCTGCGCCGACGGACGGATCGGCCTGGGTTGACGCTGACGGGGGTGCAGCGGACCGCGTCTTCCGCGGCGGGTCATGGGACGGCGGCGCGCGCTTCGTGCGGGCAGCGTACCGCGACCCCGACGACCCGTCGGACCGCGATGTCAACCTGGGCTTTCGCTGCGCCCGAGTTCAGTGAGCGCGAAGCGAAGGGCGGGGAGGAGCAAGCCCAGGCGAGCGGAGCGAGGTGGCGGCGACGACCCAGCCCGGAGCAGCGGCGAGGCGGCGCCTTGCTTTCTGCAAGGGGTCCAGGGGCCTATGGCCCCTGGCGGGTCCAGGGCAGAGCCCTGGTGGGGTTCGGGGCGAAGCCCCGATAGGATTTGTCGTCACCACCAAAGCAAGCAAGGCGAGGGGCTCTGCCCCTCGACCCCGCCGTCGTGCGCAGCGCGCCTTCGGCACGACGGCCGAGAGGCCCCTGGACCCCATTCCTCAGGCAGCCAGCGCCACCATGGGGCTGCGGAACTCCAGGCCAAGCGCCCCCGCCACCGCCTCGTGCGTGACAAGCCCCGCATGCACGTTCAGCCCCGCCAGCAAATGCGGATCGGCCTGCACCGCCGCCCGCCACCCCTTGCCCGCCAGCGCCAGCACAAACGGCAACGTCGCGTTGCCGAGCGCCAGCGTCGACGTCCGCGCCACCGCGCCGGGCATGTTGGTCACGCAATAATGCACCACCCCCTCCTCCACATAGGTCGGGCGCGCATGCGTGGTCGGCCGGCTGGTCTCGAAACAGCCGCCCTGGTCGATCGCAATGTCCACCATCACCGACCCCGGCCGCATCCGTCGCACCATTTCCCGGCTGACCAGCTTCGGCGCCGCCGCGCCCGGCACCAGCACCGCGCCGATCACCAGATCCGCATCGGCAACCGCGTGCTCAATGGCGTCGGTGGTGGAAAACAGCGTGTGCAACTGGGTCGGAAACATGTCCTCCAACTCGCGCAGCCGGTGCAGCGATTTGTCGATCACCGTCACGGTGGCGCCGAACCCCACCGCCATGCGCGCGGCATTGGTGCCGGCCACGCCACCGCCGATCACCACCACCCGACCCGACGGCACCCCCGGCACCCCGCCCAGCAGCACGCCGGCGCCGCCCTGCTCGCGCTCCAGGCAATGCGCGCCCACCTGCACACTCATCCGTCCCGCCACCTCGCTCATCGGCGCCAGCAGCGGCAGCGATCCGCGCACATCGGTGACGGTCTCATAGGCGATGCAGGTCGCCCCCGATGCCACCAGCCCGAGCGTCTGTTCCCGATCGGCGGCAAGGTGCAGATAGGTGAACAGCACCTGGCCCGGCCGCAACAGCGCGATCTCGCCGGGCTGCGGCTCCTTCACCTTCACCACCAGTTCGGCCTCGGCGAACACCGCCGCGGCATCCGGCGCGATCACCGCGCCGGCCGCCCGATACGCCTCGTCGGGGAAACCGATCGAAACCGCCGCCCCCCGCTGCACCACCACGGCGTGGCCGTGCGAGACCAGTTCGCGAACGGCGGCAGGCGTCAGGCCCACCCGGTATTCGTGCGTCTTGATCTCCGTGGGAACGCCGATCTTCACCTGAGCTTCCTCCTTGGGACGGGGCCGACACTGAAATGATTGGCCCCGCCGCAGGAACGTCAAGCCCCGGCGTTCCCGCTTCAGTCGTCGTGCTTGACCTTGGGCGTCTCGTCCTCGTCGTCCGGCAGGTCGGCCTCCTCGATCTCGTCCTCATCCTCGTCCACGTCCTCCACCGGATCGGCTTCGATCAGGGTGGGTTCGGGGGCGGCGGCTTCGATAATCATCGGTGGCTGCCGGCCACCCGCCCAGCGCACCGCGGCCGCCCGCGCCGCCGGCGCCACGCGCGGCTTTATGCGGGGCTGCTCCACGCCGCATTTGGGGCAGATCGCCGGCGAGCGGGTGAGATCGAAAAATCTCACCGCACAGGCTGTGCATGTTACCTTGCGGCCGAATTCAGGCTTGCCCAACGCTAGCTCCAGTTCCGGAAAGATCCAGCTCAGTTCAGCATCGCGGCCCGCACCGTCTCCGCGCACGCCAGCGGGAGAACATATGAGGATTTTCATCCATCGCAGCCGCCATATACCGATCGCCCGATTTAGATGGGATCTGTCCCCTCCCTTTACATCATTGCATCTGGAATATTTATTTGTCCCATAAACAGCGCGTCTGCGGGTCATCGCACCGCTTACGCACAACCTCCCTTGACCATCCGGGGGGAGAAATCCCCATCTCTCCGGCATGACCGACCTTCTCGAAGCCCTTCCGGCGGCCAGCCCGGACCTTCCGCCCGCCCCCGCAGGAGTGGCCCGCGACACGCTCGATCTCGACATCACCGGCATGACCTGCGGCTCCTGCGTCGCCCGTGTCGAGCGCGCGCTGCAGCGTGTGCCGGGCGTGCTGGGGGCCGAGGTGAACCTCGCCACCAGCCGGGCGCGGATCGTCCGCGAACAGGGCAGCGCCGCCGAGGCCGAGCTTGCCGCCGCGGTGCGCAAGGCCGGTTTCGACGCCCGCCCCGCCGATACGGCCGCCCTCCGCCAGGACGCCGCCCCCGGACACCGGGAGGCTTTCCACCTGCTCGCCGCCATCGCGCTGTCCGCGCCGCTGCTGCTGGGCATGGCGGCGCAGGCGGCCGGGCTGCCCTGGATGCTGCCGGGCTGGGTCCAGGCGGCGCTGGCGACAATGGTGCAGTTCTGGCTCGGCGCCCGGTTCTATGGGGCGGCCTGGAAGGCGGCGCGCGCCGGCGCCGGCAATATGGACCTGCTGGTGGCCCTCGGCACCTCCGCCGCCTGGGGCCTGAGCAGCTGGAACCTGCTCACCGCGCCGCCCGGCAGCATGCCGGCGCTGTATTACGAATCCTCCGCCGTGCTGATCGCCACCGTTCTGCTCGGCAAATGGCTGGAAACCCGCGCCACCGGCCACACCGCCGACGCCCTGCGCGCGCTCGCCAATCTGCGCCCCGACACCGCCCGCCTGCGCCGCGATGGGGCCGAGCAGACCATCCCGATCGCCCAGATCGTCGTCGGCGACGTGGTGCTGGTGCGCCCGGGCGAGCGCATCCCGGTGGACGGCATCGTGCTGGACGGCGGCGGCAGCGTCGATGAATCGATGCTCACCGGCGAAAGCCTGCCGGTGGAAAAGGAACCAGGCGCCCGCGTGGCCGGCGGTTCCATCCTGTCCGACGGCGTGCTGGCCGTCCGCACCAATGCCGTTGGGGGCGAGACGGTGCTGGCCCGCATCGTCCGGCTGGTGGAGGGCGCGCAGGCTTCCAAGCCGCCGATCCAGCGCCTGGTGGACCGCGTCAGCGCCGTGTTCGTCCCGGCCGTGCTGGTTGTCGCCGGTGTCACCTTCCTGGGCTGGTGGGCCACCGGCGCCGATATCTCCGCCGCCATCCTGAACGCCGTTGCTGTCCTCGTCATCGCCTGCCCGTGCGCTCTTGGCCTTGCCACCCCCGCGGCGATCATGGTGGGGACGGGCGCCGCGGCGCGGCGCGGCATCCTGATCCGCGATGCGGCGGCCCTGGAGCGCGCCCACGCCGTCACCCTGGTCGCGTTCGACAAGACCGGCACGCTCACCAATGGCCGCCCGGACCTCACCGACCTGGTTCCCGCCGAAGCTGCGACCGCCGAGGAATTGCTGCGTCTGGCCGCTGCCTTGCAGGCCGACAGCGAGCACCCGCTGGCCGAGGCCATCCGCCGCCGCGCCGCCGCCGCGCCGCGCGCCGAGGGATTTCGGGCGCTCGCCGGCCGGGGTGTCGCCGCCACCGTTGAGGCGCGCACGTTGCTGCTCGGCAGCCGCCGGATGCTGGACGAGGCCGGCATTGCGCCCGGTAAGCTGGCGGATACCGCCGCCGCGCTGGAAGCCCAGGGCCGCACGGTTTCCTGGCTGGCGGAGACTGCGCCCGCCGCGCGCCTGCTCGGGCTGCTGGCCTTCGCCGATGCGCCGCGCCCCACCGCCGGCGATGCGGTCACCACGCTGCGGCGTGACGGTATCGGGGTGGTGCTGCTCACCGGCGATTCCCGCGGTGCCGCCAACGCCATTGCCGCCGCTCTCGGCATCGACCGCGTCGCTGCGGAAATTCTGCCCGAAGGCAAGGCCGCGCAGGTCGCGGCGCTGCGTGCCGAGGGGGCTGTGGTGGCCATGGTCGGTGACGGCATCAACGACGCGCCGGCGCTGGCGGCGGCTGATGTGGGTCTTGCCATGGGCACCGGCACGGATGTGGCCATGCACGCCGCCGGCATCACCCTGATGCACGGCGATCCCGCCTTGGTGCCGCAGGCGCTGGACATTGCGCGGCGCACGCATCGGACCATCCGCCAGGGCCTGTTCTGGGCCTTCGCGTATAATGTGATCGGCATTCCGCTGGCCGCCTTCGGCTTTCTGAGTCCGATCGTTGCGGGCGCCGCCATGGCCCTATCCAGCGTCAGCGTGGTGTCGAACGCGCTGCGGCTTCGCCACTGGGGTGAGTAATGGGTTCCAAGGGGCCACTGCCCCTTGGCGGGTCCAGGGCAGAGCCCTGGCCTTACTTCCTCGTGCTGCCTTAAGGTGTCGGCAGAAGCACCGGAGGACCCGTCATGCGCGCCTGGGCCGTGGTAGAAAACGAAGCCCCTTTGCAGGAGCTGGAGCTTCCCACCCCCGAGCCGCAGGGTACGGAGATCCTGCTGGAGACCCTCTATTGCGGCGTCTGCCACTCCGACATCCACATCTGGGAAGGGCGGTATGATCTGGGTGGCGGCCGGGTGATGAACCTGAAGGACCGTGGCCTGACGTTGCCATTGGCGATGGGCCATGAGGTGGTTGGCCGGGTGGTGAAGCTCGGCCCGCAGGCCACCGGCGTGCAGCCCGGGGACATCCGCATCGTTTTTCCCTGGGTGGGCTGCGGCGCCTGCGCCGCCTGCGCGGCCGAGGATGACAATATGTGCGTGGCGCCGAGATCGATCGGCGTCTACCGGCACGGCGGCTATGCCACCCATGTGCTGTCGCCGCATGCGCGTTATCTGGTCGATCCCGGCACGCTCGACCCTGCGGTGGCCGCCACCTATGCCTGTTCGGGCATTACCGTGTTTTCCGCCATCCGGAAGGTGATGCCGCTGCCGCCCGACGAGCCGATCGTGCTGGTGGGGGCGGGCGGGCTCGGGCTGCAGGCCATTGCGGTGCTGAAGGCGCTGGGCCATCGCGCCATCGTCTCGGTGGATATCAGCGCCGAGAAGCGCGGGGCGGCCGGGCGTGCCGGGGCGTGGAAGACCGTCGATGGCGCCGGAGACCAGGTGGCCAAGGCGCTCATCGCGGCCTGTGGGGTGCAGCCCGTTGCCATCATCGATCTGGTGAACGGCACCGCCACGGCGCGGTTCGCGTTCGACGCGCTGCGCAAGGGTGGCAGACTGGTGCAGGTCGGGCTGTTCGGCGGCGAACTGAATGTGCCGCTGCCGCTGATGGCCATCCGGGCGCTGACCCTCCAGGGCAGCTATGTCGGCAACCCGAAGGATTTACGCGAGTTGGTCGCGCTGGCGCAGAATGGCGGGCTGAACGCGGTGCCGGTGGCCACGGTGCCGCAGAGCCAGGCCTATGAGGCCCTGATGCGGCTGCGTGACGGCCGGGTCACCGGCCGCCTGGTGCTGAAGGCCGAGGCCGCCTGACATGTCGGAACCTGAGGATCGTCGCCGTTCGCTGGTGCTGCGCCGCCGCCCCGCCGGCGAGCCGCGCGCTGACGATTTCACCATCGTGGAAGACCCCATCCCGACCCCCGGCGAGGGCGAGGTTCTCACCCGCACCATTCTGCTGTCGATCGACCCGTACATGCGCGGCCGCATTTCCGGGCGTGTCGTCTATGCCCAGCCGGTGGCGATCGGCGGGGTGATGACCGGGGAGACGGTGGGCGAGGTGCTGGCCAGCAACGACCCCGGTTTTGCCCCCGGCGACATCGTGGTGGGCAGCCGCGGCTGGCAGACGCACAGTGTTTCCCCGGCCCGGCGCTGACCAAGGTGGACCGCCACGCGGTGCCGCTCGGCACCTATCTGGGCGTGCTCGGCATGCCCGGCACGACCGCCTATTCCGGCATGAAGGATATCGGCCGGCCCCGGCCCGGCGAGACGGTGGTGGTCTCGGCCGCCTCCGGGGCGGTCGGCTCGGTGGCGGGGCAGATCGCCAGGCGGGAAGGGGCGCGGGTGGTCGGCGTCGCCGGCGGCCCGGACAAATGCCTGTGGGTGCAGGAGGCGCTGGGATTCGCCGATTGCGTCGATCACCGCTCGGGCAATCTGCGCGGGGCGCTGCAGGAAGCCTGCCCGAACGGCATCGACGTTTATTTCGAGAATGTCGGCGGGGCGGTGCAGGAGGCGGTGTTCGGCCTGCTGAATGCGCATGCCCGCGTGGTCATGAGCGGCATGATCGCCCAGTACAACGCGACGGACCTGCCGCCGGGGCCGAATCTCGGTTTCGTGGTGGGCAAGCGGGTGCGCATCGAGGGCCTGATCGTCACCGACAAGCCGGAACGCTTCGCCGAGTGGCGGGCGCTGGCCACGCCCTGGGTGCGCGACGGCTCGCTGCGCCATCGCGAGACCGTGGTGGACGGGCTGGAGAGCGCTCCGGAGGCGCTGCGCCAGGTGCTGCGCGGCGGCAATTTCGGCAAGATGCTGGTGCGGGTCGGCAAGGAACCCGCCTGAAAGTCATGTCCGGTCGGGTGATCGCCGTCTGCCAGGCGCGGGGGCATGGCTTCTCCAAGCCAACGCAACTGTCCATCCGTCTGCTGGCGGGGCTGGGCGTGCAGGGCGACGCGCATGCGGGGGCGACGGTCAAACACCGCTCCCGGGTGGCGCGCGACCCGACCCAGCCGAATTTGCGGCAGGTCCACCTGATCCATGCCGAACTGTTCGACGAACTGGCCGCGGCGGGCTTCGACATCGGCCCCGGCCAGATCGGCGAGAACGTCACCACAAGCGGTGTGGACCTGCTCGGCCTGCCCGCCGGTGCGCGGCTGCGGTTGGGTGAGGCCGCCCTCGTCGAAGTGACCGGCCTGCGCAATCCCTGTGTTCAGCTCAACCGTTTTCGTCCCGGCCTGATGGCGGCGGTGCTGGGGCGCGACGCGCAGGGCGGGCTGGTGCGCAAGGCGGGGGTGATGGCGGTGGTGCTCGCCGATGGCGAGGTGCGGCCGGGGGACGGCATTGCCGTCGAGTTGCCGCCGCCGCCGCACCGTCCGCTCACCGTGGTTTGAAACGCGGTCCGGCGGGTCGATCAAAGTATAGCGAGGCGCCGTACCGCGGGCCATTGAACCCTTGACCGCAACCATCAAGTATTCGTATCGTTTTTGTCTCTAACGTAACTGTGTCACCCGGCAAACGCCGGGGGCCGCACGACGGCAGTCCTGTTCCATCACCGCAGCCGATCCGGGCGCATTTCGTTCTGTCTAACGTATCGTCAACGATCGGTCCCACCAAAAAGGTCTGTCGAAAAGGGGAGAGGTCACATGACGCTGAAACTCGATCCGTATGATTCGATCCTCACCGATTGGATCGCTAACGATTGGATCGGCAACGGGGACGCGGCGAATGTGCAAGGCCCGCCGTCCTGGTCATCCCCATGGGACATTGTGGACAGCGGGTGGCGTGGCCACACCACTACCACCACGTTCCAGCCAACCCCAACCACGTCGCCCGCGCTCTACGAGGGGCCGGGCGGTCTGGCGGATATCAGCGTCGCCGACATACACCAGGGCCAGATCAGCGACTGCTTCGTTCTTTCCCCCATCGGCGAGATTGCGCTGTGGAACCCGCAGTTCATCTCGAACATGATCCACGCCAATGGCAACGGCACGGATACGGTGACGCTCTACACCACCTCATCCGGACAGCTCCCCACCCCCAACGACTTCAGCACGGCCATATTCCGGCCGGTCTCCGTCACCGTCGCCGACACGTTCCCCTCCTACGCGGTCAATGGGGGGGCGTCGCCGGACACTGTCAACGGGATCTGGCCGCAGGTCCTGGAAAGTGCGGTGGCGACGCTGAACGGCGGCTATGGCGGCATTGCCTATGGTGGCAGCCCGGTGATTTCCCTGGAGGAGTTGACCGGCCAAACCGCGAACTTCCTGAAGCCGGCTGCGCTGCCGGTGGCGACGCTGGCGTCGGCGCTGCAAAGCGATGCCGCGGCCCATGACCTGATCGTCATGGACACGCCCGCCACTGCCGGCCTGCCATTCAACCTGGTCAGCGACCACGCTTACATGTTCGACAAATTGAACGGGAGTGGCGCCAGCGCCACGGTGCAATTGCTCAATCCCTGGGGATTCAACCAGCCCGCCCCGATCCCGCTATCGCAGTTGTCAGCCGGAATAGTGGAGGTCGACATCGGCCATTTCGCCTGACATAGCGTGGGTGCCATCTCACGGGAGTATCCTGATGCGACTGTTCTGTTCAACCGGATGGGCGGTGCTGCTGAGCCTGGCCGTCTGGGCAACCCCGGCCGGCGCGCAGGGGCAGCCGCAAATTCCCACCCCCGCCCCGCCAGCGCCGGCCCCCGTCTCCCCATCCCCCGTCTCCCGATCCCCCGTCTCCCCATCCTCCTTCACCCCGGCTCCGGTTCCGTCGCGCCTGCCGTCGTCGGCCAACTCCGGAACCGCGATCAATCCCCCGCCGACCGACGCTCCCCTGGCGCCCGGCAGCATGCGGGTGCGGATCAACGGCAGCGTGACCGGCTATGCTGGAGTCGGCGCGGACAGTTCCCGAACCGGGCACTGATCCGGTTCGGCCGCCGCGCCGGCGCGCGACCCTAATTCAGGACCCGCCCGGGCTTGATCAACTCCGCCAGCACCGCGGGCTCCATCTCCGGTCCCACGCGCTCCCCCACACGCTCCAGCGACATCCGCGCCGGGGCGCGCGGGCGCTCGATGACGGGCGGCGGCACCATCGCCAGCGACGGCTTGGTCGGACGCAGCGTCGTGGCCCGCAGCAGGGCCGCCACGAAGGACCGTCCCCAGACCAGCGGCGAGCGGTGCTCGATGGCTGCCCACAGCGCCCGCCAGCGCGCCTGCCGTTCCTCCAGCCCCATGCGCAGCGCCGAATCCAGCGCATCCGCCATCGCGTCCGGATCGTGCGGGTTGACCAGCAGCGCCGCCTCCAGTTGCCGCGCCGCGCCGGCGAAGCGCGACAGCACCAGCACGCCAGGGTCGGCCGGGTCCTGGGCGGCCACGAATTCCTTGGCCACCAGGTTCATGCCGTCGCGCAGCGGCGTCACCAGCCCGACCCGTGCCTGGCGCATCGTGCCCGCCACGGTGGCGCGATCGACGCCGTGCGCGACCATGCGCAGCGGCTGCCAGTCCGGCTCGCCCAGATCGGCGTTCAGCGCCCCGGCGTCGCGGTCCAGCGCCGCCCGCAGGGCGCGGTAGCTGTCCACGTCCTTGCGCGACATCGCCGCGATTTGCAGCATGGTCACATGGCCGCACCAGTCCTGCCGCTTCTCCAGCAGCCGGCGCAGACCGGCCAGCCGCTGCAGCAGCCCCTTGGTGGGGTCCAGCCGCTCCACCCCCAGGATCAGCCGCTGCCCGTCCAGGCTGCGCCGCAGCCGGCGCACCGCGGGCGCGTCGGCCATTTCGGCCGCCGTGTGGGCGAAGCCGCGCGCGTCGATTTCCACCGGGAACACGCCCAGCCGCACCCGCCGCCCGGCGAAGAACAGCGAGTTGCCCGCGCCGCGCACCGCGCCGGCCAGCATCTGCGCGGCGGCGGCGAAATTGGTCACGTCGTTATCGGTCTGGAAGCCGATCAGGTCGGCGGCCAGCAGGTCGCGCACCAGCTCGGACATCTCCGGCGCCGCCGCCAGCACGTCGGGCGAGCAGAACGGGATATGCAGGAAAAAGCCGATCGGGTTGCGCACGCCGCGCGCCCGCAGCGCCGCCGGCAGCGGCATCAGGTGGTAGTCGTGCACCCAGATCACGTCGGACGGCCGCAGCAGCGGCTGCAGGCCGGCGGCCATTTTGGCGTTCACCTCGCGATAGACGCGGGCGTCGCGCCGGTCGTAGCGCATCATCTCCGGCATGGTGTGCAGCAGCGGCCACAGCACCCCGTTGGAGAAGGAATTGTAGTAGCGGTCGTGTTCCTCCTGCGTCAGGTCGATGGTGGCGTATTCCACCCCGCCCGCGCGCTCCACCATGGCGGCCCGGCCCGCGCCGGAGGGCACCACTGCGCCACTCCAGCCGAACCAGAGGCCGCCGCGTTTTTCCATCAGCCCATCCAGGGCCACAGCCAATCCGCCGGCCTGGGTTCCGGCCGAAGGAGCCGGTACCCGGTTGGACACGACGACGAGGCGGTTCATATGACCTCCAGCGGCGAGGCGGGCAGCACGGCGACCAAATCGGTCGCCCATAGCAGCCCGGCACTCCAGCCGCGTTCCAATGGACGGGCGTTGCCGCCCGGGATAACCGAGTAGCCCCGCAAGGCGAGGCCGTCCGGACACGTTGTCGAGCTTCCCGAAGCTGTGACCGGTCGCGCGGATGCGACCGGCAGTTGCATCGGGGTGGTGTGGTCATCGCCGCCGCGGCCCGGTCCGGGCGCCGTCATGTCCCTGGCTGCCGCCCGTCCGCAGGCCAGGGCGCGGGCATCGGTCGCCGATGTGCCGGCCAGGCATGGGTCGAGATAGGCGGGGACGTGCACGATGGGGCTCCTGCGCGTGCGGTTGAGGGGGCATTCTCCAGTTGCGCATGGCAAGATTACGGCGAAGAATCCGACATTCCGCCGCTTTGCCATGACGCTTGCGCGATAGCGCCGCCGGTCGCCTGTCAAGGCCGTCAAATCACTTACCCGGGAGGTCTGGTTTTTTGCCGCAACCGATGGGAAGCTGATGGGTATGGACGATACCCTTGCCGAAACGCTTGCCGGATGGCGCCGGCATCTGCACGCCCATCCCGAGCTGTCCCTGCAGGAGGCGGCAACCGCCGCTTTCGTCGGCGCCCGCCTGTCCGAGCTTGGCATTCCCTGGGTCGGCGGGGTGGGTGGCCATGGCGTGGTGGCCACGTTGTCGCGCGGCCGGTCGAACCGCAGTGTCGGGCTGCGCGCCGACATGGACGCGCTGCCGATCCAGGAGACCACCGGGCTGGCGCATGCCTCCCGCCATGCCGGGGTGATGCATGCCTGCGGCCATGACGGCCATACGGCGAGCCTGCTCGGCGCGGCGGCGCTGCTGCTGCGCGACCCCGACTGGAGCGGCACCGTGCAGCTGGTGTTCCAGCCAGCCGAGGAAGGCCATGGCGGCGCCCGCGCCATGCTGGCCGACGGGCTGCTGCAGCGTTTCCCGATGGAGCGCATCTTTGCCTATCACAACTGGCCGGGCCTGCAAGCCGGCACGGTGGCGGTGCATGCCGGGCCGGTGATGGCAGGCGGCGCGCCGCTGCACATCACCCTGCACGGCCATGCCGGCCATGCCGGCATGCCGCATCTGACCCGCGATCCGATGCTGGCGGCCGGCCATCTGCTGGTGGCGCTGCAATCGGTGGTGTCGCGCACGATCGACCCGCTGGAACCGGCGGTGGTGTCGATCTGCACGGTCGAGGGCGGCGCGGCGGTCAACCAGATCCCGTCCGAGGTGCGGCTGGGCGGCACGCTGCGCGCCTTCACGCCGGCGGTGCGGGCGAAGCTGGATGCGGCGGTCGCCCGGGTGGTGGACGGCATCGCGGCCACCTTCGGCGTGCGGGCGGAGCTGGAGGTGCTGGCGGGCGTCAATGCAACGGTCAACCACCCCGCCGAGGCCGAGCTGGCCGCCGCCGCGGTGCATGAATCCGGTCTGATATTGCGGCGCGACCTGCCGCCGGCGATGACCAGCGAGGATTTCGGTAATTTCCTCCACGAACGTCCGGGGGCGTTCCTGTGGATCGGCAACGGCGCCACGGCTTCCTGCGCCGAGCTGCACAATCCCGACTATGATTTCAATGATTCCATTCTCCCCGCCGCCGCGACCACTTTGGCCGGCGTGGCGCGGCGGGCGCTGCGCGGGTAGATCTGGAGCACCCATCGGCCAGACCGGCGCCGGGCCGTCAAATCCTCATCACCGGCCTTGTCATCACCGCCCGACGCCCCCTCTGTTGTCTCACCCGCCCGCCGCCTGAACAGAGTGGTCGGGCAAAGTCGGATGGCCGCGCCGCACTACGCAATGGCGCAGTACACAATGGAGAGATCTCATGATCGAGCTATTGACGGGATTTCCGGAAGGTGTTCTCGGCTTCGTCTACAAGGGACAGGTGACCAAAGCCGACTTCGATGACGTTCTCACGCCGGCAGTCGAGAAGACGCTCGCGACACACCAGAAAGTGCGGGTTTATTCCGAAATAGCACCGGACTTCGCGGGCTTTGATGCTGGCGCCGTATGGGAAGACCTGAAAGTCGGGATAGGCCATTTCAACGCCTGGGAGCGGGTTGCGGTCGTCACTGACGTGAAGTGGATCGAAGAGACGACGCAATTCGTGGGCTTCCTGTCGCCTGCCGAGATGAAGACATTTCCGGCCTCGGAAGCCGCGCAGGCGAAGGCCTGGATTGCCGCTGAAACTTCATCAGCCGCAAGCTGATCGCCACCGGCGGGTGAGCCGCGCCCTCCTGCAAAGAATGGAAGGCAGTATCGCTGACGGAATTTGCCTGGCCCGCCTGTGGGGGCCGGCCCCGTTGGCAATCTGACTGAGACCGAACCATTGCTACCGCCCCGGCGCCATCTTAAGGTCCGCGGCCTGTGGGCAATGGTCGGAATAGACACTCATGCAGGCGGATTCTTCTTCTCGACGATCTGGACGGCGCCGATGGCTTGCCCTGTCGGTCGCCGGAATGATTGCCCTCGTGGCCGCAGGACAACTGCACGCCGAGCCGGCCGACGGCACCGTGCCGCCGGCCGGCACCGGCGCCAATGCGCCGGTCGCCTTTGTCGTGACGCGCTATATCAGGCCGGGCTGCGAAGCGCGGTTTGAGGCGTTGACCCACGAGCTGTTTCCCAAAGGCACCAGAATTCCCGGCAATCCCACCGCTGATTTCGTGCGCCCGCCCGAACCGACCAGCCACGCCTACACCACGATCATCCGGTTCGACCACGTCAGCGACTACCAGCACTGGCTGGAATCCCCCGAACGGCAGGATTGGCTGGCCCGCTCGGCGCCGTTGAGCGAAGGCCCGCCGCAGTACCAGACCCGTTCCGGCATGGAAGTCTGGGTGACGCCGCCCGAACAATCCGACTACCGCGCGCCGCCCAAATACAAAACGATCGCGTTGAATTTCTTCGCCCTCTATCCGGTCTATTTCGTGATGCGCTGGGCGCTCGCGCCGGTCACCGCCGGCTGGGAACCGGCGACGGCCGTCGCCTTGCGGACGGGCGTCGCCGTGGTGCTGGCGGGCTACGGCGTCATGCCGGCGGTGAGCCAGACATTCCGGGACTGGCTGTTCCCGGCCGATCTGGCGTGTCAGGGGGGGTAATTTTGGCGACGGTGATGGCGCATCGGGGTATGCGTCGTGATTCGTTTTATGAGTTCGATTTAGGGCAACTCGCATGGAGTGGCAGGATATTCAGGATATGCGTTATCCTGGCTATGGACGCTGCATTTATTGTGGTTCTGATGGCGGCTCGGACGGTCTGAGAGACGAGCACATCATTCCCTTTTCGCTCGGTTGCAATACATACATAGAGAAGGCAAGTTGCCGAGAATGCGAACGAAAAATCAACCCTGTTGATACGCACTTAGGGCGAAGCGTATTTGGACAGCACCGAATTCATGCGGGGGTTCAGACTAGAAATCCCAAAGAACGCCCCGCCATCCTTCCTGCCAATTTTACCGTTCGAGGCGAAAGCATATCACTCGATCTGCCAATCAAAGATCATCCCTATGCGCTGGCGCTGCCAGTATGGGGAGATGCGGGCTTTTTTCGTAGTGTGCCGATTGACGACCCCTTTCCGGAAGTGTTTTTCCATATGTATGATTGGACGCCGCCGAATCTGCGGCAAACTCTTAGCATTTTAGATGACGATAGTTACGTAATTTGGGCTTCCGGGCGGGTGAATGCCCCACTATTTGCAAGAGGAATCGCAAAGATTGCCTACTGCCATGCGATCGTTCAATATGGACTCGATGGGTTCAGACGTCTTGTATTGCCCGATTTGATTTTAGGAAAATTTCCTGCTGTTTCGTATTTTGTGGGAGGCCCCACCAACAATCCACAGAAAAAATTTGTCACCAAGGCTCTCCACGCGATCCGATTTTTTGATCTTGTTGGCAATAATAGCCAGCTAAAATTGCTAATAGTTAGCGTTCGTCTCTTTGCACATTCAGGTACTGAGCAGCATGGTATGCCAATCTACCACGTGGTTCTTGGGGCACCAAAGCTAGCAATGTTTTAAAGCGCGCTTCGCGACAGTCGAAATCCCACCACCCCCTAGCGGGGCGTTGCCCCGCGCCCCACCAGGGCTTTGCCCTGGACCCACCAAGGGCCACAGGCCCTTGGAACCCATTTCACCGGCCCGCTACCCCCGGTGCGCCGGCAGCGGAATCACCCGCGCCACCCGATACGTCGCCACCCCATCGCCCGTCACCACACTGATCTTCTCCCCCGAGCCGATCCGGTGCCGCAGCAAATCCGTGGTGGCATACCGCCGCTCAGGGTTGCCCTCATACCCCATGCCAAAATCAAGCTGCCCGTCCGGATGCAGCACACACGGATCGAACGACTCATTCCGCCGATGGAAATCGCCGCGCAAACCGAACACCGCATGCCGCCCGACAATGTGGCCCTCGCCCTCCAGCACGAGATCAAAAAAGAACTCGGCCGCCTCCGGATTGTCGACGGTGGCCTGCAGGTGGACACGGGAATACTGCGTCATGACACCCTCCGCCCCCAAGCAAAGCACGACGCTGGGCGGCAGCCTTGACTTGTGTCAAGAGGAAAAACGCGGCGGCGGACATGCCGCCAACAGCGCCGGCACCACCCCGTGCAGACCCCCCACCAGCAGCGCCCTGGTGTCCGCCCGCTGCGCCGCCAGCGAGGCCTGCCAGGTGCCCGCCAGCACCGGCCGCACCGGCGCATCCGCCATCGGCGCCTCCGCCTGCCAGGCCAGATAATCCGTCCATTCCTCATGCCGGTAGCCGTGGCCGTGCTTGGCACTGGCCATCCGCTCCAGCCGCAGACGCAGCCGGTCCGGCACCGTGGACAGCCGGGTCAACAAACGTGATCCGTCCGCACCGCGCCACGCCAGCAACTCCAGCGCCAGCACCTTCCCCCCGGCCGCCACCACCAGCAGGTCACGCTCGCCCTCCGGCAAATCAGCGGCAAAGGTCAGCGCCGCCGCCGCCGCCGTGCCCAGCGAAAACATCGCCAGCACCCGCGCCCGCCCGGCCGGCACCGTCACATCAGCCAGCGTGACACTCTCCGGCGCAACAACCTCCGCCGCCCGGCCCCGGTTCAGCCCGGGACAGGCCAGCAAAGGAAGGGCAACCAGGGTGCGGCGACGGATCATGACGCCATTCTGCCCCGCTCCGGTTAACGGCGCGTTCAAGACCGCGGTTATCGTTGTGTTCCGACCCTTCTGAAAAAGACGGTTTCGTATCCAACCTGTTATGCACAAGAACGCGATCAATGGGTGAACGAAACGGCAACCCTCCGCCGTCAGGCCGAGCCAAGCAAGCGCGACCGTCCCGCCAGCGCTCCGCTCACCGCCGCCGTGCCGCCCGCCACCACGAACAGCGCCGCCGCCCCCGACCAGTCGCCGGTGGCGTCGTGCAGCACCCCCACCAGCAGCGGGCCGCCGGCCGCCAGCGTGTAGCCCACGCTCTGCGCCATGCTGGAAAGCGCCGCCGCGGCGTGCCCGTCGGCCGCGCGCTGCACGATCATCATCATCGCCAGCGAGAACGCCGCCCCCATCCCGATCCCCAGCGCCACCGACAACCCCCATTGCCAGCCCGGCGGCAGCCACAGCAGGCCGAGGAAGCTGGCGGTGGTCAGCAGCATCACCCCGGCCGCCGGGGCGCTCTGGTGGCGCAGCCGGGCCACCAGCAGCGGCGCCGCCAGCGAGGCCGCGGTCTGCGCCAGGATCGAAACCGACACCGCGAGCCCGGCGGTCACGGCGTCATCGCCGCGGCTGCGCAGGATCGGCGCCAGCCAGCCGAACACGGCGTAGGCCAGCGCCGATTGCAGCCCCATATACAGCGTGACCTGCCAGGCGAGCGGATCGCGCCACAGCCCGCCCACCCGTCGCAGCCGCGTCACCCCCACGCCGCCGCCCGGGCCGATCCGGTGCCGCCAGACCCGCGCCGCCACCGCCATCGCCACCAGCGCCGGCACCGCCCAGGCCGCCAGCGCCGCGCCCCAGTTCCCGCCGAACGCCAGCCGCAGCGGCGCCGTGATTCCCGCCCCCGCCGCCGCGCCCACGCACAGCACCATGGTGTACAGCCCGGTCATCAGCGGCAGCCGGTCCGGGAAATCGCGTTTCAGCAGCCCGGGAATCAGCACGTTGGCGACCCCGATGGCCGCCCCGGCCAGCAGCGAGCCGCCCAGCAGAAGCGCGAACCCGCCGCCGCCGCGCAAGGCCGTGCCCAGCATCACCGCCGCCAGCGCCAGCAGCGCGGTGCGCTCGATGCCGAATCGCCGTGCCCCCGCCGGCGCCAGCGGCCCGAACAGGCCCAGGCACAGCACCGGCGCGGTGGTCAGCACCGCCGCGCCCCCGGCCGAGAGCGGCAGATCGCGCATCACCTCATTCAGCACCGGCCCGATGCTGGACAGCGACGGCCGCAGGTTGAAGGCGATCAGCGCAATGACGCAGCCCGCCGCGATGCGACCCACATGCTGGCGCGAAGCCATGCCGGCATGGCGGGGCAGGTCCCGGCCGGCACGGGTCTGCGGCTGGTCGGGAATGTCCGGTAGCGCGGCCGGGGCCGGTGCCTCCTGATCCATCGGCACGCGAATTTCCTCCCCCGATCGTTGTCCGGCAGACTCCGGCCCCGCTCCGGGCCTGTCAATCCTCCCCTCCGCTCTGCTACATGCCGCCGCATGACCCAGTCCAAGACTGCATCCCGTGCCTGGATGCGCCAGCAATCGAGGGCGGGGCGGCGTGACATCCAGCCGGTCGTGCTGCTCGGCATGGCCGGTTGCGCGCTCGCCATCGGCCAGGCCTGGTGCGCCGGCTTCGCCCTGCAGGCGGCGCTGCTGCCCACCCCGAACGTCCGCCCGCTGCTGCTGCTCGCCGGCTTCGCCGTGCTGGCGCTGCTGCGCGCCGGGCTGTCCGTGCTCGCCGAGCGCGCCGCCTTCGAGGCCGGTGCCACCGCGCGCCGCCGCCTGCGCACCGACGCGCTGACCCGCCTGCTCGCCGCCGGCCCGTCGCTGCTGCGGGGCCGTCACTCAGCCGATCTCGCCAGCGTGGTGGTGGACCGCATCGAGGCGGTGGATGGCCTGTTCGTCCGCTGGATGCCGGCCGTCGTGCTCGCCAGTGCGGGGCCGATGCTGGTGCTGGTGGCGACCGCCTTCGCCGACCCGATCGCCGCCCTGGTGCTGGGTGCCTGCGGCCTGATGGTGCCGGTCGCCATGGCGCTGTCGGGCATTGGCGCGTCGGTCGCCTCGAAGCGCCAGTTCGCCGCCCTGGCCCATCTGCAGGCGCGCTTCCTCGACCGGGTGCGCGGCATCGCCACCATCGTCATGCACGGCCGCGCCGGCGACGAGGCGCTCGCCCTCGGCCGGGCCGCCGATGAGCTGCGCCGCCGCACCATGCGGGTGCTGCGGGTGGCCTTCCTGTCCTCGGTCGCGCTCGACCTGGCGATGGCGCTGGCCCTGGTGGTCATCGCGTTGCGCTATGGCGGGCAGTCCCTGGCCGGCACGCTGGCCAGCCCCGGCACGGCGTTGTTCGTGCTGCTGCTGGTGCCGGAGTATTTCGCCCCGCTGCGCGCCTTCGCCGCCGCCTATCAGGAGCGCTTCCACGCCAGCGCCGCCGCCGATGCCCTGGCCACCCTGCCGCCGCCGCCGCCGCCGGCGCCGGTGCTGCCGGTGCGCAACGTGCAGGCGCGCGGCGTCACGGTCGCCTTCGAGAATGTCACCCTCACCTGGGACCCGGCCCGTGGCCCGGCGCTGGACGGGCTCAATTTCCGCGTTCCCGCCGGGGAGATTCTCATCCTCATCGGCCCGTCCGGCGCGGGCAAATCGACGGTGATGGAGATTCTGCTCGGTTTCGTCCGGCCGCAATCCGGCCATGTCACCTTCAACGGCGCCGACATTGCCACGCTGGTGCCGCAGGCGCTGTCGCGCATGACCGCCTGGATCGGCCAGCGCCCGATTCTGTTTGCCGGCAGCATCCGCGACAACATCCGCTTCGCCCGCCCCGAAGCCACCGATGCCGAGCTGGCGGAGGCGGTGCGCCTCGCCCGTGTCGACGGCTTCACCGCCGGGCTGCCGCTCGGGCTCGATACCCAGGTGGGGGAGGGCGGTTACGGCTTGTCCGGCGGTCAGGCGCAGCGCATCGCCATCGCCCGTGCCTTCCTGAAGAACGCTCCGCTGCTGCTGCTCGACGAGCCCACCGCGCATCTCGACCCGGCCACCGAGGCCGAGGTGCTGGACAGCCTGAAGCGCCTGACGGTCGGCCGCACCGTAATCCTGGCAAGCCATTCCTCCGCAGCCCATGGTTTCGGCGGAAGGCGGCTGGACCTAAGAGCAGGCCGAGCCGCCGCCTAAGAATGGGGTCCAGGGGCCTATGGCCCCTGGTGGGTGCAGGGCAAAGCCCTGCCAGGGTCCGGGGCAGCGCCCCGGTCAAGCCGCACGACGCCCCGTTATCCTCTCCGCAAACGCCGCCACACTGCCAGCCTGAGCAGCCTCCAGGGCAAACGTCAGGCCAAGCCCGCCTCCTTCGGCCACCCGCACGGTAAACGGCAGCCCGAAGCCGAGCCCATCGAGCGTCAGTGTCCCGCGTGCCCCGGCTGCCAGTGCCGGCCCGTCTTCCACCCGGGCGCCGCCGGCGGAAAGGTTCACCAGCCGGGCGGCGACCGGTGCCGCGCCCGCCGCCGCGATACAGCAGGGCAGGTTGGTCGGGTGGCGCACGTCCCGGCGGCGATCAACCTCGGTGGTCGAGGTGCGGACCACGCGCACCACCATCTGGCGCAGCTCGTTCACCGCCGTGGCCAGCCCCTCGGCGTTGGCGTGTACCGTATCGGCGGCCTGCCCGGTCTGCTCGGCCTCGGTGGACACTTCGCCGGTGCGGCTGGTCATTTCCCCGGCGGCGCCGGCGGTGCTGCCGACGCTGCGGGCGATCTCGGCGGTGGCCGCCCCCTGTTGTTCGACCGCGGCGGCGATCGAGCCGGCGATGGCGTCGATTTCCGTGATGGTCTGCTCGATGCGCTGCACCGCCTGCACGGATTGCCCGGTGGCGTTGCGCACCTCGGCGATGTGGCGGCCGATTTCCTCGGTGGATTTCGCGGTCTGGGCGGCGAGTTGCTTCACCTCGCTGGCCACCACGGCGAAGCCGCGCCCGGCCTCGCCGGCGCGGGCGGCCTCGATGGTGGCGTTCAGCGCCAGCAGGTTGGTGCGGGCGGCGATTTCGGCGATCATGTCGGCGACCGAGCCGATGCGGCCGACCTGGGTGTTCAGCGCCTCGATGCTGGTGCGGGTTTCCTGCCCGGCGGTCACCGCGCGCCGCACGATCATGGTGGATTGGGCCACCTGGTGGCCGATCTCCTGGATGGAGGCGGAGAGTTCCTCGGCCGCGCTGGCCACCGCCCCGGCATTGGACATGGCCGCCGCGGCGGCTTCGGCGGCGGCGCGCGCCGCGGCGCCGGTGCGCCCGGCCGAGGCGCGCATGGTATCGGCGGTTCCGGTCATGGCGCTGGTGCGCTGCATCACTTCGCCGAGGGCGCGACTGCTTTCGGTTTCGATCGTGTCCGCCATGGCGCACAGCGCCTGGTGCTTCTCGGTCGCGGCCTGCCGGCGCTGGGTTTCCTGTTCGGCGGAGAGGCGCCCGGCCTCCACCAGGCGCTGCTGGAACACAACCAGGGCGGCGGCCATGCTGCCCACCTCGTCGCGCCGTTCGCTGCCCGGGATGTCGCCGGAAAGATCGCCGCCGGCGAGGCGCAGCATGGTCGCGCGCAGCAATCCGACCGAGGTGACGACGTTGCGCTCGACCGCCCAGGCCGCCAGCAGCATGACCGCGAGGATGCCGCCGCCGATGCCGGCCAGGCGCAGCATCGAGTCGCGGAACAGCGCATCCAGATCGTCGGTATAGGCGCCCGACATGAACACCATCTGCCAGGGCGCGAAGCGGGTGACGGCAGTGACCTTGCGCAGGGGTTCCGTCTGGCCGGGCCTGGGATACAGGTAGGTGAACATGGCACTGTCACGGCCGGCCAGCGCTTCGGTTGCGAGGGTGAAGATCGATCGGCCGCTGGCCACATCGTTCGGGAGAGATTTGCCTTCCATGTCCGGATTGGCCCCGTGCATGGCCATCAGGCCGGTATCAGTGCAGACGTACAAATAGCCGTTGCCATTGTCGAACCGCATGGCGTGCACGAGGTCACGCAACTGCGCCATCGCTTGCTCGCGGGTGATCCGTCCGGCGACGACCTGCGCCTCCAGCGAGCGGGCGATCGAACTGGTCGTGTCCACCGCCACCTGCAGCTTTTCCACCCGGTCGTCGATCATGCGCTGGTGCAGCATCACAGCCCCGAGCCCGGCGGCGGCGACCAGGCCGAGGGCGGAGAGCCCAACCAGCAAGGCCAGCTTGGTGCGCAGGCGAAGGCGGCTCAGCAGGGACATGGAAACTTCTCCGGGGTGCGGATGCGCCCAGTGTTTGCCCCGCCACGTAAAGGGCGAATGAACGGCGCCACCGGCTACCTGCATGCACCGGGCGCGAATTGGTGCATTCTGGGGGGACGAACCCCATGGAGTTTCGACCATGCCGTCCCCGACCCGCCGCTTTCTGCTCACTTCGGCCCTGGTCGCGCTATCCGGCGCCGCCGCCGCGCAGCCCTATGGCGGGCCGCCCCCGGGTGGCCCCCCTCCTGGCGGCCCCCCTCCTGGCGGACCGCCGCCCTATGGCAGGCCGCCTTATGGCGGGCCGCCGCGTGGCTACGAGCCGATTCCGGATCTGCGGGTGGAGCGCGTGCCGCCGCCGCCGGGCCCGCAATATATCTGGCGCCCCGGCCACTGGGTATGGAACGGCCGGGGTTATGTCTGGGTCTCCGGCGCCTACCTCCGGCGCCAGCCGTACTGGCATGAATGGGTGCCCGGCGGGTGGGTCATGCGGCACGGCACCTGGGTGTGGGTGGCGCCGCACTGGCGGTAGGTTTCGGCCCATACGCAGGAACGGCACGATGCGGATACGCATCGTGCCGATACCAAAATGACGACGGTTCTCTTGCGTTCCGCAGCGCGGAACGAAATGGAGGGGAAGCGCCCTACTTAGCCGCAGTCTGAAGCATCGTGTGCAGCGCGAGCATCAGATTGGCTTCAGTCCATAACAAAGGAGTGACATCGTTCGCCACGTAGCGTCCGCGACGCAGATAGTAGAGTTCGGGGCAGAGCCAGTTCGCCGAGTTTGCCTCCCGCTGTGTCAGTTTTAATTGAGAAAGCCTCTCGTAGCCACCGATATTGAGTATAATTGATCGTCGTAGCCACCAAATAATGTGTCTTGGCCAAATTTTCCAACGGACAGTCAGTTGGGCCAGCGAGCGGTTAAAATAATGTACTTGCTTGGAAAGGTCACTCTGCGCACCTCCCGCGAGAAATTTTTGCCCATAAATGACAGACAGGATCGGGTCGAAGATACACCATTGCGCCTCCTGACCAATCGTAACCAGGGCATCACGGGCCGACATATCCTCGCTGACGTTGATGGTCCGTTGGTTCTCTGCGACCCGAAGATCGTAGTCGGCGCACCAGAACGAGTTGCCGAGATAACGCCGGATACCCACCTCGCCCTTCAGGGTAGTCTCGACATTTTCAAGTATTTGGTCCCGGTGCTCGGTGCCGACAACGTCCAGCGGATAAATCAGGAACAGCAGGGCGCCATCGGCTTTTCTGGCATCTGCGCCGTCGATGCATTCCCAGGGAAGAATGCGTTGCAACGCCGAGCGCCCGTTCGCGATCAGCGTATCCAGTTGCAGGTCCCCAGAATCCATCGGGACAACCTTACGGAAGGTCTCCAACGCCGCCACGACAACGCCGATGCTGGAAGCCTCAACCTTCCGCTTTTCCTCCCAATGTCCGCTGTCCTGGTCCTGCCAGTAGCGGACGGCATGGAAGAAAGCTGGAAACAGGCGCAGTAATGCCATGTCTTCCGCATCGAGTTGCAGCGCGCCAGCAAGGGACAGCCTGGATGCGAGCCACAAGAAATAGCCGAGTGCGTCGTTCTGGGCATGTGCCCAGTCCTCATCCACTTCTTTGAGTTTGCTTCCGTCAAAGCGGATATGCGGGCGGTTCATCGGCATATCCGGATTGGCAGACCCATCGATGATCGACTCAAAGCGATGGCGATGCCGCGCGAAATAGGTCAGGACGGATCGCACGGTTCTTACCGCTACCCCCACGTAGCCGATGACGAAATGCGCATGCGCGACGTGCATGTTGTCGCGCACCCAAACATGATCATAGCGCGTGTACTGGCCCCGGGCGCTGAGATGCGCTGCAGGGAACAGCCCGGTTGGCAGCGCCGGAAAACGAAACGTGTCGCTTCGGTAGAGAAAATCTTTGAGGTTAACTAGGTCATCGGCGGTGTAGGAATCACGGCGCCAGGGAAAGGTGGGCACAAACTTCACTGTAACCTGCTCAATCAGTATTGTTGCAATTTTGCGATGATTTTAGTTTCCGCACGGCGTCTAGGAAATCCCGTATCTTGGGTTCTTCGTCGGTGAGGTGCTGGGTATCAACGAAGTCCCATGCCTCGGTGGCCCGTCGTTCCGCTTCCCCCAGGCGGCCAAGCTGTTGCTCAGCACGCGCCGCCTCCATGCTCACCTCAATGCGTTCGCGCGCGTAACCGATACCGAAAATATCGCGCGCATTGTCAAATGATTTGAAAGCTGCATCATATTCCGGCGGCTTGATACGAAGCAATACCTTGGCAAGCCCCCAGTGTGCGTGTCCGCACTCGAACGGATTTTTTGACAGCCCCTCGAGCGCCTTGGCGTACTCTCTTTTGGCGAGAGGCCATTGCTCTTCCTGGCAGTGCAGCCACGCTTGGCGACTGCGCGTCTGAAATGCCCGCCAGTCATTGGGCCGCGAGATTTTCAAACTATCTATGAAGGCACGCTCGGCTTTTTTGCGCCGGTCCCCGCGCTCAGAATCGGCCTGCGGATCGATGCCAAGTATCTGGAAAAGCCGTGCATTGCATTGCCCGACATTGCACAGCGTCTGGCTGCGCTCGATCTCAATTTCGTGGAAGATCAACGACTCTGGTTCACAGTAGCAGCGCGCTTCGAGGCAAATCTTCTCTGCCTCATCATAGGCCTTGGCAGCTTCCCGAAGCAGGGAGATCGCCTGCGCCTTCTTGTCTGCCGGGTACTGACCAAGCGTCGCCTTCTTCGATGGCACCGCAGGTGTTCCAGGATTGTGCCAAGCGGAACATCCGTTCAGCCACGTCTGGCGCGCCGGATGACGCGTTGAGTTCTTCCGTCCTGATCTTGATGCACTCTTTGATCGTCTTGGCAGCGCTGGAGAAGTCGCGCTTGTACTGCAGACAGACCGCCATATCATTCAACGTCCGGGCGTAACCGAGGCGATCGCCGCGTCGTTGAGCTGCCACATAGGTGTAGATGCCATGACAATCTTCGAGATGCCCCCTGTTGAGCATGAACAGCACAAGGCTGTCGGCCAAGCGGTACAACGTTTCGGTGTCCCCATGACGGCGAGCAGTGTCATAGCACCATCGCACGTTCGGCCATTCGAGTTCGAACCAGTCGAGAGCGGCCTCGGCAATCCAGTGATTGTCCAGCCGGCCCTTGTCGATCAGCGCCGCTTGTTCCTTGGCTGCGCGGGCAAACCCGGCGGCGGCCGACTTCTCCGCTTCGGTCACCTCCAGGTCCCCGTCAAGTTGGTGCGTTGCGAACTCGCGGATATAGCTCTCGATGCGGTATCGGTCGGATTCACCGGGGGCCCAGAGAAACTGTTGTCGGACCGCTTTCCCAAGAACAGCAGAACCGATGCCCGTCACGTGTTTTATAGCTTCACGACAAATTGGGCCCTGCAGTTGGCAGAGAAGCAAAAATGGACGTCGATACTTCTCTTCGAGCTGTTGAAACCGTGGTTTGAGTAGCTCCCCATAGACAATTTCCGTGTTTTTATGCCTATTGCGTTCAGCTTCCTCAAGAATATCAGTGAGGAGTACGCCATCGCCGCACATCTTTGCATACAGTTCAATTAAGAACGGATGGAATTGAAGCTGCGTGCATATCATTCCGATCAGATCACGGGACCTCGGATCACTATATTCGGTTGTTCCCACCGCGAGGCTTGCGCGCTTGCGAAATAGCTCGGCGGCGCTTGTGTGATCAAGGTTGGGGGGAAGCCAGACTGCCTGCTGTACCGAAAGGTGATTGCACGACACATAGACTACGCAGGACTTAGACTTAGACTCATCCGTTATCTTCCTCGCCCAATCGACGATGATTTCCTGCAAGTCCGGGTTTTGGGTTACGTCGAGAACGACAAGCATACGCTGACGCCGGAACTGGTCTCGAAGGATACGATCACAATCCGCGGCCTCAGTTTGCTCCCGCCCCCTGAGAACAACGGCTGCCACCTTCAGGACGAGTGCCTCGTAGTCGTTGATGAAGGCGCAGTCCACCCACACTCCGCTGCCGGGCAGTTCGTCGGCTTGGCGCAGGTCGTATGCCACCTGCCGTACCAGCGTCCGTCGCCCGGAGCGAGGGGCACCGTTGACGACCACGAAGCCGCCGTTTCGAATCAGGTTTTTCAGATCCTCCCGTTCTTGGGCGCGGCCCATGAACGTGTCTGTCGGGGGATCGATTCCCCAGTTTGGCGGCAGCGCGCCTGTCAATTGCGGTGCCTGCGTCCATTCACGAAAGGCTCGGTCAACGGCCGCCACAAGATCCTTCTCAATGGTGGATCGGTTCGCCGTGATGTCCTGATATGGCTTCTTTGGCTCGTTTATGGCCTGGATTTTCGCCAACGCGCTCTCTTTAAAGAGATCGTTGCAGTCCGTGACGAACAACGGCAACAGTTCGAAGCCTTTGCCATGCTCTTTCTGATGACGCCTCAGCATCTGCGGGATTTCGACCTTGGTGATATAATCGGAGGCGAAGAACTCCCGTGTCAGCAGGCATATCGCGGCGAAGGCACCCTCGATTTCCTTGGTGATGCGTGCTCCCCATTCCTCGCCAGCGGGAATGGTGTCGTGGTTCATGGCCACGACGGAATAGGATGTTAGCAATGATCGTAGAGTATCTAAAAGGTGCTTCGACTCGTTTTGATAGCTGACGAATATCTTGGGCCCATTCTCGGGTCCCGAGGTGGCTGGCCATACAATGATTTCGTTCATCGGCGGCTTCTCTGATGATATATCGCAACGTTCCGCGAAGCGTGGCTGGCTACTGAACATCCCAGTTTGCATGAAAAACAAATCAAGAAACCGTTAACCATGCTGCGGTTGCGACGCAATTGCGGCGCCCATTCGCCCAGTCGTCCAGTCCCCCCGATCGTTGGCCGAAAGGGGGAACCTTGTTCGGTTACCGAGATGTGGAAACGCTGGGCATCCTCAACCACATCGCCTTATGGTTTCCGCCCAGGCATGCGTTGCCGAAGTGCCAGTTCCTGGGCGGCATTCTGCCGCCGGATCACCGGAACCCTGGCAGCCGGGACTTGCAATAAAAAGCAGGTTGCCATCGCTTGCGAGCGCGCGGGCTTGCAAGAAACGGGTGCCCTCCGTCTTTTCTCGATGTCGGAACGAAAATTCTCATCGAGCAGTCCCCCTCCGCCGAAAGCACCGCCCGGCCCGCCCCCTCAGAACCCCACCACCACCGGCACGTGATCCGACGCCTTTTCCTCCCCGCGCTCCCGCCGGTCCGGCGCCGCCTCGCGCAGCCGTTCGGCCAAGCTGGGCGACAGCAGCACATGGTCGATCCGCAGCCCCATATCCCGCGGCCACGCCCCCGCCTGGTAATCCCAGAAGGTGTAAACCGGCCCCGTCGGGTGCAGCGCCCGCACCGCATCGGTCAGCCCCAGCCAGAGCAGGGACCGGAACCGCGCCCGGCTTTCCGGCCGCACCAGGGCGTCGGTCGGCGGCAGCGCGCCCGGGGCGAAATCTTCATCGGTCGGACACACATTGAAATCGCCGGCGATGACGAGCGGCACATCATCGGCCAGCAGCGCCGCCGCACGCGCGCGCAGCGCCTCCATCCAGCGCAGCTTGTAGGCAAAGCCGGCCTCGCCGCCCGAATTGCCGTTCGGTAAATAGAGGCCGATGAAGGTGATCCCCCCGGCGACACCCTCGATATAGCGGGCCTGCGCCGCGTCCTCCGCCTCCAGGCCAGGCAGGGCGCGGTGCGTCACCGCGAAGGGCAACCGCGCCAGCACCGCCACGCCGTTATAGGCTTTCTGGCCGACCACCGCGCAGGTATAGCCCAGCGCCTCGAAGCCGCCGGCCGGGAAGGCGGGCGCCTCGCATTTCAGTTCCTGCAGGAACAGCAGGTCCGGCTTATGGGTCTCAAGCCAGCGGCGCACATGGCCCTCGCGCTGGCGGATGGAGTTGACGTTCCAGGTGGCGACCCGCACGGGGCGGATCAATCCACCGAGAAACTGGTGCCGCAGCCGCAGGCCGATTTCGCCTGCGGGTTCTTCACCGCGAAATAGGCCCCCATCAGCTCGTCCGCATAATCCAGTTCGCCGCCGGCCAGGAGAGAAAGGCTGGCCGGGTCGATGACCACCCTTGCCCCGTTGCTCTCGATGACGGTGTCGTCCGCGGCCGGCTGGTCGAGGTCGAACTTGTACTGAAAGCCGTTGCACCCGCCGGCCAGCACCGCCACCCGCAGCGCGGCGCCTTCCTGCTGGCTGGCCACGATCTCGGCAATGCGCGCGGCGGCGCGCTCGGTCACGCGGAAATTGTCCATACCCGCAACATAGGGGCGATGACCCGGTGTTTGAAGGGCAGGCCGAACCGGTGTAAGTCCCTTCCCATGTCCCTCGCCCCCTGGGCCGTCCAGAGACACCGATCGCGCGGCCGGCTCCATCCCGAGCCGGAGGCGGCGACGCGCTCGCCCTGGCAGCGCGACCGCGACCGCATCATTCACAGCTCCGCCTTCCGCAAGCTGCAGTACAAAACCCAGGTCTTCGTCAACCACGAGGGCGATTTCTACCGCACCCGCCTGACCCACAGCATCGAAGTGGCGCAGATCGCCCGGTCGGTGGCGCGCGAACTCGGCCTCGACGAGGACCTGACCGAGGCGCTGGCGCTGGCGCACGACCTCGGCCACCCGCCCTTCGGCCATGCCGGCGAGGACGCACTGTCGGCGGCCATGCAGCCGTTCGGCGGCTTCGACCACAACGCCCAGAGCCTGCGTGTGGTGACGGTGCTGGAATCCCGCTACGCCGGTTTCGACGGGCTGAACCTGACCTGGGAGACGCTGGAGGGCCTGGCCAAGCATAACGGCCCGGTCCGCCGGCCGCCGGCCTATGTGGCCGAGTACGATTCCTGCCATCCGCTGGAATTGTCGTCCTACGCCGCCGCCGAGGCGCAGGTGGCGGCGCAGGCCGACGACATCGCCTATCACGCGCATGATCTGGACGATGGCTGGCGGGCGGAATTCTTCGACCCCGCCGACCTGCAGCATTTGCCGGTCGTGGGCGAGGCGCTGGCCGATGCGCGCCGTACCAGCCTCGACGTGCCACCGGCCCGGCTCCGCCACGAGACCATCCGCCGCGTTATCCACCGGATGGTCACCGACCTGGTCGCCGAAACCGGGCGCCGGCTCGCCGATCTCGACCCCGCCGATGCCGACGCCATCCGCCAGGCCGACCGTCCGGTGGTGGGGTTCAGCGAGCCGATGGCGGAAGCCAACCGGGTGATCAAGGAGTTCCTGTTCGCCCGCATGTACCGGCACTGGCGGGTCAACCGGATGACCGCCAAGGCGCGCCGGGTGGTGACGGATATTTTCGCCCTGCTGCACGGCCAGAGCGGCCTGCTGCCGGATGACTGGCGCGCCCGCGCGGGCGATGCCGGCACGCCGCGGGCGGCGGCCGTGGTCTGCGACTACATCGCCGGCATGACCGACCGCTACGCCCGCGAGGAACATCTGCGCCTGACCGACCTGTCGGTCTCCGGCTGATCCGTCTGATTGGGAATAGTGATGAGCCATAATATATTTGCGTCGATGCGCGCCCGCGTGGTGCAGGCGCTGCACGACGCGGTCCCCGATCTGCCCGAGGAGGTGGTGGCGCGGGTGGAGGTGACGCCGGCGCGCGAACCCGAGCATGGCGACATGGCCACCAACGCCGCCATGGTCGCCGCCAAGGCCGCCCGCCGCAAGCCGCAGGAGATCGCCGCCGCCCTGGTGGCGGTGCTGCAGGCCGATCCCCTAGTGGCCGAGGCCGCCACGGCCGGCCCCGGTTTCGTCAATCTGCGGCTGCATGCCGATGCCTGGCGCGACCTGCTGCCGGTCATCCTGCGGACCGGCGAGGCGTATGGCGACAGCGATATCGGCGCGGGGGTGCGGATCAACGTCGAATATGTCTCCGCCAACCCGACCGGGCCGATGCATATCGGCCATTGCCGCGGCGCCGTGGTGGGCGATGCGCTGGCCAATTTGCTGGCCAAGGTCGGCCATGACGTGACCAAGGAGTTCTACGTCAACGACGCCGGCAACCAGGTGACCGCGCTCGCCTGGGCGGCCTATTTCCGCTACCTGCAGGCGCTCGAGGTGCCGATCACGGAGGTCGATTTCACCGAGATCGTGCCCGGCGGCCTGCAATATCGCGGCGATTATCTTGTTCCCGTCGGCCAGGCGCTGGCGGCGCAGTTCGGCACCGCGCTGCTCTCCGCCGATGGCTGGATCGGCGAGCCGGAATCCTGGCTGATCGACGTGCGCGATTTCACCATTGCCATGATGCTGGAGCAGATCACCGACGATCTGGCCGCCCTCGGCGTGGTGCATGACGTGTTTGTCCGCGAGCGGGATCTGGTCGAACAAGGGGAAGTGCATGAAGCCATCGCCCGGCTCGCAGCGGAGGGGCTGGTTTATCAGGGCACGCTGGAGCCGCCGAAGGGCAAGACGATCGACGACTGGGAGCCGCGCGAGCAGATGCTGTTCCGCGCCACCGCGTTCGGCGACGACGTCGATCGTCCGCTGCAGAAATCCGATGGCAGTTTCACCTATTTCGCCAACGACATCGCCTACCACGCGGACAAGATAACGCGCGGCTTCGACCTGATGATCGATGTGTGGGGCGCCGACCATGGCGGCTACGTCAAGCGCATGCAGGCGGCCACCCGCGCGTTCGGCGGCACGCTGGACGTGGTGCTGTGCCAGATCGTGCATGTGCTGAAGGGCGGCCAGCCGCTGCGCATGAGCAAGCGCGCCGGCACCTTCATCACGCTGCGCGACCTGCTGGACGAGGTCGGGCCGGACGCGGTGCGCTTCACCATGCTGACCCGCAAATCCGATGCGCAGATGGAGTTCGACATCGACCAGGCGGTGGCGCAGACGCGGGAGAACCCGGTGTTCTATGTGCAGTACGCGCATGCCCGCTGCCGGTCTGTTTTGCGCGCCGCGGCGGAATTGCTCGGGGCGGCGGCGGTGGCGCCGGAGTCGCTGGCCGGGGTGGCGCTGGGCAGCCTGGACAACGAGGCGGAACTGGCGCTGCTGCGCCGCCTGGGCGCCTGGCCGCGCACCGTGGAGGCCGCGGCGGCGGCCCGCGAGCCGCACCGAATCGCGTTTTTTCTCTATGATCTAGCGGCCGACTTTCATATGCTGTGGAACCGCGGGCGCGACGACTCGGCGCTCCGGTTCCTGCAGGCCGATCGTCCGGCCGAGACGCTTGCGCGGGTGGCCCTGGTGGCCGCCACGGCGGTCGCGATCCGGTCCGGCCTGGCCGTCATGGGGGTGACCCCGGTTGAGGAAATGCGCTGACGCGGTGCCGCATCGCGGGCCGGCGGGGTAGGGAGTTTGTTGCTGCATGCGTGAAGAACTGGATATTCCGGTGGGACCGATCCCGAGCTATCGGCTCGACCGCCGCCAGGGCATGGATGCGAACACGAAGCGCCTGGTGCTCGCCGCCGGCACCATCGCGACGGCGCTGGCGCTGATGGTCGGCGTCTATTCGGCCGGCGATCACCGGCACAGCGGCGTGCCGGTGATCGAGGCGGACAGCCGCCCGTTGCGGGTCAAGCCGGTCGATCCGGGTGGGCTGGAGATCGCCGATAACGATGCGGCGATCATGTCGGGCAGCAGCAGCGGCCAGGCTGCGATGGCGCCGCCGCCCGAGGTGCCGGCGCCGCAGGCGCTGCGGGCGCAGGACAACCGGTCGCAGACTGTCGCCGGTGACGCCGGCGGTGGCATCGGCCGCGCCGCCGCCGCTGCAGAATGTGTCGCTGAGCCCTGCCGTGCGCAGTGCCCCCTCGCCGAACCCGGTCCATGCCGCGCTTCCGGTGCCCGCCCCGAAGGCGCCGGCTGCGGCGGTCCCTGCCGCAGCGCCGGCGGCTGGCCACACGCTGGTGCAGCTGGCTGCGCTGCCTTCCCAGGAGGCGGCGCTGGCCGAATGGCAGCGGCTGACGAAGCGGATGCCGGACGTGCTGGGCGGGCACCAGCCCACGGTGGTGAAGGCCGAGCGTGAGGGCCACACCTTCTTCCGCCTGCGCACCGGCGGTTTCGCCGACACGGAGCACGCCCGTGACTTCTGTGAGAAGGTGAAGTCCAAAGGCGCCGGCTGCTCGATCGCAACTTTCTGATCAGGGTTCCAAGGGCTTAGCCCTTGGTGGGGTCCAGGGGCGACGCCCCTGGCGGGTCCGGGGCAGCGCCCCGGCCGTGCCCCGCCGTCAGTGCAACCCGGGGAAGCTTTGCACCAAACTCCCCGCCACCAGCCGCCACCCATCCACAAGCACGAAGAAAATCAGCTTGAACGGCATCGACACGGCGGAGGGTGGCAGCATCATCATGCCCAGGCTCATCAGCACGGTGGACACCACCATGTCGATGACCAGAAAGGGTAAGTAGAGCAGGAACCCCATTTCGAAGGCGCGCCGCAGTTCGCCCACCATGAAGGCGGGGATGAGCGCCCGCCAGGGTGCCTGCTCCGGTCCGGCCGGGTCGGGCATGTTGCCGAGGTCGAGGAACAGCCGCAGATCCTCCGGCCGGGCGCTGCCGGCCATGAAATGGCGGAACGGCTCGGCGGCCAGCCGCAGCCCCTCCATTTCGGTCACCCGTCCCTCGCTCATTGGCAGCAGGCCGGTGGTCCAGGCCTGGTCGAACACCGGCTGCATGACGAAGTAGGTGAGGAACAGCGCCAGCCCGATCAGCACCGTGTTCGGCGGCGCGCCCTGGGTGCCGAGCGCGCTGCGCAGCAGCGACAGCACGACGACGATGCGGGTGAAGGCGGTCACCATCACCAGCAGGCTGGGGGCCAGCGACAGCACGGTGATCAGCGCGGTCAGTTGCACCAGGCGCGCGGTGGTGCCGGCCCCGCCGCCGGCGCCGAGGTCGATGCTGACCGACTGCGCCGCGGCCAGCGACGGGATCAGCAGCAGCAATGCGGTGATCCAGGCGCGCCTCATGTCCCGTCCTCTGTCAAAGCCGCCAGGCAGGCGGTCAGCGCGTCCAGCTCGGCCAGCACCGTGGCCAGGGTCGCCCGCATCGCCAGCCCCTCCGCCGGCGGCAGGTCCAGGGCGGCGGCGCAGAGCCGGCCGATATCCTGGTCCAGCCCGGCGAGATCGACATGGCGCCGCGTCTGTGCCAGGGCGTGCGCCATGCGCAAGGTTCCGACCAGCGCTTCGGCGAGGGCTACGGCGCGCTGGGACGGTGAGGGCGGATCGGTGTTGGGCGGCCTGTCCATGGGGACGCATACAACCGCATCCGGATGAATGAAGCGTTGCCGCGCGGCGAAACCGGCCCGTTAACGTTACGTTCAGACCTGCGGACGATGCTGCCTCCCGAACCCAGGCGCCGACGCGATCCGGAGGGCCGGCAGGGTGAATTCAAGGGCCAGAGACCTGGCGCACCAGAGACCTGGCACCAGAGACCTGGCACCAGAGACCGGGCGCACCAGGGACCGGGCGCACCAGAGACAGCGCGCCACAGACTGAGGGGCAGGGACAGGTGGAACCCACCAGCGTCGGATTCTTCGACCTCGTCGAAAGTCGGATGTCCTACCTGGACCGCCGTTCCGCCGTGCTGGCCGACAACGTCGCCAATGCCGACACCCCGGGCTGGCGCTCGCGCGACCTGAAGCCCTTCAGTGCCACGCTGGCACAGGCCGAGGTGGCGCCGGTGCTGACCAATCCGTTGCACCTTCGCGGCACCTCGGTGAACGACCCCGCGCTGCAGGTGCTCACCGGCGAACGCTCGCCGGACGGCAATACGGTGCGGCTCGACGTCGAGCTGAAAAAGGTGGCTGACACGGACTCGGCGCACATGCTGGTGAGCGATCTGTGGAAGAAGTACCTGGGAATGTACAGCATGGCGCTGGGCAAGTGACCCAGCCCACGTGACCGAGCTCAAGTGACTGGGTCCAAGTGACTGGACCCGGGTAAATCGCGGAGGCGGCGCATGGATATCACCAAAGCTCTCGACATCTCCGCCCGTGGCATGGACGTGCAGACCACGCGGCTGCGCGTGATCGCCGAGAACCTCGCCAACCAGGACACCACCGGCAGCGATCCGCGCACCCAGCCGTACCGCCGCAAGACCATCACCTTCGCCTCGGAGGTCGATCGCGCCCTCGGCGTGCCGCTGGTGAAAGTCAAGAAGATCGGCGTCGACAACAGCGAATTGCCGCGCCGCTACGACCCCTCGCACCCGGCCGCCGACGCGCAGGGCTATGTGAGCCTGCCCAATGTCAACCCGTTCGTCGAAATGATGGACATGCGTTCCGCCCAGCGTTCCTACAACGCCAACCTCTCGGTCATGCAGGTCGCCCGCGGCATGCTGAGCCGCGCCATCGAGCTGCTGAAATAGGTCGCCGCCATGGCCTTGTCGCCGATCGCCCTGTCCCCCGCCGCCGCCGCCCAGGCCTACCGGGCGGTCGATGCCGGCTCTGCCGGCCTGGCCTCCCCGGGGGCTGGCGCCGGGGTCTCGCCGGGGGCCGATTTCAGCGGGGTGCTGTCGCGCGCGCTGGAAGGGGCGGTGCAGGCCGGCCGCACCGCCGATGCGCAATCCACCGCCGCCGTCACCGGCAGCGGCAACATCACCGAGGTCGTGGCCGCGGTGTCGAAGGCGGAACTCGCGTTGCAGACCACGGTCACCATCCGCGACCGCGTGGTGCAGGCCTACCAGGATATCATGCGCATGCCGATCTGAGCCGGCCTGGCCTGGCCGGCTCCGGCTTCGGCGGCGCGATTCCCACCAGGAGGGCGGGATGCAGGAAACCGATGTCGGGTTGATGCTGCACACGGCGCTGCTGCTGATCCTCAAGCTGTGCGGTCCGCCGCTGGCGGTCGGCATGGCGGTCGGGCTGGTGGTTTCGCTGCTGCAGGCGGTCACCCAGATTCACGAGGCCACGGTGGCGTTCGTGCCCAAGGTGCTGGCGATCGGCGTCACGCTGACGCTGACCGGCGGCTTCATGATGGGGCAGCTTTCCGACTTCACCCGCATGGTGTTCGACCGAATCGTCGCGGCCGGCGGCTGATGGAAGAAGCGGCATTGCTGGCTCAGCTGCCGGCCTGGGGGTTCGGGCTGGTGCTCGTGTTCAGCCGGATCGGCGCCGCCTGCACGATGCTGCCCGGCATCGGCGAGGCCGAATTGCCCGCCACCGTGCGGGTGGGCTTCACGCTGGTGCTCACCGCGCTGCTGCTGCCGGTGCTGGCGCCATTGCTGCCGCCGGTTCCCCCCGCGCCCTGGGTGCTGTTCGGCATGGTGGCGGCCGAGATCGTCACCGGGCTCTGGCTCGGCTGGCTGGTCCGGCTGGTGGTGCAGACGCTGCCGGTGGCCGGCCAGTTCGTCGCCAGCATGATCGGACTGTCCAGCACCGTGCAGCCGGACCCGGATCTCGGGCCGCAATCCACCGCGCTGGCGCGGATGTTTTCGCTGGCGGTTCCGGTCGTGGTGCTCGGCACCGGCCTGCATGCGCTGCCGCTGGCGGCGCTGGCCGGCAGCTACCACCTGATCGCCCCGGGCGCTCTGCTGCCGGTGGCGGACAGCACGCAGGGTGTGGTGACGGCGGTGGGCGAGGCGTTCGCGCTCTCGCTGCGGCTGGCCGCCCCGTTCATCCTGGCCGGCCTGCTCTGGCAGGGCGCGCTTGGCCTGCTGGCCATGCTGGTGCCCAACCTGCAGGTGTTCGCCGCCGCCATGCCCGGGCAGATCCTGGCCGGGCTGGCGCTGTTGTTCCTGCTCGGCGCCGGCATGGTCTCCGTCTGGCAGGGCGAGCTGAGCCGGCAATTCGCCCTGCTGCCGGGGCTGTAGGCCATGGCGGAAACGGGGGGTGACGCCGAAGACCGGACGGAAGCCGCAACGCCACGGCGGCTGCAGCGGGCGCGCGAGGAAGGCCAGGTGCCACTCTCGCGCGAGCTGGGCAGCTTCGCGGTGCTCGGCGCCACCGCCCTGGTGCTGGCGATGGCGGCGCCGGCCTCGGCCCGCCTGCTGAGCAACCGGCTGGCGGTGATGCTGGCACAGGCGCACGCGACCGATCCGCAGGCGGCGCTGCGGGCGGCGATACTGGCCACCCTGGTCGCCGCCGCGCCGTTCGCGCTGGCCGCTTTGCTGGCCGCCAGCGCGTCGGCGCTGCTGCAGACCGGGTTCCTGATCAATCTCGCCGCGCTGACCCCCGATCTCACCCGGCTGTCGCCGTTGGCCGGGCTGAAACGGCTGTTCGGCCCCGCCACCCTGGTCGACACCGGCAAGGCGGTGCTGAAGGCGGTCGCCGCCGGCGCCGTGCTGGTGATGGTGCTGCAGGGCGCGCTGCCCGAGTTGCGCGCGGCGATGTTCTGGACCGCGCCGGGCCTGCTGGACCACACCGCCCGGCTGCTGGGGCAGGTGTTGCTGTCGGTGCTGGCGGTGCAGGGCGCGGTGACGCTGTTCGACGTGGTGCGGACGCAGATGAAGCATGCCAGCGACCTGCGCATGAGCCGCGAGGACATCCGCCAGGAGATGCGCGAATCGGACGGCGACCCGCACGTGAAGGCGCGGCTGCGCCAGTTGCGCATGCAGCGGTCGCGCAAGCGCATGATGGCGGCGGTGCCGAAGGCAACAGTGGTGGTAACGAACCCGACCCATTACGCTGTGGCGCTGATCTACAACCGCGCCGCCGGGGGGGCCCCGCTTGTGGTGGCCAAGGGGGCGGACGCCGTCGCCGCCCGCATCCGTGCCGTCGCCGAGGAGAACAAGGTGCCGCTGGTTGCCAACCCGCCGCTCGCCCGCGCGCTCTACCGGGTGGAGCTGGACGCCGAGATTCCCGCCGAGCATTTCCAGGCGGTGGCGGAGATCATCGCCTATGTCTGGCGCCTGCGCGGCCGCGGTGCCCGCCGATGACCCTGCGCCTGCGCCGGCCGCCGGCCGGACCCGCGCATGATGCGCCGGAACCTAACATGGCGGATCAGGACATGGCGCAGGAGGACATGGCGGAGGGGGAGAAAGCGGACCGGGACGGGCCGCATGCCAGGCGCATGGAAGTGGTGGGGCGCTTCGCCGTCGGCATCGCGCACGACTTCAACAACCTGCTGGCCGTGGTGCTGGGCGCGACCGACCAGATCGCCAGCCGCCCGGGGGTGGACGAGGCCACCCGGGAAGACGCGGTGCAGATCCGCGCGGCGGCGCGGCGCGGCGCCGCCCTGGTGCGCCATCTGCTCGCCTTCGCCCGCGAAACCCCCGCCGCCGCGCGCCGGCTGGACGTGCGCGAGGCGGTGGACGACATCGTCCCGCTGCTGCATCACCTGCTCGGCCGCGCCGTGCGGCTGGAGATCGACGCCGGGGAGGTCGCGCTGCCGGTGCGCATCGACCCGACCGGATTCGACCAGGTGCTGCTGAACCTCGCCGCCAATGCGCGCGATGCCATGCCGCAGGGCGGGGTGCTGACGCTGCGCTGCCGCCCGTTGCTGCGCGACGGGGTCCGTTTCGCCGGCATCGAGGTGCGCGATACCGGCTCCGGCATTGCGCCGGAGGTGCTGCCGCACATCTTCGCGCCGTTCTTCACCACCCGCAGCGAACGCGGCACCGGGCTCGGCCTGGCCACGGTGCAGGAAATCGTGAGCGCGGCCGGCGGGTTTGTGACGGCCGAGAGCACCCCGGGGACGGGCACCTGCATGCTGGTGGGCCTGCGCATCGACGACGCCCCCCCCCGCCGCCCGATTGGCGGTGAAGCGGGTGGCGCCAAAGCGGGTGGGGGCTGGGTGCTGCTGGTCGAGGACGAGCCGGTGTCGCGCCGGCTGGCGGAACGGGCGCTGTCGTCCTGGGGCTGGCAGGTGGTCTCGGTCGAGTCCGCCGAGGCGGCGCTCGACCAGGCCGCAGCCGACACGGCGGCCCTGGCCCGCCTGGTGGCGGTGGTCACCGACATGGAACTGCCCGGCCGCAGCGGCGCGGCCCTGGTGGCCGCGCTGCGCGCCCGGCCCGGCGGGGCGGCGCTGCCGGCGATCATCGTCTCCGGCCATGCCGAGGCGGCGCTGCGCCGCGACCCTGCCGTGCAGGCGCTGCTGGCCGTGCCGGTGCCGTCGACGGCGCTGCTTTCCAAGCCCTATCCGCTGCAGGAGCTGCGGGCGCACATGACGGCGATTGCGGTCGGGCCGGCGTGATAAGGTCGGGGTGATCAGGTTGGAGTGATCAGGTTGGAGTGATTGGGGCGGGTTGGGCGGCTGTGGCCACGTTTTGTTCTTGCGCGCCGCGGTTTCACGAACATATAACGAACAAATCCTTAAACGGCCCCCCGTAAACCGTTGCGCTGGCGTTCGCATGTATGACAGAGTCAGCACAACGGATCATGCTGGGGCCGGCCTCTGCAGCCCGGGAGAGAGAGTTCGTATGGACAAGAACAAGGCGCTCGATGCCGCGATGGCGCAGATCGAACGCGCGTTCGGCAAGGGCTCGATCATGCGCATGGGCGCCCGCGCGGGCGACGAGCAGATCGAGGTGATTCCCTCGGGCTCGCTCGGCCTCGACCTGGCGCTGGGCATCGGCGGCCTGCCGCGCGGCCGCATCGTCGAGATCTACGGCCCGGAAAGCTCGGGCAAGACCACCCTCGCCCTGCACGCCATCGCCGAGGCGCAGAAGCGCGGCGGCACCTGCGCCTTCATCGACGCCGAGCACGCGCTCGACCCGATCTATGCCCGCAAGCTCGGCGTCGATGTGGACAACCTGCTGATCAGCCAGCCCGATGCCGGCGAGCAGGCGCTGGAGATCGCCGATACGCTGGTGCGCTCGGGCGCGGTGGACGTGCTGGTGATCGACAGCGTCGCCGCCCTGGTGCCGCGCGCCGAGCTGGAAGGCGAGATGGGCGACAGCCATGTCGGCCTGCACGCAAGGCTGATGAGCCAGGCGCTGCGCAAGATCACCGGCAGTGTGTCGCCGCAGCGACACCATGCTGGTCTTCATCAACCAGATCCGGCTGAAGATCGGCGTCATGTTCGGCAACCCGGAGACCACCACCGGCGGCAATGCGCTGAAATTCTATGCCTCGATCCGCCTGGAAATCCGCCGCATCGGCCAGATCAAGGACCGCGACGAGGTGGTCGGCAACCAGACACGGGTGAAGGTGGTCAAGAACAAGCTGGCGCCGCCGTTCCGTCAGGTCGAGTTCGACATCATGTACGGCGAGGGCATCAGCAAGGTCGGCGAGCTGATCGACCTCGGCGTCAAGGCCGGGGTGGTGGAGAAATCGGGCGCCTGGTTCAGCTACGACAGCACCCGCATCGGCCAGGGGCGCGAGAACGCCAAGCAGTTCCTGCGCGACAAGCGCGAAATGGCCGAGGCGATCGAGAAGCGCGTGCGCGCTGCCGCCGGCATCGTCACCAACGCCATGATGGCCCCGCCCGACAGCGAAGAGGCCGAGGCGGCGGAATAGGCCGGGGCGGGGGGCAGCGCTCCTCCCCCCGCTTTGATAGCGTTCCGTCAACCGAAGGAATTGATTTCGTAACTTGATCGCCGCATTCTTCGCCTGACCTGGAACGCTCCGCAGGGATCGGCCAGATCCGGAGGAAAGAATCGCTGCTTTCATATCCTGCCTGACCGTCCCCTATCCGGTGCTGCCACGCGCCGACGCCCTGCCTTTGTCCGGTCGGGCGGCGCGTGGCGGCGGGGGGAGGGGTGCTGGTCAAACGGCTTTTTCCGGGACCACTGGACGGGGTTGCTGGCCGGGCACGTCATGCCCGCTGCTGCCGTGCTGATCACCGCCGTGCCGATTGCCGCCGCCGCCTGGTGGCTGAGCGGCCAACTCGCCCGCTCGTCCGTGCGGCCCGGCGAACCGGGGCTGCTTGCCAGCAGCGAGCTGCTTTCCGCGGTGCTGAACGCCAGCGCCGACCCGATCCACGTCACCGGGCTGGACGGCCGCCATATCCTGGCCAATCGCGCCGCGCTGGCGGTCTACGGCAAGGACGCGGGCTGCGTCCTGGGCAAGCGCGCCACCGACCTGTTCGGCCCCGATCTCGGCGCCTGGCTGGAGGCGGCGGACCGCGAGGTGTTGCGCTCCGGTGCCACGGTGACCCGCGAGGGCACCTGGCGACGGCCCGGCCGCGCGCCGCGCATCTATGCGGTCAGCAAGTCGCCCTGGCGCAATGCGGCCGGCGAGATCGCCGGCATCGTCGCCGTCACCCGCGACATCACCGACCAGCGCGCCGCCGAGGCGCGGCTGTGCGCCGCCCAGCCTCGGGCTGCTGGGCGCTACCCGCCTGTCCGCCATGGGCGCGATGGCGAGCGGACTGGCGCACGAGCTGAACCAGCCGCTCGCCGCCGCCACCTTGTTCCTGGCCGCGGCCGGTCGCCTGCTGCTGCGCGGCGATTCCGGCGCCGCCGCCGACGCGGTGCGCGACGCCGGCCAGCAGGTGCAGCTTGCCGGCGAGATCGTGCGCCGGGTGCGCGATTTCGTCAGTCGCGGCGAGGCCGAGCCGGAACCGCTGGACCTGGGCGGCCTGCTGTCCGACACCGCGGAACTGGCCCGTGCCGGCGGCATCCTGGGCGGAGCGTCGCTGACCGTCCGCCCGCCCGCCGGCAGGCTGCGTGTGCTGGCCGATCGGGGGCAGATGCAACAGCTGCTGCTCAACCTGATCCGCAATGCCGCGGAGGCGATCGCCAGCCAGCCGCGCCCGTCCGGCGGGCGCGGCCGCATCATCCTGACCGCCGGCCAACCGGACGCCGGGGCCGCCGCTTGCGCGGAGAGGGGGAGCGCCCAGATCACGGTGGCTGATAACGGTCCCGGCCTGCTGCCGGAGGTACGTGCCCGCCTGTTCGCGCCCTTCGTCAGCACGAAGCGGGAAGGCATGGGCATCGGGCTGGCGATCTGTCGCAGCATTGTGGAGGGCCATGGCGGCCGGCTGACCGTTGCGACCGGGCCGCGCGGAACCACCTTCCGCATCATCCTGCCACCCACCAGATGCCGGGAGGAAGGCGATGCGCAGCACCCCGCCGCCTGATCCCGCCGCCAGGCTGGGCAGGTTGCGGCCGGCTGCGACCGCGGTCCGCCTGCCCGTGATTCATCTGGTCGACGACGACGAGGCGGTGTGCAGCGCCCTCGCCGTGTTGCTCGGCTCGTTCGGCTATGCCAGCGCGAGCTATGCGTCGGCCGAGGATCTGCTCGCGGCGGTGGCATGCCTCGCCCCGGGCTGCGTGATCGTCGATGTGCGTCTGCCGGGCATGGACGGGCTGTCGCTGCAGTCCGAACTCGCGGCCCGCGGCCTGCCGCACCCGGTGATCGTGGTCACCGGCCATGCCGACGTGCCGCTCGCCGTGCGCGCCATGAAGGCCGGCGCAGTCGACGTGATCGAGAAACCGTTTTCGGCCGAGGACATCATCCGCGCCGTGCGCAGCGCCCTTGCCCGCCTGGAGGATGCCCGCCAGCACAGCATGGCGGCCGAGACGGCCGCGTCGCGCATCGCCCTGCTGACCCCGCGCGAACAGGAGGTGCTGGTGCAGCTGGTGGCGGGGCGGTCCAACAAGGCGATCGGCCTGGTGCTCGGCATCAGCCCGCGTACCGTCGAGATCCACCGCGCCAACCTCATGGACAAACTGGGCTGCCGCAGCCTGGTCGAGGCGGTCCGGCTGGCGCTGGCGGCCGGGCTCGTGCCGAACAATTCGGCCACACCCTGAACCTGCATGCAGAAGTATGTATTTTACCGGATGAAAAGTTCCTGACATTTGGCTACAAACCTAGACACGTGATTGCGATTGTTATGGATCGAATGTAGCGCGAGGTTCTCCGGCAGCGGCCGCCGGAGTGGGAGCACGCTATGCAGGCCTTTAACGAACAGTGTGAGACGATCGGTCTGGCCGGGGTCATAAACCCGGCCATGGATGCTCGCCCGGTTCCGGAGGCGGAGCTGGAAGCATTGGCGGTGACGGAGAGCTTCGTGCTCGAGGTGCTCGCCGCCGTGACCGACATGGCCCTGCGCAGCAAGCGGCGGCAGGCCGATCTGGGCGCCGCCATCCGGCATGCCGGAATTGAGGCCGGACACGCAAAGCGGTTGGCCGCGCTGGAACGGCTGAGCATCCAGGGATGCATCGACAAGGTGGTGCAGCTCGAGCGATGGCGGGGTGCTGCTGTCGGTCACGGCGCTCGGGCTCGACCGTTTGGGCAGCGCCCGCAGGCGCTGACCCCCGCGCGCTAACCGGCCGCTCAGGCTGCCGTATCGGCGAGAAAGGTCCGCCAGCGCGCCACCACCGGGGCGGCGGCGAATTCTGTCTCGAAGCGCTGCCGTCCGGCGCGCACGAAGGCGGCCCGGCGGGGCGGATCGTCCAGCAGGGCGGCGATGCCATCGGCCAGCGCCGCCGGGTCCTCGATCGGCACCACCATGCCGTCGGCGCCATCGCGCAGCAATTCGGCCGGGCCGGCGGCGGCGGCGGCGGCGATCGGGCAGCCGGCCGACCAGGCCTCGATGACCATGTTGCCGAGCGGTTCGATGCGGCTGGAGCAGACGAACAGGTCGGCCGCCCGCAGCAGGGCGCCGGCATCGTGCCGCCAGCCGAGGAAATGCACCCGGTCGGCCACGCCTTCGTGGCGTGCCAGCGCCTGCAGGGCGTCCAGCTCCGGCCCCTCGCCGGCGATCGCCAGCACCGCCCCGGGCAGGCGCGGCAGGGCGCGGATGGCGAGGTCGAAGCCTTTGTCGGTGTGCAGCCGCCCCAGCCCGAGCAGCAGCTTGTTCCCCCGCGGCAGGTCGGTCGCCGGCGCGGTGGCGGAAAAATCGGTGACGAAATTGGGCAGATAATGGGTGCGGTCGGCCGCCCAGCCCTGGGCGCGCAGCCATGCGACGATGCCGTGCGTATTGCCGATCAGATGGTCGCAGCGGCGATAATAGCGCAGATCATAGTAGCCGCCGAGCCGGCCCACCAGCGTCCAGTCGCCGCGCGGGGCGTGCATGTTGGCGCGGTTCATCCAGGCCACCACCACGCCGGGGGCGAAGCGGTGCAGGGCGCGCGCCAGGCGCGGACGGGTCAGCCGATCCAGCGCCGTGCCGAAGCCGAGCTGCACCGGCGCCAGCCCGCCCGCCCGCAACCGCGCCGCTCGCGGCGCATCGGTGCGGATCACCGGCAGCACCGCCTCGCCTTCCGCCTGCAAAGCGAGGCAGAGCCGCTCGAAGAACAGCTCGGCGCCGCCGTTGACGGCGCCCGCCATCACATGCGCGACGCGGGTCATGCCGGAACGGCGACACCCACCAGCCGCACCGCCGCATCCAATGCGGCGGCGACGGAGAGGTCGGCCATCCGGCCGGTCGGCGAGCGCGCGATGGCGGTGCGCCGCCCGGCCGGGCTGTACTCGTCCGACGGCGTGGGGCCGAACAGGCCGAGCGTCGGCGTGCCGGCGGCGGCGGCCAGGTGCATCAGCCCGGAATCGTTGCCGACGAACAGGTCGCAGCGCGCCAGCGCCGCCGCCGCCTCGGGCAGCGAGAGGGCGCCGCACAGGTCGATCGCGCCGGGCAGCGCGGCCAGCACCGGGGCGGCGAGCGGGCGCTCGCGCGGCTCCGGCCCGCCGAACACCACCGCCCGCGCGCCCGGCAGCGGTCCGGCGGCAAGGGCGCGGAACAGGGCGACGAAACGCTCGGCCGGCCAGATTTTCAGGTCGGTATTGGCGGTCGGCGCCAGCGCCACCAGCGGTCCCGGCGGCAGCAGCGCGGCGGCGCGGGCGCGGTCCTGCGGCCCGGTCCAGGCGACCGGCAGCGGCGGCGGATCGAGCCCCAGCACGGCGGCGAGTTGCACGGTTTTGTGGCCGGGCCGGGGCCGGTTGATCGCGCGGCGCCGGGCCGGCACCAGCCAGGCCAGGCCGGAACCGCGGATGTCCACCACCAGGTCCCAGAAATGGCCCACCGAGGCTGCCCAGAGCGGCAGCCAGTGCCGGCCCCAGGGCCGTTTTTCCATGGTGATCAGCCGCTCCAGGTTGGGCATGCGGAGGAACACGCCTTCGGCGGCCGGGCCGCAGGCCACCGTGAACCGGGCCGTCGGGTGGGCACGCAGCAGATGGTCGAGCAGCCCGGTGGACAGCACGGCATCGCCGATCCGGTTGGACGAGACGAACAGGATTCGCATGCGGCGCCGATAGCACGTTGCTGGCGCGGATGCGCGGGCCAGTGTAAGGGCGGCGCCATGTGCGGAATCGCAGGCGTGATGACGCGGGACGGGTCGCCGCCCGATCCGGCGCTGCTGGACCGGCTGGCGGCGGCGCTGGCGCATCGCGGCCCGGACGGGCAGGGCCGACTGGTGCGCGGCGGGGTGGCGCTGGTGCATACCCGCCTCGCCATCATCGACCTCGACACCGGCGACCAGCCGTTGTTCGCGCCCGGCGGCACCGCGCTGGTGGCCAATGGCGAAATCTACAACAATCCCGAACTGCGCGCCGCCATGGCCGGGGCGCCGTTCCGCACCCGCTCGGACTGCGAGCCGGCGGCCTTCATCTATGAGCGCGACGGGGATGGCTTCGCCGACGCGCTGCGCGGCATGTACGCCATCGCCCTGCACGATCCGCGCCGCGAGCGGCTGGTGCTGGCGCGCGATCCGTTCGGTATCAAACCATTATACTATATACAAACCGACACGCAGTTCATCTTCGCCTCCGAGCCGCAGGCGCTGCGCGGGGCGCAGCAGGAGATCGATCCAATTCGCCGCGCTGAATTGCTGCAGTTGAAATTTACCACCGGCAGCGAGACGATCTTCCCCGGCATTCATCGTGTCCTGCCGGGAGAGACGCTGGTCATCGAGCGGGCGCGTATTGTCGCCCGAAGCCGCCGCGCCGCCCTGCCGGCGGGACGGCCGGAGCCGGTCCGTCCGGCGGCGGCGGTCGATGCGCTGGAGCGGGTGCTGCTGGACAGCGTCGCGGTGCATCTGCGCGCCGATGTGCCGTACGGGCTGTTCCTGTCCGGCGGCATCGATTCCTCGGCGCTGCTGGCGTTGATGACGCGCGCCGCCGGCACCCGCATCCGGGTGCTGACCTGCGGCTGGGAAGGCGGCGGCGCGGTCGACGAAAGCCGCGAGGCCGAGCGGCTGGCCGGGCTGATGGGGGCGGAATGCCACCGGCTGGACATGAGCCGGCGGGATTTCTGGCGGTTCGCGCCGCGCATCGCCGCCGCCATCGACGACCCGACCGCCGATGCCGCGGTGCTGCCGACCTGGATGCTCGGCCGCGCCGCCCGCGAGGACGGGCTGAAGGTGACGCTGTGCGGCGAGGGGGCCGACGAGCTGTTCGGCGGCTATTCGCGCTATCGCAAGCGGCGCGCGCCCTGGCGGTTCTTTGCCCGCAAGCCGCGCAGCAAGGGCCTGTTCGGTGAGTCGCTCGCCCTGTCCGGCTGGCGGGCCGGGCTGGCGGCGGCCGAGGCGGCGGCGCAACAGGACCGCTCGCCGTTGCAGGCCGCCCAGGCCACCGATATCGCCGAATGGCTGCCCAACGATCTGCTGACGAAACTTGACCGTTGCCTGATGGTGCACGGGGTGGAGGGCCGCACGCCGTTCCTCGATCCGGTGGTCGCCGATTTCGCCTTCCGCCTGCCGGACGCCCTGAAGACCTCGGTGCGGTTCGGCAAGGTGCTGCTGCGCGACTGGCTGGCGCGGGCTTTTCCTGCAGCGGGCGCCTACGCGCGCAAGCAGGGGTTCAAGCCGCCGGTGGGGGCCTGGATGGCGGCCGAGGCGGCGACCCTGTCCGAACTGGTGGCCGCCCAGCCGGGATTGGCCGGGCTGGTGCCGGGCGTGCTTGTGCGGGCGGCCTTCGCCGCCGCCGAGGCGTCACCCCAGCCGGCCTGGAGCCTGCTGTTCTACGCGCTCTGGCACAGCCGTCACGTGGTCGGGATCGACCCCGCCGGCGATGTCGGCGAGGTGCTCGCCGCGGCCCGCGCGCAGGCCAGGCCGAAGCCCAGCATCACATACATGAACCCCATGATCTCGGTGTCATAGAGGCCGTTGCTCGAGGCGATCGGCCACAGCTCCATCAGCACGCCGACGAACAGGCCGACCCGCAGCGGGTCGGGGTCGCGGCCGAGGCCGCGCAGCAGGCCGCGCAGCCAGGCGACCACCACGGCGCAGAACAGCGCCAGCCCGGGCAGGCCCGCATCGGTGGCGGCCTGCAGGTAGTGGTTGTGCGGATGGATGTTGCAGATCGCCGCTCCGCCGCCGTCCCAGAAGTTCAGGCGGGCTGCCGGCCACGCCTCCCAGGTGCGCAGGTCGGGGCAAGCGTTGCGGAACCCGTCATAGCCCTGGCCGAACACCGGATGCTGGGCGGCGATGACGACCGCGCGGGCGCCGATCAGGCCGTAATCGCTGTCGGGGAACATTTTCATCTGATAGGTGAACTTGGTCACCAGCCGGTACCAGGTCGGCGGCGAGATCACCGGCGTGACCGCCAGCAGGGCGGCGCCGGCGATCAGGCAGACCAGCACGATCGGGCGCAGCCGGCGCAGCAGCAGGCCGGAGACCAGCAGCCCGAGTAAAGTAAGCAGCAACGGCGTCCGCTGGCCGATCAGCACCATGACGCCGATTCCGGCGATGGCGAGCGCGCCGGCCGCCAGCGTCGCCGGCCAGCGCCGCCGCGCCAGCAGGCGGCCGGCCGGCGGCAGCAGGGCGGGAAACAGCAGGCGCGAGAGCGGCGCCCCGGCGCGGGCCTTGCCGAACGGGCCGGTCAGGGCGCCGTCATTGGAACGGGGCCAGCCCCATAAATTGGTGCCGGCGACCAGCTGCAGCAGGGCGTTCAGGCCGATATACAGCGCCGCCGCCGCCAGCACGGCCTGCAGGCGGCGGCGCCAGACGGCATCGCGCAGCAGCCAGTGCTCCAGGGCGGCGACCAGCAGCAGGAAACGCACCGTCGCCAGCGCCTGCACGCAGGAATGCCAGCCGCCGATGCCGATGCCAGGCAGCGAGCACAGCACCAGCCACAGCCACCAAACCGCCCCCAGCCTGACCCAGCCCTCGCGCAACCAGCCCCAGTCGCCCGCCCGCGCGCTGCGCAGCAGGAAAGCCAGGCCGAGCAGCGCCATCGCCACCTCGGCCAGCGCCTTGGCATGCATGAACAGCAGCGGCAGCAGCAGGACGAGAACCGGCGCGAGACGGTCCGCGAGCATGGGCACGTCGAGACGCGGCACGCATCCCTCCAGTTCGTTGGGCAAGGTTGGGCAGGCGGCGCAGCAACGAAGCATCGGCGCGGCGATGGCAAGGGCTAAATTTTGTTGTTAAGGATGAAACCGGATGACGCGGTCCGAAGGTCCGATTGCCATGCCGCTTGTTGCACGGCCAAACAAAGGGGGCCGGTGTCTGGCCGCGCCGCGGCCGGAATTGCGCCCGATCGTGTGGATGGCGGCGGCGTGACGCTGCCGGCCGCGCGTTTCGAGTCGGCCCTGCAGGTGCGGGTGGTGTGGGCGATCGGCGCCCTGCTGGCGTTGCTGACGGTGGCCGGCGCCGCCGGGTTTCTCTGGCATGACCGGCAATCCGACCTCGACCAGTGGCGGCAGACGGCGGCCAACCTGTCGACCACACTGGCCGAGCATGCCGAGCAGACGGTGCGCGCGGCCGATCTGGTGCTGCAGAGCATCGTGATCCCGCTGAACGAGGCGGGCCTGGACAGCGGGGCGGATCTTTGGCGGGTGATGGATACGCCAGCCATGCACGAGGTGATCCGCAACAAGGTGGCGGCGGTGCCGCAGGTCGATGTGGCCAGCATCGTTGACCCACATGGGGATATCATCAACTTCAACCGCTACTACCCGCCCTATGCCCCGGCCACGCCGGGCCGGCGGGTCAACGTGGCCGACCGCGACTATTTCCAGGCGCTGATGCAGGGGCCCTATGACGGGCCGTTCATCAGCACGGCGGTGCAGAACCGGGTGACGGGGGAATGGACCTTCTACCTGGTCCGCCAGATCCGCGGCCGGGCGGGCCAGCCGATCGGCCTGGCGGCCATCGGCATCCGCAGCGACTTCTTCCAGGCCTTCTTCAAGGCGGTGAACATCGGCGCGGGCAGCACCATCGCGCTGTTCCGCGGCGACGGCATCCTGCTGGCGCGTGACCCGCCGGCCGCCGACTTCATCGGCCGGTCCTTCGCCGACCAGACGCTGTTTCGCGACGCGCTCAGGCCCGGGGTGGTGGCGGCGGCGCAGGTGACCCGCACCGCCCGCATGGTCGGCGGCCAACATGAGCTGCGCATCCTGGCACCGCGCCGGCTGCGCGACTTTCCGCTGGTGACCAACATCAGCGTGACCGAGACCATCGTGCTGGCCAGTTGGCGGCTGACGGCCGGCCTGGTCGGGACGCTGGCGGTGGCGCTGGCGGCGGTGGTGCTGGGGCTGTCCGGGCTGCTGGCGCGGATGCTGGGCCGCCAGCAACGCACTTTGGCGGATCTGGCGCAGGCGCACGCGGCGGCCGAGGCGACGGCGGCGGAGCTGCAGGCGGCCAAGGAGGTGGCGGAGGCGGCCAGCCGCGCCAAATCCGACTTCCTGGCCAATATGAGCCACGAGATCCGCACGCCGATGAACGGCATCATCGGCATGAACGGACTGCTGCTGGACACCGAACTGACCGCCGAGCAGCGCCAGTATGCCGCCATGACGCGCGACAGCGCCGAGGCGCTGCTGGGGGTGATCAACGACGTGCTGGACATCTCCAAGCTGGAGGCCGGCCGGGTCGAGCTGGAAGTGCTGGATTTCAGCCTGACCGAACTGGTGGAGGGCGCCACCGCCCTGCTGGCGCCGCGCGCGGCGGAGAAGCGGATCGGGCTGTCCAGCCTGATCGACCCGGCGCTGCCGCCGGCCTTGCGCGGCGATCCCACCCGCCTGCGTCAGGTGCTGCTGAACCTGGTGAGCAACGGGGTGAAGTTCACCGAGACGGGCAGCGTCGCCGTGCGGGTGACGCAGGCGCCGTCGCGACCCGGGGCGGCGCTGGCGGTGCGCTTCGAGGTCACCGATACCGGGGTGGGCATCGCCGAGGAGCTGCAGCCGCGTCTGTTCTGCAAGTTCAGCCAGGCCGACAGCTCGATCACCCGGCGCTATGGCGGCACCGGCCTGGGGCTGGCGATCTGTCGCGAGCTGGTCGGGCTGATGGGCGGGGAGATCGGCGTGACCAGCCGGGCCGGGGCGGGGGCCAGCTTCTGGTTCGCGGTGCCGCTGGCGACGGCGGCCGGACCGGTGGCGCACCGCCTGCTGCCGCCGGAGCGGCTGCACGGCCTGCGCGCGCTGATCGTGGACGATTTGCCGGTCAATATCGAGATCATGACCCGGCACCTGCGTGGCTTCGGCATGGGCATCGAGACCGCCGGTGACGGGCTGCAGGCGGTGGCGGAAATCGAGCGGGCGGCGGTCCAGGGGCGGCCCTACAGCCTGGTGCTGATCGACCAGATGATGCCGGGGCTGGCCGGCATCGCCCTGGCCGGGCGGGTGCGGGCGCTCCCCGGCAGCGCCGATACGAAGCTTGTGCTGGTCTCCTCGGCGGGGCATGCCGAGGTGCGGAAACGGGTCGGCGGCGTGCTGGACGGAATGCTGGAAAAACCGATCCGGCGTGCCGATCTGCTGGAGTGCCTGGCCGGGCTGTTCGGGGCCGAGGCGGAGGTACCGCGGCGCCCGTCGAGGCGGCGGGCGGGGCGGGCGGCCTGCGTGTGCTGTTGGCCGAGGACAATCCGGTGAACCAGCAGGTCGTGCTGGCCATGCTGCGCAAGGCCGGGCACGCCGTGCGGATGGTCGGCAACGGGGCGGAAGCGGTGGCGGCGGTGCGGGCGGAGGAATTCGACATCGTGCTGATGGACGTGCAGATGCCGCTGCTGGACGGGATCGAGGCGACGAAGCAGATCCGCGCCCTGCCGGCGCCGCGCCGGCACGTGCCGGTGGTGGCGCTGACGGCCGACGCGATGACCGGAGCGAAGGAATATTATCTGGAGGCCGGCATGGACGGCTATCTGGCCAAACCGATCCGGGCGGCGGCGCTGCTGGCCAAGCTGGCGGCCCTGGTGCCCGCCGCGGCTTCCGGCCGATGACGGCGCCGCCGGCCTTCGTCACCGGCGGCTCGGGCTTCATCGGCCGCCGGCTGGTGGACGAACTGGTCCGGCAGGGCCGGACGGTGCGGGCGCTGGCGCGTTCGGCCGAGGCCGCGGAGACGGTCGCGCGGCTTGGCGCCGAGCCGGTGCGCGGCGATCTGTCCGACCCCGCCGCCCTGGCGCAGGGCATGCAGGGCTGTTCCACCGTGTTCCATGCGGCGGCGCGGGTGGCGCTGTGGGGCGACCGGGCGGCGTTCGCGCGCGATACGGTGCAGGGCACCGCGAACGTGGTGGCGGCGGCCCGCGACGCCGGGGTGGCGTGCCTGGTGCATGTCGGCACCGAGGCGGTGCTGGCCGATGGCGGCCCGATCATCAATGCCGACGAAACCCGCCCTTACCCGGCGCGGCCGAACGGTCCCTATCCCTGGTCGAAGGGCCTGGCGGAACGGGCGGTGGTGGCGGCGAATGGGCTGGCGGCGAATGGGCTGGCGGCGGATGGCGGCAGCCTGCGCACCGTCTCGGTGCGGCCGCGCTTCGTCTGGGGCGCCGGCGATACAATCCTGCTGCCGCGGCTGGCGGCGGCGATGCGGACCGGGCTGTTCCTGTGGTTCGGCGACCGGCACCACCTGATGTCGACCTGCCACGTGGCCAATGTCGTGCACGGGCTGCTGTTGGCCGAGGCGCGCGGGCGCGGCGGCGAGGCGTATTTCGTCACCGACGGCGCGCCGGTCGATTTTGCCGATTTCCTGACCCGGCTGGCGGCAACCCAGGGCGTGCGCGCCCGCGGCATCGGGGCGCCGCTCTGGGCGGCCGACCTGCTGGCGGCGGCCGGCGAGGGGCTGTGGCGGGCGCTGCCGTTCCTGCCGGCATCCGGGCCGCCGCTGACCCGCACCACGGTGAACCTGTTCTTTCGTGAGGTCACGGTGAACGATGCCAAGGCGCGGCGCGAGCTGGGCTACGCGCCGGTGATCAGCATCGATGCGGGGCTGCAGGAACTGGCGGTGCGGGCCGGTCTGGCCTCAGCCCCCCGCTCCTAAGCTGCCAGGGGCTTCACACCTTCCGGGTCCAGCCGGTAGCCGCCGCCCTCGGTGACCAGCAGGCGCGCGTTGGCGGGGTCGGGCTCGATCTTCTGGCGCAGCCGGTAGATGTGGGTTTCCAGCGTGTGGGTGGTCACCGCCGAGTTGTAGCCCCACACCTCGTTCAGGAGAATCTGGCGCAGCACCGGCTTGCTGCCGGCCCGGTAGAGGAATTTGAGGATGGCCGCTTCCTTCTCGGTGAGGCGGATGCGGCGGTTCTTGGTCGGGTCCTGCAGCAGCTTCGCCGCCGGCCGGAACGTGTAGGGGCCGATGGTGAAAACCGCGTCCTCGCTGTTCTCGAAGCTGCGCAACTGGGCGCGCAGCCTGGCGAGCAGCTCGGCGAGGCGAAAAGGCTTGGCGATGTAGTCGTTGGCGCCCGATTCAAGGCCACGCACCACGTCGGCTTCCTGGTCGGAGCCGGTGAGCATGATGATCGGCACCTTGATGCCGTTGCGGCGCAGACGGGCGCACAGGTCCCGACCATCGGCATCAGGCAGCCGCACGTCGAGGATGAGCGCATCGAACCGCGCATCCCGCGCGCCGATCTTGGCCTCGGCTTCGCCGGCGGTTTCCGCCCCGGTGGCGGCGAACTCGCCATCCACCGCAAGCTGCTCAGCGAGCATGGATTGCAAGGCCAAATCGTCATCGACGATGAGAATAGGCCGTTCGCCGGTCATCGCTAATTTCCCTCGGAGTCAGGAGACCCTGGGGGACATTGCCCCCCAACCTCTTCATCATTCATTAAGCGCCATACAATCGGCAGATTGCAGGGTATTTATATCACATGGTGACGACAAGGCCTCTGGCAAAATCGCACCACCCAAATTGAATGCGGGCTTGTCGTTCCGCAAGCCGCACACATTATCGTGAGGCGCGGGCGGACGGTTTGTCCAGGCTGGCCATATGCAATCCGGCCGGCAGGGGCGCGTGCGATTGCGATGGTGTGATTGGAATGCTGGGACAAGACTTGACCAGGCCGGCCGCGAACGTTATCCAGGAAGAGCATGACCTTCACGCCGTTGCGACAGGATTCCGCTGGCGGCAGTGCTGCCGCGCCCGCCGAGGGCGGCGCGACCGTTTTGGCTGGTCCGGGGCTGGCTGATCCGGCAGTGCTGCGCCTGCGCGCGGTGCACCGGGCGGCGGCGGATCTGCGGCGCGGCACGCCGGTGCTGTTGCGGGGGGCGCCCGATCTGGTGCTGCTGGGCGCCGAGACGGCGGGGGCGCGCGGGCTGGCCGAGCTTCGCCATGTGGGCGAGGGAGTCCCGATACTGCTGCTGGCGCCGGCGCGGGCCGCCGCGGTGCTGCACCGGCCGGTGGCGCCGCAGCGTCAGGAGGCGCTGGCGCTGCGACTGCCCGAGGCGCTGTTCGAGCCGGAATGCCTGCGCGGCCTCGCCGATCCGACCGCCGGGCAGATGCTGCCGGCGGAGCCGGAGCTGGCGCCGGATTGGCCGGATTTCCTGGCGGGGGAGGCGGCCCTGGCGCTGGCCAAGCTGGCGCGGCTGCTGCCGGCTGTGCTGGCCGCTCCGCTGCGCGCCGACGGCCCGGCGCGTGCCGCCGAACTGCACCTGCAGGCGGTGGCGGCGGCCGATATCCTGGCCTATCCACGCGATATCGTGGCGGACCTGACCCGGGTGGCCGAGGCGCAGGTGCCGCTGGACGGCGCGCCGGATGCGCGCATCGTGGCGTTCCGGGCTCCGGATGCGGGGGTGGAGCACCTCGCCATCGTGATCGGACGGCCGGAGGCGGCCGAGGCGCCGCTGGTGCGGCTGCACTCCGAATGCTTCACCGGCGACTTGCTGGGCAGCCTGCGCTGCGATTGCGGGGCGCAACTGCGCGGCGCCATCAGGCGGATGGCCGAGGAAGGCGCTGGCGTACTTCTGTACTTGGCGCAGGAGGGGCGCGGCATCGGCCTGGTGAACAAACTGCGCGCCTATGCCTTGCAGGATCGCGGGCTGGATACGCTGGACGCCAACCGTGCGCTGGGCTGGGGGGCGGACGAGCGCAACTACATGGTGGCCGCCACCATGCTGGAGGCGCTGGGGGTGCGGCGGCTGCGGCTGCTGACCAACAACCCGGACAAGGTCTCCGCGCTGGCGGCCTGCGGCGTGGACGTGCTGCGGCGTGAGCCGCACACCTTCGCCCCGAACGGGGTGAATGATCACTACCTGGCCACCAAGGCGGAACGGTTCGGCCACCTGCTGGGCTGACGCGACGCGGGTGGCGCCGCCGGCCGTTGGAGAGATGCGATGAGCGAGGCGATCGTGCACCCGCAGGGGCTGTTGGAACTGCGCGGCCTGCGCTGGCGTTGCGCGCTCGGGCGCGGCGGCGTGCGGGTGCTGAAGGAAGAAGGCGACGGCGCCACGCCGGCCGGTCTGCTGCCGCTGCGCCGGGTGCTGTACCGCGCCGACCGGGGGCCGATTCCGCGCGCCGCGGTGGCGCGCGAGCCGATCGCCGAGCAGGATGGCTGGTGCGACGATCCGCAACATGCCGACTACAACCGCCAGATTCGCCTGCCGCATCCGGCCCGGCACGAGGAATTGTGGCGACGCGACGGGCTGTACGACGTGGTGGGGGTGCTGGGCTGGAACGATGCGCCGGTGGCGCGCGGCCGTGGCTCGGCGATCTTTCTGCATGTCGCGCGGGCGGACTACGCGCCCACCGAAGGCTGCGTGGCCCTGGCACGCGCGGATGTGCTGGCGGTGCTGGCGGCAGGAGTGACGGCGCTGCGGTTGCTGGCGGCCTGATCGGCTGGGTGAAGGAAGGCCAGGGCTCTGCCCTGGACCCGCCAAGGGCCGAGAGGCCCCTGGACCCCGCTCTAGCCAAAGCCCTCAACGAATGGGTTCTAAGGGCTCCGCCCTTAGCGGGTCCAGGGCAGAGCCCTGGCCTTCCTTCACCCCATTCCCCCCGGGTCGCGGCTGAGCCCCTTGGCGGCCAGCGCATTCAGGTAATCCTGCCAGCGCGCCTCCTGTTCGCGGCCCAGGCGGTGCAGGTAGTCCCAGGAATAGATGCCGGTGTTGTGGCCGTCGTCGAAAATCAGCCGCACGGCGTAGTTGCCGACCGGTTCGACCGAGACGATGCCGACATGGCGCCGGCCGGGCACGGTTTTGTGTTCCTCCGGGCTGTGCCCCTGCACCTCGGCGCTCGGGCTTTCGACGCGGAGAAGCTCGGCCGGGAAGGAAAACCGGCTGCCGTCATCGAAATCAACCTCCAGCCGTTTTTCGGCCAGTCGGAGGCGGATTTCGGTCGGTGTGGGCATCAGGCGTTGTCCGGAGGACGCCACTTAGACATCGTCCAGATGGCGGGCCTCGTCGGGCAGCATGATGGGGATGCCGTCGCGGATCGGGTAGGCCAGACCGGCGGCGCGGCTGACCAGCTCGTTATGCACACGGTCATACTGCAGCGACTGCTTGGTCACCGGGCAGACCAGAATCTCCAGCAGCCGCGGGTCCACCGGGGCGTGCGCGGTGGTCGGGGTGTCGGTCATGGGCGGGAACTCCTGCGCCGGCGCGTCAGCTTGCCCGGGACCGGGCCGGCGCAGTTTCCGTCCCCGTGGCGTGGATGTCGATCTGCAGCAGGGTGACGAGCGCGGCGGCGCGGTCCGCCGGCGTGGCGGCTTCCAGCAGCGCCTGCTTCTCGGCCGCTTCGAAGGGGCAGGCCATGCACAGCGTGGTGACCAGGGCCTCGTCGGCCAAGCCGTCGATCGCCTCCCAGTTCGCCTCGATGCCGCGGCGGGCGAAGGAGGCGCGCAGGGCGGCGAGCAGGGCGGGGCGGTCGAAGCCGGTCATCGGCGCGATGGCGTCGAGATCGGCGGCGAAGCCGGGAGAAATCGGCGTGCACCCGGCGGTAGCCGCGCTGCAGGGCGATATTCCTCGGCGACCGCGAAACGGATGACGCCGGTGAGGGTGATCAGATAGCGCCCGTCCTCGGTCTCGCTGAACGAGGACAGGCGGCCGAGACAGCCGACCCGGTACAGCGCCAGGCCGGCGGCGACCGGCGGCGCCTGCGGGTCGGGCTGGATCATGCCGAACATGCGTCCGTTCGCCAGCGCCTCCTCGATCATAGCGAGGTAGCGCGGCTCGAAGATGTTGAGCGGCAGCCGCCCGCGCGGCAGCAGCAGCGCCCCCGTCAGCGGGAAGACCGGAAAACTCTCGGGGAGGTCTTCCGGGCGGGGGTGCAGGTGGCCCATGTCAGCGTCACATCAACTGAACAGGATGGCCGAGAGCTTGCGCCGGGCGGCCGCGGTGGCGGGGTCGTCGAAGCCCCAGGCTTCGAAGAATTTGAGCAGTTGCAGTCGCGCCGCGTCCTCGTTCCAGGCGCGGTTGCGGCGGATGATGTCCAGCAGGGCGTCGGCGGCTTCCTCGCGGCGATTGCTGGCGTTCAGGGCGGTGGCGAGGTCGTAGCGGGCCTGATGGTCGGCCGGGTCGGCGGCCAGGCGCTGCTGGAAGGTGGCGAGCTGGTCGCGCGCCTTGCGGCCCTCGACGGCCAAAGCGAGCGCGCTGCGGGCGCCCGACACCTCGGCGTGGTCGGCGATCTTGGCCGGCACCTCGGCGAGCGCCGCATTGGCCTGGTCTTCGTCGCCGAGCGCCAGCAGGGTGCGGATCAGGCCGCCCCAGGCGTCAGGGTTCTCCGGCTCCTCCTGCAGGACGGCGGAGAACAGCTCGGCGGCTTCCTGGAGGCGGCCTTCCTCCAGCGCGGTTTTCGCCTCGGCGATCAGGTCGGCGGCGGGCATGGCGCCGCCGGCCAGTTTCAGCAGGGCCTCGACGAAGCGCTTGATCTCGGATTCCGGCAGCGCGCCCTGGAACAGGTCGGCGATCTGGCCCTGCCAGAAGGCGGCGACGGTGGGCACCGATTGCAGCGGCAGGCCGAGCTGCACGAACTGCTGGACGAGGCCGCGGTTTTTGTCGATGTCGATCTTGACCAGCTTGATGCGGCCGCCGGCGGCGCGGGTGACCTTTTCCAGCGCCGGTGTGAGCTGCTTGCAGGGGCCGCACCAGGTGGCCCAGAAATCGACCAGGACAGGGACGGTGCGGGAGGCCTCGACCACGTCCTGCATGAAGGTTTTCTGATCGCCGTCGACGATCAGGGCGCCGGCATCGCCCGTGGCGCCGCCGGCCTGCTTCTGCCCGATGATGAGGTCCATGGTGGGGCGTCCTGCCTTGATCCGGAATCGTTAGGTCATAGATGGCTCAACCGGTCCGGGGCACAACCCGGCCGGCCGCGCAGGAGTTGCCGAATTCGGCGCCGGGGGCAAGGTGGATCGCGTCTTGTCACGAGGAGTTCGGCCGAAAGGGCCAGGGGCTGCTGCCCGCTGGCCCCATGATTTGGCCGGTTTTCTGGCCGGACGGCTTTGCGCGATCCGGTCGGCGGGCGCGCCGGTGAATGGGCGCCGAAGGCCGCGACTCCGCTGGCCGGTTGCATCTCAGGCGGCGGCGACCCGGGTAGGGAGGGTCGCATCAAAGGTCAAAATAACGAGACCCGACGGGCTCTGCCTTCGCCTGGCGGCAGAGCCCCTGGTCTTGCCGGCTGCGTCTGTCAGGCGCTGCGCGCCCAGCCATGGTTATGGACCAGCCCGTCATCGTAGCCCTCGTCCGCGTTGGCGGAGATTTCGGTGCGCGGGGCGTTTTCCGGTCGGACCTGCGGGCGGCCGAACGGCTCGGAAGCCCAGAGATGGCCATGCACCAGACCGTCGTCGAAATCAAAATCGCCCATTGTTTTTCTCCGTGGCGGCGGCGCCGCGTTCTTGCTGTGGGAAAGAGTATTGCCCGATTGCGGCGAAAGATAAGCGGTCGAATACGGGGCGCGCTGTGAAACCTGTCAACGGCATGACCGGTCGTGCTGGTAAATCCGAAAACCCTGTAAAGTCTGACCCCGGCACTCTGGCATCGGAAAGGACCCGCCGTGACCGACATCCGCATCGGCCTGCTGCTGTTTCCGGAGATGACGCAGCTCGACCTCACCGGGCCGTATGAAGTGTTCCGGGCCGCGCCGGGGGCGATGACGCTGCTGCTGGCGAAGACGCTCGACCCGGTGCGCGCTGCTGGTGGCCTGCGCATTCTGCCCGACACCGTGCTGGCCGGGTGCCCGCAACTGGACGTTGCGTGCGTGCCGGGCGGGCCGGGGGTGAATGCGGCGATGCGGGCGCGGCGGGAGGGGATTGTGGTGCGGGTGGCGGGGAGCGTTTCGATGGGGCGAGCCGGATGATGTACGCTCAGCGGTCCTGTCCGATGACCGCTTTGGGGCGGGAGCGGATTTTCCAGGAGGGGTGAGGTCATGCTGTCCGGGAAGCAGACAGAGCTGTCAGGAAAACCGACGATTTTTCTGCCAAAACATTCGGCAAGCTCACGGAAAAGTGCGAGAAAACAAAGTGATATACAGCGCTGCGATTCTGGCATGCGGCTTGCGTATTACCTGCGGCCTGCGGACGTGTCATCTGCGATCCATGCAGGAGTCATCATAGACGATGGCAAAAATTGAGCCATTGAACTTAACATTGACTGAATGATTGTTTTATCCATCTTGTGAGCTTGAATTGATCCGGCATGGGAGGTGCGACCGTCTTGAATATCGAATGTTCTGCCACTGCAGAACTCAGTTCTGATCTGAGCCTGGGTCGCAGGAACATTCTGTTCTTGGACGATTTTACCCGCAGCCCGGCAAACGGCCTGTTTCACCATGCCCCCAATCGCCGCTGGCTGAGAGGTCTCCTGGAAGGGGCGCTCGTGGATGCTGGCTATAAGTCGCGCGAGTGGGATCCCGAGATGCACGCCGATCAGGTCGCCGATTTCATGCGACGACTTGGCCTGGAGCCGTCGGTTACTGCCTGGGCGGCGTCCACGATGGTCGATCCCGTTCCGCCGGGGGCGGAGGCGTGGTTGGACGATCTGATCCGTGACGACTTTGTCGTTGGATTTGAACTTCCGGTTTTTCTGATACGATTTCTTTGCCGGTACAACATACCCTTCCTCGACATCAGCATAGACCCGGTTCGTTTTGCACAAGATTTATTTCTTGCGGCGCGTACGAACGTGCCGGCGCTGGCGGCGCGCCTCGGCGCAACCGAAGTGTGTGCGGATCTGGTGTGGGCCGATGCCGGGCAGTTGCGCGCCTTTTTTGCCCGCCGCCGGCCCCCTGGGCGGATCGGCAGCCGGATCGCCGTATTCTTCGGTCAGACCAATATCGACCGCTCCATGGTGCAGAACGGCAAATTTCTGCAACCAGCTTCCTTTGCCGGGCAAATTGCTGCCGCGGCGGAGGGGTGCGATACGCTATTGATCCGACGTCATCCCAGCGAAAAAATATCGGATCAGATTAAATTGCTTGCCAAGGCTCTGCCGAACGCAAGGTTCAGTGACGAAAATTCCTATTCACTCCTTTGCCGAGATGAAACGGCGCGTGTCATTTCGATATCGTCCGGCATTTTGGCCGAAGCAAAATACTTCCATAAAGTGTGTGTGGCGCTTGCCGAGCCGGACGTGAAAAATGCGGCCATGCTCCCTGCGTCCTGCTCGCGTTGGTATCGGATGACGATTTCAGTGGCGATGCCCGGTTTTTGGACCGGGCAAGTGCTGACAGCCATGCCGGCGGCGGGTCTCCTGCGCGAGTCGCTCGGGCAAAAATGGGGTCGGACGATGTTCGAACCGCCGCATTCAGCGCGCTTGCTGTTGCTGCCAACGATACGCGGATCGATCCGAACCGCGCTGTCCCGCCTGTTCCCGCGGCGCGAACGCCCCTGATGGCCGACAGGCGTGGCCGAAGCAGGCGGCCTGACGTCGGGCAGACCGCGACGGCCGGTCAATATCCGCGATGGGTCGCCGGTTATCCTGCGGGCTCCCCCACCTCCGCCGTCAGATGCTCCTGCAGCCGCGGCATCAGTTCCACCAGATTGCAGGGGCGGTGCCGGTTGTCGAGTTGCCAGACCAGGATATCGTCCCAGCCGTCCTTGCACGCGCCCGGGCTGCCGGGCAGCGCAAACAGGTAGGTGCCGCCGGCCACCCCGCCGAGGGCGCGCGACTGCATGGTGGAGGTGCCGATCTTTTGCCAGCTCAGCATGCGGAACAGCTCACCGAAACCTTCTATTTTCTTCTCCAATACGGCTTCGAATGCTTCCGGCGTCACGTCGCGGCCGGTGACGCCGGTGCCGCCGGTGGTGATCACCACGTCCACCGCCGGGTCGGCGATCCAGCCGCGCAGGCGGTGAGTGATCGCGCCGACGTCATCTTTATCGATGGCGCGCGCTGCCAGATGGTGCCCGGCCGCGGTGATGCGGGCGGCCAGCGTGTCGCCCGAGGTGTCGTTCTCGATGGTGCGCGAGTCCGACACCGTCAGCACGGCGATGTTGACCGGGATGAACGGGCGGGTCTCGTCGATACGGGCCATGCATGCGCCTCCGTGCGCCGCCGGCCGTTTCAGTGCAGACGGGCGGGCGGCTCCTGTCTGGTTTCCAGCGGATGATACTGCGGCCAGCCGCCGGCGGCGAGTTCGTCCAGGGTCGGCGTGGCCAGATGCAGCCGGGCGGCGTAGATCCAGGTATAGGCCAGCACGCGCGGCACATAGGCACGGGTCTCGTCGATCGGGATCGCCTCGATGTACAGCAGCGGATCGCCACCGTCGCGCAGGGTGGTGTTCCAGCGGGCGACGTTGCCGGGGCCGGCATTGTAGCTGGCCAGCAGCCGCAGCAGGTCGCCGCTGATCATGTCCTGCCCGGCCAGGTAGTCCACATAGCGCTGGCCGAGATCAAGGTTCAGCGACGGGTCCCGCAGCCGTCCGGACAGCGCGGCGGTGGAGGACACGTGGGTGATGAAGCCGGCGGTTTCCGGCATGATCTGCATCAGCCCGACCGCCCCGGCGGGGGAGGCCAGGTCGGCGTCGAAATTCGATTCGGTGCGCGTGATGCCATAGACCAGCGCCGGGTCCATGCGGAACCCGTCGCCCGGGCGCAGGCGCGGCACCGGGAAGCGCATGTCGTCGCGCGGCCGCCCGTCGGCGGACTGCACCAGATCGGCCAGCTGGGAGGCCAGTTCCACCAGCCCGGCATTCTCGGCCACCAGCATGATGGCGCGGCCGAGCGCCGGGGCATCCTTCGCCACGGGCCAGAGGCGGCGCAGTTCGGCCTCGGCGCGGTGGTCCTGGCCGACCTGTAGCAGGGCGAAGGCGCGCAATCCCTGCGGCGTCGCCGCCACCGCCTCGATATCGGCCTCGCCCAGGGTCTCGCGGGCGTCCCGCCCGCCCGGGCCGAAGCCGATGTCGAGCCCGAGCGTGCGCCGCGCCAGCATGCCGTAGAAGGTGCGCCGTTCCTCGGCGGCGCGGGTCATCCACGGCACGTAGCCGGCCGGGTCGCGCAGCCGCAGATGCGCCCGGGCGGCCCAGAAGGCGGTGGCGGCGCGCAGGGCGGAGGTGGCCAGATCGGCCCGCCAGCCGGCCTCGAACACCGGCATGGCGAGGTCGGGCCGGTTCATGCGCCAGGCCGCCAGCCCCGCCGCGTAGCCGGCCAGCGCGGCGCCGTGGCAGGTGTCGGCGGCGCGACCGCAGGCCAGCGCGGCCGGGGCGGCCACGTCATAGGCCTCCTGGTCGCGATTGAGGGTGAACAGGATCTGCGCCGCCTCGCCGCGCAGCAGCGCGCCATAGACGGGCGAGAGGCCGCGCGTGTGCGCCAGCAGGCGCTGCACCGCCTCCGGCCGGCGCGAGCGCGCGGCGTCGTACACGTCGTGGTCCAGCGCCGGATTGCGCGCCGGCATTTCGCCCACCGGTTCGGTCTCCTCCGGCACCGGGGCGGTGGCGGGGGGGGCCGGTATCTCGGCCGACAGCATGACGGTGGCGGGCGCCGGCGGCAGCCTGGCGCCGCGGGGCGCCCGGTTCATCAGCAGGGTATGCATCGACGGCGCATCGGCGAGGTCCGACCACTGCGCCAGCCAGGCTTGCAGTTCCTCGGTCCCCGGCCGGGTGAACGGGCCGAGATCGCGGTCGGCCTGAATGTAGCCTTGCATGGAGCGGCCGAGGGCCAGCCCGGCCACCGTAATGTCGGGGTCGAGCAGCGCCGCCTCGGTCGCCGCCGCGCGCAGCTCGCCGGCGCGCTGCAGGGCGAAGATATGGCGAATCCGCGCCGCCTCGCTGTGCGGCAGCGGCTGCGGCAGGGCCACGCCCTGGTGCTGGCGTGTCGCCAGACGGGGGATGGCCAGGGCGGTATCGTCGCCACCGGGCAGGCCGGCTTCGGTTTGGGCGAAGGCGCGGGGCGCTGCGGCTCCGGCCAGGATGGCAGCACCGGCGATCAGCGCCCGGGCTGCGGGAAAGGGGGATTTTGTCCGTTCGGTTCCTCGCATAGGGTCGCCCCTACACGGGAAATTCACGTTGCGCAACACTTTGACATGAAGAAAGTCTTATTTTTGCGACGCGTTGCTATTTCCCAGCGGTTTATCGCCCATTCTTCATTCACAAATTTTTCACATCGGCGTCGAGCGTGCGCCGGAGCTGGATAAAATCGGCCCAGGCCAGACGCTTGGCGCCCGCAGTGCGCAACAGGTAGGCCGGGTGCAGCATGGGCAGCGCCGGTACCGCCTCGGGCAGGCCGGGAATGGTCACGTCGATCCAGCGCCCGCGCATCCGGGTGATGCCGGTGGTGCTGCCGGTCAGGGCGCGGGCGGCGAGCGCGCCCAGCAGCACCAGCCGCCGCGGCCGCACCAGGGCGATGTGGCGCAGCAGGAACGGCAGGCAGATCAGCACCTCGCTGTCGGTCGGGTTGCGGTTGCCGGGCGGGCGCCAGGGGATGAGGTTGGTGATCAGCAATTGCGTCCGGTCCAGGCCGATGCTGGCCAGCATGCGGTCGAGGAACTGGCCGGATGGGCCGACGAAGGGTTTGCCGATGCGGTCCTCCTCGGCGCCCGGACCCTCGCCCACCAGCATCAGCCCGGCCTCGGGGTTGCCGTCGGCGAACACCAGGTTGGTGGCGGTGGCGGCCAGCTTGCAGCCGTCGAAGCCGGCCAGGGCGGCGCGCAGTTCGGCCAGGGTGCGCGCCGCCGCGGCGACCTCCTGGGCGCGCAGCACCGGAGCCGCGGCCGGCAGGGCAGGGGCCAGGGCCGGGGCCGGTGGGGACGCCGCCGGTCGGGTTGCGGTCGCGCCGGCCGCCGGGGGCTGGGCCGGACCCGGCCGCGCGGCGAGCGAAAAACGGTCCACCGGCGCCTCGTCCAGCGCCTCGTCCGCTCCCCATTCGATCTGCAGCCGCAGCGCTGCCAGTGCGTCCATGCGGCAGTCATCGCCAAACCGGCGCTTCCTTGCAACCGGTTCCGCCGCCATAAGCAGCGCCAGAGGCCCCATGGTGGGGCGACGGAGGGAAGCGATGTCCGACGCTGCGGCCCGGGAAAGAATGGAATTCGACGTGGTGGTCGTGGGGGCCGGGCCGGCCGGCCTGGCGGCCGCCATCCGGCTGCGCCAGATCGCCCCCGACCTGACGGTCTGCGTGGTCGAGAAGGGCAGCGAAGTCGGCGCCCATATCCTCTCCGGCGCGGTCATGGAGCCGCGCGCCCTCACCGAATTGCTGCCCGACTGGCGCGAGCGCGGGGCGCCGTTGACCACGCCGGCGCAGGACGACCGGTTCCTCTACCTGACCCGGAAACATGCGCTGCGCCTGCCGACGCCGCCGCAGATGCACAACCACGGTAACTTCATCGTCAGCCTGGGCGATGTGTGCCGCTGGCTCGGCCAGCAGGCCGAGGCGCTGGGGGTGGAAATCTATCCCGGCTTCGCTGCCGCCGAGGTGCTGGAGGAGGGCGGCCGGGTGGTCGGCATCGCCACCGGCGACATGGGCCGCGAGAAAACCGGCGTCCCGGGGCCGAACTTCCAGCCCGGCATGGAGTTGCGGGCGCGCTGCACCATCTTCGCCGAGGGCTGCCGCGGCAGCCTGACCAAGCGGCTGCTGGCGCGGTTCAACCTGCGCGACGGCCGCGACCCGCAGACCTACGGCATCGGCGTCAAGGAGCTGTGGGAAGTGCCGAAAGAGGTCCACAAGCCCGGCCTGATCATCCACACCACCGGCTGGCCGCTGGACAGCGCCACCTATGGCGGCTCGTTCCTGTACCATTTCGGCGAAAATCTGGTGGCCTACGGGGTGGTGGTCGGGCTCGACTATACGAACCCCTGGCTGTCGCCGTTCGAGGAGATGCAGCGGCTCAAGACCCATCCCGCCATCCGCCCGCATTTCGCCGGCGGCCGGCGCATCGCCTATGGCGCGCGGGCGCTCGCCGAGGGCGGCTTTCAGTCGCTGCCGCAGTTGAGCTTTCCGGGCGGCTGCCTGGTGGGCGACACGGCGGGGTTCCTCAACGTGCCGAAGATCAAGGGCATTCATGTCGCCATGAAGTCCGGCACGGTGGCGGCCGAGGCGGTGGCCGAGATGCTGGCGAGCGACCAGGACCAGCCGGCCTCCTACACATCGCGGCTGCAGGCGAGCTGGGTGTGGGACGAGCTGTACCAGGTGCGCAACGTCCGCCCGGCTTTTTCCAAATGGGGTTTGTGGGGCGGGCTTGTGAACGCGGCGCTCGACACCTACCTATTTCGCGGCCGCGCGCCCTGGACGCTGCATCATCGCAGGCCCGACAACGCCACGCTGCGGCCGGCCGATATCGCGCCGCCGATCGCCTACCCGAAACCCGACGGAGTGCTGACCTTCGACCGGCTATCCTCGGTGTTCATCAGCAACACCACGCATGCGGAAAACCAGCCACCCCATCTGCATCTGCGTGACCCGGCGCTGGCGATCACCCTGAACTGGGAACAATACCGCAGTCCCGAGACCCGTTACTGCCCGGCCGGCGTTTATGAAATCGTCGGCGCCGAGGAAGGGGCCCCGCGGCTGCAGATAAACTTTACCAATTGCGTGCATTGCAAGACGTGCGACATCAAGGACCCCGCGCAGAATATCGACTGGGTGACGCCGGAGGGCGGCGGCGGGCCAGTCTACCCGGGCGGGATGTAAATAGGGCGCGCGGGCACCTTGTCAGCTTGGCGAAGTGCGAACGGCGCTGTTAGGGTGAAAAAATGCAACACGGTCGTTCGATCCGCCGGTTTCTCCTGCTCACGCTGTCGCTGCTGTCGGCCTGCGCGGCCTCCAACCCGTTGTCGCACGCCGCGATGGCCGGGCCGGAGGAGCCACGCGGCGGCGAGCACACCGTGTCCGGTGCCTTTCTGGCCGGCCGGTTCGCGGCGATGGACAACGACCTCGAGGTGGCGCCGGACGAATTCCTGCGCGGGCTGGCGCTCGATCCGGACAGCCCCGAGCTGCGCCAGCAGGCTTTCCTGGCCTGCCTGCTGGCCGGGCGGCCCGAGGCGGTGCGGCTGGCGCAGAACCAGCCGGACAACCAGAGCGCGCAGACTGCTGCTGGCCGGCCATGATGCCGCCCGCGGCAACTGGGACGCGGCGGAGAGCCGCTACGCGGCGCTGCCCCGCCAGGGCCTGACGCAATTGCTGCAGCCGCTGCTGGTGGCCTGGGTGCAACAGGGGGCCGGCCGCACCGATGCCGCGCTGGCGACGCTGCGGCCGTTCATCGAGGGCCAGCGCTCCCGCTTCGTCTATGCGCTGCACGGCGCGCTGATCGCCGATCTGGCCGGCCGTACGGCCGATGCGGCGCGGCTGTACCGGATCGCCGAGTCCGAATATGGCGCGCCGACGCTGGAACTCGCCCGGCTGCTGGCCAGCTGGCAGGCGCGCCAGGGCCATCCGGCGGAGGCGGCGGACACGTTGAACGCCACCGCTGCCCTCAATCCGGAAATCGCGATCGCGCTGCCGGCGCTGGTGGCGAATGCGGGCAACCGGGTGATCCGCCGTCCGACCGATGGGCTGGCGGAGGCCTATCTGGTCATGGCCTCGGCGCTGCGTCAGCAGGATGCCAGCGAGCTGGCCATGCTGATGCTGCGCCTGGCGCTGGACCTGCGGCCCGATGATACCGCTGCCCGGCTGATGGCGACCGACATCCTGGATGCGTCCAAGCATCCCGCCACCGCCCTGCAACTGCTCGCTTCCGTGCCCGCCGACGACCCGCTGATCGCCGTCGTCCGCCTGCACCGCGCCGAACTGACCGAGCAGACCGGCCGGTCCGAGGAAGCGTTGCACCAGCTGGAGCAGATCGCCCACGACTATCCCGACCGGCCCGAGGCCTATGGCGGCCAGGGCGATATCCTGCGCGCCAGTCACCGCTACGCCGACGCCGTGGCCGCCTACGACAAGGCGGTGGCGCGCATCGCCAAGCCCGGCCGGCTGGACTGGCCGCTGTTCTATGATCGCGGCATCGCGTTGGAACGGACCAAGGACTGGACCCGCGCCGAGGCCGATTTCATGACCGCGCTCAGCCTCGCCCCGGATCAGCCTTTCGTGCTGAATTATCTCGGCTATTCCTGGACCGAGCAGGGCCGCAATCTGCCCCGGGCGCGACAGATGATCGAGCGCGCGGTGGAGCAGCGGCCGAATGACGGCGCCATCGTCGACAGCCTGGGCTGGGTGATGCTGCGCCAGGGCGACAAATCCGGCGCGGTGACGACGCTGGAGCACGCGGTCGAATTGCTGCCGGAGGATGCCACCATCAACGGTCATCTGGGCGACGCCTATTGGGCCGCCGGCCGCCGGCAGGAGGCGCTGTTCCAATGGCGCCGGGCGCTGAACCTCAGCCCCGAGCCCGAGGATGTGCCGAAGCTGGAGGCGAAGCTGCGCGAGAGCGAGCAGGCCCTGGGCATCGCCGCCGCCTTGCCGTCGGCCCGGCCGGCCGCCAACGCCGTTCCCTGATGGCCTGATGTCAATCGTTCGGGCTGGATCGGCCCCCGCATCCTGTTGCCGCCGCCGTGCCGTTCGCTGAAGCCGCGCCGGCCAAGGTCAATCTGTTCCTGCACGTGGTCGGCCGCCGCGCCGACGGCTACCACCTGCTCGACAGCCTCGCGGTTTTTCCGTGCGTTGGCGACACCCTGCGCGCGGCGCGGGACGCGGCGTTTTCGCTCGCGCTGGAAGGGGATTTCGGCGGCGCGTTGCAGGCCGAGCCCGACAATCTGGTGCTGCGGGCGGCGCGCGGTCTGGCCGCATTGACGGGGACGCAGGCGGGCGCACGGCTGACGCTGGTGAAGACGCTGCCGGTGGCCTCCGGCATCGGCGGCGGCTCGGCCGACGCCGCCGCCACGTTGCGGCTGCTGGCGCGGCTGTGGGGGGTGGTGGCGGACGAGGCGGCGCTGCACGCGCTGGCGTTGCGGCTGGGGGCGGACGTGCCGGTGTGCCTGACCTCCCGCCCGGCGCGCATGGGCGGGGTGGGCGAGGCGCTGTCGCCCGCGCCGGATCTGCCGCCCTTCGGCATGGTGCTGGTTAATCCCGGCGTGGCGGTGGCGACGCCTTCGGTGTTCCGCGCCCGCGCGGGCGGGTTTTCCGACCCCGCCGCGCTGCCGGCCGGCTGGCCGGATGCGGCGGCGATGGCGCGCGATCTGGCGGCGCTGGGCAATGATCTGGAGATTCCGGCGGTGGCGCTGTGCCCGGTGATCGGCGAGGTGCTGGCGGCGTTGCGGGCCACGCCGGGCTGCCTGCTGGCGCGGATGAGCGGGTCGGGGGCGACCTGCTTCGGGGTGTTCGCCGATGCCACCGAAGCGGGCGAAGCGGCCGGGCGGGTGCGTCGCCCGGGCTGGTGGGCTTGGGGCGGGGCAGGGCAAGCCGGGTGAAGGAAGGCCAGGGCGCTGCCCTGGACCCGCCGTCGCGCGTAGCGCGCCTTCGGCGCGACGGCCGAGAGGCCCCTGGACCCGCTCGTTAAGGGCTTTGGGAAGAGGGGGGTGAGGAGATGCCGCGGCTCCTCCTCACCCCCCTCTTCCCAAAGCCCTTAAACTGAATGGGTTCTAAGGGCTCCGCCCTTAGCGGGGTCCAGGGGCAGAGCCCCTGGCCTTCCTTGCTCTGTGCGACGGGGCTTGCTGTGGTGTGCCGGGTCGCCTAATCAGCCTGCACGGATGGGGCGTCGCCAAGTGGTAAGGCAGCGGATTTTGATTCCGCCATGCGGAGGTTCGAATCCTCCCGCCCCAGCCAGACCCTGTTCCGGCCTCGTCCGCCGGACCCGCCTTGTTCCAGTCCGCAGGACCTGTTTCTATTCTGTCCGCAGGTAGGGGAGGTGTCGAATCGGTCCAAACCTCCGGTTCGATGGGGCGCGCTGCACAGCCATAGCCCAATCCCTTGTCGCGGAAATCTCGTGCCCACAGGCTGGCGGCTCAACCGCACCGCCAGCCTGACACCTGGGTGCCTTACGCTGGGGGCCGATGGGTCGTACGAAAGAACCTTTGCAGTATGGGTTCAATATTTAAGCCGATCGACTACCAAATTTCGAGAATCTCGACAAGATCGTCTTGGCACAGGTACGGAACGGTTGCTTGAAGCAGGACTTCTTCTTCTCGTGTAGGACTGATTCCTTTGCTGCGATGGTTTGACCAAGCGAGCGAAGGGCTTTCTAGCAGTTCGAGGTCGAAGAGCTTCTGCCAACTGGCCTCCGCTCTCTCTTGGTCGATCCGATTGGCTACGGCATCTTGGTCCGCGCGATCCGCGTCACTGGCACATAGCACCAACCTTGGGTATGTCGGGAGAAAGTGGCACGCCCATGGATAGTGGAACGATATGAGCATCCTTCCCCGAGGAATGGAAAGGCTCAGCAGACGCATTTCTGCGCCGAGAGGTGGGGAGCCCCATCTTGGGTCGTCCGGTGATGGTGGCCGATCCAGGAACACCCAAATGGGAGCATCGTCGCGTTTGAGAGATATTCCTTGTTTTCGCATTTGGTCGGCCATCCAGCGTGTGGCGTTCAGCCGATACTGCGGAACGAAGTCGTAGGATGCGGCGAAACGCCCTCCGACGATCCTGTCGACCGCGCATCGCTGTTGAACAGACCATACTGCTAACGGCATTTGTTCGTTGCTTGTGTCATGATCGCGGAGATGGGGGACCAACAACGACATACATATTTCTCCTGCATGAAGGCGACGGTATTTGACTTGCTAATCCCCTGCATTAGCTGTGCTAGATCAGCACGGCCTATATGTCGTGAAAAGAGAATTCGAGCACTTTCGGGCAGAGACTCATATCGGACAACCCCCCCCAGCACACTGCAGATGCGCAAGGTCGATCATTTCGTGCAGCGCCGGGTCGCGGATGTCCGCGACGATTTCGGTAAAGCGTGCCTCCGCCACCTCCTCTTCGGGCAGGTATTCGTAGCCCAGCTCGTGGTCCGGCCGGCTTGGCAGCACGGCGCAGCAGCGGATGCGGGGCTGGTTCGCCAGCACGATGGCGCGGAACGCTTCCAGACCGTGCAGGTCGGTGAATACCTTGAGCGTGTAGGAAACCTGGTTGCCGCGTTCGGCGCCGATCCAGTGCCGTTCGAGCAGTTCCAGCCAGCGGTAATGCTGCGCCGGGCTGGCTTCGGGGGCGGTGACCAGGCGGTCGCCCAGGCCCAGGCGCTGCATCAGCGGCAGGGTGGGAAAGCCGACGATCGACATGTTGGGAAAACTGGTCAGGGTGCGGATCGGGTAGCCGCGCGCCTCGTACTGGCCCAATAACGGGTCGCTGTCGCGGGTCCAGGTGCCGGTGGCATCCTTGGTGCCCTGGAACATCACCCAGCGCAGATATTGCCGGCGCGCCGGCAGGTGGGCGCCCTCGGTCAGGCCGAACAGCTTGCTGGTGGTGCCGGCCGGCTTCACCGTGGTCACCGTGAACGGCGCCGGACGGTCCAGCTCGGCCGCATAGGCGTCACCCTCCTGCTTCGCCACCGCCGACAAATGCGCCAGCATGTCCCAGAACGGCGCCGAGCGGGTTTCGTCCAGCAGGTCGTCGAAGGCGAGGCCGAAGCGCACCCAGGCCCATTCGTGCAGGCCGGTGGGGCCGATGCCCATGCGGTTGGTGCGTTTGACCTCCTCGGCATACAGCGCGTCCATGGTGTTGGCGCGGCTGAGGAAGCGCACGCCCAGCCGGACCGCTTCCTCCACCCGCGCATCCCACAGCGCCGCGTCGCCGGCCGGTATGCAGCCCGGCACGTACTCCTCGGGCGCGCCCGGGCAGGCCAGCAGCGGGGCGAAATCGGCGATGACGCAATAGCCGCCGGTGACGTGCAGCACGATCTCGCCGCACGGGTTGGTGGTGACCGGGAAGCGCGCCGCGTTGGCGCGGGCGGACAGCGCGGCCAGCAGCCCGGCGGCGTGGTCCACCTGGTAGCGGATCGAGCGGAAATCGCGCCCGTCCGCATGCACCGGCTTTTCCCAGGCGCTGCCGGTGCGGTGGTCCTCCAGCCGGTCGCCGTTGATCAGTCCGGGCTCGCCATTGATGTAGGCGCACCTTGTGACGTCCTCGAACACATCGAGGGCGTGGCGGGTGAGCGGGGCGAGGTTGTCCGGCGATGCGCCGTCGGCGATCAGGTCGGTCGCGCGGGCGACGTGCTGCCAGAATTCGCCATCGACCATGACCGAGTGGTTGGCGGTCCACATGCCGCCTTCGCTTTTGCAGCGGATGAAGCGGAAGATGCCGGGGTCGCGCCAGCTTTTCGTGGCCATGCGGGCGGCGCGGCGGGCGCCGCCGACCTGCACCTCGACCGAGAGGTGGTGATCGACCAGCAGCGCCTGTTCCCAGAGCGGCAGATCGGCGCCGCGGGCGCGCGCCGGCTCGATGACGTGGCGGCGGATGTTCAGCAGGGCGCGCAGCAGGGAGATCGGGCCGGAGGCCGGGCGGCCCTGCATGCCGCGGATCGGCGCGCCGCGCCGGCGGATGGCGGAGAGGTCGAACACGATTTTGGTCGTGCGGGCGCCCTGGAAGGCGAGGCTTTCCAGCAATTCGATCGCCTTGGCCCAGCCTTCGCGGCTGTCGGCCACGTGGTGGACGATGGCATCCGCCGGGGCGTGCGCCAGATCGGCCAGTAATTCCCGGGCGATCCAGCCGCGCATGGCCGCGGTGTCGGCCGTCTCGTCCGGCAGCGCCAGCTCGGCGGCGAAACGGTGCAAATCTGCCTCGCTGCGCGGATAGTCCGGATGCGCGGGCGAGAGGTGGAGAAGAATTTCCGGCGCCCCCGCCCAGTCCACCGCCACCAGCTCGTCATCATAGGCGCGGCCGACGCCGCTGCCGTTCAGCAGCAGGTAGAACTTGGCGAAGCTGGTGATGGCGGTGGCACAGTTAGTGAACACCTCCATGTTCCGGCTGGCCTGGTCCGCGTCGCCATGCTGCAAATGGCGGCCGGAGGTGATCAGCGCGCCGGTGGCGATGGCGTTGCGTAGGCGCGCCTGCTCGTCCTGCTCGGCCCCGGTCAGCGGTCGGCCGAGCAGCGACATGTTGCCCGCCGCCACCCGGTCGGCGACGCGGCCGAAGCATTCGCCATCCTCGGGACGGAACACGGTGCGGCGGGCCACCGCCAGCCCCATGCCGACTTCCAGCGCGCGCGGCGGCAGCTTCGCGGTGCCGAAAGCCGAGGCGCGCCTGGTCTGATCAAGGCGGGACAGAAGTCTCGCGGACGGCGAGCAGCAAACCGGGGGCAATTGAGCCGTCCATCAGGGAAACTCCTACATCTTGTGATGTTCAACCGCGACGGGACACAAGATGCGGAATTGGCTCGAGTCGTGTCAATCGGATGACGTGGGCGCAGAGGGGGGCTTCACTCAGCGAACAGCAGCGCCGGCGGACCCGCTTCGGTGCGGGCGAAGTCGAACACGACCCAGGCGTGATGGTGCTGCGCGGTGTTGGTGCGCTCGCCCATTTCGAACCATTGGATGCGGTGGGTGAGGGCGATGACGGCGCTCCAGGGCGCTTCGCTCATCAGCGCGGCGGCGCGCTTGCCGGCGATCCACTGGAACCGCACCAGCAGCGCCACCTGCCCCGCCACCGGGGCGGCCAGCGCCAGGCAGTGGCGCACGAAGCCAAGCATGGCGGCGGGCGATTTCTCCTGGCCGACATGCGAGCCGGTGTCGCCATAGGGCGGGTTGGTCACCAGCGCCCGGCAGCCCTCCGGCATGGCGGTGCGGGAGAAAATGTCGATGCCGGGGGTGCCGTAGCCGTGGTTGGCGATGTCGGTGGAGACCACGCGATGGCCGCGCTGTTCCAGCACCGTCGAGATGGCGCCGGTGCCGCAGCACGGCTCCCAGACCGGGCCGCGCAGAGGGACGTGACGCAGCAGCGCCTCGGTTACCCAGGTGGGGGTCGCGTAAAAGTCGCGCGATTTGCGTTCATAGCCGGAGAGATGCACGGGCCGGCCGTGGCCGGCCCGGCGCGGCGGGGGCACCGCTTCCGGCGTTGTCCCGAACAAATCCTCGACGGCCGCATGCTCGCTGTCCATGCGGGCATTGTTAACCAGGGGCGGCCGAGTCGCCGCAACCAGGGGAAGGAAGGCCAGGGCTCTGCCCTGGACCCGCCAAGGGCAGAGCCCTGGCCTTCCTTCTCCCCGTTGCGGTCACCCCAGCAGCGCCTGGGCGCAGGCGTCCAGGATGGTGTCCTCGTCCAGGCCGTATTCGCGATAGAGGTCGGGGATGTCGCCGCTCTGGCCGAAATGGTCGAAGCCGAGCGGCACCACCCGGTTGCCCCGCACCGCGCCGAGCCAGGAATGGGCCGCCGGGTGGCCGTCCAGGATGGTTACCAGGGCGGCGCCGGGGGCGAGCGGGGCGAGGATGCGTTCGATATGCGACATCGCCCCCCGCTCGCCGGCCCGGCGGGCGCGTGAAGCGGCGAGCCAGCCGGCGTGCAGCCGGTCGGGGCTGGTGATGGCGAGCAGCCCGGCGCCGGGTGCTTCCTCGCGCAGGATGGCAAACGCCGATTCCGCCTCGGGGGCGATCGGCCCCTGGTAGGCGAGCGCGATGCGGGCACAAGGCGCCGGCGGCACCGCCCAGTGCGCGCCGGCGATCACCGACGCGGGGTCGAGGTTGCGGGTTGGCTGGTCGATCGCCCTTGTGGACAGGCGCAGCCATACCGCCGAGCCGTCCGGCTGTTGCATATGAACGAAGGCGTGCCGCAGCAGGATCGCCAGTTCGTCCACATGGGCGGGCTCGTAGCTGGCCAGCCGGTCGGTGCTCATGCCGAGCAGCGGGGTGTTGATGCTCTGGTGCTGCCCGCCCTCGGGTGCCAGCGACAGGCCGGAGGGGGTGGAGACGAGCAGGAACCGCGCATCCTGGTAACAGGCGTAGATCAGCGCATCCAGGCCGCGGTTGACGAACGGGTCGTAAACCGTGCCGATGGGCAGCAGCCGCGCCCCGTGCAGCGACGGCGCCAGGCCGGCGGCGCCGAGCAGGAGAAACAGGTTCTGCTCGGCGATGCCGAGTTCGATGTGCTGGCCCTCGGGCGTCATGCCCCAGCGCTGGGCGCTGGCCAGCTTGGCGTCGCGGAACACGTCGTTGCGGGTGTGCCGGTCGAACACGCCGCGCCGGTTCACCCAGGGTCCCAGATTGGTGGAGACCGTCACGTCGGGGCTGGTGGTGACGATATGGGCGGCGAGGTCCTTTAGGTCCCCCTGGCCGCGGCCGATCTCGGCCAGGATTTCGCCGAAGCCGCCCTGGGTGGAGGTTTTCTTGCCGGCGAGTTTGGGCAGCGGCAGCACCTCGGGCACCGCGACCACCGGGGCGGTCAATGATCGGCCGGAGGGGGTGAGTTCGGTCGCGAAGGGCACGCCGGAGACGAAGGCGCGCAATTCCGCCTCGCTCGCCTCCAGCCCCTCGAACGCGTCCCATTCATGGCCGGGCCGGATGTCCATGGCGGCGCGGAAGCCTTCCATCTGCTCCTTCGTCATCAGGCCGGCGTGGTTGTCCTTGTGGCCGGCGAAGGGCAGGCCCTTGCCCTTGATGGTGTAGGCGATGAAGCAGGTGGGCTGGTCGCCGGCCGCGTCGGCGGCGCGCAGGGTTTCGATCAGGTATTCGATGTCGTGGCCGCCGAGATTGGTCATCAGCGATGCCAGCTCGTCGTCGGACAGCTTGTCGATGATGGCGCGCACGCCGCGCGCGCGGCCCAGATCGGCCAGCAGCGCCTGCCGCCAGGCGGCGCCGCCCTGGAAGGTCAGCGCCGAATAGAGGCTGTTGGGGCAATCGTCGATCCAGCGGCGGAGCTCCTCGCCGTCCTCGCGGGCGAAGGCGGCCTGCAGGCGGTGGCCGTATTTCATCGTGACCACGTTCCAGCCCATGTCGCGGAACAGGCCCTCGATGCGGCCGAACAGCCGGTCGGGCACCACCGAATCCAGGCTCTGGCGGTTGTAGTCGATGATCCACCAGACGTTGCGGATGTCGTGCTTCCAGCCTTCCAGCAGGGCCTCGTAGATGTTGCCCTCGTCCAGTTCGGCATCGCCGGCGATGGCGATGTGCCGGCCGGGGGGCAGCGGCACCGGCGCCAGCCCGTGCAGGCGCACATAGTCGGAGATCAGCGCGGAGAAACTGGTCATGGCGACGCCCAGGCCGACCGAGCCGGTGGAAAAATCCACCTCCGGCCCGTCCTTGGTGCGGCTGGGGTAGGGCTGCACGCCGCCGAACTGGCGCAACCCTTCCATCTTTTCGCGCACCTGCCGGCCGAACAGCGCGTTGATGGCGTGGAATACCGGCCCGGCATGCGGCTTCACCGCCACCCGGTCCTGCGGGCGGAGGATTTCGAAATACAGCGCCGTCATGATGGAAATGACCGAGGCGCAGGAGGCCTGATGGCCGCCGACCTTCAGCCCGTCGCGGTTGGGGCGGACATGGTTGGCGTTATGGATCATCCAGGCCGACAGCCAGAGCAGCTTGCGCTCGATCTGCCGCAGCAGGGCGAGTTTCCGCGTCTCGTCCGACGCTGGCAGGATCGCGTGAACCGGTGTGTCCATGGTTTTCAACCTCCGCGCTCGGCCGGCGATGATAGGGGAGTTTGCGGGTGGCGTCGCGGGCGGGGTTGGGTGGTGGTTTGGATGGGTGGAAGGGGTGGGAAGGCGCCGTTTGGGCGGAAATGTAGGGTGGGTAAGCGAAGCGCCACCCACCAACGCAACGAGGTGCAATGACCGCTTATTTTCCCATGGCCGTTGCGGCATCATGCCCGATCCCGAACCGCCTGCCCAAGCAGCGGCTTGCGTTGGTGGGTGGCGCTTCGCTTACCCACCCTACGGCAGGGCAATCGCATTTGGATTTTTTGACGCCCGCAAGCGTCATTCGACGATCGATCTCGCGGCCTGTGGCCAAGTTTGCGGCGTCCCGAAGTCTCGGATGGCGGCAAATTCGGCCGTAGCGTTCCAAATGCGATCGCCCTGACCCTACGGTTGCTCACCTTGATGCATAGGTTTGCGTAGCGTATCGTTCGTTGAACGGTCATGCGAAGGTGCGAAGGTACGAGGATGGGGTTAATGCCGATCGGACTGATTACGCACGCAGACCTTGATGCGATGATTGGACGCGATGCCGAAGGGGTTCGGCTCGAGTTCAAGGTCGATATCCCTGTGCACAAAAAGAGTCAGCGTGAACAAGCGGCGAAAGGCATCGTTCTTGCACGTGACGCATGGTGGTCCGGTAAGCCGCTCGGTGAACACGGCCGTGACAAACTGCTTGAAGAAGTGGTCGCGTTTGCCAATGCGCAAGGTGGGCAGCTCTTCCTCGGTATGGATGAGGAAGACGATACGACGTTGGCGAAGGCAGTTTGCCCGTTGCCCCGCATAGCAGACCTCGAAGGACGTTTCCGCGACTACCTGCTGTCCTGCGTCGAACCTCGGCTGCCCCAGGTCGAGGTTCGAGCAATTGAAACCGATGGCCTTGGCGGCGGTGTCCTCGTGATCGAAGTTCAGCCATCCCGCCTTGGCCCGCATCGAGTCATTGGCACGCTTCAGGTCCCTGTCCGGCGCAGCGACAAGTGCATGCCTATGAATATGCCGGAGGTGCACGAAATGGTTCTGCGAAATGCGCGTCGCTTCGACGAAGTGCGAGCGACACTCGCGTCGCGGGTGGAAGGGCTGGAACCGGCCTTTCGCAATTTCCTAACATCACAAATTGACATCAACATTACTGGCGGTACCGAAGATAGCCGGATTGAATCTTGGTTGGGCCAGCGGAAGCTCAGTGCCTACGGCATTCGTATCACGATTTGCGCTCACGACGATCTCGGGATAACGCGGATCGCAACGTTTGATCCACTGATTCCGCCGAAAACCTGTATTGCGGAGCAAATAGCGCATGGCTCGGCGACACATGTTAAGATTGACGGTTTATGGCCAGAGTACGGGCGTTCAGAGAGATTTCTTGGAGGAGTTCGCCAGGAGTCGTCGTGGAGTATCGGTCATTCGGAATTCAGAGCCCTCCGCGAGGGCGTAGTCGAGCTAACCTTGTTTTTTGTAGATCGTACCGGCCAGATTACACTGACACCGTTGGAGCTAGCAGGGTATCTTGGCTGCTGCATGGGAATCTATGATCGCCTCAGAAATATCGCTGGAAGGCCCATGATGCCGGCTGAAGTAGCAGTTTCGGTGCTAACGCGATCCCCGGTTCAAGTGGCCATTTCAAAACAATTAGGTATGCTAACTGGCAAGAAATTGCCGTCAAGGGCGGACTTTCCACGACGAACAATTGCTGATGCCGCGGATTGCACTGAACTTCTGAACGTCACTGTCATCGACCTACTGGACGCTGCAAACGCTGGTCCACAGCCGACCTCTAATTTCGTCTATTCACCACCCTAGACATCCCACGACGAAAAGGGCGTTGTCCCGCCTTCATGGTATCCGCCGCAAGAATGGTCAGCCTCCTGGCCGGCGCGGCTCGCCTCCGCCACCGCAGCAGCCAGCCGGCCGGAAAGATCCTCCGCAATCAGCCCCGGCCCGCAAAGCGCCGCCGCCCGCCCATGCAGCCACGCCCCGGCGCAGGCGGCCTCCCAGGCCGGCATCCCCTGCGCCAGCAGGGCCGCGATCACCCCGGCCAGCACGTCGCCGGCGCCGGCGGTGGCGAGCCAGGGGGGGGCGGTGTCGTTCACCACGGCGCGGCCGTCCGGGGCGGCGACGATGGTGTCGGCCCCTTTCAGCAGCACCACCGCGCCGGTGCGCACCGAAGCCGCCCGCACCGAAGCCAGCCGGTCCGCTCCCGGCGGGCCGAAGACGCGGGCGAACTCGCCTTCGTGCGGGGTGAGCACGGCGGCACCGCGCAGGCGGTCGGGGGTGCCGGCGCAGAGGGTCAGGGCGTCGGCATCCACCACCACGAGGCGGCCGGCGGCCAGCAGCGGTGGCAACACAGCATCCGCAGCTTCGGGGCCGAGGCCGGGGCCGCAGACCCAGGCGTTGCGCCTGGGGTCGGTCAGCAGGGCCTCGATCGGCCGTTCGTCCACGATCAGGCCGGGCTCGCCGGCGCGGTAGATGTCGGCCGAGCCGGCGGCGGCGATGGTGACCATGCCGGCGCCGGCCCGTCGGGCGGCAGAGGCGGCCAGACGGGCGGCGCCGGTCATGCTGGCGCCGCCGAGCACGGTGACGTGGCCGCGGCTGTATTTGTGGCCGGCCGGGTCGGGCACCGGCAGCTTCCACAGCGACGGGTGGTTGCGCCATGTCTGCGTGCCGGCCGGCAGGGCCGCCTTGGGCAGGCCGATATCGGCGAGCACCGTCTCGCCGCACAGGATGCGGCCGGGCAGCAGCAGATGGCCGGGTTTCAACCGGAAGAAGGTCACGGTCAGCTCCGCCGGCGCGGCAAAACCGCGGACCGCGCCGGTGGCGCCGTCCAGCCCGCTGGGCACGTCCACCGCGACCACGCGGCGCGCGGCGCGCAGCACATCGGCGAGGTCGGGATCGAGGTCGCGCGTCAGGCCGGCGCCGAACACCGCATCGACCACCAGGTCGGCGCGGGCGGCGGAGTCGGGGGTGAAGGGGGCGCGCAGGCCGCGCCAGCGCGCTGCCGCTTCGGCGGCCGGGCCGCGCGGCGGGGCCAGCGCCGCCAGCCAGACCGGCCAGCCGGCGGCGGACAGATGGCGAGCGGCGACGTAGCCGTCGCCGCCATTATTGCCCGGCCCGCACAGCACCAGGGTGCGGCAGGGACGCAGCCGCGCCCGCATGGCGCGCGCCACCGCCCGGCCGGCATTCTCCATCAGTCCGGCGACCGGGTGGCCGAGCACCACTGCGGCCCGATCGGCCGACGCGGTTTCGTCGGGGGTCAGCAATTCCAGCCTGGGCATGGCCTGCTCTCCCGTTGCCGGCACGCGGCGCGGATTACTCGGCCGGCAGCGCCACAGCGTGCCGCCGCCGGCGTTGCAGCGCCAGATACACCACCGGGGTAGTGTAGAGCGTCAGCGCCTGGCTGACGATCAGGCCGCCGATGATGGCGATGCCGAGCGGGCGGCGCAGTTCGCCGCCGGCGCCGAAGCCCACCGCCAACGGCACCGCGCCGAGCAAGGCCGCCAGGGTGGTCATGATGATCGGGCGGAACCGCTCCAGGCAGGCGGCGTAGATGGCCTCCAGCTTGGTGCGGCCGTAGCGGCGTTCCTGTTCGAGGGCGAAATCGACCAGCATGATGGCGTTTTTCTTCACGATGCCCATCAGCAGCAGAATGCCGATGATGCCCATGATGGACAGGTCGCTGCCGGTCACCAGCAGCCCCAGCAGCGCCCCCAGGCCGGCCGAGGGGAGGGTAGATATAATTGTGATCGGCTGGGTCAGGCTTTCGTAGAGCACGCCGAGCACGATGTAGATCGCCAGGAAGGCGGCGCCGATCAGGTAGGGCTGGGTCTCCAGGCTCTGGGTCAGCCAGCGGGCGTTGCCGGCGAACTCGGTGCGGACCGTTTCGGGCATGCGGAGGTCGCGCGCCGCCTGTTGCACCGCCTTCAGGGCGTCGCCCTGGGCCACGCTGGGGGCGCTGTCGTAGCTGATGGTGGCGGCGGGGAACTGGCCCTGGTGGCGCACCGCCAGCGGCGTGGTGTCGCGCTCGATCCGCACCACGCTGAGCAGCGGCACCTGCTGGCCGCCGGTGGCGCCGACGAAGATGCGGCTGAGGCTGGACGGATCGGCCTGCAGGCGCGGATCGACCTCCAGCACCACCCGGTACTGGTTACGCGGGGTGTAGACGATGGAAATCTGCCGCTGGGCGAAGGCGTTGCTCAGCGCCGCGTCGATCGCCGAGACCGATACCCCCAGCCGCGCCGCCGCCGCGCGGTCGATCACCACATCGGCCTGCGGGCCGGCGCGGTCCTGGTCGGAGGAGACGTCCGCCAGGCCGGGGGTGGTGCGCAGCTTCGCGGTGAGTTTTTCGGTCCAGGCGCGCAGTTCGGCCAGGTCCGGGTCGAGCAGCACGAACTGGTTGGCGGAGCCCTGCCGGCCGCCGCCGCGCAAATCCTGCGCCGACCATAGCGTGGTCTGCATGGCGCCGACCTGGGCGAGCCTGGGCCGCAGCCGGGCGATCACCTGCTCGGAGGTGAGGCCGCCGCGCGCGGCCAGCGGCCTGAGGCTGACGGTGAGCTGGCCGCGGTTCAGCGCGCTCCAGCCATTGGCGACGCCGATGGTGGAGCCGACTGCTTCGACGGCCGGGTCGGCCAGAAGCACGTCCACCACCGCGCGCTGGCGTTCGGCCATGGCGGCGAAGGAGATTTCCGGGCCGGCGATGGTGATGCCCTCGATCAGGCCGGTGTCCTGGGTGGGGAAGAAGCCCTTGGGCACCACGGTGTAGAGCCAGATGGTCAGGCCGATGGTGGCGAAGGTGCACAGCAGCATGAGCCAGCGGAAGCGGAGCGCGATATCCAGCGTCGCGGCATAGAGGCGCAGCACGGCGCGGAAGCCGCTCTCCACCGCGCCGTCGAGCCGGGCGAGTGCGCTGTCCGGCCGGGCGGGGCCGGGCGGCCGCATGAAGCGGCCGCACAGCATGGGGGTCAGCGTCAGCGAGACCAGGGCGGAAATGGCGATGGCGAGGGTGAGCGTGGTGGCGAATTCGTGGAACAGGCGGCCGAGAATGCCGCCCATGAACAGCACCGGAATGAACACCGCGACCAGCGAGACGCTGATCGACAGCACCGTGAAGCCGATCTGCGCCGCGCCGTCGAAGGCGGCCTGCAAGGGCGGCTTGCCTTGTTCCATGTGGCGGACGATGTTCTCGATCATCACGATGGCGTCGTCGACCACGAAGCCGACCGAAATGGTCAGGGCGATGAGGGAGAAATTGTCGAGCGCGAAGCCGTTGAGCCACATGGCGGCGAGGGTGCCGGCGATCGACAGCGGCACGGTGACGGTGGCGGCGATGGTGGGCACCAGGCGGCGCATGAACAGCGCCACCACCAGCAGCACCAGGGCGATCGAGATCACCATGGTGATCTGCACCTCATCGATGCTGTCGCGGATGCTGTGGGTGCGGTCGGCCAGGATGGTCAGGTGGATGTCGGGCGGCATCCAGGATTTCAGCAGCGGCAGCACCGATTTCACCCGGTCCACCGTCTCGATCACGTTGGCGCCGGCGGCTTTGGCGACCGTGAGCAGGATGGCGGGCTGCTGGCCGAACCAGGCGGCGAGGCGGGTGTTGGCGACGCCGTCGGTGACGCGGGCCACGTCGCCCAGGCGGACGATGGCGCCGTTGGCGGATTTCAGCACCAGGGCGCGGTAGTCGGCCGCCTTGAACAACTGCCCGTTGGTGCCGATGGTCTCCGCCCGGTCCGGGCCGTCGAAGCCGCCGACCGGGCCGGTGACGTTGGCGTTGCGGATGGCGGCGGTGACGTCCTCGCCCGACAGACCGGCGGCGGCCAGCGCGGCGGGATCGAGGCCGACCCGCACGGCGGGCTTTTCCGAGCCGTTCACCTGCACCTGCGCCACCCCGTCCACCTGCGACAGGCGCTGCGCCAGGATGCTGTCGGCGGCGTCGTAGACCTGCGCCGCCGACAGCGTGTCGGAGGTCAGGGCGATGGTCAGCACCGGCATTTCCGCCGGGTTGAACTTGCGGAAGAAGGGGCGGACGGGGAGGTCGGAGGGCAGGTCGGGGGTGGCGGCGTTGATGGCGGCCTGCACGTCGTGGGCGGCGCCGTCGATGTCGCGGGTGATGTCGAACTGGACGATGATGAGGGTCGAGCCGGTCGCCGAGGTGGAGGTGATTTCAGTGACGCCGGAGATTTCGCCGAGGCGGCGCTCCAGCGGGGCGGCGATCGAGGTGGCCATGGTTTCCGGGTCGGCGCCGGGGCGGTTGGCGAACACGACGACGGTGGGGATGTCGATGCTGGGCAGGGCGGCGACCGGCAGGAAGCGGTAGGCGACGCCGCCGGTGATCAGCAGGCCGAGGGCGAGCAGGAAGGTGGCGATGGGGCGGCGGATGAAGGGGGCGGAGAAGGTCATGGGGGTGGCGCGGTCACTCCGCCGCCGCGGCGCGCGGACCCGCCACCCGCAGCCGCATCCGCTCGAAGGCGAGATAGATCGCCGGGGTGGTGTAGAGGGTGAGTAACTGGCTCAGCAGCAGCCCGCCGACGATGGTGACACCCAGCGGAAAGCGCAGCTCGCTGCCGGTGCCGTGGCCGAGCACCAGCGGCAGGGCGCCGAGCAGCGCCGCCATGGTGGTCATCATGATGGGGCGGAACCGCAGCAGGCCGGCCTCCTCGATCGCCGCAAGCGGGGCGATGCCGCGTTCGCGCTCGGCCTCGATGGCGAAGTCCACCATCATGATGGCGTTCTTTTTGACGATGCCCATCAGCAGCACCAGCCCGACCAGCGCCACCAGCGACAGATCCGACCCCACCGCCATCAGCGCCAGCAACGCACCGATGCCGGCCGAGGGCAGGGTGGAAAGGATCGTCACCGGGTGGATCAGGCTCTCGTACAGCACGCCGAGCACGATGTAGATCACCACGATGGCGGCCAGGATCAGCCAGGGCTCGCTGGCGAGGGATTTCTGGAACTCCGCGGCATCGCCGGAATAGCTGCCGGAAATCGTCGGCGGCAGGCTGATGTCGCGTTCGGCGGCGGCGACCGCCTCCACGGCCTCGCCGAGCGAGGCGCCGGGGGCGAGGTTGAACGACAGCGTGACCGAGGGGAACTGCGCCTGCCGGGTGACGGCGAGCGGGGCGGTGACGCGGTCGATACTGGCAATGGCGGCGAGCGGCACCTGGGCGCCGCCGGTGGCGGGGATGCGCAGCCGCGCCAGCGAGTCGGGATCGGCCTGCCAGGACGGGTCGGCCTCCAGCACCACGCGGTACTGGTTGGCCTGACCGAAAATGGTGGAAACCTGGCGCTGGCCGAAGGCGTCGTACAGCGTGTCCTGCACCGCCTGCATGGTCACGCCCAGCCGCATGGCGGCGTCGCGGTCGAGGCGGATGAAGGTGCGGAAGCCCTCGTCCTGCTGGTCGGTGGCGACGTCGCGCAGTTGCGGCAGGGTGCGCAGGCGGTCGAGCAGCTTCGGCGCCCAGAAGGTGAGTTCCGCCTGATCGGTGTCGATCAGGGTGTACTGGAACTGGGTGCGGCTGATGCGGGTGCCGATCTGGATGTCCTGCACCGGCTGCATGAACACCGACAGGCCGGGAATGCCGGCCAGCCGCGCCTGCAGGCGGGCGGCGATGGCGCCGGCCTCGGCGTCGCGGGCGCGGCGGGGCTTCAGCGCGATGGTCAGGCGGCCGGTGTTGGGGGTGGGGTTGATGGCGCCGGTGCCGACGAAGCTGGCGACCGTGGCGACGGCGGGGTCGGCGCGCACGATGTCGGCGGCCTGGGCCTGCAGGGCGCTCATGCGGGGGATGGAAATGCTCTGCGCGCCCTCGGTGACGGCGACGATCACGCCGGTGTCCTGCAGCGGCAGGAAGCCTTTCGGAATGATGATGTAGAGGAAGATGGTGCCGGCGAGGGTGCCGGCGGCGACCACCAGCATGAGCGTCTGATGGCGCAGCGACCAGCGCAGCGTCTGCGCGTAGCCGGCGAGCAGGCGCGTGAACCCTGCCTCGGCCAGCCGCGCCACCATCCAGGGCTTTTGTTCCGCGCGCGCCGGGCGCAGCAGCCGGCCGCACATCATCGGCGTGAGCGTCAGCGACACGATGGCGGACACGATCACGGCGACGGACAGGGTGATGGCGAACTCGCTGAACAGCCGGCCGACCACGCCGGTCATGAACAGCAGCGGGATGAACACGGCGATCAGCGACACCGTCAGCGAGACGATGGTGAAGCCGATCTGCGCCGCGCCCTTGTAGGCGGCGGCGAGCGGGGCCTCGCCCTGCTCCAGGTAGCGCACCACGTTCTCGATCATGACGATGGCGTCATCGACCACGAAGCCGGTGGCGACGACCAGCGCCATCAGCGACAGGTTATCCAGCCCGTAGCCGCACAGCGCCATGACGCCGAAGGTGCCGATCAGCGACAGCGGCAGGGCGATCGCCGGGATGATGGTGGCGCGCCAGGAGCGCAGGAACAGGTAGATGACCCCCACCACCAGCACGACCGACAGCGCCAATGTCGCCTGCACGTCGGTGACGCTGGCGCGGATGGTTTCGGTGCGGTCGGTGACCACCACGGTGCGGATGGCGGCGGGCATGGCGCGCTGCAGGAACGGCAGGTCGCGCTTCAGGCCGTCCACGGTCTGCACGATGTTGGCGCCGGGCTGGCGCTGGATGTCGAGGATCACCGCCGGATGGCCGGGTCCGCCCTCCGGCGGATAATACCAGGCGGCGGTGCGGTCGTTCTCCAGCCCGCCGACCACGCTGCCAATGGCGGACAGGCGCACCGGCGCGCCGTTGCGCCAGGCGATCACCAGGGTGCGATAGGCATCCGGGGAGACGAGCTGGTCGTTGGCGCCGAGGGCGAAGGCCTGGCGCGGGCCGTCGAAGCCGCCCTTGGCGCCGTTGACGTTGGCGGCGGCGACCGCGTTGCGCACATCCTCCATGCCCAGGCCATAGGCGGCCAGCCGGGCGGGATCGACGCGCACGCGCACCGCCGGGCGCATGTTGCCCTGCACGGTGACCCGGCCGACGCCGTCGATCTGGCTGAGCTTGGGTTGCAGCAGCGTGTCGGCGGCGTCGCTCACGCGGTCGATGGTGACCGCGTCGGACAGCAGGGCCAGGGTGAGGATGGGGGCGTCGGCCGGGTTCACCTTGGCGTAGACCGGCGGGTAGGGGAGGGTGAGCGGCAGGGTGCCGGCGGCGGCGTTGATGGCGGCCTGCACGTCCTCCGAGGCGCTGTCGATGCTGCGTGAGAGGGAGAATTGCAGGGTGATCTGGCTGGTGCCCTCGGAACTGGTCGAGGTCATGGTGGTCAGGCCCTGGATCTGGCCGAACTGGCGCTCCAGTGGGGCGGTGACCAGGGAGCCGACAGTGTCCGGGTTGGCGCCGGGCAACTGGGTGGTGACCAGGATGGTGGGGAAATCGACCTGCGGCAGGGCGGAGACCGGCAAGGCGCGGTAGCCCAGCGCGCCGGCCAGCACGACGGCGATGGCCAGCAGCGAGGTGGCGATCGGCCGGGCGATGAAGGGGGCGGAGATGCTCACGCGCGGCCGGTCAGGTGGCGCCGGGGGCGCGGCGGCTGGCGGTTTCGGGCGGGCGCTCGGCCGGCGGTGCGGCCGGGGGCGTGCCGGCCGGCTGGGCGATGGCGACCCTGGCGCCGTCGGTCAGGCGGGAGGCGCCGTCCACCACCACATGCTCGCCGGGCTGCAGGCCGGCGGTGATGATGGCGGCGAGCATATCCTCGTGGCCGAGTTTGACCGGCCGGCGGGTGACGGTCTGGTCGGCGTTGACGACGTAGACGTAAAACCCGAGCGGGCCGCGTTGGACCGCGACCGGCGGCACCACGGTGGCGGCATGGCTGGTGGCCACCTTGAGCCGCACGGTGACGAAGGCGCCGGGCCAGAGCGTGAGCCGCTCGTTGGGGAAGCGGGCGCGCAGGCGGATGGTGCCGGTGGCCGGGTCCACCTGGTTGTCCAGCACGGTCAGCGTGCCGGTATCGAGCACCGGCGGTTCCGGCGCGGCGCCGGCATCCTGCGGCAGGGCGAGCACGTCGGGGGTGCCTTCGGCCATGGCGGTGGCGACGGCGGGCAGGCTTTGCTGCGGCAGGGTGAACTGCACCAGGATCGGGCGCAGGGTGGTGAGCACGGCGAGGCCGGTGGCATCGGCGGCGTGCACGATGTTGCCGGCATCGACCTGACGGAAGCCGACGCGGCCGTCGATCGGCGAGGTGATGGTGGTGTAGGAGAGCTGGGTGCGGGCGCTGTCGATCTGCGCCTGGTCGGATTGCACCTGCGCTTCGAGCTGCGCCGCGGTGGAGCGGGCGGTGTCGTATTGCTGGGCCGAGGCGTAGGCGGTGGCGGCGAGCTTGGCGTAGCGCCCGACGTCGAGCCGGGCGTTGGCGAGGGTTGCCTCGTCCTGTTTCTTCTTGGCCACCGCCTGGTCGAAGGCGGCCTGATAGGTGCGCGGGTCGATGCGGGCGAGCACGTCGCCGGCGTGCACGTCCTGGCCTTCCTTGAAGCGCACTTCCAGCAGCGGGCCATCGACCATCGGCTTGACGGTGACGGTGGCGGAAGCCTGGACCGTGCCGAGCCCTTCCAGGTAGATGGGCACGTCGCGGGTTTCGGCCGAGGCCACCACGACGGGGATGGTTTCGGCCGGGGCGGCGGCGGTTTTGGTGTCGGCGGGTTTGTGCATGTGGAACCACCCGTAGGCGCCCCCGCCGGCCAGCACCGCGCAGCCCAGCAGGATCAGCGCCCGGCGCATGGTGCGGATTGGGTTCCAAGGGCGTGCCCTTGGTGGGGTGCAGGGGCAAAGCCCCTGCTGGGGTCCGGGGCAAAGCCCCGGCTGCCGCATCCATGATCGGGATCGCGTCTCACAACACACCCTGGAAAAGATTGCTTTCAGGTGGTGCCGTATCGCCCCGAGTTCAACCACCGCCCAGTGCCTTGTAAAGATCGACCAGGGCGGTGAAGCGGGCCAGCCGCACCTGGGCCAGGGTGTCGAGGTCGGTGAACAGGGTGCTTTGGGCTTGCAGGGCGGTCACGATGTCGCTGATTCCGGCCAGAAGTTGGGCGCGGGCGATGTCGGCGGCGCGTTGGGCGGTGGCGACGGCGTCGCGTTGCAGGGTTTCCTGTTCGGTGGCGAAGCGATAGGCGGTCAGGGCGTTTTCCACATCGGTGAAGGCCTGCACGATGGATTTGCGGTAGTCGGCGAGCAGCTCGTCGGCACGGCCGCGCGACTGCTCGACATTGGCCTGCAGGGCGCCGTTGTCGAAGATGGTCTGGGTCGCGCCTATCGCAGCCTGGGCGAACAGCGAGCCGGGGCCGAACAGGGTGCCGAGGGTGAAGGCCTGCCAGCCGCCGGTGGCGGTGAGTTCGATCTTGGGGAACATGGCGGCGCGGGCGGCCACGACATTGGCGCGGGCGGAGGCGAGGCTGGCTTCCGCATAGGCCACGTCCGGCCGGCGGGCCAGCAGGTCGGAGGGCAGGCCGGGGGCGACTTCGGGCAGCGACAGCGTGTTCAGCGTGCCGGGGCGGACGGTGATCGCCTCGGGCGGCTGGCCGGTGAGGATGCCGAGGCCGTTGATCTGCTGCTCGGCCTGACTGCGCAGGTCGGGGATGGTGGCGCGGATGCCGGCCACGAGGGCGGCCTGCTGCTCCACGTCGAGCTGCGAGGCGGTGCCGGCGTCGCGGCGGGCCTCGATGGCGTGCAGGATTTCCTCGGCGTCGTGCAGGTTGCGCTGGGCGATGTCCAGCCGGTCCTGGAAGGCGAGCGCCTGGAACCAGGTGGTGGCGACGGAGGTGATTGCGGTCAGCGCCACGGTCTGCTGGTCGAACCGGTTGGCCAGCGCGGTGGCCAGGGCGGCGTCCCTGGTGGCGCGCAGGCGGCCCCACAGATCGACTTCGTAGGAGACGCTGGGGGTCAGGCTGTAGGTGCGGTACTCGATGTATTTGTTCGACACGGCGCTGCCGGTGGAGCCGGCGACCTGGGAGGAGTGGCCGACCGAGTTGCGGTTCCACTGGTCCTGGGCGGTGCCGGTGACGGTGGGCAGCAGCGGGGCGCCGGCACTGACCAGGGCGGCGTCGGCCTGGCGGATGCGGGCGACGGCGGCGAGGATGTCGAAATTGGCGGTGCGGGCCTGGGCGATCAGGGCGTCCAGCTCGGGTGAGCGGAAGCCGGTCCACCACGCGTCGGAGGGCCATACGGGGGCGCCCTTGGCGGTGTCGGCGCGCCAACTGGCGGCGACGATGCCGGCGGTGTCCGATTTCGTGTCGGCCGGGGCGAGGCCGCAGGCGGCGAGGGCCGGCAAGAGGGCCAGCGCGGCAAGAAGGGGGCGGGGCAGGGGGCTTCCTCGTGTCGGGGGCGGATAACGATAGCGGGTCGCGGCAGATTAATCCTCCCCGGCGGCCAGAATGCGTTCGGCCAGCCTGAGATGGGGACGGTCGATCATCTTGCCATCGAGGGTGAAAACCCCGGCGCCGGAATTGGCGGCGAAACCGGCGATGACCCGGCGGGCCCAGGCGATGCGCTCGGGCGCGGGGAGGAAGGCGGCGTTCACCGGGGCGATCTGGTCGGGGTGGATGCAGAGCTTGCCGGCGAAACCGTCGGCGGCGGCCTCGGCGGTCTCGCGCGCCAGGCCGGCGGGGTCGCGCGGGTCGGGCCAGGGGGTGTCGATCGCCGGCCGGCCGGCGGCGGCGGCCATGACCAGCAGGGCGGCGCGGGCGTGGGCGACCGGCGGCGGGTAGCTGCCATCGGGGCGGCGGGCGCCGATGCCGAGATCGGCGGAAAAATCCTCGGCGCCGAAGCAGAAGGCCAGCACCCGATGGGCGGCTTGCGGGCAGGTGGCGAGGGCCAGGACGGAAGCAGCGGTTTCGGTAACGATGGGCAACACGCCGATGCCGCCGATGGGGAGGCCGGCGGTGGCTTCGAGCGCCTCCAGATGGTGGTCGAGCGCCAGCAGATCGGCCGCGCCGGTGCATTTCGGCAGCATGATCGCCGCCGGCCGGCCGGGCACCGCGGCGGCGAGGTCGGCGAAATACCATGGCGTGCCGCGCGGGTTCACCCGCACCATCACGCCGGGGCGGGTGAGGCCCGGCAGCAGGGCGGCGACGGTGGCGCGGGCGGCGTCCTTCGCTGCCAGGGCGACCGAATCCTCGAGATCGAGAATGACGGCGTCGGCCGCCGAGGCGAGCGCTTTGACGGCTTTTCGTTCCGAATCGCCGGGGGCGAACAGCAGGCTGCGGAGGCGCATTATACCGGCTCCGCCGGCTGGCGCCGCATCAGCGCCTGGCGCTCGCAGCGCGCCACCAGCGCCCCGGCCTGATTGAACGCCTCATGGCGGAAGGTAACGATGCCGGCATCGGGGCGCGAACGGCTCTCGCGCGCGGCGACCACAATGGTGCGCACGTGGATGGTGTCACCGGCGAAGACCGGGGCGGGGAAGGTCGTGTCGGTCATGCCGAGATTGGCCACCGTGGTACCCTGGGTGAGGTTGTGCACGCTCATGCCGATCATCAGCCCCAGGGTGAACAGCGAGTTGACCAACGGGCGGCCGAATTCGGTGCCGGCGGCGAATTCGGCGTCCAGATGCAGCTTCTGCACGTTCATCGTCATGCTGCAGAACAGCACATTATCGGCCTCGGTGACCGTGCGCGTCCATTCGGCGTCGATGACGCGGCCGACCGGAAGCTCCTCAAACCACAGACCTGGCATTGCCGACCCTTCCTCCGCTGCTTCCGTTGGGAAACATTCTTGCGCCCGACCGCACCATATGCAAATCAGGGTTGCTGACAACGGAGGAAGGCGTCCGGAGGTGAACGACACCATCCTGGAAACGAACGGGCTGACGAAGGAGTTCGGCGGCTTCGCGGCCGTGCAGGATGTGGCGTTGCGGGTGCGGCGGGGAACCATCCACGCGCTGATCGGCCCGAACGGCGCCGGCAAGACCACCTGCTTCAACCTGCTGACGAAATTCCTGCAACCGACAAGCGGAACGATCCGCTTCCAGGGGCGCGACATCACCGGGCGCCGGCCGGCCGAGGTGGCGCGGCTCGGCCTGGTGCGCAGCTTCCAGATCTCGGCGGTGTTCACCAACCTGACCGCGCTGGAGAACGTGCGGCTGGCGTTGCAGCGGGCGCGCGGCGGCAGCTTCGATTTCTGGCGCAGCGAAGAAATATTGCATGTGTATGACGGGCGGGCGCGGGCGTTGCTGGACGAGGTGGGCCTCGATGCCTATGCCGATACGCCGGCGGTGAACCTTTCCTACGGTCGTAAACGGGCGCTGGAAATCGCCACCACGCTGGCGCTCGAGCCCGAAATGATGCTGCTGGACGAGCCGACCGCGGGCATGACCCATGCCGACGTGGACCGCGTGGTGGCGCTGATCCGGCGGGTGCGGCGGGGCCGCACCATCCTGATGGTGGAGCACAATTTGTCGGTGGTGGAGGGGCTGTGCGACACCCTCACCGTGCTGACCCGCGGGCGGGTGCTGGCGGAAGGCGACTACGCCACCGTTTCGGCCAATCCCCAGGTGGTGACCGCTTATCTGGGAACCGTCGATGCTTGACGTCAACGACCTGAATGCCTGGTACGGCGAAAGCCATATCCTGCACGGGGTCAATTTCGCGGTGCCGGAGGGCGAGGTGGTTACGTTGCTTGGTCGCAACGGTGCCGGCAAGACGACCACGATGAAAAGCATCATGGGGCTGGTGGGGCGGCGCACCGGCAGCATCCGCTGTAACGGGCGGGAGACGATCGCGCTGCGGCCGGACCTGATCGCGCGCGCCGGCATCGGCTTCTGCCCCGAGGAACGCGGCATCTTCGCCAGCCTGAACGTGACCGAGAACCTGATGCTGCCGAAAATGGTGGCGCCGGGCGGGCTGGACCTTGCCACCATCTACGCCCTGTTCCCGAACCTGAAGGAGCGCGCCGGCAGCCAGGGGACGAAACTGTCCGGCGGCGAGCAGCAGATGCTGGCGATCGGGCGCATCCTGCGCACCGGGGCGCGGTTGCTGCTGCTCGATGAACCCACCGAGGGGCTGGCGCCGGTGATCGTGCAGCAGATCGGCCGCACCATCCGCGAGATCAAGGCGCGCGGCTTCACCGTGCTGCTGGTGGAGCAGAATTTCCGCTTCGCGCAGACCGTGGCGGATCGCCATTACGTTATGGAGCACGGCCGCGTGGTCGATATGATTGCGAACGCGGACCTGGCCGCCAGCATGGACAAGCTGCACGACTATCTGGGGGTCTGATCGCCGCCTGCATCCAGCCGACACCGGCCACAACGCCGGCCACAGGGAGAATAAACGATGTCGATGTCACGCCGGGCCCTGCTCGGAACCGCCGCCGCGACGGCCCTGCCGGTTCTGCCCGCGCGGGCGCAGAAGCCGACGTTGAAGATCGGCGTGCTGACCGATCTTTCCGGTCCCTACAAGGACGCGGCCGGTCCCGGTGCGGTTGAGGCGGCGCGGCAGGCGGCCGAGGATTCGGGCCTGAAGGCGAAGGGGATCGATGTCGAAATCCTGGCCGCCGACCACCTGAACAAGGCTGATGTCGGCGCCTCGGTGGCGCGCCAATGGTTCGACCGCGACGGCGTGGACGTGATCCTGGAGGGGACGAACTCCGGCGAGGCGCTGGCGGTGGCCAGCGTCGCCCACGAGAAGAACAAGATTTTCATCGATTCCGGCGCGGCGACCTCGGACCTGACGGGGGCGCAATGCAACGCCAACACCATCCATTGGGTGTACGATACCTATATGCTGGCGCATTCCACCGGCGGGGCGATGGTGAAAGCCGGCGGCGATTCCTGGTTCTTCATTGTCGCCGACTATGCTTTCGGCCATGCCCTGGAGCGCGACACCAGCGAGTTCGTGCGGCAGGCCGGCGGCAAGGTGCTCGGCGCGGTGCGCTATCCGTTTCCCAGCACCACCGATTTCTCCTCGTTCCTGCTGCAGGCGCAATCCTCCGGCGCCAAGGTGCTGGGGCTGGCGAGTACCGGCACCGACGGGATCAACCTGATCAAGCAGGCGCACGAATTCGGCATCCCCATGCGGATTGCCGGGCTGCTGGTTTTCCTCACCGACGTGCACTCGATCGGGCTCGATGTCGCGCAGGGGCTGGCGCTGACCGCGAGCTATTACTGGGACCTCAACCCCGGCACGCGCCGCTTCGCCGATAAATTCACCAAACGCCAGCCGGGCAAGCGGCCGACCATGGTGCATGCGGGCGTGTATTCGAGCGGGTTGCACTACCTGAAGGTGGCGGCCGAGATGGGGGTGGCGCAGGCGAAGGCCGATGGCGCGGCCACGGTCGCGCGGATGAAGGCGACGCCGACCGACGATGATTGTTTCGGTCGCGGCAGCATCCGCGTCGACGGGCGCAAGCTGTGCCCGAGCTACCTGTTCGAAGTTAAGAAGCCGAGCGAGAGCAAGGGGCCTTGGGATTACTACAAGCTGCTGGCCACCACGCCGGCCGACGAGGCGTTCCGGCCGCTTGCCGCCGGCGGTTGCCCGCTGGTGAAGGGCTGATAACAGGTGGCGTACGTATCCCCTCGGCATGGCAGGCCATGGCGAGGGGATATTTTTTGCCGCCTCGTATGACGCTCTTGCTCCTGAAACCGGTGTCCGGGATGGGTCGGCAGCCATGATCATGATCTTCGGGAAGCCGCTGCTGCTGCTGTACGGGCAGTTGACGCTGGGGCTGATCAACGGCGCGTTCTATGCGCTGCTGTCGCTCGGCCTGGCGGTGATTTTCGGGCTGCTGAACATCATCAACTTTGCCCATGGCGCGCTGTTCATGCTCGGCGCCTACGTGGCGTGGGCGCTGCTGGAATACCTGGATATCGGCTACTGGCCGGCGCTGGTGCTGGCGCCGCTGATCGTCGGCATTTTCGGGGTGGTGTTGGAAAAGACGCTGATCCGGCGGCTGTACAAGCTCGACCATCTGTACGGGCTGCTGCTGACCTTCGGCTGCGCGCTGATCATCGAGGGGCTGGCGCGCAACGAGTTCGGTTCCTCCGGGATGCCGTATGCCATTCCGGCGGCGCTGCGCGGGCCGCTTGATCTCGGCTTCATGATGCTGCCGGCCTATCGTGCCTGGGTGGTGGTGGCGGCCGCCGGGATGTGCCTGCTGACCTGGCTGGTGATCGAGAAGACACCGATCGGATCGACCCTGCGGGCGGCGACCGAGAACGCGCCTCTGGTGCAGGCTTTCGGGGTGAACGTGCCGCGGTTGATTACGCTGACCTATGGCGCGGGGGCGGCGCTGGCCGCGTTTGCCGGCGTGCTGGCGGCGCCGATCTATTCGGTGAACCCCGGCATGGGGTCCAACTTCATCATTTCCGTGTTCGCCGTGGTGGTGATCGGCGGCATGGGATCGATCCTGGGGTCCATCATCACCGGGTTCGCGCTGGGCATCCTCGAAGGGCTGACCAAGGTGTATTACCCGGAGGCTTCGGCGACGGTGGTTTTCGTGGTGATGGTGATCGTGCTGCTGGCGCGGCCCGCCGGCCTGTTCGGGAAGGCCTGAGATGCTCGGCTTCACGCGTGCGCAGGCGATCGGCTTCGGGGTGATGGTGGGGCTGATCATCCTCGCACCCGCCGTGCTGTATCCGGTGTTCCTGATGAAGGTGCTGTGCTTCGCGCTGTTCGCCTGCGCCTTCAACCTGCTGATCGGCTATGTCGGCCTGCTGAGCTTCGGCCATGCGGCGTATTTCGGCATGGGCTGCTACGTCACCGCCTGGACGGCGAAGAATTGGGGTCTGTCGGCCGAGCTTGCCATTCTGCTGGGCGGGTTGACCGGGGCGGGGTTGGGCATGGTGTTCGGCTGGCTGGCGATAAGGCGGGCGGGCATCTATTTCGCGATGATCACGCTGGCGCTGGCGCAGATGGTATATTTCTTCTGCATTCAGGCACCATTCACCGGCGGCGAGGACGGTATCCAGCAGGTGCCGCGGGCACCGTTGTTCGGCGCGGTTCCGCTGCAAAGCGACATGGCGATGTACTGGCTGGTGGCGGGCGTGTTCCTGCTCGGCTTTCTGCTGATCCATCGCATCGTGCATTCGCCATTCGGCCAGGTGCTGAAGGCGATCCGCGAGAACGAGACGCGGGCGACGTCGCTGGGCTACCGCACCGACGACTACAAATGGGTGGCATTCGTGCTGTCCACCTTTCTGGCCGGCATTGCCGGCGGCACCAAGGCGCTGGTGTTCGGCATTGCCACGCTCACCGATGTCCACTGGACGATGCATGGCGAGGTGGTGCTGATGAGTCTGGTGGGCGGGCTGGGCACGGTGTTCGGGCCGGTGGTCGGGGCACTGGTGCTCACCGCGATGGAGAATTATCTGGCCGAGTTCGGTTCCTGGGTGACGGTGACGCAGGGGGTGATTTTTGTCCTCTGCGTGGTGGCGTTCCGGCGGGGTCTGATCGGCGAACTCGGGGCGGCGTTGAAGTTGAACCTGTAGTTTCGGGGTCCGGGTTCCGCGGCAACGGGGAAAAGCCGTGCTTCGCCTGTCGGGACGGAGCCTGTAATCTGGCGCGGTAAAAGGGGAGGACCAGGATTTGCGCTTCACGAGCACGGACCGCTACATCGCCTCGCGCGACCTGGAAGTGGCGGTGAACGCCGCCGTGACGCTGCAGCGGCCGCTGCTGGTCAAAGGCGAACCGGGCACCGGCAAGACCGTGCTGGCGCAGGAAGTGGCGCAGGCGCTGGGCCACCGGCTGATCGAATGGCACGTCAAATCCACCACCAAGGCGCAGCAGGGGCTGTACGAATACGACGCCGTCTCCCGCCTGCGTGATGGTCAGCTGGGCGATCCGCGGGTGCACGACATTGCCAACTACATCGTGCGCGGCAAGCTGTGGGACGCGTTCGAGAGCGATGAGCCGGTGGTGGTGCTGATCGACGAGGTGGACAAGGCCGATATCGAGTTTCCCAACGACCTGCTGCTGGAACTCGACCGCATGCAGTTCTTCGTTTACGAAACGCGGCAGACCGTGACGGCGGCGCGGCGGCCGGTGGTGATCATCACCAGCAACAACGAAAAGGAACTGCCGGACGCGTTCCTGCGTCGCTGCTTTTTCCACTACATCCGCTTTCCCGACCGCGACACCATGGAGCGGATCGTGCAGACGCATTATCCCGACATCCGCCAGGACCTCGCGCGCGAGGCGCTGAACGTGTTCTTCAAGGTGCGCGAGGTGCCGGGGATCAAGAAGAAGCCGGCGACCTCGGAGCTGCTGGACTGGTTGAAGCTGCTGATGGTGGAGGATTTGCCGGCCGAGGCGTTGCGCTCGCGCGAGACGCATACGGTAATTCCGCCGCTGCACGGCGCGCTGCTGAAGAACGAGCAGGACGTGCATCTGTTCGAGCGGCTGGCGTTCCTGTCGCGCCGCGGAGGGTAGCGGTGTTTGCGCCGTTCATCCTGGCGCTGCGGCAGGCCGGCATTCCGGCCTCGATTACCGAATATTTGGCGCTGCTCGGGGCGATGCAGGCGGGCGTGGCGGAGTACAGCGTTGAGGATTTCTATTACCTTGCCCGCGCTGCTTTGGTGAAGGATGAGCGCTACCTGGACCGGTTCGATCGTGTGTTCGGGGAATATTTCCGTGCACTGGAGGCACCGGAAGGACCCGCGCCGCGGGAACTGCCGGAGGAATGGCTGCGCAAACTGGCGGAAAAACTGCTGACGCCTGAGGAAATGGCGCAGGTTCAGGCGCTCGGCGGGTTTGAGAAGCTGATGGAGACGCTGCGCCAGCGCCTCGCCGAGCAGAAGGGGCGGCATCAGGGCGGTTCCAAATGGATCGGCACCGGCGGCACCTCGCCCTTCGGTGCCTATGGCTACAATCCCGAGGGCGTGCGCATCGGCCAGGCGGAAAGCCGCCATCGCCGGGCGGTGAAGGTATGGGACAAGCGCGAGTTCCGCGACCTCGACGACGAGGTGGAACTGGGCAGCCGCACCCTCAAGCTGGCGCTGCGCCGGCTGCGCCGCTTCGCCCGCCAGGGGGCGGCGACCGAGCTTGACCTGCCCGGCACGGTGCGCTCGACGGCGAATAATGCCGGGCACCTGGACCTGAAACTGGTGCCGGAGCGGCATAACGCGGTAAAGGTGCTGCTGCTGCTGGATATCGGCGGCTCGATGGATGAGCACGTGCGGGAATGCCAGGAACTGTTCTCGGCCGCGCGCAGTGAGTTCAAGCACCTGGAATACTACTACTTCCACAACTGCCCGTATGAGCGGCTATGGCGCAACAACCGCCGGCGCAGCGACACCGAACTGCCGACTGCGCAGGTGCTGCGGACCTATGGGCCGGACTACAAGCTGATCTTCGTGGGCGACGCCAGCATGAGCCCGTACGAGATCACCCATCCCGGCGGCAGCGTGGAGCACTCGAACGCGGAGGCGGGCAGCGTGTGGCTGCAGCGATTGACCGGGCATTACCGCCGCTCGGCCTGGCTGAATCCGCTGGACGCGCGGCGCTGGGAACACAGCATGTCGGTGAATATGCTGCGGCATTTGATGGAAGGACGGATGTTCCCGATGACGCTGGCCGGCATCGAGGCGATGACGCGGGATTTGGTGCGGTGAAGTAAGGAAGGCCAGGGCTCTGCCCTGGACCCGCTAAGGGCGGAGCCCTTAGCTCGGCTTTCCGCCGTCGGTTTCTTGAGCGTACCGGTTTGGCAGAGTGCCGTGGAACGGACAACTGGAGTCGTCAGGCGGCGTAGCACACGGTCTCGACGAGACTCTGCAGGAGAGTCGTGGGAATTTCGATGACGTCCTTGCCTGGCCGGGACATCGAAAAATGCGGTGGGCACCAAAGTGCCCGGCGGACGGCGGCGATGGCGTCGCTGAAGGTGGGTTCCTGCTTGGCATACCAGGCGGCCCCGCGCGGGCGCAGGGCGGTAGCCTGCGCTGCCATCAACTCGCCGGCCCACAGCGTCACCAGCGAGAACAACCCGAGCAGCGCCGGCGTGGTGCGCAGGATGGCCTGGTCCGACCATTGCCGCTGGGTCTCGACGCCGAGATGGCGGCGGACTTCCTGAAACGTCGTCTCGACGCGCCACCGCGAGACGAAGCAGCCCAGGATCTCCGCCGGTGTGTCGTCGAGGTTGGTGCTGAGGAAGGCCTGCGGCTCGCGCTGGCCGGACGGATCGCGCACCAGCACCCAGCGGAGCGGCGCCGGCGGCAGGCCGGCATGGTACCAGACCGCGGTGCCGGAGACGATTTCGACCAGCCGGGTCTCGCCACCATACCAGTCGGTCACCTGCAGCTTGGTCCAGACGGTTGCCGGGTTCGCCAGCACGGCGCTGAGCTTGGGCAGAGGCTTGCCTTTCAGCGCCGGCCGGCCGCGCTGGCCGGGCGGGCGCGGCAGGGCCGGCGCGAACAGGTTGGCATCGAGCCGCAGGCGGGTGATCAGACGGACGCGGCGGCGGACCGCGGCGATCAGTTCGAGGGTGGCGAAGCTGCTGTCGCCGACGATGGCGATGCGGCGGTCGGGCAGCCAGCGCCTTGTCTGCAGGATCGCCTGGATCGCCCAGCGGGTCAGCGGCTTGTGGCGCCGGCCCCGCTTCTCGTTGCAGCGCTGCGATGGCGCCAGGATGGTCAGGAACGGCAGCGCCCAGCGCCGCTTCGCCCACGGAACCGGCAGCACCACCATCAACGACAGCCAGCGCAGGCCGCTGGTTTTGACGAAGAAGCCGCGCGAGGACCGCACCGGATCGCGGTAGATGCCGCGGGCTGCGATGTTCGGCCCCCAGCGGCGTTCGATGGTGTCGTCGATGCCGATCACCACCTCGCCGGTCGGCAGCAAGGCGTCGAGCAGGTGGATGAGCAGTCTGCGCGCCAGGGCGTGCGAATTCCAACGCGCCTGGCTCAGGACTTCGTGGAAGCGGCCGAAGCTCGGCTGGTCGGCCAGCCCCATCACCCGCAGGGCGGCGCTGACCGTCCGCTGGCTTGGTGCCAACACCGCGCCGGCGACCAGGACCAGCACGCGCTGCCAGACCGGCGCGGTGAAACAGTCGCGGAACGGCGCCAGCCAGCTGGCCAGCAGCGACGGCACGGGGAGAGTGCCGGGGGAAACGGGGGCGGCGGGGGTGCAATCGGGCGTCATCGAACCCGTAGAATCGAACGACGCCCGTGGCGCAAGCCGCGCCGTGGCGCCGCTCATCCGCGGCGATGCGCCGTCCCCGGGCCACCGATAATATAGTGAGCATGACCGACGGCATCGTCCAGCGCATCGAGCGATTTACCTTCAGCCGCGGCGCCGTGCTGGTCGAGCGCCGCAACCGCGGCTACTCGCTCTACCACGCCGCCTCCGGGGCGCCGGTCGCACGCCTGCGCCCGAACGCCGACAACGATCGCGTCGAGGTGCTCTACTGGTCACTCGGGAAGGAACGCTGGTCACCCACCGGCCCGTTCGGCCGCACCGTCCTGCCGCTCGAAGACGCCCTCCGCTTCATCGCCACCGAGGATATCTTCTGAGCGCTGATCTGATGCGCCCGCGGAATCACCGACGGAAAGTCGAGCTTAGAACCCATTCGTTTAGACAGTTGTTATGAGAGGGGGGTGAGGAGAGGCCGATGCAACTCCTCACCCCCCTCTCATAACAACTGTCCAATGAGCGGGGTCCAGGGGCCTCTCGGCCCTTGGCGGGTCCAGGGCAGAGCCCTGGCCTTCCTTACTCACCCCCAAACCGCCTCAGCGCATCGGCCGCGAGTTCAATGCCCAGCCCCGGCCCGGTCGGCACGTCCAGCATGCCGCCGCGCAGGCGCAACGGTTCGGCCAGCAATTCATCGCGCAGGGGATTCGGGGCGACATCGTATTCGACCAGCGGCGGGGTGGGGCCATGGGGGGTAAGCGAGGCCACAAAGTGCAGTGCGGCGGCCAGCCCGATGCCGGTGCCCCAGCAATGCGGCGACAGGCGCAGATGCTCGGCTGTTGTCAGCACCGTCACGGCGCGGGCCGTTTCGAACCCGCCGCACAGCGTCAGGTCGGGCTGCAGCACCGCGGCCAGGCGCCCGTCGATCGCGCGGCGGAGGTCGGGCACGGTGTGCAGCGCCTTGCCGGTGGCGATCGGCATGGGCGCGCGGTGGGCGAGTTCCGCGTAACCGCCCCAGTCCTGCGGGGCCAGCGGGTCTTCGAACCAGTGGACGGCGAAGGGGGCCATGCGGCGCATGCTGTCCAGCGCGGCGTCGGCGGTGTAGGCGCCGTCGGCATCGACGGTGAGTAGTTTGCCCTCGCCGACCAGCCGCCGCGCCATGCGCACGCGCCACAGATCTTCCTCCGGCGAGCGGCCGATCCTGATCTTGAACGCCGGAAATGCGCTGCCGTGCAGCGGCTCCAGTTGCGCCGCCAGGGCGGCCTCCTGGTCGTCGCCGGCGGTGAAATATCCGCCCGAGGCATAGACCGGCACGCGCTCGCGCTGGCGCCCACCGATCAGGTCGGCGAGTGAGAGGCCGAGCAGCTTTCCCATGGCGTCGTGGGCGGCGATGTCGATGCCGCCGAGCAGCGCCACCAGCGCATTCGGCAGACCCATATGGTCGGGCCGGGCCAGGATCGTCTGCGCCACGCCGCGCTGGGCGAACACGCTGGTGCCGATGAAACAGGACTTCACGATGTCGAGATAGGCGCGGGTCACGCCGGCCGGGCCTCGGGCCTCGCCCAGGCCCTGCACGCCGTCTTCGGTTTGCAGCAGCACCAGCGAGGCGCCGCGCGATGCCACCAGCCCGCGTGCCGATCCATAGGCCTGGGCCGGGTCGATCGCATGGGCGACCGGGACCAGCGTGATGTCGCGGATGCGGGACATGGATTTTTCCCTGGTTCAACGCCCGGGGAGGATAGGAAGGCCGCCGTCCGGGCACAACCATGGCGCGCGGCCGTTGCGAAGCCCCGCGGGCGGCGGCAGAACAGCGGGCGCACGCACGGAGAAAAATCATGACCGAGGAAGCACGGGAAATTCGACTCCGCCTGGATGAGGGGGAACTGGAAGCGGCCTGGTGGGGCAATCCCGCCGAGGAGGCGCCCACGCTGGTGCTGCTGCATGAGGGGCTGGGCTGCGTGGCGCTGTGGCGCGATTTTCCGGCCTGGCTGTCCGCCGCCACCGGCTACGGCGTGTTCGCCTGGTCCCGCCTGGGCTACGGACGTTCGGACGCCAATCCGCCGCCCTGGCCGCTCGACTATATGCGGCGCGAGGCAACCCAAATGCTGCCGCGGGTGCTGGATGCGGCCCGGGTCCGGCGGGCCGTGCTGATCGGGCATTCCGATGGCGGGTCGATCGCCGCGCTGTATGGGGCGAACGTGGCGGATGCGCGCATTGCCGGGCTGGTGCTGATCGCGCCGCATTTCTTCACCGAGGCGATGGGGCTGGCGGCGATTGCGCAGGCGCGCGATGCCTTTCAGGAAGGCGAGTTCCGCACCAAGCTGGCGCGCTACCACGATCATGTGGACCACGCGTTCTGGGGCTGGAACCGGGCCTGGCTCGATCCGGCTTTCGTCACCGGCTTTGACCTGAGCGCGGATTTGCCGCTTTTACGCCTGCCCAGTCTGGTGGTGCAGGGCGAGGACGATCCCTACGGCACGGCGGCGCAGGCCGACGCGGCGGCGCGACTGGCGCCCGGGCCGGTCGAAGTGCTGCTGGTGCCCGGCGCGCGGCATGCGCCGCATCTGGAGGCGCCTGATATCGCGCGCCCGGCGATCGCCGGTTTTGTTGGGCGCGTGCTGGGTGGGCGTGTGCTGGGGGAGTGAGCCATTATTCGCCTTGGTCGCCCGCGAGCCTGGCCCTATCGTGCCGCGGTCCAAACAGGGAGGGGCTGCGTGCAATGACGCGCATCGATTTCCAGACGCATCCGTCGCGCTACCGGCACTGGAAGCTGCGTTTCGACGAGCGGGTGGCCGAACTGGTGATGGACGTCGACCCCGCCGGCAGCCTGTTTGAAGGCGTCGAGCTGAAGCTCAATTCCTATGATCTCGGGGTGGACATCGAACTTGCCGACGCCGTGCAGCGGTTGCGCTTCGAGCATCCGGAGGTGGGCGCGGTGGTGCTGCGTTCGGCGCGCGAGGGGGTGTTCTGCGCCGGCGCCAATATTCGCATGCTCGGCCGCGCCGGCCACATCCATAAAGTGAATTTCTGCAAGTTCACCAATGAGACACGCATGTCCATCGAGGATGCCAGCGCCAATTCGGGGCAGAGCTGGCTGTGCGCGGTGAACGGTACCGCGGCCGGCGGTGGTTATGAACTCGCGCTGACCGCCGAGCACATCATCCTGGTGGATGACCGCCGCTCCGGCGTGTCGTTGCCGGAGACGCCGCTGCTGGCGGTGCTGCCGGGCACCGGCGGGCTGACGCGGCTGACCGACAAGCGCCGGGTGCGGCGCGATCTCGCCGATCTGTTCTGCACCACCGAGGAAGGCGTGCGCGGCAAGCGGGCCGTGCAATGGCGCCTGGTGGACGAGGTGGTGCCGCCATCGGCTTTCGAGGCGACCGTGCAGGCGCGTGCGCGAGAAACGGCGGCGCGGTCCGACCGGCCCGCCGGCGCTCGCGGGATTGTGCTCGGGCCGTTGCAGCGTTCTTTCACGGAAGATGCGGTGACCTATTCGCATGTGCGCGTGGCGCTGCATCGCGCCGGGCGGCGCGCGGACATCACCGTGCTGGGGCCGCAGGAGGCGCTGCCGGCCGACCTTGCCGGCATTCATGCAGCGGGTGATGCCTTCTGGCCGTTGCGGGTGGCGCGCGAACTGGACGATGCCCTCCTGCATCTGCGCCTGAATGAGCCCGAACTCGGCGTGTTCGTGCTGCGTACCGAGGGCGACCCGCAGGCGGTGCTGGCGGCCGATGCGCTGCTGGAAGCGCACGGGGGCGATTGGCTGGTGCGCGAAATGCGCCATTATCTCAAGCGCGTGTTCAAGCGCCTGGATATGACCGCGCGCAGCCTGATCGCGCTGATCGAGCCCGGAAGCTGCTTCGCCGGCACGCTGGCGGAACTGGCTTTTGCCGCTGACCGTTCGGTCATGTTCAGTGGCCCGCGCAGCGGCGCGGATCGGGGGCCGGCGACGTTGTTTCTCTCGGCGCTGAATTTTGGCGCCTGCCCGATGGCGAACGGCCTCACCCGCCTGCAGACGCGTTTTCTCGGCGAGCCCGGGAGTTTGGCCGCGGCGGAGGAAAGCACCGGAACGGCGCTGAATGCCGAGGCGGCGGAAGCAATGGGGCTGGTGACGCAGGTGTTCGATGAGGTGGATTGGGACGACGAGGTGCGCATGCTGCTGGAAGCGCGCGCGAGCTTTTCGCCCGATGCGCTGACCGGCATGGAGGCGAATTTGCGCTTCGCCGGCCCGGAGACGATGGAGACGCGCATCTTCGGCCGCCTGACCGCGTGGCAGAACTGGATTTTCCAGCGCGCCAATGCGGTGGGTGAGACCGGCGCGCTCGGCCGCTACGGCAGCGGCGTGAAGCCCGACTATGACTGGCGGCGCACATAACAAACGGGAGGGAGCGATGTTGGAAGAACTGGATGTCGACTATGACGGGCTGATCCCGAACAATGTCGGGCTGAACCAGGATGCAAGGGTGCGCCGCGCGCTGGAAACCTGGCACCCCGGCTATATCGACTGGTGGAAGGACATGGGCCCGGAAGGGTTCCAGGACAGTCTTGTCTATCTGCGTACCGCAGTCGGCGTCGATCCGGAGGGCTGGGCGAAGTTCGGCTTCGTGAAGATGCCAGACTACAAATGGGGCATTCTGCTGGCGCCGAAGATGGAGGGCCGCACCATCCCCTTCGGCCACCACAAGGGCGAGCCGGCCTGGCAGGACGTGCCGGGCGAATATCGCGCCATGCTGCGCCGCCTGCTGGTGATCCAGGGCGATACCGAACCGGCCTCGGTCGAGCAGCAGCGCCATCTCGGTGCCACCGCGCCCTCCCTGTACGATATGCGCAACCTGTTCCAGGTGAACGTGGAGGAGGGGCGCCATTTATGGGCGATGGTCTATCTGCTGCAGAAATACTTCGGCAAGGACGGCCGCGAGGAGGCCGAGGAGTTGCTGCGCCGCCGTTCCGGCCACCAGGACACGCCGCGCATGCTGGGCGCCTTCAACGAGGCCACGCCGGATTGGCTCAGCTTCTTCATGTTCACCCATTTCACCGACCGCGACGGCAAGATGCAGTTGGCGGCGCTGGCGCAGTCCGGCTTCGATCCGCTGAGCCGCACCTGCCGCTTCATGCTGACCGAGGAAGCGCATCACATGTTCGTGGGCGAATCGGGCGTCGGCCGCATCATCGAGCGCACCTGCCAGGCCATGCGGGAGGCCGGCATCAGCGACCCGAGCGATATCGAAGCCGTGCGGGCGCTGGGGGTGATCGATCTGCCGGCGGTGCAGAAGAAAATCAATCTGCATTTCTCGCTGACGCTCGATTTGTTCGGCAATGAGATATCGACCAATGCGGCGAATGCATTCAATGCGGGCCTGAAAGGGCGCTATCGCGAGGACCGGCTGACCGATGACCATCAGTTGCTGACCGATACCTATCCGGTGCGGCGGTTGCGCGACGGCGTGATCGTGCGTGAGGAGGTGCCCGCGCTGTCGGCGCTGAACATGCGGCTGCGCGATGACTATGTGGACGATTGCGAAGGCGGCATCACCCGCTGGAACAAGCTCATCGAGCGCAACGACTGTGATTTTCGCCTCGCCCTGCCGCACGTGGCATTCAACCGCCGCATCGGTGAATTCATCGCGGTCGAGACCGATCCCGAGGGCCGGCTGTTGGATGCTGCAAGCTGGCAGGCGCGGCGTGATTCGTTTCTTCCCTCCGCCGACGACAATGCCTATCTGGGCAGCCTGATGCGCCCGGTGCACGCCGCCGGCGAATTCGCGCCGTGGATCGCGCCGCCGAAAGCCGGCATCGACAACAAGCCGGGCGACTACGAATATGTGAAGATCGAGGCGTAATCGTTACGTGTGACCCAAGGCCCGTGTTACGCAAGGGCGGGGGCGACGAGACTCGAAACGGAGGGGCCAGGCCATGCTGGAGGTCGAACGCGCTGCCGATCTGGCGAGTTACGTGGGCCAGCCCCTTGGCACCAGCGACTGGGTCACCATCGACCAGGCCATGATCGATGCCTTCGCCGAGGTCACCGGCGACCACCAGTGGATTCACGTGGACGTCGCACGGGCGAAGCGCGAGATGCCGGGCGGGAACACGGTCGCGCACGGCTATCTCACGCTGTCGTTGCTGCCGCGGCTGGCCGCCGACATCACCCGCATCCGCCAGCGCTCGCGCGGCATCAACTATGGCGCCAACAAGCTGCGCTTCATCGCGCCGGTGCCGTCGGGCGCGCGGGTGCGGCTGCACCACGTGCTGAAACAGGTGGAGCCGATCAAGGGCGGGGCGCGCCTGACCATTGAGGCGACGATGGAGATCGAGGGCGGCGCACGCCCGGCGCTGGTCGCTGAAACAATCAGCCTCGTCTACGACTGAAAATTCACGTCCCGGGGGCGGCCATTATATGCGCGACGATGCGCAGTCCATCAGGTCCTGCGAAACCCACACGCGGACTACCTGCCAGCCGCCGCTGTGAAGGGCGAGGCGGAGGTGCAGCGGTTGGTCGTCCGCTTCCAGGCAGAGGCCACGCAGGTGCAGGTCGAACTCCGTTGGCGTGGCGAATCCGGCATGGACAATGGCAAGGAAGGGCAGTTCGGCCGCGGCACCCGGCAGCGGATCGAGTTGCCGGGCCGCCTGTAGCAGGGCCTCCGGGGTAACGGACCGGTCGACCTCGGTGCCGGCAATGCCGGTGATGAAGCTGGCGCCGAACGGCGGCAGGGTATTGCTCGCCACCAATGTCTTTTGCGGCATGCCGATCACGCCCTCGGCAATGTCGTCCTTCAGGCCCTGCCGGACCGCGGTCCAGTCGACCAGGGATTGCAAGGCGGCGAGGTCGCCGCCGTCGAGTGCCCGGGTGAGGCGCCATAGCGTCAGGAAGGGGCCGCCGACATAGCACGCCGCAAACAGCACAAGCACGGCGCCCCAGACCATGGGCTTTCGCCAGCACCGTGCAACCCGATCCTGCCCTACAACTGTCGCTGTCATCGTCCTCTCCAGCTCCGGTGTACGTGAAGCCGATCCGCTGGTTCGCCAACGTGTTAGCATGGTTCCGCGCACGTCAAAGTGCATCCGAATACTGCCTGAGTCCGGACGAAAAGTGAATGAACTTGCCGCTAGCTGCGACGCAACAATGCGGATACCGCATGACGATAAGGACAAAAACCGGCGACTGCCCCCGTCTCGCCGGGCTGCACGGCGCGAGAGGCGAACGCGGCAGGGGCGGGGCCTTGCGGTCCCGCCCCGATCGCTGATGGCCGTCAGGTGGTCGCCTTCACCTCGATCCGCTTCTCCTCAACCTGCGCATCCGGCTTCTTCGGCAGCGTGACGGTCAGCACGCCCTTGGCGAATGCCGCGCCAATGCCGGTGCGATCGACGCCTTCCGGCAGAACGAAGCTGCGGGTGAAGCTGCCATAGCTGCGCTCGGAGATATGGAAGTTCGTCCCGCTCTCCTCGCGTTCCTGTTTCTTTTCGCCGCGCAGGGTCAGTACGTCGTCGGCCAGCACCACCTCGACGTCTTTCTCCGAGAGGCCGGGCAATTCGGCGGTCAGGCGCCAGGCATTCTTGCCCTCGCTGATTTCCACGGCGGGCACCCCCAGGGTAAGGGCGGGTGCGGCGAAGCCGGGCGGTGCCGTGAACAGGCGCGACAGCGAGGAGCCGCCTAGTCCGAACCGGTCGAACAGCCGGTCCATCTCGCTGCGAAAGCTCTGCCAGATATCGGGCGCTCCGGCGAGGTCGGCCTTCTTCACTTCAACGGGTGTTGATGCCATTGGTGTTCTCCCCTCGAAACTGCCATCCCGGGCAGCCACCACGGCGGGTGACCCCCATCTGTGACAGTATCACATTGTAACGATCGTCGTCGGTGCGCATTGACGCAGGTCAATGCGCCCGCGCCTGCGCATCTCCCCGGCCGGGCTCTGGCGCTTTGTTGATTACCGTTTGGCCCGGTTCTTCATTCCGGGAGACTTCAGTTTTGCGTGATCTGAACCGGACGAGGGACCCGACGCATGCGGAGGGGCGACGGGGCGGAAAAGCACATGATCATGCGTGCGCCTGCCGCGATCGAGGCAAGCCGTCCGGTCGTGGGGTTTCGCCGGCAAGGCGGGAGATTAGGAAATCGATGAAGGTCCGTACTTTGGCCGAAAGATACCGTCCGGGAGGGTAGACCAGACGGATGGGAATTTCGGGGGTCGTATAGGCGGTGAGCAGGGCCACCAGCGTTTCGTTTTTCAATGCGTCGGCCACCATATAAAGGGGCGTCAAAATAAGCCCCTGTCCATTCAGGGCGGCCGTCAGCAGTGCCGTGGCGCTGTTGGTACGGAAATTCCCCGCTACCTTGATAATATGTGGCTTGTTGTCGGGGCCGGTGAATGCCCAGCCTTTTGAGGCCGCCGGGATATCGTGGGTGAGGCAGTTATGATTGGCGAGGTCCGCCGGCGTTTCCGGCGTCCCCTTCCTGGCCAGATAGCCGGGCGCGGCGCAGACGATGGCTTTGGTCAGGCTGAGCAGGCGGGTCATGTAACTGGAGTTCGGCATATCGCCAATGATCACGGCGAGGTCGAAGCCTTCCTCCACCACGTCCACAGGGCGGTCGGCCAGAGTGAGTTCGACCGTGACATCGGGGTACAAATCGGCGAAGGCAGCCAGAAGGGTGGGAATTCGCAGCGAGCCGAAGGCCAGTGGCGCGCTGACGCGCAGTACCCCGCGCGGCGTGGTCTGCAACTGACTGGCAGCACTTTCCAGTTCGTCGAGTTCTGCCAGCAGCCCCGAGCAGCGCTCATAGAAGAGGGCGCCGACTTCGGTCAGGCTGACCCGGCGCGTGGTCCGGTGGAGCAGCTTCACGCCTAACCGGTCTTCCAATTCGCGGACATGCTTGCTGACCATCGTTGACGACAGCCGAAGCTGGCGCGCCGCGCCCACGAAGCTGCCTGTTTCGACCACCTTGGTGAAGGCGGTCATCTTGCTGAGCCGGTCCATTGTGTCCGCGATTACGAACTAATGGTTCTTAATTTATCCGAATAAGCGGCGGTTATCAAGGAAATGGAGCTTATCCATCTTGTCGGAAGAACAGGGGCGCTGCCCGATCCCCTGTGGAACAAAAAGGCATCAATCATGAAAATTACCGTTCTTTCGACCTTCGCCCTGCTGAGCCTGTTCGCCATGAACCCAGTCCGCGCGAATGTGGCCACCACACAGGAGATGATCTGTACGGAAGGTCACTACGACGCCACCACCAAGGCCGCGCATTCCTGCGCGATGATCAACCAGCGGATCGCAGAAGACGATCCGGACAACGGCGCCGCAAGAGGCGGGTGAGGAAACAAGCCCCCGGGTCGCGCCCGGGGGCGAGGGGGGCGCCGCTGACCGGTCTGGCTGAACCCCCCGTCCCTTCTTCCCAACGATCCGGTGACAAGGCCACACCCCGGCGGATGCCAACCGCCGGGGTGTGGCTGTTTCTGGATCGCCGTTCACGATTCACGCAGCCCCTTTATGAGGGCGGTCAGCCCGCCGGTCCCTTGTGCGCGTAATTATCAACTTATGGTTCATAATCTATGCTACCAAACGGCCGTTATCAACCGAATGGACATGATCCATCTATTGGACGGACAGGGACATTGCCAAATCCCCTGCAGACCCGATCAGAAGGAGTTTCATCATGTCACTGCACCGCTTGCCGACGCTCGCCGTCAGCCTGACCGCCCTTTGTCTGCCGCTCCTCGGCACACAGGCGGCGCACGCGGACGGCTTCATCTCGCGGGTTGCCACCGTGCATATCGTCGTCCCCGGGGTGGAGAACCAGGCGCAACTGGCCGATCAGCTTCGCGCCCAGGGTTTCACAGGTGTGATCCTGAGTTCGACCTATCCGTCGCCCGCCAACCCGCATCCCGAGGATAATTCCACCCTGACCAGTCATCCCGAACAAACGCCGGTACATGCCGGCTGGAACGGCGTTGCCGTCAGGAATGGCCAGACTGTTCAGGTGTACGCCGATGTCGCGGGGACACCGGATGTGGCCGGCGAGACGCGTTCGGTCCGGGCCGACCGGTAACGGCCGCATTCAACCAACCGGCCTTCGGCGCCGGATTTAGCGAGCGAGAGTCCCGGACGAAGGCCGCAGTCACGTGCTATCGCCGCTTGTTGGCGCGATAGCCGTGTGGACCGGCCGATCCGGGGTCCTCTCTCCGCCCGATGGTCGCCGCCGCCCGTTCAGGTGCCACGGCAAGCCGGCGGGCCGGTTCCGGAGTGCGGTGTCGGCGAACATGGTTAGGTTCATAATGATTAGGGGACTCACCATGCCGCGTGCCGACAACCAAGCCGATTGTCCGCCCGAACGGCGGGATTTTGGACTGTGCATGCTCCGTCTGGCCCGCCGTTGGCGCAATGTCGTCGATGCCGAATTGCGCAGCTTCGGCGTGACATCGGCAACCTGGCGCGCGCTGTTCCATCTGGGCGAAATGGGGGACGGCGTGCGGCCCAAGGATCTGGCCGAGGCGCTGGAGATGGAGCGGCCTTCGCTGACCCAGTTGCTCGACCGGCTGGAACTGAACGGGCTGGTGAGCCGGCGCGAGGACCCCGGCGATCATCGCTGCAAGACCGTTCATCTAACCATCGAGGGCCGCGAGGTGAACCGTCGCACCGCGATCGCCAATTCGCTTGTCGCCCGGCGGCTGATGGAGGGCGTCAGCGATGACGATCTGGCCATGGTGGCGCTGGTGTTCGCCCGCATTTCCCGCGCCATTCATGCCGCCGGCGGCAAACAGGCGGCCGGGTGGGGGAGCGCGCCTGGCGCATCGGTTGCCGACAGCCCCGGACCGGAAACACGATGAGCGGCGCGGCCACGATGGCGCGGTGGCGCGGGATCGTGAGGTATTGGCCCGCGCCCGCGGTGCCGCCCAACTTAGCGCATGCCGGCCGGACGACGCTGGCGGCGCTGGCGGCGCTTGGGATTGCCTATTCGCTGGAGCTGAATAATCCGTTTTCGGCTTCCGTCACCGTCCTGATTGTCGCCCACCCGGTGCATGGCATGGTGCTGGCGAAAAGCATCAGCCGGTTCGTCGGCACCCTGGCCGGCAGCCTGGTGGCGATTTTGCTGGTGGGGCTGTTCGCGCAAATCCCCGAATTGTTCATGCTGGGCCTCAGCCTGTGGATGGGGCTGTGTACTTTCGGATCGACCCTGTTACGCAATTTCCGCTCCTACGGCACCGTTCTGGCCGGCTACACGGTGGTGCTGATCACCATGCCCGGCGCCGACGCGCCGCAGACCATGTTCGATCTGGTGTCCAGCCGCGTGTCGGTCGTCACCATCGGCATTGTCTGTTCGGCGCTGGTGGCCGCCCTGCTGACCTCGCGGTCTGCCGCGCGCGGGCTGCACGCGAACCTGCGCGCCTGCATGCTTGGCCTCAACGACTATGTGCGTCTGGCTTTGGGCGGCGATGACTGCGCCCGCATGCAGGTTTTGCGGCGGCGATTGGCCGGTGAAATTTCCGGCCTGGATGCGTTGGTGGAATTCGCCGCCACGGAAACCGCCGAGGTCGCGCCTTTGCGCGATACCATTCGGGCTTCCCTGGCGGCCATGTTCGGCGTTCTGGCTGCTGGTGCCTCCGTGCATGATGCGCTGCGCCGCGCCGGCGAGCGGACGCGCACGGACACCGAGCTGGCGCAAATCGTCGCCGACAGCCTGACCCTGTTATCGCAGATCGACGCGGCCCTGGACATCGCCGAGCCGCGCGCCGAAGCTGCGTGCCTGGCCGGATTGTACCATCGCTTCTTCTCGCTGGGAGAGCGCGTCGCCGCCGGTCTGGACCCGACCGACCTGGCATTGCTGGTGGCGCATGATCGGCTGGCCGAGTTGCTCGACGAGTTGCGCATCGGTCTCGCCGGAATGATCGTCCTGCGTGCCGGCCGGCCGGTTGCCCTTGCCGAAGATGCGACCGGGCGCGTCCGCCATCCGAATCGTCTCGGCTTTCATCTCGACTGGTGGGCCGGCCTGATCAATGGCGTGCGTGCCGCCCTGGCCGTGTGGATTGCCGGCGCCGTGTGGATTCTTTCGGGCTGGCCCTATGGCTGGATGATGGTGACCATGGTGGTTCCCAATGCCGGCCTGCTCGCCCTGCGCGACCATCCGGAACGGGACTCGGTGGATTTCATCAAGGGCTGCACGGCAGCGATTGTGATGGGATGGGTTTGCCTGCTGTATCTGCTGCCGCTGACCGATGGTTTCGCCGGCCTGTGCCTGGTGCTGGGGCCGTGCCTGTTTCTGGGGGCGCTGCTGGCGGCCAATCCGAAGGCGCCCCTGCTCGGCGTCGCCATTTCCGTGTTTTTTCTGACCCTGCTCACCCCCACCAATCCCATGGTCTATGATGCCAACCTCTATCTCAATATGGCCCTGCCCACGATCGGCGGCGCGATCCTGACGATGATCGTGTTTCGTCTGGTCCTGCCGAGCAATCCGCGCGGCCGTGTGCGCGCCATGGTGCGCACGCTGCGCCGCGATATCCAGGCGCTGCTGGACAGCCGCCACGCGGTGACACCGATCGATTGGGAAACCCGCATGCATGATCGCCTGCTGCAACTGATCGCCCGTATGCGTGTCGCCGAATTACAGCAGGATTGGCTGGTGCGCGGCGGGTTTGCTTCGCTGCGCATCGGCCGCGAAATCATCCGCATCCGTCGGTTGCTGGCTGATTATGCTGACGACACGCTGATCACGGCAGCGATGGCACCGCCGCGGCAGGCTCTGCGCCAACTGGACCGGGCGCCGACGGCGGCGGTCCGCGCCCTTCGGAACTCGGCCGGGCGGCTGCTTGATCTCGCGGTCACCGAACGCACCACCGCGGCGCCGGCATTGGCGCGCGTTGCCGCGTCGCTGCTGGAAGTTGCCGTGCTGGTCGGGCGCAACCGCCGCTTTTTTCAGACCGAAACAAATGAATTGCCGGGGAGCCTGCCATGCTGAGGGAAATCGACCTGACCGGAATCTATGTGGCGCCCATTGTCGTTTATCTGATGGTGGCGACGTTGGTCTTTCTGCCCTGCCGATGGGTGCTGGCGCGTCTAGGCGTCCTGGCCTTCGTCTGGCATCCGGCGCTGTTCGAAATCGCTCTGTTCGGCGTGATCCTTTCTGCTGTCGTCTCGCTTCGTTGAGTCATCCTGTCATGCCTTTGCTTCGTCAGTGCCTGCGCGTTGCCGTCACCCTGACCGCCCTGCTGATCGCCGCCGATCTGGTTGCTGCTTTGTGGCATCATTACGTGATGGCGCCCTGGACCCGTGACGGCCGGGTGCGCGTGGAAACCGTTGCCATCGCCCCGGAAATCTCCGGGCCGGTGACCGAGATCAAGGTCAGCGACAACCAGATGGTCCGCCAGGGCGATGTCCTGTACGTCATCGACCCGGCACGCTTTGCCATCGCCGCGGCGCAGGCCGAGGCGGTCTCGGAAAGCCGCAGGCAGGATCAGCGGTTGGCGCAGGCCAGAAGCGAACGCCGCGCCCGGCTGACCGACCTTTCCGCTTCGGGCGAGGAGAAGGAACAATATTCCGCCGTCGCCGCGATCGCCGCCGCCAACTACAACAAATCGCTGGCCCAGGTTGCGCTGGCGCGCCTCAATCTGGCGAAGACGGTGATCCGCTCGCCGGTGAACGGCTATGTCACCAATTTGAGATTGCGCGTTGGCGACTATGTTGATGCCGGCAAGACGTCAATGGTGGTGGTGGACAAGGACTCGTTCTGGATCGCCGCCTATTTCGAGGAGACCAAGCTCTCGCAGGTCAAGGTCGGCGCTCCGGTTTTCATCCAGCTGATGGGCTTCGACCGGCCGCTCAAAGGGCACGTGGAAAATCTGACGCGCGGCATCTCGGATCAGAACGGCGAGGCCGGCGCTGGCGGGTTGGTCAGCGTCAATCCCGTGTTTACCTGGGTTCGGCTGGCCCAGCGCATTCCCGTGCATGTTCATATCGACTGGGTCCCGCCGGACATCGAGATTGCCGCTGGCATGACCTGCACGGTCAACCTCGACACGCCCGAGAGCATCCGGTCGGATAGCTGGTTCCTGCCGCATTGGCTGAAGGCCAATCTGTTCTGAGGCGAATGCGGGCATGTTGCCGTTTTCCCATAACGAGAGTAGTTTTCTCAGATGCCGGCGCCTGTCGTCGGGTGCCAGGCGTATCGTGAGGGAGCGGACAATGTCAGCCGTCATCCTTGCCCTGGTCGAGCATCCCGATGTGGCTCGGCAGACACTCGCGGCCGCACAAAACATGGCGCAACTCATGGGCAGCGCGAGGATCAACGTGCTCGCCATTCGCGAGCCGGCGAATTCGACCGTCGTGTTCAGCGAGGAGATCCTGACCCCGCAGCACCCGACGGACATACGCCGCCACGAGCAGGCGCGATTGGTGGCGCTGCACGCGGCTTTTGATACCTGGGCGGCGGCGGTGCGTGCCCCGGGGATCACGATCGAATGGACCGAAATCGAGGGCCTGGCTGATTCGCTGGTCGGCGAATGGGGAGGGCGGTCGGACTTTCTTATTCTCCACCGGCCGGCATCGCGCCACAACGCGGCGGATCGGCTGGAGTTGCGGGCGGCGCTGTTCGATACCGACCGGCCGGTGCTGCTGGTGCCGCCCGGTCCGGTGGCGCCGTTCGGGGAACGCGTCGCGATTGCCTGGCGGGACGACAAACGAACCGTCCGCGCCGTGCTCGCAGCGCTGCGGCTGCTGTCGAAGGCGCAGCAGGTGCATGTGCTCGCAGGTGTGCGCGAAGGCGCGCCGCCGCCGGGTCTGCCGCCAATCCTTGCCGAGCATGGCATCAAGGCCGCGCTGCATGTCCTGCCGCTCGGCACCGGGGTGTTCGGGGAGACCCTGCTGGCGAAGGCGCACGCCTTGCGCGCCGACATGCTGGTGATGGGGGCCTACAGCCATAATCCGTGGCGCGAATTGCTGCTCGGTGGCGTGACCCGGCACGTGCTCGCCCATGCCGACCTGCCGGTGCTGCTGCGCCATTGACCGGCGATGCGGCTCGGGCGGAATTGAACCGGATGCTGAATCGCCTTATGGCGTAATCGTCGCTTATGGGGATGGGGTTCCCCAAAACCACCCTCTCGAAGGGTTGATGACCCCTGCCGCGTCAACATGCGGCGAGGTCCGGCGTTTGCTTCCTCGGCATGTGTCTAAGCGTAACCGCGACGGATCGCGGCGGCGCGGCATTGGCAGGGAGGAGGCCGGTTTGGATGATGCCGGGCTTGCCATGGGAGCAGGCGCGGGTTATCGGCGTTGACAACGATGTGATCAGCCCGTTCTTTCATCGCCGGTTTCGCGGTGATCCGGCGCGGCAGGCAGATCAAGAGGGGTTCGCTCAGCCGGAGCGAAGGCATTGCGAAATACAACCGGCAGTCGGAGATCGACGAACGGGAATGGGGCGCGGCGGCGGTCGGCGTGAGTCCGTTCTGATTTTGGTTGCAAGTGGCGCGGATTCTCTGGCGCGCGAAACGAAAAGTAACTGATTCAATTTGGGAGGGTTCGGACATGCCGGAATGGCGCGCCGCGAGTACATATATGGCAGAGGCATGGCGCCTGCTTGGGGTTGCTTCGGTGGCGTCCGCTGTGCTGTTGTCGCCCGTCCATGGAATGGCGGAGATGCCGGCGCCCAAGGAGCGGCGACAGGATGCTGTTCCACTGGAGAAAACACCGGGAGACTGGCGCCACAGCCTGACGAAGGCGCTGACCTACCAGACGATTGTCGTCAGCACGGACCAGTTGCTGTACTGGGTGATCGTGACCGGCACGATGGCCACGGAACTGGAGTTCTTCGCCGCCAACGCGGTGACGGGCGTTGGTTACTATGTCGGATTCGACGAGGTGTGGTCAGCAGCCGGTTTTGATCCGGCCCCCGGCGAGAACCCGGTCAGCGTCGGCAAGGCGGTCGCCTACCGGGTGTTCGACACCGCGCGCGTATTGGGCATTACGCTGGCGCTCGGCACGCCCATTGCCACCTCACTGGGAGTCACCGCGGCGATCGCGGCGACACGGACGGTCATCTACATGTTGCACGATTATGTCTGGTACTGGACCAGCAGCCCCCACCTGCACGACATGAGGCGTGAAATTGCCGGCTGGATGCAGCAGATCACCGCATCCCTGAGCGTGCCAAATCTCCCATCCGCCGGAGGATTTGTCGAAGCCGACGCCATCGCGGCCAGCCGATAGCGCGGACCAATGCGGTCAGTCCGGCGGCGGGGCGCCCTTGAGGGCGCCGCCGGCGGCGAAATGATACGCCGGAATCTCGCGGATGATGATCCGCACCGCCTCGCGCGGGGCGCCGAGCGAGGACACGATCGCGTCGGTCACTTCCGTCACCATCCGTGATTTGGCTTCATGCGTGCGGCCCTCGATCAGGGTGACTTCCACGATGGGCATGGCGTTCTCCTCAGGCGATGACGGTGAAGGCGACGACGCCGAGCGTCTGAAAGCTGGTACGGACATGTTGGCCGGGCGTCAGCGGATGCGCGGCGGTGGCCCCGCCCGCCAGCACGATGTCACCGGGCTCCAGGCGTTCGCCGGCACGGGCGACGAGGCGGGCGGCGGCAATGAGTGAGCGGATCGGGTTGCCGAGAATCGCGGCGGAGGAGCCGATCTGCACCGGACGCCCATCGACTTCCATCAGGATGCCGAGATTGGATACATCGGCCGACGGACTTGCCCACGAGCCGACGAAGAAGCCGGAGGAGGACGCGTTATCGGCAATCACGTCCGGCAGGGTGAATTTGAAGTCGCGATAACGGCTGTCGATGATCTCCAGCGCGGGGGCAACGGCCTCGACGGCGGCGAGCGCTTCCACGGCACTGACCTCGCCCGCCAGTGGCCGGCCGATGATGTAGGCGATCTCCGGTTCGACCCGCGGGTGGACGTAGCGCGCGCGGCTGAGGTCGCCGCCCTCGGTCAGTCGCATCGCATCGGTCAACCGGCCCCAGATGATTTCCGACACGCCGACCTGTTGCATCTTGGCGCGCGAGGTCAGGCCCATCTTGTAGCCGGCGCGGCGTTCGCCGCGGGCTCGCCGGCGGGCGACCGACAATGCCTGCACGGCATAGGCATCGTCCACCGAGAGATCGGGGATGGTTTCCGTCAACTGCGGAATGGCGGTGGCGGTGTTCGCCGCGTCGTCGACGCGGGCCGCCAGGGCTGCCAGGCTCGTCATGCCGCTTCTCCGCGCTGCTTGATTATGTCGAGAGCCACGTCGATGATCATGTCCTCCTGACCGCCGACCATGCGACGGCGGCCGAGTTCGGTCAGGATTTCGCGGGTATCGACGCCATACGTCTTCGATGCGTTCTCGGCGTGGCGGAGGAAGCTCGAATAGACGCCGGCATAGCCGAGCGACAGGCTTTCGCGATCGACCCGCACCGGCCGGTCCTGCAACGGCCGCACCAGATCGTCGGCGGCATCCATCAGTTTGAACAGGTCGCAGCCGGTTTCGATGCCGCTGCGGTCGAGCACGGCGATCAATGCCTCCAGCGGTGCATTGCCGGCGCCCGCGCCCATGCCGGCGAGCGAGGCATCGACACGCACCGCACCGGCCTCGATGCCGGCGACGGCATTGGCGACGCCGAGCGTCAGGTTGTGATGCGTGTGCACGCCGATTTCGGTTTCCGGTCGCAATGCGTCGCGCATGGCGCGAACCCGGTCGGCATATTGCCCGGGCAGCAGCGCGCCGGCGGAATCCGTCACGTAGACGCATTCGGCGCCGTAGCTCTCCATCAGCCGGCCCTGTTCGACGAGTTTTTCCGCCGGCGCCATGTGGGCCATCATCAGGAAGCCGACCGTGTCCATGCCAAGGTCGCGCGCCGCCGCGATATGCTGGCGCGACACGTCGGCTTCGGTGCAATGGGTGGCGATGCGCACCGACCGGGCGCCGGCCGCATGCACGCGTTTCAGGTCATGGACGGTGCCGATGCCGGGCAGCAGCAGCACCGTGACGACGGCGTGCCGGCATACCGCGGCGACCGCACCGATCCAGTCCAGATCGTCGTGCCGGCCAAATCCGTAGTTGAAGGTTGAGCCGGTGATGCCGTCGCCATGGCTGATCTCGATGGCGTCGACATGCGCCGCGTCCAGCGCGCGGGCGATCGCGGTTACCAATTCCAGCGTGTACTGGTGGCGGACCGAGTGCATGCCGTCACGCAATGTGACGTCCTGCACATACAGCCTGGTCGGGTTCGGGCGGCCCATTATGCGGCCTCCCTGGCCAGGCTGCGGCCGGCCCAGTGGTCGGCGGTGACCAGGGCGGCCGAGGTCATGATGTCGAGATTGCCGGCATAGGCGGGCAGGTAATGCGCCGCCCCCTCCACCTCCAGCAGGATCGTGGTTTTCAGCCCGGTGGCGGCGCCGATGCCGGGGATGCGGACCGGCGCGTTGTCGCCGATCACCTCGAACTGCAATTCCTGTTTCAGCCGGTAGCCGGGCACGTATTTCTGCACCGAGGCCACCATGTCGCGCACCGAGGCCACGATCGCCGCCTGGTCGCCGCCTTGCGAAAGCGTGAACACGGTGTCGCGCATGATCAGCGGCGGTTCGGCGGGATTGAGGATGATGATGGCCTTGCCGCGCTCGGCGCCGCCGAGCACCTCGATCGCTTTCGACGTCGTCTCGGTGAATTCGTCGATGTTGGCGCGGGTGCCGGGGCCGGCGGAGCGCGAGGCGATCGAGGCGACGATTTCGCCATACAGCACGCGCGTCGTCGCCCGCCGGACCGCATACACCATCGGAATGGTCGCCTGGCCGCCGCAGGTCACCATGTTGACGTTGGGCTCATCGATGGTGGCGTCGCCGTTGATCACCGGAATGGTGAACGGCCCGATCGCCGCCGGCGTCAGGTCGATGATTTTCTTGTCGTCCCGCTGCAGCAAAGCGTTGTTGCGGATATGGGCCTGCGCCGAGGTGGCGTCGAACACCACGCGGATGTCGCGGTAGCCCGGCAGCTTCAGCAATCCCTCGATACCCTCATGGGTGACCGGCACGCCCAGCCGGGCCGCGCGGGCGAGACCGTCGGAGGCCGGATCGATACCGACCATCGCCCCCATCTCAAGATTCTTCGCGGTGCGCATGATCTTGATCATCAGGTCGGTGCCGATATTACCCGATCCGATGATGGCGCATTTCACTTTGGCCACCTGTCACTCCCTGGCGAATGCGGCGCGCACGGCGCCCAGGCCCTCGATGCGCACGTCGAACACGTTGCCGGGCCGTACGGCGACCATCGGGCCGAGCGCGCCCGAAAGAATGGTGTCGCCTTCCCGCAACGGCTGGCCGACCCGCGCCATGACGCGCGCGAGCCACAGCGCGGCATTGAGGGGCGAGCCCATGCAGGCCGCTCCGGCGCCGACCGAGACCGGCTCGCCTTCCTGCTCCATCACCATGCCGCACAGGCGCGGGTCGAAATCATCCAGCGCCACCGGCCGCGACCCGAGCACATACAGGCCGGAGGAGGCGTTGTCGGCGATCGTGTCGGTGAGGCGGATATCCCAGTTGCGCACCCGCGAGCCGACGATCTCGATGGCGGGCAGGGCAAAGTCGATGGCGCGCAGCAGATCGACAACGGTGAGCTGGTCGTGATCGAGATCGGCGCCGAGCACGAAAGCGATCTCGGCCTCGACCTTCGCCTGCAGCACGTCGGCGAGCACGATGTCCTCGGCGTCGCCGCGGGCCATGTCGGCGAACAGCATGCCGTAATCGGGCTGGTCGACGCCGAGCTGCTTCTGCACCGCGACCGAGGTCAGGCCGATCTTGCGGCCGACCAGGCGGCGGCCGGCGGCGAGTGCGCGCCCGGTGTTGATCGCCTGCACGGCGTAGGCGGCGTCGAGGTCGCCGGCCGCCAGCAGGTCGCGCACCGGGTCGCAGGCGACGCCGCTGCTGGCGGCCGCGTGCAGCCGGTCGGCGGCGGCGCGGATGGCTTCGGGGGATGTGGTCACCGATTTCGTTCCGATCACAGCTTGATGCAGACATTGGTGAGTTCGGTGTAGAACTCGAGCGAATGCACGCCGCCTTCGCGGCCGATGCCCGATGCCTTGGCGCCGCCGAAAGCAGTGCGCAAATCGCGCAGGAACCAGGAATTGACCCAGCAGATGCCGACCTCCAGGCGGGCGGCGACGCGGTGGGCGCGCGACAGGTTCTCCGTCCACACCGACGCGGCCAGACCGTAGCGGGTCGCATTGGCCAATTGGATTGCTTCGGCTTCACTGTCGAAGGGGCGGATGTGGCAGCAGGGGCCGAAGATTTCCTCGGTGACGATCGCCGCGTCGTCGGGCGCGCCGGTCCAGATGGTCGGTTCGACCCAGGCGCCGCCGGCGAGATCGGCCGGCATGGCGGGCACGCCGCCGCCGGTCACCACCGTGGCGCCCTGTTCCACCGCGCGGGCATAATAGGACAGCACCTTGCGGCGATGTTGCTCGCTGACCAGGGGGCCGAGGCCGGTGGCCGGATCTTCCGGACGGCCGAGGCGCAGGCCCTCCGCGCCCCGCTTCAGCCGGGCGACGAATTCTTCGAAGACCGGGCGTTCGACATAGATGCGCTCGGTGCCCAGGCACACCTGGCCGCTGTTGGAGAACACCGAGCGCATGGTTCCCTCAATCGCGCGGTCGAGGTCGGCGTCGGCGAACACCAGCGCCGGGTTTTTGCCGCCGAGTTCCAGCGATACCGGCCGGATGCCGTGGGCGGCCTGGCGCATGATCGCCTCGCCGCTGCTGGTCGCGCCGGTGAAGGTGATGCCGTTGACGCCGGCGTGCTGGGTCAGCAGCGCACCGGCCGAATTCGGGCCGAAGCCGTGCACGACGTTGTAGACGCCCTTTGGAATACCCACCGTGTTCATCACCTCGCCGAGCAGCGTGGCGGTGAGCGGAGTTCTGCTCGGACGGCTTGACCACCACGGTATTGCCGAGCGCCAGCGCGGGCCCGACCTTCCAGGTCATCAGCAGCAGCGGCAGGTTCCAGGGCGAAATGACGGCGATCACGCCGCGCGGCCGGCGCAGCGCGTAATTGAGCGCCCCGTTGCCGTCCGGCGTCGGCATGGTGAAGCACTCGGTCGCGACCGTCTTGGCGACGTCGGTGAACATCTTGAAGTTCGCCGCCCCGCGCGGGATGTCGATGTGCGCGGCGAGGCTCATCGGCTTGCCGGTGTCGAGGCATTCGGCTTCGAGGAATTCGTCGAAGCGGCGATTGATCTCATCGGCGACCGCGCCGAGCAAGGCGGTGCGCTTGGTCACCGTCATGCGGCCCCAGGAACCGTCGAGCGCGGCCCGGGCGGCGGCGACCGCGGCATCGATCTCGGCCGGTCCTCCCTCGGGCACCGATCCGATCAGCGAGCCGTCAATCGGGCAGGTATTCGCCCAGCTTTTGCCGCTGGCGCCTTGCGTGAAGGCGCCATCGATGAAATGCGCGGCGTCACGGCGGGCAGCCGATTGGGCCAGCGGCGGGCGGGCGTGCAGCGCCTCGACATTCATGGGCATTCTCCTTGTGATCGAACGGCGATGCGGTCTGCCTGGCGGTCACGCATCGCCGAGGCCGAGGGCGGCCAGGCCGGCACGTGCGCCGGCGCGGTCGTCGTCTTCCGCGCCGCCGGAAACGCCGATGCCGCCGATCACCAGACCGGCTTCAATGATTGGCAGGCCGCCGCCGAACAGAACCACGCCCGGCCGCCGGGCGATGCCGTCGCGCAGCGCCTCCGGTTGGGCGACCGCCGCGCCCAGCGCATCGGTGGAAAGGCCGAACACGGCGGCGGTCCAGGCTTTGTCGCGGGCGATCTCCACCGAGGCGGCGAAGGCCCGGTCGGCGCGCAGGCAGGCCATGAGCTGTCCGCCCGAATCCACCACCGCCGCCACCACGGCGACGCCGCGCGCGGCCGAATGCGCCACCGCGGCCTCGACGGCGCGCAGCGAGGAAGCGGCGGTGATCGTGGCGATGGAACGGGAAAGGGTCATGCGCCTGCCTGGCACAACGCGTCAGGTGACGACTGACAGGAAGGCGGCGTTCATGGCGCGCTCGTAATAGAAGATGCCCTTGCCGACCTGCGTCTCGTCCCAGGTGCGGGTGGGCTGGTCGGGGTAGTAGGTGTAGCCGCCGGCGAACACCTCGTTGCGGTTGCCCGACGGGTCGAAGAAATAAATGGTCTGGCCGCGGGTGATGCCGTGCCGGGTCGGACCGATATCGATGGAGATGTCGTAGCGGGTCAGGATGTCGGCGGCGTGGCCGATATCGTTCCAGTTCTCGAGCTCGAAGGCGGCGTGGTGGAACTTGCCCGGTTCGGGGTGCTTCACGAAGGCGATGTCGTGCGCCTTCATGCCGGCGGTCAGCCAGATGGCGAGCAGACCGTCCGGCAGATCGACGCGTTCGGCGCAGGAGAAATCGAGCACCTTGGTGAAGAAGTCGAGGTTCTTCTCGATGTCCGGCCCGTACAGCAGGGCATGATCGAAGCGGCGGGCGCGCATGCCGTGCGGCTCGTGCACCCAGACATCCGGATTATGGGTGACCGGCTTCGGGTCTGACTGATCGGATTGGGCGAACAGACTCGATGCGGTGACCGGAGGGCAGCGTCCAGCCGATGCGGCGGCCGATGCCGGGCTGCTCGCCGGCGGCCACGCGGTCCACCGGATAGCCGTATTCGACGATGCGCTTCTCGAAGCTGTCGAGGTCGGCGTCCCGGGCGACCTTGAAGGCCATCAGATCGATGCCGGGCTGGTCGGCGCGGCGCAGGATGAAGCTGTGGTGGTCGAACTCGTCGGCTGATTTCAGGTAGACGCGGCCGTCAGCGCCTTCGGTCACCTGATGCAGGCCGATGCGCTTCGTGTAGTGCTCGAGCGCGGCCGGCAGGTCGAGCACGCGCAACTGGATGAAGCCGGGTCGCAAAACGCCAGTGTGGGCCATTGCCGTTTTCTCCTAGGTGGTTTTCTTGGCCGGCAGATCGGTTGCTGTTGGCAGGCGAGGTGTTTCGAGGCGGAGCGAAAGATCGGTGAGCGGATAGATGGCGCAGGACAGGACCAGTCCGGCGGCTTCGTCCGCTGCCGAGACATGGCAGCGACTCATCGGGTCGCGCCGGTATTGGCCGGTGAGCACGCGGGCGCGACAGATGCCGCAGCCGCCGCGCCGGCAGCCGACCGGCAGATTTTGGGCAAGGCCCTTGAGCCGGTTGAAGCCCTGCGCCCGTTCGAGGGCGACCAGGACACGCTCGTTTTCAAAACAGGTGGCGACCCCCGCCCCTTCGAGGGCGATGGTGAAGACCCGTCCCACTGGCGGTCACCGCCGGATACGGGGTGGTTCAGCCGGGCCGTCCGGCGCATCGGCCCATCCGGCAAGCATGGTGCTGAGCGGCATTGATCGGCGCATTCCACTCTCCCTTTGGCGCGCGGAAGCTGGTGTTGCCGCTTCCGTCGTCCTGGATCTGCTTATCCGGCAGGCCCGGAACGGCGTCAACAGGAATTTCGAGATTGTGGAAAATCTCGTAATACGGCATATTCCCGTCGAATGGGCGGGCCGCGCCCCCTGCCAAAATTCTCGTTATTTGTTAGAATGTTATAGATTTCGGCGAGTCACGCCGGTTTCGGCCAGCCAGATGCCGCATGACGAAGACGGGAATGGAGAAGAATGTGACGACACAGTCGATGCGGGCGCCCCAGGTCGTCCCGGCGCGCAGCCTGGTCGAGGCGGCCTACGAAACGATCCGGCGCGACATCCTCGACGGCACCCTGGCGCCGGGCACCAAACTGCGCTTCGAGATGCTGCGCCAGCGCTTCGGCTTCGGCGCGAGCACGCTGCGCGAGGCGCTGACCCGGCTGGTCGGGGAATCGCTGGTGACGTCGGAGGAGCAGAAGGGGTTTCGGGTCGCCGCGATCTCACTCGAGGATTTCGCCGACCTCACGCGCACCCGCAAATATATCGAACTGGAGGCGTTGCGGCAGTCGATCCGGCTCGGTGACGATGCCTGGGAGGGCAAGCTGGCGTCGGCGTTCCACCTGCTGTCCAAGGTCGAGGCGAAGCTCGCCGCCGGGCCGGAGCGGCAGCAGGACGAGTTCGAGCTGCGCAACCGCGAATTCCATCTCGCCCTGATCGCCGCCTGTCCGTCGCGCTGGCTGCACCATCTGCATGGCATTCTGTACCAGCAGAGCGAGCGCTATCGCCGCATCGCTTTGCTTGACCGCAAGGTGCCGCGCGACGTGCACGCCGAGCACCAGGCGGTGTTCGAGGCGGCGATGGCGCGGGATGTCGATCGCGCCTGCCAGCTGGAAGGCGAGCACATCGACCGGACCCTCACGGTGTTGAGCAAGGTGCTGGCGCCGGCCGCGTAGGGGCGGCCGGCGCCACGTTCCGGGTCAGTGCTCCAGCTGGGCTTGCGCCGGGGCGGCCGCCCGGCCCGGCAGCATGCCGGCGAGGATGCCGTCCCGGTCGATGTAGTGGTGCTTGAGGGCGATCAGGATATGCCCCAGGACCACAGCGCCCATGCTCCAGGCGAGAGTGGTGTGAACCAGCCTGGCGGTCTCGACCCAGGCTTTCGCCGGCTCAACCAGCGGCGGCAGATGAAACAGCCAGAGCACCATGATCGGCTTGTCGGCGACGGAACTCATCAGCCAGCCGGACACCGGCAGGGCGATGAGGGCCACGGCGTACAGGCCGAGATGGCCGAGCTGCGCGGCCCGCTGCAGCAGCTTGCTCATCGAATCCGGCAGTGGCGGGGCAGGGTGGGTCAACCGCCAGGCGACCCGCAGCACCACCAGGAACAGGAGCGTGCTGGCAATGGCCTTGTGGGCGATGGTCACGCTGTGATCGGCGTTGATCAGGTCGCGCAGATGCACGGCCACCATGCCGAGGCACCAGGCGGCGATCCAGATGGCCGCCATCGTCCAATGGAGGAATTTGGAGAAAGGGTTGTAGGTCGTCGCTATCGGATCGGCCGGCATGAGCGGGCTCCTCAATCGTGGGAAATGTTGCCGTGCAGAAGGTTGCGCTTCCGGTGGCGCGCTCTGGTGTTGCCGGCGGCCGCACGGGTTGCGCCTTGGCCTGCATTGCGGTACAAGTGCGTATCGCATCGTGGTGCAACTTGCAAGGGGTAGCCGTGCAGAGAGGCGACGAAGCCATCCGTGACGGCGGCGTCCAGGTCATCGCCCGCGCTGCCGCCATCCTGCGGGCCCTGGGGCCGGACGGGATGAGCCTGGGCGCCCTGGCGCGCGCCACCGGCCTGCCACGCTCGACGGTGCAGCGCATCGTCGAGGCGCTGGCCGCGGAAAGCCTGGTGGAAGTCGGTGACGGCGGGGTGCGGCCCGGCTGGGGCCTGCAACGGCTCGCCCGCGTGGCGCAGTCGGATGTCGCGACGCAGGCGCGGCCGCATCTCGAGTTTCTGTTCGAGCGGACCCACGAAACCATCGACATCGCGACCGCGCTGGGCGGCGAGGTGGCTTTCCTCGACCGGATCATCTCTGATCAGGAGTTGCGCGTGGTGCCGATCACCGACCGGCCCCGCCCGCTGCATGCCATGGCCAGCGGCAAGGCGATTCTCGCCTGCCTGAGCGATGCCCAGGTGGTCGGACTTGTCGGCATGACCCCCCGCAGGCTGACGCCGGCGACGCATGTGGTGCTGGCCGATCTGCTGGCCGATCTGGCGGAGGTCCGGCGCAGCGGCTTCGCCTATGACCGGGAGGAGCACGCCCAGGGGGTTTGTGCCGTCGGCACGCCGATCAGGGTGGCGGGCCTGCGCCCGCACGCCATCTCGGTCGCGGTGCCGGCGCATCGTTTCGAGGCGCGGCTGGCGGAGTACCGGCAGGCGCTGCTGGAATGCCGGGTGCAGATCGAGGCGGCGTTGTCCCGCCAGACCGGCCCTGCTGGATGATCGAATGACCTGCCGGCAACGCGAGCCGGGCCGCCGCCGCTGCCGGCACGCGGGTGAGCGCGGCGGCAAGGCGCAGGCTGGCGGGAAACAGCGCGGCGGCCATCATCACCGCCGCCTGCCCTGGGCTGCAGCGGCCGAGCCGGTAGAGCGCGGTCGCGCGGCGGACCGGCCCGGCGATGTCGGCCCGCAGCGCGCGGTGATAGGCCGGCGCTGACGGCCCGGCCAGGAACAGGCGCGCGGCCAGGGCGGCGCTGTGCAGCGCGATCGCCAGACCGTCGCCGGTGAAGGACGGGATCACCGCCGCCTGGTCGCCGAGCCGCCATAGCGCGGCCGGGTCGGCGGCGGCGGGTGCGTGCAGGAAGCCGAAGGGCACGCGGCTGATCGTCAGCGGGCGCTCGAACTGGGCCACGGCTCCCTGCAGCCGGGTATCGAGATGCCGGCTGGACCGGCGCAGATCGTGCAGCAGCGCCTCCCAGCTGCCGCCGACCCGGTCCAGCCGGGCCCGCCGCACCAGCAGACACAGATTGGCCCGGCCGTTTTCAACCGGCTGCAGACCGGCATAGCCGTCCGGGAACAGCAGCACCTCGACATACCCGCGCAGGGCGTGAAGCTGCGCGGGTGCGAGGACAAAATGCTGCTTGAAGCCCACCAGATCGTCCGGCTGTTCCGGCGCCGGGCGCCGCACGCCGCGCACATCGTGCTTGCCGGTGGCCAGGAACAGCGTGCCGGCGCGGCAGGTGGCCCCCGTCGCCAGCGTCAGCGCGATTGTGCCGTCCGCGGCCGGCGCGGCCTGCAGGATGGCGGTGCCGCGGTGCAGCGTGGCGCCGGCGGCGGCAGCAGCTTCCAGCAACGCCTCGTCGAGCACGCGGCGCGACAGGCCGAATGCGCGGAACGGCAGCACGGCCTCGACGGTCCGGGCGCCGCGCACCAGCCGCACCGCCCGGATCGGCTGGGCGCCCAACGCGGCGAGGTCCAGCCCCAGGGCGGCGAGATGGTCGCAGGCTTCCCCGCTCAGGAACTCGCCGCAAATCTTGTCGGTAGCGGCTTCGTTGCGTTCGAACAGCACGACCGGGCAGCCGGCACGGGCGAGCAGGGTGGCCGCGGTCGCGCCGGCCGGCCCGCCGCCCGCGATGACGACGCGCGGACCGGTCGCCGGCGGCATCGGGTCGTGCATGCTGAGTCGCCGCTCCCTGTCCTGTCCAACCGCGGTGCCGCCATGGCCGCATCGCCGGCTCCCCAAGCGCAAGCCCCCGGCGGCGTTTCGTTGATGACAGAACAGAGATTTGAACGAAGATCCGGCTTGCGCCGCGGTAACAGGATGGCGGTGTCACGGTCCTCCCGAGCAGGCCGCACACTGCAGGGGCGGCCCGTTCAGGGAGACGGCGGCATGTCCAGCGGCGCGGAACCGGTGCGGCCGGCATCGTACGACAAAAAGGTGGCGCTGGTCCTGCAGGGCGGCGGCGCCCTCGGCAGCTATCAGGCCGGCGTCTACGAGGCGCTGTCCACCTCGCAATACCTGCCCGACTGGGTGGCCGGCATTTCCATCGGGGCGATCAATGCCGCCATCATCGCCGGCAACGCGCCGGAGCAGCGCGTCGAGCGGCTGCAGGCGTTCTGGGAAGGCATCACGGCGCCGAACGCGTTCTTCTGGCAGGGCGGGCCGGAGACGGGGCTGTTGCCAGCGGGATGGGGCGGCGCGCTGGCCGATCCCCGGCGGCTGAGTTCGCTGGCCGCGCTGCTGTTCGGCCAGCCCGGCTTCTTCGCCCCGCGACCGCCGACCGACTGGATATTCGGCGCCCCGCCGACCAGCTTCTACGATACCTCGGCATTGAAGAGCACGCTGGAGCGGCTGGTCGATTTCGATCGCATCAACGCCCGCGAAATCCGCTTCAGCGTCGGCGCGGTGAATGTGCGCACCGGCAATTTCGCCTATTTCGACAATGCCACCATCCCCATCCGGGCGGAACATGTGATGGCCAGCGGCGCGCTGCCGCCGGGCTTTCCGGCGGTTGAGATCGACGGCGAGTACTACTGGGATGGCGGGCTGGTATCCAACACGCCGCTGAAATACGTGCTGGAATATTTCCCGCGCCGCAGCCGGCTGAGCTTCCAGGTCGATTTGTTCCCCGCCGCCGGTCCGCTGCCCGCCGACCTGGAGGCGGTGGCCGAGCGCGACAAGGACATCCGCTATTCCAGCCGCACCCGCGCCGCCACCACGACCCTCAAGAAAATGCACGATTTGCGGCACGACATCAACACGCTGTGGGAGGCCTTGCCGGAGGAGCTGCGCGCGCTGCCGACGGCCCAGCGGTTGTATGCGTTCGGCTGCGTCACCACGATGGACATCGTCCAGCTTGTCTATCTTCCCGACGACGGTCAGGGTCACACCAAGGATTACGAGTTCAGCCGTGCGACGATGCTGGCGCGCTGGGCGCAGGGGCTGGCGGATGCGCGCGCCACCCTGGCGGCCTCGCCCTGGCTTGCCCCGATGCCGCCGGAACTTGGCGCGCGCAGCTTCGACGTGCTGCGGGAGTTGCGCGCGCAACGCCGCCAGGTTTCGCCGATCAGCACCAACACCAGCCGGAGTTGCAGCCGATGAAGGTCGAGCAGACACGCGGGACCGCCTATGCGATGCCGCTGACCGCGCCGTCCTATCCGATGGGGCCGTACCGCTTCATCGGCCGCGAATATCTCACCATCACCTACCGCACCGATCCGGCCATGCTGGAGCAGGTGGTGCCGGAACCGTTGCGACCCGCCGGGGCGACGGTGAAATATCAGTTCGTGCGCATGCCCGACAGCACCGGCTTCGGCCATTACGCCGGATCGGCACAGGTGATTCCGGTGCGCCTGGACGGCGGCAACGAAGTGGGCGGCTACATCCACGCCATGTATCTCGACGCGCATCCGCCGATCGCCGGCGGGCGCGAGCTGTGGGGCTTCCCGCAGAAACTGGCCGCACCATCGCTCGCGGTGGAGCATGACACGCTGGTGGGCAAGCTGGATTTCGGGCCGGTGCGCGTGGCCACCGGCAGCATGGGGTTCAAGCACCGCGCCCTCGCCGAGGATGAGGCGATGGCGGGGCTGCGCCAGCCGGGCTTCCTGCTGAAGATCATTCCGCATGTCGATGGCCGGCCGCGCATCTGCGAACTGGTTCGCTACCGGCTCAGCGATCTTGTCTTCAGGGGCGGCTGGACCGGGCCGGCGGCGCTGGCGCTGCATCCGCACGCGCTGGCACCGGTCGCCGGCCTGCCGGTGCGCGAGGTGATTTCCGCGGTGCATGTCATCGCCGACCTGACGCTCGATCTCGGCGAGGTCGTGCACGACTACCTGGCCTGACCGAAGCCGCGCTGATCAGAAGGAGTCCGTCCTCATGAAAGCCGATGCCGTCCGCGCCACCGCCTTCGCGATGCCGCTCACCAACCCCTCCTATCCGCCCGGGCCGTATCGCTTCGTTGACCGTGAATACATGATCATTACCTACCGCACCGATCCAGACGCGCTGCGCCGGGTGGTGCCGGAGCCGCTGGAGATCGTCGATCCGGTGGTGAAATACGAGTTCATCCGCATGCCCGACAGCACCGGATTCGGCGATTATACCGAGTCAGGTCAGGTGATTCCGGTGCGGCTGCCGGACGGAAAGGGCGGTGGCCAGACCGGCGGTTACACGCTGGCGATGTTCCTCGACGATGATCCGCCGATCGCCGGGGGGCGGGAATTGTGGGGGTTTCCCAAGAAGCTGGCCAACCCGACGCTGCGGGTGGAGCACGACACGCTGGTCGGCACGCTGGATTTCGGCCCGGTGCGCATCGCCACCGGCACGATGGGCTATAAGCATCGCGTGGTGCCGGAACAGACCATCCTGCACGCGCTGGCGGAGCCGGGTTTCCTGCTGAAGATCATTCCGCACGTGGACGGCACGCCGCGCATTTGCGAACTGGTCCGCTACCATCTGCGTGACCTCGTGTTCAAGGGCGGTTGGACCGGCCCCGCCACGCTCGAATTGCATCCGCACGCGCTGGCGCCGATCGCCGATCTGCCGGTGCTGGAGGTGATCTCGGCGACCCACCTGATCGCCGATCTCACGCTCGACCTCGGTGAGGTCGTGCACGACTACCTGGCCAAATGAACGCTGCGCGCCGCGACGCCGTCACCCCATCAACCGGCTGCTTGAGCTGGCCAGGGATCAGCGAACCGGCAGCGGATGCATCAGCCCGCCGCGGGTCCATAGCGCATTGAGACCCCGCGGCAGGCGCAGCGGCGAGCCCTCGCCGGCGGTGCGGTCGTAGATCTCGCCGTAATTGCCGACGGCCGCGATCATGCGCGCCGCCCAGTCGTGCTCGAGGCCGAGCGCGCGGCCGGCGGCGAAGTCGATGCCCAGCAACCGCTGAACGGCCGGATCGGCGCTGTCATGCATCGCCGCCACATTCGCCTGGGTGACGCCGCTTGCCTCGGCCTGCACCAGGGCGTGCACCGTCCAGTCGACGATGGCGCCCCATTGCGCGTCGCCCTGCCGATAGGCGGGGGCCACCGGGTCCAGGGTAAAGGTTTCCGCCAGCAGCACGAACTCGTCGGCCCTGCCCTGGAAGCTGGCCCGCTTCTCGGCCAAATGCGAGAGGTCGGCACTCATCGACCCGCAGCGGCCGACCACCAGGGCGGCATCCATCTCGCCTTCCTCCTGGAACGGGAAGGGGGAATAGGCGATGCCGTGGCTGCGCAGCGCCGCATCGAGCACCGCCTGCGTGTCGGTGTCGTCGATGAAGCAGATGTCGCGCTTTGCCAGGTCGGCCAGGGTGTGGATGCCGGATTCGCGGTGCACCATGATGCCCTGGCCGTCATAGAACACCGGCGGCCCGAACTGCACGCCATAGGCCCAGACGGCGCTGGCGCTCGGTGTCACGCCCACGACCACATCGACCTCGCCCTTCTGCAGCGCCAGCAGCGCCTCGCGCTCGACCGGGAAGGAACTCGGCTTCATCTGCGCCGCGTCGCCCAGCGCCGCGACGGCGATCGCCTTGCAGATCTCCAGGTCCAGCGCCGCGAGTCCGCCGTGCCGGTCCTGCTTGTTGTACTCGGGGATTTCGGTAACCACGCCGCAGCCGATCGTGCCGGCATGGCGGATGGCGTCGAGTGTGGCGCCGGCCTTTGCGTCCGCCGTCATGCCGGCAAGCCCCGCCGCCACCAGCAGGGCGCTTCGCCAGGCGCTTCGCCAGGCGCTTCGCCAGTCGAGTTGCATTCCGTACACCTTGAAACCTTGACGAAAAAAGTAAGGGGACGGAGCCGCCGGCTCCGTCCCCTCGCCGGCGTATCTGGTCTGCTTACGGCGACCACGTGCCCGAGGTCGGCGTGCCCGGGGCCGTGCTGGGCCGCGGGTTGAAGTCGGTCGGCGCCGGATCGGAGGGCGGGTTGTTCAGCCCGTGCGGGTAGTCGGTCGGGGTGATCTTAAGCGCCGCGCAGCCCTGCCGGTTGTAGTGCGGCAGGGTCGTCACGGTTGACGTGGCGATCGTGGCATAGCTCGCCGGCAGCGGCGGGGCGATGCCGATCAGACGCTCGATGTCGAACGCCTCCAGCAGATCGCCCATCGGGTTCACCTGGTCGTCCGCCGGACCCAGATTGCTCTGGCCAAGCTCGGTCTGGCCGAGCGTGCGCGCCTTCTTTTCGTCCGGGAGATCGGCCAGCGGCACCAGTCCGAACAGCTCGTCGATGAAGCGGATCACCGAGCTGTGCTCGCTGTAGGCGTGCGAGATGGTGTGGGCGGCGCTGAAGGGCGAGATCACGATCGCCGGAATGCGGGGGCCGCCGGCCAGCGGGTAGCCGGCCGGGTCCCAGGAGCGGACGTTGAGCGGCGCATGGTCATACAACCCGTCCGTCTCGTCGTAGGTGATGATGATCGCGCTCTGGTTCCAGTACGGGCTGTTGGCGATGGCGTTCACCGTGTCGGCCACCTGCGCCTCGGAGATCATCGCGTCCGAATAGGCCGGGTGGTCGTCATTGCCGACAAAATACGATTTCTGGTGCACCGTGGTGGTGTTGTTGGGCACCAGCGGTTGCAGATTATCGTTATTGGCATAACCGCCGCGCACATAGAACACGCCGCCCTGCTTCGGCAGTTTCTTGCCGGAAATGTCGGAGAAGAACTGCGTCAGCCCGTGCATGTTGCCCTGCTCGGTGGTGTTGTCACCGAGATAGCCAAAATATTGCGGGCCGTTATGGTGCACGATGTAGGAGGCGTGCGGCGACCAGTTGCAGGCATCCGGGTTGGCGATGTTGCCACCGTAGTTGCTGGTGCAACCCGAGTAGTAGTTGCCGCCGCCCATCTGGGTGGTGTTGTCGAAGGATTCCGGCCCGAAGCCCTGCTGGTACCAGCCCCAGTTCACATTCGGGTTCGAGCTGGCGATCTCGGCGATGTCTTCCTTCACGTCCAGCAGGTCGGCGGCCGGATTCTGGTCGGCCTTGGTGATCTGGCCGATCTTGTTGCCCATGAAGGACAGCGGCAGGCTGGCATAGGTCAGGATGGGATTCGGGCCGGTCGGGCTCTCATCCGGACCCCAGGCCGGCTTGACCGCCGAGGTGTCGCTGGCGGAGCCGGGCCACGGCGCGTTGTCGGTGGTCACCGGCAGCGAGTTGAAGGCGCCCTGCGACGGATGCAGCGCCCATTGCGTCTCGCCCGTCTGGCCGGAGATCATGGCGATCGCGTTCGGCGTGGACGGTCCGATCGTGGTCTGGTGGAAATTGTCGAACAGGGTGAAGCGGTCGGCGTAGTTCCACAGGAACGGGATGGTGTTGCAGTCCAGATGACCCAGCGCCAGCTCGGCCTTCTGCTTCTGCGCCAGCGTCGGGTTCGCGGTCGGCGCCGCGCCGGTGGACTGGCTCACGATGGTCGAGGTCGTGCCATCGGCGTAGGCCAGCCCTTCCTCATCGAGCGCATACGCGTTGTTCTGCGCGGTGTGTGGCTTGCCGGATTCCGTCGGCGGGGTGGACGAGTACGACGGCAGGGTCCATTCCTTGAAGTGCGAGCTGTAGACCATGCCGGTGTGCGAGTGGTCGACCGAGGCGGTCGCCTCCGGATAGATCTGCACCGCGCCGTCATTCACCGTGGTCGGGATCAGGAACGGCGAGATCGTTCCGTAGGTGCCGTCGGTGTTGCGGATCGCCTGGGTCGAGCCGAGGTTGCTGGTGATCAGCTTGCCGCGGGCATCGAACAGGCCGTCGGCGCCGGGATAGGTGCCGAAATAATGGTCGAAGGAGCGGTTTTCCTGGAAGATGACGAAGACATATTTTACCTGCTCACGCAGCAGTTTCAACTTCGTCTGCAACGACCCGTTATCGGTGAAGCCGACATCGCGGTATTGCATCGCGCCGGCGCTATCAGTTGCGCCGGCGGGAAACAGGAAGCCCCCGAGCGTCGGTTCCGCCGCCACCGCCGCGTTCTGCAACATGGCGACGATCGCCACCGCCGCGCAGGATGTCCTGTAGGCTTGCTTACGAGTCATGTGTAACCTTTTTCCGCTTTGCTGGCTCGCCGGTATGCGAACATCGCACGCCCACCGTCAGGTCCGGCGCGTTCGCCGGCACTCTTGCTGCTGGCGGTCATCGCGGCATGCACAGGAAGGTTACGGTACGAAGAATTTTCTCCCTAACTGAACAAAAGACAACAAAAGAAACCATGGCGCCGGCCCCGACGCCGCCACCGGCCTGTCCGGCACTTGCCAGTGGGTACCATGGTCCGTATGAACCGGCGCGCCCGCCCGCGCCCAGGAGCATCGCCGAACATGCGCCTCTCCCAAACCGACCGCGTCCGCAACGAAGACGGCTTCACGCTGCTCGAAATCCTTGTCGTCATCGCCATCCTCGGCATGCTGATCGGGCTGGTTGCGCCGGCCGCGCTGCGCCAGTTGGGCGGCGCGCGCCTGTCGGTGGCCCGGCAATCGATCGAACGGATCGGCTCCGTGCTGGACATGTACAAGCTCGATGTCGGCAGCTATCCCACGACGGAGGAGGGGTTGCGCGCGCTGGTGGCGGCGCCGACCGGGGTTGCCCTGTGGAACGGCCCCTACCTCAAGGGCAACGAACCGGTCGATCCGTGGAACCATCCCTACAGTTACCGCAGCCCGTCGAACCGCAGCGGCCACGATTACGATCTGTGCTCGAACGGGCCGGGCGGCACCCCGGCGGCGACCAGCATGATCTGCAATCCCTGAGGTCCGTTCATGCCGATTCCGTTGCTGGCCTGCATGGTCGCCACCGCGTCGTACTACCACCTGCCGCCGCGGGTGCTGCCGTCGATCCAGCGCGTTGAGGGCGGCCGCATCGGCAGCGTCAGCCCCAACACCGACGGTTCGGAAGATTTCGGGGTGATGCAGATCAACACGCGCTGGGTCCAGCCGCTGGCCACGCTGACCCGCCTGTCCCCCGCCACCGTGCGGGCGCGGCTGATCGATGACGGGTGTTTCAACATCGCCGCGGCGGGGGTGATCCTGCGCACCTATCTCGACGAAGCGCATGGCGACCTGATGATCGCGGTGGGCGATTACCATTCGCACACGCCAACGCTGCATCAGGCCTATCGGGTGCGCGTGCTGCAGGCGGCCACGGCGCTGTTCGTGCCCGGCGCCGCCGCCGTGGCTCACCCCGGCACGCCGCCGTAGAGCCACAGCAGCCAGGTCGCCAGGGCCAGCCACGGGCCGAACGCCAGCTTCATGCCGCCGGACGCCCGGCGGCGCAGCAACCGCAACGTGCCGACAACGCCGAGCGCCGTCCCCGCGGCCAGCAGCATGACCGCCGGCAGCGCCTGCCAGCCGAGCCAGGCCCCCGCCGCCGCCAGCAGCTTGGCGTCGCCCCCGCCCAGGCCGTCGCGCCCCCGCAGCGCGCGGTAGCCGGCCGCCACCGCGGCGAACACAGTCCAGCCCAGGGCGGCACCGAGCGCCGCATCGGCCAGCGCGTCGGGGTCGGCGAGGTACGTCGCCGCCAGCCCGCCCAGCAGCAGCGGCAAGGTCAGCACGTCCGGCAGGATGAGCCATTCCAGGTCGATCCAGGCGAGCGCCAGCAGCGTCCAGCCGAGCCCGCAGCCGAGCCACGCCCGCATCGGGTCGTCGCCGGCGGCGGCGACCGCCGAGGCGGCGACCGCGATGGCCGCCAGTTCAATCCAAATGTGAAACGGATCGATCGGCGCCCGACAATGCCGGCAGCGCCCGCGCAGCCACAGCCAGGACAGCAGCGGTACCAGCTCCAGCGGGCCGAGCGCGCTGCCGCATGCCTCGCAGCGCGACCGCGCCAGCCCCACCGGCGCGCCGCGCGGCAGACGGCGGATCAGCACGCCGAGCCAGCTTCCCACCACGGGCGCGACCAGCAGCGGCGCCAGGGTGTTTGGATTGAATCCGGAAGGATCGAAGGCGGTCAGATCCATATCGGTGTCAGTGCCATGCGAGAATGTGCCAGGGCTGCGCCGTCTCCGCCGCGGCGGGATCGAGGCGCACCACGACATGCCGCACCGCCTGCGCCGCGCGCAGCGTCACCCGCGCGACGATCTCCGCCACCTGCGGCGCCCGCTCTCCTTCGGGCATCTGCTGCCGTTGGCTGCCGCTGCCGCCGCCGGTTTCCTGCACCGCCTGCGCCACCACCGGGTCGGCGCGCGCGAGGTTGATCCGTCCGCGCGTCCAGATCGACAGATGCGGCTGCAGCCGCGCCAGCACGTCGGGCGTCATGCCCAGCACCAGGGCGAGTTCCTCGGGGCTGCGGAAGGCCTCGTTCGGCGGGCCGTAGGGCCGGCCGGCGGCGCGGTACTGGGCGAGCTTCGCCCCGCCCGGCGACGGAACGTCGCCGACCGTGTGCCAGTCCACGATGGCCGCCGCGAGCCGGGCCGCCCGCTCTTCCTCCATCCCGTCGCGGTGCAGCAGCGCCGCCAGCAGTTCCGGGGACGCCAAAGACGGGTTGACCCGCCCGGCATGGTCCAGCACCACCACCTCGCCGATGCCGCCGCCGAGCCTGACCGCCCGCTTCACGCCGTCGGCCTGCCAGCCGCGCGGCGAGGGGTCGAGCAGGCGGAAGATCGCTTCGTTCACCAGCCCGTCGGCCAGCGCCTCGGCCTCGGCGGCGCCCTGCAGCAGCAGGCTGAGCGATGCCGCCTGCCGGGCGGTCGCGGTGATATGGGCGCCGAGCAGGGCCAGCAGCGCCACCGTCCACAGGACGATCAACAAGGCGAATCCGCGCGAGCGCGGCAGCAACAAAGTGAATCCGCGCGGAGGCCGGGCGGTCACCGGTCAGGGATCGATCCACTGGTGCATGCGCGCGCGCAAATTGGCGTTCGGATCGTCCGACCCGGAGGGCGGCAATTTGTTCAGCGCCGCCGGAGCGGTCGCGGCGTTGCGCAGGCCCTCCCGCATGTCCTCGGTCAGCGCCCGCGCGTCGCGCTGGTCGTGGATGACGTGCGGGGTGATCAGCACCAGCAACTCGGTGCGCGCGCGGGTGTTGTTCTGCTGGCCGGCCAGCGCGCCGAGCAGCGGAATGTCCTTGAGCCAGGGAATGCCCTGGTTGCCGCGGCTGAGGTTGTCGCGGATCAGCCCGGCCAGGCCGACGGTCTGGCCATCCTGCACCACCACCCGCGAGGTGACGTTGCGTTCCAGGAATTGCGGGCTTTGGATGCCCGAGGTGGTGGGTGCGCTGGTGTCGACCTCGCTGACCTCCTGGTCGATATCGAGTGTCACCAGGCCGCCGCTGTTGACCCGCGGCGTGACCTCCATGATGACCCCGGTCGGCTGGTAGTTGATCGAGTTCACCACGCTCGAACCTGCCACGACGGATTGCTGCTGCTGGGAAAGGTACGGCACCAGCGAGCCGACCTGCAGCCGCGCCGGCTGGTTGTCGACCACCATGATCTGCGGCGAGGACAGCACGGTCACCGTGGTGACCGCCTGCAGCATGGAAATGGCGAACGGGCCGCCGCCGTTCTGGTTGCCGCCCAGCACGAAGCCCGGGAAGCTGGTGCTGAGCGGGACGGAGGCCAGGGTGCCGGCGATACTGCTGATGCTGCCGGAATTGAGCATGCCGTTGATGCCGCCGGCCTGGAAGAAGAACTGGGTGCCGTATTGCAACTGATCGTTCAGCGTCACCTCGGCGATGGTGGCGTCGATGCGCACCTGCAACGGCAGGATGTCGATCTTGCGCAGCATCGCCACCACGGTCTCTTCCTCCTGCGAGGTCGCATAGACCAGCACCGCGTTGTTCTGCGGATTGGGCAGGATGCGCATGGCGTCCGGATTGTCCCCGCCGGCGCTCTGGTCGAGCCCGCCGAGCAGCGGGTTGCCGGTGGCCGCGGGGGCGGCCGAGGCGGTGCTGCCGGAACCATTGCCGCCGTTGCCGCCCACGGCCGTGCTGCCGAGCCCGGAGCTGCCGCCGGTGCTGTTGCCGAAACCGCCGCCCATGCCGCTGCTGCTGCCGCCGCTGCCCATGCCGCTGCCCATGCCGCTGCCCATGCCGCCGCTCATGCCGCCGCCCATGCCGCCAGACCCGCCGCCGCTGCTTCCCGACTGGATGGAAGAACTCCCCAGGCGATGCTGGCGAGCGCTGCCCTGCGTGTTCGGCTGCGCGGTCACGTTGTTCGGGGTGAACGCCATCTGCAGCGTGTAGGCGGTGTCGTCGGCCTGGCTGTTCTGCAGGTAATAGACGTGCCAGCTGCGCACCGTGCGACGGCGTTCGCGCTCGACCAGGGCGTACACCCGGGTCGCCGCCTCGATGAAGCGGGGCTGCGGCGCGGCCACCAGCACCGCGTCGATGCGCGGCAGCGGCACCACCCGGACCGGTGCCGTCGCCGCCCGGCCGCGCAACGCGTCGCGCAACGCCTCGGCCAACTCGCGCGCCCCGCCCGAGGTCACCGGCAGCACCATGTAGGACTGGCCGGCCAGCTCGTCCACGTCGAAGCTGCGCACCAGCTCGGCCAGCGGTTCGATCTGACCCGGCGGGGCGCTGATCACCACCGCGTTGCGCCACGGCTCGGCGGCGATATGGGCGTTGGCGCCGGCCAGCGGCTGCAGCACCTTCACCAGCTCCTCGGCCGAGATGTAGCGCAGCGGCATGGCGATCGATCCGGCCGCGCCGGCATTGGCCGCGGGCACGATGCGCGCCACCCCGTTCGCCTCGACCAGGGTCGCGCCGACGCCGGTCAGCAGCGACTGCAACGCCGGGATCAGCTCGGCCCGCGACAGCGGCCGGGGGGTGTGCAGCGTGACGGTGCCGTGCACCGCCGGGTCGATCGTGTAGGTCTGCTTCAGCATGCCGCCGACGATCTGGGCGATCGCCTCGCGCACGTCGGTGTCGGCAAACTCCAGCGAGTACTCGCCGCCGCCCGCCCCGCCTGGCCCGGGCTCGAACGGCACCGCCGCGGCGACGCCATAGCTGGCCGAGGCCCGCGGCAAGGCCGCCGGGGGGGCGATACTGCCGGCCACGCGCGGCGCGGCGGCGACGTTTTCGGCCGGCGGGGGCAACGGCTCCAGCGCTTCAGGCTGCGGTTTGGCGCACCCTGCCGGCAGCGCGAGCAGGAACAGCAGCAGCATCGACGCACGAGGGTGGGCGCTCACGGCATGGTCCCCTTGGCATGGCTGGGCCGGATCACGAGCTGCCGCTCGGCATCGGCAAGCGTCACCTGTCCGGGCACGATCGAGCGCACCACGTAGCGGCCGATGCGGCCGCCTTCCGCCACCACCACCGGCCGGCCCTCGGCCGGCGCGAAGATCGCCCGCCGGCCGCCCGGCCCGACGATCACCCCGGCCAGCCGGGGCAGGGCGTCGGAGCCAGCGCCGGCGGACCCGTCGGCACCCGGCACCGGCCGGCGGTTCGGGTTGAACAGCGGCCGTGCGAGCATGGTTTGCACCAGCCCGGTCAGGTCGTCACCGGCGGTATCCTTGCCGGCTGCCGGCGGGCCGGCGAAGGCCGGCGCGGCGGCTGCCGGCGCTGCCGGCGCGTCTTCATCCGGGTCCGACCCGGTCATCAGCGTCAGCGCCAGCAGCACCGACAGCACCGCGGCGAGTGACAGCAGAAGCAAGGTGGTTCGGTTCATGGCGCCGCGTCGCCTGGCGTCCTGCCGCTGCGGTAGCCGGTGACGCTGAGGGTCGCGTCGATCGGCCAGTCGCTGTCCGGGCCGCTGCGCACCAGGGCGCGCATCTGCAGGTTGTCCACCAGCAACGGCACGTCGGCGTCGGCGATCGCCTGCAGCAGCGTGGCCAGCGCCGGCCAGGCGGCGTTGACGCTCAACCGCACCGCGATGGCGCGATAGAGGCCGGCGGCCTCCGGCGGCATCACCTCGACGCTGCCGATGCGCAGGCCGGCGCGGCTGGCCATCTCGTCCAACAATTGCTGCAGCGTGGCCGCGGCCACCGCGTCCGAGGTGCCGTCCAGCAGCGCTTCGCGCCGCCCCGCGCCGCGCGCGCCGGCCGCGTCCGCCGCCGCCTGCAGCGCCGGCAGGGTTTGCACCAGGGCCGCCATGCGACGCCCGATCGCCTGCTGGCGCCGCAGCGTCTCCTGGCGGTCCGCGAACCAGTCCAGCAGCGGCGCCACCATGCCGACCCACAGCAGCAGGGCGACCAGCAGCGCCAGCGCGAGCGCCAGCACCCGGCCGCGCACACCGGCGGAAAGGGCGGACAGGGAAAGGGCGGGCAGCGCGGTCACCGGGCGAATTCGGCCTCGATGGCGAACACATCGGTGCCGGCGTCGCTGCGCAGCACCGGGGCGGCGAAGCCCGGGTTGCGGATATGCGGTTCCTTCGACAACGCGCCGATCAGCCGGGTGGCGGCGGCCGACTGGCCTTCCAGCCGCAGCTTGCCGTGCTGCAGGGACAGCATGGAGAGGAAGGTGTCGTCGGGCAGCAGGTCGGTCAGCATCGCCAGCACCTGCAGCGTGTCGCCGGCATGGGCGCGGGCCGCCGCCGCCGCGCCGGCGTCACCGGCGAGGCGGCGGCGCAGCGCGTCCACCATCGCCATGCGCGGACGCAGCGCGGCGATCTGGTCCTCGGAGTCCTGTAAGGCAAGTGATTGCTGCAGCAGCGGGGTCGCCAGCACGGCCAGCGCCAGCGCGGCGCAGGCGGTGCCACCGAGCCAGACCAGCCGCCGCGCCCGCGCCGCCCGCTCCGGATCGGCCTGGCCGAGCGGGATGCGGCGCAGGCTTCCATCGGGCAGCGTTCCCTCCAGCGCCGCCGGTACCAGCCCGGCCGCGCGCAGTGCCGCCAGCACCGGCGCCACCGTTGCCTTCGGCACCACCGCCAGATCGACCAGCAGCACGCCGCGCGCCCGGTCGCGCCGCAGCTTCCGGCAGTCCCAGAACACATCGTCCGGCCGGAACGGGGTCAGCCGGTCCATTTCGAAGCGCAGCACGGTCCGCAGCCCCTGCTCGGCCGCCAGCGGCAGCGCCACCTCGCGCGCCAGCACCGGCTGGGCCGCCAGCGACAGCACCAGCGGCCCGCGCCGTGCCGCCGCCCCGCCATCCACCGGCGCCCCATCCAGGGCAAAGCGCCCGATCGGCGTCAGCGAACCGCGCCGGCGCTGCACCAGCTCGACCTCGGTGCCGCCGGCCGCAAGATCGCCCAGCGGCACCATCAGCACCGCATCCGGCTGGCGCGCCGCGGCCGGCGCGCCGTCATGCGGGCGGAACCCGTAGCGCGCCAGATCGCTGAGCTGCCCGGTCCACCATGAGAAGAACTCAGCCAGCATGTTCAGCGTCGACCAAGCGTGTTGTTTCGCGCGCTATATCGACATTATGCCGAACCGGAAAAAGAAGGAACCGTGACGATGTCCGGTCGAGCCGGGGGGCGGCGACGATATCGGGCCAGCGTCGCGCATCGCCGGATGGGAAGATGATGCGCAGCCGCACCAGGGATGGCGGCTCCGGCGCGTCCCAGGCGCGCTGCCAGGCGCCGCCGCCGCCGGCCTGTTCCTTCCAGTAGGCGAACTCCAGCCGCTCGACGCGGTCGAGCAGCACCGCCTCCTGCGGGCGGGGCGGCGGGCCGAACCAGATGGCGTGCGGCGCCGGCAGCCAGCGCAGCACCAGATGGTGGGTGGCATCCACTTCCAGCCGCGCCACCACCGGCCCGGCCGGGTCGGTGGCGTGCGGCGGCAGCAGGGTGACCAGCTCGCAGCCCTGCTTGCCGCCAACCACAGCCGGGCGGTCGCGCACCTCGGCGCCGGTGCGGACGCGCCGGATCAGCAGGCGGATGCTGCGGTCCGCCGCTTCCATGTCGTTGCGCCACGCCACATCGCGCGCCTGCATGTCCCGCGCGCGCAGGCCGAACTGCATGCCCTGCGACAGGCCGGCCAGCAACAGGCCGAGCACCGCCAGGGCCGCCAGCACCTCCAGCAGGGTGAAGCCGCGCATCAGCCAGGCACCGCCGCCAGGCAGCGCGTCGTCAGCGAAATCTCGTGCGGACGCACCCCGCCCGGCCAGGAGACCATCACGCCGACGCTGAACAAGGTGAGGCGCAGCTTCGCGCGCGGGTCGCCGTCGCTGCCACGCGCGAGGCTGGCGCTCTCGGCCACCTGCACCTGGGTGCGCCAGCGGAAGCCACTGCCGTCGTCGCCGGTCTGCAGGCCGGGCGTCAGCCGGGCGCCGTGGCACATCGCCTCCAGCCGGGCGGTGGCGCGCGCCACCGCCTCGTCACGGCTGGTGGCCGTGCGGGTGCCGGCCAGGCCCTCGATGCCGCCGCTATACAGTACCGCCAGCGCCAGCGCGGCAATGACGAAGGCCACCAGCACTTCAAGCAGGGTGAACCCGCCGGCGTGACGTGGCCGGGACGGTTCAGCGGTCATCGGTGATGGCGACCCGGCCGGTGAGCCACGCCACCGTGACCAGCATCGCCTGCGTCTGGCCGGCCACGCGCACGGCGCCGCCCGAGGCGCTGCCATCGGGGGCGAAGCGAAGGACGGGCGGGCCGGCCATGGCGAGCGTGGCCGGGCCGGCCAGCGGTCGCGCCACGCCGTCCACCACCAGGGCGCTGGCGCCGGCGGGCCCCGCCATCGCCTGCACCATCACCGGTTGGCCCGTGGCGATCGCCCGCGCCCGCGCCAGCCGCAGCGTGGCGGCGACCGTGTCGGCGGCATTTACAAGCTCCAGCCGGGCGGGCCGGCGCGGGGCGAAGCCGGCCAAAATGGTCAGCATCAGGCCAAGCACCACGACCACGACCACGGTTTCCAGCAGCGTGAAGCCGCCGGCACCGAAGCGCGGGGGGCTGAAGCAGCGCTGCCGGGGACTGAAACCTGTCACGGACATCCGCTTGCCTGACGGATGTCCGATTGGCGGCCGGGTGAGTTCGAGCGGTGCCTGCCGGATAGGACCGTTTCCATGGCGTGGATAGTACCTGTGCCCTGACGCGGACGGAAGAGTCATTCGCGTCAGCGAATGCGCCCCCGGATCTGGCGGCTGAATTGAGGGGCCGATTCAAATTGAATGGGGAGCGTATTTATCCATTCGGTTTGTTTAGAAAATTCACCGGGCAAACAGCCAAAATCGCCCGCCAAAATCAACCAATCATTCTATTTTGTTTCAACAAATTGTTTAGCTTCGTTCCGCCGTTTTGCGGGTCGGGGGTGCATTCGAAAAAGTTCGCTTGCAACAAAAAAGTGATTGCGCAACGTCAATCACGTCGGCACCATATCATTCGGGCCTGCTTTCGTGCCCGTGAGCTGGTCCGCCGAAAAAGCAAAATCAAACGTATCCTCGGAAGGGACGTCCAAATGAAATTCAAGACCATGAGGAAAACCGCGGCCAAACCGGCCGCGCTGCTCGGTGGCGCCCTGGTGGCCGGCGCCATGCTGATACCGGCCGAAGCGGCGCTCGCCCAGTCCGACCCGAACACCGATGACAAAATCGCCGCCGGCTATGCGGCCAGTCCGGTGCCGCTCAATCTGACCGGCAAAAACCAGGCCCAGGTGGGCGTCGGCAGCTACATCATCAACACCATCGGCGTCTGCAACCACTGTCACAGCAACACCCAGTATGTCCCGGCCGGAGATCCGTATGATCTTAACCCGCCCTACACCGGCAAGATCGTCAACGGCAGGGCGCAGTTCACGATTGATCAAACAACGTTCGTGGCGGGCGGCGCAAGTTTCGGCGCTGTCTACAGCAAGAACCTGACTCCCGCACCGAGTGCCAGCGTGACAAACCCGACCTCGAAAACCCCCTACTATGCGGCGGGCGGAAACGACTGGCCGACTTTCTGGGGCATCCTGCATAACGGCACCGATATCGATAAAATCCTGCTTCCGACAACCGGCGTTCAACCCGGCCCTATTACGGCCACGACTGCGAACGACACATTGCTCCAGGTCATGCCCTGGCCGGCGGTGCGCCACCTCACCGACAGCGATCTCAATGCCGTCTGGCAGTATCTGAGCGCGATTCCCTGCACCAGCAATCATCCAAAGTCATCGACCAATACTTTGAGCCAAGCCACGCTTGACAGCTACGGATCGCCAAACACACCTGGTGTTCTGGAGAACACCTGCTCCCCGACCCCCGTGGGCCAGTACAAGTTCTATACGTGGCAATACGGCCAGGCGGTGCCGGTGCAACAATGGGGTAGATAATGCGTTACCAGAAGCAACGCCACGACAGGTCCGCTTGATTGCCGCGGACCGGGGCGGCCAAGAAACACGACGGTAACGTTAAATCGAAGGAAACGACCATGCTGTTCACGAAGGCGACGAAAGCCCTGGCCAAACCGGCGGGAGTGTTTGGGGCTGCGGTTCTGCTCGGTACCGGGCTGCTGCCGGCCCACCCCGCCCGTGCCGCGGGCGCCCCACCCGTGCAAACCGCCCCAAGCTGCGGCCTCGACAAGCAGGACTACCCGACCTGTCCGGTCGGCACGGACGACGATCGGATCGCCCAGGGCTTTGCCATCGAACCGACCGGGCTCTATCTGCGCGGCAAAACCCCGCAGCAGGTGCTGCAGGCGGCTATCGGCGCTTACCTGATGAACTCCGCGGGCGACTGCGACGGCTGCCACGCCAGCAAACAGCTTGGCAACGGCGGAGCAGGCGGCGAATATATCAGCGCCGGCAACCCGCAGTTGTATCCCGCGTTCATCGGCACCACCGCCACCGGCGGCACCTACACCGGCGCCAACACCGTCACCCCCAGCAACCCCCCCGCGACGGTCAATACCGCGGGGTTCCTGGCGGGCGGCAGTAATTTCGGCGGCGAATTCGCCAGGAACCTGACACCGGATTACTCCACCGGCCAGCCGCGGCCGGCGGCAATCGCCGATGAGGCGACGTTCTTCACGACGCTGAGAACCGGCCATGATTCCCAGAACGCCAATGCGCCCCTTGCCGCTCCCGCGAACGCGTCCACGCTCCAGACCATGCCCTGGCCTGCCCTGTCGGGCCTGACCGCCAACGACCTCGATGCGATCTGGCAGTATCTGAGTTCCATCCCCTGCATTCCGGGCACGGCCGGGGGGAACACGGTCTCCTCCTTCAACACCTCGACCACCCCGCCCACAGCCGTTATCGGGCAGACCGGCCCGGTCTCGCACAACTGCACCGGCGCGCCCGCCGCGTCGGCCTATCACCACTACAAGTATGAGTTCGGACAGGTGGTGCAGACGGATTGATGCCGGCCGGGGCGCAGCGCGCCTTCGGCACCCCGCGGGCAGCGCGCCTTCGGCATGACGAGGCTTTGCCTCCTGGACCTCACTATTGCTGTGCCAGCTCGTTCAGGCTCAGCATGGCCAGCAGCAGCGACGACACGATGCCGGCGATCACCGCGCCCATGACGATGGTGATCGCCGGCGTCAGCAACGATATCAGGCGCTGGGTGACGATGCGGGTGCGTTCCTCGTGAATGTCGGCCGCGCGCAGCGCCATGGTGCCAAGCTGGGCGGTTTCCTCGCCCAGGCGTAGCAGGTGGATCATGCGGACCGGGAACAGCCTCGTCTGCTCCAGCGGCCCGAGCAGACCGGCGCCGCCGCGGGCACTGACCGCGGCCTGATCCAGCCCGCGCGCGCCGGCTTCGTTGCCGCGGAACGCTGATGCGCGGCGACGAGGCCAGCCAGGTGCTCTGACGCAGACAAAACGTTCATCCGCGCCAGAGCACCCGTATCAAACCCGGTGGTCCGAGTTAGTCAACGCAGTGACCTCCGGGTTGCCGTGGGCAATCAGTGGCCGTAGTTGAACAGATCGGTCAGGTCGCCGATGGCGGGCGTATTCACCGGAATATACGGATCCGACGCCGTCTGCGGGTTCGGCAGGTTGTCGCGGCTGCGATTGGTGATCGGGCCGAGGTGCCAGTTCGCTTCGATAAATTTGGCGATCGACACGTGATCGGAATAGGTGTGCGAGATATGACCACCGGTGCTGTATTTTGAAACCACCAGCAGCGGAATCCGGGTGCCGTCGCCGAAGAAGTCGAGCGGCTGCACATAACCCGAATCCCAGTAGCCGCCGCCCTCGTCGAAGGTGACAAAGATCGCCGTGTCGGCCCAGAGTTGCGGGTTGGCCTTCACCCCGTCGACGATCTTCTTCACGAAGCCCTCGAACAGGATGAGCTTGGACGACGCCGGATGGCCATCGACGATGCCGCTCGGCTTGACATAGGACACCGCTGGTAGCGATCCGTTCTGGATCGCCGTGTAAAGGTCGGTGGTGTCCTTCAGATGCGCCGCACGCTGGGCGGCATTTGTCATGATCGAGGTCGAATATTGCGCCCAGTTGCAGATGTTGCAATATTCGTCCAGCGAGCTTACATCATATTTGTCGTTGAGATAGCGGTTGAACTGGTCGCCGTAATAGGCCCACGAAACCTGATGCCAATTCATCAGATCGCCGATGTTGGGCAGGGTCGAGGGCGGGATCGTGTAGACATAATTGCTGGCGTTTGTGTCGGTGTAGGCGTTGCTGCCATCCCCGAAATAGCCGGGGTTATAGTTGTTGAGCAGGTAGTAATGACCGCTCTGGCAACGCGAATTGACCGGACGCGGAAGGGCGGCAAGATAGTTCAGAACGGCCGGAACGCCCGGCTGGGAGGGATCGGAGCACTCGCTGTAGGAACCGCCGCCGTAATTCGTGCTGGCGCCGGGCGAGCCGGAGCCGCCACCATAGCCGTCTTGGATGTAATAGTTATTGGTGCCCGGCTGCGGGTTGGGATTTTCGATCTCGCTCAGCGAGTTCGGATTGCTTCCCAGCGGCACGCCCGGATTGCCGGGGTTGACGCCATAGTTCGGCGGCACGGCCGCATGGCCGTTGCCATCGCTGAACCAGATCGCGTCGCCGGCACCGAGCATGATGTGATTGGCGCCGGTGCCGCCGTTCACCGCCTGGTGGTAGTTGTCGCTCATCGAATAGGTGTCGGCGAGCGATTTGAGGTAGGGCGCGTCACCTTGCTGGACGTTATAGAAGCCCATCGAGGTCGAGCCTTCGCCGGTCGTCGACGTGGTGAAGTCCGCCGGCTGGGCCTGGCCGTTCGAACCCGCGCCCACGCTGACTTCGACCCACGGGAACAGGTCCGCCGCGCAGCCGCCCCCATTGAAGCGGCTGGCGGCGGCATCGCAGTCCAACTCCTGCCACATCTGGTAGAAGCGATGCACCGGGCTCGCCGCATATGCGTCATACGGATAGCTTGCGGAGGTGAGCTGGTACGGCCCGGGCAGCAGATGACTGGCATCATGCCCGTGGTAATTCAGGCGCGCGTCCGGCACGCCGCCGGCCTGGCCGGTGCCGCCGGTCAGCAGGTACTGGTAATAATCGCTGGCCAGCCCGTTTTCGATGGCCTGCGCTGCCGTCTCATTGGCGGTGCTGACGCAGGAGGTGCCGGTGGTGACGCCGAGCGCCTGACACACATAGGGGGTCGAAGGGCCGCCGGTGAGGGCGGGCGGCAAGGCCTGATAGGGCGTCTTGTGCGGATTGAGCTGATATTTCGTGGTGTCAAACCCCTGGAATTGCAGAGCCTGGAAATAATTCGGTCCCGGCGTGCCGTCGGCATTAACGATTTTCTTCGATAGCAAATTCGAGATGCTCTCGTTTCTGTTGACCGGCTCGTAGGTAGCGAAGATATGATCGAACGTGCGGTTCTCGCCAATGATGACGATCACGTGCTTGATCGGGGAATTGCCGGGGTTTTCACCGGCCATCGCCACAACGGGTGCCATGGCGTTCGCGATCATTGCGCCGAGGGCGACGCAGGACATTAACTGGCGCTTGAGACTGTTGCTTTTCCGCCGGTCAATTCGCATGTTTCGCTCCTGTTTTGTTGGCCGCGCAAAAAGATACATGGCAGCAATTTCCGGGCGTTGACGCCCCGTTTAACGTTTTATTAAATTATCTATAACGGAATCATAACCGTCATTCGTGCCCCGTGCCCCGTGCCGCGGCAGCGCCCAGCGCTCGCAAAGCGCGGCCGGCCAGATCGGACCGGATTCACCGCCTCGATGGACCCGTTCTGCGCCCGGCTATTGCTGGGCGAGGTCGTTCAGGCTCAGCATGGCGAGCAGCAGCGACGACACGATGCCGGCGATCACCGCGCCCATGACGATGGTGATCGCCGGCGTCAGCAGCGATATCAGGCGCTGGGTGACGATGCGGGTGCGTTCCTCGTGAATGTCGGCCGCCCGCAGCGCCATGGCACCGAGCTGGGCGGTTTCCTCGCCCAGGCGTAGCAGGTGGATCATGCGGACCGGGAACAGCCTTGTCTGCTCCAGCGGCCCGGCCAGCCCGGCGCCGCCGCGGGCGCTGACCGCCGCCTGATCCAGCCCGCGCGCGCCGGCTTCGTTGCCCAGCACGTCGCGCACAATCGCCAGCGCCGGGATCAGCGCGACGCCGTTCTCCAGCAGGGTGCCGAGGGTGCGGCACAGCCGCGCCGCCATCACCTCGCGCGCCAGCCCGCCATAGACCGGCAGGCGCAGGCGCAGCCGGTCGAACGCCAGCCGCACCGCCGGCCGGCGCAGCGCCACCCGGGCCGCCACGGCCAGCACGGCCAGCCCGAGCAGAGCGGCCGGACCATCGGCCGCCACCGCATCGCCGGCGGCGATCAGCATCCGGGTCGAGGACGGTAGCTGGGCGCCGTTCTGCTCGAACAGCGGCACGAATTGCGGCAGCACCTGGGTCAGCAGCAGGGCGATCGCGCCGCTCGCGGCGGCCAGCAGCAGCCCCGGGTAGATCATGGCGGATTGCACCGTCGCGGCCAGGCTGCGCTCGCGCTCCATCAGCGTCGCCAGCCGCTCCAGCGTGGGTGCCAGCGTGCCGCCGGCCTCGCCGGCCCGCACCAGGCCGATGGTCAGCCGCGAGAAGCTGCGCGGCTGCGCGGCCAGGGCGGTGGCCAGCGCGGCGCCGTCGCGCACCGCGTCGCGCAGTACCGAGGCGACCCGGCGAATACGGGCGTTGGCGGCGGTATCGACCAGGAAGCGCAGCGCGCGGTCGAGGTCCTGGCCGGCGCCCAGCATGGTCGCCAACTCGCGCAGCAGCGCGGTCACGTCCTGGCGGGTCAGCGTGTCGCCGCGGCCGAGCTCCAGCGCCAGCAGCCCGCCCAGCCCCCGGCCGCTGCCGGGCGGGACGAGCTGCACCGGAACCACCCCCTGGCGGCGCAGATGGCGCAGCACCTCGGCCTCATCGGCTGCCTCCAGACGGCCGGTGGCGGTCTGGCCGGCGTGGTCGATCGCGGTGTAGCGCCATTCGCCCATCAGGAACGGCCCCTCACGCTTCGGCACGAATGCTGCGCACCACTTCCTCGATCGTCGTGGTGCCGGCCAGCACCGCCTCCATCCCGGCCTGGAACATCGTGGTCATGCCGGCGGCGACGGCGGCGCGCTCGATCGCGGCGTGGTCGGCGCGGGCGAAGACCAGACGGGCGATTTCGTCGTTCGGCTCCAGGAACTCGGCGATTGCCTGGCGGCCGCGATAGCCGGTGCCGCGGCATTGCGGGCAGCCGACCGCGTGCCACAGCACCGGCCGGCCGTGCGTGCAATCCAGCCCGAACCGCTCGATCAGTTCCGGCGGCGCCTCGGCGGGGCGGCGGCAGTCCAGGCACAGGCGCCGCACCAGGCGTTGCGCCAGCACGCCGCGCAGCACCGCGGTGGTCAGGTAGTCTTCCAGCCCCATGTCGCGCAGCCGGGTGATGCTGGCCGCCGCCGAGTTGGTATGCAGCGTGGACAGCACCAGATGCCCGGTCAGCGCCGCCTGCACCGCGATCTGCGCGGTTTCCAGGTCGCGGATTTCGCCCACCATGATGACGTCGGGGTCCTGGCGCAGGATCGAGCGCAGCAGGCTGGCGAAGGTCAGGCCGATCTGCGGCTTGACCTGAATCTGGTTGATGCCTTTCAGCTGGTACTCGATCGGGTCCTCGACGGTGACGATCTTGCGGGTCACCGAATTGAGCGAGAGCAGGCCGGTATAGAGCGTGGTGGTCTTGCCGCTGCCGGTCGGGCCGGTCACCAGCACGATGCCGTTGGGCAGTTGCAGCGCCTGCCCCAGCCGCTCCACCACGCGCTCCGACAGGCCCAGCCGGGCATAGTCGAACACCACGGTGCTGCGGTCGAGCACCCGCAGCACCACCGTCTCGCCATACATCGAGGCGACGGTGGAGACCCGGAAATCAACGTCCTGGCCGCGCACCGCCAGCCGGATGCGCCCGTCCTGCGGCAGCCGGCGCTCGGCGATGTCGAGCCGGGCCATGATCTTGATGCGCGAGGTGATCGCCGCGGCCAGGCGCGGCGGCTGGCTTTCCGCCTCGTGCAATACGCCGTCGTAGCGGTAGCGCAGGCGCAGCGCGTCCTCGAACGGCTCGATATGGATGTCGGAGGCCTGGGTCTCCACCGCGCGGGCGATGATCTGGTTGACCAGCCGGATCACCGGCGCCTCGCTGGCCAGATCCTTCAGCCGCTCGGCATCCTCCTCCAGCGGGTCGCCGCCGGTCTCGGCATCGGGACGGGCGGCGGCGTCCTCGGCGGGGCAGAGCCGGTCCAGCGCCGCCTCCAGTTCGATCGGCACCGCCACCTCGATGCGCACCTGCAGGCCGGTGGCGGCGGCGATGGCGTCGGTGGTGAAGCGGTCGAGCGGGTCGGCCAGCGCCAGTACCAGCACGCCATCCTCGACCGCCAGCGGCAGGGCGCGGGCGCTGCGCAGGAAGCGCGGCGCGATCGCGGCGGCGGCGGCGGGCAGGCTGTCGGGATAGCGTGCCGGCGGCACCACCGCGATCTGCAGCAGCTCGGCGAACGCCGCGGCGATGTCGCGCTCGCCGACCAGGCCGAGCTGCAGCAGCACCAATTCCAGCCGCTGGCCGTTCTCGGCGGCGACGCGCCGGCCGCGTTCGAGGGCGCGGGGATCGCAGCCGTGCCGCACCAGCAGGGCGGCGAGGTCCGGCGCCGCCGGGGGGGCGGGTAGGTTCATGGCACGCAGCCGCGGCGCGCGGGTTCTGACACCTTTTGGGGTCCAGCGATGACTAGGCAGCGCGCCTATCACGCCGGCACGGGCCGGGTCTATCGCGGCGGCGGCGGAAAACCGGGCCGGCCCTCAGGGCTTGAAAAACAATCGAACTTGAAAAAGAATGCCCGCTGATATCATTGAGTTTTTCGGCGTCGTTCGGCGGCTTGCGGGCATTCTTTTTCAAACTCTCAGCGCCGGGCGATCATCTCCGTGGGCGCGATCATGCCGCGTTCGAGCAGATTGGTCAGGTTGGCGATTTTTTGTGGCGTCGCCGGCCCCATGACGATGTGCGCCCCGAGCGGTGGCGGGCCTGACTGCGCCTGGCGGGCCCGCAGGGCGGCGAAGAAATCACGCGTGAAGGCCGCCCGGTTGCGCTCGGCCACGATCGTGAACCCCGCCTCGGTCAGCGCGGCGCGGTAGGTCTCCGGCGGTTCGACGAAGCTCGTTTCGGGACGGCTCGACCACGGCACGGGAAAATCCAGCGCGCCCGGGCCGGTGCGCATCACGTCGTAGATGGCGAAAAACCCGCCGGGACGCAGCACGCGGTGCACGCCCGCGCACAGAACCCGCTTGTCGGCAATGTTCATGCCGACATGCAGCAGCGTCGCGCCATCGAACGTCGCGGCGTCGAAGGGCAGGGCGGTGGCGCTGCCGCAGCGGAAGGCGACACGCTCCGCCAGCCCCATCCGCCGGGTCAGGCTGGCAGCGACGGCGACATATTCGTCCGAGAGGTCGATCCCGGTCACCCGGCAGCCATAGGTGGCGGCCAGCGTGCGGGCCGGGCCGCCGAGGCCGCTGCCGAGGTCCAGCAGGTGCATCGCCGGGGTCAGGGCAAGCGGGGCCGCGAGTTCCTTCGTTGCCTGGGCGCCACCGATATGGAACTCGTCCGCGCCCATGAGGTCGGCCGGTTTGAGGCAGGCGGGATTTTTGCCGGTCGCGGCCACGGCGGCGATCAGCGCCTGTTCGAGGCTACCGTGCCGGTAATGCGCCGCAATATCCTGCTCGGTGCTCATCGCTCGCATTCCCGCATCGTTTGTCCCGCCATGTTCTTCACTTTGGCCAGCGTTCTGGCGTCAGGCCGGCGATCTGGCAAGATGCTCGCACGGAAGCTGCCCGGACGGCCGAAATAGCGACGTTGCGAATCTGGACGGTGGCTCATTCCGCAACACCTCGCGGCCCCCCGGCGGCGGCGATCCGCTGATCACGGCACCCGAACCCCTGGCACCGATCTTGCGAATTCGCTCCGCGGATGCGGCTCGCCAACGATGCGCACGCCGCGACATAAGCTGAGCGGGAGGAACAAGATGAGAAAACAAGCAGGAATTGCCGCGCTCACCGCGGCAACGGCCGCTATTCTGGTGCTGGCCATGCCCTCGGCGGGCCAGGCGCAGTCCGCCGGCCAGTGGAAAAACGCCGATCATGTCTACGAGAAGATCTGCGCGAATTGCCACGATAGCGGGGTCGGTCCCCTCATGACCGGCCGCAATTTCAAGCCGGACCACTACGTCACCGTCGTCCGGCACGGCCAGAAGGCCATGCCGGCCTTCCGCGTGACCGAAATCGACGACGCGGCATTGCAGGCGCTGGCCGAGCAACTGGCGGCGGTGCCGGCCGACACCGCCGAGGAAGCCAAGCCATGACCATCGGCAGGCGCGCCTTCGTCACCGCCCTGGCCGGGGCGACGGTGGCCGGGTTGCAGGTCGGGCCGGCGGCGGCAGGTATGCCGCAGATGCTGGTCCCCGCCGACCCGGTGTTGCTGCTGGTGGACGCGTCGGCGTCACCGGCTATCAGGACCGGCGCCGGGCGCGCCCTGGCAGCCTCCGGCCTTTCGCTGGTTCAACGCGTCGCCGATGACGAATGCCGCGTGCTGGCCGGCAGCGTCGCCTGGCTGGCGGCACGGCCGGGCCGGCGGATGCTGGGGCTGCTGCGCGACGCCGATGCGGTTCTGCTCGAGCAGATGGCGTGGGATTGCGGCCTGAGCTGCCTGTCCTCGGCCCAGCACTGCCAGAGCGCCGAGGCAAAAGTGCAATCCCGCCATCGCATCACCGCGTTCGCCTCCAATGCCGGCCTCGGCCACGCGCTGGCCGGCGAACTCGCGGCGACCGGGGTGGACTTCGCCGTCGTCACCGATAGGCTGGCCGTGCCGCACACCGCGCTGCCGACCGGCGAGGTGCCGCCAATCACCGCGTCCGGCGCTGGCTGGGAAGCCGCGCTGGGCCGGGTGCTGGCCCAGATCGCGGCGGGAAGCTGGTCCGGTGGCACACCGGACGTGGCCCGGATATTCACCGGCGGCGCGCGCGCCGAGGCTGAACCCTACGCCCTGAGGTCCTTCGTCTTCGCCAGGCTCGACGTCGCCGGCGGTTGACCGGCTACGCATCAAACACACAGGATCCTGGGAGGGAACCATGGCTGCACAATACGTTGCCTTGCCGAATGGCGTTTCCGAGCGCGACTTCAGCGCGGCGGTCGCCGAGTTCCGTGCCGCACTCGGCGACGACAGCGTCTATGTCGATCCCGAGCACCTCGCCGCCTATGGCAAGATCATGCTGCCGGTGCCCGACGCCGAGCATGCCCCATCCGCCGCGATATCCCCGATTTCGGTCGAGCAGGTGCAGGCCTGCGTGGCCATCTGCAACAAGTACCGGGTGCCGGTCTGGCCGATCTCGACCGGCAAGAATCTCGGCTACGGCTCGGCGGCGCCCGGCAATCGCGGCCAGGTGGTGATGGATCTGCGCCGCATGAACCGCATTCTCGATGTCGATGCCGATCTGTGCACCGCTCTCGTCGAGCCCGGCGTGACCTACCAGCAGCTGTATGATTACATCCACGAGCGCAAGCTGCCGCTGTGGCTGTCCTGCCCGGCCCCTTCGGCGATCGCCGGGCCGCTCGGCAACACGGTCGATCGTGGCGTCGGCTACACGCCCTATGGCGAGCATTTCCTGTTCTCGTGCGGCATGGAAGTGGTGCTGCCGACCGGCGAGGTGCTGCGCACCGGCATGGGATCGCTGCCCAACAGCAATACCTGGCAGGTGTTCAAATGGGGCTTTGGTCCCTATCTCGACGGAATCTTCACGCAGTCCAATTTCGGCATCGTCACCAAGCTGGGCCTGTGGCTGATGCCGGCTCCGCCGGCCTTCAAGCCGTTCGTCATCCGCTATCCCGAGGAGACCGACATCGTCACCGCGGTGGAGACGCTGCGGCCGCTGCGCATGGCCAACATCATCCCCAACGCGGTGGTGATTTCGCATGCGCTGTGGGAAGGCGGCACGGTGGCCAAGCGCGCCGACTACTACAAAGGCCCCGGCTCGATCACCGATGAGGCGGTGCAGCACATGGCCCGCGACCGCGGCATCGGAATCTGGAATCTTTACGCCGGAACTCTATGGATCGCCGGAACAGATCGAGGTGAACTGGAACATTATCCAGGGCGCGGTGAAGGCGTCCGGCAAGGGCGAGATCCTGACCGCCGAGCAGCTCAGGCACGACCCGGTGTTCAAGTACCGCTCCGACCTGATGCAGGGCAAGATGAACGTCAAGGAGTTCGGCCTGTACAACTGGCGCGGCGGCGGCGGCTCGTGCTGGTTCGCGCCGGTCAGCCAGGCGCGCGGCGGCGAGGCGCAGAAGCAGGTTGGTCTGGCCAAGACGATCCTCGGCCGCCACGGGCTCGACTACGTCGCCGAGTTCATCGTCGGCTGGCGCGACATGCATCACGTCATCGACGTGCTGTTCGACCGCACCGACGCCGCCCAGACCGAGGCGGCCAACGCCTGCTTCCGCGAATTGCTGCACGAATTCGCCGCCGAGGGCTATGGGGTGTATCGCGCCAACACCGCCTTCCAGGAGGAGGTCGCCACCCTCTATGGCCAGGTCAAGCGCGACGTGAACCAGAAGCTCAAGCGCGCGCTCGACCCCAACGGCATCATCGCACCCGGCAAGTCCGGCATCTGGGCGTGAGGGGAAGCACCATGAAGGAATACCGGCTTTTCATCGACGGCGAATGGGTCGCCGCGCGGTCGGGCGTGATTGCCGACGATCTCGACCCTGCCACCGACGCGGTGTTCGCCCGCGTTCATCAGGCCGGCGCCGAGGATTTGGAGGCCGCCCTGGCGGCGGCCTACCGGGCGCGCGAGACCTGGGGTGCCACGCTTGCCCGCGAACGCGAGGAAATACTGCTGCGCGCGGCTGATGTGCTGGCCGGGCGCATCCCGGAAATTGCCGAGGTGCTGCGCCGCGAGGGGGGCGCCACCTTCGGCAAGTCGATGTTCGAGGCGTCGTTCGTCGTCAACCTGCTGCGCAGCGCCGCCGGCGAATGCCGGCGCATCTTCGGCGCCACCATGCCGTCGGACAGTCCCGGCCTGGTGTCGATGACGGTGCGCCGGCCGCTCGGCGTCGTTGCCGGCATCGCCCCGTTCAATTTCCCCTTTCTGCTGGCGACGAAAAAAGTTGCCCTGGCGTTGGCGGCAGGGAATACGTTCGTGCTGAAGCCGGCCGGCACCACGCCGGTCGCCGGGTTGCTGATCGCCGAGATTTTCCAACAGGCCGGGCTGCCGAAGGGAGTGCTCAACGTCATCCCGGGTCCCGGCGCCATGCTCGGGGAAGCACTGGCGACCGATCCACGGGTGCGGCTGGTCACCTTTACCGGCTCGACCGAGGTCGGGCGGCGCATCGCCACGCTCGCGGCGCCGCTGTTCAAGAAGGTTACGCTGGAGCTTGGCGGCAAGAGCCCGCTGATCGTGCTGCGCGATGCCGACATCGCCTATGCCGTGGATGCCGCCTGTTTCGGTATCTTCCTCCACCAGGGCCAGGTCTGCATGGCCAATTCCCGCGTCATCGTCGAAGCGCCGGTGTTCGAGGCGTTCTGCGCCGCCTTCGCCGCCAAGGTGAAGACGCTGCAGGTCGGCGATCCGCACGATCCGCACACGGTCATCGGGCCGCTGATCCAGCGCGGCCAGTGCGACGTGGTGCACCGGCACGTGCAGGACGCCGTTGCCAAGGGCGCCCGCCTGCTATGCGGCGGCACGTCCGAGGGCGCCTTCTACCAGCCCACCGTGCTGGCCGGCGTTACCGCCGACATGCAGGTCTATGGCGATGAGAGTTTCGGTCCGCTGGTCTCCGTCATCGAAGCGGCCGATGCCGAGGCGGCGCTGCACATCGCCAACGACACCAGCTTCGGCCTGTCCTCGGCGGTCATCACCAACGATCTGCAGCGCGCCCTCGATCTGTCGCTGCGGCTGGAAGCCGGCATGGTCCATGTCAATGACAGCTCGGTCTATGACGAACCGCACGTGCCGTTCGGCGGCACGCGCAACAGCGGCATGGGCCGCGAAGGCGGTCACTGGTCGATGGAGGAAATGACCGAGACGAAATGGATCACCATCCAGCTCGGCAAACGCCAGTTTCCGTTCTGAGCCGGCGCCTCAGCGCGGCGGCAGGGCGGCCGGCCAGCCGTCCTGCCGCCGCGGCGGCGCATTATTCGGCCGTTCGCCGATGTGGCGATACAGCGTCGAGCGGGAGATGCCGAGCGCGCGCGCGGCCGTGGTGATATTGCCGTCGCACGCATCCACGGCCCATTTCGCATAGGTCCGTTCCAGCTCATGCAGCTTCATCACCCGCTCGAATGCCGCCGGCGTCGGGGCCGGCCGCAGGCGATCGCCCGAGAGCAGCGATGCCACCAGCATCTCCGAGACGCGGCCGCCATCGGCGAGCATCAGCAGGCGCTCGACGACGTTACGCAACTCACGCACATTGCCGGGCCAGGGATAGTCGAGCAGGCGCGCCATCGCCTCGGGCGCTATCTGGACATGCGCCGCCTTGCTGCGGGCGAGGAAATGGGCGAGCAGCAGGGTGATGTCGGCACGACGTTCGCGCAACGGCGGCACGCGAATGGCAAGGACGTTCATCCGATAGAACAGGTCCTGACGGAAACGCCCCTGCCGGACTTCGACCTCGAGGTCGCGGTTGGTGGCCGCGACGATCCGCGCGTCGGTGCGCCGCAGGCCGGACTGGCCGACCGGCCGGTATTCGCCGGTCTCCATGGCCCGCAGCAGCTTGACCTGGCTCGGCAGCGGCAATTCGCCGAGTTCATCGAGGAACAGCGTGCCGGATGAGGCCACGTCGAACAGGCCGGCACGGTCCGTGACCGCGCCGGTGAACGCGCCCCGCCGGTGGCCGAACAACTCGCTCTCCAGCAAATCATGCGGCAGCGCGCCGCAATTGACCGGAACGAAAGAAGCGGCGGCGCGGGCACTCCAGCGATGGATGGCGGCGGCGATCACTTCCTTGCCGACACCGGTTTCGCCGGTGATCAGCACCGGCGCCTGCTGCGCCGCCGCCTTCTGCGCCAGCCGCAGCGTTGCCTGCCAGGCCGTGCTTTCGCCCAGCACCCGCTCATCCGTCCAGCCGCGCATATGTTCGATCTGGGCGCGCAGGCCGACACATTGCAGCGCCAGCCGGCGTTTTTCCAGCGCCCGCTCCAGCAGGATGTCCAGTTCACCCAGCTTGTACGGCTTGGAGAGATAATCGAAGGCGCCCATCTTCATGGCGCGGATGGCGGTGTCCACCGCGGCATGGCCGGTCAGGATGATGCCTTCGAGCGCCGGGTCCAGCGCCTTCAGGCGCTCCAGCAGATCGAGCCCGTCCGCCCCTGGCATCATGATGTCGAGCAGCACCACGGTGACCCCCGCCGTCTGGGCGATGTTCAGCGCCTCGGCGGCGTTGGCGGCGACGAAGGTGGTCCACTCCTTGCGGTTATATCGATCGCGCAGCAATTCGCGATAATGCGGCTCGTCATCGACGATCAGCAGCCGCCGCTCGCCCGACATCACGCCGCCTGCTCGCGCAGCGGCAGCGATATCCGGAACCACGCACCGCCGGCCCGGCGGTTGCCGCAGGTGATGGCGCCGTCGAGCGAGCGCACGATGCCGTAGCAGATCGACAGCCCCAATCCGCTGCCCTGGTCGGGCGCCTTGGTGGTGAAGAAGGGATCGAAGCATTTCTCCATCGCCGCGGCGGCGAGGCCGGGGCCGGTATCGGCCACCTCGATGCGCATCCGGCCGCGATGCAGGCCGGCGGTGACGTCCAGCCTTCCGTGCCCGGCCATCGCATCGGCCGCATTCTTCAGCAGAATTCAGCAGAACCTGGCCGAGCAGGATCGGGTCGGTGCGCATGCGCGGCAGCCGCTCGCCGAGATCGAGCCGCACCTCGATGCCGCGCGCGTTGCTGCGTGCGCAGAAGAAGGCAATCTTCTCGCGCACCAGTGCGCCGATATCGGTGGTCTCGAGATTAACCGTCTGCTCGCGGGCGAAGGACAGCACATTCTGGGTAATGTATTTGCAGCGATAGGCCTGCTCCTGGATCGTCCGCAACCCGTCGCGGACCGGCCGCAATTCCGGCAGGTCGGCGATGCCGTCGAGCCGTTCAAGAAGTTCCTCGGCATAGCCGGAAATCAGCCCCATCGGGTTGTTGATCTCGTGCGCCAGGCCGGAGGCAAACTGGCCGAGCCCGGCGAGGCGCGTCGCCGTCGCCAATTGCGATTTCAGCGTGTCGGCGTAGGCGGCAAGCCGTTTTTCCTTGGCCTGATGCGCGGAGATGTCAATCGCCAGGCCGCGGAAGCCGCTCAGCATGTCGCCGTCATAGACCGGGCGGATCTGTATCTGGGCCGCCATCGGCGGTCCGTCCCGCGAGCGCAGCACCACCTCCACCCGGCCTTCGCTGCGGCTGTCGGCGATTTGCCGCAGCACCCGGGTGACCCGCCGGCGATGCGCCAGCGTCGCCACTTCGGCCAGGGGCACCGCGCAGGCCCCGGGATCGAGACCCAGGCGATCGCGTCCGGCGAGGTTCAGGTGCACCAGCCGTGCTTCCGGGTCCAGGCTGAAAATAATCTCCGGCAAATTGTCCACCAGATCACGATAGCGGGCCTCGGACGCCGACAGGGCCGTGGTCCGCGCCGCGACCTTGCGTTCCAGCAGGTCGAGCTGCTCCTGCAGGTTCAGCGGCGCGAACAGCCGGCGATTTTCCTGATGCTCGGGCCCGCAGGCAGAGGCCGGCATCAGCCGCCAGGCGCAGACCGGATCGCCGCGGCCGACGCAGGAATCCTCGATGCAGATCATCGGCGTCGCGAACGCCACCGAGGAGAAACCCGAGGCATAGCCGGCGAGCGTCCAGCACACCGGCTCGCCCGCCGTGCCGAACAGCCGGACATGCTGTTCAGCCTCGTAGGACATCGCCCAGGTTCCGCTCATCGTGTAGGTGCCGGTCGCCGGGTCGGCCAGCACCGCGTGGGTGGTGACGCGGGCCACCCCTTCGGCCATGTGCAGGCGCGGGCCTTCGCGAACGAAATCGACCGGGTCCGAGTGCGGGTCCTTCCGCCGCAGATGGGTGGCATCCTCCCAGCCGCAGCTATAGCCGAACCGCGTCAGGATCACCTTGGCGATGTCGGTGCCGAGCGTGTCGATGAGTTCCTTGCGCAGCGCGCCCATCGCCTGCGCCTGCACCAGCAGCACGCGAAGGCCGAGGAACTCGATCGTACCGGCCTCGGGGTCGAACGCGATCAGGTCGGAGAGCCCGACATTGCGAGCGACCATTCGTTTTCTCCCTGCAGCCCAGTTTCGTGACGGCCGGGCGGCATGCCCCCTTGGACCGAGGCCCGCCCGGCGCGTGGGCCGAGGGTAACGCGTCGTTCACATCACATGCAACGGCTTCCCCTTCGCGGCAGGCGAATCGAGCCCGTACGTCGCGCCGGGCGCCGGCTATGTCAGGTCGCGCCGCAGCGCCAGCCGTTGGCCCGGGCGGAACCCCTGCCGGCCGAGGAAGCCCAGCAGGTCGAACTGGTTCCACGCCACCTTGGTTCGCACCCGCTCGACGCGCAGCCCGTTCAGGTTGGTGAGCAGCTGTGACAGCAGCGCACTGGCCACCCCGGTATGAGTGCAGGCCGGGTCCACCGCGATCGTATCCATCACCGCTTCGGGTTCGGTATGGCCGAACTCGCCGAAATCCACCCGCGCCATGATGAAGCCGGCGACCTGCCCGTCCACATCGGCAACCAGCGAGACCCGCACGGCGGATTCGCTCATCGCTTCGTCCAGCTTGCGGGCATAATAGGCCTGCCGCTCGTGCCCGGTGATGCGGCGGTCGATGCGGACGATCGCCGGCAGGTCGTTGGGTTGCATTGAACGGACCGGAATGCGGTCATGCGCCGGCGCTTCCGGATCGTTGCTGCTCGCGGCACTGAAATCGAGTTCGCTCGCCATTGTTCTGCTTCCTTCAGGCCATGCCCAGCTTGCGTTCCAGCACCGTTTCCGACGCCAAAGCAAAGCCGTTGCTCGCGAAAAAGCCCAGCAATTCGGTTGCTGTCCAGTCGGCCTCGGTCGCGATCGCCACGACGCCGCGCGCGCGCATCGTGGTCGCCAGGCTGCGTCGTCAGCGCCCGCGCCACGCCCTGGTGCCGCTCATCCGCCGCGACCCCGATCGCTTCCAGCGCGCCCTCCGGCGCGGCGCCGCCGAACTCACCTTCATAGAGCCGCGCGAGGGCGAAGCCGACCAGCCGCCCGTGCCGCTCGGCGGCGAGGGCGACGAAGGCGTCCGGCTCACGCTCGAGATGGGCGAGCCGCTTGGCGTAAAAGGCGCCGCGGGCGCGGCCCATCACGCCGCGGTCGATCGCCACCACGTCGTCCAGGTCGCTGCTGTGCAGCGCCCTGATGATGAGGTCGGACGGGGCTGGTTCGCTACTCATGATGTTTCCTCCTGCATTTGTAGCAACGATTGCTTTTCTGATGCGGCTTGTCGCGTGGCGTGTGCGCGGGGCTACGCCATCACAATTCAGGCGTGAGCAGCGACACGCCGAGCCGGGCGCGGCGACGCAGCCACGGGCTCGGTCGGTAGCGCGGGTCCCCGGTCAGACGCAGCATCGCCTCCAGGACGGCCAGCAGACGCGCCGGCCCGAGGCGATCACCCCAGGCGAGCGGACCGTACGGATAGCCAAGGCCCAATACGACGGCGCGATCAATATCGGCCGGCGTCGCCACCCGTTGCTGGGCGATGTCGCAGCCAATGTTGACGATGCAGGCGACGACGCGCTGGGCGACGAAACCGGGACTATCGTGGATAACGCTCACCGGCGTGCCGTCCGCGGCCAACAGGCCGTGACCGGCCGCCACCACTGCCGGCTCCGTGACCGGCGTTGTCATGAGGGTGCGCCTTCGGTCCAGGCCGAACAGAATATCGACCGCGAGGGTGCGGCGCGCATCGAGATCATGGGCCAGCGCGGCGGTGGTGGCATCGTCGCCGAGCGGCGTGACCAGGCAGATGGCGTCGGCGCGCGGGGAGGGGCCGCTTTCGACCTCGGCGCCATGCCGGGCCGCCAGTTCGGCCAGTGCCGCCTGCGCCGCGCCGGGGGCGATCCACACGCGCGCCGCCCGCGCCGTCGGAACCGGCGGTTCCGCCGGCAGCACGGCCTTGCCCTGGTCATAGCTGTAGAAGCCGCGGCCACTCTTGCGGCCGAGGAGTCCGGCAACCAGACGCTGGCGGGTGATCGGCGAAGGCCGGTAGCGGGGCTCCTGATAATACTGGCCGTAGATCAATTCCATCACCGGGTGCGAGACGTCGAGCCCGGTCAGGTCGAGCAGTTCGAAAGCGCCCATCCGGAAGCCCGCAGTGTCGCGCAGGATGCGGTCCAGCGTGGCCACGTCCGCCACCCCCTCGCGCAGGATCTGCAGCGCCTCGGTGCCGAAGCCGCGCCCGGCATGGTTGACGACGAAGCCTGGCGTATCCTGCGCCAGGATCGGCGCGTGGCCGATCCTACGTGCAAGTCCGGCGAGCGCTTCCGTGACGTCGGGTTCGGTCAGCATTCCCTGTACCACTTCAACGATCTTCATCAGCGGCACCGGATTGAAGAAATGCAAGCCCGCGACCCGGCCAGGCCACCGGCTTCCAGCCGCGATCGCGGTGATCGAGAGCGAAGACGTGTTGGAGCCGATGATGCATGCCTCGCTCAGCACCGCATCGAGTTCGGCGATGAGCGCCCGTTTGGTGCTGAGGTCTTCATGGATGGCCTCGATCACGATCTCGCAGGGAGCGAGGTCCAGATTGGAGGCGGCGACACGGATGGCGTCGGACGCCGCGCGTGCCGCCGCTTCGTCCATGCGTCCCTTTTCGGCGAGCCGGCCGAGCATCGCGCCGACCTGCTCTTTCGCGGCCGCCGCGGCGCCGGCGCGCGAATCGACGAGGATAACGGAGCAGCCGGCGGCGGCGGCGATCTGTGCGATTCCCTGACCCATGACGCCGGTGCCGACGATGCCGACGACGAGCGCCGGGCGGCTCGGATCGAAACGCATTCTTGGCTCCCGCAGCAGGAGAGATCACGTTATCAGCATTTCATCAGCCGGTCAGTTGGAAAAGATCGAAACGTCCGTCTGCGGGCGGCGTCGGATCGGCGAATGGATGTCCCGCCTGCGGCGCGGGATGCCGTGCCCTCGGGAACGCAATGCGCCTTGTGCCGACGTCGGCATGACGCGCATCTGCGTCTCGACTGCTACCCGCGGGGTGACCTTGCCGCGACCACGGCGCTTGCCCCGCTTGCCGACCCGTTTCGGCTCGGACAGATCGCCCCGTAGCGCCGCGACCTCGGCTGCTAGCTCGCCGCGCGATTAGAGCGGCGATCGGCACCCCCAGTGAAGCACAGGCTGGTGAACTGACTACCCTGTTCCGTATTGAAGATAACAGGGTGGCCATATATAACCGCTGTGTCACATCTTATGTTAAAGCCAAGAGATCTCAATAAGTTAGCCAATTCGTTGCGAGTTACTTAGCGGTGGAACCCACTATATTATTCAATAGGTTAGCCTGGAAGTGACACAGCAGTGGTGCGGCGATGGAGTATATTCGGCAGTCGACGCCGCAGCAGGTGGAGCGACACCAGGAATCGACGCGGCTGCAATACGCCTTGGTGGAACGGGCACGGCAGTTTGGCTGGGATGGCGGCGCGATCGTGGTGGTCGATGACGACCTGGGTCACTCGGGTGCCTCGGTCGAGGGCCGTCCGGGCTTCCAGCGCCTGGTGGCCGAGGTCGGGCTTGGCCATGTCGGCATGGTGCTGCGGGTGGAGATGTCGCGGCTGGCGCGCTCGTGCCGGGACTGGCATCAGTTGCTGGAGATCTACGCGCTGTTCGACACGCTGATCGCCGACGCCGACGGGGTGTATGATCCGGCCGACTTCAAAGATCGTCTGCTGCTTGGCCTCAAGGGCACGATGTCGGAAGCGGAGTTGCACATCCTCAAGGCGCGCATGCTGGCGGGCAAGCGGGCGAAGGCGCGGCGCGCCCGGCCGGCGGGTTCCGATGGGATATGTACAGCGCCCGTCTGGGGAAATCGCGTTCGACCAGGACGAGCACGCGCAGGCAACGATCCGACGGGTGTTCGAGTTGTCCGAGCGTTTCCGCACCGTCGGGCGAGTGATGCGCTACCTGGTCGACCACGACGTCTGCATGCCGGTGCGGGTGGCGGGCGGGGCGCGCAAGGGCGAGCTGGAATGGCATCGGGTCAACGGGATCAGCCTGCATAACCTGTTCGCCAATCCGATCTATGCGGGGGCGTATGTGTATGGCCTGCGCCCGACCGATCCCCGCCAGCAGAAGCCGGGGCGACCGAGCACGGGGCGGCGCAGCGCCCATCACAAACCGTCATCAGATTGCTGGGGAATTGCCCTCACGTTGCGCGCTCAGGCTCATTCATCCCGGCCGGGGAGACCCAGCCGCTGCTGCTCGGGCGCGGCGCTGCGAGACGACGCCGACATATGAGGCCGCCGCCCGCATCGCTGCGAACGGTTGCGGTCGGCACCGGGGCTGGTCAGGCCGGCGCCAACGAAACGCCCGGATTTGACAGATCGACGGCCTCGGGCAGAAGCAGCCAGCCTGCGCGGGCGCCAGCACCATGCCGCCCTCCGTGATCGGCGGCCAGACGAACGTGCCGCTCTCCGGCCGTTTGACGAACAGGCACGCAGGCGGATTTTCCACTTATCAACGTCTCCGAATTGGCCCGGCCACCTTTATCGCGGAGTTGCCGAACTGGTCGAGCATGTGCTCCATCGTCAACGAAACAAAGAACGAACTTAAGACGAGAGCGACATAAAAATAGAGGCCTGGCAGTATATCGACCGATCCGATGCCGACCCCCCTGATCGCCACAACATAAATTGCGATCAGCATGATATCCAACATCGATAATTTACCCAGTATAATGATCCATCTGTGAAGTTTCAGCGCGAAGCGCACACTAAGAAGGTACCATGCGCAGGCCGAAGCGATCATTTTTATGGCCGGCGCAACGATTCCAAAAAAGAAAACCACAAGAAATAGCAACGTATCCGTCTGATAAAGATCGTATACGGCCTGCACCAGCACAATTTCCTGGCGACTGATGAAGGAAATCCGAGTAAGGAGCAGCGGCTCGAACAGAACATAGCCAAAGAGAACAAGGTTGACCGCGATCGCTGGTCCGATGAAGCGCTGCCAGCCACGCGCCAAACTTGCCGCGGTTTCACGCCGCATCATGTCGAAATCCTGCTCATCACCGTTGCCTGGTTCGGATTATGCGCCAGGGCTCGCAGGCATGGTAGTCGGAGCGAGGTCTGGCTGAAAGAAGCGGGGCGTCCCGGCAAGGGCTACGGCATTCACACATTTTGCTTGTATAGCGGACAACTCTCTGAATCTATGACGTATTCTGTGGATCAGGAGACTGTGTGAGGCAAAAGGGAGGGGAGCTTGGTTATTTTGGAGATGCCCGTCGTGCGGCGATGGGCACCACGCTGATCGAGCGGGTGACGGAGACCGGGTCGCTGGTCGTCCGCAAGCTTGGCGGTGATCGGGCTGGCGAGATGGCGATCCATCGGTTTTTGGCGGCACCCTCCGTCACAACGGTCGAGATCGTGCAGACGCTGGCGAGCCGCACCGTCGCCGCCTGCGCCGGACGGCGGATTGTCGTGGCGCAGGATACGACCGAGATCAATTTCGCCGGCCGCGAGGAGCGGCGACGTGGTCTGGGGCCGGCAGGAGACGGCGTTTCCGCCGGGTTTTTCATCCATCCACTGATCGCCATTGACAGCGAGACAGAGGCCGTTCTCGGTCTGGTCGGCGCCAGGATTTGGACCCGAACGGATGAAATCGCCCCGACCCACGCCCGCGCGTTGGAAGACAAGGAGAGCGTCCGCTGGTTGGAAGGGGCAGAGTGTGCGGCTGCGTGTTTAGCCGACGCCGCCTCGGTGGTGGTCGTGGCCGATCGCGAGGGCGATATCTATGCAAGCTTCGCACGATGCCCGGCAGGGGTCGATCTGATTGTGCGAGCAGCGCAGGACCGCGCGCTCGACGACGGAGCGCGCCTGTTCGCGGCGCCCGCCGCATGGCCGGAGTTGGCACGAACCGAGGTTCGTGTGGCTCCATCCCGGGCCGGCGGGCGCGGCCGGATCGCCACCGTTGTGCTGCGCGCCGGGCCGGTCGTGATCTCGCGTCCACGTCATGGCGGTGATCGCTCGGACCCGCCGCAGCTGACGCTGTATATGGTCGAGGCGCGAGAGATCAATGCTCCGGCTGATGCACAGCCGCTGCTGTGGCGGCTGTTGACCACGCTGAATGCCACCAGCGCTGCCGAGGCGCAGGACATCGTGCGCCTCTATCGGTTGCGTTGGCGGATTGAAGAAATCTTTCGTGCATTGAAAAGCGACGGTATACGCCTAGAGGAAACCCAAATGCATGAGGCCGGGCGGCTGTTCAAGCTGGCTCTGGTCGGTCTTGCCGCGGCAATCCGTACAATGCAACTGGTCAACGCCCGTGATGGCAGCCCGCGACCCGCGACCGATGTCATCGATGCGGCCCTGCTGCCGGCCGCCGAAGCCATTGGCGCAACTCTCGAAGGCAGAACCCTGCGTCAGCAAAACCCTCATCCGCGCCACTCGCTCGCCTGGCTCGCCTGGATCATCGCCCGCCTCGGCGGATGGAACTGCTATTACAAGCCGCCCGGTCCCAAAACCATGCGCGCCGGCTGGACCCAGTTCGCTGCCATGGCCGCAGGTTTTTTCATCGCAACAACACAGTTAAATGTGTGAATGCCGTAGCCGGCAAGGGTGGGGCTCCGGAAACCCGCATCGCCGCTGGCTTCGTGCCGGTGCATTCGATCGGCGAACCAAAGCGGCGGCGATACCCTGCCGGCGGCGAGGCAGGCGGTGACCACCTCGTAAGCGCGGCGGCCATGGCGTCATTCGCGGCCGTCTCGAACACCTGCGCGGGACCCGCGATGTCGAGCAGCAGGATGAGCACGCGGTGTGGCTTGCCAGGAAAGGGGGGGCATGTTGGCCTTCATGCCATCCGTTGCCTCGGGCAAACTACCGCCGTTCCGTTTCCGAGGAGAGTTCCCATGACCGGTGCCGCCCAGTCCGCCTCCCTCAACGAGACCTGCCCCTGGTCCGGCAAGCCGGTCCAACCCGACAGCCTCATTCTCTACCGCGGCCACATGGTCGGCTTCTGCAATCCGGGCTGCCGCGACAAATTCGCCGCCGCGGTCGCGCGGTTCGATGCGGCCATCGGGACGGAAGCCGGCCCGACCCTGCTGCAACTCGCCGGTGCGAGGGCCGTTCCTGTGGGTCTGCGCGAAGCGGCCCTGGTGATCATCGACGCCCAGGAGGAGTACCGGTCGGGAGGGTTGCCGCTCTCCGGCATTGCCGCGGCGGTGGAGCGGCTCGCCGCCCTGCTCGCGGCGGCGCGTGCCGCCGGCACGCCGGTGATCCATGTGGTGCATCAGGGGCGCGCGGGTGGCCTGTTCGACCTGGCCGCCCCGGGCGGCGCCGTCCTGGCGGAACTGCAGCCATTGCCGGGGGAGACGGTCATTGCGAAGGGGCTGCCGAACGCCTTCGCCGGCACCGGGCTGGACGAGCGGCTGCGGGCGATCGGCCGGCCCGGGCTGCTGCTGGCCGGCTTCATGACCCATATGTGCGTCGGTACCGACGGCGCGCGCGGCGCTCGACCTCGGGCACCGGGTCACTGTGGCCGCGGACGCGACGGCCACGCGGGCGTTGCCCGACGTGCTGGGCGGTCCGGCGGTCAGCGCGGCGGAGGTTCAGCGCGCCACACTGGCTGCCCTCGCCGACCGGTTCGCCGCCGTTGTTCCTACCGCCGCGCTGCTGAAGGCGTAGCGGAGCGGCGGATGGGCAAGGGGATATCGGGAAGGCGCAGCAGCGCCCGTTAATGGCGCTGCTGGTCGGCGGCTTGAGTTGGTGGTGGGCGAAAGCGGCACGCGGGCACTCCTGCGCGAGGGCCGATTTTTCCCCGTTTGTGCGTGGCGATACTGGATGGTTGCGGATGTTGCCGGGAACCCGGTCAAGCCATCGGCAATAGCGGTTCGGCGGCCAGGGGCAACACCGCCTCGCGCGCCCGCCAGTGGCTCCCTGTCTCTCATTGCTGTAAGGTTCGATGAACTTGGCACGGAGCCGCCCATGTTGAAGCGTCGTTCTCCCCTCGCCGCTGTGCCGGCACTGGCACTGGCACTGGCACTGGCACTGTCCCTGGCTCTTGCTGGACCGGCCCTGGCGGATCAGGCCGCGCCCGAAGCCCCCGCCGCAAATGCGCCAGCCGACAGCCCCAGCCAGGCCGTCGCGGCGAACCCTGGCCAGCGCGCGGTCAACGGGCGAGCCTTGTTGACCCCGGATGAACGCCGCACGCTCCGCCGTGAGTTCATGCAGGCAACGCCGGAACAGCAATTACTGATCTGGCAGCGGGTTCATTCCCAGTTGGAGCAACGGGCCGCCCAGCGCAGGGCGGTCCTGGCCGAACCGGCTTCCCGCCCGGGCGGCAATGTCGGCGCACGACGCGACGCCGGTGCCCGCGAGGATGGCGGCGCGCGGTTCGTGCTGTTCATCGTGCGGGTTCCCCGCGCGCCCTGAACCGGCGGCGAACGATAAGATGGCGGCGAACGACGAGGCGAGGGCGGCCGGGCGTTGCGATCAACGCCCGGCCAGGGTCAGCCCGGCGGCCGCGCCGCCTCGTGCGCGGCGGTGGCAGCCTCGGACAGGAATGCCGCCTCGGCGAACTCCAGCAGCACCTGTGTCCCCTCCGCGATGCCGAGTTCGCCGGTGTCCAGCCGCAGATCCGGGGCGGCCGGCACGTCGTAGGGCGCCGAGACGCCGGTGAAATCGGCCAGCCCGTCCGCCCGCGCCCGGCGATACAGGCCCTTCGGGTCGCGCTCCTCGCAGATGGCCAGAGCGGCGGCGACATGCACCTCACGGAACCCGGCGCCGATGATACGGCGCGCCTCCGCCCGCTGCGATGCCGACGGCGAGATCAGGGAAACGACGACGATAAGCCCCGCATCGGCCAGCAGCCTGGCCACCTCCGCGGTGCGGCGGACATTCTCGGCGCGGTCCTCGGGCGAGAAGCCGAGGTCGCGGTTCAGCCCCTGGCGAATGTTGTCGCCGTCGATCACATAGGCTTGGCGGCCGCGATCGGTCAGCCCGCGCAGCAGCCGCATCGCCAGCGTGCTCTTGCCGGCGCCGGACAGGCCGGTCAGCCACAGCACGCCGCCGGCATGGCCGTTGCGCAACGCCCGTTCCCGCGGCGTGACGGGGGCGTCCACCGCGGTCAGGTTGCGCGACTGCCCCGGCAATTCCTCGACCACGAAGCCGCCGGCAATCCGGTGCTCGCGCACCAGCACGCCGCGCCCGGTGCGCGGGCTGTCGGCGAAGCTGTCGATGGCGAGCGGCCGGACCGAGGTAAGCCGCGCCCGGCCGACCGCATTCTGCGGCAGGGCAAGCGCCGGCGCCGCGGTGAGCGATTCGACATCGATCACCGCCTCGATCGCCTCGACGGTGACGCGCTGTTCCGCCGTGCCGAATCGCAGCGAGAGCCGGTCGCCCGGCAGCAGCGGCTGGCGGTCCAGCCAGAACAGCTGCACCGTCACCACATGGCTCTCGCGCGGGGCGTTATCTGCGGCGCTGACGATGGCGCCGCGTTCGACGAAGACCTCGCGGTCGAACGACAGCGCCACGCTTTGTCCGGTGGCGGCCTTGGTGGCCGCCTCGGGGCTGTTCCAGTTTTCGATGCTGGCGACGGCTGCGGTCTGGCTGCCCGGAACGAACCGCACGATATCGCCGACGGCGACGCGACCGCTTTCGATGCGGCCGACAACGATGCGCCGGTCCTGCAGCCGGTAGAACGTCCTGCACCGGCAGGCGCAGCGGCCCGTGTTCCGCCGGTGGCCGCGGCGTCAGCGCGTCCAGCGCCTCGACCAGGGTCGGGCCGGCATACCAGGGCGTGCGGTCGCCGCGCTCCACCACGTTCTCGCCATGGCGCGCCGACAGCGGCACGATTGCCCCCGGAATGATGCCGAGACCGCCCAGATAGTCCCGCACCGCGTCGGCGACGGCCAGGAATTGCGTCTCGTCATTGTCGATGAGATCGATCTTGTTGACAGCCACCACCACCTGGCGGACGCCGAGGATGCCGAGCAGATAGCCGTGCCGCCTGGTCTGCTCGCTGACGCCGGCCTTGGCGTCCACCACCAGCACCGCGGCCTCGGCGGCCGAGGCGCCGGTGACCATGTTGCGCAGGAACTCCAGATGGCCCGGCGCATCGATGATGACATAGCGGCGCAACGCGGTGCGGAACCAGATCTGCGCCGCATCGACGGTGATACCCTGGTCGCGCTCCACCTGCAGGCTGTCGAGCAGGAAAGAGAATTCGAAGTCGAGGCCGCGCCGCTCGGACTGGACCCGCAGCTGTTCCGCCCGGCCTTCCGGCAGGCTGCCGGTGTCGTGCAGCAGGCGGCCGACCAGCGTTGATTTGCCGTGATCGACATGGCCGACCACGACGATCGGAAACGCGCGCTTATCCCGCATCACATATAGCCGCCGACGCGCAGCCGCTCGAAGGCATCCTCGCCCTCATGGTCCATGGCGCGCCCGCTCCGCTCGGCCGAATGGGTGCCGCGCAGCTCGGCGATCACCGACGGGATGTCGGCGGCCTCGCTGTCGATGGGGAAGGTGATGCCGATCTCGCCGAGCGAGCGGAAGCGCTTGCCCTCGCGGGCAAAATACAGCGGGCAGACGGGGATTTCCTCGCGCGCGATGTAGCGCCACACGTCAAGCTCGGTCCAGTGCAGCAGCGGGTGCACCCGCACATGCGTGCCGGGCGGGAAGTCGAGGTGGAACAGGTCCCAGAACTCGGGCGGCTGGTCGCGGAAATCCCAGGCATTGTCCTCGCCACGCGGGCTGAACACGCGTTCCTTGGCGCGGGTCGCCTGCTCGTCGCGGCGGATGCCGGCGATCAGCCCCTGGTAGCCGTAGCGGGCGATCGCCTGGCGCAGCCCGTGCGTCTTGCGCGCCGCCAGGCGGGAGGCCGGCGGCAGGGTCGGGTCCACGTCCTCGATGGGCGGGCAGGCATCGGCGATCAGCTCCAGCTCCCATTCCTTCGCATAGCGCTCGCGGAAGGCGTAGACCTCGGGGAATTCCAGACCGGTATCGAGATGCACGACCGGGAAGGGCACGCGGCCAAGAAACGCCTTCTTGGCCAGCCAGATCATCACGTTGCTGTCCTTGCCGAGCGACCACAGCATGGCCAGTGGCCGCAGCCGGCTGAATGCCTCGCGCAGGATGTAAATGCTTTCGGCCTCAAGGCTGTCGAGATCGTCCATTGTCACGCCGTCCGGTTGTCTGTGTCGCCGTTGGGGGCAGGCTGGGGGATGTGTATGCCGCATTCCGTCTTGCCGGTGCCACGCCATCGGCCGGCGCGGGTTCCCTCCCCGGCGGCGACCGGACTGGTGCAGGTCCGGCAGCCGATCGAGGGATAGCCGAGCCCCGCCAGCGGGTGCGCCGGCAGGCCATGCGCCACCCGCCACGCCTCCACCGCATCGCCATCCCAGGCGGCGAGCGGGTTGACCTTCAGCTTGCCGTCCTCGGTCGCCTCTGCCAGCGGCAAGGAAGCGCGGGTGCTGCCATGGGCGCGCTTGCGGCCGTTCATCCATACCGCGAAGGGTGCCAGGGCGGCGGCCAGGGGTTCCACCTTGCGCAGCGTGCAGCAGGCATCGGGGTTGAAGGCCCAGAGGCCGCCAAACGGGTCGCGCGCGGCCAGGGCGACCGGGTCGGGCGGGATGCTGCGGACATCGTGCAGCCCGAGCTGGCGCACCAGCCGGTCGCGAAAGGCGAGGGTTTCGGCGAACAGCTTGCCGGTATCGAGAAACAGCACGGGCAAGGCCGGATCGGCACGGGCGACCATGTGTAGCAGCACCGCCGATTCCGCGCCGAAGGCGGACACCAGGGTGATGCGGCCACGATAGCGCCCGGCCAGCAGGGCAATGGCGGCTTCGGCAGGGAGCCGGGCAAGCTCCGCCTCGAGTGCCCTGGCTTCAATGGCGATGGTGGCGGGCATGATCGGTGCGGAGTGCGGAAGCATGGACATGCAGAATGGTACTACAATGCCACAAGCACCACCGGCAACCACGACGAATTTCGACAGAATTCTTAATTGCACGGGATCGTGTGTCATTTTGGCAACGCGCCGCGACCCAATTCCGAAGTCTCAGATGAGCGTCGCCTTCACAATCGCGGCGATGTGGTCCGCCACCGCCTCGCATTGCCGGCGGATGTCCGGCACCGCGGTGATCTCCCAGAAGGCGGCCTTGGTCACCGGCCCCACCGCGAACAACCGGCAGGAGATGGCGCCCCGCCGGTCGCGCAGCGCGCAGGTGGGGGTGATGTCGAGACCAAGCCGCAATTCGTCCGGGCGTGCCAGCCCGGCGGCCAGCAAACCGCGCACCAGCGGATCGCCGATCCGATCGTAATCGCAGCCCGGCCCGGCGCAGTTCACCACCCGCCCGCCGGTCAGCCTGTGCAGCATGCCGTCGTCACGGCGGCGGAAGGTCAGGGCGGCCAGGCCCGCCTGTGCGCCCAGCGACTGGATGCGCCCGGTGTGCAGGCTGCAACTGCCCGGATTGCCGCGCCGCCTCGATCCGGTCGGCCACCGTGCCGGCCATGCGGTGCCGGTGCACGTCCCACCAGGGGCGCAAATGGCGCAGGAAGCGCGCCTTGTCGGCGGCCGGGAGCGACCGCCAGACATCCTGGGTGAAGGGGCGGAGCCGGTCGATCACCGGTCGCCAGTCCTCGCCCCTGGCGACCGCCTGCCGCATTTCCGCCCGCAGCACGCGGGTGAGTTCGACCAGCGTGGCCGGCAGCGCCGGGACGGGGGAGGCCGGTGCCGGCGGGCTGCCCGGCGCGTGCCGGCGCGGCAGCAACCCGCGGCGCGAGAGCGCATGGATCGGGCCGCGATGCCCCCGGTCCAGCAGCGAGACCACCGCATCCACCATGGTCAGCCCGGTGCCGATCAGCAGCACCGCCGCATCCGCATCGAGCCCGGCGAGCGCCTCGGGCGCCCACGGGTCGGGGCAGTACAGCGGGCCGTCGAGGAAGTCCGGTGCGGCGGCGGCCGGCGGCTCGGGTGGGAAATTTCCGATGGCGAGCACGGCCATGTCAGCCGCCGCCAGGCGGTCGCCGTCGAGCGCGAGGGTCAGCCCCGCTTCGGTCTCGGTCAGGCCCAGCACATCGCCGCGCAGCAAGCGCAGCCGGCCGTCGTTTTCGGGCCGTTTCATATCCTCGCTGAGCAGGTGGCGGATATAGGCGCCGAAAAGCAGGCGCGGCACAAAGCCCTGCGCCGCCAGCGCTTCTCCTTCGGGTTGGCGCCGCAGCCATTCGACGAAGTGGCCCGGCCGGTCGTGGAAGGCGCTCATCCGCGCCGCCGGCACGTTCAGCAGATGGCTCGGGTTGCCGGTGGCATAGGCCTGCCCACGGCCGAACTGGCTGCGGCGGTCGATCAGCGTGATCCGCGCCGGGGCGGGACATCGGTGCAGCAGATGCAACGCCAGCAACGTGCCGCTGAAGCCCGCGCCGACGATCGCGATGTCAGGGTGGCGCATGCGGTCTCCTGCGCGTGGGACGGCCGTGCTTTCAGCCTCCCTGATCGGGGCTCCGGTCGTCAACCGGACTCTCCGCCGGGCGACTGAAACAACCGATATACAGCGTTGATAAATTATTTTAACGCCTACATGTTGATTTTTTAATCCGCATATGCCAGCGCCCCGCGGTGAATGAGAAGTCACCGGATGAGCGATACGGTTTTACCGCAGATCACGTCAGCCGACGTGGTGGGCAAGGGAGGCCTCAGCGAGGACTGGCTGGCCGCCCTGCTCGGCCTGCTGGTGGTGGCGCTCGCCCTCGCCGGAACGGTGGGACCCGATTGGCTGGGATGAGGGGGCGGCATCCGCCGCATGTGCGTGGTCGCCGACCGCGGCATGATCAGTGCCGAGACGATCGGCGCCCTGGAAGCGCAGGACATCGACTACATCCCCGGCGCGCGCGAGCGCGCCACCAACGAAGTGCGCGAGATCGTGATGGCCCCGCGCAGGCAACCCCGCCCAGGCACGTCGTGACGCTGCCGTACGCGCGGAGATCAATGAGGGGAGCCATGAGCCTTTCAACCCAAAAGCCGCGTCGCTTCCAGCCCGCACCAGCCCGGCCGAGCAGCTGCTGGGCGGGCCACGGTCGCTTCTTTCGCTTCTGGCTTCCCAAAAACCCCTACAGCAGTCGGGAAGCGGTAGCGGGAAGCCCATCAGAAAGCGCGATCGCTCTCAATTGAGTGCGGTCGGATCGCGCCAGCGCGGTCGCGAATCAGCCGCATCAGCGGGTGCTCGACCCACCCCGACATGGCGACGCCGCCGCCGACCGCCGCCAACGCTAACGCCAGAAACACCAGCACCGGCGGCAATGGCTGATCAAGGTGCAGGGCGCGCAGCGCTTGCCACGCCGTGCCAATGAAAACGAACTGGAAGAGGTAGACCGAGTAGGATGCCCGACCGAGCGTGCGTAGCACCCAAGGCACGCGCAGCAGGTCCTGCCGGTCGGCTTCCGCAATTCCCAACACCATGATAGCCGCGGCCATGCCATAGGCAAGACGGCCCCCATTTCCATAGCCATCCAGGGCGTGAACGATCTCGAGCACGGCCGTGGTGGCGAACAGCAAAAATCCCGCGGCCAGCACAACACGCGGGCGCAGAACCGTGTGGTTGTGGAGCACGCAGGCGGCCGACATGCCCAGGAAGAATTCCAGATTGTAGGCACTATAGAACTGAGCCGGCAGCCAAACGGCATCGAAGGCGAACAGCCACGCCGAAATCGTGGCTATGAGCCAGAGCGCCAGCACGACCATTCCAGCAGCCCGGTTGATGATCAACACGCAAAACAGGGCGTAGAACAAAAACTCGAAACGCAGCGTCCATGCGACGCCGAGCACCATGTCGCGGTTCGATGGCAGCAACGATGCCGACAGCGCCAGATCGGCCAGCGATGGCGCGCCATGATGTGCGGCCAGATCGATAACGACCGTCAGCGCCAGGGCTACCCAGTAGGTTGGTATCAATCGGGTGAATCGCCGTCCGAGGTATCGGCGCAAGCGGGCTGGCTTTCCGATATCCGCATAGTGGACGTATAAAATAATAAAACCGCTGATAACGAAAAAGAAATCAACGCCGGCATGGCCGAACTGGAGGATGCCTTGTTCCAAGGGTGCGTCGACGGCTTTGAACATGTGCCGCGCGACATGATACAGTACCACAAACGTCGCCGCGATCCCGCGTCCGGCCTCAATGCCAGCCAGTCTGCGTGGTGCCGCATCGTCTGCTGCCATCTCGAACGAATTCCTTTTCTGATTGCGTGTCGTAATGTTTTGCGAAAATTCTGACAGGGAACGTTCTGTCCTCTATTGCGATTCGGGCCATCGATGATGGCGAACCACGACGGCTATCGTGACTGCGGTTCCGAATGCGTCGTGCGGGCAAGGCGCTCGCGTGATCCATTATTATGCGCCTGATAGACGGCCTTCGCTTGCCTGTCGGCTTCCAGGCGCGGGCCAACCGTATCGACGGTCAGTCGGATGCCATACTCAACGGCGCCCTGATAGATCGTGGCCAGGATCTTCTCGCCCAGCACGCGCTTGAAGTGGCTGGGCTCCCAGAACCAGCGCGTGCGGCCGGCGTGGTCGGATGGGTCGGGCACAGGCTCGGTCGAATAGGCATCATAGCCGATGAAATCCCACAGCCGCACCATATCGCCGCCCTCGGATGCAACCAGACGGGCGAGCACCGTTTTGGTCTGCTCGTATCGCGGCCACAGACCGGCGTGGTCGAGGGCCTCGAGGTAGTCGGCATGGAAGGGCGCGATTGCCAGATCGAGCGCGATCCCGTTTTGCCGGCACAGCGCGATGATACCGGCCACCGCATCGAGCCGGTCGGGGCCAGCATCGGGCCGCGCACGCAGGGCGGTGACGAGACGCGCGAGGCGCTGCGCGATGAAGGCATCCTTCTGCAGGAACAGGGTGCTATAGCCGTCGGCAGCAATGTCGGCGCGGAACCCGCCTTCGCTGGTGGCCCCGCCGGGCGACATGTCCACGCTGTCGCGACTGCCCTGCGCCAGCACGGTCATGGCGCTCGCACGCAATGCATCGAGCGACAGGGTCGCCAGCAGCAGGTCATTCGCCTTTTGCCCGACCCCCTCAAGCCATGTCGAGGTCGGTTTGGCTGGCCCCGCGGGGGGGATATTGGCCGGCATCATGAACTCATCGAGTTCGATCAGCACGAGCGCGCGGCGCACGCCACCGGGCGCGATTGCGCGCCGCAGATTGGCGAGGACGTCACCCGCGCCGATACCCGGCACGCCGTAGTTGAAGGCTGGCCGCGCATCATCCGGCCAGTTCGGGCTGTCGGGATCGAGGCCGATATCAACCTTGGAATCGCCCAGCAGCAGACCCGCGGGGCGTGCGCGCGCGATCAGGTAATCCTTGGCGAGTTGGGTGTGTGTCTCCGTCTCGGGCTTGATCGCATTCAGCCCGGCGATGCGCGGCGCGCCGACCACCAGATACGGATCGATCAGCGCATCGACGGCGCCGACCAGCGCACTCAGCGCCAGCACTGCGCCGAGCCAGATGACGCAAAAGCGCCGGCCCGGGGTGGTCACGGCTGATGCGGCGGGGTGATCGGGCGCGCCAGTGACAGCATTGACGTGCGAAGTCATCAGAAATGCCAGTACAGAAAGTCGCTGAGCCGCCCCAGCGACAGCAGGCCCAGCACCGTCACGGTCGAGAGTCCAACGGCCCAGCCCGGCGAGGGCGACCAGGCCAGCGCGCGCAGCAGGCGCGTATGTCCGGCCGGGCGCACCTTGAAGCCGAGCGCCGGGTCGTAGCCGGCCAGCATCTCGAGGCTGTTCGGCAAGGCGAGGACAACGAACAGCCCCGCCAGAATCCACCCCCAGAGCTGGAGAAAGTCACGTCCGCTCTCCCACACGCCGCTCGCGTGCAGGCCCATCGGGGTCAGCAGCGGGCTCGCATATGGTGCCAGCGCCACCGGCAGGGTGATGCCGTTCGCGCCGGTCATTCCATGCAGAATATCGAGCGCGGCGCCCACCGAATTGGCGCGGAAGAAAACCATGGCGACGACGACGAACAGGAATGTTAACGCCCAGCCACCGAATGCGGCCGGCAATGCCGCGGCCCCCTCGGTTGGCCACCAGCGCGGCCGACGCAGCCGCCATGCGTGATTGATCACCAGCGCAACACCGTGCAGCGCGCCGAACACCAGGAACTGGTAGCCGGCGCCATGCCAGACACCCGCCAGCAGCATCGTGGTCATCGTCGGATAGGCGAGCACAATCAGAAATGCCGACAGCGTGGTGCGGCGGCCGGAGACGACCGGCAATCCCCGGGCCGCGCGCTTGCGGGTCAGCGCAATGGTCAACGGGGTGAAGATGTAGGCGGTGAGGAACCGGGTCAGCGTGACATGCCAGCGTGACCAGAAATCGATGATGTTGGTCGCCTTCAGCGGAGAATTGAAGTTGAACGGCAATTTGACGCCAAACAGGCGGGCGGCGCCGATCGCCATATCGGAATAGCCCGAGAAATCGAAGTAAAGCTGCAGCATGTAGCCGACCGCGGCCGCCCAGGCCTGCAGCAGCGCCGGGTGGCCGCCGGTGGCGACCTGCGCCCAGGTCGGCGCGATTAGCGCGGCAATCGGGTCGGCGAAGATCACCTTCTTGAACAGGCCGGTGAAGAACAGCGTGAGTCCGACGGCAAAGTCGTCCGATCGCGCGCGCCCGTCGAAGGCCGCGAACTGCGGCATCAGCTCGCGATAATGCACGATCGGCCCGGCGATCAGCTGCGGGAAGAACAGCACGAACAGCGAATAGTCGCGCAGGCCGACCCGCGTGACCTGGCCCGCGCGCACGTCCACCAGCAATGCGATCTTCTGGAACGTGATGAACGAGATGCCGAGCGGCAGGACGATGTCACCGAAAAAGAAGGAGGTGCCCGTGAGGTCATTCGCGACCGTAAGAAAAAAGTTACTGTACTTGAAATAACCAAGAAAACCGAGGTTGAAGACGATGCCAGCCCAGAACGCCGCACGCGACAGCTCCGGCCGCCGATCACCGAGGCGAAGCAGCAGGGTGACGATGGCATAGTTGATGGCGATCGAGGGCGTGATCAGCAATACATTGAACGGCCGCCACCACGCATAGAAAAACAAGGATGCCAGGATCAACCAGAACGACGTGGCCTGCCGGCACGCAGGCCAGAGCGCGTAATATACCGCGACCACGACCGGCACGAACAGCAGGATGAACTGGTAAGAATTGAAAAGCATAGCGCCTCTGCTGCTGTGGTACCGTTCGCCTCAGGCCGGCTTCTTGGCGGCGATGATTTGCAGCATGTCGCCGACGTTGCGCATTTCCTCGATCTCAGCGGTATTGAACTTCACGCCGAACCTCTGCTCGACCTCGACGACGAAGGTAATGTTGGTCATCGAGTCCCAGCCCTCGACATCGCTGGCGGTGGTGGCGGCGGTCAGCGTGATGGAAGGATCATCCAGCACCTCGCGCATGATAGCGGAGAGCTGGTGCAGTGCCTGGGCGCGGTCCATGTCGTGTCAGTCCTCGACGGTGCGGATGAAGGTCGGTTTTGTTGCGGCGGCGTCCAGCGGCAGGACCCAGCGGGTCGTTCCCTCCGGCGTTGCCGATAGCGGTGCGAAGCCGAGCCTCGCATAGTGATCGCGCACCATGCCGTTTTTCGCCGTCGGCCGGTACTCGCCGATCAGCCTCGCCACCCCGAGGCATCGCGCCTGCGCTGTGAGCAGGTTGAGCGTCGCTTCCTCCACCTGCCGGCCGAGCACGCGGCAACTCATCAGCCAGGTCTCGATGAGCATATCGGCGAGGTCCGCCGCCTGGACGCGGCCGACCAGGATGGCGATCACGCCATTGTCGCCGAACCGGTCGAGCAGACGAATCTGCAAGGCCAGGGCGCGAGGGTCGGCGAGCAGAGCCGCCACGTCCTGGTCCGAGGTCCGGCGGGTGGTCAGATTGAACTGGTTGGTCTTGTTCACAAGCTGGACGATGCGTGACTGGCCGAGCGTGTCGAAACGGCGCCAACGCAATTCCATGTCCAGGCTGCGCAGATAGGCTTCGAGATCGGTTCCCGACGCGCGCAGGGCCTCGCGCTGCCCATTGGCCTGGTACTGCCGGGTGCGCTCCAGGTCTTCCTCGGTCAGCCGGATACCCTCGAAATAGCCGCCCGCGGCGATGCAGTCGGCGTACAGCGCCGGATCGGCCGGCAATTCCGGCACCCCCACCATCGGCAGCTCGCGGCGGACGATGTTGCGCTCGAACGGGTTATCGTCGGCAAACACGAGCGCGTCGAGACCGATGTTCAGCCGTTCGGCAATCTGGCGGATGTTCGCCGCCTTGTCGGTCCAGTTGGCGACGAAACAGGCGATGTCGGCGCGGCGCAACACCATCTCAGGGTGCTTGTCGAAAGGTTCGAGAGCGTTCGCCTCGTCGTTCTTCGAGCATACGGCGAGGATCACGCCGCGCCGCGACAGATCGCGCGCGTAGCGCTGAAAAGCAACATGGGCCTCGCCGAGTGCACTGCCCTGGCCGAGCACGATGCCGTCCAATCCAGCATCACCGATCACGCCACCCCAGAGCGTGTTGTCGAGGTCGAGGACCAGACATTTGAAGGCGCGGCCTTGCTGGGCGGCGAGCAGCCGCGCCACCAGTTCGCCATACATTGGCGCGGCGGCGGGATGGATTTCCTGCTTGGCGCGGTGCCACAGAACCGGGTCGTGCCAGGCGCGCAGCCCGTCCTGCATTATCTGCGCGTCGAGCGCCACGATGTCCGCCCCCTCGCTGTCGGCGCGCGCCCGCAGGCGCTGGTTCAGCACGGCGGCGAGCCCGGCGGCGGAGCCGGGCAGGCGATGCTCGTTGTTGCCGAGCAGCGTCTGGAAGACACACGGCACGGTTTGCTGCAGAACGGCGCAGCGGAATGCCGCGCGCGCCGTTGCCCAGTGCCGGGCGAGGCCGTCGACCCGTTCATTCAGACGCCGATCCGCGACTTCGGGATGGTCGGCAATGTCGAAGCCGCCGAGAAGATGCTGCGCATCGAGGGCGAACAGGATCACCGTCGGCTGGAACCGGTGAAGGCCAGAGGTCGGGTCGAGCAATTCCTGAGCGTACTGACCGTACTCGCCGACATATGTCGCCAACCAAAGGCCGCGGCGCAGTGCGGCAACCCGGATCGCCGGAAGCAGGTGCGCGACGGTCGAGGAGGCAAGCACCGCCAGCCGCACAGGCTGGGTGACAAGGCCGGGTGGCGGCTTGGCGCCGAAAAGTTGCTGCAGCCGGCGGTCGAGCCGCACCGTGGCCAACCCGTCGAGCCGGTGGGTTGCGAGGGCGACGAGTTGTGCCCAGCTTTCGGTTCCTGAATCGAGTAACGGTGAGACGGGCACGGCGTCGGCGTCAAACCGTTTCGTTCCAATTGTCCCAGCCGGCAGCGCAGTCAGCGCTTCGGTCCATGCAACGGGTCGTTCGGGCAACCAGGAAAGCTCAGGGTACAATCCACTTTCCTCCAGCCGTAACACCCATTCGTCTGGTCTCAGGGCAGACGCAATATGTCAACGCGAACAAGTTCCCGAAATCGTACCAAGTTGTACACGGAACAATCGGGCCGGTCAAACCTGGCGATAGCGGCGAGCTGATCTGCTCGTCGAGGGCGATCAGCCCATGATCATCGAGCCGGCGGAAGGGCTGCAGGCGACGGCTGTTCCACGCTACTGGATGGGCTGAGCGGGGCCATGCGCCTGGCGGGCGAAGCGGCGATCATTGCCCGGGCGGCGCCATGTTCGGCGACAGGCCAGCCGCGTTGACGACCTGAACGACAGTGCCGGGCACCGCCGCCGTATCGGCGAGCGACCGCACGGATTGCCGCGAGGAAACGTCAACCTGTTGCGCCGACACCGTATAGCTGGCGACGGTGAGATCCGCGGACGCTTCGGCAAGCGTCTCCTCGACGGGCGGTGGCCACTCCTATGTCACCTCCGCCTCGAATTGCTCCGCCCCCTGTTCCGCCCGTCAGGCGGGAGAAGGGAGAGACCCCATGTCGATGACGAAGCGGTAGCGCACATCGGCGCGCTCCATTCGCACGAAGGCTTCGTTGATCTGGTCCATGCGGATCATCTCGCATTCCGGCAGGATGTTCTTGCGGGCGCAGAAATCGAGCATTTCCTGGGTTTCCGCGATGCCGCCGATCAGCGACCCGGCCACGCGCCGCCGCCCCATGATGAAGGGCACCGTCGTCGGTTCGTGCAGCGGCCCGACCTGGCCCACCAGCACCAGGGTGCCGTCCACGTCCAGCAGCGGCACATAGGGGTTGAGGTCGTGCTTCACCGGGACGGTGTCGATGATCAGGTCGAAGCCGGACTGCGCCTGCGTCATCGCCGCTTCGTCCGTGGACACCAGCAGCGCGTCGGCGCCAAGGGCGAGCGCGTCGGCCTGCTTGTCCGCCGTCCGGCTCAGTACCGTGACATGCGCGCCGAGGCCGGCGGCGAGCTTGACCGCCATGTGGCCGAGCCCACCCAGGCCGATCACCCCGACCCGGCTGCCCGGACCGGCGTTCCGGTGCGCAGCGGCGAGTAGGTCGTGATGCCGGCGCAGAGCAACGGGGCGGTGCGGGACAGATCCAGCCCCTCCGGCACAAGCAGCACGAATTCTTCCCGCACCACAACGTGCTTGGAATACCCGCCGCAGGTGATTTCCTGGGTGACACGGTCGGGGGAGTTGTAGGTCTGGGTGAAGCTGTGGCGGCAGAACTGCTCCTCGCCCGCATGGCACTGGTCGCAGCTCTGGCAACTATCGACCATGCAGCCGACCGCCACATGGTCGCCGGGGCGGAAGCGGGTGACCTCGCTGCCGACAGCGACGACACGGCCGACGATCTCGTGACCCGGAACCACCGGATAAATCGTCAAACCCCAGTCGTTGCGGGCCATGTGAAGGTCGGAGTGGCAGACGCCGCAATAGAGGATTTCCAGCGCCACGTCATTGCGACGCGGCGCACGGCGCTCAAAGGCGAAAGGCGCCAGCGGAGCGCCCACCGCTTCGCAGGCGAAACCGGTTGTCTTCAACTGGACCTCTCCATGTGCAGGAACAGGTGATCCATCGCGTCCGGCCATCCCGTCGCGCTTACGCGGCGGTGACCTCGTCGATCGCACGCATCCCGTTGAGGGTGCGCGGATAGCCGATGAACGGCAGAAGTTGCGTCAGGACATCGATCAGCCGGCCGCGATCGTTGCCGACCTTGAGGTTAGCGGCGACATGGCCTTTGACCTGGGCGTCGCAGCCGCCGAGGGCCACGAGCATGCTCAGGGTCAGAAGCTCCCGGGTCGGCAGGTCGATGCCGCTCCGGGTGACGTAGTCGCCGAAGCAGTTCGCCGACAGGAAGTGCTCGATGTGCAGTTGGTCAGCCGACGCGGTGGCATAACGCTTCTCCACCGCGTCGTCGCCGATGATCTGTTCCTGGACCACACGCCCCTTCTCGGCGCGGGTCTGCGGGGTCGTCGTGGACTGGCCCGGGAGGGGCAAGGCGATCCCCCGCTCGGTGAGAACCTCGTTGGTGACGTGAAGGAAATCGAACAGCTTCGCCATGCCGACATAGGGCACCGCCTGGTAGACGATTTCCTTGATCTCGACTGGCGAAACCCCGACCGTGAGCGCCGCGCCCAGCATGACGCGGTACTCGCGCAGCGCCTGACAGGCGATGATCGCCGCGAGCTGCACCATCAACCGAATCCGCATGTCGAGGCGGCTGTGCCGGAGCACCTCGTCGAAGGCGAAATTGTCGAAGATCTCGATGAGCTCGGGATCGGTCACCGCCAGCGTGGAGACGTGGCCGGGAAAGAGCGCATCGTGGTTGCTTTGCGCGCGATCGTTCGGCGCCATCGCGGTTCTCCTTTTTGTTTGCCCGCAGGGGGGCAGTTGGCGACGATGGACCGGCGCTCAGCGGTCGATCATGCGCTGCTGCGCCTCGGCGTAACGCTCGCCCGTCACCGGGATCTGCGCCGCCGCCGCGTCGATGTCCACCACCTCGGCGGGCGAGAGCACAACGCCGGCGGCACCGACATTCTCCTCCAGCCGGTGCAGCTTCGTCGTCCCCGGGATCGGCACGATCCACGGCTGGCGGGCCAGCAGCCAGGCCAGCGCGATCTGCGCCGGACTCGCCTGCTTCCGCGCCGCGATGGTGCCGACCAGTTCAACCAGGGCCATGTTCGCGCGGCGGAACTCGGGGGCGAAGCGCGGCACGATGTTGCGGAAATCGCCGGCTTCGAACCGGGTGGTCTCGTCGATCTTGCCGGTCAGATAGCCTTTGCCCAGCGGGCTGAACGGAACGAAGCCGATGCCGAGTTCCTCCAGGGTGGGCAGGATCTCCGCCTCTGGCTCGCGCCACCACAGCGAATACTCGCTCTGCAACGCCGCCACCTTCTGCACCGCATGGGCGCGCCGGATGGTGCCCACACCGGCCTCGGACAGGCCGAAATGCTTCACCTTGCCCTCGCCGATCAGGCCCTTCACCGCACCGGCGACCTCTTCGATCGGCACCTCGGGATCGACGCGGTGCTGATACAGCAGGTCGATGCGATCGGTGCGCAGGCGCTTCAGTGACGCCTCCACCACCTCGCGGATGTGCTCCGGGCGGCTGTTGAGCGCGGTCGAATACCCGGTGCCGATGTTGAAGCCGAACTTGGTGGCGATCACCACCTGGTCACGAACGGGCGCGAGCGCCTCGCCGACCACCTCCTCGTTGGTAAAGGGGCCGTAGACTTCCGCGGTGTCGAAGAAAGTGATGCCGAGTTCGACTGCCCGGCGGATGAGCGTCACCGCCTCCGTCTTTTCCGTGGCCGGGCCGTAGCCGAAGCTCAGCCCCATGCAGCCGAGGCCGAGCGCCGACACCCTGAGGCCGCTCTTGCCGAGTTCGCGCTGTTCCATGGCTCATCTCCGTTCGGGATCGCGGGTCTTTCCCCGCCTGGCGAGGCCAAAAGATAGCGGGTGCGATTTGCCGGGAGTATACGGTAAAATCCGCAAAGACTTATATCCGGAGTTCATCAATGCGGCGGGAGGAACTGGCCGACCTGAAAGCCTTCCTGGTGGTGGCCGAGGAGCAGAGCTTCACCCGGGCGGCGGCCAAGCTCGGCACGTCGCAATCGGCGCTGAGCTATACGCTGCGGCGCCTGGAGACCCGGCTCGGGGTGCGTTTGCTCACCCGCACCACCCGCCGGGTGGCGCCCACCGAGGCCGGCGAGCGGCTGCTGCGCACCCTCCGTCCGGCCCTCGATACCATCGCCGCCGAGTTGGCCTCCCTGACCGATATGCGGGAGACGCCTGCCGGTTCGATCCGCATCACCACCTCGGCGCATGCGGCGGCAAGCGTGCTGTGGCCGGTGCTCGAAAGGCTGCTGTCGCGCTATCCGGACATCCAGGTGGAGTTGAACATCGAATCCCGGCTGACCGATATCGTGGCCGAGCGCTACGACGCCGGCGTTCGGCTCGGCGAGCAACTGGCAAAAGACATGGTGGCGGTGCGGATCGGGCCGGACCTGCGCATGGCGGTGGTGGCGGCGCCCTCCTACCTGGCGGCGCGGCCACCCCCACGCTCGCCGCAGGATCTCGCCGAGCACCGCTGCATCAACCTGCGCCAGCAGACGCTGGGCGGGCTCTACGCCTGGGAGCTTGAGCGGAACCGCCGGGAAGTGAAGGTCCGGGTGGAAGGACAGCTCATTTTCAATGATGTCGGTATGGTCCTGACGGCCGCCGCGGCCGGTTTCGGGCTGGCCTGCGTGCTGGAGGACCACGCCGAGGCCGACGTGGCGACAGGCCGGCTGGTGCGGGTCCTGGAAGACTGGTGTCCGCCGTTTCCCGGCTATCACCTCTATTACCCAAGCCGCCGCCAGCCTTCCGCCGCGTTCGCTCTCCTGGTCGAGGCGCTGCGCTACCGCGGGTAGGCCATCCCCCCTGTAGCTCGCCCACCTTCCACAGCACAGCAGGGGAGGAGCAGCCCCTGGCCTTCCTTCACCCGATTGCCCTGGGTCTCAGTGCCCGTCCGGGACGTTTATGCGGGCTTGCAAAGCCTTCGCACCATCAGGCGGATCGAGGCAAGACGAACGAAAGTCAGTGCTTTCCGGTTCAAGTTCTACCAGTCTTTGGCGAGACGACGGCAGCGATTGAGCCAACCGATCGTTCGTTCAACAATCCGGCGTTTCGCCAGCACGACGAAGCCTTTGGCGGCATCGGAGCGGCTGACGATCTCCCGTTCGTCCATCGTGCGGTGGGCGTCCGCGTGTTTGGCAGGCGGGATCGGGGGCCACCAGGAACTCATTCCTCGTCAGTCAGGTCGCTCTCGTGGCGCCGCTTGCTGCGGTCGAAGCGGGCACGGTTATCCTTCGTCCACATAGGCCGGAAGTGGCAAGCAACTTACCGCATTGAAGATCATCATGTACGGACACTCAGACCATCCCCAGCCCAACCGTGGCATTGCGCAGCGCCGCCGCGGCAAAGGCGAGAAATACCAGGCCGGACAGCCGCAGGACCGCGACCTCGTGCCGCCGGTATAGGCGCCGCACCGACGCCGCCCCCGCCAGCATGACCAGCACCATATCGGCCGCCAGGAAACCCGCGCAGGCCGCCCCAAGAAGCAACGGCAGCGACGACCAGGCGAGCGAGGCCGCCTCGCTGCCCAGCAGCGCGGTGAAGGTGGCCAGTGCCACCGGATAGGCCTTCGGATTGGTCAGCCCAAACGCCAGCCCCCGCAGCAGCGGCCGCCGCGTCCCCGCGGCCGGGTCGCCATCGCCCGCCGGCCGCGCCCGCAACGCCCGCATCCCCAGCCAGCCCAGATACAGCCCGCAGGCCAGGCCGAGCAGGTCGAAAACCGTGCTGCCCACCGACCGCACGCCCACGATCGCCAGCAGCGCGAGCGTCGACCACAGCACATCGCCGGCGAAATGGCCGAGAATGAACCCCGCCGCGGCCCGCCGCCCCTGTGCCGCCCCAATGCCCAGCAGCGCCAGAAACCCGGGCCCCGGCGTCAGCGTATAGGCCGCGCCCGCCAGCGCCGAAGCCAGCAGCAGCCCCGCGTTCATCGTTGTTTGCTCATCATGCAGTAGAGGTCAGGCGGCGCGGCGCGCCTCGATGGCGGTCAGCGCCGTGGCGATGCGCGCGCCGGCGGCGGCATCCGCCGGGCGCAGCGGTGGCCGCACTGCCCGCCAGGCGCCGTCGCCGCTGCGCGCCGCCAGCACCGATTTCAGCGCCGGGATGAAGGGCATACCGTCCAGCAGGGTCGACGCTTTGCGCAGGGCTGCCTCGCTCGCCAGGCTGTCGAACAGGGTCGGACCGTCGAACGTCGCCCGCACCAGCCCCGGCGCCACATTGCCCATCGCGCTGATTGTTCCGGTGCCGCCCAGTGCCAGCGCCGGCGCGATATTCACCTCGGCGCCCACCAGACACCCACAAGCCGGCGCCGCCTGCCGGAACGCCCGGAAATTCGCGATGTCACCCGTGTCGTCCAGCACCCCCGCGACCAGCCGCCCGTAGCGCGCCCGCAGCCGCCCCAGCACGGCCGCCGGCACGCCGACGCCGGCAACCGCCGGAATGTGGTGCAGCGTCGCCCGCAGCCGGTCGGAGGCGACGCCCTCGATGATGGCAACGAAGGCATCTTCAACTCCCTCCTCAGGGACGTCGCGAAAGAAATATGGCGGCAGGATCAGGACATGCATCAGGCCCAGCGCCAGCGCCCCGCGGATCAGCAGCACCGTCTCCGGGATTGCCGGGCCGCCGGCGCCCAGCGCGATTCGCCGCGACGGAATGCCGGCCTGCAGCAAGGCTTCCACCGCCGTGAGGCATTCCTGGGGGGCGAAGGACGGGCCCTCGCCGGTAATGCCGAACGCCACCACCCCGTCGCACCCGGCGGCAAGCAATCCATGGCAGTGCCGCACCAGCGCTTCGCGGTCCACCGCGCCGGCAGCGTCGAGCGGCGTGGCGACGGCAACCCACAGGCCGCGGATCACGTCATGCATGGGCTAACTCCCTGGCAGGCGCCAACCTCGCATTCCGGACGGCACAGGTGAAGGGTGTTCGCGCCGAAACGTCCGGCGGAAGGGCAGACCAGAACGCCACCCCGGCCGCGATGACGCCCATGCAGGCGGGGGATCGTCATTGTTCCCTCCGGCGCCGCTCTGGTGTCAGATACGCGGCGCAGCGACGAAAGCAAACGCATGGCCAACTCACCGCCTGACCCTCGCCCGCTGGCGGGGATGTTTGTCCTGGATTTTTCCACCCTATTGCCCGGTCCGCTCGCCACCCTCATTCTCGCCGAGGCGGGCGCCGAGGTGCTGAAAATCGAGCGCCCCGGCAGCGGCGACGACATGCGCCATTTTCCCCCGCAGATCCAAGGCGGCAGCGCCGTGTTCGCCCTGCTCAACCGCGGCAAGCGGAGCCTGGCGCTCGACCTCAAGGCGCCGGATGCGATCGATCGTCTGCGCCCGCTGCTGGCCCGCGCCGATGTGCTGGTCGAGCAGTTCCGTCCCGGCGTCATGGACCGGCTCGGCCTCGGCCATGCCGCGCTGTCGGAGCTTAACCCCGGGCTGATCTATTGTTCGATCACCGGCTATGGCCAGCACGGCCCGCGCGCCCAGCAGGCCGGGCACGACCTGAACTACATGGCCGCCTCCGGGCTGCTCGGCCTGGTCGCCGGCGCGGACGGGGCGCCGGTGCTGCCGCCGGCGCTGGTGGCCGATATCGGCGGCGGCGCCTATCCGGCGGTGATCAACATCCTGCTCGCCCTGCAGGCGCGCGCCCGCAGCGGACGCGGCTGCCACCTCGACATCTCCATGCACGATAATCTGCTGCCCTTCGCTTTCGCCGCCCTCGCCGAGGGGTTCGCCACCGGCGGCTTTCCCGCGCCGAACACGTTGCTAACTCATGGCGGCACGCCGCGCTACCAGATCTATCGCATGGCGGATGGCCGCTTCCTCGCCGCCGCCCCGCTGGAGGACCGGTTCTGGCACGTCTTCTGCGACGCCGCCGGCCTGCCCGAAACGGCCGGCACGGATGAAGTGGCGGCTCGTATCGCCGCCCATGACAGCGCCGAATGGGGCCGCCGCTTCGCCGGCCGGGACGTGTGTTGCAGCATCGTCGCCAGCCCCGAAGAAGCGGCCGCCGATCCGCATTTCGCCGCGCGCGGCCTGTTCGCCCACCGGGTCGGCGGTGCCGGCCACGCGCTGCCGGCGCTGCCGGTGCCGGTCGATCCGCAGTTCCGCCTCGCGCCGGACGCGCGCGACAGCCCCGCCCTGGGCGACGCGGGCACGGCGAGCTGACCCGCCCGATGGACGCGGCGCGGCTGGTCGTGCGCGGCAATGCAGCCCTGGCCGGCGGCGATTCGCGCACCGCCACCGACTGCTACCGCGCCGCCCTCGCCCAAGCGCCCGACCATCCCGCCTTGTTCTACAATCTCGGCAATGCGTTGCGCGCCGGCGGCGACCTGGCGGGCGCCGAAGCGGCGTTGCGCCGCGCCATCGCGCTGCAACCCGACCACACCGCTGCATTTAACAATTTGGGCAACCTGCTGCGCGCCACAAGCCGCCCGGCCGAGGCGCTGGAAGCCTATCGCCGCGCCGTGTTCCTGGCCCCCCATGACGGCCAGCTGCGGGGCAATCTCGGCACCGCGCTGCTGGACCTGCACCGGCCGCAGGAAGCGGCCGTGTGGTTCGCCCAGGCCGTTGCCGCCGCCCCCGCCGACGCGCAGGCCCGGGTGAACCTGGGCGGCGCGCTGATGCTGACCGCCGACCCCGCGGCGGCCCTGGTGCACTATCGCCGCGCCCGGACGCTTGCCCCCGATCTGCCCGACGCTGAGTTGGGCGAGGCGATCGCGCTGCTGACCCTGGGCGACTGGCGGCCGGGTTGGGACGCCTACGAGGCGCGCCTGCTCGATCCGCGTTTTCGTTCCTACGCGACCGACGTGCCAGGTCCGCGCTGGCACGGCAGCGAACCGGTGCAAGGACGCACCCTGCTGCTGCTCTCCGAACAAGGATTCGGCGACACGCTGCAGGCCTGCCGCTATGTCCCGCTGCTGCGTGCGCGCGGCGCGCGCGTGGTGCTGCAGGTGCAGCCGCCGTTGTTGCCGCTGCTGCACGACCTGGCCGCCGACACGCTGGCCGTACCCGGCGACAAGCTGCCGCCCTTCGACGCCTGGTGCCCGCTGATGAGCCTGCCGCGCGCCTTCGCGACCACGCCGCAGACCGTCCCCGCCGCCCCCTATCTCGCCGCCAGCCCGCAGCGCCTGCGCATCTGGCGTGGCCGCCTCGGCCCGCGCCGCGGGCTGCGGGTGGGGCTGGCCTGGGCCGGCAACCCCGACCATCCGCTGGACGCGCTCCGCTCCCTGCCGCAAGCCGCGCTGGCACCGCTGCTCGACATTCCCGGCATCGAGGCGCACGCCCTGCAGCCCGAGGCGCGGCCGGATGATGGGCGCATCCGCCCGCACCCGGAAATTGCCGATTTCGCCGACGCGGCGGCGCTGGCGACGTTGATGGACGTGGTGGTGACGGTCGACACCGCGACCGCCCACCTGGCCGGTGCGCTGGGGCGGCAGGTGTGGATTCTGCTTGCCCATGCGCCTGATTTCCGCTGGATGCTGGACCGAACCGATACGCCCTGGTACCCATCGGCCCGGTTGTTCCGCCAGACGCGGCCAAGGGACTGGTCCGGCGTGATCGACGCGGCGGCACGGGCTCTGGACGCATTGGTTCGCGCCGAGCGGCTTTCCGGACGGGGCCAACGATGACGCAGACCCGCGTGACCTATGCCCGGCTCGTCCGGCTGCGCGAAGAGCTCGCCGCCCGGCCCGGCAGCGCGGCGGCACTCGGCGCGCTGGGCAGCGCGCTGTGGCAAGCCGGCCAGCGCGAAGAAGGTTTGCTCCGGCTGCAACAGGCGGTGCAGGCTGATCCCGACCATCCGGAGTCGCTGATCAGCCTCGGCAATGCCCTCGCGGCCCTGCGCCGGCCCGAGGCGGCCGAGCGGCTCTACCGGTCAGTGCTCGCCATGCGGCCCGACGATGCGGTGATGCATTTCAACATTGGCTGCGCCTGGCTCGCGGCCGACGATGCCGCCCGCGCCGAGGCGGCGTTTCGGGCAGCGCTGGGGCTGCGTCCGGACTATGCCGCGGCGCTGAACAATCTCGGCAGCACGCTGCGCCGGCAGGACCGGCCCGCCGAGGCGCTGGAATACTACCGCCGCGCCGCGGCGCTGCGGCCGGACCTGCCGGGGGTGCACGGAAATGTCGGCTCGGCGCTGCTCGCCCTCGGGCGTGCCGACGAGGCGCTGGCGCATCTGCGCACCGCGAGCCGCCTGGACCCCGACAACGCGGAAGCCTGCAACAACCTCGGCGGCGCATTGCTGGCGCTCGACCAGGCGCCGGAGGCCGCCGGCTGGTTCCGGCTCGCGGTCAGGCACGACCCGAACCACTGCCAGGCCCGCTTCGGCCTCGCGCTTGCACTGCTGGCCCAGGGCGAGTTCCGCGCCGGCTGGGAGGAGTACGAGGCGCGCTGGCTCGACCCCGCCTTCACCGCCGACGAGCCCGCGTTCGCGCACCCCGCCTGGCGCGGCGATGCGCCCGTGCAGGGCCGCACGATGCTGCTGCACGCCGAACAGGGACTGGGTGACACGCTGCAATTCGTCCGCTACGTGCCCTTGCTGCGGGCCCGCGGTGCACGTGTCGTGCTGCAGGTCCAGCCGCCGTTGATGGCCCTGATGGCCGACCTCGCCGACATGGTGATCGCGCGGGGAGCCGAGCCGCCGCCATTCGATCTCCATTGCCCCCTGCTCAGCCTGCCGCGCGCCTTCGGCACCGAACTGCACAGTATCCCGGCGGATGTTCCCTACCTGCGCATCCCGCCCGCGCATTACGCAAGCTGGTCGGCGCGGCTGGGGTCGGCACAGCCGGGCGAGCGAAGACGACGGCGCATTGGCATCGCCATTTCGGGCGATGCATCGCATCCCGAAGATGCCCAGCGCTCCATTCCGGCGGCGGCGTTCCTGGCCGCGTTCGAGGGCGTCGATGCCGAGTTGCACGTGCTGCAGAAGCAGATCCGCGAAACAGACGCGCCGATGCTGGCCAATCTGCATGTACACGACAAGCTGATCGAGGATTTCCGCGACACCGCGGCGTTGGCAGCGCTGATGGATGTGGTGGTTACGGTCGATACCGCGCTGGCGCATCTGGCTGGGGCGCTGCAGGTGCCGGTGTGGGTGTTGTTGCAGCACGGCGCCGATTTCCGCTGGCTGCGCGACCGCCCGGACAGCCCCTGGTACCCGACCGCCCGGCTGTTCCGCCAGCCGCGCTACGGCGACTGGTCATCTGTCCTCGCCGAGGTCAACGCGGCGTTACGGGCGTAGATCAGGACATTGCCCCCGGCCTCGTCGGAAATAACCGGTCTGGACCCGGCAGAGGGCTACCGCCCACCGCCGGGTCCAGAGCCCAGCCCCGGCCGTCGTTACGTCTCAGAGCCCTTCAAACAGCGCCGTGGTGTAATACCGCTCGGCAAAGCTCGGGATGATCGCCACGATCAGCTTGCCCGCGTTCTCCGGCCGCTTCGCGATCTTCAGCGTCGCCGCCAGCGCGGCACCGGACGAAATGCCGCCCGGAATGCCTTCGGTCCTGGCGAGCCGCTTCGCCTGGGCAAAAGTCTCCTCGTTGGTGACCTGCACGATCTCGTCGATCAGCGAGGTGTCCAGCACCGCCGGCACGAAGCCGGCGCCGATGCCCTGGATCGGGTGCGGCGACGGCGAGCCGCCTGACAGCACCGGGCTCGCGGTCGGCTCCACCGCCACCAGCTTGAGTTCCGGCTTGCGCGGCTTCAGCGCCTGGCCGATGCCGGTCAGCGTGCCGCCGGTGCCGATGCCGGAAACAACGATGTCCACCTTGCCGTCGGTGTCGAACCAGATTTCCTCGGCCGTGGTGATCCGGTGGATTTCAGGGTTGGCGGGATTGGTGAACTGGCCGACGATTACCGCCCCCGGCGTCGATTCCAGCAGTTCCTGGGCCCGTGCCACGGCGCCCTTCATGCCCTTCTCCTTGGGCGTCAGCACAAGCTCGGCGCCCAGATAGGCCAGCAGCTTGCGCCGCTCGACCGATACCGACTCGGGCAAGGTCACGATCAGCCGGTAGCCGCGCGAGGCGGCGAAGAACGCCAACCCGATGCCGGTGTTGCCGGAGGTCGGCTCGATCAGCACCGAATCAGGGCCGATCTTGCCCTCGCGCTCCAGCGCCAGGATCAGATTGACGCCGATGCGGTCTTTCACGCTGGCGATCGGGTTGAAGAATTCCAGCTTCAGGGCGACATCCGCGACCAGTCCCTCCTCTGCTGCGATGCGCGGAATGCGCACCAGCGGGGTGTTGCCGATGGTCTCGGCGATGCTGTCGTAGATGCGCCCGCGCAGCGGACGGTCGAAGGTCAGCGGCTTCCGCTCGGTCTGCGTCATGTTGTTTTTCTCCTCGTATGATTTACAATTTCATATCGTAGTTATGGGATTGTACATCGCCCGTCGGAGAACTCAATCTGCGTTGCACCTCGCCCGCCCACGACACACCGCCCCGGCCGGAATTACAAATTTGGGAGGATTCCCCGCTTTGCCGATTCCCGCGACCGGGCTGGTTGATCGCTGGTTTGTGATGGTCCCGGTCTGGCTCGGCTCCGTTGCCGGCGATCAGGTCTGGGGCGGCAAACCGCCTGGTCGAGCATGACGGCGACCTGTTCGTGCTGAGCTTCCGCCTCGCGTCTGGTCGCAGACTACAACCCGAACAGGCGCAGCACGATCGGCACGATCGCGGCGGTGACCAACCCGTTCAGCCCCATGGCGATGCCGGCAAAAGTCCCCGCCACCGGGTCGGCCTGGAATGCGCGCGCCGTGCCGATGCCGTGGGCCGCCAGCCCCAGGGCGAAACCCCGTGCTGCCGGGTCGCGCACGCGTACCGCGCCCAGCACCGGCCGGGCCATCATGGCACCCAGGATGCCGGTGCTGATGACCAGCGTGGCCGTCAGCGCCGGGTCGCCGCCCAGTTCGCGGGATATCCCCATGGCGATCGCGGCGGTCACCGATTTCGGTGCGATCGCCGCCAGCACCGGCGCCGGCGCGCCGAACGCCCAGGCGATGCCCACCGCCGATACAACCGCCGTCACCGCCCCGGCCAGCAGAGCCGCCGTCAACGGCAGCAATGCGCGCGCCACGTCGCGGCGGTTGCGCCACAGCGGCACCGCCAGCGCCACCGTTGCCGGGCCGAGCAGGAAATGCACGAACTGAGCACCCTCGAAATAGGTCTGGAACTTCGTGCCGGTCACCATCAGCACGGCTGACATCAGGGCCACCGCCAACAGCACCGGGTTGGCCAGCGGATGCCGCCCGCACGCCGCCGAGAAGCGATCGGCCAGCAGATAGGCGGCCAGCGTGGCGGTCAGCCACAGCAACGGCGTGGCGGCCAGATAGACCCACAGCACGTCCAGCCCGATCATTTCCGCACCCGCCGCGCCACCGCTGCGAACACCCAGGCCGTGACCGCCAACGTCAGTGCCGTCGAGACCACGAGGGCCACCAGCAATCCTGGCCCATTGCGCAGCAGTACCGGTCCTTGCTGCACCACGCCGGTGCCCGCCGGGACGAACAACAAGGACAGATTGGCCAGCAGAGCGGCCGTCACCGCGCCGAGTGCGGTCCGGTCCGCCGGCGGTGCCTTCGGCTGCAGCCGCTCGCGCAGCACCAGCAGGACGAACAGCAGCGCCATGCCCAGCACTGGCCCGGGCACCGGCAGACCGGCCACCCGCGCCACGGCGTCGCCGGCCAGTTGGCAGCCCAGCAGCAGCACCAGCGCGCCCAGCATCGCCGCGTTCAGCCGCCGCGGAGGTCGCGGCTCACCCGCGCCCGCCGCTCAATGCCCGGCATGCGACCCGGAAAAATCCGGCGCCGCCAGCCCGGACGCCTCCAGTTGCGCCGCCAGCGCCGCCTTCAACCGCTGCAGCCCGGCCTCGCTGCTCGCCTCGGCGCGCGCCACCAGCACCGCCTGGGTGTTGGAGGCGCGCAGCAGCCACCAGCCATCCGCGGTCTGCACCCGCACGCCATCGATGTCCGACACCGTCGCGCCTTCGGCCTGCAGCCGGGTGGCGACCGCGGCGATTACCTGGAACTTGCGTGTGTCGTCGCAGTCGAAGCGCAGTTCCGGCGTGTTGATCACCTGCGGCAAGGCGGCGCGCACCGCCGACAGGCGGCCGTCCAGCCGCGCCACGATGCCCAGCAGCCGGATGGCGGCATAGAGCGCGTCGTCAAACCCGTACCAGTGGTCGGCGAAGAAGATATGGCCCGACATTTCGCCGGCCAACAGACAACCGATCTCGGCCATCTTCGCCTTGATCAGGCTGTGCCCGGTCTTGAACATCAGCGGCACGCCGCCGGCACGGGCAATCTCGTCGAACAGCACCTGGCTCGCCTTCACGTCGGCGATGATGGTGGCGCCGGGGTGGGCCTTCAGCACGTCCCGTGCCAGCACCACCAGCAACTGGTCGCCGAACATCATTTCGCCGCTGTCGTCCACCACGCCGATGCGGTCGGCGTCGCCGTCGAAGGCGATGCCGAGATCGGCGCCCTGGCGCCGCACCTCGGCGATCAGGTGCTCGAGATTGTTCGGTACCGTGGGGTCGGGGTGGTGGTTGGGAAAGCTGCCGTCGATCTCGGGGAACAGCACGGTGTGGCGGCCCGGCAACGCGCGGACCAGCCGCTGCAGAACCTCGCCGGCGGCCCCGTTGCCATTGTCCCACACCACGTTCAGCGCGCGGTCGCCGCCGTCCCAGTCGGCGAGCAGCCGGGCGAGGTAGTCGGCCGAGACATCGACCGTGCGGTCGCTTCCCGCGGCCGCCGGCACCACGTCGCTGGTTTCGGCCATGCGGCCGATCCGGGCGATCTGCGCGCCGAAGAACGGCTTGCCCCCCAGCATCATCTTGAAGCCGTTGTAATCGGGCGGGTTATGGCTGCCGGTGAGCATGATCCCGCCGGCGGTCCCGAGCGTGCTGGCGGCGTAATACAGCATCGGCGTCGGGCCGCAGCCAATGCGCAGCACCTCCATGCCGCTCGCCTTCAGCCCGGCGACCAGATGCGCCTCCAGCTCCGGCGAGGACACCCGCCCGTCATAGCCCACCGCCACGCTGGTCCCGCCCATGCAGGCCACGATGCTGCCGAAGCAGCGGCCGATGGCGAAGGCATCGGCCGCATGCAGGGTGCGTCCGACGATGCCGCGGATGTCGTACTCGCGCAGCACGGTGGGATCGAAGCGATGGGTAAAGGTCATGGATGGTCCTGCTGAAATGGCGGCGGAGAAAGCGGTCAGGCGTCGATATAGTTTCCGAGGAACGCGCGCACCGCCGGGCCGAGATCCGGGCGCTTGAGGGCAAACGCGATCTGCGCCTCCAGGAAGCCGACCTTGTCGCCGCAGTCGAAGCGGCGGCCCTCATAGCGCAGCCCGTGGAATGGTACCTGACCGATCAGCCGCGCCATGGCATCGGTCAGCTGCACTTCATTGCCGGCACCGCGGTCCATGCGCGCGAGGTAGCCGATAACTTCCGGCACCAGCACATAGCGGCCGATGATCGACAGGTTGGACGGGGCGACCTCGGGCTTCGGCTTCTCGACCAGGCCCTTGACCGCGACCAGCCGGCCGTCATCGGATTCGATGTCGAGGATGCCGTAGCGGCTGGTCTGATCAGGGGGCACCTCGGTTACCGCCACCACGCAGCCGCCGGTTTGCGCGTAGGCGTCGGCCAGCTGCTTCATGCAGGGCGTCTCGGCCAGCACCAGGTCGTCCGGCAGCAGAATAGCGAAGGGGTCGTCGCCGATGAAGGCGCGGGCGCACCAGATGGCGTGGCCGAGGCCGAGCGGCACTTGCTGGCGGACGGTGACGATCGCGCCGGGCGGCAATTGCTGGTCGTGCAGGGCCTGCAGTTCGGCGGTCTTGCCACGCTCGCGCAGGGTCGCTTCCAGTTCGAAGGCGACGTCGAAATGCTCGACCAGCGCGGTCTTGCCGCGGCCGGTGACCATGCAGAACTGCTCGATGCCGGCGGCCCGCGCCTCCTCGACCGCGTACTGGATCAAGGGTTTGTCAACGACCGGCAGCATCTCCTTGGCCATCGCCTTGGTGGCCGGCAGGAAACGGGTGCCCAGACCGGCGACGGGCAGGACGGCCTTGCGCAGCGGCTTGATCACGGAAGTTGTTCCTTGGACTGCTGGGATGAGACCAGAAGAGCACGTCCGCGGGGCCGGACTAAGGCGAAGGAAATGCCACGCCGGCGCGCCGCCGGCAAGAATGGGGGCGCCCACGCAACCGCGCCTGGACCGTGCCCAGGCATGGCCGCTTTTTTCTTGACGCCTGGAGCATCACCCCAGCAGCACATCCCGCGCCTGGTTGATGCGCGCGGCGAGCCAGTCCGAGCCGCCGGCATCCGGATGGGCGGCGCGCATCAGCCGGTGATACGCAGCCCGGATCGCCGCCTCGTCGGCGCCGGGTTTCAGGCCGAGCACCGCATAGGCCTCCCCCCGCGTCATGCTGCCGCCCTGCGCCGGGCGCCGCTGGGCGCCGGGACCGCGCGGCGCGGCGCCCGGACGGACCTGGCCCACCCAGCTCCACAGCAGCGGCCCGAGCAGCACCAGCGTGCCCAGCCCGGCGGGGCCGCGGGTGAACAGCAGCAGCACCGCCAGCAGCAGCCCGCCGATCGCCAGCACCCACAGGCCGAACTGCTTGATGCTGGCCACCTGCGCCCGCGAGAAGGCGCCGAGCGCCCCCATCAGCACCAGCAGCGCGAAGATGCCGAGCAGGAAAAACATGCTCGCCTCAGGCCAGCGCCGCCCGCAGCGCCTGGGCTTCCAGCGCCGCGATCGCACTCACGTTGAGGATGCCGCGGGCGGTGACGCTGGGCGGCACCACATGCACCGCTTTCGCCATGCCCAGCAGCAGCGGCCCGACCGGCAGCCCCTCGGCCGCGGCCTTCAGCAGGTTGAAGGCGATGTTGGCGGCGTTCAGATCAGGCATCACCAGCAGATTGGCCGCCCCGGTCAGCGGCGAATCCGGCACCAGACGGTGGCGGATGGCCTCGGCCAGGGCGGCATCGGCATGCATCTCGCCGTCGATCTCCAGATGCGGCGCGCACTCGCGGATCAGCGTCAGCGCGTGGCGCATCTTGCGCGCGCTTGGGGAGTTGCTGGCGCCGAAGCTGGAATGCGACAGCAGCGCCGCCTTCGGGTGCAGGCCGAAGCTGCGCACCGAGTTCGGCCGCCAGCAGCGTCATCTCGGCGATCTGCTCGGCGGTCGGGTCGATGTTCATGTGGGTGTCGCAGAAAAACAGCACGCCGGCCGGCACGATCAGGCAGGACAACGCGTAGATGCGGCTGACCTCGGGGCGTTTGGGGATCACCTGCAAAACGTACTGCATGTGCCGTCCCCAGTCGCCGCTGCCGCCGCAGATGGCCGCATCGGCGCGGCCGGCGTGCAGCACCATGGACGCGGCGACGGTGGGCCGGGTGCGCACGCGGCGGGCGGCGGCGTCGGGCGGCACGCCGCGGCGGGCCACCAGGCGCTGGTATTCCGCCACCAGCGGGGCGAACACCGCCTCGTCCTGGCCGGGGTCGAGCACCTGCACGCTCTCCTGCAGGTCCATGCGCAGGCCCAGCTCGCGCACCCGCCGCTCGATGACGGCGCGGCGGCCGATCAGGATGGGCCGGGCCATGTCATCGTCAACCAGCGACTGCACCGCGCGCAGCACCCGCTCGTCCTCGCCCTCGGCATAGACCACCCGCGCCGGCGCCGCCTTGGCGCGCTCGAACACCGGGCGCATCAACTGGCCGGAGCGGAAAGCGAAGCGCTCCAGCTCGCGCCGGTAGGCGACGAAATCGGCGATCGGCCGGCGGGCGACGCCCGTGTCCATGGCGGCGCGGGCCACGGCGGGCGCGATCTGCAGGATCAGCCGCGGGTCGAACGGTTTGGGGATGATGTAGTCCGGCCCGAACACCGGCGCCGTGCCGCCATAGGCGGCGGCCACCACCTCGCTGGCCTCGACGCGGGCCAACTCGGCGATCGCCTCGACCGCAGCGAGCTTCATCGCTTCATTGATGGTGGTGGCGCCGACATCCAGCGCCCCGCGGAAGATGAAGGGGAAACACAGGACGTTGTTGACCTGGTTCGGATAATCGCTGCGGCCGGTGGCGACGATGGCATCCGGCCGGGCGGCGCGCACCGCTTCGGGCAGAATCTCGGGCTCGGGGTTGGCCAGAGCGAGAATGAGCGGCCTCGGCGCGAACCGGCCGAGCCATTCCGGCTTGAGCACGCGTGGGGCAGACAGGCCCATGAACACGTCCGCCCCCTGCAGCACCTCGTCCAGCGTGCGCGCCGGGGTAACCTGGGCGTAGCGGCGCATCCGGTCGGTGAGATCGTTGCGGCCGGCATGCACCACGCCCTTGATGTCGGTGAGGGTCACGTTCTCCGGCCGCAACCCCATCGTCACCAGCAGGTCGGCGCAGGCCATGGCGGCGGCGCCGGCGCCGGAGGTGACCAGCCGCACATCTTCCAGCCGCTTGCCCTGCAACAGCAGGCCGTTGCGCACCGCGGCGGCGACCGTGATGGCGGTGCCGTGCTGGTCGTCGTGAAACACCGGGATGCCCATGCGCGCGCGCAGCTTCGCCTCGATCTCGAAGCACTCGGGCGCCTTGATGTCCTCCAGGTTGATGGCCCCGAAGGTCGGCTCCAGGGCGGCCACCACCTCGACGAAGCGGTCGGGGTCCTGCTCATCGACCTCGATGTCGAACACGTCGATGCCGGCGAATTTCTTGAACAGGACGGCCTTGCCCTCCATCACCGGCTTGCCGGCCAGCGCGCCGATATTGCCCAGGCCGAGCACGGCGGTGCCGTTGGAGATCACCCCCACCAGATTGCCCCTGGTGGTGTAGTCGAAGGCGGTCTCGGGGTTGGCGGCGATCTCCAGACAGGCGGCGGCGACGCCGGGCGAGTAGGCGAGCGCCAGGTCGCGCTGGCTGGCCATCCGCTTGGTGGGCTCGACCTGCAGCTTCCCCGGTCGCGGCAGCCGGTGATAGTCCAGCGCCGCGCGCCGGAAGTCTTCGTCCATGCCTGTCGTTCCCACCCGTTCTGTCGCCCGCAAGATCGGCCTGTTGGCGTGGCGGGGCAAGCGGGCGAAGAAGAGGGGAGGGGCCTTGCCCCTCGGTTGACTGGTGCGGTCGAGAAGACTCGAACTTCCACGGGGTTTCCCCCACAAGCACCTCAAGCTTGCGCGTCTACCATTCCGCCACGACCGCACCGTGGTAGAGGCGCGGGGATATAGCGGATGAACCAGGCGGCATCAATGGACAACGTCACGGCTTCGGTTGAATGGCGGATCAGCGAAGGGCTGACCCCCTATCCCGACGCCCTGGCGGCCATGCGGGCCCGGGTGGAGGCCATCCGCGCCGGCACGGAAGGCGATCTGGTGTGGCTGGTCGAGCACCCGTCGCTCTACACCGCCGGCACCTCGGCCGACCCTGCCGATCTGCGCACGCCCGGCCGGTTTCCCACCTACGATGCCGGACGCGGCGGGCAATGGACCTATCACGGGCCGGGCCAGCGCACCGCCTATGTGATGCTCGATCTCGCGCGGGCACACGGCATCGTCCGGCCGCAGGATTTGCGCAGCTACGTGCACGGGCTGGAGGAATGGCTGATCCGCGCCCTCGATCGTTTCAACGTGCGCGGCGAGCGGCGCGCGGGCCGGGTGGGCATCTGGGTGGCCGACGGCGCCGCCGGCACCGAGGCGAAGATCGGCGCGATCGGCGTGCGGGTGACGCGCTGGGTGAGCTGGCACGGGGTCGCCCTGAACGTCGAGCCGGATCTGTCGCATTTCGCCGGCATCGTGCCCTGCGGCATCCGCGCGCACGGCGTGACCAGCCTGCACGCGCTCGGCATTCCGGCGACGCTGGCGGAGGCGGATTGCGCCCTGATGGCGGCCTGGCCGGAGGTGTTCGGCGGCTAAACCAAGGTCATCAGCCCCGCATTGCCGCCCGCCGCGGCGGTGTTCACGCTGACCGAGCGTTCCTGCACCAGCCATTCCAGCGGATAATCCTCCGCGCCGTCGCGCAGGCCCTGGCTGGTGGCGCCATGCACGGCCACCAGCGGACCCGCACGCGCGGCCAGGGCAATCGCGACGGCGCGCAGTCCGTCGGCGTCGCCCTCGTGCAGCGCCACGGCGGCCGTCGCGCCGGCTGCATCTTCCACCACCAGTCCGCGCAGTGTCTCCGGCAGATCATCCAATGCCCCGCGCAAGCCCGGCGGAAGCGCCACCTGCGCCCGATTGCCGGTGGCCAGTGCGGCGCCGACCTGCACGCCCAGACCGAACGCCGTCGCCGGCAGGCACAGCACGTCGCCGCGCGGCTCCAGCGACCAGCTGTTGCGCTCCCCCACCGGCCCCGGCAGCACGCGGGCCACGCCGAGCGGGGAACGCTCGGCCAGCCCGTCGCAATGCGCCGCCGCATCGCTCTGGCCGCGCGCGGTGAGCCACCCGGCCCAGTGCCGCGCCGCCGGCGGCACCGCGCCGCGCAGCGCCGGCGCCGGCCGGGTCGCCAGCAGCCGCGCGAGATAAAGCGGCCCGCCCGCCTTCGGTCCGGTGCCTGACAGACCGTGGCCGCCGAACGGCTGCACGCCCACCACGGCGCCGATCAGATTGCGGTTGACGTAGCAATTCCCCGCCGCCGCGCGGGTGGTGGCGCGCAGGATGGTCTCGTCGATGCGCGTGTGCACGCCGAAAGTCAGCGCGTAGCCGGTGGCGTTGATCGCCTCGATCAGGGCGTCGAGCCCGTCACGCCGCCAGCGCAGCACATGCAGCACCGGCCCGAACACTTCGCGCTGCAATTCGGCGAGCGAGTCGATTTCGATCAGCGTGGGCGCGACAAAATATCCGTGTGCGCAGGCCGCCGGCAGCAACGGCGCATGCACAGGCCGTCCGCGTGCCCGCATCGCCGCAATATGCGACAGAATGGTCTCGCGCGCGCTCTGCGTGATCACCGGGCCGACATCGGTGGACAGCCGGTCCGGATTGCCCACCGACAATTCCGCCGTAGCGCCCTTCAGCATGGCCAGCACACGCCCGGCCACATCCTCCTGCAGGCACAGCACCCGTAACGCCGAGCAGCGCTGGCCGGCGGAATCGAAGGCGGAGGCCAGCACGTCGGCCACCACCTGCTCGGCCAGGGCGGAGGAATCGACCACCAGCGCATTCTGCCCGCCGGTTTCCGCGATCAAGGGAATCGGCCGCCCCTGCGGACTCAGCCGCTCCGCCAGGACGCGCGCGATCAGCCGCGCCACCTCGGTTGAGCCGGTGAACACCACCCCGCGCACCCGCGAATCCTGAACGAGTTGGGCACCAACCGTGCCATCGCCGGGCAGCAATTGCAGGGCGCCCGCCGGCACGCCGGCCGCATGCAGAAGGGCGACCGCCTGGGCGGCAATCAGTGGCGTTTCCTCCGCCGGCTTGGCCAGCACCGCATTGCCCGCCGCCAGCGCCGCCGCGATCTGGCCAGTGAAGATGGCGAGCGGAAAATTCCACGGGCTGATACACGCGACCGGTCCCAGCGGGCGATGACTGTCGTTGGCGAATTTTTCGCCCTCGGCGGCGTAGTAGCGCAGAAAATCGACCGCCTCGCGCAGTTCGCCCACCGCGTTCGCCAGCGTCTTGCCGGCCTCGCGCACGATCACGCCGAGCAGCGCGGCGAGGCGGGCCTCCATCAGGTCGGCGGCGCGGCGCAGGCAGGCGGCGCGCTCGGCCGGCGGGGTGGCCTGCCAGACCGGGGCGGCGGCCTCGGCCTGCGCCAGCGCCGAATCCACCTGGGCGGGCGATGCGTCTGTGACATAACCAACCAGATCGCGGCGGTCGGCGGGGTTGCGCAGCTCCCGCGTCGGTCCCTCCGCCGTGCCATCGCCGAGCATCGGCGCCGCCTGCCAGGGCGTCGCCACCCCGGCCAGCAACCCCGCCGCCAGCGAGGCCAGCCGCTGTTCGTTGGCGAGGTCCAGACCCGCGGAGTTGGCCCGCCCGGCGCCGAACAGGTCGCGCGGCAGGGCGATGCGCGGATGCGGCGCGCCCAGCGGCAATGCCGCGCGGACCAGCGCCACCGGGTCGGCCACCAAAGCGTCCACCGTCACCGCGGCATCGGCGATGCGATTGACGAAGGAGGTGTTGGACCCGTTCTCCAGCAGCCGGCGCACCAGATAGGCCAGCAGCGTCTCGTGGCTGCCGACGGGCGCGTAGATGCGGCAGGGGCGGTCGAGCTTGTCCGGCCCCACCACCTCCTCGTAGAGCGGTTCCCCCATGCCGTGCAGGCATTGGAACTCGTAGCGGCCCGGGTAGAATTCGTCGCCCGCCATGGCCAGCAGGGCGGCCACCGTCTGCGCGTTATGGGTGGCGAATTGCGGGAACACCGCATCCGGCGCGGCCAGCAGGCGGCGGGCGCAGGCCAGGTAGCAGACATCGGTGTGCAGCTTGCGGGTGAACACCGGAAACCCTTCCAGCCCGTCGACCTGCGCCCGCTTGATTTCCGTGTCCCAATAGGCGCCCTTCACCAGCCGCACCATCAGCCGGTGGCTGCTGCGGCGGGCCAGTTCCACCAGCACGTCGATCACGAAAGGCGCACGCTTCTGGTACGCCTGCACGACGAAGCCGATACCGTCCCACCCCGCCAGCGCCGGGTCGAGGCAGATCGCTTCCAGCAGATCGAGCGAGATTTCCAGCCGGTCGGCTTCCTCGGCGTCGATGTTCAACCCGATGCCGGCCTCGCGTGCGCGCCCGCATAAATGGCGCAGAACCGGCAGCAACTCGGCCATCACCCGTTCGCGCTGGGCGCGGCCGTAGCGCGGATGCAGGGCCGACAGCTTCACCGAAATACCGGGTCCGCCATACGGGCCGCGCCCGGCGGCGGCGCGGCCGACCGCCTGAATGGCCTGCTCGTACTCGGCCAGATACCGCGCCGCATCGGCCGCCGTCATCGCCGCCTCGCCGAGCATGTCGTACGAATAGCGGAAGCCGCGCGCCTCCAGCCGGCGCGCGTTCGCCAGCGCCTCGCTGATGGTCTGGCCGCTGACGAACTGCTCGCCCAGCATGCGCATGGCCACATCCACGCCGCGGCGAATCAGTGGCTCGCCGCCACGCCCGACCAGCCGGGCCAGGGCGGCGGTCAGGCCGGATTCACTGCTGGTGGCGGCCAGCCGCCCGGTGATCAGCAGCCCCCAGGTGGCGGCGTTGACGAACAGCGATTTCGAGGCGCCGAGATGGGCATGCCAGTCGCCGCTGCCGATCTTGTCGCGGATCAGGGCGTCGCGGGTGGCGCGGTCGGGGATGCGCAGCAGCGCCTCGGCCAGGCACATCAGGGCGATGCCTTCCTGGCTGGACAGCGCGTATTCCTGGATCAGCCCCTCGACCGGGCCGCTGGCACCTTTCGCGCGCAAGGCTTGCACCAGGCGGCGGGCGGTTGCCTCGGCCCGGGCCGCCTGCGCCGGCGGCAGCGCCGCTTCCTGCAGCAGCAGCGGCAGGCATTCGGGTTCCGGACGCCGGGTGGCGGCGGTGACCTGGGCGCGCAGAACCGATTGCGGCTGCACCGACTGGGCGAAGGCGAGGAACGGCGACGGCCCGTCATCCTCCTCCGGGCCGGCGCCGAGGAACGGGGTTTCGCCGCGCTCGATGCGGTCGAGCGCGTGCAGCACGGAATGCTTAATGAGCCAGTGCGGCGTGCGGCCGAGCCGGTCGGCGGCGAGGCGCAGGCGCTCGCGCAAAGCGTCGTCGATTTTCAGCCCGATGGTGGTGGCGGCCATATCGGTGCCCCCCGGTTCCGCGGGGACATCGGTAGCACCCGGCCGAGCGCAGGCGCAACCCGGCTGATGGCCAGGCGCAACCCGATCCGGCGCGCCCTCACGCGGCTGTGTCCCGCCTCTGATTGGAAACCGCAACGCGAGCGCGTACCGTGGCTTGCCCGCAAAGGGCGCGCCGTTCGCTCGCAAAAACGCATGAGAAAAAATAACGGAGGATGCGATGGCTCACTTCATGCTGCGCTGGCAGTTTACCGATGCCTCGGCCAAGACGCTGGTTGCCAAGCCGCACGACCGCACGGGCGCGGCAACTTCTCTCATCGAAAGTTTCGGTGGCAAGCTGCACAGCTACTATTTCACCTTCGGCGAATATGACGGGCTTGCGATCGCCGAATTCCCGGACAACATTGCCGTCGCCGCGTGTTCAATGGCCGCCGCGGCGACAGGCGGATTCGCCCGCTTCGAGACGACGACGCTGCTGACCGGCAAGGAAGCCGAGGCGGCCCTGAAGCACGCCCACGACACCAAGACCTCCTACAAGCCGCCGCACGCCTGACGCGTGCGGGCAGCCGCGCTGCATTTCCGTGCTGCCGGACGGAGATGCGGCGCGGGCCTGTTCGCCTTGCACGGCCGCCTCGTGTTTGACATTCCCGCTTCCTCCACCCGGACGGAAATGGCCCTTGAGGCAATTATTTTCAAATCGGTAGGTCGTTCGCATCTGGCTGGCTGACCCGGAACGTTGCCGCAAACACCAGCGGATGGCGTTCAGAGGCGAACACGTTTACGGAAGAATACACGCTGATATCCAGCCTGTTCTCCTCGGCCGGTCTCCTCCCAACCGAGGGCTGGATACAGGGTGAGATTTTCTGTCATCTTCGCGTGGGTGTAGAGGCGCAGGTCGGCATAGCCGCGGCGGATGGCTTCCCGTTCGGCGAAAGCCAGAAGTGCGCGTCCGATCCTGCGTCCTTGGTAAGCCGGATCAACGGCCACGTTGTCCAGTAGAAGGTGGTCGTCCTCGGGAAGGAGCACGATCAGCCCCACAGTCACCCCGTCTGCCTCGGCAACCCATGCGGCGTGAGCGCGGACATGGACGGAATAATCGTCGAGCATGGGGCCTGGTGGCTTGCCGATCCTCTCGACATATTGTTGATAGGCGCTCGCCACAATCCGCGTCATGGCGGGCAGATCAGAGGCGTTTGCTGGGCGGATTTGCATGTGCTCGGCGACAATGCGTCCTCGCAGGATAGCAAACATCCGGGCCAAAGCAAGCAGATGCCTGACCATTGGAATGATCGCTTCCCGCCAGCCCTGACCAGCCCGTCCAAAACTGAAGATTAACGCACCAAGAACGAAGCCTTGAATCTCAGGGGCTTTTCTGTTGGATAAACTAATTTCATTATGTTATCGTAATTACAGCCCGGCCAGGCTTGCTGAAAGCGTTTGCAACTATGGTTCTTTGTGCTATAGTTCACGGCGTTAGGGTGCGATGTGCGGATTTTCAAAACGAAGTGGCTCCGGCGCTATGCGCGGCGGGAGCGCATAGCAGACGACAGCTTGAGGGAGGCGATCTCGCGGGCAGAGCGCGGCCTCGTTGACGCCGACCTTGGAGGAGGCGTTATCAAACAGCGGGTTGCACGAGCCGGTCAGGGGCGTTCAGGCGGCTATCGTATGCTGGTGGCTTACCGCGTCGGAGATCGCGCCATCTTTCTCTATGGCTTCGCCAAGGGTGAGCGGGAGAATATCGACCCTGACGAATTGCTGACGCTGCGTGAGATCGGAACGGAACGGAATGGCTGGCGGCCGATGACGAACAGATCGCACGAGCCTTGCAGGAGGACGCTTTACAGGAGGTGATCCATGAAGAGACAGACGCAACCTAGCCGGCTGACCAAAGCGTTGCTGGAGACAGCCGACGACATGCGGCGTGCCGGTGTGATGGACGCGTCCACGCATGAGAAGATCACGCTGCGCCACCTTGGCAGCAAGGCGGCTGCTGCTCCCGAGCCTATTACCGGCGACGAAATCCGTTCATTGCGTGAAGGAGCGCACCTTAGCCAGGCTGTGTTTGCCCGCTATCTCAACCTCACCGTCGGCTACGTCTCGCAATTGGAGCGCGGTGCGAAGCGGCCGACAGGCCCCGCGCTGGTGCTGTTGAACGTCATTCGCCGCAAGGGCATCGACGCAATCTTGTAGCGGGAAGGCCGACAGGGGACGAAAACATGATCATGATCTACGCCCCCTTTGACCCGGCGGACTACCTCGACAGTGGCGCGACCATTGCCGAATATCTCTCTGCCGCCGCCGAAGACCCGAACCCCGACATGTTGCTTGCCGCCCTCGGCGACGTTGCCAAGGCGCGCGGTATGGCGCAGGACAGGGGGCAATGATCCGATGATCTACGGGTATGCACGAGTCTCAACGGACGGCCAGAGCGTTGATGCCCAGATGCGCCAGCTTCGGGCGGCGGGTGCATGCCTGGTGTTCCGCGAGGTGGCGAGCGGAGCCAGGACCGACCCCAGCCAACTCCGCCGCGCGCTCGACCAGCTCGATGCTGGCGCCGTGCTGATGGTGACGCGGCTCGACCGCCCGACCCGCGACCTTCTCAACACCCTCGCCAGCATCGCCGCCAAGGGTGCCGGGTTCCAATCCATCGGCGACACATGGGCGGACACAACGACGGCGCATGGCCGCCTGATGCTGACCCTGCTCGGCGGGCTGGCGGAGTTCGAAAGGGAGCTTATCCGCGCCCGCACAAGCGAGGGCCGCAAGCGCGCTATTGCGAACGGCGTGAAGATGGGCCGCCCGCCGAAGATGACGCCGCACCAGATCAAGGAGGCGCTACGCCGGCGCGACGCCGGCGAGCCTATGCGCGACATCGCGCGGAGCTATAATGTTTCACACAGCACGATTTCACGGTTAGCTGTATGACCGATACGTCAACGCAGATGCCCTCGTGGCTCAGCGATGGAGAGAAATACGGACTGATCGGCCTGGAGGTTAAGACCGAAGGGCAGATTCCGCAGGGAGCCATCACGCCAAACTTTTGCGTGTTGACCGATGCCATATTCTCCATCCCTCCGAACTGGCGCGATTGGCTCGGCAGCATCCGCGCTGGCGAGATCAAGCATTGTAATCTATTCCTTTTCAGCAAACAGGCCTCGTCGACACCCGAGATTCTCGATGCAGAAAATATCAGGCTCAAGCAGACTCGCCTGGAATTTCTACGTCGGGCTGTTACTCGCCAGCACATTCGCGCCTGCGCACCGGCCGGTCATGCTGACAGGTGTTCGCCGGAACGGAGAGATCGATATTCGCCAGCAGCAGGATTTAGACGCCCCCGTTCCGTGCATTTTCAGGCCGTATCCGCCGGTTCTGCCCTCGCACATCCAGGTAGCCGCGCAGCTCGGAGAGAAGCTTGGCGCACTGGCGATGGCACCGCTGCCGGCCGGCCATTGGCGGTTGTTCCGGAGCCTGCATGTCTATACCGAGGCCCGCACGACCGGCGACATTCTCGACCGGCTTCACCAATACAGTCGCTGCATCGATGGCCTTATCTTGCCAGACGCGGGAAGGACCAGGCAGCAGTTCAGGAGCCGCACCGAGCTTTTCATAGGCCCACGACATCAGGGCCATCCGGTTCTCTGTACGATACCATATTCGTGATTACTCACACGCCCTTCATGACGCATACGGAGGCAACGTCCTGTAGGTTGAGCCAGAAGCCGTGCTGGATGTTGTCGATGCCGTTGGCACGCCCGAGGTTGAGAGCAAAGCTCTTCAGGCGCGCGACGATACCTGGGTTGACGCGGATCTTGCTGGCGTCCTCGCCTAGGGAACCGTCGCGAACGCGGTGGTTGCGGTTCTCTATGCCCCAGTGATCGCGTATGGCCTTGGCATAGTAGGTGACCCGCCGACCAACGCGGTTGGTGATGTACCACGAGATTTCGACAGTGGTTTCCCAGCGCCACCAGGAGCCGGGCACCCGCGTGCATACGGTGCGGGTGACGCGAAGCGCCACGCGCGCATATGGCTTCCACCTCTCCAGGCCGAGCCGCGGCCCAGCTTCGAACATCTCCACGCGCCGCGTCTCCTTCCTACCGCGCTCTATCTTGTCGGTAGTTTCGCAGATCTGAACTGGCGAGTTCGTGACCGCCATCATCTCAACCGCGTCAACCAGTCCCTCCTGGTTGTCCTTGACCTGCACCAGAACATTGCTGCCGACGGCGATCGCCGCCTCGAAGGTCTTCACCTGGCAGTGCATCGCGTCGAAGGTGTAGAGCCTGTCCTTGAGGCCAAGCGCCAGGATAAGTTCCTGCGCCGCAGGTATCTCGTTGGTCTTCTGATCGATTTCGACGTGCGCGAGGATGACACGTCCGACCGTGCCGAACACGCTCAGGATTTGCTTCATCCGCTGATTGGTAGCCATGTCGGCGCTGCCCTTCATCGTCTTGCCGTCGACGGCCGCTGTCTTTTCGTCAATCCCCTTGCCCGCGAGAGCGTCCGCTTCGAGTGCCGCCGCATGGATGCGGAACGCGGATTCAAAGCCCTCCGGGCAGAGGCTGGCGAGCAGGTCGCGTAACTGGCTCTTGCCGATCGGCTTCTTCATGTCGCAGGGAAAGTGCCTCTTCAGCAGCTTGAAATGCCTGCGGATGAACGCCGCCATGCGCTTATAGCTATGCGCCCCGCACAAGTTAGCCAGAATACAGAAGAGTAAAACCTGCGGCAAAGGATGCCGCCTTCCCTCGACCCGGCGCGGGTCAGGAACATCCACAAGCACATCCAGGAGCGTGACTGACACGACCGTAATCTCATATTTGGTTGAAGCCGTGGTACTCCACCACACCCCCGAAATCCAGCGCCTTGCGGCTCCAGGCCGAGAATCACTTCCCCCTGTCAGTTACTGCTGTTTCAGAGAATCGGACGGCCCTGCCCACGACATCACGAGCTGATGGGCGAAATTTACGACGTGCGAAGCGCGGTCGAACACCTGCACGAGAATAGATATCTGGATGGCTTCGACCGCGATACACGTCTCGACCTGCTTAGGAAGGAAGCTATTGTCGAACACATCGCACGAACTGCGCTGGCACGGATAATCGGCGATAGCGCGCTTTGGCCGCATTTTGCGAGCACGCCTGCCCTCGCTATATTCTGGACGCTATCGTCGGCCGAACGCCAAAAGGCCTGGGGTGTGCCCATTGACCCAATGGAAGCGCTTAGGGACTTCGATCCGGCATATATCCATGACGGTCATTTGGGTAAGCCGTGAGTTGCAAAAACTGTCGAGCAGGCCCATGAGCGACATGCCCCTGAACACCGTGCGAATCCTCACCTTCCAGTTCAACGAAGCCAGATTGCGCCAGCTCGACAATCGCCGCCGCAACCAGCTTTTCGGCTGCATGCATGCGCACAACGAACTGAGTTTCCTCAATCGGCTACTGATGTTCGTGCAGAACACGACGGCCGACGGCGAGCTGCATGATCACGCGCAGTCAATTCAGATGTGGTCAACGCTGCAAATCCTCGCCGGCAAGCTGTTTGAAACGTGGGTGATGCTTGCCGAGCGCATTCTGCGCCAGCAACCGCCAGACCCGATTGTCGCGGCCCTATCTGCCGATCATTCCAGGAGTCTCGATTGGCTGCGCGACTACTTTGGCGAGCGTCAATACAAGAACAACGCCATCAAGATCGTTCGCGACAAGACCGCTTTCCACTATGACGGCCTCGATCTCGGGCAGGCGATTAACAACCTGGCGGAGCGTGAGAACGTTGTGCATCTCGCGGAGCATCCGGCCAATACGCTTTACTATCTCGGCTCGGCGGCCGGCTTCCGGGCGATCTTCACTATGATTGCCGACCGGGCGAAGCCACCAACAGGCCGCAGTTTCGATGAGCGGTTGAGCGACGGCTTCGGCGTTGTCGTTGAAGATGTGAAGACGGCGAACTGGCACCAACACCAGCTACTTTACGGTTTTATAAAGGCGATGATGGAAGAAGCGTTCGGCGATCAGCTTTGCGCAGGCCCGGAAATCACCACCATCACCAATCCGCCGTCACCGGAGATCGTCGGCCTGCCGCCCTGGGTGGATATGCTCAGCATGAGATCATAGACCCCAGCTTGGACCGACCACGCGCGCCGACTTTTCATAAAGCGCGTTCTGGGACCGCCGGTTGCCCCGTCGTCTGTTGCCCTCCGGACTCACCCGCCCCCGATTTCCCCCCATCATTCCGTTTCCCCTTGCGTCCCGTTTTGCACGTGATAATCCGGTTTATCAGGAGCAAACCGACGCGGTCAGAGCGGGCGGGGAACCTGCTCTTCTCAGGGGAGCGGCCAGTCCGCGATAAACCTGATGTAGGCTCGATTCCTGCTCCAATCGACTTCCTCCACCTCCTCAACCGACCAGACATCCACCTCGCCCAATGGGTGACCATCGCGATCGACCAGCCGAACAATGCCCGGCGTGTCGGCGGCCTGTCCGGGCATCCTTACAATCAGGGGTCGGCGCAGCACGATGACGCGGTAGGCGCCGTCCGGTCGCTCGAATACCCGGTCGATCTTCGGCCTGAAGGCGACAAACCAAATGGCGAAACAGCCGGCCGAGGCCGCGACCGTAAAACCAACGAGGAAGCGACGTTGCAGGGACATCACCAACAATATGTCGTGGGTGGACACACTCACAACCCGCCTCGTCGTCGGTTCCCTGTCGCGCCATTTTATTCTTGATGGCAGACCAGAAACAAAGACAAGCAGAAGGCCAGGGCTCTGCCCTGGACCCGCCCCCGCGCGCAGCGCGCTTTCGCGCGACGGCCGAGATGCCCCTGGACCCCATTCCTCAAGAAATGGGTTCCAAGGGCCTGTGGCCCTTGGTGGGGTCCAGGGGCAAAGCCCCTGGCGGGGTCCGGGGCAGCGCCCCGGCTGCCACCCTCACAACCCACATCGCGCCCCGCCCGCCCAGGCGCTATGCTCGCCGCCAAAGCAAGGAGGTCCGATGCCGTTCGATGACACTGAGGAGCGCGGCGGGGGCGGGCGGCGGCCGTCGCGCAATGTGCTGGGCGGGGTGCTCGCGCCGTGCTCGCTGGCGCCGATCACCGGGTTCTTCCGTTCCGGCGGCTGCGAGACCAGCCCGGAGGATGTCGGCAGCCATACCGTGTGTGTGGTGATGACCGCCGAATTCCTCGCCTTCAGCAAGCGGGCGGGCAACGACCTCTCCACCCCCTATCCGGCCTTTGGATTCCCGGGCCTGCGCCCGGGCGATCGCTGGTGCCTGTGCGCGCCGCGCTGGCAGGAGGCGCTGGAGGCCGGGCAGGCGCCGAAAGTGGTGCTGGAAGCCACCCATGAGGGGGCGCTGCGCTATTGCAGCCTCGACGATCTGCGGCGCCACGCCGCTGATCTGCCATGAGCACCGTCCCGGATAATTTGTTCGACGCGGTGCCGGTCGGGCTGCCCGACGAGGAAATCCTGGAACTGGCCGCCGGCCCCGGCACCCGCATCGAGCGCATCGTCTCCTGCGGCCATGTCAGCCCGCCCGGGTTCTGGTACGAGCAGGAGCGGCCGGAATGGGTGGTCCTGCTGCAGGGCGAGGCGGTGTTGGATTTCGCCGATGGCCGGTCGGTCCGGCTTCGTCCGGGCGACCACCTGAGCATCGCCGCGCAGGCGCGCCACCGGGTGGCCTGGACCTCGTCCGACCCGCCATCGATCTGGCTGGCGGTGCATTACAGCGGCTGATCCGGGCACCGCCGCGTGAGCCCCGCCCGCCATTTCCCGCGCATCCTGGTCACCGGCTTCGAGCCGTTCGGGGGCGAGCCCGTCAATCCGTCGATGCTGGCGGTGCTGGGCCTGGCCGCCGATCCGCCGCCGGGGATCGTGCTGCACAGCGCGATTCTGCCGGTGTCGCTCCGGCGCACGCCGCCGGCGCTGCTGGAAGCGGTGGCACGGTACCGTCCGGATGTGGTGATCGCCACCGGCCAGGCTGGCGGGCGGGCGGAGGTATCGGTCGAGCGCATCGGCATCAACGTCACCGATTTCCGTGTCCCCGACAATGACGGCGCGCAGCCGGGGGACGGGCCGGTGCTCGCCGGCGGGCCGGCGGCCTATTTCGCCACCATTCCGGTGCAGGCGGTCGCCGCCGCGCTGCAGCAGGCGGGGGTGCCGGCCAGCGTGTCCAACAGCGCCGGCACGCATCTGTGCAACCACACGCTGTACCTGCTCGGCCATCTCGCCGCCACCGGGTATCCGGCGATGCGCGGCGGCCTGTTGCACCTGCCTTATCTGCCCGAGCAGGTGGCGCGCCATCCCGGCCAGCCGAGCATGGCGTTGGCGATGCAGGTGGCGGCGCTGCGGGCGGCGATCGGGGCGATCCGGACCGTGGGCACTGAACCGCCGGGGGCCGGGGACGCGACGGACTGAGCCATGCAGCAGATGTCCGACTCGCTTGCGTGCCGGCGCCCCGCGGCTGATAGTTTGACGATGCTCCTGTTGCGTCCGGTCAAGTGAACATTCTCGCGCCGCCGCGCGCGCGCCTCAGCATTGAGGTGGTGCACGATCTGGTGTGCCCCTGGTGCTACCTGGGGTTGCGCCGGCTATTACGTACGCTGCGGCGGCGGCCGGACCTGCTGACCGACATCACCTGGCGACCGTTCCTGCTCAACCCGGACATGCCGCGTGCCGGCCTGCCGCGCGCCGACTACGTGGTGCGCAAGTTCGGCGGCGAGGAGCGGGCGCGGCGCCTGTACGCCTCGATTACCGAGATCGGCCGGACGGAAGGGCTGCAGTTCCGCTTCGACCGCGTCCGCCGCACGCCGTCATCCGTCGATGCGCACCGGCTGGTGCGCTGGGCTGCGGCCTACGGGCGCGGCTCGGAGGTGGTGGAAGCGCTGTTCGCGGCGCATTTCACCGACGGACGCGATATCGGCGACATCTTTGTGCTGACCGACGTGGCGCTCGCCTGCGGCCTGGACGGACCAACGGCGCGCGGCTTCCTGTCCGGTGACACCGAGATCGATGCGGTGCATGCCGAGAACCTGCGCGCCCACCGGCTGGGCATCAACGGGGTGCCGTGCTTCGTCATCGGCGGGCGGCACGCCATCGCCGGCGCGCAGGAGCCGGAAGTGATCGAACGGCTGCTGGACGTGGCGGTGGTCGAAGCCGCCGAGGGGTAGGGCAGCCCCTCCCGCTCCCCTCGTGCAGCATTGGGGAGCGGGAAGAAGCAGCCATCGCCAGACGACGGCTGAAGCCGCGCGGAACCGGCGTTACAACGCCCGCCCCATCCCCAGCTCGGCGCGCACGATCGCCGCGTCGAACATGGCCAGCACTTCGGCATGGCTCACCGAGTCGTTCATGCTCTCGACCGAGTGATGACCATGCAACCGCGCCACCTGCAGCAGGGCGCCAGCGGCATCCCGGCGCACCCCGCGCCAGGCGGTGCGGCCGGCGGCTTGCAACGCCCCCATGGCGCAATGGCGGCCGTGCCGCACATAGGCACCCTGCAGCCATTGTGGCTCCTCGCTGATGAGGGCGCGCGCCTCGCTCAGCAGGGCCACCGCCGTGGCGGGCTGACCGCGGCCCGAGGCGTCTCGCAGACGGTCGCGGAGGCTGCGCCAGACCCCGCGAAGTGACCACGCCGGCGCAGTTGCCAAGCGTGCGGTCTGGTCGATCGGGAAGCCGACCGTATCGAACGGCATGGGTTGGTCCCTCCGTATGTTTCCCCATCCCGACGTCAGCACGAAAGCGGCTGGCGAAAAGCGACCTTACGGAAACGTGATGCGTTTTTCATCCGCCGCTACGCTGCCTTTCCTTGCGCGGCCAAACGGTTAAGGTTAGCCACCACGTCGCGCGCCACCCGCACCCGCTCGGCCAGCGTCATCTCGCGCACGATGGCCAGCTTGTGGTCCGGCCGCAGCCGGATCGCGCCGCCCCGGCTCGACAGCCAGCTTACCAACCCTGCCGGGTTGCGGAACGCGTTGCCGCGGAAGCCGACCACCATGCCCTTCGGCCCGGCCTCCAGCTTCTCCACCCCGGCCGCGCGACAGGCGCGCTTGAGCGCGACCACCTGCAGCAGGTTGTCCACCTCCTCGGGCAGCTTGCCGAAGCGATCGACCAGCTCGGCCGCCATCGCCTCGCTCTCGGCGTCGGTGGTCAGGTTGCCGATGCGGCGATACAGGCCGAGCCGCACCGGCAGGTCGCGCACATAGGTCTCGGGGATCAGCACCGGCAGGCCGAGGCCGATATTGGGCGTCCAGTCGCGGTCCTCGGCGCGATGGCGGCCCTTCTCGGCCTTCATCTCGGCCACCGCATCCTCCAGCATCTGCTGGTACAGCTCGATGCCGACCTCGCGGATATGGCCACTCTGCTCGTCGCCCAGCAGGTTGCCGGCGCCGCGGATGTCGAGGTCGTGGCTGGCCAGGGTGAAGCCGGCGCCGAGCGCATCGAGCGAATGCATCACGTTCAGCCGCTTCTCGGCCGCCGCGCTGAGCCGGTGCAGCTGCGGCCAGGTCAGATACGCATAGCCGCGTTGCTTGCCGCGTCCCACCCGCCCGCGCAGCTGATAGAGCTGCCCGAGGCCGAACATATCGGCGCGATGGATGACCAGCGTGTTCACCGCCGGCATGTCGAGCCCGCTTTCGACGATGTTGGTGGACAGCAGGATGTCGAACTTGCCGTCGCCGAACTCGGTCATCACCCGTTCCAGCTCGGTCGGCGCCAACCGCCCGTGCGCCTGCGTGGTACGCGCCTCCGGCACGATCTCGGCGAGCCGTTCGGCCATGCGGCCGAGATCCTCGATGCGCGGCACCACGCAGAACACCTGGCCGCCGCGGAAGCGCTCGCGCTGGATGGCCTCGCGGATCACCACGGCATCGAACGGCATGATGAAGGTGCGCACCGCCAGCCGGTCCACCGGCGGGGTGGCGATCACGCTCATCTCGCGCACGCCGGTGAGCGCCAGTTGCAGGGTGCGCGGAATCGGCGTGGCGGTCAGCGTCAGCACATGCACGTCGGCCTTCAGCGCCTTCAGCTTCTCCTTGTGGGCGACGCCGAAATGCTGCTCCTCATCGACGATCAACAGGCCGAGCGCGGAAAAATTGATGCCCTTGGCCAGCAGCGCATGCGTGCCGATGACGATGTTCACGCTGCCATCGGCGAGGCCTCGGCGGACCTCGGCCGCCTCCTTCGCGGTCACCATGCGCGAGAGCTGCGCCACGGTGACCGGTAGCCCCTGGAAGCGGGCGGAGAACACCCGGAAATGCTGGCGCGACAGCAGCGTGGTGGGCACCACCACCGCCACCTGGTTGCCCGACATGGCGGCGACGAAGGCGGCCCGCAACGCCACCTCGGTCTTGCCGAAGCCCACATCGCCGCAGATCAGCCGGTCCATCGGCCGCCCGGAGGACAAATCCTCCAGCACATCGGCGATGGCGCGCGCCTGGTCCTCGGTCTCGGCATGCGGGAAGCGGGCGCAGAACTCGTCCCAGGCGCCCTCGGCCGGCGCCATCACCTCGGCATCGCGCAGCTTGCGCGCGGCGGCGACCCGGATCAGCTCGCCCGCCATGTCGCGGATGCGCTGCTTCATCCGCGCCTTGCGGGTCTGCCACGACACGCCGCCCAATTTGTCGAGCGCCACCCCGGCGGCATCGCTGCCGAAGCGGCTCAGCACTTCGATGTTCTCGACCGGCAGGAAAAGTTTTTCCCCCGCATCGTAGAGCAGGCGCAGGCAGTCGTGCGGGGCGCCGCTGACCTTGAGCGTCTCCAGCCCCTCGTAGCGGCCGATGCCGAAATCCTGGTGCACCACCAGGTCGCCCTCGGCGATCTCGGTGGCCTCGGCGATGAACTGGTCGGCCCGCTTGCGCCGGCGCGGCGGGCGGGAAATGCGCTCGCCGAGCAGATCCTGTTCGGAGACGAAGGCCCATTTGCCCACGCCCGGATAGTCGGCGACGAAGCCGCGCTCCAGGCCGAGCGTCACCAGGGCGACGCTTCCCGCCCGCACCTTGCCCGCCTTCGGCCAGTCATCGGCGGCCTCGGCGGCGAGGCCATGCTCGGCCAGCAGATGGCCGATGCGGTCGCGCGAGCCGCGGGTCCAGGCGGCGACCGCGATGCGCCGCCCCTCGGCGGTCCAGCGATCGGCCTGGGCGCGCAACTGGTCGAACACATTGGCCCCCGGGCCGGCGCCCGATTGGGCGAATATCGGCCCCGGACGGCCGCCGCCATCCACGCCGGTCGCCCCCTCCGGCCGGGCAAACGGCCCGAAGCCGAACACCGGGCCGAGGGAAAACATCGCCTCCCAGCCGGCACGGTCGAGATAGAGCCGGTCCGGCGGCAGCGGACGATACGGCACCTCGCCCTCGCGCGGCGGGGCACGGCGGGCGTTGTAGTGGTCGGCGATCATCTCCAGCCGGGAGGCCAGCACATCCTCGGCCTGATGGTCCTGGCTGCAGGAGGCGCTGGGGAGATAATCCAGCAGCGTTTCCATGCCCTGGTGGAACAGCGGCACCCAGTGTTCCACGCCGGGATGGCGCCGCCCCTCGGAAACCGAGAGATAGATCGGGTCGGTGGCCGCGCCCTGGCCGAACGCCTCCCGCCAGCCGGTACGGAAGCGGGCGACCGAGGCCTTGTCGAGGAACACCTCCGACACCGGCCGCAGCACCACCTGCTTCAGCCGCGCGCCGCTGCGCTGGCTGGCCGGGTCGAAGGCGCGGATGCTCTCGATGGTGTCGCCGAACAGGTCCAGCCGCACCGGGTCGGGCAGGCCGGCCGGGAACATATCGACGATGCCGCCGCGCACCGCATACTCGCCGGGCTCCATCACCGTGCCGGCGCGGCCGTAGCCATTGGCTTCGAGAAACCGCACCAGGCGGTCGGGATCGACCGCGCCGCCCGCGGCGAGCGACAGGCTGGCGCCATGGAACACATGCCGCGGCGGCACACGCTGCACCAGGGCATTCACCGTGGTCAGCACGATGCGCGGGCCGGCAGGCTTTTCCAACAGCGCGGCGAGCGTGGCGATGCGCTCGCTGACCAGCTGGGGATTGGGGGAAACACGGTCGTATGGCAGACAATCCCAGGCCGGGAACCGCAACAGTTCGGCCTCCGGCGCGAAGAACGCCACCGACTCGGCGAGCCGGGCCACGCGCGCGTCGTCGCGACACACATGCAGCAACGGACCGGCATGCTCGCGCGCACGCCGTGCGAGCAGCACGGCATCCCAGCCTTCGGGGGCGCCGAAGACCGGGGTCATGGGAGGGCCGGGAAGGAAGGAAGGCCAGGGCTCTGCCCTGGACCCGCCAAGGGCCGAGAGGCCCCTGGACCCCGCTCATTGGAGAGTTGTCCGAAGAGGGGGGGGAGAAGGGACCGCGGCCTCTCCTCACCTCCCTCTTCAGACAACTCTCTAAACGAATGGGGTCCAGGGGCCTCTCGGCCCTTGGCGGGGTCCAGGGGCAGAGCCCCTGGCCTTGCTTGCTTCACCGCCCCCCTCATCACCGGCTCCTCAGCGCCAGCGCGAAGGCGCGGATGGCCTGCAGGGTGGGCGAGTTGACATCCTGCGGGATTGGCCGGCGGCCGGTCAGCCAGTCGGCGAGGTCGGCGTCGGACAGATCCATGACCTGTTCGAGCGCATCCATTTCGCTCTCTGGCATGGCACCGATATGGCGGCGCACGTAGCCGCCGATCAGCAGATCGTTCTCGTAGCTGCCGCGGTGGGTGGCGCGGTACAACAGGCGGCGGCGCCGCGTGTCGAGCGGGGTCAGGGCTGGTTCGGTCATCGGGAGGGTCATATAGACGCAGGCTCGGACAGTGTCAGCCCATGCCCCCACCCACGCCATCACCGATTCCGGCCAGCCTGTGCGCCCCGCTGTTCGAACCGCTGACCGCCCTGCGCGGCGTGGGCGAGACGGTGGCGGCGCTGATCGCGCGCGCCGCCGGCGGCACGCGGGTGATCGACCTGCTGTTCCACCTGCCCGAAAGCTGGATCGACCGCCGCACGCGCACCACGATCGCCGAGGCGGTGCCGGGGGCGCTGGCGACGATCGAGGTGGAGGTGGTGCGCATCGACCCGCCGGGCAGCGCGCGCCAGCCCACCAAGGCGGTGGTGACGGATGGCAGCGGGTTCGCCGATCTGGTGTTCTTCCAGCGCTTTCCGGCGGCGAAGCTGCCGAAGGGGGGGCGGGTGCTGGTGTCGGGCCGGTTCGACGACCGCCGCCAGATCGTGCATCCGGACCATATCGTGCCGGCCGACCGGGCGGAGGGGCTGCCCTGGATCGAGCCGGTATGGGGCCTGACGGCGGGGCTGTTCCCCTGGCACCTGCGCAAACCGGTGGCGCAGGCGCTGGAGCGCATCCCGGCGTTGCCGGAATGGCACGATCCGGCGCTGCTGGCGCGGGAGAAATGGCCGGGGTTTGCCGAGGCGCTGCACCTGCTGCACGCGCCGCAGGCGCCGCCCCCACCGGAGGCGCGGCGGCGGCTCGCCTATGACGAGTTGCTGGCCGGTCAGATCGCGCTGGCCTTCATGCGCCGGCGGGTGCACGACCGGCCGGGCCGGGCGCTCACCGGCGACGGCGCGCTGCGGGCGCAGGCCCTGGCGAGGTTCGGCCTGCCGCCAACCGAGGCGCAGCTTGCGGTGCTGGCGGAGATCGACGCCGACCTGGCGGCCCCGCGGCGGATGCTGCGGTTGCTGCAGGGGGATGTGGGCGCCGGCAAGACGCTGGTGGCGGTGCTGGCGATGCTGCGGGCGGTAGAGGCCGGCGCGCAGGCGGCGCTGATGGCGCCCACCGAGATTCTCGCGCGCCAGCACCACCGCACCCTCGAACGCATCTGCCCGGTCCCCTGTGCCCTGCTGACCGGGTCGGTGATCGGAAAAGCCCGCGCCGCCGTGCTGGAGGGGCTCGCGGATGGCGGCATTCCCATCGTGATCGGCACGCATGCGCTGGTGCAGGAAGGGGTGGTGTTCCGCGACCTCGGGCTGGCGGTGATCGACGAGCAGCACCGGTTCGGGGTGGAACAGCGGCTGCGCATGGGCGGCAAGGGGGTGGCCGCGGACGTGCTGGTCATGACCGCCACGCCGATTCCGCGCACGCTGCTGCTGACCCAGTGGGGCGAAATGCAGGTCAGCCGCCTGACCGGCAAGCCGGCCGGGCGAAAGCCGGTGCGCACCACGCTGCACTCGCTGGCGACGCTGCCGGACGTGGTGGACGCGGTGGCGCGGGCGCTGGATGGGGGGGCGCGAATCTACTGGGTGTGCCCGATGGTGGCCGAAAGCGAGCTGATCGATCTGGCTGCCGCCGAGGCGCGTTTTGCCGAGCTGCAGGCGCGGTTCGGCCCGCTGGTGGGGCTGGCGCACGGGCAGCAGGACAGCGCGGTGCGCGAGGCGGCGCTGGCGGATTTCGCCGCCGGGCGGACGCGGCTGCTGGTGGCGACCACGGTGATCGAGGTCGGCGTCGATGTGCCGGAAGCGAGCGTGATGGTGATCGAGCACGCCGAGCGGTTCGGGCTCGCGCCCCTGCACCAGTTGCGCGGGCGGGTGGGGCGCGGGCGGGACGCGAGTTTCTGCCTGTTGCTGCATGCCGACGGGCTGACCGAAACCGGTCGGCGGCGGCTGCTTCTGCTGCGCGACACCGAGGACGGGTTTCGCATCGCCGACGAGGATTTCCGCATCCGCGGCGGCGGCGACCTGCTGGGCACCCGCCAGGCCGGCCTGCCCGGCTGGCGGCTGGCCGACCCGGCCGAGGACGAGGGGTTGCTGCACATGGCCGATCAGGACGCGGAACTACTGGTGCAGAAGGACCCGAAGCTGGAGAGCGAGCGCGGTCTGGCCGTGCGCGTGCTGCTCTACCTGTTTGAAAAGCGCGAGGCATTCCGGACGCTGCGGGCGGGATGACGGGCGGCGAGGGGCGGCTTACGATTTCGCCCCTGCCAGCAGCGGCGTGATCGGCAAGGACGTTGGCGGCCAGGACGTGGCACACGCGGCCGGTCGCGTGCGCTCGATCTCAACGCCCACGGTACCTGTCCCGGTATCCAGCTTCTGCACCCGCACCGCCACCCTGGTTACCCGCGGATGCGCCAGCACCATCGCCGCGATCCCCTCGGCCAGCGTCTCGACCAGCGCGATATGGCCTGAATCGATCAACAGGCGGATGGCGTCGATGATGAGGTCGTAGGAGAACACGTCGCGCATGTCCTCGGCGGCGCGGCCGGTGCGCGTCACCCAGGCATCCACCGCGAATCGTACACGCTGGGGGGCGGCGCGTTCGTGCGCATAGGCGCCGATGAACACCGGCAGCACCAGATCGTCCACGAACACGCGATCGACCGGCACATTCTCGCCCGCGGGTGGCGCGTATCCGCGCGCCGCGAGCAGTCGGTAATCCACCGCGTGCGTTTCTCGCGCCGCCACCTCCGGCGGGATCAGCCCGCGCACCGCCTGCACGCGGCCGGGATCGAGCGCTTCCGCCCGCCCGTCGGTGCCGCACAGCGCGCCGCGGAAGCCGAGCAGATCCGGCGCCAGCACCAGCAGGCGAGGGATGTCCGGCGTTTCCAGCGAACCGGCCAGGCCGGCGATCAGCCGGGCGGCGTGGCAGTCCTCGACGAAAGCGCGCAGGCCGGACAGGGTGAAATGGTCCAGCAGCCGCCCGGCCCGCTTGCAGTGGGTGTCGATCATGGCACCCGCGAACCCGGATTGCCCGAGCAGCGGCAGCAGCGACAGGTCAGGGGAGGCGTCGGCAAAGAACACCGCCATCAGCTTCACCCTGGCCGCGATTCCGGCCAGGTCGCGAATGCAGGCCGCCGCATCCCCGCCCGGCAACAAGCCGAGCTTGACATAATCCACCCCGCAGGCGGCGATTTCGTTCACCGTCGCGGCCAGAAGCCCGGGCTGCATCGGCAAATCGGCCGCCACCGCGCTGCTCGGGCCGCGCCCGCCGATCGCCGCCACCGTGGCGCGGATCACCTCCGGCATTACCGCGCTTTGGACGGGGTTTTTCAGCTCGATGATATCGGCGCCGCCGGCGAGCGCGATCTCGGCTTCGTCCGGCCCGGTCACGCAGGCGAGCATGCGGGTCATGGCGCGGTCCCGCTGGCGAGGCGGATATCCACGCTGCCGGCGGCGACGCGCCTGCCGGTCGCCACGTCGCGCACGACGATGTTGATGTTCGGAATCAGGTCGACACCTTCTGCACTCAGCCAATCACCGAGACCTGCGCATCGACGCCGGCCTCCCATCCGCCGCATGTCCGCGGGGTCGGCCCGGCCGGACCGGTGGCGCCGGCGACCGGCGCATACTGCCCGGATCGGCCAAGCGAATCCAGGCGGTGGGCAGCAAGCCGGGCAAGATCGTCCGTCGCCTGCCCCTGTGTCGCGCCTGGCAGACTGGTATCGTCCAACGAACGGAAACACGATGGCCGGCTGCGCCTCCGCGGCCGGAAGCGCCGTGGCGGGCACGGTACGGGCGAGATATCGCCATGATGTCACCCGGACCGCCGACCGTCCCGCCCACAAGGAGCTTGTGCTCGATCCAGGGTCTTATCATGCTTGCGGCATGAAACGTCCAAATCGGATGGCGCGCAATGGCATAAGCCGGCGCGCAGCCTGTTCCCTGCTGCTGGCCGGCGCGGCCGGCGGGTTCGCGGTGGTACCGGCCCGCGCCGATGATGCCGCGATCCGCATCGGCTACATCCGCTCGATGGCGCGTCATCCGGTGATTTCGCTGCTCGACGCGCCCCCGCCCGATGCGGGCCTGGCCGGCGCGACGCTCGCCCTGGAGGACAACAACACCACCGGCCGGCTGCTTGGCCAGAGCTTCGAACTGATCGACGTGCCGGTGCGCAAGGGCGTTGATATCGCGGCGTCCCTCGCCAGGCTCGCCGGCGAAGGTGTCCGCCTCGTGCTGACCGATCTGCCCGCCGAGGGTGTGCTGGCGCTGGCGGAGGCCGGGCAAGCGCGGGGCATGACGATCATCAATCTCGCCGCCGCTGATGATTCGCTGCGGGCCGGAGATTGCCGCAGCAACGTCATCCATGTCGCGCCGTCGCGCAGCATGCTTGCCGATGCGGTGGCGCAATATCTGGTCTGGAAGAAATGGACCCGCTGGCTGCTGGTGCTCGGCTCGCACCCCGAGGACAAGCTGCTGGCCGACGCCTATCGCCGCGCCGCAAGGCGCTTCGGCGCACGCATCGTGCAGGAGCGGGTGAGCGAGGACACTGGCGGCTCGCGCCAGACGGATACCGGCCTCGTGCAGATGCAGCAGCAGATACCCCTGCTGACCCAGGGCGCGCCCGAATACGACGTGCTCGTGGCCGCCGACGAAAACGAGGTCTTTGCCGGCTACCTGCCATACCGCAGCTGGGACGCGCGCCCGGTGGCGGGCTCGGCCGGTCTGGAGCCGGTGACCTGGGATGCCAGCAGCGAATCATGGGGCGGGGCGCAGCTGCAGAATCGCTTCGTGCGGCTGTTCCATCGCCGGATGATGCCGCTCGACATGCAGGCCTGGACGGGCGCGCGCATGATCGGCGAGGCCGCGAGCCGCAGCGCAAGCTCCGACGCCGACAAGCTGGTTGCCTTCATCAAGAGCCCGGCGTTCGGCGTGGCGGCCTATAAGGGGCAGCTTCTCACGCTGCGTGACTGGGACCTGCAACTGCGCCAACCCATCCTGCTGGCTGATGGCCGCTCCGTGGTCTCGATCTCGCCGCAGCCGGGGTTCTTGCACCAGGTGACGGAACTGGACACGCTGGGCGTCGATCGCCCCGAAACGAAATGCAGGTTGCCGTGACCGCGGCCGTTTGCCGACTGCTTGCCGCCATGGGTGCCGCATTGGCGCTCGCGCCGCTGCCGGCGCTGGCGCTGACCGCCTATGTTTCCAACGAGCGCGACAACAGCGTCAGCGTGGTCGATCTCGAGGCGATGAAGACGGTGCGGACGATCGCTGTCGGCCAGCGCCCGCGCGGCATCACCCTGACCGCTGACGGCCGCAACCTGCTGGTCTGCGCCAGCGACGACGACACCATCCAGATCATCGACACCAGGACGCTGCAGATTATCGGCGAGCTGCCATCCGGCCCCGACCCGGAGACCTTCGCGCTGCCGGCCACGGGCAACCCGCTTTTCGTGTCGAATGAGAATGACAACCGGGTCACCGTGATCGACGTGCCGACCCGCAAGGTGCTGGCCGAGATCCCGACGGGCGTGGAACCGGAGGGCATGGCGATCAGCCCGGACGGGCAGACCATCGTCAATACGTCCGAGACCACCAACATGGCGCATTTCATCGACTACGCGACCCGTAAGGTGGTGGCCAATGTGCTGGTCGATCCGCGCCCGCGGGTCGCGCAATTCAAGCATGACGGATCGGAACTTTGGGTCTCGTCCGAGCTTGGCGGCACCGTCAGCATCATCGATCCGGCCAGACATGTGGTGAAGACCCGGATCGGCTTCGATATTCGCGGCCTGCGGGCCGAGGCCATCCAGCCGGTCGGCATCCGCTTCACCAGGGATGACGCCACCGCCTTCGTGGCTCTCGGTCCGGCGAACCGCGTCGCGGTCATCGACGCCAGGACCGCCAAGGTCGAGAGCTACCTGCTGGTGGGCCAGCGCGTATGGCAGATGGCGTTCACGCCGGATGAAAAATACCTGCTCACCACGAATGGCCTGTCGAACGACATCTCGGTGATTGACGTGGCAGCCCTGAAGGTCATCAGGTCGATCCAGGTGGGGCGGATGCCATGGGGTGTGGTGGTGTCGGCGCAATGAATTTGGGGAGAGCCAGCATGAAAGCCGGTGTGGCGGCGCTGGCTCTGCTGGTCATGTAGTGATTCCCACCCTGGCGCGTGACATCTCGTGAAGAGGGGAGAGATGGTTATGAGTTACCCTGATTCCGGTGCCCCCCCGCATCGGAGTCCTGCCGATGCGGCACTCCACCATCCCGGCTGGGGAGGGCGCGCCCGCGATGTGCCGAAAGGGCGCCAGGTTGATCCGGTCGCATTGGCGGAGGTGCAGGCGCTGCTCGCGGGGCGGGCGTTGCAGCGGGACCTGCTGATCGAACACCTCCACGTCATCCAGGATGCACATGGCCAGATCCCGGCCGCCCATCTGGCGGCGCTGGCCGAGCTGATGCGGCTGTCGATTGCCGAATTGTTCGAGGTGGCCAGCTTCTATGCCCATTTCGATGTGGTCAAAGAGGACGCGCCGACGCTGCCGAAGCTGGTGGTGCGGGTGTGCGACAGCATCGCCTGCACCATGGCCGGCGGTGGTGAAGCCTTGCTCGCCGCCCTGCAGGCCTGCGTCGGCACGGCCGCGCGGGTGGTTCGCGCGCCGTGCCTGGGCATGTGCGACCATGCGCCGGCGGTGGAGGTCGGGCACCATTTCGTCCGCCGGGCGAGCGTGACGGCGGTGCTGGAAACCATCGCCACCCATGACAGCGAGCCGCATGTGCCGCCCTATATCAATTATGCCGAATACATCGCCGGCGGCGGCTACCGTCTATTGGAAAGTTTGCGCTGCGGCGCGGTGTCGCCGGACGACGTGCTGGCGGTGCTGGACGACGCCCAGTTGCGGGGTCTCGGCGGTGCCGGCTTCCCGATCGCCCGCAAATGGCGCTCGGTGCGCGGCGAGCCCGGCCCGCGGCTGATGGCGGTGAACGCCGATGAGGGCGAGCCCGGCACCTTCAAGGACCGCCACTACCTCAACACCGACCCGCATCGCTTCCTCGAAGGCATGCTGATCGGGGCTCAAATCGTCGAGGCGACGGATGTCTATATTTACGTGCGCGACGAGTATCCGGCGGCGCGCGCGATCCTGGCCGCGGAATTGCCGAAGCTGCCGCAAGGCGGCCCGCGCCTGCATCTGCGCCGCGGCGCCGGCGCTTATATTTGCGGCGAGGAATCGGCGATGCTTGAAAGCCTCGAAGGCAAGCGCGGCGTGCCGCGACACAAGCCGCCTTTTCCTTTTCAGATCGGCCTGTTCGGCCGCCCGACGCTGATCAACAATGTCGAGACGCTCTATTGGGTGCGCGACCTGGTGGAGCGCGGCCCGGCCTGGTGGAAGGGCTTCGGGCGCCGCGGCCGGCACGGGCTGCGGAGTTTTTCAGTGTCCGGGCGGGTGCGCGAACCCGGGGTGAAGCTGGCGCCCGCCGGCATCACCGTGCGCGAACTCATCGATGAATACTGTGGCGGCATGCTGCCGGGCCACATTTTCGCCGCCTACCTGCCCGGCGGCGCGTCCGGCGGCATCCTGCCGGCCAGCCTCGGCGACGTGCCGCTCGATTTCGGCACGCTGGAGCCATATGGCTGCTTCATCGGTTCAGCCGCGGTGGTGGTGCTGTCCGATCACGATGATTTGCGCGCCGTCGCGCTGAACCTGATGCGTTTCTTTGCCGACGAGAGGCTGCGGCAAGTGCACACCCTGCCGGATGGGCACGCAGAAGGCGTGCCTGCTGATGGAACGCCCGGACTGGGACCGCGCGTTGATGGAGGAGCTGGCGCAGACGATGCGCGACGCCTCGATCTGCGGGCTGGGCCAGGCCGCCGCCAATCCGCTCGTTTCCGTTCTTCGTCATTTCGAGGCGCCGTCATGACCGGCATCATCTTCGAACTCGACGGCGAAACGGTCGAGGCACGGCCGGGCGAGACGATCTGGCAGGTCGCCACAAGGCTGGGCACCGCGATCCCGCATCTCTGCCACGCGCCCGCGCCGGGCTACCGGCCGGACGGCAATTGCCGCGCCTGCGTGGTGGAGGTGGAGGGCGAGCGGGTGCTTGCCGCCTCGTGCCAGCGCGTTCCGTCCGCGGGCATGAAAATCCGCACTGCCAGCGACCGAGCCATATCCGCCCGTCGCATGGTCATGGAATTACTGGTTGCTGATCAGCCGGCGCGGGAAACATCGCATGATCCTACATCGAAATTCTGGGCCTGGGCCGATGCGGTCGGGGTGACGGCGAGTTGTTTCCCCTCGGTGCCGCGTTGGACCGGCGATGCCAGCCATCCCGCCATGCGGGTGAACCTCGATGCCTGCATCCAGTGCGGCCTGTGTGTGCGTGCCTGCCGCGAGGTGCAGGTCAATGACGTCATCGGCATGGCCTGGCGCAACGCCGGGGCGAAAGTGGTGTTCGACCTCGACGACCCGATGGGGGCGTCCACCTGCGTGGCCTGCGGCGAGTGCGTGCAGGTTTGTCCGACCGGGGCGCTGATGCCATCCGCCTATCTCGATGCACAGCAGCGCCGCACCGTCTGGCCGCAGCGGAGCGTGGACTCGCTGTGCCCGTATTGCGGCGTCGGCTGCCAGGTCACGTATCATGTTGCCGACGGCAAGATCGTGTATGCCGAGGGACGCGACGGGCCGGCCAACCACAACAGGCTTTGCGTCAAGGGGCGGTTCGGCTTCGACTACATCCATCATCCGCATCGGTTGACCACCCCGCTGGTGCGGCGGGATGGCGTGGCGAAGCATGCGCGGGATCAGGTCGATCCGGCCAACCCATGGACACATTTTCGCGAGGCCAGTTGGGAGGAAGCGCTCGACCGCGCTGCCGGCGGGCTCGCGCGGATTCGTGATTCGCGTGGCGGGCGGGCGCTGGCCGGGTTCGGCTCGGCCAAGGGGTCGAACGAGGAAGCCTATTTGTTCCAGAAGCTGGTGCGCACCGGCTTCGGCTCCAACAACGTCGATCATTGCACCCGGCTTTGCCACGCCTCCTCGGTGGCGGCGCTGATGGAGGGGCTGAACTCCGGCGCGGTCTCCGCCCCGTTCTCGGCCGCGCTGGAAGCCGATGTCATCATCGTCATCGGCGCCAACCCGACGGTCAACCATCCGGTTGCCGCCAGCTTCATCAAGAATGCCGTGCGGCAGCGCGGTGCGCGGCTGGTGGTGATCGACCCGCGGCGGCAGGCGCTGTCGCGGCTGGCCACCCACCATCTGGCGTTCAAGCCAGGCACCGATGTCGCCTTGCTGAATGCGCTGCTGCACGTGATCATTGAGGAGGGCCTGACCGACACGCAGTACATCGCGGCCTATGTCGATGGCTACGCGGCGCTGAAGGCGCGCATCCGCGACTTCGCGCCGGAACGGATGGAAGCGGTGTGCGGCATTCCCGCAGCGACGCTGCGCGAGGTGGCCCGGATGTACGCCACGTCGCGCGCCTCGATCATCTTCTGGGGCATGGGCATCAGTCAGCACGTGCACGGCACCGATAATGCCCGCTGCCTGATCGCGCTGGCATTGGTCACCGGGCAGATCGGCCGGCCCGGTGCCGGGCTGCATCCGTTGCGTGGACAAAACAACGTCCAGGGCGCCTCGGATGCCGGGCTGATCCCGATGGTCTACCCGGACTACCAGTCGGTGGAACGGCCGGAGATCCGTGCCATCTTCGAGACGGCATGGGGCCGCAAGCTGGACCCGCAGCGCGGCCTGACGGTGGTGGAGATCATGCACGCGATCCATGCCGGCACGATCGGCGGCATGTACATCGAGGGGGAAAACCCGGCGATGTCCGATCCCGATCTGAACCATGCGCGTGCGGCGCTGGCGAAACTCGAGCATCTTGTGGTGCAGGATTTGTTCCTGACCGAGACGGCGGCCTTCGCCGATGTGGTGCTGCCGGCCTCGGCCTTTGCCGAGAAGTCCGGCAGCTTCACCAACACCGACCGGCGGGTGCAACGCGCCTGGCCGGTGCTGCCGCCGCCGGGCGACGCACGGCAGGATTGGTGGATCATCCAGCAGATCGCGCGGCGGCTCGGCCTGGGCTGGCATTACGCCGGACCGGCGGAGGTGTTCGCCGAGATGGCGACACTGATGCCCTCCTTCGCCAACATCACCTGGGAGCGGCTGGAGCGCGAGGGCGCCGTGACCTATCCGACCGACGGGGCGGACATGCCGGGCCACGAAATCATCTTTTATGCCGGCTTCCCGACCGCGAATGGGCGCGGCCGCATCGTACCGGCCGATGTCTCGCCGCCCGACGAATTGCCCGACGACGAATATCCGATGGTGCTGTCCACCGGACGGATATTGGAGCACTGGCACACCGGCTCGATGACACGGCGCGCCGGCGTGCTCGATGCCATCGAGCCGGAGGCGGTGGCCTTCATGACGCCGCGGGAGATCGGCCGGATGGGCCTCAAGGCGGGCGACATGATCCGCATTGCGACGCGGCGCGGCACGATCGATGTGAAGTTGCGCGCTGACCGCGATGTGCCGGAGGGGATGGTGTTCATGCCGTTCTGCTACGCCGAGGCCGCTGCCAACCTGCTGACCAACCCGGCGCTGGACCCGTTCGGCAAGATCCCCGAGTTCAAGTTCTGCGCCGCCCGGGTGACCGGGTGAAGCAAGGCGGCAAGCATGATGGGGGCGGGCGGAACTGACACCCGATCGATAGGCCGGGAATCCGCCGGACGACGGATGTTTCTCGGCGCGCTGGCGGGCGGGGTGCTGGCATCATCCCGGGTCGGGACCGCGTCCGGGGCGGATCAGGAGGCATGGCCGGCGCTGGCGGCGCGGATTTTCCCCGACCGGGTTCTGGAAAACGGCGCGTCCATGCTGGCTATCGAGGCCCCTTCTCGCGCCGAGGATGCAGCCGCCGTCCCGGTCACGCTGCACACAACGCCTGTCGCCGGCGATGCGCGGCAGGTCTGGAAGATCACGCTGGTGATCGACGCGAATCCATCCCCTGTGGCGGCGATTTTCACCATTGGGCAAGGCTTTGGTGGGCAAGGCTTTGGTGGGCAAGGCTTTGGCATCAACCGTATCGCCACCTGCGTGCGCGTCAACGACGACACGAATTTCCATGCTGTCGCCGAGCTGAGCGATGGCCGGATGTATGTGGTTGCACGCAAGGTGAAAGCGGCCGGCGGATGTTCCGCCCCCCCGCTCAAGCTGACGGCGGATGCGATCCCGCTCGGAACATTGCGGTTTCGCACCTTCCCGGTTGCCGCCCCCTCCGGCGGACCTGGCCGACAGGAGGCGCAGGTCATGCTGCGGCATCCGAACACCTCCGGCCTGCAGACCGACCCGGTCTCGCGCCGGTATATCCCGGCCGATTTCCTGAAGCTGCTGCGGATCTGGCAGGGCGACGCTCTTTTGTTCACGGTCGAGAGCGGGCCATCGATCTCCGAGAACCCTGCCTTCCGGTTCGAGTTTCAGCCGAACGCCGCCACCACCTTCCGTGTCGAAGCCGCGGACAGCGAGGGCAGGCAGTTCGGCGGTTCGTTTCAGGCGGCGACTGCCATCTGACCGGGATGCGGAACGCCGGGTGACCCGGCGCTGCAGGGCAGCCTTGGCGTTTCAAGGGGGTTTCTGGCGGCGATCTCGGCCGCATGTGCCCTGGGACCGCGAACCCAGGGTGAAAAGCCCGATAGGCGCAGCCATGCGGAATTCAGGCGATTCCCACCCGCAAGGCCAGTGGGCTTGTTGACCCGTCGCAAGCGCCGCTGTTATCATTTGGCGTCAACAAAAACGAAGATGGAGGAGCAGCACAATGTCCTGGAAAACCCCGAAATTCGTTGAAATCGCGCTCGGTGCCGAGATCAACTCATATGCCTGTGCCGGCTTGAAATAGCGCCGTGCCGCTCGCCCCGGGGCAGGTCCGGGGCGGCTTGGCACGGGAACGCATGATCGAACGTCACGCGGGCTGACACCATGCGGGCGGTGGTACTGGGCGCGGCCGCGGGTGGCGGATTCCCCCAATGGAATTCAAACGCCGATGCATGCCGGCGGGTGCGGGCCGGCGATCCGGCAGCGCGTGCACGCTCGCAGGCGTCGCTGGCGGTCAGTGCCGATTCGGAAAACTGGTTCCTGCTGAACGCATCTCCGGATCTGCGCCAGCAAATCGCGGTTTCGCCATTCCTGCAGCCCCGGCATGGCCTGCGCTCCTCGCCGATCGCCGGCGTGGTGCTGACCGGCGGCGATGTGGACGCGATCGCCGGGCTGTTGACCCTGCGGGAGCGTCAACGCTTTACCGTCTATGCGACCGCCCGCATCCACGCCGTCCTCGACGCCAACCCGATCTTCGAAGTGCTGGCCCGAGATGTCGTGGCCCGGCAGGCCATGCCGGTCGGTCAGCCGGTGAGGCTGGACCTGCCGGACGGTTCCGCGAGCGGGTTGACGCTCGAACTGTTCCATGTTCCCGGCAAAGTGCCGCTCTACCTCGAACGCCAGGGCGAGGCGCCGGCGATTGCCGAAAGCGACGACACCGTTGGCGCGGCGATCAGCGACGGGGCGCGTCGGTTGTTCTTCATCCCGGGCTGCGCGGCGATGACCGACCGACTCGCCGGGCGTTTGCACGGCGCCGATGCCGTGTTCTTCGACGGCACAATGTGGCACGATGATGAAATGATCCGGGCCGGCACCGGCACCAAGACGGGCCTGCGCATGGGACATATGAGCGTGAGCGGTCCGGCCGGCACGATGGCGGCCTTCGCCGGGCTCGAGGTGCGAAGGCGCATCCTGCTGCACATCAACAACTCCAACCCCATCCTGCTCGACGACACGCCGGAACGCGCAGCGGTCGAGGCGGCGGGGTGGGAGGTCGGCTATGACGGAATGGAAATATTCCTGTGATGACGCCAGATGAACTGGAAGCAGCGCTGCGGGCCATTGGCGCGGAGCGCTACCATAACCGGCATCCCTTCCACCGTCTGCTGCACGGTGGCAAGCTGACCCGCGGCCAGGTGCAGGCCTGGGCGCTGAACCGCTACTACTACCAGTGCCGCATTCCGGCGAAAGACGCCACGCTGCTGGCCAGGTTGCCGACGCCGGATTTGCGCCGTGAATGGCGGCGCCGGCTGGAGGACCATGACGGCGACCGGCCGGGAACCGGCGGCGTCGAGCGATGGCTGAAGCTGGCGGAAGGGGTCGGGCTGGACCGCGCCACTGTCGAATCCACCGCCGGTCTGCTGCCGGCCACCCGCTTCGCCGTCGATGCCTATGTCGCGCTGGTGCGTGACCGGTCGATCCTGGAGGCTATTGCGTCGTCGCTGACTGAATTGTTCTCGCCCACCATCATCGCCGAGCGGGTTGCCGGCATGCTCGCCCATTACGACTTCGTCACGCCGGAGACGCTCGGCTATTTCACCCCGCGGCTGACTCAGGCGCCGCGCGATTCCGATTTTGCCCTCGCCTATGTCCGCGAACACGCGCGCACTGCCGAACAGCAGCAGGCCGCGCTGGCGGCGCTGCGCACGAAATGCGATATTCTGTGGGCGCAGCTCGATGCGTTGCACCATGCCTACGTGACGCCCGGCCTGATTCCCCCTGGTGCTTTCGTGCCTGACGAACGCGCATGACCGATGAAGCCGCTATTCCGGTCTTTGCCGCGGGGACGAAATTCCGCTTCGATCGCGTGCGCGACAACTGGGTGGTCCTGGCCCCCGAGCGCCTGTTCGTGCCTGACGCCCATGCGGTGGAAATCCTGCGCCTGATCGACGGGCAGCGCAGCCTCGGCGCCATCGTTGATACCCTCGCCGCACGCTTCGATGCACCGCGCGACGTGTTGGCGCACGACGTCGCGGACCTGTTGCACGACCTCGCGGACAGGGGAGCGATCCGGCTGTGAGCGGCGAACGACCCGAACCGCCCTTGGCGCTGGTGGCCGAACTGACGCATCGCTGTCCGCTGCAATGCCCCTACTGCGCCAATCCGGTCGAACTGGCGCGCGCGAGCCGCGAACTGGACACCGGAAACTGGCTGCGCGTGCTCGACGAGGCCGCTTCGCTCGGCGTGCTGCAACTGCATTTCTCCGGTGGCGAGCCGACCGTGCGCAGCGACCTGGACAGGCTGGTGCGGCACGCGGCCGGGCTCGGGATGTACAGCAACCTGATCACCTCCGGCGTGCTGCTCGATACGGCGCGGCTGCAGGCGCTGGCGGCGGCCGGGCTCGATCACCTCCAGCTCAGCCTGCAGGACGTGGAGCCCGGCAATGCCGACAGAATCGGCGGGTTTGCCGGCGGCCACGCGGTGAAGCTGGCGGTGGCGCGGCAGGTGCGCGCGGCCGGGCTGGCGCTGACGCTGAACTTCGTGGTGCACCGCCAGAACGTCGAACGGGTGCCTGAAATGATCGCCCTCGGGGAGACGCTCGGGGCGGGCCGCATCGAAATCGCCCATGTGCAGTATTACGGCTGGGGGCTGCTGAACCGCGACGCGCTGTTGCCCACCCGCGCGCAGCTCGACGCGGCGACCGGGGCGGTGGAGGCGGCGCGCGTGCGGCTGCGCGGCCGGCTGGTGATCGATTATGTCGTGCCGGACTATTATGCGAAGCGGCCGAAACCATGCATGGGCGGCTGGGGCCGGCGCATGATCACCGTCACGCCTGCCGGCCGCGCCTTGCCATGCCACGCCGCCGAGAGCCTGCCCGGGTTCGGGTTCCCTTCGGTGCACGAGACGCCGCTTGCCGCCATCTGGCAGGATTCGCCCGCCTTCGCGCGGTTCCGCGGCACGGAGTGGATGCCGGAGCCGTGCCGGTCCTGCGACCAGCGCGAGATCGATTGGGGCGGCTGCCGCTGCCAGGCTTTTGCCCTCACCGGCGATGCCGCGCGGACCGATCCGGCCTGTGCGATGGCGCCCGACCACGCGATGATGATCGCCGCCACCGCGTCGAGCGCCGCGGCGCCGCCGGCCTTCGTCTATCGCCGTTACCGCCGCAGCAGGGTGCCTGTGCCGTGACCGCCGCATTGTGCCGTGCCGGGTTTGCGGCCGAAACGGCAGGCGAGGCGTCGTCATCCGCCACGCGACCCGCCCGGCCCATTTTGACATTCGCAATGCCGATTCGATCGGCCGCCGATGGCGGTTGCCGCGTGAAGCTGCGTTTGGCCGCAGCGCGTCCCGGTTCGCCCGGCCCGACCAGCCACGGCCCGGAGCGTCGGCTGCGGCTGTTGTTCGGCGCCGCGTCGGTGGTGGCGCATGTCGCCGCCGCGCTGGTCCTGACCGCATGGCCGCGCGAACCCGTACCGTTGGCGGTGTCGGGCGAATGGGTGGTCGCGCTGGAACCGGTGGCGGCACCGATGGCCGCGACACAATCGCCGGAGTCGAGCGGGGAGGAACGGCGGGAGGCACCCAACACGCGCCCGCCAGCGCCGGAACCGCAACTGGCGGCACCGGTGCCGCCTCCCGCGCCTGCGGCGCCGCGCCGTCCCGCGCCGTCGCCGCCGGTGCCACGCCCGGCCACGCTGCCCCGCCATGGCGATGTCGGTGCCCTGCCGGCCGAGCGGCACCCACCGGCTCATCCGGCCGAAAGCCAGCCCGCCGCCATGGCGTCCCTCCGGCCATCGGCCCCGGATGCGCCGCTGGTGCCGCTCCCGATTGTGCCGCCGCATCCGCTCGCCGGGATGCAAGGCAATTCGCCGCCGGCCTATCCCGAGCGCTCCCGGCAGCGGCGCGAACAGGGATTGGTGCTGCTGCGGGTCGATGTCTCAGCCGAAGGTGTCGCGGCTTCCGTCACGGTGGCGCAGAGCAGTGGATACAGGACGCTGGACGAGGCGGCGGCGGCGACGGTGCGCCGCTGGCGGTTCGTCGCCGCCACACGCGGCGGCACGGCCGTCGCCGCGGTGGCGGAAGTGCCGGTGCAGTTCACCCTGGCCGAGTAGCGGCCGGTGCGGCCGGAGGTCTCGCGCCAAGACCGCTTGCCTGCCCTGTACCGGAGGTCAACGGCGCGCGGCCTCCTGAAAGCGGTTTCAGCCACGCAATCAGGCACCACAAATCCTGCATTGTGTGGCATGCAGTTGCTTTCGCTGCAGGGCAATCTGCCACCATGAGCGCGTTCCCCCCCTACGCCTACCGCATCGGCATCGACCTCGGCGGCACCAAGATCGAGGCCGCTGCCCTGGCGCCCGACGGCAATCTCCGCCTGCGCCGCCGCATCCCCACCCCGCCAGGCTACGACACCGCCCTCACCGCGATCACCGATCTCGTCCGCGGCATCGAAACCGAACTGGGCGGCGTCGGCAGCGTCGGCATCGGCATTCCCGGCGTCATCAGCCCGGCCACCGGCCTGGTGAAGAACGCCAATTCCATCGCCCTCAACGGCCACCCGTTCGACCGCGACCTCGGCCCAGGCGCTCGGCCGCGCGGTGCGGGTGGAAAACGACGCCAATTGCTTTGCCCTTTCGGAAGCCGCCGACGGCGCCGGCGCCGGTCAGCATTGCGTGTTCGGCGTCATCCTCGGCACCGGCTGCGGCGGCGGCATCGTGATCGGCGGCCAGGTGCTGCAAGGCCGCCACCACATCGCCGGCGAATGGGGCCACACCCCGCTGCCCTGGCCCTCGGCCGACGAGTTGCCCGGCATCCTGTGCTGGTGCGGCCATCGCAACTGCCTGGAAACGCGCATCTCCGGCCCCGGCCTCGCGCGCGACTGCGACGGTCCGCAGGCGCGGGATGCCACCGCCATCCCCGCCCGCGCCGCCGCCGGCGACCTGCCGGCCCGCGCGGCGCTCGCCCGCCATGCCGACCGGGTGGCCCGCGGGCTCGCCGTGGTGATCAACCTGATCGACCCCGACGTGATCGTGCTCGGCGGCGGCCTGTCCAACATGGATCATCTCTATGTCGAGTTGCCCCGCCTGCTGCCCACTTACGTGTTCTCCGATTTTGTCCACACGCCGGTGGTGCGCAACGTGCATGGCGACTCGTCCGGCGTGCGCGGCGCCGCCTGGCTGTGGCCGGCGCCGCTGACCTAGCCTCGATGCCCGCGCTCTGCCGCGATTGCGGGGCGGAGCCGGGCGAGCGGCGCACCTGCCCGTCATGCGGCGGCGGGCGCATCATTCGCCATCCCGCGCTGTTTTCGCTCCATATCGCCCATCTCGACTGCGACGCCTTCTATGCAAGCGTGGAAAAGCGCGACCGCCCGGAGCTTGCCGCCCGCCCGGTGATCGTCGGCGGCGGCGTGCGGGGCGTGGTCACCGCCGCCTGCTATATCGCCCGCATCCAGGGCGTGCGGAGCGCCATGCCGATGTTCAAGGCGCTGAAGGCTGTGCCCGGACGCCGTGGTCATCCAGCCTGACTTCGCGAAATACGCCGCCGTCGGCCGGCAGATCCGCGCCATGATGGAGCGCCTCACGCCGCTGGTGCAGCCGCTTTCCATCGACGAGGCGGTGCTCGACCTCACCGGCACCGAGGCGCTGCACGGCGCCCCGCCGGCTTCCGTGCTCGCCCGCCTCGCCCGCGACGTCGAGTGCCAGGTGGGCGTCACCGTCTCCATCGGCCTCGCCGCCAACCGGCTGCTGGCGAAAATCGCCGCCGGCCGCGACAAGCCGCGCGGCTTCTGTGTCATCGGCGCCGAGGCGGCGTCCCTGCTGGCGCCCGAGCCGGTCCGTCTGCTGCCCGGCGTTGGTCCGGTGCTCGCCCGCCGGCTGGAGGCGATGGGCATCACCCGGCTCGCCCATCTGCAGGCGCTCGACGACCGCACGGCGCGGTCCCGCCTCGGCGACGATGGCCCCGCCCTGGTCCGCCGCGCCCGCGGTGAGGATGCGCGCAGCGTCGACCCTGCCCGCGAGACGAAATCGATCAGCGCCGAGACCACCTTCGACACCGACATTTCGGCGCACGCGGAGCTGGAGCGCCAGCTTTGGCGCCTGGCGGAAAAGCTCGCCGGCCGGTTGCGCAAGCAAGGTTTTGCCGCCGGCGGCGTGGTGCTGAAACTGAAGACCGCGTCGTTTGCCTTGCGCACCCGCGCCCACCGTCTCGCCGCGCCGACCTGCCTGCCCGACCTGTTGTTCGAGGCGGCCCGCATGCTGCTGACCCGCGAGGTCGACGGCACCGCCTTTCGCCTCATCGGCATCGGCGCGCAGCCACTGCTGCCCGGCGTCCTGGCCGATCCACCCGATCTTGCCGATCCGCGCGCGCCGCGCCGGGTCGCCGCCCAGACCGCCATCGACGCGCTGCGGGCCCGGTTCGGCGCCGGCGCCATTGGCAAGGGCCGTGGATTCCGATGCGCCTCCGACCCCGACAGTCGCGCATAGACCTGGCAGTCGCGCATAGGTGAGTACCCGAAGGTGTCGCCGTTGCCGTTTACGCATGACGGCCGGCCGAGGCATCCAGGACGATCAGCTTGACCGGCCCCGCCATTTTTCCTGGCGGAGATACATTCGCCTCAAGCCCCAGGCCCGGTGCCGCCGTCCTATCGGCCAATCAACATTCGAGAGGATAGCATGAGGTCTCACAGGCTCTCGATCGCCGCGGCCGCCGTTGCGGCGCTCGCGTTGCTGCCGCTCGCCGCTCCCGCCGTCGCGCAGGGCATCGGGCCGCAGGCCAATAGCGTGACCAGTCCCATTCCGGCCCCGGAAGCGGTGACCCTTCAGGCCAAGATCACCGCCATCAACCCCCAGACGCGCCGCATCACCTTGACCGGCGCCCACGGTAACACCGTCAGGGTCACCGCCGGCCACGCGGTGGACCTGAGCCGCCTGAAGGTGGGCGATACCGTCAACGCTCAGGTACTACCGTTCGGTCGCGTTCTTCGTATCGGCGCCGGGCGCCGCCGTGCCGGAAGATGCGATCGCGCAGGCGGCTGCCAAGAATGTTACGCTTCCCGGCGGCGACGTGCTGCGGGTGCGGCGGATCAGCGGCGTCGTCGTCGGCATTGACCTGCCGTCACACAGCGTCGACTTGGTGAATTCCAAGGGCGGCGCCGTGATGACCATCAACGTCACCGATCCGGCGCGCATCGCCCTGCTGCCGCAACTCAAACTGGGCGATACCGTCACTGCCGTGGTCAGCACCCGCCTGGCCGTGTCGATCGAGCCCGCCGCAGCGACCTATATGTCCGCCCAGCCGGCCGAGGAAGAGGAGGAAGAGGAACAATTCGAGGGTCGCGGCGGCCAGTAACTGTCTCAGGCTGGCCCGTGCGCCGCAGGGGCCAGCCGTGCCGCAGGACATTCCCGGCGGGCTAAATCCGCATCCAGGGCGGCGCGGCAGCCACTGCCCGTGCGGCCACCGGGCAGTCCGGCGCATGCGCCCCGGGCAGATATCCCAGGCTCAGAAGGAACTCGCCCACGATCTCCCCGCCGGTGAACAGGAATGTCGTCTTGAACAGCCGGGCCCACAGGGCTTTGTCGCTTGGGTGGTGCGCATCGAGCCAGGCGGCAAACCCGCCATGACTCGTCCGCAGCGCCTGCACCCGCCGCGCATTCTCCACGATCGCCCGCACTTTCAGCCGGTTGCGGATGATCGCCGGGTCCGCCAGCAGCCGCGCTTCGTCCGCCGCGCTGAATGCCGCCACCCGGTCCACGGCGAACCCGGCAAACGCCGCGCGCATTCCCTGCCGCCGTTTCAGCACCAGTTCCCAGGACAGCCCTGCCTGCATGATCTCCAGGCACAGCCGCTCGAACAGCACCGTCTCGTCGGCCGAGGGGAACCCATACTCGGTGTCGTGGTACGGCCCGTGCACGGGATGGCCGGGGGCGATCCGGCAATAGGCGCTCATCGCCCCCGGCCCATCCCGCCTACAGTGCCGCCAGAATCGCCTCGGCGCGGCTGACCTCGAAGCCGCCCGGCGCCTCAATGGCCAGCAGCGTCACCTTTCCGTCCTCGGCCACCAGGGCATAGCGCTGGCTACGCACGCCGAGGCCACGCGCCACCAGGTCCAGTTCCAGCCCGATCGCGCGGGTGAACAGGCCGGAGCCGTCCGCGAGCATGAGGACCTTGTCGTCCACCTCCTGCTCCTTCGCCCAGGCGCCAAGAACAAAAGCGTCGTTCACCGCCACGCACACGATGTGATCCACGCCCTTGGCGATCAGCGCATCGGCATTCTGCACGAAGCCGGGCAAATGTTTCGCGCTGCAGGTTGGCGTAAAAGCTCCCGGCACGGCAAACAGAACGATTTTTTTGCCCTTGAATATTTCGTCGGTTGAGACCTCCTTCGGCCCGTCCGCCGTCGCCAGCATCAGCTTGAGCGACGGAATACTGTCGCCGATCTTGATCGTGCTCATCAGCGGGTTCGCTCCCCATTGGTACAGGCGCCGGCGGACCCTCCGCCGGCACGTCGGCGCCGACTCCTAGCCCTCAACACTGCCCGAGTCACGGCCGCCCGGACCGCTACGGCGCTTGCGTCGGGGCGCGGTCTGCCCAACATTGTCAAACATGGCACGCGCAATTCCCGATCCGGTTATCTCCGCCACCTGGCTGGCTGGCCAGATCCTGATCGCCATGCCCGCGATGGGCGACCCGCGCTTCGCGCAGGCCGTTATTTATCTCTGCGACCACTCCGCCAAGGGCGCCATGGGCATCGTGGTCAACCGCCCGCTGGAAAACCCCAGCTTTGAAGACCTGCTCCGCCAGCTCGGCATCGACCCGATTCCGCCCGCGCGCAGCATCCGCCTGTGCAGCGGCGGCCCGGTCGACAATTCCCGCGGCTTCGTGCTGCACAGCGCCGACTGGACCGGGGAGGGCAGCCTGCGCGTCAATGACAGTTTCGCCCTGACCGCCAGCCTGGATATCCTCAAGGCCATCGCCGGCGGCGGCGGCCCGAAGCAGGGGGTGCTGGCGCTCGGCTATGCCGGCTGGGGACCCGGTCAGCTCGACACCGAGATGCAGCAGAACGCCTGGCTCTCCGCTCCGGCCGACCCGGCTCTGGTGTTCGACGGCGAGCACGAGACCAAGTGGCGGCGCGCGCTGGCGGCGATGCGCATCGACCCACTGCTGCTGTCGCATGTCGCCGGTCGCGCTTGAAAGGCAGGGGTAAAGCCCCCGCTTACCACGCGAAGGCCGGCACCGCGGCAACAGGCGCCAGCCCGGCTTGCCGCACGGCATCGCACGCCGCCGCGCTGTCGCCTCCCAGTTCGGCCGCGTGGATGCCGCCCAGCACCCAGCACGCATCGATCCCCATCCCGGCCGCGCCGGCGATGTCGGTGCGCAGCGAGTCGCCCACCGCCAGCACGCGGGTGCGCTCCAGTCCCAGCAACGCCAGCACCGGCCCGTAGACCGCCGGGTCGGGCTTGCCCACCCACCGGGCGCGTCCGCCGAGGGTTTCGTAGCGCTGCGTCAGCAGACCCGCGCAGATAACCCGCACGCCGCCGCGGATCACCTCCAGATCAGGGTTGGCGCACACCATCGGCAATCCCGCCGCCAGGCATTCCCGCAACTCGTCATCGAAGGCAGCCGGATCGGTCGGGTTGCATTCGTCGTCAGGGCCGGTGTTGAGGACGAAATCGGCCAGCGCCGGCCGGGTCACCCGCTCCAGCGCAAGACCCTCGATCACGTTGCGGTCGCGCTCCGGTCCCAGGTGGTAGACATTGTTGCCCAGGTTGGCGAAGAACGGGTCGGTGCGGTCGCGCAGCATCCGGTAGGTCACTTCGCCGCTGGTCAGGATGCCGGTGTAGAGCCGGTCCGCGATGCCCATGCCGCGCAGCGCCTGTTGGGCCACATGGGCGCGCCGCGGCGCGTTGGACAGCAGCACGGCCGGCTTGCCGTCTGCCCGCAGCCGCTCCAGCACTTCCATCGCGCCCGGACCGGGCGATACCCCGTCATGGATCACCCCCCACAGATCGAGGATGAATCCGTCGTAGCGCGCCCCCAGGGGCGCGAATCCGCTCAGAATCTGCATGGCGTCACCTCAGATCGGCACCGATCGCCTCGGTGACAGTGGCAAATCCCTGCTCCTCGAGCGCCGCCAGCAATTCCCGGCGCAGCCGTCCGATCAGGGCCGGGCCGGCGTAGACGAGAGCGGAGTAGAGTTGCACCAGCGACGCGCCGGCTCGGATTTTGGTCAGAACGTCGCGCGCCGCTCGCCACCCCGCCGACCCCCACCAGCACCAGCCGGCCGGCGGCCAGACGCGCGGCTTGCAGCAGCACGGCGTTCGACAGCGCCAGCAGCGGCGCTCCGGACAGGCCGCCGGCTTCCTCCGCCCAGCCCGACCGCAGCCCGGGCGGGCGCGAGATGGTGGTGTTGGACACGATCAGGCCCTCGGCGCCGCCCTCGATACTGGCCGTGACCACCGCCTCCAGCCCGGCCGCGGACAGGTCGGGGGCGATCTTGACCAGCAGCGGCGGACGCCGCGGCACCGCCATGCGCACCGCCTGCAGGATGGCGCTGCAGCCGCGCCTCGGCCTGCAGGTCGCGCAGGCCGGGCGTGTTCGGCGAGGAGACGTTGATTACCACATAATCGGCATGCGGCGTCACCGCCGCCACCAGGGCCGGGTAGTCGCACTCGGGGTCGGCGCCTTCCTTGTTGATGCCCACATTGGCACCGACCAGCACGCCCGGCCGCGTCGTTTTGCGTCCGGCGGCCAGGTTGCGGAGATAATCGTCCAGGCCGCAATTGTTGAATCCCATGCGGTTGATCACCGCCCGGTCCTTGCTGAGCCGGAACACCCGCGGCCGCGGATTGCCTGCCTGCGGGCGCGGCGTCACCGTGCCGGTCTCGACGAAGCCGAAGCCGAGCCGGGTCAGCGGTGCCACCGCCACGGCGTCCTTGTCGAACCCGGCGGCGAGCCCGATCGGGTTGCTGAACCGCAGCCCCAGCGTCCGCACTTCCAGCCGCGGGTCGAACGGCGCGGTATCGGACCCGGCCAGCCCCCAGCGCAATGTCCGCAGCGCAAACCCGTGCGCACGCTCGGGATCGACCGCGCGGACAAGCGGCAGCAGGGCGGAGGCGAGGGCAGGGGTCATACCGGCACCCTGCTGCAAAGCCGGCGAGCCGTCAAAGCGCACGCCAATGAAAGCTTGCACCGGCGGCGCATCGCCCCGACATGGCAGGGCATGTGGACCGAGCCCTACCTGGAAACCTGCTGCCGCTCGGCGCTGCACCGGCTGTCGCTGGCCGGCACGGCCGGCCGGCCGGCCGGCCTGAAGGACGGCCCCTGCCTGGAGCGGCTGGCCGGCATGGGTTTCGTCCGGACCCGCGCCGACGGGTGTTACGAACTGACGCCGGCCGGCATCGCCCGTCACGCCAGGGAAATTCTGCACGTTGAAGGCCGCGCTGACTGAGAGTTTGAAAAAGAATGCCCGCAAGCCGCCGAACGACGCCGAAAAATTCAATGATATCAGCGGGCATTCTTTTTCAAGTTCGATTGTTTTTCAAGCTCTGAGCGCGTGGCCGGCGGCGAATCGGTGGTTTCCGGATCGTCCCCTTGCCTCCCGCGGCGCGCTGCGCTACCTCCGCCGGCTCACGGCCGCCGGGATGCGGGCGTGGTGGAATTGGCAGACACGCCAGATTTAGGTTCTGGTGGCGCAAGCCGTGGGGGTTCAAGTCCCTCCGCCCGCACCACCGGCCGGCCGCTTGGCGCGGGTTATCGAGGATTCTCCAGGTCATGCAGGTTACCGAGACGCTGTCAGACGGGCTGAAGCGCGGCTATTCCGTGGTCGTGCCGGCGGCCGACATCGAAAGCCGCCGCAGCAAGCGGCTGGCCGAGCTCGGCCGCACCGTGCGTCTGCCTGGCTTCCGTCCGGGCAAGGTGCCGACCACCGTGCTGAAGCAGCGCTATGGCACCGCCGTTTCCGCCGAGGTGCTGGAGGAAAGTGTCAACGAGGCGACCCAGCAATTGCTGACCGACCGCGGCCTGCGCGCCGCCACCCAGCCGCGGATCGAACTGGTCAGCACCGACGCCACCCTGGATCTGGAATTCAGGCTCGAGCTGGAACTGCTGCCCGAGATCGCGCTGCCCGATTTCGCCGCCATCGAGATCACCCGCCTGAAGGCCGAGCCGGGTGAGGAGCAGATCGCCCGCGCGCTGGACGACCTTGCCCGCCGCCACCGCGAGCTGGTGGTGGAGGAGCCGCGTCCGGCCGCGACGGGCGATTTCCTCACCATCGACTTTACCGGCAAGGTTGGCGGCACGCCGTTTTCGGGCGGCACCGGCACCGACATGGACGTCGAGGTGGCCGGGCCGGGCTTCATCCCGGGCTTTGCCGAGCAACTGGAGGGCCTCGCGCCGGGCGAGAGCCGCACCATCGAAGTGACCTTCCCCGAGCCGTACGCTGTCGCCGATCTTGCCGGCAAGCTGGCGACGTTCGACATCACGGCCAAGCAGCTGAAGCGCGCGGTGGTGCCGGCGGCCGACGACGAGCTGGCGAAAAAGATCGGCTTCGACGGGCTGGACGACCTGACAACCGCGGTGAAGCGCCGCTTCCAGAACGAACTCGACCAGCTCGCCCGGCTGCGCACCAAGCGCGAATTGCTGGACGCGCTGGCCGGTATCACCACCTTCGCGGTGCCGCAGGCCCTGGTGGAGGGCGAGTTCGCCCAGATCTGGCAGCGCCTGGACGCTGACCGCAAGCAGGGCAAGGTGGACGCGGACGATTCCGGCAAGGACGACGACACGCTGAAGGCGGAGTACCGCGCCATCGCCGAGCGGCGGGTGCGGCTCGGGCTGCTGCTGTCCGAGATCGCCCGCGCCAACGGCATCACCGTGGCGCAGGACGAGCTGACCCGCGCCATGCGGGCCGAGGCGTCGCGCTATCCCGGCCAGGAGCAGCAGGTCATCGAGTTCTTCCGCAAGAACCCGCAGGCCGTCGACCGCCTGCGCGGGCCGATTCTGGAAGAGAAGGTGGTGGACTTCGTGCTGGAGCTGGCCCGCGTGACCGACAGCACGGTGACCGCCGAGGAACTGACCCGCGATTCCGATGCCGCCCCGGCGCCGCAGGAAGCGCCGTCCGATCAGGCGGAACCCGGACAATCGGCCGGGGAGGCCTGATCGGCACACCTCGCCTGCTTTGCAGCGGCGGCACGGACCCCTATTTAGTGGCTGGATGAGAAGCGGTTCGCGCCGATGCTGATCGGCACAGACGCTGGTCAGCACAGGACGGGTGGCCCCGCACGGGGGCCTGGCGACGCCATGGAAGGTCGGACATGATAAGAGATCGGGATCCCGTCGAGGTCTACAACAACACCCTGGTCCCGATGGTGGTCGAGCAGACCGCCCGGGGCGAGCGGGCCTACGACATCTACTCGCTGTTGCTGAAGCAGCGGATCATCTTCCTGACGGGGGCGGTATTTGATCAGGTCAGCAGCCTGATCTGCGCGCAGTTGCTGTACCTGGAGAGCGAGAATCCGACCAAGGACATCTCGTTCTACATCAACAGCCCAGGCGGCGTGGTCTCCTCGGGGCTGGCGATCTACGACACCATGCAGTACATCCGCAGCCCGGTGAGCACGGTTTGCATCGGTCAGGCCGCTTCCATGGGCAGCCTTCTGCTCACGGCCGGGGCAAAGGACAAGCGCTACGCCCTGCCCAACTCGCGCATCATGGTGCACCAGCCCTCCGGCGGCGCCCAGGGCCAGGCCACCGACATCGAGATCCAGGCGCGCGAGATCCTCACCCTGCGCAAGCGCCTGAACGAGATCTATGTCCGTCATACCGGGCAGCCGATCGAGGCGATCGAGCGTAAGCTGGAGCGCGACAGCTACCTCTCCGCCGAGGAAGCCCGTGATTTCGGCTTGGTTGACCAGGTTGTCGAGAACCGGCCGCTGCCGTCCGAGACCGATAAGCCCTGACCCGGATTCGCCGGTCGCTCTGTTCTCGCCACCGCTGCCCCATCCTGTGCACAACCCTCGCATGCGTGGGGTTGCACCGGGGTTGCGGTGAGCGAAATCTTCTTCCAACTTATGCCGGGTCATGGCCCGCAGATTGCATTCCCTTGGCCTTGCATAAGTGACCTTCATAACGTAAACGCCGACCCGCGTTGCCCGTCGCCGGCGGCCGCGGCCCTGCTGATCCGGCTGCGCCTTGTCCCCGTCCTCCGGTGGGGATTAGATTGGCAGGCGTGCTTCCCCGGCGGTCCGGGGCAGGAGTGCTCATGAGCAAGTCGCCCGACTCGAAGAACACCCTCTACTGCTCGTTCTGCGGCAAATCGCAGCATGAGGTACGCAAGCTCATCGCCGGGCCGACCGTCTTCATCTGCGATGAGTGCGTCGAACTCTGCATGGATATCATCCGTGAGGAGCACAAGACGCACCTGGTCAAATCGCGCGATGGCGTGCCGACTCCAAAGGAGATCTGCAAGGTCCTCGACGACTATGTGATCGGCCAGTCGCACGCCAAGAAAGTGCTGAGCGTGGCGGTGCACAACCATTACAAGCGGTTGGCGCATGGTGCCAAGAACAACGACGTCGAGATCGCCAAGTCGAACATCCTGCTGCTGGGTCCGACCGGCTCGGGCAAGACCCTGCTGGCGCAGACCCTGGCGCGCATCCTGGATGTGCCGTTCACCATGGCGGATGCGACCACGCTGACCGAGGCCGGCTATGTTGGCGAGGATGTCGAGAACATCATCCTCAAGCTGTTGCAATCGGCTGACTACAACGTCGAGCGGGCGCAGCGCGGCATCGTCTATATCGACGAGGTCGACAAGATCAGTCGCAAATCGGACAACCCTTCGATCACCCGCGACGTGAGCGGCGAGGGGGTGCAACAGGCGCTGTTGAAGATCATGGAGGGTACCGTCGCCTCGGTGCCGCCGCAGGGCGGGCGCAAACACCCGCAGCAGGAATTCCTGCAGGTCGACACCACCAACATCCTGTTCATCTGCGGCGGTGCCTTCGCCGGGCTGGAACGGATCATCGCCGCCCGCGGCAAGGGGTCGGGCATTGGCTACGGCGCCGAGGTGCGCTCGCCCGATGAGCGCCGTACCGGAGCCATCCTGCGCGAGGTGGAGCCCGAGGATCTGCTGCGATTCGGCCTGATCCCCGAGTTCATCGGCCGTCTGCCGGTGGTCGCGACCCTGGACGATCTGGACGAGGGGGCGCTGATCGAGATTCTGACCAAGCCGAAGAACGCCCTGATCAAGCAGTACGCCCGCCTGTTCGAAATGGAGGGGGTGAAGCTCTCGTTCACCGAGGACGCGCTGGGATCGGTCGCCAAACGGGCGATCGCCCGCAAGACCGGCGCGCGCGGGCTGCGCTCGATCATGGAGAGCATCCTGCTCGGCACCATGTTCGACCTGCCCAGCCTGGACGGTGTCGAAGAGGTGACGATCAACCGCGAGGTGGCCGAAAGCCGCTCCAATCCCTTGTTCACCTACGGCAAGGAACGTGCGGAGGGCAGCGCCTGAAGCAGCCTGCCTGAAGTGGGCGGGACGACGAAGTGGCCGGGACGACGGCGCTGTCACGCCAAAGCAGGGCGGCGTCGTCGTCATACAACGGTAAAGGTCTTGCGGCATGGTCGGGCCATGCCGATATCCGGATCGTGATCCTGACGCGAATTTCAACCGGGCGGATTTGAGGCGCCGGTTGCATGAAGCGGTTTCCAGACCATGCGATCCGTGCCTGCAAGCGGGGCGGGCCGCGTGCCGACTGTCCTGAAGGAGGTCATTGATGACGAAACCCGACCGCCCGCCCGCCGACGCCGACCAGCCGGACATCGGGCCGGAAAAGGCGCCGGAACAGGGGCCGGGCAAGCCCGAAGCGTTAAAAGGGCAAGTCCAGGCCGAATCGCCGCAGAAGGGACCCGAGAAGGCCGAAGCCGCGAAGGCGCCGGTGCGGGCCGATCTGCTGCCCGTGCTGCCGCTGCGCGACATTGTGGTCTTTCCGCACATGATCGTGCCGCTGTTCGTCGGCCGCGAGAAATCGGTGCGCGCGCTGGAAGCGGTCATGAAGGACGACAAGCAGATCCTGCTGGTCGCCCAGAAGAACGCCGCCCAGGATGATCCCACAATCGACGACATCTATCGGGTGGGCACGGTTTCCACCATCCTGCAGCTGCTCAAGCTGCCCGACGGCACCGTCAAGGTGCTGGTCGAAGGCGGCCGGCGTGCCCGCATCACCGGCTTCAAGGAGACCGAGAACTTCTTCGAGGCGCATGTCGAACCGCTGCCCGACCGCGAGGTCGAGGCCCGCGAGCTGGAGGCGCTCGGCCGCACGGTGATCGGCCAGTTCGAGCAGTACATCAAGCTCAACAAGAAGATCGCGCCCGAGGTGCTGGTCTCGCTCAACCAGATCGAGGAGCCGTCAAAGCTCGCCGATACGGTGGCGGCCCACCTCAACCTCAAGATCGCCGAAAAGCAGGAATTGCTGGAAATCGCCCGCGTGGGTGAGCGGCTGGAACGCGTGTTCGGACATATGGAGTCCGAAATCGGCGTGCTGCAGGTGGAAAAGCGCATCCGCAACCGCGTCAAGCGGCAGATGGAGAAGACCCAGCGCGAGTACTACCTGAACGAGCAGCTGAAGGCGATCCAGAAGGAGCTGGGCGAGGGCGAGGACGGCAAGGACGAGAGCGCCGAGCTCGAATCCAAGATCAAAAAGACCAAGCTGTCGAAGGAGGCGCGCGAGAAGGCGCTGGGCGAGCTGAAAAAGCTGCGCACCATGTCGCCGATGAGCGCCGAGGCGACGGTGGTGCGCAACTACCTGGACTGGATCCTCTCGATCCCCTGGAGGAAGCGCACCAAGGTCAAGAACGACGTGGTCGAGGCCGAGGCCGTGCTGAATGCCGACCATTACGGTCTGGACAAGGTCAAGGAGCGTATCCTGGAATACCTCGCGGTGCAGTCGCGGGCGAACAAGGTGCGCGGGCCAATTCTGTGCCTGGTCGGGCCGCCCGGCGTCGGCAAGACCTCGCTCGGCAAGTCGATCGCGCATGCCACCGGCCGCAATTTTGTCCGGATGTCGCTCGGCGGCGTGCGCGACGAGGCGGAAATCCGCGGCCACCGGCGCACCTATATCGGCTCGATGCCCGGTAAAATCCTCCAGGGCATGAAGAAGGCCAAGGCGTCGAATCCGCTGTTCCTGCTGGATGAAATCGACAAACTCGGGGCCGACTGGCGGGGCGATCCGTCTTCGGCGCTGCTGGAGGTGCTCGACCCCGAGCAGAACGCCACCTTCGCCGACCATTACCTGGAGGTGGATTACGACCTGTCGGATGTGATGTTCGTCACCACCGCTAACAGCCTGCGCATGCCGCAGCCGCTGCTGGACCGGATGGAGATCATCCGCATCCCCGGCTACACCGAGGACGAAAAGGTCGAGATCGCCAAGCGCCACCTGATCGCCAAGCAGACCGAGGCGCACAGCCTCAAGCCGGAAGAATGGGCGATCAACGACGACGCGCTGCGCGACCTGATCCGCTACTACACGCGCGAGGCCGGGGTGCGGAATCTCGAACGCGAGATCGCCAGCCTCGCCCGCAAGGCGGTGAAGGAGATCGTTACAAAAAAGACTAAGAAGGTCGCGATCACCCGCAAGAACCTTGAAAAATACGCGGGCGTGCACCGCTTCCGCTATGGCGAGGCCGAATCCGAGGACATGGTGGGGGTGGTCACCGGCCTTGCCTGGACCGAGGTGGGCGGCGAGATCCTGACCATCGAGAGCGTGCTGCTGCCCGGCAAGGGCAACGTGAAGCACACCGGCAAGCTCGGCGATGTGATGCAGGAGAGCGTATCGGCCGCGCTGTCCTACGTGCGCAGCCGTTCGATCAGCTTCGGCATCAAGCCGACCCTGTTCGAGAAGCGCGACATCCACGTGCACGTGCCGGAGGGCGCGACGCCCAAGGACGGTCCGTCGGCCGGCATCGCCATGGCCACGTCCATGGTCAGCATCCTCACCGGCATTCCGATTCGCCGCGACGTGGCGATGACCGGCGAGATCACGCTGCGCGGGCGGGTGCTGCCGATCGGCGGGTTGAAGGAGAAGTTGCTGGCCGCGCTGCGGGCCGGCATCAACACGGTGTTCATCCCCAAGGAGAACGAGAAGGACCTCGCCGAGATTCCGGACAACGTGAAGAAGCACCTCAAGCTGGTGCCGGTCGCGCACGTGGACGAGGTGATCGCCCAGGCGTTGGTGCGCAAGCCGGAGGCGATCGAGTGGGTGGAGCCGCCCGAGCCGTCTGACCAGCCTGCCGTGGCCGCGCCGCCCATCATCGCGGGAACGCCGCTGCCGCACTGAAGCCGGCGGCTGCCGTCCGGACTGCCTTTGCGACCCGCTCGGAGCGATCCGGGCGGGTTGTTCTGTTGCGGGCGGTGCCGTTCCGGGCCGGGGCCGGGAAATCGGCGGATTTCCGCGGTCCAGGCCGCAGGTTTCGTTGACGGCGCGGAAATTCCGCCTCTAGTGTCGCCCGCATCGGTTGCCGAATCGGGCGGCCGTCGCGTGAGAGAATAGCAACGTCAGTGCAGGGGATTTTGCGGTGAACAAATTGGATCTCGTCGCCCGCGTAGCCGAGACGGTGGACCTGTCCCGCGGCAAGGCGGCCGAGGCCGTGGATGCCGTGCTCGACGCCATCCAGGCGGGCCTGAAGGACAGCGGAGAGGTGCGCCTGGTCGGGTTCGGTACCTTCGAGACGGTGAAGCGCAAGGCCTCGATCGGCCGCAATCCACGAACGGGCGAGCAGATCCAGATCGAGGCATCGACCTCGGTCAAGTTCAAGCCCGGCAAGGCGCTGAAGGACTCGGTCGGCTGACGAAGGGAATGGAGTGAAGGAAAAGGCCAGGGGTTTTGCCCCTGGACCCCACCAAGGGCCGGGAGGCCCTTGGAACCCATTCCTGAAGATATGGGTCCAGGGCACGCCCTGGCTTTCCTTTCCGGGATCACCTGGGTGCTCTCGCCGGCGGCCCTTTATCGGCGTCGCCTGCTGCGATATGTCACCGTCAGATTGGTCCAGGCGGGCGGTTAGCTCAGCGGTAGAGCGTCTCGTTTACACCGAGAGGGCCGGCGGTTCGAACCCGTCACCGCCCATTCCCGTAATCCGCGCCCGGCGGCTTGACGCGGGGCCCCGGCCGCTCTAAATCCCGCCCCCTTGCTGCTGCGGGTGTAGCTCAGTTGGTTAGAGCGCCGGCCTGTCACGCCGGAGGTCGCGGGTTCGAGCCCCGTCACTCGCGCCAGCAGCGTTCCTTCCAGGCCTGATCCAGGGGCCAGGCCTGATCCAGGGGCCAGGCTTGATCCAGGGGCGCTGGCGCCGCAGCTGATTGCCACGTTTCGTTGCGCCGCGCCCTATGGCGGGACGACCGCGTTACGGTTAATCTCCGGTTGCCCCTGCGGGGAGGAACAAAACCTCGCGACCTGCCCGGTCCCCGGCCGGGCGGACGTAAAATGCGGGCGCACCATAAGGAATGGACAATGGCGCCGATCCTCGCAGATTATTTCCCGATTCTGGTGTTCATCGGGATCGCCGCGCTGATCGCGATCTCGATGGTCGCCTCCTCTCTCATCCTGGCCCGCCAGAATCCCTATCCCGAGAAATTGTCGGCATACGAATGCGGCTTCGAGCCGTTCGAGGATGCGCGCCGCCGCTTCGACGTGCGATTCTACCTGGTGGCCATCCTGTTCATCATCTTCGACCTCGAGGTGGTCTTCCTGTTCCCCTGGGCGGTCAGCCTGGCGGATATCGGCCTGTTCGGCTTCCTGTCGATGCTGGGCTTCCTGGCCGTTCTCACGGTCGGGTTTATATACGAGTGGTGCAAGGGCGCTTTGGATTGGGAGTGACGACGATGAGCCCCGACATGACCCCGCTCCTCCGGTGGAACCCCGATGAGGCCCTGCCGCCCGGCCCCGGGCAGGACGCGGTGATCAAGGGCATCACCGGCGAGATCGACAACAAGGGCTTCGTGGTGGCCAATCTCGACAAGCTGGTGAACTGGGCGCGCACCGGCAGCCTGTGGCCGATGACCTTCGGCCTGGCCTGCTGCGCTATCGAAATGATCCAGGCCTACATGCCGCGCTACGACCTTGACCGGTTCGGCATCATTCCGCGCGCCTCGCCCCGGCAGAGCGACGTCATGATCGTGGCCGGCACGCTGACCAACAAGATGGCGCCTGCCTTGCGCAAGGTTTACGACCAGATGCCCGAGCCGCGCTGGGTCATCAGCATGGGCAGTTGTGCCAATGGCGGCGGTTACTACCATTATTCCTATTCCGTGGTGCGCGGCTGCGACCGTGTAGTTCCGGTGGACATCTACGTTCCGGGTTGTCCGCCCTCGGCCGAGGCGCTGGTCTACGGCATCATGCAGTTGCAGAAGAAGATCCGCCGGACCGGAACCATCCTCCGTGGCTGAAACGCAAATCAACGACGCTCAGCAGGGCGGCGGCGCGGAGCTGGATCTGCGGGCGCAGGTCGCCGCCTTGCCCGGTATCGTGCGCACCTACGCCGAACAGGACGAGATCGTCGCGGTGGCAGCGCGCCGGTATCTGGTCGGGCTGATGCGCGTGTTGCGCGATGACCCGCGCTTCGCCTTCGAGCAGTGCATGGACATCTGCGGCGTCGACTGGCCGGAGCGCGCCGAGCGCTTCGACGTGGTCTATAATTTGCTTTCGGTCTCGCTGAACCAGCGATTGCGCGTGATCGTGACCACGGACGAACAACACCCGGTCCCATCGGTATGCACCATCTGGCCGGCGGCCACCTGGTGGGAGCGCGAGGCGTGGGATCTGTTCGGCATCGCCTTCGATGGCCAGCCCGATCTGCGCCGCATCCTCACCGATTACGGGTTCGAGGGGCACCCGCTGCGCAAGGATTTTCCCCTCACCGGCTATGTGGAGGTGCGCTACGACGAGGAACGCCAGCAAGTGGTGTACGAACGCGTGCGGCTGACCCAGGATTTCCGCAATTTCGATTTCCTCTCCCCGTGGGAGGCGATGACGACGCTGCCAGGCGACGAGAAGGCACGCCAGGAACGCGCCGAGGGAACCGGCTCGTGACCGGGACCGTCTCAGGCGACGCGCCGGCGACGGCCGTGACAACGACGGTGGAATTCGACGGCCACGCGCTGAATTTCGGCCCGCAGCACCCGTCCGCGCATGGCGTGCTGCGGCTGATCCTGGAATTGGACGGCGAGGTGGTGGGGCGCGCCGATCCGCATATCGGCCTGCTGCATCGCGGCACCGAGAAGCTGATCGAGTACAAGACCTATATTCAGGCGGTGCCGTATTTCGACCGCCTCGACTACGTCAGCCCGATGTCGCAGGAGCACGCTTTTGCCCTCGCCACCGAGAAGTTGCTGGGCATTGCCGTGCCGGAGCGCGCGAGCTGGATTCGCACGCTGTTCTCCGAGATCACGCGGGTATTGAACCACCTGCTCAACGTTACCGCCTATGCGCTCGATGTGGGCGCGATCACGCCGGCGATGTGGGGCTTCGAGGAGCGCGAGAAGCTGCTGGAGTTCTACGAAGCCGTCTCCGGCTCGCGGTTTCACTCCAACTACTTCCGCCCGGGCGGGGTGGCGAAGGACCTGCCGGCCGGGCTGGCGGAGCGCATCGCCGACTGGGCCGATCATTTTCCGCGCTTCATCGACGATTTGGAAGGGCTGCTGACCGCCAACCGGATCTGGAAGCAGCGCACGGTGGATATCGGCGTGATCAGCGCCGAGGAAGCGCTGGCCTGGGGTTTTTCGGGCCCGCCGCTGCGCGCCTCCGGCGTGCCGTGGGATTTGCGCCGCGCCCAGCCCTACGAGATGTACGAGCGGCTGGACTTCAAAGTGCCGGTGGGCCGCAACGGCGACTGCTACGACCGCTATCTCGTGCGCGTCTGGGAAATGCGCGAGAGCGTGAACATCGTCCGCCAGTGCCTGGCGCAGATGCGGCCGGGTCCGGTGAAGGTGCAGGACCACAAGCTCACGCCGCCGACCCGTGCCGAGATGAAGCGGTCGATGGAGGCGCTGATCCACCACTTCAAGCTGTACACCGAAGGCTTCCACGTGCCGGCCGGCGCCACCTACACGGTGGTGGAAACGCCGAAGGGTGAGTTCGGCGTGTATCTCGTGGCCGACGGGACCAACCGTCCCTATCGCTGCAAGATCCGTCCGACCGGATTCGCGTTCCTGCAGGCAATGGATCTGCTGGCGAAGCGACACATGCTGGCCGATTGTTGCGCGATCATCGGATCGCTCGACGTCGTGTTCGGCGAGATCGACAGGTAGGACATGGCAGCAGGGACCGAGAGCGCCACCCCCATCACGGCTGAGCAGGACGCGGCGCCACATAGTTTCCGCTTCGACGCCGAGAGTGAGGCGCGCATTGCCCGCCTCCTGGCCAAATACCCCGCCGGCAAGCAGGCCAGCGCGGTGCTCGGCCTGCTCGACCTCGCCCAGCGCCAGATGGGCCGCACCACCGGCAGCGCCTGGGTGCCGCGTGTCGCCATGGACGAGGTCGCCCGCCGGCTCGGCCTGCCGCCGATCCGCGTGTATGAGGTCGCCACCTTCTACGCGATGTTCAACACCCAGCCCGTGGGCAAGTACCACCTCCAGGTCTGTACCACGACGCCGTGCTGGCTGCGCGGGTCGGACGAGGTGACGCATGCCTGCCGCAAGGCCACCGGCATCAAGGACTGGAAGGAAACCAGCGCGGACGGGCTGTTCACCATGACCGAAGTGGAATGCCTCGGCGCCTGCGTGAATGCGCCGATCCTGCAGGTGAACGACGACTACTACGAGGACATGGACGCCGAGAGCACCGAGCGCCTGCTGGAAGCGCTGAAACGGGGCGAGGTGCCGCCGCCGGGTTCGGCGAAGGGGCGGCAGACCTCCGCGCCCGAGGGCGGTCCCGTCACGCTGACCTCGCTGTCGTTCGGACAGGCGGAGTGAGCGGATGCTGAGCGACCAGGACCGCATCTTCACCAACCTGTATGGGCTGCACGATCCGTTCCTGCGCGGCGCCCGTGCCCGCGGCGCCTGGGACGGCACGGCCGCGATCCTGGCCCGTGGCCATGACGCCATCGTCGAGGAGATCAAGGCGTCCGGCCTGCGCGGCCGCGGCGGCGCCGGTTTCCCCACCGGGCTGAAATGGTCGTTCATGCCGAAGGAGGTCGGACCGCGGCCGCACTATCTGGTGGTGAACGCCGACGAATCCGAGCCCGCCACCTGCAAGGACCGCGACATCATCCGCCACGATCCGCACACGCTGATCGAGGGCAGCCTGATCGCCGCCTATGCCATGCGGGCGCATGTCGCCTACATCTACATCCGGGGCGAGTTCTACAACGAGTCGGTGGTGCTGCAGCGCGCCATCGACGAGGCCTACGCAGCCGGCCTGATCGGCCGCGACGCCTGCGGCTCCGGCTGGAATCTCGACCTTTATGTCCATCGCGGCGCGGGTGCCTATATCTGCGGCGAGGAGACGGCGATGCTGAACAGCATCGAGGGCAAGAAGGGCATGCCGCGGCTGAAGCCGCCCTTCCCGGCGGCGGTGGGCCTGTATGGCTGCCCGACCACGGTGAACAACGTCGAGAGCATCGCGGTGACGCCGACCATATTGCGCCGTGGGCCGTCCTGGTTCTCGGCGCTCGGCCGGCCGAGGAACGTGGGGACAAAGCTGTTCTGCATTTCCGGGCACGTGAACAAGCCGTGCAACGTGGAAGAGGAACTCGGCATTCCGTTGCGCGAGCTGATCGAGACCTATGCCGGCGGGGTGCGCGGCGGCTGGGACAATCTGCTGGCGGTCATTCCCGGCGGCTCGAGCGTGCCGATGATTCCGAAAAGCGTCTGCGACACCGTGCTGATGGATTTCGACAGCCTGCGCGAGGTGAAATCGGGTCTGGGCACGGCGGCGGTGATGGTGATGGATAAATCCACCGACATCATCAAGGCGGTCGCCCGCCTGTCGGCGTTCTACAAGCACGAAAGCTGCGGCCAGTGCACGCCCTGCCGCGAGGGCACCGGGTGGATGATGCGGGTGATGAACCGGATGGTGCAGGGCCGCGCCGAACTGGCGGAGATCGACACGCTGGAGCAGGTGACACGCCAGGTCGAGGGCCACACGATCTGTGCGCTCGGCGATGCCGCGGCCTGGCCGATCCAGGGCCTGATCCGGCATTTCCGGCCGGTGATGGAGGAGCGGATCGCCCAGTACAAGGCCGCACGCTCCGCGGCGATCAACCCGTCCGCCCGCTCTGCCGCGGGCCGCGTGGCGGCGGAGTAGGGGCATGGCAAAGGTCACCGTCGACGGTATCGAAGTCGAAGTTCCGAACGGCTCCAATGTGCTGCAGGCCTGCGAGGCCGCGGGCAAGGAAGTGCCGCGTTTCTGCTACCACGAGCGCCTGACCGTCGCCGGCAATTGCCGCATGTGCCTGGTCGAGATCGAGAAGGCGCCGCCCAAGCCCTGGGCCTCCTGCGCCTATCCGGTGGCCGATGGCATGGTGGTGCATACCGACACGCCGATGGTGCGCGCCGCCCGTCGCGGCGTGATGGAATTCCTGCTCATCAACCACCCGCTGGACTGCCCGATCTGTGACCAGGGCGGCGAGTGCGACCTGCAGGACCAGTCCGTCGGCTTCGGCATGGACCATTCGCGCTACAGTGAGAACAAGCGCGCCGTGAAGGACAAATATCTCGGCCCGCTGGTGAAGACCTCGATGACGCGCTGCATCCACTGCACGCGCTGCATTCGTTTCTCCAACGAAATCGCCGGCGTCTCCGATCTCGGCGCCACCGGCCGCGGCGAGAACGTGGAGGTCGGCACCTATGTGGAAAAGGCGCTGTCCTCGGAGCTTTCGGGCAACCTGATCGATATTTGCCCGGTCGGCGCGCTGACCTCGATGCCGTACGCGTTCGTCGCACGGCCGTGGGAACTGCGGAAAACCGACAGCGTCGATGTGCTGGATGCCGTGGGCGCCGCCATCCGCGTCGATTCCCGCGGCACCGAGGTATTGCGCGTGCTGCCGCGCCTCAATGAGGACGTGAATGAGGAATGGCTGGCCGACAAAAGCCGCTTTTCCGTTGACGGGCTGAAGCGGCGGCGGTTGGACAGTTGCTGGGTGCGGCGCGACGGCAAGCTGGTCCGCGCGTCATGGCCGGAGGCTTTCGCCGCCATCGCGGCGAAGCTGCAGGGCCTCGACGGCAGCCGCATCGGCGCCGTCGCCGGCAATCTGGCCGATGCCGAGAGCATGCTGGCGCTGAAGGACCTGATGGCGGCACTCGGTTCGGCCAATCTCGATTGCCGCCAGGATGGCGCGCACGCCGATGTCGCCCGCCGCGACTTCTACACGTTCAACACCTCGATCGCCGGCATCGAGGAGGCGCATGCGCTGCTTATCATCGGCAGCAACCCGCGCCGCGAGGCGCCGCTGATCAATGCGCGCATCCGCAAGCGCTGGCTGCAGGGAAGGTTGTCGATCGCGCTGATCGGGCCGGCGGCGAACCTGACCTATGAGGCGGCCAATATCGGCGCCGGGCCGGAGACGATCGCCGCCCTGTTGCGTGGCCAGCACAGCTTTGCCGAGACGCTGAACGCGGCGAAAAAGCCCATGCTCATCCTCGGCCAGGGCGCGCTCGCGCGGCCGGACGGCGCCCAGATACTGGCCGCAAGCTGGCAACTCGCCGCCGCCACCGGCATGCTCTCGCCGGAATGGCATGGCTTCAACGTGCTGCACACCGCGGCGGCGCGGGTCGGCGCGCTGGACCTGCGCTTCCTGCCGGGGCCGGGCGGCAAGGCACTGCCGGAGATGCTGGGCGGCGGGGTGGATGTGCTCTGGCTGCTGGGGGCCGACGAGTTCGAGACCGCCGCCATCGGCGGCGACACGTTCGTCATCTACCAGGGCAGCCATGGCGACCGCGGCGCCGCCCGCGCCGACGTCATTCTCCCGGGCGCGGCCTACACCGAGAAGAACGGCACCTACGTGAACACCGAAGGCCGGGTGCAGCGCGGGGCGCTGTCCGTGTACCCGCCCGGCGAGGCGCGCGAGGACTGGAAAATCCTGCGCGCCTTCAGCGCCTATGTGGATCGCCCCCTGCCGTACGACGACATCGACGCGCTGCGGGCGCGGCTGGCGCAGGTGAACCCGGTGTTCGCCCGCCTCGACATCCTGCCGCGCTTCGGTTGCAGCGACACGCACGGCCCCGCCTTCGATCCCGACCGGTTCCGCGGGCCTGCCTTCACGCCGTGGATCGACAATTACTACCAGACCGACCCGATCAGCCGCGCCAGCCCCACCATGGCCGAGTGCACGCGGGTTCATGCGCCGGCGACGGCGCAGGCGGCGGAGTAGCCGGCATGCACGCGCTCGCTCCCTTTTTCGCCACCGATGCCGGCATCCTCGTGCTCAACATGCTCAAGGCGCTGGCCATTCTGGTGCCGCTGCTGGTGGCCGTCGCCTACCTGACCTATGCCGAGCGCAAGGTGCTGGCGGCAATCCAGTTGCGCAAAGGGCCCAATGTGGTCGGGCCGTTCGGCCTGTTTCAGCCCTTTGCCGATGCCATCAAGATGGTGATGAAGGAAACGATTGTTCCGGCCGGCGCCGAGCGGGCGTTGTTCCTGGCGGCGCCGATGCTGACCTTCGCGCTGGCCATGCTCGCCTGGGCGGTGGTGCCGGTGGCCGATGGCTGGGCGATTGCCAACATCAATGTCGGGCTGCTCTACCTGTTCGCGATCTCCTCGCTTGGCGTCTACGGCATCATCATCGCCGGCTGGGCGAGCAACTCGAAATACGCCTTCCTGGGGGCGCTGCGCTCGGCGGCGCAGATGGTCAGCTACGAAGTCTCCATGGGGTTCGTCCTCGTGTCGGTGCTGCTCTGCGTCGGCAGCCTGAACCTCACCGACATCGTGCGCGCCCAGCAGCATATGTGGTTTTGCATTCCGCTGTTTCCGATGTTCGTGGTGTTCTTCATTTCCACCCTCGCCGAGACCAACCGGCCGCCCTTCGACATTCCCGAGGGCGAGAGCGAGATCGTTGCCGGCTTCTTCGTCGAATACAGCAGCATGTCATTCGGCCTGTTCTTCCTGGGCGAATACACCAACATGATCTTGATGAGCACCATGACCAGCATCCTGTTCCTGGGGGGCTGGTATGGGCCGTTCGGATTGCTGCCGCAGATCGGGCCGCTGTGGCTCGTCCTGAAAATCTGCGCCTGCCTGTTCGTGTTCATCTGGGTGCGCGGCACGTTTCCGCGCTATCGCTATGACCAGCTCATGCGTCTCGGCTGGAAGGTATTTCTGCCGTTTTCCCTGCTTTGGCTGGTGCTCACCGCCGGCGCCCTGCTGGCCTTCGGCTGGTTGCCGCATGCCTGACGGGAATTGGATTGCCTGCACCCGCCCATACCGAACCGGAGCACGCTGATGGGGTTCATCGACCGCACCGCGCGCGGCATGTTGATGGGCGAACTGCTCACCGGCATGGCGCTGAGCTTCAGCTACATCTTCAGGCGAAGGGCCACCATCAACTACCCCTACGAGAAGGGGCCGATCAGTCCGCGTTTCAAAGGCGAACATGCGCTGCGCCGCTACCCGAACGGCGAGGAGCGCTGCATTGCCTGCAAGCTGTGCGAGGCGATCTGCCCGGCCCAGGCGATCACCATCGAGGCCGAGCCGCGCGAGGACGGATCGCGGCGGACCACCCGCTACGATATCGACATGACCAAATGCATCTATTGCGGCCTGTGCGAGGAAGCCTGCCCGGTGGACGCCATCGTCGAGGGACCGAACTTCGAGTTCGCCACCGAGACGCGCGAGGAGCTGCTCTACAACAAGGAGAAGCTGCTCGCGAACGGCGATCGCTGGGAGCCGGAACTGGCCCGCCGGCTGGAGATGGATGCCCCCTACCGTTAAGCGAACATCCGCAGGGTGGACCGATCGATGAATGCCAGGCGGGCTGGTGCCGGCACGATAAGGTGGTCTGAATCCGCATGAATGTCTGCGCAAGCCTGCCGACAGCCAGGGCCGAGAGAAAGAGCATGAGCACCCATCACGACCGCTCCGGCGGCACAGTGCGATGATCCCCGTCGTCTATTTCTACGTGTTCGCCACCATCCTGCTGTTTTCGGCCGCCATGGTGGTATCGGCACGCAATCCCGTGCACTCCGTTCTGTTCCTGATTCTGACGTTCTTCAACGCGGCGGCGTTGTTTGTGCTGGCCGGTGCCGAGTTCCTGGCGATGATCCTGGTCATCGTCTATGTCGGCGCCGTGGCGGTGCTGTTCCTGTTTGTCGTGATGATGCTGGACGTGAACTTCACCGCTCTGCGCAGCGGCTACCAGCGCTATCTGCCGGTCGGGCTCGCGGTCGGCGCGGTATTGCTGGGCGAACTGGCGATCGTGCTGGGCGGCTGGAAGGTCTCGCCGGAAGCGGCCACGCTGCGGCTGGCACCGCACGCGGCGAGCCTGCACAACACCGCCCAGCTCGGCCACCTGCTTTACACCGACTACATATTCCTGTTCCAGGCATCGGGGCTGGTGCTGCTGGTGGCAATGATCGGCGCCATCGTGCTGACGCTGCGCGTCCGCAACCTTTCGCGCCACCAGAACATCGCCCGCCAGATTGCCCGCACCCCGGCCGACACGCTGGAGCTGCTGGACGTGCCGAGCCGTGCCGGCATCGCGGTGCTCGGCATATCGCGGCCCAAGCCGGACCGGCCCGAGCCCGCGCCGGCGGAGAACTCCCACACGCCGGACGGAGGGCACCACTCATGATGGTCGTCGGCCTTTCCCATTATCTGCTCGTTGCGGCGCTGTTGCTGGTGATGGGCATCTTCGGCATCTTCCTGAACCGCAAGAACGTCATCATCATCCTGATGTCGATCGAGCTGATCCTGCTCGCCGCCAATCTGAATCTGGTGGCGTTTTCGGCGGCGCTCGACGACATGGTCGGCCAGGTGTTCGTGATGTTCACCCTCACCGTGGCCGCCGCCGAGGCGGCGATCGGGCTCGCCATCGTGGTGATCTATTTCCGCAACCGCGGCTCGATCGAGGTCGAGGACGTGAACCTGATGAAGGGCTGAGCCGATGCTGTTCGCCGTCGCCGTCTTCGCGCCGCTGTTCGGCTCCGCCGTTGCCGGGTTCTTCGGCCGTGCCATCGGCGACCGCGCCGCCCAGGCGGTCAGTATCGGGTGCATGCTGCTGGCCTCGGTCTGCGGCGTCGATGCCTTCATCCAGCTCGTCTACCAGGGCGGCTCGCCCGGGGTCGTTTCACTCGGCACCTGGGTGGAGGCCGGCAGCTTCCACGTGGACTGGGCGCTGCGCTACGACGCGCTGTCCGCCGTCATGGTGGCCATGGTCACCTGCGTGGCCACGCTGATCCACATCTACAGCGTCGGCTACATGAGCCATGACGGGACGATCTGGCGGTTCTTCAGCTACCTGAGCCTGTTTTCGTTCGCCATGCTCATGCTGGTGACCGGCGATAACCTGCTGCAGCTGTTTTTCGGCTGGGAAGGCGTCGGGCTGGCGAGCTACCTGCTGATCGGCTACTGGTACGATCGTCCCAGTGCCTGCGCCGCGGCGATCAAGGCGTTCATCGTCAACCGCATCGGCGATCTCGGCTTCGCGCTCGGCATCGCGCTGGTGTTCTGGACCTTCGGCTCGGTCGAGCTCTCCACCATCTTCGCCGCCGTCGGCCAGCACCAGAACGACATCTACCATTTGCTGGGCACGTCCTGGCGCGCCTACGAAGTCATCGGCATCCTGCTTTTCATCGGCGCGATGGGCAAATCGGCGCAGCTTGGCCTGCATGTGTGGCTGCCCGACGCGATGGAAGGCCCGACCCCGGTTTCCGCCCTCATCCACGCGGCCACCATGGTCACCGCCGGCGTGTTCCTGATGGCGCGGTTTTCGCCGCTGATGGAGTATGCCCCGCACGCGCTGGCCTTCGTCACCTTCATCGGCGCCTCCACGGCGCTGTTCGCCGCCACCATCGGCTGCGTGCAGAACGACATCAAGCGGGTGATCGCCTATTCCACCTGCTCGCAGCTTGGCTACATGTTCATCGCCGCCGGCGTGGGGGCCTACCAGGCCTCGATGTTCCATCTGCTGACGCATGCCTTCTTCAAGGCGCTGCTGTTCCTCGCCGCCGGCAGCGTCATCCACGCCATGTCCGATGAGCAGGACATCCGCCGCATGGGCGGCATCTGGAAGAAGATCCCGCTGACCTACGCGGTGTTCTGGGTCGGCAGCCTGGCGCTGGCCGGGGTGTTTCCGTTCGCCGGCTATTACTCGAAGGACGCCATCCTGGAAGCAGCCTGGGCCGCCAACACGGCCATTGGCCAGTACGGCTTCTGGTGCGGCCTGATGGCGGCGTTCCTGACGGCGTTCTATTCCTGGCGCCTGATCATCCTCACTTTCCACGGCCGACCGCGGGCGGATGCGCGCACTATGAAGCACGTGCATGAAAGTCCGCCGGTGATGACCATCCCGCTGGTGCTGCTGGCCATCGGCGCCCTGGTCACCGGCTTCAGCTTTCACGACCAGTTGCTCGGTCCGGAGTGGCGGCAGTTCTGGGGCCAGTCCATCCAGATCGGGCCCGGCAACCATGTGCTGCATGCCATGGAAGGGCTGCCGGACTGGGTCGGGCTGTCGCCCAGCGTGATCGGCCTGGCCGGCATTCTGCTCGCCTATCTGTTCTACGTGGAGGCGCCGTCGGTGCCGGTGCTGCTCGCCGAAGCGTTGCAGCCGCTCTACCGGTTCCTGCTGAACAAGTGGTATTTCGACGAGCTGTACAACGCGGTGCTGGTCCGCCCGTCGCTCAGGCTTGCCCGCCTGGCATGGCAGGTCGGCGACGCCACCCTCATCGACGGCATGCCCAACGGCATCGCCGCCCTCACCGCCGACGGCTCGGCGCAAATGGTGAAGCTGCAGACCGGCTCGATCGCGGTCTACGCCTTCGTCATGCTGATCGGCGTCGTGGTGCTCAGCTTCGTCGTTCTTCTTCTCCTGGTCGTGCGGTGAGTGCCATGAACGCCGCCGGCTTCCCCCTGCTCTCGCTGCTCGTCTGGCTGCCGCTGGTCGGCGCTGCGGTCATCCTCACGGTGCGCGGCGACGAGGCATCGGTCGCCGCCAACGCGCGCTGGACGGCGCTGTGGACCAGCCTGATCGTGTTCGTGTTGTCGTTGCTGCTATGGGTCCATTTCGACCAGTCCGATCCCGGTTTCCAGTTCGTCGAGACTGCGTCCTGGCTGCCGCAATGGGGCATCACCTACAAGCTCGGCGTCGACGGCATTTCCGTCCTGTTCGTCCTGCTGTCCACGGCGCTGACGCCGATCTGCATCGTGGCGAGCTGGGAGTCCATCACCGTCCGGGTGCGCGAGTTCATGCTCGCCTTCCTGCTGCTGGAGACGATGATGGTGGGCATGTTCTGCGCCCTCGATTTCGTCGTCTTCTACATGTTCTTCGAGGGCGTGCTGATTCCGATGTATTTCATCATCGGGGTGTGGGGCGGTCCGCGGCGGGTCTATGCCGCCATCAAGTTCTTTCTCTACACGCTGGCCGGTTCCGTCCTGATGCTGCTGGCGCTGCTGCTCATGTGGTATGTCGCCGGCACCACCGACATTCCAACCCTGCTGCGCACCCCGTTCCCGGCGTCGATGCAGACCTGGCTGTTCCTCGCCTTCCTCGCCTCGTTTGCGGTGAAAGTGCCGATGTGGCCGGTGCATACCTGGCTGCCGGACGCCCATGTCGAGGCCCCCACCGCAGGCTCGGTCATTCTGGCCGGCGTGCTGCTGAAGATGGGGGCCTACGGGTTCCTGCGCTTCTCGGTGCCGATGCTGCCCAACGCCTCGGCCAGCCTCGCCCCGCTGATCTTCGCGCTGTCCGTGATGGCGGTGATCTACACCTCCTACGTGGCGCTGGCGCAGGAGGACATGAAGAAGCTGATCGCCTATTCGTCCGTTGCCCATATGGGCGTGGTGACGATCGGCATCTTCACCTTCAACATCCAGGGCATCTCCGGCGCGCTGTTCCAGATGCTCAGCCACGGCATCGTCTCCGGCGCGCTGTTCCTCTGCGTCGGCGTCATCTACGACCGCATCCATACGCGGGAGATCGCCCGCTATGGCGGCCTCGCCGACCGAATGCCGGCCTATGCCTTCGTGTTCATGCTGTTCACCATGGCCAGCGTCGGCCTGCCCGGCACGTCCGGCTTCGTCGGCGAGTTCCTGGTGCTGGTCGGCGCCTTCAAGGTGAATTTCTGGCTCGCCCTGCTGGGGTCGATGGGCATGATCCTGGGCGCGGCCTACATGCTTTATCTGTACCGCCGCGTCATCTTCGGCGTCATCACCCGCGCCGATCTGCGCGCTATTCTCGACCTGTCGCCGCGCGAGGTGGCGGTGTTCGCGCCGCTGGTGCTGCTCACGTTCTGGATGGGCATCTACCCCTCCAGCTTCTCCGGGTTCTGGGATGCCAGTGTCAGCGCCATGGTGGAGCATCACCGGGCCGCGCTGGAAGCTGCCGTCAAGCTGGCCGGAGCGCTGCCACCCGGAGTTCTGCCGCAATGAACTGGACCCTCGCCCTGCCGGAGATCGTGCTGTCGATCAGCGGCATGGCCATCCTGCTGATCGGCGTGCTGCAAAAGCGCGACAGTTTTTTCATCTGCTCCATGCTCACGATCGGCGCCTTCCTGGTCGTCGCCCTCATGATCGTCGCCGGGCACACCGGCCAGGGCTATAACGGGCTGTTCACGGTCGACAGCTTCAGCACCTTCATCAAGGTGCTGGTCATCATTGCCGCCACGCTCGGCGTTGTTCTCTCGCTCGACTACAGCGAGCACGCCAATATGCGCCGGTTCGAGTTTCCGGTGCTGATGCTGTATGCCGCCGTCGGCATGCTGGTGATGGCCTCGGCCACCAACCTGATGTCGCTCTATCTCGGGCTGGAACTGCAGGCGCTGGCGACCTACGTGCTCGCCGCCTTCGCCCGCGACGAGTTGCGCAGCGCCGAGGCCGGGCTGAAATTTTTTGTCCTGGGGTCGCTGGCGTCGGGGCTTCTGCTGTACGGCATTTCCCTGGTCTACGGCTTTTCCGGCACCATGGAGTTCGGCAAGATCGCCCAGGTGCTGTCCGATCCGGCGCACGGCTCGCCAGGGCTGATTGTCGGCCTCGTGTTCGTCGTCGCCGGCCTCGCCTTCAAGGTCTCCGCCGTGCCGTTCCACATGTGGACGCCGGATGTCTACGAAGGCGCGCCCACGCCGGTCACCGCGTTCCTGGCCACTGCGCCGAAGGTGGCCGCCGTCGCCCTGCTGGTGCGGGTCATGGCCACCCCGTTCGGCCATTTGCTGGTGCAGTGGCAGCAGGTCATCATCCTGGTGTCCATCCTGTCCATGCTGCTCGGCTCGCTGGCCGCCATCGGCCAACGCAATATCAAGCGGCTGATGGCCTATTCCTCGATCGGCCACATGGGCTATGCGCTGATCGGCCTCGCTGCCGGCAGCCAGGCCGGGCTGCGCGGCGTGCTGATCTACATGCTCACCTACGTGTTCATGACCGCCGGCACCTTTGCCTGCATCCTGGCCATGCGCCGGCGCGGGCGGATGCTGGAGCAGATTTCCGACCTCGCCGGCCTGTCGCGGACCGACCCCGGGCTGGCGGTGGCCTTCGCCATCTTCATGTTCAGCATGGCCGGCATCCCGCCCTTCGCCGGCTTCTGGGGCAAGTATTTCATCTTCACCTCCGCCGTGCAGTCCGGGCTGTGGACGCTCGCGGTGATCGGCGTGCTCACCAGCGTGATCGGCGCCTTTTATTACATCCGCATCATCAAGGTGATCTACTTCGACCCGGCCGAGGCGCCGTTCGATGCCCGTCCGGCCTCGATATCCGTCGTCGCCGCCGCCGGTGCCCTGTTCACCACCTTCTTCTTCGTGATCCCCGCGCCCTTCATCGCGGCGGCTGAGGCAGCGGCCAGGGCGCTCGCCTGGTGAGATCCGATCAGGCTGGACTTTACGGCTGCGGGGGCGCTGCCCCCGACCCCACCAGGGGCCTATGACCGCATCGATCGCGTGGCGGCTGGCGGTTTACGAAAGCCTCCCTTCCACCGCCGACCTCTGCCGCCTTGGCGGCGAGGCCGGCGAGCCGGAGGGGTTGGCCATCCTGGCGCGCCGGCAGACCGCCGGTCGCGGCACCCATGGCCGGCCATGGGCGGGGGCCGCGGGCAACCTGTTCCTCTCGGCGTTGCTGCGGCCGGGCGGCCCGACGCGCGAGGCGTCGCAATGGTCGCTGCTGGCCGGGGTGGCGCTGGCCGAGGCGCTGTCGCTCCATCTGCCGGGCGAAATGGCCGAAGGCGGGGCGGCACTCGCGTTGAAATGGCCGAACGACGTGCTGCTGCACGGCCGCAAGATCGCCGGCATCCTGGCCGAGAGCGCGGCCGACGGGCAGGGCGGTCTGTCCTGGCTCTCGCTGGGATTCGGTGCCAATCTGGCGATCGCCCCGGATGTGCCGGACCGCCCCACCGCCTGTCTGGCCGAGGTCGGGAGGCCACCGCCGCCCGAGACCCTGGCTTGGCAGGTGCTGGAAGCGCTGGCGCGCTGGAGCGGCGTGCGCGCCCGTGCCGGTTTCGCCCCGGTGCGTGCCGCCTTTCTCGCCCGTGCGCCGGCGGAGGGTACGCGCCTCACCCTGCGCCTCGGCGACCGGACGCTGGGCGGTTCGTTTGCCGGGCTGGGCGAGGATGGCTCGCTGCTGCTGCAGGCCGGCGGGCGTGTGCATGCCTTCGCCGCCGGCGAAGTGACGATCGGGAACGGAGTCTGACGGATGGCGGGGGTGCCAATGCTGCTGGTGATCGATGCTGGCAACACCAACGTGGTGGCGGCGGTGCATGACGGCGCCGGCTGGCGCGGCACCTGGCGCATCGCCACCGACCCGCAGCGCACGTCCGACGAATATGCGGTCTGGCTGCTCACCCTGCTGCAGCACGCCGGTCTCAGCCGCACCGACATCACCGCCGCGGTGATCGGCACCGTGGTGCCGGCGGCGCTGTATCATCTGCGCCGGCTGGTGCGCGACTGGTTCGACGTGGAGCCGCTGATCGCCCGTTCGACGGTCAACTGGGGCTTCAACATCAAGATCGACAACCCGAGCGAGGTCGGCGCCGATCGCCTGCTGAACGCGCTCGCCAGCCACCGTTCCTATGGCGGTCCGCTGGTGGTGATCGATTTCGGCACCGCCACCACCTTCGACGTGGTGGATGCCGAGGGCTCCTACATGGGCGGCGTCATCGCCCCGGGCATCAACCTGTCCATCGAGGCGCTGCACCGGGCCGCCGCCCGGCTGCCGCGCATCGGCATCGGCCGGCCGCAGGCGGTGATCGGGCGCAATACCGTTGCCGCCATGCAGTCCGGCATCTACTGGGGCTATGTGGCCATGATCGAGGGTCTGGTCGCGCGCATTCAGGCCGAGTACGGCGGCCGGCTGAAGGTCATCGGCACCGGCGGTCTGGCCCCGCTGCTGGCCGAGGGTACGATGGTAATCGGCCATATCGACCCGGATCTTACGCTCGACGGGCTTCGGATGTTGGCGGAGCAGAACCCGGTCCCCACATTAAGCCGTGACCGGGCACGTCTTTTGCCTGACCATGATTGAACGCAGCCCGCGCTGGCGGGAAGCTGACGGAGCGGGCTGAGCGATGGTGCGCGCAAATACGGATCTGGCCTTCCTGCCGTTGGGCGGGACCGGCGAGATCGGGATGAATCTGAACCTGTACCGCTGCGGCGGGTCCTGGTTGGCGGTGGATTGTGGCATCGGCTTCGGCGGGTCCGAGCACCCCGAAGTGGACATCATGATGCCCGACCCGGCCTTCATCGCCGAGCGGCGCGAGCGGCTGGTGGGTCTGGTCATTACCCATGCCCACGAGGACCATATCGGGGCGGTCGCGCATCTGTGGCGCTCGCTGCGCTGTCCGGTCTACCTCACCCCGTTCGCCGCCGCCGTGCTGCGCCGCAAGCTGGGCGAGGCGCAACTGCTGAACGAGGTGCCGGTGCGGGTGGTGCCGCCCGGCGGCAGCTTCGAACTGCCGCCCTTCTCGCTGCAGTTCATCCGCATGACGCACTCCATCCCCGAGGCGCAGGCGCTGGTCATCCGCACCCCGGCCGGCACCGTGTTCCATACCGGCGACTGGAAGCTCGACCCCGACCCGCTGATCGGCCCGCGCTCGGACGAGGCGGCACTGGCGAAGCTGGGCGAGGAAGGCGTTCTGGCCATGATCTGCAACTCCACCAACGCCATGGTGGAGGGACATTCTGGCTCGGAAGCCGATGTGCGGCGCTCGCTGTCCGCACTCATCCGCTCGCTGCGCGGACGGGTGGCGGTCACCTGTTTCGCCAGCAACGTTGCCCGGCTGGAATCGGTCGCGCTGGCCGCCCGCGATGCCGGCCGCACCGTCGCCGTGGTTGGCCGCTCGCTGCGCAACATCGACACCGCCGCCCGCGAATGCGGCTACCTCGCCGGCATCCCGCCCTTCGCCAGCGAAGACGACGCGAGCGATATCTCCGACGACAACCTGTTGATCCTGGTCACCGGCAGCCAGGGCGAGCCGCGCTCGGCGCTGGCCCGCATCGCGCTGGACCAGCACCCGCGCATCGAGCTGGGCGAGGGCGACACGGTGGTGTTCTCCAGCCGCGTCATCCCGGGCAACGAGCGCGCCATCGGCACGGTGCAGGACAATCTTGTGCGTCGCGGCGTGCGGCTGATGACCGATGCCGATCACATGATCCATGTTTCCGGCCATCCCGCCCGCGACGAACTGCGCCGCCTGTACCGCCTGGTGAAGCCGCCGGTGGCGGTGCCAGTGCACGGCGAATGGCGCCATCTTTCCGCCCATGCCGAGCTGGCGCATGAGGCCGGCATCACCCCGGTTCTGCTGGAGGACGGCGACATCCTCAATCTGGCGCCCGGCCGGGTCGAGGTGATCGACAGCGCCCCGGTCGGCCGCCTGGTGCTGGACGGCAACCGCCTGGTGGCGTTGACCGGCGGTGTCATGGGCGCGCGCCGCCGCATGCTGTTCAACGGGATCGCGATCGCCAGCGTGGCGGTGGACGAGGCCGGCAGACTGCGCGGCCGCCCGCGCATCAGCGCCCCCGGCCTGTTCGAGGCCGACGACCCGGAAACCGGCCGCATCGCCGACGAACTGGCCGAGGCCATGGCCGACCTGCCGGCGCCGCTGCGGCGTGACGATGCCGCATTGGTTGAGGCCTCCAAGACCGCGCTGCGCCGCGCCCTTGGCCGTCGGCTGCAGAAGCGGCCGCTGGTGGACGTGCATCTGCTGCGGGTTTGATGACAAATGACCCGGCCGAGGGCAGCCCCTCGGCCGGGTCTCGCGTTGTCGCCTACAGGATAGGCACCTGCCCAAGCCGTGCTCGCCGCTTGCACGCAGTTGCGCCATTCCTCGTCCGAACGGCCAAAATTCCATGATATTCAGGCGAAATTCTGTTGGACCAAACTCGGTAGCCAGTTCATCATCACGGACAGGAAGAGGATTGTTTCCTCCTTCCTGCCGTGTGACTGGCGTTTCCTCCCTAAACTTGGCCCGCTGCGCCCTGAGGCGTGCGGGCCTTTTTTCTTTCTATACGATCCTTATCATGGCGTCACGCGTTTTCGTTCGCCCAGCTATGGCTCAGGGAGAATTTATTGCGCGCTTTCTTTGTGCAACGCACAAATCTTACTTAGTGTAACTGGTTGCACGCAGGACTAATTCGATTGTATGCGCGCCCGGCCGAATGCCGTCTGGCGACGCGCCCCATCCAAGGCTAGGGTCCGCCGCTGCCCGCCACCCATACACGGATGCCCGCCATGCGCCTTTCCCGCAGCCTCGTGCCGACGCTCAAGGAAACCCCGGCCGAGGCGCAGATTGCCTCGCATCGCCTGATGCTGCGCGCCGGCCTGGTGCGGCAAACCTCGGCCGGCATCTATGCCTGGCTGCCGGCCGGCTGGCGAGTGCTGCAGAACATCGCCCGCATCGTCCGCGAGGAGCAGGACGCCGCCGGCGCCCAGGAAATCCTGATGCCGACCATCCAGGCCGCCGATCTATGGCGTCAGAGCGGCCGTTACGACGCTTACGGCCCGGAAATGCTGCGCATTCGCGACCGCCATGATCGCGAAATGTTGTACGGACCGACCAATGAAGAAATGATCACCGACATCTTCCGCCAGTCGGTCAAATCCTACCGCGAGCTGCCGCAGAACCTGTACCACATCCAGTGGAAATTCCGCGATGAGGTCCGCCCGCGCTTCGGCGTCATGCGCGGCCGCGAGTTCCTCATGAAGGACGCCTATTCCTTCGATCTCGACTACGAGGGCGCGGTGATATCCTACCATAAGATGATGCTGGCCTACATGCGCACTTTCCAGCGTCTCGGCCTGAAAGCCATTCCGATGGTCGCCGATACCGGCCCGATCGGCGGCAACCTCAGCCACGAATTCATTATTCTTGCCCCCACCGGCGAAAGCCAAGTGTACTACGACGCCGCCTTTGAACAGATCGATCCGGCTTCCGGCGAATTCTCCTTCGATTCCAATACCGACCTCGCCCGTTTCTATGAGCGCCTGACCACCCCCTACGCCGCCACCGATGAGAAGCACGACCCCGCCGCCTGGGAAGGGGTGACGGAGCGGCGTGAAGGCCGCGGCATCGAGGTCGGCCACATCTTCTACTTCGGCACCAAATACAGCGAGCCCATGGGCCTCAGCATCGCCGGCCCCGATGGCCGCCCGGTGGTGCCGCACATGGGCAGCTACGGCATCGGCGTCTCCCGCCTGGTCGGCGCCATCATCGAGGCCTCGCACGACGATGCCGGCATCGTCTGGCCTGACAGCGTGGCCCCCTGGAAAGCCGCCCTGCTGAACCTCAAGGCAGGCGATGCCGCCTGCGAGGCCATCTGCACCGATATCTACAGCCGACACGGCGCCGACCTGCTCTACGACGACCGCGAAGACCGCGCCGGGGTGAAATTCGCCGACGCCGACCTGATGGGCCACCCCTGGCAAATCGTGGTCGGCCCCCGCGGCGCGGCGGCCGGCAAAGTGGAACTCAAGCGCCGCAGCACCGGCGAACGCGCGGAAGTAACCGTCGCCGACGCACTCGCGCGGATTGCGGGAGCATGATCAGGACCGCAGCAAGCCGGGGCGTTGCCCCGGACCCCACCAGGGGCTTTGCCCCTGGACCCCACCAAGGGCCTCAGGCCCTTGGAACCCATTCGTTTAGAGGATTGTGGATAGAGGGGGGTGAGGAGGGGCCGATGCATCTCCTCACCCCCCTCTATCCACAATCCTCCAATGAGCGGGGTCCAGGGGCCTCTGGCCCCTGGTGGGTCCAGGGCGAAGCCCTGGTGGGGTCCGGGGCAACGCCCCGGCTTGCCACGGCCTGACCCATGTTCAACGCATTCGAGCGCGCCGTCGCCGGCCGTTATTTGCGTGCCCGTCGCGGCGAGCGGTTCGTCTCCGTCATTGCCGGATTTTCCCTGGTCGGCATTGCCTTGGGGGTAGCCACGCTCATCATCGTCATGAGCGTGATGAATGGGTTTCGCATTGAGTTGATGGGTCGCATTCTCGGCCTGAACGGGCATCTCGGCGTGTATGCGTCGGGGGCGCCGCTGGTGAATTTTGATGCCCTCACGGCGCGCATCCGGGCGGTGCCCGGTGTGGTCGCTGCCATGCCGGTGGTCGAGGGCCAGGTCGGACTCACCACCGAGCGGGGTGGGGCCTATGTAGGCGGCTTGGTGCGCGGGGTGCGCCAGGCCGATCTCCGGCAGTTGCATGTGGTGTCCGACCACATCCTGGCCGGCTCGCTGGACGGGTTCGGTGGCGATGATGCGGTGGCGATTGGCATCGGGCTGGCGCAGCGCCTGGGCCTGGGGGTGGGCAGCCGGCTGGAACTGATTTCACCGCAGGGCCAGGCGACGGTGGTGGGCAATATCCCGCGCATCCGCGCCTACAAGGTGGTGGCGATTTTCCAGGTCGGTTTCAACGAGGCCGATACCGGCTTCGTGTTTCTGCCGATCGAGGCGGCACAGGTGTTCTTCCGCGTGCCGGATGCCGCGACCCAGATCGAGGTGATCACCGCCGACCCGGACCGTGTGCAGCCGGTCAGCCGCGCCATCCGTGCCGCCCTGGCCGGGGAGCGCGTGAGCGTGATCGACTGGACCCAGAGCAACAACAGCTTCTTCGCCGCCGTCGAGGTCGAGCGGAACGTGATGTTCCTTATTCTGACCCTGATTATCCTGGTGGCGGCGTTCAACATTGTGTCGTCGCTCATCATGATGGTGAAGGACAAGACGCGTGACATCGCCGTGCTGCGCACGCTCGGGGCAGGGCAGGGGGCGATCATGCGGATTTTTCTGCTGTGCGGCGCCAGCGTCGGCGTGGCGGGGACGGTTGCGGGGGCGCTGCTCGGCATTGTCTTCTGCCTCAACATCGAGACCATCCGGCATTGGCTGGAGGGGCTGACGGGGACCAACCTGTTCAATCCCGAGGTCTATTTCCTGTCCCGCCTGCCGGCGGTGGTGCAGTGGCCCGAGGTGGCGCAGGTGGTGGGGATGGCGCTGGTGCTGTCGCTGCTGGCCACCCTGTATCCAAGCTGGCGGGCGGCGCGCACCGACCCGGTCGAGGCGTTGCGCAGTGAATAAGGAAACCCCGCCGCAATTTTCCCCGCTGGAACTGCGCAACGTGGTGCGCGTCTTTCGCAGCGGTGGCGGCGAGTTGCCGGTGTTGCGCGGCGCCGATCTGGCGCTGCATGCCGGCGAGATCGTGGCCCTGGTGGCGCCGTCCGGCGCCGGCAAGTCGACGCTGCTGCATCTGGCCGGATTGCTGGAGAAGCCGGACAGCGGCCGTGTATTCGTCGATGGCCGCGATGCCGGCGCGCTGGGCGATGCCGAGCGCACGGCCATCCGCCGTGACGGCATCGGCTTCGTCTACCAGTTCCATCACCTGCTCGCCGAATTCACCGCGCTGGAAAACGTCGTGCTGCCGCAGATGATCGCCGGCAAGTCGCGCCAGGCGGCCGAACCGCGGGCGCGGGCGTTATTGGACTCGTTCGGCCTGGGGGCGCGGGTGGACCATCTGCCTGGCAAGCTGTCGGGCGGCGAGCAGCAGCGTGTGGCGATCGCGCGGGCGATGGCCAATGCCCCGCGCGTGCTGCTGGCCGACGAGCCCACCGGCAATCTGGACGTGGCGACGGCGGCGTCGGTGTTCGAGGAGTTGCTGCACGCGGTGCGGGCGCAGGGCGTGGCGGCACTGATCGCCACGCATAACCCGGAACTGGCGGCGCGGATGGACCGGACGGTGACGCTGCGCGAGGGGCGGGTGGTGCCGCTGTAACCTCAGCGCACCCGCCTCAGCGCACCGGCGGGCCGCCTGCTGGCGCGCCGCCATCCGTCTGCGGCAATTGCTGCTGCGTGAAGCCCGGCGGCGGGCGGAAATCGGCGTCCGGCTGCGGCGCGTAGGTCACCTCGGTGGCTTCCATTCCATGCTGGCTGGCGCCGTCCTGCACGCGGAGCATGACGCCGTCATCGGTGATGCAGGCGGTGCCGGTGGCGTGCTCTCCGGTGTAGTTCCAGACCGTGCAGTCCAGGCCGGCCACCACCCCGGTCCCCTGACGGGTGAACCGCGTCGTCGGGTCAAGCTCCGGTGAGCGTTGCTGCCCGGGCGGGATCGGGATTTCCAGATACATGTGCTTGTCGCTCATCACCAAAATCATCTGCCTGGCCTTGCGGTCAACGATCGCGTAGCCGCGCTGGCTGGGGGCTTCCACGCGGGAAAGGCCGGTGCTGGCCTGGATGCTCATGTGCAGATTGCCGGGGCGCGGGCCGATCATCCGGTAAGTGATGGCAACGTCGCGGGACGGCGTCATCAAGGGACGGTCCTGCGCCGCGGCGAGGGTCGGCGCGACGGCACCGGCGAGCAGGAAGAACGCCAGCATGGGCCGATGGAACATGGCAATGGACCTTCCGGGGATTGACGCAAGTGTCGTCACGGCAGGGCGACCGGTCAACCGCCGCGCTTTCCGGCCTGGGCGCGGCGACGTACAAACGCCCCCATGCCGCACGCCGATTTCGTCCATCTCCGAGTCCATTCCAGCTATTCGCTCAGCGAAGGCGCCATCAAAGCCGACAAGATCGCGGCCCTGGCCCGCGACGCCGCCATGCCCGCGGTGGCCATCGCCAATTCGGGCAATCTGTTCGGCGCGCTCGAATTCTCCCAGGCCTGCGCCGCCCGTGGCGTGCAGCCCATCATCGGCTGCCAGATCGCCATCGCGCGCGAGGACAATCCGCGCCTCGCCCCCGATCCGGTGGTGTTGCTCGCCCAGACCGCGGAAGGCTTCGCCAACCTCCAGCGCCTTTCCTCCGCCGGCTTCCTGGAGACCGATCCCGGCCTGAAGCCGCAATTGCCGCTCGCCCGTATCTGCGAGCACGCCGCCGGCCTGCTTTTCCTTACCGGCGGCACGCAGGGTCCGCTCGCCCGCCTGCTGGCGGAGGGCCAGAAGCAGGAGGCGGAAAATCTGCTCGCGCGATTCGCCGAGGCGTTCCCCGACCGCACGGTGATGGAGTTGCACCGCCACGGCCTGCCGGTGGAAAAGGCGATCGAGCCCGGCCTGATCGCGCTGGCCGACGCCGCGAGCCTCCCGCTGGTCGCCACCAACGATTGTTTCTTCGCCAAGCCCGAGATGCACGAGGCGCACGACGCCCTGCTCTGCATCGCCGAGGCCCGTCTGCTTTCCGAACGCGACCGCCGCCGCGTCACCCCGGAGCACTGGTTCAAGCCCGCCCGGGTGATGCGCGCCCTGTTCGCCGATCTGCCCGAAGCCTGCGACAACACGCTGGCGATCGCGCGGCGTTGCGCGGTGATGGCGGAAACCCGCAAGCCCCTGCTGCCGGTCTGCCCCAAGGTGCGCCCCGGCAGCACGGAAGACCAAACGGTGCGCGCCATGGCGACCGAGGGCCTGGAACGCCGCCTCGCCACCATGCGGGCCGACCCGGCCACCCAACAGGAATACCGCGCGCGCCTGGCCTACGAGCTCGACGTCATCGCCCGCATGGGTTTCCCCGGCTATTTCCTCATCGTCGCCGATTTCATCCAGTGGGCGAAGGGGCAGGGCATTCCGGTCGGTCCCGGCCGCGGGTCCGGCGCCGGCTCGGTGGTGGCGTGGGCGCTGACCATCACCGACCTCGACCCGATCCGCTTTTCGCTGCTGTTCGAGCGCTTCCTCAATCCCGAACGCGTATCGATGCCCGATTTCGACATCGATTTCTGCCAGGACCGCCGCGACGAAGTCATCGCCTATGTCCGCCGCGAATACGGCGCCGACCGGGTCGCCCAGATCATCACCTTCGGCAAGCTGCAGGCCCGCGCCGCGGTTCGCGACGTGGGCCGGGTGCTCGGACTTCCGTTCGGCCAGGTCAACAAGGTTGCCGAGCTGATCCCCAACAACCCGGCCAAGCCGGTCACGCTGCAGCAGGCCGTGGACGGCGAGCCCAAGCTGCAGCAGATGCGCGTTGACGATGAATCTGTGCGCCGCCTGCTGGAAATCGCCCTGCAGATCGAGGGGCTCTACCGCCACGCCAGCACCCATGCCGCCGGCGTGGTGATCGGCGACCGCACGCTGACCGAACTGGTGCCGATCTACCGCGATCCGAAATCCGATTTTCTGGTCACCCAATACTCGATGAAATACGTCGAGCAGGCCGGCCTGGTGAAATTTGACTTCCTCGGCCTGACCACCCTGACCATCCTGCAGCGTGCCGTTGCGTTCCTGCATGCCCGCAACATCGACATCGATCTCGACCATCTGCCGCTCGACGACAAGCCCACCTACGACATGCTCCAGCGCGGCGATGCCGGCGGGGTGTTCCAGTTTGAAAGTCAGGGCATGCGCGATGTGCTCCGGCAGATGCGGCCCGACTGTTTCGAGGATTTGATCGCCGCCGGCGCGCTGTATCGCCCGGGGCCGATGGCCAACATTCCCGCCTATTGCCAGCGCAAGCACGGCGAGAAATGGGAACCGCCGCACGAGGATATCCGCGACATCCTGGCCCCGACCTACGGCATCATGGTCTACCAGGAACAGGTGATGCAGATCGCCCAGAAGATGGCGGGCTACAGCCTGGGGGCGGCCGACCTGCTGCGCCGGGCGATGGGCAAGAAAATCCGCGCCGAGATGGAGGCGCAGCGGAAAATTTTCGTCGCCGGCGCCACCGCCCGCGGCATTCCCGCCGCCAAGGCCGAAGAGGTTTTCGACCTCATGGCCAAGTTTGCCGATTACGGCTTCAACCGGTCGCACGCCGCCGCCTATGCGCTGCTCTCCTACCAGACCGCCTGGCTGAAGGCGAACCATCCGGAGGCGTTCCTCGCCGCCTGCATGTCGCTGGCCATCAACAACACCGACAAGCTCGCGGCGCAGCGGCAGGAGGCGACGCGCATGGGCATCCGTGTGCTGCCGCCCGACATCAACCGCTCCGGCGCGGATTTTGTCCTGGAGGATGATGCCGACGGGAAGCTTTGCATCCGTTACGCGCTCGCCGCGGTGAAGAAGGTCGGCATGGCCGCGATGCAAACGGTCGTTGCCGCCCGCGGTGATCGCCCATTTACGGACCTCGTTGACTTCGCTTCGCGAATCGATCCCAAGCACTTGAACCGGATGCAGGTCGAGAATCTTGTTCGCGCAGGTGCATTCGATAAATTGGTTCCGAAGGAAAATCGAAAGCGTGCTTTCGATGCCGCGGAACTTGTACTCCGCCGGGCACTAGCTGCCGCGCAGGAGCGGGAGAGCGGCCAGCAGGCGCTATTCGGTGCAACCGACAGCCGTGACAATGGAAGTGGCACGATCCGCAAGCAGTCGGCGGTTCCCAACGACGCATGGAAGCGTCGGATGGATGAGCTCGGTGTGCCCGACCTGCCGGACTGGGACCCGATGGACCGCCTCGCCTTCGAGGCCGAAGCCATCGGCTTCCACCTCACCTCCCACCCGCTCGATGCTTATGGCGCCGCCCTGCGCCGTCTCGGCGTGGTCGCCAGCAACCAACTCGAATCCCGCGCCCAATCCGGTCCGGCCCGGGTGAAAATCGCCGGCAGCGTCATCGCGAGCAAGGAACGAATTACCCGCACGGGCAGCCGCATGGCCTGGGTGCGCCTGTCGGACTCAGGCGGTTCCTACGAGGTTACCTGCTTCTCGGAAGTGCTGGCCCGCTCGCGCGAGCTTCTCATCGCCGGCGCCTCGCTTCTCGTCACCGCCGACATCCGCCTGGAAGGCGAGGCGCTACGGATCACCGCGCATGATGTGGCTCCGCTCGACGCCGCCGCCTCGCAGGCCGGTGCCGGCATGCGCGTCTGGCTGCAGAAAACCGAGGCGGTGCCGCATATCCGCACGCTGCTCGAACGCGAGGGACGCGGCCGGGGCCGCGTCGTGCTGGTGCCGCGGATCGACGCCGAACAGAACGTCGAAATCATCCTGCCGGGGGGCTTCAATGTTTCGCCGCGTCTGGCGCAGGCGGTGAAAATTCTGCCGGGGGTGGAGCGGGTGGAGGATTTGTAGAAAGGAAGGCCAGGGCTCCGCCCTGGACCCGCCAAGGGCCGAGAGGCCCCTGGACCCCATCTATTTAAAGAGTGGGTTCCAAGGGGCCACTGCCCCTTGGCGGGTCCAGGGCAGAGCCCTGGCCTTGCTTCCTTACCCGATCAGCCCGGTCACCCAGCGAATAATGCCGATATGCCCCAGATCGTTCCACGTCGCGAACACGAACAGGCACAAAATCAGCGCCAGACCGGCCCGGAACCCATATTCCTGCGCGCGCTGCGGCAGCGGGCGCCCGCGCACGGCCTCGACCAGATAGAACAGCAGATGGCCCCCATCCAGCACCGGGATAGGGAACAGGTTGATCAGCCCGAGGTTTACCGACAGCAGGGCAATGAACGACACCAGACTGGCCGTGCCAAGCTGCGCCACCTGGCCGGATAGCTGGGCGATGCGCAACGGCCCGCCGAGATCCTCGGTGCCGCGATTCTTGGCGATCATTCCCCACACGCCGGACAGGGTCTGTACGGTCACGTCCCAGGTCTGCTCCACGCCGGCGGGCAGAGCCTCCCAGGGAGAGAGCTGCTCGTATTCGACTGCGCCGCCACGGATGCCCAGCACGCCGACCTTGTGTCCGCCCGCATCGCGCGCATCGGGGACCACGGTCACGTCACGGCTGGCGCCGCCGCTGGCCACCGTCAGATGCAGCGCCTGCTCGGGGCTGGCGGCAACCGCGCGCTGAACCTCCTCGAAGCGATGGACCGGCCGGCCGTCGATCGTTTCGATACGGTCGCCAACCTGCAGCCCGGCGCGGGACGCGGCCGAGTTGGCGACAATCTCACCCACCACCGGCAAGCCGATGGTGCGGCCGACCGTCGCGAACAGCACGGCAAACAGCACGATGGCGAGCAGGAAATTGGCGATCGGCCCGGCGGCCACCGCAATGGCGCGGGCGCCGACCGACTTCTCGTGGAAGGTGCGCCCAGGCTGCCAGGCGGCACGCTCTTCGTCCGACACGTCCTCCGGCCGCTCCTGGCCATGCATCTTCACGTAACCACCGAGCGGGATCCAGGCGATCTTCCAGACCGTGCCGAGCCGGTCGGTCCAGGACACCAGCGGGCGTCCGAAGCCGATGGAGAAGGTTTCGACGTGCACGCCAACCCAGCGTGCCGCCACGTAGTGACCTAGCTCGTGGATGAACACCAGCACGCCCAGGACGATGGCAAAGGCCACCGGCGTGCGCAGGAACTCGGGCAGGAAATCGAACATGCTCTCCTCAGGCGGCCGAAGCGAGCGTTGCGCAGATCCGGCCGGCCGCGGCACGGGCACGCAGATCGAGATCGATCACCTCGTCCAGCGTGTCCGCCGGCAGGTCGCCCATCTCGTCAAGAACACGCGCCACGGTGCCGGCAATGTCGAGAAAGCCGATCCGGCGCGACAGAAACGCTTCCACCGCAACTTCGTTGGCGGCGCTCAAGATGGTGGGGGCGCCCCCGCCCGCCTGCAAGGCATCGCGCGCGAGAACGAGAGCGGGAAACCGGTCGAGGTCGGGTTCGAAGAATTCCAGCCGGGCCACCGCGGCAAGGTCGAGCCGCCGCGCCGGCGTGGAGATACGGCCCGGCCAGGCCAGCGTATGGGCGATCGGCACCCGCATATCGGGGCTGCCGAGCTGGGCCAGCACGCTGCCGTCGCTGTAATAGGCCAGCCCATGCACCACGGATTGCGGGTGGATCAGCACGCCGATCTGCGCCGACGGCAATGCGAACAGGCGGGCCGCCTCGATCAGCTCGAGGCCCTTGTTCATCATGGTGGCGCTGTCGATGGAGATTTTCGCGCCCATCGACCAGACCGGATGCTTGAGCGCCGCTTCCGGTCCGGCCGCGCGCATTTCTTCCAGCGAAGCGGTGCGGAACGGGCCGCCGGAGGCGGTCAGCACGATTTTTTCCACTGCGCCGTGGTTGCCGTCGGCCATCGACTGGAAGATGGCGTTGTGCTCCGAATCGACCGGCAGCAGGGTGGCGCCGTGTTCACGCACGGCACGCAGCATGACCTCGCCGGCGCAGACCAGCGCCTCCTTGTTGGCCAGCGCCACCGATTTTCCGCGGCGGATGGCGGCGAGGGTCGAGGGCAGGCCGGCCGCACCGGTGATGGCGCACATCGTCCACTCGGCATCCAGCGACGCGGCCTCGACCACCGCCTCGGCACCGCTGGCGACCTCGATGCCGGTGCCGGCCAGCGCCTCGGCCAGGGCCGTGTGGCCGGCAGGGTCGGCAATGACGGCGCGGCGGGCGCGCAGGGTGCGGGCCTGCCGGGCCAGCAGGGTGACGTTGCGCCCGCCCACCAGGGCGACCACACGGAAGGCCGCTGGATCGGCTTCCAGCAACTCGACGGTCTGGGTGCCGATGCTGCCGGTGCTGCCCAGGACGGTAATCGTCTTCACGGGAACGGTTTTCATCGCCACAACTCCACGCCGCGCCCTGCGGCCGCCGCCAGCAATGCCGCCAGCAATGCCGCCACCGGGGCAGCGGTAAGCAGGCCGTCGAGGCGGTCGAGCAGGCCGCCATGGCCAGGGATCAGCCAGCCCGAATCCTTCACGCCGTAATGCCGCTTCACTGCGCTCTCCAGGAGGTCACCAATCTGGGCCGCGATGCCGATGCCGGCGGCCACCGGCAGGATGTGCGCGACCGTTCCCCCGTGCAGGGCCAGCGCCGCGGCAACACCGATCGCCGAGGCGCCGGCGAGGCCGCCGACCGCTCCGGACCAGGTCTTTGATGGCGAAATGCGGGGGGCCAGCTTCGGCCCGCCAATCAGGCGCCCCGCCGCGTAGGCGCCGATGTCGCTCGCCCACACCACCAGCAGCAGGAACAGCACGTTGTCGCGGCCGGTTGCGTCGTCGCCGCGCAGCCAGGCGAGCGCCACAATGGCGCAGCCGAGATAGGGGATGCCGGCGGCCAGGCTGGCCCGCCGGCCCAGGCCCCAGGCCAGCAGGAAGCCGGCCCCCACCACGTACAGGCCGATCAGCGCGTGGTCGATACGGGCCATGGCGCCGGCGGCGAGCACGGCCAGCAGAACAACCGCCCCTGTCGGGCTGGCGAGCCGGCCGCCGCATAGCTGCACCCATTCCACCGCCAGCCCGGTGGCGGCCACCGCCAGCAGCGCCGTCCACCACCCGGCGCCGAACCACAGGCAGGCCAGCGCCGCCGGCGCCAGCAGGGCGGCCGAAATCGCGCGCGTGCGCAGATCGCCCCAGCGGAAGCGGGGGGCGGGCGGCGTCGGCGCGGGGGCGGGATCAGGCTGGCCGTGCACCGAACCGTCGCTCGCGGCGGGCATATTCGGCAATGGCTTCGGCGAAATGCGCCGGGCCGAAATCGGGCCAGAGCACGTCGAGGAACAGCAATTCGGCGTAGGCGGCCTGCCAGAGCAGGAAGTTGGACAGGCGCTGCTCGCCGCTGGTGCGGATGATCAGGTCGGGGTCCGGCATCGGCGAGGTGGAGAGCAGGCCGGCGAAAACGGCCTCGTCGATCGCCTCGGGGTCCAGGCTGCCCAGCGTCGCGGCGCGGGCGGCGGCGCGGGCGGCGGCGACGATCTCGGCGCGCGCGCCATAGGACAGGGCCAGCGTGAGGTTCAGGCGGGAATTGCCTGCGGTTTCGTGTTCGGCCTCGGCCAGGTCGGCGACGATGTCGGCATCGAACCGGCCGCGGTCGCCGATGAAGCGCAGCCGCACGCCCTCGCGCTTGAGCTCGGCCACCTCGCTGCGCAGATAGTGGCGCAGCAGGCCGGTGAGGTCGAGGATCTCGCCGGCCGGGCGGCGCCAGTTCTCGCTGCTGAACGCATATAGCGTGATCCAGCCGACGCCGTGCCGGATGGCCGATTCGACGATGCGGCGGACCGCCTGCGCGCCGGCCCGATGGCCGGCGACGCGCGGCAGGCCGCGGGACGCGGCCCAGCGGCCATTGCCGTCCATGATGATGGCAATGTGGCGCGGCGGCGGGTCGGCGGCTCCCCGGTCCGTTTCCGGCTCAGCCGTCACGTTCCCTGCGGCCGCGTCGGCCGGCCGCACGGCCTTCGTTATGGCTGACACCTGATGCCGCCCCAATCCCTCAGACCTGCTTGATTTCCTTGTCTTTCTCGACGAGAGCCTCATCGATTCGCTTGATGTACGAATCGGTGAGCTTCTGCACCTCTTCAGCCCAGTGCTTCTCCTCGTCCTGGCTGATGGTGCCCTTCTTTTCCAGCGCCTTGGTCTGGTCCATGCCATCGCGGCGAACGCCGCGCACCGCGACCTTGGCGCCCTCGGCGTAACGGTGGGCGGCCTTCGCCAGCTCGATGCGGCGTTCGCCGGTGAGCTGCGGAATCGGCACGCGGACCAGCTGGCCGTCGGCGGCGGGGTTGAGGCCGAGACCGCAATCGCGGATGGCGATCACCACCGAATTGACCAGGCTGCGGTCCCAGACCTGCACGGTGAGCATGCGTGACTCGGGCACCGCGATGGTCCCGACCTGCGGCAACGGCATCTCGCTGCCATAGGCGTTGACGCGCACCGGCTCCAGCAGCCCGGGGCTGGCGCGGCCGGTGCGCAGGCCGGCGAATTCGCGTTTGAGCGTCTCGATCGCGCCGTCCATGCGGCGCGTGAGATCCTGCTTCAGCTCGTTCAGATCGGTCGCCACCGCAACCTCCTCCGTGTTTCAGTCGCCCGGTGCCGTCGCGCCGGTCATGCGCGCAGGTCAGGCGCGGCGATCAGGACGGCTCGACAATGGTGGTGAACCGGCCCTCGCCGCGCATGACCTGCGCGAAGGCGCCGGGCGCATGGATGTTGAAGACGATGATGGGCAGGCGGTTCTCGCGCGCCAGGCTGATGGCGGATGCGTCCATCACCGCCAGGTCGCGCGCCAGCACGTCAAGGTAGCTGAGTTGTTCGTAGCGTTCCGCGTCGGGGCATTTGCGCGGGTCGGCGGCATAGACGCCGTCCACCTGCGTGCCCTTGAGCAGGGCGTCGCAGCCCATCTCGGCGGCGCGCAGGGCGGCGGCGGTGTCGGTGGTGAAGAACGGATTGCCGGTGCCGGCGGCAAACACCACCACGCGCCCCTTCTCCATGTGCCGCTCGGCGCGGCGGCGGATATAGGGCTCGCAGACGCTGGCCATCGGAATGGCGGACTGCACCCGGGTGGGCACGCCGCGTTTCTCCAGCGCGTTCTGCAAGGCCAGCGCGTTCATCACGGTGGCCAGCATGCCCATGTAGTCGGCCTGGGCGCGGTCCATGCCGTGCGCCGCGGCCGAAACGCCGCGGAAGATGTTGCCGCCGCCGATCACCAGGCACACCTGTACGCCCATCGCCACCACGGCGGCCACGTCGCTGGCGATACGGATCACCGTTTCGGTCTCGAGCCCGTAGTCACGCCGCCCCATCAGCGCCTCGCCGGATACTTTCAGGAGGACGCGCTTGTGGGTGGGGATTTGGCTCATTGTTCCGTTATCGTGCGTGCTGGCAGCCGGCGCGGCGGAACGCTACAGGGGCGCCACGCGCGCGACAAGCGAGGGTTGCGCCCGGTACGCGCAGATCACGCGCGCGTACCGGGCGCAATTCCCGGATCAGACAGCCTCGGGTCAGGCGGAAGGCGGCTTGGGGGCGATGCCGGCGGCGGCGGCCACCTCGGCGGCGAAGTCGCCGGTCTGGCGGTCGATGCCTTCGCCGAGATGGAAGCGGGCGAAGCCGGTGAGCTTGGCGCCGGCCTTCTTGACCACCGCGCGCACCCGGCTTTCGCCGTCATGCACCCAGACCTGCTCCAGCAGCACCACTTCCTCGTAGTATTTGCGGATGCGGCCCTCGACCATCTTTTCGATGATGGCTTCGGGCTTGCCGGAGGCACGCGCCTGCTCGGACAGCACCGCCTTCTCGCGCTCCAGGGCGGCGGGATCGACCGCGTCGATATCCAGCGCCTCGGGCCGGGTGGCGGCCACATGCATGCCGACCTGGCGGCCGAGCGTCTCCAGCGCGGCGAGTTCGGAACTGCCCTCCACGGCGGCGAGCACGCCGATCTTGCCCAGCCCCGGCTTCACCGCGGAATGCACGTAGGTGGCGACCACCCCTTGCGGCACCGTCAGCACCCGGGCACGGCGGATGTTCATGTTCTCGCCGATGGTGGCGACCAGATGGGTGAGTTCCTCGGCGACCGTCCGGCCGGTGCCCGGGTAGGGCGCCGCCTTGATGGCCTCGATGTCCTCGCCCACGTCCAGCGCGATCTTCGCCACCGTGGCAACGAAGCCCTGGAACGTCTCGTTCCGGGCGACGAAGTCGGTTTCGGCGTTGACCTCCACCAGGGCGGCCCGGTTCGGCGCCGAAGCGACACCGACCAGGCCCTCGGCGGCGACCCGGCCCGATTTCTTGGCGGCGGCCGACAGGCCCTTCTTGCGCAGCCAGTCGATCGCCGCTTCCTGGTCGCCCTCGGCCTCGATGAGCGCCTTCTTGCAGTCCATCATGCCTGCGCCGGTCCGCTCGCGCAGATCCTTCACCAGCGCGGCCGTGATCTCGGCCATGTTCTTTCTCCTCTTCGTGCTCAGGCCGGCGTTCGTCTCGAGCAGTGGGCTCAAGCAGCGGGTTGCGCCGGCTCGACCTCGGGCAGCGCCTCGATGGGCAGGTCCTCGGCGGCGCCGATATCGCGGCCGGAGGCGATCATCTCGGCCGAAATGCCGTCCAGCACGGCGCCCGCGATCAGGTCGCAATACAGGGTGATGGCGCGGATGGCATCGTCGTTGCCGGGGATCGGGTAGGTGACGCCGGCGGGGTCGGAGTTGCTGTCCAGCACGGCCACCACCGGGATGCCGAGCTTGTTGGCTTCCTCGACCGCCAGCTTCTCCTTGTTGGTGTCGATGATGAACAGGATGTCGGGCAGTCCGCCCATGTCCTTGATGCCGCCGAGCGCGCGCTCCAGCTTCTCGCGGTCGCGGGTGATGTCCAGCACCTCTTTCTTGGTGAGGCCCTGGGTGCCGCCGGAGAGCATGTCGTCGATCTGGCGCAGGCGCTTGATGCTGCCGGTGATGGTCTTCCAGTTGGTCAGCATGCCGCCGAGCCAGCGATGGTTGACGTAGTACTGGCCGCTGCGCTTGGCCGAGTCGGCGACGTATTCGGCAGCGGCGCGCTTGGTGCCGACGAACAGCACCCGCCCGCCGGCGGCGACCACGTCGCGCACCGCGCGCAGGGCGCGGTCGAGCAGGGGCACGGTCTGCTGCAGGTCGATGATGTGCACCTGGTTGCGCACGCCGAACAGGTACGGCGACATGCGCGGATTCCAGCGGCGCGTATGGTGGCCAAAATGGACGCCGGCTTCGAGCAGCTGGCGCAGGGTAAATTCGGGCATCGCCATCGGCGTGACCTTTCCTTCCGTCCGGTTGAGCCTCCGCAGGGCCGGCATGCCGAAGTGGCACCGGATCCGGGCCTGAATTAACAGGCCGGAAGGCGCCCTGCGTGTGAATTACCGGCGGCAACGCCGCCAGCGGGCGGGGATATGACGCAGGGCGGGCGGAAAGGCAAGCGGCGGCCGTCGCTGACCGGCTTGACGTGCCGGTTCGGTCCCGCCACATCCCGGCAATCGCCTGCGAGACGAACAATGATGGCACGCCCCCGGCACCGGTTCTCCGCTTCCGCCGCCGCGCTGGCATGATCGGCCGGGTCGCGCTGCTGTTCTGCCTGGTCACGGCGCTGATCGCCGGCGCGGCCTGGTGGCTGCACGATGCGCCCGCCCCGACCGGTGCCGCGCCGCCACCTGTCGCCGCGGCACCGGTCGGGGTGGGCGCGCTCGGCCGCATCGAGCCGGAAACCCGCATCCGCAAGCTGGCTCCGCCCGGCGGCTTCGCGGTGAACCGCGTCGACCGGGTGCTGGTGGAAGAAGGACAGAGCGTCGCCGCCGGGCAGGTGCTGGCGACCTTCGCCGACGCCGCGCAGAAGGACGCCGCGGTCGCCCAGGCCGATGCGGCGCTGGCCGAGGCGCGCGCCTCGCTCGCCCGGGTGCAGGCCGCCGGCCGCCCTTCCGAGATCGCCGCCCAGCGCGCCCGCATCGCCGCCCTGGCCGCCGCCGAGGAAATCGCCCGCCGCGACGCGGTGCGCTCCGACCGGCTGGTGCCGAGCGGCGCCGAGACCGCGGCTGCCGGAGAACGCAACCGCTTCGCCGCCGCCCGCACCGCCGCCGAGCGCGCCGAGGCCGAAGCCCAGCTGGAAACGCTGCTCCACCCCCGTCCCGAGGACGTTTCCGTGGCCGAGGCGCAGGTGGCGAACGCCGAGGCCCAGCTCGACCACGCCCGCGCCGATGCGGCGCTGTCGCGGGTGGTGGCGCCGATTGCCGGCACGGTGCTGAAAATCTACGCTCGCCCCGGCGACCAGGTGGGCAGCGACGGGCTGCTCGACCTCGCCGATGTCGACCGGCTCGACGTGGTGGCCGACGTGTTCGAGACCGATTTGCCGCGGTTGCGCATGGGCGCGCCCGCCGAAGTGATCGTGCCGGGCGAGGCGCACCATTATGGGGCCGTCGTGCGCGAACTGGGCTGGCAGGTGCGCCGCACCACCCAGGCCGGCACCGACCCGGTCGCGGCGGTGGATGCGCGCACCGTGGAGGTGCGGCTGACGCTGGACGACGACGGGCGCAAAGCGCTGCGGCAACGGCTGAATATGCAGGTGCAGGTCGCCATCCGGCCATGACGGGCGCGATCAAGGAAGGCCAGGGCTCTGCCCTGGACCCGCCAAGGGCCGAGAGGCCCCTGGACCCCATTCGTTTAGAGGGTCTTAGGAGAGAGGGGGGTGAGGAGATGCCGATGCCCCTCCTCACCCCCCTCTCTCCTAAGACCCTCCAAGTGGCGGGGTCCAGGGGCCTCTCGGCCGTCGCGCGGGAGCGCGCTGTGCGCGGGGGCGGTGTCCAGGGGCAGAGCCCCTGGCCTTCCTTCACCTTGCCCGTTCGCCTGGCCTGGCGCCAGTTGCGGGCCGGTCGGGCCAGGCTGGTCTCGGCGATCGCCGGGGTGATGTTCGCCTGCGTGCTGGTGTTCATGCAGCTCGGCTTCCGCGCCGCCCTGTTCGACAGCGCCACCGGCCTGCCGCAGGCCCTGCGCGGCGAGCTTTTCCTGATCCATCCGTTGACCCAGGCGCTGTTCCGCACCGAGCCGATGCCGCGCAGCCGGGCGTTCCAGTCCCTGGCGGTGCCCGACGTGGCCAGCGCCGTGCCGGTCTATCTGTCGCAGGCCAGTTGGCGGAACCCGGTAACCGGGCGCAAGCGCGCCATCCAGCTGGTGGGCATGGACGCCGAGGCGGGTGCGGTCGATTTCCCGGGCCTCGCCGCCCTGGTGCCGGCCCTGAAGGAGCCCGACACGGTGGCGTTCGACCGCCGCTCCCGCCCCGAATTCGGCGATGTCGCCGCCATCCTGGCGCGCGAGGGACCGTTCGAGGCGGAATTGGGCAGCCGGCGGGTATTGGTCGTCGGCACGGTGGAACTGGGGCCGAGCTTCGGCGCGGATGGCAACGTGGTGCTCAGCGAGACCAATTTCCGCCGGGTGATGAAGGACCGCCGGGCCAGCAACGCCGACCTGATCGCCCTGCGTCTGCGCCCGGGGGCCGATATCGCGTCGGTGAAGGCGCAACTGGCCACGGTGCTGCCCGAGGACGTGAAGGTGGTGACCCAGCCCGAGCTGGTCGCCTGGGAACGCCATTACTGGGAGGTCGGGACGCCGATCGGTTTCATCTTTACCTTCGGCAGCCTGATGGGGCTGATCGTCGGCATGGTCATCGTCTATCAGATCCTGTTTTCCGACATCTCCACCCACCTGCGCGAATACGCCACCCTGAAGGCGATGGGGTACTCGCAAGGCTATCTGCGCCAGGTGGTGATGGGGGCGGCGTTCATTCTGGCGTTGCTGGGCTTCCTGCCGGGCCTGGTGCTGTCCTGGCTGCTGTACGGAATGGTGGCCGGCGCCACCTTCCTGCCGCTGCACATGGAAGCGCCGCGCGCCGTGCAGGTATTCGCGCTGATCTTCGCCATGTGCGCGGCGGCCGGGCTGCTCGCCATGCGCAAGCTGCGCGATGCCGACCCGGCCGACATGTTCTGATGCACGCCCCGATCGAACTGGAGGGCGTGTGCTACGCCTTTGGCTCCGGCGAGCTGACCCGTCCGGTGCTGCGCGATATCCATCTGTCGGTGGGACAGGGCGAGATCGTGCTGCTGACCGGCCCCTCCGGCAGCGGCAAGACCACGCTGCTGACCCTGATCGGCGCGCTGCGGGCCATGCAGACCGGACGCTGCACGGTGCTCGGGCAGGAGCTGATGGGGGCGAGCGAAGCGGCGCGGGTCCGTCTGCGCCGGCGCATCGGCTTCATCTTCCAGCACAACAACCTGCTGGGCTTCCTGACCGCGCGGCAGAACGTGGCGATGACGCTGGAACTCGTCCCCGCCAGCGGCGAGGCCGAGCGGCTGGCGCATGCCGGGGCGATGCTGGAGGCGGTGGGCTTGGGCGACCGCGCCGATGTGCTGCCTTCCAGGCTCTCCGGCGGGCAGCGCCAGCGGGTGGCGGTGGCGCGGGCGCTGGTCGGCGGCCCCGGACTGGTGCTGGCCGACGAGCCGACGGCGGCGCTGGACCGGCAGACCGGGCACGAGGTGATGGAATTGCTGCGCGACCTGGCCAAGCAGCGCGGCGTGCCGATCCTGATGGTGACGCACGATCCACGCATCGTGGACCTCGCCGACCGGGTGGTGGCGATCGAGGACGGGCGGGTGGTGTAAAAAACCGGACCGCCGCCCTCGATCTCCTCAGGGTTATCCCGCCGCCGGTCGCCGTCGTGCGGGTTCGGCCCGGCGGACAACCGGCGGCGTGGCCGGCACTCGCTCACCGCCGCTGGCCGCCTTTTTCACCTTCGCCGTGCGGGCCGCCGGTTTCGGTTTGGCTGCCGCCGCCCGGGTCGGAGCGGCCGGCTTGGATGGCGCCGTCTTTATGGCCGGCGCGGCGGCTTTCCGCGTGGGTACCCTGGCCGGCGCGGCGGCTTGCTTCGGTTTCACCGCGACCGGCCGGGGCAGGGGCTTGGGCGATGCGGTCGCCTTGGCAGCTTCCGGCGCCTTAGGTTTCCGCGGCCCGGCCTTGCCGGCCGGCGACAGCGGAGCCGCCGGTGCCTCGGCCTCCGCCATGTCCAGTCCGAACAGGGCCGAAACATCGTCGGTCTGCAGCACCCGGCCGGTGGCGGGACCCTGCTTCATCATCGGCAGCGTCGTATCGATCCGCGTTACCAACTCGGCCTCGTCCACCCCGCGCAGCCGGAACAGCAATTCCGGCTTGTGGTCGAGCCGGGCGCCCACCCCATACAGCACCGCCGCCACGTGCTTGCACATCGACGCATGGTCCGGACAGCTGCACGAAAAGCGGATGTCGGACGGCCGGGGAAACAGCCCGTTCTCCTGCCGGCACAGCCGTTCCATGACGCCCCTGGAGAACCGCCCCTGCAGCAATTCGACCAGGGAGTCGATGCCGCCCGCGCAATCCTTGCAGATCGCCCGCCATTTCGCCGGGGCTTCTTGCTTGATGCTGATGGAAACCCGGTAGATTTCCGAGCCGCTGACCAGCGCCGTCACCTCTCCCGGCGCGATCTGCAGATCAAGCACCGAGCCGTTGCGCACATAGGTGCGCCCGCGCGGCAGCCGGTTTTCGTAATCCTGGTAGGATTCCATGTTGTCGCACCACGCCTTTCCCCAGAACGTGGTGGCGATCGCCCGTCCCGAAATCGTTACCGGCGCCAGCACCTGGCCCTTCTTGCGCAGCTTCTCCACCGCGCGCGCGGCGTTGACGCGGCGCTGCGCCACCGGGACGTAGGGTGCCCATCCTCCATAATAGCGTGACACCGTCCTCACTCCTTCACCGCCATGTTGAGATCGAGCGCGACGAGCCGCAGCAGCGCCGCATCCGTCATCTCCGTCAGGTTGATTTCACCGCCGCCGGCCAGCAGGCTATCAGACAGGGCCTGCTTCGATTCGATCAAGCCGTCGATTTTTTCCTCGACGGTGCCGCGGCAGACGAATTTGTGCACCAGCACATTCTTTTTCTGGCCGATGCGGAAGGCGCGGTCGGTCGCCTGGTTCTCCACCGCCGGGTTCCACCAGCGATCGAAATGCACGACATGCGAGGCCGCGGTCAGCGTCAGCCCGGTGCCGCCCGCCTTCAGCGACAGCACGAAGAACGGCACCGTCTCGTCTTCCTGGAAGCTCCGCACCAGGTCACGCCGCTGCTTCACCGCGGTCGCGCCGTGCAGCACCAGGCCGGAGCGGCCGAAAATCTCCCCCAGAAACGCCGCCAGCGGGGCGGTGACCTCGCGGAACTGGGTGAATACCAGCATCTTCTCCTGCCGCGCCGCCACCACCTCGGCGATTTCGCGCAAGCGCGCCAGCTTGCCGCTATCCGCCTCGGCCCAGCCGCCGTCGTTCAGCCATTGCGAGGGATGGTTGCAGATCTGCTTGAGCCGCATCAGAAAGGCCAGCACCATCCCCTTGCGCTGGATGCCATCGGCTTCCTCCAGGCTGCGCGCAAAATCCTCGACCGCCTGCGCATACAGCGCCGCCTGCTTGCGGCTGAGATGGCAATGGGCGCGGATTTCGGTCTTGTCGGGCAGATCGGCGATAATCGCGCGGTCGGTTTTCATCCGCCGCAGGATGTAGGGGCGCACCAGACTCGCGCAGCGGCCCGTACGGGTTCTCGGTCCGTTCGGCCAGCGCCTTCGTGTATTTGGTGAACTGCTTCGCCCCGCCCAGCAGTCCCGGATTGACGATATCGAAGATCGACCAGAGATCGCCAAGACTGTTCTCGACCGGCGTGCCGGTGAGCGCGATGCGGGCCTGTGCCTTCAGCGCCCGGGCTGCCTTGGTCTGCTTGGCGCCCGGGTTTTTGAGCGCCTGCGCCTCGTCGAAGATCACCAGCCGCCAGGCGGTTTCGCCCAGCGCCGGCAGGCGCAGCAGCGTGCCGTAGCTGGTGATCGCCAGATCGAGCCCGGCCGGCGTGAATGCCCTGATCTCGTCGGCATTCATCGCCGAGGGATGGACGATTTTGGTGGCGAGGCCGGGGGCGAACCGCTCGATCTCCGCCGCCCAGTTGGCCAGCAGCGAGGCCGGCGCCACCAGCAGGCAGGGCGGCAGTGTCGCGCCGCCGCTGCGCTGGCGTTGCACCAGCAGCAGCGCCAGCACCTGGATGGTCTTGCCCAGCCCCATGTCGTCGGCCAGGCACGCGCCCAGCCCCAGCCCGGACAGCAGATGCAGCCATTGCACGCCGGCCTTCTGATATGGCCGCAACGTGCCGTGCAGCGCCGGGCCGGGATCGACGCCGGTGCCATCCGGGGTGCGCAGCGCCTTCAGCGTTTCCGCCAGCCACGGCCCGGCGGTGACGCGCGACCAGTCGGCCGCCGCGGCGTCGGCGGCATCCTCGGTGACCGCGGCCCCCGCCAGCATCCGCATCGCCTCGGCGAAGCTTATCCCCTCCGCCCGGGCGCGCTCCTCCGCCGCGCGGAACTGCCGCAGCGTGCGTTCCAGCCGGTCGCGGTCCACTTCGACCCATTGGCCGCGCAGCAGCACCAGCCCCTCGGTGCCGGCGAGCAGCGTGTCGATCTCGGCGTCACTCAGGGGCTCGCCGTCCAGCGTCATGTCCACGGCGAAATTCAGCAGCCCGTCCAGCCCGAGCTTGGAGGGCGCGCGGGTGCCGACCGTCGCCGTGACCACCGGGCGCGCCGGGCGGCCGGCGCGCCAGGATGCGGGCATGCGCACGACCACGCCCGCCTGTTCCAGCTCGGCCGCACTCGCCAGGAACTGCGACGCCTCCTGCGCGCTCCAGCGCAGCGGGTGAAAGATTTCGCCGCCATCGATGATCGGCCGCAGCCAGGCGCAGGTCTCGGCCGCCCGCTGCACCGGCACCAGCAGCGACAGCAGCTTGTTGCGGTTCGCCGCGCCGGCATATTCGCGCAGCGCCTGGCCCAGCGGCAGGTGCTGCGCGCGCGCCTGCGCCGAGAGTTGCGTCGTGTAGGTGGCCATGAAGGCGAACGGCGCGTCCGGATCGCGCCGGTTCTCGGCCAGATTGAAATGCACCCGGCCGACCAGGTTCCAGGCCGGGTTCAGCTTCTTCAGGAAACCCTGCAGATCGCTCCCGGCCGCGGCGAGGGCGGCCCCGGTCGCCGCCGCCAGCCCGGTCCACAGGCCGCGCAACACATCCGGCGTCAGGTATTCGGCGCCGGTCATCATCGGCGCCGTCAGCACCAGCGAGGCGAGGTCCGCCTCCGTCGGCGCCGGAATGTCGGGCAGGACACCGGTTTGCGTGCCGGGTTCGTGCAGGCACAGCCCCGCCACGTAGCGGGCGGCGAAGCCGCGCCACCAGACGAACACCGGCGGCAGTGCCTGGCCGACCTCGCCGGCGCCCAGCTGAAGGAGCCCGGGGCCGCCGCCGCGGGCAAACGCTGCGGCCAGACGCGCCGCCACGGCTTCGTCCAGGCCGGGCGCGTCATCAGTGGTTTCGCAGACCAGGTGGCCGTGCGGTGTCAGTCGCAGAGCGAGACGGATCATCCGCCCGTATTAGGCGATCCGTACGAACAACAAAAAGGGGTCCAGGGGGCAAAGCCCCCTGGCGGGGTCCGGGGCCGCGCCGCGGCTGCGGATCACCCCTCAGCGGTCTTCCGCTGCCACTCCTCCCGCGTAATCCACGCCTCCAGCACCTTCACATGCTCGGCTTCCTCGCCGACGAATTCCTTCGCCAGCGCGACGATCTCGGGATTGGTCGAGGTGCCGGAGACGGAATAGTAGAACTCATAACCCCGCTTCTCGCCCTGCAGGGCCGCCCGCAGCGCGTCCAGCCGCGACAATGCCGGATCGCCGGCCCAGAGCGCGGTCCGCTCGGGGGTCACGTGGTCGGGCCAGACATAATCGGGCGGCACATGCTTCGACACGTCGATCGACGCCGCCCGCCTCAGCGCCTCGGCGAGATGCAGGCGCGAGAAACCGGCGAGCTGGGCGAACAGCCTGGCCACTTCCGTGTTGCCGACCTGCTCCATCGCGCTGGCCAGTTCATCGAAATGGATCGCCGCGTCCTCCTCGACCTTGACGGCGTAGCCGAGGAACTCATCGACCGAGGTGATTTCCAGCCCGCCCTTGAAGATCCTGGCGGCTTTGGACAGGTACGGCGGCTTGGCCGGCAGCACCTGGTCACCCTCGAAGGAAACCAGGATGTCCTCGTTGCGGATGAAACACTGGCACGCCAGCCGGTAGCGCGGCGGCATGTCGTTGACTTCGGCGTCCTCGATTTCCTGTTTGGTGATCTTGCCGAGCTGGCGGAGGACTTCCTTCTCCTTCTCGGTCAGGGAGATGCCGCATTTCTGTGCCGGGGACAGGTGTTTGACTTCCACCAGACACGACCCGCACTCGCCGTCCTGACAGTCGAACGGGATCGGAATCTTGTGGGCCTTGGCAACGGCGAGGATGGTGCCGCGATCGCCGGCAACCGCGTAAACGGTCACGTCCTTCGCCATCACGGGGGATGAAAACGTTACATTGCTCACTGGCGTGCTCCTGTCGTTGCGCCTGACCGATGCACGGTCGCGCCGGACCGCCCATGGGGGCGCTCCGGGCCGTGCGGCTTTTTGTTCGCAACGGTGCAAAGCAAGCCGCGGGCCAAGTCCGGAAGGACAGGCAATCAAAGGCGAGGCTGTGTCGCGGCGATGCCCACCGACAGATTTATCGTTGTGTCGGGAACATCCCGGTCGGATTCCCGACAGCGCCAGCCGCCACCGGCCCCCGCGCCAGCGGCACGCTCAGGCCGCCGCGGAGCGGCATGCTCAGGCCGCCGCGGAGCGGCATGCTCAGGCCGCCGCGGAGCGGCATGCTCAGGCCGCCGCGGAGCGGCATGCTCAGGCGGCCGCAGAGCGGCATGCTCAGCAGGACGCCGCCTCCGCCGCCGCCTGTCCTACCGCCGCCTGCACGTCGACGGTCAAGCCGATGAAATCGCCGGCACGGCCGATAAAGCCGCCGGCCACCGGCACCGCCTGCTCCGGCGTGCGCGCCATGCACACCCGGATCAGGTTGCGCCCCGCCACCAGCCCGTTGGTCGGATCGAACTCTACCCAGCCGGCGCCGGGCAGATAGATGGCGCACCAGGCATGCGTCGCGCCGCCGCCGACCACCGGCACGGCGCTGTCCACCAGCGCTTCGTCATACAGATATCCGCTGACGAACCGCGCCGCGAGGCCGAGCGAGCGGCACGCCTCCATCATCAGCAGCGCGAAGTCGCGGCACGCGCCCTGTCCCATCTCCAACGTGGCAACCGGCGGGTTGGTCCCCTCGGCCTCCCGCGCCGCATATCGGAAGTCGGCCTTGATGGACCGCGTCATCGACGCCAGCAGATCGAGCGTCGATGTTGACACCCCGCGCCGCAGGAAGCGCCGCGCCCACGTATCCACCCGCCGTTCCGGATCGGGGTGGTGGCGCTCCAGCAGGCGCGCGAGATCGGGAAACTCCTCGGCGGCGTAGCTGAACGGATAGGTTGCGGCCACCGGATCGAGCGATTCGTGCGGCAGTTCCGCGGCCGCCGGGAAATGCTCCAGGTCGAGGATCGACACCAGGCGCAGCGTGTCCGTCGTCTGTATCGGGTCCCAGTCCAGCGTGCACACCGAATTGCCGAACACATCATGTGCCCAGCGCGTCGTCGCCGGGCGGGGAGTCACCCCTATGGTGGCGCTCAGCACCCGCAGATCGTGCGAATCACGCGGCCGCAGCATCAGCCGGTGCGTGGTCGGCTGCACCGGCCGCGCATACCGGTACTCGGTGGTGTGGGTAATGCAGACCCGTGGCATATCGCTAACCTAGCAGTATCAACAGGGGGATGGGAATTCCGGGAGCGGAACGCCTTTCCTTATCTTTTTCGCGTGGTCACGCTCCGCCTGGTTACGCCACAGCCTCGCCGGGCAGGCAACGCGACAACCGCTCGCTACAGCGGCGCTGCGCCTTGTGGAAGCGCGCATGGTCGGCCAGCCGCCGATCGAGAAACGCCAGCGTCGCCGCATCATCCAGGCTGTTGTCACGCAGCCAGAACAGCAGCGTGGACGTATAGATGGCCGCCAGGATGAACCGCTTGGTGTACCAGGAAAAATCGGCGGAACGGTCGTCCGCGGCGTGCCAGATCGCATCCACCGTGCGCGCCAGCGACCGCGCCGCCAGCCCGGCATTGCGCGGCAATGCCAGTACCGACACCGCCCGGCGCACCGCAGCACGATACGGGCGCGCCAGTTCCAGCCGCAGCGCCACCGCCAGCCGTACCCGCGCCGGCAGGCGCAGCCCGGACAGGTCGCGCGCCGCCATGGCCGCCGTCATCTGGCGGTCTTCCAGGTCGATCCAGGCTTCCACCAGGGCCGGCGTGCCGCCCGGGAACAACAATTCGGCGTCCTGCGGGTCGGCACCTGTATCGAGCAGCCCGCGGCGCAGGGCCGCCAGAGTCCAGCCCAGCCGGCCAACGTGTGGGAGCATGGCCAGCAGCGCCGCGTCACGCTCGGGCGAGCGTTCCGGCGGCGCGGTCACGACCGGCCTCCCGCGCCCGGCTGCTCGGCGCGCGCCAGTTCCTCATTGAACCCGAAAAGACGGAAATCGGTCACGCGCATGGGGTACAGTATTCCATTCAGATGGTCGTATTCGTGCTGCACCACGCCGGCATGAAAGCCGGTGACCTCGCTGCCCACCCCGGCGCCCTCGGTGTCCACCCCGTGATAACGGATGCGCCAGTGGCGCGGCACCGCGGCGCGCATGCCGGGAATGGACAGGCAGCCCTCCCAGTGCAGCCGCACATCGTCATCCACCGCCACAATCTCAGGGTTGATCACCACAGTGTTATCCATGGTCCGGTCGTCCGCATCGCCGCTGGTACGGTGCTCGCCCACCCGGAATACGAACAGCCGAAGCGGCACGTGCACCTGCGGGGCCGCCAGCCCCGCGGCGGACGCGTCCTCCATGGTTTCGAGCATATCGCGCACCAGACGGCGGATTTCCGGCGCGGTGGGATCGGCGACCGGCTGGGCGCGTTGCAACAGCACGGGATGGCCCATGCGGGCGATTTTCAGGATGGCCATGTGACAGGCTCCTCGGGCGGGACCAGGATCAACCGCAGATTGGGTGCAGATGCGCGTTGGCGAGGGGCAGCGACCGTGATATAGCGCCCGCCTTCCGGTCGGGGCCATCGTCCCGGCCGCTTTTTCGTTCCCCGATGGTCGGGGGGCGTGAGCAAGAGGAGTAGGCGGCCAAGTGCAGGTTCTCGTTCGCGACAACAATGTCGACCAGGCGCTCAAGGCGCTCAAGAAGAAGATGCAGCGTGAAGGCATCTTCCGGGAAATGAAGCTGCGCCGCCACTACGAGAAGCCCTCCGAGCGCCGCGCCCGCGAGGCGGCCGAGGCTGTCCGCCGCGCCCGCAAGATGGAGCGCAAGCGGCTCGAGCGCGAGGGTTTCTGAAACCCTCGACAGCAGCGGCTTCGCGCGTCGCATGGACGACCTGATCGCCGGCTACCGCCGTTTCCGTACCACCGCCTGGCCCGAGCGGCGTCGGTTGTTCGAGCGTCTGGCCGAACGCGGCCAGCGCCCGCAGGCCATGGTGATCGCCTGCGCCGACAGCCGGGTGGACCCGGCGATGATCTTCGATGCCGGACCGGGCGAGATGTTCGTCGTGCGCAATGTCGCCAACCTGGTGCCGCCCTACGCGCCCGATGGCGGCTGCCACGGCACCGGTGCCGCCCTGGAATTCGGCGTGCTCGTGCTGCAGGTGCGCCATCTGATCGTGCTCGGCCACGGGCAGTGCGGCGGCATCCGCGCCCTGCTGGAAGGCGGGCCGGTGGCGGTCGGCGATTTTCTCGGCCCCTGGATTGCCGTCGCCGCGCCCGCCCGCGCGCGCGCGATGGCCTGTGCGACCGCCAACCCGCAACTGGCGGGCGAGCATGCCGGCATCGAATTGTCGCTGGCGAACCTCCTCACCTTCCCCTGGATTGCCGAACGGGTGACCGACGGGCGGCTGCGCCTGCACGGCGCGCATTTCGACGTGGCCAGTGGCGCCCTGGCGCTGCGCCAGCCTGACGGCAGCTTCGTGCCCGTCTGAGCGGCGGCTAAGCCAGCGTCGCCGCCACCAGGTCGGCCACCGCGTGCTCGCCCCGGGCCCGCAGCCCGGCGATGACCCCTTCGCGGTCGGCGACACTGCGGTTCTGGCTCATTTTCCACTGCGCCTCGATCCGTTCCGCCCGCAGCCGGAAGCCACGCACCAAGTTCATCATGCCGTCGCGATAGCGCCCGTCCAGCGCGTCCATGTCGAAGCCGCCGGGATCGTCACGCGCCAGCGTCCGCATCGTGTCGGCCAGCGCCTCGCCCTCCAGGCGCTCCAGATGGCCATGCACATGCACAGCGGCATAGTCCCAGGTCGGCACCGCCGGCTGGGTGCGGTACCAGGCGGGCGAGATATAGGCGTGCGGTCCACTGAACACCGCCAGCGCCGCGCCGCCATCCAGCGCCTCGCCCTGCGCGCTGCCGGCGGCGAGGTGGCCGGTGAGCACCAGGACATCATTGTCAAGGGTCATGACAAACGGCAGGTGCGAGGCTTCCATGCCGCGCGGTCCCTGCGTCACCAGCAGGCCGAACGGGTTGGCGGCGATCAGGCCGGCGATCCGGGCGGGGTCGGTCTCGGTGAAGGGGGGCGCAGATGCATGGCGAACTCCGGGTGGATCGCCGGGCGGCGTCAGAACGGAATTTCCAGTTCCAGGTGCCAGCGCAGCGTGCCGGCGGCGGTGGCCCTGGTGGCGCCGAACAGCCAGCCGATTTCGTATTTCAGCCGCCCCGCGGAACCAAGGCCGAATTCATCGAGACCGACCGAGCCGAGCGCCACCGGCCCGATGAGCAGTTGCTGCTCGGCGAAGCGGGGCATGTGGCCCAGCGTTCCGGCGTCGCCATACAGTTCCACCGCCGGCGACAGCGGTCCCCAGACGTTCCAGCGGCTCTGCCAGGCGTAGCTGAAATCCAGGCCGGGGCTGCCCTGATCCGGCCCCAGCAGCCGGGTGACGAACAGGTTCAGCGTATGCGTCGTGGGGCCGACATCCTTGCCGATCGCCGGGCCGATCGTGAACTCGTTGGCGCCGGCAGCATGGCTGCGCATGACGGTCTGCCCGTACTCGACGTAAACGCTGGTATCGATGAAGGCCGAGCCCGGTTCGACCAGTTCGAAGGTGCTTTCCACCACCGCCTGGGTCAGCTGCGAGGGTTGCTCGTTGGCAGGCCCGTGGTCGTAGCCGAGTTCGACCACAAAGTCCCACCACCGGGTCAGGCCGGTGCCGACCGAAACGGTATAACCCTGTGCGCCGCCGGTGGAGGACCGGCGATCGTAGAGGGTGTCGCCGTCGTGCTGGATCACCAACTGGCCGAAATCGATCGCGTCCGGCGAGACCATACCGTAATCGGCCCTGGCCTGCGACGTCGCCAGCAGCACAAGCACGACGGCCAGCCCCAGCCCCGCCAACGGAATGGGGTCAAGGGGCCCACCGGCCCCTTGCGGGTCCAGGGCAGAGCCCTGGCCTTCCTGCACCCTCAGTCCAGATCAGGCAGGACGAACGGTTCCGCCACCTCCAGAGTCCGCGCCGCCCGCAGCACCAGGTCGTCGCGGTAGAGCGCCGCGGCGATCTGCACCGAGCGCGGCAGGCCGTTGGCGGCAAAGCCCATGGGCACCGTGATGGCGGGCTGGCGGGTGAGGTTGAACACGAAGGTCCAGGGCGCCCAGCTCGTCCACAGCGTCTCGGCCGGGTCGCCGATCGGCGCGTCGGCCAGCGGCGCGAGCCCGGGCACGGTGGGGGACAGCACCAGATCGTAGCGCTGGTGCAGCCGGGCCATGGCATGCGCGGCTTCGATGCGCAGCGCCTCCGCCTCGATGAGGGCCGTGCCCGGCACGCTCTCATTCGCCGCCGCCGCCTGCAGAAGGCCAGGGTCGAGCATGTGGCGGCGCGTCTCGGGGAAGCTGCTCACCAGCCGGGCGAGCGCCACGCCCCAGTAACGGGAGGCGATGGTGCGCGTGTCGGGCAGTTCGGGATCAACCTCCTCCACTTCGGCGCCGGCCTCGCCGAGCAATTGGGCGGCCTCCTCGACGGCGGCGATGCCTTCCCAGTCCACCGGCGCCTCGAAGCCGGGGCGGCGCAGCACCGCCACCCGCATCTCGGCGACCCCGTCCTCGATACCGACACGCCAGTCGCGGTCGCCGAGCGATTCGGGCGGCAGGCAGAACGGGTCGCGCAGGTCGAAGCGGGCGATGGCGGACAGCATCAGGGCGGCGTCGCGCACGGTGCGGGTGATCGGCCCCGCCACCGCCACCGGGGCGAAGACTCCGAGCGGCCATTGCGGTACCCGTCCAAAGCTGGGCTTCAGCCCGACCACGCCGGACCAGGCCGCCGGGATGCGGATGGAGCCGCCGCCATCGGTGCCGAGATGCAGCGGCCCGAACCCGGCCGCCGCGGCGGCGCCGGCGCCGGCGGACGAGCCGCCCGGCGTGTGCAGCTTGTTCCACGGGTTGCGGGTGATGCCGTGCAGCGGGCAGTCGCCCTGCGCCTTCCAGCCGAACTCGGTGGTGGTGGTCTTGCCGATCACCACCGCGCCCTGCTCCTTGAGGCCGAGCACGGACGGGGCGTCGTCGGCGACCGGCGCGGGATCGGTCACGCGCGAGCCGCGGCGGGTGGGAAAGCCGGCCAGATCGACCAGGTCCTTCACCGTCACCGGCACGCCGTCCAGCGTCCCGCGCGGCCGCCCGGCTGCCCAGCGCGCCTCGCTCTCGCCCGCCGCCTCCAGGCTGCGCGGGTTCATCACCGCGAAGGCGTTGATCTCGGGGTTGAGGCGGGCGATGCGCTCGGTCACCGCCTTCAGCACCTCGACGGGGCTGAGCGAGCGGCGGGCATAGTGGGCGAGGAGTTCCTCGGCCGACATAAGGGCGGGATCGGTGGCTGTCATGCTCTCTATCCAGGGACCGGGAATCGCGCGCAGCATAGTCGCGGAGAGGCTACAGGGAACCCCGAATGACCGAATTGCAATCCTCGATCGCGCCCTCGCCGGCATCAATTGACATTGGCCGCCCGATCAGGCGGCGCGCGGACCAAGGCACAGTCGGGGAGGGCAGGGAAGCTGTAATGCTAACCCACTCTAGATGCTGACATGGCTGCGGGGCAACCCGCTGACCGCGCGGCTGCTGATCAAACTGGCGGTCGTGCTGCCGCTGGGGCTGGCGACCGGGCTGCTGCTGGCCTGGGCCTGCGACGCGCTGGCGGTGACGCAGAACCTGGCGGCGCTGGGGGCTGCGCTGACCGCGCTGGCGGCGGGAACGCGGCTGGCAAACCGGCTTGCCGTCCGGCTCGGGATTCCCGAACCGGATCGCTGAAAGCCCGGTCAGGCCGCCCGCACGGCGCGCACGAATCCGTCGATCTCGCCGCTCATGGCGGCAATGCTGCGGGCCACCTGGCCGGCGGAGTCCAGCATCTCGCCGGCGCTGACGACCGACCGGCTCGCCGAGCGGCTGACTTCGCTGATCTCGCCGGTGACATCGACGGTGCGCCGGGCGGTCTGCTGCACGTTGCGGGCGATCTCCTGCGTTGCCGCCCCCTGCTGCTCGACTGCGGCGGCGATCGCGGTGGAAATGCCGCTGACCTCACGGATGGTGGCGGCGATGCCCTGAATCGCCGCCACCGCCTCGCCGGTGGTGGTCTGAATCTGGGCAATCTGCGCGCCGATGTCGCCGGTGGCGCGGGCCGTCTGCGCCGCCAGGTTCTTCACCTCGGCGGCGACCACGGCGAACCCCTTGCCGGCCTCGCCGGCGCGGGCCGCTTCGATGGTGGCGTTCAGCGCCAGCAGATTGGTCTGGCCGGCGATCGAGGCGATCAGCTCGACCACCTGGCCGATTCGCAGTGCCCCGTCGGCCAGGCTGCGGACGATGTCGTCGGTCCGCTGCGCGTCGGCCACGGCGCGGCCGGTGATGCTGGTGGACTGGCCGACCTGGCGGCTGATCTCGCTGATCGAGGCCGCGAGTTCCTCGGCCACGGCGGCGATCGCCTGCACGCCGCTGCTGGCATCGCTGGCCGCCCCGGCCACCTGGACGAGCCTGGTGCCGGCACCGGCCGCGTCGGCGGACAGCGACCGGGCGGTCGCCTCCAACTGGCTGGCGGCGGCCGAGAGCGGCGCCGCCAGCGCGCCGACCGAGGACTCGAACCCGGTCACCAACTGGCCGAGCCGGGTGGCGCGCGCCTCCCTGGCGGCCTGCTCCTGCCGCTGCGCTGCGGCCAGCCGGTCGGCCTCGCGCATGCCGTCGCGGAACACGGCCACCGCCGCGGCCATCTCGCCGATCTCGTCGTCGCGGCCCTCGCCGATGATGGCCACGGACAGGTCGCGCGCGGCGAGGCGCCGCATCGCCGCGGTCATGCCGCGCACCGGGTTGGCGATGCTGCGCACCAGCACCAGGGCGGCCGTGAGGGCGATCGCCAGCGCGGTCAGCAGGGCGCCGATCACCACCAGGCGGATGGTGCCGTACTGCGCCGCCATGCGTTCGCTGAAGGCGTTCACCGTATCGGCGTTAAACGTCATGTCGCGGTCGAGCGCGTCCTCGACGGCGCGCAGCAGCGGGATTCCGTCGTGCAGATAGGTTCCCCGTGCCGCCTCGGTCTTGCCCGCCCGCAGCAGCGCCACCGTGTTCCCGACCAGCGGCTGATAAGCTTTCTGCGCGGCGAGGTAGCCGGCATAGATCTCCCGTTCCTGACCGGTCGCGATGGTCGCCACGTATTTCGCCGCGAACCCGTCATGCCGGCGCAGCGCCTCGGCCAGCCGGGTCTCCAGCCCGCCGCCCGCGTCGAGTTCGCCGGCGGGATCGACCAGCGCGCGCAATAACGTGCCGCGGTACTGCTGCACCGCTGCCCGCATGTCGCTGAGGTACATCACCGCGAGCATGTCGTTCTGCGTCACGTCCGAAACGGTGGCGTTCAGCGCCGAGATGCGGTCCAGCGCGGTGCCGCCGAGAAAAGCGATGACCAGCAGCAATGCCGCGAATGCAATGACGATCCGGGCCCGGATCGAGGAAAAATGGAACATGCGGGCAATGGTCATTTTGGCTCCCCGGGAGACAGGCGGAGCCAAATCTCAGGTTTGCCGATTGCCGATGGGTTAATGCGCGGGCGATCGTGGACGCAACGGCGATGCCGGGACGTTATCCCTCGCGCTCGTCCCGTCCGCGCAGGCGGCGGCCCAGCGCCAGCTCGGTGACCACGCCGTGCAGCGTGCGCAGTTCCTGCTCGGTGACCTCGCCGCGCTGGAAGAAATGGCGGATGTTGCGCACCATGCCGGGGCGTTTCGGGGCGTTGCGCAGGAAGCCGCAGGCATCCAGCTCGCCGACCAGATGGGTCAGGAAATTTTCCAGCTCGCCTTTGGTGGCCACCCCGGTCTCGTTGGTCATCAGCCGGCGCGGCACGGTGCCGTCCCCGGCGGTCCACCATTCATAGGCCATCACCATCACCGCCTGGGCGAGGTTGAGCGACATGAAGGCGGGGTTGAGCGGGTAGCGCACCAGGGCGTCGGCCTGCGCCATGTCGTCGTTGTCGAGCCCGGCCCGCTCGGGGCCGAACAGAAGGCCGGTCCGCAGGTCGCGGGCGCAGATGGCGCGCAGCTCGGCGGCGGCGCCGCGGGCGGTGAGCACCGGCTTGACGATGTGGCGCGGCCGCGGGCAGGTGGCGAACACCCGGTGCAGGTCGGCGACGGCTTCGGCGACCGTTTCATGCACGGTCAGCGCATCCAGGATGCGGTCGGCGCCGGAGGCGTTGCGCCAGGCCTTCTCCTGCGGCCAGCCGTCGCGCGGGGCGACCAGGCGCAGGTGGAACAGGCCGCCATTGCCCATGGCGCGGGCGACCGCGCCGATATTGTCGGCCAGTTGCGGGCGGACCAGCACCACGACCGGGCTGTTGCCGATCGGCCCGATATCGGCGCCGCCGTCACGTCCGGTCATCGTCGCGTCCGGTCATTGGGGATGCGCCGCCTGCCACTGCCGCAGCGCCGCGATATCCTGCTGCCGGGCGGTGATGATGTCCTGCGCCAGCTTGCGGGTCTGCGGGTCGCGGCCGTGCTGCAGCTCCACCTTCGCCAGGTCGACGGCGCCCTGGTGCTGCGCGATCAGGACGGCGACGAAGTCGCGGTCGGTATCGCCGGTGAAGGGGATGTCCAGCGCGCGGTGCATTTTGTCCAGCGCCGCGTCATAGGCGGCGGTGGAGGGCGTGGCGACCGAGGGGGCGATGGAGGTGTGGGCACGCGGCAAGGGGGGCGACGTGTCTTCGGGTGGCGTCTGAGCAGCGGCCGGGGCGCCCAGCAGGACGCCGGCGAGCAGCAGGACCTGGCGCATACTTTCTCCTGTCTCCATCTTCTTCGGTCGCCTGGGGGATCAGGCGCGGCGCCAGGTGGTGCCCTGCGGGCCGTCCTCCAGCACGATGCCGTCCTGTTCGAGTTCCTTGCGGATGACATCGGCGCGGGCGAAGTCGCGGGCGCGGCGGGCCGCCTGGCGCTCGGCGAGGCGCGCCTCGATGGCCGCCGCATCCAGCCCGCCGCGGAACCAGGCGTCGGGGTCCTGCTGGAGAATGCCGAGCACGCCGCCGGCGGCGCGCAGCCCGGCGGCGGCCGGCGCATCGCCGGTCAGCGCGGCATCGGCCAGCGCGTGCAGCCGGGCGATGGCGAGCGGCGTGTTGAGGTCGTCGCACAGCGCGTCCAGCACCGGCTCGGGCACCACATCGGTGGGCGGCGCCGGGGTGCGGGCCAGCGCGCGGTAGAACCGGTCGAGCTGGCGTCGGGCATCCACCAGGGTGCAATCGGAAAAATCCAGGGCGGCGCGGTACTGGGTGCTCAGCAGCAGCAGCCGCACCGCCTCGGCCGGGGCGCGCGCCAGCACATCCCGGACGGTGAAGAAATTGCCGAGGCTCTTGGACATTTTCTCGCCGTTCACCAGCAGCATGCCGTTGTGCAGCCAGACGCGGGCGAAGCTGCTGCCGGGGAAGGCGCAGACGGACTGGGCAATCTCGTTTTCGTGATGCGGGAAGATCAGGTCGGTGCCGCCGCCATGGATGTCGAAGCTCTTGCCGAGGTAGCGCCAGGACATCGCGCTGCACTCGATGTGCCAGCCCGGGCGGCCACGGCCCCAGGGGCTGTCCCAGCCGGGCAGATCGGGAGAAGACGGCTTCCAGAGGACGAAATCGCCCGGGTCACGCTTGTACGGCGCCACGTCGACGCGCGCGCCGGCCAGCAATTCCTCGGGCGCGCGGCCGGACAGGCGGCCGTACAGGGGAAAACTGCCGACCGCGAACAGCACATGGCCCTTGGCGGCATAGGCGTGGCGGTTGGCGATCAGCCGTTCGATGATGCCGATCATTTCAGCGATGTGGGCGGTGGCGCGCGGCTCCACGTCGGGCGGCAGGGCGCCGAGGGCGGCCATGTCGGCATGGTAATCGGCCAGGGTGCGGGCGGTGATGGCGCCGATCGGCTCGCCGCTTTCGCTCGCGCGGGCGTTGATCTTGTCGTCCACGTCGGTGACGTTGCGGACATAGGTGACGTGCGGATAAAGCCGGCGCAGCAGCCGGAACAGCACGTCGAACACGACCACCGGTCGCGCATTGCCGAGATGCGCCAGGTCGTAGACCGTTGGGCCGCACACATACATCCGCACATTCGTCGGATCGAGCGGGACGAACCGCTCCTTCTGGCGGCTAAGGCTGTTGTGCAGGCGCAGGCTCAGGCATGGTTGCCGCTCCGACGGGGCCGGCTGTGGGGCCGGCGGGGGCGCTGTTTTTCCGCCAGCACGGTCAGCAAATCAATGATGGGTGCAGGACCGTTGATCCACGTCAATGCGAAGCCGGTGCAAGCCGTTCAATTGCGACTGACTTGCAAAGATCGTCCGGAGGCTCAGGCCGATGCACGCCGCCCTTCCCAGCCTGGTCGGCCAGCCCTGCCATGGCTCTCCGGCCAACCATGGATGATCCCGCTTGCAAGTGCGAGGGATTCTTATTAACGAGTGAAGCCGTCCCAGGAGATGCCATGTCCGTAACCGTCGAGGCTCCCAGCCCGCTCGGCACCGCCCCGCTCGGCTTCCGTGGCCGCATCCGTGCGGTTGACGCCACCGGCTGCGGCCCCGCCCTGCCACCGGCCGAGCTGGAGCGGCGGTTGCTGGAAATGGGCTTCGTCGAAGGCGCCATGGTGGAAATCCGCAACCAGGGCCTGTTCGGCCGCGACCCGATCGCGATCCGGGTGGACAACGCCACCGTGGCCCTGCGCCGCGCCGAGGCGAACGCCATCCGGGTGGAAGCAGTGGTCGCGTCCAGGTGCCCCCCCAGGTGAACGAACTCGCCGCCCCGCCGCTTGCCGCCTCGCCGGCCCAGATGGCTCCTGCCAGCGTGGGCATCCCTGCCAGCGTGGGCGCGCAAGCGGTGCATGTGGCTCTGGTCGGCAATCCGAATTGCGGCAAGACGGCGCTGTTCAACGCCCTGACCGGCAGCCGCCAGAAGGTCGCCAACTACCCCGGCGTGACGGTGGAGCGCAAGGAAGGCAGCTTCACCACCCCGGCCGGCCGGCTGGTGCGCCTGCTCGACCTGCCCGGCACCTACTCGCTGCGCGCCCGCAGCCCCGACGAGGAGGTGACCCGCGACGTGGTGCTCGGCCGCCTCGCCGGCGAGCAGCGGCCGGAGGTGCTGCTCTGCGTCGCCGATGCCACCAATCTGCGGCTCGGCATCCGGCTGGTGCTGGAACTGCGCCGCGTCGGCCGGCCCATGCTGCTGGCGCTGAACATGTTCGACATCGCCCGCCACCGCGGCTATGGCTTCGACATCGCCCGCCTTTCGGCCGAGCTGGGCGTGCCGGTGGTGCCCACCATCGCGGTGCGGCGCGGCGGCACCGAGGCGCTGCTGGAACAGCTCGACGTGCTGGCCGAGGCCGCCCCCGCCGCCACCGGCGACGATTGGGCGCCGAGCGGGCGCACCGGCACCCGCGCCCTGCAGCGCGAGGCCGACCGCATCATCGCCGCCGGCGTCACCCTGCCCGCCAAACCCGACACCGTCACCAGCCGGATCGACGCCGTGCTGCTGCATCCGGTGTTCGGGCTGGCGATCCTGCTCGCCGTGCTGTTCCTGATGTTCCAGGCGGTGTTCTCCTGGGCGCAGCCGCCGATGGACGCGATCAAGGCCGGCTTCGACTGGCTGGGCGCGCTGGCCGGGAACATGCTGCCGGACGGGCTGCTGCGCAGCTTCGTGCGCGACGGGCTGATCGCCGGCGTCGGCGCCGTGCTGGTGTTCCTGCCGCAGATCCTGGTGCTGTTCCTGTTCATCCTGCTGCTGGAGGATTTCGGCTACATGGCGCGGGCGGCGTTCCTGATGGACCGCATCATGGGCGGCGCCGGGCTGCACGGGCGCGCCTTCATCCCGCTGCTGTCCAGCTTCGCCTGCGCCATTCCCGGCATCATGGCCGCCCGCGTCATCGACAGCCGGCGCGACCGGCTGGCCACCATCATGGTGGCGCCACTGATGACCTGCTCGGCGCGCATCCCGGTCTACACGCTGATCATCGCCGCCTTCATCCCCAACCGCACGGTGTGGGGCGGGCTGCGAGCTGCAGGGGCTGGTGATGTTCGGGCTGTACGCCGTGGGCATCGCCAGCGCGCTCGGCGTGTCGTTCATCTTCAAGCGGCTGGTCTGGCGCAACAGCCCGGCCGAGCCGTTCATGCTGGAACTGCCCGACTACAAGCGGCCCAGCCCGCGCAGCATCTTCTTTGGCCTGACCCAGCGCGCCCGCATCTTCCTGCGCCGCGCCGGCACCACCATCCTGGCGATGATGATGGTGATCTGGTTCCTCGCCTCGGTGCCGCGTCCGCCCGCCGATGCCGACCAGCCCGCCATCAACTACAGCTTCGCCGCCATGATCGGCCACGCCATGGAGCCGGTGCTGGCGCCGATCGGGTTCAACTGGCAGATCAACGTCGCCCTGCTGCCCGGCATGGCGGCCCGCGAGGTGGCGGTGGCCTCGCTCGGCACCGTCTATTCCATCGGCGCCGAGGATGAGAAAGGCGCCGATGAGCTTGGCCGGTCGCTGGCGGGCAAATGGAGCCTGGCGACCGCGCTGGCGCTGCTCGCCTGGTATGTGTTCGCGCCGCAATGCGCCTCCACCCTCGCGACCGTGCGGCGGGAGACCGGGTCCTGGGCGTGGATGGGGGTGCTGTTCGGCTATATGCTGGCGCTGGCCTATGCGGCGGCGTTCGTGACCTACCAGACGGCGGTCGCGCTGGGGGCGGGGTAGGCAGGCCAGGTTGACACCGGCCGTTGACACCGGCCGCGTTCGGTCGTCTCTCCGCCGCCCATGATGTCCGCCCTGACCGTCCCGTGCGATTTGGCCTGATTGCGATTGCTCTCGGTGGCTTTGCGGTCATCGCGCTGGTCGCCTATTTCGGTGCGCAAACGATCGGCGCCGAGGTGCTGCAGGCGGGCTGGGCCGTGCCGCTCACCACCGCGTTGCTGTTCCTGCAGCTCTGGCTCTCGGCCGTCGCCTGGCGGCTGTCGGTCGGCTCCGACCGGCCGCGACTCGGGCGCTGGTTCCGCATCCGCTGGATTCGCGAGGCGGTGAACTCGATGCTGCCGGTGGCCCAGCTCGGCGGCAACATTGTCGGCGTCCGGCTGCTGGTGCATCGCGGCGTGCCGGGGCCGCAGGCCGGCGCCGGCACCACGCTGGACCTGACCATCGAAGCGGTCACGCAGCTGCTGTTCACCATCGCCGGCTTCGCCGTGCTGGCCACGATCAGCCCCGACCGCGGCTGGATGGCCTGGGTGCAGGGCGCGATCGTCACCGGCGTGCTGGGCATTGGCGGCTTCATCGTCGCCCAGCGGGTCGGGCTGATGCGTCTGGTCGAGGGGGCCGCCGGGCTGCTGCGGCGCTGGTTTCCGAACCTGCCGGTCGAAGTCGTGCAGGGGCTGCATGCCGAACTGATGCGGCTGCAGCGCAACCCGGTGGCGATCGCCAAGGCCAGCTCGCTGCATCTGCTGTCCTGGGTGCTGGGCACGGCCGAGACCTGGCTTGCTTTGTATGCCATGGGCGTGCCGGTCGGCTGGGAACAGGCCTTCGTCATCGAGAGCCTCGGCCAGGCCGCCCGCAGCGCCGGCTTCGCCGTGCCGGGAGCGCTGGGGGTGCAGGAAGCCGGGTTCATCCTGGTGGGCGGCCTGTTCGGTATCCACCCGGATACGGCGATCGCGCTGTCGATGGTCAAGCGCGCCCGCGAACTGGCGGTCGGGCTGCCCGGGCTGGTGGCCTGGCAGTGGTCGGAAGGCAAGCGGCTGCTCCGGCGGCAGGCGGGCTGAAACAAACTCACGGCCCGGTGCGAGGCAGATCTGCCTCCGTTCTGTTAGGGAATCGTTAGCCAAGTAACGCCTACCCTGCGCAGCGAAAGTCCACCGCATAGCGCAATGGTTGCCGGTCTTGCAGACGATACGCCTCCCTTCTTCCCAATGCTGCCGTCGCAAATCCCTCCGCGGGCGCGACGTGCCCGGCAGGCGTCTGCGCCGGTCGCTTCGGCGCGACCGGCGCCATCACGCCTACACCTCGCACCTGATGCCTTTCACCCGATCTCCGACCGGAGGGATGTCGTATGGCTACTGACGTAACGGTGCTTGGGTCCGACGGCGGCACGATCACGATTCCCATCAGCTCCGGCGACAACGCCCAGTTGGCCCAGCAGGCGCTGGACCCTCTCAATCAATTGATCTCCACCGGCGAATTGAGTTTCTTCAACGCGACCGTAACGGGTTCCATAACGATACCGGCGGGAAGCGGCAGCGTCAGCGGCGTGGAAGTCACCGTTCCCGGCCTTATCTTTATGGATACGCTGCCGGCCAATAACAAATTCCTGTATGTGAACGGCAGCAACACCACCGTTGCCGCAATAGGCAGCACCGACCCGACGGTTGTTTCCGGCGATGGCAGCACGCTGGTTTATTACAATAATTCGACGGACGCAGAAATCTTCCTGGGGGGCGGCGAAAACTACATCGCCGAAAACGTTTCGACTTCCGGGGCGGTCATCAACGTCGACGGCAGCGACACATTCGGCATCGGCGGTGCGGTCATCGACGCCCACCTGGGTTCGACGACGGTGAACCTCTTCAACAATTCCGCCAGCGCCATCGAAGCCGGCGGCAACATTTCGATCAATGCGCAGAGCGGCACGGAATTGCTGGCGCTTACCGGCTCGCCGTCGGTTCCGGTCACCATCACCGGCAGTGCCGGCTCCACCCTCTGGCTGGTCAACCAGGCCAATGCCTTCATCGAACCGGGGGCCGGCAACATCCTGATCCTTCCCGGCAGCACCGGCACCGCGACGCTGTTCGGCGGCACCGGCAGCTTCGGTGGCGCGACCATCAGCGCCGCGGACTTCACCGGCTCGGCGACCGTGATGGGCGGCACCGGCTACTACCAGGGCGGGTCGGCCGGCGACAACATCCTGCTGTCCAGCACGGTTAATGCGGCGACCACCCTGATCGGCGGCGGCAACAACGATATCCTGGCCTCGGACGCCTCCGGCAATACGCTCATCGGTGGCGCGGGTGCGGAAAACCTGATCGGGGTGAACACGATCGGTAGCGGCAACGATTTCATCGGCGGCAGCGGCGCCGACACGATCTGGGGCTCGGTGACCGGCAACAACACGATCGGCTTCGGCGCCGACAGCACCCTCGCCTATGGTCAGCATGCCGCCGCCAGCGTCGGCTATACCGGCAATGTCTACTACCAGGCCGCTGCCGGCGGTGTGGACAACATCGGCGACTTCCTGCCGGGAACCGACGTGTTCTCGCTCACGCAGAGCGCCATCGCCGAGAACGGCGGCGCTGTCTCGGTCACGGGCCTGCAGTACGATGCGCCGGGCAGTACCAGCCCCTTCGGCACGGACGGCACCCAGGCAACCTTGTCCGACGGCAGCACGATCAACTTCCTGCACAGCGACGTCACCAAGTCCAGCTTCACCTGAACCCGACAGGCACTTACGGACAGGCGATCCGGCCGCCGGGCAAGGGATGCGGCGCGCCGGTGGTGCCGGGAAAACTCAACGGCAGCTTGCGCAGCACCCGCACCGCCAGGAAGCCGAAGCACTGCGCCTCCAGCGCGTCGCCGTCCCAGCCGGCGGTCTCCACCGGTGCGACCGCCCCGAGGCGATCGCGCAGCGCGGCCATGAGGCTCGGGTTGTGCCGGCCGCCGCCGCCGACCAGCCAGCGTCGCGGCGCCTGCGGCAGTGGGCAGCGTGCCACCGCTTCCGCCGTGAAGGCCACCAGCGTCGCCGCCCCATCCTCGGGCGACAGCCCCGCCAGACCGCTGGCCGCCAGCGCCGCGCCGAAATCCAGCCGGTCCAGCGATTTGGGGAGGGCGCGGGCGAAATACGGATCGGCCAGCAGCCGCCCGAGCACGCCCAGATCCACCATTCCGCGCGCCGACAGCGCGCCGTCGCGGTCGCAATCCTGGTCGGCGTGGCTGGATGCCCAGTCGTCCAGCGGGCCGTTGCCCGGTCCGGTATCGCCGGCCAGCAGCGCGCCGTCGGCGCCGATATAGCTGACATTGGCCACCCCGCCGATATTGAGCACCGCCACCGGCCGGGGCAGGGAGGTCGCCAGGGCGGCGTGATACACCGGCGCGAGCGGCGCGCCCTCGCCCCCTGCAGCCACGTCCGCACCGCGGAAATCCCAGGCCACCGGCAGCCCGGTTTCGCGCGCCAGCCGCGCGGCATCACCGATCTGCCAGGTCAGCCCTTGCCGCGGCCGGTGCAGGATGGTCTGGCCATGGAACCCTACGATGTCGGCGGGCCGGCCGATCGCCCGCACCGCCTCGACATGCCGCGCCGTCAGCCGTGCCGCCACCGCCGCCACCCCGGCATCGTCGCGCGACAAAAACGGGGCGCGGTCCAGCAGCGCGCGCAGCTCGGCGCGCAGCGCGGGGTCGTAGGGAAGCGTCAGCGCCGGGCCGAGCCGGCCAATGCGCTCCCCGTCGGTTTCCAGCCACGCCGCATCCACCCCGTCGAGCGACGTGCCGCTCATCAGCCCGATCGCCCGCAGCATTTCCATCCGTTTGCCTCCTGTGCTAGCCCGACCGCTCCCGAGCATCCCGGACCCGTCCATCATGCCCAGCGCCGACTTCCTGCACGACGCCATTGCGCGCGGCTTCGTCCATCAGTGCACCGACACCGACGGCCTGCAGGCCGCCCTGCAGGCGGGGATCGTGCCGGGCTATATCGGCTTCGACTGCACCGCCGACAGCCTGCACGTCGGCAGCCTGGTGCAGATCATGCTGCTGCGCCTGCTGCAACGCCATGGCCACCGGCCGGTGGTGCTGATGGGCGGCGGCACGACGCGCATCGGCGATCCCTCGGGAAAAGACGAAACCCGGCAGATGCTGACCGACGCGCAGATCGCGGCGAACATGGAGGGCATCCGCCGCTGTTTTTCCCCCTTTCTGTCGTTTGGCGACGGCCCGGCCGACGCTATCATGCCCAACAACAACGACTGGCTCGGCGCGCTCGGCTACATCCCGCTGCTGCGCGACGTGGGCGTGCACTTCACCGTCAACCGCATGCTGACCTTCGATTCGGTGCGGCTGCGGCTGGACCGCGAACAGCCGCTCACCTTCCTCGAATTCAACTACATGATCCTGCAGAGCTACGATTTCCGCGAGCTGTTCCGCCGCCATGGGGTGACGCTGCAGATGGGCGGGTCGGACCAGTGGGGCAACATCGTCTCCGGCGTCGATCTGGTGCGCCGCACCGATGGCGCTGCCGTGTTCGGCCTGACCACGCCGCTGATCACCACCGCCTCGGGTGCCAAGATGGGCAAAACCGCGCAGGGCGCGGTGTGGCTCATCGCCGAGCGGCTGCCGCCGTTCGACTACTGGCAGTTCTGGCGCAACACCGAGGACGAAGATGTCGGCCGTTTCCTGCGCCTGTTCACGGATGTTCCCCTCGCCGACATCGCCCGGCTGGAAGCGCTGAGCGGCGCGGAGATCAACGAGGCCAAGAAGGTGCTGGCGACCGAGGCCACCGCCCTGCTGCACGGACGGCAGGCGGCCGAGACGGCGGCCGAGGCCGCCCGCCGCACTTTCGAGGAAGGCACCGCCGCCGACGCGCTGCCGCTGGTGACCATCCCGGCCGAGGGTCTGGCCGAGGGCGTGCCGGCCTTCCGCCTGTTTGTTCTCGCCGGGCTCGTCGCCAGCAACGCCGAGGCGCGCCGGCTGGTACGCGGCGGCGGCGCCCGGCTGGACGATGCGCCGGTGACCGACGAGGGCCAGCTGGTCACCGAGGCGGCGCTGCGGGCCGGGGTGAAGGTTTCCTCCGGCCGCAAGCATCATCGGCTGCTGCGGGTCAGCCCGGAGTGACGGGAATATTGAACGCCACGCACCAGTTCATCAGCGGATAGGGACGGCCGACCAGTTCCGCCACCGCGGCCGAGGCGGCATGGCCGGTGAGCGGGTCGAACACGTAGCAATCCGCCGCCACCGTGGCGTCGCTGTCATGCAGGGCGCCCAGCCCGCCATGCCGGCGGTCGGCATAGCGCAGCGTCGCGGTGCCGCGCGGCGGGCGGCCCAGCGTGACCGCCACCAGGTCGGCACCGGCCAGCGCCACATCCTGCACCGGCACGATCCCGTCCGCATCGGTGACGGTGAAGCCGCGATCGGCCACCGCGACCGCAAGGTGCCCGGCGAACGGCCGGCCCCAGGCCAGCGGCGGCACCGGCACGGCGAAGCGCGCCAGCACCACCGGGCCGTGCAGCGTGGCCGCGATCGGGTGCAGTGGTCGCCAGGCCTCCCCCAGCGTCAGCACGCGATGCATCACCTTGCCGAACTGGGCGCCCAGCCAGCGATAGCCGTTGGCATCCAGATGGCCGCCTTTGTCGGTGACGGGATAGACCGGGCCGGCCATGAAGCAGCCGGGCAGGTCCAGCGCCGCGTCGAGTTGGGCCATCGCCACCCCCAGCTCGTCGGAGGCATAGGCGCCGCCGGTCTGGTAGGTGAACAGCGCCGGCGGCGCGTCCTGCCCGGCGATGCCGTGCGCCAGCCCGGTCATCGCATCGTGGTACAGCCGCACCAGCAACGCCCGGTAGCCGGCGCGGTCGGCGGTGCCGCCGTTCAGCGCCCAGGCATTGTGCTCGCCCTGCAGCAGCAGCAGCGCCAGCACCTGATAAGGCCGTCCGCCCTCCGCCGCCGCCTGTTTCGCCAGCGCCGCGCAGTCGCGCAGCCTGTTGAACAGCTCCGGCTGCGCGCCGCGTGACAGCGCCTCCAGCGTCCGCCCGCCAACCCCGCAGGCGCTGGCCAGCAGCAGGGCCGGCGATGCCGCTTCGCCGCGCGCCGCCAGCAGCGCGGTGCGGTAGGCATGCACCGCGCCTTCCAGCACCGTCTCGCCCAGCACGGCGCTGCCCGGGGGCAGTCCCGCCACCAGCGCCTCGCTGAGCAGCGCCCCAGTGGGGATGTCCTGCACCGTGGCGGCGAGCGGATGCAGCGACGGGCCGCCCAGCGGCACGAACCGGGCCGCATTCTCGTCGACGGGCCGCACGCTGCGCCCCAGCATGAGGGAATCGCCGCGCGGCCGCAGCGACAGCGCCGGCCACCCCTCCCAGCCGGTGGCCAGCGATTGCCCGTAGGCGATGACGTGGTTCAGTCCCGCGACCGGCTGCGCCAGCCGCAGCCCGTGCGGCGTCCGGCCCGCCATGATCAGGCGCCCATCCGCGCGGCCAGATCCTCGATATCGGCGGCCACCACCGTCCAGTCGCTGCCGGCGGTTAAATCCCCCGCCTGCTGCGGCCCGTACTCGGTCGGGCGCGGCAAGAACGCGGTGTGCAGGCCGCAGCTTCGGGCGGCCTGCAGGTCGCCATTGTGCGCCGCCGCCATCATCACCTCGCCCGGCGCGAGCCCGAGCAGGCGGGCGGCGCCCAGATAGGTCTCGCGGTCGGGCTTGTAGTGGCGGAACAGATCGGCGCCGAACACCATGTCCCAGGGCAGGCCGGCCTGCTTCGCCAGGGTCACCAGCAGCGCCACATTGCCGTTGGACAGCGGCGCGATCACGTAGCGCGCCTTCAGCCGGGTCAGCCCCGGCACCGAATCGGGCCAGGGGCGCAGCCGGTGCCAGCCGAGGGTGAGGTGGTCCAGATCCGCCGCACCCAGCCCGGCGATGCCGAATTCGGTTACCAGCCGCTCCAGCGAGGCGCGGTGCAAATCGTCCAGGATCGTCCACGGCAGCTCGCCCCGGCGCACCCGGTCCATCGAGGGCACGTAGGCGCCCCGCCAGGCATCGACCAGCCCGGTCCAGTCCGCGGCGATGCCGCGCGCCGCGCCGAACGCGCTCAGCGCGTCGATCAGGCTGCCGCGCCAGTCCACCACGGTGCCGAAAGTGTCGAACAGGATGGCCTTCACGCCGTGCATGCGGAACTGCCCTTTGGTCGCGGACCTTTTCCCCTGGCCGGCCGGTTGGCGGCAACCTCAGTTCTGGGCGCCGCCCGGCGACACCGGAGGGCTGCTGCCGGACAGCCCGTCGAAGATACCGAACAATCCGCGGAGGAAGCCCGGTGTCAGGGCCGCCAGCGGATTCACCGATACCGCCGGGTCGCCGAGCGGGCCGCTCATCGTGTAGGTGGCGGCGAACACCCCGCCGCCGCGTTCCGGGCTGAACAGCCGGCCGATCAGCGGGATTTCGCTGAGCATCGTGTTGAAGAAATAGGCCGGCACGATCGTGCCATTGACCGCCATGGTGTGGCGGGCGAGGTCGATCCGCCCCTTTGCCGTCATGCCCAGCGAGGCGCTGAACGCCCGGGCGTCGGTCAGCTCCAGGGTGTCGCCCGAGAGCTGGAACGGGGCGATCAGGCGGTTGAACCCGAGCCCCGAGCCTTCCAGGGCTTCCACCGCCCCGTACAGCGTCATCACCTGCAGCAGCTTGGCCAGCGCCGGGGCGTTCTGCATACGGAAATCGGCGATCTCGGCGGTGCCCTGCAGCGGATGGCCGGGCAGGCGATCATCGTAGGTGGCGCGGATGGTCAGCCGGCCGCCGCGCATGTCGTCGATCAGGTCGAGCCCCCGCAGCAGGCCGCCGGCATCCTCGGCGGTGCCGGTCAGCGTGCGGGTGGCGCGGCCCGGGGTGATTTCCAGGCGGAAGCCGGCGCCGGCGCCGGTCTGTCCGGTCAGCTTGCCCTGCCGGATGATCCGTCCGTCGCTCTCGGCGGTGCCGGCCACCGCCAGCAGCTCGCGGCCTTCCCCCCCAGCACCACCCGGTCGAAATGCGCATCGACGCGCCAGGGCGTGCCGGGCCGGTTGTCCTGCGGGGCCGGTTTCGGCGCTGAGTCGCCATGGCCGAACTCGGCCGAGGCATCGATGCTGTGACCTTTCAACGTGGCATCCCAGGGCGCGCCCTGCTGGTGGGGGATGCGCAGCTCGCCGCTCGCATCGGTCGCCTCGCCGATCCGGATGCGGTCGAACTGAATCGTCTGTGCGCTGCCGCCGGCGAACAGGACGCGCCCCGCCAGCGCGATCCCGTCGCCGTCCACGCGCAGCCGGTCGATGCCGGTGATCTGGTCGTTCTCCAGGGTCAGATGCAGGTCGGCGCTGGCCGGCTGGCCGGCCGGCTTGCGGAAGTTCAGCCGCGGCAGTTGCAGCACGGCTCGGCCGAGATCGCCCCGCACCAGCATCTCGCCGCGGTCGTCGCGGCGGGTCAGCCAAGTCGCCTGCAACGCCACCGGACCTTCCAGCAGACCGCCGCTGTCGAACCCGGCGGTGGCCAGCTGGCCGGCGGTGGCGCTGCCGGTCACGTTCACCTTCTGCAGCACCTGGGCGGGGCCGCCGTCGCGGAAATCGAGCTCGCCCTGCAGTTGCGACGCGATGCCGGCGAGCAGGGCGGTGCCGCGCATCTTGAGCCCGGTATTGCTGGCGTCGAACTCCAGCGTGCCCTGGTCGATATCGTGTCCGCCGGCGATGCCGCCCAGATGCAGGCGGGTCAGCTTCCCACTGGCCTGGATATGTACGTCATCCACCGTCAGGTTGTTTTCCAGCGGCAGCTTTGTGACCGTCAGCCGGCCGGTCACCGCGCCGGACGGGTCGCGGATGTCCAGCGGACGGCGATCGAGCAGGTGCAGCCGCGGATTCTTCAGCACGGTCAGCAGGTCGGCCGCCGGGCCGGCGAGGTCGGCCTCGATGGTGAGGAACTGGTGTTTCACCGACAGCCCGCTGAGCCGCACCCGGCCGGACTGCAAGGTGAGCCCCGCCGCGCTGCCGCCGGTCTGCCGCCCGCTGGTCGCGATGATTTCCGCTTCGTCCGGAGAGACGAATGACAGCCGGCCGTTGACATGCTCGATCGGCGGCACCGGGCGCAGCCAGTGCACCGTCAGGTCCTGGCCGTCGATGCCGCCGGACAGGCTGGTGACCGCGGCGTCCGACAGGTCGTCGCGCGCCGTCAGCCTGCAGATCGAAGCGGCCGTCATGGGCGATGCCGTCGGTGATGTTCTCGGTGATCCAGGGGCGGGTGCCGGGGCCGCCGACCCCGGCCGGCCACAGGGCGGCAAGGTCGGCGAAGTCGACACGGTCCAGTTCGCCGGAAATGCCGGCGTTCAGCTGGCCGCCGGTGCGGCTGGCCACCATTTTGCCGCGCAGCACCGTCCTCGCGTGGTCCGGCCGCGGCACCAGTTCCACCCGCTGCACCCGCAGCACCGCGGCGGTGAGCGATCCTTCCGCCTCGGCCAGGGCGCCGATCAGCGGCACGCTGCCCGCCGCGATGCGCAGATATCCCGCGCCCACCCGTGCCTGCACTTTCACCTGCGCCGGAACCAGATCCGCGCCCACCGTGGCGGTGGCGGACACCACCACCGGGGCGTCCAGCGCCTGCAGCGCCGCCAGCCCGGGGGCCAGCCCGGCCAGCCGCGCCGGGACGATCGGGGTCAGATGCGCCTGCACCTCGGTGCTGCCGCCGCCGGCCGGCAGCGTCGCCTGCAGGGTGACATGCAGGCGCTGGATGCCCAGCGCCAGCGTCAGGTCGGCGTTTGCCTCGGCGCCGCCCTGGTCCAGGCGGACCAGGTCGAGTCCGACATCACCGGCCCGCCAGGTGGCGCCGAGCTGGCGGTCGTCCACCGATAGTTCGGCGTCGCGCACGCGCACCTGGCGAATCTGCGCCCAGCGCGCGGCTTCGGTGCTGTGGTCGGTCTCGGCAGGTTGCGCCAGCTGGTGCAGCAGCGCCGCCACCAGCCCTTCGCCGCTGGCCGCCGTATCGCCGCTGGCCGGTGGTGCCGCGGCGTCGCCATCGCGGCCAAGATCGATGCTGACCCGTCCGTCCTCGCTGCGGTTGGCGCGGACCCGGACGCCGTCCAGCTCCACCGCCCGCGGCACAACGCGCCCCAGCACCAGCCAGCCGGCCGACAGCGACACTTCCGCCCGCGGCACCTCGGCGATGCGCGCGCCGGCCGCGTCAAGCAGCGCCACCCCGGTCAGCTGGATATCCAGTGGCGAATCGACCCCGTGCGTGAACCCTTCCCAGGCCAGCGCCGCACTGCCGATCACCAGGGTCGGCGGCCCGCCGGCGGCGTTGGCCTCCGCCTGCACCCGGCGGGTCAGCCAGCCGATTTCCAGCGGCCCCTGCGCCAGCCGCCAGGCGAAGGCGCCGCCGGCCAGCACCGCGACGAAGGCCAGCCCGATCAGCGCCCGCAGCAGGAAATGCACGGTGCGACCGGTGCGGTGGACGGCCGGCCGCAGCCCGCGATGCACGGCCTGGCTCAGCGTGCGGCGCAGCGCTTGACCGAGCCGGCTGCTCACGGCCAGCCTGCGGGCGCATGAGCGCACCGCCCCCCACGTCCCGGTTTCGTCTCCCGCCGGATTGGCCGGCCCCGTCCGATCCGGCCGCGGCCGGGCGGCTGGTGGAACGCGTCGCGGCCCTCGGCGAGGCCGGGGCGCGGCTGGCCGGCGATCCGCAGGCCGGCACCCTGCTGCGCTGCCTGGGCGGCAACAGCCCGTACCTGGCCGATCTGGCGGTGCGCGAGGCGGCGGCGCTGGGCGATCTTGTCCAATCCGGTCCGGAGCGGCCGGTGCAGCTTGCCATGGCGGCGATTGCGGCCTGCCCGGTCACAGCGCCGCGCGCCCAGCTCGCCGCCACGCTGCGGGCGGCCAAGCGCGTCATCGCCCTGGTTACCGCCATCGCCGATATCGGCGGGCTGTGGGACCTGACGCGGGTCACCGAAACATTGTCCGACCTCGCCGAGGCGGCCTTGCGCGCCGCGGTCGCCCATCTGCTGCGCGCCGCGCATGATTCCGGGGCGATCCGCCTGCCGCATCCGGATGCTCCCGGGTCTGGCTGCGGCTTCACCGTTCTGGGCATGGGGAAGCTGGGCGCCCGCGAACTGAACTATTCCAGCGATGTCGACCTCGTGCTGCTGCATGACCCGGATTCACCTGTTTGTCACGGTGACGCCTCCGGTGCCTTCTACTCCCGCATGGCGCGCGGTCTAGTGGCCCTGATGGAGGCGCGCGACGCTGACGGCTATGTGTTCCGCACCGATCTGCGGCTGCGCCCGGACCCGGCCGCCACCCCGCCCAGCATCGCCCTGCCGGCCGCCATCGCCTATTATGAGAGCATGGGCCAGAACTGGGAACGCGCTGCCATGCTGAAGGCGCGTCCGGTGGCCGGCGACCTTTCGCTCGGTGCGGCGTTTCTCGCCGCTATCCGCCCCTTCGTCTGGCGCCGCCACCTCGATTTCGCCGCGCTGGCCGATATCCACGCCATGAAGCGGCGCATCGACGCCCATAAGGGCACCGAACTCGGCAACCATGAGGACCCGGTGGCCCGCATCGCCGGGCACAACGTCAAGCTCGGCCAGGGCGGCATCCGCGAGATCGAGTTCATGGCGCAGACCCTGCAACTGGTCTGGGGCGGCCGCGACCCGTCGCTGCGCACCGCGCGCACGCTGGACGCGCTGGCGCTGCTCGCCCGCGCCGGCCATCTGTCGCCGCGCAGCGCCGGTGAACTCGGCGCCGCCTATCGCTTCCTGCGCCGGGTCGAGCACCGGTTGCAGATGGTGGCCGACCGGCAGACCCATTCGCTGCCCGAGAAGCACGACCAGCTCGCGGCATTTGCCGGCTTCATGGGGTTTTCCGACGCCGCCGGCTTCGCCGCCGTGCTGCTGCGTCACATGACCCGGGTGCAGCAGCGCTACCGGACGGTGTTCGGGGACGTGCCCGACCTCGCCGAAAACGGCGCCCCGCCGCCGCTCGACTTCAGCGGCACCGGCGAGCCGCCGCCGGCCACCCAGGCGGCGCTGACCGCGCTGGGCTATACCGACCCCGCCCGGGTGGTGGAGGCGGTGCGCGGCTGGGCGGCCGGGCGGGTGCGGGCGCTGCGCTCGCAGCGCGCCCGCGATCTGATGAGCAGCGTGCTGCCCGGCCTGCTGGCGGCCTTCGCCCGTCAGGCCCAGCCCGATGCCGCCTTCGCCCGCCTGGATGCCCTGTTCGCCGTCGTGCCGGCCGGGGTGCAATTGCTGTCGCTGTTCCAGCGCAATCCGGCGCTGCTCGACCGCGTCGCCGGCGTGCTCGGCGCCGCCCCCTCGCTCGCCGATTATCTGGCGCGCACGCCGGAGGCACTGGAGGGGCTGCTGCGTCCCGCCGAACCGGGCGATGTCGCCGGGACGTTGCGCGCCCGGCTGGAAGATGCGCGCAGCCTGGAGGAGGCCATCCGCATCATCCGCTCCAGCGTGCGCGCCGGGGATTTTTCCGCCTCGGTCGCCACCCTGGAAGGGCGGATCGATGCCGATGCCGCCGGCGACGCGCGCACGACGATAGCCGAGGCGGCGCTCGCCGCCCTGCTGCCGAGGGTGCTCGACGATTTCGCCGAGCGCTTCGGCCGGGTGCGGGATGGGGCGATGGTGGTGGTGCTGCTGGGCAAGGCCGGCTCGTGCGAGATGATGGCCGGCTCCGACCTCGACATGATGATCGTGTATGACCATCCGGCTGACGTGACGGAAAGCGCTGGCGGCGCGCGTTGCCTGCCGGCCAGCCAGTGGTTCATCCGCGCGGTGCACGCCTATGTCGCCGCCGCCACCGCGCCGGACGCGGTGGGGCCGATGTTCGCCATCGACATGCGGCTGCGTCCGTCCGGCAACAAGGGCCCGGTGGCGGTCTCGCTCGGGGCGTTCGAGCGCTACCATGCCGCCGGGGACGCGCATGGCGGCGCCTGGACCTGGGAGCGCATGGCGCTCACCCGCGCCCGCGTGGTGGCCGGGCCGGCGGAGTTGCGCGCCCGCGTCGGGCAGGCCATCCGCACCGCCATCACCAACGCCGGGCCGCCGGACCGCATCCGCGCCGACGCCGCTGCCATGCGCGCCCGCCTGCTGCGCGAGTTGCCGCCCGGCGGGACATGGGACGTGAAACTGCGCCCGGGCGGGGCGATCGAGGTGGAGTTCATCGCCCAGACGCTGCAGCTCGTGCACGCCGCCGCCCATCCCGGCATCATGCAACCCACCATCCGCCGCACCCTGGCCGGGCTGCGCGATGCCGGCCTGCTGCCACCAGGCGACGCCGATTTGCTGATCCGCGCCGATCTTGTGTGGCGCAGCCTGCAGGGGCTGCTGCGCATCACCTATGGCCGCGCGCCGGCCGGGAAACTGTCCGAGGCGGCCGAGTCGGCCCTGTTGCGAGCGGTGGCCGCCGTCGGGATCGATCCGCCTCCGGTTGACGTGGCGGGGCTGCGTGCCACCATGGAGGCGCTGGCGCGGGATGTTCGCGCCGCCTTTGTGCGGCATGTGGGGGAGATCGGGTGATGAGCGTTCAGGAGGGCGATGCGGCGCCGGCATTCTTGCTGCCGGCCAGCGGCGGACGCACGGTCAGCAGCGCGGCGCTGCAGGGCCGGCCGTACATCCTGTATTTCTATCCGAAGGCCGACACCTCGGGCTGCACGAAGGAAGCCTGCGCGTTCCAGGAAGCCTTGCCGCAGCTGGGCAAACTCGGGCTGGAGGTGATCGGCGTGTCGCCCGACCCGATCAAGCCGATCGAGAAATTCGCCGGCAAATACGATCTGACCTTCCCGCTCGCCTCGGACGAGACCAAGACAGTCGCGGAAGCCTATGGGGTCTGGGTCGAGAAGGCGATGTACGGACGGAAATACATGGGCATCGAACGCTCCACCTTCCTCGTCGATGGCAAGGGCCGGATTGCCCGCGCCTGGCGGAAGGTGAAGGTCGAGGGCCACGCCAAGGAGGTCGCAGCGGCGGCAGCGGGGCTCTGACGCCCGGCCAGCGGCGGTGTCTCAGAGCTTGAAAAACAATCGAACTTGAAAAAGAATGCCCGCTGATATCATTGAGTTTTTCGGCGTCGTTCGGCGGCTTGCGGGCATTCTTTTTCAAACTCTCAGTGCTGGAACAGCCGCCCGGCCGCCCGGCTGATCCACACCTGGTGCCCGGTCAGCCAGTCGGCGCCCAGCAGCATATCGACGCCGGGGATCGGCAGGGCGGCGACATTGAGTTCCATGTCCCGCACGGCGATGCCGCCCACCTGCACTTCCTCGAAGCGGTGGCGCCGGAAGGCCAGGGCTCTCGCGCCCACGCCGCGGCCGCGCACCACGGGGTCGTGGGAAAGGTCCTGATTGGTGGCGCCGAGCCGTGTCGCCATCCGGCGCGCCACCAGGCTTTGGCGCGCACCGGTGTCGAGCAGGGCGCGCACCTTGTGGCCGTCGATCCGGGCGGCCAGGAACAGCAAGCCGCCATTGACCCGCTGCAGATCATGGCCGTCCGCCGCTTCATAGCCCGGCGGGACGAAGCCGGGGCAGGCGGGCACCGCATACAGCGTCATGGTGCGACGGGGCAGGTCGAGCGCGATGTCGTAGGCGCTCAGGACGTCCGCCCCCAGCAGCCCCGCCACCGGCCGCTCGGTGCCGCGCAGGCTCGGCAGGGCGCTCACCTCGAGGGCGAGCCCGCTGTGCACCAGCCCGCCGAATTCGAGGTGATGCGGCCGCACGGCGCCGCCGGAGCGCACCGCCCCGCCCACGCCCAGCAGCATTGTCCGGGAATGTGTCCGCGCCAGACCGAGGGTTTTCACCACTCCGGGGGTGACCGTGGTCGCCTCGGCGCCGGTGTCCACCACCATCGTCACCTTGCTGCCGTCCAGCGCCACCGGCACCAGCAGGAAGTTGCGCAGCACGGTGATCGGCAGTTCGGCGCGGCGCACGGCCGGGCAGGCGGCCTGTCCGCCCGTCGCCGGCCACAGGACGGCGACGGCCAGACAGAGAGCCGGCAGGCGGCGGGACAGGCGGCAGGTCGATTCGGTCACGCAGCCATTATGCCCCCCTCCGGGGGACATATATCAAGATCTCGTGAGCCCGGACCCTGCCCGTGCCCCCACCGGAAGACCGACCCCGCTCACGGCCTAGGCCGCCCGCGGGCCGCCATTCATGCGCCGCTGGGTGGCTTGCGCGAGCGCCGTGTTCTCCAGCGTGCGCACATGCTCCTGCAGACGGCGCAGACAGGTGCGCAGCATGGTCCACTCCTCGTCGCTCAGCCCGGAGGCCAGCTGCGCTTCCATCGCCAGCGCCAGCGGCACGATGCTGTCATGCACGGTCCGGCCCTTGCGGGTCAGGCGCAGCAGGCGGGCACGGCCGTCATGCGGCGCCGGCCCCTGCTCCAGCAGGGTGGTCGCCACCAGGCTGGCGGTGGCGCGGCTGACCTTCACCTTGTCCATGTCGGTGCGTTCCGCGACCGCGCTGGGCGTGATGGTGCCGAACCGGCCGACCACCGCCAGCACCCGCCATTCCGCGATGCTCAGCCCGAACGCTGATTCGAAGCGGCGGGCGAACAGGCGCGAGGTGCGGCCGGCGGTAACCGATAGCTCGTAGGGAAGGAACTCCTCAAGCAGGAATGCGTCCCCGTTGTGAGAGACATCGCCGCCTTCGAAGGCGGCCACGTCGGCGTAGGTGTCCCCGATTGTTTTCATTTGCAATCACCCCTGATTTGCAGCGTCACCATAGCAAGTGGGAACGGTTGAAAGGAAAACACGATGCCGCGCAACAATAATCATTCTCAGCTCACCAGCCGGGCAGGCGCGCGCCGCCGAGGTCTGCTAAACCACCTCCCGAAAACGCGCCCCACAGGGGCCAAAGACCGGAATGCAAGCAGGGGAGCGACCCATGGCCGGATTCGCCGCAACCAGCGACAGGACGGCCCAGGCGTTCTCCTGCCACCGGTCTGGGCTGGGTCTGTATGCCTATATCGCTGAAAATGAACTCGATTCCGGCGGCATCGCCGGGCCGGGCGACGGACGTGTGGTCGATGCCCGGTCCGCCCCGGCGATGGCGCAGGGAAGGATGGCCTGCATCGCCGAAGCCAACAACCTGGAGTTGCATCAACCGGTGCTGTCACACGGTGCTGGCGCGCGGGGGCGCGGGGTCTTCCGCGATCCGGTCCAATCAATTCTTTGTACCCGCACGACCCGCGACCTCGCCGCTGCGTGCCATCTGGCGATGTGGCGCGCATTGGAGGACAAAGGCGGCACGCAGAGCGGGGAGATCGCCCGGTAACGGGCGGGGCAGGCGATGCAAAGCACGTTTGTGTATCCACATTACGAGCACGTGCCGCCGACTGATGATGGCGGCCGCCACCCTGTCGTGGTGGTGGGCGGCGGCATGGTGGGCCTGACCGCGGCGCTCGATCTGGCCTCCCGCGGCCAGCCCGTGGTGGTGCTGGACGATGACGACACGGTGAGCCTCGGCTCGCGCGCCGTCTGCTTCGCCCAGCGCACGCTGGAGATTTACGGCCGGCTCGGGCTTGGCGCGCATTTGCTGGCCAAGGGCGTCACCTGGAGCGTCACCCGCGTCTTTCGCGGCGACCGCGCAATCTTCGAGACCGATCAGGTGGCGGAAACCGGCCATGAATACCCGGCGCTGGTGAACCTGCAGCAATACTACCTGGAGCAATGGCTGGTGGAGGCGTGCCAGGCCACCGGCCTGGTGGATCTGCGCTGGCGCAACCGGGTGGTCGCGGTGGAGAACCGGGCGGACGGGGTGGCGCTGACCATCGCGGTGCCGGGCGGCCAGTACCATCTGACCGCCGACTGGCTGCTGGCCTGCGATGGGATGCACAGCGTCGTGCGCGAAAGCCTGGGCCTGCCCTTCGCGGGGAAAACGTTCCACGACCGCTTCCTGATCGCCGATGTGGTGATGCAGCCCGGCTTCCCGGCCGAGCGCTGGTTCTGGTTCGACCCGCCCTTCCATCGCGGCGGTTCGGTGCGGCTGCACCGGCAGGCCGACGATGTCTGGCGCATCGATTTCCAGCTCGGCTGGGACTGCGACCCCGAGGTCGAAAAGGCGCCCGAGCGGGTGCGCGAGCGGGTGCGCGCCATGCTCGGCCCGGACGTGCCGTTCGAGCTGGAATGGGTGAACATCACCACGTTCAGCTGCCGCCGGCTGGACAAGTTCCGCCACGGCCGCACCCTGTTCCTGGGCGATGCCGCCCATCAGGTGAGTCCGTTCGGCGCGCGCGGCGGCAATGCCGGCGTGCAGGATGCCGATAATCTGGGCTGGAAGCTGCTGGCGGTGCTGCGCGGCGATGCCCCGGAGGCGCTGCTGGACAGCTATGATGCGGAACGCACCACGGCCGCCGATCAGGATATCCTCGCCTCGACCCGCACCACCGAGTTCATCACCCCCCGCAACGAGGCGGCGCGGGCGTATCGCGACGCCGTGCTGGAACTGGCCGAACACCACGAATTTGCCCGTCCCCTGGTCAATTCCGGGCGGCTGTCCAGCCCGGCCGTGCTGCAGGGCAGTTGCCTGAACACGCCGGATGCCGGTGCCTGGGCCGGCGGATTGCCGCCCGGCGCGCCGGCTGCCGATGCCCCGGTGCTGTGCGACGGGCGGGCGGACTGGCTGTTGCGTCAGCTGGCCGGCGATGGCTTCACCCTGCTGCTGTTCGGCGCTCCCGACGAGGTGCCGGCCGGCGCAGTGAATGCCCCTGCCGGGCGGGCGCGGCAGGGGGCCTGGCCGGTGCGGTCGGTTTTCGTCAGCCCGGTGGAAGCCGATGGCGTGCTGTGGGACCATGAGGGTCTGGCCGCCGCCCGTTATGACGCGCAGCCCGGCACGGCGGTGCTGCTGCGCCCCGACCAGCATGTGGCGGCGCGCTGGCGCGGTTTTGATCCGGTCGCCGTGGCGACGGCACGGCGGCGGGCCCTGGGAATGGTGGGCGAGGAAAGGCAGCGCATACCGGCATGAGCACGCTCGATCTCTCTCCGCGGCTGTCCGATCCGGACGGGCTGTTCGAGGCCCTGGTGGAAGCGCATCAGGGGCTGGCGCCGGATGCGTCGCGCCGGCTGGATGCAAGGCTGGTGCTGCTGTTGGCCAACCATATTGGTGATGTCGAGGTGGTGAAGCAGGCGGTTGCCGCGGCAGCCGAGGCGCAGCCCCGGACCCCGCCAGGGGCTTTGCCCCTGGACCCCACCAGGGGCTAAAGCCCCTGGACCCCTTTACGGAATGGGGTCAAGGGGCCTCTCGGCCCCTTGCGGGTCCAGGGCAGAGCCCTGGCCTTCCTATAAAACTTTTCACCTATTTCCGCTCCTCCGCCGCTTGGAGGGTCCGCATCGCCCTGAACCTCAAGGGCCTCCCCTATCAGGCGGTGCCCGTAAACCTGCTAAAGGCCGGCGGCCAGCAGCACGGCAAGGAATACCGCGCCACCAACCCGCTCGGGCTGGTGCCGGCGCTTAGGACCGAGGATGGCGCGGTGCTCACCCAGTCGCTCGCCATCATCGAGTGGCTGGAGGAGACGCATCCGGAGCCGCCGCTGCTGCCGCGCGATCCGTTGCTGCGGGCGCAGGTGCGGGCCTTCGCGCTGAGCATCGCCTGCGACATCCACCCGATCGACAATTTGCGGGTGCTCCGCTACCTCAAACGGCAGATGGGCCAGAAGCAGCCGGCCATCGATGACTGGTACCGGCACTGGCTGATCGAGGGGTTGCCGGCGCTGGAGGCGATGGTGGCGCGGCACGGCGGCGCCGGCCCGTACTGCTTCGGTGCCGCGCCGGGGCTGGCCGAACTGGTGCTGGTACCCCAACTGGCCAATGCGCGGCGGGTTGACTGCCGGCTTGACGCCTATCCGCTGCTGCTGCGCGCCGATGCGGCCGCGCGCGACCTTCCCGCCTTCGCCGCTGCCGCCCCGTCGGCCCAGCCCGACGCCAACTGATCGGATTCCCATGCTCAAAAGCCTGCTTGCCCATGTTCCCGGGCCTCTTCGCCGCGCGCTCGACATCGTCGGCCTGAAGCCGGCCCCGACCCCGCCGGCCGTGCCGGGCGGCGCGCGGGTGGAGAAAGTGGCTGCGTTTGGCGCCAATCCCGGCCACTTGATCATGAAGCTGCACCTGCCCGCAGCGGCGCCGCGTGCCGGCGCGCCGCTGCTGGTGCTGCTGCACGGGTGCGGCCAGGATTCGGTGCGCTTCGCCGAGGCGGCCGGCTGGACGGCGCTGGCCGATCGGCTGGGCGCGCCGCTGCTGCTGCCCGAACAATCCGTCCGCAACAACGCCGGCCGCTGTTTCAACTGGTTCGAGCCCGGCGACATTGGCCGCGATGCGGGCGAGGTACTGTCGATCCGCCAGATGACCGCGGCGGCCGTTGAACGCTTTGGCTGCGACCGGCGGCGCGTGTTTGTCGCCGGCCTGTCCGCGGGCGGCGCCATGGCGGCCGCCGTGCTGGCGGCCTATCCGGACGTGTTCGCCGCCGGCGCGGTGGTGGCCGGGCTGCCGGTGGGCTGCGCCACCGATGTCGGCTCGGCCATGACCCGCATGCGCGCGGCCGGCGCCGATCTCGGCGGGGCGGAGTGGGCGGCACGGTCGCGGGCGGTTGCGCCGTCCGGCTATGCGGGGCGCTGGCCGCGTATCTCGATCTGGCAGGGCGGGGCGGACCGGGTGGTCGATCCGGCCAACGCGGTGAACCTGGAGGCGCAATGGGTGGCGCTGCACGGGTTGGGCAGTGCGCCCACGCAGGATTTGGCGCCGCGCCCGGGGCTGCGCCGCCGCGTCTGGCGGGATGCCGTCGAGCTGTGGACCATCGACGGCATGGCGCATGGCTATCCGGTGGCGTACGCTTCCGCGGAGCCGTTCGTGCTTTCCGCCGGCATCGACGCGACCGGTGAGATCGCCCGTTTTTGGGGGCTGCTGCCCGCCTGAGCGGCGGCGGCCAGAGCAACATCGGCCAGACCGGCGACAGCCCGCCGATAAAGTTGCTCGCCAAAACAAAGCGATCAGTTCGACACCGACTGCACCGACGAGAAGGGCACGGTCTCCGAGCCCAGTTGCACGTCCAGCGTGCCGCTGTTGTTCACCACGCCGGTGACCGTGCCGGACACGGTGAACGGCAGCGTCGTCGTGGTGCCGCTGGTGCCGGCGCCGGTCACGGTCACGGTATAGGGGCCGTCCGGCTGGACGGTGCCCGCGGAATTCTGGCCGTTCCAGCTCCAGGTGTTGCTTCCCGCCGTGGCGTTGACGGTGGTGCTCAGCACCTGGGCCCCGGCGGAATTGGCGACGGTGATCGTCGCCTTGCCGGCGCTGGCGGCGGTGAAGGTCAGCGACCCGCTGCTGCTCTGCAACGGCATCTGGCTGGACGACAAATCCACCGTGCGCCCGACGAGCGAGGAGGATTGCAGCATCTGGCCGGACTGGGTCAGCGAGATCAGCTGGGTCAGGGCGCTGTTGGTGTTGATCTGCTGCTCGACGCTGGAGAATTGCACCAGTTCGCTGGTGAACTGGTCGGTGTCCATCGGGCTGGTCGGGTCCTGGTTCTGCAACTGGGTCATCAGCATCCCCAGGAAGTCCTGGAAGTTGCCGGACAGCGAGCTCAGCGCGTTCTGGCCGGAGGTGCTGCTGGTGCTGCTGGTTTGGGCCGCGCTCTGCTGGGCGGCGGCGGCGGCGATGCTCATGGTGGCGTCTCCTTCAGGCGGTGATGTCGATAGCGGTGCGCAGCCAGCGCACCGTGGGCGGCGGGGCGTCGTCCAGGTCGGTCGTGGCGGCGGCCCTGCGCGGCTGGCCGGCGGCGAAACTGTCGTGTTGTGGTCCCCGCTGGGCGCCGCTGCCCCCGTCGCCGCCGGGCGGGCCGGCGGCCGAGCCGCCCAGGGCCGTCGTGGGCACGGACGTGCGCGATGAGACGGTAAGGGTGTCCGGGGTGATCGTGACAGGGTGGGCCGCGGCGAGGTGGAAGCTTAGCGAGCGCCCTTCGGCCGGCACCCCGGCCTGGTCGAGCGCGCGGTGCAGCTGGGCCTGATCGCGCATCAGCAGATCGAGCGTCTGCGGCCGCTCGGCCGTGAGGGTGACCCGCGCCGGCCCGTCCTTTGGCTGTTCGACCCGGATCTGCAGGCGGCCGAGCTCCTGCGGGTCGAGCCGGACGGTCACATGCCGGGTGCCCTGGCTGGCGCCGAGCGAGACCAGCGCGGGCAGGACCTGCTGGGCGGGCGTGGGCGTGTCGGCCCGCGCGTTGGCGGTGGCCGATGCGGTGGGGGCCGATGCGGTAGGGGCCGATGCGGTGATGACCGACGCGGTGGTGACCGGCGCCGCGGCATCGGGGACCCCGGTGGCGGCGGTGAGCGGGGTGTCGGTGAGCGGGGTCGGGGGGGAAGTTGCCGGGGCCGTTGCTTCCGGCATCGCCTGGCCGGCTGGCATATGCGCCGTGGCGGCTTGCGGGTTGCCGCCCTGGGCCGGGGCGGGCGAGGCTGGCGTTGATGCGGCGCTTCGGTGTTCGTCGGGCGGGGCGGCAACGGCACGCTGCGCGGTCGCCTGGGCATGTTCCGCTTCGGCGACTGGCGCGTCCGGCCTTGTTTGGTTGGTTGGTGCCGAAGCGGCGATGGCGGCGATCGGTGTGGCCGCCGCGATGGTGGTGCCGCCTTGTGGCACCGGGGCCGCGCTGCCGGCGCCGGGCGAGGCGTGGGTCGTTGTTTGCGCTCCGGCCGCGACGGCAAACGCCGGCGCGGTCCGGGGCGTGAGGGACGGATGGGCCGGTTGGGTGTCCGGCGCTGGGGTCGTGACGGGCGAGCGCGCCTCGGTGGCCTGCGTGCTCGTGCTGGATTTGCCGGGCGTTGCGCCATCGCGGGCCGACGATGTCCGGGCGGGCGGCGGCATTGCGGCCAGCAGAGCGGCTGCCTGGGGGGGAATGTCGGTGCCGGTCTGGCTGGTCGCTGTCGCGATCGTGGTGGCGTCGGTGTTGCCGTCTGGTCGGGGGGGCGGGGGGGTGTGTGCCGGCGTGTTGTCATCAACAGCGGCGGATGGCGTGGCTTGTGCCGGGGAAGCGGCATCGGCGGCCTGTGCCAGGGGAGCGGGGCTGGCGGCTTGTGCCGGCGCGGCCGGGCCGGCAGCCTGTGCCGGCGGGGCGGGATTGGCGGTCGGCACCGGCGGCAAGGCGCCGTTCCAGCCATTCGCCCCTGTGGCGCCGACCACTCCCGCCGATGTCGTCGCCTGATCCGGCGGGGTCACCTGGGGCGAGGGCATCGCCAGGGCCGTGTTCGTGGCTACGGCTGATGCCCGGGACGCGTCGGCGGTTGCGTTATCGCGGGTGGCCGCGGGAGCAGCCGGCGGCGTTCCGGTTGTATTTTCCGGTTGGATCGCGGTGCCGGCTTGTGGGGCCAGGCTGCCCGTCCCTGCGTCGGGCAGCGGGGCGAGGCGGGCGGTGCGGCCCTGCGCCACCGAAAGGGATTTGGCGGCGCTGGTTTGTTCGGGCGCGGCGCTTTGGGCGGCAATGACCGGGGTCACCGGGCTCGCGAGCGGTATCCCGGCCGGCATTACGCCGTTGGCGGCCGGCGTGATGCCGGCATCCGGCGATGAGTCCGATCCCTGCCGCGACGGCGCGCCGGTCCGTATCGGTCGGTCGGGCTTGCCCGAAGCGTCGCTCGAGGCCGTGCTCGCCACGCCGGCGCGCAGCGTGGCCGCCGTGAATCCGGACGCGGCCGCCGGCCCGGTGGCGCCAGACAAGGTGGCGCCGGTTGGGATGGCGCCGGTTGCGGTGGAATCGGTGTGGGCGGCCGGGCCGCGTCGTGTGCCAGCCGATTGCGGCCCCGTTGCCGGCGCGGACATACGAGCGGACGACCCGGACGCGGCATCGAGCAGGTCGGCGAGCTGGGTCGCGAACGGCGTGGCGAGAACGGCCGCCATGGCGTGCGGTGCGGCGGTCGGGCCGGCGGTGGCCAGGGCAGAAACGGCGGCGAGAGAATGCATCTTGTGTCCTCGCTGGGGCTGGCTGCGAGGGGAACGTTTGCCTGCCGGTGCGTGCCCGGCCAGCAGATGCCCCACCGACGCACGCCCTGCATGTGCAAGACCTGCCCAACCCCTGGCTAAGCACGCTCCGTGCCAGGACGTTCCGGGGCGGCCGGCGGCGGAATGGCAAGGATGATGCGCCGGTGCGGGCCGGCGGCCGTCGCCGCGCGGCAGAATATGCCGGGTCCGACGTGCCGGGTGGTGGCGTGCCGGCGCGGCAAAACCAAGGCGCGGCGCGGAGTGGGGTCTGGCACGGTTCCTGCGAAATACGGCCTACCGCGCGTCGAACCACGCGGCGTACCGCGTTTGTTCACCTGTCAGGAGACCCGCATGTCCATCCTAGGCGCCATGAACACCGCCGTCAGCGGCCTCGCAGCGCAGTCGGCCGCGTTCGGCAACATCAGCGATAACGTGGCGAACAGCCAGACCGTTGGCTTCAAGGGCGTCAACACCAGTTTCGAGGACTATCTGACGACCAGCACCGCCACGGTGAACGACCCCGGCACGGTGGTGGCGACGCCGCAATATCTGAACACGGTGCAGGGGACAGTTACGGCGTCCACCAACCCGCTCGCCTTGGCGGTCAGCGGCCAGGGCTTCTTCGATGTGAGCCAGGCCAGCGGCACCGGCACCAACGGCCAGCCGCTGTTTGCCAGCCAGCAATATTATACTCGCGACGGCGACTTTCAGCTCAATGCCAGCGGCTACCTGACCAACGAGTTGGGCCTGTACCTGAACGGCTGGATCGCCAATTCCACCACCGGCGTGCTCGACAAAAGCAACACCCAGCCGATCCAGGTTGACCAGACCGTGTACGCCCCGGTCGCGACCCAGAACATGACGATGAGCGCCAATCTGCCGACCGGCTACCATCTCGGCGTCAATTCAAGCGGCCAGTCGGTGGTGATGGACTCCACCAACACCCAGGTGCAGGCGCCGACCTCGCAGGTGGACGTGTATGACAGCAAGGGCGACGTTCATCAGCTTACCCTGACCTGGACGCCGACCTCCACATCGGCAACCCAGACCGCGCCCTGGACCCTGACGATTGCCGACACCACCGGTGGCGGCGATACGCCGATCCTGGGGGGGACGCCGACGGCGGCGCAGGCCGCCGCCGCCGCCGCGGCGACCACGCAAGCGGTCACCGACCAGGCGTCGCTGACGAAGGATCAGGCGACGCTGACCACCGACCAGGCGACGCTGGCCACCGCCAAGGCCGACCCGACGCTGGCCGCCGCCAACGTGCAGACCGATATCGGCACCGTGCAGGCGCTCTACGACCAATTGGGCAAAGACCAGACGGCTCTGGCCGCCAATCCCACCGATACCACCCTGCAGACCGCTGTGACCACCGACCTTGCCGCCGTGGCCCCGACGGGGACCGCGATGACCACACTGACGACCGATGCCGGCACCGCCGGCGCCACGGCGCTGGCGACCCTGACCACCGCCTGGAACAATGTCTACGGCGCCACTTCCGGGACCGGCGACATGTATCAGGTCGCCAGCGACCAACAAGCGCTGGCCACCGACAACGCCACCATCGCGGCAGGGACCGCGCCGGGGGGGGCGACGGTGACTTTCGGTGCGAACGGCACGTTGGAGCAGGTGGCCTACACCGATCCCACGACCAACAAAGCGGTGACCATCGCCGCGACCGCTGGCAATGCCAATCCGCTCGCGGACCTGACCCTGCAAACGCCGTACGTCACCCCCACCGGCAAGCAAACGATTACGCTTAATCTTGGCAATATCGGCGAAACCAACGGCATGACCAATTTCGCCGCCAGCAGCTACACGTTGAGCAGCCTGAGCCAGGACGGCGTGCCGCCCGGCAGCTTCAGCAGCATCAGCACCACCACGGCGGGCGATATTTACGCGAATTACGACAATGGCCAGACCCGCCTGATCGCCCAGGTGCCATTGGCGACCTTCAGCAACGCCGATGCGCTGCAGTCGCAGAACGGCAGCGCCTACACCGTGACCAATGCCTCCGGCACTCCGTCGCTGCAGGCTGCCGGCACCAACGGCGCCGGCAGCCTGGTCACCAGCTCGGTGGAGTCCTCCAACGTGGACCTCGCGAGCCAGTTCAGCCAGTTGATCATCGCGCAGAATGCCTATTCGGCCAACGCGAAGGTGGTGACCACGGCGAACCAGCTGCTGCAGGCGACCCTGCAAATGATCACCTGAAGCAACAGCGTTCGGGCATTGGCCGGCATCCGGCATGGCTGAACCGCAGCGAAGGCCGCCCAGGGGAACGCGGAGATGAGCCTCGACGCCTCGCTTTCCATCGCCACCGGCGGGTTGGCCAACATCACCAGCCAGCTGGCGGTGGTGTCGCAGAACGTCAGCAACGCCAATACGGCGGGCTACACGCTCGAGATCGGCCAGCAGACCGCCCTGAGCGCGGGCGGGATGGAACTGGGCGTGCGCACCGGCACCACCGTGCGCAGCGTCAACGCCATGCTGCAGGCCGAGGCCTGGCAGCAGAACGCCACCGTGGCGGCGCTGACCGTGCGCTCCAACGCGCTGGCGGCGATCGATGCGGCCAACGGCACGCCGGGGCAGGGCGACGACCTCGCCAGCCTGACCGGTTCGCTGAACGACGCCTTCACCACTCTGTCGGCCGATCCATCCTCCACCGCCGCGCAGTCTTCCGTGGTAAGCGCGGCGGCCAGCCTCGCCAGCGGCATCAACGGCGTGGCCCAGGCGGTGGGCACGCAGCGCCAGGCGGCGCAGGATTCCATCAGCCAGGAGCTGCCGCAGCTGAATACGGCGCTCGCCAGCATCGGCACGCTGAGCGAGCAGATCAGCACAATGACGAACGAGGGCACCAGCACGGCGGCGCTGGAGGATCAGCGCGATGCCGCCATGAGCACCGTGTCCCAGCTGACCGGCGCGTCCTTCGTGACCCAGGCGAATGGCGGGGTGCAGGTCATTCTGCCTTCCGGCATGACGCTGCCGACCGATGGCTCGGCCACGCTGCAGATCGACGATTCGCAGTTGAATCCGCAGAGTGCCGCGCCGGGGGTGATGCTCAACGGCCAGGACATCACCGCGAAGCTCACCGGCGGCCAGATCGGCGCCAACCTCGCCCTGCGCGACACCGAATTGCCGACCTTCCAGGCCGAGCTTGACGAGTTCTCGAACAATCTCACCCAGCGGTTCAGCGCGGCCGGCCTGCAGCTGTTCACCGACCCCAACCCGCCGACGGCGGTGGCGCCGCCGGTGCAGGCCGCTTATCTGGGCCTGGCCAACCGCATCGAGGTCAATCCGGCGGTCACCAAAAACCCGGCGCTGGTGCAGCAGGGCACCGGCGGGACCGCCATCGGCGCCAGCGACCAGAGCGTCATCAACAACGTCCTCAGCGAAACCTTCGGTCCGACCTCCGCCTTCAGCGCGGCGGCACAGACGCAGGTGCAGGTGCAGACGCAGGGGCTGGGTCTGTCCGGCACGCTGTCGGTCCCGTTCGCCGCGCCGCAGACGCTGGCCGGTTTCGCCGCCGATGTGGTCTCGGCGCAGACCAGCCCCAGCACCGAGGCCAGCGCCAGCCTGTCCAGCGCGCAGGCCGCGCAGACCACCCTGAACAAAAGCGTCGCTGCCGTTTCCGGCGTATCGGTCGATACGGAGATGTCCAACATGATCGGGCTGCAGAACGCCTACGCCGCCAATGCGCGCGTCATTACGGCGATCCAGAGCATGTGGACCGCGCTGCTCAACATCGGCACCTCAGCATGAGCATCGGGGCGGTGAGCGGCATGGTCCAGAACGGGTTGCTGGCCGAGCTGGTCAGTGACAGCACGGCGACGCAGACGCAGATCGACAAGCTGACGCTGCAATCCTCCAGCGGGCTGGTCGCCGAGACCTATGGCGGGCTGGGCACTGCGGCATCCATCTCGATCGATCTGCGGCCGCAGATGACGCAGGTGAAGGCCTGGCAGCAAAGCATCTCCGTGGCCAACGGCAATCTGGACACGACGCAGAACGTGCTCGGCCAGTTGGAGAGCATCGCCACCAATTTTTCCAGCCAGGCGCTCGGCGTGCCGATGCAATCGGCCTCCGGGGCCGCGTCGGTGGCGGTCGAGGCGCAATCGGCGCTGCAGCAGGTGGTCGCGCTGCTCAACACCCAGACGAGCGGGCAATACACCTTTGCCGGCACCGATTCGGCCAATCCGCCGATCGGCAGCGATCTGGCCAGCTGGGCCACTTCCAGTGCCGGCGCCGGTAACGTGGTGGCCGGGCTGACCGACAGCAATGCGACCGCAACGGTTGCCAGTCTGGTGGCGCAGGCATCAACGTGGAACCTCGCCAGCCCCGGATCGGTGCCGGCGACCGGGGCGCAGCCGACCGCGGTGCAGGCGCAGACGGGGCAGGGCCAGACCGCGCCGATGGCGTTCGTGGCCGGCCAGAACCAGTTCGCGCCGGCAACCACCGGCGGCACCGGCTCGTATGTCCGCGACCTGGTGGCCGGGCTTGCCGGCTTGGCCGCCCTCGGCACGCCCACGGCCAGCGCGGCGGCCGTGCAGTCGTACGGCGTTGCCATCTCGCAATTGCTGCAAGCGGCCGGCACGGCGATTGCCACCGAGGAAGCCGGTTTCGGCCAGGTGCAGTCGCAGCTTACCACCCAGAGCACCAACCTGTCGGACACGCTGACCAGCCTGACCACGCAGGTCTCCGGCGCCGAGAACGTTGACCTGGCAGCGACCGCGACCGCGCTGTCGCAGGTGCAGACGCAGCTGCAGGCATCGTTCCAGCTCATTGCCGGGCTGAAGCAACTGACGCTGACCGCTTATCTGTAGGTAACGCGGCCGGCTTCATCCGATGTTAAGCGGCCCCTGGGAGAACAAGGCGGCTGCCAGGATGGCTGCCGAACGGACGCAACCGGGAAAACGCCGATGTCAAACCTTGTTCTCGAGCTGCGCCAGGGCGACATGATGATCGTCAATGGCGCGTGCATCCGATTCCGCAACAAGGCGCGAATCGAGTTGGCGGCCAAGGCGCGCTTTCTGTTCGGCAAGCAGATCATGGCGCCGGCCGCCGCCGACAGCCCGGCGCGGCGCATCTATTTTGCCCTTCAGACCGCCTATATCGGCACCGACGAGGAGCGTGCCGATGGCCTGCATGAGGCGCTCCGCCTGATCCGCGAGTTCCAGGAAGCAACGACCTCGGCGCTCGCGCGTGAAATTCTGGAACGCGCGCTGATTTCGGCCCGCACCGACGATTGCTACACGGCGCTGAAGCTGGTGCGCCGGGTGATCCGTCACGAGGATGCGGTGCTGGGGCGCGGGGGCGACTGAACGGCCGGTTTTCCTGCTTCGTCAGGCAAACAGCGACAACGTCGGGTCGGTGCTGCTGCTCGTGCTGGTGCTTCCTTCGCCGAACAGCGACAATATTGAAGTCGTGCTGCTGCCGCCAAACAGCGACACCACCGTGTTGGTGCTAGCTGTAGAGGCATCCCAGTCGGTGGGGTTCTGTGTTGCCTGGATCAAGTAATTTTCTGCCATTTTGGTTACTTTTGCCGGATTCTGAAAATCCGACAGTTTTATTTTCTGTGTCAGGAACGAAACCTGCTGATCGTAGCTCATATTGGCATAGGTGGTGAAAGTGATGCCGGTCTGCGCCACCACCACCGGCAGCGCCTGCGCGCTGCTCATCAGCGCGGCGAGCGTTTTGAACTGCGAGGCGGTGCGGGTAAATGCCAGCGCGTTCTGCATGCCGGGGGTCTGCGTGTTCTGCGCCGACTCGAAATTGTTCTCCACATAGGAATTCACCACGCTGGTGACGCCGGAACTACTGCCGAGCGGGTTGTTCTGGAACTGGTTGAAGGCGTTGGCAAAGATCTGATAGGCGGGATTGCCGATTTTTTGCACGGTGGAGGTGGTGGCGCTCGGGTCCTGCGTCAGCAACTGGCGCGTGAGTGCGGGGGACGTGATCAGGCTGGACACGTTGAAGGCGCCGAGAACGACCTGGAGCGAGCGGTAATCCTTCATCAGCGCGTCCACGGTGGTGAGCTTGGGCGCCTGCGCCTGGAAATAGGCAATGTCCGCCTGCACTGCCGGGCTGCTTTGCGCCCATTTGTTGGCGAGCGCCTGTTCGTTCTTGGTGTCGGTGAGGTAGGTGGAGATCGCCGACCCGGGGGTGCTGTTCATGGAGAAGATCGACATCAGGACCTCCGTGCTGCCTGCCGGTGAACGCCGGCCGGCGCAGAATGATCCGCACCGATAAACGGCCGGTTAAGCATTTCGGTTGATGTTTGCCGCGTGCGCAGCGGCAAAACCCTCTCGCTGCCGCACGTGGCAGACCGGCGCGCAACCAGCCAGGCGCGCGACAATACCGACGCGCAACCAGGCAGCCGCGCAACCAGGCAGGGCCGTCAAAAAGGAGCTTCCCATGTCGCTATTCTCGGTGAACACCAACCTCGGCGCCATGACGGCGTTGCAATCGCTGGAACAGACGCAGAATGCGCTGACCACCACGCAGAACCAGATCTCGACCGGTCTGGCGGTGGCCACTGCCGCCGACAACCCGGCGGTGTATTCCATCACCCAGGCCATGGATGGCCAGATCGCGGGCCTGACGGCGGTGCAGGACAATCTGTCGTTCGGCGCGCAGGTGGTCGGCACGGCGATGAGCTCGACCGAAAGCATCTCTTCGGTTCTGTCCACCTTGCAGCAGACGCTGACGCAAGGGCAGACGCAGGGGATGAGCCAGACGCAGATGAACGCCAGCCTCACGGCGGGCCTGCAGCAGATCGACTCCTTCGCCAACGGTGCCAGCCTGAACGGCGTGAACCTGATCGCCGGGGCCACCGGCAACGGCGTGACCAACACGCAGCTCAGCGTGCTGACCAGCACGCAGGGAGATTCCTTTGCGGTGGGCGGTACGGGCGCGCAGGCGCTGAACGCTACCTCCGCGGGGCTGGGCATTGCCGCGCTGTCGGTCACCTCCACGGATACGCAGGTCGCCCTCGGCGCCGACTCGGCGACGGCCGGCAAGGGCCTGACGCTGATCGCCAGCGGGGCGGCCCTGCAGGGCGCCGCCGGTCAGGCGGCGTCCAGCACGAACTTCGTGGTACAGACGAGCAACTACGCGACCGGCGGGACGGCGCAAAACGTCGCGGCGCAGACCACTGTGGTGCTCAATGATGGTTCGACCAACGGCACCAACGATATTCTGAACCAGATCAACGCGGCGGTGGCAGCGGCCACCGGCACCACCGGGGCGGCGAGCTACGCGAACGGATCGCCGCTGGCACTGAGCAGCAAAACCGGATTAACCGGAACAACTTTTACCCTTGCCGCCGGTTCTCCCACGCTGTCAACGTCGAGCACCGGGACGACCGTGGTCGACGTCCCGTCAACGAATGCGGAAGCGGTTGGCCAATTCACCCAGTACACGCTCGGCGCCGGGTCAACGCTCTCGAAATCAACAAATACCGACGGCTCGACCACCTATTCCATCACCGATGCCGGAACCGGTACGGGACAGGTGAGCACGGCACAGACGTTCCTGGGATCCAACGCGACCGACGGGTCCGCGACCGACATAAGTTCCCTGAGCAACGGAATATCGATCACGCTATCGAGCAGTGCGCCGGCCCTCACCGTCCCGTCCACCGGCAATACAACGACTTTTTCGCTGGCCAGCACCACCAACCCAGGCGACACGACGCTTTATTCGATCGGGGCCGGCGCGAACATTACGAAGCAGGTAAATTCCGACGGCACCACGACGTACAACATCACCGACGCGGTCGCCGGCAACTCGAAAACGCAAAACTACAAGCCCGCGACGGCGGCCGGGTCCGATTTCACGCTGAATTCCGATGGCAGCATCGGGGTCACGGCCGGCTCCGCGAACGCCTCCATCTCCAGCCTCGGCAACGGCTCGACGGAATATACGGTCGTGACCGCGCGGGACGGCAACGGCAACGCCACGTCGGAAGTGAACATCATCAGCGCGAATGTTTCGCAGTTGGCGGTGCCCGGCACCAGCTCGAACCTGGCGGACGCGCTCAACGGGGCGTCGGCGAACAACAGTTCCGGCGCCGTGGCAACCCGCACGGCGGCGCTCGGTGTTGCGGTCAGTGCTCTGAACGGCGCAGGCTTCAATGCGACCATCGATGCCAACAACAATCTCACCGTGGCCGGCAACAACATCAACACGATCGGTGCCGCTGGTAACACCACTGCGACCACCGTGGTGAACAACTTTACTGGTGCCGCCGGCACCGGGATCGGCGGCATTCAGACGACAACGACGACGACGACGAGTGGAACAGCCTCGTTGCTGTTGGGCAATGACACCGCCGCTACGACGGGCACCGACGCGGACAGTACCACCGTTGCCGGCCAGCTACTTGTGGCCGACGGCAACACATTGGACGCCAACGGCACCGGTGCGTTGGCAAACAATACCAACGTCGTTCTTACGACCAGCAACTTCGGTAACGCAACCGCTGAGTCGGCGCAGAATGTCGGCGCGATCACGGAAGTGATGTTGAGCGACGGTTCAGGCTTCGGCTCGGCGGTCAGCAGCACGACAACGAATGCCCAGAACGATGTGTTGAACGCGCTTAACAACCTCGTGTACACCGCAACCGGTGGCCCGAGTAACACCAACGCCACGAAAGGCGTCGCGGACTACGGAGCGACCCCCACGACAGGATCGGCCTTCACCGTCAACAGCAGTGGCCAGATCCAAGCGGTCACAGGCGGCGGCGGGAAGGTGACCACACTCAGTGACGGGAGTACGGATACAGCTATGCCCTGAAATCGGACGCCAACGGCAACGTCACCCAGGAAGCGAACCTGATCGTAGCGAGCGTCGCGGGGCTTGGCGGCCTGACGGGCGGCGTAGCCACTAACACCACCGCTGCGGGCTTTGGCAGCCTGGCGACCGCCCTCGACGGCACCGGCGGGGCCAGTACAGCATACAATGCCGCAACCAGAAACGCAGCCGCCATTGCCGCCGGAACCTTAACCACCGCGGCTGCGAACAGCGCCACCAACGTTTCAATCCGCCAGCAGGCCCTCGGAATTCTGGCCAATGCCGTCACCGCAGGCGGGTTCAATGCAAACCTCAATGTCGTTAGCGGAAGCTTGAATATTTCCGGCACGAACCTGAGCACGGCCGCCGTGAATAATTTTACCGCGGCGACGACTTCATCGACCGGTAACGCGACGGCGGTAATCAGCGCGACTGACACGGCTGCTGCCGGCACGTATCTGCAAATGGCTGCCACCGGTAGCACTTTGGCGACCACCGCTACGGGGCAGGCGGCCACCAACACCAACCTGGCCCTGCAGACCAACAACTTCGGGATATCGGGCCTGGAGTCGGCGTCGAACGTCGGACAGCAAACCGTCGTGATGATGAACGATGGTTCCACCAGCGGCACAACCAACACCTTGAACGACGTGCTGAACCAGCTCAACAGCATGGTATCCAACGCAACCAACAACGCCGTGACAGGCGTTGCCGACTACGCCAGCGGCAAAGGGTCGGTCTTCAATCTCACCAACGGCCAGATTACGACCGCCAGCGGTCAGACCGCCGGTTCGATATCCCAGCTTGTGAACAGTTCCGGCCAAAACGTCGGCACGGAGTACAGCTTTGTCACGAAGACGGACTCTAGCGGCAACGCGACCGAAAAGGTGAACGTCATTCTTGCGTCGGCTCTTTCAGGCGCTCAGGTCACCGCCCTGTCCACTGCTGCAGACGATACGGGCTTGACGGGTCGAGCGTCAGCCCTCGCCACGCTGACGAACGCAACGAACGCGGCGGGCTTCAGCGCGACGCTCACCGGGGCCCCTCCTGCTAATGTCATTACCGTTACTGGTCAGAACCTCGAATCCGCGAATTTGAACGGCGTCCTAGTCGGCGGCACTTCGACGCCCCAGACCGGCATCACCACCTTCGCTAACGGCCCGACCACGAATTTAGGTGCTAATGCTATAACCAGCACAACTACCAGCACGAAAACCGGCTCCGCCGGTGTCTATGGCGTGCAGCAATCGGACGCCACGGCCGCGATCGCCAATATCACGGCGGCAATCACCAAGCTCGGCACCATCAGCTCGCAGCTCGGCACGGCGTCGGACCACATTACCGGCATGCAGTCCTTTACCTCCTCGCTCAGCAGCGCGCTGACCGCCGGGGTGGGGGCGCTGACCGATGCCGACATGGCGACCGAAAGCGCGAAGCTCACCTCGCTGCAGACCAAGCAGCAGCTCGGCATCCAGGCGCTGTCGATCGCCAACCAGCAGCCGCAGGTGCTGCTGAAGCTGTTCGGCGGCTGATGACGACCCGGTCGGGCCAGAACTGGCCCGACCGGTCTTCTTTGACTGAATAAGGCCATCCACAGGACAATCCGATGCAGCGCACGGCAAGCTATTTCCGCACTCCCCAGATCGGCGGCGCGTCCCCTCGCGAAACGGAAATTCTGGCCTTCGGTCTCTGCAACGACCGGCTGATCAAGGCCACCACTCCGCGCGAGCGGATCGAGGCGTTGGGCAAGACGCAGCAACTCTGGTCGCTGCTGGTGAAGGACCTCGGCGCGGACGGCAACCGGCTTCCGGAGGAGCTGAAACAGAACCTGCTCGCGTTGGGCTTCTGGGCGATGGGCTATGCCACAAGGGCGACGCTGCAGAACCTGCCGCTGCAGCCGCTGATAGATCTGCACCGCGATATGATCGAGGGCTTGCGCGCGCAAGCCCGCCCGGCGGCGCCCCCGCCGGCCGAGGCCTGGTCCGGCCGGCAGATCAGCGCCTGATACCAATCGGCGAAAATCCGTCTGCGTCATGCCCGGGCCTGTCCCGGGCATGCCGATTCGGGACGGCGCTGACCAGGGCGGTTACAACTGCGGCGTGCGGGTTGCCGCAGATGCGGCGGTGCGGATTCTACGCGATCGTTGCGGTGCTTCCCGCAAGCGGAGGCGGGTTCGTGGATTGGGTGGGGGCGGTGGATTCCTGTGCTGCCGCAGCGGTTGCTGATGTCCCCGTCGCCGTGGCGGGTGTTGCCGTGCCGGCTGTGGCAGCGGTGGCTGTTCCATTGGTGTCCGTTCCAGGCGCGGCTTGTCCGGCTGCGCCCGATGCCGGATGGGCGGTGCCCTGGCTCGCGGAGCGGCGATAGGCGGCCAATTGCTGCGATGTCGGGATAGAGGAGACGACTTTGCCGCTGTCGTCATAGAACTCCATGACGACGATGCGCAGGGCCGCATCGATATGCAAGGCGGGGTTCGGGTGCAGCGGCGCCTGCGTCACGGTGGCCTCCGCCGGCGTTGACACCGTGCCGGACGGGACATCCGCGCGGGCATTCGCCGAGGCAACCGGAGCCGATGCGACCGGCTCGGTGCCCTGCAGCCTGGCGAGTGGTGCGATACCGTCGCTCATGGTCCGACCGCCTGAAGGACGGCACAAGCCGTCAAGGGAGAAGTCTGCGACAGGGAGGTTGTGGAAGGGTAAAGCGCGGAAAGGATTCGTCTCAGGAAGGTGTCCAGTTGAACCGCGCCGCAAGCCAGCGTCGCAGTTCCAGCATCGCGGCGGGGTCGGCGGCGATCGCCGCGGTCGCGGCGTTCGCCTCCGGGGTGCAGAGCAGGCGCACGCCCGGTGCCTTGGGTTGCAGCATCCGGCTCGCCTGGGCGCCGGCGCAGCGCCATTGCGCCACCAGGGCGGCGGGGGTCAGCGGCGGCAGCACCAGGGCAAACTCGATCTGGGTGGCCGCGGCGGCCGACCGCCAGGCTCCGGCCAGGGTCGCGCCGGACCGGGCGCCGCGCCGCGCGGTCGCCAGTTCCAGGGCGGTTGGCACTTCCGGCAGCAGCGGATCGCGCTGCATGCTGCTCTCCGTCGGCACGCCCAGCGTGAACAGCGGCACGGCCCCGGCGGATGCGGCCTCGGCCAGCAGCGCCGGGGTGTCGGGGCCGCTCACGAAGATTGCATCGACCAGATGTACCCGCAAGGCCTGCAGCGCCATTCTGGGGTCGTGCAGCCCGTATGTCGGCACCGGCTCGACGCCCATCAGGTCCAGCCCCAGCAGGGCGGCCAGTTCCGGCCCCGCCGGCACCGAGGTGGCGACGCGCAGGCGCGACCCGGGGGGCAGGGCGCTTTCCGGCACGCGGCTGGCCAGCACGCCGGGGGTGACGCCGGTCATCACCGGCAGCCAGCAGGCGGCGTCAAAGCGGGCGCGCGGATCGCCGGTCAGCCAGGCCAGCGGCGCGTCGCCCGGCAGCAGCAGCACGGTTTCGCCATCCGGGGCGACCCGCGCCTCGAACTGGTTGGCCGCGGTGACCCCATCGGCCCCGCCGGCCAGCGTCTGGCGCAGCCTGGTCCCCGGCGGCAGCGCGTGACGCAACGCCGCGCCGATGCTGTCCGCCCACTGGTCCATCCGTCCGCCGCGCGGCCCGGCCACCAGCAGGCAGACGCTGTCGGGAAACGGGTCGGGCGGCGGCGTGGCGACGTGGCCGGCGGCGAATGGCGTGCCCGCATGGGCGGTAGTGCTGGCCGCCATGCCGGCCAGCGCAAAGACGAAATTCCGTCGACCGGTGGCGCGTCGGGCCAGCGGTTGCCGTACATGATTCTCCGTTGTCGGCCGGGCGTCGGGCATCCTGACCTCCTGCCAAGTACGGGGCTGACCGTCGAGAGCCGGCTGACATCTTCACTGCACCGGAAGCGTCCGCTTGTCAAAACCCGGAGGGGTTGCCCGATCGCGATGGCCGGTCAGGAATCATATGAAACAAGGGCTTCGAACGGGACGTCGAGCCGTTTGCGACCCTCCAGGAAGGTCAGCTCGATCAGGCTGGCGGCGGCCGGCACCACGGCGCCGACCTTGCGCAGCAGCTGGATGCCGGCGGCCATCGTGCCGCCGGTGGCCAGCAGGTCGTCGACCACCACAACCCGCTGGCCGGGGTGGATGGCGTCGGCCTGGATCTCGATCCGGTCGGTGCCGTATTCCAGCGCGTAGTCGAGCGGGATGGTGGCGCCCGGCAGCTTGCCGCGCTTGCGCAGCATGATGAAGCCGCAGCCGAGCTTCAGGGCCAGCGGGGCGGCCACCAGGAAGCCGCGCAATTCGATGCCGGCGATGAGATCGGGCTGGTGCGTCCGCACCGCGCGCGCCATGCGGCCCATCGCCACCTGCCAGGCATCGTCGTGACGCAGCAGGGTGGAGATGTCGTAGAAGAAAATCCCGGGCTTGGGGAAATCGGGTATGCCCCGGATGTGGTCCTTGAGATCCATGACGCAAAAGATCCTTGATGCAGACTGCGCGCGTGTAAGGCCGCAGCGCCGTGGGAGCAAGCGGGGGAAGCCAGGGTACCCCGTGCCGGCGGCAGGCGGGGACGTTGCGCCTTCATCCGGCCGCCATGCTAGCGTCACCCGAGGGCAACACCGAGTCGGTAACCAACCGGCCGCCCCACAGGAAGGAGATACCCGCGATGAAGCGTCGGACCATGCTGGCTGGCGTGGCGGCGTCGGCCGCCGCTTCGGCTGTTGCGCCGGCTGCACGCGCCCAGGCGGGCAGGACGAAAATCGTCTTCTGGCACGCGATGACCGGCGCCAATGGCGAGGAAATCAACCGCATCGCGCGCGACTTCAACGCGGCGCAGGCGGCGGTGGAGCTGGAGCCGGTGTTCAAGGGCTCCTATCCCGAGACGCTGACGGCGGCCATCGCTGCCTGGCGGGCCGGCCAGGCGCCGCATGTGGTGCAGGTGTTCGAGGTCGGCACCGGCTCGATGCTGGCCGCGGGGCCGGCGGTGAAGCAGGTGTGGCAACTGATCCAGGAGACCGGGGCCAGGATCGACCCGGCCGCCTATCTGCCGGCGGTGCGCGGTTACTACAGCCTGGCCGACGGGCGGCTGGCCTCGATGCCGCTGAACTCGTCCACGCCGGTGATGTGGTACAATGAAGAGGCTTTCGCGGCGGCCGGGCTCGACCCGGCAAAGCCGCCGCAGACCTGGCAGGATTTTGTCGTCGCGGCGCGGACGCTGAAGGAGAACTGGGCATCGAAGGCGCAGGACCGGGTGGCCTCCACCAGCGCCTGGCTGACCTGGGTGCAACTGGAGACCTACAGCGCCATCCACAACGTGCCGTATGCCAGCCGGGCCGATGGCTTCGAGGGGCTGGACGCAGTGCTGAAGCTGAACGGTCCGGCACAGGTGAAGCACCTGCAGCGTCTGCTCGACATGGCGAAGGAAGGCACCTTCAAATATGCGGGCCGGGACGGCGCGCCTGATCCGCTGTTTTATACCGGGCAGGCGGCGATCGGCTTCGGCTCGTCGTCCGGACGTGCCGACATCGTGCGCAACGCGAAGTTCAAATGGGCCGCCGCGATGCTGCCGTATGACCCGGAACTGGTGACGGCGCCGCATAACAGCATCATCGGCGGCGCCAGCCTGTGGACCATGACGGCACCGAACCGCATGCCGGGCGAATACAAGGCGGTGGCGAGCTTCCTGGAGTTCATCGGCCGGCCCGAGCAGGTCGCACTGTACCACCAGCATACCGGCTACGTGCCGGTGACCCAAGCCGGCTATGAATTGTCGAAGCAGCAGGGTTACTACGAGAAGAATCCGGGCGCGGACATCGCCATCCAGTCGCTGACCCGCGGCATGCTGACCGAGAACTCCAAGGGGTTGCGGCTCGGCCGGCTGCCGGAGATCCGCAACATCATTTACGAGGAAGTCGAGAAGGCGCTGCAGGGCCAGCAGGGCGCGCAGCAGGCGCTGGATATCGCCGCGACGCGCGGCAATGTCGTGCTGCGGGCCTTCGAGAAATCCGTGAAGAGCTGATCGTGGAGACATGCGGGCGGGGGACGGTGGCGCCCGCTGGTTCTTATTAATGGAACGCCGCACCCTCTTTCCGGGCTGGAAGTTGCCGGTGGCATTGGTGCTGCCGCAATTGTTGCTGACTATTGTATTCTTTCTGTGGCCGGCCGCTCAGGCGATCTGGTCCAGTCTGACCCAGGCCGATCCGTTCGGCCTGCGCACGCAATTCGTCGGCCTGGACAATTTCACCGATTTGTTCGCCGATCCGCTGTACCTGGATTCGATCGGCCGTTCGGTATTTTTCTCGGCAGCGGTGGCGGCGCTGTCCATGGGCGTCGCGCTGGCGCTGGCGGTCGCCGCCGACCGCGAAATCAGCTTCCGCGGCGCCTATCGCGTGCTGCTGGTGTGGCCCTATGCGATCGCGCCGGCGATGGCGGCGGTGCTGTGGATTCTGCTGCTGCATCCGCAGATCGGTCTGGTCGGGCGCTGGCTGAACGGCATCGGCGTGCCATGGGACTACAAGCTGAACGGCAGCCAGGCCATGCTGGTGGTGATCCTGGCCAGCGCCTGGAAGCAGGTCAGCTACAATTTCATTTTCCTGTTGGCCGGGCTGCAATCCATCCCGCGATCGGTGATCGAGGCGGCGCGGATGGACGGGGCGACCGGGTTTTTCCGCTTCCGCACCGTGGTGCTGCCGCTGCTGATGCCCACTGTGTTTTTTCTTCTCGTGGTCAACCTGGTCTATGCGTCTTTCGATACGTTCGGTACTATCCAGGCGTTGACCGGCGGCGGGCCCGGCAAGGCCACCGAGACGCTGGTGGTGAAGGTGTATCGCGACGGCGTGGTGAACCTCGATATCGGCTCGTCTTCGGCGCAGTCGGTGGTGCTGATGCTGGGGGTGATCGTGCTGACCGCGCTGCAGTTCCGCTTCCTCGGCCGCCGGGCGGACGGGGGATGAGCGGGCGCACTGACTGGGCCGCGCATCTGGTGCTGTGCCTGGGCGCGCTGCTGTTTCTGCTGCCGATCTGGTTGGTGGTGGCCGGCTCGACGCTTGCGCCCGCCGCCATCGCGCGCGGCGAATTGTCGCTGGTGCCGCGGCTGGCGAGCTTAGGCGTCTATGCCAGCGTGCTGACCGAGGGATCGCCGGGGGCGGGGCCGGTATGGCGCATGCTGCTGGTGAGTGCCGGCATGGCGCTGGCGATCGCCTGCGGCAAAATCGTTATTTCGGTGCTGTCGGCCTATGCGGTGGCGTTCTTCCGCTTCCCGTTCCGCATGGCGGCGTTCTGGGTGATTTTCATCACCCTTATGCTGCCGGTGGAGGTGCGCATCATCCCGACCTATACGGTGATGTCCGATCTCGGCCTGATCAACACGTTCCCGGGGCTGACCGTGCCGCTGATCGCCTCGGCGACGGCCACGCTGCTGTTCCGGCAGGTGTTTCTGGCGGTGCCCGACGAGCTGGTGGAGGCGGCGCGGATGGACGGGGCGGGGCCGTGGCGGTTCCTGAAGGATATTCTGCTGCCGGTGTCGGCGGCGAACATCGCCGCCCTGTTCGTTATTCTGTTCGTCTATGGCTGGAACCAGTATCTCTGGCCGTTGCTGGTGGCGACCGACCCGAAACTGGACACCATCGTCATCGGCATCGTGAAAATGATCGGCACCGAAACCGAGACCGAGTGGAACCGGGTGATGGCCACCGCCGTGCTGGCGCTGCTGCCGCCGGTGGCGGTGGTGATCCTGATGCAGCGCTGGTTCGTGAAGGGCCTGACGGAAGGCGACAAGTAGATGGCGTCCCTGGTTCTCGACGATCTGCGCAAGAGCTTCGGCGCGGTGGCGGTGCTGCACGGTATCGACCTCACGATGCCATCCGGCGAGATGCTGGTGATCGTGGGCGCCTCGGGCTGCGGCAAGTCCACGCTGCTGAGGTTGGTGGCGGGGCTGGAAGTGCCGACTGCCGGGCGCATCCTGCTGGACGGGCGCGACGTGGCGCGGCTCGATCCGGCCGGGCGGGACATCGCCATGGTGTTCCAGAATTACGCGCTGTATCCGCATATGTCGGTGTTCGACAACATGGCTTACGGGTTGCGCATCCGCGGCCTGCCGAAAGACGAAATCCGCACGCGCGTGGAGGCGTCGGCGGAGGTGCTGGGCCTGATGCCGCTGCTGGCGCGCAAGCCGCGGCAGTTGTCCGGCGGGCAACGCCAGCGGGTGGCGATGGGGCGCGCCATCGTGCGCCAGCCGAAACTGTTCCTGTTCGATGAACCGCTGTCAAACCTGGACGCCACGCTGCGGGTGCAGATGCGCGCCGAGATCAGGCGGCTGCAGCGGCGCATGGGCGTGACCAGCCTGTATGTGACGCATGATCAGGTGGAGGCAATGACGCTCGGCGACCGGCTGCTGGTGCTGCACCAGGGGCGGCCGGTGCAACTGGCCACGCCCATGCAGGTGTTCGAGCACCCGGCCAATATCTATGTGGCCGGCTTCATCGGCGCGCCGGCGATGAATTTTCTCCCGGCCACGCTCAGCCATGGCGGCACGGCAGCCACCGCGTCACTGGGCCAGGTCATTCCGTTCGGGGACGGGCGGCGGCCCGGGGCGGATGGACGCAAGCTGATTCTCGGCATCCGACCGGAGCATGTCGTGGCCGATCCCGCCGGCATGGTGCTGCAGATCGACCTGATTGAGCCGCTGGGTTCCGAGACGGTGCTGATTGGGCGCCTGCCGGATGGAACTCTTTTCTCCGTCAAGCGGTCCGGCGCGGCGGAGGACGGTGAGAGCATGACGGTGCGCATTCCGCCCGACCATCTGCACGTGTTCGATGCGGAGAACGGGTTGCGGCTCGATCCGGCAGGTTGCGGGGCGTAGCCCCGCGCCCCACCAGGGCTTTGCCCTGGACCCACCGTCGCGCGCAGCGCGCCTTCGGCACGACGGCCAAGGCCATTGGAACCCGTTGTGATTTCTTCAAGAATGGGGTCCAGGGGCCTCTCGGCCCTTGGCGGGTCCAGGGCAGAGCCCTGGCCTTACTTTCTGCCCTGGACCTTACCCTACGTCCTCAGGCGTGTACTTCTGCACCCGCGCCGGCTCGACGAACTGGTGCCCCGGCGCGGCGTAATAGAACCCGTTGGCGAAGGGCAGCTCCGGATACAGCAGGCCCAGCCGCTGCACGGCCGCGCCGGGCTCCAGCCGTCCTTCCAGCACGTCGCGGAACAGGGCGGCGGTCGCCACCATGTCACCGGTTTGCGGTGACAGGCGGAAGCGCTGCACGCCCGCCGCCATCATCGGCGCCAGTTCATGCATCAGGTTGGCGCAGCTATGCGACAACGTTTGCACCCCGTTCATCGCCAGGAACGGCATGTCCTCGATGGTGCGGATCGGCCGCCCGTCGGGGTCGGCCTTGCAGGCGAACTGGCAGCCATCCTTGGTGCGGTCCTCGGCGCGGGCATGGAAGCAGCGCGCCGAAATGGCCAGCGGCACCCGGCCGAACACGAACACTTCCAGCGGAATGCTGGACAGCCGCGCCAGGTCGGCGATCAGGGTGCCCGGCAATTCGGGGTTGAGGCAGGCGCGCACGGCGCCCTGGCCGACCAGGAAGGCCAGCGCGTCCTCATTGTAGATGTTCACGAACGGGCCGATGGCGTGCGGCTGGCCGCGCAGCGCGGGCAGTACGCCCACGTCGTTGACTTCCACCAACCCCGGCGCCGCGGCGATCAGCGCGCGCATGGCGGTCTGTTCGCGCTCGTCGCTGACCAGCGACAGGGTCGACATCAGCACGTCCTTGCCGGCGCGGCGCAGGCGGGCGACCACCTCGGGCAGGTCGTCTTCGAAGAACGGCATGCGCTTGGAGCAGACCACCTCGCCGAGGCAGACCGTGTCGTAATCGGCCTCGTCGGCGATGCGGAAATAGAAGTCGCGCACCGTTTCGGCGGGCCAGTGGAACAGCACGGGTCCCAGCACCAGTTGCGGCCCCAGGCGGGCCGAACGCGGGTCGGTCATTATCGCCATCCCTTCCGAAAGGCGCCGCGGGTTTCCTCGCCACCCTCGGCGAGGCGGCGCAGCCGCTCCAGCGCCGCGCCGTGGCGGGCCAGCGGCTCGCCGCGCGCCTCGGCGTCGATCAGCTCGCGGAAGGCCGCGACCACTTCGGCCACGTAGAACCGGCCGCGCTGGCGGCCCTCGATCTTGAAGGCGCAGATGCCGGCGCGCCGCATCGTGCCGATATACTCGGCCGCGTTCAGGCATTCCGGTTCTTCGAAAATATAGGCCGCGTCGGCATCGCCGGCGAAGTAGCGGCCCTTGCACACGGTCGGGTAGCCGGCCGCCTCGCCGGGGCCGAACGAGTTGGTGACGAAATCGCCCAGCCGGCACAGCAATTCGCCGTCCGCCTGGTCGTACCGCACATGCTCGGCCGGCGAGCAGACGCCGCACAGATTGGGCGAGCGCCCGGTGGCATAGGCCGACAGCGAGCAGCGCCCCTCGGTCATCGGGCTCAGGCTGCCGAAGATGAAGCACTCGATCTCGACCGGCACGCGCGATTTCAGCTCGGCGATCTCGTCGAGGGTGAACATGCGCGGCAGGATCATCCGGGCGATGCCGAAGAACTCGTAATAATACTCGATCGAGGCCACGGTGGAGGCGCCGGCCTGCACCGACAGGTGGCGGCGCAGCTTCGGATGGGTGCGCGCGGCGTAGTCGAGCAGGCCGATATCGGCCATGATGACGGCATCCGCGCCCAGGCTCGCCGCGGTGTCGATGGCGGAATGCCACAGCCTGGTGTTGCCGGCCGAGGCATAGGTGTTGATGGCCACGTTCACCTTGCGCCCGCGGGCATGGGCGTAGGCGAGGCCTTCCTTCAAATCCTCGGGGGTGAAATTCAGCCCGGGGTAGTTGCGGGCGTTGGTGGCGTCGCGGAAACCGCAATAGACGGTGTCGGCGCCGGCATCGATGGCCGCGACCAGGGCCGCCGGCGTGCCGCCGGGGGCGACGATCTCGGGGATCATCATCGTCTCGCTCACGGCTTTGCTCCCAATGGGCCTGCGCCGAGTGCGGCGGCCAGGGCGGCGCCCGGCTTCGGACGCGGCTTCGGCGTGGTATCTTTCAGCCGGCGTATTTCGCTGCGCAGGGCGGCGACATCGCCTTCCAGCCGGGCAGTGCGCTCGGCCAGCGGACCAAGGAGAATACCGGCCCAGCGGTCGACCATGACACCGGCGCCGCGCACCACCGGGCCGAGCGGGCCGGGCAGGTTGAGGAACTCGGCGAACAGGTCCACCCCGGCGCCATCCATGGCATTGCGCAGCGTCACTGCCGCCGCCATGTCGCCGGTGACGGTCAGTTCGCGGCTGAAGAACAGCGCATCGCCGTCTCGCCCGCCGCGCACCAGGTCGTAGAACAGCCGCAGCGGTCCGCGCATCTGCGCGTCGGTCTGCTGAGCGTTCGGCTCCAGCGCCTGCTCGCGGTCGATCAGGTTGACGGTGAACTGGCCTTCGGGGAAGTCGAGCAGGAACGCGTAGGGCAGTTCTTCCGGCACGATCAGTAACCGCTTGCCCTTCAGTTCGGCGAGCCTTGTGGCCAGCTTCGGGTACCGCTGGGGGATGCTGCCCGTCATGCGGCGCAGCAGGCCGGCGATCAGCGGTTGCGGGAGCGTCGCCAGGGCAAGCGACACGGCGAGATCGTGGGAACCCGGCCGCGGGAGCGTGGGTGCGTGTCGGAACAACATAGCGGCGGACCCTCATCCCGTTGCGGTTATGATGGCGTTGATTTGGATCAAACCCAGCACAGTTGCAATCAGATAATTTTTGCAACTAAATCGCCAGACAACAAAACCCCGTCACACCAAGGCGCATGTCATTCCAAAGCGCGGGGAGCCGGCGGCGGAGCCATAGCTTTGACCGGGACTGGTGGGCGCGACAGGGATTGAACCTGTGACCCTTCGCGTGTGAAGCGAATGCTCTACCGCTGAGCTACGCGCCCAGGCCCGGAAGCGGTCTGATAGGTCGTGGCCCTTCGGCGTGTCAAGCCTCGCCGCCATGTTGACTTCCGCGGCCGGGGCCGCAGATAGCGACAATGCCCAAACGACCGGCCGCCCTGACGGTGCTGCTGCTGTTTCTGCTGCTGGGACCCGGCCTGGCGGCGGCGCAGCCCGGCCCGGCGCCCGCCACGGTGCACATGCGCTACACCGGCAGCGCCGTCGGCCTGGATGTGATGCGGGTGGAAGCCACGCTCGCCATGGACCGCGCCGGCTACAGCATCCGGCTTTCCTCCCGCACGGTGGGCTTGCTTTCCGCCTTCGTGCGCAGCGACCAGCACAACACGGTGTGGGGCATCTGGCGGGACAACCGGCCGGAGCCGCGGCGCTTCTGGTCATGGGGCACCCTGCGCGGCGAGCCGCGCGAGACCCTGATCGACTACGAAAAGGGCGTGCCGGTGCTGCGCCGGCTGACCCCGCCGAACGACGGCGAGCGCGAGCCTGTTCCCGAACCGGCGCGCGGCGACAGCATCGATACGCTCAGCGCCATTGCCTTTCTGGTCCGCCGCGTGGCCGATACCGGCGGGTGCGACGGCGACGCGCGCGTGTTCGACGGCCGCCGCCTGACCGAAATCCGCGCCCATACGGTGGGGCACGTGCCGACCGCTTCCGCTGAGTCGGGGGCCTATGTGGGCGACGCGCTGCGCTGTGACTTCACCGGCCAGTTGGTGGCGGGATTCCTGCTGGATGATTCGCCGTGGCAGCGCCAGCCGCATGGCGGCGCGGCGTGGATCGCCAGGGCGGTCCCGGGCGGACCGCCCATTCCGGTGCGCCTGACCTTCGAGACGCGCTGGGTGGGCGAAATCGCCATGGTGCTCACCGATGCCGGCCCGGGACCGTTGCCCGAGATGGCGCGCTGATACGGCTGAGAGAAAGCAAGAACTTTCCTGCCTTCTGTTCAGTCCCCCAGCAGCCCGGCGGCGATTGCCGGCAAATCGGAAAACCGCTGCGCCACCGCCGCCGCCTGTGCGCCCAGTTCGGGGCCGCTATAGCCCCAGGCCGCGAAGATCGCCGGCATGCCGAGCCCGGAAGCGGCCAGGATGTCGTTATGGTGATCGCCCGCCATCACCGCCCGCGCGGGGGTGCCGCCGGCTGCCTGCAGCGTGGCCAGCAAATGCCCCGGATCAGGTTTGCGCACCGGAAAACTGTCGCCACCGCCGATCGCGGCGAAAAACCCGTCAAGCCCGAGCGCGGCGAGAAGCGTCCGGGTCGGCGCCAGCGGCTTGTTGGTGCACACGGCCAGCCGCCACCCCGACTCGGTCAGCATGCGCAGCGTTTCCGGCACCCCGGGGAAGGCGCGGGTGCGCACCGCCGCATTGGCGCCGTAATCGGCCAGGAAATCGCCGAGGGCAGCACCGTCCGGCGTCCGCCCGCGGGCGGCGAAGGCGCGCTCCAGCAGCGCCAGAGCCCCGTCGCCCACCAGGCGCATGACCGCGGCTTCAGTGAAGCTGGGCAGGCCGCGCGCCGCCATCAGCCGGTTCAGCGCGGCGGCGAGGTCGGGCACCGAGTCGACCAGTGTGCCATCGAGATCGAGGACGAGGGTGCGCTGCATGCCCGCTCCGGTCTTGGGTGGGGTTGCTGTTGCGGATGGAAATCAAGCTTGACCCCGCCGTGCCACCGGCGGAACCATCCTTCCTTTGACATGCCCGCGCATGCACCGCTACCTCGGAGCCATGATGTCCGCCACCGCCATTCTGCTCGCTGCGGGCCTGGGCACCCGGATGAAATCGGCGCTGCCCAAGGCGCTGCACCCGATCGCCGGCCGGCCGATGCTGGCCCACCTGATCGACAGCTGCACCGCGGCCTTCGAACACATCGTCGTGGTGGTCGGCCCCGGCATGGAGGCGCTGGCGAAGGTGGCGGCGCCGTACCCGGTGGTGGTGCAGCAGCAGCGCCTCGGCACCGCGCACGCCGCCTTGCAGGCGGCCGAGCTGTTCGGCGACGGCGACGTGGCGGTGCTGTACGCCGATAACCCGCTGGTCACCCCGGCGACCCTGCAGCGCCTGCGCCAGCGCCGTGCCGACGGCGATGTGGGACTGGCGCTGCTGGCCATGCGCCCGGCCGACCCGGCCCGCTATGGCCGCGTCATCGCCCGCGACGGTTTTGTCCAGCGCATCGTCGAATGGGCCGACGCCTCGCCGGAGGAGCGCGCCGAGGGGCTGTGCAACGCCGGCGTGCTGTGCGCCGAAGCCGGCCGCATGCGCGCCTGGCTGCAGGCGGTGCGCAATGACAACACCAAGGGCGAGTTCTACCTCACCGACGTGGTGGCGCTGGCCCGGGCCGATCGGGTGCTGGTGGCCGCCGTCGAGGCGCCGGAGGCGGAGCTGCGCGGCATTAACTCCCGGGTGGAACTGGCCGAGGCGGAGGCGGCGGTGCAGGCCCGGCTGCGCCTCGCGGCGATGGAGGCGGGGGTGACCATGACCGATCCCGCCAGCGTGTTCCTGTGCGCCGACACGCGCTTCGGCACCGACGTGACGCTCGGTCCCAACGTGGTGTTCGGCCCCGGCGTCACGCTGGAGAGCTTCGTGGAGGTGCGCGCCTTCAGCCATCTGGAGGGCTGCCATGTCGGCAACGGGGCGGTCGTCGGCCCGTTCGCCCGGCTGCGGCCCGGCACGGTGCTGGGGGCCCGTTCCCATGTCGGTAACTTTGTCGAGCTGAAAGCCACGCGGCTCGGCGAGGGGGCGAAGGCCAACCATCTGTCCTATCTGGGCGATGCCGAGATCGGCGCCGGCAGCAATATCGGCGCCGGCACCATCACCTGCAACTATGACGGTTTCGCCAAGCATCGCACCACCATCGGGGCGAATGTTTTCGTGGGCTCGGATGCCGTTCTGGTGGCGCCGGTAACCTTGGGGGACGGCGCGCTGGTGACCGCCGGCAGCGTTATTACCGAGGACGTGTTGCCTGATTCTATGGCTTTTGGGCGGGCTCGGCAGGAAAATAAGGCGGGGCGTGCTGCGGCGTTTCGGGCGGCGCGCCGGAAGTAGGCAAGGCCAGGGCTCTGCCCTGGACCCGCCAGGGGTCGGTGGACCCCTGGACCCCATTACTGAAGAGGTCCTTCCATGTGCGGTATCGTTGGTGTGATCGGGCCTAATCCGGCGGCGCCGCTGCTGCTGGAGGCGCTGCGGCGGCTGGAATACCGGGGCTATGACAGCGCCGGCATCGCCACCCTGGTGAACGGCCATATCGACCGGCGGCGCGCGCCCGGCAAGCTTGTCAACCTCGCCGCCGTGCTGGAGCGCGCGCCGCTCGCCGGCACCACCGGCATCGGCCATACCCGCTGGGCCACCCATGGTGCCCCCACCGAGGGCAACGCCCATCCGCACGGCACCTCACGGGTCGCCATCGTCCATAACGGCATCATCGAGAACCACGCCGAACTGCGCGCAATGCTGGAGCGGGAAGGCCAGCAATTCACCACCGAGACCGATACCGAAACGGTTGCCCAGCTGGTCGATCTGCTGCTGCAGCGCGGCGCCAGCCCGGTGGACGCCGCCAGCGCGGCGCTGCGGCAATTGGAGGGCGCCTATGCGCTCGCCATGGTATTTGCCGGCCATTCCGAACTGATGATCGGCGCCCGCCACGGCGCCCCGCTGGCGGTGGGTTTCGGCGAGGACGCCATGTACCTGGGCAGCGACGCGCTGGCGCTGGCGCCGCTCACCCAGCGCATCGCCTATCTGGAGGACGGTGACTGGACGGTGGTGCGGCGCGATCACGCCGCCTTCTTCAATCTGCAGGGGCAGGAAGTGCAGCGCGAGATACGCCGCACCGCGGTCTCGGGGGCCGCGGTCGGCCGCGGCAATTACCGCCACTTCATGGAGAAGGAGCTGCACGAGCACCCGGCCGTGTTGGGCGACACGCTGCGCCAGATGATCAACCCGGGCACCCGCGCGGTGGTGCTGCCGGAACTGCCCTTCGACCTCGCCACGGTGCCCGCGCTCACCGTCAGCGCCTGCGGCTCGGCCTTCTACGCCGCCCAGGTCGGCCGCTACTGGTTCGAGCAGCTGGCGCGCCTGCCCACCGACGGCGATGTCGCCAGCGAGTTCCGCTACCGCGCGCCGCCGATGGCGAAAGGCGGGCTGGGCATCCTGGTCAGCCAGTCCGGCGAGACCGCCGATACGCTGGCGGCGCTGCGCTACATGCGCGCCCAGGGCCAGCACGTGCTGTCGATCGTGAACGTGCCCGAAAGCAGCATGGCGCGCGACAGCGACGCGGTGCTGCAGACCGTGGCCGGTCCCGAGATCGGGGTGGCGAGTACAAAAGCGTTCACCGCCCAGCTCGCGGTGCTGGCCTGCCTGGCGCTGGCCGCCGGCCGCGCGCGCGGCACGCTGACCGCCGGGCAGGAAGCGGCGATGACCCAGGCGCTGCTGGAGGTGCCGGGCCGGGCGGCCGAAATCCTGGAGCACGACGCGCAGATCCGCGGCATCGCCGCCCGCGTCGCGGCGGCGCGCGACGTGCTGTATCTCGGCCGTGGCAGTTGCTTCCCGATCGCCATGGAAGGGGCGTTGAAGCTGAAGGAAATCAGCTACATCCACGCCGAGGGCTATGCCGCCGGCGAGATGAAGCACGGCCCGATCGCGCTGATCGATCCGACCGTGCCGGTGATCGCCATCGTGCCGTCCGGCCCGCTATTCGAAAAAACCGCGAGCAACCTGCAGGAGGCGGCGGCGCGCGGCGGTCAGGTGATCGTGTTCAGCGATGCGCAGGGGGCCGCGAAGCTGCAGGGCATCGCCGCCGAGACGGTGGTGCTGCCCCCGGTCGATCCCTTCGTGGCGCCGATCCTCTACGCCATTCCGGTGCAGTTGCTGGCCTACCACGTGGCGGTGCTGAAAGGCACCGACGTGGATCAGCCGCGCAACCTGGCGAAGAGCGTTACCGTAGAATAGGCAACAGGGCGCGCAGTTCCTCGCCGAACACCAGCCAGATCGTCAGTATCACCGACGGGATGATCGGTACGAGGGCCAGCAGCCATCGGTCGGGCCGGAATGCGCCATAGACGCATCCCACCAGGAACAGAACGGCAGCGAGGGCGAGCAGCGTTTGCGGCGACAAAGCGTTCATTCCGATTGATCCATATGGGGTAACAACGCCCTTCACTATCGCATCGTTTGCAACGGTTGGCGAGAGCGGGGCTGCGGCGGGTGAAGGAAGGCCAGGGCTCTGCCCTGGACCCGCCAAGGGCCGGGAGGCCCCTGGACCCCATCACTTGGAGGGTCTTGGGAAAGAGGGGGGTGAGGAGATGCATCGGCTCCTCCTCACCCCCCTCTTTCCCAAGACCCTCTAAACGAATGGGTTCTAAGGGCTCCGCCCTTAGCGGGTCCAGCGAGCCCTGGCCTTCCTTCCCCCGTTCGCCCCGGGGCTACCTCCGCGCGCGGGCCTGGCTGACATCGGCCGCCGATCGGCCTATCTCTCGCCCAACCACACGCCAGCGGAGGACCGTCATGCTCAACCCCGCCTCGCCGCTCCCGCTCAAGGACCCGACGCTTTTCCGTCAGGCCAACTTCATCGACGGCAAATGGGTCGAAGCCGACAGCGGCAAGACCATCGTGGTCCGGAACCCGGCCACCGGCGAGGCAATCGGCGAGGTGCCCGCCATGGGCACCGCCGAAACCCGCCGCGCCATCGATGCCGCCCATCGCGCCCAGCCGGCCTGGCGGGCGCACACCGCCAAGGAACGCGCCGCGATCCTGCGCCGGCTGAACGACCTGATGCTGGCCAACGCCGGGGATCTGGCGGTCATCATGACCGCCGAGCAGGGCAAGCCGCTGGCCGAGAGCCGCGGCGAGATCGCCTATGCCGCGAGCTTCCTCGAATGGTTCGCCGAGGAGGGCAAGCGCGTTTACGGCGACACCATTCCGCAGAACGCCCGCGGCCGGCGCATCATCGTGCAGAAGGAGCCGATCGGCGTCTTCGCCTCGATCACGCCGTGGAATTTCCCCAGCGCCATGATCACCCGCAAGACCGGCCCGGGCTGGGCGGCCGGCTGCACCGGCGTTATCCGCCCGGCCAGCCAGACGCCGTTTTCCGCCCTCGCCATCGCCGTGCTGGCCGAGCGGGCCGGCTTCCCGGAGGGCGTGTGCAACGTCATCACCGGACCGTCGGGCGAGATCGGCGCGGAACTGACCGCCAGCCCCCTGGTGCGCAAGCTCACCTTCACCGGTTCGACCGAGGTCGGGGCGAAGCTGTTGGCCATGTGCGCGCCGACGATCAAGAAGACCAGCATGGAACTGGGCGGCAACGCGCCCTTCATCGTGTTCGACGATGCCGATCTCGACGCCGCCGTGCAGGGCGCGATGGTCAGCAAGTACCGCAACACCGGCCAGACCTGCGTCTGCGCCAACCGCCTGCTGGTGCAGGATTCGGTCTATGATGCCTTCGCCGCCAAGCTGAAGGCCGCGGTCGAGCAGCTCAAGGTCGGCAACGGCATGGAGGAGGGCGTCACCCAGGGACCGCTGATCAACGCCGCCGCGGTGGCGAAGGTGGAGGAGCACATCGCCGACGCGCTCAGCCGCGGCGCCGCCATCGTCACCGGCGGGCAGCGCCATGCCCGTGGCGGTTCCTTTTTCCAGCCGACCCTGCTGGCCAATGTGCCGACCGACGCGCTGATTTTCCGCGAGGAAACCTTCGGCCCGGTGGCGCCGCTGTTCCGCTTCCATACCGAGGAGGAGGCGATCCGGCTGGCCAATGACACCGAATTCGGTCTGGCGGCGTATTTCTACGCCCGCGATGTCGGCCGCGTCTTCCGGGTCGCCGAGGCGCTGGAATACGGCATCATCGGTATCAACGAGGGCATCATCTCCACCGAGGTGGCGCCGTTCGGCGGGGTAAAATCCTCCGGCCTCGGCCGCGAGGGCTCAAAATACGGCATCGAGGAGTACCTCGAGATCAAATACATCGCCCTCGGTGGCATCGGCGCCTGACACGGCGTCAGACATAGCCATCTGCCATTGGAGGAGATGGACGGGGTAGGGGAGGCCGTGCACCTCCGCCCCCGATTTTTGTGCCACGGATACCTTGTGCCACGGATGCGAGGCCAGCCATGCCTTACGACTTCGACCTTTTCGTCATCGGCGGCGGGTCCGGCGGCGTGCGCTGTGCCCGCATCGCCGCCGGCCACGGCGCCCGCGTGGCGGTGGCCGAGGAGCGTTTCTGGGGCGGCACCTGCGTCAATGTCGGCTGCGTGCCGAAGAAGTTCATGGTCATGGCCGCGGAATACGGCCTGGCCGCGCAGGACAGCCATGGTTTCGGCTGGGATGCCATGCCGGTGCAGCACCACTGGGCGGCGCTGATTGCCGCCAAGGATCGGGAAGTCGGCCGGCTGAACGGCATCTATCGCCGCTTGCTGGACGGCTCCGGCTGCACCGTATTCGAGGCCCGCGCGACGTTCCTGGATGCGCACACGCTGAATGTGGGCGGCCGGCGTGTGACCGCTGACCGCATTGTGATCGCCACCGGCGGTCGCGCGGAGCGTCCTGATTTTCCCGGCGCCGGACACGCCATCATTTCGGATGACGCGTTTTTCCTGCCGGACCTGCCCAGCCGCGTCGTGGTGCTTGGCAGCGGCTACATCGCCATCGAGTTCGCCGGGATTTTTGCCGGCCTGGGCGCCAAGGTGGATCTCGTCTATCGCCAGCCCCTGCCGCTGCGCGGCTTCGACCACGACCTGCGCACCACGCTCGCCGAATCCATGGCGGAAAGCGGCATCCACCTGCATTCCTCCACCACGATCACCTCGGTGGCCGAGGGATGCGGGGCGAAGCTGGTGGCGCTGTCGAACGGCAAGGTGCTGCACACCGATCTGGTGTTCGCCGCCATCGGCCGCCGGCCCCACACTGACGGCCTTGGCCTGGCGGAGGCCGGCGTCGCCATCGACGGGTCCGGCGCCGTGTGCGTGCATGGCCAGGCCCAGACCTCGGCGCCCAACATTTTTGCGATCGGCGATGTCACCAACCGGCTGAACCTGACGCCGGTGGCGATCGCCGAGGGGCATTCGCTGGCCGAGCGCCTGTTCGGTGCAGGTCCGCGTGACTGGGCGCTCGATACCGTGGCCACCGCGGTGTTTTCCGCCCCCCCGATCGCTACGGTGGGACTCACCGAGGCCGAGGCGGCGGCGCACGGTCCGGCCGATATCTACCTCACCCGCTTCACCCCGATGCGGCACACCCTGTCCGGCCGGCCCCGCAAGACAATGATGAAGCTGGTGGTCTGCCAGCTGACCCAGCGCGTGCTCGGGGCGCACATGCTGGGCGATGACGCGCCGGAGATCGTCCAGGGCCTGTCCATCGCCATCAACTGCGGCGCGACCAAGGCGGATTTCGACCGTACCGTCGGCATCCATCCCACCGCCGCCGAGGAATTCGTCACCATGCGCACCCGCACCCGCATGGCCGAGGTGCCGACGGTGGGCGAGATCGACGCCGAGGGCACGCCTTCGAACCTGATGGGCGCGGCCGAGATGGGGGTCGGGGCGGGGACGTAGCGGTCATGGCTGCGCCGGTTCATGCGTCGCCCTGGGCGGCGGGCTTGACCGGCGCCCATAACTTCATGCATTCCTCAAGTACAGTAAGATTCCCCGGAGGCCACGCCGCATGCTCCCCGCCATCTGGCCGCAGGCCCTGTTGGGTGGTGCCCTGATCGGCGGCGCCGCGGTGCTCCTCATGCTCGGCCTCGGACGCATCGCCGGTATCACCGGCATCGTCGGCGGCCTGCTGCCGCCGGGGGCACCAGACCGCCTGTGGCGATGGCTGTTCCTGGCTGGCCTGCTTGCCGGCCCGGTGCTGGCCGGTGCTTTCCTCGGCCGCGACCCGGTCGGCCTGCCGGGGGCGGGGCTGCCGGTGCTCGCCCTGGCCGGCCTCCTGGTCGGCTTCGGCACCGGCATCGGCAATGGCTGCACCAGCGGCCACGGCGTTTGCGGCTTGGCCCGGTTATCGCCGCGCTCCATCGCGGCCACCGCCGTATTCATGCTCGCCGGCGGCGCGACGGTCTTCCTCGTCCGCCACCTGCCGGTCTGACCATGGGCGCATTGCTTGCCCTTTTCGCGGGACTGCTGTTCGGCGCCGGTCTGGCGCTCGGCGGCATGACCGATCCGGCCGTGGTGCTCGGCTTCCTCGACGTGGCCGGGGCCTGGAACCCGGCGCTGGCCTTCGTCATGGGCGGTGCGCTCGCCGTCACCTTCCTGGGCTACCGCCTCGCCTTCCGGCGGGCGCGGCCATGGCTGGCCGGGCGCTTCGACCTTCCCCCGCTGCGCGCGATCGATGCGCGCCTGCTCGGTGGCGCCGCGCTGTTCGGCGTCGGCTGGGGGCTGGCGGGCTATTGCCCGGGTCCGGCCCTGGCCTCCTTGCCCGCGCTGCATGCCGGCACTGCGGTGTTTGTGGTCGCCATGCTGGCCGGGCTTTGGTTGGCGGGGGTGCAAAAGCAAGTAAAGCAAGGCCAGGGCTCTGCCCTGGACCCGCCAAGGGCCGAGAGGCCCTTGGAACCCACCACTTAGGATTATGGGTCCCAGGGAGAGAGCCGTTGCTTGCGCAGCCGGTGACAGTAGCCAACCGCCGCCATTCGGGGGATAACCCGTCGTCGCCCGGCCGGACCGTGTTCGGCCGGGCCAGGAGCCCCGTGATGCCGACCACCTGGACCCCCGATTCCTGGCGCAGCCGTCCGATCCGCCAGGTGCCCGCCTATCCCGACCTGGCCAAGCTCGCCGCCGTCGAGGACAAGTTGCGCCGCTATCCCCCGCTGGTCTTTGCGGGCGAGGTGCGCCGCCTGAAGGCCTCCCTGGCCCGTGCCGCCGACGGCCGCGCCTTCGTGCTGCAGGGCGGCGACTGCGCCGAGAGTTTCCAGGATTTCACCGCCAACATCATCCGCGACACGTTCCGCGTGCTGTTGCAGATGTCGGTGGTGCTCACCTTCGGCGCCTCGCTGCCGGTGGTGAAGCTCGGCCGCATGGCCGGCCAGTTCGCCAAGCCGCGCTCGTCGGACACCGATACGCGCGAGGGCCAGACGCTGCCCACCTATCGCGGCGACATCGTCAATGGCGCCGAGTTCACCGCCGAGGCCCGCGTGCCCGACCCGGCACGGATGGAAACCGGCTATTTCCAGTCCGCCGGCACCCTCAACCTGTTGCGCGCCTTCGCCACCGGCGGCTATGCCGACCTGCACGAGGTGCATCGCTGGAACCTCGGCTTCGTCGCCCGCTCGCCGCTGATCGAGCGCTATCAGAGCCTGGCCCACCGCATCGACGAGACGCTGGCCTTCATGTCGGCCTGCGGCATCTCGTCGGCCACCACGCCGCAGATCCGCGAGACCGATTTCTTCACCAGCCACGAGGCGCTGCTGCTGCCCTACGAGCAGGCGCTGACCCGCGTCGATTCCACCTCCGGCGACTGGTACGCCTGCTCGGCGCATTTCCTGTGGATTGGCGACCGCACCCGCCAGCCGGACGGCGCGCATGTCGAGTTCATGCGCGGGGTGAAGAACCCGATCGGCCTGAAGGTCGGCCCCACCACCCCGGTCGAGGACCTGCTGCGGCTGATCGACATCCTCAACCCGGACGACGAGCCGGGGCGCCTGACCCTCATCGCCCGCATGGGGGCCGACAAGGTCGAGCGCGTGCTGCCGCCTTTGGTGCGCGCGGTGCGACGGGAAGGCCGCCGCGTGGTCTGGGTCTGCGACCCGATGCACGGCAACACGATTTCCTCCAATGCCGGGCTCAAGACCCGCAGCTTCGACGCCATCCTGGCCGAGGTGCGCGGCTTCTTCGATGTCCACGCGGCCGAGGGCAGCTGGGCCGGCGGCGTGCATGTCGAAATGACCGGCCACGAGGTGACCGAGTGCATCGGCGGCGCCCACGGGCTGACCATGATGGATTTGGGCGAGCGCTACGAAACCTTCTGCGACCCGCGCCTGAACGCCGAACAGTCGCTCGAACTGGCGTTTCTGGTCGCCGAGGAGCTGACCGCGCGCCGCCTGCCGCTCGACCGGAGCCCGGCGGTGGCGGCACAGTAGGCGGCGATGTCCGCACCGGGGGAAGAAGAACGGGGAGACGCAGAAAACGGTGAGGCGGCGGCCCTGGCGGCCGACATCGCCGCGCGCACCGATGCCTATTTCAACCGCACCCGCGCCATCGTGCAGCGCTACGGCGACAAGCGGGTCACCTACGCCCTGTTCCTGCGCCGGCCGGTCATTTCCGCCCCCCGCCTGATGCTGGACTGGCTCGCCACCGTCGCCGCCGCGCGCGCCACCGGCTTCGATTGCGACCTGATGTACCCGGAAGGCAGCTGGGTCGGTGCCGGCGAGCCGCTGGTCTACATCACCGGCAGCCTGGCCATGCTTTCCGACCTGGAGACGCTGGCGCTGCAGAAGGTCGGCCCGGCCTGCGTGGCCGCCCACAACGCCTACCAGATGAGCATCGCCTTGCCGGGGGTCGCCTTCCTGGCGATGGACGCGCGCCACTGCGCCGGCGCCGAGATGCAGGACATGATGGCCTATGCCGCCGCGGTCGGCAGCGCCGCGGCGCAGGCCGAGGGCGCGCGCGGCTTCGTTGGCAACGCCAACGACGGCACGTCCCACTGGTTCGCCGTCGCCGGGGCGAGTCCGCGCGGCCAGGGCACCATGCCGCATTCGCTGATCGGCTATGCCGGATCGACCGTGCGCGCCGCCGAGATGTTCCACGCGACGTTTCCCGACGAGGCGCTGACCGTCCTGGTCGATTATTTCGGCCACGAGATCACGGACGGTATCGCCTCCTGCCGCCGCTTCGCCGGGCTGGCCGCCCAGGGCCGCCTGTCGCTGCGGCTGGACACGCATGGCGGGCGCTTCATGGAGGGGCTGGACCCGGCCGAAAGCTACGCCGTGCTGGAGCGCCATGCCCCCGGGGCGATCCGCCGTTATCGCAGCGAGACCGAATTGCGCTTCCTGGTCGGCACCGGCGTCTCGGCCGCCGCCATCTGGCGGATGCGCGAGGCGCTGGACGAAGCCGGTTACCCGGCGGTGAAGATCGTCGCCTCCTCCGGCTTTAGCGTGGAGAAATGCCGGGTGATGGCGGATGCGAAGGCGCCGATCGATGTCGTCGGCACCGGCAGCTTCATCCCGGATGCCTGGCACGAAACCTACGCCACCGCCGATATCGTGGATTACGACGATGTGCCGATGGTCAAGCTCGGCCGCGAATTTCTGTTGCGGCGCAACGGCGCGCGCAAGAAGGCGGGCGGCTGAGCGCTCCCTTATATCGATCTCTGCAAGTAACGGGTACCATGGACGAACCGGCCGACCGCTACGCCACCTTCCGCAACATCGACTGCGCCGGCAAGGCGCAGCTTGTGATCGACCGGTTGCAGCCGTTTCTCGATGCGGCAGAGAACCCGTTCTGGGCCTATTTCCGCAAGCAGCGGGCGGATGCGCATGCCAAGGGCTTCGATGATCTGCGGGTATTGCATAATTACCTGCCGACCCTGCGCGAGTTGCTGTCCGACGCGGACGACACCGAGGCCCTGGCGCTGCTCGAGGACCTCGAAGTCACCTGCATGTGAGGCCGGATTCGCCGCGACCTTGGGTCAGCACTGCCTGGCTTAACGTTTCAGGCAGGGTTTCGTGGGATCACTCCGTTCGCCCCCGCCGGAAACGGAGCCATGGCGAGACCGACGGACGATGTACAGAACTGGATGAACATGTTCCGCTGGATCGTGAAGCTGATCCGCGACGAGTATGAGGTGGACGAGGCGAAGCTTGTCCGCACGGCAGTGCTGGAGACCGATTGCGGCCTGATGGTCGAGGATGTCGAGGCGGTGCTCGGCATCATTGCGGAAAGCTTCGCCATCCGCTTCCCGCCCGGCACGCTCGATGAGGTGCTGAAGCTGGAGGAGTTGTGCATGCTGGGGGCCTGGCTGAAGGGTCTCTACAAGCGGCCCGTCTTTATTTCCGACCCTTTCGAGGCGCGTTGCCGGGAATTGAACCCGACCTGCGGGTGATCCTGCTTTCGCCCAGTGGGCACCCAGTGGGTAGCGGGGAGGGGGTCGCGTCGTCGCCGCGTTGCGTCCGGCCGGAGGAAACCCTAGCCTTCCCGCATGTCCGAGACGCTCAGGATCGCCCTCGCCCAGATTAACCTGCATGTCGGCGCGGTGCAGGAGAACCTTGCCCGGTTACGGCAGGCCCGCGCCTGGGGCAAAACCCTTGGCGCCGACCTGGTGGTCACCCCCGAATTCTCCATCGGTGGCTACCCGCCCGAGGATCTGGTGCGCAAACCGGCCTTCGTCGCCGCCTGCGAGGCCGCCATCGCCGACCTTGCCGCCGATACGGCAGATGGCGGCCCGGGGCTGATCATCGGGGGCCCGTGGCGCGACGGCACCCGGCTGTACAACTGCGCCTACCTGCTCGATGGCGGCCGCATCGCCGCCCGCCGCGCCAAGCACGAACTACCCAATTACGGCGTGTTCGACGAAAAGCGCGTGTTCGATCCCGGCCCCGCCCCCGGCCCGGTGTCCTTCCGCGGTTTTCGCCTCGGCCTGATGGTTTGCGAGGATTGGTGGTACGCGCCGGTGTCGGAAACCCTGGCCGAGAGCGGGGCGGAAATTCTGCTGTCCATTAACGGCAGTCCCTATGAGGCCGACAAGCAACAGGCGCGTATCCAGCTTGCGGTCATGCGCGTGGTGGAAACCGGCCTGCCTTTCGTGTTCTGCGCCCAGGTCTGCGGCCAGGATGAGCTGGTTTTCGAGGGCGGGAGTTTCGTCCTCAATGCCGATCGCAGCCTCGCGGTGCAAATGCCCTTCTTCGCCGAGGCGGTCACTCTCACCGAGTGGCGCCGCGCCGGCGACCGTCTGGTCTGCACGCCGCAGCCGCTCACCCCCGAGCCTGACCGGCTGGAGGGCATCTACCGCGCGATGATGCTGGGGCTGGCCGATTACGTCCGCAAGAACGGGTTTCCCGGCGTCATCCTCGGCCTTTCCGGCGGCATCGACAGCGCGCTTTCCGCCGCCGTCGCGGTCGATGCGCTCGGACCGGAGCAGGTCCGCACCTTCATGATGCCGAGCCCCTATACCAGCCAGGAGAGCCTGGACGACGCCGCCGGATGCGCCCGCCTGCTCGGCATCGCCTGCGACACCCTGCCGATCACCCCGGCGATGGCGGCTTTTTCCGCGGTGCTGGCCCCGGTCTTCGCTGACCGCCAGCCCGATATCACGGAAGAGAACGTGCAATCGCGCGCCCGCGGCCTGATTCTCATGGCGATTTCCAACAAGATCGGCTCGATGCTGCTGACCACCGGCAATAAAAGCGAGATGTCGGTCGGCTATGCCACCCTCTACGGCGATATGTGCGGCGGCTATTCGGTGCTGAAGGATGTCTACAAGACCACCGTGTTTGACCTTTCACGCTGGCGCAATGCCAACCGTCCGGCCGGCGCACTCGGCCCGGCCGGCCCGGTGATGCCGGAGCGCGTCATCACGAAACCGCCGACGGCCGAGCTGAAACCGAACCAGACCGACCAGGACACGCTGCCCCCCTACGCGGTGCTCGACGCCATCCTGGAAGGGCTGGTGGAGGGCGAGCAGAGCGTGGATGCGCTGGTGGCGGCCGGGCACGACCGCGCCACGGTGCTGCGTATATGGCGCATGCTCGACCGCGCCGAATACAAGCGCCGCCAGGCCCCCCCGGGCGTGAAAATCACCCCCCGCGCCTTCGGCCGCGACCGGCGCTACCCTATTACGAATGGCTTCACGAGGCTGGTGTCATGAGCGACCTGTTTGCCCCGCCCGGCGGCTGGCGCGTCCGCATCCTCGACCTCTCCGGCGCCTCCGAGGACAATGTCGTCGAGGAAATCGCCGGTTTCGCCACCCTCATGCAGGCCAATGCCTTCGCCCGCCGCTACGTGCGCGACAGCGTCGAACGCGGCCGCACCGCCGGGGCTTCCGCCCGCGAGGTGCTCGACGCCTGGTTCGCCTGGGGCGAGGATGCCGAAGTGATCGATGCCGGCGACCAGGGCTGGCACAGCCGCACCGAACTGCACGATTTCGCCGCCCGTCCCGCCGGCCCCGAGGATCGCGACTGGCGCGCCCTCGACCCGCGCCTGCAGGACGAGCCGGACAGCCAATGACCGCACGCAACCGCCCCCCCCGCCTGCGCTTGGCCGCGCCGCCTGGCGGCCCGCTGCATGTCGGCACCGCCCGCATCGTGCTGGCCAACTGGCTGCTCGCCCGCCGCCTCGGCGGCCAAATCATGCTGCGGCTGGACGACACCGAGGCGGCCCACGAACCCACCGGGTCGCCGGACGCCATCCGCCACGATTTGCGCTGGCTGGGCCTCGATTGGGAGGAGGAGGCCTGCCAGTCGGACCGGGGCGAGCGCTACATCGCCGCCGCCGAGACCCTGAAATCCGCCGGCCGCCTGTATCCGTGCTTCGAGTCCGAGGTGGAACTCAACGCCAAGCGTGAGCGGCGCCTGCGCCAGGGGCATCCGGCCATTTATGACCGCGCCATGCTCAAGCTCACCCCGGCCCAGCGCGCCGCCGCCGAGGCCGGCGGCAAGCGGCCGTACTGGCGCTTCCGCCTGTCCGATACCACCGTGGCCTGGGACGATATCGCCCTCGGCCGTCGCCAGGTGAAGTTGCCCACCCTGTCCGACCCGGTGATGATCCGTGGCGACGGCACCCCGCTCGCGGCCTTCGCGGGCGCGGTGGACGATCTGGAGGACGGGATCACCCATCTCGTCCGCGGCGAGGACCTCGTCCACACCACCGCGGTTCAGTTTGACCTGGCCGCCGCCCTTGGCCGCGACCCGGCCGCCATCGCGCGCGCCCATCTGCCGGCGCTGGCCGACGCCGAAGGCGACCGGCTGTCCCGCCGCGCCGGCAATTTTTCCATCCGCGCCCTGCGCCAGATGGGGGTCGAGCCCGAGGCTCTCACCGCCACCCTGGCCCGGCTGGGCACCGGCGCCGAACCGCGCCCCATGACGCTCGCCGAACTGGCCGCCATCGATTGCCTCGCCGGCATTGCCCCGACCTCGCCGCGCTTCGACATGCGCGCCTTGCTTGCGGTCAATCGCCAGGCGCTTGCCCAGCTTCCCTTCGCCGCGGTCGCCGGCCGGCTGCCGCCCGGGGCGACCGAGGCATTCTGGCAGGCCGTGCGCGGCAGCCTCGATCTGCTGTCGGAGGCGCGCGGCTACTGGGACGTGGTCGCCGGCAGCATCGTGCCGCCGGTCATTGACGGCGAGGCCGCGTTTCTGCGGTCCGCGCTCGATACGCTGCCGGCCGAACCCTGGGACGGATCGGTCTGGACCGCCTGGACCGAGGCCCTGAAGCAATGCACCGGCCGCACCGGCAAGAGTCTCACCCTGCCGCTCCGCCTCGCGCTGACCGGCGAAGACCACGGCCCGGCGCTGCAGGCCCTGCTGCCGCTGATCGGCCGGTCGCGGGCGGCGCTGCGGCTGGCGGTGGCGGCGAGTTAGCGCCGGGCCAGGGCGTCCGCCCGCGAATCGGCCTTCGGCGGTCGCAATGGTCTCCTGGAACCCCTTCGTTTTGAAAGTTTTTGCCCATCCGGGCCGCTCGGACCCCTTGGCTTCCTTGCTCCCCCGCGATCACGTCGCTATGGTCCGCACCGTTCCGCGGTCCGGCCGAGTTTGGACCGCTCTGCACTGCAGTGGGAGATCGGTCTATTGGTTCGTGCTCGCGCTGCGTTGCTGGCGTTGCTGTCGGCACCCTGGTTGCTCTTCCCCCTGCTCGCGGCGGCCCAGTCGCCGCGGCCACATTCCCATCCGGCGGCCGTGTCGGCCCCATCCGGCGTGATTGAGGATGTCCGTGTCGAGGGTAACCAGCGAATTGAGGCGGGAACGATCCGCTCCTATATGCTGATCGGACCGGGCGACCGCTATGATGCCGACCGGGTCGACCGCAGCCTGAAGACGCTGTATGCCACCGGCCTGTTCAGCGACGTTGCCTTTCATCGCGAGGGCGCAACGCTGATTGTGGTGGTGAAGGAAAACCCGATCGTCAACAAAATCGCCTTCGAGGGCAACCACAAGCTGACCGACGAGAATCTCCGTGCCGAGCTGCAGCTGAAGCCGCGCGCGGTGTTCACGCCGGCGCTGGCCCAGGCCGACCGGCAGCGCATCCTCGACATGTATGCCAAGCGCGGACGCTTCGCCGCCCGGGTCGAGCCCAAGATCGTCGAACTGCCGCAGAACCGTGTGGACGTGGTGTTCGAGATCACCGATGGCGACAATACCCTGATCAGCCGCATCGCCTTCGTCGGCAACAAGGCGTTCAGCGAGAGCAAGCTGAAGGAAGTGATCGGCAGCCGGGAGACCGCCTGGTGGCGCTTCCTGTCCAGCTCGGACACCTATGACCCCGACCGGATCGGCTACGACAAGGAATTGCTGCGGCGATTCTACCTCAAGAATGGCTATGCCGATTTCCAGGTGACCGCGTCGGCGGCCGAGCTGGCGCCGGACAAGTCGGCCTTCTTCGTGACCTACACGATCAACGAGGGCGAGCGCTACCGGGTGACCAAGGCCACCGTGAACTCCAGCCTGCGCAACATCGACAGCGCGTCGCTGCAGCCGGTGCTGGAGATGTCTCCCGGCGACTGGTACGACGGCGATGCGGTGGAGCGCACGGTCCAGAAGCTGACCGACACGGTGCAGGCGCGTGGCCAGCCCTTCGTCGATGTCCGCCCGCGGGTGCAGCGCGACCGCGAGAAGCACACGATCGAGCTGGTGTTCGACGTGACCGAAGGTCCGCGCGTCTATGTCGAGCGCATCGAGATCACCGGCAACACCCGCACCATGGACAAGGTGATCCGGCGCGAGTTCCGCCTGGCCGAAGGCGACGCCTTCAATGCCGCCCTGCTGCGCCGCTCGCGCCAGCGCCTGCAAGATCTGGGCTATTTCACCGGCGTCAACATGTCCAACCAGCCCGGCTCGGCGCCCGACAAAACGATCGTCAATACCCGGATCGATGAGAAGGCGACCGGCGAACTGACCGTCGGCGGCGGCTATTCGACCGATGCCGGTGCGCTGGCCAATGCCGGCCTGCGCGAGCGCAACCTGATCGGCAGCGGCATCGATGCCGGGCTCAACGGCACCATCGCGCAGCGGCGCAGCCAGGTCGACCTGTCGGTTACCGACCCGTACTTCCTGGACCGCAACATCGTGGCCGGCGGCGATGTGTTCCTGGTGCAGACCAACAACCAGCTGATCGCCGAATACGACGAACGCCGCATCGGCTTCTCGCTGACCGCCGGCTACGAGTTCAGCGAACATTTGCGGCAGAGCTGGGCCTACTCGCTGGTGCAACGCGACGTTTACGACGTACAGTCCACCGCCAGCCTTTATGTGCAGAACGAGGCGGGGATCACGCTGCTGTCGCAGATCGGCCAGACGCTCACGCTGGATTACCGCGACAGCCGCATCGACCCGCGCACCGGCTGGGTGATGCGCCTCGGAACCGACGTCGCCGGCCTCGGCGGCGACGCCAATTTCGTGCGCACCAAGGTGGACGGCCGTTACTTCATCCCATTGGAGCGGTATTTCGGCAGCAACGACTGGGATATTTCCATCGCGGCGGGCACCGGCTACCTGTTCAACGAGGGCGTGGACGAGAAGATCATCGACCGTTTCTTCCTCGGCGGCGACAATCTGCGCGGCTTCACGACCGGCGGCGCCGGTCCGCACGCCGTGCCCACCGACCAATATCCGGGCAGCGACAGCCTCGGCGGCCGGTTCATCTGGACCCAGTCCACCGAGATGCGCTTCCCGCTGCCGGTTTCCGCCGATCTTGGTCTGTCCGGCCGCGTATTCGTCGACGTGGGCGCGTTGACCGGGGTCAACGCGATCTACCTGAACGGTGTGAAGCAGCCTTACGTGGATGATCCGTCACCGCGTGTCGGCACCGGCGTCGGCGTGTCCTGGAAGACCCCGTTCGGACTCATCAACATCGACATTGCCCAGGCCGTTGTGAAAGAAAAATACGACCAGACGCAAGTCTTTCGCTTCGGCTTCGGCACGAGGTTCTAGTGCACATGATTCGTCACCTTCTTCCGGCCGCGCGGCTTGCGGCGTTGGTCAGCGTCTTTTCGCTCATGCTGACCCTGGCACCTGCGGCACAGAGCCAGGACTATTTTATTCCCAACCAGCCGCACGCGCCCGCTCCCCCGCCGGCCCGGCCGGCCCCGCCGGCCCCGCAGGTCCGCCAGCAGCGGCCGCCGATGCAGATGGCGCCGCAGCCGCCCTCTGTCCCCGAGGAGCAACAGCAACAACAGCCGTTGCCGCCGCTGCAGGTCCAACTGCCGCCGCAGCCGGAAATTCCCGCCTTGCCGAAGGGCACCAGCCCGCCTGCGGCAGTGCTCGGCGTGCTCGGCGTGCCGGAAGTGATGCGCGCCTCCACCGCCGCCCAGCAGGTCGAAAAGACCATCGGCGGGCGGCGCGAGAAGCTGAACGCGGACGCCCAGAAGGAGCAGGCCACCTGGCGCGAGATGCAGCAGTCGCTGGCGAACGACCGCAACAAGCTTTCGGCCGACCAGCTCCGCGGGCGCGAGCGCGAATTGCAGGACCGCATCACCAGGGCACAGCGCGAGTTCCGCGAGCGCGGCACCATCGTCCAGCAGGCCGCCCAGTACGGGCTGGCGCAGATCGAGCGGGTGCTGGTCGGCGTCATCCAGAAAGTCGCCGAGAGCCGCGGCATGAACCTCGTGCTGCACCGCCAGCAGGTGGCGCTGAACGTCAACGAGTTCGACATTACCGAGCAGGTCACCGAGCAGCTCAACAAGATACTGCCCTCCGTGATCATCCCGCCCGATGGGGTCTCGCCGGCGGCGATGGTGCAGAACCAGTCCGTGCAGGCCCCACCTGCCCAGGCCCAGCCCGCGCAGGCCAAGACCGTCGCGGCGCCGGCGCAGCCTGCCGCGTCGCCGAAGAAGTAGCCGTGTCGGCGACGCCGGAACCCGCTGCTCAGCCGGCCGTGGCGACGGCCGGGGATGCGCGCTTCTTCCATCGCGCCGGTCCGCACGCGCTGGGCGCGGTGGCGGCGGCGGCCGGCGGCGCCGCGCCCGAGCGGGAGCTGATGCTGGCGGGGGTTGCCCCGCTGCAATCGGCCGGCCCGGATCAGGTGAGCTTTCTCGACAACCGGAAATATCTGCCCGAGTTGGAGGCGACCCGCGCCGGGGCGGTGATCGTGCATCCCAGCATGGCGGCGCGGGTGCCGGCGGGAAGTGTCGCCATCGTCACCGCCGAACCCTATCTGGGCTGGGCGCGGGTGGCGGCGCTGTTTCATCCGCTGCCGCCGCTCCGGTCTGGCCGCCATCCCAGCGCCGTGGTTGATCCGGATGCGCAGGTGGACCCGAGTGCCGAGATCGGCCCGCTCGCCGTCGTGCTGGCGCGCGCCGAAATCGGCCCGCGCTGCCGGATCGGGGCGGGGGCGGTGATCGGCGAAGGGGTGGTGCTCGGCGCCGACTGTCGCATCGGCACGCATGCCAGCATCAGCCACGCCTTGCTGGGGGCGCGGGTCTATATCTATCCCGGCGCCCGCATCGGCCAGGACGGGTTCGGTTTCGCGCCGTCGCCCGCCGGTTTCGTTACTGTGCCGCAACTCGGCCGGGTGGTGATCGAGGATGACGTGGAGGTCGGCGCCAACAGCACGATCGACCGCGGCTCGGCGCATGACACCGTGATCGGGGCCGGCTCGCGGCTCGACAACCTGGTACAGATCGGGCACAACGTCCGCCTCGGACGCTGTTGCGTGATCGTCTCGCAAGCCGGCATTTCGGGCTCGACGGTGCTGGAGGATTTCGTCCAGGTGGCCGGTCAGGCCGGACTGACCGGGCATTTGCGTATCGGGCGAAAGGCGCGTATCGGCGCCCAATGCGGCGTGATGGCGGACGTGGCGGCCGGTGCGGACGTGCTGGGCAGCCCCGCTTTGCCTGTGCGTGAGTTCTTCCGCCAGGTATTGGCGTTGCGGCGGCTGGCGGCTGGGCGGCGCCCCGGTTCGGGTGGCGACGAGCCGGGCGACAACAAAGGGGCCGGCGGTGCGCCGGCGGCAAACAAGGCTACGGACTGAGCGGGATGGATTCCACGGCACCCACGAACCAGGACACGACCGAGGCCGGTGGCGACGATGTCGTCGGCACGGTCGACATTGCGCGCATCATGCACGCGATTCCGCACCGCTACCCGTTCCTGATGATCGACCGCGTGGTCGACGTGGTGCGCAACCGCTCGGCGGTCGGCATCAAGAACGTGTCGGTCAACGAGAACTTTTTCCAGGGCCATTTCCCCGGCCATCCGGTGATGCCCGGCGTGCTGATCATCGAGAGCATGGCGCAGACGGCGGCCGTGCTGGTGGTCGAGACGCTGGGCCCCGACGCGGCCGGCCGGGTGGTGTATTTCATGTCGGTCGAGGGCGCCAAGTTTCGCCGCCCCGTGCTGCCTGGCGACCAGTTGCGCATCCATGTCACCAAGGACCGCAATCGCGGCAATGTGTGGAAGTTCAGCGCCGTTGCGCGGGTCGATGGCGTTTCGGTGGCGGAGGCGACCTACGCGGCCATGATCATGGACAAGGCGACGGACCGCTAGCGTGGGTACCCACATCCATTCGTCGGCGGTCGTGGCCCAGGGGGCCACGATCGGATCAGGCGTGCGCATCGGTCCGTTCTGCTCCGTCGGCCCCGACGTCGTGATCGGCGATGGCGCCGAATTGTTCAGTCACGTGGTGGTGGACGGCCGCACGCGCATCGGCGAGAGGGCCAAACTCTACCCGTTCTGCACCGTCGGCATGGCGCCGCAGGACCTGAAATACGCCGGCGAGCCGACCGAGACCGAACTCGGCGCCCGCAGCGTGGTGCGCGAGCACGTGACTATTCATCGCGGCACCGTCACCGGCAGCGGCATCACCCGCGTCGGCGCGGATTGTCTGCTCATGGCCGTGGTGCACGTGGCGCATGATTGCGCCATCGGCAACGGGGTGGTGATCGCCAACAACGTGGTCATGGGCGGCCATGTCGAGATCGGCGACAACGCCGTGATCGGCGGCGCCGCGGCGATCCACCAATTCGTCCGCATCGGCCGCGCCGCCATGATCGGCGGCGTCTCCGGCGTCGAAGCCGATGTCATCCCGTTCGGCAGCGTCATGGGCAACCGGGCCTGGCTCGCCGGGCTGAACATCATCGGCCTGCGCCGCCGCGGCTACGACCGGGCCAGCATCCACATTGTGCGCGCCGCCTTCCGGCTGATTTTCCGCGGCGAGGGCGTGTTCGCCGAGCGGGTGGAGGAGGCACGGCGGAACTGGGCCGGCGATCCGCTGGTGACCGAGTTGCTGGCTTTCATCGACGCGCCGAGCCGGCGCGGCCTGATCCGCGCCGCGGTCGAGGACGAGGACGATGCCGCCTGACACCGTCCGCCCTCATCCCGGCCGGGAGGGGGCGAGGGTGCATCGATGAGCGCGTCCGCGCCCGCGACGCTTGGGATTCTGGCCGGCGGCGGCACCCTGCCCGGCCGGGTGGCGGCGGCCGCGCGGGCGTCCGGGCGGGCCGTGTTCCTGGTCGGGCTGGAGGGATTCGCCGAGGCCACCGTGCTGGCGCCGTTTCCGAACGCGCCGGCCCGCATCGGCGCCGCGGGCCGGATTCTCGAATTGCTGCGGCTGAACGCCTGCCGCGACCTGGTGCTGGTCGGGCCGGTGCGCCGCCCTTCGTTGCTCGACCTGCGCCCGGATGCCGAGGGGGCCCGCCTGCTGGCCCGCATCGGCCGCGCCGCCTTCGCCGGCGATGACGGGTTGCTCGCCGCGGTGGTGCGCGTGCTGGGCGAGGAAGGTTTCCGGGTCATCGGCGCGCACGAAATCCTGACCGAGGCGGTCGGGCCGAAGGGCCTGCTGTCGCGCGCCGGACCCGATGCGGCGGCGCTGGCCGACATCGCCCGCGGCGTGGCGGTGACCCGTGCGCTCGGCGCCGCGGATGTCGGCCAGGGCTGCGTGGTGCAGCAGGGCATCGTGCTGGCTGTCGAGGCGATCGAGGGCACCGACGCCATGCTGGCCCGCGCCGCCACGTTGCGCCGCCCCGGTCCGGGCGGTGTGCTGGTGAAACTGGTCAAGCCCGGGCAGGAGCGGCGCGCCGATCTGCCCACCATCGGGGTCCGGACCATCCATGCCGCCGCCGCGGCGGGCCTGCGGGGGGTGGCCTTCGAGGCTGGCGGCACCATTCTCGCTGAACGCGAGGCCATGGTGGCGGCGGCCGACGCAGCCGGCCTGTTCCTGCTGGGGGTCGATCCGTCTGACGCAGAACGGTAATGGGGAGAGAACAATAATGTCCGATAAATATTCGATCCTGCACACCATGATCCGGGTCGGTGATCTCGACCGCAGCGTGCGGTTCTACACCGATCTCCTCGGCATGCAGGAGTTGCGGCGGCGCGACGTGCCGGACGGCAAATACACGCTGGTGTTCGTCGGCTACGCGCCGGAGGCGACCGGGGCGGCGGTGATCGAGCTGACCTATAATTACGGTGTGGAAAAATACGAGCCCGGCACGGCGTTCGGGCATCTGGCCATTGGCGTGCCGGATGTGGCGGGCATTTGCGCCAGGCTGCGCGCGGCCGGCGCGAAGATCATCCGCGAGCCCGGCCCGGTAAAGTTCGGCACCACCGTTATCGCCTTCGTCGAGGACCCGGATGGCTATAAGATCGAGCTGATCCAGCGCGGCTGACCGCGATGGTGGCGAAGCCCGCGCCGCACTGTCATCTGGACGCGCTGGCGGCATTCGTGCTGAATGATCCGCTGTGACCCGCTCTCGAATCCCTCCGCGCTTTGAACCGGAAGACACCCCGATGTCGCGGACGGAGCCCGAGCTGCTGCCGGCCGTGGTCGAGGAGCCGCGCCCGGGGATGGGCAGTGGCGCGCTGCTGCTGGCTGGGTCCACGGTGCTGGTGGTTGGGCTGGCGTTGCTCTCGGCCGGCAATTTCATCGCCGATGAGTTCGCCCGCTCGGCCGGGCTGGGCTGGGCGTCGCTGGCGGTGGCCAGCGGCGGGTTTGGCCTGATCGGCGCCGGGGTGTGGCGTGAACTGTCCGGCCTGTTTTCCCTGAGCGAGGTGGACCATATCCGTGCCGGGCTGGAATCCGGCGAGCCGGTTTTCATTGCCGCGGCGGCGCGGGCCTGGCTGCGGGAACTGCCGGACGGCGCCACGCTGATGCCGACGGTGCGCGTCACCAACGACGCCGACGGCATGCTGGCGCTGCTGCGCCAGCGGGTATCGGCGGTGCTGCAACAGCGCGCCGACGCGCTGGGCCGCACCGCGGCGATCCAGGTTTTCGCCGCCACCGCGGCGGTGCCCTCGCCGGCGCTGGATGCGCTGGTGGTGGGCTGGCGCGGCGTGCGGCTGGTGCGACAAATCGCCGAGTTGCACGGGCTGCGGCCGGGGGTACTGGGCACGATGGCGCTGCTGCGGCGCACCGCGATGTCGGCGGCAGGGGTGGCGGCGGCGGATATGGCGCTGGATGCGGCGGCGCGGGCGGTGCTGTCCAATCCGTTGCTGCAGCATCTGGCCGGTGACGTGGCAGGGGCGGGGGTGGCGGCGCGGCGCATGGTGGTGCTGGCGCGGGCAGCTTCCGCCGCCTGCAGCCCCTTGCCGGTCGGGCGGGGATAGCCGGGCAGGGCAGGGCCGATCCGCGCTCTTTGCTTCGCGCCGGCCCGTGTTAATGTTGCCGCTCCATTCGCCCTGGAGGCGCCGTGTTTGATTATCCCGTTGCGGCCGGCGCCCCGCTGGAAGTCGCCGACGAGGAATTGATCGCGGCGGCGAGCACCGTGCTGCTGCGGCACTACCGGCCCTTTTGGCACACCGTGGCGGCGGCGCTGCGCGGGGTGGATGGTCGTATCTGGACCGGGGTGCACCTGGGCGCGACGGTCGGCCGCCTGCAGGTCTGCGCCGAGACGGTGGCGCTGGGCCGGGCCGTGCTGGAGGGCGATGGCAGCATCGCGACCGCGGTGGCGGTGCGCCATCCGAAGCCGGAGGAGGACGACCGCGACATTGCCGTCGTTTCCCCGTGCGGCGCCTGCCGCGAGTTGATCACCGACTATGCGCCCGACGCGCTGGTGATCGTACCGGGGCCGGTGGGGCTGGTGAAGCTGCCGGTGCGGGCGCTGCTGATCGTGCCGTACCGGCGATAACGATCCCGCCTGATCGGGCGGGGCTATTTCCTCTCCGGCGGCTGCCCGGCGACCGGCACCATCGCGGCGATGGCGTCGAGCAGGTCCTGGGGCACCGCACCCTGTTCCGGCGCGCCAAAATCGAGCGTGTCCAGCAGGCGCCCCGACGCGGTGAACAGCGACAACGCCACCTGGCCATTGACGATGCCCGGAACACAAACGAGCGCCTCGTCTCCCGCCTCGCGCGCCGCGATTTCGACGAAATCCCGCAACTCCTCCGCCGATGGCCCGGCAGCTTCGTCCGCCGCGTCGCCCGCATCCCCGGCGGCCTCGTCGAGGTCATAGGCAAGCTGGGACGGCTCGGTGGGCAACCGGATGCCGATGATGTCGGGATTCGATGCGAGCAAGGCGTCACGCCACACATTGAAGGCGGCGTCGCGCCTCTCCATTACCGGATCGTCGTCGTCAACCGGCGGCCCGTCGTCGATGTTCTCTTCCTCGCTGGCCGCGTCTTCCCAGGCAACGGGATAGGGGTCCACCGTCACGCCGAGCATCACCACCGTTCCATCCGGGGGCAGCTTGTCGAGGGGGAGCAGCCCGGCGGGCATCCCGCCGCCGGCCATCTCGCATAATGTCCGGCGCAAGGCGCAGGCCGTCAGGGACAGGATCGCGTCGGGGTCGAACCAGGCCGGCAGAATGGCGACGTCGCAGCCGGCCGAGAAGTGGCCCGAGGTTTTCATGCCCTCGGCGACCGCGGCCGGATCGGGCAGTTGCGCCGCTTCCGGGTTGACCAGGACCGGCACGACCAACAACGCCGCCCAGCTGCCGGTGTCACATTCCGTGGCTTCGGCCTCCTCCATCAGCATCATCATGAAATCCGCGACCTCTTCGTCCACGTAAGTCTCGGCCACCTTGCGGATGGCCATGTCGAGGACGCCCTGGCGCCCGTCGTCCAGCAGCGGGTCGAGCATCCGGTCGATCTCGGGATCGTTGTCGAGCCAGGCGCGCACCAGACGGTCGGCGGGCGTTCCCTTCCGCGGCCGCGGTGCGGGCGGCTTCGGGCGCGGGCGGACCGCCGATGGCGGCACCCCGAGCAGGTCGAGCGCCGCCACGCCGCGCACCAGCCGGGCCGGGTCGCGGTAGGCGGTGCGCCAGGCCTGGGTACTGGGGCCGCCGTCGAGCCAGGCCAGGTAGGCGGCCCGGTCCACCACCTGAACCGCCACCTCGACCCCGTTGGCGACCAGTTCGGTCGCGATCGCGGTGTCGAGCCGGGTCTGCAGGCCGTGGTCCGGCTGCTCCGGCAACACGATAAGCTGGGTTTCGGGGTCGGGACAGCGCAGGAGGAATATCCGGTCGAACGCCGCCGCCACCTCACGGGCACGCAAGACCGCTTCCTGCACCCGGGAATCGTCGCGTTTTTCCATGTCGGCCACTTCCTTCACGGTCGCAGGGAAGTGGAGCCGCCCCGGGCGTTCCGTCAAGACCGGGCCGGCCGACGGCCGTCGCCAAGAATGCGCCACACTCCCGGTGCAGGTTGTGGGCGAACCGAAAATTCCGCAACGATATCGGCTGCGCAATGCGTAAATCCGCCTTGGCTTGTGCTATAGGGACCAATCCGTTGCCCATTCGCGCGCCCGGGTTGCTGACATTGTTGCTTTCGGCTCTCTGGGTTCCGATCAGGTCGGTCATCGCATCGTTACCTCGGGAGGTGCCCTGATGAGCATCGCGCGGGTCGCCGTGGTCATCCTGGCTTCCGTTTGCGCCGGCTGCTCCGGCTCGCAATACGCGAGCCATTGGGACGGGCGGCGCGGCTACGATGGCAGCGGCGACTATGGCTATGACGTTGCCGCCTCGCGGTCCGAGGCAGGGGGCTATCGCGCGCGGGCGGCGCGCAGCTATCCCGTCCCGGGCACGCCGGATGATCCCTGGGGCCCCTATATCCGCGCCGCCGCCGCCCGCTTCCAGGTGCCGGAACGCTGGATTCGCGCGGTGATGCACCAGGAGAGCGGCGGCCGCCTGTATGAGAGGGATGGCTCGCTGATCACCTCGTCGCCCGGGGCGATGGAACTCATGCAGGTGATGCCGCGCACCTACGATGTGCTGCAACGGCATTACGGGCTGGGCAGCGACCCCTACGAACCGCGCGACAATATCCTCGCCGGCACTGCCTATATCCGCGAAATGTACGACCGCTACGGGTCGCCCGCCTTCCTGGCCGCCTACAATGCCGGGCCGGACCGTCTGGACCGCTATTTGTCCGGCGGGAATCCGCTGCCGGACGAGACGGTCAACTACCTGGCCAGCGTGGCGCCACGCCTCGGAACGGAAATGGCGATGAGCGGACCGCTCGCGGTCTATGCCGGCGGCGCCGCCGGGACGGGCTACAGCCAGCCCCAGCCCTATACATCGGAGGCCGACCGTGCCTATGCGGGCGGCGGCATGACCGGGCAGGATTACGCGGCCGCGGAACAGACGGCGCCGGCCGAGGACGATCCGTCCGCGCGGGCCTTCGAGGGTGGCGGGCTGGTTACCGCCGGCGCACCGACCGGCATCTACACCGCGCCGAGCCGGCCGGTCAGCACGGCGATGGCGGCCCCCGTGGCGCGGCCGGCGGGCGGGGACCGGTCCTTCAGCTTCTTCCCCCTCGTGTCACCCGCGCAGGCCGCCGAAATCGGCCCTGGTTCACGCGTGGTTTCGCAACCATCCCCGGTGCTGTTGCCGGTCGCCGCTGCCGCCCCGCGACGCGGCGGCTGGGGCATCCAGGTCGGTGCGTACCCGGACCCGGCGAATTCCCAAAGCGCCATCGCCACTGCCCGCGCCCGTGCCGGCACCCTGCTGGCCGGCGCGCAGCCGACCATCGTGCCGGTGCAGCACGCGGGGCTGCTGTATCGCGCCCGGCTGGTCGGCCTGTCGGCCGAAAGCGCCGCCGCGGCCTGCGCGCGGCTCGCCGGGCAGGGCATGGATTGTTTCACGGTGCCGCCCGGGTCCTGATCCGCTTATACTTCCAGTTCCACGCTGACCGGCACGTGGTCGCTGGTGCGCGGCCAGTCGCGGGCCTGCTTCAGGATGGTGTGCGTGCGCAGCCCGTCGGTCAGGTCACGGCTCACCCATACATGGTCGAGCCGCCGGCCGCGGTCGGAGGCGCGCCAGTCGCGGTTGCGGTATGACCACCACGTGTAAAGTTTCTGTTCGGCCGGAACGAAGTGGCGCACCGCATCGTCAAAGCCCTGCTGCAGCCAGGCGGTCAGCCCCTCGGTCTCCGGCGGCGTGTGGCTGACCACGTCGAGCAATTGCCTGTGGCTCCAAACGTCATGTTCCAGCGGCGCGATGTTGAGGTCGCCGACCAGCACGGTGTTCGACAGGGCGCGCCGTCCGGCGAACCAGGCGGTCGCTTCGGTGACGAAATCGAGCTTGTGGGCGAATTTCGGGTTTGTTTCGCGGTCCGGCACGTCGCCCCCGGCCGGCACGTAGAAATTGTGCAACTCGACCGGACCCGAGCGCAGATCGAGCGCCACCGCCAGATGCCGGCAATCGCCTTTGGCGCACCATTCCGGCGCGATGTTGAGCCGCTGCAACGGCAGGCGCGACAGGATCGCCACCCCGTTATAGCCCTTCATCCCCCGCCATATGGCGAACGGATAGCCGAGTTCGGCCGGCGCGCCGGTGGGGAACAGATCGTCCGGGACCTTGGTTTCCTGCAGGCAGATCACATCGGGCTGCAGCGCCTCGATCAGCAATCGCAGCAACGGCAGGCGCAGCCGCAGCGAGTTGATGTTCCAGGTGGCGATGCGCAGGCGTTCGGTCATGCGATCAGAGGATGCGGGTGCGCACCGTGCCGACACCCTCCACCACGCCTTCCAGCAGGTCTCCCCGCTGCACCGCCGCCACCCCTTCCGGCGTGCCGGTGAATATCAGATCGCCGGGCGCCAGCCGGACCAGCCCGGACAGGAACGAAATGGTCTCGGCGACGCTCCAGATCAGGTTGGACAAGTCCGATTCCTGGCGGAGCGTGCCGTTCACCGTCAGGGCGATGCGCCCGCGGGTCGGATCGGGCAGGCGGACGGCGGGAACAAGCGCGCCGATCGGTGCGGAATGGTCGAACCCCTTGCTCATGTCCCAGGGTTTTCCTTCCCGCTTGGCGGCGTTCTGCAGGTCGCGCCGGGTCATGTCGAGCCCGGCGGCATAGCCCCACACATGGCGCAGCGCGTCCGCCGCGTCGATATCGGCGCCGCCCCCGCCCAGCGCCACCACCAGCTCCATCTCGTGGTGCAGAAGGGTGGTGGCCGGCGGATAGGGCATGTCGGCACCGCCGGTCAGCACGGCATCGGCCGGCTTGGCGAAGAAGAATGGCTTCTCGCGGTCGGGATCGCCGCCCATTTCGCGCGCATGCGCGGCATAGTTGCGCCCGACGCAGAAAATCCGCCGCACCGGAAACACGCCGCCGCCGGCGACCGGCACCGAAGCCGCCGGCGGCGGCGGGATGACGAATGCGGACGAAACTGCTGGCATGCGGGGCGGCCATCCTGCCTGGGGCTGATGCTTCGTGTAGGCCGCGAAAAAATCCCTGTCGTCAAGATGCCCGACCGGGCCTAATCACCTTCAACCCGTCGCCGACGGGGACAAGATCCGGGAGGGTACCGCGTGATCGAGGCCAGGCAATCCAAGTCGCTGTATATCCAGGTACTCATCGCCATTGTTATCGGCGTCGCGCTGGGTCATTTCTACCCCACAATCGGGGAGCAGATGAATCCGCTGGCGATCGGCTTCGTCAAGCTGGTGAAGATGGTGATCGCGCCGATCATTTTCGTCACCGTGGTGGTCGGCATCGGCAAGCTCAACGACACCACCGAGGTCGGCCGGATCGGCCTGAAGGCGATCGTCTACTTCGAGGTCATGACCACCCTTGCCATGCTGATCGGCCTGATCGTTGGCCACGTAGTACGTCCCGGTGTTGGCCTGAACGCTGATCCGGCCAGCCTCGATGCGCAGGCCGTCGCCCAGTACACCACCAATGCCGCGCACGGTTCGGTCTCCGACTTCCTGCTCAACATCATTCCCAACTCGGTGGTCGGCGCCTTCGCCAAGGGCGATATCCTGCCGGTGCTGTTCTTTGCCGTGCTGTTTGGCCTCGCGGCGGCGAAGCTCGGTGACCGCGGCCGTGCCGTCGTGCATGTGCTTGACGAGGCCGGCGCCGCGCTGTTCGGCGTGATCAACCTGATCATGCGGGTGGCGCCGCTCGGTGCCTTCGGAGCGATGGCGTTCACCGTGGCGAAATATGGCGCCGGCTCGCTGCTGCAACTCGGCTACCTGATGTTCTGCTTCTACCTGACCTGCGTGCTGTTCGTCGTTATCTGCATGAGCCTGGTGGTGCGGGTCACCGGCCTGCGCCTGTGGCCGCTGCTGCGCTACATCAAGGAGGAGTTCTTCATCGTCCTTGGAACCAGCAGCTCCGAGGCGGCCCTTCCCAGCCTGATGGCGAAGCTGGAGAACCTGGGCTGCAACCGTCCGCTGGTCGGGCTGGTGGTGCCGCTTGGTTACGCGTTCAACCTCGACGGCACGTCGATCTATTTCACCATGGCGATCACCTTCATTGCCCAGGCGCTGAACATCCCGCTTTCCTGGGGCGATTATGTGCTCATTCTGGGGGTGCTGTTGCTCACCTCGAAGGGCGCGGCGGCGGTTACCGGCGGCGGCTTTATCACGCTGGCGGCCACGCTGGCGACGCTGAATGGCAAGGTGCCGGTGGCCGGCATCGTGCTGGTGCTGGCGATCGACCGTTTCATGAGCGAGGCGCGCGCTGTCACCAACCTGTTCGGCAACACGGTGGCCACCGTGTTCGTGGCCTGGTGGGAAGACCAGATCGACATGGACCGCGCCCGTTTTGTCCTCGCCGGCAAGGCCCCCGCCGTTGCCGTCGAACTGCCGCGGGTGGCTTAACCGGCTTCACCCCGTGGCCGAAACGCTCCGCCGCTGCTACCTCTCGCCCCGGCCAGAGGAGGGTTGCAGGTGGCGGGGCTGCGGATCGGGATTGTCGGCGCCGGGCATTTCGGGCGGTTTCATGCGCTGAAGGTCGCCGCGGGGCGCCGTGTCACGCTTGCCGGCGTGCACGACCGTGACGCCGCCCGCGCCGCCGCTGTGGCGAAGGAGGCCGGTGCCACCCCGCTCGACTGGCCCGCCCTGCTGGCTGCCTGCGATGCGGTGGTGATCGCGACCCCGGCGGAAGCCCATTTTGCCCTGGCGGCCGAGGCGTTGCAGGCCGGGCTGCACGTGCTGGTGGAAAAGCCGATCGCCGCCACGCTCGCCGAGGCCGACGCGCTGGCCGCGATCGCCAGCCGGCACGGCCGGGTGCTGCAGGTCGGCCATCTGCTGCGCTACTCGGCCGAGCATCAGGCCATCAGCACCCGCATGCAGCGTCCGTTGTATATCGACTGCGTGCGGATCGCGCCGTTCAAGCCGCGCGGTACCGATGTGTCGGTTATCCTCGACCTGATGATCCACGATCTGGACCTCGTGCTGTCGCTGGTGGACAGCCCGATCGAGAGCGTCGATGCGGTCGGCGCGCCGGTCGCCAGCGTGCATGAGGACATCGCCAACGCGCGGGTGCGCTTTGCCAACGGTTGTGTCGCCGCCATCACCGCCAGCCGGATCAGCCTGAAGACCGAGCGCAAGATGCGGCTGTTCAGCCAGGAAGGCTACATGTCGGTCGATTTCGCCGCCCGCAAGCTGATGATGATCGGCCGCGAGCGCGGCCTGCCTTTGCCCGGCACCGGCGGCGGCCGGATCGACGAGATTACCTGGAAGGAACACGATGCGCTGGAGGCCGAGCACGCCGCCTTCGCCGCCGCGATTCTCGACGGCGCCCCGGTGGTGGTAGATGCCGCGGCCGGCCGCCGCGCCCTGGAAGCGGCGCTGGCGGTGACCGACAGCATGGCCACCAGCCGCGCCCGGGCGGAGGCGTCGGGGCTGATCCGGTAAGCGAACCCGCCGGCTCAGCCCGTCGCGGCCGCGGGCGGCGCTACGCCAGCGGCCGGAGATCCTCGGCCACCAGTTTCGGCAGGCTCGGCGGTCAGGCGCAACTCCTTCATCAGTTTGGGCTGCTCCACCAGCATCTTCTTGCGCACCGCGGCGATCTCCTCGTCGGGCGGGATGGTGTAAACCACGCCGTGCTCCTGCAGTCCGGCCAGCGACCGCTCCTGGGACGCCAGCATCTGCTTGCGGTAGCCGACGATATTCTCCTGCCAGGTGTCCACCACCAGCGCCTGCAATTCCTTCGGCAGCGTATGCAGGAACGACTCGCTGACCATCGGCAGGTAGTTGTCGACGTTCTGGCGGTCCTGCAGCGAGGTTTTCAGCCCGGCTTCCCAGAGCTTGGCCGAGAACGCACTCTCGTTGGTGGTGATCAGCCCGTCGAAGGTGCCCTGGCTGAGCGCCAGCGGCACGTCCGGCCAGGCCGTGGTGTTCGGGTTGGCGCCGAAGAAGCGGGTGCGCCAGGCCATGCCGGCGCCGCCGGTGATGCGGATCTTCATGCCCTTGAGGTCGGACAGCGCCTTGATCGGCGTGGTTGCCGAGTACCAGTGCTGGAAGCCCAGTTGCAGCCAGAGCCCGAGCACCCGCGCCCGCAGCTTGGTGTGCAACTGCGTGTTGACATACGTGCCGGTCTTGCCGTCGGTCACGCGGCGGCAGATTTCGATCGGCTGGCTGTACATCACCGGCAGGTTGACCATGTCGCAATCCGGCACGAAGCCGGTCAGGACCCAGCTGCCCGGGCAGGCCATTTCCACCTGGCCCTGCAGCAGGGCCTTCGCGACGTTCACGTCGGCGAACAGCGCGCCGGCATGGAACAGCTCGGTCTTGATGCGGCCACCCGAGCCTGCTTCCAGCTTCTGCAGGTAGTCGGCGATGGTGATGTTGCGCATGTGGGTCGGCGCGGTATCGAGCGAGCAGCGGAGCCGGAAAGGCTCGGCGGCGCGGGCCAGGTGAGGCGACGCGAGGCCGACGGCCGCGGCTGCCGCCACGAATCCGCGGCGGCTGAGAGGCTGTGTCATTGACGTGATTTCCTCCGGCATGCGGCGGTGACGCCGCGCAATCGGCAAACCCTATATCACCGCGCGCGGCTGCGCATCAGGGGCTGCCAGCATGGCCAGCACTTCCCGTGCCGCCGACTCCGCGGGGGTGCCGCAAGGCGCGCGCAGCCGTTCGGCCACCTCGCGGAAGGCGGTGCGCTGGGCCTGCGCTGCTGCGGGGTCGCCGAGCAGCCGCTCCACCGTTTCGGCCAGTTTCGCCGGCCGGCAATCCTGCTGCAGCAGTTCGGGCACCGCGGCGCGGCCGGCCAGCAGGTTCACCATGGCGACGTGCGGCACCCGGATCAGCCGCCGAACGATCGCGGCCGTGAGCGGGTTGACCCGGTAGGTCACCGCCATCGGCACCCCGGCGAGCGCCAGTTCCAGCGTCGAAGTGCCCGACTTTGTCAGTGCCACGGCGGCGGCGGCATAGGCGTCGTGTTTGTCGGCCAGCTCGGTCACGATAATCGGCCGCACCGGCCAGGAAGCCGCCGCGCGCCGCACGGTCTCGGCGACCGCGGAGGCCACCGGCACCACCGGCACCAGCCCGGGGATTCGTTCGGCCAGCAATGCCAGCGTGGCGCCGAACACCGGCAGCAGCCGCGGCACCTCGCTGCGCCGGCTGCCGGGCATCAGCACCAGGACCTTCGCATCCGCTGCCAGCCCGTGGGTGGCGCGGAACCGGGCCGGGTCGCCGTGATCGGCGCCGGATTGCAGCACCGGATGGCCGACGAAGGTCGCCGGCAGGCCGTGGCGGGCAAAGAAATCCGGCTCGAAGGGAAGCAGGCAGAGCAGGCGTTCCCACAGCCCGGGGAATTCGCGCACCCGGTGCTCCCGCCAGGCCCAGACCTGGGGCGCCACGTAATGCACCCGGGTTATGCCCGCATCCGCCACAAGCCGCAGCAGGCGCAGGGTGAAGCCGGGGCTGTCGATGGTTACCAGCACGGCGGGATGGCGCGCGCGCACGTCCTCGGCGGCCTGGTGCAGGCGGCGGTTGAGATGGCGGATGCGCGGCAGCACCTCCAGCAGGCCCATCACCGCGAGATCCTGCATCGGGAAGAGCGGGTCGAGTCCCTGTTCCACCATGCGCGGCCCGCCCACGCCGGCGAAACGCAGGGCCGGCCGGGCCGCGCGCAACGCCTCCATCAGGCGCCCGCCAAGCACATCGCCGCTTTGCTCGCCGGCGATCAGGTAGATGAGGGGTTCGAGACGTGCCAGATCGTGCATGCCTCTCCATAAGGGAGGCCGTCTGCAGCGTCTATCGAAGGCGGTTCAGTCGAGGCGGCGCGGTTCGTTGCCTCGTTCGCGCCGCTCCACCGCATGCCCGGCGGCTTCCAGCACCGCGACCATTTCCGCCACCGAAACGCCGTCGCTATCCATCACCAGCCGGATCAACGGATCGGTCATGAAACTCTCAAACGTGAGGCCCCCGTAGCTCTGGGCTTGCACAGCTTTCACTCCCGGTTCAGGTGGGGGCAACGATCGAGTTACAATATGCTACGAAATAATGGCCCACGTCTACCATTCTGATGCCGGCAGTGGTGGAATTCTGTGGACACACACACAACTGTGACGCGCAGGCGGCGTCAGCCCGGCCCGGCGGCCTCCGCGGCGGCCTGCTCGAAGGCGCGCAGCCCCTCGGCCACCGTCTCGCGGTCGAGGTCGCGGGTGATGAACACCAGCCGCGAGCGCCGGTCGTCGCCCGCTGGCCAGGCCGGCAGCAGCACCGGTTCATGGAACAAATGCTGCACGCCGTGGATCACCACGGGCTGGTCCTGGCCGGCGAGGTTCAGAATCCCCTTTACCCGCAGCAGATTTTCGCCGCGGGTGGCGATCAGCATCTCCAGGAACATGCCGATGCCCTGCCAGTGCAGGGGCCGGTCCCAGGTCAGGCAGAACGCCCGGATGCGGTCATCGTGGCGGTTCACGTCGGGATGGTGGTGCCCATGCTCGTCTCCATGCTCGGGCGCATGTTCATGATCGGGCGAACCAAATGCCTCGGCGTCCAGCCAGGCGCGCACATCGGCGATTTTTCCGCCCGACTCGAACAGGCCACCATTCAGCAGGGCGGCGGGATCGATCTCGCCGCGCAGCGCGGTCAGCAAAGGAGCCGCCGGGTTCAGCCGCCGCAGCCGCGCGGTCAGCGATGCCACCGAGCCGGCATCCGACAGATCGGTTTTCGACAGCACCAGCCGGTCCGCCACCGCCACCTGTCGCACCGCCTCGGGTTGCGCGTCCATCTGCGCGGCGCCATTCACCGCGTCCACCACCGTCACCACACCGTCCAGCCGGTAGTGCACGGCCAGCGCGGCATCGCTCATCAGCGTGTGCAGGATGGGGGCGGGGTCGGCGAGCCCGGTGGTTTCGATCATCACCCGCCGCACCTCGCCGGCGGCCACCCGTGGCTGCAGGCCGCGCAGCGCGCGGGCGAGGTCGCCGCGGACGCTGCAGCACAGGCAGCCTGCGTTCAGCAGAACCGTATCTTCGTCGAGCGTTTCCACCAGCAAATGGTCGAGCCCGATTTCGCCGAACTCGTTGATCAGGACGGCGGTGCCGGCAAGTTCCGGCCGGCGCAGCAGCCGGTTGAGCAGCGTGGTTTTTCCCGCGCCGAGAAAGCCGGTGAGCACGGTTACCGGGACGGTGTCAGCCACCGGTGCCGCCATACAGTTTTGCCGGGTCGATCTCGGGGGCGGCGATTTCCACCAGATCGCCGCCGTGCACGGCGCGGTAGAAACAATTCCGCCGCCCGGTGTGGCAGGCGACCCCTTCCTGGTTCACCAGCAGCAGCAGCGCATCGCCGTCGCAATCGACCCGCAATTCCACCAGTCGCTGCACCTGCCCGGAGCTTTCGCCCTTGCGCCAGAGCCGGGCGCGGCTGCGGCTGAAATAGCAGACCCGGCCGGTGGCGAGCGTTTCCGCCACCGCCTCGCGGTTCATCCAGGCCAGCATCAGCACCTCGCCGGTATCGTGCTGCTGGGCGATCGCAGCCACCAGCCCGGCGGCGTCGAATCGGATGGCGTCCCAGAGGGCTTGGGTGGTGGTGTGCGTGCTCATAACTGTTATCCTGCCACCTTCATGGGGCGACAGGGAAACCCATCGGACGGCTCGGCACGCACGGCAGATCTGCTGGACCGTGCCGCTGCGCTGTGCGTGCAGCGCGGCGTGTAAGTTAAGGAAGGCCAGGGCAAACCCTGGCCTTCCTTACGCCCCGAACGCCCGCACCCAGGTCTCGACCGCGCTTGTCACGGTCTCGTCGATTTCCGTGTCGCTGGCGGGTGGCGGCAGGGCGAGGCTGGTGCGCAGGAACACGTCTGAGCGCAGCAGGGCCATGAACTGGTGGGTGGCGATCAGTGTGTCGGGTGTCCGGACGAGGCCCTGGGCGGCCAGTGGTTCCAGCCAGGTGCGGAACCGGTAGCAGAATTTCTGCGGCCCGTTTTCGTAAAACGCGTGGCCGAGTTCGGGGAAACGGGTGCTTTCGGTGATGGCGATGCGCAGGATGGACAACGTTCGTTCCTGCATCAGGAAGCGCAGCATGCGCTGGCCGATCGCCAGCAGCGCCGCGCGCAGGTCCGGCACGCTGTCCGGGAACAGTTCCTCGATCACCGGGCTCAGACACCCCTTGTCGGCGACGATGCTGGCGAACAGCGCGTCCTTCGAGGCGAAATACGCATACAGCGTGGCCTTGGACACGCAGGCAAGCCGCGCCACCGCGTCCATGCTGACGGCGCCATAGCCATGCGCAAGGAACAGCGCCTCGGCGGCCTGCACAATCTGCCGGTGTTTAGGTGAGATTTCGGTCGGGAGGGGAGCGGCGCCATCCATGCTTGTGATTCTGGCCGGTGCGGTTGTCCCGGTCAAGGGTAAACTGAACTGAACGGTTCAGTTTACCCTTGACCGGCGCCCCTGTCGTCGCCATTGTTGCGGTGCCAACAACCAGGGCTCCCCGATGAATGCCGGTTCCGACAAGCCCACGGCTTCCGCCGCCGACACGGTAAGCACCTCCATGCCGGCACCACGGCGGCGCTGGCGTCTGCTGCGTTTGCTATTGCTGGGTGTGCTGGTGCTCGCGGCGGGGCTTGCCGGCAACTGGTGGTTCACCGAGGGGCGCTGGCTGGAGAGCACCGACGACGCCTATGTGCAGGGCGACATCGCCGTGCTGTCCACGCGCATCGAGGGCGATGTCGTCGCCATCCATGTCGCCGACAACCAGCCGGTGCGGGCCGGCGATCCCCTGATTTCGCTCGATCCGGCCGACTGGTCGGCGCGGCTGGACCAGGCGCGCGCCGGCGCGGCCGAGGCCGTCGCCGCGGTCGTCACGGCGCAGCGCCAGGTGGAGCAGAGCCGCAGCGCCATCGCCCAGGCCGAGGCGATGATGGCGCAGGCCAGCGCCGAACTGACCCGCGCCGCCGCCGAGGCCGGCCGCAGTGGCGCGCTGGTCGGCGCCGGCTGGACCTCGCGTCAGGCCAACGAGCAGGCGGTGGCCGACCGCGAGAAGGCGGCGGCGCAGCTTGCCGCGGCGCGCGCCCAGCGCGCCACCGCCGAACAGGCACTGGCCGTCGCCGGGGCCCAGGTGCCGCAGGCGGAGGCGCACGCGGCCACGGCCGAGGCGGCCGCGCGGCTGGCCGCCAATAATCTTGCCTACACCGTCATCCGCGCCCCGTTCGACGGCATTGTCGGCAACCGGGTGGCGCAGCTTGGCCAGCATGTGCAGCCCGGCCAGTTGCTGATTGCCGTGGCACCGCCGGCGCCGCGCCTGTTCGTGATAGCCAACTTCAAGGAAACCCAGTTGCGCCGCATGCGCGCCGGCCAGCGCGTCTGGTTGACCCCCGACATTGACGGCTCGGCGGTCGCGCTGGGGCGGGTGGACAGTCTGGCGCCGGCCACCGGCGCGCTGTTCTCCCTGCTGCCGCCGGAAAACGCGACCGGCAACTTCACCAAGGTGGTGCAGCGTGTGCCGGTGAAGATCGTGCTCGACCGCGATGCGGCGGTGGCGGCGCACTGGCTGCGCGCCGGCCTGTCGGTCACCGCCGAGGTGGACACGCGCGCGGCCGGGGAGTCGCGCCAGGGGCTGCTGGGGGCGGCGGCGGCCACGCTCGGCCTTAAATGAGCGCCGTTACATGAGTGCCGAGGCGAACACCTGGCGCGACTGGGTCGGCTTCGCCAGCATGGTGGTGGGCATGTTCATGTCCATCCTCGACATCCAGGTGGTCAGCGCCTCGATCGCCGAAATCCAGGCCGGACTGGCCGCCAGCGCCGACGAGGTGGCCTGGGTGCAGACCAGCTACCTGGTGGCCGAGATCGTCATGATCCCGCTCTCCGGCTGGCTGTCGCGGGCGCTGTCGACGCGTGTGCTCTACGTGCTCAGCACGCTCGGCTTCACGCTGTTCTCGGTGCTGTGCGCCTCGGCCAGTTCGCTGCCCGAAATGATCCTGTGGCGGGCGCTGCAGGGATTTTCCGGCGGGGCGATGATTCCGACGGTGTTCGCCACCGCGTTCCTGTTGTTTCCCGGCCGGCGGCGCACCCAGGTTTCGGTGATCATCGCCCTGACCGCCACGCTCGCCCCCACCATCGGCCCGACCCTCGGCGGCTGGCTGACCGAGGAATTCTCCTGGCACTGGCTGTTCCTGATCAATGTGGTGCCCGGCCTGGCGGCGGCGGCCTCGGTATGGGCGTTCATCGACATCGACCGCCCCGTCCCGGGCCTGCTGCGGCGCTTCGACTATCTGGGCCTGTTGCTCATGGCCGCCTTCCTGGGCAGCCTCGAATACGTTCTGGAGGAGGGCAACCGGAATGACTGGTTCGAGGACGATACCATCACCTTCTTCGCGGTGCTGTCTGCCGTCTCGGCGGTGATTTTTTTCCATCGCATGCTGACCCGCCCGGACCCTCTGGTCGATCTGCGCCCCTTGGGCAACCGCAATTTCGCAATCTGCTGCGTGCTCGCCGGTGTCATCGGTGTCGGGCTGTACGGCGCGACCTTCATCATGCCGCTCTATCTGGGGCAGGTACGCGGTTACGACAGCTACGAGATCGGCAAGGCAATGCTGGCGACCGGGGCGGCGATGTTCGTCACCGGGCCGATTGCCGGGCGCCTGTCCCGCTCGGTCGATCTGCGGCGGATGGCGGCGTTCGGATTGTTCTGCTTCGGCACCTCGTGCTGGTGGCTGGCGCACCTGACCAGCCTGTCCGGGACGTGGGAGATCATGGCGCCGCAGGCCCTGCGCGGCTTCTCGCTCATGTTCCTGTTCGTGCCGGTCAACCAGCTCTCGCTCGGCACGCTGCCGCCGGTGGCGCTGAAGAACGCGTCCGGCGTGTACAATGTGGTGCGCAACCTCGGCGGCGCCATCGGCATCGCCACGCTGGGCACGCTGGCCACCACGCGCACCACGGTGCATTCGCTGCACCTGCACGAGCAGGTGGGCTGGGGACGATTGGTCGCGACCAATGCCCTGACCCACATCACGCAGCTGCTCACGGCGGCCAAATCGGGCGCGGCGCATCTGGCGGCGCTGCGCCGCCTGTCACTGCTGGTGCAGCAACAGGCGCTGACGCTGGCCTATAACGATGTGCTGCTGGTCATGGGGCTGTGCTTTTTCGCGGCGCTGCCACTGACCTTGTTGCTGACCAGGCCACGCGCCGCGTCGGCGCATTGACGCCTCCGGCTAGCGGGCTGCCCCGTCGCGCAGCAGGCGCAGCGCTTCCGCCACCGCTTGCCGGCGCACCGCGCCGCGGTCGCCCGCGAACAGATGGTGCCGCGCGGAGGTTGGGGCATCGCGACGGGCGAGACCGAACCACACCAGCCCCACCGGCTTGTCCGCAGTGCCGCCGCCCGGACCGGCCACCCCGGTCACCGCCACCGCAAGGCCAGCCTGCGAGCGGGCCAGTGCGCCCTCGGCCATGCGCCGCGCCACCGCCTCGCTGACCGCGCCGTCCGAGGCGATCAGCGCCGGCGGCACGCCCAGCATGTCCGTCTTGGCCGCGTTCGAATAGGTGACGAACCCGCGGTCCACCACGTCGGAGCTGCCGGCGATCGCCGTCAGGGTCGCCGCGATCAGGCCGCCGGTGCAGCTTTCCGCCGTCGCCACCTTCAGCCCGGCCGCCCGGCATGAAGCCAGCACCAATTCCGCCTGTGCCATGAGTTCTGGATCGATCATACCCATTCCCTTAGCGTATCAGTTCAGCAGGCCCGGCACCGCCCAGCGCACCCCCAAAATCACCAGCGCCGCCAGGCCCCCGGCCAGCACATCGTCGGCCATTACCCCGAGCGCCCCGGGCAGCCGCTCCGCCCAGCCTACCGGTCCCGGTTTTGTGATGTCGAACAGGCGGAACGCCGCGAACGCCGCCAGCGCGCCGAATACCGACGGATGCGGCAGGGCCAGCAGCGCGATCCACTGACCCGCCACCTCGTCGATCACCACCCAGCCCGGATCGTCGCCGGCCCGCGCCGCGTGCACTGCCCATAACCCGATACCGGTGACCACGATGGCCCCCGCCGCCAACGCCGCCGGAGACACCCAGAGCAGCGCGAGCCCCGGCAGGAGCGCTGCCAGCGACCCCGCCGTGCCGGGCGCCACCGGCACCAGCCCCGACCCGCAAAAACTTGCCACCCACCGCGCCGGACTCATCCGAGAAATGCCTCCATGGCTGCCACCGCCTCCGGTTCGGCCAGCGTGGGCGCGTGGCCCGAGTCCGGCACCGTCGCCACCGCCATGTCCGGCCGGGCCGCCCGCATGCGCGCCACCGTCTCCGCCTGCAGCAGCTTGCTCCGTCCGCCATGCACCAGCAGCAGCGGCACCCGCGCCAGGGCGCCGAACAACGGCCACAGATCGGGCAGTTTCCTCCCGACCGCCTGGGCGATGCGGGTGTCCCACAGCGGATGCCAGCGCCCGTCGGCGCCGGGCGCATAGGTCAGCCGGGCAAAATCCCGCCAATCCGCCTCGCTGTGCAGCGACAAATCGGGCACCACGCGCCGCAGATGCGCCGCCGCCGCGCCGAGGTCGGGCAGGGCAGGGTCGTGGCCGACGTAGCGCCGCACCCACCCGGCCCCCTCGCGGCCGATCTCCGGCCCGACATCGTTCAGCACTACGCCCGCCAGCAGCCCCGGCCGCGCCGCCCCAAGCGCCATGGCGAGCAGGCCCCCGAAGCTGGTGCCCACCACCACCGCCCGATGCACATGCACCGCCGCGCACACATCCAGCACGTCCCGCAACATCGCCTCCGGCGCATAGCGCGCGACCGACCGCGCCCGCGCCGAGCCGCCACGCCCGGCATAGTCCAGCGCCACCACCCTCCGCCCCGCGCCATGCCGTGCCGCCACCCCGGCGAAATCGCCGGAGGTGCGCACCAGGCCGGGCAGGCATAGCAATGGCAGCCGGTCGCCGCGGCCCCATTCGACGACGCGGAGATGCAGGCCGTCCCAGGCCGCTACGTGGCGGGCGTTCATGCGGGGGCGGACATAAAGGAAGGCCAGGGCTCTGCCCTGGACCCGCCAAGGGCCGAGAGGCCCCTGGACCCCATCACTTTAGGAATGGGTTCTAAGGGCTCCGCCCTTAGCGGGTCCAGGGCAGAGCCCTGGCCTTCCTTCACGTCCGCCCCCCCAGCACCGGATGCGGCGACGGATCGCCCCGCCGCGCCCGGTAGATCGTCTGGTTCTCGATCACCCGCTGCACATAATTGCGGGTCTCGTGGAACGTGATCAGTTCGATCCAGTCGATCATGTCCGTCCCGTCGGTGCGCGGGTCGCCATTGGAGATCAACCATTCCTGCACGTGGCCGGGTCCCGCGTTGTAGGCGGCGATGGCCAGGGGCACGCTGCCGTTGAAATGGTCGAGCATCTCGCGCAGGTAGGCGGTGCCGAGCCGGATGTTGGTGCGCGGGTCGGCGGTGAGCGCCGGGAGGGTGACGCGCAGGCCGAGCTTGCGCGCCACCAGGGTGGCGGTTTCCGGCATCAACTGCATCATCCCGCGCGCGCCGGCCGGGCTAACGGTGGTGGTATCGAAGCTGCTTTCCTGGCGGATGATGCCGAGGGCCAGGGCCGGATCGATGCCGGCATCGGGCGGGATATCGGCGGGCGCCGGCCAGCCCGTCTGCAGCAGGGTCACGCCGTCGCGCCCGGCACGGCGGGCCAGGGTGATCGCGGCTTCCGGCAGGCCAAAGCCGGTCGCCAGCCGGGCGGTCAGGGCACGGTCGGCGGCGTCGGGGGTGATATCGTCCAGGCGGAGCAGGAAGGACTGCGCCCGGGCGGGCTCGCCCCAACTCACCAGCCAGGCGGCGCTGCGGGTCAGTTCGCGGCCGGCGAAATCGAGGGCGCGCTGCGGGTCGGCAGGCGGGTCAGGGGTCGCGGCGATGCGGGCGGCCGGAGTCTGGCCGAGGGCCAGCGCGGCCAACTGGCCGTAGAACGTCGAGGGAAACGTGGCGGCGGCTTCGTATTCGGCGGCGGCGGCTTTGTCGTCACCCTGGGCGGCCAGGGTCCGCGCCAGCCAGAAATGCGCCCGGCCCTGGGTGATGGCGGATTTGGAAATGCCCGCCAGGGTGCGGAAATGCGGCAGGGCGGTGTCGGGTGACTTCAGCTTGCGCAGCGAGATGAAGCCGGCGAGGAACTCGGCGTCCAGCAGGCTCTCCCCGGCGGTCTGGGCGTGGCCGGCGGCGAGCGCATAGGCGCCCAGGGCATCCCCCTGGCGCAACCGGCGGCGGGCCAGGGCGTTACGTTCGTCCCAGAACGCCGCCAGACGGTCCGCCGGGGCGCGCCGCTCGGCCGTGTTGCCGAGGGTATTCCATAAGGTGAGGGCCGCGTCATCCTGTCCGGCGCGGCGCAGCCAGCGCGCCTGTTCCAGCACGATGCCGGGCTCCTGCCGGTCGGCCTCGGGCAGTGCGGCCACCAGGGCGGGCGCGTTCGGGTCGTCGCGGCGCAGCGCGAGGCGGGCCTCGGCGCGCGGGCGGTCGGCGGGGTCCAGGCGGCCCGCCTGACGCCTTGCCGCGTCGGTATCGGTCCAGGCGACGCGGTCGAACCGGGTCCATTGATCGGCGCCGGTGATCGCCACCGTCCAGCGCTGCAGGAAGCGTGCCTCCCAGGCCGGGTCGGGGGGGCGGCGATCCAGGCGCGCCGGGCCAGGGCGGCCGCATCGCCGGTGCGGCCGAGCTTCGCGTCAGCGTCGGCGCAACGGAGCAGGGCGGCGGGCGCGGCCACGGTGAAAGGTTTCGGCCGGTCGCACTCGGCGGCGGCGACGGCATCGTCGGGCTCGGCCGCCAGCGCCTCATCACGGTGGCGGGCCAGCGCGGCTTGCAGCGGCCAGTCCGGGTTGTCGGCCATGAAGGCGGCGATTTCGCCCGCGCTGGCGGCGCCGGGCGCCATCAGCCGGTAGAAGGTGACGAGCTTGCGGGCCACTGGGTCGGGCAGGCGGGCGGCGGCGGCATCGGCGTCGGCCCAGCGGTCGGCGCGGATGGCGGCCATCAGTTCCTGTGCCCCCGCCCGCGGAGCGGCACACAGCAGCGCCGGCAGGGCGGTGAGGAGCGGGACCCCGAATTGGAGAAGCAAGGAGCGCATGCCCGCTTGTACAAGCCCCGGCCTTGCGATGCACCATCCGCGCGCTTAGCTTGCCGCCCTCGCAATGCCGAGAAACGTCGAGCGGAGGCCGTGCATGTTCAAAGGGTCGTTTGTTGCCTTCATCACTCCCATGCGGGCGGACGGCTCGGTGGACGAGAAGGCGCTGGCCGCCTTTGTGGACTGGCAGATCCGCGAGGGCACGCACGGCGTGGTGCCGGTCGGCACCACCGGCGAGAGCCCGACGCTGAGCCATGACGAGCACAAGCGGGTGGTGGAAATCGCGATCGAGGTGGCGGGGGGCCGCGTGCCGGTGATCGCCGGTGCCGGCAGCAACAGCACCGAGGAAGCGATCGCCCTGACCCGGCACGCCAGGCTGGCCGGCGCGGATGCGGCGCTGGTGGTGACGCCGTACTACAACAAGCCGACCCAGGAGGGCCTGTTCCTCCATTATACGGCCATCGCCGATGCCGTGGACCTGCCGGTCATCATCTACAACATTCCGCCGCGCAGCGTGGTGGACATGAGCGTGGAGACCATGGCGCGGCTGGCGAAGCACCCGAACATCGTCGGCGTGAAGGATGCCACCGCCAATCTGGCGCGCCCGCTGCATACGCGGCGCGCCTGCGGTGAGGATTTCTGCCAGTTCTCGGGCGAGGACCATACCGCGCTTGCGTTCCTGGCGGCCGGCGGGGTGGGCTGCATCAGCGTGACCGGCAATGTGGCGCCGCGGCTGGTCAGCGCCATGCACAGCGCCTGGCAGGACGGCAAGGTGGCCGAGGCGATGGCGATCCAGAACCGGCTGGTGCCGCTGCATGATTCGCTGTTTGCCGAGACCAGCCCGGGGCCGGTGAAATACGCTGCCAGCCTGCTCGGCCACACCAGCGAGAAATGCCGCCTGCCGCTGGCCCCCTGCCTGGAGCCCACCAAGGCCCGCGTGCGCGCCGCGATGACCGAACTCGGCCTGCTGAATTAGGCGGCGCCGGGTCGCCGCAAGGCGGCGTGCGGCGCTCACGAATCTGTTAACCCGGCCGGGGGTATCGCAATGCACGAAACGATTGCGCCGGACGCTCGCGCAGGTGTTGGCTTGCCTGTCACGCTGACAGGAGGTGCGCCATGGCGGTCTGGAAGGGTATCGTCGGGCGGGGATTCTCTCCGGCCGCATTCCGGAACTATGTCGCCACCCTCGGTTTCTCGGACTGGCGGCCGCAATTCATTGTTGTCCACAACACCTCCGCGCCACGCTTGTCGGAATGGCATTCGACGCCCGGCGAGCAGCGCATGCGCAACCTGGAATCCTATTACCGCGACCAGGAAAGCTGGTCCGCCGGACCGCATCTGTTCATTGCCGATGACCTGATCTGGGTATTCACGCCGCTGACCAGCGCAGGTGTTCATTCGCCGAGTTGGAACGCCATTTCCTGGGGCGTGGAGATGGTCGGCGAATACGAGGAGGAACCGTTCGGGTCCGCCGTGCGCGACAACGCCGTCGCTGCGCTGGCAGTGCTGCACGGCTGGCGCGGCATCGGCGCGGAAACGCTGCGTTTTCATAAGGAAGATCCGCTGACCACGCACAAGACCTGTCCGGGGCGGAATGTGGACAAGGCGGATTTGATCGCCCGCGTGCAGGCCCGCATGCGCGCGGACGCGCCGGGCGAGCATCTGCCCGGGCGCGATCCCGGCAATGCAACGCCGGACGACCGCGCGGACCCGCCGGCTCCCGTCGTGCAGGGACCGGCGGCCGGTGGCGGGCTCTTTACCACCATCACCGCAACGGAATTCGCCGGTGGCGAAGAATCCGGGATGGACAGCGCCTATGGCGGGAAACTTGACGCCAATGCGCCCCAGGTCGCGCTTCCGGCCTGGCTGCCGGTGGAGCGGCGGCGGCTGCGGGTGCGCTCAGTCGCGACCGGACGGTGGGTCGAATGCCGCGTCAACGATATCGGGCCTTGGAACACACGGGATGCCTACTGGGAAAACGGCGGCCGGCCGCTGGCCGAGGTGCAGCACCGCAACCGCACGTCGGCGCAGAATGGTTCGGTGCCGGTGAACGATGCGGGAATCGACATGACGCCGGCGGTGTTCGCGTCCCTCGGCATTCCCGGACCGGTCAATACGCGGCAGACCCATGTGGACTGGGAATTCGCCTAAGCCTGGGAATTCGTCTCAGCCACGCCGGCGCTTCTTTGCAAAGCCCCTCCCACAAGGGAAGCGAAGCACCTACAATGCGCGGATGGCCACCGCGAAGAAAAAATCCTCCCTGATCTCGCACGGCGTCGCGGCGCAGAACCGCAAGGCGCGCTTCGACTATTCCATTAAAGAAACCATTGAGGCCGGCATGGTTCTGAAAGGGCCGGAGGTGAAGTCGTTGCGCGCCGGCCGGGCCACCCTGACCGAGGCCTGGGCCGGCGAGCGTGAGGGCGAGTTGTGGCTGTTCAACTGCTACATCCCCGAATACCAGGGCGGCGTGCTGTCGCGCTTCGAGCCGCGCGCGCCGCGCAAGTTGCTGGTCAAGCGCAAGGAAGCCAATCGCCTGCTCAGCGCGGTGGCGCGCGACGGGATTACGCTGGTGCCGCTCGACATCCATTTCAACGATCGTGGCATCGCCAAGGTGCAGTTGGGCGTCGGCCAGGGCCGCACCAAGGGCGACAAGCGCCACGCCGTCGCCGAGCGCGACTGGCAGCGCGACAAGGCGCGGCTGATGCGCGACCGCGGATAGCAGCTTGCCCTGACCGTCGCCGCCCCCATCTGCCTTGGCTGAAACGGAGCCGGGCAGGGAGGGGCAGTATGGCTGAGATCGGCCGCCGGTCGGTGCTGCTGGGGGGCGTGGCGATGGGCACCGGCAAGCCGGTATCGGCGGTGACGGCCTGGGATTTTTCCTTCCCGTCGATCGAGGAAGGCACGCTGGACCTCGCCGCGTTTCGCGGCCGTGTGCTGCTGGTGACCAACACGGCGAGCTTCTGCGGCTACACCTACCAGTACGAACAGCTGGAAAAGCTGCACCGCGCGTTTGCCGGGCGGGGCCTGACCGTGGTTGGCGTGCCGAGCCAGGACTTCAACCAGGAGAGCGGCAGCAACGCGGAGGTGAAGCGGTTCTGTGAGGCGACCTTCGGGGTCGAGTTCCCGATGGCCGGCATTTTGCACGTACGCGGGGCGCAGGCGCATCCGTTCTATGCCTGGGTGAAGGCGCGGACCGGCTGGGAGCCGGCATGGAATTTCAACAAGGTGCTGATTGGCCGCGACGGCCTGGTGCGCGGCACGTTCGGTTCCGGCGACGAGCCCTACGGCCCGAAACTGCAATCCGCCATAGCCGCCCAACTGGCCACGGCGTAGCCAGCGCCCCTTTACGGAATGGGTTCCAAGGGCCTCCCGGCCGTCGTGCCGAAGGCGCGCGATGCGCGACAGCGGGTCCAGGGCAGAGCCCTGGCCTTGACTTCAATACACTTGCAACCGCCCCACAATATCCAGCATCACCGCCTGAAACATCTCCTCAGTCAACCGTTTGGTCGAAGTGTTATAACGGCTGACATGGTAACTATCGGCCAGCAGCAGCCCGTCCGGCAGTTCGTGCAGGGCGCCGTGGCGGAAGCGGATGCGGGCGGGCGGGATGCCGCAGGCCTTTAGAACTGCCGCATGGGCCAGCACGCCGAGTGCCAGCACCACGCGCAAATTGGGCATGCCGTGCAGTTCGCCGGCCAGGAACGGGTTGCAGGTGGCGACTTCGGCGGGCTCGGGCAGGTTGGCCGGCGGCACGCAGCGCACCGCGTTGACGATGCGGGTGTCCTTCAGCACCAGCCCGTCATCGGCAGCGGCCTGGTAGCAGCCCTCGGCGAGGCCGAGGTGCAGCAGCGTATGGTACAGCAGCAGCCCGGCATGGTCGCCGGTGAAGGGCCGGCCGGTGCGGTTGGCGCCGCGCAGGCCCGGCGCCATGCCCACCACGAGCAGCCGCGCGTCGGCCGGTCCGAAGCTGGGCACCGGCGCGTTGAACCAGTCGGGGTTGGCGGTGCGGTTGGCCTGGCGGAAGGCCGCCAGGCGGGGGCAGAGCGGGCAATCACGCACCGGGGCGGCGATCGCGGAGGTCTCGGTGCGGATCATGGGGGGCATCAGACCGGGGAGGGGGTCAGACCGGTTCCGCACCACCATCGGCGAACGGTTCGGCGGGGGTCTGGCGCAGCGACAGGCGGGCGTTGCGTGGTTCCATCTGCCGGCGGGTGAATTCCGGTGCGATCTCAGCCAGTTCCAGGAACTGGTCGGCCTGGCGGCGAAGTTCGTCGGCGACCATGGGCGGGGTGGTGCGAATCGAGGATACCACGGACACCCGCACGCCGCGGCGCTGCACGGCCTCGACCAGCCGGCGGAAGTCCGAGTCGCCGCTGAACAGCACGGCGTGGTCGATTTTGTCGGCCAGTTCGAGCATGTCGATGGCCAGTTCGATGTCCATATTGCCCTTGACCCGGCGGCGGCCGGTGGAGTCGGTGAACTCCTTCGCGGGTTTCGTTACCAAAGTATAACCATTGTAAGCGAGCCAGTCCGTCAGGGGTTTGAGTGGCGAATATTCCTCAGTTTCCAATACCGCTGAATAGTAATAGGCGCGGATGATATGGGCTTTTTTGCGAAAGAATTCGAGCAGGTTCCGGTAGTCTACATCGAAGCCCAGGTTTCGCGAGGCTGAATACAGGTTTGCCCCATCGATAAACAATGCGGTGCGTTCTGTGGGAAGGAAATGCATCAGATATGGGCCTTTCTGGCGTTGGTTGTGATTGCTGCGATGGAATCGGGTCGGATCAACACAAGCCTCCGACATCAAAGGATGATAGTCCAGCAAGCAAGTTGCCGGAAGGTGAAAGCTTCATTTCCACGTGAGGTGCGGACGTGATTCTCGTTGCTATCGGTGCCAATCTGCCCGGTCATGACGGGCGGTCGCCGCTCGCCACCTGCCGGGCCGCCGTCGAGGCGTTGCGCGCCTTGCCGGGATTGCGTTTCGTTGCGGCCTCACCATTTTATCGCACCGCGCCGGTGCCGCTTTCCGACCAGCCGGATTACGTCAACGGCGCCGTCCGGCTTGAAGGGGCGGCCGATCCGGTCGAATTGCTGGCCCGTCTGCAGGCGATCGAGGCCCGGGCGGGGCGGGTGCGCGGGGTGGCCAACGCGGCGCGCATCCTCGACCTCGACCTCATCGACCTGAACGGGGCGGTGCGCGACGCGCCCGACCCGGTGCTGCCGCACCCGCGCGCGCATCTGCGCGGCTTCGTGCTGTGTCCGCTGCGCGACGTGGCCCCGGACTGGCGGCATCCGCTTCTCCGGGCGGGGGCGGAGGCGCTGCTGCGTGCCCTGCCGCCGCCGGATGCCGCCCCCGCTTTGATGGCCGCCCCGCTTTGATGGCTGCGTTGCGGGCGGCGGCGCATGCTGCCCTGGCTGCCCTGCTGCCCTGCAGCAATATCTTGCACTGGAACGTGTGCAGCCGTATCTTGGTCAATCACCCGTACTGCCGACCGGAGGTTGAGCGCATGGCGCGCGTCACCGTTGAAGACTGCGTTCAGAAGATCCCGAACCGCTTCGAGCTGGTTCTGCTCGCCGCCCAGCGTGCGCGCAATCTGTCGCGCGGCGAGGAAATCACCCTGGACCGCGACAACGACAAGAACCCGGTCGTTGCCCTGCGCGAGATCGCCGACGAGACCATCCCGCTGGAGAAGCTGGAACAGGACCTGATCAAGTCGCTCTCCCGCGCGCCCGAGCCGGAGCCGGCCGACGAGGAGGTGCTGGACCTTATTCCGACCGACCAGAACATCTTCGGCCTGCAGGAAATCTCGGCCGACGAGGAGGCGCAGCAATTGCCGGTCGAGTCCGAGGATTTCTCGCCGGACGATCTCGAGGCGGCCATCGAGGCGGAGCTTGGCGGCCGTCGCCGGTAGCAGGACATGACGGGCGGCGCTCCAGCAGGCTGGCGCGCCGCGCCGGCTGCCGGTCCCGACGGACCCACGACGGCGCCGCCCTCTGCCGTGACGCCGCCTTCGCAGACTGCCCCTTCGCAACGGGCGGCCGAATTCACCCCGGAGCGCCCGTCGGACCCGGCGCCCGGGGTCGATATCAGCAAGCTGATTGCCCGCATCCACAGCTACGATCCCAAGGCCGATACCGGCCTCGTCGAGGCCGCCTTCCGGCTGGCCGCCGAGGCCCACCGCGAGCAGAAACGCGACAACGGCGACCCGTACATCACCCATCCGGTCGCGGTCGCCGAGATCCTGGCCGGCTACCGGCTCGACGTGGGCAGCATCATCACCGCCCTGCTGCACGACGTGATCGAGGATACCGGCGTCACCCGCGCCGAGCTGGAGCGCCGGTTCGGGCCGGAGATCGCCGGCCTGGTGGACGGCGTGACGAAACTGACCCGGCTGGAACTGCAATCCGATCGCACCAAGCAGGCGGAGAATTTCCGCAAGCTCGTGCTGGCGATGAGCCGCGACATCCGCGTGCTGCTGGTCAAGCTGGCCGACCGGCTGCACAACATGCGCACGCTGCATTTCGTCGATCAGGCGCCGCGGCGCCAGCGCATCGCCCGCGAAACCATGGACATCTATGCGCCGCTGGCCGAGCGCATCGGCATGGATTCGGTCAAAAGCGAGCTGCAGACGCTGGCCTTCGCGCAGCTGGAGCCCGAGGCGTACGAGACCATCCAGGCGCGGCTGAACTTCCTGCGCGGCCAGGGGGCCGACGTGATCGAGGAGGTGCGCACCGAACTCGCCAAGATCTGCCACGATTTCGGCATCGAGCGGGTCGATGTCAGCGGCCGCGAGAAATCGCCCTACTCGATCTGGGAGAAGATGCAGCGCCGCAACGTGCAGTTCGAGCAGTTATCCGACATCATGGCGTTCCGCATCGTGGTGCCGACGCGGGATGCCTGTTACGGCGCGCTCGGCGCCGTGCATGCTGCCTATCCGGTGATCGCCGGCCGCTTCAAGGATTACATCTCCACCCCCAAGCCGAACGGCTATCGCAGCCTCCATACCGGCGTCACCCTGCGCGAACCGCGCAACCAGAAGATCGAGGTGCAGATCCGCACCTCCGAGATGCACGACATCGCCGAGAACGGCGTGGCGGCGCACTGGATCTACAAGCAGCACGATGCCTCGGCCACCGAGGCGCAGCGCTTCCGCTGGGTGCAGGATCTGCTGGAAATCCTGGAGAACTCCACCCCCGATGAGTTCCTCGAGAACACTAGGCTGGAGCTTTATCAGGATCAGGTGTTCTGCTTCACGCCGAAGGGCCAACTGATCCAGCTGCCGCGCGGGGCGACGCCGGTGGATTTCGCCTACGCCGTGCACAGCCAGGTCGGCGATACCTGCGTCGGCGCCAAGATCAACGGCCGTCTGCTGCCGCTGCGCCACGAGCTGCAAAACGGCGATCAGGTCGAGATCATGACCTCCCGCGGCGGCACGCCGAGCCCGCAATGGGAACGGTTCGTCGTTACCGGCAAGGCGCGCGCGCGCATCCGCCGCTATGTGCAGCAGCAGCAGCGCCAGCAATATCGCGACGCCGGCAAGTCCGCGCTGGCCAAGGCGTTCCGCCAGGAAGGCGTGGACGGCGCGGAGAAGGTGCTGGAGGGGGCGCTGAAGGCGCTGAAGGCGGCGACGCTGGATGATTTGTATGTGGCGGTCGGCAAGGGCGATATCGGCGCGCGCGAGGTGGTCAACACCGCGTATCCGGAGCTGCGCCCGGCGGCGCGGGCGCCGCGCATGCTGCCCAACCTGCCGACCCGGGCGCCGCGGCCCGGCGGGGGCAAGGGGTTGCCGATCAGCGGGCTGGTGGCCGGCATGGCGATCCACTACGCCGGCTGCTGCCACCCGCTGCCGGGCGACCGCATCGTCGGCATCGTCACCACCGGCAAGGGCGTGACCATCCACACCCGCGAGTGCCCGACGCTGGAGAGCTTCGCCGCCACGCCGGAGCGGTTCATCGACGTGGACTGGGAGCCAGCCGCCTTCGATGCCAAGGAGAAAGGCGAGGGGCATACCGGCCGGGTTTCGGTGATCGCCAGCAACGAACCGGCGGCGCTGGGCGAGATCACCAACGCCATCACCAAGCAGGACGGCACGGTCGCCTCGCTGCGGGTGGTCAGCCGGCAGGCCGATTTCTTCGAGGCGGTGGTGGATGTCGAGGTGCGCGATCTCGGCCATCTCAGCCGCGTCATCGCCGGGCTGCGGGCGGCCAGCGCGGTGCACCAGGTGGAGCGGGCGAGGGGATAACAGACCCACGCCGCCGCCTTGCTTGACACGGGGGGGTGGGAAAGGCTTCATCCGCCCCCATCGCCCGAACGCCCCGCCCCCCGGAGTTAGACCGACATCCCCATGCCGCAGCAACTCATGGCCAGGCGCAAGTCCGGCGTTCTGATCGAGAACATCAAGACCGTTCTTTACGCTGGCCTGATCGCCATCGGCATCCGCACGGTCGCGTTCGAGCCGTTCAATATCCCGTCCGGGTCGATGATCCCCACGCTGCTGGTGGGCGACTATCTGTTCGTGTCGAAATACAGCTACGGCTATTCGCATTTCTCGCTGCCGCTGTCGCCGCCGCTGTTCAGCGGCCGCATCTTCGGCCGGTTGCCGGAGCGCGGCGATGTCGCCGTGTTCAAGCTGCCGCGCGACACCAGCCAGGACTACATAAAGCGCATCGTCGGCCTGCCCGGCGACCGCATCCAGATGAAGGCCGGCCAGCTCTACATCAACGGCACGATGGTGCAGCGCAAGCCGGCCGGCGACTACATGGCCGACAATGACGGCCCGCGCATGCTGCTCAAGCGTTACCTGGAATTCCTGCCGGACGGTCCCGACCATTTCGTCGAGCATTATATCCTGAAGGCGACCGATGACGGGCCGCTCGACAACACCCAGGAATACAAGGTGCCCGAGGGCTACGTGTTTGCCATGGGCGACAACCGCGACAACTCGCTGGACAGCCGCGTGCTGAACGCCGTCGGTTTCGTGCCGGTCGAGAACCTGGTTGGCCGCGCCGAGTTCATCTTCCTCTCGGTCGGAGGCTCCGCGGCGCTTTGGGAGGTCTGGGAGTGGCCGTTCGATATTCGGTGGCGCCGGCTGTTCACGGGCATTTCCTGATCGCCGCCCCGGCCGCCTCCGCTTCGGTTCCTTTGTCACCGGGCGGCGAGCCCCCCGAAACCGAGACCCATCCGGCACAGGATCTCCTCGGCCACGATTTCGCCCGCCCGGAATTGCTGCGTGAGGCGCTGACTCATCGTTCCGCCGTGGTCGGCCGGGCGTTGTCGCGCGGGCGCACCGCGCGCCGCAGCGGCGCGGGGTCGAACGAAAGGCTGGAATTCGTCGGCGACCGGGTGCTCGGCCTGCTCATTGCCGAGTGGCTGGCCGAGCGCTTTCCCGATGAGCAGGAAGGCCAGCTCGGCCCGCGTCTCGCCCATCTGGTGTCCCAGCCCGTGCTGGCCGCCATCGCGCATCGAGCTCGGCCTGCCCGCGGCGCTGTCGGTGGCGCCCGGTGAATCGCGCGCGGGCGTGCGCAAGCTGGCCACCGTGCTGGCCGATGCCATGGAGGCTTTGATCGGCGCGCTTTATCTCGATGGCGGCCTGGAGCCGGCGCGCCGCTTCGTGCGCCGTGCCTGGGAGGAGGCGATGTCCGGCCTCGCCGAGCCGCCCAAGGACCCGAAAACCGCGCTGCAGGAATGGCTGCTCGCCCGCGGCATGAATTTGCCCAGTTACGCGCTGCTCTCGCGGGAGGGGCCGCCGCATGACCCGGTGTTCGTCATCGGCGTTTCGGCCGCCGGCCATGACGGCAGCGGCACCGCCGGCAGCAAGCGGGTTGCCGAACGGCTGGCCGCGGCCGATTTGTTGGGAAAGCTGGGCGCATGAGCGACTCCTCCCCGCGAAACGCTGTGGCTTCGCGGCGATTGTCGGCGCCCCCAACGCCGGAAAATCCACCCTGCTGAACCGGCTGACCGGCGCCAAGCTGTCGATCGTCAGCCCGAAGGCGCAGACCACCCGCTTCCGCGTGCTCGGCATTCTCATGCGCGGCGCCACCCAGATCCTGCTGGTGGACACGCCCGGCATCTTTCAACCGCGCCGGCGGCTTGACCGTGCCATGGTGCACGCAGCCTGGACCGGGGCGCAGGACGCCGATCTGGTGCTGTTGCTGGTCGATGCCCGGGCCGGCCTGACCGACGGCGTGCGCGCCATCGCCGAACGCCTGCGCGACCGCAGCGGCCGGGCCTGGCTGGTGCTGAACAAGGTCGATCTCATCGACCCGCGCGGCCTGCTGCCGCTGACCGCGGAGCTCGAACGGCATCGTTTCCTTCGAGCAGACCTTCATGGTCAGCGCCGCCAATGGCGACGGGCTGGACACGCTGGTCCAGGCGCTCGCCGATGCCGTGCCGCCCGGCCCGCATCTTTATCCCGCTGACGACCTCACCGACGTGCCCGACCGGCTGCTGGCGGCGGAGATCGTGCGCGAGCAAATTTTTTTGCAGACCCATGAGGAGGTGCCGTACGGTACCACGGTGGAGACGGAGAGCTGGGAGGAACGGCGCGACGGATCGGTACGCATCGAGGCCACGATCTATGTGGCACGCGCCGGCCAGAAGGCCATCCTGATCGGCGAGGGCGGCAGCCGCGTCCGCGACATCGGCGCCCGCGCCCGCGGCGAACTGGCCCGGCTGCTGGAGCGCAAGGTGCACCTGTTCCTGAACGTGCGCGAACGCGCCGGCTGGGACGAGGAGGGGGCCCGGCTGCGGGCGCTTGGGCTGGACGATCCGGGGTAAGGAAGGCCAGGGCTCTGCCCTGGACCCGCTAAGGGCGGAGCCCTTAGAACCCATTCCTTAAGTAGCGGGGTCCAGGGCAGAGCCCTGGCCTTCCTTTCCTCGCAGAGGCCACCATGGACTGGGACGCCCCCGCCATCATCCTCAACGTCCGCCCCTTCGGTGAGGGCGACGCCATTGCCACCGTGATGACCGAAGCGCACGGCGCCCATCGCGGCCTTGCTCGTGGCGGTGCCAGTCGCGGCCGTGTGGCGTTGTGGCAGCCGGGGAATCTCGCCCAGGTGCGCTGGGTTGGGCGCCTCTCTGACCAGCTCGGCAGCTTCACTGCCGAACTCGTCCACCCCGCTGCAGCCCTGGCCATGGACGACGCGTTGCAGCTTGGCATGCTGACCGCCGCCTGTGCGGTGGCTGAGGGCGCGCTGCCGGAGCGCGAGGCGCATCCGCGCGTGTTCGATGTCCTGCTGCACTTGATTGCCCGCCTGTCGCGCGGCACCGCCATGCTGGCCGAGCAGATTCGGTGGGAGGCGCTGCTGCTGGCCGATCTCGGCTATGGCCTGGACCTGGCTTCCTGCCCGGTCACCGGTGCGACCGAGGGGCTCGTGTATGTCAGCCCGAAATCCGGCCGGGCGCTGTCGGTGGAGGGGGCGGGTACATGGGCGCCCCGGCTGCTGCCGCTGCCGGCCATTCTGCTCGGCCCGGGCGAGGGCGATCCGGTGCAATGGCGCGACGGGCTGCGCCTGACCGGCCATTTTCTCGCCCGCGATGTGTTCGGCCTGCGCCACAGCCCGTTGCCCCTGGCCCGTCAGGCGCTGTACGACCGGGTGACGACCATGGCGGGGACCGAGTCGGATGCCTGACGATGCGGCCGGGACGATCGAAGACACCAAGCTGGCGGACGCGCTGAGCGAGCGGTACCTCGCCTATGCGCTGTCCACCATCATGTCGCGTTCGCTGCCCGATGTGCGCGACGGGCTCAAGCCGGTGCACCGGCGGCTGGTCTATGCCATGCACCAGTTGCGCCTGGACCCGACCGCCGGGTTCAAGAAATGCGCCCGCGTGGTCGGCGATGTCATCGGCAAATACCATCCGCACGGCGACGCCTCGGTGTACGAGGCGCTGGTGCGGCTGGCGCAGGATTTCGCCGCGCGCTTCCCGCTGGTCGAGGGCCAGGGCAATTTCGGCAACATCGACGGCGATAACGCCGCGGCGATGCGGTATACCGAGGCGCGCCTCACCGAGGTAGCCAAGGCGCTGCTGGCCGGCATCGACGATGATGCGGTCGATTTCCGCCCGACCTATGACGGCGAGGAGAGCGAGCCGGTTGTTCTGCCCGGCGGTTTCCCCAATCTGCTGGCCAATGGCTCGGCGGGCATTGCGGTGGGGATGGCCACCTCGATTCCGCCGCACAATGCCGGCGAGGTCTGCGCCGCCGCCGTCGCCCTGGTGCGCGATCCCGCCATCACCACCGCCGCGCTGCTGAAGCACATGCCCGGCCCCGATTTCCCCACCGGCGGGCTCATTGTCGAGGAGCCGGCGGCGATCCTGGCCGCCTACGAGACCGGCCGCGGCGGGTTCCGGGTGCGGGCGAAATGGGCGGTCGAGCCGGGGCGCTTCGGCACCTGGGCCATCGTGGTCACGGAGATTCCCTATCAGGTCCAGAAGGCGAAGCTGATCGAGCAGATCGCCCAGCTGCTGGAGGAGAAAAAGCTGCCGCTGCTCGGCGACGTGCGCGACGAAAGCACCGATCTGGTGCGCCTGGTGCTGGAGCCGAAGACCCGCAGCGTCGAGCCGGACGTGCTGATGGCGAGCCTGTTCCGCGCGACCGCTCTGGAAAGCCGGTTCCCGCTCAACATGAACGTGCTGACCGCCGACCGCACGCCGCGGGTGCTGGGCTTACGCGAGGTGCTGCGCGCCTGGCTCGACCATCGCCACGAGGTGCTGATCCGCCGGTCGAAGCACCGGCTGGCCGCGATCGAGCGGCGGCTGGAGATTCTCGACGGCTTCATCAAGGTCTATCTCAACCTCGACGAGGTGATCCGCATCATCCGCAGCGAGGACGAGCCCAAGCCGGTGCTGATGCGGGCGTTTGAACTCTCCGATGTGCAGGCGGAGGCCATCCTCAACATGCGGCTGCGCAGCCTGCGCAAGCTGGAGGAAATGGAGATCCGCAAGGAGCACAAGGCGCTCAGCAAGGAGCTGAAGGACCTGCAGACCCTGCTCGGGGATGAAAAGCAGCGCTGGAAGCGCATCGCCGGCGAGCTGGAGGAAACCGGGAAGAAATTCGGCTCGGGCCCTCTGGGTGACCGCCGCAGCGTGTTTGCCGAGGCCGGCCCGGTGATCGACGTGACTCCCGAGGCGTTGATGGAACGCGAGCCGATTACCGTCATCCTGTCGGACAAGGGCTGGATTCGGGCCGTGAAGGGCCATGGAACCGACCCGCAGGAGATAAAATTCAAGGAAGGCGACCGGCTGCGCCTGCTGGTGCCCTGCGAGACCACCGATCGGGTATGTCTGTTCGCCACCAACGGCCGTGCCTACACGCTCAAGGCCGGCGACCTGCCGCGCGGCCGGGGCGACGGTCAGGCGGTGCGGCTGCTGGTGGAATTGACCAACGAGGACGAGGTTGCGGCGCTGTTCGTGCCGCGTGACGGTGTCCGCTATCTGGTTGCGTCCAGTGCGGGCCGGGGCTTTCTGGTGAAGGCCGAGGAATTGTCGGCGGAGAAGCGCACCGGCAAGCAGGTGCTGAACCTGCGGCCGGGCGAGGAGGCAATGATCTGCGTGCCAGCCGAGGGCGACCATCTGGCCGTTATCGGCAGCACCCACAAGCTGCTGGTGTTTCCGCTGGACCAGGTGCCGGAACTGGCGCGCGGGGCCGGGGTTATTCTGCAGAAATTCGCTGGCGATGGCGCGCTCAGCGATGTGCGCGTGTTCCGCCTCGCCGAGGGGCTGAGCTGGCGCCAGGGTGAGCGCACCCGCACCGAGACTGATCTGCGCCAGTGGCTCGGCGAGCGCGCCCAGATCGGCCGCAATCCGCCGCACGGGTTCCCGAAGAACGGCAAGTTCGGCTGAGCCACGGTAAGCGTGGTGGCGGCAGCACATTGCGCGGCGGGATGAAGATCGTGCCAGATGGCGTCGACGGTGAAGGAGGACGGCATGGCGCGGCGGTCTTCGCGGACAGAGGACGCTCCTACGACGCATGGTACGGGTGCTCGTAGCGAAGGGGCGTCGGAGGCTCCGAGCGTTCGTCGGCGCTGGACGCTGGAACAGAAACGCCAGATCGTCGCCGCGGCGGCGCAGCCGGGTATGTCGGTGGCGATGGTGGCGCGCAAGCATGGCATCAGCACCGGCCAGTTCTATGCCTGGCGCCAGCGCTTGGTGCTGGACGGCGCAGCTGATGGAACGACGAAGAGCATGGGTGACCGGGTGGTCGTAACGCGTCTGTCTTCGGACGTTGCCGCGCCGCAAGCCGACAGCGTTCGGATTGTGGCGCGCTTTGACGTGCCGGAGCCGGCAGGCGACGACACCGGCGCTGCGGACGCTCCTACGACCAATCGTACGAGTGTCCACAACGGTTTCACCGCCGCGCCAGCGGATCGGCGACCGATTACCCGGTTTCCCGACGCCGCGCTGTCGTGCGTCCCGGCAAGTCCGCTACGCCGCTTCTGCCAATGGGACCGTAGCGCTGCCGGGCGGTCGCCAGTTCCAGGGCAACATTTGCTCGAGCTCGTGCGCCTTGGTGTGGCCGGCGACGATGCGCTGCAGCACGTCGGCCAGCCAGGCGAGTGGCTCGACGCCGTTCAACTTCGCCGTGTTGATCAGCGTCATGGCGATCGCCCAGTGCTCGGCGGCGCGATCGCTGCCGGCGAACAAGGCGTTTTTTCTTGTAATCGCGACAGGACGCATGCCGCGCTCGACCACGTTGGTATGTGTGCCTTGCCAAGGTGCACTGTTCTCCCCGGTGGAAATCCGGGCCGGCAAACTCTCGCTCCAGCCGGAAGCACTCGGAGCGGGCCAGGAGGCGACGAATGGTCTGAAGCACTTCGAGAGAAGGCCCCGTAGGGGGTCAGCGGACCGTGCGGGCCGCAACGTGAGTGAACATCGAGCAGGCCTCGCAATAGTCAATGTGGGAGCCGACCCGCCATACTAACGGGGAAGGTCGCCGTCGTCGGTGAAGCGAGCGAGATACGCAGCCGGCGATCCCGCCGGGGTAGTGATGGCAGCACGCACGGGATATGGACAGTGCGCAACAAGGGAAGTCTGCGACCGTGGCAGGGAGGCGGCACCTCCAGGCCAACGGCGAACCCGCGAGGGCCAGCGCCGGCGGACGCAGATGGCGGATGGGCTCGTACCTACCGTCGAGGCCGGGTAATGCCGGCGGAGGGAAGGAGCCCTGTCCCGCCCCAAGCGAGGGAAGGGCTGACAGCCCGGTGATTGACGATGAGTTTACCAACGCCGTCTGAAACGGTTGGGAAGCTACAGACCTCGCTACAGGCGAAAGCTAAGGCTGAACCAGCCTTTCGCTTCTATGCCCTCTGGGACAAGGTCTATCGCAAGGACGTCCTACTGGAAGCCTATCTCCGCTGCCGCGCCAACGCGGGAGCGGCGGGGGTGGACAGGGAGACGTTCGAGCAGATCGAGGCCCGGGGACGGGAGCAATGGCTGGAAACGCTGCGGGAGGAGCTGATCTCCGGGCGCTATGTCCCCCAGCCCCTGCTGCGCGTATGGATACCGAAGAGCAACGGAGGCCAGCGGCCTCTCGGCATTCCGTCCATCTGCGACCGCGTGGTACAGATGGCGGCGGTGCTGGTCATAGGCCCCATCTTCGAGGTGGACCTGCTGCCACAGCAGTACGGCTTTCGCCCCGGGCTGGACGCCAAGACGGCTCTCCGACGGGTCTATTGGCATGTGACGCAGCATGGGCGGCGGGAGGTAGTGGACGCGGACTTACGCGACTATTTCACCTCGATTCCGCACACCGCCCTGATGCGAAGCCTGTCACGGCGGATCGCCGATGGGCGTATGCTCAACATCATCAAGGGCTGGTTGACAGCCCCGGTGGTAGAGGTACATCGACGGCCGACCGGTGCGGACCACCGAAGCGCGACGGACAAAGCGGGGAACCCCGCAGGGCGGAGTCATTTCGCCCTTGCTGGCAAACTGCTATTTCCGGCGCTTCCTGTTGGCGTGGCATAACCATGGCCACCGGGACCAGCTTGATGCCCACGTCGTGAATTACGCCGATGACTTCGTCATTTGCTGCCGGCCCGGCAACGCGTCGGCAGCGATGGAACGGATGTCGGCGCTGATGACGCGGCTCGGGCTGGAGGTGAACACGGACAAGACCCGGATCGCCCGTCTGCCCGAGGAGCCGTTCGACTTCCTCGGCTACACGGTCGGTCGCTTCTACGGCAAGGACGGGCGCCCGTATATCGGCACCCAACCGTCGCGGAAGGCGGTGAAGAGCCTGCTCCGACGAATCCACGAGCGGACCTCACGTCAGTGGTACTCGGATGAGCCTGAGAACACGGTTGCCCGCATCAGCAGCTTGCTACGCGGCTGGTGTGCCTACTTCGACCAGGGACCGGTCCTCAAGACCTACAAACTCATCCACGACTACACCGAGAGACGTGTCCGCCGCTGGTTGATGCGGCGATCGGGACGACGAGGCACCGGGTTCGCCCAGATCCCGGACGAGTATCTCTACAAGACACTCGGCCTCTATGCCGTTCCGTATCGTCGCGCCGACCTGCCGAGAGCGAAGGTCTGACGGGACGGGAGAGAGCCGGATGAGGTAGCTCCACAAGTCCGGTTCGATGAGCGGCGACTGGAGACGGAGTCATGGTCCGACCTGAGGCACCGGCACTTGGCGAAAGCCGCCGGATAACCGCCACTCCTCGGGACCTACTGCCACCGCGCCAGTCGTCGACTCCACCGAGCTCGATGCGGCCATCGTCGAGGAAGCGGATCAGCCCCGACCAGTGACGCAAGGCGTAGGCTCCTCGCTATCTCATGTGGGTAGCCCACACGCGCAGGTTGAGTGTTGGGGCGACCGGCCGATGACCTGGCTGCTGACAGGGCGCAGCGAAAGGGGTTGATCCTGGTGCACAGCCTGGCATGGCTGCGCACCGGAAAGACCGGAGCGATCGAGCATGCGTGACACCGAGCTGCTACAAGCGGCGCTGGGACTGGGGACGCCATGGGCGGTGTCTGGCAGCCGGTTCGATGCGTTGGCGCGGCGGCCGGACATTGACATCACGTTCGCCAAGGGCGCGCGGTTTGCCTGCCCGTGCTGTGAGGCAACGGGTTGTCCGGTCCACGACACCGAACAGAAGTCGTGGCGGCATCTTAGCTTTTTCCAGCACGAGGCGTATCTGAATGCGCGTGTGCCGCGGATCAGGTGTGAGGTCTGCGGGGTCAAACGGGTGAATGTGCCGTGGGCACGCGAAGGCAGCGGCTTCACGCTGCTGTTCGAGGCCATGCTGATGCCCCTGCTGCGCAGCACGCCGGTGGCGGAGGTGGCACGCCATGTCGGCGAGCACGACACCAGGCTGTGGCGGGTTCTCCACCACTACGTCGACGAGGCGCGGGCGCGCGACGACCACAGCACGGTCAGCCGGGCCGCCTTCGACGAAACCTCCGCGCGTCGTGGTCACGATTACGTCTCGTTGTTTGTCGATCTCGACGGTCCGCGCGTGCTGTTCGTCGCCAATGGCAAAGACGCGGCCACGGTCGGCGCCTTCGCCGATGACCTGAAGGCGCATGGCGGCGATCCCGCGCGCATCGAGGAAGTCTGCATGGACATGAGCGCCGCCTTCATTGCGGGCGCGGCCGCCCACCTGCCGCAGGCCGAGATCACCTTCGACCGGTTTCACATCGTCAAGATCATCAACGAGGGCGTCGACGAGGTGCGGCGGGAAGAACAGAAGAGCCGGCCGGAGCTGAAGCAGAGCCGCTATGTGTGGCTCAAGAACGAGACCAACCTCTCCAGCGGCCAGCGCGAATTGCGCGACAGCCTCGCCCGCAGCAACCTCAAGACCGCCCGCGCCTACCAGATCCGGCTGACCTTCCAGGAGTTCTACCAGCAACCGACACGCAAAGACGCCGAGGTGTTCCTCAAGAAGTGGTACTTCTGGGCCACCCACAGCCGCCTGCCGCCGATGATCGACGCCGCCAGGACGGTCAAGCGGCACTGGAACGGTATCCTTCGCTGGCACGACAGCGAGATCGCCAACGGCATCCTCGAGGGCATCAACAGCTTGGTCCAGGCCGCAAAGGCCAAGGCTCGCGGCTACCGCTCCTCCCGCAACCTGCACGCGATGATATACCTCATCGCAGGCAAGCTCGAACTCGCCCTACCCACATGAAACAGCAAGGAGCCGTTCTCTGAGAGGGTTGATGCCAATAACCTTCCACCGGAGATCGCCCACGCTACCCTCAACTTTGGATTAGGGTCTGTTAGTCCTTGAGTTCTTGTCTATGCCTTTAGCCAGTCCATTGTTGCAGCCATGCAAAGCACGCCCATGAAGGAGCGCGCGGTCTTTTCATATCGCGTCGCAACCGCCCGCCATTCCTTCAGCCGGTTCCACAGGCGTTCGACCAGGTTACGGTTGTGGTAGATCCAGGGTGGACAGGCGACCGGCGCCTCGTTGCGCCTGGGCGGGATCGCCGGACGGGCGCCCAGGTTCCAGATCAACGTGCGGAAAAGATGCGAGGAATAGCCGCGGTCACCCAGAATCCACCGCGGGATGGCGACGAGCAGGGCCAGTAGCGCCGGCGCCAGCGGCAGTTCGTGCGCCTGCCCGGGCGCGAGCTTGAAGCCGATTGCCCGGCCGGAAGCGTCGGCGAGCACGCAGGCCTTGGTGCCAAAGCCCCCGCGCGAGCGGCCAAGTCCTTCATCTTGATCGCGCTGGGCCGACGTTCTGCCATGCTTGACGGCGCCGGCGGCTTTGTGATGGGCGCGGATGGTGCTGCCGTCGAGAAAGGCCATGCCCAGTTGCACGCCGCCCCGTGCCTGCGCCAGTTCCAGCAGGCGCTCCCAAACACCGTGATGGCTCCAGCGGTTGAACGCCTGCGCCGCCATCCACCACGGTCCCAACTCGGTGGGTATTTGCCGCCACTTGGCGCCGTTCTCATGGCGCCAGATGATCGCCTCGATGGTCCGGCGGAGATTGAGGAACTCGGTCTTGTGCGGGGGACGGCACTGCTCAATCAGAGGTGCGAGTCCCTTCCATTGGGTGTCTGTCATACTTCCCTATATGGGGAAGCACTCAAGGACTAACAGGCCCTAGTGCCCGGCGTCCTTGACTTTGCGGTGGATGTCTGACTCGATCGTTCCGCATAGGACCAGCGGAGACGATTTGTGGCTGCCAAAGAGATCGCGGTAAAAAAATACGTGGTGAAGCTCAGCGATGAGGAGCGGGGCCGGCTGACCGCGCTGATCACCAAGGGCAAACACCCGGCGCGGCAGCAGCTGAAAGCGCGCATTCTGCTGAAGGCGGATGCGTCGGACGCCGGCGAAGCCTGGAGTGACAGCCAAATTGCCGCAGCCCTGGAGACCAGCGTCGACACAGTTGCTCGGGCGCGCCAGCGGCTGGTGGAAGAGGGCGTCGATGCTGTGCTGACCTGCAAGCATTCGCCAGCCTCCGCCAGAAAACGCATCTTTGATGGAGAAGCCGAGGCGAAGCTGGTTGCCCTGGCCTGTTCGGCGCCCCCAGCGGGACGCGCGAAATGGACGCTACGGCTTCTGGAAGAGACCGTCGTGGAGCTGAACATCGTTGAGCGGGCCAGCGACAACACGATCGGGCGGACGCTAAAAAAAACACGCTCAAGCCCCACCTGCGACAGCAATGGGTCATCCCGCCGGACGCCAACGCCGCCTTCGTAGCCAGCATGGAGGATGTGCTGGAAGTTTATCAAAGGCCGCACAACCCAACCCGCCCCGTGGTCTGCCTGGACGAGACCGCAAAGCAGTTGATTTCCGAAACGCGTGTGCCGATCGCGGCGAAGCCAGGGCAGGTTGCCCGCTACGACTACGAGTATGAACGCAACGGCACCGCCAACCTGTTCATGATGTTCGCACCGCTGGAAGGCTGGCGGCACGTCAAGGTGACCGATCGCCACGCCGCCGTGGATTATGCGCAGGTCCTCAAGGAATTGTCCGACACGCACTTTCCTCACGCCGAGAAGATCGTCCTCGTGCAGGACAACCTCAACACCCACAAGGCGGCGTCGCTCTACGAAGCCTTTCCGGCCGCCGAGGCGCGTCGGCTCGTCGAGCGCTTCGAATGGCACTACACCCCCAAGCACGGCAGCTGGCTGGACATGGCCGAGTCCGAACTCGGCGTCCTGGCGTCGCAGTGTCTCGATCGCCGCATCCCCGACAAGCAGACCCTGATGGACGAAGTCGCCGCCTGGCAGGCCCGCCGCAACCGACACCACACCAAAGCCGATTGGCAATTCACCACGGCCGATGCCCGGGTGAAACTGAAGAGGCTCTACCCAGCATTATGAGCGACGCAGGGCACTACACCCCCAAGCACGGCAGCTGGCTGGACATGGCCGAGTCCGAACTCGGCGTCCTGGCGTCGCAGTGTCTCGATCGCCGCATCCCCGACAAGCAGACCCTGATGGACGAAGTCGCCGCCTGGCAGGCCCGCCGCAACCGACACCACACCAAAGCCGATTGGCAATTCACCACGGCCGATGCCCGGGTGAAACTGAAGAGGCTCTACCCAGCATTATGAGCGACGCAGGGCACTAGAGCCTGTTTGACCAGAATCATCCGTCGTGCCTTGATCTCTCACAGTCGGTTTTGGAGGGGAGTGGTCGTCAATCTTCCCGTGGTTGGCCTGACGGAAAACCGTCAGGATTTGTGAAGTGCCTTGCCTTTTGAGCAGTTTGCAGGCGGCGTTGGCATGTGCTGAAGGTTGCGCAGGGCGGGTAGGAACGGCTTCCAACACGGGCTCCCAGGAGGGACGTGCGATGTGGACGGCGGAACAGCGTGAGCGGTACAAGGATGACGGTCGGCGCTACCCGAGCGATCTGACAGATGCCGAGTGGGCGCTCAGGGTTCCCCTCATTTGGACTACGGAACGTAATAAAGAAAAGAATCGGGTAAGACGCGGCAGGTTTACGAAAAGAATCGTGGTCGGCGGCTTGGCGTTCAAATATTGCCCACCCTGAATCCCTGTTGCCAAGGTCGAGAAAGTACGATTCGAGCCCTCATCATCCGAAGCAGAGGGCCGTGCCTTGTCAGCCAGCAAGCAGATCTCGTTCGAAGGCGTCCAGCGCTACCTGAAGACCCTGTTCGGCGACTGCCTGCATGCCAAGCGCATTCTCTCGCTGGCCGGCGCCACGCTGGGGGCGATCCACTCCGCCTCGATGGCGGTCGCGCTGATCGGACAGGGCCTGGCGCTGGCGCGTGGGCTGACCACCAAACACGCGGTCAAGCAGGTCGACCGCATGCTGGCCAACGAGGGCATCGATGTCGATGCCCTGCTGGGCCATTGGGTACCCTTCATCGTCGGCCAGCGGGCGAAGATCGCCGTTGCCCTGGACTGGACCGACTTCGACGCCGACGGCCAGACCACGCTCATGCTGTCTCTGCTCACCCGTCACGGGCGGGCGACGCCGCTGTACTGGCTGACCGTCGCGGCGAACACGCTGAAGGGGCGGCGCAACTACTACGAATATCAGGTACTCGTGCGCTTCGCCGCGGCGCTGCCAAACGGGACCGAGGTCACCCTCGTCGCCGATCGCGGCTTCTGTGATCACAAGCTCTATCGTGTGCTGCGCGAGGAGCTGAAGTTCGACTTCGTCATCCGCATGCGCGCCAACATTATGGTGACCGCCGCCAATGGCGAGCGCCGCAAGGCGGGCGACTGGGTCGGTCCGGGCGGGCGGGCCCGCGTGCTGCATGGCGCCACCGTCACCGACCTCACCTATCCGGTCGGTACCGTCGTGTGCGTGCAGGCCAAAGGCATGAAAGAGCCCTGGTGCCTGGTCACCCCCGCCATCGACAAGCCGGCACGTGAGCTGATCAACCTCTACGCGAAGCGCTGGGGCATCGAATGCCAGTTCCGTGATAGCAAGGACATCCGTTTCGGTATGGGCATGAGCGAGGTCCACGTCAGCACCCCCGATCGCCGCGACCGGCTGTGGCTGATCAATGCCTTTGCAGTCGCCTTGCTGACCCTGCTTGGCGCCGCCGGGGAAGCGCTCGGCTTCGACCGGCTGCTCAAGTCCAACACCACCAAGCGGCGCACCCACTCGCTGCTGCGCCAGGGAATCATGCTCTTCCAACTCATCCCAACCATGCCGGAACACCGGCTGCTGCCGCTGGTCGAAAAGTTCGCCGAGTTGCTGAACGCCCAGCCAGTCTTCGTCGAGATGTTCGGTGCGATTTGAAAATGAGGGGAGCCATGAGGAGTGGGCGACGATTGCTGCCGTTTTTTCAATTTATGCGACCCTGACGGCCGATCTGCGGGAAATGGTCAACGCCTGTTTCTACCTTGAGAAGACCGGCTGCGGGTGGCGCTATCTCCCCAAGGACTTTGGCCCGTGGCAGACCGTCCGGACTTGGTATGACCGGTTTCGCGCCGATGGCATCTGGGCCGATATCGCGGGGTTGTTGATACGTGGCGTCCGCCAACGGTGCGGCAGGCCGGCGGAGCCGGAGACGGTGATCCTCAACTCGCAGAGCGTGGTGTCCGGTCCCCAGGCGGGCGAGCGGGGCGTGGACGGCAACAAGCGGATCAAGGGCATCAAGCGGCACGTGCTGGCCTGCTCGCTCGGCTTCGTGTTGGCCGTGCTGGTCACGGCCGCCAATGTCCATGATAGCACGGTGGCGCCGCCGCTTCTTGACCGGGCCGCCGAGGCCGGCTGGGCGCCAAAGCGCGTAAAGGTTGACGCAGCCTATGTTGGTCCGCGGGTGGCGGCGGCGGCTGAGCGACACGGCATGGAGGTCCGGATTTCATCCAGGGAGGCCGGCATCCCCGGCTTCAAGCCGCTGCCAGTACGCTGGCGCATCGAGGCGACTTTCGGCACCTTGACCAATCGTTACCGCCGCCTGACTCGTAATTTGGAACAAAGTCCAGCCGCCGCAGAAGATGCGGTCGAGATTGCCAATGTACACCGCGTCCTTCGCGCCTACTGCCGCGAAAAAGCGTCTATGGGATAGTCAAACAGGCTCTCAGCCGCGTGCCGCGCGGGCAGTACATCGTTATTGACCGGCATCGCCTCAAATATCTGAACGCGATCGAGAAGCTGAACTGCGTCTATTGCGGTTATGGCAACGGTGTCATCGCCTATGCCCGCGACATCGCTGGCCGGACCGAGCAATACTAGTGCCCGATCCGCCATGCGACGCAGACCCGCGCGGCGCATGATCGCTACAAGGATTTTGTCGAGTACGGCGACGCGGCCGCCTACCGCACCCGGCTCGAAGGATCTGCGTGCCAAGCTGCGGTGATCTCTCCTGACGGCAGGCGGTTACGCGCCCCGTTCCGCCTGCTTCACCGCCTGCCACAACGCCTCCATCTCCTCCAGCGTCGCCTCCCCGGGTGTCCGCCCTTCCGCCGCCAGCGCCGCCTCCACGCCGCCAAATCGCCGGGCGAATTTGAAATTCGCTTCCCGCAGGCAGCGTTCGGCGTCCAGCCCCAGCTTGCGCGCCAGATTTGCCATCACGAACAGAACATCGCCCAGCTCGTCAGCCAGCCGCGCCGGGTCGGCGCCGTCCAGCTCGGCGCGCAGCTCGGTCACCTCCTCGTCCAGCTTTTCCAGCACCGCGTGCGCGTCGGGCCAGTCGAAGCCCACCCGGGCGGCGCGGCGCGTCAGTTTCTCGGCGCGGGTCAGCGCCGGCAACCCGAGCGGAATGCCGGCCAGCGTGCCGGTTTCGGCCCGCGCGGCGCGCTCGGCGCCTTTCTGTTCCTCCCACGCCGCCACCTGCATCCCGGCCGTCCGGGCCGCCGCGTCGCCGAACACGTGCGGATGCCGCCGCACCATTTTGTCGGCGATGTGCCGCGCCACCTCGGCGAAGCCGAACCGGCCTTCCTCCTCGGCCATGCGGGCATGATAGACCACCTGGAACAGCAGATCGCCGAGTTCGTCGGGAAGGGCGGCGAAGTCCCGCCGCAGGATCGCGTCGGCCACCTCGTAGGCCTCCTCGATCGTGTAGGGGGCGATGGAGGCAAAATCCTGCGCCACGTCCCATTTGCAGCCCCGCACCGGATCGCGCAGGGCGGTCATGATGCCGAGCAGGCGACGCAACTCCGTGGCGGCTTGATCCGGCTCCGGGTCATGCATGGCCTGTTTTCCCACCGTTGAAATGGCAAACCGCACGCCATGAACCATCTGGCGCCGCTGCCCGGCCCCGCGCGGGCAGAGGCGGGTCCTGCACGCCCGGGCCGGCTACGTCAACGCCGAGCTGCCGGGCCGGGCTGTCACCCAGGCCGCCAGGGTCGTCGCTGTTATCCATGGTGATCACGAAATCATCGACTTCCCGCCGCAGCGTGGCGGCCACATCGGCGACCTCGCCTGCCGTCGTCAGCACGTCCCGGCTGGAATCGCCGGTACGCTGGGCAATGATGGCGACGTCGGCCATGGCGACGCTGGCGCGGCAGGTCATCTGCGCCACCTCCTGCACCGAGGCCGCGATCTCCTGCGTCGCCGCGCCCTGTTCCTCCACGGCGGCGGCGATGATGGCAGCAATTTCGTCCACCCGCCCGATGGCGGTTGTCATGCCGCGCATCTCGCGCACCGCCGCGTCGGTCGCGGCGCGGATGGCGGCGACGCGGCGGGCGATGTCCTCGGTCGCGTGGGCACTCTGGGCCGCCAGTGTCTTCACTTCGCCGGCGACCACGGCGAAGCCGCGTCCCGCGTCGCCGGCGCGCGCCGCCTCGATGGTTGCGTTGAGGGCCAGCAGCTTGGTCCGGTCGGCGATCGCGGAAATGGTCGCCAGGATGCTGCCGATCTCCGCGGCGCTGCCGGCCAGGGCGTCTACCTCGCCATCGGCCTGTCGTCCGCGCGCCACCGCCTCCTGGCTGGCGACCGCGACCTGGGCCACCTGGCGGCTGATCTCGTTCACGCTGACCGCCAGTTGCTCGGTCGCCGCGGCCACCGATCCAAGCTGCTGCGACGATTCCTCCGCCTCGCATTTGGTCTGCCGGGTTCCGGCCTCGGTCCGTTCCGCGACCTCGACCATCAGCGCGGCGGCGTTGCGGATATTGTCCGAACGTCGTCGCCAGCCGCTGCAGCACGCCGGTTATGGAAACGCCGAAATCCTGTGTGCACCGGTGCATCGCCGCCTGACGCCGCTGCCGCCGGGCGTACTCGGCGGCCTGCGCCGCCGCGAGTTCGTCGTTGCGGCGCAGCGCCGCCTTGAACACGGTCAGCGTCTCGGCCATGTCGCCCACTTCATCGCGCATCCAACTGCCGGGCACCGCAACGTCGCGCTTGCCGCTGGCCAGCGATCCCATCACCGCCGCGAGTCTTCTGACCCGGCGCGCGATGGTGCGGCCGATCAGCAGGCCCAGCGCCGCGGTCAGCAATCCGGCCGCCGCCATCCCGGCCGATTGTATCCGCAACACCGTCCGTTCGGCGACGACCGTCATCTCGGCCTGTGCCGCGCGCCTGGCATCGATGTGGCTGACCAACGTCTCCAGCGCGGTCGACAGCCGGTCGGCCTCACCGCGAAGCTGCTCAAGCTGGTTGGGGAATTCCGAGAGCACATCGCTCAGATTGCGGAAACTTCGTTGATAGGCCGCGATCCCGCCAGCCAACTGGTCATGCTTCTCGGCGGGCAGTGCGCTCGCGTCGAGCGCCTCGGTGAACTCCGACGCATGGCCTCCCAAGGCGGCCGCCAAGGCCGGCTCGCCCTGCAACATGAAATCCTTCTCGGTACGCAGCATCTGCAACATGGCCACCTGCAATCGCAGCAATGGCGTGGCATCGGGCCCGGCCGCGTCGGCCAGTTCCTCCAGCGTGTCCTCGACGCCCTGGCCCGCCTCCCGCACGCGGCCCTGCAAACCGTCGGCCGGCTGGAGACCCAGGTTCGCCATGGTCGCCGCGGCCTGGGTAAAGTCGTGCTGATATATCTCCATCAGCCGACGGACCTCCTGCATGCCCGCAACGATCTCCGGCGCCGTTTCGTCGGCCAGCCCCTGCTCCAGCAGTCGATCCGTCCGTTTGAAGGTTTCCTCCTCGCGGGCCAGCAGTTCCGGCCGCCGTTCGGCCAGGAACACATTGCCCAGGTTGCGTGCCGCCTCGAAAGTCATTCCGGCCCGTACCACGCGGAGATTGGCCGACCACGACGCCTCCATCTCGCCCTGCAGGCGCGAACGGGTCGCTTGCGTCGACCACATCATCACCGCGACGAACACGAAGGCGAGAATCCCGACGACCGAGATGGCGAGAACCTGGACGCGAATCGACTGCCGACGCACAAGTCGCTGCACGACCGTATGAAGCAAACTCTTCATGCCAGGGAACCCCGCTATTCGTTCGGTCTAGGCCGCGGCGACTGCCGGCGTTTCCTGGGCGATTCCGTTGATTCCGCCAAGCACGGCCTGGACCCGGTGGCGCGGCTGGAACCGCAGGCGCAGCGACAGCAGGATCTTCACCCGCCGTTCGATCATGCCGAACACCTCACGGTAAGCCGCCATCTGCAATGCGGTGCTGTCGACGGCGAGCTGCGGTTCGGGCAGGCTCCAATGCGCGCTGACCGGGTCGCCCGGCCATGCCGGCCAGGCCTGTTGGGCGGCGCCGTCGCACAGCGTGAACACGAAATCCATGACCGGCGCGCCCGGGGCGACAAATTCGGTCCATTCCTTACTGCGCAAATGACCGGTCGGCACACCGAGTTGCCGCAGCAAAAGCAGGGCCGTCGCATCAAGCTGGCCCGCAGGGTGACTTCCGGCGCTGAACCCATGGAAACGCCCACCTCCCCAATGGTTCACGAGAGCTTCCGCAATGATGCTGCGGCCAGCGTTCCCGGTGCCAAGGAAGAGAATATTGTAGGGCATTTCAGAATCCTGGGTCATCACATGGTCTCCGGAGGGTCGGGCAAGGCCGGCGGGGCAAACGCCGGATACGGTGCTGTTTTGGCTGCGCCGCCGTTCATGCGACGGACGCCGCGGAGGAGATGGTTTCCGCCGCCACGGATGACGCATCGGCCTTGGCGAGCCGCTTGAGGGAGGCGAGCCGGTTAGCGACGCCATCCAGCGTCATCGGCATCGGCCCGGCCTCCAGCGTCAGGATGCCGCAGCTCACACTGAGCAGCGGAAACTGGCGGTAGATGCCGCTGCGGTCGAAATCCGCCGACAACGCCGGCCGCCCGCGTTTCGGGGTCGTAGAACGTCGTTGCGTCGGAATTGAACTCGGCGATCAGTGCGCGCACCCGCGCCTGCACGTCATCGCCCGGCACCGGCCGCAGGCCGAGGACAAAGTCGTCGCCGCCGATATGGCCCAGGAATGCCGATGCATCGGCGAAATGCCGGCGCAGCAGGTCGGCGAACAGGACGATGGCCCGATCGCCGAGCCTGAAACCGAAACTGTCATTGAACGGCTTGAAATTATCGAAGTCGAAATAGGCGAAGATGCGTGTGCACATCACGTCGGCAAGCGACGACAGGATATATTCGTTGATATCCACGTTGCCGGGAAGCCTGGTCAGCGGGTTCTGGTTGCGGGCCTGGGCCAGGTTGCGTTCGCTGACAAGCCGCAGGAGCTGCTGATGTTGCAGCAGGCCCGCATAGCCATTTTCATCAACGATCACAACGCATGGCGCTTCCGGCCGGATGGCGACGGCGTCCAATATCCGGTCAAGCTCGGTGGTGATGTCGCAGACGGTGCATGGCGAAATCAGCTCGCGGATTCCCGCGTCCTTGGCCCGGCGGAACAGCAATTCACGGCCGAGCGGCGAATAGACGAATTCCTTGAGGCTGGTTTCCTGGATGACGCCGATCGGCTGGTTTTCCGCATTCGTCACCGCGAAGACCGAGCGGTTCGGGTGGCGCCGGAATGCATCAAACACGCCGTTCAGCGTTTCATCCCGCGACAGCGTCGGCGCCTTGTCCAGCTCCGGCCGCAGCAGCGTGGCCGGATCGGCCCGGGTCCGCCGGTCACGGCTGTTGCTGTCGGCGACGACGGAATAGATGGAGGCCAGGGCAGAAAGCTCGCGGGCGGGTCGGGCAATCCAGTAGCCTTGCGCCAGATCGCAGCCGATTTCGCGGCAGGTGCGGAACTCGGCTTCGGTCTCGATGCCCTCGGCCACGACCTTGATGCCCAGGACATGGGCAAGCTGAACGATCGAGGCGAGGAACACCTTTTTCTTCTGGTGCCCGGGGATTCCGGCGACGAAGAAGCGATCGATTTTGATCAGGTCCGGCTGGCTGTCGTACAGCAACCGCAGGCCGGAATAGCCGATGCCGAAATCATCGATGGCGATCAGGCATTCCGGCGCGATGGCATGCAATCGCCTTTTGGCTTCAAGCACGTCCCCGATGGAACTGGCTTCCGATATCTCGATGCAAAGGGTTCGTGGGTCGATGGCGGCCCGGGCCAGCGACCGCCGGATGCCATCCGCGTCGAATTGCCCCGAGGCGATGAGGCGGTTGTCGATGTTGAGAAACAATCTGGCATTGATGTGCTGGCGGACGAGGGCGAAGCGGGCGATCGCTTTTTGGCCCAGTATTTTGTCGGAGAGGGCCGCGATCGGCGGCGCGTAGGCCCGGTCGATCAGCGCCGACACGGTGGCGAACCCCATCGCCTCATGACCGCGCAGCAACGCTTCGAATCCGAAGACGCCGCCGGAGTTGACGCTCACGATCGGCTGGTACCAGGTACTCGACAAGCTCCTCAAGGCGACGAAGGAACACCGCGTCCGCATGGGACAACGATGCCGCAACGAGCGGCGGAGCGGTCTCCGGCGGTGAGCGCGTCAGGGAGTGCATGACATAAGTTTACGATGCCGGCGCCGCTGTTGCAGATAGCGGCCAAGCTGGCCCCTCGCGGTTAGCGCGGCCTAAATTTATGTGTGACTCATTGATGGCAGTCTGGCACGGATGGCCGCGACGAAAGCGGCCGCGGTCAGGTTGCAAGCGGCATGCGGCTGCGCTGGTTGGCGCGGCAGTGCCGGTGCCGGTCTGCGTGGTGCCGCGCCAGAAGGTTGAACCGATTGGTAACCCTTAACCAACCAGACTGCCCGGGCAACGCCCGGTTCCGCAGATGACCATGGAGACCCTTCGATGGCCGCGCACCTCGCGACCGATGCCCCTTCCGTGACTGACGAGCTCGACACCGTCACCGTTTCCAGAATGCTGACCGGCAGCCGAGCCGTCCCGGTCGCCGTGGTCAGGGAGGGGAGGTTTGCCTTCGCCAACCCGGCGTTCATATCCCTGTTCGGCCCTGACGCGGGCTTCATCGGCCTGCCGCTGATGGAGGTGATCGCGGCCGAAAGCCGGGCAGCCATGCGCAAGGCCCTGTCCGATCCGGCAGAGACGCCGGTGACCTTCCAGGGGCGGGTGATCCGGCGCGACGGCTCGTCGTTCGACGCCGAACTGCTGCTTGCCCGCGAGATGCTCGACGGCGTTCCGATGCTCTGTGTCTTCGCCGAGGATGTCACCTGGCGGCAGCTTTCGGAGAAGAACTTGATCGACCTGGCCTACACCGACATGCTGACGGGGCTGGCGAACCGGGCGCTGGTGCTGGACCGGCTGCGTGATGCCCTCGTCGAGGCACGGGGCTCCGTTGCCGGACTGCCGGTTCCTGGATTGCCGGTTCCCGGATTGCCCGTTTCTGGCCTAGCAGTGTTGATGGCCGATCTGGACGGCCTGAAGCGCGTCAACGACACGTACGGGCACCAGGCCGGCGACGTTGTTCTCCAGGTGACGGCGCAGCGTTTCCTGGGGTGCATCCGCGAACGCGACACGCTGGGCCGGCTCGGCGGCGACGAATTCTGCGTCCTGTTGCCGCGGGTGAGGGATGGCATCGGCGCCGGGCTGATTGCCGACCGGCTTGTCGAGGCGGCACGCCAGCCGATCCCGATCAATGGCCGGGACGTTTGTGTTGGCGTCAGCATCGGGATCGCGCTGTTCCCGATCAATGGCGAGACCTCGGATGCGCTGATCGCCGCCGCCGACGCGGCCCTCTACGAGGCGAAGAGGGGCGGCAGGAACCGCTATGCCACGGCGTCCGCGCTGGCATCGCCGGCGGCGATCTCATTGCCGCTGTTCATCTGGACCGCCGCCCATGATGTCGGCATCGCGACAATCGACAAGCAGCACCGCAAACTCGCGGCGCACCTGAACGACCTTGCGGCATCCCTGAGCCGCGGGGACGAGATGGCGGCGGTTTCGGTAAAGCTTGCGTCAACGCTCTCCTACGCCCGGCATCACTTCGACTATGAAGAGCGCCTCATGGACGCGCATGATTTCGCCGATGCCGCGGCACACCGGGCCAGCCATGTGCATCTCCTGAACGACCTTCGCAACTTCTCGGCCGGCTGCGATACCCGTAGCCTGAGCCTGACCACCCGGTTTCTGCAGGAATGGCTGCTTCGTCACAGCGACGGCCCGGACCGCGAACTGGCCAAGGCGCTGAGGGCCCGTGGCGTCGAGTGAACGGGCTTGCCCGCGGCGGCAGATATACGGTTATCGATCGTATAAATGAACGGATACTTGCCCGACGCCGTGCAATGGGGTTCAACACCCCAGAACGAGAAGGAGGCCTTCCATGACCACTGCCCATCCCGAGACGCTCGCCCTGCACGCCGGCTGGCGTGCCGATCCCGCCACCACGGCCGTGGCGGTGCCGATCTACCAGACCACCTCGTATCAGTTCAAATCCACCGAGCACGCGGCGAACCTGTTCGCGCTGGCGGAACTGGGCAACATCTATACCCGCATCGGCAACCCGACGACCGACGTGCTGGAAAAGCGCGTGGCCGCGCTGGAGGGCGGGGTGGCGGCGCTGGCGGTGTCTTCCGGCCAGGCGGCCAGTGCCTTCGCGGTGAAAAACCTGGCGCGCGCCGGCGACAACATCGTCTCCTCGACCGACCTGTACGGCGGCACCTGGAACCTGTTCCGCAACCAGCTCAAGGACGAGGGAATCGAGGTCCGCTTCGTCGATCCTTCCGATCCCGAGGCCTTCGCGCGCGCCACCGACGACCGCACCCGCGCCTATTACGCCGAGACGTTGCCCAACCCGAAGCTGCGGGTGTTCCCGATCGCCGAGGTCGCCGCCATCGGCAAGCGCTTCGGCATTCCGCTGATCGTGGACAACACTGCCGCCCCGATTCTGGTTCGGCCGTTGGAGCATGGCGCCGCGGTGGTGGTGTATTCGCTGACCAAATACCTGGGCGGCCACGGCACCTCGATCGGCGGCATCATCGTCGATGGCGGCAATTTCGACTGGGAGGGCAACGCCGCCCGCCAGCCGGCGCTGAACACGCCCGACCCGAGCTACCATGGCGCGGTGTGGACGCAGGCGGTCAAGCCGATCGGGCCGGTCGCCTACATCATCAAGGCGCGCACCACCCTGCTGCGTGACCTCGGCGCGGCGCTGAGCCCGTTCAACGCCTTCCTGTTCCTGCAGGGCATCGAGACGGTGACTCTGCGCATGAAGGCGCACAGCGACAATGCGCTGGCGGTGGCCAACTTCCTGCAGGAGCGCGCCGAGGTGACGCGGGTGATCCACCCTTCCACCACCACCGGGCAGGATGGCGAGTGGACGCGCAAATACCTGCCGCGTGGTCAGGGCGGGCTGGTCGGCTTCGAGCTGGCGGGCGGCGCGGAGGCCGGACGGCGCTTCATCGACAACCTGAAGCTGCTGTACCACGTGGCCAATATCGGTGATGCGCGCAGCCTGGCGATCCATCCGGCCAGCACCACGCACTCGCAGCTGACCGGCGAGGAACAGGCGGCGACCGGGGTGTCGCCGGGCTATGTGCGGCTGTCGATCGGCATCGAGCACATCGACGACATCCTGGACGACCTGGCCCAGGCGCTCGACGCGGCGGGAGGCTGAGAGGGCCGGCTAAGGCTGGCGCGCGAAGGGGCCGGGCACCAGGCATCAGTCGCCTGGGTCCGGCGTGCCGCCCGGCATAACCTGCCGGGCAGGACGCCCCGGGGCCTGGCCGATCCCGGCCGCCTGTGGCTGGCACGGAGTTTGCTGCATCCGCTGCATCATTCGTGGAGGATGAGCCCATGGCGATTTCCGCGCTCGGGAGCGTGGCGGCCGGCGCCACAATCAACAAGCTCGCCGCGTCTTCCGGCTCCGGTTTCGGCGCGCAGCTATCGGTCGCGGTGGGACAGGGCCGCGCCGGTCACGGCCATGGCGCTAAGGGCCACCGGACGCAGGAAACCGGCACATCGGCGGACACCGCGCAGCAGGCCGGGGCCGTCAGCGCCCCCATGAGCGCCACCCCGGCGGCCAGCCTGGCCGATACCACACGGGCGCTGGTGGGCGACGTGTTCGGGGCGCTCGGTGCCAACACCCCCACCGCGGCCGCCGCCCAGCGGGCGATTGAGGCCTATCGCCAGACGACGTGAGGTTTCCGGCGCCGGACGGCCACGGGCCGGCAGGGTTTATGCAGGGTAATCGGGTGAAGGAAGGCCAGGGCTCTGCCCTGGACCCGCCAAGGGCCGAGAGGCCCCTGGACCCCCTCTCATAACAACTGTCTAAACGAATGGGTTCTAAGGGCTCCGCCCTTAGCGGGGTCCAGGGGCAGAGCCCCTGGCCTTCCTTCACCCGATTGCCCTGAGGGATTATGTTGACGCAATGGATCGGCAACCCTAGGTGTGTTTACGCCGGTGGTTTGAGCGCGCGGCGCGAGCCTTGTCGGGCCAAGTGCAACTTGTCTCTGTTTATCCGCATGACGCGCCCCGCGAGCGGCAACGGAAAGAGGCGATGGCAGTCTACGCGATCACCGGCGGCGCCGGCTTCATCGGCTCCCACCTCGCCGACGATTTGTTGGCCGATGGGCACGATGTCCGTGTGCTCGATGACCTCTCGACCGGTCAGCGCGGCCGGCTTGATGCGCGCGCCGGGCTGATCGTGGACGATGTGGCCGACCCGGCCGCGCTCGCCCGGCTGCTCGACGGGGCCGAGGCGGTGTTCCACCTCGCGGCGATCGCCTCGGTGGTCCGCGCGAACGAGGACTGGACCGGCTGCCATCGCGTCAACCAGGGCGGCACCGTCGCGGTGCTGCAGGCGGCGCGGCGGGCGGGCGGCATTCCGGTGGTTTATGCCTCCTCGGCCGCGGTCTACGGCAACCAGCCGGGCCCGGCGCACGAGGCCCTGCCTGCCGCGCCGCGCAGTGCCTACGGGGCCGACAAGCTCGGCTCGGAGCTGCATGCCGCCATCGCTTTCAGCGTGCATGGCGTGCCCACCATCGGCTTGCGCTTCTTCAACATCTACGGCCCGCGCCAGGACCCGCACTCGCCCTATTCCGGGGTGATCTCCATCTTCGCCGGACGGATTGCGCGGCGGGAAAAGCTGACCATCCACGGCGACGGGCAGCAATTGCGCGATTTCGTTTATGTCGGCGATGCCGTGCGCCATCTGCGCGCCGGGTTGCGCCTGCTGCAGGCGCAGCCGCAGGCGGCGGTGGTGAATGTCTGCACCGGCACCGGCACCAGCATCCTTGAACTGGCGCAGACGCTTGGGAATGTCGCCGGCTATGCGCCGGAGATCGCGTTCGCGCCGCCGCGCGAGGGCGATATCCGGGTTTCGGTCGGCGATGCCGGACGCGCCCGCGCGCTGCTCGGGATCGCGGCTGAGACGTCGCTGCCGGACGGGCTGGCCGCCACGCTGGCTGCCTGAGGGAAACTGGCCGCTCCCGCGGTCCGCGGGGGGGGCTGGTGCGAGAGGGGGGATTCGAACCCCCATGGCTTGCGCCGGCCGATTTTGAGTCGGCTGCGTCTACCGTTCCGCCACTCTCGCGCCGAGCGGAAGCATACAGCAACCGTCGCGCGACGCCAGGGCGCGTGGCCTGCGCGGCATGCATAGATCAGGGTTTGCGTCGCGCCGGTCTGTTCGCTATACGGGCGCACCGCGCTGGTCCCGGATAGCTCAGTTGGTAGAGCAAGCGGCTGTTAACCGCTTTGTCGTAGGTTCGAGTCCTACTCCGGGAGCCATCTCCCGAGGGTTTCCGCGGATTTCTGGGCCAAATCGGTATTTGTCCCCACACCTGTCCCGCCTTCCGGTAGCGAATGCGCTTGAACCGGGGCGAACGGAAGCGATCAACCGCCCCCACGGGCAAGCAGGTTCCGCACCGTCGAATGGTGCCACTCGCCACCCCGCGCCGTGCGGATGCCCCTGGCGTTCAGCGCCTCGGCGATCGCCCGCGTTGCCGTGACGCCAGCGGCCTGCAACTCGCGCACCACCGGCAGCACGTTCGCGGCGAAGGCCTCCGCGCCCTCCCGGTTCGCCGCTGCGCCCTTCGCCTGCGCCTCTGGCAGATTGGTCCGGTTGCCCAGCGCGGCGCCCTGCGCCTTCTTCTGTGCCAGCGCCAGGCGGGTCCGATCGGCGATCATGGCGCGTTCCTTCTGCGCCAGCGCCGCATAGATGTGCAGCATGAAGGGGTCCGCGTCGGCCCCGAGTTCGGACACGATAAACGGCACCCGCTGCGCCATCAGCCCGGCAATGAACGCCACGTCGCGGGACAGCCGATCCAGCTTCGCCACCACCACCGCGGCCTTTGCCTTGCGCGCCTGCGCCAGCGCCGCCGCCAGCACCGGCCGGCGGTCGAGCGCATCGGCGCCCTTGCCCGTCTCAACTTCCACATGCTCGGCGAGCAGTTCCAGCCCCTCGGCTTCCACGAACCGAGCAATGGCCGCACGCTGAGCCTCGATCCCCAGTCCGCTCTTGCCCTGCTTGTCGGTGCTGACCCGGATGTAGGCGATGACGCTGCGCATGGTGTCTGTCCCGTTCGATGGACAAACTCTATACTAAGCTCTACACGCTGCCCCATGTGCTGCTGTTCTCCATCCTTGCCATCGTGACTGGCTGCAACTCCTGCCGCGGCATCGTCACCTTCATCGACATGCATCGTCAAAGACTCAACACGGTCTTCGGGCTGACCTGGCGCCGTGCACCGGCTCACACCGCCGTCCGCTACATTCTCCAGGGGCTCGACCCGGCTGCGGTTGAGACGGCCTTCCGCCGCCAGGCCGCGCTGCTGCAGGCGGCACGCGCTACACCCGGACAGGGCACCATCGCCCTCGATGGCAAGACGCTGCGCGGTAGTTTCGACAATTTCCGTGACCGTGCCGCCGCCCAGGTGCTCAGCGCGTTCGCCACTGACACCGCCCTTGTGCTCGCCCATATCGACATCGCCGAGAAGTCCAACGAGATCCCGGCGGCGCAGACGCTGCTGGCCGAACTCGGTGTCGCCGCCGGTGCCATCGGCACGCTCGATGCGATGCACTGTCAAAAAAACATTTCGAGGTCGCCGCAGAAGCCAACATCGCCCTGATCGTCCAGGTCAAGGACAACCAGCCGACCCCGCACCAGCAGATCTAGGAAATCTCCGCGACCGCGGCACCGCTCGGGTTTGCTCACAGCCACAACAACGGACGCAACCGCGACGAAAGCCGCACCGTCACCGTCTTCGATACCGCCGATGAACTAGTGCAATGCGTCGTTCATTTTGCGGTAGTTGAGCATTCAGATGTCCCTGATCATCTGCCTACGACAATGAAAGATGCCTGTGCTGCTGAGGCTGCTTCAATACACGGCTCCGCCGTCATGCGGTTTCATTTTTAGCCATTAACCGCAATATTAATGACGCAGAGCCCTAGTGCCCGGCGTCCTTGACTCTGCGGTGGATGTCTGACTCGATCGTTCCGCATAGGACCAGCGGAGACGATTTGTGGCTGCCAAAGAGATCGCGGTAAAAAAATACGTGGTGAAGCTCAGCGATGAGGAGCGGGGCCGGCTGACCGCGCTGATCACCAAGGGCAAACACCCGGCGCGGCAGCAGCTGAAAGCGCGCATTCTGCTGAAGGCGGATGCGTCGGACGCCGGCGAAGCCTGGAGTGACAGCTAAATTGCCGCAGCCCTGGAGACCAGCGTCGACACAGTTGCTCGGGCGCGCCAGCGGCTGGTGGAAGAGGGCGTCGATGCTGTGCTGACCTGCAAGCATTCGCCAGCCTCCGCCAGAAAACGCATCTTTGATGGAGAAGCCGAGGCGAAGCTGGTTGCCCTGGCCTGTTCGGCGCCCCCAGCGGGACGCGCGAAATGGACGCTACGGCTTCTGGAAGAGACCGTCGTGGAGCTGAACATCGTTGAGCGGGCCAGCGACAACACGATCGGGCGGACGCTAAAAAAAACACGCTCAAGCCCCACCTGCGACAGCAATGGGTCATCCCGCCGGACGCCAACGCCGCCTTCGTAGCCAGCATGGAGGATGTGCTGGAAGTTTATCAAAGGCCGCACAACCCAACCCGCCCCGTGGTCTGCCTGGACGAGACCGCAAAGCAGTTGATTTCCGAAACGCGTGTGCCGATCGCGGCGAAGCCAGGGCAGGTTGCCCGCTACGACTACGAGTATGAACGCAACGGCACCGCCAACCTGTTCATGATGTTCGCACCGCTGGAAGGCTGGCGGCACGTCAAGGTGACCGATCGCCACGCCGCCGTGGATTATGCGCAGGTCCTCAAGGAATTGTCCGACACGCACTTTCCTCACGCCGAGAAGATCGTCCTCGTGCAGGACAACCTCAACACGCCGAGAAGATCGTCCTCGTGCAGGACAACCTCAACACCTTACCTTTACCCGCATCGTGGCAAAGCCCTGCGCTACTATAGAACGACATCATGTCGATCCGCAGCCGAGCGCCGAAAATGGCAGATTTTCCAAATGCCCGTTGCGAAAGCGGGCGTATGCTGCACCTGCGTTCCAAGGGGCTTCCCTCAGCTACGGCGCACAGATGGCTAGGCTAACATAATGATAAAATTGCATCTTTCTAGATGCGGGTAAAGGTAAGACCTCAACACCCACAAGGCGGCGTCGCTCTACGAAGCCTTTCCGGCCGCCGAGGCGCGTCGGCTCGTCGAGCGCTTCGAATGGCACTACACCCCCAAGCACGGCAGCTGGCTGGACATGGCCGAGTCCGAACTCGGCGTCCTGGCGTCGCAGTGTCTCGATCGCCGCATCCCCGACAAGCAGACCCTGATGGACGAAGTCGCCGCCTGGCAGGCCCGCCGCAACCGACACCACACCAAAGCCGATTGGCAATTCACCACGGCCGATGCCCGGGTGAAACTGAAGAGGCTCTACCCAGCATTATGAGCGACGCAGGGCACTAGCCAGCACCGACTGGCACCCCCACGTCGCTGCCATCATCCGGGTCGAACGCAAGGTCTATAGCCGCAACAGCAAGACCGGGCTGCTGAGCCACTCGTCCGAGACCGCTTTCTGGCTCCTCGCTGTTTCATGTGGGTAGGGCGAGTTCGAGCTTGCCTGCGATGAGGTATATCATCGCGTGCAGGTTGCGGGAGGAGCGGTAGCCGCGAGCCTTGGCCTTTGCGGCCTGGACCAAGCTGTTGATGCCATCGAGGATGCCGTTGGCGATCTTGCTGTCGTGCCAGCGAAGGATACCGTTCCAGTGCCGCTTGACCGTCCTGGCGGCGTCGATCATCGGCGGCAGGCGGCTGTGGGTGGCCCAGAAGTACCACTTCTTGAGGAACACCTCGGCGTCTTTGCGTGTCGGTTGCTGGTAGAACTCCTGGAAGGTCAGCCGGATCTGGTAGGCGCGGGCGGTCTTGAGGTTGCTGCGGGCGAGGCTGTCGCGCAATTCGCGCTGGCCGCTGAAGAGGTTGGTCTCGTTCTTGAGCCACACATAGCGGCTCTGCTTCAGTTCCGGCCGGCTCTTCTGTTCTTCCCGCCGCACCTCGTCGACGCCCTCGTTGATGATCTTGACGATGTGAAACCGGTTGAAGGTGATCTCGGCCTGCGGCAGGTGGGCGGCCGCGCCCGCAATGAAGGCGGCGCCCATGTCCATGCAGACTTCCTCGATGCGCGCGGGATCGCCGCCATGCGCCTTCAGGTCATCGGCGAAGGCGCCGACCGTGGCCGCGTCTTTGCCATTGGCGACGAACAGCACGCGCGGACCGTCGAGATCGACAAACAACGAGACGTAATCGTGACCGCGACGCGCGGAGGTTTCGTCGCAGGCGGCCCGGCTGACCGTGCTGTGGTCGTCGCGCGCCCGCGCCTCGTCGACGTAGTGGTGGAGAACCCGCCACAGCCTGGTGTCGTGCTCGCCGACATGGCGTGCCACCTCCGCCACCGGCGTGCTGCGCAGCAGGGGCATCAGCATGGCCTCGAACAGCAGCGTGAAGCCGCTGCCTTCGCGTGCCCACGGCACATTCACCCGCTTGACCCCGCAGACCTCACACCTGATCCGCGGCACACGCGCATTCAGATACGCCTCGTGCTGGAAAAAGCTAAGATGCCGCCACGACTTCTGTTCGGTGTCGTGGACCGGACAACCCGTTGCCTCACAGCACGGGCAGGCAAACCGCGCGCCCTTGGCGAAGGTGATGTCAATGTCCAGCCGCCGCGCCAACGCATCGAACCGGCTGCCAGACACCGCCCATGGCGTCCCCAGTCCCAGCGCCGCTTGTAGCAGGTCGGTGTCGCGCATGCTCGATCGCTCCGGTCTTTCCGGTGCGCAGCCATGCCAGGTTGCGCACCAGGATCAACCCCTTTCGCTGCGCCCCGTCACCAGCCAGGTCATCGGCCGGTCGCCCCAACACTCAACCTGCGCGTGTGGGCTACCCACATGAAACAGCGAGGAGCCTGCCACGGGCCAAAGTCCTTGGGGAGATAGCGCCACCCGCAGCCGGTCTTCTCAAGGTAGAAACAGGCGTTGACCATTTCCCGCAGATCGGCCGTCAAGGTCGCATAAATTGAAAAAACGGCAGCAATCGTCGCCCACTCGGCATCTGTCAGATCGCTCGGGTAGCGCCGACCGTCATCCTTGTACCGCTCACGCTGTTCCGCCGTCCACATCGCACGTCCCTCCTGGGAGCCCGTGTTGGAAGCCGTTCCTACCCGCCCTGCGCAACCTTCAGCACATGCCAACGCCGCCTGCAAACTGCCCAAAAGGCAAGGCACTTCACAAATCCTGACGGTTTTCCGTCAGGCCAACCACGGGAAGATTGACGACCACTCCCCTCCAAAACCGCCTGTGAGAGATCAAGGCACGACGGATGATTCTGGTCAAACAGGCTCTCAGACATCCCGCGGTTCGGGAATCCCCTTTCTTATCAGCTCCTTCACTTCGGCCCACAGGTGTTGCCGTACGGACTCAGGTCAACCAGTCCAGCAGCGTTGAACAGCCTTGCGGCAGGAAGCACCCGAAGCGGCCCGCACATGGCAGAATGAGAAGACGCTGCTGGATCAGGACGCGATCCGCCCCGTCCCGAACGCGGCCGACCGCGCCGGGTGGCTGGGGAAGCGCTGCAGCAGCCCGACTGCAAGTGCTGGCCTGCGCCAACGCCACATACGCCCGGTGATCCCGACCGGGAAGAACCAACCATGCCTATCCGGTTGTCACCCTCAGCTCGACTTTCCGTCGGTGATTCCGCGGGCGCATCAGATCAGCGCCCAGAAGATATCCTCGGTGGCGATGAAGCGGAGGGCGTCTTCGAGCGGCAGGACGGTGCGGCCGAACGGGCCGGTGGGTGACCAGCGTTCCTTCCCGAGTGACCAGTAGAGCACCTCGACGCGATCGTTGTCGGCGTTCGGGCGCAGGCGTGCGACCGGCGCCCCGGAGGCGGCGTGGTAGAGCGAGTAGCCGCGGTTGCGGCGCTCGACCAGCACGGCGCCGCGGCTGAAGGTAAATCGCTCGATGCGCTGGACGATGCCGTCGGTCATGCTCACTATATTATCGGTGGCCCGGGGACGGCGCATCGCCGCGGATGAGCGGCGCCACGGCGCGGCTTGCGCCACGGGCGTCGTTCGATTCTACGGGTTCGATGACGCCCGATTGCACCCCCGCCGCCCCCGTTTCCCCCGGCACTCTCCCCGTGCCGTCGCTGCTGGCCAGCTGGCTGGCGCCGTTCCGCGACTGTTTCACCGCGCCGGTCTGGCAGCGCGTGCTGGTCCTGGTCGCCGGCGCGGTGTTGGCACCAAGCCAGCGGACGGTCAGCGCCGCCCTGCGGGTGATGGGGCTGGCCGACCAGCCGAGCTTCGGCCGCTTCCACGAAGTCCTGAGCCAGGCGCGTTGGAATTCGCACGCCCTGGCGCGCAGACTGCTCATCCACCTGCTCGACGCCTTGCTGCCGACCGGCGAGGTGGTGATCGGCATCGACGACACCATCGAACGCCGCTGGGGGCCGAACATCGCAGCCCGCGGCATCTACCGCGATCCGGTGCGGTCCTCGCGCGGCTTCTTCGTCAAAACCAGCGGCCTGCGCTGGCTGTCGTTGATGGTGGTGCTGCCGGTTCCGTGGGCGAAGCGGCGCTGGGCGCTGCCGTTCCTGACCATCCTGGCGCCATCGCAGCGCTGCAACGAGAAGCGGGGCCGGCGCCACAAGCCGCTGACCCGCTGGGCGATCCAGGCGATCCTGCAGACAAGGCGCTGGCTGCCCGACCGCCGCATCGCCATCGTCGGCGACAGCAGCTTCGCCACCCTCGAACTGATCGCCGCGGTCCGCCGCCGCGTCCGTCTGATCACCCGCCTGCGGCTCGATGCCAACCTGTTCGCGCCGGCCCTGCCGCGCCCGCCCGGCCAGCGCGGCCGGCCGGCGCTGAAAGGCAAGCCTCTGCCCAAGCTCAGCGCCGTGCTGGCGAACCCGGCAACCGTCTGGACCAAGCTGCAGGTGACCGACTGGTATGGTGGCGAGACCCGGCTGGTCGAAATCGTCTCCGGCACCGCGGTCTGGTACCATGCCGGCCTGCCGCCGGCGCCGCTCCGCTGGGTGCTGGTGCGCGATCCGTCCGGCCAGCGCGAGCCGCAGGCCTTCCTCAGCACCAACCTCGACGACACACCGGCGGAGATCCTGGGCTGCTTCGTCTCGCGGTGGCGCGTCGAGACGACGTTTCAGGAAGTCCGCCGCCATCTCGGCGTCGAGACCCAGCGGCAATGGTCGGACCAGGCCATCCTGCGCACCACGCCGGCGCTGCTCGGGTTGTTCTCGCTGGTGACGCTGTGGGCCGGCGAGTTGATGGCAGCGCAGGCTACCGCCCTGCGCCCGCGCGGGGCCGCCTGGTATGCCAAGCAGGAACCCACCTTCAGCGACGCCATCGCCGCCGTCCGCCGGGCACTTTGGTGCCCACCGCATTTTTCGATGTCCCGGCCAGGCAAGGAACGTCATCGAAATTCCCACGACTCTCCTGCAGAGTCTCGTCGAGACCGTGTGCTACGCCGCCTGACGACTCCAGTTGTCCGTTCCACGGCACTCTGCCAAACCGGTACGCTCAAGAAACCGACGGCGGAAAGCCGAGCTCAGGACTCCCCTCATTTTCTTCCTCCCACATCTTGCGCCGATTCGAGCCGAGTCTCTACCAGATCCTGGAGTGTTTTGGGATGAATGGGCGGCATGGACACGGCAACGGCGGGCCTGCGCGACGGCGGACGGCTGAAGGACATAGACGCGTTCATTCACGGCCTCTACGGCCCGGACCTGCACACCAAGTGCCGCATCTGATCGGCACGCGCGAGGAGATCGTCGTTGCCATGGACTGGACCGACTTCGACGGCGACGACCAGGCCACTCTTGCGCTCAATCTCGTGACCGACCATGGCCGGGCGATGCCATTGTTGTGGCTGTCCGTATGGAAGGACGAGTTGAAGGATCAGCGCAACGACTTCGAGGATGCGTGTCTGCGGCGATTGTTACAGATCGTCCCGCCCGGCTGCCGTGTCACCATCCTGGCCGACCGCGGCTTCGGTGATCACAAGCTGTTCGCCTATCTGACTGAGCTTGGCTTCGCCTATGTCATTCGCTTCCGTGGTAACATCCACGTCACCGATGCCTCCGGCGAGACGCGGACCGCCGCCGAATGGGTCGGCAAATCGGGTCGGGCGCGCAAGCTCCGGGGCGCCCGCGTCACCGCGTCGCATGCCTATCAGGTGGGTGCCGTCGTCTGTGTGCATGCCCGTGACATGAAGGAGCCGTGGTGCCTCGCGACCAGCGACGCCGCGGCACCTGTCGGGACGGTGATCAAGCGATATTCGCGGCGCTGGACCATCGAGCCCAGCTTCCGAGACACCAAGGATCTGCGCTTCGGCATGGGGATGTCCGAGATCCGCATCGCCGACCCGGAGCGACGGGACCGGCTGCTGCTCATCAGTGCCTTCGCCATGGTGCTGCTCACCATGCTCGGAGCGGCCGGGGAGAGCCTGGGCATGGACCGACAGGCTCAAGTCCAACACGTCGAAAACACGCACGCATTCGCTGTTCCGCCAGGGATGCATGCTCTACGAGTTGATCCCGAACATGCCCGAGCATCGGCTCCTGCCGCTGATGCAGAGGTTCGCGGAAATGCTGGCGCAAAGCGGCCTGCTTTGCTGGTTAATGCCGAAAGCGAAATGAGGGGATGGGTGAGGTTGTCACCCACAACCCCAACACCTTGTGTGCGGCGTCGCGTATGGGTTGCCAAGCGTCTAAAAGCAAAGGAAGCGGCGTTTATTTAACAAATTTTGAATGTTATTGCGATATATACGCCGGCTTTCGTAAAATTCGGCGAATATGCCAGAATAGGCGGTAATATATTGGTTGCCTATGCGGGCTACCATATCTGGTAGCTGCGGGTGACAACCGGATAGCATGGAACCAACCTTGCCATCCAATCTTCGGTTGTGAATCATTTCGCGAACACAACCGCACCCGCAGTGCTCGGTTGTTCGACCGCCTCAAATACCCGCTCCGTCGGACACGTCGCATGGCGAGCGGTGCTCCTCGGCCGGCGTGGCCTGCGAGGTCTCAGGAATTGAATTGATTATGATTTGCACCGCGTTTGGCGTCGCGATCAGAGAAGCCCGGGGGGCAACCCCCATAGGCACCAAGATTAGAGCAAACCGCAGGTTAGTTGCGACGACCCCCGGCTCCTCCCATGTAGGGGGCGGAGGTATGCATGGCTGGAGCCTATTCGACAGACCTGCGCGCCCGTGTGCTGGAGGCGGTTGCAGCGGGTGAGGTGCCGAACACCGTGGCGGCGCGGTTCTTGGTGGACCGTGCGACGGTCTATCGCTGGGTGGCGGCGGCCCGCGATGAGGGGCGGCGTGCGCCCAAGCCAAAGATCTGCGGGCCGAAGCCGGTGATCCGGGACGGGGTCTTGGCGGTGTTGCAGCACACGCTGGAGGAGAACAATGCCCTGACCCTCACCGAGTGCCGTGACCGACTGGGCGAGGAAACCGGCGTGTGGGTCCATCCCTGGACAGTGGGCCGGGCGCTGCGGCGCTTGGACTCGACGTGAAAGAAACGGACCTTCCACGCGGCTGAACAGGATCGCCCGGACGTGGCCCGGGCGCGTGCGCGGTGGTGGACCAACCCGGTCGGTGGGGTTGGCGGAATTGGTAACTGGGGCAAAACCCCGGGCGAAATCGGAACGACAGCGGTTCGATCCGGGTTTGGCCGTCGAGAAATGGCAGATTTCTGCGGCCGCCGTTCCGTGGGCGGACGTATGCTGCACCTGCTTACCCGGGGTTTTGCCCCGGTTACCGGAATTGCTCCGAAGCGCCTGGTATTCCTCGATGAATGCGGCGTGATGACCGACATGGCTCGCCTGTATGGCCGCAGCCCGCGCGGTGAGCGGGCCTACGCGACCGTGCCTTTCGGGCACCGGAAGCGGCTGAGAGCCTGTTTGACTATCCCATAGACGCTTTTTTGCGGCAGTAGGCGCGAAGGACGCGGTGGACATTGGCAATCTCGACCGCATCTTCTGCGGCGGCTGGACTTTGTTCCAAATTACGAGTCAGGCGGCGGTAACGATTGGTCAAGGTGCCGAAAGTCGCCTCGATGCGCCAGCGCACTGGCAGCGGCTTGAAGCCGGGGATGCCGGCCTCCCTGGATGAAATCTGGACCTCCATGCCGTGTCGCTCAGCCGCCGCCGCCACCCGCGGACCAACATAGTGCTCTGCGTCATTAATATTGCGGTTAATGGCTAAAAATGAAACCGCATGACGGCGGAGCCGTGTATTGAAGCAGCCTCAGCAGCACAGGCATCTTTCATTGTCGTAGGCAGATGATCAGGGACATCTGAATGCTCAACTACCGCAAAATGAACGACGCATTGCAATAGGCTGCGTCAACCTTTACGCGCTTTGGCGCCCAGCCGGCCTCGGCGGCCCGGTCAAGAAGCGGCGGCGCCACCGTGCTATCATGGACATTGGCAGCCGTGACCAGCACGGCCAACACGAAGCCGAGCGAGCCGGCCAGCACGTGCCGCTTGATGCCCTTGATCCGCTTGTTGCCGTCCACGCCCCGCTCGCCCGCCTGGGGACCGGACACCACGCTCTGCGAGTTGAGGATCACCGTCTCCGGCTCCGCCGGCCTGCCGCACCGTTGGCGGACGCCACGTATCAACAACCCCGCGATATCGGCCCAGATGCCATCGGCGCGAAACCGGTCATACCAAGTCCGGACGGTCTGCCACGGGCCAAAGTCCTTGGGGAGATAGCGCCACCCGCAGCCGGTCTTCTCAAGGTAGAAACAGGCGTTGACCATTTCCCGCAGATCGGCCGTCAGGGTCGCATAAATTGAAAAAACGGCAGCAATCGTCGCCCACTCGGCATCTGTCAGATCGCTCGGGTAGCGCCGACCGTCATTCTTGTACTGCTCACGCTGTTCCGCCGTCCACATCGCACGTCCCTCCTGGGAGCCCGTGTTGGAAGCCGTTCCTACCCGCCCTGCGCAACCTTCAGCACATGCCAACGCCGCCTGCAAACTGCCCAAAAGGCAAGGCACTTCACAAATCCTGACGGTTTTCCGTCAGGCCAACCACGGGAAGATTGACGACCACTCCCCTCCAAAACCGCCTGTGAGAGATCAAGGCACGACGGATAATTCTGGTCAAACAGGCTCTAATAAGGCGTGAGTTTCTCATTTTCGGGGGGGGGGTGAGCAGTTACGCGCGCAGACGCCGGACCATGCATATTACGGTCACGCAAGGAAATCTGCGGCAGCGTAAATTTTTTTGTCGCGGGGTCACTCCGGTCGCAAGGCTGTTCAACGCTGCTGGACTGGTTGACCTGAGTCCGTACGGCAACACCTGTGGGCCGAAGTGAAGGAGCTGATAAGAAAGGGGATTCCCGAACCGCGGGATGTCTGACTCTTGGGGCGGCAACCGAATCGGAGGTTGCCGTGGTTGCATTCGCGCCGTTGTTGGGCTTGCTGGCAGACGTTCCCGATCCACGTCGGGCGCAGGGGAAGCTCTACACGCTGCCCCATGTGCTGCTGTTCTCCATCCTTGCCATCGTGACTGGCTGCAACTCCTGCCGCGGCATCGTCACCTTCATCGACATGCATCGTCAAAGACTCAACACGGTCTTCGGGCTGACCTGGCGCCGTGCACCGGCTCACACCGCCGTCCGCTACATTCTCCAGGGGCTCGACCCGGCTGCGGTTGAGACGGCCTTCCGCCGCCAGGCCGCGCTGCTGCAGGCGGCACGCGCTACACCCGGACAGGGCACCATCGCCCTCGATGGCAAGACGCTGCGCGGTAGTTTCGACAATTTCCGTGACCGTGCCGCCGCCCAGGTGCTCAGCGCGTTCGCCACTGACACCGCCCTTGTGCTCGCCCATATCGACATCGCCGAGAAGTCCAACGAGATCCCGGCGGCGCAGACGCTGCTGGCCGAACTCGGTGTCGCCGCCGGTGCCATCGGCACGCTCGATGCGATGCACTGTCAAAAAAACATTTCGAGGTCGCCGCAGAAGCCAACATCGCCCTGATCGTCCAGGTCAAGGACAACCAGCCGACCCCGCACCAGCAGATCTAGGAAATCTCCGCGACCGCGGCACCGCTCGGGTTTGCTCACAGCCACAACAACGGACGCAACCGCGACGAAAGCCGCACCGTCACCGTCTTCGATCCCGCCGATGAACTAGCCAGCACCGACTGGCACCCCCACGTCGCTGCCATCATCCGGGTCGAACGCAAGGTCTATAGCCGCAACAGCAAGACCGGGCTGCTGAGCCACTCGTCCGAGACCGCTTTCTACATATCGAACACGCCAATCACCGCCGCCCGCGCCGCCGATGCCATCCGCGGGCACTGGGGCATCGAGACCACATCTCACTACAGCCGTGACGTCACCATGGGCGAAGACAGATCGCGCATCCGCACAAACCCCGGCCTGTTCGCTCGCCTGCGCAGCTTCGCCTTCAACATCTTGAAGGCCAACCAGACCAATACCCTCAGCCAGGACCGTTACCGCGCCGCCCTCGCAGGCATCGACAACCTCCTCATGCTCCTCGCTATTTCATAGCGTTGAACAGCCTTGACTCCTTACCTTTACCCGCATCTAGAAAGATGCAATTTTATCATTATGTTAGCCTAGCCATCTGTGCGCCGTAGCTGAGGGAAGCCCCTTGGAACGCAGGTGCAGCATACGCCCGCTTTCGCAACGGGCATTTGGAAAATCTGCCATTTTCGGCGCTCGGCTGCGGATCGACATGATGTCGTTCTATAGTAGCGCAGGGCTTTGCCACGATGCGGGTAAAGGTAAGGCCTTGACCTCAGGGTTCCCCTCATTTGGACTACGGAACGTAATAAAGAAAAGAATCGGGTAAGACGCGGCAGGTTTACGAAAAGAATCGTGGTCGGCGGCTTGGCGTTCAAATATTGCCCACCCTGAATCCCTGTTGCCAAGGTCGAGAAAGTACGATTCGAGCCCTCATCATCCGAAGCAGAGGGCCGTGCCTTGTCAGCCAGCAAGCAGATCTCGTTCGAAGGCGTCCAGCGCTACCTGAAGACCCTGTTCGGCGACTGCCTGCATGCCAAGCGCATTCTCTCGCTGGCCGGCGCCACGCTGGGGGCGATCCACTCCGCCTCGATGGCGGTCGCGCTGATCGGACAGGGCCTGGCGCTGGCGCGTGGGCTGACCACCAAACACGCGGTCAAGCAGGTCGACCGCATGCTGGCCAACGAGGGCATCGATGTCGATGCCCTGCTGGGCCATTGGGTACCCTTCATCGTCGGCCAGCGGGCGAAGATCGCCGTTGCCCTGGACTGGACCGACTTCGACGCCGACGGCCAGACCACGCTCATGCTGTCTCTGCTCACCCGTCACGGGCGGGCGACGCCGCTGTACTGGCTGACCGTCGCGGCGAACACGCTGAAGGGGCGGCGCAACTACTACGAATATCAGGTACTCGTGCGCTTCGCCGCGGCGCTGCCAAACGGGACCGAGGTCACCCTCGTCGCCGATCGCGGCTTCTGTGATCACAAGCTCTATCGTGTGCTGCGCGAGGAGCTGAAGTTCGACTTCGTCATCCGCATGCGCGCCAACATTATGGTGACCGCCGCCAATGGCGAGCGCCGCAAGGCGGGCGACTGGGTCGGTCCGGGCGGGCGGGCCCGCGTGCTGCATGGCGCCACCGTCACCGGCCTCACCTATCCGGTCGGTACCGTCGTGTGCGTGCAGGCCAAAGGCATGAAAGAGCCCTGGTGCCTGGTCACCCCCGCCATCGACAAGCCGGCACGTGAGCTGATCAACCTCTACGCGAAGCGCTGGGGCATCGAATGCCAGTTCCGTGATAGCAAGGACATCCGTTTCGGTATGGGCATGAGCGAGGTCCACGTCAGCACCCCCGATCGCCGCGACCGGCTGTGGCTGATCAATGCCTTTGCAGTCGCCTTGCTGACCCTGCTTGGCGCCGCCGGGGAAGCGCTCGGCTTCGACCGGCTGCTCAAGTCCAACACCACCAAGCGGCGCACCCACTCGCTGCTGCGCCAGGGAATCATGCTCTTCCAACTCATCCCAACCATGCCGGAACACCGGCTGCTGCCGCTGGTCGAAAAGTTCGCCGAGTTGCTGAACGCCCAGCCAGTCTTCGTCGAGATGTTCGGTGCGATTTGAAAATGAGGGGAGCCATGAGGGCCTTGACTCCTTACCTTTACCCACATCCTAGATTCAGCGCGAGATTGAACCCGAAGAGGATGAAGCTGAAGACCTGCGAGCCGCGCGAGAGGGTCTGCCAGCCCGGTTCACCATCGCCCTTGCGATCAAGGAAGCCGCCAAACGTCGCGACACCGTGGGCGAAATCGCGGTTGGTCAGCAGCGCGTCGGGGGAACGGTTGAGCGCCAATGCCAAAATCTCGATTGTCTGCTCATCTGCGGCGACCGGGCCGTCGGGACAGGCCCGCACATCGGCGCGGCTCTGTAGCAAACGCACCGCAACGACAGACGCGATGGCGAACAGCGGCAGGAACCGCTCAGCGGTGCGTAGTTGCGGCCGCTCGATCACACAGCCTGTTTTCAATCCTTTATGAAATTCCTCGATCAGCCAACGGAGTTTATACCAGTCAACCTTCTCGAACGCCGCCTCCGCCGTCGTCACCGGCAGTGTCGACAGCAGAACCCACTCCATCCGCTCGGCGTCGTTCCAGACCCGCACAACGGAGCAGCCGATCGCCTGGCTATGGCCACTACTGCAGCACCGCGGCCGCATCACCTGAGCATCGAACCAGGAGACGTTCAGTAAGACGCGCCTCCCCTTGATCTCGGTCAGGCGCCGCGCCATGGGGGCGAGCGCGCGCGCCTTGCCCAGCAGGCGCCCGCCATCCAGCAGGACGCGGTCATGCGCCAGGCGCACGAGGCACTGCCAGTTCAGCTGCAGGCACTTCTCGAAATGCGTGAACACATCGGCGCCGCGGTCGCCGATGCTGATCCACCGCTTGCCCTGCGGGCACCGACCGATTGCCGCTATGGTCTCTTCCCACACTGCCGCTTCGGTCCGCCCCCGCGGCGGCTTCGGCCGGGGCTGGCGTTGCTTCGATCGCGCCGTGGCCAGACGACGCTTCTTCAACGCCTTGAGCAGGCGCCGCTTCTTCCGCACCCTCTCCTTGCGGGCCCAGACCGTCTGATGCGCCAGGCCAAGTATCTCGCCGGTGGATCGCACCATCAGGCACGAGTGGGCCATGAACCCCCGGCCGTGGCCGTTGCCGATCGGACCCAACCCGGTCAGGCTGTGCCGGTGCGACAAGTCCACCAGCATGTCATCGTGAATGGCCAAAACCGGTTCATCCGCCGCACAGGCGAGCGCGATCACTTGGTCGCGATGCTGCTGCGTGATCGCCCCGTGCGTCACCTCCTCCGCGTCGAACAACCGATACGCCGCCTTCGCCTCCCCAAACGTCTTCGCCTGCAAGGGGACATTCCCGCAGCCGCGCTCCGCCATCGCCGCAGCCACCTTCACGGCCCGCTCAGTCCTCCTGGAGTCACCCAGCTTCACCCGACCAAACTGCGCCTTGGCCCATTCCCATGGGTTCAACATCACCACCCCCCACTCACCCTGTATTGCTCAGGATTTGTGCGATTTACGCATGCAAGGGGGATGTGGGTAAACAGGGCTATCGCATTTGGCGCCCGGCCTGGGTGAGCAGGCGTAGGAGGAAGCTGTCGTCCCAGCCTGCTCGCTTGAGCTTGCTCTTCATTGACGCCTTGGAGCCTTCGAGCTTGGCCAGGTTGATGGCCATACGGCGCAATAGGGCGATGTTCTCCGGCCCGTTATCCAAGCGGTTCCGGGTCTGGTCCTCGTTCATGGTGACGTCGAGCACCCAGTGCAGACCGTTCTCAACCCCCCAATGGCTGCGGACAGCGTCGCCGAAACGCACTGCGTTGAGCGGTGTGCTGAGCAGATAGTAGGCGGTTTCGCTGGTAACCTTGGCGCCGACTTCGCGCATGCGGACCACCTTGCCGATGGCGGCCAGTCCCGGCCAGGTATGGCGCTCCTGCAGCCAGTCGATCTCGGTCGAGACCATGCTGGTGCGGGTCTCGATGCGGCCGTGGTCGCCGTCAACGGTGGTATGGGTGACCTCGGCCGCGCGCTGCGGGTCGTCCAGGAAGAGGCGGACGTCCTCGTAGAGGCTGGGCTGGTTACCCTTCAGCGCCAGCACGTAGTCGCCGCCTTGTTCGACCACCTGCGCAGCAATGGCGCGTTGGCAGTTGATGGCATCCGCGGTGACGATGCAGCCCTTGAGCGACAGCATTTCCAGCAGCTTCGGTACCGCCGTGATCTCGTTCGACTTGCCGTCCACGGCCAGTTGCCCGAGAACCAACCGCTGATCCGCAGCCCAGGCACTGATCAAATGCAGCGGCGACTTGCCCGACGCGCGGTCGAAGGAATGCCGCAGCGTCTTGCCATCGATCGCTACCACGCCCTGGATGGTCTCGGCAAAGCGCTGCATGAAGGTCTGGAAGGCGGCGTGGAACCGCTTCGGATCGAGCAGACGGAACACCCGGCTGAACGTGTCGTGGCTCGGGATGCCGTGCTTCAGGCGCAGGAACTGCCGCAGGAATGGCTCCTTCGACTGCCCGAACAGCGCCATGTCCGAGCAGTCCTCGCCGCCGCAGAGCACCGTGCAAAGCGCGATGATCAGCAACTCGTGCAGGTTGTGGCGGGCATTCGGCCGGCGCGGGTCGTCAACGCCCGCGAAGCACCCGACGAAATCCTCCATGGGCCGATCCTCCGATCAATCCCATGCTTCGAATCCATCCGCCCCAGCCCACGCAAGCCCCTACCGTCAAGGATTTCCCATATGCGAATCCCCTGTGTGGGTAAAGGTAAGGCCTTGACTCCTTACCTTTACCCGCATCTAGAAAGATGCAATTTTATCATTATGTTAGCCTAGCCATCTGTGCGCCGTAGCTGAGGGAAGCCCCTTGGAACGCAGGTGCAGCATACGCCCGCTTTCGCAACGGGCATTTGGAAAATCTGCCATTTTCGGCGCTCGGCTGCGGATCGACATGATGTCGTTCTATAGTAGCGCAGGGCTTTGCCACGATGCGGGTAAAGGTAAGGCCTTGACTCCGGTCGGGCTTCGCCCTCGCTGCGTGACACCGCGACAACGCTACCCTACGATACCCACCGGCAGAGGCTCCACTTAACGGCAGCGAAACGCTGTCTCGAGGAACCCGGCCACCTCTCAGTGCGCGCGTCAGGCGCGGGCACGGTTGGCCGTCGCCATGAAGGTGCGAAGACGATCCGGATCGACCTGGTTCCACCACACACCGTCCACCTTCAGCCAGCTGGCCACGATGACGGCGGACGCCACGGTGAAAATATCGCCGACATTGTCCGGGGTGACCCCCGACCCGACTGCCACCGGCAGCGAGCAGCCCTCGGCGATGGCCGCGAGTTCCGCCAGCGTGGCAGCATCGCCGGTGCGTTGGCCGGTGGCGATCGCCACGTCGGCATCGAAGAACTCGGCATCGCGCGCCATTTCCGGAATGGAGCGGTCGGCGACGATGGCGTGTGCCCCGTGCTTGACGTGCACGTCAGCGAAGATGCGCACCTCGCGGGCCTGCAGCCAGGCGCGGTAGCGGGCGGCGGCGCCGGCCGGGCCGTCGATCAGGCCCTCATTGGCGACATAGGCGTTGGCCCACTGGTTGACGCGGACAAAAACCGCCCCGGCCGCCTTGGCCACGGCGAGGGCCGGTACGGCCGCATTGGCCAGCACGTTCACGCCCACCGGCAGGCCGCTCGCCAGCCGCACCGCCCGGGTCATCACCGCCATGCAGGCGGCGGTCTCCGGACCCAGCGCATCAGGCCTGGCGAACGGGATATCACCGTGGTTCTCGACGATCAGGCCATCGACGCCGCCATCGCGATAGCGGGCGGCCTCGGCCAGGGCGAAACCGATGACGTCCTCCATCGGCTCGCCGTCATAGGCGGGCGAACCCGGCAGGGGACGCGAATGAATAACGCCGATGACCGCACGGGAACGGCCAAAAATGGCCTGGATGGCGTTCGGCTTGGGGCGAAAGACGGGCATGGCGGCTCCTGCGGCTCAGCAAGGCCACCGTAGCCGCAGCATTTCCGGCTCAACAGCGCCTTATCGTCAAAAGAGCCGCATCACTGTCCAGCGTAGGTCGGGGTGTTGGCGAATTCGGGCGGCGGGCTCCATTCGGTGGCGATGTACCAGGCAGACCAGGCAACGATCACCAGGCTGAGCACCCAGAGCCAGACCGGTGTCGGCGAACGGGTTTCCGCCCGCCCCGGCACGAAGGGCTCCTCGGCGCCGAACACGTTGACGCCGAAAGTCATCGCGCCATGGACCGTCGCGCCGTCGTTGAGACCGAAGATGGTAATGCCCGGGCCATTGCGGACGACGAACGGCACGATCCTCACCCCGGTATCGCCGGTGGCGTCCTGCGCCTCGATGCGCAACCGGTGCTCACCGTCGCGAAGGCGCCGCGTATCGACGGTGACGACAGCCGGCGGAACATGGTCAATGTCCGGCTGCTCCTGATCATCGATGAAGATGCGAAAGCGCGGTTCGGGCATCGGGTCGGGCTCAACGGTCGGCGGCGAGAACGCGGCGCTTGGGATGGTCAGCCGCGTTCTCGCCTGGGGAAATCAGCATCTTCACCGCGGCGGCGATGCAAAGCAGGGTGATGACGCCGCCGGCACTCGCCACCAGCAGATTGCCGAGGAGGGGTCCCGCCGGGTCGGCTGGCCCGCATATGAACATCGTTGTCTCCTTTTTCAGGGCTGCGCCCGTTGCGCGGCAACATCCGCCGTCGTCACCAGCGGCCCATGGTTGCCCCATGAACTGCGCTCATGATCGATGATGTCAGCGATCTGCTGGTCGGAAATCTGTGCGGCGAAGGGCGGCATGGCGCCCGCATAGGCGATGCCGTTGATCGTCTTACCGGAGCGGCCATGCAGCACGGTGCGGATCTGCTCGGTTGGATCGGTGGCATTGACCACGGGATCGCCGGCCAGAGAAGGAAAGACGCCCGCCACGCCGGCCCCTGCGGGGCCGTGGCAGACGGCGCAATGGCCGGCGAACAGCCGGGACCCGGCGGCGGCGTCAAACCCCGCCGGCGCAGCACTCGGGGGAGATGCGGCAGGAGCAGGAGCCGCTGTTGTCGCCGCTTGCGGCAAGGCAGGTTGCTTCAGCGCGAGCAGATACGCCACCAATGCCCGCGCCCGCGCCCCGGGAACAATCACCCCCTGTGGCGGCGCAAAATTCTTCGGCACCGGTACAGCGGATTCGCCCGGCGGTGGCTGATCCACCACCTCGAACAGCCACGGGAAGGCCGGCATGATGGATTGCGGCACCACCGAGCGCGGCTGGTAGAGATGCATGAACTGCCACACCGTGCTCGACTGTCGGCTGCCGATATTGGAGAGATCGGGGCCGGTGCGTTCCGACCCCAGCAATTGGGGTGTCTGGTAGACGAAATCCCCCGGGGCTGATGCGCGCCCGAATATGCTGTCCATGGCCAGCGGGCGAACCTGTTGCGTATGGCAATAGGCGCAGCCCTCGGAGACATAAACCGCCCGCCCGGCCTCCTGCTCGGCCGTCAACGGCGAAACGCCGGGGCCGGGCGGCACGTCCGACAGCCAGATGCCGGGCAGCACGCCCATCATCATCGCAAGCGCGAGATAAATGGCGGCGGAGCCGCCCAGGATCGCCACCAGATTCCGGCTTTGCGGAGTCACGCCGGCACCCCGGCCGCGCGCAGATCCGGCGCCTGTTGCGGCAACCTGCCCCACACCATCAGCGAAACATTGACGGCGAACAAGAGGTGGCCGGCGAACATCAGGCCGCCGCCGATCGCCCGCCCTAGCCAATACGGTGCCTGGTCAACCACCGATTGGATGAACGGCGCCCCGCGTATCCAATCAAGTCCCTGCTCGGTGCCGCCGACAGACAGCGACAGGACGTAGATGATCATCCCGATCGTCGACAGCCAGAAATGAATGCCGACGGCGAGATCGGGCGCGCGCCGCCCGGTTGCCTGCGGCAGCAGCGCATAAACGCCCCCCCAGACGGCAAAGGTCACGAAGCCATACATGGTAAGATGCGAGTGACCGACAGTATAATTGGTAAGGTGCCAGACCTGCTGCAGCGAGCGGAGTGCTTCGATGGTGCCCTGCGCGGAGCCGCCCAGATAGGACAGCACGCCCACCAGGATGAACATGGCCGGCGAGCGGTGCATCCGGTGACCCTGGCCGAGCATGGTGAGCAGGAAGTTAGCGCTGCCGCCGATCACCGGAACCAGCATCGCCACGCTGAACACGATCGCCAGGGTCTGCAACGCCCACGGCAACGGACTGAACAGGAAGTGATGCGCACCGAGGATCGGGTAGAAAACGAGGTTGGTCCAAAACGCGAGAATCCCAAGCGCGTAGGAATAGATCGGCCGGTTCAGCAGCTTCGGCAGTGCGTAATAGAACACGCCGAGCGAGAGCGGCGTGAACCACATGCCGACGGCGTTGTGCATGAAGAAGCCCTGCACAGCGACCTGGCCAAGGCCCGCCTGGTACCACGGCAGCAGCGAAACGATCATGAGGATGATCGTCCACAACACCGCACCGATCGTGTACCAGTTGGACAGATAGAGATCCACGTCGCGCCGGCCGGCAACCGTGCCGATCAGGTTCCACGCCGTCAGCACCAGGGCGGAAGCAAGAATGGCCCTGATCCACCACAGCCACTCACGATATTCCTGATCGCCGGCATTGTAGCCGAGATCGAGTGCCACGGTGCCGCAGATCGCGGCGAGATTGATCAACGCCAGGGCGATCCAGGCGAGGCGCTGGCTGTAAAGCTGCGTGCCGGAGCTGCGCGCGGCGATGAACAGCGCCAGGCCGATCAGCGCCGGGCTGGCCCAGGCGTAAAATGTACCGTTGGTATGAATCGCCCGCAGCCGTCCAAAGGAAAAGGCGGGCGCGGTGAGGAGGTCGGGATAGTAGAATTTGAGGGCAAGGATCACCCCCACGAAGGTCGCCAACAGCAGCCACGCCGTGGCACAGACGGTGTAGGCGGCGAAGATTCTGATGAGCACCGGCTCGTCCGGTGCTCGCAAACCGGCATGCTCGGGATCAGCCACGGACCCTCCTGTGGTACCGAACGGATTTCCGGGGACACTGCCCCGGACCCCGCCAAGGGCCGGTGGCCCTTGGAACCCCCTCGCGTTTGACCGGAACGGCGTTCAGGCGGGGGCGCGGTGGGTCCGCCAGTACCACACCACCCATGAGATCAGCACCAGGAGCAGCACCACAAGGCCCGTCACCAACAGCAGCACACTCTGCTCCAGCCAAGCGATGGCCGGGATCGCCGCCCCGAGGAAAATGCCTACAATGCAGATGGCCGGCGACCAGGCGTGCACGCCGGCCAAAAAGGTGCCGAGGGTCAGCAGGGTGAGCATCAGCAGGCCGGTCGCATTGTCGTTCACCACGCCACGCACTTCGGGCTGCAGCGCCACATACATGGCGGCGATGACCGCAAACCAATGCAGCACCTGCGAAACCACAAGACGAATGCGTTCGCTCCGGGTCGCCGTCTCGCGCCAGCCGTCGATGACACAGACCAGCCAGAACAGCGGCACCAGCACCATCCAGACATAGATGATCCGTGGACCGAAGCCGGTCACTACCGGGCCGCCGGTGCTGGTATAGGCGATGCCGGCGAAAGCGCCGAACAGCATCACCAGATAAATCCAGTCCCGATGCAACCAGCCGACGACGATGACCCGCGTCCAGGTCCTGGCGCTCGTCAGAAATCCGGCATCATGACCGGTATGGAGAAAAAAACCGCTCATGTCTGTCGCTCCCCGGTCAGTCCGGCAGAAGCGAAACCGGCGACGGCGCGAACCTGACCAGCATTGGAGGTGATGGGGTGTATTGGCTCGGAAACCTCCCCTGTGAGGAAGTGATCCCGGCATGACCGCCCAAACGGAAACCGTTTTCAACTGGTCGCCACAAGATCACCGCTCACGCCCCCTACTTTAGGCCATGAACGTGGTATTCAACATAAGTCGCCAACAGTCGCGACGGATTGAACGGGACACGCTGCGGCGGCCGGGCGAGGCACGACAGCTCTGCGATCCGGAAGGTCAAGGATCGCGCGGATCACTCCCGCATTCGACCCCCGTGACAGGTAAAACCCAACAACACTGCCGGCACGCACCACGACCGGCAAGCGCGATCCACGCTGTCCGCAGACCAGCCATTGTTAAAATATTCGTGATCAGCCAATCTGTCGTAACCGTCGTTCAGGCCGCATTGACGGAGATCAACGCACAATCCCGGGGGGCGGCTGAAATCTGGCGAAATTGGCGGGAACCAGGGAGTCACCATCGATGAGCCTGCTGACCCGGCTCATGCTGGTTGTGTTGATCGCTCTGGTGCCCGCCCTTGGATTCCAGGCGTACACCGAAAGGGAAGCGCGCCATATCCGCCTGCAACTGGTGGAAGACGAGGCACTTCGCCTTGTGCGTCTCGTCAGCGCCGAGCAGCAGCGGATCGTCGACGGGGCGGAGCAGGCGCTGAACGTCATCGGCAGCTCCCCCGCCGTGCAGGACAACCCGCCCGGGCTTTGCCAGCGCCTGCTGGACAATGTGGTCCGCCAGTCGCCGCGCTATCACTCGGCCCTCGTCCTCGGCCTTGACGGGCATCCTTTCTGCGCGTCCGGCCGGTTCGATCGCACCCTCGACCTGTCGGATCGTGCGTATTTCCGTCGCGCCCTGCAGACCGGGGGCGCCGTCATCGGCGACTACGCGATCGGCCGGCGCTCCGGACGGCCGACCATTCACGTGGCCGAGCCGTTCCGCAACCGCGACGGGGTGGTGGCGGGCGTCGCCGTCCTGGCGCTCGATATCGACTGGCTGGGCCAGCAACTGGCGCGCATTGCCTTGCCGCCGGACGCCGCTGCGTCGATAACCGACCGCAACGGCACCATCCTCGCCCGCACGCCCGACGGGGCGCGCTTCATCGGCCAGCCCATACCGGCCGAGGACCGCTTCAGCCTGGCAGGAAATGCGATCGGGGTCGCCCCGATGCAAAGCCTTGAGGGCCGCCAGCGCATCGCCGCCTATTCGCCGCCCGGCGCTGACCCCAAGGGCCTGCGCATCTGGGTCGGACTGGACCGGGACATCACCGTCGCCGCGCTGCTGCAGGCCAACCGCGCGGGCCTGCTGCTGATCATCGCTGGCGGCGGGTTGGCCTTGCTGCTGACGGCCCTTCTCGGCGCCCGTCTGATCCGCCGCCCGGTCAGGCGCCTGCTCGATGTCGCCAATCGCTGGCGAACCGGCGATCTGACCGCCCGCACCGGGCTGCGCACGGACCGTGGCGATTTCGGCCGCCTGGCCGCTGCCTTCGACACCATGGCGGCGGCGCTACAAACCCGCGAGCACGCCCTGCGCACCGCGCTGGAGAGCACCACGGACAGCGTGATGGTGGTCGACCGCGCCTGGCGCTTTACCTACATCAACGCGCACGCCAGGGCGCAGATGCAGCCCGATCGCGATCTGCTGGGCCAGGTGGTCTGGGAAGCCTTCCCGCAAATCGCCGACACCCCGTTCTCCCGCGCCTTCCGGGCGGCGATGGAGCGCGGCGTGCCGACGCAGGTGACCGGCCCGTCCACCCTGTTCCAGGGCCATTTCGAGGCCCATGCCTATCCCTCGAATGACGGCCTGACATTGTTCTTCCGCGACGTGACCGAGCAGCAGCGCATCGCCGCCGCGCTGCGCCAGAGCGAGGAACTGTTCCGCGCCGTCTTCGAGCAGGCGGCGGTCGGCATGGCACTGGTCGGCCCGGACCTGACCTGGCTACGCGTCAACGACAAGCTGTGCACCATCACCGGCTACACACGCGAGGAACTGCTCGGCCGCACGGTTCAGGACGTCACGCACCCGGACGACCTGCCTATCAGCCGCACATTGGCGGCAGCGTTTCTGGCCGGCGAGATCGAAAGTGCCGCCTACGAAAAGCGCTACCTGCGCAAGGACGGGGGTATCCTTTGGCTCTACAGCAGCACCTCCCTGTTGCGTGATGCCGAGGGCAAGCCGGCGTTCTTCATCGGCGTTGCCGAGGACGTCACGGAACGCAAGCAGGTCGGGATGGCACTGCAGCGGAGCGAGCAGTCTGTTCCGCGCCGCGTTCGAGCATGCGGCGGTCGGCATGGCGCTGATCGGCCTGGATGGCGCGTTGCTGCGCGTGAACGACGGACTTTGCGCCATCACCGGCTATACGCGTCCTGAACTGCTCGCCGGCACGTACAACGACATCAGCCATCCGGACAACCGGGACGCCGACCGCGCCTATGTGAAATCGCTGCTGGCGGGAGCGGCGCCGGCTCAGTTGGAGAAGCGCTACCGGCGCAAGGACGGCAGCGTCGGCTGGGCCAACATATGGGGTTCCCTGCTGTACGACACCGACGGCACGCCGGAGCATTTCATGGTCGTCATCGAGGACATCACCGAACGCAAGCGCGCCGAAGCGGCCCTGCAGGAAAGCGAAACCCGCCTTCGCCTCGCCCAGGAAGCGGCGGGCATCGGCATTTGGGAATACGATATCGCGTCCCGGAATTTGTTCTGGTCGCCGCAGCAATACCGCCTGCACGGCCTTGATCCGGAAGCGGGGCCGCCGACCTTCCAGCAATGGCTTGATCTTGTCGATCCGGAGGACAGGGCCTCCATCCTTTATGCCGAGAACAGGCTCAAGGTGCGCAAAATTGCTTCCCGGCAACTGGAGTTCCGCATCCGGCGCGGCTCGGACGGTGCCCACCGGTGGCTCGCCAGCCTTGGCCGCCTGATTTCGGACGCGACCGGGCGCCCCTGCCGGGTGGTGGGGGTCAACTTCAACGTCACCGAGCGGCGGCAGGCGGAGGAAGACCTCCGGCGCGCGACGGCGCTGCTGCGCGCGGTCGGCAACTGCTCGCCTGACCCGATCTATGCGAAGGACACCCAGGGCCGGTTCCTGTTCGCCAATCCCGCCGTCCTCGCCGTCATCGGCAGAACCGCCGAGGAGGTGATCGGCCGGACCGACGCGGACTGGCACCACGATTCGGAACAGGCCGCCGCGGTAATGGCCAATGACCAGCAGATCATCGAGACAGGCCGCACCGAGGTGCTCGAGGAGATCTTCGACGCGGCCGGGCTTGGCACGCGGGTGTTCCGGTCGGCCAAAGCGCCGCTGCGGCTGGAGGACGGCTCGACACTGGGCGTGGTTGCCGTATCGAGCGATATCACCCAGATCAAGCATACCGAGGCGGAACTCCGGCACCTGACCGCGACCCTGGAAGCGCGCGTGAACGCGGAGGTTACCGCCCGCGAAGCAGCCCAGCGGCGGGCCGCCCATGCCGAGCGGCTGCAGGCACTCGGCCAGCTCGCCGGCGGCATCGCCCATGATTTCAACAATGTGCTGCAGGCGATCGCGGGCGCGAACGCGCTGATCGAGCGCCACCCCGGCGACGAGGCCGGCATCCGCCGCCTGGCGCGGCTCGCGATCGAGGCGACCGAGCGGGGTGCGGCCATCACCGGCCGCCTGCTGGCATTCAGCCGCCGCGCCGACCTGCGCGCCGAACGCCTGGATACCGCTGCCGTGCTGAAGGATCTGCGCGAGATCCTGGCCCACACCGTGGGAACGGCCATCGACGTGCAGATCGGGCTGGAAGACGACCTTCCGCCGCTGCTGGCTGACAAAGGGCAGCTTGAGACGGTGCTGGTCAATCTTGCCGCCAACGCCCGGGACGCGATGCCGGGGGGCGGCCAGATGATCCTTTCCGCCGCGACCGAGATCGTGTCCCCGGACAGTCCGGGACACCCGGCCGGGCTGACCCCCGGGCGCTACGTGCGGCTTGGCGTTGCCGATACCGGCATCGGCATGGATGCCGGCACGCTCGCCCACGCCACCGAGCCGTTTTTTACCACCAAGCCGGTCGGCGTCGGAACCGGGCTTGGCCTGTCGATGGCCAAGGGCTTTGCCGAGCAGTCCGGCGGCGGCCTGAGCATTCAAAGCAGCCCGGGAATGGGCACCACGGTGAGATTATGGCTTCCCGAAGCGGTTTTCGCCGACGGTCCCGGTGCGGCGGCAGCCAGGGAAACGACCGACACCGCTCCGTCCGAGGCGGCCAGGCCGCCGGTGTCCGCCTGGGTGCTGCTGGTCGATGACGACGAACTGGTGCGCGAAACCGTCGCCGCCTATCTGGAAGATGAGGCCTTCCGCGTGCTGGTGGCCGCGAGCGGCACCGAGGCACTCGCCCTGCTCGATGCGGGGGAAACGGTGGATGCCCTGGTCACCGACCTGACCATGCCCGGCATGGATGGAATTGCCCTCATCCGCGCCGCACAGGCGCGCCGCCCCGGGCTGCCAGCCCTGCTGCTGACCGGATATGCGCAGGCGGAATCCGTTCCCGTGCCGGACCGCATCTTCAGCGGCAGCTTTTCGCTGCTGCGCAAACCGGTGCGCGGCCGCGAACTGGTCGATCGCATTCGCGCGCTGATGGCAGAACGGACGGACGCCGCCCGATAGGGGCCTGCCAGCTTGCATCGGGGCCGCGATGGTTGAGCCGCGACCGGCCGCCCGTCATGATCGCCGATACGACGCGGACCGGCCAGTAGCCCGGCAGCTTCAACCGTCGCCATCCCCCAGCAGCCGAAGGCAGCCGATGTCCACGACCTACCTCTTTTCCGGCATCACGATCGAGGTGCTCAACCGCATGCGGGAGGAAGACAGTGCCGATTACGTCCTCAAACTCAACTCCACCCCCGACCGCATTGGCGGCACGGTCCGCAAACCGACGCCGTTCGGTGATGTCACTGTGCGCTTCGACCACGATAGCCAGCGCGCGGAAATGACGGTGACCATCCTGAAGAAGCCGATGTTGCTGCCCGCCGCCGTGCTGTGGGCCGGCCTGACCCACGCGCTGCGCTGTGCCTCCGGCGATTCGGCGTCGCCCGACAGCGAGTGAGGTAAAATGGCTCCCCGCTATTTCAGGTGGACCGCATACACGCGCAGGTTAAGGTCTGCGCGTGTTTCGCGGGCGGTTGTTGCGGTCGGGCGGCGGGGTTGTCCACGGCCGAAGCTGATTTGGCGATCGCCGACGACCAGCCTTGACGGCCCCACCGACCGCTGCCCTGCGACGATGCACGATGCTGCGGCGCGAGAGTCGTCGGCAGCGGCGGTGTTTTATCTGACCGCTATCTGCACCGTGGTGAGTTGAATAAGATGAACCAGCGGTGTCGGACAGAGTCCGAGTCCGACCAACATCAATGTGAGCGCCGCGAGCGTCGCGCTGCCAACCATTGGGACGGCGCCAGCGTAGGCGGTCGCGCCTTCGGGAGCGGGCGTGCAGATCGCGACAATGACGCGGAGATAGTAGAACAGGCCGACAATGCTGCCGACGATGAGAGCAATGACGGCTGGCGACATTGAGGCACTAACCCCGCCGTAACTGCTCACCCCTTGGCGGCGGGGTTCAAGCTGCCTGGATAACGGGCTTTCCGGCGAGTGCGTTGGCGAGCGCCTGGAGCGCGGTGAGGCCATAGAGGCGACCGGTGGCGATCACCGAGGCGGCGGCGGCGTAGACCTTGGCGCCCCATTGCGAGCGGAAGCAGCCGGTGACCTTGCGGAAGATCACCGATGGCCGCAGCGCCCGCTCACAAGCGTTGTTGGTGTATGGCCCGAGTTTAACAGTGAAAACCGAACGATCTTTCTCCATCAATAGGTTACAGGCGCGCGAAGGGTTCTTAGCGCTACACTGCCGCGGTGGGGACGGACCGATCAGGCGGCGGCGGGCGTGGGATCGGCCTCGCGGATGTTCGGCGGTAGCGCGACGCCGACGGCCTGGAAGGCCTTTCCGGCCACGCCGGTCGCCGGCGTGCGCAGGATGAAGCGCTTGCCGTCCTGCTCGGCCTCGATTTCCTGCAGCCGATCGAGATCGGCGAGCAACTCGCGCCATTCGGGCTTCGACTGCGCGGCGGCCAGCCGGTCCTCCAGTTCCTTGCGCAGCACCAGCGCCAGGAAGCTGCAGAACACGTGGCCGCGGATCGCCTCGTCGGTCTGGTGATAGATCGGCCGTGTCTCCAGCAGGGCTTTGTGCGAGAGGAACATTTGCTCCACCACCAGGAGATCGCGGTAACGGAGCATCGCGTTCAGCGGATGCAGCCTTGTGTTGGTACGTAGTATATAGAGTCCATCATAGCGGGCCTCGTCGGCGATGCGCGCCGCATCGATGGTGAAGTGCTGCTGGTCGGGCGTTTTCAGGTAGCGCCGATAAGCGCTGTTGCCGACCAGCGCCTTGTCGCCCTGCTTCAGCTTGGCGCGCAACGTGGTCAGCACCGCCTCGCGGGTGCGCGCCGCCTGCGCCGCCTCGACCAGGTTGCGGCAGACGATGGTGCGGCGGCCGTCGCGTTTTACCTCCTTGGCCTGCAGGTCGGCGTCCGGCCGCCCGTTGTGCGGGATCACCAGCGGCACGCCCGGCGCCGGGTCGGCCATGACGATCTCACGCACCTCCTTGGAGCTGCGCTCGCGCACGCCGAGGATGTATTCGAGACCGCGTTCCTCGAGCGCCGCGATCGTCGCCGCGCTGATCATGCCGCGATCGGCGACGACGCAGACGTGGCCGATGGCGAAGCGGCCGCGCAGGCGGTCGATCACCGGGATCAGCGTGGTGACATCGGCGGTGTTGCCGGGCCACATCTCCGAGCAGACCGGCCGGCCGTTCTGATCGACGATGATGGCGACGATCATCTGGTTCAGGTGTAGCCGATAATCCTTGGAATGGCCGCGCTCGCCGAGCTCGGCTCCGCCCTCGCCCTCGAAATACAGCGAGGTGGTGTCCATGAACACGACCGACAGGTCGGCGAACAGGTCGCGCCGGCGCGCGAACAGGCGCTCCTCGACGAGATCCTTGACGCAGCGGGCCACCAGCGTGCGGTTGGTCTGCCCGGCTGGCGGCAATTCCTCGCCGAGCCAGGCCATGGCGCGATAGAGGTGATGCAGGCTGCAGATCGCCGGCGCCGTCGATGCGGTAGTCGTCGCGCCACTGCTCGCAGGCACGATCGGAGCCGGAGACCATCAACCGGTGCAGGACGGTGAGGAAGACGGCGCGTTCGACGGGAAAGGCGAAGTCACGATCAGCCAGCAACTCCTGCAGGACGGCGTCGCAGTGAGTGTCGCGCCACAGGCGCTCAAACAGCAGCGGCGGGCCGATGCGCTTGCAGCCGAGCCGGGGAGTGCCGCTCTCGTCGAGGGGAGAGAGGATGATCGAGCGCTGTGCCAGGCGGGCGGCGGAGCGGATCAACCGGTCGAGATCGCCGCGGCGTTCGACCTCTTCCTTGCGTCCGAGGTTGCGGATGATGCGCTGCTTGACGTGGCCCTCCTCGCGGACGGTCTCGACCAGGTAGAGGTATGTGTAGGGGCCGATACGCTTTTCGCGGACGAACATGGTTCTAGCATTCATATATTCGCCGATTAGTCAATCATGAAAAGGGAGAACTCCGCCGAATTTAGCACTACGCTTTTTTGCAGCGTCTCGGACCCCCCATGGAACCAACTGAAATTCCCCAACTTTTAAATACGATCCAGCACGGATGTGCGCCTAACTGTTAAACTCGGGCTATGCGGCCCGTGCCCGCTGCCAGTAGCCGCAGAAATCAACCGATGGCCTGCATGCCATCGCCAAGCGGACAACCCCATGCGCCTGATCGCCGTTGCTGACGCGACGGGCATCTTCTCGCCAGGCTGCTTCCTGGGCGTAGCGGAGGAGATACGGCCCGGCGATGTGGTGATGATGCCCAAGCTCGCCGCGGCGCAGGCGCGAGAAGTAGGACTCCGCGCGATTGGTGCAGGCGCCGTCGATGCTGTGGCCATCCTGATGGTTGATCCGCTGCATCGCGAACCCGGCGTGCAGCTTGTTCCAGGCTGGGCTTTCATCGGCATGCAGCACGGTGCCCTTGGCAATCCGCTGACGGATTGTCGGCACCGCGGCCGCCTCGGCCGGGCTCACCTGCACCAGCGTGCGATCCTCGCGCTCGCGCATCACGACGACGACCTGACGTTTGCCCGACTGGTTCTCGCCGAGCCGCCGATCGAGCCGGTCGGCCGCCCGGTTCTCCGGCCGGATGTGGCCACCAAAGTAGGCGCCGTCGATCTCGGCAACCTTTCCGACGCCGCCGATGCGTAGCGCCTTCACGCTGGACGCCATCGCCTCGCGCAGCTTGTGCGCCAGCACGAACGCCGTCTTGTACTGCACATCGAGTTCACGGCTGAGTGCCAGCATGCTCTTGCCCCTCAGCTCGGCTTTCCGCCGTCGGTTTCTTGAGCGTACCGGTTTGGCAGAGTGCCGTGGAACGGACAACTGGAGTCGTCAGGCGGCGTAGCACACGGTCTCGACGAGACTCTGCAGGAGAGTTCGCGGGAATTTTGATGACGTCCTTGCCTGGCCGGGACATCGAAAAATGCGGTGGGCACCAAAGTGCCCGGCGGACGGCGGCGATGGCGTCGCTGAAGGTGGGTTCCTGCTTGGCATACCAGGCGGCCCCGCGCGGGCGCAGGGCGGTAGCCTGGGCTGCCATCAACTCGCCGGCCCACAGCGTCACCAGCGAGAACAACCCGAGCAGCGCCGGCGTGGTGCGCAGGATGGCCTGGTCCGACCATTGCCGCTGGGTCTCGACGCCGAGATGGCGGCGGACTTCCTGAAACGTCGTCTCGACGCGCCACCGCGAGACGAAGCAGCCCAGGATCTCCGCCGGTGTGTCGTCGAGGTTGGTGCTGAGGAAGGCCTGCGGCTCGCGCTGGCCGGACGGATCGCGCACCAGCACCCAGCGGAGCGGCGCCGGCGGCAGGCCGGCATGGTACCAGACCGCGGTGCCGGAGACGATTTCGACCAGCCGGGTCTCGCCACCATACCAGTCGGTCACCTGCAGCTTGGTCCAGACGGTTGCCGGGTTCGCCAGCACGGCGCTGAGCTTGGGCAGAGGCTTGCCTTTCAGCGCCGGCCGGCCGCGCTGGCCGGGCGGGCGCGGCAGGGCCGGCGCGAACAGGTTGGCATCGAGCCGCAGGCGGGTGATCAGACGGACGCGGCGGCGGACCGCGGCGATCAGTTCGAGGGTGGCGAAGCTGCTGTCGCCGACGATGGCGATGCGGCGGTCGGGCAGCCAGCGCCTTGTCTGCAGGATCGCCTGGATCGCCCAGCGGGTCAGCGGCTTGTGGCGCCGGCCCCGCTTCTCGTTGCAGCGCTGCGATGGCGCCAGGATGGTCAGGAACGGCAGCGCCCAGCGCCGCTTCGCCCACGGAACCGGCAGCACCACCATCAACGACAGCCAGCGCAGGCCGCTGGTTTTGACGAAGAAGCCGCGCGAGGACCGCACCGGATCGCGGTAGATGCCGCGGGCTGCGATGTTCGGCCCCCAGCGGCGTTCGATGGTGTCGTCGATGCCGATCACCACCTCGCCGGTCGGCAGCAAGGCGTCGAGCAGGTGGATGAGCAGTCTGCGCGCCAGGGCGTGCGAATTCCAACGCGCCTGGCTCAGGACTTCGTGGAAGCGGCCGAAGCTCGGCTGGTCGGCCAGCCCCATCACCCGCAGGGCGGCGCTGACCGTCCGCTGGCTTGGTGCCAACACCGCGCCGGCGACCAGGACCAGCACGCGCTGCCAGACCGGCGCGGTGAAACAGTCGCGGAACGGCGCCAGCCAGCTGGCCAGCAGCGACGGCACGGGGAGAGTGCCGGGGGAAACGGGGGCGGCGGGGGTGCAATCGGGCGTCATCGAACCCGTAGAATCGAACGACGCCCGTGGCGCAAGCCGCGCCGTGGCGCCGCTCATCCGCGGCGATGCGCCGTCCCCGGGCCACCGATAATATAGTGAGCATGACCGACGGCATCGTCCAGCGCATCGAGCGATTTACCTTCAGCCGCGGCGCCGTGCTGGTCGAGCGCCGCAACCGCGGCTACTCACTCTACCACGCCGCCTCCGGGGCGCCGGTCGCACGCCTGCGCCCGAACGCCGACAACGATCGCGTCGAGGTGCTCTACTGGTCACTCGGGAAGGAACGCTGGTCACCCACCGGCCCGTTCGGCCGCACCGTCCTGCCGCTCGAAGACGCCCTCCGCTTCATCGCCACCGAGGATATCTTCTGGGCGCTGATCTGATGCGCCCGCGGAATCACCGACGGAAAGTCGAGCTCAGGACTCCCCTCATTTTCTTCCTCCCACATCTTGCGCCGATTTCGAGCCGAGTCTCTACCAGATCCTGGAGTGTTTTGGGATGAATGGGCGGCATGGAAACCTTACCTTTACCCGCATCGTGGCAAAGCCCTGCGCTACTATAGAACGACATCATGTCGATCCGCAGCCGAGCGCCGAAAATGGCAGATTTTCCAAATGCCCGTTGCGAAAGCGGGCGTATGCTGCACCTGCGTTCCAAGGGGCTTCCCTCAGCTACGGCGCACAGATGGCTAGGCTAACATAATGATAAAATTGCATCTTTCTAGATGCGGGTAAAGGTAAGGCATGGAAACGGCAACGGCGGGCCTGCGCGACGGCGGACGGCTGAAGGACATAGACGCGTTCATTCACGGCCTCTACGGCCTGGACCTGCACACCAAGCGCGTGGAGTCACTGGCCGCGGCCCCCCTTGGCGTCATTGTTGATACGTCGTGTGCAGAATCTGAACGCGGCGGGAAGAATGGATGGCAAGATCGCGGCTATCTTGAACGCCGAGAAAATCATGTCGGCGCGTGGCGTGCCATTCACAAACGAGACGATCTACTTGTTGCGGAAGCAGCATGGCATTCGAACAGCCAAGATAAATGGCGTGGAAGCGAATCCATTGTGCTGGCCTGACGGCAGCTACTCAGTGCAGGGTGCGGCTGCTGGCAACCGTTCACATCCCCCTCTCCCCATTTCGAATTGGGGCGTATGGTGGCGCCGGCGACAGTTTCGGCTGTGAAGCCAACAAGGGGTCTTGCGTAGCGGGGCGAAGCAGCGTCTACGGTCTGTATGCCACACTCAAGCATCCCGGATCTGACCGATCCCGAACGAGCCCAGCTTTCGGCACTGTCTCGGCAAGAGCTTGAAGAGTTGGCATGGCAGTTTCACGAATTGGCGCATTCGCTTGCGGATCGCCTGGGCGAGGGCTCTACGACCAGTCCGCCTTCGGGCGAGTAGCCGCTTCTGCCGTTTCAGGCGGCCAGCTTGGCGGGGATACTGGGGAGAGATGAGCCCTTGCGCGCGGCGGCGATGAGGTCGCGTCCGTAGGTCCAGGGATCGACGCCGCGCTTGCGGCAGGTGTCGATGACGCTGAGGCCGGCGGCGTAGAACCGGCTGCCCTCGTCCGTTCTGGTGCCGAAGCTGATGCGGCGCGCAATGACGGCATGCCGCAGCGCCCGCTCGGCGTCGTTGTTCGTGGGCGACAGCAGCGGTTCGGCGACGAAGGCGATCACCGCCTCCCAGTCGTTGAGGATTTCGCGCGCGAGGGCACGAACCTTCTGCTCGATCTCATATTCGTTGCACTGGCAGTTCCACTTGATGCGGGCCACCAGGCGCCTGACGGCGGCGTCGTTGTCGCCGTCGCGGACCCGTTCGATCAGGCGGCGGAGGTCGCGGACCAGGTCCCGCCCGAAGGCGGAGCCGGGGCCGTAATAGCCCTCGGCCAGTGCCAAACCTTTTCGGATGAGATGGGCAAGGCAGCGTTGGCGCCGGGGATGATCGCGACAGGCCATGTAGCCGTCGGTCACCATCCAGCCAAGGAACGCCTGGCCGATCAGCGCGACCAGGTTTTCCTTGCGGCGGCTGCCGATGCGATAGACGACCGTGTTCACGGTCACCGCTACCCACAGCCACAGCAGGGCGCCCTGTTGGTACCATGGGGTTTCTCGAGATGCACGACCTCGGCGGCCCGCACCTCTTCGATCAGTTGCTCGACCACCGGCTCACTGGCCCGGCCGAATTCGTGGATGCAGCGGTTGATCGTCGCCGCCCCGAGTTCCAGACCCAGCCAGTCCAGCAGGAACTCCTGGACCTTCAGCCGCGACAGGCGGAAACGCAACGCGAGGGCGGCGATGAAGATCGCCAGCGTCGGCCCGACCAGGCAGCGCTCGCTCAGTTGCAGGTCGCGTTTGCGCCCCTCGATCTGTGAGCGCAGTCCCACGCCCGGGCTGGCCATCGTCTCGTGGCCGCACGCGCAACTGGCGGCGAAGTAGCTGTGCTTGGAAGCCGTGACCTGCAGACCCATTTCGCCGCGGTCGAGTTCAAAGACGTGGTGGGCGCTGACGTGGCGGCCCCGGCACTCGGCGCCGAGCGCGGCCTGGCACGCCTCGCAGACCATCGGCACGTGCTCGACTTCTCGGGTCACCACGATCGGCTGCCGGCGCCAGTGCCCAGGCATGCCCGGCCGCTTGCCGGGCGGCTTCGCTGGTGTCTTGTCCTTGCCCGCCGGCGCGGCTGCGTCCTGGCCTTCGCCACCATCGTGGTCCTGACTGGCCGGAGGCTTGCCGTTTCTCTGACCCCGCCGGTAGGGATCGTCGCTCGACGGCGGCCGCGAACTGGTCGTGGAGTCCTCACCCAGGCGATTGGCCAGCGTGCGCGCAACTTCGCGGAACAGCCACGCCAGATCCTCAAGCTCCTTCCGCGGCAGCACCGAGAGGTCTGCTCGTTCGTACTGGGTCAGCTCCGGGATGCTCAGGCGCGGCATAGGGAGCGTAGAATCCGTTTCGCTCCGTCAGGCAAGCCCCTCCGTTCGCCGCCTCAGCCAGGGGAGCCAACCCAGTCAGACGCCCAAGACAGGAGGGGGGATGTGAACGAGTTCCAGCTGCTGCGTTGGGTGTTACGCCCCAGACCGTCTTCGATTGGCTACAGCAAGGACGTTTGACCGGACGGCAGATGGCCAAAGGGCAGCCGTGGCAGATCCCCTTGTCCGAGAAGCAGATCGAGACGTTGAAGTCGCAAGTACAACGTACCATTCGATCAAAATTGGAGGCATAGAGATGTCTTCGGCTTGCCGACGATCTCGTACCAGTGGTCGACCGGCACCTGGCTGGTGATGATCAGCGAGCGGGCGTTGTAGCGGTCCTCGACGATCTCCAGCAGGTCGCGGCGCTGCTCGGCGGTCAGCGGTTCCGGCCCCCAGTCATCGAGGATCAGCAGATCTACTGCAATGCGTCGTTCATTTTGCGGTAGTTGAGCATTCAGATGTCCGTGATCATCTGCCTACGACAATGAAAGATGCCTGTGCCGCTGGGGCTGCTTCAATACACGGCTCCGCCGTCATGCGGTTTCATTTTTAGCCATTAACCGCAATATTAATGACGCAGAGCACTACTTTGGCAAGTTGCCGCATGAGCCTGGCGTAGCGTCCGTCGCCGCGCGCCAGGGCCAGTGCCCCAAACAGCCGCGGGCAGCGCTGGTAGAGGACCGACAGATTTTCGCGGCATGCTTTGTCGCCGAGTGCGCAGGCCAGCCACGACTTACCGGTTCCGCATTTGCCGGTGATCAGGCAGTGGCGGTGCTCGCGGATCCAGTCGCAGCTGGCCAGGCGCAGGAACAGGGCCCGGTCGAGGCCGCGCGGCGTGCGGAAGTCAACGTCCTCGACGGTGGCGGCGTGCCGCAGTTTGGCGGTGCGGGCGCGGGCCTCGAAGCGCTTCTGTTGCCGCAGCGTGGCCTCGCGTTCGACCAAAAGGCCGAGCCACTCGGCGTGTTCAAGGGCGCGGCTTTCGGGATTGGCTGCCAGTTCCTCGAAGGCCCTGGCCATGCCGTCCAGGCCAAGCTCCAGCAGTAGATCCAGTGTTGGATGCTTTAGCAAGGGTTCTATTCTCCTCAATGGAAGTAGCCGGAGCTGCGGATGTTGGCGTGCAGCAGAGGCGTGCCGTCCGCGGCTTGCGGGGACGCCTTCTGGTCGAGCCGGTGTTTGAAAATCGAGGCGACGGAGGCGTAGGACAGCACGCCGATTTCGATCGCCCGCAGGCTGATCGCCTCCGCGCGCGCCGCCTCGATGCCGCGGAACAGCCGCAGCACACCGAGGCAGGTGCGAAAGCCCTGCTCCGGATGCGGCCGGCGAGCCAGAACGGCCAGGATCAGCGCCTCGGTGTTGGGGCCGATGTCGCGCGCCTGGCGCTGGAACCGCTCCGGCGTCCATTCGGCGTAGCGCCGGTGCGCGCTCGGCATGTGCTCGGGTTGGGTGCCGTGCCGCGGCCCGCCGTAGCGGCGCGCATGGGCGGCGACGCGCTTGCCGCGGTGGAACACTTCGATGGTGCGGGCAGTGGCGCGGGTGTCGACCTGCTCGCGGATCAGCGCATGCGGCACCGAGTAGAAGAAGCCGGCCACCTCGACGTGGTAGTCGATGCCGACGCGGGCGAGATGCCATTCGGCATACTCGTAGTCTTCATCAGGCAATGGCTGCATGAAGGGCCGCTCGATCGTCTCGAACAGCTGGCGGCGGCTTGCGCCCAGGCGGCGCATCTCGCGGCTGTTCATCCGCTCGACGGCTGCGACGATTGCGGAGTTGCATTCGGCCGGGGAGAAGAACGTGACATAGGACCCGTTCACACCCCCCCTCCTGTCTTGGGCGTCTGACTGGGTTGGCTCCCCTGGCTGAGGCGGCGAACGGAGGGGCTTGCCTGATGGAGCGAAACGGATTCTACGCTCCCTATGCCGCGCCTGAGCATCCCGGAGCTGACCCAGTACGAACGAGCAGACCTCTCGGTGCTGCCGCGGAAGGAGCTTGAGGATCTGGCGTGGCTGTTCCGCGAAGTTGCGCGCACGCTGGCCAATCGCCTGGGTGAGGAACTCCACGACCAGTTCGCGGCCGCCGTCGAGCGACGATCCCTACCGGCGGGGTCAGAGAAACGGCAAGCCTCCGGCCAGTCAGGACCACGATGGTGGCGAAGGCCAGGACGCAGCCGCGCCGGCGGGCAAGGACAAGACACCAGCGAAGCCGCCCGGCAAGCGGCCGGGCATGCCTGGGCACTGGCGCCGGCAGCCGATCGTGGTGACCCGAGAAGTCGAGCACGTGCCGATGGTCTGCGAGGCGTGCCAGGCCGCGCTCGGCGCCGAGTGCCGGGGCCGCCACGTCAGCGCCCACCACGTCTTTGAACTCGACCGCGGCGAAATGGGTCTGCAGGTCACGGCTTCCAAGCACAGCTACTTCGCCGCCAGTTGCGCGTGCGGCCACGAGACGATGGCCAGCCCGGGCGTGGGACTGCGCTCACAGATCGAGGGGCGCAAACGCGACCTGCAACTGAGCGAGCGCTGCCTGGTCGGGCCGACGCTGGCGATCTTCATCGCCGCCCTCGCGTTGCGTTTCCGCCTGTCGCGGCTGAAGGTCCAGGAGTTCCTGCTGGACTGGCTGGGTCTGGAACTCGGGGCGGCGACGATCAACCGCTGCATCCACGAATTCGGCCGGGCCAGTGAGCCGGTGGTCGAGCAACTGATCGAAGAGGTGCGGGCCGCCGAGGTCGTGCATCTCGACGAAACCCCATGGTACCAACAGGGCGCCCTGCTGTGGCTGTGGGTAGCAGTGACCGTGAACACGGTCGTCTATCGCATCGGCAGCCGCCGCAAGGAAAACCTGGTCGCGCTGATCGGCCAGGCGTTCCTTGGCTGGATGGTGACCGACGGCTACATGGCCTATCGCGATCATCCCCGGCGCCAACGCTGCCTTGCCCATCTCATCCGAAAAGGTTTGGCACTGGCCGAGGGCTATTACGGCCCCGGCTCCGCCTTCGGGCGGGACCTGGTCCGCGACCTCCGCCGCCTGATCGAACGGATCCGCGACGGCGACAACGACGCCGCCGTCAGGCGCCTGGTGGCCCGCATCAAGTGGAACTGCCAGTGCAACGAATATGAGATCGAGCAGAAGGTTCGTGCCCTCGCGCGCGAAATCCTCAACGACTGGGAGGCGGTGATCGCCTTCGTCGCCGAACCGCTGCTGTCGCCCACGAACAACGACGCCGAGCGGGCGCTGCGGCATGCCGTCATTGCGCGCCGCATCAGCTTCGGCACCAGAACGGACGAGGGCAGCCGGTTCTACGCCGCCGGCCTCAGCGTCATCGACACCTGCCGCAAGCGCGGCGTCGATCCCTGGACCTACGGACGCGACCTCATCGCCGCCGCGCGCAAGGGCTCATCTCTCCCCAGCATCGCCGCCAAGCTGGCCGCCTGAAACGGCAGAAGCGGCTACTCGCCCGAAGGCGGACTGGTCGTAGAGCCCTCGCCCAGGCGATCCGCAAGCGAATGCGCCAATTCGTGAAACTGCCATGCCAACTCTTCAAGCTCCTGCCGAGACAGTGCCGAAAGCTGGGCTCGTTCGGGATCGGTCAGATCCGGGATGCTTGAGTGTGGCATACAGACCGTAGACGCTGCTTCGCCCCGCTACGCAAGACCCCTTGTTGGCTTCACAGCCGACACCCCACCCGCCAAACCTACGGCATTCACACATTTAACTGTGTTGTTGCGATGAAAAAACCTGCGGCCATGGCAGCGAACTGGGTCCAGCCGGCGCGCATGGTTTTGGGACCGGGCGGCTTGTAATAGCAGTTCCATCCGCCGAGGCGGGCGATGATCCAGGCGAGCCAGGCGAGCGAGTGGCGCGGATGAGGGTTTTGCTGACGCAGGGTTCTGCCTTCGAGAGTTGCGCCAATGGCTTCGGCGGCCGGCAGCAGGGCCGCATCGATGACATCGGTCGCGGGTCGCGGGCTGCCATCACGGGCGTTGACCAGTTGCATTGTACGGATTGCCGCGGCAAGACCGACCAGAGCCAGCTTGAACAGCCGCCCGGCCTCATGCATTTGGGTTTCCTCTAGGCGTATACCGTCGCTTTTCAATGCACGAAAGATTTCTTCAATCCGCCAACGCAACCGATAGAGGCGCACGATGTCCTGCGCCTCGGCAGCGCTGGTGACATTCAGCGTGGTCAACAGCCGCCACAGCAGCGGCTGTGCATCAGCCGGAGCATTGATCTCTCGCGCCTCGACCATATACAGCGTCAGGCTGCGGCGGGTCCGAGCGATCACCGCCATGACGTGGACGCGAGATCACGACCGGCCCGGCGCGCAGCACAACGGTGGCGATCCGGCCGCGCCCGCCGGCCCGGGATGGAGCCACACGAACCTCGGTTCGTGCCAACTCCGGCCATGCGGCGGGCGCCGCGAACAGGCGCGCTCCGTCGTCGAGCGCGCGGTCCTGCGCTGCTCGCACAATCAGATCGACCCCTGCCGGGCATCGTGCGAAGCTTGCATAGATATCGCCCTCGCGATCGGCCACGACCACCACCGAGGCGGCGTCGGCTAAACACGCAGCCGCACACTCTGCCCCTTCCAACCAGCGGACGCTCTCCTTGTCTTCCAACGCGCGGGCGTGGGTCGGGGCGATTTCATCCGTTCGGGTCCAAATCCTGGCGCCGACCAGACCGAGAACGGCCTCTGTCTCGCTGTCAATGGCGATCAGTGGATGGATGAAAAACCCGGCGGAAACGCCGTCTCCTGCCGGCCCCAGACCACGTCGCCGCTCCTCGCGGCCGGCGAAATTGATCTCGGTCGTATCCTGCGCCACGACAATCCGCCGTCCGGCGCAGGCGGCGACGGTGCGGCTCGCCAGCGTCTGCACGATCTCGACCGTTGTGACGGAGGGTGCCGCCAAAAACCGATGGATCGCCATCTCGCCAGCCCGATCACCGCCAAGCTTGCGGACGACCAGCGACCCGGTCTCCGTCACCCGCTCGATCAGCGTGGTGCCCATCGCCGCACGACGGGCATCTCCAAAATAACCAAGCTCCCCTCCCTTTTGCCTCACACAGTCTCCTGATCCACAGAATACGTCATAGATTCAGAGAGTTGTCCGCTATACAAGCAAAATGTGTGAATGCCGTAGCCGCCAAACGCCCCGATTTGAAATGGCGAGGGGGGAGTGTGAACGGTTGCATGACATTCCGCAGGCGGCCGAGGATGTAGTACTGGGCGAAACGCACACCCGCTTCAACAGCAGCCTTGTCTTTTGGCTTTCGTGGGCGTGCCGGGAGAATGCCGACGTGGTAGTGCGTCGCCAGCTTGCCGTAGGTGCGGTTTATTTCTGGATCATAGAACGAGGCCTTGTTGACGCCGCTGCGGAGATTATCCGGGACCAGCAGCCGGGGCGCCGCGCCCCAGAACCGGAACATCCGCACATGCGCGCCGATCCAGTCCGGCAGGCTCTGTGTCCAGGTCGCCTCCGCGTAGGTCAGGTTCGACGCACCCAGCACGGCGACAAAGATCTCCGCCATGCGCACTTCGCCGGTGAGCGGGTCGGTGATCGGCACCTTCTTGCCGGAATAGTCGACGAACGCCTTGTGCCCGGCGACGTGGGTCTGGCGCATGGTCGGCGACAGACGCCGTTCGAACTCCCGGTAAAGCTCGCAGAACCGGCTGTAGGCATACCCCTGCGGATGGACTGCGTTGTATTCCTCCCACAGAATCAAGAGGCTGACCCCGGGCCGCTTCATCTCCCGCACCAGCGCCGCCCAGTCGGGTTCGGGATGGCGCCGGGCGCCCGGCTTGCAACTCGGCGCCGGGAACAGCAGCAACTCCAGCGCCTCGTCCGTCAGATCCGCCGGCAGCGGCCAGCCAAGCCCGGCCGTGGTTGCTCGGGTCAGGTAGTCCTGCACGGTGCTGCGGCCGACGCCGACCTCCCGGGCAATGACCCGGGCGCTCGCGCGCACCCCGAAATGCAGCTGCAGAACCTGTCGTATCCGCCGCATGGTCAGTCTCTCCGTCGCCATCCCATCCCTCCATCGGTTGCGATGGTGGATTGGATGCCAGGTGAACACTGACCTGCGAGACGATCTCCTCCCCCGGATGCCCCCTCCAGGGGGTGGCCGGGATCAGATTGGAATGGTGGCCGCTTTCAAATCGGAACGGGGGCCGCCATCAGGTCGGAATGGTGGCCGCGATGAAATCGGAATACCTGGCCGCCTTGTGTTGGAATCCGCATCGACAACCCAACGCGGGTGGAGGATATATGGGCGCAGGCGTGCCCGCACTGCGCGGCGGACGTGTCTGGGGTGGAGCAGGCTGCGGCGGAAACCTACGACCACGTCGAGATTCCACTGGCCCCGGCCGAAGTGACGCGGGTGGTGCTGCGCGGGGGGGTGTGCCCGTGCTGCAGCAAAATGTTCAAAGCGGCCCCGCCGCCGGACAAGGCGCCGGGTTCGCCGTATGGTCCCAACCTGCGAGCGGCGGTCTTGTATCTGCGGCACGCCGATGCGGTGTCGTATGAGCGGCTGGCGGCGCTGCTGGAGACGCAGTTCGGTACGAAGTTGAGCGAGGGCGCGCTGGCATCGATCCTGGCCGCCGCTGCTCCGGCTTTCGCCGTGCAGTTCGGGACGATCCGTCAGCGTCTGTTGGCGGGATCGGTGATCTGCTCGGACGAGACCGGCTTTCGGGTCGGCAAGCGGAACAACTGGATCTGGGTGTTTCAGCACGCCGACTGCTGCTGCTTCGTCTCCGCGCCGACCCGCGGCAAGGTCGTGGTCGCCGAATTCCTTGGCGGCGTGCGGCCGCTGGTCTGGGTATCCGACCGCCTGAAGGCACAGACTGGATGGGCCGAGAAGCACCAGGCGTGTCTCGCCCATCTCCTGCGCGATGCCCAGTATGCGCTGGATTGCGGTGATGTCGTGCTGGCGGCGCGGGTGATGTCGCTGCTGCGCCGTTCCATTCGCATCTGGCGCTACCGCGAGCGCCTGGAGCGGCGGTTTGGCCCTGGGGTGCTCATTGCGTTCTTCTGGCGCCACTTCATCGAACTCGATGCGTTGCTGGCGGCGCCGATCGTCGGCAACCAGGCCGGTGAGAAGCTCCGCCGAAGCCTGCTCAGAGACCAGGACAAGCTGTTCGTGTTTCTCGCCGAGCAGGACGTGCCGCCGACCAACAACAGCTCGGAGCAGGCGCTGCGCTGGAGTGCCGTTTTCCGTAAGGTCACCAACTGCTTCCGCTCCTTGTGGGGGGCCAAGCTGCACGCCGATGTGCGTTCGGTTATCGAAACGGCGCGGCGGCGAGGGATCGGCGCCTTGGAAGCCATCCGTCTCACCCTCCAGGGACTTCCTCTTCCCATTCCAGCGTAGTTCCCGCGTCGGAGCGCTTTGACACCGTGCCTGCCAGACCTCGCGCGTTCCCGCGACGCGCCGTCGCGTCCGCCCGTATCGTCATTCCATGGCCGATGGGCTGAGCAAATACAATTCGACCGCTTGGAATGTCGAACGTGTGGGTATATCGAAGATCGCGCTGCAAAGCCTTGGTAGAAGGAATCATTGCTCGTGCCCGCACACAAGTCCGAACCGCCCCACGACGATCCCGCTGAGTCGCAGCGCTTCATCGATATGGCGCACGAAGTCGGAGCGGACGAAAGCCCGGAGGCGTTTGATCGAGCGTTTGAGAAGGTCATTGCTCGGCAGTCCCCGCCGAGCCAGCACCCGCAGCCCGCGCCGCCCGAAGCCAGTAAGGTCCGTCATCACCCAAGTCGATCTCGTTGAGAGCCTGTTTGACCAGAATCATCCGTCGTGCCTTGATCTCTCACAGTCGGTTTTGGAGGGGAGTGGTCGTCAATCTTCCCGTGGTTGGCCTGACGGAAAACCGTCAGGATTTGTGAAGTGCCTTGCCTTTTGAGCAGTTTGCAGGCGGCGTTGGCATGTGCTGAAGGTTGCGCAGGGCGGGTAGGAACGGCTTCCAACACGGGCTCCCAGTAGGGACGTGCGATGTGGACGGCGGAACAGCGTGAGCGGTACAAGGATGACGGTCGGCGCTACCCGAGCGATCTGACAGATGCCGAGTGGGCGACGATTGCTGCCGTTTTTTCAATTTATGCGACCCTGACGGCCGATCTGCGGGAAATGGTCAACGCCTGTTTCTACCTTGAGAAGACCGGCTGCGGGTGGCGCTATCTCCCCAAGGACTTTGGCCCGTGGCAGACCGTCCGGACTTGGTATGACCGGTTTCGCGCCGATGGCATCTGGGCCGATATCGCGGGGTTGTTGATACGTGGCGTCCGCCAACGGTGCGGCAGGCCGGCGGAGCCGGAGACGGTGATCCTCAACTCGCAGAGCGTGGTGTCCGGTCCCCAGGCGGGCGAGCGGGGCGTGGACGGCAACAAGCGGATCAAGGGCATCAAGCGGCACGTGCTGGCCGGCTCGCTCGGCTTCGTGTTGGCCGTGCTGGTCACGGCTGCCAATGTCCATGATAGCACGGTGGCGCCGCCGCTTCTTGACCGGGCCGCCGAGGCCGGCTGGGCGCCAAAGCGCGTAAAGGTTGACGCAGCCTATGTTGGTCCGCGGGTGGCGGCGGCGGCTGAGCGACACGGCATGGAGGTCCAGATTTCATCCAGGGAGGCCGGCATCCCCGGCTGCAAGCCGCTGCCAGTGCGCTGGCGCATCGAGGCGACTTTCGGCACCTTGACCAATCGTTACCGCCGCCTGACTCGTAATTTGGAACAAAGTCCAGCCGCCGCAGAAGATGCGGTCGAGATTGCCAATGTCCACCGCGTCCTTCGCGCCTACTGCCGCGAAAAAGCGTCTATGGGATAGTCAAACAGGCTCTGAAGCATGGCACCGAGCAGCCGCTCGGAGGTAGTGACTTGCAAAGAACGGGCATAATGGATTGGATGGATAGCTATAGCGGCGGTAGCCGGCGCCGTACGGAAAGCAGCGCGGCTGGCGGCGGCATAGCCGCGCGCGGCGTCCGCCTCCTGGCCCAACGCCGCCGGAATGCCGCCCGCCGCGCCAAGCACGATGTCGTCCATCCCTCCCCCGCTGCCCTGCCCGGAGTAGGTTGAAGATACGTGTTTATGCCGCGTGCCGGATTATGCCGCGCAGGGCGTCCCATTGCAGCAGGACGCCCCCTTTTGTCGTGATGGGGTCACCGCACGGTTTGTTCAAAACTGCACGCTAAGCCCAGACCCATCGGCACAGGCTGTCGGTCAATTTAGGAAGCCGACCTTCCGTTCCGCAAATCCGTCCGGGGTACGGTAGCGCTCGACCCGCTTCCCTCCCTGCCTGTTGGCGGGGTCAGAGAATTCTACTCCCGAGCATCCGGCTAGCAGCACACGATAAGCCAACACATCCTTAACCAGCACACGACTTGGGATTTCGGCGACACGGAATATATCGGTGTGGGGGCGTAGATCATCGAGCAGGATGAAACGCCGGATGTTTTCAGGCCTCTTGAACCGCTGTCCAGTGATGCGATTGGTATATTCTTCCACCCGACATTCGGAACGCTCTAGGTCGATAGCCGGCTGCCGCGGCAGAACACGCATGAGATGGTAGTCTTGAGCATGAGCTTGCGCACCGCCGCGGACCAACTCAACGGGAATGAACTGAACGATATCTCCCGACTGCGCCATCGCGTCCTTCAGGCGCCGGGACACAATCGTGTAGCTGTCGTAATAGAAAAAATCCGGCGCGACGTCTTCTGGCATTGCCAGGCGCAGCGTCGGAAAGTCTGTTGGGAGCGGCACATCATCGCTGGTCAATACTATTAATGAGTCGCGCAGGACGCACTCGGCCAATAAAAATTCCCTGGTGTTCAGCAAACCAAGCCGGTCATCGCGCAGAAGCGCTTGGCTGAAAGCCCAAGAGACATCAGGATCACTTTTCATGAACCACAATACCGGTATATTCATCAAGATATTCCCAAGTTGTTCTCAGGCGCCGGCGTCCGGGTTCGCTGGAAAGTTCTCTGTCAGACGATCGAGTTCAAGCATTTTCTGCCGTAGATCGTCTTGCATTTTCTCAAATCCCTTACGGACCGCTTGATCATAGGCATCGGTTCCAGGGGTTAATCCATCGTTGAGGAGATTGGTTCGAAGCTCGTTCAGACCAGCAAGAGCGTCATCATTCCAGTTTCGATGTCCACTATTATGCACCGGACGATGAATCCCCGTTGCACCAAGCTTTTCTTGTGCTTCCGGCGAGGCCGGCAAAGGGGCCACATTGCCTGCATCATCGGTTCGCCAGCCTGCCCGAATTGCGGCTGCCAGCAGATCAGGTGCCCGCCGCGTCGCCGCGACGTTGATCAGGTGGTGAGCACGCCACTCAGCTTCCTGAAGGGCCTGGGTTACCTTCGGATCAGCGGCCCTGGCAGCGTCTCGTGCCCGTCGTGAGTTCGTCCTCGCCCCGCCCTGCAGCCCCTCGTTGCGGTCCTGATGAAGGACTGTTGCGCCCCGTTCTTCCGCCGCGCGCCCCGGAAGCACGTTGGATTGTGGGGGCGCCGGAGTGAACCCCGGCAGCGGCGGTGTGGGCGGGCTTGGCGTGAAGCCGCCTTCTCCGGGCTTGGTCTTGCTCTCGACCGGCGGCACCAGCCCCGGCGGCGCCGGCGTTGGCGATGGGGGAACGAACCCTTTACCCGCACCTGTTCCAGGTCCGAGCGGCACCTGCGGCAGCGGATCGTCCGAAATCTGCGACGGACGGAGCAAAATGCCGAGGAACATGAGCGGCGCGATGGCTCCTGCACCCAGCAATCCGGCCAAGCCGCCCGCCCCCGCTTCGCCCAGCTCCGCCAAGGCACCCGGCATCGCGGCGGCAGAGGCGGTAATGCCAAGTCCGGCAGCTTGCATTGCCCTCGGCGAGGGCGCGCGGGAAGGCGATTGCGACCCGCGCGGCACCATCGTCGCCGGAACCTTTATCCAGCCCGGATGCCGGGCCATCCATTCCGTCGGCAAAGGGTCACCATGCGGGACAAACAGGAACGGTGCGTCCAGGTCGTCCCGATTGGTTGCCTCTGATCGCTCGTCAGCCAACGCAGAACCCCTACGAATGTACAGCACGGAGGAAAGCGGCAGTGGATCACGCTCGAAACCGGCACCCTGTCACGTTTCAAACCGGCACCCCATCACGCTCGAAAGCGGCAGTGGATCACGCAGCAAACCGGCACCTCCGGACGGGGTGAGTCGGCACCGGCTTCAGGGCGTGGGTCTCTCCTGGCAGGCGAGTAATCGCGAGTAACGTCGCTCCCTTTTGCCGGGAGTGGCGGATGCCGAGGAGAAGGACACTGATGCGCCGGATCAAGGAAGTGCTGCGGCTGAAATACGAGATGGGACTGAATGACCGCCAGGTCGCCAGCAGTGTGCGGCTGGCCCGGTCGACGGTGCAGGACTACGTGCAACGCGTCGCCGCCAGCGGGCTGAACCCGCAGCAGTTGTGCGCCCTGGGCGATGCGGAGCTCGATCGCCGCCTGTTTCCGCCGCGCGAGCAGCGCAACACGGCGCGGCCGCTGCCGGACTGGGAGGCGGTTGAGCGAGAGTCTCGTCGCCGCGGCGTGACGCTGCTGCTGCTGTGGCAGGAGTATAACGACGGGCAGCCCGACGGGTACCAGGTACACGCAGTTCCTGCATCACTTCCGCGCCTGGCAGAAGGTGTCGCGGCCGCCGACGATGCGGCAGATTCACCGCGCGGGCGAGGCGCTCGAGGTCGACTACGCCGGGATGACGCTCACGGTGATGGACATGGGCCTGCCGCGGGAGGCGCAGGTGTTTGTGGCCTGCCTGCCGTGCTCGAACCTGGTCTACGCCGAGACGACCTGGACGCAGGGCCAGGAGGACTGGCTTGGCTCGCACGTGCGGGCGCTGACCGCCATCGGCGGCTGCCCGGAGAAGCTGGTACCGGACAACCTCAAGAGCGGCGTCACCAACGCCTGGTACTATGACCCGGGTACCTGAACCGCGCCTACTACGAGCTGGCGCAGCACTATGGCATCGCCATCGTTCCGGCGCGCGTACGCCGTCCGCGCGACAAGTCGTCGGTGGAAAGTGCAGTTAAGCACGTCGAGAGATGGGTTCTGGCACCGTTGCGCGACCGCCGGTTCCTCTCCCGCGCAGAGGCCAACGCGACGATCGCCGAGCTGGTCGAGGCCTGGAACAACCGCCCGTTCAGCCCGCCGCGTGAGGGCAGCCGGCGGTCGCTGTTCGAGGCGATCGAACGATCGGCGCTGAAGCAACTGCCAGCCGAGCCGTTCGCCATCGGCCAGTGGCTGACCGCGCGCGTCAACGTCGACTACCACATCGCTGCCGACGATCACTATTACTCGGTGCCGTATCGTCTCGTGCACGAACGGGTCGACGTGTTCGTGACCGCGACGGCGGTGAGCATGTTCGCCGGCGGCGAGCGGGTGGCCAGCCATGCGCGCAGCTTCCGGCGCGCCCAGCACACCACGCTCTCCGAGCACATGCCGCCGGCGCACCAGGCGATGGCACGGCGCACGCCGGAGAAGTTGCGTGAGGACGCGGCGGCGCTGGGGATGGCGACCGGCGCCTATGTCGCCCGGCTGTTCGAAACGCGCGAGCATCCCGAACAGGGCGTGCGCGCCGCTCTCGGCGTGCTGCGGCTGGCGAAGACGTATGGCCGCGCCCGGCTGGAACTGGCCTGCGAGCGCGGGCTGGCGGCGGGCGCGCTGTCGTCGCGCTACGTCGAGCAGTTGCTCAAGGCCGACCAGCGCCAGCCCTTCCTTGACGCGCCGCACGACGAGGGCCTCGGCCAGCACGCCAACGTGCGTGGTCCCGGCTACTACAATTGAGGGGGCGAGCATGATCCACCCATCGATCGAGAAGCTGCGGCAGATGCGCCTGACCGGCATGGCCCGCGCGCTGGAAGAGCAACTCGGCCAACCCGATATCGCCGGGCTGTCGTTCGACGAACGCCTCGCCCTGCTGGTCGACCGCGAGGAGGTCGAGCGGCACAATCTCGCGCTGGCGCAGCGGCTGCGCGCGGCCCGGCTGCGCCAGGCCGCCTGCCCGGAGGACATCGACTACCGCACGCCGCGCGGCCTGGACCGCAGCCTGATGCGCAGGCTGGCCAGCGGCGACTGGCTGCGCCAGCACCATAACGTTCTGGTTCTGGGGGCGACCGGCCTGGGCAAATCGTTCATCGCCTGTGCGCTCGGCAACCAGGCGGCGCGCGGCGGCCTGTCGGTGCGCTACCAGGGCCTGCCGCGGCTGCTCGATGACCTGGCGATGGCGCGCGCCGAGGGCAAATACGCCCGCCTGCTGGCGCAGGTGTCGAAGGTGCGGCTGCTGATCCTCGACGACTGGCTGATGGTGAAGCTGACCGGCGAGCAGCGGCGCGACCTGCTGGAGGTGATCGACGACCGCCACCAGCGCGGCTCGACCATCCTGGCGACCCAGGTTCCGGTGGAACGCTGGCACGACCAGATCGCCGACCCGACGCTTTCATGCTTCCTCTCTCTTTGAGCGGCTGGTGTGTCGTACACGTGTTTGGAGTTCGGCTGCCTGGTCGGGTGACAAATAAATCTGCCATGGCATGCCCTTGGCAAGCTGTCGTCCGGTCAACCAACCTTTGCGTAGCCAATCGAATATGGTCTGCGAGGTAATTCCTAGAATTTCGGCGGCGCCCTGCACCGAATAAGTTCCATCCGGCCAGCGAGACGGATTGGGGCCTGTTCCGTTGATTTTGACAGTCTCTATCCTCCATTTCTTTCGCAGGACGTGGATCATCTCGCCGGAGAATGGCGGGCCATGGGCCGTTCGGAACCCCTCGTCGTTCAGGATGGTGGCGATTTCGACATCCATCTTCTGCATCCCGTTCAGCTCGATGATGCGGGTCCGCAGCAGGTCAGCGTCGGCATGCTGCGTGTAGCTCTGTACCCGCCGCTGAATCCAATGCTCGGTTACCGCGCCGGTCTGCCAGACGATCCTGATCCAAACGAAGCCTCGCCGCCGCTTCTGGTCCAGAGCGACTTCCTTGATGACCAGTCGGGCAATCTGCTTGCGATCTGCCGATGTCGTCGTTTCGGCACGCCAAAGCTGAGGCAGGTTCTCGCCGAGTGCCAGTATCTCCAGGCGATCGGCGTCAGCAAGAGAAACTAGCTGTTCCCGGCGCCAGGCGTCGTACTCCTGCTCTATTTGCTCTACTCTCCGTAGCTTTTCTTCCCACACGTGCTCCAGAGAGCGGGCCACAAGGCGGTTCTCGGGTTCCACTGCATCATACTGTCGCCGCGCGCGTTCGGCATCGTAACGCGCCCGCTCGCGCTTGAGCGACCATTGGCGCTCCAGCAGCCGGGCCTCCTCTTCGATCTCGCCCAACGCGGCGACCGCCAGGGCGATCTGATCCGGCGCAAGGGCGGTCAGGATCAGCCGCTCGACTTCGTCATCGACCAGGAGCGCACGCACCTCCTGGCAACGCGGTTGTCCCTGCGCGCTGTGATCGGCAACGCACATGTAGACCGGGTAGTCGCCATGCGGCCCGGAATAACGCAGACACATCCGCCGGGCGCAGCGGCCGCATCTGACGATACCCTGCAACAAAGCAGTGCCTTTTCGCGGAACTCCAGGATGGTCTTTTTTATATCGGATGAGGTTGTCCGCGAGTTGTCTTTGGATGGACATGAACTCTTCCCAGTCCACGTATGCCGGGTGGGCATTCTTGAGACAAATAGACCAATCCTCCGGCGCGACAGCCATCGTTCCGATCCGGCCGCTCTGGGGATGCCGCCGCATCGGGTTCGGCTGCCGCCGTCCGTACACGTAGGCGCCAGCATAGGCCGGATTCTTCAGAATATGGATCACACGTGCACTGTCCGCCGGCTGCCAGATGACGTCATGTGGCGCCGGGCCATGCAGCGGTCGCACCGGCAGCAACAGATTGCCGCGACGCAGATATCGCATCACCGCCTTGGCGCTGCGCAACTCTCGAAACTTCGCAAACACCAGTCGGACCCGCTCCTGCACCTCTTCGTCCGGGTTGAGCGTCACGCCGCCGTCGCGGCCGTGCGTCAAGCCAGCCGGAAGCGGCAGCCGCAGCTCGCCACGCGCCGCCTTCTGTCGTTCGCCCTGGTGCAGACGGACCTTGATCTGATGCAGTTCGGCCTCGCTCATGATCCCCGACAGCCCAAGCAACAGCCGATCGTGATATGCCGCCGGATCATACAGTCGTTCTCCATCGGCGATCAGCACGCCGAACAGCGAACACAGTTCCAGAAGCTGATGCCAGTCGCGGTTGTTTCGTGCCAATCTTGACGCATCCAGGCTCATAACGAGTCCTGCCTTGCCGAGTCCAACCTCGGCAATCAGCCGCTGAAATCCATGCCTGTCGCAGCTCGACGTTCCAGACTTCCCAAGGTCATCATCAATGACATGGACACGCTCTCGCGGCCAGCCCAGCAAGACGGCTCTCTCCACCAAACGATACTGCAGCTCCGTGCTTTCCTGGTGATGACGGACTTGGCCAAGCGACGACTGGCGTACATAGACATACGCGAGCTTGGCACGGTGCGCCGTCGCAATGCGTTCTTCAGGGAACGATGCCGTTGTCAGCACGATGCGTCTCCAACTCCCGGGGTGCCGCCCGTCGCAAGCGTTGGAGAAGCTGGCCGACATGCTGAGCCAGTTGGCGCTGCTTCTCCACCGGGAGTTGGGGCCACAGGCGAAACGCCCCCGCTCGGGATTTCGTCGGCCCCGATCTTCTCTGGCTGGCTGGGCGTTCGATCGGGCAATGCTCTGCCCTCGAAATCTCCATTGCCGGAGGCGAGCATGGCCCGGACGTGATTCGCCAACGGCAAAAGGGTGCGCACGGAAATGTGCATTTGCCGGTCCGAAGCCTGCGGCGACGCCTCCAGTCCAGGAGACAGGTCCGTGGCAACGCGCGGGATGGACCGCTCCCGCCCGTCCGGTAGTCGGACCACGATCAGGTCAGGCCCGCGCCCTGACCAACGCCCGCTGACCGGCAAGCAACTGCCATAGAGCGGATGGTGAGGATCAATGATCCGGACTTGAGAGACTCGCCGCTCAATCTCAGCGGCATCATGCGATGATCGGCGATCCGACCTACGCCGACGCGATCCTGGACCGGCTGGTGCACAACGCCCATCGCATCGAGCTGCACGGCCGCTCGATGCGCGGGCCGAAGCCGCCGGAGGGCGACAAGACCAGCGCGAATACGGAGTTGACCGAAGTTATCCCCGATATTCACGCTATCCACAGCCCCGCATCATCAACGGAAAGGAAGACTTAATGAGTAGATAGTAGTTGCTTCCCGGAAGGAAGTCAAGCTAGAGTTGTTCTGCCAAGAGAGAACCTGCGGAAGTGGGTGCCCAAAACCCTTCGGAGAAGGTGCCGGATTACAGCGTGATCCGGTGCCGGTTTCGAGCGTGATGAGGTGCCGCTTTGCAGCGTGATGACCTGCCGGTTTGGAGCGTGCCGGGGTGCCGAATTCAGCGTGACCGCCACTCCCGGCTCGCCGTTCGGCCCCGGGTTGTGCGCGCTCATCATTCATCTGCACGTGACCCAGGCGATCAGCTTCGAGCGGCTGTCGCGCCTGCTCGGCGAAGTTTTCGGGGTCGCCGTCAGCGAGGGGGCGATCGCCAATATTCTGGCTCGCGCGCAGAAACCGCTGGTGACCGCGGCGGCGCCGATCGCCGCGGCGGAGCGGGCGAGTGCCGTGGTGGGATCGGACGAAACCTCGGCGCGGGTCGGTGGCAAGACCTGGTGGCAGTGGGTGCTGCTGTCCTCGACAGCGATCTGCCACGTCATTGTGCCGCAGCGAGCGGCGTCGGTGGTCGAGGCGTTCCTCGAAGGCGCCCGGCCGGAGATCTGGGTGGCCGATCGCTACGCCGCCCAGGACGGCCACGGCGCGGCGCGCCAGCTTTGTCTGGCGCATCTGCTGTGCGATGCGCAGTATGCGATCGACGAGGGCGATAGCATGTTCGCCTGCGGCTTCAAGTTCCTGCTGTTGCGGGCAATGACGATCGGCCGTCGCCGGCCTGACCTCAAGGACAGCACGCTGCGGCAATACCTTGGCGATCTCGAACGCCGGCTCGACCGGCTGTTGTCGGGCGCCATCCCCGACACGCCGGCAGCCCGCCGCCTGTTCAACGCCATGCGTCGTGACCGCGACGACCTGTTCCGCTTCGTCATCCGCCGCGACGTGCCATACACCAACAACGCTTGTGAGCGGGCGCTGCGGCCATCGGTGATCTTCCGCAAGGTCACCGGCTGCTTCCGCTCGCAATGGGGCGCCAAGGTCTACGCCGCCGCCGCCTCGGTGATCGCCACCGGTCGCCTCTATGGCCTCACCGCGCTCCAGGCGCTCGCCAACGCACTCGCCGGAAAGCCCGTTATCCAGGCAGTTTGAACCCCGCCGCCAAGGGGTGAGCAGTTACCAGATCGCCACCGACGCCAAATCCAACGAGATCACCGCGGTGCCGAAGTTGCTGGCGATGCTGTCCCTGAAAGGGACGATCGTGACCGCCGACGCGCTCAACTGCCAGCGCACGATTGCTCAGCAGATCGTCGATCAGGGCGGCGACTATGCCCTGGCGCTGAAGGGCAACCAGGGCACGCTGCATGATGATGTCCGTACGTTCTTCAATGACCCGGCCAGCACACCGGCGGCGAGCGCGCAAAGCGTGGATGCCGATCACGGCCGCATCGAGACCCGCACGGCCACGGTCTGGACCGATATCGAGTGGTTGCAGCGGGATCATCACTGGCCCGGCCTGGCGGCCATCGGCAAGGTTGTCCGTATCCGTGAAACCGCGAGCAAGACCACCACCGAGACCGCCTACTATCTGCTCAGCACAGCAGTATCCGCGACACGCTTCAACGAGGTCGTCCGCGAGCACTGGGGTGTGGAAAACCGGCTGCACTGGCGGCTGGATGTCGTGATGAACGAGGATCAGGACCGGACCCGACTGGGCAACGGGCCACACAATCTCGCGGTCCGGCGACACATGGCCCCGAACATCATGCAAAAGGATGGCTCGAAGGCGTCTCTGCGCGGCAAGTTCCAACGGGCCGGTTGGAACGATGCCTATCTCTCCAGACCTTACCTTTACCCGCATCGTGGCAAAGCCCTGCGCCACTATAGAACGACATCATGTCGATCCGCAGCCGAGCGCCGAAAATGGCAGATTTTCCAAATGCCCGTTGCGAAAGCGGGCGTATGCTGCACCTGCGTTCCAAGGGGCTTCCCTCAGCTACGGCGCACAGATGGCTAGGCTAACATAATGATAAAATTGCATCTTTCTAGATGCGGGTAAAGGTAAGCTCTCCAAACTCCTCGGATCCTTCCGAAATGCGATTGCCCTGAGCGCCCCCTTGAGCTGCCAATCGCGCGGCAGGATGTCATTGGCATGGCCATGGCTCGTCATCGCGCCGAACGAATACAGCGTGGCGATACGCTGTCCGGGCAAGGCGCCGAGCCGGACAGAGGCAGCCGCCCAGGCGGCTGCCTCGATGGCATGCAGCACGATCGCCAGCAGCGCCACCACGGCCAGCCGCATCAGGAACATCGGCATGGGTCGCCGGCGCGGGACGCCGCCGGTCGACAGCTAGCAGGATGAGCGGGAGGCTCCAGATCCAGTCAGCCACCCACAAAACACCTTCCGTATTCAAGGTCCGGTTGCTCCCCGATGAGGGGGGCCGAAGGCTGCGCATGGCGTCCAGCAGATACGAACGTCTTCTCCCAACGCCGCGGCGTGCCAACGTTGCGGGGGGAATGAACCGCAATATCTGAAGGCCATGCTCCCCGACCCAAGCGAGCGCCCAGTCTATATCGGCAGCGACATCTACCGCCGCCCGACCTACGGCCCGAAGCACCCGCTTGCCATCCCCCGGGTATCCACCACCACCGACCTGATCCGCGCCATGGGCTGGCTCGATCCGGCCGCCTATGTCGAGGCGCCGATGGCGACCGACGCGCAGATCACCCGGTTCCACCATCCCGCCTACCTCGCCGCGCTGCAACGCGCCGAGGCGGCGCAAACCGTGTCGCCCGAGGATCGCGCCCGCTTTCGCATCGGCGCCGACGGCAACCCGGTGTATCGCGACATGTATCGCCGCCCCGCCACCTCGGCCGGCGGCGCCCTGCTGGCGGCGCGCCTGACCGCGCCCGGCGGCGTGGTGCACTGCCCGGGCGGCGGCACCCATCACGGCCGGCCGGACCGGGCGAGCGGGTTCTGCTACCTCAACGACCCGGTGCTGTTGATGCTGGCCTGGCTCGACCAGGGGTTGCAGCGAATCGTCTATCTCGACATCGACGCGCATCACGGCGACGGCGTGCAGGACGCATTCCACGATGATCCGCGCGTGTTCACCCTCTCCATCCACGAGGCCGGGCGCTGGCCGTTCACCGGCACGGCGGACGACCGCGCCGGCGGGGCGGCGCGCAATTTCCCGGTGCCGCGCGGCTTCAACGACAGCGAAATGCGCCACCTGATGCAGCACGCGGTGCTGCCGCTCATCCGCGCCCGACAGCCCCAGGCGATCCTGCTGCAAGCCGGCGCCGACGCGCTGGAGGAGGACCCGCTGGCACGCCTGTCCCTGTCCAACAACGCCCATCTGGACGTAACGGCTTGCCTGCTCGGCATGGCGCCGAGGCTGGTCGTGGTCGGGGGAGGCGGCTACAACCCCTTCACTGTCGGGCGTTGCTGGGCGGGGATCTGGGCCGTACTGAACGGCCTTTCGATTCCGTCCCGCACGTCGCCGGCGGCGGAGGCCGTGCTGCGAGGGCTGACCTACAACCGCGCGGCCGGCCGCGATCCGCCGGAGCACTGGTTAACCACGTTGCGTGACCTGCCGCGCGAGGGTTGCGTCCGAGATGAAATATGGCGCCTGGCCGAGATGGCGCTGAAGGAGAGACCGCCAGCATGACCCGTCGCTCACTGTTCGCCGCCCTGCTCGCCGGCCCGCTGCTGATCGCCCCGGCTTGCGCCCAGACCGGTTACGCGCAGACGGGCCCGCAGCCGGAACTGCCGAAGGAAAAACTGGTGATCGTCACCCATGACGGCAAGCAGCATGATTTCCAGGTCGAAATGGCACTGAGCATGGACCAGCAGATCACCGGCCTGATGTTCCGCCCCAGCGTGCCGGCGGATGGCGGCATGCTGTTCGACTGGGGGACGCCGCGCGAGAGCCAGATGTGGATGCGCAACACGATATCCAGCCTGGACATGCTGTTCATCAACGCCGACGGCAGCATCCGCAGCATTGCCGAGCACACCGTGCCGCAGAGCCTGGCGGTGATCGACAGCCGCGGCCCGGTGCGGGCGACGCTGGAAGTGGCGGCCGGCACGGCGGAGCGGCTGGACATCCGGGTGGGCGATCACGTGCTGCAGCGGATTTTCGGCACCGCGCCCTGATCGGACTGGGCCGATCAGGGCTGGCACCTGACCTGAGTAACTATTGACGCGGCTTGTGCGATCTTGGACATACGATGTCAAACTTTGCAGTGTATGGCTTATGTTTCCGAGATGGCGGTTCTGGGGACCGCCCAAGCCGGGGGCTCCTCGCTGTTTCATGTGGGTGGCCCACACGCGCAGGTTGAGTGTTGGGGCGACCGGCCGATGACCTGGCTGGTGACGGGGCGCAGCGAAAGGGGTTGATCCCTTACCTTTACCCGCATCTAGAAAGATGCAATTTTATCATTATGTTAGCCTAGCCATCTGTGCGCCGTAGCTGAGGGAAGCCCCTTGGAACGCAGGTGCAGCATACGCCCGCTTTCGCAACGGGCATTTGGAAAATCTGCCATTTTCGGCGCTCGGCTGCGGATCGACATGATGTCGTTCTATAGTAGCGCAGGGCTTTGCCACGATGCGGGTAAAGGTAAGGGGTTGATCCTGGTGCGCAACCTGGCATGGCTGCGCACCGGAAAGACCGGAGCGATCGAGCATGCGCGACACCGACCTGCTACAAGCGGCGCTGGGACTGGGGACGCCATGGGCGGTGTCTGGCAGCCGGTTCGATGCGTTGGCGCGGCGGCTGGACATTGACATCACCTTCGCCAAGGGCGCGCGGTTTGCCTGCCCGTGCTGTGAGGCAACGGGTTGTCCGGTCCACGACACCGAACAGAAGTCGTGGCGGCATCTTAGCTTTTTCCAGCACGAGGCGTATCTGAATGCGCGTGTGCCGCGGATCAGGTGTGAGGTCTGCGGGGTCAAGCGGGTGAATGTGCCGTGGGCAGGCGAAGGCAGCGGCTTCACGCTGCTGTTCGAGGCCATGCTGATGCCCCTGCTGCGAGCACGCCGGTGGCGGAGGTGGCACGCCATGTCGGCAAGCACGACACCAGGCTGTGGCGGGTTCTCCACCACTACGTCGACGAGGCGCGGGCGCGCGACGACCACAGCACGGTCAGCCGGGCCGCCTTCGACGAGACCTCCGCGCGTCACGGTCACGATTACGTCTCGTTGTTTGTCGATCTCGACGGTCCGCGCGTGCTGTTCGTCGCCAATGGCAAAGACGCGGCCACGGTCGGCGCCTTCGCCGATGACCTGAAGGCGCATGGCGGCGATCCCGCGCGCATCGAGGAAGTCTGCATGGACATGAGCGCCGCCTTCATTGCGGGCGCGGCCGCCCACCTGCCGCAGGCCGAGATCACCTTCGACCGGTTTCACATCGTCAAGATCATCAACGAGGGCGTCGACGAGGTGCGGCGGGAAGAACAGAAGAGCCGGCCGGAACTGAAGCAGAGCCGCTATGTGTGGCTCAAGAACGAGACCAACCTCTCCAGCGGCCAGCGCGAATTGCGCGACAGCCTCGCCCGCAGCAACCTCAAGACCGCCCGTGCCTACCAGATCCGGCTGACCTTCCAGGAGTTCTACCAGCAACCGACACGCAAAGACGCCGAGGTGTTCCTCAAGAAGTGGTACTTCTGGGCCACCCACAGCCGCCTGCTGCCGATGATCGACGCCGCCAGGACGGTCAAGCGGCACTGGAACGGTATCCTTCGCTGGCACGACAGCAAGATCGCCAACGGCATCCTCGAGGGCATCAACAGCTTGGTCCAGGCCGCAAAGGCCAAGGCTCGCGGCTACCGCTCCTCCCGCAACCTGCACGCGATGATATACCTCATCGCAGGCAAGCTCGAACTCGCCCTACCTACATAAAACAGCAAGGAGCCAACAAGCCGATGAATTCGCCAAAGTTTATTGTGCGGCAAAGTCGGAAAGAATATTCAGAGCCTGTTTGACCAGAATCATCCGTCGTGCCTTGATCTCTCACAGGCGGTTTTGGAGGGGAGTGGTCGTCAATCTTGCCGTGGTTGGCCTGACGGAAAACCGTCAGGATTTGTGAAGTGCCTTGCCTTTTGAGCAGTTTGCAGGCGGCGTTGGTAACCGGGGCAAAACCCCGGGCGACGCGGCATTTGCCGCTTGCCCCGACGCGGTTGAGGACAATTCCCTCTGGCCATGTCGCCACCCAAAGCCCCCTCCGATCTGTCGCGCGCCGAGTTGGAAGCCGAGGTCACGGCGCTACGTGGCGAGGTGTCCGAGCTGAAACGACTCGTGCTGGGGCTGCGCGAGGAGACCGCCAGGCTGAAGGGCCTGAAGGGTCGGCCGGTGATCAAACCCAGCGGCATGGAGAATGCGACCGAGCCGAAACGCGTCGGCAAGCGGGTCAAACGGCGTGGTCGCGGCAAGGTCACCCCACGGGTCGCGGTCGAGACGCAGGTGATCCGGGTGACGCCGCCGGTGGGCTCGCAGTTCAAGGGCTACGAGCCCTACCAGGTGCAGGACCTGGTGATCACGGCACGGGTGGTGCGCTATCGGCGCGAACGCTGGCTGACGCCATCGGGCGAGACCATTTTGGCGCCGCTGCCCGAGGGCACGCGCGGCCATTTCGGACCGGAGCTGCGCCGCTACGTGCTGATGCAGTACCACCAGGGCCAGGTCACCGTGGAACGGCTGGTGGCGCAGTTGCAGGCGGTCGGCATCGCCATCTCCAAGCGCGAGGTCATGCGCCTGCTGATCCACCGGCAGGATGACTTCCTCGATGAGAACCGGGAGGTGCTTCGGGCGGGACTGGAGACCGCGGACTGGATCACCGTGGACGACACCGGCGCACGCCATCGCGGCGCCAACGCCGTCTGCACGCAGATCGGCAATGACAATTTCACCTGGTTCGGCACGACCGGCAGCAAGAGCCGGATGAACTTCCTGGAACTGCTGCGCGCCGATCACACCGATTACGTCGTCAACGCGGCGGCGCTGGACTACATGCGCGAGCACAACCTGTCCGCAGCGGTGATCCAGCAATTGGCCGGGCATCCGCAGCGGCAGTTTGCCGATCCGGCCGCCTGGCAGCGCCATCTGGAGCAACTCGGCATCAGCGCGCTGCGGGTGACCCCCGACCCAACGCGCGTCGCCACCGAGGGCGCGTTGTGGGGCGCCATCGCCGCGCACGGGTTCCTGCATGAGGCGGTGATCGTCAGCGACGACGCCGGCCAGTTCAACGTCGGCACGCACGCCCTGTGTTGGATCCATGCGGAGCGGCTGGTGCGTAAGCTGGAGACGTTCACCGACCCGCAGCGCGCCGCCCAGCAACTCGTTCGCGGCCTGATCTGGTGGTTCTACGCCGATCTCAAGGCTTACCAAGCTGCGCCGACGGCGCGCCGGCGCAGCGAAATGCGGGCCCGCTTCGACCGCATCTTCCTGCGCACCACCGGCTTCGCCACGCTCGACCGGCTGCTCCAGCGCCAGCACGCCAACAAGGCCGAGTTGCTGATGGTGCTCGACCACCCGGTTGATCCGCTTCGCGGCTCAACCCCGCTGCACACCAACGGCTCGGAGAACGACATCCGCTGCCAGGTGACCAAGCGCCAAGTCAGCGGCGGCACCAAGACCGATATCGGCCGCGACTGCCGCGACGCCTTCCTTGGCCTCGCAAAGACCTGCCGCAAACTCCGCGTCTCGTTCTGGAACTACCTGGGCGCCCGGCTCGGCGTCGCCGGTACCCCGGTCGTGCCACGTCTCGCCGAAATCATCCGCTGCCGCGGCCAGCCCGCTTGATGGGCTGCGCCGCCCGGGGTTTTGCCCCGGTTACCGGCGTTGGCATGTGCTGAAGGTTGCGCAGGGCGGGTGGGAACGGCTTCCAACACGGGCTCTCAGGAGGGACGTGCGATGTGGACGGCGGAACAGCGTGAGCGGTACAAGGATGATGGTCGGCGCTACCCGAGCGATCTGACAGATGCCGAGTGGGCGAGGATTGCTGCCGTTTTTTCAATTTATGCGACCTTGACGGTCGATCTGCGGGAAATGGTCAACGCCTGTTTCTACCTTGAGAAGACCGGCTGCGGGTGGCGCTATCTCCCCAAGGACTTTGGCCCGTGGCAGACCGTCCGGACTTGGTATGACCGGTTTCGCGCCGATGGCATCTGGGCCGATATCGCGGGGTTGTTGATACGTGGCGTCCGCCAACGGTGCGGCAGGCCGGCGGAGCCGGAGACGGTGATCCTCGACTTGCAGAGCGTGGTGTCCGGTCCCCAGGCGGGCGAGCGGGGCGTGGACGGCAACAAGCGGATCAAGGGCATCAAGCGGCACGTGCTGGCCTGCTCGCTCGGCTTCGTGTTGGCCGTGCTGGTCACGGCTGCCAATGTCCATGATAGCACGGTGGCGCCAGGGCAATCGCATTTCAGAAGGATCCGAGGAGTTTGGAGAGATAGGCATCGTTCCAACCGGCCCGTTGGAACTTGCCGCGCAGAGAGCCCTTGGAGCCGTCCTTCTGCATGACGTTCAGGGCCATGTGTCGCAGGACCGCAAGATTGTGTGGCCCGTTGCCCAGTCTGGTCCGGTCCTGATCCTCGTTCATCACCACATCCAGCCGCCAGTGCAGCCGGTTTTCGACACCCCAGTGCTCGCGGACGACCTCGTTGAAGCGTGTCGCGGATAGCGCTGTGCTGAGAAGGTAGTAGGCGGTCTCGGTGGTGGTCTTGCTCGCGGTTTCACGGATACGGACAACCTTGCCGATGGCCGCCAGGCCGGGCCAGTGATGATCCCGCTGCAACCAGTCGATATCGGTCGAGACCGTGGCCGTGCGGGTCTCGATGCGGCCGTGATCGGCGTCCACGTTTTGCGCGCTCGTCGCCGGTTTGCTGGCCGGGTCATTGAGGAACGTGCTGACGTCATCATGCAGCGTGCCCTGATTGCCCTTCAGCGCCAGGGCATAGTCGCCGCCCTGATCGACGATCTGCTGAGCAATCGCCCGCTGGCAGTTGAGCGCGTCGGCGGTCACGATCGTGCCTTTCAGTGACAGCATCTCCAGCAACTTCGGCACCGCGGTGATCTCATTTGATTTGGCGTCGGTGGCGATCTGCGCCAGCACCAGGCGCTGCTCGCATCCCCAGGCACTGACCATGTGCAGCGGTGACTTGCCGCTGGCGCGATCGAAGGAGCGACGCAGAACCTTGCCATCGATCGCTACAACGCCCTGAACCGTACTCGAAAACTGCGCCATGAACCGCTGAAACGCCGCGCCAAACTGCGCCGGGTCGAGCAGGCGGAACAGGCGGCTGAAAGTGTCGTGACTTGGAATGCCCTTCTCCAGCTTGAGAAAGCCGCGCAGGAACGGCTCTTTCGCTTCCGCAAACCGAGCCATGTCCACCGCACCCTGGCCGCCACATAACACTGTACACAGCGCAATCATCAGCAACTCATGGAAGTCATGCAGCCCGGCATTCCCGGTTCGTGGGTCTTCCAGACCCTCCCAGCAGCCGGCAAACTGATCCAAGGCGTCCTCCCACCGCAGGTTTCGCGCGCCCTCCGGTAGAATCCATCGCCCCGCCCCGCGCAAGCCGCCGTCGCGCTGTCAAGGAAATTCCAAGTGCGATTCCCCTGACGGTGGCGCCGCCGCTTCTTGACCGGGCCGCCGAGGCCGGCTGGGCGCCAAAGCGCGTAAAGGTTGACGCAGCCTATGTTGGTCCGCGGGTGGCGGCGGCGGCTGAGCGACACGGCATGGAGGTCCGGATTTCATCCAGGGAGGCCGGCATCCCCGGCTTCAAGCCGCTGCCAGTACGCTGGCGTATCGAGGCGACTTTCGGCACCTTGACCAATCGTTACCGCCGCCTGACTCGTAATTTGGAACAAAGTCCAGCCGCCGCAGAAGATGCGGTCGAGATTGCCAATGTCCACCGCGTCCTTCGCGCCTACTGCCGCAAAAAAGCGTCTATGGGATAGTCAAACAGGCTCTTAGATGAGAGGGGTCACTTTTCGTCTTCGGACAACGACATGGACTTTTTCGAGCTATATCAACGCGATAACGTTGCCCAGGGGGGTGAGCAGTTACCTGCGCGTCAAGATTTGAATGCGGCTTATTGCTATTATAGAAGAGAAGATACCGACCAAGCGAGGCGCGTGCTTCACTGACACTTCCATAAGCGTGCAGGTAGACCTCTTCGTATTTGACAGAGCGCCAAAGACGCTCTACAAAGACGTTATCGCGCCCTCAGGACTCCCCTCATTTTCTTCCTCCCACATCTTGCGCCGATTTCGAGCCGAGTCTCTACCAGATCCTGGAGTGTTTTGGGATGAATGGGCGGCATGGAAACGGCAACGGCGGGCCTGCGCGACGGCGGACGGCTGAAGGACATAGACGCGTTCATTCACGGCCTCTACGGCCCGGACCTGCACACCAAGCGCGTGGAGTCACTGGCCGCGGCCACCCTTGGCGTCATGACCGGTGCGTCGCTGGCGGTGGCGATGATCGGGCAGGCATTGGCGCAGGCACGCGGCCTCGTGACCAAGCATGCGATCAAGCAGGTCGACCGATTGCTCAGCAACAAGGGCATCGATGTCTGGGACAGCTTCGCCCGCTGGGTGCCGCATCTGATCGGCACGCGCGAGGAGATCGTCGTTGCCATGGACTGGACCGACTTCGACGGCGACGACCAGGCCACTCTTGCGCTCAATCTCGTGACCGACCATGGCCGGGCGATGCCATTGTTGTGGCTGTCCGTATGGAAGGACGAGTTGAAGGATCAGCGCAACGACTTCGAGGATGCGTGTCTGCGGCGATTGTCACAGCTCGTCCCGCCCGGCTGCCGTGTCACCATCCTGGCCGACCGCGGCTTCGGTGATCACAAGCTGTTCGCCTATCTGACTGAGCTTGGCTTCGCCTATGTCATTCGCTTCCGTGGTAACATCCACGTCACCGATGCCTCCGGCGAGACGCGGACCGCCGCCGAATGGGTCGGCAAATCGGGTCGGGCGCGCAAGCTCCGGGGCGCCCGCGTCACCGCGTCGCATGCCTATCAGGTGGGTGCCGTCGTCTGTGTGCATGCCCGTGACATGAAGGAGCCGTGGTGCCTCGCGACCAGCGACGCCGCGGCACCTGTCGGGACGGTGATCAAGCGATATTCGCGGCGCTGGACCATCGAGCCCAGCTTCCGAGACACCAAGGATCTGCGCTTCGGCATGGGGATGTCCGAGATCCGCATCGCCGACCCGGAGCGACGGGACCGTCTGCTGCTCATCAGTGCCTTCGCCATGGTGCTGCTCACCATGCTCGGAGCGGCCGGGGAGAGCCTGGGCATGGACCGACAGCTCAAGTCCAACACGTCGAAAACACGCACGCATTCGCTGTTCCGCCAGGGATGCATGCTCTACGAGTTGATCCCGAACATGCCCGAGCATCGGCTCCTGCCGCTGATGCAGAGGTTCGCGGAAATGCTGGCGCAAAGCGGCCTGCTTTGCTGGTTAATGCCGAAAGCGAAATGAGGGGATGGGTGAGCATCGCGCCACGCACCGCGGCCATCCATGCTGATGGCGATACCATTCTTCAGTAGCAATCCCGTGAAATCAGCGCTGGTGAACTGGCTGATCTGTGTTGAAAATCTCTGCCGTGCCTGGCCAGCGCCGCCTCGATGCAGAAGTCCACTTCCATCGTGATCGACAGCCGCCAAGACAAAACCCGCCGAGTGAACCAGTCTACCACGGCAGTAAGATAGACAAATCCACACGCCATCGGAATATAAGTGATGTCCATGGCCCATCCTTGATTGGGACGATCAATCACCAGGCTTCGCAGAAGATATGGATAAACCTTGTGGCCAGGCGCGGGTTTGGACGTGTTCGGCTTACAATTCAGCGCTTCAAGGTTCATGACCCGCATCATCGTGGTTACCCGCTCGCGGCCGATCGCAACGCCCTCGCCGCGCAACAGATCGCGCAGCATCCGGCTACCCGCGAACGGATAAGCCAGATGCAGTTCGTCGATCCGCCGCATGATCGCAAGATCCTCCAGCGATACCGACCGAGGATCATAGTAAAGGCCGCTGCGGCTGAGCGGCAGTGGCTCCGCCTGACGCACCAACGGCAATTCGTGCTCGCGGTTGATCATCGCTTCGCGCTCAGAAGCCCGGCTTTGCTGAGCGCACCGGCCAAAAAATCGTTCTCCAGCGTCAGCTCACCGATCTTGGCGTGCAGCAGCTTCACATCCACCGCCGGCGCCGGCTCAATCCCCGCGGCCATCGAACCAAACACCCCGGCGGCGCCGTCGACCAGGTGCGCCTTCCAGGCCGTGATCTGATTCGGATGCACGTCATGCTGCTGCGCCAGTTCCGCCAGCGTCTTCTCCCCCTTGACGGCTTTCCTTTACCCACATCCCCCTTGCATGCGTAAATCGCACAAATCCTGAGCAATACAGGGTGAGTGGGGGGTGGTGATGTTGAACCCATGGGAATGGGCCAAGGCGCAGTTTGGTCGGGTGAAGCTGGGTGACTCCAGGAGGACTGAGCGGGCCGTGAAGGTGGCTGCGGCGATGGCGGAGCGCGGCTGCGGGAATGTCCCCTTGCAGGCGAAGACGTTTGGGGAGGCGAAGGCGGCGTATCGGTTGTTCGACGCGGAGGAGGTGACGCACGGGGCGATCACGCAGCAGCATCGCGACCAAGTGATCGCGCTCGCCTGTGCGGCGGATGAACCGGTTTTGGCCATTCACGATGACATGCTGGTGGACTTGTCGCACCGGCACGGCCTGACCGGGTTGGGTCCGATCGGCAACGGCCACGGCCGGGGGTTCATGGCCCACTCGTGCCTGATGGTGCGATCCACCGGCGAGATACTTGGCCTGGCGCATCAGACGGTCTGGGCCCGCAAGGAGAGGGTGCGGAAGAAGCGGCGCCTGCTCAAGGCGTTGAAGAAGCGTCGTCTGGCCACGGCGCGATCGAAGCAACGCCAGCCCCGGCCGAAGCCGCCGCGGGGGCGGACCGAAGCGGCAGTGTGGGAAGAGACCATAGCGGCAATCGGTCGGTGCCCGCAGGGCAAGCGGTGGATCAGCATCGGCGACCGCGGCGCCGATGTGTTCACGCATTTCGAGAAGTGCCTGCAGCTGAACTGGCAGTGCCTCGTGCGCCTGGCGCATGACCGCGTCCTGCTAGTGCCCGGCGTCCTTGACTTTGCGGTGGATGTCTGACTCGATCGTTCCGCATAGTGCCCGGCGTCCTTGACTTTGCGGTGGATGTCTGACTTGATCGTTCCGCATAGGACCAGCGGAGACGATTTGTGGCTGCCAAAGAGATCGCGGTAAAAAAATACGTGGTGAAGCTCAGCGATGAGGAGCGGGGCCGGCTGACCGCGCTGATCACCAAGGGCAAACACCCGGCGCGGCAGCAGCTCGAAAGCGCGCATTCTGCTGAAGGCGGATGCGTCGGACGCCGGCGAAGCCTGGAGTGACAGCCAAATTGCCGCAGCCCTGGAGACCAGCGTCGACACAGTTGCTCGGGCGCGCCAGCGGCTGGTGGAAGAGGGCGTCGATGCTGTGCTGACCTGCAAGCATTCGCCAGCCTCCGCCAGAAAACGCATCTTTGATGGAGAAGCCGAGGCGAAGCTGGTTGCCCTGGCCTGTTCGGCGCCCCCAGCGGGACGCGCGAAATGGACGCTACGGCTTCTGGAAGAGACCGTCGTGGAGCTGAACATCGTTGAGCGGGCCAGCGACAACACGATCGGGCGGACGCTAAAAAAAACACGCTCAAGCCCCACCTGCGACAGCAATGGGTCATCCCGCCGGACGCCAACGCCGCCTTCGTAGCCAGCATGGAGGATGTGCTGGAAGTTTATCAAAGGCCGCACAACCCAACCCGCCCCGTGGTCTGCCTGGACGAGACCGCAAAGCAGTTGATTTCCGAAACGCGTGTGCCGATCGCGGCGAAGCCAGGGCAGGTTGCCCGCTACGACTACGAGTATGAACGCAACGGCACCGCCAACCTGTTCATGATGTTCGCACCGCTGGAAGGCTGGCGGCACGTCAAGGTGACCGATCGCCACGCCGCCGTGGATTATGCGCAGGTCCTCAAGGAATTGTCCGACACGCACTTTCCTCACGCCGAGAAGATCGTCCTCGTGCAGGACAACCTCAACACCCACAAGGCGGCGTCGCTCTACGAAGCCTTTCCGGCCGCCGAGGCGCGTCGGCTCGTCGAGCGCTTCGAATGGCACTACACCCCCAAGCACGGCAGCTGGCTGGACATGGCCGAGTCCGAACTCGGCGTCCTGGCGTCGCAGTGTCTCGATCGCCGCATCCCCGACAAGCAGACCCTGATGGACGAAGTCGCCGCCTGGCAGGCCCGCCGCAACCGACACCACACCAAAGCCGATTGGCAATTCACCACGGCCGATGCCCGGGTGAAACTGAAGAGGCTCTACCCAGCATTATGAGCGACGCAGGGCAATAGGACCAGCGGAGACGATTTGTGGCTGCCAAAGAGATCGCGGTAAAAAAATACGTGGTGAAGCTCAGCGATGAGGAGCGGGGCCGGCTGACCGCGCTGATCACCAAGGGCAAACACCCGGCGCGGCAGCAGCTGAAAGCGCGCATTCTGCTGAAGGCGGATGCGTCGGACGCCGGCGAAGCCTGGAGTGACAGCCAAATTGCCGCAGCCCTGGAGACCAGCGTCGACACAGTTGCTCGGGCGCGCCAGCGGCTGGTGGAAGAGGGCGTCGATGCTGTGCTGACCTGCAAGCATTCGCCAGCCTCCGCCAGAAAACGCATCTTTGATGGAGAAGCCGAGGCGAAGCTGGTTGCCCTGGCCTGTTCGGCGCCCCCAGCGGGACGCGCGAAATGGACGCTACGGCTTCTGGAAGAGACCGTCGTGGAGCTGAACATCGTTGAGCGGGCCAGCGACAACACGATCGGGCGGACGCTAAAAAAAACACGCTCAAGCCCCACCTGCGACAGCAATGGGTCATCCCGCCGGACGCCAACGCCGCCTTCGTAGCCAGCATGGAGGATGTGCTGGAAGTTTATCAAAGGCCGCACAACCCAACCCGCCCCGTGGTCTGCCTGGACGAGACCGCAAAGCAGTTGATTTCCGAAACGCGTGTGCCGATCGCGGCGAAGCCAGGGCAGGTTGCCCGCTACGACTACGAGTATGAACGCAACGGCACCGCCAACCTGTTCATGATGTTCGCACCGCTGGAAGGCTGGCGGCACGTCAAGGTGACCGATCGCCACGCCGCCGTGGATTATGCGCAGGTCCTCAAGGAATTGTCCGACACGCACTTTCCTCACGCCGAGAAGATCGTCCTCGTGCAGGACAACCTCAACACCCACAAGGCGGCGTCGCTCTACGAAGCCTTTCCGGCCGCCGAGGCGCGTCGGCTCGTCGAGCGCTTCGAATGGCACTACACCCCCAAGCACGGCAGCTGGCTGGACATGGCCGAGTCCGAACTCGGCGTCCTGGCCTCAGCGCTCACGAGAATTGACCCGGGGTTGCTCACGGAAGTTGACCCACTGACTTTAGTCCTACCGTTCTGACGATTGTCGTTGGTTGTCCCGGTCTGGCGCCCGCTCCGGGGTGGCGGCGCCTGCGACAACGCCGGTGCGGCGGCATTTGATCGTCGCTGGAGACATGATCAGGACCGGATACGGTCTTGGCGGGGTTGGCACGGGGGATAACAGAGGCACCGAGCACCTCGGCAAGCTGCCGGGAGCCTGCCAGACTTGAGGGCAAGCACGGCGCCGAACTCAACCTGCCAGTTTTGTCTCGACGCCGTGCCCCACATCGTGACGGGCACGAATGCAGGGCGAGTATCCTGCCGACGGTGGCGTTCGTCTACGCCGCGTCTGCGTCGATGCGCAGAGCGAGCCGGGGTCTGGTCGTCTGTTCCTTTGCAGGAAGTGCAGTAGCGAAGTGGTCGTGTGCCGCCACTGCGACCGCGGGCAGATCTACTGTTTCGGCGACTGCGCCGGACAGGCGCGTCACCAGACGCTGCGGAAGGCAGGCGAGCGCTATCAGAAGACCCGTCGTGGCCAGGAGAAGCATGCCGCCCGGATGGGCCACCTGCGAGCGCGCAGAAAAAAAGTGACGCATCAGGGTTCACCCCCGCCGCCGGCGGGTGATCTGCTGGCGGCCGGCGCGATGGCGACCTCGCGCGACGACGCATCTCCGGCCGAGCCGCCCCGGCGAGCGACGACGCCCTGCCATTGGTGCGGTCGTCCCTGTCTGCCGCCGCTTCGCCCGGGGTTCCTGCGCCGCCGCGATCCCCGTCGCGGCCGTGTTGGCCACGCCCGGACGGAGCGCAATGCCCCATGGTGAACCCGATTGATGCGGCGGCGAGGATCCTGCGGGACGTGACCGGGGCAAGCGGGCCGTCCCGCCGGCGATGACGTCCATGGACAGCCATCGTCTGGAGCTTGACCTGCACCAACTGGACCTGCGCTTTGCCGCCAGCCGCCTGGTGGAGCCGCAGGCGGTGGCGCGGATCGCCCAGTCCATCGAGCGGTGCGGTCAGATCGTGCCCTGCATTGTGGCGCCCGCTCCCGGTGGGGCCGGCGCGGGCGCAGCACCGCTGGTGCTGATCGACGGGTATCGGCGCGTCGCCGCGCTACGCCGGCTGGGCCGCGACACGGCCAGTGTCGAGCAATGGACCTGTGGGCTGGCCGAAGCGGTGCTGGGGGTGTTGGCGCGCGCGCAGGATCGCTCGTTCGCCAGCATTGAGGAGGCGTTGCTGCTGCGCGAGCTGATGCAGGGCCAGGGCCTGTCGCAGCAGGAGCTGGCGCGTCGGTGCGGGCGCGACGTGAGCTGGGTGAGCCGGCGGCTGCAACTGCTGTCGGGTTTGCCCGATGCGGCGCTGGCGGCGGTGCGCACCGGCAAGCTGTCGGCTTGGGCGGCCAACCGGGTGGTGGTGCCGTTGGCGCGTGCCAATGCCGCCCATGCCGACAGCCTGCTGGCGGCGCTGGCTGCGTCACCGCTGTCGACCCGCGAGTTGCAGTGCTGGTTCGCCCACTACCAGCAGGCCGCGCAAACGGTGCGCGAACGCATGGTCGGCGATCCCCGCTTGTTTCTCGACGCCCTGCGGGCGAACGACGAACGGCGCGCCGGCGAAATTCTGCGGGACGGCCCGGAAGGCGAATGCGTCGTCGATATGCGCTGCCTCGAGGCGGTCATCGCGCGCCTGACGGGTCGCGTGGCGGCGCTGCAATCGGTGCCGCCGGCGCTGATCGCGGCGGTGCCGCGTCTGTGGTTGGCGCTCAACGTCCTGGCGATTGCGATCGACCGGGGGGATGCACGTGACCCCGGCTGAGATTCGCACCGCGGTGCGCACGCTGCAGGTGCAGCGGCACAGCCTGCGCGAGATCAGCCGCCTGCTGGCGCTGTCACGCAACACCGTGCGGCGCATCCTGCGTGAGCCGGACGGCAACGTTGCCGAGGTGTTGCCGTGCGACGAGGCGACGCTGGTCCGCGTGAAGGCTGCCTTCGAGCAGGCTCGCGGCAACGTGGTGCGGGTGCGCGAACTGCTGGCCGACAACGGTCTGGAGGTGTCCTACAGCAGCTTGACCCGTTGGGTGCGGGAGGCCGGCCTGCGCAGTCCGCCGCGGCGTGCCGGCGAGTACGACTTCGCGCCCGGGCAGGAGATGCAGCACGACACCTCGCCGCATCGCGTGACCTTCGCGGGCGCCGGCAAGCCGGTGATCACGCAATGCGCCGGTCTGGTGCTGGCGTACTCGCGCCGGCTGTTCATCCAGTACTATCCGCGGTTCACCCGCTTCGAGGCCCGCGCGTTCCTGCTCGAGGCCACGCGCTTCATGGCCGGTGCCTGTCCGGTCTGCATCATCGACAACACCAGCGTGCTGCTCGCCGCCGGCGCCGGCGCCGAGGCCCTCATCGCCCCGGAGATGGCGGCCTTCGCCCGCACTCTGGGCTTCCGGTTCCGCGCCCACCGGGTCGGGAATCCAGATCGCAAGGGCCGGATCGAAAGACCATTCGGCTATGTCGAGACGAATTTCCTGGCAGGCCGAAGCTTCGAAGATTTCGACGACCTCAACCGCCAGGCACTCGCCTGGTGCCGCGAGGTCGCTAACCGCAAGCCCAAGGCAGCGCTCGGCATGTCGCCTGATGCGGCCTACGTCATCGAGCAGCCGCACCTCGTGCCGCTGCCCGACGCGCTGCCGCCGGTCTACGAGTTGCTGGAACGCGTCGTCGACCTGCACGGCTTTGTCAGCGTCGATACCAACCGCTACTCCGTGCCCGAGCGCTTCGTCGGCAAGTCCGTCGCTGTCTACAAGCACCCCGCCGAAATCCATGTCCGCCGCAAGGACACGACGATCGCCGTCCACCCGCGGCTGATCGCCGAGCGCGATGCCAGGAGCACCCTGCCTGGTCATCATACCATCCCCGTGCGGCAGGGTCGCAGCGCGGCGGCGGAAGAGGCATTGCTGAGCGGCCACCATCCCAGCCTCGACCGTTACGCCGCCGCCCTCAAGCTGCGCAGTCACGGATACGGGCGACGGCCACTCCGCCGGCTGATCGAAATGAAGCGCACCTACCCGGCCGGCCCGTTCATCGCCGCCATCGAGCAAGCCCTGTACTACGGCCTGTTCGACCTCGGCCGGCTTGAAGATCTCATCCTCAAACAGGTCGCCGGCGACTTCTTCGCACTGACCAGCGGGAAAGACGACGATGCATGACAAGCTGCGCGCGCTGATCGCCCAGTTGCGCCTGCACGGCATGGCCGAGGCACTCGACGCCGAGATCGAACGCGCCGAGCGCGAAGCGATCGCTGGACCCGAGTTGCTGTACCGGCTGCTCGGCCAGGAGGCCGCCGCCCGCCGCGAACGCAGCCTGGCGTATCGTCTGGGACAGGCGCGTCTGCCATGGCGGTGGTCACTCGACAGCTTCCCGTTCGATCGGCAGCCCGGCGTGAGCCGCGCCCAGATCCAGACACTGGCCGGGCTGGACTTCCTGCGCCGGACCGACAACGTCCTGCTCATCGGCAAACCAGGCACCGGAAAGACCGGCCTGGCGATCGGTCTGTTGCGCGAGGCCTGCCTCAACGGCTACCGTGGCCGCTTCATCAACGCTCAAGTCCTGCTCGATGAACTCTACGCGTCTCTGGCCGATCGCACCACCACACGGCTGCTGGCTCAGCTCGAGTTCGCATGCAGCCCTTGCTGATTGACGAGCTGAGCTACCTCACGATCAAGCCGGAACAAGCAAACGCATTCTTTCGTCTGATGGACCAACGCTACAACCGGGTCTCGACGATCATCACCACCAACCTTGAACTGTCCGACTGGTACGAGCTGTTCGACAAGAAGCCGCTGGTCGATGCGCTGCTCGATCGCCTGCAGCACCACTGCATCACCATCCGCATCAACGGCCCGTCCCTGCGCAGCCCGGAGCCTCCGGCGCCAGCGTCGCCAACACCGGCGCGCCGCAGCACCAAGACCTGAAGGCCCCAGCAACACCACCGCCGCAGCACCGAGGCGGTGCCACGGCGCGCAAGGCGCGTCAACAGGTGGGTGCTCACCATGCTCGAAAATCGGCCCGCGCCGATTTTCTGCGCGTGGCTCCGCTCCCGCCGCGCAAGAAAGCGCGCGGCGCCTTTGACTCGCCTCCCGCGCCGTGGCCTGCGGGTGGTGTCGGGACGGAAGGCGTCCCGACAATTCGACGCCCGGCGTCGAACGGAAGGCTGGGGTTTGGCAGCCGTCACGTCACGATCAATCGCGCCGTCGGGCCGTTGAGCCAGGTCAGCGCTGCCGGCTCTTCCCGGCCCGGCAGCCGCCGGGGGTGTGCCCGCCTCGCCGCGACAGGACGCGCCGCCAGGGCCGTGACACGCGGCGACTTCTGACCGTTGTCATCACTGGGTCTCACGGGGTGTGAGGCCCGGGCGGCAGGCATGGAGCCTTCGGTCAGGCGAAGGAAAATTTGCCGCCGACCACGGCGGCTACCGGCCGATCAGGCCACCTGACCACAAACTCATGCGCACCTACTGGGTCAACTTCCGTGAGCAACCCCGGGTCAATTCTCGTGAGCGCTGAGGTCCTGGCGTCGCAGTGTCTCGATCGCCGCATCCCCGACAAGCAGACCCTGATGGACGAAGTCGCCGCCTGGCAGGCCCGCCGCAACCGACACCACACCAAAGCCGATTGGCAATTCACCACGGCCGATGCCCGGGTGAAACTGAAGAGGCTCTACCCAGCATTATGAGCGACGCAGGGCACTAGATGGCGGGCGCCTGCTGGGCAAGGCGCGCGCGCTCGCCCCCATGGCGCGGCGCCTGACCGAGATCAAGGGGAGGCGCGTCTTGCTGAACGTCTCCTGGTTCGATGCTCAGGTGATGCGGCCGCGGTGCTGCAGTAGTGGCCATAGCCAGGCGATCGGCTGCTCCGTTGTGCGGGTCTGGAACGACGCCGAGCGGATGGAGTGGGTTCTGCTGTCGACACTGCCGGTGACGACGGCGGAGGCGGCGTTCGAGAAGGTTGACTAGTATAAACTCCGTTGGCTGATCGAGGAATTTCATAAAGGATTGAAAACAGGCTGTGTGATCGAGCGGTCGCAACTACGCACCGCTGAGCGGTTCCTGCCGCTGTTCGCCATCGCGTCTGTCGTTGCGGTGCGTTTGCTACAGAGCCGCGCCGATGTGCGGGCCTGTCCCGACGGCCCGGTCGCCGCAGATGAGCAGACGATCGAGATTCTGGCATTGGCGCTCAACCGTTCCCCCGACGCGCTGCTGACCAACCGCGATTTCGCCCACGGTGTCGCGACGTTTGGCGGCTTCCTTGATCGCAAGGGCGATGGTGAACCGGGCTGGCAGACCCTCTCGCGCGGCTCGCAGGTCTTCAGCTTCATCCTCTTCGGGTTCAATCTCGCGCTGAATCTAGGATGTGGGTAAAGGTAAGCCCTTGACGGCGGCCAACGCCACCTTCGCCTTGAAAGCCGGATTATGCGTCCGCCGCGCTCGCTTTGCCATTGGACAGAACGGCTTCGCCGAGGCGGGTCAAGGCTGAGCTGACCCGGCCGGAGGTATCCTTTGGACTGGCGGGCGGAGGTCGCTCGCCGGGAGATCCAACCGAGGGAAATCTGTCATGTCGCCACAGCGCCAACTGATGATCGAGGCCATGATCCTGGCCGGGCTGAGCGCGAACACACAGGCCGCCTACCTCCGCGCGGTCTGGCAGCTGGCCAAGTACTACCGGCGCGCGCCGGACCAGCTCAGCGAGGCGGAGGTCCGGGCCTACCTGCTGGACCTGCGCCAGCGCGGGGTGGCGCGCGGCACCTTCGAGATCGCCCGCGCCGGCTTGCGGTTCTTCTTCCGCCAAACGCTCACCCGGGCCTGGGATCTGTTTGGGGAAAAAAAGGATCGCCTTGCCGCGGCAGAAGCGGCTGCCTGACTGGCTGACCGAGGATCAGGTCCGGCGCCTGCTCGGCGGCGTCCGCAACCCGGTCCATCGTACCTGCCTCGCCGCCATGTATGCCTGCGGACTGCGCATCAGCGAGGCCATCACGCTGGAGGTCACGGCCATCGACCGGGCCCGCCGGGTGCTGCGCATCATCGGCAAGGGCAACAAGGAGCGTTTGGTGCCGCTGCCCCAGCCCATGCTCAACGCGTTCGAGCAGGTGTGGCTGACCCATCACAACCGCCGCTGGCTGTTCCCCAATCGTCGCGGCGACGCGCCGCTCAATGAGCGCGTCCTGCGGGACAGCTTCGCCGCCGCCGCCGCCGCGGCGGCGGCCGACGTGCCGCCCGGCATCACGCCGCACTGCCTGCGCCACTGGTACGGCACCCGGCTGATGGAGAGCGGTGTGGACATGCGCGTGGTGCAGATTCTGCTCGGCCACGCCCGCATCGCCACGACGGCGATCTACACCCACCTGACCACGCCCACCCTGGCTTCGCTGCAGGGACTGCTCGACCGCCTGATGGCCGGCCTCTGAGGGAGGCGGCCATGATCGAGGTCGCCGACGTGTTCCGCCGCTTCGCGGCGGACTACCTCAACGCGCACGGGGTGGCGATGCCGCCCTCGCATCGGCGCGCCATCGAGGACATCCTCGACTGCCGCACCGCCGCCCTCGGCGGCCAAGTCTGGGGCTGCGACACCTGCGGCGCCGAGGTGTTCTCGTACCATTCCTGCGGCAATCGCAGCTGTCCCAAGTGCCACACCGCGCAGACCCAGGAATGGCTCGGACACCGGCAGGCGGAGATGCTGCCGGTGCCGTATTTCCACATGACCGTCACCGTGCCGGCCGAGCTGCGCGCGGTGCTGCGGACCCACCAGCGCGACGGCTATGCCGTGCTGATGCAGGCGACGGCCGGCGCGATCATCGAGCTCGCCCGCGACCCGCGCTTCGTCGGCGGCACCGTCGCCGTGCTGGCGGTACTGCACACCTGGGATCAGCAGCTCAACCTGCACCCACACGTCCATTGCCTGGTCAGCGGCGGCGGCATCTCCGAGGACGGCACCACCTGGCATCCGGCACGCCGCACCTTCCTGCTGCCGATCAAGGCGCTCGCCCGCAAGGTGCGCGGCAAGTTCCGCGCCATGCTGCAGCAACGCTGTCCCGACCTGATCGTGCCTGACGTCGTGTGGCACAAGGACTGGATCGCCCACGTCACCGCCTGGGGAAGCGGCGAACAGGCGGTGCTCGACTACCTCGCCCGCTACGTCTTTCGCATCGCCATCACCAACGCCCGCATCGTCTGCCTCGACGCCGCCGGCGTGACCTTCGCGTACCGCGACCGCAAGACCGGGCGCCGGCGCACCTGCCGGCTCAGCGGGGAGGAGTTCATGCGCCGCTTCCTCCAGCACGTGCTGCCGCGCGGCTTCCACAAGGTGCGCTACTTCGGCCTGTGGCATCCCGCCCACCGCCAGGACGCCGCGCGGGTGCGGCAGATGCTGCAGCTGCAGGCGCCGCCTCCGGCCGGGCCGCTCCCCGAGCCGACGGTGCCGCCCGACCCCACCGAAGTGGCCGCCGCGTCGGTGACCGAACCGTGGATCTGTCCGCACTGTCACCAGGGACGCCTGATCTTCATCCGCACGTTCGCACGGGGGCAAGCCATGGGACCGTAATCTCCCGCCCATCCCGCCCGCCGTCCGGTCCTACCCCGCGTGCTCCGGCACGCCACAGGGCGCCGCTGTCCCCAGTTCAGCCGATGGCCGTCACCGTGACCCACAGGATGCTCGCTACCCGCCCAATAGTGCCGCGCCGGAGCATGGTGGCGCCGCCGGAAGGCTCAGAAGACATCTGTCCGGCCGCGGCGATCGGCGGGAACATCGAGCGTCCGAAGTGAAATCTCCATAGCCGCCCCATCCAAGCCCCACGCCCCCCGCGTTCGTCCAACGGGATTTTTGCGTCGGCTTCGCAACGCAAAAATCCTTTATTCGTTCTCTCTCCCGATCCGCGGCATCCTCGCCGCTCTCAGGCAGATTTTCCACTTATCGCCCTGTCCGAATTTCTCCGGCCACCTCTCTGGAGGCGCTGCAGACGACCCTCGATCCGGTGAGCCTGTTGCACGAGATGCGCCTTATGCCGACGTCGGCATAGTGTGCGGGGCAGCATCCAACCACATCCGCGGTTGCATTCCGGTTGACCGCCGTTCGAAAATAAATTATGGCTCATAACCATAATACCGGGAGGAGAACGCCACCATGCGCGGGTTGGCCGATACCCTCGTTCGCGAATCGCGCGGCGAGGTCATCATCTTCCGCCCTTGCCGCTTTTGGTGCGGTAACCTCAATTCCAACGTCGTGTCGTCGCCTGCACCGGTTTGAGCCGGGGCGTCGATGTCAATCATGCAGCGAGGGACTGCCTGCGCGATGAAATCGATTTTGACCCTGACCGTGAACGGCCGCACACGCGAGGATCTGGTGCCCGACAACATGCTGCTGCTGGACTATTTGCGCGAGCAGGTGGGCCTGACCGGCACCAAGCAGGGCTGCGACGGCGGTGAATGCGGCGCCTGCACGGTGCTGGTGGATGACCAGCCGCGCCTGGCCTGTTCCACCCTGGCGGTGCAGATGCAGGGCAGGCGGGTGGAGACTGTCGAGGGCCTGGCGAAAGCCGGCCGCATGAGCCGGCTGCAACAGCAATTCCATGAAAAGCTGGGCGCCCAGTGCGGCTTTTGCACCCCGGGCATGATCATGGCGGCCGAGGCGCTGCTGCGGCGCAATCCCGATCCCAGCCGTGACGAGATCAGGGCGGCGCTGGCCGGGAATCTGTGTCGCTGCACCGGCTATGTGAAGATCATCGAAGCGGTCGAATCCGCGGCTCGGGAGCCGGTGCGATGAGCATCCATGAGCTGAAAAAAAGAGGCATTGGATCGGTGGGCGTTCGCACGCCGCTCATTGACGGCGCCGAGAAGGTCACCGGCAAGGCCAGATACACCGCCGACCTGAATGTTCCCGGGGCGCTGTGCGGCCGGTTGCTGCGCTCGCCGCTGCCGCATGCGCGAATCCTGTCCATCGACACCTCACTGGCCGAGGCGCTGGAGGGGGTTGTGGCGGTATGCACCGGTGCCGACTGCAAGGTTCCCTATGGCGTGCTGCCGATTGCCGAAAACGAATTTCCGTTGGCCCGCGAAAAGGTGCGCTATCGCGGCGATCCGGTGGCGGCGGTGGCGGCGGTCGATGAGGCTACGGCCGCCAAAGCCGTCAAGCTGATCCGCGTCGAATACGAAGCGCTGCCGGCCTATTTTGATGCCCGCAAGGCGATGGCGCCGGGCGCCGAAACCATTCACGCCGAAAAGCCCAACAACATCCTGCGCGAGGTCCATAACGAGTTCGGCGATGCCGACGGCCGGATTCGAGGCGGCCGATCTGGTGCGCGAGAAAACCTATCGTTTCGCCGAGGTCAACCACGTCCATATCGAGCCCAACGCGACGCTGGCCGAATACGATCCCGAACGCGGCCACATGACAGTCAACACCACCACCCAGGTTCCCTATTACGTCCTGCTTAATGTGGCGAAATGCCTGGGCATGCAGGAGGCGCATGTCCGGGTGGTGAAGCCGTTTCTGGGAGGAGGCTTCGGCGCGCGCACCGAGTGCCTGAATTTCGAGATCATCGCCGCGATGCTGGCCCGCAAGGCGGGCGGGACCGTGCGGTTGCTGCAGACGCGCGAGGAGACGTTTCTCGCCCATCGCGGCCGCCCGGAAACCGAAATAACCGTCAAGCTGGGCATGACCCGGGAGGGAAAGCTGACCGCCTGCCACCTGCAGGCCCTGCAACGCGGCGGCGCGTACGCGAGCTACGGCATCATCACCATTCTCTATACCGGGGCGCTGCTGCACGGGCTGTACGACATCCCGGCGATCAAGCACGACGGCTGGCGCGTTTACACCAATACCCCGCCCTGCGGCGCCCAGCGCGGCCACGGCACCGTCGATCCGCGCGCCGCGTTCGAAGCGCTGATGAACGAGATGGCCGCCGAGCTGGGTCTCGATCCGTTCGCGGTCCGCCGGATCAATCTGCTGCCCGCCATTCCCTACATCACCGCCTATGCCCAACGGGTCATGAGCTACGGTCTGCCGGAGTGCCTGGACCGGGTGATGCAGGCCTCCGGCTGGGCGGAACGGCGCGGCAACATGCCGAAAGGTCGCGGACTGGGCATGGCCTGTTCGCATTTCGTGTCCGGCACGACCACACCCAAGCATTGGACCGGCGAGCCGCACGCCACCGTCAACATCAGGGTGGATTTCGACGGCGGCCTCACCGTGCTGACCGGTGCGGCCGATATCGGCCAGGGCTCCAACACCATGGTGGCGCAGATGGTGGCCGAGGTGCTGGGGGTGGACTGGAATCGCCTGCGGGTGATTTCTGCCGACAGCGCGCTGACCCCCAAGGACAATGGTTCCTATTCCTCGCGGGTCACTTTCATGGTCGGTAACGCCGCGGTCGATGCTGCCACTGAACTGAAGCGCATCCTGGTCGCCGCAGCGGCCAAGAAGCTGGATGCCAGCCCCGAAACGGTGGAATGCGACGGTGAAATCTTCCGGGTCGCGGGCCAGGACCCCGGCCTGAAATTCTCCGAGGTGGTCAAGGCGGCACTGATCGACACCGGACCGATCACCGTCAAGGGCAGCTTCACCAGTCCGCAGGAATTCATGGGCGACAAGCGCGTTCGTGGCAGCGCCATCGGCGCCACCATGGGCTTCTGCTATGCCGCCCAGGTGGTGGAATGTTCGGTCGATGATGTCACCGGCAAGGTTACCGCCCACAAGGTGTGGGTGGCGGTGGATGTGGGACGTGCCATCAATCCGCTGGCGGTGGAAGGCCAGGTCCAGGGCGGCGTGTGGATGGGCATGGGCCAGGCGATGTCGGAAGAAACCCGCTTCGACCAGGGCCGCATGATGCATGCCAATATCCTCGATTACCGCGTGCCGACCATGGTCGAAAGCCCGGACATCGAGGTGTTCATCGTCGAGAGCATCGATCCCAACGGCCCGTTCGGCGCCAAGGAGGCCAGCGAGGGCATGCTGGCCGGCTTCCTGCCGGCGGTGATGGATGCGGTTTACGAGGCGGTGGGCATTCGTCCCGACGCTTTGCCGCTGACCCAGGATCGCATCGCCGAGTGGCTGGACGCCAAGCAACGGGTGCGGTCATGAACCTGCTGCCGGATTTTCGCTGTCACCGTCCGGCCACGCTGGAGGAGGCGGTGCGGCTCAAGGCCGCCTCGCCGGAGACGCGCTTCGTGGCCGGTGGCACCGATCTGTTGGTCAATCTGCGGCGCGGCCTTGGCGAACCCTCGGCGTTGATCGACCTGACCGCCATTGCCGATCTGGCCACCATCCGCCGCGACGGGGATGCGCTTTGGCTGGGGGGCGGGGTGACGCTGGCCGATCTCGCCCGCCATCCCGACATCCTGGCCGACTATCCGGCGCTTGCCGAGGCGGCGCTGGCGGTGGCCGGCCCTACCCACCGGGCGGCAGCGACACTGGGCGGCAATATGTGTCAGGCCACCCGCTGCATCTTCTACAACCAGAGCGAATGGTGGCGCGAGGCCAATAGCTTTTGCCTGAAATACCAGGGCGACAAATGCCATGTCGTGGCCAAAAGCGACCGCTGCTACGCCACCTATCACGGCGATATCGCGCCGGTGCTGATGGTGATGGACGCCGAGGCGGTGGTGGTTGGACCGGACGGCGTCCGCCGCCTGAAAATCGCCGCGCTGTACCGCGAAATCGGCTCCGATCATCTGACTCTGGCCGCCGGTGAGGTGCTGGCGGTGGTGGTGCTGCCACCGCCGCAGTATGGCCGGCACGCCGCCTATGCCAAGGTGCGCATTCGCGACGCCATCGATTTTCCTTTGGCCGGCGTGGCAGCGGCGCTCAGGCGCGACGGCGACGTCATCGGCGACCTCAAGCTGGCGATCACCGGCACCAACTCGGCGCCGCTGGAAATTTCCACCGACGCGTTGATCGGGCGGGCCTGGAATGACAATGCCGCAGCCATGCTTGCGCAAGGCTTGCGGAAGACGGCCAATGTACTTCGCACCACGGTGGTGGGGGCAAGTTACCGCCGGCGGGTGCTGCAGGCGGTTGCCCGACGGCTTGTGGATACACTGTGGGATAAGGCATAACCGTCGGCGCCATATTCGATCCAGTGCGCATTGATGCTTGTTGCGGCCCGCATCTCTCGGCAAATTGACGCCGCGGCCGATCTCGCGGTCGTCGAGGAAACGGAGGTCCACCCAATGAACGAGGCGACGGTCGCACCGCAGGCTGCAACGGGCAAGCTCGGCCCGTTCCAGTGGGACGACGCCCTGCTGCTCAATGACCAGCTGACCGAGGACGAGCGCGCCATCCGCGACGCCGCCCACGCCTACTGCCAGGAGAAGCTGTTTCCGCGCATCCTCATGGCTAACCGGCACGAGCATTTCGACCGGGAGATCATGAACGAGTTCGGCGAGCTGGGCTTCCTCGGCGCGACGCTGGACAGCCATGACTGCGCAGGCGTGTCCTACGTCGCCTATGGGCTGATCTCGCGCGAAATCGAACGCGTCGATTCCGGCTATCGCAGCGCCTTTTCGGTGCAGTCCTCGCTGGTCATGTATCCGATCTATGCCTTTGGATCGGAGGCGCAGAAGGACAAGTACCTGCCGAAGCTGCGGACCGGCGAGTGGGTCGGCTGCTTCGGCCTGACCGAGCCCGATGGCGGCTCCGATCCCGGCAGCATGCGCACCCGCGCGCGCCGCAGCGGCGACGGCTTCGTGCTGAACGGATCGAAGACATGGATCTCCAATGCGCCGATCGCTGACGTTTTCCTGGTCTGGGCCAAGGACGATGAGGGCGACATCCGCGGCTTTTTGGTCGACCGCGGCACACCCGGCATCACGGCACCGAAGATCGAAGGCAAATTCAGCCTGCGGGCTTCGGTTACCGGCATGATCATGCTTTCCGACGTGCTGGTTCCGGCGGAGTCCGTGCTGCCCAAAGTGAAGGGGCTACGCGGACCGTTCTCCTGCCTCAACAACGCCCGCTACGGCATCGCCTGGGGCGCGCTGGGGGCAGCCGAGTTCTGCTGGCACGCGGCACGCCAGTACACGCTCGATCGCCGCGTGTTCGGCCGGCCACTCGCGGCGACGCAGCTTGTGCAGAAGAAGCTGGCGGATATGCAAACCGAGATCACGCTCGGGCTGCAATCGGTGCTGCGGGTCGGCCGATTGCTCGACGAGCATCGCGCCGCCCCCGAGATGATCAGCCTGGTGAAGCGCAATTCCTGCGGCAAGGCGCTGGACATTGCCCGGGTTGCCCGCGACATGCATGGCGGCAACGGCATTGTGGATGAGTACCACGTGATCCGGCACATGATGAACCTGGAGACGGTGAACACCTACGAGGGCACGCATGACGTGCATGCGCTGATCCTCGGGCGGGCACAGACCGGTATTTCTGCGTTCGCCTGATCTCAACCTGCAAAAGCGCCCGGAGCGTTGCCCCTGGACCCCATTCTCAAAGAATGGGGTCCAGTGCAGGGTCCTGGCCTTTTCTTACTCTCCGGCGATCGCCATTCTGGCATCAAGCTTGCGCAGTGTCCGATCGATCCACAACTTGGTCAGCTTCTCCTGCAGCGAATTCTGCCGCAGCCGTTCGTTGAGCGCCGGGAAATCCACCCGATCGAGCGGCTGGTCCTGGTTGAAGCAGGAGAAGATCACCGTCCGTTCGCCGGTCTCGGGGTCGATCTGCGGTTGCAGGCACTGGGCGCAGACTTCCTTCATCATGCACTGCATCGGCGAGTTGATGCTGCCGATCGCGGTGTGTCCCGGCCGCAGATAGGGCGCCAGCACCCCGCGCCGCGCCACGCCGACCGCCTGCATCATGCGGTCCGAGCCGATGACCAGCAGGTGCTCGGCCTCGTTCAGCGGAATCGGCTGGCCGTCCAGCCTGCCGGCGCCATAGGCGGCGATCGCCTGCACGATATTGCCGACGAAGCTGCGATCCTGGGGACGGGTCGGGGTGAAGCCGGGCGCCTCGTCGCAGCACCAGATGATCACGTCGGCGGCGCGCTCGATTTCCTCCAGCTTGTAGCGGTCGCGCAGCGCCTTGTAGCCGGCGAAGTAGATCACCCGGCTGCCGGCCGCGCGCAGCGCCGCCCCGATCGAGAACAGCACCGCATTGCCGAGGCCGCCGCCGATCAGGGCGACGGTGGTGTTGGGGTGGATGTCGGTGGGCGTGCCGGTCGGCCCCATCAGCACCACGCGCTCGCCCGGCTGCAGATGGGCGCATAGATCGGAACTGCCGCCCATCTCCAGCGCAATCACCGAGAGCAGCCCGCGCGCCTTGTCGGTCCAGGCGCCGGTCATCGCCAGCCCCTCCATCGACAGCAGCGTCGTGCCCAGCCCGGCTTCGGTCAGACGGGGGGCGTTCATTTCGTAGTTCTGCAGCCGGTAGAACTGGCCGGGGCGGAAGGCGCGGGAAGCGGCCGGGGCGCGCAGCACCACTTCGACGATGTTCGGCGTCAGCCGGTTCACCGCATGCACGCAGGCGGTGAGTTCGTCGCGGCAGCGGGTAATCAGGTCCCGCCCGGACACCGGCGAGGGCGCAAGCTGGGCCAGCACCCGGCTGACCAGCGGATAGCCGCGCTTGGCGCTGCCCATGGCCTTGACGACGTTGCCGAAGAAACTCGGGTGCAGATCGCCGAAGAAGCTGATGAAGCGGCCTTCGCCGGTGCGGTGCATCAGGATGTGGCTGTCATCCGGCTTGGCCAGCGAACGCACCGGCGTGACCGGATTGCCCTCGATGTCCACCGCCTGGAAGTATTTGCCGTCCAGCCGGATGCGGCCCTCCTGCATCGCACCCGGCTCGCGCGCCAGCACCGTGTTGGGCTGGGTGCCGGCGGCCACCAGCACGGCGCGCGCCGGCAGCACCACTTCGGTGCCGTCGGCGCGGGCGCAGCGCAGCCCGGCGGCGTGGCCGAAGCGATCCACCTCGACGGCGACCGGGGCGAGGCCCTGGGCGAACCGCACCGCCTCCTCCATCGCCTTCGCCACTTCCTCGTGGTTGAGCGTGTAGGACGGGCTTTCGGTCAGCTTGCGGCGATAGGCGACGGTCGCCCCGCCCCAGGATTCCAGCAACTCAGCCAGCCGGGGCAGACGGCCCGCGGCGGCGGCGGCGTCGCGCTCGGCGCGGATCGCCTCGGCATGGCTGAGGAACTCGGCGGCGATCTCCGCTTCCTCCTCGCTCCAGGCGGCACGCACCGCCGCCTCGCCGCGCTCGGCGACCAGGGTGCGGTAGCGCAGCGCGAACTTCTCCACCTGCCGCACATAGTAGGCGAGGCTTTCGGTCGCGGTGTCGATGGCGGTCAGGCCGCCGCCGATCACCACCACCGGCAGGCGCAGCTGCAGGTTGGCGATGGAGGACAGCTTCGCCGCCCCGGTGAGTTGCAGCCCCATCAGGAAATCGCTGGCCTGGCGCACGCCGCGGGCGAGCCCGTTCGGCATGTCGATGATGGTCGGCCGCCCCGCGCCCATGCACAGCGCCACATGGTCGAAGCCCATCGCCCAGGCATCGTCCACCGACAGGGTGGCGCCGCCGCCGAAGCGCACGCCACCGAAGGCGGCGAAGGCGGTGCGCCGCTCCAGCAGGATGCGGATCAGCTTGAGGTAGTTCTTGTTCCAGCGCACGGTGATGCCGTACTCGGCGACGCCGCCGAAGCCGGCCATCACCCGGTCATCGAGGTTCTCGTACAGCGTCTCGACATCGCGCACCGGCCGGCGCGGATCGAAGCCGAGCGGCTCCAGCTTCAGCCCGTCAATCGCCACCACGGTGTGGCCATCGTTCAGCAAATGGTGCGCGAGGGTAAAGCCGGCCGGACCGAGGCCGACGATCAGCACTTTCCGCCCCAACTCCGGCAACGGCAGCGGCCGGCGGATATCCAGCGGGTTCCAGCGGGTCAGCAGCGAATAGATTTCGAACCCCCAGGGCAGCCCGAGCACATCCTTGAGGATGGCGGTCTCGGCCTGCGGGATATCGACCGGCTCCTGCTTCTGATAGATGCAGGCCTTCATGCAATCGTTGCAGATGCGGTGGCCGGTGGCCGCCAGCATCGGGTTGTCGATGGCAATCGTCGCGAAAGCGCCGAGGACAAAACCCTGCGCCCGCAGGGAATGCATTTCGCTGATCTTCACTTCCAGCGGGCAGCCCGCCAGGGCGACGCCGAACGGCGATTTCTGGAATCCGCCACTCTTGCGGTCCTTCAGGCCGCGGCTGCAGGAATCCTTGCCCTGCGAATGGCACCAGATGCAGTAATTCATCTGGTCGAGCGCCTGCTGGTCGTTCATGCCCGGATCGGTCAGGGCGAACCCTTCGCGATGGCGCCATTCATGCTCAGGCAGGCGCTGCATCGTCACGCCGTGGCGTTCGATGGTCTCCACCGGCACCAGGCGCTGCGGATCGGGCTTCTGCGGCACCCGGAACAGGGTGCCGCCGGCGTGCGCGGCGCGACCCTCCGGCGTCAGCGTCGCCCAGGCGGCGTATTGCATGGCGAGGTCGATCAGCGGCGTGCGATCGTTACGCTGCCACGCCTCGACATGGGTGGCGAAGCTGATTTCGGTGAGCGGCATGGTCATCTCGGCTTCCAGCGCCGCGCGCAGGGCGGCGCCGTCGAAGCCGGACGGGTCAGGGAATTTCTTCACCGCCTGGCGCTGCACGAACAGCCGCTTGCAGGCATGCACCGGATCGAGCTGGCGGGTGCGCGCCACCAGCGCCTCCAGCGCCTCCTCCAGCCCGAACAACTGCGACACGAAATCTTCCAGCACCGGCCCCAGCGCCATGATCAGATGGCTCTCGGCCAGCGGCTCCAGCGCGTCCGGCGCGGCTCGCGCGGCCAGCAGCCGGGCTTGCAGGTCCGGGTCACGGGACGCCAGCTGGGCCAGGAATTGCCGGTCAAGCGCGGCCAGTCCCTCGCGCGTGGCGAGCGAGGCGAAGGTTGCGCCGAAGCCCAGGGAAGGGACATTCATGTATCGGTCCTCGGTATCACGCACGGCCATCACATCAGCCGGCACAGGAGGGAGGGAAAGAGACCGCTCCAGCGATGGATTGCGCCCGCGATCACGCCGGTGCGGTCTTCGCTCCGGCGCGCAGCCGGAAGCGCTGGATTTTTCCGGTGGCGGTCTTGGGCAGTTCCGCGACGACGTGGACCCAGCGCGGATATTTGTAGCTGGCCAAGCCCTGTTTGCAGTGCTCGACCAGCGCCGCCTCGATGCCGTCCGCGGCCGCTTGCTTCAGCACCACCCAGGCTTCCGGCTTGATCATGCCATCGGCGTCGGCGCGGCCGACCACGGCGGCTTCGAGCACGTCCGGATGTTCGATCAGGCGGGCCTCGATCTCGAACGGGGAGCACCAGATGCCGCCGACCTTCATCATGTCGTCGTTACGGCCGCAATAGACGTAGTAGCCATCTTCATCCTGTCGGTAGACATCGCCGGTTTCGAGCCACCCATCGACCATGCTGCGGGCGGTGTGCTCGGGTTTGTTCCAGTAGCAGCGCGCCGTTGAGCCGCCGCGGACCACCAGCCGCCCGCTTTCGCCCGGGGGCACCGGCCGGTTGTCCTCGCCGAGAATGCGGGCATCATAGCCGGGCACCACGCGGCCGGTGGTGCCGGGACGGATGTCGCCGGGGGCGTTGCAGATGAACATGTTCAGCGCCTCGGTCGAGCCAATGCCGTCCAGGATGACCGTGCCGGTCGCCTCATTCCAGCGCTTGAAAATATGGGTCGGCAGCGCTTCCCCGGCGGAGACGCAGAGGCGGACTGAGGAGAAATCGGCCGGCCGGGTCGCCATGGCATGCAGTTGCATGGCGAACAATGTGGGCACACCGAAATAGAGGGTCGGGCGGAACTTGCGCACGATGTCGAAAGTGGATTGGGCGGTCGGCCGTTCGGCCAGCAGCGCCGCGGTGCCGCCGACCCAAAGCGGAAACGTCATGCCGTTGCCGAGACCGAAGGCGAAGAATAGCTTGGCGGCCGAGAAGAACACGTCGTCTTCGGTGGCACCGAGCAGGTCTCGGCCCATGTATTGGCTGGTAACCACCATGGCGCGCTGCCGGTGCACCGCGCCCTTGGGCCGGCCGGTCGAGCCGGATGAATACAGCCAGAAACAATCATCGTCGGCGCTCGCAAGTGCCGGGACCAGGCTGGACGGCGCTTCGGCGAGCAGGGCGCGCAGGCTGCGGCCCTCGCCTTCCACCCGCAGGGCCACAGGCGGGCGGGGCGTGATGCCGGCGAGCGCGACCTCGACGGCGCCGGCGAACTCGGGCGAGAAAACGACGGCGGTGCAGGCGGAATCCTCGATCATGTAATGGTAGTCGCCGGCGGTCAGCAGGGTGTTGAGCGGCACCGGCACGATGCCGGCGCGGATGGCACCCCAGAACAGGTAGAAGAACTCCGCACAGTCCTTCACGACCATGAGCATGCGATCGCCGCGGGTGAGGCCGAGTGCCAGCAATGCGTTGCCACAACGTTGCACCCGTTCGGCGAGTTCCGCGTAGGTCACGTCGCCGTCCACAGTGCGGATGGCAATCCTGGCGCCGCGCCCCTCGGCGAGGTGACGATCGATGAACGGCAGGGTGACGTTGAAGCGTGCGGCGAACGACAGATGGGTCGGCCGGATCGAGCGATCGACCGTGACGCCGAAATCCCGCATTGACGTTTTCTCCCTCGCGCCCGGCAAATTCCCTATTTCCGCACCGGAATGCCGGATTTCATCTCATTCGGTATCATGGGGGTTTGTCAAGCGGATTCGCTGGGATAAAGGGCTGGCGGGTCGGTGCGGAAGGGCGGAACAGACCAACCATTTTGTCCATGACCACCGCACGCTGGCGCCGCGGCGCCTACACCACGATCAGCATTCCGCCCCTGACAACACGGGATGGAGCATCACGCGAAGCCCGCGCTCAACATATTCATCGACGCTCATCCGTCCGCGGAAGCGCCAGGCCTTCAGTGCCCAGGCATGGCAGAACATCACGATTTGATAAGTGAACAGCTCCACATCGATCGGCACGAATATACCGGCGCTGATGCAATCGCGGATGCAGGTCTCGATCAGCGCGTTCGTCTCAAGCTCCAGGGATTTTATGATGTCGCGCCGTTCCCGCCGCAGGGATTTTGTCTCGCGGTACGCCAGCACCGTCGCGTCGATCGCGCTGTCGTTGACATGGCAATAGCAGGCTGACGGCAGCCCGGAACCGCTCCAGCGGATCGGACAGGCCGCTCAGCGCCACGGGGATCTGCCGGCGATACGATTCCAGCACCTCCTGCAGGGCCAGAAACAGCAGGTCCTCCTTGTCATCGACATACTGGTAGATCAGGCCGACGCTGACCTCGGCCCGCTCAGCAACATCGCGGATGGTCGTGCTATGATAGCCGCGTTCGCCAAAGCAGGCGATCGCAGCCAAGGTGAGCTGCTGGCGCCGGCGTTCGATGAGAGCGTCGTCTTCGACCTTGGCTTTGGTTCTGGGCCGCATCCTGTCTCAATGGGTTTGCGACGCGAACTTCCGCTGGTTTCCTGGAAGTTCGCACGTGAACTTGTATCGTTCCGGATGCACCGGCACGGACAGGTGCACCGGACCATGCGATGAATCTGCATAATCCCACGCCGTCATCTTGGCAACACACCGCCCGCGAACCCGCGCGCCGGCACGAACCATCCGGACGGCACTTCAGGTGCAGCCACGTACAGCAGGGTGCCCAAGGTCTCCGCCGCCTGCCGGCGGGTCAGTTGCCCTCGAAGACGGGACGCTTCTTGTCGACGAAAGCCCTGTAGGCACGGCCATAATCGCGCGTCTGCATGCAGATCGCCTGGGCCTGCGCCTCGGCCTCGATCGCGTCGTCGACCGACATGTTCCATTCCTGATGAATGCACCGCTTGGTCATCGCGTGGGCGAAGGTCGGCCCGGTGGCGAGCGAGGCGGCCAGCGCCTGCGCTTCGAGCAGCACCTGCTCCGGCTCGCAGAGCCGGTTGTAGAAGCCGAACCGCACGGCTTCGGCACCGTCCATGGCGCGGCCGGTGTAGAGAAGCTCGGCGGCGCGGCCGGCCCCGATGATGCGCGGCAGGATGTTGCACGCACCCATGTCGGCGCCGGCCAGCCCCACGCGCGTGAACAGGAAGGCGACCTTGCTGGCTGGCGTGCCAAGGCGCAGATCCGAGGCCATGGCGATGATGGCACCAGCACCGGCGCAGATTCCATCGACACTGGCGACGATCGGCTGCGGACAGGCGCGCATCGCTTTCACGAGGTCGCCGGTCATGCGGCAGAAATCCAGCAGACCCTGCATGTCGCCGGCCTCCTGCATGCGCACCAGCGGGCCGATGATTTCGTGCACGTCACCGCCCGAGCAGAAATTGCCGCCCGCGCCGGTGACCACAACCACCTTCACCGCATCGGCATAGGTCAACGCACGGAAAGTGTCGCGCAGCTCGGCATAGGATTCGAAGGTCAGTGGGTTCTTCCGCTCCGGCCGGTTCAGCGTGATCGTCGCCACCTTCCCATCCAGTGACCACAGGAAGTGTTGCGGCTCGAAGCGAGCGAAGTCGATGCGGTTGCGGTCATATTCGAGGGCCATGCCGGCTGCTCCTAAATGATGGGCGGATCAACGGGACGCCGTGCGGTCCGGCGGTTCAGGAACGCGGCGACCAGCTCGCGCGTCTGCGCGCTTTGCAGCAAGTCGCCGGTGCGCGCGATCTCGGCGGCAAAACCGTCGGCCGCGGGATCGGCGGCGAGACGGATGCACGATTTCGCCGCCGCGGCGGCGTGCGCGGGCAGGGCGGCGTAGCGGCGGGCGGTGGCAGAGGCTGTCGCGGGCAGGTCCGCCGCCGGCGCGCTCCACTGCACGAGCCCGAGCCGCTCCGCCTCGGTGCCGGTGACGATTTCGGCGCCCAGGATCAGCCGTAGCGCGGTGGCGCGGCCGCACAGCCAGGTCAGACGCTGGGTTCCCCCCGCGCCGGGCAGCAGCCCCAGACTGAGTTCCGGCAGGCCCAGCTTCGCGTCATGCGCGGCAATGCGCAGGTCGCAGGCGAGGGCCAGTTCAAACCCGCCGCCCAGGACCGCCCCGCCGAGCTCCGCCAGCGTCACGCGGGGCAACGCCTCGATGCGGGCAAACAGCGCCTGGTACCCGCGCACCGCCTGCAACTGGGCCGCGATGCCGTCCGGCGCTTCCAGGCGGGCGCGCATCTCAGCCAGGTCGGCACCGGCGGCGAAGACTTTCAGCACGCTGCGCAGGTGCAGCACCGACCAGTCCGTGCGCCCTTCCAACCGGTCCAGCACCGCATGGAAATCCGCGATCCAGGCATCGCTGATGGCGTTGACCGGCGGCCAGTCCATGGCCACGCTGGCGACGCCGCCGGCGATCTCCACATGGAACATCCCGGCTTCTCCCAACCGCTTCGGTTCCATCAGCCCGGCCGAGCATCGGCCAGCGAGCGGGCGATAAGGCGCAGCTCGTTCTTGCGGATCTTGCCGCTCGGCGTCTTCGGCAGTGCCTGCAGAATCTCAAGGCGCTCCGGCCAATAATTGCGCGTCAGCCCGCGCCCGGCGAGGAAGGCGGACAGTTCCGGCAGCGTCAGCGAGGCATCCTCGCGCAGGACCATGAAGGCACAGGCACGCTCGCCGAGCCGCGCGTCGGGCATCGCCACCACCGCGACTTCCTGCACGTCGGGATGCTGGTAGATCAGCCCTTCGACTTCAACCACCGGCACGTTCTCGCCGCCGCGGATGATGACGTCCTTGATCCGCCCGGTGATGCGCACGTAGCCGTCCGCATCGATGCGCGCAAGGTCGCCGGTCTCGAACCAGCCTTCTTCGTCCACGCCGTACCATTCGGGGCGGCGGAGATATCCGACGAAGGTGGTGGCGCCGCGCGACTGCAACCGGCCCTCCTGGTCGGCCGGCAGCACCCGTCCGTCCAGATCGACGACGCGAATTTCCGAGCCGCGGATTGGACAGCCATCGGTCTCGAAGATTTTCTCCGGCGGATCGTCAAGCCGGGTCGTCGTTACCGAGTTGTTCTCGGTCATGCCCCAGGACGATGCGATCGCCGCCCCCAGCGCCACAGCGGCGCGGCGCACCAGCGGTCGGGGGATCGGCGCGCCGGAGGAGACGAAAATGCGCAGGCTCGGCAGCGAAACCCGGCGCCGTTCCATTTCGGCGGTCAGGTCGGCGAGGAAGGGCGTCGAGGCCATCATGAAGGTGGCGCCCTCGGCCGCCATCAGATCGACCGCCTGCGCCGCGTTCCAGACATCCTGCAGCACCAGCGTGGCGCCGAGCCGCACCGACAGCACGATGCCGTAGAGAAAGCCGATCTGATGGGCGAGTGGCGATGGCATGAAAATCACGTCCGCACTGCCGAGGCCATACCGCTCAACATACGGGTCCAGCGCCGCAAACAGCGTGTTGGATGTGTGCATCGCGCCTTTCGGCTCGCCGGTGGTGCCGGAGGTGTAGAGCAGCTCGACCACGTCGTCGGCACCCGGCCGCCGCGCGGCCAGTTCTGCGCGCAGCGCTGGCGGGTCGTCGGCGCGGTCCCACAGGCGCTCGAACGCCGCTTCGCCGTCGCCGCCGATGGCCAGCACATGGCGCAGCGCCGGCAGGCGCGGACGCAGCGCCTCCGCCATGGCGAAGAAGTCGAAGCCGCGGAACGGCGACGGCACGATGAAAACTTTCGATTGCGCCAGGCCGAGCATGAAACCCAGCTCGCGCTCGCGAAAGATCGGCATCAACGGGTTGCTGACCGCGCCGAGGCGCAGCAATGCGAGATGCAGGGCCACGAACTCCCACCAGTTCGGCGACTGGTAGGAAACAATATCGCCCGGCTCGACGCCGAGGCGCGCCAGGCCGCCGGCAATGCGGTCGGCGCGGCGGGCGAGTTCGCCGTAGCTCAGCACGGTGCGCTGTCCGGTGACGCTGTTGCTGCCGACGACGGCGACGCGGTGCGGCGCGTGAGCCAGCTGATAGTCGAGGTCGTCGAGCAGCACGCGGTCGTGCCACAGGCCGGCCTGATGCATCGCGCGCCGGCGCTCTGGCGGCAGGATTGGATCGATGTGGACGGACACGGCGTCCTCCTCCCTCGCAGGCGTGGGACCGGTTGATATCTGCCCGGTCTCCGGATATAGTGAATGAACGTTCATTCATAACCGCACTATGCACCAACCCGCCACCGGAATCCAGAGCCCAGACGAACCCCGGCGCAATTCTTGCGGGCTCGCCGAAACGGGCAGGGCCGATAACAGGGAGAGGAACAGATCCATGGCTGCAATAGCCGTCGTATCGGGTAGCGCCTCCGGCATCGGCCGGGCCAGTGCGGTCAAGCTGGCCGAGCAGGGCTTCGACCTCGTCCTGCTCGACCTCGACGCGGCGTCGCTGGGCAGCGTGGCCGACGAGATCACCGCGCGCGGCCGCCGGGCGCTCGCCATCGGCGCCGACGTGACCGACCAGGCGGGGCTTGACCGGGCGCGCCGGCAGGCGGTCGCGGAACTCGGGGCGCCGACGGTGCTGGTCAACTGCGCCGGCTGGAGCGTGATCGCGCCGTTCGTCGAAACCGACGCGGCATTCTGGCACAAGGCGATCGCGGTCAATCTGGTGGGCACGATTGCCCTGACGCGCAGCTTCCTCGATGACCTGATCGCCGCCGGCGGCGGTCGGATCATTAACATCGCCAGCGACGCCGGCCGCGTCGGCAGTACCGGCGAGGTGGTTTACGCTGCCGCCAAGGGCGGGGTCATTGCGTTCAGCAAGTCGCTGGCCCGGGAAATGGCGAAGCATGCCATCACCGTGAACTGCGTCTGCCCGGGCCCGACCGCGACGCCGATGCTGCTGCAGCAGGACCCGAAACGGATCGATGCGCTGACCCGCGCGATCCCGCTGCGCCGCCTGGCCGAGCCCGCCGATATCGCCGGCGCCGTCGCTTTTTTCGCCGGCCCTGATTCCGCCTACGTCACCGGCCAGGTGCTCAGCGTCAGCGGCGGCCTGACCATGGCCGGCTGACGCAGCCGCCGATGGCCGAGACCGCCGCCCACGGAGGCAGCATGCCCGACACATCCTTCCTCGACTGGCCGTTTCTTGAGGACCGGCACCGTGACTTCGCGCATCGCCTGGAGGCGTGGGCGGGCGAGCACGTCGATCCGCACCCGCATGAGGACGGCGATGACGTCGACGCCGCCTGCCGTGCCCTGGCCGAAAAGCTGGGTGCCGCCGGCTGGCTCGCCGCCGCCGTGCCGGAGGGCGGTGCCGGCGCCATCGACCTGCGCACGCTTTGCCTCGCCCGCGAAATACTGGCACGCCATTCCGGGCTTGCCGACTTCGTCTTCGCCATGCAGGGCCTGGGCAGCGGCCCGATCACCCTGTTCGGCAGTCCGGCGATGCGCACCCGCATCCTGCCGGCAGTGCGCGCCGGAAGCAGCCTCGCGGCCTTCGCGCTGAGCGAGCCTGATGCCGGTTCGGATGTGGGCGCGCTTGCCACGACAGCCGTGCGCGTGGCGGAAGGCTGGCGGCTGGACGGAACCAAGACCTGGATCAGCAACGGCGGCATCGCCGGCCATTACGTGGTGTTCGCCCGCACCGGCGAGGCCCCTGCCGCGCGCGGCCTCTCGGCCTTCCTGGTGGAGGCCGGCACGCCGGGCCTCAGCGTGACCCACCGCATCGCGGTGATCGCGCCGCATCCGTTGGCCACATTGCGGTTTGACAACTGCGTGGTGCCCGAGGCGAACCTGTTGGGCGCGCCAGGGGAGGGGTTCAAGGTGGCGATGGCCACGCTTGACGTCTTCCGCACAACGGTCGGCGCGGCCGCGCTTGGTTTCGCGCGGCGGGCGCTGGACGAGGCGGTCGCACACGCCCGGACCCGGCGCATGTTCGGCCGCACGCTGGCCGATCTGGAGACCACGCAGGCCAGCATCGCCGAGATGGCGCTGGCGATCGATACCAGCGCACTGCTGGTCTACCGTGCTGCCTGGACGCGCGATGTGCTGGCAAAGCGGATCACCCGCGAGGCGGCGTTGGCCAAGCTGCACGCCACCGAATCGGCGCAACGCGTAATCGACGCCGCGGTGCAGATCTTCGGCGGGCTGGGCGTCAGCAAGGGCGTCAAGGTCGAGGAGCTGTACCGTGAGATACGCGCCTTGCGCATCTACGAAGGGGCTTCGGAGGTCCAGAGACTCATCGTCGCGCGCCAGGTCCTGGGCTGAACGTCACTCCAGGGCGATTTCGTCACGTCGGGCAAAGCCGGCCGAATTGTCGACGAAAAACAGGCGCGTGGGCATCAGGCAGTACCAGCGCACGCGCGCGAGCGCGGCAACGATGGCGGCCGGTGCCTGTCCCAACGGGCCAATGAACGGAAACTTCTCCGCGTAGAGGCGGCGCGCCCGCTCCTCCGCTGTGCCGTCCAGCAGACTCACCGTGCCTTCCAATTGCACGCCCTTAATTTCCAGCCAGTCACTGTAATCGGCCTGGATGGTGGCGGCGGCGCGCGCATCCTGTTGCAGGTTGCGGCAATGGCGGCTGTTCGGCGAGGAAAGGAAGTACAGCGTGTCGCCCTCGCTGACATAGAACACCGCCGCGGCCCAGGGACCATCGGCCGCCATCGTTGCCAGCGTGGCGACGTGATGGGTGCGCAAATACTCGTGCACCCTCTCGCGCAACGCCGTGCTCACCGCGGCGCCGGCATGTTCGGCTCCGCTGCCGCAGCCCCCGCCTGGCGCGCCCCATTCTCCTCCTCCCGCCGCTTCAGGCGATAAGCCAGCTGTGGCCGGGTCAGGCCAAGCATGCGGGCTGCGGATGAGAGATTGCCGCGCGCCTTGTCGACCGCGGCCTGGAGCAGCATCGCTTCGACCTGATCGAGTGTCATGACGCCGTTGAGCACCGTATCGCAGAGACTGTCGGCGCTCTCGCCGCGGCGCACGCCCAGTTCGCCGTTGGTGTCGAGGCCGAACTCGCGCGGCTGCTCGGTGGCGCAGGAGGAGAACAAATGGTTGACCTGGACCCAGGACCCGCTGGGCGCCAGGATGACGCCACGTTCGACCGTATTTTGCAGTTCACGAATGTTGCCCGGCCATGGATGGGCAAGCAGGCTGCCTTTGGCCTTGTCGCTAAAGCCGCGCAGCTTCTTGCCGTGCGTCGCGGCGTATTTCGCCAGGAAGCTCTTCGCCAGAAGGGCGATGTCTTCCTTGCGTTCGCGCAAGGGCGGGATGCTGATCGGGTAGGCGTTGAGCCGGTAGTACAGATCGGCGCGGAACCTTCCGTCCCGCACCAGCTGCCGGAGGTCGAGGTTGGTGGCGGCGACCAGGCGCACGTTGACCTTGCGCGTCTTGTCGTCGCCGACCCGCTCAATCTCACCTTCCTGCAGCGCACGCAACAACTTTGCCTGAGCGGACGGGGGCAGGTCGCCGATTTCGTCGAGGAAGAGCGTGCCATTGTGGGCGCGTTCAAAACGGCCGGGACGCGACACCAGGGCGCCGGTGAAGGCGCCCTTCACGACGCCGAACAGTTCGGACTCCACCAGGTCGTGCGGGATGGCGGCGCAGTTGATGGCGACGAAGGCTTCCTTACTGCGGGCGCTGTGATCGTGCAGCGCCCGCGCGAACAACTCCTTGCCGACGCCCGTCTCGCCCAGCAGCAATACGGCGATCTGACTTCGGGCGGCCTGCTGCAACAGATCATAGGCGGCGCGAAAACCGCGTGAGTTGCCGACCATGTCCGCCGGCAGCCTGTCCTTGTCATTGATCGACGAGCGCAGTTGCGCGACCTGGGTCTGCAGGTCGATCAGCTGGTCGGCAATTGACTCGTGGTCGAAGATGCGTTCGTACTCGGAGGCATCTTCCCATTCCTCAACCGGCTTGCCGATGATGCGGCAATTATTGTCGCCCATGCCGACGCAGGCGACCTCCTTGTAGAGCACCGGTCGGCCCATGAACGTCGAGGTGTAGCCGCACGCGTAGCCGATCTGCGACCAACAGACCGGCTCGCTGTGAGGGCCATAATAATGCTTATGCGATTGGCCCTCCCACGCGTTTTCCCAGAGAAACTCGCCATAGAATTTGCCGGCGGCGCGATCGAGTTTCAGCCTGATCCGGGTCACATTGACCACCCCCTCGAGCGAGTGCAGCTGAGGCCCGGTCATGAAGGCTTCCTCATCGCTGGCGTCGTCGGCGCGCGTGCCTGCCAGCTCGGCGTCACGCGCGCCGGCGGCGTAGCCCATGCGCATAAACAGCGACTGGGCGCGAACCATGCCGAGGGTGTCGATCAGTTCCTTGCGCAGCGATGCCAGGGCTTCGACGTGGACCAGCAGCATCCGGTACTCATGCAGCCATATCTGACCGGTCTCGGCGGAGAAATGCACGCGGGCGCGCAGATCATCGCTGGCGTTGCTGATGTCCACGCGGCCTCGTCCGACGCTATGCGTTCTGGATCTCATTGTCTCGCGACGTTTCCCAGTGGACGACCCATCCGCTCTTCGTTCGGATTTGATGGCGTAGACATAAGCCAAACGGCGCAATTCCGCAAAGCGGTTTGCACGGTTCCGCCCTCGCAGCCGCTAACTCAGCGGCCCTGTTGTGCCGCTTGCCGTGAAGGCGCGCCGTGAGCAATCCCATTTTCGGCCCGCAAACAAGGCGCCGCTTCGGCGATTGATCAAATCGTCAACCCGCCGCGGCGGCAAGTGAAAAATTCACCAAATGATCAGGCCCCGCCTTCGGTCGCCTCGCGGAGCCGCCACCCCGGAAGCGGCGCTCGGCGCCGCGCTGCGCAGCAATTGCCCCACATCGCGGGGTCCAAACCGTCGGCCCTGGGCGCTGCGACCATTCTGGCACGGGTCATGCAAGGACCCGCTGCAACGACACCACGACCAACCAGTGGAAACGATACCGCAAGGAGAAATGAAAATCCGCTGATGAACGGCAGGAGCCGAACGAGCTTCCCCATCTTGCCAGGCCAGGGGATATTTCGTCTTTTTTGTTTACGTATGTGACGTCATGATATAAGATAAATCGTCCAGGAAGCCGCACAAAAAACCATCGCGTAAAAGCGAAATGTCCAGGAGGAAACCAAAAATGAAATTTCCCAATCCGCATAACGTCAAGGCGGCATCCATCCCCGGTACCGAGGGCTGGGAGAGGATGTATCCCTACCAATACCAGTTCGTCACCGACGATCCAGTACGAAACAAATACGAAAAGGATTCCTTCTGGTTCAACGATGGGTTGCACTATCCAGAACCACTTTATCCTTTCGATACCATCTGGGACGAAGCCTGGTATCTGGCGCTGTCGCAGTATAACAACCGCATCTTCATGGTGCCGCCAGTACGCGGCGTCGACCATCGCATCATCAATGGCTATGTCTATATTTCGCCGGTTTCGGTCAATGATCCCAACGAGGTCGGTCGCCGCGCGCCGCACTTCATGGAGCGCGCCGGTCATTACTTCAAGAACTGGGATGCGCTGGAAGCCAGGTGGAAAGTCAAGATGGTCGCGACCATCCGCGAACTCGAGGCGCTGAAAATCCCGGCCTTGCCGGAGATGGAGGCCCTGAGCGTGGTGACCGAGGCCGTCGGGGAATCGCAGGGCTACCACCTGTTGAAGAACTACGACGATTTGATCAATCTCGGCATCAAGTGCTGGCAGTACCACTTCGAGTTCCTCAACCTCGGCTATGCTGCCTACGTGTTTTTTCTCGATTTCATGCAGAAGCATTTCCCAAGCATGCCGGCGCAGCACGTCACGCAGATGGTCTCCGGCATCAACGTCATCATGTACCAGCCCGACGAGGAACTGAAGCGCCTGGCCAGGCTGGGGGTCGAATCGCGGCTCGATCCGGTGCTCAGTTCCAGCCCGGAATGGTCGGTGGTGGAGGCGGCATTGAAGCAGTCCGCGCCCGGCAATGAGTGGCTGGCGGCGCTGGAAAAGGCGCGCGACCCGTGGTTCAACGTGTCGACCGGCACCGGGTGGTTCCACCACGACCGAAGCTGGAATGACCAGATGAACATTCCGCTGAGCGGCATCACCACCTACATCGAGAAACTCAAACAGGGTGTGTCGATTGAGCGGCCGACGGCCAAGGTGAGCGCCGAGCGCGACCGCATCACGGCCGAGTACCGTGATCTGATCGGCAACGACGGGGATCGCAAGCAGTTCGATGAGTTGCTCGGCTGCGCCAGGACCGTGTTTCCCTATGTCGAGAACCATTTGTTCTATGTCGAGCACTGGTTCCACTCGCTGTTCTGGAACAAGATGCGCGAGGTGGCCGCCGTGATGAAGACACATGGCGTCATCGAAGACATCGAGGATATCTGGCTGCTGCGCCGCGACGAGATCAAGCAGGCGCTGTGGGATGTGGTCACCGCCTGGGCCACCGGCGTGACACCGCGCGGCACCAAGGTCTGGCCGCAGGAGATTGAATGGCGCAAGGGCGTCATGCAGAAGTTTCGCGAATGGGCCGCGCCGCCGGCCATCGGGACGGCACCGGAGGTGATCCAGGAGCCCTTCACCATCGTGCTATGGGGCGTCATGAACAAATCGCTGGCCGACTGGTCGGCGGTGCAGGACGCGAAGGACCCTTCGAGCATCAGTGAGCTCAAAGGCTTTGCCGCCAGCCCGGGTATTGCCGAGGGGCGCGCGCGGGTGTGCAAGACGGTGGCCGATGTCAGCCAGCTTCTGGAGGGCGAAATCCTCGTGGCACCGACGACGTCGCCGTCCTGGGCACCGGCCTTCGCCAAAATCAAGGCATGCGTCACCGATGTAGGCGGAGTCATGAGCCACGCCGCCATCGTCTGCCGCGAATACGGCATGCCGGCGGTGGTCGGCACCGGCTATTCCACCAAGGTGATCAAGTCCGGAATGTTGCTGCGCGTCGATGGCTCCTCCGGCCTCATTTCCATCGTGCGATGAGGGTCCGTCATCATGGCAGCGCCATTGTACGGCGGGCAGGATCAGGCGGAGCATGGGGCGCCGCTGGTCTGCTGGCTGGAGGATTGCGACAAGAACTCGGTGCCTTTGGTCGGTGGCAAATGTTCGTCGCTGGGTGAATTGATTCGCGCCGGCATCCGCGTGCCGCCTGGCTTCGCCCTGACCACCGAAGGCTACCGTGCTTTCATGGCGGAAACCGATATCGAGCGGGACCTGAAACTTCTGCTTCGGGATCTTGACTTCGAGGATCTGGACGCGCTGGAACGAGCCAGCGCCTCCATCCGCGCAGCCATCGAGGCGCAGGCGTTTTCGGCCCAACTGGAGGACCTCGTGGCCGAATGCTATCGTCGGCTATCGGTGCGCTGTTGCCTGCCTGCGGTACCGGTCGCGGTGCGCTCGAGCGCAACCGCGGAGGATTTGCCAGGCGCCAGCTTCGCCGGGCAACAGGACACCTTCCTCTGGATTCGAGGTGCCGACGAAGTGCTGGAGCACATGCGCCGCTGCATCTCCAGCCTGTACACCGGCCGGGCGATCGCCTACCGCGCCAACCGCGGCTATAGCGACGAGCAGATGGCCATCAGCGTCGGCGTACAGAAGATGGCCAACTCCTTCACGGCCGGCGTCATGTTCACGATCCACCCGGCCAATGGCGACCGTTCGATGATGGTCATCGATTCCAACTTCGGCTTTGGTGAATCGGTGGTTTCCGGCGAGGTGACGCCCGACCATTTCGTGGTGAACAAGGTCACCCTCGACATCATCGAGCGCACGATTTCGCAGAAGCAGGTCTGCTACACGGTCGATCTGCAGAAGCAGGTCTCGCACGTGGTCGATGTGCCTTTCGAGCGGCAGAACGTCCAGTCGATTATCGATGACGAAGTCACCGAACTCGCCTGGATGGGCAAGCAGATCGAAAAGCATTACGGCCGGCCGATGGATATCGAATGGGCCGTGGACAAGGACCTTCCCTCGGGCGGCAACATTTTCATCCTCCAGGCGCGACCAGAAACGGTCTGGAGTCAGAAGAGTCAGCCGCCGGTCGCCGCCGCCGGCGCATCGGCCATGGACTACATCCTCGCCGGTATGCTGGCGGGCAGCAAAGTCAGATAGCTTGTTTCGGAAAAATGATGGAGCGATCATGGACGCACTTACGGACGTAGCCGTCATCGACGATCTGCGCAGCTATATCGCAGCCCTCGATGCCCATGGCGAATTGCACCGCGTCGAAGCGAACGTGGATTGGAAGTTTGAGCTTTGCCACGTCTCGAAGGTCAATGAGGAGCAAAAGGGACCAGCGCTGCTCTATGAGAATGTCAAGGATTACGACATTCCCGTATTTACCAGCGCCTTCACCACGGCCCGGCGGATGGCGATCGCGCTGGGGCAGGACCCCGGTCTGCGGATGTCGCAACTTTCCAGGAAGTGGATGGAACTGACCACCAAAAAAATGGTCAAGCCCGAGTTCGTCGACAATCCGCCGGTGCTGGAAAACATCGTCACCGGCGATGCGATCGACATCGAGATGTTCCCCTCGCCCTGGTTCTATCCCGACGATGGCGGCCGCTTCTTCTGCACTGCGGGCTTCCTGGTGACTCAGGACCCCGACACCGGCTGGACCAACCTTGGTACCTACCGTGCACAGGTCCTCGGCAAGGACATCCTGGGCTCGCAGATTATCAAGGGCAAGCATGGCGACATGCATATGAAGAAGTATGCGGCGCGCGGCGAACTGATGCCGGCCGCCTACGTGGTCGGCACCGACCCGTTGCTCTTCCTCGCCGGCTCGACCCTGGTCAGCGCCCAGACCGACGAGTACGAAGTGGCCGGCTCGCTGCGCGGCCGCCCGGTGCCGGTATTCAAATCCGATCTCACCGGACTGACGCTACCGGCGCGGGCGGAGATCATCGCCGAAGGCTGGATCGATCCCAACGAGCTGATGGATGAAGGGCCGTTTGGCGAATACACAGGCTATTACTCGGGAAACAAGGGGAAGGACTATCCGAAGCCGGTGCTGCGCATCAAGCGCATCCTGCATCGCAACAAGCCGGTCATGTGGGCGACCACGGTGGGCAAGCCGATCAACGACATTCACATGATCCAGTCGCTCAACCGCACGGCAACGCTCTGGCATGACCTGGAGACGATGAAGGTCCCTGGCATCCAGAGCGTTTACTTCCCCCCCGAGGCCACCGGCCGCTTCTGGGTGGTGGTGTCGGTGAAGCAGATGTATCCGGGCCATTCCAATCATGTCGGCAATGCCGTTATTGCATCGACGACGGGTCATTACGGGGTCAAGGGGGTGATTACCGTTGATCATGACATCGAGGCCGATGACTGGGACCGTGTCTGGTGGGCGCTGGCGACGCGCTTCGATCCGAAGCGATCGGCTCAGATCATCGACCGCGGTCGTTCGACGCCGCTCGATCCGGGCCTGCCCATCGAAGCCCGCGACATCGTCAGCCGCATCATTCTTGACGCCTGCACACCATACGAGTGGGCCAACAAGCCGAACGAGATCTTCATGGACCGGAACGTCCTGCAGAAGGTCTCGGACCGTTGGAGCGAATATGGATTCGGCACCCCCAGTCCGGTCGCCGGCATGATCGACAGGCTGACGCGGCCCGAGGTCAAAAAAACCAGATAATCTGCTCAACAATGGCCGCCGGCGCCCGGCGCCGGCGGCAACATTTTAAAAAGCCAGGCAAGATGAGCAAAAAAAGCATCGTCATCGTCTGCAACCTTGACACTCGCGGTGAGGAAATTGGTTTCGTCAAGGACCTGATCGCGGGCCGGGGGCATGAGGCCGTCCTGCTCGATTTCAGCATGGAGGAGCCGCCGCCCTTTCCCGGCGACATCCGCACCGAGGATGTGGCGCGGCGCGGCGGCCTGCCGATCGAAGTCGTGCGCGAGAAATACCGCTCCGATCGCGACACTGCCACCAACAACCAGATCAAGGGCGCGGCGGCGATTGTCGATGATATGCTGCGTGCCGGGCGTGTGCACGGCATCTTCGGCATCGGCGGCGGCACCTCGACCCTGGTTGCGACGTCGATCATGAAGCGCCTGCCCTTCGGCATGCCCAAGGTGATGGCCTCGCCAATGGCGGCGCACCCGGCCTATATTGACAAATATGTCGGCACGCACGACATCACCATGCATCACACCGTGCTCGATATCGTGAAGATGAATCCGTTGCTCAAGGCGCAGATCATCAACGCCACCGGTGCTATCTGCGGCATGGTCGAGATGACCCAAGGCACGGAGATTGCGTTCGACCGGCCCTGTATCGCGGTATCCTCCTTCGGCTTCGGCGAGCTGGCTGTTCAATCGGCGGTGGGCATGCTCGAAGCAGCCGGCTTCATACCGATCGTCTGCCACGCTCAGGGCAAGGGCGATAAGGCCATGGAGGATATGATCCGCTCCGGTGTTTTTCACGGCGTGCTTGACACCTGCATCGGCGGCATCGTCGAGAATCTCTTCAAGGGCAACCGCGACCCCGGCCCGGAGCGGCTGCTGGCGGCGGTGGACAAGGGCATACCCATGGTGCTGGCGCCCTGCGGCCTGGACATCCTCTCCTATGGCGGCCGCGCCGACATGCTGGAGAAGACGTGTGACCGCGTTCAATATGTTCAAGACGCCCTGCGCGTTCAGGTGCGCACCACGGCTGACGAATTACGGCAGGCCGCCGACGTGATTGCCGAGCGGCTGAATTGGGCCAAGGGGAAGTGGACTTTCCTCATTCCGCTGCAGGGTTGGTCGTCGCTGGATAAGCCCGGCCGGCCTATCTACGACCAGGAAGCGGATGCCGCTTTCGTCACACGCCTGACGGAGAAACTCGTTCATCCAGAGCGCGTCAAGGAAGTTGATTTGCACCTTTACTCGGAGGCGTTCGCGCGCGCTGCGGTCGATGAATTCCTGTGCTTGTACCAGCAGGCGCAGGCGAACTGATGGTCGATCCGTGGCCCTTGCCTGGCCCGACTGATAGCCAACTACAGGAGGAACGGCGATGATCGTGGGCAACTGGATGTGCAAGCAGCCGATGACCGTTGGTGGGGACATGCTTGTGTCCGAAGCGAAGCGGCTGATCAGCGAAAACAACCTGCACGCCTTGCTGGTGGTGGACGCGAGCGGTCGCCTGCGCGGGCTGATGACGCGCGCGAACTTGTTGCGCATGGGGCACTTCGTGATGCGTACCCAGAGTCCCGACGAGTTCAGCTATTTCGTCAACCGTTTGCGCGTGCGCGACGTCATGCTGCGCAATCCGGCGACAATGGAATCGCACGAGACCATTGAGGAATGCCTGCGCAAAGGGCGAGCCCTCGGGGTGGCGCAATTCCCGGTGATGGAGCGCGAGGCGGTGGTCGGTATCATTTCGGCCAACGAGATTTTCCAGCTGGCGGCGCATTGGGCCGGCGCCTGCGAGAAACGCAACGGTCTCACACTGGCGCCCCTGAGGCTCGCCCCCGGCGTGCTCGGCAAGATAGCCGATACCGCCGAAGCTGCCGGCGCCACGCTGCAGGCCATCTATCCGGTCGGACGACAGGGCACGGCGGAAGCCGGCGAACGGAAATCGGTGGTTTTGCGCTTTCATGCTGATGACTCGGCAGCTGTCGTGACGGCGCTTGAGGCGGCCGGATTTGCTGTCGCCGAGTCCACCCGGATCGATGCCATGGCAAATGCTGCTTAAGGAACAACATGTGATGTCCGCGGACCCTACTCGTCTTCCTCTGGTCGTTGCCATCACCGGGGCCACCGGGGTGATTTATGGCGTCGAGATGTTGCGCGTGCTGAAGGAGATCGGCCAGGAGACGCACCTGATCCTGAGTGAGGCCGCCGGACTCGAATCTGTCCATCGAGACCAGATACAACGTTAACGATGTGACCGCCCTGGCACGGGTTGCCTACAGCAACAAGGATGTCGGTGCCGCCGTCGCCAGTGGTTCGTTCCGCACGCGGGGAATGATTGTCGCGCCTTGCACGATCAAGACGCTGTCGGCGATCGCCAATTCCTTTACCTATAATCTGGTTTCGCGCGCTGCCGACGTGACCCTCAAGGAGCGGCGTCCGCTGGTGCTGATGGTGCGCGAGACGCCGCTGCACAAGGGCCACCTTGACCTGATGAGTCGCGCCGCCGATTGCGGCTCCATCATCCTGCCGCCGATGCCGGCCTTCTACCACCAGCCGGAGACGATTATGGACATCATCCACCAGAGCATAGGCAAGGCCCTTGATCAGGTCGGCATCGAACACGAGTTGTTCAGGCGATGGACCGGCGGCGCAGCTTCCGGCCCGCGGCGGTGACGGGCTGCCCCTCCGCATCGGATGCAACGGCGCCGCTCGATGGGCCGCCGCGACGGTTCACGGGCGCCCACATGCAACGCGAAGATATCGACGAGGTTCCCGTCGCCAGTGAGGCCGGCGATCGTCGCCTGGTCGTCTGATGTCGCCGGCGCCCGATCTATGGTCGTTCGCGCGCGACTTCTATGCCGAACCAGGTGTCGCCGAGGCGTTCCTCGCGTTGCAGGATGGAGCCGGCGCGGATGTCTGTCTGGTGCTGCACCTGCTGCACCTCGCAACGGCGCGGCGGTCGGTAACCGTTTCGGCCGTCGCCGAGATTGACGCGGCAGCGCGGCCGTGGAGGGAGTCCGTGGTCATTCCACTCCGCATGATTCGGCGCGGGCTTCGGCAATCGCCAGCGGGATATGCCGAAGCGGAGCCACTGCGAAGATCTGTGGCAGCGATCGAAATTGAAGCCGAACGGATGCAGCTTGCGTTTCTCGAGATGGTGGTGGTGACCGCCCAACAAGCCGCGACATCGCTTGCGGCAGCGCAGGACAGCCTTTCGGCATATTGCGCCCTGCTGGGCCGGCCGCATGAAAGAATTGCCAACCTGCTGGCGTTGTTCGATGGCTACCATAGCGCGTATGGCCAGACAGAAGCAGGACCGGTGGCGTGCCGGGACGCATCGGGGGAGGGGCGCCAACCGGCCGGATGAAGCGATCGCGCGGGCGCCGCGCTGCCAGCGCCGCTGGTCGGCCGCTGGGCATCTGGTTTGCATTCCCGTGAGCATCCAGGCGCGGACCGGTCGGCCCGGTGGCGCATGGGAATGTTGCCGGCGCACCGATAAATCCGCGTTCCGGTCGCGCGGGTTGGTCCGAACAAGGCCACGAAATGCGCCGCGCCTGGGCGGGATCGGTGGTTCACCGGCAAGATCCACGCGGCCTGTCGTGCGCGGCTAACTCGCGTGCGGTGAGATGTGGCTCGCCTCATACAGGAACCACGCGCGCCGCTCGGCCTCGTCGATGAACACCTCGAGCAGGCTCGCGGTTGCCACGTCCCCCTGTTCATCGATCATCCCGTGCGCCTCGCGCAGCCGCTGTGCCAGCGCGCCGTTGTCCTCGCGCAGTTCGGCGAGCATGTCCTGCGGCGTGACGTAAGGTGCGTCGTTGTCCGCGATCCGCTGATTGCGCGCGATTTCACCGATGGAGTGCAGCGTGAGATGGCCCAGCTTGCGCACGCGTTCGGCCAGCACGTCGGTCATCGCGAAGATCTGGTCGGATTGTTCGTCGAGCAACAGGTGGTAGTCGCGAAAATGCGGACCACTCATGTGCCAATGAAAATTCTTGGTCTTCAGGTAAAGTGCGAAGACATCGGCGAGCAGCCCGTTCAGCGCGGCGGCGATGTCGCGCGTGGCATTGGCGCCGAGGTCGCTGGGCGTGGCGAGTGGCGGCGGCACGGCATGTGTTGGCGATTGGCGGGCCATGGAGCAGCGTCCTCTCCTGATCTGCGGGTCAAAGCAATGCTGCCACAGCAAGGCGGGGAAAGAGGGGCGCATCGCGCAAAAGTGAGAAGCATTCAGTGAAACGAATACGTTCGCAGATCGTTTCGTGAAGCGGTTTTCTTGTTGGTCCCCCTCGGTTTCAGGCAATACGACGCTCACTTATGCCGCAACCGTTCACACCCCCCCCCTCCTGTCTTGGGCGTCTGACTGGGCTGGCTCCCCTGGCTGAGGCGGCGAACGGAGGGGCTTGCCTGACGGAGCGAAACAGATTCTACGCTCCCCATGCCGAGCCTGAGCATCCCGGAGCTGACCCAGGTACGAACGAGCAGACCTCTCGGTGCTGCCGCGGAAGGAGCTTGAGGATCTGGCGTGGCTGTTCCGCGAAGCCGCGCGCACGCTGGCCAATCGCCTGGGCGAGGATTCCACGACCAGTTCGCGGTCGCTATCGAGTGACGATCCCTACCGGCGCGGTCAGAGAGACGGCAGGCCTGCGGCCGGTCAAGACCACGATAACGGCGAAGGTCAGGACGCCGCCGCGCCGACGGGCGATGACAAGGCCGGCAAGGACAAGACGCCAGCGAAGCCACTTGGCAAGCGGCCGGGCATGCCGGGGCACTGGCGGCGGCAGCCGATCGTGGTGAACCGGCAAGTCGAGCACGTGCCGATGGTCTGCGAGGCGTGCCAGGCCGCACTCGGCGCCGAGTGGAAGGGTCGCCACGTCAGCGCCCACCACGTCTTTGAACTCGACCGCGGCGAGATGGGCCTGCAGGTCACGGCTTCCAAGCACAGCTACTTCGCCGCCGGTTGCGCGTGCGGCCACGAGACAGTGGCCAGCCCGGGCGCAGGACTGCGTTCACAGATCGAGGGGCGCAAACGCGACCTGCAACTGAGCGAGCGTTGCCTGGTCGGGCCGACGCTGGCGACCTTCATCGCCGCCCTCGCGTTGCGTTTCCGCCTGTCGCGGCTGAAGGTCCAGGAGTTCCTGCTGGACTGGCTGGGCCTGGAACTCGGGGTGGCGACGATCAATCGTTGTATCCACGAATTCGGCCGGGCCAGTGAGCCGGTGGTCGAGGAACTGATCGAGGAGGTGCGGGCCGCCAAGGTCGTGCATCTCGACGAAACCCCGTGGTACCAACAAGGCACTTTGCTGTGGCTGTGGGTAGCAGTGACCGTAAACACAAGCTCCTCGCTGTTTCATGTGGGTGGCCCACACGCGCAGGTTGAGTGTTGGGGCGACCGGCCGATGACCTGGCTGGTGACGGGGCGCAGCGAAAGGGGTTGATCCTGGTGCGCAACCTGGCATGGCTGCGCACCGGAAAGACCGGAGCGATCGAGCATGCGCGACACCGACCTGCTACAAGCGGCGCTGGGACTGGGGACGCCATGGGCGGTGTCTGGCAGCCGGTTCGATGCGTTGGCGCGGCGGCTGGACATTGACATCACCTTCGCCAAGGGCGCGCGGTTTGCCTGCCCGTGCTGTGAGGCAACGGGTTGTCCGGTCCACGACACCGAACAGAAGTCGTGGCGGCATCTTAGCTTTTTCCAGCACGAGGCGTATCTGAATGCGCGTGTGCCGCGGATCAGGTGTGAGGTCTGCGGGGTCAAGCGGGTGAATGTGCCGTGGGCACGCGAAGGCAGCGGCTTCACGCTGCTGTTCGAGGCCATGCTGATGCCCCTGCTGCGCAGCACGCCGGTGGCGGAGGTGGCACGCCATGTCGGCGAGCACGACACCAGGCTGTGGCGGGTTCTCCACCACTACGTCGACGAGGCGCGGGCGCGCGACGACCACAGCACGGTCAGCCGGGCCGCCTGCGACGAAACCTCCGCGCGTCGCGGTCACGATTACGTCTCGTTGTTTGTCGATCTCGACGGTCCGCGCGTGCTGTTCGTCGCCAATGGCAAAGACGCGGCCACGGTCGGCGCCTTCGCCGATGACCTGAAGGCGCATGGCGGCGATCCCGCGCGCATCGAGGAAGTCTGCATGGACATGGGCGCCGCCTTCATTGCGGGCGCGGCCGCCCACCTGCCGCAGGCCGAGATCACCTTCAACCGGTTTCACATCGTCAAGATCATCAACGAGGGCGTCGACGAGGTGCGGCGGGAAGAACAGAAGAGCCGGCCGGAACTGAAGCAGAGCCGCTATGTGTGGCTCAAGAACGAGACCAACCTCTTCAGCGGCCAGCGCGAATTGCGCGACAGCCTCGCCCGCAGCAACCTTAAGACCTTACCTTTACCCGCATCTAGAAAGATGCAATTTTATCATTATGTTAGCCTAGCCATCTGTGCGCCGTAGCTGAGGGAAGCCCCTTGGAACGCAGGTGCAGCATACGCCCGCTTTCGCAACGGGCATTTGGAAAATCTGCCATTTTCGGCGCTCGGCTGCGGATCGACATGATGTCGTTCTATAGTAGCGCAGGGCTTTGCCACGATGCGGGTAAAGGTAAGACCTTAAGACCTTACCTTTACCCGCATCTAGAAAGATGCAATTTTATCATTATGTTAGCCTAGCCATCTGTGCGCCGTAGCTGAGGGAAGCCCCTTGGAACGCAGGTGCAGCATACGCCCGCTTTCGCAACGGGCATTTGGAAAATCTGCCATTTTCGGCGCTCGGCTGCGGATCGACATGATGTCGTTCTATAGTAGCGCAGGGCTTTGCCACGATGCGGGTAAAGGTAAGACCTTAAGACCGCCCGCGCCTACCAGATCCGGCTGACCTTCCAGGAGTTCTACCAGCAACCGACACGCAAAGACGCCGAGGTGTTCCTCAAGAAGTGGTACTTCTGGGCCACCCACAGCCGCCTGCCGCCGATGATCGACGCCGCCAGGACGGTCAAGCGGCACTGGAACGGTATCCTTCGCTGGCACGACAGCAAGATCGCCAACGGCATCCTCGATGGCATCAACAGCTTGGTCCAGGCCGCAAAGGCCAAGGCTCGCGGCTACCGCTCCTCCCGCAACCTGCACGCGATGATATACCTCATCGCAGGCAAGCTCGAACTCGCCCTACCCACATGAAACCTCAGGACTCCCCTCATTTTCTTCCTCCCACATCTTACGCCGAATTCGAGCCGAGTCTCTACCAGATCCTCAGGGGAATCGCACTTGGAATTTCCTTGACAGCGCGACGGCGGCTTGCGCGGGGCGGGGCGATGGATTCTACCGGAGGGCGCGGGAAACCTGCGGTGGGAGGACGCCTTGGATCAGTTTGCCGGCTGCTGGGAGGGTCTGGAAGACCCACGAACCGGGAATGCCGGGCTGCATGACTTCCATGAGTTGCTGATGATTGCGCTGTGTACAGTGTTATGTGGCGGCCAGGGTGCGGTGGACATGGCTCGGTTTGCGGAAGCGAAAGAGCCGTTCCTGCGCGGCTTTCTCAAGCTGGAGAAGGGCATTCCAAGTCACGACACTTTCAGCCGCCTGTTCCGCCTGCTCGACCCGGCGCAGTTTGGCGCGGCGTTTCAGCGGTTCATGGCGCAGTTTTCGAGTACGGTTCAGGGCGTTGTAGCGATCGATGGCAAGGTTCTGCGTCGCTCCTTCGATCGCGCCAGCGGCAAGTCACCGCTGCACATGGTCAGTGCCTGGGGATGCGAGCAGCGCCTGGTGCTGGCGCAGATCGCCACCGACGCCAAATCAAATGAGATCACCGCGGTGCCGAAGTTGCTGGAGATGCTGTCACTGAAAGGCACGATCGTGACCGCCGACGCGCTCAACTGCCAGCGGGCGATTGCTCAGCAGATCGTCGATCAGGGCGGCGACTATGCCCTGGCGCTGAAGGGCAATCAGGGCACGCTGCATGATGACGTCAGCACGTTCCTCAATGACCCGGCCAGCAAACCGGCGACGAGCGCGCAAAACGTGGACGCCGATCACGGCCGCATCGAGACCCGCACGGCCACGGTCTCGACCGATATCGACTGGTTGCAGCGGGATCATCACTGGCCCGGCCTGGCGGCCATCGGCAAGGTTGTCCGTATCCGTGAAACCGCGAGCAAGACCACCACCGAGACCGCCTACTACCTTCTCAGCACAGCGCTATCCGCGACACGCTTCAACGAGGTCGTCCGCGAGCACTGGGGTGTCGAAAACCGGCTGCACTGGCGGCTGGATGTGGTGATGAACGAGGATCAGGACCGGACCAGACTGGGCAACGGGCCACACAATCTTGCGGTCCTGCGACACATGGCCCTGAACGTCATGCAGAAGGACGGCTCCAAGGGCTCTCTGCGCGGCAAGTTCCAACGGGCCGGTTGGAACGATGCCTATCTCTCCAAACTCCTCGGATCCTTCTGAAATGCGATTGCCCTGACCAGATCCTGGAGTGTTTTGGGATGAATGGGCGGCATGGAAACGGCAACGGCGGGCCTGCGCGACGGCGGACGGCTGAAGGACATAGACGCGTTCATTCACGGCCTCTACGGCCTGGACCTGCACACCAAGCGCGTGGAGTCACTGGCCGCGGCCACCCTTGGCGTCATGACCGGTGCGTCGCTGGCGGTGGCGATGATCGGGCAGGCATTGGCGCAGGCACGCGGCCTCGTGACCAAGCATGCGATCAAGCAGGTCGACCGATTGCTCAGCAACAAGGGCATCGATGTCTGGGACAGCTTCGCCCGCTGGGTGCCGCATGTACAGCACGGAGGAAAGCGGCAGTGGATCACGCTCGAAACCGGCACCCTGTCACGTTTCAAACCGGCACCCCATCACGCTCGAAAGCGGCAGTGGATCACGCAGCAAACCGGCACCTCCGGACGGGGTAAGTCGGCACCGGCTTCAGGGCGTGGGTCTCTCCTGGCAGGCGAGTAATCGCGAGTAACGTCGCTCCCTTTTGCCGGGAGTGGCGGATGCCGAGGAGAAGGACACTGATGCGCCGGATCAAGGAAGTGCTGCGGCTGAAATACGAGATGGGGCTGAATGACCGCCAGGTCGCCAGCAGTGTGCGGCTGGCCCGGTCGACGGTGCAGGACTACGTGCAACGCGTCGCCGCCAGCGGGCTGAACCCGCAGCAGTTGTGCGCCCTGGGCGATGCGGAGCTCGATCGCCGCCTGTTTCCGCCGCGCGAGCAGCGCAACACGGCGCGGCCGCTGCCGGACTGGGAGGCGGTTGAGCGAGAGTTCTCGTCGCCGCGGCGTGACGCTGCTGCTGCTGTGGCAGGAGTATAACGACGGGCAGCCCGACGGGTACCAGGTACACGCAGTTCCTGCATCACTTCCGCGCCTGGCAGAAGGTGTCGCGGCCGCCGACGATGCGGCAGATTCACCGCGCGGGCGAGGCGCTCGAGGTCGACTACGCCGGGATGACGCTCACGGTGATGGACATGGGCCTGCCGCGGGAGGCGCAGGTGTTTGTGGCCTGCCTGCCGTGCTCGAACCTGGTCTACGCCGAGACGACCTGGACGCAGGGCCAGGAGGACTGGCTTGGCTCGCACGTGCGGGCGCTGACCGCCATCGGCGGTTGCCCCGAGAAGCTGGTGCCGGACAACCTCAAGAGCGGCGTCACCGACGCCTGGTACTATGACCCGGGTACCTGAACCGCGCCTACTACGAGCTGGCGCAGCACTATGGCATCGCCATCGTTCCGGCCCGCGTGCGCCGCCCGCGCGACAAGTCGTCGGTAGAAAGTGCAGTCAAGCACGTCGAGAGATGGGTTCTGGCGCCGCTGCGTGACCGGCGTTTTCTGTCACGCGCCGAAGCCAACGCGACGATCGCCGAGCTGGTCGAGGCCTGGAACAACCGCCCGTTCAGCCCGCCGCGTGAGGGCAGCCGGCGGTCGCTGTTCGAGGCGATCGAGCGATCGGCGCTGAAGCCGCTGCCAGCCGAGCCGTTCGCCATCGGCCAGTGGCTGACCGCGCGCGTCAACGTCGACTACCACATCGCTGCCGACGATCACTATTACTCGGTGCCGTATCGTCTCGTGCACGAACGGGTCGACGTGTTCGTGACCGCGACGGCGGTGAGCGTGTTCGCCGGCGGCGAGCGGGTGGCCAGCCATGCGCGCAGCTTCCGGCGCGCCCAGCACACCACGCTCTCCGAGCACATGCCGCCGGCGCACCAGGCGATGGCACGGCGCACGCCGGAGAAGCTGCGTGAGGACGCGGCGGCGCTGGGGATGGCGACCGGCGCCTATGTCGCCCGGCTGTTCGAAACGCGCGAGCATCCCGAACAGGGCGTGCGCGCCGCTCTCGGCGTGCTGCGGCTGGCGAAGACCTATGGCCGCGCCCGGCTGGAACTGGCCTGCGAGCGCGGGCTGGCGGCGGGCGCGCTGTCGTCGCGCTACGTCGAGCAGTTGCTCAAGGCCGACCAGCGCCAGCCCTTCCTTGACGCGCCGCACGACGAGGGCCTCGGCCAGCACGCCAACGTGCGTGGTCCCGGCTACTACAATTGAGGGGGCGAGCATGATCCACCCATCGATCGAGAAGCTGCGGCAGATGCGCCTGACCGGCATGGTCCGCGCGCTGGAAGAGCAACTCGGCCAACCCGACATCGCCGGGCTGTCGTTCGACGAACGCCTCGCCCTGCTGGTCGACCGCGAGGAGGTCGAGCGGCACAATCTCGCACTGGCGCAGCGACTGCGCGCAGCCCGGCTGCGCCAGGCCGCCTGCCCGGAGGACATCGACTACCGCACGCCGCGCGGCCTGGACCGCAGCCTGATGCGCAGGCTGGCGAGCGGCGACTGGCTGCGCCAGCACCATAACGTTCTGGTTCTGGGGGCGACCGGCCTGGGCAAATCGTTCATCGCCTGTGCGCTCGGCAACCAGGCGGCGCGCGGCGGCCTGTCGGTGCGCTACCAGGGCCTGCCGCGGCTGCTCGATGACCTGGCGATGGCGCGCGCCGAGGCCAAATATGCCCGCCTGCTGGCGCAGGTGTCGAAGGTACGGCTGCTGATCCTCGACGACTGGCTGATGGTGAAGCTGACCGGCGAGCAGCGGCGCGACCTGCTGGAGGTGATCGACGATCGTCACCAGCGCGGCTCGACCATCCTGGCGACCCAGGTTCCCATGGAGCACTGGCACGACCAGGTGGGGGACCCGACGCTTTCATGCTTCCTCTCTCTTTGAGCGGCTGGTGTGTCGTACACGTGTTTGGAGTTCGGCTGCCTGGTCGGGTGACAAATAAATCTGCCATGGCATGCCCTTGGCAAGCTGTCGTCCGGTCAACCAACCTTTGCGTAGCCAATCGAATATGGTCTGCGAGGTAATTCCTAGAATTTCGGCGGCGCCCTGCACCGAATAAGTTCCATCCGGCCAGCGAGACGGATTGGGGCCTGTTCCGTTGATTTTGACAGTCTCTATCCTCCATTTCTTTCGCAGGACGTGGATCATCTCGCCGGAGAATGGCGGGCCATGGGCCGTTCGGAACCCCTCGTCGTTCAGGATGGTGGCGATTTCGACATCCATCTTCTGCATCCCGTTCAGCTCGATGATGCGGGTCCGCAGCAGGTCAGCGTCGGCATGCTGCGTGTAGCTCTGTACCCGCCGCTGAATCCAATGCTCGGTTACCGCGCCGGTCTGCCAGACGATCCTGATCCAAACGAAGCCTCGCCGCCGCTTCTGGTCCAGAGCGACTTCCTTGATGACCAGTCGGGCAATCTGCTTGCGATCTGCCGATGTCGTCGTTTCGGCACGCCAAAGCTGAGGCAGGTTCTCGCCGAGTGCCAGTATCTCCAGGCGATCGGCGTCAGCAAGAGAAACTAGCTGTTCCCGGCGCCAGGCGTCGGTACTGGACCCGTTCACACCCCCCCTCCTGTCTTGGGCGTCTGACTGGGTTGGCTCCCCTGGCTGAGGCGGCGAACGGAGGGGCTTGCCTGATGGAGCGAAACGGATTCTACGCTCCCTATGCCGCGCCTGAGCATCCCGGAGCTGACCCAGTACCGAACGAGCAGACCTCTCGGTGCTGCCGCGGAAGGAGCTTGAGGATCTGGCGTGGCTGTTCCGCGAAGTTGCGCGCACGCTGGCCAATCGCCTGGGTGAGGACTCCACGACCAGTTCGCGGCCGCCGTCGAGCGACGATCCCTACCGGCGGGGTCAGAGAAACGGCAAGCCTCCGGCCAGTCAGGACCACGATGGTGGCGAAGGCCAGGACGCAGCCGCGCCGGCGGGCAAGGACAAGACACCAGCGAAGCCGCCCGGCAAGCGGCCGGGCATGCCTGGGCACTGGCGCCGGCAGCCGATCGTGGTGACCCGAGAAGTCGAGCACGTGCCGATGGTCTGCGAGGCGTGCCAGGCCGCGCTCGGCGCCGAGTGCCGGGGCCGCCACGTCAGCGCCCACCACGTCTTTGAACTCGACCGCGGCGAAATGGGTCTGCAGGTCACGGCTTCCAAGCACAGCTACTTCGCCGCCAGTTGCGCGTGCGGCCACGAGACGATGGCCAGCCCGGGCGTGGGACTGCGCTCACAGATCGAGGGGCGCAAACGCGACCTGCAACTGAGCGAGCGCTGCCTGGTCGGGCCGACGCTGGCGATCTTCATCGCCGCCCTCGCGTTGCGTTTCCGCCTGTCGCGGCTGAAGGTCCAGGAGTTCCTGCTGGACTGGCTGGGTCTGGAACTCGGGGCGGCGACGATCAACCGCTGCATCCACGAATTCGGCCGGGCCAGTGAGCCGGTGGTCGAGCAACTGATCGAAGAGGTGCGGGCCGCCGAGGTTGTGCATCTCGACGAAACCCCATGGTACCAACAAGGCGCCCTGCTGTGGCTGTGGGTAGCGGTGACCGTGAACACGGTCGTCTATCGCATCGGCAGCCGCCGCAAGGAAAACCTGGTCGCGCTGATCGGCCAGGCGTTCCTTGGCTGGATGGTGACCGACGGCTACATGGCCTATCGCGATCATCCCCGGCGCCAACGCTGCCTTGCCCATCTCATCCGAAAAGGTTTGGCACTGGCCGAGGGCTATTACGGCCCCGGCTCCGCCTTCGGGCGGGACCTGGTCCGCGACCTCCGCCGCCTGATCGAACGGGTCCGCGACGGCGACAACGACGCCGCCGTCAGGCGCCTGGTGGCCCGCATCAAGTGGAACTGCCAGTGCAACGAATATGAGATCGAGCAGAAGGTTCGTGCCCTCGCGCGCGAAATCCTCAACGACTGGGAGGCGGTGATCGCCTTCGTCGCCGAACCGCTGCTGTCGCCCACGAACAACGACGCTGAGCGGGCGCTGCGGCATGCCGTCATTGCGCGCCGCATCAGCTTCGGCACCAGAACGGACGAGGGCAGCCGGTTCTACGCCGCCGGCCTCAGCGTCATCGACACCTGCCGCAAGCGCGGCGTCGATCCCTGGACCTATGGACGCGACCTCATCGCCGCCGCGCGCAAGGGCTCATCTCTCCCCAGCATCCCCGCCAAGCTGGCTGCCTGAAACGGCACAAGCGGCTACTCGCCCGAAGGCGGACTGGTCGTCGAGCCCTCGCCCAGGCGATCCGCAAGCGAATGCGCCAATTCGTGAAACTGCCATGCCAACTCTTCAAGCTCCTGCCGAGACAGTGCCGAAAGCTGGGCTCGTTCGGGATCGGTCAGATCCGGGATGCTTGAGTGTGGCATACAGACCGTAGACGCCTTACCTTTACCCGCATCTAGAAAGATGCAATTTTATCATTATGTTAGCCTAGCCATCTGTGCGCCGTAGCTGAGGGAAGCCCCTTGGAACGCAGGTGCAGCATACGCCCGCTTTCGCAACGGGCATTTGGAAAATCTGCCATTTTCGGCGCTCGGCTGCGGATCGACATGATGTCGTTCTATAGTAGCGCAGGGCTTTGCCACGATGCGGGTAAAGGTAAGCCGTAGACGCTGCTTCGCCCCGCTACGCAAGACCCCTTGTTGGCTTCACAGCCGACACCCCACCCGCCAAACGCCCCGATTTGAAATGGCGAGGGGGGAGTGTGAACGGTTGCGTCGGTACTCCTGCTCTATTTGCTCTACTCTCCGTAGCTTTTCTTCCCACACGTGCTCCAGAGAGCGGGCCACAAGGCGGTTCTCGGGTTCCACTGCATCATACTGTCGCCGCGCGCGTTCGGCATCGTAACGCGCCCGCTCGCGCTTGAGCGACCATTGGCGCTCCAGCAGCCGGGCCTCCTCTTCGATCTCGCCCAACGCGGCGACCGCCAGGGCGATCTGATCCGGCGCAAGGGCGGTCAGGATCAGCCGCTCGACTTCGTCATCGACCAGGAGCGCACGCACCTCCTGGCAACGCGGTTGTCCCTGCGCGCTGTGATCGGCAACGCACATGTAGACCGGGTAGTCGCCATGCGGCCCGGAATAACGCAGACACATCCGCCGGGCGCAGCGGCCGCATCTGACGATACCCTGCAACAAAGCAGTGCCTTTTCGCGGAACTCCAGGATGGTCTTTTTTATATCGGATGAGGTTGTCCGCGAGTTGTCTTTGGATGGACATGAACTCTTCCCAGTCCACGTATGCCGGGTGGGCATTCTTGAGACAAATAGACCAATCCTCCGGCGCGACAGCCATCGTTCCGATCCGGCCGCTCTGGGGATGCCGCCGCATCGGGTTCGGCTGCCGCCGTCCGTACACGTAGGCGCCAGCATAGGCCGGATTCTTCAGAATATGGATCACACGTGCACTGTCCGCCGGCTGCCAGATGACGTCATGTGGCGCCGGGCCATGCAGCGGTCGCACCGGCAGCAACAGATTGCCGCGACGCAGATATCGCATCACCGCCTTGGCGCTGCGCAACTCTCGAAACTTCGCAAACACCAGTCGGACCCGCTCCTGCACCTCTTCGTCCGGGTTGAGCGTCACGCCGCCGTCGCGGCCGTGCGTCAAGCCAGCCGGAAGCGGCAGCCGCAGCTCGCCACGCGCCGCCTTCTGTCGTTCGCCCTGGTGCAGACGGACCTTGATCTGATGCAGTTCGGCCTCGCTCATGATCCCCGACAGCCCAAGCAACAGCCGATCGTGATATGCCGCCGGATCATACAGTCGTTCTCCATCGGCGATCAGCACGCCGAACAGCGAACACAGTTCCAGAAGCTGATGCCAGTCGCGGTTGTTTCGTGCCAATCTTGACGCATCCAGGCTCATAACGAGTCCTGCCTTGCCGAGTCCAACCTCGGCAATCAGCCGCTGAAATCCATGCCTGTCGCAGCTCGACGTTCCAGACTTCCCAAGGTCATCATCAATGACATGGACACGCTCTCGCGGCCAGCCCAGCAAGACGGCTCTCTCCACCAAACGATACTGCAGCTCCGTGCTTTCCTGGTGATGACGGACTTGGCCAAGCGACGACTGGCGTACATAGACATACGCGAGCTTGGCACGGTGCGCCGTCGCAATGCGTTCTTCAGGGAACGATGCCGTTGTCAGCACGATGCGTCTCCAACTCCCGGGGTGCCGCCCGTCGCAAGCGTTGGAGAAGCTGGCCGACATGCTGAGCCAGTTGGCGCTGCTTCTCCACCGGGAGTTGGGGCCACAGGCGAAACGCCCCCGCTCGGGATTTCGTCGGCCCCGATCTTCTCTGGCTGGCTGGGCGTTCGATCGGGCAATGCTCTGCCCTCGAAATCTCCATTGCCGGAGGCGAGCATGGCCCGGACGTGATTCGCCAACGGCAAAAGGGTGCGCACGGAAATGTGCATTTGCCGGTCCGAAGCCTGCGGCGACGCCTCCAGTCCAGGAGACAGGTCCGTGGCAACGCGCGGGATGGACCGCTCCCGCCCGTCCGGTAGTCGGACCACGATCAGGTCAGGCCCGCGCCCTGACCAACGCCCGCTGACCGGCAAGCAACTGCCATAGAGCGGATGGTGAGGATCAATGATCCGGACTTGAGAGACTCGCCGCTCAATCTCAGCGGCATCATGCGATGATCGGCGATCCGACCTACGCCGACGCGATCCTGGACCGGCTGGTGCACAACGCCCATCGCATCGAGCTGCACGGCCGCTCGATGCGCGGGCCGAAGCCGCCGGAGGGCGACAAGACCAGCGCGAATACGGAGTTGACCGAAGTTATCCCCGATATTCACGCTATCCACAGCCCCGCATCATCAACGGAAAGGAAGACTTAATGAGTAGATAGTAGTTGCTTCCCGGAAGGAAGTCAAGCTAGAGTTGTTCTGCCAAGAGAGAACCTGCGGAAGTGGGTGCCCAAAACCCTTCGGAGAAGGTGCCGGATTACAGCGTGATCCGGTGCCGGTTTCGAGCGTGATGAGGTGCCGCTTTGCAGCGTGATGACCTGCCGGTTTGGAGCGTGCCGGGGTGCCGAATTCAGCGTGACCGCCAGTGCCGCATCTGATCGGCACGCGCGAGGAGATCGTCGTTGCCATGGACTGGACCGACTTCGACGGCGACGACCAGGCCACTCTTGCGCTCAATCTCGTGACCGACCATGGCCGGGCGATGCCATTGTTGTGGCTGTCCGTATGGAAGGACGAGTTGAAGGATCAGCGCAACGACTTCGAGGATGCGTGTCTGCGGCGATTGTCACAGCTCGTCCCGCCCGGCTGCCGTGTCACCATCCTGGCCGACCGCGGCTTCGGTGATCACAAGCTGTTCGCCTATCTGACTGAGCTTGGCTTCGCCTATGTCATTCGCTTCCGTGGTAACATCCACGTCACCGATGCCTCCGGCGAGACGCGGACCGCCGCCGAATGGGTCGGCAAATCGGGTCGGGCGCGCAAGCTCCGGGGCGCCCGCGTCACCGCGTCGCATGCCTATCAGGTGGGTGCCGTCGTCTGTGTGCATGCCCGTGACATGAAGGAGCCGTGGTGCCTCGCGACCAGCGACGCCGCGGCACCTGTCGGGACGGTGATCAAGCGATATTCGCGGCGCTGGACCATCGAGCCCAGCTTCCGAGACACCAAGGATCTGCGCTTCGGCATGGGGATGTCCGAGATCCGCATCGCCGACCCGGAGCGACGGGACCGTCTGCTGCTCATCAGTGCCTTCGCCATGGTGCTGCTCACCATGCTCGGAGCGGCCGGGGAGAGCCTGGGCATGGACCGACAGCTCAAGTCCAACACGTCGAAAACACGCACGCATTCGCTGTTCCGCCAGGGATGCATGCTCTACGAGTTGATCCCGAACATGCCCGAGCATCGGCTCCTGCCGCTGATGCAGAGGTTCGCGGAAATGCTGGCGCAAAGCGGCCTGCTTTGCTGGTTAATGCCGAAAGCGAAATGAGGGGATGGGTGAGACATGAAACAGCGAGGAGCCAACAGGCTCCTATTTTCCCCATGCTTAATCTTTATCGCGCAGTTAATCCGGCGCCATTATTGGCTGCCGTTGCGGGGGCGGGACACGCGTTCAATTGCTTGGTCACGATGCGCTTTCTTGTCGATGCGAGCGGTCAGCAAGACGGCATCCATCCTGGAATTGCCATGATATTATTTGTTTTTGTGATGTAATTGTATTTATTAATTTATGAAAGTTTTTTAACTATATTTAATAGTAAGTGATTTTTTGTGTAATTATCGTTATTTATTAAAATATGACTTCGAGATCTCTGCCATTTATCTGATTAATTTCGCGCAAATACGGTCCATTACTCTCACAAGTCGCCAATTCATTTCGAAGAACGGATGAACGATAACTCCGACAATAGCAAGCCTCCACAGGTATTTGGCAGGTTGCATACCGAGAGCAGACAGTCCGCTCTCGGCCAAAAACAGCCATCCAGCAGACCAGCCCGCATCACAGAAACCCGATCGAAATCCAAGGAACAGCCGCCACCGCCAGCAACCCCGCCAGCAGCGCCCCAAGATACGGCCAGATCCGCCGCATCCCCGCATCCGGCGACACCCGCCCGATGGCGCAGGCGGCGTAATACCCCACCCCCAGCGGCGGCGCGAACAGCCCGATGCCCATCGCCAGAATCACCACCATGGCGTAGTGCACCTCGTGGATGCCGAGTTGCCGGGCGATGGGGAACAGCAGCGGCCCGAACAGCACGATGGCGGGAATGCCTTCCAGCACGCTGCCCAGCACGACGAACGCCACGATCGACACCAGCATGTAGCCGAACCAGCCGCCCGGCATGCTGGCCATCGCCGCCGCCAGCTGTCGCGAGAAGCCCGACTGCGTCAGCGCCCAGGCCATGGCGGTCGCGGTGCCGATGATCAGCAGGATGGCGCCGGACAGGGCCGCCGTGTCCAGCAGCATCGGGTAAACGCGCTTCCAGTCGAACGTATAGAACCGCACCCCGAAGGCGGCGGACAAGGCGAGCCCCAGCAGCCCGGCGGCGGCGGCATAGGCGATGCCGATGGTGGAAACTTCGGTGGCCGTGGCGACCCCTTGCATCACCGCGGCACGGATCAGGAAGGGCAGCAGCAGCGCGGGCAAGGCGACCGCCAGGGTGAGGAAAACCTCGCCGGCGGGGGCGCGGGCGCCTTTGGTCTCGCCGCGCGAGCGCCGCCACGCCACCAGCCCGAGCGCCAGCGCCAGCACCAGACCGGGCAGCAGACCGCCGGTGAACAGGGCGGCGATCGAAACCCCCGTCACCGAGCCGATGGTAATCAGCACCAGGCTGGGCGGAATGGTCTCGCTCATCGCGCCGGAGGCGGAAAGGATGGCGATCAGTTCGCCTTCCGGACTGCCGCGCCGCTTCATTTCGGGGAACAGCACCGGCGCCACCGCCGCCATGTCGGCGGCCTTCGAGCCCGAAATGCCGGACACCAGATAGATGGCGCCCAGCAGCACATAGTACAGCCCGCCCCGCACATGGCCGAGCAGGGCGGCCAGGAAGGCCACCATGGCGCGCGCCATGCCGGTCATTTCGATCAGCAGGCCGAGGAAGACGAACAGCGGCACCGCCAGCAGCACCAGGCTGCTCATGCCCTCATCCATGCGCGAGACGATGATGGTGAGCGGCACATGGGTGGCGCAGATCAGGAAGGCGAGCGTGGCCGACCCGAAGGCAAAGCCGATCGGCACCCCGAGCAGCACCGCGATGGCCAGCAGGACGACAAAGAAAAAAACCAGGTTCCAGTTACCGATGGCGCGCAATTCCGGCGCGCCGAGCCAAAGCCCGGCGGCCACCAGCGCCAGCGCCGCGCCGACGCAAAGCAGGTCGGCCAGCCGGCACCGCGCCAGCCGGATGGCGCAGGTCAACAGCATCAGCGCACAGCCGACCGGGATGGCGCCGGCACGCACGATATTGGAAAGACCGAGCGACGGGGTCTCGATGAACCACTCGTCTTCGGCATAGTCGCGCGCCCAGGGCAGCACCAGCAGCAGGAACAGGGCGGGCACGGCGACCGCCAGCACCTGCATCCGCGCCTGCCATGCCGGCGACATCGCGGCCACCACGGCGGTCAGCCGCATGTGCTGGCCGCGCTGCAGCGCCACCACCGCCCCGAACATGGCCAGCCACAGGAACAGGATGGACGCCAGTTCGTCGGTCCAGACGAACGGGTGCTGCAGAACGAAGCGGCTGACCACACCGGCCAGCAGGACGCCAATCTCCGCCAGCACCAGCCCCGCCGCGGGGATTTCCACGGCATGGCGCAGCATGGTCTCGATTGTGCCGGCGATGGTGCTGGCCGGGGGACGGCCTCGGCGTCCGGCATCAGGTCAGGCTGCCGACCGCGCCCTCCAGCACGCCCCAGGCCTCCGCGCCGTATTTCTGCTTCCATTCGGCATAGAAGCCGGCCTTCTTCAGCGCGGCGCGGAAGGCGGTGGGATCGGTGGCGACGAACGCCAGGCCCTTCTGCTGCAGCGTCCCTTCCAACGTGGCGTTCAGCTTCGCCACGTCTTCCCGTTGCTCCAGCGCCGATCGGTTGAACTCGCGGCGCACGATCGCCTGCGCGTCCGCGGGCAGGGCCTCCAGGGCGCGGCGGTTGGCCAGGAACCAGAATCCGTCCCACATATGGTTGGTGACGGAGAGGTATTTCTGCACCTCGTACAGCTTGGCCGTGTCGATCACCGCCAGCGGGTTCTCCTGCCCGTCGGCCAGGTGGGTCTGCAGGGCGGAGTAGGTCTCGCTGAAATTGATGCTGATCGGCGAGGCACCGAACGCCCGGAACAGGCTGGTCCAGAGCGGGGCCACCGGTACCCGGATCTTGAACCCATTAAGGTCCTCGGGGACGCGGATCGGCTTGGCGGAACTGGTGATCTGGCGGTAGCCATTGTCCCAGATCTTCTCGAATGCCACCAGGCCGCGCCTGTCGATCTCGCCGCGGACATAGGCGCCGAGCTTGCCGTCCATGGCGCTCCAGACCTGGGGGTAGTCCTTGAACGCGAAACCGACGCCGTTGATGGAGGCGACAGGCACCAGGGTGGACAGCAGAATCCCCGACAGGGTGAAGAACTCCACCGCCCCGTTGCGCAACTGGCTCAGCGTGTCGGTGTCCGAGCCGAGCTGGTTGCTGGGGAAGATGTTGATTTCGACACGTCCGCCGGTGGCGTCCTTGATGCGTGCGGCAGCTTGCGTTGCCCGCAGGGTCAGCGGGTGCGTGGCGGGCAGGTTGTTGGCATATTTATAGGTGAACTCGGCGGCACCGGACGGGCGGGTGCGGATGGCGACCAGCGGCAGCGCCGCGCCGGCGGCGAGCAGGGTGCGGCGGGGAAGTCTGATCACGTTCGATCCTCCCGTACGGTGCGTTTCCACAACGGTTGCGCGTCCGCCGGGGGTATCCGCCATCCCCGCCGGTGATGCAATCTGGTTTGTGAGGAGAAAGGGGCCATGGAGTTGGAGCATCGGCCGGTCGCGGTGCTGCTCGCCGGGGGGCTGGCGCGGCGGATGGGCGGCGGGGACAAGCCGCTGCGCAGGCTCGGCGGGCGACCCCTGCTCGACCATGTGCTCGACCGTGTCCGCCCGCAGGTGCGCGCGATCGCCCTGAACGCCAATGGCGACCCGGCCCGCTTCGCCGCCTGGGGTTTGCCGGTTCTGCCCGACACGCTACCCGACAACCCGGGGCCGCTGGCCGGGGTGCTGGCGGGAATGCGCTGGGCGGCGGCGGGTGGGGCCGCCGATGTGCTGTCGGTGCCGACCGACACGCCTTTCCTGCCGGCGGACCTTGCCGCCCGCCTGGAGCAGGCGCGCCGCGCGGCGGGGGTGGCGATCGCCTGTGCGGCGAGTGGCGGCCGCACCCACCCGGTGGTGGCGCTCTGGCCGGCATCCCTGGCCGATGCGCTGGAGGCGGCGCTGCTGGCAGGAATGCGCAAGATCGATCGCTGGACCGCGGCGCAAGGCGTTGTGTCGGCCATTTTTGACGAATCCGGTTATGATCCCTTGCTCAACGTGAACAGTCCCGACGAGTTGCAGGCGGCGGAACGGCTGCTCGCGGACCAGCAAGGGAATATCTGATGCAATCGGGATATGCGGTCTGCCGCGGTCGCGAGATCCACTATACGGAATGGGGCCGGGAAGCTGCGCCGGCCGTGCTGATGTGGCACGGCCTGGCCCGCACCGGCCGCGATTTCGACGAGCTGGCAGCCTCCCTCGCCGACCGTTACCGCGTGCTCTGCCCGGACCAGATCGGCCGCGGCCTGTCGGAATGGAGCCCCGACCCCGACCGCGAATACTGCCTGGATTTCTATGCCGGAATCGCCCGCGGTTTCGCCGATGCGCTGGGACTGGAGCGGGTGCGCTGGGTCGGCACCTCGATGGGCGGGGCGCTCGGCATCCGCGCCGCGGCGACCACGCTGCACGGGCGTATTCTTTCGCTGGTGGTGAACGATATCGGGCCGTCGCTGCCGGCCGCGGCGGCGGAGCGCATCCGCAGCTATGTGGGCGTGCCGCCCCAGTTCGCCCGGGTGTCGGAACTCGAGGATTATCTGCGTCACGTTTATGCCCCGTTCGGCGCGCTGACCGACGCGCAGTGGCGGCGGATGACGCAAACATCGGTGCGGCGGCGGCAGAACGGCAACGTGACGACGCATTACGACCCGGCGATCGTGCGCCAGCTATTCGTCCATCCGCGCGACTACGAGCAGTGGGAGTTCTGGGATTCGCTGCATCTGCCCGCCCTGGTGCTGCGCGGCGCGCAGTCGGACCTGCTGCTGCCCGATGTGGCCAGGGCCATGACCAGCCGGGGGCCGCGCGCGCGGCTGGTCGAATTCGCGGATTGCGGGCATGCGCCGGCGCTGAACGTGCCGGCGCAGATCGAGACGGTAGCCCGCTTCCTGGACGGCGGCTTATAATTACGATGACAGGAACTGGGGCAAGAACGGATCACCCGGGTCGTAACTGTCGGTCCAATACCTGGCGGGAGCTTCGATGATGCGCTTCGTCCTGACCATTCTCCTGGCCATTCTCACGCTGGCGCTTTTTGTGCAATTGATGACCCGGAACGCCCCGTTCCGGGCCGCCGTGCTGGTCCTGCTGGTGACGGGCGGCCTCTGGCTGGTACTGGGTGGAGGAAAATCGCGATCGGCATCGCGATGTCTTCATCCCGGTGACGCCGCCCGCCCAGCTTTCGCCAAACGGGACTCCGCTGCGATAGACGGTGCGGGCGTGCCTAGCGCGCCACAGCCTCGGCCACGGGCGCCAACAGCAACCGCTGGCCGGCCGCCAGCGCCTCGACATTGATGTCGAGGAATTTGCGTGGCGTCTCCTCCCGCACCACCGCCTCCACCACCGTCAGCGGGCACAACTCGGATGCCGCAAGCAGCGCGCCGAGGGCCACGATATTGGCGACGCGCTCGTTGCCGAGCGCGCGCGCCAGGGCAATGAACGGCAGCGGCCGCAGCACGAATCCGCCCCCCTCGGCGACACCGACCCGGGCGGCATCGGCCAGCACCAGCCCGCCGGCCCGGACCAGCGGCAGCGAGGAGGGCGCCGCGACATCGTCGAGCAGGACGAGAAAATCGAGTTCCGTGGCCAGCGGATAATCCACCGGGTCGGCGCCCTCGCCGACCACGATGTCGGACCGGCTGACACCGCCGCGCGAGGTCGGTTCATAGCTCTGCGACAGCGCGATCGTCCGGCCGGCCCGCAACAGCGCCGCGGCGAGAATCTTCGCCGACAGCTCGCAATCCCTGGCCGCCGCTGCCGCCGAAACGAATTTCGATGCTCATGGCACCATCCTGCCGGCCACTGCCGCTCGATACGCCGCCCCGTACTCAGGCCGGTCGTTGCGCACCAGCACGCCGGTGCGCGGGGCATTGGCGCGGAACGGCTGGTCGACGATGTTGCCGTAGGTGTCGGGGCGCATGCTGCCCTTCTGGCGCAGGATGATCTCCGGCGCCGAGCCGAGGTCGTTCTTGCGGCCAAATATCTCGGTGCAGTCGGAAATCACCTCGACGAAGGAGAACCCGGAATGGGCAATCGCCTCGCCGATCAGCGTCTTCAGCGCCGGCAGTTGCAGCGTCATGCCGCGCCCGACGAAGCCGGCCCCGGCGGCGGCGGCCAGCGCACAGGCATCGAAGACCGGCTCGGCGTTGCCATACGGCGTCGTGCTGGTCAGCCGCCCCTCGCCCGTGGTCGGCGACACCTGGCCGCCGGTCATGCCGTAGATCTCGTTGTTCAGCATCAGGCAGGTCATGTTCAGGTTGCGCCGGCAGGCATGGATCAGGTGATTGCCGCCGATCGCCAGGCAGTCGCCGTCGCCGGTGATCACCACCACCTCCAGATCGGGCCGCGCCAGGGCCAGGCCGGTGGCGTAGGCGAGCGGCCTTCCATGCGTGGTATGAAACGTGTTCGCGTCGATATAGGCGCCGACCCGGCCGGAACAGCCGATGCCGCACACCACGGCGAGCTTGTCCTTCGGAATGCCGCGCTCATGCACCGCCCAGAGCAGCGCCCGCAACGCGATGCCGTGGCCGCACCCCGGACACATGAAGTGCGGCAGCAATTCCGCGCGGAGGTACTCGCGGATGTCAAAGGCGTCGACGCTAATGGCGTCCATGGCGGGCGCGCTCCTGAATGGTGGCCAGGATCTCGGCCGGACCGATCGGCTGGCCGGTGACGCGGGTCAGTTGCGACACCTTGCCGGGCTGCGCGCACAGCCGCTCAATCTCCAGGCTGAGCTGGCCGGCATTCATCTCGACGACCAGCACGTGCGACGCGCGGGCGGCGTGTTCGCGCAACGCCTGCTCGGGGAACGGCCACAGCGTGACCGGGCGGAACAGCCCGGCGCGCACGCCGTTCCGCCGCGCCAGCCGCACGGCGCTGCCGGCGGCACGGGCGGCGATGCCGATGCCCACCACCAGCAGCTCGGCGTCATCAGTGAACAGCGTCTCGAAGCGGTCGATCAGGTCGCGGTGCTGGTCGAATTTCCCCAGCAGCCGGTGCATGATGCGGTCCACATCGGCGGGGTTCTGGGTCGGGAAGCCGTGCTCGCCGTGGGTCAGCCCGGTGGTGTGGCAGCGATAGCCGTCGCCCGGCCGCGCCATGGCGGGAATGCCGTCGCCCGGATCGGCATACGGGAGAAAACCCTCGCGCGGGCCGGTCGCCCATTTGCGGTCCGCCCGTTCGATCGTGGCCGGATCGGGCAGCTCCACCGTCTCGACCAGATGGCCGATGGTTTCATCGTACAGAAGAATCACCGGCGTGCGCAGGGTTTCCGCCAGATTGAAGGCACGGATGGTCTGCTCGTAGACCTCGCGCACCGAGGACGGGGCGAGAACGAGAATAGGGTGGTCACCATGCGTGCCCCAGCGCGCCTGCATGATGTCGCCCTGCGCCGGCCGGGTCGGCAGGCCGGTGCTCGGGCCGCCGCGCATGACATTGACGATGACGCAGGGAATTTCAGTCATCGCCGCGTAGCCCAGATTTTCCTGCTTCAGCGAGAAGCCGGGGCCGCTGGTGGCGGTCATCGCCTTCACGCCACCCATCGAGGCGCCGATCACCGCCCCCATCGAGGCGATCTCATCCTCCATCTGGATGAATACGCCGCCGACGGCGGGGAGTTCGAGCGACATGCGCTCGGCGATCTCCGAGGAGGGCGTGATCGGATAGCCGCCATAGAAGCGACATCCGGCGGCAATGGCGGCAAGCGCGCAGGCGTGGTTGCCCTGCAGATTCTGGCGGGAGTTCATCATGCTCTCACGCAACCGGTTGCGGCGTGCCGTCGAGCACGCGGACCGCGAAGTCGGGACACAGCCATTCGCACACGCGGCAGCCGGTGCAGGCGGCCGGGTTCGCCAGTTCGGCAATGCCGCGCCCATCCAGGCGCAGACAGCGTTCCGGGCACATCTTCACGCAGATGTCGCAGCCCTTGCACCAGGCCTCGGTGATTTCCAGCCGGTGGCCGCGGGCCGCCACGCTGACCCGCTCGCCGGCGGGGCGGGCGGTGTCCTCGGCCGGCCGCAGCCCGTTTTCCACCCAGTCGCGCCCGGCCTGGAACGCCTTCAGGTTGGCGGCGACGGTGCGGGGGGAACGAAATCCTGCAGCACCGCGGTCCAGCCCTCGGCCGCGAAAGGCAGCGCGGTGGAGAGCGCCCCCAGCAGCACCGTGTTGGCGATGCGGGTGTTGCCGAGCCCGGCGGCGATGCGGGTCGCATCCAGCGCGATCCCGGTGCCGACCATTTCCAGCACGGCAGCGGGCGTCATCGGCGCGTAGCCGGACCGGCCGCCCGGCCGGCGGTCGCGAAAGGCGATCGGCGGCACGATCTGCTGGGTGTCGGCGATGAAGGTGCCGCTGTCGCGCCGCAGCGCATCGAGCCAGCGCAGCCCTTCCGACCATTCCAGCGCGACCAGGATGTCGGTCTCGCCATGCGGAATGGTCGGCGACCATACCTGCGTGCCGAAGCGGACATGGCTGAACACGCTGCCGCCGCGCTTGGCCATGCCGTGCACTTCGCTCTGCTTCACCTGCAGACCGTGATTCTGGCAGAGTGCCGCGAGGTACTTTTGAAACCATGATGACGCCTTGGCCGCCGACGCCCACGATCAGGACATTGGTCGGCGGCGGCGAGAACGTGTCGGCCATCGCGTCGAAGAACTCCTTCTATCCGGCCGACACGACCGGGCGAATGCAATCCGACGGGCAGCTCTGCGCGCAGATGGAACAGCCGATGCACAACTCGGCGTCGATCTGCACCTTGTGGCGGCCCTCGAAGGTTGCGTCGTTCCAGCCGAGCGCGGGGCAGCCCAGGTTCATGCAGGACTGGCAGGCGGTGCAGGCATCCAGCGCCACCGCGAAGGCCGGTCCCTTGATGCGGACCGGATCGAGCACGCAGGGCCGGTCGGAAATCACCACCGACACGCCCTTGAAGGCGACCGCCTCGCGGAAGGTCTGGTACATGCTGCCGACATCGTAGGAATCGATGCGACGTACCCACGTCACCCCGCAGGCCCGCACCATCTGCTCGAAATCAATGCGCTTGGTGCCCTCGCCGCGCAGCGTGCGGCCGGTGCCGGCATGGTCCTGGCCGCCGGTCATCGCGGTGATGTGGTTATCCAGAACAATCACGGTGATGTTGGCGTTGTTGTAGACGGCGTCGATCAACGGCGGAATGCCGGCATGCAGGAACGTGGAATCGCCGATGGTGGCGATGATCGGCTTTTCCTCCGTGCCGGCCTTGGCGATGCCAACGGCGTTGGCGATGCTCGACCCCATCGACACGCAGGTATCGACCGAGCGCAGCGGCTCGATCGCCGCCAGCGTGTAGCAGCCGATATCGCCGGCCACGCGAGCGTTCAGAGCCCGGATGGCCATGTAGCTCATGGTATGCGGGCAGCCCGGGCAGAGCACCGGCGGCCGTGGCGTTGCCTGCACCGGCCAGGGCGCCGGCCTGGCCTGCGCCGCCAGCACGCCGGCGCGCTCGAACCCTGCGCGCACCGATTCGGGCGAGAATTCGCCGACGCGGGAGAAAAATTCCTTACCGTCAACGGCAATACCGGCGGCGCGGATTTCCGTCTCGATCGCCGGCTCCAGCTCCTCGACCACGAACACCCGGTCCACCGTGCGGCAGAACGCATCGATCAGCCCGAGCGGCAGCGGATACGAAATGGCCAGTTTCAGCACGCTCGCGGTCGGAAAAATCTCTTTCACGTAGGCATAGGGCGTGCCGGCGGTGATCACGCCAACCGCAGGATCGCCTTTTTCCCAGCGATTCAGCGGGTTTTCCTCGAAATACGCGGCAAGCTTCTGCTCGCGTTCGATCAGCCGCGGATGCCGCGCGCGGGCATGCGCGGGGATCATCACGTTCTTCCTGGTATCCTCGAGGAACGGCCGCACCGGCGGCACCTCGCGCGATCCGAGCCGCACCACGCTGCGCGTATGCGACAGCCGCGTCGTGCTGCGGATGATCACCGGCGTGTCGAAACGCTCGCTCAGGCTCGAAAGCCGCGCGGGTGAACTCCAGCGCCTCCTGCGCATCCGACGGCTCCAGACACGGCACCATGGCCAGCCGGCAGAACAGCCTTGTGTCCTGTTCGTTCTGCGAGCTGTGGATGCCGGGGTCGTCGCACACCACGATGACCAGGCCGCCATTCACCCCGATATAGGTCAGCGACATCAGCGCATCGGCGGCGACGTTCAGGCCGACATGCTTCATCGACGCGATCGTCCGCACGCCGGCGAACGAGGCGCCGATGGCGACATCCAGCGCCACTTTTTCATTCGTTGACCACTGGGCCTGGAGGTCCTCCGCAGGATATCGGGCGAGACTTTCCAGAATCTCGGTACTCGGTGTACCCGGATATGCTGTTGCCACCCGCACACCGGCTTCCCAGGCGCCGCGGGCAATGGCCTCGTTGCCGGTCAGTGGTCGTGCCCCGGCGGCAACATCATCGGTTGCCGCAGCGCGGTTCTTTGGTTTCGATATGGCGGTCAAGACTCTTCGATCCTGTCCGATGCTGCGGTTTGCCTCAACGACCGAGGCTATATCAGGTGTGTTGAGGGCTGACGAGGAAGCTTCGGCGGCCGCCACGTCAGGAACAGGCGCCGCCCGGCACCCTGTTCCCCAGGATGCGTGTCAGTCTTTCGGCCGCATGTCGATGATCCGCTTCGCCTTGCCGACCGATCGCTCGACCTCGCCGACATCGACGATGCGCACCCGCACGGTCACGCCGACATAGGCCTTGACCGCATGAGCCAATCTCACGGCACAGGCCTGCCTTGCGCGATCATCATGCGCATCCGGTTCCGGCCGGGCCTCGACAACAACGTCAAGCGTGTCCAGGTGCTCGCGCCGGTAGACCTCCAGCACATAATGCGGCGACAGCATCCGCTCCTTCAGGATCAGTTCCTCGATCTGGCTCGGGAACACGTTCACGCCGCGAATGATCAGCATGTCGTCGGTGCGGCCCGAGATTTTTTCCATCCGCCGCATGCTGCGGGTGGAGCCGGGCAGCAGGCGCGTCAGGTCGCGGGTGCGGTAGCGGATGACCGGCATCGCCTCCTTCGTGAGGGAGGTCAGCACCAGTTCGCCGGGCTCGCCGTCGGCGACCGGTGCGCCGGTGGCCGGATCGATTATCTCCGGATAGAAATGGTCTTCCCAGAGATGCAGCCCGTCCTTGCTCTCGATGCACTCGCAGGCGACGCCGGGACCGATGATCTCCGACAGCCCGTAGATATCGAGCGCGCTCATGTCGAAGCGCGCCTCGATCTCGTGGCGCATCGCCGCGGTCCATGGCTCGGCGCCGTGCATGCCGATGCGCAACGAGCAGCGCCGCGGGTCGAGCCCCTCGCGCTCGAACTCGTCGCCGATCGCCAGCATGTAGGACGGCGTGACCATGATGAGGTCGGGCCGGAAATCGTTGATAAGCTGCACCTGGCGGGCCGTCTGGCCGCCCGACATGGGGATCACCGTGCAGCCCAGCCGCTCGGCGCCGTAATGGGCGCCGAGGCCACCGGTGAACAGGCCGTAGCCATAGGCGACATGGATGATATCGCCCGGCCGCCCGCCGGCGGCGCGTATCGAGCGCGCCATCACCTCGGCCCAGGTGTCGATGTCGCCCTTCGTGTAGCCGACCACGGTCGGCTTGCCGGTGGTGCCGGAGGAGGCGTGAATGCGCACCACCTGCTCGCGCGGCACCGCGAACATGCCGAACGGGTAGTTGGCGCGCAAATCATCCTTGCTGGTGAAGGGGAATTTGTGGAGATCGTGCAGGCTGTGCAGATCGTCCGGATGCACCGCCAGCTGCTCGAAGGCGCGGCGGTAATGATCGATGTTGTTGTAGGCGTGGCGCAGCGTCGACTTCAGGCGCGCGAACTGCAACGCGGCGATCTCGTCGCGGCTGGCGACCTCGATCGGGTCGAGCAGCGGGGCGCGCTGGGTCAGGAGCTGCGATTTTCGTCCTCGTGTTGCATCTGCCGGCGGCCGTCTTGCCCGGATCGGCGGGCCTTGCGGTAACCGGACTGCAACGTCCTACTCCGCGCAGCCTCCGGCGCCAATCAGGAGAGCCATGCAACAGGAACATCCCGGCGGCCAACGCGTGTTCCTGGCCCCACGGGGACCGGGCAGCACGCCGGCAGCCGCCCTCACCGCCCGGTTTGTGTCCTACCAGCCATAGTAAGCCGGTGCCGGCGCGTAGACCACCCGCGGCGGCGGCGCGTACATCACCGGCGGCGCATAAACCACCTGCGGCGGCGGTGCGTAAACCATCTGCGGCGGCGGCGCGTACATCACCGGCGGCGGCGCGACAACCACGGGCGGCGCCAGCACACCGGCAACCACCGCCCCGACGCCCAGTCCGACCACTGCCCCGGCAATGACCGGCGCGACGCCAATACCGCCGTGGTGGGGATACCCATAATGCGGACCATAGCCGTGGCCACGCCAGTCGGCATGCGCGGCCGGCGCCATCAGCAGGGTGGCCGCCGCGGGGACTGCGAGCAGGACGGTACGGAGACGCATGGCAGGTGTCCTTCTGGGCTCGGCCGGGAAGATCCCGCCCGATGCAACGGAGTCAACGACCACTCTGTGGCAACTTCCGGGCAGTTACGTTGCCGCGTGTCTCAACCTTGGGTCGCACCGGCACGATCGTGGTCAGGTCGATTCCCCGAGCGCGCGGCGCCGCAGCATCTGCAGCCTCTCCTGACCATCCGGCGTGCGCGGGTCGAGTTCCAGTACCTTCTGCCAGGCGGCCAGCGCGCCCTTCCAGTCCGCCTGCGCCTCGGCGATGTGCGACAGGGTCTGCAGGGCGACGAAATTGCGCGGCTCGCGCTGCAGCGTTGCCTGAATGTCACGGATGGCACCGGCATAGTTGCCGGCATGGAATTTGGTCAGCGCCCGGCGCAGCCAGGCCTCGGCGTAATCGGGGGCCAGTACCAGCGCATCGTCCAGCGCATCGAGCGCGCCATCGGTGTCGCCATCCTCCAGGTCACGGGAACCCTCGTTCAGCAGCAGCACCACCGCGGGGGAACCGGCCTGTTGCCAGAGCTGGCGAATCTTCGCCTCCAGCGCAGCGGCCGCCGCCTCGCTCGGCGCGGCCTTCAGGGCGGCGAAAAGCTGGTCCAGTTCGGCGCGGCGCGGCGCCGGACCTTGCTGGGCCAGCGCGGGCCCGGACACGATCAGCAGGAGCAGAAGAAACAGACGCATGCGGAAAGGGTGGTCGCTCGCCGGCCCGGCCGCAAGTCAGGCTGGGCAATGGGGTGAAGGAAGGCCAGGGCTCTGCCCTGGACCCGCCGTCGCGCGCAGCGCGCCTTCGGCGCGACGGCCGAGAGGCCCCTGAACCCCATCACTTAAAGGGTCTTGGGAAGAGGGGGGTGAGGAGGGGCCGCGGCATCTCCTCACCCCCCTCTTCCCAAGACCCTATAAACGAATGGGTTCTAAGGGCTCCGCCCTTAGCGGGTCCAGGGCAGAGCCCTGGCCTTCCTTCACCCCATTGCCCAGCGGCGCAGGTCCGCCGGCCATCCAGTCCAGCAATTCCACCGTATGGACCATTGGCAGCCCGCCGCCGGCGAGCTGGGTCATGCAGCCGATATTGCCGGTGGCCACCACATCCGGCCGGGTGGCGCGCAGATTCTCCAGTTTGCGCTCGCGCAGCCGGGCGGCGATGTCGGGCTGCATCAGGTTGTAGGTGCCGGCCGAGCCGCAGCACAGATGCCCCTCCGCCGGCTCGACCACCCGGAACCCGGCCTTGCGCAGCAGAACCTTGGGCGTATCGGTCACCGTCTGGCCGTGCTGCAGGCTGCAGGCGCTGTGATAGGCCACGGTCAGTCCCGGCGCCGGCCGCGACGGCGCGTAGCCGAATTTTTCCAGCGCCTCGGACACATCCAGCGCCAGCGCGGCCACCCGGGCCGCCGCCGCGGCCTCCGGCTCGTCGCGGAACATGAAGCCGTAATCCTTCACCATGGTGCCGCAGCCCGAGGCGTTCATGACGATGCCGTCCAGGCCGGCGCCGTCGATCTCGCCGCTCCACGCGGCGATGTTGGCGCGGGCGGAGGCCATCGCCTCGGCGTGCCGGCCCATGTGGTGGGTCAGCGCGCCGCAACAGCCGGCGCCCGCGGCGACCACCACCTCGCCGCCCATGCGGGTCAGCAGACGGATGGTGGCGTCATTGATCGCCGGGTCCAGCACGCGCTGGGCGCAGCCGGCCAGCAGCGCCACGCGGAAGCGGCGGGCGCCCTCGGCGGGATGCACGCCCACGCCGTCCAGCACGCCCGGTTGGGGCAGCGATGCCGGCGCCATCGCCAGCATGGCCCGCATCCGCCCGAACATTTTTCCGCCGCGCGGCAGCAATCCGGCGAAGGGTCGCGCCAGCCGCGCCGCGGCCAGTACGCGGCGGAACCGCCCGGGATGCGGCAGCACCGCCGCCAGCAGCGCCCGCAGCCCGCGCTCGTGCCAGGGCCGGCGATAGGTTTGCGCGACATAGGTCCGGGCATGATCGATCAGGTGCATGTAGTGCACGCCGGATGGACAGGTCGTCATGCAGGACAGGCAGGACAGGCAGCGATCGACATGCAGCACCACCTCGGCGGTGGCGGGGCGGCCGGCTTCCAGCATGTCCTTGATGAGGTAGATGCGCCCGCGCGGACTGTCGAGCTCGTCGCCGAGCAACACGAAAGTCGGGCAGGTCGCGGTGCAGAAGCCGCAATGCACGCAGGTGCGCAGCACCTGATTCGAGGCGGCGATCGCCGGGTCGCGGAGCTGGGCGGCAGTGAAGTTCGTCTGCATCCTAACGGTCCGCGGGGTAAATCGGCACGGTCACTCGCCGGCCCGCAAGCGGCCCGGGTTGAGGATGCCTTTGGGGTCGAACGCCGCCTTGACCCGGCGGGCGATCGCCGCCAGCGGCGCCGGTTCGGGCGGGATCACTGCCACCGCCGCCCGCAGCGCTTCCGGCGCACGCAGCAGCGTCCAGGTGCCGCCGGCCTCGCGCGCCGCCGCGCAGACCGCGTCATGCGCCGCCGCCGTGGCGGGACCGGCGATCCATACCAGGCCGCCGCCCCAGTCCAGGAACCAGCGCGCGTCGAACATCCGCTCCAGCACCGCGGCGATTCGCGGCCCGGCCGAGGGGCGGACCGAGACGCGCCAGATCGCCCCGGGCTCGTCCACCAGTGGTGCGGCGTCACGCACCGCCGCCCAAGCCGCCAGCGTGGCCGCGTCGTCCAGCACCTCCGCCGGGCCGAACACCGCAAGGTCGGCGCGCAACCGCTCGCTCCGATAGGCAACGAAGGAAGCGAAGTCTTCCAGGCGGACCAGGGCGGCACCACCCTGCAGCCCCGGCACACGATGGGAAACGGCAGCCGGCAAATAGGCGGCGGCGGAAACGCCGTAGGGCGAACCGAGCGCCGCCGCCAGCGCCGCCACCCCCTGCACCGGATCAAGCCCGCGCAGGACCAGCGTCGCCCGTCGTTCCGGCGCCGGCAGCACCTTCAGGGTGATTTCGGTGAGCACCGCCAGCGTGCCATGGCTGCCGGCCAGCAGCTTGCACAGATCGAGCCCCGTAACGTTCTTCAGCACCCGCCCGCCGGAACGAATGACCTCGCCGGTGCCATTGACCGCCCGCACCCCCAGCACATGGTCGCGCATCGCCCCCCAGGCGACGCGGCGCGGGCCGGACAGATTGGCCGCCACCGCCCCGCCCAGAGTCGGCGCGGCGGTGCTGCCGAGCAGGGCGGAGAAATCGGGAATCTCCGCCGTGATCTGCTGCCCCTTCGCCGCCACCGCCGCGTTCAGATCGGCGACCCGCGTGCCCGCCCGCGCCGACATCACCAGTTCCTGCGGCGAATACAGCGTGACGCCGGTGAGCGCGCCGGCCGACAGCGCGCGGGCTGCCTGCACCGGCCGCAGCATGGCGCGCTTGGAGCCGTTGCCCAGCACCAGCAGCGGTTCGCCGGCCGCGTACGCCGCGCGCAACGAAGCCGCCACCCCCGCCTCGTCGGCGGGCGTCAGCGTATCGGCCGAAAGCAGGCCGCTCATGCCAGCGCCGGCTGCAGCGGGAAGACCTTCGACGGGTTGAGCAGCCAGCCGGGATCGAACGCGGATTTGATCCGGCGCTGCTGGTCGAGTTCGGTGGCGTTGAACTGCACGCCCATCAGGTCGCGCTTCTCCACCCCCACCCCGTGCTCGCCGGTCAGGCAGCCGCCCACCTCGACGCACAGAGTCAGGATATCGGCGCCGAACCGTTCGGCGCGGGCGAAACTGTCGGGGTCGTTGGCGTCGAACATGATCAGCGGGTGCAGGTTGCCGTCGCCGGCATGAAAGATATTGGCCACCTGCAGGCCGCGCTCGGCGCTCATGTCGCCGATGCGGTGCAGCACTTCGGCCAGCCGGCTGGTCGGTATGACGCCGTCCATGCACAGATAATCCGGGCTGATCCGCCCGACCGCGCCGAACGCCCCTTTGCGTCCCTTCCAGATGGCCGCACTTTCCGCCGCCGAGGACGAAATCTTCAGGCTGATCGGATCGTGCCGGGCGCAGATTTCCCGCAGGCGTCCGAGCAGCTCATCCTGCTCGGCCGGGCTGCCCTCGACCTCGATGATCAGCATCGCCTCGGCATCGAGCGGATAGCCGGCATGGGCGAAAGCCTCGCAGGCATGGATGGCCGGGCGGTCCATGAACTCCAGCGCCACCGGAATGATGCCGGAGGCGATGATGGCGGCGACGCAGGCACCGGCCACCTCGTTGGCGCGGAAAGCGGCCAGCATGGCGCGCGCGCCCTCCGGCGAGCGCAGGATGCGCACCGTGACTTCCGTCACGATGGCCAACTGACCCTCGCTGCCGGTAAGCAGCCCGAGCCAGTCATAGCCGGCGGCGTCCAGATGGGCGCCGCCCACATCGATGACCTGGCCGTCCACGGTGACGATCTTCAGCCCGAGCAGATTGTTGGCGGTCACGCCGTAGCGCAGGCAATGGGCGCCGCCCGCATTCATGTTGACGTTGCCGCCGATCATGCAGGCCAGCTGGCTGGACGGGTCGGGGGCGTAGAAGAATCCCTCCGCCTGCACCGCCTGGGTGATGGCGATATTGGTCACCCCCGCCTGCACCACCGCCAGCCGGTCGGCGGTGTCGATCTCCAGGATGCGGTTCATGCGCATCAGCCCGAGCACCACCGCATCCTGCATCGGCAGCGCGCCGCCCGACAGCGAGGTGCCGGCGCCGCGCGGCACCACCCGCACGCCCTCGCGGTGCAGCAATTCCATGATGGCAGCCACCTGGGCGGTGGTTTCCGGCAGCACGACGGCCAGCGGCACCTGACGATAGGCGGTCAGCCCGTCGGTCTCGTAGGGCTTCAGCAACAGCGGTTCGGCGATCACCCCGTCCGGCGGCAGCAGGCGCCGCAGCCCGGCGACGATGGCGTCGCGGCGGGCGAGCACGTCTTTTCTCGGCGGCAACTGGGCGATCATGGTGACGTCCCCCTCCCCCCGGCATATGGCGGCGCGGGATGGTCGGAAAAAAGAAGACCAGGGCAGCGCCCTGGTCTTCACCGGCGCGACGCCGCCGGGTTCAGTACATGTGCTGTCCGCCGTTGATCGACAGGGTCGAACCGGTAATGAAGTCACCCTCGTCAGCGGTCAGGAACACCACGCCGCGGGCGATGTCGTCGGCATGGCCGAGCCGGCCCATCGGAATGCGGGCGATGATCTTCTGCAGCACGTCCTCCGGCACCGCGCGCACCATTTCGGTATCCACATAGCCCGGCGCCACCGCATTGACGGTAATACCGAACTTGGCCCCTTCCTGGGCCAGCGCCTTGGTGAAGCCATGGATGCCGGACTTGGCGGCGGCGTAATTGACCTGACCGTACTGGCCGGCCTGGCCGTTCAGCGAGCCGATATTGACGATGCGGCCGAACTTCGCCGCGCGCATGTCGTCGAACACCAGCTTGCACAGGTTGAAGCAGGAACCGAGGTTGGTATCGACCACCGCATCCCACATGTCGCGCGTCATCCGCGTCATCGTGGAGTCGCGGGTGATGCCGGCATTGTTGACCAGAATCTCGATCTTGCCGATTTCGGCATGAATGCGATCGATCGCTTCCTTGCAGGCCTGGAAGTCGCTGACATCGAATTTGTAGACGGCGATGCCGGTCTCCTCGCGGAAGGCGGCGGCGGCGGCGTCGTTGCTGGCATAGTTGGCGACCACCGTGCGTCCGGCAGCCTTCAGTTCGCGGCTGATCTCCGCGCCAATGCCGCGCGTACCGCCGGTGACGAGTGCAATCCTGCTCATTCGAAACCTCCCTAGTGAAACTTGGACACAACCTAGCATCCATGCCGGGCCGCGCCAGCGTCAACAGGCACCAATCACAGCCGGGCGTCGTTGACCCAGGTCAAAGCCGCTTGTACGGCTACGGGCCGGCTTCCCAGAGCCGGGCGAATGCCAGCAACTCCGCCGGCTCCAGGTCCGAAACGGCCAGGAACGCCATGCCGCCGGCGCGCCAGCCCACCACCGTATAGCCGTTGCGCGCCCGCTGCGTGGGCGCGGCCGCGCCGGCTTCCGGCCAGACATACAAATCGATCAGGTGGCGGTCGCGCCGGTACACCAGGGCGGCCACCGGCCGGCCGCCGAGGTAGTCGAGCCGGCCGCCGAGCAGCGGAAAGCCGGCCGCGAGAAAATCCCGCACCGGCGGGGCGTAATCGATCCGCCCGTCGAACCAGGGCCGCACCGTGTGGCGGTCGGACGACGGCACGTCCGTCAGGTGGCCGGGCTGCAGGGCGCGGATGTGGCCGGCCACCGCCTGATCGTCCAGCGTCGTTGCGGCCGGACCGGGCAGCAGCGCCAGCGCCACGCTGGCCGCCACCGCCAGGCCGGCGCCGAAGGCCAGCGCCGGATGGCGCGCGACACGACGCGCAGGATGGGGGGCCGGATGCGGCGCCCCCTGGGCCACCAGCATCGCGCGCAGCCGGGCCGGCGCCGCATAAAGCGGCGCCGCGCCGCGCAGCCCGGTGGAGAGGTCGGCGAGTTCCGTCTGCAGCGCCCGGCAGCCGGCGCAGCCTTCCAGATGGGCCTGCAGCGCCGCCGATTCGGCCACGCTCAGTTCGCCGTCCAGTTCGGCCTGCACCAGCAGCACCTTGTCCGGACAGGGCAGCGCGGTCATGCCGGCGCCTCCCCGCACCGCAACAAGGCCCGGCGGGCGCGCCACAGCCGCGACATGACGGTACCGACGGGCACGCCGGTCACCTGGGCGATGTCGCGGTAGGATAGTTCTTCCAGCTCGCGCAGCACCAGGCATTCGCGCAGCTCGACCGGAAGGGCGGCCAGCGCCGCCGCCAGAATGGCGCGGTCCTGCCGGCGCGACAATGCGGTTTCGGGATCGTCGGCGGGATCGGCCGGTTCGTTCACCGCGGTCTCGTCCTCGTCGTCCTGCGTCACCAGCGGCACCTCGCGAGCCCGCGCGCCGGCGGCCAACCGGTCAAGCGCGGTGTTGCGCACGATCCGCAGCAGCCAGGCGCGCGCATTGGTGCCGCGAAACGATGCGAAATAGGTCAGCGCCCGCAACATGGCGTCCTGCACCACATCCTCGGCGGCGACCGGGTCGCGCAGCAGCCAGCGCGCCAGGTTGTAGGCCGCGTCCAGATGGGGCAGCGCCAGCCGTGCGAACGCTCCCCCATCTGCTGGTGCGTCACCTGGCCCGTCGGCTTCCATCGCGCCCCGCTTCACCGCACCACGATGGTTCCCTGCATGCGCGGATGCAGGGCGCAGAAATAGCCCCAGTTCCCGGGCCGGTCGAACAACACCTCGAAACTCTCATCGGTGTCCAGCCCGGGCGAGCGGAAGGCCGGCGGCTGCGCGTCGCTGACCACGGTGTGTGGCATGTCGTCACGGTTGGTCCAGACCACGCGCGTGCCACGTTGCACCGTCAGCACGGCCGGCGAGAACGAGAAATTGTCGATGGTGACGCCCGCCACCACCGACCCCGCCACCCCGGCGCCGGCCGCCCGCGCGGCCGGCAACAGGGCAAGCAGCAGCGCCGCGCGGCGGCGCATGCGCAGACCGGACATGGGCCGACCCTCACGCGCCGAGCGGGGTATCGACCACGGCCAGCCGCGACTGGCCGCGAATGACGCTCACGCTCGCCACGCCGAGCAGCGCGCGCAGCCGTCCGGGCTCCACCTTCATCGGCCCGGGGCTCGGCGCGGTGCCCGGCGCGGGCTGCGGGAAGGCGGTGGAGCGGGCGGTGTGGAAGGCGACGTTGCCCTCCACCTTCTGCAGGATCTGGTGGATATGGCCGTTCAGCACCGTCACCGAACCGAACCGCTGCAGCAGCACGAGCGCCTGCGCGCCGTCCTCGGTGCCCCAGCCCCATTCGCGGTAGACCACCCAGAGCGGGATATGGGCGAACACGACGATCGGCGTGCTGGCGCTGCGGCCGGCAAGGTCGGCTGCCAGCCAGGCCAGTTGCGCCGGCCCGAGCGCGCCGAGCCCGCCGGCCTTCAGGTCGGCCACATTGTTCAGGCCGACGAAATGGATACCTTCCCGGTCGAAGCTATAGAATCCGCCATCCGGCGCGCCCTGCTTCGTCCCCTTCTGGAAGCGGGCGACGAAGGGGCGGCCCGCATCTTCCAGCCAGTCGTGCTCGCCGGGGACATAGTGGGTCTCGATGCCGGTGGCGCCGATCAATTGCGCCGCGATGTCGAACTGGGCGGGCTTCGACAAATGCGAAACGTCGCCGGTGTGCAGCATCATCGCCGGACGCGGCACCACCACCTGGTCGAGCGCCGCCTGCAGCGTGCCCGGCGTGTCGGTATTGGGATCGCGCGCAAAGCCGATATGCGAGTCGCTGATCTGGGCGAAGGTGAAACCCGGCGCCGGCGTGGCCGCCTGCGCCGGGCCGAGCAGGCCGAGCGTGCGCGGCACCCCGCCCGAGACGGTCCATAGCAGCCCGGTGCCCACCCAGGCCATGCAGCTCAGCAGCGTCCGCCGTCCGGTGTTCGGTTCGTTCATGTCGGTCCCCCGTTTGCAGGCTCCGCGGGGATGACCGGACCGGCGGGGGATTTATTCGCGGCGCGCGATTTTTTTTTCCGGCCGCCCCGGGAGGGCAGCCCACCCACCCAGCCCAGCAACGGCCGCCACAGCGCCGCCTCGGCGCCCGAGCCCGCCGCCATGCCGATATGGCCGGCCGCCGGCGCGTGCAGCACGGCGCCGCTTATCGCCGCGGCGAGCGGGCGGGCGCTCTCCGGCGGCACGATGCGGTCGCGCGCCGGCACGGCGACGAAGCAGGGCATGTCGAGCGCGGCGGGCAACACCGGCAGCCCCGCCACCATCCAAGTGCCGCGCGCCGGGGTATTGGCGCCGTACCAGCCGGTCAGGCATTCGCGCGCCACCGGGGCGGCCAGCGGCACGCCGTCGTTCAGCCAGTCCTCCAGCGCCACGAACAGCCGGGCGCGGTCGCTGTCCGGGTCCAGCCGGGCGAAGGCGCGGTACTTGGCGGCGATGCCGAACGGATCGAGCAGGGAGAACAGCAGTTGCAGCAGATCGACCGGCAGGGTGCCCGCGAAGGCCATCGCCGGCTCCAGCAGCGGCAGCATCCGCCCCATCTGGGCGGCGCGGCCGGGATCGGCGGCATGAAAATCCCAGGGGGTGGCGAGCAATGCCAGCGCTGCCACCAAATCCGGCCGGCGCTGCGCCGCCGCGATGGCCAGCAGGCCGCCCATGCAATAGCCGGCCAGCACCACCTTCTCGCCGACCGCCAGCAGCGCCCGTTCCAGCCGTCCGGCAATGTAGTCGGTCAGGGTAAAACGCCGTTCCGCCTCGCCCGGCCAGCCCCAGTCCAGCAGCAGCACGCGCAGCCCCTGGGTGGCCAGGAAGCGCACCATCGAGCGCCCGGGGGCAAGGTCGAGCACGCTGGCGCGGTTGACCAGGCTTGGCACCAGCAGAAGGGTCGGTCCGGTGCCACCGAAATCCAGCAGGCGGCTGCCGCCCTCGGTCCATATCACCGGCGGGTCGGGCAGGTCGCGCCGCCAGGGGTGGCGACGATAGGCGGCGATGCCGGCGATCAGGTCGCGGTCCTGGCGCCAGGCTTCCATCAACACCGCGCGAGGGAACGCCTCGGCCTGCCCGGCGGCGGCACGTTGCAACGCTTCGGCGATGCTGCGCGCCTTCTCAGCGGCGGCGGCGCTGTTCCAGCCCGGCGAGGCGTCGTTCAAGCTCGGCAACCCGGTCACGGAGCTGCTCGACCTCAGCATCGCGAGGGTCAGGTGCAGCAGCAGGGGCCGCGGGCCGCGCCGGAGCAGCGGCCCCGGCGGCACGTCGGCCGTCCCCGGCAGGCTCATCCGCCAGCCCCCGGGGCAGGCCGCTGATCATGGCACCGGCCGCCCCCGCCCACAGGGAGAGCATCACATGCCACGTCTCCTGCGCCTCGCGATCCACCGCGAGGGCCGCCAGCTCGCTCTGCCACAGGGTGATCCAGTCCCGGGCCAGCTCGTGCAGATCCTCGCCGGCCGGGTCGCCCGGCGGGGAGTCGGGCCGATCGCCGCGCGCCATGCGTCATCCACCCTCCTGCCGCGGTCCGCACACCCGGCTGGGATGCATCATAGCAGGGCAGACGGGTTTTGGATGTTGCGGCGCGGCATGCTACCCTCCGTTGCACGCTTGTTCCATCCTCATCCATCAGCCAGCGCATCATCCATCAGCCAGCGCACCGGGGGGCCCCCATGTCGCCGACATCGCAGACCAACGGTGCTGAGTCTTCCGCCGAGAAGCCACCTGTGGTTGTCAAGAAATATGCCAACCGGCGCCTGTACAACACCGAAAGCTCCAGCTACATCACCCTCGACACGCTGGCTGAGATGGTTCACGTCGGCCGGGACTTCGTGGTTTACGACGCCAAGACGGGCGACGACATTACCCGCAGCGTGCTGACCCAGATCATCGTCGAGGAAGAAAACAAGGGCCGAAACCTGCTGCCGACCGGCTTTCTGCGCCAGCTGATCGGTTTTTACGGAAATTCCGTCCAGACGCTGGTGCCGCGCTACCTGGAACAGGCGCTGACCACCTTCACGCGCCAGCAGGAGCAGATGCGTGAGGCCATGAAGCAGACCATGGGCAATTTCTTTCCCTTCGGCATCGACGAAGTAAGCCGGCAGAACATGGCGGTGATCGAGCGCGCCATGACCTTGTTCACGCCGTTCTATCAGCCCCCCGATGGCAGTGAGCCGCGCCCGGCGGCGAATGTGCAGGAGGAGCTGGCCGCGCTGCGCGACGAGGTGGAAAGTCTGCGCCGCCAGCTGGCGCAGACGCAACAGCTTCTGGCCCATGAGAACGAGCCCCCCAAGGCCGCCGAGGCAGGCAAGAAGTAACCCGCACCAGACCATCGCGTCAGGGTTCCAGGGACCTCTGGCCCTTGGTGGGTGCAGGGCAAAGCCATGCCGGGGTCCAGACTTGCCAGGGTTCCGGGGCAGCGCCCCGCAAATGCCTGATATACCCGACACGATGGAAAACGCCCCGGGCAAGGCCGCGGGGCGCGATTCAGAACGGACAGGACGGCCGGGCGATGCCGGCGCGCAGGCTCAGCCCTGACGGCACTTCATCCGGGGGTTCTTCTTGTTGATCACGTAGACGCGGCCATGCCGGCGCACGACGCGGCAGTTCTTGTCGCGGGTCTTGGCCGACTTGAGGCTGTTGCGGATGCGCATGGTAAGGACGCCTTGGGTTCGCGAAGCAAATGGAGCGGCGCCGAATACGGGGCCGGCCCGGTGCTGTCAAGCTGCGCGTGCCGCTACGACCCCATGGCGTGCCATCGCACCATGCGAATCTGCCCGGCATGCAACAGCTTGAGCCGACGCATCCACACCTCGGCCTCGGCGACCACCGCGGCGGCGCGCAGCCGGTCCGGGCGGTTCGCCGCCAGCTCCCGCACCAGGCGCTTCCAGCCTTGCACGGCCAGGCGCATGTGGCGGATCGAGATGTCCTCGGTCACCCGCACGTCGAAGCCCAGTTCGGCCAGGGCGGCCGACAGGGCGGCCTCGGTCAGCAGATCGGGTATCCGCCCCTCGACCTCCGCCCAGGACCGGACCATCGGATCGTTGGGGTTAAGACGGGAGGTCGCGACCATGTCGACCATCACGAACTGCCCGCCCGGCCGCAGCGCGCCGGCCAGGGCCAGCAGCAGTTCGGGCACCGGCACCGGGCGGCCGGGGGCACCGCGCAACGCCTCCAGCGCCAGGGCATGATTGAAGGCGCGGCGGCGGAACACCGACGCCCCCGGGTCCCACGGGGCGACCGTGGCCCGTTTGGCGACCACCTTGCCCGCCCGCGGCAGGCGCCAGGCGGCCACCGCGGCCAACGCCGGGTCGGCCTCGTGTCCGGAGATCCAGGCGCCCAATCCGCCCGCCACCGCGCGCGCCGGGCCGCCCGCGGCGGCGCCGAGCAGCAGCACCGACGATGCCGCGGAAAGGTTGAGTGGCATCGCGAGGCGCAGCACCTCCTCCTCCCCGCCCGGCAGGACGTTGCCGTCGCCCCAGAGTTCATCGGCGATGGCAATGCGGGCGGGTGTCCACCGCACGGGCGGCACGACAGGGGGGGCCACCGCCGCCGGCGCAGGCTCGGGCGGTGGTGGCGACGGCGCCACGTGCCGGTCGGCGGCTGGCGGCAGGAGAAGCATGAAGCGACTGCGCAGATCGGCAAGACGCATGCGATCGCCCCATGTAATTTGGGTGTGTTCTGGTCAGGCGTGCCGAGGGGCAACGGTCAAACGGCTCTGTCCGCTCCACACTGGCGTCGGGCCGTTGCGAAACCGTTAACCAGGCGGACGGAAGGGTGCCCTAAACCACCAGAAGCCCGCGGCGCAGGCCACTTGTGACCGCCTCGGCGCGGCTGTTGACGGCCAGTTTCGCGAATACCGATTCCAAGTGGTACTTAACCGTGTGCGCGCTGATGCCCAGACGGCGGGCGATCGCCTTGTTGCTGAGGCCCTGGCCGACCAGCGCCAGAATCTCCACCTCACGCGGCGTCAGCAGCGGCCGGGCCGGCTCGGGCGGGGCGAAGCCGGAACGCTCGCGGGCACCCGGCACCCGCACCGTGAGCCCCTCGGCCAGCGCGGCGGCGGCGGCGGCCACCTGCGACGGCGCGGCGGTGGCCGGCAGCACGCCCTGGATGGCCGGATCGGCCGCCAGCGCGGCGTCGTCGGTCAGCACCAGCAGCGTGGCCTCGACGGTGCGCAGGTCAGGCGACAGAGCCTCGCCCGGCGCCAGCGCCACCACCAGCACCTCGGCGCCCTCCTCCGGCACCGCGCCGAGCGCGCGCAGCAACTGCCGCTGGCGCAGCGGGTCGGGCACGCGCAGGGCCACGCGCGGACGATGGCCGCCGGCGATCGCCGGGCCGGATAGCGCGGGGCCGGATGGCGCGAGAGCGGCGATCATGCCGGGCGCGCCGCCAGGACGACGGTGCATTGCATCAGTTCACCTCCCCGCAACAAATTCAAACCCAGTTCGTGGCCGACGGCTTCCTCGGCCAGCGCTTCGGCCAGGGCGCGGACGCTGCCGAGGCGTTTACCGGCGGCTTCCACCAGGATGTCGCCGGGCAGCAGCACGCCGGCCGCCGGGGCGTTGTCGGCCAGGCTGACCACCATCAACCCGCTGGGCACGGCGGCGCGGCCGACCAGCTCGCGCGGCAGCGCCACCGGATGCAGGCCCACGCCGAGCCAGCCGCGGGTGACCTGGCCGGTTTCCAGCAGCGCCGCCGCGACCCGGGCGATGGTGGCGGCGGGAATGACCAGAACGGACCGGCGCGGACCGAAGGTGGACATGCCGAGCAGGTCGCCGCGCGCATCGATGACCGGTCCGCCCTCGGCCATCGCGTCCAGGCGCAGGCCGAGCTGGATCAGCCGGTCGATCCGTCCGCCGTGCAACGACTGCCAGGCCGGGCCGACCCGCTCCAGCGTGCCCAGCCCGGCGGTCACCGCGCCATCGGCGTTGCGGCCGAGCGCCAGCGCCAGCGCGCCGGGCCCGACGGGATCGGCAGCCGCCAGCGCCGGCGCAGGCTGCTTCCAGGCGGAGCACGGCGAGATTGGTCGCCGGGTCGCGCCCGACGAGGCTTGCCGGTACGCGCCCATCGCCCGGGAGCAAGGCGGTGAAGGCGGGCGCATTGGGCAGCGACTGGTCCGAGGTGACCGCCACGCCGTGGCGCCAGAGCAGCGCGCTCAGGGTGACCCGGCCGCCCCAGTCGAGGGCAGCCACGGCGGGCGACGCAGCCTTTGTGCGCGCCTCCAACGCGTCGGAAAGGACGGACAGAGCGTCCGGTGCGGGAATGTTGTTCATATTTACCAATATGGGGGCGGTGGGGCGCGCGCAATATCGGACGGATGCCTGGGAGGCGCTGCGATCCGGCGGCGCGCGCGGACGCGTGCGTCCATCACCTGTGCGCCGGTCGCCTGTGCGCCAGTTGGGGTGAGAGGTGGCCGGAGAAATTCGGACAGGGCGATAAGCGGAAAATCTGCCTGAGAGCGGCGAGGATGCTGCGGATCGGGAGAGAGAATGGCAAAGCGAGCGCGGCGGACGCACCATCCGGCTTTCAAGGCGAAGGTGGCGTTGGCCGCCGTCAAGGGGGAGAAGACGCTGGCGGAACTGGCGCAGCAGCATGACGTGCATCCGAATCAGATCACGGCCTGGAAGGCGCACCTGGTCGACGGCGCCGCCGGGGTGTTTGGTTCGATGGCCGCGGGGATTGAGCCGGCGCCGGCGGTGGATGTGAAGCTGCTGCACGCCAAGATCGGTGAGTCTGACGCTGGAGAACGATTTTTTGGCCGGTGCGCTCAGCAAAGCCGGGCTTCTGAGCGCGAAGCGATGGACCCGTTCACACCCCCCCTCCTGTCTTGGGCGTCTGACTGGGTTGGCTCCCCTGGCTGAGGCGGCGAACGGAGGGGCTTGCCTGATGGAGCGAAACGGATTCTACGCTCCCTATGCCGCGCCTGAGCATCCCGGAGCTGACCCAGTACGAACGAGCAGACCTCTCGGTGCTGCCGCGGAAGGAGCTTGAGGATCTGGCGTGGCTGTTCCGCGAAGTTGCGCGCACGCTGGCCAATCGCCTGGGTGAGGAACTCCACGACCAGTTCGCGGCCGCCGTCGAGCGACGATCCCTACCGGCGGGGTCAGAGAAACGGCAAGCCTCCGGCCAGTCAGGACCACGATGGTGGCGAAGGCCAGGACGCAGCCGCGCCGGCGGGCAAGGACAAGACACCAGCGAAGCCGCCCGGCAAGCGGCCGGGCATGCCTGGGCACTGGCGCCGGCAGCCGATCGTGGTGACCCGAGAAGTCGAGCACGTGCCGATGGTCTGCGAGGCGTGCCAGGCCGCGCTCGGCGCCGAGTGCCGGGGCCGCCACGTCAGCGCCCACCACGTCTTTGAACTCGACCGCGGCGAAATGGGTCTGCAGGTCACGGCTTCCAAGCACAGCTACTTCGCCGCCAGTTGCGCGTGCGGCCACGAGACGATGGCCAGCCCGGGCGTGGGACTGCGCTCACAGATCGAGGGGCGCAAACGCGACCTGCAACTGAGCGAGCGCTGCCTGGTCGGGCCGACGCTGGCGATCTTCATCGCCGCCCTCGCGTTGCGTTTCCGCCTGTCGCGGCTGAAGGTCCAGGAGTTCCTGCTGGACTGGCTGGGTCTGGAACTCGGGGCGGCGACGATCAACCGCTGCATCCACGAATTCGGCCGGGCCAGTGAGCCGGTGGTCGAGCAACTGATCGAAGAGGTGCGGGCCGCCGAGGTTGTGCATCTCGACGAAACCCCATGGTACCAACAAGGCGCCCTGCTGTGGCTGTGGGTAGCGGTGACCGTGAACACGGTCGTCTATCGCATCGGCAGCCGCCGCAAGGAAAACCTGGTCGCGCTGATCGGCCAGGCGTTCCTTGGCTGGATGGTGACCGACGGCTACATGGCCTATCGCGATCATCCCCGGCGCCAACGCTGCCTTGCCCATCTCATCCGAAAAGGTTTGGCACTGGCCGAGGGCTATTACGGCCCCGGCTCCGCCTTCGGGCGGGACCTGGTCCGCGACCTCCGCCGCCTGATCGAACGGGTCCGCGACGGCGACAACGACGCCGCCGTCAGGCGCCTGGTGGCCCGCATCAAGTGGAACTGCCAGTGCAACGAATATGAGATCGAGCAGAAGGTTCGTGCCCTCGCGCGCGAAATCCTCAACGACTGGGAGGCGGTGATCGCCTTCGTCGCCGAACCGCTGCTGTCGCCCACGAACAACGACGCTGAGCGGGCGCTGCGGCATGCCGTCATTGCGCGCCGCATCAGCTTCGGCACCAGAACGGACGAGGGCAGCCGGTTCTACGCCGCCGGCCTCAGCGTCATCGACACCTGCCGCAAGCGCGGCGTCGATCCCTGGACCTATGGACGCGACCTCATCGCCGCCGCGCGCAAGGGCTCATCTCTCCCCAGCATCCCCGCCAAGCTGGCTGCCTGAAACGGCACAAGCGGCTACTCGCCCGAAGGCGGACTGGTCGTCGAGCCCTCGCCCAGGCGATCCGCAAGCGAATGCGCCAATTCGTGAAACTGCCATGCCAACTCTTCAAGCTCCTGCCGAGACAGTGCCGAAAGCTGGGCTCGTTCGGGATCGGTCAGATCCGGGATGCTTGAGTGTGGCATACAGACCGTAGACGCCTTACCTTTACCCGCATCTAGAAAGATGCAATTTTATCATTATGTTAGCCTAGCCATCTGTGCGCCGTAGCTGAGGGAAGCCCCTTGGAACGCAGGTGCAGCATACGCCCGCTTTCGCAACGGGCATTTGGAAAATCTGCCATTTTCGGCGCTCGGCTGCGGATCGACATGATGTCGTTCTATAGTAGCGCAGGGCTTTGCCACGATGCGGGTAAAGGTAAGCCGTAGACGCTGCTTCGCCCCGCTACGCAAGACCCCTTGTTGGCTTCACAGCCGACACCCCACCCGCCAAACGCCCCGATTTGAAATGGCGAGGGGGGAGTGTGAACGGTTGCGAAGCGATGATCAACCGCGAGCACGAATTGCCGTTGGTGCGTCAGGCGGAGCTACTGCTGCTCAGCCGCAGCAGCCTTTACTATGATCCTCGGCCGGTATCGCTGGAGGATCTTGCGATCATGCGGCGGATCGACGAATTGCATCTGGCTTATCCGTTCGCGGGTAGCCGGATGCTGCGCGATCTGTTGCGCGGCGAGGGCGTTGCGATCGGCCGCGAGCGGGTAACCACGATGATGCGGGTCATGAACCTTGAAGCGCTGAATTGTAAGCCGAACACGTCCAAACCCGCGCCTGGCCACAAGGTTTATCCATATCTTCTGCGAAGCCTGGTGATTGATCGTCCCAATCATGGATGGGCCATGGACATCACTTAGAGCCTGTTTGACTATCCCATAAACGCTTTTTCGTGGCAGTAGGCGCGAAGGACGCGGTGGACATTGGCAATCTCGACCGCATCTTCTGCGGCGGCTGGACTTTGTTCCAAATTACGAGTTCAGGCGGCGGTAACGATTGGTCAAGGTGCCGAAAGTCGCCTCGATGCGCCAGCGTACTGGCAGCGGCTTGAAGCCGGGGATGCCGGCCTCCCTGGATGAAATCTGGACCTCCATGCCGTGTCGCTCAGCCGCCGCCGCCACCCGCGGACCAACATAGGCTGCGTCAACCTTTACGCGCTTTGGCGCCCAGCCGGCCTCGGCGGCCCGGTCAAGAAGCGGCGGCGCCACCGTGCTATCATGGACATTGGCAGCCGTGACCAGCACGGCCAACACGAAGCCGAGCGAGCAGGCCAGCACGTGCCGCTTGATGCCCTTGATCCGCTTGTTGCCGTCCACGCCCCGCTCGCCCGCCTGGGGACCGGACACCACGCTCTGCGAGTCGAGGATCACCGTCTCCGGCTCCGCCGGCCTGCCGCACCGTTGGCGGACGCCACGTATCAACAACCCCGCGATATCGGCCCAGATGCCATCGGCGCGAAACCGGTCATACCAAGTCCGCACGGTCTGCCACGGGCCAAAGTCCTTGGGGAGATAGCGCCACCCGCAGCCGGTCTTCTCAAGGTAGAAACAGGCGTTGACCATTTCCCGCAGATCGGCCGTCAAGGTCGCATAAATTGAAAAAACGGCAGCAATCCTCGCCCACTCGGCATCTGTCAGATCGCTCGGGTAGCGCCGACCGTCATCCTTGTACCGCTCACGCTGTTCCGCCGTCCACATCGCACGTCCCTCCTGGGAGCCCGTGTTGGAAGCCGTTCCTACCCGCCCTGCGCAACCTTCAGCACATGCCAACGCCGCCTGCAAACTGCCCAAAAGGCAAGGCACTTCACAAATCCTGACGGTTTTCCGTCAGGCCAACCACGGGAAGATTGACGACCACTCCCCTCCAAAACCGCCTGTGAGAGATCAAGGCACGACGGATAATTCTGGTCAAACAGGCTCTTATATTCCGATGGTGTGTGGATTTGTCTATCTTACTGCCGTGTTAGACTGGTTCACTCGGCGGGTTTTGTCTTGGCGGCTGTCGATCACGATGGAAGTGGACTTCTGCATCGAGGCGGCGCTGGCCAGGCACGGCAGAGATTTTCAACACAGATCAGCCAGTTCACCAGCGCTGATTTCACGGGATTGCTACTGAAGAATGGTATCGCCATCAGCATGGATGGCCGCGGTGCGTGGCGCGATAAGGTATTTGTAGAGCGTCTTTGGCGTTCTGTCAAATACGAAGAGGTCTACCTGCACGCTTATGGAAGTGTCAGTGAAGCACGCGCCTCGCTTGGTCGGTATCTTCTCTTCTATAATAGCAAGAGGCCGCATTCAAGCCTTGACGCTCAGACGCCGGACCATGCATATTACGGTCACGCAAGGCAATCTGCGGCAGCGTAATTTTTTTGTCGCGGGGTCACTCCGGTCGGGCTTCGCCCTCGCTGCGTGACACCGCGACAACGCTACCCTACGATACCCACCGGCAGAGGCTCCACTTAACGGCAGCGAAACGCTGTCTCGAGGAACCCGGCCACCTCTCAGCACGGGCAGGCAAACCGCGCGCCCTTAGCGAACGTGATGTCAATGTCCAGCCGCCGCGCCAACGCATCGAACCGGCTGCCAGACACCGCCCATGGCGTCCCCAGTCCCAGCGCCGCTTGTAGCAGGTCGGTGTCGCGCATGCTCGATCGCTCCGGTCTTTCCGGTGCGCAGCCATGCCAGGTTGCGCACCAGGATCGACCCCTTTCGCTGCGCCCCGTCACCAGCCAGGTCATCGGCCGGTCGCCCCAACACTCAACCTGCGCGTGTGGGCCACCCACACGAAACAGCGAGGAGCCGTCCTTACCGCGATCTTTCCTTCCTACACGATTCGCCGCGCGCACGTTGCCCGTGACAATCGTCGTGAGCCAAGAAGGCTCACCTCAGATCAGTGCATCATGTGAAATCCCACTTCGTCAGATTGGTGACATTGGCAAAGGTGATCTGTGTGTTGTCGGAAAGCCTGATCGTCGTTGCCCCATCTGAAACCCGCTCGTGGCTGAGCGCATTTTGAACCTCGTCGCGACCATAGCCGATGAGTTTTACCTTGTCGCCGTCTATGAAGTCGGTGATGATTGCCTTGGCCGCCGCGCCGCGCACGAACTCGAATACTTCTTGGTGGCCAGCACTCGTCAGGGTGTCGAACCCGCTTCCGGCAACAAGCGTGTCGTTCCCGAACCCGCCGACCACCAAGTCATTGCCCGACCCAGCCACGAGCATATTGTGGCTGCCTTGGCCGAAGATGGTCGTTGCTCCGCTGCCGCCGACAATTGAGTTGTAACCATCGGTTCCACCCCGGAAGTACCCACCAGCAATGGCCGACACCGTTACGGGTCCGTCGCCGCCCAGGACGGTCGCCACTCCACCATCGCCAATGAAGGTAATGTTTGCGTGTCCCGACCTGCCATCGACCAACACGGGATTGTTGTTCCCAACAGCGGTAATCGTGACGCGGCCGGCGAGCGCGTCGATCGTATCAACCCCCTGAGAAAACACGTCGTTTCGCCCTGAAGCCAGCGTAATGAGGTTGTGTCCCGTTCCGGCTGAGATGGTATTATGGCCCCTGTCGATCCAGATGGTGTCGTTGCCGGCGCCGGTGTTGATATCCCATGAGCCGTCGCCTGTTTTGACGATGTGGTCGTTGCCATCCCCCGCTACAATCGTCCCGGAGCCGCCGTCGGTCAGGAAAGTAAAGTCGCCGGAGCCGGCCAGCACAGACTCGTGAGCCCCGCCGCCGCCATATACTGTCGGGTCTGTGGCAATGACAACGGCCTCCGCCTGCCGCGGCAAGAACACCGTTCCTGTCGTCGTAATGACAGCCTCAATATTTTGCGGCGAGCGTTCCGGAGACGTGCCGCCTCCGTAATTTGTCGGCTTCAATCTACCGTTGTCGACTGATTCTGAGATGGAGTTGGCCAAATTCTGTGCGAGGGCCAAATGTTCGCCGGACTGAAACTGCAGCGTGACCGTTGCGTTATTCACGCTCGACACTGTTACTTCTGGCATCGAGAAGTCTCCGTCGCTCTATTGCGTTGGTGGATGAGGCATTTTGCCCCAAACGGAAGATATTCGTGCCTGCATTTCCAGCGACTTAGGCACAAGTTCGGCGTTTGCATAGTTTCTGTAGATGGGCCGATTAATCTATTATGAGGCGAGTGATATAACGAATTACGAGACCGTAAACAAAATTGGATCAGCCAATACGGTTTAATTCGATGACTTGTCATATATATTTGAAATCATTACTTTGAAGCTTTCATTATAAATACGTTACATTTTTTGTAAAATGCGTATTATCGTGGCCAAACAGGGCCATTTTCACAAGCCAAGGTTGCTGCATTGCTCATTGAAGCAGCTTAAGGTTGTAGAATCATCCGCGCAACGGAAACGCGTCCCCTACGAGCCCGCTTTTGTCACACGTTTTTGTGATCGGAGGCGAAGCCCCGGTATTTGCCAGCGGATCTCAATCTCTATCTGAAAGCGCTCGCTTTTCTTTCAAAGACTTACAGGCCGTGCGGTATAGCCAATCTTTGAAAACTATTGCTAAATTTCTAGACAATTCTGCTACTTATAGCTTATCGTTTGCTAAGTATCTGATTACATTGCCTCCGCTTTTGGACAGACACTCGGCGCGCGTAGCGTGGCCAAGCGAAGCGCTATCCACCCATGCAAGCCTCTGCCTGCGCGGCATTCGGGATCAGCCACGATCTGAAAAATGGCTATCCGATAATGCGTGGTGATTGCACTTCGGCGCGTTGGTTGGGTGGCGCTACGCGTGCGCCGGGAGACCGGCAAGGAGTAGGAGGTGAGAGTCCTCTACGATGAAGGAATAGCGGTCCACATCGGCCCCGAGCCGTGCGTCGTTGTCCGCGAGGGCAGGGGCGAAGCGTCGGCAGGGGATCGCATAGGCCAGCCATTGAGCCGCGAAAGCCTATCACCCCGAGAGCCGACGGCGTGCGAAGCCCGGAAGGCAACACGGAGGGGCGCGACATCGCGAGCACCTTTCCACTCGGCGCGGTCAGAGACCCTGGCATGTGCGGACGCTCCTTGTACGGGAACCGGGAGGTCTCACGTCCGGCCATGGGCGCCTGTTGCCTATGGTCCGCATCGGGAAGGCGAGGAGCCGTAGCCGGTGATGCACGGAGGTGAGAAGTCAGACTCCGCCATAGTAGCGATGAAGCCGGCGAACAAAGCGGTGCGATCCGCGGCGGAGTTGGTGGAGCGAAGGGCGGGGACCGAGGGGAACGCGGGCCAGCAAAGCACGCTCCGGGCGCAGAACCGGGCAGGTGTGACACAGGCGCTGGAGCGCGTACGGGAAGCTGCAAGGCAAAGGAAGAAGGAACGGTTCACCACGTTGCTGCATCACGTCAGCGTCGATACGCTGCGTGAGGCGTTTTACGCACTCCAGCGTAACGCGGCTCCCGGTGTGGACGGCCTGACGTGGGACGCCTACGCGGCGGCCCTCGAGCCCAGGCTCGAAGACCTGCACGGACGCGTTCAGCGGGGAGCGTATCGACCGCAACCGTCACGCCGGACGTATATACCGAAGGCAGACGGCCGTCTGCGGCCGCTGGCGATCGGCACATACCCAGCGAACTGCACTTCCTGCCAAACAACCTTTGGGGTCGGCGGAAGTGGTTCATCCCTTTCATCCTTTGCGTGGGCAGCGGTTCGCTGTCCTGAAGGTTCGAACCGTCTCGGGCGTCGAGACATTGAGCCTGCGCCATCCCGAGCTTGGCTCGTTCGCGATGCCGCGCGAGTGGACCGACTGGGCCCCGCCGGGCACGCAAGCTTCTGTCGCGGAACCAGGGCTGCTGGTCGATGCCTTTGGCTTGCTCGCACTCGCTGAGTTGATCGCTGCGATCGATCGCGCCCCAGTTAGGGGTTGACTTATGAATTGGGGCTTGATTCGCTCGAACCGACTCGGGAATCGGTCCGATGCATTTTCTGGATCTTCCAGTATCTGTCCGGCATGGGCGCCGTCGCCAAGTGGCCGGCGATTTGCCGACGATCGAAGAAATCCTACGCATTACTTTGATCGGGACCTCCGGGCGCGACAGACGGCTGAGTGGCGACTGCCGCAAGCGAGCTGGACGTGCTCAAGGGCGCAACCTGTCCATCAGCCTGCCTGGGAAACGCTCCCGAAAAGACGACGCACTCAATGCCAAATTTCCGCGGATTGCCCAAATGATCAGCCGATCCAGCGGGCTGCCCAGCGTGCCAGGCGAGAACCATACGAGCAGTGCGGCAATAATGCGGCCGCCTGGCGAGTTCGAGTAGCGCGCCATGGACCCGGCCCTCACCGGATTCGACATTTCCGAGGCGGGCGCCATCATCGCCAACATGGTCATTTGCTACCTCGATGCGGGAGGCACGCCGCCCAGACTGCGGATTCCAACGCAAGGCGGCCAGGTATTCCGATTTCATCGCGGCCACCATTCCGACCTGATCGCGGCCACCGTTCCGATTTGATCGCGGCCACCATTCCAATCTGATCCCGGCCACCCCTGAGGGGGCATCCGGGGGAGGAGATCGTCTCGCAGGCCAGTGTGCACCTGGCATCCAATCCACCATCGCAACCGATGGAGGGATGGGATGCCGACGGAGAGACTGACCATGCGGCGGATACGCCAGGTTCTGCAGCTGCATTTCGGGGATCATGCGAGCGCGCGCGTGATTGCTCGGGAGGTCGGCGTCGGCCGCACCACGGTGCAGGACTATCTGAGCCGGGCGGGTGCGGCCGGGCTTGGCTGGCCGCTGCCGGCGGATCTGACGGACGAGGCGCTGGAGCAGCTGCTGTTCCCGGCGCCAAGTTCCAAGCCGGGCGCCCGGCGCTATCCCGAACCCGACTGGGCGGCACTGGTGCGGGAGATGAAGCGCCCCGGCGTCAGCCTGTTGATTTTGTGGGAGGAATACGACGCGGCCCATCCGCAGGGCTACGGCTACAGCCGGTTTTGCGAGCTGTACCGGGAGTTCGAACGCCGGCTGTCGCCGACCATGCGCCAGACCCACGTTGCCGGGCACAAGGCGTTCGTCGATTACTCCGGCAAGAAGGTGCCGATCACCGACCCGCTCACCGGCGAAGTGCGCATGGCGGAGATCTTCGTCGGCGTGCTGGGGGCGTCGAACCTTACGTACGCCGAGGCGACCTGGACACAGAGCCTGCCGGACTGGATCGGCGCGCACGTGCGGATGTTCCGGTTCTGGGGCGCGGCGCCGCGGCTGCTGGTCCCGGATAATCTCCGCAGCGGCGTCAACAAGGCCTCGTTCTACGATCCCGAGATAAACCGCACCTACGGCAAGCTGGCAACGCACTACCACGTCGGCATTCTCCCAACGCGTCCGAGAAAGCCAAAAGACAAGGCTGCTGTTGAAGCGGGCGTGCGTTTCGCTCAGTACTATATTCTCGGACGTCTGCGGAACGTCACGTTTTTCTCTTTGGCCGAATGCAACGCCGCAATCGCTGCAGCCGTCGAGCGGATGAACGACCGCGAGATGCGCCGCCTGGGCGCGAGCCGCCGCCAGCTGTTCGACACGATCGAGCGGCCCTTCATGCAGCCATTGCCTGATGAAAACTACGAGTATGCCGAATGGCATCTCGCCCGCGTCGGCATCGACTACCACGTCGAGGTGGCCGGGTTCTTCTACTCGGTGCCGCATGCGCTGATCCGCGAGCAGGTCGACACCCGCGCCACTGCCCGCACCATCGAGGTGTTCCACCGCGGCAAGCGCGTCGCCGCCCATGCACGCCGCTACGGCGGGCCGCGGCACGGTACCCTGCCCGAGCACATGCCAAGCGCGCACCGGCGCTACGCGGAATGGACACCGGAGCGCTTCCAGCGCCAGGCGCGCGAGATCGGCCCCAACACCGAAGCGCTGATCCTGGCCGTGCTGGCCCGCCGGCCGCATCCGGAGCAGGGGTTTCGTACCTGCCTTGGTGTGCTGCGGCTGTTCCGCGGCATCGAGGCGGCCCGCGCCGAGGCGGTCAGCCTGCGCGCCATCGAGATCGGGGTGCTGTCCTACGCCTCCGTCGCCTCGATCTTCAAACACCGGCTCGACCAGAAGGCGTCGCCGCAAACCGCGGACGGCACGCCCCTGCTGCACGCCAACATCCGCGGCTCCGGCTACTTCCATTGAGGAGAATAAAGACCTTGCTGAAGCATCCAACACTGGATCGACTACGCGAGCTTGGGCTGGAGGGCATGGCCAAAGCTTTCGAGGAACTGGCGGCTAATCCCGAGAGCCGCGCCCTTGAACACGCCGAGTGGCTCGGCCTGCTGGTCGAGCGCGAAGCCACGCTGCGGCAACAGAAACGCTTCGAGGCGCGCGCGCGCACCGCCAAGCTGCGGCACGCCGCCACCGTCGAGGACGTCGACTTCCGCACGCCGCGGGGGCTCGACCGAACGCTGTTCCTGCGCCTGGCCAACTGCGACTGGATCCGCGAGCACCGGCACTGCCTGATCACCGGCAAATGCGGAACCGGAAAGTCGTGGCTCGCCTGCGCGCTCGGCGACAAGGCATGCCGCGATAACCTGTCGGTCCTCTACCAGCGCTGCCCGCGCCTGTTTGCAGCACTGGCCCTGGCGCGCGGTGACGGCCGCTACGCCAGGCTCATGCGGCAACTCGCCAAGGTCGATCTGCTGATCCTGGACGACTGGGGACCGGAACCGCTGACCGCCGAGCAGCGCCGTGACCTGCTGGAGATCGTCGAGGACCGCTACAACGCACGCTCGCTGATCATCACCAGCCAGGTGCCGGTCGACCACTGGTACGAGATCGTCGGCAATCCCACCCTCGCCGACGCCATCCTCGACCGTGTCGTCCACAACGCCCACCGCATCGACCTCAAAGGGGAGAGCCGGCGCAAGCCGGCGGCTGCCTGATGGACGCGCCCGAAATGCCGGCCGAGATGTCCGCCGGCTGTGCCGACCCGCCGGCGCCGGAGCAGCCACCAACGCGCCGACCAACCGACCCGCGGATCAAGTCCGCCAGCCGCAGCCGTCCCCAGCGCTGGCGTAACGCGGTCGCCGAGTTGCTCGCACTACAAACCGAGTATGCCAAGTGGCTCGCCGCGCTCCCCGACAGTCTGAGCGACAGCCCAACTGCCGAGGCGCTGGAGGCGATCGTCGATCTAGACCTCACGGAACTTGCCGACATTGAGCCACCACGTGGCTATGGACGCGACTAAACTGCCATAGAGGGATCTCATCTGCGGAGGTCTTCAAGCAGCATTGACGCAAGCAGCGCCCTGACGCTTGACCCGGACCGCCCCCCTATGACATGACCAAAACCGACCTTCGAGACGATGCCAGCCTGGCCGCCATGAGATTGGAACGGTGGCCGCCATCAAATTGGAATGGTGGCCGCGATGCGATTGGAATAGGTGGCCGCCTTCGTCGGAATCCGCACCCAGACCGGAGAAGGCAGCAGATGACCCCATCGCACAAGGTCACGGCGCACCACTTGGCGCGGCCGGCCTGCATCTACATCCGCCAATCGACGGTGACGCAGGTTCGCCACAACCAGGAGAGCACGGACAGGCAATACAACCTGACGAGCAAGGCTCGGTCGCTGGGTTGGAGCCAGGAACGGATTCGGGTTCTCGACCGCGATCTCGGCCAGTCCGGCGCCGCCGCAGGCACCCGCGCCGACTTCCGGTCGCTGGTCAGCGACGTCGCCATGGGCCAGGTTGGGGCGATCTTCTGCCTGGAGGCTTCGCGGCTGGCGCGCTCGAACCAGGACTGGCACCGCCTGCTCGAACTGTGCGCCATCACCAGAACGCTTGTGATCGACGAAGATGGCATCTACGATCCTGCCGACTTCAACGATGGCCTCGTACTCGGCATGAAAGGCACCTTCGCCCAGGCGGAGGTGCACATTATCCGCGCGCGCCTCCACGGCGGCAAGCTCAACAAGGCGTCCAGGGGCGATCTGCGGTTTGCCCTGCCGGTCGGGCTCGTCTTCGACGGCGAGAAGATCGTGCGCGATCCTGACCAGGAAGTGCAGGGTGCGGTTCGCACGGTGTTTGAGCTGTTCCGGCAGGAGGGAACAGCCTACCGCGTCGTCCGCCGCTTCCACGAGCTGGGACTACGCTTCCCGCGCCGTTCCTATGGCGGCGCATGGAATGGCAAGCTGCTGTGGGGACGGCTGACCCATTCGCGCGTGCTCGGCATCCTGGCCAATCCTTGTTATGCCGGCGCTTACGTCTTCGGCCGCCACCAATCCGCCAAGCAGGTCAGGCCGTCCGGCGAGGTGGTCACCTGCTCGCGCCTGGTGCCCGAGGCGGCCTGGCGGGTCATGAATTCGAGATCACCACGAAGGCTATATCGACTGGGACCAGTTCGTCGCCAACCGCCACCGTCTTGCTGCCAACCGCACCAATGACGAGGTACTCGCCGGGCCGGCCCGCGAGGGGCTTTGCCTGCTGCAGGGCCTGCTGCTGTGCGGCACCTGCGGGCGGCGCCTGGGCGTGCGCTACACCGGCAATGACGGCGTCTATCCGATATACCAGTGTCACTGGAAGCACCGCGAGGCACTGTCACCGCGCGCCTGCCTGACTGTTCCGGCCGCGTCGCTCGATCTGGCCATTACGGAACGGTTGGTAAGTGCCGTCACCCCCGTAACTATCGAACTTGCTGTCTCTGCACTTACAAGTCTGGAGCAGAGGGATCACGAGATCGGTGCTCAGTGGCGGATGCGAATCGAACGGGCCAGGTACGAAGTCGGTCTGGCAGAAAGACGTTACGAAGCGGTCGATCCCGCCAATCGCCTGATCGCGGCGACGCTGGAACAGCGCTGGAATGACGCCATGCAGCGCCTGAACGATCTCGAGGCCTTACCTTTACCCGCATCTAGAAAGATGCAATTTTATCATTATGTTAGCCTAGCCATCTGTGCGCCGTAGCTGAGGGAAGCCCCTTGGAACGCAGGTGCAGCATACGCCCGCTTTCGCAACGGGCATTTGGAAAATCTGCCATTTTCGGCGCTCGGCTGCGGATCGACATGATGTCGTTCTATAGTAGCGCAGGGCTTTGCCACGATGCGGGTAAAGGTAAGATCTCGAGGCCGAACTGGCGGCGTTCGAGCGACAGACCATGCGCGCGGTAACGGCCGAGCAGAAACGGCAGATCCTTGAGGTCGCCAGCAACTTCCATCGGTTGTGGACGTCGCCGACGACGCCGCATCACGAACGCAAGCGAATCCTGCGGCTGCTGGTCAAGGACATTACCGTAACCAAGGGGCCGGAAGCCAAGACGGTACGCTTACATATCCGTTGGCAAGGGGGCGCCACAGAGACGCTGGAACTCCAGCTGCCGCCGAGCCGGGCCGAGGCGGTCCGCTATCCCGAAGCCTTCGTGGCACGCATCCGTGAGTTAGCAGTCGCGCATCACGACGATGATATCGTGTCCCAGCTGAACGCGGAGGGTCACCACAGTTCGACTGGCAAGCCATTCACGCCGGCCATGGTGAAATGGCTACTGCCCGGCGTCCTTGACTCTGCGGTGGATGTCTAACTCGATCGTTCCGCATAGGACCAGCGGAGACGATTTGTGGCTGCCAAAGAGATCGCGGTAAAAAAATACGTGGTGAAGCTCAGCGATGAGGAGCGGGGCCGGCTGACCGCGCTGATCACCAAGGGCAAACACCCGGCGCGGCAGCAGCTGAAAGCGCGCATTCTGCTGAAGGCGGATGCGTCGGACGCCGGCGAAGCCTGGAGTGACAGCCAAATTGCCGCAGCCCTGGAGACCAGCGTCGACACAGTTGCTCGGGCGCGCCAGCGGCTGGTGGAAGAGGGCGTCGATGCTGTGCTGACCTGCAAGCATTCGCCAGCCTCCGCCAGAAAACGCATCTTTGATGGAGAAGCCGAGGCGAAGCTGGTTGCCCTGGCCTGTTCGGCGCCCCCAGCGGGACGCGCGAAATGGACGCTACGGCTTCTGGAAGAGACCGTCGTGGAGCTGAACATCGTTGAGCGGGCCAGCGACAACACGATCGGGCGGACGCTAAAAAAAACACGCTCAAGCCCCACCTGCGACAGCAATGGGTCATCCCGCCGGACGCCAACGCCGCCTTCGTAGCCAGCATGGAGGATGTGCTGGAAGTTTATCAAAGGCCGCACAACCCAACCCGCCCCGTGGTCTGCCTGGACGAGACCGCAAAGCAGTTGATTTCCGAAACGCGTGTGCCGATCGCGGCGAAGCCAGGGCAGGTTGCCCGCTACGACTACGAGTATGAACGCAACGGCACCGCCAACCTGTTCATGATGTTCGCACCGCTGGAAGGCTGGCGGCACGTCAAGGTGACCGATCGCCACGCCGCCGTGGATTATGCGCAGGTCCTCAAGGAATTGTCCGACACGCACTTTCCTCACGCCGAGAAGATCGTCCTCGTGCAGGACAACCTCAACACCCACAAGGCGGCGTCGCTCTACGAAGCCTTTCCGGCCGCCGAGGCGCGTCGGCTCGTCGAGCGCTTCGAATGGCACTACACCCCCAAGCACGGCAGCTGGCTGGACATGGCCGAGTCCGAACTCGGCGTCCTGGCGTCGCAGTGTCTCGATCGCCGCATCCCCGACAAGCAGACCCTGATGGACGAAGTCGCCGCCTGGCAGGCCCGCCGCAACCGACACCACACCAAAGCCGATTGGCAATTCACCACGGCCGATGCCCGGGTGAAACTGAAGAGGCTCTACCCAGCATTATGAGCGACGCAGGGCACTACGCTACAAGCACCGGATTCCGGCGCCCTGCCCCCCCGAGCATACCTTCACCGTCAAGCAGGTCCTTCAGAAGTACGGCGTCAGCCTGTGGATCCTTTGGTCATGATGCCTCTCCAAAGCAGATGCAGGTCGTATATGGGCCATCCTGACGGGACTCATCATCACAGCTTCTGATCTGGAGGCAGCCGACCGCCAGCGCCCCGTTGGTGGAGCAGTGCCTCAACGTCCTCCAGGCGCACAAGCCACAGGCTATGCCATCCCGCAACAACCCGGCGGCCCGGCAGGCGTTGCTTGTATATCCAGCTGTAGATAGTGCCCTCTGGCATGTCCAGGCGAGCGGCAATTTCTGTAACGGTGAACTCTCCCTCTTGCCGGGCGGCAATAGCACCAGGACGTTTTTGGTTATCGGATAGAATGCCCATGCGCGCCAACAACGCCCTGACACTGCCCTCGGTAAATAACTTGCCGTGCGCTGACTTCCAGCCATCCGCCACGAGCGTGCGGGCTATTGCTGGAGCAGACAATCCTTCGCGGTGCAAAGCCGCAATGTGGTCCAACAACTCGGCATGGCGCGAGAGCTGGGTGGTACGGCGCACCGACCGAACCAGGGGGTGCTGCGTTCGCTGGCCGCCGCCCAGTGGCACACCACCTGCACGTTTTCCGATGTACCGGCTACGGTGACCTCCACTCTGTCAAGCAACAGTCTCGTAATCTCTTTACGCTCCGCAGCACTCGTCGTCTCAGCCCGCCACAGCGTTGGAATATCGTCCGCCAATCGACGGATCGATTCACGATCTACGTCGCTCAACTGAGCGGGTTCGCGGGCAAGAAAGCGCGCATGTTCTTCTCGTAGACGCGCCTCGGCCGCCAGTGCTGCTTCCCATCGCTGCTCTAAGGTTCGTGCTACCAGCCGGTTCTCTGGCTCGACCGCATTGTATTGGCGCTCGGCACGCTCGACCTCGTAGCGCGCCTGCTCCAGACGGAGCGCCCACTGACGGTGGTGCTGCAGACGCTCCAACTCGACATCTTCAGCCAGTTGCAGGCTCACCTCGATGGCAGACGGCCGCAGAACATCGAGGACCAGACCGGCGATCAAATCGTCAAGTGCATGACCACTGAGCGACTGGCAACGGGCAGTACCGTAATTGATGTGATCCCATGTGCAGGCGTAGCACAGATCCCGCCCGTTGTTGCGATAACAGGTGACCATGCGACGACCGCATCGACCGCAGAACAGCAATCCTGCCAGCAGCGATGGACCCCCACGGGCGACGCCCTTGTGCTTGCTCCGGTTGGCGTTCAACCGCACCTGGTTCTCCTCGTAGACCTCCCAACTGATGTAAGCAGGCCAGTGGTCCGGCAGCAACACTCGCCAATCTTCTCGACAACGGCTTGCTCTTTGCCCAGTGCGCCGTCGCGTTTCAAGGTTTGGTCCATCGCTGCGTCGGCGACCAAACACATATGCGCCCGTATAGATCGGATTTGAAAGAATGTTCAGAACGGCTGAGCGATTTGGCGAGTGCCAGGTCACCTCGCCACGTGCCGCTCCACTACGCACGCGGTCCGGTAGGGCTATATCATGGTCGAACAGATAGCGCACGACGCCGTGCACACTGCCGCGGCGTTCGAACACATCGAAAACCAAACGAACTGTCTCGCGGACGCGCTCGTCAGGATCGAGGACAACCTCTCCAGAAGCCCGCTTGAAGTAGCCGCGCGGCAAATTGAAACCGAGTTCGCCTCGCTCGGCCTTGTGCCAGCGTCCTTGGTCAAGGCGGGCGCGCATGATGTGCAGTTCCGCCTCGCTCATCGTCCCCTTGAGTCCGAGCAGGAGGCGGTCATTGTAAAGCGCAGGATCATAGACCCCGTCGCTGTCGGCAATCAGCGTCCCCGCCAAAGCGCAGATCTCGAGGAGTTGATACCAGTCCCGGCAGGAGCGGGCCAGGCGCGACACCTCAAACCCGAGCACCAGGCCGACGTGACCGAGGCCGACCTCGGCGACCAGCCGCTGAAAACCCGGACGCCCCTCGGCCGAGGCGCCAGAACAGCCAAGATCATCGTCAATAACGTTTGTGCATTGCCGTAGCCAGCCCAATTGGCAGGCCCGCTCGACAAGCTCATACTGCAGGGCAGTGGACTCCCGGTGTTGGTCCAATTGCTGCAGCGTTGACTGACGCACATAGACGACCGCAGTCCGGTCAAGATGGCGACGCTGAATTTTACCTGGCATTACCAGGTTGGCTGTGTGATCCGCAGATTCCCTCATCGGCCGCCTCCATTTGCGGCGTCGGGTCCGTCATTGACGAGGGCAGTTGCCGCAGTGCCAGCCGACCGATCAAGACCGCCAGCCGCCGGCGCTTGGCCAAGCTCAGATCGGACCAGCGCGGGACCGCCTCGCTCAAGCTTTGTGTCATGGCGCCTCGCCATCCAGCGCGCCAGTGCCCACAGCGCCTCGGCACTCGCGCGGACTTCCCCAGGATCTACCTCCTTTGTAGAGGTCTCAAGGGCAGAGTTCTTGGGTCGTGCATTACTGGATCGCCCATGGCGTCGTCGTCGCGCAGCAGCGCCGACCCAATGCACCCTATGCAATCACAATCGATACCCAAACTGACCGGCGCCTCCGGGAATGGGTCACCAACTCGGCCCATCTCCCACCATCTTCCCAAATGCAAGCTGTATGAGGTGCGTTATACCCGCAATGTCGCTGCCCTGGAAGACAAGATCGTCCAGCGGGCGACCGCCATGGTGCTGAACGCGATCTACGAGGAAGATTTCCTTGGGATATCGTACGGGTTCCGGCCGGGGCGCGGCCAGCACGATGCGCTGGATGCGCTGGTGGTCGGGATCGGCAGCACCAAGGTGAACTGGATACTGGACTCCGATATCCGTTCGTTTTCCGATCATGCATGTTGATACCCTCCTCAAGAAGCCGTCTCTGGATGGAAAGTGAGGTGCTCAACCTCGCCAGTCCTGAGTTTCTGCAAGTCGGTCAAGGTGTCGGGCGTATCAGGGAAGAGGTACAAGCCCGAGCTCTTGTCACGTAGGATCGCAATAGTACCATTGTGGATGCGGTCATAGATCCAGTGCCTGGCAACGCCGAGCCGGACCGCGAGCTGCGGAATCGTCAAGTATCCAGGGATGCGGCGCGGGTGCGATTGGCTCCACGTGTGCAGGACGCCGTGTCGCAAGCGGATGGCCCGCACTGTGCTCGGCAGCACCAGCTTGCGCATCGGCGAGCGGAGGCCGGCAGCACTCAGTTCGGCTGCGATCTCCGTATCATTTTGACCCGCGTGCGCGCATTCGAGAACTCGCTTTTCCATTTCCTCATGCCGTGACAATGCGGAAAGCGAGCCGACCGAAACTGCAACGTCGAACACGCTCGCATCGCCACCGCGCCAGACGACGCGCATATGAATAATATCCGCCGCGGTGCGATGGATGACGACCTTATCGATCAGGCAACGCAACAGAGCTTTCTTGCGGGCGGTCGTCAGGATCGCGCCGTTCCAGATTTCAGGCAGCCGCCGACCGGCATCGGCGAACGCCGCTCGGAGTTCATCATCCAGCAGGGCCATCCGGTTCTCTGTACGATACCATATTCGTGATTACTCACACGCCCTTCATGACGCATACGGAGGCAACGTCCTGTAGGTTGAGCCAGAAGCCGTGCTGGATGTTGTCGATGCCGTTGGCACGCCCGAGGTTGAGAGCAAAGCTCTTCAGGCGCGCGACGATACCTGGGTTGACGCGGATCTTGCTGGCGTCCTCGCCTAGGGAACCGTCGCGAACGCGGTGGTTGCGGTTCTCTATGCCCCAGTGATCGCGTATGGCCTTGGCATAGTAGGTGACCCGCCGACCAACGCGGTTGGTGATGTACCACGAGATTTCGACAGTGGTTTCCCAGCGCCACCAGGAGCCGGGCACCCGCGTGCATACGGTGCGGGTGACGCGAAGCGCCACGCGCGCATATGGCTTCCACCTCTCCAGGCCGAGCCGCGGCCCAGCTTCGAACATCTCCACGCGCCGCGTCTCCTTCCTACCGCGCTCTATCTTGTCGGTAGTTTCGCAGATCTGAACTGGCGAGTTCGTGACCGCCATCATCTCAACCGCGTCAACCAGTCCCTCCTGGTTGTCCTTGACCTGCACCAGAACATTGCTGCCGACGGCGATCGCCGCCTCGAAGGTCTTCACCTGGCAGTGCATCGCGTCGAAGGTGTAGAGCCTGTCCTTGAGGCCAAGCGCCAGGATAAGTTCCTGCGCCGCAGGTATCTCGTTGGTCTTCTGATCGATTTCGACGTGCGCGAGGATGACACGTCCGACCGTGCCGAACACGCTCAGGATTTGCTTCATCCGCTGATTGGTAGCCATGTCGGCGCTGCCCTTCATCGTCTTGCCGTCGACGGCCGCTGTCTTTTCGTCAATCCCCTTGCCCGCGAGAGCGTCCGCTTCGAGTGCCGCCGCATGGATGCGGAACGCGGATTCAAAGCCCTCCGGGCAGAGGCTGGCGAGCAGGTCGCGTAACTGGCTCTTGCCGATCGGCTTCTTCATGTCGCAGGGAAAGTGCCTCTTCAGCAGCTTGAAATGCCTGCGGATGAACGCCGCCATGCGCTTATAGCTATGCGCCCCGCACAAGTTAGCCAGAATACAGAAGAGTAAAACCTGCGGCAAAGGATGCCGCCTTCCCTCGACCCGGCGCGGGTCAGGAACATCCACAAGCACATCCAGGAGCGTGACTGACACGACCGTAATCTCATATTTGGTTGAAGCCGTGGTACTCCACCACACCCCCGAAATCCAGCGCCTTGCGGCTCCAGGCCGAGAATCACTTCCCCCTGTCAGTTACTGCTGTTTCAGAGAATCGGACGGCCCTGCATCATCCAGTTGGAGGGGAACTTCGTTTTCCGCTTGTGCTTTGACCAGAGCTGCTTCGGCTTGCCGCAGGTCGCGCAGTGTTTCCTCCCAACGGCGCTCCAGTTCAGCCGCCACCAGGCGATTTGCCGGATCAACCTGGTCAAATTGACGCTCAGCCAGTGCTGTCCGATAGCGTAACCTCTCCACCTGCTGCGCTTGAGCGCGCAGCATCGTGCAGTCCGCCTCGTGTCGTGTCGCGATCGTCCGTGCGTAGATATCGAGTTCAGCCGGCGCAAGTGCTTCGAAGAAGGCAGCAACTGCCTTAGCGTCAACTGGGTTAGCTGGGATGTACTGGCACACGGGCGTGCGGTACTGTCCGCGTAGGTAGTTACAGAGGTAGCGTGTACCGGATTTGTATTGCACGACCATCTTGTGGCCGCACGCGCCGCAGTAGACGATGCCGTGCAGCAGCGCCTCGCCGTCGCGTGGCACACCGCGCGTCTTGTTACGGTCATACTCAGCGTGGTTGTCGCGCAGCATCTCCTGGATCTTCTCGAACGTGTCCCAGGTAACGTAGGCAGGATATTTGTCTTTCACGACAACCCTCCACTGCTCACGTGGGAGTATTTTCTGGCGTGCCTTGGACAACTGCGGACCTGTGCGCACCGAGCGACTGCGGCCATAGACGAAGCTGCCAGCATACGCGGGATTCTTGAGTATGCGCAGGATTGCAGCGATGGTCGGCGGCCGCCACACCGTACCGCCGAGGCGGCCATGGCGGGGAAGGGTCAGGCCACCCTCGTCGAAGCAGCGGAGCACCTGGGTCGCCGAGCGGAACTCGCAGAAAGGTTGCAAAGACCAGCTCGATGCGGGCCTGCACTTCGCGGTCGGGATCCTTGACCACCACACCGGCAACGTCGCGGATCAGGCCGACGGGCAGCACAAGCGCGAGGTCGCCGCGTTCGGCTTTGTTCAACAGGCCAGCGGTCAGGCGGGCACGGATAGTGTGCAACTCCATCTCGGAAATCGTGCCTTTGAGGCCAAGCAGGAGCCGGCCATTGGCAGAGCCCGGGTCGTACACCCCATCGCGATCGCCGATCAGGCACTGGCGATAGCCACACAGATCCAGCAGCGGATACCAATCTGAGCAGTTCCGACTGAGACGGGTGACCTCGGAAGACAGCACGATGCCGACCTGACCCAGCGTGACACGCGCGATCAGGTCTTTGAAGCCTTCCCGCTGCACAGCCGCAGCTCCGCTCAAGCCGAGGTCCGTGTCGATGACCTCGATATCCTCCTCGCGCCAGCCGAGGTCGAGGGCACGCCGGCGCAGATCATATTGTAAGCGCAGGCTCTCCTGGTTGGTGAACACCTGGTGCGGGCTCGACTGGCGTATGTAAATGACGGCGCGCCGCGCCAGGTGACGGTCGTCGATGAGCTCTGATTTCATGTATCACCTCTGCGAGGAGTGCGGTGACCTCGTCGGCGATGTCGCGCCGCAGTGCATCAGGGGCGCGTTCCCAGACCCGCCTCGGTCGGACAAGCATGTCTCCCCCCTCTTGTTCTCGGCCAGGGTGACCAGTTTGGTGTGCTCGACGAAGCCATCGAAGCAAGGTGGCAGCGCCATCAGGCTGGATTTTTCGCTCGCCCATACTTCGGCAATGGTTCCGGGCAAGGCGCCATGTGGGACTTGCTCCCAGAGTTCCATGCAACGCTGTTCCAACCAGGCGTTCAACCCGTCGCGGTCAGCGAAGCACGGCATGGGCTGCCACAGGCGATGGCGCGCGTCCCGGACGTTCTTCTCGACCTGCCCCTTCTCCCAGCCCGCAGGCTGGATTGCAGAACTCGGCATCGAAAAGATAGTGGCTGGTCATGGCGAGAAAACGAGTGTTGACCTGACGCGCCTTGCCGCAGCCAACCCGGTCCACCGCCGTGCGCATGTTGTCGTAGATGCCGCGCCGCGGCACACCGCCCAGAACCCGCAATGCGTGGTAATGAGCGTCAAACAGCATCTCGTGCGTCTGCAGAGGATACGCCCGCACAATGAAGGCGCGGCTGAACGATAGCTTGAAATGCGCGACCTGCAGCTTGGTCCGCTCGCCGCCCAGGACCGCCCAGTCTTCGCTCCAGTCAAACTGGAAGGCTTCGCCGGGCTGAAAAGCCAGCGGCACAAACGTACCGCGCCCGCTGCTTTGCGCCTCCCGCACCCGGTCGGCCTTCCAGGCCCGCGAGAACGCCGCCACACGGCCGTAGGATCCATCGTAGCCCAGGACAGCCAGATCGGCGTGCAACTGTTTGACCGTCCGTCTCTGCTTGCGAGACTTCCCCGCTTCCACCTTCAGCCACAGCGACAGCTTGTCCGCAAATGGGTCCAGCTGGCTGCTCCGCTTCGGAACTTTGAACTTCGGCTCCACCTCGCCCGACCGCAGGTATTTGCGAATCGTGTTCCGTGACAGCCCAGTGCGCCGCGTAATCTCCCGGATCGAGATTCCCTCGCGCAACGCCCAGCGTCGGATGACACTCAAAAACGCCATGTCGATCACTCCCTGCACCCCCGGCTGTTACCAGCCGCGGTAGGTTCGAACATGGGTCAATTCTCAGTGGAAATTCCCGGCCCAGCCCGGTCAGTTCTCAACGGCACTCAACAAACTCGGGCTTGATCACTACGAAGGGCGAGGCTGGCGTGGCTTTCACCACCACGCCACGCTGTGCATAGCCGCCTTCGGATTCCTGGTCTCCGAAAGGGAGACAATTCCCCCCTCAGGGCCACGCGACGGAGTTCTCGGCGAAGAATATCCCCTTCCCGTTGGTTATCGACCCCGCGGATCCCCCGATCAGACCTGAACGTCATGTGCCCAACGCGATTACCTCCGTCCGGGTCGCCATCGCACGCGCTATCGCTCGTAGCCTCCCGCGCTGCCCCTGCTGCCAGCGACGCCACGGCCGCACCCAGTTTATGACACAGTAAGATTAACAGGCTGTCTCGAAACGGGTGCGGGGGGCTTGAAACCGGATGAGTCCAGGGAATCTAAAAGTTTATACCCCCTTTCCCTGGAGCCGTCGATGTGGACACCCGACACCCGTTTCGAGACAGCCTCTCAGCGGATCTGGCCTTTCCACGCGATTATATCGTGTCTGCCGGTGGGGCTTCCAATTCGTCGAAGACAATCTGCCGCATCCAGCACGGCCGCGCAATCAGGACGGAAATAAAGGACAAATATTTTATCGTTGGGTCTGGCAGCCACAGCAGTACAGATATTTGAGACAACCTTCTCCATGACCTCTTCCTTAAAAGGATTGTACATAAAAATTACTAGATTACCGGCCGGCAGTTCATATGACGCAGCGTCCTCATGCAGCACGGACACGTTAGTCACTTTTGTTGCTTCCAGATTATGCAGAGAAACCTCGACCAGCTCCTTCGCGTATTCAACACCTATCACTATCCTGAAGCCGATCTTCGCGGCGATTATAAGGCTTCTACCTTTTCCAGATCCAAGATCGACGAAACTGAATTGTTCGACAGGAACATTGATTAGTGCAAGGCCCAGTGGAATGACGTCGGGATCTACAGCCTGGTAGCGCACTCCTGATTTTGCATTACCAGAATCGATCTCAACTTCCCAGAGAGGCGTAACAGTTGCAGTGTCCACTCCATAAAGTTGGTCGAAATCATCGGCCACTGATCGGTGCCGGATATTAGCGAGCGATTTCTTGAGCGTCACGGCGATGCCGTCAGTTCGAAGTGTGTCAACAATCTTCGCTGCCAATATCTTGAGGTTCACTTGTGGAATCCTAATTGCTCTCAAGGGCCCCGTTGCATTGGCAGTAATGCCACAAAAGATGGCCTATATGGTGGAACGTGTCAACGACTTTGGCGTTCTTCCCACGGCCACGGGTTCAGGTTAACGGCAGGTTTTGGGTTGACAGGAGGGATTCCCGCGGCTCGGTGGGGTGTGATTGATGGCGGGTCACGACCGATGGGGAGTGTCCGACGATGGATATCGGAGCGGCGGGGGCAGAGTTTGAAGCGGCGTTTGGCAAGGCGCGGCTGCGCAGTCTGCTGGACCATTTTGCTGAGGTAGGGGACCCGCGCGAGCCCGCCAAGGTGCGGTATCCGCTGCCGGAGGTATTGCTGCTGGTGGTTGCTGCCAGCGTCTGCAGCTGTGACGACTATGAAGAGATCGTGAAATGGGGCGAGATCCACCTGATCTTCCTGCGGCTGTTCTCGGAGTTCCACTTCGACATTCCCGGCGCGGACTGGTTATGAGTGGTGATGAACCGCTTTGATCCTGCGTTGTTTCGGGCGTGCTTGACGGCCTGGGCCACGTCGTTGCCCCCTGATGCCGCCGACCTGATCGCCATTGATGGCAAGACCTCGCGGCGCAGCCACGACCGCCGTTATGGCCAGAAGCCGCTGCATCTGGTGTCCGCCTGGGCCAGCACGCAGCGCCTAAGCAGATTCCGGTTGGTTGACCAACGGAATGGTTGTGGGATTCTCTGTTGGCACCGGGTCGGGTGGGCGCGGCATGGGTGGCAAGTCTCCGGTTACGGCGACCGAGGCACAGCGGCTTGGCCTGGCGGCTCTCGCGGGGTCGCGAGATCGCGGAGAGGCGGACCGGGCACGTGCCGTGCTGCTGACTCCGGCGGGCTGGACCAGCCGGCGGATTGCAGCGGCGTTCGGTGTTCGGGAAGACACGGTTCGGCTGTGGCGCAGCGATTTTGGCAAGGGCGGTGTCGACGCGTTGAAGGCGCGCATCGCGCCTGGGCCGTTGCCGGTGAAGAGTTCAGTGGCGTTGCGTGTGGCCACACCGCTGCTTGAAGAGCCGGTGGCCAACCGGCCGAACTGGACAATTCCCCGCCTGCGCGCGGAAATAGAAGGGCGCGAGGGGGTTCGCATCAGCCGCTCACAGCTGTCCGAGGCGTTGCCAAAAAAGTTCCGCTGGCGGCGGCCCCGGCACACGCTGAAGGGACGCCAGACGGCCAGCGAGGTGGATCGGATCGGCTTGCGCCGCAAATCCGCAAGCGTCAGGCCGAAGCCGGCGACATCGTTCTGCTTTACGGCGACGAGAGCGAGGCGTCGACGCACCCCTATCTCGCCAGGGCGTGGGCGAAGTCCGGCGCGGACTTGCGCGTGCCGGCGCCAGGACAGGCCAAGAAGGTGGCAATGCTGGGCTCGCTCGATCACATCACCCGCCAGCTCATCGTCCATATGGGGTATCCATTTTGTCAATTTTTGTCATCCAACTTGCGTTGGCGGCGCCTTCGCGCCGCAGAAATTCTTCATTCGTTGGCTGCCAAACGCCCTATCGCCAGGCCCGGCTCAGGAGAGCATCCATGGCGTTGATAATCCGGTGATCCTCGGGCGCAAGTGAGGCAATGGCGGGGCCGAGAGCGTCGCGTGGGACATTCGTGATCTGGAGCGGATCAAGGACGACCGGCCGGTCATCGATCACAAAGTGCGGCCCAACGTCTCTGTCGGCGGCGCCGAACTCCTCTGCGGCCACAAGGGGTACGATGACCCGCCGCTTCGAGCGGCGAAAGCGGTTGGATTGGACCATGAGGACAAACGGGATGACCCGCTGACTCCGTCCGGGATTGCGATGGACGTCGAATTGCTCGGACATCAGAGGCTGTCGAATTCGTCCGCGAGCGTGCTGTGTTTCGCGACGAAGGCATCGCTGGCGGCGATGTGGGCGGCGATCTGCTGCTCGTGCCGGGCAGCCTGTGCCTCGGCGCCGTCGACAAAGGCCGCCAGCAGGCGTTCGACCGTCTCGGACAGATTGGGGGTGATACCCCGCGCCCGGCGCACGAGATCCTCGTTCAAGGTCATGTTCACCGGACGTTTGGAGGCGGCTCTGTCGTAACCCAAGGGTATGGCTCCTGCACTAATGCGCATGATATGCGTATTCGCCGCGGAAGGACAAATGTTCATTATTTGTTCTTATTACCTTGCGTTGGCCGCTGAGAGTCTGTCTCGAAACGGGTGCGGGGGGCTTGAAACCGGATGAGTCCAGGGAATCTAATCTCACTGTGTCATAAAGTTGTTGCCCGATTCGGCGTGGATTTGGCAGGGATGGAGATTCTCACTCGTGGAGGCGGGTTGTGGGTCTCGAAACCAAAGCGGGCGCCAGCGAATCACGGTTCGCTGCCTATGTCGAGGCGATTGCGTCGGCGCTGGGACACGCCGATCGCGCGGCTCCGTTCCAATCATATTGCGCGGGTCTGCTGCTGCCCGACGACCGCAAAAGTGTCGAGCCGATGGCCGCGCGTGCAGCCGGCGCGGGTGCGGGCGGCGCATCAGTCGCTCCATCACTTCGTGGCAAAATCCGATTGGTCGGACGACACCGTGCTGGCGGCGGTGCGCGCGCGCGTCCTGCCCATCATCAAGCAGCGTGGCCCGATCCGCGCGCTGATCATCGACGACACCGGCATGCCGAAGAAAGGCCGGCACTCGGTCGGCGTCGCGCGGCAGTACTGCGGGCAGCTTGGCAAACAGGACAACTGCCAGGTTGCCGTGAGCCTGTCGGCCGCCAATGATTACGCCAGCGTGCCCATCGCCTATCGCCTGTATCTGCCGCATGAGTGGGTCGATGACCCTGACCGGCGAGCTCAGGCAGGCGTGCCTGATGATGTCGTCTTCCAGACCAAGCCCCAAATAGCGCTGGACCAGCTCCGTGCCGCTCGCGCGGCCGGGATCGAAGCCAAAGTTGTATTGGCCGCCGCAGGCTACGGCACCGACACCGACTTCCGGGACGGCATCACCGAGATCCGCCTTCCCTATGCCGTCGGCATTCAGTCCTCCATCAGCCTGTGGCCGCCCGGCGCCGAGCCTCTGCCGCCGAAGCAATGGAGTGGTCGGGGTCGTCCACCGTCCGCGATTCGTCGCGACGCCGAGCATCAGCCGGTCTCAGCCAAACAACTGGCGCTGGGCCTGCCAAAATCGGCCTGGCGGCGGGGTTACCTGGCGGGAAGGCAGCAACACCAGGCTCGCCTCACGCTTCGCCGCCGTGCGTGTCCGCCCCGCACATCGCGATTACGAACGCTCCGCGCCGCGGCCCGAGGAATGGTGCCTGATCGAATGGCCCGCCGACGAACCCGAGCCGACAAAATATTTCCTGTCCACGCTGCCCGCGAACATCAGCCGACGTGCCCTGGTGAACGCCACCAAGCTGCGCTGGCGGATTGAGCGGGACTATCAGGACCTCAAACAGGAACTCGGGCTTGATCACTACGAAGGGCGAGGCTGGCGTGGCTTTCACCACCACGCCACGCTGTGCATAGCCGCCTTCGGATTCCTGGTCTCCGAAAGGGAGACAATTCCCCCCTCAGGGCCACGCGACGGAGTTCTCGGCGAAGAATATCCCCTTCCCGTTGGTTATCGACCCCGCGGATCCCCCGATCAGACCTGAACGTCATGTGCCCAACGCGATTACCTCCGTCCGGGTCGCCATCGCACGCGCTATCGCTCGTAGCCTCCCGCGCTGCCCCTGCTGCCAGCGACGCCACGGCCGCACCCAGTTTATGACACAGTAAGATTAGCGGCTTCCGAACCGCCCGACGAACCTTGGCTGGCGACGAGGCGATGGCGATGATGCGGAAGGGACAGGTTCGCAAGATCGGCGGTCGCGACATGAAGGCCCAGGCAGTCTTCGTGGCTGAACTGTTCCAACTCGCCGCCTGACCAAAGCCCGCCGCAAGCCCTCGCTTGGCTCTTTAACCGGGTTTGCAACAGAACCGGATCGAGACCCTCTCGATTAACAGACTGATTTTCTTATGATTCTGCCAATTTTGGCGATGCATCAACTCCTGCAAGAACCGGGCGTTATCGCGCGTGAGCCGGTCAACCGCTGCCGGGCAGCGCAATTGGCAGGTCCAGGCTGATTAGGCGGTGCCAGGGCACCCCCCCAGATTACCCTCCAAATTTTAGACGATCTCAAACTCGCATTCAGCTTGAGGGCATCATTATCATCGGGTATGTTATTTGAGTCTCGCAAAGGGCAGGAGGTGGTAGTGCTTTCGTCACCACAGCGGCGATGATGATGATGATGAGCTGGGCAAGCTCAAATTCTCCAATGCTGGTTTTCGTAAACTCGAAGCTTAGCCGCTGATGACAAAGTCACAATCCCATTATTCCGATCTCCAATCGTTAACAACGACTGAACATGGCACATTTGCGGCTCCTCGCTGTCATGCGTGGATGGGAACGGGCTGATGCGGGCAACCGGAGGTCGAGCTTCCCTGCGAGGAGGTAGACCATGGCTATGAGATTGCGGTTTGAGCGGTAGCCCCGTGCCTTGGCTTTGGCGGCCTGCACGAGGCTGTTGATGCCCTCAATCAAGCCGTTGGCAATATTGCTGTGAAACCACCGCAATACGCCGTTCCAGTGGCGTTCGACAGTACGTGCGGCCTCGATCATTGGCTCGAGCCGGCTGTGGGTGGCCCAGAAGTACCATCTCTTGAAATGATCGGCCGCTGCCTCGACCGAGGGTTGATCATACAGATCCTGAAAGGCCAACCTGATCTGGTAGGCGCGAGCGGTCTTGAGGTTGCTGCGGGCGAGGCTGTCGCGGGTCTCGCGCTGACCGCCGGAGAGGTTGGTTGCGTTCTTCAGCCACACATAGCGGCTCTTCTTCAACTCCGGTCGGCTCTTCACCTCCTCGCGCCGCACCTTATCGACCGCGTCGTTGATGATCTTGACCGCATGGAACTTGTCGAAGGTGATGGCTGCTTTGGGCAGGTTCTCGCCGATGCCCTTGATGAAGGCGGCGCTCATGTCGATGCAGACCTCGGCGATCGCCGCCGGGTCGCCACCATGCGCGGTGAGATCCTCGGCAAAGGCCGCGACGCTCGCAGCGTCCTTGCCCTCGGTGGCGAACAGCACCCGCGCCTGGTCGATGTCGACAAACAGCGAGATGAACTCCTGGCCGCGCCGGGCGGCGGTCTCATCGACGGCGAGCCTGCTCACGCCCGAGGCGTCCGATGCGGCCCTGGCCTTGTCCACATAGTGGTGGATCACCCGCCACAGCCTGGTGTCGTGTTCGCCCACCATCCGGGCCACCGCCCTGACCGGCATGGCCGGGACCATGGTCATGATCATTGCCTCGAACAGCAGGGTGAAGCCGCTGCCCGGCCGTGCCCACGGCACGCCGATCTTCTTGATGCCGCACTGCTCGCAGCGCACCCGCGGCACGCGGGCGTTCAGGCCTTACCTTTACCCGCATCGTGGCAAAGCCCTGCGCTACTATAGAACGACATCATGTCGATCCGCAGCCGAGCGCCGAAAATGGCAGATTTTCCAAATGCCCGTTGCGAAAGCGGGCGTATGCTGCACCTGCGTTCCAAGGGGCTTCCCTCAGCTACGGCGTACAGATGGCTAGGCTAACATAATGATAAAATTGCATCTTTCTAGATGCGGGTAAAGGTAAGGCGTTCAGGCAAGCCTGGTGCTGGAAGAAATTGAGGTGGCGCCAGCTCGTCCGCTCGGTGTCGTGGGCCGGACAGTCCGCGGCGCCGCAGGCCGGGCAGGCAAAGCGGCTGCCGGGAGCAAAGTCGATCTGGATATCGAGCCGGTGCGCCTCAGGGTCGAAGTCGCTGCGGCTCACCGTCCAGGGCGGGGTCAGGCCCAGCGCCTGTTGCAGAAGAGATGTGTCACGCATGGTTGGCCCTCCACGCCCGGCCCCGTCCTGGTCCAGCCTGGCGCTGTGCTCGCCACCGTCAAGGACGCTACGCGCCGCGCAAGCTCGCGCGGTGGCCTGCGGCCATCCTTGACCGCGGCTGCGCGCGGACGCCCTGGGGGTCGTCAGGCCGGGACGAAGAAACGGCTCCTTACCGCCGAACCAAGAAACGCCAGTAGGTGGGTAGCCTCAGTGGGCCAAGCAAGGCCGCTCATGACTGGCCATCCCAAACGGCGAGGAGCCACATTTGCTGTCACTGTACGAGAGAGAGTCGAATGATAGATTACACCTCCCCCTACGAGCGTGGTATCACTGAGACAAGTACTGGAGTAAGACGACAACCAAGCGGAACTAACTCTTACAAAGCAACGACAGAGACTTGCGATTACTGTTCATTGCTAAAAAAGACCATTACAGCGTCTTTATTTCCAGAAAGTTCGTGGCTAGTAATTCAGCCAACTAAACGGAGGGGCGTTTTTTAATACAATAAGAACGCTTGTTATTAACGCATTGGATAAAAGAGGTTTTTCGCTTGTCAAGCGACTTCCTTACGACCGCGTTAGGAGAGAACTGGGTCAAGACTGGCCGATGTTTGGCTACTCCATGGTGGGGCATCGTCGATTGGACAACATCGAGCAGTGCATAAGATCTGTGGTTCAAGACCATATTGCAGGCGATTTCGTTGAGTGCGGCGTCTGGCGGGGCGGAGCTTCAATCTTCGCCAAAGGAGTTCTGAATTCGCTTAACGTTACGGATCGTAAGGTGTGGCTCGCTGGTAGCTTCGAAGGGATGCCAGTTCAGACCGAAAATGACAAGGTCGATATAGACCTAACTGGAAATTCCGTGCTGGCCGTTTCTCTTGAGCGGGTGCGAGAAGCGTTTAATGATTTTGGTTTACTTGACGAGAATGTAGAGTTCATCAAATGATGGTTTTCAGAAACTTTACCATCTGCACCAATAAAAAAATAGCAATTCTACGATTGGATGGCGACTATTACGGTTCTACGATGGATGCCCTCGATGCATTATATGACCGGGTAGTGTGCGGCGGGTATATCATAATTGATGATTATGGCGATTTTGCTTCCTGCCGAAACGCGGTGGCTGATTTTTGCGCTAAGCGACGTTTATCCCCAGACATCATCTCGATTGACAGAAATGGTGTGTATTGGCGTGTTTGCAATTAACAATTGGACTCTAAGGAATCCCTCATTTTCACTGAGAGTCCGTTGGGAAAGGGGTTCCAAGTTGAACGCGACCGGTTGTAGAATCAGCCAGCTCGTATAGAACATCTGACAGGCGTTGCGATGGGTTGGCCGTAATTGCTCACCCCGGTTGAGCGATGGCGATTCTGGGTGTGGCTGCGAGGGCGCTGTGGAGGTCGTTGAGAATGGAGCGTCGGTTGGCCTTGGCGGTGCTGGCGACGGAGCGGAAGGCGGCATAGGTGTGCGTGCCCCATTCGGAGCGAAAGCCGTTTGTCACCTTTCGGAAGATGACGCTGGGACGCAGCGCGCGCTCGGAGCAGTTGTTGGTGGCCGGCACGGCACGGTCGGTGACGAAGATGAACAGATGCGCGCGCTCGCGGGCGATGCGGCGGCGCAATTTCTCGGCTACCTCGCCGCGGCGCGGCAGCGCCAGCAGGCGGTCCAGTCTGCGATCCAGATCGGCGCGATACTGTGCCAGCGTGCTGTCGCGCAGCGTCTGCCGTCGTCGCCCGATGGCGATGGTACGCAGCAGCAGCCACTTCAGCGCGGTCGAGAAACCCTCGTCGCCGCAGTCAATCGCGTATTGCACGTCGCGCAGCAGATGGGCCAGGCACATCTGCCAGATATCGGCGTGGCCGCGCTGGATGCCCAGGTTGTCGGACACCCACACCCTCGGGCGGATAGTGCCGAACAGGGCGCGCACCACATCGGCGCCGCGGCTGGGGCGGATGATGTGCAGCACAGCGAACGCGGTGACGAACACCCAATCCCACTGGGTTTTCTTCATCACCCGCACCGAGGTCTCGTCACTGGCAACCACCTCGGCGGCTTTGACCGTGGCGGTGATTGCCTCGGCCGCCGCCGCCAGGAGCGCGGCGGCACGGGCGAGGATGTTGCACAGCGCGCCTTCGCTGATCGACAGCACGAAGATCTCGCCGAGCAGGCAGCGCAGTCGCTCCAGCCCGATCGCGTGGGCGTAATGCAGATAGACTACCACCGCCTCAACGGACTTGCCGAATGGCGAGCCCGGCTCCAGCCCGGCGGGGGCGGCAGCCAGTGCGCGCTCACCGCAGCAGGCAGCGCCCGCCGAACAGCCGCACCCGGGTGACATCCGGGCGGATCGGCGGCATCTCGATGCGGTCATAGACCTGTTGCGGCGTCTGTGCCACTTCCGCCCAGGCGGCGGTGCAGTGCGGGCAGGCGTTGAGCCCTTACCTTTACCCGCATCGTGGCAAAGCCCTGCGCTACTATAGAACGACATCATGTCGATCCGCAGCCGAGCGCCGAAAATGGCAGATTTTCCAAATGCCCGTTGCGAAAGCGGGCGTATGCTGCACCTGCGTTCCAAGGGGCTTCCCTCAGCTACGGCGCACAGATGGCTAGGCTAACATAATGATAAAATTGCATCTTTCTAGATGCGGGTAAAGGTAAGGCGTTGAGCCTGGCGTCGACGATGCGGTCGGCCGACACCGGGGCGACCTCGGCGCGGCGGCTTGGGGCCGGGGGCAGGCCCATCGGACTTCTGACCCTTGGACGGCGGCAGAGAAGAATTGTTCGGCGTCTTGCCCGGCCGCTCCAGTTTGGCCAGCCGAGCTTGCAGATCGGCGTTGCGCGCCTCCAACGCCGCAATCTGCGCCAGCGCCGCCTCCAGTTGCCAACCAACGCCAACAGAGACAGGATCAGCGCGTCCTTCTCCGCGACGGTCAGGCTGGAAAGAGCGATGGCTTGGGTCACACACGCAGCGAATCGACCCGCCCCTGACCGCGTCAAGCGCCATCTTGCCCACCAAACCCGCCGCCCCGCCGTCGGTCAGGCGCTAACGGGGTGAGCAATTACTCGTCAGGAGACCCGAGCCTATGAAACGTCGTTCGCTGTTGTGCGGCATGGCTGCTGCCTCCCTAGTCCCACCGCTGGCTGCCCCGAGCGTCGCCCGGGCCGAGAATGCCAGTCGCCTGCGGTTCGTGCCGCGCTACGACGCCGGCGCACTGGACCCGCACTGGTCAACGTCGGCCGGTACGCGAAACCATGCGTTTCTCGTCTTCGAGACCCTTTACGGCCTCGATGCACGGCAACAGCCTCAGCCACAGATGATCGAGGGACATACGGTCGAGGCCGACGGTCTGCACTGGACCCTCACGTTGCGTGAAGGCCTGCGGTTCCACGACAACGAACCGGTACTTGCACGCGACTGCGTGGCGAGCATCCGTCGATGGGCGGCGCGGGATGTGTTCGGCCAGGAATTGATGACCGCGACCGACGAACTCTCCGCGCCGGATGACCGGCATATCGTGTTTCGCCTGAAGCGGCCTTTCCCGCTACTGCCGATGGCACTGGGCAAGTCGCAGGGTGCGGCGCCAATGATAATGCCCGCACGGCTGGCGGAGGCCGGCAGCGGCCGGCTGATCACCGAAGTGGTCGGCAGCGGGCCATTTCACTTCCTCGCCGCCGAGTATGTGCCCGGGGCCAGCGCGGCCTATGAGCGCTTCGGCGCCTATCGGCCACGTACTGAGGGTGAGCCGAGCGGCACCGCAGGGCCCAAGCACGTCTATTTCGATCGCATCGAATGGCGCGTCATTCCTGATTTCGGCACCGCGCTGGCGACGCTTCGCCATGGCGAAGTTGACTGGATCGACTTCCTGCTGCCGGACCTCGCGCCGCTTGCCCGCAGCGATCCCTCCGTCACCGTGCAGGTGCAGGAGCCGAACGGGTTGATCGCTGTCCTTCGCCTCAACCACCTCCAGCCGCCCTTCAGCAACCCAGCTATCCGCCGGGCGCTGCTGGGAGCAATCGACCAGGACGAACTGATGCTGGCCGTGGTAGGGGACGAGGCCACATATCGGCATGCGCCGGTCGGCGTGTTCTGCCCCGATACGCCGATGGCCAATGACGCCGGGCTCGAGGTGCTGACCCGCAAGCGCGATTACCCGGCCGTGCGCGCGGCCCTTGCCGCCGCCGGCTACCAGGGCGAACCCGTGGCGCTGCTGGTCGCCGCCGACCTGCCTCCATACCGTAGCCTTTGTTCCGTGCTTGCCGATGAGATGCAGCGCGGCGGCTTTATCGTGGACTTCCAGACAACCGACTGGAATACCCTGGTGCAGCGACGCGAGAACCGTGGACCGGTGGATCGTGGCGGGTGGAGTGCCTTTGTCACCAATGGCTGGTACGGCACGGACATGTTGACGCCTGTCATCCATACTTCTTTGCGCGGCAACGGCGCTCGCGGCTGGGCCGGCTGGCCGGACAGCCCACGCATTGAGGCGCTTCGGCAGGACTGGATGGCGAGCACGAGCCTTCCAGAGCAGCAGCGCATTGCCCGAGAGATTCAACTCCAGGCATGGATCGACGTGCCCTACGTGCCGCTTGGTCAGAACATGCAACCGACCGCTTTTCGCAGCGACCTAACCGGCATGCTGCAGGGTTTTCCGACCTTCTGGAACGTCCGCCGCAGGTGAATCCGTCATGAGCTCTCCCGCCGCCAATGCCGCGATCTGAACATTCTTCACTCTGGGACGCGGCGCAAGGCTGTTCAACGCTATACCACACCGAATAGTTTGAGGAGGTTATCGAGGCCGGCGAGGCAGGCACGGTAGCGGTCCTGGCTGAGTGTATTGGTCTGGTTTGCCTTGAGGATGTTGAAGGCGAAGCTGCGCGCGCGGGCGAACAGGCCGGGATTGGATCGGATGCGCGAGGGGTCCTCGCCCATGGTGACGTCGCGGCTGTCGTGCGAGGTGGTTTCGACGCCCCAGTGCGCACGGATGGCCTCGGCGGCGCGGGTAGCGGTGAGCGGCGCGTTGGCGACGTAGAAGGCGGTCTCGGAAGAATGGTGCAGCAGACCGGTCTTACTGTTGCGGGTGTAGACATTGCGCTCGACGCGGATGACGGCAGCGACGTGGGAATGCCAATCGGTGCGGGCGAGCTTGTCGGCGGGATCGAAGACGGTGACGAGGCGCGTCTCGTCGCGATTACGGCCCCTGTCGTGGCTGCGGGCGGAACTGAGCGGAGCGGTGGTCGCGCTGATCTCCTGAGCCTGCTGGTGCAGGGTCGGCTGGTTGTCCTTGACCTGGACGATCAGGGTGATGTTGGCGTCGCTGGCGACCTCGAACAGTTTTTTTGACAGTGCAGCGCGTCGAGCGTGACGATGGCGCAGGCAGCAACGCCGAGTTCGGCGAGCAGTGCCTGCGCGGCCGGAATTTCGTTGGACTTCTCGTCGATGTCGACATGGGCGAGCACCAGCGCGGTGTCGGTGGCAAAGGCACTCAGCAACTGAGCGGCGGCGCGGTCACGAAAGTTGTCGAAGCTGCCGCGCAACGTTTTGCCGTCCAGCGCGATGCTGCCTTGTCCTGACGTTGCTCGGGCTGCCTGCAGTAGCGCGGCATGGCGGCGGAAGACCGCCTCCACCGCGGCCGGATCAAGGCCCTGCAGGATATAGCGGATGGCGGTGTGCGCTGGCGCACGGCGCCATGTCAGGCCGAATACCTCATTCAGCCGGCGGCGGTGCACGTCGATGAAGGTGACGACGCCCCGGTATGAGTTGCTGCCGGTCACGATGGCGAGGATGGCGAACAGCAACACATACGGCAGCTTGTAGAGCTTGCCCTCCGCCCGCCGCGGGTCAGGAACCTCTGCCAGCAAGTCCAGCAACGGCGCGAATGCAGCCACGGCAACCTCCTCCTTGGTTGCCGCCCCAGGAGTCAGACTTCCGCCAATTCGAGAATCCGCCTTGATTCCAATGGCTTCACTTTACCGCGGGGTGTTGCAGATCGGACTCACTCTGGCCAGTCAAGAGCATTGAACAGCCATGGGGACCGGGACGCTTCTGTTGCAAACTCGGTTGAAGAACCGAGCGAGGGCTTACGGCGGGCTTTGGTCAGGCGGCGAGCTGGAACAGTTCAGCCACGAAGACTGGCTGGGCCTTCATGTCGCGACCGCCGATCTTGCGAACCTGTCCCTTCCTCATCATCGCCATCGCCTCGTCGCCAGCCAAGGTCCGTCGGGCGGCTCGGAAGCTGCTAAAGCCGAGCCCCGGCCCGGTCAAGCGTTCGATCCGTCGATGGTCCCGTTCCGTTATGGTGTTCAGGTACTGGCATTGCCGCAGCCGGGACCGCCGCCACAGTTCGCCGGCGCCCGTCATCTCGGCACCGGCCTTCGGACAGGCGGCGTTCCTGTCGACGGCGATCGTGCGCGGGTTCATCGTGTGCGGCCGGCCGAGCGCCTTGCGGAAGAACTGCTTCGCCGCCGCGGCATCCCGCCTGGCCGAGAGCAGGCAGTCGATGGTCCGGCCGCGGCCGTCGACCGCTCGATACAGGCAGGTCCAGCGGCCCCTCAGGGGAATCGGGTGAAGGTTTCATGGGGTGATGAGGCTTGCGAGGAACTCATCGTCCCAGGCCTCAGCGCTCACGAGAATTGACCCGGGGTTGCTCACGGAAGTTGACCCAGTAGGTGCGCATGAGTTTGTGGTCAGGTGGCCTGATCGGCCGGTAGCCGCCGTGGTCGGCGGCAAATTTTCCTTCGCCTGACCGAAGGCTCCATGCCTGCCGCCCGGGCCTCACACCCCGTGAGACCCAGTGATGACAACGGTCAGAAGTCGCCGCGTGTCACGGCCCTGGCGGCGCGTCCTGTCGCGGCGAGGCGGGCACACCCCCGGCGGCTGCCGGGCCGGGAAGAGCCGGCAGCGCTGACTTGGCTCAACGGCCCGACGGCGCGATTGATCGTGACGTGACGGCTGCCAAACCCCAGCCTTCCGTTCGACGCCGGGCGTCGAATTGTCGGGACGCCTTCCGTCCCGACACCACCCGCAGGCCACGGCGCGGGAGGCGAGTCAAAGGCGCCGCGCGCTTTCTTGCGCGGCGGGAGCGGAGCCACGCGCAGAAAATCGGCGCGGGCCGATTTTCGAGCATGGTGAGCACCCACCTGTTGACGCGCCTTGCGCGCCGTGGCACCGCCTCGGTGCTGCGGCGGTGGTGTTGCTGGGGCCTTCAGGTCTTGGTGCTGCGGCGCGCCGGTGTTGGCGACGCTGGCGCCGGAGGCTCCGGGCTGCGCAGGGACGGGCCGTTGATGCGGATGGTGATGCAGTGGTGCTGCAGGCGATCGAGCAGCGCATCGACCAGCGGCTTCTTGTCGAACAGCTCGTACCAGTCGGACAGTTCAAGGTTGGTGGTGATGATCGTCGAGACCCGGTTGTAGCGTTGGTCCATCAGACGAAAGAATGCGTTTGCTTGTTCCGGCTTGATCGTGAGGTAGCTCAGCTCGTCAATCAGCAAGGGCTGCATGCAACTCAGCTGAGCCAGCAGCCGTGTGGTGGTGCGATCGGCCAGAGACGCGTAGAGTTCATCGAGCAGGACTTGAGCGTTGATGAAGCGGCCACGGTAGCCGTTGAGGCAGGCCTCGCGCAACAGACCGATCGCCAGGCCGGTCTTTCCGGTGCCTGGTTTGCCGATGAGCAGGACGTTGTCGGTCCGGCGCAGGAAGTCCAGCCCGGCCAGTGTCTGGATCTGGGCGCGGCTCACGCCGGGCTGCCGATCGAACGGGAAGCTGTCGAGTGACCACCGCCATGGCAGACGCGCCTGTCCCAGACGATACGCCAGGCTGCGTTCGCGGCGGGCGGCGGCCTCCTGGCCGAGCAGCCGGTACAGCAACTCGGGTCCAGCGATCGCTTCGCGCTCGGCGCGTTCGATCTCGGCGTCGAGTGCCTCGGCCATGCCGTGCAGGCGCAACTGGGCGATCAGCGCGCGCAGCTTGTCATGCATCGTCGTCTTTCCCGCTGGTCAGTGCGAAGAAGTCGCCGGCGACCTGTTTGAGGATGAGATCTTCAAGCCGGCCGAGGTCGAACAGGCCGTAGTACAGGGCTTGCTCGATGGCGGCGATGAACGGGCCGGCCGGGTAGGTGCGCTTCATTTCGATCAGCCGGCGGAGTGGCCGTCGCCCGTATCCGTGACTGCGCAGCTTGAGGGCGGCGGCGTAACGGTCGAGGCTGGGATGGTGGCCGCTCAGCAATGCCTCTTCCGCCGCCGCGCTGCGACCCTGCCGCACGGGGATGGTATGATGACCAGGCAGGGTGCTCCTGGCATCGCGCTCGGCGATCAGCCGCGGGTGGACGGCGATCGTCGTGTCCTTGCGGCGGACATGGATTTCGGCGGGGTGCTTGTAGACAGCGACGGACTTGCCGACGAAGCGCTCGGGCACGGAGTAGCGGTTGGTATCGACGCTGACAAAGCCGTGCAGGTCGACGACGCGTTCCAGCAACTCGTAGACCGGCGGCAGCGCGTCGGGCAGCGGCACGAGGTGCGGCTGCTCGATGACGTAGGCCGCATCAGGCGACATGCCGAGCGCTGCCTTGGGCTTGCGGTTAGCGACCTCGCGGCACCAGGCGAGTGCCTGGCGGTTGAGGTCGTCGAAATCTTCGAAGCTTCGGCCTGCCAGGAAATTCGTCTCGACATAGCCGAATGGTCTTTCGATCCGGCCCTTGCGATCTGGATTCCCGACCCGGTGGGCGCGGAACCGGAAGCCCAGAGTGCGGGCGAAGGCCGCCATCTCCGGGGCGATGAGGGCCTCGGCGCCGGCGCCGGCGGCGAGCAGCACGCTGGTGTTGTCGATGATGCAGACCGGACAGGCACCGGCCATGAAGCGCGTGGCCTCGAGCAGGAACGCGCGGGCCTCGAAGCGGGTGAACCGCGGATAGGTCCTGGATGAACAGCCGGCGCGAGTACGCCAGCACCAGACCGGCGCATTGCGTGATCACCGGCTTGCCGGCGCCCGCGAAGGTCACGCGATGCGGCGAGGTGTCGTGCTGCATCTCCTGCCCGGGCGCGAAGTCGTACTCGCCGGCACGCCGCGGCGGACTGCGCAGGCCGGCCTCCCGCACCCAACGGGTCAAGCTGCTGTAGGACACCTCCAGACCGTTGTCGGCCAGCAGTTCGCGCACCCGCACCACGTTGCCGCGAGCCTGCTCGAAGGCAGCCTTCACGCGGACCAGCGTCGCCTCGTCGCACGGCAACACCTCGGCAACGTTGCCGTCCGGCTCACGCAGGATGCGCCGCACGGTGTTGCGTGACAGCGCCAGCAGGCGGCTGATCTCGCGCAGGCTGTGCCGCTGCACCTGCAGCGTGCGCACCGCGGTGCGAATCTCAGCCGGGGTCACGTGCATCCCCCCGGTCGATCGCAATCGCCAGGACGTCGAGCGCCAACCACAGACGCGGCACCGCCGCGATCAGCGCCGGCGGCACCGATTGCAGCGCCGCCACGCGACCCGTCAGGCGCGCGATGACCGCCTCGAGGCAGCGCATATCGACGACGCATTCGCCTTCCGGGCCGTCCCGCAGAATTTCGCCGGCGCGCCGTTCGTCGTTCGCCCGCAGGGCGTCGAGAAACAAGCGGGGATCGCCGACCATGCGTTCGCGCACCGTTTGCGCGGCCTGCTGGTAGTGGGCGAACCAGCACTGCAACTCGCGGGTCGACAGCGGTGACGCAGCCAGCGCCGCCAGCAGGCTGTCGGCATGGGCGGCATTGGCACGCGCCAACGGCACCACCACCCGGTTGGCCGCCCAAGCCGACAGCTTGCCGGTGCGCACCGCCGCCAGCGCCGCATCGGGCAAACCCGACAGCAGTTGCAGCCGCCGGCTCACCCAGCTCACGTCGCGCCCGCACCGACGCGCCAGCTCCTGCTGCGACAGGCCCTGGCCCTGCATCAGCTCGCGCAGCAGCAACGCCTCCTCAATGCTGGCGAACGAGCGATCCTGCGCGCGCGCCAACACCCCCAGCACCGCTTCGGCCAGCCCACAGGTCCATTGCTCGACACTGGCCGTGTCGCGGCCCAGCCGGCGTAGCGCGGCGACGCGCCGATACCCGTCGATCAGCACCAGCGGTGCTGCGCCCGCGCCGGCCCCACCGGGAGCGGGCGCCACAATGCAGGGCACGATCTGACCGCACCGCTCGATGGACTGGGCGATCCGCGCCACCGCCTGCGGCTCCACCAGGCGGCTGGCGGCAAAGCGCAGGTCCAGTTGGTGCAGGTCAAGCTCCAGACGATGGCTGTCCATGGACGTCATCGCCGGCGGGACGGCCCGCTTGCCCCGGTCACGTCCCGCAGGATCCTCGCCGCCGCATCAATCGGGTTCACCATGGGGCATTGCGCTCCGTCCGGGCGTGGCCAACACGGCCGCGACGGGGATCGCGGCGGCGCAGGAACCCCGGGCGAAGCGGCGGCAGACAGGGACGACCGCACCAATGGCAGGGCGTCGTCGCTCGCCGGGGCGGCTCGGCCGGAGATGCGTCGTCGCGCGAGGTCGCCATCGCGCCGGCCGCCAGCAGATCACCCGCCGGCGGCGGGGGTGAACCCTGATGCGTCACTTTTTTTCTGCGCGCTCGCAGGTGGCCCATCCGGGCGGCATGCTTCTCCTGGCCACGACGGGTCTTCTGATAGCGCTCGCCTGCCTTCCGCAGCGTCTGGTGACGCGCCTGTCCGGCGCAGTCGCCGAAACAGTAGATCTGCCCGCGGTCGCAGTGGCGGCACACGACCACTTCGCTACTGCACTTCCTGCAAAGGAACAGACGACCAGACCCCGGCTCGCTCTGCGCATCGACGCAGACGCGGCGTAGACGAACGCCACCGTCGGCAGGATACTCGCCCTGCATTCGTGCCCGTCACGATGTGGGGCACGGCGTCGAGACAAAACTGGCAGGTTGAGTTCGGCGCCGTGCTTGCCCTCAAGTCTGGCAGGCTCCCGGCAGCTTGCCGAGGTGCTCGGTGCCTCTGTTATCCCCCGTGCCAACCCCGCCAAGACCGTATCCGGTCCTGATCATGTCTCCAGCGACGATCAAATGCCGCCGCACCGGCGTTGTCGCAGGCGCCGCCACCCCGGAGCGGGCGCCAGACCGGGACAACCAACGACAATCGTCAGAACGGTAGGACTAAAGTCAGTGGGTCAACTTCCGTGAGCAACCCCGGGTCAATTCTCGTGAGCGCTGAGGCCCAGGCGGCGATCTTTCGCCTGACCCGCATGGAGTCCTTGCCGGAGGCGTTTCGGATCAGGTTATGGGCCATGTGTTTGATGGTGGTGAAATTGGCTGGGGCATGATCGGTTCGGATGCGGAACTCGTCGTCGCGGAAGATCATGTCCATCACCCAGTGCAGGCTATTTTCGACCGCCCAGTGACTGCGCACGATTGGCCACAGCAGACCGGCTAGCAAGGCCAGTGAGGTAATGTAGAAACGTGTCTCGTGCTCTAATTTCTCAGTTCCCGGGGCTGATCCTGGGATTTCACGGCTGCTTTCGACCATGACGATGCTTTTCAGGCCGAGCCAGTTGTGGCGCTTGCGCAGCCATTCGACGTCGTGGATCACGGTTGTCGTTCGCGTCTCGATGCGGCCGTGATCGCCATCGACCGTCCTATCCTGGCTTATCTTGGTGTCTGCGAAGCCGCTTGCCTGCTGCTCGGCGACGAAGACTTCGACATCTTCGCGAATCGTGCCTTGATTGCCCTTCAGCGCCAGGACGTAATCGGCTTTATTGTTGACGATCTTTTGCGCGATGTCGCGCTGGCAGCCCATCGCATCGATGGTGACGATCGCGCCCTCGATCGCCAGCATATCCAGCAGTTTGGGGATAGCAATGATCTCGTTGGATTTTTCCGCCGCCTTGACCTGGCCGAGCACGAGCCGCTGGCGTGCTGCGAAGGCCGAGACCATGTGGATGGCGGCCTTGCCGCCTTTCTTCTGGGTGGATCGACGCGAGGTCTTGCCATCGATGGCGATCACGCCGGCAGGCGCTCCCGTCACCGAGCCGACCCAGGCGACGAAGCAGCGCTGGAAGTGCTCGGCGTCCAGCGTGGCGAAGATGTCGCCAAGGTGATCGTGCGACGGCGTGCCGTCCCGGAACGGCCGGAACCGCCGCAGCAGGTCGAGCTTCTTCTCGCCGAACCGGGCGATCTCGACGAAGCTGTCCGCTCCGGCCAGCACCCCGAGCAGAGCCAGCAACAGCACCTCAGCGAGCGGATAGGTGACCTTGCCGCGCTGGCGCGGGTCCGGCATGTCATTGAAATGACGGAGAAAAGCCGTCGCTTCGAAAGCTGCCCCGTCGTCCGCCGCTGCGCCATCCATCGCAGTCCTCCGTCAATCGGTTCAGAGGACCGTCACAGATTCAGCACTTTGGCGCTTTGTCACGCACTTCCTTCCCCCGATTGCCCTGAGCGGCCCTTGAGGTTCTGTTGCAAAGCTGGCAATGGGGGCCGGTCGGGGCATGATCGGCCCCGAGGAAAAGGGCGAGGACGCACGACGCCAGCGCATGCCCCTCCGTGCCAACCTCCGCCGTCATACACGACATCTGCGAAGCTCTCGACCTGAATCGTACAACATCTTGAATCGGGAGACCCTCGCCTCGCCAGCCCAAACTGTCAGGCGGACGCAGAACCGAATCGCCCTGACGACCGGTTGAAAGTGATTTCGACGCGTGATATTTCATATCATGCTTGATATAAATGAGCGGATGAGTAGAGAGGCGCCTCCGCACGCTGAGGATCGCCGGTCCCAGGACGGTGCCGCATCGAGCTGTCACCGCTCTGCGCCCATCCGGGCGGCGGAGCCTGGGCGGCTGATATGGCACCTCTGACCGTGCGCATCGTCCGGGACATCGAGGCTCTGGTCCGTTACGAAGGGTTCTTCCGCGCTGCCGGCCGCGCGCGTGATGCCGCCCCCTATTTCTTTCCACTTGTCGCGGCGCAGCTTCCCGAATGCCATGGCTGGCGGGTGCTGATAGCCGAGGAGGGCGAGGATGCCGTCGCGGCCCTCATCTGCCGGATCGAGGATTTGACGGTCGGGCCCACCTGGCTGCCGCGCCAGCGCGGGCTGCGCCTTATCCTCCAGGGCGTGGTGGGCGAGATCCTAACACCCCAGGCCGAGGCACTGGTGACGGCCCTGCGCGGCCTGCTCGACGCCGAGGGTGCGGCCTTCCTGATGCTCGATTACCTGATCGAAGGCTCGTATCTAGCCCTCCGAATGGAGCAGGCTTGGCCCCGGCTGCTCGGCCCTGCACGGACGGCGCGCATCGTGCACCACCGGATGGAGCTGCCGCGGGGCGAAGTGCCGCGCGGGCCCGTGCTGTCGCGCAACGCGCGCGAGAAGAAGCGCCGGCGCGAGCGTGACCTGAAGGCGGCGGCCGGCGGCGCGTTGGAACTGCGCGCCTATGCCGCGCCGGCCGAGGTGGGCGCGCTGATGGGTGCGGCCGAGGTGGTGATGCGCGGCTCCTACCAGAGCCGCCTCGGCGTGGGATTCCGTGCGAGGACGGAGTTGCGGGCGCGGCTGCTGGCCCAGGCCGAGCGGGGGGAACTGCGCGCCTGGGTGCTGCACCTGGGCGACGAGCCCGTGGCCCACTGGATTGGTGGCCTGCACGGCGGGACCTTCGCGCTTGACTACCTGGCCTTCAACCAAGCCTATGAGGCGCTCGCCCCCGGCTCCTACCTTACCTTCCGGGCGGTCGAACTGCTTGCCGAGGATTCAGCCTGCGATAGCATTGATTTTGGCCTGGGCGATGCTGGCTACAAGCAGCGCTTGGCCACCCACACCGACTACCGCGTGAGCCTGCTGCTCGCCCGGCGACGCCCGTTGCCGGCGCTGGCCTTCGGGCTGCATGTGGGCAGCCGTTGGCTGCGGCGCACCACGCTCGACCTGCTCAGCCGCACCGGCCTGACCGGCCGGCTGCGGCGCTGGCGGCGGCGTGCGCCCGTCCGCAGCGGGCTACAGGATTGAACCTGCTGATCAGTGATGTGTTTGCCGGTCACCGAGGCTCTCTTCCGGGGAGTTGAGAACCTCGCCATTCGGCACGCGTCACGGAGTCGCAGGCCGATCCCCCGCAGGGACCGCGCCGGGTTCTGTTGCAAAGTTGGCGATAGGTTCCGGCCTGGGTATGATCGGCCCCGAGGAAGAGGGCAAGGACGCAGGGGGGGGCGGAGTTCAAGGGGCGGCATTTCACCGGGGAGGTGATCCTGTGGGCGGTCCGCTGGTATCTGATGTTCCCGGTGAGTTACCGCGACCTCGAACTGATGCTGGCGGATCGGGGCGTGAAGGTCGACCACACGACCATCTTCCGCTGGATCCAGGCCTACGCCTGCCGCGTTGGAGAAGCGGCTGAGACCGCATCTGCGCACATGCAATGGCTCATGGCGGGTCGACGAGACCTCCATCAAGACCAAGGGCCGCTGGACCTGCCTGTATCGAGCGGTCGACGGCCGCGGCCGGACCATCGACTGCCTGCTCTCGGCCAGGCGGGATGCCGCGGCGGCGAACTGTGGCGGCGGTCCCGGCTGCGGCAATGCCAGTACCTGAACACCATAACGGAACAGGACCATCGGCGGATCAAACGCCTGACCGGGCCGGGGCTCGGCTTTGGCAGCTTCCGAACCGCCCGACGAACCTTGGCTGGCGACGAGGCGATGGCGATGATACGGAAGGGAGAGGTTAGAAAGATCGGCGGTCGCGACATGAAGGCCCAGCCAGTCTTCGTGGCTGAACTGTTCCAACTCGCCGCCTGACCAAAGCCCGGCGTAAGCCCTCGCTTGGCTCTTCAACCGAGCTTGCAACAGAACCTCGCGTGTGAAGCCCGGACAACGCGGCGGCCCATCCTTGAGGCGTGCCGGCAAATGGGCCATTCTGCGCCCCCCGGGCTCGGCGGCAGGCTGGCGTTATGGCGCGCGGCCGTCCTGGCCATGACCCCCAGCCATGACTGTTGCTCCATGACGGCTCTGACGCCCGCTGCTTTCGCTGCCGCCTCCTCGCCGGATCACCTCACCGTGGCCCCGGACCGCCGCATCGTGCTGTACGACACCACCCTGCGCGACGGCGCACAGACGCAGGGGGTCGATTTCTCGGTGGTGGACAAGCAGGTGATCGCCACTGAACTCGACCGCCTCGGCGTCGATTACATCGAGGGCGGCTGGCCGGGGGCCAACCCGACCGATGATGCGTTTTTCGCCAGCCCGCCGCGGCTGCGCCACGCCGCTCTGACCGCCTTCGGCATGACCCGGCGCCCGGGGCGCAGTGCGGCCAATGATCCGGGCCTCGGCGCGGTGCTGCAGGCGGGCACGGCGGCGGTCTGCCTGGTGGGCAAGGCGTCGGACCTGGCGGCGGAACTCGCTTTGGGGGTGACGCCGGAAGAAAATCTCGACCTGATCGGCGATTCCGTGGCCGAGGCGGTCAGGCGCGGCCGCGACGTGCTGTTCGATGCCGAGCATTTCTTCGACGACTATCAGCGCACCCCCGACTACGCGCTGTCCTGCCTGCGCCGCGCGCAGCAGGCGGGTGCCGCCTGGCTGGTGCTGTGCGATACCAATGGCGGCACCCTGCCCGAGCAGATCTCGGCCATTGTCGGCGCGGTGGTGGCGGCCCTCCCGGGGGCGCAGATCGGCATTCATACCCATAACGATACCGAAACTGCCGTGGCCGGCAGCCTGGCCGCGGTGGCGGCCGGGGCGCGGATGATCCAGGGCACGCTGAACGGCCTGGGCGAGCGCTGCGGCAATGCCAATCTGACCGCGCTGATCCCGACGCTGATGCTGAAGCTGGGCTACCGGACCGGCGTCAGCGAGGAAGGCCTGCGCCGCCTCACCGAGGTCAGCCGTATGCTGGACGAGCGGCTGAACCGCGCGCCCAACCGCTATGCCGCCTATGTCGGCGAGAACGCCTTTGCCCATAAAGGCGGGCTGCATGCCGCGGCGATGGCCCGCGACAGCACGACGTATGAACATGTCGTGCCGGCGCGGGTGGGCAATCGCCGCCATATCATCGTCTCCGACCAGGCCGGCCGGGCCAATCTGATCACCCGCCTGTCCGAGACCGGCATTATCGTGGCGGCCGATGATCCGCGCATTCCGATGCTGGTCGACATCGTCAAGCGGCGCGAATTCGAGGGCTATACCTATGACGGTGCCGAGGCCAGCTTCGAACTGCTTGCTCGCCGCACCCTGGGCGAGGTGCCCGAATTCTTCCGTGTCGTCTCGTTCCGCGCCATCGACGAGCGGCGCTGGAATGCCGGGGGCGAGCTGATCACCCTGTCGGAAGCTACCGTCAAGGTGGAGGTGCAGGGCCAGATGCAGATGACCGTCGCCGAGAGCAACGGTCCGGTCAATGCGTTGGATACCGCGCTGCGCAAGGTGCTGCTGCCGCTGTTCCCGGCGCTGCTGGGCATGCAGCTGACCGATTACCGGGTGCGCATCCTGACCCCGGAGGAAGGCACCAAGGCAGTGACCCGGGTGATGATTGAAAGCCATGATGTCAACGCCCCCTCGCTCGGGCGCTGGTCCACTGTCGGCGTCTCTGGCAATGTCATCGACGCCTCGTTCAGCGCATTGCACGTAACTGCTCACCCCTCGGGGCCGGTGCGGCGGGATGATGCCATGAGCGATCGGCTTGACATGGTCACGGCGGGTACAATTCACCCTGATCGTGAATCGCGCAGCCCTTCTTGCCCTTGCCACGGATGACCTTGTTGCCCTGGTTCTGGCCCAACAGGCGCAGATCGAGGCGCTGACCGCACAGGTCGCGGACCTGCAAGCCAGGATCAACGTTCCTCCCAAGACCCCGGACAATTCCAGCACACCGCCGTCGCGCGGGGAGAAGGCGAACCGTCCGGATCATCCCCCGAAAAAGCAGCGCCGTCGCGGTCGTCCTGGTGTGGCGCGCCCGCTGGCCGAGCCCCCCGACCGTGTCATCGAAACCACGCTCGATGCCTGCCCGCATTGCGCCAACCCGCTTGGTTCGGCCGCCCAACCCGGCATTCACGCCTACGACCACGTCGAGTTGCCGTCGATCCGCCCCGTGGTCACCCGCATCAACCGTCATCACGGCACCTGCCCGTGCTGCCACCGGCGCTGGACCGCGCCGGCGCCGGAGGGGTTCGCTCCCGGCTCGCCGTTCGGCCCCGGGTTGTGCGCGCTCATCATTCATCTGCACGTGACCCAGGCGATCAGCTTCGAGCGGCTGTCGCGCCTGCTCGGCGAAGTTTTCGGGGTCGCCGTCAGCGAGGGGGCGATCGCCAATATTCTGGCTCGCGCGCAGAAACCGCTGGTGACCGCGGCGGCGCCGATCGCCGCGGCGGAGCGGGCGAGTGCCGTGGTGGGATCGGACGAAACCTCGGCGCGGGTCGGTGGCAAGACCTGGTGGCAGTGGGTGCTGCTGTCCTCGACAGCGATCTGCCACGTCATTGTGCCGCAGCGAGCGGCGTCGGTGGTCGAGGCGTTCCTCGAAGGCGCCCGGCCGGAGATCTGGGTGGCCGATCGCTACGCCGCGCAGGATGGCCATGGCGCGGAGCGCCAGCTTTGTCTCGCGCATCTGCTGCGCGATGCCCAGTACGCGATCGATGAAGGTGATACCGCGTTCGCAATGGGCTTCAAGTTCCTGCTGTTGCAGGCAATGGCGATCGGCCGTCGCCGGCCTGGCCTCAAGGACAGCACGCTGCGGCAATACCTTGGCGACCTCGAACGCCGTCTCAACCGACTGTTGTCGGGCGCCGTCCCCGACACGCCGGCGGCCCGCCGCCTGTTCAACGCGATGCGTCGTGACCGGGACGACCTGTTCCGCTTCGTCACCCGCCGCGACGTGCCATACACCAACAACGCCTGTGAGCGGGCGCTGCGGCCATCGGTCATCTTCCGCAAGGTCACCGGATGCTTCCGCTCGCACTGGGGCGCCAACGTCTATGCCGCCGCCGCCTCGGCGATCGCCACCGGGCGTCTCTATGGTCTCACCGCACTCCAGGCCCTCGCCAACGCCCTCGCCGGAAACCCTGTCATGCAGGCCGCCTGAACCCCGCCGCCAAGGGGTGAGCAGTTACCATTGCACGAGGCCATTACCTACCGCCTGTGGTTCTGTTGCAAACCCGGTTAAAGAGCCGAGCGAGGGCTTACGGCGGGCTTTGGTCAGGCGGCGAGCTGGAACAGTTCAGCCACGAAGACTGGCTGGGCCTTCATGTCGCAGCTGCCGATCTTGCGAACCTGTCCCTTCCTCATCATCGCCATCGCCTCGTCGCCAGCCAAGGTCCGTCGGGCGGTTCGGAAGCTGCTAAAGCCGAGCCCCGGCCCGGTCAAGCGTTCGATCCGCCGATGGTCCCGTTCCGTTATGGTGTTCAGGTACTGGCATTGCCGCAGCCGGGACCGCCGCCACAGTTCGCCGGCGCCCGTCATCTCGGCACCGGCCTTCGGACAGGCGGCGTTCCTGTCGACGGCGATCGTGCGCGGGTTCATCGTGTGCGGCCGGCCGAGCGCCTTGCGGAAGAACTGCTTCGCCGCCGCGGCATCCCGCCTGGCCGAGAGCAGGCAGTCGATGGTCCGGCCGCGGCCGTCGACCGCTCGATACAGGCAGGTCCAGCGGCCCTTGGTCTTGATGGAGGTCTCATCGGCCCGCCACGAGCACATTGCATGTGCGCAGTTGCGCTCGCAGCCGCTTCTCCAACGCGGCGGCGCAGGCCTGGATCCAGCGGAAGATGGTCGTGTGATCGACCTTCACGCCCCGATCCGCCAGCATCAGTTCGAGGTCGCGGTAACTCACCGGGAACATCAGATACCAGCGGACCGCCCACAGGATCACCTCCCCGGGAAAATGCCGCCCCTTGAGCTCCGCCACTCCTGCGTCCTTGCCCTCTTCCTTGGGGCCGATCATACCCACGCGGGAACCTATCGCCAACTTTGCAACAGAACCGAGCCGCCGCCAGTTCAAATCGGCGCCAGCAACTATCCGCGAAAATTCTTTACAGATCAATTGGTTCTGTGAGACCTCTCAACGAACCGGACAGCACTGCCCGGTTATACCGAATCGCCCTGAGGCCCAAAGGCCGCGCGTCAACCGCAAATTTTACCATTTGGTAGCATTTGCATCAAAAATATATTTGTTGACTTCAACCCCCGGTTGAGTCAACAAATGGTGAGCGCCCATCCGCCCTAGCACGCCCGCCGGGACGGAACAACCCAACAGAGCAAACCCCATGGCAACGATGACGATCGGCGCCGGCAGCTAACACGAATACAAAACTATCACCTCCGGCGGGCGCCGCCCCCCCAAGACGGTGACCTTACCGGGTTCAGACGGAAACCTACCAACAACGACCGCCTCAACTTCAGTAACAGTACCGGAGTTTTGCGGGACTTTCGGTGAGGTCCGCCTGTAGGCGGCCCATGCTGGAAGCAGGTCTCTGCGACTCTTACGGGTGAGGCAGCAACAGGTGAGACAGCCAACATGAGCTCCGGTTACGCTGACGGTTCCAGCGGCGCGCCTGCAGGAACGCCTCAGTTCCCGAACTTGCTGAGCGGTTATGCAACCCGCCCGCCCTGGGAAGTCGCCGGTGTCGACTATGCCGTCGGCGTTCCGGCCGCAACAGTCCTGAAAAACCCGGCGCTGATTTCGATGGCAGGCGTGACGGTAAATACCAAGACGCACACGATAACGGTCACCCAATCGAACGTAACATTAAGCGGATACGACTTCAGCCTTTCGGGCGGCTGGGGAATCGTCATCAACTCAGGCGTCACCAACACGACCATCAGCAACAGCAATTTCGTGGTCGGCTCGAACCAGAAGATGCCGATCTACGCCAGCTCTGGCTCCGGCAACCTTACCCTGACCAACAACAGCTTCAATGGCGCGAACAGCAACTCCGTGTGGGCACTGGTTGCTTATTACGGTTCAGGTGCTATCACAGCGCAGTACAACAGCTTCGTCAATGCGCCTGAATCGGCAATCGCGTGTGGGCCGAACGTGACCGCGGTCGCCGAATACAACCTGTTCTACAACTCCGGAGCGGTCCAGTTTTCGGGAAGCACCACAAATTCCGTTGAGGCATTCAACACGATCTACGAATCGAATCCGAGCGGAATGCACGCGATCGAGGTAGAGGCAGATAATAAATCTACGATGACGAATACAACGATCTCCAACAATGTCATCATCGCCGCCGGCTCGTCTTTGTCGATGTCCTATGTGATAGCCGTAACCCAGCAGGCCGGTAGCACGCTCAACGGTGCCCTCGTTCAGGACAACTACATCGATTTCTCCAGTTCGTACGGCCCGTTCTATACGCCGAGCGGCAGCGGGCTCGTGTTCAGCGGCAATGTCAACCTCAAGAACGGCTCGGTGATTGGCAATCCGACCGGAACCTCCGCGAGCGATGTCGTCAGCATCGTTGCCTCGCAAACCAGCGGCACCCTCGTGCCGGGCGACGTCATCACCATCGTCCTGAACATGGATCAGCCGGAATTCATCATCGGCACGCCCAAGCTGACGCTGAACGACGGCGGTGCCGCCGTCTATGTCGGCGGATCCGGGACCAAGTCGCTGGTATTCAGCTACACAGTGGCGGCCACGGACACGACGGTGTCCTCGCTGGCGGTTACCGGCGTCAGCCTGACCTCCGGTGCGGCGGTACAGAATATCCTGGGCGATGCGGCCGCGCTGTCCGGCGCGGCGGCGACCTTCAGTGGCCTCTCAGTCGATCCGCCCGCTTCGACGATAGCCTGGGCGCCGAACGGTGGCACCGGGACCGAGGGAAGCCCAATCAACCTCGGCGCCATCGCGGTCAGTCTGGCGAACGGCGCAACGCTGAGCTCGCTGGTGATCAGCGGCCTGCCGGTGGGCACGGTGCTGAGCGATGGCACCAACCGTTTCACCGCTACCTCGACTGCCACCTCGGTCAACGTCGCCGGCTGGGCCCTGACGAACCTGAAGGTGACGCCGGCGAACGATGCCGACTTCACGCTGACCGCGATGGCGACGGTCCAGGATGCCCAGGGCAATACCAGCACTGCCTCGGCCAGCGAGACCGTCACGGTGGCGCCGCTGGCGCCCACGGTGACGTGGTCGTCGGCGTCGGCAACCGGCGTCGAAGGGTCGCCCATTGCGCTCGCAACGCTGGCCGCGACGGTGAACAGCCTCACCGGTGATACCAACACGCTGGGCTCGCTGGTGATCAGCGGCCTGCCGGTGGGCACGGTGCTGAGCGATGGCACCAACCGTTTCACCGCTACCTCGACTGCCACCTCGGTCAACGTCGCCGGCTGGGCCCTGGCGAACCTGAAGGTGACGCCGGCGAACGATGCCGACTTCACGCTGACCGCGACGGCGACGGTCCAGGATGCCCAGGGCAATACCAGCACTGCCTCGGCCAGCGAGACCGTCACGGTGGCGCCGCTGGCGCCCACGGTGACGTGGTCGTCGGCGTCGGCCTCCGGGGCTGTGGGATCAGCCATTGCGCTCGGCACCATTACCGATCAAGTTAATGGTCTCAGCGGCGATACCAACACGTTGCAATCTCTGGTAGTGAGCGGAGTGCCCGTGGGGGCGGTATTGAGTGACGGAACAAACAGCTTCACCGCGACCGCCAGTGGGGGTTCGGTCAATGTCGCCGGCTGGAATCTCGCTGCTCTCAAGATAACCGTGGCGAGCGCTGCCCTGTTCACGCTCACCGCGACGGCGACGGTCCAGGATGCCCAGGGCGCCACCGGCCAGGCGACGGCGAGCGAGACGGTCAGCGTGACCGCAAGCAGTTCAACGACGACCCAATATGCCGACGGGTCTGCATCGGCATCATCCGGAACCCCGGAACTTCCGAACCTATTCAGCGGCTATTCCGTGCGGCCGCCGTGGGAGGTGGCGGGGGTGGACTATCACGTCGGCGTGCCTTCTAACCAGACACTGCTGCAGCCAACCGCTGCGAACCTCCCAGCCGGCACCACCCTTGATGGCCAGCTTATCCTGGTGACCGCCAACAACGTTACGATCAATGGATTTGACTTTTCGGGCAATGGAGGCTACGGTATCTACATTGAAGCCGGCGTGACCGGCACTCGGATAACTAACAATCTATTCGTGGACAGCTCGTCCACCGCGCCGCCGGCCGTTTCGATGGCAAGTACAGCGTCGGACACCTATATCGCTTACAATACGATTAACGGTGGCGGTGTGAACGGTGACAACAATTACGCTCAGTTGATAGGTGTCAACGGCAACGCAACCATCGAATACAACTACATGTATAACGCCGAAGGGCGTTTCGTGAGTGCAAACAACGGCGGGACGACTATAGACAAGTATAATCTTATGGTCGATGGTGGTTTTGGCGCTAACAACCATATAAACTTCCTGCAGTTTGGCAGTGGCAACTTTGTAAACCCGGACTGCGAATACAATACTGCCGTGCAGGGCATCAATTTATCTAGCGGGGAAGTATTCCAGATGTATATTGGCCCTGGCCCGGGCTCCATCACAAACGGCATCATTGCCCACAACACCATAATCACCCAAGCGCAAGTCCTCCAGCCCGGCGCCTCCAGCAGCGGTCCAGCGATATCCTACATGATCGATGCCGGTAGCAAGTCAAATAGCCCCTATCCGGCAACGGGCACAATCACCAACAACTATGTCGACACATCAAGCGCCTACGGCGCCATCTACCCAGGGGCGACCGGATTTACCGAGTCCAACAACGTGAACCTTGTGACTGGAGCGATTTTCTAACAGCCTGTCGGAGTGGAGGCGTTTGCGGAATTATGTTTCGCAGCTCGGCAAGAATTATTCCTTTTCTTCCGTGAGCGGCGGCGGATGCGAAGCTATTTTCCGTTTTGTTCGTCTTGCGTTCTCAACTCCGACAGACTGCTAGCTCATTTTGGTGTCTGTTGGGAAAGGAGGTTGAGCCGCGGTATATAGCGTTCGCGGCGGCCCTGGTCTCCCCATATGCGGTGGGTCCAGGGGCTTTCCCAACGAACGTTTAGCCCGTCTTATTCGGTGCGCCCCAAGGGCGCGGTTCACCAGTGGAGGAAGGTTCCACCCAGAGAGTCGTCGGTAGGCCCTGGTAGCTGACAAGCGGCTTGGTCGGGTAACCGGGCGGGCCGAAGCCTCGTGACAAAGGGGTTCTGTTGCAAAGTTGGCGATAGGTTCCCGCGTGGGTATGATCGGCCCCGAGGAAGAGGGCAAGGACGCAGGAGTGGCGGAGCTCAAGGGGCGGCATTTTCCCGGGGAGGTGATCCTGTGGGCGGTCCGCTGGTATCTGATGTTCCCGGTGAGTTACCGCGACCTCGAACTGATGCTGGCGGATCGGGGCGTGAAGGTCGATCACACGACCATCTTCCGCTGGATCCAGGCCTGCGCCGCCGCGTTGGAGAAGCGGCTGCGAGCGCAACTGCGCACATGCAATGTGCTCGTGGCGGGCCGATGAGACCTCCATCAAGACCAAGGGCCGCTGGACCTGCCTGTATCGAGCGGTCGACGGCCGCGGCCGGACCATCGACTGCCTGCTCTCGGCCAGGCGGGATGCCGCGGCGGCGAAGCAGTTCTTCCGCAAGGCGCTCGGCCGGCCGCACACGATGAACCCGCGCACGATCGCCGTCGACAGGAACGCCGCCTGTCCGAAGGCCGGTGCCGAGATGACGGGCGCCGGCGAACTGTGGCGGCGGTCCCGGCTGCGGCAATGCCAGTACCTGAACACCATAACGGAACGGGACCATCGGCGGATCGAACGCTTGACCGGGCCGGGGCTCGGCTTTAGCAGCTTCCGAACCGCCCGACGGACCTTGGCTGGCGACGAGGCGATGGCGATGGCGATGATGAGGAAGGGACAGGTTCGCAAGATCGGCAGCTGCGACATGAAGGCCCAGCCAGTCTTCGTGGCTGAACTGTTCCAGCTCGCCGCCTGACCAAAGCCCGCCGTAAGCCCTCGCTCGGCTCTTCAACCAAGTTTGCAACAGAACCCGAATGGATATCTCTGCGCAAGTCGTCGTGCTGGTGGTCGGCTTCCGCAACGCTGCGGACGTGCAGGATTGTCTGCACGCCCTGGCCCGGGCGGAACCGGAACCCAGCTTCGAAGTGTTCATCGCCGAGAACGGCGGCCCGGCGGGAATGGACTGGTTGCTCGACATGCTCGCCGCCGCCGGCAGCCCGTGCCACGAAGCGGCCGAAACGCTGCCCGAGGTTCACGCGCCGGCGATGCTGCGGCGGCGATGCTTCCGGCTGATCCGGCCGGACGGCGCGGACGGCCCGTGGGTGCATGTGGCGGAGATGTCGTCCAACCTTGGATACGCGGGCGCCATCAATGCCTGGCTGGGCCCGCTGCTGCAGGTGGGGGGCTGGCAGGCGGCCTGGATCCTCAATCCCGATACCGAGCCTATGCCGTCGGCGTTAGCCGAACTGATGACTTGGTCGCGCCGCCGCGGATGCGACATGGTAGGCAGCCGCCTCATCCCCACCGTTCATGCAGACCGGGTGCATTCCCGCGGTCTCGCCTGGCGGCGGTTGGCCGCCTGCACGCTCGCGGTCGATTACCACGCGCCGGCTGGGGTGGAACCCGATCCCGATGCGGTCGAGGCCCGGCTTTCCGCACCCTCGGGCGCATCCTGCTACGTGACCCGCCGGTTGATCGAGTGGATCGGCCTGATGGATGATCGCTATTTCCTCTATTTCGAGGACCTGGAATGGGGGCTGCGCGCCCGGCGGCTCGGCCCGATCGGCTACGCACACGCCTCGGTGGTGCCGCACAAGGGCGGCACGACGATCGGCGCCGGCGGCACGCGCAGCGCGATGTCGCGCATGGCCGTCTATCTCGAAATCCGCAACCGCATCCTGTTCGTGCGCAAGCACTGCCCGGCCTGGCTGCCCTGGACCGTGCTGATGCAATGCGTCCATGTCGTGACATTCGGCGCGGTAGGTGCCTTCGGCAACATGCGGGCAGCGGGCCGGGGGCTGATCGCAGGCATCGCCGGTGAAACCGGCCGGCCGGATCATATTCTCCAGTCGCACCGACGCTGAACAAAACGCTGCCTGTGAAACACCAGATCAATATCCTGATAAGTTGTTTTTGATTCCCCAGATCCTGATAAGTTGTCCTTGGTTCGCCGTTGCCTGGGCGGTGCGGCGGATTCGTGGCCACGCCGCGCCGCGGCGCCTAGTGATCCTGTACTACCACGGCGTCCCGACGGCGCAGCGCGCCGGCTTCGCCCGCCAGATGGCAACGCTGTCCCGCCGTGCCCGGGTGGTGCCGGCTGATTGGGCGGGCGAGACCGATCCGGCCCGCCCGACCGTCGCCATCACCTTCGACGACGCCTTCGTCAGCGTTGCCGACAACGCGCTGCCGGAACTGGCCCGGCATGGCCTGCCCTGCACCGTGTTCGCGCCTTCGGGCGTGCTCGGACGCAGGCCGGACTGGGCGATGGAACCCGGCGTCGCCGGCGACGAGATCGTGCTCGATGCCGACCGGCTGCGGAACGTGTGCGGGCCGCTGGTGACGATCGGCTCGCACAGCGTGAGCCATCCGGCCCTGACTCGCATCTCCGCCGCACAGGCCCGGGCAGAGATCGGCCAGTCACGCGAGGCGCTGGCCGCCATCACCGGGCAACCGTTAACCCTGTTTGCGTTTCCCTACGGCGACCATGACGATGCGGTGGTGGAGATTTGCCGCGAGCAGGGCTACCGGCATGTGTTCACCGTGGTGCCGGAGCCGGTCGATCCCGCTGCCGGGGAGCTGGTGCGCGGACGTGTGGCGGTCAAATCGAGCGACGGTGCGCTCGTGTTCTTCCTCAAACTGTCCGGCGCCTACGCTTGGATGCCGATGGCTTGGGCCCTAAAGCGGCGGCTGCGCGCCCTGGCCGGCCGACAACGGGCGGCGGCGCCGATGCACGGATGGCGATAGAGGTCCGGCGCGCCCGGTTAGCCGACCTGCCGGCGATTCAGCGATTCATCCGCCTGGCCTATGAGGACCTTGCCCCCTTCAAGGCGAAGGACCGATGGCGCTGGCAATTCCTCGACAACCCATTCGTGCCGCCGGCCGAGGGGCAGATGCCGGTCTGGATCGCCTGCGATGAAGACGAGGTGGTGGGACAGATAGCGGTCCAAGGCACCGATCTGCAGGTAAACGGCCGCCTCCATCGGGCCGGCTGGATCGTCGACGTGATGATCCTGCCCGCCTGGCGCGGCAGAGGTCTTGGGCACCGGCTGCATGCTGCAGTGGCGGACAATGTCCCGGTGCTGCTGACTTTGACGATGGCACCCGCTACCCGACGCATGGCCGAGCAGGGCGGAGCGATAACGCTGGGTCCGACCCGGCAATGGTCCCGCTGGGGACGGCTGCAGGCCATGGATGTGCTCCGCTATCTGGTGCAGCGCACGCGCCACCACCGAGGGCTGGCACAGGCGGTGCGGCTCGCCTGCGACGGGATGGCGGCGCACCGCTTGTTCGCCGGACTGGTCTCGCCGCTGCTGGCCGCCCGGCGTAGCCCGGCGGGGGCCGGCCCGGCAGCGGTGAGCATCCGGGAGAGCGAAGGCTTCGGCGCGGAAACCAACTCGCTGTGGGCACACGCCGCCCCCGGTTACGCGGCCATATGCCCGCGCCGTGCCCGCTTCCTGAACTGGCGCTTCCGCGACTGCCCGCAGCTACACTACCGGATTTTCCACGCTTGGCGGGGCGAGACGGCGGTCGGCTATTCGGTGCTGCGCCGGGCGTTCGACCAGGAGCTGCGCCAGGGCATCATCGTTGACGTGTTCGCTGAACGCGATGACGCCAATACCTACCACGCCCTTTTGGTCCATGCGGTGGCGCTGTTCGGCGAGGAGGTCGCCTCGGTCGAATGCGCGACCTCGCTGCCGCTGCTGGCCGGGCTTCTGCGGGCGGCCGACTTCTTTCCCACGCGCAGGCTCGCGCCCACGGTGGTCGTAGCCGATCCGGCGTTGCGCGCGGAGATCGCCGCCGCCCCGCAGGCGTGGTTCTTCTCCAAAGCTGATCATGACTGGGACCAGGTGCATCTCGCCTGAGCCGCGGCCGGGGTCCCGGCTTCCGGCATGCCTGCCCCTGTGCCGCAACCGTATGTGAGGACCCGATGCCCTCCCTTCCCAGATATTATTGCGCAGCCTGTGGATCCGCGCCCTGCTGCGCGGCGTGCATTACGGTGTGCATCCTGGCGGTCACGCTGAATTCGGCACCCCGGCACGCTCCAAACCGGCAGGTCATCACGCTGCAAAGCGGCACCTCATCACGCTCGAAACCGGCACCGGATCACGCTGTAATCCGGCACCTTCTCCGAAGGGTTTTGGGCACCCACTTCCGCAGGTTCTCTCTTGGCAGAACAACTCTAGCTTGACTTCCTTCCGGGAAGCAACTACTATCTACTCATTAAGTCTTCCTTTCCGTTGATGATGCGGGGCTGTGGATAGCGTGAATATCGGGGATAACTTCGGTCAACTCCGTATTCGCGCTGGTCTTGTCGCCCTCCGGCGGCTTCGGCCCGCGCATCGAGCGGCCGTGCAGCTCGATGCGATGGGCGTTGTGCACCAGCCGGTCCAGGATCGCGTCGGCGTAGGTCGGATCGCCGATCATCGCATGATGCCGCTGAGATTGAGCGGCGAGTCTCTCAAGTCCGGATCATTGATCCTCACCATCCGCTCTATGGCAGTTGCTTGCCGGTCAGCGGGCGTTGGTCAGGGCGCGGGCCTGACCTGATCGTGGTCCGACTACCGGACGGGCGGGAGCGGTCCATCCCGCGCGTTGCCACGGACCTGTCTCCTGGACTGGAGGCGTCGCCGCAGGCTTCGGACCGGCAAATGCACATTTCCGTGCGCACCCTTTTGCCGTTGGCGAATCACGTCCGGGCCATGCTCGCCTCCGGCAATGGAGATTTCGAGGGCAGAGCATTGCCCGATCGAACGCCCAGCCAGCCAGAGAAGATCGGGGCCGACGAAATCCCGAGCGGGGGCGTTTCGCCTGTGGCCCCAACTCCCGGTGGAGAAGCAGCGCCAACTGGCTCAGCATGTCGGCCAGCTTCTCCAACGCTTGCGACGGGCGGCACCCCGGGAGTTGGAGACGCATCGTGCTGACAACGGCATCGTTCCCTGAAGAACGCATTGCGACGGCGCACCGTGCCAAGCTCGCGTATGTCTATGTACGCCAGTCGTCGCTTGGCCAAGTCCGTCATCACCAGGAAAGCACGGAGCTGCAGTATCGTTTGGTGGAGAGAGCCGTCTTGCTGGGCTGGCCGCGAGAGCGTGTCCATGTCATTGATGATGACCTTGGGAAGTCTGGAACGTCGAGCTGCGACAGGCATGGATTTCAGCGGCTGATTGCCGAGGTTGGACTCGGCAAGGCAGGACTCGTTATGAGCCTGGATGCGTCAAGATTGGCACGAAACAACCGCGACTGGCATCAGCTTCTGGAACTGTGTTCGCTGTTCGGCGTGCTGATCGCCGATGGAGAACGACTGTATGATCCGGCGGCATATCACGATCGGCTGTTGCTTGGGCTGTCGGGGATCATGAGCGAGGCCGAACTGCATCAGATCAAGGTCCGTCTGCACCAGGGCGAACGACAGAAGGCGGCGCGTGGCGAGCTGCGGCTGCCGCTTCCGGCTGGCTTGACGCACGGCCGCGACGGCGGCGTGACGCTCAACCCGGACGAAGAGGTGCAGGAGCGGGTCCGACTGGTGTTTGCGAAGTTTCGAGAGTTGCGCAGCGCCAAGGCGGTGATGCGATATCTGCGTCGCGGCAATCTGTTGCTGCCGGTGCGACCGCTGCATGGCCCGGCGCCACATGACGTCATCTGGCAGCCGGCGGACAGTGCACGTGTGATCCATATTCTGAAGAATCCGGCCTATGCTGGCGCCTACGTGTACGGACGGCGGCAGCCGAACCCGATGCGGCGGCATCCCCAGAGCGGCCGGATCGGAACGATGGCTGTCGCGCCGGAGGATTGGTCTATTTGTCTCAAGAATGCCCACCCGGCATACGTGGACTGGGAAGAGTTCATGTCCATCCAAAGACAACTCGCGGACAACCTCATCCGATATAAAAAAGACCATCCTGGAGTTCCGCGAAAAGGCACTGCTTTGTTGCAGGGTATCGTCAGATGCGGCCGCTGCGCCCGGCGGATGTGTCTGCGTTATTCCGGGCCGCATGGCGACTACCCGGTCTACATGTGCGTTGCCGATCACAGCGCGCAGGGACAACCGCGTTGCCAGGAGGTGCGTGCGCTCCTGGTCGATGACGAAGTCGAGCGGCTGATCCTGACCGCCCTTGCGCCGGATCAGATCGCCCTGGCGGTCGCCGCGTTGGGCGAGATCGAAGAGGAGGCCCGGCTGCTGGAGCGCCAATGGTCGCTCAAGCGCGAGCGGGCGCGTTACGATGCCGAACGCGCGCGGCGACAGTATGATGCAGTGGAACCCGAGAACCGCCTTGTGGCCCGCTCTCTGGAGCACGTGTGGGAAGAAAAGCTACGGAGAGTAGAGCAAATAGAGCAGGAGTACGACGCCTGGCGCCGGGAACAGCTAGTTTCTCTTGCTGACGCCGATCGCCTGGAGATACTGGCACTCGGCGAGAACCTGCCTCAGCTTTGGCGTGCCGAAACGACGACATCGGCAGATCGCAAGCAGATTGCCCGACTGGTCATCAAGGAAGTCGCTCTGGACCAGAAGCGGCGGCGAGGCTTCGTTTGGATCAGGATCGTCTGGCAGACCGGCGCGGTAACCGAGCATTGGATTCAGCGGCGGGTACAGAGCTACACGCAGCATGCCGACGCTGACCTGCTGCGGACCCGCATCATCGAGCTGAACGGGATGCAGAAGATGGATGTCGAAATCGCCACCATCCTGAACGACGAGGGGTTCCGAACGGCCCATGGCCCGCCATTCTCCGGCGAGATGATCCACGTCCTGCGAAAGAAATGGAGGATAGAGACTGTCAAAATCAACGGAACAGGCCCCAATCCGTCTCGCTGGCCGGATGGAACTTATTCGGTGCAGGGCGCCGCCGAAATTCTAGGAATTACCTCGCAGACCATATTCGATTGGCTACGCAAAGGTTGGTTGACCGGACGACAGCTTGCCAAGGGCATGCCATGGCAGATTTATTTGTCACCCGACCAGGCAGCCGAACTCCAAACACGTGTACGACACACCAGCCGCTCAAAGAGAGAGGAAGCATGAAAGCGTCGGGTCGGCGATCTGGTCGTGCCAGCGTTCCACCGGAACCTGGGTCGCCAGGATGGTCGAGCCGCGCTGGTGGCGGTCGTCGATCACCTCCAGCAGGTCGCGCCGCTGCTCGCCGGTCAGCTTCACCATCAGCCAGTCGTCGAGGATCAGCAGCCGCACCTTCGACACCTGCGCCAGCAGGCGGGCGTATTTGCCCTCGGCGCGCGCCATCGCCAGGTCATCGAGCAGCCGCGGCAGGCCCTGGTAGCGCACCGACAGGCCGCCGCGCGCCGCCTGGTTGCCGAGCGCACAGGCGATGAACGATTTGCCCAGGCCGGTCGCCCCCAGAACCAGAACGTTATGGTGCTGGCGCAGCCAGTCGCCGCTGGCCAGCCTGCGCATCAGGCTGCGGTCCAGGCCGCGCGGCGTGCGGTAGTCGATGTCCTCCGGGCAGGCGGCCTGGCGCAGCCGGGCCGCGCGCAGCCGCTGCGCCAGCGCGAGATTGTGCCGCTCGACCTCCTCGCGGTCGACCAGCAGGGCGAGGCGTTCGTCGAACGACAGCCCGGCGATATCGGGTTGGCCGAGTTGCTCTTCCAGCGCGCGGACCATGCCGGTCAGGCGCATCTGCCGCAGCTTCTCGATCGATGGGTGGATCATCCTTGCCCCCTCAATTGTAGTAGCCGGGACCACGCACGTTGGCGTGCTGGCCGAGGCCCTCGTCGTGCGGCGCGTCAAGGAAGGGCTGGCGCTGGTCGGCCTTGAGCAACTGCTCGACGTAGCGCGAAGACAGCGCGCCCGCCGCCAACCCGCGCTCGCAGGCCAGTTCCAGCCGGGCGCGGCCATACGTCTTCGCCAGCCGCAGCACGCCGAGAGCGGCGCGCACGCCCTGTTCGGGATGCTCGCGCGTTTCGAACAGCCGGGCGACATAGGCGCCGGTCGCCATCCCCAGCGCCGCCGCGTCCTCGCGCAGCTTCTCCGGCGTGCGCCGTGCCATCGCCTGGTGCGCCGGCGGCATGTGCTCGGAGAGCGTGGTGTGCTGGGCGCGCCGGAAGCTGCGCGCATGGCTGGCCACCCGCTCGCCGCCGGCGAACACGCTCACCGCCGTCGCGGTCACGAACACGTCGACCCGTTCGTGCACGAGACGATACGGCACCGAGTAATAGTGATCGTCGGCAGCGATGTGGTAGTCGACGTTGACGCGCGCGGTCAGCCACTGGCCGATGGCGAACGGCTCGGCTGGCAGCTGCTTCAGCGCCGATCGCTCGATCGCCTCGAACAGCGACCGCCGGCTGCCCTCACGCGGCGGGCTGAACGGGCGGTTGTTCCAGGCCTCGACCAGCTCGGCGATCGTCGCGTTGGCCTCTGCGCGGGAGAGGAACCGGCGGTCGCGCAACGGTGCCAGAACCCATCTCTCGACGTGCTTACAGCGATTCCGTCCACACGGCCTAGTGCAATGCGTCGTTCATTTTGCGGTAGTTGAGCATTCAGATGTCCGTGATCATCTGCCTACGGCAATGAAAGATGCCTGTGCCGCTGGGGCTGCTTCAATACACGGCTCCGCCATCATGCGGTTTCATTTTTAGCCATTAACCGCAATATTAATGACGCAGAGCACTAGGGTCTGTTAGTCCTTGAGTTCTTGTCTATGCCTTTAGCCAGTCCATTGTTGCAGCCATGCAAAGCACGCCCATGAAGGAGCGCGCGGTCTTTTCATATCGCGTCGCAACCGCCCGCCATTCCTTCAGCCGGTTCCACAGGCGTTCGACCAGGTTACGGTTGTGGTAGATCCAGGGTGGACAGGCGACCGGCGCCTCGTTGCGCCTGGGCGGGATCGCCGGACGGGCGCCCAGGTTCCAGATCAACGTGCGGAAAAGATGCGAGGAATAGCCGCGGTCACCCAGAATCCACCGCGGGATGGCGACGAGCAGGGCCAGTAGCGCCGGCGCCAGCGGCAGTTCGTGCGCCTGCCCGGGCGCGAGCTTGAAGCCGATTGCCCGGCCGGAAGCGTCGGCGAGCACGCAGGCCTTGGTGCCAAAGCCCCCGCGCGAGCGGCCAAGTCCTTCATCTTGATCGCGCTGGGCCGACGTTCTGCCATGCTTGACGGCGCCGGCGGCTTTGTGATGGGCGCGGATGGTGCTGCCGTCGAGAAAGGCCATGCCCAGTTGCACGCCGCCCCGTGCCTGCGCCAGTTCCAGCAGGCGCTCCCAAACACCGTGATGGCTCCAGCGGTTGAACGCCTGCGCCGCCATCCACCACGGTCCCAACCCGGTGGGTATTTGCCGCCACTTGGCGCCGTTCTCATGGCGCCAGATGATCGCCTCGATGGTCCGGCGGAGATTGAGGAACTCGGTCTTGTGCGGGGGACGGCACTGCTCAATCAGAGGTGCGAGTCCCTTCCATTGGGTGTCTGTCATACTTCCCTATATGGGGAAGCACTCAAGGACTAACAGGCCCTAATCTGAGCTTCAGCGAATGGGCTGGGGTGTTCGTCAGGGGATTCGCATATGGGAAATCCTTGACGGTAGGGGCTTGCGTGGGCTGGGGCGGATGGATTCGAAGCATGGGATTGATCGGAGGATCGGCCCATGGAGGATTTCGTCGGGTGCTTCGCGGGCGTTGACGACCCGCGCCGGCCGAATGCCCGCCACAACCTGCACGAGTTGCTGATCATCGCGCTTTGCACGGTGCTCTGCGGCGGCGAGGACTGCTCGGACATGGCGCTGTTCGGGCAGTCGAAGGAGCCATTCCTGCGGCAGTTCCTGCGCCTGAAGCACGGCATCCCGAGCCACGACACGTTCAGCCGGGTGTTCCGTCTGCTCGATCCGAAGCGGTTCCACGCCGCCTTCCAGACCTTCATGCAGCGCTTTGCCGAGACCATCCAGGGCGTGGTAGCGATCGATGGCAAGACGCTGCGGCATTCCTTCGACCGCGCGTCGGGCAAGTCGCCGCTGCATTTGATCAGTGCCTGGGCTGCGGATCAGCGGTTGGTTCTCGGGCAACTGGCCGTGGACGGCAAGTCGAACGAGATCACGGCGGTACCGAAGCTGCTGGAAATGCTGTCGCTCAAGGGCTGCATCGTCACCGCGGATGCCATCAACTGCCAACGCGCCATTGCTGCGCAGGTGGTCGAACAAGGCGGCGACTACGTGCTGGCGCTGAAGGGTAACCAGCCCAGCCTCTACGAGGACGTCCGCCTCTTCCTGGACGACCCGCAGCGCGCGGCCGAGGTCACCCATACCACCGTTGACGGCGACCACGGCCGCATCGAGACCCGCACCAGCATGGTCTCGACCGAGATCGACTGGCTGCAGGAGCGCCATACCTGGCCGGGACTGGCCGCCATCGGCAAGGTGGTCCGCATGCGCGAAGTCGGCGCCAAGGTTACCAGCGAAACCGCCTACTATCTGCTCAGCACACCGCTCAACGCAGTGCGTTTCGGCGACGCTGTCCGCAGCCATTGGGGGGTTGAGAACGGTCTGCACTGGGTGCTCAACGTCACCATGAACGAGGACCAGACCCGGAACCGCTTGGATAACGGGCCGGAGAACATCGCTCTATTGCGCCGTATGGCCATCAACCTGGCCAAGCTCGAAGGCTCCAAGGCGTCAATGAAGAGCAAGCTCAAGCGAGCAGGCTGGGACGACAGCTTCCTCCTACGCCTGCTCACCCAGGCCGGGCGCCAAATGCGATAGCCCTGGGGTGTTCGTTGACGCCAAGATGACGACCGCCTTGCTCGACCACCTCACCCATCACTGCCACATCCTCGAAACCGGAAACGACAGCTTCCGCTTCAAGGCCAGCGCCGCAACCACGAAAGCCGGAAGGATAAAGCCATAACTTGACCTTTCCCCAGGCCGGGAAACATACCCACAACCGGGTCAGTTCTCGGTGAAATCCCGGGTCAGATCTCGGCGGAAATCAACAGTCAGCGGCGGCTTCCGCTCGGTGTGGGGGGCGATTTCTTCGCGGCCGCCCGCTCCATCATCGGTAGCGCTGCACGACGAGGCATCAATACCTAACAGGCCATCATGATGATCCTACAACGACAGTCCGGGCTCGCCGCTGCCTGACACTCCACCGGGGGATAAGCAGATACCCTTGCCGGGTTCCCGGAGCACTGTCCTGCTTAAAAAGCGGCCCGCTAAGTAATTGACACAGAATATCTTTTTTTTCGACGGGTTACGAAAGTTGGGTCAATGGAGCGATTTCCCATCTTGACAATGACTTAGCCACAGGCTAGTTGTCACTAGGCTCTCGGTGGGTAGTGGCGGCTGAAATCGCGCTCTCATACGCTCGTGCTCGGGATACGCTCGTACTTAGAACGAATAAATAGAAGGCACCAATGGATGCTCTGCGGTGGCAAAATCACTACCATTCGTGATCTAATTGATCGAACGGCTGACACACGGCCTGATTTTACTTTTTTATTTAACCCCGAAACGGGACGTCTGGTAACCTTCAAGGGACTCCAAGAGCGCGTTCATCATTTATGCTGGCATTTCCGCCAGATGAATTTAGAGCACGGGAATAAAATTGCCTTCCTTATGGACAATGGGCCGTTCACCGCTCAGTTGTTTCTGGGTACGATGTACGGAGGTTTTGTCTCGGTGCCGCTCAACGTACGCGCTGGCGCCTCTCAATTATCGTACACGTTGGACCATTGTGACGCGAAAGTTGTATTTGTTGAAAGCCGATACAATGAGCTGATCAACGAAGTGGTGGCCCATCGCCGGAGGCCAATTGAAATCATTTCCGCTGACCTCGACGGTTATCAAGATATGAGTACAACATCGCCGATGAAAGGCCCATTGTCTCCTGTGAGGGCGGACGATGCGGCTCTTTTGATGTACACGTCCGGAAGCACAGGGCAACCGAAGGGAGCGCTCCATACTCACAGGTCTGTTCTTGCTCATGGAAAAAATTCTATTCGCTCACATCAACTCACAGCTGCAGATCGATCTCTTCTCGTTCTTCCTCTATATCACATAAACGCGGAATGTGTGACCCTGATTCCAACACTGATGAGTGGTGGTTCTGTGGTGATACCGCATCAGTTTGTTGTAAGTGACTTCTGGAACTGGATCGAAGACTGGTGCTGCACGTGGTCTGCCGTGGTCCCAACAATTATATCACAGCTCCTGGATTGGAACGACCCAAAGGCGGAAGGCCGGGCAGCCGCTTTCCAGCGCATCCGCTTCCTGCGCACCTCTTCGGCACCGCTCTCACCGTCCTTGCACCGTGAATTCCTTGACAAATTCAAGTTAACGCTCATCCAGGCGATGGGATCCTCGGAGGCGGGCAATGTTTTCTCGAATCCCCTGCCTCCGGCTATGAACAAGATTGGATCGCCGGGCTTGCCGTGGGGGTTCGAGACCAAGATCGTCAATTCCGAGGGGGCAGAGCTGCCAGCCGGAGAGCCGGGCGAAGTTCTGATCCGCGGCGACGGGATGATGCAAGCCTATTACAAGGATCCGGTCGGAACGGCCGCAGCATTAGACCCTGAAGGCTGGCTCCATACCGGCGATCTCGCCTATCGCGACGAGGACGGCTACTTCTACATCGTTGGTCGCTCGAAGGAATTGATCATCAAGGGCGGAATGAATATAGCGCCTAAACAGATTGATGAAGTTCTGGAGACGCATCCGGCGGTGTTGGAGGCTGCCGCAGTCGGGGTGCCTGACCGGTATGTCGGTGAGGACTTGGTGGCGTTCGCCGTATTGCGGAACGGCATGAACTGCGATGAGCTGGAACTTCTGAGTTTTTGTGAGGGCCACCTGGGTCACTTCAAAACGCCAACGCGCATTTATTTTGTTCCCGATTTGCCGAAAGGCCCCTCAGGGAAAGTACAGAGGCTTCGCTTGGTCGAGGAGGCAGAAAAACGTTCGGTGATGACCGCCGTCGCGGTTGAGACCAGATTCAACACACCTGCAACAAACGCCAACGGCGCGCAGCATGGACCGTCCTCGTCGGACGTTCCACTTGAGCAGATCATTACCGAAATCTGGACAGATCTTCTTATGCGGCCACAAATCGATCCGCACAGCAACTTTTTTGCGCTGGGGGGGCAGTCGTTGCTGGCTATTCAATGTGTGGCTCGCCTCCGCGAAAAGGCTCCCGTCATACTTTCCCTTTCTGATTTCTTCGAAAATCCCACCGTCGTACAGCTGGCCACACTGGTGCGGCACCGGTTGCTAAGTTCTCCGGCCCACGAAAACGCTGGCAACGTTCAATCCGACGTTGATTTGCAGCACATTCCGCCACGGGATCGGACTATGCCTTGCCTTCTGAGTCCTTCCCAGGAGCGCGTGTGGTTCATAGAGCAACTGAACTCCGGGGAGCCGGCCTACAACGAGGCTGAAGCCGTCCGGTTAAAGGGAAAGCTTGATGCCGACGCACTGGAGCGGGCGCTCAACGTTATTATTGAACGGCATGAGATTCTGCGCACCACGATCGAGGTCAGAGACGGGCGACCCACGACGATCGTTCACAAGGATTGGCCAACAAAGATCAAAAAGATCAGCCTGCAGCATCTTGCGACCGACCAGCGCGAAGCGGCAATGGCGCAATTGCTGATCGATGAGCCGCGGCGGCGATACCGTCTCGACGCCGAGCCGGCAATCCGCGTAACGGTTATTGATGTTGCGGATAAAGAATGTGTTGTCATTGTGATGATGCACCACATCATCTGCGATAGCGCGTCGCTGGGCATCATTTGGCGCGAGCTGGCAACGCTGTACGGAGCTTTCTTGCGAGGGCAGCCTTCCCCTCTGCGGCGCTTGCCGATCCAGTATGGAGACTACGCAGCCTGGCAGCGACAACCAATCCACCAAAGGCGGTTTGAGGAGGATCTTTCCTTCTGGAGGGAAACCCTGCGCGGAGCACCGATGGTGCTTGATCTGCCAGCGGATCGACCTCGGCCATCCGTCTTTTCCTTCCGTGGCAACAAGCGGCATTTCGACTTCGACTCGGCGTTGGCCGGAAAACTGCGGCAGCTATGCCGGCAGGAACAAACCAGCCTATTCACGTTGTTCGCCGCGGCGATTAACACGCTGATGTATCGCTATACCGGTCAAGATGATATCCTGGTTGGCATTCCGATCGCTGACCGTGAGCGGCCAGAGTTGCGATCGCTGATTGGCTTTATGATTGATACCCACGTTCTGCGAACGGACCTCAGCGGAAACCCCACGTTTCGGGATCTGCTGGTCCGCGTTCAGCAACGCGTGGCCAACGTTTACTCGCACCGGGCGGCACCGTTCGATCAGGTCGTCGCGGCGCTTCAGCCCGAGCGCAATCTGATTTATTCGCCGGTTTTCCAGGTGATGTTGAACTGGCGCGATCGTGATGACCAACCTTGGTTTATAGGACTCCCGGGGCTTATACCGGAACCGCTACTAGCTCAACCCAAAATTGCTAAGTTCGACTTGACTGTGGTATTGACAGACGAAGGGGATAAAATCTCGTTGGAAGTCGAGTACTGGTACTGACCTATTTGACGATGACCGCATTGAGCGTATGGTGGGGCATGTTCGTGCGATATTGGAAGGCGTATTGGCAAATCCCCGACAAAGGCTTACGGAGTTGTCGCTCCTAACGAACGCTGAGCGCCACCATCTCCTTGTAGATTGGAATGCGACTGAAGCTTCATTCCCGGCGGAACGCTGCATCCACGAGTTGTTTGAGGAGCAGGCCTACAGGACGCCGGAGGCGGTTGCGGTTGTCTTCGAGGAAATGGAGATCAGCTATGGAGAGTTAAACGCGCGCGCTAACCGGCTTGCCCACCAACTGATAGCTCTCGGCGTCAGGCCCGGCAGCTGCGTCGCGATAGCGGTCGAGCGCAGCACTGCGATGGTCGAAGCTCTGCTGGCGACGCTGAAGGCCGGCGGGGCCTATGTGCCGCTCGATCCGGCGTATCCCGCCGAACGTCTCGGCTTCATGATTGAGGACAGCGCGCCACATGTGCTGCTGACTCAGCAGACCGTTCTGCCAGCCCTCGGCAACCTGCCCAACACGCTGTGCGTGCTGACCCTCGACGATAGCTCGCCGGCTTGGGCCACGAAGCCTGCCACCAACCCCCGGCCTGCCACCCTCGGCCTTACATCATCCAACCTCGCCTACGTCATCTACACTTCAGGCTCGACCGGCGAGCCCAAGGGGGTCGAGATCGATCACTGCGCGCTCGCGAACCTGCTTGTGTCGATGCAGCGGCGACCGGGTATAAGCGCCACGGATACGATGCTCGCCATCACGACGCTGGCGTTCGACATCGCCGCGCTGGAGATATTCCTACCGCTGGTGGCCGGCGCGTGCGTCGTCGTCGCCTCCAGGGTAACCACCGTGGACGGCGAGGCGCTGGCTGGTCTGATGGAACGGTCCGGCGTGAGTGTTCTGCAGGCGACGCCCGCCACGCTGCGGATGCTGCTGAATGGGGGTTGGGCCGGCGCTCGGGGCCTGAAAATCCTTTGCGGCGGCGAAGCCTGGACCGCCGAACTCGCGAGCCAGTTGTTGCCTCGCTGCGACTCCCTTTGGAACATGTACGGGCCGACCGAGACGACGGTGTGGTCGGCCGTCGCTAAGGTGGAGCCGGACCAGCCGATCGTGATCGGGCGGCCGATAGCCAACACACGATTCTATGTGCTGGACGGCGGGCTCCAGCTGGTTCCGGTGGGAGTGCCCGGCGAGCTTTGTATCGGTGGCAAGGGCCTGGCGGGACGATATCTGCATCGGCCGGACCTCACGCGTGAACGCTTTGTGACCGATCCGTTCGCGCCGGAGCCAGGTGCACGAATGTATCGGACCGGCGACCTGGTACGGCGTCGGCCGGACGGCACGATCGAGTTCCTCGGCCGCAACGACAACCAGGTGAAAATCCGCGGCTTCCGCATCGAGCTTACCGAGATCGAGGCACGGTTGCGCGACTATCCCGACCTGTGTGAGGCGGTGGTGCTTGCCCGCGAGGACCAGCCCGGCGAAAAGCGCCTGGTCGCCTACATAACCAGCAGGCAGACGATCACCGTACAGGCGCTTCGTGCGCACCTGGCCGCCTCGCTGCCTGACTACATGGTGCCCGTTGCTTATGTGCGGCTGGACGCCCTGCCGCTGACACCCAACGGCAAGCTCGACCGACGCGCACTCCCTGCCCCCGAGGACGAGGCCTTCGGCGCGCGTGCCTTCGAGCCTCCGGAAGGTTCCGTCGAGACCGCCATCGCGGCCATCTGGGAGGAGCACTTGCATCTTAGGCGTGTCGGACGCCACGACAACTTCTTTGATCTGGGTGGCCACTCGCTGATGGCACTCCGAGTCATTGGCGACATCAATAAGACTTTGCAGGTACGTCTGCATGTTCCGGCATTTTTCCAGAATCCGACGATCGAACAGCTGGCAACGGTTATTGACAAAATGTCTCCTGTCCGATCCGAACCGCACGTGGTGTTGCTACGGCAGGGGCATGGTGGTCCGCCGGTTTATTTCATCGGTGCCGGGCCAACCGAATATCGGCTGGCGCAATTGATCGAAGCGCGGCAGAGCATCTTCGCAATCGATGTGCCTTTATCCGTCAAATCGCATCATGCGAGTATTGCCGCAGACCGGGAACCGGTGCGCGATACAAGACAATTGGGTGCGCTCTTTGCCGATGTGCTGTGCGCGCATGCTGGAACGTCGCCTTGCGTGGTTGCGGGATATTCGTTGTTTGGCAAGGTAGCATTCGAAGCAGCGCATGCGCTGCAGCGCGCCGGGGGCAATGTCGCGCTCGTCCTACTCATCGATGCGCGTGCGTCCTCCTGGCGTGGTGGACCCACCAGCGGAGCAGCATGGCAGAGTTTGCTGTGGATCTGGCGCGGCGGCGCAACAGGGCCGGCTCACGACATGCCTTACATAGAAAGATTTAAGGCATCGTTCGAAAATTACTGGAATTTACTTCGCTGGCTGGTCGCGCGGATGCCTCAGGTGGTGAAGAACCACCTCCAGCCCGCGAATCGCCTTTCTGGCCATCTAGACAGCGCGGGCGTGCCGATCGAACAGGCGGTCATCAGTCGCTTAGCCCGCATCGTTGTGAAGTCATTTCGTCCGCGTCGGCTCGATGCAGCCGGCGTACTATTCCGAGCGAGGTTTCCGGGCGAGGACGTTTTACCTGGCTACGACCTTTCCAATGGATGGCTCGATCTCTTCGCTCGAGGCCTCGAGATCGTGCAATCAACGGGAGACCATGTCACGATGGTGCGCGATGAAAACGTCGTCACATTGGCGCGGCAGATTAGTGAAGCACTAGTGCCCGGCGTCCTTGACTCTGCGGTGGATGTCTGACTCGATCGTTCCGCATAGGACCAGCGGAGACGATTTGTGGCTGCCAAAGAGATCGCGGTAAAAAAATACGTGGTGAAGCTCAGCGATGAGGAGCGGGGCCGGCTGACCGCGCTGATCACCAAGGGCAAACACCCGGCGCGGCAGCAGCTGAAAGCGCGCATTCTGCTGAAGGCGGATGCGTCGGACGCCGGCGAAGCCTGGAGTGACAGCCAAATTGCCGCAGCCCTGGAGACCAGCGTCGACACAGTTGCTCGGGCGCGCCAGCGGCTGGTGGAAGAGGGCGTCGATGCTGTGCTGACCTGCAAGCATTCGCCAGCCTCCGCCAGAAAACGCATCTTTGATGGAGAAGCCGAGGCGAAGCTGGTTGCCCTGGCCTGTTCGGCGCCCCCAGCGGGACGCGCGAAATGGACGCTACGGCTTCTGGAAGAGACCGTCGTGGAGCTGAACATCGTTGAGCGGGCCAGCGACAACACGATCGGGCGGACGCTAAAAAAAACACGCTCAAGCCCCACCTGCGACAGCAATGGGTCATCCCGCCGGACGCCAACGCCGCCTTCGTAGCCAGCATGGAGGATGTGCTGGAAGTTTATCAAAGGCCGCACAACCCAACCCGCCCCGTGGTCTGCCTGGACGAGACCGCAAAGCAGTTGATTTCCGAAACGCGTGTGCCGATCGCGGCGAAGCCAGGGCAGGTTGCCCGCTACGACTACGAGTATGAACGCAACGGCACCGCCAACCTGTTCATGATGTTCGCACCGCTGGAAGGCTGGCGGCACGTCAAGGTGACCGATCGCCACGCCGCCGTGGATTATGCGCAGGTCCTCAAGGAATTGTCCGACACGCACTTTCCTCACGCCGAGAAGATCGTCCTCGTGCAGGACAACCTCAACACCCACAAGGCGGCGTCGCTCTACGAAGCCTTTCCGGCCGCCGAGGCGCGTCGGCTCGTCGAGCGCTTCGAATGGCACTACACCCCCAAGCACGGCAGCTGGCTGGACATGGCCGAGTCCGAACTCGGCGTCCTGGCGTCGCAGTGTCTCGATCGCCGCATCCCCGACAAGCAGACCCTGATGGACGAAGTCGCCGCCTGGCAGGCCCGCCGCAACCGACACCACACCAAAGCCGATTGGCAATTCACCACGGCCGATGCCCGGGTGAAACTGAAGAGGCTCTACCCAGCATTATGAGCGACGCAGGGCATTAGGTCGGACGATCGGCGTCTGGCCGCGGGGGGCGTAGCTGCGGCCGCGCACGTCATCCGAGCGCAGGCCGGTCTCATCACCCCAGAAAATCTGGCCCTTCTGCCGTCGCGCCTTGGCCTGGATGGCGGGATATGTCTTCTTCAGCCAGTGCCGCACCTCATCAGGGTCCTGCTCGTAGGCACGCCGCAGCGGCTTCTGCGGCGTGAAGTTCCAGCGCGCCAGGTAGGTTCCCATCGTGCGCACCGCCAGGCACACGCCGCAGCGTTGCTTGTGCCGCGAGGCCGCTGACTCCGCCCGTCAGCAGAAGGCGCTTCGTCATCATCATGCAGATCTCCCGATCGGGCCTGGTCAGGCACAGGTCCGCTGATCAGAGACGGCCCAGGGGCTGTTGTGTTACGCGCCGAGCGGTGATCACGTCCAAGTGATCGGGCTCAGCGTGAGGCGGCCGATCAGTCATGGTCGCCCGGTGCCGTCAGCGGAGATACCGAAGGCGGGATTCTTGCCGTTGGCAAGATCATTGCTCAATACAATATTCTTACTTACGTCTATGTTCTTACGCCTATGTTGGCAATCTCTGGCTGGGGCGATGGTGGCATGAGCAAGGAAAGGCGTTGGCTGGTGGTGGCTCATGACGGCCATCACTCAACAATCGGCATCCGCACCGATCCGTCGCCGGAGGAAATCCTGTCAGTTGGAGATTCGTTGGAGTCCATAGGTATGGCCGCGTGGCTGGTCGTATCGGAGGGCAGCTATGACGAAGAAGGCGTCGTAACGCTGCTCATGGTGCGCCCGATCACGAACTGGAAAGGCGACTGGGCCGAGGCTGAGCGCCGATGGCACGAACTCAGAGCCAGGAAGTTGACGAAATCCGGCTGACCTGGCTTGCGGTTCGCGCCTGCACTGACGCCCCCGTTCGCGGTTGCTGCCGCTACGGCTGCGCGACAGCGCAGTCATGGTCCTGCAGACTCTCCCCGTTGCCGCGATCACCACGCAAAGGATCGCTGCGGCCGTCCAGAAGGATGAAGCCGGGTTTACCTTCGGCGAAGGTCATCCCGACCACGACCAGGGTGTGAAGCCCCATTTCGGCAGCGGTATCGGGCGACTCCTCCGCAAGCAAGCGGAACGGATTGACCGTGTCCAGGCTTTCGCCATCGATCCGCATGACCTGGTACTGGTGGCCGCCAAGTTCCTCGGCCAGGGGCGACCAGGAGAGCGGCCGATGCTTCCCGCCAGGCGGCGCAGCGCGTCCCGCACGTCAGCGCGGACGCAGTCCATGTGGATGTGCAACTGGTCCTGGCTGCGTCCTGTTTGTGCATTGATGGCCAGGCTCAGGTCGTCGCGCGGCAGGGTTGCGTGCGCCGTCTCCGCCACGATGCCGATCGCGCCCCATGCATCGGCGAAGAAATTTCCGGCTTCCGGCGCCAGCACGGCGGGGTCCTCGATGCCGGTGATCCGGCTGGTCGAAATCAGCAGGAACTGGGTGGCGCCGCGGATATCCTTCAGGACCGCGTAGCCCCCGTTTTTGCCCCCGTCGGGCCGGACCGCCAGGCAGGGAGCGGGATCGCCGCTGCTGGCGAAGTCCACGACGCATTGATCGTGCACGATGTGCCACAGCGCCAGACGGTCAGCGCGAGCCGCCTGGGCCGCACCCAGCACCGCGGCCGCTATCACCATGGTTCGCAAAACGCGCGCAATATGCATGCCCGGATGCCCGCCTCACCGTGGCAAGGCATAGCCGGGTTGAATGATGTCGATCAAGCCACACGACACAATGATGGGGCGGATCGCCGCCCCTCACCGCGACCTCTCGCGGCGAGGTGTACAGGCACACCCTTGGTGGGCATTGAGGTTTCTCGGCGATGAAAAGGGGAAATTTGAACAGGGCGTTGGAGGCGGGCGGCGCCTTCACCATACCCAGAACAGGGTGATCCAGGCCGACGCGGGCAGTCCGGCGCTCGCCGCGACGCTGCCAACGACGGCCACTCGCCGCCAGCCCCCGGCCCAGATGCCGCCGATACGCCAGGCCAGCGCTGCCGACCACAGCACCGCGCCGGCCAGCAATGTCGCGCGGGCCTCGGGTACGAACGGAAATGCGATACCGTCGCCGTGCAGCAAGGTCACCGTGGTGGCACCGAGGCCGAGGAACACGCCGCATCCGGCGATCGGGATGAAGCTCTGCGCGAGATGGTGGAAGCGCGCGGATGACCATGGACCCGCAAGTCGAACGCCGAACGCCAGCAGGGTGGCGTGAACCGTGCCGAGAACTGCGGCGGTGAGGGCCAGATAGGTCCTACGTCGGCAAAATTAGCTGGTGGGCCTTTCCTCCAATTCTGCCAGATATGCGTCCGGATCGCACCGGAAGCGCCTCGTAGGATGCAGGTGTGGCGTCTTCGATCGAGACGCTGGCGCAGGGTTTTCCATCGCTCGCGATCGACGCTGCCCAGATCAGCGGCGCTGGGGGGATGGCGGCGGGTGGCCACTCCGGCCACCAGGCGTGCCTCGCCGCGCAGCACCATAGCCGGCGAGGCGGTCTTGCGGCCAGTGGCCCTGCGCTCGTGGTGGCGCTGCGAGCCGAACTCGTGCTCGAGATCGTTGTTGGTGCGCGGCAGATCCGGGACGGTGTAGCTGTGGAACAAGCCCGGTCGGTAATTGCGGGTGACTTTGCAGAAGTGCCGGACTCCCTGGCCCGAGTTTAACAGTTAGGCGCACATCCGTGCTGGATCGTATTTAAAAGTTGTGGAATTTCAGTTGGTTCCACAGGGGGTCTGGCGGTCACGCTGAATTCGGCACCCCGGCACGCTCCAAACCGGCAGGTCATCACGCTGCAAAGCGGCACCTCATCACGCTCGAAACCGGCACCGGATCACGCTGTAATCCGGCACCTTCTCCGAAGGGTTTTGGGCACCCACTTCCGCAGGTTCTCTCTTGGCAGAACAACTCTAGTGCCCGGCGTCCTTGACTCTGCGGTGGATGTCTGACTCGATCGTTCCGCATAGGACCAGCGGAGACGATTTGTGGCTGCCAAAGAGATCGCGGTAAAAAAATACGTGGTGAAGCTCAGCGATGAGGAGCGGGGCCGGCTGACCGCGCTGATCACCAAGGGCAAACACCCGGCGCGGCAGCAGCTGAAAGCGCGCATTCTGCTGAAGGCGGATGCGTCGGACGCCGGCGAAGCCTGGAGTGACAGCCAAATTGCCGCAGCCCTGGAGACCAGCGTCGACACAGTTGCTCGGGCGCGCCAGCGGCTGGTGGAAGAGGGCGTCGATGCTGTGCTGACCTGCAAGCATTCGCCAGCCTCCGCCAGAAAACGCATCTTTGATGGAGAAGCCGAGGCGAAGCTGGTTGCCCTGGCCTGTTCGGCGCCCCCAGCGGGACGCGCGAAATGGACGCTACGGCTTCTGGAAGAGACCGTCGTGGAGCTGAACATCGTTGAGCGGGCCAGCGACAACACGATCGGGCGGACGCTAAAAAAAACACGCTCAAGCCCCACCTGCGACAGCAATGGGTCATCCCGCCGGACGCCAACGCCGCCTTCGTAGCCAGCATGGAGGATGTGCTGGAAGTTTATCAAAGGCCGCACAACCCAACCCGCCCCGTGGTCTGCCTGGACGAGACCGCAAAGCAGTTGATTTCCGAAACGCGTGTGCCGATCGCGGCGAAGCCAGGGCAGGTTGCCCGCTACGACTACGAGTATGAACGCAACGGCACCGCCAACCTGTTCATGATGTTCGCACCGCTGGAAGGCTGGCGGCACGTCAAGGTGACCGATCGCCACGCCGCCGTGGATTATGCGCAGGTCCTCAAGGAATTGTCCGACACGCACTTTCCTCACGCCGAGAAGATCGTCCTCGTGCAGGACAACCTCAACACCCACAAGGCGGCGTCGCTCTACGAAGCCTTTCCGGCCGCCGAGGCGCGTCGGCTCGTCGAGCGCTTCGAATGGCACTACACCCCCAAGCCTCAGCGCTCACGAGAATTGACCCGGGGTTGCTCACGGAAGTTGACCCACTGACTTTAGTCCTACCGTTCTGACGATTGTCGTTGGTTGTCCCGGTCTGGCGCCCGCTCCGGGGTGGCGGCGCCTGCGACAACGCCGGTGCGGCGGCATTTGATCGTCGCTGGAGACATGATCAGGACCGGATACGGTCTTGGCGGGGTTGGCACGGGGGATAACAGAGGCACCGAGCACCTCGGCAAGCTGCCGGGAGCCTGCCAGACTTGAGGGCAAGCACGGCGCCGAACTCAACCTGCCAGTTTTGTCTCGACGCCGTGCCCCACATCGTGACGGGCACGAATGCAGGGCGAGTATCCTGCCGACGGTGGCGTTCGTCTACGCCGCGTCTGCGTCGATGCGCAGAGCGAGCCGGGGTCTGGTCGTCTGTTCCTTTGCAGGAAGTGCAGTAGCGAAGTGGTCGTGTGCCGCCACTGCGACCGCGGGCAGATCTACTGTTTCGGCGACTGCGCCGGACAGGCGCGTCACCAGACGCTGCGGAAGGCAGGCGAGCGCTATCAGAAGACCCGTCGTGGCCAGGAGAAGCATGCCGCCCGGATGGGCCACCTGCGAGCGCGCAGAAAAAAAGTGACGCATCAGGGTTCACCCCCGCCGCCGGCGGGTGATCTGCTGGCGGCCGGCGCGATGGCGACCTCGCGCGACGACGCATCTCCGGCCGAGCCGCCCCGGCGAGCGACGACGCCCTGCCATTGGTGCGGTCGTCCCTGTCTGCCGCCGCTTCGCCCGGGGTTCCTGCGCCGCCGCGATCCCCGTCGCGGCCGTGTTGGCCACGCCCGGACGGAGCGCAATGCCCCATGGTGAACCCGATTGATGCGGCGGCGAGGATCCTGCGGGACGTGACCGGGGCAAGCGGGCCGTCCCGCCGGCGATGACGTCCATGGACAGCCATCGTCTGGAGCTTGACCTGCACCAACTGGACCTGCGCTTTGCCGCCAGCCGCCTGGTGGAGCCGCAGGCGGTGGCGCGGATCGCCCAGTCCATCGAGCGGTGCGGTCAGATCGTGCCCTGCATTGTGGCGCCCGCTCCCGGTGGGGCCGGCGCGGGCGCAGCACCGCTGGTGCTGATCGACGGGTATCGGCGCGTCGCCGCGCTACGCCGGCTGGGCCGCGACACGGCCAGTGTCGAGCAATGGACCTGTGGGCTGGCCGAAGCGGTGCTGGGGGTGTTGGCGCGCGCGCAGGATCGCTCGTTCGCCAGCATTGAGGAGGCGTTGCTGCTGCGCGAGCTGATGCAGGGCCAGGGCCTGTCGCAGCAGGAGCTGGCGCGTCGGTGCGGGCGCGACGTGAGCTGGGTGAGCCGGCGGCTGCAACTGCTGTCGGGTTTGCCCGATGCGGCGCTGGCGGCGGTGCGCACCGGCAAGCTGTCGGCTTGGGCGGCCAACCGGGTGGTGGTGCCGTTGGCGCGTGCCAATGCCGCCCATGCCGACAGCCTGCTGGCGGCGCTGGCTGCGTCACCGCTGTCGACCCGCGAGTTGCAGTGCTGGTTCGCCCACTACCAGCAGGCCGCGCAAACGGTGCGCGAACGCATGGTCGGCGATCCCCGCTTGTTTCTCGACGCCCTGCGGGCGAACGACGAACGGCGCGCCGGCGAAATTCTGCGGGACGGCCCGGAAGGCGAATGCGTCGTCGATATGCGCTGCCTCGAGGCGGTCATCGCGCGCCTGACGGGTCGCGTGGCGGCGCTGCAATCGGTGCCGCCGGCGCTGATCGCGGCGGTGCCGCGTCTGTGGTTGGCGCTCAACGTCCTGGCGATTGCGATCGACCGGGGGGATGCACGTGACCCCGGCTGAGATTCGCACCGCGGTGCGCACGCTGCAGGTGCAGCGGCACAGCCTGCGCGAGATCAGCCGCCTGCTGGCGCTGTCACGCAACACCGTGCGGCGCATCCTGCGTGAGCCGGACGGCAACGTTGCCGAGGTGTTGCCGTGCGACGAGGCGACGCTGGTCCGCGTGAAGGCTGCCTTCGAGCAGGCTCGCGGCAACGTGGTGCGGGTGCGCGAACTGCTGGCCGACAACGGTCTGGAGGTGTCCTACAGCAGCTTGACCCGTTGGGTGCGGGAGGCCGGCCTGCGCAGTCCGCCGCGGCGTGCCGGCGAGTACGACTTCGCGCCCGGGCAGGAGATGCAGCACGACACCTCGCCGCATCGCGTGACCTTCGCGGGCGCCGGCAAGCCGGTGATCACGCAATGCGCCGGTCTGGTGCTGGCGTACTCGCGCCGGCTGTTCATCCAGTACCTATCCGCGGTTCACCCGCTTCGAGGCCCGCGCGTTCCTGCTCGAGGCCACGCGCTTCATGGCCGGTGCCTGTCCGGTCTGCATCATCGACAACACCAGCGTGCTGCTCGCCGCCGGCGCCGGCGCCGAGGCCCTCATCGCCCCGGAGATGGCGGCCTTCGCCCGCACTCTGGGCTTCCGGTTCCGCGCCCACCGGGTCGGGAATCCAGATCGCAAGGGCCGGATCGAAAGACCATTCGGCTATGTCGAGACGAATTTCCTGGCAGGCCGAAGCTTCGAAGATTTCGACGACCTCAACCGCCAGGCACTCGCCTGGTGCCGCGAGGTCGCTAACCGCAAGCCCAAGGCAGCGCTCGGCATGTCGCCTGATGCGGCCTACGTCATCGAGCAGCCGCACCTCGTGCCGCTGCCCGACGCGCTGCCGCCGGTCTACGAGTTGCTGGAACGCGTCGTCGACCTGCACGGCTTTGTCAGCGTCGATACCAACCGCTACTCCGTGCCCGAGCGCTTCGTCGGCAAGTCCGTCGCTGTCTACAAGCACCCCGCCGAAATCCATGTCCGCCGCAAGGACACGACGATCGCCGTCCACCCGCGGCTGATCGCCGAGCGCGATGCCAGGAGCACCCTGCCTGGTCATCATACCATCCCCGTGCGGCAGGGTCGCAGCGCGGCGGCGGAAGAGGCATTGCTGAGCGGCCACCATCCCAGCCTCGACCGTTACGCCGCCGCCCTCAAGCTGCGCAGTCACGGATACGGGCGACGGCCACTCCGCCGGCTGATCGAAATGAAGCGCACCTACCCGGCCGGCCCGTTCATCGCCGCCATCGAGCAAGCCCTGTACTACGGCCTGTTCGACCTCGGCCGGCTTGAAGATCTCATCCTCAAACAGGTCGCCGGCGACTTCTTCGCACTGACCAGCGGGAAAGACGACGATGCATGACAAGCTGCGCGCGCTGATCGCCCAGTTGCGCCTGCACGGCATGGCCGAGGCACTCGACGCCGAGATCGAACGCGCCGAGCGCGAAGCGATCGCTGGACCCGAGTTGCTGTACCGGCTGCTCGGCCAGGAGGCCGCCGCCCGCCGCGAACGCAGCCTGGCGTATCGTCTGGGACAGGCGCGTCTGCCATGGCGGTGGTCACTCGACAGCTTCCCGTTCGATCGGCAGCCCGGCGTGAGCCGCGCCCAGATCCAGACACTGGCCGGGCTGGACTTCCTGCGCCGGACCGACAACGTCCTGCTCATCGGCAAACCAGGCACCGGAAAGACCGGCCTGGCGATCGGTCTGTTGCGCGAGGCCTGCCTCAACGGCTACCGTGGCCGCTTCATCAACGCTCAAGTCCTGCTCGATGAACTCTACGCGTCTCTGGCCGATCGCACCACCACACGGCTGCTGGCTCAGCTCGAGTCGCATGCAGCCCTTGCTGATTGACGAGCTGAGCTACCTCACGATCAAGCCGGAACAAGCAAACGCATTCTTTCGTCTGATGGACCAACGCTACAACCGGGTCTCGACGATCATCACCACCAACCTTGAACTGTCCGACTGGTACGAGCTGTTCGACAAGAAGCCGCTGGTCGATGCGCTGCTCGATCGCCTGCAGCACCACTGCATCACCATCCGCATCAACGGCCCGTCCCTGCGCAGCCCGGAGCCTCCGGCGCCAGCGTCGCCAACACCGGCGCGCCGCAGCACCAAGACCTGAAGGCCCCAGCAACACCACCGCCGCAGCACCGAGGCGGTGCCACGGCGCGCAAGGCGCGTCAACAGGTGGGTGCTCACCATGCTCGAAAATCGGCCCGCGCCGATTTTCTGCGCGTGGCTCCGCTCCCGCCGCGCAAGAAAGCGCGCGGCGCCTTTGACTCGCCTCCCGCGCCGTGGCCTGCGGGTGGTGTCGGGACGGAAGGCGTCCCGACAATTCGACGCCCGGCGTCGAACGGAAGGCTGGGGTTTGGCAGCCGTCACGTCACGATCAATCGCGCCGTCGGGCCGTTGAGCCAAGTCAGCGCTGCCGGCTCTTCCCGGCCCGGCAGCCGCCGGGGGTGTGCCCGCCTCGCCGCGACAGGACGCGCCGCCAGGGCCGTGACACGCGGCGACTTCTGACCGTTGTCATCACTGGGTCTCACGGGGTGTGAGGCCCGGGCGGCAGGCATGGAGCCTTCGGTCAGGCGAAGGAAAATTTGCCGCCGACCACGGCGGCTACCGGCCGATCAGGCCACCTGACCACAAACTCATGCGCACCTACTGGGTCAACTTCCGTGAGCAACCCCGGGTCAATTCTCGTGAGCGCTGAGGCCCAAGCACGGCAGACTGGCTGGACATGGCCGAGTCCGAACTCGGCGTCCTGGCGTCGCAGTGTCTCGATCGCCGCATCCCCGACAAGCAGACCCTGATGGACGAAGTCGCCGCCTGGCAGGCCCGCCGCAACCGACACCACACCAAAGCCGATTGGCAATTCACCACGGCCGATGCCCGGGTGAAACTGAAGAGGCTCTACCCAGCATTATGAGCGACGCAGGGCAGTAGGGTCTGTTAGTCCTTGAGTTCTTGTCTATGCCTTTAGCCAGTCCATTGTTGCAGCCATGCAAAGCACGCCCATGAAGAAGCGCGCGGTCTTTTCATATCGCGTCGCAACCGCCCGCCATTCCTTCAGCCGGTTCCACAGGCGTTCGACCAGGTTACGGTTGTGGTAGATCCAGGGTGGACAGGCGACCGGCGCCTCGTTGCGCCTGGGCGGGATCGCCGGACGGGCGCCCAGGTTCCAGATCAACGTGCGGAAAAGATGCGAGGAATAGCCGCGGTCACCCAGAATCCACCGCGGGATGGCGACGAGCAGGGCCAGTAGCGCCGGCGCCAGCGGCAGTTCGTGCGCCTGCCCGGGCGCGAGCTTGAAGCCGATTGCCCGGCCGGAAGCGTCGGCGAGCACGCAGGCCTTGGTGCCAAAGCCCCCGCGCGAGCGGCCAAGTCCTTCATCTTGATCGCGCTGGGCCGACGTTCTGCCATGCTTGACGGCGCCGGCGGCTTTGTGATGGGCGCGGATGGTGCTGCCGTCGAGAAAGGCCATGCCCAGTTGCACGCCGCCCCGTGCCTGCGCCAGTTCCAGCAGGCGCTCCCAAACACCGTGATGGCTCCAGCGGTTGAACGCCTGCGCCGCCATCCACCACGGTCCCAACTCGGTGGGTATTTGCCGCCACTTGGCGCCGTTCTCATGGCGCCAGATGATCGCCTCGATGGTCCGGCGGAGATTGAGGAACTCGGTCTTGTGCGGGGGACGGCACTGCTCAATCAGAGGTGCGAGTCCCTTCCATTGGGTGTCTGTCATACTTCCCTATATGGGGAAGCACTCAAGGACTAACAGGCCCTAACAGGCCCTAGGCTGGCGGAGCCGTCGGCCTAGAGGTCGGTCTTTTCTTGGTGCCACAGAGCCGGTGTTTTATTTGGACTTGGGAAGCCTCGATCACCCCCACTGGAGCCAAGGGGCAGCGATGTCCCTGGAGCACGATCGTTAGAGTTCCACTTCGCTGAGGTTCCCCGCGCCGGCGGCCCATGCGTGGAGGAGAAGCCATGGAAGTGCTGTATCCGCGTTGCGCCGGTCTGGACGTGCACAAGGAGACCATTGTCGCCTGTGTTCGTGTCGTGGCTGGCGCCAGGACCACCCGGGAATGCCGGACGTTCGATACGTCGACGACGGGCCTGCTGGCCCTGCTGGCCTGGCTGACCGAGCAAGGCTGCACCCATGTGGCGACCGGGGTCTCTACTGGAAGCCGGTCTGGAACATCCTGAGCGACGGCGCCTTCGCGCTGATCGTGGCGAATGCGGCGCACATCAAGAACGTCCCCGGCCGCAAGACCGACGTCAACGATGCCGCCTGGATCGCTGACCTGCTGGCCTGCGGCCTGATCCGGGCGAGCTTCGTCCCCGCGCAGGAGATCCAGGAGTTGCGTGCCCTGCTGCGCGCGCGCACGCAGATCACCCGCGAACAGACCCGCCACGTCCAGCGCCTGCAGAAGACGCTGGACGAGGCTAACGTCAAGCTCGAATTCGGCGATCAGCGACATCATGGGCGTCAGCGGCCGGCGGATGGTTGAGGCAATCATCGCCGGCGAGACCAATCCGGCGCGGCTGGCGGATTTGGCGGACCGCCGCATCAAGGCGCCGCGGGAGCAGTTGGTCGAAGCGCTGCGCGGCCTGGTGACCGACCACCACCGGTTCATGCTGCGCTTGCATCTCGACCAGTACGACCGCGTCGGCGAGGCTATTGCGACGATTGACGCGGCGGCCGACGCGGCCATCGCCCGCCTGGAGCAGCGGGAGGCCGCCGGCCAGGCCAGCTTTCGCGCCCTGATCCTGCTGCTGACCACCATCCCGGGCATCGGCATCCCGGCCGCAACCGTCATCCTGGCGGAAATCGGCACCGACATGAGCCGATTCCCGACCGCCGGCCACCTGCTGTCCTGGGCCGGATTATGTCCGGGCCAAAACGAGAGTGCGGGCAAACGCCGCTCCTCCCGGCTGCGCAAGGGCGCGCCCTGGCTCAAGGCCATCCTGGCACAATACACCTGGGCCGCCCGGCGCAAGAAGGGCAGCTGCTACACCGCGCAGTTCCACCGACTGTGCGCCAGGCACGGCAAGAAGAAGGCGGTCTGCGCCGTCGCCGCCTCGATGCTCACCGCCATCTACCACATGCTCGAGGACGGCAACGAACACCGCGACCTCGGCGCCGACCACTTCGACCGCCGCCCGACCGAGGTCAAAGCCAAGCGGTTGGTCGGCCAGTTGGCCAAGCTCGGCTTCAAGGTCGAACTCCGCCCGCTTGCCAAGGCAGCCTGATGTCCCAACGTCCGCCCAAACCAGAACCGCCTGACCGTCGCTCACGGCGGCCGGCAAATCCGCGCAATCCGTCACCTGCGGAGTTTCTCGTTAGACGGTCTTTCGCCCTCTTCCTCGGGGCCGATCATACCCACGCCGGAACCCATCGCCAACTTTGCAACAGAACCAGGGAATCACCCGGCGAGCCGCCACGCCAGTCACTCCGCATTTGCGACCGCCGTAGCCATATTTTGGACGGTCTCTCAAACGGCGATCCCCCGAAACTCTGGGTGATGCGTCAGCTCGGGGTAATCCGTCCGGTCCCCAAAGGACCCGAGCAGCCATCCGAATTCGTAGCTGCGCATTTCCTGGGTCAAATGCAGTGCGCCCGCACCGGTCGGACTGCCGCTGGCTCCCTTGAGCGCCAGAGACGCGGCACGAAGTAGGCGCACCTCTCGGCGCCCCCAGATACCGGATCGTGCCTGCGAGCGGTAGATTAGAGAGAGGTTCGGCAAGAGCATCGGCACCCGCAACTCGTTGCTCCCGAATAGCCAATTAAATCCCTTCACGATGGCTTTACGGGCTCCGGAAACCCCTTGCCGGACGGCGTGATGCAGCAGTGCGGGTGCCATCCCGTGCTGGTGCACCGAATAGACCTCATACATGTCCAGGACCCTGTCGGCTCCTGGTTGGTAGAACCACGGCCACTCGCCCATCGCGCCCTGCAGCTGCAGCAACTTGCGAACGCAGGCACTGGCTGCGCCGATGGAAGCCTCGTCCTGTGCCAACTCGCCGTATTGGTACAAGGCCAGCGCCGCATAGACCTGGGTCGCGAAGGTAGCGATGTGACGCCGCACTCCCCGCCCGCTGTCGCGAAACAGCGCCCCCGATCCGATGAATTCCGCCAGCAGCAGATCCCGCAACGATCTGGCCAGGGGCTGCCATGATGGATCGCGAGACGCCTGTGCCACCGCGCCGGTCAAAGAAAGTCCGACATCCTGGGCTGTCCAGGAAACCAGCCGTGAGACATCCAGCGTGAGGTGCCGCAGCCGATCCGCGATCGCCCCCGGCGGATCGAAATCCAGCTCCGCCGCTGTCCACAGCGCCATGCCCCATGCCCCGTTGCGGACCGGATGGCGCAGCGAGGCGTCGCACAACGCCTTAAACAGGGCTGGCGCGTCGTAAGGCTCTCGCGCGAGCGCCGCGCGGACCCGGGCAAGCCCGAGCAGGACGTTCAACGAATAGTAAATATCGCTGTGCGGCACCGACTCATTGGGTTCGGCGCGGCCATCCAGATGATATTTGTGTGACCATCGCCCGTGCTGTGGCATCCAACAGCGGCGTAGGCCGGCCAGTGCATAGGCGGCAACGGGATTGACTCCAGTCGATGCCTCATCTTGCGGAAGCCCAGTCGTGGCCTTGTCCAGTGTCGCACTTTGTTCCGGCATGTCCCGTTCGGTCCCCGCTGCTGCAATATGACACGCAATGCTGGCTGATGGGCATCGCTCCAACGGTCGCTCTTTAATGTGTGACGGCCCCTGGAATTGCAGCTGTGGCCGGGTGGATATCACGGACAGGCAGGGAAATCTAGGCGAGCGTCCGCCAAATTTGTGATAATTTCGAGATTTGAACGGCCCAGCGGGATCGCGCTTAAAATTAATCTCCTCGCCCCCTTGCGGGACAGGCGCACAGATATTAATGTCTCGTTAATTGGTCGATAACGCTGTCGTGAACGGCTGGTGAGCGACTTTTGCGTGGAAGGTTTCGGACCGAAGGCCATGTGCAGAGAGATCGTCGGCGTCCACGCGTGTTCCAATCCCGATCTAATGACGCACGCCGATGCGATGCCGATATTCCAGGCCGTTGCGTATGCGTTCGATAGAGCGGCCTATCGGGCGTTCTTGTTCGACCCGGAGGCATTAGCGCAGGTCGCGCATGCGCACGGCATCTCTTTGATCGTCGACAACACCGTCGGCGCGCCGATCCTGCTGCGTCTGACCGAGCACCGCGCTGACATCGCCGTGCATTCAGTGACGACGTTCCTCGGTGGCAATGGCACCACGCTTGGCGACGCGGCCGGCGACAGCGGGCGGTTTCCCTGGAGTGAGTATCGGGACCGGTTTCCGATTTTCAATCTGCCGGACCCGTTGTACCATGGCCTCGTTTACGTCGAGCATTTCGGGTCGGCGGGATACTTCGCCCGCTGCCGCGGCATCTTCCTGCGCACCAACGCAGGGCTATCGCATTTGGCGCCCGGCCTGGGTGAGCAGGCGTAGGAGGAAGCTGTCGTCCCAGCCTGCTCGCTTGAGCTTGCTCTTCATTGACGCCTTGGAGCCTTCGAGCTTGGCCAGGTTGATGGCCATACGGCGCAATAGAGCGATGTTCTCCGGCCCGTTATCCAAGCGGTTCCGGGTCTGGTCCTCTTTCATGGTGACGTCGAGCACCCAGTGCAGACCGTTCTCAACCTCCCAATGGCTGCGGACAGCGTCGCCGAAACGCACTGCGTTGAGCGGTGTGCTGAGCAGATAGTAGGCGGTTTCGCTGGTAACCTTGGCGCCGACTTCGCGCATGCGGACCACCTTGCCGATGGCGGCCAGTCCCGGCCAGGTATGGCGCTCCTGCAGCCAGTCGATCTCGGTCGAGACCATGCTGGTGCGGGTCTCGATGCGGCCGTGGTCGCCGTCAACGGTGGTATGGGTGACCTCGGCCGCGCGCTGCGGGTCGTCCAGGAAGAGGCGGACGTCCTCGTAGAGGCTGGGCTGGTTACCCTTCAGCGCCAGCACGTAGTCGCCGCCTTGTTCGACCACCTGCGCAGCAATGGCGCGTTGGCAGTTGATGGCATCCGCGGTGACGATGCAGCCCTTGAGCGACAGCATTTCCAGCAGCTTCGGTACCGCCGTGATCTCGTTCGACTTGCCGTCCACGGCCAGTTGCCCGAGAACCAACCGCTGATCCGCAGCCCAGGCACTGATCAAATGCAGCGGCGACTTGCCCGACGCGCGGTCGAAGGAATGCCGCAGCGTCTTGCCATCGATCGCTACCACGCCCTGGATGGTCTCGGCAAAGCGCTGCATGAAGGTCTGGAAGGCGGCGTGGAACCGCTTCGGATCGAGCAGACGGAACACCCGGCTGAACGTGTCGTGGCTCGGGATGCCGTGCTTCAGGCGCAGGAACTGCCGCAGGAATGGCTCCTTCGACTGCCCGAACAGCGCCATGTCCGAGCAGTCCTCGCCGCCGCAGAGCACCGTGCAAAGCGCGATGATCAGCAACTCGTGCAGGTTGTGGCGGGCATTCGGCCGGCGCGGGTCGTCAACGCCCGCGAAGCACCCGACGAAATCCTCCATGGGCCGATCCTCCGATCAATCCCATGCTTCGAATCCATCCGCCCCAGCCCACGCAAGCCCCTACCGTCAAGGATTTCCCATATGCGAATCCCCTGCGCACCAACGGCTCGATGCTGTCGGCGATAGCGCTTTCCTGCTACGGCAAGGAATCAAGACGGTCACTCGGCACATTGAGTGCCATGTCGCGAACGGGCGTGCCGTCGCGGAATTCCTCCGCGCGGATCCGCACGCCGCCTGGGTCAGCCACGTCGGATTCCCGGGAAGTTCCTGCCACGCGCTGGCGGAGAAATGCCTGGACGGCCTCGCGTGCTCGCTCATGAGCGTCGGGGTTCATGGCGGGTTGGACGCGGCGAAGGCGTTCTACGACGCGCTCAGGTTCATACGTCGGCTGGTCAATCTGGGCGATGTAAAGTCCCTCGCCAGCCATCGGGCGACGACGACGTACCGTCAGATGTCGCCAGAGCAGCGCGCCGCAGGCGTCACCCCGGAGACCATCCGGCTCAGCATCGGCATCGAACATGCCGATGACATCATCGTCGACCTGGACCAGGCGCTCGCAAGGACGGACAATCGGAGCGAAAGCCCTTCCAGGACGACGCGGTCAGCAAAAGCGTAGGGGGCATAAATTAATGTACGAATACAGTCGCTGGATGCAACGGTCAAGTCGGTCGCCGTTGGTAATCGCTCTGGTCAACAACATGCCGGATCTGGCACTGCGCGCGACTGAGCAGCAATTCTGCACCCTGCTGTCGGCGGCATCCCGAGAATTTGTGGTTCAGACTGAAGTTCTATTCGCTTCCGGAGATTCCGCGATCAGAGGGAACGCTTGCCCATATCGCACGGTATTACGACGGCATTGCCGACCTCATGGAGCATCCGCCGGATGGCGTGATCGTTACCGGCGCGGAGCCGCGAGCCAAGGATCTGCGCGACGAGCCGTACTGGAAATCGCTGTCCGGCTTGGCCCGCTGGACGCAGGCCAATGGAATCCCCAGCGTCTGGTGCTGTCTTGCAGCGCATGCGGCCGTTCTGCAGATGGATGGTATCGATTGCTCTCCGCTGGGCCGGAAGCTGTCGGGCATATTCGAGTGCGACGCCAACTCCACAGAGCATGACGTCTTTTATGGCATGCCGGAAAAATGGCGTGTGCCGCATAGCAGGATATATGGGTTGAGCGATGATGCTCTTGTTGCGAAGGGATACAATATCTTGTCCTGGTCGTCGGCTACCGGCGCGAACGTCTTCATAAAAGAAGCTGCTGCTCCTGCTGTTTTCTTTCAGGGGCATCCGGAATACTGTTCCAGGGCTTTGCAGGTTGAATATCAGAGCGACGTCGGCCGGTTCCTCGGTGGCGTGCGCGACACTTATCCCGACCTGCCCGTCGATTATTTCGAGCCGCATATCGAGGCCGAGCTTCTGGAATTCCGTGAACGCGCCATCGCTAAACGCAGCCCTGCGCTGCTGGACGAGCTTACCGGCCTGATGAATGGGCCGACGCTGACTGCGCCATGGTTCGCAGCAACACAACAGATCTATACAAACTGGCTGTTGCTGGTCAGCGACCAGCGACTGCAAAGCGCGGCGATGTCGATGCATCCCCTGTTCGAAACCGAACTGTTGCGACGCCTGGAATAAGCGGCTCTCTCTCCTCCGTCGTACCGTTTTGCCGACGACCAATGGCGCTGTGACGCGCCACTGTCCTACCGATATCTCACGTCACCGGATCGAGCCACCGGAGAACCGTACCAATGAGTAATATCATTGCCCCGGCCATTGCGAACGGCGCGGTCGACTTCTTGGGTGTGCCGGTGCATCCGCTGACGATGCGCGAGACGGAAGCGCTAATCCTTGCTGCCATGCGCAACCGCCGGCCGCTCCAGCATATCGCAATGAACGTTGCAAAGTTCGTCAACATGCGGCGTGACCCGGTGCTGAAGGCGGATGTGTTTGCTGCCGATCTGGTGTCAGTGGATGGGATGGGGATCCTGATCGGTGCGCGGCTGCTGGGCGTGGACGTGCCGGAGCGGGTCGCCGGCGTTGACCTGATGGAAAACCTGGTGGCCCACTGCGCGCGGGAAGGTTTCCGCCCCTATCTACTGGGCGCACGACCCGAAGTTCTGAAGCTCGCCCTCGAAGAACTTGTCCGAACGTCATCCGTCGCTTGAAATTGCCGGCAGTCACCATGGCTATTTTACCGTGCTGGAGGAAGACCGGATCGTGGCCGACATCTGCAATGCCCGGCCGGACTGCCTGTTCGTCGGCATGCCGACACCGCGGAAGGAAAATTTCATGGCACGACACCGTGTCGCGCTCGGCGTGCCATTTGTCATGGGCGTCGGCGGCGGCATCGATATCCTGGCGGGACATGTTCGCCGGGCTCCCGCCACCTGGCAGCGGAGCGGCATGGAGTGGCTTTACCGGGTCTTCCAGGAGCCGCGGCGCATGTGGCGGCGCTATCTGGTCACCAACCTCGCTTTTGCGGGCATCATGGTGGAAGCGGCTTTACGGCGGGCACTTCGTCTCGGCAAGCCGGCCTGACGGGGGAGCGAAGCTGCATGACTGAACCGGGCGAGTGATGCTGTGAACCACGTACTTCCGGCACCAGCCGCCGAGCGTGTCAGTTGCCGGGAGATCCGCCCGACCGACCTCGAGGAGATTGCCACTCTTCTGCACGAGGGGTTTCCGCGCAGGTCTGAAGCTGGCTGGCTGGCCGCTCTCGACCGTCTCGGGCGTCATCCCACCTCCGTTGGCTTTCCCCGATACGGATACATGCTTGACGCCGACGGCACGGCAATCGGCGTTCTACTGCTGATCGCAACGAAGCTCGGGGAGTGCCATAAAGGAGCGGTCCGATGCAACGTGTCGAGTTGGTATGTTCGGCCGGCCTTTAGGCCGTATGCTTTGTTTCTGGCTTCACGTGCGTTGAAGGACCACCCTGCGACATTCGTGAACGTCTCGCCTGCGCCGCTGACCTGCCCGATCATCCAGGCGCAAGGATTTCGTCGCTTCAGCCACGGCTCGTTCGCTGCGTTCCCGATGCTCAGTCTGCGCTTCCAGGCGGCCAAGATAGCCCGAGTTACCGGGCTGGATGCGGCCGGTTTCGGGCTGTCGTCGGAGGAGCGGCGGCTACTGGCAGATCATGCCGCGTATGGCTGCATCAGTGTCCGCTGCGAGACAGAGGACGGCACGTTTCCTTTCGTTTTTCGCCGTCGCTTCTTCAAGCGTTTTCCGCTGCCCTGTGCGCAATTGGTCTATTGCCGGGACATCGCTGATCTGGTCCGGTTCGCCGGCCCGCTTGGCCGTTTCCTGGCCCTGCGGGGACTGCTTTGGGTGCTCGTCGCTGCTGACGCTCCGATCCCCGGCCTTCCCGGACGATATTTCGCCGCCAAGCTACCAATGTACTATAGAGGCGAAAACAAGCCGCATGCAGGCGACCTTGCCTACACCGAGGCGGCGCTGTTCGGGCTCTAATCTTACTGTGTCATAAACTTGGTAGGATGGGAGAGGCGCTGGCAGCACGGGCAGCGCGGAATGCGGCGAGCGATGGCGCGTGCGATGGCGATCCGGACGGAGGTAATCGCGTTCGGCATGTGACGTTCAGGTCGGATCGGGGGATCCGCAGGGTCGATAACCAACGGGAAGGGGATATTGTTGAGTTCCGTTGAGAACTGACCCGGCTTATACCAGCCCGCCTATTGATTGACACACGCCCATTGGCGGGTTCCGATGGAACGGATGCGATTTGGGTCGGTGACGAAGAAGACCCAGGCTTGCTTGCATGCCTGGACGATGGCGTCGTAGCTGTTCCAGACGAGGTTGCAGAGTTTGTTGCTGCGGAGGTAGTCCCAGACGTTTTCCATGGAATTCAGTTCCGGCGCGTAGGGTGGAAGCGGAAGCAGCGAGATGTTGTCGGGGAGGTCCAGGCCCTTGCTGGTGGCGTGCCAGCCGGCGCGATCGCACAGCACCAGAGCGTGCGCGCCGGTTGCGACTTGGGCACTGATTTCCTGAAGATGGATGTTCATGGCTTCGGTATTGACCGCGGGCATGATGACGGCGGCACCGACGGCACGGGCCGGGCAGATGGCGCCAAATATATAGACGGAGTCACGCCGGTTATCGCGGACCATCGGCGGGCGCGAGCCAACTGGCGCCCAGATATACGTATGCGTTCCTTGCTGACCGACTCTGGCTTCTTCCTGAAACCAGATTTCTATGGGCCTCCCGGCAGCGCCTACAGGCAGCTCGGCTTTGGCCAGATCAATGAAGTTTTTTTAAAAGCCTCCTGGGCAGCTTCATCTTTCTTGGGATGGAAGGGGCGGGGCTGCAGCGGGGTCAGACCCATCTCATGCAACCACTTGCCTACCGTGCTCTCGTGCACCGTCACCGAGAACCGCCGCTTTACCTGCTCGCGTAAGTCCACGCAGCGCCAGCGCACCACAGTGTCGACATCAGGATCAGGTCCCTGCAGCACGAGGGCCTTCAGTTCCGCTTTCTGTTCGTCGTTCAAGAACGGCGTGCGCCCTGGGCTGCTGCGGGATTTCAGCCCTTCAATCCCGCTCGCGTTGTAGCGGTGCACCCAGTCGCGCAGCGTCTGGCGCTCCATCCCGCTTTGCTCCGCCGCCTCGCTCCGGGAGTGACCATCCAGAATCAGTGCCAACGCCAGCAATCGCCGAACCTGTGCGCCGTCGCCAGTCTTGCCGGCCAGCGCACGAAGCTCCGCCGCCGTGTGGTCCAACCGGGTGACCGCCAACGCCCATTCCGCCCTCTCCGATGCCAAGTGCTCTCTCGGATACCGAATCGAGGGCGCCAGCGATTCGCTATACACAAAAGAGTTAGAGCCTGTTTGACCAGAATCATCCGTCGTGCCTTGATCTCTCACAGGCGGTTTTGGAGGGGAGTGGTCGTCAATCTTCCCGTGGTTGGCCTGACGGAAAACCGTCAGGATTTGTGAAGTGCCTTGCCTTTTGGGCAGTTTGCAGGCGGCGTTGGCATGTGCTGAAGGTTGCGCAGGGCGGGTAGGAACGGCTTCCAACACGGGCTCCCAGGAGGGACGTGCGATGTGGACGGCGGAACAGCGTGAGCAGTACAAGGATGACGGTCGGCGCTACCCGAGCGATCTGACAGATGCCGAGTGGGCGAGGATTGCTGCCGTTTTTTCAATTTAGGCGACCTTGACGGCCGATCTGCGGGAAATGGTCAACGCCTGTTTCTACCTTGAGAAGACCGGCTGCGGGTGGCGCTATCTCCCCAAGGACTTTGGCCCGTGGCAGACCGTCCGGACTTGGTATGACCGGTTTCGCGCCGATGGCATCTGGGCCGATATCGCGGGGTTGTTGATACGTGGCGTCCGCCAACGGTGCGGCAGGCCGGCGGAGCCGGAGACGGTGATCCTCAACTCGCAGAGCGTGGTGTCCGGTCCCCAGGCGGGCGAGCGGGGCGTGGACGGCAACAAGCGGATCAAGGGCATCAAGCGGCACGTGCTGGCCGGCTCGCTCGGCTTCGTGTTGGCCGTGCTGGTCACGGCTGCCAATGTCCATGATAGCACGGTGGCGCCGCCGCTTCTTGACCGGGCCGCCGAGGCCGGCTGGGCGCCAAAGCGCGTAAAGGTTGACGCAGCCTATGTTGGTCCGCGGGTGGCACGGAGGGGAACACTCGCTTCCTCGCCATGACCAGCCACTATCTTTTTGATGCCGAGTTCTGCAATCCAGCTTCGGGCTGGGAAAAGGGACAGGTCGAAAAGAACGTCCGGGATGCGCGCCACCGACTGTGGCAGCCCATGCCGTGCTTTGCTGACCGTGACGCGCTGAACGCCTGGTTGGAACAGCGTTGCGTGGAGTTCTGGGAGCAAGTCCCGCATGGCACCCTGCCTGGAACCATTGCCGAAGTATGGGCCAGCGAAAAATCCAGCTTGATGGCGCTGCCACCTTCCTTCGATGGCTTCGTCGAGCACACCAAGCGCGTATCGCCCACCTGCCTGGTTCACCTGGACCGCAACCGTTACAGCGTGCCCGCCTCGTTTGCCAATCGGCCGGTCAGCGTGCGCGTTTATCCGGAGCGGATTGTTGTGGCGGCCGAAGGGCAGATCATCTGCGAGCATCCGCGCATCATCGAGCGGTCACATCATCTGCCGGGACGGACGACCTACGACTGGCGACACTACCTGGCGGTGATCCAGCGCAAGCCGGGCGCTCTGCGTAACGGCGCGCCCTTCGCCGACCTGCCCGAGGCGTTCAAGCGCCTGCAGGGCAATTTGCTGAAGCGGCCTGGCGGTGACCGGGAGATGGTGGAGATCCTGGCGCTGGTTCTGCAGCACGATGAGGAGGCCGTGCTGTGCGCTGTCGAGTTGGCCTTGGAAGACGGCCTTCTGACCAAGACCCATATCCTGAATCTTCTGCACCGGCTGGTCGACGGCAAGACAACGGTTGCTGCCGTCGACGCGCCGCAGACTTTGGCCCTGCGCCGGGAACCGCAGGCGAATGTCGAACGCTATGACGCGCTTCGTAACACGGCCGACCTGCCGGATGCGCATCATGCGAAATGATCCTGCCAGTGCCGCCATCGTGGTCATGCTGCGCGGCCTGAAGATGTTCGGCATGGCACAGGCCGTCAGTGAGCTGATGGAGCAGGGATCACCGGCTTTCGAAGCCGCGGTACCAATCTTGTCTCAGTTGCTGAAGGCCGAGATGGCGGAGCGCGAAGTGCGCTCCATCACCTACCAGCTCAAGACCGCCCGGTTCCCTACCTACAAGGACCTCGCTGGCTTTGACTTCGGCGCCAGCGAAATCAACGAAGCCCTTGTCCGGCAGCTGTATCGCTGTGAGTTCATGGAAAGCGCCAGCAACATTGTCTTCATCGGCGGTCCGGGAACCGGCAAGACCCATGTCGCGACGGCGCTGGGTGTTCAGGCTGTCGAGCATCACCGCAAGAGGGCCCGGTTCTTCTCCACCGTCGAACTCGTCAATGCTCTGGAGCAAGAAAAGGCGCAAGGAAAGACTGGGCAAATCGCCGAGCGGCTGGTCCGCTCGGACCTCGTGATCCTGGATGAACTTGGATACCTGCCCTTCAGTGCCTCCGGCGGCGCCTTGCTATTCCACCTGCTCAGCAAACTCTACGAGCAAACCAGTGTCGTTATCACCACCAATCTCAGCTTCAGCGAATGGGCTGGGGTGTTTGTTGACGCCAAGATGACGACTGCCCTGCTCGACCGCCTCACTCACCACTGCCACATTCTCGAAACCGGAAACGACAGCTTCCGCTTCAAGGCCAGCGCCGCAACCACCAAACCGGGAAGGAAGAAGCCATGACTTGACCCATCCCCAGGCCGGGAAAGATACTCACAGCCGGGTCAGTTCTCGGTGAAAATCCCGGGTCAGCTCTCGGCGGAAATCAACACCAGCGGCCCTTGGTCTTGATGGAGGTCTCATCGGCCCGCCACGAATCCCACGGTGCGCGCCTCATGAGATGCGTTTGTAGCGATATTTATAGGCGTAGTGTCTCTTGCCGTCATAACGTTCAATTCCAGCAAGATCGGTCTTGTTCAACACGATACCGGACAGGGGGGCACCGACGGTCCGGAGGACTTTGACCGCTTGAGAAACGGATTCCTGGGGCGTGTCCCGCCAGGCCACGACCATGAGGGTTGCATCCGCCACCATAGACGTCATCACGGGATTGGAAACAGCAAGGACTGGTGGCGTGTCGAGGACCACGAGATCGAAATGCTTGCTCAGCCCGTCGATGAACGTCTTGAATTGGCTTGTCTCGACCACATCCGGACGTGACTGCGACGAGGAACCGGCCGTGATGACATGCAAAGGCAGGTCGTGGACGCGATGAAGGGCCGAATCGGCGGTGAGGTTGCCAAGCAGCACGTCCACGACACCGGGCGTCTCGGGAAGGTCGAAGATCCGTGCGATAGAGGGATTGAAGAAGTCGAGATCCACCAGGACTGTGCGTATACCAACGGCGGCGGCTGACAGCGCCATGCTGACTGCGATCGTCGACTTGCCCTCGCCGCTGACCGCGGACGTCAGGCTGGATGATGCCCGGCTGCCGGGCATTGGCTGCACGAAGGCGGATCCGCAGTGTCCTGAGGCTTTCCGCAAACAATGACAGTGGCTCCAGCCCGAGGTACTGCACCGCGGACAGCTGATGCCCGCGATGGGTCAACATCCGCTGGGTCAGCAGCGGAACGGTTGCCAGGACGGGCAGAGCGAATGTCTGCTCTAGACCCGCAACGCTCACGACCCTGCGCTCGGTCAGGGACCCCAGGACCACTATTCCGCAGCCGATTACCAGTCCCAGTGCACCTCCGGCACCAACGAACATGGCAGGTTTCGGAAAGCTGGGGCCATCCGGCTGATCTGCCGGAGACAGGATCCGCGCTTCGGCCTCCTGACGGCCCTGCTGCTGCTGCACCTGTCGCAACTGGGCGAGCGAAGCATCGTACTCTGCCCGATTCGCTTCGACGACGCGTTCGGCCTCCCGCAGTCGCGCCCGGCCTTCCAAGGCAATTAAGTCATTGTCATTGGCTTCCCGGACGATTTCCGCAAGCCGATTCCGCAGCAAGTCGCGGTGAGCGACAGCGGCTTGGAAGTCATTATGCAGACCAGCAGTGATCCGGTCGATCTCGGCGGCGATCTGGGCGTCGAGTGCCCTGCGATCCTGTTCGGCCCGCACCAGACCGGGATAGCGGGGCGTATAGCGGGCGGCCAGATCGGCGATGAGCCGGTTGAGGTCGGCCTGCTGCTGGCGAAGTCCCTGGATCCCCTTCGACGCCGCCACCTCGGGCAGCCCGTCAAAACTGCCGCCACTCTGTCTGATGCGTTGAACCTGTTCGTCGCGGGCCAAGCGCGCGACGACCTCGCCCTCGGCCTGCGCTAGCTGGGCATTCAGGCCGGTGATGCGCTCACGTTCGACGGCGGGAGTAGTCGCGTCGCTGGTCTGGATTTGGCCGTACTTGGAGCGGATCTGCCCGACCGCCTCCTCGCTGCTGATGAGCTCGGCCCGAAGATGATCCAACCGATGCGACAGCCACTCAACGTCGCGCTGCGCGGCAGCATATTTCTCTTCGATTTGGTTCAGGATATAGCTCTCGACGACGGCTTGGGCGAGGCTTTGCGCGCGCTCGGGTTTCGATGCCACAACGGAGACGGTCATACCGTAGGTAAAGCCGATCCGTGCCGACCGTATAGCACGGGCCAGACGTGCAAGCGCACGTCTTTCCCGTAGGTCCGGGGTGTCAGCAACAGGCGTAGGTTTCAGCGCCGGGATCAGGCGGCCCAAGGCCTCCTTCAGCGAGAAACCGGGGTCGCCGAACTCCCGATCGGCGACGAGGTTCTTCGCCCGCACAACCCTTTCCAACACCCCCGGCGAAACGAGGATCAGTGCGACGCTCGCAAGCTTGTTATTGTCGATATAGAGGTTCTCGAACGTTCCCTCGGCACCATACGCGCCCGGGCGCTTGGGGTCGATGAGAATGGTCGCCGAGCTGGTATAGCGCCGTGGCAGCTGCCGCTCGGCCAGGTAGCCGAGCAAAAGACCCGCGACCAGAATCCCGACAACGAGCAGGGCTCCATGTCGGAGATCGCGCAGCACTTTGGCCGCATCGAAAGCGCCGGGCGGCGGTCCGCTCTGCCCTACAGGGGTGGGGCGGACCATCCTGCTGCTGTCACTCATTGGCGTGCACCGTCGTTTGGGCGGCACAGCCCATCGTTTGATGAAACAGCGTCATGCCTGGCGCCTAGTAAGCCTGTCTATCGATGGCCACAAGCACGGCGGTTCGGATTAGGATCCAGGCATCCAGCGCAAGAGACCAGCTCTCGATATAGTAGCTGTCAAGCATGATACGCTTACGTAACTTCTCCTCGCTGTCAATCTCGCCGCGACAGCCGTTGATCTGCGCCCAGCCCGTAATCCCCGGCTTGATCCGATGCCGCGATGTGTAGTCGTCGAGAACCTCGTGCAAGGGAAGCCCCGCTGCCGTCATATTCAGAGCATGGGGGCGTGGTCCAATCACCGACATTTCCCCCCGCAGGACATTAAACAACTGCGGCAGCTCATCGATGCTCGTCTTGCGCAGGAACCGGCCAACGCGCGTAACGCGGCTGTCACGCCGGCTGGTCTGTCGCACCGAGCCATGATCCGCCATGTCGTGATACATGGTGCGGAATTTAAAAACCGGGAACGTTTTGTCGTGGAAGCCAACCCGCTGCTGGCGGAACAGGACCGGCCCAGGGCTATCGAGCTTAATGAGGATTGCGGCGGCCACCATGAGTGGCAATGTGAACACCAGGGCCAGGCTGCCGACGATCAGGTCCTCGATCCGCTTGATGAGGGCTTGTCCTGCCGAAAGCGGACGGGTGGCAACATCGACCGCCGAGATCCAGCCGATGCGGATGGAGCGCACGATTGGAGTGCAGAGTCCCTGGACGTTCGGGATCAGCGTCACGTTGACAGCAAGACGCACGAGGCGACTCAGCGTCGCGTTGGTTTCGTCCTTGGTCTGCTCGAAATCGGCGATCATGACGCGGTCGATCAGACCGCTGCGGATGATATACTCGATCCAGCTCATTGAAGGCGCCCCGGGGAGGCCCGGGAGTGCCACCGCTGCGGCGACACGGATCCGGAGCCGGCTCTCATTCTCGATCGCCGCACCGACCCGGCGCGCCGCTCGGGCGGAGCTGGCCATGATGAGAGCGCGATCGAGGCACCGCCCTTCGGTCTGCACGGCCGACAAGAGGAGGCGCTGCAAGACAACGCGCGATCCCACCACCCATGCGACCACACCTGCCGCTGAAGCAAGCAGCCAGAGCCGCGACACTCCGCCAATCAACTTAAAGCCGAAGGCAACTGTCAGGATCAGCCCAAACGCCAAGCAACAGGTTGCTATCGACCGCAACACCATGCGCTGGCCAGCAAGCATGAATCTTTGCTGATAGAGCCCCTGCGAGTGGGATGCCAGAAACCAAGCCACCAAGAACCCGGCGAGGCCGGCCCAGAGTCGCGACGAATCGTACTCTCAGAGGTCCGGCATAGAGTCCGAATATGGTGACCGACAAAGCGATTGCGCCGACGATGTCGAGGCAGACGAGCACTGCGATCCAACTCTGCAGGTTGAGAGGGCTAAATCGCTTTATCTCCGGGATTATGGGGTCGAGTGACTGACCATTCACCCTCACATGCTCAAAGGGCAGGCGAGTAACTAACATTCGAGCACCCAAGCGGTCATCGTCAGAGGTATCTGACGGCACGAGGCGTGCCTCCGCCCGCTCTTCACGTCCGCGTCATTAACTAGATAATAACTTATCATTGGTTGGCAAACAACAAATTTTTTAACAACTCAAGGTTGTATGATCCATATGCGCCGCGCGCGAATTCGTTCACATCCGCACGGCGGTTCTGTCGCAAAGTTGGCGATGGGTTCCGGCGTGGGTATGATCGGCCCCGAGGAAGAGGGCGAGGACGCAGGAATGGCGGACTTCAAGGGGCGGCTTTTCACCGGGGATGTGATCCTGTGGGCTGTCCGCTGGTATCTGATGTCGGCAGCGACGGCGACGGGCCTGCCTTCTGCCCGCTCTACATCCTCGACACCGAGGCGGACATGGCCTGGGCCGAAGACTGGGTGGCAACCTGCTTCGAGTTGCACACCTCGTCGTTCAGCGCGTGCGCTAGTTCATCTAGAAACCCGAAAGATCCCGCCTCGAGGAAGGACGGGCGATAGCTGGGCGCGCGCCAAGCCGCGCCCGGATCGGCCTCGAAAGCGCGGCAGGCCCGGGCAAGACCGTCGGCGATCGTCGCGGGACTGACGTCGCGGATCGACAAAATGTTGGCGTGGCTGTCTGAGAGATCCTTGTTGGCATACCGGTTGGTCACCGTACGGATACCGAAATGCGCCATTTCCAGCGGCGGATAGCTCGGATGCGGCGAGGCCATCAGTGACAGCCCCACTGCCGAGCCGCGTAGCAGCATAGCGTAGTCCTCGAGCGCGAGTTTGCCGAGCGAGTTCATAGCGCGCCCCGGCGCGAATGTGATCGGCGCATGGCGCAGCCCGGCGGAAACGACCGTCCAGCCGGCGAACTCGGGATGGCGTTCGGCCCAGCAGGCGAGTCCCTTGGTAACGGCCGGGAAGCAGTTCCGCGGGATAGAGGGGCGGCCATAAACTAGGATGCGGCGCTCCTTGACCGGGGCCTCGCCATTTAGGAACGGGCGCAGACTGCCGGAGATCTTCGGCTCGAACACGAAGCTGCGTTCCAGCCGGTGTCCCTGGGTCGTGAAGAACGCATACAGTTCACTGCTGTTGAACACGCCCCAGCACGGCCAGTCTGTTTCGAACGCCGCGCGCGCCAGCATGTGCGTCGAGGACATCGGATAGAACAGCGGTTCGTATTCTTGGATGATATAGATGTAGGGCCGCGGCGCGCCGCCGAAGACGCGGGACTGCTCCTGCAGCAACGGCAGCGTGTTAAACGTGGTCCAGCAGTCGAAGGTGCAGAACACCTCGCCGGCCCGCACCGGGATACGCGGCACCCACTCCGTCCTGGGCAGGATCTCGATCGCGGTCGGGCGCAGCCCGAGCCGTCGCGCGCAGGACTCGACGACGTTCGGTTCGGGGCAGCCGTCGAAATGGTCGACGATAATGCGGATCTCGACCCCGGCCAGCGCGCCGATCTGCAGCACGATCTCGATTCCGGTGAGGATGCCGCCGAAGGCGGTCGCTGGCGAGACGCTCGGGATGACCAGCGACAGGCGTGGCCGTGTGCCCGGATCGGCAACGAACACATAGTCATGCAGCGCGATGTCTTCCATCGGCGGCGCGGCCAGGATGTCACGCCCCCGCACCACGATGGTATGGAGGAACTTCGGGATGTACCGTTTGATGACCTCACGAAAGCGGGGCATGGATCCTCACTGCTGTCCAGATCAAACGAGATCACGGACGGTCGGGTTCCAGAAGGAGCGGTCGGCCTGTCCTGGCGTATTCACGAACATGCGCAACCGACCCGTGTTCGCGCTTCTTGACAGCTCAACGAGAACAGTTCGGATTGACCCATGATCATCGCCCGTTTTCTGCCTTCTCGGACGGCTCTGTATGCCGGGCATCGAGAGTCTGCCCGACTTGTGGGCGCTGCACCCGGCGTTTCCCAATTGAGCCTGCCTTATATGGACTCACGCCGGCCCGAGTCCAGCATGACCTCGGGTGGTTAACCCCAGGGCTATCGCATTTGGCGCCCGGCCTGGGTGAGCAGGCGTAGGAGGAAGCTGTCGTCCCAGCCTGCTCGCTTGAGCTTGCTCTTCATTGACGCCTTGGAGCCTTCGAGCTTGGCCAGGTTGATGGCCATACGGCGCAATAGGGCGATGTTCTCCGGCCCGTTATCCAAGCGGTTCCGGGTCTGGTCCTCGTTCATGGTGACGTCGAGCACCCAGTGCAGACCGTTCTCAACCCCCCAATGGCTGCGGACAGCGTCGCCGAAACGCACTGCGTTGAGCGGTGTGCTGAGCAGATAGTAGGCGGTTTCGCTGGTAACCTTGGCGCCGACTTCGCGCATGCGGACCACCTTGCCGATGGCGGCCAGTCCCGGCCAGGTATGGCGCTCCTGCAGCCAGTCGATCTCGGTCGAGACCATGCTGGTGCGGGTCTCGATGCGGCCGTGGTCGCCGTCAACGGTGGTATGGGTGACCTCGGCCGCGCGCTGCGGGTCGTCCAGGAAGAGGCGGACGTCCTCGTAGAGGCTGGGCTGGTTACCCTTCAGCGCCAGCACGTAGTCGCCGCCTTGTTCGACCACCTGCGCAGCAATGGCGCGTTGGCAGTTGATGGCATCCGCGGTGACGATGCAGCCCTTGAGCGACAGCATTTCCAGCAGCTTCGGTACCGCCGTGATCTCGTTCGACTTGCCGTCCACGGCCAGTTGCCCGAGAACCAACCGCTGATCCGCAGCCCAGGCACTGATCAAATGCAGCGGCGACTTGCCCGACGCGCGGTCGAAGGAATGCCGCAGCGTCTTGCCATCGATCGCTACCACGCCCTGGATGGTCTCGGCAAAGCGCTGCATGAAGGTCTGGAAGGCGGCGTGGAACCGCTTCGGATCGAGCAGACGGAACACCCGGCTGAACGTGTCGTGGCTCGGGATGCCGTGCTTCAGGCGCAGGAACTGCCGCAGGAATGGCTCCTTCGACTGCCCGAACAGCGCCATGTCCGAGCAGTCCTCGCCGCCGCAGAGCACCGTGCAAAGCGCGATGATCAGCAACTCGTGCAGGTTGTGGCGGGCATTCGGCCGGCGCGGGTCGTCAACGCCCGCGAAGCACCCGACGAAATCCTCCATGGGCCGATCCTCCGATCAATCCCATGCTTCGAATCCATCCGCCCCAGCCCACGCAAGCCCCTACCGTCAAGGATTTCCCATATGCGAATCCCCTGACACCGTCGGTACGGCGTGATGCGTGGCGAGGTCCACCAGCTCGGTGAGCTTGCGCCAGCACGGCTCATCGACCAGCGCCGCGGCGCGCGGTGGCATTCCGGTGACGATCAGGCCGTCCGGCACGGCGGTCTCCAGCATCGAGATTTCATCGTATCGCGGCGGCGGCGCGCCATCCGCCTCGGCGGAGATGAAGGCATCGATCCAGAAGAACCGGAGTTCCACTCTTCGGTTCCGCGCGGCGGCCAGCAGGATAGTGCGGAACTGCTGCTCGGTGTGCTGGCGCGCCTCGCCCGGCATGCTGTTGACCAGGCCAATGATGATTGGCGGCGATGCGGGGCCGGGCCGCGCTCCGGTCGATCCGCCAGCGCGCAATCGTGCCACAGTCATCCCCCTTTCCTGCAAAGCCTCACTCAGGACGCGGCGCCCAGCACGGAGGTTGTGTATCCGACGGCGTCCAGAGCCTGATCCAGATCGGCGATGATATCATCGGAGCGCTCTATTCCGATGCTTAGGCGGATCTTTTCGGGTGTGGCGCCGGCTTTGCTCTGCTCGGCGGGCGTCATCTGCCGGTGCGTGGTGGACGCCGGATGGCAGGCGAGCGACTTGGCATCACCCAGGTTCACCAGCCGCTTGACGAGCTTGAGGGCATTATAGAACCGCACCGTTCCCTCCAACCCGCCGCGCGTCCCGAAGGTGAGCAGCGAGCAGGCGCGGCCGCCCAGGTATTTCTGGGCGAGCCCATGATACGGATTGTCGGGAAATCCGACATAGTTAACCCATGCGACGCGCGTGTCCCGCCGCAGGAACTCCGCGACCTTCCTGGCATTCTCGACATGCCGCTCGCCCCGCAAGGCAACGGTCTCGATGCCCTGCAGCAACAGGAAGGCGCTCAGCGGCGGCAGCACCGCACCGGTCGTGCGCAAATAGACGCTCCGGCATCGCGCGATATATGCCGTGGCGCCAAAATGCTCCGTATAAACGAGGCCATGATAGGACTCGTCCGGCTCGTTGAACATCGGGAAACGCCGTGCGTGGTGGCGCCAATCGAAGCTACCGCCATCGACGATGATACCGCCGAGTGTCGTGCCGTGCCCGCCCATGAACTTGGTCAACGAGTGCACGACGATGTCCGCTCCGTGCTCAATGGGACGCAGCAGGATCGGGGTTGCGACGGTGTTGTCCACGATGAGCGGAACCCCGCGCAGGTGGGCGACGCGGGCGAACTCCTCGATGTCGCACATGTTCCCGGCCGGATTGCCCACGCTCTCGCAGAACACTGCGCATGTGTCCTCGTCGATCAGCGTCTCGATCGCCTCTGGCTGATCGTTCGGCGCGAAGCGGACATTGATACCCTGGCGCCGCAGATAATGGGCGAACAGGGTGTGGGTGGTGCCATAGAGTTGCGGCACCGATACGATGTTCCTCCCCGGCTCCGTCAGGTTCGCCACCGCGTAGTGCAGCGCCGCCATCCCCGAGCCGACGGCAAGAGCTTCCAACCCGCCTTCAAGTTGCGCCACCCTGCGCTCGAGCACCGCACAAGTCGGATTGCTGATCCGGCTGTAGCGATAGCCCTCCACTTCGAGGTTGAAGAGGGCGGCGCCATGTTCGGCGCGGTCGAAAGCGTGGGCCACGGTCTGATAAATGGGCACGGCGACGGCGTGCGTCGTCGGCTCCATCTCGTAGCCACCATGGATCGCGATCGTCTCGTTACGCACTCCGCGCATTGCTCATTCCCGCGCCGATTCCTGCAGCCTCGCGATCCCCAAGGCGTCACCCTCTCAACGCGTCGCCGCTCCAACCGGCCCGGGTCGGCCCGACATCAAAACGGACGCGTCCAGTGTCCCGGCAGCCGATTGACCGACGATCAATGCAGATTTTGCGCAGATTTCACCATGAGTCCATCATAATCGATCATTTTTGTGAGCGCTCTCACAAAATTCACAAGCTCTCGTCGTCAGCGAATTGTATTGAAAGACGTTCTATTTCTGGTTGTGCAAGCGGGGCCAGGGTCAACTTTCAGTGGTCTTCGGGAGAGCCCCAGGTTGTGGCCGATGCAACGCTGTTCACCGCTGCGTCTCTCGGGACGGTGCTTTCCACAGTCGCCCAATCGACAACGTCACAGAGGAAAAATACAGGAACGGTCCCACGATGCTTAAAATCACAAATGGCATGTATTCTATCCAGTGCTTGATCCCGCCGCCGAACGGATACTTAACGAAATCGGAGGCGAAAGCGTAGGCAATATAGTTCAGCCCGACCGTCCGCAGCAGCCACCAGCCGGTGCGACCAAGTGTGCGCTGCAGGCGACCGATCGAGAACAATGCTAGCAGGTAGATCCACATCAGCGCGATGCCGAAGAAAACGAAGACGCCGGTCGCCGGCGCCGCCCCGATCCAGCACAGCCAGGCGACGAGGGCGACATGGATGAGATGCGCCGAGGCAAAGGCAAGGCCGAAGTCCTGGCCGTGTCGCTTCAAGACCTGAAAACGAGGACCGAACAGCGCTACCAGTCCGCTGCCAGTGTAAGCCAGCCAAAATAGAAGAAAGGACAGGCGCGCCGTCACGAACAGAGCAACGTCAGTGCCGTGCTCATCCGCGCCAAAGGCCGCCAGTACGATCGCGGCCAACGCGGCCGCGGCGCCAAACGCCAGACCCATCCACCATACGGCCGTCAGGTTGGATCGCATAGCGTATCCTATCACACGTCCGGATACGCGATCATGGCAGCGGCGCATCACAAACGGTAGACTGCGGCCTGGCTTGCACGGATCTTGTGTGATCTGGAAGCCATGTGCATCGGGTGGACCGCGGCTGCGGAAGGGGCGGAAGAAAATATGCAGGGCCAAGGCCAGTCGCCCCCGGAAAGCTCCGCACTGTTTCCGCCTGCGGACAGGCGCCGCCGCACCGAGGCGCTGCTGGCGGCGGCACTCGACGATCTGGACGCGCGCATCGCCAGCGGCCCGGTCACGCCGGCCCTCGATCTGGCGGAGTTCCGCAACGAGCTGGCGGGCTTCGACTTCCAGAACCCGCAAGCGCTCGACACGCTGCTGCCCTGGGTCATTGCGCGGCTTGAGCGCGGTCTGGTGCAGATCACGCATCCGCGGTATTTCGGGCTGTTCAATCCGGCGCCGACATTTCCCGCGCAGTGCGCCGATCGCATCGTCGCGGCGTTCAACCCGCAACTGGCCACCTCGACAACGTCCCCGGCCGCGGTCGAGCTGGAGGCGCATGTCATTCGTGCCGTCGCGGCGCGGGCGGGTCTGCCGCCGAATGCCGGGGGACATTTCACCACCGGCGGCGCCGAAGCGAATTATACGGCGCTCGTGTGCGCGCTCACCGCAGCGCATCCGGACTTCGCGCTACAGGGCGCGCGCTGCTTTAGCGGGCCGCCCGTGCTCTACATTTCCTGGGAAGCCCATCTTGCCTGGATCAAGATCGCGCACCAGGCGGGCATCGGACGATCCGCGGTGCGGCTGATCGCGACCGATGGAAGCGGACGCATGTGCGCGGCGCGCCTGGCTGAGGCACTCGCCGAGGATCGCGCACGCGGTGGTGTTCCTATCATGGTCGTGGCAACTGCCGGCACCACCGGGGCGGGCATGATCGATCCGTTGCAGGACTGTGCCGAAATTGCACGGGACGCGCGCCTGTGGTTCCATGTCGATGCCGCCTGGGGCGGCGCGCTGGTTGCCTCCGCGGCGCATCGTGGCATTCTGGCCGGCCTCGACCGGGCTGACTCAATAACCATCGATGCCCATAAATGGCTCGCCACGACAACGGGATGCGGCATGTTCATCACCCGGCACGCGCCGGTGCTGTCCGCCGCTTTCCAGGTCTCGACCAGCTATATGCCGTCGAACGTTGCGAGTGTCGATCCATATTTCACCTCCCTCCAGTGGTCGCGCCGCTTCCTGGGCTTGCGCCTGTTTCTGTCTCTGGCCGCGGCCGGATGGGACGGCTACGCGGCTCACGTGGAGCGGGCGATCGACCTGGCGAAGATGCTGAAGGAAGCCCTTCGGATGCGGGGATGGGCGATCGTGAACGACTCGCCGCTGGCCGTGCTTTGCATCGAGCCTCCGCCCGGATCGGCCGACCCTGCGTCGGTCGTGCGCAGGGTGCTTTCCTCGGGCGGGGCCTGGGTCTCGACGGCGACGTTCGAGGGGCGCCCGACCATCCGCGCCTGCATCACGCACGGTGCAACGACGACGGACGATATCGCGGAGTTGGTTGACGCGCTGGAAGCGGCGCGGTAGCTCGTCAGAGCACTGCATACGACAGAGACGTTGTCGTTACCCTGTTGGTGCAAAAAGCGACCCTCGGTCAGCTCGGCTTTCCGTAGTGGGTTTCTTGAGCCTATCGGTTCCGCGTATCGCCGTGGGGCGGAGGTTTTGAGTCATCAGGCGGCGTAGCACCCGGTCTCGACGAGACTCTGCAGGAGAGTCGCGGGAATTTCGATGACGTCCTTGCAGAACCGGGACATCGAAAAATGCCATGGGCACCAAAGCGCCCGCCGGACCGCGGCGATGGCGTCGCTGAAGGCCGGCTCCTGCTTGGCGTACCAGGCGGCGCCGCGCGGGCGCAGGGCGGTGGCCGGCGCTCCCATCAACTTGCCGGCCCACAGCGTCACCAGCGAGAACAACTCGAGCAGTGCCGGCGTAGTGCACAGGATCGCCAGGTCCGACCATTGCCGCTGGGTCTCGACGCGCCAACGCGAGACGAAGCAGCCCAGAATGTCCGCCGGCATGTCGTCGAGGCTGGTGCTGAGGAAGGCCTGCGGCTCGCGCTGGCCGGCGGGGTCGCGCACCAGCACCCAGCGGAGCGGCGCCGGCGGCAGGCCGGCGTGGTACCAGACCGCGGTGCCGGAGACCATTTCGACCAGCCGGGTCTCGCCGCCCTACCAGTCGGTCACCTGCAGCTTCGTCCAGACAGTTGCCGGGTCTCCAGCACGGCGCTGAGCGTTGGGCAGACGCTTGCCTTTCAGCGCCCACCGGCCGCGCTGGCCCGGGCGGCGAGGCGGGGCCGGCGCGAACAGGTTGGCATCGAGCCGCAGGCGAGTGATCAGACGAACGTGGCGGCGGACTGCGGCGATCAGTTCGAGGGTGGCGAAGCTGCTGTCGCCGACGATGGTGATGCGGCGGTCGGGCAGCCAGCCCTCTGTGCCAATGATGGTGAGACAAACGCCACCCGGAAGTTTACCCTTGAGGGCGTCGGAGAATGTCTCGCGGTCATGCCCAACCGGAATGCGCAGACGCTGGCCGCCGCTTGCGCCGGCACGGCGGAAGGCCGGAAGCCGACTGTCGTGGCGGCACCAACGGCGGCCAATCCCGAGCTTTCTGATCGTCCGCGGCGCCGCACGTTCACCGCGAAGGAGAAGTTGCGCATCCTGCAAGAGGCCGACGATGCCACCGGCGCGGGCGAAGTCGGCGCTCTGCTGCGCCGCGAAGGTCTCTATTCATCAGCTTTGACCGACTGGCGTCGCCAGCGTGATGCCGGCATCCTCACTGGCCTGACCCCGGCAAGACGCGGTCCGAAAGCGAGCGAACCGCATCCGCTGGCCGCGGAGTTGGCAAAGTCACAGCAGGAGAATGCGCGGCTTCGGCTCCGCCTGGAGCGTGCCGAGGCAATCATCGCTCTCCAATAAAAATTCTCGGACCTGCTTGGGCTGCCGCTGCCGCCGATCGGGACCGATGCCGGACCCTGATGGACGCTGTCGTTGCGCGGCCGCTGGGCTCCGTCACGACGATGGATGCGTGCTCCGCTCTGGGACTTTCGCGTGCCAGCGTCTATCGACGGTGCACCTCTTTGGCGCAGCCACCGGCAGCAGCGCGACCCCGCACCGGACCGCCGCGGGCGCTGAAAGCTGCGGAACGGCAGGTTATCGTCGATCTTCTCCGCGAGCCCCGCTTCGCGGATCTCGCGCCGGCCGAGGTCTACGCCACACTGCTCGACGAAGGCACCTATCACTGCTCGATCCGAACCATGTATCGGATCCTCGACGCCAACAACGAAGTCCGTGAACGCCGCAACCAGATACGCCACCCAGTCTACACCAAACCAGAACTGCTGGCCATTGAACCGAATACGGTCTGGTCCTGGGATATCACCAAACTCAACTTGGACTTTACGAATACTTGGAGCGGTTTCGGGCCGAATCATATCAGCGAGTTAGTGGCGCCTTCCGCCAGAAGTTTCTAAAATGTGGTGCCACGTCGCATAGCTTGTGTCTCGTTATGCACTGCTATCATAGCTAAATTTTGGATTTCTGTGCTATGGAGGCGGTGTCACGCTCGGGTGCCGAATGTTCTTCCGCATCAAGCCGTCCGGAGAGCGCCGCTACCTGCAACTCGTGGAGAACACCCGCGACGGCGCCGCCACGCGCCAGCGGGTGCTGGCGACCCTCGGTCGCGTCGACGATCCCGAAACTTCCGGCAAGCTCGATGGCCTGCTTCAATCCGGTGCGCGGTTTTCGGATACCGCCCTGCTGATCTCCAGCCTGCACGATCGGACGCTGGAAACGTCCGCCACCGCACGCATCGGCGCGCCGCTGATCTTCGGCCGACTGTGGGAGCAGACCGGCTGCGCCGCGGTGATCGAGCGCCTCGCCGCGGAGCGCGGCTTTGGTTTTTCGCTGGAACGCGCGACCTTCGCCAGCGTGCTGCACCGCCTGGTGGTGTCCGGCTCCGACCGCGCCTGCACCGCCTGGCTGGACGCGTACTATATAGAAGGTGTCGGCGCGCTTGATCTGCACCGACTCTACCGCGCCATGGCCTGGCTGGGCGAGGAGTTGGAGGACCAGAGCGGCGCCACGCGTGCGGCCCGGCGGACCAAGGACCTGATCGAGGAAGCGCTGTTCGCACGCCGGCGCAGCCTGTTCTCCAATTTGTCGATGGTGCTGTTCGACACCACCTCGCTGATGTTCGCCGGCCAGGGTGGCGAGAGCCTCGGCCAGCACGGCGTCTCGAAGGACCATCGGCCCGATCTGCGCCAGGTCGTGGTCGGCGTCGTGCTCGACGAGGCGGGCCGGCCGATCTGTTCGGAGTACTGGCCGGGCAACGCGACGGACGTGAAATCGCTGCTGCCGATCGCAACACGGCTGCGCGACCGCTTCGGCATCCGCCAGATGTGCGTGGTGGCCGATCGCGGCATGATCAGCGCCGAGACGATTGCCGAACTGGAGGCGCGCGGCATCGACTATATCCTTGGTGCCCGTGAGCGAAGCACCAGCGAAGTGCGCGAGATCGTGCTGGCCGAGCGGAAGCCGATGGTGCCGCTGACCATCAAGCGGACGGGCGGGCGCGAGACCGACATCGAAGTCGAGGAGGTGATCGGGAACGACTTCGGTCCGGGCACCAAGCCGCGTCGCTACGTGATCTGCTACAATCCCGCCCAGGCGCGCCGTGATGCCGCCGCGCGCGCGGAGATTGTGGCCAGTCTGCGCGCCAAACTGAAAGCTGGCGACAAGGCTCTCGTGGGCAATGACGGCTATCGCCGCTACCTCGCCACGCCACGCGCCGGGCATTTCGAGATCGACGAAGCGCGCATCGCCGAGGATGCCCGCTTCGACGGCCTGCATGTGCTGCGCACGAACAGTCCGTTGCCCATGCTGTCGGTTGCGCTGTCGTATCGTGAGCTTTGGCGGGTGGAGGCGATCTTCCGAACGGCGAAGTCCATCCTCGAAACCAGGCCGATTTTCCATCAGTCCGACGCGGCGATCGCCGGGCACCTGTTCTGCTCGTTCCTCGCACTGTTGCTGCGCAAGGAACTCGACGAGCGCCTGGCCGCCGCCGGCGTCACTGCGCAATGGGGCGATATCGTCCGCGACCTCGACCGCGTCGAAGAACTCACCGTTGAACAGGCGTCGAAGCGCTTCGTGCTGCGGGCGCAGGCCCCGGGATGCGCCGGCGCCGTGTTCAAGGCGGTGGGAGTGGCCTTGCCCCCGCTGGTCCGCCAAGTGCCGACCAACAAGCCGCCGCCGACTGCGGCACCGCCAACACCGCCCGCCGCCGTGGTCGCCCGCGGCGTGGTGCCACGTCACCCTGAATTTTCCTGATTCGCGTTTTATATCAAAGTGTTCGTAAAAGGCACTGTCCAACTTGAGCCAAACTGATGGGGCAGGGCAATCGCATTTCAGAAGGATCCGAGGAGTCTGGAGAGATAGGCATCGTTCCAACCGGCCCGTTGGAACTTGCCGCGCAGAGAGCCCTTGGAGCCGTCCTTCTGCATGACGTTCAGGGCCATGTGTCGCAGGACCGCAAGATTGTGTGGCCCGTTGCCCAGTCTGGTCCGGTCCTGATCCTCGTTCATCACCACATCCAGCCGCCAGTGCAGCCGGTTTTCGACACCCCAGTGCTCGCGGACGACCTCGTTGAAGCGTGTCGCGGATAGCGCTGTGCTGAGAAGGTAGTAGGCGGTCTCGGTGGTGGTCTTGCTCGCGGTTTCACGGATACGGACAACCTTGCCGATGGCCGCCAGGCCGGGCCAGTGATGATCCCGCTGCAACCAGTCGATATCGGTCGAGACCGTGGCCGTGCGGGTCTCGATGCGGCCGTGATCGGCGTCCACGTTTTGCGCGCTCGTCGCCGGTTTGCTGGCCGGGTCATTGAGGAACGTGCTGACGTCATCATGCAGCGTGCCCTGATTGCCCTTCAGCGCCAGGGCATAGTCGCCGCCCTGATCGACGATCTGCTGAGCAATCGCCCGCTGGCAGTTGAGCGCGTCGGCGGTCACGATCGTGCCTTTCAGTGACAGCATCTCCAGCAACTTCGGCACCGCGGTGATCTCATTTGATTTGGCGTCGGTGGCGATCTGCGCCAGCACCAGGCGCTGCTCGCATCCCCAGGCACTGACCATGTGCAGCGGTGACTTGCCGCTGGCGCGATCGAAGGAGCGACGCAGAACCTTGCCATCGATCGCTACAACGCCCTGAACCGTACTCGAAAACTGCGCCATGAACCGCTGAAACGCCGCGCCAAACTGCGCCGGGTCGAGCAGGCGGAACAGGCGGCTGAAAGTGTCGTGACTTGGAATGCCCTTCTCCAGCTTGAGAAAGCCGCGCAGGAACGGCTCTTTCGCTTCCGCAAACCGAGCCATGTCCACCGCACCCTGGCCGCCACATAACACTGTACACAGCGCAATCATCAGCAACTCATGGAAGTCATGCAGCCCGGCATTCCCGGTTCGTGGGTCTTCCAGACCCTCCCAGCAGCCGGCAAACTGATCCAAGGCGTCCTCCCACCGCAGGTTTCGCGCGCCCTCCGGTAGAATCCATCGCCCCGCCCCGCGCAAGCCGCCGTCGCGCTGTCAAGGAAATTCCAAGTGCGATTCCCCTGACTGATGGGGCCAGCGAAGTGGACTTATTTCTATCTCTATGTCATCATCGACATCTTCAGCCGCCGCGTTGTCGGCTGGTGTGTTGCCGATGCTGAAAATGCCGCTATGTTCAAGGAACTGTTCGAGGACACTATCGTCAAGCACCAGGTGCCACCCGACCAACTCACCCTCCATGCCGATCGTGGCGCCTCCATGAAAGCCAAGGCCACCGCCCAGCTCCTCGCCGACCTCGGCGTTACCAAGTCGCACAGCCGGCCGCATACTTCCAACGACAACCCGTTCTCGGAAGCCCACTTCAAAACCCTGAAATACCAGCCAAGGTTTCCTAAGAACTTCGGCTGCGTCGAAGACGCTAGGGTCTGTTAGTCCTTGAGTTCTTGTCTATGCCTTTAGCCAGTCCATTGTTGCAGCCATGCAAAGCACGCCCATGAAGGAGCGCGCGGTCTTTTCATATCGCGTCGCAACCGCCCGCCATTCCTTCAGCCGGTTCCACAGGCGTTCGACCAGGTTACGGTTGTGGTAGATCCAGGGTGGACAGGCGACCGGCGCCTCGTTGCGCCTGGGCGGGATCGCCGGACGGGCGCCCAGGTTCCAGATCAACGTGCGGAAAAGATGCGAGGAATAGCCGCGGTCACCCAGAATCCACCGCGGGATGGCGACGAGCAGGGCCAGTAGCGCCGGCGCCAGCGGCAGTTCGTGCGCCTGCCCGGGCGCGAGCTTGAAGCCGATTGCCCGGCCGGAAGCGTCGGCGAGCACGCAGGCCTTGGTGCCAAAGCCCCCGCGCGAGCGGCCAAGTCCTTCATCTTGATCGCGCTGGGCCGACGTTCTGCCATGCTTGACGGCGCCGGCGGCTTTGTGATGGGCGCGGATGGTGCTGCCGTCGAGAAAGGCCATGCCCAGTTGCACGCCGCCCCGTGCCTGCGCCAGTTCCAGCAGGCGCTCCCAAACACCGTGATGGCTCCAGCGGTTGAACGCCTGCGCCGCCATCCACCACGGTCCCAACTCGGTGGGTATTTGCCGCCACTTGGCGCCGTTCTCATGGCGCCAGATGATCGCCTCGATGGTCCGGCGGAGATTGAGGAACTCGGTCTTGTGCGGGGGACGGCACTGCTCAATCAGAGGTGCGAGTCCCTTCCATTGGGTGTCTGTCATACTTCCCTATATGGGGAAGCACTCAAGGACTAACAGGCCCTAGTGCCCTGCGTCGCTCATAATGCTGGGTAGAGCCTCTTCAGTTTCACCCGGGCATCGGCCGTGGTGAATTGCCAATCGGCTTTGGTGTGGTGTCGGTTGCGGCGGGCCTGCCAGGCGGCGACTTCGTCCATCAGGGTCTGCTTGTCGGGGATGCGGCGATCGAGACACTGCGACGCCAGGACGCCGAGTTCGGACTCGGCCATGTCCAGCCAGCTGCCGTGCTTGGGGGTGTAGTGCCATTCGAAGCGCTCGACGAGCCGACGCGCCTCGGCGGCCGGAAAGGCTTCGTAGAGCGACGCCGCCTTGTGGGTGTTGAGGTTGTCCTGCACGAGGACGATCTTCTCGGCGTGAGGAAAGTGCGTGTCGGACAATTCCTTGAGGACCTGCGCATAATCCACGGCGGCGTGGCGATCGGTCACCTTGACGTGCCGCCAGCCTTCCAGCGGTGCGAACATCATGAACAGGTTGGCGGTGCCGTTGCGTTCATACTCGTAGTCGTAGCGGGCAACCTGCCCTGGCTTCGCCGCGATCGGCACACGCGTTTCGGAAATCAACTGCTTTGCGGTCTCGTCCAGGCAGACCACGGGGCGGGTTGGGTTGTGCGGCCTTTGATAAACTTCCAGCACATCCTCCATGCTGGCTACGAAGGCGGCGTTGGCGTCCGGCGGGATGACCCATTGCTGTCGCAGGTGGGGCTTGAGCGTGTTTTTTTTAGCGTCCGCCCGATCGTGTTGTCGCTGGCCCGCTCAACGATGTTCAGCTCCACGACGGTCTCTTCCAGAAGCCGTAGCGTCCATTTCGCGCGTCCCGCTGGGGGCGCCGAACAGGCCAGGGCAACCAGCTTCGCCTCGGCTTCTCCATCAAAGATGCGTTTTCTGGCGGAGGCTGGCGAATGCTTGCAGGTCAGCACAGCATCGACGCCCTCTTCCACCAGCCGCTGGCGCGCCCGAGCAACTGTGTCGACGCTGGTCTCCAGGGCTGCGGCAATTTGGCTGTCACTCCAGGCTTCGCCGGCGTCCGACGCATCCGCCTTCAGCAGAATGCGCGCTTTCAGCTGCTGCCGCGCCGGGTGTTTGCCCTTGGTGATCAGCGCGGTCAGCCGGCCCCGCTCCTCATCGCTGAGCTTCACCACGTATTTTTTTACCGCGATCTCTTTGGCAGCCACAAATCGTCTCCGCTGGTCCTATGCGGAACGATCGAGTCAGACATCCACCGCAAAGTCAAGGACGCCGGGTACTAGCCCGCCGGGTGTCTCATAGTCATTGACACGTTCCGCAGCGCCGGGTTTGCAGGATCGCCTGGATCGCCCAGCGGGTCAGCTTCTTGGTAAGCGCGGCGTCGGCGCCACGTTGCCCGGCGCGGGCCGGATAGGGCGATGTGCTGTTCCTCTTGGAGGACGGCCCGATGGCAGACGGCTTATGCAACGGAGAGAGCGCTCATACGAGTGAACATAGTGCGTCGGGAGACCGGCAAGGAGTAGGAGGTGAAAGTCCCCCACGATGAAGGCGTAGCGAGCCACATCGGCCCCAAGCCGTGCGTCCTGTCCCGCGAGGTGCAGGGCGAAGCGTCGGCAGGGGAGCAGGCAGGCTGGCCATTGAGCCGCGTAAGATCGATATCCCGGGTGCCGACGGTTTTATGATGTCGGAAGGCAACAGGGGCCGCTGCGCCATCGCGAGCAACGGTCCGACCCGGCGCGGTCGAAGACCCCAGCATGCCTGGACGCTCCTTGAACGGGAACCGAGAGATCTCATTCCTGGCCGGCGGTACCAGCCGTCGGTCCGTATCGGGAAGGCGAGGAGCCGAAGCCGATGATGCACGGGGATGAGAAGTCAGAACTCGGCCATAGTAGCGAGGAACCCTGCGAACAACGCCGGGAGGCCGGCGGCGGAGCAGGGCTATCGCATTTGGCGCCCGGCCTGGGTGAGCAGGCGTAGGAGGAAGCTGTCGTCCCAGCCTGCTCGCTTGAGCTTGCTCTTCATTGACGCCTTGGAGCCTTCGAGCTTGGCCAGGTTGATGTGCCATACGGCGCAATAGAGCGATGTTCTCCGGCCCGTTATCCAAGCGGTTCCGGGTCTGGTCCTCGTTCATGGTGACGTCGAGCACCCAGTGCAGACCGTTCTCAACCCCCCAATGGCTGCGGACAGCGTCGCCGAAACGCACTGCGTTGAGCGGTGTGCTGAGCAGATAGTAGGCGGTTTCGCTGGTAACCTTGGCGCCGACTTCGCGCATGCGGACCACCTTGCCGATGGCGGCCAGTCCCGGCCAGGTATGGCGCTCCTGCAGCCAGTCGATCTCGGTCGAGACCATGCTGGTGCGGGTCTCGATGCGGCCGTGGTCGCCGTCAACGGTGGTATGGGTGACCTCGGCCGCGCGCTGCGGGTCGTCCAGGAAGAGGCGGACGTCCTCGTAGAGGCTGGGCTGGTTACCCTTCAGCGCCAGCACGTAGTCGCCGCCTTGTTCGACCACCTGCGCAGCAATGGCGCGTTGGCAGTTGATGGCATCCGCGGTGACGATGCAGCCCTTGAGCGACAGCATTTCCAGCAGCTTCGGTACCGCCGTGATCTCGTTCGACTTGCCGTCCACGGCCAGTTGCCCGAGAACCAACCGCTGATCCGCAGCCCAGGCACTGATCAAATGCAGCGGCGACTTGCCCGACGCGCGGTCGAAGGAATGCCGCAGCGTCTTGCCATCGATCGCTACCACGCCCTGGATGGTCTCGGCAAAGCGCTGCATGAAGGTCTGGAAGGCGGCGTGGAACCGCTTCGGATCGAGCAGACGGAACACCCGGCTGAACGTGTCGTGGCTCGGGATGCCGTGCTTCAGGCGCAGGAACTGCCGCAGGAATGGCTCCTTCGACTGCCCGAACAGCGCCATGTCCGAGCAGTCCTCGCCGCCGCAGAGCACCGTGCAAAGCGCGATGATCAGCAACTCGTGCAGGTTGTGGCGGGCATTCGGCCGGCGCGGGTCGTCAACGCCCGCGAAGCACCCGACGAAATCCTCCATGGGCCGATCCTCCGATCAATCCCATGCTTCGAATCCATCCGCCCCAGCCCACGCAAGCCCCTACCGTCAAGGATTTCCCATATGCGAATCCCCTGCCTTCACCCCTGGCCCGACGCCCGCTTCGCCGTCAAACACCCAAGGTGGGAGCCGTATGCCTTATTGACCCGGCCTGGGCGGTCTTGGAGCGAGGAGGATGGCTACCCAGATATGCGGCATGCAACACATTGACATGCGGAGTTCTGGCGCCAGCGGCGCAAGAGGAGCGGCGACGCCAAGTGATTGGCTTGCGTGAGAGCGGGGTGACCTACAAGGCGATTGGCCAGGTGGTCGGGCTCACCAGGAACGGGGTGTTCGACATCTGCAAGCGCTACCGGACGCAGGGGATGGAGGGGTTACAGAGCGGCCCGCGCGGCCCGGCGCCGGGCACGGGTCGGCTGCTCACGGCGGCGCAGGAGGCGGAGATTCGCCAGTTGATTTGCGACGACACGCCGGATGGGTATGGCCTGCCGTTTGCGCTGTGGAGCCGCCGCGCGGTGGCGATGCTGATCGAGCAACGCTGCGGCGTGTGCCTGGCGGTGCGCACGATGGGAACCTACCTGGCGCGCTGGAACTTCACGCCGCAGAAGCCGCTGCGGCGTGCCTACGAGCAGGACCCTGACGAGGTGCGGCACTGGCTGAAGAAGACATATCCCGCCATCCAGGCCAAGGCGCGACGGCAGAAGGGCCAGATTTTCTGGGGCGATGAGACCGGCCTGCGCTCGGATGACGTGCGCGGCCGCAGCTACGCCCCCCGCGGCCAGACGCCGATCGTCCGACCTAGTGCAATGCGTCGTTCATTTTGCGGTAGTTGAGCATTCAGATGTCCCTGATCATCTGCCTACGACAATGAAAGATGCCTGTGCTGCTGAGGCTGCTTCAATACACGGCTCCGCCGTCATGCGGTTTCATTTTTAGCCATTAACCGCAATATTAATGACGCAGAGCACTAGCCAGAAGCGGGCCAATGTTGGCGTGATCTCGGCGGTGAGCAACCAGGGAGAGCTGCGCTGGATGGTCCTGCATGGCGCGATCACGGCGCCGGTACTGATCGTCTTCCTTCAGCGCCTGATCCGCGATGCCGGCTGCAAGGTGTTCCTGATCCTCGACCGGCTGCGGGTGCATCGCGCGCGCATCGTGATGGACTGGCTGGCCGGACATACCGCGCAGATCGAAGTGTTCTACCTGCCGGCCTACAGTCCGGAACTCAACCCGGACGAGGGCATCAACGGTGATCTGAAGCAGGCCGCTACGCGCAAGCCGCCGGCCCGCGACTCTCTGGAACTGAAGCGCAACGTCATCAGCCACATGCGCAAGCTCTCGAAGTCGCCGAGGCGCATCCGCAGCTTATTCCGGCATCCGACGTTCCGCTATGCGGCGTAATCCAAGTGTACCAAGGCCGGGTCAATAATTGGGCACGTACGGATCTGTGCGGGGGGCGCGGGGTAACTCGCGTCCCTACCGCGATTTTTCCACCCTACACAGCGGCCGAAATGACCGCTCACCACTCAAGGCGGCCGAGGAGGTCGGTGGAGGGGGCGTCTACTTCGGAGAACCCGCCCCGACCCTCAGGACTCCCCTCATTTTCTTCCTCCCACATCTTGCGCCGATTCGAGCCGAGTCTCTACCAGATCCTGGAGTGTTTTGGGATGAATGGGCGGCATGGAAACGGCAACGGCGGGCCTGCGCGACGGCGGACGGCTGAAGGACATAGACGCGTTCATTCACGGCCTCTACGGCCCGGACCTGCACACCAAGCGCGTGGAGTCACTGGCCGCGGCCACCCTTGGCGTCATGACCGGTGCGTCGCTGGCGGTGGCGATGATCGGGCAGGCATTGGCGCAGGCACGCGGCCTCGTGACCAAGCATGCGATCAAGCAGGTCGACCGATTGCTCAGCAACAAGGGCATCGATGTCTGGGACAGCTTCGCCCGCTGGGTGCCGCATCTGATCGGCACGCGCGAGGAGATCGTCGTTGCCATGGACTGGACCGACTTCGACGGCGACGACCAGGCCACTCTTGCGCTCAATCTCGTGACCGACCATGGCCGGGCGATGCCATTGTTGTGGCTGTCCGTATGGAAGGACGAGTTGAAGGATCAGCGCAACGACTTCGAGGATGCGTGTCTGCGGCGATTGTTACAGATCGTCCCGCCCGGCTGCCGTGTCACCATCCTGGCCGACCGCGGCTTCGGTGATCACAAGCTGTTCGCCTATCTGACTGAGCTTGGCTTCGCCTATGTCATTCGCTTCCGTGGTAACATCCACGTCACCGATGCCTCCGGCGAGACGCGGACCGCCGCCGAATGGGTCGGCAAATCGGGTCGGGCGCGCAAGCTCCGGGGCGCCCGCGTCACCGCGTCGCATGCCTATCAGGTGGGTGCCGTCGTCTGTGTGCATGCCCGTGACATGAAGGAGCCGTGGTGCCTCGCGACCAGCGACGCCGCGGCACCTGTCGGGACGGTGATCAAGCGATATTCGCGGCGCTGGACCATCGAGCCCAGCTTCCGAGACACCAAGGATCTGCGCTTCGGCATGGGGATGTCCGAGATCCGCATCGCCGACCCGGAGCGACGGGACCGTCTGCTGCTCATCAGTGCCTTCGCCATGGTGCTGCTCACCATGCTCGGAGCGGCCGGGGAGAGCCTGGGCATGGACCGACAGCTCAAGTCCAACACGTCGAAAACACGCCCGCATTCGCTGTTCCGCCAGGGATGTATGCTCTACGAGTTGATCCCGAACATGCCCGAGCATCGGCTCCTGCCGCTGATGCAGAGGTTCGCGGAAATGCTGGCGCAAAGCGGCCTGCTTTGCTGGTTAATGCCGAAAGCGAAATGAGGAGATGGGTGAGGCCCCGACCGGCCCAACGACCATCATGGGCGCAGAGCCGACATCGGAGCCGCCAACCACCACTGCCCGCATTCCACCCAAAGCGGAGATTGCACCGAAAAGCTGGCAAACCCGATCAAACCCCCGGCCTCCTCACCGCCCGCGCGGCGAGAAACGCCTCCATCCGAATATGCGGCTCCTCGCTGTCCCACGACGCCGCAAAAGCCTCGATGCCGCGGGCGATCGCACTCGCAGGGAACATTTCCTCCCATTCCCGCAGCAGCGCCTTCTGCCGGCGGATCGCCTGCGGGGCGCAGGCCAGCACGTCGCCGACCACGCGGCCGACCGCGCGCGTCAGTTCCTCGGGCAGCACCACTTCCTCCACCAGGCCCCAGGCGAGCGCGGTGACGGCGTCGATCGGCTCGCCGGTCAGCAGCAGGCGGCGGGTGCGGCCCCAGCCGATCAGCAGCGGCAGCAGTGGTGCCGCGATGACGGCGGGGAGGCCCATGCGCAGTTCCGGCATGGCGAACAGGGCGCCCTGGGCGGCTACCCGCAGGTCGCAGGCGGCGGCGATCTCCAGCCCGGCGCCGATTGTCCAGCCTTGCAGCCGCGCCACCACCGGCACCGGCAGGGTGCGGATCGCCCGGCAAGCGTCATGCAGCGCGGTGATGCTGTCGAGCGCCCCGTGGCGATCCAGTGCCGCCATTTCGGCGATGTCGGCGCCGCCGATGAAGGCGCGCTCGCCCTCGCCGGCGAGCACCACCACCCGCAAATCATCGTCGCCGGCGAGGGTTTCCAGGGTGCCAGCCAGCGCGCGCATGGCGCTGGCGCCGAGCACGTTCAGCTTGGCCGGGTTGCTGATGGTCACGCGGGCGACCCGCCCTTCCAGCCGGTCGTCGAGCGTCGTCACGATTTCCGCGGTCATGCGTCAATCTCCCAGGCGCTGGACAAGCCCGCGCCGCGCGCCACTTGTAGCGCAACGAGGGAGAAGGATCATGGCGGAACAGGTCGCGACAGTGGGGGGTGGGTGCTTCTGGTGTCTGGAGGCGGTGTATCTGGGCCTGCGCGGGGTGACGCGCGTGGCCTCAGGCTATGCCGGCGGGCATGTAGAGAACCCGAGCTACGAGCAGGTCTGCGGCAAGCGCACCGGGCATGCCGAGGTGGTGCAGATCAGCTTCGACCCGGCGGAAATCAGCTACGAGGATTTGCTGCGGGTGTTCTTCACCATCCATGACCCGACCACGAAGGACCGCCAGGGCAACGATGTCGGGCCGCAGTACCGCTCCGTCATTTTCACCCATGACGAGGCGCAGCGGGCGGCGGCGGAGATCGTGATCGCGGAGATCGAGGCGGCGGGCATCTGGCCGGGGCGCATCGTCACCGAGGTGCGGCCGCTGGAGGTGTTCTGGCCGGCGGAGGAGTATCACCAAAACTATTTTGCCCGGAACCCGTGGCAGGGCTATTGCCAGGCGGTGGTCGCCCCAAAGGTCGCCAAATTCCGCAAAACCTTCGCCGACCGCCTAAAGGCGGCATAGGGTTCCAAGGGCCTATGGCCCTTGGTGGGGTCCAGGGGCAAAGCCCCTGGTGGGGCGCGCGGGGCAACGCCCCGCCTTGTTACCTCTGGCAAGGCGTTGCATGCGGCGGCAGGATAGAACCGGAGGCCGCCACATGCACATAGACCCCGACTGGCTCCCCCAGGCTGCCGAAGCCGCTCGCAGCGCCTCGGCTATCGTTGCGCGCATGCCGGAAGCCGCCCGCAACGACGCGCTGCGCGCCGCGGCGGCGGAACTGCGGGCGCGCAGTGCGGCCATCGTGGCGGAGAATGCGCGCGACCTCGCCGTGTTCGACGCTGCCGGCGGCAGCGCCGCATTCCGCGATCGCCTGGCGCTGACGCCGGCGCGGGTGGAAGCGATGGCGCGCGGGCTGGATGACATCGCCGCCTTGCCCGATCCGCTGGCCCGCACGCTGGCCGACTGGACGCGGCCGAACGGCTTGCGCATCCGCCGGGTGGCGCAGCCGGTCGGGGTGATCGGCATGATTTACGAAAGCCGGCCGAATGTCGGTGCCGATGCCGCCGGGCTGTGCCTGAAGGCGGGCAGCGCGGTGATTCTCCGTGGCGGCTCGGACAGTTTCCACAGCGCCGCGGCGATCCATGCGGCGGTGACGGCGGGGCTGGTGGCCGCCGGGGCGCCGGGGGAGGCCGTGCAGGTGCCGCCGGCGACCGACCGCGCCTATGTCGCCGCCATGCTCGGTGCGGCCGGGCTGATCGACCTGATCATCCCGCGCGGCGGCAAGGGGCTGGTGCAGCGCGTGCTGGCCGAGGCGCGGGTGCCGGTGCTGGCGCATGCCGAGGGGCTTTGCCACACCTATGTCCACGAAGCCGCCGATCCGGAAATGGCGCGGCGTATTCTGGCGAATGCGAAAATGCGGCGCACCGGCATCTGCGGCGCCACCGAGACGCTGTTGATCGACGCCGCGGTGGCGCTGTCGCTGCTGCCGGTGCTGGTGGCCGATCTGCGTGCGCTGGGCTGCGATTTCCGCGCCGATGACCGTGCCCGGACGATCGTGCCGGAGCTGATCCCGGCCACCGGGGCGGATTTCGACACCGAATGGCTCGATTCCGTGCTTTCGGTGGCCGTGGTGGACGGGGTGGAGGAAGCCATCGCGCATGTGCGGCTTCATGGCAGCGAGCACACTGACGCCATCGTCACTGAGGACGAAACGGCGGCGCGGCGCTTCATCGAGGGCATCGACAGCGCGGTGGCGATGTGGAACGTCTCGACGCAGTTCTGCGACGGCGGCGAGTTCGGCTTCGGCGCCGAGATCGGCATCGCCACCGGCCGCATCCATGCGCGCGGGCCGGTCGGGCTGGAGCAGCTCACCACCTTCCGCTACGTGGTGACCGGCACCGGGCAGGTGCGGCCGTGAGGCGGCCGAGCTGAGCGCACCCGGACAGTACGGCGACCGCCGGCGCGCCCGCATCGGCCTGCTCGGCGGCTCGTTCAATCCGGCGCATGAAGGGCACCGCCATGTCGCCGAACTGGCGCGGCGGCTGCTGCGGCTGGACCAGGTCTGGCTGCTGGTCTCGCCCGGCAATCCGCTGAAGCCGGTGGCGGGCATGGCGCCGCTGGCGGTGCGGCTGGAATCGGCGCGGCGGATCGCGGATGGGCGGCGGATCGTGGCGACGGGGATCGAGCAGGCGCTGGGCACTCGTTTCACCGCCGACACGCTGGCGACCCTGCGGCGGCGATTCCCGCGGGCGCGCTTTGTCTGGCTGATGGGGGCGGACAACCTGGAGCAATTGCCGCGCTGGCGGCAGTGGCGGGCGATCGCGGCTTGCATGCCGTTTGCGGTGGTGCCGCGGCCCACCTACAATCACCGGGCGCTCGCGGGGCAGGCGGCGCGCCGCCTGCGACAGGCGCGGCGCGCGTCCCACCTTGCCCCCGCCCTGGCCGGGATGGCGCCCCCGGCCTGGATGTTTCTGCCGGCGCCACAGCATGCCGCATCGGCCAGCGCAATCCGCGCGGCCCGTCCGGGATCTTGATCCGGGAGTACGATATCATCGCCAGGAAGCCACCTTCCCCGCCCGCGCCGCCGACAGAACCACCTGGCGCCACCAAAAAAATCGTGCCGGTGCGCAAGCGGGCGAGCCCGCGCAAGCCGTCCGGTCCCGCGTTGCCCGCCCCGCCGGGCACGCCGCGCAAGAAAGCGGTGGCCGCCGGACCGGCACGCGCCCGGGTGCGGGCGCTCGACGCCGCCGAGACAACCCGGCTGGACGAACTTCAGGGCCTCATCGTCGGCAGCCTGGAGGATGACAAGGCGGAGAATATCGTCACCATCGAGCTGGCCGGGCGGGCCGCCTTCGCCGACCGGATGGTGGTGGCGACCGGACTCGCCGACCGGCAGATCACCGCCATGGCGACCCATCTGGAGGACAAGCTGGAGCAGGCCGGGCTGCGGCGGGTGCAGATCGAGGGTGCGGCCGGCTCGGACTGGGTGCTGATCGACGCCGGCGACATCGTGATCCACCTGTTCAAGCCGGACGCGCGGATGATGTACGGGCTGGAGCGGATGTGGGGCGCCGAACTGGACGAGGAGTCGCCGCAAGCTGGCTGAGCTGCGAATCGTCGCGGTCGGGCGCATCGGCAGCGGGCCGGAGGCCGAACTGGTGGCGCGCTATGCCGGACGGACCCGCCCGGCAGTGGTGGTGACCGAGGTGACCGAAGGCCGCGGAAGCGCCGTGGAAATTCGCCGGCGGGAGGCGGCCGGGCTGCTGGCGGCGCTGCCGGCGAACGCCCTGGCGGTGGCGCTGGACCTCGGCGGCGAGGCGCCGGACACTGAGGGGTTGGCGGCGCGGCTGGGGCGCTGGCTGGAAAGCGGCCGGCCGGTGTGTTTTCTCATCGGCGGGGCCGAGGGGCTGGACCGCTCGGTGCTGGACCGGGCCGATTCGGTGCTGTCGCTGGGGCGGCTGACCTGGCCGCACATGCTGGCGCGGGTGATGCTGGCCGAGCAGATTTTCCGTGCCCGCTCGATGGCCGCGGGGCATCCGTATCACCGGGCCGGGCGGCCGTGAGGCCGTTGGCGGTGGCTTCTGCAAGCGATGCCGTCCCGGTTGATCAGTTGCACCATTTCCGCGCTACCTGCATGGCCACCTGGACGATGCTGGCCGGGCAGGAGGGCGCGCGCATCGTCAGCCGCGCGCCGGCAACATTGCTGTTCCAGGCGGATGCGCTGCGCTGGGTCGAGAAACTGCCCGAGGAACTCGATCCACGGCATCGCGACCGACCCGCCCTACGGGCTGATCGAGTACGAAGCGAAGGACCACGCGAAGCTGCGCCGCGGCCTCGGCGGCGTGTGGCGCATTCCCCCTTCGTTCGACGGCGCCCGGCGCGCGCCGCTGCCCCGCTTCACGGTGCTCACCGTGGACGACCGCCAGCGGCTCGAATCGTTCTTTGGGGAATTTGCCCGGGGCGCCCGGCGCGTGCTGGTGCCGGGCGGGCATCTCATCATCGCGTCGAATCCGCTGCTGTCCTCCGTGGTGTTCGCGGCGATCGAGCGGGCGGGGCTGGAGAAGCGGGGCGAGGTGATCCGCCTGGTGCAGACCCTGCGCGGCGGCGACCGCCCGAAAGGCGCGGAGGACGAATTCGCGGAGGTGAGCGTCATGCCCCGCTCGGGGTGGGAGCCGTGGGGCATCTTCCGCAAGCCGATTTCCGAGAAAACCGTGGCGGCAAATCTGCGGCGCTGGGGGACCGGCGGCCTGCGACGGGTATCGGCGGCCGAGCCGTTCCGCGACGTGATCCGCTCGGCGCCCACCCACAAGGCCGAGCGCTCGCTGTCACCGCACCCGTCGCTGAAGCCGCAAGGGTTCATGCGCCAGGTGGTGCGCGCCATTCTGCCGGTCGGCGAAGGGTTGCTCTACGATCCGTTCGCCGGCGGCGGCGCGACCCTGGCCGCCGCGCACCGGCTGGGGCACCTCTCGGTCGGGACGGAGCTGGACGCCGCCTATGTTGCCTCGGCCGCGTCCGGCATCCTGCCGCTTGCGGCCTTCGACCAGCGGCCGGCCGGCGCGGCGGATGAGGGCGGACGAGGGGCTGCGGGATTGGCGTGAATTTCTGCCGCCACCTTATCTTCGAATTGGCGCATACCATTCAACAATGCGCCAGGGGCGAGCTTCGCTCCGTTGCCCGTCCACCGGCATGCGGGTAGGAAAACCGCCCGCCCCCGCCGCCAGGAGAGCCGCCCCATGCCGACCCCGCCCCGCCCGGTCATGCTCGTGGTCCTCGATGGCTGGGGCTGGCGCGCGGAAACAGCCGACAACGCCATTCGGCAGGCGCACACCCCGACCTTCGACCGGCTCTGGGCCGGCTACCCGCATGCCTTCCTGCACACATCCGGCCTCGATGTCGGCCTGCCCGAGGGGCAGATGGGCAATTCCGAGGTCGGGCACATGAACATCGGTGCCGGCCGCGTGGTCATGCAGGAACTGCCCCGCATCGGCCTGGCCATTGCCGACGGATCGATCGAAACGGCGCCGGCCCTGGTCGCGCTGATCGCCGCGCTGAAGCAAAGCGGCGGCACCTGCCACCTGATGGGGCTGGTGTCGCCGGGCGGGGTGCACTCGCACCAGGACCACGGCGCGGCGCTGGCCGGCATCCTGGTGCGCGCGGGCGTGCCGGTCGCGGTGCACGCCTTCACCGACGGACGCGATACCCCGCCCAAATCCGGCGGCGGCGATATCAGGCGGCTGCAGGCCGCCCTGCCGGACGGCGCGCGGATCGTCACCGTCTGCGGCCGCTACTACGCCATGGACCGCGACAAGCGCTGGGACCGGGTCGCCAAGGCCTACCAGGCCGTCGCGGAGGGGCAGGGCGCGGCCTTCGCCGACCCCGCTTCCGCCGTGGACGCGGCCTATGCCGCCGGCGTGACCGACGAATTCGTCATCCCGGCCGTCATCGGGGACTACAAGGGCATGCGGGACGGCGATGGTATCCTGTGCTTCAACTTCCGCGCTGACCGGGTGCGCGAATTGCTGGGCGCGCTGACCGACCCGGATTTCACCGGCTTTGCGCGGCCACGCCTCATCCGCTTCGCCGCCGCCGCCGGCATGACCCATTACAGCGACGAACTCGCGCAGCGGTTGGGCATCCTGTTCCCGCCGGAGTCGCTGACGAACCAGCTCGGCCAGGTGGTGGCGCACGCCGGCCTGCGCCAATTGCGTATGGCCGAGACGGAAAAATACCCGCACGTCACCTACTTCCTGAACGGCGGCGACGAGACCCCCAATCCCGGCGAGGATCGCATCATGGTGCCGTCCCCCAAGGTCGCCACCTACGACCTCCAGCCCGAAATGTCGGCGCCGGAACTGACTGGCAAGGCGGTGGCGGAAATCGACTCGGGAAAATACGACCTGATCGTGCTGAACTTCGCCAACGCCGACATGGTCGGCCACACCGGCAGCCTGCCCGCCGCCATCAAGGCGGTGGAGGCGGTGGATGCCGGCCTGGGCCGCATCCTCGATGCGATCGAACGCCAGGGCGGCGCCCTGATGGTGACCGCCGATCACGGCAACAGCGAGCTGATGCGCGACCCTGAGACCGGCGGCCCGCACACTGCCCACACGACGAACCCGGTGCCGGTGATACTGGCCGGCACGTCGGTGACGAAACTGCACGACGGCCGCCTCGCCGATGTCGCGCCGACCCTGCTGGCGCTGATGGGCCTGCCGCAGCCGGCGGAGATGACGGGGCGGTCTTTGGTTGATGGGTAGGATGGCAGAGAGAAAGCAAGGCCAGGGGCTCTGCCCCTGGACCCCGCCAAGGGCCGAGAGGCCCCTGGACCCCACTACTTTAGGAATGGGTTCCAAGGGCCTCTCGGCCCTTGGCGGGTCCAGGGCAGCGCCCTGGCCTTGCTTCCTTTCTGCCATCCTAGTTCTCGCCCTGGCCACCGGCATCGCCGCGGCTGAAACGGTGCCGGAGGCCGAAGCGCGGGTGCAGGCGGCGAAGGCGCAGGAACTGCGTCTGGCGGCCGAGCGGATGGCAGCGGTGGCGCGGCTGCGCGGGCTGGAAACGGCGACCGCCGCCGCCGCCAGCCGGGTGGCCGAACTGGCCCAGCGTCAGCGCGAGGCCGAATTGGCGCTGGCGCGGCGCACCGGGGAAATGGCGCCGATGCTGCCGGTGATGGAGCGTCTGGCGCTGTACCCGGCCGAGACGCTGCTGGCGGTCCCGCTGCCGCCCGAGGATGCCGTGCGCGGCCTTCTGGTTCTGGGCACGATCAGCCGCCAGTTGGAGGCGGATGCGGCGGCGGTGCGGGCCGGACAGGCTGAGGCGGCGCGGCTGCGCCAGGCGACCGAGGCGCAATTGCCGCATTTGGCGGCGGCCCAGAGCGAGCAGGTGCGCGAAGCGACGATGCTCGACGCGGCACTTGGCCAGACCCGCGCGAAACGTCGGGCGGCCGAGGATGACGCCGCCGCGGCGGCACGGCAGGCCGCGGCCGAAGCAGCGCAGGCGGAGTCCTTGCGGGCGGCGCTGGCGCGGCTGGAGGCCGAGCGGCACGCCGCCGAGGAGCGCGCCCGCACCGAGGCGGTCACCGCGGACCGGCAAAAGCGTGAGGCCGACGCGGCGGCGGCGCGGCGCCGCCAGGAGGCGCTGGCCCGGCCGGCCGGACCAGGGCTGGGGGAGGCACACGGCCAGTTGACCGCGCCGGTGGCCGGCACCATCATACATGGCTGGGGCGAGGCTGGGGATTCGGGCCCCGCCAAAGGTGCAACCTATGGCGCCGCTCCGGGGGCGCGGGTGGTTTCACCTTGCACGGGTCGGGTGGTGTTCGCGAGTCCGTTCCGCAGCTACGGGCTTCTGCTGATCGTGGATTGCGGCGGCGGATGGCATGCGGTGCTGGCGGGGCTGGACCATTTTGACGCACAGGCCGGGGAGGCCGTGCGGGAGGGCGAGCCGGTGGGCGTGATGCCCGGTTGGGACCCGCGCGCGGGCGGCCAGCGACCGGGACTGTATCTGGAGTTGCGCAAGGGCGGACAGCCCGTCAACCCGGAACCTTACCTGCGCGCCAGGGGCTGAACCTGCGTGCCAGGGGAAGTGGCCGGCCGGGCATTTGGACTTTGCCGGCAACCTCGGTTACTGGATACATAGTAATAGGGTCCAGGGTGAAATCCCGCCGACCGTGACCAGATTTTGCGCCTTGGCGCATGAGGAAACCTTCGATGAAGTTTCGCACTGGCCTGCTGCTGGGAGCCGCCTTCGGCGCAGGAGTGGCGATCGGCCCCGCCTCTGGTTTCCTGGGGCACCAGTTCGGTTGGTCAGCAGGCCATCTGCTGGCCTCGCAGTTCCTGCCCGATGCGATGGCGCAGGACGGCGGCCGGGCAGAGACTTACCGCCTGCTGACCCTGTTCGGCGACGTGTTCGAGCGTGTGCGCGCCGAGTATGTCGAGCCGGTGAACGACACCGACCTGGTCGAGAACGCCATCAATGGCATGCTCACCGGGCTCGATCCGCACAGCAACTACATGAACGCGAAGTCTTTCCGCGACATGCAGGTGCAGACCCGCGGCGAGTTCGGCGGCCTTGGCATCGAGGTGACGCAGGATAACGGATTCATCAAGGTGATCAGCCCGATCGACGACACTCCGGCCAGCCGGGCCGGCATCAAGTCGGGCGATCTGATCCTGGCGCTGGACGGGCAGACGGTGCAGGGGCTGAGCCTGAACGACGCGGTCGACAAGATGCGCGGCGCCCCCAACTCGAAGATCAAGCTGACCATCCGCCGCGAGGGCCAGGATGCCCCGCTGGAGGTGGCGCTGACCCGCGAGGTGATCCGCATCCAGGTGGTGAAGTCGCATCTGGAGGGCGGAGATATTGCCTATATCCGGGTTACCAGCTTCAACGAACAGACCGACAGCGGCTTGCGCAAGGCGCTCGCGGCGCTGAAGCAGCAGGCCGGCGACAAGCTGCGCGGCATCATCCTGGATCTGCGCAACAACCCGGGCGGCCTGCTTGACCAGGCGGTGGCGGTGTCGGACGACTTTATCGACCAGGGCGAGATCGTCTCCACCCGGGCACGCCATGCCGAGGACAGCCAGCGCTGGAACGCCAAGGGCGGCGACATTACCGGCGGATTGCCGATGGTGGTGCTGATCAATGGCGGTTCGGCCTCGGCGAGCGAGATCGTCGCCGGCGCCTTGCAGGACCATCAGCGGGCGATCCTGCTGGGCACGCGCAGCTTCGGCAAGGGGTCGGTGCAGACGGTGATCCCGCTGCCCGGCAATGGGGCGATGCGGCTGACCACGGCGCGCTATTACACGCCGTCCGGCCGGTCGATCCAGGGGCTGGGCATCACCCCGGACGTGGAGGTGGCGGCGACCCGCGAGGAGAAGCCGCATTTCCTGCCGGACCGGGAAGCCGATCTGAACCGTGCCCTGACCAACTCGGGCGGAACGTCGCAGGCCACGGCACCGGCGCGCACCGACCTGCCGCCGGTCGTGCGCGACATCCCCAAGCTGCCGCCGGAGAACTGGCCGGCCTATGATGCCGCCAAGCCCGATACCGACTTCCAGTTGCAGCAGGGGCTGGCGGTGTTGCGCGCCATGCCGGTCAGCAAACACGCCGCCCGCTAGAGGGAAGGGCGGGCGTTCCGCTAAGGTTGGCGCTGCGGGACCGGTGTGGCAGCAATCGGTGTGGCATCGCACGGGGATGTCCGGATGAGCCGGCGCCAGGACGATCGGGCGGCACGCCGCGGCGGGTTTCGCCCGTGGACGACCCTCGGGTGGTTCTGGGCGGCCTTGCTGGGCTGCATGGCCGCGGGCGTGGTCACGTTGCAGGTGCTTGGTCCGCCGCCGCCGCGGCCTCGGTTGGCCGCGGTTTCGCCGGCCCCGCCTGCATCCCCCTTTGCCGCATCGCCGTTCGCGACGCCGTTGCCGCCGCATCGGCCAGAGGAACCCGCGCCAGCCCCGATGACGGTGGCGCCGCCGCCGAGCCAACCCGCCCCACCATCGCGACCCGCGCCAGTGCCGGCGCGGGCGGCGGAGGCGGGCATCCCGGCCCCGCTCGCCGCCTTGCAGGAGCCGGCTCCCGACTTCAGAGGCGAGATGCTGCCGCGCATCGCCCCCGACGGGCGGATGCCGATGCAGGTTTATGCCGCCGCGTTCGACCCGACCGACAAACGGCCCCGGGTCGCCGTCCTGCTGGCCGGCATCGGCATGGCGGAGATCTTCAGCGAGGAAGCCATTCGCGCCACCCCACCGGCGATCTCGCTGGCTTTCTCGCCCTATGCGCGGCGGCCGGCCCGCCTGCTGGAGGTCGCGCGCGCCATCGGCCATGAAACCCTGGTGTCCATCCCGATGGAGCCGCTCGGCTACCCGCTGAACGATGCCGGCACGCGCTCTCTGCTGACCGGGCTGCCGCCGGCGAAGAACCACGAGCGGCTGGAGTGGACGCTGTCGCGCATCGCCGGCTACGTGGGGGCGACGGCGGCCATGAGCGGCCTGCGCGGCGAGCGGTTCGGTGCCAGCGAGCAGATGAACCCGGTGCTGGATGAACTGGCCGCGCGCGGTCTGCTGTATGTGGACCCCCGCCCGGTGGCGATGCGGCCCGGAAGCCCGTCATCGGCGCGCCCCGGCCTGCGTGTGGCCGACCTGGTGATCGACGACCCGCCGGTGCGTTTGGATATCGAGGTCAAGCTGGCGCGGCTGGAGCAGGTGGCGCGCGACCGCGGCAGCGCGCTTGGCGTGGCCGGGACGGCCGGGCCGGTGTTGGTCGAGCGGCTGACGGCCTGGACGGCGACCCTGGCCTCGCGCGGCATCGCCCTGGTGCCGGTGAGCGCCCTGGTGCCGCCGCTGCCTTCGTCTTCCCCCGAAACCAGCACGAGTCAGCCGCGATGACCCGATCCGATCTGCGCGCGCGCCTGCCCTACCGGCCGAATGTCGGCGCGGTGCTGTTCAGTCCGGCGGGGCGCGTGTTCGTGGCGCGCCGGGCCGACCTGCCGAACGCCGAGGGCGCGCCGGGCGGCTGGCAATTGCCGCAGGGCGGCATCGACGCCGACGAGAACCCGGCGACGGCGGTAATCCGCGAGCTGGCCGAGGAAATCGGCACCGACCGCGCCGAGATCATCGGTGAGCACCCGGACTGGCTGACCTATGATCTGCCGGATGCGCTGCTGGGCGTGGCGCTGCACGGGCGCTATCGCGGGCAGCAGCAGCGCTGGTTCGCGTTGCGCTTCCTCGGCCACGACGCCGATATCCGGCTGGACGCCGACCCGCATCCCGAGTTCGACGCCTGGCGCTGGGCCGATCTCGGAGAATTGCCCGCGCTGGCGGTAGACTTCAAGCGGCCGATCTATCAGATCATTGCGGTGTCATTCGCGCGGTTCGCGCGGCCTGCCCTATGAGCTGTCGCCCCAGGAGGGTTCCATGATCCGCGCCCGTTTGCTGTCGTTCACCGTCACCCTGGCGGTAATCGCCCTGTTGGTGCTCGCCCAGCCGGGGCTGGCTTTTGCGCAGACGCGCATCGGCGAGGTGGACACCACGTTCAAGCTGATCGGCCGCAACGACCGGGTGGTGGTCGACCGCTATGACGACCCGCGGGTGGTGGGGGTGAGCTGCTACGTGTCGCGCGCCGAGACCGGTGGCGTATCGGGGTCGCTGGGATTGGCGACCGACCCGAACCGGTACTCGATCGCCTGCCGTGCCACCGGGCCGGTGACGCTGCCCGAGGGTGGCCTGCCGAAGAACGAGGTCGTGTTCGGCGAGAAGATGAGCGCCTTCTTCAAAGAGATCCGGGTGACACGGTTGTATGACCCGGAGAAGCGGGTGATCGTGTATCTGGTGTGGTCGACGATCAGCGTGGGCACCGGCGGGGCGGCGTTCAACAGCGTGACGGCGGTGCCCCTGGACGCAAGGTAAGTCGGCCGACGAGGAGGCCAGGGCCCTGTTTCACGCCACCCGCGCCGCTGCCCGGGGTCCCGCCAACGCATACACCCCGTGATCTGATCCGGACGGCACGAACCGGTCGGTTATTCCCAGCACCGTCTCCGCTCCGCCCAGATACAGCAGCCCGTCCGGCGCAAGCTGCCGGGCGATCGCCTCCAGCACCCGTGTCTTGGTCGGCTGGTCGAAATAGATCAGCACGTTGCGGCAGAACACGACATCGAACTGGCCGAGCGGGCGCAGATCGCCCAGCAGGTTCCATTCGCGGAAGCTGGCCATGCCACGGATGGCGTCCGCCAGCCGCCACTGGGCGCCGTCCTTGCGGAAATACTTCGCCAGCAATTGCATCGGCAGGCCGCGCTGGATTTCGAACTGGGTGTAGGTGGCTTCGCGCGCGCGGGCGAGCGGCTCGCGGGCGATGTCGGTGCCGATTATTTCTACTTCGCGCCCGCCGAGCGCCGCGCGGTTCTCGGCCACCAGCATGGCGAGCGAATACGCCTCCTGACCGGTGCTCGCCGCGGCCGACCAGATGCGCAGCTTCGTGCCGGCCGGGCGGGCGGCGTGCAACCGCGGCAGCGCCTGGGTGCGCATATGCGTGAAGGGCCGGTCGTCGCGGAAAAAGAAGCTTTCGTTGGTGGTCATCGCCTCGACCACTTCCCGTGCCAGCACGGTCTGGGCGGGCCGGCGCAACCGCTCCGCCAGGGCATCCAGCCCGCTCAGCCCGTCGCGTTTGACCAGGGGCGCCAGCCGCGTTTCCAGCAGGTACACCTTGTCCGGGGTGATCGCCAGGCCAGAGCCCGCGCGCAGCAGGGCGGCGAACACCTCGAAGCTCTGCGGCGTCATGGGCGTGTGCCCGCGCCGGTGCGCAACGCGGACAGGCGTAGCAGCTTCCAGCACGCAGGGCGCGAGGGCTGCCAGCGGCAGCACGCGATGGCACAGCCCGGCCGTCGCGATGGCGCCCGGCATGCCCCACACCACGCTGGTGGCCTCGTCCTGCGCCAGTGCCGCCCCGCCGGCCTCGACCACCGCGCGGGTTCCCTCGCGGCCATCATGGCCCATGCCGGTCAGCATCACCACCAGCACCCGCCCGCCACAGGATACGGCGGCGCTGCGCAGCATGGGATCAACCGCCGGACGACAGTAATTCTCGGCCGGTCCATCCGACAGGCGCGCGCGCAAGGCGCCCGCCCGGCCTTCCACCAGCAGATGCCGGTCGCCCGGGGCCAGGTGAATTCGGCCGGGCCGCAATTCCTCGCCGTCGCGGGCCTCCGCGCAGGGCAAGGCGCCCAGGCGGGTCAGATGCTCGGCCAGGATCGGGGTGAAGGTGGCGGGCATGTGCTGGGTGATCACCACCGGCACCGGCACGGTCTTGCCGAGGGCCTGGACCAGGGTGAACAGCGCCTGCGGCCCCCCGGTCGAGCTGCCCACGGCCAGCAGCAAGGGCGCTTCCCGCCCGGCCGGGCGGGAAGGGGCCATTGGCGGCCGGAGCGGCGGGGCTGGCGCCAATTCGCGCCGGCGCAGCCGGGCCAGGCCTTTCACCTTGGCCAGCAACTCGCGGCGGAAACTGTCATCGGCAATGGCGGCCACCGAGGGCTTTGGCACGTAGTCGGCCGCCCCCAGGCGCAGTGCCTGCAGGGCGATATCGGCGCCGCGCGTGGTCAGCGTGCTGGCCATCACCACGCGCAGGCCCGGATCGGCGCGCAGCAGCAGCGGCAGCGCCGTCATGCCGTCCATCACCGGCATTTCGATGTCGAGCACCGCCACGTCGAAGCGCCCGCGTTGCACCGCGTCCAGCGCCTGCTGGCCGTTCGCCACCCGTGCCACCACCCGCACCGCGGGATCGCTGTCGAGCATGCGGCCGATGGCGCCGCGGATCACCGCCGAATCGTCGCACAGCAGCACGCGGGCGACATCGCCCGGCGGGCCGGCCGGCGCGGGGACCGGGGCGGACAGGACAGTCACAGCAGACCGACCTGGCCGAGCTTGCCCAGCAGGATTTCGTCGTCGAACGGCTTCATGATGAATTCCTGCGCCCCGTACTGGATCGCCTGTTCGACGTAGCTCATGTCGGTCTCGGTGGTGCAGAACACCACCGGCGGGCTGTCGCCGAACTCGCGGCGCAACGCCTTGAGGAATTCGAGGCCGTTCATCACCGGCATGTTCCAGTCCAGCAGCACGCAGTCCGGCAGCTCGGCACGGCAGGATGTCAGTGCCTCGCTGCCGTCCGCTGCCTCGCGGACGGTGAAGCCGTTCCGTTCCAGGATGCGGCGCGCGACCTTGCGCACCACGCGGCTGTCATCCACCACCAGGCAGGTTCGCGCGTGAGCCATTGGCTCAGCCCTCCTGCGCGAGCGCCAGCACGCGGGCCACGTCCAGCACCACCATCAGCCGGTCGTGCAGGCGGTGGATGCCCACGCTGTGCGCCGCCCATTGCGGCGGCAGGGTGGGCGGGTTGCGCTCGAAGGTGTCGGCCGGCAGGCTGAGAACCTCGCTGACCTGATCGACCAGCAGCGCATACAGCTCGCTGCCCTGTTCGGCGACCACCGACATGCGCTGGGTGCCGGCGGGCGCGTCCGGCAGGCCCAGCCGGCGGCGTAAATCGATCGCGGTGACGATCCGTCCCCGCAGGTTGAGGCTGCCGGCGATTTCGGGCGGTGCCAGCGGGATGCGGGTGATCGCCTGCTCGCCCAGCACATCGCGCACCGCCTGCACCGGCACGCCGCATAACTGGTCCGCGACGGTCAACGTCACGAACACCCGTTCCTCTTCGCCGGCCGAGGTTTCCGCCGGCCGCTCCAGCACCGTGGTGCCCATGTTCTGTCCTTCGCCTTTATGCCGCGTGCGCCGTTTCGCCCAGGCACTGGCGAAGGCTCGCCAGCAGCGCTGCGCGGTCGAACTTACCCACGTAGTCGGTGAAGCCGGCGCTGCGCCCGGCCGCCATCTCGGCATGGTTCACCCGCCCGCTCAGCGCGAGCATCGGCAGCTCCGCCCAGGCGCCGCCCGCCCGCAGCGTGCGGACGAATTCCAGCCCGTCCATTTCCGGCATTTCGATGTCGGACACGACGACATCGAACATCATTCCGGAATCGCGCAGGCGCAGCGCGCGGGTGGCGGTTTCGCAGGCCGTGACCTCGTAGCCCTCGGCCGCCAGCGCCGGCACCAGCAGGTTGCGGAAGAAGTCGCTGTCCTCGACGACCAGCACTTTGGCCGGTCGCGCGCCGCCGGATTTCTGTCCGGTGCAGAACCAGTCCGCGGCGGCCTGGGTGAGCCAGTAGCCGGTGTCGATCACGTCGGTGGCACGACCCGCCACCACCGCGGTGCCGAGCAGGCCGGGCCGGTCGCCGGACAATTCCACCCGCAACCGCTCCTCGACCACATCGAGGATTTCGTCGACCACCAGCCCCATGCAGCGGTCGCGTCCCAGGCCGCGGTCGATGTCGTTGAACACCAGCACGGCCTGCCGTTCCTTGGTCGTGTCGAGCGTCCCGGACAGCGGCACCAGCGGCATCAGCCGGCCGCGGTACTGCACCACCGGCTGGCCGGCGGAGATCTCGATGCGGTCGCGTTCGATGTCTTCCAGCCTGGCCACCAGGGCCAGCGGCACCGCCTTGGGCGAGGCATCGCCGGCGCGGAACAGCAGCATGGCGGTGCGCTGCTCGGACTGCGCCACCGCCGCGTGCGGCGCGTTTTCGGTCATCCGCGATTCGCTGCCGGCGATGCCGTTGGCCCGCGCGATGCCGTTGGGGTCGAGGATCATGATCACCGACCCGTCGCCCAGGATGGTGTTGCCGCTGAACATGGTGATGTGGCGCAGGATCGGCGCCACCGGCTTGACCACGATCTCCTCGGTGTCGAACACCCGGTCGACGATGATGCCCAGCATGCTGGCGCCGACCTGGGTGACCACGATGCACTGGCCGGTTTCCTCGGCGCTGGCGTCGCGCTCCAGGCGCAGCAGGCCGGCCAGGCTGACCAGCGGCAGCAGCCGGTCGCGCAACCGCAGCACCGGGGTGCCGTTGATGTGCTCGATCCGGCTTTCGGTGCGATCGGCCGCCGCCGCGCCGTCGTTGCCGGCGGCGCGCACCAGTTCCACCACGCTGATCTGCGGAATGGCGAAGCGCTCGCGCCCGGCCTGCACGATCAACGCCGAGACGATGGCGAGCGTGAGCGGAATTTTGACCAGGAAGGTGGTGTTCTGCCCGGGCGTGCTTTTCAGGTCGATGGTGCCGCCGATGCGTTCGATATTGGTCTTCACCACGTCCATGCCGACGCCACGGCCCGACACCGCGGTGACCACGGCGGCGGTGGAGAAGCCGGCGCGGAAGATGAAACGGTGGATCTGCGCATCGGTCATGCCGGCAAGCTCGGCCTCGGTGGCCAGGCCGCGTGACAGCGCCTTGGCGCGGATGCGCTCGACCGGCAGGCCGCGCCCGTCATCGGCCACCTCGATGATGATATGGCCGCCTTCGTGGAAGGCATTCAGGGTGATGCGCCCGCTTTCCGGCTTGCCGGCTTCCCGCCGTTCGGCGGGCGTTTCCAGCCCGTGATCGGCGGAATTGCGCACCATGTGCGTCAGCGGGTCCTTGATCAGCTCCAGGACCTGGCGATCGAGTTCGGTATCGGCCCCGTGCAGCACCAGCTCGATGCGCTTGTCGAGTTCGCGGGCGAGGTCGCGCACCAGCCGCGGCAGCTTGTTCCACGCATTGCCGATCGGCTGCATGCGCGTTTTCATCACCCCTTCCTGCAGGTCCGAGGTGATGTGCGACAACCGCTGCAGCGGCACGCTGAACGCCGAATCCTCCTGCGTGCGCGCCAGTTGCAGCAGCTGGTTGCGGGTCAGCACCAGCTCGCTGACCAGGGTCATCAATCCTTCCAGCACATCGACGCCGACCCGGATGGTCTGGCCAGCCACCGGCGCCTCGGCCTGCGCCGCTTCGACCGGTTCGGGCGCCGCCGGTTCGGGGGCCGCGGCCACGGGGGCGGTGGCGACGGGGGCGGTGGCGACGGGGGCAGGGGCCAAAGCTGGCGCGTCCCGCACGGGCGCCGGCGCAGCGGCGACCGGCGCGCCGGCGACCGGCGGGGCCGCTGGCGGCGCCGCGGCGGCGGGCGTGCCGCGGCCTTCCGCCACTTCGTTCAGCGCCGCCACCAGGGCGGAGTCGTCGCCGGCGGGCTCGCTGCCGGTGGCCGCCAGCCCGGTCACGATCTCCTTGATCCGATCGATGGCGAACAGCACCGTACTGATTGTGTCCGGCGTGATCGCCAGCACGCCGTCGCGCACCCGCACCAGCACGTTTTCGCCCGCATGGGCCACGCGCTCCAGACGCGGCAGCCCCAGAAACCCGCAGGTGCCTTTGATCGTGTGCACCAGGCGGAAGATCAGGGACAGGGTCTGCGCATCGTCGGGCGTGCGTTCAAGCCGCACCAGCGCCAGGTCCAACTCGGCCAGGCTCTCGTTGGTTTCGGTCAGGAAATCGACCAGCAGATCGTCCATCGCGCTCTCCGTGCGCCCCGTGAGGTCGAGGCTGTCGGGTCAGAGTGCGGCGCGGGAACGAAGAAACGGTAAAATCTGCTCGCTTTCCGCACCGTAGCCGCGCGTAGGACGGATGGGCCGCCGACGCGTGGCCGGCGCGGCGAACCTCAGGCGTAGCGCAGCAGCAGCGGCGGCGCGGCTTCGGCGTCGGCGGCGAAGGCGAATGACAGCCGGATTCCGGCGCCATGCGCCAGCAATGCGGTGAGCGGGCCTTGCAACAATCGCGGCGCGGCGCTGGCGGCGGCGCGCCAGGCCGGCGCCGGATCGGCCATCCAGGCCGCGAGTCCGGGCGGCCAGGCGGCGTCCTGCCCGCGCGGCACCACCAGGGCCGCGTCCGGCCCGGCCTCGCCCAGCGTCACCACCCCACCCTTCGGCAGGCTTTCGGCGGCCAGCAGCAGCACGTTCAGCAGCACCTGCGCGGCCCCGCCCGGGAAACGCTGCTCCGCCGGCAGCCCCCCGAAATCGGCCCAGACGTGACGCGGCAGGCCGGCGCACAGCGCGCGCAGGGCGGTGACATCGAGTGTCTCCGGCGTCCCCGCCCAGGCCGCGCGGAGCAGGCGCAGCCGGCCGGCGAGCGAAGCGGCGGCCTTGGCGGCGATGTCGAGGGCCTCGGCAGCCGAGGCGGGCTCGGTGCGGGCGATTTCCACCGCGCCGGCCAGCGTGCCCGCGGGGCCGCTGACTTCGTGGCAGAGCCGGGCGGCGAGCAGTTCGGCCAGCCGCAATCCGTCACGGTTGGCGGGCGATAGCTGCCCCGGCGCAGATTCGTCGACGGCGTCCTGGCCCGTTTCCTCCGGCGACGCGCCGTTGCGGGACACAGCATTCCCGGGCGTCCTTCGCACGGACGCCCTCTTCCGACTCGAGCTGACCACGGCCGGTCATCCTTTTGTGCATGCCTGCCCATTGCGCATTACGATGCCTCAGCGCAAGGAGTTCGAGACGTTTGCGCGACGAAAAAGCAAACGGCATTTCCATCCGGTATCCCGTGCCGCGTGGCGGCGGGCGCGGCCACGGCCGGGGTTGCGGGTCGGCTGGCCTGGTTGCCGACCGTCCTGGCCTTGCGGGGGACCCGGCTACAGACGACATAATATGCGCAGTGGGGGGCACCACGTCTGTCATGATCGATCCGTTCGGCCGGTCCATCACCTATCTTCGCGTCTCGGTAACGGATCGCTGTGATCTGCGTTGCGTTTACTGCATGGCTGAGGACATGACCTTCCTGCCCAGGTCGGAGCTTCTCAGCCTGGAGGAACTCGATCGCCTGTGCGGCGCTTTCATCCGCCAGGGCGTGACAAAAATCCGCATCACCGGCGGCGAGCCGCTGGTGCGCCGCGACGTAATCACCCTGTTCCGCGCGCTGGCCACCCGGCTGGACGCCGGCCCGCAGGGGGGGCTGCGCGAGCTGACCCTCACCACCAACGGCACCCGGCTCGCCCGCCACGCCGAGGCCCTGTACGCGGCCGGGGTGCGCCGGGTGAATGTCAGCCTGGACACGCTGGACGCGGCGAAATTCGCCACCATTACCCGCTGGGGCCGGCTGGACCGCGTGTTGGACGGCATCTTCGCCGCCCGCGCCACCGGACTCGAGGTGAAGATCAACGCGGTGGCCCTGCGCGACCTGAACGAGGACGCGTTCGACGCCATGCTGGCATGGTCCGGCACACATGGTTTTGATCTTTGCCTTATCGAAACCATGCCGATGGGGGAGATCGGCGCCCATCGCAGCGACCAGTATTTACCGCTCTCGCTGGTCCGGTCGCGGCTGCGGCGGCGCTGGACGCTGGCCGAGACCAATTATTCCACCGGCGGTCCGGCCCGCTATTTCGATGTCGCCGAGACCGGCACGCGCATCGGCTTTATTACGCCGATGACGCATAATTTCTGCGAGACCTGCAACCGGGTGCGGCTGACCTGCACCGGCACCCTGTTCATGTGCCTCGGCCAGGACGACGCCGCCGATTTCCGCCGCGTGCTGCGCGCCGGCGCCGACGACGCGGCGCTGGCGGCGGCGATCCACGCGGCGGTCGCGCGCAAACCGAAGGGGCACGACTTCATCATTGACCGCCGCCACGACGCCCCGGCGGTGGCGCGCCACATGAGCGTTACCGGCGGGTGACAAGCAGGTCTCGAAGGAGTTGGGGCGCGCCTTAGCGCCTGGGCGCCGGTCGGGCGGGCGCCACCGGCGGGGCAAAATGGCCATCGCGGATGGCGTCGGGGTCGAGCGCCAGATCGTGGCGCACGACTCCATCATTGCCCAGCGCCGCGGTAAGCTGGCCGTCAACCAGCACTTCGGTGCCGCCGGCATTGCCGGTGGTCAGCAGCAACTGGGCGGGCTGCTTGCCCGGCGGCACCGGCCAGGTTTCGCCGGTGCGCAGCACGCGGTTGAGCAGCACCGGGCCCTGGCGGTCGCGCACCTGCAGCCAGGTATCCGCTTTCGCCCGCAGCACGATGCGGGTGCCCTCGGGCAGCGGTGGCAATCCGGCGCCGGGCGGCACCGGGGTTGCTGTCAAAGGCGGTCCGAACACGCCGGCGGTGGGGATGGCGGCAGCCGCCGAGGTCGGCGGCACGAAAGGCATCGCCACCGGGGGCAGCGCCACCGGCGGCGGCACAACCTCGGCCACCAGGCGCGACGGCGCCGGTGGTTCCGTTCTCGGGATTGGCGGCGGCTGCACCAGCTCGGCCAGCCGCTGCGGCACCTGCCGGACCGGCTCCTCGCCGGGCCGGGTCTCCGACATGCGGTACCAGCCGGCATAGGCGCCAACCGCCAGCAGGGCCCCCATCAACACCACCGCCCCGGCCGGCACGCCGCGCTCGGGCACCGGTGCGGGGAAGGTCAGATCCGGCTTGCGGGCCAGCCCGGCCGCCTCGGCGCGGAAGCGCCGCGCCACCTCGTCGGCATCAAGGCCAAGCAGGCGCGCATAGCTGCGCAGGAAACCTATCGTGTAGGCCCCGGCCGGAAGCTCGGCAAAGCGGCCCTCCTCGAGGGCGCGAAGGAAAACCGGGCGAATGCGCAGATACGCAGCGATCTCGTCCAGATCCCAGCCGAGGTTCTCGCGAGCGTTGCGCAGATCATTGCTGACCCGCAAGACACGCGTCAGCCCGGACAAGTCCGAGTTACCCCCCCAGGAGAGCTCCTCCGCCGACGAGGCCAGGGCTCTTCCCTGCGAAATTTCGGACCCGCGATCCTGCAGCACGGCAACTCGATCCCAAGCTTAGATGTTGTGGCGGAACAGGGAACCGGCGCCAGGCACCCGTTGCTTATCCCTCCAGGGTTTTAGACCGATGCGCCGTTCTTGCCAACCACGCAGCGTGGCAGAATCGGCCGGACAGCGTGAACCTTCCATGCTAGGTGATGTAAGTTCCGTTAAAAGTAACGGGCGTTTCACGATTTTCCTGGACTGTGTCCTTTCGATCTCCATTGCGGGGGATTGGCCAGCCCATGTTGGCACTTTTGTGTGAGTCTCGATTTCGTCAGCATTTCGCGCATCATCCCGGCGCGCGATACGTATCATTCGGAATGGGGCAAAATCGGGTATTTCGCGCCGCCGGCATCACACCGGCACCGCCTTATACCGGAACGTCGTGCTCGCGCGCCCAGGCCGCGATCGGCTCGCGCAGGGACAACTCGGCCGCACCGGTGCGCCGCAGTGCCGTCAGCAATTCGCGGAACGCGGGCAGATCCACCGCCGCCAGCGCCGCTTTGACCGGCAGGATGCCGGAGGCGGGCATGGACAGGGTCGGTATCCCGAGTCCCGCCAACGTAATGGCTTCCAGCGGGCGCGCGACCGCCTCGCCGCACACCGACAATGGCACGCCAGCTTCCTGCGCCTGCGTGGCCAGTTGCGCAAGCAGCGACAGCATGGCGGGCGAGAGCACGTCGTAGCGCCCGGCGAGCGCCGGGCTGCCGCGGTCGGCGGCGAACAGGAACTGCATCAGGTCGTTGGTGCCGACCGAAATGAAGTCGGCCACCCGCAGCAACTCCGGCAGTTGCCACATCAGGGCGGGCACCTCCAGCATGGTGCCGATCCGCAGCGACTCGGGGGCCGGCCGCACCCGCTCGGCCTCGGCCAGCAGCAGCGCGCGGGCGGCGCAGAACTCGGTCACCGTCGCTACCAGGGGGAACATCACCGACAAGGGACGCCCGGCGGCGGCCAGCAGCAGGGCGCGCAGCTGGCGGCGCAGCAGGGCAGGGCGGTCGAGCCCGATGCGCACGGCCCGCCAGCCCATGGCCGGATTTTCCTCCTCCGGGGCCGGGCTGCCCGGCAGCAGCTTGTCGCCGCCGAGGTCGAGGGTGCGGAACAGCACCGGCCGCCCGTCGGCCTCGTCCAGCACCCGCCCATACACCGCCGCCTGTTCCTGCACCTCCGCGATGGCGCCGCGCGCCAGCATGGCGATTTCGGTGCGGAACAGGCCGATGCCCTCCGCGCCGGTGGTCTCCAGCTGAGCCAGTTCCAGCGCCAGGCCGACATTCAGCATCAACCGCACCCGGGTGCCGTCGCGCGTGGCCGAGGGCAGGCTGCGCAGCGCGGCCCAGCCGGCGCGCCGTTCGCTCCGGGCCTGGATGGCGCGCTCGTAGAACAGCCGCACCTCCTGCTCGGGCCGCAGGATCACCTGCCCGCTCGGACCGGCGTGCTGCGCGTCCTCGGCATCGAGGATCACCTCGTCGCCGGCCTCGGCCGCCTCGATGATGCCGCGCGCGCCGCCGATGGCGGGGATACCGAGCGCGCGGGCCAGAATGGCCGCGTGGCCGGCCGGGCTCGCCTCGGCCACCACCACGCCGGCGATGCCGCGGCCGTGCCAGTCGAGCAATTCGGCCGGACCCAGCCGCCGCGCCAGCAGGATCGCCCCTTCCGGCACCGCGACAGGTTCGCTATCGCCGTTCAGCGCTGCCAGCAGCCGTCCGGCCATGTCCTCCAGATCGGCGAGCCGTTCGCGCAGATAGGGATCGACGATGCGGCGCATGCGGTCGCGCAGCTCGCCGGCGACCCGGTGCACCGCCGCCTCGGCCGACAGGCCGCCGCGAATCGCCTCGCCGACCCGGCGCAGCCAGCCCGGGTCCGCGGCGACCAGGCGGTAGGCCTCCAGCACGTCGCGCGCCTCCGGTGTCGCCTTGCTGCCGGCCGGCAGGCGGTCGGTGATCATTTCGTCGAGGCCACGGCGCATGTTTTCCACCGCATGCGCCAGGCGGGACAATTCGGTGGCCGGATCATCGGCGAGCAGGCGGCGCGGCGCATGCGCCCCGGCCACCACGGCCGGGCCGATCGCCAGTCCGGCCACCAGCACCGAGCCGTTGAAGCGCCGCGGCAGGGTGGCGCCGACGCCTTCCTCGGCGCCGTCGGAGGCGCCGGCGGCGGCCAGCGGCTCCACCAGCAGCATCGCCACCGTTTCCAGCGCCTCGATCTCGTCGGTCTCATAGAGGCGGGGGGCACGGTTCTGCACTGCCAGCACGCCGAGCGTGCGGCCGGCACGGCGCACCGGCACCGCCACCATGGAGGCGTAGGGTTCCTCGCCGGTCTCGGGCCGGTAGGCGAAGTCCGGATGGTTCTGCGCGTCCGGCAGGTTCAGCGGGTGCGCCGTTGCCGCCACCAGGCCGACGATACCCTCGCCCACCCGCAGCCGGGTGCGGCCCACCGCCTCCGCGCGCAGCCCTTCGGTGGCGGCCAGCTCCAGCATGTCGCCGGGCCGCATGGCATAGATCGAGCATACCTCGGCCACCAGTTCGGCGGCGACCAGGCGCGCAATTTCAGGCAGCGGCGCGGGGCCGCGGGCCATCAGGCTGCGCAGGCGGGCAAGCAGGTGACGCGGCGTGGACATCGCCGCGAACGTATCAGCGCTGCGTGGCGATCATGTGGCGAGCGGCCAGCGCGGCGACCGCCTGCTCAACGATTTCGCCGATAATTTCGGCCACCGGCATGACCGATGTGACCAACCCGACCGATTGCCCTGCCATTACGCTACCCTGCTCGATGTCGCCGTCGATCACTGCCCGGCGCAAGGCTCCGGCCCAGAAATGCTCGATGTTGAGCTGGGCGGATTCCTTGGTCAGTTCGCCGTCCTGGAACCGGCGCAGTGTCTCGGCCTGGTGCTCCAGGAAGCGCTTCGTCCCATCATTGGCCAGCCCGCGCACCGGGATGACCGGGAAGCGCGGGTCGAGCTGGACCGAGGGCACCGCATCGCGCGCCGAGGCACGGATAAAGGCCTGCTTGAAGCGCGGATGGGCGATGCTTTCGGTCGCGGCGGCGAATCGGGTGCCGAGCTGGGCGCCGGCAGCGCCCATTTCCAGGTAGGCCAGTACCGCCTCACCCCGGCCGAGCCCGCCGGCGACGAACACGGGCACATCGCGCACATGCGGCAGGATTTCCTGCGCCAGCACGGTCAGCGATACCGGGCCGATATGGCCGCCGGCCTCGCTTCCCTCGATCACCAACGCGTCCGCGCCCGAGCGAACCAGCCGTTTGGCCAGTACCAGGGCCGGCGAAAAGCACACCAGCTTCGCGCCGCTATCCTTGACCGCCCGCACCGCGCCGCCCGAGGGAATGCCGCCGGCCAGCACGACGTGGTTGATCCCAGCGGCGACCGTGACCCGGATCAGGTCGTCGATCTGCGGGTGCATGGTGATGAGGTTCACGCCGAACGGGCGCTGCGTCAGCGCCTGGGTGGCGGCGATTTCGCGTTCCAGCAGGTCGGGGCCCATGGAGCCGCAGGCCAGCACGCCGAAGCCGCCGGCATTGCTGATGGCCGCCGTGAGATTGTGCTCGCTCACCCACGACATGGCGCCGCCCAGGATGGCGGCCTCGCAGCCCAGGAAGTCACGGCCGGCGGCCCACAGCCGGTCCAGCTCGGCGCGGGCGGCGAGGCGGGCCGGTTCGCTGCGCGTCGCGCTGCCGGCGGCCTCGCCTTGCGGGGGAATGATGTCAGGCATCGAGGCCATACGCCGTATGCAACGCCCGCACCGCAAGTTCGGTGTACTCGGCGTCGATGAGGACGGAAACCTTGATCTCGCTGGTGGAAATCACCTGGATGTTGATCCCTTTGCTGGCGAGGGTGCGGAACATGGTGCTGGCAACCCCGGAATGGCTGCGCATGCCCACCCCCACCACGCTGATTTTAGCTACTTCCCGGTCGGTCAGCAGGGAGAGGAAGCCGATCTCGCCCCGGTGCTCGCCCAGCGTTTTCTCGGCCCGCGGCAGGTCGGCCCGGCCGAGGGTGAAGGTGAGGTCGGTGGTGCCGTCGGCCGACACGTTCTGTACGATCATGTCGACGTTGATGGCGGCTGCCGAGAGCGGCCCGAAGATGGCCGCGGCGACGCCCGGCCGGTCCGGCACGCCGCGCACCGTGACTTTCGCCTCGTCGCGCGAATAGGCGATGCCGGACACGATTTCCTTTTCCACGATCTCGTCCTCGTCCACCACAAGTGTTCCGGGCAGGTCACCGCCCAGCGACGTGCCGTCGTCGAAGCTCGACAGCACCTGCACGCGCACCCGCTCCTTCATGGCGAGTTCCACGCTGCGGGTCTGCAGCACCTTGGCGCCGACCGAGGCAAGCTCCAGCATCTCCTCATAGGAGATCTTAGCCAGCTTGCGGGCACGGGCAACGATACGCGGGTCGGTGGTGTACACGCCATCCACGTCGGTGTAGATGTCGCAGCGCTCGGCGCCAAGGGCCGCGGCCAGCGCCACCGCCGAGGTGTCGGAGCCGCCGCGCCCCAGCGTGGTCACGCGCCGGTCCGGGCCGATGCCCTGGAACCCCGCCACCACCGGCACCTGGCCGGATTGCAGGCGCCGCACCAGCTCGGCGCCCGCGATCGAACTCGATGCGCGCCTTGCCGTGCGCGCCGTCGGTGGCCAGCGGCACCTGCCAGCCATGCCAGGACCGCGCATCGACCCCGAGCGTCTGCAGCGCGATCGCCATCAGCCCGGCAGTGACCTGCTCGCCGGTGGCCACCACCGCGTCGTATTCGCGCGCATCGTGCAGGGCGGCGAGTTGGGTGCACCAGCCGACCAGCTGGTTGGTCGTGCCGGCCATGGCGGAGACCACCACGGCGACCTCGTTGCCCGCCTCCACCTCGCGCTTGACCCGTGCCGCGACGTGGCGGATGCGGTCGAGGTCGGCGACGGAGGTGCCGCCGAACTTCATGACGATGCGGGCCATACAGACGGTTCCGGGCAGGAAGGCCGCACGCGCCCGGTTGCGCGACGGCCGAGAGCGGGACACATACTGGCGCAATCGGGAGCGGGCAACATGCATCATTCACGCGGGCAGGCTGATCTGGATCGGGGGGTCTCCCCCGAGGAAATCGCGCGTTTCGACGCGCTGGCCGCGCGCTGGTGGGACCCGGACGGGCCGATGAAGCCGTTGCACCGGATGAACCCGCTGCGCATCGGCTGGATCAACCATCGCATCCCGCCGGCGAGCCGGGTGCTGGACGTGGGCTGCGGCGCCGGGCTGGCGGCCGAGGCGCTGGCGCGGCTGGGTCACGACGTGCTGGGCATCGACGCCGCCGGCGAGGCGCTCGCCGCCGCCCGCGCGCATGCCGAGGGGGAGGGGCTCAAACTCGCCTACCGCGACGCCGTCGCCGGCGACCTGGTGACCGAGGGCGCCCGTTTCCCGGTTATTTCCGCTCTCGAGGTGATCGAGCACGTGCCTCACCCGGCGGCCTTCCTGGCCACGCTGGCGGCGCTGCTGGAGCCGGGCGGGGTGATTTTTCTGTCCACGCTCAACCGCACGCCGCGCAGCTTTCTCACCGCCAAGCTGGGGGCGGAATATGTCATGCGCTGGCTGCCGGTGGGCACGCATGACTGGCGCAAGTTCATCACCCCGGCCGAGATGGGCCGCAAACTGCGCGACGCCGGGCTGCGCGTGACCGACATCACCGGGCTGGTGTTCGACCCGTTCGCGATGCGCTGGAAAGCCGGGCATGACACGGGGATCAACTATCTGCTGGAGGCGCGGGCCGAATAGCGGGTTTCGCCCCACTTGCGCATGGCAGGGGCCTGCGCATGGCAGGGGCCGCGCCGGACGGCGTGATGGGTTGAAGCCATGCGGCTTCGGTTGCTTTTCTGTGCAGGGCAGGAGACGACACCGCATGCACACCGCATTGACCGAGCCGACGCTGCGCTTTCCCATCACCGAGCCGCCGCCGTTCGGCCTGCCGCAGGAGGTGGCGCCCGGCGTGCTGTGGCTGCGCCTGCCGCTGCCGTTCCGGCTGGATCACATCAACATCCACCTGATCGAGGACGGCAGCGGCTGGGCGGTGCTGGATACCGGCATCGGCGATTCCCGCACCCAGGAAATCTGGGAGGCGGTGCTGGCCGGCCCGCTGCACGGGCGGCGGCTCACCCGCATGATCGTGACGCATTTCCATCCCGACCATGTCGGCCTGGCCGGCTGGCTGGCGCGGCGGCACGATCTGGAGCTGTGGATGCCGCAATCGGAATACCTGTTCAGCCTGGCGCTGCAATACGCCCCGGCCGATCTGGGGTCGGAGAGCTGGCGGCCGTTCTATCGTCGCCACGGGCTGGACGAAGTGGTCACCGAGCGGGTGCTGGAGCGGGGGCATGTCTATCTCCGCATCACCACCGGGGTGCCGAGCACCTATCGCCGCATCCAGCACGGCGATTCGCTCGATATCGGCGGGCGGACCTTCCAGGTGCTGACCGGCGGCGGGCATGCGCTTGAACAGGCCATGCTGTTCTGTCCGGAAGAAAAGCTGTTCTTCGCGGCCGATCAGGTGATCGCGAAAATCTCGCCCAATGTCAGCGTCACCGCCATGGAGCCGGCGGCGAATGCGCTCGGGGCCTACCTGCACTCGCTGGCGCAACTGCGGCGGGCGGTTCCGGCGGATGTCATGGTGCTGTCCGGCCACGGCCTGCCCTTCGGGGGGCTGCATGTGCGTATCGACGAATTGATCGCCCACCACGCGGCGCGCTGCGCCCAGATCGCCGAGGCCAGCCGGGACCGGTCGCTGTCCGCCGCCGATATCGTGCCGGCGCTGTTCCCGCGCGTGCTGGACGAGCACCAGACCGGCTTCGCCTTCGGCGAGGTGCTGGCGCACGTGAATCACATGCTGGCGCAGGGCGAACTGGTGGCGGTGGAGGACGCGGAGGGCGGGCTTCGCTATCGGGCCGCGCTTTGAGGGCGGCCCGGCCGGTCCCCTGTCAGCCGTCGACTCCCCTGTTATCCGTCGGCGCGCGGAACCCAGGGGATGCGGGCGATCTCGATCCCTTCATCGGCCAGTTCCTCGGCGTCGGAGGGGCTGGCTTCACCGTAGATGGCGCGGCGGTCGGTATCGCCGCGATGGATGCGGCGGGCTTCGTCGGCAAAACCGGAGCCGACATAGTCGCAGTTCTTTTCGACCTCGGCGCGCACCCGCTGCAGCATGGCGCGCACATGGTCGGGGATGTTCCCTGCCAGGGCGGGCAGGGCGGGCGCTGGTGCCTCGGCGGAAGCGGCGGCCGGCGGCGCCACCACCTGGGGGGGCGCCGCCTCCTGGGTTGGTACGGGGAGAAGCGCGCGCCGGGCGTTGCCCTTGCGCGGCAGGGCCGGCGCCATCAGCGCGCGTTCCACCTTGGTATCGCCGCAGATCGGGCATTCCAGCAGGCCGCGCTTCGCCTGATCCTCGAACGATACGCTGTCCTTGAACCAGCCGTCGAAGGCGTGACTGTCAGCGCACCGCAAATCGTAGTGGATCATACGAGAACTCTGACCGAGCCGCGTAAATGAAGCTTTGACATGGATCATGCCGGCACCCGGCGCAAGGCACTGTGAAGGCCGGGCGCGGGCGACGCGCGTTCCTATGCCCCCAGCAGCGTGTCCAGCTTGCCGGACCGTTCCAGCGCGACCAGGTCGTCGCAGCCGCCGATGGAGGCGCCGTCGATGAAGACCTGCGGTACCGTAAAGCGGCCGGACCGGCGGATCGCCTCCTCGCGCTCCGGCGTGCCCTGCGGCGCCTCAATCTGGCGGAACGTGACCCCTTTGCGGGTCAACAACGCCATGGCGCGCGCGCAGTAGCCGCAGCGGGGCTGGGTGTAGATTTCCACGTCCGTCATTCTGTTCTCCTTGCGGCCGGGCAGATGGTTACGCCGCCGCCTTACTGCAACCTCGGGTCGGGCACACGGGCGGCCACCAGCACGTCCACCCCGGTCGCCCCGGCTGCCAGCAGCACCCGGGTACAGGCGCCGCAGGTGGCGCCCGAGGTCATCACATCGTCCACCAGCAGCACCCGTCGCCCGGCGATGCGGCCGATCCGGCTGGGGCGAAGGGCGAACGCATGCTTGACCATTTCGGCGCGCGCGGCGGCGCCGAGATCGCTCAGCGACACCGTGGCGTGGGTGCGCTGCAGCGCGTCCGGGACCGCCGGCACGCTCGACAGGCGCGCGAGCGCCCGGGCCAGCAGGGCGGCCTGGTTGTAGCGCCGCGCGATCAGGCGGCTCCGGTGCAGCGGCACCGGCACAATCACCTCGGCTTCGCGCAGCAGCGCCGCGCCGGCGCGCAGCATCAACGCCGCCAGGGCCGCGGCGTATTCGGTGCGGTCGCCATGCTTGAACGGCAGCACGACGCGCCGTGACAGCCCATCATAGCGCAGCGCGCCGCGGGCGCAGCCCCAGGGCGGCGGGTGCGCCTGGCAGGCCGGGCAGAGCCGGTGCCGCCCGCCCTGGCCGGCATACGAGAACGGCACGCCGCAGCGGGCGCAGCAGGGCTCGACGATGAAACCGGCCTGACGGAAGCAGTCCGGGCAGAACCGGCCGGGCGCGTCCACCAGGGCGTCGCAGGTCAGGCAGTGCGGCGGCAGCAGCAGGTCGAGGGCGGCACCGGCAGCCATGGCGACGAACGACCAGACGGCGCGGCCCGTTCCGCCGGCCGCCGCCATCACCCCGCCTCCGGCACCCCGAACGCCACCGTTCCGTCGCGCGCGATTTCGTGCAGCAGGCCGGTTTCCCAGGACAGATAGGCCTGCATGGCGTCCCCGATGCCAAAATTGCGGTCGTAGGGCCGCAGGTGGACATCGATGCAGGCATCGTCCGGCGGATGGGTGTGGTCGCGCTGCAGCCGGTGGGCGGCGCGGACCCAGGCGGCGGTGCCGCCCTCCAGCACCCGGACCGGCGCGTGGGTCAGTGCCTTCGCCTCCGCCACCGCCAGCCGGGCCAGCGCGCCGTCGGGCGAGGTCAGCACCACCAGCCGTGCCACCGTCAGCCGGTCACGCAGCGCTTCCAGCCGGGTCCGCACCCCCCATAGGGCGCCGGGGATGTGTCCGTCACGGAACCTGAGGCTGCGCGCCAGGTCCACCACCGTGGCATCCGATGCCGCCGCCAGCGTATCGGCCCCGATGGTTTCCGCCCTGGTGCCGGGTTCCGGCACGTCCACCGGCACGTCCACCGGCACTTCCCCTGGCACCTCCACCGGCACGTCTACCGGCGCGGCGCCGGGGACGGTCGCGTCCTGCAGCCCGCCAACCACCACGAACACGTGGCGATGCCCCATCTGGCGCAACCAGGCGGCCGTCATGCGCGCCCGCACGCCGTCGTCATCCACCAGGGCGATGCGGGCGTTGCGCACGCCGATCCAGCCATCCGTCGCCTGCACCAACTGCCCGCCCGGGGCCGGGACGCTGCCGGGCCGGTGCCCGGCGGCGAACTCCGCCGGATCGCGCACGTCGAACACGTAACAGGTCCGGTCCGGGTCGTTTTCGAACTGCGTCAGTTCGTGCGGCCCGATCACGTCCACGCCGGAGGATTCGCCGAAGGCGCGGGCGCGTTGCAATGCCAGTTCCGCGCTGGCCGGGCGGCCCGGCCGAAAACGCTCGGTGCGGTCGTGCTCGAGCGCGAGCCCGGCCAGTTCCCAGCCCATCGTGCCGTTGCGCAGGGCCATCACCGGGTTGGGGATTCCGGCTTGGCGCAGGCTCTCGGCGCCGAGGATGGAGCGGGTGCGGCCGGCGCAGTTCACCACGATCAGCGTGTGCGGGTCGGGCACCAGGTCGGCGATGCGGTAGACCAACTCCCCGCCCGGCACGCTGATGGCGGTCGGGATCGACATGCGGTGGAACTCGTCATAGGTGCGGCTGTCCAGCACCACCATGTCGCGGCCGGCGTCGAGCCAGGATTTCAGCTCCGGTGCCTCCATGCTCGCGGTGCCGTAATGCTGTTCCACCCATTCGCCGAACGCCTTCGAGGGCACGTTGACGCCGGAGAACAGCACGTAGCCGGCTGCCGCCCAGGCCCGGGTGCCGCCGGTGAGAACCGATACGTCGGTGGCGCCGATGCCCTCCAGCCAGGAAGCCAGTTTCTCCGCCAGCCCCCGCCCGTCATCGACGCAGACGATGCGCGTGGCCAGGCGCGGCAGCAGCGTGCGGGCGCGGAATTCGCGGCGCGAAAGCGGGCAGGGCACTGCCCAGAACAGGTGGGCGGTGCCGAATTCCCCTTCCTCGCGGGCATCCAGCAGGGCCAGCTCGTGCCCGTCGGTGATCCAGCCGCGCAGAGTGGCGGCATCGATATGTTGCACCGCTCAACCCCGCGCGGGGGGGACCGGATGCATGAAGCTGGGGTTGAAGGGAATCGCCGCGCCGGCGATCTTCAGGCCGGGAGCGTTCATCGGACTCTCCTTGCGTCTCCGGACAGAATACGCCGGACGGTGGCTTGGCGGCAACGCCTTCCGGGGGCAAATGCAGACGCATGAGCATGCATGTGTTCGACCGCACCGCCGTGCGCCGCCATCGCGACCGGGCCGCGGCCACGGTGGGGGCGGTGGCCGACATCCTGGACGATGCGGCGGAGCGTCTGCTCGACCGGCTGGACGACACCACAAGCCGCTTCGGGCAGGCGCTCGATGTCGGCGGGCGCGGCGTGGTGGCGCCACTGCTGCGGGCGCGCGGGATCGAGACGGTCAGTTGCGACCTTTCGCCGCGCATGGCCGCGCGTGCCGGCGCCCTGGCGGTTGTCGCCGACGAGGAGTTCCTGCCCTTTGCGCCCGCCAGCTTCGATCTGGTCGTCGCCAGCCTGTCGCTGCACTGGGTCAACGACCTGCCCGGCGCGCTGATCCAGTTGCGCCAGACGTTGCGGCCGGACGGGCTGCTGCTGGCCAGTCTGCCGGCGCTGGGCTCCTTCGCCGAGTTGCGCACGGCGCTTACCGAGGCCGAATCCGGGCTGACCGGCGGCGCCGCGCCGCGGGTCTCGCCGTTCCCCGATCTGCGCGACTGCGCCGCCCTGCTGCAGCGCGCCGGCTTTGCGCTGCCGGTCGCGGATGTCGAGGATATCCGCCTGCTTTATGCCAACCCGTTTTCCCTCCTGCGCGACCTGCGCGCCGCCGGCGAGGCCAATGCGATCATCGATCGCGACCGGCGCATTCCACCGCGGTCGCTGTTTCCGGCCGCGCTGGCGGCGCTGCCGGAGACGGAGGGACGCGCACGCGTGACCCTCCGGCTGGCGGTGCTGACGGGGTGGGCGAGTAAGTGAAGAAAGGCCAGGGCTCTGCCCTGGACCCGCCAAGGGCCGAGAGGCCCCTGGACCCCATCACTTGGAGGGTCTTGGGAAAGAGGGGGGCGAGGAGATGCATCGGCTCCTCCTCACCCCCCTCTTTCCCAAGACCCTCTAAACGAATGGGTTCTAAGGGCTCCGCCCTTAGCGGGTCCAGGGCAGAGCCCTGGCCTTCCTTTGCTTGCTTGCCCCGCGCCCCACGCGTTTGCGCGGCGGCGGCTGAACGGGCATGTTGGTTGGCAAACCCCTCCACCCGGAGCGTTTATTCATGAGCTATCGCCCGTATCAGCAAATCGAGCGTCGCCGGTCGCGCCAGATCCATGTGGGGCCTGTGGCCGTCGGCGGCGACGCGCCGATCACGGTGCAGACCATGACCAACACGCTGACCTCGGACGCCGCGGCCACGATCGCCCAGATTCATCGCGCCGAGGCCGCCGGGGTGGACATCGTCCGTGTTTCCTGTCCCGACCAGGAAAGCACCGCGGCGCTGCGGGAGATCGTGCGCGGCGTGAGCGTGCCGATCGTCGCCGACATCCATTTCCACTATCGCCGCGCCATCGAGGCCGCCGAGGCCGGGGCGGCGTGCCTGCGCATCAATCCGGGCAATATCGGCAGCGCCGAGCGGGTGCGCGACGTGGTGAAGGCGGCGCGCGACCATGGCTGCTCGATGCGCATCGGCGTCAATGCCGGCAGTTTGGAGAAGCACCTGCTGGAAAAATACGGCGAGCCCAACCCCGATGCCATGGTGGAAAGCGCGCTGGAGCATGCCAAGATATTGCAGGACCACGATTTTCACGAGTTCAAGATCAGCGTGAAGGCGTCCGACGTGTTCCTGGCGGTGGAGGCCTACAAGAAACTGGCCGCCGCCTGCGACCACCCGCTGCATATCGGCATCACCGAGGCGGGCGGGCGGCGCACCGGCACGGTCAAGAGTTCGGTCGGCCTGGGCAACCTGCTGTGGTCCGGCGTCGGCGACACGGTGCGCGTGTCGCTGTCGGCCGAGCCGGAGGAGGAGGTGCATGTCGGCTGGGAGATATTGAAGTCGCTCGGCCTGCGTCATCGCGGGGTGAAGATCATCTCCTGCCCGTCCTGCGCGCGGCAGGGCTACAACGTGATCGACACGGTGGCGAAGCTGGAGGACAGGCTCGCGCATATCGACACGCCGCTGACGCTGTCGATCATCGGCTGCGTGGTGAACGGCCCGGGCGAGGCGCTGATGACCGATATCGGCATCACCGGCGGCGGCGGCGGGCGGCACATGGTGTATGTGGCGGGCAAGACCGACCACCATGTCGACACGGCGCAGATGATCGACCATGTGGTGGAACTGGTCGAGAAAAAGGCAGCGTCGATCCGGGCGGAAACGACGGCCGCGCAGGTGGCGGCGGAGTAACGTGAGCGAACTTCAGCCGGTCCGCGGCACCCGCGACCTCATCGGCGAGGACCATCGCCGCCACCTGCATGTGATCGACACCGCGCGGCGCGTGGCGGCGATTTATGGGCTGGAGGAATGGGCCACCCCCATCTTCGAGGATACCCGCGTGTTCTCGCGCAGCCTCGGCGATACGTCCGACGTGGTGATGAAGGAGATGTATTCTTTCACCGACCGCGGCGGCGACAGCCTGACGCTGCGTCCCGAGGGCACCGCCGGTGTCTGCCGTGCCCTGGTCACCAACGGGCTGACCCAGTCGCTGCCGCAAAAGGTGTTCTACGCCGGCCCGATGTTCCGCTACGAGCGGCCGCAGAAGGGGCGCTACCGGCAGTTCCACCAGATCGGCGCCGAGGTGATCGGCCCCGCCGAGCCGCTCGCCGACGCCGAAATCATCGCCTGCGGCTGGGACATCCTGCAGGCGCTCGGCATCGCCGAGGATGTCGTGCTGGAAGTGAACACGCTGGGGGACCGCGAGAGCCGCGACGCCTATCGTGCCGCCCTGGTGGAATATTTCACCGCGCACCAGGCCGGCCTGTCCGAGGACAGTCTGATGCGGCTCGCGCGCAACCCGCTGCGGATTCTCGATTCCAAGGACGAGGCCGACCGCCGCATCATCGCCGGCGCGCCGGACATCCACGCCCACCTGACGCCCGAGGCGGCCGCGTTCTACGACCGGCTGAAATCCTACCTCGCCGGTTTCGGCGTGCCCTTCGTGGACAATCCGCGCATCGTGCGCGGGCTCGACTATTACGGCCACACTGCTTTCGAGTTCGTCACCACCCGCCTGGGTGCGCAGGGCACGGTGATGGCGGGCGGGCGCTATGACGGGCTGGTGGCCGAGATGGGCGGGCCGGCGACGCCGGCGGTGGGCTGGGCGGCCGGCATCGAGCGCCTGTCCATGCTGCTGACCGAGGTGCCGGCGGCTCCCCGGCCGGTCGCCGTGGTGCCGGTCGGCGAGGCGGCCGAGGCGGCGGCGCTTTCCGCGCTGCAATCGCTGCGGCGCGCCGGCATCCGGGCCGAGATGGCCTATCGCGGCAACATGAAACGCCGGCTGGAGCGCGCCAACCGCATCGGCGCCCGTGCCGTCATCATCCTGGGCGAGACCGAACTGGCGCGCGGCGTGGCTCAGGTGAAGGATTTTTCCACCGGCACGCAGCAAGAGGTGCCGCTGGCGGAGCTGATCGCGAAACTGCAATGAGTTTCTCTCTCAAGTTGGACCGGATCGGCGACCGCGCGGCGGAACTGAGCGCCCTGCTGTCCGAGGGGCTGTCCGGCGACGCCTACGTCAAGGCCAGCCGCGAACTGTCCGAACTCGAGCCGGTGGTGGCGCGGGTGGAGGAACTGCGCGCCGCCGAACGCGCTGCCGCCGAGGCCGAGCAACTGCTCGCCGACCCGGAGATGCGCGATCTGGCCGAGGCGGAACTGGCCGAACTGAAAGGCCGTATCCCGGAATTGCGGCAGGCGCTGCGCATCGCCCTGCTGCCCAAGGATGAGGCCGATGCCCGCTCCGCCATCCTGGAAGTGCGTCCGGCCGCCGGTGGTGATGAGGCAGGATTATTCGGCGCCGAACTGTTCGACATGTACCGCAAATACGCCGGCCTGCGCGGCTGGCGGTTCGAGGTGCTGGAATACGATGAATCCGAACTCGGCGGCCTGAAGGGCGCCTCGGCCGAAATCAACGGCACCAACGTGTTCGCCCGGCTGAAATACGAATCCGGCGTGCACCGGGTGCAGCGCGTGCCGGCGACCGAAAACCAGGGCCGCATCCACACTTCCACGGTGACGGTGGCGGTGCTGCCCGAGGCCGAGGAGGTGGACGTGCAGGTCGATGAGGGCGATCTGCGCATCGACGTCTACCGGGCCTCGGGCGCGGGCGGCCAGCACGTGAACAAGACCGAAAGCGCGGTGCGCATCACCCACCTGCCGACCGGCATCGTGGTGGCGATGCAGGAAGAAAAGAGCCAGCACAAGAACCGCGCCAAGGCGATGAAAATTCTCCGCGCGCGGCTATATGAGCAGCAGCGGGCGCAGTTGCACGCCACCCGCGCGGCCGACCGCCGCTCCCAGGTCGGCACCGGCGACCGGAGCGAACGCATCCGCACCTATAATTTCCCGCAGGGGCGGGTGTCGGATCACCGCATCAACCTCACGCTGTACAAGATCGACCGGGTCATGGCCGGCGAGCTGGATGAGTTCATCGACGCGCTCACCGCCGAGGACCAGGCGGCGCGGCTGGCGGCGGAGGAGTGAGGTATTCGTAGCGACCTCCTGACCCCAGCCACCGTCCTGCTCCGCGCCGCTGGCATCGATTCCCCCCGCCGCGAGGCGCGCTGGCTGCTGGAGCATGCCGCCGGGGACGCCGACGCCTTCCACGCCCTGATCGCCCGCCGCGCCGGCCGCGAGCCGCTGGCCTTCCTGATCGGTCGCCAGGATTTTCGGACCCTCGACCTGGAGGTTTCGCCGGCGACCCTGATCCCGCGCGCCGACAGCGAGACCCTGATCGCGGCCGCCATTGCCGCCCGCCCTGAGCGGGACGATTTGCGGCGCATCCTCGATCTGGGCACCGGCACGGGCTGCCTGTTGCTGGCGGCGCTGACGGAGTTTCCCGCCGCTTTCGGGGTGGGCGTGGATCGGGTGCCGGACGCCGCCGCGCTGGCGGGGCGCAACGCCCGGGCGACCGGCCTCGCCGGGCGTTGCGCCATGGTCTGCGCCGACTGGGCGGCGCCGCTGGCCGGCCGGTTCGATCTGGTGCTGTCCAACCCGCCCTATATCGAGTCGGAAACCATTGCCGGCCTGATGCCGGAGGTCGCCCTTCACGAGCCGCGCAGCGCGCTGGACGGCGGGGCGGACGGGCTCGATGCCTATCGCGCGTTGCTGGCTGCCCTGCCGGACCTGCTCGCCCCGGGCGGCGTGGCGGTGCTGGAGTTGGGGGTGGGGCAGGCGGATCGGGTGGCGGCCCTGGCGTGCGCGGCGGGATTTCGGGCGCCTGCCCTGCGCCACGATCTGGGGGGCATTGCGCGTGCCGCGGTGCTGACTTTCCCCTGTCGCTGAGAAATTGTTTGGCAGGCCGGAGCGACGTCGCTAGCGTGTGATCGCACGGCAAGGATTGCCCGGGAATCATGCCCGGTGGTTGGTCCGTTTGCCCAGACACTCGCCCGCCGCTGAAGCGTGCGCCGGGTGAGGGTGCCGTGCGAAACCAACGGTAAGAAACGACCCGGGGACGGGTTGTGACGCAGGACCAAGCCGGCAAGACGCGGCCTGCGTCCGGCGACGGGAGCCGAAAATGCGTCGCCCGCAGCGGTGACGGCGGAGCCCGGCATACGAACAGGAAAGCATTTTGGCAAACGTATGAACATGAAACGTATGCGCGGACGCAACCATCGCGGCGGTAGCGGCGGCGGGGGTGGGGGTAGTGGCGGCGGCGGGGGTGGCGGCGGCGGCATGCGCCACCCGGGCGGCAGCGGTGGCGGCGGCGGCGGGATTCCGCTGAATCGGAACCACGTGTTTGACAGCAACGGCCCGGAGGTGCGCATCCGCGGCACCGCCCAGCAATTGTTCGAGAAATACCTGCAGCTCGGCCGCGACGCGACCGGCAGCGGTGACCGGGTGATGGCGGAGAGCTACTTTCAGCATGCGGAACACTATTTCCGCATCCTGAACGCGATCAACCAGGCGTCCCAGCAGGGTCAGCCGCAGCAGAACGGCAACGGCCAGCAGAACCGCCGCCCGCAGGCGCAGGATTTCGGCGGGGATGGCGAGTTCGACGACGGCGAGGGCCAGCCCCCGGGCGTCGGCGACCAGCCTGGTCCGGGCGATGCCCGGGAAATCCCGATCGCGGCGGCGCCGCCGGAAGGCTGATTCGAACGGGGCAGGGGCGGCTCAGGCCAGCCCCAGCCGCCGGAACAAATCGATCAGCACCAGGTTGACGTTGAACTTGAAATCATCGGTGTCGCGCACCCGATCGAGGACGCGCGCCACCGGCCAGAGTTCGAAGCTTTCCACCTCCCCGTCGGCGGCGTGCGGGATAAAATCCGCGGGAAGGGAAAGATCGTAGCAGATCAGCCAGTCGCGCCGCAGTCCTTCCGGCCGTTCCATGGTGTAGCTGACCAGCCCGGTTTCCACCGCCGTTTCCGCCAGTGTTCGGGTACGCCGGCTTCCTCGGCGGCTTCCTTCACCACGGTCTCGCGCGGGGTCATGCCGGCGGGGATGCCGCCGGCGACCAGATGGTCGAGCTTGCCCGGGTCGAGCGCCTTGTCGGCGGCGCGGCGGGCGATCCAGAGGTGCAGGCCGTCCGCGCGTTGCACCAGACCGTTCACGTGCACCCCGGCCGCCAGCACGCCGAATACCGGCAGGGCGCCACGGTCCAGGGTTGCCAGCACCGGGCCGTCGCCGCTGGCGCGCACATCGAATGCCTCGCCGCGCCAGCGGCAGAAGCCCTGGTCGGATAATGCGCGTCCGATCGCCGGCAGGTTGCCCGCGGCGTCGGCCGCCAGCGTCGCCCGGCGCGGCCCCACCGCCATGGCGGGAAAACCGGCCAGCGCCCGCGCCACCTCCGGTCGTACCCAGCCGACCTGGGTGGCGCCGATGGCGAAGGCGATGCGTTCACCGGGCAGGATGGCGTTGTTGCAGGCGTCAAAATGGCGGGCGAGGCGCGTGTCCATGCGGCGCCGCATAGCCGAAACCCCCGCGCGCCGCCACCGCGGGCTTTCAAACCCCGGGGCCGCGTGCCACATCCCAGGGCATGAGAAGAAGCCTCTCGACCCAGCCGACCATGCCGGATTTCGCCGGCGCCCGCATTCCCGAGCGGTCCACGCTGCAGACCATCCGCTCCCTGCTGCCCTATCTCTGGCCGAAGGACAGCGTTGGCGCCCGGTTGCGGGTGAGCGTGGCTTTCGCCTTTCTGCTCGCCGCCAAGGGGGCGACGGTGCTGGTGCCGCTGGTCTATAGCCGCGCCGTCGATGCGCTGGCGCCGCGGATGGGCGGCACGCTCGCGGTGCCGATGGCGCTGATCGTCGGCTATGGGCTGCTGCGCATCGCCGCCTCGGGGTTTGGCGAGCTGCGCGACGCCATTTTCGCCGCTGTGCAGCAGCGCACGGTGCGTCGGGTGGCGCTGCAGACCTTCCGCCATTTGCACCGGCTGTCGCTGCGTTTTCATCTCGATCGCCAGACCGGCGGCATCTCCCGCGCCATCGACCGTGGCACAGCGGGCATCGAGGCGGTGCTGCGGCTGGCGGTGTTCAACGTGGTGCCGACCCTGGTGGAGGTGGCGCTGGTCACCGCCATCCTGTGGAAGCTGTTCGACTGGCGCTATGCGATCCTCACGCTGGTCGCGGTCGCCTGTTATCTGGCCTTCACCTTCATCTTTACCGGCTGGCGCGTGCGCATCCGCCGCACCATGAACGAGAACGACAGCGACGCGAAATCCAAGGCGGTCGACAGCCTGCTGAACTACGAGACGGTGAAGTATTTCGGCAACGAGGGCCACGAGGCCGCCCGTTTCGACGCCGCGCTGGCCCGGTACGAGCACGCCGCGGTGCGCAGCCAGGTGACGCTGAACATGCTCAACCTGGGCCAGGCCACGATCATTTCCATTGCCCTGGCGCTGATCATGCTGATGGCGGCGAACGAGGTGGCGGCGGGCACACTCACCGTGGGCCGTTTCGTGCTGGTGAACACTTACCTGATGCAGCTCTATGTGCCGCTGAACATGCTCGGTTTCGTCTATCGCGAAATCAAGCAGGGGCTGGTGGACATGGAGCAGATGTTCCGCCTGATGCGGGTCAACGCCGAGGTGGATGACCGGCCGGGCGCGCAGCCGCTGGTCGCGTCCACCGGCGAGGTGGTGTTCGAGGATGTGTATTTCGGCTACCGCCCGGACCGGACAATTCTCCGCGGCGTGTCGTTCCGGGTGCCGCCGGGCGGGTCGGTGGCCATTGTCGGGCCGACCGGCGCCGGCAAATCCACCATCAGCCGGCTGCTGTTCCGGTTCTATGACGTGACCGGCGGGCGTGTACTGGTCGATGGCCACGACATCCGCGACCTCACCCAGGACAGCTTGCGCGCCGCCATGGGCGTGGTGCCGCAGGACACCGTGCTGTTCAACGACACCATCCGCTACAACATCGCCTATGGCCGCCCCGGCGCGAGCCAGGCGGAGATCGAGCAGGCCGCGAAACTCGCCCAGGTGCATGATTTTGTCCTGCGGTTGCCTGACGGCTACGACACCCGCGTCGGCGAGCGTGGCCTGAAGCTGTCGGGCGGCGAGAAGCAGCGGGTGGCGATCGCGCGCACCATCCTGAAGGACCCGCGCATCCTCATCCTCGATGAGGCCACCAGCGCGCTCGATACCCGCACCGAGCAGGACATTCAGGGCGCGCTGCGGACGGTAGCACGGCACCGCACCACGCTGAGCATCGCCCACCGGCTGTCCACCGTGGTGGATGCCGACCAGATTCTTGTGCTGGTGGACGGGCGCGTGGTGGAGCGCGGCACGCATGGGGAATTGCTGGCGGTGGGCGGGACCTATGCGCGGATGTGGGCGTTGCAGGCGGAGCAGCAGGCGGAGGTTGAGGCGGCGTAAAGTAAGGAAGGCCAGGGCTCTGCCCTGGACCCGCCAAGGGCCGAGAGGCCCTTGGAACCCATTCGTTTAGGGGATTATTGAAAAGGGGGCTGAGGAGATGCCGATGCATCTCCTCAGCCCCCTTTTCAATAATCCCTTAGTGATGGGGTCAAGGGGCCTCTCGGCCCCTTGCGGGTCCAGGGCAGAGCCCTGGCCTTCCTTCCCTTACGCCGCCGCATCCGCCTCCACCCGCCGCTCGAACCGCTTGCGCTCATGCGGATCAAGGTAGCGCTTGCGCAGCCGCACTGCCCCCGGCGTCACCTCCACCAACTCATCGTCCTCGATGTAGGCGATCGCCTGCTCCAGCGACATGCGCCGGGGCGGGATGAGCAGCAGCGCCTCGTCCTTGCCGGCGGCGCGGATGTTGGTGAGCTTCTTTTCCTTGACCGGGTTCACGTCCAGGTCGTTGTCGCGGGAGTGCTCGCCGAGGATCATGCCGACGTAGACTTTCTCGCCCGGATTGACGAACAGGGCGCCGCGTTCCTGGATATAGAACAGCGCGTACTGCACCGCCTCGCCGTTTTCCGTGCTGATCAGGCTGCCGTTGCGGCGGCCCTCGATCGTGCCCTTCCACGGGCCGTAGCCGGCGAACAGCCGGTTCATGACGCCGGTGCCGCGGGTGTCGGTCAGGAACTCGCCATGGTAGCCGATCAGGCCGCGGCTCGGCATCAGGAAGGTCAGCCGCACCTTGTGGCCGCCGGAGGGGCGCATATCCTGCAATTCGCCCTTCCGCTGGCTCATCTTCTCGACGACGATGCCGGTGTAGGGCTCGTCGACATCGGCCAGCACTTCCTCCATCGGCTCCTCGCGTTCGCCGGTTTCGGGGTTCTGGCGGGTCAGCACGCGCGGGCGGCCGATGGTGAGCTCGAAGCCCTCGCGGCGCATCTGCTCGATCAGCACGCCGAGCTGCAACTCGCCGCGGCCGGCCACCTCGAAGGCCTCGCTCTCGTTGCTCTCGGTGATCTTGATCGCCACGTTGCCTTCCGACTCGCGCAGGAGACGGTCGCGAATCTGGCGCGAAGTGACTTTCTTGCCCTCGCGCCCGCCGAGCGGCCCGTCGTTGATGCGGAAGGTCATGGCAAGGGTCGGCGGATCGACCGGAATGGCGAACAGCGGCCCTGCCAGGTCGGGGGCGCCGATCGTGTCCGGCACGGTTGCATCGGTGAGTCCGGCGACGGCGACGATGTCGCCCGCCACCGCTTCTTCCACCGTCACGCGGTCCAGGCCACGGAAGGACATCAGCTTGGTCAGCCGGCCGGTCTCGACCACGGTGCCGTCGGAGCGCAGCACCCGCACCGGCATGTTCAGCCGCGCCCGCCCCTGTTCGACACGCCCGGTCAGCACCCGGCCGAGATAGTTGTCATAATCGAGGATGGAGGCGGTCATGCCGAAGGGCGCGTCGCGGTCCAGTACCGGGGCGTGCACGTGGCGCAGCACCAGATCGAACAGCGGCGCCAGGCCGGTGCGCTCGTCGGCCAGCTTTTCAACCGCCCAGCCCTGTCGCCCGGAGGCGTACAGCATCGGGAAATCAAGCTGCTCGTCGGTGGCGCCGAGGGCGGCGAAAAGATCGAAGATTTCCTCGTGGACCTCGTCAGGGCGGGCATCCTGGCGGTCGATCTTGTTGACCACGACGATGGGCTTCAGGCCGCGCGCCAAGGCCTTGCCGACCACGAACTTGGTCTGCGGCAGCACGCCCTCGGCGGCGTCCACCAGCACGATGGCGCCGTCGACCATGCCGAGGATGCGCTCCACCTCGCCGCCGAAATCGGCGTGGCCGGGGGTGTCGACGATGTTGATGCGGGTTTCGTGCCAGACCACGCTGGTGCATTTGGCCAGAATGGTGATGCCGCGCTCACGCTCCAGGTCGTTGCGGTCGAGCGCGCGCTCGGCCACCACCTGGTGGTCGCGGAAAGTGCCTGATTGCCGCAACAGCTGGTCCACCAAGGTGGTCTTGCCGTGGTCGACATGGGCGATGATCGCGATATTGCGGATGTCCATGGGACGCCTTCGGGGCCAGTGTGTCTGTGACTCGGGGTATCAGCGGGTGGTGTTAGCGAGTTCGGGGGCGCGACAACGGGCCGCTCCAGGAGTGTCCCCGGAGCGGCCCGCCATACTGCGATTTATATATAGTGCATCCGCGCCGCGATTTCAACTCTTCTCATCGGGCATGCGGGTCGCGTGGCCGACATGCCACAGATCAGCCGCGAAAAACGGCGCCGCGCGTCAGGTCATTATGAGCCCGCGTTCGACCCGACCACCGACATTGCCTCACTGGTCAGCTCTTGCGCTTTCGGCAGATCACCGTGGCCGAGCGCCCGGAGAGCCTGGGTGATCTCCTCAATGCGGGCGCTGTTGTCGGGCTGGTTGGCCGCCGACGGGTTGGTGGCCCGGTCGAGCAACCGCGTTTCAGCCCGCTCCAGCGCTTCCTGGGCGAGGCCGGTGCGGGCCTTCTGCAACGCATCCACGGCGGCGCTCAGCAACCGCTCGGGGCTGGCATCGTCCTCCACTGCCGGGGCGGGGAGGCGCGGTGCGATCACCGATCGGGTATCGCCGGGGACGATGTTGCTGGCGTGCGTCGAGAACGGCTCGCCGCCGATGACCCTGGAATCGTTACGCCACGCCCTGGCGGCCGGCGCGGGTTTCGCCTCGACATAATGGTCAGGCGGCGTCTCGGCGGGCGCCTGCGGGGGAGCGATCTCCGGGGGCGGGGACATGCTCCCGGATGGAGGCGCGCCGGAGGGGGGAGCGCCGTACGGCGGGGCGGCGGCCGGGGGGGTGCCGCCCGGCGTGGTGGTGGGGGAGGCGGCGCCCGGCGCTGTCTGCGCGTACGCACCACTCATCGCCAGCCCCAGCAGAGCGGCCGAAGCAAGAAGTTTCTTGTGCATCTGGTATTTCCCCTTGCAAGGTCAGCCGCGGTGACCGCAAGTTCCGACAAGACACCCGGCTGACGTACGAACAGTCATTAAAATATGGGCCTGGTACTGTTGCTGACCAGTGCAAGCATGCGTGAACCAGCCGGCGGCGGCTGGTTAAAGCGGTGCCAGGTTACACTCGGGCTGGATTGCCCGAATGTAACCTGGATGACGCCGATTTCAGAAAATGAAGATGGCTTCGTGCCGGCAGTCAACCGCCCAGCGCCGCCAGCTCCCCGCCCAGGTCGCGCAGCGGCCGGGCGCCGAGATGCGAAATCACTTCGGCGGCGGCAATGCTGCCCAGCCGGCCGCAGGCGGCCAGCGACCGCCCTGCCGTGTAGGCGGCCAGGAACCCGGCGGCATAGGCGTCGCCGGCGCCTGTCGTGTCGACCAATTGCGTGGGCACCGCCGCCACCTCGACCGTCTCGGCGCCGCGGAGAATGAAGCTGCCGGCCTCGCTGCGGGTCAGCGCCGCCAGCGCCACGTCCTGGCGCGCCAGCGACGCCGCCGCCGCGAAGCTGTCGCGTTCGTACAGGGCGCAGATTTCGGCCTCGTTGGCGAACAGGATGTCGACATGGCCGGCCACCAGGTCGCGGAACGCCGCGCGGTGGCGGTCGACACAGAACGCGTCCGACAGCGACAGCGCCACCTCGCGCCCGGCCGCATGCGCCGCCGCGGCGGCCCGGCGAAACGCGGCCTGCGCCGCCGGCGGGTCGAACAGGTAGCCTTCCAGGTAGGTCACCGCCGCTTCGCCGACCAGCGCCTCGTCCACCTCGTCCGGGCCGAAGGCCACGCAGGCGCCGAGATAGGTGTTCATGGTGCGCTGGCCGTCCGGCGTCACCGCGATCAGGCAGCGCGCGGTGGGGGCGCCCCCGGTCAGCGGCGGGGTGGGAAAATGCACCCCGGCGGCGGCGATGTCGTGGCGGAACACGCCGCCGAGCTGGTCATCGGCCACTCGGCCCAGGAAGGCCACCCGCGCCCCCAGCGCCGCCGCCACCGCGCAGGTATTGGCCACCGACCCGCCGCTGCTTTCCTGCCCGGCGGGCAGGTCGGCATAGAGCCGCCCGGCGGTCGCAGCATCGATCAGCGCCATGCCGCCCTTGCGCATGTCGTGGCGGCTCAGGAACGCCTCGTGCACGGGCGCCACCACATCGACGATCGCGTTGCCAATGCCGAGAATATCGAAGCGGGGCTTTGCGGCCGGGGCGGTCATGTGCTGCATCTCCTGCGAAGGCCGCCCGCCTATCACCCCGTTCAAGCCCAGGCAACCGCGCCCGGGCCCCAAGCCGCCGAGGAACCGACATGCTGCTGTTGCCACTGACCCGCGCGCTTTCCCAACTCGACGACCCGGTGTTCCTGGGGGTGGTGCTGCGCAGCGTGGGCTGGGCCGTGCTGGTTTTCCTGCTGTTCGCCGAAATGCTGTCCGGCGGGGCGCACGAAGCGGCGGTGGACTGGGGGCCGGACCCGGCCACCCCGCACTGGATCGACGCGACCTGGCTGGGCTGGCTCGGCTATGCCGCTGGTCCGGTCGGCGCGGCGCTGCTGGCGCTCGTGCTGTTCCTGCCGGTGGCCTGCGTGATCGCCACCCTGTACATCGACCGCGTGGCGGAGGCGGTGGAGCGGCGCTGGTATCCCACCGTTCCGCCCGCCGTGCCGGCGCCCTTCAGCCAGCAGCTGTGGGACGGGCTGGCGCTCGGCCTCAAGGTGCTCGGCCTGCAGCTGCTGGCGCTGCTGTTGTCGCTGCTGGTGCCCGGCGTCGGGCTGCTGCTGGGCTGGCTGATTGCGGCCTGGGCGGTCGGGCGTGGGCTGTTCGTGGCGGTGGCGATGCGGCGCATGGGGCGGCGCGAGGCCCTGCTGTTCTGCCGGCACCGGCTGGATGCGGTGGTGGTGCAAGGCGGCTGGATGGCGGCGCTCGCGGTGGTGCCGGTGCTGAATCTGCTGGCGCCGGTGCTGGGCACGGCGGCGCTGGTGCATGTGCTGCACGCGCCCGAACCGGGGCGCCGCCTGCCGGGGTGATGCCGGCCGCGCCGGATCGTTCTTTGCCACGATCTATCCGTTCCCCCGGGTTGTTCGGTCAACGTCGCGTGTGTTAGGTGACATCCGCGTGAACCAACCGAATGGAACGGAGACTCCGTGTTCAAGCGTCGCAGACCCGACGAACCGCCGGCCCGCCAACCGGATCTGAACGCCCCAGCCGGCGGTCAGGCAGCGGGCCAACCGGCCGGTGTCGCCGTTCGCGGCGATACGGGTGTCGCGCCTCGTCCGGCCGATTCTGGCCTGGGCGTTCCCCCCTTCCGTCCTGCCCCTCCGAAGGAGGCCCCAGCCATGAGTCGCCCGCCGTTCTCCACGCCTAATTCTGCCGCTCCGACCGGCGCGCCGCCGGCCCCGATGGGATCGCGCCCCGGCGCCGGGCCTGTCCGCCCGCTTGTCCGCGAGCCCGCCGAGCGCCGTACCCTGGTGGTCGGCCGCGGCATTTCGGTGAATGGCACGGTGCAGGACGCCGAGCGCCTGGTGGTCGAGGGGACGGTCGAGTCCAGCATGATTCACGCCACTGAACTGTCCGTCTCACCGGGCGGCGTGTTCAAGGGCGAGATCGAGGTGGAGGATGCCGAAGTTGCCGGCACCATCGACGGCAAGCTGACGGCGCGCGGCAACCTGATCGTGCGCGCCACCGGCAAGCTGCTCGGCACCGCCCGCTGCCGCCGCCTGCAGGTCGAGGATGGCGGCCAGATCAGCGGCAGCATGGAGATGATCACCGAGCCCGTCCGCACCGCGGTGCCGGCGATCGCCGCCCCGGTTACCCTGGACTGACCATCACCCTGGACTGACCGTTACGCCGGACTGAACCCCGTCGCGCGGCAAGCGCGGCGGGTCCGGCGCGCCGTCGTGGCGGGAAGTCTATCGCAGCACGGCCTCGATCTCGGCCAGCAGGGCGCGCAGTTCCTGCGCGGCGGTGGAGCGCGGCGCGGTCTCGGTGACGCCCAGCCCCTGCGCAAAGGCGCCGGCGAAGCCGGTGCGGTTGCCCAGGGCGGTGGCCAGCATCGGATAGCCATGCCGGGCGATCTCCGCTTCCACGCCGCTGCGCAGCTTGCCGCTGGCGGGGGCACGGTTCAACACCAGCCGCACCGGGCGCTTTTCGTCGGTTGCCAGTTTCAGCGTGCCCTCGGCGGCCCACAAATCGGGCGGACTGGGCTGCACCGGCACCAGCACCAGATCGGCGCCGCGCACCGCCACCCGGGCATCGGTTTCGATGTGCGGCGGGCTGTCAACGATCAGCACGTCGTAGTGGCGGCGGAAGCGATCCAGTTCGTTGCCCAGCCGCCAGCCCGACACGTCGGAAAAGCCGATTTCCACCGGCTTGCTGCGGCGCTGCCCGCGCAGGGCGTGCCAGCGCGTGAGGCTGCGCTGCGGGTCGATGTCCAGCAGGGCGACCCGTTTCGTCTCGGCCAGCGCGGCGGCCAGATTCGCGGCCAGGGTCGTTTTGCCGGCGCCGCCCTTTTGCTGGGCGACCGTAATCACTACCGCCATGCGTTACAACTCCGCTGCACCGCAGCACCATAGACCCCGCTCGCAAGGGGAACAAAGGCCGAGGCCAGGGGATTCGCATATGGGAAATCCTTGACGGTAGGGGCTTGCGTGGGCTGGGGCGGATGGATTCGAAGCATGGGATTGATCGGAGGATCGGCCCATGGAGGATTTCGTCGGGTGCTTCGCGGGCGTTGACGACCCGCGCCGGCCGAATGCCCGCCACAACCTGCACGAGTTGCTGATCATCGCGCTTTGCACGGTGCTCTGCGGCGGCGAGGACTGCTCGGACATGGCGCTGTTCGGGCAGTCGAAGGAGCCATTCCTGCGGCAGTTCCTGCGCCTGAAGCACGGCATCCCGAGCCACGACACGTTCAGCCGGGTGTTCCGTCTGCTCGATCCGAAGCGGTTCCACGCCGCCTTCCAGACCTTCATGCAGCGCTTTGCCGAGACCATCCAGGGCGTGGTAGCGATCGATGGCAAGACGCTGCGGCATTCCTTCGACCGCGCGTCGGGCAAGTCGCCGCTGCATTTGATCAGTGCCTGGGCTGCGGATCAGCGGTTGGTTCTCGGGCAACTGGCCGTGGACGGCAAGTCGAACGAGATCACGGCGGTACCGAAGCTGCTGGAAATGCTGTCGCTCAAGGGCTGCATCGTCACCGCGGATGCCATCAACTGCCAACGCGCCATTGCTGCGCAGGTGGTCGAACAAGGCGGCGACTACGTGCTGGCGCTGAAGGGTAACCAGCCCAGCCTCTACGAGGACGTCCGCCTCTTCCTGGACGACCCGCAGCGCGCGGCCGAGGTCACCCATACCACCGTTGACGGCGACCACGGCCGCATCGAGACCCGCACCAGCATGGTCTCGACCGAGATCGACTGGCTGCAGGAGCGCCATACCTGGCCGGGACTGGCCGCCATCGGCAAGGTGGTCCGCATGCGCGAAGTCGGCGCCAAGGTTACCAGCGAAACCGCCTACTATCTGCTCAGCACACCGCTCAACGCAGTGCGTTTCGGCGACGCTGTCCGCAGCCATTGGGGGGTTGAGAACGGTCTGCACTGGGTACTCAACGTCACCATGAACGAGGACCAGACCCGGAACCGCTTGGATAACGGGCCGGAGAACATCGCTCTATTGCGCCGTATGGCCATCAACCTGGCCAAGCTCGAAGGCTCCAAGGCGTCAATGAAGAGCAAGCTCAAGCGAGCAGGCTGGGACGACAGCTTCCTCCTACGCCTGCTCACCCAGGCCGGGCGCCAAATGCGATAGCCCTGAGGCCGAGGCATTACCGGTGTTGCGTCTGGCCTTGCGCGATCCGCCTCAGCTCCGGTCACTGTTCCGGCAATGTTGCCCGGAAAATCGCCCTTTCCCCCGGCACACTGCTGACCGTCAGCACCCCGCCATGCCGCTCCATGATGGCGCGGCAGATCGCCAGTCCCAGCCCGGTGCCGGGCGGTTTGTCCGTCATTCCGTTGCCGGCCTGGCGGAACCGCCCGAAGATCATTGCCTGATCGTCCGGCGCGATTCCCGGTCCGTTATCGATCACCTCGATCGCCTGGCCGCCCCCGGCGCGGAACAGGCGCAGCCGCACCTCGCTGGTGCCCGAGGGCGAGAACTTCATCGCATTCGACAGCAGGTTGATGGCCACCTGGGCGATCCGGTCGGCGTCGGCCGGCACCGGCGGCAGATTCTCCGCCAGTTGCAGCGTCAGCGTCACGCCGCGATCGCGGAACAACTGCTCGGAGGCCGCCGCGGCATTGTGCAGCAGCGCCTCCAGTCTGCGCCGGCTCGAACTGCCAGTGCAGCTCGCCCGCCTGCATCTTCGCCAGATCGAGCATGTCGGTGATCAGCCGGGTCAGCCGTTCGCTCTCGCGCACGATGATGGCGAGGAATTGCTGGCGCTGCGCCAGATCAAGTTCGGGCTCGTCGAACAGAGTTTCGGATAAGGAGCGGATCGAGGTCAGCGGCGTGCGCAGTTCGTGGCTGACATTGCTGACGAACTCGCCCTTCAGCCGGTCGGGCTGCTGCAGCGTGGCGTTGGCATGCCGCAATTCTTCGGCGGTCGCCTCCAGCTCGCGCGACTTCTTCTACAGCACGCCGAACGCCGCCATCAGCAGCGCCGCCCCGAGGGCCACGCCGTTGCCGGCGGCGGGGCCGCCCTCCGGCGACAGCATGACCAGCAGGCTCGACGACACCGCCCGCAATTGCAGCGCGATATAGGGCACCGACCCGACCACCGCGATCAGCGTTACCAGCCCGGCGAGCAGGCCTGATTTGCCGTAGCGGGTGGCGATGAAGTCGGCGATGGAGGTGGTGCGGTCAGCCTTGCTGATGCACAGGATCTTGGCCAGCAGCGGCCAGCCCAGCACGCCGACCAGGGTGGGGCCGAGATAGACCGGCAGAGGAAGTCGATGCCGCGCGCCGCGGCGCGGCCGACCGAGCCGTAATACGTCCACGACGTGCAATAGACGCCTAGCGACAGCACATACAGCCAAGCGGGCAGCGGCGGGTGCGCTCGGCCAGCGTGGCGATGGCGAACAGCAGGCCGCAATAGGCATCAGCGGCAACAGCACGAACAGCGACGAGGTCACGGCCGCCCGCCCGAACCAGCCCCGCTTGAACCAGCGCGGCGCAGCACCAGCGCGAGCAGCAGGATCACCAGCGCCCAGGCCGCATGGACGGCGACGAACAGCGCCGGGATGCCGAACACCATGCCGGGGCCGGCGAGCCCGACCAGCGGCGGCCGGCAGAACCGCCAGCGCGAGCCCGAGAAAAAGCCGGCGCAGGGGCGCCACCGCGCCGGGCGGCGGCGGCCGCATCATGCTTCCAGCCGCCGCTTGACCCGGCTCACCACGTCACGGGTGGAGAACGGTTTGGTGACGTAATCATCGGCGCCGAGCGCGATGCCCTTGGCGCGCTCGACCTGCTGCCCCTTGGCCGTCAGTATGACCACGCGCACATGCTGCCAGGCGGACTGCCGCGGATGACGTGGCACACATCGTAGCCGGGCCGCCGGGGCGTCATCAGGTCGAGCAGCACGAGATCGGGGATTTCCTGTTGCATGGCCGCCAGCACTTCGTCGCCGTCGCGGGCGACGCGGAGCCGGTAGCCGGCCCGCTTCATCAGGAATTCCAGCGACAGGACGATGGTGAGGTCGTCATCCGCCACGAGCACCGATGCCGACACCTGCCGTATCCTCCCACCGGTTCAACGGCCTGTATTCTGGCATGGTTGCCGGCCGGATGAGATTGATGTCGGTTACGGCGGCCGGACGGCAGCGTCAGGGCGAGTCGTCAGTGGGGCGGTCGGCGGGCGGGCGTATGGCGGGGGGGCTGGCGGCGGGGTCCGGCTGGGCCGGCACCTCCGCGCGCGTAGTGTCCAGCATGCTGAGCACACGCTCGATGGCGCGCACCACGGTGATGCCGCCGCGCTGCACGCGGGGGTCGGTGCTGGCCCGCATCATGTCGCCGGCCAGCATCGCCGGCGCGAGCGCGGAACGGACGTCGTGGCGGGTGCGCGCAATCATGGCTTCCAGGGCGGCGATCCTGGACTGCAGATCGTCAGGTGACTGGCCCATGGCGCGTGGTTCCGCAATGTGTCGGGTGGTTCCGCAATATCCGGCCTTGCAGCCTGCCACAGGATGGCGCGCCGGCCCAGGGGAGCATATCCGGCGCTCGGAGCTTGAAAAACAATCGAACTTGAAAAAGAATGCCCGCTGATATCATTGAGTTTTTCGGCGTCGTTCGGCGGCTTGCGGGCATTCTTTTTCAAACTCTCAGGGCAATCGGGTGAAGGAAGGCCAGGGCTCTGCCCTGGACCCGCCGTCGCGCGTAGCGCGCCTTCGGCGCGACGGCCGAGAGGCCCCTGGACCCCATCACTTGAAGGGTTTTGGGAAGAGGGGGGTGAGGAGATGCTGCGGCTCCTCCTCACCCCCCTCTTCCCAAAACCCTTAAAACGAATGGGTTCTAAGGGCTCCGCCCTTAGCGGGGTCCAGGGGCAGAGCCCCTGGCCTTCCTTCACCCGATTGCCCTGATCCGGCGCTTCAGGAGAGACGCCCGTCGGGCGCGCCAGGTTTTGCGCGGGCGGCGATCACGTGATACGGAGCGGGGCCATCAGCGACCGCCTGCTGTGCCGGCCGGTGAAGGGCAATTCCCGGTCTTCGGGTGCCGGCGATTGTGGCGGCAGCAGGCGCAGGTGCTGATGGTGAACGCCCCTTCGTGGGCGTCGATCAGGGCAGGGGGCTGCTGGCGAAGCAGCGCCGCAGGCCCAGCCAACCGCCAACCGGGCCAACCGCCAACCGGGCCAACCGCCAACCGGGCCAACCGCCAGCCGGGCCAAACGATCGACGCGGCCGCGTCAGCCCCGGCCGGCCGAACCAAGGAGTCTGCACGAATGATCCCTGACACGCACGCGATCCCCGACACGCACGGCCATTCCGGCGCCAACGGTTTCTGGGTAGGCGCTTTCCGCTACGTTGAGAATGCCGTCTATGCCACCCTCGGCGCGTTGCTCTGTGTGACAGCGATCGTCGCGCTGGGCAGCGCCGGCGAGGAGCTGTGGGACGCGCTGCGCGACTGGAACGCCACCGACGCACTCTTTGCCGTGATCGAACGGCTGCTGCTGGTGTTCATGCTGATCGAGATCCTCCACACGATCCGGACCTCGATTCAGGAGCGTACCCTGAAATGCGAGCCCTTCCTGGTGGTTGCCCTGATCGCCTCGGTGCGCCGCGTGCTCGTTATCACTCTGCAATCCGCCGAGGTCCACCATGACACGGCCTGGACGCCGGAGAGCCAGGCGCTGTTCCAGGCGACCATGATTGAACTGGTGGTACTCGGCGTCCTGATCCTGGTCATGGTGGTGTCGATCTACCTGCTGCGCCGCAGCCGCCGGCCGCTCAACCTGACGCAGGCCGAGTTGGCGCGGGCATAAGCGGCGAGGCCGGTTCGTCGCGCCGCCGACCGGTCCGGGCCGGTCGGCGGCGCGGATCACGCCCGGCGGGCGAGTTCGTACAGGGCGACGGCGGTGGCCACCGACACGTTCAGGCTGTCCAGCCCGCCGCCCGAGCCGGGCATGGCGATGCCCGCCACCTCGTCGCAGGTCTCGCGGGTAAGCCGCCGGAGACCGTCGCCCTCGCTGCCCACCACCAGCACCACGCGGCGTTCGGCGAGCGAGGGGCCGGATAGCGGGACGCTGCCGGCATCCAGCCCCACCACCCAGCATCCGGCGGCCTTCAGCGCCACCAGCGTGCGGGCGAGGTTAACGGCGCGCAGCAGCGGCACCGTCTCCAGCGCGCCAGAAGCAGCCTTGGCGAGCGCGCCGGTTTCCTCCGGGGCGTTGCGTTCCTGCACGATCACGGCGGCGGCGCCGAACGCCTGCGCCGACCGCAGGATCGCGCCGACATTGCGCGGATCGGAGACCTGGTCGAGCACGATCACCGGGCCGCGGCGTTCCAGTGCCTGCGTAAGGGCCGGCGTCGCCAGCAGGTCGGCGAGCAGGGCGGCGCCCTGGTGCACGGTGTCGCGCCCCAGCAGGTGATCGAGCCGGCCGCGCTCCACCCGTTCGGGCGTCAGCGGCCAGGGCTGGCGGTGGCGGCCGGCGAGCGCCGACTCGGCTTCCGCGGTCAGCAGCAGGCGGCGCAGCCGGCGGGCCGGGTTGGCCAGCGCGGCGCCGACGGCGTGCTGGCCGTAGAGCCACACCGTGCCGCGCGGCGTATCCGGGCCGGGGCGCGGCTCGGCGGTGCGGTATTCGGCCTCGCGCGGCGCGGCTGTCGCTTCAGGACGGCGCTGCGCGGTGGTCGTGTCCGAACGGCGCTGCGCGGCGGTTGTGTCGGCGCGGCGCTGCGCGCCGGGGGGCCGTTCCGCCCGCTGGTCGGTACGCGCATCGAACCGGCGGGCGCCGGCCTGCTCTGGATCGCGCGGCGGGCGTGGCCCTTGCGGGCGGTCCGTGCGGGCTGGCCGGTCGTCGCGCGGACGCTTCTCATCGAAGCGGGCGCCGCCGCGCGGGGCGCCCCGGGGGGCATCCGCCTGGGCGGGACGGGAGGCGCCGTGATGGGGGCCGCCCGACGGGCGCGGGCCACCCTGGCGACCGCGCTCCGGTCCGTCGCCCGGGCCGCCGGGCCTACGTGGACCGCCGCCTCCGGGAGTGCGGTTGCCGGGGCGGTTCTGCTGCGGAGGTTTCATGTCCGCGTTGGTATAGCCTGTGGGGGCGCCGTCGACAAACCGGCCGGCGCCATGTGGCGGAGCTGATCCTGTCCGGCCGCAACCGGTCGTTAACCAATCAGGGGGATTCTATCACGACGACCGCGTGAGAGTTTCCGCGGCGCCATTCGCCAGAACGGCGCTTCGGGTCACCGCCATGCTCCGCGAAAATTTGCTGTGCAACTGGGACCTTCTTTCGGATGAGCTGCAGATCGCGCTTTCAACCGAAGCGCTGCGGCGTGCCGTCAACAGCGTTGCCGACCAGGCGGAGCTGCTGGCGAGCGAGATGGAGGCGGGCGTCCTGGCGGATCGTGGCGGACCGGATGCCTTGCGGCTGCTGGCTGCGGTGCTGCGCCAGAACGGTATCAGCGGGCCGGTGACGGCCGGCACCGCCTGAGCGGCACCGGCCTCCCCCGACAGCTCTGGTCGTCAGCCTTCGTCAGACGTGCCCTTGCTCATGTCGACCGCGACGAAGGCGGTCTGTCCATCCCGCAGGATGCGCAATGCCACCGCGTGGTCCTTGCGCACCGCCGCGTGGATGGCTTTCGTCGCCTCGCCGGGCGAGGCGATCGCCTCGGCGCCGACGCCGATGATGACGTCGCCCTCGCGGATGCCGGCCGCCGCCGCCGGTGAGTCGGGCTGGACGTTCGTCACCACCGCGCCATGGGTGTGCGCCGGCAGATCGAGCTCGCCGCGCAGTTCCGGCGTGAGCGGCGCCAGCGCCACCCCGACGCTCTGCCGGCCTTCGGAATCGTTGCTCTCCTGGGCGGCGACGGTATCATTTTTCATGCTGGCGAGCGTCACGCTCACGCTCTGGGCGTGGCCGTCGCGCAGCAGGTCGAGCTTCGTTTCGGTGCCCGGGTGGATCGCGGCCACGTCGATCGCCAGGTCACGGGGGGTAGCCACCGGCTTGCCGTCGATGGCGCGGATCACGTCGCCCGGCTGCAGGCCGGCCTTGGCCGCCGGACCATCGGACTCCACGCCCGCCACCAGCGCCCCGCCGCCCTGGTCCTGTTTGGGCAGATCCAGTGCGGCCGCCATCGCCGGCGTGACCGGCTGCGTCTCGACGCCCAGGAAGCCGCGGGTGACGACGCCGTGCGCCTTCAGTTCGGCCACCACCGTGCGCACCATGTCCGAGGGGATGGCGAAACCGATGCCGACGCTGCCGCCGGAGGGCGAGAAAATGGCGGTGTTCACGCCGACCACGTGGCCGTCCTGGGTGAACAGCGGGCCACCGGAATTGCCCTGGTTGATCGGCGCGTCGATCTGGATGAAGTCGTCGTACGGGCCTTCGCCGATGTCACGGCCGCTGGCCGAGACGATGCCGGCGGTGACGGTGCCGCCCAGGCCGAACGGATTGCCCATGGCGACTACCCACTCGCCCGGCCGCACTTTCGCCGAATCACCGAGCTCGATGTACGGCAGCGGCTTGCCCGCATCGATCTTCAGCACGGCAAGGTCGGTGCGCGGGTCGCGACCGACGATTTTGGCGGCAAGCTGGGTGCCGTCGGCAAGCGTGACGCTGACCGCCCTGGCGTCCTTCACCACGTGGTTGTTGGTCACCACGGTGCCGTCGGCATCGACGATGAAGCCGGAGCCGCGGGCCACGACGGCGTGTGGACGGTTCGGCAACTGCAGGCCGAACGGAAGTGGGATTTCCGCGTCGTCGCCAGGTTCACTGCGCATTTGCGTGGTGATGGACACCACCGCGGGCTTCACCCGGCTGACCAGGTCGACGAAATCAGGAAGGGTGCGAGCCGGGGCGGCGGGGGCGATCTGCGCGGCCGGATCGGCGGCGGCGAGGGCCATGTGGCTGGCGGTGAACCCGCCGAGGGCCGTGCCCGCGAACAAGGCGGCCGCGAGGCCGGTGCGGAAGCGACGCCTGCAGGTGGGCGTGTCGTGCTGGAACATGCGGTGACTCCGTATGAGGAGACGGCGGCGCGCAACAATGCGCGAACCAGCCGTCGATGGGAGGAACATGGGCATTCCGCCCTCCCATCCCGCTTTCCCGGGAATGAAATACATATTATCTGCGTGAATTGTAATGTGCGCGACAGGAAGCGTTTGGGCGGGGCGCGCCGGCGGGTCAGGGAGCGAGGGGAGGGCGGGGCCTGTCGCCGAGCAGGCTTGCCAAAACCGGCTCGATAGCTGCCGCCATGCGGGCCTGGGCCGCGGCGGTCGGATGCAGCGGCGGTCCGGGCGGGGTGAGCAACGGATCGTAGAACAACGACCGGTCCGCGCGCCCGCCGGGCGCGAACAGCGCTGTCAGGTCCAGGAAGGTCACGTCGCCGCCGTTCCGAGTGCGGGCCGCGAGCGCGCGGTTGATGTCCTGCGTGGTCTCGCTCGCCCAGGCCGAGCGTTCGCTCGGCAGCACGCTGAGCAGGAGCACGCGAGTTTCCGGCAGGCGCCGTTTCGTCTCGCTGACGACCGCGTCGATCCCGGCAATATCGTCGGCCGCCGGCCAGTGCAGCCGGCCCAGATTATTGGCGCCGATAAGAATAACCGCCGCCCGCGGGGCGATGCCCTCGACCTCGCCGTGGCCCAGGCGCCACAGCAGGTGGCTGGTGGCGTCGCCGGAAAAACCCAGGTTCACGGCGTTGCGGTCGCCGTAATAATGCTGCCAGGCGGGGCGAAAATCCTGCCAGGATGGCGGGCCGGCGCGCTCCCAGTTCTGCGTGATGGAATCGCCCAGGAACACCAGGTCCACCCGGCGGCCGCGGATTTCCGCAAGCTTTTCGGCGTGCCGCTGCCGCCACCAGGGCGTGTCGAGCCGGGAGATCGGGGTGGCCGCGAGCGGGACCGGCGGTGACCCCGCCCCGAGAAGGAGCCCTGCCGCGGAGAGCAGGACCCGCCGGCCGATCATTGACGGGACTGCCGCAGCGCCTGATCGAGATCGGCATACAAATCGTCCGGGTCCTCGATGCCCACGGACAGGCGCAGCAGATCGGGCGGGCAGGGAGAGCCCGCCCCTTCGATGGAGGCGCGATGCTCGATCAGGCTCTCCACCCCGCCCAGCGAGGTGGCGCGCTTCCACAATTCCACCCGTGCCGCGGTGGCCACCGCCGCCGCCTCACCCCCGCGCAGGCGGATGCTCAGCATGCCGCCGAAGCCGCCCCGCATCTGTCGCTGCGCGATGGCGTGCCCGGGATGGCTGGGCAGCCCTGGGTAGAGCACGTCCGCGACGTTCGGGGTGATTGGCGAACCGGGTCGCCAGTTCCATGGCACCGGCGCAGGCCGCCTGCACGCGGACCGGCAAGGTTCGCATGCCGCGCAGCAGCAGGAACGCTTCCAGCGGCCCCAGGATCTGCCCGAGCATGGAACGATTGCGCCGGATGCGCGCCCAGAACGCGTCCGGCGTCGCGGTTGCCAGCGCGCCGGCGATCACATCGGAATGTCCGTTCAGGTATTTGGTGGCGGCGTGCATGACGATGTCGGCGCCGAGCGACAATGGCTGGGTCAGCAGCGGCGTCGCGCAGGTGGAATCCACCACCAGGCGGGCGCCGGCCGCGTGGGCAATCGCCGCCGCGGCGGCGATGTCGGTGAGGGTCCAGAGCGGGTTGGCCGGCGTTTCCAGCCAGACCAGAGTTGTCTTTCCCGGCTGCACCGCCGCGCGCAATGCGTCGAGATCGGAGGTGTCCACGGTCTCGATGTTCAGGCCCCAATGGACGGCGTCGGTCAGCAGCCAGTTGCGCAGCGCCCAGTACATCACCCGTGGCACCACCACGTGCTCGCCCGGCGCCAGGGCCAGGAACACCGCAGTTGCCGCCGACATGCCGGAGCCGAGCACCATCGCCGACTCGGCGCCTTCCAGGGCGGCGATCAGGGCCTCGGCCTCGCGCACCGTCTCGTTGTCGGCGCGGCCGTAGATGTTGCCGCTGCGGTACTGGTTGTCGGGGTCGCGCAGGAAGGTGGTGGTGACGTGGATCGGCGGCACCAGGGCGCGCGTTGCGGCGTCGATGCGGCCGAGCGCCTGGGCGGCGAGGGTGCGGGGGGACCAGCGATTCTTTGTCATGGCCGCATGATCTTCCGGGGGGCGCGGGGTCGCAAGAGCGGCAGCTTCAGGCGGCACGACCGGACTCACGCCGCTCCGGAAACAACGACAGCAACCCCTCGGCACTCGCGGCACAGCATCCGCGCTCGGTGATCAGGCCGGTGACCAGCCGCGCCGGCGTTACGTCGAAGGCCGGGTTGGCGGCGCCGGAAGGCGTTACCCGCACCGTTTCGATCCGCCCGTCCGCGGTGCGGCCGGTGATGTCGGTCACCTCGGCGCCGCTGCGTTCCTCGATCGGGATTTCGCGCACCCCGTCGGCCACGTTCCAGTCGATCGTGGTGGAGGGAAGGCCGATCCAGAACGGCACGTCGTTGTCGTGCGCCGCCAGCGCTTTCAGATAGGTGCCGATCTTGTTGGCCACGTCGCCGGTGCGGGTGACCCGGTCGGTGCCGACGATGACCAGATCGACCTGACCGTGCTGCATCAGGTGGCCGCCGGCATTGTCGGCAATCACGGTGTGCCGCACGCCGTGGCGGCCCAGTTCCCAGGCGGTCAGCGCCGCCCCCTGGTTGCGCGGGCGGGTTTCGTCCACCCAGACATGCAGATCGATGCCGCGCTCGAACGCCATGTAGATCGGCGCGAGCGCCGTGCCCCAGTCCACCGTGGCGAGCCAGCCGGCATTGCAGTGGGTAAGCACGTTGACGCGACGGCCGGTGCGGGCGGCGATATCGGCGATCAGCGCAACGCCGTGCCGGCCGATCGCCTCGCACTGGGCGGCGTCCTCGTCGGCGATGCGGCCGGCTTCGGCGTAGGCGGCGGCGACGCGGTCGGCGGGCGCGGTATTGCGCAGGACGGTGAGCATGCGCTCGATCGCCCAGCGCAGGTTCACCGCCGTCGGGCGGGTGGCGGCCAGCACGGCGCTGTCATGTTCCAGCGCCGCGCTGGAGGCATCGGCGCGCAGGGCCAGGCAGAGTCCGTAAGCGGCGACGGCGCCGATCAGCGGGGCGCCGCGCACCTGCATGCTGCTGATGGCGTGCGCGGCCTGCCCGACCGTGGTGAGGCGGAGGATTTCCAGCGCCCACGGCAGCTTCGTCTGGTCGAAGATGCGCACCGACCAGCCGTCATCGGGGTCCACCCAGACGCTGCGGTATGGGGTGCCGTCAATCTTCATCGAGCCGAGTCCTCAGATCCGGTGGTGCAGCACGCAGAGCAGGGTGAACAGGCGGCGGGCGGTGGGAAAATCGATCGCCACCTTGCCATCCAGCCGCGTCATCATCAGCTGCGCGCCCTCGTTATGGAGTCCCCGCCGACCCATGTCGATAGCCTGGATGCGCGCCTCGCGGCCTTCTTCGACGGCCTTGGCGTGGCTGTCGACCAGCATCTGATAGTCCTTGATCAGGCTGCGGAACGGGCCGAGCGCCAGTACGACGGCGACCAGCGGGGTGTCGTCGGCGCGGCGGATGTCGAACACCAGGCGGCCTTCGTAAATGGACAGGCGCAGCGCGTAGGGGCCGGCGTCGCGGGCAACCGGGTGGGACAGCGGCGCGAAGCGGTTTTCCGCCTGCAGGTCGGCGACCGCCTGGGCGCGGTCGGCTTCCAGGATGGGGGAGAGGCGGGTGAGCGGCTCGCCCTCCAGCGACACGTGCATCAGGCGCGCGCTGGGCGTTCCGGTATCGGCCGGGGGGATCGTCACGTTCCGGGACAATCCGCGAGGATGGGCACGCGCGGGCCACGCCTGACCAACCGACGTTCCAGCGCCGCGCCCGATGTCGGGCGGGCATCCCGGGCGCGGTTGGGCTGCCGGCGCATGGGGAGGGTGACGACAGGGGGGCACCTCGACCTGTTGCGGGGAGCCTAGCTTGATCGCAGGAGGATGCCGGATCAAGCGGCGATGGCGCCGCGCCAGGGATCGCGATGCGGAGGAGTCCGGGATGTTCCGGGAAGCGGTGGTGGCTGCGGCGCCGCCGCCGGCGCCGCAGCGTCAGGCGACGATGTTGACGCCACCCGTTGTCGTGGCGGTGGCCGTCGGGGAGGTGGCAGATGACGAAATGGAAGAGCCCCCGCCACTGCCGTCGTTGTCTCCATCGGAATCGCGGGGCTTGGCGGGTGGAGCCGAGGTGACGGGTGAACTCAGGGAAGGGTAGCTGGCGGAGGGGGCGCTGATGGCCGATACGCTCATGACGAGGTCTCCTTGCAGAGGGGACAAACGGCGTTTTTTCCGCAAGAAGAAGCGATGATGTCACCGCCGGCGTTGGCGTTGTGGGGCGCAAAAGATTGAGAACGGGTGAAGGCCCGCTCGCGTCCGGCGGATGCTTTCCCGGGTGCACCGCTGCACGTTTCGTGTCCGGCGCGCGCCTTGCCGTTGCGGGGCCGGGACACTACGAAGGGCCGCCCCGCGCCCAGGCAGAGCCTGGGTCATCGCCCGGGCCATCGCCATACCGCGTGCGCCGGAACGCCGGTCTCTGCGTTCGTCGCCGCACCCCGCCGCAGGAGTGAAGCATGAAATTGCATGATGTGAAGGTGTACCCATCCACGGCCAGGCTGGCGCGCGAGCAGCAGCTGGCCTGGAAGATCGCCGGCGTTGCGGTCGACCGCGTGGCGGTCCAGCGCGAGGTCGCCGAGATGATCATCAACCGCATCATCGACAATGCCGCGGTGGCGCTGGCCGCCATCAACCGCCGCCCGGTGGTTTCCGCACGCGACATGGCGCTCGGCCATTCGCGCAAAGGCGGCGCCACGGTGTTCGGCGTGGCGTCCGGCAAGCGCTTTAGCCCCGAATGGGCGGCCTGGGCAAACGGCACCGCGGTGCGCGAACTCGACATGCACGACACCTTCCTTGCCGCCGACTACTCCCATCCCGGCGACAATATTCCGCCCATCCTGGCGGTGGCGCAGACGGTAGAGAAATCGGGCCGCGATCTCATCCGCGGCATCGCCACCGGTTACGAAATCCATATCGACCTGGTGCGCGCGATCTGCCTGCACGAGCATAAGATCGACCACATCGCCCATCTCTGCCCGGCGCAGGCGGCCGGCATCGGCACCCTGCTCGGGCTGAAGCAGGAGGTGATCTACCAGGCGGTGCAGCAGGCGCTGCATGTCAGCATCACCACCCGCCAGTCACGCAAAGGCGAGATCAGCAGCTGGAAAGCCTATGCCCCCGCGCATGCCGGCAAGCTGGCGGTGGAGGCGGTGGACCGCGTGATGCGCGGCGAGGGGGCGCCGAGCCCGATCTATGAAGGCGAGGATTCGGTGATCGCGTGGATCCTTTCGGGCCGCACCGCGCGTGACAAGGGGCTGCCCGAGGCGGTCTACAACGTGCCGCTGCCGGAGCCCGGTGAAGCCAAGCGCGCCATCCTGGACAGCTACACCAAGGAACACAGCGCCGAGTACCAAAGCCAGGCGCTGATCGACCTGGCGTTCCGGATGCGCGAGCAAATTCCCGACCTGACGCAGATCGAGAAGATCATCCTTCACACCAGCCATCATACTCACTACGTGATTGGCACGGGCGCCAACGACCCGCAGAAGCTGGACCCGAAGGCCAGCCGGGAGACGCTGGATCATTCAATCATGTACATCTTCGCGGTCGCCCTGCAGGACGGGCGCTGGCACCACGTGGACAGCTACGATCCAAAGCGGGCCGGCCGCAAGGACACGGTCGAGCTGTGGCACAAAATCGAAACGCGCGAGGACCCGGCGTGGACGCGCCGCTACCATTCGAAGGACCCGACCGAACTGGCCTTCGGCGGGCGGGTCGAGGTGCTGTTGAAGGATGGCAGCACGCTGGTGGACGAACTGGCGGTGGCCAACGCGCACCCGCTCGGCGCCAGACCGTTCGGCCGGGAGGACTACATCCGCAAGTTCCGCATCCTGACCGAGGGCATCGTCCCGGCGCGGGAGGCGAACCGGTTCATCGAGGTCGTGCAGGAACTGCCGCGGCTGGCGGCCGGCGAACTGCACCTGCTGAATGTCGCCCTGCCGGCGGGCCAGCTTGTCATCGGCAAGCCCGGCATCTTCTAAGCCCCCCTGTATTGAGTCCCGATTTTCTGAGTACGGAGGCAGACGCATGAACGACACCGCCCCGCTTCCCCCCCTCAAGCCGAAGAAATCGGTCGCCCTGTCCGGCGTGGCCGCGGGCAACACGGCGCTGTGCACCGTCGGGCGCAGCGGCAACGACCTGAAATACCGCGGCTACGATATCCTCGACATCGCCGAAGTGTGCGAGTTCGAGGAAATCGCCCACCTGCTGGTGCACGGCACGCTGCCCAACGTGCACGAGCTGATCGCCTACAAGACCAAACTGCGCGAGCTGCGCGGCGTGCCGAAGGCGGTGCAGGAGGTGCTGAAGGCGATCCCTGCCGCCGCCCATCCGATGGACGTGATGCGCAGCGCCGTCTCGGCGCTGGGCTGCGTGCTGCCGGAGAAGGAGGGCCATACCGCCAGCGGCGCGCGCGACATCGCCGACCGGCTGCTGGCCAGCCTGGGACCGATGCTGCTGTATTGGTACCATTGGTCGCACCACGGCCGCGAGACCCGGATCGAGACCAACGACGACAGCATCGGCGGCCATTTCCTGCACCTGCTGAACGGCCGCGCCCCGTCGGCGGAATGGGTGCGGGCGATGCACACCTCGCTGAACCTGTATGCCGAGCATGAGTTCAACGCCTCGACCTTCGCCTGCCGCGTGGTGGCCGGCACGGGCAGCGACATGTTCTCGGCGATCTGCGCCGGCATCGGCGCGTTGCGCGGACCCAGGCATGGCGGGGCCAACGAGGCGGCGTTCGAGATCCAGAAGCGCTATGCCTCGCCCGCCGAGGCCGAGGCCGATATCCGCCGGCGCATGGAGCAGAAGGAGGTCATTATCGGCTTCGGCCATCCTGTCTACACCAGCGCCGATCCGCGCAACCAGGTGATCAAGGGCGTGGCGAAGCATATTTCCGAGCACGCGGGCTCCATGCGCATGTTCGACATCGCCGAGCGCATCGAGCAGGTGATGATGGAGACCAAGCAGATGTTCCCGAACCTCGACTGGTACAGCGCGGTTTCGTACCACACGCTCGGGGTGCCGACCGAGATGTTCACGCCGCTGTTCGTCATCGCGCGCACCGCCGGCTGGAGCGCGCACGTGATCGAGCAACGCATCGACGGCAAGATCATTCGTCCGACGGCGAACTACACGGGCCCCGAACGCGTCACCTTCGTGCCGCTTTCCAAGCGCTGACACGCCGAGCGCTGGCACGCCGAGCGCTGGCACGCCAAGCGTTGATAGGGCGGCGTGTGCGACGCAGGTTGCGCACAGGCGAGCCATGGCAGAGGCGCTACGCGCCGCGGCAGCGATGCCGCGGCGCGTTTTTTTGGTGATTAGTGCAAGTAATGGTCGCTTTTTATTGACATGGGCGGACAGGGCGCGGATAGCGGAGTCAGCGCAGGCTTGTCGATTCGCCGTTCCACCCACCAGCATCGGCAGGCGTGCGCAACAGGGGAAGGTACGGTCGATGGGCCGCAGTTTCGTCCGGGCAGAGTGCCGCCGACAACGCCGCCATGCCCGCGGGAAAAGCACCATTGGCGTGCCGGAGATGTCGATGTGTTTCGACGTCAGGGGCGCTTCAACCTCAGGGGGGCGCTTCGACGTCAGAGGGTGCATCCACATCAGCGGCATATCGGACCGCTCGCGCGACGGTCACGAAGCGGCGGCATTGCGCCGCTTCGTGGTTCGTGACCGCAGGCAGGGTTTCCGATCCGTCGCCGTTCCGCCACGTGTCATTTGCATGTTGCGGGACCGGCCGCAGCTGCAGAGGTTCGAGTAGCCGGCGTCCTCCACCACGTCAAAGAAGGAGTTCCTCCAGGTGACCACTGAAGCAACGAAGACCCGACCGAATGCCATGGCGCTGGCGGTGCGGGCCACCAGCAAGAAGGCGGCTGCCAAGCCGGCCGCCAGGAAGGCCGCGCCGAAGAAGGCGACCATCAAGGCGGCGGCCGCGAAGGCCGCCCCGAAAAAGATCGCCGCGAAGAAGACGGCCACCCGGGCGGTGGCGAAAAAGGCAGCCGTGGCGAAACGGACCGCCGCGCCGCAGAAGGCCGCTGCACCGAAGAAGACGGCCGCAACGAAGAAGGTTGCTGCAACGAAGAAGACTGCTGCAACGAAGAAGACTGGGCGCGCCGCCGCTGCCGCACCGAAGAAGGCCGCCACGAAGCGGGCCGCGCCGAAAAAGGTTGCCGCCCGGAAGGCCGCGCCGGCGAAAGCCGCCGCGAAGACGCCGCAGCGTACCATCACGCGTCGCAAGCAGGTCGAGACCCAGGCTCCGGCACCCACCGACGTGACGAACGAGAGCGAATCGGCAAGCTGACCGGAAGCGGCGGACGAGGGAGGACGGACAGGGGCGCCTGCAAGGGAGCCCCCGTCGGCTTCCCATAGGCAGTGGCTTCAGCCGAACGTTGAGAGCAGCTCGTTCACCTGCGATGCTGCCAACTGGCGGGCATTGGCGCCACGCAGCAGGAAGTAAAGCTTCGCGGCTTCCTCCAATTCCTCGGCGGCAAACACCGCCTCGGTCAGCGTGCGGCCCGAGACCACCGGCCCGTGATTGGCCAGCAGCACGGCGCGCGCCTCGCGTGCGGCTGCTGTGATCGCCGTTTCCATCGCCGGATCGCCCGGGCGCCAGTATGGCAGGAGCGGCAGGCGCCGTCCGATGCGCATGACGAAATAAGGGGTCAGCGGCGGGATCGGGTTGTCCTGCTCCACATCCGCCAGGCACGCGATTGCGGTCGCCATGGTGGAATGCAAATGCACCACCGCGCCGCAATCCGGCCGTGCCGCATAGAAGGCGCGGTGCATGGATACTTCCTTCGAGGGCGGGTCGCCGGCGATGTGGCGGAAGCTTTCGTCCAGCTTCGACAGGCGCGCGGGGTCGAGCCGGCCGAGCGAGGAATGGGTCGGCGTGATCAGGAAGCCGTCGGACAGGCGCGCGCTGATGTTGCCGGCGCTGCCCACCGAGAAGCCGCGGCTGAACAGCGAGGCGGCGAGTTCCACCAGCAGCGCGCGGGTCTCGTCCTCGTTCATCTCAGAGCTTGAAAAACAATCGAACTTGAAAAAGAATGCCCGCTGATATCATTGAGTTTTTCGGCGTCGTTCGGCGGCTTGCGGGCATTCTTTTTCAAACTCTCAGGCCGCTTGCAGCATGGCGAACGCCTTGAGGAAGAAATCGGGCGCACCGAAATTGCCGCTCTTGAGCGCCAGCAGCAACGGCGCGCCGTTCCTCTCGGCAAAGGTCCAGGGCACGCCGGGATCGATCTCGGCGCCGATGCGCAGGCTGTGCACATGCAGGCGCGTCACCACCGCGCCCGCGGTCTCGCCGCCGGCCACCACCAGGCGCCGGGCGCCGAGCCTGATGAGGGCTTCGGCGATACTGGCAAGCGCCTGCTCCACCAGCGCACCGGCGGCATCGCGCCCCAGCCGCGCCTGCAACGCCGCCACGCGTTCGGGCAGGGCGGAGGCGGCAATCACCACCGGTATCGTTCCCAGGCGCTCCGCCGCCCATTGCGTCGCCTGATGTGCCAGCGCATCGGCATCGGGGATGGCGAGCGGATCGAGTTCCAGCACCGGCAGATGCGCGCGCGCCCGGCCGATCTGTGTCAGCGTGGCACGGGCGCAGGAGCCGGCGATCACCGCGGCGGGTCCTTGCACATCGGGCAGCGCTCCCGGATCGGTCCGCTGTGGCAGCGATCCGGCGCGGCGGAAATTCTCCGGCAGGCCGATGGCGACTCCCGATCCGCCGGTGACCAGCGCGTACGGCGCCGCGGCTTCGCCGATCGCGCGCAGATGGGCGTCGGTCAGCGCATCGACGATCGCCCAGTGCCGTCCCTGCTCCTTCAGCGCGGTCATGGCGCGGCGGATGGCCGGGGCGCCCTGCTCAACCGTTGCGAACGGCACCAGCCCGACCGGCGTGCGCGTCTGCCGCCCGAGTACGCGCACGAGGTTGGCGTCGCGCATCGGTGTCAGCGGATGGTTTTCCATGCCGCTTTGATGCAGCAGCGCGGTGCCGACGAAGAGATGGCCCTGATAGACGGTGCGGCCGTTGGTGGGGAAGGCGGGGCAGGCGAGCGCGAAGCCGCTGCCCAGCGCATCCATCAGCGCTTCGCCGACCGGGCCGATATTGCCGTCGTCGGTGCTGTCGAAGGTCGAGCCGTATTTGAAGAAGAACTGCCGGCAGCCGGCGGCGCGCAGCCAGTCGAGCGCGGCCCGGCTGTCGTGCACTGCCTGCTGCACCGGTGCGGTGCGTGACTTCAAAGCCACCACCACGGCATCGGCATCGGGCGTTGCCTGCCGGGCATCCGGCACGCTGATGAGCTGCACGGTGCGCATGCCGTTGCGCACCAACATGGATGCCAGGTCGGTGGCGCCGGTAAAGTCGTCGGCGATGCAGCCGAGAAGGGGAGCGGTCACGGGAAGAAAGAAAGGCCGGAAACACGCTCCAAGTAACGGGGTCCAGGGGCCTCCCGGCCCTTGGCGGGTCCAGGGCAGAGCCCTGGCCTTCCTTCCTTTCTCATACTTCAAGCGCCTCCGCGAATGCGCATACCTGCGTAGGCCAGTTAGGTAGTTTGCGTCCCTCGGCCCAGGCGGCCGCGGCGCTGGCCCGCCGCAGGGGAAGATCGAAGATCAGGCGGCGCAGGGATTTCGACAGTGTCACTTCGTCGCCGGGGGCGCAGACCACGCCGCTCAGGGGCGTCACCAGCGCGCCCGCGGCACCGCCGGCGGTGATGGCGGCGGGGATGCCGCGTTTCAGCGCCTCGGCGATCGCCATGCCGTAGCCCTCCCAATATGTCGCGAGGGCAAAGATGTCGGAGCCGTGCCAGAGCGATTCCAGGGTGGCCGCGTCAGCCTCGCCGGCGAAGGTTACGCGCCGGGCGATGCCGAGCTGTTCGGCCAGTGCCTGCAGCGCATGGGCGTGCACGGGGTCGCGGCCGGCGCTGCCGACGATGGTCAGGTGCCAGTCGAGATCGAACAGTTTGGCGAGGGCGCGCAGCAACACGTCATGGCCCTTGCGCGGCACCAATGTGCCGACCGAGAGGATGGCGCAGTGTGGCCCGCCCGAGCCCGGGCTGCGCGGCGCGTCATCGGTGCCGGGCAGCACCACGGCGATGCGCCGCGGATCGACGCCGAAATCGGCGGCGAGGCGGTCGGCGGTGGCGGGACTGGTTACGATGATGCGTGCGAGCAGCGGCATCAGGGTGCGTTCGGCCGCGTGCAGGGCGGCGCGTTCGGGGGCGGTGTAGCCGGTTTCCAGGGCGGTGGGATGGTGGATCAGCCCGACGGTGCGGCGCGCGGCCAGGGCGGCGGCGCGGTCGCGGAAGGCGGGCAGGCCGAGGCCATCGATGACGGGCAGCGTATCGGCCGGCAGCGAATCGAAAGCGGCGTTCGCGGCGGCGCAGGTCGCATCGTCGGCCAGCGGGTGCCGGCCGGCGAGTTCGATCGCCTGCACATCGTGTCCGGCGGCGCGCAGACCCTCCAGCATGGCACGGTCATAGGCGGTGCCGCCGGAGATGGCGTCCAGCGGGGGGGAAGCAGCAGCGAGATGCGCATCAGATCGGCGCGTCGTAAGCGGCCCGGGCGAGCGGGCTTTCGTGCAGCGTCACCTTCAGCCCGGCCAGCTTGCGGGCGTGCGGGCCGAGCGCGCCGCTGCGGCAGGCTTCGGCCAGCCTGGTGTGGATGTGCAACGCCATGAATTCGGTCGTCGTGTTCTGTCCGGAGAACGCGGGAAGCTCGTCGAGGTTGTGGTAGTCCAGCGTGTCCAGCACGCGGCGCAGTTCGGCCTTTGCCAGGCCGATATCGATCACGATGTTGAGCGGATCGAGCGTGGGGGCGCGGAACTCCGCCTCGATGGCGAAGGTGGCGCCGTGCAGGCGTTGCGCCGGGCCGAACGCGTCGCCGCGGAAGCTGTGCGCGATCATGATGTGGTCCGAGACCGTCAGGCTGAACATGGTGGGGTTCCGTAGGTGATCACATGGCACAGCCCGCCCGCGAGCAGGTCCGGCATGGCGACGGGCATATGCTCGAAGGGCGTGGCCGGTTCCAGCAGGGCGTCGAATGTCTCGTCCGTCAGCAGCGCCAGCGCAAGCGCCAGACGTTGGGCGTGGGTGCGGCGGCCGCGCATGGCGGCGGCGACGCTGCCGACCTGGCTGGAGAGCAGCCGCAGACGGCGGACGTGGAACGCCTCGCCGAGCGGTACCGACGGGGCACGGTCGCCGAACCAGCTCGCCTCGATGATGCGCGCCTCGAAGCCGGCGCGGTCGAGCGCCAGGCGCAGCCCGGCCTCGGTGGCGGAGGCGTGCACCACGAGGTCCTGGTCGGCGGGGGCGTCGGCGGGGGCGGCGAACCGGCAGCCCAGGCGGGCGGCGAGCCGGGCGCGGGCGGGGTCGATGTCCACCAGCGTGACGGTGGCGGCCGGGGTGCGGGCGAGCAGCCAGCCGGCGAGCAGCCCGACCACGCCGGCGCCCACCACCAGGATGCGCTCGCCGGCCAGCGGGGCGGCATCCCAGACGATGTTCAGCGCCGTCTCCATGGTGGCGGCGAGCACGGCGCGGGATGTGGGCACGGCGTCGGGCACGGCGATGCACATGCCGACGGGGGCGTCGAAGATGTCCTGGTGCGGATGCAGCACGAACACGCGCGCGCCGGTCTCGTCGGCGCCGACGGCGCTGTAGCCGTATTTCACCGGGAACGGGAAAGCGCCGCCCATCAGCGGGGCGCGCATCGCCTGGTATTGGCCCGGTGGCACCCGGCCGGCGAATACCAGGGCCTCGGTCCCGCGCGAGATGCCGCTGGCGAGCATGCGCACCCGGCGCAGGCCAGGTGCCGGCGGCGGCAATGCCTCGGTGCGGATTTCGCCGCGCCCCGGTGCCACGGTCCAGAACGCACGCGCGGTCATGCCCGGCGCCGCAGCGGGATATCGAGCAGCAGATCATCGCCGAGGCGGTGCACCGCCCAGTCCAGCCGCATGGCGTCCTGCGGGCAGGCGACGCCGGGGAGGGAAAAGGCGGGGATGCCGGCGCCGAGCAGCAGCGGGGCGATGGTGACATGCAGCCGGTCGAGGCAGCCGGCGGCGAGAAAACGCGAGACGGTGACGCCGCCGCCCTCGACGAGGAGTCGCCGCAGGCCGCGCGCCTGCAGGGCGGCGATGAGGGCGGCGATGTCGAGGCCCGGATCGCGGCGCGGCAGGCGCAGCAATTCGGCGTCACCGGCGCTGCCGCCGGGGGCGTCCTCGGCGCAGAGCAGCAATGTGGCGGGGCCGCCCCGAAACACCTGGTAGTGCGGCCCGAGCCGGCGCTCGGTGTCGATGATGACCCGCACCGGCGAGGGGCCGCGGCAGCGGCGGGTGGTGAGCAGCGGGTCGTCGGCGCGGACCGTGCCGGCACCGACGAGCACGGCGTCGAACAGGGCGCGCAGGCGGTGGGTGTGCAGCAGGTCGGCCGCACCGCTGATCCAACGGGAGCGGCCGGCATCGGTGGCGATGCGCCCGTCCAGGCTTTGCGCGATCCGGCCGAGCACGAAACTGCCTGGTGTTGCGGCGGCGGCGTCGAGCAGCGCACCGTAGAGCGGGACGCCGCGGCGCGCGGCGGGGTCGCGGGCAAGCAGCGCCTCCCACAGCGCGTCGCTGACCGGTTCGGTCGCCATCCCCTCCATGGTGCCGCCGTATCACGCGGGCGCGGCACCCGGTAGGGGAATCGCTCAGGGCAATGGGGTGAAGCAAGGCCAGGGCTCTGCCCTGGACCCGCCAAGGGCCGAGAGGCCCCTGGACCCCGCTCTTTCCCAAGACCCTTTAACGAATGGGTTCTAAGGGCTCCGCCCTTAGCGGGTCCAGGGCAGAGCCCTGGCCTTCCTTCGCCCCATTGCCCTGGGGAATCCGCCGCCCGCTCTAGATGCGCGCCGAGATGGCGATCGGTGTCGGTGTGCGCGGGCCGGCGAACGCACCGGAGGCGCCGTAGCGCGGGGCGGTGGCGGGGCGGGTGCGCACCGCCCGGGCGATTACTGCGATGACCCGGCCCTGCGCCGCCAGTCCGCGTTCCAGCAGGCGCCGGTTTTCGGCGGCGAGCGTGCGCAGGCGGGTTCCCAGGGCGATCGCCGCCGCGCGGCCAGCTTGCGGGATGCCGCCGGTCAATTTCGCGTGGGTCTGCGCCCGGATGAACGCGTCGGCGGCGTTCTGTTTGGCCGGCAGCAGGGCTGCGGCGGCGGCGAGGTCGAGCGCTTGAAGCAGGCGGTTCTCCTGCTCCAGCAGGGCGGCCAAAGCAGCCGCCGCGGTGCAAAGGTCGTCGGGGTGGGGCGGGGCAAGCGGGGGGGTCATGGGTGGCTCTTTGCCTCCTGCATCTGCAGCATCTGGTGCCAGACCGGCATGGCCAGGCCGAGGCCGCCACGGGATTCGATCTGGCGGGCGATGGCATCGGTGAGGAACGGCTTGAATGCCTGCTCGCCCTCGCCGCCGCCGAACAGGCCGCCGGAAGTGTCCACGGTGTCGAACATCGGGGTGAGGAATTTCGACAGGGCCATCGACTCGAAATCCTGCGCCGCGCGCCAGGCGCGGGCGGCGCCGGGGCGGGCCAACTCGGTGGCGTCCGGTTGCAACGGGGTCATCAGCGCACCTGCAATTCGGCCTGCAGGGCACCGGCGGCCTTGATGGCCTGCAGAATGGTGATCATGTCGCGCGGCCCCACGCCGAGCGAATTCAAGCCGGCCACCAGGTCGCGCAGGGTGACGTTGCCGCCGAGGATGCCCAGGCGCTTGTCGTGCTGGTCGTCGACCTGGATGTTGGTGCGCGGCACGACGGTGGTGGTGCCGTTGGAGAGCGGGCCGGGCTGGCTGACCTGCGGGGTTTCGGTGACGCGGATGGTCAGGTTGCCCTGGGCGATGGCGACGGTGCTGACCCGGACGTTGGAGCCCATGACAATGGTGCCGCTGGCCTCGTCGATCACCACCACGGCGGCGTTGTCGGGCTCGACGCGCAGTTCCTCGATGCGGGCGAGCGACTCGATCACGTCGCGGCCGGCAAGGTCGACGGCGATGGTGCGCGGGTCGGTGGCGTGGGCGGTGCCGCCGCCGAAGACGCCGTTGATGGCCGCGGTCATGCGCAGCGCGGTGGTCAGGTCCGGGTTGCGCAGGCCGAGATGCAGGGTGGTATGGGCGACGAGGTCATAGCCGATCTCCCGTTCCACCGTCGCGCCATTGGCGATGCGCCCGGCGGTTGGCACGCCGCGGGTGACCGAGCTGGCGGCACCACGGGCGGCGACGGCGCCGGTGGCGACCGCGCCCTGGGCGACCGCGTAGACCTCGCCGTCGGCGGCCAGCAGGGACGTGACCAGCAGGGTGCCGCCGGTCAGGTCCGAGGCGTTGCCGAGGGCGGAGACCGCGATGTCGATCCGGCTGCCGGTATGCACGAAGGGCGGCAGGGTGGCGGTGACCATCACCGCCGCCACGTTCTTGGTCTTCAGGCTGGCGGCCTGGTCGCGGGTGTTGACGCCCAGCCGCTCCAGCATGCCGATCAGCAATTCGCGGGTGAACACCGCCTGGGTGATATCGTCGCCGGTGCCTTTCAGCCCGACCACCAGCCCGTAGCCGACCAGCTGATTGTCGCGGACGCCCTCGACATCCGCAATGTCCTTGATGCGCACCTGTGCCGCGGCGGGCGCGGCGGTGAGCAGCAGGGGCACGAGCGCCAGAAGCGTGGCGAACAGGGCGGCGGATGGTCGCGGCACAGCGTGTTCCTTTGGGCCGGCACGGGTGGTCTACGAGGGAGACGTTAAGGACTGGCTGTTATTCTGGTAGGGTGAAGAGGCAAGGCGCGTGCCAGCGGCGGAACGGCGGCTCGCGCCGCTCGGGCCCGTTCGGCCGCCCGGCACCTCCTGCCGACCGGCAGGAAGGGCCCGGCAAGGAGGTTGCGGATGACGATGGTTGACGGAATCGGACCGATCGTGCCGGCCGCGCGGAGCCCGGCGCGCGCTTCGGCTCGGGGCGCGGGGTTTACGGTGCCGTCCGGCCGGGCGGACACGGCCACCGGCCCGGCGGCGGCAGCGGAGGTGTCCGAGGTGGCGCTCGGCGGCATGCTGGCGCTGCAGGAGGCCGAGAGCGGATCGGTGCGCGACCGCGAGGCGCGGCGCCGCGGGCAGGAGATGCTGGCCGAATTGCTCCGGCTGCAACGAGCGCTGCTGGCGGGGCAGCGGGACCTGGCGGCGTTGCGCCGCCTGGCGGCGTTGGCCGTGGATGTTCCGGATGCCGCCGATCCGGGGCTGCGGCAGGCGGTGGCGGAGGTGGCCTTGCGGGTGCGGATCGAGTTGGCGCGTCACGAGATGATCACAACCGCCTGACAGGTCCTGTTATGACCGCGTAGCCATGTCCCCTTGGCGCGCCAGCCTTGCGTGGGTATAAGCCGCCGGACTCATGTCGGGGTTGCTGACCAGTCCCAGCATGCCGCGGTGATGGGTCACCGAAACGTCCGCAGGATCTGACCCGATGATGATGACTCTGCCCCCCGATTATCGCCCATCGGAGGACGAGGAGTTCATGAATCCTCTCCAGGTTGAGTACTTTCGTCAAAAACTATTGCGTTGGCGGGTTGATCTGTTGCGCGAGGCCGATGGCACACTCGCCAGCCTGTCGCAGGGCGGCATCCGTGAGGCCGATATCACCGATCGCGCCAGTGTCGAGACCGATCGGGCCCTGGAGTTGCGCACCCGCGACCGCGCCCGCAAGCTGATCGCCAAGATCGATCAGGCGCTGGCGCGGGTCGAAACCGGAACCTACGGGTTTTGCGAGGAGACCGGCGAGCCGATCGGCCTGAAGCGGCTGGAAGCGCGGCCGATCGCCACGCTGTCGATCGAGGCCCAGGAGCGCCATGAGCGGATGGAACGGGTCCATCGCGACGACTGAAGCCCGGGACGACTGAAGCCCGGGACGACTGACGCCGGGCGACAGGCTCAGCCGTCGGCGCGTAATTCGCCCAGCACGCGGCTGGTCTCGGCGTCCACCTCCTGCAACGTCACCTTGTAGCCCCACAGCACCTGCAGATGCGCGAGCGTCTGCCGCGCGGAGGCGTCGTGCAGGCGCTGCTTGCGGCGGGAGGCGTAGGTCAGCTTCAGGCTGCGATCGCCGGTCAGGTCGACATCGCTGGCCTCGATCAGCGGCGCCGCGCGCGCGGGATCGTAATGATCGGCCAGCTGCGAGCGGATGCGCCGGAAACCGCTGTCGTCGTGGATCTCGGTTACCACGAGCGCCGGGTCGCTCGCCTTGTCGTTCAGGTTCACCATCCGGTAGGCGCGCATGACCTTGGGGCCGAGGAACTGGCGCACCAGGCTTTCGTCGCGGTACTCCGCCCAGGCCTCGCGCAACGTGCCCCAGGGATCGCCGTTGCCGGCGAAAGCGGGAAACCAGCGCCGGTCCTCCTCGTCGGGCTCGGTGCAGATGCGTTCGATGTCGCGCATGATGGTGAAGCCGAGCGCATAGGGGTTCCAGCCGTTGAAGCCCGGATCGGCCAGCGTCGGCTGCCGGGTGACCGCGGTGTGGGAGGCGAGGAATTCCAGATAGGCGCCGTCGTCGATCCGGCCGCGGTCATGCAGGCGCGTCATGATGGCGTAGTGCACCGCCGTGGCGCAGCCCTCGTTGGCCAGCTTGGTCTGCATCTGCGGGTAGAAATATTGCGCCGCCACGCGGACGATGCGGACCAGCTCGCGTTCCCAGCCGCGCAGCTTCGGGGAGTGCTTCTCGCACAGATAAAGCAGGTTCTCCTCGGGCAGGTTCAGCGTGGCCTTCGCCTCGTTGACGGCGAGCGGGAAGGCGGCCGGACGGTTGCTGCCGGGCACCGTGCTCCAGAGCGGGTTGTAGGTTTCTTCTTCGTATTTCTGCCGCTCGCGGGCACGCGTCTCCTCGTCCGACAGGCGCCATTTGCGCCGCAGGTAGCGGTGCACGCCCTGGCCCTGCAGCGCGTGCGCGGCATCGAGGATGCGTTCCACCGCGGTCAGCCCATGGCGTTCCTCGCATTCGGCGACGAAGCGGCGGGCGAAGGCGAGGTAATCGAGGATGCCGTCGGCATCCGTCCACTGGCGGAACAGGTGGTTGCTGCGGAAGAAGTGACTGTGGCCGAAGCAGGCATGCGCGATTACCAGCGCCTGCATCGTCATCGTGTTCTCCTCCATCAGATAGGCGATGCAGGGATTCGAGTTGATGACGATCTCGTACGCCAGGCTTTGCATGCCGGCGCGGTAGAGCAGCTCGTCGCGGGCGAAGCGCTTGCCGAAGCTCCAGTGCCGGTACATCAGCGGCAGGCCGACGCTGGAATAGGCGTCGAGCATCTGCTCGGAGGTGATGACCTCGATCTGGCTGGGATAGGGGGTGAGGCCGAGCTCGCCGACGGCGATTTCCTCGCAGGCGCGGAAGGTGGCGTCGAGCTTGGCGAAATCCCACTCGGCGCCCTCGAACAGCAGGGTCATGACACCACCTTGGCCGGGTCCTTGCGGAACAGGTCGGCGAATACACCCCAGACATCGCGCAGGTCGGACAGGCGGCGCATGGCCAGTTGGGGCGCGCCCTCGCCGGCGATGCCGCGATAGGTGCCCCACAGGCTGGTCTCCAGCCCGCGGGCGATGCCGAACCGTTCCTCCTCGCCCTGGCCGGTTTCCACATAGGCGAAGTAGCGGACCAGCGGCAGGATGCGCCCCATCAGCGCGACCACGGCGGCGGCATCGGCGTGCAGATTGTCGCCGTCCGAGGCCTGGGCGACATAAATGTTGAAGGCGCTGGGCGGGAAGCGCTCGGCCTGCACCCGCAGCATCTCGGTGAGGGCGGACGACACGATGGTGCCGCCGGTCTCGCGCGAGCGGAAGAACGTGTCCTCATCGACTTCCTGCGCGCGCTCGGTGTGGCGGATGAACACCACGTGCACACGTTCGTATTTGCGCTCGAGGAACAGGTGCAGCAGCATGAAGAAACGCTTGGCCAGCCCCTTCATGTGCTCGGTCATCGAGCCGGAGACGTCCATCAGGCAGAACATCACCGCATCCTGGGCCGGCAGGCGAACCCGTTCGTGGCGGGCGTAGCGCACGTCGAGCGGGTCGATGAACGGGATGCGCGCGGTGCGGCGAAGCACCTGGTCGAGCGCCGCGCGGGCCGCGGCGAGACGAGCGTTGTCGCCATCCGCCACCGCGTCCGCCACTTCCTGTTCGGCGGCTTGCAGTTCCTCGCGGTCGGGGCGGCGCAGGGCGACGCGACGGGCCAGGCTGTTGCGCATGGTGCGGCGCACATCGAGCGCGGTGGGCTGGCCGGCGATGGAATAGCCGGCCCGGCGGGGCTTGCTCAGCGTGGCCTCGCCCAGTTCGGTGCGGGCGAGGCGGGGCAGTTCCAGTTCCTCGAAGAAGCAGTCGAGGAACTCATCGCGGGTGAGGGTGAATTCGAAGGCATCCTCGCCGCCGCCGGAATCGGCCGCCTCCCGGCCGCGCCCGCCGCCGCCGCCCTGCGGCTTGGGAATGCGGTCGCCGCGGTTCAGCGTGCCGGTGCCGGGCACCACATAATCCCCGTCCGCCCCGCCGGCCGGGCGGAACGAGGGTTCACCCGTGCCGGCGACGCGGACCTTCACTTCTTCGTCGGCACCGACATCGGAGACGCGCCTCCGGTCGATGCTGTCGGCGACCGCGCGGCGGACTTGCGCCTTCACCCTTGCCAGGAACCGCTGCCGGTTGGGCAGGCTTTTGCCCTGGGGGTTGGGGCGGCGGTCAACGATCATCATGGCGGTACCGAACCCTGTACTACATTGCGGCGCATGGCCGCGCGAATGGATGTTACCCCGATTTCTGCACCCGCATGAACCATTCCACTGAGCGGCGCACCTGCCGTTCGGTGTAACCGCGTTCCTTCATGCGGGCGATGAAATCACTGTGCTTGCGCTCGGTGTCGATGTCTTTCTTGGCGCCGAAGGAGATGATGGGCAGCAGGTCTTCGACCTGGCTGAACATGCGCCGCTCGATGACCTCGCGGATTTTCTCGTAGGCGGTCCAGCGTGGCATCCGCCCGCCGTCACGCGCTTTGGCGCGCAGGGCGAACTTCACCACCTCATTGCGGAAATCCTTGGGGTTGGCGATGCCCGCGGGCTTCTCGATCTTGGTCAACTCGGCATTCAACTCGTCGCGGCTCATCATCGTGCCGGTGTCGGGGTCCTTGAAGTCGGCATCCTCGATCCAGGCATCGGCGAGCGCGATGTAGCGCTCAAACAGGTTCTGGCCATAGTCGCTGTAGGATTCAAGGTAGGCCTTCTGGATCTCGTTGCCAATGAACTCGGCGTAGCGTGGCGCCAACATCGATTTGATGAAGTTGAGCAGCTTCTTCTCGACCTCCTCGGGGAACTGCTCCTGGCGCAGCAGCCGCTCCAGCACGAACATCAGGTGCACCGGGTCGGCGGAGATCTCGGTGCTGTCGTAGTTGAACGTCTGCGACAGCACCTTGAAGGCGAAGCGGGTGGAGATGCCGGCCATGCCCTCGTCCACGCCGGCGGCGTCGCGGTATTCCTGCACCGCGCGCGCCTGCGGGTCCTGCTCCTTGATCGCCTCCCCGTCGTACACCCGCATCTTGCTGAACAGGTTGGAGTTCGGGTGGTCCTTCAGCCGGCTGAGCACGGCGAAGCGGGCCAGCATCTCGATCGTGCCGGGGGCGCAGGCGGCCTCGGCCAGCTCGGAGGATTGCAGCATCTTGCGGTAGATTTTCTGCTCCTCGGTCACCCGCAGGCAGTACGGCACCTTGACGACGTAGATGCGGTCGATGAAGGCCTCATTGTTGCGATTGTTCTTGAAGGTCTGCCACTCCGCCTCGTTCGAATGCGCCAGGATCAGGCCCTGGTAGGGCAGGGCGCCGATGTTCTCGGTGCCGACGTAGTTACCCTCCTGGGTGGCGGTGAGTAGCGGGTGCAGCATTTTGATCGGCGCCTTGAACATCTCGACGAATTCGAGCAAGCCCTGGTTGGCCCGGTTCAGCCCGCCGGAGAAGCTGTAGGCGTCCGGGTCGTTCTGCGCGAACGCCTCCAGCTTGCGGATGTCCACCTTGCCGACCAGGGTGGAGATGTCCTGGTTGTTCTCGTCGCCCGGCTCGGTTTTGGATACCGCGATCTGGCGCAGCCGGCTGGGCATCATGCGCATGACGCTGAAGCGGAAGGCGTCGCCGCCGAACTCGCCCAGCCGCTTCAGTGCCCAGGGGCTGATCGGTCCGCGGATGGCGCGGCGCGGGATGGCGAACTCGGCTTCCAGCGTTTCCGCCATCTGCGGGTCGGAGAACAGGGCGAGCGGGCTCTCGAACACCGGGCTGACCTCGTCGCCGGCCTTCAGCACGTAGATGGGCTCGTGCTCCATCAGTTCCTTCAGCCGCTCGGCGAGGGACGATTTGCCGCCGCCGACGGGTCCGAGCAGGTAGAGGATCTGCTTGCGCTCCTCCAGCCCCTGGGCGGCATGACGGAGATAGCCGACGATCCGTTCGATCGTCTCCTCCATGCCATGGAATTCCGAGAACGCCGGATAGCGGCGGATGGTGCGGTTGGCAAAGATACGGCCGAGCCGGGGATCCGCGGAGGTGTCGACGATTTCGGCCTCACCGATCGCCGCCAGCAGCCGCTCGGCGGCGCTGCTGTACATCCGCGGATTGCCACGGCATTGCTGGAGATAGGTTTCGAGCGTCAGCTCGGCATCGCGACGCTGCTCGAAATGGCTCGCAAACCGCGAGCGAAGCACATCAACGCCCATTCGCAGACTCCTCACGCATCGGGGCGGTACCCGGGTGCATCGCGCCCCTCAGTCTGTGGTACGGGTGGCCCGGCCCGGCACCGCCGTGCTCACCCGAATGTTAAGGAGACGCGCCGGAATCGCCTCTCCCAGAATCTACGCGGCAAAGGTAGAAAAAACAGGTCACCTGGCAATTTAGTCAGATGATGTGACACCGAATACACGCTGGCCCGGTTGCCCCCTGTCGAGGGATGCGTTGCGGACATACGTCGCTGTGCCAGACCCATTTTCCCATTGCCTTGCCGCACTCAAACCCTCGCCTGCCGAACCCGCATCTCCAACGCCCAGGCGGGCGCGGCAGTGCAGGACCCGATTGGTCATCCCCTGATTCGTTCATTATCGTTCGGAGGGCCGTGCGTCCCGGCGTCCACCGAGCGTCCCGGAACAAGGATGCTCGCACGCCACGGATGCGAAATCCACGTTAATCGACTGAGCTGCAGAGTAGACACCTACGATTGGCCGCGCCGGTCGCCAGCGCCGGTATCCGGTTGGGCGGGTTCACCAGCAGGGGAGCCGGCAAACACCATCGGCCGGTTGCCTGCGTCGTCCGACGCATAATCCCCGCCCGTCCGGCTGAACGGGTCACGGAGCGAACGCCATCGTGTAAGCCGCTCCAGAGTCAAGATACCAAATATGATAATATTTGTAACATAAGAAGGGCATTCGGGCAAGTAGTATCAAATCGGCTCATTTCTGGCCGCTAGGCGTGGGCGGCAATGCCCGTGTTGCGTCGATACCGTCCGCCGCGACACGCTGTGAAGCTGACGGGGTGGCGCCGACAGGGAAGGACGCATGGAGCCCTGGACCGAACTGGCGCGCGCGCAGGGGCCGGACGGGGAGAGCCTGGTGCTGCGCCGGCGCGGCGGCGTGTTCGAAATTCGCTGCGACGGCTGGGACCTGATGTCCAACCGGGCGCACCACTCCGAGCAGATGCTGGGGCGGTTGGGGTGCGAGAACCTGACCGGGTCGGAAAGCGCCGGAGTGGAACGGAAAGAGGCGCCCCGCGTGCTGATCGGCGGCCTGGGCATGGGCTACACACTGCGCGCGGCGCTGGACGTGCTGCCCGCCGGCGCGCGTGTGACAGTGACTGAGATATTCGCCGAGGTGGTGGCCTGGAACCGCGGCCCGCTCGCTTCCCTCGCCGGCCGCCCGCTCGACGATCCGCGCGTCGAGTTGTGCCGCGCCGACGTGGCCACGCTGCTGGGCGGGGCAGCTTTCGACGCCATCCTGCTCGACATTGATAATGGGCCCGACGCGGCCATGCTAACGCGCAACGCAGCGCTCTATTCGCGCGACGGACTGCATCGTTTGCGCGCCGCGCTGGTGGCCGGCGGCCACCTGGCCGTCTGGTCGGCCGACCGCTCGCCCGGGTTTGAGGCGCGGCTCGGGGAAGGCGGCCTGCACTGGCGGCGCGTGGAGGTGCCGGCGCGCGGGGCGGCGGACGATCCGCTGCATACGCTCTATCTGGCGCGAAAGGGCGGCGTTCGGGGCCGTGGGGAAGAAGGCCAGGGCTCTGCCCTGGACCCGCAAGGGGCCGGTGGGCCCCTTGACCCCATTCCGTAGGAGATGCCGGTGGCGGCGAATCGTTTCTGTGTAAGTAATGTATATTTCGTTGCTTTAGCGGCGCGACGGTAACGTCTCGCATCGACAACCTGCCCTGCCATGACCTGTGGCCCTGTGGCAAACCGGCATCTGGTTGTATGCGGTCCGCGGCGAGGATTTGTCAGCGTAGCTGAGTGCTCATGCTCCTGCCCGCCCGGGCGGCGCGATGTCGCCCTTCGTGCAAAAAAAACTGACATAAGACGTACAGTAACCGAATTCTGCCCCAGCATCATCTGGCAGTCTTGCTGCAGCGCGAGATAAGTCATGTCATTTGTCGAATACGCGCTTGCGTTAACCCGATCCATTGCATATAAATTTTCTTAAGTTTTGATTTTGTTCACCTCCCGTGCTGGAGCCCTGCATGAAACGAGTCCTCCTTGTCGCCGGTTTCCTCTTCGCCGTACCCGCTTCGATGCAGTCTGCCCACGCGCAGGACGCCGAGGCAGGGAAGAAGGTCTTCAAGGCGATCTGCAACCTCTGTCACGACGCGGTCAAGAACAAGAATCGGGTCGGGCCATCGCTCTATGGTGTGATCGGTCGGCATTCCGGCACAGTTCCGGGATATGCCTACTCGGATGCCAACAAGAACTCGGGAATCGTCTGGACCGAGGATGTTCTCTTCAACTACGATGAGGACCCCCAGAAGATGGTTCCTGGCACTAAGATGACCTATACCGGGCTAAAAGACGCGCAGAAGCGGCGCGACCTTATAGCTTATTTTAAGACCCTCCACGACTGACGCAGGCCAGGACATCGGTAAGCGGCGCCGGACCCATTCGCCCGGCGTCGCCATGCGCCACTACTTGCCGTGGTGCGCGGGCGGTTTTACCGAAAAAATGCCGCAATCATCAAATTAGATATTGATGACGCGCTGATCGCTCAAGTAATTTCTAACCTGCTATTACAATTAGTTTCTGGCTTTTCTTTGTTTTGACTCCTATGCTTTTGGTAGTTTGAAGTCGTTCATTGCCACAATAAACAGGAGCCCCGCATGATACGAGTCTGTCTCGTCGCCGGCGCCCTCTTCTTCATCACTGGTTCGACACTGCCGGCCCATGCGCAGGATGCCGAGGCCGGCAAGACGGTGTTCAAGACGATCTGCAACCTCTGTCACGAGGCGATCGAGGGCAAAAACCGGGTCGGGCCATCACTGTATGGGGTCGTCGGCCGGAAATCCGGAACATTGCCCCTGTTTAACTATTCCGAGGTCCTTAAGGGAGCCGGCATGATCTGGACCGAGGAGACGCTCGACAAATGGATCAACTCGCCGCAGACCACCGTGCCCGGCACCAGGATGACCTATGGCGGCCTCAAGGACGACAAGAAGCGGCATGATGTGATCGCCTTCCTGAAAACCCTCCACCATTGACGCCGGCGACGCCGGCCGCATCGGGCCGGCGTCGCCGCCTTGTCTTATTTCGCTGGCAACTGGCTGCGCAAATAATCGCCGATCACGATCACGGCCGGCTCGATGATCTCCTGGTCGCCCAGGTCATCGGCGATCAGATCGCCCGCGAATCCTGCCGTGGTCCGGTCGCCTTCCGCCTTCGCGGCGTCCTGCAGCGCGACAAAAGCTGCACTCAAAGCCTTGTGAGTCTTCTCCAGCGCCGCGTGCTCGGCCTTGACGCGGTCGGCCAGGGCGATGGCCCAGCGCATGTCCGGGGCGGGAACTTCGTTGGCCAGCGCCGGCAGCAGCACCAGCGGCGGCAGGATGAATTCCTCCTCCTGGGCAATGTGCGGTGTCAGCAGATCGAGAACCTTCTGCGCCGCCTGGCCGGTGGGCGTGTTGCGCTTGCCGATTTCTCGCAGGTTGTCCAGCACCCCTTCGGACTCAACGCGTTCGGATTGAGGGATGGGCAACGCTGTATCGGCGCGTGCCACACCGCCCGGGCCGGGCCAGCAGGCAACGCAGGCGAGCGACACCGCGGCGAGCGCGGCCATTCTGACATGCATTATGTGTCCTCCGTTGATGGCAGGCGCGTCCAGGGTCGGCCGCCCCGGTTTCATGTGAAATATTCGCAGCATTGAGACACTCCGCTTCGCATCAGATCAGGTCCGGTTGGCCTCATTGCGCGGGCAACCGGCTCCGCAGGACTTTGCCGACCAGAATGGTGAGTGGCTCGGTGACTTCCCGGTCGCCCAGATCGTCGGCGGCCAGGTCCTTGGTGAATCCGACCGTGACCTCGTCGTTCTCAGTCTCCGCGGCGTCCAGCAGCGCGATGAAGGCCTCGCTCAATCCGTCATGGATCTTCAGCAGGGCGGCCTGTTCCTTCTGGACGCGTTCGGCCAGGGGGATGGCCCAGCGCATGTCCGGCGTGACCTTGCCCGCGGCCAGTTCGGGCAGCAAAGTCAGCGGCGGCAGGATGAATTCCTCCTCCTTGGCCATGTGGGGCACCAGAAGGTCGATCACCTTCTGTGCCGCGGCACCCTCCGCTGTGGGTTTCTCGGCGATGCGGCGCAGGTAGGCCAGCACGCTCTTGTGTTCCAGGGCGACGGATTGCGGGATGTCGTGGCCGGGTTCGGCCCGTGCCACGCCGCCCGGGCCGGGCCAGCAGGCGACGCAGGCAAGCGATACCGCGGCAAGCGCGGCCATTCTGGCATGCATGATGTTTCCTCCGTTGATGGCAGGGGCAGGAAGGTTGGCCCGCCCCGGTATCGGATGCAATTACAGATTTGGTCGCCGGCGGCATGCGATACCGCCGGCGCGCACTCAGAACACCTGCCAGGCGAACAGGTAGATCGTGTTGTTGTTGCTGGCGCTGCGGCCATAGCCATCGTAGTTCGAGTTGCCGCCGTTGAACTGCGTGTTGGCGTAGTACTGCAGGCCGATCTTCAGGTTGGCGAACGGCCGCGCCCAGGAATCTTCCTTGCCGAACGGCACCCAGTCGGCCTCGACGATGAAGGTGCTGGTGTTGGGGCCGTTATTGTTGCTGCCCGTCACTTCGTCGGGGACGTACAGAACCGGGTTCTTTTTGCCCCAGATGCCCTGCCAGGCCAGCGTCAGGCCATAGGTGTTGCGGAACCAGTAGGAGGCGGACAGCTGCACCTTGTCGAGTTCATAGCTGTTGCCATAGTTGGTGGGGGTGCCGGCCGCGGCATTGGCGGCGTTGGCAATATTTGCCGAGCCGGTCAGGCCCTGCCACTCATGCGTATAGTTGGCCAGGAACGTGCCGATATGGGTGCCGTCGCCCAGGAACTGATAGCCGCCATCGAATGTCAGATCGGTATAGTGGTCGCGGCCGTAAATGCCGGTCACACCTGGATTGTCATTCGCGGCGTTGGGATCGATGGGGTTGACATTGGCGTCCATGAAAATGACGCCGACATGGGCCGACTGCGCGGTCTCGGACCCCTCGTTCCAGTTCCACTCATAGGCGGCCCGTGCATAGGGGGCCACGCCCTGGATGCCGCCGACGCCGTAGGAATTGCCGAGCCTGCTGAGCAGCCAGTTGCTCTGCGACGTGTAAATCCCGGCATCGACATAGATGCTGCGATCGTACCAGGCATACACGGTGGCGCCGATGGAGTTCTGGTTGAATTCGCTGTTCAGCATGACGTTGGCCGCGGGTCCGGGCTGAAGGGTTGGCGACGGGCTGATGAACGGATAGCCCCAGGCGAACGAGCTGTTGTAGGGGTCCTGCACCGTCGGGTTGTTGTTGACCGACATGCCTACCCGCAATGTCGTGTCGTTGACCTCGAATTCGGTCGTGTACGGACGGAAATCCGTATTGTCCATGGCGACCGCGCTGAAATTATCGGTTGCCGTCCACTGCGAAAAGATGCCGGTGTGCTCGCCGATGTTGGTGGCGAGGAATATGCTGGCCTGATCGATGTTGACGTTGTTGTTGGAAGCATAGCGGTGCGGGATGTCGTCGGACGGATACCCCTTGCCGAGGGAGGTAAAGGATTCCTGGAAATACACGGCCAGCGGAATCTGCGACGCCAATCCCTCGCCGCCGGTCTGCGTGTAGCCGCCGATCTTGAAGGCGCGGCCGGCCGGGGTGAGCTGCGGGCCAAAAGCGCCGATATGGCAGAACACGCAGGGCTGTCCGGTCTGTCCGGCGAAGGCCGGCACGGCGTGCGCCGGGTGCGACGGTGCCAAAATCGCGGCCGCCATGCCGCCAAGAACAAGCGTCGCGGACGTACGTGCCCAATCGATCGCGGTGGATGCCGGACTGGCGGCGGACAGGCCGGCGGGTCCGGCGAGCGGCTTGGGCACAGATTTCATGGACATTTCCTTATGGGGGCGGCCGCCGGCCCGCCGCAGGTTGGGTAACAAAGCGACAGGCATGCGGCCGCAGCCGCTGGGGAGCGGGGAGTCGGCCGGCTGCCTGCGGCAACGCCCGGACGGTGGCGCGCGCACTCAGGACGCAGGGCGCACAAATCCATGCGCCGACAGGGCCGTGATTCGAACATTTTCCTCCTACAAGAGGCAAACTCCCACGCTCTGCGCACTCCGGAACGATGTTGCGTTCCATGCAGGCGTGGCTGTTATCTGCCCCCGTCTCATAGATGACGAAACCTTATGATGATTGGAACGAGGCCGCCAGCGAAAAGTCACTGAAGCATGAAGAATCGGCAACCACGCGGACTCCGTTGCAGTGCCAGCACGCGTTGCCGAAGACATTTTGCTCTCCGCAGGAAGCGCGGCGGCAGCTCATACTAATGTATTGTCCCGCCGGTCATGGCCGCCCCTTACCCTGTTCGATTCGGGTTTGTTGCGGCGCAGCAAAGTCGTCGATCACCGGCTTCCGCTGGGCATGACATCGCTGCCATGTTGCCGGTCCGCGTCGAGGGCGTGCCGTCCCCTGCTGGACCGGGGGCCGCGATCACGCTAGGAAGCGCGCGGGTCGCCCCGCGGCCCTGTGCACCAGACCCGACCGACCCCGCCGGCGGCCGGAACCTCCACGGCTCTGATCGCAAGCAACCCTGATCGTCGGTACATCATGATCATCGAGACCGGGCACTTCGCCCTGATCCTCGCCCTGTTCGTGGCCCTGGTGCAGGCCACCGTGCCGATCCTCGGTGCGGCGCGGCGAAACCCGGGCTGGATGGATGTCGGCCGCTCGGCCGCGCTGACCCAGTTCCTGCTGATCGCGGTGGCGATGGGGGTGCTGATGCATGCCTACATCGTCTCCGATTTCTCGGTGATCAACGTCATCGAGAACAGCCATTCGGCCAAGCCGCTGCTCTATAAAATCTCCGGCGTCTGGGGGAACCACGAGGGCTCGATGCTCCTGTGGGTCTTCATGCTCAGCCTGTGCGGCGCCGCCGTCGCGGCCTTCGGCGCCAACCTGCCGCCGGCGCTGCGGGCGCGCGTGCTGTCGGTGCAGGGCATGATCGGCGTCGGCTTCCTGCTGTTCATCCTGCTCACCTCCAACCCCTTCCTGCGCGCCCTGGTGCCGCCGCCGGACGGGCGCGGGCTCAACCCGGTGCTGCAGGACCCGGGCCTGGCCTTCCATCCGCCCTTCCTTTACCTCGGCTATGTCGGCTTCTCGGTGGCGTTTTCGTTCGCCGTCGCCGCCCTTATCGAGGGTCGCGTGGACGCTGCCTGGGCACGCTGGGTGCGCCCGTGGTCGCTCGCTTCCTGGTGCGCGCTGACCATCGGCATCGCCATGGGCAGTTGGTGGGCCTACTACACGCTGGGCTGGGGCGGCTGGTGGTTCTGGGACCCGGTCGAGAACGCCTCGCTGATGCCGTGGATCGTCGGCACCGCGCTGATCCATTCCTCCATCGTGGTGGAAAAGCGCGACACGCTGAAAAGCTGGACGATCCTGCTCGCCATCATCACGTTTTCCCTCTCCCTCGTCGGCACCTTCCTGGTGCGTTCCGGCGTGCTGACATCGGTGCATGCCTTCGCCACCGACCCTGCCCGCGGCGCCTTCATCCTCCTTCTTCTCGTGCTCGCCATCGGCGGCTCGCTGACGCTTTACGCTGTCCGTGCCCCGGTGCTGAAAGGCGGCGGCCTGTTCGCGCCGATCTCGCGGGAGGGCGCGCTGGTGCTGAACAACCTGCTGCTGGCCTGCGGTGCCGCCACCGTGTTCATCGGCACGCTCTACCCGCTGTTCCTCGACGCCGTCGGCGGGCCGAAAATCTCCGTCGGTTTTCCGTTCTTCAACCAGACGTTTGTGCCGCTGATGGTGCCGTTGCTGCTCGCCGTCGGCCCCGGCTCCATGCTGGCCTGGAAGCGCGGCGATCTGCTGGCCGTGCTGCAGCGTCTCTGGGCTGCCTTTGGCTTCGCCATTCTGGTTATTCTGGCGGCCTTCTACGTCACTAATGGCGGTCCGGTGCTTGCCGTGCTCGGCCTTGGCCTCGCCGCCTGGGCCTTCGGCGGCGCCACCGTGGCCCTTGCCGACCGGCTGAGCCTGTTCCGCCTTCCGCTGGCCGACAGCCTGCACCGCGCCATCCACCTGCCGCGCGCCGCCTGGGGCATGACCTTCGCTCATATGGGCCTGGCCATTACCGTCGCCGGCATCGCCGCCTCCGCCTTCGAGAGCGAGAACATCGACATCCTCAAGCCCGGCGGCGACATGACCGTGGCCGGCTACACGCTGCATCTGGACAGCGTGGAGCGCCACACCGGCCCGAACTACCTCTACGACGACGCCACCATCGCCATCACCCGCAATGGCAGCCCGGTCGCCGTGGTGCACCCGCAGCGCCGTTTCTTCCCGCTGCAGCAGCAGACCACCGCGGTGACCGCCATCCGCACCAACCTGCTCGCCGACCTCTACGTCGCCATCGGTGATCCCGATCCGAACGGCGGCTGGACCGTGCGCGCCTACTACAAGCCCCTGGTGCCCTGGATCTGGCTCGGCGCCGTCATCATGGCGTTCGGCGGCCTCGTCAGCCTCAGCGACCGCCGCTGGCGCATCGGCATCGCCGCCCGCGCCCGCGGCGCACAGCTTGCGCCTGGGGAGTGACGCGGGTGGGCCGGGACGTAAGGGAGGAAGGAAGGCCAGGGCTCTGCCCTGGACCCGCCAAGGGCCGAGAGGCCCTTGGAACCCATTCGTTTAGAGGGTTGTTTGAGGAGGGGGGTGAGGAGATGCCGCGGCCCCGCCTCACCCCCCTCCTCAAACAACCCTCCAATGAGCGGGGTCCAGGGGCCTCTCGGCCCTTGGCGGGGTCCAGGGGCAGAGCCCCTGGCCTTCCTTCCTTCCTCACGCCCCGCCCCCCGGTGTAACCCCCCATGCGCAAGCTGCTATATCTGCTGCCGTTGGCGGCATTCATTGCTTTGGCCGGCTATTTCGCCTGGGCCTTGCGGTCCGACCGTGATCCGCACGAGCTGCCCTCGGCGCTGATCGACAAGCCGGCGCCCGAATTTGACCTTGCGTCGCTGGCGGGGGGCGGGAACGTGGCTTCGTCGTCGTTGCGCGGCCAGGTTGTGGTGGTGAATTTCTTCGCTTCCTGGTGTGTGCCTTGTCGCATCGAGCATCCCGTGCTGATGCGCCTGGCCAATCAGGAAAAAATCGCGATCACCGGGATTGCCTACAAGGACAAGCCGGAGGCTGCGCAGAAGCTGCTGGATGACGGCGGCAATCCTTATCGCCGGGTCGGCCTTGACCTGAATGGCCGCACCGGCATCGATTTCGGCGTCTATGGCGTCCCGGAGACTTATGTGATCGACAAGACCGGCCGCATTCGCAAGAAATTCGTCGGCCCGCTCAGTCCCGAGGCGGTGGACCGCGAATTGCTGCCCCTGCTGCGCCGGCTGGAGCAGTCATGATCCGCCTGCTGTTCGTCCTGCTGCTGCTGGCGCCCGGCCTTGCCCGGGCGGTGGAACCGCGCGAGCGCCTGGCCGATCCGGCGCTGGAGGCGCGGGCGCGCGACATCAGCCGCACCCTGCGCTGCCTGGTCTGCCAGAACGAATCGATCGACGAATCGAATGCCGATTTGGCGAAGGACATCCGCGTGCTGCTGCGCGAGCGGCTGGTGGCCGGCGACAGTGACGCGGCGGCGCGCCAGTTCCTGGTCGATCGCTACGGCGATTTCGTGCTGCTGAAGCCGCCGCTGGAGACCGCCACGCTGCTGCTGTGGTTCGGCCCGGCCCTGGTCCTCGTGGCCGGCGGCATCGGTGTGGTTGTGTTTCTGCGGCGCCGGCCCGGGTCGGTTCCCCCTCCGCCGCCGCTGACCGAGGCCGAACGCGCCCGGGTCGCGCAAATTCTCAAGGAGCCTGAGGCGTGATCGCGCTGGTTGTCCTGCTTGCCGTCATGACGTTGGCCGCGGGTTTGCTGCTCGTGCTGCCGGTGCTGCGTGCCGGCCGCGCCTTGCCCGACCGTGCCCGCTACGACACGGAAGTCTACCGCGACCAGTTGAAGGAGCTGGACCGCGACATCGCCCGCGGCCTGATCGGCGAGGCCGAGGCGCAATCGGCGCGGCTGGAGATCGAGCGCCGCCTGCTCGCCGCCGCCGGTGCGGCGCCCGAGGGAGCGGCGGCGACGCGCCGCAGCCCGGCGCTGGCGGTGGTGGTGGTGCTGCTGGTGGCCGGCGGTGCCGCCGGTCTGTATCTGACGCTGGGTGCTCCGGGCATTCCGGATGCCCCGTTTGCCCTTCGCGTGGCCGGTCGTGGCGCGCCGCCGGCCGACGGCGCCAATCACCCCGACATGGCGAAGATGGCCGCGACGCTGGGCGAAAAGCTGAAGCACGACCCGAACAACCGCGACGGCTGGCAGATTTATGCCCGCACGCTCGCCACCATCGGCAACTGGCAGGGCGCCGCCGAGGCCTTTCACAACGTGATTGCGCTCGGCGATACCAGCCCCGACAGCTATGCCGGTTATGGCGAGATGCTGGTGCTCGCCTCCGACGGCGTGGTCACGCCCGCCGCGCGCGAGGCATTCGGCAATGCGCTGAAGGCCGACCCGGCGAATCCGCTCGCGCGCTTCTACATGGCGACCGCCGATTCGCAGGCCGGCCGCGGCCAGCAGGCGATCGACGCCTGGGTGAAGCTCGCCGGCGAGATTTCCGATGAGGACATGCGCGGCGAGATCGCCCGCCGCATCAACGAGACGGCGAAACTGAGCGGCCTCGCGGCGCCGGCGCTGCCGCCCGCCGCGCCGGCGCCGGCATCGCCCGCGTCCGCTGCCGGCCCCAGCCCCGACCAGACGGCCGCCGCCGCCACCATGACCGAGGCGGAGCGGTCGGCCATGATCAACGGCATGGTCGCCCAGCTTGCCGCCAAGCTGGCAGCGAACCCGAACGACGCCGATGGCTGGCTGCGCCTCGGCCGCGCCTATGCGGTGCTGGCCGAGGCTCGACAAATCCGCCGACGCGTATGAACACGCCGCCGCCCTGCGCCCCGGTGATGTTGATGTGCTGATGCAGGGGGTCGAGGCGATGATCCAGGCGCAGAAACCGGAGGCCCCGATTCCGCTGCGCGCCGTCGGCCTGCTGCGCCGTGCCGAGCAGACCGACGCCAGGCGCCCCGAGGTGCTGTGGTATCTCGGCATGGCCGAGGCCCAGGCCGGCCACGCCGACGCCGCCGAGAGTTATTGGCACCGCGTGCTCGACCTGCTGCCGCCGGACAGCCAGGACCGGAAAATGGTTACCGACGCGATCGAGGCCGTGAAGAAGCACTGAGAACTCTTCACCCCCTCCCCTTGTGGGAGGGGGCGGGGGGAGGGGGCGGACGGCTCGAGGGAAACGAGCAGGACCTTGCGCATGCCGCGTCCGGCCGCAATGTGTCTCGGGAAGCCATCGAAGTTGACGTGGATGTTTGCCCGCCCACAAGCCTCCGCTGCCCAAAGCTGAGGGGAGCCATGAGCGACCTGTATGACCGCGACTTCTATGCCTGGGCGACCGAGCAGAGCGCCTTGCTCCGCGCCGGCAAGCTGTCGGCCGCCGACATCGCCCATATCGCCGAGGAAATCGAGAGCATGGGCCGCAGCGAAAAGCGCGAGCTGACCAACCGGCTCGCCGTTTTGCTGGCGCATTTGCTGAAATGGCGTTTCCAGCCGGAGCGTCGTGGCAAGAGTTGGCTGCTGACCATCCGCGAGCAACGCCGGCAGGTCGGCCGGGTATTCGGCGACAACCCGAGCCTGCGCCCCCATCTTGGGTCTATTCTGGTTGAAGCCTATGGCGATGCCGTGCTGATCGCGGAGCGGGAGACCGATCTGGCGGAGGACAGCTTCCCGGCCGAATGCCCGTGGACGTTCGAGCAGGCGATGCAGGATGAACCTTGAGGCTGTGACCCGCCATCCGTATCCGCCCAAAGCCGAGGGGGGACCATGAGCGACCTGTACGACCGTGACTTTTACGCCTGGGCCACCGAGCAGAGCGCCTTGCTCCGCGCCGGCAAGCTGTCGGCCGCCGACATCGCCCATATCGCCGAGGAAATCGAGAGCATGGGCCGCAGCGAAAAGCGCGAGTTGGTCTCCCGGCTGACCGTCCTGCTGCTGCATTTGCTGAAATGGCAGCACCAACCGGAGCGCCGCGGCAATTCGTGGCGCCTGTCGATCGAGAATGCCCGCGACGAACTCACGGACCATCTGGCCGACAACCCCAGCCTCAAGGCGAAGCTGGACGAGGCGATGATTTCGGCTTACCGCCTCGCGCGCCGGAAAGCTTCTATTGAGACGGATATTGCGGTGTCTACGTTCCCTGCCGAATGCCCGTGGACGTTTGAGCAGGTGATTCAGGGCGAAGTATGAGGCTGACCAGCGATCCGCCGACCGACGCCGCGCATAAGCAGCGAGCGCGGCGGTGGATTGCGCTCCGCTTATCCGCCCTTGCTTGCCGAGCGTCTGCTCATTCGAGGCATCGATCCGGATTCACATCGGGCAAGGCCGTTGCAACGGCGGATCGCGAAAAACAGAGAAGGGCCACCAGCAGCCCTGCCAAAATCGCGGCACTCCACATGAGACCGATACCCAGCCCATCCTTGCCTGACAGGAAATCAGCCGTAACTGTGCCAGTCGTACGTACCAGGAGGAGGGCAACCCAGTATTCCGCCTTGCCTGGCAGATGGATTGCGCCAATCTGAAATATAAAGAGGAACGAAATTGATCCCATAAGTACGGATGCCAACCCCGCACCCAACCCCAGCCCGTCGGCGACGAAATCCGCAGCAACCGTTCCCATCGTGCTGGCGATCAGGATAGCGATCCAGTAACGGTCGTTGGTCGCGGGTAAAATGTTCCGAAAATTGCTTGCCGGTGACGCTCTGGGGCGGCCAAGTGCCAGCGTCGCGACGAGCAGCGCGGCCAGGGCCATCGCAACCCAAACGTAGTCGAGCTTAAGTCCATGCGTCGCGAGATCGGCAAGATTGGTTGCCATCGCCCGCGTGGTGACGATCGCCCCCCAGTAATAGAACTCGCTCGCGGCTCGTGCGCGACCTTCCGCCAGCAGGATCGCGGTGAGCACCAGACCCAGCGGCAACAATCCTCCGAGAAACCCGAGATCAAGATCATTCGAAAGGAAGTCACCCAGGGCAGTGCCCAGGAGGCTCGCGGCCAGCATGACCACCCAATAGCGGCCATCGAGGGCAGGGAGATTCTGAATTCGCATTCGCGTGCCTTGTGACGTGAACCGCAGGTGCGTCAGGAAGACAGGGCGTCTTCCGTTGTGTCGCGGCAGATAACACGGCACGGTGCCTGAACAGGCGCATCACGCGCCAGTATGGACGGTCTTCAAGAAAACATCATACGAAGCGAAGGCCGTCAGGGCGGGGACCTCAGCGCCCCCGCCCTCACTCCACCACCGCCGCATAACTCAACACCCGCAACTCCCGTCGGATCGGATACGTCGAAGACGGCATCAACTGCGTCAGCATAATCACAATCATCTGCTCCCCCGGATCAACCCAGAACGACGTGCTCGCCGCTCCCCCCCAGGCATATTCGCCCACCGTGCCGACAATTTGCGCCTTTGCCGGATCGAGCATTACCGAAAACCCCAGCCCGAACCCGATGCCGACATAGCTCGATTCCGAGAAACGCGGCGTGCCCAGATCGGCCATGTCGCCGCCCAGATGGTTACTGGTCATGAGGTTCACCGTCTTGCGGCCCAGCAGCCGCACGCCTTCCAGTTCGCCCTTGTTCAGCATCATCCGGCAGAACCGCAAGTAATCGAAAACCGTCGAGCACAACCCGCCGCCGCCCGACGCAATTTGCCGCTGCGTGCGGAAAATGCTCGATACCGGATCGTCGATCAGCACCAGACCGCCATCGGCCCCGCGCCCGTAATTGGCCGCGAACCGGGCAACCTTCTCCGCCGGCACGAAAAACCCGGTGTCATCCATGCCGAGCGGACCCAGCACCCGTTCCTGCAGAAACGACTCAAAACTCTGTCCCGATATCACCGCCACCAGGTGGCCCAGCACGTCGGTTGCGACCGAATAGTTCCATGCCCGCCCCGGCTGCGCGATCAGCGGCACCGCCGCGAGGCGCTCCACCACCTCGCCGAGCGTTGCCTCCGAGGTCTGGAAATCGATGCCGTTCGCCCGGTACACGGCATCAATCGGATGCGCCTCCATGAACCCATAGGTCAGGCCGGAGGTGTGCGTCATCAGGTCGCGGAACGTGATGTCGCGTTCGGCCGGCACGGTGTCGAACTTCCCGCGGCTGCCGCCGGTATAGACGCGCATGTGAGCGAAGCAGGGCAGGAACCGTGTGATCGGGTCGTCGAGCTGGAACCGCCCTTCTTCGTACAGCATCATGGCCGCCACGGTGGCCAGCGGCTTGGTCATCGAGTAGATGCGGAAGATGCTGTCGGTGGCGAGCTTCACGCCGCGGGCGATGTCCGCGTGGCCGCAGACATGCAGATGCGCCACCTGGTCGCGCCGGGTAACCAGGGTAATGACACCGGGCAGCTTGCCGTCATCCACCAGGCGCTGCGCCCAGGCCTCGATGCGCGCGAGCTTTGCGGCCGACAGGCCGACTTCTTCGGGATCGACCATGGGCTGCTCCTCTTTAAGGTAAGGAAGGCCAGGGCTCTGCCCTGGACCCGCCAAGGGCCGAGAGGCCCCTGGACCCCTTACTTTAGAATGGGTTCTAAGGGCTCCGCCCTTAGCGGGTCCAGGGCAGAGCCCTGGCCTTCCTTAATCCTGCAACGCCACCATCCGGTCCAGCAAATCCAGCGTATGCCGGGCGATCATGCCTTCCTCATCGGTCGGCACGATGAACACCTTCACCCGCGACTGCTCCGCCGAAATCACCGTCGCTCCGGCCTGGTTCGCCGCGCGGTCCAGCGACACGCCCAGCCACTCCAGCCCGTCCAGCACCCGCTCGCGCACCTGCCAGGCATGCTCGCCGATGCCGCCGGAGAAGGTCAGCGCGTCCACCCCCTTCAGGTCGGCCGCCAGGCCGCCGGTCTCGTGGCGGATGCGGGCAATGAAATACTCGATCGCCTGCGTCGCCTCCGGCCGGGGCGAGGCCAGCAATTCGCGCATGTCCTGCGAGAAGCCCGAAATGCCGCGCAGCCCGGATTGCCGGTACAGCATGTCCGCCACCGCCTGCGGCTCCATGCCCTTCTGTTGGATCAGATACAGCACCACCGCCGGATCGAGCTGACCCGTGCGCGTGCCCATCGGCAGCCCATCGACCGCCGAAAACCCCATCGTGCTGGAAATCGAGCGCCCGCCGCGAATGGCGCACATCGACGCCCCGTTGCCCAGATGCGCGGCGATCACCCGCCCTTCGGCATGCAGCGGCGCGATTTCGCGCAGCCGGCGCACCACGTATTCGTAAGAAAGCCCATGGAACCCGTAACGCCGCACACCCTCATCGAACAGGGTGCGCGGCAGGGCGTAGGTCTGGTGCACGAAGGCGTGACCGAAATGAAACGCGGTGTCGAAACACGCCACCTGCGTTACATGCGGCCAGGCTTCCCGCGCGCCGCGAATGCCCGCCAGATTATGCGGCTGGTGCAGCGGCGCGAGCGGAATGAAGGTCTTCAACTCATCTACCACGGCGTCGGAAATGATCACCGACTCGCGGAATTTAGCCCCGCCATGCACCACGCGATGCCCGGCCGCCACCACGTTGATGTCGGGAAAGGCGGTCTGCCGCCACGCCAGCACGCGCTGGAAGGCGCAGGTGTGGAAAGAGGGGCCGAGCGGTTCGTCCCAGTGCTCCTCGTGGGTCACCGCGCCGGCGCCGTCGCGCACCACCAGCCGCCCGCCGGGACCGACCATTTCGATCAGCCCGACCGCCAGCTCATTCAGCCCGCCATCGGCCTCGTACAGCGAGAACTTGATCGAGGACGAGCCGGAATTCAGGGTGACAAGATGGCGGGTCATGCTGCGGCCTTCGGTGCCAGCGCGCTGCGCCCGCTGGTCTTCCAGTGCATGAACAGGACAGCGACCGCGCAGGAAAACAGCCGCGAAAGCGCGCCGTCCGACCGGCTGGTCAGCAGGATCGGCACTTTCGCCCCCACCACCAGCCCGGCACCCTCGGCCTGGGCGGCGAAGGTGAATTCCTTGGCGAGAATGTTGCCTGCCTCCAAATTCGGCGCCACCAGGATGTCGGCCCGCCCCGCGACCTTCGAGGTCAGCCCCTTGGCGCGCGCCGCCAGCAGGCTGATGGCGTTGTCCATGGCCAGCGGCCCATCGACGATGCCGCCGGTGATCTGCCCGCGCTCGGCCATCTTCGACAGCGAAGCCGCGTCCAGCGTTGACGGCATCTTCGGGTTCACCGTCTCGACCGCCGCCAGGATGCCCACTTTCGGCTGCACGATGCCGAGCGCCAACGCCACGTCGATGGCGTTCTGCACGATGTCCACTTTGTCATCGAGAGTGGGGGCGATGTTGATGGCCGCGTCGGTGACCAGGATCAGCTCCGGCAGGGAGGGCGCGTCCAGCACGTACACATGGCTGATGCGCCGGCCGGTGCGCAGCCCGCCATCGGACTTCACCACATGCTTGAGCAGCGTGTCGGTGTGCAGGTGGCCCTTCATCAGCGTGGCCGCGTTGCCCTGCAGCACCATTTCCACCGCGCGCGCGGCGGCGGCATCGTCGCCTGGCACGTCCTCGATTTCGCAGCCGCTCAGGTTGGCGCCGCAGGCGGCGGCGGTGGCGCGGATACGGGCCGCGTTACCGATCAGGATCGGCACGATCAGCCCCGCCCGCCCGCCCGCGATGGCGCCGAGCAGCGCGTTCTCCTCCTCCGGCGCCACCACGGCGGTGCGCATCGGCGGCAGGTCGCGGCAGGCCCCCAGCAGGCGCTCGACATGGCGGTGGCGCGCCACCGTGATGCCGGGCAGCGCGGTGTCCTCAACCTCGGCGTGCTCGGATGGCGGGCGCACCTCGGCCACGCCCTCGGCGATGACTTCGTTGCCATGGCGCACCACGGTTGCCAGCACCACGGTCTGCGGCGGCCGCTTTTCCATCACCTCGACATGCACGGTCAGCGTGTCGCCGACATGCGCGCGGCCGGTGAAGCGCAGCGTCTGCGCCTCGTAAAGCGTGCCCGGCCCCGGCAACAGGTTGCCCAGCACGGCGGAGAACAACGAGCCGATCCACATGGATGGCGCCGGCGGATCATCGCGTCCGTTGTGGCCGGGGCTGCCCGGCAGGTGCAGCGGGTTCAGGTTGCCGCTGACATGGGCGAACACAAAGAGATCCTCGGCGGTCACCACGCGGCTGATCGTGGCCGATTGGCCGAGCGCCAGATCGGCGAAAGTGTGGCTGGTGCGCGTCATCGCGGGCGTCCCGCGGCCGGGCGGCGGGCGGGATGGAGGGGGAATGCGTGTGTCATTCGGAGCCTTGCCTTACCGGGGCACGTTCCGGCTGTCGGAGAGGGTGACCGCCACCGATACGCGCCAATGTCAATGCTGCGCCGCAGCATGTTTAGTATAGTCCGGCAGGCGTTTCAAAAGGGTATCCGCTGGCCGGATTCCCGCGGTTTTCCGTGACCCGGGAACGTTGCCAAACCTTGCGCGGTCCCGAACGCCGGGCCATGTGCAGCGGTGTGTGATCAATCCGGGAAGCCGGATTCCGCAGCGCCGGCGAAACAGGGATAAAGATGTAATGAAACAAGCGTTTCTGGCGGTCGCGCTGTTGAGCCTGTTCGGGGCGCCGGCGGGGGCGCGGGCGGACGAGGTGGAACTGGCGCCGGCCACCCTGGTCGCGATCAGGCAGGCCGGCTATCTCCTGCAGGGGGCCAATCTCGGTGACCTCAAGCGCGCGGTCGACGCCCGGACCGCCGATGTCAAGCCGTTCAAGGCGAACGCCGAGGCGATTCTGGCCTGGTCGAAGGTGATCCCGGCGCTGTTCCCGAAGGGCACCGAGAAGGACACCAAGGCGCTGCCGGCGGTATGGTCGGATCGCGCCGGCTTCGAGAAGGCGGCGGCGAATCTCTCTGCCGCCGCCGAGACCCTGGTCAAGGCCGCCGATGCCAATGACCCGGCCGCCTTCGCCATCGCCTTCAAGGCCACCGCCGATGCCTGCGGCGCCTGCCACCGCCCCTACCGCGCGAAGTGATGTGCGTGCCGGCGTCCGGCGCTGGTTTTCCTTGGTCGGCGGCGCCGGCCGGCAATCGGGGGGAACGACCCAATGAAGATCCTGCTGCGTGCCGGCCTCGGCTTCGTCGCCGCTGCCCTGTCCGTCATGGTGTTTTACCAGGGCATGGTCTGGGTACTGTACGGTTACGGCCTGGTGCCGTTCCACCCTTACGATTTTTCGCCCTCGGGGCCGCTGCATATTCCGCGGCTTGCCGATTTGTGCTTCTGGATGGGGCTGTACGGCGTGGTGTTCGGCATCATCCTGCCGTGGTTGCCGCGCGTGCCCAAATGGCCGGTCGGCCTTGGCTTCGGCCTGCTGGCCGCGGCGGTGGACTGGTTCGTGGTGGCCCCGCTCAAGGGAATGCCGATTGCCGCCGGCTGGGCGCCGGACGCCATGCTGCGCTCGGTCGCCATCAACGGTTTCTGGGGCATCGGTCTTGGCATCATCGCGCCGATGATCATTCCCCGCCGCTTTACTTAGCGCTGCTCCGCAGCAGGGGGCGGGGCAGCCAATACAAGCTCCAGGCCGGCGATCAGGTCGCGGCGCAGATAGGGCTTGCGGAGCAGGTTGAAACGCCCGGCGCCATCCGATGAATCGCCGGCAAAGCCCGAGGTCAGCAGCACCCGCAGGCCCGGCCGCAAGGTCAGAGCGAGCCCGGCCAGCGCGGCTCCGTCCATGCTGCCCGGCAGCACCACGTCGCTGAACAGCAGGTCGATGGGGTCGCTGCCGTGCAGCAGCGGCAGCGCCGCTTCGGCGCTGCCCGCCGCCAGCACCCGGAAGCCGAGGCCAGCGAAATGGCGCGACACCACGCGCAGCACCGCCTCCTGGTCCTCGACCAGCAGCACCGTCATGCCCTCGGCACGGAACAGGCTGGCGGCCGGCGGCGTGATCGCTTTTATCGGCGCGTCGATGGCGGGCAGCAGCAGTTCCACCCGGGTGCCGCTGCCGGGCCGGCTGCGCAGATCCAGATGGCCGCCGGACTGGCGGACGAAGCCGTACACCATGCTGAGCCCGAGCCCGCTGCCCTTGCCCACCTGCTTGGTGGTGAAAAACGGATCGAACACGCGGCGCTGCGCCGCTTCGGGAATGCCGCGCCCGGAATCCTCGACGAACACCGCAGCGTAGCGCCCCGGCGTGATCGGATCGGGCAGCGCGGGCAGGGTGCCGTCAACCGTGCGGCAGGCGACCCCGAGCGTGATCCGCCCGCCTTCCGGCAGGGCGTCGCGGGCGTTCAGCACCAGGTTCATCACCGCGGTTTCCAACTGCGCGGGGTCGACGTTCACCGTCAACTCTGCGCCGCCGAACGCGGTTTCCAGCTGGTGCCGCGCGGCGAGCGCGCGGCGCAGCAGCGGCACCACGCGGCCCAGTTGTTCGTGCAGCCCCACCACCTGCGGGCGCAGGGTCTGGCGGCGGGCGTAGGACAGCAACTGGCTGGTCAACTCCGCCCCCCGGTTGGCCGCATACAGCGCCGAATCCAGCATGTCGTGCAGTGCGCTGCCGGCCGGCGCCTCGGCCAGCGCGTCGCTCAGGTTGAGCATCACCACGGTGAGCAGGTTGTTGAAATCATGCGCCACCCCGCCGGTGATCTGGCCGATCGTGCTCAGCCGCTCCGACTGCAGCAGGGCCTCCTGGGCGCGGCGCAGCTCGGTCACGTCGGCGATCACCGCGATGCGGGCATGCCGGTCCTGAAAGCGCATCGGCTGCGAGGCGATCTGCACGTACAGCACCTCGCCGGTTCGGGTGAGATTGGGCAGCGGGCCGACATTGTGATAGCCGCCGCCCCGCGCGGCCAGCTCGCTCACGACGCCCGCGCGCTGCTCAGGCGGGCGCAGGTCGGCGATGGTGAGGCCGAGGAATTCGTCCCGGCTCCAGCCGAACACCCGCACCGCCGCGGCGTTCACTTCCAGGAAGCGCAGGGTTGCTTCCTCGTAGATGCAGATCGGCAGCGGGTTGTCCTCAAAGATCAGGCGGAAGGCGCGGTTCCGCTCGGCGAGTGCGCGTTCGTCGGCGCGCCGCCGGGTGATGTCGCGCTGGATGGCGATCCAATGGGTCGGCACGCCGCCGGCATCCGACAGCGTGCTGATCTCGGTTTCCACCCACACATTGCTGCCGTCCTTGCGATGGCCCAGCAGTTCCGCGCGGATGCGCCGCCCGGCGCGGGCGGCCGCGCGGATGGCGGCGAGCTGCCGCCGGTCGGTTTCCGGCCCCATGAACAGGGCAGGCGAGGCGCCGACGATTTCGCTCCGCTGCCAGCCGGTCACCCGCGACACCGCGTCACTGGCATACAGGATGCTGGGGGCGGCACCGGCGGCCGGGCCGGCCTGCACGATCAGCACCGAATCCGACGCGGCGTCCAGCGCCGCCCCGAGCAAATGCTGCTGTTCCTCGGCGACGTGGCGGAACATCGCCGGCCGCAGCGTGTCGACCAGATCGAACAGCCCGTCGCCGAGCGCCGGCAGGTCGGGGGGGGATTGTTCGAACAGCACGGTAATCACGAATTTGCGTTCGCCCAGGCTGACCGGCTGCACCAGGATGGCCCCCAGGCCGACGTCCCGGCAGGCCTGCAGCACCGGCATTCCCGTCGAGCTCGGCCTGGGCGAAGTCGAGCGCGAAACGGCGCCCCTGCAGCATCGCCTGGCCCATCAGCGTCGCTTCCGCCGGCGGTCGCGCGCTGCGGCACCAGACGAGGAACGCTTCGGGCAAGGGCGGTCCGGCAACGTGGTATTCGGCCATGCGCACGTGGCCGTCGGGCAGCAGGCGCCACACCGAACCGGCACGCGCGCCGTTCGTGGCACAGATCCGCGCCAGCACGGCGCGGATCATGGTCGGCCAGTCCGGCGCCGCGAAGCTCAGCCGCAGCAACTCGGTGTGCAACCGGGCGGTGCGGCTGGCCGCCGCCAGTTGCCGCTCGCGCAGCCGGGCATCGAGCAGGGCGACCACGGTTGCGGCGAGGTCTTCCAGCACGCGCACCGCTTCGTCGTCCGGGGCCGGGTGCGGGACCGTGTCGAGCACGCAGAGCGTGCCGATTGCCTGATCGTCGGCGGCGCGCAATGGCGTGCCGGCATAGAAGCGGACATGCGGAGCGCCGGTGACCATGGGATTGCCGGCATGGGCGGGGTCGGCCAGCGTATCCGCAATGACCAGCGCGCGCAGGGATTCGACCGTCAGGTGACAGAACCCGGCCTGCCGCGGTGCTTCGGTCAGCGCGGTGCCGTGGCGTGACTTGAAATACAGCCGGTCGGCGCCCACCAGGCAGAGCAGGGCAACCGGCGCGTCCAGCAGCCGCGCGGCCAGTCCGGTGATACGGTCGAACCCCGGCTCCGGCAACGTATCCATGATCTGGTAGGAGTCCAGGACGTCGAGCCTGCGTTGCTCCTGCGCAGCTTGCACGCGGTGATTTCCCTGCTGGTGCCGGGAGGCCGGCATGCCATCGGTTCGGTTCCGGCGCGTTACAAAAACGCACCGACGCCTTATAGGACGCGAAAATGACGCCACCAAGCGTTCCCGCGCGGCGTCCCGTTCGCGGTCAGTTCCGGGTCAGCAGCCAGTTGGCCAGGATCGCCAGGCCGCCGGCGACATAGAGCCCCAGCGCAATGACGCGCAGACGGCGGGCGTGCGGGCGCAGCGGCGGAAACGCCCCCGGCGCCACGAACAGCGCCATGACCAGCAGGCTGAGCGCCTGCAACTGCCGGAACGTGTCCATTGATGCTCCCAATGCTATGCCCCCACCGTGCTATGCCCCCACCGTGCTATGTCCCGAGCAGAGCTGCCCGCAGGGCGGCGGGGGCGGCGGTGCGCATTGCCTCGGCCACGCCCGGCATGCGCAGCCGGCGTGACACCGCGGCGAGGGCGCGCAGATGCTCCCCGTCCGCCGCCGGGCTGAGCAGCAGGAACACCAGGTCCACCGGCCGGCCATCGACCGCGTCGAACGCGACCGGCCGGTCCAGCCGGGCGAAGAACCCGGACGGGGCCGCCAGCGTGTTTATCCTGGCATGCGGCACCGCGATGCCGCCGCCGATTCCGGTCGAGCCGAGCGCCTCGCGCGCCGCCAATCCCGCGGCGATCCCGGCCGGCGCCAGCCCGAGCCGCTCGCCGGCCGCCCGGGCGAGCGCCGTCAGCAGCGCCGCCTTGTCGGCGGCGCGCAGGCGGTCGAACACGTGATCGGGCGGGATCAGCTCGTCAAGCGTCATGCGGTGTCTCGTGCTCGGCGAGGCGGTAGCCCACGCCCGTCTCGGTGAGGATATGGCGGGGCCGCTCGGGGTCGGCCTCAATCTTCTGACGGATCTGTCTCACATACACCCGCAACTGTTGCACGTCGCCCCCCGCGCCCCACAGGCGGCCGAGGATGAAGCGGTGGGTCAGCACGCGGCCGGCATGCGCGACCATCAGGGTCAGGATGTCCCACTCGCGCGGCGATAGTTTCTTTTCCACGCCGCCCGCCCGGACGTAGCGGCGGACCAGATCGACTTCCAGGTCGCCGCTGCGGAACACCGGCTGCGCGCCGTCCTGCGCCAGCCGGTGGCGCAGCGCGGTGCGCAGCCGGGCCATCAGCTCGTCCATGCCGAACGGTTTTGTCACGTAGTCATCCGCGCCGAGGTCGAGCGCTTCCACCTTGGCGCGCTCGGCCTCGCGCGAGGTCAGCACCACGATCGGCACGGCGCTGCCGGCGCGTACGGCCCGGATGACATCGAGTCCGTCACGGTCGGGCAGGCCGAGATCCAGAATAACCACGTCCGGCCGGTCGGCGGCGATGCGCGCCAGCGCCTCGGCGGCGCTGGCCGCCTCCAGCGTGCGGTAGCCCTGCGCGCCCAGGTTGGTGCGCAGCAGGCGCCGGATGGCCGGCTCGTCATCGACGATCAGCACGCTCTGCCCGGTCACGCCGGCGGTTCCTCCGCCGGGAGGTGGGCTGGCATGCCCTCGCCAACGGGATGGGCCGGAAGGGTCACGGTGAACACCGCGCCGGAGCGGTCGCGCCGATTGCCGGCGGCCACGCTGCCGCCCATCGCCTCGACGAAGCCGCGGCAAATCGCCAGCCCGAGACCGGTGCCGGCGCGCTGGCGGTCGCCGCCGGCGATGCGGTGGAACTTGTCGAAGATCCGTTCGACCGCATCGTCGGGCAGCCCCGGCCCCTCGTCGATTACCTGCAGCCGCACCAGCCGTTCCATTCCGTCCCGGCCGGCGCCGGGCAGGGTTTCGTGCCAGGCGCGCAGCTTCACGGTGCTGCCTTCGGGGGCGTATTTCGCCGCGTTGTCGAGCAGGTTGAACAGCACCTGCTCGAACAGCACGGGGTCGATCTTCAACAGCGGCAGGTCCGGGGCGATGTCCATCTCCACCCGGTGGTCGGCCAGCACGCGCCCGGCCCGGGCCAGCGCGGCGCCGACCATCTCGCCGAGATCGGCCGCCTCCATCCGCGGCGCCAGCGCGCCCGATTCCAGCCGGGTCATGTCCAGCAGGTTGCCGACGAAGCGGTTCAGCCGCTCGGCCTCGTCGCGGATGGTGGCGAGCAGGTCGCTCCGCCCGGCCTCGTCCAGCAGCGCGTGGTAGCTCTCCAGGCCGCTGGCGGCGCCCAGGATGGCGGCGAGCGGGGTGCGCAAATCATGCGAGATCGAGGTCAACAGCGCTGAGCGCAGCCGTTCGGTCTCGGCCAGCAGGCGGGTGCGGTCGACGTCCGCAGCGAGGTTCACCCGCTCGATCGCCACCGCCGCCTGATCGGCCAGCGCGTCGAGCAGGCGGCGCTGGTCGGGGGGCAGCAGCGGACGGGTGGTGTCGGTCGCCGGCCCGTCGCGGTCGATGCCGAGCACGCCCACCGGGCCGCTGCCGGTGCGCAGCGGCAGGAACAGGCGGCGCGCGCCCGGCAGCGTGTCGGCGCCCCGGCCGGCCTCACGGTTGTTCTTCCAGCACCACAGCGCCGCCGCGAGGTCGGCGGCGTCAAGCTCGTCCTCGGGCGGGTAGCCGGCGCGCACGGCGATGCCCTCGCCCTCGTTGCCGCCTTCCGGCAGCAGCACCACCACGCGCACCTTCAGCATGGTCGCGACCTGGTAGGCGGTGGCCCAGAGCAAATCGTCCATGTCGAGAATGCCGGCCAGCTTGCGGCTGAAGCGATAGAGTTCCTCGGTCGTGCCGGCCCGTCCGCGCGCGGCCAGCGCCTGCGCGCGCATGCCGGCGGCGAGGTTGCCGGCAATCAGGGCCGCCACCAGGAAAAAGAACAGCGCCACCACATTCTCGGGATCGGCGATGGTGAAGGTATAAACCGGCGGCAGAAAGAAGAAATTATAGGCCAGCACGCTGATCATGCAGGCATACAGCGATGGCCACAAGCCAAACGTCGCGGCGGTCACCAGCACCGCGGTGAGGAACACCAGCGAGATGTTGCTGACCGTCAGCACATACTCCAACCCGAGTCCGGCCAGCACCGCCGCCGCCACGATGAAGCTGCTGGCGACGTACGGCCAGGGCCGCACGTCGCGCGCCGCTGCCGGCTCGGCCGGGGCGCGGGCGGTGTGGGGATCGCCGCCGCCGACCACGTGCACGGGAATGTCGCCGGCCCGGGCGATCAGCGCGGTCGCGACGCTGGAGCGCAGCCACCCGAACGGACCGGTCCGGGTTGGCCGGCCCACCACCAGATGGGAGAAATTCCGCTCCCGCGCATAGGCCAGAATGTCGCCGGGCACGTCGTGGCCGGGGATGGTCACCGCCTCGGCGCCCAGCCGCTCGGCCAGGCGCAGCGCGTCGGCGATGCTGGTGCGGGCCGCCTCCGACAGCTCCGCGCGGGAGGCGGTCTCGACGTGCAGCGCCGTCCAGGGGGCGCGCAGACGCTCGGCCACGCGGCGGCCATAGCGCACCAGCCCGGCCCCGCTGCCGGTGCCCCCGCCATTCGAGCCGGCCACGCATACCAGCACCCGCTCGCCGGCCGCCCAGGGGCCGCTGATGGCGTGCGCCTGCATGTGGTCGAGCAATTGCGCATCCACCCGCTGCGCGGTGCGCCGCAGTGCCAGCTCGCGCAGTGCGGTCAGGTTGCCGGGGGAGAAATAATGGTCCAGCGCCCGCGCCGCGGTGTGCGGCACATACACCTTGCCCTCGCGCAGCCGCTGCATCAGGTCGTCTGGCGTGAGGTCCACCACCTCGATCTCGTCGGCGCGGTCCAGCACACCGTCCGGCACCGTCTCGCGCACGCGGATGCGGGTGATGCGGGCGACCACGTCGTTGAGGCTCTCGACATGCTGGATGTTCAGCGTGCTCCAGACGTCGATGCCGGCGGCCAGCAATTCCTCCACGTCCATGTAGCGCTTCGGATGGCGGCTGCCCGGCGCGTTGCTGTGGGCAAGCTCATCGACCAGGGCGAGCGAGGGCCGGCGGGCCAGCAGGCCGTCGAGGTCCATCTCCTCCAGCGTCTGTCCCTTGTAGTCGATCTGGCGGCGGGGCAGGACTTCCAGCCCTTCCAGCAGGGAAGCCGTCTCCGCGCGGCCATGCGTTTCGACCACGCCGACCACCACATCCACGCCGTCGTGCCGGCGCGCCTGTCCGCTCGACAGCATTTCGTAGGTCTTGCCCACGCCGGGGGCGGCGCCGAGGAAAATCTTCAGCCGCCCGCGGCCGGATTCGCGGGCGGCTTCCTTCAGCAGGGCTTCCGGCGAAGGACGGACGTCACGGTCCGACATGGCCTGGATCAGTGCATCTTCAGGCCATCCAGCACCAGATTGAGCGCCAGGACGTTGACACGCGGCTCGCCGAGCACGCCGAGAGTTCGCGTTTCGACCGAGTGCTCGACCAGCCCGCGCAATGCCGCCTCCGGCAGGTGACGTGCCGCCGCGACACGCCTGACCTGCAGCAGCGCCGCCGCCGGCGAGATGTCGGGGTCGAGGCCGCTCGCCGAGGTGGTGACCAGGTCGGCGGGGATCGGTTCGCCGGCGGCTGCTTCCTTCAGCTTGCCGACATCCTCCTGCACCCGGTCGATCAGCGCCTTGGCGGTCGGCGCCAGGTTGGAGCCGACGGAATTGGCCGCGTTGTAGGGCGCCGGGATGGTTTTCGAGGCATCGTTCGGGTCGGTGTCGGTGGTTGCCGAGGGCCGGCCATGGAAATAACGTTCGCCGGCGAAGCTTTGGCCGATCAGCGCCGAGCCGACCACGTGCCCGTCATGCTCGATCAGGCTGCCATTGGCCTGGCGGGGAAACACCGCCTGGGCGATGCCGGTGATGAGGAACGGATAGACCAGCCCGGTGAGCACGGTCAGCGCCAGCATGAGGGTGATGGCCGGACGAATTTCGCGAAGCATGTGCGGACTCCCGGAGAAAATTCTACGCCAGGCCGAGGGCGCTGACGACGATGTCGATGGCCTTGATGCCGGCGAACGGGGCGAGGATGCCGCCGATGCCGTAGACCACCAGATTGCGCCGCAGCAGCGCCGCCGCCCCCACCGGACGGTAGCGCACCCCCTTCAGCGACAGCGGGATCAACGCCACGATGATCAGCGCGTTGAAGATGATGGCGGAGAGGATGGCGCTCTGCGGGGTGGACAGGTGCATGATGTTCAGCGCCTGCAACTGCGGATAGAAGGCCAGGAACATCGCCGGGATGATGGCGAAATACTTGGCCACGTCGTTGGCGATGCTGAACGTGGTCAGCGCGCCGCGGGTCATCAGCAGCTGCTTGCCGATCTCCACGATCTCGATGAGCTTGGTGGGATCGCTGTCGAGGTCCACCATGTTGCCGGCCTCGCGGGCGGCCATGGTGCCGGTGTTCATCGCCACCCCGACATCGGCCTGGGCCAGCGCCGGCGCGTCGTTGGTGCCGTCGCCGCACATCGCCACCAGCTTGCCCTGCGCCTGCTCGCTGCGGATCAGCGCCAGCTTGGCTTCCGGCGTCGCCTGGGCGAGGAAATCGTCCACCCCCGCCTCGGCGGCGATGGCGGCGGCGGTCAGTGGGTTGTCGCCGGTGATCATCACCGTGCGGATGCCCATGCGGCGCAGCTCCGCAAAACGTTCGCGGATGCCGCCTTTCACGATGTCCTTGAGATGCACGACGCCAAGCAGCCGCCGCCCGTCGGCGACCGCGAGCGGGGTGCCGCCCTCGTTGCTGATACGGTCGGCAATGCCGCGCAGTTCGCGCAGGGTGGTCTCGGGCACCGGCAGCACCGAAGCCGAGGCGGCGGTGACATGGGCGATGACGGCATCGACCGCGCCCTTGCGGATCGCGCGCTCCTCCACGTCCACGCCGCTCATGCGCGTGTGCGCGGTGAACGGTACGAAGCTCGCGTGCAGCTTCGCCATGTCGCGCCCGCGCAGGCCCTGGGTCTCCTTGGCCAGCACCACGATCGAGCGGCCCTCCGGCGTCTCGTCGGACAGTGAGGCGAGCTGGGCGGCGTCGGCCAGCTCGCGCGGGTCGATGCCGGACAGCGGCACGAAGGCGGTGGCCTGGCGGTTGCCCAGGGTGATCGTGCCGGTCTTGTCGAGCAGCAGCGTGTCCACGTCGCCGGCCGCCTCGACGGCGCGGCCGGACATGGCCAGCACGTTGAAGCGCACCAGACGGTTCATGCCGGCGATGCCGATGGCCGAGAGCAGCGCGCCGATGGTGGTCGGGATCAGGGTGACGAACAGCGCCACCAGCACGAGCACGGACAGCGAGCCGCCGGCATAGGCGGCGAAACTCGGGATGGTGGCGACCGCGAGGAGGAAGATGATGGTCATGCCGGCGAGCAGGATGTTCAGCGCGATTTCGTTCGGCGTCTTCTGTCGCGAGGCCCCCTCCACCAGGGCGATCATGCGGTCGAGGAAAGTGTGGCCGGAAGCGGCGGTGATGCGCACCCGAATCCAGTCCGACAGCACCTGCGTGCCGCCGGTAACCGCCGAGCGGTCGCCGCCGCTTTCGCGGATCACCGGTGCGGACTCCCCGGTGATCGCCGCCTCGTTCACGCTGGCGACGCCCTCGATGACCTCGCCGTCGGAGGGGATGATGTCGCCGGCCTCGACCAGCACGATATCGCCCTCCTCCAGTTCGGGGGCGCGTACCAGTTCGAACAGGCCGGTGCGCTCATACCGGCCCGACGCGCCGGGCAGCAGGCGTTTCGCCAGCGTCTCGGTGCGGGCGCGCCGCAGCGTGGCGGCCTGGGCGCGGCCACGCCCCTCGGCCACCGCCTCGGCGAAATTGGCGAACAGCACGGTGAACCACAGCCAGATGTTGATCTGCAGGGCGAAGCCGAGGCCGGGGCGCCCGGCCAGCGCGTCGCGGATCAGCAGGATGGTGGTGAGGACTGAGACGATCTCGACGACGAACATCACCGGGTTGCGCCAGAGCAGGCGCGGGTCAAGCTTGCGGACGGACTGGCCGAGCGCCGGCCACAGGATGTCCGGGTCGTACAGGCTGGCGGCACTGCGGGGGCCGCGGGTCATGGATGTCATGGCGGTACCTCAGGTACGTCGTGCCGGCGGCCATCGCGAGATGCTCGGCGATGGGGCCCAGGGCGAGGGCGGGGAAGAAGGTGAGGCCGCCGACGATCAGGATGACGCCGACGACCAGGCCAACGAACAGCGACCCGGAGGTGGGGAAGGTGCCGGCCGAGGGCGGCACGGTTTTCTTCGCCGCCAGCGATCCGGCGATGGCAAGCGCCGGGATGATGACGAAGAAGCGCCCGATCAGCATGGCGAAGGCGAGTGACGTGTTCCACCACGGCGTGTTGGCGGAAAGTCCGGCAAACGCGCTGCCGTTATTCGCCGCCGCCTCGACATAGGCATACAGCGCCTCGGTGAAGCCGTGCGGCCCGCTGGCGGAAATCCCCGCGACCGCGCCGGGCAGTACCACCGCGACCGCGGTGAAGCCCAGCATGGCGAGGGGCAGGCAGAGAATGGCCAGCATGGTCATTTTGACCTCCTTTGCCTCGATCTTCTTGCCCAGATATTCCGGGGTGCGCCCGACCATCAGCCCGGCCACGAACACGGCGATGATGGCAAACAGCAGGAAGCCGTACAGGCCCGAGCCGACGCCGCCGTAGATGATCTCGCCGAGCATCATGTTGACCAGCGGCACCGCGCCGCCGAGCGGCATGAAACTCTCGTGCATGGCGTTCACCGCGCCGCAGGAGGTGTCGGTGGTGACGGCGGCGAACAGCGCGGAGAGCGGCACGCCGAACCGCACCTCCTTGCCCTCCATATTGCCGAGCGACGGATCGACGCCGAGCGCGGTCAGCAGCGGGTTGCCTTGCGCTTCCGCCCAGTAGGCGACGGTGACGCCGGCCAGGAACAGCAGGCCCATGGCGGCGAACACCGCCCAACCCTGCCGGCGGTCGCCGACCATGCGGCCGAACATCGCGGTCAGTCCGGCGCCGATGGTAAAGATGGACAGCACCTGGATCAGGTTGGTGACGGCGGTGGGGTTCTCGAACGGGTGCGCCGAGTTGGCGTTGAAGAAGCCGCCGCCATTGGTGCCCAGGACCTTGATCGCCTCCTGCGAGGCGACCGGACCGAGAGCGATGGTCTGTTTGGCGCCTTCGAGCGTGGTGGCGTCCACATACGGCCCGATGGTTTGCGGCACGCCCTGCCAGACATAGACCAGGGCGATGACGATGCATGCCGGCAGCAGCACATACAAAACGATGCGCACCAGATCGGCCCAGTAATTGCCGATGGTTTTCGCCGAGCGCCGGGCGAAGCCGCGCACGAACGCGAACGCGATGGCGATGCCGGCCGCGGCGCTGACGAAATTCTGCACCGTGAGCCCGGCCATCTGCGAGAAATACGACATCGTCGTCTCGCCGCCGTAGCTTTGCCAGTTGGTGTTGGTCAGGAAGCTGACCGCGGTGTTGAAGGCGAGATCGGGCGCCACCGCCGGCTGCCCGGCCGGGTTGAGAGGCAGCCAGCCCTGCAGCCGCAGCAGCGCGTACAGCAGGACGAAACCAGCCGCCTTGAAGGCCAGCATGCTGACGGCGTAGCCGACCCAGCTTTGCTCGCGCGACGGATCGACGCCGCCGAGCCAGTACATGCCCCGTTCCACGGGACCAAGCACCGGGGTGAGGAAGGTACGACGCCCCTCGGCGACGGCCGCCAGATAGGCGCCGACATAGGGGGTCATGGCGATGATGATCGCGGCGAACAGCGCGATCTGGACCCAACCGTTGCCTGTCATGAGCGGGTCCTCAGAACCGTTCGGGACGCAACAGCGCCCACACCAGGTAGACGAACAATCCGGCGGTCACCAGGCCGCCGAGCGCGTAATCGAGGATCATGGCGGGTGCCTCAGAGCCGTTCGCAGAGCGTGGTGTAGGCCAGGCAAAGGCCGAGGAAGGCCAGCCCGGCGGCGAGAAACACGATGTCGAGCATGTCTGTTCCCTGCACATGTGAGAGCCGCCGGAATGGTCGCGTCTGCGCCATAGGAAAGCGAGGGAGCCGGCGGGGCAGATGTATAGGAATTCCATAGGGACTCCCGATCCTTACGAGGTTGGCGGCCTCACAAGGTTGGGAGCCTCACAGGGTTGGGGGCCGCGCAAGATCGGGGAAGGGGAGGGGCACCGCAAGGCGGGGCGGGGGTACCGCGCGGCCTGCGACGGTGCGCCGCAAGCTGTTACGCGAAGGCGCGCCGCTGGTGAGCCGCAATGCTGTGCGGTTGCCCAAAGCGGTAACTTTCGTTCCAAAATCGCTCAATAAACAGGCAATCATCCGGCCTTGGGGCGGGCCAACATGGGTTCGGCCGCAGGTTTGACGTTGGCATGGTTTTTGATAATGCTCCCTTATCCCCGTGAGGGAGAGCGAGGTTCGTCCATGTTCTCCGCGCGGTGGCCGACACTCTAGGAACAGGGCCCGACATGAAGCTGATATTGGCCATCATCAAGCCCTTCAAGCTCGACAACGTCCGCGAAGCGCTGACGCCGCTCGGCGTGCAGGGGCTTACCGTGTCCGAGGTGAAGGGCTTCGGGCGGCAGAAGGGACAGACCGAGATCTATCGCGGCGCCGAGTATCACGTGAACTTCATCCCCAAGGTGAAGATCGAGGTGGTGGTACCCGCCGACCGGGTCGAGCAGGTGGTGGAGGCCATCACCAAGGCAGCCCGCACCGACAAGATCGGCGACGGTAAGATCTTTGTCCTCGATGTCGACCGCGTGGTGCGCATCCGCACTGGCGAAACGAACCTCGACGCTTTGTAATCAAGGATCCGACCCGTATGAAAACGCTGATGCGGCGCGCCTGTTGGGCGCTTCCGATACTCTTGTGTACTTTTCCGGCTTTCGCCGATGACGCGCCGAAGATCGATTCGGGCGACACCGCATGGATGCTGACCAGCACCGCCCTTGTGCTGCTCATGACGGTTCCGGGCCTGGCCCTGTTCTACGCCGGCATGGTGCGTAAGAAGAACGTGCTGGCGACGATGATGCAGTCGTTCATTATCACCTGCCTGGTCACGGTGCTTTGGTTCGTGGTCGGCTACAGCATCGCTTTCACCCCCGGCAACGCCTATTTCGGCGACTTTTCGCGCCTGCTGCTGAACGGCATCGCCGATAAGTGGGACCAGCCCTTCGTCCTGGCCGCCGGCACCGACGTGGCGGTCACGAACACGATCCCCGAGACCGTGTTCATGATGTTCCAGATGACCTTTGCCATCATCACCCCGGCGCTGATCGCCGGCGCGTTTGCCGACCGGATGAAGTTCTCGTCGCTGCTGCTTTTCATCACGCTGTGGTCGCTGTTCGTCTACTGCCCGATCGCGCATTGGGTGTGGTCGCCGACCGGCTGGCTGAACGGCCTCGGCGTGGCGGACTTCGCCGGCGGCACGGTGGTGCACATCAACGCCGGTGTGGCCGGTCTGATGTGCGCGCTGGTGCTGGGCAAGCGGCTCGGCTACGGCACCGACAACATGGCGCCGTACAACCTGGCCTTCGCGGTGATCGGTGCCTCGCTGTTGTGGGTGGGCTGGTTCGGCTTCAATGCCGGCTCGGCGACTGCTGCCAACGGGCGTGCCGGCATGGCGATGGCGGTGACGCAGATCGCCACCGCCGCGGCAGCGCTCGCATGGGCGGGGGCCGAGTGGGTCACCAAGGGCAAGCCGTCGGTGCTGGGCGCGATTTCCGGCGCGGTGGCCGGGCTGGTGGCGATCACCCCGGCTTCCGGTTTCGTGCTGCCCGGCGGGTCGGTGGTCATCGGCGTTGCCGCCGGCGTGCTGTGCTACTGGGCCTCGACCTGGCTCAAGCACCTGCTGCGGTATGACGACAGCCTGGACGCCTTCGGCGTGCACGGCATCGGCGGCATCGTCGGCGCCTTGTTGACCGGTTGGTTCGCCTATGGGCCGCTGACCGCCGACAAGGACCATCCGCTCGGCATTACGATCGGCAGCCTGGCCCAGGTGCAGACCCAGGCGATCGCAGTGGGCGTTACCATTGCCTACACGGCGGTGGCGACCCTGGTGATCCTGCTGGTGGTCTGGCTGGTGCTCGGCCTGCGGGTGAGCGAGGAGGAGGAGCGCGAGGGTCTCGACGTGGTCCTGCACGGCGAGCGCCTAGGGTAACATTGCAGACACGGCGCCGGGCAATAATGCCCGGCGCCGTCGTTCGCCTGCAATATCATGTCGACGCCGTCGACCCTTCCGCGCATCTTGCCGGTCGTTGCTGCAAGGACAATCCCATGACTAGAACCCGATATCTGCTGATTGCCTCATCGGCCCTGTTTGCCGTGGGGCTGCTGTCCGCCCCCGCGCGCGCCGACGACACGACCGCCCCGCCGGCCGCCGCACCGGCGGCTCCCGCGGCACCGGCCGCGCCGGCTGCCTGGTCGGACAATATCAAGGTCGGCCTGCAGATCGAAGGCGGCGTGAGCTTCAACACGGAAAGCCCGAAGACCAACTGGGGCCAACTGTTCACCGACCATCCGAACCAGGCGACCCTCAATCAGGCGCTGGTCACGTTCTCGCGTGACATTCCGAAGGACGTCACCGACTTCGATGTCGGCTTCCATTTCACCGGTCTCTACGGCTCTGACGCGCGCTACACCCACTTCCTCGGGGTGTTCGACTACGCGCTTAACGAGCGCTACCAGTTCGATATTGTCGAAGCCAGCGCGTCAATGCACATTCCCGTGCTGGCCGGGGGCCTGGACGTCAAGGCCGGCATGTATCCGACGCCGCTCGGCTTCGAGACGATCGATCCTTCGACCAATCCGTTCTACTCGCATTCCTACATCTTCAACTTCGGCATCCCGCTGAAGCACACCGGCGTGCTCGGAGTGCTGCATGCTACCGACTTCCTCGATGTCTATGGCGGCATCGACTCTGGCGTGAACACCACGCTGGGCGACCAGCAGGGTGACAATAACGGCTCGGCGGCCGGCCTGTTCGGCCTCGGCTTCACGGCGCTCGGCGGCAACCTGACCGGTGTCGCGCTGACGCATTTCGGCCCGGAAAACCCGTCATTGGGCAACACCCAGCCGTTGGGTCTGTACAATGCCAATCACTACAACCGCTATGAGAACGACGCCTACGCGACCTACAAGTGGAGCGACAAGCTGTCGACCACCACTGAGCTGAACTACATCAAGGACGAGAACCCGCTGACCAACGCCGCCGAGGGCTGGGGCATTGCGCAGTACGTGTCCTACGCGTTGACCGATACCATCACGCTGAACGGCCGCGGCGAAATCTTCCGCGACGGCAAGGGCTTCTACGTGAACTATTATCCGGGCAACCTCGACTACGTTAACGTGGAGTACGGCAAGTACAACACGGCGGTCACCGGGCCACACACCACGTATGGCGAGGTCACCTTCGGCGCGACCTGGAAGCCCGCCGATCTGCCCAAGCCGATTGCCGGCCTGATGATCCGTCCCGAGCTGCGCTATGACGGGGCGCTGGGGACGGTGTCGGGCTATCAGCAGCCGTTCAACAACGGCAAGGATAGCGGCAGCTTCACCATCGCCAGCGATTTCGTCCTCGGCTTCTAAGCGCCTGCCGCCCGCCTGTGCTCCCAACCGGGGCGCAGGCGGGCGGTGCGTCCGCCCCCGGCGCAGGTGCGCCAGCCGGGCGAGGCCGGGCGGGTGAGAAACGACAGGAATCAGTTACAGAAAAATCGGGGACCGGCGCCCGTCTGCGGCCTTTAGTCCGTGTCAGGCCGGCTGGGTGGCCGGGGCGGGTCGGCTGACCGGGTGGCCCAGATATTGCGACAACACCGCCTCGGCGGTTCCGTCGGCCCGCACCCGGCCCTGGTCGAGCCAGATCACCCGCGTGCACCAGTTCAGGACCACCTCGGTCACATGGCTCGACAGCACCAGGATATCGGCGCCGCGCACCATGTCTTCCAGCCGCACCCGCGCCTTTTCCATGAAGGTCGCGTCGCCGGCCAGGAACCACTCATCCATCAGCAGTACCTGCGGGCGGATGGCGGTGGCCAGCGCGAAGCCCAGCCGCACCACCATGCCGGAGCTGTACACCCGCACCGGCAGGTCGAGGAATTCGCCGAGTTCGGCAAAGGCGGCAACGTCCTCCTCAAGCTGGCGGATGGCCGGCAGCTTCAGGCCGCTGTAAAGGCCGCGCAGCATGATGTTCTCGCGACCCGTGAGCTCGGGGTTCATGCCGAGATTGGGGTCGAGCAGGGCGTTCAGGCTGCCGCGCACCAATACCCGGCCGACCTGCGGCTCGTAGATGCCGGCCAGCGTGCGCAGCAGCGTGGTCTTGCCGGCGCCGTTGCCGCCGATCAGGCCCAGCCGGTCGCCGTGGTGGAGCCGGAAGCTGACATCACGCAGCGCCTGCACCACCACCCGGTTTTTGGTGTCCGGCGCCACCCGGCCGGAGACGGTGCGGAACACCATCTTCTTCAGGCTGCGCGCATTGCCGTGATAGAGCGGAAAATCGACGCTGACGTGTTCGGCGCTGATGACCGCGTTGCAGGTGGCGTCCATGCCGCTACACCCAGAACGCGATGCGGCCGCGCACGCGCGCGAACAGCAGCCAGCTCGTCGCGCACAGCGCGGCGGAATAGGCCAGCGCCGAGGCCCAGGTCGCCGGGCTGGGCAGCCCGCCCAGCAGCGGCGCGCGGACGATCTCCAGCAGCGTAAAGAACGGGTTGAACGCCAGCAGCCATTCATGGCGGCCGAGCTGATTGGGCGTCCAGATCACCGCGCTGATGAAGAACGCCATCTGCATGATGCTGCCAACGATCGGCGGGATGTCGCGGAAGCGGGCGCAGAGCGCGCCGAGCAGGATGCAGACGGCGACGCTGTCCACCAGCCAGAGCGCCACGCCGGGCAGCACCATGAGCGCATCGGCGCCGGGCCAGGTGTGCAGCAGCGCATAGACACCCACGATCACCACCACGTTATGGGCCAGCACCAGCAGGTTGCGCACCACGATGCGCCCCGCATACAGCGAGTACGGCATGCGCACCGAGCGGATCATGCCCTCGGCCGTGGTGAAGGTCATGCACCCTTCGCCCACCAGCGAGCTGAGATACCCCCACAGCACCAGCGAGAGCGCCAGGAAGGGCAGGTACTCATGCAGGTCCATGCGGAACAGGATGGCGTAGACGACGCCCATCGAGCCCACCATGGCGGCGGTGGACAGGGTCAGCCAGAACGGGCCGAGCATGGAGCCGCGATAGCGCAGCCGGATATCCAGCCAGGCGAGCGTCCAGCACAGCCGCCATAGCCGGACCGTCTCCGCCAGGTCGGCCAGACCCATGCGCTGGCGCGCGGCGAAGGAGAGGTCCGGCGTAAGGTCCAGGGTGTTGGCCCGGGGCGCGCCGAGAGGAAGGGCAACCATCATGCGAGGCGGGGCGATACCCGATCCGCCTCGCCGCCGCAACCCGCCGGTCCGTGCCCGCGGGTCGTTTGTGAAACGCGGCGGGTCGATGCGCGGCCGGGCAGGGGCACGGGCCGGTCAGTTGGCCGCGCGGGAAAGGCGGGCGCGATGATGAGGCGCCCCCCGGGCCGCAGCCCGTCCGCGTTGCTCTGCACCACCGAGAGCGGCCAGGAGACAATGACGCCATAGCCGGCCGGCTCATTGCGGGCGTCACCGGCGCCGGGCGCGCCGGGGGTGGTCGCGCGCAGCTTTAGCGCTGCAGCCGATGTGTCGGTGGCGACGCATCATCGCTGCAATCTGAACGGAAAATGTCGGACCGTGCGCGCGACATCTTGCCTTCAACCGCATTTTCGATTAGGGGGTTGTGCCTGATTGTTGACCCACCCACTGAAGGGGGCGCCCGCTAAGGCGCCCTCAGGCCACCTTTGCCGAGCACCGCAACGCGACGGCCGCCCAGGCGGTCCTGCAAACCGGCCGGTAATTCCGGTCGCGTCATGACGGAGGCCTGTGACTTCATGCCGTCCAGTAACATCCCGATCCCCGGCCTTGTCCTTTTGCGTGCGCCGGTGGTTCGTTTGCTTGCCTGCGCCTCCACTCTCGCGCTGCTTTCGGCCTGTGCCACCAACACCGGCCCGAACCTGAGCGCGACCCAGGAGGCGGCGCAGTACCAGGCCCATGCGAAGCGCAGCTACGTCCCGCCTGGTCCGCCATCCGATCCGTGGGGTCCTTATATCGTCGAGGCATCGGAGCGTTTCGACGTGCCCGAGCGCTGGATTCGCGAGGTCATGCGGGTCGAGTCCAGCGGCAAGGTGATGGACACGTCGCAGGCCGGCGCGATGGGGCTGTTGCAGGTGATGCCGATAACCTACGACGAGTTGCGCACCCGCTATAATCTTGGCGACGACCCGTACGATCCGCATGACAACGTGATGGCCGGCACCGCCTATCTGCGCCAGATGTACGATATTTACGGGTTTCCCGGATTCCTGGCGGCCTACAATGCCGGTCCGGGCCGGCTCGACGATTATCTCATGCACAACCGTCCGTTGCCGGACGAGACGCGGAACTACGTGCGCAAGATCGGGCCGTATATCGTCGGCATCGAGCCCAATCACCCCTCCGAGGGGAACGCGGTCGCGCTCAATCAGTTGCCGCTCGATATCCCGGCCGGGCCGCGCTACCCGCACCATAATCCGGCCCCCGTCGCGCTGGCCGAAAACCGCTCGTCCCGCCCGGGGCAACACCGCACGGGGCAGAATGTTGCCCTGGTCGAGCCGCCGCGGCCGATCCCGCCACGACCGGCGCCGCCGCCGGCAACCGTGCAACTCGCGTCCGTGCCCGCACCGCATGGCGGCTTCCACCTGATTCCCCCCGCGATGGCCGACACGCTGCCGGCGCAGCGGGTCACTGCCGGCGCAGCAACCGGCGGCAAATGGGCGATCCAGGTCGGCGCCTACGGCAACGAGAGCCAGGCCCGCGCGGCGGCCGATACCGCCCGCAGCCAGGCGCACGACCTGCTCGGCCAGGCCCACCCGGCGGTGGGCAAAGTCCGGTCGGCCAACGCCACGCTGTATCGCGCCCGTGTCACCGGCATCTCGCGCGACGCGGCGGTGCAGGCGTGTGAGAAACTCGGCCATCGCGGCGGCTGCATCGTGCTGTCGCCGGAGTCGCAGGGGTAGCAGCCGGCGATTCCGCCCGGGGGTGCTTTGATAGGCGGAAAGTAAGGCCAGGGCTCTGCCCTGGACCTGCGCGCAGCGCGCTCCCGCGCGACGGCCGAGAGGCCCCTGGACCCCATTTCTGAAGAAATACTGGGGTTCCAAGGCCTCCCGGCTTCCCCTCTATCCGTCCCGCCGCCATGATCGCCGCATGGGGGATTCGCGCCGCTTCGCCAGCCTGACCACGCTGTTCGTGCCGCGATCCGTTGCGGTGCTTGGCGCGTCCGGCGATCCCACCCGAATCGGCGGCAGGCCGATCGCCAGCATGCTCCGCCGGGGTTTTTCCGGACGCATCCTGCCGGTGAACCCGAATCGGGCCGAGATTCAGGGCCTGCCCGCCTACGCAACCCTGGCCGACCTGCCCGAAATCCCCGACGTCGCCATCGTCGCCGTTGCCGCCGGGCGCGCCGTGCAAGCGGTGCGCGAGCTTGCCGCCGCCGGGGTCAAGGGCGCCATCGTGCTCACCTCCGGCTTCGCCGAAACCGGCGCGGCCGGTGCCGCGGCGCAGGCGGAGATGCAAGCAGCGGCCGGCAGCATGCGGTTGCTGGGGCCGAACTGTCTGGGCCTGTTCAATGCCCGCATCGGCTTCTTCCCGATATTTTCCTCCAGTTTCGAAACCGGCTGGCCGCTGCCCGGCCGCATCGGCATCGCCAGCCAGTCCGGCGCCTATGGCACCCACATCTTCGCGGTCGCCCGCGAGCGCGGCATCGGCACGCCGCTCTGTGTCACCACCGGCAACGAAGCCGATGTTACGGTGGGCGATGTCATCGGCTGGCTGGCCGAGGACCCCGAGACCGACATCATCGTCGCCTATGTCGAGGGCATCCGCCGCGCCGACAGCTTCCTGGCCGGGCTCGCGGCGGCACGGGCGGCGCGCAAGCCGGTGGTGATGATGAAGGTCGGCCGCAGCGCGCTCGGCGTTCGCGCGGCGCAATCGCATACCGCCGCGATCGCCGGCGACGACGCCATCATCGATTCGGTGCTGGCCGAGTTCGGCGTGGTGCGGGCGCGCACGACCGAGGAATTGATCGACATCGCCCATCTGGCCACGCGGCGCATCTACCCGGTGCGCAACACGCTTGGCGTGCTGACCATCTCCGGCGGTGCCGGTGTGCTGATCAGCGATGTTGCCGGCTCGCTGGGGGTGGAGATGCCGCCCCTGCCGGCGGCGGCGCAGGCGGCGCTGCGCGCGCTGCTGCCGTTCGCCTCCCCCGACAACCCGGTGGACTGCACCGGCCAGGTCTTCAACGACATTTCCCTGGTCGGCCGCTTCGCCGACGTGCTGGCGGATGCCGGCGGCTATGCATCTGTCCTCGCTTTCTTCTCGCAGGTTGGCGGCGCGCCCAGCCTGGCGCCGGGCTTGCGCGCGCACCTGACGGCGACACGCAGCCGCCATCCCGACCGGCTCTGGGTGCTGTCGGTCCTCGCCGCGCCATCGCTGGTGCGCGACTACGAGGCGGACGGGTTCACCGTGTTCGAGGACCCGACCCGGGCGGTGGTGGCGATCGCCGCCATGCACCGTCTTGGCGCGGCATTCGCCGCCGCGCCGCCCGCGCCGCCGCCCGCCATCCCCGCCATCGCCCTGCCCGAGGCCTCCCCCGACGAGGCGATGGCCAAACGCCTGCTGGAAGCGGCGGGCATCGCCAGCGCGCCCGAACGCACCTGCGCCACCGTGGAGGCAGCGGTGGCGGCGGCCGGTGAACTCGGTTTCCCGGTGGTGCTGAAAATCCTGTCGCCCGACATCCTGCACAAGACCGAGATCGGGGGGGTGCTGCCGGGGGTGGCCTCCGCTGATGCCGTGCGTGCCGGCTTCGCCACCCTGCTGGCGCGCGCCCGCGCGTCGGCGCCGCGGGCGCGCATCACCGGCGTGCTGGTGGCAACACAGGTTTCCGGCGTGGAGTGCCTGATGGGCGTGGTGCGCGACCCGGTGTTCGGCCTGGTCGCCGCCTTCGGCCTTGGCGGGGTGTTCGTCGAAGTGCTGCGCGACGTGGCGTTCCATCGCTGTCCGTTCGGCGCGGACGTGGCCGAGGCGATGATCCGCTCGCGGCACGGCGCGCCGCTGCTTCTGGGCACACGCGGAATGCCGGCGGCCGACATCGGCGCCCTCGCGCGCATGCTGGCGCGGCTGTCGGTCTTTGCCCACCAGTCGGGCGACATGCTGCGCTCGGTTGAACTCAACCCGGTGTTCGCGCGGCCGGACGGCGCTTTCGCCGCCGACGCCGTGCTCGAGATCGGCAGGAACGACGCCGCATGACCGAATCCGCCGCCCTGCTACGCGAAGACCGTCACGATGCCACGGTCGTGCTGACGATGGATTACCCGGCCCGGCGCAACGCCCTGGCGATGCCGATGCGCGAGAAGCTCATCGCCGCCATGGAACGGATCGAAGCCGACCGGGACATCCGCGCCGTGGTGCTGACCGGCGCCGGTGGCACGTTCAGTGCCGGCGGTGACATCACCGACATGGACGTGGCCGATCTCGCCGCCGGGCGCGAGCGGTTTCGGGTGACGCACCGGCTGGTCCGTCTGCTGATCGAGGGCAGCAAGCCGGTGATCGCGGCGGTCGAGGGCTGGGCGGTCGGTGCCGGGTTGGGGCTCGCGCTGTGCTGCGATACCATCGTGGCCGGTGCCGATGCGCGCTTCATGGCCGGGTTCGGCCGCGTCGGGTTGATCGCCGATTTCGCCCTGTTGCACACGCTGCCGCGCCGCATCGGGGAGGGCCGTGCTCGTCAAATACTGTTGTATGCCGAACCAGTCGAGGCTGAGGCGGCCGAACGCATCGGCCTGATCGACCGCGTGGTGCCCGCCGGCACGGCGCTGGCGGTCGCCCTGCAACGCGCCGCAACTTTTGAACAAGCGGCGCCACTGCCGGTCGCATTGACAAAATCCTTCCTGGCGCAAGGCCTTGCCGACACTTTGGAATGGGAGCGCAACCTGCAGTCGATGTTGTTTCTGACCCCCGAGCACGCGCAAGGCAAGGCGGCGTTCCTGCAGAAACGTGCCCCGCGCATCGGGCGGCACTGAAACGGTATTCAGCGTATCGTGATCGCCCGCGCCGGGCCGGAGCGGGCCGGATGGCGGGCCGTGGCCGGCGCCGGGAAGAAAAACCGCGATCGAGGACTTGACGCGAATCGGATTATTTGTCGTGCTTATCTTCCAATGGCGGCCGCGATGGGCTGGCTGCCCTCAGTAATGGTTGTATCAAATGTCAGAGCCAGCCGAAGTCGATCGATTCCGCAGGCTGACGGCACAGATCGTGGTCGCGCATGTGGCCCACAACAAGCTCGACGTGGCCGAAGTGCCATCCCTGATCGAGATCGTGCACAAGACACTGGTCGGGCTTGGCAAGGCACCCGAGGAACCGGTGCGGCAGGAACCAGCTGTCCCGATCAGGAAATCTGTATTCCCAGATTACATTGTCTGCCTGGAAGACGGCAAGAAGCTGAAGATGCTGAAGCGCCATCTGAAGACGGCCTATAATCTGACGCCGGATCAGGACCCGGGAGAAATGGGGATTGAGCCGTGACTACCCTATGGTGGCACCCAATTACGCGGAGCATCGTTCGTCCCTCGCCAAGAAGATCGGGCTGGGACGCCGGCCGGAACCGATGAAGCCGGAACCGGTGAAGCTGGCCCCGGCCCCCGTAGCAGTTCCGGCTGCGGCCCCGCCACCGCCGCCGCCGCCCGCGGCGAAAGCGCCGGCGAAGCGCGGGCGGAAGCCTGCCGCGGCGAAGTAAGGCTGTCCGGTCTGGCCCCGCAGGCCGGGCTGGCGGTGTCGCCCGGCCTGCGGCGGCTGAACGGCGGAGGACCCACGGCATGCCGGAGACGATCTCCATCCTCACCCGCCGCCGCATCGAGGCCGAATTCGCCCGCGTCGTGTACGCGGAAATGCAGGCCACCCTCGGTGCGGAGGCAGCGCAACGAATCCTCGCCGCTTCGGTCATCCGCATGGCCCGCGAGGGCGCCGCGCGGATGGCCGAGGCGGCGCCGGGCGGCTCGCCCGACCTCGACAGCTTCCGCGCCCTCCTGCATCTGTGGACGGCGGAGGATGCCCTGCGCACCGAGGTGCTGGAGTCCACTCCGACGACGTTTCACTTCAACGTTACGCGCTGCCGTTATGCCGAGATGTACCGCGCCGTGGGGCTGGCCGAACTCGGCGCGCTGCTGTCGTGCAACCGCGACGGCGCGTTCTGCGAGGGCTACGACCCGAAGCTGAAACTCACGCGGACCCGGACGCTGATGGGCGGGGCGACGCATTGCGACTTCCGCTACACGCGCGTGTAGGCAAAGCCCGGTGTTTCGCCATCATCCGTCCAGCGCCGCCCGCACCTGCTCGGCCAGGGCCTGGCGGCGGTAGGGCTTGCGCAGCAGCGGCGAGGGTTCCGGCTCGCTGCCGTCCTCGCCGATGCGGGCGAAGCCGGTGGTGAACAGCACCTTCAGGGACGGCAGCTCCCGCCGCGCCGCCTGTGCCAGCGCGGCGCCGGTCATACCGCCCGGCATGATGATGTCGGTGAACAGCAGATCCACCCGGGCGCCCGACCGCAGCACGTCCAGCGCCGCCGGACCGTTTTCCGCCTCGTGCACCGCATAGCCCAGCGCCGCCAGGTGGCGGGCGGCGACGCTGCGGACCGCCTCGTTGTCGTCCACCAGCAGCACCGTCTCGCATCCGCCCGGCAGATCGGCCCGGCGGTCTTCCGCTGCCGCCGGCATTTTCACGGGCGCCTGCGCCCGCGGCAGCAGCAGGCGGACGGTGGTGCCGGCGCCCGGCGCGCTGTTCAGCACCAGCGTGCCGCCGGACTGGCGGGCGAAGCCATAGATCATGCTCAGGCCCAGCCCGGTCCCTGCCCCCGGCGGCTTGGTGGTGAAGAAGGGTTCCATCGCCCGCTCCAGCACCTCCCGCGTCATGCCGGTGCCGGTGTCGGCGACGGTCAGCGCCACGTAGTCGCCCGCCTGCAGGTCCGGCGTGGCGTCGCCGGGGTTCACCCGGGCGTTGGCGGTGGTGATGGTCAGCGTGCCGCCGCCGGGCATGGCATCGCGCGCATTCAGCGCCAGGTTCAGCAGCGCGTCGCCGATCTGCGAGGCGTCGGCGCGCAGCGGCCATAAATCGGGCGCCAGGTCCAGCTGCACCTGGAACGCCTCGCCGAGCGTGCGGCGCAGCAGGGTAGCCGCTCCGGTGATCGTGGCGTTCAGGTCCATGGCCCGCGGCTGCAGGGTCTGGCGGCGGGCGAAGGCGAGCAGCCGCCGCGTGAGTTCGGCGCCGCTGCCGGCGGTGGCCAGGATCTCGGCCGCGAGGTGGGCGCGCTCCGGGTCGTCCGCCGACGCTTCGGCGATCATCTCGGCATCCAGCATGATGATGCCGAGCAGGTTGTTGAAGTCGTGCGCGACGCCGCCGGTGAGCTGCCCGACCGCTTCCAGGCGCTGCGCCTCGCGAAAGCGCGCCTCCATTTCGCGCTGCGGGGTCACGTCCTCGCCGATCGCCAGCCGCAGCGGCGCGCGGCCCGGGGCGGCCGGCAGCAGGCTGCGGGTGAGGCGTATCCACACCGCCTTGCCGGAGCCGGTCACCAGCCGGGCTTCAACGGTCACCCGCCCTTGCTCCGGCGTGGGCCGCGCCAGCATCTGCGCGCGGTCGTCCGGGTGGACGAGTTCCTGCCAGGGCTGGCCCACCAGTTCCTCCGCGCTGTAGCCGACCAGGGCGCAGCAGGCAGGGTTGACCTGCACGAAGCGCTCGTCCTCGGTTGCGATCAAAGCGATCGCCAGCGGGCTGTCGTTGACGATCTGGCGGAACCGGTCCTCACTCAGCGCACGGGCGGTGGTGTCGGTGTAGGTGCGCACCACGCCACCGCCTTCCAGCGGCACGCTGCGGACCTCGATCATCTGCCCCTTCGGCCGCCGCCGCTCATAGGTGTGCGGCCGGTCCAGGAAGCCGCCGCGCTGGCGCATCGCCAGCATCGCCCGATCGTTTTGGTCGAACTCGCCGGACTGCCATTGCCAGTCCAGGATCGATTCGAAGGAGGGGCGCCCTTGCATCAGTTCGGGCGGCAGGCCGAGCAACTCAATCGCGCGGTCGTTGCAGACTGCCACGCGCTGGTCAGGGGTGACCATGACCAGTCCCTGATCCATGTAGCCGAGCGTCGTTTCCAGCTCGCGCGCCTTGCGTGACAGATTTTCGTTCGCGGCTTGCAACGTGGTCTGCGACTGCTCCAGCCGGCGCAACTGCTGCAGCAGGGCGTGCAGCAGCAGCAGGATGCAGATGCAAGCGGCCAGCGCCCCGACACCGCCGAGGATGGCGTCGCGCTGCCAGCCGGCCAGGGCGGCGGTTTCGTCCACCCCGACCGCCGCGACCAGATCGGTGTCGCGCAATGGCCGCGTTGCAATGATGCGCTCGCTGCCGCCGAAGATGGCGGACGAGCGGAAGCTGCCGCCCCCGCGCGCCACCACGTCGTTCCAGGGGCTGTCGGCCCGCGGCCGGAGGCCGCCCTGATCCAGCGGTGGCCGGAGGCCGCCCTGATCCAGCGGTGGCCGGAGGCCGCCCTGTTCCAGCGGCGGCTGGCGCAGCAGCACCGTGCCGTCGCGGTGCAGGAGCGCGACCATCCCGGTGCCGTGCAGGCGTAGCCCGGCGTAGAGCGAGCCGAACGTATCCAGCCGGAGCACCGCGACCAGAACCCCTGCCGGGGTTCCGTCCGGCAGGGCCAGCACGCGCGCCAAGCATAGCATCCAGGGCTTGCGGCCGGCGATCGGCGCGGGTTCCGGCGCGGGCGCGCCGATGAACAGAGCGTCGGCCGGGGTGGCGGCAACGGGGGTGGCGGCAACGGGGGTGGCGGCGAAATGGCGGGCTGCCTCGGCGCCCGCTTCGGCTTGCCGCAGGGCCGGCAGCCGCCCGGCTGCGTTGAGCACGTGGCCCTCGGTATCGGTCACCAGCAACGCCTCGATCTGCGGCAGGTGGACGGCGCTGTCGTGCAGCCACGACGCAAAGCGCGGGCCTGCCATCATCGTGCGCATCGCGTCAGCCGAGGTGGCGCCGGCCTCGGCGGCACCCTCCTGCAGGTCGAGCAGCACGGCATCCCCCGCCTGCACCGAGCGGGCGGTCTGCTCGGCGATTGCCAAAGCGAGGTTCTCGGCGGCGATACGCGCCGTATCCAGCGCCACCTGGCGTTGCCCCAGCACCAGCCCGCCGCCGCCCAGCAGGGCGAGGGCCACCAGCACCCCGCCGATGGCCACCATGCGGGGACGCAGGGTGACGCCCCTCCGCTCGCCGTCGCCGGCCGCCGGGTCCGCTCCGGTGTCGCCCGCTGTCTCCGATGTCGCCATGCCGCTCCGTTTTGCCATGCGCTGTCCCCCCCGGCACCTCGGCCGGGGCACCCGTCATGCTGCCGTTACGGAGGGCGGGGTCAAGCCGGTTGGTGGGCCGGCCGGTCAATGCCCATCGGCGACGTCAATGGCCATCCGCAACGAAAGCATTGAAGGTGATGAGGGTATAGGTATCCTTCACCCCTTCGATGGTCTGCAGCCGCTCGGTGACGAACAGGCCGGTGTCGTGTTCGGGGCTGAGGTAGAATTTCGCCAGCAGGTCGTACTGGCCCGAGGTCGAATACAGCTCCGACAGCTCCTCGATTGTATCGGCTGCGACCTGGGCGACTTTGTAACTCTGGCCCATCTCGCATTTGATCATAACAAAAATAGGACGCATTTTTCACCATCCTTATCAGTCACTTGCGGCCGCGTTCCCCGTTTTCCCGTTTTTGATCCGACAAACGAATAATGGCAGCTTCGGCCAGTCGTTCCTGGCTGGCGCTGGCAGTGTAGAGCGTGACCATCGCCAGTGTCTCGTGCCCGGTTACCGCCGCGATCTCGTTCGCCGTGCAACCGGCCTCGGCCAGCGAGGCGGCGGCCGGTTTGCGCCGGCCGTGCACGCCCAGCGGTGGCAGGCAGATGCGCTCCAGCGCCAGCGCCAGCGCCAGCGCCAGCATGTGGCTGATGTGCTGCGCCTGCCAGGGCCGGCCTTGCGTGGTGGTCAATATGTGCGTCCCGTTCGGCGCGCAGTTTCGGGTGTGCGGGGATCACCAGTGCCGCGCCGGTCTTCTGCTGGCGCAGGCGGATGCACCTGCCGTCGCACCGAGGCAACGGCCGTGTCGCCGAGTTCGGCCACATCACGATCATAGACGGAATAGGTGGCCCGGGTGGCCGGCGCGAGGGCGACCCATTCCGGTGACAGCTTGCAGGCGGCCGGGAGCGCATTCACCGTGCCGGGCTGAACGCGTTGCGTCCGGACAGCCTTACGGGCGTACTGGTATTCCTTGACCGTGCCATCGGCCAGCTTGCGCCGGACGGTTCGCACCCGCTCGCCGGATGATCGCATCCACAGCCCTCTGCTCCGCGACCTCGATCGAGGCCACGCCCAATTCGACCCCGAACATCTGGTCTACGGCGCCACGGTCCCACCTGGGCGAGCGGCTGCCCAGATGCAGCGACGGCAGCGGCAGCTTTCCGAGACGCTGCAGCCGCGGCAGATGATCGACGCGGACACGGATATACGCGGCAAGGGGTTCCCGGTCGAGCCAGCGGGGCAGGTCGGGCATCGGCCCAGTTCTCCCGTCCGTAAACAGCGGCTTGCGTTGGTGGGTGGCGCTTCGCTTGCCCACCCTACGCGTGCTATATTTGTTACGCAGCGCGGCTTTGGCAGCCGGACACGTGATATAAACGCTTGAAATTGCGGAGATCGTGCAATGGAAGACCGAAATATTCGTCTTGATAAAGAAATCAAAGACAGCTTCGCACTGATCGGCCGCTTTGTGCAGGAATTTGAGTTGATGGTTAATGCTGCGCGCGCCGGCTGCATCTGTCTGATTTCGTCAGGAGTTATGCAGCAACGATTGGTGTCTATTGCTTTTCAGCACCAATCAATGACGGCGCAGCCTTTGTTTGACATTTGGCGCGCTATTGTCGCCGAATTTCGGACTATCAACGGAACGGAAACCGATTCTATTCAAGATATAGACGAAAATAGAACACTTAACTATATAATTTCTCATATAGGGAAAGAATATTCTCATTTAGTGCACAAGAGAAATACAATTTCGCATGGAACTTGGTATATTGGTTGGGTGCATCCTGAACGGGAAGATTTTTCTGACATGCCGGTTGAAAAAGGAAAAGTTACCAAGGGTGGGCTGGAGTTCGCTTGCGCGCTAAAAGACAAAGAGGAATTGCTACAATATATCCAACGTTGCAACTCAACCGCACAGATGATAAACCGTGCTACTGGCGTTATTAGATTAAACCGCAAATTCAAAAATAACTTTATTCAACAGGATGGCGCGTGGCGAAGTCGCGATGATCCTGCCAAATGATCTTCCATAAGAATAGATAGTCCTCCACTGAGTGTTGCTGTTGCTTGCTTCCTCCCAATCTGGGCGAGCGTTGTGTAGCACGCGCCAGCCTGTTTGGCTTGATGCCATAATGGCAGCTTCGCGTAGAAAGCGGCCACTTGGCAGCAAGCGTCATCATCCGCGCCGGCCTCATGCCGAGGCCCGCAGCGGATGCCGCGTCGCCCATCCGCCGTATTCCGTCATATGCCGGTCAGCAGCCCTTCACATCAAACACGCCCGCTCCCAACCGCACCCGCAAACCTACGCCTTCAAAATCTTCGCCACCTTATTCTGCCGCAGCCGGTAAGCATCCGGCATCGACTTCCCCAGCAGCGGGCGCAGATAGAGCCGGAACGCGTCGGTCACGTCGGTGCCGCTCTCGGTGAGGAATTCGTCCGGCATGGTGCGGGTTTTGCCGGCAACGTCCTCCAGCGGGGCCAGCCGGTAATCCACCGAGTAATAGCCGGTGCGCTCGATCACCACCGAGCCGTCCCGTTCGCCCCACATGGCATACTGCACCGCCTTCTCGCCGACCTCGCGCGCCTCGCGCTGGTCCACGTCGGAGACGCAGCCAGCGAAGGAGCGCTGCAGATAGCCGAACGTGTCGCCGCGCACGCGGCTGATGCCGAGCTTGCTCTTGACTTCGTCGCACAACAGACCGGCCAGTTCGCCGCTGCCGGAAAGCTGCAGGTTGCCATGCGCGTCGCGCTCGATCTCCTTGGCGAGCTGGGTGATGATCGGCGTGCCCGACTCGTCGTGGATGCCCTCCGAGACGGCGACCACGCAGCGGCCGAACTGATCGACCGTGCGGCGCACGTCGGCGAGGAAGCTGTCGATCCGGAAGATGCGCTCCGGCACGTAGACCATGTGCGGCCCGTCATCGGGAAACTTCTTGCCGAGCGCCGCGGCGGCGGTCAGGAAGCCGGCATGACGGCCCATGATGACGCCGATATAGACGCCCGGCAGCGACCGGTTGTCGAGATTGGCGCCGAGGAAGGACTGCACGACGAAGCGCGCGGCGGAGGGGAAGCCCGGCGTGTGGTCGTTCAGGACCAGATCGTTGTCGATCGTCTTCGGGATATGAATGCAGCGGATCGGATGGTTCGCCTTGCGCGCTTCTTCGGCGACGATGCGGACGGTGTCGGAGGAATCGTTGCCGCCGATGTAGAAGAAATAGCGGATCTCGTGCGCCTTCAGGGCCTCGAAGATCTGGTGGCAATATTTCAGGTCCGGCTTGTCCCGGGTCGAGCCCAGCGCCGACGACGGAGTCTCGCCGACCATTTCCAGGTTGTGGGTGGTCTCCTGCGTCAGATCGACGAAATCCTCGTCGACGATGCCGCGCACGCCGTGCAGCGCGCCATAGACGAGGCTGACGTTGCGGAATTTCCGCGCCTCCAGCACCACGCCCACAAGTGACTGATTGATGACAGCGGTCGGACCCCCGCCCTGGGCCACCAGCACTTTTCCTTGCAGCACGGCCAATTCCTCCGCTGATAAGCTGTCAGGCTATTGATCCTGTGCCGGACGGCAGCATGGGGCACGCAACGTGTCAATGGTTTTGCGCGCCAAGTTCATACCATCGTATTCGCAAACTTGCCGCCGGCGCTCACCAAAGGATGATGTTGATTCCGTTCATCTGCGTTCCATGACGCTTGCAGTAACCTTTCCGTAAAAGTAGCGTGTGCACACTTTGGGGGGCGGAGCGGGACGCGCTGCGCTACCAGGATGTGGATCACATGCAGTCAGTTTGCGTCCCGGTGCCGGTTACCCTTCTGTAAGGAGAGCCGATTATGGTTGCCCGTGCTCCGGGGCCATTCGACCAGTCCTTGGCTGACCGTATGCGGTTCGCCCGGCGAGTCGCGGGCATGACGCAGCGCGACCTTGCCGCTGCCATTGGCTCGCGCGTGTCGCAGGTGCGCCGCTACGAAACCGCGGCGGCCAGCATTTCCGCGTCCACGCTGTTGCGCATCGCGGTGGCGCTGGATGTGCCGGTGGGGTGGTTGTACGGCATCGATGACAGCGACAACTGGCCCGATACCCTGATCGCCTCGCTGTTCCAGGACAAGCAGATGCCGGCCCTGGTCAGTGCGTTCGCCCGGATCGCCGATGGCGAGGCCCGTCGAGCTGGTGGTCACCATGGCGCAGGGGCTGAGCAATCTCAGCCATTCCCGGGTGCCGGCGCTCCCTGCGCCGATGGCTTCGGTTTCGCAACTCGGGCCTGGGGGGGCGCGCAACCGGGCCCTGCTGGTCGACGACGCGCCGGATGTGCTGGTCGTGGTCGGCGCCTTCCTGCGTTCGGGCGGCTACGACGTGGTGCGCGCGCATGATGCCGAAGCGGCGCTGAACGCGCTTCGTCGCGACGAACCGCTCGATGTGCTGGTGACCGACTATGCCATGCCCGGCATGAGCGGGTTGGAACTGGTGCGCCGGGCCCGCGATTTACGCCCCGGCCTGGCCGCCGTGGTGATCACCGCCTTCGCGGCCGACCTCGCGCTCGATGCCGGGCGGCCGTCCGGCGTGACGGTGCTGGCCAAGCCGTTCGCCCGCGCCGAACTGCTGAACGCCGTGCGCGCAGTGTGCACCGGCGCCGAGGCCGGCGCACGCGAGGCGTGACGCCGGCGTCACGCTTCAGGCGTGTTCCGCTCCAGGCGGGCGGGGCTCAGTCCGCTTTCTGACCCGCCTGCGCTTTGGCCCAGCTGTCGCGCAGTCCGACCGTCCGGTTGAACACGAGCGCGTCCGGCCGCGAATCGGGGTCGGGGCAGAAATAGCCCTGGCGCTCGAACTGCACCGCCTCGCCCACCGGCAGGCTGGCCAGCGCGGGTTCCACAAGGCAGTCGGTGAGAACCTCCAGCGAGGCCGGGTTGAGGTCGGCCAGGATATCGCCGCCGGCGCCCGGGTCGGGACGGGCGAACAGCGTGTTGTACAGGCGCAGCTCGGCCGGCAGGGCGTCGGCGGCCGACACCCAGTGCAGCGTGCCGCGAACCTTCCGCCCGTCCGGCGAATCGCCGCCGCGGGTCGCCGGGTCGTAGGTGCAGCGCAGCTCCACCACCTCGCCCTGGGCGTTCTTCACCACCGACCGGCAGGTGACGAAATAGGCGTAGCGCAGCCGCACCTCGCGCCCCGGGGAGAGGCGGTAAAAGCGGCTCGGCGGGTGTTCCAGGAAATCGTCGCGCTCGATGTAGATCTCGCGGCCGAAGCTGACCGGGCGGGTGCCGGCGTCCGGATTTTCCGGATTGTTCACCGCCTCCAGGGTTTCGGTGCGGCCTTCCTCCCAGTTCTCGATGACCAGTTTCACCGGCCGCAGCACCGCCATGCGGCGCTCTGTGCCGGCGTTCAGCACCTCGCGGATGGCGTGCTCGTACATGGCCAGGTCGACCACGCTGTTGGCGCGGGCAACGCCGACCCGGCGGACGAACTCGCGCAGCGCCGCCGCCGGCACGCCGCGGCGGCGCTGGCCGGCGAGGGTGGGCATGCGCGGGTCGTCCCAGCCGGTCACATGGCCCTCGCGCACCAGCGTGGTGAGGATGCGCTTGGACAGCACCGTGTAGGTGATGTTCAGCCGGGCGAACTCGTATTGGTGCGGCCGGGCGGGCACCGGCAGGTTGGCGATGAACCAGTCGTACAGCGGGCGATGGTCCTCGAACTCCAGCGTGCAGATGGAGTGGGTGATGCCCTCGATGGCGTCGGACTGGCCATGCGCGTAGTCGTAAGTGGGGTAGATGCACCACGCCGTGCCGGTGCGCGGATGGGCGGCGTGCAGGATGCGGTACAGCACCGGGTCGCGCAGGTTCATGTTGCCCGCGGCCATGTCGATTTTCGCCCGCAGCACGCAGGCGCCAATGGGAAACTCGCCCGCGCGCATGCGGCGGAACAGGTCGAGGTTTTCGTCCACGCCGCGGTCGCGGCCGGGCGCGTCGCGGCCCGGCTCGGTGAGGGTGCCGCGCATCGCCCGCATCTCGTCGGCTGGCGTGTCGTCCACATAGGCGAGGCCGGCGCGGATGAGGTGCTCGGCCCATTGGTAGAGCGTCTCGAAATAGTCGGAGGCGTAGTACAGGTGCTCGCCCCAGTCGAAGCCGAGCCAGCGCACGTCCTGCTGGATGGAGTCGATGAACTCCTGCTCCTCCTTCACCGGGTTGGTGTCGTCGAAGCGCAGATGGCAGCGTCCGCCGAATTCCCGGGCGATGCCGAAATTCAGGCAGATGGATTTGGCATGGCCGATATGCAGGTAGCCGTTCGGCTCCGGCGGGAACCGGGTGACGACCGCGGCGATCCGGCCGGCATCCAGGTCGGCCTGGACGATGTCGCGGACGAAGTCGCGGCCCGGCTCGGGGACCGACCCAGGAACCGGGGCGATCGGGTTGTCGGTGTCCACCATGCGTGTCGTTCCATCAGAAAGCAGCTATCTCGAGGGAACCAACCTACATGAGCGGCGACGGAAGGCCAGGGGCAGACCCCCCGGCTCTCCCTGATGCGATCAGCGCGTCCGTTATGCCGGTACGGCAGCGCCCGGCAGGATCTGCCGGGTCACCGCAACTTGTTGCCGATGGAAGCGGTCAGGTGCGGCGGCGGATCAGGCCAATGCCGAACAGACCGGAGCCCAGCAGAGCCAGGGAGGCGGGTTCGGGAACGGTGGTCGAACCCGGGATGGAAGGATCGGATGTAAAGCCCAGCAATTCCTGGGTCCCGTTCGAGGACAACAGCACGGTGGGCGTCTGCTGCACCGGATAGGCGCCCGGGTCGCTGCTGTACAGGCCCAGCATGGTGCTGATGTCGCCGCTCAGCGTCGTGTCGGAGCCGGTATAGGTGTAGCCGTATTCGGCGTGCCAGATGGCGATTTGCACCGCGGCCGACATTTCCGCGTTCGCCCCTTTGCTCAACGCGGTGTTGCCGTAGGAGGCCAGCCAGTCGATCTCGTTGAGCATTGCCGTCGTGAATGTCACAGCCGGCACGGAGATGGCGCCCGTGGGGGCCGTTGTGAATTGACCTAAAGTGAAAACATTGCCTGTGCTGCCAATATAAATGTCCTGACCGAAGTCAACACACCAGACATAAAGGTTATATTGCTGCGATGTGCTCAGGTTGGTGCCGTTGACACCCGTCACCGTCACTTCCTGCTGTCCGGCGTATTGGACATACGTGGTGTCGGCACTTCCGGTCGAGTCCACCGCACCGTTCCAATACGGCGTATTGAGGGTGACCGATTCATATCCGTTGGTCAGACCGTCTTCGGTAACGGTGAGTTGGGTCGCGGTGGCCGATGTTGCTGCCAGGGCGCCGAGGGTGATGGCCGATGCCATCAGGAACGACTTCGACGACATTTCGCTTGTCCTGCTTCGCTCGGGGATGCGCGAAAGCGTCTTCTGGGCGCCTTCGATCTGCCACGCATTTTCCGCAAAAATTAGGAATTCGTCAACTATTTTGAGACGAACGCGTGTTTATTTTTGTTAACCGGATCGCCGGCGAGTCAGTTCGCCACGGATCGATCCATTCGAGACGGGCGGCCTGAAGGTTTCAGGCGGGGCTGATGCGGTGTTTTCGATGCGCGCCAAAGCGGCGGCCCTGGCCATCGGGGGGCCGCCGGGGGGGGCGGCCAGCGGATCAGAACGACAATTCGAACCGCAACTGGGCGACCGTCGCATTGCGCCGGCGCGGGTCGGTATCGGGGCTGATCACGTATTGAAGATCCGGCTGCATCGCCAGCCAGGATGTGACCTGGGCATTATAGGTAAGCTCGATCGCGGTTTCCGCCGGACTGACCGGCAATTCCGCTTGTTGCTGCGCGGCGATGTAGCCTGATCCGTTGCGTGCCATCGCCACGCCAATTCCCAACTGATCGTCCGTCCTGCCCGGAAAGACGCCGGAGGCAACCAGGCCGGCACCGATATAGGTGCCGATCCGGTCCACGACCTGGTCGGCGACGCCGAACTGGAGGAACGCCGAAAGACGCCGCTTCGGATCAGCCGCGGACTCGAACAGCAGACTGATCGGCCAGCAGGTAGGCGCCGCCTTCGCCGCGCTGCTGCACCGGCGTACCATCGGGATTGACGCCGCTCAGTTCGTCGAAATTGGCCGTGTAGTACCATGCGCCTATGACGATCTTGTCGTCATAGGGCGGCAGCTTGTTCAGCCGGCCGATATGCTTGCGGGCTTGCGGTCCGGGTGGCGCACTGTCTTCCGGCGCGCGCGTCAGGAACGCCGCCTCGCCGACCAGCAACAGCCCGTTATGCGGGTTGAACGGGGGCAGCGATCCATCCTCCGGATAAAGCGGCGCGCCATCCAGCACCGCAAGCCGGAACACGCTGTTCACGCTTGGCTTGTAGGCAATCCGGAACCCGAGCGCGGTGGCGGGATAGATCGACGGCCCGGCAAGGCCGCTCAGCCCGAACTCGGGGCCGGTGCCGAAGGAGCCGTTGAGGAACACATCCGATGAGGTGAGACGATAGAATTCCGTGTTCAGATCATACAGGCCAGCGAGGACGGAGACCCGGCTGCCGGGAAAATTGTACTGCAGCCATGCCTCGTACAGCCGCAGGGTCGGCGCGGCGGCAATGTTGTCGACGCCTTGCGCATCGCCGGCGTATTTACTAGGTTGGCCGGCATTGATCCACAGCGCATCCATAAAACCCGTCAGCCCGGGCATGGCGATGAGTTTAACGCCGTCCAGCGCGAGCTGCAGATGCAGGTTCCCGGAATAGATCGTGCCCTGCTTCACACCGCCCGACAGGTTCGCCGCCGCGTCGCCGTCATAGACCGCGGAGGGGGTGACGCCGGACGCGGTCAACCGGTCCTTGAAGGCCTGCCATTCCTGCAATCCCTGCCAATCGTCGGCCTGGGCGGGACATGTCCCGATCGTTGCCGCAAGCAGCAGCGGCCCCGCCAGACGCTTCATGGCTGCTTCGCCGCGGGTCAATGCAGCTTCACGCTGGGGCTCGGCCGTTGCGAGACGCTGCTCATCAGGGTGCGCCAGAGCACCGAGGGGCCGCCATGCAGCGCCGCCTCGTGCATCTTGTACAGGGAACGATACATGGCGCGGGCGAAAACTCCCTCGACGAACATGCCGCGGCCGACCAGGAAGCCCATCAGGTTGCCGACCGTGCTGAACCGGCCCAACGACACCAGCGAGCCGAAATCCCGGTAGCGAAACGGCGCCAGCGGCCGGCGGTCCAGCAGCAGATCGATCTGCCGCACCATGTGCGCGGCCATCTGATGCGCCGCCTGCGCCCGCGGCGGCACCGGCGCCGGGTCGTCCGGGCGGGGGCAGCAGGCACAATCGCCAATGGCGAAGATAGTCGCATCGCGGGTGGTCTGCAGCGTCTCGGTCACCATCAGCTGGTTGATCCGGTTGGTCTCCAGCCCGGCGATGTCGCGCAGGAAATCCGGCGCCTTCACCCCGGCCGACCAGACCACCAGCTCGGACGGAATGACCTCGCCGGTCGTCAGCACCACGCCGTCGGCCCGCACCTCGGCCACCCGGGCGCCGGTCCGCACTTCCACCCCGAGCGATGTCAGCAGCTCCACCGTGGCCGCCGAGATCCGCTCCGGCAGGGCGGGCAGGATGCGCTCCGCCGCTTCGATCAGCACGATGTGGATGTCGCGCGCCGGATCGATGCGGTCCATGCCGTAGGCCACCACGTCGCGCACCGTGTGGTGCAGTTCGGCCGCCAGTTCCGTTCCGGTGGCGCCGGCGCCGATGATCGCCACATGCAACTGGCCGGGCCGCACCGGTTCGGCCTGGCTGTTGGCGCGCAGGCAGGCATTGACCAGCCGCCGGTTGAACCGGCTCGCCTGCTCCGGGGTTTCCAGCGGCACCGCGTATTGCGCCGCCCCCGGCGTGCCGAAATCGTTGGTGACGCTGCCGATGGCCATGATCAGCGTATCGTAGGGAACGGATTTCGGCGGTGTGATCTGCCGTCCTTCCTCGTCACGCATTTCCGCCAGGCGCAGCTGTTTCGCGGCGCGATCGAGGCCGATCACCTCGCCATAGCAATAGGTGAAATGGTGCCAGTGCGCCTGCGCCAGATAGTTCAGTTCGTGCTGGGATCGCCGCAGGCTGCCGGCCGCCACCGAATGCAGCAACGGCTTCCACAGATGGGTGCGCGAGCGTTCGACCAGGGTGATCCGCGCCAGGCCGAGCCGGCCCAGCGTGTCGCCGAGCCTGGTGACCAGTTCCAGCCCCGCTGCCCCGCCGCCGGCGACCACGATGCGGTGCGGTTCGCCAGCCGTCTTCGCCTCACCGGTCATGCGCTCAGTTCTCCCGTTTCGCCGCCGTGATCGCCGCCCCCACCGCCTGCAGCGTCCCCGGCATGTCGATATGCGGGATGCCGAACGCCGACAAGGCATCCACCAGCGCGTTCATCATCGCCGGGAGGCTGCCCGGTTTTCGCGCGTGGGTCATGCAGCGTCGCGTTCATCCTGCCTTTCCGTGGGCATCATCGGGAGTCTGCGACTAATCTGTCGTTCCGTCCGGCGCCGTGCAACCACGGACAGGAATGCTGGATTGTCATGCCGCATTACAATCATGCGACACCTGGACGGCCAGCCCTTGCATTCCGCCGCGCCCGCCGCTTACTGCCCGCATGACCATCTGGCTCGCGGACCTGGCCTGGGTCGATGGCGCGGTCCGCGAACGCGTCGCCCTCGATATCGACGCCGCCGGGCGTCTCGCCGCCGTCACCCCCGGAGCGGCCCCCGGGGCGATCCCACGCCGGCGCATCAAGGGCCTGGTGGTGCCCGGCCTCGCCAACCTGCACAGCATTGCCCATGAGCGTGCCATGGCGGGGCCGGAGGGGAGGGAGCGCTGCCTGGCGGCGCTGACGCCGGACGATGTGCAGGCCATCGCCGCCCAGCTTTACGCCGAGTGCCTGCTGCACGGTTACTCGTCGGTGGCCGCGTTCCACGCGCTGCATAATGCGCCGGACGGCCGGCCCTATGACGATCCGGCCGAAATGGCGCTGCGCATCGTTGCCGCGGCGGAGCAGGCCGGCATCGGGCTCCGCCTGCTGCCGGTGCTGTACCGGCAGGGCGGATTCGGCGGCGCGCCGCCAAAGCCGGAACAGCGCCGTTTCATCATGCCGGTCGAGGCGTATGGCCGGCTCTGCCAGGATCTGGCCGAATACGTGCCGGTCGGCGTCGCGCCGCATTCGCTGCGCGCCGTGACGCCGGACGCCTTGCAGGCCGCGCTGGTCATCGCCGATCTGCTCGGCCCCGCCACGCCGATGCACATCCAGGTCGCCGCGCAGGCGCGCGAGGTGGCGGCGTGCCTGGCCTGGAGTGGCTGCCGCCCGGTGCAATGGCTGCTCGCCAACGCCGCCGTCGATGCGCGCTGGTGCCTGGTGCATGCCACCCATATCGACGCCGCCGAGAGCCGCGCCCTGGCGGCCGCCGGTGCGGTCGCCGGGCTGTGCCAGACCAGCGAGGCCCATCGCGGCGACGGCATTTTTCCGTTGCTGCCTTATCTGCAGGAAGGCGGGCGGTTCGGCATTGGCAGCGCCGGCAATTACTCGGTCAGCCCGGTCGAGGAACTACGCTGGCTCGACTATATCCGGCGGCTGGAACAGCGGCGGCGCACCGGGGTGCCGGCAGTACCCGGCGCGGCGGTCGCCGCGCGGCTGCTGGCCGAGGCGGCCGCCGGCGGGGCGCAGGCGCTGGCGCGGCCGGCCGGAGCGATCGCGCCCGGCTTGCTGGCCGATCTGGTGGTGCTCGATCCGGAGCATCCCTCCCTGGTCGGCCGCCGCGGCGAGGCGTTGCTGGATGCCTGGCTGTTCGCGGGCAACGCGACCCCGGTGCGGCACGTGATGGTGGCCGGGCGCTGGGTGGTGCAGCACGGCGTGCATGTGCGCGGCGCCGAGATCGCCGCCGCTTTTTCCCGAACGATGCGCCGGCTGGCCGATGCCTTGTGAGGTGGGCGCCCTGGAAGGTGGGCACATTTCCTTGACCCACCGGAACCTTGTTGGCGCCCCGCGGCATGGCTACCATTACACACTGTCATTCACCGGATGGGAGAGGCGGGATGATACCAACACGACAAACCACGCCGCAGCGTTGCTGTCGTGGCGCGATCAGTATTTGTCTCGGGATCGCCGGCGCCATTGCCTGCCTGTCGCCCGCGCGGGCTGCCGTCACGGAAGACAATTTCCTCGCCAGGACGACCGACGATATCGTTGCTGTCTGCGCGGTCGAGCCGAGCGACCCGCTCTATCAGGCCGCCGTCAATTTCTGCCACGGCTTCGCCCTCGGCACCTACCACACGTTGCGCGAAATCATGGCCGCCGAGCCGAAGATCCGCCTGTTCTGCGTCGCCGAGCCGCCGCCCTCGCGCAACGAGGCGATCGCCGCCTTCGTGACCTGGGCGCGTGCGCATCCCGACCGCGGCGCGGCGCCGCCGACGGAAAGCTTCGCGGCCTATCTGGCCGACCGTTACCCGTGCCCGCCGCTTCCCGCGGGCCGGCACGCCCATGTCAAAAAGCCGTGAGAAGGACGAAGCCATGAGCATGCGTCTCATAGCCGCCATTGCCGGCGTGCTTCTGCTTGCCGGCTGCGCCGGCATGTCCGATACCCAGCAACGCGCCCTGACCGGGACCGTCGGTGGCGCCGCGGTCGGCGGCGTTATCGGGGCGATGGCCGGCAATGCCGGGCTCGGCGCGGCGGTCGGTGCCGGCGCCGGTCTGGCCGGCGGGCTGATCTATGATTCGGTGAAGAAGAACGAACAATCCGCGTATCAGAACGGCTACTATGCCGGGCAGCAATCACGCTGATACGGCGCCCAACGCTGATACGGCGTCCTGAGATGGGCGCGCTGACGCGCTTCTGAAGGCTCCGGGCCATGGTTCACGCGGCCCGGGCCGTCGCCGATAGGCTTACCGGACCTTGGTGATCTTCGACCCCTCGATGCCGAGGCCGGCCATCAGGCCTTTCTGGTTGAAGATGAAGGCGTAGACATCCTGCGTGAGCGTGGTCGAACTGAACTTCCGCGCCAGGCCCTCATCGACGACGACCACGCTGGGTCCCACGCCGATCTCGAAGCCCGCGGAGTTGTCGAGGTATTTCAGCGCCCCGGCGTTCATGAAGAACAGCGCGTAGCCGAACCATTGCACCCCGGCCTGCAGGCCGTATGAGGCCGCCGCCGAGTTGTAGTAGCCGGTCGTGCGGCCGTCCTGCCGCAGGGCGCCCTCGCCATAGGCGCCGCCGAGCAGGAAACCGACCTTCACGATTTTGGGGAACACCAGGACAGCGAGCGCCTTCTGGTTCAGCACCCGGGCCGCCTCGTTGCCGGCGAGCAGCCGGCGCAAAGCGGCGGCGGCTGCCTGGTCGAGTTCGGGATCGCTCGTCGGGGCGGCGGCGAATGCCGGCGCCAGCGGCGCCATGACGGCCAGGCCGGCAACCAGGCCGCGTCGCGTGAGGGTCATGCTCATCACCTTGTCAAGACGGTTGCAGCATCAGCGAATATCGCCGTGAGCGGTTGCTCGATCGTTACCTGATCCACCCTCCCACGCCCGGCGGCGCGGCAGGTAAGTGCCTTAAAGAATACGCTTGATGCGAACATTCCGCAAACGGGGATGAACAGGGCCGGATGGATACTTATGGTTGCACGCGATCCGCAAGCTGGCGTTCCGCCGTCTCGATCTCGCGGGCAAGGAAGAAGTTCAGCATCGTCCGCAGCACGATGATCGCCGCGACCTTGCCAACGTCATCCCATGTCGGCGCCACGGCGGTTTTCAGAATGTCGGCGGCCAACTGGAACTCCAGCGCCAGCGCCAGCCAGCGCCCCAGTTTCAGCCGGATGTTCTCGCGCGGGTCGATGGTCCGGACAGCGTCGCCGCGGAGGATCGGCAGGGTGAAAGCCACGGTCAACGCCGCGGCATTCAGCACGCCAATGCCGATGATCAGGGCGGAGATCGCCTCGGTGATCGAGGCCAGCCATCCCACGCTGGCGACAAGAAAGTGTTCCACCCGCCGACACCTCCGGTTGCACGGGAAACGATGCCCTCAGGGCGGTGCCCCGAGGATCGCGCGGCAGGCGGCCGGCAGGGGCGGCGGCCTGGGGGGCGGTCCGGCGGGCTTCGGCGCCGGCGGCACATCGAGCTGCGCGAACCACCAGTCGAGCGTGGCGTCGCAGCCATCGCCGGGGGGCGGCGGCGGCGCCTGCTCGCATTGCGGCTGGTCGGCGGGGCAGCGGAAGCGGATGTGCATGTGGCTGGAATGGCCATACCAGGGCCGGATCAGCCGCAGCCAGGCGCGGTCGCCGGTGACCTCGGCGCAGAGTTTCTTCTTGATGGCGGGGTTGACCAGGATGCGGTCGATGCGCGGCAGCCCGGCCGCGAGGCGCAGCAAGGTCAGGTGCCCGGGCCGCCAGAGCGCCGGATCGACGTCACGCCCGTCCGGGCGCACCAGGCTGGGCGGCTCGATCGCCTCGCGGCCGGGCGCCGGCAGCACCGGATGCGGCGGCGCCACATCCAGCCAGACATCGGCGTCGATGCCCATCTGGTGGCTGAAATGGCCGCCGCTGAGCGGGCCGCCGCGCGGGGCGGAGATGTCGCCGATGTAGATATCGGGCAGTCCCGCCGCCTGGGCTCCGGCGCCCAGCCGCAGCAGGGCGGCGATGGTGGCGGGATGGCCCCAGAAGGAACTGCGTGAGAGCCGGATGGTTTGCAGTCCCGGCGCGGTATCGGGCAGGCGCACGGCGCCGGCGATACAGCCGGCGCCCTGGCTGCCGATGACCCGCACCGGGCCGGGCGCCGGCGTCTCGGGGCCGGCGGCGATGAGCACGGGCAGCAGCAGGACAAGCAGGGCGCGCATGACGGGGCGTGGACGCCGGGAGGGCGGTGGCGTCACCGGAACACCACCGACCGCGACAGATGGAAATTGACAAACATGCCGGCGATCGCCCCGGCGGCGACCGCGTACACCGGCTCGTCGGCGCAGGTGACGCTGAAGGTTACCAGCACCGCGTAGGTGCCGCGGTTCAGCGTGAAGCCGAGCAGGTTGGCGGCCAGGAAGGCCAGCCATTGCCGGTGCACCGGTCCGCTGCCCCGGCCGCGAAACGTCCAGATCCGGTTGAACAGCCAGGTGGCGGTGGCGGCGGTGAGGTAGGCGATCGCGCCGGCGCCGTACAGGCCGAGCGCTCCCCTGGTGGCATAGACCGTTGCGGTATCCACCACGAACCCGGCCACGCCCACGGTGCCGAAGCGCAGGAACTGCGCGAGCAGCGGCAGCTTCGCGTGCCAGGCGCGCGGCGTGCAGCGGACGAGCAGGGCTTCCATGAGGGCCGGACTTAGCCCATGCGCGCCCGTCATGTGAAGCGACGAAACGAATCGCCGTGCAACTGGTCGCCGCGCCCCCGGTCCACCGCGCACTGGCCATTGTCCGCCATTGGCCGCACCCCACCTTTGCAGCGGCCCCCGTTGCGGGTGAGATCAATGCCGGATACAGACGAAATTATCCCGGCCAGGATGCCCGGCCGGCATGGGATTCCATGATGCCGACCCTCGCACAGCACCTCGACATTGACCGTCTGGTTCAGGCCATCCGGCAGGACCCGGTCCCCTCCCATGCCGCCAATCTCGCCATCGAGGCGGTGGAGGCGGCGCTGCAGGCCTACCGGGCGCCCAGCCTGGAAGCCCGCCGTCTGGCGGAAGAAGCGGCCGGAGCGGTGAAGGAATCGCTGGTTGTCCTCTCCGCCTGCATTCTGCCGGCGGCCCCGGCGCGGCGTCCGCCGCCGCCGCGGCCGGTGCCGGTGCAGCATTTCGGCCCGCCGGCGCCGCAATTCGACATGGTGGCGTATGTTCCGCTGGCCTGCGCGCTCGCGGCGTTGCCGTTTCAGGGATGGGGGATCGGCAGCCTGTTCGTGCTCGGCGCCGCCGCCGGATCGAGCGTGATGATCCTGCGCACCTACCGCCAGAGCGCCCCGATCATTGCGCCGCCGCCGCCGGCCGTCCCGCTGCGCGCCGAACCGCCGCCGCCGGCCGCCACCCTGCACGCCGAGACGATCGCCGCCGCCGTGCAGCGGGCGCTGGCGCAGATCGACGATCTGGTGGCCTTCGCCGAACGCCGCCGCGCCGCCCGCACCGAGCCGACCACCCTGAACGACACCACCCTCGAATTCCTGCAGGACCTCGCCGAAGCGGTGCTGCGCAACCGCGCTGAATTCGCCCTCGCCAAGATCGAGTTCCGGCTGCCGGTGGTGCTGGAGGCGCTGGACCTGCAGGCGGTGGAATACACGCCGGATACGGCGGCGAATTTCGATGTCGATGGCGATCCGGTCGCGGCCGTCACCCGCCGCCCGGCCCTGCTGGCCGGGGCGCGCTGCGTCAAGCGCGGGCTGGCCGCGACCCGGCCGGGGCGGGCGGCATGAGCGATAATCTGGAAATCGTCGGCTTCGACCTCGGCCACGGCGAGAGCGCGCTGGCCCATACCACCCTGGTCTCCGCCAACGAGCCCGAGCCGCTCTCCATCCACAACCGCCCGACCGTGCTCAGCGTGGTCGGCGTGGCCGCCGATGGGCGGGTGGCGATCGGCGAGAACGCGGTGCGCCAGAGCGAGCACATGGCCGAGATGTTCGTCCGGTTCAAGGCGCTGCCGCCGGCCGACGGCCCCTGGCCGGGCGAGCGGCCCCTGGTTCTGTTTGTCGGCGGCATCGTGCGCGAGCTGGTCGAAAGCCGGCAGATCCCGCGCATCGAGGATGCGCGCGTGTTCGTCGGCGTGCCCTCGGGCTGGACCGGCGAGCCGGAATCGGCGCGGCGGCTGGAGCGGTACCGCGCCGCGCTGCGCGCGGCCGGCCTGCTGCATGTGGAGTTCGTGCCGGAATCCCGCGCCGCCTTCATGCAGGCGCGCGAATCCGGCGAGTCCGGCAGCTGGGCCTCGCCCAGCTTTCCGGCCAGGTGCTGGTGGTCGATCTCGGCTCCTCCACCGCCGATTTCACCCAGGTGCGCGACCTGCATCCGCTGCCGATGGATTTCGGCAACAACGCGCTGGGGGCGGCGCTGATCGAACAGACGCTGCTGCGCCACGCGCTGGAGCGGCACGAGGATGCGCGGCTGCTGGGCGCTTTCTACGACCGCCATCCGGCCCGTCACGCCTATGACGAATTGTCGTGGCGGACGCTGAAGGAGGAGTATTTCAACGCCGAAGCCGCCGGCAACGCCGAGCCGCGGGCGCGCAATATCTTCGCCTTCGAGCTGGAGGACGGCGACGAGCTGCTGCTGCGCGCCGTGGTTGACCGCGCCGCCATGCGCGCCGCCCTGGCCGAGCCGCAGCCGGCGCTGGGCGGCATTGGCTGGCGCGAGGCGCTGCAAAACAGCCTGACCGCGGCGCGTGCCGGCATTGGCGGCAATCCCGATCTGGTGCTGTTCACCGGCGGCGCCTCCCGCATGGGCTTCGTGGTGCAGGACGCGCAGGCGATTTTTCCCGGCACCAGGGTGGTGCGCGGCAAGGCGCCGGAACTGGCGATCGCCAAGGGGCTGGCCTGGTGGGGCCGCGCCCGGCTGCGCGCCTCCGCCTTCACCGCCGAGGTCGATGCGCTGTGCGCCCAGCCGGCCGAGGGACCGAGCGCCATCGGCGCGGTGGTGCGCACCGAATTGCCCGCCCTGCTGGACGCGCTGGCGCCGGCGATGGCGCGCGGGCTGGCCGAGCAGGTGATCATCCCCTGGGGCCGCGCCTGGCGCACCGGGCAACTGGTCACGCTGCGCGAATTCGAGCACGCGACCGAAGTGCAGGCGGCCAACTGGATCGAATCGGAGACCGGCCACGCCGCCGTGGCCGAGGCGGCGCAGGCCTGGCTGGTGCGTCTGGCGCGGGCGCTGGAGACGCTCACCGATCCGATCTGCGACCGCTACCGCTTGCCCCGGCGCGCCCTGGTGATCGAGGCGACCACCCATGTGTCGGGCGAACTGATGGCCGGGCGCACCGCCGATACGCTGAATTTCAGCCACGTCCAGGGCATCGCCACGGTGGTCAATCTGGTGACCGCGGCGGTGGTGGCCTCGCTGGTGGGCGGCGGCGGCAAGGCGCTGCTGCTGGCCGGGCCGGTGGGCTGGGTGATCGGCTTCGTCGGCGCCGCCGCCCTGTTGTTCGCCGGCCAGAAGGCGGCGCGCGAGGCGGTGAAGGGCTGGAATATCCCCGTGCTCGCACGCCGGGCGGTGATTTCCGACGAGCGCCTGCTCCGCAAGGTGCGCGAGGGGGTGCCGGAAATCGCCGGCAAGCTGCGCGCGGCGCTGTCCGAGGGGCCGGCGGAGGATCTGGCGCATGCCATCGAGGTGCAGATCCGCGCCGCCCTGCTGACCCGGGCCGAGGACGCGCTGGTCCGGCTGGGGTAGCCGCCTAGCCGCCGTCGCGCTTCAGAAACCGGGAAAAGGCGGCCAGCGTCGCGTCCGAGACATGGTGCTCGAGGCCCTCGGCATCCTGCTCGGCGGCCTCGGCCGGAACGCCGACCGCCAGCAGCAGGTCCACCACCAGCCGGTGGCGGGCGCGCACCCGGGCGGCGAGAATCTCGCCCGCCTCGGTGAGGAACACGCCGCGATAGGGGCGGGCGGTGGCCAGACCCTCGCGCTTGAGGCGGGCGATGTTGTTGATGGCGGTGGCGTGCGAGACGCCGAGGCGGCGGGCGATGTCGGTCGGCCGCGCCTCGCCGCCGATGGCCAGCAGATCGGCGATCAGTTCGGCGTAGTCCTCCAGCACGACGGCAGAGAGGGCCGTGCGCGTCTTGCCGAAACGGCGCGCCTGGATGGGCTCCGAAGGCAGCTCGATCGGGGCGGTTTCGGGGGCGCTTGCGCCCGGGGGTCGGGCCACGTGGTCAATCTCCGTTGGCCGGCGAAGGAGCCGGTGGGGGCACGGTGGACCATGGCCGCGACGGGGCATGATTTCAACCGTGGCTGTCCGCCGCGCCGGCGGTCGGACGTTGACAGGGGGAAGGACCATGCCGATATGCTGGCGGCAAATGTAGCCTCGGCTACACTTTACGGTCGCTGCTGCCGCATCGGTTCGGGGACGCGACAACCGGGGGAAGGCTTGAGCGGATCAACCATGCAACGCCTGACCCTGAGCGAGCGCACCGTGGCCGCGGGGCGCGAGAGTTCTGGCCGGCCGGCGGCGGGGGCTGCGCGGCTTCCTGCCCTTTGCCGGGCCGGCCATCATTGCCTCGATCGCCTACATGGACCCCGGCAATTTCGCCACCAACATCCAGGCCGGCGCCAAATACAATTATTCGCTGCTCTGGGTGGTGCTGGTCGCCAACATGGTGGCGATGCTGTTCCAGGCGCTGTCGGCCAAGCTCGGCATCGTCACTGATACCAGCCTGGCGCAGGCCTGCCGCGACCGGTTTCCCCGCCCGGTGGTGTGGGCGATGTGGGGGACGAGCGAGGTCGCGGCGATGGCGACCGATCTGGCGGAGTTCCTCGGCGGCGCGCTCGGCCTGTCGCTGCTGACCGGGCTGGCGCTGTTTCCCTGCCTGCTGGCCACCGGCGTGGTCACCTACGCGCTGCTGTCGTTGGGCGACCGGGGGTTTCGGCCGGTCGAACTGGTGATCAGCGGCTTCGTCGCGGCGATCGGGCTGGCCTATCTGGCCGAATTGTTCGTGGCGCCGCCGGACTGGGGCGGGTTCCTGCACGGCGCGGTCACGCCCGCGCTGCCGGATGCCGAGGCGATCACGCTGTCGGTCGGCATCGTCGGCGCGACTGTCATGCCGCATGCGCTGTACCTGCATTCCAGCCTGACGCAGAACCGCATGCCGGCCGCGAGCCCCGATGAGCGCCGCGCCGTGCTGCGTTTCTCCAATATCGAGGTGGTGGTGGCGCTCGGGCTGGCCGGGCTGGTGAACATGGCCATGGTGGCGATGGCCGCCGCCGCGTTCCACCAGGGCCATGCCGAAGTGGCCGAGATCGGCGCCGCCTACCACACGCTGGTGCCATTGCTGGGCGGCGGGGCGGCGCTGGTATTCGCGCTGTCGCTGCTGGCCTCGGGCTTCTCCAGCTCCATGGTGGGCACCATGGCCGGCCAGACGATCATGCAGGATTTTGTCCGGTTCCGCATCCCGCTCTGGCTGCGCCGCGCCGTCACCATGGCGCCGCCCTTCGTGCTGGTCTGGCTCGGCGCCAACGTGACCCAGTCGCTGGTATGGAGCCAGGTGGTGTTGAGCCTGGCGCTGCCGGTGCCGATGGTGGCGCTGGTGCTGCTGACCGGCAACCGCCGGGTGATGGGTGGCTTCGCCAACGGGCGGCTCACGCAGATCGCGGCGACCCTGGCGGCGGCGGTGGTGCTGGTCCTCAACGCGCTGCTGGTGCTGCAGATTTTCGGGGTGGCGTTGCCGTTTGCTGGTTAAGGCGGGGGGTAAGGCAGCGGTTATCGGCCGCCGGCCGGCAAAGCGCCGGTGGCCCGCCGCCGCCGCGCGCAGGCGACGCCGGCAAGGCCGACCGCCAGCACGGCCAGGCCGCCCGGCTCGCTGACGGCGGCCACCGTCGGATCGGGGACGAAATCCAGATTGCCGGTGAAGGCGTAATTGTGGATCTCGTTGCTGCCCTGGTTCAGCGAGGCCGCGACGATATCGCCCTGGCTCACCCCGGTGATCGTCAGGTTCGCGTCGGGCGCCAGTATCGTGCCGGCCCAGCCCGGCAGGGTCAGGCTGGTCTGGGTGGCGAAATTCCAGATCACGTCGTCCTGGCCGCTGAAAGTATTCAGGTTGCTGTTGAGCCCGCTGACCGCGCCGATGACGTTGATCACCACGGTCTGGGCGCCGTTCAGGCTGAAGTCGAAGTTTCGGATCGCCGCGGCGAGATTGCTGCCGCTCACGTCGTAAACCGTCACCTTGACGCCGTTGATGGTGGTCGGCGCGGCGGTGAAGACGTTGCTGGTGCCCTGGGCGATGCCCGTCAGCCCGTTGAGGTAGCTCGACAGATATTGCAGCGGCGTCTGGAACGTGGCGGTGAAACCGGGCAGGACGAAGCTGCCCGTCTTGACGGTGCCGTTCTGGGACGCCGCCGTCACGCCCGGCGAGACAGCGGTGGCGACGAGGTTTCCATTACCACCGACTGCCGACGAGGTGCCCTGCGTGCCGACATAGGCGGTCTGGCTCTTGCTGGGCATGGAGAGCGCGCCGGTATTGGTGCCGCCGATGAAGATGTTGCCGTTCTGGCCGGTGACGCCCGAGCCGGAGACATTGCCGTAGACCGTCAGGGCCCCGAGGCTCTGCGTCGCCGCGCCGACCGTCACGCCGGTGACCGTCGGCGTTGTCGCCGGCAACGAGGCGGTGCCGCACGGGCCGGTGCTGTCATCGGTCTGGAAGCAGTACATGCCCGAGCCGGATTGGGTCAGCGTGCCGCCGATCACGGCCCGCCCTTCGGTCTCGGAACCGCTGACCACGTTGCCGAAGACGATTTCGTTGAACTGGTCCAGCAGCGCCGCATAGGGCTCCGCCTGCGCGCCGGTCGAAACCACGGTGGCCAGGGCAATCACAGCCGTTCGCATCGCCCGCATGTCAAAAGCTCCAGCACGGTGGCGCCATCGCCAGCGCGTCAGGTGTTAATAATATGAAACGCGGCGCGATGCGACCAAAAAAGCCACATCGTCTCATTTTATAAATCTTTGGAGCCGGCGTCAGCAACCCGAGGTGGGAGTTTAATGCCTTAATGGGACACGTACGGACCTGTGCGGGGCGCGCCCGGGGGTCCTTGTACGTTGCTCGTCAGCGACCCAATAGCCGCCCGACGGTCCGCAGCGGTTGGGTGAGACGCCACGAGGTGGAAGAATAGACCGCCTGCAACTCGGACGTCAGCCGTTGGGCTTCCGCGCTATCTGCGGCTGCTGGCGCCGGGTCCGTGGTCCGCGGGCTTCGCTCGCCGGCGCCCAGCAGGTCGCATGCGCATTTGTCCCAGCTGCAGGTGCTGCAGATTTTCGGGGTGGCATTGCCGTTCGTGACGTTGAAGTACTTTAGTAATGGCTACTCTTGCGAATTGAAGGTGCCGAACAAACTTGAATGCGGCTCAGAAAAACTGACAGAAAGTTCGGCGTTGTCGAGTCCCATGCTCCAAGAAAACTCGATATTCGATATTTTGTATTTAAGCGTTACACCCAGCAGATCGCCAACCGCCTTCGAAATAGTGTTTTCGATTTCTGCTAGCGCATGAGCTTTTATCGCATTGTTAAGAGCCACGGCCATTGCTCCAATGGGTGATGCAATCGAAGACATTCTACCGTATGCCAGACGTGATGGTGAACCCACCGAACCTGGGGATAGCGAGGATAAACATCTGCCCTCAGAGCTTGAAAAACAATCGAACTTGAAAAAGAATGCCCGCTGATATCATTGAGTTTTTCGGCGTCGTTCGGCGGCTTGCGGGCATTCTTTTTCAAACTCTCAGCGGTCGCCAACCAAAGACCCAGCCTGCAGCGCGGCACCTCCATGATGCCTCAGCTGCGTCCTTTCGTATCGGCGTTAACCCCGCAGCAATCGCGCCGCCGCCGGGGCGAAATAGGTCAGGATGCCCGCGCATCCCGCGCGCTTGAAGGCGAGCAGGCTCTCCATCATGGCGCGGTCGTGGTCGAGCCAGCCGTTGCGGGCCGCGCCCTCGATCATCGCGTATTCGCCCGACACCTGATAGACGAAAGTCGGCACGCCGAACCGGTCGTGCACCCGGCGGACGATGTCCAGATACGGCATGCCGGGCTTGACCATCACCATGTCGGCCCCCTCCTCGATGTCGAGCGCCACTTCGCGCAGCGCTTCCTCGGAGTTGGCAGGGTCCATCTGGTAGGTTTTCTTGTCGCCTTTCAGCGACGAGCCCGAGCCGACCGCCTCGCGGAACGGGCCGTAGAAGGCCGAGGCGTATTTGGCCGCGTAGCTGATGATGCGGGTGTTGATAAACCCGGCTTCGTCCAGCCCGGCGCGGATGGCGCCGATGCGGCCGTCCATCATGTCCGACGGCGCGATGATGTCGATGCCGGCCTGTGCCTGGTTCACCGACTGGCGGGCCAGGATGGCGACGGTCTCATCGTTGGCGATGTAGCCGTCGCGGATCACCCCGTCATGACCGTGGTCGGTGTAGGGGTCGAGCGCCACGTCGCCGAGCAAAGCGAGCTCGGGGAACTCGCGCTTGAGCAGGCGGGCGGCCTGGCACATCAGGTTGTCCGGATTGCCTGATTCCGTGCCTTCCGGGTTCTTCTTCTCGGCCGGCGTGGCCGGGAACAGGGCGAGCGCGGGGATGCCGAGCTTCGCCGCCGGCTCGACATGGGCGGCCAGGCGGTCGAGGGTGACGCGCTGCACGCCGGGCATTGAGCCGATATCGGTGACGTTGCCGCTGCCCTCGATGACGAAGATCGGCCAGATCAGGTCATCGATCGACAGCCGGTACTCCGCGACCAGGCGCCGCGTCGCGCTGTCGAAGCGGTTGCGGCGCAGGCGGGTGGTGGGAAAACGGCCCAGATGCGTGGCGTCGTTCATTTCGCCCTCCAGTCTTCCGGCGCAGGGTATGCATCGTCCGGAATCGGGTGGAAAGCCGGCAGAGCCCGGATTACCGGTTTCTCATGCGCGTGCCTGCCTTGCTTCCCCCGCGCCTCTTCCTGAACAGAATGGGATGCAAGGGCCTCGCGGCCCTTGCTGGGGTCCAGGGGCAAAGCCCCTGGCCTTGCCTTACTTAACGGCGGAGAACGCCGTCGGCGCAAGCAGTTGGTTGCTGACGTTATATAAGATCGGCCCATCCTTCTCGCTATCAGCCCGCGCCGCCTGCCACTCCGGATCGGCCATGAACGCTGTCCATTTCCGCTCGCGCTCGGCCAGGCTTTCCCAGGCCAGCAGGTAGGTGAGGTCGGAGGAGGATTCGCCCACCAGGGTGGTCCAGAACCCGGCCTGACGGATGCCGTGGCGGTCCCAGAGGCGCAGGGTGTGGTTCTGGAACCGGGCCAGCAGGGCCGGCATCCGGCCCGGCAGGGTGCGGTAGATGCGCAGTTCGTAGATCACGGGGCGGTCCTCCTGGGCTGCGGGCGCCGGACGCGGCCAGGACATGCCCCCGCGGTTGACCGGCGCGCAAGCGGCTGGCAAGCCATAGCCGCAACAAAAGGACAAGATGATGCGGTTCGCTCATGGCGTCGCCGGGACCGTACTGGGTCTCGGCCTTGCGTTCGCCGTGCCGGGTCAGGCGCAGGACGTGCCAGGGATTTCCACCCAGGTGCCGCCGGAGTTGGCGAAGATCGGCCATATCGTGGTGATCTTTGAGGAAAACCGCAGCTTCGACAATCTGTTCGGCCATTTCCCGGGCGCGGACGGGCTGGCCCGGTCCGGCGCCGCGGCAACGCAGGTGGACCGCGAGGGCAAGCCGTACGCCGGCCTGCCGCCGGTGATCGACCCCGCCGCGAAGCCGCCGGCGCCCGATCCGCGTTTTCCGCTGAACCTGCCGAACGGGCCGTTCCGCATCGATGGCTATGTGTCGATGGAGCAGAAGACGCCGGACATGATCCACGCCTTCTACCAGGAGCAGTTGCAGATCAACCACGGCCGGATGGACAGCTACGTCGCCTGGTCGAACGCGGCCTCGCTGGTGATGGGCTGGTTCGATGCTTCCGGCACGCAGCAATGGCGGCTGGCGCATGAATACGCCCTCGGCGACCGCATGTTCCATTCGGCCTTTGGCGGCTCGTTCCTCAACCATGCGTTCCTGGTGTGCAGCTGCGCCTTCGAGTGGGAGGATGCGCCGCCGGCGATCCGGGCGGAGATCGACGCCACCGGACGGCTGGTCAAGGACGGGCAGGTGACGCCGGACGGCTACGCGGTGAACACCAGCCGCTCCGTCTACCTGCATGCGCCCACCGATACCGACCCGACGCTGCTGGTGCCGCCGCAGACCATGCCGCATATCGGCGACCGGCTGGATGCGCAGGGGATCGACTGGGCCTGGTATTCGGGCGGCTACGACAACGCGATGGCGGGCAAGCCGGACCGGCTGTTCCAGTTCCATCACCAGCCGCTGGCCTATTTCAAGGATCTGGCTCCCGACACGCCGGGGCAGCTTGCGCATCTGAAGGATTATACCGGCCTGCTGGCGGACATTGCCGCCGACCGCCTGCCGCCGGTGGTGTTCTACAAGCCGATCGGCGAATGGAACCTCCACCCGGGCTATGCCAGCGTGGCCGAGGGCGATGCCCATCTGGCCGAGCTGGTGGCCAAGCTGCAGGCCAGCCCGGCCTGGAAGGACATGCTTATTCTGGTCACCTACGACGAGAATGGCGGTCAGTGGGACCATGTGGCGCCGCCGCGGCGCGACCGCTGGGGACCGGGGACGCGGATTCCGCTGCTCGCCATCGGCCCCTCGGTGAAGCGCGGCTTCGTCGACCACACGCCATATGATTTCGGCTCGATCCTGCGCACCATCACGCTGCGCTTCGGCGCCGAGCCGGTGGGCGACGCCGATCGCGATGCCTATCCGATGGTGAATCTGCTGCAGTAGCGCCGCTTAGAAGGAAACCGGCGCCATGCCGAAAATGCCGCGGTGAAAGATCAGCAGTCCGAGCCATAAGACGGTTCCGACGGCCGGCACCACCCAGCCGATCTCGCCCGGCACGAAGCGGTTGCGCCCGGCCAGGATGGCGGCGAAGGGCACAATCGAGGTGGACCGCTGCAACCGCGCCCAGGCGGCGTCGTCGCGGTCGGCTGTCTTGCGGTCGATCGAGGGGATGCCGATCACGGCGGTGAGGAAGAGCGCGCCGAAGAAAATCAGGCTGGCCACGTCGCCGTTGCCGATCATGTGCACCGCCGCCCAGGTGGCATAGGAGACCATCATCGGGTGGCGGGTGACGCGCTGGATGCCCTTGATGTCGCTCTTGAGGTATTTCTCGCCGCCGGCCGCGGTCGGGTTGCGCACGAACGAGGCGGCGAACAGCAGGAAGGCCGGCAGCATGACGAAGGCCAGCACCCAGCGCAGCCAATCCGGCGCGGTCCACAGCACCACCGTGTCGGACTGTGCATAGGACATGCACAGGAACACCATCACCGCGATCGACCACAGCGAGAACAGGCCGCGATAGACGTTCACCCCCATCCGGCGGGTGAGGGTGTAGCGGATGTCGGTTCCGGCCACGCCGAGATGCAGCCCCAGCCAGAGCAGGGCGTCGATGATCAGCATTATCATGGTTCAGCGCTCCGGACGGGGCAGGCGGCCGGCGAGCGGCCGGCTGCCGGAAAGCAGCGGCGGGATCACATAAATGGGTGCCCCGGGCTGTTTGCGCAGGGCGTGGGCAGTGGTCGGCATGATGGGTGCTCTCCGGGACGATGGCGCCGATGGCCCGACGATGTCGCATCAGTCCGCGTCCGGCGTCCAGAGGGCGGCACAATGACAGCATCCATGCCGATGATCACGGCGCGATAGTGGTCCTTGCGGCGATGGCGAAGTTGCTGCGCGCGATCGATCCGGTATCGCGCCGTGGAAAAATCATTCTGGAGATGGCTCGCAGCCCTGGCTTCACCGCCGCGAAGATGCGCGCGGCATTGCGCCAGCCCAGGAAGATACATTGACGGCAGGCCAGGTGGCCGATCATCCCGGCCTTACTTTCGCTGTATTCCCCGGGCAGGCAGGCGGACCTGCAGGCCGGGACTGTTTTTTTGCGTCATCACCTGTCCGTCGGCCGGTACACAAAAAGATACAATATCTGACGGAACAGGTTTGATACCGTCGCGATTAACATTGTGCCTGCCGGTTGGGCCGGCGCGGACGAGACGAGGGATGCACCATGCGCGCGCGGACGACCACCGTTCTTGGCCTGATCCTGCTGCTGGCAGCGGCGCCGCTGCATGCGGCCTCCTCGGTGCCGGTGCCGCCGGCGGCCCTGCGTGTGTTTGTCGGCAGCACGTCGTTGCGGTCGCCGATGCATCGCTGCCTGGCGGCAGCGCGCGGCGTGCACCCGAACCCGGCCGCGGCGACCGCTGAGTTGCGCGCCTTCCTGGCGGCGGTGCTGCCGCTGTTCGAGCCCGACCTGCTGCATGCCTTCGGCGACGCCGCCCTGGTCACCACCTATGTATCGGCAGCGACCCTCCGCTCGCTGCGGCCGATGGCCATCGGCACCGGCGAGTCGCTGGCGTGGAGTCCGTATGGCACCCCCGGCGGGGATATCCTGGACTTGCTGATGGCCCGTCATGCCGTCCCCGCGCTGGTGCCGGGGGAGGACGGGCTGCAGCCCGCTGATCTTCGTTTCGTCGCCAACGACCCGTCCGGCGAGGGCGGCGTGTTCGTCACCGACCTCAACCTGCGTGGCCGAAACGCGCCGGGGGAGGACATGCGTATCGAGAAGCCGGCCATGGCCGTGGTGGGGCTGGGCCTGGTGTGCCTCGCTCCCGCGCCGCGGCGTTACCGCGCCACGGCGCGGCTGCAACCGATGCGCCGGCTGCGCTTTCACCGGCGGTAATCAGTCACTCCAGCAACGCCTCCGCCTCCATCGCCAGCGTGCCGTTATCCTGGCGCACCCACAGCGCCGCGCGGTCGCCCTCCGGGTGGCCGCACAGCGCGAAGGGGGCGGTGTCGAAGACCGGGCTCGCCGCCCGGAAGCGGAAGCCGGCGAGGCGGCTTCCGGTGTTGCGGCGCAGCAGATCGGCCAGCAGCGTGGCCAGCAGCGGGCCGTGCACGATCAGGCCGGGATAGCCCTCCTGCTGGGTCACGTAGCGGCGGTCGTAGTGGATGCGGTGGCCGTTGAAGGTCAGGGCGGAGTAGCGGAACAGCAGCAAATCATCGGGCACGATGTCGCGCCGCCACGCCGCGCCTTCCGGCGCCGGACGCGGGGCGGGGGGGGCTTCATCGGGGCCGGGCTGGCCGCGATAGACGATGTCGTGCTCCTCGGTCACCGCCACGCCGTCCGGCCCGGCGATCTCATGGCGCACGAGGACGAATACCAGCGGTCCGGTGCGCCCCTCCTTCAGCGACACATCGGCGACCGTGGAGGTGCGCGTGACCGCATCGCCGAGCCGCAGCGTGCCCGGGAATTCCAGCCGCCCGCCCGCCCACATGCGGCGCGGCAGCGCCACCGGCGGCAGGAAGCCGCCGCGCGCCGGATGCCCGTCGGGGCCGAGCTGCGACTGCCGGGCGCGGGGCAGGAAATACAGCCAGTGCCACAGCGGCGGCAGCGCATCGCCTGCCAGCGGATCGGCATCGTCGCGGTCGAGTGTCGCCGCCAGCGCCGCCACCGGGAATGCCGTGATGGTGTCGTGCAGGACCTCCTGGCGGCCGATCCAGCCGCGCAGGTGGTCGATGTCCAGGGTCGATGCGGCCATGCGCCGGTTCCTCCGCAATGTCCGCCGGTGCGATAGCCGCGCAGCAGGGGCGTGTCGAGACGGCGATAGTGTGGTTGCCCGCCGCTTCTACCCCGATTACCTTCCCGCTTCTCGCCAGAGCCCGAAAGTCCTTCCCAATGCAGCTCACCGCCGAACGCCTGGACCGGATCAGCCCCAGCCAGACCATCGCCATCGCCAGCAAGGCGCGGGCGCTGAAGGCGGCCGGGCGGGACATCATCAGCCTGTCGGCCGGCGAGCCCGATTTCGACACGCCGCAATTCATCAAGGATGCCGCCATCGCCGCCATCCAGGCCGGCCAGACCAAATATACCGACGTGTCCGGCACCCCCGCCCTGCGCCGGGCGGTGGCGGAGAAGTTCCGCCAGGACCACGGCATCGACTATGCGGCCGATGAGGTCATCGTCTCGACCGGCGGCAAGCAGGTCATTTTCAACGCCATGCTGGCCACGCTGAACCAGGGCGACGAGGTAATTATCCCGACGCCCTGCTGGGTCAGCTACCCGGACATCGTGGCGCTGGCCGAAGGCACGCCGGTGTTTGTCCCCTGCGGCCAGAATAACGGCTTCAAGCTGCGCGCCGAGGATCTGGAAGCGGCGATCACGCCGCGCAGCAAATGGTTCATCCTCAACAACCCCTGCAACCCCACCGGGGCGGCCTATTCCGCCGAAGAATTGCGGCCGATCTGCGAGGTGCTGCTGCGCCACCCGGATGTGTGGATTCTCACCGACGACATCTACGGCAAGCTCGCCTATGACGGCTTCCGCCCGGCCACCATCGTCGAGGTGGAGCCGCGGCTGCGCGAGCGCACCCTCACCATGAACGGCTGCTCCAAGGCCTATGCCATGACCGGCTGGCGCATCGGCTTTGCCGGCGGGCCGAAGGCGCTGATCAAGGCGCTCGACAAGCTGCAGAGCCAGTCCACCACCAACGCCTCCTCGATCGGCCAGGCGGCGGCCTTGGCGGCGCTGACCGGCCCGCAGGATTGCATCGGCGAGATGGTCGAGGTGTACCGCCAGCGCCGCGACCTGGTGGTCGACATGCTGAACGACGCGCCCGGCATCAGCTGCCACAAGCCTGAGGGCGCGTTCTACGTGTTCCCCTCGGTGCATGGCTGCATCGGCAAGACGAGCGCGAAGGGGGCCCGGATCACCGACGACGAAAGCTTCGTCATTGCCCTGCTGGACGAGGAGGGGGTGGCCGCGGTGCACGGTTCGGCGTTCATGTATCCCGGGCATTTCCGCATCAGCTATGCCACCGACACCGACAGCCTGCGTGAGGCGTGCCACCGCATCCAGCGCTTCTGCCAGGGCCTGACCTAGACCGATGTCCACCGGGATCCGGCCGGGCCTGTCGCAGCGGCTCGGCCGGGCGAAAGTGGCCGCCACCGTGGCCATGAGCAGCAAAGCCCGCGCCCTGCGCGAGGCCGGGCATGACGTGGTGAGCCTTGCGATCGGCGAGCCGGATTTCGACACCCCGCCGCACGCCATCGAGGCGGCCTATCAGGCGGGGCTGCGGGGCGACACCAAATACCCGCCGCAGGATGGCACGCCCGCCCTGAAATCCGCGGTGCAGCGGCAGTTCCGGCGCGACCATGGGCTCGAGTACGGGCTCGACGAGATCATGGTGTCGAACGGCGCCAAGCAGGTGATCTACAACGCCCTGATGGCGACGGTGGATGAGGGCGACGAGGTGCTCATCCCGGTGCCGTGCTGGGCGTCCTACACGCTGACCGTGCAGTTGGTGGGCGGCACGCCGGTGCACATCGCCTGCCCGGAGAATAACGGGTTCCGGCTGCGGCCGGCGGATCTGGACGCCGCCATCACGCCGCGGACGAAATGGCTGCTGCTGAATTTCCCCAACAACCCGACCGGCGCCGTGGCCGGCCGCGCCGAGCTGGCGGCCATCGCCGGCGTGCTGCTGCGCCATCCGCATGTCTGGGTCATGTGCGACGACATGTATGAGCATCTCCATTACGCGGAGGAGCGCTACGCGACGCTCGCCGCGGTGGAGCCGCGGCTGCGCGAGCGCACGCTGACGGTCAGCGGCATGTCGAAAACCTACGCGATGACGGGCTGGCGCGTCGGCTTCGCCGGTGGGCCGAAGGATCTGATCCGTGGAATGGTGGCGATTCAGGGCCACGTGGCGGCGGGGGTTTCGACCATCAGCCAGGCCGCGGCGACGGCGGCGCTGGACGGGCCGCAGGACCTGGTGGCCGAGCGTGCCGCCATCTATCGCCGCCGCCGTGACAGCGTGGTGGAGGCGCTGAATGCCTGCCCGGGCATGTCCTGCCACCGGCCGGAGGGCGCGTTTTACGTGTTCCCCAACATCGCGGGATGCCTGGGCAAGACCAGTTCCGGCGGCCGGGTGCTGCTGAGCGACGAGGATTTTTCCCTGGCGCTACTGGAGGAGGCCCATGTGGCGGTGGTGCATGGGGCGGCGTTCGGCATGAGCCCCTATGTGCGCATCAGCTACGCGACCGACGATGCGTCGCTGGCCAGGGGAATGGAGCGGATCGCAACTTTTTGTCGCGGATTGCGCTGACCGGCGGCCTATCCTGCGTCGTGGTTGCGGCACCGACGCGGGCGGTGGCATGTCCCTGATCGTCTGATGCCATCCGGCAGTGCCGCCCGCACGAGAGGGTGACATGACAAGCAGCAAAACGAGAACATGGATTCTGGTGGCGGATGGCGAGCATGCGCGGGTGGTCGTGCCGACGCCGCAGCGCCAGTTCCGCACCATCAACAGCCTCGATTCCACGATGGCGCACCACCGCTCCGCCGATCTTGGCACGGATCGGCCGGGCCGCAGCTTCGAGAGCGCCTCGCCCTTGCGGCACGCGATCCAGCCGCGGACCGATCCGCACCGTGCCGCCAAGGAAGGCTTTGAGCACTTCATCGCCGAGCAGATGAACGCGGCGGCGGCTGAGGGCCAGTATGATCGTCTGGTGCTGGTGGCACCGGCGCATGCGCTGCACGATCTGCGCGCCGCGTTGGACGGGCTGGCGGAGTCGCGGCTGGATGGCACCCTAACCAAAGACCTGGTCAAAATACCCGACAGCGACCTGGCCGAGCATCTGGAGGCATTCTGGAGCCCCCCGCCCGAATAAGGAAAGGAATGGGGTGCAGGGGGCCACCGCCCCCTGCCGGGTCCAGGGCAGAGCCCTGGCCTTCCTTGCTTTCAGGCCGAAGCCTCATGCGCAATGCCCTTCTCGGCCAGCAAGGTCGCCAACTCGCCAGACTGGAACATCTCAGTAACGATATCGCAGCCGCCGATGAACTCGCCCTTGATGAACAGCTGCGGGATGGTCGGCCAGTTCGAGAACGCCTTGATGCCTTCGCGCAGTTCGGCGTCTTCCAGAACGTTGGCGGTTTTGAACGGCACGCCGACATGGGTGAGGATCTGCACCACCCGGGCGGAGAACCCGCATTGCGGGAACAAGGCGTTGCCCTTCATGTAGAGAAACACCGGGTTCTCGGTGATGTCGGCCTGGATGCGTTCGAAGACGGGGTTGGTCATGCGGAGGGGTCCTTATTCGGGGGCGGAGGTCTGCAGGGCGAGGGCGTGCAGTTCGCCTCCCACCCGGCCCTGCAGCGCGGCATAGACGATCTGGTGTTGCTTGACGCGGGAGAGGCCGCGGAAAGTTTCGCTGACCACGGTCGCGGCCCAGTGGTCGCCGTCGCCGGCCAAATCCTCGACGGTTATGGCTGCATCCGGCACTGCTGCCTTGATCAACGCCTCGATTTCGTTCGCCGACATCGCCATCGCGCCGCAACCCCTTCGCTTGATTCAGCCGCCCATCAGTGACGGCAGGGTCTGCTCGTGCACTGCGCGCAGCCTTGCCAGCGAAATGGTGTCGCCGGACGGAAGTGTCAAATCCCCGCCACCGGAAACACCGAGCAGTGCCGCCGGCACGCCGGCCGCGGCGGCGGCGGCCAGCAGGTCGGCGGCGTCCTCCACCGCGAGCACGTAGCGGGCCTGATCCTCGCCGAACCAGAAGGCGTGCGGCGCCACTTTGTCCGGTCCGGGCAGCAGGCGGGCGCCGGCGGTGCCGGCCAGCGCCATTTCCGCGACCGCCACCAGCAGCCCGCCATCGGAGGCGTCGTGGCAGGCGCGCACCTGCCCGGCGAGGATTTGCGCGCGGACAAAATCGCCGTTGCGGCGTTCGGCGGCGAGGTCAACCGGGGGAGGCGGCCCGGCTTCGCGGCCGGCCACTTCGCGCAGCCACAGCGACTGGCCGAGATGGCCGGCGGTCGCGCCGATCACGACGAGGGAAAGGCCGGGCGCCAGCGCCAGCCCGACCGAGGCGGCGGCATCTTCAAGCACGCCCAGGCCGCCGATCGCCGGGGTGGGCAGGATCGGGCTGCCCTCGGTTTCGTTGTAAAGCGAGACATTGCCGCTCACGACCGGGAAATCCAGCGCCACGCACGCCGCCGACATGCCGCGCGATGGCGGCGGCGAACTGCCCCATGATCTCCGGCTTTTCCGGGTTGCCGAAATTCATGTTGTCGGTGATGGCCAGCGGCGTCGCGCCGGTGGCGGTGATGTTGCGCCAGGCTTCGGCCACCGCCTGGGCGCCGCCCGCCTCGGCGTCAGCCTGGCAGTAGCGCGGGGTGCAGTCGGTGGTGAGGGCGAGCGCGCGCCGGCTGCCCTCGATCTTCACGATCGCGGCGTCGGCGGCGCCGGGCCGGCGCACGGTCTGGCCACCGACGGTGGCGTCGTACTGGTCCCACACCCAGGCGCGCGAGCACAGATCGGGGCAGCCGATCAGGCGCAGCAGGGCTTCCGACAGCCCGAGCGGGTCGGCGACCTCGCCGAGCGGCGCCGGCTTCGGCGTTGCGGCGGTGGGGCGGTGGTAGAGCGGCGCCTGATCGGCCAGCGGGGCGAGCGGGATGTCGGCCTCCACCACGCCGCGATGGGTGACGATGATGCGCCCGGTATCGGTCAGGTGGCCGATGACGGCGAAATCCAGCTCCCATTTGTCGAAGATCGCCCGGGCCACGTCCTGGCGGTCGGGCCGCAGGACGATGAGCATGCGCTCCTGGCTTTCCGACAGCATCATCTCGTAGGCGGACATGCCGGTTTCGCGCTGCGGCACCGCGTCCAGGTCGAGGGCGAGCCCCACGCCGCCCTTGCCGGCCATCTCGACGGCGGAGGAGGTCAGGCCGGCGGCGCCCATGTCCTGGATGGCGACGATGGCATCGGTGGCCATCAGTTCCAGGCAGGCCTCGATCAGCAGCTTTTCCACGAAGGGGTCGCCCACCTGCACGGTCGGGCGCTTTTCCTCGCTGTCCTGGGCGAATTCGGCCGATGCCATGGTGGCGCCGTGGATGCCATCGCGCCCGGTCTTCGAGCCGACATAGACGACCGGATTGCCCACCCCAGCGGCGGCGGAGAGGAAAATGCGGTCGGCCCGGGCGATGCCCACCGTCATGGCGTTGACCAGCGGGTTGCCGTTGTAGGAGGGGTGGAAATTGATTTCGCCCCCCACGGTCGGCACGCCGACGCAGTTGCCGTAGCCGCCGATGCCGCGCACCACCCCGTCGACAGTGCGGCGCGTGCGGGGCAAAGCGGGGTCGCCGAAGCGCAGCGCGTTGAGGTTGGCGATCGGGCGGGCGCCCATGGTGAACACGTCACGCAGGATGCCGCCGACGCCGGTGGCCGCGCCCTGGTAGGGTTCGATGAAGCTCGGGTGGTTGTGGCTTTCCATCTTGAAGATGGCGGCCAGCCCTTCGCCGATATCGACCACGCCGGCATTCTCGCCGGGGCCGTGGATGACCCAGGGGGCCTTGGTCGGCAGTTGCTTCAGCCAGATTCGGCTGGATTTATAGGAGCAGTGCTCCGACCACATGACGCTGAACACGCCGAGTTCGGTCAGCGTGGGGATGCGCCCCATGATGGCGAGCACGCGAGTGTATTCGTCGGCGGAGAGGCCGAATTCGCGGGCGAGGGATTCTGTTACGTCGCGGGCCATGGTGGGTGCCTTGGTTCATTCGTCCGTGCGGCCCGGCCCCCTCCCCCGGCCTTGGTCCGCTTCGCGCCCCAAGCCCTCAAGGGGAGGGGGAGCAAATTCTTCACCCTCTCCCCTTGTGGGCTTGGGGCGCGAAGCGGACCAAGGCCGGGGGGAGGGGGCGCGGCCGGGTCGTCAAAGCCAGAAAATCACGCCGCCAGCGCTGCCAAGCCGTCGAACAGCGGGCGGCCGTCGGCGCCGCCCATCAGCGGGTCAACCAGATCCTCGGGGTGCGGCATCAGGCCGAGCACGCGCAGATCGGGCGAGTAGATGCCGGCGATGTTGCGCGCGCTGCCGTTGCGGTTGGCTTCCGGCACCACCGCACCCTCCGGCGTCACGTAGCGGAAAGCCACCAGACCCTCGCCCTCCAGCCGGTCGAGCGTGACATCATCGGCGAAATAATTGCCGTCGCCATGCGCCATCGGACTGCGGAAAACCGCGCCGGCCCGGTAGCGATGGGTGAAGGCGGTGTCGCCGCGCTCCACAAGCAGCCAGCAATCCATCGACAGAAACCGCAGCGAGGCGTTGCGCAGCAAGGCACCGGGCAGCAGCCCGGCCTCGGTGAGGATCTGAAAGCCGTTGCAGACGCCCAGGATGTGGCCGCCGCGCGCGGCATGGTCGCGGATGGCGCCCATGACCGGCGACTGCGCCGCCATGGCGCCGCAGCGCAAATAGTCGCCGTAGGAGAACCCGCCCGGAATCACCACCAGGTCGAGCCCGGCGAGGTCGGTCTCGCGGTGCCAGACCATGCGCGGCTTGTGGCCGGTCGAGCGCTCCAGGGCGATCGCCATGTCGCGCTCGCGGTTGATGCCGGGGAAGACGACGATGCCGGCCTTCACGTGGCGATCTCCACCCGGAAGCTCTCGATCACCGTGTTGGCGAGCAGGCGGCGGGCCATGTCCTCGGCCTGGGCGCGGGCGGCACCGGGGTCGGTCTCGCTCAGTTCCAGCTCGATCACCTTGCCGGCCCGTACCTCGCCCACGCCGGCAAAGCCGAGATTGTGCAGCGCCTGGCCGATGGCCTTGCCTTGCGGGTCGAGCACGCCCGCTTTCAGCATCACGGTTACGATTACCTTCATTGCCCCCATTCCTACTGCATGGTCTCCGGGCCTTTCAGGTCGCGCATGCCCGCCTCGGGCAGGATGCCCAGCCGGCGGGCCACCTCCTGATAGGCTTCTTCCACCTTGCCGAGATCGCGGCGGAAGCGGTCCTTGTCCATCTTCTCGTTCGTCTTCACGTCCCACAGGCGGCAATTATCCGGGCTGATCTCGTCGGCCAGCACGATGCGCATCTCCTCGTTCTCCCACAGCCGGCCGAATTCCAGCTTGAAGTCCACCAGGATGATGCCGACGCCCAGGAACAGGCCGGTGAGGAAGTCGTTGATCCGCAACGTCAGCGCCACCATGTCGTCGAGGTCCTGGGTGGCGGCCCAGCCGAAGGCGGTGATGTGCTCCTCGGCGACCATCGGGTCGTTGAGCTGGTCGTTTTTGTAATAGTACTCGATGATGGAGCGGGGCAGGCGGGTGCCCTCGGGAATGCCGAGCCGGGTGGACAGGCTGCCGGCCGCCACGTTGCGCACCACCACCTCGACCGGGATGATCTCCACCTCGCGGATCAGTTGCTCGCGCATGTTCAGCCGGCGGACGAAATGGGTCGGCACGCCGATTTCGCCCAGCCGCGTCATCAGGTATTCGCTGATGCGGTTATTCAGCACGCCCTTGCCGGTGATGATGCCCTTCTTCTGGGCGTTGAAGGCGGAGGCATCGTCCTTGAAGTACTGGACGAGCGTGCCGGGCTCGGGTCCCTCGAACAGGATCTTTGCTTTGCCTTCATAGAGTTGACGGCGGCGGGCCATGGTCGGTTCCTTCCGGGCAGCCGCGGACGCGTAACACCCGGCGGGGCACGCGTTCGCGCGACACCGCCGGGTCCCCCCGGGGCGCGAAAGGGGTATAGCAGCCGTGTGGCCGGCATGCCACGCCCCTGCCCCCCCGGGGCCGCCACCCTGGGCCGCGCTGATCAGCCCTCCCCGAACACCCGCGCGAACACCGTATCCACTTGCGCCAGATGCAGCCGCGCATCCATCGCGGCGTCCAGCGCCGCCGCCGGGACGTGCCCGGCCACGTCCGGATCGGCGGCCAGATTGGCACGGAAACTGCGGCCTTCCGGCGTGCCCAGCTTCTCCCAGGTTGCCATCGCGTTGCGCTGGACGATCCGGTAGGAATCCTCGCGCGAGATGCCGGCGCGGGCCAGCGCCAGCAGCACCTCGCCCGAATGCACCACCCCGCCCAGGCTCTCCAGGTTGGCCGCCATCCGCTCGGGATGGATTGTCAGCTTTTCCATCATCCCGGCCAGCCGGGCGAGGGCGAAATCGAGCGTCACCGTGGCGTCCGGCCCGATCGCGCGTTCCACGCTGGAATGGCTGATGTCGCGCTCGTGCCACAGGGTGACGTTCTCCAGCGCCGGCACCACCGCGGCGCGCACGATGCGCGCGAGGCCGGTGAGGTTCTCGCTCAGCACCGGGTTGCGCTTGTGCGGCATGGCGGACGAGCCCTTCTGGCCCGGGTGGAAGAACTCCTCCGCCTCGCGCACTTCGCTGCGCTGCAAATGCCGCACCTCGGTCGCCAGCCGCTCCACCCCGGAGGCGATGACGGCGAGGGTGCAGAAATACGCCGCATGGCGGTCGCGCGGGATCACCTGGGTGGAGACCGGCTCGACCGCCAGCCCCAGCTTCTCCGCGACATAGGCCTCCACCGCCGGGTCGAGATGGGCAAACGTGCCGACGGCGCCGCTGATGGCGCACACCGCCACTTCCGCCCGCGCCGCCTGCAGCCGTTGGCGGTTGCGGGCGAACTCGGCGTAGTGGCCCGCCAGTTTGAGGCCGAAACTGGTCGGTTCGGCGTGGATGCCGTGGCTGCGGCCGATGGTCAGGGTGTGCTTGTGCTCGAAGGCGCGTGCCTTCAGCGCTGCCAGCAGGGCGTCGAGATCGGCCAGCAGCAGGTCGGCGGCCTGCGTGAGCTGCACGGACAGGCAGGTGTCCAGCACGTCGCTGCTGGTCATGCCCAGGTGCACGAACCGGCTGTCCGGGCCGATATGCTCGGCCAGCCAGGTCAGGAAGGCGATGACGTCGTGGCGCGTCTCGCGCTCGATGGCGTCGATGCGCTCCAGGTCGTCGAGCGAGAAGGCGGCCAGCGCCGGCGCCCCGCGTTCGCGGATGGTCGCCGCGGCACTGGCGGGAATCGCACCGATGCGGGCCATGGCTTCGGCGGCCAGCGCCTCGATTTCGAACCAGATGCGGAAACGGTTCTCCGGCGACCAGATGGCGGCCATTGCCGGACGGGTGTAACGGGGGACCATGGGCGCTCCAGTCGCCTCCAACAGGGGCGACCCCATCTAGGCCGGAGCCGGGCCGCGGGCAAGGAAGGCGGATGCACGTAACGCTGCAGGAGCTGTCGGCGCTGCTGCAGGTGCTGATGGTGGACATCACCCTGGCCGGCGACAACGCGGTGGTGGTGGGCATGGCGGTGGCCGGGCTGCCGCCCCGGCAGAAGCGGCCGGCGATTATCGTGGGCATCGGGGCGGCGGCCGTGCTGCGTATTCTGCTCGGCACGGTCACCCTGCAATTGCTGCATGTGGTCGGGCTGGTGCTGGCCGGCGGCATTCTGCTGCTGTGGGTGTGCTGGAAGATGTACCGCGAGCTGCGCCAGCCATCGGCGGCCGAGGCAGAAGGCCAGCCGGCGGCAGAAAAGAGCCTGGGCGGCTCGATCCTGCAGATCGTGCTGGCCGACCTGTCCATGAGCGTCGACAACGTGCTGGCCGTCGCTGGCGCCGCCGAGGGCCATGTCTGGGTGCTGGTGGCGGGGCTGTCGGTGTCGGTGGTGCTGATGGGGGTTGCCGCCGCGTTCATCGCCGGGCTGCTGGAGCGGTTTCGCTGGATCGCCTGGGTCGGCCTGCTGATCGTGCTCTATATCGCGCTCAAACTGATCTGGCAGGGCAGCGACCAGGTAATGGACACCGCCTGGCCGGGTTTTCTGCACCCGCCGTACCGGCTGCGTTAGGCGCCGCGGTCCCACATTGCGAATGGCGGCGGAACGTATCAAAAAGGGGAAAGCGTCGGTCTGGCAACGGCGCGCAACCGAGGATGGAAACGCCGCATGAGTCTGCTCGTCGCGCTCGGCGCACTTATCTTCCTGATGCTGGTCGCCTATCGCGGCTTCAGCGTCATTATCTTCGCGCCGATCGCGGCGCTGCTGGCGGTGCTGCTGACCGATCCGTCCGCCGTGCTGCCGGTGTACAGCGGCCTCTTCATGGACAAGATGGTCGTGTTCGTGAAGCTGTATTTCCCGGTGTTCCTGCTCGGCGCGGTGTTCGGCAAGGTCATCGAGCTGTCCGGGTTCTCGAAATCGATCGTCGCTGCCACCATCCGGCTGGTCGGTCCGCGGCACGCGGTGCTGGCCATCGTGCTGGTCAGCAACATTCTGACCTATGGCGGCGTGTCGCTGTTCGTGGTGGTGTTTGCGGTCTATCCGTTCGCCGCCGAGGTGTTCCGCCAGGGCAACATTCCCAAACGGCTGATCCCGGGCGCGATCGCGCTGGGCGCCTTCAGCTACACCATGGACGCCCTGCCGGGCACGCCGCAGATACAGAACATCATCCCGACCAGTTTCTTCCACACCGATGCCTACGCGGCCGGCTGGCTCGGCGTGATCGGGGCCGTCTTCATCTTCCTGACCGGCATGACCTATCTGACCTGGCGGATGCGTCAGGCAGCCGCCGCCGGCGAGGGCTACGGCACCGGCCATGTCAACGAGCCGGACCACGTGCCGGAGGAAAGCCTGGCCAATCCGCTGGTGGCCATCCTGCCGCTGATCGCGGTCGGCGTGCTCAACAAGGTGTTCACCCTGACGCTGCCGCGCATTTACGGCGCCACGGTGCAGGTGGACCTGGCCGGGCTGGAGCATCCCCTGGTCATCACCTCGCCGCCGATCCCGATCTGGGCGCTCGAGCTGGCGTTGGTGAGCGGCATTCTGCTGACCGTTGTCCTGTCGTTCCAGCTGGTGACCCGGCGCTTTTCCGAGGGGACGCGGGTGGCGGTGCTCGGCGCGCTGCTGGCCTCGATCAACACCGCCACGGAATACGGGTTCGGCGCGGTGATCGCGGCACTGCCCGGGTTCCTGGTGATCAAATCCGCTTTGGCCTCGATCCCCAACCCGCTGGTGAACGAGGCGATCAGTGTCACCACGCTGGCCGGCATTACCGGCTCGGCCTCGGGCGGCATGAGCATCGCGCTGGCTGCATTGTCCGGCCAGTTCATTGCCGCCGCCACTGCCGTCGGCATTCCGATGGAGGTGCTGCACCGGGTGGCCGCCATGGCCAGCGGCGGCATGGATACGCTGCCGCACAATGGCGCGGTGATCACCCTGCTGGCGGTGTGCGGCCTGACCCACCGGCAGTCCTATAAGGACATCTTCGCTATCACCGCCATCAAGACGGTGGCGGTTTTCGTCGTGATCGGCGTCTATTACCTGACCGGCATCGTCTGACCATAAGCATTGGGTCCAGGGGCCATAGGCCCCTGGTTGGGGTGCAGGGGCCAACGGCCCCTGCCGGGGTCCGGGGCCGCGCCCCGGCAGCTACCAAACCCCAGGCACCAGCCGATAGCGCACGTTCTTTGCGTATGCCGCGTACCCCGGCAGCTCCAGGATCAGCAAGCGCTCCTCCAGCACAGCCCGCAGGGCGAGCACCGCCATCAGCGCCGGCACGAAGGCGAACCCCCACCACGACCCCAGCAGCAGCGGCAGGCCGGCAAAGAAGAACAGCGCGCCGGCATACATGGGATGGCGCACCACCGCGTAGGGTCCGCCGGTCGCCACTGCATGGCCGCGTGACGCCTGCAGCTTCACCACCGGTGCGGCGAACCGGTTGGCGCGGAACACCAGGCAGGACAGCCAGACCGAGGCCACCGGTCCGGTGGCCCCCACCAGTTGCAGCCACCCCGGCATGTGGGAGAGCCGCCAGCGCCCGGCGTCCAGCGCCATGACCGCCAGCCAGGTGACGAACAGCAGCCCCACTGCGGCCAGAAGCAGCTTGTCCCAGCGCTGCTGGCCGGGCTGCCAGAACGGCGCCAGACGCTCGGCCAGCAATTCCGGGTCGTGCCGGGCGAGCCAGGCGCCCACGCCCAGCGACAGCACGCCCATCAGGGCCAGAAACGCCCAGGCGCCGGGCCAGTCCCAGGTTCCCGCCACGCCGAACAGCAACGCGCCCATGCCGGCGAGCCAGAGGCCGGTCTGGCGGATCATGCGCGCCAGCATCGGTCAGGTCCTTCCCCCCAGGAAGTCCCGCGCCGCGGCGGTGTAATCGGCCTTGCGGGTCACCTGCCGCATCAGCGCCGCCGAGGGTTGGTTGGTCAGCGCCTTGGGTGGCGTGCCATCGCGCAGGGCGGCCATCGTCTCCTGGATGGCGCGCACCGCCGCCATGAAGGGATGGTGGCCCTGCAGCGCGATCCGCGCCCCGGCGGCGGCCAGGGCCTCGCGGCTGAATTCGCCCTCGGTGCCGCCGAGGATGACCGGCTTGCCGGTGGCCTCGTGCAGAGCCTGCAGTTGTTCCAGCGACGCGACCCCGGTGAAGAACAGCGCATCCGCGCCGGCCCCGGCATAGGCGGCGGCCCGCGCCATCGCCTCGTCCAGACCGCCGGCCTGCAGCGCGCTGGTGCGGCCGACGATCACCAGCTCGGAATCCATCCGCGCCGCCAGCGCCGCGCGGATTTTGCCCAGGCCTTCCTCGAGCGACAGCAGATGCAGCTTGCCGTTGCCGTAGGGAAGCGGCAGCGCGGTGTCCTCGATGGTCAGCGCCGCCGCGCCGGCGACCTCCAGTTCCTGCACCGTGCGCATGACGCTGAGCGCGTTGCCGTAGCCGTGATCGGCGTCCACCAGCAGCGGCAGCCAGTCGGTGGCGCGGGTCATCCGGCGGACCTGCTCGGCGAATTCGGTCAGCGTCAGCACCACCAGATCGGGCGCGCCGAGCACCGCGAGCGAGGCGACCGAGCCGGCGAACATGCCGGCCGCGAACCCCAGATCCTCGGCGATGCGGGCCGAGATCGGGTCGAACACCGAGGCCGGATGGATGCAATCCGGCGCTGCGAGGATGGCGCGGAAGGCGTGCCGGCGACCAGTCCAGCTCATTGGTATCTTCCCGTATCGTCGTCCGGCGCTACTTTGCCCTTCTTTGCAGGATAGCGGGAGAGGTTCATGGGGGAATGCCTGGCCGGTGCCGGCGCCGGGGTGACGCCGCCGGGTTTTGACGCGCCGGGCCTCGCCGCCCGGCTGGAGCGGCTTTCGCCGCCAGAGCTGGACCGGCTGGATTTCGCTGCCGTCCGGGTGGATGGGGCGGGGGTGGTGCGGGCGATCAACCGCGCCGCCGCTTCGCTGCCGGTTTTTCAGGGCGAAGCGGCGGTTGGCCGGTCCTTCTACGGCGAGGTGGCGCCGTCGCTGGCCAATGCCGAGGTGCGCGGCCGTATCGAGCGGGCGCTGGAGCGCGGCGCGATCGACCTGGAACTCGGGCACGGTTCGGGTTTCGCCGATCCGCTGCACGGTTTGCGCGGCCGGATGCAGCCGGCCGGGGGCGGCGGGTTCTGGCTGTTCCTGCTGCCGGTTACCTGACTTAGGGCCTTTCGTCGTCGGTCGGGGTGAGGCCGTAGGGGGCCACCAGCGACCACACATGCGCCGGCACCATATGGCGCAGGCGGCGCGGTTCCTGGCGGCGGAGGTGCAGGATGGTCTCGACCGCCTTCATCTCCAGCCGGGCGCGGGCGAATTCCAGGCCGCGCGGCCCGACCTTCGGCATCAGCCAGCCGACCAGCGGACGCAGGAAGTTCGGCATGCCGCGCACCGGCAGGCCGCCGGCGGCGCGTTCGGTGTTCTTCAGGAACCCCTTCACCGGCGCCTGCCGCTTGCCCGCGCTGCCCGGCGCGGCGGTGCGGACCTCGCCGCCGAGCAGGGCGAGCAATTCCTCGCCACGGGCGTTGCGCACCAGCAGCCATTGTTCGCCTTCGCCGCCCATGTAGCCCACCGTGATGTCGGCCAGGCTGTTGGTGTAGTCCACACAGGTGCGGCAGGTGAGCGGGAAGAAATCGCCGGGCAGTTTCGACAAGGGCAGCAGCAGGAAGGGGATGCGCCGGTGGCGGCCGTCGGCGAAGCGCAGTTCCACGTGATAGTCGGCGCAGAATTCCAGATAGGTGATGCTGGCGGGATCGTCGGCCAGCAGCGCCAGGAATTCGTGGAACCGCTCGGTGGTGGTGTTGTCCGAGCACGGCGTGCCGATGACGTACAGCCGCTCCAGCCCCAGTTCCTGTTCCAGCGCGCGTAACGCATAGATCTGGCAGGGGACGCCGATGACGGCGAGGCGGCGGTAGCCTTTGGCGATCGCCGGTTCCAGCAGGGCGAGCAGCGGCGCGTAGCCCATGCGCATGCCGCGGCACTGCGCCATGCCGGCGGCCTCGGTGACCAGCACCGGGCGTGGCCGCCAGCGGTCGTTCGGGTCGGCGGCCATGGCGAGCACCGCGTCCACCGCGCCGGTTTCCAGCAGGCGGGCGGCGATGCGGGTGGTGATGCCGGTCCATTGCGCCCCCTCGGCCGGCGGCACGAGGGCCGCGCGCAGCGTGCGGCGATAGGGACCGAAGAACGCCTCATCCTCGCGGCCGGGGTCGCGGGTGCGGCCGTGCACGCGGGTTTCCATCGCCGGGTAGTGCGGGCGGATGAACTGGCAGGCCTGGCCGCAGCGCTTGTGGTCCGCGGTGCGCGAAATGCCGCAATCGGTGCAGAGCGAGCGGGGCGCGGCGTCGGCGAGCGGTGGCGTCCAGACCGGGGCGGTTTTGTCCTGCTGGCGTGTCACGATGCGCGGTCCTTGTCGGTGACCCGGGATGGGGTGGGGACGGCAAGGTAACGGCGGCCGGGGTGACGGGGAGGGGGATTGCGGCGGGACTGGGATGCGGGGGAGGGGCTGTCAGGACCCGGTCTCGCTGGCGATCACCAGGCGCGCGCCACGGGCGAGCAGGGATGACCGGCTCACGCCCGTGCGCCGGGCCACGTCATCGATGCGCGCCAGCAGGCTTTCATCGAGGCTGACATTGACCCGCAGCGCGCGGCCCGCCGTTTCCACCGGCACCAGCAATGCCCGCGGATCGTGGGTGTGGCTGCGGTCATAGTCCGGGATGGCGTCATCCTCGATGGAAGGGGGCAGCGCCTCGCCCTCCCGTTCCATGTCCTCCACCGCCGTGGCCAGCGCATCCCTGGCCTGACGCATCACATCGGCGAACCGCTCGGCAACCGAGGTCACGCCGGGGAAGGCCGGCAGGAGGATCGACCAGTTCGCCTCGCCGGGCAGCCGGTCGGCGATGGCGAGGTAGTATTTGGTGGCCATGGCTCTGCTCTCCTCAGCGCTGTGGCGGGAACTCCCAGCCGGCCTGGGCGCAGATGGCGCGCAGCGTGCCGGTGGGGATGTCGCCGGCATGACGGGAGACAACGACGCGCTGGGTGCCCTTGCGGAAGATGACGTGGGAACCTTTGCCCTGACGCTCGGTCCAGCCTTCCCGTTGCAGCCGGTTCATGGCTTCGCGCGGTGTCATGCCACGGTGCTCCGCGCTTGCTGCAGGGGCGAAGATAGGTGATCTGGGTTTTGGAGGGAAGGGAGATTGCGCAAGAGTGTGTAGGGCGCGGTCTCGGGTGCTGATCATTGACGGCCAGCAAGCGGGCAAAAAAACGAAGGGCATTCCGCCATTTTCAGGGTACGGCGGGGCCTCGCATCGTCGGGCGGACGCAAGATCGAAACGCTGCCGAATAGCAGCCGGCAGGATACGCTACACTTTTCCGCCTTACGCGTGTTGCTCTGCGCTGACTGTGGCCTAGCCGGAGCTTGCGGCGTCTCGGTCAACTGACGAGGCGGAAGGGCAAGGCATAGAAAAAGACCAGCCAGAAAAAACCCACAGTGATAGCAAATAAAAGTACCGTCTGAAAATTGTCTCGTGCTAAAAGTGAGATTTTAATTCTATACCGTACAGTGGATGTGAGGAACGCAAACTGTTCATGCCGCTCCACCATGTATTTTTGAAAGTCAAGATCGCTATGGTTAACGCTGTATTTTTGCAAAACGGCGCTATATTTTTTATTGTAATCCAATAACTCAAGCTCTGTTAGGCATCCTCGCGCCGCTACCTCGCGGTATATCTCTTTTATCTCAAGCGCGCTTCGGTGATGCTGCTCAGCGTTGACTGCGTCCCGCTTGGAATTATGCAGCAGTGCCGACGCAAGAATCACAACAGACAGCACGACCGTCGCCAGATTGAGCGTGTCTGCCACCGCCTGCGGCAGCTTCCAAAAATACGGAAGCACCGTAAGAGCGATGATGTAAGCCAACGTCATCGCGGTTATCCACGTCAGGTCTCCGTCGTTGTTTTCAAGACGCTTCGCAGCGTTAAACCGGCTTCCCGCCGTAGCTTTCATGTCATGCAGAAATTTCTCCACCTTCTCGGATGGCGCGTTCCGGTGCGAGGCGGGCAGATGCGAGAAATCGTCCATGGTAAGGAGATTAGCTCTACCGTCGTTCCGGCGTAAGGGAGGAATGAGCAGCACACGTAGGGTGGGTAAGCGAAGCGCCACCCACCAACGCAAGTCTCCGCCAGTGCAAGCATTTCCGGCTCGTGCATGATGCCGCAGAGCCAACGCGAAAATAAGCGGTGATGGCACCTCGTTGCGTTGGTGGGTGGCGCTACGCTTACCCACCCTACACATCGGCCGGAACAGCCGCTCTCCATAACCCTCCCTGTGGCCATCCAACCCGAAACGCCTCCCCCGAGGCGGGCAATCCCAGCCCCGGAGGAAAGGCCGCGCCGCGGCAGCGCCTACCCGTAATTCACCATGATCGTCTTCTTATGCGTAAAATGCTCCAGCATCGATTCCAGGCTGGCCTCCTTGCCAAGCCCGGACGACTTCACCCCGCCATACGAAAGATTGGCCTGTACAACCAGGTTCTGGTTGATCTGCACCAGCCCCGCCTCCAGCCGGTGCGCCAGATCAAGCCCGCGCTTGAGGTTGTTGGTCCAGACCGAGGCGGCCAGGCCGTATTCGCTGTCGTTGGCCGCCGCCAGCACCGCTTCGGAATCGTCGAACGGGAATACCGCCGTTACCGGGCCGAAGATTTCTTCCTGCACCAGCCGCGAGGAATCCGGCAGGCCGGTGAAAATCACCGGCTGGACGAATTTGCCGCCGGCCAGGGCCGGATCGTCCGGCAGCTTGGAGCAGATATGCGCGGTGGCGCCGGGCGTCGCGCGTCCCTCGGCGATGAAGGCACGCACCTTGGCGAACTGGCCGTCGCTGATGATGGTGCCGATGTCGGTTTTTTCGTCCAGCGGGTCGCCCATCACCATGGCATCCACCCGCGCCGCCAGCGCCGCGACGAAACGGTCGAAAATCGGCCGCTCGACATAGATGCGGCTGGCCGCGGTGCAGGACTGGCCCTGGCGGGTGAACCGCATGGAGGTGATCGCGCCGGTGACGGTGCGCTCGAAATCGCAGTCGGCGAACACCAGCATGGGCGATTTGCCGCCCAGTTCCAGCGTGACCGGAATGAGTTTGTCGGCCGCCGCGCGGGCGACGATCTTGCCCACCTCGACGCTGCCGGTGAACGTGACTTTCTTCACCAGGGGGTGCGCCACCAGCGGGCCGCCGCATTCCGGGCCGAAGCCGGACAGGATGTTGAAACAGCCCGGCGGCAGCACCCGGTTGATCAGTTCGGCGACGCGCAGCACGGAAAGCGGCGCCTCCTCGGCCGACTTGACCACCACCGTGTTGCCGGCCACCAGCGCCGGGGCGATCTTCAGCGCCATCAGCAGCATCGGCACGTTCCACGGAATGATGGCGCCGACCACGCCGAGCGGCTCGCGCACCGTCACGCTCAGCATTTCGGGGGCGAAGGGTACGCTCTCGCCCTTCAGCTCGCCGCCGAGGCCGCCGAAGAATTCCAGGATGTCGGCGACGTTCTGCGCTTCGATCCGGCTTTCGGTGCGGATCGCCTTGCCGGTTTCCAGCGTGATCAGCCGGGCCAGTTCCTCGGTATGGGCGCGCAGCACGGCGCCGCATTGCGCCACCAGGGCGCCGCGCTTGCGGGCCGGCAGCCGCGCCCAGGCCTTCTGCGCCCGGGCGGCGTCCTGCACCGCGGCCTCGACATCGGCGGCGTCGCCCTCGGCGGCACGGGCGATTTCCACCCCGGTGGCCGGGTTGACCACCGCGAAACTGGCGCCGCTGGCGGCCGGGACGAAGCGGCCACCGATCAGGTGGCGGCCGGACAGGGCGCGGGCGAGGGCGCGCTCGTCCAGGGTGGGGGCCAGCGGCGGGGCATTGGCCTCGGGCTCAACGGTCGGATGGTCTGGCATCTTGGTTGCGCTCCCTGACGGCTGTCGTTATGCGCGGCCATAGACCCAACCAACCGCCCCGGGCAAGACCACCGCATGAGCACACATCCCGATGCCGCCGTGCCCGCCGGACCGCTCGCCGGCTTGCGGGTGCTCGATCTGACGCGGGTACTGGCCGGGCCGGCCTGCACCCAGATGCTGGGCGATCTCGGCGCCGAGGTGATCAAGATCGAGCGCCCCGGCGCCGGCGACGACACCCGCGGCTTCCGCCCGCCGGTGATGCCAGGCACCGACGAGAGCGCCTATTTCGTCGGCGTGAACCGCAACAAGCTGTCGGTCACGCTGGATATCGCCACGCCGGAGGGGCAGGCGATCACCCGCCGCCTGCTGGCGCAGTGCGACATCCTGGCGGAGAATTTCAAGGTCGGCGCGCTGGCCAAATACGGGCTGGGCTGGGAGCAGGTGCACGCCGATTTCCCGGGCGTGGTCTATTGCAGCATCACCGGCTTCGGCCAGACCGGCCCGTATGCGGCACGGCCGGGCTACGACGCGCTGATCCAGGCGTTCGGCGGCGTGATGAGCCTGACCGGCGAGCCGGACGGGCTGCCGCAGAAGGTGGGGGTGCCGGTCGCCGACATGTTCGCCGGGCTGTACGGCTGCATCGGCGTGCTGGCCGCGCTGCGCCACCGCGAGCGCACCGGCGAGGGCCAGCACATCGATATCGGCATGCTGGACACGCATGTGGCCTGGCTCGCCAACCAGGCGATGAACTACCTGGCGACCGGCGAGAACCCGCCGCGGCTGGGCAACCAGCACCCGAATATCGCGCCCTATCAGGTGTTTCCGACCGCCGACGGGCATATCGTGCTGTCGGTCGCCAATGATCCGACGTTCCGGCGGTTCTGCGCCGCGTTCGGGCTGGACGCGCTGGCCGATGATCCGCGCTTTGCCACCAACGCGGCCCGGGTGAACCACCGCGACGCGGTGACCGAGGCGCTGACGCCGGTGATGCAGCGCTTCACCACCAAGGACTGGGTGGAGCGGCTGGAGGCGCTGAAGATCGGCTGCGGCCCGATCAACAAGCTGTCCGAGGTGTTCGCCGATCCGCATGTGCAGGCGCGCGGCATGGTGGTGGAAATGCCGCATCCGCAGGCCGCGGGTGGTGCCGTGAAACTGGTTGCCAACCCGGTAAAATTATCGGCGACCCCGGCGGCGTACCGGACCCCCCCGCCGGCCCTGGGCGAGCACACCGGGCAGGTGCTGCGCGGGCTGCTCGGCATGGACCCGGCGGAAATTGCGGCACTGCAGCAAAAGGGGATAGTCTGACGCCGGCGGACGCGCCATGCTGCGCTTGCGTATCTTGCCGCGCGTGATATGAGGCTTGGCCTCGGACCGGTTCGCGCTTTGGGGCGCGACGCCGGTCTGTCCACGTGACTGCCGCCATATGACTGCACGACTGCCACCGCAACGATCGACCCGCTCCAAGCTCTAAGGATCAGCCGCCATGACAAGCGATGTCGTCGCCTCGTCCCGCCCCCCGCTGTCGCTGCTTTTAGTGACCGCGTTGCTCGGCTGGGCCGTCGCGGGTTATGCCTTCTACTCCGCGGGCAGCGATCGGAGTGGCATCGAGGCCAAGCTGGCGCAGACCGAGACCGCACGGGCCGGGCTGGCGAGCGAACTCGAGCAGCAGCGCGCCCTCGCCGGGCAGGTTGACGAGTTGCGCCAGAAGCTCGCCGCCGCCCAGGCCGACCTGACCCAGAGCCAGGCGCGTGCCGCCGACGCCACCCAGCGCGTCACCGCGCTGACCGCCGACCTGGCCACCCGCACGAAGGAGCGCGATACGCTGCAGGCGAAGCTGGAAGCGGCCCAGGCCAGCGCGGCTCCGGCGCGCGGTGCCGCTGCGAAACCGACAACGCACAAATAGCCACCCCGTCGCGAGGGGCTCTGCCCCTCGCGCTCGCCGGGATGTATGCGCCAGGATGATGTTGATCTGCGGTGGATGAATATCCGCCGCTGCGTGGAAAATGCACCGCGCCGTTCAATCGGATTCCTTCTGCGCCTGGATTTTCTGCAGCAGCAGCACCAGCAGGAAGAGCTGAAACGGCGCGTCGAAACCGGCCGGCAGGTTCATGTGCAGCGTCCGGGTGAGGGTTTTCTCCGGGCCGACCGAGCCGAGTGATTCATCGCTGTCCTGGCGGTAAAGCTGATAGGGCCGGAAGACGACCGCGTAGGAGGGCTGGCGGAATGCAAAGACCGCATTCCCCCGGCTGACCACGAATCCCGGGTCCAGCATGCCTCTTTTGACTGCCATATCCGCCTGTGCCAGCACTTGGCCGCTTGCATCCTTGAGTGCCCAGGGGTTAGCGGGCGGCTTTGCCCCACCCTTCGACATGCGGATCAGCGCCTGGTAAACCCCCTCCACCGGTTGATCGGTCAGGCGGTCAACCGTGTAGGTGTGGCCATCGACGGTGAACGCGCCTTGCCCGGCCCGGCGCTTGAATTCGAGGCTGCCGACCGGCTTTTCATCATCGAAAATATCGTACCACCATTCGAGGCTGAAAAGGCCCGGTTTGTTCCCCGTGGGCGGATGCGCGGTCAGCATGGAGCGTTCTCCCGATGGGCATTCCCCGAATCTCGCCTTGTTACATCTCGTTTTGTTACGCGGCCGGGGAATTATGTTGGTGGCTGGACAATAGTTCTGGACTATAATCCCTGCAATCAATTGATTGAGGGAGACAAAAAATGCTCAGGCGCCCACCCGGGCACGCCGCGCTGACAGGGGTGCTGCTGCTACTCGCCGCGGCCCTTCCCGGCACGGACTTCGCCGGGGCGGCTCCTCGGACGTTTGAGGCCTGCATGAACGCGGCTCAGTCCACGCTGGAATACAACGAATGCTCCAGCGCCGAGATCGCGCGGCAGGATAGAATTCTCAACGATGTCTGGCGTCGTGTATCCGAAAAAATGAAGGCATTCGATGCCCGCGCCTTCAATTCCCTGCTGAACGAGCAGCGAAAATGGATACAATGGAAAGAATCGGCGTGCCAGTATTATCAGGAGGGGTTCGGCAGCGAAGGAAAATCAATTCGATATCCCACGTGTTTCATCGGCATTCTGCGCGATCGGATCACCACCCTGAGCGCGCTGGCGAAGGAATTGTAGACGCCGCCGCGGCCCCTCGCCGTGCCGCCGTCCCGCGATGACTCCCCCCGCCGGCGCCGCGTGCTAGGAACTGTTCGCGACGCCAGACAAAAGCCACCTCCCGCCCGCTATACCTCCCGCCCGCTTCCGGGCCGGGAGCCGAACCTGAATCGAGACCGACGTGAGCGACACGCCCCTGGACCCGCCCCCGGATGGCTCCGGCCCTTCATCCGACATGGTGCCGGTGACGCTGGAGGAGGAGATGCGGCGCTCCTACCTCGACTACGCCATGTCCGTCATCGTCAGCCGCGCCCTGCCGGATGCGCGTGACGGGCTGAAGCCGGTGCACCGGCGCATCCTGTTCGCCATGCAGGAGGCCGGCTACACCCCCGACAAGCCGTATCGCAAATCGGCCCGCGTGGTCGGCGACGTGATGGGCAAATACCACCCGCATGGCGACGCGGCGATCTACGACGCCATGGTGCGCATGGCGCAGTCCTTCAGCATGCGGGTGCCGCTGATCGACGGCCAGGGCAATTTCGGCTCGGTGGACGGCGACCCGCCGGCGGCCATGCGCTACACCGAGGTACGGCTGGCCCGCGCCAGCATGTTCATGCTGGAGGACATCGACAAGGACACCGTCGATTTCCAGCCCAATTACGACGAGACCGCCGAGGAACCGCGGGTTCTGCCGGCGATCTTCCCCAACCTGCTGATCAACGGCGCCAGCGGCATCGCCGTCGGCATGGCGACCAATATCCCGCCGCACAACCCGGCCGAGATCATCGACGCCGCCCTGGCGCTGGTGGACGACCCCTCGCTGACCCTGGAGGCGCTGATGAAAATCGTGCCCGGGCCGGATTTCCCCACCGGGGCGATGATCCTGGGGCGGGCTGGCATCCGCCAGGCCTTCGAGACCGGGCGCGGCTCGGTGGTGCTGCGCGCGCGGGCGGAGTTCGAGAAGATCGGCCGCGGCGGCGACCGCATGCAGATCGTGGTGACGGAAATCCCGTACCAGGTGAACAAGGCGACCCTGCTGGAGCGCATCGCCGATCTGGTGCGCGAGAAGCAGGTCGAGGGCATCGGCGACATGCGCGACGAGAGCGACCGCTCCGGCATGCGTATCGTCATCGAGTTGCGGCGCGACGCCACCCCCGAGGTGGTGCTGAACCAGCTGTTCCGCTTCACCGCGCTGCAGACCAGCTTCGGGGTGAATTTCCTGGCCCTGGATGGCGGCCGGCCGCGCCTGATGGGGCTGAAGGACGCGCTGCAGGTCTTCATCCGCTTCCGCGAGGACGTGATCCTGCGCCGCTCGCGCCACGAGTTGGGAAAGGCGCGCGACCGGGCGCATCTGCTGGTCGGGCTGGCCATCGCGGTGGCCAATATCGACGAGGTGATAAGGCTGATCCGCGCCAGCCCCGATGCCACTGCCGCGCGGGTGGCGCTGATGGCGCGCGACTGGCCGGCCGCCGATGTGCTGCCGCTGCTGGCGCTGATCGAGGATGTGCGCAACCTGGTGGCCGATGACGGCAGCGTGCGGCTGACCGAGGAGCAGGCACGCGGCATCCTTGACCTGCGCCTGCAGCGCCTGACCGGGCTGGAACGCGAGAAGATCAACGAGGAAATGGCCGAGGTCGCGGCGAAGATCGCCGACCTGCTGGAAATCCTCGCCAGCCATCCGCGGCGCATGGAGGTGATGCGTGGCGAATTGCTGAAGGCGCGGGCGTCGATCGCCTCGCCGCGGCTGACCGAAATCGTCGACGCTGTGGCCGACCAGGACGACGAGAGCCTGATCGAGCCTGGCCAGATGGTGGTCACCATCACCCGCGACGGCTTCATCAAGCGGACGACGCTGGAGACGTTCCGCCAGCAGAACCGCGGCGGGCGCGGGCGCAGTGCCGCCGGCACCCGCGGCGACGACATCGTGACCCGCAGCTTCAACGCGCATACCCATCAATGGGTGCTGTTTTTCTCCTCCGGCGGCAAAGCCTTCCGCGAGAAGGTATGGCGCCTGCCCGAAGCGGGGCCGACCGCCAAGGGCCGCGCCCTGGTGAACCTGCTGCCCGAACTCGGATCGGACACCATCACCACGGTGCTGCCGCTGCCGCAGGACGAGACGCTGTGGGAGAATTTGCACCTGGTGTTCGCCACCGCCCACGGCAATGTGCGGCGCAACCGGCTGTCGGATTTCCGCAACGTGCGCGCCAGCGGCCTGATCGCGATGAAACTGGACGAGGGCGGTCCGGGCGGGGCCGACCGGCTGATCGGGGTGGCGACCTGCCGCGAGGGCGGCGACGACATGCTGCTGGCGACCCGGCTGGGCCGCTGCATCCGCTTCCAGATCACCGAGGACAATCTGCGCGTGTTCGCCGGCCGTGACAGTTCGGGCGTGCGCGGGGTGAAACTGCAGGAAGGCCGCGCCCGCGACGAGGTTGTCAGTCTGGCGGTGCTGCGCCATGTGCGGGCGAGCGTGGATGAGCGCGCCACCTACCTGAAGCTGGCGGCGATTCGCCGTCGCGCCGCCGGAGAAGATGCGGATGCGCCGGTTGAGGTGGAGGAGGAAGGGGCGCAGGAAGTGCCGATGCCGCCCGAGCGCATCGAGGAACTGGCCGAACGCGAGCAGTTCCTGCTGACGGTGACCGACCAGGGCTTCGGCAAGCGGAGTTCGGCCTACGAGTATCGGGTGACCGGCCGCGGCGGGCAGGGCATTGTCAACATTACGCTGACCGGGCGCACCGGCGCGGCGGTGGCCGGCACGCTGCCGGTGCGCCCGGGCGACGACGTGATGCTGGTGACCGATGCCGGGCGGCTGATCCGCCTGCCGGTCGATCAGGTGCGGCTGACCGGGCGCTCCGCCATGGGCGTGACCCTGTTCCGGCTGGATTCCGGCGAACGGGTGACCAGCGTGTTCCCGGTGGTGGAGGATGCGGCGGACGGAACCGGCGAGGACCGGCCGGCGCCGCCGGAAGGAGACGTCGAGGATGTCTGATGCGGGCGTCGCCGGGACGAGAAGCGCGGGGACGGGAAGCGCGGGGACAAGACGCGCCGGCCCCCGGGTCGGGTTGTATCCGGGCACGTTCGACCCGGTGACCAACGGCCATCTGGACGTGGTCGGCCGGGCGGCACGGCTGCTCGACCGGCTGGTGGTGGGGGTGGCGATGAACGCGGGCAAGGGTCCGCTGTTCCCGCTGGAGGAGCGCGTGGAGCTGGTGCGCGACGAGATGGCGGCGGTGTCGGCGCGCACCGGCACGCTGATCGAGGTGCAGCCGTTCGACGGGCTGCTGATGCATTTTGCCCAGCATGTCGGCGCCGGCGTGATCGTGCGGGGGCTGCGCGCGGTGTCGGATTTCGACTACGAGTTCGCCATGGCCGGCATGAACTACCGCCTCGATTCCGCCATCGAGACCGTGTTCCTGATGGCCAGCGAGCGCCACCAGTTCATCCAGTCGCGTTTCGTCAAGGAGATCGCGCAGCTCGGCGGCGATATTTCGTCCTTCGTGCCGGCGCTGACATTGGAGCGGACGCGGGCCCGGCTGGCCCGGGACCGGCTGGAGCAGAAGGAGAGCGGCGGGTGAATTTTCCCGTGATTCGGAGTGAGACGATGCGCAGACGAGCGTTGATGGTGGCCTTTCTTGCAACCCCTTGCGTGGTGACGAGCAGCATGAGCGAAGCCCAGACGGCCGCCGATCCCGAGAACACGATCTATCTGGACCTGAAGGACGGTCGGGTGGTGATCCAGTTGCTGCCCGAGCTGGCGCCGAAGCATGTGGAGCGGGTGAAGGAGCTGGCCCGCAAAGGCTTCTACGACGGCACCCCGTTCCACCGGGTCATCGAGGGCTTCATGGCCCAGGGTGGCGACCCGACCGGAACGGGCACCGGCGGCAGCGGCCTGGGAACCCTGCCGGCCGAGTTCACCAACAAGCGGCGCTTCCTGCGCGGCACGGTGGGGGCGGCGCGGACGAACAACCCGAACACGGCGGACAGCCAGTTCTTCATCATGTTCGCGCCGGCGCCGAACCTGGACGGCCAGTACACGATCTGGGGCCAGGTGGTGTCGGGCATGGAGTTCGTGGACAAGATCAAGCGCGGCTCGGGCGGCAACGGCGTGGTGACCGGGCCGGACCGGATCGTGCATCTGCGGGTTGCCGCCGACGTGAAGTAGCCGGCCGGTCCGGCGTTGGCTTGACCGCGTTGGCTTGACTGGGGCCGCGCCTTGGCGTTCAAGGCGCGGCGTGGAGCCCGTAGCTCAGTCGGTAGAGCACGAGACTTTTAATCTTGGGGTCGTGGGTTCGATTCCCACCGGGCTCACCAAGCAAAATCAAAAGGTTATCCAGTTCTTCCCGCATCGCGGTGGGGAAGCCGTATGGTCTGGGGCTTCAATGGGGCTTCATAAGCGGCCCGACACACCCGGACGAATCGGGGCGGGTTCGCCAGATCGGCGCCCGTGCCCGCCGGTCAGCCATCGCCCCGCGCAGGGGGCGCGCCTCCTTTTGTGCCCGTTTTTAAACGGCGGGATCACCTCCCCGCGCAGGGGGGGCGGAGCGGGCGGTATTGCTCGTTCAAGCCGATACGGCACAAGATCGTCCGCCTCCAAAGGAGTCGAATGATGCGGATCGTGCTGCTACTCGCTGCTCTGTCGCTTGCCGGGTGCGCGACCGACGCAGAACAAGACGCCGCGGCGTGCAATGGATATGGCTTCACCCCCGGAACGTCGGACTACGGCCGATGCATGATGGCACGAGACCAGCAGCGCCGAGCCGCCGCCGCTGCCTTTCTTGGAATGCAGATGCAGCAGCGTCCCCCGGCGTATCAGGTTCCTGTTTATCAGATGCCGGTGCAGCACCAGACAAACACTAACTGCATGCTTATGGGCAACATGATGAATTGCCAGAGCTACTGACATCAGACTCCGCGTCCCCCTGGAACCGATAGACCACCACAGTCGCGTTTTCTGGCGCCCCATCAGGGAACTGCCGAGCAATGGCCTGCTTCATCGTCTCGCCCGGCTGGGCGAAGGCGTACAGGGTCACGGCCGGCGCCGCGGCCTGTTCCAGCCTCGCAAGCCGTTGCTCGATTGCCCTCATGTCCGACTCTCCGCTTCAAGAGTTTCGATCAGCGCCTGCAACTCACTATCCGGCAGCCCCGCCAGTGCGGCCAGGGCCTCCCGGTCACCGGCAACGGCGCCGGTTGCCCATGCTTCGAAGTCGACGCGCGGCCAGGACAGAACCGGGCAGGACAATAAGGCGTCCCACCGAGTGATCTGCCGGGCGACTTCCAACCGCTCCACCCGCCGTTCAAGCGCCGTCATCGAGATGCCCCCTTTCTCTGTTCCAGCGCGGCCACCCTCTGTTCAAGGTCCGCCGTCTCGATCGCCCGGCGCTGCGCCTCCACCACCGCGGCGAGCGCCTGGCCTTCCTCGGGTGTCAGATCGCCGCTGGCCACCGCCTGCGCCACGGTGCCTAGGACCGCGGGCAGGTCGGCCGCGGACTGCATGGCCGGCAGGTCCAGCGTCACCGGCCGCCCCTTTCTCTCTGGCCACAGGCGGCGGAGCAGGATGTCAGCCGCGCGCATGTCCCCCTCCTTCGCCGCCTTCACCACCGCCTGCATGATGTCCTTGCCGGCCTCGACGCCGATCGCATCCAGGGCCAGCAATGCGGCGTGACGCGCGCCCTTCGGTCGGCCGGCTGGGTTGCCGGACTGCCCTGGCTCAAAGGGCCGTCCGTCCTGTTTTCGGCCTGTTATTTCAGCGGTCATCGGTTGCCCTTTCCGCCCCGCCGTCGCGCCGCCTGCGGACCGTCATGACCGACACGCCCAGCGCCTCCGCGATGGCTGCAACCGATTCGCCCGCGTCCAGGCGCCGGTCAAGCTCGGCCAGCCCGGCGGCGGTCAACCGCCTTTGCTTGCCCTCGCCTACCGTCCAGGGCTCGCCATGCGGTGCATGCAATACAGTCGGCAATGCGGGCATTGCAGCGCCCTCGGCTCTGACGGCAGGCGCAGGCAATGCGGGTTGCACTGCAAGCAATGCGCCATGCTCGGCAACCTGCCGCTCTACCGCGTCCAGGCGCCGCACCAGATCGGCCAGGGACGGCAACGGCTCGGCTGGCGCGGCGGTATCGGCCACCGTCGCCAGCAACACCCGCAACGGTTCGGCGAGGTCCGGCCGCCGGGTCAGGGCCTTGGCAACGGAATGCACCAGCGGGTGAAACTCAGCCGGCGCACGGAACGAGGATGTGGGAAGGGCCGCCATGTGCATTGCCTCGCATTGCTGTTGCAGTGCAACGATACCACCGCCCGGCAATGCGTCGCAATGCGCGCAATGCAATGTGCGTCCGATTAGGGTCCAGGCTTGATGCCCTCTGCCGTCCGAAAAGACAGAACCAACTTATACGGGACGCTTTTCCGCAGGTATTCGCGAACGTTCGGAACGTCCTGTTAGGGCAAGGTCTATTCGGACGCAGGCGCGGGTCATCGGCCGGTTCCTTTCGCGTGCTCCACCATTGCGGCCCGGTGCCGTTCCCACCCCAGCAGCAGCCCGCGCGCCATGGGGTCATTCGTCGACGAAAGCCGGTTGCGCGCCTGCCCGCGGAAATAGGGCATCGCCGCCTCGCGTCCGCCGATGAACCGCACGCCCGGGGTCGCCTCGGCACGGTTGGCCAGCGCCTGAGCCAAGGCTTCCACTATGTCGACCGGCGGGGGCAAGGGCGACGGCATCGTGCCCTCCACCTCCGCGGCTATCGCGGCCCGGTCGGCCAGCACGTCGGGGGCGGAATAGGCGCCGGCAAGCTCGCCGAAAACGGGCGCCGGATCGTTCGCCGGAACGGCCAGCAGCGCCAGCAGGTCGGCCTTGTGCTGGCGCAGATCGGCCAGCAGGTCGGACGGAACCGCCGAAGCTGGACGTAGCGCCAGCCGATCGCCCCGGGCCTCGGCGGTCACGCCCAGGTCATGCAGCCGAGCCAGGACAGCGGCAGCGGTCACAGCACCACCTCGTCAGTCGCGAAATCGTCCGCGGGGGGCGAAGGCATAGGGGGCATAGGGGGCATAGGATCGCGCCCGTTTGTTTTCAGTGGCTTATGCCCGGTATGTCCGCCCCTATGGTCCGAAGGCATAGGGGGGGCATAGGGGGTGGCATCGGGGGCATAGGGGGGCATAGGGTCGGCGCAGGGGGGCATAACCGACTGATTTTCCTTATCGTCACCCCTATGCCCCCTATGCCCCCTATGCGTTTCCGCCCCGCCGAGATTTTTCAGCGCATAGGTTGCCGCACCCCACTTTCCGGCCGACGCTTGGCGGGTCAGCACGAACCCGGCCATCCGCGTGTTGGTCAGCTTGTCCAGTGTAGCGGCAAGGAATTGCCGGCCCCGGCCTTGCGGGTCGGCAAGTTGGCGCACCTCGTCATGGAGGTCCTTGGCCATGACCGGCATGTCGTGGTGGTGGGTCCACCACGCGTCGAACAGGTCGGCCACCACCTGCCGGCGCCCGTCCCGCGCCTTCGCCTCGCTGACACGTTCCGCCGGGTCCTGGCAGCCCAGGGCAAGCAGCGGGTCGCGCACCCAGGCGCACCATTGCCCGAAGCTCCCCAGGGCACCGCCGGGCTTGAGGTCGGTTGCCTGCCTGCCCCAGCGCCAGATGGTCAGGGCGGCCGCAAGCAACTCAGTGCGACGGGCCTTCATCTCCAGACGAATGTCGCCTTGGAACGGGCGCGCCTCCGGGTCCTCGGTGCCGGGGTCGAGTTCAACGGCGATGAACCGGCGCGCCAGGTCCTCCGACACTGACAGCCCGTTGCCGGTCAGCACGATGAACGCGGAGGCGCACAGCGGCACCATTTGCGACTTGCCCAGCACCCGCACGCGGGCCGGGCGTTCTGTGATCGCGCTGGCAAGCAGGTCGGACTTGAAAGCGACGCTGTTGAGGTTGTCGAGAAACAGCGTCGGACTGCCTTCGATCAATTCCGATGCGATCCGCTTTTCCAGTTCCTCGGCGTTGCTGCCAGCAGTGACCGCATGCGGTTCCCGGCCGAAGGCGATGATGCACATGCACCGCGCCAGCAACCCCTTGCCTGCCCCAGCGCCAGACATCGGAGCGGCCCGCAGCAGCACCCCAGGCGCAAGATGCAGGCTCGGCCGACATACTGCGGTCAGCAGTGCGGCGAGGAAGCCGCTTTCGTCCTTGCTGGGTGGCTTGGCTGTGTCCACCACCGCCACGCCGCGCACCTGATCTTCCACCGTCTCGGCATCGGCAAAGCAGAACGTTGCGAACGTCCGGCGGAGCAGCAGCAGCGCCGCGGCCGCCTCGTCCTTGGTCGGGCGATCGGGAACAAGCCCGGCCAGATCGGGGACGTTTTCGCACCACATGCCGGACGGTTCGTCATAGCCTTCGGCGTGGTGGATCGTGCCGTCGTGGTGCAGCAGCGGCGCTGACGCGATGCCGTTGAGCGGCTTCAAGCGCCACTCGCCACGCCAGTCGAGATACATCACGGCCAGGGTGCGCGAGAGGCGGGCGTTGACTTCAATGATGCCGTCTTTTCTCTCGCGCACCTCATAGGGGCGGCATGCCCGGTGCGCCTCCATTACCAGCAGGTCGGCCGTCATTGCCTGCGCGACGGTCCCCCGCTGAATTCTGGTCATAGGCCAGCCGTACCGGCACGCCGCGGTCAAACAGGGTTCCGGTGTTGGCAAGGATGTCGCGCAGTTTCGCGACGGTCACATCGGGGTCACAGGGTTCAAGCAGCAGTCTCGGCTTATCGCCAAGCGCCGCTCCCCCGGCCTTCGCTGCCTCGCTCGGCCTCACCCACCCGGGGATCGCCTCCCGTGCCATGCGGAACAGCTTGCCGGCCCCGGTCTCGCTGCTACGGCATTCACACATTTAACTGTGTTGTTGCGATGAAAAAACCTGCGGCCATGGCAGCGAACTGGGTCCAGCCGGCGCGCATGGTTTTGGGACCGGGCGGCTTGTAATAGCAGTTCCATCCGCCGAGGCGGGCGATGATCCAGGCGAGCCAGGCGAGCGAGTGGCGCGGATGAGGGTTTTGCTGACGCAGGGTTCTGCCTTCGAGAGTTGCGCCAATGGCTTCGGCGGCCGGCAGCAGGGCCGCATCGATGACATCGGTCGCGGGTCGCGGGCTGCCATCACGGGCGTTGACCAGTTGCATTGTACGGATTGCCGCGGCAAGACCGACCAGAGCCAGCTTGAACAGCCGCCCGGCCTCATGCATTTGGGTTTCCTCTAGGCGTATACCGTCGCTTTTCAATGCACGAAAGATTTCTTCAATCCGCCAACGCAACCGATAGAGGCGCACGATGTCCTGCGCCTCGGCAGCGCTGGTGGCATTCAGCGTGGTCAACAGCCGCCACAGCAGCGGCTGTGCATCAGCCGGAGCATTGATCTCTCGCGCCTCGACCATATACAGCGTCAGCTGCGGCGGGTCCGAGCGATCACCGCCATGACGTGGACGCGAGATCACGACCGGCCCGGCGCGCAGCACAACGGTGGCGATCCGGCCGCGCCCGCCGGCCCGGGATGGAGCCACACGAACCTCGGTTCGTGCCAACTCCGGCCATGCGGCGGGCGCCGCGAACAGGCGCGCTCCGTCGTCGAGCGCGCGGTCCTGCGCTGCTCGCACAATCAGATCGACCCCTGCCGGGCATCGTGCGAAGCTTGCATAGATATCGCCCTCGCGATCGGCCACGACCACCACCGAGGCGGCGTCGGCTAAACACGCAGCCGCACACTCTGCCCCTTCCAACCAGCGGACGCTCTCCTTGTCTTCCAACGCGCGGGCGTGGGTCGGGGCGATTTCATCCGTTCGGGTCCAAATCCTGGCGCCGACCAGACCGAGAACGGCCTCTGTCTCGCTGTCAATGGCGATCAGTGGATGGATGAAAAACCCGGCGGAAACGCCGTCTCCTGCCGGCCCCAGACCACGTCGCCGCTCCTCGCGGCCGGCGAAATTGATCTCGGTCGTATCCTGCGCCACGACAATCCGCCGTCCGGCGCAGGCGGCGACGGTGCGGCTCGCCAGCGTCTGCACGATCTCGACCGTTGTGACGGAGGGTGCCGCCAAAAACCGATGGATCGCCATCTCGCCAGCCCGATCACCGCCAAGCTTGCGGACGACCAGCGACCCGGTCTCCGTCACCCGCTCGATCAGCGTGGTGCCCATCGCCGCACGACGGGCATCTCCAAAATAACCAAGCTCCCCTCCCTTTTGCCTCACACAGTCTCCTGATCCACAGAATACGTCATAGATTCAGAGAGTTGTCCGCTATACAAGCAAAATGTGTGAATGCCGTAGGTTGAGCGCCCGCGGGTCGGGCTTCACCTCCGCCGCTTCCGGCGGGTCACGTCGCGCACGCTCCTGCCAGGCATTGCCGAACGGCCGCTTTTCGTTCGTGTAGAGCGCCACCGGCCGGAAGCCGGCGTCCGCCAGCCGGGCGCGGAGGCTGGCGACAGCCTCGAAGATTTGGTAGGGGGCCAATAGCGGCTTCCGGCCCGGCGTCGAACGGACTCATGCCCGGCCTCCCGTGGCGGCGTCGCCCAGCAGCGCCAGCAGCCCGCGCTTGATGCGGTCGCGCGTGATGGAGCAGTTCGAGCACAGCAGCACGCCGCGGCCCTCCATGATGATGTGTGCCACCGTCGCCACCGTCGCGCCGTCCAGCGCCGCGCCGGGATCGGCCACCAGTACCGCAGCCAAAGCCGGCGGCCAGCGGCGCGACAGCAGGGATCGGAACGAATAAGCCGAGACGGGAACAGCGAAGTCATTGGATGCGGCGGATAGCTCGGCCCGTGCCTGCTTCTCAGCCAGGGCGACGGCGGATCGCGGCGCGGTCATGCCACCACCTCGCCGCGCAACCGAGTTTGGCACCGAAGCGCGTCATGCAGGCTGGTGAACACCAGAGCCACCGCGCCACCGGCCTTGAGCGTGGCGCGCAACAGCGACTCCCCGCGACGGTCGGGCCAGTGCAGACCCGGATCGTGAGTGATAAGCCCGGACACGCCACCAGGACGGTAGAACAGTTCGTCGATCCCGTTGCTTGGTAGCAACGTCATCGAAGCCACGACGACGAACTGCCCATCGACAACCAAGAGCCGGGTATGGGGAGGCTTCATTGCACCATCCCCCGCCGCAGTTCGCTCGCCAGCAGCACCAGGCGCACGGCTTCGCTGGGGAAAGTTGCAATCAGGGCGAGCGCGTCATTTTCGAGGAGGCGGATCAGCGCCGGCAGGTCGGCCGGCAGGAAGAATGGGGACATGGTTCGTGCTCCATACGGCCCGATGGACTGGAAACCCGCAGGCGTCCGCAGTATCTTCCCGGTGCTCTCGCCGTTCTGACACTGCATCCGCCGCCGGTTCCCGCGCCACGGGACCGGCGGTTTCGATTTAGGCGGCGGCCTTGGGCTGGCGCAGCGTCACGGGCGGTTGCGCGCGTAGCCACGCAAGCCCGTGCTCCACATCAATCAGGGTGCGCCGGCCGCCCGGCTGCTTGATCGCGCGCAGATCGCCACGCGCCAGCGCCAGATAGGTGCCGCTGCGGGTCATGCCGGTCAGCGCAAGCCAGTAAGGGATCGGCGAGAATTTTGGTTCCGGTGCCATTGAGTGTCCTATTCGCAGCAGTGAGCCTGTGCGAGACAGTGGCGCCCAACAATTCCGTCTAGGAGCGGGGGCTAGACGGAATCTTGTCGGCCAGCCCGTATCGGGTGATGCCCTCGATCATGCTATTCAGCACAACCATTGCTGTGTTCCGGTCGAGGATGCATCCCGTGCGAGCGGAATAGGCTGCGGCACCTTCCAGAGTTTCCCGATAGGCTTGCTTGAATGCTTCCGATTTTGCTGTTGTCGAATTCAGATCGCCATCGCAGCACTGCCTTTGCTGTGATGAGTGGGCTTTGAAGCCCCGTAACCTGGACGCCTCGGGCGTTCGCGTGCTGAGCAACCAGCCTGCCAGCTTCATTGTTCGGGATGCGTGCGCCGATCAGCAAATGAGCGACTGCCGCCAACATCCCCCGAACGGCGTCGGAGTTCGTGCCAATCAGCCTGCCATTCGGCTCAGGAATGTTGAACAGCGCCGGGTTCGTGCCTCGTTGCAGATCGTGAAGGGCGGCCTGTAGCCTCTGGAGCGGTCCGGCGGAGTTCGTGGCGTGGCACTTGGGATCAGCGTTGATAAGAGCGACAACAGCCGCCAGCGCCTCAATGCCAAGCTCCAAGTCTTGCGACTGGTCCTTGCGTTTCCTCTCGATTGCCGTCAGCGCGATCAATGTCTCGGCCAGCCGGCAATGGGCCTCCCATGCAGCGGCAGCCGGGGGCGAGCCGTCGCCCGCCCCCATATCCGTCGTCACGCCGCTGCCCCATGCAGGCGCAGCAGATCGTTCACCAGATCGAACGCCCAATCTGCAGCCGGACAACCCTCCGGTTCTTCGGTCCCGTCTGACCTGCGCGCCTCGGCCTTGGCAGCGCGGGCTTTGGCCAGCATCCCCGCCATGGTCTGCGGCCGGGCGTCTCGGATAGCGTTCCGGGTCTCCTCGTACGCCGCCCACAACGGATCATCTTCGAGTGCCAGAATGCCGGGGCTGGCGTTGTAGGCGTCCATGTTCGCCACATGCTCGGCGCACAGGCGGATCAGGGCGGCATCCGGGCCGGGCGCGGCACCAGCTGCTGCAGCAGCAGCCGGAAGCGCCACGACGGCGCCTGCCAGAACGGCGCGACGGGTGGGGCGGCTCATGACAGCACCCCAGCCGCGAGAAACCCGGCATCAAGCTCAGCGGCAAAGCTCGCCAACTCAGCCACCAGGCGCCGGGCGATCCATTCGACGGTCGCACGCATCATGTCCGCCTCGGCAGGACTGAAGTTCCAGTCCGAGGCGGTCAGCGCCAGCAGCGCCGCAGCGCCTGGGCGAACCTTGATGTTCAGGTTGCATAGCGCATCGTGCAGCGCCGTGCCGGGGTCGGGCATGATAGTCTTGTCAGTAGCCTGCATGGTCGGGGTCCTTTCCCTTCCTTCGGGTTAGGGCCGGTGCGGTGCTGCGAACACCCCCGGTCCGCCCTGATTGCCCGGAACCGCCGGGCGCGGATCGGTCAGCCCGGCCGCCGCATCGGCACCACGTCGGCGCCGCCGGCCTCGATCCCGTCCAGGGCGTCGGCCAGCCGTTGCAGCGCCGCCGCCACCTGCGGGCGGTAGCGGCTCCGGTTGTAGGTCGCGGCCAGCGCGCTGCGGATACTGACGTGGTTCAGGGCGGCTTCCACGATGTCGGGAAGCTCGCCCATGTCGCCCAACAGCGTCGCGCCCGTGCGGCGCAAATCGTGCCGGGTCCATCCTTCGGTTTTGCTCGCTTCGTGGATCGCCTTTGTCTCACGGTCCCAGTTGCCCAAGGCGCCGCCGGTGCTGGTGTGGAACACCAGGGCGTCCGGGTTCGGCTTCTCGGGTCGCAGCCCGCGCAGCAACTCCAATGCCTGCCGGGGCAGGGGCACCACGTGCGTTTCGCCGTTCTTGGTCTCGGCGATCGTCCACGTTCCGGCCTGCATGTCGATCGCGCCCCAGGTGGCTGCCGACGCTTCCTCGCGCCGGGCGAGGGTCAGCAGCATCAGGCGCATGGCGGCAGCGTATGGGCGCTCTGAGGCGCGCAGCACCGGCAGCACCGCGGCCAGTTCGTCACGGGACAGCACCCGCTTCCGGCGCCCCACCGCGGCCGGGGGGTGGATGTGCGCCGCGCCCTCGTTCACATAGCCGCGTTGGGCCGCCCATTTCAGCGCCGGCCGTATGCTGCGAACGGCATAAGCCGCGCTGGATTGCGACGGATAGGCGTCGGCGAGCATCTGGAAGTCGCGGCCGGTGAGGGTCTCGCCGGGCACGGAAAGCAGCGGCTTGAAGATCAGGTTGATGCGCTGGCGCGCTTCGCTCCATGCCTTCTGCTTGTTCCCGCACTTCTCCCCATAGATGTCGAGCGCGGCCGAGAGCGTGCCGATACCAGCCTTTGCTGCGGCACCCATGGCGCGCTCGCGCCTACGGTCGGCCGTTGGGTCGGCACCCTCCTGCTTGACGCGCGCATGCAGCGCCCGCGCCTCGGTCCTGGCCTTACTCACGCCCATGGTGGGGAACGAACCAAGCAGGAAGCGGCGCATCCGGCCTTGCCGATCACGACACGCCAGCACCCAGGACTTTCCGCCAGCCGGCGTCAGCCGAAGGCGCAACCCAGGACATCCGCCGTCAGCCAGGTCGCGGCGCTTCTCAGTCTCGGCGACTTCAAGCGCCGCCTTCTTGATCGCCGTGTCAGTCAACTGCACCGGCACCATTGCCTCCGTCGTGGGGCTTCACGAGGGCTTCACCGGGGCTTCAACAATACGGGCCGCACCCGGACGCCACGGGACGACATCGTGCCGGGGCTTCATCGGTAATGCAAGGAAATCCATGGGTCGTTCAGACGTGACGGAACGGGCAAGGACCGTGCGGGACGGGAAGAAGGTGGGCTGACTAGGTGACTTTTAATCTTGGGGTCGTGGGTTCGATTCCCACCGGGCTCACCAAATTCCGACATGATATCAGACCGTTGCGCGCATTCTGGCCGCGCTTCGGTTGGCAGTTGGCAAAACAGCTTGCGGCACGCTCCGCGCTCCGTTCACGCCCGCTTCCGGCTGCGGGGGGCGAGTCGGACCACGTTTGACCGCTCGGCGCGCACCTGCGGCCTAGTCATGCCGCCCCCGGCAATTTGCGGGCGAGGCCGAGGTTGGCCCGGCCAAGGACCTGATCCCAGGCGGGGGCGAAATCGCGGTCGCGCCACGCCAGCCCGCGCGGACCCGGTATCAGCAGCGCCTGGTCGCCCTCACAAGCCGCGCGACAGATCCGGCGCTGCTGACTAACGGATCAGGTGGGTGGCGCGTCGAGATCCGCTTCCGAGCGGCTTTGCCGGCGTCGCCATTGGGTTTGTTCATGCGGCTGCTCGGCCGGTTCGGGCGGGCGCAACTCCGCCACGACCTCACCGTGCGACATGACCAGGAACGATGTGCCCTGGCGCGCCTGATTCAGATAGAAATCCAGATGGCCCCGCAGGTCACGAACGCCGACGCGGGTTTTTTCGGCCTCCCCCATGCTCGCCTCCGTGTCAAGGCAAAAATTGTGCACGCAGCGCGGGCGGCCGGCAAGGCTCTTGATGTGGAATCCAGAATTTCGGAGCGCACCGACCCACATCGGAATTTACGCTTGCTGCTCCGAAAACCAGGTCGTGACCCTCACTCCCTCGTCGTCGTACTCGACTTTGGTGCGGCCGGGGGCGGACCTGGCCAGGCGCAGCATCCGCTGGTTCTGCGGCAGGGTTTCAGCAATGAACCCAAGCACTCCCTGGCCGATCGCGTGCTCGCGCAATCGCTGCTGCAACGCGCCGCCCAGGCCGGTGCCCTGCCAGTCCGGCGCCACCATGAAGGCGGCCTCAGCCAGTTTCGTTGCCGGGTTGAGGAAATAACAGGCGCTGCCGATGATCGTTTCGTGCTCGCGGGGGCCGACCGTTGCGACGAAGGCAACGTCGGTTTCCTCGTTGACGTTGCACAGGGCCTGCATGGTGGCGTACGGCAGGCAGCGTATCGGCTGGCCAAAGCGCAAATAGGCGTCGGTCGCGCTCAGTTGGTGAAACAAGGCGCGCAGGGCCGGCGCATCGATCGGGCGCGCCGGACGGAGCAGGGCCTCCCGACCGTTTTTCAATCGAACGCGCCGCTCATCCTGAACGGCGTAGGCGCGCCTCGACGGCAGCGTCTGGCGGGAGTCGACCAGGCCTCGCCGTTTGGCGGCCTCCAGCAGCGCCGCGCGGTGATCGGGATGGGCCACGCCGATCAGCGCGAGCGCGCGCTCGCTCACCGAGCGACCGCAAAGATGGGCAATGCCAAACTCAGTGACGACGTAATGCACGTCCGCACGCGCAATGCCGACCGTGTCGCCTTCCTCCAGCGCCGGCTTGATGCGGGATGTTCCGTCGGCCGCCGTCGCCCGCATGCAGATGATGGGCTTGCCACCGGGTGAGCGGGCGGCGGCATGCAGAAACGCGGCCTGGGTGGCCGGCCCGCCGGCGAACGTGCCGGTCAGGTGGTCGACGCACACCTGGCCGGCGAGGTCGATCGCGCGCGCCTCGGTGACCGATACCAGCAACCCCATGCGCGCGAGCGCCTCGGGCGCGCAGACCTGCTCGATCGGCAGGAAGCAGAACAGCGGGTTGTCGTCGACAAGGTCGTAGAGGCGGCGGGTTCCGAGGCAGTAGCTGGCGACGATGCGCTCGGGAAAGAGGCCCTTGCGCCGGCCGGTGACGGCGCCGGCCTGGAGCAGATCGATCACGCCGTCGGTGAGCAGATCGGTGTGGATGCCGAGGTCGCGGCGGGTGCCGAGCAGGGACAGCACCTGGTTCGGCAAGGCGCCCATGCCGATCTGCAACGTCGAGCCGTCCTCGATGATGGCCGCGACGTAGGCGGCGATCCGGGTCATGGTTTCATCGCCTGGCGGATGGACGAACTCGCCGAGCGGCCTTTCCGTCTCGACCAGCATGTCGACCCGGCCGAGATGGATCAGGCTGTCGCCATGGGTGCGCGGCATCGCGGGGTTCACCTCGGCGATGACCCGTTTCGCCATGGCCAATACGGCCGGTGCGAGGTCGACGCCGATGCCGAGACTGGCGTAGCCGCGCGCGTCCGGGGCGGTGACCTGAACCATCGCAACGTCCACCGTCAGGCGGCCCTCGGCGACCAGGGTGGCAACCTCATCGAGGCTGATCGGGACGTAATCAATCATCGCCGTGCTCGCCGTCCCGCGCTCGCCGCCGGCGATGAAGAAGCGGTTGCGGTGATGACGTGCGGCTGGCGCCGGATCGAAACCTCCGACCGGGAAGACGCTGAGCAGTTCGATGTCCTCAGGGCCAGGGCGTAACGTCTCCAGGGCGCGCACCAGCCCGCTCGGTTCAGCGCAGCCGGTGCCGACGAAAACATTCTGGCCGGAGCGAACGGATCGCACTGCCGTGTCGGCCGAAACCAACCGGTCACGCGGCAGCGCGGACGATACGCCCGGCACAACCGCCAGTCTGAGCCGAGATTGCATCTCGATCTCCCCCGTTTTTTGATCTTTCATCAACCAGAGGCGGCACTGTTTTTTTATTGTATCATGCCATGCACGATCTTGTCTCAACCAGTCACGGATCGGCCCGGGCAATCAGGTGAAGCAAGGCCAGGGGCTGTTCCGAGCGTAACACAGGCCCCCTGCCATGGGCTCGCCCGCTCAGAGCTTGAAAAACAATCGAACTTGAAAAAGAATGCCCGCTGATATCATTGAGTTTTCGGCGTCGTTCGGCGGCTTGCGGGCATTCTTTTTCAAACTCTCAGTCCGCATTCGCCTCCAGCAGCGTGCGCAGTCCGATCAGCATCTGCGCCGGCGCCGGCGGGCAGCCGCGGATCATCAGGTCCACCGGCAGCGCCACGTCCACCCCGCCGGCGATGGCGTAGCTGCCCTTGAACATGCCGCCGTCGCTGGCGCACTCGCCCACCGCCACCAACCATTTCGGGTCGGGCATGGCGTTCCAGGTGCGCAGCAGCGCATCTTTCATGTTGTGCGTCAGCGGGCCGGTCACCAGCAGCACGTCGGCATGGCGGGGGCTGGCCACGAAGCGCAGGCCGAACCGTTCGAGGTCGTAGACGATCGAATTCAGCATCTGCAGATCAAGCTCGCAGCCATTGCAGCTGCCGGCGTCCAAATGCCGGATGGCGAGGCTGCGCCCCAGCGTGCGCTGCGCCGCCGCGTCCAGCCGTTCGGCCATCCGGCGGGTCGCCGCTTCGTCCAGCCGCGTCGCCGGCGCCGTTGCCGGGCCATGCCGCAAGGTGGCCAGCAGACGCCGCCAGACCATCACAAATCCACCCCGGAACAGGAGCAGTTGAACGATTTATGGCAGAGCGGAAAATCGCCGACGATGTTATCGTGGACGGCGGCCTCCAGCAGCGGCCATTGCAGCCAGCTCGGGTCGCGCATGAACACGGCGGCGATCTGCCCGCTGTCCAGCCGCAGCCAGTGCCAGATATCGCCGCGGAACCCTTCCGCCCAGCCGATGCCCTCGCCCGAGCCCAGCAGCAGCGGCACCGACACCCCGCCCTCCGGCATCTCGGCCAGCAGGGTCCGCACGAGGTTCACGCTCTCGCCGATTTCGGCGAAGCGGAGGCGCATGCGGGCATCGATGTCGCCCTCCTGCAGCAGCGGCACCGCAAATGTCAGTTGCTCATAAGGCGGGTAGCCCGGCGTGCGCCGCACATCGAATCCTCGCCCGGAGGCCCGCCCGATGAAGCCGCCGGCGGCGAACCCGGCGGCAAGGGCCGGCGTCACGATCCCGATGCCCACCGTCCGCTCCAGCAGGGAGGAAAACCCGTCATAGACGCCGATGAGCTCGGGAAGCTCCTCCTCCAGCGGTGCCAGCGCGCGCAGGATCGCCTCCGCTCCGCCCGGCACGATGTCGGCGGCCACGCCGCCCGGGACCACCACGTCCATCATCAGCCGGTGGCCGAACGCGACCGCGGCGGCGCGCAGCAGGGCCTCGCGGTGCCAGCCGAAACGCGCCGGGAGGTAGGCAAACGCGGCGTCGCCGGCGATCGCGCCGCAATCGCCCAGGTGGTTGGCGACCCGCTCCAGCTCGGTCATCACCGCCCGCAGGGCTGCCGCCCGCGGCGGCGCCACGGTGCCGCTGGCCGCCTCGGCGGCGCGGGCGAAGGCCACCGAATGCGCGACCGTGGTGTCGCCCGACAGCCGGGCGGCGAAGCGCGCCGCCACGCGGGGCGACTTGCCGCGCATCAGGCCGAGCGTGCCCTTGTGCAGCCAGCCCAGCCTGACCTCCAGCCGCGCGACCGTCTCGCCCAGAGCGGAGATGCGGAAATGCCCGGACTCGATGATGCCGGCCTGCACCGGTCCAAGCGGGATCTGGTGGTAATCCTCCCCCTCCACCGGCAGGAACTCCGGCGGCCCGGCCGGCGACTCCCGCGCCAGCGGGCGCAATGACATCGGCACCGTCACCGGCCAGCGCCCATGCTCCAGCCAGGGGCGCTGGTCGCGGCCACCCGCCGCCTCATGGCCCCACAAATCGTGGATCATGCGCTCGAACCAGGTTGCCGACAGGCGGTGTGGCGACAGCGCCGGGTAGCGCCCGTCCTCCACGCTGGTGGAGGCGACCAGCCAGCTGCGCGCCTCGGTATCGTGCAGCAGCACATATACGTGCGCGGTGTCGGCCCATAGCGCCAGCAGCGACGGCGCCCCGGCTTCTCCGAGGGACGCCGCCATGGCCCGCCATTCCTCGCCCAGCAGCTTGTGGCGTGGCCAGGGCTGGCACGGCTCCGCGGGGGCGGAGCGGATGATGTCGCTGGCGGCACTCATCGCGCCGCCTCGGCGATGGCGGCGAACCAGGCGACGAGCGGGGCCGGCATGGCCAGCCCCAGCACCAGGACCACCGCCAGAGGCACCCAGGCCGGCGCCAGGGCGGCCAGCGCGGGCGCCGGGCCGCGATCCGGCGTCGGCGTGCCGAAGCAGAGCGACATCAGCCGCATCGCCAGCGCCCAGCCCCCCACCACCAGCCCGAGCGCCAGCGGCGCCACCAGCCAGGGTAGCGCGTGCACCGTCGCCAGCAACACCAGGAACGTGCTGGCGAACAGGCCGAATGGCGGCAGCCCCGCCACCGCCACGATGCCGGCGGCCAGCGTCAGCGCGAGCGCCCGATGGCGTGCCAGCAGGCCGCCGATATCGGTGAAGTTCTGCCCGCCCTTGAGCTGCACCGCACGGCCGACGCATTGGAAGATCGCCGCCTTGGTCAGCGTGTGCAGGGTCAGGTGCAGCAGGCCGGCGAAGGTTGCCGCGGCCCCCCCCAGCCCGAAAGCGACGGCCGCCACGCCCGATTGGCCGATGGTCGAGAAGGCGAAGAACCGCTTCACGTCGCGCCGCGGCCACAGGCTGAACGAGGCCAGCAGCACGCTCGCCAGGCCCAGCGCCAGGATCGGCGGCCCCGGCGCGATCGCGTCGGGATTGGCGTCCAGCAGTCCGCGCAGCCGCAGAATGATGAACAGGGCGACGTTGAGGATGGAGCCGGACAGCACCGCCGAGACCGGAACCGGTCCCTCGGCATACGCGTCCGGCATCCAGGCGTGCAGCGGCGCCAGCCCCGCCTTGGTGGCGTAGCCGAGCAGCAGGAACACGAAGGCCAGGTTCAGCATGGCGGCGGGGAACGAAGGTGCCGCCGCTTGCAGCCGGCTCCAGCTCATCGCCGCCAGCCCGGACCCCAGCGCCGGCACGGCGGCCAGATACAGCAGCATGGTGCCGAAAAACGCCATCGACAGGCCGACGCCGCTGATCAGCAACTGCTTCCACGCTGCCGCGACGGCGGCGGCATGGCGCGGCAGCCCGACCACGAGAACGGAGGCGATGGTGGCCGCCTCGATCGCGCCCCAGGTGGCCGGCAGGTTGTTGGACAGCAGCGCCAGCAGCATGCAGCCCAGACAGGTCTGGAACAGTGCGTGGTAATCGCGCAGGCGCAGCGGATCGAGCCGCCCCTCCGCCGCTTCGATGGCCATGTAATCGCGGCTGAACCAGGCGGTGCTCATGCCGACGAACGCGGTCAGGATCGCCATATGCGCGGCGAGCGGCTCGACCAGCAGCAGCGCGCCTTGGGTCGGCTCCCAGGGCAGCGCGCAGGCGAACAGGAAGGCGAGGCTCGCGGCAGCCGCGTTGATCCACCCGCCGCGGCGTGCATCGGTGACGAAGCTCAGTCCCGCGGCGGCCGCGAGCGGAACCATCACCACCAGTCCGGGCGCCGAGAACAGCTCCCACAGCATGCCGATGAGGATGCGCAACTCGTTCACCGGTGCGCCCCGCCGACCGGGTCGGGCTGGCTGTCGTCCAGGCCCTCGAAGCTTTCGCGGATGCGGAAGAAGAACAGGCCGGACACCACCGCGCCCAGCATCGCCAGCACGGCGACCGACAGTTCCGCCACCAGCGGCATGCCCTGCACGCTGACGGCGCCCAGGATCAGCCCGTTCCCGATCGACATGAACCCGACCAGCCTGGGGCAGCGCGGTGCGCCGCGTGACCATCATCAGCTGGCCAAGCAGCACCACGGACAGGGCGAGCGACAGATCCTCGCCGGTCAGCGCCTGCGATTGCATTGGAATCGGCAGCACCACCAGGATCGCCAGCGCCACCAGCGCCGCGCCCGCCGCCAAACCGGGGAAGATGCCCAGCGCCGTCTCCACCGTCCGGTGGATGTGCCGTTGCCGCACGAGACGGTGCAGCGCGAGCGGGATCGCCAGGCCGGTGACGCCGAGCGCGACCAGGGCGGCGACATACAGCCCCGCCGAGGATTGCACCCAGCCCTGCCAGGCCGCCGCCGCCGCCAGCACCCAGGATTGCATGGCGTAGAGGGTGATGACCGCGGTCAGCCGGCGCTGGTAAAGCAGCGCGAACGACAGCACCAGCACCGCCCCGCCCAGCAGATGCGCCAGATCGGGGCCGATCGCGCCGAAGCCGGGTGGCAGGCCGCCCATCATGCAATCCCCTGGCTGACGAACAGGAACACCGCCGCCAGCAACCCGAGCAGCACCGCGATGCCGAGGAACTCCGGCACGCGGAACACGCGCATCCTGGCGATCGCCGATTCGAACAGCGCCAGCATCCCCGCCAGCGCGCCGACCTTGACCGCCCAGAGCGGCAGGGCAAGCAGCCAGACCAGCGGGCCGGACTCCGGTGTGGCGGTGCCGAACGGGGCGAAGATGGCGGCGATCAGCGTCATCCACAGCAGCAGCTTCAGCGCCGCCATCCATTCGATCAGCGCCAAATGGCGGCCGGAATATTCCAGCACCATGGCCTCGTGCACCATGGTCAACTCCAGGCGCGTGGCCGGGTTGTCGACCGGCAGGCGGCCGTTCCCGGCAAGGGCGACCGTCACGATCGCCACCAGCGCGAGCCCGAGCGATACCCGCAGCCCCACCGTCGCGTCACGCAGCATCAGGGCGATGGCGTCGAGGTTGGTGGTCCCCAGCAGCAGGCCGAGGGTGAAGATCACCAGCATCATCGCCGGTTCCGCGAAGGCGGCGAAGGTCATCTCGCGGGCGGCGCCGATGCCGCCGAACGCGGTGCCGATGTCGAGCCCGGCCAGCGCCAGCACGCAGCGCGCCACGGCCAGCAGGCCGATGATCACCAGCAGGTCGGCGAGCGGCGCGGTGGTCATGCCGAGGGCGAAGCCGGGCACCAGCGCGACGGCCGCCAGCGTGGCCGCGAACCCCGCCGCCGGTGCGGCGCGGAACAGCCAGGACGCGTTCTCGGCCAGCACCGGCTGCTTGCGCGCCAGCCGCAGCAGGTCGCGCCAGGGCTGCACCACCGGCGGCCCGACCCGTCCGAGCACCCGGGCCTTGATCCAGCGGATGCAGCCCACCAGCAGCGGCGCCAGGGCGAGCATCAGCGCCACATGCAGAATCAGCGTCGCGAGCCCGATCAGGGTGATCACCCGCGTTCTCCCCGTTGTAGTGGGCTCGCGGGGCGCGGCATCAGACCTGCTCCATCAGCGCCAGCACGGCGAGGAACAAAACCAGCGCCGCGAACATCAGCGCCAGGGTGTGCCGGAGGGTCAGGAACCGGATGGCGTCGGCGTACGCCGAGAGGCGCGCGCGCAGCCTCGTCAGTGGGCCGAACAATCCCCATTCCGCCGGATCGCTTGTTACGACCGCGATGCGGGCCGGCCGGGTCTCGCCCGGCGCGGGTGTGTCGACGGTTTCCTCCGCGCGCAGCAGCGCCGTCCCGAGCGTGCGGTGCAGCGGCTGGGCGAAGCTCGCGCCCCCGTACTGGGTCAGCGGATCGCCGAAGGGCAGCCAGGGCGGCGGGGCGCCGAAGCCGCCATCCCACGCCGGCCCGACCCGATGGCCTGGCGTGGTGAGGCTCCGCACCAGCCACACCACCAGCCCCGCCGCGAGGGCGACCACCAGCGCGATGCCGGCCGCCGCATAGCCCGGCATGTCGGCCTGGGGTGTTACCGTCAGCATCCCGACCCGGTCGTCCATGCCGGCCGAGACCAGCCGCCGCAGGGCGGGTTCCGCCAGCGACAACACCGCGCCGGGAAACAGCCCCACCACCCCCAGGGCCACCGCCAGGCCGGTGAGCGCGTCCCGCGTTCGCGGTCCGGCTTCGTCGGCGGCGGCGGTGCGGGGCGTGCGTGGCCGCCCCAGGAACGCCACCCCGACCAGCCGCACCGCGGCGGCGGCGGCCAGCGCCGTCGCCAGCGCCATCAGTGCCGCCACCACGCAGATCAGGATCTGCAGCCCCAGCCCGCCGATGCGCGCCCCCCCCAGCACGGCCTGGAACAACGTCCATGTGCCCGCGAAGCCGGCGCTGGGCGGTAGTCCGGCCAGCGACGCCGCCCCCACCAGCACGCAGGCGGTGGTCACCGGCATGCGGTGGATCAGCCCGCCCAGCCGCACCAGCAGCCGCGTGCCGGCGCCGTGCTGCACCGCGCCGGCGGCGATGAACAGGAGCGACTTGTAAAGTCCGTGCGCCAGCGCGTGCAGCAGGGCGCCCCCCAGTGCCAGTGCCGCCAGGGTCGAGAGGTCGGCCCCGCGGGCCGCCAGCGCCACGCCGAGCCCGATGACGATCAGGCCGATATTCGCAACCGTTGAGCAGGCCAGCAGCGCCTTGATGTCATTCTCCATGTTGGCGCGCAGCCCGCCCAGAACGGCGCCGCCGGCGCCCAGCACCAGCAGCGGCACGCCCCACCAGACCGGCTGCGCCGGCCCGCAAAGGTCGAACAGCACGCGCATCAGCACGTACAGCGCGACCTTGGTCATGGCGCCCGACAGCAGCGCCGAAACATGGGCAGGGGCGGCGACATGGGCGGGCGGCAGCCATACATGCAGCGGCGCCAGCCCGGCCCTGGACCCGGCCCCCACCAGCGCCAGCACCAGCACCAGGGTGGCCCGCCAGCCCTCCGGCGGCAGGGCACGGATGGCCGCGAAGCGCAGATCCCAGCCGGCGCCGTCGGCCAGCAGCGCCAGCGCCGGGATCAGGCACGCGGCCCCCACCGCGGCCATGCCGATGCACTGCAGGGCCGCCGAGCGCACCGTGGCGTCCTCGTGGCGCGTCAGCACCAGCGCGAACGAGGCCAGCGACATCAGCTCGAAGCCGAGCATGAGGGCGAAGGCATCGCCCGCCAGCAGGGTCAGCGCCATGGCGGCAAGGAAGACGGGAAGGCAAGGGGCGGTGGCGTCGTAGTCGCCAGGGCCGTCCAGCGCGGCGACCGAGGCGGCCGCCCCGGCCGCCATCAGCAGCAGCAGGAAGAAGCCGGACAGCCCGTCCAGCGCCAGTGTCAGCGACCCATCGGTACAGGCTTCCGTCAATCAGGCCCCCGCCCGCTATGCCGGGGCCGGGTATGCCGGGGCCGGGTATGCCGAGGCCGGGCAAGCCGAGCGGGAGGGTGATCGTGGTCGCACCGGCGCCGGCCAGCAGGTAGGCCAGGACCAGCAGCAATCCCAGGCCGCACGACCCCAGGCTGCCGAACGCGGCGATGCGGCGCGAGGTGAGGATGGCGGCGGCGGCAACCCGGCGCGGGGCGCCAGCGGCAACAAGATACCGCGCGGCAGCGCTCGCCGCGCCCAGGCCGAGCAGCGCGGTGACGATCAGCACGAAGCCGGTCAGGATCGCCGGGCTCAGGGCCGTCGCGCCCGGGACGGCGCACAGGGCGGGAACGATTTCACACCGCCAGGATATACAGTCAGCCCGCCGGTGCCGGAAGCGCCAAGAGGGCGGCTTCCCGCAGGCGCTGGCGGCCCCGGCACGGATATTCCGGCCGTACGTCGTCTATGGCGAAGGCTCAGGGGCGAAGGCTCATGATGCTTTTCGGCAACAATACGCTTCATCAACCATGGCTTGCCCGCTAACCTGCCAGGCATCGAGGGCAGAGCGTATTGCCGGTGCGGGCCTTGGCGGTCCGGATCGGGTGGAGGTGGATTTTGCACGGGAATCGGCAGCGACATAACAGGACGATCATCGCGCTGCGGCAAGCCGACGGCGAACACACAGCATGAGCGCCCCCGGGAACGGGCGCCGCACGGTCCGGCTGGCGGCACTCTCCGGCATCGTGCTGGTGCCGCTGATCATCCTGTTGCTCGACCGGCCGGTTTCGTCCTGGGCCGCCGCAACCACCAACGGGATCGCGATATTCGTCGATCTGACCATGATTCACGAATGGCTGCTGAGAATTTCGGCGGTCGTGTTGGCGGCGGCGGGTCTGGCCTGGCTGCTGGGCTGGCGGCCCGGGCGGGCCGGGCGCGCGGTGGTGGTGGCGTGCCTCGCCGCGTTCGCCGCATGGGCGGCGAAGGATCAGTTGAAATTCGCCTTCGGCCGCACCTGGCCCGAGACCTGGACCAACCACAACCCTTCCTGGATCAACGACGGCGTGTTCGGCTTCTTCCCGTTCCACGGCGGCGCGGGCTGGGCATCGTTCCCCTCCGGCCACACGACGACGGTCAGTGCCGCGATGATGGTGCTCGCCTGTGCGTGGCCGCGTCTGCGCCTGCTGTGGGCGTTGCCGGTGCTGCTGGTGGCGATCGGCCTGATCGGCGCCGATTTCCACTTCCTCAGCGACATCGTGGCCGGCGCCTATCTGGGCGCGGCCTGCGGCGCCGCGATGGCGGGCCTGGCCCTGGCGAACGAACCGGAACCGAGCCGTGAGGAACGGGCCAATGGCGCAGGAACGGCAGAGACGGAAGGCAATGCGGTTCCGGCGCAGTCCCGAGGCGAAACATAAGGCGTCTGACGGCCACACTCCTCCCCCCGGTTGATCCGCACCCGCATCCCCCGCACCATGCGCCCAACCGTCCGCAGGAGGTCCGTCCGATGAAAACCCGTGCCGCCGTTGCCCGCGCCGCCGGTGCTCCGCTGAGCCTGGAGACCGTGGAACTGGAAGGCCCGCGCGAGGGGGAGGTGCTGGTGGAGATCAAGGCCACCGGCATCTGCCACACCGATGAATTCACCCTCTCCGGCGCCGATCCGGAAGGCATTTTTCCGGCCATTCTCGGCCACGAAGGCGCCGGCGTGGTGGTCGACGTGGGCAGGAACGTGAGCAGCCTGAAGAAGGGCGACCACGTCATCCCGCTGTACACGCCGGAATGCCGGCAGTGCGAATATTGTCTGTCGCGCAAGACCAATTTGTGTATCACGCTGCGGGCCACCCAGGGGAAGGGGGTCATGCCGGACGGCTCCAGCCGGTTTTCCTGCGATGGCGCGCCGATCTACCACTATATGGGCACCTCGACCTTCTCCAATTTTACCGTGCTGCCCGAGATCGCTTTGGCGAAAATCCGCCCGGACGCGCCGTTCGAGAAGGTGTGTTACATCGGCTGCGGCGTTACCACCGGCATCGGCGCCGTCATCAACACGGCCAAGGTTGAGGCCGGTGCCCGCGCCGTGGTGTTCGGCCTCGGCGGCATCGGGCTGAACGTCATCCAGGGCCTGCGCCTGGTCGGCGCCGAACAGATCGTCGGCGTGGACATCAACCCGGCCCGCCGCGCCATTGCCGAAAAATTCGGCATGACCGACTTCGTCAACCCGAAGGATGTCGAGGGCGACCTGGTACCCTACCTGGTCAACCTCACCAAAGGCGGCGCCGACTACACGTTTGAGTGCGTCGGCAACACGACGCTGATGCGCCAGGCGCTGGAATGCGCCCATCGCGGCTGGGGCAAGAGCATCATCATCGGCGTCGCCGGCGCCGGGCAGGAGATCGCCACCCGGCCATTCCAGCTGGTCACCGGCCGGGTGTGGATGGGCACGGCGTTCGGCGGCGCCCGCGGGCGCACCGACGTGCCGCGCATCGTCGATTGGTACATGGACGGGCGCATCAACATCGACGACCTGATCACCCATGTGCTGCCCTTCGACCGGATCAACGAAGGGTTCGACCTCATGCGCCGCGGCGAGAGCATCCGTTCGGTGGTCACGTTCTGAGCCCGGATCGCCCGGTTCAACGCCAACCCGGGCCGGTGGAGTCTGGAGCCGCCGGCCGTTCCGGTGCATGCTTGCACCAACCGCACCCCTGAGCCGAACCGGCGGCGCATTTCATCGCTGCATGAGGAGGAAGGAGAGAAAATGTCCGATCACGAGGAGCGCCATCGCGCGTTGGCCTATCGCCTGTGGGAGGAGGCCGGCTACCCGCATGGACGGGCCGACGAGTTCTGGTACACCGCCCTGGAGATTCTGACCGCCGAATCGCGCCCGGCGGAGCCGGTGGCCGCCGGGCCGGATGCAGCGGCGCCGGCCCCCACCGTCCTGGCAGAGCCGCCGCCTACGCCATCGCCTGCTCCATCGCCGGCCACGGAATCGGCCGAACGCAAGCCGGCCGGGCCGGCGCCGGCGCGCAAGCCTTTGCCGCGAAGCTGACCGCTCGCCGGCAGGATGGCGGGGACCGGGTTGTTTTCGCCTCGGTCCCCCGGCGTGCTGCCGCTACCTCCCGGCCCCCGGCACCCACAGCACATCCCCCGCCGCCGCCGCATTCAGCCGCCGCGCAAGGACAAACAGATGGTCCGATGTCCGGTTGAGGTAGCGCACCAGCAACGGGTTCAGGGCCTCCGCCCGCCCGAGCGACACGACCCGCCGTTCCGCCCGCCGCACCACCGTGCGCGCCACATGCGCCTGCGCCGCGCCTGGTGAGCCGCCCGGCAGAATGAAGCTGGTCAGCGCCGGCAGCAGGGCCGTCATTGCCGCGATTTCCTGTTCCAGCCGCAGCACCGGCGCCTCGGTCAGCCGCAGCCGCTCGCCTGGCTCGCCCGGCACGCACAGATCGGCGCCGACATCGAACAGATCGTTCTGGATGCGCCCCAGCATGGCATCGGCCTCGGCATCCGCGTCCAGGTGCAGCCGAAGCAGGCCGAGCGACGCATTTGCCTCGTCCACGGCCCCCAGCGCCTCGATCCGCAGCACGTCCTTCGCCACCCGCGACCCGTCGCCGAGCGATGTCTCGCCGCCGTCGCCGCCGCGGGTCATCACCCGGTCGATCCGTACCATCGCTGTTCCCCCATTTCAGTTCAGCCGGAAGTGCACCGGCAGGTCCTGCACCAATTCGACGGGCTGCCCGTTCTCCACCGCCGGTGTGAAACGCCATCGTGCGATCGCGGTCTGCGCGGCCTGGTCGAGCCGCGGATAGCCCGAGGTCTGCATCACCTGAACTTCCTGCACCAGCCCGTCCGCGCCGATGAGCATGCGCAACACCACCACCCCCTGTTCGCCGAGCCGGGACGATTCCGGCGGGTAGCCGGGCGGCAGGTTGCCCCGGTCGCCTTCCGCGCGCCGAAGCCGGTCGCCGACGATCTCGGCCGCGCCCACCTTGCCATTGCCGAGCAGGGACGTGGCCTGCCAGGACGGTCTGGCCGGCGGGTCCGGCGTGGGCGGCGCCGGGTCCGGCGGCGGTGCTTCGGCGGTTGGCTCCGGTGCGGTCGGCGGGGGGGGTGGAGCGGCCGCCGGCGGGGCTTCCTTCGGCGCCGGCGCGGTGGCCGGGACGGCGGGCGGAACCGGGGGCGGCGATTCCGCGCCGTTTGCCTCCGCGCTGTTGCCCATCACCACCTCGACCGTCGCGTCCTGGTCGGGCGGCGGCGGCGGTGAGGGCGGCAACTCCGGCCCTGCCAGCAGCACGACGGCCGCCAGTACATGCAGGGCCGCCGAGACGCCGAACGCCCAGGCCAGCCCGCGATTCCGGCGGCGGCGCTGCACGGCCGCTATGACGGTCCGGGCGGCAGCAGCCGCGGTGACGGATCGAAACCCCAGGGCAGACCGAAAGCCGCCGCTGCCGCCGGCAGCACCGCCTCGGGCGGGGCATCCGCCACGATCCGCCCGGCTTGCAGCACGACCACGCGGTCGGCGTACCGCAGCGCCAGATCGAGCGCGTGCAGCACCGCCAGCACGCAGCCGCCCTGGCGCGACATCCGGCGCAACAGCGCCATCATTTCATGTGCCGCCGCCGGATCGAGGTCAGCGGTGGGTTCGTCGAGCAGCATCACCTGCGGCTCCGTCGCCAGGACACGCGCCAGCATGGCACGCCGCGCCTGTCCCCCAGAAATGCGGTCCACGCGCGAATCGCGCAAGCCATTCAAACCACAGGCTTGCAATGCGCGCTCCACCGGCGCCGGGTCGGCATCGCCGTGCGGGATGCGGCCGAGGCCGGCCACTTCCGCCACCGTCATGCCCCAGGCGCAGCGGGCGCCCTGCGGCAGGTAGGCGACCCGGCGCGGGTCCGGCGCCCCTCCCTCTGGCAGCAACCCCGCCAGCGCCCGCAGCAGGGTGGATTTGCCGGCGCCGTTCGGGCCGCACAGCGCCACCATTTCGCCGGCGCGGGCGGTGAAGTCGATGTCATGCAGAACATCGCGTCCGGTCAGTCGCACCCGCGCCGTTCGCAACGCGATCACCCCGCGCCCCCCGGTGCCACCTGGCGGGCAATGCGCACCAGGAACGGGGCGCCGAGCAGTGCCGTCAGCACGCCCAGCCGCGGCTCCTGGTGCAGCGGCAGCAGCAGCGGCGCTGCCCGCGCCAGCAGGTCGGCCGCCAGCAGCAGCGCCGCCCCGCCCAGCAGCGACGGCGCCAGCAGCGACGAGGGAAGCTGCCCCAGCCACGGCCGCAGCAGATGCGGCACCACCAGCCCGACGAAGCCGATGCCGCCCGCCACCGCCGCCCCGGCCCCCACCGAGAGCGCCACTCCCGCCGCCGCCAGCCGCAGGGTGCGCCCCACCGGCACGCCCAGGCTCGCCGCCACCTCCTCGCCCAGCGCCAGCCCGTCCAGCCCGCGTCCGAGTCGCAGCAGCACCGTGCAGCCCAGCGCGATCGGACCGGCGGCGAGCAACAGATGGGTCAGCGTGCGATCCTCCAGGCCGCCCATCAGCCAGAAGGTGATTTCCGCCAGCGCAAACGGGTTCGGCGCCAACGTCAGGGCCAGCGCCAGCAGCGCCGCCGCCAGCGCCGACAACGCCACCCCCGCCAGAATCAGCGACGGGCCGGTGGTCGCCCGGCCGGCGAAGCCGAGCAGGAAGGCGCAGCCGAGCGCCGCCCCGGCGAGCCCGGCCAGCGGCAGCGCCGGCGCGAACATCGCCGACACGCCCCAGTAGAACGCCAGCACCGCGCCCAGCCCGGCGCAGCCGCCGATGCCCAGCAGCCCCGGATCGGCCAGCGGGTTGCGCAGCGCCCCCTGCAGCACTGCCCCGGACAGGCCGAGGCTACCGCCCACCAACGCCGCCAGCGCCGTGCGCGGCAGCCGGATCTGCCAGAGGATCAACGGGTCCGGCACCCCTGGCCCGGCCGCACCGGTCAGCAGCGAGGCGGCAAGGAGAAACACGACGGCGAGTGCCAGCCCGCGCGTCATGGCGCCAGGGCCGTGACCGCGCGCGCTGTCCACGGGCCGCCGCACAGCAGCAGCGCCGGCGCCACCTCGCGCCGCGGTATGCGGGCCAGCGCCGGGTGGCGCAGCAGGTCGGTGGCCAGGGAGGGGAAATCCGGTGCCGTTGCGGTCACCAGCAGATCGGGCGGATGCATGACCAGCGCCTCCAGCCCAGGTTGTCCACCGTTTCCGGCGTTGGTCAGGCCGGCGGCGCGCAGCACCGCATCGGCCAGCGATCCCGGCCCCGCCCCATAGCCGCGCGCTTCCAGAAAAACCGCCTGAACAGGGGCCGGGGGCGGCGGAACCGCGTCGAGCCGGGCCTGCATATCCGCCAGCAATGCCTCGCCGCGGGCCGGCACGCCCAGCAGCGCTGCCGCCCGGCGGGTTTCCATCCGGATCGCGGCGAAATCCTGCGGCATCGCCAGCCGTTCCACCCGCGTCCCGCGTCGCTGCAACAGCGCCAGCGTGGTCTGCGCCCCGTACGGGCCGGCGAGCACCAGCTCGGGATGCAGGTTCAGCACCGCCTCGGCATCCGCCCGCACCGCCGGCAGGTGACGCGCCGCCCCGGCCACCACCGACATCGAGGGCTCGGCGGCCAGGAAGCTCACCGCCACGGCCTGTTCGGGCGCCAGCAGCAGCAGAAATTCATCGGTGCACAGGTTGAGGGACACGACCCGTGCGGCATGGGCCGGTTGGTTGGATAGCGCCGCCAATAGCAGCAATATTAACAATCGCGGCCGCCAGGGCTCTGCCCCATAGGTGCGAAGATAAGGTGCATCGAACTCTTTGCGGGGCGTAGCCCCGCACCCCACCAGGGCTTCGCCCTGGACCCACCGTCGCGCGCAGCGCGCCTTCGGCACGACGGCCAAGGCCCTTGGAACCCATTGATTTCTTGAAGAATGGGGTCAAGGGGGCCACTGCCCCCTTGCGGGTCCAGGGCAGAGCCCTGGCCTTGCCTTTCGCTTATCTTCGCGCCTATGGGGCGCAGCCCCTGTACTCCTTTTTAGTCCCATCAGAGCACCAGCACACCCTGGTGCTTGGCCTTGCTCTCAGGTTCGACGTGGATGGTGATCAGCACCCCCTCCATGTCCGCCTTCAGCGCCGCCTCGACCCGGTCGCAGATCACGTGCGCGTCGGCCACCGTCATCGCGCCGGGCACCACCAGATGGAACTCCACGAAAGTGGTCGGGCCGGCATGACGGGTGCGCAGATCATGCGCCTCGATGGCGCCCGCGGCGTGTTCGGCCACCAGCCGGCGGATGCGCTCCACCACCTCCGTGGCCGGGGCCGCATCCATCAGCCCGGCCACTGAATCGCGGATCAGGAACGCTCCGGATGTCAGGATATACAACGCGGTCAGCGCCGCCAGCAGCGGATCGAGCCAGCCGATGCCGGTCAGCACCACCAGGCCCACCCCGGTCAGCACGCCGGACGAGGTCACCACGTCGGCCATCAGGTGCCGCCCGTCGCCCAGCAGCGCCGGCGAGCGCGTCTGCCGGCCGGTGTGCAGCAGCTTCATCGCCCAGCCCAGGTTCAGCAGCGTCGCCAAGCCGTTCAGCAGCATGCCGCGCAGGGGCGCTTCGATGGGCGAGGGGTGCAGGTAGACGTCCCAGGCGTGCTGCAGGATCGCGACGGCCGCCACCACGATCAGCGCGCCCTCGAACACCGCCGACAGGAACTCGACCTTGTGGTGGCCGTACGGGTGGTTTTCGTCGGCTGGCTTGGCCGAGAGGCGCAGGGCGAAGAACGCCAGCAGCGCCGCGACCACGTTCACCACGGTTTCGACCGCGTCGGAGAACAGCGCGGCGCTGCCGGTCACCCGCCAGGCAAAGAACTTCAGGCCGAGCACCGCCAGGCCCACCGCAATGCTGCCGGCCGCGATCCGTTCCGTCTGTTTCACCTGATCGGTCCCCTCAACCGTTGCGGCGCGCTCTAGCAGAACCCCAGGCACACGCCCACCCCATCCGGGACCCATCGCAGGGGAATCGCACTTGGAATTTCCTTGACAGCGCGACGGCGGCTTGCGCGGGGCGGGGCGATGGATTCTACCGGAGGGCGCGCGAAACCTGCGGTGGGAGGACGCCTTGGATCAGTTTGCCGGCTGCTGGGAGGGTCTGGAAGACCCACGAACCGGGAATGCCGGGCTGCATGACTTCCATGAGTTGCTGATGATTGCGCTGTGTACAGTGTTATGTGGCGGCCAGGGTGCGGTGGACATGGCTCGGTTTGCGGAAGCGAAAGAGCCGTTCCTGCGCGGCTTTCTCAAGCTGGAGAAGGGCATTCCAAGTCACGACACTTTCAGCCGCCTGTTCCGCCTGCTCGACCCGGCGCAGTTTGGCGCGGCGTTTCAGCGGTTCATGGCGCAGTTTTCGAGTACGGTTCAGGGCGTTGTAGCGATCGATGGCAAGGTTCTGCGTCGCTCCTTCGATCGCGCCAGCGGCAAGTCACCGCTGCACATGGTCAGTGCCTGGGGATGCGAGCAGCGCCTGGTGCTGGCGCAGATCGCCACCGACGCCAAATCAAATGAGATCACCGCGGTGCCGAAGTTGCTGGAGATGCTGTCACTGAAAGGCACGATCGTGACCGCCGACGCGCTCAACTGCCAGCGGGCGATTGCTCAGCAGATCGTCGATCAGGGCGGCGACTATGCCCTGGCGCTGAAGGGCAATCAGGGCACGCTGCATGATGACGTCAGCACGTTCCTCAATGACCCGGCCAGCAAACCGGCGACGAGCGCGCAAAACGTGGACGCCGATCACGGCCGCATCGAGACCCGCACGGCCACGGTCTCGACCGATATCGACTGGTTGCAGCGGGATCATCACTGGCCCGGCCTGGCGGCCATCGGCAAGGTTGTCCGTATCCGTGAAACCGCGAGCAAGACCACCACCGAGACCGCCTACTACCTTCTCAGCACAGCGCTATCCGCGACACGCTTCAACGAGGTCGTCCGCGAGCACTGGGGTGTCGAAAACCGGCTGCACTGGCGGCTGGATGTGGTGATGAACGAGGATCAGGACCGGACCAGACTGGGCAACGGGCCACACAATCTTGCGGTCCTGCGACACATGGCCCTGAACGTCATGCAGAAGGACGGCTCCAAGGGCTCTCTGCGCGGCAAGTTCCAACGGGCCGGTTGGAACGATGCCTATCTCTCCAAACTCCTCGGATCCTTCTGAAATGCGATTGCCCTGGGACCCATCGGCCCAGGCAGTGGCGGTTACCGGGGAGCGCCGAAGATCATCCGGCGCGCGCCGCAGGTCAGGACCCTCAGGCCGTCATGCGGCAGCGGGACGATTGGCTGCCAGGAAGGCGCGCATGTCCTTCGGTTTCGGCGCCTTGGAGAGCAGAATCAGACCCCTGATCGTCAGCGGGAGCAGGATGAGCCCGACCAGGACGAGACAGAGTGGGATCGAGATGAACAGGAACTTGATCGCCGACCTGAACGCCTTTTGCTGGTCCCGCCCGATCGCCTCGATGCCATCCGCCTGACGCGATCCCGCGTCGATCGCAAACAGCCATTTGTGCTTCGACGGACTCTGAACAAGGTAGAGCGTGACCGCTTCGCCAGGGGAGAGGAGGGGCCCCATTTCCTGCGTCGCGCTCACCTGGTTGATGGTCAGGTCGCGCTCGTTGGATTCGCGTATCCAGATGTATTTATAATAGATGCGTTGCGGGGAATTTTCGGTCGGCCCCAGCCCCATTATCGTCCCGGAGACTTTGTAAAGCTTATGCTCAGTCACTTCAGTCGTCGCAGTCATCTCTGTGCTCCATGGTCGCGCCAGCGCACGCGATTTATTTCATTTCCTGATAAACCAGTTGCGGCGCGCCCGGCAAGATGGCCTGGAAGACGTAAGGAATAGCTCCCCCCGCTCAGAACGGCCGCCGCGCGCGCAGGGCCGCGGCCAGCGTGCCGTCATCCAGAACATCCAGCGCGCCGCCGATCGGCACTCCCTGGGCCACCCGGCTGACGACCACGCCGAACGGCTTCAGCCGATCGGTCAGCCAGTGCGCCGTCGTGGCACCGTCAACCGTGGCGCCGAGGGCGAGGATCACCTCCGCCACCCCGCCCCCGGCCACGCGCCCCAGCAGCGGAGCGATGTTGAGGTCCTCCGGCCGCGTCCCGGCCAGGGCCGACAGCGTGCCGCCGAGCACATGGTACAGCCCCTGATGCACATGCGCCCGCTCCAGCGCCCATAAATCGCCTACCCCCTCCACCACGCAGACCAGCGAGCGGTCGCGCTGCGGGTCGGCGCAGATCGAGCAGGGATCGCGGCTGTCCAGGTTGCCGCACTGGCCGCAGGGCCGCACCGCGCGCGCCGCCTCGGCCAGCGCCGCCGCCAGCGGCAGCATGCGTGTCTCCGGCTGCTGCAGCAGGCGCAACGCCGCCCGTCGCGCGCTGCGCGGGCCGAGGCCCGGCAGCTTCGCCAGCAACCCGATCAGGCGCTCGACTTCGGGGCCGCCCATGTCGGTCCGCGACCGCGGCGCACGTGGCGGTGCCTCCGGCCGGTCAGAACGGCAGCTTCATGCCGCCCGGCAGGTTGAGGCCGCCGGTGACCTTCTGCATCTCCTCCGAGGCCGCCGCCTCCAGCTTGCGGCGTGCGTCGGCGTGGGCGGCCACCAGCAGGTCCTGCAGCAACTCCATCTCGTTCGGGTCGGCCAGCTTGGGGTCGATACGCACCACCTTCATCTCGCCCTTGCCGCTGAGCGTGACGGCGACCATGCCGGCGCCGGCCACGCCCTCATGCGTGGTGGATTCCAGCGTGACCTGCATCTCCTCCATCTTCTTCTGCATCTGGGCAGCCTGCTTCATCAGGCCGGCGATGTTCTTCATCGGTCAGTTCTCCCAATCATCGGGGGGGCCGTCCGCGAACCCGGCGTCCACGAAGTCGGCATCAGCAAATACGGCGTCTGGCGGCGCAAATTCCGGGCCGTCGAATTCGGCCTGGCCGCCCAGCGCCGGTTCATCCAGCACCGGTTCGCCCGGCACCTGTTGGGGGGGCAGCCCGTAGGCGTCGGCACGGGCATCGTGCACCGCCTCGATGCGCGCGCCGGGAAAGGCGTCGAGAATGGCCCGCACCAGCGGATGCACGGCGGCGACCGCCCGGCGGGCGGTATCGGCGGCGCTGCCCTGCTCGGCCAGGGTTTGCTCCCCCGGCGCGGCCGACAGCGCGATGGTCCAGCGTGTGCCGGTGGCGTCCGTCAGCAGCGCGGCCAGCCGGGCGGCGAGGTCGCGCGGGGCATCGGGTTCGGGGCGCAGCTCGATCACCGGCGGGGCGAAGCGCACCAGGTGGACGGAATGCACGAGGTAGCCGTGCAGGATCGGGTCGCGCCGCTCCGCCACCAGGGCAGCGACGTCGCGGAAGCCGGCAAGGGCGACGGCCGGCGCCGGTGCCGCAGTCGTCACCGCGCCACCATTGGCCACCGCCCGCGCGGGGCCGCCGCCGTCGCCGGAGCGGGGCGTCCACGCTCGCGGTGCGGCGGCGACTGGCGCGCCGGCGGCAACGGCTCCGGGGACAGGCGGGTTGGAGCCGGGTGGAAGCTGGGACAGGCGGCGCACCAGCTCGCCCGGCGACGGCAACTCGGCCACGTGGCACAGCCGGATCAGCACCATCTCGGCCGCCGCCCGCCGGTCGGGGGCTGCCTCGACCTCGCCGATGCCCTTCAGCAGCATCTGCCAGGCCCGTCCCAGCGTGGCCATGGACAGGCGTTCGGCGAGCGCGGCCCCCCGGGTCCGTTCGGCTTCCGGCAACTCGGCCGAATCGCGCAGGGCCGGCACCGATTTCAGCCGCGACAGCGTGTGCACCAGGTCCAGCAAATCCTGCAGCAGCACGCCGAGATCGGCGCCGTGCGCATAGGCGCGGTCGGTGACGGCCAGCACATCGGCCGGCTGGCCGGCCATCAGCGCCTCGAACAGGTCGAACACCGACGCCCGGTCGGCCAGCCCCAGCATGTCGGCAACCATGTCCGCGCCGATCGGCATCCCCGGCTCCGCCTGGGCGATCGCCTGGTCGAGCAGCGACAGCCCGTCGCGCGCCGAACCGTCGGCCGCGCGGCCGATCAGCGTCAGCGCCTCGGGTGTGACGGCGACGCCCTCCTTGGCCGCGATGGCGGCGAAATGGGCGGACAGTTCGGCCACCGAAATGCGGCGCAGATCGAACCGCTGGCAGCGCGACAGCACGGTCACCGGCACGCGGCGGATTTCGGTGGTGGCGAACACGAACTTCACGTGCGGCGGCGGCTCTTCCAGCGTTTTCAGCAACGCGTTGAAGGCCGGCTTCGACAGCATGTGCACTTCGTCGAGGATGAACACGCGCGTACGCGCCTGCATGGGGCGGAAGCGCACCGCATCGACGATGGCGCGCACCTCGTCGATGCCGTTGTTGGAAGCGGCGTCCAGCTCGGTCACGTCGGGATGCCGGTCGGCCAGGATGGCGATGCAGTTCGGACACACGCCGCAGGGGTCCACCGTGGGGCCGCCGGTGCCGTCCGGGCCGATGCAGTTGAGCGCGCGGGCGATAATGCGGGCGGTGGTGGTCTTGCCCACCCCGCGCACGCCGGTGAGCATGAAGGCATGCGCCACCCGGCCGGCGGCGAAGGCGTTGCGCAGCGTGCGCACCATCGCTTCCTGGCCGATCATGTCGTTGAAGCTGGTCGGGCGGTATTTGCGCGCGAGCACGCGATAGGGCGCCGCCGCGGGGACCGCGTCGGGCAGGGCCTCGCCGAACAGCCCCGGCCCGGCGGGCGGTGGGGGCAGGGCGTCGGCCGGGGTCGGGTCGTCCTGAAACAGGCCGGACATGCGCGGCGCCGGGCTCCGGCCGCCGCGGCGGCCTTTGGGTCAAGGGGGCGGCGGGTGGGAGGTCGGACAAACGACCCGAGCGGAAACTCGTTGCGGCTGCTTCCTTCCGGACCTGACCGGGTTGGCGAGGCGCCCGTCCGCCGCCGACCTCCCGCGGACACATATCATCCATCCGGCGCCCGGGCGCAAGGTTGCCGGTGCACGTGGTGCGTGGCAGGGTCCGGCGGTGCTTCGCCCGATGGATTTCCCGTGACCCCGATCCTCCCCACTCAACCCAACATCTACACCGGCAGCCCGCTCGACCGGGCGGCCGGGCGGCGCGAGGATGCGGCCTGGATCGCCGCCGCACTGGACCATCCGGAAACGCTGGTCGTGCCGGTCTGGCGCAGCCGCAACCTGATGCGCGGGGTGGAGGCGGGCCGGCCGGAGGCGGTGTTCCTCACCGGCACGGCGGCCGCTTCGGTGCGCCGGTCGGGTGGTGCGGCCGGCGTGCCCTGGGCGTTTCTCGGCCTGCAGGGCCTGAAACCCGTGTTCGCCGTGGATATCAGCGCCGCCGAGGACCCGTTGGCGCTGCTGCCGGCCGAACCCGGCAGCTTTACCGATCTGCGGGCAGTGGCCGGCGCGCTGCCGGGCGCCGACGCGTCGGTTCTCGCCCATGCGCGCGCGCTGCTGCATTGGCGCACCCGCCACCGGTTCTGCGGCGTGTGCGGCGCCGCCTGTGAGGCGCGCAGCGCCGGTCATGTGATGCACTGCACGGTGTGCGACACCAGCCATTTCCCGCGCACCGATCCGGCCGTCATCATGCTGGTGCACCGTGGCGACTGCGCCCTGCTTGGCCATTCCCGCCGCTTCCCGGCCAGCACGATGTATTCGACGCTGGCCGGCTTCGTGGAGCCGGGCGAGAGCCTGGAGGAGGCGGTGGCGCGCGAGGTGTTTGAGGAGGCCGGTGTGCGGGTGGGGCGGACGCATTATCACAGCAGCCAGCCCTGGCCCTTCCCGGCCAGCATCATGCTGGGCTTTTTAGCCGAGGCGCTATCGGAGGAGATTACCATCGACCCGACCGAATTGCAGGATGCCCGCTGGTTTTCCCGCGCGCAGATCCGCGACCCGCAGGCGCACGGTTTCAGCCTGCCGCGCCCGGACAGCATCGCCCGGCGGCTGATCGAGGATTGGGCGGCGGCGGCATGAAGCGTTTTCTGGTTCTCGCCGGCCTGCTGCTGATCGCCGGCTGCGTCAGCAAGCCGTTCAGCCGCCCTTTTGCCGTCTATGACAACACATCGCCCGACACGCTGCGCGGCGAGTGCGAACGCGCCGCCTACGACGATCCCCAGGTCAAGGAAGTGTTGGCCACCGCCGCCGGATCGGTGACGTACGCGTCATTGGCCTGGAACCAGCGGTTGGCAACCGCGAAGCGCCAGGCGGTGCAGCGCTGCATGTTGCAACGCGGCGGTCCCGGGCAGGGGGGCGGCGTGGAACTGCCCCGCCAGTGAGCACGCCCGCGCTCTTCACTGTTGGCTACGAGGGCACCACGGTGGACCGCGTGATCGCGGCGCTGCAGCAGGTCGGGGTCGTCCATCTGGTGGACGTGCGCGCGGTGCCGAGTTCCCGCAAGCCCGGTTTCTCGCGACGCCAGTTGGAGGCGGCGGCGCTGGAGGCGGGGCTCCAGTACACCCATCTGCGCGCGCTCGGCACCCCCAAGCCAGGCCGCGAGGCGGCGCGGCGGGGCGATGCGGCCACCATGCACCGCATATTCGACGCCCACATGCAGGCGCCGGAGCCGCAGGCCGAGCTGGCGCGGGCGATGGCGATCAGCCGCGAGGCGCCTGCCTGCCTGCTCTGTTTCGAGCGGGACCACAGGATGTGCCACCGCGACATCCTGGCCGGTCTGATTCATGCCGGCATTGGCGCGCGGGTGACGCATCTTCTGGCCGAGGCGGTGTAGTGCCGCGAGGTTGTGGCCGCCGCCGCTGTCCAGTATCAATTGCGACGATCGAACCGCACGCGCATCCTTAATACGGGAAAATGCGATGACAACGGCGACGCTGTTACTGCTGCTGGTCGTGGTGGGGCTGCCCGCCTGGGTGGCGGTGGCGGGACCGCCCGGGTGGATCGGACGGGTGCGCGACCGACTGTTGCACACGACCGGCTCCGACCAGGTGCGCGCCGGCGTCGAGGAGAACGACGAACTCTACCGCTTCGCCCGCAAGAGCTTCGAGAAGGCGAGCCAGACCACCAAGCCGGGCGCCCAGGTCGATCCCACCGCCACCGCCGAGATCGCGGCGCTTAACGTGTTCGTCGAGAAGGCCCAGATTCAGCTTCGCCAGCGCGCCTTGTGGTGCGGCATCGGCGCTGCCGGCTGCGTGCTGATGGATGTGGTGGTGGCCGTGGTGGCGCTGGTCTGGCTGACCGGCGCCGCTGCCGACCATGCCACCCAGGAGGCCGCCTGGCAGGGGGTGGTGCTGTGGACGCTGCGCTCGATCATCCTGGCGGCGCTGAGTTTCGGGCTGGTCTATGTGTTCACCTCGCTGGCGCGGCTGCTGTTCGCCGCGGCCAGCGCGGCGCTGGAGAAGCGCCATTCGCTCGGCTTCGGCCGGCTCTATGTGCAGATGAAGGTGCTGGCCGCCCCGGACCCGCGCCGCGCGACGCGGGCGTTGACCGAAACCGAATTGCTGCGTGCCTTCGGCTGGAATCCGCCCGCGCCCCCGCCGCCGCAAGCTGAGGAGGCGCCGGTTCGCACCCTGGTCCTGCCGCCGCGCGGCGGCTCCTCGATCCGCACGCTCGGGCCGCCGCGCGGCGGCGACGAGACGGAATCCTCCCCGCCTCCCTGATGGTCGCGTCACCCTGATGGTCGCGCCCGGGCGCGACGCCGTTACCTGATCCCTTGCGACCTGACATCAAGCTTGCCCGCCAACCGCCGGTCGCCGCACACTGCGTCTGCTATTCGCTCCCCCCGATGCCCCGCGATCACCAGCCCGGGAAATGCCCTCATGCCCCGCTTCCTCATTGTCGTCCTTGCCGCCCTGCTGGCTCTGCCGCCGCTGGCCGCGCGCGCGCAGACCGAGCAGCAGACGCTGGTGGACCGCGCCACCCTGGCCGCGCAGGAGATGCTGGGCGATGAGGGTTCCAGCGATGCCCGCAAACTGATCCGCCGGGCGCGCGGGGCGTTGATCTGTCCGCGCGTGTTCAAGGCCGGCTTTTTCTTCGGCGGCCAGGGCGGCGGTTGCGTCATGATCGGGCGGCTGCAGACCGGTTGGACTGCGCCGGCCTTCTACGGCATGGGCAGCGGCAGCTTCGGCCTGCAGATCGGCATCGAGGATTCCGAGATCCTGTTCATCGTGTTGACCGAGAAGGGGCTGCATGCCCTGCTGGACAGTCAGTTCAAGATCGGCGCCGATGCCGGGGTCGCCTTCGCCACGCTGGGCGCCGGCGTTCAGGGCTCCACCACCGCGGCCTTCCATGCCGACATCGTCGCCTTCTCGCGTGCGCGCGGCCTGTTCCTGGGGGTGTCGCTCGACGGCAGCCTGATCGGCTCGCGCAGCGAATGGAACGAATCCTATTACGGCCACCCGATCGGCGCCCAGCAGATCGTGCTGCAGGGCGAGGGCAGCAATCCCGGCGCCGAGCCGCTGCGTGAGGTGATGGGTCGCTTCTCCGGCGAGTAGCAGGAATCGGCGAGTAGCAGGAATCCCGGTGCTGGCGTAACCTGTCCGCGCATGCCCCGTACCGCCCCGTTCTGGAAGACCCGCCGCCTCGACGAGATGACGCGCGAGGAATGGGAGAGCCTGTGCGACGGCTGCGGCCGTTGCTGCCTGCACAAGCTGCGCTACGAGGACACCGGCGCGCTCAGCTTCACCAACGTCGCCTGCCGCCTGCTCGACCTCGAGTCCTGCCGCTGCAGCGACTACGCCCGCCGCCGCCGCCGGGTGCCGGATTGTGTCAATCTGACGCCCAAAGTGCTGGCTGAAATCGACTGGCTGCCGCCCTCCTGCGCCTATCGCCGCCTGGCCGAGGGGCGTGACCTGGCCTGGTGGCATCCTCTGGTCTCGGGCGATCCCGACACGGTGCACCGCGCCGGCATCTCGGTGCAGGGCCGCGCGGTGAGCGAACGCCAGGCCGGCGCGCTGGAGAGCCATATCGTCGAGTGGCCCGGCCGGGTGCCCCGCGCCCGGCCGATCCAGCCCCTGGTGAAGCCCCTCACCGAGGAGCCGCTGCCATGATGCGGGACGCCCTGTTCGCCGGCGTGAACGCGGCCGTGCTGACCCCGATGAACGACGACCTGTCGGTTGACCTCGACCGCATGGCGCGGCACGGCGCCTGGCTGCTGGCCAATGGCTGCAACGGGCTGGCCGTGCTGGGCACCACCGGCGAGGCCAACAGCCTGGGCATCGCTGAGCGCCTCTCGGTGATGGAGGGGCTGGCCGAACGCGGCATCCCGGCCACGCGCATGCTGCCCGGCACCGGCACCGCGGCGCTGACCGACACCGTGCTGTTGACCCGGCGGGCCGAGGAACTGGGCTGCCGCGGCGCCCTGCTGCTGCCGCCCTTCTTCTACAAGAACCCCTCCGATGACGGGCTGTTCGCCTATTTCAGCGAGGTGATCCAGCGCGTCGGCGGCGACATCCGGCTTTATTTGTACCATTTTCCGGCGCAGTCGGCGGTGCCGTTCGGCCTCGACCTGGTCGGGCGCCTGCTGCGGGCCTATCCGGGCAAGGTGAAGGGCATCAAGGACTCCAGCGGCGATTTTGCCAATACGCGGCTGTATGCCGAGCACTACGCCCGCGACGGGTTCGAGGTGTATTGCGGCGATGACGGCGCGCTGCATGCCTTGCTGCAGGAGGGCGGCGCGGGCTGCGTCACGGCCGCGGCCAATGTGGGCAGTGCGGTCTCGGCGCTGGTCTGCGAGAACTGGGACCGTCAGGCCGGGGCGGACGCGCAGGTGACGCTGTCGGCGATCCGCCGCGCGGTGACCTCGGCGGCGCTGATCCCGGGGCTGAAGGCGCTGATGGCGCGCCACACCGGCGATCCGTCCTGGCGCAACATCCGCCCGCCGCTGCTGAAGCTGTCGGCCGAACAGGAGGCGAGACTGTTTATCGCGTTCGATGGGTGCGGCGTGACGCTGGTGGCCGAGTAAGGCAAGGCCAGGGCTCTGCCCTGGACCCCGTCTCTTTAGTGCAAGGGGTCCAGGGGCCTCTCGGCCCTTGGCGGGTCCAGGGCAGAGCCCTGGCCTTCCTTAATTGTCTTCCGCGCACACAGAAGTCATTGCGAGCCCCCGCAAGAGTTGCCAATCTGCGCGTGATGAATTCTGCAAGTTCAGAAATTCTTTCGCTCCCGGGCGGCCCGGCGCGGGTCGAGTGGCGGCGCAGCCGGCGGGCGCGTCGCGTGAGCCTGCGAATCGATCCGCGCGGTGGCGCCGTGGTGGTGACGCTGCCGCCCCGGGCCGGGCGGATGGCGGGCATGGCGCTGCTGATGGACCATGCCAAGTGGGTGACCGAGCGGCTGGCCGCGCTGCCCGGGGCCATCCCCTTCGCCGATGGCGCTCTGGTGCCGTTGCACGGCGTCGACCACCGTATCCGCCACATGCCGCAAGCGCGGGGGGGCGTCTGGGTGGAGGGCGGCGAGATCATGGTCACCGGCGATGCCGCGTTCCTGTCCCGCCGGGTGGCCGATTTCTTCCGCGCCGAGGCCCGCCAGCGCATGTCGGCGCTGGTGGCCGCCAAGGCGGAAGCCGCGCAGGTGCAGCCGCGGCGGGTGGCGGTGAAGGACACCCGCAGCCGCTGGGGGAGCTGCGCCGCCAACCGCAATTTGTCGTTTTCCTGGCGGCTGACGATGGCTCCGCGCTTCGTGCAGGACTATGTGGCGGCGCACGAGGTGGCACATCTGCGCCATATGAACCATGGCCCGCGCTTCTGGGCGCTGGTCGCGGATCTCACGCCGCATACCACGGTGGCGGTGGAATGGCTTCGTACACAAGGGCCGCGCCTGCTGCGGGTGGGGTGATCTTCCGCCCGGGCACGCGGCCAGGAGACACGCCCTGGACACCCTGACCACTGTGCTGAAAGCCGCCGAACGGGCCGCCCACTGGCACACTGCCCAGCGCCGCAAGGGCGCCGCACAGGAGCCCTACGTCAATCACCTGCTGGAGGTGGCCCGTCTGGTCGCGGAAGCCACCGGCGGGCAGGACCCGAACCTGGTGGTCGCCGCCCTGTTGCACGACGCCATCGAGGACCAGCCGGTCAGCCGCGCCGCCATTGCCCAGGAATTCGGCGAGGACGTGGCCGGCCTGGTGATGGAAGCCACCGATGACAAGTCGTTGCCAAAAGAGCAGCGCAAGCGCCTGCAGGTCGAGCACGCGGCGGAGAAATCGCCGCGTGCCGCCATCCTCAAGCTGGCGGACAAGACCAGCAATCTGGCGGCCATGGTGGTCAGCCCGCCGGCCAGTTGGGGCACGTCGCGCCGGTTGGAATACGTGCATTGGGCGCGTGAGGTCGTGGCCGGGCTGCGGGTGGAGAATGCCTGGCTGCAGGAGCGCTTCGCCGACGCCGCCGACGCCGCGGAGCGGGCGGCGCGAGGGTAGGGGTGGGGGGCTTGCCCGCCGGCCTTACGTGCTGGCCTCAGGGGGCCGGTCCGGCATATTTCTCCCCGCGCGCCACTTCGACATCGGCAAGCCAGGCCACCACGGCGCAGCGCGGGAACCATTCGTCCACCAGCATCTGCAGCAGCTTCGTCGCGGTCGGTTCGATCGCGATCACCTCGATGCGCACATTGTCGCCGCCGAGCGTTTTGGAACGCAGGTTGCGCGCGCCGACCCCCTTGGCGGGCGTAAGGGTATAGCCGAGCGCCCCCGCCGCCAGAATGGCGCGGCTCAACCGGTCGGCGAGCACTGATTCGGCGACCACGGTCAGCAACTTGACGGGAACAGTGGGCATCATCGCCTCCTGCGTTGGAGCGGCGACAGAATGGACCCGAAACCTGCCAGCGCCGAAGCGCACAGGGATCGGGTCAGCCCGGCGCGGTTCCGTTGCCGCGTGCCGGTCAACTCAACCCACGGACGTGTAATGCGGAATTGACGTAAGATTATTTTGACACATGTCCGCACGCTGGCTCGTTGAGCGGTCATTGGCCGTGCCCCCTGAGGCTGAACGGAGGGCAATAGCAAGTAAAATTCCTATAACACCGGTCAATGGCTACGTATCTATAGAATTAATAGATAAATATATCAAATTAATACGAACAATAAAATTGGAGCATGAGGAAATTAGCAGTCATGATTATTGATTATTATGGACTTAATATTCATACAAAACGAAAGTAATGAACTCACTTAGTCTTCGCGCTGCCGCCTTGCCGCTATTTATATTTGTGTCAACCGGCCTTGACGCCTGGGTCGGCAAACCGTTTGGTAACCAACCCGTTTGATTTCGATCAACGCGCAACCCGTTCCAATGCGTCATGTTGGGTGTCACCGGACGGAAGCGGCACGGCAATATCCACAAAGTGCTGATCGTAAACCGACATAAGGAACAAAATAGACCATAGAATGCAAGGTGTTCCGGTTCGCAGGCCTAGAGCAGCCTTAGGCGCCATGTCTCCCGGAATGCTGAACAAGGCGGCACGTGCACACTCCCCGCAAGGTGCCGCTGACGAGTTCCCCCAGGCGATCCCCCGGCATCTAGGATGCCGGTCGGAACGCCCAACTCAGACGCACCATGTGTGCGCACGGCCCGGTGATCTTTCGCCGGGCCGTTTTTATGTCTTCCTTCACCCGATTGCCCTGCCGGCAAACGCGATTTCGGTTCACAATTATGTTATTGTTATACCGTAATGTTTGATCCAGCCGTCCGGCGACCCCGGCGCATGCTCTGGTTGCCGGCGATCCGACCCTGACGTTACAGCGGCAGGCTGCCCTGCCGCTGCTTGCCGCTGCCGCCGGCTACCGCCCGCACGTCACCATCGGCAAAGTGCAGCCTGAGCTCTGCCCCCGGCTTGATGGCCTCTGCCTTGGCAACCGGCGCCCCCGTCCGGTCGAAAACCAGGACAAACCCGCGCTTCAGCACCGCTTCCGGTGACACCGCCTCCAGCCGCCCCGCCATCCCGTCCAGTCGCGAGCGCGCCTCGCGCAGGGCGGCGCGCAGCGGCACGCCGGTCAACCGGTGGGTGATTTGCGCCGCCCCGGCGCGGCGCTGGGCGGCGACGTGCTGCAGCCCCGACCGCAGCCGCTGTGCCAGCAGCGCGACCGCATTGCGGCGGCCCTCGATGATCTGCCAGGGCGCCGGCAGGTGCCGCTCCACATCCACCAGTCCGGCGCGGCGTGTCTTCACCAGGTTGGGCAGCGCCATCAGCAGCCTGGCGGCACGGTCATCCAGGCTCTGGCGCGCGCTGCCGACCAGGGAAGGCAGATCGGGCAAGCCCCGCTCGGCGCGCTGCAGCCGCAGCCGGCATTCCTGCGTCAGCCGGTTCAGCGCGCCGATCAGCCGCGCCGCTTTCTGGGCGATGTCCGCGGCCAGCTCGACCCGCGCCGGCACCGCCATTTCGGCCGCGGCGGTGGGGGTGGGCGCGCGCCGGTCGGAGGCGAAATCGATCAGCGTGGTGTCGGTCTCGTGGCCCACCGCGGAGATCAGCGGGATGCGGCAGGCCGCGACGGCGCGCACCACCACTTCCTCGTTGAAGGCCATCAAATCCTCCAGGCTGCCGCCGCCGCGCGCCACGATCAGCACGTCGGGCCGCGGCACCGGCCCGCCTTCCACCAGCGCGTCGAAACCGCGGATGGCGGCGGCGATCTGCGGGGCGGCTCCCTCGCCCTGCACCGGCACCGGCCAGAGCAGGATGGGCCGGGGGAAGCGGCGCAGAATGGTGGTGCGGATGTCCTGGATCACCGCCCCGCGCTCGCTGGTCACCACCCCGACCACGCGCGGCAGCAGCGGAATCGGCTGCTTGCGGGCGGCATCGAACAAGCCTTCCTCGGTCAGCCGCAGCCGCAGCGCCTCGATGCGCGCCAGCAGCGCGCCGACCCCGGCATATTCCAGCCGCTCGATCACCAACTGATAGGTCGAGCGCTCGCCGTACGCGGTGATCCGCCCCTGGGCGATCACCTCGACGCCGTTCTCCGGCTCCAGCCCCATCCGGGACACCGCGGATTTCCACACCACCGCGGCGATCTTGCCGCCCTCGTCCTTGAGGGAGAGATAGATGTGGCCGGACGGGTAGCGTTTCAGTTCGGTGATCTCGCCGCGCACGCGGACGCGCCCGAAGGTGCCTTCCAGCGTGCGCTTCACCGCCCCGGAGATTTCCGAGACCGTGTATTCGGGGATGTTGCTTGCCAAAGCGGGCGTGGCCAGGAGGGGGGGCGTTTCGCTCATGCCGCCAGCCTATGCTACAGGCGGCGCCGCTTGAAGGAGGGTGGCATGCGGGTGCTGGTGATCGGATCGGGCGGGCGCGAGCACGCGCTGTGCTGGGCGCTGGCGGCAAGCCCCTTGCTGAGGAAACTCTGGTGCGCGCCAGGCAATGCCGGCACCGCCGAATTCGCCGAGAACGTGCCGATCGGCATTCTCGATTTTTCCTCGCTCGTGCAATTCGCGGTCGAAAACGCCGTCGATCTGGTGGTGCCCGGGCCGGAGGCGCCGCTGGTGGCGGGCATTGCCGACGCGATGGGGGCGGCCGGCATCGCCTGCTGCGGTCCCTCCGCGGCGGCGGCCCGCATAGAAGGCAGCAAGAGCTTCACCAAGGAAATTTGCGACGCCGCCGGCATCCCGACCGCCCTGTGGGAACGCTTCGACGATGCCCAGGCCGCGCGCGAGTTCGTCCGCCGCCGCGGCGCGCCGATCGTGGTGAAGGCCGACGGGCTGGCGGCCGGCAAGGGCGTGGTGGTGGCCACCAGCGTCGCCGAGGCCGAGGCCGCCATCGCCGCCTTCATGGAACATGACGCGCTGGGCGAGGCCGGCCGGTCGGTGGTGATCGAGGAGTGCCTGGAAGGCGAGGAGGTCAGCCTTTTCGCGCTATGCGACGGTGTGACTGCCCTCCCTTTGGGGGCGGCTCAGGACCACAAGCGGGTGGGCGACGGCGATACCGGGCCGAATACCGGCGGCATGGGCGCCTATTCGCCGCCGCCCGCGCTGTCTCCGGCGCTGGCCGAGGCGGCGATGGCGCGCATCGTCCGTCCGGCCCTGGCCGAGCTGGCGCGCCAGGGCACGCCGTTCCGCGGCATCCTGTTCGCCGGGCTGATGATGACGGCAGACGGGCCCAAGCTGATCGAATTCAACGCCCGCTTCGGCGATCCGGAATGCCAGGCGGTGCTGCTGCGGTTGCAGTCCGACCTGCTGGCGGCGCTGGTGGCCGCCTGCGACGGCGAACTGGCGCATTTTTCCCTCCGCTGGCGCGATGCGGTTGCCATCGCCGTGGTGCTGGCGGCGCGCGGCTATCCGGGCGATCCGGTGAAGGGAACCGAGATTCGCGGCCTGACGCGGGCCGCTGCGGTGCCGGGCGTGACCGTGTTCCAGGCCGCGACCCAACGCCTGGATGGGCGGCTGGTGGCGGCCGGCGGCCGGGTGCTGACCGTGTGCGCGACCGGCGCGGACCTCCCCGCGGCGCGCGACGCGGCCTATCAGGCCGTCGCCGCGATCGACTGGCCGGAGGGGTTCTGCCGCCGCGACATCGGCTGGCGGGCGCTCGGGGCGGGCTGAGGACCCGGCGGTTTCCGGCCCGCCGGACGGAACGATCGGACCCGGGGCTGCGCCGTCAATTCTCGGTGCTGATGATGATCTGCAAGGTGCGGCACAGGGCCACGACGGCGATGAGAAGCAGCCCGTCGACGATCAAGGCCGTCGGCGTAAGCGACATATGGCCGAAGTGGATTTCCCTCGGAATGGATTGCACCACGTTGCTCAGCATATCGTGCGCCTGACCCTCAGGCGTCGCCATCGATAGCACGCCCGGCAGCATCGCCCAGCCGATCCCGCCAATCAGCACGACCGGGGCCAGTAGTTCGGCCAGGATCTCGACGAAGGAAAAGGCGAACAGCACCACCCCCCGCGCGACCGTTTTGGCGATCCGCAGCGCCACGACCATCGCAGGATGGTTGAGGGCGGCGCGCCAGTCATTCAGGTCCTCGAATTCATACGACATGCGCCGTCCTCGGTCTGTGGTTGGGGAAGCACCTTCTCAGGCTCTGCCTACAGGAGGTGGAAGATGGCCGCCAACCTTCCGCGTGGGCGCGGCCCATTGCAGGGAAATGATGTCGGGAAAATGAATTATATCAGTGGGCAGTCTTTCACAAGTTGGCAGCTTCGCAGGCTCTGGCATCCCGCGCCTGATGGCGCCGGAGTTGCGGCATCACCCCGGTCTGAGCGCCCGGAAGAAATCCCGCAGCAGCGCCGCCGCCTCGATCTCGCACACGCCGCCGATCACCTCCGGGCGGTGCAGGCAGCCGGGCGCGTCAAATATGCGTGGCCCGTGCTCCACCCCGCCGCCTTTCGGGTCATAGGCGCCGAACATCAGCCGGCGCACCCGGAACAGGCCGATCGCGGCGGCACACATCGGGCAGGGTTCGAGGGTCACCACCAGGTCGCAGTCCGGCAGCCTTGGCTCTCCCCGCGCTGCGGCAGCCGCACGCAGGGCGAGCAGTTCGGCATGTGCCGTCGGGTCGAACAATTCTTCGGTGCGGTTGCCGGCGCGCGCCAGCACCGCGCCGTCCGGGCCGAGCACGACCGCCCCCACCGGCACCTCGCCGCGCGCGGCGGCGAGCCGGGCTTCCTCCAGGGCAATTTCCATCGGCGTCATGCGGGGCTTCTTGCCCGCACCCGGCGCAGAGGGCTAGCAAGGGCGCATGAGCAACCCGAAAAAACCCGTCATCGGCGTCACCCTGGATGCCGAGAAGCCGGGCGGCTACGCGACCTATCCCTGGTACGCGCTGCGCACCAACTATGCCGATGCCATTGCCGACGCCGGCGGCATTCCCTTGGCGTTGCCGCATCTGCCGGCCCTGGCGTCCGATTTCCTCGACTGTATCGACGCCCTGGTGGTCACCGGCGGCGCTTTCGACGTCGATCCGGCGCTGTATGGCGATCGCACCCGGCACGACACGGTCATCCTGAAGGAGGGCCGGACCGCGGCCGAACTGGCGCTGCTGCAGGGGGCGCTGGGGCGCAACCTGCCGGTGCTGGGCATCTGTGGCGGCCAGCAATTGCTGGCCGTCGTGCTCGGCGGCGCGCTGATCCAGCACATTCCGGATACCGTTCCCGACGCCCTGGCGCACGAGCAGCCCAACCCGCGGCACGAGCCCGGGCATGCGGTGGACATCATTCCGGGCACGCTGTTGCACCGCATCGTCGGCGCGACCGAAATGCAGGTGAATTCCTCCCACCACCAGGCGGTGCTCAACCCCGGGTTGCGCGGCGTGGTCAATGCGGTGGCCGAGGACGGGGTGATCGAGGGCATCGAAGACCCGGCCTTCCGGTTCTGCCTGGGGGTGCAATGGCATCCCGAGTTCCTGATCGATCCCGGTGACGCGCGCATCTTCGCCGCCCTGGTCGCGGCCGCCCGCGGATGAGCGACCCGCCCGCCGACGCTCCCCCTGATGGCACCCCTCCTGCTGGTGAGCGCATCGCCAAATGGCTGTCCCGCGCCGGCGTCGCCAGCCGGCGCGATGCCGAGCGTATGGTGGCCGAGGGGCGGGTGAAGCTCAACAACGCGGTGGTGACCCACCCCGCCACCTTCGTCACCGCCGGCGATCTGGTGGTGGTTGACGGCAAGCTGGCCGACCCGCCGGAGCGCACCAGGCTATGGCGCTACCACAAGCCCGACGGCCTGATGACCACCCATCGCGACCCCGAGGGCCGGCCCACCGTGTTTCAGAAACTGCCGCCGCATTTGCCGCGGGTGGTCAGCATCGGCCGGCTCGATCTCAACAGCGAGGGGCTGCTGCTGCTGACCAATGACGGGGCGCTGGCCCGTCGCCTGGAACTGCCCTCGACCGGCTGGATCCGGCGCTACCGGGTGCGGGTGTTCGGCGCGGTCGATCCGAAGGCGCTGACGGCGCTGGCCAAGGGCGTCACGGTGGACGGTGTGCGCTATGGCCCGATCGAGGCCGGGCTGGACAGCCGCAAGGGCGATAATTGCTGGCTGACGATCGGGCTGCGCGAAGGCCGCAACCGCGAGGTGCGGAAAATCATGGCGCATCTGGGCCTGCAGGTCTCGCGGCTGATCCGGGTGAGCTACGGGCCGTTCCAGTTGGGCCAGCTGGAGCGCGGGGCGGTGGAGGAAGTGTCAGGCAAAGTGCTGCGCGAGCAATTGCCGGCGGAGAAGCCGTAACGGTGCGGATTGTCGCCGGCGCCTGGCGGGGCCGCAGCCTCGCCGCTCCGCCCGGCGCCGCCACGCGCCCTACCGCCGACCGCGTGCGGCAGGCACTGTTCGACATGCTGCTGCATGCCCCCTGGGGCGGGCGCGACCTGCTGGAGGGCGCCCCTGTGCTGGATGCTTTTGCCGGTACCGGCGCGCTGGGGCTGGAAGCCCTGTCGCGCGGCGCGGCCCATGCCAGCTTCCTGGAACGCGACCGCGCGGCACTCGCCGTGCTGCGGGCCAACATCGATGCCTGCCGGGCCGGCGACCGCGCCGCCGTGTTCGCCGCCGATGCCACAAAGCCGCCACCTGGCCGGCCCTGCAGGCTGATTTTCTTCGACCCGCCCTACCGGCAGGGTCTGGTCCAGGCAGCATTGCCGGCGCTCGGCCGGGCCGGCTGGATCGCGCCCGCAGCGGTCGTGGTGGCGGAGACCGCGCGCGACGAGGAGATCGATCTGCCCGGCACGATGTTGGCGGATCGGGCGCACGGCGCTGCCCGGCTGACGGTCTGGGGTGGGTTGGGGTGAAGGAAGGAAGGCCAGGGCAGAGCCCTGGCCTTCCTTCACCCGATTGCCCTGCCACGCCAGCAACCGCGACTTGACGCCGGCCGTGCGTTCGGGGGATGCCCCCAGGGGCGGCCCCCGCCCCTGGGGCGCAGGAGACGGCATCAGATGGCAGTCCAGCAAGACGGCGCGCAAATTCCCGCGACCCTGATCCCGGGAGACGGCATTGGCCCGGAAATCACCGACGCCGTCGTGCAGGTCCTCGACGCCCTCGGCGCCCCGTTCGCCTGGGATGTGCAGCAGGGCGGACTGGCCGGCATCGCCGCCTCCGCCGATCCGTTGCCGCCGGCCACGCTGGAGAGCATCCATCGCACCCGGCTCGCCCTGAAGGGGCCGCTCACCACGCCGGTCGGCGGCGGCTTCCGCTCGGTCAACGTGCGCCTGCGGGAGGAATTCGGGCTGTACGCCAATGTCCGTCCGGTCCGTACGATGGTCCCGGGCGGGCGCTACGAGAACATCGACCTGGTGCTGATCCGCGAGAACCTGGAAGGGCTGTATGTCGCCTTCGAGCATTACATCCCGGTCGGCAACGACCCGAAGGCGGTGGCGATTTCCTCAGGGGTGAACACCAAGGCCGGGTCGCGGCGCATCGCCCAGTACGCCTTCGACTACGCGGTGCGGCACGGCCGGCGGAAGGTCACCATCGTCCACAAGGCGAATGTGCTGAAGGCGCTGACCGGCATCTTCCTGGAGGCCGCGGGCGACGTGGCGCGGGACTACGAGGGCCGCGTGGCGTGCGATGAACGCATCGTCGATGCCTGCGCCATGCAGCTCGTGCTGAACCCGTGGCAGTTCGACGTGATCGTTACCACCAACCTGTTCGGCGACATCCTGTCCGACCAGATGGCCGGGCTGGTCGGCGGCCTGGGCATGGCCCCCGGCGCCAATATCGGCCTGGACGCGGCGATTTTCGAGGCGGTGCACGGCTCGGCCCCCGACATCGCCGGCCAGGGCATCGCCAACCCGCTGGCCCTGCTGCTGGCCGCCGCCATGATGCTGGACCACGCGGGCCGTCCCGACCTCGACACAAGGCTGCGCACGGCGCTCGACCAGGTGCTTATGCAGGATAACATTCGCACGCGCGACCTCGGCGGGGCCGCCTCCACCGCGGATTTCGCGGCGGCGGTGGCGCAACGATTAGGCTGACGGCCCTGCTTCCCCGTCCAGCCGAACCACGGCTGGCGGATGCCCGTGATGGGTCAGGAACCGCACCACGTCATTGCCGGCCAGCGCGATCGTGGCAATGTTCACCAGCGGGTGCACCTGGATGCGGGCGTCGCCGGCGAGCGAGCGGTCCAGCACCACGCTGACGCGCCGGTCGCGGTCGTTCACCACGGCGAGCGGGGTCACCGAGCCGGCTTGTACCGCCAGCGTGGCGGCCAGCTCGGCCGGGCCGGCGAAGGAGAGGCGCTTGCTGCCGATGCGCTTCGGCAGGGCCTTCAGATCGACCGGCGCTTCGGCCGGCGCCACCACCAGCCAGAGCCGGCCGCCGGCATCCTTGAGCAGCAGGTTTTTCACCGGCAACCCAGGTAGGGTGGCCCAGTGCTCGCGGGCGGCCTCGACGGTGAAGACAGCCGGATGTTCCCGGCGGTCGAAGGGGATGTCCAAGGCGGTCAGTTCGTCCAGCAGGCGCTGTTGCGTCCAGGGTGTGTCGGCGGATTCGGGCACGGCTGACTTCGGCGTGGGGGGAAGGGTTCAGGCGGCGGCTGCGGTTGCATCCGGGCCGAACCAGTCACCGAACACGGCAAACGCGGCGAGCGCCGCGCCGATCATTTCCGCACGGCGCTCCGCGCTGTCGCCGCACTGCTCCAGGGCGGCGCAGAATTCGCGCCACATGGCGCCGTGGTGCGGGCCGTGGCCGAGCAGGAAGCGGCGGCCCTCGGCGCTGCCGGGCGGCAGCAGATGGTCCAGCCGGCGGGCCAGCTCGCGCCCGCCGAGGGTCGAGCCTTCGGTGACATAGAGGCAGCCCAAGGCCTGCGCGGCGCTGCGCAGCTCGGGGAGCGCCGGCGGTGCCCGCAGCGGGGCGGCGGCGGCACCGAGGAAGGCAAGGTCCTCCAACAGCAGCGGGGAGCGCCGGCGGGCGGCGATGTCGATGCCGAAGCCGCGCAGCGAGGGCGCGGCGGCCAGCCGGTCCTCGACGGCGCGGTGGAAGACGAATATCTGGCGCAGCAGCGCCGCGTAGGCGTCCGGCCCGATCGTGCCGGCCTGCAGAGCGGCGAAGGCGGGCAGGTGGTGCAGCTGCTCATGCGCGGCCGCAGTGGCCTGGCGAAGCGCCATCCGCGCGCCGGTATCCGCGATGTCACCCATCACTGTTCCTCACCGCCGCTGGGCTCGACAGGGGAACGTCCGGCGGCACGGCGGCCCTGGTGGATCAGGTGTTCCAGCACCTCGGCAGCGCGGGTCACCGAGCCGCGCACGCTTTCCAGCAGCTCCGCCATCCGCACCATGTCAAGCCCGTCGGTGATCTCCAGGGCGGCGAGCTGGGCGTTCTCGACCACCGAGGACATCATCTGGCGATAGAGCATCGCCACGTCGGGGTCCTCGTGGCGCATCTGGCCGCGGTTGCGCTCGATCACGCTTTCCTGAAAACGCCGCCGCGCCGCTTCGGCGGCCTTGCGCTCGCTGAGATCGGTAAACAGGAACACGAAGCCGAGCACGTGGCCGGGGGCGGAGAACACCGGGTCGGCGCGTACCAGCAGCGAGCGCGCCTCGGCGCCGGCTTCCAGCCGCACCTCGCCGCGCCAGGTGTGGCGATGGGTGATGACGTCCTGCAGCCGGCGGTGGATTTCGGCCGGCTCGGCAAAGCAGGCCGGCAGGTCGTCGAGGCTGCGCAGGGCGTGGCCGGCGTTCGGCAGCATGCGGTGGAAGGCGTCGTTGCCGACCAGGATCTGCCCCTCGGCGTCGGCAATGACGACGGGGTGCTCGGCGAGGCGCACCTGGCGGCGCACGTCGTCGAGCTGGCTCTGGGCGATCAGCATGCGCACCGCCCGGAACTGCAGCACGACATCGGCCACGGTATCGCCGATCAGCCGTGCCGCGGCCAGGTCACCCGGCGTCCAGGAACTCGCTGGTACCCTCGACCAACTGGTGCCACTGCGCGAATGACCGCCGCGGCGACAGCGTGCCCGGGTCAGCGCCGGCCAGCACCGGCTTGAACGGGTTGCCGCCCCAGGTGACGGTGCGCACCTGCTCCGGGCGGAACCACATCAGATACTCGCCCGGCGCATTCGAAACCCCGGTGGCCAGCAGGCCGCTGGCGGTGGCGGCGAGAGGCCCGAATTCCGGCGCGTCGAGGCCGAGCGAGGCGGTGGCGAACACCGGCACCGGCGGGCGCGCGTCCAGCCAGGTGCCGAGTTCGCGCAGTTGCTGGGTGCCCGGCACCTCGCCGACGGTCAGCAACTGGCCCTCGAACAGCAGGGCCGCCCCGCTGGCGCCGACCGGCTGCAGCAGCGTCTGCGCGCTGTCGAACAGCGCATTGCGCCACTCGCCCTCGCGTGAGATCGCCTCGATGAGGCGTTGCTCCAGCCGGCGCACCGACAGCTCGGACTGCGCCTGGGCAAAGCTTTCCAGGGCGGCGATGCGGGTGGCGATCGCCTCGACCAGCAATTCGCAGGCGGTGCGCACCTCGATATGCGGCTGGCGCGGTTGGTAATGGTGGCAGGCCACGAGACCCCACAGGCGGCCGCCGACCACCAGGGAGGCGACCAGGGTGGCGGACACGCCCATGTTCTGCATGTACTGGACATGGATCGGCGACATGCTGCGCAGGAAGCACAGCGACATGTCGAGCTCGGCGCCGCTGATCGGCGACAGCGAGGGGGCCAGCGGCACCGGCTGGTAGCGGGCATCCACCAGCACCCGCACGCGGTTGCGCTCGTACAGGCGGCGGGCGACCAGCGGAATATCGGAGGCGGGATAACGATTGCCGAGAAAGGCCTCCAGATCGGGGCGGCGCCGCTCGGAGAACACCTGGCCATGGCCTTCGTCGTCGAAGCGGTAGACCATCACCCGATCGTAGCCGGTGAGGTCGCGGAAGATCGCGGCGGTCTCGTCGCCGAGCGTGCGCAGCGAATGGGCGCCGAGGATGGCATGCAGCGCCGCGTCGATGCGGGCGGAGAAGTCGACAGGCGGGCCGGCGCGCTCCAGCTCGATCACCAGCCCGCCGCCATTGGGGCGGTGTAGCAGCGCATCGAACTCGGCTTCGGGTTCGCCCAGGCGGCAGCGCGCGGCGGTCGGGACAAGCTGCAGCGGATCGCCCAGGCAGGGCTGCACGCGCCGGGCGAGGTCACCGCCGAGTTGGCTGAGCCGGCGCCCGGCCAGCGGGCCCGGGACGTTCAGGAAAAGCGCGGCGTTGGCGCTTTCCTGCACCACCGTGAGGTCGGGCTCGCGGACCAGCAGCAGCGCCCCGTGCGGCTGGATCGAGCCGGCAAGGTGGATCTGTTCGCGTTCACAGTTCGAGAGGTCGGCCTGCCCGAAGGCCGGCGTGACGGGTTGTCCTGGCGGCACGTCGGCAGTCTCGCTGGGTCACTCGCTGTCGTCGGCGGGATGGCTCGACGCCGAATCGAAGCCATACCGGCTCAGCTTTGCATAGAGGCTTTGACGGCTCAGGCCCAGCAGTTCGGCGGCGGCGGTGCGGTTGCCGTCCGATCGTCGCAGCGCCGCCTCGATGCAGTGACGCTCGACCGCCGCCGATGTCTTCCTGACCAGTTCCAGCAGCGGCGCCTTGCCGATCTGCTCGGTGATGGCCTGCAGCGCCGTATGCAGGTAGCCTTCGTCGTCGAGCAGGGACGCGCTGCGGCTGGTGTCGCGGATCAGGACGCCGAAATACTGCGATTTGCCTTCCGCATTGCCGACCGCGGAGATCTCGACATCGGTGTCAATGCCAAGGTCCCCCTGGAGGGTGGTGGAAAACATCCGCACGCTGCCGTGCCGGTGCACGTTGGCGAGCAGCACGGTGAGGTTGGCGCCCGGGTGCGACAGCCAGTTGCCCAGCCGCTCGCCGACCACCGAGCCCGCGGTGCCGCGCTGGATCAGATCGAGGAAGGCACGGTTGGCCCGGCGGATCACGCCCTGGTGGTCGACCACCACGAAGCCTTCCGGCAGGCGGTCGATGATGTCCTCGACCGGCAGCGCGGCCGGGCGCGGCTCGCCGGGCTGGGTGCTGCCGGCGGCACCGAACTGGAGCAGGAAAACCGGGCCGGGTCCGGCGGCCATCAGCGAGGCGCGGACCACCCAGGGCTCACGGTCGGGGCCGATATGCACCATCATGCCCGGCGCGCGGCCCTGCTGGCGCACGCGGAGCAGCATGGCCTGGAAGGATTCCTGCTCCTTCGGCGCGATCTCGCGCAGGAACTCCCAGCCAGGCGCGAGGCCGAGGACGCGGATGGCGGCGGGGTTGGCCTCGACGATGCGCAGGTTCTCGGCCTTGACCAGCAGCACCGGCTCGTTGGAGGCGTCGAACAGCAGGCGCGAGCGGGTTTCGATTTCGCGCAGCTTCCAGTAATCCTGCTCCCGGACGTGCTGGGCGGCGATCAGGCGGGACTGCAACTCGGCAATCGCCTGCAGGTTCTTGCCGATGGCGATCAGGCCGGCGCGGCCGCCGAGGCGGACGGTCGTGTACTCGATCGGCAGTTCGAGCCCGCTCGGAAATCGCTGGGTGACCTGGCGGAACGCGGAAACGCCGATGGCGCGGGCGTCCTCGACCATGCGGCGCACCGCGTCGCCGCCGATCTCGCCGACCGTGTCGGCCCACGGGCGGCCGACCCATTCCTGCATCGCTTCGCCGGGGATGGTGCCCGAGATCGCGCTGGACCAGGAGGCGTCACGGATGACCCCGTCGAGGTCGAGAATGAGGGTCACATCCGGCTCGTCCGCGTTCAGGCGGGACATGACGGTGGTGTCGCCCGGTGATTTCCTGGCGTCCCGGGGCGATCGGCCGATCGGAGTGGTGTCTTCCGACATGGATTGAAACCTGTCCCCGAATGTTGGGTCCGCCAGGCCCGGGGGGTTCGGGCTGTATGATTGGTCAAGGGCACGATTCGGCAACGGCCAACCGGTAATTGTACGGCATGAGAGATGGCGCATAGTCAAGCAACGTATTGCAAGGTGACGAATTGCTCATGGCGCGCAGGGTACGGCCAATCGAGGGCAAGGCTTCTACGGTGCAATTCTGCGTTGCCGATCCGATTAGGCGCCGGCCCCGCATTCCGTTTCATCTGATACCGATCTTGCGCGCGGACCGATGAATCAGGTGTTCACCTCGTGGTGCAAAGGCAGAGACGGCCGGGTGGCGCGGCATCCCTCCGGCGATGTGCCCGGCGGGTCGGCGAGGCAGGGGCCTCTTGACAAGGTTACAGACGCGAACTGGGGTATCGCCAGAACACAAGCGTCAGGCAGGATTGACACCGAAGGCCGTTGGATGACGGGTCATGCCGAAGGGGCTTGGCTTGGATGCCACGATTGCATGTCCCCGTGCCCGGGTCCGCCAGCCTGCGGGCTTGCGGGGGCGGGTCAGGCCGGGCCTGGCTTTGTGCTGAGACGGGAGGTCGTGTCACGCGTTTCCGGCATGACAGCCGCGAGGAGGGCGCATGCGCATAGTCCGGCACCGCCGAGGGCGATGAAGGTGGCAATCTCGCCGATTCGGTCCGACAGCACGCCGGCGATGGCGGTGCTGAGGGCGCCGCCGACCCCGCCGGCCAGGCCGACAATGCCGATTGCCAGGTTGAACCGGCCGCCGCCCCGCGTGATGTCCGCCACCACCAGAGGTATCATGACACCGAGCACCGCGGCGCTGATGCCGTCCAGCATCTGATACGCCACCATCACCTCCGGGCTGCCGTCGGAGGCGAACAGCAAAGCGCGCAGCGGCAGCACGGCGAAGCCGATCAGCAGCACAAGCCGCCGGCCGCGTATCTGGGCATACCGCCCCAGCCAGGGCGACAACATGGCTGCCAACAGTTGCGGCACCACGATCCAGGCCGCGACCAGCAGGTCGTCGCTGTGCAGGCGCATCGGCGCCATCATCGGCACCATAGCGGGCAACACCAGGTCGGGCAGCCGGCCGAACGCGCGGGCGAGCGCGCCCGCGGCGGTGGGCAGCAGGGCCGAATTGCCGAGTTGGAACAGCATCACGCAGGTAGCGAAGATCAGCAATTTCGGGTCGCGACAGACCTCGAGCGCCCGTTTCGGCGGGGTGGTGCGATACCGCGGGGGGATGGCCGCCAGGTGCGACGTGCGCAGGTAGACCGTCTCCATGTCGGCGGTGCGGATGCGGGAGATCGCCACCAGGCAGGGCAGGCCGCAGAGCGCGGCCAGCCAGAAGACGCCCCGCAGCGATACCCAGGCGCCGACCAGCCCCAGGATGCCGGCGGCCAGGGCCGAGCCGATGGCGGCGAAGCGGACATTGCGGCCGAGCCGCTCGCCCAGCTTCTCCTGGCGCGACAGCGCCAGCGTGAGGGCGGCGATGGCGGGCGTCAGCACCGCCGCGGCCACACCCTGCAGCACCTGCGCGGTGTAGACCGGCCAGCGCAGCGGCACCGCCGCGATCAGCGTGGCGGCCGCCATGATGCCCAGCACCGCGCCGGCCGCCGCGAGGCGCTTGATGGGCGCCCAGTCCACCAGCATGCCGGCGGGCACCTGGCTGACCATTGCCGCCGCCGTGCCGGCGCTGAGCGCAAAGCCGATATCCGTGCGGCTCCACTGCTGATTGGTCAGGTAGACGGCCAGAAAGGTGCCGAAACCGGTCTGCATCAGGGCGGTGAGAAAATTCAGCCAACTCAGCCCGCCCAGGCTGGCCTGGCTGGCGGGGGTGCCGTTGCGGCCATTGGTTGGAACGGACCCGTAGCTTGCCGACACGATCTGCTGCTCCAGACACACCGGCACACGGCCGGACGTGCAATATGGCACGATCAGGCTGTCGACTCGTATATGGGCCGGCCAACCGGGCAGGGGAATCGCACTTGGAATTTCCTTGACAGCGCGACGGCGGCTTGCGCGGGGCGGGGCGATGGATTCTACCGGAGGGCGCGGGAAACCTGCGGTGGGAGGACGCCTTGGATCAGTTTGCCGGCTGCTGGGAGGGTCTGGAAGACCCACGAACCGGGAATGCCGGGCTGCATGACTTCCATGAGTTGCTGATGATTGCGCTGTGTACAGTGTTATGTGGCGGCCAGGGTGCGGTGGACATGGCTCGGTTTGCGGAAGCGAAAGAGCCGTTCCTGCGCGGCTTTCTCAAGCTGGAGAAGGGCATTCCAAGTCACGACACTTTCAGCCGCCTGTTCCGCCTGCTCGACCCGGCGCAGTTTGGCGCGGCGTTTCAGCGGTTCATGGCGCAGTTTTCGAGTACGGTTCAGGGCGTTGTAGCGATCGATGGCAAGGTTCTGCGTCGCTCCTTCGATCGCGCCAGCGGCAAGTCACCGCTGCACATGGTCAGTGCCTGGGGATGCGAGCAGCGCCTGGTGCTGGCGCAGATCGCCACCGACGCCAAATCAAATGAGATCACCGCGGTGCCGAAGTTGCTGGAGATGCTGTCACTGAAAGGCACGATCGTGACCGCCGACGCGCTCAACTGCCAGCGGGCGATTGCTCAGCAGATCGTCGATCAGGGCGGCGACTATGCCCTGGCGCTGAAGGGCAATCAGGGCACGCTGCATGATGACGTCAGCACGTTCCTCAATGACCCGGCCAGCAAACCGGCGACGAGCGCGCAAAACGTGGACGCCGATCACGGCCGCATCGAGACCCGCACGGCCACGGTCTCGACCGATATCGACTGGTTGCAGCGGGATCATCACTGGCCCGGCCTGGCGGCCATCGGCAAGGTTGTCCGTATCCGTGAAACCGCGAGCAAGACCACCACCGAGACCGCCTACTACCTTCTCAGCACAGCGCTATCCGCGACACGCTTCAACGAGGTCGTCCGCGAGCACTGGGGTGTCGAAAACCGGCTGCACTGGCGGCTGGATGTGGTGATGAACGAGGATCAGGACCGGACCAGACTGGGCAACGGGCCACACAATCTTGCGGTCCTGCGACACATGGCCCTGAACGTCATGCAGAAGGACGGCTCCAAGGGCTCTCTGCGCGGCAAGTTCCAACGGGCCGGTTGGAACGATGCCTATCTCTCCAGACTCCTCGGATCCTTCTGAAATGCGATTGCCCTGGCCAACCGGGCGTCATCGTCCGATCGGACAGGCTGCGCGGTACCGTCTCTTCCGCCCTGGTGCAAACCACGGCGGCGTTGCGGCAGCAGGATTGGGACAGCAGGATTGGGACAGCAGGATTGGGACAGCAGGATGGGATCGGGCAGCGGAGCCGGCCCCGTCGGCGGTTTCAACTCATCCGTGGCTGTGGACGTTCGCCATGGCGGGCGCCGGGTCAGCCTCGTTCACATTGTCGGTGGCGGCCGGTGCAGAACCCTCGCTCTGGCCGGCAGGCGGCGCCGCAAGCCTGCCGCAGCAGGGTAGGGAGTGGTGGCGCATGGCAGATTGTCGCGCCGCCGGAACGGGGGACAGGGCTACCCTCGCGGCGTGGCCGTGGTGGCCGGCAGAATGAGCGCCGTGCCCGCAAGGCGGCATTGATTTGCCTCAACGGGCCGAAACAGGGTTCACTGCGCCGCGCCGGAGGCATGCCTGTCCGTGACCGTTGGTCGCCATCGCCGACACGCCGTTCGGCGAGGAGGCCGTGTTCGGCCTGCAGCACCGATCGGTGACGCCTCATAACATTCTGGAACGGGCATGGGCATCATCGCGGTTGGGCACGGCATCGTGCTGAACGAGGAGGAATTGACCGAAACCTTTATGCGCGCCTCGGGTGCTGGTGGTCAGAACGTGAACAAGGTGGAGACGGCGGTGCAACTGCGCTTCGACGCACGCCACTCGCCCTCGCTGCCCGAGGCGGTGCGCACCCGGCTGGAGCGGCTGGCCGGGCGGCGGCTGACCCAGGACGGGGTGCTGATCATCACCGCCCAGCGCCATCGTATGCGCGAGCGCAACCGCGAGGACGCGCTGGAGCGGCTGCTGGAGCTGATCCGTGCCGCCGCCGCACCGCCGCCGCTCAAGCGGCGGCCGACCAGGCCGACCTATGGGTCGAAGGAACGGCGCCTGGAGGGAAAGGCCCAGCGCGGCGGGATCAAACGGTTGCGGGGACGGCCGGCCGACGATTAGAGCCTGTTTGAGAACCGCATTGCCTTCCGCCGCCTGCGTCCGCGGCCGCCCCGTTACCCCATCTAGACGGCGCAGACCGATGATTGTATCAAGCGCCGCGTTGGAGCAGGTCCGTGCCATCACTCTCTCCGTCCGGCTCATTCAGGGGTTCTGAATGCGTCCCGAACAGCTACTGGAGAGAACTGGCACGAATAAGCGGCAACTGGCGGATTTCCGCCACTTTCGGCCTCGTCCCGTTCGTCTAGAGGCCTAGGACACCGCCCTCTCACGGCGGTAACAGGGGTTCGAATCCCCTACGGGACGCCAAGCCTTTTCAATTGGTTGGGTTTGTAAGCGGGGCGGCCTTCAGGCCGCCTTCGTCGTTTTAGGCGGCATCGCGCCCTGTGCTGGATACCTCGGGGCATACAGTCCCGCAGGCCATGGCCCCGGCGAGTAGCGCCTATGTTCGGCATGTCTGCCCGATGCTGGGCGCCCATGCGGACCAGCCCCGGCAAGAATACCTGCTTCCCACGCCAATCCGTTGCATCATGCCGCTGCTCCTGCTTGCTACCGCCGCCGGATGACGACGGCGGGTTCCTCATTCAAAATCCGCGATTCGATACCCAGGAGATACGGACGCTATGCCCAACACGACCGACATCGAAGAACTGGACGTGCTGCGCGACGAGAAGCGCAGCGATGCCGCGCGCGCCGGAGCGGGTCAGCCCAAGGCGTGGGTTGCCGGACAGTATGACCCGAGCGCCTACGCCATCCATACCGCCGAGATCGCGCGGCTGAAGGGTATCATCGCGCGGGCGCATGCCGCGATGGAAGCGCTGCACCCCGATTCCCCAAAGGGGACCATGACGGCCGCCGAGGTCGCCGGCATGTGGAATACAACGTTGGAAATGCTGCGCGCCGGCTGATCGGACGTGGCGTGCGTGACGTTGGCCTGTTCGAGGGGGAGCTGACGGAGGGCGATGCGGTGTCCTTCGTCGAGACGATCGGGAACTCCCCCAACCTGAACGAGGAGTTGATGAATGCCCTTATGGATGCGATGGCCGCTCACGAGAGCATGGGCAGGCAGGCTTTGAACCCTTACCTTTACCCGCATCTAGAAAGATGCAATTTTATCATTATGTTAGCCTAGCCATCTGTACGCCGTAGCTGAGGGAAGCCCCTTGGAACGCAGGTGCAGCATACGCCCGCTTTCGCAACGGGCATTTGGAAAATCTGCCATTTTCGGCGCTCGGCTGCGGATCGACATGATGTCGTTCTATAGTAGCGCAGGGCTTTGCCACGATGCGGGTAAAGGTAAGGCTTTGAACCCTTACCTTTACCCGCATCTAGAAAGATGCAATTTTATCATTATGTTAGCCTAGCCATCTGTGCGCCGTAGCTGAGGGAAGCCCCTTGGAACGCAGGTGCAGCATACGCCCGCTTTCGCAACGGGCATTTGGAAAATCTGCCATTTTCGGCGCTCGGCTGCGGATCGACATGATGTCGTTCTATAGTAGCGCAGGGCTTTGCCACGATGCGGGTAAAGGTAAGGCTTTGAACCCGGAGGCGGTGCGGGCGCGGCGGCTGACGGTGCTGCCCGGACCGGGCGAACTGGGGGAGGCGTTGCGCGGGGACGGGGATGCGGGACCGCCGGCTCCCGGGCAAGCCGCAACGAAATTCGGCTAACCCTTTGAAGGCTTGGAGCGGACGACGAGATTCGAACTCGCGACCCTCAGATTGGAAATCTGACGCTCTACCAACTGAGCTACGTCCGCACCACGCAGCCACGATACCCGGGCTATCAGGAGACCCTGCCTGGATACCGCGCAGGGCTGCCGCGGGCAAGGTCCAAACCCGGACGCTATTCCGTGAACACCACCGTCTTGCGGCCGTGCAGGAACACGCGGTCCTCAAGATGATGGCGCAGCGCCCGCGCCAGCACGCGCCGCTCGATGTCACGTCCCTTGCGCACCAGGTCCTCGGGGGTGTCGCGGTGGCTGATGCGCTCGACATGCTGCTCGATGATCGGCCCTTCATCGAGGTCGGAGGTGACGTAGTGCGCGGTCGCCCCGATCAGCTTCACGCCGCGCTCATGCGCCTGGTGGTAGGCGCGCGCGCCCTTGAAGCCGGGCAGGAACGAATGGTGGATGTTGATGCAGCGGCCGGCCAGCTTGGCCGATAATCCGTCCGACAGGATCTGCATGTAGCGGGCCAGCACCACCACATCGGCGCGCGCCTCGCGGATCAGTTGCCAGAGCTGGGTTTCCTGCTCCAGCTTGGTCAGGCGGGTGACCGGCAAATGGTGGAACGGCACGCCGTCGAAGTCGATATGGGCGTAGGTGTCGCGCGGATGGTTGGAGACGATCCCGGCCATTTCCATCGGCAACTCGTTGATGCGCCAGCGGTACAGCAGATCGTCGAGGCAATGGTCGAAGCGGGAGACCAGCACCATGACGCGCTTCTTCTGCGCCAGCGGCCGCAGCGACCAGTCCATGCCGAACTGGCCCGCGATCGCCTCGAACCCGGCTTGCAGCGGGGGGAACGCCTCCGGCTCGATGCCGTCGAAGCAGACCCGCATGAAGAAGCGGCCGGCCTGGGTGTCGTCGAACTGCTGAGCGTCGAGGATGTTGCAATTATGCTCGAACAGGTAGGTCGAGACACCGGCCACAATGCCGCGCCGGTTGGCGCACGACAGGGTGAGGATGTATTGCGGGCCGGACATGAGGCACCTTTCGACGAGCGGCTTGGCGGGCAGGCAGTTTAATGGCGCGGTCCCGAGCGGGACCGGGCTTTCTTACCATCAACGAAGCATGCAACGAAGCATGTCGGGGGCGAGACAGGAAGGGCAGCAGATGCCGGGTGGGGATGCAACCACCACGTTCCTGGCGGCGGCCGCGTCCGCTCCACCGCGGCAAGACATCGCCCTCCGCCGGTGCTATCGAGCCGCCCGCATGGCTTTTCCCCCTCGCTGGTCCCCGATCTGATGTGCGGCATCGCCGGCATCCTGGCCGCCCCCGATGCCGCTCCGCCCGAGGCCGGCGTGCTGGCGGCGCTGGCGCGGGCGCTCGCCCATCGCGGCCCGGACGGGGCCGGCCAGGCCGTGGTCGGCCCGATCGCCCTGGTGCATACGCGGCTGGCCATCATCGACCTTGCCGGCGGCGATCAGCCGCTGTTCGCCGGGTCGGCGGCGCTGGTGGGCAACGGCGAGGTCTATAACTACCGCGAACTGCGCTGCGACCTGCCCGGGGTGCGCTTCGCCACCGACAGCGACAACGAGCCGCCGCTGCATCTGTGGCGGCGCGACGGGCCAGGGTTCGCCCACCGGCTGCGCGGCATGTACGCGCTCGCCATCCACGATCGCGCCGCCCGCACGGTGACGCTGGCGCGCGACCCGTTCGGCATCAAGCCGCTCTATACCGCCCAGACCGATGCCGGGCTGGCCTTCGCCTCGGAGCCGCGGGCGCTGCTGGAGGCCGGGATCGTGCCACGCGCGTTGCGCGCGGCGGCGCGTGATGAGCTGCTGCAGATTCAGTTCACCACCGGCGCCGAGACCATTTTTCAGGGCATCCGCCGGGTGCTGCCGGGCGAGACCCTGGTATGCGCCGACGGACGGGTGCTGGAGCGGCGTCGCCTCGCCGCCCTGCCGGAAGGCCCGCCGGAGGAAATCGGCGAGGACGCGGCGCTGGCGCGGCTCGACCGCGCCCTGGAAGAGAGCGTGGACCTGCACCAGCGCAGCGACGTGCCGTACGGCATGTTCCTGTCGGGCGGCATCGACAGCGCCGCCGTGCTGACCATGATGGCGCGGCTGAACGGTGCCCCCGTGCTGGCCTATACGGCCGGGTTCGACGTGCCGGCGGCGGCCGACGAGCGGGCGGCGGCGGCGCGGGTCGCCCATGCGCTGGGGGCGCGGCACGAGACCATTGAGGTGAGCGAGGCAGATACTTGGCGCCATCTGCCCGAGATTGTCGCCTGCATGGACGATCCGGCGGCGGATTATGCCATCATTCCCACCTGGTTCCTGGCGCGGCGGGCGCGGCAGGAGGTGAAGGTGGTGCTGTCCGGCGAGGGCGGCGACGAGATTTTTGCCGGTTATGGGCGCTATCGCAGTGCCATGCGGCCGTTGTGGCGCGGCGGGCGGGTGATGCGGGCGCGCGGCACGCTCGACCGGCTGGACGTGCTGCGCACCCGTCCGGTGGCGTGGCGGGACGGCATCGCGGCGGCCGAGGCCGGTGCGGCGACGCCCGGGCGCAGCCGGCTGGCGGTGGCGCAGGCGACCGATGTGGCGGACTGGCTGCCGCACGATCTGCTGCTCAAGCTGGATCGCTGCCTGATGGCGCATGCGGTGGAGGGGCGCACGCCGTTCCTCGATCCGGGCGTGGCGGCGGCGGCGTTCCGGCTGCCGGATGGGTTGAAGGTGCATCGGGGGATGGGCAAGTGGCTGTTGCGCCAGTGGCTGGAGCGGCATTGCCCGGTGGCGCAGCCATTCGCGCGCAAGCAGGGGTTTACCGTGCCGGTGGGGGCGTGGATTGCCGGGCAGGGGGCGCGGCTGGGGCCGTTGGTGGCGGCGCAGTCGGGCGTGGCCGAGATTGCCGATCCCGCGCGGGTGACGGCGTTGTTCCGGGCGGCTGCCGGCAAGCGCGAGGGGGCCGGGGCGTGGCATTTGCTGTTTTATGCGCTGTGGCACCGGACGCATATTCTCGGCCTGCCGCCGGCCGGGGATGTGTTCGAGACGTTGTCGGTAAACTGATCATGGAATGGGGTGCAGGGGGCCACCGCCCCCTGCCGGGTCCAGGGCAGAGCCCTGGCCTTCTTCCTTTAAGGAGCAGCCCGTATGCCCGAGCCCTATGACCTGATCATCCGTGATGGCACCTGCGTGCTCCCGTGGGGCACCGAGCAAACCAGCGTCGGCGTGCGGCAGGGTCGCATCGCCGCGCTGGGCGTCGGCAGCGACGCCGAGGCCATGGAGACCATCGACGCCACCGGGCTGCATGTGCTGCCCGGCCTGATCGACCCGCATGTCCATCTGCGCGACCCCGGCAACGGCGCCAATGCAGCGGTGGAGAGCATGCCCACCGGCACGAAGGCAGCGGTGCTCGGCGGGGTGGTCGCGGTGTTCGACATGCCGAACACGAAGCCGCCGCTGGTCGATGCGGCGGGGCTGGCGGTGAAGCAGGACTATGCCGAGCGGGTCGCCTGGTGTGATATCGGCTTCTATGTCGGCGCCACGAAAGCCAACATTCCGGAGCTTGCCAGCCTGGAAACCGGACGCGGCGTGTGCGCAATCAAGGTTTTCGCCGGCTCGTCCACCGGCGACCTGCTGGTCGATGACGATGACAGCATCGAGCGGATCATGCGCGGCGGGCATCGCCGCGTCGCCTATCACAGCGAGGACGAGTGCCGGCTGCAGGCCCGCAAGTCGCGGTTTCACTGCGGCGACCCCTATGCCAGCCACATGGAATGGCGCGACGAGGAGACTGCTTTCCTGTGCACCAGGCGGCTGATGGCGCTGGCGCGGCGAACCGGCCGGCCGGCGCATATCCTGCATGTCTCGACCGCGCAGGAACTGGCGTATCTCAAGGATTTCCGCGACGTGGCGACCTGCGAGGTGCTGGTGAACCACCTCACCCAGGTGGCGCCGGACTGCTACGAGCGGCTCGGCGGCTACGGGGTGATGAACCCGCCGATCCGCGGCGAACGGCATCGGGAAGCGGCCTGGGCGGCGGTGCGCGACGGCACGGTGGATTGCATCGGCTCGGACCACGCGCCGCATCCGCGCGAGGCAAAGGAAAAACCCTGGCCCGAGTGCCATTCCGGGCTGACCGGTGTGCAGACGCTTGTGCCCGTCATGCTGGACCATGTGAACGCCGGCAGGCTGTCGCTCGGGCGGATGGTGGACCTGATGTGCGCCGGGCCGGCGCGGGTTTATGGCGTGCTGGGCAAGGGGCGGCTGGCAGCCGGCTACGATGCCGATTTCACCCTGGTGGATTTGCGCCGCCGCCGGCGGATCGAGGAAGACTGGATCGTCAGCCCGTGCGGCTGGACGCCGTACGCCGGCCGGGAGGTGACCGGCTGGCCGGTGGCGACCATCATCCGCGGCCAGGCGGTCATGCGCGAGGACGAGGTGCTGGGGGTGCCGCGCGGCCGGCTGGTGGCGTTTGGGGGGTAGCTACAGGTTCGGCCAACGCGCGGTGCGGTTGGATTCCTGCTCCGGGGTGAGGGTGTTCGGGCCGTCGGCCACGTTGGGCACGGGCAGGTCGTTCAGGGCTTTGGGGTTCACCCAGCAATCGACCGTGCCGAGGCTGCGGGTGCAGAACGGCAGGGCTTCCGGCGGGGGTTCCTCCGCTTTGCAGTAGCTTTTGCCCTCCTCCAGCCGCACCACCGAACAGTTGCGGCCGGAGAGGCCCGAATAGACCAGGTCGGGAACAGCGCGCCCGAACACGGCGACGCTGCCGGCATTGACGGCGCCGATTCCCGCGAAGGTGGCATAGGGCTGCGTCCAGGGGGCGCAGCCCGGCAGGACAAGAACAAGCATCGCCAGCAGCACACGGCCCATGCCGTCAGCTTGGCCGTGATAGATGAACATTTCCTTGTCGCCGGCATTTGCCCCCGGCCGGCGCCGTCGCTATGGTCCGGCGCCCGTTGCTTGAGGAATCCCCGTGCCCGACATCTTCGACGAAGTTGACGAGGACCTGCGCGCCGACCGCGCCCGCAAGGCGCTGCAGCGCTATGGCGGCCTGGTTGTGCTCGCCGCCGTGCTGGTGGTCGGGGCCGCGGCCGGCTGGCAGGTCTGGAAGGCGCACGCGGCGAAGGAGAACGCCCGGGTGGCGCAGCTGTTCATCTCCGCGCTTGACGGCGCCGCCGGTCCGCCGGGCGACGGGCGCAAGGCCGCCGCGCTTGAGCTCGCCGAGGTGGCGCGCGATGGCGATGCTGGCTACCGCGCGCTGGCCGGGCTGCGGGCGGCGGCGCTAAAGGCCGATTCCGGCGAGGCCGCCGAGGCCGAAGCGCTGTGGGCGCAGGTGGCGGCCGACGCCTCGGCCGACCGCCTGCTGCGCGATGCCGCCGTGCTGCAATCGGTGCTGCACCAGATCGACAGCGGCGATCCCACCGCGCTCGCCGCCCGCCTCAAGCCGCTGGCCGCGCCCGACAATCCCTGGCACGCCCTGGCCGAGGAGGCGCAGGCGCTGCTCGACCTGCGGCAGGGCCACACCGACGCGGCGCGCGACACGCTGAAGCGCCTGACCCAGGACGTGACCGCGCCGGACGGGGTGCGCGGGCGCGCCAACGGCCTGCTGGCCCGGCTCGGCGGATGAACGATATGCGGGACGCACAGGTGCGGCGCCTGTCGCGCCGGGCCGCGGTGCTGCTGCCGGCGGTGCTGGGCGGATGCAGCCTGTTCGATGGCTGGTTCGGCGAGAACAAAACGCCGCTGCCCGGCAAGCGGGTGTCGGTGATCAACGCCACCCGCGGCCTGGAAGTGGACAACCAGGGCGCCCGCGTGGTGCTGCCGCCGCCGGTGGCCAACGCCGACTGGCCGCAGGCCGGTGGCAACCCGTCGCATGACATGGGCCATCTGCAGGTGCGCGACACCCTGGATTCGGCCTGGCACACCGGCATCGGCGAGGGCGGCGGCTATCGCCGCAAGATCACCGCCCAGCCCGTGGTGGCCGCCGGGCGGGTATTCACCATGGACAGCGACGCCGTGGTGACCGCCTACGACATTTCCAATGGCGGCCGTATCTGGCGGCTGGAAACCCAGACCGAGGACGACCGCAGCACCAATGTGGGCGGCGGCATCGCGGTGAACGGCGATACGGTGTACGCCGGCACCGGCCGCGCCGAGGTGCTGGCGCTGGAGGCGGCCACCGGCAAAATCCGCTGGCGCAAGGCGGTGAGCACGCCGGTGCGGGCCGCCCCCACCATCGCCGAGGGGCGCATGTTCGTGCTCACGATGGACAACCAGTTGCAGGCGCTGGCGCTGGATGACGGGCACCGGCTCTGGGCCTATCAGGCGACGGCGCCGGAGACCAGCGTGCTCGGCCTGCCCGCGCCCGCCTATGCCGACGGGCTGGTGGTGGCCGGCTTCGGCTCGGGCGAACTGGTCGCCCTGCGCGCCGCCACCGGGTCGGTGGCCTGGAGCGACAGCCTGGCGGCGACCCGCGGGCGCAACAGCATGGCCGACCTGTCGGCGGTGCGCGGCCGGCCGGTGGTGGCCGACGGGCGGGTGTTCGCCGGCAGCCTGGGCGGCCTGACCCTCTCGCTGGACCTGCGCACCGGACGGCGCCTGTGGGAGCGCGAAATCGCCACCGGCGACACAATCTGGCTGGCCGGCGACTGGGCGTTCCTGCTTGCCACCAGCGGGCAGGTGGCGGCGATCGGGCGGAGCGACGGCCGGATTGCCTGGGTGACCGAGCTGCCGCAGTTCGAGGATATGGAAAAGAAAAAGGGCGCGATCCACTGGATCGGCCCGGTGCTCGCCGGCGACCGGCTGATCCTGGGGTCCAGCAATTCGCTGGCGCTGGCCGTGAGTCCCTATACCGGCGAAATCCTCGGCCAGCAGACGCTGTCCGGCCCGGTGGCCGTCGCCCCGTCCATCGCCGGCGGGACGGTTTATGTCGTCACCGACGACGCAACTTTGGTGGCACTCCGCTGACCCAAACCATGCTCCCCGTCGTGGTCATCGCGGGGCGCCCCAATGTGGGTAAGTCGACCCTGTTCAACCGCCTGGCCGGGCGGCGTTCCGCCCTGGTGTCGGACACCCCCGGCGTGACCCGCGACCGCAAGGAGGCCGAGGCGATGCTGCGCGGCCGGCGGGTGACGCTGGTGGATACCGCGGGGCTGGAGGAGGCGGCGCCGGAGACGCTGGCCGGGCGCATGCGGGCCTCCTCGGCCAGCGCGGTGGCGACCGCCGACCTGGTGCTGTTCGTGGTCGATGCGCGCGACGGCATCGTGCCGGCCGACGCGCATTTCGCCGCCTGGCTGCGCCGCCAGGGCCGGCAGGTGCTGGTGGTGGTGAACAAGGCCGAGGGCCGGGCCGGTTCCAATGCGGCGCTGGAAGCCTTCTCGCTGGGTTTGGGCGAACCGTTGGCGGTGTCGGCCGAGCATGGCGAGGGGCTGGCCGACCTGATGCGCGAGATCGCCGACCGGCTGCCCGAGGCGGCGGAGGCCGAGGCGGAGGAGGCCGACCGGCCGCTGAAGCTGGCCATCATCGGCCGGCCGAACGCCGGCAAGTCCACCCTGATCAACCGCCTGCTGGGCGAGGAGCGGATGATCACCGGCCCCGAACCGGGGCTGACCCGCGATGCGGTGGCGACGCTGCTGACCGATACCGACGGCACGGTGATCGAACTGGTCGATACCGCCGGCATGCGCCGCCGCGCGCGGGTTGAGCAGGCGCTGGAAAAAATGTCGGTGAGCGCGTCGATCGAGGCGCTGAAGATGGCCGAAGTGGTGGTGCTGGCGGTGGACGCCACCGAGGGGCTGCACGAGCAGGACCTGCAGATTGCCCGGCTGGTCGAGCGCGAGGGCCGGGCCTGCGTGCTGGCGCTGACCAAATGGGATGCGGTGGCCGACCGCAACGCCGCCCGGCGCGGGGTGTCGGACCGGCTGGAGACGAGTCTGGCGCAGATGAAGGGCATCCCGGTGGTGACGCTGTCGGCGATCACCGGCCAGGGTCTGGACAAGCTGCTGCCGGCGGTGCGCGCGGCGCATGCGGTGTGGAATACCCGCATCTCCACCGGGGCGCTGAACCGCTGGTTCGAGGGCGCGCTGGAGCGGCATCAGCTGCCGCTGGTGGCCGGCCGGCGGCTGAAGCTGCGCTACATGACGCAGGCGAAGGCCCGGCCGCCCACCTTCATCGTGTTCGGCACCCGCGCCGAGCAGACGCCGGAGGACTACCAGCGCTATCTGGTGAACGGGCTGCGCGAAAATTTCCAGCTTCCCGGCACGCCGATCCGGCTGCAGTTCCGGGGGACGGAGAACCCGTATGCGCCGACCTAGCCGGCAGCTTATCTTTTTCTGAACCGTGCCCGGAAGCGCGCCGCCGCTTCGGGGGTGACGTGCGGCGGGAAGGGGATGGACGGGCTGGTGGCCGCGGCTTGTGGGCGCATCACGTCGCTGATCACCGGAACGATTTTGCGCTTATGTCCAGCCGCCAGCAGGTCCGCTCCGTAACGGTTCGCGCCGCGCGTGCCGTGCAGGAAGAAAAATTCAACCGACGCCCAGAGCACCGGCAGGGCAATCAGCAGATCGACGGCGACGACCAGGTTCAAGGTGGGCAAATCGAGCGCGCCGATGGTGCCGGACGCCGCTACCGCGATCTCCAGCAATATGCCGAACACGCCCGGAAGGCCGAGCATGCAGACAATCCAGGCGGTGCCGTGATCGCGGTCATGGGCGCGCTTGGTGCCGAGCGCCAGGAGCGGCCAGAACAGCAAAATCTGCAGCGGCAATCCCACATAAATCGGGACAATGCATTGCAGGATCGTGTTCGGAATGCCAATGGCCAGCGCCGCCACGATATAGGGACGGCGGTTGAGGCGGCCGTTGAACGAGAACAGGATCGCCGCAATCGACAACCTGCCGCGTTGCCCCGGGGAAGCTGCGGGATATTCGCCTGTGCCCTCGGCGCCGGCGGATGGCGGCAGCGGCGAAACCCGGGCCACGACGGCCAGCAGCAGCGCGCTGCCGGTCACCAGCACCAGATTATCGGGAAAGTGCAGCAGGCAATAAAACCAGTCCTGCAGGCTCCGGCTCGCCAGGGCCGGCCAGGGGGACTGAGTTGGCGCCAGGCTGCCGGCAACCAGCGCGAGCAGCGCACTGAACGGCTCGCTCAATGGCGGCCACAGCATGATCACGGCGCCGATGCCGCAGGCCCAGAACGGTCCCCGCCCGGCCGACCGGAGCGGCATCAGGAGGACCAGCAACAGCAGGGCGCCGATGCCATCGCCGAGGACGCTGCTGAACAGCCGGCCGGGTTGCAGGAAGACGGCACCGTCCGCACGGCCGAACCAGGCATAAAAGAACAGGCTCGACAGCACGCTGATCAGGCAGCTGCCAAGGAAAATCCACGGGATCGCCGAGCGGCGGTCGGTTCGCGTCGGCAACATAAGCCTGCTCCTGGTGGCCGGACAAGGATGGTTCACGGCGGCGTCAAGGCTGATGCCTTCACCGGCGCGTTACAAACTGTGCCAAATTAACCGCGCAATGACAATGCTCGCCGCACCCGTTGCCGGCCATCCCAAAAGGCAGGCCGGTTCGGGGATTGCGGTGCATGGGGAAAGGCGGGAACGTGGGCGAAACCAGAATCAGGCCCGCCGGCGCGGGCGCGGAGGGAACACCCCATGGAGCAACTCGAACAGCGCACGATCGGAAAAGTGTCGGCGCGGCTGATCCCCTTCCTGATCCTCTGCTATTTCGTGGCCTACCTCGACCGGGTGAACGTGGGTTTCGCCGCCATCACGATGAACAAGGATCTCGGACTGACCGCGACCATGTTCGGCTTCGGGTCCGGCATCTTCTTCCTGGCGTATTTTCTGTTCGAGGTGCCGTCCAACCTGTTTCTGGACCGGTTCGGGGCGCGCAAATGGATCGCCCGGATCATGATCACCTGGGGCGTCATTTCCGGGCTGATGGCCTTCATTCCGCAGATCGGGCAGATCACCGGGCTGGGCAACGAGGTCACCTTCTACGGGTTGCGTGTGCTGCTCGGGCTGGCGGAAGCGGGGTTCTTCCCGGGCATCATCTTCTTCCTGACGCTGTGGTTCCCCTCGGTGTACCGGGCGCGCATCATCGGCCAGTTCATGGCGGCGATTCCAATATCCTCGGCGATCGGCTCGCCCATTTCCGGCGAGATTCTCGGTATGCACGGCCTGGCCGGGCTGGCCGGCTGGCAGTGGTTGTTCATCCTCGAAGCGGCGCCCGCGCTGGTGCTCGGTGCGGTGACCTATTTCTACCTCACCGATCGGCCGGCCGATGCGACCTGGCTCACCTCCAACGAGCGCACCTGGCTCGACGGGCGGCTGCGGGCGGAGCGGGTGCAGCGCGAGGCCGTGCATGATCTGACGGTGTGGCAGGCGATCACGAATGGACGCGTCTGGGCATTGTCGCTGGTTTATTTCGGTGCGGTGGCGGGGCTGTACGGCGTCGGTTTCTGGCTGCCGCAAATCGTCAAGGCATTCGGCCTGAGCAACGCCATGACCGGCTGGGTGGTGGCGATTCCCTATGTCGTGGCGGCGCTGGTGATGGTCTGGTACGGGCGCCGGTGCGACCGGACTGGTAACCGCACCGGTTACGCGGCGATGGCGCTGCTGGTGGCGGCGATCGGCATTGCCGCCTCGACGCTGACCCGCGACCCGGTGCTGACCATGGTGGCGTTCACCATCGGCTCATGCGGGGTGTTCGCGGTATTGCCGGTGTTCTGGACGCTGCCGACGGCGGTGTTGTCGGGCACCTCGGCCGCGGCGGGGATCGCGGTGATCAACTCGGTGGGCAATCTGGCGGGATTCGCCGGGCCGTCGGTCATGGGGGTGGCCAAAGACCTGACCGGCAGCTTTTCCGGCGGGCTGCTGATGATCTCGGGAGTGGCGATCGTGGCGTTGGTGATCGTGCTGCTGCTGGGGCACGACCGGGAACTGGAGCGGGTGCCGGCGCCGGCAAGGTAAGCAAGGCCAGGGCTCTGCCCTGGACCCGCCAAGGGCCGAGAGGCCCCTGGACCCCATCACTTGGAGGGCCTTGGGAAAGAGGGGGTGAGGAGGAGCCGATGCATCTCCTCACCCCCCTCTTTCCCAAGGCCCTCTAAACGAATGGGTTCTAAGGGCTCCGCCCTTAGCGGGGTCCAGGGGCAGAGCCCCTGGCCTTCCTTAATCCGGCCCGACCCGCACCATCTCGCCATGCCGGGTCTCGCCAACCTCGCACAGATCAGCGATGCCAGGGGCGACATCGGCCGGTGAGGGCAGGGTGGATTGGTCCTCGCCCGGAAAGGCGCCGCGGCGCAGCCTGGTGGCGACCGGGCCGGGGTCGGCCAGGTTCACGTGCAGGCGGGTGATGCGGGTTTCCTCCGCCCAGGTCTGCACCAGATGATGCAGCCCCGCCTGGGTCGCGCCGTAGGCGCCCCAGTAGGCGATGGGGCGCGTTACGATGCCGCTGGTGACAAACACCGCCCGTCCGGCCTCACCGGCGATCAGCAGCGGGCCGCAGGAGCGGATCAGCCGCCAGGTGGCGCTGAGATTGACCGCCACCACCTCGTCCCAGTCCCGCGGCAGGATGTGCGGCACCGGGGTGAGCATGCCGAGGCTGCCGGCGTTGGATACCAGGATGTCGAGCCGGCCGAACCGCTCCAGCAGGCTCGGCCCGAGCGTGTCCAGCGCGGCGCCGTCCTTCAGGTCGAGCGGCAGCAGGGTGGCCGCGCCGCCGGTGGCGCGGATGGCGTCGTCGGTTTCCTCCAGGCCGCCCTGGGTGCGGGCGGTGATGACCACATGGGCGCCGCGGCGGGCGAGTTCGATGGCGGTCGCGGCGCCGATGCCGCGGCTGGCCCCGGTGACGAGGGCGATCTTACCGGCGAGGGTCATTCAGCGGCTTTCGGAGAGGAGAGAGAGCTGGCGGCTGTCGTTCTCGGCCATGTCGGGCAGCGGGATCGGGTACTCGCCGGTGAAGCAGGCGTCGCAATATTGCGGCCGCGCGGGATTGCGGTCGCCCTTGTTGAGCGCCCGGTAGAGCCCGTCGATGGAGATGAAGGCCAGGCTGTCGGCGCCGATCAGCGCCGCCATGGCCTCGACCGAGTGGGTGGCGGCCAGCAGCTTGCCGCGCTCGGGCGTGTCGATGCCGTAGAAACAGGAATGCGTGGTCGGCGGCGAGGAGACGCGCATATGCACCTCGGCGGCGCCGGCGTTGCGCACCATCTCGACGATTTTCTTGCTGGTGGTGCCGCGCACGATGCTGTCATCCACCAGAATCACCCGCTTGCCGGCGAGCACCGGGCCGTTGGCGGAGTGCTTCAGCTTGACGCCGAGATGGCGCACCCGCTCGGTCGGTTCGATGAAGGTGCGGCCGACATAGTGGTTGCGGATGATGCCGAGTTCGAACGGAATGCCGCTCTCGCTGGCATAGCCCATGGCGGCGGGGACGCCGGAATCGGGCACCGGCACGATGACATCGGCGGGCACCCCGCTTTCGCGCGCCAGTTCGGCGCCGATGCGCTTGCGTGCCGCATATACCGGCATGCCTTCGACGACCGAATCGGGGCGGGAGAAATAGATGTATTCGAACACGCAGAACCGTGCCGGCACGCGGTTGAACGGGCGGATGCTGTGCACGCCCTGGTCGTTGATGATGATGATCTCACCGGGCTCGACGTCGCGGACGAAATCGGCGCCGACGATGTCGAGCGCGCAGGTCTCGCTGGCCAGCACCCAGGCGACGCTGCCATCGGCGTGCGCCACCCGGCCGAGGATGAGCGGGCGGACGCCGAGCGGATCGCGCACGCCCATCAACGCGTCGTTGGACAGCGCGATCAGCGAATAGGCGCCGATCACCTGTTTCAGCGCGTCGATCAGGCGATCGGCCACGGTGGAATAGAGGCTGATGGCGATGAGGTGGATGAACACCTCGCTGTCGGTGGTCGACTGGAACAGGCAGCCGCGCCGCACCAGGGCGCGGCGAATGGCGGTGGCGTTGGTGAGGTTGCCGTTATGGGCGACCGCGAAGCCGCCGAACTCGAAATCGGCATAGAGCGGTTGGACGTTGCGCAACACCGTGTCGCCGGTGGTGGCGTAGCGGTTGTGGCCGACCGCGCGGGTGCCGGCCAGCGAGGCGATGACGCGGGCATCACTGAAATTGTCGCCCACCAGCCCCAGGCCGCGATGCGAATGGAAGTGCTGACCGTCGTAGCTGACGATACCGGCGGCCTCCTGGCCCCGGTGCTGCAGGGAGTGCAGGCCGAGGGCGGTGACCGCGGCGGCGTCGGAATGGTTCCAGATGCCGAAGACGCCGCATTCCTCATGCATCTCGTCGTCGCCGTCGTCGAAGGAGTCATCGCGCAGGCATGCGCGGAACAGGTCGTCCTGCAGCGGCGCGAGAGCCTTGGTCATCGGGCGTCTCCTGGTGCCGTCACTGACGGGCGGCATTGGCGCGGCCCTGGGCGGGCACGCGCAAAAGGTCGGCGGCGCTGGTCTCTCGACCGGTCGGCGGCGGCGGCACGCTGGGCCGGTATTGCGGCGGAATTCGCTCGGCGAGCCAGGCGGCGCCATCGTAGGCATAGGGCAGGGCACGGGCGTGCAGCACCGGGTCGGGCCAGCGGTCAGGCGGAACCAGGTGGGCGGCGCCGAAATAGGCCAGCATCACCAGCATGGCGCCGCGGGCGATCCCGAAGGCGATGCCGAGCGAACTGTCCACCAGCCCGAGACCGACGCCGCGAACCACGCCGCCGATCATGGCCACGCCGACCGACAGCAGGATGAGGGTGACGATAAACAGGCCCGCATAGGCGATCGGTGTGCTGATTTCGGCGCTGCCGGTCCATTGCCGGACGTTCGGCTCGAATCCCGGAGCCCCCCATATGGCGACCAGGGCGGCCCCGATCCAGGCGCCGATTCCCAGGGCTTCACTGACGAAGCCGCGCAGGAAAGCCGACAACGCCGAAATGGCGAGGACGGCCAGGACGATGATGTCGACCCAGTTCAAGATCCGCTATCCTGCATGTGATGCAGAGCGAGGATATATCGTTGGTCGCGGGGTGGATGCCAGCCCGTCAGGCCGATGAGGCGCCCGCCTTTCCCGCAAACCTGACCACCAGGTCGCCGAGATGGCCGATCTCCTGCAGGGCGAGGCCCTCGGGGGCGAATAGCGGGCGGTTGCCGCGGGCGACGCGACGGGGCAGGCAGGCTGCGCTGAAACCGAGTTTCTGGGCTTCCTTCAGGCGCGACTCGGCCTGTGCCACCTGGCGCACCTCGCCGGAAAGGCCGACTTCGCCGAAAAACACCATGCCGGGATCGGTCGGCTGATCGGTGGCCGCCGAGATCAGGGCGGCGGCGACGGCCAGGTCGGCGGCCGGTTCGGTGATGCGCAGGCCGCCGGCGATGTTGAGGTAGACATCCGACGCATTCAGCCGCAGGCCGCAGCGGGTTTCCAGCACCGCCAGCAGCATGGCCAGCCGCCCGGAATCCCACCCCACGACGGAGCGGCGGGGCGCGCCGCCGGGGTTGGGGGCGAGCAGGCACTGGATTTCCACCAGCACCGGCCGGCTGCCCTCCAGCCCGGCGAACACGGCGCTGCCCGAGACGTTGCCGCGCCGCTCGGCGAGGAACAGGGCGGACGGGTTGGGCACCTCGGCCAGCCCGGTTTCGGTCATTTCAAACACGCCGATTTCGTCGGTGGCGCCAAACCGGTTCTTGACCCCGCGCAGGATGCGGAACTGGTGGCCGCGGTCGCCTTCGAAATAGAGGACGGCGTCAACCATGTGCTCCAGCACGCGCGGGCCGGCGATCGCCCCTTCCTTGGTCACGTGGCCGACCAGCACGACGGCGAAGCGGTTGGATTTGGCCAGCCGGATAAGTTCGAACGCCGAGGCGCGCACCTGGCTGACGGTGCCGGGGGCGCTGTCGATGGCATCGATCCACATGGTCTGGATGCTGTCGATCACCACCATGGTGGCGTCGCGCGCCTCCTCCAGGCTGGCGATGATGTCGCGCAGATTGATGGCGGCGGCGAGTTCCAGCCGCGCCTGAACAACGCCGAGGCGGCGGGCGCGCAGGCGCACCTGTTCGATCGATTCCTCGCCGGAGACATACAGCACCCGGTGGCCGCCGGCGGCGAGGCTGGCGGCGGCCTGCAGCAGCAGGGTGGACTTGCCGATCCCGGGATCGCCGCCGAGCAGCACGGCGGACGATGGCACTAATCCGCCGCCGAGCACGCGGTCGAGTTCGGCGATGCCGACGGGGGTGCGCGCCGGCGGCTCGGCGCTCCCGGCGAGATCGACGAAGGCGAGTTTGCGGGCGGTGGTTTTCGGCTTCTGCAGGCCGGGGCCGGCGGCGGCGGTGGGTTCCTCGGAGATGGTGTTCCACTCGCCGCAGGTCTCGCAGCGGCCGGCCCATTTGGGGGTGACGGCCCCGCAGGCGGCGCAGACGAAGCGGGGGGAGGGTTTGGCCATGCGGTCAGGTCCAGGATCGGTCGTCGTGCGGCAGGCGGGCGAGCGGATCGACCACGCGGAACGATGTGTAAAGCGCCTTCATGCCACGCGGATTGAATATGCCGCGCCCCTTGGATTGCCCGGGAACCGGGGCAGAATATCGGACAAGCGCGGTTTGGGTTCAAGCTGGTGGAGTCACGTGACCATCAGCCGGTGGCCTGACGCGCGGGGCGAAGATGTGGCGCCAAGTTGAGGGTGTGCCGGGGCTGGCTATTACGAAGGTGGAAAAGCGCCGGGCATGCGCAAGGCATGCTGCACCTTGCCGTTCGGTCAGTTTGTGGCTACATTCGAGCTACATTCATAAACGAGAACCACCATGGCCGCCGATGCCATCGTCCGTGCCCGTATTGACAGTGCCACCAAGGAGCGCGCCGCCGCTGCGCTCGCGGCGATGGGCCTGTCGATTTCCGACGCGATCCGCCTGCTCATGCTGCGCGTGGCGGATGAACAGCGCCTGCCTTTCGATGTGAAGGTCCCGAACGCGGAAAGCCGCCGTGCCATACAGGAACTGCACGAAGGCAAGGGCAAGAGGTTCGCCACGGCCACGGCGCTGTTCAAGGACCTGGGCATATAGGTGCTGACACCTGTTCGGTCCGGCCGCTTCAGGCGGGACGTGAAGCGGGCCGAAAAGCGCGGCAAAGACATGGAAAAGCTCAAGGCCGTCCTGTTGCTCCTGATCGAGGGCACGCCGCTCCCGGCCACCTGCGGCGACCATCCCCTGAAAGGGGATTGGAAAGGCTTTCGTGACCTGCACATCGAGCCGGATTGGCTGCTGCTCTACCGCGTTGAAGGCGACGAACTGCAACTTGCCCGCACTGGTACGCACGCGGACTTGTTCGACGAATAGGGCGTCCAATCTTAGGAAAAGAAGCAAGGCCAGGGCTCTGCCCTGGACCCGCCAGGGGTCGGTGGACCCCTGGACCCCGTTCCGTTTAGCGCCCCGGCTACCGCCGCAGTTCCATCTGGATTGGTCCCTGGTGCCGCCCATGCGTGAACTGATCCACCACCGCGTTGCCGCAATCCATCAGTTCCGTCGCCGGACCCTCCCAGACGATCCGCCCCTTGTGGATCATCGCCGCCCGGTCGCCGATGCGGCGTGCGCTCGCCATGTCGTGGGTGATCGCCACCGCCGTGCTGCCCAGGCGCTTGACGCAATCGACGATCAGATTGTCGATCACCGCGCCCATGATCGGGTCCAGCCCGGTGGTCGGTTCGTCGAAGAACAGAATGTCCGGCTGGGCGGCGATGGCGCGGGCCAGCGCCACCCGCTTCTGCATGCCGCCCGACAGCTCCGACGGCCACAGCGCACCCACCGACGCGGCGAGGCCAACCTGGCCCAGCACCTCCTCGGCACGCGCACGGGCATGGCGGCGGTCGGTCTTGTGGCGGGCCAGCAGGCCGAAGGCGACGTTCTCCCAGACCGGCAGGCTGTCGAACAGCGCGCCGTTCTGGAACAGCATGCCGATGCGCGCGCGCTGCTGCTCGGCCGCGCGCCGGTCCATGCGCAGCACGTCCTGGCCATCGATCTCGATGCTGCCGGCATCCGGCTCGATCAGGCCGAGCACGCATTTCAGCAGCACCGACTTGCCGGTGCCGGAGCCGCCGATCACCACCATGGATGTGCGCGGCGCCACGTCGAGGTCGATGCCGTCGAGCACCAGCTTGTCGCCGAACGCCTTGCGCAGGCCGCGGATGCGAATCTTGGGGGTGCCAGTCTGGGATGTATCGGTCATCGGGCGAAGAACAGTTCGGTCAGCACGTAGTCGAAGGCGAGAATCAGCACCGATGCCGATACCACCGCGTTGGTGGTTGCGGCACCGACACCCTGCGCGCCGCCGCGGCTGTTGTAGCCGTTGAAGCTGCCCATCAGCGCCACCAGGAAGCCGAACACTGCGGCCTTTACCAGCCCCGACACCACGTCGTCGGTGCGCACGAAGTCGAGCGTGTTGGACAGGTACACCTCGGCGTTGTAGCCGAGCTTCACCGTGGCGATGACGAAGCCGCCCAGCACGCCCAGGATGTCGGCCACCACCACCAGCAGCGGCAACGCCAGCAGCCCGCCGAGCAGGCGCGGCGTGACCAGGTATTTCATCGGGTTGGTGGACAGGGTGCTGAGCGCGTCGATCTGGTCGGTGACCCGCATGGTGCCGAGTTCGGCCGCCATGGCGGCGCCGGCGCGGCCGGCCACCATCAGCCCGGCCAGCACCGGGCCCAGCTCGCGGGTGATCGACAGCACCACCAGATTGGCCACCGCACTCTCGGCGTTGAAGCGCGACAGGCCGGTGGCCGATTGCAGCGCCAGCACCATGCCGGTGAACACCGCCGTCAGCGCCACTACCGGCAGGCTGTAATAGCCGATGTCGAGGAAGGCATGCAGGCACAGGCGGCCGTAGACGGGCGGGCGAACGACGTTGGACAGGCCATCCAGGCCGAACAGGGCGATCCGGCCGGTCAGCCGGCACGTTCCCAGCAAGGCGCGGCCAATCGCCGCCACCGCATCGAGGAGGCGGTTCACGCGCTGTAGGTCCGGGCGATGCGGGGGGCGAGGCTGGTGAAGATCTCATAGGCGTTGGTGCCGCAAGCCGCCGCCAGGTCCTCGGGCGGGCAGCGCGGTCCCAGCAGTTCCAGCCAGTCGCCGGGGGCCAGCGCGGGATGGTCGGTCACGTCGCAGGTGGTCAGGTCCATGGAAACACGGCCTACCAGCGGGACAGGGGGGCCGTCAAAACCCGGTGAGGCGGGCCAGACAGGCGGCGCGCCGGTTGACAACGCCCGCCGCCAGCCATCGGCATAGCCGATACCGATTGTGGCGATTCGCGAGCGGCGCGGCGCGCGCCAGGTGGCATTGTATCCGACGCTGTCACCCGCAGCGATGTCGCGCACCTGCAGGATACGGGCGTGCAGGCGCACCGGCACGCGCATCGGGTTTTCCCGGCCCGGGGTGGGGTTAATGCCATAGAGCGCGGCCCCTGGGCGGGCCAGGTCGGAGGCGAAACGGGCATCGAGAAACAGGCCCGACGAATTGGCAACACTGCGCGGCGCGGGCGGCAGAACGGCGCAGGCGGCAGCGAATCGGTCCGCCTGCGCCGCGCTCAGGGGGTCGTCCGGCTCTTCCGAGGTAACAAGATGGGTGAGCACGTAACGCAGCGTCAGCCCCTCCAGCCGGCCCGGATCGGCGGCCAGGGCGGCAAGCCCGGCCGCGTCCAGGCCGAGCCGGTTCATGCCGGTATCGACATGCAGCAGCGCGGGCAGACGACGGCCGATGCGGCGGGCGAACGCGGTCCAGCGGTCGATGTCGCCGAGCGAGCCGAGCACCGGCAGGATGTCGTGTTCGAGGTGCTCGCGTTCGCTGCCGGGCGGCGGACCGTTCAGGGGCGCGAGCATGGCCCCGGGCAGCAGCGGGCGGAGGGTTACGGCCTCGGCCAGATGGGCGGTGAAGAAGTGGCGGCATCCGGCCGCGTGCAAATACGGGGCGACCCTGGCGGCGCCCAGGCCATAGGCGTCGGCCTTGACTACCGCGGCAACCGAGCCGGGCGCCGCACGGCGGCACAGCAACTGCCAGTTGGCGGCGATTGCGGCGAGGTCGATGTGCAGGATGGCGGTGGCGTCCGACCCCTCGACAAGCGGAGGGGGGAGGGTGGTTTCAGTCGCCATCGTGGTGAAGATCAAGGTCGGCAAAACGGGTGAACTCGCCCTCGAAGTAGAGATCGATCTTGCCCGTGGCGCCGTGCCGGTTCTTTTCGATCAGCAGCTCGGCGCGGTTATGGACGTGCTCCATGTCGCGCTGCCATTTTTCCACCGCGCTGTGGAATTTTTCCTCGTTGTCGAAGCCGAGCTGCTTGGGCGCGCGCTGCTGCAGGTAGTACTCGTCGCGGTAGACGAAGGTCACCACGTCGGCGTCCTGCTCGATCGAGCCGGATTCGCGCAAATCCGACAGCAGCGGACGCTTGTCCTCGCGGCTCTCCACGGCGCGGGAGAGCTGCGACAGCGCCAGCACCGGCACCGCCAGCTCCTTGGCAATGGCCTTAAGTCCCTGGGTGATCTGGCTGATTTCCAGCACCCGGTTCTCCGGCCGCGCGCCGGCGGCGGGGCGCATCGAGTTGCAGGTAGTCCACCACGATCAGCGACAACCCCTTGGTGCGCGCCAGCCGCCGGCAGCGGGTGCGCATGGCCGAGAGGGTGATCGCCGGGGTGTCGTCGATGTGCAGCGGCAGCGAGCCGATTTCCCGCGACACCTGGACGAACCGGTCGAAATCCTTCTGGCCGATATCGCCGCGGCGGATGCGGTCGCCGGAGATGCGGGATTCCTCCGCCAGCAGGCGGGTGGCGAGCTGCTCGGCGCTCATTTCCAGCGAGAACATGGCAACCGACCCGCGGGGCACCACGTTCGGGTCGGCCGCCCGCCCCTCGGTCTGGATGGCGCGGGCGGCGCCGAAGGCGATCTTGGTCGCCAGCGCGGTTTTGCCCATGCCGGGGCGGCCGGCGAGGATCACCAGATCGGACGGGTGCAGGCCGCCGGTTTTCTTGTCGAGGTCGCGCAACCCGGTGGACAGGCCGGAGACGCCGCCGGAGCGGTGGAAGGCGCGTTCGGCGTTCTGGATGGCCTCGGTCAGGGCGCGTTCGAAGGTGACGAAGCCGCCATCGCCGCCGCCGCGCTCGGCGAGGTTGAACAGCTCCTGCTCGGCGATTTCGATCTGCGCCCGGCCGTCCAGCTCGGTGCCGGCGCCGAAGGCGTTGTTGACCACGGTCTCGCCGAGATCGATGAGCTGGCGGCGCAGCCAGGCGTCGTAGATGGCGCGGCCGTACTCGCCGGCGTTGATGATGCCCACCATGGCGCCGAGCAATTGCGCCAGATAGGTCGTGCCGCCGACCTCGTCGAGCACGCCGGAATGCTCGAACTCGGCCTTCAGGGTCACCGCGTCGGCGAGCTGCCCGGCCTCGATGCGCCGGGCGGTGGCGGCGAAGATGCGGCCGTGGACGGGGTCGACGAAATGCTCGGGGGCGAGGAACTCGCTGACCCGTTCGTACGCCTTGTTGTTGGCCAGGAGGGCGCCGAGCAGCGCCTGCTCGGCCTGCTGGTTGGAAGGCGGGATGCGCTGCGACAGGCCGAGCAGCGACGGCTGGGACTCGATGGTGTTCATGTCATCATGGTGTGTGCCTTCTAACCATAGCGCCGATTCGGCCTGGCACCGAGTTCTGGCGGGGATGTGGATAACGGGGATATGGTGGATAGACCGGCCGCCGAAGCTTTCTTCCGGAATGGGGTGCAGGGGCCTCTCGGCCCCTGCCGGGTCCAGGGCAGAGCCCTGGCCTTCCTTCAAACGGCCGCGCGCGAGGGTGCAGCGGTGCGTTCGATTTCAGTAATATAATCGCGGGTTAGCGGCACCGCCGTCTGATCGCGCGCCAGCTGAATCTGGAACACCATCTGCCCCTCGCGGCGGAACGACAGCTCGGCGCCGGACAGGTAGAATTCGAACATCCGGCAGAACCGCTCATCGTACAGCGCCGCGATGGTGTCACGGTTGGCGGCGAAGCGGCGGCGCCAGTGGCGCACCGTCTCGGCGTAATGCAGGCGCAGGATCTCGATATCGGTGGTGACCAGCCCGGCCTTTTCGATCGCCGGCAGCACTTCCGACAGCCCCGGGCAATAGCCGCCCGGGAAAATATATTTGGCCAGCCAGGGGTTGGTGCGGCAAGGGCCGGTCCGGTTGCCGATGGCGTGCAGGAGGGCGACGCCGTCGGGGGCGAGGCAGTTTTTCACCACCTCGAAGAATTCGCGGTAGTGGACGACGCCGACATGCTCGAACATGCCGACCGAGACGATGCGGTCGAAGCGGCGGTTCAGGCTGCGGTAATCCAGCAGCTCGAAGCTGACCCGGTCCGCCAGCCCCTCGGCCGCGGCGCGCGCCTGCGACTCGGCGAATTGCTCGCGCGAGAGGGTGATGCCGGTGACCCGGGCGCCGTGGTCGCGCGCCAGGGTCAGCGCCAGGCCGCCCCAGCCGCTGCCGATGTCCAGCACCTCGAGGTCGGGGCGGTTGAGCAGCAGCTTGGCGGCGATGTGGCGCTTTTTGGCTCCCTGCGCTTCTTCCAGCGTCTCGGTGCCGGTGGGGAAATAGGCGCAGGAGTACTGGCGGTCGCGGTCGAGGAACAGCGAGTACAGCCGGCCGTTCAGGTCATAATGATGGGTGACGTTGCGCCGGGCCCGCCCGGCGGGATTGAACTGCGCCATCCGCCGCAGCAGCCAGCCGGCGAACTCATGCAGGGACAGCAGTTCCTGTCGTGCGCTCTCGGCCGAGCGGTTGGTGAGCAGCACGTCGAGCACGTCGTGGATGGTGCAATCCACCGGCACCAGCCCGCCATCCATGTAGGCTTCGCCCAGGGCGAGGGCCGGGTTGAGGGCAACGCGGCGGAGCGTTCGCGCGTCCCTTATTTTCATGCTGGCTTCGGGGCCGGGCTCGCCGACGTAAGTTGTCAGCTTGCCGTCCGGCCACTCAACGGTCAGCCGCCCGCGGACGATCAACCGGCGGAGCACGTGATCCAGGACAGCGCGCATGGCGTTCCTCTCCCACATTCCCCCCGAGATCGTTGCGGGAACTATGGGATTGGACCACCAGTGGCTTCAAGAGGCTCGCGTTCACGAAACAGCGTGCGATCACGAAACAACGCGCGACCGCCCTGGCCCCCGAAGGGGCCAGGATGGGCCGTTCAGCCCGGCTGGTCGGGTTGCTCCTCGAACAGGTCCTCGGCGCGGAGGATATCCTCCGGCGGCTCCTCGACCGCGGTGACCCGCTCGCCACGCGCCTGCTTGGCCGCTTCCTCGGGGCTGCGGGCCACGTTCACGGTGACCGTGATCGCCACCTCGGGGTGCAGCACGACGCGGACATCGGTCAGGCCGAGCGTCTTGATCGGCTGCTCGAGCACCACCTGCTGGCGGTTGATGGTCAGGCCGGCGGCGGTGCTGCCCTCGGCGATGTCGCGCGAGCTGACCGAGCCGTACAGGCTGCCGGATTCGCCGGCCTGGCGGATGATGACGACCGACAGGCCGCCGACCCGCTCGGCGACCCGTTCGGCTTCCTCGCGGCGCTTGAGGTTCTGCGCCTCCAGCTGAGCGCGCTGCTGCTCGAACTTCGCCAGGTTGTCCTTGTTGGCGCGGATCGCCTTTTTTTGCGGCAGCAGGAAGTTGCGGGCGAAGCCGGGCTTCACCTTCACCACTTCGCCCATCTGCCCGAGCTTGTCGACGCGCTGGAGCAGGATCAGTTCCACGGATGCCATGACGCGCGCTCCCTCAGGCCACGACGTAGGGCAGCAGGGCGAGGAAGCGGGCGCGCTTGATGGCATTGGCCAGCTCGCGCTGCTTCTTCGCCGAGACCGCGGTGATCCGGCTGGGGACGATCTTGCCGCGTTCGGACAGGAAGCGCGACAGCAGGCGCACGTCCTTGTAGTCGATCTTCGGCGCGCTCGGCCCGGAGAACGGGCAGGATTTGCGGCGGCGATAGAACGGGCGGCGGGCGCCGACGGCGGCGCGCCGGGCGGCGGGGTTCACATCGGATGAGTCGGACATCGGTTCTTACTCCTCGACGCCGCGGAAGCCGTCATGTTCGCGCGGCAGCGTGTCTTCGCGGGCGCGGAACTCCTCGCGGTCGTCATAGCCGCGCTTGCGGCCGGATTCGAAGCGGCCGGCCGGCTTGGGGCCGCGGAAACCGCGTTCGCGGTCGTCGGATTTGCGCGACAGGATGGAGCTGGCGGCTTCCTCGATCGTGTCCACCCGGATGGTCATGAAGCGCAGCACGTCCTCGTTGAGGCGGAGCTGGCGTTCCATTTCCAGCACGGAGGCCGGGGAGGCGTCGATGCCGAGCAGCAGGTAGTGGCCCTTGCGGTTCTTCTTGATCCGGTAGGCCAGGCTGCGCAGGCCCCAGTATTCGCGCTTCTTCACCGAGACGCTGGGGCGCGGACCCTCGGGCTCGCCCTCGGCGGGCGGCGGCGGCGGGGCGATGCCCTTGTCGGCGTCGAGCTGGGCGCCGATGGCGTCGGCGATGGCCTCGACCTGTTGTTGCGTGACGTCATTCCGTGCGATGAACACGGTTTCATATAGCGGCATGGGGTCTCCCTCTGGCTTTTCTCCGCCCTGGACCGATCAGTCCCGCGCCACCATTGGCACGTGGGCATAGCCGGGGGACGCCGTCTCCACCCGGCAGGGAAGGCGGCGGCTTATACAGGGGTGCGGGGTGGATGCAAGGGGTCGCATGCCCACACGGCGCATTGCCCATGCCGCGCATTGACAGTGTCGTGCGGCGCCGCTACGCCGCGCGCCCATTCGCTACCCGGTTTTTCGCTACTAGGTTTCTGGGAACACTTACGCCATGCCGGTGCACGCCTTCATCTTTCCGGGCCAGGGCAGCCAGGCCGTCGGCATGGGGCGCGACCTCGCCGCCGCCTTCGCCGCCGCGCGCGAGGTGTTCGAGGAGGTCGACGAAACCCTGAAGCAGAAGCTTTCCAAGCTAATGTTCGAGGGACCGTCCGAGGAACTTACGCGCACCGAGAACACCCAGCCGGCGCTGCTGGCGCATTCGCTGGCGGTGCTGCGGGTGCTGGAGCGCGAGGGCGGATTTTCGCTCGCCGACCGCGCGGTTGTGGTGGCCGGGCACTCGCTGGGCGAGTACAGCGCGCTGGCCGGGGCCGGGGCGTTCACCCCGGCGCACGCCGCTGCCCTGCTGCGGCTGCGCGGGCAGGCGATGCAGAAGGCGGTGCCGGCCGGCGAGGGCGCCATGGCGGCTCTGCTCGGCGCCGAGATGGAGATTGCCCGGGCGATCTGCGCCGAGGCGGCGGAAGGTCCAGAGGGCCGGCAGGTGGTCGAGCCGGCCAACGACAATGGCGGCGGGCAGGTGGTGATTTCCGGCCACAAGGCGGCGGTCGATCGCGCCATCGAGGTGGCCAAGTCCAAAGGCGTGCGGCGGGCGATGCTGCTGCCGGTCTCCGCGCCGTTTCATTGCGCGCTGATGGCGCCGGCGGCCGATGCCATGGCCGAGGCGCTGGAGGCCGCCCCGCCCGCGGCGCCGCTGGTGCCGGTGATGGCCAATGTCTCGGCCGCCAAGGCGACCGAGCCGGCCGAGATCGTGCGCCTGCTGGTGCAGCAGGTGACCGCGACCGTGCGCTGGCGCGAATGCGTGCAGACGATGGTGGGGCTCGGGGTGGACAGCTTCGTTGAACTCGGCGCCGGAAAAGTGCTGGCCGGGCTGGTTCGGCGCATCGCCCCCGACGCTGCCGCCATTTCGGTCGGCACGCCGGCCGAAATCGAGCTGTTGCTGAAAACCCTGTAGCGGGAGCGCCGCAATGTTCCGGCTGGATGGCAAGACGGCCCTGGTGACCGGCGCTTCGGGCGGCATCGGGGCAGGGATCGCGCGCACCCTGCACGCGCAGGGGGCAATCGTCGCGTTGTCCGGCACGCGGCGCGAGGCGCTGGACGCGCTGGCGGCGGAACTGGGCGAGCGGGCGCATGTGTGTCCGGCCGATCTGCGCGACCCGGCGGCGCCGGATGCGCTGGTGGCGGCGGCCGAGGCGGCGGCGGGGCCGCTCGCGATTCTGGTGAACAATGCCGGCTTCACCCGCGACATGCTGGCGCTGCGGATGAAGGACGAGGACTGGCAGGCGGTGCTGGATGTCGACCTGACGGCGCCGTTCCGGCTGATCCGGGCGGCGCTGAAGGGCATGCTGCGCCGGCGCGCCGGGCGGATCGTGTCGATCTCGTCCATCGTCGGCAGCACCGGCAATCCGGGGCAGGCGAATTATGCCGCCGCCAAGGCGGGACTGGCCGGGATGAGCAAGGCGCTGGCGCAGGAAGTGGCCTCGCGCGGCATCACCGTGAACGTGGTGGCGCCCGGCTTCGTGGCGACCCCGATGACCGATGCGCTGACGGAGGCGCAGAAGGCGAAACTGGCCGAGTCGATCCCGCTCGGCCGGCTGGGTCAGCCGGCGGACGTGGCGTCGGCGGTGGCGTATCTCGCCAGCGACGAGGCGGGCTGGGTCACCGGCGCCACGCTGCACGTCAATGGCGGGATGGCGATGATCTAGTGGTCCGGTCCCGGCACATGCGTCTGCACGGCCGGGTGAATCGGATAATCAAACAAGATCGCACGGTGCCAAACATTCGTGCGGTTGGCGGTGATAACAAAACCGTGCTAAGCGGCGCGCGCCCTCGTCCGGGGCGGGGGCACGGCGCCGCTGGGGTCTGTTCCGTCGGCCGGGTCGGTCCAGCTATAGGGCCAGGATGGCGGGCAGACCGGACGAGAGACGCGTAGACCAGCAACCGGCAGGCAGGAGTGATAGTTCGATGAGCGAGATCGCCGACAAGGTGAAGAAGATCGTAGTGGAGCACCTCGGGGTGGACGAGGCGAAGGTGACCCCGGAGGCGTCGTTCATCGACGACCTGGGCGCCGACAGCCTCGACACGGTCGAGCTGGTGATGGCCTTCGAGGAGGCATTCGGGGTGGAAATTCCCGAGGATGCCGCCGAGAAGATCGCCACCGTCAAGGACGCGATCGATTATATCGAGAAGCAAAAGGCCGCCTGAGCCGGCACCGCGGGAAACAACGGGCAAGGATGGCAGCGATGCGGCGCGTGGTGGTGACGGGTATGGGCATCGCCTGCCCGCTCGGCTTGGGGGTCGAGCATGTCTGGAAGCGCCTGATCGAAGGCGAATCAGGCATCAGCGCCATCCAGTCTTTCGACGTGAAGGACCTGCCGGCCAAGGTGGCCGGCCAGATTCCGCTCGGCACGAAGGCCGAGAACCGGCTGAATATCACCGAGTGGATACCGGTGAAGGACCAGCGCAAGATGGATCGTTTCATCCAGTACGCGCTCGTCGCCGCCACCGAGGCGGTGGAGGATTCAGGCTGGCAGCCGGAAGGTGAAGAGGACCGCTGCGCGACCGGCGTGATGATCGGCAGCGGTATTGGCGGGCTGGAAACGATCTACGAGGCGTCCATCCTGGTGCATGAGGGGCGTTCACGGCGGTTGTCGCCGTTCTTTATCCCCTCGGCCCTGATCAACCTCGCTTCCGGCCACGTCTCCATCAAGTTCGGCTTCAAGGGGCCGAACCACAGCGTGGTGACCGCCTGCGCCAGCGGCGTGCATGCGGTCGGTGACGCCGCCCGGCTGATCGGACTCGGCGATGCCGACGTCATGGTGGCCGGCGGGGCGGAGGCGGCCGTCAACCCGCTGGGCATGGGCGGGTTCTGCGCCTCGCGGGCGCTCTCGACCGCTTTCAACGAGACGCCCGAGAAGGCATCACGCCCCTGGGACCGCGACCGTGACGGCTTCGTCATGGGCGAGGGCTCGGGCGTGCTGGTGCTGGAGGAGTACGAGCACGCCAAGCAGCGCGGCGCCAAGATCTACGCCGAGGTATGCGGCTACGGCATGTCCGGCGATGCCCACCACATCACCGCGCCGGCGGAAGGCCATGAGGGTGCCTTCCGCGCCATGCGGGCAGCTTTGCGCAACGGCCGCATCACGCCGGACCAGATCCAGTATGTGAACGCCCACGGCACCTCCACGCCGCTCGGCGACGATTTGGAACTGGAGGCGGTGGAGCGTCTGTTCGGTGATGCCGCGCGTGGGATCGCGATGTCGTCCACCAAGTCGGCGACCGGCCATCTGTTGGGCGCTGCCGGGGCCATCGAGGCGATTTTCTCGGTGCTGGCGCTGCGTGACAACGTGGCGCCGCCGACGCTGAACCTGGACAATCCCAGCCGCGAAAGCCCGTTCGACCGGGTGGCGCACACCGCGCAGGAGCGGCGTATCGAGGTGGTGCTGTCGAACAGCTTCGGGTTCGGCGGTACCAACGCCTCTATCCTGTTCCGCAAGGCTGCCTGATCCGCAGCCGGTTGCGTTCGCGGTAGCGAAGTGAAGGCCAGGGCAGCGCCCTGGCCTTCCTTCCCTACAGCCCCGCAAATAGCGGCGTGCTGAGATAGCGCTCGGCAAAGCTCGGCGCGATCGCAACGATCAGCTTCCCCGCATGCGCCGGATCGTGCGCCAACGCCAGCGCCGCATGCAGCGCGGCGCCGGAGGAAATGCCGATCGGCAGCCCTTCCTCGCGGGCGGCGCGGCGGGCGGCGGCGATGGCGTCGCGTTCGGACACCCGCACCACCTGGTCCATCAGCCCCAGATCAAGCACCGATGGCTGGAAGCCGGGGCCGATGCCCTGCACCCCGTGCGGGCCGGCCTCGTCGCCGGACAGCACCGCGCTTTCGGCCGGCTCGACCAGCACCATGCGCAGCCCGGCGCGGCGCGGCTTCAGCGCCCGGGCGATGCCGGTCAGCGTGCCGCCGGTGCCGGAGCCACCCACCACGATGTCCACCCGCCCGCCGGTGTCGATCCAGATTTCCTCGGCCGTGGTGGCGGCGTGGACGTCCGGATTGGCCGGGTTGTCGAACTGGCGCGGCATCCAGGCGCCCGGGGTGCTGGCGAGGATCGACTCGGCGCGGGCGATGGCGCCGGCCATGCCCTGCCGCGCCGGGGTGAGTTGCACATCCGCGCCCATCAGCCGCAGCATCTTGCGCCGTTCGACCGAGGCGCCCTCGGGCATGGTGACGATCAGCCGATAGCCCTTGGCGGCGGCGACGAAAGCCAGCGCGATGCCGGTATTGCCCGAGGTCGGCTCGACCAGCACCGAACGGTCGGGGGCGATCAGCCCCTCCGCCTCGGCGCGCTCGACCATGGCCAGGCCGATGCGGTCCTTGACCGAGCCGAGCGGGTTGAAAAATTCCAGCTTCAGCGCGACCTCGGCGACGAGCTTGTCCTCGACGGTGATGCGCGGAATGCCGACCAGCGGGGTGGCGCCGATCGTCTCCAGGATGCTGCGATGCATGCGCCCCCTTGCCGGTGTGGGCGCCGGTTTGGGCGCCGGTGTGGACGCCGGCGGGAGGGTGGGCGAGGGGGGCGCCGGCGGAGGGGCGGCGCGGGGAACATTTCTGGCCATAAGCGCTGTCTTTACCACAGGACCCCTGTATTACGAGGGGTGGGCGTGATTTTATGTCGCCGCGGCAGAGGAGTGCCAAGGATATGCTGATCCGACGGGACCGGGGAATGCTGGCAGTGACGGTGATGCTGGATGTCGCCTTCCATGGCGGGCGGCTGGCGACCGTGAGTGCGGCAGAGATTGCCGACCGGCTGGGGCTGGCGCGGCGCGGCATGGAGCCGCTGCTGCAGGCGCTGTCGCGGGCGGGGCTGCTGGAGAGCGTGCGCGGCCCGCGCGGCGGCTACCGGCTCGGCCGGCCGCGGCGCGACATCAAATTGTCCGACGTGGTGGCAGTGGCGGTGAACGACGGCGAGGCCGAACCCTCCGAGGGACCGTCCGGCCGGCTGCAGGAGAAGGTGGTGGACGGGCTGTGGGAGGAACTCGAGTCGGCGGCGCGCGAGCGGCTGGCCGCCCTCACGCTGGACGACCTGTTGCGCCGGGCCGCCGCCGCCGGCCTGCGGCGGCCGACCACCGAGCCGATCACCTTCGCCATCTGAGCCCCGTGCCGGGGCAGCGTCGGGCGGGGCGGCCATGGCTAGCAGCGTTGCCGCCCGATCTGCTAGAACCACGCCATGAGAATGCATCTCTGGTCAAAGGCCGCCGCGGCGGTGCTGTTGTTGGCAATTACCGTTTGTGGTCGTCCTGCGGTGGCACAGGACAGCCTGTTGAACGTGTCGTACGATCCGACGCGGGAGCTGTATCGCGAGGTGAACCGCGCGTTTCCGGCGGCGTGGCACAGCCAGACCGGGCGCAGCATCACGGTGAACGCCTCGCATGGTGGTTCGGGGGCCCAGGCAAGGGCGGTGCTGGACGGGTTGCAGGCGGACGTGGTGACGCTGGCGCTGGCCTCCGACATCGATGCGCTGGCCATGCGCGGGCTGGTGGCGAAGGACTGGCAGGCGCGGCTGCCGGAGAAATCCACGCCGTACACCAGTACGATCGTTTTCCTCGTGCGCAGCGGCAACCCGAAGGCGATCCGGGACTGGCCGGACCTGGTGCGGCCCGGCGTGCGCGTGATTACCCCGAATCCGAAAACCTCCGGCGGGGCGCGCTGGAACTACCTGGCGGCGCTCGGCTGGGCGCTGCGCCAGCCCGGCGGCGACGAGGCGTCCGGCGAGGCCTATCTGCGGCGTCTGTTCGCGCAGGTGCCGGTGCTGGATACCGGCGCGCGCGGCGCCACCAACACTTTTGTGCAGCGCGGCCTGGGCGACGTGCTGCTGGCCTGGGAGAACGAGGCCCTGCTGGCCCGCGCGGAACTGGGGGCGGGAAAGCTGGAGATCGTCTATCCGTCAGTCTCCGTTCTCGCCGAGCCGCCGGTGGCGGTGGTGGATGCGGTGGCCGACAAGCGCGGCAGCCGGGCGGCGGCGGAGGCGTATCTGCGATTCCTGTACTCTGCGGCAGGCCAGGACATCGCGGCGCGGCATTATTTCCGTCCGCGCGACCCCGTGGTCGCGGCGCGTTATGCCGACAGGTTCCCGCCCTTGCCGACCTTCGGCATCGACCTGTTCGGCGGCTGGGCGGAGGCGCAGGCGCGGCATTTCACCGATGGCGGCGTGTTCGACCAGGTGACGGCCCCTGCAAATTAATCGGCGTTCCGTGAAGCGATCGTTCGTGCATCCGAACCCGCTGCCCGGGTTCGCGCCGGCCTTCGGGCTGACGCTGACCTGGGTGTCGCTGATCGTGCTGATTCCGTTGGCGGCGCTGGTTGTGCGGCCGTGGTCGCTGGGGATCGCGGGGGTGCTGGCCTCCCTCGGGTCGCCGCGCGTGCTGGCTGCCCTGAAGCTGAGCTTCGGCGCCTCGCTGGCCGCCGCCGCCATCAACGTGCCGCTGGGGCTGCTGGTGGCCTGGGTGCTGGTGCGCGGGCGGTTCCCCGGCCGGCAACTGGCCGATGCGCTGGTCGATCTGCCCTTCGCCCTGCCGACCGCCGTGGCCGGCATCGCCCTGACCACCCTGTATGCGCCGAACGGCTGGATCGGCCGTCTGTTTGCGCCGTTCGGGGTGGAACTGGCTTATGCGGTGCCGGGGATCATGGTGGCGTTGGTGTTCGCGGGCCTGCCCTATGTGGTGCGCACCGTGCAACCGGTGCTGATGGACCTGCCGGCCGATGTCGAGGAGGCGGCGGCGACGCTGGGCGCCCGCCCGCCCCAGATTCTGGCCCGGGTGGTGCTGCCGGCGCTGCTGCCGGCGCTGCTGACCGGGTTCGCCATGGCCTTCGCGCGGGCGGTGGGAGAGTACGGATCGGTCATCTTCATCGCCGGCAACATGCCGGGGCTGACCGAAATCGCCCCGTTGCTGATCGTCATCCGCCTGGAGCAGTTCGACTATTCCGGTGCGGCGATGCTGGCGCTGGCGATGCTGGCGCTGTCGTTCACCATGTTGGGCGCGGTGAATCTGGTGCAGCAGCGTCTGGCGCGGCGGGCAGGATGACCGCCCGTCCCCATCCGGTGCCGGTTGTGGCCGTGCTGGCGGCCCTGGCGGCCCTGGCGTTCCTGGTGCTGCTGCCGCTGGCGGCCCTGTTCGCCGAAGGGTTGGACCAGGGCATCGGCCCGGCGCTGGCGGCGTTCGACGATCCCGAGTCGCGGGCGGCCATTCGTCTGACCTTTCTGGTCGCCGCCATCAGCGTGCCGGTGAACACCATCGGCGGGCTCGCGGCCGCCTGGTGCATCGCCCGGTTCCGCTTTGCCGGGCGTGGCATTCTGCTGACCGTCATCGAACTGCCGCTGAGCGTCTCGCCGGTGATCTCCGGCCTGGTCTGGGTGCTGCTGTTCGGCGCGCAGGGCTGGTTCGCCCCGGCGCTGGAGCGCCTCGGGGTGCAGGTGATCTTCGCCATCCCGGGGCTTGTGCTGGCGACGCTGTTCGTGACCTTTCCGTTCGTCGTGCGCCAGCTGGTGCCGTTGATGGTGGCGCAGGGCAGCGAGGAGGAGGAAGCGGCGCTGACGCTGGGGGCCAGCGCCTGGCGGATGTTCTGGCATGTGACGCTGCCCAATGTGCGCTGGGCGCTGCTGCAGGGAGTGTTGTTGCTGAATGCGCGGGCGATGGGGGAATTCGGGGCGGTATCGGTGGTGTCCGGCCGCATCCGCGGGCAGACGCTGACCATGCCGCTGCAGATCGAGGCCTTGTACAACGACTTCCAGGCGCCGGCCGCGTTTGCCATGGCGGGGCTGCTGGCGCTGCTGGCGCTGGTGACCCTGGGGGCCAGGGCCTGGCTGGAATGGCAGACACGCCGCGCGGGAGATTTTCCGGTGACAGCTTTCCAGGCGCCAGATTCGCAGATGACAGCCTCATGAGCCTCGCCCTGCAAGGCATCTCCAAGCGGTTCGGCGCGACTCCGGCCCTGTACGACATCGACCTGGCGGCGCGCGAGGGCGAGTTCCTGGCGCTGCTGGGTCCGTCCGGGTCCGGCAAGACCACCCTGCTGCGCCTGATCGCCGGGCTGGAATTGGCCGAAGCGGGCCGCGTGCTGATCGGCGGCGCCGACATGGCGGGGGTGCCGGCCCGTGCCCGCGGGGTCGGCTTCGTGTTCCAGCACTACGCGCTGTTTCGCCACATGAATGTGGCAGAGAATATCGCTTTCGGCCTGCGCGTGCGCCCGCGCGCGCGCCGGCCGGGGCGGGCGGCGATCCGCGCGCGCGTGGCCGAGTTGCTTTCCCTGGTGCAGATGCCGGAACTGGCCGGGCGGTATCCCGACCAGTTGTCCGGCGGCCAGCGCCAGCGTGTCGCCCTGGCGCGGGCGCTGGCGATCGAGCCGCGCATCCTGCTGCTGGACGAGCCGTTCGGGGCGCTGGACCCGGAGGTGCGGCGGGATCTGCGCCGCTGGCTGCGCGAGTTGCACGATCGCACCGGCCTGACCACGGTGATGGTGACGCATGACCGGGCCGAGGCACTGGAAGTGGCCGACCGGGTGGCGATCCTGCGGGCCGGCCGGGTGGAGCAGGTGGACACGCCGGCCGGGCTGTGGGCGGCGCCGGCCAACGCCTTTGTCTATCGCTTTATCGGCGATTCGGTGGAATTGCCATGCACGGTGCGCGGCGGGGTCGCCCGGTTCGGCTCGGCTTCCCTGGCGGACGTGCCGTGCGCCCTGCCGGACGGGGAAGCGTTTGGCTTGCTGCGTCCGCACGAAATCGGCATCACCGTGGGAGGCGAGGCCCGGGTGCGGGCCGTGGCGGCGGCCGGGCCGGCGGTGCGGGTTGAGGTGCAGGTTCCGGTGCAGGCTGGCGAATTTGTCATCGAAGCGCTGCTGCCGCCTGGCGCGGTGCCGCCCTCGGTCGGCAGCGCCTGCCGGCTTGACCTCGGCGCGGCGCGGTTTTTCCCGCTGCGCTGAGGTGGGGCGCTGTCATCGAAGCTTCATATTTTTGCAATCTTCTGGACACCGTGCCTGCGTAGGGTCCGGCCGCGCACACGGCTGGCCGGCCGGGCTCGCCCGTTCGGCCCGTGCCCGGTGGTTCCGGGCGCATCCGAGATGCAAGGAGAGATCATGAAGCTCGTTTCCACCGCCCTGGCCCTCACGCTGGCGGCGTTCACCGTCGGCGCATTCACTGTTGGCGCACAGGCGCAGCAGATCACCGGCGCCGGCGCCACCTTTCCCGCGCCGGTCTATGCCAAATGGGGCGAGGCCGCGAAGGCCGCCATCGGCATCGAGCTGAACTACCAGGCAATCGGCTCCGGCGGCGGGCAGAACCAGATTATCAACCGCACGGTCGATTTCGGCGCCTCCGATGCGCCGGTGGACGGGGCGAAGCTGGACCAGAACCGCCTGCTGCAGTTCCCCACGGTGATGGGCGCGGTGGTGCCGATCGTGAACCTGCCCGGCATCGAGGCCAACAAGCTGAAGCTGCCCAGCGAATTGCTGGCCGATATCTATCTCGGCAAGATCACCAAGTGGAACGATCCCAGGCTGGTCGAGGCCAATCGCGACGTGAAGCTGCCGAACGTGGCGATCGCGCCGGTCTACCGCGCCGACGGCTCGGGCACGACCTTCGTGTTCACCTCCTACCTCTCGGCCGTCTCGCCCGATTGGAAGGCGCAGGTCGGCGCCGCCACCAGCGTGAAATGGGCGGCGGGCAACGGCGCCAAGGGCAATGACGGCGTGGCGGCGACGGTGAAGCAGGTGCGCGGCGCCATCGGCTATGTCGAGTATGCCTATGCGAAGCAGAACAAGCTGACCACGACGCAGTTGCGCAACAAGGCCGGCCAGTTCGTGTCGCCGACCCTGGCCGCCTTCACCGCCGCGGCGGATGCCGGCGACTGGCACAACGCGCCGAACTTTGCCGTGAACCTGATCGACACCACCGGCGCCCAGGCGTGGCCGATCGTGTCGGCCACCTTCGTCCTGCTGCCGAAGAATCCGGCCGACCCGGAGCGTAGCGCCAACGTCATGAAGTTCTTCGACTTCGCCTACAGGAATGGCGGCGAGATCGCCACCAACCTCGACTACATCGCCCTGCCCGCCGGGGTGCAGGACGCGGTGCGCGCTGCCTGGCGCGCCGAGATCAAGGGGCCGGGCATGGCCGCGATCTGGAAGTAATTCTTCCGGCCCTCGGTTGACTTCAGGCGGGAGGCGCTTGCGGGCGCCTTCCGCCATGTCCGCCCTCCGCTTCGTCCCGCCATCAGGGAACGACTTCGTGTCCGACGCCACTACCACCTTTCCCCTCCGCCCGGCCGGTTCGCGCGCCGTCTCGTTCGGCGACCGTTTGTTTGCCCTGGCGGCAATTTCCGCCGGCGTGCTGGTGCTGGTGCTGTTGAGTGCCATCATCCTTTCGCTGTTCGTCGAGGGGTTGCCCAGCTTCCGTGCCTTCGGTCTCTATTTCCTGATCGATACCGACTGGGACCCGGTGCAGGAGGTGTTCGGCGCCGGGGTTCCGATCTTCGGCACCGTGGTCACCTCGGTACTGGCGCTGCTGCTTGCGGTGCCGCTGGCCTTCGGCATCGCCTTCTACCTGACCGAGATTGCGCCGGTCTGGTTCCGCCGCCCGGTCGGCACGGCGATCGAGCTGCTCGCGGCGGTGCCGTCAATCATCTACGGCATGTGGGGTTTCTTCGTGATCGTGCCGGTCATGGGTGATTACGTGCAGCCATTTCTCACCGACTGGCTGGGCGATGTGCCGTGGATCGGCTTCCTGTTCCAGGGCGCTCCGTTCGGAACCGGCATCCTCACCGCCGCCCTGGTGCTGGCGGTGATGATCATCCCCTTCATCGCCGCCACCATGCGCGACGTGTTCAATACCGTGCCGACGGTGTTCAAGGAATCCGCCTACGGCGTCGGCTGCACCACCTGGGAGGTGATGCGCAACATCGTCATCCCCTACACCCGCACCTCGGTGGTGGGCGGCATCATGCTGGGTCTGGGCCGCGCGCTGGGCGAGACGATGGCGGTGACCTTCGTGATCGGCAACACCAACCGCATTGCGACCTCGCTGTTCGGGCCGGGCAACACCATCGCCTCCATCGTCGCGCTGGAATTCCCCGAGAGCCATTCCGGCAGCCTGAAGCTGTCCTCGTTGCTCGCGCTGGGTTTCATCCTGTTCGTGATTTCCTTCATTGTGCTGGCGATTTCCCGCCTGCTCCTGCGCCCGAGGTCGGCATGAGCGCGACGATGCTTCCGGCCGGGGGGATGCCGGCTTCCGGTCCGGCGCGCGACGTGCGGGTGGCGGATATGCTGTCACGCCGGCGCAAATGGTCCGACCGGGTGGTGCAGGCATTGTGCATCGTCGCCACCGTGATCGGCCTGGCCTTGCTGGCGTCGATCCTGTTTACGCTGCTCTGGCGCGGCGTTGGTGCGCTCAATTTGCACGTGTTTACCACCAGCACCCTTCCGCCCGGCTCGCAGGGAGGGCTGCTCAACGCGATCGTCGGCAGCCTGATCCAAACGCTGGCCGGCACCGCCATCGGCACGCCGATCGGGCTGATGGTCGGCACCTATCTTTCGGAATATGCCCGCAACTCTGCCCTTGGCAACGCGGTTCGCTTCGTCTCCGACGTGCTGCTGTCGGCGCCGTCGATCCTGATCGGGCTGTTCGTCTACACCATCCTGGTTGAACCATTCGGCGGCTTCTCGGGAATCGCGGGCTGCGTTGCGCTGGCGATCATTGTGGTGCCGATCGTGGTGCGCACCACCGAGGACATGTTGCGGCTGATCCCCACCGAACTGCGCGAGGCGGCGGTGGCGGTGGGCGCGCCGAAATGGCGGGTGATCGTGCTCATCTGTTACCGCGCCGCGCTGGACGGCATCGCCACCGGCATATTGCTGGCGGTGGCGCGGGTGGCTGGCGAGACGGCGCCGCTGCTGTTCACCTCGCTCGGCAACCTGAACTGGTCGCTGAGCCTGACCCAGCCGATGTCGAGCCTGCCGGTGACCATATATCAATATGCGGGGTCGGCCTTCGATGACTGGGTCGATCTGGCCTGGGCCGGCGCACTGCTCATCACCTTCGGTGTGCTGGCGCTGAACATCGTTGCACGCGTCATTCTGCGGCCACGCAGTTGAGCGCCGAGGCCCGGAAAGCTGGAGCCCAGAGTGATCAAATCATGAGCCAGACCATGAACGAGACGGAACAGCCGCCGGCAATGTCCGCCATGCAGGCGCGCTCGGCCGAAATCCTGGGCGCGCCGCGCATTTCCATTCGCGGGGTGGATTTCTTCTATGGCAGCAACAAGGCGCTCAAGGGCATCGATCTCGACCTGCCCGACCGCCAGGTGACCGGCATGATCGGCCCGTCCGGCTGCGGCAAATCCACCCTGCTGCGGGTGCTGAACCGCATGTACGACCTCTACCCGGGTCACCGCGCGGTCGGCGAGGTGCTGATGGACGGCGTCAACATCCTCGATCCCCACATCGACCTGAACCAGTTGCGCAGCCGGGTGGGCATGGTGTTCCAGAAGCCCACGCCGTTCCCGATGACCATCTACGAGAACATCGCCTTCGGGGTGAAACTGCACGAGCGGCTGTCGAAGTCGCAGATGGACGAGCGGGTCGAATGGTCGCTGACCCGTGCCGCCCTCTGGGACGAGTCGAAGGACCGGCTCAACAGCTCCGCCATGGGGCTGTCGGGCGGCCAGCAGCAGCGCCTGTGCATCGCCCGCACCATCGCGGTGCGGCCGGAGGTGATCCTGCTCGACGAGCCGACCAGCGCGCTCGATCCGATCAGCACGCTGAAGATCGAGGAACTGATCGACGAGCTGAAGCGGGACTTCACCATCGCCATCGTCACCCACAATATGCAGCAGGCCGCGCGCTGCGCCGATCAGGTGGCCTTCTTCTACCTCGGCGAAATGGTCGAGGTGGGAACGGCGACGCAGATGTTCACCGCGCCGCGCGAGAAACGTACTCAGGAATACATCACCGGCCGGTTCGGCTGAGCGGTGCGAAGGGGGATGCCATGTCCGAGATGCCGGAGCACATCGTGAAAAGCTTTGAACTGGAGCTAACCCGGTTGCGCACCCTGATCACGGATATGGGGGGCGTCGTGGAGCGCCAGGTGGCGCTGGCCTGCGACTCCGTGCTGAACCGCGATGGCGACGCCGCCACCCAGGCCGTCGAGTCCGATCCGCAGGTGGACGCGCTGGAGCGCGAGGCCGAGCAGTTCGTCATCCGGCTGCTGGCGCTGCGCCAGCCGATGGCGCAGGATTTGCGCCAGATCGTGGCGGCGCTGAAGATCTCCGGCGAGCTGGAACGGATCGGCGACTACGCCAAGAACGTGGCCAAGCGCAGCATCGTGCTGGACAGGTTCAACATCCCCTCGCCGATGAGCGGCATCGCGCATATGTCGCGCCTGGTGCAGGAGAACCTCAAGGCCATCATCGACGCGCTCGGCGACAGCGACGTCGACCGGGCGATGGAAGTGTGGCGCTCGGACGAGGCGGTGGACGACATCTACAACGCGCTGTTCCGTGAGCTGATCACCTATATGATGGAAGATCCGCGCAACATCACGCCGTGCACCCACCTGCTGTTCATCGCCAAGAACCTGGAGCGGATCGGCGACCACGCCACCAACATCGCCGAGATGATCTACTACGCGGCCACCGGCGAGCCGATGCCGGAGGGCCGGCCGAAGGGCGCCAGCCCGGCCTACGCTGTCGAACAGCAGAGCGGACAGGGGTCAGGCGATGTCGGATAATGGGGCGCGCCCGCTGGTGCTGGTGGTCGAGGACGAGGCGGCGCTGGCGACCATGCTGCGCTACAACCTCGAAAAGCAGGGCTTCCGGGTGGACGAGGCGGGGGACGGGCAGGAGGCGCTGACCCGCATCTCCGAAGCGCCGCCCGATCTGGTGCTGCTGGACTGGATGCTGCCGGTGATGTCGGGCATCGAAGTGTGCCGCCAGATCCGCCGCCGCCAGGACACGCGCGATCTGCCGGTGATCATGGTGACCGCCCGCACCGACGACCAGGACGCGGTGCGCGGCCTGAACACCGGCGCGGATGACTACATCACCAAACCGTTCAACATGGAGGCGCTGCTGGCGCGCATGCGCGCCCTGCTGCGCCGGGCCGGCGGCGTGTCGGCAAAGGGCACGCTGGGTTTCCATGACATCACGCTCGACCAGTCCGCCCACCGGGTGACCCGCAACGGTCGCGCCGTCCATCTGGGGCCGACCGAATACCGGCTGCTGGAGTTTTTCCTGCAACACCCGCGCCGGGTGTTCTCGCGCGAGGAAGTGCTGGATTCGGTGTGGGGTCCGGACATTCATGTCGAGCCGCGCACGGTGGACGTGCACATCCGCCGGCTGCGCAAGGCGATCAATGGCGAGGGGGAACTCGACGTGGTCCGCACCGTCCGGGCGGCGGGGTACGCGCTGGATACCGAGCCGGTGTAAAGGCCTTACCTTTACCCGCATCTAGAAAGATACAATTTTATCATTATGTTAGCCTAGCCATCTGTGCGCCGTAGCTGAGGGAAGCCCCTTGGAACGCAGGTGCAGCATACGCCCGCTTTCGCAACGGGCATTTGGAAAATCTGCCATTTTCGGCGCTCGGCTGCGGATCGACATGATGCCGTTCTATAGTAGCGCAGGGCTTTGCCACGATGCGGGTAAAGGTAAGGTGTAAAGGCCGGTTCGGGTTCCAAAGGCCTTATGGCCCTTGGTGCGGTCCCAGGGCAAAGCCCGTCGCGCCAAGTAGCGCTGCGCGCAGGGTGGCGTGCAGGGCAACCCGCCGCTTCTGTTTCACGCCGTCAGGTTTCAGCCCGACGCATGAATCCGTTGCCGTTTCCTTGTGCGGCGGCGAAGCGGCAGGTTCCTGCCAGCCCACGGTGACGGCGGCAACGGTGGTGATCCGGGTGGGCCCGGCCATGACGATCCACATGGCGTTCTCAGCCGGTGAAATCGGGCCGGAGGGCGGCGCGATGGTAACGGTGCATCTGGGATCCTCCCCGCTGGAACGATCTGCATAGCAGCCGTTGGTGCAACGGCGATGACGGTTGCGCGTCACCCGCATGACAGAACGGTCCCCGCCTGGGGCGCCGTCGCCGCCGACCGTCCTCGACCCCGCGCCGCCTCCGTCGCATCATGGAGCAAGCCGGGCGCGATGCGCCGCATTTGCCAAGAGGAGAGACCATGTACCCCGACGTGCAGCTGTTCATCGATGGCGCCTGGACACCGAGTGCGGGCGGCAAAACGCTGGACGTGCTGAACCCGGCGACGGGGGAGAATCTCGGGCGGCTGGCGCATGCGCAGCTTCCGGACCTCGACCGCGCGCTGGCGGCGGCGGAGCGCGGCTTCAGTGCCTGGCGCAAGGTGCCGGCCTATGAGCGCAGCAAGGTGATGCGCCGCGCCGCCGGTCTGATCCGCGAGCGGCTGGACCCTATCGCCCGGCTGATGACGAGCGAGCAGGGCAAGCCGCTGGCCGAGGCGCGCGGCGAGATCCTGGTGGCGGCCGACGTGATCGAATGGTTCGCCGAGGAGGCCCGCCGCACCTATGGGCGGGTGATTCCGGCCCGCGCCGAGGGCGTGTACCAGCTGGTGATCAAGGAGCCGGTGGGCGTGGTGGCGGCGTTCACGCCGTGGAATTTTCCGATCAACCAGGCGGTCCGCAAGATATCGGCGGGGCTTGCCGCCGGCTGCGCGGTGATCCTGAAGGGGCCGGAGGAAACCCCGGCCTCCTGCGCCGAACTGGTCCGCGCCTATGCCGATGCGGGCGTGCCGGCCGGGGTGGTGCAATTGGTGTTCGGCGTGCCGGCGGAGATTTCCGAGTACCTGATCCCGCACCCGGTGGTGAAGAAAATCTCATTCACCGGCTCCACCGCGGTGGGCAAGCACCTGGCCGCGCTGGCCGGCGCGCACATGAAGCGGGTGACGATGGAGCTGGGCGGGCACGCGCCGGCGATCGTGTTCGACGATGCCGACATCGCGGTCGCCGCGAAGGTGCTGGCCGCCAACAAGTTTCGCAATGCCGGCCAGGTCTGCATCGCGCCCACGCGCTTCCTGGTGCAGGCGGCGGTGTACGAGGATTTCGTCGGCCGTTTCGTCGATCTCGTGCGCCAGGTGAAGGTGGGCAACGGGCTGGAGCCGGGCACCACGATGGGGCCGCTGGCCAATCCGCGCCGCATCGCCGCCATGGAAGGCTTCGTGCAGGACGCGGTGCAGAAGGGGGCCGAGGTCAAGACCGGCGGCAAGCGCATCGGCAACAAGGGCAATTTCTTCGAGCCGACCGTGCTGACCAACATTACCCGCGACATGCGGGTGATGAACGAGGAGCCGTTCGGGCCGCTGGCCCTGATGGTGCCGTTCACCAGCTTCGAGGAGGTGGTGGCGGAGGCGAACCGGCTGCCCTACGGGCTCGCCTCCTATGCCTATACACGCTCGGCGAAGACGGCGAACGCGATCGCCGCGGCGGTGGAGGCGGGCATGATGTCGATCAACCATCACGGGCTCGCGCTGCCCGAGGTGCCGTTCGGCGGCATCAAGGATTCCGGCTACGGCTCCGAGGGCGGCAGCGAGGCGATCGAGGCGTATCTGAACACCAAGTTCGTCAGCCAGGCCGGGCTGTAGCCGGGGCGCGGGATCAGCGCAGCCGCCGACCCTGCTGCCACACCGCGGCGACGCGCAGATCGCCGTCGAGGGCGACGAAATCGGCGAGGCAGCCGGGCGCGAGGCGGCCACGGTCGGCGAGGCCGATGGCGCGGGCCGGCGTGCGCGTGGCCATGCGCAGCACCGCGGCCAGCGGCAGGCCGGCATGGCAAACCGCGTTGCGCACGGCCGCCGCCATGGTCAGGTGCGCGCCGGCGAGCGTGCCGGCATCGTTGACCAGCCGGCCGTCCTGCAGGCGGATGGGTTCGCCGTTCAGGCTGAAGCCGGTGCGGTCCGAGGCGGCGGTGGCCATCGCGTCGGAGACGAGCAGCAGCGCGTCGGGACCCTTCGCGGCGAAGGCGATGCGCACCGCGGCATAATGCGCGTGGTGACCATCGACGATGATGCCGGCGAAGCTGCCGGCGCGGTCGAGCGCGGCGCCGACCGCGCCGGGGGCGCGCGCGACGAGGCCGGACATCGCGTTGTAGAGATGCGTGAAGCCCGAGATGCCGGCTTCGAGTCCCGCGATCGCCGTGTCGTAGGTGGTATCGGTGTGGCCGGCGAACACGATCGCGCCCGATGCCACCAGGCGGCGGAGGTGCCCGGCGGGAATCGTTTCTGGCGCAAGGGTGACCAGCAGGGGCGCCGGAAACGGCGCGCAGAGCAGGTCCAGGTCTTCATCGGTCATGGTGGTAACCGCTTCGGCCGGATGGATGCCGCGGCGGGCAGGGGCGATGAACGGACCTTCGAGGTGCAAGCCCGCGATGCCCGGCACGCCGGCCGCCAGCGCCGCGCGTACGGCATCGAGGGCGGCCCGCAGGTGCGACCGCGTGCCGCTGATCAGCGTTGGCAGCAGGGCGGTGGTGCCCGCGCCGGCATGGGCTGCGGCAATCTGGCGAAGGGTGGCCATATCGGGCGCGTCGTTGAACAGCACGCCGCCGCCGCCATTCACCTGCAGATCGACAAATCCCGGCGCCAGCACGTGATGTTCCGCCAGCTCGATGCGCTCGGCGGCGGATGGCACCATCGCCTGCGCCACGATGCCGGCGATGCGCGCGCCGTCGAACAGCACCGCGTGGTCGGCCAGCAGGTCGGCGCCGTCGAACAGGCGCGCCGCAAGCAGCGCCTTCATGCGCCGAGTCCGGCGAGGGCGGCGTGCAGATGGCCGTCATGCTTCTCAAGTAACAATTCGGCGGTGGCGCGATCGAGGCCGCGCAGCACCAGCACCGCAATCTTCACCCGGCCGCCGGCTTCGTCCAGCGCGGCGCGGACGGTGGCGTCGTCGGCGCCGGTGAGGTCCTGCAGCATGCGCACGGCACGCTGGCGCAGCTTGGCGTTGCGCGCATTCATATCCACCATCAGGCCGCGATGGACGCGCCCCATCCGTACCATGACCAGGGTGGAAAACAGGTTCAGCACAACTTTCTGGGCAGTGCCGGCCTGCATCCGCGTCGAACCGGCGATCGCCTCGGCGCCCGTTTCCACCAGGATCGGATGCGCCGCGGCGGCGAGCAGGGCGCCGCCCGGGCTGTTGGCGATGCCGATGGTGAGCGCGCCACGCCGGGCGCATTCCGAAATTATTGTCGTGGTGTAGGGCGTCGACCCGCTGGCGGCGATGCCGATGGCGACATCGCCGGCGCCGATATTGTGGGCCGCCACGTCGTGTTCAGCGGCGGCGCGATCATCCTCGGCATTCTCGATGGATCGCGTAAAGGCCGTGTCGCCGCCTGCCATCAGCAGCACGAGCCGGTCCTCGGGCCAGTCGAAGGTGGGGGGCAACTCGGCGCCATCCTGCACGCCGATGCGCCCCGACGTGCCGGCGCCGGCGTAGACCAGGCGGCCACCGCGCGCCAGTCGCGGCAAGGCTGCCTCGGCCGCCGAATTCGATGGCGGGCAAGGCGGCGCGGACGGCGGCCACGGCGGCCAACTGGCCTTCCCACATCGCCAGCAGAACCTGGGCGGCGGGCCAGCGGTCGAGTTCGCGCAGGCGCGGGCTGATGCTTTCAGTGGCCGGCAGGGCAGGCCGGGGAGGTTCGCAAGTCTGCATAGGTTGCCATCACCTTTCGGGAATCGATGGGGCCAGGCGATACGGCGCCCGGTAAGCCCGGCGCGCGTGCGCACAAGATCGCGTTTCTGCTTCCGGGAACAAAGAAATCTTTTGCACCCGCCGAAAGCCCCTGTTAGGAGGCGGCGTCTTCATGATCCGAATCGGAATCGTCCGCGATTCGCGGCAGATGGCTCCCCCGCAGTCCAGAACGGAAGGAAACAGGACCGCATGTCGAAAGCTTTCATTGCCCAGGTCATCCAGGAATCGGCCGGACTGACCGGTACGGCGTCGAACCGCGCCGCTGGCGATGTGCTGGGCGCGATCGTCAAGGAGCTCAAGAAGAACGGCCGCTTTACGCTGCCGAGCTTCGGTACCTTCATCGTGCGCAAGACCAAGGCGCGCAAGGGCCTGAACCCGCGCACCGGTGAGGCGATCAAGGTGAAGGCCGGCAAGACCGTCCGGTTCAAGGCATCGCCGACGTTGAAGAAGGCGGTCTGATCCTGGCGGGGCGTTGCCCCCGGACCTCACCAAGGGGGAAGGCGCTTGGAACCTGTTCTTATGGAATGGGGTCCAGGCGACCATTATACCCCAGGCTTGGCCAGTTTTGTCGTAAGTGTTGACATCTTCGTGTAACGAGCCCGCCAATAGGTTCCGATGGAGGCTGGCGTCTTCCGCCGCGACCGCGTGAAGGATGCCTCTGCTGTCGCCGTGGACCACGCCATACCGGCGGAGCGCGGCTCCTCGGACGAGGCGCGCGAGCCGCGCGGTTACCTGCGCAGCCCGGTCGCCACGGTGGCTGATCAACAATGTCGTGAGTGGGCGCCCTGTTTGATGTCGCGGGCGTCGCAATTCCGGCCGCCATCATGGTGCCTTGCCCGTTCGGCGCCGCTTCGGCGTGCACGGCAGCGGTGCGCGCCTCCCTTGCGTTCGACACTATCCATGCCGATATCAGCGCCTTCAACGCTGCCTTGCAGCGGGTCCGACTCCGCCCGGTCGGCGGCGATGTGAGGCGACAGGCAAGGAAACGGGACATGCCGCGACCGCAGTTGGGCCATCTGACCGTCGTGCCGCGTGACGACGCCGACGTGAAGCAGTTCACCGACGCGATGTGGGCGCGGATGCGGCGCGAGGCGGAGGAAGCCTATGACCGCGCGCCGATGCTGGCGCCGCTGTTTCTCAATTCGGTGATCAACCAGCCGAGTTTCGAATCGGCCGTGTTCCATCGTGTCGGCGCCCGGCTGAAAAACGACGTGATCTCGCTGCCGCTGATCATCCGCGCCTTCCAGCAGGCGCTGGAGGCGGAGCCCGACATCTCCATGGCGTTGCGGGCCGACATCACCGCCGTCTACGAGCGCGACCCGGCCTGCGAGCGGTTCATCGAGCCGTTCCTGTATTTCAAGGGTTTCCACGCCATCCAGGCGCACCGGCTGACGCACTGGCTGTGGACCAGCGGCAATCGCGATTTTGCCCTGTATCTGCAAAGCCGCTCCTCGGAGGTGTTCCAGACCGACATCCATCCGGCGGCGCAACTCGGCCGCGGGCTGTTCCTCGACCATGCCACCGGGCTGGTGGTGGGCGAGACGGCGGTGATCGAGGATGACGTGTCGATGCTGCAGGACGTGACCCTCGGCGGCACCGGCAAGGAGGCCGGCGACCGCCACCCGAAGGTGCGCCGCGGCGCCATGATCGGGGCCGGGGCGAAGATTCTGGGCAATATCGAGGTGGGCGAGAACGCCCGCATCGCCGCCGGCTCGGTGGTGCTGCGGCCGGTGCCCGCGCACACCACGGTGGCCGGGGTGCCGGCGCGGGTGGTGCGCACCGCCACGCCCGATGAGCCCTCGCGCACGATGGACCAGATCCTCGGCGATCTGTCCTACGAGGCGTTCACCTACACGATCTGAGCGCGCCCCTCGGCCGATCCCTGGGGAAAAAGCCCTGACGAAAAAAAGGCGGCGCCCCAACGGGCGCCGCCAAAGTCAGGGGAGGAAACCGCTCAGGCCCGCGGGACGGCGGACGCTGCGCAAAGGAAGAACAGCACGGTTCTGCTGGTAACGCAAGTAGTTTTGTAATTTTAACGCATATCAATCGTGCATTTCGCTGTGGGGGCGGTGGCCCGGGTGAAGATCGAGGCGGCGGGCCGGACTGGGTTTTCCCGGGTGACACCCTATATCGGAGGCATCTGCTGACCGCCGCAGCGCTGCCGTTTCGGCTTTGTAGTGGCCCGAAGGGCCAACGGATCGGAGCCGGCGCGGTTGACATGCGGGCGGGACGACTCACGTTTGGTGGCGCCGTCCGCCTCGGACACCGGATTTCAATTGGAGACAGCCAGCCATGCGGGACCCTGTGCGGGCGTCCAGATACGATGTGGCGTTCGCCGGCATGGGCCTGGCCAACGCGTTGGCCGCCTTTCGGGTGTCAACGCTACGGCCGGAATTGCACATCGCCGGCTTCGACACCCATGCCTCGGTGGGCGCGGGCCGCACCTGGTCGTTCTTCGCCCCCGACGTGACGCCGGCGCAACTGGCATGGTTGCGGCCGTTGCTGCGCCGGGAATGGCCGGCGTACGAAGTGCGTTTCCCCGGTTTCCGCCGGGTCGTGCCGACGCCGATGTGCACCTTGTCCGGTCCGGCGCTTGGCCGCGCGCTGACCGGCCTCACCCGCGCCGCGGACATCGCCGAGGTTTCCCCCCAGGGCCTGACGCTCGCCGACGGGACCGCCGTCGCGGCGCGCGCGGTGCTGGACGGGCGGGGGGCGCGGCCCTCCAGCGCGTTTCGCGTCGGCTGGCAGAAATTCCTCGGCCAGGAGATCCGGCTGACCGCGCCGCACGGGCTGAACCACCCGATCCTGATGGATGCCACGGTCCAGCAACTCGACGGGTTCCGCTTCATCTACGTGCTGCCGTTCGGACCCGACCGGTTGCTGGTCGAGGACACCCGCTACAGCGACACCCCCGAGCTGTCCCACCAGATGGCGCGCCAGGAGATCACCAGCTACATCGCCACCCAGGGCTGGCGCGTGGCCGAGCAGTTCTCCGAGGAGCAGGGCGTGCTGCCGGTGGTGCTGGACGGCGACATCGATGCGTTCTGGGACGAGGTCGGGCCGGTGCCGCCGCTCGGCATGCGGGCCGGGCTGTTCCACCCGGTCACCGGTTATTCGCTGCCCTCGGCGGTCGCGCTGGCCGATGCGGTGGCCGCGGTGCTGCCGGCCCGGCCGGAGTCGCTGCGCCGCATGATCGAGACGCGCGCCCGCGCCACCTGGCAGGCGCAGGGCTTCTACCGGGTGCTCAACCGCATGCTGTTCCTGGCCGGCACATCCGACCAGCGTTGGCGCGTGTTCGCCCGGTTCTTCCACCTGCCGCAGCCGCTGATCGAGCGTTTCTTCGCCGGTCGGACATCGGCGCTCGACCGCATGCGGCTGGTGACCGGCCGGCCGCCGGTGCCGTTCTTCCAGGCGCTGCGCTGCATCCCGTCCTGGGGGCAGGGTGAGCTGATCGCCCCGAGGCTGCGGCCGGTGGGGGGGCTGGTCAGTCCTGAGATGCGGGCGGACGGTTGAGGCTGCGCAACCGGGCGCGCAGCTTGCGCAGCGGCGGCGCGTAGAGGAAGCCGAAGGAGACCGCCCCTTCCTTGGTGTGGACGGCGTGGTGCAGATGGTGGGCGGCCACCAGATGCGCCAGATAGCCGCTGCGCGGGGTGAAGGGCGGCGGCAGGCGGCGGTGCACCAGCACCTCGTGCATGGTGAAATAGGCCAGGCCGTAGAGGGTGACCCCGATGGCCACCGCGGTCAGGCCCGGCACGGCCTGGCCGATGGCGAACAGCGCCACCGCGATCAGCGAGAAGATCAGCACGAAGCGGTCGTTGCGCTCGAACGGTCCGGTGCGGGGGCGGTGGTGCGATTCGTGCCAGCTCCACGCCGCACCGTGCATGACCCAGCGGTGCATGGCCCAGGCGAAGACCTCCATGCCCACAAAGGCCGCGGCGGCGAGCGCGATGTTCAGGAGCGCGTTCATGAGGAAGCCTGCTTTGGTCGGGGGTGCGGGAAGGCCCGACAGGTGCAGCCGGTTTCCAGTGCCGTCAAGGCCCCGCCGGGCAAAGGGGTCCAGGGGCAAAGCCCCTGGCAGGGTCCAGGGGCAGCGCCCCTGGCGGGGTCCGGGGCAGCGCCCCGGCCGCCACAATGATATCAGCCGCCCGCCTGGCCCCCCCCGCAAGGGCCACCTCGCTTTGGAGGGAGGCAGCGGCCTCGCGGTAGGAGGGATCATCCAGCACCTCAAGCAGCGCCGTGCGCAGGCGGCGGGCGCGGAAGGCCGGTCCGGGCACCGCGATTCCCGCTCCCGCGCGGACCACGCGGGCGGCGATGGCGGCCTGTTCGAAGGCCAGCGGCACCAGCACCGCGGGCACGCCGGCGGCCATGGCGTCCATCACCGTGTTCATGCCGCCATGGCCGATCAGCGCGGCGGCGCCCGCCAGCACCTCGGCCTGCGGCACGAAGGCGCGCACGGTGGGGCGGCCCGGCAGGGTGGCGGCCTCGTCGGTTGCCAGCCGGCCGCCATGGGCAATGAGCAGATCGGCGTCGCAATCCTGGGCGGCGCGGGCGATGTCGCGAAACAGCCGGGCCCGGTGCCCCTGCAGCGTGCCGAGCGAGGCGAACACCAGCCGCCTGGGTCCCCCCGCTGATGGCGGCGGCGCCGGCGCCAGCCGGAGCGGCCCGACATAATGGAACGTCGCCGGCAGGGCGGCGCGCGGGAAGTCCAGGCCGGGGACCATCTGGCTGAGCTGCGCGATCGGCGAGAACGTGTCGTCCAGATTGCGCTGCGCCAGCCCATGCGCGCGCGCCCAGTCGGCGATGACCTGCGACAGCGGGCGCATGAACAGGTCGTGCACGCGCCAGCCGGCGCGGTTGCGGTTCCGCCCGGCCAGGTCGGGGCGCCAGTCCCAGGCGGTGAAGGGGGGCGGGACGCCATCCTCGCGGTTGACCGCCAGCGCGTTGGCCACCGTGATCCAGGGCAGGCCGAGGCAAGCAGCGGCCAGCGCGCCGGCCGGCTCCAACTGGTCGACCACCAGCGCCGTCAGGCCGAGCCGTTCCAGCACCGCCGGCAGCACCCGCAGCAGGGAGGCGGTGCGCCGGGCGGTCAGCCGGACCGGTGGCAGCGGCGAGAACGGCACTTTTCCGGGCGGCGGCAGGTCCAGGCGCAGGGCTTCGACGGCGGCGGGCAGCGCTGGCGGCGCGCCGGTGTGCAGCAGGGTGGCACGATGGCCGCGCCCGCACAGCGTCGCGGCAATCGCCAGCATCGGGTTGATGTGGCCGGTATAGGGCGGCGCCAGCAGGGCGAAATGGGCCATGCGGTCAGTCGCTTCCCGGCAGGCCGAGGACGGGCCCGGCGCAGCGTTTTTTTGCCTCCTCCCGGATCGCGGCGTGCGGTATGGCCATACGGGTCTCCGGTGGCATCGGCTGTGGCATTAAGGGGGGACCCGCCGGTCCTGCAAGGCGCGGGAAAACGCCGACCGCCGGTCGCTGATGACGCCGCCCGGCCAACAACCGATACGGGTGCCGCTATTTCATTTCCTGCCGGCTTACTCCGGCAGCTCCGGCAAGGACAGGCGCTGGGCGGCCTGGTCGTTGCCGCTGCCGGCGGCGCGCTCCAGCCATTGACGCGCCTGGCCGCGGTCTTTCGGCACGCCCTCGCCCTGGTTGTAGGCCTCGCTCAGATGCACCATCGCGTCGGTATCGCCTGCTGTGGCGCCGCGGCGATACCACTCCACCGCCTCGTGGTCGTTCTGCGTCACGCCGCGGCCCTGGGCATACAGCAAGCCGATCGCCGCGTTGGCCGGCGCGTTGCCGCCGGTCGCGGCGCGGCGGAACCATCCGAGTGCCGCGGTGAAATCCTGCGGCACGCCGGTGCCGAATTCGTAGAGCAGGCCGAGGCGGTACTGCGCGTCCGCATTTCCCTGCTCGGCGGCGAGCCGGTACCAATGCGCCGCCGCGGCGCGGTCCTGCAGCACGCCGGTGCCGCCCAGGTCGCTGATCCGCCCGAGCATGTACTGCGCCTCGGGATCGTTCTTCCCGGCGGCCATCGTCAGCCAGTGCGAAGCATCGGCGAAGTCGCGCTCCACCCCGACCCCGTTGAAATACAGTCTGCCGAGCGCCACCTGGGCCTTCACGTCACCCTGGTTGGCCGCGGGCACCAGCGCCGCCACGGCGCCGGTCCAGTCGTGTTTGTTCACGGCGTCGAGGCCGGTGGCGCTGAGTTCCGTGGCCGTGGCGGGCGGCGGCGCGGCGGGTGGCTTCGTCTGGAACAGCGACGTGACCGCCGAACCGGCCGAATCGAGCGTCTGGCAGCCCTGGACGAACAGGGAGGCACCCGCCAGCAGCGGCAGGACGGCGAATAGCCGGGCATTCGGGGACACGGGCGACTCCTCGTCTGGACTGGCCAGGGTTTAGCGCCCGGGGAGCCGACCCGCCAGCCGGCGTTCTGTCGCGGCGCCGATATCGGCGCCGCCGCTGCCCGGCGTGAGTTCGGCCGCGTGACGCCGGCAACGTGACTCCGGCAAGGCACTGCGCTACGTGAGGTAATCGCATCTTCCCCTGCGTCAGGATCAAGCTGTCCCATGGTCTCCAGCAACGATATCCGCGCCAGCTTCCTGGATTATTTCGCCCGCAACGGCCACGCGGTGGTGGAGAGCAGCCCGCTGGTGCCGCGGAACGATCCGACGCTGCTGTTCACCAACAGCGGGATGGTGCAGTTCAAGAACGTCTTCACCGGCCAGGAGAAGCGGCCTTATACCCGTGCCACAACGGCGCAGAAATGCGTGCGCGCCGGCGGCAAGCATAACGATCTGGACAACGTGGGATACACGGCCCGGCATCACACATTCTTCGAAATGCTGGGGAATTTCTCGTTTGGTGACTACTTCAAGGACCAGGCAATTTTTCATGCCTGGACGCTGGTCACCAAGGATTTCGGCTTGTCGCCGGAGCGTCTGCTGGTCACCGTGTTCAGCGAGGACGACGAGGCGGCGGCGCTGTGGCGTAAGATTTCCGGGCTGCCGGAGGAGCGCATCGTCCGTATCGATACCAGCGATAATTTCTGGCGCATGGGCGATACCGGCCCCTGCGGACCGTGCAGCGAAATCTTCTACGATCACGGGCCGGCGATTCCGGGCGGCCCGCCCGGCAGCGCCGATGCCGATGCCGACCGCTTCGTCGAGATCTGGAACCTGGTGTTCATGCAGTACGAGGAGGGGCCGCCCGGCACGCGGGTGCCGCTGCCCCGCCCCTCGATCGACACCGGCATGGGGCTGGAGCGGGTCGCCGCCATCCTGCAGGGCAAGCACGACAATTACGACACCGATACGCTGCGCGCGCTCATTCTCGCCAGCGCCGAGGCGACCGGCCAGGACCCGGACGGGCCGCACAAGGTCAGCCACCGGGTGATCGCCGACCATCTGCGCAGCACCGCTTTTCTCATCGCCGACGGGGTGCTGCCCAGCAACGAGGGCCGCGGCTACGTGCTGCGCCGGATCATGCGCCGGGCCATGCGCCACGCTCACATGATGGGCACGCGCGAGCCGGTGATGTGGCGGCTGGTGCCGGCGCTGGTGCGCCAGATGGGGGCGGCCTACGGCGAGTTGCTGCGCGCCGAGACGCTGATCGAGGAGACGCTGCAGCTGGAGGAAACCCGCTTCAAGGCGATGCTGGATCGCGGCCTCGGCCTGCTGGCCGAGGAGGCGGCAAAACTGGGCGCGGATGGCACGCTGCCCGGCGAGGTGGCGTTCCGGCTGTACGACACGTTCGGCTTCCCGCTCGACCTGACGCAGGACGCGTTGCGCGAGCAGGGGCGCGGGGTGGACGTGGCCGGCTTCGAGGCGGCGATGACCGAGCAGAAACGCCGCGCCCGCGCCGCCTGGGCGGGCTCGGGCGAGGCGGCCACCGACCGGGTGTGGTTCGATGTGCGCGATCGCGTCGGCGCCAGCGAATTCCTCGGCTACGCCACCGAACGGGCGGAAGCGGAGATCGTCGCCCTGGTAGTCGGCGGGCATCCGGTGGAGCGCGCCGGGGCCGGCGCGGAGGTGGCGGTGGTGCTGAACCAGACGCCGTTTTATGCCGAGAGCGGCGGCCAGGTCGGCGATGCCGGGGTGATCAGCGCGCCCGGGCTGCGGATTGCGGTAACCGACACGCAAAAGAAGCTCGGCGACCTGTTCGTCCATATCGGCCGGGTGCAGGAGGGCGAGGCGCTGGTCGGCGGCGCGGTGGTGGCCGAACTGGACCATGCCCGGCGCACCGCCATCCGGGCGCATCATTCCGCCACCCATCTGCTGCACGAGGCGCTGCGGCGGCGGCTGGGCAACCACGTGGCGCAGAAGGGCAGCCTCAACGCCCCCGACCGGCTGCGCTTCGACGTGAGCCAGCCCACCCCGATCGGCCGCGACGATCTCGCCTGGGTGGAGAATGTGGTGAACGCCCGGGTGCGCGAGAACACCGAGGTGACCACCCGCCTGATGACCCCGGAAGCGGCGGTGGGCGAGGGCGCCATGGCGCTGTTCGGCGAGAAATACGGCGACGAGGTGCGGGTCGTCAGCATGGGCGGGCCGGAGGAGGGGAAATCCGGCTGGTCGGTCGAGCTGTGCGGCGGCACGCATGTGCGGCGCACCGGCGATATCGGCCTGTTCCGCATCGTGTCCGAAAGTGCGGTGAGCGCGGGCGTGCGCCGGGTGGAAGCGGTGACCGGCGAGGCGGCGCTCGCGCTGGTGGCGGAGAACGAGCGGCGGCTCGCCGAGGTGGCGGCGGTGCTGCGCACCGGGCCGGCCGAGGTGGCCGAGCGGGTGGCCGGGCTCATCGAGGAGCGGCGGCGGCTGGAGCGGCAGGTGGCCGAGTTGCAGAAGAAACTGGCGACCGGCGGCGGCGGGGCTTCGGAGGTCGAGGAGATCGCCGGGGTGAAGCTGGCGGCCCGCAATTTGGGCGACGTGCCGGCACGCGACCTGAAAGGCATTGCCGAGGCGATCGGCAAGCAGATCGGCGGCGGCGTGGTGGCGCTGGTGTCCACCGCCGATGGCAAGGCGAGCATCGTAGTGGGGGTTTCCCCCGATCTGACGGGACGGATCAGCGCCGTCGATCTGGTGCGGGCGGCGGCGGCGGCGGTGGGCGGCAAGGGCGGCGGCGGCCGGCCGGACATGGCGCAGGCCGGCGGGCCGGATGGGGCGAACGCGGATGCGGCGCTGGCGGCGGTGCGGGCGGCGTTGGCGGGGTAGGGCCTGGGCGTTGTCTCATCGGCGCGAAGATAAGCGAAAGTAAGGCCAGGGCTCTGCCCTGGACCCGCAAGGGGGCGGTGGCCCCCTTGACCCCATTCCTTAAGAAATCAGGCGCCTTATTTTCACGCCTATGGGGCGCTGCTCCACCGCCCTTATTCCTTGTAGTCCCGGACGAACGCTTCCAGCCGGTCCATGGCGGTGCGCAGCAGTTCAGGGGCCTTGGCGTAGCACAGCCGCACCATGCGTTCCGCGCCGCGGCCGAAGGCGTTGCCGGGGGCCATGCCAATGCGCGCCTCCGCTACTGCCCGTTTGCAGAAGGCGAAACTGTCCATGACCCCGTCGATCTCGAACATCGCATAGAAACTGCCGTTGTTCGGGATGTTGCGGATGCGCGGTATGCGGGCCAGGCGGTCGGTGACGATGTCATGCCCCTCGCGGCAGCGGTCGACGAAATAGGACACGAACTCCTCGCCGTCGCGCAGCGCCGCGATGGCGCCGTATTGCAGGAAAGCCTGGCCGCCCCCGGTGTTGAACTGGATCAGTTTTTCAAATTCCGGCATCAGACCGTCGGGGTAGATTATCCAGCCCATGCGCCATCCGGTCATGGCCCAGGATTTGGAAAAGCTGTTCACCACGAATACCGGATCGTCCGGTTGGGCAATCTGCAGCAGCGAGAACGCCGCGTTCCCGTCATAGACGATGCGGTGGTACACTTCGTCGGACAGCAGTGCGATGTTGCGGCGGCGGGCGAAGTCCAGCAGCGCCTCGGCCTGCTCGCGGCGCATCATCCAGCCGGTGGGGTTGCCGGGGGAGGCGGTGTAGATGACGCGGGTGTGTTCGTCGCACTGGTCGAACACGCGGTCGAGATCAAGGGTCCAGCCGGCGTCGCTGCGGCTGAGCGGCGCCTCGCGGATGGCGGCTCCGTTGATTTTCATGGCGCGCATGATGTTCGGCCAGGCCGGGGTGACGGTCACCACGTTGTCGCCTGGCTGCACCATGGCTTGCGCCACCAGCATGACGGCGCTCATGCCCGATTGCGTATGGGCGATGCGTTGTTCGGAAATGTCCAGGCCATACAGGCGCTGGTGATACTCGACCAGGGCCTGGCGCAGTTCGGGGATGCCGCGGTTGGGCGAATAGAAGGTGTGGCCGGCGAACAAGGCCTTGCTGGCGGCCTCGCAGATGAACGGCGGCGTGGGCACGTCCGGCTCGCCGGCCCACATGTCGATGACATCCGGCACGTCGAGAATGAGGCGCCAGATATCGATGATCGGGCTGTCTGGCAGTGTGACGATGCTCTCGCGGATGAGACCCATGGCGATCGCTCCCGGAGGGATAAACGGGAACTCAAGCGGATGCGGGCGGGGGGGTCAACACAAGGCGCGGCGTAGGTCACTTGACGAATGGGTTCCAAGGGGCCACTGCCCGTCGCGCCGATGGGTTCAGGGCGGAGCCCCGGGCGTGTCTTGCTTTGCGGCGGGAGCAGCGCGTGAAGAGCGACGTTCTGGACGCGATTGGCGAGAATGATCTGCGGCCCGGCGCGGCCGTGAACGCCGCGCTGGCCGCCAATGACCGGGCGAAATTCCTGTTCAGCCTGCTGCAAATGGCGGTGAGCCGGGCGGCGCATCCCGACCAGCCGCCGGCCGATCTGCGGCGCGAGCGGCTGGCCTGCGGCATCGGTGACGCGTCGCTGGACGAGGTGGTGCCGGGCGCGCGGGCGCATGGCGCGCTTGTGCTGATCCCGAACGCACGGGCGGTGCTGGCTTGCCTGGCGCGCGAAGTGGGCGTGATGGCCGCACCTGTCGAGGACGGCAGGTTCGAGACGCGGCTGCAGGCGCTGCTGGCGGCGCTGCCGGCGGCCGAGGACGATCTGGTCGATCCCGCCGCGGTCACGGCGATGACGCAGGCGGCGCGCGGCGGCGAGGACAGCCTGCACCAGTTGGTGATGGATCTGCACAAGGCGTTGAACACCCTGCAGGCCAGGCTGGCGCGCGAAACGCTGGACGGCGCCTCGGTCTACGGTCTGGCCGATGCGGACCGGAAGCTGGTGCGCGCCTTCATGGCCGGGCTGAACCGCACGGCGCCGCTGAAATTCGACCATCCCGGCCTCGCCACCACGGCGACGCGTGCCGGCGTGCGGCTGGTGATCCAGAACGATATCGGCATGACCGACGCGCACGTGATCGTGCTGCATGTCGAGGGGCTGACGGCGCAGGCTGACCTACACAGACGTGCATCCCGAGCGGCTTCGCTTCCTGCAGGCGATGCTGGCGGGGTTTCCGGTCTCCTGGGGGGCGGCGCAGAGCCGCGTGGTGGAGGGGCTGGCCGAGGGGGCGCCGTTCCAGATGGCGATCGGGCGGCTGGAGGCGGCGGACGAGGCGGAGCTGCTGGCCTATCTGGAGTTCGTCGGCGCGCGGCTGGTGTTCCTGATCGACTGGAACCGCGCCCGCAAGGCGCTGCGGGGCTTTCTGCGCGGGCCGGACCGGGTGGCGGTGCTGGAATGGGCGGCGGCGCAGGAGGTCGGGCATCGCGGCTTCCTGGAGCTGGGCGGCGCGCGGCTGATCAACCAGGCGATCGAGGCCGCGTCCGGCGGGGCGATGCATTTCGGTGACCGGCTATGCGACGTGGTGGGCGATGCGGCGGCCGGCGAGCTGGTGCGCTTCGCGTTGCGGACGGCCAGCGAGGGGCTGCGCGCGCGGCAATCGCAAGGGTTGATCCGCGACCGTGTGCGCGCCGAGCTGCAGACGCATTTTGCCAACGAGGGCCGCCGCCTGCTGGGGGTGGCGTCCGAACATGCCGGGCTGGTATTCGAGATCGCCACCCTGGTGCGCGACGGCATTGCCGCGGCGGCGGCGGGGGAGGGCGGCCTGGCCCGCCGGGCCCGCCGGGCGCGGCGCTTCGAGCATGATGCCGACCAGGTGGTGATCGAGGTGCGCGAGGCGGTGCGGCGGCGGCCCGATCACGGGCTGGTCCTGCGGCTGATCGAGGCTGCGGATGATGCGGCCGACCAGTTGGAGGAGGCGGCGTTTCTGCTGGAGCTGCTGGCCGATAGCGGCGCGCGGGGCAAGCCGCTCGACCGGCTGGCGGCGCTGGCCGATCTGCTGGTGGAAGGCACGCAGGAATGGATCAAGGCGCTCGGCCATGCGGTTGCAGTCGGCGGGGGCGCGCTCGGCGTGGGCGCCGCGGCGCATGAAGATGCCGACGATTTTCTGGTGGCGGTGGACCGCGTGCTGGCGCTGGAACATGCGGCCGACGATGCCGAACGGGGGTTGCGCTACGAGGCGGTGCAGCACGCGCAGGATTTTCGCCAGTTGCATCTGTATTCCGAGGTCGGGCGGGCGCTGGAGGAAGGCGCCGATGCGCTGAAGCGGGCCAGCCTGATCACCCGCGACCTCGTGCTGGGCGGCTGAACGGTGGCGCTTCCGGTGCATGTCATCGGCGCCGGGGCCGGCCTGCCGCCGGGCGGGGCGGATGCGGTCGGCGGCAAGGCGTGGAACCTCGCGCGGTTGGCCGATGCGGGCTTGCCGGTGCCGCCGGCCTTCGTGCTGCCTACCTCGTGGTGCCGGGCGTTGCGCGACGGCACGGCGGACGAAGCCGCGGTGGCGATGGCGCTGGACATGGGCATCGCCCGGTTGGAGGCGGCGACCGGACTGGGCTTCGGCAGTGCCCGGCGGCCGCTGCTGGTGTCGGTGCGCTCCGGCGCCGCGGTGTCGATGCCGGGCATGCTGGAGACGGTTCTGGATGTCGGGCTGAACGCCGCCGGCGTCGCCGGACTGTTGCGGCTGACCGGCAATCCACGCCTCGCCTGGGATTGCTACCGGCGGCTGCTGCAGGGCTATGCCGAGGTGGTGCAGGGCCTGCCCACCGCCTTCGACGGAATGGTGGATGCGGCGCTGGCCGAGGGAGAGGTGGAGAGCGAGCGGGACCTCGACCATCGGGGGCTGCGCGGGCTGGCGCTGGCCATGCTGGAGCGGTTCCGGGCGCTGGCCGGCCAGCCTTTCCCGTCCGAGCCGCGGGCGCAGTTGCTTGCCGCCGTGCTGGCGGTGTTCCGGTCGTGGGACGCTCCCAAGGCGACGACCTACCGGCGCATGAACCGGCTCGACGACGCGGCCGGCACGGCGGTGACGGTGCAGGCGATGGTGTTCGGCAATGCCGGCGGCAATTCCGGCGCCGGGGTGGGATTCACCCGCGACCCGGCTACCGGCGTGCGCGGTCTGTATGTGGATTTCGTCTTTAACGGCCAGGGTGAGGACGTGGTGGCCGGCAGGCGGGCCACCGATGGCGGGGCGCGGCTGCAGCGCATGCTGCCCGGCGTGTACGGGCAACTGGAAACAATGTGCCGCACGCTGGAGGGGCTGTTCGGCGACGCGCAGGATTTCGAGTTCACCCTGCAATCCGGCGTGCTGTGGCTGCTGCAAACCCGCCGCGCCAAGCGCACGCCCTGGGCGGCGTTGCGGATCGCCGTCGATCTGGTGGAAGAGGGGCTGATCTCGTCCGCCGAGGCACGGCGTCTGCTTGACGGCGTCGATCTGGCCACGGTGGTGCGCACCCGCTTCGCCGATCCCGGCCCGGTGCTGGCGCGGGCGCAGGTGGCGGGCGTCGGCGTGGCGAGCGGGCGCATCGCGCTGGACAGCGCGGCGGCGGCGCGGCTGGCAGGGTCGGGGCCGGTGATCCTGGTGCGGCAGGAAACGGTGACGGAGGATATTGCCGGTCTGGGGTCGGCCGTCGGCATCCTGACCGCGACCGGCGGGCGCACCAGCCATGCCGCCGTGGTGGCGCGCCAGCTTGGCCGCGTCTGCCTGGTCGCCTGCCCGGCGCTGGCGATCGACCTTGTCCACCGGACCTGCCGCATCGGCGGCCAGGATTTTGCCGAGGGTGACCCCATTTCGCTCGACGGCAACGAAGGCACCGTGCATGCCGGCATGCAGGCGGCGGTGGCCGAGTTCCCGGCGCGGGAGCTGGCGGCGATCGCGGGATGGCAGGACGCTTGACGCCGGCGACGTAAGGCGTTTCACCCTGCGACCATTCCTGTTCGGCAATACGGAGGTCGGCTTGGCTGTGAAGCGCATCGCTTTGGCGATCGTGGCGCTGGCGGCGGTCTCGGGCATCGTTTTTCTCGCGGTGCAGCGGATAACCACGGCGCCGCCGGCCGGCACGCTGTACGGCAATGTCGAGATCCGTCAGGTGGACCTTGCCTTCAACGCCGAGGGCCGGGTGACCAGCATGGCACGCCGCGAGGGCGATGCGGTGCATGCCGGCGATGCGGTGGCCGAGCTGGACGAGGTCAGCTATCGCAACCTGCATGATCTGGCGCTGGCGCGGCGCGACCAGGCGCGCGCCAATCTCGCTTTGCTGTTGGCCGGCACGCGGGTGGAGGACATCGATCAGGCGCGCGCCAGGGTCGCCTCGGCGGAAGCGAACGTGACCCATGCCGAGGCGCTGTTCGCGCGGCAGGCCGATCTGGTGAAGCGCAATGCCACCTCGCGGCAGGACTACGACGATGCCCGCCTCGGGCTGGATGCCGGGCGGGCGCAGCTTGCCCAACTGCGCGCCGCCCTGGCCGAGGCGGTGGCCGGGCCACGTGCGGAGGATATCGACGCGGCACGGGCGGCGCTGCGGGCGAGCGAGGCATCGGTGGCGCTGGCCGCCGAGGCGCTGTCGCGCACCCATCTGCTGGCGCCGGCCGACGGGGTGGTGATGACAAGGGTGATCGAGCCGGGCACGGTGGTGCTGCCATCGGCCCCGGTCTATTCCATGGCGATTGCCGGCGAGGTCTGGGTCCGTGCTTTCGTGCCGGAACCGTTGCTCGGCGAGGCCGCCCCCGGCCGGGCGGTGCGGGTGCGCACCGATGGCGGACACGAATATGCGGGGCGGGTCGGTTACCTCTCGCCGGTGGCCGAGTTCACGCCCAAGACGGTGGAGACGCCGGAGCTGCGCACCCAGCTTGTGTACCGCCTGCGCATCCGTATCGAGGCGCCGGATGACGGGCTGCGCCAGGGCATGCCGGTGACGATCGCACTGGTGACGATCGCGCTGGGCTCGTAGGTGCTCGCCGAATGTGCCGGGCTGCGGCATGTGTTTCCCGGCGCGCGCGGGCTGGCGCCGGTGGTCGCGCTGGATGGTGTGTCGGTGACCATTGCGCCGGGGATGATCACCGGCGTGGTCGGGCCGGACGGGGCGGGCAAGACCACGCTGCTGCGATTGCTGGCCGGGTTGCTGCGGCCAACCGCCGGGCGGGTGACGGTGCTCGGCCACGACATGGCCACTGACGCGCAGGCGGCGCATGGCGGCATCGGCTATATGCCGCAGCGGTTTGGCCTGTATGAAGATCTCTCGGTCGCCGAGAATCTTTCCCTTTTTGCTGACCTGCACGCCATGCCGGCTGCGGTGCGGGCGGAACGGATTCCGCGCCTGCTGGGCTTTACCGGGCTGGCGCCGTTCACCGCCCGGCTGGCCGGGCAGCTTTCCGGCGGGATGAAGCAGAAGCTGGGGCTGGCCTGCGCCCTGCTGGCCCGGCCGCGCCTGCTGCTGCTGGACGAGCCTTCGGTCGGCGTCGATCCCGCCTCGCGGCGCGAATTGTGGGCCATGGTGGCGGCGATGCTGGCGGAGGGGCGCGCCGAGGGCATGGGGGTGGTGTGGGCCACCGCCTATCTGGACGAGGCCGAGCGCTGCGGCCGGGTGCTGCTGCTGCATGAGGGGCACATGCTGGCCGATGCCCCGCCCGGCGATTTCCTGGCGCCGCTGCGCGGCCGGGTTTTTTCGCTGGCCGTGCCGGCGGCCGGGCGCCGCGCGGCGGGGCGGCTGGCGGCGGCGGATGCGTCCGTGCTGGACGTGGCGGTGGCGGGCGATGCGCTGCGGCTGGTGCTGCGGCCGGGGGCGACGCCGCCCAATCCGGCCGCGCTGGGCGGCTCGGCGCTGGTCCCGGTTGCACCGCGTTTCGAGGACGGGTTCATCGACCGGCTGGCGGTCGCGCCGGCGGTGGCGCCGGCGGAGCCCGCCCGGCCGCGCCATGGCGATGGGCCGGTGATCGAGGTGCATGAGTTGGTGCGCCGGTTCGGCGCGTTCATCGCCGTCGACCGGGTCAGTTTCTCGGTGGCGCGCGGCGAGATTTTCGGCCTGCTCGGGCCGAACGGCGCCGGCAAATCCACGACCTTCCGCATGCTGTGCGGCCTGCTGCGTCCCTCCGGCGGGTCGGCGCGGGTGGCCGGGCAGGATCTGCTGCGGGCGCCGGCACAGGCGCGGGCGCGTATCGGCTACATGGCGCAGCGGTTTTCGCTGTACGGCGAACTGACGGTGGCCGAGAACCTGCACTTCTTCGCCCGGGTCTACGGGCTGGACCGCCACGCCCAGGCGGCGGCGATCGCCGATGCGCTGGTACGCTTCGACCTGGACGCCGTGCGCGGCAGCGTGGCGGCGGCATTGCCGCTCGGCGTGAAGCAGCGGCTGGCGCTGGCGGCAGCGCTGCTGCACCGGCCGGATATTCTGTTCCTCGACGAACCGACCTCCGGCGTCGATCCGCTGGCGCGGCGGGCGTTCTGGGCCCGCATCGGCGCCCTGGCCGAGGCGGGGGTGACGGTCCTCGTCACCAGCCATTTCATGGATGAGGCGGAATATTGCGACCGGCTGGGCATCATCAGCGCCGGCAAGCTGATCGCCACCGATACCCCGGCCGGGATGCGCGGGCGCGTGCGCGGCCCCGATTTGCCGGCGCCGACGCTGGAGGATGCGTTCATCCGCCTGGTGGGGGCGGCGTCGCCGTGAGCCCGTCGCTCATGCGGTTGCGCGGCCTGCTGCGGAAGGAAATCCTGCAGGTCGTGCGCGATCCGTCGTCGCTGCTGATCGCCTTTCTGTTGCCGGTCGTGCTGCTGCTGGTGAACGGCTTCGGCATATCGCTCGATGCCCGGCACATGCGCCTGGCGGTGGTGACGCAGGCGCCGGCCGGGGACACGCGCGAGATCATCCAGGCGCTCGTCGCCTCGCCCTATCTTGCGCCGGTGGCGGCGGCGAGTACGGTGGAGGGCGAGCGCCTGCTGACAGAAGGCGCGGTGCGCGGCATTCTGGTGCTGCCCGAGGATTTTTCCGCCCGCCTGATGCGCCAATCGCGCTGGCCGGCGCCGGCGCAATTGCTGGCCAACGGCACCGACCCCAACACCGCGCGCATTCTGGAAGGCTATGTGCAGGGCGCGCTGCTGACCTGGGCGGCGGGGCAGGCGAGCGAAAAGCGCCTGCTGCCGGCGGGCGGCATTTCGCTGGAACACCGCTACTGGTTCAACCCGGAGCTGCGTTCGGCCGACTTCATCGTGCCGGGCGTGGTCGGGTTCGTGATGTCCATGGTCGGCACGCTGCTGACCGCGCTGGTGGTGTCGCGCGAGTGGGAGCGCGGCACGATGGAAAGCATGCTGGCCTCGCCGGCGCGCATGGGCGAGATCATCGCCGCCCGCCTGCTGTGTTATTTCGGCCTCGGCATGCTGGGGATGGCGGTGTCGGTGCTGCTGGCCATCCTGCTGTTCGGCCTGCCGTTTCGCGGCAGTGTGCTGGCGCTGGGCGCGGCGGCGTCGCTGTTCCTGCTGTTCGCGCTGGCGCTCGGGCTGTTCATTTCCACCCTGGTCCGCAGCCAGTTCGTCGCCGCCCAGCTGGCGTTCCTGACCACCATGATGCCGGCGCTGATGCTGTCCGGCATGTTGTTCGACATCGCCTCCATGCCGGGCTGGTTGCAGGTGCTGACGTATTTCTTCCCCGTGCGCTATTTGGTGTCGGTGCTGCAGACGCTGTTTCTCGCCGGCACGGTGTGGCCGCTGATTCTTCCCAATCTGGCGGCACTCGGGCTGGCCGCGCTGGTGGCGGTGGGGGCGACGGCGGCGGTGACCCACCGGCGGCTGGATTGAGGGAGCGCGGACGATGTGGCGACGCATTCTGGCGCTGGTGCTGAAGGAGCTTGTGTCCCTCTGGAAGGACCCGAAAACGCGCGCGGTGCTGCTGGGGCCGCCGCTGGTGCAGGTGCTTATTTTCTCCTATGCGGCGACCTTCGAGGTGCGGAACGTCCCGCTCGCCGTCTGGAACGAAGACAACGGCGCCGTCTCCGCCGAACTGGTGCGCCGTTTCGCCGCTTCGCCGGCCTTCCGGGTGGCCGCGGTGCCCGACCATCGGGCTGCCGCCGCGGCGCTGCTGGATGCCAAGGATGTGGCCGCGGTGCTGCATGTGCCGCAGGATTTCTCCGCCCGCGTGCTGGCCGGGCGGGCGGCGAGCGTGCAATTGCTGCTCGACGCGCGGCGGTCCAACACGGCGCTGCTGGTCAACGGCTATGCCGCCACGATCGTGCAGGGTTTCGCGCTGGAGCAGCAAACCATGCATGTGCCGCCGCTGGCGCTGGAGGTGCGCGACTGGTTCAACCCGGCGCTGGACCCGCAATGGTTCATCCTGCCCGGGCTGGTGGCGGTGCTGTCGCTGATCATTTCCATGCTGGTGTCGTCGCTGTCGCTGGCGCGCGAACGTGAGCTGGGCACCTTCGAACAGCTTCTGGTGACGCCGCTGCTGCCGCTGGAGATCATGATCGGCAAGGCGGTACCGGCGGCGATCGTGGGGCTGCTGGAGGCGCATGTCGTCATCGCCGCGGCGCTGCTGTGGTTCCGGGTGCCGTTTGTCGGCAGCGTGTGGCTGCTGGAGGCGGCGCTGCTGGTTTACATGCTGGCCGGGGTGGGGATGGGGCTGGCGATCTCGTCGTTTGCGCGCACCCAGCAGCAGGCGATTCTGGGCGTGTTCGTCTATGCCTCGCCGGCGATCGTGCTGTCGGGGTTCGCCGCGCCGGTGGAGAACATGCCGGTGGCGGTGGAGTGGCTGAGCCGGCTCGACCCGGTGCGCTGGATGCTGGTGGTGGCCAGGGGGGTGTTCCTGCAGGACATGCCGGCGGCGGTAGCGCTGCAGGCGATCTGGCCCATGGCCGTGATCGCGGCGGTCCTGCTGGCCGCCGCAACGGTAAGCGTGCGGCGAGCCCTAGGCTAGCCGGCTTTCTTCAGGAACGGGGTGCAGGGGCCTCTCGGCCCCTGCCGGGTCCAGGGCAGAGCCCTGGCCTTCCTTATCTTCAGCCCTCGACATGCGGCGAAAGTGCCGCCTTCAGCGCTTCTTCCTTGGCATGGTCGAACGACGTGCTGACCACGGTGCCGCCGACGCCTTGCAGCGCCGCCAGCACCTTGTCGGTCGTCATCTTGCGGATCAGCAGGAACAGGCCGGCCTGGCCGGGTTGCAGCGCCTGGGCTGCTTCCTTCATTTTGTCGTCATTGATGCCGATGTCGGTCAGGGCGCCGCCCACCGCGCCGGAGGCGGCGCCGATGGCGGCGCCCGCGATTGGCAGCAGGAACAGCGTGCCGATAATCAGCCCCCAGAAGGCGCCGCTCGCGGCACCCGCGGCGGTGGTGTTCAGCAACTGGTTCAGCTTCACCCGGCCCTTGTCGTCCTTGGTCGCGATGACCGCGTCGCCGATCTCGATCAGGTAATCCTGCTGCAATCCGAGGATCTTGGATCGGACTTCCTCGGCCTTTTCCTCGGAGGGGAAGGTGATGAACACCAGGTCGCTCATGGCAGATGGCTCCTCATGGCAGACGCTTGCGGGGATCAGCGAGCGGCGGCCCGCTCATGGCGGGCGGGCGCCTGGCTGTCCATCAAAAACTCCATGAAGAATTGTCATCCGGCGCGCGCAAGCGGGCCTGACCCTTGCGGAAACGGCGCTTTCTGCCCGCGCCCGGACTCGTCACAGTTGCGAGATGGAACTCTGGATTCCCGTGACCGTCGCCGCGGCCCTGTTGCAGACATGGCGGACGGCGCTGCAGCAGAAGCTGCGCGACCAGCTGTCGGTCAACGCCGCCGGTTTTGTCCGCTATCTGTATGCGCTGCCGACCGGTGTGCTGCTGGTGGCGGGGTTTCACGAAGCTGCCGGCGCGACCCTGCCGACGGCCAATGCGCGCTTCCTGCTGCTGTGCGCGCTCGGCGGGTTGCTGCAGATCGGCGGCACCAACCTGCTGATCATGGCCTTCGGTTATCGCAGCTTCGTCGTCGGCTCGGCCTATGCCAAGACCGAGGCGGCGCAGGGGGCGATCCTTGCCTTCTTCCTGTTGCATGAGGCGCTGACGCCGCTCGCCATCCTGGGCATTGCGGTGGGCGTGGGCGGTGTGCTGGTGCTGTCGCTGGCGGGGCGCGGCCTGCATGCCACCGGATTGCTGCGGGCAACCCTGCAACCGGCCGCGCTATGCGGGCTGGGGACAGGGGCCGCCTTCGCGCTGACCGGCATCTGCATCAAGGAGGCCAACCGTGCGCTCGGCACCGGCGGCGGCGTGGAGGCCATCGTGCGGCAGGCGGTGTTCGCCCTGTTGGTCACCAATCTTCTGCAGACCCTGATGCAGGGCAGCTACCTGGCGCTGCGCGAGCCCGACCAGTTGCGCGCCGCTTTTCGCACCTGGCGCAGCTCGGCCTGGGTGGGCACGCTCTCGGCCTGCGGCTCGGCCTGCTGGTTCACCGGCTTTTCGCTTGCGCCGGTGGCCCTGGTGCGTTCTCTCGGCCAGGTCGAGATGGTGTTCACGCTGCTGTTCGCGCGCTTTTACCTGAAGGAGGCGCTGCGTCGCGCCGACGTGATCGGGCTGGTACTGGTTGTCGCAGGCGTGATGATGATTCTGTGGGGGCGGTAGCGCCTCACCGTCTGCCGGCATGATATGGGTGCAGGTCAACAACATAGAGGAACTTTCCCGATGAGCGACGATGTCACCGACGATCCATGGCTGCGCCGTCGTGCGGGCCTGGCGCGCAACTGGTGGGCGTTGGTCATCCGCGGCGTGATCGCGGTGGTTTTCGGCCTGGTGGCCTTCCTGGCGCCCGGGCTGACGCTCGACACGCTGGTGCTGGTGTTCGGCGCCTATGCCCTGGTTGATGGCATCTTCGCCATCATTGCCGCCGCGCTCGCCCTGTCCAAGCACGATCGCTGGGGGCTGCTGCTGCTGGAGGGCGTGGTCGGTGTCGCGGCGGGTATCGGCGCGTGGGCGCTGCCGGGGCTGGCCATCGTGGTGTTCATCACCTTGCTGGCGGTGTGGGCGGTGATCACCGGGGCGCTGAGTGTGGCGGCCGCGTTCCGGCTGGATAATGGCCATGGCAACTGGCTGCTCGGGCTCGCCGGATTGATCTCGATCATCTGGGGCGTGCTGCTGTGGATATGGCCGATTGCCGGCGCGGTGGTGCTGACACTGTGGATCGGGGCCTATGCGCTGTTTTTCGGCATAACGTTGATCGCGCTGGGCCTGCGGCTGCGGGCGAGGCACCGCACCGTCTGAACGAACGGGGCGCTGGCCAGAAAGCAAGAAGGTTACACAGAGAAGAAATCGAGAACACAAACAAGATTCATGCCGCGCTCCGGGCCGGAGGAATCGGTGTGGTCTTGGTTTCTTCTCTGTGTAACTTACTGCTTGTTTTGGTTTTATTGTGCGCGACGGAATAATTTTCCGGCTAATGGCTCATCAGCACGGGGATGGTCATGTGCCCGAGGATGAACCGCGTGCCCGACGCCCGGCCAAATCCCGGAACCCCCTCGCTGCCAAAGGCACCCATGACCAGCAGGTCGGCGCCAACATCGGCCGCATGTGACAGGATCATGTCCATGGTGCCGACCTCGTTGGGGGCGATCACGTCATAGGCCGTCTCGATGCCGTTCCGCCGCAGGCGATCGGCGATGTTGACCCGCGGCAGATCCCGATCCGGCTGCTCGGGCCGCAGGTGCAAGCCGAGCACCCGCACCTCCGCCGCCGCCGCCAGGAACGGCATGGCGTCGCGCACCGCGCGGGCCGCCTCGCGGCTGCCGTTCCAGGCGACCATGACGCTGCGGCCGATGCTGGCGAAGCTGCCGGCGAACGGCACGAACAGGACCGGGCCGCCGGATTGGCGGACGATTTCCTCGTTCAGCTCGGGCGGCAGGATATCGCGGTCGTGCTCGGGATCGAACTGCCCGAGCACCGTCAGGTCGCCGTAGCGGCTGCAGATGACCGTCTCGCGGATGATGAAGTCGGGATCGCCGAACGGCATGTTCAGCCAGTCGCAATCCAGCGCCTGACCGGCGCAGGCCTGCCGGAAAGCCGCCTCGGCGCGGGAAGCCATTTCGATCAGGCGGGCACTTGCCCGGCGGGCGATGATGCCGCGCTCGTCGGGATCGATCCGGGCGAACATGCCGGTCAGCCGGCCGCCCCGCCGCATGGCAAGGCGGATCGCCAGATCGAGCCGGGCCGTGGCTCGTTCCGAGCCGTCGAAATGGACGAGGATGTCAGGGTACATCGGTCACCTGCCAGTCGGTTTGCAATGGGTCCACGCACGGCCAGGATCGGGGCCTGGAAGTCGCCGGTGCGCCCGGTGGTGTGGACAGCCTCCGGGTTCGTGATGGGACGGATCACAGGGAACGGGTCGGCAATGCCATTGCCGTTATCCATATCATGATCGCGGCCGGCGATGTCGAGCGGCGTGCCCGCGTGGCGTTCGGTCGGTTTCATCATCGCGCCGGCCACCGTTCCGCCGCAGTTGACGCTGAAATTCGTCAAATTGCTGGTGCAATAAATTCGCACCCGTTCTCCGCACGCCATCCGTCCTGATGGTGCGCGGCGAGAGAAGGGGGCAATGCCGGAGGGGGCGTTATCCCCCCGCGGCCCTGACGTATATCGATCGTTCGACGACGAAGGAGTACCGGATGTCCCGCCTGATCGCGTTGTTGCTTTTGCTTGGAATCACCCTGACCACCACCGCCTGCATCGTCGAGGAGCCTGGCCATCACGAACACAGGTGCTGGGGATGCTGGCGGTGACAATCCGCGCGTGAGCGGCGGTGCGCGGTGGGGCAGAGCCCCCGCGCCTACTGCCCTTCCTCCATCAGCCGCCGGCGCGCTTCCTCCAGCCGGATGCGGTCGGGCGCCTGCATCTCCATCGGCTTGAGGTCCAGCGCCTCCAGCGCATCGACCATCGCCCCCACCACCACCAGGTGGGTGAACCATTTGTTGTTCGACGGCACCACATACCACGGCGCGTGCGGCGCCGCGGTGGCGGCGATCGCCTCCTCGTAGGCATTCATGTAGGCGTCCCAGTGGGACCGCTCGGCGATGTCGGAGGCGCTGAACTTCCAGTTCTTTTGCGGGTCGTCCAGCCGCTCCATGAAGCGGCGCTTCTGTTCCGCGAAGGAGATGTTGAGGAAGAACTTCAGTATCACCAGCCCCTGGCGGCTGAGGTAACGCTCGAACCCGGCGATGTCGGCCAGCCGGTGTTCCCAGATTTTCTTGCCGGTCAGTTCGGGCGGCAGGCGTTCGGCGTCCAGCGCTTTCTCATGCACCCGCACCACCAGAACTTCCTCGTAATGGCTGCGGTTGAAGATGCCGATATTCCCGCGCTCGGGCAGCCGGCGCGAGACCCGCCACAGGAAGTCATGCGCCAGCTCATCCGAGCTCGGCTGCTTGAAGCTGGTCACCTGCACGCCCTGCGGGTTCACCCCGGACATCACGTGCTTGATGGTGCCGTCCTTGCCGGCCGCGTCCATCGCCTGGAAGACGCACAGCAGCGCCCAGCGGCCATTCGGATAGAGCAGCTCCTGCAGTTCCGCCAACCGCGTGACTCCATCGGTCAGCAGCGTCTCCGACTCGTGCTTGTTGACGATCCCCTCGCCAACGTCGTCCGGGTCGTGGTCGGCGAGCCGGAACCCCTTGCCGGAGGTGATGCGGTATCGCTCGAGCGCCCGGCGGATCTGCTTGCGATTCATAATGGGGTCACCCGCTCCGTTTCACCACCAGTGGCCCCGGCCCCTGGCAGGTCGGCATCATTTCCATGCGATTGATGTTCACATGCGGCGGCAGTGCCACCACCCAGGCCACCGCCTCCGCCACGTCCTCCGCCGTCAGCGGCTGGGTGCCGGCATAGAGGGCGGCGGCGCGCGCCGTGTCGCCGCCGAACCGCACCGCGCTGAACTCGGTGCCGCCGCACAGCCCGGGCTCGATATTGGTCACCCGCACGTTGGTGCCCACCAGGTCGGCCTTCAGATTCAGGCCGAACTGCTTCACGAAGGCTTTCGAGCCGCCATAGATGTGGCCGCCCGGATAGGGGTAGTCGCCGGCGATGCTGCCCAGATTCACCACGTGCCCGCGGTTGCGCGCCACCATGCCGGGCAGCAGGGCGTGGGTCAGGCGGATCACGCCCAGCACATTGGTGGCGACCATGGTCTCCCAGTCCGCCAGCGACGCCTTCCAGGCCGGGTCCAGCCCGAGCGCCAGCCCGGCATTGTTGACCAGCACGTCCACCTCCCGCCAGGCCTCGGGCAGGCTGGCCGGCAGGGCGGCGGCTTCCTGGGCGTTGGTCACGTCAAGTTGCAGCGGCAGCAGCGCCGGGCCGAGTTCGCCGGCCAGCGCTTCGAGGCGGTCCTGCCGCCTGGCGGCCGCGATCACCCGATGCCCGTCGCGCACGAAGCGCCGCGCGATGGCCGCGCCGAACCCGGCCGATGCGCCGGTGACCAGGATTGTGAGCGTCATTGTCTGTTTCCGTCCGGTTTGCCCGATAGCGCTATCCGGGCACAGCGCGGCGTGCTTGGCAACGGCGCCGCGGGCAGGGCTATTCCGTGACCGTTCCGGCCGGCGCGCCCGCTTCAGTCCGGCAGCACGAACCGCACAGAGACCGGGCAATGGTCCGAAAGCAGCTGCCGCCATTCCTCGCCCGTTTCGCGGTAGACCAGCACAAGCAGCGTCTCCGGCCGCAGCCAGCCGCGTGCCGCCCCGCCGGCGATGATGTGGTCGATGAAACCGCCGCCGCCCCAGCATGGGCTTGACCGTCCCTCCGTCGCCCGCCGCAGCAGGCCGCCGCCCTGTTGCAAGGCGGCATAAAACGGGTCGCCCGGCTCCATCCAGCGATTGAAATCACCCAGCAGCGCGAACGGCACCCCCTCGGCGCGGCGCTGCGCCACCCAGCCCTGCAGCGCCGCCAGCTGCGTCCGCAGCACCGGGCACGCCGCTCGTGTCGTTGCGGTCAGCCTGTCCTGCCGGCAGCCCGCCTTCAGGTGCACCGAAAGCAGCCGCAGGCGCCCGCCCGGCCAGGCCAGGGTGATGTCCGCGCCCGACCGCAGCCGCGACCCGGGCAACTCCAACGCCGCCAGATCCGGGTTGGCGGTGAACGACAAACCCCGGCGCACCGCAAAACCCACCCGCTGCACCACGCGGTCGGCCGTCATGTGCACCACGTAGCGTTCCGGCGGGAACACCGCCTCTGCCGCCTGCGGGCCGTCCACTTCCTGCAGCGCCACCACATCGGCATCCAGTACGGCGGCATAAGCGCGCAGGCGGGCCAGGTCTTCCGGTCGCCTGGGCCGCACATCGGCCGGCAAGGTTGGGTCGCCTGCCGGGCGGAAGGTCAGCCAGTCCAGGTTCCAGGTGGCCAGCTTCAGGTCCGCGGCGGCGGCGGGAGCGGCCACGAACAGACAAAACAATGCCAGAAACTGGGTAATGCACAGCAAGACGGCCGGGGCGCTGCCCCGGACCCTGGCAGGAGGCGCTGCCTCCTGCACCTCCGCCAGGGGCCACAGGCCCCTGGACCCCATTCGGGTTACGCGACCTTCTGCAGTTCCTCGATCATCTGCGTCTGCTGGTTGCGCAGCAGGTCGCGGTAAGGGCCTGCCCGGTTGGCCAGCACATCCGGCGGGCCATCATCCACCACCCGCCCGGCATCCATCACCACGATCCGATCGAAATTGCGCAGCGTGGACAGCCGGTGGGCGATCGCAATCACCGTCCGCCCCTCCATCAAATTGTCCAACGCCTTCTGGATTGCCTTTTCGCTCTCCGAGTCCAGCGCACTGGTGGCCTCGTCGAGCAGCAGGATCGGCGCATTCTTCAGCAGCGCGCGGGCGATCGCCAGCCGCTGCCGCTGGCCGCCCGACAGCATCACGCCGCGGTCGCCCACCATGGTCTCGAACCCCTCCGGCAGCGCCTCGATGAAATCGCGGCAACGCGCCACCGTGGCGGCCGCCAGCACGTCGGCCTCGCTGGCCTCCGGCCGGGCGTAGCGGATGTTCTCCATGACCGAGCGATGGAACAGGGAGATGTCCTGCGGCACCACCGCGATCATGCGGCGCAGGCTGTCCTGGGTGATGCTGGCGATGTCCTGCCCGTCCACCAGCACGTGCCCGCCCTGGATGTCGTAGAACCGTTGCAGCAGCGCCAGCACGGTGGACTTGCCCGCCCCCGAGGCGCCCACCAGCCCGACCCGCTGCCCGGGCTCGATCACCAGGTCCAGCTCCTTCAGGATCGGCGGCCGGCCCGGATAGCCGAACCGCACGCCGTCGAACGCTACCCGGCCCGGCCCCGGATTCAGCGCCGCCGCGCCCTTGGCATCCGGCAGATCGTGCTCGACCAGCAGGCTGCCCAGTGCCTCGTCCAGCCGGGCGACGTGCTGCGTCAGGTCCACCAGCGCCACCGCGAGGTCGCGGGTGCCGTGCAGGATGGTGAAGCCGAGCGAGCAGATCAGCACCATGTCGCCCGGCGTCGCCAGGCCGTGCTGCCACATGATGATGCCCCAGGCCAGCAGACCGGCGGTGATGAAGGCCGTCAGCACGGCATGCAGCACCCGCAGCTTCTCAAGGTACAGCAGGCTGCGCCGCCGCGCCGTCATCTCCGCGTCGATCCGGCCATCGATCCGGCGCTGCTCGCGGAAGGTGGCGCCGAACGCCCGCACCACCGGCATGTTGGAAATGATGTCCACCAGCTCGCCATCGACGCTGGCGGCGCGGGTGGCGAATTCGCGGTGAATCGGCGTGCCGTTGCGGGCCAGCCAGAAGATCAGCCCCGCCATCGCCAGGCTCACGCCCATCAGGGACCCGGCCATCAGCGGGCTTACCGTGGTCAGCAGCACGATCGCCACCCCCACCGCCAGACATGGCGGCAGCACGTTCCACGCCGAGGTGTTCTCGGTCTGGAAGATGGAGTTGGAGGTGGCGGTGACCCGGCTGGCCAGGGTGCCGGGCATTCGCTCAGCGAAATAGCTGGGCGAATGCCCGGCCAGATGCATGAACAAATCGCTGCGCACATCGCCGGTGACCCGGACGAAACTGTGCGCGGCCACCCACCCGCCCACCCGCCACATCAGGTTGTCGGCGGCGATCAGCCCGCAGAGCACCGCGAAGGCGTTCCACACACCCTGCGCGCCGGGCCCGCGGGAGATCACGTCGATCAGTCCCTTCAGCCCGTACTGGGTGCAGACCGAGCAGACCACCGCCAGAAACACCGTGACCAGGACAGCAATATGTCCGGCCCGATGCCGCTTGACGTAGCGGAACAGAAAAGAGAGCGGGCGGTTACGGTAGCGGGTGATTTCGGAAGCTGCGGACGTGCTGGTCACTTTGGTGATCTCGTCCAGCAGCGCGGTGGCCGGAGCCGCGCCGCCGGAAAACAGTTCAGTTCAGCAAACCGTGCGCGGGGGGCGCAGCTGGCTTGCGCGGGTCCGGTCTGCCCGCCAGTGGAAGCGATCATGACCCGGCAATGCGGCGCGATTTTGACAAAGACTCATTTAATTGACTCGCCTTGCCCCGATCGCGCCGGCATTTCGCCATATTGGCCGTAAAGGATGGAAAAGTGATGACGAACCGTTCATCTCCCGCCCTTCCCCGATCCCGCAGGAAAGCCGCCGCCGCATGCGCATCGCCCAGATCGCGCCGCTGTTCGAATCCGTCCCGCCGAAGCGCTATGGCGGCACCGAGCGCGTGGTCCACTGGCTCACCGAGGAGCTGGTGGCGAAGGGTCACGACGTGACCCTGTTCGCCACCGGCGACTCCGTTACCTCGGCCACCCTCGTGCCAGTGCGTGCGCAGGCCGCCCGCTTCGTGGCGAATTTCGAGCGCAACAACGCCCCCTACGCCCGCATGCTGGAACTGGTGTTCCGGCGCGCGGGGGAATTCGACGTGCTGCATTTCCACATCGATTTCCACCCATTTTCTTTGTTCAGCCGCCAGCCTGTCCCGTTCGTCAGCACGTTGCACGGAAGGATGGACCAGGACTGGGTAACTGAAATCTACGATCTGTTTCCCCAAGTAAAGCTGGTCTCGATCTCGGACAACCAGCGCCGGCCGATGCCGCATCTGGACTGGGCGGCAACCGTCCTGCACGGCATGCCGCCGGGCCTGCTCACCCCGCAACGGGAGGGCGCGCGCGACTACTTCGCCTTCCTCGGCCGCATTTCGCCGGAGAAGGGAATCGAGAGCGCCATCCGTATCGCCGCCGCTGCCGGCGTGCGGCTCAGGATCGCCGCCAAGATCGGCGAGGAGGATGTACAGTACTATCGGGATGTCGTCGCGCCGCTGCTGGAAGCGGGCGATGTCGAGTTCCTGGGCGAAATCGACGATGCCCGCAAGCCGGCCTTCCTCTCCGGCGCCCGCGCCCTGCTGTTCCCGATCGATTGGCCCGAACCGTTCGGGCTGGTGATGATCGAGGCGATGGCCTGTGGCTGTCCCGTCATCGCTTTCCGCCGCGGCAGCGTGCCCGAGGTGGTGGAGGACGGCGTCACCGGCTTCGTGGTCGACAGCATGGCCGAGGCGGTGGCGGCCTGCGCCCGCGTGGACGCGCTGGACCGCGCCACCGTGCGCCGCCGCTTCGAGCAACGATGGACCTCCGGCCGGATGGCGGACGACTATGTCGCCTTGTACGAGCGCCTGATCGGCGGTCGCGACTTCCAGCGCCCTCCCACTTTCAGCGCCCTCACTTCCAATGCCCCCAATTCTAACGCGTTGGTGACCTGACTGGCCGCGTTTTCGCCATTTTATCTGCGTAACTGACACTCGACGCGCCCCGGCCGGACCGGTGGCGCCTCCCGATTCCCGATCCCGACCGAAAGGGTCCAACCTTCCATGCGTATCGCTCAGATCGCACCCCTGTTCGAAGCCGTTCCGCCGAAGCTGTACGGGGGCACCGAACGCGTTGTTTACTCGCTTACCGAGGCGTTGGTGGAGATGGGCCACGACGTAACCCTTTTCGCTTCGGGCGACAGCATCACCTCCGCCAGGCTTGATGCCCCCTGGCCGCGTTCGCTGCGCCTCGACCCCGACCTCCGCGACTGGGTGGCCACCTACACTATGATGGTCGAATACGTGCGCCAGCGCGCCGACCAGTTCGACGTGCTGCATTTCCACATCGATTACTGGCCGAACTCGTTGTTCACCCGCCAGCCTGTCCCGTTCATCACCACCCTGCATGGCCGGCTGGACCTGCCCGAGTTCGCGGCCGTCTACCGCATGTTCCCGACGGTGAAGCTGGTCTCGATTTCGGACAATCAGCGCACGCCGCTGCCCGATGTCGGCTGGGCGGCCACGGTCTACCACGGCATGCCGGAAAATCTGCTCACCCCGCAGCCCGGCGGCAAGCGTGATTACTTTGCGTTCCTGGGCCGCATCTCGCCCGAGAAGGGGATCGAGCGCGCCATCCAGATTGCCGGACGCTGCGGCGTGAAGCTGAAGGTTGCCGCCAAGGTGGACAAGGCGGATGCCGAATACTTCAAGCATTCCGTCGAACCGCTGCTGGCCGACGCCAATGTCGAATTCATCGGCGAGATCAACGACGCCCAGAAGCCTGCTTTCCTCTCCGGCGCGAAGGCGCTGCTGTTCCCGATCGACTGGCCGGAGCCTTTTGGCCTTGTGATGATCGAGGCGATGGCGTGCGGGTGCCCGGTGATCGCCATGCGCCGTGGCAGCGTGCCGGAAGTGATGGATGACGGCATCACCGGCTTCGTGGTGGACAATGTCGATGAGGCGGTGGCTGCCTGTGGCCGCCTGCACGAAATTGATCGCGCCGGCGTGCGTAAGCATTTCGAGAAGCGCTTTACGTCCCGGCGCATGGCCGCGGATTACGTCACGCTTTACGAGCGACTGATCGCCGCGCAGCAGCCGCAGTTGCGGGCGGTTGGGGACTGAAGGCAAGGCCAGGGACCGAGCCCCCAAGGCGCAAAGATAAGGCGCCTGATTTCTTGAGGAATGGGGTCAAGGGGGCCACCGCCCCCTTGCGGGTCCAGGGCAGAGCCCTGGCCTTTCTACACGCGCTCAATCAGCACCGCGATCCCCTGGCCGACGCCAATGCACATGGTGGCGATAGCGCGCCGCCCGCCTGTCGTTTCCAGCGCGTTCACCGCCGTCATCGCCAGCCGTGCGCCGGACGCGCCGAGCGGGTGCCCGAGCGCGATGGCGCCGCCGTTCGGGTTCACGTGCCCGGCATCGTCGGGCAGGCCGAGCTGGCGCAGCACCGCCAGGGCCTGGGCGGCGAAGGCCTCGTTCAACTCGATGATGTCGATCTCGCCGATGCGCAGGCGGGTGCGTTCCAGCAGTTTGCGCACCGCGGGGACCGGCCCCATGCCCATGATCCGCGGCGGCACGCCGGCGGTCGCCATCGCCACCACGCGGGCGCGGGGCGTCAGCCCATGCCGCTTTGCCGCCTCCTCGCTGGCCAGCAGCAGCGCCGCCGCGCCGTCGTTCACCCCCGAGGCGTTGCCGGCGGTCACCGTTCCCGGCGTGCGGAACGCGGCCTTCAGCCTGGCCAGCGCCTCCGGCGTGATGTCGGGGCGGGGATGCTCATCGGTGTCCACCACGGTGTCGCCCTTGCGGCCCCGGAGGATCACCGGCGCGATCTCACGGGCGAAGAAACCCGCTTCCCGGGCGCGGCCGGCGCGTTGCTGGCTGCGCCATGCGAAGGCGTCCTGGTCGGCGCGCGACACCTCGAATTCCTCGGCGACGTTCTCGGCGGTTTCCGGCATGGAATCGATGCCGTATTTCGCCTGCATCGCCGGGTTGACGAAGCGCCAGCCGATCGTGCTGTCGAAGATTTCGGTGTTGCGGCTGAACGCCTCGCCGGCCTTGGCGATGACGAACGGCGCGCGCGTCATGCTCTCGACGCCGCCGGCCAGGATCAGCGCCGCCTCGCCCGCGCGGATGGCGCGCGCCGCGGTGCCGACCGCATCCAGGCCCGAACCGCACAGCCGGTTGAGGGTGGCGCCGGGCACCTCCACCGGGAAGCCGGCCAGCAGGCTGGCCATGTGGGCGACGTTGCGATTGTCCTCGCCGGCCTGGTTGGCGCAACCCAGGATCACGTCGTCCAGCGCCGCCCAGCTCACCTGAGGGTTGCGTTCGCGCAGCACGCGCAGCGGGTGGGCGGCCAGGTCGTCGGTGCGCACATCCTTCAGGCAGCCGCCATAGCGGCCGATCGGCGTGCGCGCGAAGTCGCAGATGTAAGCCTCGGCCATGGTTTGTTGCCTCCCTGCCGGCGAGGCTAGGCGCCGCCCTCTGCGGCTTCAAGACGACTCAGAACGGCATGATGATGTCGAGCACCTGCTGGCCCCAGCGCGGCGTCTGCACATCGGTCTCCTGGCCGCGTCCGCCGTAGGAGATGCGCGCCTCGGCCATGCGGTCGTGGGTGACGGTGTTGTCGCTGGCGATGTCCTGCGGACGCACGACGCCAGTCACCTGCAGATCGCGCAGCTCGCTGTTCACCCGCATTTCCTGATGCGCCGACACCACCAGATTGCCGTTCGGCAGCACCTGCGTAATGACCCCGGCCAGCCGCAGCGCGACGCTTTCGTTGCGCTTGAGCGTGGCCTGGCCGGTATTGGCGTTGCCGCTGCTGGTCGAGACCAGGGTGGAGGGGTTGGCGCCGGACAGGATCCTCGAAATCTGCGTCTCGAACCCGAGCATGTTCGGCATGCCCATGCTCTCGTTGGCGTTGCGGCTGGTGGTGGTGTTGTTCTCGACGTCGGCGCTGTCGGTGGTGCTGATCACCACGGTCACGATGTCGCCCACCTGGGCCGCCCGCTGGTCCTTGAAGAAGGCCCGGCTGCCCGGCCGCCACAGCGCGTTGGCCTGCGGCGCGGCGATCTGGGCGGCCGGCATGGGCATGCTCAGCGGCCGCCAGGCCGGGTCCTTGGTGGGATCGGAGGTGGGGGTCATCGCCGGCGGCTTGCCGACTTCGGACAGCCGCTGCAGCGAGCCGCAGCCGCACAGCAGCGCCGGCAGCAACAGCGCCGCGATGGGCACCGTGCGCCTCATCGCACCGCGACCTGGGCGCGACCGGTGCTCTGCAACGGCATGCTGCCGGGGGTGACGCGCACCCGGTCGGGTCCGATCACCTCGACTTCCAGGACCGCGCGCGAGGTGGCGTTCAGCACCCGGATGCGATCGCCGGCGCCGCCCGAATCCTGCGCCACGCCCTGGTCGCTCAGGGTCAGTCCGGGCACGGACAGTTCCAGGATCACCCGCGCGCCTTTCTGTACCAGGGCCGGGCGCATCAGGTCGGCGGTCGTCAGCGGCTGGCCGGCCATCGCCGGGCGCTTCAGCGCCTGCCCCATCGCGTCGGCGATATGGCGGACCGTTTCGTCGCGCAGCGCGCCGGCGCGCAGCCGCGCGATCTGCAGATCGCCCGGCTGCAGCACGCTGCCGACCGGCAGGCGGTGCACCAGCACCGGCAGTTCGACCATTTCCTGCAGTTGCCCGGACAGGCGCATGCGCTCGATCGGCATGCCGGTGGCGATGATCGCCAGCGTGGCGGTGAACCGTCCGGAGGCGCTGTCGTAATCCACCTGTTCGATCGCCGCGTCGGTGTGGCCTTCCGCCGGTATTGTCGGCGCGGTGAAGCCGGGCAGTTCCAGGTCGCTTTCGGCCGGCGCCCCCACCCCGGTGAGGGCGCTGCGCAGCGCCGCCAGCACCTGCTCGCGCGGCAGCAGCCGGCCCGGCCGGTCCAGCACGATGCGGTCGGCCGCCGAATTGGGCCGCCAGTCCACCCCGAACTGCCGGGCGATGGCGGCCAGCTGGGCCGCCTCCACCACGATGCGCGCCCCCGGCGCCGGGCCGGGGCCGAGCACGCGGTCGGCGCGCGGCCCGGCATCGTCGAACAGGTCGGAGAGCCGCACCACCGCCGCCTCCAGCGTCGTGACGCTGCGCAGCGTTGCCGCGGCGGCCGGGACGGCGGTCAACAAACCATTGCACAGCAGAAAACCATTGCACAGAAGACCGGCGGCCAGGGCGGGCAGGATCGGTTTCATGGCATGCCTTAGTGCATGTTGGTGAGGGTGGAGAGCATCTGGTCGGACGTGGTGATCACCCGGCTGTTCATTTCGTAGGCGCGCTGGGCGGTGATCAGGTTGGTGATTTCGGTGACGACGTTGACGTTGCTGGTCTCGACGAAGCCTTGCATGACGGTGCCGAAGCCGGGCGAGCCCGGTGTTCCGGTGGCCGGACTGCCGCTGGCCGCACTTTGCAGCAGCAGGTTGCTGCCCTGCGCATCCAGCCCTGCCTCGTTGGGGAAGGTGGCGAGCTGGATGGTGCCCACCGTGCTCGGCGCGGTCTGGCCGCTGAGCGTCGCCTGCACCGAACCGGTGGCGTTGATGGTGATGGAGGTGGCGTTGGCGGGGACGGTGATGCCCGGCACCACGGTATAGCCGTCGGCGGTGACGATTTCGCCGGTCGGCGAGAGGCCAAACGAGCCGTCGCGGGTATAGGCGGTCTCGCCCGACGGCAGGGTTACCTGGAAATAGCCGTTGCCGCTGATCGCCAGGTCGAACGTGTTGGAGGTCTGCTGCAGGTTGCCCTGCTCGTTGATGCTGTAGATCGCCGCGGTGCGCACCCCCAGCCCGACCTGCGCGCCGGCCGGCACCACCGAGCCGGAATCGGACGTGTTCGAGCCGACCCGGCGCAGGTTCTGATAGATCAGGTCCTGGAATTCGGCCGCGCGACGCTTGTAGCCGGTGGTGGTCATGTTGGCGATGTTGTTCGAGATGACCTCGACGTTGGTCTGTTGCGCCTGCATGCCCGTGGCGGCGATGTCGAGCGAACGCATTTTCTAGCTCCGGCGCTGAGAGTTCAGGAGAGGATTGAATTTCATAACGGAGAACCGAAGAATTTTTCTTCCCGCCCGGCCTGATCGTGACCGGCCTGATCGTGACCGGCCCGATCGGGAATGATCATGACCAGTCCGTGCTTTCACCGATACGGCGAGGCCATAATGAAAAACGATCATGCTGCGGCGTTCCCATCTTCCGCCGGCGCGCCGGCATTCGTTCGCGAACGATCACGAATGCGCCTGCATGATTTTGTCGATGGCGCCCTGCTGACGGTCGGCCTCGGTCTGGATGAACTGCGAGACCATCTGAAAGGTGCGCAGATCGTTCATCATGCGGGTGACCTCCGCCGTGGGTTCGACATTGCTCGCCTCCACCGAGCCCTGGACGATTCGCGGCGTGGCGACCGCGGTGGTGACGGTGCTGTCGGCGTTCAGCAGCCGGCTGCCTTCCGATTGCAGCTGATTGGGGTCGCTGGCGGAGACGATGCCGATCTTGCCGATCTGGCCGTTCTCGCTGGAAACGGTGCCATCGCCGGCCACCGTGATGTGGGTGTCGGCGGTGGCGAGCTGGAGTTTCTTGCCGCTGGTGTCGAGCAGCGCATTGCCCTGCTCGTCGACCACCGTGCCGTCCCGGCCGAGGGTGAAATGACCGGCGCGGGTCAGCCGCGGCCCGCCGGGGCCTTGCACGGTGAAAAACCCCTCGCCGGAGATGGCGAGGTCGAGCGGGTTGGCGGTGGGGGTGAGCTGGCCGGCCTGGCGGTCGCGGTAGGTGGAACGGTCCTGGGTGAAGACGATGTTGCCGCCGCCTGGCGGCACGCCGCCGTGCTGGCGCGACAGCCAGTCGCTGAACAGCATCCGCTCGGCCCGATAGCCCGGCGTGGCCGCGTTCGCCAGGTTGGCGGCGGTCACATCCATGGCGCGGCTCTGCGCGACCAGGAAGGAGAGGGCGACATTGGTGGCGTTGTCCATCGTCGGGCTCCGGTGCGGCCCGGGCGCGGGGCTGGTCCTGTGCCAGCCGCGCGCCGGGCGCATGCCGGCAAGCAGCGCAAGCCGCATGCCACCGTCGCTTGTGGCGGAAATCCGCCGCCGGGGCTGGTTTCACGGCGGCCGCCCGGCAGGGCCTGCCGGGCTCCGGCCGGCGTTACCCGGCAGGATTAGCCGCCGCTTCAAGCCTTCCTTAACCGGCGCCCATCAGCATGGGCACAGCCGGGCAGGGGTCTGCGCGGCGCCTTTATTACCCACAAGCTGGGCACCCCTGGATCGACGCGGGAGAGCGGCGACATGAGCACGGCGGCGGTTGCAGACAATGCGACGGAGCCGGCGAAGCCGGGCGGGCGTCGCCGTCTGCTGTTGCTCGGGATTCCGGTGCTGCTCGCCGGCACCGGCGCCGCGCTGTGGTTCACCGGCGTGCTGCCGCCGCTGCTCGGCCTTGGCCACCATGCCGACGCGCATGGCGCGGCCGAGGGGCAGGGCGGCGCGGCCGAGGGCAACCATGCCGCGTCGCCGGCGAAATCCGCCACGTTCCTGGAACTGCCGGAGATGGTGGCCAACCTGAATTCCGCCCCCGGCCGCCGGTCAAGCTTCGTCAAGCTGCGCGCCCGCATCGAATTGCTCCGCCCCGAGGATGAGGCCATCGCGCAGGCCGGCATGCCGCGCCTGCTCGACCTGTTCCAGACCTATCTGCGCGAGATGCGGCCCGACGAGCTGCGTGGCTCGGCCGGCACCTGGCGGCTGCGCGAGGAGCTGATCAACCGCGCCAACATCGCCATCGCTCCCGCCCGCGTCACCGATGTGCTGTTCACCGAATTGCTGATCCAATGAGCGGTTCGGAGGACGACCTCGCCGCCGCCTGGGGCGCGGAGACCGACGCCGCCGGATCGGACGGTGCGCCGCCGGTGCAGGCGCAGCGCGTGCTCAACCAGGCCGAGATCGACAGCCTGCTCGGCTTCGACGACGGACCCGCCGGCGGCGAGAATCGCACCGGCATGCAGAAGATCATCAGCTCTGGCCTGGTCAGCTACGAACGGCTGCCCATGCTGGAGATCGTGTTCGACCGGCTGGTGCGCATCATGTCCACCTCGTTGCGCAACTTCACCAGCGACAACGTCGAGGTCAGCATCGACAACATTCTTTCGCTCCGTTTCGGCGACTATCTGAATTCGATTCCGCTGCCGGCGATGCTGGCGGTGTTCAAGGCCGAGGAGTGGGACAATTACGGCCTCATGGTGGTCGATTCCGCCATGATCTATTCGATCGTCGATGTGCTGCTGGGCGGCCGCCGCGGCACGGCCGCCATGCGCATCGAGGGGCGTCCGTACACCACCATCGAGCGCACGCTGGTTGAGCGGCTGATCCAGGTCGTGCTCACCGATCTCGCCGCCAGCTTCGACCCGCTCTGCCCGGTGACCTTCCGCTTCGAGCGGCTGGAGGTGAATCCGCGTTTCGCCACCATCAGCCGGCTGTCCAACGCGGCGGTGCTGGCCCGGCTGCGCATCGACATGGAGGATCGCGGCGGCCGGCTGGAGCTGCTGCTCCCCTACGCCACGCTCGAACCCGTGCGCGAGCTGCTGCTGCAGCAGTTCATGGGGGAAAAATTCGGCCGCGATTCGATCTGGGAAACCCATCTGGCCGAGGAACTGTGGAGCACCGATGTGGACCTCGCCGTTGTTCTCGACGAACAGGTCATGCAGCTGTCCGAGATCATGGCGCTCAAGCCAGGCAGCCGCATCGTCCTCAATTGCGGGCCGGGCGCGTCGGTGCAGCTGCGCTGCGGCGCCACGCCGCTGTTCGAAGGCAAGGTCGGGCGACGGAAAAACCGGGTCGCCGTGCGTATCGAACGCGAGGTGCCGCGCATCGCGCCGGCGGAGCGGTGAGCCGCATGAGCCCGCACATGTGCCAGAAACGGCAACAGGACCCTGATGATGGAATGGCTGCTGGAGACCGCGCTGCTCGTGCTGCTGGCCGCCACGCTGTTCCATGCGATGCGGCTGGAGCGGGCCCTGGGCGTGCTGAAAAGCGACCGCGCCGCGTTGGAGGAGCTGGTGGCCAGCTTCAACAGCAGCACCCGCGCGGCCGAACAGGGCATCGAACGGCTGCGCGCGACGGCCGAGGGGGCCGGGCGGCAGATGCAGCGCCAGGTGGACGTGGCCGCGGGGCTGAAGGACGATCTGCTGTTCCTGACCGAGCGTGGCGAGCGTCTGGCCGACCGGCTCGACCTGCTGGTGCGCGCGGCCCGTCCGCTGGCCCAGGACCCGCCGCCGGAGCCGGCGCTGCGCGCGCCCGAACGCCCGCATGCCGAACGCCCGCATGCCGAGCGCCCGCACGCCGAGCGGCTGCATACGGACGACTCCGACCCTTCCGCTCCACGCCTGCGCAGCCAGGCCGAGCGCGACCTGTTGCGAGCGCTGCGCACGGCACGCTGACATGAGACTCTCCCTCCCGGTTCCCCGCCTGCTGCCGGTGACCATCGCGGCCATGGCAGCCTTGCTGGTGGTCAAGTCGGTGGCGCTGGTGCGCGCCGCGGTGCCGGCCGAGGCGGCCCAGGCGGCTGCGCCGGACTTTGCCGCCGCCGCATCCCGCCCCGAAACGGTGAGCCCCGAAACGGTGAGCCCCGAGGCGGCGCGTCCCGATCCGACGCGCGATCCGGTACGCCCCGAACCGGCGCGTGGCGGTGCGGCCCAGCCGGCCGAACCGCCGCGGCCGGCCGGGCCGCCGATTTCGGATAGCGAGCGGGCGCTGCTGCTCGACCTGCGCAGCCGCCGCGCCGAACTGGAAGTGCAGACCGCCGCGCTCGCGGCGCGCGAAGCGGCGCTGAGCGCCGCACAGCAGCGGCTGACCAGCCGAATCGGCGAACTCGGCGATCTGCAGAAGCGCCTGGAAGCGCTGGAGGCCGATCGTCAGGCGCATGACGAGGCCAACTGGCATGGCCTGGTGAAGATGTACGAAAGTATGAAGCCGCGCGAGGCCGCGGTGATTTTCAATGATCTCGACCTGCCGGTTCTGCTGCCCGTGCTCGACCGGATGAAGGAAGCCAAGGCGGCGCAGGTGCTCGCCGCCATGCAGCCAGAGCGCGCCCGTCAGATCACTGCCGAGCTGGCCCAGTTGCGCACCCGCGCCATTACACCGGCCAGGCCCGCGCCCACCGAGGAGAAGCGATGACCATGGACAAATCAATGAACGTGTTGATTGTCGACGATTACAAGACGATGTTGCGGATCATCCGCAATCTGCTCAAGCAGATCGACTTCAACAATGTCGAGGAGGCGACCGACGGTGGCGAGGCGCTCTCCAAGCTGCGGGCTGGCAGTTTCGGACTCGTGATCAGCGATTGGAACATGCAGCCCATGACCGGCCTGCAACTGCTGCAGGAGGTGCGCGCCGATGCCCGCCTGAAGGCGACGCCATTCATCATGATCACCGCCGAAAGCAAGACCGAGAACGTTGTTGCGGCGAAGCAGGCAGGTGTATCAAACTACATCGTTAAGCCTTTCAACGCTGAAACTCTGCGTGACAAAATCGAGAAAGTGCTGGGACATGCCTGATACGCCGCTGGCAGACGAAGCCGCGTTGCGGGCGCGCCTCGACCGTATCCGGACCCGCTATCCAGATCCGGCCCCCGAGGCGGTCGCCGACGTGGTCCGCGCCGTACTGGCGACCCTGGAGGGCGACCTCACGGCGACCGAAACGGCGTTGCTTGGTGAAGTGGCCGAGCTTGGTCGCACCATCGCCGCCGCCAAGGCCGAGATCGCGGCGCTGCGCGTGAACGATATCAACGTCAACCACATCCCATCGGCGACCGATGAGCTGGATGCCATCGTGGCGCACACCGCCGAGGCGACCGAGGCAATCCTGGAAACCTGCGAGACGCTGGACCGCGTCGCCGGCAAATTGTCGGCGGACACGCAGCGCGAATTGTCGGCCCAGTTGCAGGACGCGACCACGCGCATCTATGAGGCGTGCAGCTTCCAGGACATCACCGGCCAGCGCATCACCAAGGTGGTGGCGACGTTGAAGACGATCGAGGCCAAGGTGGCGCATATCATCGCCGCTTTCAGCGATCGCCGCCACGATGCCGGGTCGGAGCCGCTGCCCGAGGAGCCGCCGGTCATGGACCTGCTGCACGGTCCGCAGCTTCCGGCCAATGCCATGGACCAGACCGATATCGACAAGCTGCTGGCGAGCTTCGACTAATGCGTGCCGGGGCCGTCCTGCTGGGACTGCTCCTGGCGTTGCCGGTGGCCGTGCATGCCAGGCCGCCTTTCCCGCCGGCTGGACCCGCGGCGGCGCCTGTTCCGCTGGCTCCCGCCACGGGCCAGCCGGCGGTTGCTGCGGACCCCGCCCCGGCGCCCAATTCGGAGCCGGCGATCAGCCCCGCCGCCACGTCATCGGCGGCCATGCGCACCGGCAACCACCCGGGTTTCGGCCGGGTGGTGTTCGATCTGCCGCCCGGAGCCACCTGGACTCTGGATCGGGTGGGCGACCGGCTGACCGTGCGGTTCTCGGGCTTCGACCCGGTGGCCGGAGCGGCGGCGCCGCACAACGTGCGTGCGCTGACCGCCGGCGAGGGGGTGGCCGAGTTGTTGCTCGCGCCGGGCGTGAAGCTGCGGCAGGCGCGCATGGGTGACCGGCTGGTGCTCGATCTGCTCGACCCCGTTCCCGTTTCTCTTCCCGTTCCCCCTGTTCCTGGCCCCCCCGTTCCTGCCCCCCCGGGGCCGAAGCCCGCCCTATCCACGCCCACGCCCGGACCGGCAGCCCAACCTGTCGTGCCGGCGGTGCCGGTCGCTCCGGCCCTGCCGGCGGCGAAACCGTGGGCCGCGGCTGCGCGGCCGACGGTTTTGTCCGCATCGGGGCATCCGGCCGCTCCATCGCCGACCGCATTTTTGCCTCCCGCACCGCTACCGGCCGCACGATCATCGGTCGCGCCGGCATCAGTCGCGCCGGTGAGTCTCCTGCCGCCGGGTGTGCCCGCTGGAGCGGCCCGCGGCCCGCCGGCGCCGGTCGCCGTTTCTTCGCGCGGCCTGCCGCCGCCGATTCAGACCTTTCCTGCCGAGTTCCTCCGCCCCGGCCGGTCCGGTGGCGCTGGACGCCGCCCCTGCGACGGCGGCCAGCGCAATTCTGCTGCCGTTCGCCACCGGTACCGGCGCGGCCGCTTTCCGTCGCGGTGACGATGCCGTGCTGGTGTTCGACGAGCGCCGCCCGATCGACACCGAGGCGCTGCGCAACGACCGCGTGTTCGGCTCCGCCGAGATCCGCCTGCTCCCCGCTGCCACGATGTTGCGCCTCGGCCTGCCTGCCGGCCGCGCCCTGCGCCTGTCGCGCGGCGAAAAGGGCTGGCTCGTCGCCGTCGGCGACGAGCCCGCGCTGCGGCCGATCCGTCCCGAGGTCGATACCAGTGCGGACGGTCCGCGGCTGCACCTGCCGGCGGAGCAGGCCGGGCGGAGTGTTGCCGTGCCGGACCCGCTCACCGGCGGCACCCTGCTGGTCGGCACCCAGCGCGCGCCGGGCCAGGGCGTTTTTGTGCCGCGCCTGACCCCCGAGTTCACGCTGCTGCCGACCTGGCAGGGCGTGGCGGTGGTTGCTGTCTCGGACGAGTTGATCCTGCACGAGGCGCCGGATGGTTTCGTCCTCGGCTCCGCCCTGCCGAATGGCGGCCTGGCGCTGGCACGCGGGGACACGGACCTTGCGGCCCTGGACGACGCCATGCGTCTGACCCGCCGCTTCGATTTCCCCCCTTTGCCGGTGGCGGCGCTGCTGCGCCGCCTGCAGGGAGCGGTGGCCGGTGCCGGCGCGGTGCCGGCCGGCATGCGCACCGTGCCCCGCATCGACAGTGCCCAGGCCATGCTGGCGCTGGGCCTCGGTGCCGAGGCCCAGGCCGTGTTGTCGTTCGCCGCCGCCAGCGATCCGGGTGTCGCCGATGATCCCGACCTGATCGGCCTGTCCGCCATCGCGGCTCTGCTGGCCGGCCGTCCGGAGGAAAGCGCCGCCCTCGACGATCCGCGCCTGACCGGGACCGACGAGGTGGCGCTGTGGCGCGGCTTGCGCGCCGCCACGCTGCGGGAAGGCGCCCCCGATGCCGCCGCGGTGCTCGCCGCTGAGCTGCGTCTGCTGCTGGCCTATCCCGCCCCGCTGCAATCGCGTTTGCTGCCGCTGGCGGCCGAGACGATGGCGCTGGGCGGTGAAACGGAGGCGGCGCAACACCTGGTCGATCAGCGGCCGGACGATCCCAAGCTCGATTTCGCCCGTGCCGTGCTTGCCGAGAAGCGGGACCGGCATGCGGCGCTGAAGATCCTCGACCGGCTGGCGCAGTCGTCCGATCGTCGCGAGCGTGCCCGCGCCGCCCCGCGCGCCGTCGAACTGCGCCTTGCCGCCGGCGACATCACGCCTGCTGCGGCCGCCGATGCCATGGAAAGGTTGCTGTTCGTCTGGCGTGGCGATGCGCAGGAGGTGGCGATGCGGCTGCGGGCCGCCGAGCTGCGCGCCCAGGCCGGCGCGCCGCGCGCGGCTCTCACCATGCTGCGCGAAGCCGTCGACGCCCTGCCCGAGGCGCGGGACACGCTGCATGCCCGCATGGAATCGATTTTTTCCACCGCCCTCGCGGCCGATGCCCAGACGCCGATGCCGCCGCTCGAGCTGGTGGCCATTGCCGAGGAAAACCCCGACCTGATCGCCGAAGGCGAGGCCGGGCTGGCGCTGGCCAGGAAGCTGGCCGAGCGCCTGGCCGCGCTGGATCTGCCGCGGCGGGCCGCCCCGGTGCTGGAGAAGCTGGTCGCCGCTGCCCAGCCCGGCGTGGTCCGCGCCGAGCTCGGCGGCCGTCTCGCGGCGATGCGGCTGCTGCTGGGCGACGCTCCCGGCGCGTTGTCGGCGCTCGGTGCCACTTCCGTCGATACCCTGCCGCCGCCGGTGCTGGAGCCGCGCGTGCTGGTCTGGGCGCGCGCCACCGCCGCCAAGGGCGATCCCGCCCGCGCCGCCGCCGCGTTGGAGGCGCTGGATGCGCCAGCCGCGATCGAGCTGCGCAGCCAGTTGCTGGAGCAGGCCAAGGACTGGAAGGGCGCGACCGCCGCCTTGCGTCACTACACGGATCTTCTCGTGCCGGCGGAGGGCATGCTGACCGAAGCGCAGGCGGGCACGTTGCTGCGGCTGGCCGCCGCCGCCTCCCAGGCCGGCGATGAGGCGGTGCTCGGGCAGTTGCGTGACCACGATCTTGCCCGCCTGCCGCAGGGACGCACCGGCGACATGCTCCGCTTGCTCACCACGACGCCGGTAAAGCTGCCCGAGGACCTGCCACGGGCCCGCCGTGAGACCGCGCTCGCCGGCGGTGTGCTGGGGGCTCCCGGGCGCTGATGCGCGGTGCGGCAGCCGGGTCGCTGCCCTTTGGTCCGCTCCGCAACCAGTTCTGCAAGGGGCGGCTTGTGCCTGGAACGCGTTGTTGATGAGGGCGGGAGAGCCAATAACCCGCTGGCCCTCCTTGCGCTGCCGACATGCATAATTCGTGGGGCGGGGGGTCCGTTTGCACTTGCGCCCCCCCCCTTTTTCCTCATGTTCCGCCGCCTTGGCCCCCGGGGGCGCGCGCATGCGGCCCGCGTCCCCCAGGCTGTCTGCTGGTTATGGAGGGATGCGGTGAACGCACTCACGCAACTGGGGATGGTCTCGGATTTCCCGAGCGAGAACCAGACGACTGCAATCCGTTCGGCGGGTGCCGAGGACGATCGCAAGGACTATTTTGTCGAGCGCGATGGTATGCGCTTCGCAGGAACCCACCTGCTGGTGGACCTGTGGGGCGCCAGCAAGCTCGATGATCCCGACCACATCGACGCCGCCCTGCGCGAGGCGGCGCTGGCGGCAGGGGCGACCATTCTGCACAGCCACTTCCACCATTTCACGCCGAATGGTGGCGTGTCGGGCGTGGTGGTGCTGGCGGAGAGCCATATCTCCATCCATACGTGGCCGGAACGAAACTTCGCAGCCGTGGACCTCTTCATGTGCGGTGCCTGCGATCCGTACCTGTCTGTGCCCGTGCTGCAGCGCGCCTTCACGCCCGCCACGGTGCAGCTTGACGAGCAGCGCCGCGGGCGCACCACCTGATCCCAGCGAGATCCAGCGGAAGCATGGGCTGACGAAAGCGTAGGCGGGTGCCGGTGGGTACCCGCCTGCTCTGCGTGAGGAGACGCTCTGCGGAAGGAGACCGGCGATGGTTACGCATTCGGGGACAACCAATTCCTGGGTGAACGAGACTCTGTACGCCGCCTGGGGCCAGCGTTTCCGCGTGGTGCGCGAACTGGCCCGGGTGCAGAGCGATTTTCAGGACATCATGATCTTCGAGAGCGAGACCCATGGACGGGTCATGTTGCTCGACGGCGTGGTGCAGATCACCGAGGGCGACGAGTTCGTCTACCAGGAGATGCTGACCCATGTGCCGTTGCTGGCGCATGGCGCGGCCGGGCGCGTGCTCATCATCGGTGCCGGCGACGGCGGCGTGCTGAGGCACGTGCTGCAGCACCGCACCGTCGCCCGTGCCGTGATGGTGGAGATCGACGGGGAGGTGATCCGTCTGTCCAGGCAGTTCCTGCCCGGCATCGGCGGCCAGGCCTGGACTGATCCGCGCGCCGAGGTGATCGTCGGCGACGGCATCGATTACGTGCAGCGCGCGCCGGATGCGGCGTTTGATGCCATCATCGTCAATTCCACCGATCCGATCGGCGTCGGCGAGGTGCTGTTCACCGACGAATTCTACGCCAACGCGGCCCGCATCCTCGCACCGGGCGGGCTGATCGTGAACCAGTGCGGCGTGCCCTTCATGCAGGCGGACGAACTGCGGGAGACCAGCCTGCGGCGGGGGAGTTTCTTTCCGCATGTGGGCGCCTACGTGGCCGCGGTGCCGACCTATGTCGGCGGCTTCATGACCCTCGGATTCGCCGCCAAGGCGCCCGGGCTGGACGCGGTGCCGGTGGACATTATCCGAGCCCGCGCGGCGGCGGCCGGCATCCTGGGCACGACCCAGGTACTGGACGCCGGAGGTCCACTGGTCATCGTTCCAACTTCCGCCGTACATCGCACGGCATTTGCCGGTGCGTTAGCGGGCGCTGGCCCGGCGCCTGCCAGGGGCTTTGCGCCTGGACCCCGTCATTCAAAATCACGCCATTGTCGCACCGGAACGGTCAAAACGTGCGCCCGTAAACGACTCGATTATTATTGCTGTAACGTAACGATGATCGTCATGATGAGCCATGTATAACGAGGCCGTTCGCAACCGAAACCCGCCGCCCGCCACCTGCTTGCCGCTGTCCGGAACCGGCCGCGAAACGGTCCTCATGGTTGCCGGCTGAACATATCAGTGTGCCACGTCGCCCGGTCCAGGATGTCCGGCTTCCGATTGCCCCCCTGTGATCGTGAGGGGGCAATTGGGCGGCACGAAGTTAACCGTTTCTATAGGCGACTCTGTGAAACAGGAGGTCGGCGCCGCGACGGTCCCGCCCTGCCGGGGCATAGGCGCGGTGTCGTGACAAGCGTAGCCGATCGCGGATCGATCTGTACGGGAGGCGCGCCACGCCTCGGCGCAGTTCGTCGCATCCGATGGACTTATATCGAAAAATGCCGGACCGGGAGAAGCAGCCGTGCGCGTGAATGAGCCTGTCACCAACCACGAGGTCTTCCTGCCAGAAGGGGAGACGATCGTTTCCCGTACCGATACCGGAGGTCGTATCGTCTTCGTCAACAAGGCATTTCTCGACATCAGCGGCTTCACCTCGGAGGAACTGATCGGCGCGCCGCACAACCTCGTCCGCCACCCGGACATGCCGCGCGAGGCGTTTGCCGATCTGTGGAAGACCATCAAGGCCGGCCGGCCGTGGGAAGGGCTGGTCAAGAACCGCACCAAGTCGGGCGATTTCTACTGGGTGCAGGCCAACGTGACGCCGGTGGTCGAGGATGGCCGGATCACCGGCTACATTTCCATCCGGCTGCGTCCGGCACGCGAGAAGGTCGCGGCGGCCGAGGCCGCCTATGCGCGCATCCGGGCCGGCGATGCACGCGGGCTGGCACTGCTCGATGGCGAACTGGTGCCATCGACTCCACTGACGCGCCTGCGCGGCGTATGGGCGAACGTGACCACGCGGCTGGGCGCCCTGTGCCTGGCGACGGTGCTGGGGACCTTGTTGGTGGGCGGGGCCGGGCTGCAGGGCATGTGGCGCACCGAAGCGTCGCTGCAGACGGTCTATGAGGACCGCACCGTTTGTGCCGGGCAGCTTTCGCTGATCCTCGACCAGTTGCACGAGGGGGCGTGGCAGCTTCTGCTGGCCGCGACCGATCTGCGCGACGGGCATGCCGACGCGGTGCCGGAGCATATCGCCGCTGTGCGGGCGGGGACGGCGCGGATCGACCAGAGCTGGGCGGCCTATCTCGCGACCGATCTGACCCCGGAGGCGGCGGAGATGGCGCGCAGCTTCGGCGCCCAGCTTGCAGCCTATAACCAGGGCGGGCTCGAGCCGGCGCTGCATCTGGCCGAGCAGCAGCGGGGCGCGGCGCTGGGCGAGCATTTGCGCCAGCGCGCCGATGCATTGCTCGATCCGCCGATGGCGACGCTGCGCGCGCTGGTGGCGCTGCAGCTTCGCGTGGCCGGCGAGGAGTATGCGTCGGCACACCAGAGTCTCGTCACCCGGGTGTGGCTGGTCTCGGCCGCCGTGGCGGTCGGCGCGTTGCTGGCGGGGGGGCTGGCGTGGCTGGTGCTGCTCTCCGTGCGGCAGCCGCTGCGGCGCATGCACCAGCATTTCGATGCGGTGGCGCGCGACGACGTGTCGCACCAGATCGAGCTGCCCGCGCCGCACGAGTTCTGGGACGTTGCCCGCCTGCTGCGGGCGATGCGGGCACGGCTGGCCTATATGCGCCGGGCCCAGCAGGAACAGCTCCGGCTGGCCGACGCGGCGCGGCGCGCGGCGCTGCAGGAGATGGCTTCGACGGTCGAGACCGAGAGCGGTGCGGCCATGACGCGCGTGGCGGCGCGGACCGACGCGATGGCGGGTGAAGCGACCGACATGGCGGCGTCAGCCGAGCGGGTCGGCGCCCTGGCGGGGGAAGTGTCGCTGGCGGCCGGCCGTACCCTGGCCAATGCACAATCGGTCGGTGCGGCCACCGAGCAATTGACCGCCTCGATCCGGGAGATATCGGGACAGGTCGCCCATGCCAGCGACAGTTCCCGCCAGGCCGTTGCGAGCACCGAGCGGGTGCAGGAGCGGATACGCTCGTTGTCGTCCTCGGCGGAAAGTATCGGCACGGTGGTGAACCTGATTCGCGACATTGCCAGCCGGACCAACCTGCTGGCGCTGAATGCAACCATCGAGGCGGCGCGGGCCGGCGAGGCAGGGCGCGGCTTCGCCGTGGTGGCGGGCGAGGTGAAGGCGCTGGCGGCCCAGACCGCGAAGGCCACTGAGGAGATCACCCGCCAGGTCAGCGGCATTCGCGATGCCACCGGGGCGACGGTGGCGGCGGTGGCGGACATCGGCCGCGCCATCGGGGCGACGGCCGAGATTGCGGTGGCGGTGGCGGCGGCGGTGGAGGAGCAGGCGGCGGCTACGCAGGAGATCGCCCGCAGCGCGGTGGAAACGGCGGCGGCGGCGGGGCAGGTGTCCACCAGCATTGCCGAGGTCTCGCGCGATGCACAGGAAACCGGCCAGCGTGCCGCGGCAGTGCGGCTCGGTTCGCGCGATGTGGCGGAGCGCATTGGCGAACTGCGCGCCTCGATCGTGCGGGTGGTGCGCACATCCACGGTGGATGCGGAACGCCGCCAGGAGATGCGCAGCCGCGTGGACGAGAGCTGCACGGTGCAGCTTTCCGGGCGGGCGTCGGTTCCGGCGCGGCTGCGCGACATATCGGCGGGCGGGGCGTGGCTGGCGGAACTGCAGCATACGGATGTGGGCAGTGCAGGGATGCTGCGGCTGGATCGCCCGGGTGAAGACGCGCATGTGCGATTCGAGGTACGGGGCCGCGACCCGAACGGCGACCTGCATGTCGAGTTCGTGACCGGACAGGCTTCGCCCGCATTCCTGCGCTATGTTGCGGCGAAAACGGGGGTGGAGAGGACGGCTGCGGCGGAGAAGAAACAGCTTACCGCCGCGTGAGGCGGTAGCGTTCCGGCGTCGCGCGTTGACGGCTAGCCGGAAAAGGCGATCGTCTCCCGCACATGGCCGGGACCCGCCAGTTCCGTGGCGATGAAACCGGCGAGATCCGCTCGGCTGACCATCGGCTTGCGGATCTCTCCGGATGGGCTCGCCAGCCAGGTGCCGGCGGCGGGCCCATCGGCCAGCCCGACCGGCTGCACCAGGGTCCAGTCCAGACCGGATGCCTTGACCAGCTTTTCCTGCTGTTCCTTGTCGGCCATGTGCTCGCGCAGGACGATCCGGTAGAAGATCTTGAACGGCAGCGGCAGTTTGTCGCGCGTGTCGCCGACGCCGAAGGCAGTGACGCAGACCAGCCGGGAAATCGCCGCTGCCCGCATGGCGGCGATGACGTTGCGGGTGCCGATCTCGCAGATATTTTTCGGCGTGGTGCGTTTGGCGCCGAACAGCAGGGCATAGGCGTTCTGCGAATTGCCGAGGCTGACCACCACCGCATCGTGCCCGGCGACGGCGCGGGATATGTCGGCGGGATTCATGGCGTCGCCCGCCACCACCGACAGGCCGGGCTGCGTGCCCAGTTTCGACGGGTCGCGGGCGAAGGCTGTTACCTGGTGGCCGCCTTCCAGCAGGGTGCGGATGACCGCGCGCCCGGTGCCGCCGGTGGCCCCAAGGACGATGACCTTCATGCGCCATCTCCGAAGGTCAGGCCGGTCAGGCGTTCCGATGCGTCCCACAGACGGTGCGCGACCATTTTGTCCTGCGCCTGCGGGGGCACCCGGGCCGGCGCCGGTGGCCCCTTGAGTTCGGCGAAGCCGGCCGGCCCATCGTAGCCGCCGGCGCGCGCATCCGGGGATGTCGCGGCAAACAGGATGGGCAGCGCGCCTTGCGCGGCCGACTGGCTGAACAGGGGTGCCATCAGCGGGGCGAAGCGCCAGAGCCCCTGGACGTGGCCGTTCTCGGCCGGACCGTTGGTGATGATGTCGGTGCGCGCCCAGCCGGGATGGGCGGCGTTGCTGATCAGCCCCCAGCCATGGGCATTGCTGCGCCGCTGCAACTCCAGCGCGAAGATCAGCATCGCCAGCTTCGTCTGCGCATAGGCCCGCATCGGTACGTAGGTCCGCGCGCTCTGCAGGTCATCGAGGGCGATGGCGCCCTGCCGGGCGGCCACGCTGCTCACGTTCACCACGCGGGGTTTGGCGGCCCGCCGCAGCAACGGCAGCAGCCGCGCGGTCAGCGCGAAATGGCCGAGGTAGTTGGTGCCGAATTGCAGCTCGAAGCCATCTTCCGTTTCCTGCCGCCGCGGCGGCGCCATCACGCCGGCGTTGTTGACCAGCAGGTCGATGCCCTGGTTGGCGGCCAGCAGGCGGTCCGCGCAGGCGGCTACCGATCGCAGGGAGGCGAGATCGAGTTTCTCGAAGCGAACGTTGGCGCCCGGGTGCGCCGCCCGGATTCGCTCCAGCGCCGCCAACCCCTTGGTGTCGCTGCGGCTCGCCAGCACGGTTTCGGCGCCGGCCTGGGCCAGGGCGAGCGCCGTTTCATAGCCAAGCCCGCCGGTGGCGCCGGTGACGACGGCAAGCCGCCCATGCTGCGGGGGGATGTCGGCGGTGGTCCAGCCGGTCATGCTCGGGTCTCCATGGCGCGGTGAACTCAGAGCTTGAAAAACAATCGAACTTGAAAAAGAATACCCGCTGATATCATTGAGTTTTTCGGCGTCGTTCGGCGGCTTGCGGGCATTCTTTTTCAAACTCTCAGGCTTTTTCAAACTCTCAGGCTTTTTCAAACTCTCAGGCCGGCTTGCGGGCTGCCGCCAGCACGTAGTCGAAGGCGCTGTAAACGGTGTTCGCATCGAGGCGCAGCAGCAGCCGGTAGGGCAGGCGTCCGGCCAGATGAAACCGCCGCAGCAGGGCGGCATCTTCCGCCATCGCCCGATGCCAGCCGGGAAATACCTGCTCGCGAATGGAGTTGACGCGCAGCCCGGTAAATCCGGCCGCCTGCAGCTTGCCGGTGTAGCTGTCGCGACGGTCGGCATTGGCGGGCGGGATGGCGAATTTCTGCGCGAAGCCGGCCCAGGTGAATTCCTGCAGCCGGCGGCGGAAACCGTGCGGCTCGGGCGCGTTGCGGATGACATCGGCCAGCACGAGCCGCCCGCCCGGCCGCAGCACGCGGAACGCCTCGGCGAAGAAGCGCTCCCGTGTGTCGAAATGGAAGGCGCACTCGACCGCCGTGACGACGTCGCACGAGGCGTCCGGCAGTTGCATCGCGGTGGCCGAGCCCTCCCGCAGGTCGATCCGGTCGGCCAGACCGAGCCGGGCGACCCGGGCGCGGGCGATCCGGACCTGTGATGGCGTGACGTTCAGGCCGGTGATGCGGCGCGGCGCGAAGCGCTGCATCCACAGCACATCCTGGTCGGCGAATCCGAAACCGACATCGACGACATCGTCACCCGGACCGATCGCCGCGGCCTCCGCGACCAGGGCGGCCAAGGCCTCGCAGGCCTGGTCGATCGTGCGCGCCGCCTTCCAATAGCCCAGGTTGAGATAAAGCCCGCGCGCGGTGAAGGCGTTGGTGGAAACCAGTTCGTACAGCTCGCGCGCCCCCATCGGCCGGAACGGCGTGTAGGCCCACAGAAGGTAATCCAATGCCTCGCGTACCCGTCCGCGGGATGCGCCCGCGGTTTCGACTGCTGCCGTCATGCCCAGGCCTCCGACCTTACCGGTCTGCCTGACATGGTCCGTCCTGGCCGCATCGCAACGCGGGCGCCGCCGCCGCCACCACACCCGAACGTGAACCACAAGGTCGCGATGCAGGCAGGCGCGGCCGGGCCGGCGGCGGGCCATTCGGCAAGCCCGGCATGGACTTTCCGCAAGACAGGGGAGGATTTGCCGGACGGGCCGGGGGTTTCCACCGCAGAGGCCGGTTGTGGTATAGGGCGCGCACGGTACAGCCGGGGACGGCGATGACCGTCAAAAAAAGGAGGGACGCCACGTCAATGCGACGGGCCTTCCATCCTGCCAGCCCAGAAAACGTTCAGAATAGAAGTCGGGTCAAGGGAGACCGCAATGTCCAGAATGATTCCTCTGTTTGCCGCTGTGTCGGCATTCGTGCTGCTCGGCGGAACCGCAGTAAATGCCCAAACTCCGTGCGGCGGTGCCAATGGGCCGGCTTGTGCCGACGGCGCGGCAAAGGGACAGGCGACGGAACGCGCAACCACGTCGGGAGCGATGCACGGGGTTACTGCGTCACCGGGAGCGGCGGAGAAAGGCGCGGCCGGTGCCGAGCATGAGAGCGGACAAATGCCTGGCGAGAAGCAGTTGGACAAAGTGATGCCGAAGTAAGTCCCCGGCGCCGGGGCGCAACCCAGGATCCCGCCAGGAGGCTTTGCCTCCTGGACTTCCACCAAGGGCTGCGCCCTTGGAACCCATAATGGGGGGCAGGGGCCTCAGGCCCCTGCCGGGTCCAGGGCGGAGCCTTCACGCGACGGCGCGCGGGGCTGCGTCCCTCCAGGGATTAGTCCAGGAAAATCTTGCCCGGATTGAGAATGCCGCGCGGGTCCAGCGCTGCCTTGACGCTGCGCATGACCGCCAGCGCCTCCGTCCCATGCTCCCGCTCCAGGAATTCGCGCTTGCCCAGGCCCACCCCGTGCTCGCCGCTGCACGAGCCGCCGAGGGCCAGCGCCCGGGCGACGATTTTGCGGTCGAGCGCCCAGGCACGCTCCAGTGCGTCGGGCACGGGCGGCACCAGGATGACGGTGTGGAAATTGCCATCGCCGACATGGCCGACGATCGGCGCCGACAGGCCGGAGGCGACGATGTCCTGCTTGGCGCCGAGGATGGCCTCGGCCAGGCGGGAGATCGGCACCACCGCGTCGGTGGCGATGCCGCGGTGCCCGGGCCGGGACGCCAACCCCGCCCAGTAGGCGTCGTGGCGCGCCCTCCACAACCGGCTGCGGTCTTCCTGGCTGGTGGCCCAGCGGAATTGCCGGGCGTGGAAGCCTTTGGCGATTTCCTCGGCGTCCTGGGCCTGCTCGGCCACCCCGGCAGGGCTGCCGTGGAACTCGAAGAACAGGGTGGGCAAGGCGGCGAATTCGTCCAGGGCGGAATAGGCGATGCTGGCCGCCATCTGCACCTCGTCGAGCAATTCGATGCGGGCAACCGGAATGCCGGCCTGCATGATGGCGACCACCGTCTCCACCGCTTCCACCAGCGAGGAAAACTGGCACACCGCGGCGCTGGCGGCCTCCGGGATGCCGTGCAGGCGCAACTGGATTTCGGTGATGACGCCGAGCGTGCCTTCCGAGCCGATGAACAGATGCGTCAGGTCATAGCCGGTGGCTGATTTGCGGACGCGGCCGCCGGTGCGGATGATCCGCCCGTCGGCCAGCGCCACGGTCAGGCCGAGCGCGTTCTCGCGGATGGTGCCGTAGCGCACCGCATTGGTGCCGCTGGCGCGCGTCGCGCACATGCCGCCGATCGAGGCGTCGGCGCCGGGATCGACCGGGAAGAACAGGCCCTGGTCGCGCAGTGCCACGTTCAGCGCCCGGTGCGTCACCCCCGCCTCCACCCGGCAATCGAGGTCGGCGGTGTTCACCTGCAGGATGCGCGTCATGTGCGAAAGATCGAGGCTGATGCCGCCGCGCACCGGCGTGACATGGCCCTCCAGCGAGGTGCCGGTGCCGTACGGCACCACCGGCACGCCATGGCTGTTGCAGAGGGCGAGCAGGCTGGCGGCTTCCTGCGTGGTTTCGACGAAGGCGACCGCATCCGGCATCACCGGCCTCTGGGTGTCCTGGCCATGGCTGTGGTGCTCGCGCAGGCCGGCATTGGTCGTCAGGCGCTCGCCGAGGAAGGCGCGGGCGGCGGCGATCGCGGCTTCGGTTGATGCGGGCATGATGGGTCCTCCGGACGGGTGGCGGCTTTCAATGCTTCCGGCGCGCAGCTTGGGCGCCCGTCGGGCGCGCTGGCAAGGCATCAGGGGGCGATGCCGCCGTGTCGAGGTCGGGTTATGAAGTTTTACGTGCATTTTACGAGTATCCGGCACGTGGAGCGCATTGGCGGCCGGCGGGTGCAGCAGCCCGAAACGATGTTCCCGCCTATTTGCAAGGGTCAGGCGTTCCGCAGGCATTCTTTGCGCGTGATAACGAACCCCTTATCGAGTCTGAGCGGGCCGATCGTCGCCGCGCAGATCACCTGGGGGCCGGGCCGATGAGCCGGCTCCATGGTCCTCCCGAAAATCGAGGTGGGTTCGCAAAGGGGTTTTTCCGCAGACTGTTGAGGGGAAATTCATTCCAAAGTGGTGTTAATCACGCTAAGATGAATGCGCGCTACAAGGGGGCGCCGATAACGGTCCGAGGTGATGGGGCCCGTCGCTTGATGCACATAACAAACGATTGAGGACATCTTCCATGACGACGTCGACAAACCTGACCTCCACCAACTGGTCCGGGGCGGTCATCCAGGCCGCCCCAGGCAAAAGCTTCAGTACGGTATCAGCGCAATGGACGGTGCCGGCCGTCTCGCAGGTTTCCATCAAGGGCGCGACCATGACGGACGTTGCCTCATGGGTGGGGCTGGATGGCTTCAATTCCAATGACGTCGCTCAGGCGGGTATCCAGGAAACGGTGACGACCGGCGCCAGTGGAAAAACGACGGTGAGCTACTCCGCCTGGGATGAGTGGTACCCGGCGGGTAGCAATACCATCGCGTCGTCGGCCTTCAAGGTCAATCCGGGCGACACCGTCAATATCACCGTCGAGACGGCCGGCGCGGGCTCTACCACGGCCAATTTTCTGTTCGATGACCTGAAAACACACCAGACCTATCAGACCAGCCTGACCGCGCCGAACGGGACCAGCCTGATCGGGAACTCGGCTGAATTCGTGGTCGAGACTCCCGAGTGGTCGAATGGCTATTCGTTGTTTCAACCGCCGCTGAGCGACTTCCTCACCACGCCGATCGTGTTTCAGGATGCCAGCGCGACCTATGCCGGCGGCACTGCCGCGAGCCTGTCCAGCGCCCTGACGATCGGCATGGAAACCTATGGTGTCCAGGGCATTCCCAACTACACGCCGGAGGCCTATGGCAGTGTTTCGGTGTCGGCCGATACGGTGACGGTAACCGAGGACGATTACTGGGCGACACTCAGTTCCCCAACCCCGTATAGCCACCGCGGCTTCTTTTCCTGACGACGGACGCCGCCCGGCCCGTCATCCGGCCGACGGGTTCGGCGGATGGCGGGCTGATGGCCGGGCGCGCTGGCAAGGCGTCAGGAGGCGGGCGGCGGGGGAGCCGCCGCGCCATGGCGAAAAGCATCATGCGGCGATCAGGCGGCCTGTTTGCCGTGCAGCGCCTGGGTGCCCGCTCCGGCACCGAGCGTATATTCGCGGCCGAATGCGTCGAGGCTCTGCATCACGCGGTTCGAAGCCTCACGTAACGTTGCGATTTCGCGCTCCGCTGCCGCCATGTCGTCAGTTGCCAGAGCAGCCAGCGCCTTGCGGCCTGATTCATGCACGGCATGATGCGGCTCATTGATTGCCTTGAACGCCGGCAGCGCCTGTGTGGCGGGATCGCTAACGCCGTCATACCAGCGGCCGAGGCGGCAGCGATGCACCGTCGCCAGGCTGCCAGGTGGCTGTTTCTCGCGTGCAGCGACGGCGTCAACCACCTTTTTGACGAAAGCGATGTGATCGTTCTTGGTCAGCTGCACCAGATCGGGGATTGTCTCCACGCTGATGCGGTCGGCATCGCCGGCGGTCAGCCCGTCGCCGGTGAAGGCAATGCGCACCCGATGATCGTCCGAATACACCACGTTGCCCTGCACCTGCTTGCCGAAGCGGCTCAGCCTGAGTTCAATCTGCTGTCGGGGCCGGAGATGCAATGCCGTTTCCATTTGGCAGCCTTGTTCGGAAATGTCGCGGATTACGGCATTTCCCGTCTGCCCCTGGCAGGTGATCGTGGCATCGGTCAGACAGGGCCGGCGGCGGCAGGTGCGACGATCCACCTCGGCAGTGGAGGTGCGGATCGTGTTGATCACCGCGCGCCTCAGGGCTTCGATGCCGCTGTTCAGAAGATTCATGTAATCCAGCACTTCGGCAGTGGAGTGCCCGGTTTTATCGGCCTCGTCGGAAAGCTCGGTCGTACGGTTGGTCATCGTATCGGCCGCGGCGGCGGTTTCCGATACGTTGCGGGCAATCTCCGCCGTGGCCGCGCCCTGTTGCTCCACCGCCGCGGCGATCGAACCGGCGATCGCGTGGATCTCCGCGATCGTCTGCTCGATCTGCCGCACCGCGACAACCGACGCGCCGGTGGCGGCACGAACCTCGCCGATGTGACCGGTGATCTCCTGGGTCGAGCGCGCGGTCTGGGTGGCAAGCTGCTTCACCTCGCTGGCCACGATAGCGAAGCCCTTGCCGGCATCGCCCGCCCGCGCCGCCTCGATGGTGGCATTCAACGCCAGCAGGTTGGTCTTGGCGGCGATTTCGCTGATCATGTCGGCGACCGCGCCGATGCGCCCGACCCGCTCGCTCAGCGCCTCTATCTGGGCGCGGGTTTCACCGCCGGCGGTGACCGCGCGGCCGACGACCGCGGCGGACCGGTTGACCTGACCTGTAATCTCGCGGATCGAGGCGCTGAGTTGCTCGGCGGCGCTCGCCACGGTCTGCGCGTTGGTGAGGGCCTGCGTTGCGGCCGTCGCCGCGCTGCGGGCGGCGGCGCTGTTGCGGCTGGCAGAGGCGCTCATATCTTCGGCGGTCGCCGTTACGCTGCCGATGCGGCTGCCGATTTGCTCCAGTGCCGCGCTGGTCTCCACCTCGATCTTTTCTGCCATGCCGACCAGAGCGGCCTGTTTTTCCGTCGCCGCTTGCGTTTCCGCCTGCTGCTGTTCGGCTTCCAGCCGGGCACGCTCGATGGCGTTCTGTTTGAACACCTCGACCGCCCCCGCCATCGCGCCGATTTCGTCGCCGCGCCCGACGCCGGCAATCTCGATCGTTGTGTCGCCCTGCGCCAGGCGACGCATGGCTGCGGTCATGATGCCGATCGGGAGGGAAATGCCGCGAATGATCGCCCAGCCAACACCGATGCAGAGCAGGGAGGCGAAGACCAGCGCCGCCAGAATCCAGCGAACCGCCGAAGCGCCGAGTTCGGCGCCGGTGTCGGCAGCTTTTGTGCCTTCGCGCACGTTCAGCGCGATGTCGGCCTGCAAGGAATCACGGAACGCCAGCATCGCCTTCGACCCGTCGCCCCTGAACAACGTGATCGCTTCGTCACGCTTGCCTTGCGTCATCAACTCAGCAACGCGGTCCTCAATCTCAAGGTAGTGTTTCCAGGCCGCGTCGAATTCGTCAACCCGACGCTGTTCCTCGCCTGGCGAGACCAGGCGCTGATAATCCTCTCGTTCTCGCGCGTATGTCCGCAATTGCTCCTGCATGATTGCGGCAACCTGGGTTCGCTGCTCATCGTTCACAACCAGTAGAAGCGATGCCCGGGACTGTCTCAGCCGCTCGCTGATCTGGGACAGATGACCGAGGATGCGTGTGCTCGGTAGCCAGGTATCCTTGATTTCTTGCGCATTGGCATTCACAGCTTCAAGCCGCTGGATGGAGAACAAGCCGAGTCCGATCGTGCAGCACAGCATGAATGCGAAAGCCAGGACAATTTTTAGTCGTATGCTAAGGGATCCGTAGATGTACGACATGGATTTCTCCGGACTGAGCTGCAACTGTGACGAGGCCACAAGATTAGGTGTTCCAGTGTTCCTGCCGGAAAAAAGTTAATGTTTCCCCTAAGCGCCTCAACGGGAATGCGTCCCAGGCATGTTGGCTGTCCCGTTTCCGTGTCTGCCCGCGCGAATTGACCCCGTCCGCCGCCGGCCCTAGCGTTATCCCCCGTCCGGCGGGGGAAAGCGGCGCATGGCCAACAGAACTCAAGCAACTCTGGGCCTCCGGCAAGGCTGCCGTGAATGGCTGGCTGGCCATTCCGTCCGGCTTCTCGGCCGAGGTGATGGCGCAGTGCGGCTTCGACAGCGTCACCGTGGATTTGCAGCACGGGGTGCAGGACTATTTGTCCATGGTGCAGTGTTTTCAGGCCATGCAGGCGCATCCGGTCACGCCGCTGGTACGGGTGCCGTGGAACGAGCCGGGCATTATCGGCAAAGTGCTGGATGGCGGTGCCATGGGGGTGATCTGCCCGATGGTGAACAATCGCGGCGAGGCGGAAGCGCTGGTTCGTTCCGCCAAGTATCCGCCGTGCGGCGTCCGCTCCAACGGTCCGATCCGCGCCGGTCTGTATGGCGAAGCCTCCGGTTATCAGGCGACCGCCAATGACGAAACGCTTGTGCTGCCGATGATCGAGACGCGCGAGGCGGTGGAGAACATGGAGGCGATTCTCGACGTGGCGGGCATTGCCGGCGTGTATGTCGGGCCGACCGATCTGGCGTTTTCCTATGGCCGCACGCCGAAGTTCGACCACGAGGATGTGTTTTTCCTGGAGATCTACGCCAGGCTGATCGCGGCCTGTGGCAAGCGCGGGCTGTATGCCGGCATCCACACCGGCAGTGCCGCCTATGCCGCGCGGGCGATCGGCATGGGTTTCCGGCTGACCACGATCATGAGCGACAGCAGCCTGATGGCCAAGGCGGCCAAAGCCGCGGTAGCGGAAGTGCGTGCTGGAACAGCCTGAACCAGAGCGGGGTCCAGGGGGCCACCGCCCCCTGGCGGGTCCAGGGCAGAGCCCTGGCCTTCCTTGTTTATGCAGGTGCCCCCTCAAGCTCCGGATAATCGACATACCCCCGCGCCCCGCCGCCAAAGAACGTGGAAAAATCCGGCGTATTAAACGCCGCCCCCTCGGCGAAGCGCCGGGGCAGGTCGGGGTTGGCGATGAACAGTTTCCCCCACGCTGCCGCGTCGGCCTCGCCGTTGGCCAATAGCTGTTCCGCGGTCGCCTGAGTCAGGTCTTCGTTGGCGATCACCGGGCCGCCGAAGATCGCCTTGATCTGCGGCGTCAGGCGCGGGTCGGCCAGCCGTTCGCGGGTGAACAGGAAGGCGAGATTGCGGCGGCCGAGTTCGTTGGCGACATAGCTGAAGGTGGCGGGGGGGTTGCTGTCGCCCATGCTCTGGGCGTCGCAGCGCGGGGCGAGGTGCATACCGACGCGGCCGGCGCCCCACACGTCGATGCAGGCGTCGGTGACTTCCAGCATCAGCCGGGCGCGGTTCTCGATCGGGCCGCCATAGGCGTCGGTGCGGTGGTTGCTGCCGTCCTGCAGGAACTGGTCGAGCAGGTAGCCGTTGGCGCCGTGGATTTCGACGCCGTCGAAGCCGGCCTTCTGCGCGTTCTCGGCGCCGAGGCGGTAGGCGGCGACGATGCCGGGGAGTTCCTCGATGTCCAGCGCGCGCGGGGTGACGAAGGGCTTTTTGCCGCCCAGCAGGTTCACATGGCCGCCGGCGGCGATGGCGCTGGGCGCCACCGGCAGGGCGCCGTCGAGATAGGACGGGTCGGAGATGCGCCCGACATGCCAGAGCTGCAGCACGATGCGCCCGCCGGCGGCGTGCACCGCGTCGGTTACCAGCCGCCAGCCGGCGATTTGGGCGTCCGACCAGATGCCGGGCGTGTCCGGGTAGCCGACGCCCATCGGGGTGACCGAGGTGGCCTCGCTGATGATCAGGCCGGCGGAGGCGCGCTGGACGTAATATTCGGCCATCAGCGCGTTCGGCACGCGGCCGTCGCTGTTGGCGCGGCAGCGCGTCAGGGGGGACATGATGATGCGGTTGGGCAATTGGAGTTCGCCGAGGGCGAGCGGATCGAAAAGACCGGGCATGATGGCGTCCTGTGACTGACTGGCGCTGTTGTGCAGTGCGGCGGGGAACGAATTCAAGGCCAGCTGCGCAGGTGGTGCCCGAGGAACAGGGGAATCGACGCCGCCGGCCGGCCGGGGAAGCGGAGCAGGGCAGGCGGCAGCGCGTCGATCGAATCGAACAGGCGGCCATAGGCTTCCTGCACCCGCGCGAGGTCGAGCGTCGGGCCGAACAGCAGAACATCCTGGCCCAGATGGGCTTCCGGGCCGGGAGAAAGACCGTATTCGCGGGCATCGGTGTTGAGGCAGAGCACCGGCGGGTCGCCGCCGAGGGCGTAATCGACCTTGCCGGTGACCCACCAGGAATTGCCGGCGATGATGGTGCCGGGGCGGTGCCGCAGGCCGCGCCCGTCCAGTTCGTCGCGCAGCGGCGTCCAGTCCAGCGCCTGCAGCCCCGGATCGAGGCCCGGGGCGAGGACGCCCAGCCAATGCCAGCGCAGTTCGGCGGCGGTGATCAGCAGCAGGGCCGCCAGCAACGCCGCGGTGCCGGCGGTCGCACGGCGCAGCAGCACCGGGTGGGACTGGCCGAGCCGCACCAGGGCGGCGCCGAACAGCGGGAACAGGAACAGGTAGCCGGGCATCGCCCAGTGGAACAGCACGTGGCGCGACCACAGCGCCACCACGGCGAACAGCACGATCGGCGGCAGCGCCAGCCAGCACAGCAGCCAGCTTCGCCAGGCGCGCGGTCCGGCGCGCAGGCCGCGCACCAGCCCCGCTATCAGCCCGGCCCAGATCCAGGGCAGCAGGAACAGCGCGGCGCCGGCCAGCACCAGCAGCGGGGCGGCGAGGTTCAGCTTGTGGGCCATCGCCCGTCCGCCCTGGAAGGCGAAGCTGGCCCAGCCATGCGACGCGTTCCAGGCCAGCACGGGGGAAAACAGCAACGCCGCCAGCGCCGCCGCCACCCAGGGCTGCGGCCGGGCGAGCCAGCGCCGGTGCACCGGGCTGGTCAGCAGATACAGGGCTGCGCCGGCGAGGGTGAGCACGGCGGAGTATTTCGAAAGCAACGCCAGCCCGGCGCAGGCGCCGGCGCCGAGCCACCAGCCCCAGCCGCGTTCGGCGGGCAGGGCGCGCATCAGGCAGCACCCGGCGCCGAGCAGGGCGCAGACCAGCGGGCCATCCGGCAGCACCCACGAGCCAGTGGTGAGGCCAAAGACCGGGGCGAGATTCAGCGCCACCGCCGCCCAAAGCCCCGCCTGAGGCGAGTCCTCCATCGCGCCCAGCCGATAGACCAGCAAGGTGGACAGGGAAAACAGCGCCACGAAGGGCAGACGCACCACCAGGGGCTGCTCGCTGCCCAGCAGCAGCGCCGCCCCGCGCGCGAGCCACCAGGACAGCGGCGGATGGTCGAAATAGCCGAGCTGCAGCGCCCGCCCGGACGCCACCATGTAGCTTTCGTCGATGCCCAGGCCGAGCGTCGCCGCCGTCAGCAGGCGCAGCAGCGCGGTGCCGATGATCAGCAGGACCAGCAGTTCCAGGCAACGGGCGGGGGACATCCCGCCCGTCACTGCCCGCGCTTCACATCGGCGTCAACGCTGTTTCGGCGCCCTGCCCGGGTCAGGCCGCCACCAGCTTCTGCTGCTGCTCGCCCAGGCCCTGGATGCCGAGCCGCATCACCTGGCCCGCGCGCAGGAACACCGGCTCGGGCTTGCGACCCAGGCCGACACCGGCCGGCGTGCCGGTGGCGATGATGTCACCGGGATGCAGGGTGATGAAATGCGACACATAGGAGACCAGCGCGCGGACGCCGAAGATCATGTCTTTGGTGCTGCCGTCCTGCATGCGCTGGCCGTCCACGTCCAGCCACAGGGACAGATTCTGCGGATCGGGCACCTCATCCTGGGTGACCAGCCAGGGGCCGGTGGGGCCGAAGGTGTCGCAGCCCTTGCCCTTGTCCCAGGTGCCGCCGCGCTCGCTTTGAAATTCGCGCTCGCTCACGTCGTTGACGATACAATAGCCGGCGACGTGGTTCATCGCCTCGTCCTCGGGGACGTAGCTGGCGCGGGCGCCGATGACGACGCCCAGTTCCACTTCCCAATCGGTCTTCTTCGAACCGCGCGGTATTTTCACCTCGTCGTACGGCCCGCTATAGGCGCCGAGCGATTTGAGAAACAGGATCGGCTCCTTGGGCAACCGCCCGCCGGTCTCGGCGGCGTGATCGGCGTAGTTCAGGCCGATGCACACGAAGTTCAGCGGCCGGGCGACGCACGGGCCGATGCGGTGCTCACCGTGCAGGATGGGCAGCGTGTGCGGGTCGATGGCGAGGAGTTTGGACAGGCCGTCGGGCGAGATGGCGTGGCCGTCGATGTCGTCCACCACGTCCGACAGGTCGCGGATATGCCCCAGATCGTCCATCAGCCCGGGCTTCTCGGCGCCCGGCGCGCCCCAGCGCAGCAGCTTCATGGCGTATTTTCCTTCTCAGAGAGAAATCCCGCCGTCGATGACGACGGCCTGGCCGGTGATGAAAATGGCCTCGTCGGAGGCGAGATAAACCGCCAGCGCCGCGATTTCCTCGGGCTGGCCGAGCCTGCCCATCGGCTGGCGCGCCACGAAGGCGTCCCGCGCCGCTTCCAGCCCGCCGGCGGCGGCGGCGTTGGCGGCGATGCGGTCCTGCAGGCTCGGGGTTTCCACCGTGCCCGGGCAGATCGCGTTGCAGCGGATGCCCTGCTTCACGAAGTCGGTCGCCACCGATTTGCTCAATCCGATTACCGCCGCCTTGCTGGCGCCGTAGATGGCGCGGTTGGGCAGGGCCTTCACGCTGCTGGCCACCGAGGCCATGTTCAACACGACGCCCTGCCCGCGGGCAATCATACCGGGAAGAAAAGCCTGGATGGTGCGCAGCATGGAGCGGACGTTGAGGTCGAAGGCGAAGGTGAATTCCGCCTCGGTCGCGTCCAGCACGTTGCCCTGGTGGACGAAGCCGGCCGCGTTGAACAGGATGTCGATCGGGCCGGCGGCGCTGGCGGCGGCGGTGACGGCGGCGGCGTCGAGCACGTCCAGCGTCGCGGTGCGCAGGCGGGGGGCGGCGAGGCGGGCGAGTTTTTCGCCGTTCACGTCGGTGGCGATGACATCGGCGCCCTCGGCGGCGAAGGCGAGGGCGGTTGCCCGCCCGATGCCCTGCGCCGCGGCGGTGACAAAAGCGCGTTTGCCATTCAGGCGGCCTGCCATGGCTGGTTTCCTCTCCGCGAGAGAAGCCGGCGACCCGATGGACGGGCGCGGGGCAGGGGAGGGTGGGCGCGGCGGCGGTTGGGTGTCAATCGGGGCGGAAGGCGGCTTGTGAGCCGGCATTTGCCCCAAAGCGGTCCTACCGCCGTCGTGGTGCCTCGCCGGACATGGCGTCTCCCCCCAACGTCCTGGCAATGATCGGCTCGGTCGTTGACGTCCATCCGGGCGGCGCATCGGCCACCGGCGTCGGGCCGGCCCCTGGCGCCAGATGGACAACCCGATAGCCCCTTATCTTCAGTTGACGCAGAAATGCCGGGAGCATTTCTGCGGTCGCCAGCTTGCTGTCGTGAAAAAGAATGATTCCTCTTCCGCGCTTTTCAAGCCGGGACATCACCAAAGCGAGTTCGGCATCAGGCGTCATGTTCCGCCAGTCGGAGGCCCATAAATCCGACCCAAACACGGTTATCCGACGCCCGGCGAGAAAGGCGAGCAAGGCCGGCGTATCCGCGAAGCCGGGAAAGCGGAAGAAGGGCGTATGCGGGCTGGCACCGGCAACGCCGTAGCCCGCCCTTTCGACGGCGGCGATGCCGCGCTCGATATCGGCCCTGGCCGCCGCCTCGTTCATCAGGCGCAGCGTGCTGTCCGGATGGCTGTAGGAATGACTCCCGGTATTATGGCCTTCGGCGATCTCTCGCCTGACCAGATCGGGCAGGGCTTCGGCATTGCGGCCAATAAGGAAGAAGGTTGCCCGAACACATTCCCGCGCCAGGGCATCCAGGACTCGCGGCGTCGGCCCCGCCGGCCCATCATCGAATGTCAGCACGACCTCATGATCGTGCAAATCCAGCGTGCGCGGGTAGCTCTGCAGGCCGAGCGCCAGCCCCTCCCCCCCGTTGATGGTGATGACGCGGGATACGCCTACGGCGTCGGGGCCGCATGGCTCGCGGGGAGCCGCGAGGCATGGCGCTGCCAACATGAGGGAACAGAAGAAGGGGAGCAGGCGAGCACGAAATCTATGCATTACACTCTACGTATATGGTTTGACGGAGGGCGGACATTGGGCCGCTAACAACTCGGAGTCGACATTCGTCGTCGGTGGTTCCGGGTCCGATCTTGGCCGAAAGCGGACGGGCCGCTTCGGAACTCGAGAGCTCCAAAGCCGACGCTGATACTGTAGCAGGGTCGGCTATTACAAGGGTGGGCTTCAACCCACCAACCCAAACCTGCCGGGCAACATGCGACGGTGGGCTGAAGCCCACCCTACTTGCTGTCCACAAAGAAGAAGAGAAGCAAATCGTATGGTAGTCATGCGAGTTTTTGCATGAGTTCTTGCACCTCAAAACATAAATTTATCATCGAGTTATTCAATTCATCGAGTCGATCTTGTCCAACGTCGGGAAACGGTTGACCCTGATACCCCGTATAAAACATGTATAGGACGCGGATATTGCTCTCTACCGGATTCGTCAGATAGGGATCAATCTCTTTAAAATATCGGAGCATTACCCCATAGTTCTGGTAGAAGCGTCTCCACGTTATCGTCCATAGTATGGTGATCTCTCTCTGGACGTTCTCCGGAGCATGGCCGTTTTTCATCATGGTGATAACGTGTTCGAACGAGGACCGCATCTCCCGCAGCGCCATTATACAGTTGTCGACGCTCTGGTTTTTGAGTGTATCCTTCCAGGCGGTCGCTGCACCCGCAGCGGTCGCTGCCGCTTTGAACGCATAGTACGCGGCTCCGATCGAGCCGACAGCGCCTATGATCGCCGCCCAGTCCTGTGGCTGCATGATGTCGCCCTCAAATTTTTATCTTATATTCAATGACATGCAAGGTAAACGAATGCAATAACGAATGCAATATGGTAACCGCTCAACGTCCGAAGCCCACATTCACGTTCTGCCCTGACTGTTTCAAGAAAATCTTTAAGGATGTCACCGGGAAAGCGCACCGTTGCGAGCAAGCGTAGGGCGGGAAAGCAAAGCGTATCCCGCCTCTTGCGGGCTGCCGTCGTTCCTCCGCCGATGCCCAGCCAACCGCCAGTTGCAACGGCCGGATTCGCTGCGCTCTCCCGCCCTACGTTCTGACCGATATGGGCGCGAAGCAGACCTCGGCCCCGCAAGCCACCTGCAGCCGTTTCCCATCCATTGCCGACATTCGCGTCAAACCTCATCGGCCCCGATGCGTCATGATCCACTGGCAACCCCGCATGCGCCGTCAATACCAGCCGCCCTTCCAGCCCAGGCTTCCGCACGCGGCAGGTGCGCAGAAAGCGAAGCGTGATCCACTCTTCAGTTCACGTCGAAATGCGCAAGTTATCGCCCGCGTCTATGCCATCCGCCGAACACGCCGCAAATGCCCAGGATACCAGGTCGTAAAAACCGCCGTCCCGATCAGAAATGTGTACGAAATGACTTCATACCCGACTTCCGGCAGCACGAAGTGCTCCATCTTCCCCAATGCCAGCACGGCATTCAACGTAAAGACGGAGGCCCAGACCGCCGTCAGGATCATATTTGTCCTGATGAAAACCGGGCTGTTCCAGAGCGACGGATCGGTGTGCTCCAGGGCATAGTCAAGGGTGAACGGCTTCCTGATGGCGATGGTGATCCAGGCGCCGGTTGCCAGGGCGCTGCTTGCCAGCACGCCCATGTGCCGGGCGGTCCAGGCGTTATCGAGCAACGCCACGGCCACTGTTGCAGAGGAGAAAAACAGCAGCCCGACCCATAGGATGATGCCTCGATGCAGGCGGGTCACGCCCATGACCACGCTCAGCGCCAGCGCCACGACCAGCCCGAGTTTCAGCCGGAGCAGGCTGCCCTGGGCGATGATCAGAAACGCCAGCCAGGGCGCAAAGGCCAAAAGCAACCTGAAAAACGCCAAAACCCCCCTCCTGTCGCTGTCCTTTCAGAATGGGTTCTAAGGGCTCCGCCCTTAGCGGGGTCCAGGGGCAGAGCCCCTGGCCTTGCTTTCTTCCTGCCCCTACCAGGCCGCAGCCGCAACAACGTTCTGCGGCGCCTCGCCCAGCAGCGCCGCCGCCATCGTCTCGGCCGCTTTCCGCCGCATGTCGGCCCAGGCTTCGGGCGAGTGGAATGCCGCGTGCGGGGTGATAACCAGGCGCCCCTGCAGCCAGGGCTCCTGCGCCCGGTAGGCGCGCAGCAGGTCGGGCACCGGGTCGGTGGGCGGCTCGACCGGCAGTACGTCGAGGCCGGCGCCGGCGATGCTGCCCTCGCGCAGCAGCACTTCCAGGGCGGCGAGGTCGAGGATCGGGCCGCGGGCGGTGTTCACCACCACCGCGCCCTCGGGCAGCAGGCGCAACTGGTCGATGCCCAGCATGTTCCGGGTTTCCTCGGTCAGCGGAGCGTGCAGGCTCAGCACGTCGGCGCGTTCCAGCAGTGCCTCCAGGGTGGGGGCGCGGTCGATGCCCAGGGCGCGTTCGGTGCCGTTCGGGCGGTAGGGGTCGTAGAAGGCGACCGCGAAGCCGAACGCCTTCGCCCGCAGCGCCACCGCGGTGCCGATGCGCCCCAGCCCGATGATGCCGAAGCGCTGCTGGTCGAGCCGGCGCACCAGCGGTGTCTCCACCGGGTGCCAGGGGGCCGGCGCCTCGCCGCGCTGGGTGTCGTGGTAGAGCAGAATGCCGCGCCGCAGGGCCAGCACCAGCGCCAGGGTGTGGTCGGCCACTTCCGTGGTGCCGTAGTCGGGCACGTTGCACACCAGCACGCCGCGCTCGGCCGCCGCCGCGCGGTCGATGCGGTCATAGCCGACGCCCATGCGCACCACCGCACGCAGGCGGGGGAAGCGGATGAAATCCTCGGCGGTGACCTCGTGGCGCATGACGAGCAGGCCGGCCACCGCCTCGCAATCGGCGGCATCGAGCTCGGCCAGGGTGCCGACATCGCGCACCAGCACCCGCACGTCCGGGCCGAACACGTCGCGTTCGATGCTGTCATCGGTGTACAGGGTTTCGGAATAAAGCACTGTTGTCATCGGGGCTCCCCGCCTTGCACTGGCTTGCTGCCGCCCCGGAAAGGACTGCATCCGGCGTGTCCTCCCGGTGAACGGGCAGGGGCCGGTTAGCAGCCGGAAAACCCGATGTCCATGAACGGGGCGGAGAGCCTGATCCATCAAGGCCGTCCCGGCCTTGCTTGCCTGCCCGCCCGGGACATGGCACTCCGCGCCTCATGTTGCGAAACCTGTATCACCGTGTGCTGGCGCTCGCCGGCAGTCGCCGGGCCGGCCTGTGGCTGGCCCTGGTCAGCTTTGCCGAGAGCAGTTTCTTCCCCATCCCGCCGGATGCGTTGCTGGTGCCGATGGTGCTGGCGCGGCCCGACCGCGCCTGGCGGCTGGCGTTCGTGTGCACCACCGCGAGTGTCGCCGGCGGCGCGCTGGGCTACCTGATCGGCTATGAACTGTTCGACGTGCTGGCCCAGCCGATCCTGCGCCTTTACCATTACGAGGGCGCGTTCGCGGCGTTCCAGGCGAAGTTTGCCGAATGGGGGCTGTGGGTCATCCTGATCAAGGGGCTGACGCCGATTCCCTACAAGATCGTTACGATCGCTTCCGGCGCGGCCCGGTTCAATTTCGGCATATTCATGCTGGCCAGTGTCGTCACGCGGGGCCTGCGCTTCTTCGCCGTCGCCGCGCTGCTGCACTATTTCGGCGAACCGGTGCGCGACTTCATCGATCGGCGGTTGACACTGGTGACCAGCGCGGTGGCCGGCAGCGTCGTCGGCGGGTTTCTGCTCCTCAAGTTCTTGTAAACGTAACATCAGCAAGGTGCCCATGATGCTCGAACGCCCGGAACGACATCGCACAGACCAGGTCGGCTGGCTGCGCGCCGCGGTGTTGGGCGCAAATGACGGTATTCTTTCCACCGCGAGCCTGGTGCTGGGCGTCGCGGCCGCGAAAGGCAGTCATAGCGACGTGCTGGTCGCGGGGATCGCCAGCCTGGTTGCCGGCGCCATGTCGATGGCCGCCGGCGAATATGTGTCGGTTCACTCGCAGGCCGATACGGAACGCGCCGACCTCGATCTGGAGCGGCGGGAACTGAGCCGGGACGACGAAGGCGAGCGCCGGGAACTGGCGGCGATCTATGTCGGGCGCGGGCTCGATGCGTCGCTCGCCCGCCAGGTTGCCGATCAACTCATGGCGCATGACGCCCTGGGCGCACATGCCCGCGACGAACTCGGCATCGTCGAGGCCCTGCGCGCCCGCCCCATTCAGGCCGCGTTCGCGTCGGCCGGCAGCTTCGCATTCGGCGCGGCGCTGCCGCTCATCGTGACGGTTCTGGCCCCGGCGTCGAGCCTGCTGATTGCCGTGCCGGCGACATCGATCGTGTTTCTCGCCGGATTGGGGGCATTGGCGGCGCATGCGGGCGGCGCGGCGATAGCGCCCGGCGCGCTCCGCGTCACCTTCTGGGGGGTGCTGGCGATGGGGGTGACGGCGGGCGTCGGGGCCTTGTTCGGCACCGCGGTTTGAGCGGGAGCGTCGCCGACCGTCAGCTCAGCAGCGCTTCCCGCAACTGGTCGCGCCTTGCCGCGTCCAGCCCGATGCGCTGGGTGAAATAGGCGTCGAGCGAGCCGTACCCGGCGTGGATGGCGGCAAAGGCCGCATCGAGCAGTTCGGCGTGCACGCGCAGCAGCACCTCGGCGACCGCCGGCGGCAACAGGGCCGTGAGTTCCGGCTCGCCCGCCCAGTGCTGGTTGGTCGCCAGGTAGTCGGTGCGGATGGCCTCCTGCTGCACGCCGAGGGCGCTCAGCAGCAGGGCGGCGCCCAGGCCGGTGCGGTCCTTGCCGGCGGTGCAATGAAACAGCAGCGGGCGCCGCGCTTCCTGCAGCAGCAGGTCGAACATGGCCGCGTAGCGGTGCGGCCACTCCAGCGCGTAGGCGACATAGGCGCGGCGCATCAGCTCCATCGCGTCCTCGCCGGTGGCCTCGCGGGCGGCGGCGAGGTCGCGCAGCGAGGCGCCGAGCGAGGGGTCGATCGGCAGCCAATGCACCGCCACCCCGGGCAGGGAATCCAGCCGCGACGGCGCGTGGTGGCGCTCGCGCTCGCCGCGCAGGTCGACCACGGTGCGCAGCCCGGTGGCGGCGAGGGTGGCCGCGTCGGCGTCGGTCAGGCGGCCGAGGGAGGCGGAACGGAACACCGCGCCGAACCGCACCCGCCCGCCCGCCGCCGCCTGCCAGCCACCGAGGTCGCGCAGATTCGAGGCACCCTCCAGCGCGATCGATCTCGGCAGGTTGTTCACGAGCGGTCTCCGTTTCCCAGGCGGCAGCATAGCGATGCCCACCCGCCTGGGAAACCGTGCCTTAGAGCATCGGGGCGTCGCGCACGGCCACGCTGCGGATGGTGTCGAACCCGTTGAAGCCGGTGCGCAGGCAGGCCCCGTAGGCGCCGAGCTGGCCGATCTCGATCCAGTCGCCCTCGGCCATGTCGGCGGGCAGCGGCATCGGCGCCTGCAGCCGGTCGGCCGAATCGCAGGTCGGGCCGAACACGGTGAAGTCGCGCAGCAGCGGCGACGGCGCGGCGCCGGCCGGGCGGACCAGGCGCGCCGGGAAACGGAACCCCGGCACGCCGGCGTCCGACAGGCTGCCATAGATGCCGTCATTCACATACAGATCGTCGCCGCGCCGCAGCAGCACCTGCGCCACCACGGAGACGCCGCCGGCCACCAGCGCGCGGCCGGGCTCGGCCCAGAGCGTGGTGCCTGCGGGCAGGCCGAGCGCCTCGAACGACGCCTCGATCTCGGCGAAATAAGCCCCCATCGGCGGCGGCACGACATCGGGATAGGCGACCGGGAAGCCGCCGCCCACGTCGATGATGTCGACGCGAACGCCGGACTGGCGGATCGCCATGCCGGCGAGCGCCATCGCCTCCCGCCAGGCCAGCGGCTCCAGGCATTGCGAGCCGACATGGAAGGCAAGACCCAGCCGGGCCGCATGCGGACGCGCCGCCCGCAGCAGGGCGGCGGCCTCGTCCAGCCTGGCGCCGAATTTGCCCGACAAATCATACACCGCATGCCGGCACGGCAGGGCGAGGCGCACGAACAGGCCGCGATCCGCGTCCGGGGTTTCCTGCAGGATCTTGGCCAGCTCGTCGGCGCTGTCGAACACGGTGTCGCGCACGCCGGCCGCCCAGGCGGCGCGCAGGGCGGGGCGCGACTTCACCGGGTGCATGAAGTGAATCGCCGCGGCGGGGAACAGGCCGCGCACCAGCGCCACCTCGGGGGCCGAGGCGCAGTCGAAATGGCGCACGCCGCCCGCCCACACCGCCTGCAGCACGGCGGGGTCGGGGTTGCACTTCACCGCATACAGCACCGCGCCGGGGAAGGAGGCGACGAAGCCGGACGCCGCCGCCACGATGGCGGCCGGGCGCAGGCAGTGCATCGGCACGTCCGGCCGCTCGACGGCGACCAGGTCATCGACACACGGCAGCAGCGGCGGGGCGGGGGGGCGGAGGCGCAGCAGGTCCATCGGACGATCCTCGCGACTGGACGTGAGCCGGCATCACCGCCTGGAGGGGCGGCGCCGGACGGACGGAGCGGGAATGACGGCCGGGGCGCGCGGCGCCGCGGCGTCAGGGCTCAGATGCGAGGACTTCGCATCGCGGCTTGCCGGTCAGACAACATAGGCGTCTCCCTTGCGACCCCGGCCCATTCCTGGCCGGGTCCATCGAAAAGGACGCGTTACGTCGTTGCTGTGCCCAATGACGGGCTCGCGGCACGTACGGATGCGTCGGCGCTGCGCCGCTGGCGAAGCGGAGGGCGGATATAGCGATGCGCGGGCGAAGTTGCCATGCGAATGACGGGGGGGCGAACCCCGCTTAGGGCATGGCCGGCGCGGTCAGCCGCCGTTCCCGGCCTCGGCGCCGGCGAGGAAGGCCGCCTGCTGCCGCTGTTGCACCTGGGCGATGATCCCCAGCAGGATGCCGGCCGACAGGAAGCCGGCAAGATCGGACACCAGCATCAGCCAGGTCGCATCGATCACCGTGTCGAGGGCTTTGGCCCGCATGGCCAGCAGCGGCGCGAAGATAGCGAGGCTGATTGCGAGCAGCAGGAATATCCACCACCAGCGCAACGACAGCGGTTCCGTATTCTGCGACCACCCCTGCGGATGGGCACTGGCCTTCCAGATTTCCCGCATCGCATCATAGGGCTTCACGAGATTGGCGACGGGGATGAAGTACCATCCGACCGACCAGGCGGGGGTGAACCGCATGCCCACGGCGCCAAGGCCACGCGCATTGGCATTGGCCCGGTAGGTCCATGCCAGGATCAGGATGCCGGACAGCGCGTAGGCCGCCACCCGGAGCGGTGCGGTCACGTGCTGACGCGCATCGTTGGCGCTCACGGCCTCGTTGAACGCCGCCAGCGTTTTGTAGGCGCCCACGTCGAAGCCGCGCAGGAGGCGGAGCTGCAGCACATCCGCAACCGCCGCCCAGGCCACGACCAGGGCGAAGACGATGAGGATGAGCTGCGTCCAGCTCGCGAGACGGGTCGCATTCCGGAATTCGTACATCTGCGGCGGGCCTTATCGTTCGGCGGAACGTTGAAGTGCAGCAATTTCAGGGCCGGATAAAGAGTCCCCGGGGGAATTACTTCGCGCCGGCGACCAGCGCCAGGTATTCCCAGGCCATGGTGGCGGCGGCGAGCGCGGTGATTTCGGCCACGTCATAGGCCGGCGCCACCTCCATCACGTCCATCCCCGCCCAGGCGAGCCCCTGCAGCCCGCGCAGGATGGCCTGGGCCTGCCAGGAGGCCAGACCGCCGATTTCCGGCGTGCCGGTGCCGGGGGCGAAGGCCGGGTCGAGCGCGTCGATGTCGAAGCTGAGATAGACCGGCGCATGGCCCACCACCTCGCGCACCAGCGAGGCGATGGCGGCCGGGCCGGCCTCGTGCACCTCCTGCGCGCTCAGCACGGTGACGCCCTGCGCCAGCGTCCAGTCCCAGACCTCGCGCTGCACCGGCGAGCGGATGCCCAGTTGCACCATGCGGCACGGATCGACCAGCCGCTCGGCAATGGCGTGATAGAACACCGAGCCGTGGCTCAAAGGCTGGCCGAACCCGTCCGGCCAAGTGTCCACATGGGCGTCGAACTGCACCAGGGCGAGCGGCCCGTGGCGCCGCGCCAGCGCCCGCAGCAGGCCGAGGGTCACGCCGTGCTCGCCGCCGAGGGCGATCAGATGCGGAATCGCCGCCGCCGCGCTTTCGATCGCGGCCAGGGTGGCCGGAATGTCGCCCAGCGCCACGGCAAGATCACCGATATCGGCGAGGTCGAGCGTGGCCGGGTCGATCCAGGCGGTCGGATGGGCGCCGTCCACCAGCATGCGGCTGGCGCGGCGGATGGCGTGCGGCCCGTCGCGCGCGCCGGCGCGGTTGGTGGTGCCGGCATCGAACGGGATGCCGGCGACAGTGAAACGGGCCGGCGCGTGCCGGGGGGTGGCGAGAAAGCTGCACGGGAGGGCGAAAGTGGGGGGACCGGCCATGCGGCACAGGATGCCGTGCCAGAGGGCGGAATGCCAGGGGCCGCGATCCCGGTCCGATCCACCGCCGGCAGTGATTGGCGAGCCTGTGATTTGTCACCGCTCCCCCGCCCGCGCCATTGGGACAACTTGCCATTGCCCGCCACCGCAGGACGCCCACCTTGCGCAAAGGGGACGGCTTCCGCCGGTTTCCGGGCGGAGGAAGGGGAGGAACGCCATGCCGCAAACGATCGTCTGCGTGTCCTGCGCGGCCGAGAGCGCGATCGCGGTGTTCCGGCTGGACAACGCCACCGGCGGGCTGACCCCGCACGGACGCGCCGTCGTTCCAGGTCCGCTCGATCCGCTGCCCACCAGTATGCCGCTGGCCCTCGGCCCGGACCGCCGCACCCTCTACGCCGCTGGCCGCAATCCGCCCTTTCCGGTGTCGTCCTTCGCCATCGGCGCGGACGGCACGCTGAGCCTGACCGGGACCGGCCATCTGGCCGATGCCATGGCCTATATCGCCACCGACCGCACCGGGCGCTTTCTGTTCGGCGCGTCCTATCACGGCGCCAAATTGTCGGTGAACCCGATCGGCGCCGATGGCGTGCCGGGCGCGCCGCTGCAGGTGCTGGATACGCCGCCCAAGGCCCACAGCATCCTGCCCGATCCGGAGAACCACGCCGTCTATGCGGCCGTGCTGGGCGGTGACGCCATCCTGCAGCAGGGTTTCGACCCCGCCACCGGCCGCCTTTCCACCCCCGCGACCCCGGTGGCGCACACCGCGCCCGGGGCGGGTCCGCGGCATTTCCGCTTCGCCCGCGATGGCGCCTTATTCTATTGCGTTAACGAACTGGGCGGCACGCTGGATGTCTATGACCGCGACCGCGCCACCGGCGCCCTGACGCAACGGCAATCGGTGCGTCTGGTGCCCCCCGCCGCGCCCGGCGTTACGCTGGCCGCTGCCGACCTGCACCTCACGCCCGACGAGCGCTTCCTCTATGCCAGCGAGCGCACCAACAACGTGCTGGGCGGCTTCCGCCTGCGCCCGGACGGGACGCTCGATGCGCTGGGGACGGTGCCGGCCGAGGCGGGGCCGCGGGGTTTCGCCATCAACCCGAGGGGAAGCTGGCTGCTCTGTGCGGGCCAGCAGACCGGCCGGGTGGCGGTTTACGGCATCAACGTGGCCAGCGGCGCGCTGATCCGGCGGGCGGATTATGCCGCCGGCGGCAACCCCACCTGGATCGAGATCATCGACCTGCCGCCCCTGGCCGCAGCCACGCCGTGACGGCGGGTCATCGGTCCCGTATCGCCCGTTCGACCCGCTCGCACAGCACCCGGGTTGCCGCCGTCATCGCGTCCGCGGCATCTCGCGGCGTGTCGCCCGCCAGGGGCGCCTCGCCTTCCAGCCGCCGCTGCAGCACCAGCCGGGTGCCGGCATTGTCGGTGGCCACCAGGGTGAGCCCGAGCGCCGCGCGCGCCGTATGCCCGGCCGGCACCGCCCACAGCGCGGCGAGTTCGCCTTCCAGCACCAGGTCGGCCAGGAGCCGGCTGCCCGGCGCCACGACGGCGGAAAACAGGCCGGCATCGGCGAGCCAGCCGCGTACTGCTTCCTCCACGGCCTGGGCGGGCGGCACCGACCATTCCTCGTAGAATTCGGTGCGGATGCTGCCGTCGGGCTGCACCGATTGCAGGCCACGCGCCTCCATTCCCGGCCCGGCGGTGAAGCTGCGCACCTGCAGGACGGGGCCGCCGGTGCGCGGCGGCAGCGCCTGCGGGCGGCGCACCAGCAGCGGCCATTGCCGGCGCTCGGCATAGGGTCGCGTGCCGAGCCCGCAGGCGGCCAGCGCCAGCGGGATGGCGAGCACGATACGGCGTCTCATCAGGGCCCCTCCCGCGGCGGCGGGCCGCCCAGCAGCACGCCGGCCGGGTAGCGGCGCAGCGCCTCGGTCGTGTCGCGCAGGTTGGCCGCCGCGGCCTGCGCATCGCGCAGCACCGGCATGAGTTCGGATTGCAGATCCGCCACCCCGCCGCTGGTGCGCTGCGTCGCTGCTTCCAGCGCCGTTATCAGCGCCGGCAGTTTGGCCGCGGCATCGGCCAGCCGGTCGGCGGCGTGGGTCGCGGCGGCCAGCGCCGCGCGTCCCTGCGGGCCGGCCACCAGATTGCGTGCCCCGGCGGCGGCGGCGCGCAGTTCGGCCGTCAGCCCGGGCAGGTCGGCCCGCTGCACGGCCTCGCGCGCCGTCACCGTCAGCGCCGCCGCGCCGGCCAGCGCCTGCTGCGCCTCGCCCCCTTCGGAAAGCTGGCCATGCAGATCGTCGAGCAGGCGCTGCGCGGCGTGGCCGAGCGCCACGATGTCGACCGCATTGATATGCGCGAGCAGCGTCTCCGCCGCGTCCTGCACCTTGGCCAGCGTACTCGGCACCGACGGGATCACCTCGGTCCTGGGGCGTCCACGGCACCAATTCCGCCGGGAATTTCGCCGGATCGACGAAATCGAGTTCGATATAGGCCAGCCCGGTGATGCCCTGGCTGGCCAGGCGCGCCCGCAAGCCGCGGGTTACCGCCGTATCCAGACCGGTCGGGCGACCGGTCCGGGCGAGGTCGATGATGTAGCGGACATACACCAGGCGATAGGTGGCGCCGCGGTCGTCGAGCACCTTGTACACCGCGCTGACCAGCCCGATCTCGGTCACCTCGCCGAGCGAGACACCGCGGAACTTCACCGGCGCCCCGACCTCCAGCCCCTGCACGGTCTCCGCGAAATAGGTCTCGAAGACGTGACCGTTGCGGATGCGGTTGCCACCGAGGAACAATGCCAGCCCGACCGCCAGGGCGACGCCGCCAGCCACCAGCAGCCCCACCCGCAGGAAGGCAGCCCGACCGCTGTTCATATGCCACCGCTGTTCATGCCGCCTCGCGGCGGAAGAAGCCACGCACCTTGGGGTCCTCGCTTTCGTCGCGCAAATGGCGCGGATCGCCCAGGGCGATCACCCCCTGCGCACCCTGGTCAAGCATCAGGCAGCGGTCGGCAATGGCCAGAATAGACTCCAGTTCATGGGTCACAACCACGAAGGTCAGGCCGAGATCGTTCCGCAGCTCAAGGATCAACCGGTCGATCCCGGCCGAGGTGACCGGATCGAGCCCGGCCGAGGGTTCGTCGAGGAAAAGCAGCGGCGGGTCGAGCGCGAGGGCACGGGCAATGGCCGCCCGTTTGGCCATGCCGCCGGAAATCTCGGCCGGCAGCAGGGAGGCGGAGTCGGCCAGTCCGACCAGACCGAGCTTCAGCCGGGCGACCCGGCGGCGCGCCGGCAGCGGCAGGTTGGTGTGCACCTCCAGCGGCAGCATCACGTTCTCCAGCAGGGTCATGCTGCCGAACAGCGCGCCGGACTGGAACATGACGCCGATGCGGCTCAGGATTTCCGCCCGTGCATCGGGCGCGGCGGCGGTGATGTCGCAGCCGAGCAACTCGACGCTTCCCGCCGTCGGCGACAGCAGCCCGATGCACTGGCGCAGCAGGGTGGACTTGCCGCAACCCGAGCCGCCCAGGATGACGAACACTTCCCGGTGGGCCACCTCGAAGCTCACGTCACGGTACACAATGCGGTTGCCGAAGCGCTGCGCCAGACCGATGGCGCGCAGCGCCGGAACGTTCACCGGAGGCGCGGTCACAGGCCGAGCCGGAAGAACAGCACGGCGAACAGCCCGTCGAGCATGACGGTGGCGACAATGCCGCCGACCACCGCGGCGGTCGCCGCATGGCCCACCGCGCGCGGCCCGTTGCCGGCGGCAAGCCCGGCATGGCAGCCGATCGCTGCCACCGCCGCCCCGAACACCATCGCCTTGGCGAGGCCGCCATAGAAATCCTTTGGCCGCACCCAATAGATGATCTGGTTGCCGATCGCCGCCAGCGGGATGCCGGCCCCCACCAGCACCACGCTCATGCCCGCCAGCCCCGCCAGTTCCAGCAGCACGGTCAGGGCCGGTGTGATCAGCAGCGCCGCCGCCATCCGCGGCAGCACCAGCATGGTCATCGGGTCGATGCCCATGGTGATCAGCGCATCGATCTCCTGGTTCACCTTCATCGTGCCGATTTCGGCGGCGAAGGCCGAGCCGGAGCGGCCGGCCAGCACCACCGCGGCCAGCAGCGGTCCCAGCTCGCGCAACATGCTGATGGCGACCAGGTTGGCGACGTACAGGTCGGCGCCGAAAGCGCGCATCGGCACCAGCGACTGGAAGGCCAGGATCAGCCCGATCAGCACGCCGAGCAGCGCCACCAGCGGCACCGCGCGCACCCCGGCCTGATCGGCGGCGCGCAGGAAGTCGCCACCGCGGAACTGGCGGGACCGCGCCGGCAGCCGCAGCACCGCGACCAGCGCCTCGCCCAGCCAGGCGAAGCCGTCGCCGGCGGTGGCCACCCCCTGGCCGATCAGCACCCGCCAGGGCACCAGCGGTGCCGGCGGCGGGGGCGGCGGCTCGACCAGGGCGTCGCGGGCGCGTGCCAGCACGGCGGCGACCTGCGGCCGGGCGCCTTCCAGCACGGCGCCTTGCTGCGCCTCCGCCATGGCCAGCAGCATCGCCGCCCCGGCGGTGTCGCAGCCCTCCAGCCCGGCGATGTCGATGACCAGCTTGCGGCCGGGTTGCGCCCCGGCGGCGCGCAGGGCCCGGGTCCACAGCGTGCCGGCCGCCGCCACGTCCAGCTGGCCGCGCAACGACAGCACCCATGCCTCACCGCGTTGTCCGGAGGCGAGCCCGGCCGCGGGCGCGGTTGCTGGCATCACCGCTCCCGCGCGGCGAGGGTCCGCAGCGAGGGCCAGGCGGTGGCGGCCAGCACCAGCGCGGCCGGCCAGATCAGCCCCGCGCCGGCCAGGGCGCGGGCGAAGCCCAGCCCCAGGGCCGCCAGCAGCCAGGGCGCGGCCAGTTTCAGCCAGACCCGGCCGAACACTTGCACCGGGCCAGCCAGGCTGGCGGCGATCCGCAGCGGGGCCGCGGGAATGCGGCGCAGCCCCCAGCCGAGCGGCAACGCCATCCAGGGCAACAGCGGCGCCGCCTGCGCGGCCAGACTGTCCTCGCCGGGCATTGGTAGCAGCGCGGCGAGAAGCAACAGCGTGGCCAGCGCTGCCGCTGCCGCCGCCGGCAGCCGGGCCAGCGCGACCCCCAGTGGTACAGCCGCCACCGCCGCGGCGCCGGTCAGCGCCAGCGCGCCTGCCAGCGCCGCCAGGATCATCGTGACGCCATTGTGTCAGTGCGCCAGCCACGCATCGAACCGGCCCTGGAGTTTCTTGCCATTCTCGCGCCAGAACGCCTCATCGACCACAACCGTGGCGGCATTGGGCGGCGGCGAGGCGAGCATCAGCTCCGGCGGCAGCCCGTCACTGGAACCTTTCGCCAGCCCGCCGAGCCCGCCCGCCTCCGGCAGCGCCGCCTGCACTTTCGGATCGGCGGCGAAGGCCAGGAAACGCTGCGCCTCGGCCAGGTTCGGGCTGCCCTTGGTGATCGCCCAATACCCCGCCTCGATCAGGCCGCCGGTCCATTGCATTCCGAAGCTGCGACCGCCGGCCCGGTTCGCCAGCAGGATCGAAGGCGAGTCGGCGCTGGTCATCAGCACCTCGCCGGAGCTGAGCAAATGCAATTCATCGCGCGCCCCCGGCGTCCACCAGACGATGTAGGGCGAGAGCTGGTCGAGCCGGCGGAAGGCGCGCTCCACGCCGTCATCGCGGCGCAAGGTGCGGTACACATCGCCGGGCGCCACCTCGTCGGCGAGCAGCGCGATCTCCAGCGTGCCGCGCGGCGACCGGCGCAGGCCGCGCTTGCCCGGCACCTTGGCGATGTCCCAGAAATCCTGCCAGGTGGGCGTGCCCGGGAACTTGGTGCGGTCCCAGGACAGCACGGTGGCGTGCAGGAAGGCGCCGAGGCCGCAATCGGTGGCACCCGGCGCCAGCATGCGGTCGCGCCCGCCGAGCGCCGGCCAGTCGAGCTTTTCCAGCATGTCGGCCTGACAGGCTGGCTGCAGGTCGGCGCCGCTGACCTCCACCACGTCCCAGCCGGCGGCGTTCGCGCGCGGCGTGTCGGCACCGGGCGGCCGGGTCACCGCATCGACCTTCGCCCCGGTGGCGGCGAACGGGGTGACATAGACCTGCCGCAGCGCCTGCACCGGGCCGCCCGCCTGCAACGCAACCGTGAAGTCACGCCCCCACGCGGTTGCAGGCCCGGCAAGGGCAAGAAGGCCGGCCGCCAGGAGGGCGCGCAGCATCATGTCATTCGGTGTCCGATACAAGGGTGGCCCTGCAAGCGTGGCCCTGCAAGCGTGGCCGAGGCCGCTGCGCCAGACCGTATCGCCCCCGGGCCGACAGGGCAATGCTGCGCCGCGTCACCCGGGCGGAAGCACCAGCATCCGGGCATGCCGCGCCTGCCACGCAACCGCGGCCATCTGCCCCGCGGCGAGGCCGGCCAGCGGCACGCCGGCCGGCCGTGTCACCACCAGCATGGCCGGCGTGGCCGTGCCGAGCGCCCCCGTCCCGAGCGCGAGCGTCAGGCGCACATGGTCGCCCCGCCAGGCCAGCGCGGTCACCCGTGCCGGCAGGGCGCCTTCGCCCATCGCGGCGGCGGTGCCGGCGGCGACGGCAATGCGCTCGGGGCGGATGAACACCACGCCGGGGCGGCCGGGCATCATGGCGGCGGCGCTGGCCTCCACTTCCAGGCCGCATTCGAGCCGGACCAGGGCGATGTCGTTTTCCACGCTTTCGACCTGGCCGGGCAGGCAGTTGGCCTCGCCGAGCAGGCCGGCGACGCGGGCGGTGGCCGGGCTGTCATACAGCTCCTGCGCCGGCCCGGACTGCAGCAGCGCGCCGCTTTCCAGCACCGCGGCCCGGCCGCCCAGCGCCAGCGCCTGGGCGGGGTCGCGGGTCGCCAGCACGCAGGCGGCGCCGGTGGCGGCCAGCACGGGCAGCAGGTCGCCGAGCACGGCGTCGCGCGCCGCCGCATCGAGGCCGGTGAACGGCTCATCCAGCAGCACCAGCCGGGGCCGGCCGGCCAGGGCGCGGGCCAGGGCGGCGCGGACGCGCTGTTCGGGCGAGAGCTCGCCGCCACGGCGATCGCCGAGACCGGCGAGGCCGAAAGCCTGCAGGATTGCCCCAAGCGCGTCCTTGTCGCCGGCGTCCTTATCGCCCGCGTCCGTGTAACCGGCGCCGCGGCGCCCGGCGAGGGCGAAGCCGATCGTGCCGGCGACGGTCAGATGCGGCAGCGGCCCATCGTCGCGCAGTACCAACCCGACCCCGCGCCGATGTGGCGGCTGGCCGGCCGCCGGTTGCCCGTGCAGCGTCAGCTCGCCGGCTTGCGGCCGGGTGAAGCCGGCCAGCAGATCCAGCACGGCGGTCTTGCCGGCGCCGGCCGGGCCGAGCAGCGCCAGCCTCTCGCCGGCCGCCAGATCGAGATCGAGGCTCCGCAGCGCCGGTGTGCGCACGCCGCGCAACACCGCGGCCGGCGGCAGGGCAGCCGGCGCGAGACCGCGCGAAGGGGTGCGCAAAGCGGCGACAGGATTGGCCGGCAAGGCGATTCCTCCAACGGCTGGGGCGTTGCCCGGCGGAGTTTCGGCAATCCGGTCCCTTCCGGCAATGCCATCCCGGCTCCCGCGGCGCGGATGGCCCCATCTGGGCGAACCGCGACAGAGGCGATATAGGGGAATCCGCCAGCAACGGGGGGAGCCTCCAGAATGAGTGACGCGAGCGTGGTTGCCACCCGGGACGGCCGGATCGGTCATATCCTGCTCGACCGGCCGAAGGCGCTGAACGCGCTCGACCTGGCCATGATCCGCGCCATGCAGGCGGCGCTGGACGACTGGCGCGACGACCCTGCCGTGCATGCCGTGGTGATCGAAGGCAGCGGCGGACGTGCCTTCTGCGCCGGCGGCGACATCCGCGCCATCCGCAGCCTCGCCCAGGCCGGCGATGCGGCGGCGGTGGAGGCGTTCTTCCGCGAGGAATACGCGCTGAACGCCACCATCGACGAATACCCCAAGCCTTATGTCGCGCTGATCGACGGCATCTGCATGGGCGGCGGCATCGGGGTGTCGGTGCACGGGCAGTTCCGGGTGACCACCGAGGCCGGGCTGTTCGCCATGCCGGAGACGGCGATCGCCATGTTCCCCGATGTCGGCGCCACCTTCATGCTGCCGCGCCTGCCCGGCCAGCTCGGCCTGTATCTGGGGCTGACCGGCGCGCGCATGCAGGGGGCGGATGCGGTGCATGCCGGCATCGCCACCCATTTCGTGCCGCAGGCCGACCTGCCGGCGCTGCGGGCCGACCTCGCCCGCGACGGCGTGGCGGCGGTGGCGGTGCACGCCCGCACGCTCCCCCCCTTCGCGCTGGCGCCGCACCGCGCCGCGATCGATCGTTGCTTCGGCGCCGATACCGTGCCCGGCATCCTGGCGCGGCTGGAGGCGGAAGCCACGGACTGGGCGCGCGAAACGCTGGCGACGCTGCGCACGATGTCGCCCTCGGCGGTGCTGTGGTCGTTCGCCGCGGTGCGCCGCGGCGGCGGGCTGTCGCTGCGGGCGGCGCTGGCCGCCGAGCTGGCGCTGACCCGGCACGTGACCCGCCATCCCGACTTCGCCGAAGGGGTGCGCGCCATGGTGGTGGAGAAGGACCGCCAGCCGCGCTGGTCGCCCGACCGGATCGAGGCGGTGGACCCGGGCGCGATTGCGGCGATGCTGGCCTGAGGCCGGCGCGCCGGCGGCGGCGTTGGCCGCGCCTCCGGTATTACCGCCGCCAGTATTGACGGGCTGCCTGGTCATCCAGGCCGGCCGGTGCCGGGCGGCGGGCGTGGCCCGGCATTGTCAGGCATTTCCCGGTCATTTGCGGGTATTCCGGACCGGGCGGCGGGCCGGCTGAAGCGGCGTTTTATTCCTCTGGACAATTGTTTGTTCATGCTTCGGGCGCAGACCTGCGAGTGGCGCGGCCGTGTCGCTGTGCGACCCCGCCGCGAACCGCAACCCGCATTGCCCGGAAGCACCATGGCCCTTGTGAAAAAAGCCGGCGTCGCCGCCAAGCCGTCTGCCGACGTTGTGGACCTCTCCGAGAGAACGACGTCCGCCGGAGCGCCCGGCCTGCTCGCCGATGCGCAGAAGCGCAAGGCGCGCACCTTCGCCCGCCAGCAGAAGGCCGCCGAGCGGGTCGCGGCCGCCACCTCGCAGCTTGCCAGCGGCATTGCCGAGGCCAGTTCCGCCGCGGCGGAACTGCAGCGCGCCACGGCGCAGATCGCTTCCGGCGCCGAGGAAGCCGCGAACGCCGCGGCGCAGTCGTTGAAGGCGGTGAACCATGGCGCCGGGCTGATCGTGAAGGCGCGCGAGAATGCCGATACATCGCTGAAGAAGACCGAAGGGCTGCAGGCCCTGGTCGGCAGCGTGTCCGGCCAGATCGGCGCCTCCCTGGGCGCCATCGGCAAGGCGGCGGAGCGGCAGGACGCCTCGGTGCGCCGGGTGCAGGACCTGGAGGCGCAGGCTGCCAGTATCGGCGACGTGGTGAAGGCGGTCGCGCGCATCGCCGACCAGACCAACCTGCTGGCGCTGAACGCCGCCATCGAGGCGGCGCGCGCCGGCCAGCACGGCAAGGGTTTCGCCGTGGTCGCCGACGAGGTGCGCACGCTGGCCGAAACCTCGGAGAAGTCGGCGCGCGAAATCCAGGACCTGATCGCGCAGATTCAGAACGAGGTGAAAATCATCGCCGAGGGGATCGGCGACTCGGCGCAGGCCGCCAAGGCGGAGGTCGAGAAAGGCGCCACCGTCACCCGCCAGCTTGGCGAGGTGCGGGCGGCGCTGATCGAGGTCGCCACCGGCTGCATCGACATCGCCAGGGCCAACGAGGAATCCACCGCGGCGGCCAAGGAGGCGCAAAAGGGCTCCGAGGTCATCGCCGCCGCCGCCGAGGAACAGGGCGCGGCCTGTCAGGAAGCCTCCAACACCGTCGAGCAGCAGACCGCGGCGCTCACCCAGAGCGAAAAAGCCGCGCAGGAATTGTCGGAAATCGCCGACGAGCTGAAGAACAGCACCGATATCGGCAAAAGCGCCGAGGAAGTCGCCTCGGCGGCCGAGGAACTGTCCAGCGCGGTCGAGGAAATCAACCGCGCCGCCGCCCAGATCATGTCGGCGCTGGAACAGATCGGCCGCGGTGCCCAGCAGCAGGCGGCGGCGACGCAACAATCCTCGGCGGCGATCGCGCAGATCGAGCGCGGCGCGCAATTGTCCACCCAGCGTGCCCAGGGCTCGCTGGAAAAAGCCGAGGCCACCGCGACGCTGATCTTCACCTGCAGCGGCGCGGTCGAGGAGCTGATCGAGGGCGTGCTGCAATCGGTGACGGCCGGAAGGCGCAGCCGCGAGCAGGTGGGGGCGCTGGAGCAGATCAGCCGCCGCATCGACAAGATCGTCGACGCCATCACCACCGTTTCGATCCAGACCAACATGCTGGCGGTCAACGGCTCGGTCGAGGCGGCGCGTGCCGGCGAGTTCGGCAAGGGCTTCGCGGTGGTGTCCACCGACATCCGCAACCTGGCCCGTGACTCGGCCGAGAACGCGGAGCGCATCAAGGACATCGTCAAGGCGATCCAGGACCAGATCGTCAATGTCCGCAACGATCTGCAGGAGATCGCCGAGAACGCTGCCGTCGAGGCCGAGAAGAACAAGCTGATCGCCAGCGATCTGAAAAGCGTCGCCGCCGACGTGCAGGTCGTGCTCGCCGGCAACCGCGAGGTGCTCGCCGGCAGCGCCGACATTACGCGCATGGTGGCCGAGGTGCAGAAGGGCGTCGAGCAGGTCGCCGCGGCGGCCAACCAGGCGTCGCGCGCCGTCGTCGAGGCGACCACGGCGGCCAGGGAACAGTCCAAGGGCGCCGAGGAACTGGCCGCCGCGATCGAGGAGATCGCCTCGCTCGCCGACGAGCTGCAGGCCCGCTGAGCGGGAGGGCAGGGAAGGACCAGAAAGCCATGAGCGATGTCGTCGAGCCCGGCACGGCCGGGCCCGCCGACGGCCGCGATGCCGCGGCCGCCGGCGGGGATGCCAGCCAGTTCGTGATGTTTCACGTGCAGGACGAGAAATTCGCGGTGCGGCTGGCCGAGGTGCAGGAGATCATCCGCATGCCGGATGTGGTCCGGGTGCCGATGAGCCCGCCGGCGATGGAAGGCCTGGCCAATTTGCGCGGCACCGTGCTGCCGGTGATCAATCTGCGCGAGGTGTTCCGCTTCCCGCCCATCCTGCACGACGACGCCACCCGCGTGGTGGTGCTCGACCAGGGCCGCCCGGTCGGTCTGATCGTCGACCGCATGGCCAATGTCACCAGCGTGGAGGCCGACCGGATCGAATCCGCCGCCACCATCAGCGGCACCGTGGCGTCCGATCTGCTGACCGGCATGATCAAGGACACCGATGGAAAATCCATGGTGCTGATCCTGGACGCCGGCCAGGTGGTGCGCCACGAGTTCACCGCGATGGCCGGCCGCGCGGGCGCCGGCGCCCAAGCGGATACGAACGCGGCGGAACGAAGGCGGACTGCCGCGATCGCCGAAGTTGACGAGGACCAGCTGGTCAGCTTCGAGGTCGCCGGCCAGGAATATGCCTTCCCGATCGGTGAGGTGCAGGAAATCGTGCAACTGCCCGACCGGATCACCCAGGTGCCGCAGGCGCCCGGCCATGTCATGGGCGTGATCACCCTGCGCGACCGGCTGCTGCCGCTGGTCAGCCTGCGCGAAATGTTCGGCCTGCCGCATGCTTCGCTCAGCGAGGCCAACAAGGTGGTGGTGGTCTCGCTCGGCGAGTTGTCGGTCGGCGTGGTGATGGACAGCGTGAAGGAAGTGCTGCGGGTCAGCCGCGCCCTGGTCGAGCCGATGCCGGCGCTGCTGGCGCGCGACTACCAGCTCGACGATGTGCGCGCCATCTGCCGCCTGCAGGAGGGGCGCCGGCTGGTTTCCATCCTGTCCGCCGAGCGGATGTTCAACACCGACGCGTTGCGCAAAATCGTCCAGGATGGAGGCGATACCGGCATGGCGGACGAGGTGGCGAAAGCGGACGATGACGAGGAGCAGTTCGTCGTGTTCCGCCTGATGGGCGAGGAATACGGCGTGCCGATCGATGCGGTGCAGGAGATCGTGCGGGTGCCCGAGCTGCTGACCCGGGTGCCGAAGACGCCGGATTTTGTCGAGGGCGTCATCAATCTGCGCGGCGTCGTGCTGCCGGTGGTGGACCAGCGGCGTCGCTTCGGCCTGCCCGGGACCGAGCGGAACGACCGCCAGCGCATCATGGTGTTCACCCTCCGCGGGGTACGGACCGGCTTCATCGTTGATTCGGTTTCCGAGGTCATGCGCATTCCGGCGCGTTTCATCGGCGGCACGCCGGACCTGTCTGATGAGCAGAAGCGGCTGATCCGGCGGGTGGCCAATCTGGAAGGGCAGAAGCGGATGATCCTGCTGCTGGAAGTGACGCATCTGCTGAACGGGCAGGAGCTGACCGCGCTCAAGCGGGCGGCGTGAGGCGATGCCGGAAGCGGCGCGGCCGCTTCCGGCCTTCCTGGATTCTCCACCCGGAACAGGCGGCGGCACATGACGATCAGGTTGCTGATTGCCGATGACTCGGCGCTGATGCGCCGGCATTTGAAGGAATTGTTCGAGGCGGAGGGCGGGTTCGAGGTCCGCACCGTGCATAACGGCGCCGAGGTGCTGGCCGAGCTGGACCAGTTTGACCCTGACGTCATCACGCTGGATATCAACATGCCGGTGATGGACGGCCTGACCTGCCTGTCGCGCATCATGGTGCAGCGGCCGAAGCCGGTGGTCATGGTGTCCTCGCTGACCGCTGAGGGGGCGGAGGCGACGCTGCAATCGCTCAGCCTGGGCGCGGTGGATTTCGTTCGCAAGCCGGACGGCACCATCTCGCTGTCGATCGACCGCATCTGCGCCGAGCTGCGCGCCAAGGTGCGCGCGGCCGCCGGCGCGCGGGTGCGCCGGTCCGCCGGTCTGCGCGGGCGGCTGGAGAGCGAGCGCGGCCGTATCGTCGCCCGCGCCGGCCGTGGTGGCGGCGCCATGCCGGGGCTGGCGGGCGGTCAGCCGGGCATGGTGCTGGTCGGCGTGTCCACCGGCGGCCCCAGCACGCTGGAGGAAATCCTGCCGCGCCTGCCGGCCGGCTTTCCCTGGCCTGTGCTGATCGCGCAGCACATGCCGGGGGGCTTCACCGGCGTGTTCGCGCGCCGGCTGAACGATCTCTGCGCGGTGAGCGTTGTCGAGGCGGCGCAGCAGATGCCGATCGAGCCCGGCCGCGTTTATGTCGCCAAGGGCGACGCCGACCTGCTGGTGCTGCGCCGTGGCACCGGCTTCGTCGCCGCCCCGGTGCCGGCCTCGGCCGATCATCTCTGGCACCCGAGCGTCACCCGGCTGGTGCGCAGCGCCATGGATGTGGTGCCGTTCGATCGCCTGATCGGCGTGCAGCTCACCGGCATGGGCGATGATGGCGCCCAGGCCATGACGGAACTGCACCGCAGCGGCGGCCGCACCATCGCCCAGGATGCCGCCAGTTCGGTGGTGCACGGCATGCCGGGCGAACTGATCCGCCGCGGCGGCGCCTCGGTGGTGGTCCGCGCGGACCGTATCGCCGATCAGCTTGTGGCCTGGCTGCTGTCAGCCGGTACATCCCGCCCGGAGATGACCCATGCCGCTCGTGCACGCTGAAGCTCCCGCCCACGCTGAAGGAAATACCGGCCCGGCGGCGGCCGACGAGCGGACCGACTCGCGCACGCTCGTGACCGGCCTCTATGCGGCGGCGCCGTCGCAGCGGCGCCAGGCGGCCCGCAGCCTGGCCGCGCATCCGCAGGCGGCGGCGGATTTGTGCGCCCGGCTCGGCGCCGAGCCGGCCGCGAGCGTGCGCAGTGTCATCCTCACCAGCCTCATCGCCATGCCGTCCGACACGGTGGTCCGCTTCCTGCTGCCCTACCTGCGCAGCGAGGACGCCGCCTTGCGCAACGCCGTCATCGAGACGCTGCAGCGCATGCCGGAGATGCTGGGGCCGCACATCCGCTCGCTGCTCGAGGACAATGACAGCGATGTGCGGATTTTCGCGGTGAATGTGCTGGCGGCGCTGGCGCATGCGCAGGCGCCGCGCTGGCTGGAAGTGGTGCTGCGCTGCGACCCGCATGTGAATGTCTGCGCCGCCGCGGTCGACGGGCTGGCCGAGATGGGCGACCGGGCGTCACGGCCGGCGCTGGCCGCGCTGCCGGCGCGCTTCCCCGACGAGCCGTTCATCGCCTTCGCCGTGCAGGCCGCGCTGGCGCGGATCGGAGCCGGCTGATGGATGCGCTGTCGCAGGGATGGAAGCAGGACGTGCAACCGGTGCTGTCAGCCGAGGAGTTCGCCCGGTTCTGCGCGTTTTTCTATCGCCACACCGGCATCCAGTTCAACGAGCAGAAGCGCTATTTCGTCGAACGCCGGGTGCAGGACCGGATTCGCGCCACCGGCTCGGAGGGGTTTCGCGACTATTTCTCGCTGATGCGGTTCGAGTTCGGCAGGCCGGGAGCTGCAGTGCCTGGTCAACGCGATGACCGTCAACGAGACTTATTTCTTCCGCGAGGATTATCAGTTCGCCGCCCTGACCGGCGCGGTGCTGCCTTATCTGGCGAAGCAGCGGCAGCGCCCGATCCGCATCTGGTCGCTGCCCTGCGCCACCGGCGAGGAGCCGTACTCGGTCGCCATCGCCATTCTGGAAGATTGGGCGGACGCCGACTCGCACGACATCGAGATCCACGCTTCCGACATCGACTCGGAGGTGCTGGAGCAGGCGCGGGCCGGCATCTATAACGAGCGGGCGCTGCACCGGCTGCCGGCGTCGTTGCGCGCGCGTTACTTCGCCACCCTGCCGGAGGGCCGCTTTCGCGTGCACGAGGGCATCCGCAGCTCGATCGATTTTTCCCTCGTCAACGTCGTCGATCCGCGCAGCATGGCCCGCTATCGCGGCATGGACGTGGTGTTCTGCCGCAACATGCTCATCTACTTCGACGATTTGTCGCGCCGGCAGACCGTGGAGGCGATCTACGAAAGCCTGGCACCCGGCGGCTTCGTGTTCCTCGGCCACTCGGAGAGCATGAGCCGCATGTCGTCGCTGTTCCAACCATGCAAGGTCGGCGATTTCGATCGTCTACCAGAAGCCGCTCGATGGCGAGTGAGGGGGCGATGAACCGCAAGCGGATTCTCGTGGTCGATGATGCGCTCACCGTCCGGCTGTACTGCCGCGACGTGCTGGAGCGGGCCGGCTTCGAGGTGGAGGAGGCCGGCAACGGCATCGAGGGGCTGGAGCGCGCGCTGGGCGGCGGCTTCGACCTGCTGCTGGTGGACATCAACATGCCGCGCATGGACGGCTACGAAATGCTGCGCCATCTGCGCGAGGACCCCGCGCTGCACGGCGTGCCGGTGGTGGCGATCAGCACCGAGGCCGCGGATGCCGATGTGGTGCGCGCCTACCGGGCCGGCGCGAATGTCTACCTGATCAAGCCGGTGCGCCCGGCCCAACTCGCCCGCACCGCCCAGTTGCTCACCGGGATACCCGCATCGTGAACCCGCTGCTCGCCAGCTTCGTGCCCGAATCGCGCGACCTGCTGCAGGCCGCCACCGCCGGCCTGCTGCGCCTGGAGCGCGACGCCCATGACGAAGCGCTGATCAACGAGGTCTTCCGCGCCGTCCACACGATCAAGGGATCGTCCGGCCTGTTCGACGCGGCGGCGCTGACCCGGCTCGTGCACGGGGCGGAGGATTTGCTGGGCGAGGTGCGGGCAGGGCGGCTCGGGCTCACCTCCGACATGGTCGACCGGCTGCTCGATGCGCTCGACCAGGTGGGTGTCTGGGTGGATGCGCTGGAGCAGCATGAATGCCTGCCGGACGATGCCGAAACGGCCGGAAGCGGCCTGGTGGCCGGGCTGCGCGCGCTGCTGCCGGTCCGCGACGGCGGTGCGGGCGGCCCTGGGGCGGCGGGCGGCGGCGCCAGCGCGGACTGGTTGTCGCGGCTGAGCGAGGCCGAACGGCTAGTGGTGTCGCGCCGGTTGGGCGATGGCGCGCCGGTCGTCGCCATCCGCTACACGCCCGACGAGGGATGTTTCTATCGCGGCGAAGACCCGCTGCACTTGCTGCGCCAGCTTCCCGAGTTGCTGGTGCTGCACATCGCCCCGCGCACGCCCTGGCCGGCAGCCGGGGAGTTTGATCCGTATCGCTGCAATCTTCGCTTCCACGCCCTCGCCGCCGTGCCGCATGATTTGGCGGCGCACCTGTTCCGTTACGTCGCCGACCAGGCCGAGATCGTGCCGTTGGCGCCCGACGCATTGCTGGCGCCGGAGGGGACCGACGACGCGCCCGCCATGCTGCTGCCGTGCCTGCTGGCCGAGCAGCGCCGCATTCTGGCGCTCCCCGCCGAGGACGCGGAGGAGATGCGCCGGCGTATTGCCGTGGTCGCGGGCGCCCTCGGCAATCTGCTGCGCGGTGCCGATCTGCCGGTTTCGCAGGCGGAATTCGATGCCGCCGTTTCGCACGCGCTCGACACCGGCCGGGCGGCGCCGCTGCTGGCGCTGCTCGACCATCTCGAACGGCCCGCCGTCGCCGCCGCACCGGAGGCCGTCCCCCGGCCGGCGACGCGGGTGCTGAAGGTGGACCAGGAGCGGGTCGACCGGCTGATGAACCTGATCGGCGAACTGGTCGTCTCCAAGAACGCGCTGCCCTTCCTCGCCCGCCGCGCCGAGCAGGTGCACGGCAGCCGCGAGATGTCGCGCGAGATCAAGGACCAGTACGCGGTCATCGACCGGCTCGCGCAGGAAATGCAGGGCGCCATCATGCAGGTCCGCATGATCCCGGTCTCCGAGGTGTTCGAGCGCTTCCCGCGCCTGGTGCGCGATCTGGCCCGCAAGCTCGACAAGCCGATCGCGCTGGTGATCGCCGGCGAGGATACCGCCGCCGACAAGACCATCATCGAATCGCTCGGCGATCCGCTGCTGCACATCGTCCGCAATGCGATCGATCACGGCATCGAGCCGGGGCCGCAGCGCGCCGCTGCCGGCAAGCCGGCCGGCGCCACGCTGCACCTGTCCGCCCGCCAGGAAGGCGACCAGGTGGTGATCGAGGTGGAAGATGACGGGCGCGGAATCGATCCGGTCCGGATGCGCCGCTCGGCGGTCGAGAAGGGATTGCTGGATGCCGGGCAGGCCGGGCGGCTGTCCGACCAGGAGGCGGTGGACCTGATCTTCCGCGCCGGCTTTTCCACCGCGGCGGCGATCTCGGACCTGTCCGGCCGCGGCGTCGGCATGGACGTGGTGCGCACCACGATCGACCGGTTGGGCGGCACGGTCGGCGTTGCCTCGGTGGTCGGCCGGGGCACCAGGGTGCGGCTGTCGCTGCCGCTCAGCATGGCCATTACCCGGGTTATGACGGTGGAGGCCGGCGGCACCCAGTTCGGCATCCCGATGGAGCTGATCGCCGAGACCGTGCGGCTCGACCCGCTGCGCGTGCGCACCATCAAACACGCAAAAACCTTCGTCCTGCGCGACGAGGTGGTGCCGTTGCGCCGGCTCGCCGACCTGCTCGGTATGGCTGCGCCGCCGCCCGATGCCGGCGCGCACCACGCCGTGCTGGTCGTGCGCGTGGGCGGCGCGGCGGTCGGCCTGGTGGTGGACCGGTTCCGCGAGGGCATGGATGTCATTCTCAAGCCGATGGACGGCGTGCTGGCCGGATTGCGGGGCTATGCCGGCACCGCCCTGCTTGGCGACGGCAGCGTCCTGCTCGTGCTCGACCTGAAGGAGTTGCTCTGATGCCGCTGCGCGCCGAGGGTGAAATGCTGCATCTGGAAGCGGAATGCGGCGTGGACGAGGCGCTGGCGCTGCTGGAGCAGCTTGCTGCACCGCTGCCGCCCGCAGTCGATCTGCGGGCCTGCACGCATCTGCATACGGCGCTGGTGCAGGTGCTGGCGGCCTGTCGCCCGCGCGCCGTGATCCCGCCCGACGACGCCTTTCTCGCCCGCTGGCTGATGCCCCTGCTGCAGGCGCCGCCGGCATGAGCCGTCGTCGCCACAGCTATCCCGCAACCCGGCGTCCGAGCGCCGCCGCCCGTTCCCGGAGGCTCGCATGAGCAAGACCATCATGATCGTCGATGATTCGCCCACCATGCTGCTCAGCCTGCACGGCATCCTGTCCAAGGCCGGTTTCACGGTCGAGCAGGCGCGCAGCGGCGAGGAGGCGGTCGGCGCATTGAAGGGCGGCCTGCGGCCGGCGATGGTCATCACCGATTTCAACATGGGCGCGATGAACGGCATCGAGGTGGTGCGCCAGGTGCGCCGGATGCCGGGGCTGCAATTCACGCCGCTGGTGCTGCTGACAACCGAGTCACAGCGCGACCGCCGCGACGAGGCGCGCAGCGCCGGCGCGACCGGCTGGCTGGTGAAGCCCGTGCAGGCCGATGCACTGCTGCAGGTGGTGCGCCAGCTCGTGCCCGGCGCCTGATGCGCAAGGCCACCGCGATGGCGTCCCCCCCTGACCGCGGCGAGACGATGGTCCCGGAAAACGGCTTGCGGATCGTCCTTACCCGGCGCTTTGGCCGTTGCCTGGGCCTGACCTTCGCGGCGACCGTGGCCGCGTCCTTTGCCGGTTTTTTCCTGCTGCATGATTTGATCGACCAGCTTGGCGAGGCGCTCGGGCTGAACCGCCGGCTGTTCGATGCCATCGGTGCGAGCGGTGCCCTGGCGATCGCCGTCGGCGCGATGCTGCCCGCCATCTGGATGTACCGCCGGCTGATCCAGGAGACCGCCATCGTCACCTGCAGCCATCGCGTGCATGCCGGGCTGTGCGAGCGCGACGCGGTGCTCTCGCGCGCTCTTGCCGAGCGTGCGCGCCAGGGTGCCGAGCTGGCGGCGGTGGGCGCGCATGGTCAGGAACTGGCCGCCGCCTTTCCCGAATTCGCCGCGGCGAGCGGGAAGCTGCGCGCGTGCATCGGCGCGACCATCGGCCTTACCGAAGATTCCGCACGGCAGATCATCGATCGCCTGCACCAGGTGGACGCGGCCGTGCATCTGCTGGTGCGGCTGTTGATGCAGTCGGGCGAACGGTCGGACACCATCATCAGCCAGGCGCATGCGCGGGTCAGCGCCAATCACCGTTTCGCTGCAGATATGGAAAACTACGTGCTCAGCCGCCGCGACGAAGTGCAGGCCCATCGAGCCCAGTTCATGGAGATCATCGCGCTCATCACCGCGTTCAGCCGCAACCTCGGCAGCATCGAGGCGATCGCCTCGCAGACCAACCTGCTGGCGCTGAACGCCACCATCGAGGCCGCTCGTGCCGGCGAGGCCGGCCGCGGCTTCGCCGTGGTGGCCAATGAGGTGCGCCAGCTCTCGCACCAGACCGTCGCCGCCGCCGACCAGATTCGTACCGGGCTCGCCGGCATGCAGCAGATGATCGACCGCTTCCTGGCCGAACGGGTCGATGCGGCAAAATCCAGCCGTGAGATCGAGAAGCTGGAATCCTTCGGCCGCGAGCTGGGCCTCGCCGTGGAGGGCTACAACGAGCTGACCGGCTATCTTCGCGAGGTGATCGACGCCGCCGATGGACAAAGCAAGCAGGTGGTCGCCCGCATCGCCGACGCGATCGGCGGCGTCCAGTTCCAGGACATCGTGCGCCAGCGTCTGGAGCAGGTGGTGCACGGGCTGTCGATGCTCGAGGAGAGCAACGGCAAGCTGGCGGATGCGATCGGGGCCCTGCCCGCGTTGCGCCCGATCGACGAGGCGCTGATCGCCGTGCGCGATCTGAGCGGCTGCGGTGTGCTGTGCGCGTGCAGTCCCACCGGCTCGGGCGCCGAGCCGGCGGTCGAGATGTTCGTCTGATGCGTTTCCTTCATGAGGCGCGCGCCGCTTGGCGCGCTGGTACGGAGAGATCTGGCATGTCGATCCGAACGCGGATCCTGATGGGCTTCGCAGTGGCTTTTCTTTCCTGCGCGGCGCTGGGTGGCGTCGCGCTGCATGCGGCGGGCCAGTTGAATGCCGTGGTGGTGCGTTTTGGCGCCACGTGGCTGCCGCATGTCAGCGTGCTCGGCGATTTGCGCGTCGAGATCATGGAGCATCGCCGGATCGTGCTGCAGCACGTGCTGTCGGACGAGTCCGAGACGCAGGACGCGTTGGAGGAGAATCTCGCGTCCGAAACGCAGGTCATCGACCATTGGTTCGCGGCCGCCGGCGCGAGCTTTGCCGACGACCGGCAGCGCGAGCTGCTCGCCGCCGCCACGACGGCCTGGACGGCCTATCGCGACACCACCCCGAAGCTGCTGGAATTGTCCCGCAATGGCGTCAAGCACATTGCCGAGCAGCAGATTCAGGGTGCCAGCAACACTGCCTACCGCAAGCTGATCGACAACCTGAACACGATGCGCCAGTTGACCGTGCTGGAAGCCTGGACCGGGGTGGGCATTGCCGGCAGCACCTACAAAACCGGCTGGTGGCTGATCGTTGCCGCCATGGCGGCCTGCGGGGCGGTGTGCGCCGGCGGCGGACTGCTGACCGTCAACAATGTCTGCCGCCCGGTGCTGGCGCTGGCCGGGCAGATGCGCCGCGTCGCCGCGCATGAACTCAACCTCCAGGTGCTCGGCCGCGATCGTCATGACGAGGTCGGCGATATGGCGCAGGCGCTGGAGCAGTTCCGCCAGGGGCTGGTGGAGGCCGAACGCGTCGCCGCCGCGCAGGAAGCGGATCACGCCGCCAAGGACCGCCGCACCGCCCGGGTGGCCCAGCTGGTCGCCGGCTTCGACGGTTCGGTGGGTGGCGTGCTGCAGACGCTCAAATCGGCCGCGGTGGAACTCGACGCGACGGCGCGCAGCATGAGCGGCATCGCCGCCGACACCACCCGCCAGGCCGGCGGCTCGGCCGAAGGGGCGCGGCAGGCCACCGCCAACGTGCAGACCGTCGCCGCCTCGGCCGAGGAACTCGCCGCCTCGCTGCGCGAGATCGCCCATCAGGTCGGCCGTTCGACGCAGATCATCGGTCAGGCCACCGAGGAGGCGCGCGCGACCGACGCCAACGTCACCGAGCTGTCCGAGGCGGCCAGCCGGATCGGCGAGGTGGTGCAGGCTGATTTCGTCAATTGCCGGGCAGACCAATCTGTTGGCGCTGAACGCCACCATCGAGGCGGCGCGCGCCGGCGAGGCGGGCCGCGGCTTTGCCGTCGTCGCCGCCGAGGTGAAAGCGCTGGCCAACCAGACCGGGCGGGCGACCGAGGACATCGCCCGCCAGATCACCGCCATTCAGGGCAGCACCGGGCGCGCGGTGGAGGCGATCGGGCGGATCAATGTGGCGATCGCGGCGGTGAGCGAGGTGGCGTCCGGCATTGCCGCGGCGGTGGAGCAGCAGAGCGCGGCGGTGGGCGAGATTTCCCGCAGTGCCGCCGATGCGGCGCATCACACGGCGCAGGTGTCGGACTCGGTGAGCACGCTGACGCGCATGTCCGGCGAGGCGGGCGCGGCGGCCAATCAGGTGCTCGGTGCCGCCGGGGAACTGGCCCGCCAGTCGGAAACCCTGCGCGGCGAGGTCGGCAGCTTCATCGCCGGTATCCGCGCCGCCTGATCCGGGCCTTCCGGCTATGCGTGAAGCCATGATGGCGGCCTGACGGCGCCGTCGCTACCCGCGGACAGGAAGGCCCTGGCGGACATCCTGAGGCCTTTCGCTTGCGTGCGGCACATGTGTGCCCGCATGCTCGCTGCATGTTCATCGTCACCGAATCCGAAGCCGCCACCATCCGTCGCCTGTTCGAGGAGGAGGGCGAGTTGTCTGCCGCGATCGAACCGCGCCGGCTGTTTCAGGGCGTCACCGACAACGCGAAGGCGCGCGAATGCGTCCGGGCCATCGTGGGGTGGCGGATCGCGCCATAACCCGTCGCGCCACATCCGCACCTGACGCTCCATCCGCCCGCCTCCTCCTGGCGGCCGGAAGCCGAAGGTAGCCGGGGCGAATCGAACCCCGATGATGCGTCACATTTTGGCTGCCGCGCTGTTCCTGCTCGCCGGCTGCGAAAGCGCAACATTCAGCCTGCCCGGCGCGCCCGATGATCCGGCGCTGTATGCGACGATCTATCCCTTCTTTATTGAGACATGCGCGGTTTCCGGCATGAAGAAGAAGCATGGGTTCGGTTTCGAATATCAGGGCGGACCAGGCGGCCATGCCGTGGTTTATCTGAACGGGGTATGCCGGGACACGAAGAATTCCCACCCCGCTGTGCAAATGTGCAACGAGGCCGGACCATCAGCGGAGTCGGGGGTGGGCCTCAGCGCAAATGGCCATTTCAGCAATGCCGCCTGGGTGGCCACGCCGGGTCGGGACTTTTTCTTCGATGGTGACCTGCGCAAAGACGAAGGCGTCAACGTCGACTCTTATGTTCGCACCCAGACCCGGGCGAAGCAACTCGGTATCCTGAACGGCATCCGATTTCACGAAGAAGTGTTCGACAACATGCCCGCCGGCATGACGCGCGACGACTTCATGTACGAAGCATCCGTGGCCACCGACTATGGCATTTCCCTCGGCCGCGGCCGGTATTGCGCGCGGCTGCCCGTAAGCGAAGCGCAGATGCAAAATGTGGTCGCGTATCTCAATGCGCAGAATTTTCAGTACCGCGATGGCCAACGGATGTCGTCGATGACCGTTGTGGGGAATAACTGCTCGCATTTCACCCACAACGTGCTCGCCGCGGCCGGTCTGTGGAAGGCGTGGCCGACCGACCGGTTCTTTCTGGTCTCGGCTTTTTCATTTCCGGTCCCAAAGAACGAGTTCGTCAATCAGGTCAGACGATCCAACGACCTGCCGCTGGACGACCCGATATCGCTGTTTCGCGATGCGGCAGCCCGCCAGGCTTTGCTGCATGATGGCTGGCTGCCGGTTGGTCCGGGGGCGATCGCCACCGCGGAGCCGATACGGCCGGAAAATGATCTATACGGTACCGATGTAAACCTGATCTTCTACGATATCCCGATCTTCGGTTCGTTCCGGGATAACTTCGACCGCATCGCCGCGGAGCCAAGGTATAGTAATCTCGCGGACAATCTGCGCCACTTCGCCACGATTTATGCCCAAATCAGCGCTGAGCGGAGACCGCCGGAATGGTGGCTGGCCCGCGCTGGTCTGCCGCCCGGCGACGGACAGACTTTCCTGGCATTCTACACACGGTACTATGGCGTTGTTGATCGCATGTACGACCGTATCAAACTCAACCTGCTGGCCTTGCAGCAGGCCGCCGAAGCGGCGCGGCCCAGGTGACGTGCCGTTGCTGGGCTTGCGGTGCACCGCCTGTGACGCGTCCGTTCGCCCCTGTCCGGTGCGGGTTGGTGGGTAGATGTGGGGGCAGGTCGGAACGGAGATTGAGGAACTGGCGGCAATTCAATATCTTGCGAATAAATGTTGGCGGACGAGGTGCCAAGCGCGTTTATTTGTTTAGAAACTGATTTATTTATATAAAAATGCAATTGCGCAAGCCGACACCCCGCTTTATACCCGGCCGCCATATCGTTGTTTAAACCTAACGGTTTGGCCGGTTAGTTCGATAAAGTGCGATCGACAGCCACGATCAGAGCCTGTTTGACCAGAATCATCCGTCGTGCCTTGATCTCTCACGCCTCGCCCCCGGAGCCACGAAAAAGGGCTGAGCAATTACAAGCCGGGGGAACTCCCATTATAATAGCGCTCGATCGCCTATCCGTCGCACCTCCAAACATGGGGCAGTCCCTGCCTCGCAGGTGTTGCAGATCAAAATTAATCGGAGCTCCTCAGCAGCTTGGGTTGTGGTCAGGCCGGGCGCGGCGCTTCCGACGCCGCGCTCGGCCATTTTAGTCGACAATGGTTGCTGACTTCGGCTATGGTTGCGGTTGTCATCCGCGAAAGTCAATAATTATTGTCGACTTTAGACATCGCCCCCGAGCAGTGCCGCGGCGCTCGCGCCATGTTGGGGATGAAGCGTGAGGACCTTGCGGTTGCCGCAGAGGTCGCGCACTCAACTCTTTCAGATTTTGAGACTGGGCGGCGGCAGCCCCATCCGCGGACTCGCGCCGCGATCCGTGCCGCCCTGGAGTCGGCCGGCGTCGAGTTCATCGCGGAGAACGGCGGCGGCCCAGGCGTGCGGCTGCGGAAGGCAGCACCATGAGCCTGATCGACAACGAACGGACCAAACTCACCGCGACGGCGCTGAACAACATCGGCGTTGCGACGTTCGTCACCGCCCTGGTTGCGCCGGCCGTGAGCTTCCTTTACGGGGCGTTCATCCCCGGCCCTCCTGGCTGGTGGCTTCTGATTGCGCTGGGCTGGTGCGCGGCGGGTATCATCCTACATCTGTTGGCGCGAGGCATCCTCGGAAGGCTGCAATCATGACAGACCTGCAACTGTATCTTCTGCTGGTTCCCGTGGCGCTTGTCGCCCTTGGCGTCGTCGCTTACTGGTGGACCGGGCACGTCCACCGCTGAGGCTGTGACGGCGCCCCTCGGCCACGGCGCCCGGATATGAGGACGCGTGACGACCCGACGACGTGCGCGCTTTATGTGCGGCTCGCAGTGGTGAAGCTCAATGAGCATCCCGCTCCTCGAAGCCGCCCGCCGAATCCAGCCGGCCTTCCGCGCCGCCACGGTTGCGACCGTCAGCGCGGTTGTCGCCCTGCCTCAGTCAAAAAAACGCCACCGAACGGCTGATTGCCCGGCCGAAGGGCCGATCCCGGCACTCTCCATTTCCTCTGCCGCAAGAGCATGGCACCGGCAGAAAGCTCAGCAATGCCACGGTGCTCAGGCGCGTTCCCAGGTGGGTGCTCAGCAGGCTCGGTCCGACCGTGAAGACGGTCGGATCTGCGCGTGGCTCCGCTCCCGCTGCGCAAGCAAGAGCGCGGCGCTGCTGACCCGCCTTGCGCCGCGCGGCGTCGAACAAGGGGCATGGTTCAGCAAGCAGCCGTTGAGAACGGAACGATCTTCCAGCCGCTGGGAACATTTGGGATGAGGCGATCGGCACTGCGGCAGCCGCCCAACGGGGGCCACCTCGCCGCGCCGCTTTCCCCATTCGCCCACCTTGGCGGTTACCGACCCGCCGCCGCCATGCCCGCGACCAGCGAGACAATCGGCTGCAATGTGCTGTCCCACAGCAGTTCCCGCGGCGCCGGCATCACCGACGCCGGTACTGGCGCCATCGAACAAATCCCGGATGGCGGCCGCGAAGGCGGCTTGGGTATCGGCAATCGCCACGCCCGGCAGATCGGCATATTCGTCAAAGCTGCGAAATGCCTGGCTGGTCCCGACGATGGGCAGGCCGGACACCAACGCCTCGGCGGTCTTGAGGTTGGAACCGCCGCCATAGGTGATCGGCAGCAGCATGCCGGCCGCATTGCCCAGCAGGCAACTCAGCGCCATGTTGCTTACCTGCCCGAACAGGACAAGCCGGTCGCGCGCCAGGTAGACCGGACCTTCCCGGTCCAGCCGTTCCTGGATCAGGTGCGACACGCCGCCCGCCACCACGATAAGCTGACCGCTGCGCAGTTCTGGCAGCGCCGGGATCACCATGTCCCAGAAGCCGGTGGCATTGGGCGGATGGGCGCTGCCCACGAACAGCAGGAAGCGGTGCCATGGCTCCAGGGGCACGGGCAGGATGCGGTGCAGATGCGCCACCGGGCGAAGCACCGTGCCGTTGCGGGCCACTGTGACCGTCCTGCCGGTCCAGTCGGCGATGACAGCGGCATCCTCCGCCGTGGTGGCGCTGACCGCCGCCGCGCTGGCCGCCAGGCCGCGCTCCAGCGCCTCCACCTCGGCGGCGATGCCGGCCGCGGCGGGGATTTCCGCGTCCGCCAGAATGGAAGCTTTGGCGCGGCATTCTATATTATAGGCGTTGTAGATGACCGGGGGCGCCGACGGCAGATGCGCGCGCCAGCGGCGCACCGCCGGCCATAGCCATGGCTCCTCCAGCATCAGGATATCCGCCTGCGCGGCCTGTGCGCGCCGGGCGAAGGCACGGAAACAGGTCTCGTCGGTGGCTGCCAGTTCGCTGGTGGTCAGGTCCAGCACCGGCCAGATCTCGGGCAAGCGGCGCGCGGTCGTGGCGTTGTCGAGATCGACCGAAGGAACCTCACCGGCTGCCGGATACTGCGACCGGCTGAACACGGCCATGCGGTCCACGCTGTGGCCCGACGCTTCCAGCACCCGCGCGGTGTGGTGTGCGCGCAGCTGGCCGCCGTGCAGCGGGCGCTGGGTCGGATACGAGGTGATCTGGAGAATCCGGGTCACGCGGGGACCGCCCCGATTTGCGTCGCCCCGATTTGCGTCGCGCCGGTTCGCGTGGGGCTGTTTTGCGTGGGGCCGGTTTGGCTGCGGTCGGTCTGCATCGTCTCCAGGATGCCGCGTTGCACGGCCCTGGCCGTGCTGTCCCAGTCCGGCAAGCGTTCGGGCTCGATTTCGATGACCTGTCGCGGCGCCCGTGACGCGGTGATCAGGGCGGCGCGCCAGGCGGCACGATCATCGGGATCGAGGATGGTGGCGACCCCGAACCCCGCTTCCGGCGTGGCGCCACGGCTGGAGGCGATGACCGGACGGCCATGCTGCAATGCCTCGACGACCGGCAGACCCCAGCCTTCGTAAAGGCTGGGGAACAGCGAGACGGCGCAATGTTCGTACAGCCAGGACAGGCCCGCATCGGAGAGCCGTTTGAACCACAGGACGCGCGAGCCGAAACCGGGCAGCGCCTGCAGCCTGGCGATGACATCGTCCACGCACCAGCCCGGCATGCCGACGATGACCAGGTCGAGGTCGAAGGTGGGATCGGGCAGCAATTCCTCCCACAAATCGATCAGCAACGGATAGTTCTTGCGGATTTCGAACGTTCCGACCGCCAGCGCGAACCGGCCGCGGCGCAGCCGCTCGCGCACCGCCGGATCGGAGATTTCCGCGGCATCGGGTTTCGCCGGCACGTTTGCACCCAGGTATATGACCTCGGTTGGCACAGCCGCGCGGCGATTATCGTCGATGAACCCGGCCAGATCCGTCTGGGTGCAACGCGAGATGCAGAAAATCCGATCGCAATTATCGATCATGTGAATGAAATAATTGAAATAATAATCGGTCGGCGCGCCGAGAAACTCCGGAAATTTGATCGGTATGAGATCGTACATCACCGATACGATGCGCATGCCGCTTGCCGCGCGCAGCATGGACAGCCGCCGCCAGTCGATCACATCCCAGCCCAGACCGCCGAGGAACAACACGTCGGTGCACTCGGGATGTACCACCAGCCCCAGATCCGGACCGGGTGCCGTGGCGGTGACGGCCGCCACTGGTGCCGCCGGCGGTGCGGCGGGGCGGTATAGCAAATGCCGCACCGCCTGCCGGGCGTAGATCAGGCTCAGTCGCAGTTCTTCGCGCGAACGTTGCGGCACGGCGGCGACCAGCCGGCGGGCGGCGAGGCGACCGCAAGCGCCGATCGGGCGAATGATCCGGGCGAGCCAGCCCCCGTGGCGTTCCGGATCGACCACCCGGCGCCCCGCGCCGGGCCCGCTGCCGCCGCCCCCCCTGCTGCCGGTTGCGGCATCGCGGCGCGGCGCCGCGACAGCGGCCGCCGGCGGCACCGGGGAAACCAGGCTGCGCGCGAATTCCGGTTCCAGGGCGCGCAGGCTATGGTCACGATAGACGACCGGGATGACCTGGAGTTCAGGGGAGTCCAGTAGCCGGGCGGCTATTTCCCTTTCCGTCCGGACGATTCCGACGGCGTGCCTGCCTTGCCAGGCCAGCGAGGTGCTGAGATCGAGCAGGAGACGCGGTCGCCGGGCTTTGCCTGTGGGGTGAATGGCTGGCGACGGCAACATGGATCTTCCTCAGGGTCGTCATCGGCGAACGGTCCACGCCCTCTGGCGCCGGCCGTCATGTTGCGTCAATACACTGAAATACTTGGAGGTCCGGGCGGGAATCGAACCCACATACGCGGATTTGCAGTCCGCTGCATCACCACTCTGCCACCGGACCCGGGGCTCGGAGGCGGCGTTATCGGTCCGCCGCCGGTCGCAGTCAAGAACGACCTCCGCGCCAGTGTTGCGACCCCAAATTCATAGTGCCGCCGGGCCGCAACACCATCCCGTGTTTTGCTGTTTCGAATTCACATGATCGCGCGCATGCAACTGTCTGTTTCGCAACACCAGCTTGGCGGCGGCCGGTCGCGCCCCTATAACGGCTGGTCACTGCCGAGCGCAGCCCGTCTCATGACCCGTTCCATGATCGATAATACCGTCCGCCGCAGCAACATGGTCGATGGCCAGTTGCGCCCCAACAAGGTGTCCGACAGCCGCGTGCTCGGCGCCATGCGGGCCCTGCCGCGCGAGCGTTTCCTGCCGCCGGCGCTGGCGGCCCTGGCCTATGCCGACCAGAACGTGACGTTGCCGGACGGACGCTGCATGGTCGCGCCGATGGTGCTGGCCCGGCTGGTGCAACTCGCCGACCCCGCGCCGGGGGAGCGGGCGCTGCTGGTGGGGGCCGGCACCGGCTACGGCGCCGTCGTGCTGGCCGCCTGCGGCGCGGCCGTGGTGGCGCTGGAGGATAACGAGGATTTGTTGCGCATCGCCCGCACTGTCGTTCCGGCGCTGGCGCCCGGCCTGGATGCCGACGTGAAGATCGTCTCCGGTCCGCTGGCGGCGGGCTGGCCGGCGGGCGCGCCCTACGACCTGGTGTTCATCGAGGGCGGGTTCGAGTCGCTGCCTGCCGCCATCGCCGGGCAGATTCGCCCGGATGGTGGGCGGCTGGTGGGCGTGCGGCTGGTGGACGGGCGGATTGGCCAGGCCGTGCTGGGGGAGCGGGCAGGCGCGGCCCCGGCGATCAGCCTGCGCCCGGCCTTCGACTGCGTAACCCCGGTGCTGCCCGGCCTGCGCCGCGCGCCCGAATTCGTGTTCTGACCCCGCGGATCTGGCCACGCGATCTGGTCGGCTCCCCCTGAGGCGATAAAGGCACAGGGGCGCAAGAAGCGAACCGAGGACAACCCAAAATTGTGGCGAACCTGCCACAGCTGTGGCAGACAAAGTCGTTCGCGGCGTCGCCGCGGCGGATCGGCGCCTGCGCGTCCGGTCCGCCCGCGTCCGGCCCGGCAGCAAATGAGGGTCGAACCATGTTCCTGCGCACCGGTCTCGCCGTCGGCTTCGTCGCCGCCCTTGCGACCAGCGGTCCCGCATGGGCGGAATCGCGCACGCTCAGCGAGGCGCTGGCCACCGCCTATTCCAACAACCCCTCGTTGCAGGCGGCCCGCGCCCAGTTGCGCTCGGTGGACGAGAACGTGCCGCAGGCGCTGGCCGGGTGGCGGCCGCAGGTCACCCTGTCGGGCAATGGCGGCTACCAGCAACTCAATACCAAGGAAAGCAGCTTCAATTCGCTCACCGGCACTAATACCGCTACGAGTTCCAGCAACCTGCTCGGCACCTATACCGGACAGCTCATCGTTACCCAGCCGGTCTGGCGCGGCGGCCAGACGCGGGCCGGGACCAACCGGGCGGAAAACCAGGTCATGGGCCAGCGCGCCCGCCTGATTGCCGCCGAGGTGCAGGTGTTCAGCGACACCGTTTCCGCTTTTGTCAGCGTCATTTCCAACCAGCAGGTGCTGACGCTGAACATCAATAACGAGCAGGTGCTGGCGCGCCAGTTGCAGGCCACCAACGACCGCTTCCGCGTCGGCGAGATCACCCGCACCGACGTGGCCCAGGCCGAGGCGGCGCTGGCCGGCGCCACCGCCACACGCCAGATCGCCGAGGGCAACCTGCAGACCGCACGGGCGCAATTCCAGCGCGTGGTGGGCGAGTTGCCCGGGGCGCTGATCGAGCCGCAGCCGCTGCGCCTGCCCGCGCGCACCCTGCAGGAGGCCAAGGCGCTGGCGGCGGACAACAATCCGAACGTCATTGCCGCGCTGTTCGACGACGCCGCGGCGAAGGACAATTTCGACCTTCAGTACTCGAAGCTGATGCCCAACATCAGCATCCAGGGCTCGCTGGCCACGACCAAGGACGTGTCGATCCCGAACTACAGCACCAGGTCGGGCGAGATCGTCGCCGCCGTCACCGTGCCGCTGTACCAGGGCGGCTCCGAGTACTCGGCGATCCGCCAGGCCCGCCAGCAGCAGCAGCAGAGCCGCAAGCTGGTCGACGATGCCCGCCGTACCGCCGTGCAGCAGGTCATCTCCGCCTGGGAGACCTACGACGCGGCCAAGTCGGCCATCGAAAGCACGCGCGTTCAAATCCGCGCCAACGGGATCGCGCTGGAGGGGGTGGAGCGCGAGGCCATCGTCGGCAGCCGGACCACCCTCGACGTGCTGAACGCCGAGCAATTGCTGCTGAATTCGCGCGTTACCCAGGTGCAGAACCTGGCCAACCTGGTGAACGCCAGCTACGCCGTGGCCGCTGCCGGCGGGCGCCTGACCGCGCGCGACCTGACTTTGCCGGTGCCGCTGTACGACGAGACAGCCTATTATAACTCGGTCCGCGATCGCTGGATCGGCACTGGCGATTACGCCACGAGCCAGCCCGCACGGTGATCGCGTACGGGGCAAAGCAGAACACCAGGGTAGCAGTATGAGCGGTTCCCCCTCTGGCGGCCCGGGTGGTCCGCCGCCTTCCGGTTCAGCCGTCGATCCCTCGATGGAGGATATCCTTGCCTCCATAAGGCGTATCCTGAGCGAGGACGAAGCCGCCCCCGCGGGTGGGGCGGGGCCTTCCGCCGGACCGGTTCCGGCAGGGGCGTCGCCGCTGCCCGACGATTCCGACGAACCCGACGTGCTGGCGCTTGATGCCTCCATGCTCGTTGAGGAGCCGGCGGAACGCCGCCAGCCGCAACTGGCAGCGCCAGCCCCTGTGCCGGAGCTGCCCCCGCCTGCCGTCGCCGTGCCGGATCTGCCGTCCCAGCCTGCCCTCACCGGGCTGGTGGCGCCCGCCGCCGCCGCCGCCGCCGCATCCTCGGTGGGCACGCTGATGCGCACGCTGGCCGAGCATCAATCGCTGTCCGTCTATCGCGGTGGCCCCACCCTGGAGGACATCGTGCGCGACGAAATGCGCCCGATTCTGAAGACCTGGCTGGACGAGAACCTGCCGCCAATGGTCGAGCGTCTTGTCCGCAGCGAAATCGAACGGGTCGTCGGCCGCTCCACCTCCTGAACGCGCGCCCCTCAACGCGCCGGCCGGCCTGTGCGCCCGATCCGCCGTCACCGCTTGCGCGGCGGTCGAACTTGTGAGTGAAACGCCGCTTATGTGACTGCCGCCATTCCGGCGACACCGGAGCGTCGCGGGCATTCATTCACGCACTCTCAGCCCGCCAGGCAGACAAACCATGCTGGACAAGACGCATACCCCGGACACCACCGAGACGCGGCTCTACGAGGGCTGGGAGTCTTCCGGCGCCTTCGCCTGCGACCCCGCGAGCAACGCCGCCCCGTTCACCATCATGATCCCGCCGCCGAACGTCACCGGCAGCCTGCATATGGGGCATGCGCTGACCTTCACGGTGCAGGACACGCTGATCCGCTGGCGCCGCATGCAGGGGCGCGACGCGCTGTGGCAGCCCGGCACCGACCATGCCGGCATCGCCACCCAGATGGTGGTGGAGCGCCTGCTGGCCGAGCAGGGCAGCAGCCGCCAGGCGCTCGGGCGCGAGGGGTTCCTTGACCGGGTGTGGCAATGGAAGGCGCAATCCGGCGGCACCATCACCCGCCAGTTGCGCCGCCTCGGCGCCTCGCTGGACTGGCCGCGCGAACGCTTCACCATGGACGAGGGGTTGTCCAAGGCGGTGCGCGAGGTGTTCGTCACGCTGTACCGCCAGGGTCTGATCTATCGCGACCGCCGGCTGGTGAACTGGGACCCGCAGTTCCACTCCGCCATTTCCGACCTCGAAGTCGAAAGCCGGGAGGTGCGCGGCAATCTCTGGCACATAAAATACCCGATCGAGGGCGCACCCGACCGTTTCATCACCGTCGCCACCACGCGGCCGGAAACCATGCTCGGCGACACCGCGGTGGCGGTGCATCCCACCGATGCCCGGTTCGCCGATCTGGTCGGAAAATTCGCCATTCTGCCGCTGATCGGCCGGCGCATTCCGATCATCGCCGACGAATATTCCGACCCGGAAAAAGGCACCGGCGCGGTGAAGATCACGCCGGCCCACGATTTCAACGATTTTGCCGTGGGCCAGCGGCACGATCTGCCGATGCCGTCCATCCTCGACCGCGAAGCCCGGGTGACGCTCGCGGAAATCACTGACACGCTGGCCGCGGTGCCCGGTGTGGCCGATCCTGATTTCGTGCGCTCGCTGGAAGGCCAGGACCGCTTCGCCGCCCGCGGCGCGATCGTGGCGAAGCTGGAGGAACTGGGTCTGCTGGCACAGACCGACCCGCACACCCATCAGGTGCCGCACGGCGACCGCTCCGGCGTGCCGATCGAGCCGCGACTGACCGTGCAATGGTACTGCAACGCCGCGGTGCTGGCCAAGCCGGCGATCGAGGCGGTCGAGCAGGGCCGGACGAAATTCGTGCCCCAGCAATGGGAGAACACGTTCTTCGCCTGGATGCGCGACATCCAGCCCTGGTGCATCAGCCGCCAGCTCTGGTGGGGCCACCGCATCCCCGCCTGGTACGGCCCGGATGGCGAGGTGTTCGTCGAAAAGACCGAGGAAGAGGCGAAAGCCGCCGCGCTGGCCCATTACGGGCGCGCCGAAGACCTGACCCGCGACGACGACGTGCTGGATACCTGGTTTTCCTCCGCCCTCTGGCCGTTCTCCACCCTCGGCTGGCCGGAGCCGACGCCGGAAGTCGCGCGCTACTACCCGGGCGACGTGCTGGTCACCGGCTTCGACATCATCTTCTTCTGGGTCGCCCGGATGATGATGATGGGGCTGCACTTCATGGGCGACGTGCCGTTCCGCACCGTCTACATCCACGGCTTGGTGCGCGACGAGCGCGGCCAGAAGATGAGCAAGTCCAAGGGCAACGTCATCGACCCGCTGGAGCTGATCGACCGCTTCGGCGCCGACGCCCTGCGCTTCACCATCTGCGCCCTGACCGGCCCCGGCCGCGACATCAAGCTCGGCCCGGCCCGGGTGGAAAGCCAGCGCAGCTTTGTCACCAAGCTGTGGAACGCGGCGCGGTTCTGCGAAATGAACGGGGTCGCGCCCGACCCGGCCTTCGACCCGTCGCAGGCCACCCTGCCGCTGACCCGCTGGATTCTGGACGCGACGTCAGCGGCGGTGGCGGAGGCGACGGCGGCTTTGGAGGCCTACCGGTTCGACGAATATGCCGCCGCCGGCTATCGTTTCATCTGGAACACCTTCTGCGACTGGTTCGTCGAGTTCGCCAAGCCGGCATTTGCCGACACCGGCAGCGCCGAGGCGGCGGAAGTGCGGCGAACCGCCGCGTATGTGCTGGGGGTGGTGCTGCGCCTGCTGCATCCGGTGATGCCGTTCGTCACCGAGGAATTGTGGGACCGCCTCGGCTACGGCGCGGCCTGCAGCCTGATCCGTGCCCCCTGGCCCGAACCCTTCGCCGTGCCCGAAGCCGCCGCCGCGCGGGCCGAACTGGACTGGGTGGTGCGGCTGGTGAGCGAAGTGCGCACGGTGCGCGCGGAGATGAACGTGCCGCCCTCGGTCAAGGCGCCCTTGCTTCTGAAGGACGCGGCGCCCGAAACGCTGGCGCGTGGCCATCGCTGGTTCGATGCGATCGCCCGGCTGGCACGGGCCGCCTCGCTGGAGGCGCTGCAAGGCGAGGTGCCGCGCGGCGCTGCGCAGGCGGTGGTGGACGAGGCGACGGTGGTGATCCCGCTCGCCGAGCTGATCGATCTCGCCGCCGAGCGGGCGCGGCTGCAGAAGGAGCGCGCCCGCGCTGCCGGCGAGGCGGAGAAGGTCGAGAAGAAACTTTCCAATCCCGACTTCGTGGCCCGCGCCAAGGAGGAGGTGGTGGAGGAGAATCGGGAGCGCCTGCAGGCGGCTCAGGCGGAGATTGCCCGGCTGGAGGCGGCGCTGGGGCGGATTGTGTGAAGGAAGGCCAGGGCTCTGCCCTGGACCCGCCAAGGGCCGAGAGGCCCCTGGACCCCGCTCCTTTACCGAATGGGTTCTAAGCTCGGCTTTCCGCCGTCGGTTTCTTGAGCGTACCGGTTTGGCAGAGTGCCGTGGAACGGACAACTGGAGTCGTCAGGCGGCGTAGCACACGGTCTCGACGAGACTCTGCAGGAGAGTCGTGGGAATTTCGATGACGTCCTTGCCTGGCCGGGACATCGAAAAATGCGGTGGGCACCAAAGTGCCCGGCGGACGGCGGCGATGGCGTCGCTGAAGGTGGGTTCCTGCTTGGCATACCAGGCGGCCCCGCGCGGGCGCAGGGCGGTAGCCTGCGCTGCCATCAACTCGCCGGCCCACAGCGTCACCAGCGAGAACAACCCGAGCAGCGCCGGCGTGGTGCGCAGGATGGCCTGGTCCGACCATTGCCGCTGGGTCTCGACGCCGAGATGGCGGCGGACTTCCTGAAACGTCGTCTCGACGCGCCACCGCGAGACGAAGCAGCCCAGGATCTCCGCCGGTGTGTCGTCGAGGTTGGTGCTGAGGAAGGCCTGCGGCTCGCGCTGGCCGGACGGATCGCGCACCAGCACCCAGCGGAGCGGCGCCGGCGGCAGGCCGGCATGGTACCAGACCGCGGTGCCGGAGACGATTTCGACCAGCCGGGTCTCGCCACCATACCAGTCGGTCACCTGCAGCTTGGTCCAGACGGTTGCCGGGTTCGCCAGCACGGCGCTGAGCTTGGGCAGAGGCTTGCCTTTCAGCGCCGGCCGGCCGCGCTGGCCGGGCGGGCGCGGCAGGGCCGGCGCGAACAGGTTGGCATCGAGCCGCAGGCGGGTGATCAGACGGACGCGGCGGCGGACCGCGGCGATCAGTTCGAGGGTGGCGAAGCTGCTGTCGCCGGCGATGGCGATGCGGCGGTCGGGCAGCCAGCGCCTTGTCTGCAGGATCGCCTGGATCGCCCAGCGGGTCAGCGGCTTGTGGCGCCGGCCCCGCTTCTCGTTGCAGCGCTGCGATGGCGCCAGGATGGTCAGGAACGGCAGCGCCCAGCGCCGCTTCGCCCACGGCACCGGCAGCACCACCATCAACGACAGCCAGCGCAGGCCGCTGGTTTTGACGAAGAAGCCGCGCGAGGACCGCACCGGATCGCGGTAGATGCCGCGGGCCGCGATGTTCGGCCCCCAGCGCCGCTCGATGGTGTCGTCGATGCCGATCACCACCTCACCGGTCGGCAGCAAGGCGTCGAGCAGGTGGATGAGCAGTCTGCGCGCCAGGGCGTGCGAATTCCAACGCGCCTGGCTCAGGACTTCGTGGAAGCGGCCGAAGCTCGGCTGGTCGGCCAGCCCCATCACCCGCAGGGCGGCGCTGACCGTCCGCTGGCTTGGTGCCAACACCGCGCCGGCGACCAGGACCAGCACGCGCTGCCAGACCGGCGCGGTGAAACAGTCGCGGAACGGCGCCAGCCAGCTGGCCAGCAGGGACGGCACGGGGAGAGTGCCGGGGGAAACGGGGGCGGCGGGGGTGCGATCGGGCGTCATCGAATCCGTAAATCGAACGACGCCGGTGGCGCAAGCCGCGCCGTGGCGCCGCTCATCCGCGGCGATGCGCCGTCCCCGGGCCACCGATAATATAGTGAGCATGACCGACGGCATCGTCCAGCGCATCGAGCGATTTACCTTCAGCCGCGGCGCCGTGCTGGTCGAGCGCCGCAACCGCGGCTACTCGCTCTACCACGCCGCCTCCGGGGCGCCGGTCGCACGCCTGCGCCCGAACGCCGACAACGATCGCGTCGAGGTGCTCTACTGGTCACTCGGGAAGGAACGCTGGTCACCCACCGGCCCGTTCGGCCGCACCGTCCTGCCGCTCGAAGACGCCCTCCGCTTCATCGCCACCGAGGATATCTTCTGGGCGCTGATCTGATGCGCCCGCGGAATCACCGACGGAAAGTCGAGCTAAGGGCTCCGCCCTTAGCGGGTCCAGGGCAGAGCCCTGGCCTTCCTTACCGCAGCGCGCGCGGCACCTCTGACATTTCTCCCGTGGCCCTCAGCCTGCACAGCTCCTATCTGTGGTAGCTGCATCGCTTTCTTCCTGCCATCCGCGTCTTTGAGGGTCGTCCAAGGGGATTTTGGCAGCCGACATCAGCAGCCCGGCGGTCCCGCGGGGCGCGAATGATAAGGATATTTCATGACCCAAACCCAGGCGAAAGCCGACAGTTCTATCGCCGCCGCCAAGGTCGAGGAGGAAATCGCCTATCTCGCCAAGCGGTATCGCGTGACGCCTGCGATCGTGCGGGAGATCATCCGTCGGGTGGGCTCCAGCGAGCGCGGTGCGGTCGAGCGCGAAATCCAGCGCGGCAAGGCCAGGCGGTAGGTGTCTTCGGCATGGACAGGAATGAACTGACGGCGTGGGCGCTGGCGAATGGCTGGCAGCTCATGGCCGGCTGCCCGAGCCTGACCAAGCCGTCGTCGCCCAAGGAGGCCATCGTGCGGATGGTCCTCAAGGCGACGGTGGTAAATATCGAGGCCAAGAAGCCGGCCGGAAAATGGGAGAAGATTTCCGGCGCGGCCTATGGCCAGGTGGAGCCTGATCCTGAGAGCGGGCTGCCACGTGGCCTTGGCCTCGAAATCATTCCCGGCTTCACCATGCTGATGCGCGAGAACAAGGACCGCCAGGTATTCGCCCGGATGACGGGCACGCCGAGCGATTGACCCCCCGCGCGATTAACGACGCGCCTTGCGGGCGGCGTAGCGGGCGTCGCGGGCGGCCTTCTGCTCGGCCGCCAGGGCGATCGCACGGGCTTTCTTGTCTTCGTCCAGGGCGGCGGAGCGGGCCAGCATATCGGCTTCCGCGGCGCGGGCCTGCCGGGCGGCTTCCGCCTGCCGGGCGGCTTCCTCGCGGGCCTTGGCTTTTTCAGCCGCGGCTTGCGCGGCACGTTCGGCTTCCTGACGTGCCAGTTCCGCCTCGCGGGCGGCCTTGCGCTCGGCGATGCGGGCGTCGCGCGCCTCGGCAATCGCTTTCTGCGCGGCCAGGCGTTCGAGCACGGCAGGATCATCAGGTCCGGGCTGGGCACGGAACTTTTCCATCGCGGCTTTGCGGGCGTTTGCCGCCGTGGTCAGCCGATCACCAAAATTATCGTATTTGCGAGCATTCATCGTTTTATCTTACCGAAAATGACCGTCCGCGCATAGCCAGAGTGGTGCATGGCAGCGTGGTGCATGGCAGCCGGTCCTGACCTGACCATTTTTCCGGCCGGGTATCCCCCCGGAGCGGGCCGGTCAAGCTTTTCCCTGTGTTGACGCCGCCGCGGGCGGGCGCAATGGATTACTTTATGACACATCTCGCCTCGCCGCTGCTGCGCGTGCTTTCGCTCTGGCGCGGTCGCGCCGTCTGGCTCCTCGCCGGGGCGCTGATAACGGTCGGCGCGCTCGCCGCCGGCATCGCCCTGATGGGCCTGTCGGGCGGGCTGGTGGCGGGGCTGGTCACCGGCACCGCGCTGGCGGTGCCGGCGCTGCTGCGCACGCTCGGGCCGGTGCGGGTGGTGCTGCGCTATCTGGAACGCCTGGTCGCGCACGACGCCACCTTCCGGGCGCTGGCCGATCTGCGCGTGTGGTTCTTCCGCGGGCTCGCCGGCAGCGCCGCCGGGGGGCTGGGGTTCCGCCGCGCCGGCGATGTGCTGGCGCGGCTGGTGAACGATGTGGAGGCGCTGGACGGGATATACATCCGCATCCTGCTGCCGTTGTCCTGCGCGGTGCTGCTGGTGGTGGTGCTGCCGGTTCTTCTCCTGCGGCTCGACCCCTGGGTGGCGGCCGGCGTCGGCGTGCTGTTCGGCGTTGCCGCCTTTGCCCTGCCGGTGCTGGCCGGGCGGGCCGCCGCGGGGGCCGGGCAGCGCCTGTCCACGGCCACCGCGGCGCTGCGCGTGGCGGCGCTGGACGCCATTTCCGGCCTGCGCGAAGTGCGCGCCTTCGGCGCCGAGGGCCGCATGCTGGCGCTGGTGCAGGCGCGCGAGGGGGCGCTGCTGGACGCGCAGCGCGATGTGTCGGCGCGCGGCGCGCGGGCCGGGGCGTCCGCTTTCCTGTGCGGGCAGGCCGCCATCCTGCTGGTGCTGGCCGCGGCGGCGCTGCGCTGGGTGCCGGACACGCCGGCGGCGATCGCCGCCACTTTCCTGGTGGTGGCCGGGTTCGAGGCGGTGAGCGGGCTGACGCTGGCCGGCAGCCAGGCCGGCCATGCCAGCGCCGCCGCCACGCGGGTGCTGGAGGCGGCCGAGGGCGTGCCGCCGGTGCCCGAGCCGCGCTATCCCGCCACGCTGCCCACCGGCAGCGCGCTGCGCTTCGAGGCCGTGCAGTTCCGCTGGCAGCCCGACCGGTCGCCGGTGTTCGACGGGCTGACGCTGGATATTCCGGCGGGCACCCGCATTGCCGTGCTCGGCCCCTCCGGTTCGGGCAAATCGACGCTGGCCGCCCTGGCGCTCAAAGTGGCGGCGCCGCAAGCGGGCCGGGTGCTGCTGGGCGGGGCCGACATCGCCACCCTGTCGGGGGCGGCGGTGCGCAGCCGCATCGCCTGGCTGAGCCAGGCCACCCACCTGTTCGACGACACTATCCGCAACAACCTGAAGCTGGCCCGCCCGGAGGCCGACGAGGCGGCGCTGTGGGCGGCACTGGAGGCGGCGCGCATCGCCGATCTGGTGCATACCCTGCCGGACGGGCTGGATGCGTGGGTCGGCGAGGCCGGGGCGAAAGTGTCGGGCGGGCAGGGGCGGCGGCTGGCGCTGGCCCGCGCGCTGCTCTCCGAGGCCCCGATCCTGATCCTCGACGAGCCCTGCGCCGGGCTGGACGCCGCCACCGAGCACGAGTTCATGGCCACGCTGAACGAGGTGGCCGAGGGCCGCACGCTGATTCTCATCGCCCACCGGCTGACCGGGGCGGAGCGGCTGGACCGGATTTTTCGTCTGTCGGCCGGCCACGCCGTGGCCGCCGCCGGGTGAGGCCGGCGCAGCCGGGCGGCGGCACCTTTATCCCAGCCGCTGCTGGCTCAGCCTTTGCTGCCTCAACCGTTGCTGCCAGGTCTCGACGAGCTTGCTGATCTGGCCGCGGTTGAACGGCTTGGAGACGTAGTCGTCCATGCCGGCCGACAGCACCGATTCCCGATCGCCGTCCATGGCATTGGCGGTCATGGCGATGATCGGCACGGTCGATTTCCGTCCGCCCAGTCCGCGGATGGCGGTGGTCGCAGCAAAGCCGTCCATTCGGGGCATATGCACGTCCATCAGTACCATATCGTAATCGAACGCCTTGACCTTCTCCACCGCCTCCTCGCCATCGCCGGCGAGGTCGACATGGTGGCCGAGCTTGGCCAGGAATCCGGCCGCCACCAGCCGGTTGGTGGCTACGTCATCGACCACCAGGAAACGTAAAATTCCCGGCGCGCCGGGGCCGACAGGGTCGGCTGCCGCCGCGGGCGTGGCCCGGGGAGGCGGCGTCCGCCCGGCCAGTTGCAGCAGGCGGCTGATCAGCATGCTCTGGCGGATCGGCTTGGCCAGGACTTCGTTGATGCCGATGGCCGCGGCGTGCGCCCGCAGGTCGGCGGTCGGCATGGCGGCGGCCAGGATCAGCGGCAGCGCGGCCAGGGCGGCATCGGCGCGGATCGCGGTGGCGATTTCGAATTCAGTGTTGCCGGCCATCTGGTGATCGAGCAGGGCCACGTCGAAAGGCGCCCCGCCGGCGACCGCCTGGCGTGCCAGCGCAAGCCCCGAGCCGGCCTCGGCGGCGGCCTCGGCCTGGCCCCCTTCCGCCTCGATCTGGCGGCGCAGGATGCCGGCATTGACCGGGTTGTCGTCAACCAGCAGGACGCGCAGGCCCGCGAGCGTCCGGCCTGCCGCGTCGGCGGGCGGGTTGTCGGCCGCCCGCCGGAGCGGGATTGCGAACCAGAACGTGCTGCCATGCGAAAGCTGGCTCTCGAACCCGATTTCGCCGTCCATCATTTCGACGATCCGGCGCGAGATCGCCAGGCCCAGACCGGTTCCCCCGTAGCGTCGCGTCATCGACGAATCGGCCTGGGTGAACATGGTGAACAGATGCGGCTTGGCCTGATCGGGGATGCCGACGCCGCTATCGATGATCTCGAACCGGATGCCATGGCGTCCGTCGGCATAGCGCTGGGCCACGGCGGTCACGGCGACGCCGCCCTGTTCGGTGAACTTGATGGCGTTGCCTATCAGGTTCAGCAGCACCTGGCGTATCCGCCCCTCGTCTCCCATGAAGACGCCCCCCAGTTCGGGGGCCACATAGCTGGAAAGATCGAGATCCTTGCCGGCCAGGCGAGGGGCGAGAATATCGAGCACGCCTTCCACCAGCGGGCCGATCTCGAACGCGCGTTCCTCGAAATGGAGGCGGCCGGCCTCCATCTTGGAGACATCCAGGATGTCGTTGATGATCGACAGCAGGGCTTCCGCCGAGGTCCGGATGGTGTCGGCGGAGTGGCGCTGTTCGTCGTTCAGCCTGGTGTCGAGCAGCAGATAGGTCATGCCGAGGATGCCGTTCATCGGCGTCCGGATCTCGTGGCTCACGGTGGCGAGGAACTCGGACTTGGCCCGGCTGCCGGCCTCGGCCTGCTCCTTGGCGGCCAGCAGACCGCTCCGGTAGGCGCGCGATCGCCTGGCCAGGATCAGCGATATGCCGGCGGCCCAGATGGCGGCGCACAGGCCGGCATAGGCGATCGCGAACACGGTGATCCGCCGCGTCTGCAGCATCGCCAGGCCATCGAGCGGGGCCAGCACGTAGGCGGCCATGCCTTCGGTCTGCAGCGGCCGGCGCGACAGCACCACCGGGGTCAACGCGGCGCCGGCGCGATACTGGAAGGGTTGTCCGCTGACGCGGACCAGCGGCACCGGGGCGATGTCGGCACGCTTATAGGCCAGTCGCCGTTCCTGGTCGGTGAACGAGAACACGCTGGCATCCGGAACGGCCTTCAGCAGCCAGTTCGGATCGGCGGCGAGGATGATCACACCGTGCCGGTCGGTGACGAAGGCGCCCTTGGCGGAAACCGTGCGCTCGATATTGGGGACGTCGACCTTCACCACGGCGGCGCCGAGAAAGCGGCCGTCCCGCTGGATGGGTGTCGAATAGAAAATGCCCGGAATGTTGGTCCGCCGCCCCATGGCGTATTGCACGCCGGGGACCCCCTGCTGGGCGGCGACGAAATACTCGCGGTCGGCGAAGTGCTCGCCGACCAGAGTAGTGGGATCGGCAAAGTTGTTGGAGCCGATGCACAGTCCTGTGGAATCAACGATGAAGGCAAGATCGATGTTCAACGTCCTGGCGATGAAGGCAAGATAGTCATTGAGCGCGCCCACGTCGCGGTGCGTCGCTGACAGCGTCGCCGTCACCAGCGGCTCGTGGGCCATGACGACCGGGACGGAACGGATATAGGCGAGCGACCGCTCGAAATCGCTGACGAAGCCGCCCAGCCGCAGGTCCACCTCCTGCAAGGTGCGGGTCACTTCGGATTTCGTCTCGTACTCCTGCCACAGGCCGGTCACCCACCAGGTGGCGCCGGCGAGGAGCACCAGGCTCACCAATGCCGCCGCACTGATTTCCCGGATCGGTGCCCAGGTCGTGCTCTTCATGGGCTTGTGGCTCTATGAGCCGGCCGCCGGCCGCACCCGCCTGGCCCGCACCGGCGTCAAGCTGACGCTCCCCGGACGTTCACAGCCGGCCAGGGCACAGCCGGCCAGGGCACGGCACGCCAGGGAAGCGCACACCAGGGAAGCGCACGGAAAGGCAGGGGGCGTGAAACACGCAATTCCTCTGGCTGCGGGTCGATCTGTATCTCGTACATCCGGCGGCAGGAAAAAGGAAGCACGGCCGGCGGTTCAGGACGGCGCAGGGCGATCCGGTCCGCCGGCCGAGGGCTGATCCGGCCCGGTTTCGCCGCGGTCCGGAGTGTGCTTTCCAAGTCTTTGATTTAGATCAAAAAGACAATGACCTGCGGAATAAATTTGGGCTCTTGGCGGCCCGGCGCGATGCGGCCCATGATGCCGGCTTCGGCCGGCGCATGGCTTGGCGTCCGAACGGCCAGGCGGAAGCTCAGGACCGGCCCAGGAGGTCCCTCGTGCCACACACACCGTCCGGTCCCCGCACCGTCGCCCTCGTCGGCCCCTACGGCAGCGGCAAGTCCACCCTGTTCGACGCGCTGATCGCCGCCGCCGGCGGCCCCGCGCGCCGCGGCGCCGCCCCGCGCGGCAGCACCCGCATCGCCCATTGCAGCTATCTCGGCGAGCCCTGGGCGCTGATCGACTGTCCCGGCTCGGTGGAGCTGGCGCACGAGGCCGAGGCCGCGCTGGCGGTGGCCGATATCGCCGTGGTGGTCTGCGACCCCGACCCGGTGCGCGCCCCCACCGTGGCCCCGCTGCTGCGCCGGCTGGAGGAACTGGGCCTGCCGGCGATGGTGTTCGCCAACCGTGTCGATACGTTTTCCGGCCGGCTGCGCGACACGCTGGCCGCCCTGCAGGGGCTGACCAGTCGCCCGCTGGTGCTGCGCGAGGTGCCGATCCGCGAGGGCGAGGCGATCACCGGCTATGTCGATGTGGTCAGCGAGCGTGCCTATCTCTTCCGGCGCGGCACCGCTTCCGAGCTGATCCAGCTGCCCGACAGCGTGGTCGAGCAGGAGCGGGAGGCGCGGGCGGCGCTGGTCGAGGTGCTGGCCGACCATGACGACGCGCTGCTGGAAAAAGTGGTCGAGGACATCAAGCCGACCCCCGACGAAGTGTTCGAGCGCCTGCGGGCCGAGGAATCGCTGGCCCACGTGACCGAGGTGTTCCTGGGCTGCGCCGAACGCGACAATGGCGTGCGCCGGCTGTGGAAGGCGCTGCGCCACGACGCGCCGACCGCGGCCGATACCGCCGCGCGCCGCGGCGTGGCGGCTGAGGGCGTCCCGCTGGTGCAGGTGTTCCGCACGCTCAACGCCGGCCATGGCGGCAAGCTCTCCTGGGTGCGGGTGTGGCGCGGGCCGGTGAAGGATGGCGCCACGCTGGACGGCAGCCGCATCGGCGGCATGTGGCGCGCGACCAACGGCGAGACCACCAAGATCACCGATGCCGTGACCGGCGAGATCGTCGCCCTCGGCCGGCTGGACGGGGTGGCCACCGGCGCGGTGCTCGGCGAGGCGGGCGATGCCGAATTGCAATTCCCCGCCCCGCCGCAGCCCGTTTATGCGCTCGCCATCACCACCGCCGACCACAAGGACGATGTGCGGCTGTCCGGTGCGCTGCAGAAGCTGGTGGAGGAGGACCCGGGGCTGTTCCTGCGCCAGGACCCCGACATGGGTGAGACCATCCTGTCCGGCCAGGGCGAGATGCACCTGAAGGGGGCGATGGAGCGGCTGGCGACCGCGTTCGGCGTCAGGGTGAACGCGCAGCGTCCGCGCATTCCGTTCCGCGAGACCATCCGCCGGCCGGTGCACCAGCACGGGCGGCTGAAGCGGCAGACCGGCGGGCATGGCCAGTTCGCCGATGTGAAGCTGGACATCGCCCCGCGCGAGCGCGGCGAGGGGTTTCTGTTCGTTGACAAGATCGTCGGTGGCGCGGTGCCGCGGCAATACATCCCGGCGGTCGGCGAGGCGGCCGAGGAGGCGGCCCGCAAGGGTGCGTTCGGCTATCCGGTGGTGGATATTTCCGTCACCCTGGTGGATGGCGGCTTCCACACGGTGGACAGTTCCGACATGGCGTTCCGCACCGCCACCCGCATCGCCATCCAGGAGGCGATGCCGAAGGCCGACCCGGTGCTGCTGGAGCCGATGCACCATGTGACCGTGACGGTACCCAATCACTATACCGCGACCGCCCAGCGCCTGCTGACCGGACGGCGCGGCCAGATTCTCGGCTATGCCGAGCGTCCGGGCTGGTCGGGCTGGGACGATGTCGAGGCGCTGGTGCCGGAGGCGGAACTGCACGATTTCATCATCGAGCTGCGCAGCCAGACGATGGGGCTGGGCACTTTCCGCCACCATTTCGATCATCTGGCCGAGGCGCATGGCAAGGTGGTGGCCGAGGCGCAGAAGATGGCGGCGGGCTGAATGGACGGGGAAGGGACTCCAAAGGCCCAGAGCCTTTGGAGTCCGTCATTGGCGGGGTCCAGGTTCTCTGCAGTGGTCTTCTTTCGTCCGTTCGCCGCGCCCCGATTGACGCGACCCCGTAGCGAAGGGCACACCAGTACATCATCGCATCGGGAGTTTCGGTCATGCGGCGTCTGACGGTCTTTGGTCTGCTATGCGCGCTGGGCGCCTGTGCCGCTCCGCAGCACTCGGCGCAACGCTATCCGGTGTTTTTCCAGGAATGGTCCGCCGCGCTCGACGATAGCGCCAAGACCACGGTGGCGCAGGCCGCCAGCTGGGCCAAAGACAACCCCACCGCCGAAGTGCATGTCGTCGGCTACGCCGACCCCGTCGGCTCGCCGCAGGCCAACCTTGACCTTTCGCGTACCCGTGCTCAGGTGGTGGCGGATGGGCTGGCGGCTGACGGGGTGGCCGCGGATCGCATCCGCATCGATGGCCGTGGCTCCGTTGACTATGCCATGGATGCCCAGGAATCGCGCCGGGTGACCATTTCGCTCCGTACCCCCTGAGTGTCTTTATGCTTTCCTGATTGGGCTTTCGTGACGGGCGCTTCGTGAACGGCAGGTTCGGTGGGCGTGCCGGGGGGGAAGCCGAGCCGCCGCTGGACGTGCTGCGGCGCGTGTTCGGCTTCCCCGCCTTCCGCGGCCTGCAGCAGGAGGCGATCGACCACGTGCTCGCCGGCGGCGACGCGCTGGTGCTGATGCCGACCGGTGGCGGCAAGAGCATCTGCTACCAGGTGCCCGCGCTCTGCCGCTCCGGCACGGCGGTGGTGATCAGCCCGCTGATCGCGCTGATGGACGACCAGGTGGCCGCCCTGCGCCAGCTCGGCATCGCCGCCGGCGCACTGCATTCCGAGCTGGAGCCGGACGAACAGCGCCGGGTCGGGCGCGAGCTGGATACGGGGCGGCTCGACCTGCTGTATGTCTCGCCCGAGCGGCTGCGCAGCCCGGGCACGCAGGAGCGGCTGCAGCGGCACGAGATCGCCCTGATCGCCATCGACGAGGCGCATTGCGTCAGCCAGTGGGGCCACGAGTTCCGCCCCGAATACCGCACCCTGGCGGAACTGGCCGCGCTGTTTCCGGGCGTGCCGCGCCTTGCGCTCACCGCCACCGCCGACCCGCGCACGCGCGATGACATCCTCGCCTCGCTGGCCATGCCGGACGCGAAAGTGTTCACGGCCAGCTTCCATCGCCCCAACCTGCAGATCGCCTGCGCGCCGAAGCTGGGTGAGACGGCGCAATTGCTCGCCCTGCTGCAGCGCCATCCGGATTCCGCCGGCATCGTCTATTGCGGCAGCCGCGCCAAGACCGAGCGGGTGACCGCCTCGTTGCAGGCGAAAGGGTTGCAGGCCATCGCCTTCCACGCCGGCCTGCCGCCGGAGCAGAAACGCGCCGGGCTGACGCGGTTCCGCTCCGGCGAGGCGGTGGTGATCGTGGCCACCATCGCCTTCGGCATGGGCATCGACCGGCCGGATGTGCGCTTCGTCGTGCACCTCGACATGCCGGACAGCCCGGAGGCGTACTACCAGCAGATCGGCCGCGCCGGCCGCGACGGCGACCCCTCCGATACGCTGCTGCTGTATGGCGGGGAGGATATCGCCCGGGCGCGGCACTGGCTCGGCCAGTCGGCGGCGCCGGAAGCGCAGAAGCAGGTGATGCGGGCGCGGCTGGAGGCGATGATCGCGCTGACCGAAACGGCCGGCTGCCGCACCCGCACCCTGCTCGCCTGCTTCGGCGAGGAACTCGGTCGCGATTGCGGCCATTGCGACAATTGCGGCACCCCGGTGGCCGTGTTCGACGCTACCACCGAGGCGCAGAAGGTGCTGTCGGCGGTGTACCGCACCGGCCAGCGCTTCGGCGTCGGCCATGTGGTGAGCGTGCTGCTCGGCCGGGCCACCGACAAGGTGGCGCAATGGGAGCATGAGAAGCTGCCCACGTTCGGCGTCGGCGCTGACCGGCCGGAAGGGTTCTGGCGCAGCGTGATCCGCCAGTTGATCGCCCGCGGCGTGATGGGGGTGGAGGTCGATGCCGAGGAGGGAAAATTCTCCCGCCTGTCGCTGGTGACCGACAAGGCGCGGCCGATCCTGCGCGGCGAGGAGCGGGTGATCCTGCGCGAGGACTCGGCCGCGCCGCCGCGCGACCGCCGGCGCGGCTCGCCGGACCGGGTGGCCCGGGGCAAGCCGGCGGCATCGGGTTCGGCGGATGATGCGGGTTTCGAGGCGCTACGGGCCTGGCGGTCAACCGAGGCGCGGGCGCAGGGCGTGCCGCCCTACGTGATTTTCCATGACAGCGTGCTGCGCGACATCGCCGCTTTGCGGCCGGCGAGCCTCGACGAGCTGGGGCAGATCAAGGGCGTCGGGGCCAGCAAGCTGGCTCGGTACGGGGCGGGGGTGTTGGCGGTAGTTAAGTAAGGAAGGCCAGGGCTCTGCCCTGGACCCGCCAGGGGTCGGTGGACCCCTGGACCCCATCCCTTAAGACCCGTTGCGGATGGAGGCTGTCTTTCCAGGGACCGATGTGACTGCGTTCGCGGGAGAATGCGATTGGAAGCGTCGTTTGTGTCTTGTTATGGTTAGCAATCGTTGATAAACTAACATCGACATAATTTTTGAAAATAACGAGGAGGAAACGATGTCGAGAGCTGTGGCTCTTCTGATTGTTACGTCATGCCTGCTGCCGGTCGGCACAAGAGCATCAGAAATCCCGAAGCAGGGCACGGCGAATTACACCACGTTCTTTGTCACCACGGCGTCGCAGGCAATGACGCTCGGTACGCGCAGCTATTCGACCTACGAGCTGAATGGCGTCACGCGTAACGACGAGGGGGCGGAGATTTTCAACAACATGGGCGTCCGTTGCCTGGGCTCGCGCGAGGTCGACGGTGACGACATTCGCGTCGAGGGCGCCTGCACGGAACGCGACAAGGATGGCGATCAGGTGTTCCAGACTTACCAGGCGCGGGGCAAAACCACCGGTGGCGGTATCGCGGGGACTCATTTGTTGGTGGGCGGTACCGGCAAGTATGCGGGCATCACCGGTAAGGCCGACTATACGATCCAGGTCGTGACGGGGCCTGACAACGTCCGGATGCCTGTGGTGCATGACCACGCCACCTGGACACGGCCGTAGCTTCAACTGCCCCGACCAGAACGGTCTGGAGGCAAACCAGGCCGGCGGTCGGGAAACGCCCCGCCGGCTGGCTCAGTCCTCGTCTTGGTCGCTGCCCCCATCGAGGATCGCCAACAGGCGCCGGGCCGACATCCGGTCCTCCGGGTCGAGTTCCGCAACCTTCTCCAGGGCGGCGCGGCTTTCCGCCTCCCGGCCGAGCCGCGCCAGCACGTAGCCGTAGGCGATCAACGAGAACAGGACCAGCCGCGGCCCGGGCTCCAGCACCGAGAAAGCCGCATCATCGGCGCGGAGGTCGCGCCAGTCGGCGGGCAACTGGCTGCGGCGCAGCGCATCGGCGAGGCAGGTTTGGGCGTGCGGCAGGGCTTCGGCCAGCCGATGACGATAGAAGTAAAACTTGTAGGCGCCGATATGCACCTCGAGATGCCCCGGCGCGAGCGCAAGAGCATCGAGGATGTGCCCCTCGGCCGCCGCTTCATCGTCCCAGGACAAGGCCGCCGCGTGCAAGGCACGCTCGGCATCGACGGGAAGATCGCCGCCGTAATAGCGCCGGTTCAGCCATGCGGAGTCCGGCATCTTCCCCGCCCCGTTTTATCGCCCGGCGACCCTGCCACCAGCGCCGGTCAGCTCCGACGGCGGTGGGAGCTGGCGGAATTGCGCCAGTTGGACAGCGTGACCGCCACCCCGGCCGTCACCATCCCCAACGCCACGGGCAGCAGCCAGACCGGGCGCAGCAGCAACGGCACCACCAGGTTCACCCAGGCCCAATGCGAAACGCCATTATAGACCGCGTCCTGGAACGCCACCAACCAGCCATGGTTGTACACCGAGATGGCCTGGCCAAGGGGCATCTCCGGCGGCAGCATGGTGGCCAGCGCAAAGGCCAGCACCATGAACATGGCCGAGATGACGGCGAGGATGCGGGCGACGATCACGCGAACAGCCGCTCGGCCTTCAGGCCGTCGTACAGCGACGCCACGTATTCGCCGTAGCCGTTCCAGATGCGGGTAGGCACCATCTCGTCGCTCCCGAGCAGCCGTTCATGCGCCTGACTCCAGCGCGGATGGGGCACATCCGGGTTTACGTTGGCCCAGAAACCGTACTCGCCGTCCTGCAACTGTTCCCAGAAGCTCACCGGGCGCCGGGCGGCGAACTCCACTTTCACGATCGACTTGGCCGATTTGAAACCATACTTCCAGGGCAGCGTCACCCGAACCGGGGCGCCATCCTGCTTGGGGAGAGTTTTTCCGTACATGCCGATGGACAAAAAAGCAAGTTCGTTCATTGCCTCGGCCAGGGTGACGCCCTCGGTATAGGGCCAGGGATACCAGCTCTGGCGCAGGCCGGGCATGGTCTTCGGATCGGCCAGGGTGGTGAACCTGAGGTATTTCGCCCCGCTGGTGGGTTCGGCCAGTTTAACCAGTTCGGCCAGCGGGAAGCCGACCCAGGGCACCGTCATCGCCCAGCCCTCGACGCAGCGGTGGCGGTAGAGGCGCTCCTGCAACGTCACCTGTTTCAGCAGGTCCTCCAGCGCGATGCTGCGGGGTTTGCTTACCAGGCCGGCAATCTCGATGCTCCAGGGATCGGTGCGCAGCGCCCGGGCGGCGCGGACGACCGATTTCGAGCTGCCGAATTCATAGAAATTATTGTAGGTGGTTACGTCTTCTTCGGCGCTCAGCGGGCGGTCCGGCTGATATTTCGGGTTGCGCGGCGCCGTCAGCGGCTTCGGCGGCACGGCCGGCGCGTCGCTGCCCCCGAACAGCCCCCATTGCGCCTGTGCCGGCACCGTCGCGGCGATCGCCCCGGCGCCCCCGAGCAGGCTGCGGCGCGCCAGCACCACCGACTCGGGTGTTGCCTGCCTGTCGGGGATGGTCCAGCCCGGCCGTCGTCGGATCAGCATCCCGCTTTCTCTTCCCCTTGGTGCGGCCGGAATCCGCGCGGCGGATCGCCCGACGGCACGATGTTGTGGAAATGGCGTGCGCCGCAATCGCCGCAAGCTGCCAGGCAAGCAGGATTGATTCGCCCCTCCGTCCAGGGGACCGTCCGGAAGGGCTGACGTTACACCGATAAGTGAAGGTCAGGGCTGGCCCTGGACCCGCCAGGGCAGAGCTTTGGCCTTCCTTGCCTTTGCGCCGCCCCCGCCCCGGTGCTACCCCACCCGCCGCCTGCAACAGACCGGACCGACCCTCATGAGCGCCATCGCCGATATCATCGCCCGCGAAATTCTCGACAGCCGCGGCAATCCGACCATCGAGGTCGATGTTGTGCTGGAAAGCGGTGCCACCGGCCGCGCCGCGGTGCCTTCCGGCGCCTCCACCGGCGCGCACGAGGCGGTCGAACTGCGCGACGGCGATCCGCGGCGTTTCGCCGGCAAGGGCGTGCAGCAGGCCATCGCCAACGTCCACGGCGAGATCCTGGAGGCGATCGGCGGCCGCGACGCCGCCGAGCAGATCGCCATCGACGCCGCCCTGGTCGACCTCGACGGCACCCCCAACAAGGCCCGGCTCGGCGCCAACGCCATCCTGGCGGTTTCGCTCGGCGTCGCCAAGGCCGCCGCGGCGGAGTTGGAGCAGCCGCTGTACCGCTATGTCGGCGGCGTGTTCGCGCGCATCCTGCCGGTGCCGATGATGAACATCGTCAATGGCGGCCAGCACGCCGACAACCCGATCGACATCCAGGAATTCATGATCCAGCCGGTCGCCGCCGCCACGATGGCCGACGCGGTGCGGATGGGGTCGGAGATTTTCGCCGCCCTGAAGAAGCAGCTGCACGCGGCCGGCCACAACACCAATGTCGGCGACGAGGGCGGCTTCGCGCCCAACCTGAAATCGGCCGACGAGGCGCTGGGCTTCATCACCCGCGCCGTCGAGCATGCCGGCTACCGCCCGGGCGAGGATGTCACCTTCGCCCTCGACTGCGCCGCGAGCGAGTTCTTCAAGGACGGCAAATACGTGCTGGCAGGCGAGGGCCGCACGCTCGATGCCGATGGCATGGTCGCCTATCTGGAAGAGCTGGTCGGCCGCTACCCGATCGTCTCGATCGAGGACGCTCTGGCCGAGGATGACTGGGAGGGCTGGAAGCTGCTGACCGACGTGCTGGGCGACCGCCTGCAACTGGTCGGCGACGACATCTTCGTCACCAACCCTGAGCGCCTGGAGCGTGGCATCGAGGAGGGGATCGGCAACGCCATCCTGGTGAAGGTGAACCAGATCGGCACCCTGTCGGAGACGCTGGAGACGGTGGAGATGGCGCAACGCGCCGGCTACGGCGTGGTGATGAGCCACCGCTCCGGCGAGACCGAGGATTCCACCATCGCCGATCTCGCGGTGGCCACCAATTGCGGCCAGATCAAAACCGGCAGCCTGTCGCGCAGCGACCGTACCGCGAAATACAATCAGCTGATCCGCATCGAGCAGACGCTCGGCGCCACCGCCCGCTACGCCGGCCGCTCCATTATCCGCGGCTGAACGACATTTTCCCCTCCCCCCTGCGTCGGGGGAGGGGGTCACGCTGTGCGTCCGGCCGCGGCGGGTTGGCCGGGCCGGTCCTACAGCCGCTCCCAGATGCCGGTTTCCTCGTCCAGCCGGGCGTGCTCGAAATGGCGGAAATCGCCATGCGAGACGACACCGACCACGCGCCCCTGATCGACCACGGGCACGTGCCGGAAGCCGCCGTCATGCATCAGGCGCAGCGCATCCAGCGCGTGGTGGCCCGGCGGCAGGTGCACCGGATCGTGGGTCATGACCGTGTCCAGATGCGTGTGCGCCGGGTTGCGGCCCTCCGCCAGCAGGCGGACCAGGTCGCGACCAGTGAAGATGCCGAGCAGGTTGTGGTCCTCGTTCACCACCAGCACGGCGCCGACCCGGTGCTGGTGCATCGTCAGGCAGGCCTGCTGCACCGTGTCGGTGGGCGAAAGGGTGATGGGCGTGCGGCGGATGATGTCACCCATGTTGCGATGCGTCGGCATGACAATTCCCTCGGGTTTGCGGACCGGGCTCCGGAGGCCGATGACCCTGTCCTGTCATCAAAATTAGACCGCCTGCCGATGGGGCGACAAATGCCGTCATTGTGATGGCCACCGCCGGCCCGTCGTGTCCGATGCAACATTTTCTTGGCGTGCCTAACAGGTGGCAGTAGCGTTGCAACCGAATCGCCGTGCCGTGACCGCGCAGCGGCCAGCCGGGATTCGGCGAAGCCGCGCATCGTCATGCGCGGTGGTCAGGAGGGTGAGGAAGCCAAGGTCCGACGCCACGACTGGAGGTCCATTCGGTCGCGGTCACGGCGCGACGGATGCCCCCGGCGCTGGCATCCATCGCGCGCTTGCCACCAGCGCCACACGAGGCTTGCGCCCGCCACCCCGATTCGCATTCCGGTGGAGGGGGGCAGGCCGGGTGCGGTTTCATCAGTCGTTTTGCGGTCCGCCCGGCGGCCCGTCAGGAGAGAGACATGGGATCCAATATCAGATCCGCCAACCCGCTGTTGCAGATCGGCGCTTTTCTCGCGGCTCTGCTGCTGGTGCTGCCCTGGATAGCGCAGCACGGCGTGGTCGGCGCCGTTGCCTACCTGGTGGTCGGTGCGGCGGTCGTGTGGGCGGCTGCCTGGTATTCCGGCCCGGAGGACCGACTGGGCGTCGGCAGCCGGAAGCACCTGATTGTCATCGGCTGGCCGATATTCCTGGCGATCGCGGCATTCCAGGCTCTGCTCGATATCACGGCATCGAAGCCGGCGGCGGAGTCGCCGAAGGTGGCGGTGCCGCCCGCCCCGCCGGTTACCAAGGCACCGCCTGCGCCGCCACCCGCCCCGCCGCCGCCGGCGCCATCGGTTGCCAAGGCACCGCCCGCCCCGCCGCCGCCTGCGCCGCCGCCTGCGCCGCCGGTTGTCAAGGCGGCGGCACCTGCTGCCCCCTTCGCGCCACCGCCACCGCCACCGCCACCGCCGCCGCCAGCCCCGGCGCCTGTTGCCCAAGCGCCCAAGCCGCCGCCGTCGCCGGTCCAGGCTGCGCCCGCGCCGATCGCGCCGAAGCCGGCCGCGCCCGCCCGTCCGGTAGCGCCGCCGCCGGCACAGCCCGCTGCGGTCGCCGCGCCAGCGGTCAAACAGGCTCCGCCCCCGCCGGCGCCGCCCAAGCCGGCCGCGCCACCCCCGCCCGCGAACGGCCAGCGTCCCCGCCCGTCCGGCGGCAAGTCGAAGCATCGCGGCAAGTAGGACACCGCCGTCTGCACATGCGGAACGGCCGGGGTGCTGCCTGGTGCCCCGGCCGGCGCGCGGCGTGCGGCGCGCGGCGGCGGTGGTTCCGGTACCCTACCAAAAGCCACCGTCCAGGGCCGCCGATTGCGCCTGTCCGGCGCATGGAAAAATGATTATCTTATATAATTATCATGTCAGCCCCATCCGATAGCGACGACGATGCACCGGCCGATCCGAATGCCGCGGTCGATCTCGGGCCGCTGCCGGGGCTGATCGGCTATGCGCTGCGGCGGGCGCAGCTGGCGGTGTTTCAGGATTTCCACCGTCACTTCGCCGACGCCGACATCCGGCCCGCGCAGCTTTCCGTGCTCGTGGTGCTGAAATACAATCCCGGACTGCGCGCCACCCAGGCGGCCCACGCGCTGGGCATCAAGCGTACCAATTTCGTGCCCCTGTTCGACGGGCTTGCCGTGCGCGGCCTGGTCGAACGGCGTGGCGTGAAGGGCGACCGCCGCGCCTCGGCGCTGTTCCTGACCGAAGCGGGAGCTGAGACACTGGCGCGGCTGGAGCGCCTTCTCGCCACGCACGAGGCCAAATTCGCCGCCCGGCTGGGATCGGAGGGACGCTACCAGCTCATGGGCCTGTTGCACCGGCTCACGGAGGCGGCCTTCGATCCGGACTGACCCTGCCGGGCGCGTTCTTCGCTGTCAGCGCGCGGCCATGCGCAGCGCGCCGTCCAGGCGGATGGTCTCGCCGTTGAGCATGCGGTTGGCGCAGATGTGCAGCACCAACGCGGCATATTCCGACGGGTCGCCCAGGCGCGGCGGAAACGGCACGGACTCGCCCAGGCCCTTGCGGATGTCGTCGGGCAGGGCCGCCAGCATCGGCGTGAGGAACAGGCCCGGCGCGATGGTGACCACGCGCACGCCGGCGCGGGACAATTCGCGCGCCGCCGGCAGGGTGAGCCCGACCACCCCGGCTTTGGAGGCGGCATAGGCGCACTGGCCGATCTGGCCGTCATAGGCGGCGATCGAGGCGGTGTTGATGATGACGCCGCGCTCGCCTTCCTCCTGCGGGTCGGCGGCGCTCATCTCGGCGGCGGCCAGGCGCAGCATGTTGAAGCTGCCGATCAGGTTGACCCGGACGACTTTTTCAAACGCCTCGAGCGCCAGCGCGCCGTCGCGGCCGACCACGCGCCCGGCGGTGCCGACGCCTGCGCAGTTCACCAGCACGCGCACCGGCCCGTTCGCGGCGCGGGCGGCGGCGAAGGCGCGTTCGGCGGAAGCGGCGTCGGCGACATCGACGCCGACGGCAAGGCCGCCGATGCGGGCAGCAACTTCGTCAGCGGCGTTGCGGTTCAGGTCGGCCACGGCGACGCGCGCGCCGGCGGCCGCCAGCGCTTTCGCGGTCGCCGCACCGAGGCCGGAACCGCCGCCGGTGACCAAGGCTGCCTGTCCGTTCAGATCCATCATCGTGCTCCGTTTTCTCTCGGTCGGGTTGCTGCCGCTCGGTGACGATGTGCGGCCGTCATGAAAATCCTACAGGCTCTGCCGGGCTTCGCGCCAATCCCCCGTAATGGCCGATGTCGGGCTTGTCATTCGCAGCCCGGCCTGTGGGGCAGCGTCCCGGCTGCCACGTCGGAGTGGCGATGCTGTCTCGTCAATTTGACCGGCCGTCTAGCTGGCATTTCATGTGCTAATCAAGTATTACCTGCCGTCTTCGTAATGGAGAGATAGAGAACTTAACAAAAGATCCGAATCACCTGCGCCGCGCACGAGTCAGGAGTTCGGAAATTTGTTTCGTACGGACTGACTGTAGTTGTAGGTAAAGCTCCTGATAAGGCGCAGCGTATCGCGATTTTGCCAGAAATCTGTGCGGAACGGAAAAGCACATCGCAATACCAAAACGGTATTGTGCATCTACTTGCCGTCATCGGAATCGGGTTGCCCGGACCGAGGAAGGAAACCTGTGTTCGTCCTGACGGACGTTAAAATAACCACCGGAAATAAAATGTAAAAAGGGGGTTCGCATGGCTACAATATATGTTAATCCGACGGCGAAAGCCGGTGGGAACGGCTCGAGTTCGAGCCCCTACAATTCCTGGTCTTCCGTCAAATTCAGCGCAGGAAACACTTACCTGCAAGCGGCGGGGACAACCTACACCGGGACGCTAACCATCGGCGTCCAGGGTTCAGCCGCGCATCCAATTACGATTGGATCATACGGGGGCACTGCCCAGCCAATCATCAAGGGGGTGGTGAACTTCAGCGGTGCGGCCTATGCGACGCTGCAAGGATTTTCGGTAACGGGCAGCACAAGCGCCGGCGTTCTGATCCAGAACAGCGGACATATCACGCTCAACTCTGACGTCATCACCAAAGACCAGATGGGCGTCTGGATAGGCAGCGGTGGCAGTTCTGCCGATACGATCACAGGCTGCACAATTGTCAATAATACCACTATCGGTATTGCGGTGGACGATATTGGATCCGCAAGCGCTCAGAGCTCCATCACGAACAACACTGTTAGCTGGAACGGTACGGATGGAATCCAACTGGACGGTAATTACTTTACGGTCTCTGGCAACACAACGCAAGGTAATGGTGACGCGACCCAAGGTGCTGCCGGTATCCATGTCTATACCGGCTCCGCGACCGAGGGATACGGCCAGCACAACACGATCCAAAACAACATCAGCATTGGCAATTATGACCTCACCGGTCCGGATGGCGAGGGGATCGACCTCGATCAGTGGACGAGTGGAAACACGGTGAGCGGGAATTTGTTCTACGACAACGAGGGCGCCGGGATCATGATTTTCGACAGCGCCAAGAATACGATAACCGATAACGTGCTGTTCGACAACGAACTTAACCCTGGCAACTCTCATCCTGATGCTGGCGAGATCGTGCTATCGCAGGCGCTGGGTCTGACCGCGAATAACAAGATCAGTAGCAATGAGTTCCTTGGCGTCGACGCGTCCGCTGTCTATGTCGATGCTGTGAGCGCGGGTGATGCCAACACTTTCCAGTCGGATATACTGGAGAACATGGCCGGCGGCTCGATCTACGATTGGGCTGGGACCAGCGGAACCAGTCTCTCATTCTGGCAAGGTGTCGCAGGGTCAAGCAACACGTTCACGGGTGCTTCGGTCACCAATCCGTCCGGTATCACCGCCAGTTTCCTGTTCCCGACCGGCATGGTTGAGCCGATCAATGGTGTGAGTACGAGCCTGTATGGGTGGTCGCCGACTTATGGTCTGCTGGGGACGGCTTGACGTAATGCCTGCACCGGCCGAGGGAAGCATTCTTCCTGGACTTGTCCTGACAGGCTTACCGCCCTTGGCCGGGCGGGGTTGCGTCAACCTTTGGCAATTGACGTCAGGTATAACCGCGTCCTCCGTCCGCAGGCCCCGCGGCGCGGGTATATCGGGGCGGTGATACAGCGGAGTGTGCAGCGCCGCCGAGCGGAGAACAGCCGCGGGAGGGATCTGGCTGGCGCGCCGGAGCGGGAAATGCTTTCCCGACAACGTGACCAGTCACGCGGGTATCGTACCCTGGCCTGTGCCAACTGACGTCGCTATGTATTTTGAGCACGGTCAATGATATTATAATAAGAAATTACTTTGACTGCCGCCGATTAGGGGACATGCCGGGTTTGCGCGACTGTCCCTGTGCCCATGTTCCATTCAGACCATGAAGGCTCATTCCCATGTCTCGCGGTATTTCAACAGCGTTGCTCGTCATCGGCTTTGGGTTGGCCGTGTCAGGATGTGGCTACAGCACCGGCGACCGTGCCGCCTCGGGCGGGTTGATCGGGGCCGGGGCGGGGGCGGCGATCGGCGGCCTGACGGGTGGCAGCGCGGTCACCGGCGCGTTGATCGGCGGGGCTGCCGGCGCGGTCGGCGGTGCGGTGACCAGCCCCAACGACGTCAATCTGGGCCGCCCGGCCTGGCGCTGATGCGTCTGGCGCGGTTCCGGACCCGGCACTCAACCAGCCTGCCGCAAAGGAATTCCTACCATGCGCAAGACTCGCTCGATCGGCCTGACCCTTTTCGTCCTTCTGGCTGCCGTGCCTTTGCTCGGCGCCTGCCATACCACCGCCGGTGCTGGCGAAGACATCTCCGCCACCGGGAATGCGGTGACGCGCGGCGCCGAGAAGCTCACGCCATAGGCGGCCCCTCGCCGCGGCGCAGTCAACCAGACGCTGCTAGGCGGTGCCGTCCAGGGTGTGGGCGATGTCGGTCCGCACGCCGGGCGACCGCCGGTAGTATTGGTGGGAACTGGCGAGGTCGATCGCGTAGTCCCGGAAGTGGGAACAATCGACCATCCGGTAGCGGGCCGGCGGGAACCGAATTGTGTCGGACCGCCCGTGCGGCCCGTCCTGGCCCAGTCGCCGGGCGCCGAGGTTCACCGCCATGCTCAGCTTCAGCACGGCATCCGCGTGGCTGAAATAGACCGAGATCCGTCCGGCCAGCCGGTCCAGGGCGCTGAGCCGGCCGGCGGGGCCGAAATCGAACGTGTTGTAGATTTCATCGCCCGCCGCCAGTAGCGCCTCGTCGAACATCAGCGCGGCGCCGTTGCCGTGCACGAACCAGCTTTCGACCGCGGCCTGCAGCGCCCAGTTGCCCATGCTGTGCGCCAGCAGGAACGCGCGGTTTCCGGCGGCGCGGGCTTTGCTGATCACCGGCTCCAGGTTGGCGAAGAAGGTCATGATGTGCAGGCCGGACTGGCCGGCCATGGTCTGATCCCGCCGGTAGTCGGAATCCACGAAGGGCAGGCTGATCAACTGGCCCAGGGACGGCCAGGTGAAGGCGATGACGGTGGTGTCGGCGGCGGCCAGGCCGGATTGCGCCAGCCATTCCCGGTTGAACGCGGCCCGGGTGATGGCGTTGTCGAAGCTGTTGTCGAAACCGTGGATGAAGACGAGCAGGTTGCGGCCGGGATTGCCCAGGTCGGCGAGCGCCGGCTGGCTGAAGCCTCCCTGCTGGATGTCCTGGATCGTGGTGATCGACCCGGTGGTGTCGGCGGTCAGATTGCTGTTGTCGACGAACGCCGTCCCATAGGTCACCGCGGCCGGGTCCGAGGGGGCGACGATGCTGGTGCCGTAGCTTTGCCATTGTTCGGGCGCGCCGATGACGGCGCGGTTGGTCGCGAAATACACCGTCGTCGGCATTTTTCACCTCCCGGCTTCAAAACGCTTTCATACCGGTGCGGTGGCCGCGGCGGGAGAGGCCGCCAGGGGCGGTCACGGGATGATGAACGGGGGCGAGAACCGTAAACATTCTGGCAACATTCCGGGCGTTACCCTGCATGGCCCTTGCAGCCTCTGCGTTCATGCCGGCGGCTCGGTTGCCGATGTCCTCCCGGCAATCCAGGGCAACAGGAGATGAGGGTCATGTTCTCGGGCCTGTCCCGGTCGAGCCGTCATCTGACGGCCGTGGTGGCCATGCTGATTTGCTGCGCGATGGCCGCCGCCGTCGTCGCGGCCATTGATCTGCACGCGCAAGCGCGCGATCGGGCCGGCCGCGACACCGAGCGGCTCGCCGTCGTGCTGGCGGAGCAGTCGTCGCGCCTGCTGGCGGCGGTGGACAGTGCGCTGTCCGACATCGACCGGCGCATGGGTCTGTGGCGCCTGAACACGCCGGCGCAGTTTCGCGCTGTCATGGGCCGGGACGTGATCCATCCGGACCTGGCTTCCCACGTCTCCGCGTTGCCGCAAGTTGACGCGATTGCCGTTCTTGGCGCCGACGGCGAGATCGTCAACTCCAGCCGCTCCTGGCCACCGCTGCCGATCGCGTTTGGCGACCGCGCCTATTTCCGGGCGATACGGGACTCCGGTTCTGCGGTGTGGACGATCACCGAACCGATCATCAGCCGCGTCACCGGAAACCGGATGGTGTTCGTGCTGCGGCGTATCGCCGCGCCGGATGGCACCTTCCTGGGGGTGCTGTTGGCCGCCATACGGCTGAAATACCTGGAAGATTTCTATGCCGCCATCAACCTGCCGAACGGCATGGGCATTTCTTTGCTCCGTCGTGACGGTCTGGTGCTCACCGGCTCCCCCTCGGGTCGCAAGCTGAACAGGAAAATCATGCCAGCGGCATCGGCATGGTTTCCAACCGTGGCGGCTGGCGGCGGCGATTACTGGAGCCCGGGCTGGCTGGACGGTCAGCCGCGCCTGGTCAGTGTGCGCCCGGTTCCGGGCTTTCCCGTCGTGATTGACGTGAGCACGACTCAAAGCGCGATCTATGCGAACTGGCAGCGCCAGGGGGTGGCGATCGCCGTCGGTTCAATCTGCGTCTCGCTGTGCCTGCTGCTGCTGCTGCGTGCGCTGGTGGCGCAGTTCGGCCGCCTGGAGGCGACGGAGGGGGCGCTGCGGAAGAAATCCGTGCTGCTTGAGACCACGCTGGCGAACATGGATCAGGGGCTCCTGATGATCACCGCCGAGCACACCATCGGCGTGTTCAACGAGCGCGCCATGCAGTTGCTCGATCTGCCGGCGGAGCTGGTACGCGAGGGCGTTCCGTTCGACGCGGTGCTGGACTGCCAGCGCGGTCGCGGCGAGTTCATCGACCAGGGCGACGCATTCGCGGCATTGGTCGAGCAGGGGGGCGTCGTCGATTATCCGAACGTTTACGAACGGCGCCGCGCCGACGGAACCGTGCTTGAAATCCGCAGCATTCCGCTGACCGATGGCGGAATGGTGCGGACCTACACCGACATCACCCAGCGGGCGAAGGCCGAGGAGCGTGTTCTCCACGCGGCCCAGCATGACGTTCTGACCTCCCTGCCGAACCGCGCCATTTTCACCCAGCGGCTCGAGGCGGCGATATCCGGTGCCAGGAACGCCGGGATGGGCGTGGCGGTGCTGTTCCTCGACCTGGACCGCTTCAAGCTGGTCAACGACACGCTCGGCCATGCGGCGGGGGACCAATTGCTGCAACAGGTCGCGCATCGCATGCAGGGGGCGGTGCGCGAGCGCGACACGCTCGCCCGCATGGGGGGCGACGAATTCGCCCTGGTCATGCCCGACATGCGCGGTCCCGAGGCGGCGCTTGCCATCGCCCGGCGCATGCACGAGTCGGTGCGCGCACCCTATTCGTTGCCGCAGGGCACGGCATCCGTTGGCGCGTCGATCGGCATCTCCTGCTACCCCGGCGACGGCGGCAGCGCCGAGGAATTGCTGCATCATGCCGACCTCGCGCTGTACCGGGCCAAGGCCGGTGGCCGCGACATGTGCTGCGTGTTCGATACCGGGCTCGATTCCCATGAACATGAAGGTCGGGTGCTGGAGAACGCCCTGAAGACCGGCTTGCAGGAGGAGCAGTTCGCGCTCGTCTATCAGCCGATCTGGGACATCCGGGTCCAGCGGATCGTGGGGGCGGAGGCGCTGGTGCGCTGGCACCATCCGCTGAAGGGGATCATTTCCCCCGCCGACTTCATCCCGCTGGCCGAGCGGACCGGGCTGATCGTCGAGCTCGGCCGTTGGGTGATGGAGACGGCTTGCCGCGAAGCGGTCAGCTGGGCGTTCCCGATCTGCATTTCGGTGAATGTGGCCCCCGCGCAACTGCGCCGCCCCGCCTTCGTCGATGAGGTGCGTGACCTGCTGGCGGTAACGGCGCTGCCGCCGTCACGTCTGAAGCTGGAGATTACCGAGAGCCAGTTGTTGGAGGAGACGGCGGAGATGTTCGCCACCCTGACCGCGCTGCGTGAGCTTGGGGTGCGGCTTTCGCTCGATGATTTCGGTACCGGCTATTCCAGCCTCAGCGCCCTGCGCTCGTTCCCCATTACCGATGTCAAGATCGATCGCGGTTTTACGCTGGGGATGGTGCACGACGAGCGTTCGCGGGGTCTGGTCGGGTCGATATTGCAGGTCTGCCGCGTGCTGAATCTGGAATGCGTGGCCGAGGGTGTGGAGACGCAGGAGCAGTTGACGTTGCTGCAGAGCATGGGGTGCACCCATGCGCAGGGCTACCTGATCGGTCGCCCGGAGCCGCCCGTGACGATTCGCCGCACGCTGTGGCGGCTCGCCGCCGATGAGCGGCAGGAGCCGCCGGATGACCCGTCCGACGCTGTGGCCGTGATCGCCGGCTGATTCATCGCCGCGTGCAGCCCGCGCCTTGCGGCTGACGCGTCGCGGCGGCCGGGGCCGGCGCCGTTGGTGAACGCTGCCATTCGTCAACGGTCTGGCAACATTCCAAAGTGACAATGCAACTACTTTACCGCCTTCGCCCGCACATGGGGAAAACTGCCAAAATGCTCTGTCGTCGGAATATTCTCCTTGCCGGGGCCGCGCTTGCGGCCGGCGGCGTCAGCGGCCAGATCATCGCGGCGCCGGCCATTGCGGCGCCGGCCAAGGTACGCAAGCTGCGTCTGGGCTATCTGCTTCCCCCCGACTCCCAGCTCGGCGCCGGCGCCACCGCCATGGCCGAGGAGGTTGGCCGGCGCACCGGCGGACGCATCCAGATCCAGCAATTCCCGGATGCCTCCCTCGGCGGCGAGGTCGAGATGCTGAAGGGGGTGCAGCTCGGTACCATCGACCTTGCCTTCATCACCGGCGCCCCGCTGCCGAGCATCCTGCCGGAGGTGGGCATCCTCAACATTCCCTTCCTCTTCAACGGTCCCGCCCACGCCCATGCGGTGCTGGACGGGCCGATCGGCGACTCCTACCTGCAACTCCTGTCCGGCAAGGAGCTTGTCGCGTTGGCCTGGGGGGAGAATGGGACACGCCACATTACCAACTCGAAGCACCCGATCGCGGCGCCGGACGATCTCAAGGGGCTGAAGCTGCGCCTGCCGCAATCGCCGGTCATGCTGATCGGCTTTCGCGCGCTCGGGGCGGAGGCCAGCCCGCTGCCGTTCCCGCAGCTTTATGGCGCGCTGCAGGCCGGGGTGTTCGACGGGCAGGAGAATCCAATCGCCACCATCCGCTCGGCGAAGTTCGCCCAGGTGCAGAAATTCCTGACCCTGAGCGGGCACGTTTACGACCCGGCGGTGATCGTCATGTCATCGGATGCGCATGACGATTTCCCGGCCGAGGACCAGGCGATCATCCGTGACGCCGCGAAGACCGCCGCACGCGTGTCACGCGAATACGCGGCCGCGGCCGATGTCAGCGGTGTGGCCGCGCTGCAGCAGGCGGGCATGCAGGTGCTGGCCGGCATCGATCGCGCCCGCTTCATCGCTTCCATGGAATCGGCCGCACCGGAGTACGACAGGATGTTCGGCCGGCAGCGGATCGAGCAGATCCGGCAGGCCGCCTGACCGTTTCAGCCGGCCCGTTTTTCAGAGGCGAGGATTGCAATGGCCAGTGACCGGCTGAAGACCCTGCTTGCGCCTTCGCTGCGCAAGAGCATCGCCGGCGGGTTCGCCGTGCTGCTGGTGCTGCTGGTGGCGCTTGCCGGCGTGACGCTGCGGCTGATGGCGCCGCTGGCCGATGGTGCCGGACGGGTCCGCGCGGACAGCGCCCGGGCGGAGGCGGCGACGGCGGTGTCGCTGCAGGTCGGCCGCGCCCATGCGCGGGTGGTGCAGTACGCCCTGTCGGCGACCATGACCGACCAGCAGGCGGCGCAGGACAGTCTGGCGCGGCTTGATCAGGCGATCGCGGCGGGCGGCGGCGAAGGCGGTCTGGCGGCGCTCGCGAGCCGCTACCGGGCCAGCGCGGACAAAACGTTCGCCGCGGTCCAGCTGCGCAGCGCCGCGATTGAGCGCTTGCAGGCGGCGGGCACCGAAATCCGCACCATCACCTCCGCCATCGCGCAGGCGCTGGAGCCCGAGACGGACACCGATCTGGTGCGCAGCGGCCTGCGGCTCGGGCAGAGTTTCCAGGAAAGCGACGCCGCTGCCTCCCGGTTCCTTGCTTCCCGCAATCCGGCGGAGTCGAACATTGCCGTGACGGCGCTCACGGCTGTGCAGCCTGGGATTGAGGAACTGGCCCGGCTGGCCGGGGACAATCGCCGTATCCGCCGTTTCGTCGCCGCGCTGGAAAAGCCACTGGGCGTCTATGCCGAGGCGCTGCAAGGCGTTGTTGCCGCCGATGAGCAACTCCGGCTGGCGGCGGCGGCACGCGATGACGCGAGCGCGGCGGTGCTCGGCGCCGTCGCGGCGGAACGCGACCGGGCGGCGGAATCGCAGCGCGCGGCGATCGGCTCGATGCTCGACAGTGTCGGCTCGGTGCGCGGGCTGCTGCTGGTGGTATCGGTGGTGGCGGTCGCCATCGGGCTGGCGCTGGCCGTGCTGATCAGCCGCAGCATCGCGCGGCCGATCCTGCAGATGACACGGGCGATGCAGCGGCTGGCCGGCGGCGATTATTTCCTCGACTTCCAGGATATCCCATCGCTGAACCGGCGCGACGAGATCGGCCGGATGATCCAGGCCCTGCTGGTCTTCCTGCGCAATGCCCAGCAGGCGCATGGTCTGCAGGGCGAGGCTGAGCGGGTGCGGGCCGCGAAGGACCGGCGCCAGGAGGCGATGGACCGGCACACCCAGGATTTCGGCACGGCGACATCGGGCGTGATGGATGGTCTGGAGCGCTCGGCCGAGCAGGCGCACATCACCGCGCAGGAAATGTTTGCCGCCGCCCGGCACACGCGCGATTGCTCCGAGGCGACGGCGAAGGGGGCGGCGGCGTCCGCCGAAAGCCTCGCCGCCGTGGCCGCGGCTACCGAGGAGATGTCGGCCAGCATCGGCGAGATCGGCCAGCAGGCCGCGCGGGCCGCCAACGCGGCGCGGGAAGCGGTGGAGCGCGCAACGACGACGGACACCAAGGTCGCCAGCATGGCGGCGGCGGCCGAGCGGGTCGGCATCGTCGTCCGCCTGATCCGCGATATCGCCGGGCAGACCAACCTGCTGGCGCTGAACGCGACGATCGAGGCGGCGCGGGCCGGGGAGGCGGGGCGCGGCTTTGCCGTGGTGGCGGGCGAGGTGAAGGCGCTGGCGGCGCAGACAGCCCGGGCGACCGAGGAGATCGCCGACCAGATCGCCGCCATCCGCGCCGCCACCGGCGAGGCGGTGGATGCCGTCCACGAGGTGTCCGCGGTCATTGCGCAGATCGATGAGGTTGCCACGGTCATTGCATCGGCGGTCGAACAGCAGGGGGTCACGACGAACGACATCGCGGCCAGCGTGCATGCGATGTCGGTGGCGACGCAGCAGGCCACCGAGGCGATGCAGGATGTCTCCCGCGTGTCGGAAAGCACGGGCGAGGCGAGCCAGCGCGTGCTGGCGGTCGCGGATGAACTGGGGCGGACGGCCAATGCCCTGGGCGAGGAGATCAAGCAGTTCCTGCAGGCGATGACCCGCACCGACGAGGACACCCGCCGGCGTTATGAACGGGTCCCCGGCCGGGGCGCGATCGCAGTGCTGCAGGCGCCCGGGGAGAAACCGCAGAATCTGGTCATCGTCGACATCTCGCGCGGCGGCGTCGGGCTGCAATCTGACTGGTCGGCGCCAGTGGGGTTGAGTGTCGCGGTCTGCCTGCCCGGGGGGGACGAGCCGGTTTCCGCGCGCCTGGTCCGCGCGCATGGCGGCGTGCTGGGCCTCTCGTTCCGCCAGAACGAGAAGGTGCTGGAGCGCGTGGACCAGGCGATCGAGCAGATCAACGCAATGGCGTTGCGGGAGGCCGCCTGAGGAATGGCTTCCAGGGCAGAACCCTGGCCTTCCTTTTTCAGGGTTCACCAACCGGCAAAACGCCGATGCGCACGGCCAGCAGGTGCCCGGCGGCAACCGCGGCGAGGCATAGCACAATCGACAGCGCGATGTTGGCGAAGGCGGCGCCCCAGGCATCGTCGCGCGCCAGTTCCAGCGTCTGCAGGCTGAAGGACGAGAACGTGGTGAAGCCGCCGCAGATGCCGACCATGACAAAGATGCGCAGCCCCATATCGGCTGGCAGCCGACCGCCGGGCAGGGTGAGGGTGCCGAAGAACGAGATGATGAAGCTGCCCACCACGTTGATGAGGATGGTGCCCCACGGGAAGCCGGAGCCCAGCAGCCGCGCCGCCGCCAGGCCGACGCCATAGCGCGCCATGCCCCCCAGCGCGCTGCCCAGCGCCACATACAGATACACCATCATGAAGCGGATTCAGTCTGTTGCATGTTTTCTCCGCAGGGCATCGCAGGTTCACCCGGGGCGATCGGTACGCTCGCCGGACCCGCCAGCTCCGGCCGCTCGGCCAGCAGGGTGCGGAAGCAGCGCGCCGGCAGCACCAGCAGATGGCAGAACCGCACCGCGGTGACCGCGCCCTGCGTTTCTGCCTCGCCCAACATACCGTCGCCGCCGAACAGCGCGCCGCGGCCGAGGCGCTGGCGTTGGCCGCGATACTCGATTTCGACCTCGCCGGAACTGATCACGAAGACCGAGCCCGCGGCCCGGCGCGGCCGCAGGATGCTCTCCCCCGGCAGCGCGAAGCGCATGGTCAGCCGCCGCGCGATGGTGTCGAGAACCGGCGCGGGCAGGGTGGCGAACGGCGGCAATTCGTTGACCCGCCGGCGCAGCGAGGTTTGCAGGTCGATCGTTGCCAGCCGGCGGATGCCATCCCGGCGCGCCTCGATGTCGCGACGGATCGCCTTGAACAATTCGTCGCTGAGCAGTCCCTCGCCACGCAGCACGGCGTAGGCGTCCAGTTCGAAGCGCAGACCGATCTGCTGCAGCATGCGGGTCTGCAGCGCCTCCGCATGGTCGGGAAAATGCAGCCCCAGCGCTTCCATCGCGTCATCGAGCAGCACCCGGCGGCGCTGCACGATCTCGCCGAGCACCCCGGTCACGCGCGCGCCCAGCACCGGCGTCATGCGGTCGCGCATGAACCGCAGCTGGGCGAGGAACACCAGCTGCATCAGCAGCAGCATTTCGAAGCGTTGCGTCATCAGGCGGGCCAGCGGTCCGTCGATACGAAAGCGGCGGTGTAGCCATTGCGCCAGCCGCAGCATCAGGCTCGGCCGCAACCGCCGCTTCGCAGCCTGCAAGTAGCCGAGCCGTCCGTTGGCGCGGGTGGCGTCGATCAGCGTGTCGGCGGTGCGCAGCAACTGCGACATGATGCGGCGGCGGGCGCCGCGTTCGCGGAAGATATCGAGCAGGATGGCGCGCTCCTGCGTGGCGAAGGTCAGCAGCCCGAGCTTGACCCGGTCACGGTCGGTGAGGGCGGCGTCGAAAGTGTTGGCGGCGGCCTCGGCGGCGGCGCGGCGGTCATAAAGGTCCACCACGTGCTGCGTGGCCTGCGGCATGACGCCGAAATCGTCCGCCGTCCGGCGCAGCCGGTCGCGCACCTGGCCGAGCCCGAGCGCCACCACCTGATGGCGCAGCGCCTGGTCGATCGGCGACAGCCGGTCGAGTCCGAGCCAGCGGACCAGGAGGCGCAGCGTCGTGCCGTTGACCAGCAGCGTGAACAGCACGAAGCCGGTCGCCAGGATGGCGATGAATTCCTGCACGTCGGCGGTCACGCGCCGGTTCTCGGTCACCGCGAGCGCCATCGCCAGGGTGATCGAGCCGCGCAGCCCGCCCCACAGGATGGTCACCTTGAACCGTCCCGGCACGCGCTGGGTGAGCCGGGTGATGCGCAACAGCGGCATCACCAGGAACAGCACCACCGCGCGGGCGGCCAGCGCGGCCAGTACCACCACGCCGACCAGCATGATGTCCCAGGGCCGGATGCCGAGCATCAGCCGGGGCACCAGCATGGAGGCGAGCACGAACACCAGGGAGGAGGCGAGGAAGGCGGTCTGTGCCCAGACATCGGCCAGGAAGGACCAGCTTTGCGGGCGCAGCACCGACGGGCCGATCGCGCTCACGGTCAGCCCGGCCGCGGCGGCCGACACCACGCCGGAGAAGCCGAGGAACTCGTCGCAGACGATGTAACTGAGATAGGGCAGGGCGAGCGTCAGGGTGACCTCGGCGGCGCGGCTGCCGCTGAGCAGCGGCATCACCAGCAGCGCGAGCCGCGCCAGCGCGTGCCCGACCGCCGCGCCGCCCAGCAGGGAGGCGGCGAAGATGAGTCCGGCCAGGCCGGGATCGGGGGTGCCGCGATGGTGGATCACCGCGTCCAGCAGCAGGGTGAACAGGACGATGGCCGCGGCGTCGTTCAGCAGGCTCTCGCCTTCGACCAGCCGGGTGAGCCGCGCATCCGCGCCGATGGCGCGGAACACGCCGATCACCGCGCTGGGGTCGGTGGTGGCGACGATCGCGCCGAGCAGCAGGCAGACGGTAAGCTTCTGGCCGGCGATCGGCTGCAGCGCGAAGCCGACCGCGGCCGTGGTCGCCACCACCGCCACGACCGCCAGCAGCAGCACCGGGGCGATGTCGCGCGCGAGCCGGCGCACGTCCAGCGAGAGCGCGCCGTGAAACACCAGCGCCGGCAGGAATACATACAGGAAGACCTGCGAGTTCACCGGGAAATGGGCGAAGGTGGCGGCCATCTCGTTGAGGCTGCCGCCCAGGTGGCGGCTCAGCAGGAACGTGGCGCCGGCGCCGATCAGCATGCCGACCAGCGCCAGCAGCACCGCGTCGGACACAAGCAGGCGCCGGGCCAGCGGCTGGACCGCGCTGACGACGACAAGCATTACCGCCATCGCAAGAAGGATGTCCGGCACGTTCGTGACCTCTCGGGATTGCAAGGCCGGGCCGGCCGGCCACGGCGGAGGGGTTTTCGCTTGCTGGCCACACGCTGTCCAGGCAATCGGGGTAAGGAAGGCCAGGGCTCTGCCCTGGACCCGCCGTCGCGCGTAGCGCGCCTTCGGCGCGACGGCCGAGAGGCCCCTGGACCCCATCACTTAAAGGGTCTTGGGGAAGAGGGGGGTGAGGAGGAGCCGATGCATCTCCTCACCCCCTCTTCCCCAAGACCCTCTAAACGAATGGGTTCTAAGGGCTCCGCCCTTAGCGGGTCCAGGGCAGAGCCCTGGCCTTCCTTCACCCGATTGCCCTGAGGCGGGGCTTGGGACTGGCGGCGGAATAGGGTATAGGGATGCGTTGTTCCCCCCTCGGCCTGTCCTGCACCTGACGCGCTCTTGCGCGATCCGGGCCGTGGCGGCTGCCGCCAACCTTCGGATCTCTGTCCCATGTTGTTCGATCGCGCCCATCCCGCCCTTGCCGGCGCTCTCGCCGCGCGCGGCTATGCCGAGCCCACCCCGGTGCAGGAGGCGGTGCTGCAGGAAGGGGCGGCGGGGCGTGACCTGCTGGTATCGGCGCAGACCGGTTCGGGCAAGACGGTGGCCTACGGCCTGGCGCTGGCCGAGGATTTGCTGGGCATTGCTGAGCGGCTGCCGCGGCCGGGCGCGCCGCTGGCGCTGGTGGTGGCCCCGACCCGGGAACTGGCCATGCAGGTGCAGGGCGAGTTGGGCTGGCTGTATGACGCCGCCGGCGCCCGCATCGCCAGCTGCATCGGCGGCATGGACGGACGCGCCGAGGCGCGCGCGCTGGCGTCCGGCTGCCATGTGGTGGTCGGCACGCCCGGGCGGCTGTGCGACCATCTGCGGCGCGGGGTGCTCGATTTGTCGTCGCTGCGCGCGGTGGTGCTGGACGAGGCCGACGAGATGCTCGACCTCGGCTTTCGCGAGGAGCTGGAGCAGTTGCTGAACGCCGCCCCGGCGGCGCGGCGCACGCTGATGTTCTCCGCCACCATTGCCCGCGAGATCGCCTCGCTGGCCCGCCAGTTCCAGCGTGACGCGCTGCGCATCGACACGCTGGGCCGCAACCGGCCGCATGCCGACATCGCCTACCGCGCCATCCGGGTGGCGCCGCACGAGACGCTGCACGCGGTGGTGAACGTGCTGCGATATGAGGAGGCGCCGACCGCGCTGGTGTTCTGCGCCACCCGCGAGGCGGTGCGCCACCTGCACGCCAGCCTGCTGGAGCGGGGCTTCACCTCGGTCGCGCTGTCCGGCGAGCTGAGCCAGGCCGAACGCACGCGGGCGCTGCAGGCGCTGCGCGAGGGAGTGGCGCGGGTGTGCGTGGCGACCGACGTGGCGGCGCGCGGGCTCGATTTGCCGGCGCTCGACCTGGTGGTGCATGCCGACCTGCCCGGCGACCGCGACATCCTGCTGCACCGCAGCGGCCGCACCGGTCGCGCCGGGCGCAAAGGGTGCAGCGTGCTGGTGGTGCCGTTCAACCGCCGTCGCCGCGCCGAGGAATTGTTTTCCACCGCCGGGGTGGCGGCAAGCTGGGCCGAGGCGCCGGATGCCGATTCCATCCGGGCGCGCGACACCGACCGCCTGTTGCAGGACGCGGCGTTAAATGCGCCGCCCGCGGCGGACGAACAGGAACTGATTCGCCGCCTGCTGGAGGGGCGCACGGCCGAGCAGGTGGCCACCGCGCTGATCCGGCTGCACCGTGCCCGGCTGCCGGCGCCCGAGGAAATGTCGCCGGTGGCGGCGGGCGAGCGCCGGGGACCGCGCCCGGCCGACGCCGCGCCGCGCGCCTGGTTCAGCCTGAGCGTGGGCCGGCGCGACCGCGCCGATCCGAAATGGCTGGTGCCGTTGATCTGTCGTCTCGGCGGGGTGGAGAAGCGCGACATCGGCGCCATCCGCATCTTCGACCGCGAGACCAAGTTCGAAATCGATTCCGCCTTCGCCGCCCGCTTTGCCGCCATCGTGCCGCAGGATGGCGAGGAGGTGCGCGTCGCCCCCTGCGATCCGGCGCCGGCCTCCGCCGCGCCGGCGCGGCGGCCGTCGCGCTTTCCCGAGGCGCGCGGGCGCGGGCGGGCGCGGGCGGCCTGATCCGCGCGCGCACACCCTGGCTTGACCCACGCCGGCACGCCCCAACTCTTCCCTGATGACCGGGCCGTCACCCCAGCCGAGCCAGACGGCGCGATTCGTCACCGGATCGACGATGCGGCATGTCGCCGTGATGGCGGGCACCGGGGCGATCGGCCTGGTTGCCGTGTTCGCCGTCGATCTGGTGAACCTGTTCTACATCTCCCGGCTGGGCGACCAGGCGGTCGCGGCGGCGGTCGGGTTTGCTGGCGTGGTGGGTTTTTTCCAGATCTCGATTTGCATCGGGGTGACCATCGGCGTCACCGCGGTGACCTCGCGCGCGATCGGGGCCGGTGCCATGGCGGAGGCGCGGCAACTGGCGACGTCCGGCATGCTGCTCGCCGGGCTGGTCGCGGCCGTGCTGGGTTTCGGCACGGTGGCGTTGCTCGGCCCGATCCTGGACCTGCTGGGGGCGGCCGGCCGGACCCGCGATATGGCGCATCTGTTCCTGGAGATTACCGCCCCGTCGCTGCCGCTGCTCGCGGCCGGGATGTGCCTTTCGGGGGTGCTGCGCGCGGTCGGGGACCCGCGGCGGGCGATGAACACGACCCTGTTCGCCGCCATCGTCACCGCCGCCGTGGACCCGCTGCTGATCTTTGGCCTGCATCTCGGGCTGGCCGGGGCGGCGATCAGCACGGTAATCTCGCGGCTGGTGCTGATGGCGGTGGCATGGCACGGGGTGGCGCGCCGGCACGGGCTGGTGGCACCGATATCGCTGGCCCGGGTTGCCGCCGACATGCGACCGATCCTGGCGATCGCCGGGCCGGCGATGCTGACCAATCTCGCGACCCCGGTGGGGGCGGCGTATGTCACCCACGCCATGGCGCAGTTCGGGTCGCAGGCGGTCGCCGGGCTGGCGACCATCGACCGGCTGTCGCCGGTGGCGTTCGGGCTGGTCTATGCGCTCAGCGGCGCGGTCGGGCCGATCCTGGCGCAGAATTTCGGGGCCGGCCGGTACGATCGGGTGCGCCGGGCGCTGCGCGACAGCCTGGTGTTCACGGTGGTGGCGGTCTGCGCGGCCTGGCTGGCGCTGGCGCTCGGCCAGGGGCTGATCGTGCGCGCCTTCTCGGCCACCGGCGTTGCCGCCGAGGTGGTGCGGCTGTTCTGCACGGTGCTCGCGGGCAGCTTCGTGTTTGCGGGGTCGCTGTTCGTGGCCAATTCGGCGTTCAACAATCTTGGCCACCCGCTGCTGTCCACCCTGTTCAACTGGGGGCGCGCCACGCTCGGAACCATTCCGTTCGTGACCATCGGCGCGGGCTACGGGGCGGCGGGCGTGCTGATCGGGCAGGCGGCGGGCTCGATCGTGTTCGGCAGCCTCGCGGTGGTGGTGGCGTTCCGGGTGCTGCCGCGCGCCGAACGCGACTGGCCGGCCGACTCGCTGGCATTCCCGGGCGGCACCGGCACGGTGGCGGTGGCGGCATTGGCGGCGCGGCCGCGGCGGTGAGCGGCGCAAGGTCCTGAGCAGGGCGCTGCCTTGTTGCACGGGCGCTGCGGTGCAGCAATGCACTTGCAGCCGCGCATGGAACGCGATACACACCGGCAACTTTTTCGCCCCGCCACCGGTCGTAAGCAACTAGAGTGTGTGCTTATGACCCAAAACCATTCTGCAAGCGGGCACGAAACCATGAATCCAAAATATCCGGGCATCGCCACCGTCATCCACGGCAACGGGGCTGTTGCCCACGTCATGGGCCATGTCTGCGGCGGCGTTATCGGCTACCCGATCACCCCTTCCACTGAGATTTCAGAGCTTTACGAAGCGTTCCGCGCCGGCGGCGGCTGCAACGTATGGGGCCGGCATCCCTTCTTCTTCTGTCCGGAAGGCGAACATTCGGCGCAGACGGGGGCGCTCGGCGCGTCGCTGACCGGCGGCAAATACGTTTCAAATGCTTCTTCCAGCCAAGGCATACTTTATGGCCTTGAGTCACACTATGTAACGGTCGGCAAGAAAGTCGGCGGCTTCGTGCTGCAGGTGGCGGCGCGGGTGGTGTCCAGGCACTCGCTGAACGTGATGGCCGGGCATGACGACGTGTATGCGCTGCTGTCCTCGGGCTATACGGTGCTGTTCGGCGCCAACCCGCAGGAGGCGGCCGACCTCGCCGCCATTTCCTACAAGGTCAGCGCGCTGTCGCTGATTCCCGTGGCCAACGCCATGGACGGTTTCGCCACCAGCCACATGCTGTGCGAAGCGCTGCTGCCCGAGCCCGAGCTGCTGCGCGAGTACCTCGGCGACCCTGAAGGGCGCATCAAGGCGCCGACGGTGGCGCAGGAAATCCTGTTCGGCGCCAAGGGGCGGGTGTTCCAGCTCGGCCAGTACCTGACCCGCCACCAGGCCGACATCGCGCCCGGTCCGCTGGCGGCGCTGCGGACCTATCTGAGCGGCGTGGCCGAGCAGATCGAGCGCGACAACGATGGCGAGCTGGTGGATGCGACCATCGGCTGGATTCCCGAGGAGCTGCGCGGCCAGTGGCGCCGGCAGTGGCTGAACGCGCCGGAGAAGGGCACCCGTCAGCGCGTGCCCGCGCTGGTGGACGTGAACAACCCCGGCATGACCGGCGTGGTGCAGAACCAGCCCGATTTCCAGGCCGGTGCGGTCGATCACCGCACCCATTTCGCCAGCGAGGTGCCGCGCTTCGTGCGCCAGGCGATGCGCGAATACAGCGAACTGACCGGCCGCACCTACAGCCCGGTGCAGACCTTCCTGTGCGAGGATGCCGAGTACGTGCTGGTCGGCCTCGGCTCGGTCACCGATGATGCGGAAACGGTGGCGAGCTATCTGCGCGGGCAGGGCAAGAAGGTTGGCGTGGTGGCGATCAAGCTGCTGCAGCCTTTCCCGGAAGCGGAACTGGTCGAGGCGTTGCGCGGCGTCAAGGCCGTGACGGTGCTGGAACGCTCGGATGTCACCGCGCTGGCCAGCTTTGTGACGCAGGCGCTGTTCAAGGCGCGCGAGAATGCGGATGGCATCCGCCATCCCGGCATTCCGGCGATCGCCACCCAGCCGCGCGTCACCACCGCGATTTTCGGTCTCGGCGGGCATGATCTGCAGCCGCGCCATCTGATCGCCGCCGTCCGCAACATGGAAAACCCGAACGGCGCGCCGTTCGTCTATCTCGGCTCGCAGTTCTTCGCGCGTGACGCCAGCCCGCGGGTGGCGGCGATGCAGGACCGGCTGCGGGTGGCCTATCCCGAAACCGAGTTCATGGCGCTGGAGACCGAGCCGAATCCGCATCTGCTGCCGGACGGCGCATTCCGCGTGCGGTTCCATTCGGTGGGCGGCTACGGCACCATCGCGACCGGCAAGCTGCTGACCGACATCCTGGCCGGCGCGCTCGGCCTGCACTCGAAATCCGCGCCGAAATACGGCTCGGAGAAAAGCGGCGCGCCGACCAACTACTACATCACCCTCAGCCCCGAGCCGGTGAAACTCACCAATGCCGAGCTTGAGGAAATCGAGGTCGTCGTTTCGCCCGACCACAAGGTGTTCAGCCATACCAGCCCGCTGCGCGGGCTGGCCGAGGGCGGCAGCTTCATCCTGCAGTCGAGCCTGACGCCGCTGGAAGCCTGGCGCGAATTGCCGGCGCATGCGCGACGCACCATCCGCGAGCGGCGCATCAACTTCCACGTGGTCGATGCCTTCGCGGTGGCCAAGAAGCACGCGCCGACGCCGGAGTTGGAAACCCGCATGATGGGCATTGCCTTCATCGGCGCGGTCGCCGGCCATGTCGATCGCGCCTCGGCGGGCGCCTCGCAGGAAGCGGTGCTGGCCAAGATCCGTCAGCAGATCAGCAAGAAGTTCGGCGGCAAGGGCGGCTCGATCGTCGAGAGCAACATGGAGGTGGTGCGCGAGGGGCTGGAGGCGACCCAGCGCGTGGCCTACGACTCGCCCGAGTTCCTGCGCGTGGAGGAAGTGGCGGCGGTGGCACCGTCGCGCCGCACCGTGGCGCTGTCGGCGTCGATGTGCCGTGCCGCCGCCCCCGCGGGCACCGGCGGTTTCCTCGACCGCGAGTACTATGACGACATCGTCGCATCGCGCTTCCGCGACGGCACCATCGGCGAGGCGCCGGTGCTGCCCGGCGCGGGCCTGTTCATGCCGCCCGGCAGTGCGGCGTGGAAAGACAAGGGGATGTTCCGGCTGAACGCGCCGGAATTCCTGGCCGACCGTTGTACCGGCTGCATGGAATGCGCCATCGTCTGTCCGGACGCGGCCATACCCAACACCGTGCACGACATCCACGACCTGCTGCTGACCGCCATCCGCCATCTGGACGTGACTGACGCGCAGAAGGAAGCGCTGCGGGGCCAGGTGTTCGCGGTGGCCACCTCGGTGCGCGAGGCCTATCGTCAGGGCCGCGAGGCGACCAGCTTCGCCCAGACGGTGGCCGAGGCGATTGTCGGGCTGCCGCTTGAAGAGGTGACGCTGCGGCGCAATCTCGGCCGTGCCGTGGAGGTGCTGGAAACCTTCCCGGTGGCGCGCACCCGGCCCTTCTTCGACGCCATGGAGAAGGCACAGCCGGGCACCGGCGGCCTGTTCTCCGCCGGCGTCGATCCGTGGAAGTGCAGTGGCTGCATGGAGTGCGTCGATGTGTGCGGCCCCGGCGCCCTGGTGCCGCGGACCCAGGACGGCGACGTGCTGGAAATGCTGCAGAGCCGCTTCGAGTTCCTCAGCCGCACGCCGAACACGCCGGCGCGCTTCACCGAATCCGCGACGCGGCCGGATGGCGAAACCAAGCGGCTGCTGCTTGACCGCGCCAATTACTACGCCACCACCGGCGGCCACGGCGCCTGCCGCGGCTGCGGCGAGGTCACCGCCATCCGTCTGGTCGTCGCCGCCAACCACGCCATCCAGGAAGGGCGCCGGCGCCAGCATGTGCGCGAACTGGAGACGCTGGTCGGCAAACTCGAAGCCAAGAGCCGCCACCTGACGGCCGACCAGCGCGACCCTGCTCGGGCCGGGCGAATCGAGCGCACCCTGCGCACGCTGGAGAAGCGGCTGTACCTGTTCGAGAGCGGCCCGACCGGCAACGGCCCGGCCGGCACGGTGATCGCCAACTCCACCGGCTGCAGCAGCGTGTTCGCTTCCACCTTCCCGTTCAACCCGTACAACGACCCGTGGGTGAACAGCCTGTTCCAGGATGCCCAGCCGCTGGCCAAGGGCATTTTCGAGGGGCTGGTGGCCTCGACGCTGGACGATGTGCGGGCGTTGCGCACGGCACGGCTGGAACTGGACGAAGCCTACGACCCCGCCGTGCATGACACCTATTTCCGCCATTTCTCCTGGGCGGAGTTCACGCCGGAGGAAATGGCGCTGCTGCCGACGGTGATGACCATCGGCGGCGACGGCGCCACCTACGATATCGGCTTCGGCGCCCTGTCGCGGCTGCTGGTCACCGACACGCCGATCAAGGTGGTGGTGCTGAACTCCGGCGTCTATTCCAACACCGGCGGCCAGGCCTCCACGGCCAGCTATGGCGCGCAGGATTCCGACCTGTCGCGCTTCGGTGCTGCGCATAGCGGCAAGCAGGAGGACCGCAAGGAACTCGGCCTGATCGCGGCGTTCCATCCGAACGTGTTCGTGGTGCAGACCAGCACGGCGCTGCAGGGCCATTTCCTCAAGAGCGTGATGGCCTTCCTCAGCTACGGCGATTCGCCGGCGGTGCTGGATGTCTACACGCCCTGCCAGGCCGAGCACGGCATCGCCGATGCCGCCGCCAGCCGGCATGCGCGCCTCGCGGTGGAAAGCCGGATGAACCCGGTATTCGTGCACGACCCGCGGCGCGGCAACTCGCCGCGGCAATGGTTCTCGCTCGACGGCAATCCGGAGCCGACCAAGGATTGGGGGACGACCACGCTGGAATATATCGACGTCAGCGGCGCGCCGAAGCTGCTGGAACTGCCGATGACGCCGGCCGATTTCGCCCGCCAGGAAACCCGGTTCGCCAAACAGTTCCGTCCGCTCGCGGCGGACGCGAACGGCGTGCCGATCCACGAATACATCGACCTGTCCCCCGCCGACCGCGCCGGCCGCATGCCGTTCGTCTGGTCCACCGACGACGACAAGCGGCTGGTGAAGCTGGCGGTGTCGGTCAACATCGTCGAGCTGGTGGAGGAGCGGCGGAAATACTGGCGCACGCTGCAATATCTGAGCGGGCAGCAGATCGAGGCGCTGGACGCCAGCCATCACGCCGAACTGGCGCATTGGCAGCGCCAGTACCAGGACTCGCTGAAGCAGCGCGAAAGTTCGCTGGACAGCATCGCGCGGGCGATGTCGGAACTGGCGGCGTCGTCGAACGCGCCGTCCTCCAACGGGCTGGCGGCGACGTTCATGCCGGGGGCATCCGCCGCGCCGGCGCTGCCGGCGCCGGTCGGCAACGGCGCCGCCAACGGGCACGCGGCGCCGCTGGTCAGCATGGATGAGGCCGACCAGGCCAAGTGCACCAACTGCAAGACCTGCTATCAGGATCTGGGCGAAGTGTTCGAGAAGACTCAGATCGTGGTGGACGGTGTGGCCAAGGAAGTCGGCCGGGTGAAGGCGGGCGCGCTGGACCGTCTGACCGTCACCGAGGAGCTGCGCAGCCGCGCCGCCCGGGTTGCCGCCAACTGCGACGCGGAGATCATTCGATGAGCGGCGCGCCGGCGTCCGGCGGCCCCGCCTCGGGCGGCGGCGATATGGAACGCTTCCTGCGCGCCAGCGCCGCCTACGACGCGACGCGGCACGAAATGGAGGAACTCGCCCGCAGCGAAGCGGTCGAGTTGTTTCAGAAGCAGCTTGCGCTGTTGCGCAAGCGGCTGCTGCAGGACCCGAACGCCTTCCGCGACATGTTCGTGGCCGACGGCACCCAGGCGATCGTCTGGGAGTTCCGTCAGGACGAGCTGGGCCCGGCCTTCACCCGCACCCTGTGGGACCTGCTGCTGCGCGGCGACGATATGAGCGCGATTCTGCAGCGTTTCATCTGGAACGTGCCGCTGAAGTTCAAGCGCAAATTCGTTCGCGCCATCGACGTGCATCTGTCCGACCGTTACCCGATGTTCCGCGGCCTGTCGGAAGGCTGGCCCGGGCAGAACTCCATTCCGCCCTACATGCGCCCGGCCGAGGAGCGGTCGCGCGATTTCGGCCTCGTGAACCAGGGTTATCTTGGCTACATGGGGCTCGGCTATTCGGCCCGCGAGGTCGATCTGTTCGTCTGGCTGGAAGTGCTGCGCGATAAGCAGTGCGAGGACCGGCCCTGCGAAATCGGCGTGCCGGTGCAGGGCAAGTCGGAACCCAAGGGCGGCTGCCCGGTGAAGATCCACATCCCCGAGATGCTGGACCTGCTGGGCACCGGGCGGTTCCGTCAGGCGCTGGAACTGATCGAGGGCTGCAACCCGCTGCCGAATGTCACCGGCCGGGTGTGCCCGCAGGAGTTGCAGTGCCAGGGCGTGTGCACGCATACGGGGCGGCCGATCGAGATCGGCCAGCTCGAATGGTACCTGCCGCAGCGCGAGAAGCTGAACCGCGCCGGCATGGACGAGGTTCCCGCCGACGCATTCGCCGATCCGTGGGTTCGCGCCGATAAGCCGCCGATCGCCGTGGTCGGGTCGGGACCGGCCGGGTTGATCAACGCCTATCTGCTCGCCGCCGAAGGCTATCCGGTGACGGTGTTCGAGGCGTTCCACGCGCTCGGCGGGGTGCTGCGCTACGGCATTCCTGAATTCCGTCTGCCGAACGAATTGATCGACGACGTGGTGAAGAAAATCCGCGCCCTCGGCGGTCGCTTCGTGACCAATTTCGTGGCCGGCAAAACCGCGACGCTGGACGAGCTGAAGCAGGCCGGGTTCTGGAAGATCTTCATCGGCACCGGCGCCGGGCTGCCGCGCTTCATGAACGTGCCGGGCGAGCATTTGCTGAACGTGATGTCGGCGAATGAATTCCTCACCCGCGTCAACCTGATGCAGGGGCTGCACGCGGATTACGAAACGCCGCTGCCGGAAACCGCCGGCAAGCAGGTGATCGTCATCGGCGGCGGCAACACGGCGATGGACGCGGCCCGCACGGCGCGCCGGCTCGGCGGGATTGTCACCATCGTGTACCGCCGCACGCAGGGGGAAATGCCGGTGCGGGTGGAGGAGTTGCATCACGCGCTGGAAGAGGGCATCGCGCTGAAGGAATTGCGCGCGCCGCGCGAGTTCGTCGGCGACGGGCGCACGCATGCGGTGACGCATTCCATCCTCGACATCATCGAGCTGGGCGCACCGGATGCCTCCGGCCGGCGCAGCCCGGTGGTGACCGGCGAGACCGAGCTGATGGCGGTCGATCTGGTCATCATGGCGCTCGGCAACACGCCCAACCCGATCGTGAAGGATGCCGAGCCGGGGCTGCAAACCACCAAATGGGGCACCATCGAGGTGAAGCGCGGCTCGCAGCGCACCTCGGTGGAGGATGTGTTCTCCGGCGGCGATGCCGCGCGCGGCGGGTCCACCGCCATCCGCGCGGCCGGCGACGGGCAGGCGGCGGCGCGCGAGATTACCGGCAGCATCGATATCGGCCCGGCCGAGATTCGCAGCCGGGTGCAGGAGGCCGAGCGCTACACCAAGCTCGGCCAGGCGCCGCAGCAGATCGTGCGGAAAATTCATCTGGCCGACGGCATCGTCGAGTTCGTGGTGCATTCGCCGCTGATCGCCAAGGCGGCGAAGGCCGGTCAGTTCGTGCGCGTGCTGGCCGAACCGAAGGGTGAACTGATTCCGCTGACGCTGGCCGACTGGGACCCGGTTGCGGGTACCATCGACCTGGTGGTGCAGGGGTTGGGGACGAGCAGCATCCTGATCAACCGCATGCAGGAAGGCGACGCCTTCACCGGCATTGCCGGCCCGCTCGGCCAGCCCAGCGCGCTGCACCGCTATGGGAATGACGAGACCGTGGTGTTCACCGCCGGCGGTGTCGGCCTGCCGCCGGTGTTTCCGATCGCGCGCGAGCATTTGCAGCTGGGCAATCACGTCACGCTGATTTCGGGTTTCCGCAGTGCCGATCTGGTGTTCTGGACCAAGCGCGACGAGCGGGTGGGGCGCCTGCAGGCCGAATTCCCCGGCCTGCTTGACGTGATCTACACCAGCAATGACGGCAGCTTCGGCATCAAGGGGTTCGTTACCTTGCCGCTGGAGGAGATGCTGAAGCGGGCGCAGGCCGGCACCGGGCGCCGCGTTGCCGAGGTGGTCACGATCGGGCCGCCGATGATGATGCGCGCGGTTACCGATCTGACGCGGCCATTCGGCGTGCGCACCATCGCCAGCCTGAACTCGATCATGGTGGACGCCACCGGCATGTGCGGCGCCTGCATGGTGCCGGTGCTGGAGGGCGGCAAGCTGGTGCGCAAGCACGCCTGCGTCGACGGGCCGGAGATCGACGCGCATAGCATCGATTGGGACAAGTTTCTGCCGCGGTTTGGCCAGTTCCGGGCGCAGGAAGCGGCCAGCCGGGCAAGGCACGGGCTGGGGTAAGCCCGGTCAGGGGCGGGGAAGCCCCTGGACCCATTCACATTAAAGGGGGGCTGAGATGATGCCGATGCATCCCCTCAGCCCCCCAGCTAAAACAATGCTCTAAAACGAATGGGTTCCAAGGGGCCACCGCCCCTTGGCGGGGCCAGGGCGGCGCCCTGGCCTTCTTCTTGCCGCATTGCGAGATTGCGTGAACATGCTGCGATGGATAGGGTCTCGTTATGTGACAACGGGCCCGCAGAGACGGCGGCCGCCCGCCGTCGGTATGGACTGTTCGTTTTTCCGCGGAGGTGGTGTGCGTCGATGATGGATCAGCATCCGGCCCAGGGCCTGTACGACCCGCGCAACGAGCATGATGCTTGCGGTGTTGGCTTCGTGGTCAACATCAAGGGCCGCAAGTCGCACGATATCATCCAGCGCGGGCTGCAGATCCTGGTCAATCTGGACCATCGCGGGGCGGTCGGCGCCGACCCGCTGGTGGGCGACGGGGCGGGCTGCCTGATCCAGATGCCGGACGCGTTGCTGCGTGACTGGGCCGACCGTGCCGGCGTGGTGCTGCCGCCGGAAGGGAAATACGCGGTGGCGATGTGTTTCATGCCGCGCGATCCTGCCGCGCGCGATTTCGCGACCCGGTTGCTGGAACGCACCATCGCCAATGAGGGCCAGCGTCTGGTCGGCTGGCGCGTCGTGCCCACCGACACCACCGGGCTGGGCGCGCGCGTCATCGAGGCCATGCCGGTCATCCACCAGGCCATCGTGGCGGCCGACCCGGCGCTGCCCGATCAGGATGCGTTCGAGCGCAAGGTGCTGGTGATCCGCAAGCAGGTGCTGAACAACGTCGTCGCCCTGGGCGAGCGGCACGGGTTGCCCGGGCTGCCGGAGTTCTACACCCCCTCGTTTTCCAGCCGCACGATCGTCTACAAGGGGCTGTTGCTGGCGCCGCAGGTCGGCGGCTTCTACCGCGACCTGCAGAATCCGCTCACCACCTCGGCGCTGGCGCTGGTGCACCAGCGCTTCTCCACCAACACGTTTCCCTCCTGGCGGCTGGCGCACCCGTACCGGTTCCTCGCCCATAACGGCGAGATCAACACCGTGCGCGGCAACGTCAACTGGATGTACGCGCGCCGCTACGCCATGGCGTCCGACCTGATCGGCCCCGACCTCGACAAGATGTGGCCGCTGATTCCGCACGGCCAGTCCGATACCGCCAGCATCGACAACGCGCTGGAACTGCTGGTGGCCGGCGGCTACTCGCTGGCGCACGCGATGATGCTGCTGATCCCGGAGGCCTGGGCGGGCAACGCGCTGATGGACCCGGATCGGCGCGCCTTCTACGAATACTATGCGGCGCTGATGGAGCCGTGGGACGGGCCGGCCGCCATCGCCTTCACCGACGGGCGGCAGATCGGCGCCACGCTGGACCGCAATGGCCTGCGCCCGGCCCGCACCATCATCACCGATGACGACCATGTGATCATGGCCTCCGAGTCCGGCGTGCTGCCGGTGGCGGAGGAGCGCATCGTCCGCAAATGGCGGCTGCAGCCAGGCAAGATGCTGCTGATCGACCTGGAGCAGGGCCGCATCATCGACGACGCCGAGATCAAGCGCGATCTGGCCACCGCGCATCCCTACGCCGCCTGGCTGAAGGCCACCCAGATCAAGCTGGAGGACCTGGCCGAGCCGGCCGAGGCGCCGGCCGCCGCCCATGCCGCCGCGGCGAACCACAAGGCGGACATGCTGTGTCGCCAGCAGGCCTTCGGCTATACCGAGGAGGACATCCAGTTCTTCCTGGAGCCGATGGCGCGCCAGGGCGAGGACCCGGTCGGTTCGATGGGCACCGACACCCCGCTGGCCGTGCTGTCGCGCCGGCCGCGGCTGCTCTACACCTATTTCAAGCAGAACTTCGCCCAGGTCACCAACCCGCCGATCGACCCGATCCGCGAGGCGCTGGTGATGTCGCTGGTGTCCATGATCGGACCGCGGCCGAACCTGCTCGGCCACCATGCCGGCACGCATTTCCGCCTGGAAGTGACCCAGCCCATCCTCACCAATACCGACCTGGAGAAGATCCGTTCGATCTCCAGCCTGGTCGGCGACGCCTTCCGCACCAGCACCATCGATGCGACCTGGCCGGCGGAGCAGGGGGCGGCGGGGCTCGCGGCGGCGCTCGAACGGGTCTGTCTGGACGCGACCGAGGCGGTGCTGGCCGGCTTCAATATTCTCATCCTGTCCGATCGGGCGGTCTCGCCGGAGCGCATTGCCGTGCCGGCGCTGCTGGCCACCGCGGCGGTGCATCATCACCTGATCCGGCAAGGGTTGCGCACCAGCACCGGGCTGGTGGTGGAAACCGGCGAAGCGCGCGAAGTTCACCATTTCTGCGTGCTGGCCGGATTCGGCGCCGAGGCGGTCAATCCCTACCTCGCCCTCGACACGCTGGAGCAGGTGCGCCAGCGCAGCCTGCCGGGGCTGAAGCCCTATGAGGTGCAGAAGAACTACATCAAGGCAGTGGGCAAGGGCATCCTGAAGGTGATGTCCAAGATGGGCATCTCCACCTACCAGTCCTATTGCGGCGCGCAGATTTTCGAGGCGATCGGCCTGTCGAGCGCCTTCGTCGAGCAGTGCTTCACCGGCACCGCCAGCACCATCGAGGGCGCCGGCCTGGCGGAGATCGCCGAGGAGGCGGTGCAGCGCCACGGTCAGGCTTATGGTGACAGCCCGGTCTATCGCGACCGGTTGGATGCCGGCGGCTTCTACGCGTTCCGGTTGCGCGGCGAGGACCATGCGTGGACGCCGGAATCGGTCTCCCGCCTGCAGCATGCCGTGCGCGGCAATTCCGCCCCCGACTACGCCGCCTTTGCCGCGTCCATCAACGAGCAGAGCGAGCGTCTGCTGACCATCCGCGGCCTGATGGAACTGCGCCCGGCCGGCGCGCCGGTGCCGTTGGCGGAGGTTGAGCCGGCCACCGAGATCGTCACGCCGCTTCGCCACCGGGGCGATGAGCTTCGGCTCGATCAGCCGCGAGGCGCACACCACGCTGGCCATCGCCATGAACCGGATCGGCGGCAAGTCGAACACCGGCGAGGGCGGCGAGGAGCCGGAACGCTTCCGGCCGCTGCCGAACGGCGATTCCGCCCGCTCTGCCATCAAGCAGGTGGCGTCCGGCCGGTTCGGCGTCACCATCGAGTACCTGGTCAACGCCGACGACATCCAGATCAAGATGGCGCAGGGCGCCAAGCCGGGCGAGGGCGGGCAGTTGCCCGGCCATAAGGTGGACAAGCACATCGCCAAAGTGCGCCACTCCACGCCTGGCGTCGGCCTGATTTCGCCGCCGCCACACCATGACATCTATTCCATCGAGGATCTGGCGCAGCTCATCTTCGACCTCAAGAACGCCAATTCCCGCGCGCGCATTTCGGTGAAGCTGGTGTCCGAAGTGGGCGTTGGCACGGTGGCGGCGGGGGTGGCGAAGGCGCGCGCCGACCATGTGACCATCTCGGGCTATGACGGCGGCACCGGGGCGAGTCCGCTGACCTCGCTCACTCATGCGGGTTCGCCGTGGGAGATCGGCATCGCCGAGACGCAGCAGACCCTGGTGCTCAACGAGCCTGCGCGGGCGCATTGCCGTGCAGGTGGATGGCGGATTGCGCACCGGGCGCGACGTGGTGGTCGGCGGCACTGCTCGGCGGCGACGAGTTCGGCTTCGCCACCGCGCCGCTGATCGCGGCGGGCTGCGTGATGATGCGCAAATGTCATCTCAACACATGTCCGGTGGGTGTGGCCACCCAGAACCCGGTGCTGCGCGCACGCTTTTCCGGCACGCCGGAGCACGTCATCGCCTATTTCATGTTCGTCGCCGAGGAGGTGCGCGGCCTGATGGCGCAGCTCGGCTTCCGTCGCTTCGACGACATGGTGGGCCGGGTCGATTGCCTCGATGCGCGCCGCGCGCTCGACCATTGGAAGGCGCGCGGGGTGGACCTCTCGCGCCTGCTGCACCAGGCGATACCGCGGCCCGGCGTCGCCATCCGCAACAGCGAGCGGCAGGTGCACCAGCTTGACCACATCATGGACCGGGCGCTGATCGAGGCGTCGGGTGCGGCGATCGAGACCGGCACGCCGGTGCGCATCGAGCGCGCCATCCGCAACGTCGATCGCACCGTGGGCGCCATGCTGTCCGGCGAGATCGCCCGGCGGCACGGTCATGCCGGCCTGCCGGAGGACACGATTTCCATCGCCCTGCGCGGCACTGCCGGCGGCAGCTTCGGGGCCTTTCTCGCCCGCGGGGTCAGCCTGGAACTGGTGGGCGATGCCAACGACTATGTCGGCAAGGGCCTGTCGGGCGGGCGCATCGTGGTGCGCCAGCCGCCGGAAGCGCCGCGTGATCCGACCGAAAACATCATCGTCGGCAACACCGTGCTGTATGGCGCCGTCGCCGGCGAGGCGTATTTCGAAGGGGTGGCGGGCGAACGCTTCGCCGTGCGCAATTCGGGTGCCGTCGCCGTGGTCGAGGGCACCGGCGACCATGGCTGCGAATACATGACCGGCGGCGTCGTGGTGGTGCTGGGCGAGACCGGCCGCAACTTTGCCGCCGGCATGTCGGGCGGCATCGCCTACGTGTACGACCCGTCCGGCCATTTTGACCGCCTCTGCAACAAGGCGGATGTGGAACTGGGACGCATCGTGCCGGCCGATCCGGCGACGGCGAGCGATCCTGAACGGCCGCGCCAGCGCTCCGTCTCGGTGGAGGATACCGGCATGGGCGACCCGCTGCGCTTTGATGCCGAGCGGCTGCGCATCCTGGTGGAACGGCACGCGCTGTTCACCGGCAGTGCCCGCGCCCGGGCGCTGCTGGAGAACTGGAGCACGGCGCTGGAGAACTTCGTGAAAGTCATGCCGCTCGACTATCGGCGCGCGCTGCTGGAACTGCGCGCCGAGCGTCAGGCGCAAGCCGCCGCGGCCGAGTAAGAGAGGACAGGAGAGCGAGCATGGGCAAGCCCACCGGTTTTCTCGAAATCGACCGTCACGACCGCGGCTACGAAAAGCCCGAGGCCCGGCGCCGCAGACTGGAGCGAGTTCGTCCACCCGCTGGCGGCAGCCGAACTCGGCGGTCAGGCGGCGCGCTGCATGGATTGCGGCATTCCGTTCTGTCACAACGGCTGTCCGGTCAACAACCTGATCCCGGACTGGAACAATCTGGTCTATCGCGACCAGTGGCAGGCGGCGGTGGAAGCGCTGCACTCCACCAATAATTTCCCCGAATTCACCGGCCGCATCTGCCCGGCGCCCTGCGAGGCAGCCTGCACGCTGAACATGCAGGACGTGCCGGTGACCATCAAGACGATCGAGTGCGCCATCGTCGATCGCGGCTGGCAGGAAGGCTGGATCGTGCCGCTGCCGGCGGTGCAACCGACCGGGCAGGCGCGTCGCGGTGGTCGGCTCCGGCCCGGCGGGACTGGCCTGCGCGCAGCAACTGGCGCGCGCCGGCCATGCGGTGACGGTGTTGGAGAAGAACGACCGCATCGGCGGGCTGCTGCGCTATGGCATCCCCGACTTCAAGATGGAGAAGCACCTGATCGACCGCCGCATCGCGCAGATGGCGGCCGAGGGGGTGCTGTTCCGCACCCGGGTGGAGGTCGGCGTCGATGTCAGCCTCGGCGAGCTGCTGGACGAGCATGACGCCGTGGCGCTGTGCGGCGGCGCCGAGCAGCCGCGCGACCTGGAAGTGCCGGGCCGGGAGTTGCAGGGCATTCATTTCGCCATGGAGTTTCTGACGCAGCAGAACACGCGGCTGGCCGGCGATGATCCGGCCCATGCCGCGCCGGCGGGGCGGATCGATGCCGCCGGGCAAGCATGTCGTGGTGATCGGCGGCGGCGATACCGGCTCGGACTGCATCGGCACCTCCATCCGCCAGGGGGCGGCCTCGGTGACCCAGATCGAGATCATGCCGAAGCCGCCGGAACGGGAGAACAAGGCGCTGACCTGGCCGGACTGGCCGCTGCGCCTGCGCACCTCGCCGGCGCATGATGAAGGCTGCACGCGCGACTGGGCGGTGCTGACGCGCGAGGCTATCGGCGAGCATGGCCGGGTGACGGCGCTGGACTGCGTCCGCGTCGACTGGGAGCGCGGCGCCGATGGCCGCCTGGCGCCGCGTGAGGTGGCGGGCAGCGAATTCCGCCTGCAGCGCCGATCTTGTCCTGCTGGCGATGGGATTCACTCGGCCCGGTGCAGGCGGGGCTGCTGGAGCAGGTCGGGCCTGACGCTGGACACCCGCGGCAACGTGCAGGCCGATACACAAGACTACCGCACCTCGCAGGAGCGCGTGTTCGCTGCCGGCGATATGCGGCGCGGGCAGTCGCTGGTGGTCTGGGCCATCCGCGAGGGGCGGCAATGCGCACGGGCGATTGATTCGTTCCTGATGGGCAGCAGCACGCTGCCGCGCTGAGCGGTGGCGGTTGGGGGGATTAGAAAAAAGTGAAGGAAGGCCGGGGCAGAGCCCCATAGGCGCGAACCTAAGCGGCTCTGAGGCTATCGGCCTGGACCGTTCGTTTTCGTTTACCTTCGGTCAGACAGGCTTGGAGTTTGGCGATCTGGCATCGGCCGCGCGGCCGGCGAACGGACAGGATGGCCTCGATGAGGATGCGTCGGGCGAGTTGCCAGAGGCGCCAGGGCGAGGCGGCACGGCGGTTCGCTGATGGCCGCTTGGCGCCAGGAACGCCGACGATTTGGTCGGCCATCTGGTCGGCCATCTGGTCGGTCAGTACGGCGGCATTCAGGTGCGCCAGCAGCCAGACCCGCGCGAGCCGCGGCTCAGCGGTTGGCAGCTTGTCGATATGCCAGAGCGATTTCAGTCGCTTGAAGGCGAGTTCGATTTGCCAGCGCGTGCGGTACAAAGCCACCACGGTGGCACCAGGTAGCCGGCCGCCAAGGTGGTCTGGGGCGTGATCCTGTGGTCGCTGCGAGCCGCGCGGCGCGCGACCCGCTGGCGCTGCTTTGCCACCTTCTCGTCGGGGATCTGCGCGATCACGAAGCGCAGCGGCTGGGCAAGGCCGTGCACGCGCACCCGGCGTTCGATCGGCCGGTCGTCCACCGGCAGGTCGGCTGGCGGATCGAACGGCTGGCCGTCCAGGGTGCGCAGGCGCAAGGCGCGCCAGCCGATCCGGCTGATGAAGGTGCCGCCGGCTGCAAGCGTTGCCTTGAAGTCGCTCACCCGCGCGTAGCCGCGGTCGGTGGTCAGCATCTCGCCCAGGCCGCGGATCATGGTCCCGTCAATCAGGCGCATTGCACATGCCGGCGTGGCACCGCTGCCTTCGCGGCGCGTCTGCAGCAGCAACTGTCCCAGCAGAAACTCCAGCCAATCCGCCATTTTGCGCAGGCGGCCGAGTACCGCCTTGTCGCTCAACGTTGCGAGCCCGACATCGGCCGCCACCGCCGCCACGCCGCGCAGCGACAGACCGCCGGGGCCATACATCAGCGCCAGCCGCAACAGCCCAGCGCCGTCACGCAGCTTGCCGACACGCTGCAGCGCCCCGAACCGGCGCGCACTCAAATCAAGATCGGCAAACCGGCTCAGCCACGCCAAAACCGGAGGCCAGCGTCCTTGCAGAAGAAATGTTTGTCCCATCCCTTCCCAAAATCACGGCCCCGCCCGCCGCTCCAAGCGCTTAGATTCGCGCCTATGGGGCAAAGCCCCAGCCTTTCTTTTTACCCCAGCCGCCCGCCAAATTCCTGCGCCGCCACCCGCCGCAGCGTATCGACCGAGCGGAACAGGTGGATCAGGCGCTTGCGTTCCCGCTCGGTCAGCCCCGCCAGCTTCAGATGGTTGCTGACCGGGCGGCCCGCATCGACATCCGCAATCTGCTGGCGCACCCGCATTGCCGTCAGGATGGCGAAATCCTCGGCCAGGATCGTGCCGAACGCGTCGCTGATGCGCCCGGCCGCGATCAGGGCGCGCAGCCGGTCCATGGTGCCGGTCTCGGCGATCCCCGCCTGCAGCGCCAGCACGCGGATCAGCCCGACCAGCGGCAGCGTCGCCCGCAGCTTCAGGTCGATCTCGTCATGGTGCCCGGCGGCGGGCTCGCCCAGCAACTGGCCGAACAGGCCGAGCGGCACATCGTGGCGGACATGCTCCCAGGACAATTGCTTGAGGTATAGCGGCTGCTCGGCACAGACCTGCAGCACCGCCGCGCGCAAATCGCGGCCCAAAGCGGCCGCCGGCCCGACCGCGCGGAAATCGAGGAAGATATCGGCCCACATGACCGATTGCAGGCTGCGCCGGTGCGCCCAGCCGGCGATCTGCGCCCGCCATTGGCTGATCGACTTCCGCCACACCGGGTTGGTGGCCATCACATGGCCGCGACAGAACGGGAATCCGGCCTCGTCCAGCGCCCGGGTGAACCGGTCGGCCAGTTCGATGAACCAGCGGTCGACCCGGTCGTGCTGTGCATCCGGGTAGTCGTCAAGGATGAAGCCGTTATCCTGGTCCGGCCGCAGGAAGCTTTCGTGCCGGCCGCCGGAGCCCATCAGCAGCACGGTGAAACGGACCGGCGGCTCGCCCCAGCCATCATTGGCCATGGCCTGCACGCAGGATTCGATGATGCGGGCGAACAGGGCATCGTTCAGCCCGGCCATGGTGGCCTGCACCGCGGAGGGGTCCTGCCCGTCGCGCAGCAGGGCCGACCACAGGGCGGCGCGTTCCGCCCAGGCGGGCAGCCCGCCATGGCCGAGATAGGCCCCCAGCGGATCGAGCAGCGGGGCGAGAATGGCCTCGGTGGTCAGCAGGCCGATCGGGCGCCCGTCGCGGTCAATAACCCCGAGCGCGCGCCGGTGTTCGCGCAGCAATTGCCCGGTCGCGTCATGCAACAGATCCGCGGCCCCCACCAGGGCGGCGGCTCCCGCCATGATCCGCTCCACCGGCGTCGCCGGATCGGCCTGGAACATGGCCGCGCGCAGCAGCACATCGGCATCGAGCAGCCCGACCGCGCGCCCTTGCGCGTCGGTGATCAGGCAGGCCCGCGCCTCGGCGCGACGGAGCACGGCCACCGCGGCCACCAGCGGCGTCGCGGCCGGCACGACGACAGGGTCGCGCCGCATCGCGTCGGCCACCCGGTGGGTCAGCCATCCCAGCAGCGCGCTGGCCCGCGGCGCGGCGGGCATAGGCTGCAGGCCCGCCGGGGCGGTGAAACCGTCGGCCATGGTCAGGCGGCGAACGAGCCCGGGAACAACGGATAGGGCTCCTCCGACAACACGATCATGTGATTCTGCACCGCCTTCACGCCAGGAACCGCCTGGGCGGCCAGTTCCAGCGCCCGCAACTCCTCCTGGGTGGCGACCAGGCCCCAGAGATGCACCACGCCCTCGCTGACGACGACGGTATTTTCGGCCCGGCGGCTCCAGGTCTGCCGCCCGAGTTCGGCCAGCAGCGCGGTGCGAATCGCCGCATCGTCAGTGGAGACGGTTGGCGCGGCGTCCGGCAGTTGGGAGGCGAAGGCGCGCAGCAGGTTCGACCGGCTGACGATGCCGACGAGCCGGCCCTCCTCCAGCACCGGCACGCGCTTGATGCGCTTCTGCTCCATCAGGTCGGCGATGTCGGCCAGTTTCGTGGTGCGCGTCACCGAAATGACATCGCGCGTCATGATGTCGCGCGCGACGGTGCCGTGCGAGCGGACATATTCCTCGGCCAGCGTCGCCGTGCCGGTGAAGAACGCGCGCCAGCTGCCGCGGCGCTTCTCGGTGCCGAGCTCGACACGGCGCAGCAGATCGCCCTCGCTGATCAGGCCGACCAGCGCGCCGGCATCGTCAACGACGGGAACGCCGGAGATGGCGCGGGAGAGGAGCAGCTTGACGACCTGCGGCACCGGCGTGTCCGGGCCGACGGTCGCGACCTCACGGGTCATCACGTCGCCTGCATCCATGGCAACCTCCTCGAAAGAACGCCACTTTATACCATGGTCCGGTGCCGCGGTGCGGCATTGATTTGGATCAGAGGCGACAGGCCGGCCATTCCGTGCTTTACTTTGAACGAGCGCCCGTCTGCGTGGAACGCTGGTCTGCCGTGCAATGGAGGACCTTCATGTACAAATACGTTCTGGTTCCGGCGACCGGTGCCGCCTCCGACCCGGCGGTTTTCGAGACGGCATTGCTGGCCGCCCGTCCGTTCTCGGCGCATCTGGAATTCCTGCATGTGCGGGTGGACGTGACCGAAATCGTGATCTCGATGTCCACCGGCGGGCTGGGCGGCGGCGGCGCGGTGCAGGGGGTGGTGGACAAGCTGGAGGCCGAGTCGAAGCAGGTTCAGGCGCAGGCTTCGCGGCTCGTCGATGATTTCTGCCAGGGCCACGCCATTTCGCGCGGGGCGCCGCGTCCGGGCGAGGGGCTGTCGGCCGAGTTCAGCGTGGAAACCGGCAGCGACGCCCAGTGGATTTCCGAATACGGGCGGTTCGCCGATCTGGTCGTGGTCGGCCGCGCGCAGCCGGGACGCGAGGCGGCGATGGAGGTGCTGGAGGCGGCGCTGATGGATACCGGCCGGCCGCTGCTGGTGGCGCCCGCCACGGTTCCGCCGACGCTGCTGGGCACCGTCGTCATCGCCTGGAAGGACACGCCGGAGGCCGCCCGGGCGGTGGCGTCGGCGCTGCCCCTGCTGGAGCGCGCCGAGCGGGTGGTGATCGTGTCGGTCGTCGAGGAGGATGAGGCGCGCGAGCACAGTTCCGACCGGCTGTTGCGCAGCCTGCGCTGGCACAACCCCAACACCAGCGTCCGCCAGCTTGGCCGCGAGCGGCGCCGGCCGGTGGATGTGCTGCTGCAGGAAGCCGAGCGGGCGCAGGCCAGCCTGATCGTCATGGGCGGCTACAGTCACAGCCGGTTGCGGGAAGTCGTGTTCGGCGGATTCACCAACCGGATATTGTCGGGCGTGGACGTTCCGGTCCTGATGGCGCATTGAGGCGGCTGGCACGCATCCTGATCGCCATGCGCAAGCTGCCCTACCTCCAGCTGCTCTGGTTCATGGCGATCATCACCATGCTGCTGCTGTCGTTCGGGCCGCTCGCCACCATGCCGGCCGAGCAGGTGTCGTACAGTCAGTTCCAGCAATGGCTCGATGAAGGAAAGATCGCCCGCGCCACCGTGTCGGGCGACACCATCCGCGGCGAGCTGAAGGAAAAACTGCCGAACGGGGCCGCCAGCTTCACCACCCAGCGGGTGCCGGCGGACATCGCCGCCGAGTTGACCAGGCACGGGGTCGAGTATTCCGGTGCGCCCGGCATGGGCGCGCTCGGCCAGGTGCTGTCGTGGATCATGCCGCCGCTGCTGTTCGTCGGCATCTGGATCGCCGCCAGCCGGATGATGGCGGGCGGCCGGGGCGGCGGCGGCATGCTGGGCGGGGGCTTGCTTTCGGTCGGCCGCAGCCGCGCTAAGCTGGTGGCCGAGACCGATGTGCGCACGACCTTCGACGATGTCGCCGGGGTGGACGAGGCCAAGGAGGAACTGCACGAGATCGTGGACTTCCTGAAGCGGCCGGAGGAATTCACCCGCCTGGGGGCGCACATGCCGCGCGGCGTGCTGCTGGTGGGGCCGCCCGGCACCGGCAAGACTCTGCTGGCCCGCGCCGTTGCCGGCGAGGCGGGGGTGCCGTTCTTCGCCACCAACGGCGCCGAGTTCGTCGAGATGTTCGTGGGCGTGGGCGCGGCGCGGGTGCGCGACCTGTTCGTGCAGGCGCGCGAGGCGGCGCCCTGCATCATCTTCATTGATGAGCTGGATGCGCTGGGGCGGGCGCGGCACGCCTCGCCGATCACCGGCCAGGACGAGAAGGAGCAGACGCTCAACCAGTTGCTGGCCGAGATGGACGGGTTCGACCGGTCGGTGGCGGTGGTTATTCTCGCCGCGACCAACCGGCCGGAAATTCTCGACCCGGCTTTGCTGCGGGCCGGCCGTTTCGACCGTCAGGTGCTGGTGGACCGGCCGGAGAAGAAGGGCCGCATCGACATCCTCAAGGTGCATCTGGCCAATTTGACCCTGGCGCCGGATGTGGATTTGGCGGAAATCGCCGCCATGACGCCCGGCTTCACCGGCGCGGACCTGGCCAATCTGGCCAACGAGGCGGCGGTGGTGGCCACGCGGCGGCGCGCCAACGCGATCGCCATGCAGGATTTCACCGCGGCGGTGGAGCGCATCATCGCCGGGCTGGAGAAGCGTTCGCGGGTGCTGATTCCGCGCGAGCGGCGGACGGTCGCCTACCACGAGATGGGGCATGCGCTGGTGGCGATGGCAACGCCGGGCGCCGATCCGGTGACCAAGGTTTCGATCATTCCGCGCGGCATCGGGGCGCTGGGCTACACGATGTCGCGGCCGACCGAGGACCGTTTTTTGATGGGGCGCAGCGAGTTGGAGGCGAAGCTGACGGTGCTGATGGGTGGCCGGGCCGCCGAGATGCTGATCGGTCCGGACGTGTCCACCGGGGCGGCCGATGATCTGGCGCGGGCGACCGATATCGCGCGCGGCATGATCCTGCGCTATGGCATGGACGACACGCTGGGTCCGGTGGCCTGGGACACCGAGGAGGGGCATTTCCTCGACCAGCCCGGTTCGTTCTGGCGGCCAAGGCGGTTTTCCGAGCAGACGGCGCGTGAGATCGATCAGGCGGTGCAGGCGACGCTGCAGGCGGCGTTGGAGCGGGCGTTGGGTGTGCTGCGCGCCAACCGCGCCGCGCTGGACGAGGGCGCGGCAAGCCTGCTGGCGCTGGAGACCCTGACGGTCGATCAAATTCCCAAGCCGGTGCTAAGCGACGCCGCCTGAGGAATGGGGTCCAGGGCAGAGCCCTGGCCTTACTTCCTTATCTGTAATCATTTAGCACAGAAACCAAAGCCTGCATCAGGACCGCCAGATCATCAGGATCGATCGTGATCGCCGGCGAAAGATAGACGATATTCCGGAATGGCCGGACCCAAACTCCGCATTCGACGAAGCGGGCCTTCAGTGCATCGATGGCGTCGATGCGGTCCAGTTCGACCACCCCGATAGCGCCCAGCACACGGACATCGCGCACCCGGGGGAATTCCCGGCAGGGCGCCAGCCCGTCGGCGAGTGCCGCCGAGATTGCCGCCACCTGGGCCAGGCGAGGTTCCTGTGCGAAAAGATCGAGCGATGCGTTGGCGGCGGCGCAGGCCAGGGCGTTGGCCATGTAGGTCGGCCCGTGCATCAGCGCGTGCAGCGGATCATCCGACCAGAACGCCGCGAACACATCCTGGCGTGCGATGGTTGCGGCCAGGGCCATGGTGCCGCCGGTCAGTGCTTTTGACAGGGTGATGATATCCGGCGTCACGCCGGCCTGCTCGCAGGCGAATAATGTGCCGGTGCGGCCGAAACCGGTGAAGATTTCATCGAAGATCAGCAGCAGGCCGTAGCGGTCGGCGGCCTGCCGCAGGTGGCGCAGCACCGCCGCGTCGTGGAAGATCATGCCGCCGGCGCCTTGCACCAGCGGTTCCACCAGGATGGCGGCCAGCGTGTCGGCGTGGCGATCAAGGAAGCGGTCGAAGGCGGCGATGCTGTCCTCGGCGCGCGGCAGCGCGATCACCGGATGTTCCGGCAGCACGCCGGCGAACAGGCTGTGCATGCCTTCGTCGGGGTCGCACACCGCCATGGTGGCGAAGGTGTCGCCGTGATAGCCGCCCTTGAAGGCCAGCACGCGGGTGCGACCGCGTTCGCCGCGATTCAGCCAGTATTGCACCGCCATCTTCATCGCGACCTCGACCGCGACCGAGCCTGAATCGGTGAAGAAAACCCGGTCGAGCCCGGCCGGCAGCAGCGCCGTCAGCTTGCGCGCGAGGGTCAGTGCCGGTTCGTGCACCAGGCCGCCGAACATGACATGCGGCATGGCATCGAGCTGCGCGCGCACCGCGTCGCGGATCGCCGGGTGATTATAGCCGTGGCAGGCGGTCCACCAGGAGGCGATGCCGTCGATCAGCTCCCGCCCGTCCGCCAGCACGATGCGCGAGCCGTGCGTGCGCGCCACCGCCAGGGGCGGCGGCGTGGTTTTCATCTGCGTGTACGGCAGCCAGATATGGCGCAGGCCGGCTGAGTACCAGCCGGGTGGTGCAGCTTGCATGCGGGCGATCAGAGCCGCATCGCCGCCATGCCGAGACGGTCCAGCAAGGCGGCGTCCCGGCTGACCGCCGCGTTGGGCGCGGTCAGCAGCTTGGCGCCGTAAAAGATCGAGTTGACGCCGGCAAGAAAGCACAGCGCGTGGGTTTCGTCGCTGATGTCCTCGCGGCCGGCGGCCAGCCGCACGAAGGAGCGCGGCATCATGATGCGGGCGGTGGCGATGATGCGCACGAAGGTGATCGGGTCCACGTCATCGCCATCGGCCAGCTTCGTGCCGGCCACCCGCACCAGCATGTTGATCGGCACGCTCTCGGGATGTTGCGGCAGGGTGGCCAGCGCGACCAGCAGGCCGGCCTGGTCGTCGGCGTTCTCGCCCATGCCGACGATGCCGCCGCAGCACACATGCATGCCGGCCTCGCGCACGTGCTCCAGCGTCTCCAGCCGGTCCTGATAGGTACGCGTGGTGATGATTTTGCCGTAATGCTCGGGCGAGGTATCGAGATTATGGTTGTAGTAGTCCAGGCCTGCATCTTTCAGCCGCTCCGCCTGTCCCCTTGTGAGCATGCCGAGGGTGGCGCAGGTCTCCAGGCCGAGCGATTTCACGCCCTCCACGATGGCGCAGATCTCGTCCAGGTCGCGGTCCTTCGGCGCGCGCCACGCGGCACCCATGCAAAACCGTGTGGCCCCGTTGGCGCGGGCGGCGCGGGCCTCCGTCAGCACCGCTTCCACCCGCATCAGCCTGGTGGCCGCGACCGAACATTCGTGGTGCACGCTCTGCGGACAATAGGCGCAGTCTTCCGGGCAGCCGCCGGTCTTGATGGACAGCAGCGCGGACATCTGCACCGCGCAAGGGTCGAAATTCTGCCGGTGCACCGTCTGGGCGCGAAACAGCAGATCGGGAAACGGCAGATCGATCAGCGCCCGTACCTCCGGCCGCGTCCAGTCGTGGCGCAGACCGTCATCCGGCCGCGCCGCACTGCGGGAAAGGGCACTCGCTGACATATGCAATCATCCTTCATGGCAATCGCCCGGGCGGGGGCTCCCGCACCGGGCTGATCTGGCGGGGGAGTGTATTCGGGCCCAATTTGGCCGGCAACCTTGCCGTCTCCGGAGTTTCGCCGCATGGACTCGCTCGACGCCTTCGCCCGCCTGAAACTGACCGCCCTGGAACGGAGCAGCCTGCGCCGCAGCCTGTCCGAGACGACGCGGCTGGAAGGGCCGTGGGTGCTGCGCGACGGGCGCCGCATGCTGTCGTTCTGCTGCAACGATTACCTCAATCTCAGCACCCACCCGGAGGTGGTGGCCGCGGCGCTGGCGGCGACGCGCGAATACGGCGTCGGGGCTGGCGGATCGCGTCTGGTGACCGGCAATCACCCGCTTTATGCGGCGCTGGAGGCGCGGCTGGCGCGGCTGAAGGGCACCGAGGATGCCTGCGTGTTCGGCTCCGGCTATCTCGCCAATGCGGGCATCATTCCGGCGCTCGCCGGCAAGCACGATCTGCTGCTGGTGGACGAACTGGCGCATGCCTGCATCTGGACCGGCGCGCAGCTCACCGGCGGCACCATCCTGAGCTTTCGCCACAACGATGTGGCGCATGCGGCGCAGTTGCTCGCCGGCGCGCGGACCAGCCACCCGCATGCGCTGATCCTGACCGACAGCGTGTTCTCGATGGATGGCGACCTGGCGCCGCTGCACGCGCTGGCGGCGCTGGCCGAGGCGCATGATTGCTGGCTGATGACGGACGATGCGCACGGTATCGGCGTGCTCGGCGCGGGCCGGGGTGCGGTGCATGAAGGCGAGTGTCCGGCGCCGGTGCCGTTGCAGATGGGCACGCTGTCGAAGGCGATCGGCGGCTATGGCGGCTATCTCTGTGCGTCGCGGCCGGTGATCGATCTGATCCGCACGCGGGCGCGGACATTCATCTACGCCACCGGGCTGCCGCCGGGCACGGTCGCCGCCGCGATCGCGGCACTGGACCTGATCGCGGCGCAACCCGATTACGCGGCGCTGCCGGTGCAAAAGGCGCGCCTGTTCACCACCCTGGTCGGCCTGCCCGCGGCCGCCAGCCCGATCGTGCCGCTGATTTTGGGCGAGGCGCCGGCAGCGCTGGCGGCCTCGCAACTGCTGGCCGAGGCCGGGTTCCTGGTGTCCGCCATCCGCCCGCCGACCGTGCCCGCGGGCACCTCGCGGCTGCGCTTCACCTTCACCGCCCGGCATCCGGACGAAGCGATCGCCCGTCTGGCGGCGCTGGTGCGCACGCGCATCCTGGGGCGGCCGGCATGAGCGGCGTGTTCATCACCGCCACCGGCACCGGGGTGGGCAAAAGTTTCGTGGCCGCCGGACTGGTGCGGGCAATGCGCCGCGCCGGCCGCGGCGTTGCCGCACTCAAACCAGTGGTCAGCGGCTACGACCCGGCAACGGCGGCCGATAGCGATCCCGGCATTCTGCTGGCGGCGCTCGGGCGCGCGGTGACGGCGGAAACGGTGGCGGACATCGCCCCCTGGCGCTTCCGGGCGCCGCTGTCGCCGGACATGGCCGCGCGGATCGAGCGGCGGATGGTGGATGTGGAGGCGCTGACCGGCTTCTGCCGCGACAGGATGGCGGCGTCGGCTTGCATGGTGGTGATCGAGGGCGTCGGCGGCGTCATGGTGCCGCTGGATGACCGGCGCACGGTGCTGGACTGGATGATTGCGCTCGGCCTGCCGGCGGTGCTGGTCGGGGGCAGCTATCTGGGCGCCATCAGCCACACGCTGAGCGCGCTGGATGTGCTGGCGCGGCATGGCGTCGCGGTCGCGGCGCTGGTGGTCAGCGAGACGCCGGGCAGCAGCGTGACGCTGGCTAACACCATCGCGACGACCGCCCACTTCGCCGCGCCGGTGCCGGTTATCGCGCTGCCGTGGCAGGATGATGCAGCGGTTGCCGATCCCATTTTCGACCGGTTGGCTGCAACGCTTTAGCTCCGCCAATGTGTCATCGGCGGCGGCTTGCATGCACCGGGACAGGCGCTACAACAAGCCAACCATGCCTCGCGGCCGGCACCGCCGCCGGGACGGCCGCACACCCGGTGCCATGTCCAGAGGGAAGGGGCGGGGGCGCCCGCCATCTCGTGCGCGATCGTGACCCGGGCCGCGCAGCGTGGTGGCGGAGGGAGGCGTGCAGGATGAAGCGCCGTCAGTTCTTGCAGGCCGCCGCCGGCGGGTTGGTCGCGCCCAGCTTTGCCGCCGCCCAGGGCGGCCGCGTGCTGCGCTTCGTGCCGCAGGCCGGCCTGTCCAGCCTGGATGCGGTGGCCGGCACCCAGCACGTCGTGCGCAACGCCGCCCTGCTGGTGTGGGACACGCTGTACGGCGTGAATGCCCGGCTGGAGCCGCAGCCGCAGATGTGCGAGGGCCACGAGGTCGACGCCGATTTCAGGACCTGGAGCTTCCGCCTGCGGCCCGGGTTGAAATTCCACGACGGCGCGCCGGTGCTCAGCCGCGACGTGATCGTCAGCCTGAAGCGCTGGATGGTGCGCGACACCGCGGGCCAGCAGATCGCCGCCCGGCTCGATGCGCTGGAGGCGCTGGACGATTCCCGTTTCCGCTTCCGCCTGAACCGGCCGTTCCACCGGTTGCTGTTTGCTCTCGGCAAGAGCAACGCGCCGCTCGCGCTGATCATGCCCGAGCGCATCGCCAGGACCGATCCGTTCCAGCAGATCGGCGAATTCGTCGGTTCCGGGCCGATGAAGTTCAACCGGGCGGAATGGGCGCCGGGAGCCAAGGCTATCTTCGAGAAATTTGCCGATTATCCGGCGCGCCCGGAGGCGGCCGAGTGGCTGGCCGGCGGCAAGCGCATGCTGTTCGACCGTATCGAGTGGATCAGCATGGATGCGGCCACCGCCGGGGCGGCGTTGGAGAACGGCGAGGTCGATTGGTGGGAGATGCCGTTGCCTGAGCTGGTGCCGCGGCTCAAGCGCAACCGCAACATCGCCGTGGATATCACCGACCCGCTCGGCAATATCGGCAGCCTGCGCATCAACCATTTGCAGCCGCCGTTCAACGATGTGCGGGCGCGCCGGGCGCTGCTGATGGCGCTGTCGCAGCCGGACTACATGCAGGCCGTGGCGGGCGAGAACCCCGATCTGTGGAGCAGGCTGCCGGGTTTTTTCACTCCCGGCACGCCGATGTACACCGAAGCAGGCGGCGATATCCTGACCGGGCCGCGCGACGACGCGGCGGCGAAGAAATTGCTGGCCGAGGCCGGCCAACTCGGCGCCCGGGTGACGCTGCTCGTCGCCACCGACATCCCGATCATCCGGGCGCAGGGCGAGGTCACGCGCGATCTGCTGACCCGGCTGGGTTTCGAAACCGACTATGTGGCGACGGACTGGGCCACGCTGGGCGCGCGCCGGGCCAGGAAGGACCCGCCGGGCAAGGGCGGCTGGAACCTCTTTCACACCTGGCACGCCGGGGCGGCGTGCGTGAATCCGGCGGCGTATCCGGCGCTGGATGCCGGCGGCGACAAGGCATGGTTCGGCTGGCCGAACGCGCCCGAGGTGCAGGCGCGCCTCGGCGATTGGTACGCCGCCGCCGACCCGGCCGCCGAAAAGAAAGCCATCGCGGCGATCAACCGGGCCTCGTTCGACAACGTGACCTATGCGCCGACCGGTTTCTTCCAGATGTACCAGGCTTGGCGCACCAGCATCTCCGGCGTGGCGAAGGCGCCGTTCCCGGTGTTCTGGGGGGTGCAGAAATCCTGACCCCCCGCCGTCTTCCGAACCCGCGCGGCTTGACCACATCGAACCCGAATGAGACGCTTTCCGCCAAAGCGTCGCACGCCATGCACTTTGTCGAACGCCATGGGAGAAAAAGAAGATGCCGCAGGTCAGCCTTACGGTGAACGGCAAGCGCGAGACGGTCGAGGTGGAGGGGAGAACGTTGCTGGTCGAGTTGCTGCGCGAGAGGCTCGGCCTTACCGGCACCCATGTGGGCTGCGACACCAGCCAGTGCGGCGCCTGCGTGGTGCTGGTGGACGACCAGTCGGTGAAATCCTGCACCCTGCTGGCCCTGCAGGCGGACGGCGCCAGCATCATCACCATCGAGGGCCTGGCGGCGGCCGATGGCACGCTGCACCCGATGCAGGCGATGTTCCATGAGCACCACGCCCTGCAATGCGGCTTCTGCACCCCGGGCATGGTGATGAGCGCCATCGATCTTGTGCAGAGCCACCCGGAGGGCCTGACCGAGGCGCAGATCCGCCACGGGCTGGACGGCAATCTCTGCCGCTGCACCGGCTATCATAACATCGTGAAGGCCATCGCGGCGGCCCAACCGTTGATGCACCGTCAGCACCAGGCGCAGGCGGCCGAGTAAAAGGCCGGCGACGGCCGGGAAGAGGAACGTGCCATGTACGATTTCGCCTACACCAAGCCCGCCAGCCTGGCCGATGCGGTGCAGGCCCTGGGCGGGGCGGATGCGAAGGCGCTGGCCGGCGGGCAGACGCTGATTCCGGTGCTGAAGCTGCGGCTGAACCGGCCCGCCATCGTGGTGGACCTCGCCGGGCTCGGGCTGTCCGGCATCAAGGCGACCGATGGCACGGTGACCATCGGTGCCACCACCACGCATGCAGCGGTCGCGGCCAGCCGGGAGGTGCAGCTTGCCTTTCCGGCGCTGGCCTGCCTCGCCGCCGGCATCGGCGATACCCAGGTGCGCAACCGCGGCACCATCGGCGGCAGCCTGGCCAACAACGACCCGGCCGCCGATTATCCGGCCGCGGCACTGGCCACCGATGCCACCATCCGCACCAACAGGCGCGCGATCGCCGCCGGCGATTTCTTCCAGGGCCTGTTCACCACCGCGCTGGCGCCGGACGAGATCATTACCGAAATTGCGTTCCCGGTGCCGCAGAAAGCCGGCTACACGAAGTTCCGCAACCCGGCCTCGCACTATGCCATGGTCGGCGTGTTCGTGGCCAAAGGCGGGCAGGGGGTGCGGGTGGCGGTGACCGGCGCCGGGCAGAACGGGGTGTTCCGCCACACGGCGTTCGAGCAGGCGCTGGAGCGTGCGTGGGCGCCGGAGTCCCTGGACGGCATCAGCACGCCGGCGGACGACCTCAACAGCGACATCCACGGCAGCGCCGAATACCGGGCCCACCTGATCGGGGTGATGGCGAAGCGCGCGCTCGCCGCCAGTTGACGGAGGCAGGGTGAAGGAAGGCCAGGGCTCTGCCCTGGACCCGCTAAGGGCGGAGCCCTTAGAACCCATTCGTTTTAAGGGTTTGGGGAAGAGGGGGGTGAGGAGGAGCCGCAGCATCTCCTCACCCCCCTCTTCCCCAAACCCTTCAAGTGATGGGGTCCAGGGCAGAGCCCTGGCCTTCCTTCACCCTGCTCCGTCTACCGCCACCCGGCCAGCCGCCGGGCCGCCGCCGCCATGTCGGCTTCCGGGCCGCAATAGGAAAAGCGGACAAAGCGATTCCCGCGGGTGCGGTCGAAATCCACCCCGGGACTCGTCGCCACCCCGGCCTCGGCCAGCATGCGGGCGCAGAAATCGCGGCTGTCATTGGTCCGGTCGCCGACATCGGCATACAGGTAGAACGCCCCCTCGGCCGGGCTCAGATGGGCAAATCCGGCCGCCGGCAGGGCGCGCAGCAGCAGGTCGCGCGAACGGCGGTAGCGCGCCACGTTCGCTTCCAGCTCGGCGGTGCAGTCCATCGCCGCCTCGGCGGCGATCTGGGCGATGTGCGGGGCGCTGATGAACATGTTCTGCGCCAGGCACTCCACCGGCCGCACCAGGTCTGCGGGCAGCACCATCCAGCCGACTCGCCAGCCGGTCATGGAAAAATATTTCGAGAAGCTGTTGACCACCACGGCGCTCGGGCTGAGCGCCGCCGCCGTGGCGATCGGGGCGTCGTAATGCAGCCCATGGTAAATCTCATCGGAAATCAGCCGCACCCCGTTCGCGTGGCACCAGCCGGCGATGGCGGCCAGCTCGTCCGGGTGCAGCATGGTGCCGGCCGGGTTGCAGGGGCTGGCCACGATCAGCCCGTCCGGACGCGGCGACAGACGCTCCAGCATGGCGACATCCGGCTGGAACCGCGTCTCCGGCCCGGCCTCCAATATCACCGGCTCGATGCCGAGGGCGGCGAGGATGTTGACATAGGGGGGATAGAACGGCGCCGCCATGGCCACGCGGTCGCCCGGATCGAAGGCGGCGAGGAAGGCGAGCGGAAACGCGCCGGATGCGCCGACCGTCACGGCGATGCGCGCGGCCGGCACTTCGGCGCCGTACCATTGCGCATAATGACGCGCGATCCGCGCCCGCAGGGAGGCCAGCCCGAGCGCCTCGGTGTAGCCCATCGGTGCCCCCGCGCGCAGCGCCGCGGCGGCGGCGGCCACCGCGCCGGCCGGGGCGCCGGTGCCGGGCTGACCGACTTCCATGCGGATAACCGGGGGCGCCCCCGGCGGCAGCGCGGCCTGGCGCGCATTGGCCGCGGTGATGACATCCATTACGATGAACGGCGGCGCCGCGGCGCCGCGCCCGACCTTCAGCCCCATCAATTGCCGCCGACGGCGAGCCCCGCGCCGCGCGGATCGGTGTACCAGGCGCAACTGCCCGCGTCGCCGGGCAGGTAGCCGGCGCAACTGATCGCATTGGCCCGTCCGGGCTCGGGCACCTGCCGCATCGGGACGCCGCTGCTCAGCACCACCGGCGCCCCGGTGTTCTGCATTTGCGGGGTATTCTGGCCCGGCGGTTCGCTGCTGAACAGCGACCGCTTGCTGGTCTGCAGCGACTGCCACAACGCGTCGGCGGCGGCCACCGGCGCGCCCTCCTGGCCGGAAGCGGCGACGGCGGCATGAAATTCATGGATGTTCGGGTTCCAGGCCAGCCCGGCCGACAGCAGCGGCGGCGGCAACCAGGCCGGCGAGGCGGCCAGCAGAACGCCGGTGCCGGGGGCAATGCGGCCGGTGCCGAACAGATTGTTCATGCTGAACGTGCAGGCCACCGCCCGGCCGTCGCGGTCGAGCGTCACCAGACTGGTGGAGGCCGGCAATGGCGGCAGCGACGCCGTCGGCACCTGGGCGGCCAGCAGGGCGGCCGGATCGCCCTGGCCGCCTTGCGCCCGCCAGGCGGCGGCTACCGATATCGCGCGTTGCTGCGCCGCCGGCAGCGCGCCGGGCGAGGCCATCAGCACGCGGAAGGCGGCGGCCGCCGCCAGACCGCCATCGGCCGGCGGCGGCAGGAACATCGCCTGATCGCCGCCCGGCGCATCGACCTCCAGCGCGGGGGCGTAGCTCGGCAGGCTGTCGCGCAGCGATGCCGGGCTGAGGCCGCCGCCGACCTGCGCGGACGCCTCGACGATCTTGCGCGCGAGCACGCCGACATGCAGGTCGCCCACCCCGGCCACCCGCAACTGCGTCAGGGTGGCGCCCAGCTCGGGCTGGGTCATGGTCATGCCCTCGGCGAGCGGCTGGCCGTTGGGCTGGAAGAAGACTTCCCGCGCCAGCGGATCGCCGGCCAAGGGGCCGGCCACCACGGCCAGATCGCGAGCGAAGGCGCGGCTGACCGGAATGCCGAAGCGGGCGCTCTGCTCGGCATAGATGGTGAGCGATTCGAACGGCCGGCGGCCATAACGGGCATACAGGGCGTACAGGCCGCGCGCCATCATCGGCACCGCCGCCGGTCGCGCCCCGGGGCCGCCGACGGCACCGCCGCCCGGGCCGGGCACGAACAGCACCGCCTCGGGCACGCCGCCATTCACGCTCGACTTGTCCGGGTCATAGGCCAGACAGGCGCCGCCGCCGCCAAGCCCGGCGCGGGACGGCAGCGTCACCGTCAGCATGAACGCGGCGGCCACCGCCGCCTCCGCCGCCGTGCCGCCGCCCGACAACACCTCGCGCGCCACCAGGGCGGCGCGCGGCTCATCGGCCGAGACCCCGCCCAGGAAGCCGCTGACATAGCCCGGGGTGCCGGGCGCCTGGCCGCCACCGCCGGTGATGGCGTTGCCGACCGAGTTGGCGGCGGAATCCAGCGTCGCGCAGCCGGAAGTTGCCAGGCCCAGCGCGAGCACGATGCCGAGCCCCGCCTGCGCGCAGGGCGCCCCAAAAAACCTTGCCAGCGGCAACCTGGCCGTCATCCAGGACGCGGAAACCGAGACGCTGCTGCGCACCAATGCCAATCCCTTGTTCCGCGCGGCGGCCCCGGACGTGAACCTGGTCCGCATCATTCATGTGAGCGACGCTGCCATAGACTCGTTCGTGAGCACCGGCAACCGTATGTTGATCGCCTGCCGGCCCCGCACCGCTGCGGGCACAGAACGACAATGACGAAACGAAAAACCTGATCTGAAGGGATTCCGAATGCGCAAATTCACATGGCTGCTGGCAGCGCTGCTGGCGGGCTTTGCCGCGGCGCCGGCGCTGGCGCAGGGCTTCACGCCCCAGCAACGGACGGAAATCGTCGAGGTGGTTCGCGCCGCCCTGAAAGCCGACCCGTCGATCCTGCGCGATGCCATCGCGGCGCTGCAGGAGGATGAATCGCGGCTGCAGCAGGCGGCGGCGCGCACCGCCATCGCCGGACTGGGGGAGGCGCTGACCCACGCCCCGGGCGATCCGGTCGAGGGCAACCCGCAGGGCGATGTGACCCTGGTGGAGTTCTTCGACATCCGCTGCCCGTACTGCCGGCGCATGACCCCGGTGATGGCGGAACTGCTCGGTCATGACCGCAACCTTCGGGTCGTGTACAAGGATATTCCCATCCTCGGCGCGAGCAGCGTGCTGGGGGCGAAGGCGCTGCTGGCGGCGCAGCGACAGGGCGGCTACCTGAAGCTGAAGGACGCGGTGATGGCGGGGCCGCCGGACGTGACGCCGGACAGTTTGCGCGCCGCCGCGGCCAAGACCGGGCTGGACTGGGACCGGTTGCAGAAGGACATGGCCGACCCGGCGGTACAGCAGCGCATCGAGGCCAATCTGGAGCTGGCCCACAGGCTCGATATCCAGGGCACGCCGGCCTACGTGATCGGCGGGCACATGCTGCCGGGTGCGCTTACTCTGGCGGATCTGCAGGCGGCGGTGGCGGAGGCGCGGAAGAAATAAGCCCGCCGTCAGCCCAGCAGGCGGTCGATCTCCTGCTGGGCGAGATCGGCCCCGCCCGCTGGCGAAGCACCCGGGGACGGGGGTGGTGCTTCGGCATGGCCCGCCGTGGCAGGGTCGGTTTGCATCAGGTCTTCCAGCATGCCCTCGACCCGTTGCAAGTGGTCGATGGCGCGGCGGATGCGCTGGCCGGTGAGGTCCTGGAACGAACACGCCTCGAAAATCGCGTTCACCTTCTCGGTGAGCAGTTCGAAACCGGCCGGGTCGCGCCGCCCGTCTTCCACCCACGCGCCGATCGCCTCGGCGGCTTCCAGGATGCGGTCGGCGGCGGCCTCGGTGGCCTGCACCACCGCTTCCAGCTCCAGCCCGCTGTTGCGGGTGGCGATGGCCGGCGCCGCCACCACGCTGGCGATCTGGTTGTGGATGCGGCCGATCTGCTCGGACAGGTTGGTCTCGCTGAAATCCACCATCTGCACCGCGCCATGCACCTCGACGCTGAGTTCGGCGATGCGGCGGTCGATGAAGCGGCGCAGTTCCTCGAACAGGCTGCCCACCTCCTCGCGCACCACGGCGCGCAGATCGGTGCCATCGATGGGGAGCGGCGCCGTGGCTGCGGCATGGTCCATCATTTGCTGTCTCCGCCGTTGGCATCGTCGCGGCGTTGGGCCGCAAGGAGAGCCATGTTGCCGGTCCCGCCTTGCGCAGTGGTTAATTTCCCGCCCTCAGGGCGTGCGCCAGGAGGCCTCCTCCCAGACCACCGCGCGGCGGCGTGGCCGCAGCAGCCAGCGCAGCCCGAGCGCCGCCAGCGGCAGGCTGGCCGCCAGCGCCAGGGCGAGACCGAAGGGCAGCAGCAACGCTTCGCTTGCCGCCGCGGCGCCCAGGCCGCAGAGCAGGCCGAGCGTCCATACCGCCAGTTCCCGCCCGCCGCGCGCCCCGGTCCCCGCCTGATGCGAAACGTGACGCGAAATACGGTGCATATTCTGCATTTCTGTCCCCGCGGCTGACTAGAACATAATAGGAACATAACCCCGGATCGCCGCCGACGCAAGGGCCGCCGTTGCCGTTGCGGTGCCCGACCGAAGCAGATAAACGGGTGACCAGCGGAGGAACGCCAACGTGACCCATGACGCCCCGACCCCCGGTGCGCCCGGATTGCTGGACCGCGAGCGCATCATCGCCCGGCCCGGCTTCAACCGCTGGCTGGTGCCGCCGGCCGCCCTGGCCATTCATCTCTGCATCGGCATGGCCTACGGATTCAGCGTGTTCTGGCTGCCGCTGTCGCGCGCCATCGGCATCACCGCACCGCACGCCTGCCCGGAACAGTCGCTGTGGGCGGCCCTGTTCACCACCAGTCTGCGACTGGCGGGTGGCCGATCTGGGTTGGATGTACACGCTGTTCTTCGTGCTGCTGGGCTGCTCGGCGGCACTCTGGGGCTTGTGGCTGGAGCGCGCCGGGCCGCGCCGGGCCGGCGTGGTGGCGGCGCTATGCTGGTGCGGTGGGCTGCTGTTCTCGGCCTCCGGCGTCTATCTGCACCAGCTCTGGATGCTGTGGCTCGGCGCGGGGGTGATCGGCGGCATCGGGCTGGGGCTCGGCTACATCTCGCCGGTATCGACGCTGATCCGCTGGTTCCCGGACCGCCGCGGCATGGCCACCGGCATGGCCATCATGGGGTTCGGCGGCGGCGCCATGATCGGCGCGCCGCTGGCCGCCGGGCTGATGGATTTTTTCGCCTCACCTACCAGTGTCGGCGTCTGGCAGACTTTCACGGTGCTCGCCTTCGGCTATTTGGTGTTCATGCTCGGCGGCGCTTTCGGCTATCGGCTGCCGCCGGCCGGCTGGTCCCCGGACGGCTGGACCCCGCCTGCCTCCGGCCGGCGGGCGATGGTGACGGGTGGCAACGTCCATCTGCGCGACGCCCACAGCACGCCCCAGTTCTGGCTGGTCTGGGCGGTGCTGTGCCTGAACGTCAGCGCCGGCATCGGCGTCATCGGCATGGCCTCGCCGATGCTGCAGGAAATGTTCGGCGGCGCGCTGATCGGCCGGCCCGATCTCGGCTTCATGGCGCTCGACGACGGGCAGCATCGGGCGGTTGCGGCGATCGCCGCGGGCTTCACCGGGCTGCTGTCGCTGTTCAACATCGGCGGCCGGTTCTTCTGGGCGTCGCTGTCGGACCTGATCGGCCGGCGCACCACCTACACCCTGTTCTTCCTGCTCGGCATCGCGATGTACACCGGGGCCCCCGGGACCGCCCATGCCGGCGAGCGGGCGCTGTTCGTGGCGATGATTTGCGTCATCCTATCGATGTACGGCGGCGGCTTCGCCACCATCCCGGCCTATCTGGCCGATTTGTTCGGTGCCCGTTTCGTTGGCGCCATCCACGGGCGGCTGCTGACCGCCTGGGCCACCGCCGGCATCATCGGTCCAACGGTGGTCAATTATATCCGCGAGGCCGAGATCACCGCCGGCGTGCCGCGCGACCGCATCTACGACGGCACGCTGTACATCCTGGCCGCCATGCTGGCGGCCGGGCTGGTCGCCAACCTGCTGATCTGCCCGGTCGCCGCGCGATGGTTCATGCCGGAATCGGAAGTCGCCGCGATGGACCGGCGCAGCGCCGGTATTTCCGTGCCGCAGGCCTCGTTCGGCATCGACCGCGGCCGGCTGGACGCCCGCACCCTGCTGGCTTGGGCGCCGGTGGTGCTGCCGCTGCTGTGGGGGGTGTGGGTAACGCTGCAGAAGGCGGCGGTGCTGCTGCGCTGAGAGTTTGAAAAAGAATGCCCGCAAGCCGCCGAACGACGCCGAAAAACTCAATGATATCAGCGGGCATTCTTTTTCAAGTTCGATTGTTTTTCAAGCTCTGAGCCGCCGGGGCGTGGCTCAGGCGGCGCTGGCCTGGGTCCCCTCGACGAGAGAAAACGCCGCCTCCGGCCCCAGCCGGTGGCAGAAATCACCGAACCCCTCGCCTCGCCAGCCCTGCTGCGCGAAGGCGGCCAGCAACGGTTCCAGCACCGCGGCCACGCGCTCCTGCGCGACCCGTTCGAGCAGCTTGAACGACAGCCGCGTGCCGGCGAAATCGCCGCCGACAAACACCGCATAGGCCCCCGGCACCCGGCCAACCAGGCCGATATCGCCGCCATAGCTGCGCGCGCAGCCGTTCGGGCAGCCGGTGATGCGCAGGCTGATGCGCTCGCGCTCCAGCCCGTGCCGGCGCAGCACCGCCTCGAGATCGGCCACCAGCGGCGCGCGCACCCGCTCGGCCTCGGTCAGCGCCAGACCGCAGGTCGGCAGCGCCACGCAGGCCATGGCCCAGCGCGCCAGCGGGGTGATGTCGCCGGCCATGGTCACGCCGTGGGCGCGCAGCTTGCGGGTGACGGCGCTGCGCAGGCGCGGCGCGATGTTGGTCAGCAGCACATCCTGCTGCGGCGTCAGCACCGGGTCGATGCGGTAGCGTTGCACCACCTCGCGCAGCGCCGTGCGCAGGCGCACCGCGCCGGCATCGGCAATCCGCCCGGTGGGCAGCTTCACCCCGAGCCACCAGGCGCCGTCGCCCTGGGGGTGCCAGCCGAGCAGGTCGGGCACCTCGAATGCCGGCATCGGCAGCGGATCGGCGAGATCGTGGCCGAGTTCGCGGCCGATCGCCTCGCGCATCCAGGGCAGGCCCTTGTCGTCCACCAGATATTTCAGCCGCGCCCGCTTGCGGTCGGCGCGCCCGCCATGGTCGCGCTGCACCCGGACCACCGCTTCCGCCACGGCGCGCAGCTCTTCCGGACCGACCGAGCCGACCAGGCTGGCCACGCGCGGATAGGTGTCGGGACGGTTATGCGTCATACCCATGCCGCCGCCGATGGCGACGTTGTAGCCGCGCAGCGCCCCTTCTTCCCAGACCGCGATCAGACCCAGATCGTTGCTCAGCACGTCGATCGTGTTGTCCTGCGGCAGGGCCAGCCCGATCTTGAATTTTCGCGGCAGGTAGGTGGGGCCATAGAGCGGCTCCGTCTCCTCGCCGGTGGTCTCGTCCGGCGCCGCGTCGAGAAAAATCTCGTGATAGGAGCGGGTGCGCGGCAGCAGGTCGGCCGAGAGCAGGCGGGCATCCGCCAGCAGCCGCGCATAGGGCGCATCCCGGCGCGGGGCAGGGGAGGTGGTGACGTTGCGCACCACGTCGCCGCAGGTGCTCTGGGTGGTCAGCAGGGTGGCGTTGATGGAAGCGATGGCGGGCTTCAGATTACCCTTGACGATACCGTGGAATTGGATGGTCTGTCGCGAGGTCACCCGCAGCGTGGCGTTGCCATAGCGGTCGGCCAGTTCGTCGAGGGCCAGGTACTGCGCCGCCGTCAGCCGCCCGCCGGGCATGCGGACGCGCACCATGAAGCTGTATTCCTTCTCCAGCCCCTGCTTTTTGAGGGCGGTGGCGGTGTCGCGGTCATACTGCTCGTAGGTGCCGTGGAATTTCAGCAGCGCCTCGGCGGCGTCGCTTACCTGGGTGCCATCGGCGGCGAGTTCGGCGACGATCGTGCCGCGCAGCCGCCGGCTCGATTCCTTGACGAGCTCGACGGCGGAGCGGGTTGTTGCGATCGTCATCGTATTTCTCCTCGCGGCGCCGCCATAAGTGCATCTTGTTTGCGAGAGATAAGGTTTATATACGTCCTGTCAAATGTGATTCCGGTTTCCACGATGGTCGTTGATGACATGGCGGAGGGTCCGGCGCCCGGCAGCGTCTGGCTGGTCGGCGCCGGGCCGGGCGATCCGGGGCTGCTGACGCTGCGCGCCGCCGCGGCGCTGCGGGCCGCCGATGTGGTGCTGCACGATGCCCTGCCCGGACCCGCCGTGCTGTCGTTGGTCCGCCACGACGCCACCCGAATCGGCGTGGGCAAGCGCAAGGGTACCCCCGGCTGGAGCCAGGATGCCATCAATGCCCGGCTGGTGGCCGAAGCCCGGGCCGGGCGCCGGGTGGTGCGGCTGAAGGGCGGCGACCCGTTCGTGTTCGGCCGCGGCGGCGAGGAAGCCCTGGCGCTGCAGGCGGCCGGCATTCCGTTCCGCGTCGTGCCGGGCGTGTCCGCCGGCCTCGCCGCCCCGGCCGCGGCCGGCATTCCGCTGACCCATCGCGGCCTGTCGGCGGCGGTGACCTTCCTGACCGGCCATGCCGGCGCGGGGGTGGCCGAGACGATCGACTGGGAGGCGCTGGCGCGCGCCGGCGGCACGGTGGTCGGCTTCATGGCGCTGACCCGGCTGGACGACATCACCGTGCGCCTGCTCGCCGGTGGGCGCGCGGCCGGCACGCCGGTGGCCGTGGTGGCGCGCGCCACCCTGCCCGGCGAGCGCGTGCTGCGCAGCACCCTCGGCGCCTGCACGCTGGCGGCCCGCCGGGCCGCCCTGCCGATGCCGGCGCTGGTGGTGATCGGCGCGGTCGCCGGGCTGGACCTGCGCTCGCTGGCGGATGCCGCTGCCGCCGATCCTGCCTTGCCCACCGTCCGAACCCAGGGAGTGTAAGCCGATGGAAACCGATTCCGAGCAGTTCCACGAGCATCTGCGTCCGGCCTGGCATGTGGTGGTGGCGACGCTGGTGGTGCTGGCCGCCGCGGTGCTGGCGTCCTGGCTCGGTCACTGATTGTATCGGTCGCCGAACAGTAGCAAATCGCCCGCTACACCCGGGCGGTGATCCCTGCGATGGTGTCCGGCTCCGTTGCCTGAGGAGTCGTGCATGTACAAGGACCCCGCCACCGCCGGCAAAACGCTCGGTGCCGAGCCTGCCATCCATCCCACCGCGGAGGTGCGCGACTCCAGCTTCGGCGCCTGGTGCGAGGTGGGCGCGCGCACGAAGGTGGCCGAGAGCAGCTTCGGCGATTACGCGTATGTCGCCAACGATTCCGACATCACCTACACCACGCTGGGGCGGTTCTGCTCCATCGCCGCGCAGGTCCGGGTGAACCCGGGCAACCATCCGCTCGAGCGGGTGGCGCTGAGCCATTTCACCTATCGCTCCGCGGCTTATGGACTGGGCGAGGACGATGCCGCGTTTTTCGACTGGCGGCGCAGCCATCGCGTGGTGCTGGGCCATGATGTGTGGATCGGCCACGGGGCGGTGGTGCTGCCGGGGGTGACCATCGGCAACGGGGCGGCGATCGGCGCCGGCGCGGTGGTGAGCCACGACGTGCCGGCCTTCGCGATTGCGGTGGGGGTGCCGGCGCGGGTGCTGCGCTACCGTTTCGCGCCGGAGATCGTGGACGCGCTGCAGCGGATCGCCTGGTGGGACTGGCCACACGCGCGGCTGGGCGAGGCGCTGGCCGATTTCCGGGCCATGAGCGCGGAAGCTTTCTGCCGGAAATACGACCCGGTCTGAAGCTCAGACCGGGTCACAGATCAGACCGGGCTCAGGCCAGAATCGCGACGCGGCGACGGAGCACCAGCCGGAACAGCCAGACCGCGAGTCCGGCGATGGTGAGCGGAAAGATGATCGTCTCCAGCACGAACACGGCCATCCAGGTCAGGCTCGCCTCGACCGCCCGTTCCACGCTTTCGGTGATCCGGTTCAGCAAATCGGCCAGACGATCAGGTGCCAGGGCCGCCATCCGGTCGGTCACCCGCCGCGGGTTGTACCATGCCCGGCCCGGTTCCTCGTCGAAACTCGGCAACGCCGCCGCCAGTTCGGTCCGGGTGTCGTTGAGCACCGTCGCGGCCTTGTCGGCGCGGTCGCGCAGGAAGCGGTCCGACAGCAATTCCGTGCCCTGCACGCCGATCGGCAGGATCAACTTGGCCAGGATCGCGCCGGCGATCAGCGCATGCGCGATGCGCCGCGTCCGCCCGGTCCGCGCCGCACCGACGAACAGGGCGATCGCCAGCAGGGCCAGGCCGGCCGGCAGCACCCATTGCAGGGCGAAGGCGTCCAGCACGTCCACCAGCACGAGCTGGACGGTCACGCTGATCAGGCTGACCATCAGCACATCGCCGAAGCCGTCAAGCAACTGCTCGAACGGTTGCATCACGTTGCCGACCTCCAGGCTGGCGCCGCCATTGACCACCGCACCGACATTCGCGTTGACCGTGGTGGATGACGCCACCGCGACGACCCGGCCGAGCGCGCGCACCGACACATAGGCAACGCCCGCCCCCACCTGGGCGCGGTGCAGCACCGCCCGCGTCTCTTCGGGTGACAAGGGGGTCACGAAGGCATCGACCGTGCGGTCGAGAATGCCGGTCACCGCGGCGATCATCAGCACGAGAACCGGCGCTATGACCAGCAACCGGCGGCGCATCCCGGGCAGGTTCAGCAGGCCAACCGTCACCATTTAGAAGCGGCTCCTCAATCTTTCAGCCTATCATCCTAGGGGCATACCCGACAGGCCGCCGGACCGCAATTCCGCGCTGGGCTGCAGATGGCCGTTTATGCCCCCATACCTGCACCGGGCCGAACGCGGCGCCGCCACCTCGGCCTCGCATCGCCAGCCAGTCGCGCGGGCCGACTTCGCAAATCGTCACATTTCCGCCCATTGCCGCGTCCGCTGCGCCGGTGTTGCCTGGGCCGGCAAGGGTCGCAAGATTGCCGAAATGGTGCAACAACATGCGGCCTGCTTGTGGCGCCGGTCCACGCCCCCCAGATTTCGGGGGTAAATCGTCGAGGATTGATGATGCGTTTTTGCCTGACCGCCGCCACCGCGGCGCTCGTGTTCATTGGTGCGGCCTTGCCGGCTGCGGCCCAGTTCGGCCCGCCCGGGCCGCCTTCCGTGGGCACGGTGACGGTGCAGCGCCGGCCGGTCACTGAAACCAGCGACTTCATCGGCCGGGTGCAGGCAACCGACCGGGTTGACATCGTCGCCCGGGTCACCGCGTTCCTGCAGGAAAGGCTGTTCACCGAGGGCAGCGAGGTGCAGCAGGGCGATCTGCTGTACCGGCTGGAGCGCCCGCCCTTCGAGGCCGACCTGCATGCCAAGCAGGCGACCGTCGCGCAGATGCAGGCGCTGCTGCGCAACGCCACCATCACCCTCAACCGCGCCCAGTCGCTGCTGAACACGCCGGCCGGCCAGCGCAGCACCGTGGACGACGACCTCGCGCAGCAGGCCAGCTACGCCGCCCAGTTGCAGGCGGCGATCGCGCAGGTGCAGTCCTCGCAGATCAACCTCGACTACACCGAAATCCGCGCCCCGATCGGCGGCAAGATCGCGCGTACCACGGTTACCGCCGGCAATGTGGTGGGGCTCACCACCGGGGCGCTGACGACCATCGTCAGCCAGGACCCGATGTATGTCACCTTCCCGGTTCCGGTCCGGGCATGGCTCGATCTGCGCAACAGTTTCGAGGCCAAAGGCGGCATCGCGGCGGCGGTGGTCCGGCTGCGGCTGCCGGACGGCACGCTATACGCCCAGCAGGGCCGGCTCGACTATGCCGATCCGATCGTGGCGCAGAATACCGACACCATCACCCTGCGCGGCCGCATCCCCAACCCGCTGCGGCCCGGTGCGAAGCCGAGCGAGCCCGGCAGCCGCAACCTGACCGATGGCGAGTTCGTGACCGTGCTGGTGCAAGGCGCCGAGCCGGTGCTGGGCCTGGCCATTCCCCGCGCGGCGGTGCTGTCCGACCAGCAGGGCAGCTACGTGTATGTGGTCGATGCGGACAAGAAGGCGCAGCAGCGGCGCATCCGTCTCGGCCAGTCCACGCCGGGCACGGCGGTGGTGGCCGAGGGGCTCGCGGAAGGCGACCAGGTGATCGCCGACGGCATTCAGCGGGTGCGGCCGGGCGTGGTGGTGAACCCCGCCCCGGTTGGCGCGCCCCCTGGTGCACCCCCGGGGGCGCCTGCTGGGGCGTCTCCTGGGACGGGCACGGGAAAGTAGGGCATGATCTCCAACGTCTTCGTTGAACGGCCGCGGCTCGCGGTCGTCATCGCCATCGTCATCACCCTGGCCGGGCTGATTTCGCTCACCCGCATCCCGGTGGCGCAGTTCCCCGACATCGTGCCGCCGCAGGTGACCGTGTCCACCCGTTTCCCCGGCGCCTCGGCCGCGGTGGTGGAGACCACGGTGGCGCAGCCGCTGGAGGCGCAGATCAACGGCGTCGACAAGATGCTGTACATGCGCTCGAACAGCGGCAACGACGGCAGCTATTCGCTGAGCATCAGCTTCGCCCTCGGCACCGACCCCGATATCGACACCGTCAACGTCAATAACCGGGTGCAGGCGGCGCTGGCCCGGCTGCCGGCCGAAGTGCAGCGCAACGGCGTGACGGTGCTCAAGAAATCCGCCGCGATCCTGCAGTTCATGCAGTTCTATAGCGAGAACGGCAAGCAGGACCCGCTGTTCCTGTCCAACTACGTCACCATCAATGTGCTCGACGCCATCGCCCGCGTGCCGGGGGTGGGCCAGGCTTTCGTATTCGGCGCGCTCGATTACTCGATGCGCATCTGGTTCGAGTCCGACCGGCTGACCCAGCTTGGCCTGGCCCCCTCCGACATCATCGCCGCCCTGGCCTCGCAGAACGTGCAGGGCGCGGTGGGCCGCGTCGGCGCCCGGCCGATCCCCGATGAAACGCAGTTCCAGATCAACCTGCAGACCAAGGGACGGCTGACCACGCCCGAGGAGTTCGGCGCCATCGTGCTGCGCGCCAACCCGGACGGATCGGTGCTGCGGGTGCGCGACGTGGCGCGGGTGGAACTCGGGGCGGCCAGCCAGGACACGGTCAGCCGGCTGAACGGCAACCCCGCCATCACCATCGGCATCTACCTCGCTCCCGGCGCCAACGCGGTCGCCACCTCGGCACGCGTCGCCGCCACGCTCGACAATCTGGCCAGGCGCTTTCCGGAGGGGATGAAGAAGATCATCCTCTACGACAGTTCCGGCTTCGTCTCCGACACCATCCACGAGGTGATCAAGACCCTGGCCGAGGCGTTCGTGCTGGTGGTGATCGTGGTGTTCCTGTTCCTTGGCAATATTCGTGCCACCATCATTCCCACCGTCGCCGTGCCGGTCAGCCTGATCGGCACCTTCGCCGTGCTGCTGGCGCTCGGCTTCTCGGCCAACACCGTGTCGCTGCTGGCCATGGTGATGGCGATCGGCATCGTCGTGGACGACGCCATCGTGGTGGTGGAGAACGTCGAGCGGGTGATGGAGGAGGAACCGCACCTCACGCCCAAGGAAGCCACCAAGAAGGCGATGGCGCAGATCACCGGACCGATCATCGCCATCACCCTGGTGCTGCTCAGCGTGTTCGTGCCGGTGGCCTTCATCCCCGGCGTGTCCGGCCAGTTGTTCCGCCAGTTCGCCGTGACCGTCAGCGCCGCCATGCTGATCTCGGCGCTCAACGCCCTGACGCTGTCGCCGGCGCTGTGCGCGGTGTTCCTGCGCCCGCAGGAAAAACGTGGCGGCGTGATAGGGTCCGTGCTGCGCGGCATCGACTATGTGCGGGACGGCTATGCCGCGATCGTGCGCCGGCTGGTGCGCGTGGCCGCGCTCGGCGTGCTGCTGATCGCGCTGTGCGCCGGCGGCATCTGGGGGGCGGAGCGCATGACCCCCACCAGCTTCCTGCCGGAGGAGGACCAGGGCGCGTTCTTCGTGCTGGCGCAGTTGCCCGACGCCGCCTCGGTGGCGCGCACGCGCGAGGTGGTGGCGCAACTGGAAAACATGCTGCGGCCGCTGCCGCAGGTGCGGGCCGTGCTGTCCATCGTCGGCTTCTCGATCCTGGACCAGACCGCGCAGAGCAACACCGCCTTCCTGGTGGTGATCCTCAAGCCGTTCGCCGACCGCACCGCGGTGATGGACCGCGCCCAGGCGGTGATCGGCCAGGTGTTCGGCATGACCCAGAGCGTGCGCTCGGCCATGGTGTTCCCGTTCAACCTGCCGCCGATCATCGGCCTGTCCACCAGCGGCGGCTTTGACTACGAGCTGCTCAACCTGGAAGGCCGCGACCCGGTGGAAGCCGGCGGCGCGCTGCTCGGCATGCTGTCGGCGGCCAACCAGGACAAACGGCTCGGCCGCGTGTTCTCCACTTTCACGCCCACCACGCCGAGCTATTACCTCGACATCGACCGCGACAAGGCGCAGGCGCTCGGGGTCAACATCAACGATGTGTTTGTGGCCATGCAGGCGACGCTCGGCGGCATCTACGTCAACGACTTCAACCTGTACGGCCGCACCTGGCAGGTGAACATCCAGGGCGAGGCGATCGACCGCAACGACCTGCCGGCGGTGTGGCGCATCTATGTGCGCAACAACCGCGGCACCATGGTGCCGCTGCGCGCGATCGCGGAAGCGCGGGTGGTGCTGGGGCCGCAGACCATCAGCCGCTACAACAACTACCGCGCCATCACCATCCTCGGCGCGCCGGCCCCGGGCGTGTCATCGGGCGAAGCGCTGGCCGCGATGGAAGAGATCTCCGCGCGCACCCTGCCGCCCGGCTACGATTTCGACTGGACCAGCACCGCTTATCAGGAAAAACAGTCGAGCGGACAGACCGGGCCGATCCTGGGGCTGGCGGTGCTGTTCGCCTACCTGTTCCTGGTGGCGCTGTACGAAAGCTGGCTGATCCCGGTGCCGGTGCTGCTGAGCGTGGCGGTGGCCGGGCTGGGCGCCTTCGTGGGCCTGCTGCTGGCCGGCATGCCGCTCGATCTCTACGGCCAGATCGGCCTGGTGGTGCTGATCGCATTGGCCGCCAAGAACGGCATCCTGATCGTCGAATTCGCCAAGGAACGCCGCGAGGAAGGCATGCCGATCCGCGCCGCCGCCGCTCTGGGCGCGCGCACCCGGTTCCGCGCGGTGATGATGACCTCGATTGCCTTCGTGCTCGGGCTGCTGCCGCTGGTGACCGCCCACGGGGCAGCGATGCTGAGCCGGCGCTCGGTCGGCATGCCGGTGTTCGCCGGCATGATCGCCGCCAGCGCGATCGGGATTTTCATTATTCCGATGCTGTACGTGACGTTTCAGTCGCTGCGGGAGGGGCGGCGGCGGGATTTGGGGGGATAAAAAAGCAAGTAAGGCCAGGGCTCTGCCCTGGACCCGCCAAGGGCCGGGAGGCCCTTGGAACCCATTCTTTTGGTGAGGGAACCGATGATGTTGTGCAGATGCTTCGTTGCTCTTGCCGCGGTGCTGGCTTTTGTGGCCGTGCCGGCGTGGGCACAGGACGCGGTGCCGGTCGGCGCCATCGAAATCCTGAGCGGGCCGAACGCCGCTTACGGCATCGCCATCCGCAACGGGCTGGAACTGGCGCTGGACGAAATCAACGCGACGGGCGTGCTGGGCGGCAGGAAGATCGCCCTCACTGTCGAGGATTCGGCCGCCAACAAGGACCAGGCGATCAACGCCGCGCGCAAGCTGATCGGGCGCGACCGGGTGATCGCCATCATCGGGCCGACGCTGTCGAACGAAATGTTCGCGGTCGGGCCGGTGACCAACGAGCGCAAAATCCCGATCGTCGGCACCTCCACCACCGCCAGGGGCATCACCGATATCGGCCCCTACGTCTTCCGCACCTCGTTGCCCGAATCCGACGTGATTCCGGTGACGCTGAAGAAGGCCATGTCCCGCGGCGTTAAGACCATCGCGCTGCTGTATGCCAACGACGACGCCTTCTCGAAATCCGGCTTCGACGTGATGAAGGCGGCGGCCGAGAAGGCCGGGCTGAGTATCGTTGCGATCGAGAGTTTCGGCAGCAAGGATACCGATTTTTCCGCCCAGCTTACCAAGATCAAGGCGCTCAGGCCCGACGCCGTGGGCATATCCGCGCTCGTTGAGCCGAGTTCGGGCGTGCTGCTGCAGGCGCACCAGCTTGGCTTCGGGCACGAAACCCTGTTCATCGGCGGCAACGGCGCGAACTCGCCCAAGCTTGGCGAGATTGCCGGCGCGGCGGCGGACGGGCTGATCGTCGGCAGCCCGTGGTTCATCGGCAAGCCGGACCCGGCGAACCAGAAATTCGTCGCCGATTTCCGCAAGAAGTACAATAAGGACCCCGACCAGTTTGCCGCCCAAGCCTATGACGCGCTGCGGATCGTGGCAGCGGCCATCGACCGCGCCGGCGCGGCCGATGCCGGGAAGCTGCGCGACGCGCTGGTGCAGACGAAGTTCAATGGCGTGATGGGGCCGTTCGCGTTCACCGCCGGCCGCGATCCCGCTTCGGCCGAGGGGGTGGTGGTGCTGGTCATGCAAGGCGGCAAGTTCGGCATCGCGCCGTGAAGCAAGGCCAGGGCTCTGCCCTGGACCCGCAAAGGGCCGGAAGGCCCTTGGAACCCATTCCTAAAGTGATGGGGTCCAGGGCAGAGCCCTGGCCTTTCTTGCAATGCTAGCCCAACAACTCCTCAACGGCGTCCTGCTGGGCGCCGGCTATGCCCTGTTCGCCCTCGGCTTCACGCTGATGTTCGGCGTGCTGAGGGTCATTAACCTGACTTATGGGTTTTATTTTTCCGCCGGTGCTTTTGTCGCCCTGTTCCTTACGAGGGATGCCGGTTTCGGCATCTGGACGGCGCTGCCGCTGGCGGCGATGGCGGCCGGGGCCATGGCGGTGGTGTTGGATTGGCTGTTGCTGGCGCGCCTGCGCCGCCGCGGTGCTCCGGAACTGGCCAGCCTGATGGTCACGCTGGGCGGCGTGCTGGCGCTGTATGCCGCGTCCACCGCCCTATTGGGGCCGGACATCCGCCGCCTGCCGCCCGGGCTGGTCGCCGGCGCGCCGTTCGAGTTCTTCGGTTTGCGCGTGACCATGGCGCAACTGCTTATTCTGCTCGCCAGTCTGGTGCTGGTGGGCGGGCTGGTCTGGCTGCTGCATGGCACAAGGCTGGGGCTCGCCATCCGGGCGATGGCGGAAAAGCCGGATGCGGCCGGGCTGATGGGCATCGACACCGGGCGCATCGCGGCGCTGGTGTCGTTTGTCTCGGGCTGCCTGGCCGGGGCGGGCGGGGTGCTGATCGGGCTCAATTTCAATGCGATCCACCCCTACATGGGCGAGACCATGATGCTGCGGGGGTTCGTGGTGGTCATCGTCGGCGGGCTGGGCGACATCCGGGGCGCGCTGATCGCCGGCCTCGCGCTGGGGGTGGTGGAGGTGCTGACCGCCGGCTATGTGGATTCCGGGCTGAAGGAGGCGGTGGCGTTCGCCATTCTGGTGGCCGTGCTGTGGACCCGCCCGTCCGGCCTGTTCGGCCGGCCCGAATTGCGACGGGCCTGAGGCATGGAGATGCCGGTCTGGCTCGATGATTTCCTGTGGACCTACCAGAACCTGGTGCATGCGCTGGGCATTAACGGGCTGCTGGCACTGTCGATGTATGTGGTGCTGGCGGTCGGCCAGCTTTCGCTCGGGCAGGCGGCGTTCATGGGGCTGGGCGCCTATTCCTCGGCGCTGCTGACGCTGAAGCTCGATCTTCCCTTCGCGCTGGTGCTGCCGGCCTCCTGCGTGGCACCGGTGCTGTTCGCGCTGGCGATCGGCACGCCGACGCTGCGGCTGTCCGGCGTGTATCTCGCCATCGCCACCATCGGGCTCGGCGAGGTACTGCGGGCGGTTTATCTCAACGTGGACTGGCTCGGCGGGGCGCTCGGCCTTTCCGGCATTCCGCTGCGTGCCGAGTTCTGGATGATCTATGGGCTGTTGGGGGCGGCCATTCTGGTGCTGTGGCTGGTCGGGCGCAGCGGCATCGGTCGCGCCATGGAGGCGGTGCGCGAGGACGCGACGGCGGCGCAGGTGATGGGCATCAATCTGGCGCGCATCCGGCTGGGGGCGCTGCTGGCCTCCGCCGTGCTGGCCGGGCTGGCCGGGGCGCTGGGGGCACATTCCTCCAGCTTCATCGGCCCGAACGAGTATGGATTCGAGCCGGCGGTGACCATTCTGTCCTTTGCCCTGCTGGGCGGCATCGCCACCCCGCTGGCGCCGGTGCTGGGCGCGTTCATGCTCACCTTGCTGCCGGAATTGCTGCGCGGATTCTCCGATCTGCGGCTGGTGTTCAACGGGGTCATCATCGTGCTGGTGGTGCTGTTCCTGCCCGAGGGGCTGTTTCCTCTGCGCATGCGTCGCCGCGCGGCATGACGGCGCTGCTGCAGACGCGCGCGCTGACGCGGCGCTATGCGGGGCTGCTCGCGGTGTACAGCGTGGACATGGCGGTGCAGGCCGGCCGCGTGCATGCGCTGATCGGGCCGAACGGTGCCGGCAAGACGACGCTGTTCAACCTGATTTCCGGCCTTGAGCCGCCGAGCGAGGGCGCGGTGTTGTTGCGCGGCCGCGACATCACGCCGTTGCAGGCCGACCGGCGCACGGCGCTGGGGCTGGCGCGCACCTTCCAGAACATCCGCATTTTCGGCGCCATGACGGTGCTGGAGAACGTGTTGACCGGTCTGCAGCCGCGCCGCACCGCCGGCCTGATCCAGACCGTTTTGCGCTCGCCCGGTTTCCGGCGCGAGGAGCGGGCGCTGGTGGCGCGGGCGCGCGAGGCGCTGGCAATGGTGGGCCTTTCCGCCCGCGCCGAGGTGCCAGCCGCCACGCTGCCCCATGGCGAGCAGCGGCGGCTGGAAATCGCGCGCGCCATGGCCCCGGAGCCGGCGCTGCTGCTGCTGGACGAGCCGGCGGCGGGGATGAACCCGGCCGAGACCGCGGCGCTGGCCGGGCTGGTGCGCCGCATCCGCGATTCCGGCACCACCGTGCTGCTGGTCGAGCACGACATGGGTTTTGTCATGGACATCGCCGATGACGTGACCGTGCTGAATTTCGGCCGGCTGATCTTCCAGGGCACGCCGACCGGGGCCCGGCAGGCGCCGGAGGTGATGGAGGCTTATCTCGGCCAGAAAGTGGCGGCCCGGCTGGCGGCGCGGGCGCGGAAGGTGGTCCCGTGAGCCTGCTGGCGGTGGAGCGGCTGGTGGTCGCCTATGGGCGGACGGCGGCGGTGAAGGGGATCGACCTGACCGTGGCGGAAGGGCAGGTGGTCTGCCTGATCGGCGCCAACGGTGCCGGCAAGACCACGCTGATGCGGGCGCTGTCCGGCCTGCTGCGTCCGCAATCGGGCCGCATCCGGTTCGGCGGCACCGACATCACCGGGTTTTCCGCGCACCGGATCGCGGCACTGGGAATGCGCCATGTGCCCGAGGGGCGGCAGATTTTCGCCGGGCTGACGGTGGCCGAGAATCTGTCCATCGGCGCCTGGCTGGAGCCCGCGCCGGCCGAACGGGCACGCCGGCAGGCGCAGGTGCTGGCGCGGTTTCCGCGCCTGCGCGAGCGGCTGTCGCAACCGGCGGGCTCGATGTCGGGCGGCGAGCAGCAGATGCTGGCGCTTGGCCGGGCGCTGATGGGTGCCCCGCGGCTGTTGCTGCTGGACGAGCCGAGCATGGGCCTCGCCCCGCTGTTCGTGGAAGAAATCTTCGCCATCATCGCCGACCTCAGGCGCGAGGGCCGCACCATCCTGCTGGTCGAGCAGAACGCCTCGGCGGCGCTGGAGGTGGCGGATGTCGCTTATGTGCTGGAGACCGGCCGGATCGTGCTGCAGGGGAAGGCGGCGGAGGTGGCGCATGATCCGGCGGTGGTGGCGGCTTATCTGGGGGGCTGAGGCGGGGGGTGCTGCCACGGGCCGGTTGGTGATCAGGTCGCGGAAGGCACGTAGGGAAATGCCTTCGAGGGCTTCGCGGTAACCGATTCCTTGCCGATGCCAAGACGGACCGGTGCGTTCGCGGCGATGCTGAACATCACTTCCGGCGCGTTATCGGTCAACGAGCGTCCGTTCCATTCCACAAATCCAAACGCCGCCGGCGTGCCGACGTCGTAGGGGAGGATATTGGGGAAAAAGCGATGGGCGACCTTCGTGCCGTAGCCGTGTGGGTCTTCCGACGTCCCGTTGGCGGCGACGACGCCGGCGATTGCCTTGCTGACGACCTCGCCATAGGTTGCGAAATCATCGGCCGGCCGGCCGGCATTGAGTCGATTGCCGAGGTCCTCATTGAACTGCGTGAACAGCGGGTGGATCATCGGCAGGCCGACCCGGTTGATTGAGCGCCAGCCGCCGGCGTCGGTGGCGAGCGTCGCGACGGCCCAGACGCCGATCCGCCGGGTGGCGGATGTGCCAGCGAGAAGTTCGGCGTCGGGTATCTCCAGTACGATCGAATAGACCGTGTGGCCGGCGAACAGGTTCCTGGCCTTGCCGGGCTCCCATCCGGTCAGGTCGATGACCGTGCCATCCTGGAACGCGTGACCGACCGCATGCAGTACATCGGGCTCGATCCAGAACGGATCGCCGGCCTTGCCAGCCCAGGCGCGCAGGCCGTTCGCGGTGGTGACCGTCTCGCCGGTGGAGCCCTGAGCCAGGACGATTCCGGCCGCATTCGGATTTGTTGCGTCGGTCCCGGCGATCCGACGCAACACGAAGCGCTGCCTGCCCGTCGGGTCGCGCTCTTCGAAGGTGATGCGGTAGGTCAACTCTTCGACGGCATCGCCATCGAGATCGACCTTGAATTCGTACATGCCTTCCGGATGATAGCCTGGTATGGGAGTGTCGCCGGCAATCGAGTGGCAGACGTTGATGACGAACACGGTCCCCGTCTCGCCTCTGAATACATAAAGATCCGTGATGTCGAGCCGGACGTCTTGCCGGGCGATCGGTGAGTCGAGGTGATGGGACATGGTTTTCTCATTTTCTCACTGACTGACAGGTATCGGCGACGGAGATCGAGTGTCCTTGTTGCGTTCTGTCAGGAAAGCCCGTGCCTGTGGATCGATTCTTAGGTCTGCCGATGGGTTCGGCAGGCCGGCAGCGGACGATAACCGAACCGCGCCGGCCGGCTTCCCTCACATCCGCGATATCCAAGGATCAAAATCTGAAGAGTTGTCGGGTAAATACTGTCCGGGGTGCAGGGGCCTATGGCCCCTGCCGGGTCCAGGGCGGAGCCCTGGCGGGGCGCGGGGCGGAGCCCCGCCAGGCCGAAAATCGGCCCGCCATCCCTGCTTCCCCCGCCCTCCAGCACGCGGAGAGCAGATGACGCTACGCTCATCCGCCCCCCGCGTGCTGAAAGTGCCCTAGAAGTAGATGTAGGGGGCACCGTTGCCGGTTAGTGAAGTTATCACGGTTTCGTAGACAAGACATGCTGTTTTCGACGTTGTTTGCGTCGGTTGCAGGTTCGGTGCGATCGGCGCCCGCAGTTCATTGGGGATTATGTTGGTCAGGAGCTGGTTTTTCAACGCCTGTGCTGCCGGGGAATTCGGCGTGCTGTCCAGCTCCAGCCGGCCGCGGGCGGTGCTGTAGTCATAGTATTCCAACTCGATCGTAGAAGGGTCGATGTTGCCCGTCAGGGTCCAGTCGGCATAGAGGCCAAGTTTGGCCGTCTGTGTCCGGACGCCGACGATATGCATCCCGGCATCGTTCCAGTTGTAGTAGCCGGCCACCTGTTCGTCGCTGACCAGCAGGACATAGTCCCGTCCCGGTGCCGCCGGGGATTGCAGCATCGGAATCAGGTCGTGACGGCTGGCATAGGGGTGGGTCAGCTCGGGGGTGATCCAGACTGCGGGTGCCATTATAGGCGAAGCTCACCAGCAGTCCCAGCATGTCGACCGACGAGGTGAGCCCGGTGCGCAGCGTATTGGTCTCGCCGCTGAACCGCCCGGTGGGGTCGTTGACGATGAGCGGCACGTGGAACGCTTCGTCGTAGACGCTGCCGACCTTGCCGGCGACGAACCCATGCGCTCCGCTGTAATCGCCATGATCGGAGGTGAACACGATCACCGTGTTGCGGGCGATTTCGGCGGGCAGGGCGTCCAGCACCGTGCCGATATGGCTGTCAACCAGCGTCATGGTTTGCGTATAGTTGTCCATCCCGCGCCGCCAATATCCGAACGGCGCGATGCCGATCCCGGCGTTGGCGAGGGCGTTGGATACCGTGGGGTTGGGGTAGGGGGAGATCGAGAATTTTTGCTGGTAGGGGTCATCGCTCACGCCGCCCCAAACCGCATCCTGAAAGGTACGCGCGAATGACTGGGCCTTCGGCTTGGCGCTGATCTGAGCCGTGGATTCCCAGTTGGGTGCGAGCGCGGGGTAGCCATAGCTGGGCGGCGTCCGCAGCGGATTGTTTTGCGCGCTGACGACCGGCGGGTAGCTCGTGCCGTTATTGTAGGAGTAATAGAATAACGGTTGATAGGTTGATTGCTGATCGAAGAGCCCATTGAACCGGTCGAATTCGGTGCCGGCCCAAAAGAACTCATGATCGTGCGGATTGATGAAGGAGACCGTCAGGCACCACGGCTGGCGCGACCGGCTGTGGTTGCTGAGCCAGGTCGCTGCCTGCGTGGCAATGTCGGCATCGTTCCAATAGCCGTTGGCATGGTCGCCGACCGCGCCTTGCAGGTTGGCGCCGGTCGGATCGAAATAGGTCCCGACCTCGAACCCGTAGGCGGACAGGCCGCCGGTTGCGACACTGGTGACCGAGGCGTGCCACTTGCCGATATAGGGGGTCTGATATCCGGCCTGTTGCAGCAGCTTGCCATAGGTCGGATAGGCCGGGTTCAGGATGGGAGCTTTCGTGGTCGGATTGGTCGGCGTGTCCGTGAGGGTCTGCAACAGCCAGCTTTGCTGCGAGTAATATCCCGTAAGCAATGTGCCGCGCGATGGCGTGCATGCACATGCGGCGGTATAATGGTTCGCGAATTTTACGCCGCCTTGCCAGAGCCGATAGATGTTCGGCATGAACTTGGCCAGGAACTCCGCCGGGGAATCAACGCCCGCGGGGAATGCGCTGGGAAAACGCATCTCATCAACAAATACGAACAGGATGTTCGGCTGCTGTGGGGTTGCCTGTGCTTCGGTGGTCGCCCCAATCCCCTCGGCAAGTCCGACGGCCGGAATCGCGGCAGCTGCCTTCAAGAAATCACGTCTTTCCATCATCAATCTCCCGTTAATCCCGCCAGTTCCATCTGACTGGTAACCTTAGATAAGGCCGTTCATTCTCTAAGTGTCAGTCAATAATATGCAAAAATTACGAAATAATAATGATCTTGAGGGGGGATTGATGTGGACACAAAATCGCAATCTAACGGATCGCATCCGGCGGATGCCCCGGCGCCGCCGGTCATTTTTCCGCAGCGCCCGGCTGCCCGTTGTTGAATGTCTCGAAACGATCATCCGCGGTGCCCGAACCACGCGTATGCGTCGTCGCGGAATGGCTTGCAGCGCCGCCTTGTGGATCGCCGGCAGGTCGCGCCATTTTTCCTGGTTGATGACGGCCCAGACGGTCTCGTGGCCGCCCCCCCAGCCCGGGGCGCGGTAAATCCAGGCGCTGGAACCGGTTGTCGGTCAGCGCCGCCCAGGACCAGCACGCGCGGACCGGATCGCCCCGTTATCCGCGCGCTGGCCCCGGGATGCCCGGTCCGCCGCCGCTACATGTTCCGCCCGTGGCAGTGCTTGAACTTCTTGCCGCTGCCGCACGGGCAGAGCGCATTGCGCGGGCTGTTGCGCCAGGTCGAGGGGTCGCGGCTGTCGACCGAGTCGCTGCGGCTGGGCTGCGTGGTCAGCCGCGTCGTGCCGGCATCCGCCATTTCGAATTCCTGCTCGACGCCGGCCAGGGCCATGGCCGGTTCGGGATGGCTCTCCACCAGGAAACGCGGCGGCGGCGGTGGTTCGATCGGGGCCTCGCCTCCCAGCTCCACCCGCGCCACCATGGTCGTGACGCGCTCCTTCAGCTCGTCCAGCATGGCGTTGAACAGGGTGAAGGCCTCGGTCTTGTATTCGTTCAGCGGGTCGCGCTGGCCGTAGGCGCGCAGCCCGATGCCCTGGCGCAGATGGTCGAGCGCCAGCAGGTGCTCCTTCCACACCGCATCCAGCATCTGCAGCAGCAGGCTTTTCTCGACGAAGCGCATCACCTCGGGGCCGAAATTCGCCGCCTTCGCCGCCATCGCCTTGGCCGCCGCCTGCTCGATGCGTTCGCGCAGATGGTTTTCGTCGATGCCTTCCTCGCGCGCCCAGTCCACGATCGGCAGGTCGAGGTTCAGCACCCGGCGCACATCCTCGGCCAGTTCGGCCGATTCCCATTGCTCGGCGAAGGCGCGCTCGGGGATGCGGCGGGTGACCAACTGGCCGATGATCTCGGCGCGCATGTCGTCGACCGTTTCGGACACGTCGGTCGCCTTCATGAACTCGCGGCGCTGGGCGTACACCTCGCGGCGCTGGTCGTTCATCACGTCGTCGAACTTCAGCACGTTCTTGCGGCTGTCGAAGTTGCGCGCCTCGACCTTCTTCTGCGCCTTCTCCAGCGCCTTGTTGATCCACGGATGGACGATCGCCTCGCCCTCCTGCAGCCCGAGCCGGGTGAGCATGCCGCCCATCCGGTCCGAGCCGAAGATGCGCATCAGGTCGTCTTCCAGCGACAGGAAGAAGCGCGAGGCGCCCGGGTCGCCCTGGCGGCCGGACCGGCCGCGCAACTGGTTGTCGATGCGCCGGCTCTCGTGCCGCTCGGTGCCGATGACATACAGCCCGCCGCCGCGCTTGACGATCTGGTAGCCGGCGTCAACCTCGGCGCGGATGGCCGCCTCGCGGTCCGCCCGCGCGACCGGATCGGCGATGCCGGCCGCCTCGATCTTGAGCCGCATCTCGATATTGCCGCCGAGTTTGATGTCGGTGCCGCGGCCGGCCATGTTGGTGGCGATGGTCACCGCGCCGGGCGAGCCGGCCTGCGAAATGATCAGCGCCTCCTGCTCGTGGTAGCGCGCATTCAGCACCTGGTGCGGGATTTTCTTCTTCTTCAGGATGCCCGAGAGATGCTCGCTTTTTTCGATGCTCACGGTGCCCACCAGCACCGGCTGCTGGCGCTGCCGCGCCTCCTCGATCAGCTTCGCCACCGCCTCGTTCTTTTCGGCTGCGGTACGGTACACCTCGTCGTCGGCGTCGATGCGGATGCACGGGACGTTGGTGGGGATCTCGATCACGTCGAGGCGGTAGATCTCCATGAACTCGTCGGCCTCGGTCAGGGCCGTGCCGGTCATGCCGGCGAGCTTGGGATAGAGGCGGAAGTAGTTCTGGAAGGTGATCGAGGCCAGCGTCTGGTTCTCGGGCTGGACGGTCACGCCTTCCTTGGCTTCCAGCGCCTGGTGCAGGCCCTCGGAATAGCGGCGGCCTTCCATCATGCGGCCGGTGAACTCGTCAATCAGCACGATTTTGTCGTTGCGCACGATGTAGTCGACGTCGCGGGCGAACAGCGCATTGGCGCGCAGCGACTGCTGCACGTGGTGCAGCACCGTCACGTTGAAAATGTCGTAGAGATTGCCCTCGGTGATGATGCCGGCGGCGCGCAGCATGTCCTCGACCCGCGGCGCGCCGTCCTCGGTCAGCGTCACGGTGCGAAATTTCTCGTCTTTTTCATAAGTCGCTTCGTCCCGCACCAGCTCGCGCACCACCGCGTTGACGGTGCGGTACAGGTCGGACGAATCCTCGGCCGGGCCGGAGATGATCAGCGGGGTGCGCGCCTCGTCGATCAGGATGGAGTCGACCTCATCGACGATGCCGAAGACGAAATCGCGCTGGACCATGTCTTCCAGCCGGTATTTCATGTTGTCGCGCAGGTAGTCGAAGCCGAACTCGTTGTTGGTGCCGTAGGTGATGTCGGCCGCGTACTGCGCCCGCCGTTCGGAATCGTCCAGCCCGTGCACGATCACGCCGACGGTCATGCCGAGATAGGAATAGATCTGCCCCATCCACTCGGCGTCGCGTTTGGCCAGGTAGTCGTTGACGGTCACGATATGGACGCCGCGGCCGTTGAGCGCGTTGAGGTAGACCGCCAGGGTGGCCACCAGCGTCTTGCCTTCGCCGGTTTTCATCTCGGCGATCTTGCCCTCGTGCAGGACCATGCCGCCGATCATCTGCACGTCGAAATGGCGCATGCCGAGGGTGCGGCGGGACGCCTCGCGCACCACGGCGAAGGCTTCGGGCAGCAGGTCGTCGAGGGTGGCGCCCCCGGCCAGGCGGGCGCGGAACTCGGCCGTTTTGCCGCGCAGCGCCGCTTCGGAGAGCGCCTGCATGGCCGGTTCGAGATCATTGATCTCCGGCACCCGGCGCTGGTACGCCTTGAGCGCACGGTCGTTCGACGTGCCGAAGATGGTGCGGACGATGCGGGCGAACATGACAAGCCTTTCGGGGGGCGGACACAGCCACGGCGATGCAGCGGCGTGCCCACCGGTCCGCCGCCACCCGATCAACTGCCCGCCCTGTTTCCGTCGGTTGGGCAGGGCTGTCAGATAGGACCCCCCGCGGGCGCGGTCAACGCACAGGGGAGAAAAGGACGGCCAAGGCTCTCTACGGGAATGGGTTCCAAGGGCCACCCGGCCATCGTGCGCGAGGCGCGCCATGGGCGATGACGGGGCCATGGCCTTGCTTCCCCCGGTTGTCGGGCGCGGCCGGTTCGGCCATAACTCCGCCGCTTCTGGAAGGGATTACCCCATGCGGCACTTCACCCGGATCGTTCCGCTTGCCGCATTTGCGGCCCTGTGTTGCCTGGCCGGTCTCGCCGCCGCCGCTCCGCCGCCGGCGGACCCGGTGGTGGCCCGGGTGGACGGCAGCGATATCCACCTGAGCGACGTTCAGGAGGCCCTGCAGAGCCTGCCCGCCGATTACCGTAACATGCCGCAGCAGGCGCTCACGACGGCCCTGGTCGACCAGTTGATCGACCGCAAGGCGGTGTCGGTGATGGCCCGCAAGCAGGGCCTGGACAAGGACCCCGCGGTGCAGCGCCAGATGGCCCGCGCCCAGGAAGAGGCGCTGCAATCGGCGCTGTTCCATCGCGAGGTGGGTCCGCTGGTCACCGATCAGGCGGTGCGCGCCCGTTACGATCGCGATTTCGCCGGCAAGCCGGGGGAACCCGAGGTGCATGCCCGCCACATCCTGGTGGGCAGCGAGGCCGAAGCCGACGCCATCATTGCCGAACTCAAGAAGGGCGGCGACTTCGCCGCCATTGCCAAGGCCCGCAGCAGCGACCCCGGCGCCGCCCAGGGCGGCGATCTGGGCTGGTTCAAGAAGGGCGACATGCTGCCCGAGTTCTCCGAGGCCGCGTTCGCCCTCAAGCCCGGCGAGGTCTCCGACAAGCCGGTGCACACCAGCTATGGCTGGCATGTCATCCAGGTGGAGGAGCGCCGCACCGCGCCGCCGCCCAGCTTCGACCAGGTGCGCGAGGAACTGCGCAACAAGATGATCCAGGAAGGCGTGCAGAAGCTGCTCGCCAGCGCCCGCGCCGCGACGAAAGTGGAGAAATTCAACGTCGACGGCACGATGCCGCGCCCGACCGACAGCGCCGAGCCGCCGCCGGCGCCGGCGGCGAAGTGACATCGGCATGGCCCCGCCCGTCTCGCCGCTGGCCGTTGATCCGCCGGAACTGAAACCGTTGGCGGGGGTGCGCCTCGGCGCCACCGCCGCCGGCATCCGCTACCAGGGGCGCACCGACCTGGTGCTGGTGGAACTCGCGCCGGGCAGCACGGCGGCGGGGGTGTTCACCCGCAGCAAATGCCCCGGCGCGCCGGTAGACTGGTGCCGGGATGCGCTGAAAAGCGGACGGGCGCGGGCGCTGGTGGTCAATGCCGGGAACGCGAACGTCTTCACCGGCCGTGCCGGTGCCGACGCGGCGCGCGCCTCGGCCGAGGCGGCGGCGAAGCTGGTCGGCTGCCGGCCGCGCGAGGTCATGCTGGCCAGCACCGGCGTGATCGGCGAGGTGCTGCCGCATGCCCGCCTGACCGCCGCCCTGCCGGGGCTGCATGCGGGGTTGCGCGAGGATGCGTGGACCGATGCCGCGCGCGGCATCATGACCACCGACACGTTCCCCAAGGCAGCCATGCGCCGCGCGCAGATCGGCGATGCCGAGGTGACGATTCAAGGCTTCGCCAAGGGCAGCGGCATGATCGCCCCCGACATGGCGACCATGCTGTGCTTCGTGTTCACCGACGCGAAGCTGCCCGCGCCGGTGATGGAGGGGCTGCTCCGCCGCGGCGTGGATGCCAGTTTCAATTGCACCACGGTCGATTCCGACACCTCCACCTCCGACACCGTGCTGCTGTTCGCCACTGGCCAGGCGAAGCACAAGCGGGTGCCGGATTCGGGCGGCCCGCTGTTACGCGGCTTCCGCGCGGCGCTGGCCGAGCTGCTGCTGGATCTCGCACTGCAGGTGGTGCGGGACGGCGAGGGGGCGCAGAAGCTGGTGCGCATCGACGTGGCCGGCGCCGTCTCGAAGAAATCGGCGAAGCGGGTGGCGATGTCGATCGCCAATTCGCCGCTGGTGAAAACCGCGATCGCCGGTGAGGACGCCAATTGGGGGCGCATCGTCATGGCGGTGGGCAAGGCCGGCGAGCCGGCCGACCGCGACCGGCTGAGCGTGGCGGTGGGCGGGGTGTGGATGGCGCGCGACGGCGGCGTGGTGGCGGGCTACGACGAGGCCCCGGTGGTGGCGCACATGAAAGGCCGCGAGGTGCATATCGAGGTCGATCTCGGCCTTGGCGGCGGCCACGCGACCGTGTGGACCTGCGATCTGACGCATGGGTATATCGACATCAACGGCAGCTACCGTTCCTGATCGCGAATCCGGGTTGGCCGGTGCCGCCCGGATTTTCGCTGCGGTCTCATAACGGCCCTTGCAGCCCACCGGCGCTTGCGGCACTTCCTGCGGGATGCCCGCCCGCAAACCCCAGGTCGATCTGCGCCAAACCTTCACGCCCGCGGCCGCGGGCGCCAGCTTCGCCCCGCTCGCCACCGAGCGGCTGGCGTTGCGCCCGTACCGCCCGGACGACGCTGCCGAACTGCACCGGCTGATCAATGACTGGGAGGTCACCCGCAACCTCGCCGCGGTGCCGTTCCCCTATTCGCGTGCCCTGGCCGATGAGTGGATCGGCTCGGCCAGCGCGTCGCTGCGGAACGGGACCGCCTATCATCTGCTGATTTCCGGCACCGAGGGCGAGCGGGAGATCATCGTCGGCGGTGTTGGCCTGCGCATCGACGCCACGGCGCGCACCGGCCGGCTGGGCTACTGGGTCGGCCGGCGCTTCTGGCGCCTCGGCGTCGCCAGCGAGGCGGCCGGCCGGCTGGCCCGTTGGGCGCTCGCCAATCTCGACCTGGTGCGGGTGGAAGCAACCGTCGCCACCGACAATCCCGGATCGATCGCGGTGCTGCGCCGGATCGGCTTCCGTCAGGTGGGGGAGGGGGCCGAGACCTTCGTGGCGCGGGGCGGCGCCCATCCGGTGCTGCGCTTCGAGGCGACCCGCGACGACCTGTTCGGACCGCCCGAGGCCGAGCCGGCGGCGGATGGCTCGAAGCCGCTGTTGCTGGTGGCGGCCTGCGCGCTGATTGACGTGGATGGGCGGGTGCTGCTGGCGCGCCGGCCGGAAGGCAAGAAGATGGCCGGGCTGTGGGAGTTCCCGGGCGGCAAGCTGCACCCGGGCGAGACGCCCGAGGCGGCGCTGATCCGCGAATTGCAGGAGGAGTTGGGCATCGACGTCGCCGCCACCTGCCTCGCGCCGTTCGCCTTCGCCTCGCACGCTTACGAGCGCTTCCACCTGCTGATGTCGCTGTTCCTGTGCCGGCGCTGGAAGGGAAGGGCGCAGCCGCTCGAAGGTCAGACGCTCGCCTGGGTGCGCCCCGACAAGCTGGCCGACTACCCCATGCCGGAGGCCGACCGGCCGCTGGTGCCTCTGCTGCGCGACTTCCTGTAGCGCGGGCTGAGGTTTAGCCCGGCCAAACTCGGGGCGCCAAACTCGGGGCGCCAAACTCGGGGCGCCAAACTCGGGGCGATTAGCCGGCTCAGCGGCAGCGGCCGCCGCCGCCACGGGGTTCCCACTGCACGGTGGCGAGATAGAGACCCATGCTGACGGAAGCCGGCGGCAGGGTGGCAAGAATTTGCGGGCAGGATGGCCCCCGCGCCAGCGCCGCGGGGGTGGGCGCCGGTCCCCAGCTCTCAAGGGTACACCATTTCGCCGCCAGGACCGGATCGGGCTGCTGGCCGGCGGCCTGCGGCCAGGCGGCGGGGTTGGCATACATCCGCGCCACATCAAGCTCGGCATCGGGTTCCGCCGCTTCCGCCAGCTTCGCGGTATGCGCGAAGCTGTCATCCGCGTGGTGTGCCAGCGACGCACAGCCGCCGAGCGCGAGAACGACCGCGAGGGCGAGGGCGGGGAGCGGGGTCATCGAAGGGTCTCCGTTGGAGGGCCAGGGGGGCAGGACCAGGGGGCAGGGCCAGGGGCCGGATCGCGCCATTATAACGTCCGCCGGCGAAAATTCCGGTCCCCTTGGCGCCGCCCGGCCATACTGCCACCATCCACGCCCGCCAGGGAGAACACGATGCCGGACCGGACCAATCCCACCGCCTGCCTGCTGGTGATCGGCAACGAGGTGCTGTCCGGCCGCACCCGGGACGCCAATATCCAGTACCTCGCCAGGCGCCTGGGCGCGCTCGGCATCCCGCTGCGCGAGGTGCGGGTGATCCCCGACGTGGCCGCCACCATCATCACCACCGTCAATGAGGTGCGCGCCCGCTTCGATCACGTGTTCACCACCGGCGGCATCGGCCCCACTCATGACGACATCACCAGCGAATGCGTGGCCGCCGCCTTCGGCGTGCCGTGGCAGCCGCATGAGGAGGCCTGGGCCCGGCTGGCGCGCCATTACAAGCCCGGCGAGTTCAACCCCGCCCGCCAGCGCATGGCCACCCTGCCGCGCGGCGCGGAACTGATCGACAATCCGGTCTCGATCGCGCCCGGCTTCAGCATCGGCAACGTGCACGTGCTCGCCGGGGTGCCGCGCATCATGCAGGCGATGTTCGAGGGACTGGCCCCGCGCCTGGCCGGCGGCCCGCCGATCGTCTCGTGCGCGGTGCATGCCGAGGGCCTGCCGGAGGGCCGCATCGCCGACGGGCTGGGTGCGATCCAGGCCCGCCATCCCGGGCTCGATCTTGGCAGCTACCCGTATTACCGGGGCAACGGCACCGGAGTTGCGATTACCGGGGTCGCGATCGTCGCCAAAGGGCCCGATCCGGCCGCGGCCGAGGCGGCGATCGCCGAGGTGACGGCGCTGATGCACGCACTGGGCGGCACGCCGGTGCAGGGCGAACCGCCGGTCTGACCGAGGAGATGCCCGCATGGCCCTGACCCCGCCCGCCGAGCGCGAGCTGACCCATCTGCGCGACATCGCCCTGCGCGGCTACCAGCGCCGCGACGGATTGTTCGACATCGAGGCGCATATCCGCGACACCAAAACATCCGGCTTTCAGAACCTCGATCGCGGCGGCTGGATCGCGCCGGGCGAGCCGTTGCACGACATGTCGCTGCGCCTGACCATCGATACGGACATGACCATCCTGGCCTGCGAGGCGGTGACCGAGTACGGTCCGTTCGCGATCTGCCGCGACGGGGCGGCGAATTTCGCCCGCCTGGTCGGCCTGCGCATCAGGCCGGGCTTCCTGCGCGAGGCCAATGCGCGGTTGGGTGGCATCGACGGCTGCACACATCTGCGGGAACTGCTGCAGCAGGTGGCCACCACCGCGTTTCAGACGCTGTGGCCGGTGCGCATGCGCCGCGCCGAGGAAAGGCGCCGGCAACTGGCCGGGCAGGGCCACAGCCAGACCGGGATGGCGCGCGATGCCGCCCCGGCGCTGCTGAACACCTGCCACGCCTATGCCGATACGCGCGACGCGGTGAAACGCCACTGGCCGCATCTTTACCGCGGCCCGCATGACGCAGACGCAACGAAACCAGGCTGATTGCGACCCGGCCTTCGCCGTTTCATCCGGCGGCGATGCCGTCCGGTTCGGTCAGCGAGCCGTGGCCGGCGGCGTGGTGCCCCTCTTCGGTGGCGGCCTGCCGGAAATAGCCGATGAGTTCGACCCGCACCGCGCTGGTGCGTCCGCCGGGCCGCGCCGTGGCGCCGATGCGGCGCACCATATCGCGAATGGCGATGCGCTCGCGGTGGCACATCTCCTCCAGCGCCGCCCATAATTCAGGCTCCAGCCGCATGCTCGTGCGACCCTGGTCCCCTTTGACGTTACGGCTGACCAAGCGGCTGGCTGACATGCTTTCACCTCGTCCTGTCGGATTACGTGAGCATGCAACAGGGATTGTTAAATGAAGGTTGCGGATTCAACTTTTTTCGACAAAAGCGGCCTGTTCCTCCGGCGTACGCAAGGTCATTTCCAGAGCATGCAGGCCGCCGGCGAACTCGTCGCCGAGCACGGCGTGAACGCTGCGCGAGCGCGCGACCCGCGATTGCCCGCGGAACACATGCGATACAATCAGCACCCGGTAATGTGTTTCGCCGCCCGGGGCGGCACCGGCATGGCCGGCGTGGCGATCGGATTCGTCCGCCACCTGCAGGCGTTCCGGGGTGAAATGCTGCCGCAACAGGGCGGCCATGCGTTCTGAGCGCGTTGTCATGATCGGCGATAATTGCCGGTTCCGTCGCGTCTGCCAAGAGCGGCGGAGCTGTGCCATCCGGTACAAGCGTACGTGTTCTCCGGTTTCGGGTGAATCTATTCTCTGCTGCGCGGCGGCTGCGAAAACCCCTTTGCAAACCGCCGCGATGACCGCACATACCCCGCAATGACCCGACGCCCTTCCCGACCCCGGGCCTATGCGCCCGACCCGGATGCGCCGGGGCGACATTGCGACATGCCGGGCTGCGGCGCTCCAGGCGAGTACCGGGCGCCGAAGTCGCGCTTCCAGCTTGCCGAGTACTGGTGGTTCTGCCTCGACCATGTGCGGGGCTACAATGCCGCCTGGGATTTCTACAAAGGCATGAGCCCCGGTGAGATCGAGGCGCAGTTGCGCGCCGACACCGCCTGGCAGCGCCCGTCCTGGCCGCTCGGCCATGTCGGCGCCCGGCTGGACGACGCGGTTGCCGGTGACCCGCTGCATATCCTCAACGCGGCCGGGTTCCAGAACCGCCGCGGCGGCCGCGCCGCCGCCGAGACGCCGGCGGAGATGCGCGAGCCGCTGGCCACGCTGGGCCTGTCCTGGCCGGTGACCATGGACGAGGTGAAGACCCGCTACAAGGAACTGGCCAAGCGGCACCACCCGGACGCGAACAATGGCGACCGTGCCGCCGAGGAACGCCTCAAGACCATCAACCTCGCTTACGCCACGCTGCGCAGCCGCCTTTCGGAGCCGCGTGCCGCCGCCGGATGACAGCACCCCGTCTGGCGCCTACCTTTAGTCAGCCTGCGTGTATACTCTGCCGCCAAGAACCACGGGATGACTGGCTGATGACCAAGGTTGCCGCCCTCTCCGATCCTCGCAGCACGCCCGCCCTGGGGCCGCTCCTGGCGCCCACCTCGGCGATCGACCTGCCGGACATCACCATCAATGCGCGCGAGACCTTCAGCGTCGACAGCGACATGGAGGTGCCCGCCTTCTCCATCCGCACCGAGCACGTGCCCGACGTGGACCCGGCTTACCGCTTCGACCGCGATACGACCCTGGCCATCCTCGCCGGCTTCGCCTTCAACCGGCGGGTGATGATCCAGGGCTACCACGGCACCGGCAAGTCCACCCATATCGAGCAGGTGGCGGCGCGGCTGAACTGGCCCTGCATCCGCGTCAACCTGGACAGCCATATCAGCCGCATCGACCTGATCGGCAAGGACGCCATCGTCCTCAAGGACGGCAAGCAGGTGACGGAATTCCGCGAGGGCATCCTGCCCTGGACGCTGCAGCACGCCTGCGCGCTGGTGTTCGACGAATACGACGCCGGCCGCCCGGACGTGATGTTCGTCATCCAGCGGGTGCTGGAGGTCGAGGGCAAGCTGACCCTGCTGGACCAGAACCGGGTGATCCGCCCGCACCGCAGTTTCCGGCTGTTTTCGACCGCCAACACGGTGGGGCTGGGCGATACCACGGGGCTGTACCACGGTACCCAGCAGATCAACCAGGGACAGATGGACCGCTGGAACATCGTCGCCACGCTCAACTACCTGCCGCACGCGCAGGAGACCGAGATCGTGATGGCGAAGCTGGGGCTGGATTCGGCCAACAAGGCCGAGAAGAAGCGCATCGAGAGCATGGTGGCGCTGGCCGAACTCACCCGCGCCGGCTTCATCAACGGCGACATCTCCACCGTGATGTCGCCGCGCACGGTCATCACCTGGGCCGAGAACGCCCGCATCTTCAGCGATATCGGCTTCGCCTTCCGCATGACCTTCCTCAACAAATGCGACGAGGCCGAGCGCAGCACGGTGGCCGAGTACTACCAGCGCTGCTTCAATGAGGAACTGCCGACCGGCAGCCTGATCCGCCGCAGCGCCTGAGCACGACCGGACGGGGGAGACGCGGCGGCAATGAGCGCCGGCAAAGACAACACGCGGTCGGAAGAATTCAAGCGCGCCACCACCGGCGTGCTGCGCGCGCTGGCCGATTGCCGCGAGCTGCAGGTCGCCTTCCAGCCTGGCCCTTGCGGCCTGGCCGGCAAGCGCGCCCGGCTGCCGCTGCCGACCCGCGCTTTGCCGGCCGCCGAGATCGCCCGGCTGCGCGGGGCGGCCGACAGCCTCGCCCTGCGGCTGCGCCATCATGACGACGCCGTGCACGCCGCCCGCGCCCCGGCCCGCCGCGAGGCGCGGGATGCCTACGACCAGCTCGAACAGGCCCGGGTCGAGGTGGTCGGTGCCCGGTTCATGAGCGGCGTCGCCGCCAATCTGCGGGCGCGGCTGGCCGATGAGTGCGAGGCCGATGGCTACGACCGCATGACCCTCAAGGACCAGTTGCCGGTCGCCGCGGCGCTGTCCCTGCTGGCGCGCGAGCGCATGTCGGGCGAACCCAGCCCGCCGGCCGCCCGCCGGGTGCTGGATTTGTGGCGCGGCACCCTCGGCGAGGCGGCCGACCAGGCGCTGTCCGAAATGGCGGTGGCACAGGACAATCAGACCGCCTTCACCCGTGCCGCCCGCAAGCTGCTCGCCGCCCTCGACCTGGCCGAGGCTGAGGTGGACGCCGAGCCGGACAAGAACAATGCGGACGACGATGCCGGCGATCAGTCCGGCCAGCAGGACACCCCCCCGGATGGCGAGGGGCAGAGCGAGTCCGACGCCGACAGCACGCTGGGCGCCCAGCCCGAACAGATGGACGGCCAGGCCACCGACGACGATTCCGCCGACGACAGCGACGAGCATGCCGCGGCGGCCGAGGGCGAGGACCGGCCGGGCGGCCCGCAGCCGCGCCGCGAGCGGCCCTCGGTCGATAGCGAAGCCGGCTATCGCGCCTTTACCCGCGCCTGCGACGAGGAAGTGTCGGCTGAGGATCTGTGCGATCCCGAGGAACTCAGCCGGCTGCGCCAGCAGCTCGACCAGCAATTGCAGCATCTGCAGGGCGTGGTCGCCAAGCTCGCCAACCGGCTGCAGCGCCGGCTGCTGGCGCAGCAGACCCGCGCCTGGGATTTCGATCTCGAGGAAGGGCTGCTGGATGCCGGCCGGCTGGCGCGGGTGGTGGTGAACCCGCTGCAGGCGTTGTCCTACAAGCGCGAGCGCGACACCGATTTCCGCGATACCGTGGTGACGCTGCTGATCGACAATTCCGGCTCGATGCGCGGCCGGCCGATTACGGTGGCCGCCATGTGCGGCGATATCCTGGCGCGCACGCTGGAGCGCTGCGCGGTGAAGGTCGAGGTGCTGGGCTTCACCACCCGGGCCTGGAAGGGCGGGCAGAGCCGCGAACGCTGGGTGGCCGACGGCAAGCCGCGCAACCCGGGGCGGCTGAACGATCTGCGCCACATCATCTACAAATCGGCCGACGCGCCCTGGCGGCGCAGCCGGAAAAATCTCGGCCTGATGCTGCGCGAGGGGCTGCTGAAGGAGAATATCGACGGCGAGGCGCTGCAATGGGCGTATCGCCGCCTGCTGCAGCGCGGTGAGCACCGGCGCATCCTGATGGTCATCAGCGATGGCGCGCCGGTGGACGATTCCACCTTGTCGGTAAACCCGGGCAACTACCTGGAGAAGCACCTGCGCGAGGTGATCCGCGACATCGAATCGCGCGACCTGGTGGAACTGAACGCCATCGGCATCGGCCATGACGTGACGCGTTATTACCGCCGGGCGGTGACCATCGTGGATGCCGAGGAACTGGGCGGCACGATGATGAAGAAGCTGACCGAGTTGTTCGACGAGGACGCGGCGATGGCCTGGGCGCGGGCGACCAGCGAGCGGGCGGCTTTGGTGGCCTGAGCGGCACAGCCGGGGCGCAGCCATTGGGCCTTGGAACCCGTTTTGATGGCGGGGACCTTCGGGATCGTAACTGTCACGCGACTGTAATTGCATGACCGTTGTCATTGCATTACAGCCCGCCGACGCCGACCGCCTGACTGAGCACCGGCACGATGCGCGCGAGAAGGATGAGTGCCGCCGTGGACAGGCGACGGACTACCATAGCAACCGGATCGGGTCCGCAAGCGGCCCGTTGCCGATCCGTGCGGCACGACCTAACGTGAGCGGTGGCAAGGCACTGATCTCGAGGGATCGGACATGATACCGGGCATCGCGGATGAAGCGCTTGGGCAGACCGGGCAGCGATGCCGCCAGCGGGCCCGGCGAAGCCGGTGTCGCGTCATTTTTCAACCTGTGGCGTGTGCCTTTGCCGGCTGGGTCGTTGCTACGGCGTCGCTGACCGGCTGCGCACCAATACCGACCGCCGACGCTCCCATGAGCCGGCCGGTTGAGGCGATGGAGGCGGCCTGGGGGCCGTTTGCGCGCCAGTGCGACAGTACGCGGGTATCGCATACGGCCACCCGTTGGCGCGTTGGGGAGACCCAGGTTGCCGAGATTTACGGGACGTGCACCGGCTTCTCGACGATGCTTTCCGGTTCCGATACGGCGGAAATCACGGCGAGTGTCGGCAAAATCAATCAGCCATCATCGCCCGTTGTGTTACGCATCGTGCGCAACGCCAGCGGCGCGGCGCGGCCGGCTGCGCCGGGCGACACCGGGCTGCTCGCGCAGGGGTCCGATGTCACGGATGATGCCGCAATTCTGGCCCGCGATATTGGCCTCACGGCACGCCAGGTGATCAGTCCGAATGACACCCTGGCGCTGCCGGTGCGCCTGTCGGTGCCGTTCCCGTTGGATATCGTGCTGCCGTGCCATCCGGACGGCATGCATCGCGAGCACGGCCGCGACACGTTGGTATTCTCCTGCCTGCTGGACCAGAAAATCCACACGGATCGTCTTGACGCACAATTGTGGTTGGCCGGGGTGGAACAGATCGACGTTCAGACCGGCATCCGGCTGTTCAGTGTGCTGACCGGAAGGTTGAACGGGCGGAAACGGTTGAGCGATAATGCCGCATGGCACACCGCCAACGAAGAGCTTCTGTACCGCCGGGTGACGGAGTTCGAGTAAGACGAAGATAGCGGCGGTCGTTTGGCAGGGCGCGGAAAGCCGTTTCGGCCGGTGGCAAGGCAAGGTTGAGTCGTGATGACAGATCGCGGCGCAGAATTGTTTCGTAACAGAGGAAGCTAAAATTCCTTTGGTTGTCATAAAATGTTCGCCGTCATTGCACTAGGTTCCCCCAACGCTGACCATGTCGGCTGTGTGATTGCCTGTCGCACATAATCCTCGCTGACGGATGCCTGTTTTTACAAGGTTCGATGGATTTTCTCATGCCGACTGCCCACACCGAACCGATGATGGCGATTCTGACGGGCAGCGACCGGTCCGCTTCGCGCGTTCTTGCGCCTTTTGTTCGACTTTTCGCACCGAAAATTCCGGCGGGTTTTGTGCTGGTGGTTTTCAGCCTGCTGGCTGCGCCACAAATGAGCCGCGCCCAGACACTCGGCCCGACGCCGCAACCGCAAGCCATTCTGATTACGCCAGAGCAGGCCGAACAAGAGACCGAGGAGCTATGGGCGCTCCACGGTCAAAGCACCTTCGTCTGGCAGGGTCAGCCGGGGTTCCGCTCCCCCTATGTGGGAGCGCACAGCCTGCCGCCGGATGCCAATGGCCGCGAAACATTCGATATTACCATCTATGGCGGCGTCCGTCTGTGGCAAGGGGCGGAGTTCTGGGTCAATCCGGAGATCGACCAGGGATATGGGCTGGGCAACAGCTTCGGGGTCGCCGGCTATCTCAGCGGCGAGGCGTACAAGCTCGGCCAGACCGATCCCTACGCCCGGCTGGCGCGCGCATTCCTGCGCCAGACCATCGATCTGGGCGGCGAAGACGAGAGACTCGACCCCGACCTGAACCAGCTTGGCGGCACGCAGACCGCCAACCGGGTGGTGATCACCGTCGGCAAGTTCTCCGTCGTCGACATCTTCGATACCAACCGATATGCGCATGACCCGCGCGGCGACTTTCTGAACTGGTCAGTGCTCGACCTGGGGTCCTTCGACTATGCGGCGGATGCCTGGGGCTTCACCTACGGCGCCGCGGCGGAGTGGTACCAGGGGCGCTGGACTGCCAGGGTCGGCGCGTTCGACCTGACCAACATGCCGAACAGCGCTTATCTCGCCGTGCCATTGTTGCAGCAGAACCAGTACGTCGCGGAACTGGAAGAACGGCATACGCTGTGGGATCAGCCCGGCAAGCTGAAGGCCCTGTACTGGATCACGTTCGGCAATCTCGGCACCTACAACGACGCGCTCGCGGTGGGGGCGGCGACCGGGCAGATTCCGGTCACGGGGGATGTGCGCCACTGGCAGAGCAAATACGGGGTGGGGTTCAACCTGGAACAGCAGATCACCGCCGATCTGGGCCTGTTCGCCCGCGCCGGCTGGTCGCAGGGGAGCGTGGAGGAGGTCGATTTCACCGACATCAACCAGTCGGCGTCGATCGGCCTGGCGCTGGCCGGCACGCGCTGGGGGCGGCCGGACGACACGGTGGGGCTGGCCGCCGTGGTCAATCAGATCTCCCATGCCGGCAAGGATTATCTGGCGGCCGGCGGTCTGGGCGGCATCATCGGCGACGGACAGCTGACGCAGGCGGGGCCTGAGCAGATCCTGGAGACGTATTACAAATACTCTATCGTCAGCTTTGCCAATGTTTCCGCTGACTATCAGTTCGTCAACAACCCGGCCTATAACCGCGAGCGCGGTCCGGTGTCCGCGTTCGCGTTACGGCTGCACGCCCAGTTCTGAACCCTGCGGCACGCCAGCGCCCTTATCGCTCCACCAGCGCCCGCGCGGCGTCCCGCAATGCCGCCCGGCTGGCATCGCGCAAATACAGCATGTGCCCGCCGGGCGTGACCAGCAGCCGCACCCGGTCGGGCGCGCCGATTTCGGGCATTTGCGCCAGCAGCAGCTTGGTCGCGAAATAGGGGGTCACCAGATCGTCGCGCCCGTGCGCCACCAGCACCCGCAGCGCGGGGTCGAGCGCCAGCGCGGTGCGCAATTGCTGCACGGAATTCGGGCGATGCAACCCATGCCCCCAATCCCAGGCGCTCGCCACGTCCTCGTTCAGTACCTGGTACTGGCCTTCGGGCTGCCAGCCCAGAATCTGGTACAGCGCGAGCATGGTGCTGGTCAGCGGCGCCCGCAGCGCATCCAGCACGGCGTCGGGCTGCTCGTGCCACGGGGTGGTGGGCGTGGCGTCCGGTGAGGCGATGGTCCCGTCATACAGGCTGGTTATTTCGCCGGGCAGCCGCTTGCTCTGGAAAGTATCCAGGTCGATCCGCCCGGCCCGGCGGCGCACCAGCGCGGGGTCGAGCCCGGTCAGCGCCGCCACATGGGAGGTCAGCCGATCGACCGCCGCCGCATCGCGCGGCCCGCGTAACAGGTCGGCGAGGAAATCGGTGGCGGCATATTGCTCGGCCGCCGCAAGGTCCGGCTCGTGCCCGGCCGTCTCGGCCGCCACCGCAGCCATCGAGGGCAGCCGGCCGGCGAGCGACATCGGGTCGGTGCCGAAATTCGTCCAGGCGAAATCCAGCACCGGCGAGACCATCACCAGCCCGGTCACGCCCAGCCCCTCGCCGGTCTGCAGCGCGTGCACCAGGCGCGGGCCGCGGAACCCGCCATAGCTTTCGCCCACGATCAGCCGCGGCGAGGCGGTGCGCGCCTGCCGGACCGTCCAGCGGCGGATCACCTCGGCGAGCGGCGGGATGTCGCCCTCGACCGCGTAGAATTTGTGCCGCAATTCCTCGGCACTGGTGGCCAGCCGGCTGAAGCCGGTGCCGGGCGGGTCGATGAACACCAGATCGGCGAAGTCCAGCCAGGTCTCGGCATTGGGCGTGGGCACGGGTGGCGCGGAGGGGGTCGGCGGTCCCTGCAGCGCCAGCCGCCAGGGACCCATCGCGCCTAGCTGCAACCAGGCCGAGGAGGCGCCGGGGCCGCCATTCACCGCGAAGGCGACCGGGCGGCTGGACGGGTCGGCGCCGTCTAGCGTGTAGGAGGTATAGGCGATGTCGGCCTGCGGCTTGCCCTGGGCATCGGTAAGGCGGAACGCGCCGGCGGTGGCGGTGAAATGCAGCGTCCGTCCGGGAAGGCTCAGGGTGTGCTGGGTCACGCTGTCCGCCGGCAAAGGCGGGCGTGCCTCGGCGTCCGTTCGGGCGGCGTCCGGCCGGGCGGCGGCCGGCGCGGTGCTGGTCTGGGCGTAGGCAGGAACCGCCAGCAGCAGGGCAGCCGCGAGGAAAACAGCGCGCACAGGCATCTCCGTCCCGAGGGGGCGGCGACTATCGCCGGCGTGCGGGTGGGGAAGCAAGGAAAGGAACGCCAGGGCTCTGCCCCATAGGCGCGAAGATAAGGTGCATCGAACTCTTTGCGGGGCGTAGCCCCGCACCCCACCAGGGCTTCGCCCTGGACCCACCGTCGCGCGCAGCGCGCCTTCGGCACGACGGCCAAGGCCCTTGGAACCCATTGATTTCTTGAAGAATGGGGTCAAGGGGGCCACTGCCCCCTTGCGGGTCCAGGGCAGAGCCCTGGCCTTGCCTTTCGCTTATCTTCGCGCCTATGGGGCTCTGCCCTGGACCCGCCAGGGGCAGAGCCCCTGGCCTTCCTTTGCTTGAACTCCCCACCCCCACGGCGCCATAAGCCGCGCCTTCATCCGCCGGTCCGCGAAGGTTCGCGCACCGGCGCGTAATGTGTTGGGGTCTGCGTGTTCGAGAATCTCTCGGAAAAATTCTCCGGCGTCTTCGACCGCCTGCGCAGCCGTGGCGCGCTGAGCGAGGACGACGTCGCCGACGCCCTGCGCGAGGTCCGCCTCGCCTTGCTTGATGCCGACGTGGCCTTGCCGGTAGTCAAGGACTTCGTCGCCAAGGTGCGCGAGCGCGCCGTCGGCCAGGAGGTGCTGGACAGCGTCTCGCCAGGCCAGCAGGTGGTGAAGATCGTCAACGACGTGATGATCGAGCAGTTGGGCGGCGCCGGCGCCGTGCCGCTCAACCTGAACGCGCCGGCGCCGATCCCCATCCTGATGGTCGGCCTGCAGGGCTCGGGCAAGACCACCACCTCAGGCAAGCTGGCGCTGCGGTTCGCCCAGCGGCTGCGCAAGAAGGTGCTGCTGGCCAGCCTCGATACCCAGCGTCCGGCCGCCCAGTTGCAGCTCGCCCAGCTGGCCGAGCAGGCGGGCGTGCCCAGCCTGCCGATCATCGCCGGCCAGACGCCGCTGCAAATCGCCGCCCGCGCCATGGATACCGCCCGGCGCGAAGTGTTCGACATCGTCATCCTCGACACTGCCGGCCGGCTTTCCATCGACGCGGTGCTGATGGAGGAGGTGAAATCCGTCCGCGCCGCCACCGACCCGGCCGAGACCCTGCTGGTGGTCGATGCCATGACCGGCCAGGACGCGGTGAACACCGCGCGCGCCTTCAACGAGGCGGTCGGCGTCACCGGCATCGTGATCACCCGCATGGACGGCGACGCCCGCGGCGGCGCCGCGCTGTCGATGCGCGCGATTACCGGCGCGCCGATCAAGCTGGTCGGCATGGGCGAAAAGATCGACGCCCTGGAGGAGTTCCATCCGGAGCGGGTTGCCGGCCGCATCCTCGGCATGGGCGACGTGGTCGGCCTGGTGGAAAAGGCCAGCGAGACCATCGACCAGGAGGAAGCGGAAAAACTCGCCCGCAAGATGGCGAAGGGCCGCTTCGACCTCGAGGACTATGTCAAGCAGATCAAGCAGATCGACAAGATGGGCAGCCTGTCCTCGATAATCGGCATGCTGCCCGGCGCCGGCAAGATCAAGGCGCAACTGGACGCGGCGGGGCGGGGCGACCTCGACAAGACGATGTTCAAGCGCCACGTCGCCATCATCGGCTCGATGACGCCGAAAGAGCGCCGCACCCCCGATATCATCAAGGCCAGCCGCAAGAAGCGCATCGCCGCCGGCTCGGGCACCTCCGTGCAGGAGGTCAACCGGCTGCTCAAGCAGTTCGACGAGATGTCGAACATGATGAAGCGCATGAACAAGCTGGGGCAGAAGGGGCTGATGCGGCACGGCCTGTCCGCCCTGATGCCCGGCAACCGGCGGCAGTTCTGATTTTTTCCTTACCCGACCTGAAACGACGGAGACCTGATTCCCCATGGGCCTGAAGATCCGACTTGCCCGCGCCGGCGCCAAGAAGCGGCCGTACTACCACATCGTGGTGGCCGACAGCCGCTCGCCGCGTGACGGCCGCTTCATCGAGAAGGTGGGCAGCTACAACCCGATGCTGCCGGCCGAGCACGCCGACCGCGTGCGCCTGCAGAACGAGCGCATCACCCACTGGCTCAGCGAGGGCGCGCTGGCGACCGACCGGGTCGCCCGCTTCCTGGCCAGTGCCGGCCTGGCGCCGATGCCGGTGTTTGTCGAGCAGCCGAAGCAGTCGCTGCCGAAGAAGAAGGCGCAGGAACGCGCCAAAGCCGCGGGCTGACCGGGGCTCAGGTGACCGGGGCTCAGGTGCCGGAGCGTCGCATCCTGATGGGCGTGGTGGGCAGGCCGCATGGCGTGCGGGGGCTGGTGCGCGTGCACAGCTACACCGCCGACCCCGCGGACCTGCCGGCATACGGCCCGTTCCAGGATGAGCGCGGCCGGCAGTTTTCCCTCCGCTGGCGCGGCGAGGGCGTCGCCGAACTGGCGGAGATCGTTGACGGGCGCCCGGTGCCGGTGGCCGACCGCACCCAGGCGGACAAATTCGTCAATCTCCGCCTCTACGCGAACCGCGAGCGCCTTCCGCCGGCCGACGGCGACGAATTCTACCTCGTCGATCTGGTGGGGCTGCAGGCCGTCGATCCGGACGGCAAGCCGCTCGGGCGCGTCGATACCGTGCATGATTACGGCGCCGGGGCCAGTCTGGAGATCGGTGCGCTGCTGGTGCCGTTCACCCGCGCCTGCGTGCCGGTGGTCGATATCGCCGGCGGGCGGATCACGGTGGTGCTGCCCGCGGAGATCGTGGTGCCGGGTCAGGCGGAGGACGCGGCATGACCGCTCCCTGGCGCGCCAGCGTGCTGACGCTGTTCCCCGACGCTTTTCCCGGGCCGCTGGGCCAGTCGCTGGCCGGCCGCGCGCTGGAGCGGGGGATCTGGTCGCTGCTTGCGCACGACATCCGCGCCCACGCGACCGACCGCCACCGCAGCGTGGACGACACGCCGTTCGGCGGCGGCGCCGGGATGGTGATGCGCCCCGACGTGCTCGATGCGGCGCTGCAGGCGGTCGCGGACGGACGGCCCGCCATCTACCTCACCCCGCGCGGCGCCCCGCTCACCCAGGCCCGGGTGCGCGACCTGGCGCGACGGCGCCGGCGTGGTGCTGCTGTGCGGCCGCTACGAGGGCGTCGACCAGCGGGTCATCGAGGCGCGCGGGCTCGAGGAAATCAACATCGGCGACTACGTGCTCTCGGGCGGCGAACTGCCCGCCATGGTGCTGCTGGATGCCTGCGTGCGCCTGCTGCCCGGCGTGATGGGGGCGGCCGAGAGCGCTGACGAGGAGAGTTTTTCCGCCGGGCTGCTGGAATATCCGCACTACACCCGCCCGGCCGAGTGGCAGGGGCGACTTGTGCCGGATGTGCTGCTGTCCGGCCACCACGCCGCCATCGCCGCCTGGCGGCGGCAGGAATCCGAACGCATCACCCGCGAACGCCGGCCCGATCTGTGGGCCGCGTATCGCTCAGCCCATGCGGGCGGGCCGGTTGCCACCATGCCCGGCGCGCCGTAGAAAAATACGAAAGGACAAGCCATGAACATCATCCAGCAGTTCGAGGCGGAAGAGGTCGCCCGCCTCAGCGCCATCCGCCCGATTCCCGAATTCCGCCCCGGCGATTCGTTGCGCGTGTCGGTCAAGGTGGTCGAGGGCGAGCGCACCCGCACCCAGGCTTTCGAGGGTGTCTGCATCGCTCGTTCGAACAAGGGCCTGCATTCCAACTTCACCGTGCGCAAGATCAGCTACGGCGAGGGCGTGGAACGCGTGTTTGCGCTGTATTCGCCGGTGATCGCCGAGATCCAGGTGGTGCGCCGCGGCGATGTGCGGCGGGCGAAGCTGTATTACCTGCGCGGCCGCAGCGGCAAGTCGGCGCGCATCGCCGAGCGCGCCCGCGAGGTGCCTGGCACCGCGGGCGCCGTCCCCGTGGCGGAGCAGGCGCAGGCCGAATAGCGGCTGCTTGTGCCGGAGGAGGGAACGTCCATGGCCCAGAACAAGCCCCGCACCCTGTTCGACAAGGTATGGGACAGCCACGTCGTCGAGCGTCTGCCCGATGGCACCTGCGTGCTGTACATCGACCGTCACCTCGTGCACGAGGTGACCAGCCCGCAGGCCTTCGAGGGGCTGCGGAATGCCGGGCGCAGCGTGCGTCGGCCTGATGCGACGCTCGCGGTGGTGGACCACAACATCCCGACCTCCGACCGCAGCCAGGGCATCGCCGAGCCGGAAAGCCGCCTCCAGGTGGAAACCCTGGAGCAGAATGTGGCCGCCTTCGGCGTGCCCTACATTCCGGTGCTGGATGCGCGGCAGGGCATCGTGCACATCGTCGGCCCCGAGCAGGGCGCCTCGCTGCCCGGCATGACCATCGTCTGCGGCGATTCGCATACCTCCACCCATGGGGCGCTGGGCGCGCTGGCCTTCGGCATCGGCACTTCCGAGGTCGAGCACGTGCTGGCGACGCAGACGCTGCTGCAGAAGCCGGCGAAGAACATGTCGGTCCGGGTGGACGGCACGCTGCCGCCGGGCTGCACGGCGAAGGATATCGTGCTGGCCGTCATCGGCCGGATCGGCACCGCCGGCGGCAACGGCCACGTGATCGAGTTCGGCGGCGAAGCGATCCGCGCGCTCGACATGGCCGGACGCATGACGGTGTGCAACATGTCGATCGAGGCGGGCGCGCGGGCCGGCCTGATCGCGCCCGATGAAACCACGTTCGACTATGTGCGCGGCCGGCCATTCGCGCCGCAAGGCGAGGCGTTCGACCGGGCCGTCGCCTATTGGCGCAGCCTGCCATCCGACCCCGGCGCCGTCTTCGACAAGACCGTCACCCTGGATGCCGCCGCCGTCGCCCCCATGGTCACCTGGGGCACCAGTCCCGAGGCGGTGCTGCCGATCACCGGCACGGTTCCGAACCCGGAGGACGAGGCCGACGAGGCCAAGCGCGCGCAGATCGCCCGCATGGTCGAGTACATGGGCCTGATTCCGGGCCAGAAACTGTCCGAGCTGGCGGTGGACGTGGTGTTCATCGGCTCCTGCACGAACGGCCGCATCGAGGATATCCGGGCGGTGGCGCAACTGGTGCAAGGCCGCCGCGTGGCGCCGGGCGTGCGTGCCATGGTCGTGCCGGGCTCGGGCCTGGTGAAGCTGCAGGCCGAGCAGGAGGGGCTGGACCGCATCCTGCGCGAGGCCGGCTTCGAGTGGCGCGAGGCCGGTTGCTCGATGTGCCTGGGCATGAACCCGGACAAGCTCACCCCGGGGCAGCGTTGCGCCAGCACCTCCAACCGCAATTTCGAGGGTCGCCAGGGACCGGGCGGGCGGACGCATCTGCTGTCGCCGGCGATGGCCGCCGCCGCCGCGGTGACCGGCCGCCTCACCGATGTCCGGGAGCTGGTGTAATGGACGCGTTTACGACCCTCACCGCCGTCGCGGCGCCCTTGCCGATGGCAAACGTCGATACCGACAAGATCATTCCGGCGCGGTTTCTCAAGACCATCCGGCGCACCGGGCTCGGCGTGAATCTTTTCGACACGCTGCGCTACGACGCGGACGGCAACGAACGGCCGGATTTCGTGCTCAACCAGGAGCCGTACCGTGGCGCGCAGATTCTCATCGCGCATGAGAATTTCGGCTGCGGTTCCTCGCGCGAGCATGCCCCGTGGGCGCTGCTGGATTTCGGCATCCGTTGCGTCATCGCGCCGGACTTCGCCGATATTTTTTACAACAACACCTTCAAGAACGGCATCCTGCCGATCCGCCTGCCGCGGGAGGTCTGCGACCTGCTGATGCAGGATGCGCGCATGGGCGGCAACGCGCGGCTGACCATCGACCTTGCGGAACAAATCGTCCTGCGCCCGAACGGGGAAAAGATCCGCTTCGAGATCGATCCGTTCCGCAAGCATTTGCTGCTGAACGGGCTGGACGATATCGGCCAGACGCTGCAGCACGCGCCCGCCATCGACAGCTATGAAGCGCGGCAGCGCGAGGAGAAATCCTGGCAGCCGGCGATCACGATCTAAGTTTTCCACGATCCAAGTCTTTCTCTGCCCTCCTCTTGCGGGAGGGCGAACTTTCTTCCGACCTCAGAAGGACTGCGAAACATGCCCGCCAACAAGAAGCTCCTGATCCTCCCGGGCGATGGCATCGGTCCCGAGGTCATGCATGAGGTTCGCCGCGTGATCGACTGGATGGACCGCCGCCGCGCGGTTGCATTCGATCTCACCGAGGATTTGGTCGGCGGCGCCTCCATCGACGCCACCGGCACCGCGATCACCGACGCCGCGATGCAGCGCGCGCTGGAGGCGGATGCCGTGCTGTTCGGCGCGGTCGGCGGCCCGAAATGGGATACGCTGGGTTTCGCTACGCGGCCGGAAATCGCCATCCTGCGGTTGCGCAGCGAGCTTGGCCTGTTCGCCAATCTTCGCCCCGCCATCGTGTACGACCCGCTGGTCGATGCCAGCACGCTGAAGCCCGAGGTGATCCGCGGCCTCGACCTGATGATCGTGCGCGAGAGCACCGGCGGCATCTATTTCGGCACCCCGCGCGGGGTGGAAACCCTGCCGGACGGCAGCAAGCGCGGCATCAACACCGAGGTTTACACCACGCCGGAAATCGAGCGCGTCGCCCGGGTGGCACTTGACCTCGCGCGGAAGCGGCAGAACCGGGTCTGCTCGGTGGAAAAGGCCAATGTGATGGAAACCGGTCTGCTGTGGCGGCAGACCGTGCAGGCGCTGCGGGACGCGGAATACCCGGATGTCGGGCTCAGCCACATGTATGCCGATAACTGCGCCATGCAGCTGGTGCGCAACCCGCGCCAGTTCGACGTGATCGTTACCGGCAATCTGTTCGGCGATCTGCTGTCGGACCTCGCCTCGATGCTGACCGGCTCGCTCGGCATGCTGCCCTCGGCGACGCTGGGGGCGCCCGATGCGACCGGCCGGCGGCATGCGCTGTACGAACCGATCCATGGCAGCGCGCCGGATATCGCCGGCAAGGGGGTCGCCAATCCGCTGGCGCAGATTCTCAGCTTCGCCATGCTGCTGCGCTACTCCTTCGGGCTGGAGGAGGATGCGGCGCTGATCGAGCGCGCCTGTGTGAACGTGCTGGCGAACGGCCTGCGCACGGCGGATATCATGGCGCCGGGCAGCGCCCGCGTCGGCACCCAGGTGATGGGCGAGGCGGTGGTGCGCGAACTGGACAAGCTGGCGGCCTGACGGCAGACGTGGCGGCGGCAGACGGAGCGGCGATGCGGTAACCGCCGGCAGCGCCCGCTGACCCATCTTCGTTGCGTCTTTCCGTCTTTCGGTGCAATTCCGGCGCGGAACGGCTAGGTTTGGCCATGTCCGACCACCCGCACGTCGCCACGATCGAGCGCGCCCTCGTTCTCCTGCTCATCGCCCTGCTGCTGGGCGGCGTGTTCGAGGTGCTGCGGCCCTTCTTCACCGCCATTCTGTTCGGCGCCATCCTGGCCGTGGCCGCCTGGCCGTTGCGCGACGTGCTCGTGCGCATCGGCCTGCCGCGCAGCGCCGCGGCCTTCGTGCTGCTGTTGCTCGCGCTCTGCCTGCTGGCGATCCCGGCGCTGATCCTGGCCCCCGGCCTGGCCAGTCAGGTGGCGCATGGCAGCGAGCGTATTGCCGAGTTCCTCGCCACCCTGCCGCACACCCCGCCCGACTGGATCGCTTCCCTGCCGCTGGTCGGCGAGCAGATCGCCGAGCTGTGGGGCAATGCCGCCAGCGGCGAGCTTGATCTGGTCGAGACGCTCTCGCCCTATTCCGAGTCGCTGCGCCACACCCTGGTCGCGGTCGCCGCCGGCCTGGCCGACAGCCTGCTGCAGCTTGTGCTGGCGCTGGCCGTCGCCACCATGTTCTGGGTGCACGGGCGTGAGCTGGCCGCCGAGTTGCGCGCCGTGCTGCGCCGCCTGGGCGGCGACGCCGCGGCCGGCGCGCTGGACACCGCCGGCGCCTCGTTGCGCGGCGTCGCCTATGGCGTGGTCGGCACCGCGGCGCTGCAGGCGACGTTGATGGGGACGGGACTCGCCATCGCCGGCGTCGTCGGCGCGCCGACTTTCGGCTTCATCACGTTGCTGCTCTCGCTCAGCCAGATCGGCGCGCCGCTGATCTATGTCATCGGCCTCGGCTCGGCGTGGTGGCTGTACCAGGGCGGGGCGGTGGGCTGGGCGCTGTTCATGGTCGGCTGGTGCGTGCTGGTCAGCGCCGCCGATCATGTGATCCGGCCGGTGCTGATCAGTTTCGGGGTGGCGATGCCGCTGACGCTGGTCATCCTTGGCGTGTTCGGCGGGTTCCTGTCGTTCGGCTTCCTGGGACTGTTCATCGGGCCGAGCCTGCTGGCGGTGGCCTTCACGCTGCTGGCGGCTTGGCGCGGGCGCACCGCCTGAACGGCGCGCATCCGCATGGAAATCCCTGCATGCAAATCGCCGCATGGACCGGCAACGGGCGCGGGGTGTAGCGTGCGCCGCCCGCCTGCGTAGCCAGGAGTGACGTTACATGAGGGCTCCGACCCTTGGCGGCATCGACTGCGATGTGCATCCGGCGCCTCCCGGCATGGCGACGTTGCTGCCGTATCTCGACGTTTACTGGCGCGCGCAGGTAACGGTCCGCGGCATCGACGGACTCGACCTGATGTGTTTCCCCTCCGGCGCGCCGGCGCATGGCCGCGCCGACTGGCGCCCCGCCGCCGGCGGCGGCAGGCCCGGCAGCGATCTGGCCACGCTGCGGACGCATGTGCTCGACGGCTTCGGTTCGCAGATCGCCATCCTTAACTGCCTGTACGGCATCGAGGGGCTGGGTAACGAATTCCTGGCCGCCGCCCTGGCCCGCGCGCTGAACGACTGGATCGCCGCCGAATGGCTCGACCAGGAGAAGCGGCTGCGCGCCTCCATCATCATCCCCCTCCAGAACCCCGAACTGGCGGTCGAGGAGATCGAGCGGCGGGCCGGTGATCCGCGTTTCGTGCAGGTGATGGTGCTGGCCATGGGCAACATGCCGCTTGGCAAGCGGCTGCTGTGGCCGATCTGGGCGGCGGCTGAGCGGCATGGCCTGCCGCTGGCCATCCATGCCGGCACCACCGCGCGCCACGCCACCACCAGCAATGGCTGGCCGTCCTACCACCTGGAGGACTACGTCACCACGTCGCTGGCCTTCCAGGCGCAATTGCTGAGCCTGGTCAGCGAGGGCGTGTTCCACAAATATCCGCGCCTGACCGTGGTGCTGCTGGAATCCGGCTTCACCTGGCTGCCCGCTTTCCTGTGGCGGGCCAACCAGACCTGGCAGGCGATGCGCGCGGAAGTGCCCTGGGTGGACCGCCCGCCCGCCGACATCATCCGCGCGCATGTGCGCGTCACCCTGCAGCCCGCCGATGCCCCGCCCGAGCCGCGGGAGCTTGGCCATGTGCTCGACCAGCTCGGCGCCGACCAGATGCTGCTGTTCTCGACCGATTATCCGCACTGGCAGTTCGAGGGGCGGGACGCCTTTCCGCCCGGCTTTCCGGCCGCGCTGCGCCGCCGTGTGCTGGTGGACAACGCGCAGGCGACCTATCCGCGCCTGCAGCCGCCCATGGGCAAGGGAACCGGGCACGACGCAACGGCGCGCACGCCCGCGGAGACGACGGCATGAGCCCCGATGACGCCCCGGCGGGCGCGGCGCTGCGCGAAAAGCGCGCCCGCCCGCGCCCGCGGGTGATCGATTGCGGCGTCCACCACGCGCTGCGCTCGCTGAAGGACCTGCACCCCTATCTGTCCAAACGCTGGCGGGACCATCTGGACGCTTATGGATTCCGCCAGCCTGCACCCTTCCTGGGTGCCTTGCCCTGTCCCAGGGTAGCGCCGGGGGCCACGCGAGTCTGGGGCCTGGCCGCCGGGTTCGGACCTCGCTTTGCTGCGGACCCAGTTGCTCGACCGCTACGATGTCGAGTACGGGCTGCTGCATCTGCTGTTTCCGCAGGGCATGGACCAGCGCAACCAGGAACTCGGCGCCGCCCTGTGCCGCGCCCTGAACGAGTGGGCGGTCGAGCACTGGACCAGCCGGGACAAGCGCCTGAAGGCCGCCATCATGGTGCCCGGCGAGGACCCCGAGGCGGCGGCGGAGGAGATCGAGCGCTGGGCTGGCCATGCCGGTTTCGTCCAGGTCGGCATGGTCACCCATACCATCGAGCCGCTCGGCCGGCGCCGCTACTGGCCGGTCTATGACGCCGCCTCCCGCCATAACCTGCCGGTCGGTCTGCACAACTCGGGCAGCAACGGCCACGCGGTTACCGGCACGGGCTGGCCCAGCTACGGCGTGGAGGAGCAACACGAGGTCGCGATTTCGCAGCAGGCCGTGGTGGTCAGTCTGGTCACCGAGGGAGTGTTCGCGCTGCATCCCTCGTTGCGCGTGGTGATGATCGGGGCGGGATTCGCCTGGGTGCCGTCCTTGTGCTGGCGGCTCGACCACGCCTGGGCGCGCATGCGCGACGAGGTGCCGCATTTGACCAATCCGCCCTCGGAGACCATTCGCCGGCATTTCTGGTTCACTACCCAGCCCGCCGAGGCGCCCGAGCGGCCGGAGGATCTGCGCCGGGTGATCGACTGGGTGGGCTGGGACCGCATCCTGTTCGCCACTGGCTACCCGCATTGGGACATGGACGATCCCGAGCAGGTCTTCCCCATCCGTCTGTCCGAGGAGGAGCGGCGGGGGGTGTACAACGGCAATGCACGGGCGTTGTACGGGCTGCGCTGACGGGTTGGCGGCCAGTGGCGGCGGCGATCGGACGAAGGAGGGCCGGGGGCCTTGACCGGCGCGGCCATCTGATTGTCTGCTTGCCAAGGAGACCGGCAAACCGGCTCGCGGGAGACGAAGGATGAGGTCGAGGGCCGTCATGGCCGTCGCGGCGATGGTGGTCTTTTCCACTCCTGCATATGCCGCGCCGCGCGAGCAACTGGTGATCGGGGTCTCGCAGTTCCCCGCCACCCTGCATCCCGCCATCGATCCCGAGGCGATCAAAGTCTACACGATGGGGTTCGGCCTGCGGCCGATCAGCGCCTTCGACAGCGACTGGAAGAATACCTGCCTGCAATGCACCGAACTGCCCAGCCTGGCGAACGGGCTGGCGCGGATGGAAGGGCGCGGCATGGCGGTGACGGTCAAGCTGAGGCCCGGCCTCCTCTGGGGCGACGGCGTGCCGGTGACGGCGCGCGACCTGGCCTTCACGTGGAAGCTCGGCCACGATCCCGCCTCGGGCTTTGCCGATCTGAGCTACTGGCTGCGGGTGGACAGCATCGAGGTGATCGATGACCTCACCGCGGTGATGCACCTGAACCAGATATGGACCCAGTTCGACCATCTGCCGGGAATGCTGCCCGAGCATCTGGAAGCGAAGCCGGCGGCGGCGGCGAAGCAGCCGGGCGACTACGCCAAGCAGACCCTGTATGCGCGCGCGCCCACCACGCCGGGGCTGTACAACGGTCCGTACCGGATCACCCAGTACGATTCCGGCGCCCAGGTGGTACTGGAGCCGAACCCGTACTGGCACGGCACCGCGCCCGGCTTCCGCCGCATCGTCATCCGCGCCATCGAGAACACCGCGGCGCTGCAGGCCAATCTGCAATCGGGCGACGTGGACTTCGCGCCCGGCGACGCGCCGTCGCTGACCCTGGACCAGGTGCTGGCGCTGCGCCGCCAGCATCCTGATGACTGGACCTACCTGTTCAAGCCGGCGCTCAGCTATGAGCATATCGACCTGAACCTGGACAATCCGATCCTCGCCGATATCCGGGTGCGCCGGGCGCTGCTGCTGGCGCTGGACCGGCGCACCCTGGCGGACCGGCTGTTCGACGGCATGCAGCCGGTGGCGGCAGGCTTCGTCACCCCGCTCGATCCGATGCATGACGAGGCGGTGGCGGTTCCGCCCGCCGATCCGGCGCACGCCCGCGCGCTGCTGGCCGAGGCGGGATGGCGTCCCGGACCCGATGGCATCTGCCGGAACGGGCGCGGCGAGCGGCTGAGCCTGGAGTTTCGCACCACCGCCGGCAACCGCGTGCGCGAACTGGCGCAGCAGGTGATGAAGGACCAGTGGCGCGCGGTCGGCGTGGAGGCGCTGGTGAACAATGAACCGGCGCGGGTGCTGTTCGGCGAGACTCTGAGGCGGCGCCAGTTCTCCGGCATGGTGATGTATGCCTGGTCCACCGGCATCAGCTATCCGCCGCGGCAAACCCTGGCCTCCGACCAGGTTCCGACGGCAGCGAATAACTGGGGCGGATCGAACTACATGGGCTTCCGCGACGCCGGCATGGATGCGGCGATCCTGACGGCGGAGACTGATCTCGATCCGGGCCACCAGCGCGCGGCCTGGGCGGCGATGCAGCGTATCTATGCCGAGCAACTGCCGGCGCTGCCGCTGTTCTTCCGGGCCGACGCCTATGTGCTGCCGAAATGGCTGAAAGGCGTGCGCCCGACCGGCCATAGCGATTATTCCAGCCTGTGGGCCGAGGACTGGCACGCGGAATGACGGTGCCGCTGCTGGAGGTCGCGGATTTATGCGTGTCGTTCCCGCACGCCGGCGGCGTGCGCCGGGCGGTCGCCGGCATTTCCTATGCGCTGGCGGCCGGCCGCACCCTCGGCGTGGTGGGCGAGAGCGGCTGCGGCAAGAGCGTCACCGCGCTGGCGCTGATCGGCCTGGTGCCGCCGCCCGGCCGGGTCGAGGGCGCGATCCGCTTCGACGGGCGGCAACTGGTGGGCCAGTCGCGCGCCGCCTGGCGGGCGCTGCGCGGGGCGGATATCGCCATGGTGTTCCAGGAGCCGATGACGGCGCTGAACCCGGTGATGACGATCGGCCGGCAGATCGCCGAATCGCTGGTGCTGCACCGCGACGGCATGGGCTGGCGCGAGGGCGAGCGGGAGGCGGTGGGCCTGCTGGAAGCGGTCGGCATCAACGCGCCGCGCGACCGGGCGCGCGCCTATCCGCACCAGCTTTCCGGCGGCATGTGCCAGCGCGCGGTGATCGCCATGGCGCTGGCCTGCGCGCCGCGATTGCTGATCGCCGACGAGCCGACCACGGCACTCGACGTGACCATCCAGGCGCAGATCCTCGACCTGCTGCAGGATCTGCAGGACCGCACCGGCATGGCGATCCAGTTCATCAGCCACAACCTCGCCGTGGTGAGCGCGATCGCGCACGAAATCATCGTGATGTACGCGGGCCGGATCGTCGAGCGGGCGCCGGCGGAAGCGTTGTTCGCCCAGCCGCTGCATCCCTACACGCAGGGGCTGATCGCGACCCTGCCGGACCCGGACCATCGGGTCGCGCGGCTGCCGGTGATCGCGGGCGGCGTGGCCGACGCCGATGCCGGCGGCTTCTGCCGTTTCGCCGATCGCTGCCCGCGCGCCGACGCCGCCTGCCGGATCGCCGAGCCGGCTTTGGTGGAGATGGCGCCCGGCCATGTGGTCGCCTGCTTCAAGGCGGGCGCATGAGCGCCGCCGCCGAACTGGTGGCGCTGGACCGCATCAGCGTGCAGTTCGATCTCGGCGGTGGCGGGTTGTTCGGCGGCCGGCGGCGGGTGCTGCGCGCGGCCCAGGATGTGTCCTTCAGCATTGCCGAGGGCGAGACGCTGGGGCTGGTGGGCGAGAGCGGCAGCGGCAAGAGCACGCTCGGCAACGTGGTGGCGGGGCTGCAGCCGCCAAGCGCCGGCACGCTGCGCTTCCGCGGGCGCACCATGGATGCGGCCATTTGGCGGGAGGCGCGGCGCGCCATCCAGATCGTGTTCCAGGACCCGTTCGGCGCGCTCGATCCGCGCATGCCGGTGTCCGACATCATCGCCGAGCCGCTGCGCATCCAGCGCATCGGCAGCGCCGCCGGGCGGCGTGCACGGGCGGCGGAGCTGGTGGGGCAGGTGGGGCTGCCGCGCGATGCGCTGAACCGCTACCCGCACGAATTTTCCGGCGGCCAGCGCCAGCGCATCGCCATCGCCCGCGCGCTCGCGCCGGCGCCGGCGCTGATCGTGGCCGACGAACCGCTTTCGGCGCTGGATGTGTCCATCCAGAGCCAGATCCTGAACCTGATGAAGGAATTGCAGGAGGCGCACCGGCTTTCCTTCCTGTTCATCACCCATGATCTGGCGGTGGTGAACCATCTGGTCGATCGGGTGGCGGTGCTGTACCTGGGCCGGCTGGTGGAACTGGCGTCCCGGCAGGAATTGTTCGTGCGGCCCTCGCACCCCTATACGCGCGCGTTGCTGGACAGCGTGCCGCGCCTCGGCGTGCGAAGGCGCCGCGTGCCGGCCATTCGCGGTGAAATGCCGAGCCCGCTGGCGCCGCCGCCCGGCTGCGTGTTCCATCCGCGCTGCCCGAAGGCGCAGGAAATATGCCGTCACGATGCGCCGGTGCTGGCACCGGCGCCGGGCCGGCCGGCGCAGCTCGCCGCCTGCCACTTCAAGGACTGAGGGGGCATGGCGCGCTTCATTCTCCGGCGCATGCTGCAGGCCGCCCTTGTGCTGCTGGTGATGTCGTTCGTCATCTACAACCTGATCGGGCTGATGCCCGGCGATCCGATCGACATCATGATCGCCAGCAATCCCGCCGCCACGCCCGAATCCGTGGCGGCGCTGCGCCGGATCTACGGCCTCGATCAGCCGCTGCTGTCGCGCTACGGCCACTGGCTGTGGGCCGCGGTGCAGGGCGATTTCGGCTATTCGCGCCTGCACGCGGCGCCGGTGCTGGAGGTGCTGGCACCGGCGCTGTGGCAGACCTGCAAGCTGATGATCATCAGCTTCACCGCCCCGGTTCTGCTGGCATTCGCGCTCGGCATCCTGGCGGCGTTGCGGCCGGGCGGGCCGGTCGATGCGCTGGTCAGCCTGTTCGCCTTCGCCGGCATTTCGGTGCCGGTGTTCTGGCTGGCGCTGATGATGATCCTGGTGTTCGCCGTGCACCTGCACTGGTTCCCGGCCAGCGGCATCGCAACGGTGGGCGATGGCAGCTTCATGGATTATGCGCGCCACATGGTCATGCCGGTGGTCACGCTGGCGCTGGCGCAGACCGGCGGGTTCACCCGCTTCGTCCGCGCCAGCATGATCGAGAGTCTGCGTTCGGACCATGTGCGCACGGCCCGCGCCAAGGGCGCCGGGGAGGGCAGGGTGGTGCTGGTGCATGCCTTCCGCACCGCGCTGATCCCGGTGGTGACGGTGATGGCGCTGAACTTCGGCGCGCTGTTCGGCGGCGCGCTGCTGACCGAGACCATGTTCGCCCAGCCCGGCATGGGCAAGATGATCTACGATTCGATCCTCGGCAACGACTACAACCTGGCGCTGACCGGGTTGCTTTTCGCCACCCTGGTGACCCTGCTGAGCAATCTGCTGGCCGATATTGCCTATGGCTGGCTCGATCCGCGAATTTCCCTGGCATGAACGCGGTCGCGCGGCCGGGCACCGATGCGGCGCTGAGCGTCTGGCGGCTGCGCTGGCGGCGGTTCCGCCGGCACCGCACCGGCATGGCGGCACTGGCGGTGCTGGCGCTGCTGGGGGTGTTCGCGCTGGCGGCCTTTCCGATGCAATGGTTCGCCGGCTTCGATCCCGACGCCACCGATCTGCTGTCGCGCTTCGATCCGCCCTCGGCCGCGCACTGGCTGGGCACCGACGATGCCGGCCGCGACGAGCTGGTGCGGCTGATGGTGGGCGGGCAGATTTCGCTGCTGGTCGGCCTGCTGGCGACCGCCTTCAGCGGCACGCTGGGGCTGCTGATCGGCATCCCCGCGGGGTATTTCGGCGGCCGGGTGGATGCGGTGCTGATGCGCTTCACCGACGGCATGATGAGCCTGCCGCTGCTGCCGCTGCTGATCGTGCTGGGCGCGGTGGATTTGACCAAGCTCGGTTTTTCCCAGGAATTTGCCCGCTCCGGGGCGGCCGGGTTCTGGCGCATCGTGGTCATTATCGCCATCGTCGATTGGACGTCGATTGCGCGCATCGTGCGGGCGGCGACGCTGGCGGTGAAGCAGCGCGACTATGTGCGGGCGGCGCGGGCGAGCGGGGCGGGTCCGGCCGATGTGATGCTGTCGCACGTGCTGGCGAACGTGGCGACGCCGATCATCGTGTCGTTCACGCTGACAGTTGGGCGGGTGATCCTGTTTGAATCAGTCCTCAGCTTCCTCGGCTTCGGCGTGGTGCCGCCGACGCCGTCCTGGGGCAACATGCTGAACAACGCGCAGGAACTGGTGAGCACGGCGCCGGCACTGGCGGTGTATCCGGGGCTGCTTATTTTCGTCACCGTTATCGCCGCCAATTTCCTGGGCGACGGGTTGCAGCACGCGTTTGATCCGCGTTCGGAGCGGTAAACCGGCAGTTGAGCACGCGCCTGCCACCGCGCAGGAGCGCAGGCCGCCGGGGTGGCAGCCCTAGCTGGTCGGCTCGTTCAGCTTGCGCGAGATCCGCTCGAACTCCTGGCGCAGCGTGTCGTTGTCCAGCGGCAACGTGCCCGGCGGCATCAGGTTGATGACCGCGCCGAAATCGCGGTTGGCGGCGTTCATCATGTCGAGCACCTCGACCGTGTTCTCCATGGTGCTCGCCGTATTGGCGGCGAGGTCGAGCAGCGCCTGGGTGTGATCGATGGCGACATCGAGCTGCTCGCCCTGCTGGGCCAGATACTGGCGGTAGACCGGCAGGATCTCCGCCGTTCCCTGCAGCGCCTGCAGGTTCGACGCATAGCCCTTCTGCTCGGGTGCGGGCGCCTGCTTCATGCTTTCCTGCGCCTTGCGCTGCAGGCCGAGATTCTCCTTCTGGATGGCCTCCAGCCGCGGCAAATAGCGGTCCTTGATGCGGTCGCGCACATCCGCCTGCAGCGTTTCCACCATTTCGCACAGCACGACGTTCAGGCCGTAATAGCGCTTGAGCAGATCGGGATTGCTGCGGTTCTGTTCCACCGTCGTGCGCAGTTGCGCCACGAAATGGGCGACGTTGGCCTGCATGCCCAGCAGCGCCACCAGATCGTCGCCGTTGGGGGCGATGGCGATCAGCTCCGCCTGGTCCGGCGTCATCTGCATGCCGAGATCGGTGAGCCGTTTGGCAAAATCCTGGCTGGCATGGGCGAGGTCCGCGGTGGCCTTGGTCTGCTGCTCCTGCAGGTCCTTGACATCCTGGCCGGCCAGCAGCCGGTCGGCGATGGCGGCGCCGAGGTCGCGCAGGTGACCGCGCGCGTCCTGCATGTCACGCAAGGCTCCCATCGCCTCGCTGCCGGCCATCATCGAGGCGGCCTTGCGCAGCAGGTCGTGCATATGCGCGGCGGTGGAGGCGCTGGGCTGAAGGGACTGCCGCGTCTCGGCGATCCGGCTGAGTTCCGAGATCACCGCCGCCCGGTCCGGCGGCGCCGGCCGGGCCTGCTCGGCGATCTTCTGGTCGACCCCCCAGGACAGGTGCTCGGCCGTCGAGCGATAGGCAGATCCAATGCCGCCGATGATCGCGCCGCCGCACGCGAAGACAATAACCAGGACGACCAGCGAAGCCACGCCAATGATAAGATATCGTTTCATCCTTGGCCTCTGTCTGCTGCGGCGGAGAAGGGGAACATCATGTCATGCCGGGGCGGCAAAAGGGAAGCCAGGGGGCAGCGAGGCCCAGGGCGATCGCATTTGGAACGCTACGGCCGAATTTGCCGCCATCCGAGACTTCGGGACGCCGCAAACTTGGCCACAGGCCGCGAGATCGATCGTCGAATGACGCTTGCGGGCGTCAAAAAATCCAAATGCGATTGCCCTGCAGCGAGGCCCGTCATGTTTCCCGCCGGCTTCGCGTTCAGAACCCGGGTAGCGCCGGCTCGGCGTTGGCGGCGACCGCCACGCCCTCGACCTCGACCAGCCAGTCCGGGCGGCACACCGGCGCCTGCACCACCAGCGTGGGCAGGCCGGCGCAGCGCTCGTGCAGGCAGTCGCGCACCCGGTCGAAATCGGATGCGTCGCGCAGATACACGGTCAGATACATCATGTCGGCCAGCCCGGCGCCGCCGGAACGCAGCAATCCCTCGACGTTTTCGAGCGCGCGGTTGAGCTGGCGCAGCACGTCGCCGGGATGCACGACCCGGCCGAGACGGTCGATGCTGGCGGTGCCGGAAATGAAATGATGGGCGCGGTCGGCATAGCCGATGCGGGTGCCGCGCTCGAAGGTCACGTCGTACTCGTCGGTGGCGCAGAGCAGGTCGAAATCGTTGAGGTAGCCGATCTGCTCCGGCACCAGGCCGAGCACGGAATAGGCGTCCATCGCCACCACCTCGTAGCGGTGGCCGCAGGCGCCCTCGATCGCCGTGCTGGCGATGTAGTGGGTGTCGCGGGTCAGGCCGTGCTCGGTGAACAGAAGGGTGCGGCCATCCACCAGATCCTGGTAGAACACATCCACGCCTTTGACATACAGCCAGGTCCGCACGCAATCGGCTTCCAGCGTGCCGCCCTGTTCGGCCAGGGTGGCGATCAGCTGCTGGAACACCGATGTCGTCTCGTCGAAGCTGGAGACACCATGTTCCCGGCGGCCACTGAGCAGCCCGGTGCTCCAGAGATGGCGCAGCCCGGCCTTCTGCACCACCATGTGCCGCGGCGACAGGCGATGCTTGGTGAGGCCGGCATCGCCGTCCACATGGTAGGCCAGCAGGGCGATCTTGCGGCCCGGCAAGGGCGGCTGCTGGACCAGCGAGACCGCGACCGGGCCGGCGGCCGGATCATCGGCCAGGGCGCTCGCGTTCACCGCCGCCGCCTGGTTCAGCACGTCGCTGACCAGAATCCGGCGGAAAATCGCCGTCTCCGGCGACAGGCCGCTGGCCCGCACGGCTTGCGCGTAGTTCCGGGTGACGCTGTCGAGCTGGGCGGCGAAATCCCCCTCGCCGGACGGCTCGACGGTGATGAAATGCTCAGAGCCGCCAGTACGGCCGGCAAAGCGCCTGACGGTGATGATGGCCCCAGGGTCGCTGCGGATGGACACTGTCGTCTCCTGGCTGTGGACGGCAAGCAAGGAACGGCCGGCGGCCGTGACTGCAGGGTTGATTGCGCAAGGCGCCAAGGCCATGCGGTCGATTCGGCCTGCTCTTTCTAATCAATGACGGATAGCGCGACAACGCCCGGACCCAGGGCAATCGGGCCGCCGCCATCTGGCCGCACCGGCGCGCCTGTGGCATTGGGCTTGCCGCCTCTGGGGAGGGAACATCCGTGGCGTCAGGGAAGGGGAAAATGGCGGATATTCGCATCGAGACGCTGCAGGGCAGGGCGCTGTTGCCGCTGCTGCCCGCGCTCGCCCGGCTGCGCATCACCGTGTTCCGTGATTTTCCCTATCTGTATGAGGGCGATGATGGCTACGAGGCCGGCTATCTCCGCCGCTACGCCGACAGCCCGCGCGCGGCGGTGATCGTGGCCTTCGACGGCGCGGAGGCGGTCGGTGCGGCCACCTGCCTGCCGCTGGAGGACGAGACCGCCGCCATCACCGCACCGTTCCGCGCCCGCGGCTGGGACCCGGCGCGCTTCTTCTATTTCGGCGAATCGGTGCTGCTGCGTCCGTGGCGCGGACGCGGCATCGGGGTGGCGTTCTTCGCCGCCCGCGAGGCGCATGCGCGGGCGGTTTCCACCGTTGATTTCGCCACGTTCTGCGGGGTTCGCCGACCTGACGACCATCCGGCGCGGCCGGCCGGCTGGGTCGCCCTCGATACGTTCTGGCGCCACCGTGGCTACACGCCGCAGCCCGACCTGGTTTGCACCATGTCCTGGCGCGAGATCGGCGCTACCGCGGAGAGGCCGCACACGCTGGGGTTCTGGACCCGATCGCTGACCGGGGCCGCCCTGCCGTGACAATGCTGCACCTCGGCCTGGTGCAATACGGGGTCGGGCGGCTCGATCATTTCGACGCCTTTGCCGGCAAGTTCGACCGGCTGGTGGCGGAGGGCGCGGCCGGCGCCGATCTGCTGGTGTTCCCCGAATATGCCTGCATGGAGGTGGCCGCCGCCCTCGGTGCTCCACCCGACCCGGTGGCCGAGCGCGATGCCGTCTGCGCCCGCGCCGGCGATCTGCTGGCGGTGATGCGCGACGCCGCGCGGCGGCACGGCGTATGGCTGCTGGCGGGCTCGCTGCCGTGGCGAGAGGAGAAGCGCGTGCGCAACCGCGCCCCGTTGATCGCCCCGGATGGGCGCGTCGCGTTCCAGGACAAATCCGTCATGACCCGTTTTGAAAGCGAGTCCTGGGGCGTCGGTCCGGGCGACCCGCCGGCGGTATTCGCCACCCCCTGGGGCCGGCTCGGGGTGGCGATCTGCTACGATCTGGAGTTTCCGCCCTTGGTGCGCGCCCAGGTCGAGGCCGGTGCCTGGCTGGTGCTGGCGCCGTGCTGCACCGACACGCTGCACGGCTTCAACCGGGTGCGCCTGTCCGCCCGCGCCCGCGCGCTGGAGAACCAGTGCTTCGTGGCGGTGGCGCCGACCGTCGGCCTGGCGCCGCACCTCGCGACGCTGGACGAGAACCATGGGTTCGCCGGGGTGTATGGCCCGGTGGACCGGGGGTTTCCGGCCGATGGCGTGCTGGCGGAAGGGAGGCTGGACGTGCCGCGATTTGTGTTCGCCACGCTCGACCCGGCCTGCCTCGATGCCGTGCGGGCCGACGGGGCGGTGCGCAACCATCGCGACTGGCCAGCCGCGCCGCCGCCCTGCCGCGTGTCAGAGGCTCTTGGATGAGAAGGGGGCGGAGGGGTATCATTGGAAAGGGTATTCGTATGATCGGCATGTCAGGCGTACGCCGCGGCGCTGGCTGGATGCTCGCGGTGGCGATTGTGCTGGCGGCGACGGAAGCTGCTGCCCAGACGCCCCTGGACGATGGCAGCGGCACAAGCACAAACCGCCGTCAGCAACATCGTGGCGCATCGAGCGCACAGCCGAAACAAGCGCCGCTGCCCGAGATCAAGGTCACGCCGCAACCCTGGCCGCGGCTGGACCCGGGCGCCGTGTTCTGCCGTACCGCGGAGGATTTTCGCCAGCATCTGGCCTTCGTGTCGGCGCGTCTGGACGGCAACCGGAGCGGCTATGCCGAGGCCGCCGGATGCCGGGTGATCCGGGCGCCGACGCCGGTCGCGGTGCTGGCGCGCGAAGCGCCGGGACGGACCCAGATCCAGATTTCCGGCGCTGCGGGCGAAACCGGATGGACCGACGCCTTCCTGCCGGACAAGGGCGGCAAGCCGTGAGGTTTTGTCGCCCGGTATCTGTCAGCGGTCGGAAATGTTCGTGGTCACGGCGGATACCAGCAAACCGATGAGCATGACGATAATAGACGCCATGAACCATTTCAGCGTCTTGTTGTACTCAACCACCAGGGCGTCCTTCACCTGAAGGGCGCGCCATAACGCCACGATTTGCAGAGCGGTCGCGCAGGTAATTATTCCTTCTGCGCAAGCGGATGCAATCGTCCATTTGCCGGGGGCTTCCAGGCTCCAATATTTGATAAACAGCAGCGAGAAGCTGATGAATATCGAAATTGCCGTAATGAGTTCCTTGCCGGTAGCCGGTCGGAAGCTCGTCGCCGGCCTGAATTTTCGGGGCGTTGTCATCCGGGTCCATCCGGCCCGCCTCAGGCAAACAGCAGCCAGCCGACCGATCCGGCGCCGGCCAGGATGCAGTAATAGCCGAACGGGTTCAGCGCCCAGTCGTCATGGTCGCGGAAATACCGCATCAGGAACCAGGTGGACAGCCAGGCGGTGACGCCCGCCACCACGGCCGCCCCGGCCGACAACGCGAACACCCCGGGGGCCACGTGCTCGTGCAGCAGTTTCGGCACCTCCAGCACGGTCGCGCCGATGATGACCGGGGTGGCGATCAGGAACGAGAAGCGCGCGCTGCTCTCGTGGTCGATGCCGCGCAGCAGGCCGCCGACGATGGTGGCACCCGAGCGGGAAATGCCGGGGATCAGGGCCGCGCACTGCCAGATGCCGATGATCAGCGCGTCGCGCGCGGTCAGGCGGGTGAGCGGACGATGGCCGCCCACGCCGCGCAGGCCCTCGCCGAACATCAGCAGCAGGCCGTTCACCACCAGGAAGCAGGCCGCCACCAGCGGGCTCGCGAACAGGCCGCGCACGTATTTCTCCAGGGCGAAGCCGACGATCACCGCGGGGATGGTGGCGATCACGATCAGCACCAGGGAGAGGCGGGAATCGTTGACCTCCTGGTCCGAGCCGATGCCCAGCACGCCGCAGGCCAGTCCCCACCAGACGCGCCAGAAATAAACGATCAGGGCGGTGGCGGTGCCGGTGTGCAGCATGACCAGGAAGGGCAGGAACTCGGGCGAGCGCTGATCGAGGTGCCAGTGCAGCAGCGCCGGCAACACCACCGCGTGGCCGAGGCTGCTGACCGGGAACAGCTCGGTGGCTCCCTGCAGGATGGCCACGATGATGGCCTCGATGGTGTCCATGTTGCTGCGCGCTCCCTGGCAACGGTCCGCGGGCGGGAATGGCGGAAGCGGCGGCGCGATGCAACCCGCCGTTCAGGATTCCGCCGTTGAAGATTCCCCGTTCAGGATTCTGGCCGGACGGTGAACCCGGCATCGGCGATCGCCGCTTGCAGCGTGGCGGGGGCGGCGCCTGAGTCGATCTCCACAATGTGCGACTCGAGGTCGGCGGCCACGCGTGCCGCCGGGTCCACACCCTGCACGGCGCGGGTGACGCTGCCGACGCAGCCCTCGCAGGTCATGTCGGGGATGGCAAAGCGGGTCATTTGGGGCTCCTGGTCGGCCGTGGTGGGGCAAGGTTAGCCCCGGAGGGACGGCCCGGCGAGGGAGTGTCGTTGTGGGGAATGCCTGTCATGTTCCGGCTTTCGGTAGTGCGACGGTAACCGCGTACATCGGGACCGAAATATTATCGGCAGTGCATGCGGACGTACTTGCCAAGGCCGCCGGCGCGTGCGACGGAGGTGTCGTTACAACCATGGGGTGCGCAACCAGAACGGCAGCACAAGATATGAGAGAATGGTAAATACGCGTCAAAAACGCGTGATCTCGACCAATGTTTGATTCGGCCCTCCAAGATCTGGGGTATGATTTCGTATGAGTGCATATTCGGCGGAGCTTACATGCCACCCGTGAATCGCTGAGTCAAATGAACGGCCTTCCCGATAGTGTATCCAAAACGCACCGCATACTTGTCGTTGACGATGAGGAGGAGGTGCGGGAGATTCTTGCCGAGACCCTGCAGGATTTTGGCTACGCCGTGGTCACCGCCGCCAGCGGGGAGGAGGCGCTGCCCCTGTTGGTCCGCGACCGCGGGGTTGTCATGGTTATCACCGATGTACGGATGCCCGGCATGTCGGGGCTGGAACTGGCCGACGAAATCCGGCGGCGCTGGCCCAAGGTGAAGGTGGTGCTGATCTCAGGCTATTTCCTGCCGCAGGCGCAGCCGCAGCGCTTCCTGAGGAAGCCCTTCCACATGCAGGACCTCGCCTCCATGGTGCGCGCGGAGTTGGGCGGGCCGTAGCCGGCGCCGCGTTCCGCCTTTCTCCCTGACATACGGCCGCCGGCGGTATCCCCGACCGTGTCGCGGTCAGCTCTTCGCGGGCGGATCGACGCAATGCTCCGGACCGGGGAATTTCCGCGCCCGCACATCCGCGGCATAGGCCTCGGCTGCCTCGGATACCGCCGCGCTGAGATCGGCATAGCGTTTCACGAAGCGCGGCCTGAAATCAGTGAACAGACCGAGCATGTCGTCACTGACCAGCACCTGGCCGTCGCACTCCGGCGCGGCGCCGATGCCGATGGTCGGAACCGGCACGACCCTGGTGATCGCGGTTGCCAGCGACCGGGTGGTGCCTTCGATCACCATCGCGAAGGCACCCGCCTCGGCGACCGCGCTGGCGTCCTCGGTCATGCCGGCGGCCTCGGCATCGTCGCGGCCCTGTGTCCGGTAGCCCGATACATTCACCGCCTGCGGCATCAGGCCGATATGGCCACAGACCGGAACGCCGCGCGCGGTGAGGAAGCGGATCGTTTCGGCCATCTCGATCCCGCCTTCCAGCTTGACCGCGGCACAGCCGGTCTCGGCCAGAATGCGTGCGGCGTTGCGGAAAGCCTGCTGCGGCGATTCCTGATAGCTGCCGAACGGCATGTCGACCACGACACAGGCATGCCGCGCGCCGCGCATCACCGCGGCGCCATGCGCGATCATCATCTCCAGCGTGACCGGCAGGGTAGTCTCCAGGCCGTACAGCACCATGCCGAGCGAATCGCCGACCAGCAGCAAATCGGCGTGCGGGTCGAGCAGACGCGCCATCGGCGTGGTGTAGGCGGTCAGGCAGACATACGGACCGCCGCCTTTGCGGAAATGGCGCACGGTCAGGCGACGCTCGGCGCCGGAGACGCTCATGATCCTTCCTCCCTGGGGGCAACCGCGACGGTCTGGATCAGACCGGGGGTGCCAGGTTGCAGCGCTACCATCATCCTCGCGCGCTGGCGATAGGGCCGGTCGGGCGTGGCGGCTGGATCGCGGAGGGGTTGCGCATGCCGCCTCCATTCCTATTTGTTCAGCTTCCGTCAACAACCGAAAGGAGGTGATCCAGTGTCTCATTGCCCGAACCCGGCTGGAGCCGTGACCTGGATGACCACCGCCGGATTTTCCGCGGCGGACTGACAGGCTGTCGTCGGCCAGCCGGCTGGCGCAATGCGAGGGCCCCGGTGCGAACCGGGGCCCTCCTCATGTACGGGCTTAGAAGCATACGGGGCTGGGAAGCGGTCGGTTCCGCCGAATTCCTGCGGCCGCGGGGTGTTGTTCCCGGCTGGCGGGCTGTCAGAAAACTGCCATGCCGGCCCATTCGACAAGCGTCGCTGCAGCCGATATGGCTGCGCCGCGAACGCACCCCCTCCCGCAGGAGATTCTCCCCTGGAATACCATCGGCGGTTCAAGTTTCTGGTCTGCGCCCCGGCTTTCGATGGCAGCGAACTCGAAGGCCAGCGGCTGCATGAAATCGTCACCAGTGTCGAGCAACTCGGCTTCCAGGTGGTGCGGGCCCGGCGCAGCGACGATGCGGAACTGGCGATCCGCACCGATGCCGCCATCGGCTGCATCGTGGTGGACTGGGGTAAAGGCGGCCTGCTGGGCCGCGCCGCCTCGCTGATCGCGCTGATACGCCGGCGCGGGCTCGATGTGCCGATCCTGGTGCTGGTCCGCCGCAAGCGCCTGGAGGACATTCCGGTCGAGGTGCTGAACGATGTGGACGGCTATGTCTTCCTCGCCGAGGAGACGCCGGAATTCATCGCCAAGAACCTGGTCGGCCGGCTGCGCAACTACGCCGAATCGCTGAAGACGCCGTTCTTCGGCGCGCTGGTGGATTACGCCGAGGAAGGCAACCAGCTCTGGACCTGCCCCGGCCATAATGGCGGCATCTTCTACGGCCGCAGCCCGATCGGGCGCATCTTCGTGGAGCATCTCGGCGAGTCGGTGTTCCGCGACGACCTGGACAATTCGGTGCTCGACCTCGGCGACCTGCTGACCCACGAAGGGCCGGCGCTGGCCGCCCAGCGGGAGGCGGCGCGCATCTTCGGCGCCGAACGGACCTATTTCGTCCTCAACGGCACCTCGACCTCCAACAAAATCGTGCTGCAGGCGCTGGTGGCCGCCGGCGACCTGGTGCTGTTCGACCGCAACAACCACAAGGCGGCGCACCATGGCGCGCTGTTCCTGGGCGGCGGCATCCCGGTCTATCTGGAGACCGACCGCAACCCGTACGGCCTGATCGGCCCGATCGATATCGAGGCACTCGACGAGACGCGCATTCGCGAAAGCATCCGCGACAATCCGCTGGTGACCGATCCGACGGCCTGGCAGCGCGAGCGCCCGTTCCGGGTCGCGGTGATCGAACAATGCAGCTACGACGGCACCATCATCAGCGCCGACCTGATCCTGAAGAAGCTCGGTCCGCTGTGCGACTACATCATGTTCGACGAAGCCTGGGCCGGCTTCATGAAGTTCCATCCGATCTACAAGGGCCGCTACGCCATGGGCCTGAGCGGCCTGACCGCGAACCAGCCGGGCGTGATCGCCACCCAGTCGGCGCACAAGCAACTCGCCGGCCTGTCGCAGACGTCGCAGATCCATGTTCGCGACCGCCACATCGCCGGGCAGGACCGTCGCGTCGGCCACCGGCGATTCAATGAGATGTTCCTGCTGCACGCCAGCACCTCGCCGTTCTATCCGCTGTTCGCCTCGCTCGATGTCGGCGCCCACATGATGAAAGGGCGGCAGGGCGAAGTGCTGTGGGACGACACGATCCGTCTCGGCATCGAACTGCGCAAGAAGCTGCGGGCCATCCGCCACGAGTTCGAGGAAAAGGAGGCCGTGCCGGCGCGGCGCTGGTTCTTCGAACCGTTCGTGCCGGATATCGTCATGTGGCGCGGCGGCAATGAAGCGGCGGTGCCGACGCCGTGGGAAAGCGTGCCGACCGACGAACTGGCGTCGGACCCGCAATTCTGGATGCTGAACCCGGGCGATGCGTGGCACGGTTTCAGCCATGTGGCGCCGGGCTACGCCATGACCGATCCCAACAAGCTGACCCTGCTGACGCCCGGCATCAACCGGCGGACCGGCGAGTACGAGGCGCACGGCGTGCCGGCCCCGGTGCTGGCCGAATATCTGCGCGAAAACCGTATCGTTGCCGAAAAGAACGACCTGAACAGCATCCTGTTCCTGCTGACCCCCGGCGTGGAATCCAGCAAGGCCGGCACGCTGCTGAGCTGGCTGGTGACCTTCAAGAAACTGCACGACGACAATGCGCCGCTGCAGGAGGTCCTGCCGGAGTTCATCCGCCCGCGCAGCGCGCGCTATACCGGGCTGGGCCTGCGCGACCTGTGTGCGCAGATGCACGGGTTTTATCGCGATCGGCAGGTCGCCAGGTTGCAGCGGTTGCAGTTCCGCCGGAGGCATTTTCCGGAGATGGCGATGAAGCCGGACGAAGCGGTGCGCCAGCTGGTGCGCAACAACGTGGACTACCTGCCGATCGACAGCATCGCCGGCCGCATCGCGACGACGCTGATGCTGGTCTATCCGCCCGGCATCGCCACCATCATCCCGGGCGAGCGGCTGGACGAACGCGCCCAGCCGATGATCGATTATCTGCTGGTGTTCGAACGCGCGGCCAATCTGTTTCCGGGGTTCGAGACCGAGATACAGGGGGTTTATCGCGAGAAGGAGCCGGATGGTTCCATTCGCTTTTATACTTATGTGGCGCGCGAGTAGACGGGAAGGAAGGCCAGGGCTCTGCCCTGGACCCGGCAGGGGCCGAGAGGCCCCTGCACCCCATTCCGTGGGGGGGCGGGGAAAAATGGCGGGATAGCATGCCTCCGCCGTTCGGCTTGCCTGGCGCATCCGGAGTCGATTCGATTATCTCAATGAATTATTGTCGTTCTCCGTCAGTTCCGAGACGGCCTCCTGAGGCAAGGTGGCGCGATGGACCGGTCCGATGTTCCGCTCGATGTGCTGCGGCTTGCCGAGGCATTGGTGTTTGCCAGCCCTGAGCCGGTGACATGGAAGACGCTTGCTCCGCTGTTACCATCGCATCTCGACGCTGACAGGGTGTTCCGCGCGTTGCAGCTTCATTGTGCCGATCGTGGCGTGGTGCTTGTTGAACATGACGGCGGCTGGGTGTTTCGCACGGCCGCCGATCTCGCGGGGCCGCTCCGGTCGGTGCTGGGCGAGCGACGCAAGCTGCCCAGGGTGGCGCTGGAGGTGCTGGTGGTGATCGCCCTGCATCAGCCGATCACGCGCACGGAGATAGAGGATATGCGGGGGGTTGCGCTTGCCCAGGCCACCATGGACCTGTTGCTTGAGGCGGGGATGATTACGTCGCATGGGCGCAAACAGACGGCCGGCAGTCCTTCTTTGTGGGTGACGACGCCCCTATTCCTGGCTCAGTTCGGCCTGCGCAGCATCAGCGACATACCTGGATCTCACCTGCCCTTGCCGGTCCCGGGCGGGCGAGCGGGCAAGGGCAGCCTCGGTTCCGAGTTCCGGCATATGGCGCGACAGGCTCAGAGCCTGAAAATCTTTCGCCAGACCGCCAGATGTCGATGGCGTCCGAATTTTCCCCAAAAGTGGCGGAGTAAATTTCCCCACTTCGATGCGGCATCGCGGGTCAGCGCCCGGCAGGAGGCCACCTGTCCCCCGATGGTTCGGGGGAGGTCGGGGTTGGTCCGGTTTGGGGGAGTTGATCATGATCCTGGAGTTGCACCATCAAGGCTTGAGCGTTTCGACGATCGCCCGGCGCACGGGGTTGGACCGGGGCAGGGTGCGCCAATACGTCAGCCGCGGAGTGGAACCAGCGGCTGGCTCGTCGGTCAGCGAAGGAACTTCGGCCACCGGCCACTCAGCGGCAGAGGTGGCCGGGGAAATTTGGACAGGGCGATAAGTGGAAAATCTGCCTGAGAGCGGCGAGGATGCCGCGGATCAGGAGAGAGAATGGCAAAGCGAGCGCGGCGGACGCATAATCCGGCTTTCAAGGCGAAGGTGGCGTTGGCCGCCGTCAAGGGGGGAGACGCTGGCCGAGTTGGCGCAGCAGTATGACGTGCATCCGAATCAGATCACGGCCTGGAAGGCGGACCTGGTCGACGGCGCCGCCGGGGGCTTTGGCAGCAAGGCCTGCGTGCTCGCCGACGCCTCCGGCCGGGCAATCGGCTTCAAGTTCGCGCCCGGGCAGGCGCGCGAACTGCCGCTGGCGCCGGCGCTGCTGGCCCTGCTCGTCGCCATCCCGCGGTGGATTCTGGGCGACCGCGGCTATTCCTCGCATCTTTTCCGCACGTTGATCTGGAACCTGGGGGCCCGTCCGGCGATCCCGTCCAGGCGCAACGAGGCGCAGGTCGCCTGTCCACCCTGGATCTACCACAACCGCAACCTGGTCGAACGCCTGTGGAACCGGCTGAAGGAATGGCGGGCGGTTGCGACGCGATATGAAAAGACCGCGCGCTCCTTCATGGGCGTACTTTGCATGGCGGCAACAATGGACTGGATAAAGGCATATACAAGAACTCAAGGACTAACAGAACCTAGGGTGGCAGCCAACGCCGAAGTTCATCGCCGCTCTGCCCAGAGAAATGTATCCGCACCGGTCTATAGGCCAGCGCCGGACCAAGAGGCGCCAGCTATGCCGAGCTACAAGCCCCCATCGCTCTACACTCCGCCGCCGCCCTACATGCCGACCACAGCGCCGATAGCTTTGCCCGACCGGTGTTCCATGATGTCCTGCTCTCAGCCGTCGCCACCGCCGACCACGTTCGTACCATATCAAGCGGTGGCGCCGCTGATGCCGGGGATCAACCCGAACGGCACGGCCAGATAGGGAGCCGACGCGGTAGACTTGGCGCTACTTGTCCGCCGCCAGCTTCGCCGCCTCGCGCTCCCGAATTTCCCGGCACTTCTGGTGCAGCGCCCGCTTGTCGGCCCGCAACGCGGCGATCTCGTCCGGTGTGAGGCGCCGAGGCGCTGGGTAGGCGGGCGGTTGCGGGTTGCCGGGCATGGCTGCGCCTCCTTGCGGATGCGACACCGCGCCGGCTGTCGAAGCAGCACCCGGCGGGGCGGTGTCTGGGCTTTCGACCCGAAAGGGGGTGCTATCGCCGGGTCCGCTTAGCGGTCCCCCGGTAGCAGAAAGCCGTGTTCGGCGACGCGCCGGGATTGGCCGGGCAGCGCGCCGCTACAGGTAGGCGAGGGCGGGGGCGCCGATCAAGGCCGCGCCGAGGGGTGAACGAGGCGTTCGCCCTGTCGGTTCTGATGATCCAGCGCCCCTATGCTGGCGCTGCACCCCTCCTGAGCAATGCCGCTATAGCTCCTGCCCGCTCTGTTCCGTCCCGTCCCGTCCGGTAGCATCCATGCCGTATATTTGCCGTATGGACCCTGTGAGGGCGGGGAGGATGCGGCCCAAGCCATTGAAAATGCCTGGCGACCCCTACGGGGCTCGAACCCGTGTTACCAGCGTGAAAGGCTGGTGTCCTAACCACTAGACGAAGGGGTCGGCCGGACCCGCCGTGGATAGACAAACGCGCCCGGCCTGCCAAGCGCAAATCCATCGGCGCAGAGAGCCGCAGGTCTGGCAGGATATAATGATGCGGTTCCTTCCCGTGTTTCTCGATCTGGCCGGACGGCGCGCGCTGGTGGTGGGCGATGGCCCGGCCGCACGCCGCAAGGCCGCCCTGCTCGAATCTGCCGGCGCCGTGGTGGTGGCCCGGCCGGGCTTCTCTCCTGAGGATCTGCCCGGATGCCGCCTCGCCATCGGCGCCGACGCGGCGGAGACGGATTTGCAGGCGCTGAGCGAAGCGGCGCAGGCGGCCGGCGTGCCGGTGAACATCGTGGACCGGCCGGAGCTCTGCAGTTTCATCATGCCCGCCATCATCGACCGCGACCCGGTGGTAGTGGCGGTCTCCACTGGCGGGGCGGCGCCGGTGCTGGCGCGGCTGCTGCGCGCGCGCATCGAGGCCGCGCTGCCGCCTGGCATCGGCCGGCTCGCCGCGGTGGCGGGCAGCGTGGCCGCGGAGCTGCGCCGGCGCCTGCCCGATATCGGACAACGGCGGCGCGTGCTGGAACGATCCCTCTCGGGCGCCACTGCCGAACTGGCCTTCGCCGGCCGGGACGCCGAGGCGCGGGCTTCTCTCCTGGCCGCCGCCGCGGCCGACGCGCCGGCGCCGGGGTTCGTCCATTTCGTCGGCGCGCCGGCGGAGGCCGATCTGCTCACCCTGCGGGCGCAGCGTGTGCTGGGCGAGGCCGATGCCGTGCTGTACGACCCCGGCGTGCCGGCACCGGTGCTCGATGCCGCCCGCCGCGACGCCGATCGCCAGCCAGCCGGCACCACCGACGCGGCGAAGCTGGCGGCTGGCGGGGCGCGCGTGGTGCGCCTGGTCGCCGGCGACCCGCAGGCGGCCTGCGACCGCGAGGCGGCATCGCTGCAGGGCGTGGCGTTCGCCGTGGTGCCCGGCATCTTCATGCCACCACCTCCCCACGGGTGACGATCTTGTCCCCGCCCGAATCCCCGGCGATGCTGCCGTCCAGGGAGACCGCACCATGTCACGCGACCTGATCCTCGCCATCGACCAGGGCACCACCTCCACCCGCAGCATCGCCTTCCGCGCCCCGCAACTGGCGCCGGCCGCCATCGCCCGGCGCGACCTGCCGCAGCATTTCCCCGCCTCCGGCTGGGTGGAGCACGACCCCGAAGACATTTTCGCCCACAGCGTGGCGACCCTGCGCGAAGCCCTGGCCCAGGCCGGCGGCAATGCCTGGAACGTCGCCGCCATCGGCATCACCAATCAGCGTGAAACCACCCTGGTCTGGGACCGTGCCAGCGGCAAACCGATCCACAACGCCATCGTCTGGCAGGACCGCCGCACCGCCCCCGCCTGCACCGGCCTGCGCGCCGCCGGGCACGAGCTCCTCATCACCCAACGCACCGGCCTGCTGCTCGACCCGTATTTCTCGGCGACAAAACTTGCGTGGCTGCTCGACAACGTTGATGGCGCGCGGGCGGCGGCCGCGGCCGGGCGGCTCGCCTTCGGCACCGTCGACACCTGGCTGCTGTGGCGTCTCACCGGCGGGCAGGTGCATGCCACCGACGCCACCAATGCCAGCCGCACCATGCTCTACGACATCGCCAAAGGCTGCTGGGACCGCGAACTGCTCGACCTGTTCCGCATCCCCGCTTCCCTGCTGCCGGAGGTTCGGGATTCATCCGGCCTGTTCGGCGATGCGGCGCGAGAGTTCCTCGGCGCCGAGGTGCCGGTCATGGGCATCGCCGGCGACCAGCAGGCCGCCGCCGTCGGGCAGGCCTGTTTCTCGCCCGGCATGGTCAAATCCACCTACGGCACCGGCTGCTTCCTGCTGCTGCACACCGGCACCACCCCGGTCGCCTCACGCACCCGCATGCTGACCACGGTGGCCCTGCAACTGGCGGGCAAACGCACCTATGCGCTGGAGGGGGCCATCTTCGTCGCCGGCGCCGCGGTGCAGTGGCTGCGCGACGGGTTGCACATCATCCGCGACGCCGCCGAGGCGAGCACGCTCGCCGCCCGTGCCGACGCCCAGCACCCCGTGTATCTGGTGCCGGCCTTCGTCGGCCTCGGCGCGCCGCACTGGAACGCCGCGGCGCGCGGCGCGCTGTTCGGCCTGACGCGCGCCACCGGCCCGGCCGAACTGGCCCGCGCCGCGCTGGAAAGCGTCGCCTACCAGACCCGCGACCTGATCGAGGCCATGCGCGCCGACTGGTCCGCCAGCGCCGACACCGTGCTGCGGGTGGATGGCGGCATGGTGGCGAGCGACTGGACCATGCAGTTCCTCGCCGACATGCTGGGCGCCCCGGTCGACCGGCCGGTGGTGCTGGAAACCACCGCCCTCGGCGCCGCCTATCTGGCCGGCCGTGCCGCCGACATCTGCCCCGATCCGGCGGCGTTCTCCCGTTCCTGGGCGCTGCAGCGCCGTTTTCAGCCGCACATGGAAGCGGCCGAGCGGGCAAACCGCTATGCCGGCTGGCAGGACGCCGTGCGCCGCACCCTGCCCGCCGGCTGACCGCGCCGCAGCCTTATCGGAGGAACGGGTTGCTGCGCCGTTCCTCGCCGAAGCTGGACCCCTGGCCGTGGCCGCAGATGAAGGTGATGTCGTCGCCGAGCGGCAGCAGCTTCGTCGTGATGGCGTCGATCAGCGCGTCGTGGTCGCCATAGGGGAAATCGGTGCGGCCGATCGAGCCGCGGAACAGCACGTCGCCGACGATGGCGAAGCGGGCTTTTTGTTCCACATAGACCACGCTGCCGGGCGAATGGCCGGGGCAATGCAGCACATCGAAGCGCAGCGCACCGAACGGCACCACGTCGCCCTCGGCCAGCCAGCGGTCCGGGGTGACGTTCACCAGGCCCGACAGGCCAAACAAGGCCTGCTGCTGTTCGACGCTGTCCAACAGGAAGCGATCCCGCTTGTCGGGACCCCAGATTTCGACCCGCGGCTTGCCTTGCGCCTCGCCCTGCGCGTTCAGCGCGGCCTGCAGCGGGGCCGCGCCGCCGGCATGGTCCAGATGGCCATGGGTGAGCAGGATGTGCCGCGCCTCCAGCCCCTCATGCGCCAGCAGATCGAGGACGCGGTCGGACTCGCCGCCCGGATCGAACACCACGGCCTGGCGGGTCGCTTCCTCGAACAGCACGGTGCAGTTCTGCTGGAAGGCGGTAACGGGGATGATGGCCACGCGGAAGCCGGGCATGCGTTGCTCCTCGCCGGTTCGGCGCCTGCTCGAAACCGGTGCCGGCAGACCCGCCACCGGGAGGCGAAATCCAGACGGAAACCCGGCAGGCTCAGTGCCGGATGTCGATCCACTCGTCGGTGAACGGCCGGTGCCGGTAGGTCGCCCAGACGAAGTTCATCGAATAGCGCAGCCCGATCCGCAGCACCCCCTCCTCGACCAGCCGCCGGCCCGACGACAAGGCCGGCAGCCCGAAGGTGAACTTTACCCCCCCCACCGCATTCAGCCGGCGCGCCAGATCGGTGTCCTCGCCGTAGAAGCTGAAGGACGGATTGTAGCCGCCGATCTGCTCGAGCGCGGTGCGCCGCACGACGAAATTGCCGCCCTGCAGCAGCGACCCGGAGCGCAGCACGAAGCGGTTCAGCACATAGAAGCCGTACCCCATGACGTAGAACGCCCGCACCGCGGCCCGCGTACGCCGGGGCACATCGTAATAGATATACGGTCCGCTCAGGGCCACCAGCCGGGGACGCCGCTCGAACTCGGACAGAACGCGGGCGAGCCAGCCTTCGGTGACGATCGTATCGGCGTCCACATTGGCGATCAGGTCGCCGCTGGCCCGCAGATAACCGGCCCGCCGTGCCTGCACCAGGCCCTTCACCGGCTCATCGACCACGATGACTTCCGGGAACGAGGCGGCCACTTCGCCGGTGGCGTCGGTGCTGGCATTGTTGACGACGATCACTTCCGCCGCGCAGCCGGACCGTTTGGTCTCGGAAATGATGGCCGCCAGCGATCTGGCCAGATGTTTCTCCTCATTGTACGCCGGCACGACAAAGCTGACCGTTACAGCGTCACTCACTCGGCAGACCTCCCGTTGAGCACCGACCGGTAGAGCGTTTCCCACTCGTCGGTGACCGCTTCGACACCAAATCTCTCGGCCGATTGCCGGCCCGCTGAACCGAAATGGCGCCGCCGCTCCGGCGAGGCCAGCAGATCCTCAAGCGCCCGTGCCAGCCGCACGGGATCGTGAGGGTCCACCAGGACACCATTGGAGGGGCCGACGAATTCGGGCAAGGCCCTGGCGTCGGCAGCAACCACGGCAATACCGGAGGCCATCGCCTGCAGCAGCGCCATACTCTGGGTTTCGCTCGTGCTCATGATCGCAAAAATGTCACTGACTTGTAGCAATCGGGCCAATTCATCCTGCGCAAGCGTGCCGAGGAACCTGACCTGCCCGGCGATTCCCAGCTCCGTTGCTATCGCCCGCAGTACCGGTTCATGCGAGCCATGTCCAGCGATCGCCAGTTCAGCGGCGACGCCATCATCGCGCAGCAGGGCAACGGCGCGCAGCAGCACTTCGATATTTTTCTCCGGCCCGAGCCGGCCGGCATAGGTGATCGTCGGGCCGCTCAGGCCGAATCGCGCCCGCAGCGCCTCGCGCTGATCGGCGCATACCGGCGTGAACAGATCGATGTCGATCGGGTTGGAGACCACCCGGTGCGGCCGGCTCAGCCTGTCCGTGCCCAGCTCGTCGAACACCGAACGGGACGGCGCGGTCACGTAGTCGCAACGGTTATAGAACCACATGACATAGGCCGCCGCCCAATCGACGCTGACCGGCATATGCGGGCCGAAGCCGGCAATCGTGGTGTGATTGGTGCCGATCACCGGAATGCCGAGACAGGCGCCACTCAGCAGCGCCTCCAGCCCGATGCCGAAAAACGAATGCACGTGGATCAGGTCGGGCTTCGCCTCGCTGGCCAGCTCCGCCCAGGCGATCGGCGACACCAGCGCCGCGCGGGATTGCCGGGTGGAGCTGGGAAACGGCAGCGAGGCCCGCCGGCACACGCGGACATTGGTGCCCAGGCCGCGCTCGCGCACCGCCAGGCCGATCCGGTGATAGTCCCGGCTCGCATAGCGCGGCGCATAGATATCGACCTGGTGCCCCCGCCTTCCGAGGGTCCGGCTGATGGTCGCCACCGAATCCTGGATGCCGCCCAGTTCCGGAAAAAAATAGTCCGTGAACATTGCGATTCTCATCGGGCGATTCTCATCGGGCGATTCTCATCGGGCACCCTTCACCTTCCCGCCCCGATCAGCTCAGCGCGCCGGAGGATCAGCACGATGGCCGCCACGCCGATCGCACACAGCCCCATCATCGCCAGGGCGGAGTGGCGGACGATGAACGAATAGTCGTCATCGGCAAAGTAACCGATGCCGAACAACACCGCGCTCTTCGGCACGGTTGCCAGCAAGTTTATCAGGATAAACCCGGGCAGCGGCAGGCGCAGCATGCCGCTGCCGATCAGCACCACGCAGCCGATGGTATGGGTCCACTTGCCGATGACCAGCATCTTGGCTGCGTGATCTGTGAGGCCGCGTTTCAGCTCGGGCGTCACAACAGGACCGAAGCCGGCGCGCCGGCCGAGAAAGCCGAACGGCATCATGCCGGCGCGGCCGATCCCATAATAAATGACATCGCCAATCACGTCGCCGCAGACCAGCAGGCAGAGCGCCAGCCGCCAGTCGAAATATCCCTGTGCCGCCAGGAAACCGGTCAGGATCGTCACCACCGGCCCCTCGACCACCGCGAGTGGCAGGATCAGGGCGCTGCCATGGGCGATCAGGAACGCATCGAGCGTCACCGGCCGTTCACAGCCGCTCGTAGTGAACGGTGGAGCCATCCGGGGCCGGAAAGGCGAGGCCCGCCCAGGTGTCGGTCTGGTCGTACCAGACATCGATATCGAATGCGCCGCTCAGGTTGTAGTGGTCCGCCGAAATCGCGACGCCGGACGCGAGCTGGATGGTTTCCGCCCGGTGCAACTGCACCTGGGGCCGCAGCAGCACCCCATCCTCCAGGCTGATGATCGGCCCGTCCACCATGTGCCGGTTCCAGTAGGTGGTGCCGAACGCGGGTTCCGGCGCGATGTAGCGCTCGGTCTTGCTGCCGGTCACTTCCAGGCCGTCGCCGGTGCGGCGTGCGTTGACCCACTGGACATCGCCGTTCTTGTGGGTCTCGCCGGTCAGGCCGACCAGGGTCCCGCCCTGCCAGGTTTCCACCACCCGGTGCGAGTAGCGGACGATCGGGATGGAGAACACCGTTACCAGCGCATCCACCGAGACACGGACGGTCAAATTGTCGTCCTGGGATTCGAAGGTCACGATATGCCGGCCGATCTCGCTGCCATGCCGGACCAGCCGGAAGGCGAGCGCGGTGCTCCGCGGCACCGGCAAGGCTGCAGCAGTGGGGCGCGCAGCCAACGCCGCCCCAGCCAACAGCACAACACGCCGGCCGATCACGCTTGCATTCCTGTCTCGCAGCGGCCGCTCATGGTCGGCACATGCGCTGCTCCTAACCCAGCCGGCGGACGCCATCAACAACAAACCGGGCCTTGGCGATGTTCTGCGCGCCCTCCCGCCGCGATCGGCCGTCCCTGGTCCGGCGCGCATGTCGTTACCGGCTCCGGACGATTTCGGCCCGCCTTCAGCACGGAATGGGTCCTGCACGGCTTCGGAACCGGCCGGATTCGCGGTTGCACCGGCATGGATAATTCCTGATTGGTGCCTTTATGCCCGGCAAAAAATCTGGTGCAGGAAGGCATTATATCCCACTGAGTTAATAAAATTTTTGCTTTCAAAGCCCCAGGTTTTTGCCCGGGATAACCCATTACTCCCGAACGTTACCTTAAAATTACATTCGGATACGCATTAAACTATAGTCGTTGAACCTCTCGAAAAATTGTCTACAATAAACTAGCGTTTTTTGCTTATGTTACAAACGAAATGGCCGTCAGGGTCATACGGGAGGGCGTCATGCTGCGGGCGACCAGGACGGTCGGCGAGGTGGGGCAATTCGAGTCCGTTAAGGAAATGAACAAACCACGATTGCTACCATGCCCGATGGAAACAGGCAGGGTCCCGGTCCGGCAGATGGACGTTTTTCACAATTTCAATGCCATCGCGTTCAACGCCATCGCGGTCGCGGTCGTGCTGGCGGCCCTTTGGTCGGCGCCGGCCTGCGCCGACGAGGTAACCGTCGGCCCCTCACCGCGCACAACCATCGAGATCGGCGGCGCGAGCGTGGTCCTGGTGGCCGCCAACGACCAAATCTACGCCTTCGTCGACCGGCTGGAGGACAACGCGCCGATCATCGATTCCATCCTGTCGATCGATCTGGCGGATGGCCCCATCCTGAAGCTCGCGCGCGTGTCGAACGGGCTGTTCATGGCACCGTTCAACCACGCCGGTCACATGCACGATGCCTTCATGGTGTCGCTGGTATCGTCGGACGGCACCGGAGATGTGGCGGCCGAAATCGCCTATGGCGACGTGCTGCCGTCGGAAATGCCGGCACTCCGCTTCGACCTCGGCACCATCGGTGCCATCGCGCTGGCGTCGGGCGCCATCGGAGCCGTGATGGCCGGCTCGGCCATGCGGCTGGCGAGCGTCCGGTGGCGCCGGGCGGCCGAAACGCCGGTCGGCTCCCCGATGGCCAGGTCATAGACTGGGGCCAGGTCATAGACTGGGGCCAAGTCATAGACTGGGGCCAGGTCATAGACCAGCGATTCCCCTGCCGTTGAGTTGCATTGGCGCCCGCTGGTGCGCCCCGACCATGGCATGGTGGTGAGTCCGGATTGCCACAGTGCCGGCGAAACGGCACGCGGCATCGGATTCGACGTATCGAAACGGGGGTCGAGTATGATTCGTCAGGTGGGTGAACCGCCTGGAAACCCTGCTCGGCGCCTTGCGCCGGTGTTGCGAGAGCTTTCCCGACCCGCGGCGCGGGAGCAACGGGACCACCCGGATTGCCGACATCGGCATGGCGGCGTTCTCGGTGTTCTTCATGCAGAGCCCGTCGTTTCTGGCGCATCAGCGGCGCCTGCAGGGGGGCCACGGGCGGTCGAATTGCGCCAGCCTGTTCGGTCTGGAGAAAATCCCCAGCGACAATCACATTCGCGCCATGCTCGACCCGGCGGCACCGGCGCTGCTGGACCCGGTCTTTGCCGAGGTGCTGACGGAGTTGGATCGCTCGGGCGGGCTGGCCGCGTTCCGCCGGCTCGGCGATCACGTGCTGATCGCGCTCGATGGCAGCGAATACTTCTGCTCCGGGAAGATCGCCTGTCCGCAGTGCTCGACGCGGCGGCGGTCGAACGGAAAGGTCGAGTGCTACCATGCCATGTTGGGGGCAACGCTGGTGGCACCCGGGCACAATCACGTCGTGCCGCTGGCGCCGGAGTTCATCGTCCCGCAAGACGGCAGCGACAAGCAGGATTGCGAGAGCCGGGCGGCCCGGCGCTGGTTGGGCGCACATGGTGCGCAGTATGCCCGGCTCCGGCCGGTCTACCTGGGCGACGACCTGTTCGCCAACCAGCCGATGTGCGAAGCTGTGAAGGCCGCAGGCGGCAACTTCGTGTTCACCTGCAAGCCGGCATCGCACGCGCTGATCGGGGAATACATCACCGGGGTTGAACTGCCGACCCACAGCGTGCGGGTCAAACGTGGCCGCGAATGGGTCACGCACCGGTTCCGCTGGCTGGCCGAGGTGCCGTTGCGCGACGGCCGCGACGCACTCAAGGTCAACTGGTTCGAGATCGAGATCAGCAACGCCGGCGGGGACATCACCTACCGCAACAGCTTCATCACCGACCTGCCGGTCGGGTGCGATACGGTCGCCGACCTGGCCGCCTGCGGGCGGGCGCGGTGGAAGATCGAGAACGAGACCTTCAATGTCCTGAAGAACAATGGCTACAATCTCGAACACAGCTTCGGTCACGGCAAGCAGCACCTGGCGGCCCTGCTCGTGACGCTCAATCTGCTGGCCTTCGCCTTCCACACCATCTGTGATCACGGCGAAGCGTTGTGGCAGTCGGCCAGATCGAAGGTCAGCTCCAGGGCCCAGTTCTTCAGCAACATGGCAGCGCAAGCACGATCATCCACGGTTACCCGCGGCAGATCAGCGCCGCCGTCGGCGCCCGCCCGGCACCGCCAGCGTGCTGCCCGTGCGGCGGACGGGCCGCGGCGGCGGCAGGCGCGGTGCCGCGGGAGCCTGACCGTCCGTCGCGTCCCCAGCCTGGAGCGTAGCCGCCGCGGGGTCCGGCGCCGCGCCCGACGGCAGCCCGTCCAGCTCGGCCACCAGGTCGCTCGCGTTCCTCCAGCGGGCGCGGTCGCCCACCACGTAAAGGCGCCGCTGCGCCCGGGTGACGGCGACATTGAGGATGTTGGGCATTCCGCTGGCCCAGCGGATGGCCCCGTCCGAGGTGCCGCCCAGCGCCAGGATCACCGTCTCCTGTTCCTTGCCCTGGAAGGTATGGACCGTGCCGACCGATGCCCTGCACCACGCGGGCGCGCGCTCCCCAAGGCCGCGCGCCGCGAAATCCTGGCAGAGCAGCTTGCGGATCTCGTCCGCCACCGAGCGGAACGGCGAGATCACGAACAGCAGCGGCATGCAATCGGCATCCACCAGCCCGCGGTCGAGGAACCCCGCCACCAGGTCCCGGACGATCCGGCCCTGCTCGGAAATGAAGTGCCTGGGGCCGCCGGTCTTGACCGCGACATCGATCCACCGGCTTGGCCCGAGCAGGGGCCGTGACCTGGTCAGCATCGCCTCGTCGCGTTCCTTGTCCGCGGCCTGCACCATGCCGCCGCCGTAGGCGAGGCGGTTCGACGCCCCGAACATCGGTTCCACGCAACGCCGATGCACCTTCAGCGGGCATCCCACCCATACCGGTGCTCCCCTCCGGCGGCCGATCCAGGCGCCGAACCGACTGGCCGCGTCGGCCAGGGTCTGCACCGACGCGAGCGTCGCGCGGTGCCGGTCCGGCACGTTCTGCCGTTCCGCCAGCCGGGCATCGGCGTTGCGGTCCAGCGGCGCGATCGGCTCCACCTGGAACGGATCGCCGACCACCACCGCTCGCCGGGCCCGCCAGATCGCGCCGACGGCGTGGTGCGGCACCGCCTGCCCAGCCTCGTCCACCAGCAGCCAGGCGATGCTGCCCGCCCCCATGAACGGGAACGTCCGGGCCAGCGCGGCGAAGGTGGTGGACACGACCGGCGTCACCAGCGCCAGGGTGGCCCACAGGTGCGCGGCGGCTTTGGGAACGACGTGCTGCACCTCCGGGTGCCCGACCAGCATGTCCAGCGCGACCCGCAGGTTGCGGTCGAACAGGTCCGGCCCGGCCGCGCAGACGAAGGCGAGGTGCACGCGCATCGCCGAGACGAACAGCCGGGCGCGGGCTTCGGCGAGCGTGTCGCTGGTGCCCGGCAGCGACGCCTGGCGGACCGCCTCGTCCGGTTCGCGTGCCAGGTCGGCCGCGGTCACCAGGCCAGGGTGGCACTGCGCCAGCCGTCTCGAATTGGCTTCTGCCTGCTCCGCGCTCCGACGCGCCGCCGCGACCGCGCTGCGGGCGCTCTCCGCGGCCTCCCGCGCCGCATCGCACGTCACCCGTGCGGCGCGCCGGAGCTGCTCGGCCTCGCAGAGCGCGCGGTCGGCCGCCGTACGCAGGGCAACGGCGTCGGCCATCTGCCGCTTCCACCGCGACGCGCCCAGCAGGGACCCCAGGCCGGACGGCCGGGCTTCGCGCACCAGATCGACGCCCTTGTCCGTCCGGTCGAAGGCAGCCTTCGCGTCGGCGTGGATCCTCTCCGCGCCGTCGAGGGCCGTCGCCGCATGTTGCCGACTCGCTGTCCGCCGTCCCGGCCGCCTGCTCCAGGGATGCGAGGGGAGCGACATCGGCCGGGTGATCGGCGCTCGCTACCTCGGTGCGCAGCGTCTCCACGTGCTCGAGGTCGCGCAGAAAGCGCTCCCGCGCGGTGCGCCAGTCGGCGCCCCGGCGGCGCGCCGCCTCAAGCTGACGGAAGATATTCCAGGCCGCAAGCTGCCCTTGGCGGGGACCCTTGCGCTCAATGCCGTCCATGATCCGCACGAAGCGGCGCCGGTTCGCCAGCTTGCCGAGCGGCGCCGATATCAGCCCCCATGCCCGGGTGCTCTCCGGCGTGGCAGGCGCCTCCTCCGCTTCGTCATCGCCCTCTTCGGCGTCGGGGTCCGCCTGCTTCGGACGGAGCAGGGCGTCGGCGGTCTCGCCAAGGAAGGAAAAACCGTCCAGCAGGCGTGCCTCGACTTTCCCCATGCCGGGCAGCTCGCGGGTGAGGTTCTCGACCGCGCCGTTGTTGCTGCTGGCGACCACCACGAGGTGGTCGAGCAGCCGTTTATCGAGGGCGTGTACCGGCCCCGCCTGGGTGGTCCAGGTGCCGCGGTCGAACGCGTCGGCCGGGTCGCGGAACGTGGAGAGCACCGCCGCCCGTCGCGCCACCACCGTGGCGATCAGGTCCATCAGCAGCGTTGTCTTCCCGGTGCCGGGCGGCCCGTTCACGGCGAGGATGCCGCCGCCCGCCAAATCGGCGACCGCGAGATCCACGGCGAGCTGCTGCATCAGCGACATGCTGTGGCCGGACGGCCAGCGGGCGCGTGGATGCGTCGCCGCCGTGCAGGCCGAGGCGACGAAATCCCGGTCCGTGCAGTCGATCCGCCCGGCCGTCCCGGCCAGGAAGCGTTCAACCAGGCCGCCATTGCCATTGCGGACGGCCCGCAGCACGAGACGGAGATCCTCGAAGAAGAAGCTGTCCACCGGCGGGATCGCGGCCCGGCGCTGCCGTTCCTTGCGGATCGCCACGGGGTTGCCGTCCGCGTCCCGCTCGGTGGGCGACAGCGCCACGACGAACACCGCCGAGACCACCGAGCGGATGATCGCCATCGGCAGGGTGGGCGGGACGCCGTCGAGCCAGCTCAGCGTTTCGGCCGTCACGCCGCGCACGGCCGCGATAAACGCCTCGTCCACCTGGCGGTCGGCGCCCTTGTACGCCTCCACGATCTCGTCGAAGGTCGCCCGGGCGCTGCGGCGGAACGCGTCCATTTCGTCGTCGAAGGCCACAGGGGAATCGCCGCGCAGGCGCTCGAAGGCGAGGCCGAACGCGGGCAGACGCAGGCTGCCGGGCACCGCCATGCCATCGTCGGCCACCTCGAACACCCCGGCAAACCCGAACCGCGTCACCGTCGGGGCGGGCGCGGTGTCGTGGTCCTCTTCGGGTTCGGTGGCGAGCGCGCGGACGATGTCGGCCTGGTAGTGCGCCTTGCTGAACACGCCGAAGCGGACGAAGTGTCGGTAGCGTCGGTCCGGATCGCCGAACGCCGCGTCCCGCCACGGGAAATCCCGCCCGGGGACATGGCGCACCTGGAACCGGCCGTCGGGGTCCGCCTCCCGGTCTTCCTCGGCGTCGGGTGGCGTCAGCGCCTCGACATCCAGCCAGGTACAGCAGCGTCCGGGCGGTATCCTCCGGCCGCCACGCCGCGTCGGTCCGCGCCTCCGGCCGTTGCTTGTCCATCCCAGACCCCTGCCAGGCCTTCAGCCACGAAGAGTAGGGACGGGCTTCACCGTCGGTCAACGCAGAGGGCTGCCGTGAGGAGATCGCCTGCTCGTTGAAGGATGGCGCCGGGTTCGTCCATCCATGGCGGCATCCGCGCGGCCCTTATCAAAAACCTGCGAGCCGCTTGCGGACCTGCCGTCCTGCCGATCGGCGGGCTTCCGTTCCGATACCGAAATTTCGCCGCTATCCGGGTAACTTCGCGGCGAAATTACCTTTCAAAGAATACGCTACGTGAGTGCGGATCGCCGCGCGCGGCCGGGCCATACAACACGAACCGCCCGCCCTGCGCATACCCATAGGCCGACAGCACGTCACGCAACGCCGCCAGACGCGCCTGCTTGCGCCCGGTCATGGTGAGCCAGGCCGTCATGGCGCGGACTTTACCGGTAGTGTCCGCGGACATGGTGGAATTTCGTGTTCCGTGAGGTCGGGGAACGAGGCGCCATCGACCCTGACGCCTACCCGGCAACGCCCCCCGGTCCCTGTTCCTCGCCGAGCCACGCCAACACCCCGCGCCCGGCCGCCGCCCCGGTGGAAAAACAGGCCTGCAGCAAATAACCGCCGGTCGGCGCTTCCCAGTCCAGCATTTCCCCGGCGGCGAACACGCCCGGCCGGCGGCGCAGCATCCAGTGCGCATCCAATTCGTCGAGCGCGATCCCGCCGGCGCTGGAAATTGCCCGCGCGATCGGCGCCGGGGCCAGCAGGCGCAGCGGCACCGCCTTCACCAGGGCCGGCAGATCGGGCGCGGCGCCGGCATGCAGCGCCTCCTGCACCAGCCCGATTCCCACCGGCGCCAGCCCGCCCGCCTTGCGCAGGAAGGTCGAGAGTGACGCACTGCCGCGCGGCCCGGCCAGCCGGCGGGCCAGCGTCGGCAGATCGAGGTCCGGGCGCAGGTCGAGCGTCGCCACCACCGGCCCCTCGGCCGCGATGGCGTCGCGCAGGGCGGGGGAAAGCGCATAGACCGCGCCGCCCTCGATGCCCTCCAGCGTCACCATCGCCTCGCCGCGCACCGTGCGCCCGCGAAAGCTGAGCGCGATGCGCTTCAGCGGCGTGCCGGCGAAGCGGCCGAACGGGGCCGACCAGTCGATCCGGAAGCCGCAATTGGACGGCACCAGCGGCCGCACCTCGATGCCGGGCAACAGGGCGGTCCAGCCGCCATCCGACCCCAGCCTCGGCCAGGATGCGCCGCCCAGCGCCAGCACCGTCGCCCGCGCCTGCACCGGCCGGCCCTCGGCAAAGGCCAGCGCGCCATCGGCATTCCACCCCGTCCAGGTGCGGCGGGTTTCCAGCCGCACCCCGAGGCCGCCCAGCCGCGCCAGCCAGGCGCGCAGCAGCGGCGAGGTTTTCAGCCCGCGCGGGAACACCCGTCCGCTGGTGCCGATGAAGGTGGGCTGGCCCAGCCCCTCGCACCAGGCCACCAGGGCGGCCGGCGGAAAGCCGGCAATCGCCGCCTCCAGCCGCGCCCGCGCCGGCCCGTAGCGGTCGAGAAACGCGGATAATTCCTCGCTATGCGTCAGGTTGAGCCCACCCCGCCCGGCCATCAGCAGCTTGCGCCCGGGCGAGGCCATGCGGTCGAACACCGTCACCGCGACGCCGCCGGCAGCGATGGTCTCCGCCGCCATCAGCCCGGCCGGCCCGGCGCCGATCACGGCCACGGAGTCACCTGTGTTCATACGCTGCTTCCTGACGATACCGGGCGGTCATTCAAACCATAGCCCGACGGCATTTCCGCCGCGCGCTGCCTGCTGCGAGGGTGTGGCCGCGCCCCGAGGGGGTGCCGGGCGGCGGGGAACCATCATCTGCGGCATCGCCCGGAACGGACCAATGATTTTCTACAGGGAAATGAAAATGAAAAAGCTGATCCTGCTCGCCGCCGTCGCCACCCTGGCGGTTGGCTTCGCCGGCCCGGCCGCCCTGGCGCAGACGCCGCCCGCAGCACCCAAAGTGGTGCTGGCCGATCACAGCATGCGCGCCAGCATGCTGATCGGCATGAAAGTGCTCGACGATGAGGGGCAACCGCTCGGCACGATCGTGGAAATCCTGGTGAAGGACCAGGCCGTTGAGCCGACGGCGATCGTGGCGGTCGCCGATCTCGGGGCGCTCGCCACCCGGCTCGTGGCCGTGCCATTGAGCCACGTGAAGGTCGAGGGCCACAAGGCGATGATGCCCGGCATGACCAAGAAGATGTTGATCGCCATGCCTTTCTATGATTACGAAGGGGGCGGCCAGAACCGCTGAATTCCGGCCCGACACCGGGTCCGGGCTGGGTGCCGGCGCGGTGGCGGACCCGCCGCGCCGGCAAGGAGTTTCGTCAGCCAGCCGGTTTCCCTATGTCGGGACGACCGTCCGCCGGGCGTTGGACGGTAAGCCGGGACCCCGAGGAACGGGTGATGGCGCTGCAGGACAGGCTGGATGTTCAACGCGCCCGCAGCGTCGCCCAACCGGCCCTGCGTGCCGCCAGTGACGCGACCTTCGCCGAACTGCGCCGCTCTCGCTTCCCCGAGTATGCGCTGCGCTCCGGGAGCATGCGCCGCTGTCCGGCGCGCGATTTCCGGACTTTCCGCTGCCGGATATCGCCGGTTCCGGGCGGATTTTTTAAAACGCAACCGTGCCCGCGAATCCGCCGCCATCGGGACGGATCAGGCAGGAAGGTTGGGGAAAGGCTGAAGAAAGGCCGGAGGGAGGGGACAACGCATGGTCGCTCAACCTGTCCGCAGCCGCCGCAAATCGGTGCAGCGCTGGAGCAGGGCGCTCGCCTCCCGTCGCCAGGCGATAAGGACAAACGCGGAACACAGCCAGACCTCGCACGCCTCGGTGAACAGCACCCCGCCATCCCCGTACGGGTCGACTCCCAGCGGGCTGACCAGGTGGAAAAAGATCGCGCCCGACATGAGACCCAGCGCCAGCGCCGCCCCCGGGACGCGCGTGCGCGGCAGCACGATCAGCACCGCGGCGATGATCTCGGCCGTCGCCACACCCAGACGGAACGGCTTCTCGAACCCGTGCAACCCGACCCAGTCCGACAGTACCGGTGAACAGCCACACGGACCCCGCGGCGCCGGTCAGCTTGTACTGCTCATACCATAGCAATATATAGGCGACGAACAGCGACGCCGGCCAGCTCAGCAGCTTGAGGATGCGGTCGATCATGAAGTCCTCCTTCGGTTTGCCTGGACGGGACGAACCGGGGCCACCGACGTTACGCTCATTGCCGGGCGAATCGCCGGGCCGCCATGAAATTCATCGAAAATGACCACCTTGCCCGACTCCGATCCGCCGTTCGACATCGCCATCATCGGCGGCGGCATTAACGGCGCGGGGATCGCCCGCGATGCCGCCGGCCGCGGCTGGCGCGTGCATCTGTGCGAGCAGGGCGACCTCGGCGGTGCCACCTCCGCCGCCTCCACCAAGCTGGTGCATGGCGGGCTGCGCTACCTGGAGCATTTTGCCTTTCGCCTGGTGCGCGAGGCGCTGGCCGAGCGCGAGGTGCTGTGGGGCATCGCCCCGCACATCATCTGGCCGCTGCGTTTCGTCCTGCCGTACCAACCCGGCCTGCGCCCGGCCTGGATGCTGCGCCTCGGCCTGTTTCTCTACGACCATCTGGGCGGGCGCCGGAAGCTGCCGCCCACCCGGGTGCTGAACCTGCGCGACGACCCGGCCGGTGCCCCGTTGCAGCCCCGCTTCCGCCGCGGCTTCGAATATTCCGATTGCTGGGTGGAGGATTCCCGCCTGGTGGTGCTGAACGCACGCGACGCCGCCGACCACGGCGCCACCATCGCCCCGCGCACGCGCTGCCTGGCGGCGGTGCGGCAGGGCGCGCTGTGGCGGCTGACCATGCGCGACGAGGCCACCCGGGTGCCGCGCGAGATCCGTGCCCGCGCCCTGGTGAACGCCGCCGGCCCCTGGGTCGGGCAGGTGATCAACAATGTGCTCCACGACAAGACGCCGGCGCCGGTGCGGCTGGTCCAGGGCAGCCACATCGTGGTGCCGCGCCTGTATGACCACGACCGTTGCTATATTCTACAGGGGGCGGACCGGCGCATCTTCTTCGTCATTCCCTATGAGACCGATTTCACCCTGATCGGCACCACCGACCGCGACTTCACCGGCGATCCCGGCCTTGCGCGTATTTCCACCGAAGAAATCGACTATCTCTGCCACGGCGTCAGCCAGTATTTCCGTGCCCCGGTGACGCCCTCACAAGTAATGTGGAGCTATTCGGGGGTGCGCGCCCTGCATGACGACGGCACCGGCCCGGCGCAGGACACCACCCGCGACTACGTGCTGCAACTGGATGCGCCCGGGGCCGGCCCATCGTCGCCGGCCGCGCTGCACGTGTTCGGCGGCAAGATCACCACCTGTCGCCGGCTCGCCGAGGCGGCGCTGGCACGGCTGGCGCCGCATCTGCCGCCGCCGTCAGGCAAGCCGCCCGGCTGGACCGCGAGATACCCGCTGCCCGGCGGCGATTTCCCAACCGACGGGTTCGCGGCGCTGTGCGCCAGCATCGCCGGCCGCTTCCCTTTCCTGCCCGCCGCGACGGTGCGCCGGCTGGCGCGCGCCTACGGCACCCGCGCCGACACCCTGCTGGAGGGCGCGCGCGGCCCGGGCGATCTCGGCCGCGATTTCGGCGCCGGGCTGACCGAACGCGAGCTGCGCTACCTCGTGCGGCACGAATTCGCCCGCACCGCCGAAGACGTGCTGTGGCGGCGCAGCAAGCTCGGCCTGCGTCTGCCGCCGGCGCAAATGGAGGCGGTGGCGGCGGCGATGGCCGCGCTGGTCTGACCGGCCGGCGCCAGCTAGCCGCGCCCGCTCAGCGTGCGCACAATGGACGCCCGCCCGTCATGGACCTCGACCATGAAGGTCGCCCGGTCCATCTCGCCGGTGGCGTCCCAGGACGCATCCAGAATGATCCCCGGCGCCCCGGCCCGCAGCGTGAGGCCCCGCAGCGCATCCGCCAGCGCCGCCCGGTCCACCCGGCCCAGCGCGGTCGCCCCGCCTGCCATCAGGCCAACCGCCGTGTAGCCCTTGGCCGCGGCGGCGTCCGGATCTTCCTTGAACATCGCCACGTAGCGGCTGCGGAACGCTGCCACCTCCGGCGCCTCGGCGACGAAGCCGAGCTGGCAGCGCACGCCCTCGGCGGCGGCGCCGGCCTGCGCCAGCACGCGCGGCGCGGCCAGCGTGGTGTCGCCCACCAGCGGCGTGCGCAGCGCCTGCCGCCGCGCCTCGTGCAGGAAATGCACGCACTCGACCTCGGGGAGATAGACGACCACGGCATCCGGCGCCGCCTTCGCCACTGCCGCGACTTCGGCGCCGTAACCCGCCGGCCCCGGCACCACCGCCTGATCGGAGGCCACCTCCAGCCCGTGCGCCGGCAATTCGCGCGCCAATATGTCGCGCCCGCCGCGGCCGAACTCGGTATTGCTCCACACCAGCGATACCCGCCGTGCCTTCATGTCGTCGCGCAGCCAGGCCGCCAGCCGGGGCATGCGCACCGCCGGCCCCGGTGCCGTGCGGAACAGCCTGCCCCCCGCTGCGGTGAGGTCCGCCGTGTCGGCGCCCACGATGTTGACGATCTGCACCGCCCGCGCCAGCGGAACCGCGATGCGGGCCGATTCCGACGTGACCGGGCCGAGCAGCGCCAACACATCACCTTCCAGCGCCCGCTGCACCGCGCCGCGACCGTTGTTGCTGTCGAAGGTGTACATTTCCAGCAACCGTCCGAGCACGCCGCCGGCGGCATTGATTTCCTGCACCGCCATTTCGACGCCGTTGCGCCAGGCATCGCCCGTCCGGGCCGCCGGCCCGGACAGCTCGATCACCTGCGAGAATACCAGCGGCGGCAGCGCGCGCGCGGTCCGCGCAAAGAACGGCGCGGCCAGCAGGCCGGCGATAAGGGGTCGTCGTGCAATGCTCATGCGGCGTGCGTCGCACTGCCGCAGGGGCCAGTCAATACCAAGAGGCCGGCGGACCCGGTTGCTTGACCAGGGTCCGCAGTCCTGCCGGCTTGGTTGCTACCGTACCGACCGTGCCGGCGCGTCGTCGTCGACGGTGGGGGCGGCGTGGCTGGGCGCTTCGGCGACTTCGTCATAGCTGCGCACGTCACGCCGCGTCGCGCTCATGCCGGAACGGTTGCTGGCCACAACGCCGGCGCTTTCCGGGCGGTCGTAGATGAAGCCGTAGGTGCTGTAGATGCTGCCAAAATCGCTGCCGTGGCCGAGGGCGACGCGCACGGCGGTCCAGTCGTTGCGGTCCGACACGTCGATCACGGCGACGCCGCGCGAGATGTTGCCCTTGCCGGACCAGGCCCAGTTGGCATGGTCGATTTCGATCTCGCGGTTGGAAACGATCTGGCGCACCACGGCGACATGGCCCAGGCGCATGCCGCCATTGGCGCGGAAGTTCAACACCGAACCCACTTCCGGATCGTTGCCCCGGGCGTAGACCCCGGCCGCGGCATCCCACCAGTTAACCGCGTTGCCCTTCAGTTCGATGCCGGAGGCGGCACGGGCGAACGGCACGCATTGCAGCCCGCCGGTATCGCGTTCGGCATACACCTGGGCCTTGGCGTTCTTGGTCAGTTTCGATCCGGCGCCGAGCCGGAAGGTCGGGCTGTTGTCGCTGAACTTCTTCTTGAAGACCACGCGATGCAGACCGACCGGCGTATTGTCGGCGATCGGGCGCAGGCCAACGGCATGGAACGAAACCTTGCCGGCCGTTGCGCTATGGGAATCATGCGCCTTGGGCGAGGTGCGGGCGGCTTCGGCGGGACAGGCGATGATGGTCAGCGACACGGCGAGAACGGAACCCAGCAGCAGCGTCCGGGCAGGAGGGTAAGAGTGGGTTAGGGTGCTGCGCGGACGGGTGCCGGTATCGGGCGCATGCCGCATACTATCAATCCTCCTGAAACTGTCGTCGCAGGGAGGCGGTAACGCGATGTTACCGATTTTGACAACCCAGGAAATCGATTCGCGCCTGTCAGGAATGTAATTTCCTACAAACGCCCCTGTGGACAACCGCCGGGATCAGGAATTTAATCTTAATAACGGACCAGTGACTTGGAGTGTTGCGAAGAAGTGGCTTGCGTGTGGCCGAAAGGTTACAGGCGATTCCCGGCCACGCGCAGACCAGTCCAGTCTCTATTTGGAGACGGCGCTGCTTACAGACGGCGCTATTTGCACACGATCAGCATAATCTCGACCAGGTGGCGCGGATCGGCCAGGTTCGCCTGCAGGCAGGCCCGCGCCGGCGCGCCGTCCTTCGGCAACCAGGCCGACCAGACCACGTTCATCGCTTCCCGGTCGCGGATGTCCTTCAGCCAGATCTGCGCCTGCAGCAGCCGGGTCTTGTCGGTGCCGTGCGTCTCCAGCAGGGCGTCGATGCTGTCCAGGACCTCGCGGGTCTGGCCGGTGATGTCCAGGTCCAGGTTCGTCGCCGTGCAGCCCTGCAGGAACACAAAGCCATGGTATTCCACGGCCTTCGACAGGATCTGGTTCGGCTCGGTACGGATGATCTTGCTCATGGCGGTCGGTCTCCTCCGATGCGGTGCCGCCGTGTCGTAAGGCCCGGCCGGCGGCCGGGCAAGCCGGCCCGAACCGCGCGAGCCATCCCCGCCGGAAGGCGAACGCCAGCGATCCCCCGGCTCGCGGAGGTGACCTCGGACCCGAAAATCAAAGGGCGGCTGGCGGGGCCCGACGGCACCAACCGTCAGGCCGCACCATCAAGGGGCGGGCGATGCCGTCATCGCCGGTGTTTCGGCGGATGCCGGCACATCGGCGCTGCCGCTCAGGCCGTTCAGGCAATCGTCCAGCAGGGTCTCACGCGCATACTGGCCCGGCAGGCCCTCGCCCGGTTCGCCCGGCTGGCCCAGTCCCCCGAACGGGGCATCGCGCTGTCCCCCGGCCACCATGTCGCTATGGTAGACCTCGGCGGGGTTGCGCCGGTTGTAAACCTCGTCGGCGCGCTGCCGGCAGGCCACCATTTCCTTCGGCGTCGCCCCGGCCCGGTTCGCGGTGCTGCCGATGGGGTGCGAGCAGGCGGCCAGTCCCGCCAGTGCCAGGACGGCGAGCGAGCCTGCAAGGGGCAGCCGGCCGGGTCGCGTGGCTGTGCTGCGTGTGGGCGTCGGCGGGGTCATGCACAGGCTCCTGAAGCAAGCGGGGTGGCGCCGAGGGCGCCCAGACGGGGGGCCACCAGCGCGCGGAAGGGGGTCTCATCGAAGCGCGCCTCGCGGTTGAGCGGGGCGATGGCGGCGGCACGCAGCAGCGCAGGGTCCAGCTCGGCACCGCTGCGCGTCACCTTTACCAGCGGCACCGCCCAGCGCTCCCGCGCCAGCAGGTCCACCAGGGCCAGCAGCCGCAGGCACAGCGATAATCCATAGCTGGTATGCATGCCCGCCGTCTGGTCCACCGCGCCGGCCCAGCAGCACGCATCCGCGTCGGCCAGCGCCAGGTCGGTCAGGCTGCCATCGGCGCGGCAGAACCGGAACAGCCGCGCGCGGCCCCATGCCGTGGCGCGTGCGGCGGCGCGGGCCGCCTCCCAGGCAGCCGCGATGTCACGCAACCGCACCGGCGGCAGCGACTTGGGGGCGAATCGACCAGGTAGGTCACGGTTCCATTATCCGTTACCGCTACCTGTATCAGGGCTTTTGCGTCAGCATCCATTACATAAGGATGGACCTCCACGCCAGTCCGCGCCACCCCCCTCCATACGGCAATCGGGTGAAGCGAAGCCAGGCGCGCTGCCCTGGTTCCCCGCCCAAGGCGGAGCCTTGGGAATCGCTGACCCACGGCCGGCCAGCGACGCGTGTCACCCGCATGTGATGCCGTAAGCTCTTGTTCCGGCGCATTCCCTGTACGTGCCGACGCAAATGGTGCGGTGCCGCTCGCGGGTATCTGGCGGGGCGAGGCCAATGAAAGAATCATGTCGCTACCGGCCGGCCAATAGTGTCCGCTGCGCCACCATGGGCGAGGATGAAAATCCCATGACCGGACGCCTGGCGACGACGGCCGGTTCGCCGGCCGCGGGCAACGACAACAGCCCGACCGCCGGTCCGCGCGGCCCGGGTACTGATGCAGGACTGATAACTGCTCGAGAAACTCGCGCAGCAGGGGGGCAGGGCGGTCGGCAAAACCACTGACATGCTCATGCGATTCCCGACCGCAGCCGGCGAGCACGGTGCCGCCGACGCCGAGCGGGATGTGCGCGGCTTGGTCACAAGGTTCTACACCGAGGAGAGCAACCGGGACCTGGTCGGCAACAACACGCCGGTGTTCTTCGTCCACGATCCGCTAAGGTCGCCGATTTCATCCGCATCCGGAAACGGCATCCGAATACCAACCTGCGCAGCCTGACGCAGCGACGGGTTGGCGGTCGTTATTCAGATGATCGCCTGCACGGCTGGCGTGTCGGTGGCTGTTGCCGGTCGGGCATGCCGATAGCGGCAAGGGACCGCGTGGCCTTCGCCGGGGGCGAAGGCCACGCGCCTGTCGTTCAGGGTCGCGGCGACATCAAGCGCGGCGCCACCAGCCGCGCTTGCGGTCGGCGGTTGGAATCGCGTCCTGACCGATGACCAGCGGCTTCACCGGCGTACCGACATGGGGCTCCGGACGTTCCCCGGTCGCGGCTGCCGGTTCGGATACAGGTGCGGCCGCGGGTTGTTCCGCCACCGCTGGCTCGCCAATCGCCGGTTTGATGACCGGTGGGTCGATGACCGGTGGCGGCGGCTCGATGATTGGCGGTGGTGGTTCGATGACCGGTGGCTCAACGACCGGTGGCTCAACGACCGGTGGTTCAACCAGTGTCGTCATGGAACCCTGCTCTGCTGCTGCCGGCACCGCCGCAACCGCTTCAGCCAGTACCGCTGGCACAAAAGGTGCGACCGGTGGCATCCGTTCCTGCTGCTCGATCAGGTCGAAAATGTCGTAGGTCTGGCCACCGAACGGGTCGGCCGGGGTCGGGCCGGTCCACACCGGAACGGGCACGGCTTCGGCCGGTTCGCCAGCCGCCTCGGTGTCGTCGCGCCGGCGGCGACGGCCGCCGCGACGGCCGCGCCGCCGGCGTGCCTGTTCGCTTTCCTCGCCGCCGGCCGCCTCATCCTCGGCGGCCGGCACGGGCGAATCCGCCAGTTCCACCGGCTCCGCCGGTTCCGGCACAATGGGGAAGGCGCCGCGCGGTATCTCGGGTTGCTCGGCGTCATTCAGGAGCGACGCGTTTTCGCCATCCGCCTCGCCGTCGTCACCTTCGTCGGCCGGGCCTTCATCGGCCGGGCCTTCCTCGCCCGCCCCCGGCACGCCGCCGGGGCCGGCATCCCGGCCGCCACGCCGCCGCCGCCGGCGCCGGCGCCGGCGGTTGCTTTCCTCGCGCGACTCCGCCGTTCCGGCCGCTTCGGCAGGCCCCGCCGTGGCTGGCGTTTCGGCTGCCTCGGCCACCTCGAACACGTCGGCCTCCTCGACGAACTCCTCGGCCTCGATCGCTTCCGGCAGCGGCGCCGGCGCGGCCGGCAGCACCAGGGCCGGACGCTCGGATTCCGGCAGTTGCGCGCGCAGCCGCTCCAGCCGCAGGCTGCGGCGGCACCAACTGCTCGTCGGCGGCGAACTGCACCCGCATGGCGGTGCGGGTCTCGATTTCGGCCAGCCGGTCGCGCTTGTGGTTGAGCACGTACATGATCACCGCGGAGGCCACGTACACTTGGATCAGGCTGGCCCGCCCCTTGGCGCCCTCATCCTCGATGGCGCGCAGCACGTGCAGGGCGCTGCTCTCGATGCTGCGGACATGGCCGAGCCCGCTGCAATGCGGACAGGCGACGAAGCTGGTCTCGGCCAGGCTGGGCCGCAGCCGCTGGCGGCTCATTTCCAGCAGGCCGAAATGGCTGATATGGCCGACCTGGATGCGGGCGCGGTCGGTCTTCAGCGCCTCCTTCAGCCGGCGCTCGACCGAGGCGTTGTTCTTCTTCGACTCCATGTCGATGAAATCGATGACGATCAGCCCGGCCAGGTCGCGCAGGCGCAGCTGGCGGGCCACCTCGTCGGCGGCCTCCAGGTTGGTGCGCACCGCCGTCTCCTCGATGCCGCGCTCGCGGGTCGAGCGGCCGGAGTTCACGTCGATCGCCACCAGCGCCTCGGCCTGGTTAATCACCAGGTAGCCGCCCGATTTAAGCTGCACGGTCGGCGACAGCATGGCATCGAGCTGCGCCTCGACCTGGTACTTGCCGAACAGCGACTGGCCGCTGGCGTCACGCCAGAGCTGCACCTTTCGGGCATGGCTCGGCATCAGCATGCGCATGAAATCATGCGCCCCGCGCCAGCCTTCCTCGCCATCGACGGTGATCTCGTCGATGTCGCGCGAGTAGACGTCGCGGATGGCGCGCTTGATCAGGCTGGCTTCCTCATAGATCAGCGCCGGCGCCACCGAGCGCATCGTGTGCTCGCGGATATCGTCCCACAGCCGCATCAAATATTCGCAGTCGCGCCGGATTTCGGCCTTCGGGCGGTTGGCCCCGGCGGTGCGGACGATCAGCCCCATGCCCTGCGGGATTTCCAGCTCGGCGGTGATCTCCTTCAGCCGCTTGCGGTCGGCGGCCGAAGTGATCTTGCGCGAAATGCCGCCGCCGCGCGGCGAATTGGGCATCAGCACGCAGAACCGGCCGGCCAGCGAGATGTAGCTGGTCAGCGCCGCGCCCTTGGTGCCGCGCTCCTCCTTGACCACCTGCACCAGCATGATCTGGCGGCGGCGGATGACTTCCTGGATGCGGTAGTTGCGCAGGAAGCGGGCGGCGCGGCGGGTGCGCACCTCGTCGGAGGTATCGGCCTCGCCGCCGATGGTCTCGGGCGGCGGCAGGTCGGGCGCCGGCTCGTCATTGTCATCGAATGGCTCGCGGGCGGCCGGGCGGGCGGCCTCCGCGGCCGGCAGGAAATCGTCGTCGCGGTCGGCATCCGGCGGCAAGCTGCCGGGCTCCGGACAGATAATCTCGCCGTAGGTCACCTGGTGCGGGATGGCGGCCGGCTGGGCGCGGCCGGCCGGCTCCTCCGGCGGTGCCTCGTCGAGGGCGATGGCGGCCGCGGTCGCGGCGGCTGGGTCGGCCAGCACCGGGGCAGGCGGCGCATCCGCCGCAGCCCCCTGCACGTCCAGCGCCAGCGCGTCCTGTGCAGGCGCGTGGTCGTCGGGTTCGCGTTCGTCGGGTTCGTGTTCGCCCGGTGCGTCGTCGCCCGGTCCATCGTCGCCCGGTCCATCGTCGTCCGGTGCATCGTCGTCCGGTGCATCGTCGTCCGGTGCGTCCGCGGGGAGGGCTTCGAGAAGGTCAGGCGCCGCGGCGATCGCGATGATTTTCGGGGCGATGGCTCCCGTGCGGGCTGCCCGGGGGGCGGGCTCCGGCGCGCGCGGCGGGGCCGGCGGCGCCTCATCCTCGTCCTCGTCGTCTTCCTCGTCCTCGCGCGCCTCCTCGGCCTGCAGGGCGAGCAGGCGCTGCCGGTCGGCGACCGGGATCTGGTAGTAATCCGGATGGATTTCACTGAAGGCGAGGAAACCATGCCGGCCGCCGCCATACTCCACAAAGGCGGCCTGCAGGCTCGGTTCGACGCGGACGACCTTGGCGAGGTAGATATTGCCCTTGAGTTGCTTCTTGGTCGCCGTCTCGACGTCGAAATCTTCTAACCGGTTACCGTCCAGCACCACCACGCGGGTTTCTTCCGCGTGGGTTGCATCGATCAGCATACGTTTCGTCATTCGGTCCAGAACTCCGGTACGCCGCACGCCCTCGGTTGCGAGGAGCGGGGCGGGGATCAGGTGAAGGTGGGGAGCCGGACCGCAGAACAGGAATCACGTGTTTCGTCGCGGGGAGACCGCCCGACGCTGCCGGCTCGGCCGCCCCCGTCATCGCCCTGATCATTCGGGCGCAACGGCGAGGAACGCGCCTTTCGGCGTCGGTTCCGGCGGGCTGGAGCGGCAGTGCAGCGGGCAATCGGACCCCTGTGTCTGCGGGCGGAGCGCGATGGCGCGCTCGGCCCCGGTGAATCGGTGCGCCTGCCGCCAGATAGGGCGACCCCAGGCACCGCGCCGCGCGCGGTCCTGGAATGCAAGATTGGCATGCATCGGACCGGCACAAGGCCACGGCAGCGCTGCCGCTGGCCGTTCGGAACCGGACGGATGCGGGCGGCGCGGGCGGTGACGTGGTCGTGGGCAGGCGCCGGGCCGGGGCCTGCATGTCCTTCGTCTGGCATGGGCCTAGCTGGCGCCGCCGCGGATTGGACTCCATGGGGGCATCGCCACCCCCACGGCACGCCACCGGAGCGTGCAGAGAACATGGCGCAAACAGGCGCGTACCGCAAGCAAAGTTGCGATGCCAAGCAAACGGTGCACCGTTGCAACACATTTCTCAACTTTTCGCCACAAATCGGCCTGGATCAACGCCGAAGATGCGCCAGTGCGTGTGATATGTTAAAACCGTTTTCACGTCGGGGCGCTCAACCGGGGACCCGCCCAAACCGCTTCCGGCACCGCCAACCGGGACACATGCAGATGATCACGCGTCGATTCGTCCTTGGCCACGGCGTCTCCGTCAGTTTCCTGCTCCCGGCCGCCGCCGCGGCGGGCGCGCCGCATGCCGCGGCGCTGCGCCCCGCCGTCCCGTGCGCGCTGCCGCTGGTGCTGCTCGACCCGGGGCACGGCGGCAAGGACCCGGGCGCCATCGGCATCTCCGGCACCTACGAGAAGCACATCGCGCTCGCCACGGCGCAGGAGCTGCGCCGGCAGCTGGCCGCGTCGGGCTGCTACCGGGTCGAGCTGACCCGCACGCGCGACGTGTTCATCCCGCTGGAGGACCGTGTCGGCATCGCCCAACAGCACGGCGCCGCCCTGTTCGTGTCGATGCATGCGGACGCGCTGAGCGACCATTTCGTGCGCGGCGCCAGCGTCTACACCCTCGCCGATACCGCCTCGGATACCCAGACCGCGGCGCTGGCGCGGCGGGAAAATGCCGCCGACCGCTTCGCCGGGCCGGCCTTCCGCGGCGCCCCGCCGGAGGTGGCGCATATTCTCGCCAGCCTGGTGCGCCAGGAGACGCAGGCGGGCTCGGCACGGATGGCGCGCGACGTGGTGTCGCAGCCTGCACCGGGACCTGCCGCTGCTGCAGAATCCGTCCCGCCAGGCCGGTTTCAAGGTGCTGAAGGCCGCCGACATTCCCAGCGTGCTCGTGGAGATGGGATTCATGTCGAACCGCGAAGACGAGGCCGCATTGCGCCAGCCGGCGCATCGCGCTCGCGTGGCCGCCGCTATGAAACGGGCGGTCGATGCCTATTTCAGTCGTGCACCGGCCGGCACGCTGATGGCGCGTCGCATGACCGGTTAACCGCGGCAGCGTTTTGCTGCGGTGCAAAATTGGGTGTAACGAAGCAGCATGACCAAACCGCTGACCGCGGGCGAGAGGCTCGCCCCCTCCCTCCTGGCCAGAGCAAGCGCCGCCGTGACCGGCCGCCATTACCGCTCCGGCGCGCGCTGTTTCAGCCGCTGCGCACGCTGGGCCGCCTGTTCGGCGTGCTGCTCGGGCTTGCCATGCTGGTGGCCGGCGCGGTGGGGATGGGCGGCTATGTCGCCTACCAGCGCTTCGCCGCCGACCTGCCGGATGTCGAGGGGCTGCGCCATTACCAGCCGCGGGTGATGAGCCGGGTCTATGCCGACGATTCGCGGCTGCTGTCCGAACTGGCCACCGAGCGGCGCATGTTCGTGCCCGACGCCGCCATCCCCGACATCGTCAAGCGCGCCTTTCTGTCGGCCGAGGACCAGAACTTCTTCATCCACCGCGGCGTCGATCCGATCGCGATCGCCCGCGCCGCGGTCACCGACGTGATGAACTATGGCCAGGGACGGCGGCCGATTGGTGCCTCCACCATTACCCAGCAGGTGGCCAAGAACATACTGCTCGGCAATGCCGAGGTGTCGATGGCCCGCAAGGCGCGCGAGGCGATCCTGGCGATCCGGCTGGAGGAGACGCTCAGCAAGGAGCGCATCCTCGAGCTGTACCTGAACGAGATCTATCTCGGGCTGCAGGCGTACGGCGTCGCCGCGGCGGCGCAGGCCTATTTCAACAAGCCGCTTGACGAACTGACGCTGCCGGAAGCCGCCTTCCTGGCGGCGCTGCCGAAGGCGCCGAACAATTACAACCCCTTCCGCTTCCCCGACGCGGCCAAGGCGCGGCGCGACTGGGTGCTCGACCGGATGGCGGAAGACCACGTCATCACCGCCGAGCAGGCGGCCGCGGCCAAGGTGCAGCCGATCTCGCCGGCGCAGTTCCGCCGCCCCGACATGGTGGCCGGCGCCGACTACTTCGCCGAGGAGGTGCGCCGCCGCCTGGTGGATCTGTTCGGCGCCGACCAGACCACCCAGGGCGGGCTGGTGGTGCACACCTCGCTCGACCCGGTGCTGCAGGCGGCCGCCGACAAATCCCTGCGCGAGGGTCTGATGCGCTATGACCAGCGTCGCGGCGGCTGGCGTGGCCCGGTGGCGCGGCTGCCGGCCGGCCCGGCATTGCGCGCGACCTGGACGGCCCTGCTCGGCCAGACCGCGCGCCCGCCCGGCATGCTGGCGGAATGGCAGCTGGCCGTGGTGCTGGAAGCGAGTGAAACCGAGGCGAAGATGGGCCTGCTCGGGCATGGCCCGGCGGCGGCGCCGCTGGTGCGGCCGATGCGGCTCGCCGACCTCGGCTGGGCGCGCCCGCTGCAGGCGCCGGGAGGGCCGGTGGCCGCCGGCGCCGCGGCGCCGCCGCCCGGCGCCTCGCTCGGCCCGGCGCCGCGCCGCATCGGCGACGTGGTGAGGCCAGGTGACGTGGTGATGGTGGAGGCGGTGCCGGCCTCCGCGGGCCGGCAGGAGCGGCTGCTGCTGCGCCAGATTCCGCTGGTGCAGGGCGCGCTGGTGTCGCTGGAAACCGCCACCGGCCGGGTGCGGGCGCTGTCCGGCGGCTGGAGCTATGAGTTGTCGCAGTTCAACCGCGCCACCCAGGCCAACCGGCAGCCCGGCTCCAGCTTCAAGCCGTTCGTCTATCTCACCGCGCTGGCCAGCGGCATATCGCCCTCGCAGCGCTTCCTCGATGCGCCGTTCGTGCTCGACCAGGGCGCGGCCGGCAAGTGGCGGCCGAACAATTACGAAATGGAGTTCCTCGGCCCGGTGCCGATGCGCATCGCGCTGGAGAAGTCGCTCAACCTGGTGACGATCCGGGTGGCGAACCATGTCGGCATGAAAAATGTGGCGAAGACCGCCATTGCCTTCCACATGGTCGACAACATGCCGCTTGTGCTGCCGGCAGCGCTGGGCGCGGTGGAAACGACCGTGCTGCGCGAGGCCGGCGCCTATGCGGGGCTGGCCGCCGGCGGGCGGGATGTGGTGCCGACCCTGATCGACAGCGTGCAGGACCGCGACGGCCAGGTGCTCTGGCGCGCCGCCGGCCAGGCTTGCCAGGGCTGCGACGACCCGCAGCACCCGCCGCTGCTGGCCGATGAGCGTACCCAGCTGGTCGATCCGGCCAGCACGTTTCAGCTGATAACCATGATGGAGGGGGTGGTGACGCGCGGCACCGGCGTGCCGGCAGGGCAGGGGCTGGACCGGGCGATCGCGGGCAAAACCGGCACCGGGCAGGATTTTCAGGACAACTGGTTCGCCGGCTTCACGCCCGACCTGGTGACCGTGGTGTGGATCGGCTTCGACACGCCGACCTCGCTCGGCGACAATGAGACCGGCGCGGCCAACGCGGCGCCGGTCTGGCACGATTTCATGGCGGCGGCCCTGAAGGACCGGCCCAAACTGAAATTCGTGCAGCCGCCCGGCGTGACCATGGCGAGCTGGGATTCCGGATGGGGCACCGTCACCGACGCCTTCAAGCCCGATCAGGTGCCCGGCAATTCCGGACCGATGGGCGGGGCGCCGGCCGCTTCCACCGATACGTCCGACGCGCCGGCGGCCCCGGCGCCAGCGCCGGCGCACGCCGCCGGGGTCGACAGCGGCCTGGGCGGGTTGTATTGAGCCGCCCCTTTCCCGCGGAGTTTCCGGACAAATGTCCACCGAAGCCGACGCCCTCAACGAGCAGATCAAGCAGTCGGTGGCACTGCTGAGGAGGCATCTTTGACTGGGATGCAGCCCTTGCCCGCCTCGACGAACTGAACAACCGCGCCGAAAATCCCGATCTCTGGAAGGATTCGGCCGCCGCCCAGGCGCTGATGCGCGAACGCAACCGGCTGGCCGGCCAGGTCGAAGGCGTGCGCGCGCTGGAGCGCGAGGTGGCCGACGCGATGGAACTGATCGCGATGGCCGAGGCCGAGTCCGACACCGCCATGGTGGCCGACGGCATCGCCGCCCTGAGCGCGCTCGCGGCCGAGGCCAAGCGGCGCGAGATCGAAAGCCTGCTGTCCGGCGAGGCCGATGGCAACGACGCCTATGTCGAAATCAACGCCGGCGCGGGCGGCACCGAGGCGCAGGACTGGGCGCAGATGCTGGAGCGCATGTACACGCGCTGGGCCGAGCAGCGCGGCTACAAGGTGCAGAAGATGGAGGAGAGCGAGGGCGAGCAGGCCGGCATCAAGTCGGTGACGCTGCAGATCAGCGGGCCGACCGCCTATGGCTGGTTGAAGACCGAGGCGGGGGTGCACCGGCTGGTGCGCATCAGCCCGTTCGACGCGGCGGCCCGGCGGCAGACCAGTTTCGCCAGCGTGTGGGTGTATCCGGTGGTGGACGACACCATCGAGATCGAGATCGACCCGAGCGACCTGAAGGTCGATACTTTCCGCGCCTCCGGGGCTGGCGGCCAGCACGTTAACAAAACCGAGAGCGCCATCCGCATCACCCATATTCCGACCGGCATCATCGTCGCCTGCCAGACCGACCGCAGCCAGCACCGCAACCGCGCCACCGCGATGGGGATGCTGAAGGCGCGGATGTACGAGCAGGAACTGCAGAAGCGCGAGGCGGTGTCGAACGCGCAGGAGGCGGCGAAAACCGATATCGGCTGGGGCCACCAGATCCGCAGCTATGTGCTGGCGCCGTACCAGTTGGTGAAGGATCTGCGCACCGGCGTCGAAAAGGGCAACCCGGACGCGGTGCTGGGCGGCGCGCTGGACGACTTCATGGCGGCGGCGCTGGCGGCGCGGGTGGGAGCGACGCGCAGCGAGGCGAGCGCGCAGGCGCAGTAGCCGGGGGCGCTGCCCGGGACCCAGGCAGGAAGTTTGGCCCTGCACCCCACCAGGGGCAAAGCCCCTGGTGGGGTGCAGGTGGAGCCACTGCCACTTGTCGGGTCCGCGCGCTCGAGACCGATACCACCATCGCTCGCTCTACAACCGGGCTATGGGCGTCGATCACAGGGCAATCGGGGGAAGGAAGGCCAGGGCTCTGCCCTGGACCCGCCGTCGCGCGTAGCGCGCCTTCGGCGCGACGGCCGAGAGGCCCCTGGACCCCATCACTTGAAGGGTTTTGGGAAGAGGGGGGGTGAGGAGATGCTGCGGCTCCTCCTCACCCCCCCCTCTTCCCAAAACCCTTAAAACGAATGGGTTCTAAGGGCTCCGCCCTTAGCGGGGTCCAGGGGCAGAGCCCCTGGCCTTCCTTCCCCCGATTGCCCTGGCGTCGATCATGTTTCGCCGTGATCCGGTCGTGGAAAACGGCGACGACGCGATGTTTTGCCGAAACCGGCAAGAGCCGCTGGTCCGGCCTCGATGTCGATCGTGCTCGGTTGCGGCTGGCGCAGCTTGATGCGGCGCACACGCTGGACGATCTGGGCCGGCTTCGCAGCATCGGACTGCACAGGTTGTCGGGCGACCGGGCTGGCACGTGGGCGATCACGATCAATGGTCCCTGGCGGATCGTGTTCCGCTTCGAGGCAGGTGACGCGCTCGATGTCGAGATCGTTGACTGTCATTGAGGAGCCGCGACATGCAGTTCCATGAGATTCATCCCGGCGTCACGTTGCGCGACGAACTGGTCGCGCGTGGACTGTCCGCCGCATCGGTGGCGCTAAAATTGCGGATGCCGCCGCAGCGTCTGCATGAGATCGTCCGCGGTGAGCGATCGATTTCGCCGGATACCGCCTTGCGTTTGGCGCGCTTCTTCGGGACCTCGGCGGAGTTCTGGATGACGCTGCAGGGCAACTACGACCTGGCGATGACACGACGCCAGCGCGGCGCGCAGATCGAAGCCGAGGTCGAGGTCGAGGTCGCGGCCTGACGTGGCCGGGCGTTCCGGCTCGGTTGCCGTGGCCGACCAAGGCTTTGCGCCGCCGGCATGAACCGCCTAGGCTGCAACCCAGCCGCGCTTCCGGCGCGGCGCAACCCCTCATACCCAGCAAGGGAATGGACCGCATGATGATGAGGACCCTGTTGGCTGGCGCCGCCTTGCTTGCGCTCGGCATGGCAGCGCCGGCGAAGGCCGACATCCAGATTGGTGTGGCCGGCCCGATCACCGGCAGCAACGCGACCTTTGGCGTGCAGCTGAAGGAAGGCGCCGAGCAGGCGGTGGCCGACATCAACGCCAAGGGCGGCGTGCTCGGCCAGAAACTGGTGCTGAATATCGGCGACGATGCCTGCGACCCGAAGCAGGCCGTCTCGGTGGCGAACGACTTCGCCAGCAAGAAGGTGGTGTTCGTGGCCGGGCATTTCTGCTCGGGCAGCTCGATCCCGGCCAGCAAGGTCTACACCGAGGAAGGGATTCTGCAGATTTCCCCGGCCTCGACCAACCCCAAATACACCGACGAGGGCGCCTGGAACACGTTCCGCACCTGCGGGCGTGACGACCAGCAGGGTGCGGTGGCGGGCGCCTTCATCGCCAAGCAGTACAAGGGTCAAAAGATCGCGATCCTGCACGACAACTCGGCCTATGGCAAAGGCCTCGCCGACGAGACCAAGAAGGCCCTCAACAAGGCCGGCGTGAAGGAGACGCTGTATTCCGCCTATACGCCGGGCGAAAAGGACTACACCGCCATCGTCAGCCGCCTCAAGCAGGCCGGCGTCAACGTGATCTATATCGGCGGCTACCAGACCGAGACCGGGCTGATCAAGCGCCAGTCCACCCAGCAGGGGCTCAACGCCGTGGTCATCGGCGGCGACGCGCTGGTGACCAACGAATACTGGCAGATCACCGGCGACACCGGCGAAGGCACCCTGATGACCTTCCCGTCCGACCCGCGCGTCCGTCCGACCGCGGCGGCCGTGGTGAAGGAATTCAAGGACAAGGGCATCGATCCCGAGGGTTACGTGCTCTACACCTACGCCGCCGTCCAGGTGTGGGCCGCGGCGGTCGAGAAGGCGAAAACCACCGATCCGAAGAAGGTGGCGTCGGTGCTGAAGTCCGGCGGCCCGTGGAACACGGTGCTGGGCAAGCTCGGCTACGACAAGAAGGGCGATATCACCGAGTCCGATTACGTGCTGTACATCTGGCACAACGGCAGCTACGCGCAGATGTGAGCCGCGCCGCAAGGCGTGCCGCGAAAGGCCCGGGACATGTTCCCGGGCCTTTTTTCGTGCCCGGGCCTTTTTCGTGCCCGCAGCGGCCGCGCCGGTGGCTCAGCCGGGCACCGTCACCCGCACCGGATGGTAGCGGCGGCCGAAATAGATCAGGCCCTCGTGGTCCGTGCCCGTGGCGATCGCCTTGATCTCGCAGAACAGCACCGAGTGGGTGCCGATTTCGACCACTTGGGCGATCCGGCAGTCGAACGAGACCAGCGCGCCCTCCAGCACCGGGGCGCCGGTGAGCAGCGTGCTCCACGCTCCGGCGGCGAAGCGGCCATTCATGTCGCAATCGGTCATGCCGGCGAACACCGGCGACAGGATCTGCTGCGCCGCGGCGAGCGTGTTCACGCACAGCACCCCGTTGGCCTTGAAGGCCGGGTTGGCCTCGCTGGCGCGGTTCTGGCACACCAGCAGGGTCGGCGGGTCGTCGGTGACGCTGGTGACCGCCGAGGCGGTAAAGCCGTATCGCCCGGCCGGTCCTGCCGTGGTGATGACATGCACCGCGGCGCCCAGTCGTGTCATGGCCTCGCGATAGGTCTGCCGGTTGACCACGCCCCGCTCCCTCGGCAAACCCCTGCAGGTCTGCGCCTTTGACCATGGCCAGGCAGGCTTGCGCTGGCACGGTGTCGGTATGGGTCGGCGTGACCACCGGTGCAAGCCGGCTTGTCGCCCCGCGACCCGACCGCCGGGCTGCCGCGTGCGCCGTGCTGGGGTGGACCGCGTTTCCGCTTCTTGCCCGGCGGCCCATCAGCGTGACATCGTGATTAAATCGTCAGCGGCGCCAACGCCGCCAGCCCCGGGGGATTTCGTCATGACAACGTCGCCCGTCATCGATCTTGCTGCGGAAGCTACCGAAGCCTGTGTGCAGGCGGTTCCCGGCGCGGTGTTCCTGCGCCTGCGCCGCAGCGAGGGCGACACGGTGGTGCGCCGCATGTTCATCGAGATGACGCCCGCCGAGACCCGCAACCTGGTCCGCGACCTGCAGGCCAGCCTCCGCGAGGCCGAACGCCCCCTGCGCGGCTGAGTGCCGGGTCAACCGGCGCGGCGGGCGGCCAGCCGGACGCGCTCGATGTCGGGCAGGAACCAGGTGAACAGGCCAAGCAGCGGCAGCCAGGCGCAGATCCCGTAGACCAGCTCGATCGAGGTATGATCGGCCAGTTCGCCGAGCGCGGCGGCGCCGAGGCCGCCGAGGCCGAACGAAAAGCCGAAGAAGATGCCCGACACCATGCCGACCCGCCCCGGCATCAATTCCTGCGCGAACACCAGGATGGCCGACAGGGCCGAGGACATGATCAGGCCGATCGGCACCGTCAGCGCCACCGTCCAGAACAAATTCGCCTGCGGCAGCATCAGGGTGAACGGCAGCGGGCCGAGGATGGAGAACCAGATCACGTAGCGCCGCCCGAAATGGTCGCCCACCGGGCCGCCGATCAGCGTGCCCAGCGCCGAGGCGCCGAGGTAGATGAACAGATAAATCTGGGCCGTCTGCACCGGAATGGCGAAGCGGTGGATCAGGTAGAAGATGAAGAACGTGCCGAGGCAGGCCGAGTAGAAGCTTTTCGAGAACATCAGCGCCGCCAGCACGATGATGCCGCGCCGCACCACTGCCGGCGGATGCGCCGGCGCCTCCGTCCCCGCGGCACGGGCGCGCCGGCTGGCGGCGAAGTGGTGGCGCTTGTACCAGGTGCCCACATTGGTCAGCACGATGATGGCGGTCAGCGCCGCCAGCGAGAACCAGGCGAGGCTGCCCTGGCCGTGCGGCAGCACGACGAAGGCGGCCAGCAGCGGACCCGCCGCGGTGCCGAAATTACCGCCGAGCTGGAACAGCGATTGCGCGAATCCGTGCCGGCCGCCCGAGGCCAGCCGCGCCATGCGCGACGATTCGGGGTGGAACACCGACGAGCCGGTGCCGACCAGCGCCGCCCCGACCAGCAGCACCCCGTAGCTGCCGGCCTGCGACAGGATCAGCAGTCCGAGCAGGGTGAACGACATTCCGATCGCCAGCGAATAGGGCTGCGGGTGCCGGTCGGTGTACAGCCCGACCACCGGCTGCAGCAGCGAGGCGGTGAGCTGGAAAGTCAGCGTGATCAGGCCGATCTGGCCGAAATCGAGATTATACGCGGTCTTGAGGATCGGGTAGATCGCCGGCAGCAGCGATTGCTGCACATCGTTCAGCATGTGGCAGAAGCTGAGCGCCACCAGCACCGAGAACGTGGTTCCCGCAGCGATGATGGGGCGGGCGGGCGCGGCGGTGGTCACGGACATGCGGGCGGGTTCCGGGGCTGCGGCGGGGCGAAAAACTATGACGCCGCCGATCAGATGCCCAATCCCTGATTTCGGGGGTCAGGTTTGCGGGGTTCCGTTTCCCTTGTCGGCGCCCAAGTACCTCCGGCTGCCGGCGCCGCCCGCGCCGGCCCAGGGAGGAGTCCGATTGGAACAAGTTCGCGAACCCATTCTGCACCCGGTCGCCATCATGGATCTGCGGCCGACCCAGATCACGGTGGGCATGCAGGAGGTCGCGGCGAAGCGGAAGGCATGGCGCGCCAAGGGCGTCCACAAGGCTGCCGATTTTCTCGGCCGCAACATGATCCCGGTGATCCTGGGGCCGAAGGACCGGCATTATGTCATCGACCATCACCATCTCGCTTTGGCGCTGCACCAGGAAAATGTCGAGCGCGTGATCATCACCGTCACCGCCGATCTGCACCGGCTGGAGCCGGACGCTTTCTGGTTCGTGCTCGAAAACCATGGCTGGATGCATCCGTATGACGACCAGGGACGGCGGCGCGGCCCCGAGGACATCCCGAAATCCGTCGAGGGCCTGATCGACGACCCGTTCCGCTCGCTGGCGGGCGCCTTGCGCCGGGTCGGCGGCTTTGCCAAGGACACGACGCTGTTCAGCGAGTTCCTGTGGGCCGATTTCCTGCGCCGCCGGATGAAGCGGAAGGATGTCGAGCGGGATTTCGATGCGGCGGTGGAACAGGCGCTGGCCATCGCCAGGACGGAGGACGCCGGCTACCTGCCCGGCTGGTGCGGACCCACCCCGGACTGAAGCATGGGGACTGAAGCATGGGGACTGAGGCTTGGGGAGTCTCAGCGCGCCGCGGCGCCGCGGGCCCAGCGCAGCCCGTCCTCCAGCCAGCCCGCATCCATTTCGTGGCCGCCCGGATGCAGGCACAGTTCCAGCGTGTGCCGTGTGTGGCAGGTCCATACCTCGCATTCGAGCCCGGCGCTGTGGACGTGCAGCTCGGGCGGCGTGGTGCAATGGTCGGTCTCGCGCCAGATGGCGAAGCCGCGCCCGATATCGGCCTGCCGCCAGTGCTCGAGCACGACCCGCCCGGCCATCGGCACCATGGTGTCGGCGGTGCCGTGCACGTGGCGCAGGTTCACCGGCGCCGTGCAGGCGGTCGGCATGCGCTCCCAGAATCCGCCGGAGAACGGCAGGAAGGCGGCAAAACCCAGCGGCGCGAAACAGGCCATGTCCCACACCATCGAGGCGCCCTGGCTGAACCCGCCCAGCACGATCAGCCGCGCATCGACCGGCCAGCGCCGCTTCACCTCGGCCAGCACGCCGTGCAGGAACAGGCGGTCATCGCGCGCATCGCTCGGCGAGCCCTGGTGTGACCAGGTGCCGTTCAGCCCGTCCGGCGCCACCAGCAGGAATCCGAGCGTTCCGGCCGGACCGGTCACATCCGTATCGGCCAGGACATCGGCGCCGTCATGGGTGTAGCCGTGCAGGAACATCAGCACCGGCAGCTTTGCATGCCCGTCCCAGTCCGGCGGCGCCTGCACGCGGAAACTGCCGCCGCCGGCCAGCCGGCACGGGTCGCAGGGCGCCTCGGCCGAGGCGGTTCCCAGGCCGGCAACAGCGGCGGCGAGCAGCGGAACAAGAAGCACCGCGACGCCCATCCGCGCACCCGGCGGCAGAAGCCGCGCCTTCGCCCGGCCCAGGAGGCTGCGCCGTTGCCGTTTCATGTGTCCCCCGGCAGATCGATCCAGGACAGATGTCCCCCCTTGCCGGCCCCGGTGTCCAGGAAAACCGCTTTGCCACCCGCCGCCCCCCGGGTGGTCCAGGGTCGCCCGTCCGGGCTGCGCTGGTCATGGCCACAATAAACGGTCAGCCCCGACGGGATGCGGTCCACCCAGTCCAGCACGCGTTCAGGAAAGCCGTCCGGCTGGTGCCGCCCGGTGGTCTGGCCGAACAGCGCGCGCGCCAGCGCCCCTTCGACCTTGCCGCCGAAGGGCGGCGGCGGGTGGTGCAGCATGGCGGTGTGGAAGCCGCCATGCACGAAAAAGGCATGCCGCCGCCGCAGCCAGGCCGGCGTCCGCTGGATCGCCGCCAGCGCGCGGGCGCGCAACGCCTCATCCAGTTGCGCCGCCGTCGCCCGCAGCGCCGCGTCCGCCTTCACCGCCCGCCCCGACAGCAGCCGCGCCAGCTTGTGGTCGTGGTTGCCCAGCAGGAACAGGCCGCGCCCGCTTTCCAGCAGGTCGAGCGCGATGCGCCACGCGCCGGCACTGTCCTCGCCGCCATCCGCGAGGTCGCCGAGTTGCACCACGAACCGGTCGGTTTGCACCGCCAGCGCGAAGCCGCGCGCATCGCCATGCACGTCGCCCACCACGCGCAGCTTTGCACCCGCCGGGATCACGCCAGTTCCAGCAGCGTCACCGCGGGTCAGGCCGGCCGTTCGAGCAGGATCTGCCCGACATCCGTCCAGCCGGCGCGGAAACCGGTCTCGCAATAGGCCAGGTAGTATTCCCACAGCCGCTTGAAGCGGTCATCGGCCGGCCGCGCCTGCAGCCGCGCGGCCGCGGCGATGCGCGGCCAGGCGGCCTGGAACTGCGCCTGCCAGCGCGCCAGCGTCTCGGCATAGTCGCGGCCGAACCAGAGTTCGTCCGCCCAGGCCAGCCCGGCTTTCGCCACTTCCTCCTGCAGCCGCCGCGGGCTGGGCAGCATGCCGCCCGGGAAAACATGGCGCTGGATGAAATCGGCGCCGCGCCGGTAGGGGGCGAAGAACCGGTCGGCGATGGTGATGATCTGCAGCCCCGCCCGGCCGCCCGGGGCCAGCCGCTCGCGCACCGCGGCGAAGAAGGCCGGCCAGTATTTCTCGCCGACCGCCTCGAACATCTCGATGCTGGCGATGCGGTCGAAGCTGCCGCGCACGTCGCGGTAATCCTCCAGCAGCAGGGTCACCCGCCCGGCCAGCCCGGCGCGCGCGATCCGCGCCTCGGCATAGGCGAGTTGCGCCGGCGACAGGGTCAGGCCGGTCACCAGCGCGCCGTAATCGCGCGCCGCTACCTCGGCGAATCCGCCCCAGCCGCAGCCGATTTCCAGCACCCGCATGCCGGGCCGCAATTCCAGCGCCTGGCACAGCCGGTGCATCTTGCGCAACTGCGCCGCTTCCAGCGTGTCGTCATTGCCGCCGAACAGCGCCGAGGAATAGGTCATCGTCCGGTCGAGCCATTCGGCATAGAAGGCGTTGCCGAGGTCGTAATGCGCGAGGATGTTGCGCCGTGCCCCGCGCCGGGTGTTGGGCCGCAGCCGGTGCGCCAGCCGCGCCAGCACGCGCATCCACGGCCGGCCGGCCAGCACCGTCTGCCAGATCGTCTCGTTGGCGGTGGCCAGCCGCATCACCGCGCGCAGATCGGGACTATCCCACAAGCCGTCCAGATAGGCTTCGGCCAGCCCCAGACTGCCGCCGGTCAGCAACCGGCGGACCACGCGCGTGTCCTTCACGATGAAAGTGGCCGCAGGGCCGGGGGCGCCTTCGAACACGTGCCGGGCACCGCCGGGCAGGCTCGATGGTCAGCGTGCCACGGCGGATCAGCCGCGCCAGGCGCAGCAGCAGGCGCAGCCGCCGGTCCGCGGGCGGGGCGGCGGTCATGCGCACCCCGCCTTCATGCGACAAATGCCCTGATCAGCGAATCCGTTGTTCCCCTGGTGCAGCACAGCCCCAGCCACCCCTCTGACATCAGCGCGGAAAAGCCACCCACCAGAGTGAACAAGTACCCCATAACCCGGGCCATGGACAGGAAACGAATGCGTGCGTCCGTCGGCGCCACCCACACCTTCGCCTGAATTTTTCATGATGTCGCGAGAAGCCGCAACGCCTCCAGGGCGCGCGCGCGGCCGGCGGCGAGATCGACGATCGGGGCAGGGTAGGTCGCGCCGATCCGCACCCCGGCCTGCGCCAGCACCAGCGGCGGCGCCGCCCACGGCTCATGCACCCAGCGGGCGGGCAGGGCGGCCAGTTCCGGCACGAAGCGGCGCACATAGCGGGCATCGGGGTCGAATTTCCGCCCCTGCAGCACCGGGTTGAAGATGCGGAAGAACGGCGCCGCATCAGCCCCGCTGCCCGCCACCCATTGCCAGGAGACGGCGTTGCTGGCGAGGTCGGCGTCCACCAGCGTATCCCAGAACCACGCCTCGCCCGCCTGCCAGGGCAGCAGCAGGTGCTTCACCAGCAGGCTGGCGGCGATCATGCGCACCCGGTTATGCATCCAGCCGGTCTGCCAGAGCTGGCGCATGCCGGCATCGACGATCGGCAGCCCGGTGCGCCCGCGTTGCCAGGCAAGCAGGGCGGCTTTGTCGTCGCGCCAGGGCATGCGGCGGAAGTCATGGCGCAAGGGGGCCTCAGGCAGCGTCGGGTGATGCCAGAGCAGATGGGCGGAGAACTCCCGCCAGAGGATTTCGTCGGTCCAGCGGGCCGCGCCGTCGCCGGCCCCGGCCGCGTGCCAGAGCTGACGGGCGGAAATCTCGCCGAAGGCCAGATGCGGCGACAGCCGCGAGGTGCCGTCGATGCCGGGCCGGTCGCGCGCCTCGGCATAGGCGGCGAGGCCGCCGGTGGCGAAGGCGCGCAGCCGCGCCTGGGCGCCGGGCTCGCCGGGCGTCCAGGCATGGCGCAGCCCGCCGGCCCAATCCGGCCGCGCCGGCCGCAGATTCCATTCTTCCAGGGTGTCGGAGGCGGGCGGTGGCGGCGCCGGAATATGCGTGGGGGCGGCCAGCGGCGGCTCGGGCAGGCCATGCGCACGGCAGGCGCGTGCGAACGGGGTGAACACGCCGTACGGCCGGCCCGCCTGGGTGCGGATGGCGTCGGCGTCGAACAGGGTGGCGGTGCGGTGCAGCTGCACCGGCACGCCGGCCGCGCGTTCCAGTTCGGCCACCGCCTCGCGCGCCCAGGGCTCAATGGGCTGCCCGGCATGGATGGCCAGCGCCCCGGTCTCGCGCACGAGATCGGGCAAGACCTGGGCGATGCGCCCGCGCCGCAGCACCAGCTTCGCCCCGGTGCGGGCGAGGCCGGCGGCCAGCGCGGCCAGGCTGTGGTGCAGCCACCACCGGCTGGCCCCGCCTGGCGCCCAGGCACCCGGGGTCGTCTCGTCCAGCACGTACACCGGCAGCACCTGCCGTCCGCTGGCCAGCGCCGCGGTGAGGGCGGGGTTGTCGGCCAGCCGCAATTCGCGGCGCAGCCAGAGCAGGACGGGGGCGGTCATTCCGGTCGCTTTCCAGGCGCTGCCGCGCTGCCGATTTGTGCCATCTCATGCAGATGGATGGCGATGCCGCTCCTTGCCAGCCGCTGCGATGATGACGCGTGCCGCGCGAATGTTATCGTTTTGCCACTGGCGTAATCGATGAACCGGCCGGAGGCTGCGTTTTCGTCGCTCCGTTTCCTATCCGGCCGATGGCATCCACCGCCTGATTCGGCTATTCCGCAGGGATACGCCGCTGTCCTGGCCCGTGCGGCGTCGATATCCGGAATGGTTGGGGTTGGCGGAATGGTCGGCCGGGTGCGGTCGCTGACGGAGCAGAGGGAAGCATGAAGAGCACGAGCGGCTTGATGGCGCTGGGCGCGTTGGCGACGCTGCTGGTTCCGATTGGCCCGGTGCGGGCGGCAACCGTGGCGCCGGAAGGCACCGTGCTGGTGGCCGAGGGTCCGGCGCCCGCCGATCAGCCGCCGCCGATCCGCCCGATGACCGATGGCGAGAAGGCCGCGGCGGGCTGCGCGATCAGCACGGTCGGCACCATGGGCGTCGTCTACGCGATCGGGCCGTCGGAAGTGGTCATGACCGTGGTCGGCGGCATGATCGTGCCATCGTCATCGCCGGTGCTGTTTGTCGGCCTGATCAGCACCATCGCCAGCATGGCCTGCGGCGCCGCCGCCGCGTTCACGCCGGCGCTGCTGTGGGGGTGGCGGCATCTGGGCTTCCAGGAGGAGAAGCATGGCGGCGACCAGTCTGGGGTTGGGCAGGCTGGGGTCGGGAAGCAGGGCGCGGCCATCCATCCGGGGCGGCAGGGTTTTGCCTGGCTGGACACCAGCGGCATGGCGACCCCTCCGGGTTTCGGCGATACGGTCAACGCCCAAGCGCCGAAGGCAGTGCCGTGACGATCTGTACCGCCCGCAGCAGCGCATGGTTTGGAGGCAGCAACGGATGACGAAAGTCGGCACCACGGGGTTGGTGATGATGGCGGCGCTGGTGCTCGGCGCCCCCGCGCAGGTCCGGGCGCAGACGCCGCAGGCGGGCGTGACCATCGGCATCGCCAATGGGGTGATATCCCGGACGCCGCAGCCGGACGGCACGAAGCCGGCCGGGGCGGAAGCCGCGGAGTCGGGCGGCCTGTCCGACGCGACCAAACAGGGCATCGGCTGCCTCGTCGCCAGCGGCGCGACCATAGGCTACGCAACGTTCTGGGCCGGGGCGACCGAGTCCCTGATGGTCGCGGCCGGCGGGTTGCTGGCGCCGTCGATGTCGCCGACCCTGTGGCTCGGCCTGACCTCGACCGTGGTGGCGGCGACCTGCGCGCTTGGCGCGACCGCGACCCCGGTGGTGCTGTGGGCGCTCGAGCAGAAGGATAACATCGCCGCCAACATTGGCTGGCGGATGCGCCAGACCGGGTCCGACCTGACCGGGCTGCTCACGCCGCCGGCCAGTGCCGCACCGCAGACTGGCCGGGGCCACCCGGTGACGAAAGCCGAACCATCACGCCCGGAACGGCCGGGATTTGGGGGAAACCGTGCGTAATCTGATCTCCTGGATACTGCCGGCCTTGGTGCTCATGGTGGTAGGCGGAACGGCGCTGTCCGCCGCCGCGACGCCGCTGCCGGCGGGTCCCGAGGCGACCGCCGACACCGGCGCGCAAGCCGTGACGATCGCGCCAATGCCCGATGCCGGACTGCCCGGCGCCTACTGCCTGGCCGGCGCGGCGGCCTCCATGGCGGCGGTGTTCGCCGCCGGGCCAACGGAAAGCCTGATGCTGCTCTCAGGCGCGATGCATGTGCCGTCGGGGACGGCGGTGATGTTCATTCCGCTGCTGTCGATTCTCGGCGGCAGCGCCTGCGCGATCGCCGCCGCCGCCCAGCCGGCGGTGTCGTGGGCGATCGAGCAGTCGGACAATATCGCGGCCAATGTTGCTGCGGCCGGTCCGTCGCTGTTCGCTTCCAGCGCCGACGAGGCGATCGACATTCCGGGCGGCGCCGGCCGCCAGGCCGGGCCGGTGCCGCCGGTACGGCCGCTCACTGAAGGCGAGACCCAGTCGGTGGGCTGCGTCGCCGGCGCCCTGGCCGGCTTTGGCGGCGCGATGGCCTCCTCACCAATCGAAGTGGCGATGCTGTCATCGGGGGCGACCACCGTCGTATCTTCGACGCCAATCCTGGCGCTCGGCCTGATTGGCACCATCGTCGCGTCGGGCTGTGCCGTCGGCAACTACGCGATCCTGCCGATCCAGGCTTTCTTCAATAATTTCAATGCCATCGGTGACAACGTCGTCAGCGGTCTGAATGGCATCGGCAGCATGGTCAGCGCGGGCGCGACCCGCACGCTGGCCTTGCTGCGGGGGCGTTCCCCCGAAATCGAGGTCGCGGACGGCGTTGCTTCCCGCTGAGACGCCGTAAAGACCCGAACGTCACGACGTGTTCGAGGAGAGTTCAAGAATGACGAAGCGTAAGGTGGCCGCGGCGATCCTGCTGGTGGCCCTGGTCGGTTTCGCGGCGCCTCAGGCGGGTCTGGCCCAGGGCGCGCAGGGGAGCGGCGGCACCGACGCGACGGTGGCGGCCGCTCCCGATGCGATGACCGACCCCGATGCGATGACCGACAACGAAAAAGCGGCCACGGGCTGCGGCGTCGCGGCGGCAGGCGGTCTCGCCGCCACCTATCTCGCCGGGCCGAGTGAGATCGCCTTGCTATGGGGCGGCGGCCTGCTGGTGCCCTCGAATGGCATCGTGCTGGCGGTGTCGCTGCTCGGGCAGATCGGTGCGTCGGCCTGCGCCATCGGCGTGCTGGCCACGCCGACCGTGCTTTGGGCCTACGACCAGTCCGGCAATATGGCCGCCCGACTGATCCAGGTTTCCGAGGGGCTGCGCCAGCGGGTTCTGGTGGCCTTCGGGCACGGCCAGCCGCCGCAGGGCCAACTGGCCGAGGGTGCCGGGGCGCCGTAACAGGCAACCGGCTGAACCCCCATCCTGTACCTGTAGATGCGACCCGCCGCACCGGCGGGTCGGATTCGCTCAACACCTGCCGGTTTCGACCCGGCCCCAAATCGCTTTAGTTCGTGAGATGGCTCAACAGCCAGCCACCGACCAGGGCGCCGGTGCCGAGCACGCCCACATAGATGATGTCACTGCGGGCGGCGGCGTCGCGGGCTTCGGTGGCCGCGGTGATCTGCTCGCCGAGCACCGCGCCGGCGGCCCGCGCTTCGGCAATCGCCGGCGAGAGCGGGGCACGCACGGCGACCGCCGCCGGAGCGGCGGCACGCAGGCCGACGGCGCGCAGCAGCGGAGCGGTCAGGGAGCCGCCGCTCAGCAGGTCGGCGACCACGAGGCCGCCGATGACGCCGCCGGTAATGGCCAGTGTCTTGACAAGACTGCCGCCGTCCGAACCCGCCGGGATCGCGTCCGCCGGCTGGCCCTGGGCGAACGCGGGCAAAGGCAGCGTCAATGCGACCACGAGGGCAACGACAGACTTCCACATAAGACGAGGTTCCTTAACGATTTTGGCGGGTGAGCCGGCGGCCGTCCAGGCGGTCGAGAATCAGCCCCCACCGCAGCATAAAATTAGCCGAGCCCCCAAAACGGCGCAAGGCGCGTTGCTCAAGGTTCTCTATCGCTGTTACGGGGCCGGTCCGTGCCAGCAGACAAAACAAATCCCAGAGAGTCGAGAAAATACGGTCCCTTAAACCGATAAGTGCCGTGCTGCGGCGGCCGGCCATGCGCGGTCAGGATTCCCCGGTCCCCGCAAACCGCACCCGCTTCCACCAGATCGCCGCCAGGACGATCAGCAGGACCAGCGTCGGCACCCCGGGAGGGTCGAAGAACTGCATGCCGTAGATCGATCCGGTACTGGCGACCGCGCTGTTGGCGAATTGCCGCGCCGCTGCTGGTCCCGACAATACGGTGGTGACCGGGTTCAGCAGGAAGTTGCTCCATCCATAGAGAAGGATGGCGATACACGAGGCGGCGAACCGAAAAACCATGTTCCGCATGGTCCTGCCAGTAGCTGTTGCACCAGGCGCTGTTGCAGTCACGCACGCACCCTCGGCGATCAGCCGGCACGCCGCCAGCATCTCGCCTGATCTAACCAGCGTCGCATTGTAATGAACGGAAGCCTGGACTGCCAGAGTTGAATTTGCGTGAATGTTTCGTATTGAATCCATCATCGTCCCGGCCGTGGCGGCAGCGGTGCCGGGCGCTGTTGGCGTTCCCCTTCTGTCTCCACTGCGCGCGGGTCCGCCCCCGCCCGCAGGGACGCGTAGGCAAAGCTGAACAGCCGCTCCCGCCCCAGCAGAAAAACCCGCCCGCCGCGCGGGAACAGCCGGGCGATCGCCGCGTCGCGCACATCGAGCCCGCCGGTATAGGCGCCCAGCGCCGGCAGCAGCACCCGCCGCGCATCGGCCACGAAACAGGCCCGCGACACCACCGTGCCGCGCACCGGCACCTGCGCCTTCGGATGAAAATGCCCGGAAATCTCGCCCGTCGCCCCGGCCACCGCCTGGTGGCGGAACACCAGCGGCCCGGCCCGCCATTCCGCCACCGACACCCCGCCGATGCAAGCCGCCGGGGCGGGGTCGTGGTTGCCCAGCACCCACACGAACGCAGCCGCCTCCGCCATCGCCGCCAGCCGCGCCGCATCGGCCGCCAGCAGCCGCGCCGAGCCGCGCACATCGTGAAATGAATCGCCCAGCGCCAGCACGGTTCGCGGCGCATGCCGGCGCAGCAGCGCGCCCAGCCGGTCGAGCGTGGCCCGCGTGTCCCAGGGCGGCAGCAGCGATCCGCGGGATGCCGCCGCCGAGCCCTTCTCCAGGTGCAGATCGGCCACCGCCAGCAGCCGCTGCGCCGGCCAGACCAGCGCGCCCGCGGGGTCGAGCATCAGCCGCTCGCCGGCCAGGTGCAGCGGGGCCAGCGTCATCGGGCGGTGCATTCACGGTAAAGGAAGGGCACGCCATCTGCGTAGCCGCCCGCGCCGTCATCCTCAAGACCCGTCTGGACAGGCGGCGGCCTGCCGGCCAGTCTGCCCGCCCAGGCACGCCATGGCTGCGAGGGACCGATGCTGTTCGACTTCGAAACCATCTCGCCGCAGGACCGGTACAAGCTGCTGGTCTCCACCGTGCTGCCGCGGCCGATCGCCTGGGTGGTGACGCAGGATTTGCAGGGCCGCCTGAATGCCGCGCCGTTTTCCTTCTTCAACGCGTTCAGCCAGGACCCGCCGATCATCATTATCGGCATCGGCGGCCGCAAGCCGGGCGACGCCAAGGATACCGGCCGCAACATCCGCGAAACCGGCGAGTTCGTGGTCAACCTGGTCGCCCACGACAACCTGCCGCAGATGACCATCACCGCCATCGAATTTCCCCCGGAGGTCGATGAGATCGCCGAAGCCGGCCTCACCACCCTGCCGAGCGTGAAAGTCAAACCGCCGCGCATCGCCGAAAGTCCGGTGGCGCTGGAGTGCCGCCGCTTCATGCTGATCGACCTCAACGTCAACCGCACGCTGGTGGTGGGCGAGGTGCTGGCCATGCATGTGCGCGACGACTGCCTGTCCGATCCCGGGCGGCTGCACGTGGACTCGGCCAAACTCGATCTGGTCGGGCGCATGCATGGCAGCGGCTGGTACGCGCGCACCACCGACCTGGAGGATGTGCCGCGCATCCCCGTGCAGGACTGGCAGCGCCGCAGCTGAGCCCGCTCCCGCGCCTGCTGCGCCCGCTGGCCGACCCGGCGCTGGCCCTGCTCTGGGCCGCGCTGGCGGCATCCGCGCTGGGCGACCAGTTGTTCATCGTCGTGCTGAGCTGGGTGGCGGTCGGCATCTTCGGCACCGCGGCCGGTTATCTGTCCGTGCTGCAGGCCGGCGTGCTGGTGGTGGCGACGCTGCTGGCCGGCGGCTGGGCCGACCGGCGCGGCCAGATGGGGGTGATGATCGGCGCCGACCTCGCCCGCGCCGCCTGCCTGCTCGTCGCGGTCGCCGCCTGGCTCGCCGCCGGCCGCCCGCCGGGCTGGAGCCTGGTGGCCTGCGTGCTGGTGCTGGCCGGCGGCATGGCGCTGTTCCGCCCGGCCCTGCAGGCCAGCCTGCCGCATCTGGCGCGCGACCCGGCCTTGCTGCCCGCCGCCAATGCGCTGCTCGACACCACCGACCGCCTGGCCCGGCTGCTCGGCCCGGGATTGGTCGGCCTCACCGCGTCGCTGCTTCCGCTGGTGCATTTCGTCACCCTGGACGCGGTTTCCTTCGCCGTCTCCGCCGCCGCGGTGGCGGCGATCGCCCGCTGGCGTCCCGCCACGCCGGTGCCGCCGCGCCTCGAGACCGGCCTGTCGGCGGTGCTGCGCGGTTTCGCCGCGGTGCGCCGCCACCGGCTGCTGTTTTTTGTGCTCTGCGTCAGCGGAGTGATCAACGGTGCCTGGCAGGCGGCCTATTTCCTCGGCCTGCCGCTGATGATCGCGCACGGTGGCGTCACCGGTCCCGGCGGCACCGGACTGGCCGCCTATGGGCTGGTGATTTCGGCCTATGGCAGCACCAACCTGCTGGGCACGCTGGTGGTGGGCAACCGCGCCATGCCGCGTCACCCGGCCGGGCTGATCTTCGCCGGCAACTGCCTGGGCGGGCTGGGCGTGCTGCTGCTGGGCGCGGCAGGGCTGCTGCTGGCCCCCGCCTGGCAATTGCCGGCTTTCTGCGCCGCCGCCGCGATCGGCGCGGTCGGCGGCCCGATGCAGGACATCATGGTGGCCACCCTGCGCCAGACCGAACTGCCGCGCGCCGACATCGCCGCCGCCGTCCGCGCTTTCATTCTCGTGAACAATCTGGGGCTGCTGCTCACGCTCGCCATCGCCCCGAGCCTGTTCGATGCCATCGGGGTCGCGCCGGCGATGCTGCTATGCGGGGCGGCCTATGCCGGCGCGGGCGTGGCCGGGCTGTGGCGCTTCGGGTTCAAATCAGACACGTGACTGCGGGAGCACCCATTGGTACTCCCGCAGAAAACGTCAAATGGCGTTTGTCCAAGTTGGGACGGCACGCCCTATCCTACTCGTCTGCAAGGCGCTCCATGCAGGCCATGTAGGACAGTCCGCCGACCAGAACCAATCCAAGCAGGAACATTGGGTGGAACAAAACGGCTTCCATCAGGTGCTCCCCTTTCCTTGTTGAGCATTATTGGCATATGCGAAAGTGCCATCTTATTTGCAAGGGTTGACACGAGGCAATTGACGGCATGCAATGTTACAAACTGTAATCGCGGCGTCATTTCGCCCCGGGCCATGCCGTCGAGACCGAACGGGGAAGCCGATTTGCCCGCCCAGCCCTGGGTGGTTGGAAAGGAAAACGCGCAGCGGCGGAAGCACCGCCTGGATGCTCCCGCCGCCCATATCAAGTCAAGCTGTCGAAGGGTGCAATACCCTTTCTGTCTTACCGGTACGCCGAGCGGTCCAGCCAAGTGACAAGCAGAACGCTGGCAAACGTCGCGAGCGGCAGAAGGAACAGCGGATGGATGGAAGACAGGATGTCCATTGTGAAGCCCCCTTTTGTGTTTGTTAGCGTAAACGCACATGAGGAGGGATGCCGATCCGTCAAGAGACGAACACCTGGGTAAATCGCCATCCTCACAGGTAACAAACTTGCGAGCTTGCGGCGCTCTGCGGCGTGGAAGGAAGGCCAGGGCTCTGCCCTGGACCCGCCAAGGGCCGAGAGGCCCCTGGACCCCATCCCTAAAGTATTGGGTTCCAAGGGCCTCCCGGCCCTTGGCGGGGCGTGGGGCAGAGCCCCACTGCTTACTTGCTTACTCAGGGTCGTTGCACATTCTTCTCGCGTTCGTGGCGAAATTCACGGCATAGCGCCGCATAAATCAGCGCCGCGGCGAAAGCGCAGACGGCGTGCGCGATGGCGCCCTCAAAGGCGAGGATGCAGCCGGTGCAGCCGTAAACGGTGCTGAGGGCGGCGTGGGCGAGGCGGTGGCGGTCGAACATGGCGAGGACCTTTCCGGTTGAACGCCCCGCCCAATGATCCCACCATGCCCGCAATGAGCAGGCCGCCCCCCGCAACCGACCGCAATGGCCCGCAAACCGGCCCCTGAAACCGCGCGCGCCCGGTTCGCGGCGCTGCTGGCCGGGCACCTCGCCCGCGGCACCCGCCCCGCGAAAGCGGAGGGGGAGCCGTGGACCGATGCGGCTTTCGCCGCCGAAGTGCAGAGTTCGCGCGAGGAGAACGAATTCGCCTCGCCGCGTAGCGTGTCCAACTGGCGCAAGGGCACGGCGCTGCCAGCGGCGATCGAGCCGATCCTGCGGGCGCTGTTCGGCCCGACCGACCGGCACGCCGAGGCACGCGCGGCGTTGCTGGCGGCATTCCGGGCGGCCCGAGTGGAGAAGTTGGGGGAGACGGTCGCGCAGGCGGAGCCCGATCCGGCCGGGGCAATCTGGATTGTCCAGGGCAACCAGCTTGCGATGGACCGCACGACGCGCCCGACCGACGCCACGGCCGCGGCGGACCGGCTGCGGCAGCAATTGCAGGCCGCGATCCGCGTCGCGGCGGCCGATCTGGCGGGGCCAGCGGAGCGGCTGGCGAACACCCGCACCTGGGGCGGGCTGTCAAAAACGGCCACCGCGTTCCTGGCCGTGGTGGACGGCAACCCGTTACTGATGCCGGACCGGCTCGGTGAAGCCTACGCGTTGCTTTTGCGGCTTGGCCGGTTTCTGGATACCGATATCCGCGTGCAGCGTGACAAGGCGGCCTGTGACGAGCCGCTCGATGCGGACATCCATGGGTTGCTCATCGACCTCGTCCGCACGGCGGCGCCCTGGCTGCGGGGGTTCCCCACGGTAGCGGCCTGGGACGATGAGGCCGGCAAAGCGTTGGTGCGACCGGACTTGTTCCAGCCGGCCCGCGAGTTCACCCGGATCGCCCGAGAGCAACTTGCGATTCCCGCGCGCGATTCGGCCGAAATGGAATTGTTGGCGGCAGCGGCCGATCCGGAGGACTATCAGGGGCAGAAAGCCGGCAACCGCGCGGTCGGCGATACGAAGAACCTGATGCTTACGGCGGCGGGAACGTTCGCGGCGTTCCTCTCCGGAGCAGTAGCCTCGGATTTTGCCAATCGGTCGGAACTGGTGAAGCGGCTCGGCATGACGCTTGCCGCGGCGGAGGCGCCGATTGATGCTTTTGCCGCTACAATGCAGGCCGATCTGCGCCAGGCGTTCCGCGCGCTTGTCGATGAGGCGCGGAAACCGGCACTGCCCGCGCCCGTTGTTTTGCCATCAAAAATTGTTCCGGTGTGGGCCGACGACGCGGACACCGACAAATACGGCCGTTGGGCGAGTTTCTACCTGCCAGATGCGAACGGGGCGCGGGTGGAGCAGCGGCTGCGCTGGTGCCCGCCGGGCCGGTTCGTGATGGGGTCGCCGGAGGACGAGGAGGGACGGTTTGACTGGGAGGGTCCACGCCACGAGGTGGTTTTTGTGCGCGGGTTCTGGATGTTTGAGACGGCGTGTCGGCAGGAGCTTTGGCAGGCGGTGATGGGCGACAACCCGAGCCGCACGAAGGGGAAGTTGTTGCCGGTGACGGATGTGTCCTGGGACGAGGTGCGGCGTTTTGTCGAACGGCTGAACGCGAGACCAGGGCTGGGGCTTGATCTGCCGTCCGAGGCGCAGTGGGAGTACGCCTGCCGGGCCGGCACGGACACTGCGTACAGCTTTGGGCCGACGATCAGCCGGGAGCTTGTGAATTGCGACAGCGAAGGAACGGTGCCGGTGGGCAGCCTGCCGCTGAATAGATGGGGCCTGCACGAGATGCACGGCAATGTCTGGGAGTGGTGCGCCGATCCATGGCACGAAAACTACAACGGTGCGCCGGCGGATGGATCGGCCTGGATCGGCGAGGCTGCAGCGGACCGCGTCATCCGCGGCGGGTCATGGGTCGGCATCGCGCGCCTCGTGCGGGCAGCGTACCGCAGCCCCCTCGACCCGTCGGACCGCTTTGACTACCTGGGCTTTCGCTGCGCCCGAGTTCAGCGTGAGTGAAAGCGGAGCGGAGGGCGGGGAGGAGCAAGCGCAGTGAGCGGAGCGAGCCAGTGGCGACGACCCAGCCCGGAGCGGCGGTGAAGCGAAGCCTCGCTTTCTGCATGGGGTGCAGGGGCCGAAGGCCCCTGCCGGGTTTCACGTTTCGCCGCTTCTATTCCGAATAAATAATAAAACGTAGGGCGGAAAAGCGAAGCGCATTCCGCCTCTTTCAAGCCCCACACAGCACAAACGCGCCATCGGCAAAGACGGCGGAAGGCGTTCCGCCTTTCCGCCCTACGCCCCCTCCACCACCCGCAGCAGCGTCGCCAACCGGTCCGCCTCCGCCGCCGGCTTGTCGATGCGGATGCGGGCAATGCGCGGAAACCGCAGCGCCACACCGGACCGGTGCCGCGTTGAAAACTGCGCCGCGTCGAACGCCACTTCCAGCACCAGCGCCTTTTCCACCTCGCGCACCGGGCCGAACCGCCCCACCGTATGGGCGCGCACCCAGCGGTCGAGAAACCCAAGCTCCGCATCCGAAAAGCCGAAATACGCCTTGCCCACCGGCACCAGTTCCTCGCCGCCCGTCTCGGCCGGGCGCCACAGCCCGAAGGTGAAATCGGAGTAGAACGAACTGCGCTTGCCGTGGCCGCGCTGCGCATACATCAGCACGGCATCCACCGTCAGCGGGTCGCGCTTCCATTTCCACCACAGCCCCTTCGGCCGGCCGGGGACATAGGGGGAATCGCCCCGCTTGAGCATCAACCCTTCGATCGACGCGGCGCGCGCCCCGTCGCGCAATGCCGCGAGTTCCTCGATCGTCCCGAACGGAATCATGGCGGACAAATCCATCCGCGCCGGGCGCGTGCGGGCGAAAAAATCCTCCAGCCGGACCCGGCGGGCATCGAAGGGCAGGGGGCGCACATCCTCCGCCCCCTCGAACAGCATGTCATACAGCCGCACCGCCGCCGGAAATTCCCGCAGCAGCTTCGCCGTCACAATCTTGCGGTTCAGCCGCTGCTGCAAATCGGCGAACGGCGCCACCACGCCGTCGCGGAGCACCAGAAGTTCTCCGTCCAGCACGGCATCGAAATCCATCGCCTCGACGATTTCGGGGAACGCAGGAGAGATGTCGTCGGCACCGCGCGAGAACAGCCGCCGTCCCGCAGGTGTTGCCACCAGTTGCACGCGGATGCCGTCCCATTTCCACTCGGCCCGCAGCGTGGCGGGGTCGAGCCCGGCCATGTCGCCCGGCTCCAGCGGATGCGCCAGCATCAGCGGGCGGAAATTGGGCGCGGCGTCGGGGTCCGGGCGCGGTCCGGCGCCCTCCAGCCAGCCGAATAACGGGGAATAGGGCGGGGCAAGGCCGTGCCACACCTCCTCGATTTCATCCGCACCGATCCGTCCGCCGGACAGCTCCGCCAGCGCCACCTTGGCCAGCCGCGACGACACGCCCACCCGCAAGCCGCCGGTGATGAGTTTTAACAACGCAAACCGCACCGACGGATCGGAGGCATCGAGCCAGCCCGCGACGATGCCGGGCAGCGCGCCCTTCGGGGCCGTCTGCAGCGTGTGCACCACTTCGGCCAGCGATGGAGCTTTTTCCCCGGCGGCCACGCTGGGCCACATCAGCGCCACCGTCTCGGCGAGGTCGCCGACATAATCATAGGACCAGGCGAACAGCACCGGATCGGTCCGCGTCGCGGCGAGGTCGCGGATCAGCCCGGGTTTCGCCGCGGCAAAGGAAAGCGCTCCGGTCACGGCGGCCAGCCCGATGCCACGGTCGGGGTCCGGCTCGGTCTCAAAATACCGCCGCAGCAGGGCGATCTTCGCGTTTCGCCCCGGCGTGAACACCAGGCGTTCGAGCAGGGCCGCGAAGGCGATCACGCCGCCCCCTCCACTCCCGCATCATCCTCATCCCCATACCCCAGCAACCGCAGCGCCCGCCCCGTCACGCCGCGCTGGCCGATGGCGTGGATCAGTGCCTCCTCCCGCCCGTGCGTCACCCACACCTCGGGCGCGCCGACCTCGTCCACAGTGGCGTTCAGCTCGTCCCAGTCGGCGTGATCGGAAATCACCAGCGGCAGTTCCACCCCGCCCTGCTTCGCCCGCTGGCGCACCCGCATCCAGCCGGAGGCCATGCACACCACCGGCTCGGCCAGCCGCCGCGCCCAGTTTTCCGCCACCGCCGAGGGCGGCGCCAGCACGATACTGCCCACCAGCTCCGCCCTGGCCGCCACCGTTGCCGGCCGCAGCTCGCCCAGCCGCACGCCCTGCGCCTCATACACGCGGCACATCGCCACCAGCGCGCCGTGCAGGAACACCGGCCGGTCCCACCCGGCCGCGCGCAGCAATGCAATCAGCCGCTGGCACTTTCCCAGCGAATAGCAGCCGACGACATGCGTGCGCTCGGGAAACAGCGCCCGGCTTTCCAGCAGCCGGCCGATCTCGGCCGCCGCCGGCGGGTGGCGGAACACCGGCAGGGCGAAGGTCGCTTCGGTCACGAACACGTCGCACGGCACCGGCACGAAGGGCGCGCAGGTCGGATCGGGCGCCCGCTTGTAGTCGCCGCTCACCACGGCCCGGCTGCCGCGATACGCCATGACCACCTGCGCACTGCCCAGCACATGCCCGGCGGGCTGCAGGCAGAGCAGCACCTCGCCCAGCCGCAGCATTTCGCCCCAGCCGAGCGCCTGCCACGACAGGCACGCTGCCGCGCCCAGCCGCGCCTGCATCAGGGCGATCGTCGCAGGACTGGCCAGCACGGCGCGGTGGCCGGGGCGGGCATGATCGGAATGGGCATGGGTGATCACGGCGCGGTCCACCGCCCGCACGGGATCGACAAAGAACCCGCCCGGCTCGCAGAACAATCCCTGCGGCAGCGGTTTCAGCCAGGTCGCGGGATGCGGCATGCCGCCCGATGTGGCAACGCGACCGGCGCCGCGCCAGCCCTTTTCGGCGTGGCCGCCGGCGGTCAGGCCGCGCCGGTCAGTTGCAGCAGCAGGCCGAGCCCGAGGAATACCAGCGCGACGGCGCCGTAATAGGTTGCCTCATCCAGCCCGACGATCCGCCGCGGCCATTCGAGCACCAGAAAAGCGCTGAACAGCACGGCGCCCATGCCACCCAGCACGACCAGCGCCTCATAGATCGAGCCGTTATAGCCCGGCACCAGCGCCAGCCCGATCAGCCCGAGCAGCTTGAATGCCGAGAGCAACAACAGGCTGAACCCGGCCCCGGTACTCGGCCGCCACAAAAAGCGAACCGGTGTCGGTATCGTCATCCTGGACGCGCATATACGCCAGCGCCACCAGATTTCCCGCCAGCAATGCTGCCAGCACCGCGCCGCTCACCACGGTCTGCGCCAGCCGCAACGTCGCATCCGGCCGGAACAGGGAGGCGAGCAGGCCCAGCAGCGTCGTCGCCACAAACAGCGCGCCGGCCTGGAACAAATAGTCGCGGGCCAGCGATGGCGGGCGCTCCGACGGTGTCGCGCCGAAGGCGAAGGGGGCGCCGAGGATATCGGCGGTCACAGTGACGCCCTGGCGAAGCGCGGCAGCATCGGCGATTGACATCTGGCCACTCGATATCGGGAACTGACAGCTGCAACTATCCCATCGATGACGATCTCGCAATGGGCATGCTGCGGCGCGGCCGGAGGCGGCCTCCCGCTGTCCGGAAGGGCCGGCGTTTACGCGGCGAGGTCGAGCCTCTCCCTGATCCGGGCCGCAAGGGTGCGCAGACCGGCATCCTTGTCCAGCACGCCACCGAACTCGGCGGCGTCCTGAACTGTCAGCAACTCCCGCTCGCCGCTGACCAGGACAACCTTGATGGCGTGACGCTTGAACCTCGCCATTCGCGCAAAGGAAATGCCGTTCGGAGTACCCGAGCGGCATACGCAGGTCGACAACCACGTTGCGGATTTCCGCATCATTTTCAAATATTGATAACGCCGCAAGAGTGTCTTTGACAGAAATAATAACAACACCTTCCTTCTGAAGGGCGTCCTTCAGGAGGCCGCGATAGGTCTTGTCGTCTTCAATTAACAAGATTTTCGTAAACGACTTACGGATGGCATTCATTGCCGATACCCAACGTGGCAGCGTATCTAGATCTATGCGATCGGCTGACGGTGGTAAAGAGACGACCTTGCGACGGCCGGTGCAGAGTTCGGCAGGGCGTTGCTGCCCGGCCGCAGGGTGTCCGGGCGGCGGCTGACCGCCGCACCGGTCGTACGCAAAGGGAGCCGCTTATGTCGTGGCGTCGCCGGACACGCAGGGGGAGCACGCCCGCGCCGGGCATGCTCCCCCCCGTTTGATCAGGCCCCCGTTCGATCAGGCGATGCCGACCGCCTTCAGCGTGACCCCGACCACCAGGAACAGGGCCGCCACGGCGGTGTAGTAGGCGCCCTCTTCCAGCGCCGCGATGCGCCGCGGCCATTCGAGCACCAGCAGGGCGCCGAACAGCACCCCGCCCATGCCGCCGAGCACGGTCAGCGCTTCCAGCGGCGATCCGACGAAGCCCGGCACCAGCGCCGGGCCAACCAGCCCGACCAGCTTGAATGCCGTCACCCACAGCAGGCTGAACCCGACCCCGTACAGCGCCGCGGTGGCAAGACTGGACGATTCGGCCGTTCTGCCGGAGAGGCGCGTGAGCACCAGCGCCACCCCGTTGCCCACCAGTAGCGCCACCACCACCATGCCGATCACCACGGCCTGTGCCGTTACTGATGCCGAATTCGGCCAGATCGAGGCCGCGACCCCGGCCAGCAGCGTGGCGGCCAGGAAGATCACCCCGGCATCGATGAGATAGGTGCGCGCCTGGTGCCCCGGACGGTGCAGCTGGTGCTGGCTGAAGGCGAACGGGGCCTTCAAAAGTTCCTTGGTAACATCAAAGAAATGCGCGGATGGACGCCACCGGGCGACGGTGGCGGCATAATCTTTCAGGATTTCGGTGGTGGCGGCGGCGATGCTGTCAGATAGCCGCGGCCGGCCGGCGTTGACGTCGGTCATTTGGACATTCCTCCTTTTTTGTTACGCTCAACAGCAACTATCGTATCCAGGACGATTTTGCAACCCAAATATGCTTTTCCACTGCATGTTGGTGGGCTGCCGAGACGCAAATGGCCCAAAGCTTGCCCGAACCTTTCGCCGCCTGGTTCGCCCGCCAGGGCTGGACCCCGCGGCCGCACCAGCTGCGCGTGCTGCACGCCGCCCGGGCCGGCCGCTCCGCCCTGCTGATCGCGCCTACCGGCGGGGGAAAAACCCTCGCCGGGTTCCTGCCCACGCTGGTGCAATTGCACGCTGCTCCGCGCGCCGGGCTGCACACCCTCTATGTCAGCCCGCTGAAGGCGCTGGCCAGCGACATCGCCCGCAACCTGATGCGTCCGGTTTCGGAACTGTCATTGCCCATCACCATCGACACCCGCACCGGCGATACCTCCGCCGAAACGCGCCGCCGCCAGCGTGCGGCACCGCCCAACATCCTGCTCACCACGCCGGAGAGCCTGGCCGTGCTGCTCTCCATGCCGGACGCCGCGGCGCCGTTCGCTACCCTGTCGGCGATCGTGCTGGACGAGGTGCACGCGCTGGCCGGCAACAAGCGCGGCGACCAGCTGTCACTGTGCCTCGCCCGGCTTGGCGTCCTGGCGCCGGCGGCGCGGCGCATCGGGCTTTCCGCCACCGTGGCGCACCGCAAGCCGCTGCTCGCCTATGTGTCGCGCGACGCCACCGCCAACGACGTGGACCTGATCGAGGTCACCGGCGGGGCGCCGCCGCACATCACCACGATGCTGCCGCAGGGCCGGCTGCCCTGGTCCGGCCATATGGGCCTGTCCGCCGCGCCCGAGATCCTGGCGCGCATTGCCGCCGCCGGCATGACCCTGGTGTTCGTCAACACCCGCGCCCAGGCCGAGCTGCTGTTCCAGGAACTGTGGAAGCTGAACGACGCCACCCTGCCGATCGCCATCCACCACGGCAGCCTGGAGCCGGAGCAGCGCCGCCGGGTGGAGCAGGCGATGGCCGAGGGTCGGCTGCGCGCGGTGGTGGCAACGTCCTCGCTCGACCTCGGCATCGACTGGGGCGGGGTGGACCAGGTGCTGCAGGTCGGCGCGCCCAAGGGTGTCAGCCGGCTGCTGCAGCGCGTCGGCCGCGCCAACCACCGCATGGACGAGCCCAGCCGCGCCGTGCTGGTGCCGGCCAACCGGTTCGAGGTGCTGGAATGCGAGGCCGCCATCCAGGGCGTCGCGGCCGGCGAGCTGGACGGCGATGCGCCCCGGCCGGGCGGGCTTGATGTGCTGGCGCAGCATATTCTCGGAATCGCCTGCGCCGGCCCGTTCCATCCCGACGCCCTGTTCGATGAGGTACGCCACGCCGCGCCCTATGCCGCGCTGACCCGCCCGGATTTCGACGACGTGCTGGCCTTCGTGGAAACCGGCGGCTACGCGCTGGCGGCTTACGAAACCTACCGCAAACTGTTCCGCGATGCCGAGGGGCGGCTGCATGTGCGCTCCGACCGCATCGCCCGCCAGCACCGCATGAATATCGGCACCATCGTCGAAGAACCGTTGCTGAAAGTGCGCTACGCCGGGCGCGGCGGCGGCACGCTGGGCGAGGTGGAAGAATACTTCGTCAACATGCTCACCCCCGGCGACACCTTTATCTTCGCCGGCCGCCTGCTGCGCTTCCTGGGCCTGCGCGAGACGGTGTGCGAGGTGGCCGATGGCGGCACCGGCGATCCGAAAGTGCCGGCCTATGCCGGCGGGCGCATGCCGCTGACCACCAATCTGGCCGACCGGGTGCGCGGCATGCTGCAGGATTCCGCCGGCTGGGGCGCTTTTCCCCCACCGGTGCGGGAATGGCTCATTCTGCAGAAGGCGAGATCACGCCTGCCCGGGCGCGATGATTTGTTGGTCGAAACATTCCCGCGCGGCGACCGCTTTTACCTCGTGGCGTACTGCTTCGAGGGCCGCAACGCCCACCAGACGCTCGGCATGCTGGTCACCCGCCGGATGGAGCGGTTCGGCATGGCGCCGCTGGGCTTCGTCGCCACCGATTACGTGCTGGCCTGCTGGTCGGCCCGCGCCCCCACCGGAGTCGCCCGCCTGTTCGAGCAGGACATGCTGGGCGACGATCTGGAGGCGTGGATGGCGGAAAGCTCCATGCTGCGCCGCACCTTCCGCAACGTCGCGGTAATCGCCGGCCTGATCGCGCGCCACCACCCGGGGGCGGAGAAGTCGCGGCGCCAGGTCACGGTCAATTCCGACCTGATCTACAACGTGCTGCGCCGCCACCAGCCCGACCATATCCTGCTGCGGGCCACCCGCGCCGACGCCGCCGGCGGCCTGACCGATGTGGGGCGGATCGCCGGCCTGCTCGGGCGGGTGCGGGGACGCATCCGGCACATGGCACTCTCGCGCGTCTCGCCGCTGGCGGTGCCGGTGCTGCTGGAGATCGGCCGGGAGAGCGTGCGCGGCGAGGCAGGCGACGACGCGCTGCTGGAGGAGGCGGAACTGGTGGCTGAGGCGATGGGTGAGGGGGGTTGGATAGATAGATAAAGTAAGGCCAGGGCTCTGCCCTGGACCCGCCCCAGCGCGCAGCGCACCTTCGGCACGACAGGTCGGTGGCCCCCTTGACCCCATTCCTTAGTCGCCGCGTCGCTTGCCCGGCGAAGCTGTCGCGCCGATATTGCGCGCTTATGTTCAGGCGCCCGGGCGTGGAGACTCAGAATGATTCGTTGGCTGGCTCGTAAAGCGGGATATGCGCTGCCTTTCCTTCGCATCGCCATTGTCACCGGCCTGGGGATGGGCGTGGCCGGCCAGGCTTTTGCGTTCGAATGCCCGACTGCAAAACCGACGGCGGGACCGGGCATCCTGAAGGAAACGTCGGCCCAGATTGCCGACATGGCCGATCTGTTGGCGTCCGGCGATGTCGGCAACAAAATCCGGTTCATCATGTTGCATCTGAAGACGCGTTATCCTGGTGTGGAAAACGCCGAGATCGCAAATTATATTCTGACCGGCTATTGCCCGCTCGTGGCCAAGGATTCGAGCCTTAGCGAGGAACAAAAACAGGCAAAAATGGATGAATTCGTTCGTCAGCTTTTTCAAATTATTTACTAGCGGATCGGGGCGGTTGTGATGTTGTTGGGGTGAGTGGGAGGCGTGTCGTGCCGATGGGGGCAGTCGCGGCGTAGGCATGGCCATGAAGTGCAGGCCTGATCCTATCGTCACCTGGCAGGATTCCCATCATCCGAAAAGCCCCGCCTCCCGTACCGGCGCCACCTCCGCGACCGCCTCGAGTTCCGCCACGCCGCAGGTTCCCAGGAACGCGGCCACCGCATCGAACTCCTCCGGCCGCCGCGTCTGGTCTCCAGCATCTCCGCGCGGCACCCAGATCACCGTCCGATACCGCGCCCGCGTCAGCAGCACGCGGTAGGTGTTCAGCCGGTTTGAACGTCGCTCGGCGTCGTTCACGTTCTGCCATTTCGTGCCGACGAAGCATCGAGGCTGCCAGCCGTGACGCATGCGTACCAGGTCGCCGCCCCAGCATAGGCCGACGTAGTCAAGCTCCAACCCTTGAACTGAAAATTCGGTGCCAAGCACTTCCAGCGCGTCGGAGGCCCGCACATCCTCCGGCCAGCGGTCCAGGAACCAATGCGCCACCAATGGCGCGTCCATGTGCGCCAATTCAATCCCCACGCCATCGGCGCGCAATCGCTTCGCTCCGGAACTGGCCACCAGCCCGGCACGCCGCTGCCCCCGCGCCGTAACGCGCAGCCAGGCGCGCATCGCCGCGAGGTCCCGGGTCAGCGCGAACGGCATCGGTCCATGCGCCCGGGCGATTTCGGACGCGGCACTCGCATCCAGGTGCAGCATTGCATCCACCCAGGCTGCCACGAACGGGTTGCGGATGCTGCGGATCGGCACGTCGAGATGCAGCGTCGGTTCCAGGCGCAATCCGGCCAGGCTTGGCAGGCGCTGCCGTTTGTCGGCGGTCGTGGTGACATCGGGCGCGGCCAGCACCAGCCACTCCGGGCGCGCCTCCAGCGCGTGGCCCCATTCCGCCACGCCGCCTTCGCCGTCGTGGATTTCCTGCCCACCGCCGATCAGGCACACCACCACAGCCCAGTCCTGATGCCGGGCCATCGCATCCAGCAGGTGCCCAGCCTCAGAGTCGGTAAGCTTCACTTTGCGCGTCTGGCTCTTGCGTACGGCGTAGGCCTTCGACCAGGCCCGCTGCGCCTCATCCACGACGATGACCCAATCGGATGGCACGTGCTCGTTGGAGGCGTAATGGTCACGGAATCCCGGAAGCGCCTGAACGCCTTTTTCCACGTTCTGCCGCGCCTTGACGATCTGCACCTTCCCGCGCGCTGCGGCGTCGCGTGCCAGCGCCTCGCGAAAGACATGAACGAGGGTTGGATTACCGGTCAGGTAGGTCGCGTGGACATGGTGATCGACTCCGAACGCCACATTGAGTCCGCACAGCGTTTTCCCGGCACCCGGCACGCCGGTGACGAAAACCACGATCTTCCGGGAGTGATCGCGGGCTTGTCGTACCGCTGCCAGGATAGTGTCGGTGGTTACGGTCAGGTTCTTCCGTTCGGCACCGGCCGTGGCGATCTCGGCAACGTCGTGCGAGGCATAGAGCGAACAGGCCGCTTCGACGATGGACGGCACCGGTGCATAGGGCGCGTCCTCCCACACGGCTACGTCCAAAGGGGTGGCCGGTCTTGGCAGCCATTCCACCAGTTCGCGCAGCAGTCGTCCCAGCGTGGCCTCCGAGGCATGCAGAACAGTGCGGGTCACGCCAATGTCGAGCGGCAATGGCCAGACCTGCGGAGCCGGGTTACCACCCGTGGCGACCAGCACCGGAACGATCGGGTGCCTGCGGCTTCCCGCATGAAAGTCCTGCAAGTCCAGCGCATAATCTTCTACCTGCCGGGTTGCCGATCCGTCGAAGGTAGTGGAACCGACCTTGAACTCCAGCACGACCACCGCTGCCGGCGTCACGAGCACGGCGTCAATGCGCTTGCCAAGGCGCAGAATCGAGAACTCCAGCACGATCCGCCAGTCCAGCGCTGCCGGCCAGTCCGCCAACGCCGCCTTCAACAGCCGGATTGACTCCAGCCAGGCGTGCAGTTGTTGGGCTTGGTTGATGGGGTGGCTTTGCACCGCCCCGAAGGCAAGTTCGTTCGCGAGAACCTGAGGGTCCTCACACAGAAACGCCCGCACGCTCCTGGACAACATTCGCTTTCCGCTCCGGCCATGTCGCCAGGACAAGGGAAACGCACATGAGCGCGCAACCAACCGCCAGCGCAACACTCATCCGCTCGCCCAGCACCAACACGGCGGTAACGGCCGCGGTGGCCGGCAGGAAGATTGTGAACACCCCGGCCAGGTAAGCCGGCGCCCGGCGCATGCCGCCGTACCAGAGCAGCAGGGAAAACACGCTGGCGGTCAGGCTGTGGAACACCAGCAGCCCGGCAATCGGTGCGGAGGGCAGCGCGCCCGGCCACTCTGCCGCCGCCCACGGGGCGAGGAGACAAAAGGAAAGAAACTGCATCCAGAAAGCGCCAACCAATACCCCGATGCGGCCGGCACTCTGCTTGGCCAGCAGCATGAACGCCGCCTCGCTGCACACCGCCGCGAATACCAGGGCATCGCCCGACAACGTTCCGCCGCTGCCGCCGCCGCGTGCCGCCAGCGCCATCATGCCGAGCGAGGCCAGCGCCACCGCCGCCCAGCGCCGCGGCGACAGGCGCTCGCGAAACACCACCGCCGCGCCGACCGCCATCATCGCGGGAATGGTGGCGAGGACGAATCCCGCCTCCAGCGCCCCGGTGCGCCGCAGCCCGGCGAGCAGAAACGAATTATAGGCCACCGTGCCGAGTGCCGCCTGAACCAGCAGATTCAGCGCCAACCACCGCCCGGGCAGCGCGCGAAACGCGAACGGCGCCAGCACCAGCGTCGCCAGCGCGCAGCGCAGGAACAGCACGACCGGCACCGGCAGCGCCTGCGCCAGCACTTTTCCCGCCACCACATTGATACCCGTGAGGATCATGCTGAGCGCCAACTGCACCAGCGCCCAGGTCATGGCGGTGCGCCTATCCGGTCTCGTCCGCGCAGCGGAACGGCGACAGCGTGGCCAGTTCCGTCATCTCCGCCTGTTTCTGCGCGCGTTCGTGCTCAAGAAATTCAGCCACGCCGCGGCGCAGTCCGGGATGGGCGATCCAGTGCGCCGAGTAGGTCGGCTTCGGCAGGTAGCCGCGCTGGATTTTGTGCTCGCCCTGCGCCCCGGCCTCGACGCGGGGAAGGCCCTGGGCGATGGCGAACTCGATGGCGCGGTAATAGCAAAGCTCGAAATGCAGGAACGGAAATTCGCCCCGGCAGCCCCAGTTGCGGCCATACAGCGCCTCGGCGCCCAGCACGTTCAGCGCGCCGGCCACCCAGTCCCGTTTCGTGCGCGCCAGCATCAGCACCACCGCATCGCCCAGCCGCTCGCCGAGCAGGGAAAAGAACGACCGGGTCAGATAGGCCGACCCCCATTTGCGGTCCACGGTGGAGGTGTAGAAGCCGTAGAACGCGTCCCACTCGCGCTTGCCGATATCGCCGCCACGCAGGGTGATGAACTCCAGGCCACCATTCTGCGCGTCGCGCCGTTCGCGCCGGATGGATTTCCGCTTGCGGGCGTTCAGCGCCGCCAGGAAGGCGTCGAAATCGGCATAGCCGGCGTTTTCCCAATGGTACTGCGTGCCCAGGCGCTGCAGCCAGCCGGCGGCGGCGGCGGCGTGCCAATCCTCCTCCGTGCAGAAGGTGGCGTGCACGGAGGAAAAGCCCAACTGCCGGCAGGCCTGCGCCAGCGCGCCGGCGAGCGTTTGTTTCGGCACGCCGTGCGCCAGCAGGCGCGGTCCCGGCACCGGGCTGAACGGGCTGGCCACCTGCAGCTTCGGATAATACTGGCCGCCGACGCGCTCCAGCGCCTGCGCCCAGCCATGGTCGAACACGTATTCGCCGTAACTGTGCGATTTTGCATACATCGGCGCGACCGCGACCACATGTCGCTGGCCGTCACGCAGCACGGCATGACGCGGCAGCCAGCCGGTGCGGCCGCTGGCCGAGCCGCTATCCTCCACCGCGGACAGAAACCCGTGCGAGACGAACGGATTGCCCGCGCCCGCACAGCCATCCCATTCCGCGGCGGAAAGATCGCCGATGGCCTCGTGCAAGGTCAGCGTGAGCGTGGTCGATCCGTCCGGCATACCCTGAGAAGTAGGGGCGGAAAATCGTCAGGCAATGCGGAAGATGCCGTCCACTTCCACCGCGGCGTCGGCGGGCAGGGAGGGCACGCCGATGGTGGTGCGGGCATGCCGCCCGGCCGCGCCGAACACCGCGACGGCGAGATCGGAGGCGCCGTTCATGATCTGCGCATGCTGGGTGAAGGAAGCGGGGGCGGCGATGAAGCCGCCAAGGCGCACCACCTGCTGCACCAGGTCGAGGTTGCCGCCGGTGGCGGTTTTGAGATGCACCAGGACATTGATGAAGCACAGGCGTGCCGCGTGTTGCCCCTGCTCGATGCTCAGCCCGTCGCCGACCTTGCCGGTGACGGCGATCTTGCCGTCCACCGCCGGCACCTGGCCGCTGACGAACACCAGATCGCCGCTGCGCACGAACGGCACGTAGTTGGCGATTGGCGCCATCGGGCTGGGCAGGGTGATGCCGAGTTCCTGCAGTTTCTTCTCGATCTCGCCGGCCATGGCTCTGGTTCCTTCTACGTGCCGACCACGCGCAGAGCGCGGCGGCGGATGCGGGGGCCGTCATCCGGCGGCAGGTCGAGGGGCAGCAGCGGGGCGCGTTCGCATGCGCCGGCGCCGAGCGTATCCATCTCCTCGTCCTCGGCCTCCGGAATGTCGGTCCTGCCCAGGTAGTTGGCGGCGAGGTTGCGGAACATGTAGTCGAGCAGGCTGGTGGCGCGTGACACGGCGGGATCGCCTTCCACCGGGCCGGCGGGACCGAACCGGGTGAAGGTAAAGGCCTCGACGAATTCCGGCAACGGCACGCCGTGCTGCAGGCCGAGGCTGACGGCGATGGCGAAATTGTCCATCAGGCCGCGGAAGGCCGCCCCTTCCTTGTGCAGCCCGACGAAAATCTCGCCGAGCTGGCCGTCGGCGTATTCGCCGGTGCGCAAATAGAGTTTGTGGCCGCCGACCGCGGCCTTCTGGGTGTAGCCGCTGCGCCGCGCCGGCAGGGTGCGCCGCGCCTTGTGCGGCGTGGGCTCCGCGACCGTCGCCGGGCGGGCGGCGAGCAGGTGCATGAACGGCGCCGCCGCCGCGTGCATGGCGGCTTGTGCCGCCGGCGAGACGACGGGGAACAGCGTGTCACCGGCCAGCGTGGCGGCCAGCGCCGCCTCGGCGGTCAGCCCGCTGGCGGTCAGGGTGGCGCGGGCGGTGCGGGTCAGCGCGCCGGCATCGTCGATCGGGGCGAAGGCGGGGGCGACGCCGCCGGTTTCCACCCCCAGCAGCGCCTCGGCGAGGCCGGCGGCGGTGATGGCGGTGGTGGCGCGGTGGCGCAGGTCGCGGGCCTGCGACGCGGCCTGCAGGGCGGCGCGGGCGGCGCCGGTCAGGCCCGGCACCGGGGTGGCTTCCGGCACCGGGGCGCTGATGCGGACGGGCGCGGCGACGCCGCCGAGGCGGTCGGCCAGCGTGGCGGAGACGGCATCGGCACGGCCGCGCAGCAGGGCGGCCAGCGCCCCCGCCACGGCGCGGGCGAGGGCGCTGTCGTAGGGCAGGCCGAGAGCGGCCAGCAGGCCGGCGAGGTCGGCCATGCCCACGGCGATTCGCTCGGCCGAAGGGGCGTGCAGGGCGAGCGCCAGCGTCGCCGTGTCAACCGCCTCGATGAAGGCCGCGAGTTCGAAACCGTGGCCGGGGTTGTGGAAAGCCGCGAGGTTCAGGACGAAGCCGGGGGTGCCCGCTTCGCCGCGCCACACCGGGGCGGTCGGCGCGCCGCGGCGGGACAGCAGCAGCGCGTGCAGGCGCGCGGCCAGCGGTTCCTCGATGCCGGCGCTGGCCGCCCGCGCGGCGATCGGGCGAATCCAGGACTCGGCCGCCGCGTCCAGCGACACGCGCCCCGCGCCCGGCGCCAGCATGGCCAGGGCGGCGGCGGCGCGGTCATCCCAGGCGACCGGAATGGTGACCTGGCGTGGCGCCGCCCCATGGTCCTGCATGTCAGGGTCGGGCATCGCCGCGACCTTGCGCATCCGCACGCCCTGCCAGGGTTTTCGCGTGTTCATGGATGCAAAGGTAGAGTGAGGGACGGCGAGTCCGGAAGCTGCATTTTGCGGACAGTTGTGTGGACAACCACAAAATGCTGTGGATATGCTGTGGATATCGTGTTCGGCGCCGCGCGGCATGGACCGCACGCCGGCTTGGCCCTATACGGTTGCATATGAGCATCGGCACCCTTCTGTTTACCTGGCTGCACGGCACCCGCGTCGGTCGCGACGCGACCGGCAATGTCTATTACCAGGAGCGGCAACAGCCCGCCGGCGCGCGGCGGCGGCGCTGGGTGATGTACCGGCGCGGCCCGGCCGAAGCGTCCCGCGTGCCGCCCGAATGGCACGCCTGGTTGCACTACACCACCGACGCGCCGCTGCCGGTGGAGGTCCGTCGCGCCTGGGAGAAGCCGCACCAGCCCAACCGGACCGGCACGGCGCTGGGCTATCGCCCGGCCGGCCACGACTACGTTGGCGGCCAGCGCGCGCGCGCCAGCGGCGACTACGAGTCCTGGACCCCTGGTAGCTGAACGGGCCGATTCGTCATGGCGCAACGCAGTCTGGCTGAAACCCTGACCGGGGCGGTGGTGCTCGTGGTGGCCGTGGGCTTCCTCGGCTACGCGGTGGCGAATACCGGCCGCACGCCGGTGAGCGGCTATACCCTGCATGCCCGCTTCGACCGCATCGACGGGCTGGCGGTGGGGGCCGATGTGCGGTTGGCCGGGGTGAAGGTGGGCAGCGTCATGTCCGCCCGGGTGGACCCGCAAAGCTTTCAGGCCGAAGTCGATTTCACGGTGCAGAACGCGGTGAAGCTGCCGGTCGATACCAGCGCCGAAGTGACCAGCGACGGGCTGCTGGGCGGCAAATACCTCTCGCTGGTGCCGGGCGGGGACGAAAAGACCCTGGCCGCCGGCGGCACGGTGACCATTACCCAGTCCGCCATCAGCCTGGAGCAGTTGCTGGGCAAGTTCATCTTCAGCGTGAGCAATCTCGCCAGCGAGCAGAAGAAGCCGGAGGCGCCGAAATGATTCCGCCGCCGCCGCGCTGGCCGCAGCCGGACGGCTCGCCGGTGTCCTGCCGCGAGAAGCTGAAGGTACTGGCTGAAAACCACGCCGAACTGGCCGGCATGATGCAGGACATGTTCGAGGACGCGGTGCTGATGGGCGTGGATGAGCAGGCCATGCGCGCCATCCTGGCCGACATGGTGCAGGCGCTGCGCAGCCCGAAGTGCGCCGCCGCCGCCGCCGAATGAGGGGCGCCGTGTCATGAATCCTGGGGTCGCGCTTTTTCTGGTTGCTGCGCTGGCGCCGGCCGTGCCCACGCCGGCTGCCAACTTTCCGGGCACGCTGACGCTGGCGCAGGATTTCGATTCGTTCCCGCCCGAAGAAGCGCCCCCGCCGCCGCCGCCGGAGCCCGCGCCCGCCCCCCGGCAGGCGGCACCGCGACAGCCCGTCGAGCCTGCTCCGCCGCCGGCCCCTCCGCCCGATATCTGGGTGCAGCGGTCGACCGTCGAGTTGGTCGGGCTGGACAAGGTGTCTGGCCGGGCGACCGTGCTGTCCGGCCGGGTCGGGCAGGAGTTGCATTTCGGCACCCTGACCGTGCTGGCGCGCGCCTGCGTGGTGCGTCCGCCCGACACCGCCCCGGATGCCGCCGCCTTCCTCGAGATTACCGATTCGCGGCCCGGCCCCACCCCCTTCCACGCCTGGATGCTGGTGTCCGAACCGGCGGTCTCCATCTACGAGCACCCGGTGTTCGATATCCGGCTCACGGGGTGCCGGGCCGGGCCGTGACATCACGGCCCAGCCGGGCGGCTGGAGCGCTCTGACCGTAAACGGTCAGAGCGCTCCATCTCTTTGTTTTGGCGAGCAACTTTATCGGCCGGCTGTCGCCAGTCTGGCCGATGTTGCTCTAGGCCAGCGTGGCGTCGAGGCTGATGGCGGCGTTCAGCACCTTGGAGACCGGACACCCCGCCTTGGCCTTGCCGGCGAGGTCGAGGAAGGTCGCCTTGTCGATCCCCGGCACCTTCGCTTCCAGCACCAGTTGCACCGCGGCGATCTTCCAGCCCTCGCCCTCCTGCTCCATGGTCAGGCGCGCCTCGGTATGGAGGCTGTCGGGCGTATAGCCGGCACCGGCGAGCTGGAAGGCCAGCGCCATGCTGAAACAACCGGCATGCGCGGCGGCGATCAACTCCTCAGGGTTGGTGCCGGCCCCGTCGCCGAAGCGGGCATGGAACGAATAGGGCGTGTCCTTCAGCGTGCCGCTCTGGGTGGTCAGCGTGCCGCTGCCGTCCTTGCCGGTGCCGTGCCAGATGGCGCTGGCGCGGCGCTTGATGGTTGCCATGAGGAATTCCTCCGCGGTTGTTCACGGAATTGAGCGTCGCATGAGGAGCAGGGGCTGACCATGCGGCGGGCGGGGGCGGGCGGTCAAAAACCCGCCAGCCGGTATCGTCGGTTGCCGGTTGACGGCACAACGGTAAATCCGTAAAACAATACCGGTTTACGTCTGTGCCGCCCCACGGCACGACAGGCGGGAGGAAATGAACATGCACCGGCCGGCGCACCGTTGGGTGATGACGTCCGCCAACGCGCCCATGCAGCGGGCGCCCTTCGAACCCTTCCCGCCGCCGCCCGGCGAGGTGGTGGTGCAGGTGGCGGGGTGCGGCGTCTGCCATACCGATCTTGGTTATTTTTTCGACGGCGTGCGGGTGAATCACCCGCTGCCGCTGGCGCTCGGCCACGAGGTCAGCGGTACCGTGGTGGCGGCCGGCGAGGGGGCGGAAAGCTGGGTCGGACGCAGCGTGATCGTGCCGGCGGTGCTGCCCTGCGGCACCTGCGATCTGTGCCGGCGCGGCCGGGGCACGATCTGCCGCCAGCAGAAAATGCCCGGCAACGACATCCAGGGCGGCTTCGCCAGCCACATCGTCGTGCCCGCGCGCGGCCTGTGCCCGGTGGACCCGGCACGGCTGTTCGCCGCCGGGCTTGATCTGGCCGATGTTTCGGTGGTGGCCGACGCGTTGACGACGCCGTATCAGGCGGTGGTGCGCGCCGGGGTCGCGGCGGGGTCGCTCGCCATTGTGGTGGGAGCGGGCGGCGTCGGCGGCTACGCCGTGCAGGTCGCGCACGCCTTCGGCGCCACGGTGGTGGCGATCGATGTGGATGACGCCAAACTGGCAGCGGTGGCGCAGCACGGCGCGGCCCTGACGCTGAACGCCCGCAGCCTCGATGCGAAAGGGTTGCGCGCGGCCATTCAGGATTTTGCCCGTCGCCACGGCCTGCCGGCGACGGAATGGTGCATCTTCGAATGTTCCGGCACCGCCGCCGGCCAGCTCACCGCCTACGGATTGCTGGTGCACGGCGCGACCTTGTCGGTGGTGGGCTTCACCATGGACCGGGTGGAACTGCGCCTGTCCAACCTGATGGCGTTCGATGCGCGCGCCCTGGGCAACTGGGGCTGCCCGCCGGAATTATATCCGGCCGCGCTGGACCTCGTGCTGGACGGGCGCGTGCGCGTGAAGCCGTTCGTCGAGCAGCGCCCGTTGGATGACATCAACGCCGTGTTCGATGCGGTGCACCGGCACACGGTGACGCGCCGCATCGTGCTGGTGCCCCGCGCCTGACGACAACCGGCGCCCGACGCCAACAGGAGGTGTTGCCACCATGACCGAAGCCACGCGCATTGTCGCCGACCGTACCAAGCCCGCCCATCTGGCCGACCACAATCTGGTGCCCGAATTCGCCTGTCCGGGTGTGCGGGTTGAGAAACGCCCGGCGCGCACGCCCGAGGGGCGGGTGGCCGAAGGGCTGTTCAATTGCTGGATCACGCTGGACAACCCGTCGCAGTACAATTCCTACACCACCGCGATGGCCAAAGGCGTGACCCTGGCCTTCCGGGCGGCCTCGGTGGCGCGCGACGTGGTGGCGGTGGTGTTCACCGGCGCCGGCGACCGCGCCTTCTGCACCGGCGGCAACACGAAGGAATACGCCGAATATTATTCGGGCAACCCGCAGGAATATCGCCAGTACATGCGGGTGTTCAACGATATGGTGTCGTCCATCCTGGGCTGCGACAAGCCGGTGATCTGCCGTGTCAACGGCATGCGCATCGGCGGCGGCCAGGAAATCGGCATGGCGTGCGATTTTTCCATCGCCCAGGACCTTGTCCGGTTCGGCCAGGCCGGGCCGAAGCACGGATCGGCGCCGATCGGTGGTGCCACCGATTTCCTGCCGCTGTTTCTCGGCGCCGAGCGGGCGATGGAGACCGGCACGCTGTGCGAACCCTGGTCGGCGCACAAGGCTTACCGTCTGGGCATGATTCTGGATGTTGTGCCGGCGCTGAAAGTGGACGGGGTCTTCGTGCCGAATCCGCTGGTGATTACCGACCGCTATCTGGACGCGCACGGACGGATCGTGCACGGCGAGCCGCGCACCGGTGATGAACTGGCGGAAGGCAAAAAGCTTCTGGCGCGCGGCAGCATCGATCTTTCCCTGCTCGATGCGGCGGTCGAGACGCTGTGCAGCAAGCTGCTGATGACCTTCCCCGAGTGCCTGACGAAAACCTTCGAGGAGTTGCGCAAGCCGAAGATCGAGACGTGGAACCGCAACAAGGAGGACAGCCGCGCCTGGCTCGCGCTCAATATGATGGCCGAGGCGCGCACCGGATTCCGCGCTTTCAACGAGGGACCACGCGACAATCGTGAAATCGATTTTGTCGCCCTGCGCCAGGCGCTGGCGCGCGGGGCGCCGTGGACGCCCGAACTGGTGGAGAGCCTGATCCCGCGCGCCGCGGATGCCGCGCCGTGAGCGAAAACCTGGGCGTGTGGCTGGAGGAGGGCGGCGCGCTGCTGCGCCTGCGGCTGGCGCGGCCGAAGGCGAACATCATCGATGCCGCCATGATCGCCGCGCTGGAGGCCGCGCTGTCCGAGCATCTGCCGCGTGCCGGTCTGCGCGGCGTGCTGGTGGATGCCGAGGGGGCGCATTTCAGCTTCGGGGCAAGTGTGGAGGAGCATTTGCCGGCGAATTGCGCGGCGATGCTGGCATCGCTGCACGCCCTGCTGCTGCGCCTGCTGGCGAGCCCGGTGCCGGTGCTGTTTGCCGTGCGCGGCCAGTGTCTGGGCGGCGGCCTGGAATTTTGTCTGGCCGGCACGCTTATTTTCGCCGCGCCCGATGCGCGGTTCGGCCAGCCGGAAATTCGCCTGGGCGTGTTTGCGCCCTTCGCTTCCGCGGTCCTGCCCGAGCGCATTCCCCGTGCGGCGGCTGAGGAATTTCTGCTCTCCGGTCGCAGCCTGAATGCTGAGGAGGCGCACAGTGCCGGGCTGGTGACGCAACTGGCCGACGATCCCGAGGCCGCCGCCCTCGCCTGGTTCACCGCCAACCTTGCCGACAAGAGCGCGGCGGCGCTGCGCTTCGCCCTGCTCGCCGCGCGTCTGGATGTCGTTGAGCGCGTGCGCGAGCGATTGGCGCGAACTCGAACGGCTGTATCTCGACGAGCTGATGTCCACCCACGACGCGCGCGAGGGGCTCGATGCGTTCCTCGCCAGGCGCCCCGCACAATGGGAGCACCGTTGACCATGACCTCCACCACCGAGATCATTGCCCGCTGCCAGAACATTTTCGATGATCTGCACTTTAGCGCCGCGCGCGAATGGAAAGCCGCTTCACCCGGCCGCTTCGTGGTCGGCTACATGCCGTTCTATGTGCCGCGCGAACTGATCCATGCTGCCGGCGGCCTGCCGCTGGGCGTGCTGGGTGGCGGCGACCAGCTTGAAGTGATCCACGGCGACGCTTACTACCAGAGCTATATCTGCCGCATCCCCCGCTCGACGCTGGAACTGGCGGTGACGGGACGGCTGGATTTCGTCGATGCCATGCTGTTCCCCAGCATCTGCGACGTCATCCGCAACCTGTCGGGCATGTGGAAGATTCTGTTTCCGAAGGTGCGCGCGCGCTATTTCGACGTGCCGCAGAACTTCGCCGATCATATCGGCGGCACCTTCTACATCCACGAACTGACCGAGCTGCGCGCCCTGCTGGCCGAGCTGGCCGGGCACGAAGTGACGGACGACGCCATTCGCGCCTCCATTGCGCTGTACAACGAGAATCGCCGCCTTGTGCGTGCCGTGTATGAATTCCGCGCCCGCACGCCCTGGAAGGCGCCGGCGGCGGAGGTGTATCTGCTGATGCGCGCCGGCATGGTGCTGGCGGTGGAGGAGCACAACCGGGTTCTCGCCGAGTACCTGGAGGCCGCCGCCGCCGAGGACCGGCCGATGCGCGACAATTCGCGCGTGGTGGTCACCGGCGCCTTCTGCGAGCAGCCGCCGCTGAACCTGATCAAGTCCATCGAGCTGGCCGGCTGTTACATCGTCGATGACGATTTTCTGCTGGTCAATCGCTGGGAGAAATCCGACGTGCCGGCCGAGGGGGACCCGATCGCGGCGCTGGCGCTGGCCTACCTGCACAACTCGGTCAACATGCCGGCCAAATATGAGCCGGACGAGGAGCGCAAGGGCCTGCATCTGGTGGAGGCGGTGCGCCGCACCGATGCCGAAGGGGTGATTTTCGCCTGCCCCAGTTTCTGCGACCCGGCGCTGCTGGACCGGCCGATGCTGCAGACGGTGCTGGCGCGGCACAACATTCCTTACATCGCCTTCAAATATGCCGAGAACTCCGGCCAGATGCAGCCCATCCGCGAGCAGGCCGGCACCTTCGCCGATTCCATCAAATTGTGGAGCGAGCCATGAGCGGGACCAGGACGGCGGAGATCGTCAAGGAAGCTTCGATGCTGAAGCAGAAGACGATGATCGCGGCCAACTACGATCTTCTGGCCGGGGCGCCGGCCAATGGCCGCAAAGTGGTTTCCACCTTCGTGCCGGGCAATCTGAACGAATTGATCATGTGCTTCGACATGGTCAACAACCTGCCCGAGATCAACGCCATTCAGAACGGCATGCGTAAAAAGAGCGGCCCGCTGATTCAGGAGGCGGAGAAGCGCGGCCATTCCGAGGATGTCTGCGCCTACGTGAAGGCCGATATGGGCATGATCGCGCGCGGCAATATCGGACCCGACGGCCGCGCCCTGCCGTCACCTGATCTGTTGCTGCTGTCCTACACCGGCTGCTTCACTTTCATGAAGTGGTTCGAGCTGCTGCGCCAGCACTACAAATGCGAGACCGCCATGCTGCACGTGCCCTATGAGGGCGAGGGGCACGCATCGAAGGCGATGATCGCCTACATCGTGAGGCAGTTGCAGGACGAAGTGATTCCCAAGCTGGAGCGCGCCTCCGGGGTGAAATTCGACATCGACCGGCTGCGCGAGAATCTTCGCGAGTCGGCGCGCGCCGAGGAGGATTTCGTCTGGGTGCTGGAATCCGCCAAGCGGCGGCCGTCACCGATCGATGCGTATTTCGGCGGCGTCTACTACATTGGCCCGATCTTCACCGCGTTCCGCGGCACGCCGGATGCCACGGAGTATTACCAGTTGCTGCGCGGCGAAATCGCCGAGCGCATCGCCGCCAGTGAAGGCCCGATCACCCCTGACGGCGAGGTGCACGAAGAACGCTACCGGCTGGTGGTGGAAGGACCGCCGAGTTGGCCGAGCTTCCGCGAGTTCTGGAAGATGTTCTACGACGAGGGCGCGGTGGTGGTGGCCAGCACCTATACCAAGGTGGGCGGGCTGTACGATCTCGGCTTTCGCCACGATCCCGATCATCCGCTGGAGTCGCTCGCCGAGTACTGCCTCGGTTGCTACACCAACCGCAACCTGCCGGCGCGCATCGACCTGATCGAGCAATACATGAATGACTACCAGGCGGATGGGCTGTTGATCAATTCGATCAAGAGCTGCAACAGCTTCTCCGCCGGCCAGTTGCTCATGCTGCGTGAGATCGAGCGGCGGACCGGCAAGCCGGCGGCTTTCATCGAGACCGATCTGGTGGACCCGCGCTATTTCTCGCCGGCCAACGTGCGCAACCGGTTGGAGAGCTACCTGCAAATGATCGAGCAGAAGCGTGGCGGTCTTGCCGCCGCTGCGGCCTGACAGGGGAGGGCAGGGCATGCGCTGCTTCATCGGCGTCGATCTCGGCTCGACCACCACCAAGGCGGTGGTGCTGGACGAGAATCTGGATGTGCTGGGGCGCGGGATCACCAATTCCCGCTCCAATTACGACACCGCCTGTCGGGTGGCGCGCTACGAGGCGCTGATTGCCACCCGGTTTACCCTGGTGCGGCGCGGGCTCGCGGCCCTTCCCGATCTTGGCGCGGAGATCGATACCTTCCTTGCCGATCTCGACCGCAGTTTTCGCCTGGAACAATTCCTCGATCAACTCGGCGATCTTGCCGAAACCTGCCGCGAGCACAGCCGCGCCGAGCGGTTCCGTGACACCGGCGGGGCGATGCGCGAGGCGATCGATGCGGTGTTCGTCCGGCTGCGCGAGGAGGCCCCCGCGTTATTCGCGCCCGGCGCGCGCCGGAAGTCGGATTTCTTCCGCGACATCGCCGGCTCGCGCTTCATGGCGGTGGCGCAGGAAGTAGCGAAGGCGGCGGCTCTGTCCTACGACTCGCTGTTGAACGTTTACGACAAGGCGATCATCGAGGTGGAGAACCGCCCGCCGCATGAGGAGATGCGCGAGGGCTTCCTGCGCGCGCTCACCCGCCTGAACGACGGCAGCGACGCGATGTCGCACGTGGTGCATGACGCGCTGGATATTCCGCTGGAGGACACCTACCTGGTCGGCACCGGCTATGGCCGCGTGACGCTGCCATTCTCCAAGGAACATATCCGGTCGGAAATCCTGTGCCACGGGCTGGGCGCGCACATGATGTATCCGGACACGCGCACCGTGCTCGATATCGGCGGCCAGGACACCAAGGCGATTCAGGTGGACGCCGCCGGCATCGTCGAGAACTTCCAGATGAACGATCGCTGCGCGGCCGGCTGCGGGCGCTACCTGGGCTACATTGCCGACGAAATGAACATGGGGCTGCACGAACTCGGCCCGCTGGCGATGAAGGCCACGCGCACCGTGCGCATCAACTCGACCTGCACCGTGTTCGCCGGCGCCGAACTGCGTGACCGGCTGGCGCTGGGGGAGAAGCGGGAGGACATCATGGCGGGACTGCACCGCGCCATCATCCTGCGCGCCATGTCCATCCTGTCGCGCTCCGGCGGGGTGCGCGACCAGTTCACCTTCACCGGCGGGGTCGCCAAGAACGAAGCAGCGGTCAAGGAGCTTCGCCAGTTGATCGGTGAAAACTATGGCGATCTGATGATCAACATCAATCCGGACTCGATCTACACCGGCGCGCTCGGGGCGGCTTCCTTCGCCCGCCGGGCCGTAAGCTGAGGGAGGGGCACATGGTCGTCACCGCAGGCATCGACATTGGCACCGGCGCCGTCAAAACCGTGCTGTTCGAAGTTGACGGCGAAGCGACGCGCTGGCTGGCGCGCCGCGCCGACCGGGTGCGTCAGCGCGACCCGTTCCAACTGGCCACGGAAGCCTATGCCGAGGTGCTGGAGGAAGCCGGATTGCGGCCGGGCGATGTGGGCTACGTGGCCACCACCGGCGAAGGCGAGATGCTGGATTTCCACACCGGGCATTTCTATTCCATGACCACCCATGCGCGCGGCGCCATCTATCTCGATCCGGCGGCGCGGGCGGCGCTGGATGTGGGCGCGCTGCACGGCCGCGCGACCCGCATCGACGGCCGGGGAAAAGTGCTGAGCTACCGCATGACCAGCCAGTGCGCCTCCGGCTCCGGCCAGTTCCTGGAAAACATCGCCCGCTATCTCGGCATCGCGCAGGACGAGATCGGCACGTTGTCGCGCCAGGCCGACGATCCCGAAAAGGTCAGCGGCATCTGCGCCGTGCTGGCGGAGACCGATGTCATCAACATGGTCTCGCGCGGCATCTCGGCGCCCAACATCCTCAAGGGCATCCACCAGTCGATGGCCGACCGTCTCGCCAAGCTGCTCAAAACCGTGGGTAGCATCGATGGCACGGTGCTGATGACCGGCGGCCTCGCGCTGGATGAGGGGCTGGTGACGGCGATGCAGGAGGCGCTGAAGAAGGAGAAGGTGCAGCAGCCGATCCGCAATCATCCCGATTCGATCTATGCGGGGGCGATTGGGGCGGCGCTTTGGGGGGCTTTTCGCTTTGAGCGTCTTGCAAGGAAGCAAGGCCAGGGCGCTGCCCTGGACCGGCCAAGGGCCGAGAGGCCCTTGGAACCCATTCTTTAAGTGCTGGGTCCAGGGGCCTCTCGGCCCCTGGCGGGGTTCTTCAGCCGAACTTGAACGAAACCCCGTAGCCACCACGCGGATAGTTCCACTCGATGTCGCCGCTCTCGGCGGTGATGATGCGGCAGGTGCCGCACTCCATGCAGCCGTCCGGCACCACCTCGACCTTGCCCTGCTCGCTGATGGAATAGCAGCCCGCCGGGCACACATTGACCAGCGTCTTCAGCGCTGGCGTCGGTTCACGGTGATCCTTTACCCGCACATGCGGCCGGCCTGAATCCACCAGATAGCGGTTCTGGTAGAGCTTCTCCTCGATCTTCTGTGCCGGTTCGGTTCCGTTCGTGCTTTTCGCGTTCATCGCCAGGCCCTCGCCAGTTTCATTGCGTCGCCGATCAACCCGCCGAGCCCACGCTGCTTGCGCACCGTGCGCATGATCTGCCCTTCCTTGGTCTTCTTGTCCTGCCCGTCCACACGGAACCAGATCTGCGCGGCCTGGCTCATCATCCGCGGATACAGGTCGAGAAGCTGCCGGTTGTTGTGCAGAATGTCCGGGATCTTGCGGTACTTCTTCATGTCCTTGAGGACAAAACTCTCCTCCAGGCGGCGGCGGTACTCGGCCAGATTCGCCGCCGTGGTGGGCTCGCGCCGCCGCTTCAGCCAGACGATGGTTTCGCCGGCAATGCGGCCCGAAGTCATGGCGAGGTTCGAGCCTTCGCGATGCACCGCATTGACCAGATGCGCCGCATCGCCGGCCACTACCCAGCCTTCGCCGAAAATCTCCGGCATGGCGTTATAGCCACCTTCGGGGATCAGATGGGCGGCGTATTCCTTCACTTCCGACCCGGCGATCAGCGGGGCGACACTGGGATGGCGCTTGAAGCTGTCGAGCAATGTGTAGGGCTTGACGCCCGAATTGGCGAGGTCGCTCACCATGCAGCCGATGCCGACCGAAATGGATTCACGGTTGGTGTAGATGAATCCGGTCCCGGTCATGCCCTTGGTGATGGTGCCCATCGCCTCGATCACCACCCCGGCATCGCCGGTGAGGTTGAAGCGGTTTTCCACCACTTCCTGCGGCAGGAAATGGGTTTCCTTCACCGCCAGCGCGACGGTTTTCGGTTTCAGCTCCTCGCGCAGGCCGGAACGCTGGCCGACCAGGCCGTTCACGCCTTCCGACAGCACCACCACATCGGCCAGGATCGGGCCACCATGGCGATCGGTGAGCACGCCGAGCACGCGGCCCCGGTCGTCCTTCAGCAACTCGGTAACCGTGGTTTCGCACAGCAATATGGCACCGGCCTCGCGCACCTTGCTGCTGAACCAGCGGTCGAACTGGCTGCGCAGGATGGTGTAGCGGTTCGGCCGCTCCTCGTTGAAATCGTCGGAGCGGTAATGCATGCCGGTATGGGACGTATCGTCCATCATCCAGATGCGCTGTTCGACCACGTGCCGTTCCAACGGGGCGTCGTCACGGAAGTCAGGAATCAGCTTTTCCAGCGCGTCGGCATACAGGATGGCGCCCTGCACGTTCTTCGCACCGGGATACTCGCCGCGCTCGATCTGCAGGACTTTCAGACCGCCTTTCGCCAGCGTATAGGCCGCGGCGTTGCCGGCCGGGCCGGCTCCCACCACGATCGCATCGAAGCGTTCCTGGGGCATGGTGCCTCCTTATCCGGCCAGACGGTTCACGGACAGGCGCTTGCGGAACGCGTCCGTCAGCGCCGGCAGCAGTTCCAGCGCATCGGCGACGATGCCCATATGGGCAAAGTCGAAGATCGGCGCATGCGGGTCGGTGTTGATCGCGATGATCAGGTCGGCCCCTTCCACCCCCACGCGGTGCTGAATGGCGCCGGATATGCCGGCGGCGATATACAGCTTCGGCCGGATCGTTTTGCCGGTCTGGCCGATCTGCCGGTCGGCCGGCATCCAGCCCTTCTGCACCAGTGGCCGCGAGCCGCCCCAGTCGCCGCCCAGCGCGGTCGCCAGTGCCCGCACGTGCTGCAGGTTCTCCGGCGAGCGCAGGCCGAGCCCGCCGGCCACGACGATATCGGCATAGGCGAGCTGCGCCTTGCTGGAATCCCGGTCGGCCACGAAGCGCAGCACCTTGGTCACCACGTCCTCTTCGCGCAGATCGACCTTGTGCTCGACGATCCGCCCCCGCCGTCCGGCCTCGCGCGGCGGCATGGCCATGACGCGCGGCCGGATGGTGGCCATCTGCGGACGCGTGTTCAGGGTGAAGATGGTACACAGCAGCGAGCCGCCGAAAGTGGGGCGAGTCGCGGCGAGGCAGCGGTCGTCGTCAATTTCCAGTTCCGTGCAGTCGGCGGTAAGACCCGTCAGCAGCGTGGTGGCCACCGAGCCCGCAAGGTCGCGGCCCAGCACGGTGGCCCCCAGCAGCAGGACCTCGGGCTTGTAGGTGTTCACCAGACTCGGTGAGCACCTGGCTGAACGGCTCGTTTCGGTAGTGTTCGAGGATCGGGTCGGAGACGATATAGACCAGGTCGGCGCCGTGCTCCCAGGCTTCCACCGCGGCGTCCTGCAGCGCGTCGCGCTTCGCGCCCACCACCACGCCGGCGAGTTCGACGCCGAGCTTGTCGGCAAGCTTGCGGCCCTCGCCGAGCAGTTCCAGCGAGACCGGATGGATTTCGCCGTGCTCATATTCGATGAACACCCAGACATGCTGGTAGGATTTGAACCGCTCCGGCAGTTCCTTCTTCATGCCGGCGCGGCTGCCGGCGGCGGGGGCTGCGGCGGGCTTCGGGGGCGTTGTCATGTTGCGTGCTCCTGCCTCAATAACCCGCGGCCGTGCGCATCAGCTCGGCTTCCATGGCGGGCTGGGCGGCGAAGATGCGCTCCATCACGTCCTCGGCGATGGCCTCGAACGGGCGGTCCTTCGCGTCCACCTGCTCGGCCTTGGCGGCGCGCGGCGTCGGCGCGAACACGCGCTTCACCACGGTGGGCGAGCCGCGCAGGCCGCACAGATTCATTTCGGTAATGCCGGCGGTGGCGGCGTTCCACACCTCGATCTTGGCGCGGGCGGCGCGCAGCACGTCGGGCACGGTGCCGCGGCGGATTTCGTTGGTGCCTTCCAGCATGGTGATCAGCGCCGGCAGCTTCGTGGTGAGTTCCTGCACCCCGCCCTCGGCACGCCGCGACACCGCGATGCTGCCGCCGGCGAGATCGAGCGCATTGATGGCGGCAACGTAGGTGAGCTGGTTCAGGCCGAGCCGGCGGGCGATGCCGGGGCCAACCTGGGCGGTGTCGCCATCGATGGTCTGCTTGCCGGTGAAGACGATTTCCGGCGCGCCCCAGGTCTCGCCGATCTTGCGCACCGCCTGGGCCAGCGCAAAGCTGGTGGCCAGCGTGTCCGATCCGGCAAAAAAACGATCGGTCAGCAGCACGCCGCGGTTGGCGCCGATGCCGAGCGCCTTGCGCAGCGAATCTTCGGCCATCGGCGGCCCCATGGTCAGCACCGTCACCTCGCCGCCGAACTTGTCGCGCAGCCGCAGGGCTTCCTCCAGCGCGAACAAATCGTACGGGTTGATGATGGTGGGCACGCCCTGGCGCATGATCGTGTTGGTGACGGGATGCACGCGGATCTGCGCGCTGTCGGGGACCTGCTTGATGCAGACGACGATGTGCATGCCTGCTTCCTTTTCTGCTGGTCTGCTTAGCGCAAGCTTCGTGCCAACGCGCAGGCGGCGGAAATCCGCCGCTGCGCATCAAGGCCGTGCGACGGAAGCTGTCGCGAAACGGACATCGGGGTCAGCTTTCGCCCGACCCCATGGCGATGGCGGAGAACGGAATGAAATTGCGGCGTGCGCCAGGCGCGGCATCCTGGTGAACCTTGAAGGTGCGCTGCTCGATCGGCGTGGAAGCGACGAAATCCGCATAGGCACGGGCGAGGGCGAGGCGGCATGCCTCCTCCGCCGCGTCATTGGTCAGGGCGTCGAGCGCGGTGTCAGACAGGTACTGGCTCATGCGGCGCAGCACGTGCAGGCGGGCGACCTGCAACACCTTCGGGTCATACGGCACGGCCAGCAGGGAGAAGAATTCTTCAGCGGAGGACAGGCGGCGCATGCGTTCGATCAGCGGGCTCATTGTCGATCCTCATGCAGGTTGAAGGGCGAGAGCGGTCGGGGCCGCGGGAGCGGCCGGCTTTTGGCGCAGCCGCGTGATGATGCTGGGCAACACCGCCAGCAGCCGGTCGATATCGGCATCCGTCGTTTCGCGGGACAGCGAGAACCGGACGGCGCCATGGGCTGCCTGGAACGGCACCCGCATGGAGCGTAGCACATGCGACGGACCTTGCATGCCAGACTTGCAGGCCGAGCCGGAGGAACAGGCGATTCCCTCCCGGTCCAGCAGCGTCAGGATGCCTTCGCTGTCGGCATGCGCGAAGGCGAGGTTGCTGGTGTTGGGCAGGCGGTGCTGCGGATCGCCGGTGACCAGCACATCGTCGATACTGGCCAGCACGCCCTGTTCCAGCCGGTCGCGCAACGCGGCGAGCCGCACGGACGCGGCCGGCAGATCCGCCAGCGCCAGCGCCGCCGCATGGCCGAGGCCGACGATGCCCGGGACGTTCTCGGTGCTGGCGCGTCGGCCGCGCTCCTGGCCGCCGCCGTGCAGCAGCGGTGTCAGCTTCACGCCCCGGCGGACATACAGCGCGCCGACGCCCTTGGGGGCATGCAGCTTGTGTCCGGACAGCGACAACATGTCGATACCGGATGCTTGTACGTTAATCGCCAGTTTCCCCACCGCCTGCACCGCGTCGGTGTGGAACAGCGCACCCGCCGCGTGCGCCAGCGCCGCCAGCTCGGCCACGGGAAAGATCGTGCCGGTCTCGTTGTTGGCCCACATCAGGGAGGCGATCGCGGTGCGCGGGCCGAGCGCGCGGCGATAAGCGTCGATGTCCAGCCGGCCCAGGCCATCCACCGGCACCACATGCACCACCGTGCCGCGCGTCTTGGTCAAATGCTGGCACAGCGCCAGCACGGCCGGGTGCTCGACCGCCGAGGTGATGATTTCGTCGCGACCGGCCTGGGTGCCGAGAGCCGACAAAATGGCGGTGGTGTCGGCTTCCGTTCCGGAGGCGGTGAAGATAATTTCCTGCTCGCTGGCGGCGCCGAGCAGCGCCTGCACCTGCCGCCGCGCCTGGGCGACCGCCTTCGCCACCGTGGCGCCGAAACCATGCAATGACGACGCGTTGCCGTAATGCTCGGTGAAGAAGGGCAGCATCGCCGCCACCACTGCGGGGTCGACCCGCGTGGTGGCGTTATTGTCGAGGTACACGCGTTGGATGGGATGGGCCGGAGGCATGTGTCGGCTCCCGGACGGATGCGGTGGGGTTCAGCAGAACGACTTGCCGCAGCCGCAGCGCTGGGCATTCGGATTGTCGAAAGTGAAGCCCGCGCCGCCGGCATCGGTGACGAAATCCACCGTCAGGCCGTTCAGCTGCGCCTCATGCGCGGGTTGCACGAACAGCAGAACGCCGTGCTGCTCCACGACGATGTCGTCGGGCTGGGCGGTCTTCACCAGGCCCATGCTGATCTTCATGCCGGCGCATCCGCCCGGCTGCACGCCCAGGCGCAATCCCTGCACGCCGGCGCTGGAAATGGCGTCGCGCATGGCGCTCGCTGCGGTTTCGGTGAGGTGGATCATGCTGTCGGCCCTCCTTCGCGAACGTGTCGGGGGGAAGGCAGCAAGAGCCATGCCACCACGAAATTGAGGCGGCCGGCCGGGTTGCGCTGGATATTGTGGTCGGAGTTGCGACGTTGTCGGGTCTGCGACAGGTCGGAAACCGGCGGGAACCGCTTCAGGCCGCCATATCGGCGATGCGGCGGGCGCGGGCCAGCAGGCTCTCGCCGCTCTCGTCGCCGAAGCAGATTTCGAAATCGTCGCATTCGGCACAACTTGGCGCGGCGCAGAGCATGTAGCCCTCGTCGCGGCAGATCGTGCGGTAGAAGAATTTCTTCCATTTCATGTCGGCGCGGTTCTGCGCCGCGAGCGGAGCGAAATGGCGGGTCATCAGGCCGGACAATTCACCGCGATTGCGCAGGCCGAGATCCTGCCACAAATGGTTCGGCTGCAGGCAGCGCCGCGCCACCAGATCGGCCAGATGCAGCTCCAGCACGCTGCCCGTGGTGGTGCCGTGGCGCAGCAGGTCGCGCAGGCACGCCTCGTCCACGCTCGCCGCGGGGGCGGGCCGGCTGCGCAGGGGCGCGAACATCGCCCCGGCGCGCGGGAAGAATCCGGCCGCCAGGTCGCAGATATCCGCGCCCGAAAGGCCGGTGGTCTCGGTCGCGGGACGGCCGGCCTCGCCGGCCTCCCACAAGGCGAGGGCAAGGATGCAGCCCACCGCATGCGCATCCGCTGCATCGGCCGCTTCGGTCGCGTGGTGCATGAGGGTTGCGTGGATGTCGGCGGGATGCATCAATGTTCTCCTTCTGATCAGGCCGCCTGGCTGTGCGTCTGGCACCCGGTCGGGCAGACGCGAAAGCAGGCGCCGCAGCCGATGCAGGCGCCGTCATCCACCATCACCATCACCTTGCGTTCGATTTCGCCGTCATCATCCTCGTCGTTCAGGTCGATGTAGCCGCCATCCTCGTCGATGCCGCGCAGGGTCATGACGTCACGGGTGCACACTTTGAAGCAGCGGCCGCAGCCGATGCAGGTCTTCGGATCGATCGACAGCAGGAAATCCGGCTCCCAGGGGCGGCCGTCGCGGGTCTGTGCGGTCATGATGTGGCTTTCGTCTCAAGCTGTTTCAGGGCGGCGCGGCGCGCGGCGAGTTCGGCAAATACGGCATGGGCGCGCGCCGCCACTTCGGGGATGCGCTCCCAATCTTTCGGCAGTTCCTCGGACAAATCGTGCAGGTCCATCTTGGCCGTCGTCGCCTTGGCCGACAGACGCTTCAGCTCCATCTTCAGCATGTCGATGTCGCTCATTGTCGGGTTCCTTTCAGGCGCGCGCCAGCTCGGGATGCGCCTCGATCATCGCGACCGCCTGCTCGACCGCCTTCATGCCTTCCTTCGCCAGCGCGCCGAGATCGTTGAAGCCGAACCGGTGCACGTCGCGCAGGCTGCGCGTATGCACGACCAGCACGCCGGCGATCAGCACGACGCGGCCGAACCCCTCATGGCTCATCTTCATCATCGGCGAGGCGATGATTCCGGTGACCCGCTCGATCGCCAGGCCGATCGCCTGGTAGAATTTCTCCACCCGGTCCAGCGTGTCAGGGTCGGGATCGCCGATGATGGGAATGAGGCGGCGCTGCTCCTTGGTGACGATGTACTCGGCCAGCAGGTCGGTATCGCTCTTGCGGTCCCAGGCGCCGAAGGAATCTTCGGCGCGGATGCGCGCGACCAGGCTTTGCAGGAAGGGGGTCGCCAGCGGGTCGATGTCAGTCGTTTCACTCATCACTTAGCTTTCCTCGTCGTCCAGGAAGTCCATGGAGCGGGGCCGCTCCTGCGCGCCCATCACCTTGCGCAGCCAAGGTGGCGGGTTGCCGGACATCATCGCCTGCACGCGGGCCACTATGGCATCGATCGGCTCGGGCGCCGGCAGCTTGACCGGGTGGATATGCGCACCCACCACCTTCGCCGCCGCCGGGCCGCCGATGGCGAGCACGAACAGCAGATGGCAGCCGGTGAGGGCTGCAACTTTCGCGCCAATGCGATCGGTGCCGTCATCGACATGCGCGCCGGACTCGTCGGACACCTCGCCGAAGCCCACCGCCTCGACGAAGCGCGAATCGTCGGGCGTCACGTCGTACACGGCGAAGCGCCGCGCCGAGCCGAAATGCGCGTTCAGCGCGCGCATGTCCTGGGTGGCGATGGCTATGCGCAGCCGCGGCAACGGCGCGTCCTCCGGCTCCGTGTTTTCAATGAGCGACAGACGGCGCGCCTGCATGGTGTTCCTCCTCAGGGGGGATGAAGGGCGGAATGGCGGAGGCGAAATCGTCGGGGCCGTGCGCGTGCATGCCGGCGAGCACCATGTTCGCCACCTCGAAAATCAGGTCGCGCGTGCCGCGATAGCCGACGGTGCAGCGATGCAACGCGCCGAGCCGGTCGAACACCGGAAAGCCGCAGCGCAGCAGCGGAATATGCAGGCGCTCGGCGGCCTGGCGGCCATGGCTGTGGGTGACCAGCAGCTCGGCCTCGCCCTCGCGCGCGAAATCCTCCAGGTCCATCAGGTCGCCCACCACCACGCGTGCGGCGGGAATCTCGGCCAGATGCGGTGCGTTCGCGGTGGAGGCCACCGCGGCCACGATCGTGGCGCCCAGCGAGGCGAAGAACTGGGCCTGAGCGAACAACAGGTCGGGGTCGCCGCCGATGGCGACGCGCCGGCCGCCGAACTGGAAATGACCGTCCAGCATGGCGTCGAGCAACTGGCTGCGCTGGCGCCGCAGGGCGGCAGGCGCCTGCCTGCCGGAAATCCCTGTCAGCAAGGCGACAAATTCGTCGGCGGGACCGAGCCCGGTCAGGCTGCGCAGCACGCTGTGCGGCACGCCGGTGCGCGCGGACAGGCGCTCGGCCGGGGCGCGCATGTGCTCGCCGATGGCGATGCTGTGGCGGGCACGGCCCATGCGGGCGATGTCTTCCAGCGCCGTGCCGCCCAGCGTGGTGGGCGTGTACTGCGCCGGCACGGTGCCGTCGAGCGAGAGCGAAACGTCGGGCAGCACGATGGCGGAAAGACCGAAGGCCTGGGCGGTTTCGACCATCCATTCGATGTCGGCGGCGGTCTGGTGCACGCCCGGCAGCAGGTTGATCTGCGGCGGCACCGGGACCGCACCATCAGCCGGCTCGACGATGGCGTCGATGATGGCGGAGACAGCCTGCGACCAGCCATCTTCCAGCGCGCCGTGGTAATCCGGTGTATGCGCCAGCACGACACGCACGCCGGCCAGTTCCGGCCGGCGCGCCAGGATGAGACGGAGATCGCCGTCCATGTCCTCGCCGCGCGTCGCCACCAGCGCCGTGCTGGCGATGCCGATGAAGCGTGGCTTCATCCGCTTGGTCAGGTTGACCAGCGCCTGTTCCAGATTATCCGCGCCGCCCATGATGGTGGCGACTTCGTCGAGCGCGGTGGTCTGCAACGGAATCGCCTCGCGCGCGTGGCGCACGGTGAGCACCAGCGCGAAGGACGTGCATCCCTGCGCGCCATGCAGCAGCGGCACCGCGCCGGCGATGCCGAGATAGGCCAGCGTGGCGCCGAGCGGGGCCGAGGATTTCAGCGGATTGGTCGCCAGCGCCTTGCGGGTGTGAACGATCTCGGCCATGTCCGCCTCACGCGCCCGCGGCTTCATGGGATGGCGCGGCGCCTTGCTCCCATGGAGCGGGCCGGCGCACTTCCTGCCAGACCGGGTTGGTCAGCGCGCGGTGCAGCTCGGCCACCAGCGCCACCGCGCCGTCATATCCGGCATAGGCCCCGCGGCTTTCCTGGTTGATGTCGCGCCACGGCGTGCGGGCCTTCAGCGCCACGAATTGCGAGCGCCCGCCGGAGAGCATGATGTCGGCCTCGCCGCGGGCAAGCTGCGCATACATATCGCGCGGCGGAATGCTGTCCACCATATGCGCGTCGGTGCCCATCAGCGCGCGGATGCGGCCCTTGTCTCCGTCGGTGGATTTGCGCACCGAGGTATGGGTGATGACCATGCCGATCTGCTGCAGTGCCGACACGATCGCCCAGGACTTCACCCCGCCCGTATACAGCAGCACGCGCTTGCCCTGCAGCGCCGGCTGATAGGGGGCGATGCGGGCCCAGGCGCGCGCTTCCTCGGCGGCAATCAGCGCCTCGGTGCGCGCGGTCAGCGAAGGGTCGGCACCAGCGGCCACCAGCATGCGCGCCAGCGTGCGCAGCGACTCGGAGGTATCGGCAATGCCGTAGAACGAACCTTCGAAATAGGGGATTCCCCACCGGTCCTGCATCACCCGCGCCAGGTTGATGAGCGCGCTGGAGCACACCATCATGTTGAGCCGCGCACGATGGCAGGAGGCCACGTCGTTGTAGCGCGCATCGCCGGTGACGCAGGCCTGCACCCGGATGCCGAGCGCTTCCAGCAGCGGCCGAACCTGCCACAATTCGCCGGCGATATTGTAGTCGCCCAGGATGTTGATGTCGGTGGGGGTGATCTGCTCCGGCTCGCGGGTGCCGATGACATGCGCCAGCAGGGCCTCGCCGGCGAGCCGGTTGCCCAGGTTCTTCGGACCGACGAAGCCGGGCGCGTTCACCGGGATGCAGGGCGTGCCGAGCTTTTCGGTGGCGTGGCGGCACACCGCCTCAATGTCGTCGCCGATCATCGCCGGCACGCAGGTGGCATAGACGAACACCGCCGGCGGGGCGTGCCGGGCGATCGCTTCCTTGATGGCGCGATACAGCCGCTTCTCGCCGCTGCCGAGAACGATATCCATTTCATTGAGGTCGGTGGTGAAGCCGAGGCGATAGGTCTGCGGCCCCGAACTGGCGGCGTGGCGGTTGTCCCAGCCATTGCCCTCGCAGGCGAGCGGGCCGTGCACGAGGTGAACGGCATCGGTGATCGGCTGCAGGGCAATCTTGGCGCCGTCGAAGGCGCAGCCGCCGGCAGCGGCACCGGGGGTGAGCGGCTTGGAGCAGCCCTTGCGGCGCTCCTTCTCCGTCTTGGCGTTGTTGGTGGGGCAGGCCGGCTCGTTGAACACCGCGGCGATACGGGCTTTCAGCGGTTCGTTCATCGGCCTCTCCTGATCGGGCGGCGAAGGAAAGCCGGGCCGGGCGGCGTGTGGCCGCCCGGCCCGTTTGGTCAGCGGGTGAGGTCGAAGGAGATGTCTTCGCCGATCCCGCCGGCATCGTTGTCAAGTTTGTCGAAGATCTTGTCGAGCACCGTCACCAGCACACGCAGTCCGCCCTGGTAGCCCCAGACCGGGAAGCGGTGATGGTGGTGGCGATCAAAGATCGGGAAGGTCAGCCGCACCAGCGGCACGCCGCAATCGCGCTCCAGGTACTTGCCGTAGGAACTGCCGACCAGCAGGTCCACCGGCTCGGTGGCCAGCAGCGAACGCAAATGCCACAGATCCTTGCCGCCCCAGGCCTTGCAGTCCGCACCGAATGGCGAGGTGGCGAACAATGCCGCCATCTGCTGCTCCCACGCCGAATTGCCGTTGGTGGCCAGGCAGTGCTTCGGCTCGCCGCCGGTCTCCAGCACGAAGCGCGCCATGCCATAGACGAAGTCGGGATCGCCGAAGATCGCGTAGGTCTTGCCGTGCAGATAGGCCTGGCTGTCGGCGAGCGCATCGACCAGGCGGCCGCGCTCCTTCTCCAGTTCCGCCGGGACTTCCTTGCCGGTCGAGCTCGGCGATGGCCTGCAGCAGGTCGTCGGTGCCGCCGACGCCGAGCGGGTAGTGCAGGGCGGCGGTCTTCTGGCCGAACGACTCCGCGTAGGCCAGGGTCTTGTTGGTGCACCATTCCTGCAGCGACAAGGTGGCGCTGGCGTTGAGTGCGTCCTTGGTTGCCTCGATCGTGGTGCCGCCGTCATACATCCGGTACTCGCCGTCCGACGGCGTGTCGAACTGGTCGGACACGTCGGAGAGCAGCGTGTATTCCGCGCCGAACAGATCGAGGATGCGCTTCAGTTCGCGATTGTTGGCCACCGCATAGCCATCGAACCCGCCGATCACGTTCAGCCCGGTGCCGGGGGTGCGTTCCCGCTTCTTCCAGAAATGCTCCAGGATGCCCTTGAGCATATTGTCATAGCCGGTGGTGTGGCTGCCGACGAAGGCCGGGGTGTGCGCATACGGCACGTCGAAATCGGCCGGCACCGAGCCCTTGTCGCGGGCGGTGGAGATGAACGCCTGCAGGTCGTCGCCGATGACTTCGGCCATGCAGGTGGTGGAGACGGCGATCATCTTCGGGCTGTACAGCGTGTAGGCGTTGGACAGCCCGTCGATCATGTTCTGCAGGCCACCGAACACGGCCGCGTCCTCGGTCATGGACGACGACACGGCGGCGCAGGGCTCCTTGAAGTGACGCGACAAATGGCTGCGGTAATAGGCGACGCAACCCTGGCTGCCGTGCACGAAGCTCAGCGTCTTTTCGAACCCGGCGGCGACGAAGACGGCACCCAGCGGCTGGCACGCCTTGGCCGGGTTGATCGTCAGTGCCTCGCGGGCAAAGTTCTTTTCGCGGTACTCCCAGCTTTTGGTCCACTCATCGGTCTGCTGCACCTCGGCGGCCGGCGGCATACATTCCAGCTCGCGCTTGCGCGCCAGCATTTCCTGATACTCGGGGGTGCGGAACAGCGGCGCGTGGTCGAGAATCTTCTCGGCACTCTGTGTCATCGGTCCTTATCCTTCCTGTGCGGCTCAGGCCGACTTCTTCCAGGGCGCCTTGAACAAGCCCCAGACCGGGTTGTTGATCGCCAGGTCCATGTCACGGGCGAAAATGGCGAACCCGTCATAGCCGTGGTACGGCCCGGAATAGTCCCAGGAATGCATCTGCCGGAACGGCACGCCCATCTTCTGGGTGGAGTATTTCTCCTTGATGCCGGAGCCGACCAGGTCGGGCCGGATGCCTTCGATGAACTTCTCCAGCTCATAGCCGGTCACGTCGTCATAGATCAGCGTGCCGCCCTTCACGTAGTGGCCGGTGCGCTGGTAGTCGTCGTTATGGGCGAACTCATAGCCGGTGCCGGCGATTTCCATGCCGAGATCGACATAGGCATTGACCACGTGGCGCGGCCGCAGCCCGCCGACGTACAGCATCACCCGCTTGCCCTGCAGCCGCGGCTTGAAGCGCGCCAGCACGGCATCGACGAAGGGCTTGTACTTCTCGATCACCCGCTCGGCGTTGTCCTGGATGGTCTGATCGAACTTGGCGGCGATGGCGCGCAGGCTGGTGGCGATCTGCGACGGGCCGAAGAAGTTGTACTCCATCCAGGGGATGTTGTACTTCTCTTCCATGTGCCGGCAGATGTAGTTCATCGAGCGGTAGCAATGGATCAGGTTCAGCTTTGCCTTCGGCGCGTGCTCCAGTTCCGCCAGCGTGGCATCGCCCGACCAGTTGCCCACCACCCGCAGGCCGATTTCCTCCAGCAGGATACGGCTGGCCCAGGCGTCACCGCCGATGTTGTAGTCGCCGATGACGTTCACGTCGTACGGCGTGGTCTTGAACGTCTCGTCCTCTTTCTTGTCAAACACCCAGTCGCGCACGGTGTCGTTGGCGATGTGGTGACCGAGCGACTGGGACACGCCGCGGAAGCCCTCGCAGCGAACCGGTACGATGGTCTTGCCGGTTTCCTTGTGCTTCTTGCGGGCGACCGCCTCGATGTCGTCGCCGATCAGGCCGATCGGGCATTCCGACTGGATGGTGATTCCCTTAGCCAGCGGGAACAGGGTGCCGATCTCGTCGATCAGCTTCTCAAGCTTCTTGTCGCCGCCGAAGACGATGTCGCGTTCCTGGAAGTCGGAGGTGACCTGCATGGTCACGAAGGTGTCCACACCGGTGGTGCCGGTGTAGTAGTTGCGGCGCTGCGACCAGGAATAATGGCCGCAGCCCACCGGACCATGGCTGATATGCACCATGTCCTTGATCGGTCCCCACACCACGCCTTTCGATCCGGCATAGGCGCAGCCACGGATGGTCATCACGCCCGGAATGGACTTGATGTTGGACTTCACCGAGCATTCGCTCAGCGCGGCGTCGTCGGCAGGGCTTTGGCCCTCCTCGGGTGCCGCCACATCGCGAGCAACGTCCAGGTGTTTCTGGCGCCGCTTGCGCGATTTGTCGGGGTAGGCCTCCAGCACTTCGGCGATGAGGCGCTTGTTGAATTCACCGTCGCCGGCCTGATTATCGAGTGGCATTATCGTGGTCCTCGTCGCCGTTGTGGGGTTTACGGATGGGGCGTCGGCTCAGGCCGCCGCCGCCTCCTTCGCCTGCAGCTCGGCGAGCTCCTGCTCGGCGGTCTTCATGATGCCGAACTCCAGCAGCATGTCTTCCAGCTCTTCCATGCTGATCGGGGTCGGGATGGTGCCCTTGCCGGAGTTGTTATGGATCTTATCGGCGAGCGTGCGGTACTCCTGGGACTGCTTGGAATCGGGCGCATACTGGATGCAGGTCATCTTGCGCAGCTCGGCATGCTGCACGCTGTTCGACCGCGGCACGAAGTGGATCAGCTTGGTGTTGATCCGCTTGGCCAGCGCTTCGGCCAGCTCGAACTCGCGGTCGGTCTGGCGCTCGTTGCAGATCAGCCCGCCCAGGCGCACGCCGCCGGAATGCGCATACTTCAGAATGCCCTTGGCGATGTTGTTGGCGGCATACAGCGCCATCATCTCGCCGGACATGACGATGTAGATTTCCTGCGCCTTGTTCTCGCGGATCGGCATGGCGAAGCCGCCGCACACCACGTCGCCGAGCACGTCGTAGGAGACGTAGTCGACGTCATCATAAGCGCCGTTCTCCTCCAGGAAGTTGATGGCGGTGATGACGCCGCGGCCGGCGCAGCCGACGCCCGGCTCCGGGCCGCCGGACTCGGCGCATTTGATGCCCTTGTAGCCGATCTTCAGCACGTCCTCGATTTCGAGGTCCTCGACCGATCCGGCTTCGGCGGCCAGGCTCAGCACCGTGTCCTGCAGCTTGGTGTTGAGGATCAGGCGGGTGGAGTCGGCCTTCGGGTCGCAGCCGACGATCAGGATCTTCTGGCCCATCTCGACCAGGGCGGCGAGGGTGTTCTGGGAGGTGGTCGACTTGCCGATGCCTCCCTTTCCGTAGAACGCAATCTGACGAAGTGCGGCCATGTTTTCTGTGTCCTCTCAGGTGACATGCGGCGGGTTCGGTGGCCCGACGCCGGGGATCAAGCAGACGGCTCTTCCGCAAGAGGCGTGCCACAACACGGAATGGCGGAATCATGGGCATTTCGCGGGCATTCCACAGAATGGCGGACACACGGCGTGTCCAGAGTCCGACAAGTGTGTCTGTCCGCCACGGCGAATGCACGTACGTCGCATCTGCGACATGGCGCCAACAAGCAAACGGGGCCTGCGACAAATGTCACAGGCCCCGTTTGAGAAATGGGGTGCAGGAAGCCACCGCCCCCTGCCGGGTCCAGGGCAGAGCCCTGGCCTTACTTTCTTTCGTCAGTCCCCAACCAGCAACCGCGTCAAAGCCAACAAATCCATATCCAGCAAAGTCACCCCCTGTTCCTCCAGGAAGCGGCGTTCATTGCGCGTCAGCACCATGCCGCCGATGAGGGCGATATGGCCGCCGCCGGAGCGCTTCATGATTTGCCGCGCATAGGCCCGCAGCATCTGGTCGTTGAAACGGCAGCCGAGAAACAGGAACCCGCCGCCAGCCCGCCGCCGCTTCACCTCATCGGGAAGCGGCGTCTGGATGTCGATTTCCGTCATCACCTCGACATAGTCGGAATCGGCGATCAGGAAGCTGCGCCCCGGCGCCGCCGCGCCGTGCGGCTTGTAGAGCAGCGTGCGCCAGGCTTGCGCGTCGGAGGTCGGGCATTCCGCGCCGACGGCGTCCCAGGAGCGGTACCAGCGCTGCTCGCCGATCTCGACGCGCGAGGAACCCTGGATCTCGCCCCAGTCGGTCTGTCCGGTCAGGGCGACGCGCATGGCGCTGTCGTACCACGTATCGACGACCAGCGGCGGGGTTGCGGCGGCCAGGGCGTGGTGCAGGGGGGTCGGGTTCACCGGCGGCGCGTAGGCGGCCACCATGAGCCGGTCCAGCGTGGTGCGGTGACGGTTGGTTTCGATGTATTGGGCGGCGGCCCAGCAATTGCCGCGGGCCCGCCGCGGCAGTGCCACGCGGGCGCCGAGGTAATCCGCCAGTTCCTCATGGGTGGTGGGGACCGGGGCGGCGGCCAACTCGGCCAGGCCTGGCCCGAGATAGGGCATCAGCGAGCCGGCGCGCAGCCGGCCGGGGATGTCGCCGGCGGCTGTCGCGGCGTCCAGCACGGGGCTACTCCTCCTCGCCGCGCTTGCGGGCGTTCACCGTGATCGGCAGGCGGGTGTCGGCTTCCATTTCGGGCAGGTCGAACACCCAGCCGTTCTTCAGCTTCACCCAGCCGCCCCACAATGTTTCGCGTTCGAGCTCGACAATCGGCTCCTCCAGGTCCTTCTTCGGCACGTAGGCGGAAAACCCCTTGTCGGAGCGGCGGATCATGATCTTCATGGTGCGGCCTCCTGCGGCGCGTCCACGGCGGCAAGCTCGCGCGCGCGCATGCCTACCACCGCGCCGCGCACGATGAACTCGACGGCGTAGATGTAGTAGCGCTGCAGGTACGTGCCGAACGTCGCGCACGTAGCCCTCATCGCCCTTGCGCACGAGGATATCACCGATCTCGCGGCCGGCGAAGGTGCCGTCATTGCGGATATGCATGGTGGCCCGCACTTTGGCGCCCGGCGGGAAGCAGGGCGGGCGATGCAACTCGCCGTCGTCGTCGCTGGGCGATGCCATGCCGTGCTTCCCTTTGCCGCGTCAGGCCTTGACGCAGGTGTCGGGCACCGGGCAGACGGCGGCGCACTGGGCGGCGGGGAAATGCCCTTCGCACTCGGTGCACAGGGCGGCGTTGATCACGTAGTTGCCGCGCTTGGTGGAAATGGCGGCGTTCGGACATTCGAATTCACAGGCACCGCAGGCGGTGCACTGGGACACGATGATCTTGTAGGCCATATCAGTCTCTCCGTTGAGGGGATCAGGCAGTCAGTCGAACGGTGCTGCGGTAGCGCTGCGCGTACCAGGCGGCAATTCCCGAATTCAATCCAGTCATAGGCGTGGTCCTGGCTGGCGGCGATGCCGGCTTCTTCCAGGCTCTGGCGCGGGCAGTCGCCGATCTTGGCCACCAGCACGCAGGCGATGCCGGCCAGCGTGGCCAGCACGCCATCGAGGGTGGCGTCCTCGCCCCAGCCGCCCTGGCAGTACTGCTCGACGCGGCGATGGGCGGTGAAGCGGATGCCTTCGGGCGAGACCTCGTAGACCTGGAATTCCTTTGCGTGGCCGAAATGCTCGTTGATGCGTCCGCCGCCGCGGGTGGCGACCGCCACCAGCACCGCCGGCGCGTCGATTGCGGCCACGTCGTCGCGGGCGGCGTCACGATGCGCCGCGTGCTCGCCACGGGTTTCCGCCACCAACTCGCGATAGGTCGCGCGGGCGGCGGGGTCGTAGGCGGCCTCCGCCGGCAACTGGTCGAGGTTGAATTCCTGGCCGCGATCCTCGCCGAGCAGGCCGACCGCGTCGGCGCGGCACTGGCGGCAATGGCGCATCAGGTTGGCGCCGCCTGCCAACTGGTCCTGCAGCGCCTTCAACTCGGCGGGCGTGGGGCCGCGCTGGCCGGAGAGGCCGAACGCGGTGCCGTGCGCCGGGTCCGAGATGAGGGGCATGATGTTGTGCAGGAAGGCCCCTTTTTCCGTCACCACCCGGTTAACCTCGGCCAGGTGCGCGTCGTTGATGCCGGGGATCATCACCGAGTTGACCTTGGCCAGGATGCCGCGCGCGACCAGCATCTCCAGCCCGAGCATCTGCCGCTCGTGCAGGATGCGCGCCGCCGCCACGCCGGTGTGGCGTTGATGGTTGAAGAAAATCCACGGATGGATGCGCGCGCCGATTTCGGGATCGATGAAATTGATGGTGATGGTGACGTGGTCCACGCCCATGGCGGCGATGGCCTCGACATGGTCGGGCAAGGCGAGGCCATTGGTGGACAGGCACAGCCGCAGATCGGGGATGGCGGCCTGCACGCGTTCAAACGTCTCGCGCGTGTTGCGCCAGTCATACACGGCATCGCCCGGCCCGGCGACACCGAGGACCGAGAGTTGCGGCACCGCGTTGGCGACCGCCACCACCTTGCGGACGGCCTGGTCGGGGGTGAGTTTTTCCGAGACGACGCCGGGGCGGCTTTCGTTGGCGCAATCGTATTTGCGGTTGCAGTAATTGCACTGGATGTTGCAGGCGGGCGCCACCGCCACGTGCATGCGGGCGAAGTAGTGGTGCGCCTCCTCGGCGTAGCAGGGGTGATCCTTCACCCGTTCCCACACGGCCGGGTCCATGCCGGCAGGCGCCTGCGACGAGCCGCAGGCCGAGGCAGTACAGCCGGTGGCGGCGGTGGCCAGGGGGGCGGCGGCCGTGGGGGCGGCGGCCGGTGCCAGCAGGCTCTCCAGGGTGATGATCTGCGCCACGGTCTTTTCCTCTCGATCCGTGCGGCGGGGACCGCAAGGTTCATGCCAACGGGCGGGGAGGGCGGCTTGGCGCGGGATTCCGGGGGTTGGGGGGCTTGGGGCGGCGCGGCCTGGGAGGGATGGGTTGTCGGGTTTGCGACAGGGCGGTGCGGGTCGGGACAGCGGGGCGGGGTGATCGGGGGAGAGGGTGTGGCCCGCGTTCGACCCAAAACGGCTGTTCCGCGCCAGCCCGTGTAGGCGGATAAGCGTAGCGCCATCCGCCGTCGCAACTGGCCCTTTCATCGGCGCCGGCAACGAGCCAGAGGAAGCAGCAGAGCGGCGACACGTTGCGGTATCGAGCCAGATCCGGGAATGCCTGTGCGAGCAGGAACTTGCGTTGGCGGATGGCGCTACGCTTATCCGCCCTACGCTTGCTGTATGCCAATTTGGCGCTAGGGCCACTTATTAATAGTGATTGACGCAGTATGTCCGTCGCTCATCGATATAGACGGGGAGTTGGTTAGGTATTCGGAAGGATCGGCATCATTCCAATTCCAATTTGATCCGTATTCATGCCCAAGGCCGTCGATAAACATCGAGAAGTTCGCCTCAATCCAACAGCCTATCTGATTGGCTTCTTCTGTATTTGCCTTACCTATTTTATTATTCTTTCGTTGTTTACCTAAGTGGAATATCTGGGGATTAAGTTTGGAAAACGCGCCAATTGTGTCGTTCGTTTTACCGGCATCAAATTGATTTATAAAATCGCGCGCCTTGAAGTTTTTGCTATCTTTGTCGTTTGTTAAAAAACAGTATAGATTGCGTCCATGCGTAGCAAATGATTCGAAATATGCATTCCAGTCTAGAATATTCTGTGGCATTGCAAGTTTTTTAAGAGTATAGCGCAACATAAGAAGTTCGTAAGGAAGGTGTTCCCGTAAAAATGTTGCCTTTTGCGTCTCTTTGCTCATTCCGTGTTCCCTTGACAGTTCAGTCTCGAAATCTTTGCGGCAGTTACATCATGGCAAACTAGAGCGGAAAAGCGAAGCATATTCCACCTCGTGGTTGTCGTCGCCGCTTTCTTGCCTCATGTGGTTCACCGCCGCCCCCGCGGTAACACCACCCCGCCGCCCAAAAAAGCAAGGCCAGGGCTCTGCCCTGGACCTGCCAAGGGCCGAGAGGCCCCTGGACCCCGTTGATTTCTTTGAGGAATGGGGTCAAGGGGGCCACCGCCCCCTTGCGGGTCCAGGGCAGAGCCCTGGCCTTGCCTTTCGCTTATTCTTCGCACCCATGGAGCCGCGCCCCGGCTAGAACTTCTTGATCGGAATGCCGTTCTTCCGCAGTGCATAGCCAATCTGCCGCGGCGTCAAATTCAGCATCCGCGCTGCTTTCGCCTGCACCCAGCCGGATTTCTCCATCGCTTCCAGCAACTCGTCATGCTCCGACTTTGCCTCGGTGCGCGGCACCTTGCAGGTGGCCGCGGACGGACACGCTTCCTGCGGCCCGCAACCTCCCGACGGCGCGGCCGGGGCAGGGACTGGGGGCGGCGCGACGGGGGCCGGCGCGCCCCGCCACAACACCGCCGACAGACAGCCATCGTTGCGGCAGGCGAAATCCTGGTCGGTCAGCGTCTGCCCGCGCGACAATGTCGCCGTGCGCCGCACGCAGTTTTCCAGCTCGCGCACATTGCCGGGGAAATAACATTGCTGCAGCACCGTCAGCGCGCCCGAGGCAAAGGAAAGCGTGGTCTTGTTGTCGGCATTGAAGCGCCGCAGGAATTCCTGCGCCAGCAACGGAATATCGCCGCGGCGCTCGCGCAGCGGCGGCAGGAAAATCGGCACCACGGACAGCCGGTAGTACAGGTCGGCGCGGAAATTTCCCTTCGCCACCGCCTCTTCCAGGTTGCGGTTGGTGGCGCTGACCATGCGCACATTCACCTTCAGCGTGCGCGTGCCGCCGACCCGTTCGAACTCGCCCTCCTGCAGCACCCGCAGCAGCTTGGCCTGGAACGATCCGGAAATCTCGCCGATCTCGTCGAGGAACAGCGTGCCGTTATCGGCCAGCTCGAACCGCCCCTTGCGCTGCGCCAGCGCTCCGGTGAACGACCCCTTTTCATGGCCGAACAGCTCGGATTCCAGCACGCTCTCGGGCAGCGCCGCGCAGTTCAGCTTGATGAACGGGCCGGACCGCCGCGGCGAGCCTTCGTGCAGCGCCTGCGCGAACAACTCCTTGCCGGTGCCCAACTCGCCGCGCAGCAGCACCGGCGAGGAACTGCGGGCCACCAGCTGCACCTTCTCCAGCACCACCCGCAGCGCCTCGCTCTCGCCCACGATCGGCGACGAGCCGGGGCGGCGCACCTGGGCGGCCAGGCTCTCGCGCTCCTTCTCCAGGCGCCGCTGGTCGTCCAGCATGCGCTCGCGGTCGCGCATCACCAGCCGGTGCAGGCGCACGGTCTGGCCGATCAGGTTGGCCGCCATCTTCAGGAAGCGCACATCCTCGTCGGTGCGCATGTCGGCCGGGTTCAGCCAGGGGCGGTCGATGGCCAGCGCGCCGACCACCCGGTTGCGGTCGCGAATCGGCACGCCGATGAAGGCCACGTTCTGGCCCTCGCCCCAGACGCCGCGGTCGCAGTCGGCGAAGGCCGGGTCGGTGGTGACATTCTCCACCACCACCGGCATCTCGGTCACCACGATCTGCCCGACCACCTTCTCGGGCAGCGCATCGAAATAGCGCCGCGCCCCGTCCGGATCGAGCGAGGCCGACACCACCGTTTCCGGCTCGCCGGCCGAATCGAGCACCGCGATCACGCCGTGCGCCATGTCGAGGAAGCTGTGCAGCACGTGGAGGGTACTCGACAGCACCTCATACAGGCTGCCGGGGCCGCAGAGAATCTTGGAAATCTCGTAGATGCCGTACAGCGCCAGATCGGCCCGCGGCAACGGCCGTTCTCCACGGTCGAAGGTCGTGGTCGATCGAAGGGAGCCCATCGATGTCGGTTCCGGGGGTCACGAGGCGGCGGAATGTCCGCCCCGCGCGTCGATGACGCGACAATGGAACGATAGCGATATAGAAGCGTAACGGGCAACACATTTTTTGGTACGAAACATGACATTGTGGCAATCGAAAGCGTGGCCCGCCAATTGCAGGGCGCGCCGGCGATTGTCGTTCCGGGGAGGTCCACGTGCGTGTGCATCGCCGCTCCACCCTGCCTGCCCTGGATTCACCCATCGTGGTGCTGGGCACCAATGATGTCGCCTCGGCGGTGGCGCACGCCCTGTTTATCGCCGGCTGGTCCGTGGTGATGGCCCGCGACAGCCGAATCCCCGTGCTGCGCCGCTGCATGGCCTTCGACGACGCGCTGGAGGATGGCGGCGCGGAACTGCACGGCGTGCGGGCGCGCGGGGCGGACAGCATGCTGGCCGTGGTGCAATTGCTACAAGGCGGCGATGTCGTGCCGGTTACCGACATTCCACCCGACGACCTGCTCTGCCTCGGGCTGGTGCGCGGCGTGGTGGATGCCCGCCTGCGCCACCACGAGCAGCCTGCCAATCTCCGGGCGGTGGCCGGCTTCTCGGTCGGCCTCGGCCCGGGCTTCATCGCCGGCGACAATGTCCACCTCGCCATCGAGACCGATCCCGACCGGCCCACCGGCATCGTCCGCGACGGCCCGACGCTGGCGGCGCATGGCCGCTCCGACCCGATCGCCGGTGTCGGCTGCGAGCGCTTCGGCCGGGCGCGCTGGAGCGGGACCTGGCTGACCCCGCATGCCATCGGCGATGCGGTGGCGGCGGGCGCGGTGCTGGGCAGTTGCGCCGGCACGCGGCTGCGCGCCCCCCTGGCCGGGCGCCTGCGCGGCCTGGTGCGTGACGGCGCCGCCGTCCCGGCCGGCGCCAAGCTGGTGGAAGTGGACCCGCGCGGCGATGCCGGCCAGTGGACGGGCATCTCCCCCCGCGCCGCCAGCATTGCCGAAGTGACGCTGCGGGCGGTGCGCGCGCTGGAATCGCAGGACGGCGAGTCGCGCGAGGCCGTGGCCGGGATATCGCGCCGGGGTCCGGCGCGGCGGTGAGCCGGCCTCGGCCGGATGCGGGCATCGGAATACAGGCATCAGACGGGGCTGGTTCGTCAGCCCGAGGCGAGCAGGTCGCGCGGGCAGGCCTCGCGCAGGGCTTTGACCAACGCGTCCTGGCCGTAGGGTTTGGCCAATTGACCGCAGCCCGGGGTCGCTGCCGGCCGGCAGGTCGGTGTAGCCGCTCGCCAGGATAACCGGCAGGTCCGGCCGCAATGCCGCGATGGCGGCGGCGAGTTCGGTGCCGGTCATGCCTGGCATGGCATGGTCGGTGATCATCACGTCGATGCTTCCATCCAGGCGCAGCACCTCCAGCGCCTGTTGCCCCAATTCCGCGGCCACCACGACATGACCGAGCTCTGCCAGCAACCCGGCGGTCACCTCCCGCACCAGCGCATCGTCGTCCACCAGCAGCACGCGGCAGGCGGCGCCGTGGTCTTGAGGCGGGCATGGCGTCGGCGGGTCGGCGGCCGCGGCTGCGGGGGCACGGGGCAGCCATAGTTCGGCCGTCGTGCCCTGGCCCGGCTGGCTGCGCAAAACCAGCGCGCCACCGGACTGGCAGGCAAAGCCATGCACCATGGACAGGCCGAGTCCCGTCCCCTTGCTGCTGCCTTTGGTAGTGAAGAACGGCTCGATGGCGCGGACGAGCGTATTCGGGTCCATCCCCTCGCCGGTGTCGGATACGGTGAGGCAGATGTGCTCGCCGGCCGCGAGTTCCGGCACCTCGCGCGGCTGGACCGACTGCATGCGGGCCGCCAGCGTGAGCCGTCCGCCGCCCGGCATGGCGTCGCGCGCATTGATGGCCAGATTGACGATGGCGAGTTCGAGCTGGTTGGGATCGACCCAGGCCGGGGCAAGTCCGGCGGCAAATTCGGTCTCGATCTGCACCTGCGGGCCGAGCGAACTTTGCAGCAGGTCTTCCATGCCGGCCACCAGCGCCGCCACGTTCGTCGCCTGGGGCTGCAGGTCCTGCCGCCGGGCGAAGGCCAGCATGCGCTGGGTCAGCGCCGCGCCGCGCCGGGCGCCGCGCTCGGCGTTCTCGAGCAGGCGCAGGGCCTTCGCGTCCTCCGGCGGCAGCCGCTTGCGCAGCATGTCGAGATTGCCCTGCAGCGCCATCAACAGGTTGTTGAAATCATGCGCCACCCCGCCGGTGAACTGGCCCAGCGCGTCCATCTTCTGCGCCTGGCGCAGCTTTGCCTCGGCCTGCAGCCTTTGCCGCATCTCGGCTTCGGTCTGCCGCGTGGCGATTTCGGTGCGGCGGATCGCGCGCAGCACCGCCAAGGCAAAGCCCACCAGCGCCGCCGAACCGAGCGTCGCCACCAGAAAATAGACCAGCACGGTCCGGCGCCAGGCATGCAGGGCGGGGCCGCGGTCCAGCGCGTCCGTTACGACCACGCCCCAGTCGGATAGCACCCGCCAGGCCAGCACCACGCCGTTCGCCGCCGCGGCCGAGGCGACCACGGCCGCGCCTTCGGGGGCGGCGGCCCAGCGCGCGGCGGCCAGCCGCTCGGCCGGCGGGTCGGGGGGCGCGTCCGGCGTGGATGGCGCCAGCGCCACCCCGTCGGCGCGGTAGAGCGTGATCCGGTGCCCGGATGACGGCGGCTCCATCGCCTCCCAGGTTCGCGCCAGATAGCCCGTGTCGACCGTGCTGATGATGACCCCGGTGAACCCGTCCGCCGGTGCCGACCGTCGCCGCGCAAATGCGAAGAACGGTTTGCCGCCGATGCGTCCGATCAGCGGGCGGCCGACGAAGGTGCGGTTGCCGCTCGCATCCCGCGCGCCCGCGAAATAGTCGCGGTCGAGCCGGGACTTGCCGTCGTCCTTGTACTGAATCGGTGTCCCGCAGATGAAACCGTCCGCCCCGATCACCCAGATCGTGTTGATTTCCCGTCCGTCGCCGAGGGTCGGCGAGCGCGCGGAAATGCGGGCGAACAGGGCCGGCAGGGCGGCGGAAGCCCGGATGGCGTCGCAGGACAGGCCGCGTGTGGTCTCGTCGGTCAGGTCGAGGGCGAGGCCGTGGGTTTCGAGGACCTTGAGCATGTGCTCGGCGGTCGTCGCGACGGCGCGGCGCGCTTCCGTCTCGATCTGGGCGACCACCGCGTCATGGCTCTGCCATGCCACGCCGCCAACCAGGGCGAAGGGGAAAACCACCGCGGCAACCATCGAGAGCCACAACAGGCCGGCCGGATGTGACCAGGGACGCGCCATCCTGCCCGATGAACCGGCTTTCCTCGATCGATCCTGCATTTCTCGCTGCATTTTTTGGTTGAAGAACCTGCGGGCTGTTCGCGCGAGCCCGGAGATGCAACGGCGACATCGTTACCCGGAAGCGATGCCGGGACGTTGACACAGATCGGCCGGCATTGGAATGAAACAGCACGACGAATTGTGCCCGGCACGCGCCCGCCCGGCACGCGCCCGCCCGGCACGCGCCCGACCGGGCGAGCGGCCCGGCAGCAGCGCCGATATATGATACGGTGGCTATGCCGCCGCGGTGACCTGGGCGCGCGCCCAGCCGGCGATCGTATCCGCACAGGTCGGCAGCACCTGCGACGGGGTCGCCCAGGAACTCTTCCCACTCCTCGCGCAGCCCGGCCCGCACTGCCACCAGCACCGGAATGCCGGACAGCAGCGCCTCGGCGATTTCCGCCCGCATGCCCCCGCCCAGGGCCTCCTGCTTGCCGAACCGGCTGACCACCAGCAGGTCCGGCCGGGCCTGCACCGCCGCGCGCAGCGCCTGCCCGGCGCGGGTCAGCGCGTCACCGTCCAGCGTGCAGCCTTGCGCCTCGGGGCCGCGCGGCTGATCGAGCCGGATCCATTCGCCGCTGCTCAGCACCAGCAGGTTCATCTCCCGCTTGCACGGGCCGATGGTCGGGCCGAACACCTGCAGCAGCCCGCCGATTCGCACGCCCGCATGGCGCAGGGCAGCCACCGCGACCGCCATCGCGGCATCGGCATCATCGCCGCTTTCGAACATCACGGCGGCAGCGCGGAGATCACCGGAATTTTTCATAATGTAACTCTAACACGGCACCGCAGTGCACAAAAGGGCGTTTTCGCCCCCGATCGGGGCGATAAACCCCTCAGGAGGCCAATTCGGCGTGCAGTGCCAGCAATTCCGGCCGCGTGACCGGCCGTTTTACCCGCCCGGCATGCCGCCGCAGCCGCCCCAACAGGTCGGCGACGACCAAATCGCACGCGGTGACGCCGGCATGCAGCAACGCCTCGCGCACCGCCGCCGTGCCGGAATGCTTGCCCAGCACGATGCGCCGCTCGCGGCCGAACAGGGCCGGGTCCATCGCCTCGTAGGTGGATGGGTCGCGCAGCAGGCCGCTGACATGGATGCCGGATTCATGGGTGAAGGCCACCTCGCCGACGATCGGCTGCGCCGTCGGGATGCGGCGCCGCGCCGCCCGCGCCACCCGTTCGGCCAGATCCGCCAGGCAGGCGAGGTCGATGCGGGTGGTGGCGAGGTGCAGCCGGTCCAGCGCCGCCGCCACCTGCTCCAGCGCGGCGTTGCCGGCGCGCTCGCCCAGGCCGAGCACGCACACGCTGGCATCGGTGGCGCCGCCGCGCAGGGCCGCCAGCGTGTTGGCGGTGGCCAGCCCGAGATCGTCGTGGCCGTGGAACTCAAGGCACAGATCGCTGCCCGCGCGCAGCCGGCGGAACGCGGCTTCGGTGGCGAAGGGGTCGAGCACGCCCAGCGTGTCGGCATAGCGGAACCGCCAGGCGCCGGCGGCCTCGGCGGCGTCCAGCAGGCGGGCCAGGAAATCGGGATCGGCGCGGCTGGAATCCTCGCCGCCGACCGACACGGTCAGGCCGCGGTCCCGCGCATAGGGCACCACCCGGGCGATGCGCGCCAGCACCTCCGCCGGCCCGCCGCGCAGCTTGGCGGCGATCTGGCGCGGCGAAGTCGGCACCGAGAGGTTGGCGTGGCGCACCCCGGCGCGCAGGGCGGCGTCCACATCGGCCTCGGTCATCCGGCACCAGGCGGCGACGCGGGCATCCGGGGCGGCGTGCACGGCGGCCTGGATGGCCTCGATCTCCTCGCCGCCCATGGCCGGGGTGCCGGCCTCGATCTCGTCGATGCCGGCGGCATCCAGGGCCGCGGCGATGGCGGCCTTCTCGGCCACGCTGAACGCCACGCCGGGGGCCTGCTCGCCATCGCGCAGGGTTGTGTCGTTTATCGAGCAGGTGGGGAGCGAGCAGGCGGGCAGGCGGGTCGGACTCATGATGGCGGCGCTCCGTGCAATGCGGCGGCAGCCGGACGTGCATCGCAAGCCGCGTGCCAGCCGCGGCGCGCCGCCAATTCCAGCGACGGGGATGCCGCCAATGTTGGCTTTCCGACACAGGGCCTGTGTCGGGTCCCGCCTAGGCCCGCGCCGGCGCCCGCATCAGCTTCAGCATGGTCGAGAGCGTGATCGAGCGGAACGTCGCCGCGGCATGGTCGTCGATCTCATCCATGACCCGCTGCAAGGCCTGCGCCGCCTCGGGACCCGGCGTTGCCGCCCGCGCCGCCCGCGCCGGCTCGAACAGATCAATGATGTCCATCAGGGTCAGCCGTTTCGGATTGCCGATGAACCGGTAGCCGCCGCCCACCCCGCGCACCGCATCGACGATGCCGGCGCGGCCGAGGTCGCGCAGCACCTTGGCCAGGTGGTGCGCCGAAATGCCGTGCTTTTCGGCGATTTCCAGCACCGAGGGCTGCGCCTGCGGGTCGGCGGCCAGTTCCAGCACGGCGATCAGGGCGAAGGTGGTGGCTTTCTGGAGCTTCATGGAAGGAAGGCCAGGGCTCTGCCCTGGACCCGCAAGGGGCCGAGAGGCCCCTTGACCCCATTCCGTAAGGAGGCCGGTCTATCGTCCCGATTGCGGATCAAGTTCCATCTCCAGTTCTACGAACGGGCCGGCCATCATTCCCTGGCTGCGGAAGAACGAGAGAATAAGATTGTTGTCGCGCGCCAGCATGGTGCGCAGCCGGTCCACCCCGGCGGCGCGAAAACGGTCGCGCACCGCCTCGAACAGCCGGGTGCCGACGCCGCCCAGGCGGCAACGCGGCCGCACCTGGATGGCGAAAATCCAGCCGCAGGGCGGCGAGCCGAACTCCCAGGCACGCACCTCGCCGATGACAAAACCCTCCACCTGGCCGCCGATCGTCGCCACCAGGAAACAGCGACGGTCATCGTCGCGGCCGCCGTAACGGGAATACAGGTCGCGCCAGTACTCCGGTTTCTCCAGCCCCGTCACCTCGCGGTCGAGCGCGATGATGGCGGGCAGGTCGTCAGGGGCGGCCGGGCGAAGCTGCAGCGCGGCCGGTTGGTTCGTCATGCGGGCTCCGATGCGGCGACGGCGATTCGCGCCGGGACCATGGCCTTGACAAACATGACCTCGCGCGGATGAATGGAAAAGCGTATTTCGGTACGGTTATAGATTATTCAACCGCCGGCGCCGGGATACAGGCCACGGCGCGACGGGAGGAATAACAAGGATGCTCGACCACACCGTGGCGGTGGACCGTACGGTCCGGCCCACCCGGCTCGACTTTGCCCCCCGGTTCAATGTCGCCGTGCCGTTCATCGACCGCCATATCGCCGAGGGCCGGGCAGCCCGCGTGGCCATCCGCGCCGCCGATGGTGACGTGACCTACGCCGAACTGGCCGAAAATGTGGGTCGCTGCGGCAATGCCCTGCTGGGCCTCGGCCTGCGACGGGGCGAGCGGCTGCTGATGGTGGTGAAGGACTGCCCCGAATTCTTCTATCTGTTCTGGGGCGCCATCAAGGCCGGCATTGTGCCGGTGCCGCTGAATACGCTGCTGCGCGCCGATGATTACCGCTACATGATCGAGGATTCGGGCTGCGCCGCCCTGGCCTGGTCGGCGGAATACGACGAAGCGGTGCAGGGGTCCCTCGCGGGCCTGCCGCAGCGACCCGCCCATTGCCTGCGGGTGGAAGGCGAAATGCGGGCGCTGACCGGCAACGCCCCCGCTTCGCTCGCCCCGGCCGCCACCACGGCGGAAGAGGATGCTTTCTGGCTGTATTCCTCCGGCTCCACCGGGCGGCCGAAGGGGGCGGTGCACCTTCACCGCAGCATGGTGGTGACCAGCCAGCACCTGGGAACCGACCTGCTCGGCGCGCGCGAGGATGATGTATTCTTCTCCGCGGCAAAACTGTTCTTCGCCTACGGGCTCGGCAACGGCATGACCTTTCCGCTCTGGGCCGGCGCCACCAGCGTGCTGCTGGCCGATCGCCCGACCGCGCAATCCACCCTGGCCATGATCGAGCGCCACCGGCCCACGCTTTTTTTCGGCGTGCCCACGCTCTATGCCGCGCAACTGCACGCGCTGGAGAGCACGCACACCGACTTCTCCTCTGTTCGTTATTGCGTCTCCGCCGGCGAGGCGCTGCCGGCGCATATCTTCCACCGCTGGCAGGCGCTGACCGGCACGGTGATCCTGGATGGCATCGGCTCGACCGAGGCGCTGCATATGTTCATCTCCAACCGCCCCGGCGACATCCGCGCCGGCACCACCGGCCGGGTGGTGGAGGGCTACGAGGCCCGCATCCTGCGCGAGGACGGCCAGCCGGCGGCGCCCGGCGAAAGCGGCCGACTGCTGGTGCGCGGCGGTTCCACCGCGCGCTGCTACTGGAACAACCCCGAGCGCACCGCCCGCACCATGCTGGCGGAGGGCTGGCTGGACACCGGCGATACCTACACGCAGGACAGTGACGGGTACTACATCTATGGCGGGCGCAGCGACGACATGATGAAGGTGGGCGGCATCTGGTGCTCGCCCTTCGAGATCGAGGGCCGCCTGGTCGAGCACCCGCGCGTGCTCGAAGCCGCCGTGGTCGGCCGCGCCGACGCCGACGGGCTGATCAAGCCGGAAGCCTGGGTGGTGCTGAAGGACGCTGCCGGCGACGCGGTAGCCACCGAGCGCGAACTGGTCGAGCACTGCAAGCGCGGGCTTGCGCCGTACAAGTATCCGCGCTGGTTTCATGTCGTGACGGAGCTGCCGAAGACTGCCACCGGAAAGATTCAGCGCTTCCGGCTGCGCGCCGCGAGGCCGCCGGCGGCGTGAGGCCGGCGGCGTCGCTGATCAGCAGGCGGCGGCTCGAACGGGTCGGTTCACGGTTCTGCGATCGGGGTGGGAAACGAAAACGTGAAACCCAGTTTCGCTGAGGAACTGCACGTTCCTGTTAAACTGTCCCAGCGTTCAACGAGCGAAAAGGGGAAAATAGCCATGCCGAGTTCGTCACACAAGCCTTCCGGCAGTTCGTCGAAGAGCACAAGCGAAACTTCCGAAACTCCCGCCGCCAAGTCCGGTGCGTCCACGAAACCTGCCGCCAGCACTTCCTCGAAGTCGCATCCGACGAAGAAGTAGCTGCCTGAATGAAGCCGGACCCGCTGGCATTGCGGGTCCGGCCTTTCTCCCTCTCCTGGAGGGGGCACCCGATCGAACGTGTTCGCCTTGGGCCGGCGGGCCGGACCCGGTTTCCCTCAACGGTCCACATATACCTGGACAACCTGGCCATCCCTGACGGCGATTCCGTTCCAGCCAGAATGGACCGGAACCTGTTCTGGATGGCTGGTCAGCGTCGGGTTGAGTTCGGGATGCGGATCGGCGGGCGACGGATAGGTCGAACTCAGCACAACCCCCGCATAGCCCTGGGCGCGCAGCTGATCGGCCAGTTGCGCCTGGCTTACCGCATCGGGGACGGTGACATGCACGGTGGCAACACGTGAAATCAGGCCTTCCGGCTCAGCAGCCTGTGTGGCCGAGAGCGGCAGACAGAGGGCTGTCAGGCCGAGGGCTAGCAACGAGACACGTTGGAAACGCATCGTGAGACTCCTTTTTTATTTGATGCGCAGATGTTCAGGTTGGGGTGGTGTCCGAATGTTTTCCAACAAAACTACCTGCAGGTCCACATTGACGAAGCAAACGCTACTGCCGTCCGATAAGAAACAGATAAAACAGTTGCACATGCTTCGTGGCATCATTCACCAAAAAGGCAACCACTTCCTTCCAATGAAACGAGTAGTGGTGCGTTTAGGTCTCACGAACTAGGGATTTACTGGTTCCGCATTCAAGGAGCTTCCCCACACTTTCCCGTGATTTGAGAGAGGTCCTGCTGGCGGGCGCCAGATGCGGGCGGCGCGGTGACGCGCCGCCTCATACAATTATTGACAAAGCAACGGTCCGCTTCCGTCCATCGTCACCCGCCCGGCGCGGCGCCGAAGGTGCCGTTCATGCCGTCGGCTGGTTCGCAACCTCAGGCCGAGGCCCCGGCCGGCGCGGAATTCCTCCCGCAGCCGGGAGCCCGCCGGCAGAACCGCGATCAGTTTCTCCAGCAGGTAATCAAGATCCTCGTCACCGAACCGCTCGAACTGGGTCAGAATCCGGGTGATGACCCGGGCGCGATAGCGTTCAAGATCGTGCTCGCCGCCGTCAAACTTGACGCCGTCCACGACATCCACCGCCACCCGAATCGCCGGCAGCAACCGCGGCGGCAGGCCGGATTTTTCAAACAGGGATCTGAGACCGTTCGGACCCGCGTCGTGAATCAGCCGCCTGGCGTTCCTGACCGGCACGTTGGCCAGGGCCGCCATGGCAGCCTCGAAGAACTCCATATCGCCCAGGCAAAGCGCGCGCAGCACCAGGAACGGTGACAGCCGGTCGTGGCTGCGCATCTCTTCGACGAGAAGCTGCAGTTCATCCTCGCGGCTGCCGTAACTGAGCGTGATCGTTGTCACGTCCCGGGTTTGCAATACGATATCGGTGGCGATGTCCGGCGATAATTCGTGATGACTGACCAGATGATTTTTCACCTGATCGGTGACCAGGGCAACAAGCCGCTCGGCAATGGTTATTGGCAGCTTGTCCCGCCTGGCAATGCTTTCCTTGACCGCGTCATCGTCGGAGAAGCGTTCGATCGCCTTGCCCAGGCCGTTCTCGCTGATCTGCGCGGTCGAATTCCGCATCAATGCCGTCACCGCCCTGACATGGGCGTCGGAGATCAGCACATCCGAAACATCCTCGGCGAGGTCGCGTCGTCCGGCAATCGCCTCCTGCTTGACGGGGGAACCGCGTCGGACGATCGCGACCAGATCGGCCGCCGTGAGCAAACCCGAATCGGCCAGAATGGGCAGCGCCACCGCTTCGATGTCGTTAGCCAGACGCAAGGCCGTGTCCGCCGGCAGCCGGGTGGAACAGCGAAGGCTTTGCGAGACCGTCTGCCGTACGGTCGCTTCGATGTCATTGGCCAGGATGCGGATGATGTCCTGCGCCAACCGGACTTCACTCGCGCTCAGCTCAGGGTTGTCGATGTCCTGCGCGAGCTTGCCGGCCACCTCGGCGCGGGCCTGCGCCGAAGGCTCGGCCAGCAGCCGCGCAACGTCGGATGGGGAGAGGGAAGCCACCATACCTCCACGACCTTTGCGAGCACCGGCGCCACCACCGTGCAGGGATCCGGACTATCCGCCGCGAGCATTGCCGTCGTGTTAACGTGGCCGGGGCTCAGTCCTCCGCGCGCGCCCCCTGCCGCTCCGCCCCCTCGGGCACCGCCTCGCGCGGGTCGGCATCGAAGCGCAGTCGGAAGCTGCCGCTCACGCACAGGAAGCGCTTTCCCTTCGCCCGGCCAACAAGGGTCAACCCGGCCTGGCGCGCCAGTTGCACCCCCCAGGCGGTGAAGCCGCTGCGGCTGATGAGGATCGGGATTTCCATCTGCACGCATTTGATGACCATCTCGCTGGTCAGCCGCCCCGTCGTGTAGAACAGTTTTCCGCCCGGCCCGACACCCTGCAGCCGCATCCAGCCGGCGATCTTGTCGATCGCATTATGGCGGCCGACATCCTCCATATAGACCAGCGGCCGGTCCTGTTCGCACAGCACGCAGCCATGGATGGCGCCGGCGGTCAGGTACAGGCTGGGCCGGGTGTTGATCTTGCGCGCCAGCGCATACAGCCAGCTCGGTGCGCAGCTCGGCCGCAGGGTCCAGCCGCACCTGCGCGAAGCGCTCCAGCAGATCGCCGAAGGCGGTGCCCTGGGCGCAGCCGCTGGTCAGGGTCTTCCGCCGCAGCCTGTCTTCGAAATCGGTGCGCGACGGCGTGCGCACGACCACCACATCGAGTTCCGCATCGACGTCGATGCGCTCGATCGGGTCGTCGCGGCGCAGCATGCCCTGGTTCAGCAAATAGCCCACGGCCAGGCAGTCCGGGCGGTCGCCGATCGTCATCATCGTGACGATCTCCTGGCCGTTCAGGAACAGCGTCAGCGGCCGTTCCACCGGCACGCGGGTGGAAACCGTGGCGCCGGTGTGGTCGATGCCCTCCACCGCCTGGGTCAGCGCCGGGTCGTCCGGGTCGGGGGCGACCACGAACTCCGCGCGAAGCAAGTCGCTAGCCATGCAGCAGCCCGAGCGGAATGCAGGGCGCCGGATCGCCCGGCGCCAGCGCGGTCATCGCCTCCGGCAGTTCCATCAGCGCGTCGCTCCCGGTGAGCGAGGTGAGGATGCCCGCGCCTTCCTTCGGGTAGCGGCTTGCCGTGCCGTCGGCATCCAACTGCACCCGCACATATTCGCGCCGGCCCGCCTTCTTGCGGTAGGAAAACAAGCTGCGGACCAGAAAACGCGGCGGCGGGACATAGACGGAACCGGCCAGCCGGTCGAGCAGCGGGCGGCCGATGGCGGTGAAGGTGACCAGCGCCGCCACCGGGTTGCCGGGCAGGCCCAGTAGCGGCGTGCCGTCCAGCCCGCCCAGTGCCACCGGGCGGCCCGGCTTGATGGCGACACGCCAGAATTCCAGTTTCCCCACCGCCTCGATGGCGGCGCGCACATGGTCTTCCTCGCCGGTCGAGACGCCCCCGGAGGTAATCACCAGATCGGCGTGGCGCGCGGCTCCGCGCAGCGCGTCCCGGGTGGCCGCCAGCGTGTCGGGCAGGATGCCGCCATCGATGACGCCGGCGCCGAGCCGGCGCAGCAGGGCGGCGAGCATCGGCCGGTTGGCGTCGTACACCTGACCCGGGCGCAAAGGCGCCGGCGGCGCGGCGATCTCATCGCCGGTGGAAAAAACCACGACCCGAAGCGGCCGGCGCACCTCGACGCGGACAAAACCCAGCGCCGCGAGCAGGCCGATATCGGGCGGCATCAGCCGCCGGCCGGCGGCGAGCGCCATGGCGCCACGGGCGATATCTTCCCCGACCGGGCGGCGGTTGGCGCCGCGGCGGATGCCGGGTCGCACGGTTACCTGGCCGGCCTCGATGAGGCAGTCTTCCTGCATCATCACCGTGTCGGCGCCCTCGGGCATGACCGCGCCGGTGAAAATGCGCAACGCCTGCCCGCGTGGCAGCCAGCCAACCGGCGCGGCGCCCGCCGCGGCGCGGCCATGCACGGGCAACGTAGTGGGCGCCGCGGATGACAAATCGTCGAAATAGACGGCAAAGCCGTCCACCGCCGCATTGTCGGTGGACGGCAGGTCGATCGGCGCCACCGCGTCGTGCGCCAGCACCCGGCCGACCGCTTCCGCCAGCGCGACCGTTTCCGTGCCCGCCTTTACCGCATGCGCGATGGCGATACGGGCCTGGGCCTCGTGAAGCGGCAGGAGGGCGCCGCCGAAGGCGAAGCAGTCGTCGCTGAGTTGCGCCATGGGGAAGTATTCGGGCTGGATTGCTCCGAGATAGTCAAGCTAGCAAAGGAAGGCCAGGGGCTCTGCCCCTGGACCCCGCCAAGGGCCGAGAGGCCCCTGGACCCAGGGCCGTCCGATTCTCTGAAACAGCAGTAACTGACAGGGGGAAGTGATTCTCGGCCTGGAGCCGCAAGGCGCTGGATTTCGGGGGTGTGGTGGAGTACCACGGCTTCAACCAAATATGAGATTACGGTCGTGTCAGTCACGCTCCTGGATGTGCTTGTGGATGTTCCTGACCCGCGCCGGGTCGAGGGAAGGCGGCATCCTTTGCCGCAGGTTTTACTCTTCTGTATTCTGGCTAACTTGTGCGGGGCGCATAGCTATAAGCGCATGGCGGCGTTCATCCGCAGGCATTTCAAGCTGCTGAAGAGGCACTTTCCCTGCGACATGAAGAAGCCGATCGGCAAGAGCCAGTTACGCGACCTGCTCGCCAGCCTCTGCCCGGAGGGCTTTGAATCCGCGTTCCGCATCCATGCGGCGGCACTCGAAGCGGACGCTCTCGCGGGCAAGGGGATTGACGAAAAGACAGCGGCCGTCGACGGCAAGACGATGAAGGGCAGCGCCGACATGGCTACCAATCAGCGGATGAAGCAAATCCTGAGCGTGTTCGGCACGGTCGGACGTGTCATCCTCGCGCACGTCGAAATCGATCAGAAGACCAACGAGATACCTGCGGCGCAGGAACTTATCCTGGCGCTTGGCCTCAAGGACAGGCTCTACACCTTCGACGCGATGCACTGCCAGGTGAAGACCTTCGAGGCGGCGATCGCCGTCGGCAGCAATGTTCTGGTGCAGGTCAAGGACAACCAGGAGGGACTGGTTGACGCGGTTGAGATGATGGCGGTCACGAACTCGCCAGTTCAGATCTGCGAAACTACCGACAAGATAGAGCGCGGTAGGAAGGAGACGCGGCGCGTGGAGATGTTCGAAGCTGGGCCGCGGCTCGGCCTGGAGAGGTGGAAGCCATATGCGCGCGTGGCGCTTCGCGTCACCCGCACCGTATGCACGCGGGTGCCCGGCTCCTGGTGGCGCTGGGAAACCACTGTCGAAATCTCGTGGTACATCACCAACCGCGTTGGTCGGCGGGTCACCTACTATGCCAAGGCCATACGCGATCACTGGGGCATAGAGAACCGCAACCACCGCGTTCGCGACGGTTCCCTAGGCGAGGACGCCAGCAAGATCCGCGTCAACCCAGGTATCGTCGCGCGCCTGAAGAGCTTTGCTCTCAACCTCGGGCGTGCCAACGGCATCGACAACATCCAGCACGGCTTCTGGCTCAACCTACAGGACGTTGCCTCCGTATGCGTCATGAAGGGCGTGTGAGTAATCACGAATATGGTATCGTACAGAGAACCGGATGGCCCTGCCCCTGGACCCCATACCTTTAAGGTTCACCCATCAATCGCATCCGCGCAGGCATCCGTCGGCGTCGCCGCCGCATGGCCGACCAGCGGCACGATCTTCAGCACCGCCGAGCCCACCCGGCACGGCGCCGCCGCCAGCCCGCAGCCCGACAGCGCCAGCAACGCCGCCAGCAGACATGCACCCCGTCTCATCGTCCCTCCACTTCCTCGCGCAGCAATTCCAGTTCCAGCCAGCGTTCCTCGGCCGCCGCAAGCTCCGCCGCGGCTTTCTCCAGCTGCGCAGAGGCGCGGGCGAAACCGGCCGCATCGCGGGCATAGAGGTCGGGATCGGTCAGCACGGCCTGCAACTTCGCCATCTCGTCCTGCAGCACCTCGATCCGGCCGGGCAGCGCCGCCAGCGCGTGCTTGTCCTTGAAGGTGAGTTTGCGCGGCGCGGTGGCGGCGGTTTCCCGCGTGACCGCCGGTCTTTCGCGCGGCGGCGCCGGCGCCGCCGCGGGCGCCCCCATGATCCGGCCGCCCTGCGCGAGCATGTCGGAGAACCCGCCCGCATAATCCACCCAGCGCCCGTCGCCTTCGGCGTTCACCACCGAACTCGCCACCCGGTCGAGGAAATCACGGTCGTGGCTGACCAGCAGCACCGTGCCGGGATAGTCGGTCAGCAACTCCTGCAGCAGGTCGAGCGTCTCGAGGTCCAGATCGTTGGTCGGCTCGTCGAGCACGAGCAGGTTGGAGGGCCGGGCCAGCGCCACCGCCAGCGCCAGCCGGCCGCGCTCGCCGCCCGAAAGCGTGCCCACCGGGGTGCGCGCCTGGGCCGGGCTGAACAGGAAGTCCTTCATGTAACCCATGACGTGCCGGGCCTGGCCGTTCACCACCACCGTCTCGCCGTGCCCGCCGGTGAGCGTGTCGGCCAGCGTCGCCGCCGGATCGAGGCTTTCCCGGCGCTGGTCCAGCGTCATCATCTGCAGGGCGCTGCCCAGCTTCACCGTGCCTGCGTCGGGCGCCAGCCGGCCGGTGAGCAGGTTCAGCAGCGTGGTCTTGCCGGCGCCGTTCGGCCCGATCAGGGCGACCCGGTCACCGCGCAGGATTTTCGTGGTCAGCCCGCGCACGATGGTTCGTTCGCCGAAGCTTTTCGCCAGATCGGTCGCCTCGATGACGATGCGCCCGGAGATTTCGCCGTCGGCCGCCTCCAGCTTCGCGGTGCCGAGCGGACCCTGCGCCGCCCGGTGCTGGGCGCGCAGCGCGTGCAGATTGCCCAGCCGGCGCACATTGCGCTTGCGCCGGGCGGTGACGCCGTAGCGCAGCCAGTGCTCCTCGGCGGCGATTTTGCGGGCGAGCTTGTGGTGGTCGCGTTCCTCCTGCTCCAGCACTTCGTCGCGCCAGGCTTCGAATTCGGCGAAGCCGCGCTCCATGCGGCGGGTGGCGCCGCGGTCGAGCCACACCACCGCGCGGCCGAGCCGCTCCAGCAGGCGGCGGTCATGGCTGATTACCACCAGCGCCGCGCGCAGGCTGGCCAGCTCCGCCTCCAGCCAGGCGATGGCGGGCAGGTCGAGATGGTTGGTCGGCTCGTCGAGCAACAGAATGTCCGGCGCCGGCGCCAGCACCCGCGCCAGCGCCGCCCGCCGCGCCTCGCCGCCGGAGAGCCGGGCGGGCTCCTCCTGGCCGGTCAGGCCCAGCCCCTCCAGCAAGGCGCGGGCGCGGTAATGATCGTCGCCCGGGCCGAGTCCGGCGGCGACATAGGCCTCGGTGCTGGCGAAGCCGGACAAATCGGGCTCCTGCGGCAGGTAGCGCACCGTGGTGCCGGGCTGCAGGAAACGGGTGCCCGAATCGAGCGTCTGTTGCCCGGCGGCGATGCGCAGCAGGGTGGACTTGCCGGAGCCGTTGCGCCCGACCAGGCACAGCCGCTCGCCGGGGGCGACCGACAATTCGGCGGAGTGGAGCAACGGGGTCGCGCCGAGGGTCAGCGACACGTCCTGGAGGAGCAGCAGGGGAGGGGCCATGGCAGTCCTTCTAGCATGCGCCGGCCACCGGCGTCCCGCCGCCGTGTTCCGGCGCCAGGGCAACCGTGCGAAGGAAGTGCGTGACAAAGCATCAAAGACCGGTCTTTGACTCCACATGATCATTATGGGTACTCGGCCGCATGATTCCCGCCCTTCCCGAACGATGTCCGGCGCTGCCCGCGTTCTGATCGCCGGCGCCGGCCCGGTCGGGTTGGCCGCGGCCTTGCGGCTGGCCCAGCTCGGCGTGCCGGTCACCGTGCTGGAAAGGCGGATGCTGCTCGGCCGGGTGCAGCGTGCCTCCGCCTGGCTGCCGCCGACGCTGGAGGTGTTCGAACAACTCGGCATCCTGGACGGCATGCTGCGCACCGGCTTGCCGGTGCGCCGGATCGCCTTTCTGCGCGTCGGCGCGGCGACGCCGCTGGCCACGTTCGATTTCAGCCTGCTCGCCGGCGAGACCCGCTTCCCGTTCCGCCTGCATCTCGACCAGGGATCGGTCGCCGCCGCCATGGCCGCGCGCCTGACCGCCTACCCGCATGTGCGCCTTGCCTTCGACGCCGAGGTGGTGCGGATCGATCAGGACGCCCGGGGGGTCGCGGTGCGGGTGCGCTCGGCGCTCGGCGACCGGGTGGAGCGCGGCGCCTATCTGCTGGCCGCCGACGGAATGAACAGCGCCGTGCGGGCCTGCCTGGGCATCGCGTTCGACGGCGTGGCGGTGGCCGCACGACTGCTGCAGGTTCTGACCCCGGCCGATTTGCGCGAACTGGTGCCCGGCGCGACCGGCGCCACCTGGGTCCATGCGCCGGGCGGCTGGTGCGGCCTGCTATGCATGCCGGATGTATGGCAGATCGCCATGCCGCTGCCCGATGACGAGAGCGACGAAGCGGCATTGGCCGAACCCGCCCTGCGCGCCCGCCTGTCCCGCCTGCTGCCCGTCGGCGCCGCGGTGCTGCCGCTGGTGGCCCGCGCGGTGCAGCCGGTGCGCCGCCAGGTCGCCGGAACCTACGCCGCCGGCCGGGTGCTGCTGGCCGGCGATGCCGCCCATCTGGTGCAGACCCGCTCCGGGCTGAACATGAATTGCGGCCTGCACGATGCCATGGCCGCCGCCGAGGCGCTGGCCGCCGCCCTGCACCATCCGGACAGCGCGGAGGCGGCGCTCGATCAGTATGCGCGCGAGCGGCGCGTGGTCGCCACCGGCCAGTTACTGCCCTACGCCGACCGGGCCACCCCGGGCGACGAGGCCTGGGCCGCCGGCCTGGCCGAAGCCGCTGCCGACGGGGCGCGGGCGCGGGCCTGGCTGCGTTCGGCCAGCATGCTGGATATGCCGGGGTTTCGCGCCCCCGTCGCGGCACCCGGCCTGCCGGCGTAAGCTGCAGCATTTTGATCGGCGGACCCCTTGTCGCAAGCCTGGGGCAGGGGCCATATCCTTAACCCGTGTAATGAATTTCCGGGAAATGCCGGCGGATTTCGTGACCGGTGATTAGTATCCGGCGACACGAATATTGCAAGCGGCTCGACCGGGGGTGCGTTTGTCTCGTGCTTCGGGAAGGGGGGGTGATGCCATGAATGGGTTCCGCCAATTCAGGTCGCTGGCGCGCCATCCGACCGGTCTCCGGCCGGGGACGCGCAATACCCTGATCGTGGTCGGGGTCTTCCTGGCCGGCTTCGCCCTGATCGTTGGGCTTGGCGATTTCATCGGATCGCCGACCGATCGCGGCCTGGCCGAGGCCCTGGCGATCGGCGGCTGACACCCGGTGGGCGGTGGCTCACGCCGAATTCGGCGATCTCGTCGGTCCAGATGGTGAAATTCTGCAGCGTGTTCGGCCCGAATGACGTGCTGATCGCCACATCCACCGCGTCGCGGCCGCGCGCCAGCAGCACCCGCCCGATCCGCGGAATGTTGTTGCGGGCATCGAAGGTGTGCCACTGGCCGCCGAGATAGGCCTCGAACCAGCCGGCGAAATCCATCACCCCATGCGGCGGCGGCACGCCGATATCGCCCAGATAGCCGGTGCAGTAGCGTGCCGGTATGTTCATGCACCGGCAAAACGCGATCGCCAGATGGGCGAAATCGCGGCACACGCCGACACCCTCGCGATAGGTCTCCGACGCGGTGCGGGTGGGGCGCGCCTGCATGTAATCGAAACGGATATGCTTGTGCACGAAATCGCAGATCGCCTGCACCCGTCCCCAGCCCAGCGGCGCGTTGCCGAATAGCTGCCAGGCGGTCTCGGTGAGCAGTTCCGTATCGCAGTAGCGGCTGGCCAGCAGGAACACCAGCGTCTCCTCCGGCAGGTCCTGCACCGGATGCTGCGGCGCATCGGCAACGAGCACATCCGGCAATCCGCTGTCGCGCACGATCGCATTGGTGCTGATGCGCGTCAGTCCGGCCGGCGCCACGATCCGGCTGACCCAGTTGCCGAAGCCGTCGCGATAGGCGGTCAGCGGCAGCCTCGGGCTGATGATCAGATGATCGGGCAACTCAATGTCGGAGGCGCGACTATAGTGGATGTTCAACATCAGCAGCATGGGCGTTGGCTGCGGGCAGTCGTAGACGAGTTGGCAGCCGACCTTGATGCGCATGTATCGCTTTTCCCCTGGTTGCTGAAGTGCCGGCAGCCATACGCGCCACCGGCAGCCTTGTCGAACCACGGGTGGATCAGGCCGAGGCCCGGGCCGCGCACATTGCGGTGTACCCGGCTCTCCCTCCGGCACCTGCCGCCGGGCCATGCCACGGCCCGCCCGAAGCAATTCAACGCTTTCCTGTGAGGCGGCCCGTGTGCTCCTATTCAGCAAGCGGCGGTCGCGCGGCCGTGGGCGAGGGACCCGGAGGGGGGAGCCACCGATGAGGACCGGATGGATCATGGCTGCCGCGGGCGCGGCCATGCTGGCAGGTGCGCTGTCGGCGCAGGCGAAGACCCTGGTCTACTGCAGCGAGGGCTCGCCCGAGAACTTCAACCCGATGATCAACACCACCGGAACCACCTTCAACGCCAACCTGCCGATCTACAACCGCCTGGTCGAGTTCCGTGCTGGTTCGACCGAGGTGCAGCCCGGTCTGGCGGAAAAATGGGAGGTTTCGGAGGACGGCAAAACCTTCACCTTCCATCTGCGCCATGGCGTCAAGTGGCACAGCAACAAATCCTTCAAGCCGACCCGCGACTTCGACGCCGAAGACGTGATCTTCAGCTTCGAACGGCAGTGGAAGGACAGCAACCCCTATCACAAGGTCTCGGGCGGCGGCTACGATTACTTCAACGACATGGCCCTGCCCAAGCTGCTGCAATCGATCGACAGGATCGATGACTACACGGTCCGGTTCGTGCTGAACGCCCCGCAGGCGCCGTTCCTGGCCGATCTGGCGATGGATTTCGCCACCATCCAGTCGAAGGAATATGCCGACTTCCTGCTGGCCGCCGGCAAGCCGGAGCAGATCGACCAGGACCCGATCGGCACCGGCCCGTTTCGAGCTGGTCGCCTACAGCAAGGACAGCACCATCCGCTACCGCGCCTTCCCGCAATACTGGGGGCCGAAGCCGCCGCTCGATGCGCTGGTCTTCGCCATCGCCAAGGACCCGGCGGTGCGGCTGGCCAAGCTGCGCGCCAACGAGTGCCAGATCGCGGTCTACCCCAATCCGGCCGACCTCGACGCCATCCGCAAGGACCCGGCCCTGCTGCTGCAATCGCAGCCCGGCCTGAACATCGGCTATCTCGCCTTCAATGCGCTCAGGCCGCCCTTCACCGACAAGCGGGTGCGTCAGGCGATCAACTACGCCATCGACAAGCAGTCGATCCTGACCGCGATCTACCAGGGCGCCGGCCAGCCGGCGAAGAACCTGATTCCGCCGACGCTGTGGAGCTACAATGATAAGGTAAGGGACTGGCCGTACGACCCGGCGAAGGCCCGCGCCCTGCTGGCCGAGGCCGGCTTCCCGGACGGGTTCGAAACCACGCTGTGGGCCATGCCGGTGCAGCGCCCGTACAATCCCGACGCCCGCCGCATGGCCGAGCTGATGCAGGCCGATCTGGCCAAGGTGGGCATCAGGGCGAGCATCGTCAGCTATGAATGGGGCGAGTACCGCAAGCGGGTGCAGAACGGCGAGCACGGCATGGCGCTGCTCGGCTGGACCGGCGACAACGGCGACCCGGATAATTTCTTCACCCCGCTGGCCAGTTGCGCGGCGGCGCGGCCCGGCGGCGGCAGCGCCTCGAAATGGTGCAACCAGGACTTCCAGACACTGATCGACCAGGCCGTGGTCACCGCCAGCCAGGGCGAACGCGCGAAGCTGTACGAGCAGGCCCAGGTGATCATGCACGAGGAGGCGCCGTTCTTCCTCATCGCCCACTCGGTGGTGTTCCTGCCGATGCGCAACAACGTGGTGAACTTCAAAATGAGCCCGTTCGGCCGCATGCAGTTCGACGCCGTCGATCTGAAGTAGCGTGACCGAAAGCGCGCGACGCGGCGGGTGAGGGGAGGGCGGCCGCATGTTCCGCTTCCTGCTGCGCCGGCTGGCGCTGATCATTCCGACCTTTGTGGGCGTGACGTTCCTCGCCTTCCTGCTGATCCACCTGGTGCCCGGCGACCCGATCGAGGTGCGGGTGGGCGAGCACGGCATCGCGCCCGAACGCCTGGCCGAACTGCGCCACGAATTCGGCCTCGACCAGCCGTTGTGGAAGCAGTTCCTCGATTACGAGGTCGGCGTCGTCACCGGCGGGCTGGGCACATCGGTGGTCACCCGCCAGCCGGTATGGACCGAGTTCACCACCCTGTTCCCCGCCACGCTGGAGCTGACGGGCTGCGCCATCACGCTGGCCCTGCTGGTCGGCCTGCCGCTCGGCGTGATCGCCGCGGTGAAGCGGGGGACGCCGTTCGATTACGGGCTGATGGGATTATCGGTCACCGGCGCCTCCATGCCGATTTTCTGGTGGGGGCTGATGATGATCCTGATCTTCTCCGTCGCCCTGGGATGGACGCCGGTGTCCGGCCGCATCAGCGACCTGTATTACGTCGAGCCCTGGAGCGGGTTCATGCTGATCGACAGCTGGTTCAACGATGAGCCAGGGGCGTTTTCCTCCGCCGTGAGCCACCTGATCCTGCCGGCGATCGTGCTGGGAACGCAGCCGCTGGCGGTGGTGGCGCGGATGACCCGTTCGGCCATGCTGGAGGTGCTGGGCGAGGACTACATCCGCACCGCCCGCGCCAAGGGCCTGAGCGCCGGCCGGGTGGTGATCGTGCATGCGCTGCGCAATGCGCTGATCCCGGTGGTGACGGTCGTCGGCCTGCAGGTCGGCGCGCTGCTCGGCGGCGCCATCCTCACCGAGACCATCTTTTCCTGGCCCGGGGTGGGCCACTGGCTGGTGGAGAGCATCCAGCGCCGCGATTATCCGGTGCTGCAGGGCGGCACGCTGCTGGTGGCGACGCTGGTCATTCTGGTCAATCTCGGCGTCGACATGACCTACGGCTTTCTCAACCCGCGAATACGGCGATGACCGCGCCGCAGGTGGCCTGAATGTCCGGTATCGACTCCACCGCGGGCGCGCTGCCGGCCGCCGTGCCGGTGCCCGGCCGTTTCCGCCTGTTCTGGCGCGGCTTCGCCGAGAACCGCGGCGCGGTGCTCGGGCTCGGCTTCATGGTTGTGCTGTCGCTGCTGGCGATCACCGCCGACATCGCCGCCCCGCATTCACCCATCGAGCAGTTCCGCACCGCCTTCCTCACCCCGCCGGTCTGGCAGCCGGGCGGCAGCTGGGATTTTCTTCTCGGCACCGACGATGTCGGCCGCGATATGCTCTCGCGGCTGATCTACGGCGCCCGGCTGTCGCTGCTGATCGGCCTTTCGGTGGTGACCCTGTCGCTGACCTGCGGCACCACCCTCGGCCTCACCGCCGCCTTCGCCGGCGGGGTGGTCGAACTCCTTCATCATGCGGGTCATGGACGTCCTGCTGGTGTTCCCGAGCCTGCTGCTGGCCATCGTCATCGTCGCCATCCTCGGCCCCAGCCTGTTCAACGCCATGCTGGCCGTCGCCGTCGTCACGCTGCCCGGCTACACCCGCCTCTCGCGCGCCTCCGCCCTGGCGGAACTGTCGCGCGATTACGTCACCGCCACCCGCTGCGCCGGCGCCGGCCCGCTGCACCTGATGTTCGACACGGTGCTGCCGAATTGTCTGGCGCCGCTGATCGTGCAGGCCTCGCTCGGCTTTTCCGCCGCCATTCTCGACGCCGCCGCTCTCGGCTTCCTCGGCCTCGGCGCCCAGCCGCCGACGCCGGAATGGGGCACCATGCTGGCCGGCGCCCTGCAGTACTACCAGCGCGCCTGGTGGGTGCTGACCTTTCCCGGCCTGTTCATCCTGCTCACCGTGCTGGCCTTCAACCTGTTTGGCGACGGCTTGCGCGACGCCCTCGATCCCAAGCTGAAACGCTGATGCCGTTATTGGAAATCCGCAATCTGGCGGTCGAATTCGCCACCGCGCGCGGTCGCTTCCGGGCGGTCGATGGCGTCGATGTCAGCGTCGAGCCGGGCGAGATTCTGTGCATCGTCGGCGAATCCGGCTCGGGCAAAAGCGTGTCCATGCTGGCCGCGATGGGGCTGATCGCCTGGCCCGGCCGGGTCACCGCCGCGGCGATGCGCTTCAACGGCACCGATCTGCTGTCGCTCTCGCCGCGTCAGCGCCGGCGGGTGGTGGGCAAGGACATGGCGATGGTGTTCCAGGAGCCGATGTCCAGCCTCAACCCCTGCTATCCGGTGGGCTGGCAGATCGCCGAGGCGCTGCGCACCCACCATGCCGTGCCGCGCCACAAGGTGCGCGACCGCGTGGTGGAACTGCTCGATCAGGTCGGCATCCCCGCGCCCGCCACCCGCCTGGGCGCCTTCCCGCACCAGCTTTCCGGCGGCATGAACCAGCGGGTCATGATCGCCATGGCGATCGCCTGCAACCCGCTGCTGCTGATCGCCGACGAACCCACCACGGCGCTGGATGTCACCATCCAGAAACAGATTCTCGATCTGCTGGTGGATTTGCAGCGCCAGCGCGGCATGGGGCTGGTGCTGATCACCCACGATATGGGCGTGGTGGCGGAAACCGCGCACCGGGTGCAGGTGATGTACGCCGGCCAGATGGTGGAGGAACAACCCACTGACGGCCTGTTCGCCGCCCCGCGCCACCCCTACACCGCGGCGCTGCTCGCGGCCTTGCCCGAGCGCGCCATGGGCCGCGCCCGCCTGCCCACCATCCCCGGCGTGGTCCCCGGCATCGACGACCGCCCGCCGGGCTGCCTGTTCAACCCGCGCTGCCGGTTCGCCGATGAAAAATGCCGCACCGAGCCGCCGCTGCTCGCCGGCCCGCCCGGCCGGCGCGCCCGCTGCCATTATCCGCTCGGCACTGCTGAGGCCGCGGCATGAGCGTGCTCATGCAGGCCGAGGGGCTGTGCCGCCACTACGCGGTGGGCGGCGGCCTGTTCGCGAAGAAGGGCCTTGTCCAGGCGGTGGACGGGGTTTCCTTCGCCCTGCGCGAAGGGCAAACCCTGGCCGTGGTGGGCGAATCGGGCTGCGGCAAATCCACCCTCGCCCGCATGGCCACCCTGATGGAACTGCCCACGGCGGGCGAATTGGGCATCGACGGCAGGCCCACGCGCGGCGCCGGCGAGGCGGAACGCCGCCGCCTGCGCCTGAACGTGCAGATGGTGTTCCAGAACCCCTATGGCTCGCTGAACCCGCGCAAGACCGTGGGCTCCATCCTGCAGGAGCCGCTGGCGCTGAACCGGCGCGGCGACCGGCCGGCCCGCGAGCGCGCCGCCCGCGCCATGATGGACCGGGTCGGGTTGCGCCAGGACCAGTTCGGCCGCTACCCGCATATGTTCTCCGGCGGCCAGCGCCAGCGCATCGCCATTGCCCGCGCGCTCATGCTCAACCCGCGCATCGTGGTGGCCGACGAGCCGGTTTCCGCGCTCGACGTATCGATCCAGGCGCAAGTGCTGAACCTGATGATGGACCTGCAGGACGAGCTCCGCCTGGCCTATCTGTTCATCAGCCACGACCTCGGCGTGGTCCGCCACATCGCCCGCGAGGTGCTGGTGCTCTATTGCGGCCGGCCGGTGGAGCACGGCCCGAAGGAGAGCGTGTTCGCGGCACCGCGCCATCCCTATACGCGGGTCCTGCTCGCCGCCACGCCCAGCGTCGATCCGCGCCACCGCAAGCACAACGTCGCGGTGAAGGGCGAGCTGCCCTCGCCGCTGAATCCGCCGCCGGGCTGCGCCTTCACCTCGCGTTGCCCGCACGCCACCGGCATCTGCACCGCCGAGCGGCCGGAATGGCGCGAAATCGGCGGCCATTTTGTGGCCTGCCACCATGCCGGGGCAATATGATAGCCTGGACCTTTCCCTACGAACTGGAGATTCCCCATGCGCATCGACGCCATTCCCATCGGCACCACGCCGCCCGATGACATCAATGTCGTCGTCGAGGTCGCCATCGGCGGCGAACCGATCAAATACGAGATGCACAAGGCGGCCGGCACCCTGTTCGTCGATCGTTTTCTCTACACGCCGATGCGCTACCCGGGCAATTACGGCTTCGTGCCGCACACTTTGTCCGAAGACGGCGACCCGATCGATGTGCTGATCGCCAACACCCGGCCGATCGTGCCGGGCGCGGTCATCAATGTGCGCCCGGTCGGCGTGCTGAAGATGGAGGACAATGCCGGCGGGGACGAGAAGATCATCGCCGTGCCGTCGCACCATATCAGCCAGCGTTATATCCGCATCGAGAATTACAGCGACCTGCCGGCCATTACGTTGCAGCAGATCCAGCACTTCTTCGAGCACTACAAGGACCTGGAACCGGGCAAGTGGGTCAAGCTGAGCGGCTGGGGCGACGCCGCCGAGGCGAAACACCTGATTGCGGAGGCGATCGAGCGGGCGAAGGCATAGGAAAAAGCCAGGGAACTCCGTCCTATCGTTCCAATGGCGCGCAATTGTGCCCGCCGCGCAGGAGGCAATCCTCGGTGCGGCCGGCATCGTGCAGCACAAGCGACACCCAGAACCCGCCCGCCACAATCGCTGCCACCACGAAAAGGGCGATCAGGGCGGCGCGGCGTGACGGCGGTTCGTTTTCATCCATGCTTTGGTTGACACCCGGGTCATTCCCCGCTCATCTGAGCCGATGCGACGCGCCGGTGCAATCGCGAGTCTCATTCTGGCCGGCGTGCTGCTGGCGAGCGCGGCGCGTGCGGCCGACCGCTATTTCCTCACCAGCGACGGGGTGCGTCTGCATTACGGGGAAACCGGGCAGGGCCGCACCATCGTCATGGTGCCGGGCTGGACCATGCCGGCCTGGATTTTCGAGACGCAGATCCGCGCCTTCTCGCAACATTACCGTGTGATCGCCTTCGACCCGCGTTCACAGGGTGACAGCGACGTGGCCGCCACCGGCCACGATCCCTGGCGGCGCGGCCAGGACATCGCCGAACTGATCGACCGGCTGGGTCCCGATCCGGTGCTGCTGATGGGCTGGTCGCTCGGCGTGCTGGACAGTCTGGCCTACGTCCACACCTACGGCGATCGCCGTCTTGCCGGCCTGGTGCTGGTCGATAACTCGGTGGGCGAGGACCCGCCGCCGAGCGGCTCGGGCGGTTCGGCCTACCATGGCCGGAAATTGTCGCGTGCCCAGGAGATGCGTTTTTTCGTCGCCGGCATGTTCCTCCGTCCGCAGCCGCAACCCTGGCTCGACCGGCTGACCGAGGCCTGCCTGCGTACCCCGCCGGAAGCCGCTTCCGCGTTGCGCGCCTATCCGGTGCCGCGGACGTTCTGGAAGGCGGCGGTGTATTCCACCGCGCAGCCCGTGCTGTACGTGGTGCGGCCGAGATGGGCGGGGCAGGCGGCCAATCTCGCCGCCCATCACCCAAACGCCGAGACGGTGATCATGGACGGCGTCGGCCACGCGCTGTTCGTCGACGACCCGGGGCGCTTTGATCAGGTGTTGGACACGTTCATCCATCGCCGCGTCTGGCCGTGAGGCGGCTTGCCGCTCTCACCACGCTCGCGCCGCTGTTCCTGGTGTCGTTGGCGACGGTCGGTTTCGAGATCGCGCTGACCCGGTATTTCGCGGTCGCGAAATGGTCGGAATACGGCTACTGGGTCATTTCCATCGTGCTGGCCGGCTTCGCCTTCAGCGGCGTGGCGATGGCGCTCGCGCGCGACGCCTTTGCCCGCCACGGCAAGGCGCTGCTGTCCGTTCTGCCGGTGGCGCTTATTGTTGCCGCGGCCGGCGGCTTCCACCTGGTGACCGTCAACCCGTTCAATCCGCTGCAGTTGCAAAATCCGGCGACCTTCGATGTCCAGCTATGGAACATCGCCGGCTATTATGCGGCGCTGCTGCCGTTCTTTTTTCTCTCCGGGCTGTATATCAGCCTGTGTTTCGTCCTCAACGACGAGGATGTCGGCCGCGTCTACGGCTTCGACCTCACCGGCGCCGGTACCGGCGCGCTGGCGGTGCTCGGGCTGATGTGGGTGGTGCACCCGTTCCGGCTGGTGCCCTGCCTGTTGCTGCCGTTTGCCCTTGCCGCGGGTTTCGCGCCGCTGTGGCGGGGCCGGGCGGTGGCGCTGGCGGTGCTGGCGCTGGCCGGCGGGGAGGCGCTGCTGCTGCTGGACGATCGGGCCGAAATCAACGATTTCAAGGCGATCTATGCGCCTTCCCACGTGCCGGACAGCCGCGTGGCGGCGCAGATCACCTCGCCGCGCGGCCTTTATGTCCTGCTCGACGACTTCACCGAGCGGGTTGACACCGACATTTCCAACAATGCCGGCATGCTCGGCCTGCCCGGACCGCCGCCGAGCCTCGGTCTTTACCGCGACGGCAACCGGGTGGCGGCGCTTCCCAAAGGGCAGGTGCAGGCCGGCTATGCCGCCGCCACGCTGGGCGCGCTGCCCTATGTGCTGCATCCGCACGCGCGGGTGCTGCTGGTGGGCGCCGCCGGGGGGTTCCGCCTCGCCGAGGCGCAGGCGCTCGGCGCCGCCGAAATTCTGGCGCTTGAGCCCGAACCGGTGCTGCTCGGCGCGCTGCGGCACGGTCTTGCTGACTCGCCCGCTTATGCCGCGTCCGATCGGGTGCGGCTCTCCCGCGCCGGGCCGATCGCCGCCACGCGCATCGGCGGGGCGTGGGATGTGATCGACATCTCCTCCGATTTCCTCGACTCGGCGGAGGCCAATGCCAGCGCCTTCGCCGCCGAGGCGATCGCCCGGTATCTGCGCGCCCTGGCGCCGGGCGGGGTGGTTTCCATCCCGGTCTCCATCCGCGAGTTCCCCGCCTATGCCGTGCGCATGCTGGCGACCGTGCGCGCCGCCCTGCGGATCAACGGCATCGCCGACCCGCCGGCGCATGTGCTGGTCATCCGCTCGGCCTGGAACGTCCGCATCCTGGTGTCGAACCAGCCCTTCGGCGCGGACCGGATCGGCGCCGCTAAAAAGTTCTGCGACGAACGGTCATTCGACATAAGCTTTTTCCCCGGCATCGATGTGGCCGCCGCCCGGGCCAATATTTACAATGACCTGCCGGCGGTCTCCTTCGAGGCGGGGGAGGTGACGTCGGGCGACGGCCCCAACGACGCCATTGCCGACGAGGCGCTGGCCGTGCTGCAGGGGCAGCCGACCGAATCCGCTTCGGCCTTCGACCTTTCGCCCATCACCTATGACCGGCCGTCCTTCTATGCGGTGCTGCGGCTGTCCCAGCTCGGCACCATCCTCAAGCGCATCGAGATTCTGCCGCAGGCCGAACTCGGGCCGCTGGTGAACCTGGCGGTGCTGGCGCAGGCGGTGCTGGTGGCGCTGCTCGTCCTGGCGGTGCCGCTGCTGGGGGGGCGCCGCTTCCGGGCCGGCGGACCCGGGGCGCTGCGGGCGGCGGTGTATTTCGCCGCGCTCGGGCTCGGCTTCCTGTCGATCGAGATCGCGCTGATCGAGCGCGCCAGCTTCTACCTTAACGACCGCACCACCGGCTTCTCCCTGGTGCTGTCCGGCATGCTGGTGTTCTCCGGGCTGGGCAGCATGATGGCCGGACGCTTCGAGGGGCGCGAGCGGCGCGGCGCGCTGCTGGCCGGCCTGGTGGTGGTGCTCTGGTGCGCGGTGCTGGTGGCGGGGCTGCAGGCATTTTTCCTCGCGACGCTCGATCTTCCGTATGCGGTGCGGGTGGGCGTGCTGCTTCTGCTGCTGGCGCCGGTCTCGGTCGCGCTGGGCCTGCCATTCCCGCTCGGGCTGTCGCGCATGGGCCATGGCGGGTTCCTGCCCTGGGCCTGGGGGCTGAACGGCGCGTTCAGCGTGGTAGCCACGCCACTGGCCAACCTGATTGCGATCAAGGCGGGCTATGACAGGGTTCTTTTACTGGCATTGCTGCTGTATGTGGGGGCCATCGTTTCGTTCCCCCCGACGCGGAAGAGCTTGCAGTGCCCGGACATTCGATCAGCCTGAACCGTCGTGGCTTTGTGGCGGGTGCCGCGTGCGCCCTGCTGGCCGGGCCTGCCGCCGCCCTGCCGGGCACCGCCGCCGCCGGCACCTGGACCCGGCAGGCCTTCGAGGAGGCGATGGCCAGGTCCGGCCGGCCGGTCGAGCCTGACCGAAGCCCAGTTCCAGGCCATCCAGGCCCGCAAGCCGGCGGCGATCAGGCGGATCGAATCCTACCTGAAGGACCGTCTGGGCAGCGCCGACCCGGCGGTGATCGCCGCCTTCCAGGCGGTGCCGCGCGAGTATTTCCACTACATGTACGATGGCCATTATGCCACGCCCAGCGAGGCCTACGAGGCCGAGCCCAAGCCCTGGGGTCTCGGCTACGGCTCCGCCCTGTCGGATTATCTGGGGCAGGCCTACATGACCCAGATCGCCAAGCCCACCGCCGGCGACATTACGCTGGAGATCGGCACCGGCAGCGGCTTTCAAAGTTCGCTGCTGAGCAGAATTGTGAAGCAGGCGTACTCGATCGAGATCATCGAGCCGCTGGGCCACGCGGTCGGCAAGATCTTCGCCCCGCTCGGCTACGACAACGTGCATTCCAAGGTAGGCGACGGTTATTTCGGCTGGCCCGAGGTCGAGGGCGGTTTCGACATCATCATCGTCACCTGCGCCGCCCAGTATGCGCCGCCGGAACTGTTCAAGCAGATGAAGCCGGGCGGGCGGATGATCATTCCGATCGGCCAGCCGTTCAAGAAGGGGCAGATTCTCTACGTCTATACCAAGGACGAAGAGGGCAAAATCCATTCCCGCCGTGATGTGGGCGTGTATTTCATTCCGATGACCGGGACGATGATGAAGACCCCGGCTCCGAAGCCGCCCGCGCCGGTGACACCGGCAGCGACCACACCGGCCGCGGCGACACCGGCAGCGACCACACCGGCTGCGACGATACCGGCTGCGACGATACCGGCGGTCGAATGAGCGGAGCAGCGCCGCCGGCCTGGCTTCACCCGGCGGCACGGAGCGGTGGCCGGGTTTACCGCCACCGCGAGCGGCGCTAAACCTGACCCGATGCCGTCGCGGGATGCACGTGCGCGCGACGGCAGCCGACAACAAATTTCGGGAGGTTACCCATGCGACGTTTGATCGCGGCTTCGGCCGTTTGCTTTTCGTTGATTTTCCTGTCTGTTCCGGCCTTGCACGCGGCCGATGGCACGGCCACCGAGGCGCGGGCGCTGCTTGATCGGGCCACCACCGAAGTGAAGGCCAACAAGGCCAAGGCGCTCACCGAATTCACCAACGGCGAGAACGGGTTCAAGGATCGCGACCTGTATGTGTTCTGCATCGGTCCGGATGGCAAATTCGCCGCCCACCCCAATCCAAAGCTGAACGGCACCGACGCCAAGGCGCTCAAGGACAGCAGCGGCAAGGCCTTCGCGGTGGAAATGCTGGCCGTCGCCCAGGATGGCAAGGTCTCCGAGGTGGATTATCTGTTCCCGCGCCCCGGCACGACGACGCCGGTGCCGAAATCGTCCTACGTGACCAAGGTTTCTGATCTCGTCTGCGGCGTGGGCTACTACAAGTAACGCGTTCAGGTCGGAAGAAAGCCGACAGTTACACAGAGGACACAGAGAAGCACGCAGGGAAATTTCTTCTGTGTGGTGCTCTGTGATCTCTGTGTAGCCGCTTCTGTTCCGCTACCCTCGCATTCGTCACGGAGGCCGGCCGCATGTCCGTGGCCGGCGTGTCCTGCGAACACGGCATGGACGACCGGGCATGCAACACCTCCTCTGGCGTCCGGCGCCGGCGTCTGTATGGATGGCCGGCCGAGGCTTGAAGGAAGATGGACGATGGTTCTCCATGATAACGCGCTTGTGCCCGCCGAACCGCTGAGCCGGCCGGAGCGGGAGGGGGTCTACCGCGCGATCCTCACCCGGCGCGATGTCCGCGGGCAATTCCGTCCCGACCCGGTGCCGGATGCGGTGTTGAGCCGCGTTCTGACCGCCGCGCATCACGCGCCATCGGTGGGCTTCATGCAGCCCTGGAGCTTCCTGCTGCTGCGCGATGGCGCGGCCCGCCGCCGCGTCCATGACCTGTTCCTGAAGGCAAACGCCGAGGCGGCGGCGATGTTTCCGCAGGAAAAGCAGGATCTCTACCGGTCGTTCAAGCTCGAAGGGATCATGGAAGCGCCGATCAATCTGTGCGTGACCTGCGATCCGGACCGGGCCGGCCCGGTCGTTATCGGGCGCACGCATATCAAGACCATGGACGCCTACAGCGCGGTCTGCGCCGTGCAGAATCTGTGGCTGGCCGCTCGCGCCGAGGGATTGGGCGTCGGCTGGGTGAGCATTCTGGATCAGGACGCGCTGCGCCGGACACTCGGCATTCCCGAACCCATCCTGCCGGTCGCCTATCTTTGTCTCGGCTGGGTCGAGGGCTATCATCGCCAGCCGGAACTGGAGAAGGCCGGCTGGCGCCACCGCTTGCCGATCGAGGAATTGCTGCATTTCGATTGCTGGGGCGGCACCGCCAGCCAGGACAAGCTGATTGACCGGCTCCGCGACGATGCCAAGGCGGTCGCGGACGGAAGCTTCCTGGCGGATCGGCTGGAGCCGTAATCCGGCCCCACCGTGTGCCGGTCCAGCTGTGTGCCAGGGGGGCCTTGGCCTATTGCCCCCCCCGAATCGACATCAGCGCCGTCCGGCATCCATCCGACAGCGATTCCTGATGGTCCGTCAGACAGGCGATCCCCCGCCCGCCGCCGGGACGTACGCCGCGGCAGAAGGCACGGTAGTCCATCCCGCACGCCTGGCGCATCAGCGCCATCTCCGCGCGCGGATTTGGCGGCGGGGCGGCTGGCGGCGGGGCGGCTGGCGGCGCGGCCGGCGGGTGCGCGGCCTGGGCCGGCGGAGGGGCTGACTTTCCGGCGGGTGGCGTTGCCCCGCCGATCGCGCCAACCGCCTGCCCGCAGGCCGGTGACAGCTCCGCAGCGTGCTGCTGCAGGCATTGCAGGGAAGCCTGACCGCCGGTCGGCACAGCGGAACAATAGGATTGATAATCCGACCGGCAGTTCTGGCGGATGGCGTTCTGTTGCGCCTGGGTCGGCTGCTGGGCCCAGCTGACCCCCGCGATCAAAAGGCCGGGCACGGCCAATATTATGCTCCGAGTAACCGGGCGCTGCATCGTCAACCCCTCATATTGTTCCGTGCCAGCCGGTCAGCGCTGCCGGACGGATTGCACATCGCCGTCCGGCATGGGTCAGAAGACACGCAGTCACTTGCCGTTCGGTTAATCCAGTCCGTGATCACCCCGCCTCCCACCCGATCGCCTGGCGCAGGAACGCATAGCCGAGGGCGGTGAAAAGCGCGCGCTGGCGGTTGTCCTTGCCGTAGCCATGGCCGCCGGAAGCCAGTTCGAAGAAGGCCGCGTCGTAGCCCAGCGCCTGCAACTTCGCCGCCATTTTGCGGGCATGCCCCGGATGCACCCGGTCGTCGCGGCGGGTGGTGGCCAGCAGGATCGGCGGCGCCGCCCGGCCGGGCACAGCGGTGTGATAGGCCGAGATGTGCTGCAGAAAATCCCAGTCCGCCGGCGCCTCCGGGTCGCCGTATTCGGCCACCCAACTGGCCCCGGCCAGCAGCTTGGTGTAGCGGCGCATGTCCACCAGAGGAATGGTGCAGAACAACGCCCCGAACAGGTCCGGATAGCGGACAAACATATTGGTGATGAGAATACCGCCATTCGAGCCGCCCTCGGCGGCGATGCGGCCGGGGCGGGTGACGCCGCGGCGCACCAGGTCGGCAGCGACCGCGGCGAAATCGTCGTGGCTGCGGGCCTTGCCCGCACGGCGGCCGGCCTCGTGCCATTCCGGGCCGAACTCGCCGCCGCCGCGCAGCGTGGCGACCACGCCGGTGCCGCCGCGCTCCAGCCAGAGTTTCCCCACCCCGGCGCGGTAATACGGCAATTCCGACACCTCGAAGCCGCCATACCCGTACAGGTGCACCGGCGCGTCCCCGGTCTCACCTGGCGGTCCGACCTGCACGTACGGGATGCGCGTGCCATCGGCGGACAAAGCTTCGTGGCGGCTGACGATCAGCCCGGCCGGATCGAACGCCTGCGGTGCGCGCTTCAGCACGGCGGGCGCCTCGGGGCCGGCGCGGGTGAGCAACAGCGTGGGCGGCGTCAGCGGGTCCTGGGCCAGGGCGAGCAGCGTGCCGTCGGATTCCTCCTCCGCCTCGTCCAGCGGCCAGACGCTGACGGTGCCGAGCGCGGGCAAGCCGGCCAGCGGCGCCTGCGCCCAGTCCTCGGCGGGGGTGACCACCAGCGAAACCGGGCGGAGATCGTCCAGCACCTGCAGGATCAGCCGCTCCTGGGCGAAGAAAAACCCCTGGATGCTGCGTCGTGCGCCCGGAGTGAACAGCACCCGGAAGTCCCGCGCGCCGGCGAGGAAAGCGGCCAGGCCGATGCCGAGCAGGGTGCCGGCCTTATGGGTGATGCCGCCCGCCGTCCAGTCCGTGCGCGGGCGCACCGCCAGCCAGTCGCGGCTCCAGATGCGCCAGGAATCCTGGGGCAGGTCGATGCGGCGTTGCTTTCCCCCCGCGTCGCCGGTCCAGATTTCCGAGCGGATGAAATCCAGCTGTTCGGTGAACACCAACTGGCGGGCCGGATGCTCGCGATCCACGCTGCCCCACATGGCCATGCTGTCCGGTCCGGCCGCGCAGATCACGCCGGCGGCGAGCGGGTCGGTGCCACGCCGCCACAGCCGCACGGTGCGCGAATAGCCCGAGGCGGTGGCCATGCCGGGACCGTAGGCGCTCGACAGCAGCAGCGTGTCGCGGTCGATCCAGTCCACCCCGCCCTTGGCTTCCGGCAGGGCAAAACCATCAGTAACGAAAGCACGGGACGGCAGGTCGAACTCCCGCAGCACCACCGCATCGCCGCCCCCGCGCGAAAGTCGGACGATGGCGCGGTCATGGGTTTCCGGCAGCACGCCGGCGCCGCCCCAGACCCAGTCCTCGTCCTCGGCGGCGGCCAGGGCGTCGATGTCCAGCACCACCTCCCAGGATGGCGCCGCGTTGCGATAATCATCGAGCGTGGTGCGGCGCCAGAGGCCGCGCGGATTGGCGGCGTCGCGCCAGAAGTTGAACAAATGCGCGCCGCGACGGGTGACGTAGGGAATATTGTCCGGCCGGTCGAGAATGGCGGCCAGCCTGTCCGCATCGGCCTCGGTGGCGGGGCCGCCGAAACGGGCGAGGGTGGCCGCACTCTGGGCATCGGCCCAGGCGACAGCCGCCGGACCGTCGATTTCCTCCAGCCAGAGATACGGATCGTCATCGGGGGCGGCGAGGGTGGGACGGGGATCGGTCACCTTGGCGCTCCTGCGGGGGGAAGGGAGGGAAGGAAGGCCAGGGCTCTGCCCTGGACCCGCCAGGGGTCGGTGGACCCCTGGACCCCGCTCATATAAGGGTTTTGGTTAGAGGGGGGTGAGGAGATGCCGATGCTCCTCCTCACCCCCCTCTAACCAAAACCCTTAAACGATTGGGTTCCAAGGGCCTCTCGGCCCTTGGCGGGTCCAGGGCAGAGCCCTGGCCTTCCTTCCTCCCTTGCCCCACAAGCCCCAGGAAACCATTCTCCGGCCATGGACACGCACACCACTGACGTGATCGTCATCGGCGCCGGGATCGCCGGGGCGACCGCCGCCGCGCAGATTGCCGCCGACCGTCGTGTCGCCTTGCTGGAAGCCGAGGACCAGCCGGGCTACCACACCACCGGCCGTTCCGCCGCCATGTGGATCCTGAACTACGGCCCGGCCGATGTTCGCGTGCTGACCGGCCTGTCGCGCGCTTTCTTCGAGGCGCCGCCCGAGGGTTTCACCGAAACACCGCTGATGTCGAAGCGCCCGTTATGCTTCCTGGCACCGCCGGAGCAGGAGCCGGGGTTGCGGGTATTGCTCGCCGAGGGCATCGGCCTGCGCGAGGTGTCGGTGGCCGCGGCGCGGGCGATGGTGCCGGCGCTGCGACCCGGCTACGCCGTCGCCGCGGCGGTGGAGGACGACGCATTCGACGTGGACGTGGCGGCGCTGCACCAGGGGTTCCTGCGCCTGCTGCGCCGCCGGGGGGCGCGCTGGCGCTGCGCAGCCGCACCGGGCGGATCGAGCGCCGCGGCGGGATGTGGGAGGTGGAGGTGACGGGCGGTGCGGTGTTCCGTGCGCCGGTGGTGGTGAACGCCGCCGGCGCCTGGGGCGACGAGGTGGCGGTGCAGGCCGGGGTGCAGCCGCTGGGCCTGCAGCCGAAGCGCCGCACCGGCGTGATCATCGACCCCGCCCCGTGGGACGTGAGCGCCTGGCCGCTGGTGTACGACGTGGCCCACACCTGGTATGTGCGCACCGAGGCGCGCACCCGGCTGATGGTCACCCCCTGCGACGAAACCGACATGCCACCGCACGACGTGCAGCCCGATGAACTCGACGTGGCGATCGCCATCGACCGCATGCAGCAGGCGCTGGACATTACGGTGCGCCGGGTGGAGCGTTCCTGGGCGGGCCTGCGCACTTTCACCCCGGACCGCAGCCTGGCGATCGGGTGGGATCGCGCGGCGGAAGGGTTCCTGTGGAGCGTCGGCCAGGGCGGCTACGGCATCCAGACATCGCCGGCGGCGGGGCGGCTGGTGGCGGATCTGGTGGCCGGCCGCGATCCGGGTGCGGCCGCGGCGGCGCTTCCGATGGTGAACCCGGGGCGTTTCGCTGCCATATAGGGGCCGAGAGATAATCGTCTGGTAATGCCGACAGGAGAGTCATGTCGATCCATGTTGCGCTGACGCATCGCACAGCCTACCGCTACGACAGGGCCGTTCTGGCCGGGCCGCAGACCATCCGGCTGCGGCCGGCGCCGCATGCGCGCACGTCCATCCTGTCCTATGCGCTTGCGATCACGCCGAAGCCGCATTTTCTGAACTGGCAGCAGGACCCGCAGGGCAATTTCCTCGCCCGCGTGGTGTTTCCCGAAAAGATTACCCATTTCGGCGTGACCGTGGACCTGGTCGCCGATCTGGCGACGGTCAATCCGTTCGACTTCTTCCTGGAGCCGGAGGCGGAAAACTGGCCGTTCGCCTACGACCACATCCTCGACAATGAGCTGGCGCCGTTCCGCCGCACCGATCCGCCGGGCAAGCTGCTCGCCGCCCTGATCGCCGAGGTGCCGCGCACGGAGCAGCGGATGGTGGACAAGCTGGTGGCGCTCAACCGCGTCATCCAGGAACGGATTTCCTACATCGTGCGCCTGGAGCCGGGGGTATGGACGCCCGAGCAGACGCTGACGGCGGGCAAGGGGAGCTGCCGGGATTCGGCCTGGCTGCTGGTGCAGTTGCTGCGCCATTTGGGCTTCGCGGCGCGCTTCGTTTCCGGCTACCTGATTCAGCTGGTGGGCGACGTCAAGCCGCTGGAGGGGCCGGAGGGGCCGACCGCCGATTTCACCGATCTGCACGCCTGGACCGAGGTGTACCTGCCCGGGGCCGGCTGGATCGGGCTGGACCCGACCTCCGGGCTGTTGGCCGGCGAGGGCCATATCCCGCTGGCGGCCAGCCCCGACCCGCAATCGGCGGCGCCGGTGACCGGTGTCACCGAGACCTGCGAGGTCGAATTCGACTTCGCCATGTCGATCAGCCGCATCCGCGAGACGCCGCGGGTGACCAAGCCGTATGACGACCGGCAATGGCAGGACATCCTGGCGGCCGGCGCGCGGGTGGACCGGGCGCTCGCCGCCAGCGACGTGCGCCTGACTTTCGGCGGCGAGCCGACTTTCGTGTCGGCCACCGACCAGGAAGCGCCGGAATGGAACACCGCCGCGCTGGGGCCGACCAAGCGGCGCCACGCCAGCCGGCTGCTGCGCCGGCTGGTGCAATTATGGTCGCCGGGGGCGGCGCTGCATCACGGCCAGGGCAAGCTGTATCCCGGCGAGCAATTGCCGCGTTGGGCCTTGTCGGCGCATTGGCGGGCGGATGGCGAGAAGGTCTGGCTGGACCCCGCCCTGCTGGCTGACCCGGAGCGCGACCGCGACACCGCCACCGCCGCCGATGCGGCCCGCTTCGCGACGCTGCTGGCCGAGCGGCTGCAGATCGATCCCGCCACGGTGATGCCGGCGCACGAGGACGTGCAGTACTATTTGTGGAAGGAGAACCGGCTGCCGGCCAACGTGGTGGCCGAGGACAGCCGGCTGCGCGACGCGCTGGAGCGGGCGCGGATGGCACAGGTGTTCGGCCAGGGCCTGGCCTCGCCGGTCGGCAGCGTGCTGCCGCTGCGCCGGTCGCTGGACGGCACGCGCTGGCAGACCGGGCGCTGGTTCCTGCGCGGCGGCACCCTGTTCCTGATCCCCGGCGACAGCCCGATCGGCTACCGCCTGCCGCTCGACAGCCTGCCCTGGGCCGACCCCGACAGCATCGAGATGCCGTTCGAGGCCGATCCTTTCGCGCCGGTGCGTAAGCTGCCCGAACAGGCCATCCTGCGGGCGCGCCGCTCGATGGGCGGTGAGGTGGCGTTCGATCCGGTGGAGCAGGCGCCGCCGGTGCCGGGCCGTCCGGAGCCGGGCGTGGTGCGCACGGCGCTGTCTGTGGAGCCGCGCGGCGGGGTGCTGCACGTGTTCCTGCCGCCGCTGGTCCAGGCCGAGGACTGGCTCGATCTGGTCGCCGCCGTCGAGGCGACGGCCGCGGAACTCGGGCGGCCGGTGGTGCTGGAAGGCTACACGCCGCCTTCCGACCCGCGGCTGCTGGATTTCTCGGTGACCCCGGACCCGGGCGTGATCGAGGTGAACGTGCATCCGGCCCGCTCCTGGGCCGAGCATGTCGAGCGCACCGTGCAGCTTTACGAGGAAGCCCGGCAGGTCGGTCTGGCGGCGGAAAAGTTCATGATCGACGGCCGCCATGTCGGCACCGGCGGCGGCAACCACGTGGTGATGGGCGGGGCCAAGGTGGAGGAAAGCCCGTTCCTGCGCCGGCCGGACCTGCTGAAGAGCCTGCTGGGCTTCTGGCACAACCATCCCAGCCTGTCCTTCCTGTTCAGCGGCCTGTTCATCGGCCCGACCAGCCAGCATCCGCGGGTGGACGAGGCGCGCGACGACTGCCTCAATGAGCTGGAGATCGCGTTTGCCCAGATCTCGCCGTTCCGCGCCACGCCGCCCTGGCTGACCGACCGGCTGTTCCGCAACATCCTGGCGGATATGACCGGCAACACCCACCGCACCGAGTTCTGCATCGACAAGATGTACAATCCGAACGGTCCCGGTGGCCGGCGGGGGCTGGTGGAGTTTCGCGCCTTCGAGATGCCGCCGCATGCCCGCATGTCGGCCGCCCAGATGCTGCTGATGCGGTCGGCGGTGGCGGCGTTCTGGCAGCATCCGTATGAGCGCCGGCTGGTGCGCTGGGGTACGCGGCTGCATGACGACTTTCTGCTGCCGCAGTACTGCGTGCAGGATTTCCGCGACGCGTTGGAGGAACTCGGCGCGCTCGGCTTCCCGCTTGATCCCGCCTGGTTCAACCCGCATGTGGAATTCCGCTTCCCGCAGATCGGCGTGGTGACGCTGGGCGGCATGCAGCTGGAGGTGCGGCACGCGCTTGAGCCCTGGCACGTGCTGGGTGAGGATATCGCCCCCGGCGGCACCGCGCGCTATGTCGATTCTTCGGCCGAGCGGGTGCAGGCACGGGTGACGGGATGGACGCCGGAGCGGTATGTTCTCGCCTGCAACGGCGTGGCGGTGCCGCTCAGTCCGACGGAAACGGTGGGGGAATACGTGGCAGGGGTCCGGTTCAAGGCCTGGCAGCCGCCGAGTGCGCTGCATCCGACCATCCCGGCGCAGGCGCCGCTGGTGTTCGATGTGCATGACCGCTGGAGTGGCCGCAGCCTGGGCGGGGTGACCCATCATGTGGCCCATCCGGGCGGGCGCAATTACGACACCTTCCCGGTCAACGCCAACGAGGCCGAGGCCCGGCGGCGCGCGCGTTTCTTCGCGATCGGCCATACGCCGGGCGAGATGCCCGAGCCACGTTCGGTCGTCGGCAACGAACATCCGCGCACCTTGGACCTGCGCCGTTTTGCCTGAGGCCATGGCATGGTGAAACGCCGGTTGCAGCCATTGCCATGTAACGTCGCCGCCATTTCCGGGCCGGGTGGGAGGCTGGCCGCATGAGCGCGTCCATTCCAGCCTTGTCCGGTCTCGATGAGATGGTCGATGGCACCGGCCGGCTGCGGTCGCATTGGCGCGAGCTGCTGGCGGCGTTCACCGGGCTCGGCGAGGGCGGCCTGGCCGAGCGTGCCCGCCGGCTCGACCGGGCCTTCGTGGACGAGGGCATCGCCAGCGTGCTGCCGGGCTCGGCCGCGCGTCCCTGGAGCTGCGATCCGGTGCCGCTGCCGCTGCCGGCGGGCGAGTTTGCCGCCCTGGAAGCCGGGCTGGCGCAGCGCGCCCGGCTGCTGGCCCTGTTGCTGGCGGACATCTACGGTTCGCAGGACGTGGCCCGCGAGGGCGAATTGCCGCCGGCCCTGGTGTTCGCCAACCCGGGCTTCCTGCGCCCGTGCCAGTTCGCCCTGCGGCCGCCGTTGCTGCACAGCTACGCGGCCGACCTGATCCGCGGGCCGGACGGCGCCTGGCGGGTGCTGGCCGATCGCACGACCGCTGCCGGCGGGGCGGGCTATGCGCGTGAGAACCGGCGCCTGCTGTCGCGGGTGCTGCCGGAGGCGTTCCGGCCGGTGCAGATGCGCCAGCTGCGGCCGTTCTTCGACATCTGGCAGGATTCGCTGCGCCGGCTCGATCCCAGCGGCCGGCCGAATCCCACCGTGGCATTGCTCACCCCGGGCACCTCGTCGCCGAATTGGTTCGAGCACATGTTCCTGGCCCGCGAATTGTCGTGCGCGCTGGTCGAGGGCGGCGACCTGACGGTGCGCGGCGGGGTGGTGTTCCTCAAGACCCTCAAGGGGCTGCAGCAGGTCGATGTGCTGTTGCGCCGGCTCGACGGGCGGATGATCGACCCGCTGGAACTGCAGGCGGGCAGCCATCTGGGGGTGACCGGGCTGATCGATGCGCTGCGCCAGGGCAACGTGCGGATCGCCAACGATCCCGGCTCGGGCATGGCCGAGGCGCCGGCGCTGGCCGCCTTCCTGCCGGCCTTGTGTCGCCGGCTGCTCGGCGAGGAGCTGGCGCTGCCCGGCGTGCCGACGGTCTGGCTGGGCGACGAGGCGGCCCGCGCGGCGTTGTTGCACGACGCGTCCGGCTGGCGGGTGATGCCGGCGACGGACAGCACGGTGGCCCCGGTGTCGCCGCAGGCGCTGACGGCGGCGGCGCGCGCGGAGCTGATGGCGCGGATCGAGGCGCGGCCCTGGGAGTGGGCGGCCAGCCGGCTGATACCGCCCTCGGTCGCGCCTTGCCTGGACGGCAAGCACCTCAACCCGCGGCCGGTGGTGCTGCGGATGTTCCTGGTGCATGACGGGCGGGCGTGGCGGGCCATGCCGGGCGGGCTCGCGCGGGTCATCGAGGAGGCCGAGTGGCTGACCGGCAACGCGCCGCCGGTGGGCATATGCAAGGACGTCTGGGTACTGCAGCGAGGACAGCAGCAACCTCGTCGGCCCGCCGGCACTGGCGGTGCCCGCGCTGAAGCTGCGTCGCACCGCCGGCGACCTGCCGAGCCGGCTGGCCGACAACCTGTTCTGGCTGGGACGCTATGTCGAGCGGCTCGACCGTGCCGCCCGGCTGGGCCGGGCGGCGCTGCAACGCCTGGTGCGCCTCAGCACCCTGCTGCCGCATGAGCTGATGGAGTTGCACGTGCTGGCCGCCTGCCTGGCCGAGGCCGGCCTGGTGGCGGCCGAAGGCGTCGTGGTCACCGGCCGGGGTCCGACCGGCCTGGGCGAGGCGCTGCTGCGCATGGTGCAGGAGGGCGGCAAGCAGGAGGGCGGCAAGGTGGCGCGCATGTTTGCCGACGTGGCGCGCCTGACCGAAGGCGTGCGCGACCGGCTGACCGGGGAGATGTACGCGACCTTCACCAGCACCCTGCGGGCGGCGCGGGCGGATACCGCCGCCACCGGGCGCAGCCTGGACGCGCTGGCGCATGGCATGGTCGGCATCAACCGGTTCGCGACCGCGGTGGCGGGGGTCGCGGCCGAGAACATGGTGCGCGGCGGCGGCTGGCTGTTCCTCGATCTCGGCCGGCGGCTGGAGCGTGGCTGGGCGGTGGCCGGCGAGGTGGCGATCGCGCTCGAGCAGCCGCCGGCCCGCATCGAGGCCGGGTTGCGTCTGGTGCTGGAGCTGTGCGACTCGGCAATCACTTACCGCAGCCGCTATTTCGACGTGCTGCAGCCCGCGCCGGTGCTCGATCTGGTGCTGGCGGACCAGGGCAACCCGCGCGGCCTCGGCTTCCAGCTCGGCGCAGATGCACACGCTGCTCGACGAGCTGGGCAGCGAAGGCGGCGCGCGCGAATTGCTGGCCGGCACGGCGGCCGGGCTGCTGGCCGAGGCGGAAATGATCGTCGATTCGGTGCTGGCCGCCCCCGACCAGTCGGTGGCTGCCGCCGCCCTGCCGCCGCGGCTGGAGGCGATGGCCGACGGCGTCGCCGCGCTCTCGGACCGTATTTTCCGCCGCTATTTCGCCCTGCTGCCGGCGGCGCAGACGCTGGGCTGGTCGGCCGAGGCGGCGCCGGTGCTGAAGGGGGCCGCGTGAGATACCGGGTGCGCCACGTGACCACCTACGCCTATGCCAAGCCAGTGGATCTGGCGAGCCACATGCTGCATCTGACGCCGCGCGCCCTGTCCTGGCAGGTGGTGCGGTCGGCCTCGCTGCAGGCGACGCCCATGCCGTCGCGGGTCAACGGGTCAGAGGACCATTTCGGCAATCACACGACCTTGATGTTCCTGGACCTGCCGCACAAGAGTTTCGAAGTGATCGTAGAAGCCGAGGTCGACGTCGATTTCCCGCCGCCGCCGCCGGCCGCCGCCACCCCGCCCTGGGAGCAGGTGGTGGCGGGGCTGCAGGCCGGCGCGCGCGGCGTCTCCTGGCAGGCCGCCGAATTCACCTTCGACAGCCCGCTGGCGCCGGCCGACCGCACCGCCGGGGTGTATGCGCGGCAGAGCTTCCCGCCCGGCCGGCCGGTGCTGGCCGGGCTGCTGGACCTGAATGCGCGCATCCGGCGCGACTTCGCCTTCCGCACCGACGTGACCACCATCGTCACCCCGGTGGCGCGGGTGCTGGCGCAGCGCGCCGGCGTCTGCCAGGACTTCACCCATGTCATGGTCGCCGGCCTGCGGGCGCTCGGGCTGCCGGCGCGCTACGTGTCCGGCTATCTGCGCACCCGCCCGCCGCCCGGGCAGACGGCACGGCGCGGCGCCGACCAGTCGCATGCCTGGGTGGGCGCCTGGCTGGGGCCCGAGCATGGCTGGATCGACCTCGACCCGACCAACAATCTGGTGGTGCGCGATGAACATGTCGTGCTTGGCCTGGGGGCGCGATTACGGCGACATCAGTCCGGTGCGCGGCGTTATCCTCGGCGGCGGCGAGCACACGGTGAAGGTGGCGGTCGATCTGGAGCCGGTGGTGGCGGGCCAGACGATTTAGGCCGCCCTGAGCGGGTGTGGCCCGGGTTGGGGATCGCGCCGCCTTCCTGTATTGTTGCGGGCGTGACCCAGGAGGGCACCTGCAAATGAGTTACGTGGACAGAGTTCTTCTACCTGGCGAGCATGTGACGGCGCGCGCGAACATCCACTGGGTGATCTACCTGACGGGCCTTCTCGTCCTGGGCGTTGCCGCCATTGTCTACATCGCCGCATTGGCGGAGCCGCTCTTCGCGCCGGCGATGAATATCGTCGCGCTGGTGATGGTGCTGTTCGCCTCGATCCTGATCGTGAGTGCCTGGGTCTATAAATACGGCACCGAAATCGCGGTTACCAATCATCGCGCGATCTACAAATCCGGGATCATCAGCCGCCGTACGGTGGAAATGAACCTGGACCAGATCGAAATCCGTCGAGGTGCACCAGTCCATTCTCGGTCGCGTGCTGGGCTATGGCGATATCGCCGTGCACGGCACCGGCGAAGGCATCGAGAATATCAGCATGGTTTCCGATCCGCTGACGGTGCGGAGCGCTATTACGGCGCGGTAGTAAGGAAGGCCGGGGCAGAGCCCCATAGGCGCGAACCTAAGCGGCTCTGAGGCTATCGGCCTGGACCGTTCGTTTTCGTTTGCCTTCGGTCAGACAGGCTTGGAGTTTGGCGATCTGGCATCGGCCGCGCGGCCGGCGAACGGACAGGATGGCCTTGATGAGGATGCGTCGGGCGAGTTGCCAGAGGCGCCAGGGCGAGGCGGCACGGCGGTTCGCTGATGGCCGCCTGGCGCCAGGAACGCCGACGATTTGGTCGGCCATCTGGTCGGCCATCTGGTCGGCCATCTGGTCGGTCAGTACGGCGGCATTCAGGTGCGCCAGCAGCCAGACCCGCGCGAGCCGCGGCTCAGCGGTTGGCAGCTTGTCGATATGCCAGAGCGATTTCAGTCGCTTGAAGGCGAGTTCGATTTGCCGGCGCGTGCGGTACAAAGCCACCACGGTGGCAGCGGGGACGGTGTCCGGCAGCGCGGTTAGCAGCATCAGGTAGCCGGCCGCCAAGGTGGTCTGGGGCGTGATCCTGTGGTCGCTGCGAGCCGCGCGGCGTGCGACCCGCTGGCGCTGCTTTGCCACCTTCTCGTCGGGGATCTGCGCGATCACGAAGCGCAGCGGCTGGGCAAGGCCGTGCACGCGCACCCGGCGTTCGATCGGCCGGTCGTTCACCGGCAGGTCGGCTGGCGGATCGAACGGCTGGCCGTCCAGGGTGCGCAGGCGCAAGGCGCGCCAGCCGATCCGGCTGATGAAGGTGCCGCCGGCTGCAAGCGTTGCCTTGAAGTCGCTCACCCGCGCGTAGCCGCGGTCGGTGGTCAGCATCTCGCCCAGGCCGCGGATCATGGTCCCGTCAATCAGGCGCATTGCACATGCCGGCGTGGCACCGCTGCCTTCGCGGCGCGTCTGCAGCAGCAACTGCCCCAGCAGAAACTCCAGCCAATCCGCCATTTTGCGCAGGCGGCCGAGTACCGCCTTGTCGCTCAACGTTGCGAGCCCGACATCGGCCGCCACCCCCGCCACGCCGCGCAGCGACAGACCGCCGGGGCCATACATCAGCGCCAGCCGCAACAGCCCAGCGCCGTCACGCAGCTTGCCGACACGCTGCAGCGCCCCGAACCGGCGCGCACTCAAATCAAGATCGGCAAACCGGCTCAGCCACGCCAAAACCGGAGGCCAGCGTCCTTGCAGAAGAAATGTTTGTCCCATCCCTTCCCAAAATCACGGCCCCGCCCGCCGCTCCAAGCGCTTAGATTCGCGCCTATGGGGCGAAGCCCCAGCCTTTCTTCACTCCTTTGTAGTCCCCAGCCCGCCGAACCGGTCGCGCCAGGACGCCAGTGCGCCGGGGTAGGGCAGGGCGGTCGCCTCGTACACGCCGCGTGCGATCGCCCGGGCCAGGGCGATCGTCGCCGCATGGCCAAGCTCGGTCAGGTCGATGTCGTTGGCCAGGGGACGGCGGCCGGTGGAGGCGGCGAACACGGTGTCGCCGTCCATCGGGGCGTGCGCCGGCAGGATCGCGCGTGCCAGGCCGTCATTGGCCATGATGGCCAATCGCTTGGCCTGTGGCTTGGTCAGCGCGGCGTCGGTGGCGACCAGGGCGATGGTGGTGGCGGTGCCCGGGCCGCCCTTCAGCCGCGGCGTCAGCGCCCCTGCCGGCATCGCCGCCGGCCAGCCGCGCCCGCCGAATTCCGTTCCCTGCTCGAACGGCGCCGCCCAGAACCATGGGCCGTCGCCGATGGTCGGCGACCCGACCGCGTTGACCGCCACGATGGCCCCCACATTGTGCCCGGCCCGGGTGACGCAGGACGCCGAGCCCAGCCCGCCCTTCACCGTCGCCGTGGTCGCCCCCGTGCCGGCGCCCACCGTGCCGAGCGCGAACGCCCCCGGCGCCGCCGCTTCCGATGCCGCAAAGCCGAGGTCGCGATAGGGCGAAAACCGCCCCCAATCCTTGTTGCCGCCGTTCAGCAGGTCAAACAGGATGGCGCAGCTTGCCAGCGGGATCAGCGCGCTGCCCAGTTGGAAGCCGCGCCCGGCCGCGCGCAACGCCGCCTGCGCCCCGCCGGCGGCGTCCAGCCCGAAGGCCGACCCGCCGGACAGGACCACCGCATCGACGCCGGCGACGGACATCTCCGGCTCCAGCATGCCGGTATCCCGCCCGCCCGGTGCGCCACCGAGTACGCAGACCGACATCGTGGCGGGGCTGTCGAACAGGATCGCGGTGACCCCGGAGCCGAGCGCCAGGTCGGTCGCATGGCCGACCGTGAGGCCGGGGACGTCGGTGATGAGGTTGAGTGCCATGGCAAAACCAATTTTACGACGGGAGAAGTGAAGGAGGGGAAGGCCAGGGGCGCTGCCCCTGGACCCGGCCAAGGGGCAGTGGCCCCTTGGAACCCATTCCGTTAAGAGGGCTGTGGGAAGAGGGGAGCACGCATGGCCTTCCTGACCGAGCCCGAACCGGCGCGCGATGTGTTGATCCCGGCGGCGCCGGGGATTGGCCGGATCGTGGCCGCCAACCCGGGGCCAATGACCTATCATGGCACCAACACTTATGTGATCGAAGGCCCGGATGGTGCCACCGTGCTCGACCCCGGTCCCGATGATCACGCGCATGTGCAGGCCATCCTGCGCGCGACCGGGGGACGGGTGGCGCGTATCCTGCTCAGCCACACCCATCGCGACCATCTCGGCGCCCTGCCGGCCTTGCGCGCCGCCACCGGCGCCCCGGCCTACGGGTTCCGGCAGAGCCAGGAGCCGGGCTTTAATGCCGATATCAGGCTGGACGACGGCGACACGGTGGCGGGCTGGACGGCGCTGCACACCCCCGGCCATGCCGCCGACCATCTGTGCTTCGCGCGGGGCGATGGGGTGATCCTGACCGCCGACCACGTGATGACCTGGTCGACCAGCGTGATCAGCCCGCCGACGGGCGACATGGGCGCCTATTTCACCCAGCTTCGCCGCCTGCTGGCGCGCGATGACCGGCTGCTGCTGCCGGGCCACGGGCCGCCTTTGGCCGATCCGGGCCGCTATCTGCGGTTTCTGCTGGACCATCGCGAGCAGCGCGAGGCAGCGGTGCTGGCGGCCATCGCGGCCGAACCGCGCACCCCGGCCGCGCTGGTCGATATTCTCTATGCCGCCATCAACCCGCACCTGCGCGCCGCCGCCGAGCGCAACGTGCTGGCGCATTTGCTGAAGCTGCAGGACGAGGGACGCGCCGAGACGCGGGATCAATCCTGGCGCGTCGCCTGACCCAGACCGGAAGGAAACTGCAATGCCATCCCATGAGTTCGTGACGGTGAACGTGTTCACCGATATCCGTTTCGGCGGCAATCCGCTGGCCGTGTTCCCCGCTGCCGCCGGCCTGACCGACGCGCAGATGCAGACCCTGGCGCGCGAGTTCAACTACTCCGAGACCACTTTCGTGCTGCCGCCGACCGACCCCCGCCACACCGCCCGCGTGCGCATCTTTACCCCGGCCGGCGAGATCCCGTTTGCCGGCCACCCCAACGTGGGCACCGGCTACGTGCTGGCCACCCGCGCCGCCAGTCCCCCCGAGCATTTTACGTTTGAGGAGGATGCCGGGCTGGTGCGGGTGCACATTCTCCGGGGTGCCGATGGCAGCCCGAACGGCGCGCGCGTCTCGGCCCCCCATGCGCTGTCGATCGGCGTTGCCGTGCCAACCGCAACGGTGGCCGAATGCGCCTCGCTCGAACCGGAGGACATCGCCACCACGGCGCATGAGCCGCTGGTGGCCTCGGTCGGCCTGCCCTTCGTCATTGCCGAGGTGGCGAGCGTTGCCGCGCTGTCGCGCGCGATCCCGGACGTGACGGCGTTCCGCCGCGCCGTGCACGGCATCGACGAGCTGGCCGGAAGCTGCAACCTGCTCCTTTATGCCCGGGTCGATGGCGACGCCACCCGGCTGCGCGTCCGCATGTTCGCGCCGCTGGCCGGCGTGGTGGAGGACCCGGCGACCGGCAGCGCCAGTGCTGCCCTGGCGGCGCTGCTGACCTCGCTGGCGCCGGGCGACACGGTGGACCTCGCTTATGACATCACCCAGGGCGTGGAGATCGGCCGCCCGAGCCGCCTGTATGCCACCGCGCGCAAGGATGCGGAGGGACCTGTGCTGGCCTCGGTTGCCGGCAGTTGCGTGGGGGTGATGCACGGGCGGGTGGAGGTGTAGCCGGGAAATGCTCAATTCGCCGGTGCCGCTCGTTCTCGTGCCGGAGGCCGATATTGACCGCCTGATCGCGGAAGATGTCGGCTTCGGCGATCTCACGACCACCGCGCTGGGCATCGGCGACGCGGCGGCGGTGATCGGTTTCGCCGCCCGTCATAAGCTGGTCGCCTGCGCGACCGAGGAAGCGGCGCGAGTGTTCGTCCGCCTCGGTGCCCAGGCGCGCGTGTTGGTGCCGAGCGGCACCCAGGCCGAGCCGGGGACCCAACTGCTGGAGGCAACCGGGCCGGCGGCTTCGCTGCATGCCGGGTGGAAGGTGGCGCAGAGTTCTGGTCGAATGGGCCTCGGGCATCGCCAGCGCGGTGCACGACATCAAGCTGGCGGCGCAGGCGGTGAACCCGAAGGTGACCATCGCCTGCACGCGCAAGGCCGCGCCGCTCAGCCGGGCGCTGTCGATCAAGGCGGTGCTGGCGGGCGGCGGGGTGATGCACCGCACCGGCCTGTCCGACACGGTGCTGCTGTTCCCCGAGCACCGCGCCTTCCTGCCCGATCTCGACGCCGCCGCCCTGGTCGCCCGGCTGCGCGCGGCGACGCCGGAGCGCAAGCTGGTGGTCGAGGTGACCGATGCCGACAGCGCCCGCCGCTTCGCCGCGGCGGGGGTGGACGTGCTGCAGCTAGAGAAATTCACCCCGGACGCGGTGGCGGAACTGGCGGCATCGCTCGCCAGCCTGCCGCAGCGCCCGGTGCTGGCGGCGGCGGGCGGCGTCAATGCCGCCAATGCCTGGGCTTATGCCGAAGCGGGCGCGGACGTGCTGGTGACTTCCGCGCCCTATGCCGCCCCGCCGCGCGATGTGCAGGTGCGGCTCGGTCCGGCACCACCCGCCTCCTGATCTGGCGCCTGTGGCGTCAGGCGTGGGTGGGGCGGAAGAACGCCACGTACCAATCCCCGGCATGGGTTTGCCGGTGCACGAGTTCGAACCCGTTCTGCGCCGCGATGCGCGCCACTGCCGCCATCGGCTTGTAGTCGATGGGCGTGGCCAGCAGCCAGGCAGTGGCCATCGACCGCAGGCTGCGTTCCAGACCGGACCCGTATTCCGGGTCGGCGATCACCAGCCACCCGTCCGGGCGCAGCTTGGCACGAATGGAGGCGAAATAGCGGCCGAGATGGGCCTCGTCGAGATACATGCAGACGCCGAAAAACGTCACCAGGTCGAGATCGGTGCGGGCCAGGGCATGAAACGCCGCCTCGGGGATGGCGCCGGGCACGCCTTCGGGGTCGTTGACCTGGATCACCGTGCCGATCCGCCCGCCCGGGTCGGAGGCCGGGGTGATCTGCCCGGCGCCGCCGATATCGCACAGCACCGCCGGCGGCGCGCCCGCCGGCCGGTCGGCGAGCACGCGGTCGAACAGGCGGGCGAGGAAGGCGCTGCTGCGGCTCGGCGAGCGGGAGTTGAGGACCTGTTCGTTGTCCGCGCCGGGATGGGCGGCGAAGTTGTTGCGCCAGGCTGTCACGACCAGCGCGGCGGTGGCGGCGGTTGCCAGAAGGGTGACGGTTGCAGGCATGCGACAGGTCCTCGATCCACGACCGCGGCGGTGCGGCTGCGGCGCCCCCCATAGCGGCCGGGCAGTGCCGGCACCACCGGGCCGCACGCGCAGCCGCCCCCTTGCCAGTGCGGGGCGCCAGGGCTTCACTGCCCCGCCCCGCAGCAACCGGAGGCGCCGCCGCCGATGCCCCCCGCCCGGCTTGCCGTCGATATCGGCGGCACCTTTACCGATCTTGCCCTCGAGCATGACGGGCGTCGCAGCACCGCCAAGGTGCTGACCACGCCGCAGGCGCCCGAGCGCGGCGTGCTGGACGGTATCGTGCGCATCCTTGGCGCCGCCGGGCTTGCCGCCAGCGACATCGCCATTCTCATCCACGGCACTACCCTGGCCACCAACGCCATCATCGAGCGCAAGGGCGCCCGCACCGCGCTGCTCACCACCGAAGGCTTTCGCGACGTGCTCGCGCTGGGCAATGAGAGCCGTTACGACCAGTACGACCTCAACATCGTGCTGCCCGAGCCGCTGGTGCCGCGATCTTTGCGCCTGCCGGTGCCGGAGCGACTCGACAACGAGGGCCACGTGCTGCGCCCCCTGGATGAGAACGCGGTGCGCGGCCTTGTCCCGGTGCTGCAGCGCGAGGGGGTGGAGAGTGTCGCGGTCGGGTTCCTGCACGCATTCGTGAACCCGGCGCATGAGCGCCGGGTGCGCGACATCCTGGCCGAGGCGCTGCCGGCCCTGCCGGTGTCGCTGTCCTGCGAGGTCTCGCCGGAGATGCGCGAGTGGGAGCGGTTTTCCACCACGGTGGCGAATGCCTATGTGCAGCCGCTGATGGTGCGTTACCTGCGGCAATTGGAGCAGGAGCTGCGCGCACTGGGGATGGCGGCGCCGATCTTTCTGATGCTGTCCGGTGGCGGGTTGACCACTATCGAGACCGCCTGCCGCTTCCCGATCCGCCTGGTGGAAAGCGGCCCGGCGGGCGGGGCGATTTTCTCGGCCGATATCGCCCGGCAATGCGGCCTGGCCAACGTGCTGTCGTTCGACATGGGTGGCACCACCGCCAAGATCTGCCTGATCGACGAGTACCGGCCGCAGACCGCGCGCAGTTTCGAGGTGGCGCGGATCGGCCGGTTCCGCCGCGGCTCTGGCCTGCCGCTGCGCATTCCGGTGATCGAAATGGTGGAGATCGGCGCCGGCGGCGGCAGCCTCGCGCGGCTCGATGGGCTCGGGCGCATTGCGGTGGGGCCGGAGAGTGCGGGCGCCGATCCCGGCCCGGCCTGTTACGGGCGTGGCGGCACGCGGCCGGCGGTGACCGACGCCAATCTGGTGCTCGGCCGCTACGATGCCGGGCGGTTTGCCGGCGGCACGATCCGCCTGGACACGCCGGCCGCGGCGCGCGCGCTGACGGCGGAACTGGGCGACGCGCTCGGGCTGGATGCGGCCATGGCGGCGCTCGGCGTGGTCGAAATCGTCGATGAGAACATGGCCAATGCGGCCCGCGTGCATGCCGTCGAATCGGGCAAGAGCTATGACGGGCGCACGCTGATCGCCTTCGGCGGCGGCGGTCCGGTGCATGCCTGCCGGGTGGCCGAGAAGCTGGGGATCGACCGCGTGCTGGTGCCGGCCGGCGCCGGTGTCGGCAGCGCCATCGGCTTCCTGCGGGCGCCGGTGGGCTATGAGGTGGTGCGCAGCCTGTATCAGCGCTTTTCCGCGCTCGATGTGGGTGCGGTGAATGCCCTGCTCGACGATATGGCGGCGGAGGCCGACGCGGTGGTGGCGCAGGGCAGTTTCGGCGCGCCGACGAGACAGCGCCGCATGGCCTTCATGCGCTATGTGGGGCAGGGGCACGAAATTCCGGTGACGCTGCCGGCGCGGCGCCTGGGGCCGGACGACGCCGCCGGCATTCGCGCCGCCTATGATGCCGCCTATACGCGCTTCTATGACCGTCCGGTGCCCGGCTCGGATGTCGAGATCATGAGCTACGCCGTGCTGGTGGCGACCGAGCCCACGCCGATGCTGCCGCCGCAATCGCAAGGTTCCGGCGGCAGCGCCGCCCCGGCGCGCCGGCAGGAGGTGCGCGACACGGTGACCGGCGCGGTCGCCGACTGGGCGGTGTACGACCGCGCGGCGCTCGGCCCCGGCGCCTCGCTGCGCGGGCCGGCGATCATCGCCGAGGCTGAAACGTCCACCCTCGTCGGGCCGCGCTGGTCGGCGTGGATCAATGCGCTCGGCTATATCGAACTCGTGCGGGGAGGGGCGTGATGGCGGGAGAAAACGCCGCGCTGGCGGGCATCCAGCGGCAGATCATGTGGAACCGGCTGATCGCGGTGGTGGAGGAACAGGCGCAGACCATGATCCGCACCGCCTTCTCCACCACGGTGCGGGAGGCCGGCGATCTCTCCGCCGGGATTTTCGACGTCAACGGCCGGATGCTGGCGCAGGCGGTGACGGGCACGCCCGGCCATGTGAACTCGATGATGGAGAGCGTGGGGCATTTTCTCCGCAAATTCCCGGCGGCGACGATGCAGCCCGGGGACCATTACATCACCAACGATCCCTGGCTCGGCACCGGGCATCTGCATGACCTGACCGTGGTCACGCCGGCCTTTCATCGCGGCAGGATCATCGGGCTGTTCGCCAACACGGCGCATGTCATCGACGTGGGCGGCCTCGGCATGGGTCCGGAAGGGCGCAGCGTGTTCGAGGAAGGTCTGTACATTCCGATCATCAAATGCTTTGATCGGGGCGTTGCGAACGCGACGTTTTTCGATTTCATCCGGGCCGGGTCGCGCCTGCCGGTCGAGCTGGAAGGCGATGTCTATTCGCTGTGCGCCTGCAACGATGCCGGCGCGCGGCGGCTGGCGCACATGGTGGACGAGTTCGGCATGGAGAGCCTGGAGCCGCTTGCCGATTTCATCTTTGACAATTCGCGCCGCGCCACCATCGCCGAAATCGCCAAGCTGCGACGCGGTACGTTCCGGGCCGGGATTTGCAGCGACGGCTATGAGGCGCCGGTTGATCTGCGGGCGGCCATGACCATTCGCGCCGATACAATCGAGGTGGATTTCGCCGGCACGTCGGGTCTGTCGCAGCGCGGCATCAACGTGCCGGCGGCCTATTGCCGGGCCTATGCCTGTTTCGGCATCAAGGTGGTGGTGGCGCCGGAGATTCCCAACAACTGGGCATCGCTGGCGCCGTTTCGCATGATTATTCCCGAGGGGTGCATCCTCAATGCGCCGCGTCCCTATCCGGTGTCGGTTCGCCACGTGATCGGGCAGTTGCTGCCCGATCTGATGATGGGCTGCCTGCATCAGGTGGTGCCGCAGCGCGTAGCTGCCGAGGGCAGTTCCTGTCTGTGGAATCCGCCGTTGCGGGGGGGCGCTGCGGTATCGGGCCAGGCTCGCGGCAACCGGAAGGTGGTGGCGGATTTCGAGATCGTCACTTTCAACTCCGGCGGCACCGGCGCGCGGCCGGGGCTGGACGGGTTGGACGGTACGGCGTTTCCCTCCGGCGTGCGCACCATGCCGGTGGAGGCGACCGAGAATGTGGCGCCGGTGATTTTCTGGCGCAAGGAGTTGCGGCCGGACAGTGCCGGGGCGGGGCGCACGCGGGGTGGCTTCGGGCAGGTCATGGAGATTGGCAGCAAGGGCGATCTGGAGTTTGCGGTGAATGCGGTGTTTGACCGTGTCGGCCATCCGCCGAAGGGGCGCGATGGTGGCGGCGACGGGGCGCCCGGGGCGGTGTTGTTGAAGTCGGGAGCGACGCTGCGCACAAAGGGATTTCAGGTTATTCCGGATGGTGATCGGCTTGTGCTGCTGCTTCCTGGCGGTGGCGGCATGGGCGATCCGCGCGAGCGCGACCCTGCGAAGGTGGTACGTGACGTTCGCGACGGACTGGTGAGTGCGGCGGCGGCGCGCGCCCTGTACGGAGCTGAGGTTTCCTCGTAATAATGGGTTCCAAGGGCTGTGCCCTTGGTGGGGTCCAGGGGCGACGCCCCTGGCGGGGTCCGGGGCAGCGCCCCGGCTGCTGGAGTATCATCATGACGCGCCTTCTCCTGGCGTTTGTTGTTGTCCTTTTTTCTATTGCCGCGCACGCAGCCGACCCGCCGCGCCTGCAGGTTGATCCGTTCTGGCCGCAGAAGCTGCCGCATGACTGGGTCTACGGCGAGGTCTCCGGCGTCGCCACTGACGAGCGTGACCATGTCTGGATCATTCAGCGCCCGGGCGCTGACAAGCTGCACGCCGCACCGCCGGTTATCGAGTTCGACCCTGAGGGCCGCGTTGTGCAGGCGTGGGGTGGACCCGGTCATGGCTATGACTGGTTCACCAGCGAGCACGGCATCAATGTGGACCCCAAGGGGTTCGTCTGGCTCGGCGGTAACGGCGCCGAGGATGGGCAGGTGCTGAAATTCACCCGGGACGGCAAGTTTGTGCTGCAGATCGGCCACCCCGGCACCAAAATTGACAGCAACGACGTGACCAGACTCGGCCGCCCCGCTGATACGCGGGTCGATCCGGTCGCCAACGAAGTCTATGTCGCCGACGGCTACGGCAATCACCGCATCATCGTCTTCGATGCCGATACCGGCGCCTACAAACGCCACTGGGGCGCCTATGGCCTGCGCCCGACCGATCACCATCTGGGGTATGACCCGCATGCCGCACCGGCGCGGCAGTTCGGCAACCCGGTGCATTGCGTCAAGCTCGGGCGCGACGGGCTGGTCTATGTCTGCGACCGCAAGAACGACCGCATTCAGGTGTTTCGCCACGATGGCAGCTTTGTCGCCGAGTGGTTCGTCCGGCCCGAGACGCGCGGCCTCGGCAGCGTCTGGGACCTGGCGTTCTCGCCCGATGCGGCACAGAGCTTCCTGTTCAACGCGGATGGCACGAACGAGGAGGTGCGCATCCTGCGCGGTGGCGACGGCAGTATCCTGGGCGCCTTCGGGCGACCGGGGCGGCGGCCGGGGGAGTTTCACTGGGTGCACAGCATTGCGGTGGACAGCCATGGCAATGTGTTCACGACGGAGGTGGACCGGGCCAACCGGGTGCAGAAATTCGTTCCGGTCAACCGGCCCTAGCGGCGGCCGGGAGACTGCCATCGTCGTTTGTGAGATAAGGCAGGGAAGGCCAGGGCTCTGCCCTGGACCCCCTTTCGTGGCCTCCAGGGTGATTCCGGCTTCTATCGATCGGGCGTTGGCGCGCGCTGCACTGCGTAGGCCTGCAACTGGGCGTAGGCGGCCCGCAACAGGGTCGCGGGCCGGCCGGTCGCGCGGACGCGCGCCAGCATGTCACCCACGATATGGTCGGCCTCCACCGGCCCGCCACGCTGCAAATCGCGCAGCATGGAGGCCGCGTTGCCGGAATCGCGGTCGGTCAGCCATTGCCGGGTGGCCTCCAGAAAGCGCGGGCGCGGCGGGAAGCCGGCGGCCTCGGCCGCGGCGGTGCCGTCGGCGAACATCTCCAGCATCAGCGCCGCCCCTTCCCCGGTGCGGGCGATCTGGCCGACATTCGCGCGCAGCAGGCAGGTCATGCCGGCGAGTGTGCTCAGCAGGGTGAATTTCTCCCACATATCCAGCAGAATGTTGTCCGACAGGACAGGCGCGAAGCCACCCTTGAGAAGCTCTGCCTGCAACCGTTCGGCACGCTCGCGCTGCGCCGGGGTGCGCGGGCCGTGCGAAAAACCCTGGGTTGTATTCAGGTGGCGGATGGTGCCGTCGGGGTCGAGGGCCGCGCCGATAACCGCCACGCCGCCGGCCACGTTGTCGGCGCCGAACGCGGCGTCCAGCACGTCGAGATGGCGGATGCCGTTGAGCTGCGGGATGATCAGCGCGCCGGGGGCGGCCGGCCGGATCGTGGCGATGGCATCGTCGAGGTCATAGGCCTTGCATGCGAGAATGATGGCGTCCCAGCCCGGCGCGGCGTGCTCGCGTAGCACCGTTTTAACCTTTACCTGCGCATCACCGAGCGGGCTGCGGATGACCAGCCCGTCCGTGGCGAGTTGGCCGGCACGGCGCGGCCGCACCAGGAAGGTTACGTCCACGCCGGCCGCCGCGAGCCGCCCGCCGTAATAGCCGCCGATACCGCCGGCCCCGAGCACCAGGATGCGCATGTCCCGTCTCCGTTTCCTTGAGCGTTGCCGATCTAAGCCCGATCGGGCCGGCCGCGCCAACACTGGCGACGACCGATCCGTGGTAATTCCATTTCACATGATGGTTTCGGAAAACGAGACGCTGAACCGGTGTCATGCGGCTGTTTTTCGGTGCGATTCAGGCATAGAGCCCGCTGGCAATAGGGTTGGCGGGCTGTTAGAACGAAACGATGCGACTGTGATGGCCAGCGACCTTGCGACTTTGTCAACGTCCAGGTTAAGGGGGGCTGAGTGAGTTGCGACCGTGATACGCGAGCGGCGGCGTCCGCATGAGGACACGACCGACACTATCGCTACCGGCAGTTGTTGCCGGTATCATTCCCCGAACGGTTCCAGCGCGCCGCCAGGTCCTGGCCGTGCTGCTGCTGTTTCCAATCGCCGGCTGCATGGTCGGGCCGGATTTTGCCGCACCGACTCCGCCGCTCGCCGACAAATGGCTTGAATTGGGCGACCCCACGGTCAAGACCGACCATCAGGATTACGAGAACTGGTGGACGGCTTTCCACGATCCCACGCTCGATCGGCTGATCAGGATTGCCTACGACCAGAACCTGACCCTGCTGGCGGCCGGGACCCGGGTGCTCGAGGCGCGGGCGGCGCTGGGTGTCGCGGCGGGCGAGTTCTACCCGCAGACGCAGCAGATCGGGGCGAACGTAAGCTACAACCAGGCCAGTCAGGTCGATCCGACCTCAAATCCTCTGCACACGCTTGGCAATTACTGGCGCGGTTCGCTCGGCACCCAGGTTGCGTGGGAACTGGATCTCTGGGGCAAGTTCCGGCGTGGGGTGGAATCCGCGGATGCCACCTATCTCGCCTCGATCGCGACGTATGACGACGTGCTGGTCACCCTGCTGGGGGATGTTGCGACCAGTTATATCGGCATTCGGACACTCCAGCAGCAGATCGAAATCGCCCGCGAGAACGTGGTGAAGCAGCAGAAAGCGCTTGCCATCGCACGGGACCGGTTCCACGGCGGCACCGCAACCGGCCTCGACGTGTTCCAGGCCGAGAACGTCCTGGCCCAGACCGAAGCGACGATCCCGCAGCTGACGGCTCAGCTGGAACAAGGGGAGAATGCCCTGCGCGTGCTGCTGGGCATGACGCCGGAATCGCTCGACACCCTGCTTGCGGGCTCGTCCGGCATACCGGTTCCGCCGGAAGATGTCGCTGTCGGGATTCCCGCCGATCTGGTCCGCCGCCGGCCGGACATTCGCAGCGCCGAGCTCGCCGCCGCCGCCCAAAGTGCCCAGATCGGCATCGCCAGGGCCGATCTGTTTCCGGCCTTCAGCCTGACCGGCGCGTTTGGCACCGTGGCCGGCACGACCGGCAGCAACCGCCTGAACGAGGTCTTCACTGCCAACGCCATCCAATTCGCCTTCGGTCCCACGTTCAGCTGGCCGGTTCTCAACTATGGCCAGATCACCAACAACGTCCGGGTGCAGGATGCGCGGTTGCAGACTTTGCTGATCGCCTACCGGAACTCCGTGCTGAAGGCGCAGCAGGAAGTGGAGAACGGTCTGGCCGCCTTCCTGCAGGGACGCAAGCAGGTCGACCTGCTTCGCCGCAGCGTCGCGGCGGCCAACAGCGCCCTGGCTATCGCGATCGATCAGTACTTACTGGGAACAAGGGATTTCACCACCGTGCTGACCGCAGAGCAGAATCTCTACCAGGCGCAGAACAGCCTGGCATCCGCTTCCGGCAACGTCTCCACGGGCCTGGCGTCGGTTTACCGGTCTCTCGGGGGCGGCTGGCAGATACGGCAAAGCAACGACTTCGTGAACGCCGCGACGCGCGAGGAGATGCGCAACCGGACCAATTGGGGTTCTGCGCTGCCGCCCGCAGACCAGCCGCAGCCGCCGGCACCGGGGCTGCCTTCGCCGGCCGACCGAGGGCCGGACGTTCGGGCGCCGCAGTGGTGAGGATGCCATGATCAATCATTTCGTGATGCATTCGTTTGGGGCGGGCGGGCGCAAACTCGCCTGCCTGATGATCGTGGCCGCGGTGATGGTCGCGGTGGCAGGCCGGCCCGTGCAGGCGCAATTCCCCGGGCAGGCCCCGCCGACGATCCCGGTGGTGCAGCCGAAAATCCAGAACGTCAGCGAATATCTCGAGATTCCGGGCAACGCCGCCGCCGTCAGCGAGGTGAAGCTGATCGCGCGCGTTGTCGGTTACCTGGAAAAAATACATTTCGCCGACGGTGCGCTGGTCAAGAAAGGCGATCTTCTCCTCACCATCCAGCAGGACCAGTACAAGGCGCAGTTGCAGCAGGCGCAGGCGCAACTGCAGCTGCAGCAGGCGGCGCTGGTCTATGCGAAGACCGAGACGGTCCGCTACACCGCGCTGCTCAAAAAAGACGCCGCGACGCAGGTGGATGTCGATCACTGGAATTTCGAGCGGCAGAGCGCGGAGGCCAATATCCTGGCGGCGCAGGCACAGGTGGCGATCGCGCAACTGAACCTGAGCTATACCGAAGTCAGGGCGCCGTTCGACGGCCAGATGGGCAAGCATCTTGTCGATCCGGGCAATGTGGTCGGCGGCAACGGTCAGCAGACCGCGTTGGCCGAGATCGTTCAGCTCGACCCGATCTATGTGGTTGCCAATATCAGCTCGCAGCAGGCGTTGCAGATCCGGGAGAATCTGAACCAGCGGCGGCTGACGCTGGAGGAGATGCAAAGGATTCCGGTCGAAGCCGCATTGGCCAATGAGACCGGCTTCCCGCATCACGGCACGCTTGAATATGTCGCGCCGGCGATCGATCAGGCGACCGGAACGCTGCTGGTTCGCGGCATCCTGCGCAATCCCGACCGGACTTTGCTGCCCGGCATGTTCGTCAATATCCGGCTTCCGATGGGCAAGAACATGCAGGGCGCCCTGCTGGTGCCGGATCGCGCCTTGCAGGCCGATCAGGGTGGCCGCTACCTGCTGGTCCTGGACCAGAACGACGTTGTGCAGCAGCGTTATGTCCAGCTTGGCGAGCTGGTCGGTACGCTGCGGGTGATCACCGCCGGCCTCAAGCCGGATGACCGCGTGGTGGTGGGCGAATTGTGGCGTGCCGCTCCCGGTACGAAGGTGGTGCCGCAACCGACGCCGATCGGCGGATAGGGCGCACGCCGATGATGTCAAAATATTTTATCGAGCACCCTGTCCTCGCCAACGTGCTGGCGATCGTACTGGTGCTGCTCGGGATCGTCTGCGTGTTCCGTCTGCCGGTCTCGCAATATCCGAACGTGGTGCCGCCGACGGTGCAGGTGACCGCGAGCTATCCCGGCGCCAGCGCCCAGACCATCATCGATACCGTCGCCCTGCCGATCGAGACGCAGGTGAACGGCGTCGATCGTATGCTCTACATGGAGTCCACCAGCGCCGCTGATGGCACCTACAGTCTGACGGTCACCTTCGCGATCGGCACCGACCCGGATATCGACCAGGTTCTGGTGCAGAACCGGGTGCAGATTGCGCTGGCATCGCTGCCCCAGCCGGTGCAGGCGCAGGGCGTCAGCGTTCAGAAGAAGAACACGGCGATCCTGCAGATCGTGACGCTGAACGCGCCGGACGGGCAATATGACGGCCTGTACCTGAGCAACTATGCGACCATCAATCTGGTCGACGTGTTGGCGCGCCTGCCGGGCGTCGGCAGCGTGAAGGTGTTTGGCGCCGGCGAGTATTCCATGCGGATCTGGCTGGACCCGCAGAAGCTGTTTTCCTTCGGGCTGGTACCGAAGGATGTGATCGATTCGGTCCGCCAGCAGAGCCAGAACGTCGCCTCCGGGCAGGTGGGCATGCCGCCGGCACCGAAGGGGCAGGCGTTCCAGTACACCGTCGACATCCAGTCGCGCCTGAACGACCCGAACCAGTTCGCCGACATTATCATCAAGGATCAGACCGCCCAGGGCGGGCGCCTGATTCGCGTCAGAGATGTCGGGCGCATCGAGCTGGGCTCGCAGACCTACGCGCAGGAATTCAGGCTGAATGGGAAGCCGGCGGCGGGCATCGGCATCTATCAGACCCCCGAGGCCAACTCGCTGCAGGTCGGTGCCGAGATCAAGGCGAAGATGGCGGAACTCTCCCAGCGCTTCCCGGCCGGGCTGCACTATGCCATCCCGTATGACACCACCATCTTCGTCAGCGCCTCGATCAACGAGGTGTACACCACCCTCTACCAGGCCGGCATCCTGGTGCTGATCGTCATCCTGATATTCCTGCAGAACTTCCGCGCGACGATGGTGCCGGCGACGACGGTGCCGGTCACCATCATCGGCGCCTTTGCCGGCATGGCGGCGCTGGGTTTCACCGTCAATCTGTCCACCTTGTTCGGCATCGTGCTGGCGATCGGCATCGTGGTGGACGATGCGATCGTGATCGTCGAAGGCGTGACCAAGTATATCGAGCGGGGCATGTCGGGCCATGATTCCGCCATCAGGGCGATGGGGGAATTGTTCGGACCGATCATCGGCATCACCCTGGTGCTGATGGCGGTGTTCCTGCCGGCCGCCTTCGTGCCGGGCCTGACCGGCAACATGTTCGCGCAGTTCGCACTGGTGATTGCGGTGACGGCGTTGATCAGCGCGGTGAACGCGGCCACCCTCAAGCCGACGCAGTGCGCGTCGTGGCTGCGCACGCCGGTGCCGCCGGAAAAGCGCAATGCGTTCTATCGGGGCTTCAATTTCGTCTATGACCGGATGGAAAGCGGCTATTCGGCGTTCATCGGTCAGATGGTGCGGCGCAGTGGCCTGATGGTGCTGATTGCGCTGTCGCTCGGCGGCGGGGCCATCTGGGGGCTCGGCCGTCTGCCGACCGCCTTCATCCCGATCGATGATCAGGGCTACCTGCTGGGCGCGGTGCAACTGCCGGACGGCGCCTCGCTGGGGCGCACGACGGCATCGCTCGAGCAGGTGACGAAAGCTGCGCTCGACACGCCGGGCGTGGAGCAGGTGATCTCGATCTCGGGATTGTCGCTGCTCGATAACAGCGCCGACTTGGCCAGCGGCGGCGCCAGTTGGGTCATTCTCAAGCCGTTCGGCGAGCGCGGCAAGGCGAAGGATCAGGACCTGCTGTCGATTTACGAGCGTTTGCAGGGCGCCCTCACGTCGCTGCCGGACGGGCGGATTTACCTGCTGCCGCCGCCGCCCATCCAGGGCATCGGCAATGCCGGCGGCTTCCAGATGCAGGTGGAAATGCTTGGCGGCAGCTTCGACTACCGCAAACTGAACAATTACACCCAGCAGATCATCGACGAAGCCAATAAGGACCCCCGCCTGCAGCACGTGCTGACCACGCTCAGGACCGACTCGCCGCAGGTGGCGCTGACCGTGGACCGTGCCCGGGCGCAAACCTTGCGCGTGTCGGTAGGCGACGTGTTCGCCGCGCTTACCGACTATGTCGGCTCGACCTATGTCAATCAGTTCAATAAGTTCGGTCTCTCATTGCAGGTTTATGTGCAGGCCGATTCGCAGTTTCGCCTGCAGCCGGATGATTTGTTGAACCTGAACGTTCGCAGCCAGGACGGGCAGATGGTGCCGATCGGCGCGGTCGCGCATATCGGTCCGGCGGTCGGTCCGGCGCTGATCACCCTCTACAACCTCTTTCCCGCCGCCACGATCGTCGGCGGACCCGCGCGCGGCTACAGCTCGGGCGATGCTATCACCGCCATGGAGGAGATCGCCAGGCGCGTGCTGCCGCCCGACATGACCTACGAATGGTCGGCCATGTCCTACCAGGAGAAGATCACCGGCAATCAGCTTTATTACGTCTTCTGCCTGTCGATCCTGCTCGTCTATCTCTGCCTTGCCGGCCAGTATGAAAGCTGGGTGCTGCCGCTGGCGGTGCTTTCGGCGGTGCCGCTGGCATTGCTGGGGCCGGTCCTCGTGCTGACCGGTCTTGGGGTTGCCCAAGAATCTTTATGTGCAGATCGGCCTGATGCTGCTGATCGCGCTGTCGGCCAAGAACGGAATTCTGATCGTCGAAATGGCGCGCGAGCATCGGATCATCGATGGGCAGTCGATCCTGGAAGCGGCGGTGGCGGCGTCACGCAGCCGGTTCCGGCCGATCCTGATGACGTCGTTTGCCTTCATCCTCGGCGTGCTGCCGCTGGTGCTGGCAACCGGCGCCGGCGCGAATGCCCGCAAATCCCTCGGCATCAGCGTGTTCAGCGGTATGATCGCTTCGACCTGTCTGGCGGTGCTTTTTGTTCCGTCGTTCTTCGTCGTGCTGCAGCGCTTCGATGAGTGGACGAAGCGGCGCAAGACGCCGGCGCATCCGCCGGCCGTGGAGCCATCATGAAAGGGCTTGTGTGCCCGCGTGTGAGGTGTCCGCGATTCGGCTGAAAGCGGCCGGCTGAAGGGGACGGGCCGCATGGCGGAAATGTGGTCACAGGGGCGGCGCGGCCATTTCCCCGCGCCGCCCCGGGATGCTAGATGTGCCACACCATGACACATGAACCGCTCCCTGCCATCGCCGTCGGCAGCGACCATGCCGGGTTTCCGCTGAAGATCGTGCTGGCCTCCGCCCTGCGCGAGGCCGGGCACGAGGTGCTGGACCTCGGCACCTACACGCCCGACCGGGTCGATTATCCCGATTACGCCCATGCCGTGGCCGAGGCGGTCGAGGCCGGGCAGGCGCGCTTCGGCGTGCTGGTCTGCGGCAGCGGCGTCGGCGTCTCCATCGCCGCCAACCGCCACGCCGGCATCCGCTGCGTGCTCGCCTCCGAGCCGCTGACCGCCACGCTGTCGCGCGCCCATAACGACGCCAACGTGCTCGCCCTCGGCGCCCGGCTGACCGGGGAGGACATGGCGCTGGCCATCCTGCGCGCCTTCCTCGCCGGCAGCTACGAGGGTGGGCGGCACGATCAGCGAGTCGCCAAGCTCACCCCTTCTCCCAAAGGGACCCAGGAATGAACGATGCCGTCCTGAACGAGGCCGGGAAGCTGCACCGCTTCTTCAACGCCCCGCTCGCCGAGACCGATCCCGAGCTGGCCGCCGCCATCGGCCATGAACTGCGCCGCCAGCAGGACGGCATCGAGCTGATCGCCAGCGAGAACAACGTCTCGCGCGCCGTGCTGGAGGCGCAGGGCTCCGTCCTCACCAACAAATACGCCGAGGGCTATCCCGGAAGGCGCTACTACGGCGGCTGCGCCGAGGTGGACGTGGCCGAGACCCTCGCCATCGAGCGCGCCAAGCAGTTGTTTTCCTGTGGCTTTGCCAACGTCCAGGCGCATTCCGGTTCGCAGGCCAACCAGGCTGTGTTCCTCGGCCTGCTGAGCCCGGGCGACACGATCCTCGGCATGAGCCTGGCGGCAGGCGGGCATTTGACCCATGGCGCCGCCCCCAACATGTCGGGGAAATGGTTCCGTGCCGTGCAGTACGGGGTGCGCCGCGACGACGGGCTGCTCGACTACGAGGAGCTGGAGCGGCTGGCCCGCGCCGAGCGGCCGAAGCTCATCATCGCCGGCGGTTCGGCCTATCCGCGGGTGATCGATTTCGCCCGCTTCCGCGCCATTGCCGACGAGGTCGGCGCCGTTTTCATGGTCGACATGGCGCATTTCGCCGGGCTCGTGGCCGCCGGTGTGCATCCGAGCCCGCTGCCGCACGCCCATGTGGTCACCACAACGACGCACAAGACCCTGCGCGGACCGCGCGGCGGCATGGTGCTGACCAACGATCCCGAGATCGCCAAGAAGATCAACTCGGCGATTTTCCCCGGTCTGCAGGGCGGCCCGCTGATGCACGTCATCGCCGCCAAGGCCGCCGCCTTCGGCGAGGCGCTGACGCCGGAATTCCGCGCCTACCAGCAAGCCGTGGCGGCGAACGCCAAGGCGCTGGCGGCGACGCTGGTCGAGCGGGGCCTGGCCATCGTGACCGGCGGCACCGATACCCACCTGATGCTGGTGGATCTGCGCCCCAAGAACGTCACCGGCAAGGCCGCCGAGGCCAGCCTGGACCGCGCCCACATCACCGCGAACAAAAACGCCATTCCGTTCGACCCCGAGAAGCCGGCGATCACCTCCGGCCTGCGTCTGGGCACGCCCGCCGGCACCACCCGCGGTTTCGGGATCGCCGAGTTCCAGGAGATCGGGCGGCTGATCGACGAGGTGCTGGAATCGCTGGCGCGGTCGAACGACGGCAGTAACGCGGCGGCTGAGCAGGCGGTGGGGGAACGGGTGCTGGCGCTCTGTGCGCGGTTTCCGGTTTACGCGCGGGAATGATTGTGCGGTCCGGCCGGGGCGCTGCCCCGGACCCCGCCAGGGGGCTTTGCCCCCTGGACCCCTACCAGGGGCTTGGCCCCTGGACCCTTGCGGGATCTGGGGGGTAGATGCACTGCCCTTTTTGCGGTCATGGCGATACCCAGGTGAAGGATAGCCGGCCGACCGATGACGGGTCGGCGATTCGCCGCCGCCGCTTTTGCGCCGCCTGCAGCCAGCGCTTTACCACCATCGAGCGCGTCCAACTGCGCGAACTCACGGTGGTGAAGTCGGACGGCCGCCGGGTGCTGTTCGACCGCGACAAGCTGGCCCGCTCCGTGCGCATCGCCCTGCGCAAGCGCCCGGTGCAGGAGGAGCGAATCGAGCGCATCGTCAACGGCATCGTCCGCCAGCTCGAAGCCTCCGGCGAGAGCGACATCCCCAGCAAGCAGATCGGCGAGCTGGTGATGGAGACGCTGAAGGAAGTGGATGCCGTGGCCTATGTCCGTTTCGCCTCGGTCTACCGGAATTTTCGTGAGGCGAAGGATTTCGAGACCTTCCTTGGAGAGCTGGGCGAGCCTACATAATTAATTGAATGGACGATCTTTCACATATGCGTGCAGCCCTGGCCCTGGCACGCCGGGGCCTGGGCAATGCCTGGCCAAACCCCTCCGTCGGCTGCGTGGTGGTGCGCGCCGGGCGCGTGGTCGGCCGCGCCGTCACCGCGCCGGGCGGACGGCCGCATGCCGAGCCGCTGGCACTCGCCATGGCCGGCGCGGCGGCGCGCGGCGCCACCGTCTACGTCACGCTGGAGCCCTGCTGCCACCATGGCCGCACCCCGCCCTGCACCGACGCCCTGATCGCCGCCGGCGTGGCGCGCGTGGTGATCGCCACGCGCGATCCCGACCCGCGGGTGGACGGCGCCGGGCATTGCCCGGCTGCGCGCCGCCGGCATCGTGGTGGAGGAGGGGTTGCTGGCAGCCGAGGCCGAGGAGGTGAATGCCGGTTTCTTCAGCCGGGTGCGGTTGGGGCGCCCGTTGGTCACGCTGAAGCTCGCCTCCACCCTTGACGGCCGCATCGCCACCCGCACCGGCGAGAGCCAGTGGATCACCGGCGAGCCGGCGCGGCGCATGGCGCACGCGCTGCGCGGCCGGCACGACGCGGTGATGGTGGGGGTGGGCACGGTGACTGGCCGACGACCCCGACCTGACCTGCCGTATCCCCGGCTACGACCCGGTCAAGCTCGTGCGCGTGGTGGCCGACAGCCACCTGCGTACCCCGCTCACCAGCCGGCTGGTGGCGACCGCTGCGCAGACTCCGACCTGGCTGATCGCCCGCAACGGCGCCGACCCCGAGCGCCGCCGCGCCCTCGAATCGGCCGGCGTGAGCGTGATCACGGTGGCCGCCGGCACGCCCGGCGTCGATCTGGCCGCCGCCCTGGCGGCGCTGGCCGCGCGGGGCATCACCCGCGTGCTGGTGGAAGGCGGCGGCCAGCTGGCGGCTGCCCTGCTGCGCGCCGATCTGGTGGACCGCATCGCCTGGTTCCACGCGCCCGCGGTGATGGGCGGCGACGGCTGGCCGGCGGTGCAGGCTTTCGGCATCGAGAGGCTCGCCGCCATGCCGCGTTTCGTCCGCGCCTCGGCGACCGGGCTGGGCGACGATATGCTGACCGAATTGAGGAGAGCAGCCTGATGTTCACCGGCATCGTCACCGGCATCGGCACGGTGCGCGAACTCACGCCGATCGGCGCCGGGGCCGACATGCGGCTGGTGATCGCGACGCCCTGGCCGGATACCGGCAACGATTCCGCTCGGCGCCTCGATCGCCTGCTCGGGCTGCTGCCTGACCGCGATCGAGGTCGGCGCCGGACTGGTTTCGCCGTCGATGCCTCGGCCGAGACGCTGTCGAAAACGACGCTCGGCACCTGGGGGCCGGGCACGCGCGTGAACCTGGAACGGTCGCTGCGGATGGGCGACGAACTGGGCGGCCACATCGTCTCCGGCCACGTCGACGGCGTCGGCGAGGCGGTCGTCGGCGACGCCGGAGAACGGCTCCACGCGCTGGCTGTTCCGGGTGCCCGAGCCGCTGGCCCGGTTCATCGCGGTCAAGGGCAGCGTCGCCGTGGACGGCGTATCGTTGACGGTCAACGAGGTGCAGGGCGATAGCTTCGGGGTGAACGTCATTCCGCACACCGCCTCGGTCACCGGCTTCGGCGACCGCCATGCCGGGCGACGGGGTGAACATCGAGATCGACATGCTGGCGCGCTACGTCGCCCGGCTCGCGGAGACGGCGTGATGGAAAACCTGCCGCTGAACTCGTCACCGCTCGACTGTCGGAATACCTCGCCTCGGCGCGAGGAACTGATCGAGGAAGCCCGCAACGGCCGCATGTTCATCCTGGTCGATGACGAGGACCGGGAGAACGAGGGCGACCTGGTCATTCCGGCGCAGTTCGCCACGCCGGACGCGATCAACTTCATGGCCCGGCACGCCCGCGGGCTGATCTGCCTGGCGCTGACCCAGCAGCGGGTGGAACAGCTCGGCCTGCCGCTGATGAGCCAGCAGAACGGCACCCGCCACCAGACCGCCTTCACCGTGTCGATCGAGGCGCGCGAGGGCGTCACCACCGGCATTTCCGCCGCCGACCGGGCGCACACCATCGCCGTGGCGATCAACCCCGATAGCGCGCCGCGACGACATCACCACGCCGGGCCACGTGTTTCCGCTGGTGGCGCGCGAGGGCGGCACGCTGGTGCGCGCCGGCCACACCGAGGCGTCGGTCGATATCGCCCGCAAGGCCGGGCTGAACCCGTCCGGCGGTGATCTGCGAGATCATGAACGACGACGGCACCATGGCGCGGCTGCCGGACCTGGTGGCCTTCGCCCAGCACCACAACCTGAAGCTCGGCACCATCGCCGACCTGATCGCGCCACCGCCGCCTGACCGAGCGGCTGGTGCGCAAGGTGGAGGAAGGCGTGCTGCAGCATGCCGCCGGCGGCGACTGGCGCGCGATGGTCTATGCCAACACGGTCGAGTATGCCAGGAGCATCTGGTGCTGGTGAAGGGCGACCTGTCCGGGCCCGAGCCGGTGCTGGTGCGCATGCACGCGGTCGATCTGCTGGACGACATGACCGGCCGCCGCACTGGATCGCGACGTGCATAACGCCATGCACATGATCGCCGAGGCCGGCCGCGGCGTGGTGGTGCTGATCCGCGAGCACTCGGCAAGACCGCGCTGGCCGAGCGGGTGCGGCTGCTGTCGGCGCAGCCGCGGCCGCACCGGCGAGTTGCGCGATTATGGCATCGGCGCGCAGATCCTGCTCGATCTGGGCGTGAAGAACATGATCCTGCTGTCCAACACGCGGCGCACCATCATCGGCCTGGAGGGTTACGGGTTGAACATCGTCGCCCGCCAGCCGGTGGATGGGGCATGAGTGTCATGCCGGAGGCGTGCGAATGAGCACTGCTGACGCACCGTTGCCGACCGCCCCGCACATCGAGGGGCCGCCGCCGCATCTGCTGATCGTGCGGGCGCCGTATTACACCGAAGTGGTGGACGGGCTGCGGGACGGGGCGGCGCGCATGCTGCGTGAGGCCGGTGCCCGCTTCGAGGTGCTGGACGTGGCCGGGGCGCTGGAACTGGCCGAGGCGGTGCGGCTGGCCGCGCACGGCACCCGGCTGTTCGACGGCTACGTCGCGCTGGGCTGCATGGTGCGCGGCGAGACCGACCATTACGAGTATATCTGCCGCGAGGCGATGGCGGGGCTCACCCAGGTGGTGCTGCAGTTCGGCCTGTGCCTGGGCACCGGGCTGCTGACGTGGACCCGGTGGAACAGGCCGTGGCGCGCTCGGCGCTGGACGGCCACAACAAGGGTGCCGAGGCGGCCGTCGCGGCGCTGCTGCAGATCCACGCGGCGCGCTGGCTGGGGGTTGAGTGATGGCCGATCGTCCACGACACCGTCCGTATCAAGGGGGGCCGCAGCCGGGGGGCGGGCGCAGGGGCGTCCGCGCACCGGCTCGCGGGTGGCCGCCGTGCAGGCGCTGTTCCAGGCCGAGCAGGCGCAATCCAGCCCGGAGACGGTGATCGACCAGTTCGTCCGCCACCGCCTGGGCGACCTGCCGGGCACTGGCGGCTTCGAGGACGGCCGGGTGGCCGACGTGCACGTGCCGCTGTTCGCCCAGATCGTGCGCGCGGCGACCGGCCAGCAGGACACGCTCGACCCGATCCTGTCGGCGGCGCTGACCGAGGACTGGCCGTTGGCGCGGCTCGACCCGGTGCTGCGCGCGCTGTTGCGCGCCGGCGCGGCCGAGCTGTGGATGCCGGATGGCCCGCCGGCGAAGGTGGTGATCAACGAGTACATGGACGTGGCGCACGGCTTCTTCGACGGCGAGGAACCGCGCATGGCCAATGGCGTACTCGACCGGGTCGCCCGCCAGCTTCGCCCGGCGGAGTTCGCCGACGCGGGCTAGGCCGGTGCCCCCGGCTCTCTCGCTTCCCGCCGAGTTTTCGCTCATTGCGCGGCATTTTCGGCCGCTCGCCGGGCCGGGCGCCCTCGATCTTGGCGATGATGCCGCGGTATTGGCGCCGCCGCCCGGCCGCGAACTGGTGGTGGCTGCCGACGCCATCGTGGCGGGCGTGCATTTTCTGCCGGATGATCCGCCCGACCTGATCGCGCGAAAATTGCTCCGGACCAATCTGTCCGACCTCGCCGCCATGGGGGCGGTGCCGCTCGGCTACCTGATGACCGTGTCGGTTCCGCGCCGCACGCCGGATGCCTGGTTCGCCGGATTCGCCGCCGGGTTGGCCAACGATCAGGCCGAATTCGGCGTGTTTCTGCTCGGGGGCGACACCACCTCAACGCCCGGGCCGGTGAGCCTGTCGCTGACGATCCTCGGCCACGTGGCGCCCGGTGCCGCGCTGCGCCGCACCGGGGCGCGGGACGGGGACGGGCTGTGGGTCAGCGGCACCATCGGCGACGGGGCGCTCGGCCTGCTGGCGGCGCGCGGCGAGATCGCCGACCCGGACGGGTACCTTGCCGGCCGCTACCGGCTGGCGCGTCCGCGGCTGGCGCTGGGTCAAGCGGTGGCGGGCATCGCCCATGCCGGCATGGATGTGTCCGACGGGCTGGTGCAGGATGCGGGGCATCTTTGCCGCGCCGGCGGGGTCGGCTGCGTCATCGAGGCGGCGGCCGTGCCGTTGTCACCGGCGGCGCGCGCGGCGGGGCGGCTGACGCTGTGCCTGAGCGGCGGCGATGACTACGAACTGCTTCTCGCCGTGCCGCCGGACGCCGAACCGGCATTGACCGAAGCGGCCCGCCGCGCCGGAACACCGGTCACCCGGATCGGCACGTTTCGAGCCGGGGCGCCGCAGGTGACGGTTCGCGCGGCTGATGGCTCGCCCCTTCCCATTGCGGTGGCGGGATGGAGCCATTTTGATGGCCCATTTTGATGACCAGGACTCTGCCCTGGACCCATAAGGGAGCGGGTCCGTTAATTGCTGCGGTTGGACGACCCGGCCGAGTGACCGCCGCTGGTGTCCACCGGGCTGAACCGGCCGACATTGCCGAGCAACTGCTGCATGAACGATGCGTCGTTGCCCGGGGCGGGCGTGGCGCGCGTCACCACCGACACGGGCACCGCATCGCCCTGCGACTTGCGCTCGATGCCGCGCAGCACGCCTTGCGGGTCGAAGGTCAGCACCACCACCTGCTGGTCCAGCACCTCGTTGGTGGCGCCGATCACCGGCTTGGTGACCTCGCCGATATAGATCCAGGTGTTGTCGTCGAAGGTCGCGCGGGCGGTGGGGGTGCCGATCAGCGCGGTGACGTCGGCGCGGGTGGAGGTGCCCGGAACAAGCTGCGTCAGCAACGCCTCGTCGACCTTGTTGCCGCGCACCTGTGGCGGGAAGGTCATGAATGACGGCAGGCCGCACCCGGCGAGCGTGGCCGAGGCCAGCAGGGCGGCGAGCAGCCTGGAGACAAGCGGGCGGGCGACAACAAGCGGGCGGGTGGGCAAACTGGGCAAAGCGGGGTCGTCCTCCTGGGGGCCGGACTCCTGGGAACCGGCCACGTGCGCTGGGGCGCGCGGCCCGACCCCATGTTGACACGACACCACGTTGACCGGCGCGACGGCGGCGTTAGGTGTATCGGGTGTCACGGCGGCCCGGAAGTGTCAATCGATCCTGAGTCCAGGATCGGCGCGCGGGACCAGCCGGAGAAGGAGCGGTGGATGGGTTTGTTGAGGGGCTTGTTGGGGTTCTGGCGTGGCAATCCCCATGAGCGGACCGGCTATGTTCTCTATTCGGGCGCCGTGGCGGCGGCGCGCGATCCGTACCTGTACTCCACCGTCGGCGCGCCGGACACGCTGGACGGACGGTTCGACCTGGTCGGGCTGCACACTTTTCTGGTGATCCGCCACCTGCAGGCCCAGCCCCGGCCCGGCCCCGATCTGGCGCAGGCGGTGTTCGACGCGATGTTCAACGACATGGACGTGAACCTGCGCGAAATGGGGGTCGGCGATCTCTCGGTCGGCAAGAAGGTGAAGGTGATGTGGGAGGCGTTCAACGGCCGCGCCACCGCCTATGCCCGCGCGCTGGAGACCAGCGATTCCGCGACCCTGGCGATGGCGCTGGCGCGCAATGTCTGGCGCGGCGCCGAGGCGGGCGCCGGCCCGGCACTGCTCGCCGCTATCGTGCAGGCGCAGGATTCGCATCTCGCCGGCCAGCCCCTCATCGACGGCCGGATTGCCTTCCTGCCGGCCGAAACCGCCGCGAAGGCGCGACCGTGAGCCCCGAGCTGCCGCGCCCGGAACTTTACCGGCCCCTCGCGGTGGACCGTGTCGGACCGGGCGGGCTGGCGGTCGAGGTGCGGGCGGACGACGCGGAGTGCCGGGCGCTGGCGGCGCGCATGGACATTCCGGCGGTTGAAAGTTTCCTCTGCCGGTTCAGCCTGTCGGCCCTCCCCGGCGGGATCGTGCTGGCGGAGGGCGATTTGCAGGCGCGGGTGGTGCGGATCTGCGTGCTGACGCTCGACTCCTTCGAGACCGTGACCGAGGAGCGGTTCCGGCTGCGCTTCGTGCCGGCCGGCCGCGAATCCGACGACGATGATCCCGAAGCCGATGACGAAATCGCCTACCCGGGCGCCGCCATCGACCTCGGCGAGGCGGCGGCCGAACAACTGGCCCTGGCGCTCGACCCCTATCCGCGCAAGCCGGACGCCACCCTGCCCGCCGAGGTCGAATCGGCAGCGGATTCACCGTTCGCCGCGCTGGCACGCCGGCAACCGCGCCACTAGGATGGGTCCTATGCATGCGGCTGCTTGCAGGGGGGGGTGCCCTCTGCTAGACGGCGCGCCTCGCGCTATTGACATACTTGTGACCGCCTCCCGACGGCCCCGCGGCGATTCACCGCCCAAGCCACCCTGGAGCATCACGCAGACCGGAGGGGCATTGTCCCATGGCTGTTCCCAAGCGAAAGACTTCGCCGTCGCGTCGCGGCATGCGCCGCAGCCATCATGCCCTGCCGACCGAGGCGCACGCCGAGTGCCCCAATTGCGGCGAGCTGAAGCGCCCGCATCATGTGTGCAGCCATTGCGGCCATTACGACGGGCGCGAGGTGGTGGCTGCGGGGAAAGCCCTGAAGGCTGCCGTCCGGGCCTGATTGGCGTGGTCCGGTGCGGAGAGTGCCCATGATGCAATACCGCTTCCCGGCGCCGGCCTGCCGGCGTGCGTCGCGCCGGGAGGGAATGGGCACGGGGGCTCAGCCATGACCGTCACCGGCACGACCGGCACAGGCACTACCGGCACGGGCACGACCGCCCCGTTCACCCTGGCGGTGGACGCGATGGGCGGTGACCAGGCGCCCGAGATCGTGGTGCATGGCATCGACATTGCCGCCGAACGTCATCCTACGGCGCGCTTCCTGCTGGTCGGCGACGAGCTGAAGCTGGCGCCCTTGCTGCGGCAATACCCGGCCGCCGCCAGCGTCTGCACGGTGCGCCACGCGCCCGACAAAATCGCCAGCGATCTCAAGCCCACCGCGGCGTTGCGGATGCGCAACGCCTCGATGCGGGTGGCGATCGACGCGGTTGCCAGCGGCGAGGCCGCCGGCGTGGTGTCGGCCGGCAATACCGGCGCGCTGCTGGCGCTGGCCAAGATCATCATCAAGACCATGGCCGGCATCGACCGCCCCGCCATGGCGGCGATCGCCCCCTCGGTGCGCGGCGACGTGGTGATGCTCGACCTTGGCGCCAACGTGGTGTGCGATACCCGAAATCTGGTCGAGTTCGCCGTGATGGGCGACGTGTTCGCCCGCACCGTGCTGGGCCTGACCGCGCCCACGATCGGCCTGCTGAATGTCGGCTCGGAGGAGCTGAAGGGCGACGACCGCATCCGCGCCGCCGCCGATGTGCTGCGTGAGACCCATATCGCGCCGCAGTTCCACGGCTTCGTCGAAGGTCACGACATCGCCGCCGGCACCACCGATATCATCGTCACCGACGGCTTCACCGGCAACGTCGCGCTGAAGACCACCGAAGGCACCGCCAAGCTGGTGCTGCAACTGCTGCGGCAGGCCTTCACCGCCTCGCTGACGGCCAAGCTGGGCTATCTGCTGGCGCGCTCGGAGCTGGAGCGGCTGCGCGAGCTGGTGGACCCGCGGCGCTACAATGGCGCCGTGATGGTGGGTCTGAACGGGGTCGTGGTGAAATCGCACGGCGGCACTGACGGCCCCGGCTTCGCCCATGCGGTGGACGTGGCCATGGACATGGTCGTGCATCATTTCAACGACCGCATCCGCGAGGGGCTCGGCCGTATCGGTCCGCAACTCCCTGGGGTACCGCGGCAGAACAGCCAGGCCCGCAACGGGACGGCGGAATCGGGACCCACGAATGGATCAGCAGGCAGCCCAGCGGGCAGCAACGACGGCCAGCGCATCGCGGCTGCCCGCTGAGGGCGGACACCAGACGGCCACTCATCCAGGGCCGGCGCCGACCCCCCTGACCCGGGCCGTGCTGGCCGGCATCGGCGCCTACCTGCCGGAGAACGTGGTGACCAACGACGCGCTGGCCGGGCGCGTCGAGACCTCGGATAGCTGGATCCGCGAGCGCACCGGCATCCGCCAGCGCCACCTGGCCGCCCCGCACGAGACCTGCGCCTTCATGGCCAGCGCGGCGGCCCGCGCCGCCCTGGCCGACGCCGGCGCGGCGGCCGAGGAGGTGGATGCCATCGTGCTCGGCACCTCCACGCCCGACCAGGTGTTCCCGGCCACCGCCGTGCGGGTGCAGGCCGAAATCGGCGCCGGCGGCTTCGCCTTCGACCTTTCGGCGGCGTGCAGCGGGTTCATCTACGCCCTGTCGGTGGCCGATTCGCTGGTGCGGTCCGGGCAGGCCCGCGGCGTGCTGGTGATCGGCGCGGAAGTGTTCTCGCGCCTGCTGAACTGGCAGGACCGCGGCACCTGCGTGCTGTTCGGCGACGGCGCCGGCGCGGTGTTCCTGCGCGCCACCGATGGCGCGGTGGGGGCCGAGTCGCCCGGCATTCTGTCCACCCATCTGCACAGCGACGGCCGGCTGGGCGATATTCTGTATGTTGATGGCGCGGTCGGGCGCCCCGACCGGTCCGGTCACCTGATAATGAACGGGCGCGAAGTCTTCCGCCACGCCGTCACCCGCCTGTCGGACGCGGTGAACGAGGCGCTGGCCGCCAACGGGTTGGCCGCCGCCGACGTGGACTGGCTGGTGCCGCACCAGGCCAACGCCCGCATCATCGACGGGGTCGGCCGCAAGCTGGGCCTGCCGGCGGAACGCGTGGTGCTGACTGTCGATCGCCATGCCAATACCTCGGCCGCCTCGATTCCCCTGGCCCTGGCCGAGGCCTATGGCGATGGGCGAATCCGGCGCGGGCAACTGGTGTTGATGGAGGCGCTCGGCGGCGGCCTGACCTGGGGATCAGCCTTGGTACGGCTGTAGGGCGGCGGCCACCAGGGCAGCGAATCTGGCCTTTCTCCCCCCGCATCAAGCACTTGCTCTCCGAACCTTTATTGACGAGTCGCCAAAGGCTTTCTAGCGTCTGGGTATGAACACCGTCACCCGCGCCCAGCTTGCCGAGAGCATCTACACCCAGGTCGGTCTGTCGCGGAACGAATCCGCCGACCTGCTGGAACTTGTGCTGGAACGTATGGCCAGCGCGCTGGAGGCGGGGGAATCCGTCAAGATCAGCGGATTCGGCACGTTTTCCGTGCGCCAGAAGGGGCGGCGGATCGGTCGCAACCCGAAGACCGGGGTCGAGGTGCCGATTCTGCCGCGCCGGGTTCTGGTGTTCCGCCCGAGCCAGGTGCTGAAGGCGCATGTGAACCATGCCGTGCCGCCCGAGGGTGGCGGAGATGACGAATGACAGCGTCGTTGGCGGTGCGTCCCGCCGATGACGGTGATGACGGCGAGGGGCAAGACCCGGCACGCGCCAAACTGAAGAAGGCACCGAACGCGTTCCGCACCATCAGCGAGGTGGCCGACGAGCTTCACATCCCGCAGCATGTGCTGCGCTTCTGGGAGACCAAGTTTCCCCAGGTGAAGCCGCTCAAGCGCGGCGGCGGCCGCCGCTATTACCGTCCTGACGACATCGCGCTGCTGCGCCGCATTTCGGATCTTCTCTACATCCAGGGCTATACGATCAAAGGCGTGCAGCGTTTGCTGCGCGAGGGCGGCGGCCGGCTGTCGGACGATATCCCGCCGGCCACGCCGGACGAGCGGGCCGCGGCCGCGGCCGAGCGCGATGTCGAGCCGGACGCCGGGGCGGAGGAGACGGCATCGCCGATGTCCGGGCTGACGGATGACAAACCGCCCTTGCCGCCGCGGTCCAAGGACCCCGAGGCGGCACGCCTGCGCGCCGTATTGGTGCGGACACTGGTTGAGCTGGAGGCGCTGCGGGCCTTGCTGCCATAGCGGTGGGGGGCGGCAGGGCCGTTCCTAGGCCACCACAGCGGAGGTCGCGGTGTTGGCGGCCGAGCTGGTATAGGCCTGCAGCGCCAGGGTGATATCGGCTGCGAATGTCTGCGCCACCTCCTGGTCGATACTCGGCGTCACCGTGGTGGATGCCGCTGTGGTTGATGCTGCGGTCGTCGATCCCGTGGTGGTTGAAGCCGTGGTGGTCGAGGCTGTGGTCGTTGACGCGGTGGTGGTTGAAGCCGTGGTGGTCGAGGCCGTGGTTGTTGACGCCGCGGTCGTGGAGGCCGCGTTGGTCGATGGCGTCGTGCTGCCGTCCTCGAAATGATGGTGATGATGATGCCCGTGGACCTGGCCGGCGCCAGTCGCCGTGTCCTGGCCCGAGGCGGTCTGGCCGCTGCCGGATTGATTGTTCTGCAACTGGCTGATCAGCGACTCCAGGTCGGTCGCCAGCTTCTGTTCGGGCGTGACGGCGGTCGTGCTGCCGGTGGAATCCGTTCCGGTGCCGGCGGAAGTGGTGCCAGTGCCAGTAGCGGTGGCGGTGGTGCTGGCGGTGGTGGCCGACGCGGCGGAGGTGCCGCTCTGCGCCTGCACCAGCATCGCCTGAATGTCCGACGCGAGTTGCTGGAAGGCGTTGCTGAACGCGGTGGTTGATGACGCCGTCAGGTCGGACGAGGCGGTGGTGGAACTGCCTTGCGTGGTGCTGCCGGCATCGGTTGACGACGTGGACGAACTGCTGCCGGCTGCGCCGATACCGTATTGCGGCGTCAGCGACGAGAGCCAGGGATTGGACGTGATGCTGCCGATGGACACGATATCAGGCTCCTGTTGTTGGGGCGCCGCCGCAGGGTGGTCCGCCACGCTCTGGTGTGGATGGACCCGGCGCAGCAAACCGCATGCCAGCGGCGAACCCGCGGATTTCCGTCAGCCGGCGGCCGGACACCCGGGCAAACCTTGCCCGGCGGCGTGAACGCGCCGGCATAAACTGCCGGGCGGCAAGGCCGGCGATCGTGCCATATTGGCGGCACCGGTGGGAAAGGCGGTTCTTGATGTGGATCGATGACTGATAGGGCCAAGAAAGTCTAAGTGTCCGTCCGGGAAGATCTTGAATATGGTAAGTCACTTACCACTTTGTGAGCATGTGGACCAAGGAAAACCGCGCGCTCTACGACCGTAGTCAACTCCGCTATGAGAGTGACCTGACTGATGCTGAATGGGGCATGGTGGTCCCGATGATCCCGCCGGCCAAGCACGGCGGCGCGCACCGCACCGTGGATGAACGCGAAATCGTCAACGGACTGATGTACATCCTGAGCACTGGTTGCCAGTGGCGGGCGATCCCCAAGGACCTGCCGCCGCGCAGCACGCTGCACGACTATCTCGATCGCTGGGATTGGGACGGTACGCTGGAGCGCATCCACTTTGCCCTCTATGTGCAGTGCCGCGAGCAGGCCGGGCGCGAGGCCAGCCCGACGGCAGCGATCATCGACAGCCAGAGCGTGAAGAGCGCCGAAAAAGGGGGCGCGCGATTGATCCGCAAGGGTACGATTCTGGCAAGAAAATCAAAGGCAAGAAACGCCATCTGCTGGTAGACACCGAAGGCTTGGTGCTCCAACTCATTGTGCATGCCGCCAACATCCAGGGCCGCGACGGCGGCGTGCTGTTGTTGGCGACCCTGTTCGGCCTGTTCCCGTTCCTGCGCAAGCTCTACGCCGACGCCGGCTACCAGGGACCGAAGTTCCAGAACGCGCTGAAGCAAGTCCTGCGGCGGGTCAAGCTGGAGATCGTCAAACGATCCGATGCTGCCAAGGGCTTCGTCGTTCTCCCGAAACGCTGGATCGTTGAGAGGACGATTGCCTGGCTCAATCGCTGCCGTCGCTTGGCCAAGGACTGGGAGAACCTGAACCGGAAAGCACTTGCCTTCCTTCGTCTTGCCTCGATCCGGCTTATGGTGCGAAGACTTTGTAAATACAAGTAAACTTCCCGGACGGACACTAAGCATCATTGATACTCTCGGCGGCGTGCGGGCGCTTAGGTCTCCCCTCATTTTCAAATTCTTCAAGGATAGCAATATATTAGGCGAACTCGGCAAATAAGGCTACCACATTGATTTTGCTGGTGTTTTCGAAAATGAGGGGAGACCTAAGCGTGCGGGCGACCATTCCGGCAATCGCAGAGCATACAAAACTCCGGGAATGATGGTAAATTGCGGATGTGAGCGCGGACGCACCGGCTTCGCGCCTGAGGGAAGGGCGCACGCATGGCCGAGAGCGACTTCCCGATTGTCGGGATCGGAGCATCCGCCGGCGGCGTCGAGGCGCTGTCGGCGCTGTTCGGGCATATTCCGCCGCACCCGGGGGCGGCGTTCCTCGTGGTCACCCACCTTGCCCCCAACCGCATCAGCCTGCTGCCTGAGATACTCGGCCGGTGCACATCGATGCCGGTCGCCTCTGCCACCGACGGCCTGGCGATCGAGGAAGACCACGTCTATCTGATCCCGCCCGGCGCCATCCTCACGGTCGCCAACCTGCGCCTTGCCCTGAGCGAGCGCATCGAGGAACGCAATCCGATCGATATCCTGCTGGCCTCCCTGGCGCTGGAAGCCGGGGAACGCGCCATCGCCGTCATCCTCTCCGGCACCGGGACGGACGGCGCGGTCGGCGTGAAAGCGGTGCGCGAGGCGGGCGGATTTACCCTGGCCCAAGGCCCCGATTCCAAGCCGCAGACCCATCACGGCATGCCCGACGCGGCGATCGCCACCGGCTTCGTCGATTGCGTGCTGCCGGTGGACGAGCTGGCCGTGCGACTGGCCGGCTATATCGAAGCGACCAGGGCGGCACCGGACGGCGACGCCATAGGTGCCGCCCTGGCCGCCAGCGACGATGTCGATGCCGTGCGGAAAGACCTCTACGTCCTGCTGCGCGACCGGGTCGGTCACGATTTCAGCGGCTACAAGGAAAGCACCTTCCTGCGCCGGATGGAGCGCCGCATGCACGTGCGCCACGTCGCCGGTCCGGCCGCCTATCTCGCCCTCGTCAGGGCCGAGCCCGAGGAACTGGACCTGCTGTTCCGCGACCTGCTGATCGGCGTCACCACGTTCTTCCGCGACATGGCGTCCTTCGACGAGCTCGTGGCCCTGGTCGTTCCCCGGTTGTTCGACGGGAAGGGCCAGGGCGACACCATCCGCGTCTGGGTGCCGGGCTGCGCTACCGGCGAGGAGGCGTATTCCATCGCCATTCTGCTCAGCGAGCACGTCGCGCGGGAGACTCCGCGCGTTCGGTTGCAGGTCTTCGCCACCGATGTGGACGAGAACGCGCTCGCCATCGCCCGCGCCGGCCGGTATCCCGCCAAGTTGCTGGAAGGCATGTCGCCCGAACGCCTGGAGCGTTTCTTTGTGCGCGAAGGCAAGAGCTACGCGATCGGCAAGGAAATCCGCGAGATCTGCCTGTTCTCCTGCCACAGCATCATCCGCGATCCGCCGTTCTCCCGCATCGACCTGATCTCGTGCCGGAACCTGCTGATCTATTTCACCCTGGAGCTGCAGAACAAGGTCATTCCGCTGTTCCACTACGCGTTGCGCCCCGGCGGCTTCCTGTTTCTCGGGTCGTCGGAACATGCCAGCCAGCACGAGCGGCTGTTCGCGCCGCTGGACAAGAAGCACCGCATCTTCCAGCGCCGCGATCTGACCAGCCGCCCCACCATCTTTCCCGGTTTTGTCCCGTCGGGCATCATCGCCCGGATGACCCGTGTCGAACCGGACCGCGCCGTGCCCGCCGGTCAGGATGTGGTGCGCGCCGCGCAACTGCGCGTGCTCGACCGCTACGCACCGGCCCATGTGGTCCTGAACGGCGATGGCGATGTCATCCACTATTCCGGCCGCACCGGACGATACCTGGAGCCGCCGGCGGGGGCGCCCAGCCGCGCCCTGACGGCGCTGGCGCGCAAGGGGCTGGGGCTGCCGCTCCGCTCCGCCTTGCATGAGGTGGCGCAGAGCGGCCGGCCGACCCAACGCGCCCATATCCTGGTCGAGACGTATGGCGGGCTGCAGGCGATCGACCTGAGCGTGGAGCCTCTGGCCGACATCGGCGACGGGACGTTCCGGCTGATCGTGTTCACCGATGTCGGCCCCGTCCCCAGCCGCGACGACACCGCCGCGGCCGACCGTCCGGGCGAGCGCGACGCGGCTTTGCTGCAGATGGATCAGGAACTGCACCAGACGCGCGAACGCCTGCAGACCGCCATCGAGGAATACGAGAACGTCAGTCGAGGAACTGAAATCGAGCAACGAGGAGATGCTTTCGGTCAACGAGGAATTGCAGTCCGCCAACGAGGAGCTTGAAACGTCCAAGGAGGAACTGCAATCCGTCAACGAGGAACTGCATACCGTCAACGGCGAACTGGAGACCAAGGTCGCGGAACTCGACCGTGCCAACAACGACCTTCGGAACTTCTTCGAAAGCACCCGCATCGCCACGATTTTTCTCGATGAAAATCTCATCATCCGCAGCTTTACGCCGGCTGTGACAGACGTGTTCAAGCTGCTGCCGAGTGACTGCGGACGGTCGCTGCTCGATTTCGTGACGTACCTCGAGTACGACGGTCTGGCTGCCGACGTGCACGCTGCATTGCAAGCGCCTGAGCCGTTGGAGAAACGGCTGGTCAGCCGGGACGGACGGTCCCATTACCTCATGCGCATCCTGCCCTACCGGACGAGCGGGGGCGGCACGGATGGGGTCAGGGCAATCGCATTTCAGAAGGATCCGAGGAGTTTGGAGAGATAGGCATCGTTCCAACCGGCCCGTTGGAACTTGCCGCGCAGAGAGCCCTTGGAGCCGTCCTTCTGCATGACGTTCAGGGCCATGTGTCGCAGGACCGCAAGATTGTGTGGCCCGTTGCCCAGTCTGGTCCGGTCCTGATCCTCGTTCATCACCACATCCAGCCGCCAGTGCAGCCGGTTTTCGACACCCCAGTGCTCGCGGACGACCTCGTTGAAGCGTGTCGCGGATAGCGCTGTGCTGAGAAGGTAGTAGGCGGTCTCGGTGGTGGTCTTGCTCGCGGTTTCACGGATACGGACAACCTTGCCGATGGCCGCCAGGCCGGGCCAGTGATGATCCCGCTGCAACCAGTCGATATCGGTCGAGACCGTGGCCGTGCGGGTCTCGATGCGGCCGTGATCGGCGTCCACGTTTTGCGCGCTCGTCGCCGGTTTGCTGGCCGGGTCATTGAGGAACGTGCTGACGTCATCATGCAGCGTGCCCTGATTGCCCTTCAGCGCCAGGGCATAGTCGCCGCCCTGATCGACGATCTGCTGAGCAATCGCCCGCTGGCAGTTGAGCGCGTCGGCGGTCACGATCGTGCCTTTCAGTGACAGCATCTCCAGCAACTTCGGCACCGCGGTGATCTCATTTGATTTGGCGTCGGTGGCGATCTGCGCCAGCACCAGGCGCTGCTCGCATCCCCAGGCACTGACCATGTGCAGCGGTGACTTGCCGCTGGCGCGATCGAAGGAGCGACGCAGAACCTTGCCATCGATCGCTACAACGCCCTGAACCGTACTCGAAAACTGCGCCATGAACCGCTGAAACGCCGCGCCAAACTGCGCCGGGTCGAGCAGGCGGAACAGGCGGCTGAAAGTGTCGTGACTTGGAATGCCCTTCTCCAGCTTGAGAAAGCCGCGCAGGAACGGCTCTTTCGCTTCCGCAAACCGAGCCATGTCCACCGCACCCTGGCCGCCACATAACACTGTACACAGCGCAATCATCAGCAACTCATGGAAGTCATGCAGCCCGGCATTCCCGGTTCGTGGGTCTTCCAGACCCTCCCAGCAGCCGGCAAACTGATCCAAGGCGTCCTCCCACCGCAGGTTTCGCGCGCCCTCCGGTAGAATCCATCGCCCCGCCCCGCGCAAGCCGCCGTCGCGCTGTCAAGGAAATTCCAAGTGCGATTCCCCTGCGGATGGGGTTGTTGTGACTTTCATCAATGTGACATTCATGGTTCAGTTCGGTGAGCAGCAGGCGCTGGTGGCCGAACTGAACCACCGGGTGAAGAACGTGCTGGCGGTCGTGTCGTCGATCGCCACACGGATGGCGCGACGGGGCGGGACGCTGGAGGACTTCATTGCCAAGTTCACCGACCGGCTCGGTGGGTTGGCCAGAACACACGATATTCTGTCACTCAACCAGTGGTCGCATATCGGGCTGGACGAACTCTTGCGCGGTGAGCTAAATGCCTTCGTCGAGAGCGACCGCTTCGCGATGCATGGGTCGGTGGTTACGCTGCGCTCGCGGGCGGCCACGACCCTCGGCATCGTCATCCACGAACTCGCCACCAATGCAGCGAAATACGGCGCCTTCGCTAACGACCAGGGAATGCTGGACATCAGCTGGGCGTTCGAGACGCGGCACGGGCAGAAATGGTTTGTGCTGACCTGGCGGGAATCGGGCGGTCCTCCGGTTCTTCCGCCGACGCACAAGGGCTTCGGTACCGACGTGATTGAACGAAGCGCCGAATATGAATTCGGCGGCACCGCGGCGATCGACTTCCTGCCTGACGGCGTGGTTGCCACGCTGGCGATGCCCACATCGGAGGTGATCGATGACACGCACCATGCCGAACCCAGTGCAACGCCCGTTCCTGGGGCAGCGAATCCTCGTGGTCGAGGATGAATTGACCATCGCGATGTGGCTGGAGGAGATTTTGCTCGACGCCGGCTGCATCGTTGCGGGACCCGCCGGCCGGCTCGATCAGGCGCTGGCGCTGGCGCAGGATGGTGGCATGCGTTTCGCGCTGCTGGACGTCAATCTGCGGGGTGTTCCGGTGTTTCCCGTGGCCGACCTTCTGGCGGCGCGCGGTGTCCCCTTCGTCTTCCTGACCGGCTATGGACGCGGCGACCTGCCAACGCGTTTCGCGACAACCCCGGTTCTGTGCAAACCATTTCGTGCGAACGAGTTGTTCGGCCTGATGGCGCGACTATTCGAGGCTTTATCCAAGGCTTCGCCGTGTGGCGGCGACCGGCCTGCGGAGTTGCTGCAGTGAGCAGCCCATGCGGGCCGGCGCCTGCGGGGTAATTCGCGTCAGTCCTGCAGAAACGCCTGATACGCCTCGGCCATGTCCTCCACCGCGGTTTCGAACAGGCGCTTGCCGTCCTCGGGCGAGGACAGCGACGGCGCCGAGCCGATCCGCCCGTCCGGATAGCGGCTGCGGTAGTCGGCCGCGTCGAAGAAGCCGCTCGACGCCGGCGCCACGTGCGGTGACAGCTGCGCCTGCTTGATCGCCTGCGGTTGGTAATATTGCGCCAGCGACACCTCCGAACAGGTGGCGTGGCCGCCCTCGGAATTCCCGTACAGCTGCTCGGTCAACGCCCGGGTCCGCCGCCCCGCCCAGAAGGCGAGGCGACAGCGCACCGGCTCCGCCGCCTCGCCGAGCGAGCGCATCGCATAGAGTTCATCGAAGGCGGCGGTCACGGTGGCGATGTTGCCGCCATGGCCGTTGATGAAGAAGAACCGCCGGAACCCGTGCACGGCCAGCGACTGCACCACGTCGCGCACCACCAGCATCAGCGTCGATGGTTTCAACGTGGCCGAGCCGGTGAAGCCGAGATGGTGCTGCGACATGCCATAGGCCAGGGTCGGCGCCACCAGGCAGCCGAGCCGCTCGCCCACCCCGCGGGCGACGCATTCCGCGGTCAGGTGGTCGGTGCCGATCAGCCCGTTCGGCCCGTGCTGCTCGACCGAGCCGATGGGAATGATGACGCCGGTCTGGCGGTGAAGATAGTCTTCCACTTCCTGCCAGGTGCAGAGTGCGAGCTGCATGGTCCCCTCCGGGTTTTCCCGGCGAGTGTTCCGCCGGCGCGGCTTGCGGTCAACGATCCGCTTGACCGGACCCGCCCGATTGCTTCCTTCTCAAACCGTCGCAACGCCGCCCGATGGGGAAAAGACCGCGCCCGTGACCGAACCGCGTATCGTTACCGTGACCGTGAACCCGACCGTCGACATCGCCTGCGATGCCGGGCAGGTGCGGCCCATCCACAAGATCCGCACCTTCGCCGAGATGCAGGACCCCGGCGGCGGCGGCGTCAATGTCGCGCGGGTGGTGCACGAACTCGGCGGCGAGGTGCTGGCCATCGTGCTTACCGGCGGCTTCCCGGGAAAATTCCTCGAGGAATTGCTGGCCGAGGAGCGCGTGCCCTGCCGCGCCCTGCACATCGCCGGCCGCACCCGCATCAGCTACACCGTGCACGACTGCACCAGCCGGCAGGAATACCGCTTCGTGGCCGAGGGGCCGCAGGTCTCGGAGCCGGAATGGCAGGCGGTGCTGGCGGCGGTCGAGCAGGAGCAGGGCGACTGGATCGTTGCCAGCGGCAGTCTGGCCCCTGGCATGCCGGAGGATTTTTATGCGCGGGTGGCCGGGATCGCCGCCCGCACCGGGCGGCATCTGGCGCTGGATACGTCGGGTGCGCCGCTGCGAGCGGCGCTGGGCGGCGGATTGGCGTTGATCAAACCAAGCCTGGGCGAGTTCGAGAAACTGGTCGGCCGCGGCCTGCAGGCGCCGGGTGAACTGGAGCAGGCCGCCGCGGACATGGTGCGCGCGGGGGCGGCCGAACGCATCGCGGTAACCCGCGGCCACCTGGGCGCCATGCTGGCCACCGCCGCCGGCGTGCTGCACCTGCCGCCGATCGAGGTGGAGGCCCGCAGCGCCGTCGGCGCCGGCGACAGCTTCACCGGCGCGATGGTGCTGGCGCTCGCGCGCGGCGCCAGCGACGCGGATGCGTTCGCCTGGGGCATGGCGGGCGGAGCGGCCGCGGTGATGCACACGGGGACGGCCCATCCGGCGCGCGCCGATGTGGAACGGCTGCACGCTTCGCTGCGCGGGGGGTAGTCAAGCGAGCAAGGCCAGGGGCTTTGCCCCTGCACCCCACCAAAGGCGGAGCCTTTGGAATCCATTCTTTTTCGTGATTTGCGGCATTACGTTGACCTTAACGTTACGGGGTGGTTTATTTCGGTTGGCGAGCAACCACGCGATCCCGCGTTCGGGAGGAGACAAAATCGATGCGAGAGGGATTTGGCACCGGGCATAGGGCAGCGCTGCTGGCCGGCATTGCCCTGGCCACGTTGGGGACCACGCTGGGGGCCGCCAGCACCGCGCAGGCCTCCGGCTTCGCGCTGCTGGAGCAAAGTGCCACCTACCAGGGCGCCTCCTATGCCGGCTCGGCCGCCCGGTCGGACGATCCGTCCACGCTGTTCTACAATCCCGCCGGCATGACCCAGCTGCCGGGTTATCAGATCAGCATCAACGGCGCCTTCATCGATCCGGATGCCTACCTGCACTCGGGCAGCGCGACCACCCTGGCCGGCACGCCGGCCGGCGGCAGCGTCGGGCACGATGCCGGCGAGGCGGTGCTGCTGCCGAGCCTGTATGCGACCGCCGAGGTCGCGCCGGACTGGCATGTCGGCCTGGCCATTACTTCGCCGTTCGGCCTTGCCACGAAATACGGTATCGATTCGGTTGCCCGCTACAACGCGCTGACCACCAGCCTGACGACCTATAATTTCGCGCCCTCGGTGGCCTGGCAGCCGCTGCCGGTCCTGTCCATCGCCGCGGCGTTGCGGGTGGAGATCGCCGATGCGCGGCTGAGCCAGGGGGTGGATTTCGGCACCATCGGCTACGCCAACGGAATCCCCGGCTATTATCCGGGGCTGCATGACGGCATCAGCCAGATGAAGGGCAATGATACTGCCGTGGGCTGGCAGCTCGGCGCGCTCTACACGCCATTGCCGGGAACCAAGGTCGGCTTCGACTACCGCTCGCCGATCTTCCACTCGCTTTCCGGCAGTATCGCGTTCCAGAATGCCGGCGCGCTGGCACCGGCTTTCGCCGGCGGCCCGGCCACCGCGAAACTGGTCACGCCGGATACGTTCTCGCTGTCGCTGGCACAGGATATCGGGCGGGTCACGCTGCTCGCCGGCATCGACTATACGCTGTGGTCGCGGTTCAAGGACCTGGAGATCAATTATGTCGGCGGACCGTCGCCGTCGGTGATCCAGGAGAACTGGAACAATACGGCGATGTTCTCGGCCGGCGCCGACTGGCGGGTGACCGATGCCGTGACCCTGCGCAGCGGTGTCGCGCTGGACCTGACCCCGGTGACCGACGCCTATCGCAACGCGGGCATTCCCGACTCGAACCGCTACTGGCTGTCGGTCGGCGCGACCTGGAAGCCGATGCCCAAGCTGGCGCTCTCTGCCGCCTACTCGCATCTGTTCATGGACAGCGCGAAAGTCAGCCTGACCGGCGAGCCGGGAATCTCCACCGGCCTGCTTGCAAATTACAACAACCAGATCAACATCCTTTCGCTGGAGGCCACGTTGTCCTTCTGACCGCTCGACACCTAAAAACACGGGGGAAACTGAAAAATGTACACGCAGCCACAAACATGGGACGCCGCCGCGGCACCGTGGCTGCGCTCCTATCCGGCCGGCATCGACTGGGCATTCAACGAGACGCCGGGCACGCTGACCGATCTGCTCGACACGGCGGTTGCCCGCTTCGGTCCCCGGCCGGCGATGGACTTCCTCGGCCGGCGCTGGAGTTATGCCGAACTCGGGGCGCTGGTCGATCGCGCGGCGGCGGGTTTTGCCCGGATGGGGGCGCGGCCGGGCACCCGCATCGGCCTGTGCCTGCCGAACTCTCCCTATTTCGTGATCGCTTTCTTCGCCGCCCTGAAGGCGGGGGCGACGGTGGTGAACTTCAACCCGCTCTGCGTCGAGGCCGAGATGGCCGCGCAGGCCGCCGATTCCGGCACCACCATCATGGTGACGATCGATCTGCAGCCGATCTTCGGCCGGGTGCATGGCCTGCTCGGCCGGGGCACCGTGAAGCAGGTGGTGGCCTGCCGGTTCCATCGCGCCCTGCGACCGTTGAAGGCGATGGCGTTCCGGATCGCCAACCGGCGCATGCTGGCGGCCGTGCCGCGCGACGACGACCGCGTGGTGACCTTCGACAGCCTCGTCGCCGGTCCGCCGATCGCGTTTCCGCCGCTGGTGGCGGCGGAGGATCTTGCCGTGCTGCAATACACCGGCGGCACCACCGGGACGCCGAAGGGCGTGATGCTGACGCATGCCAACCTCACCGCCAACTGCCGGCAGGTGCAGCGCTGGTTCCCCGAAAGCCGGCCGGGGGAGGAGCGGATGCTGGCGGTGTTGCCGCTGTTCCACGTATTCGCCCTGACGACGGCGATGAACGCCGGCCTGGCCTGGGGGGCGGAGCTTGTGCTGCTGCCGCGTTTCGCCCCGCCGCAGCTGTTCGCCGCGCTGCGCCGCCGTCGCCCTACCCTGTTCCCCGGCGTGCCGACGCTGTTCAAGGCCATTCTCGACCACGGCGCGACCGTGGACGATCTTGCCTCGGTGCGCGCCTGCATCTCCGGCGGCGCGCCGCTGCCGTTGGAGATCAAACGCGCCTTCGAGGCGGCGAGCGGCTGCACGCTGGTGGAGGGCTACGGCCTCACCGAGGCCAGCCCGGTCTGCTTCTGTAACCCGGTGCACGGCGAGAACCGCGCCGGCACGATTGGCCTGCCGCTGCCCGGCGTGCAGGCGCAAATCCGCTCGCTGGATGATCCCGGCCGGCTGGTGCCGCTGGGCGAGCGCGGCGAACTCGTGGTGCGCGGCCCCAACATCATGCGCGGCTACTGGCAGCGCCCGGCGGATACCGCTCTGGTCACCACGCCGGATGGCTGGCTGCGCACCGGCGATGTCGGGATCATGGATTCGGACGGCTACGTGACGCTGGTTGACCGCATCAAGGACCTGATTATCTGCTCCGGTTACAACGTCTATCCGCGCGCGGTCGAGGAGGCACTGTATGCGCATCGCGATATCGTCGCCGCCACCGTGCTTGGCATGCCGGATTCGTATCGCGGCGAAAGCGTGGCCGCCTTCGTGCAACTGCGCCCCGGCGCCACGCTGACCGAGGCCGAGCTGCATGCCTTCCTGGAGGATCGCCTGTCGCCGGTGGAAATGCCGCGGCTGATCGAAATCCGCGCCGAACTGCCGAAAACCGCGATCGGCAAGCTGTCGCGCAAGGAACTGCGTGACGAGCTGTTGCGCCGGTCGGCCGTCACGCGACCGTGATTGCGCGGTGCGGCTGGCGGACACGCGGCTGCCCGAAAGAATGCACAGGAGAGTTCTGGCATGACGGACATCGTCATCGCGGCCTACCGACGGTCGCCGTTCCATTTCGCCGCCAAGGGCCAGCTCACGCGGGTGCGTCCGGATGATCTGGCGGCCGAGGTGGTGCGGGCGCTGGTGGCGGAGAGCGGCATCGATCCCGAGGGCATCGAGGATGTCATCGTCGGCTGCGCCTTTCCCGAAGGCGAGCAGGGCTTGAACGTGGCCCGGCTGATCAGCTTCATCGCCGGGCTGCCGCGCGCGGCCGCGGGGGTCACGGTCAACCGTTTCTGCGGCTCCTCGATGCAGGCGATCCACCAGGCAGCCGGCGCCATCGCGCTCGGCGCCGGCGAGGCATTCCTGTGCGCCGGCGTGGAGAGCATGACCCGTGTGCCGATGGGTGGCTACAACCTCATGCCCAACCCGGCGCTCGCAAAGGATTATCCGCAAGCCTATATCTCCATGGGCGAGACGGCTGAAAACGTCGCGCAACGCTATCAGGTTTCGCGCGCAGACCAGGAAGCATTCGCGGTGGAGAGCCAGCGCAAGGCGGCGACGGCGCGGGCCGAAGGGCGGCTCGCGGACGAGATCGTGCCGATCGGCAAGGTGGCCGAGGATGGCTGCATCCGGACCGATACGTCGGCGGAAAAACTGGCCACGCTGAAGCCGGCTTTCCAGGTGGATGGCACGGTGACGGCCGGCACCTCCAGCCCGCTGACCGACGGCGCCGCGGCGGTGCTGGTCTGCACCTCGGGCTATGCGAAGGCGAACCGGCTGCAATCGCTGGCCCGGATAAAATCGATCGCGGTTGCGGGCTGCCTGCCGGAAATGATGGGCATGGGGCCGGTGGCGGCCACGCGCAAGGCCCTGGCCCGCGCCGGCATCACCGCGGCCGAGCTCGACGTGATCGAGATCAACGAGGCTTTCGCCAGTCAGGCAATCGCCTGCATGCGCGAACTCGGCCTCGATCCGGCGCGCACCAACATCGATGGCGGCGGCATCGCCATCGGCCACCCGCTCGGCGCCACCGGCGCGCGCATTACCGGCAAGGCGGCGTCGTTGCTGCGGCGGGGGGGCGGGCGGTATGCGCTTGCTACCCAGTGCATCGGTGGCGGCCAGGGCATCGCAACCGTGCTGGAGGCGGTACCATGATCAAGCGCGTCGGCGTGATCGGCGCCGGCGTGATGGGCGCCGGTATCGCCGCCCATGTGGCCAATGCGGGCGTGCCTGTGGTGCTGCTGGACATCGTGCCGGGGGCGGCGGCGCGCGCGGTTGAGACGATGCTGAAGGCCGATCCCGCGCCGTTCATGCACTTTCGCAATGCGCGCCTGGTCGAGGCCGGTGACCTTGAAGCTGATATCGGCAAACTCGCCGATTGCGACTGGATCGTCGAAGCCATCATCGAACGCCCCGACGCCAAGCGCGCGCTGTACGCCCGGCTGGAGGATGTGCGGAAGGACGGGTCGATCGTTTCTTCCAACACCTCGACGATTCCGCTGGCGGCGCTGACCGGCGGCATGGGCGCGCGCTTTGCCGCGGATTTTCTGATCACCCATTTCTTCAACCCGCCGCGCTACATGCGGCTGCTGGAACTGGTGGCCGGCCCCTCCACGCGCCCGGAGGCGGTGGCCGCCATCCGCGACTTCGCCGACCGCGCGCTGGGCAAAACGGTGATAGATTGCGCCGACACACCCGGCTTCATCGCCAATCGTATCGGTGCGCTGTGGATCGGCGCGGCCATCCGCCATGCGGTCGATTTGTCGCTCACGGTGGAGGAAGCCGACGCGGTGGCGGGGCGGCCGTTCGGCGTGCCGTCGACCGGAATTTTCGGCCTGATGGATTTGGTCGGCATCGATCTGGCGCCGCACGTGGCAAAGAGCCTGTTGCTCACGCTGCCGCCGGACGATGCGTATCGCGACGTGTACCGCGATGAACCGATCGTCGCCCGCCTGATCGCCGAGGGCCGCACCGGGCGCAAGGCCAAAGGCGGCTTCTACAGCCTGCGGCGCAACGGCGCCGACCGTGAGAAAGTCGCGCTGGACCTGGCGACCGGCGAGTACCGGCCCAGCCGCAAGCCGGCGCTGGACAGCCTGGACGCGCACGGCACCGATTTGCGCGCCCTGGCAGAACATCCCGACCGTGGCGGCCGGTATGCCCGTGCGGTGCTGCTGGACACGCTGGGCTACGCGGCCGCGCTGGTGCCCGCTATCGCCGGCACGGTGGATGCGGTCGATACGGCCATGCGGCTGGGCTATGCGTGGAAATGGGGACCATTCGAGCTGATCGACCGCGTTGGCCCGGCCTGGCTTGCCCGGGCGCTGCGGGATGCGGGACGACCTGTCCCGCCGTTGCTGGAGCGCGTGGGCGAGGGCCGGTTCTACCGCGTGGAGGGCGGAAGGCTGCGGGCATTCGCGCCGGATGGCGAATATCGCGATGTGGTGCGGCCCGAAGGTGTCGTGCTGCTGGAGGACATCAAACGTGCGAACAAGCCGATCGCGCGCAACGCTTCGGCGAGCCTGTGGGATATCGGCGACGGCGTGGCCTGCCTGGAGTTCCATTCCAAGAGCAATTCGCTCGATCCGGACGTCATGGCCATGCTTGGCCGCGCCGTTGCCATGGGAACCAAGGGCGCGTTCCGCGCGCTGGTGATCTACAACGAAGGCAAGAATTTTTCCGTCGGCGCCAATCTCGGGCTGGCGCTGTTCGCCGCCAACATCGCCGCCTGGGGCGAGATCAAATCGCTGCTAGAGGCCGGACAGAAAGCTTATCGCGCATTGCGGGCGGCGCCGTTTCCGGTGGTCGGTGCGCCTTCCGGCATGGCGCTGGGCGGCGGCTGCGAAATCCTGCTGCATTGCGACGCCGTGCAGGCGCATGCCGAAACCTATATCGGTCTGGTGGAAGTCGGCGTTGGCCTGATTCCGGCCTGGGGCGGCTGCGCCACCATGCTCGCCCGGTTCGCCGCCGACAAGAAAGCGCCGAAAGGGCCGATGCCGCCGGTGGCCCGCGCCTTCGAAATGATCGGCACCGCCCAGGTGGCGAAATCCGCCGCCGAGGCGCAGGATTTGGGTCTGCTGCGTTCCACCGACGGCATCACCGCCAACCGTGATCGCCTGCTTGCCGATGCCAAAGCGCGGGCACTCGCCCTGGTCGATGACTATGCGCCGGCCGAACCGGTCACGCTGCGCCTGCCCGGTCCGGCCGGCCGCGCCGCGCTGGCGATGGCGGTGCAGGGCTTCGTCGGCAGCGGCCGCGCGACGCCGCACGATGTCGTGGTGTCCGACCGGTTGGCCGAGACGCTGACCGGCGGCGCCGCCGACCCGATCGACGAGATTCCGCTTGAGCAGGTCTATGACCTTGAGCGGCGGGCCTTCATGGCGCTGCTGAAGCAGCCGGCCACGCTCGCGCGCATCGAACACATGCTTGAGACCGGCAAGCCGCTGCGCAACTGAGGACACCAGAGATGCCCAGCTACCAGGCGCCTTTGCGCGACATGCAGTTCGCGCTGTATGAAATGTCCGACAGCGCCGCCCTGCGCGCATTGCCCGGCTGCGAAGACCTGACGCCGGACGCGATCGATCCGGTGCTCGAAGCGGCGGGCATCTTCTGCGCCGAAGTGCTGTTCCCGCTCAACCGCAGCGGCGACGAGGAAGGCTGCCGCTTCGAGAACGGCGTGGTGCGCACCCCGAAAGGATTCCCCGAGGCCTACCGCGCCTTCTGCGAGGGCGGCTGGACCGCGCTGGGCTGCGACCCCGACTATGGCGGGCAGGGCCTTCCCAACAGCATCGGCGTGCTGGTGCAGGAGATGATCTGCTCGTCCAATCTTTCCTTCGGCATGTATCCGGGCCTCGGCCATGGCGCCTATGCGGCGCTGAGCAAGCACGGCACGCCGGAATTGCGCGACCGCTATCTGCCCAAACTGGTCAGCGGCGAATGGGCCGGCACGATGTGCCTCACCGAGCCGCAATGCGGCACCGATCTGGGCCTCATCCGCACCCGTGCCGAACCCGCCGGCGACGGCAGCTACCGCGTCACCGGCACGAAAATATTTATCTCCGGCGGCGAGCACGACCTTACCGACAACATTCTCCATCTTGTCCTGGCGAAGTTGCCGGATGCGCCTTCGGGCACGCGCGGCATTTCCCTGTTCCTGGTGCCGAAATTCCTGCCCACGGAAGATAGCCGGCCGGGCGCGCGCAATGCCGTCGCGTGTGGCGCCATCGAGCACAAGATGGGCATCAAGGCCTCGTCCACCTGCGTGCTGAATTTCGATGGCGCACAGGGCTGGCTGGTGGGCGAGCCGCATCGCGGGCTGGCCGCCATGTTCACCATGATGAACGAGGCGCGGCTCGGCGTTGCCATCCAGGGCCTGGGACTCGCCGAGGTGAGCTACCAGAATGCCGTCGCCTATGCGCGCGAGCGGTTGCAGGGGCGGGCGCCGGGCGGCGCGCGCAATGCGGGGGCGGCCGATCCGATTCTGCTGCATCCGGATGTGCGCCGCATGTTGCTGACCATGCGCGCCATGGCCGAGGGGTGCCGTGTGCTCGGCGTGTGGACGGCGCTGCAGCAGGACATCGCCACCCGCCATCCCGACCCGGCCCGCCGGCAGGAGGCGGATGATTTCGTGGCCCTGCTCACCCCGATCGTAAAGGCGCTGTTCACCGATATGGGGTGGGAGAGCACGGCCACCGGCATGCAGGTGCTGGGCGGCCACGGCTACATCCGTGAATGGGGCATGGAGCAGTATGTGCGCGATGCCCGTATCACCCAGATATACGAGGGCACCAACGGCATCCAGGCGCTCGATCTGGTCGGCCGCAAGATGTCGGTGCATGCCGGGCGCTATCTGCGGCGCTTTTTTCACCCGCTATCGGAATGGCTCGAAGCACATGAAGATGATGCGCCGCTGGCGGAATTCGTGCAGCCCTTGGCCAAGGCGTTCGGCCGGCTGCAGCAGGTGACGGCGGACCTCGCCCGCCGGGGGCTTGCCGATCCGACCGAGGCGGCGGCCGGGGCGACGGAATATCTGCGCCTGTTCGGCCTGGTCGCGCTGGCCTGGGTCTGGGCGCGCGCGGCGGAGGTGTCGCGGCCGTTGGCGGAGGGGGATGCGTTCTATCGTGCCAAGCTGGCGACGGCGCAGTTCTACATGCAGAAAATCCTGCCGCAGACCGGCGCGTTGACCTCGTCTATCCTGGCCGGCGGGGCCACGCTGCGGCAGTTCGAGGATGCGGCGTTTTGACAACGGAGGCCGCCCGCTTTGGCGGCTGGCGGGCGGCCAGTCTCGCTTTGCCTTGCCGCAGCGGATAGGCTATCGATCCGGGATCTCAGGCTGGAACGGGTGTTCCGCCTCCCAGGAGAGGATTGCAGAGCCAGCATGCCTGTAGCCAGACTGGTGAAGGGGCGGAGAGGGCAGCACGTGTTGGCAGCGCACGGGCATTTTGCCGAGAGTTGCGACAGCCGGCGAGTTGCCACTCCAGCCAGGCTTGCCCGGTCGTGACAAGCGACAGCCGATCGCCGCAGTTGCAAGCGAGCGAGTTGCTCGACGCGGCGCGCGCCGAAATCCTCAGCGACCTGGCCGGCCGGGTAGCGGCCCCCCCACTGCTCACCGGCGGCGTCGATGGGCGGAAGTTCCTGCGCCAGGTTGCCGGTCATCTCCTGGCCGAGCTTCGACGGGCGTTGGCATGGGACAAGCCCGCCTTGTTTGCCGATTGCGTGGGCTGGGCAAAGGCCGCCTTGATCCAGCGGGGCGTGCCGGCATCGGCGCTCGCGCTCCATCTGGAGCACATTGCCGCCGTCATCCGCCGGGGACTTCCCGGCGATGCTGGCAGCCCGGGGGCGGAGGTTGTCATGGCGGCGGTGCGGGCCATGGCGGATCTGCCCGACGAGCAGCCGGCATTCCTGCGGCCGGAGGCGCCGGTCTCGCCCCTGGCAATTCTCTATTTCCGGGCGTTGCTCCGGGGGGACCGTCAACTGGCCAGCCGGCTGGTGCTGCAGGTGGTGGAACTGGGCACCCCGGTCAAGGAAATCTACCTCCACGTGTTTCTGCCCACCCTGCAGGAGATCGGCCGTCTGTGGCAAATCAACCAGATCAGCGTGGCCGAGGAGCATTACACAACGGCGGCAACACAGCTCGATCATGTCGCAGCTCTATTCGTATATTTTTTCCAGCAGGAAGATTGGCCGCACCGTTGTGGTCGTCTGTGTCAGCGGCGAGCTGCATGAACTGGGTGCGCGCATGGTTGCCGACTTTTTCGAAATTGACGGCTGGGACTCGTATTATACGGGTGCCAATACCCCGATGAGCGATGTCGTCCAGGCCGTCATCGAACGCCGGGCCTGTGTGTTGGCAATTTCGGCTACCATCGCCCACCACGTCGCGGAGGTGAAATCGCTGATCGACCTGGTCCGCACGCGTCCGGAATGCGCGGGCGTGAAGATCATTGTCGGCGGGTTTCCTTTCAATCACCGGCCGGAGCTTTGGCGACAGGTCGGGGCGGATGGCAGCGGAGCTGACGCCGAAGCGGCGATCGTCATGGCCAACGCTCTGGTCGACGACAGGCTGGGGGGGCGATGAATATCCGCCCCGAAGGGGGGATTGCGCTGCGGTGCCATACCGATGGTACCGTCATAGGGGTGGTGCGCGACGATCTTGGTCTGTCCCCGCGAACACCTCCGGGGGCGCCGCTGGAGGCGTTGGTTGATCAGGTCGCCCGCGGCAAGCTCAACGCTTTTGTCGACGCCGTGCGTAAACACGACGCGTCGTTCGATTGGGAGATCACTGTCCCCATCGGCACCGAGCCAACCGACATGGTATTGATGCCGCTTCATTTCGCCGGCGTTCGAACGGATGAAGGCATGTTGGTCGTCGCGGCGCGAACCAGGAGCGCGCTCGTCCGCATGAATGAGGAGATGCTGCGCATAAACAACGAACAAACGAACACGCTCCGCGCCATGGCGAAGAAGCTTGCCATCGTCTCATCGCAGAACAGGGAGCGCGATGATGCGATGTTCGAGGACCTGACGCGGGTCAACAACGAGTTGGCCAACCTCCAGCGCGAGCTGGCGCGCAAGAACGCCGAACTCTCGTTGCTCAACGAGGAGAAGAACCGGTTTCTGGGCATCGCCGCGCATGACCTGCGCAGCCCGCTCGGGGTAATTCTGACCTACAGTGCGTTTCTGGAGGATGAGGCGGCGGAAGTGCTCGATAGCGAGCAGCGTGAATTCGTCTCGGTCATCCGGAGCACGAGCCAGTTCATGCTGACGTTGATTGACGATATCCTGGACGTTTCGCAAATCGAGGCCGGAAAACTCAATCTGGACCTGCAACTCACCGACCTTGTGGCAGTGCTGCGGCGCAATTTGGGGCTCAACCGGGTCCTGGCCGCGCGCAAACACATCCAGCTCTGCTTTCAGCCGGCGGTGGAAACGCTGCAAGTCACCATCGACGCCGCCAAAATCGAGCAAATCCTCAACAACCTGATCGGCAACGCAATCAAATTCTCGCCTGCACACACGCAGGTGGATGTCCGGCTCGGCGACAGCGGCGACAGCGTGACCATTGAGGTCGAGGACCAGGGACCCGGAATCCCGCCCGCGGAGCTGCCGAAGCTCTTCAAACCGTTCAGCCGGACCGCGGTGCGCCCGACGGCCGGCGAAAAGAGCACCGGCCTCGGCCTCGCCATCGTGCGCAGGATCGCCGAAGGCCATGGTGGCGCGGTCGGCGTCGAGAGCGAGGTCGGACGCGGCTCCCGCTTCATCCTGAGCCTGCCAAAGAGCGGTCCGGGCGAGGGCTGAACGGGGAACGCCACCGCTGTCGGGTCGCCTCCGGAAGCAGAATGGGGCTCCTACTGGCGCGTGGAGCCAGGAAGTTTTCCTTGCCTTTCGTGACAGCCGACGGCTAAAATTACAGTTCTTTACCTTTTACAAGTGCATTTTCCAAGTTTCGACGGAGTTCTGGGTGTCCTCTGCAGCTACGATCAATGCCGAGGCGGGCACGCATCCCGTGCCGGCCGATCCGCGGGAGTTGGACGCATCGCTGCGCGCCGGCGACCTCTGTTGGCGCCGGTTTCCCTATCTGGCCGAACGATACGGCGAACGCGGCTACCGCTTTACCCGCAGCGACAGTGCCTGGCTGGCGACCCTGTTTCACCTCGACCCGCCGGGGGTCGCCGGGCAGGTCTGCTGGCTGCGCGATTTTCTCGCAACCCGGGGCATTCCTTCCATTATACTGCAAACGCAACTGGATATCCTCTCCGACGAGCTTGATGCCGCGGTTCCGGCGGATCACGCCGTCCATGGCAAGCTGCGCCGGGCCGCCGAGGAGCTGCACGATGCGCGGCAGGTCCATCTGTCGGATGCGCAGGTTGAGGCATTGGCCAATGCATTCGACGGCGCGACCGAGGCGTGCTGGCGGGCGCGGCTGCCGCACACGCATCTCCTCCTGGCCTCGGCCCTGGCCGACGAAATCGATGGGTGCCGTGGCGCTGCCGCCAATCTGAGCGGCTGGCTGACCGATCCGCAACGCTTTCCAGCCGGATGGATTGCGGCTGTCGAGGCGACGCTTGCGCTCGCGCGCGCTGCGGCAGGGGCCCGTGCGCCGCGAGAGCAGAAATGAATCGCCGGACATATTTCGGCCCGTTGGCCGCGCGCAGGCGGCACGACGTTGAGACCAGAGGGCGCCCGGCCGCGGCAGGGCCGGCCCGATGAATATGCCCGAGACAAGGCCGATCGCCAGGGACAGGGCGGCCGAAATCCTCGTGGTCGATGACGACACGACGATTACCGCCGGCTCGGCCCGGCTATTGGCGCGGGATGGCTATACGGTCACCCAGGCCCATAGCGGCGAGGAGGCGCTGCGCCGCGCCCAGCTGCAGCAGCCCGATCTGATCCTGCTCGACGTGATGCTGCCCGACATCGACGGCCTGGAGGTCTGCCGCCGGCTCAAATCCGACCCGCGCACCAGCAATGCTTTCGTCGTTCTGTGCTCGGCCCTGCGCACCGAGAGCAACGCGGTGGTCCAGGGGATCGATGCCGGCGCCGACGGCTATCTTTCGCGACCGGTGGAAAATCGCGAAATGCTCGCCCGGGTGCAGGCCTATCTGCGCCACAAAATCACGATCGACGCATTGCGCGACAGCGAGCGCCATTGGCGCGAGCAGTTCGAGCGCGAGCGCCAGGCCAGCTATGATGCCGAGATTCGCGCCCTTGGCGAATCGGCGACCGGCGTCGTTCCGATGAGCGCGCGATTGCTCGGCGTCGGTCCGCTCAGCGAAGCGGCACCGGCGGTATTTGCCGAGTTGCAGGCCGCTTACGAATTGCTGCTCAGAAACGCCCTCGAGCAGCGCATCTTCCGGATTGAGAATGTGGTCACGGTTGGCCTTCGCGAGCTTGCGGAACGCCTGTTCCGTTTGCGCGCCGGCGCACGCGACGTGACGGAACTGCATTACCGGGCGCTTTCCACCTGCGCGGTGGGCGAGCCTCCGGGACGCGCGCGGGCCTTGATGGAGACCGGCCGGCTCACCCTGATCGAATTGCTGGGGCGGGTACTGAACGCCTATCGCAGCCGACACCTGGATACACCCCGCCATCCCGACGCGGGCCTGATGCCACCGGGCAAGAATCAGCATGAGTGAATATCGTCTCAGACTGTATGTAGTCGGCCAGACGCCACGCGCGGAGCGCGCCATCGCCAATCTGCGTGCGCTTTGCGAGAAGGAATTTGATGGGCGCAGCTATGAGGTCGAGGTCATCGACGTTCTGGAAAACCCGGAAATTGCCGAAAAAGAAAAGATACTGGCGACGCCGATGCTGGTGATGTTTCTGCCGCCGCCGATGCGTGGCGTCATCGGCGACCTTTCCGACTCCGAGAAGGTATTGCTGGGGCTCGGCCTGCGGCCGGCGCCGCCCCGGGGTTCCTGACAGATGCTCCCGAAAACAAAAGTGCGGCTTCAGAAAAATGGCTAACATCACACCGATCGCGAAGCTTCCCATCCACATTCCCGGCTTCGACCATGTCGCCGATGGCGGTCTGCCGCTGGGACGTACCACGCTCGTGTGTGGCACCGCCGGCAGTGCCAAGACGATTCTGGCGGCGCAGTTCCTGGCCGAGGGCATCCGTCACGCCGGCGAATCCGGGGTGTTCGTCACCTTCGAGGAGAGCGCCGAGGACGTCCGCGTCAACATGAGCGGTTTCGGCTGGGACATCGCTGCCTGGGAAGCCCAGGGGCTCTGGGCCTTCGTCGATGCCTCGCCCGAACCTGCACATGAAACGATGATCGTTGGCGACTACGACCTCGGCGCGCTGCTCGCCCGCATCGAGTACGCGGTGTCACGGGTGGGCGCGCACCGGCTCTCGATGGATTCGCTTGGCGCCATCTTTACCCAGTTCACCGACAGCGCCACCGTGCGGCGCGAGATGTTCCGGATTGCCACCGCGCTCAAGCGGCTGGGCCTGACCGCCCTGCTGACCGCGGAGCGCACCGCCGAGTACGGCGAGATCGCCCGCTATGGCGTCGAGGAGTTCGTCGCCGATAATGTCATCATCCTGCGCAACGTGCTGGAGGGCGAGAAGCGGCGGCGAACCCTGGAGATTCTCAAGTTCCGCGGCACGCCGCACCACAAGGGCGAATATCCGTTTGCCATCCTCAACGGGGAGGGCATGGTGGTGATCCCGTTATCGGCGATCGAGCTCAAGCAGAGATCGTCCAATGTGCGGATAACGTCCGGCAGCACCGACATGGACGCGATGTGCGGCGGCGGGTTCTTTCGCGATTCGATCATTCTGGTTTCCGGCGCCACCGGCACCGGCAAGACATTGATGGCAACGGAGTTCATGGCCGGGGGCGCGAAACTTGACGAGCGCTGCCTGCTGTTCGCTTTCGAGGAGAGCCGAGAACAGCTTTTCCGCAACGCGACGGGCTGGGGCGTGGACTACGAGCGTATGGAGTTTGAGGGCAAGCTCAAGGTCGTCTGTGCCTATCCGGAAACCGATGGTCTCGAAGATCATCTCATCCGCATGAAGCGGATCATTGAGTCCTTCGCCCCGCAGCGGGTGGCGGTGGACAGCCTGTCGGCCCTGGAGCGCGTGTCGGGTCCGCGCGGGTTCCGCGAGTTCGTGATCGGCCTGACCTCTTTCATCAAGCATCAGGAGGTCGCCGGTTTGTTCACGGCGACGACGCCCAATCTGCTTGGGGGCGAATCCGCGACCGAGGCACATATCTCGACAATTACCGACCTGATCATTCTGCTTCGCTACGTCGAGATGTATGGCGAGATGCGGCGTGGCATTACGGTGTTGAAGATGCGGGGCTCGCGCCACGACAAGGACATTCGCGAGTTCACGATCGACGCGCACGGCATGCATATCGGCAAGCCATTCCGTGAGGTGACCGGCATCCTGGCCGGCAGTCCCCGGCATGCGAGCGGCGGCGAGATCGAAGTCATTCGCCACCTGTTCAGCAACGAATAGGGACGTGGCGGCGGCTCACGCCATCCGGACTCGCTAGCTCAGCCCGCCCCGCGTCTCGATGAAGCCGGCGATGTCATCGACGCCCTGTCCCGCGCGGATATTCGCGAACACGAACGGCCGTTCGCCGCGCATGCGCCGCGAATCCCGGTCCATTACCTCCAGGCTGGCGCCGACGAAGGGCGCCAGGTCGATCTTGTTGATTACCAGCAGGTCGGATCGTGTGATTCCCGGCCCGCCCTTGCGCGGAATTTTGTCGCCGGCGGAGACGTCGATCACGTAGATCGTCAGGTCGGCGAGTTCCGGGCTGAAGGTCGCCGCCAGATTGTCGCCGCCGCTTTCGATCAGGATAATGTCCAGATCAGGGAATTTCCGCCGCAAGTCGGCGATGCCGGCGAGGTTGATGGAGGCATCCTCGCGAATGGCGGTGTGTGGACATCCGCCGGTCTCGATGCCGAGAATGCGCTCGGGTGGCAGCGAACCGGCGCGGGTCAGGAACTCGGCATCCTCGCGGGTGAAGATGTCATTGGTGATGGCGGCAATGTCGTAGCGGTCGCGCAGCTTTTTGCACAGCGCGTCCATCAGGGCGGTCTTGCCGGTGCCGACCGGGCCGCCGACGCCCACGCGCAGGGGGCCGTTGGGGGATTTCATGACCTGAACAGCCTTGTGTACTGGGTTTCGTGCCGCATGCTGGCGAGGTCGGCCCGGAAGCAGGCGCTGCCGAGATCGTCCAGCGTTGCAATGCGGGTTTCCGCGGCGACGGCGAGAAAGGAAGGTTCCAGCGCGGCCAGCACGCGCAACCCCGCGCTTTGGCCGAGCGGTACCAGGCGGACCGCGGCCGAGATCATGTTGGCAGAACTGGCCTGGAGAAAGGCCGCACAGGCCGCATCGGCGTCGATGCCGTGCCAGCCTGCAAGGGCGCCGACCGCAACCGGATAAGGAAGGTCGCCAAGCCCGGCGATGATGTCAGCTCCCCAGGGCGCCGCGGCGAGCGCAAAAGCGTTTCCCTGACCCACTGTTTCAGCAAGGCGTTCGCGCGCGGGCTGGACGGCGCGTGCCCGTTCCACGATGTCCATAAGTGCTGCCGCGTCGCCCTGTGCGCTGTGCGCATGTCGCAGCAGGATCGCATCGGCGCGGCCGGCGCCGTATCGCAGCACGTCTTCCAGCCAGCACCGCAGCGAGGCTTCATCCAAAACGTCGCCCGCCGCCACCGCCCATTCGATGCCCTGCGACCAGGCGAAGCCGCCGGTGGGAAAGGCGGGCGATAGCCACGCCAGCAAGCGCAGCAAGGCGGTCTCAGCCATGCGGGGGATCGTCGTCGTGGTGATGGGCGTGCCCGCCGGCATAGGCGCCGGCCTCCGGATCGAACGGCGCGTCGATGTGGTCCACGTGCCCACCCAGGCCTTCCACCATCGCTTCGATGACATGGTCGGTGCGGATGCGGATGCGGTCGTCGAGCAGTTGCACCGGCAAATGCCGGTTGCCGAGGTGCCAGGCGATGCGGACCAGGTCGCCCTCGCCATGGGCGTGAATCTCGGCCAGCGATTCCGCCTGCGCTTGCACGCGGACGATCCCGCCCTCGTCGAGTACCAGCCCGTCGCCCTGGCGCAGCCGTGCGGCCTGAGGCAGGTCGAGCAATACATCCTGCCCGGCCTCGGTGTGCAACATGATGCGCCGGCGGTACCGCCGGTCAAAATCGAGCAACACCGTGTCCGTGGCGGTTGCCGCGTTCCAGGTGCCGGCGGGCAGGATGGCGGCGCTGCGCATCAGAACAGGAAATAGCGCTGCGCCATCGGCAGCACGGTTGCGGGTTCGCAGGTCAGCAAGACGCCGTCGGCGCGTACTTCGTAGGTTTCGGGATCAACCTCGATCACCGGGGTCGCGTCGTTGTGCACCATGTCCTTCTTGCCGATGCCGCCGCGCGTGTTGCGCACCGCCGAAAGGGACCGGGTCAGGCCGAACCGCGTGCCGATATCGGCCTCCAGCGACGCGGCCGAGACGAAGGTGATGCAGGACGCCGTCAGCGCCCGGCCGAAGGCGGCGAACATCGGCCGGTAGTGGACCGGCTGCGGCGTCGGGATCGAGGCGTTGGGGTCGCCCATCGGTGCCAGCACGATGCTGCCGCCCTTGATCACCAGATCGGGCTTCGCCCCGAAAAAGGAAGGCGACCACAGCACCAGATCGGCCAGTTTTCCCACTTCCACCGAACCGATTTCATGCGCCAGACCCTGCGCAATGGCGGGGTTGATGGTGTATTTCGCCACGTACCGCTTCACCCGCGAATTGTCGCGCCTGGTGTCGTCGCCCGGCAAAGCGCCGCGCTGCAGCTTCATCTTGTGCGCGGTCTGCCAGGTGCGGATCACCACTTCACCCACCCGCCCCATCGCCTGGCTGTCGGACGAAATCATCGAAAGCGCGCCGAGATCGTGCAGGATATCCTCAGCCGCAATCGTCTCGCGGCGGATGCGGGATTCGGCGAAGGCCACATCCTCGGGAATGGACGGGTCGAGATGATGACACACCATGAGCATGTCGAGATGCTCGTCCAGCGTGTTCGCCGTATAGGGCCGCGTCGGGTTGGTGGAACTCGGCAATACGTTGGGCAGACCCGCCACCTTGATAATGTCGGGCGCATGGCCGCCGCCGGCGCCTTCAGTGTGGAAGGCGTGGATGGTGCGGCCCTTGAAGGCGGCGATGGTGTCCTCGACGAAGCCGCTCTCGTTCAGCGTGTCGGTGTGGATCATCACCTGCACGTCGAACCGGTCGGCGACCGACAGGCAGCAATCGATGGCGGCCGGCGTCGTGCCCCAATCCTCATGCAGCTTCAGCGACGACGCGCCGGCGCGGATCATTTCCTCCAGGGCGGCGGGCTGCGAGGCGTTGCCCTTGCCGGCGAAGGCGATGTTGACCGGCAGCCCCTCGGCCGCCTGCAGCATGCGCATCAGGTGCCAGGGGCCGGGCGTGCAGGTGGTGGCCGAGGTGCCGGTGGCCGGCCCGGTGCCGCCGCCCACCAGCGTGGTGATGCCGCCCGCGAGTGCGTCATCCACCTGCTGCGGGCAGATGAAATGAATGTGGCTGTCGATGCCGCCTGCCGTCAGGATTTTTCCCTCGCCGGCGATGATTTCCGTGCCCGGCCCGATAACGATATCCACGCCGGGCTGCACATCGGGGTTGCCGGCCTTGCCGATGGCACTGATGCGGCCGTTGGTGATCCCGATATCGGCCTTGACGATGCCCCAATGGTCGATGATGAGCGCGTTGGTAATGACGGTGTCCGCCGCCCCCTCGGCCTGACTGGCCTGCGACTGCCCCATGCCGTCGCGGATCACTTTTCCGCCGCCGAATTTCACCTCGTCGCCGTAGAGGGTGAAATCGCGTTCAACCTCGACCCACAACTCGGTGTCGGCCAGGCGCACGCGATCGCCGGTGGTGGGGCCGAACATGTCGGCATAGGCACGGCGGGAAATGCGGGCCATGGCGCTACAGCGCTCCCATCACATCGCCGCGGAAACCGAATACGAGGCGGCGTCCCTGGAACGGCACCAGTGTCACCTCGCGGGTTTGTCCCGGCTCGAAGCGCACGGCGGTGCCGGCGGCGATGTCCAGCCGGAGGCCGCGGGCGGCGGCGCGGTCGAAGTCCAGCGCCGGATTGGTTTCGGCAAAATGGTAGTGGCTGCCCACCTGGATCGGCCGGTCGCCGGTGTTGGCCACCGTCAGCGTGGTGCGCGGCAGGCCGGCATTCAGCTCGATATCGCCGTCAGCGGTTTCGATTTCTCCGGGGATCATGCGGGTCGCTCCTGCTACCGGATCGGCTCGTGCACGGTCACCAGCTTGGTGCCGTCGGGGAAGGTGGCCTCCACCTGCACATCGTGGATCATCTCCGCCACGCCCTCCATCACCTGCTCGCGGGTCAGCACGCGGGCGCCTTCCTGCATCAGATCGGCAACGGAGCGCCCATCGCGCGCGCCCTCCACCACGAAATCGGTGATCAGTGCCACCGCTTCGGGATGGTTCAGCTTCACGCCGCGTTCCAGCCGGCGCCGCGCCACGATGGCGGCCATCGAGACCAACAGCTTGTCCTTCTCGCGCGGCGTCAGGTTCATGTTCGCTCCTCAACACATCCACACGCGCGGGAGATTGCGCCCGTCCCGCAGGCAAGCGAGCCCCGCCACCACTGCCTGGCGTAGCGTGGCTGCATCCGGTGCCAGGATACGCGCAAGCAGCATGCCGTTCCAGGCACTTGCGCCGGCCTCGTGCGCATCCAGCGCCGCCCGCAGCGCCCCCAGCCGCGCCGCTGCATCCGGGGCCACCAGCACCAACGTCGCGACCGCCCGGGCGCCACCGCCGATGGCGGGGCGGGCAAGCGCCTCGTTGACACGTTCGGGCAGGCGGATGGCGTCGTGCAGTATCAGCGCGCCCGCGCGGCGAACGCGGATCGTGTCGCGGATGCGCGCCGTGTGCACACGCTCGCCCATGGCGGCGCGGCCGAACACCAAGGTCTCGACACTGAGGAACCGCGCGTCCGCCGCCATGTCCACGCTCAGCCGGCGGTCGAGGGCGCATCCATCGAACAGGATCGCCTCCTGCGGCAGCCAGTCCAGGGCGGAGCCTGCTTCCAGCGCCAGATCGGTCCAGACCGTTGCAGGCTGGTCGTCGGGCAGGGCGCGATAAAAACGTTCCGCCGCCTGGCTGGCGATCGTTGCCGTGGCACCGTGCTGCAGATGGACGGCGGTGCGCAGCACATCGCCGCCCGCGACCCCGCCGGAGGTGTTCAGGGTCACCGCTTCCATGCCGTCGTGCGGACGCGGGAAGCGGGCCTTCAGGCAACCCTCCTGGCGCAAATCGGCAAGGCAAGTCACCGCGCCGCGCCGCTTGAACCCAAGCGAAAGGACGCCGCGAGCACGTTGATGGTTCACAGAATGGGGTGCAGGGGCCTCTCGGCCCTTGCCGGGTCCAGGGCAGAGCCCTGGCCTTCCTTCAAACCGAAAGTCGCCGCCGCACATCCCCCTCGTCAAGCTCCTCGCGCCGTCCGGCGAGCACGATATCGCCGCGGTCCATCACCACGATGCGCTGTGCCAGGTCGCGCGCGAAGTCGAAATACTGCTCCACCAGCAGAATGGCCATGGTGCCGCGCTCGCGCAGCAGCGCGATCACCCGCCCGATATCCTTGATGATGCTCGGCTGGATGCCCTCGGTCGGCTCGTCCAGCACGAGCAGGCGCGGCTTCATGACCAGGGCGCGGGCGATCGCCAGTTGTTGCTGCTGGCCGCCCGAGAGATCGCCGCCGCGCCGGCGCAGCATGGTTTTCAGCACCGGGAACAGCGCGAAGGTTTCATCCGTTATCCGCCGCTCGCCGCGCGGCAGCACGGCGAATCCGGTTTCCAGGTTTTCGCGTACGGTCAGCAGCGGAAAGATATCGCGCCCCTGCGGCACCCAGGCGATGCCGCGCCGCGCCCGCTCGTAGATGGGCAGCGCGGTGATGTCCTCGCCGTTCCAGATGATCGAGCCCCGGCTGACCGGATGCGCCCCCGTCACCGCCCGCAGCAGCGATGTCTTGCCGACGCCGTTGCGGCCGAGCAGGCAGGTCACTTCGCCGATTTCGGCGGTCAGCGACACGCCGCGCAGCGCGATCGCGGCGCCGTAGTGCAGATCGACGTTTTTCACCTCCAGCATCACTCAGCGCCCCAGATACACTTCGATGACCTTCGGATCGGCGCTGACATGGTCGATCGACCCTTCGGAGAGAACGGAACCCTCGTGCAGCACCGTCACCCGCACTCCGAGCGCGCGCACGAAATCCATGTCGTGTTCCACCACCACGACGCTGTGGCTGCGGTTGATCTCGCGCAGCAGTTCCGCGGTCTGCGCGGTTTCGGCGTCGGTCATGCCGGCCACCGGCTCGTCCACCAGCAGCAATTGCGGGTCCTGCGCCAGCAGCATGCCGATTTCCAGCCATTGCTTCTGGCCGTGGCTGAGGTCACCGGCGCGGCGGTGGCGCAGATCGCCCAGCCGCGTGGTGGCCAGCAAGGCCTCGATGCGGTCGCTCTCGGCTTCCGTCTCGCGCGCCCAGAGGGTAAATTGCGGTCGCCGGTCGCCGGCGAGGGCCAGCAGGAAATTGTCCCACACGGTTAGCGGCTCGAACACGGTGGGCTTCTGGAATTTCCGACCGATGCCCAGCGCCGCGATGGCAGGCTCGTCGAGGCGGGTGAGGTCGGTATCGCGGCCGAACACGACCGTGCCATCGTCCGGCCGGGTCTTGCCGGTGATCACGTCCATCATCGTCGTTTTGCCGGCGCCGTTCGGCCCGATCACCGCGCGCATTTCGCCACGTTCCATCACCAGCGAGAGCGCATTCAGGGCGCGGAATCCATCGAAGCTGACGGTGACGTTGTCGAGATAGAGCAGCGTGTCGTCATGCGGGCGAGTCATTCCGCGGGCTCCGGGAGGGGCAGGGGGGCCGGGGCGCGGGCGCGGCGGCGGAAGGCGCCGATGATGCCGGCCGGCAGGAACAGGGTCACGAAAATAAACAGCGCGCCGAGGGCGAACAGCCAGATTTCCGGCAACGCGCCGGTGAGCCAGGTTTTGCCCCCGCTCACCAGCACCGCGCCGAGCACCGCACCGACCAGCGTGCCGCGCCCGCCCACCGCCACCCAGATCACCGCCTCGATTGAGTTGGCAGGCGAGAACTCGGACGGATTGATGATGCCGACCTGCGGCACATACAGCGCGCCGCCGATGCCGGCCATGATGGCGGACACCACCCAGACGAACAGCTTGTAGTTCTCCGGCCGGTAGCCGAGGAAGCGGGTGCGGCTTTCCGCGTCGCGCACCGCGATCAGCACTTTGCCGAACCGGCTGGCGACGATGGCGTACGCCAGCATCAGGGACAGCGCCAGCACGACGGCGGTCGCCACCAGCAGCCCCGCGCGGGTCGCATCCGCCTGCAGCGGGTAGGAGAGGATGTCCTTGAAATCGGTCAGGCCGTTATTGCCGCCGAACCCCATGTCGTTACGGAAGAACGCCAGCAGCAGCGCATAGGTCAGCGCCTGGGTGATGATGGACAGGTACACGCCGGAAACGCGGCTGCGGAAGGCAAGCCAGCCGAACACCAGCGCGAGCAGGCCCGGCACCGCCACCACCATCAGCCCGGCGAAGATCGGGTTGTCGAAACCGTGCCAGTACCAGGGCAGTTCCTTCCAGTTCAGGAACACCATGAAATCGGGCAGCACGGGGTTGCCGTACACGCCGCGTCCGGCGATCTGGCGCATGAGGTACATGCCCATGGCATAACCGCCGAGCGCGAAGAACGCCGCATGACCCAGGCTGAGAATGCCGCCGAACCCCCACACCAGATCCACCGCCAGCGCCAGAATAGCGTAGCAGAGATATTTGCCCACCAGCGACACGACATAGGGCGGCACGTGCCAGGGCGACCCCAGCGCCGTGTTGAGGTTCAGCACGGCCAGCGTGACCGCACCGCCAACCACCACCACGACACAGAAGAAAACAGCGAACCGGTTCATGCTTCCACCGCCCGGCCCTTCAGCGGGAACAAGCCGCGTGGTCTGCGCTGGATAAACAGAATCAGCAAGACCAGGACAAGGATTTTGGCCAGCACCGCGCCGGCGATGGGTTCGAGGAACTTGTTGACGATGCCGAGCGTGAAGGCGCTGACGACGGTGCCCCACAGATTGCCCACGCCGCCGAACACCACCACCATGAAACTGTCGATGATATAGCCCTGGCCCAGATTGGGGCTCACATTGTCGATCTGGCTGAGTGCCACGCCTGCCATGCCGGCCACCCCCGATCCCAGCCCGAAGGTCAGCGCGTCGATCCAGGGCGTGCGGATGCCCATGGCGGCGGCCATGCGCCGGTTCTGCGTCACCGCGCGCATCCGCAGGCCCAGCGCGGTGTAACGCAGCGCCGCCATCAGCGCCGCCACCACCAGCACGGCAAAGATGATGATGGTAAGCCGGTTCCAGGTGATGGTGAGGCCGCCCCATTGCGCCGCCCCGCTCATCCAGGCCGGCGTGCTGACCTCGCGGTTGGAGGCGCCAAAGATGCTGCGCACGGCCTGTTGCAGCACCAGGCTCAGCCCCCAGGTGGCCAGCAGCGTTTCCAGCGGCCGTCCATACAGGAAGCGGATCAGCCCGCGTTCGATGGCGATGCCGATGGCGCCCGATACCAGGAAGGCCAGCGGCACCGCGATCGGCAGGCTCCAGCCGGACAGCGCGGGGGCATGGGCACTGATCGTCTCCTGCACCACGAAGGTGGTGTAAGCGCCCAGCATCACCATTTCGCCATGCGCCATGTTGATCACCCCCATCACGCCGAAGGTGATGGCGAGCCCGGCGGCGGCCAGCAGCAGCACCGAGCCGAGCGACAGGCCGTAGAACACGCTCTGCGCCACGCTCCACAATTGCTCCGAGCGTTTGATCGACGCAATCGCTGCCGCGGCAGCGGTGGCGATTTCCGCCGGCTGGTCATGCAACGACGACAGAAGACCAAGCGCTTCGATGTCGCCGCGGGCGCGGATGACGGCGATATCCGCCAGCCGGTCTGCATCGGAGCTGGCAGGGTCGGCGAGCCGGGCGGCGGCGCGCGCCTGCACCATCACGCTGCGCACGCCGGCATCGGTTTCCGTCGCGATGGCGCGGGCGAGCGCAGGCAGGGCGGCGGGATCGCGCGAGGTGAACACGTCCTCGGCCGCCTTGGCGCGTATCGCGGTGGAGGATGAAAACAGGTTCAGGCTGCCGAGCGCCGCGTCGATCGCCCGCCGCACGGCGTTGTTCACGCGCACCGGGTTGAGATCGTCCTCGTTGACGCCTTCCACCTTCTGTCCGGTGCGGGCATCGGTCCAGCCATCATCGGTGCGGATGTAGATCGCACCATCGGGACCGGCGAACAAGGCGTCGGCTTGCAGCGCGCCGATCGTCGCCGCGGCCTGCGGATTGCCGGACAGCGCCAGGGCGGCGATCGCCGCCGACACATCGTCGAAATTGCCCGAGGCCAGGCCGGCGAACGGATCGTCCTGCGCGGATGCCGGCAGGGCGGCGAGCATCACCAGCAGCACGAGCAGGCAGCGGAGGAATTTCATGCGGAACCTTTGCGGGAGAAAAGACGGGCGGCCACCGGCCGCCCGTCTCGCAGCGTGCAGCAGGCTACTTGGACGCGCCGCCGCACTTGCCGAGCACGACGTTGTAGTTCCCGCAGGACATCGGCGAGCGCCAGTCGGCGATCAGGTCCTTCGAGCCTTCGAGATACGGCGACCACTCATTGGCCACCACCGTGCCGGGGGTTTCCCAGACCACGTTGAACTGACCGTCGCCTTTCACTTCGCCGATCAGCACCGGCTTGGTGATGTGGTGGTTCGGCATCAGCGCCGCGTAGCCGCCGGTCAGGTTCGGCACGACCACGCCGATCAGCGCGTCGATCACCTTGGCGGGGTCGGTGGTGCCGGCCTTCTGCACCGCCTTCACCCACAGGTTAAAGCCGATGTAATGCGCCTCCATCGGGTCGTTGGTGGTGCGCTTGGGGTTCTTGGTGAAGGCGTGCCAGTCGGCGATGAACTGCTTGTTGGCCGGGTTGCTGACGCTCTCGAAGTAGTTCCACGCCGCCAGGTGGCCGAGCAACGGCTTGGTATCGATGCCCGCGAGTTCCTCTTCGCCGACCGAGAACGCGACCACCGGGATGTCGGTGGCCTTGATGCCCTGGTTGGCCAGCTCCTTGTAGAACGGCACATTGGCGTCGCCGTTGATGGTCGAAACGACCGCGGTCTTTTTGCCGGCCGAGCCAAATTTCTTAATCTGAGCCACGATGTTCTGCCAGTCGCTATGGCCGAACGGCGTATAATTGATCAGGATGTCCTCGTCCGCCACACCCTTCGACTTCAGGTAGGCTTCCAGGATCTTATTGGTGGTGCGCGGATAGACGTAGTCGGTGCCGGCGAGCACCCAGCGCTTCACCTTCTCGTTGGTCATCAGGTAGTCCACCGCCGGGATCGCCTGCTGGTTCGGCGCCGCGCCGGTGTAGATGACGTTCTTGCTGCTTTCTTCACCCTCATACTGAACGGGATAGAACAGCAGGGAGTTCAGTTCCTCGAATACCGGCAGCACCGATTTGCGGCTGACCGACGTCCAGCACCCGAACACCACGGCCACCTTGTCCACGGTAATCAGCTGGCGGGCCTTCTCGGCGAAAAGCGGCCAGTTGGAGGCCGGATCGACCACCACCGCTTCCAGCTTGCGGCCGAGCAGGCCGCCCTTCTTGTTCTGCTGCTCGATGAGCATCAGCATCACGTCTTTCAGCGTCGTCTCGCTGATCGCCATGGTGCCGGAGAGCGAATGCAGGATGCCGACCTTGATCGGTCCGGCGCCTTGCGCCTGCGCCGAGGGCGTCGTGGCGGGAACAACTCCCAGCATGAGGGCCACGGCGGCGGCGCCGAGGCACGCTCTCTGGAGCCAGGTCTGGACAGAAGCCATCAGTTCATCCCTCAAATGTTGTTTTGCATGGGCGGTTTCCATGGGCGCGGCCTGGCGACCGTCGCCCTCGCCCGGAGCGCCGAAGCAACCGGCGTGCCATCCGCTGGCGGCAGCGGTGGCGCGGAATTCATCCCCAGGGCAGGAAATCTTGCTGCCGGTGCGGTCACGCACCCCCCGGAATGGCGCGGAAACGAGCAATGATGACCGGTTGCCGGCAAGGTTTTCCAACCCGATTGTGCGACGTGGCGCATTGTGCAACCGCTGCGTGCCGGATGGCAAAGCTGCAGTCGGCATAAGCGTCCGATTGAAACCAGTTCGGTTCGATGTGGCGCGCGACCTGCGCAGCGTGTTAGAAGAACGCCGCCGAGGCGCTTGATTCATCTCGCTTGCGGCATCAACACTCCCGCTTGATGAGGCTCCGCATGGCGCGTCCGTGGCTCTTTTTCATCCTCTGCGCCGCGCTGCTGGCAGCATCGCAGGGGCCGGTTCGCGCGGCCGGCGCGGTGCTGGTGATGAACTCCAACGAAGCGACGCTCAGCGTCATCGACCTCGCCCGCCATCGCGAGCTGCGTCGCATCCCGGTGCTGCGCGAGCCGCACCATTGGGCGCTGACGCCGGATGGGCATGACCTGCTGGTGGCCGACACCGGCGCCAATGAGTTGCTCGTGCTCGACCCGTCCAGCTTCGAGCTGCGCCGCCGCATCCCGGCTGCCGACCCCTACCAGCTCGGCTTCAGCCCGGACGGAAAATGGCTGGTGGTGAACGGCCTCGCCCGTGCCCAGGTCGATGTGTATGAGGCCGGCTCGTACCGCTTGCTGAAGCGCTTTCCGCTGAAATCGATGCCGAGCCATTTGGCCTATACGCCGGACAGCGCCATCGTCTTCGTTTCGCTGCAAGGTACCGACCGGCTGGCCGCCATCGATCTGCGCCGCATGGAGGTGCTGTGGACAACCGAGGTCGGCAAAACCCCGGCCGGCGTGCTGTGGCTGAATGGCCGTGTGCTGGTCGCCAACATGGGCAGTGACGATGTTTCCGTGGTGAACCCTGCCGATGGCCGCATCGAGCGCCGCATTCACACCGGCAAGGGCGCGCATCAGCTTTTTCTCAGTCCGGACGGCAAGCTGCTCTATGTGAACAACCGGCTGGACCTGAACAGCGTGACGGTGCTCGACCCGGCCAGCCTGACCGTGCTGAGGACCTATAAGCTGCCGGGCGGTCCCGATGACATCGCCTTCGCGCCGGACGGCAAGCTCTGGTTCACGCTGCGCTTCGTCAACAAGGTTGCGGTGCTCGACCCCGCCAGCGGGCAGTACGAAGTGATCGGCGTGGGCCGCTCGCCGCACGGCATCTTCCTCAATCCCCAGGCTGGCGTGCCGGCCGCGGTGGCGTCGCGCTAGCATGACGGCACCCTTCGACATCCTCGCGGGCTGGCTGCAGGAACATGTGCTGCTGCCGCTGCTGTACGCGCTCGGCCTGATGCAATGGGAAGACATCGCGTTCGGCTGGGCGCTTTTCGCCGTCTATGGCGCGGCCCAGGTGGCGCTCACTTACGCCGTCTGCCTGCCGCTGGAGCGCTGGCGCCCGGTGGAGCGCTGGCCCGATGCAAGGGCGGTGACGGTTGATATCCTCTACACGTTTTTCTCTCGCGTCGGCCTGTTGCCGCTGGTCACGTTTGTCCTGTTTTATCAGGCACAGGTGGCGTTGAACGGGTTCCTGGCCGATCAGGGCTGGGTCCCGCCCACGCTGGAACGTTGGTTTCCGTTCCTGCTCGGGCAGCCCGTGCTCACCTTCTGCATCTACGTGATCATCCTCGACTTCGCGGATTACTGGCGGCACCGGCTCAGCCATGTGTTCGACTGGTGGTACGCGCTGCACGCGCTGCACCACGCCCAGCGACAGATGACCTTCTGGTCCGACGACCGCAATCACCTGCTGGACGAGCTGTTCTCCTTCGCCTGGTTCACCGCCGTGGCGCTGCTGATCGGCATCCCGCCGATGCAGTTCCCGCTGCTGGTGCTGCTGCTGCGTCTGCTGGAGAGTCTGAGCCACGCCAATGTGAGGCTCAGCTTCGGCTGGCTCGGCGAGCGCCTGCTGGTCTCGCCCCGCTTTCACCGCGCGCATCACGGCACCACCGCGGCCGGCCGGCGGAGCGTCAATTACGGCGCGATCCTGCCCTGGTGGGATATGTTGTTTCATACTGCCGATTTTTCCCGCGCCTATGTGCTGACCGGCGATCCCACAGCGGAGGAAGCGCTGGCCACTGGCAGCTATGCGGCGCAGCAATGGGCCGGACTGCGGCGGATGCTGCGCATCCGCGGTGCACCCCTCAATGATGTGACCAAGCGGGCGCATCTCAGCCCCCCGGAGGGGGATGGTCGTTACAACCTGAAACAGGTATAGCGGCTGCCGCCCGGCCGCACCGGCGCGGCCGGGGCGAAAATGGAGATTCCGCATGTTTGATCGACGCAAATTGTTGGGCCTCGCCGTCGGCGCCGCTTTGATTCTGCCGCGAGTCGCGCTGGCCAGCGACCTGATTGACGAGCTGGACAAGGACCATAGCGGCGCGCTCAGCCTCGACGAGGTGAAGACCGCCGCCGCGAAGGTATTTGATGATCTGGACAAGGATCATGGCGGTTCGCTGGATCGGAAGGAACTGGGCAAGCGGGTTTCGGATGCCGATTTCAAAGCGGCGGACCCGGATGGCAGCGGCAATCTGAACAAGGCGGAATTCGTCGCGCTGGCGGAGAAGCTGTTCCACGCGGCGGATGCCGGCCATGATGGCCAGCTGTCGCATGACGATCTGAAGACCCCGGCGGGCAAGGCGCTGTCCGAGCTGCTGGAAGACTAACAGCCAGGCCGGCAGGGGCTTTGCCCCTGCATCCCTTCCGGAATGGGGTGCAGGGGGCCACCGCCCCCTGCCGGGTCCAGGTCAGAGCCCTGGCCTTACTTTTACCATTCTGCCGAATCTGAATATCGAGTGACCACCCGCTCGGCTATTTCCTCTGATTGTTGCGACACGCCCGCGGATTGAAGGCGCAAACCGCCTCCGCAGGCGTTGAGCAACACCCAACGAGGCGGAAGGAAACACCGATGCGCACAAATTTGCACCGCGGAACCTGGCTTGCCAGCGCCGCCCTCATGTCGGCGGCGCTGGCGGCCGGCGCCTCCCATCCCGTTCCTGCCGCCGAGCCGGCCAGCGCGGAGGAAGCGCATGCCATCGGGGTGGAAGCCTATCTCTACCTCTATCCGCTGGTCACAATGGATGTGACCCGGCGGCAGTTGACCAATGGCGGGCCGGCGATGACGCCTCTCCAGGTGCCGATGAACCGTTTCGGCAACGCCCCTGCCTATCCGCCGGCCGATGTGAAAACCGTCGTGCGGCCGAATTTCGACACGCTTTATTCCAGCGCCTGGCTCGATCTGACCCGTGCGCCGGTAATCGTATCGGTGCCCGACACCAACGGGCGGTACTATCTGTTGCCGATGCTGGATATGTGGACCGATGTGTTCGCCTCACCCGGCTGGCGCACGACCGGCACGCAGGCGGGCAACTTCCTTGTCGTGCCGCCCGGCTGGACCGGGTCGGTTCCCGAGGGCGTCAGCCGCATCGATGCGCCGACCCCGTATGTCTGGATCATCGGGCGCACCAAGACGGACGGGCCGCAGGACTATGAGGCCGTCCACCATATCCAGGACGGCTACAAGGTCACGCCGCTCTCGCAATGGGGCAAGCCGCCCCAGCCGCCGGTCGCCGCATTCGATCCGGGCGTGGATATGAAGACGCCGCCCAAGATCCAGGTGGATACCATGCCGGCGGCGGCCTATTTCGCCACCGCGGCCGAAATACTGAAGCTGCAGCCACCCCATATCACCGATCAGCCGATCATCGCCCGGATGCAGCGCATCGGCCTGGAGCCGGGCAAGAGCTTCGATCTCGGCCGGGCTGATCCGGTGGTGCGCAAGGCACTCGAATCCGCGCCGGCAGACGCGCAGGCTTTGATGGCCTGGAAGTTGCCCACGATTGCGCGGGTGGTGAATGGCTGGTCGCTGAATACCGATACGATGGGCGTGTATGGCAACTATTATCTGAAGCGCGCCATCGTCGCCCAGATCGGCCTCGGCGCGAACCTGCCGGAGGATGCGGTCTATCCGATCAACCTGACCGACGCGGCCGGCCAAAAGCTGGACGGGGCCAACGCCTACAGGCTCCACTTCGACAAGGGCGTGACGCCGCCGGCGCGGGCGTTCTGGTCGATCACGCTGTATGATGAACAGGGCTACCAGGTCGCGAACCCTCTCAACCGCTTCGCCCTCAGCAGTTGGATGCCGCTGGTGTTCAATGACGACGGGTCGCTCGACCTCCTTTTCCAGACCGAAAGCCCGGGGCCGGCAAAGCAGGCGAACTGGCTGCCGGCACCGAAAGGCCCGTTCAACGTTCTGATGCGACTCTATGCGCCGGAAGCGGAGGCGCTGAACGGCAAATGGAATCCGCCGCCGGTCACGAAAACCGGCGCTGTGACCAGCATTCCGGCCCAATAGGCGCTGGACGGCTACGGCGTCGGCGTTGTGCCGGGCTCATGCTTGAGCGCCTCCGGCAGCCGGCCATCAACGAAAAACAACCGGGCCAACCGGCCCGGTCCAAGAACGTTGGCCAACTGGCGGATGGCGAAATACGGCATCAGGGCCAGGAACATGATGAGGGTTGACGACAGTATCTCGTACAACCGGTTGCCCGCCACGTCTGCTATCGATTGGGCGACGGTGCGTCCGTGCAGGGCGCCGGCGACGGCTTCCTCGATCGCCAGGAGCACGAACAGGAACACGAGAAACACGAATGACCGATAGAGTGTCGGGTAGATCAGCGGCCGGCCCGTGAACCGCTCGCCCAGGCGAATGTCGTGCCCGATCAGCATGAACTTGCCGAGGATGAACGCCTTGACGGCGGCGAACCCCCATGGCGCGTAGCTGATGCCCACATCGTGCAGCACGGACGCCTTGTGCAGCACGATCGCACCGAAACAGACATACAAATATACAAAGATGATGGCGTATTGCTTCAGGGTGTGACCGGCCCGGCGAAGGATGGTGGTGCGCGGCGGGGCTTCGCTGACCATGGGTTGCCTCAATTTTCCAGCCATGACGGCACCGGCAGCCTTTTTTCGCGCAGGAAGGCCGGGTTGAACAGTTTGCTCTGATAGCGGCTGCCGCCATCGCACAGCACCGTCACCACGGTATGCCCCGGCCCGAGGGTGCGCGCCACCCGGATGGCCGCCGCCACGTTGATGCCCGACGACCCCCCGACCGACAGCCCCTCGTCGATCAGGAGAGAGAAAACCTGCGCCAGCGCTTCGGCATCGCCGATGCGTTCGGCATCGTCGATTGGTGCCGCGTCCAGGTTTTCCGGCACGCGCGACTGGCCGATCCCTTCGGTGATCGAGCTTCCGGTGACGCTCAGATCATTCGCCTTGACCCAGCCGTACAGGGCGCTGCCCTCCGGATCGGCGAGCACGATGTGAATGGCGGGGTTGCGCTGCTTCAGCGCCAGCGCCACCCCGGCCAGCGTGCCGCCGGTGCCGCACGAGCATGTGAACGCGTCGACCCGGCCGCTGGTCTGGTGCCAGATCTCCGGGCCGGTGGTCAGCCGGTGCCCCTCGCGATTGGCCAGGTTGTCGAACTGGTTGGCCCAGACCGCCCCGGTCTCCTCGGCGAGCCGGCGGGAAACATGCACATAATTGCCGGGGTCCCGGTACGGCTTGGCCGGCACCAGCCGCAGATCGGCGCCGATCATGCGCAGGAACTCGATCTTCTCGCGCGACTGGGTCTCGGGCATGACAATGATGGTGCGGTAGCCGCTTGCATTGCCGACCAGGGTCAACCCGATGCCGGTATTGCCCGCCGTGCCTTCCACCACCGTGCCGCCGGGCTTGAGCACGCCGCGCTGCTCGGCGTCGGCGATGATCGCCATGGCGGCGCGATCCTTCACCGAGCCGCCGGGGTTCATGAACTCGGCCTTGCCCAGGATGGTGCAGCCGGTCGCGGCGCTGGCGCGGCGCAGGCGGATCAACGGCGTGTTGCCGATAGCGGCGGCGAGGCCGTCGGCCACAGGCGGAGCGACGGTGACGTAAGGCTTGGGTCCCATGGCGGTTCCGGTTTGCTTCCCCCGGGGTTGAACGCATGCCGGCGACATGCGATGGCCCGGCATCATTATCGGAGATCGCCCCATGGTCGAGAACATTCCCCCGCGGCAGACCTGGGAAGCGCTGCAAAGCAATCCCGACGCCCGGCTGGTGGACGTGCGGACCGATGTCGAGTGGAACTTCATCGGTCTGCCGGACCTGACCCAGGTCGGGCAGGAGCCGGTGCTGATCCCCTGGCAGGTCTATCCGTCCATGCAGGTGAACGGCGCCTTCACCGAGCATCTTCGCCGTGCCGGGGTGGAGCCGAAGCACCACGTCTATTTCCTCTGCCGCAGCGGCGCCCGCAGCCTGGCGGCGGCGCGTGCGGCGCAGGCGGCCGGGTTCCAGCATGTCTACAACATCGCCGACGGCTTCGAGGGTCCGCCCGACCGGGAGGGTCATCGCGGCGCGGTGTCCGGCTGGAAGGCCGAGGGGTTGCCCTGGCAGCAGAAATAAACCCGGAATGTTCCGCACCTCACACTGCGTCGCCGCGACGCTGGCGGTTGGCCTCGCCCTGGCCGTTCCGGCCGCCGCCAACGACTCGTCGTCCGAACTTGGTGCCGGCGGGCTGGTGCTGGTGAAAACCGACAGCATCAGCATGCAGCGGGAAGACCTGACGCTCGCGCCGTCGGAGGTGCGCGTCCGCTACGAAATGCGCAACGATACCGGCAAGCCGGTGACCCTGAGGGTGGCCTTTCCGATGCCCGACTTGCCCCGGGACACGCCCGGCGGCATGGAGACCGCCACCGCCCATAACCTGGACATGAAACCGCCGGCGGATGCGAACTTCATCGGCTTCCGCCTGTGGGTGAACGGGCAGGCGACGGCGCCCGAGTTGGAGATCCGTGCCACGTTGCCGGACGGGCGCGATGTCACCGACGATCTGCGCCGGATCGGCGGGCTGTCGCTGCTGTTGCATCCGCGCGTATTCGAGCTGCCGACCGACCCCGCCGGGCGGACCGGGCCGAATGGCGGCTGGGACCTCGATGCGCCGACCCGCCAGAAACTGCAGGAACTGGGCGCGATCGAGCAGAGCGAGGACGGCTACGGGACGCTGTGGACCACCCGGATCACCTTTCACTGGATGCAGATTTTTTCCCCCGGCGTCACCGTGGTGGAGCACAGCTACCGGCCGATTCTCGGCAGCCAGCTATTCGCTGCCACCCGACGCGGCGATCCCGGCAAGGCCGATCCGGATTCGGGCCTGTGGACCGGCAGCCTGGACGAGAACCTGACCACCGCCTACTGCGTCGACGGCCCGACCGACCGGACGATGCGCACCCTGTACAAGCGGATGCTGCATGCACGGCAGGCATCCGGCAATGACGGCGATGCCTATTTCAGTGCCCATGTGCTCGGCTACATCCTGCGCACCGCGCGCAACTGGCGCGGCCCCATCGGCACCTTTCACCTCGTGCTGCAGGGCGGCCACGTGACCACCGGCTTTGCCGGGGAAGGCGACACGCGGCTGATGTCGCTCTGCACCGACCTGCCGTTGCGCCGGACCGCGCCGATGCGCTTCGAGGCGACGGTGCGCGACTACGTGCCGGCGCAGGATTTGCGAGTGCTCCTCGTGACCGAATAGGCGCCGCCATCAGCCTCTCAGTTATCGTAAAGCACCCGCAGCACGACGAACCACGGATAGCGCGTATCCACCGGCACGTCGCCGGCCAGCGCCAGCCGCCCGTCGGGAGTGGTGGGCACGTGCGTCAGCGTCACCGCATCATCGACATTGCCGCCGATAATGCTGATTTCCCCGCTGCTGGCCGCCACCACGATGGCGCAATGCGCCGGGAAGCCCCTATGCGTCGGCAGATCGTCGAAACGCACCCGACGTGACCCGTCCCGCGTGGAGCAGATGATGTCGCCCGGTTGCGGCGGGTACGTATCGATCCGCTCGGCCGTGATCGCCCACCCCGTGGTCTGGTTCAGCGACATCTCGCGGGCGAGGTTGATGTAGGTGTAGTGCGACGGTGAATACGGGAAACGGGTGCCGGCGCCGGCGATGCGCATGACGTAGGACACGAAAGCGGCCGACCAGGCGTAGTTGTAGTCCTCGCTCGCCGAGAACTCGCTGCCGCCCGCGTCGTGCTTGCCGGTCCAACTGCCCTCCGACCGGTCGGGGTCCTGGCTGATCCACCAGGTACTCGCCCACCCGTTCCCATAGACCCGCCATGCGCTCGGGCTTCAGTTCCGGCGGCAGCGGCGGCCGTGTATCGGGCGGATCGTCGTCGATGGGTTGGCCGAACAGCCGCCATTCCCGCGAGGCGATCGCGACCGCATCGGCGCGGCTGAACGGCATGTAGGGCCGGATGGCGAATTCCGGCACATGGCCACCCTGGCGGTCAATCGCCGCACCGGGGGAGATGGACGCGGAAGGGGAGGGGGTGCCGCCATGGCCGCTGCAGCCGGCCAGCAGGGCGGCAAGCATGACCGCCGCAAGACAGTGCTTCCCCGGAACCCATTGCAGGCAAAAAACAGGTTCAAGATGCGTGAGACTGGTGGAAATCAACCGGCGTTTCATAGGATTTCATCAACACGTCCAGTGCGTCGGAGAATTAACACGACCTCGCGTGGCCACCAAGCCGATTTTTGAAATCAGGGCGCACAAATGGGGTCATGCCTTGTGGCGTTCAGGACATTTCGTTTTGTTCGGCAATTTATGAAACGTTCGTGACGCGCGCCGCGGATCGCTCCCGAGCGACGTTGTCGTGAAACACCAACCGCATGTTGCTGCGGCGCTCCTGGAAACCAATGACGATACGCTTCGGCAAAAGCCGGCCGTTCAGCGACGCACGAGCGACCAGTACAGCGGCCGGCGGCCGGCCGCCAGCGCCTTCGCCTCATAACGGGTCGGCGGCCATCCGGCGGGCCGCGTCGCCGCCGGCGGCGGCACCTGAAAAAAATCCTGCGCCGCCAGCACTTCCGCCACCCAGGCCTGGTAGGTCGGGTCGTCGCTGGCGATGCGCCATTCCGCCCCTGGTTTCAGCACCCGCGCCAGGGCGGGCAACAGCGCCGGATGCACGAAACGGCGCTTGGCGTGCCGGGTCTTCGGCCAGGGATCGGGGAACAGCAGGAACAGCCGGCCCAGGCACGCCTCTGGCAGCGCCCGGATCAACGTGCGGGCGTCGTCGTCCCAGATGCGCAGATTGGCGGGCAAGGGCGCGTCCGCTTCGCCGCCCTCCGCCACCAGCCGGGACAGCAGCGAGCAGAGCCCGTTGACGAACACCTCGCAGGCGATCAGTCCGACCGCGGGATGCGTGGCCGCCTGGGCCAGCGCATGCTCACCCCCGCCGAACCCCACTTCCAGCCACAATTCGGATGGGCGCGACGCAAAAGCGGTCAACGGATCGGCCACGCACTCAACATCGAAGCGCAACCGCGGCAGCGTTGTTTCCAGCAGGCGTTCCTGGCGCGGCCGCAGCGCATGGCCGCGGGCGCGCCCGTACAGGCGATCCGGCGGCGGCTTCAGCCGCCGCCCGTCATCCGTGCTCAGCGCCCGAAGGCGGATTTGAGCGCCGGCACCAGATCGGTCTTTTCCCAGGTGAAGGTGCCCAGCCCGGCATCCGGCTCACGGCCGAAATGGCCGTATGCCGAGGTCGGCACGTAGATCGGCCGGTTCAAATGCAGGTGCTCGCGAATACCGCGCGGGGTCAAATTGACCAGTTCGCGCAGCGTCTTCTCCAGCTTCGCCTCGTTCACGTCATACGGGTTGCCATGCAGTTCCACGTAGACCGACAGCGGATGCGACACGCCGATGGCGTAGCTGAGCTGAATCGTGGCCCGCTCGGCCAGGCCCGCGGCGACCACGTTCTTCGCCAGGTAGCGGGCCACATAGGCGGCGCTGCGGTCCACCTTGGTCGGGTCCTTGCCGCTGAACGCGCCGCCGCCATGCGGGGCCGCGCCGCCATAGGTGTCGACGATGATCTTGCGCCCGGTCAGGCCGCAATCGCCATCCGGCCCGCCGATCACGAACTTGCCGGTCGGGTTGATATAGATTTCCTTCTCGGCCGGCAGCCAGCCGGCCGGCAGCACGCTTTCGATCAGCGGCACCAGCAGGCGCTTGATCTGCGCCTGCTCGAGATGTTCCTCGTGCTGGGTGGAGATCACCACGCTGGTCGCCCCGACCGGCTTGCCGTCGACATAGCGCAGGGTGACCTGGCTTTTGGCATCGGGCAGCAGCCCGGCCACGCTGTGGTCGCCGGCGCGGCGGCGCTCGCGGATGGTGCGCAGCAATTCATGCGCATAATAGAGCGGCGCCGGCATCAGCGTCGGCGTCTCGGTGGTGGCATAGCCGAACATGATGCCCTGGTCGCCGGCACCCTCGTCCTTGTTGCCGGCCGAGTCCACGCCCTGCGCGATATCCGCCGACTGCGCGTGCAGGTGCACCGCCACATCGGCGGTCTGCCAGTGGAAGCCGTCCTGCTCGTAGCCGATGTCCTTGATCGCCAGCCGGACGAGGTGCGCCAGGTAATCATGCGTCACCGTGCCGGGTCCGCGCGTCTCGCCTGCCAGCACCACCCGGTTGGTGGTCACCAGCGTTTCGCAGGCGACGCGCGAATAGGGGTCGGCGGTGAGGAACGCATCCAGGACGGTGTCGCTGAGCCGGTCGGCGACCTTGTCGGGATGACCTTCCGAGACGGACTCGGAAGTGAACAGAAACTCGCCCTTGTCGCGCATGGATGTTCCTGTGAGGCGGAGGTGTGGCGGGCCAGGAAGCGGCCCTTGGATTGGATGGGCGGGGTGTGTGAACGAAAGGGGGCGGGGGGTCAAGTCTGCGCGACGACAATTCCACAAGATATTCTCGTGGTGTTGCGAAACCGCGACTCCGGAATGTGAATCCGGTTCTGCCGGGTCAGTTCCCGGCGCCCATACCCAGCACGTCCAGCATGGAATACAGCCCGGGCGCCCGGCCGCGCGTCCACAGCGCCGCGCGCACCGCCCCGGTGGCGAAGGCCCGCCGGTCGAAGGCGCGATGGGTGATGGCGATATGTTCCGTCCCGGCAGCGAACAGCAACGTATGCTCGCCTACCACCTGCCCGCCGCGCATGGCTGCAAAGCCGATCGCGCCGGTCCGGCGCGCGCCGGTATGGCCGTCCCGACCGCTCTCCTTCACATCCTCGAGTGCCACCCCGCGCCCCTTCGCCACCGCCCGGCCGAGGCCGATGGCGGTGCCCGAGGGCGCGTCCACTTTCTGCCGGTGGTGCATCTCGATGATCTCGGCGTCGTATTGTTCTGCCGGCAGGGCGGCGGCCATGCGTTCGGCCAGCGCCAGCACCAGGTTCACCCCGGTGGAGAAATTCGGGGCATAGACCACCGGCACAAGCCGCGCCGCTTCGGCCACGGCGGCTTCATCCACGGCCGACAACCCGGTGGTGCCGAGCACCCAGGCGCACCCCGCCGCCGCCAGCGCCTGCGCATGCGCGGCGGTGGCCGAGGAATGCGAGAAGTCGAGCACCACGTCCGACGCCGCCGCCAGGGCGGCGATGTCGGCAAACAATGTTGCCCCCTCGACCGTCGCCTCGGGACGATCGATGCCGCCGGTGAGTTTTTCCCCCGCGGCCGCGACTTCCTCGGCCAGCAGACGCCCCATGCGGCCGGCGATTCCGGCGATTCCGATACCTTTGTCCATGCGGCCGATCCTGCGTCGGTACGCTTGTCGCGTCCAGACCGGGACGGCGGTACCCCCGCCGTATGTCGGCCGCCGGGCGGAACGATTGCCTCCGCCGTTGGCGGAGCGCATCTTCCTTGGCAAGTAACGTTCTCCGCCGGCTGTCGCCGGCCGGAACGATGGTGCCCGGGAAATCTCGGATCAGGCAACGGACAGATGAATCGCAAGCAACGTCGGGCGCACAAGGGTCAGGCTGGGCCCGGGTTGCAAAGCGCCACATCGGCCGTTCAAGGAATGTTCGCCGCCGCCCTGCAACACCATCAGGCCGGGCGCCTGGACGATGCCGAACGACTCTACCGCCAGGTTCTCGCGGCCGATTGCCGCCATTCCGACAGCCTGAACCTGCTCGGGGTGGTTGCTGCCCAGCGGGGACGCCATGATCTGGCCGTTGACATGATCGGCAAGGCGATCGCGATCAACGCCACGATTCCTGCGTACCATTGCAACCTGGGCGCCGCGCTGAAAGAACACGGGCGGCTGGACGAGGCGGTCGCCTGCTACCGCCGGGCCCTTACCCTCAAGCCGGATTACCCGGAGGCGCACAACAATTTAGGCGCCGCGCTGGCGGAGCTGAAGCGGCTGGACGAGGCCGCCGCCTGCTACCGGGCGGCCCTCGATCTCAGGCCGGACTTCCCGGGAGCCCATAACAGCCTGGGCAATCTGCTGCGGCAAACCGGGCGGCTGGAGGCGGCGGTTGCCTGCTACCGCCGGGCGCTCGAGCTCAGGCCCGGGGACCCGGAGGCGCACAACAATTTGGGCCGCGGGCTGCAGCAACAGGGGCAGCTGGAGGCGGCGGTTGCCTGCTACCGCCGGGCGCTCGTGCTGAGGCCCCGCTATCCGGAGGCACTCAACAACCTTGCCAACGCGCTTGCGGAACAAGGGTGGCCGGACGAGGCGATCGCCTGCTGCCGCATGGCTCTCAAGCTGCGGCCGGACGATCCGGAGGCCCATTACAACCTGGGCAATGCGCTGGCGGGACTGGGGCGGCTGGACGAGGCGGTTGCAAGCTGCCGCCGGGCTGTCGACCTCAAGCCGGACTTTCCCGAGGCGCACAACAACCTGGGCAACGCGCTGCAGCAACTGCGGCGGCTGGACGAGGCGGGCGCCTGCTACCAGAGGGCTGTCGACCTCCAACCGGACTTTGCGGGGGCGCATTACAACCTGGCGATGACGCTGCTGGCGCGGGGGGATATGGCGGCGGGCTGGGAGGAATACGAATGGCGCTGGCAAAGCCCGCATATGCTCAAGGCCCGGCGTAACTTTGCCCAGCCGCAATGGCGGGGGGAGGCGGCGGCGGGACGGACGCTGCTGATCCATGCCGAGCAAGGCTTCGGCGACACCCTGCAATTCTGCCGCTACGCGCCATTGGCCGCGGCACGCGGGCTGCGCGTGGTCATGGAGGTGCCGAAGGCCCTGGTCCGGCTGCTCCAGGGCCTGCCGGGGGTCGATCAGGTGGTGGGGCGCGGCGAACCCCTGCCGGACTTCGATTTGCACTGCCCGATGCTCAGCCTGCCGCTGGCTCTCGGCCCCGCGCTCGCCACCATTCCTGTCGGCGCCTATCTGCAGGCCGACGCGCTGCAGGTCGCGGCCTGGCGGATGCGCCTTGGAGCCATGGTCCTTCCGGGGCGCCGGATCGGCCTGGCATGGGCGGGCAACCCTGCCTTGCGGGCCGATATGCCGGCGCTCCCTGGCCCCGGACCGGCTGGCGCCCTTGTTCGACCTGGCCGGGGTGCACTTCTTCAGCCTGCAGAAGGACGGCCCTGCGGCGCCCGCGAACCCGAAGCTCACCGACCTGATGGCCGAGATGGCGGATTTCGCCGATACCGCTGCGCTGGTCGCCAATCTTGACCTGGTCATTTCGGTCGATACCGCGGTCGCGCATCTGGCGGCGGCGCTGGGCAAGCCGGTCTGGTTGCTGGACCGCTTCGATCCGTGCTGGCGCTGGCTGGACGGACGGCGCGACAGCCCGTGGTATCCGACACTGCGCCTCTACCGCCAGCCGCAGCCGGGCGACTGGGATTTTGTCCTCGCCGAGGTGGTCCACGATCTGGCCCGCCTCGCCGCCGCCTGATCGCCGGCTACGCCCCCCCGCACACCGCCGCATTCACCGGCGAAAAAGCCTCCGCCTGCGGGATGACACGCACCGGCGCAAGATAATCCCACGGGAAACAACTTTCCGCCGGTGCCTTCACCCGCCACAGCGTCAGATCAAACAGCACCCGCCCGTCGCTGCGAATGCTCGCCGGCCGGCCAAAATAGGGAACCGGCAGCGCCTTCATCGCCCGGTTCACCGCCAGCGGATCGGCGCTGCCGGCGGCCCGCATGCCCTTCAGGAAATGCAGCGTGCTGGTATAGATCAGCGCGTGATTCTTGCTGGGCATCGCGCCCCGGTCGGCAAAGAACCGGCGCGACCAAGCGCGGAACTCATCATTTTGGTCCCAGTAGAAACTTTCGGCGAAGGTCAGGCCCTGCGCCACCGTCAGACCAAGCGCATGGATGTCGGTGATATAGGTCAGGAACGTGGCCAGAATCTGGCCGGTCCTGCCGGTCAGGCCGAATTCGTGCGCCTGCTTGATGGCGTTGACCAGGTCGCCGCCGACCGAGGCGAATCCCACCACCTTGGCGCCGGAGAGCTGCGCCTGCAGCAGCAGCGCGGCAAAATCGGTCTCGCCGATCGGGTGGCGCGCCGCGCCCAGCACGTGCCCGCCGGCCTGCTCGACCACCGTGGTCGCCGCTTCCTGCAGGGCGCGGCCGAAGGCGTGATCGACGGTGATGAAGAACCATGAGGTGCCGCCACCCTGAATCACCGCGCGCGCCGTGCCGGCGGTCAGCGCATGGGTGTCGTCGGCCCAATGGGTGCTGGTGGGCGAGCAATATTTGCCGGTGAAGTCCGCGGTGGCGGCGGCGGTGATCATCACCGTGCGGCCGTGTTCGCGGGCGACCTGCTGCACCGCCAGCCCGATCGCGGTTACCGGCAGGTCCACGATGGCGTCCACCCCGTCCCGGTCGTACCAGCGCCGCGCGATGGTGGCGGCGATATCGGGCTTGTTCTGATGATCGGCGTGTATGACCCGGACCGGGCGGCCGAGCACGCTGGCGCCGAAATCCGCCACCGCCATCTCGGCCGCCCGGATCGAGCCCGGGCCGCCGCTATCGGCATAGGGTCCGGTCTCGTCGGTCAGCACCCCGATCGTCACCGGGTCGGGCGCAGCGGCATGGCTCGTCCGGGCGCAGGACACCGCGGCCCCGGCCAGCAGCGCGCGGCGCCCCAGCCGGGTGACGGGCATCCCGGCCGTTCCCGTCAGAGGGCGGCCACCAACATGCCGCGACACTCACCGAAGCCGATCGGCGCGAACCCGTCACGCACGGCGCGGGCGCGGAATATCACCTCGTCGCCGTCCTCCAGGAACCGCCTGGTTTCGCCGGAAGCGAGATGCAGCGGCGTCCGGCCGCCCTGGCTCAGCTCCAGCAGGCTGCCCCAGCCGGCGGAGTCTGGCGCGGAAATGGTGCCGGAGCCGAACAGGTCGCCGGCGGCGAGGTTGCAGCCGTTGCTGGTGTGGTGCGCCACCATCTGGGCAAAAGTCCAGTAGAGGTGCCGCGTGCTGGCGAGCGACAGGCGCTGCGGCTGCATGCCGCGGGCGCGGGTTACCTTGGTGGTCAGCAGCACTTCCAGGTCGACGGCCAGCGCGCCATGGGTCTGGTCGAACTCGCACCACAGATGATGCAACGGCGCCGGATCGCCCTCGGGACGCGGCGGCTGCGGCACCCGGAACGGCCGCAGCGCATCGGTGGTGATGATCCAGGGGGAAATGGAGGTCAGAAAATTCTTCCCCAGGAAGGGACCCAGAGGCTGGTACTCCCAACCCTGGATGTCGCGTGCCGACCAGTCGTTCAGCAGGCAGAATCCGGCGACATGCGCGTGCGCCGCGGCGATCGGAATCGGCTCGCCGAGCGCGTTGCCCGGGCCGATCCAGATGCCGAGTTCCATTTCGTAGTCGAGGCTGCGCGTCGGGCCGAAATCCGGCACTGTTTCGCCGGTCGGCTTGCGCTGGCCGTTCGGCCGGTGCACCGGCGTGCCCGAGGGCCGCACCGAGGAAGTCCGGGCGTGATAGGCGATCGGCACGTATTTGTAGTTCGCCATCAGCGGCGTGTCGGGCCGCGTTAGCTGGCCGATATTGGTCGCGTGCTGGATGCCGGCGTAGAAATCCGTGTAGCCGCCGATGGCGGCCGGCACGTGCAGGGTGCAGTCGGCGGCGCGGTGCAACAGGCGCGGCGCCAGCGCGCGCACCGGCGCGGTGGCCTCATCGCAGAGAATTTCGAACAGGCGCTCGCGCAACGCCGCCCGCGGACCGGCGCCGAGGTCGAGAAAACGGTTGAGCGTTGGCTGCGCGGCGGCCTCGGCCGCGTCCTGCACGGCGCCGTCGAACAGGCCGGCTGCCAGCCCGGCCGGCAGGTCCAGGATGGCATCGCCGATCGCGACCCCCCCGCGCGGCGCTTCGCCCGGCGGAGCGAACACGCCGAAGGGCAGGTTCTGCACCGGAAAATCGGTGTGGTGGTTGGCGGACGCGACCCAGCTCTGGCGCCGCGCGTCATGGGTATGGTCGGTCATGGGTGAAAATGCTTTCGCAGTCCGTTCCAGCAGGAATCATAACCGGCCTGCAGCTGCGTGCAGGTCATGGCGAATTCGGTCGGGTGCAGCACCCGGCTGGTCTCGACCATGAAGGCCAGCGTGTCCTCGATTTTGGTGGGGGCAAGTTCGGCCGCCATGGCGCGTTCGGTGGTCGCGGCGTCCGGGCCATGCGCGCTCATCAGCCCGTGCAGGCTGAGGCCGCCGGGCAGGAAGCCCGCTTCCTTGGCGTCGTAGACGCCGCGCACCAGGCCCATGCATTCGGTCATCACGTTGCGATGGAACCAGGGCGGGCGGAACGTGTCCTCCCCCACCATCCAGCGCGGCGGGAAGATGACGAAATCCATGTTGGCGCGGCCCGGCGTGTCGGTGGGCGCGGTCAGCACGGTGAAGATCGAGGGGTCGGGGTGGTCGAAGCTGACCGTGCCGATGGTGTTGAACCGGGCCAAATCGTACTTGTAGGGGGCCAGATTGCCATGCCAGGCGACCACATCCAGCGGCGAATGGTCGAGCGTGGTGGACCAGTATTCGCCGAGGAATTTCTGCACCAGTTCGGTCGGCTCGTCGCGGTCCTCGAACCAGGCGACCGGAACCTGGAAGTCACGCGGGTTGGCCAGCCCGTTGGCGCCGATCGGGCCGAGTTCCGGCAGGCGCAGCGGCGCGCCATGGTTTTCGGCCACATAGCCGCGCGCCTCGCCATCGGGAAGAACGACCCGGAAGCGCAGGCCGCGGGGCAGCACGGCGATCTCGCCCGGGGCCAGCGCCAGCAGCCCGCATTCGGTCGCCAGCAGCAGACGCCCGCGCTGCGGCACCAGCAGCAGCTCGCCGTCGGCGTTGCAGAAGACGCGCTGCATCGACCGGTTGGCGCCGTACACGTGCAGCGTGACGCCGGATTCGCAGGCGCCCGCCGCGGTGGCGAGCATGGTCAGCAGCCCGTCAAGGAAGTCCGTGGCGGCGTCGGGGGTGGGAATCGGGTCCCAGCGCAGCCGGTTCGGCGAGGCGGCGGCGAGCGCCGGCGCGGCGGCGATGCGGCGATAGGGCGGGTGATCGGCCGAGGGGCGGATGCGGTACAGCCAAGTGCGCCGGCTCTCGCGCCGCGGCACGGTGAACGGAGTGCCGGAAATTTGTTCGGCATAAAGACCGAGCGGCGGCCGCTGCGGCGAGTTGCGGCCGACCGGCAGGGCGCCGGGGATTGCCTCAGTGGCGAACTCGTTGCCGAAGCCGGAAAGCATGGCACCCGGCACCATGGCAAGGGAGGCGGCGGTGCAGGCATCCATCGTGTTTCCTCCTCTTCCCGGGGTTGACCGTATTTGTATTTAAATTTTACCGCGAAACTTACGCCACCGCCACTGGCACCGACAGATAGCCGCGAAACCGCGTCCGTTCGCTGCGCACCGCCGGGCCGTCGGCGCGGTAGCGCGGAAAACGCTCGAGAAACCGGCCGATCGCCACCCGCCCCTCCAGCCGCGCCAGCGACAGCCCGGCGCAGAGATGCACGCCATAGCCGAACGCCATGTGGCGGTTCGGCCAGCGGCTGAGATCCAGCCGGTCGGGGTCCTCGAAGGCGGCCGGATCGCGGTTGGCGGCGCCGATGCACAGCGTGACCAGTTGGCCCGGCCCGAAGGCGACCCCGCCGACGCCGCCGCCGCCGGTGGCGATGCGGTTGCTAAACTGGGCGCTGCTGTCGAAGCGCAGGAACTCTTCCAGGCCCATGCGGATGACGGATGGGTCGGCCAGCAGCCGGGCGCGCTGGTCGGGCCAGTCGAGCAGGATGGTCAGCGCGTTGCCGATGAAGTTGCTGGTGGTTTCATGGCCGGCATTGAGGAGAAACACGCAGTTCTCCATCAGTTCGTCCTCGGTCAGCCGGTCGACGCCCTCGCCCTGGATCAGCCGGGTCAGCACGTCCCGCCAGGGATCGCCCGGGTTGCGGCGGCGCTCCTCGATGATCTCCTGCAGGAACGGGCGCAATGCCAGCAGCGCCTCGGTGCCGCGCTGCAGCTGCTCCAGCGTCAGAAATGGCTCCAGGGCGTTCATGACGGCGAGCGACCAGGCGCGCAGGGGCTCGCGGCGGTCAGGCGGAATGCCGAGCAGGTTGCTGATGACCTCGACCGGGATCAGCGCCGCGTAGTCCTCGATCAGGTCGAAGCGGCCGAGGCCGGCGGCGCGGTCGAGCAGCCCCTCGACCAGGGCGATCAGCGCCGGCTCGGTATCGGCCAGCGCGCGCTGCGACAGCGCGCCGGTGAGCAGGCGGCGCACGCGGGTGTGCCGGGGCGGGTCGGTGAAGACCACGCTGGTGGTGTGGTGGCGATAGAGCGGCGTGCCGGGGCCGAATTTCGGGCCGAACTCGGCCTTCTTGTCGCTGCTGAACAGTTTGGTGTTGCGAAACACCGCCATGATGTCGTCGTAGCGGGTGAGAAACAGCGAGCCGTCCGGCATGCGGCGCACCGGTTCATGGGCGCGCAACGCGTGGTAGGTGGGATAGGGGTTGTCGAGGAAGGCAGCCGACAACGACCGCAGGTCGAAATCCTGCGCCAATGCCGCATCTGCCGCAGCGCCCGCCATCATCCATGCCTCTCCCGAACGGTTTCGCCCAAGCCTGTTTCGCCCAAGCCCAGGTTTGCCGGCCTTTATGGTTTCCGGCGCAGCGGTTTCCCACGATTCGGATTCTCAGGACAGGCCGGCTCTCAGGACAGGCCGGCCGCCAGTTCCACCAGCGCCGCATGGTTGCGCAGGACGATCTCGGTGGGCGAGGGCATGTCGATCAGCTTCTCCGTGCGCAGGCGCGTCATGGTGCGGCTGACCGTCTCGACGGTGAGGCCGAGATAGTCGGCGATGTCGGTGCGCGCCATCGGCAGGGAGATGTGTCCGCGCACCGGCGGCGCCTGGCAAGCGGTGGCACAGGATTCGCGCGCCAGCAGGAAGGAGGCCACCCGCTCGCGCGCGGTCTTGCGGCCGAGCAGCAGCATCTGCTCCTGCGCCGCCACCAGCTCGTTCGAGGCGACGTCCAGCAGGCGCCGCTCCATGGCGGGGAAGTCGTCGAGCAGGTGGCGCAGGCGGGTGCGCGAGAAGCGGCAGACCTGGGCAGGCTCGACCGCCTCGGCGCTGAACGCATAGCTGGACGAGACGGCGAGGCCGAGGAAGGTGCCGGCGGAGGCGAAGCCGGTGACCTGCCGCCGCCCGTCGGGCAGCAGTTTGAACAGCTTGGCGGTGCCGCGGGTGACGTTGAAGAAGTGTTCGGCCGGGTCGCCCTCGGTGATGAAAGTGCGGCCGACCGGCACCGGCAGCGGCACCGCGAGGGCGGCCAGGCGGTCCAGGTCTTTTTCCTCAATGGCGGCGCAGACGCTGGCACTGCGCGCCCCGCAGGACGTACAGGACTCGGCACCGCGCGGCACAATCGACGGACGGGCGCGCATCGACGTCATTCCCAGCCCCCAGTTTTGGTCTTGCCTGACCTTGACCACGGCGGAACCATAGCATCCCCGCGTTGCAAAATGACACCCACCCCCGGCGCGCTTTTTGATCCTCCGCATTGACAATTCCGCCTTGCGGTTGCTGCGGCGCGTCCGCCGCCGCGGCGGAAATACGCTGGTGACTACAATGGATGCAGGGCCGGCAGAAAATGCCGCCCGGTTAACCCGCGCGTAACCGGGCGGGGCGAGCCTGCAGCACCCGGCAGAAGGCCGGGCCAGCACGAGCCGGGTCACCATGGGAACCTCCCATCTCGCCGCGCCTGACATCTGCCCGCGTTGCGCGGGTTCGCATTGTGGAGTCCGCCTGCACCGCGGAGTCCGGGGGTGAACGGGCTGCTGGAAGGGCTGAAGGCGCTCGGCCCGGGGCGGCTCACCGCCATGGGTGCGGTCGCCGCCGCCATGCTCGGGCTGCTGGCGCTGCTCATGCTGCATTCCCCTGCCGACCAGATGGCGCTGCTATACGCCGACCTCGACCCGCGTGAGGCCGGACAGGTGGTCGAGCTGCTGGAGCGCCAGCACGTGCCGCACCAGCTTGCCGGCGGCGGCAGCCAGATCATGGTGCCGGCCGATCAGGTTGCACGCCTGCGTCTGATGCTGGCCAAGGACGGCATGCCGACCGGCGGCTCCATCGGCTACGAAATCTTCGACCGCGGCGACGGCCTTACCGCCAACCAGTTCCAGCAGGAACTCAACCAGGCGCGGGCGCTGGAAGGCGAACTGGCGCGCACCATCCGCGCCATCGCCGGCGTGCGCGCCGTGCGCGTACATTTGGTGATGCCGCGGCGCGAGCCGTTCGCCCGTGAACGGCAGGAAGCGCAGGCCTCGGTGCTGCTGACCATGGCCGGCAATGCGCGGATGGACAACGAGGCGGTGCAGGCGATCCTGAACCTGGTGTCCTCGGCGGTGCCGGGCCTGCGGCCGCAGAACATCGCCATCATCGACAGCCGCGGCAACGTGCTCGCGCGCGCCGGCAGCCCGACCGGCCCCGCCGCCGCCGCGCAATCCAGCGAGGAGGTGCGCCGCGCCACCGAATTGCGGCTCGCCCGCGCGGTCGAGGAGATGCTGGAGCGCAGTCTCGGCCCCGGCCGGGTGCGCGCCGAGGCGACGGTCGAGATGGATTTCGACCAGGTGCACGAGACGCAGGAGCGATTCGATCCGGATGGCCAGGTGGTGCGCAGCACCCAGACGGTGAACGGCAGCAGCCGCAGCACCGAGACCGCCCCCAATGTCTCGGTGCAGAACAACCTGCCGAATGCCGAAGCCGCGCGCGAGGGCGCCGGCAGCCAGGAGCAGAAGCAGGAGGAGACCACCAACTACGAGATCAGCAAAACGGTGCGCACCCTCGTGCGCGAACAGCCGCAGATCCACCGGCTGAGCCTTGCCGTGCTGGTCGATGGCACCGAGGAGAAGGGGGCGGACGGCGTGCATCGCGTGGCGACCGCGCTCGGCCGAGGAGCTGGAGCGCATCGCCCGGCTGGTGCGCACCGCCATCGGCTTCGACGAAAAGCGCGGCGATCATGTCGAGGTGGTGAACATGCGCTTCGCCGCCGATCCGGACAACACGGGCGCGGAAGCGCGCGGCCTGTTCGGGCTGCCGCTCGAGCGCGCCGACCTGATGCGGCTGGCGCAGACCGGGCTGCTCGGTCTGGTGGCGGTGGCGGCGCTGCTGCTGGTGCTGCGGCCGATGGTCATGCGCCTGACCGCGCCGGTCACCGGCGTGGGCGCGCTGTCCGGTCCGGCGGGGGCGGGCGGCGTGGCGGCCATGACCGGCGGCGGCGGGATGCCGCTCGGCGGGGCGGAGGCCGGCGCACTGCTCGGCGCGCCCGATCCGGTCACCGGCGAGATGACGTTCCTCGGCGGCGCGGCCGGGGCGCTGGAGGACGAGAGCATGGTGCGGGTCGCGCAAGATCGAAGGCCAGCTGCGCGCCTCTTCGATCCGCCGCCTGTCCGAGCTGGTCGACAAGCATCCCGATGAGAGCCTGTCGATCGTGCGGGCCTGGATGCAGCAGGAGCGTCGGCTGATGGTCCGTGTGCCCGACGACTACCGCGCCCTGAGCGGCGCGCAGAAAGCGGCGGTGCTGATGCTCGCGCTCGGCGAGGACCAATGCGCGCGCCTGTTCGGCATGATGCACGAGGACGAGATCAAGGAAATCTCGTCCGCCATGGCGCAGCTCGGCCCGGTTCGCTCCGACATGGTCGAGCGGCTCTGCACCGAGTTCGCCGAGAACCTGGGCGGCGCCGGCAATCTGGTCGGCAGCTTCGAAAACACCGAACGGCTGCTGCTGAAGACCCTGCCGCGCGAGCGGGTCGCGCAGATCATGGAGGAGATCCGCGGGCCGGCCGGGCGGACCATGTGGGACAAGCTCGGCAACGTGCACGAGGCGGTGCTGGCGAACTACCTGAAGAACGAATACCCGCAGACCGTCGCCGTGGTGCTGTCCAAGGTGCAATCCGGACCACGCCGCGCGCGTGCTGGCGCTGCTGCCCGACAGCTTCGCCATGGAAGTGGTGATGCGCATGCTGCGCATGGAGAGCGTGCAGAAGGACGTGCTCGACGGCGTCGAGCGCACGCTGCGCGCCGAGTTCATGTCCAACCTCGCGCGCAGCACGCGGCGCGATGCGCATGAGATGATGGCCGAGATCTTCAACAACCTCGACCGCCAGGCCGAGACGCGCTTCCTGGCGGCGCTGGAGGAGCGCAACCGCGAGGCGGCGGAGCGCATCAAGTCGCTGATGTTCACCTTCGACGACCTGCAGCGCCTGTCCGGCCCGGCGATGCAGACGCTGCTGCGCGCGGTCGAGAAGGACAAGCTGCCGCTGGCGCTGAAGGGCGCATCGGAAAGGCTGCGCGACCTGTTCTTCGCCAACCTGTCCGAGCGCGCCGGCAAGATGCTGCGCGAGGAGATCGATGCGCTGGGTCCGGTGAAGCTGCGCGACGTCGACGAGGCGCAGGCCGCCATCGTGCGGCTGGCCAAGGAACTGGCGGCGCAGGGGCAGATCGAGATCGCCGAGAACAAGGACGAGGAACTGGTATTCTAGCATGAACGCTCCCGCCAAGGACGCCACCGCCCAGCGGCCGGCCCGCCCGACACAGGCGCCGGGCGGACGCGCCCGCCGTCCGGCCATCCTGTTCGCCGAGGATTTCGACGCCTCGCCTGGCATCACGGTGCTCGACGAGCCGCCGGAGGAGCCCGAACTGCCGCCCCCGCCGCCCCCGCCGCCGGCGATCACTGAGGCGGACGTGGTTGCGGCGCGCGCCGACGCCTATGCCGAGGGCCATCGTAACGGGCTCGCCCGGGCGGCGGCCGACCGCGCCGAGGTGACGCGGCAGATGCTGGGCGTGATCGCCGACCGGCTGCAGGGCGCCCGCGCCGAGGCGTCGCGCGTCGCCGAGGAACACGCCAACGCGGTGGCGCGGCTGCTGCTGGGCACGCTGGCGACCATGCTGCCGGCCCTGTGCGCCCGCCATGGCGCCGCCGAGGTGACGGCGCTGACCCGGGCGGTGCTGCCGGCGCTGGTGCGCGAGCCGCGGGTGACCATCCGCATCAGCCCGCACGTCGTCGCCGCCGTCGAGCAGGAACTCGCCCGGCTCGACCCCGAGCTGCACGGCCGGGTGTCGCTGGTGCCCACTGATGCGGTGACCCCGGGGGATGTGCGCATCGCCTGGCAGGACGGGACGGCGATACGCGATGCCGCGTCGCTGTGGCGCGACGTCGCCGGGGCGCTGGCACCGTTCGACCTGCTGCCGCCTGATGCGCTTGCGCCCGAGCCTGATGCGTTTGCGCCCAAAATCGAGCCGTCCGCCGCCGCGGCCGCCTGAGCCCAAGGGAAAAGACAATGTCCGACCACATGGATCTCACCGAACTCGGCGATGGCGGCCCCACTGCCCCGGAGCAGTCCGGCCCGCGCACCGCGCGCGACCTGGAGGCAGTGTACGATATTCCGGTGACGGTCAGCGCCGTGCTCGGCAAGGCGACCATGCAGGTCAGCCAGCTTCTCAAGCTTGGCCGCGGCGCGGTGGTCGAGCTCGACCGCAAGCTCGGCGAAGCGATCGACATCTACGTCAACAACCGCCTGGTGGCGCGCGGCGAGGTGGTGATGGTCGACGACAACCGGCTCGGCGTGACCATGACCGAAATCGTCAAAAGCGATCAGCGGTCCTGAGAGTTTGAAAAAGAATGCCCGCAAGCCGCCGAACGACGCCGAAAAACTCAATGATATCAGCGGGCATTCTTTTTCAAGTTCGATTGTTTTTCGAGCCTCTGAGGCCCAGGGAAGAACCAAGGCATGCGTGTCCTCATCATCGGTTCCCTCGCCGCGGAGCTCGGCCAGGCCGCGCGCATGGCCATGGCGCGGGGCGCCAGGCTGGACCAGGCCGACAATGTCGAGGCGGGCCTGGCAAAACTGCGCGCCGATGGGCGGTTCGATCTCGTGCTGTGCGACCTGGCGCATGATGTCGGCGGGCTGGTGGCGGCGCTCGCGGCCGAGCGCATGGCGATTCCGGTGGTCGCCTGCGGGGTGAACCCGGACCCCGAGGCCGCGGTGCGGGCGATCCGCGCCGGCGCGCGCGAATTCCTGCCGCTGCCGCCCGATCCCGACCTGATCGCCGCCATCCTGCAGGCCGCCAGCGGCGAGAGCGACGCCGTGGTGGCGCGCGACCCGGCGATGCTGGCCGCACTGCGCCGCGCCGAGCAGGTGGCCGCGGCCGAGGCCTCGGTGCTGATCACCGGCGAGAGCGGCACCGGCAAGGAGGTGCTGGCACGTTACATCCATCGCCGCAGCCGGCGCTCGGCCGGCCCGTTCGTGGCGCTGAACTGCGCCGCGATACCGGAGAACCTGCTCGAATCGGAACTGTTCGGCCACGAAAAGGGCGCGTTCTCGGGGGCCCTGGCGCGGCGGGTGGGGAAATTCGAGGCGGCGGACGGCGGCACGCTGCTGCTGGACGAAATCAGCGAGATGGACGTGCGAATGCAGGCCAAGCTGCTGCGCGCCCTGCAGGAGCGCGAGATCGACCGGGTGGGCGGCAGCGCGCCGGTGCGGGTGAACGTGCGCATCCTGGCCACCAGCAACCGCGATCTGCCGGCCGAAGTGGCCCGCGGCACGTTTCGCGAAGACCTGTATTTCCGCCTGAACGTGGTGTCGCTGCGCATTCCGGCGCTGCGCGAGCGGCCGGAGGACATTGTTCCGCTGGCCGAGCATTTCGCCCGCCGCTATGCCGAGGTGAACGGCCTGTCGCCGCGTCCGCTGACCGCCGGCGCGCTGCGGCTGCTGGCGGCGCATGGCTGGCGCGGCAATGTGCGCGAGCTGGAGAACACCCTGCATCGCGCCGTGCTGCTGGCCGGCGGCGACACGATCGACGTCGATTCCATCGAACTCGCGCCGGGCGGACCGGCCGCGGCACCGCCTGCCGGGCCGTCCGGCGAGGGGGTGGCGGGGCTGGTCGGGCGCCGCATGGACGATGTCGAGCGCGCCCTGATCCTGGAGACGCTGACGCACACGCTGGGCAACCGCACCCACGCCGCCACCATCCTGGGCATTTCCATCCGCGCCCTGCGCAATAAGCTGCGCGACTACGCGGCGCGGGGCATCCCGGTGCCGCCGCCGCCGGCCGGCATCGCCGTGCCGCTCACCGCCTTCATGGCCTGACCTGCCGTGTCGGGTACCGCGCCCATCGCCCTGAACGGGCTGATGACGAGGCTGCGCCTGAACGCGCCCGGCACCGATGTGTGGCTGGCGGTCGGCGTGGTGGTGCTGTTGTCGATGCTGATCCTGCCGCTGCCCACGCTGGTGCTCGATCTGGGGCTGGCGATGTCCATCACCTCGGCGGTGCTGGTGCTGATGGTGGCGCTGTTCCTGCAACGGCCGCTCGATTTCACCAGTTTCCCCACGCTGCTGCTGCTCACCACGCTGCTGCGGCTGTCGCTGAACGTCGCCACCACCCGGCTGATCCTGTCGCGCGGCAACGAGGGAACCGCGGCGGCCGGCCATGTGGTGCAGGCTTTCGGCGGCTTCCTGATGGGCGGCGATGTGGTGATCGGCCTGATCCTGTTCGCCATCCTGCTGGTGGTGAACTTCATGGTCATCACCAAGGGCTCCGGCCGCATCGCCGAGGTGGCGGCGCGGTTCAGCCTCGACGCCATGCCGGGCAAGCAGATGGCGATCGATGCCGAACTGTCCTCCGGCGCCATCGACGAAATCACCGCGCGGGCCCGGCGGCGCGAGCTGCAGGAGGAAAGCGGCTTCTACGGCGCCATGGACGGCGCGGCGAAATTCGTCCGCGGCGATGCCATCGCCGCCCTGCTGATCACCTTCATCAACATCCTCGGCGGGCTGGCGATCGGGCTGGTGCGCCACGGCATGGCCTTCGCGGATGCCGCCTCCACCTACACCACGCTGACCGTCGGTGACGGGCTGGTGTCGCAGATCCCCGCCCTGCTGGTCTCCACCGCCGCCGGCATCGTGGTGACCAAGGGCAGCACCGAGGGCAGCGCCGATGCGGCGCTGATGCGCCAGCTGGGCGGCAACCCCAAGCCGCTGGCGCTTGCCGGCGGTGCCGCCGTGGTGCTGGCGCTGATGCCGGGGCTGCCGGCGCTGCCCTTCCTGGTGCTGGGCGGGCTGGCCGGCGGGGCGGCGTATCTGCGCCACCGCCTCCCGCCCGAGGCCGCCGCTGCCGCCGCGGCTGCCGCCGCGGCGCCGCCTGCCGCGCCGGCCGAGCCGCCGATCAGCGAAGCGCTGCGGATGGACATGATCCGGCTGGAACTCGGGCTCGGGCTGCTCGGCCTGGCCGGCGGCGAGCAACCGCGGCTGACCGAGCAGATCAAGGCGCTGCGCCGCACCATCGCCACCGAGATGGGCTTCGTGCTGCCGCCGGTGCGCATCCAGGACAACATGCAGCTCCGAAGCAGGACGGCTACTCGGTGCGCATCAAGGAGATCGAGGCCGGGCAAGGCGAGATCCGCGCCGGCATGCTGCTGGCGATGGACCCGGGCGGCAGCATGCCCAACCTGGCCGGGGAGCGCACCATCGAGCCCGCCTTCGGCCTGCCGGCGCTGTGGATCGATCCGTCCCTGCGCGAGGAGGCGGTGTTCCGCGGCTGCACCGTGGTCGATCCGCCGAGCGTGCTGGCGACCCACCTGACCGAAATCGTTCGCCAGACCATGGCCGAGCTGCTCTCCTTCGCCGAGACGCAGAAGCTGCTCGATGATCTGCCGCGCGAACAGCAGAAGCTGGTGGCCGAGCTGATCCCGGCGCAGATCACCGTCGGCGGCGTGCAGCGGGTGCTGCAGATGCTGCTGGCCGAGCGCATCTCCATCCGCGACCTGCCGACCATCCTGGAAGGCATCCAGGAGGCCTGCGCCAGCGGCGGACGGGCTATCCCCGGCATCGTCGGCCATGTGCGGGCGCGCCTGGCGCGCCAGATCAGCGATGCGCATGTCGGCGGCGCCGGCTATATCCCGCTGGTGACCCTCAGCCCGGACTGGGAGACGGCGTTCGCCGAATCGCTGGTCGGCCCGCCGGAAGACCGGCAACTGGCGATGGCGCCGTCCCGGCTCGGCGAGTTCATGAACGCGCTGCGGACGGTGTTCGATCGCGCCACCCAGGCGGGCGAGGCGCCGGTGCTGCTGACCAGCGGCGGCATCCGCTTCCACGTGCGCGCGATCGTCGAGCGCATCCGGCCGGCGACGCCGGTGCTGGCACAGGCGGAAATCTTCCCGCGGGTGCGCATCCGGACGGTGGGGACGATATGACCTTGCGGGAACAGGCAAGGCCAGGGCTCCGCCCTGGACCCGCCAAGGGCCGAGAGGCCCCTGGACCCCATTACTCAAGGACAACGCCTGGGCTATCACCATGCGGCTGAAGCTTTACCGCGCGGCTGACACCGCCGAGGCGATGGCGCAGGTGCGCGCCGAACTTGGCGCCGACGCCCTGATCCTGTCCTCCCGCCGCGTTCAGGGCGGGGTGGAAGTGACCGCCGCGCTGGAACGGGACGACGATCCTGTCGCGCCGCCGGCGCCCGACCCGCAGCGCATGGCCGCCTTCGCCTGGCACGGCGTGCCGGCCGGGCTGGTGCGGCGGCTGGAGGCGGGGCCGCTGCCCTTCGCCCTGTCGGCGACGCTGCGCTTCGAGAAGCTGGCGCTGCGCGATTCGGCCCCGCCGCTGCTGGTGATCGGCCCGCCCGGCGCGGGCAAGACGCTCACCGTCGCGCGGCTCGCGGCCCGGCTGGTGATGGCCGGGGCGGCGCCGCTGGTGATCACCGCCGACGGCCAGCGTGCCGGGGCGCCCGAGCAACTGGCCGCCTTCACCCGCCTGCTCGACCTGCAACTGCTGGTGGCGAGCACCCCGGCGTCGCTGGCGCGCGCGCTGGCGCGGCGGGAAGGCGGCGCGCCGGTGCTGATCGACAGCCCCGGTACCGACCCGTTCGACCCGGCCCAGCGTGACGAGATCGCCGCCCTGGCCAGCACCGCCGGCGCCAGGCTCGCGGTGGTGCTGCCGGCCGGACTGGATGTGGGCGAGGCCACCGATCTGGCCGGCGCCTACGCCGCCTGCGGCGCCCGGCTGCTGGCGGCAACCCGGCTGGACCTGGCGCGGCGCATCGGCGCCGTGCTGGCCGCCGCCGGCGCCGGCCTGGCGCTGGCCGAGGCCGGCATCGGTCCGGGTGCCGCCGACGGCCTCGTGCCGATGACCCCCGATCTGCTGGCCACACGGCTGATGCGCGTGCCCCAGCTTCCCGCCGCCCGCACCGGAGCGCGCCCGACATGACCGCCGCCACCACCCTTGCCACCACCACCACCGCTCCCACCCGCGCCGGCCGCATCCTGGCGGTCGCCTCCGGCAAGGGCGGGGTGGGAAAAACCTGGTTCGCCATCACGCTGGCGCATGCCCTGGCCCGCGCCGGCGAGCGGGTGCTGCTGTTCGACGGCGATCTCGGTCTTGCCAATGTCGATATCCAGCTTGGCCTGATGCCGGCGCATGACCTCACCTCGGTGGTGGACGGGCGGATCGGCCTGGCCCAGGCGGCGCAGCTTCACGAAGGCGGCTTTTCCATCCTCGCCGGGCGCTCCGGGTCGGGCTCGCTGTCGCAGCTTGAGCCGGCGGCGCTTGAGGCCCTGCTGGCGGCGCTGCGGCAGGAATCCGACCGACTCGATCGGGTGGTGGTGGATCTCGGCTCCGGGCTCGACCGCAGCGTGCGCCGCATGGCGGGATTTGCCGACACATTGCTGGTGGTGGCGACCGAGGAGCCGACCAGCCTGACCGATGCCTATGCCGCGCTGAAGCTGCACGCGGCCGACCGGCCCTCGGGCGAGGCGCGGGTGGTGGTGAACCAGGCCGGCAGCCGGGCCGCCGGCGAGCGCACCTACGCAACGCTCGCGCGTGCCTGCCGTTCCTTCCTCGGTCGTGCGCCGGCGCTGGCCGGGGTGGTGCGCCGCGACGAACGGGTGCCCGACGCGATCCGCCGGCAGACGCTGTTTCTGACCCGCCATCCGACCGCGCCGGCAGCCGCCGATATCGAAGCGATCGCCGCCGGCCTCATGGGCGCGTAGCAGGCGCTTGCCCGGAACGGCGGCGACTGATACGGCATGCAACCATGATCCGACACACGATCCTCGCCGCCCTGGTTTCGCTGGGGCTGCTGTGTGCCGTGCCCGTGGCGAGCACCGTGCCGGGCTGTCCTGCCGCGCCCGAAATGGTGACGGCGGAGGGGCCGCCGGCGGCGATGCCACGGGTTGCGGCGGCGCTGAAAGGCGGCCGGCTGGACGTGCTGGCCATCGGTTCGGGCACCGTGCTAGGCCTGCGCGGGCGGGTGGAGGGCTCGTTCTCCGACCGCATGGTGCAGGAACTGCGCCTGGCGTCACCGGGCGTCGAAATTCACCTGACGGTGCAGGGCGAGCGCGGCATGACCGCCGCGGCGATGCTGGCCGCCCTCCACAAGGGGCTCGACGGCCGGGGAATCAGCCTGGTGGTCTGGCAGACCGGCACGGTGGAAGCGATGCAGAAACTGCCGCCGGAGGAGTTCGCCCGCACGCTGGATGCCGGTGCCGAGGTGGTGCGGGCGGCCGGCGCGGATCTCCTGCTGGTCGATCCCCAGTACAGTCGCTTGCTGCAGACGCATGCCACGCTCGGCCCCTACCGCGAGACGATGCAGCAGGTCGCCCAACGCCATGCGGCCGTGCTGTTCCGCCGCTTCGACTTGATCCGGCAATGGGTGGAGGCCGGCCAGATCGACCTGGAGAGCGTCGCCAAGTCCGAGCGGCCGAAGATGACCGAGCGGCTGAATGCCTGCCTGGGCCAGGCGCTGGCGCAGACCGTGCTGCGGGCGGCCGGCCTGACGCGAATCTGAGCGGCCCTCGGCAACAGGCTATTCATGCACGGCCGCGACCGGAACCTGCTGCTGCGCCTGCGCCATGGCTGACGCGGGCGCCAGGGCAGCGGCCACGGCGTTGTCCACCCGGTCGAGCCAGATGAACTCCAGGCGGTCCCGCGCCTCCCGGGGGATTTCCTCAAGATCGCGCCGGTTGCGCGCGGGCAGCATCACCCGTTTCAAACCGGCGGCGGCGGCGGCCACCATTTTTTCCTTGATGCCGCCCACCGGCAGCACCAGGCCCCGCAGGCTGATCTCGCCGGTCATCGCGGTGTCACCGCGCACGGTGCGGCCGGTGAGCAGGGAGGCGAGTGCGATGAACATCGCCACGCCGGCGCTCGGCCCATCCTTGGGCGTGGCGCCGGCCGGCACATGGATGTGGATGTCGCTGGCCTCGAACTGAGCCGGGTCGATTCCCAGTCCGGCGCCCTCGGTCTTGACCAGGCTGAGCGCGGCCTGGGCGCTCTCCTTCATCACATCGCCCAGTTGCCCGGTCAGGATCAACCGGCCTTTGCCCGCCGTCCTGGCGGCCTCGATGAACAGGATTTCGCCGCCGGTGGGCGTCCAGGCGAGCCCGGTCGCCACGCCGGGCACGCTGGTGCGCATCGCCACCTCGTTCTCGAACCGGGGCGGTCCCAGCATCCCGGCGAGGTCCTCAGTGGTGATGCGGATGGTATCCGCCGATCCGTCCGCGACCCGGACGGCGGCACGGCGCAGGACGCGGCCGATTTCCCGCTCCAGGCTGCGCACGCCGGCTTCGCGCGTGTAGGCCTCGATGATGGTCTTCAGCGCCGCTTCGTCGATCTCGACCTGCCCGGGCCGGAGCCCGTTGGCTTCCATCTGCCGCCGCCACAGATAGCGTTCGGCGATCTGCAGCTTCTCGCCGGCGGTGTAGCCGGCCAGCGAGATGATCTCCATCCGGTCGCGCAGCGGCCCGGGAACGGTGTCGAGCATGTTGGCGGTGGTGATGAACACCACCCGGCTGAGGTCGAACGGGACGGCCAGATAATTGTCGCGGAAGGTGGCGTTCTGCTCGGGATCCAGCACTTCCAGCAAGGCGGCGGCGGGATCGCCCTGCATGCCGGCGCCCATCTTGTCGATCTCGTCGAGCATCATCACGCAGTCGCGTGCGCCGGCCTTGCGGATCGCCTGGATGATGGTGCCGGGCAGGGCGCCGACATAGGTGCGCCGGTGGCCGCGGATTTCCGCCTCGTCATGCATCCCGCCCAGGCTCACCCGGACGAATTTGCGCCCCATCGCGCGGGCGATCGACTGGCCGAGGGAGGTTTTGCCCACGCCCGGCGGTCCGACAAAGCAAAGAATCGGTGCCTTGCCGGCGGGGGCGAGCTTACGCACCGCAAGATACTCGACGATGCGCTGCTTGATCTTCTCCAGGCCGAAATGGTCCTGATCGAGGATGTGCCGCGCCGCATCGATATCGATAAGCGGGGAATGCGGCTCAGGCCAGGGCAGCTCGGTGAGCCATTCAAGATAGCCGCGGATCATGCCGTATTCGGCGCTGGCCTCGGGGGTGCGCGCCAGACGGCGGAGTTCCTTGCGGGCCTGGGTCTCGACCTCTTCGGGCATCCCCGCCCCGGCGATGGCCTTCTCCAGCTCGGTGATCTCCTGGCGCGTGCCCTCGCCCTCACCGAGTTCCCGCTGAATGGCGGCCAGTTGCTCGCGCAGCACCGCCTCCCGCTGACGCTGGCCGAACGCCGCCTTGGTCTGGCGGCCGATTTCGGCCGAGAGCCGCAGCACCTCCAGCCGCTGGCCGAGCAGGGTGGAGACCTTGTCCAGCCGTTCCGCGACGCCGACGGTTTCCAGGATCTCCTGCTTCTCCGCCGGCTTGGCGTCCAGATAGGCGGTGGTCATGTCCGCCAGCATGCCGGGCGATGTGATCGCCTGCATCGCCTGACGCAGCTCCTGCGGCGCCTGCGCCAGCAGCTCCAGCGCTTCCAGGGCCTGTTGCCTGACGTTCAGCAAGCGCGCCTCTATCCCAGGGCCGGTTTCGATCGGCTCCGGCAGGTGCAATCCGCGGGCAACCAGATAGGGCCAGCCCTCGAGCACCTCCGATATCCGGAACCGCTGGACGCCCTGGCAGATCAGATGATGTTCCCCGTCCGGCCCGGTGACGTAGCGCAGGATGTTGGCGATCGTGCCGACCGCGTGCAGATCGCCGGCGGCGGGTTCGGCGACCTCGGGATCGCGCTGCAGCACGATGACCACCTGGCGCTGCTCGCGCACGGCCTGCTGGACCGCCGCGACCGAACGCGGCCGGCCGATCGTCATGGGGGTCACAATCTCGGGGAACAGGACCATGTTGCGCACCGGCACGACGAGGAACGCATCGGTGGGCGGTGAGGGCTGGGAAGACGAAGGTTGGGCGGGCGAACCCGATGGTTTGCGGGCGGGATCCTCGGCCATGGTCATCACGCCATTTTGTTCAGGCAGATGACCAGGCAGCCATCGATCATCTCGCGGGAGATCCGGTCATAGGCGCCGCGGGGCAGGGGGATGCGGCGCTCGAACCGTCCCTGGGGCAGCTCCATCCGATGGATCGCCGCGGTTCGCAGCGCGTCCAGAATTCTCCGCTCGCCGGCGATGATCAGAAACGGCCCATCGATGATCACCTGCACCTCGGACGCGACCACACCGGGCAGGGCGGCGATGACAAGGACTTCGTTGTCCGTCTCAAGGACATCGACCGGGGGCTCCCACCGTGCCTGGCGCGGCTGGGACGCCGACGGCTGAAAGAACTGGCGGTGAAGCTGTTCGGCACGCGCCAGCGCGCCGAGCGCCCCGGCCCACATCCAATCATGACGATCTCTCATGGCCGGCCGCCGCTCTTCTGTTCCGGGTGGAAAAAACAGCTCCACCCGATCAAAGCGGCGGCTTCTGTCAGCCGCAACCTCTGTCCTTGCCGCGGCGCGGAGTCTCACGGCATGTTGCGACAGTAGCACCAACATCCGACGATTCTGGCGCCCGACGACGCTGCCGCCCGGCAATTCTGGCGCCCGACACCTGATACCCGGCTACACGCCCGGCGGCTTTGTTGCCCAATCGTAGCCCCGGCGGGCACGTTGGTAACCGTAATCGAACAGGGCGCGCATGAATTCCTGATCAAACGGTTCCGGTAGTTTCTTGTTGAAGTCGGACCCAATATAGGCAAGCCTGAAATCAATCCCATCATTCCTGGCATTGTTGAACATGCGTATAACGTCGTTGTAGCCACTTACGGTAATCATCGTGGAAACGGCGCGTCCGGCGATGCCCATGGTGCTACGCTCCATCGCCACCCATTCAGGGTCGAGCCGGCCGTTGCGGATGATATACGCGGTCGCCGGCACGACAAGCTGGCCATTTCTCATGCGCTCGCGCCGGCGGCGCGTCATGGCGGCAGGATACAGAAACGCCTGCGCGAAGGCGCCGCCATCGACGTGCATCTCCTGATAAGGTTGCCCGTCCAGGGTCACGTCGAACATGGTCGGCGGGAAGGCGACGGGAATCGCGGCGGAGGCCAGCAGGATGCGGCGGACCGTGTCCAGCGCCCGCTTATGCCCGCTGCTGGCGATGGCCCCCAGATTCCAGATCACCGGCTGTCCGGCATCGAGGTCGGCGGTGCTGACCAGCAGCAGGCGGCCATCTTTATAGGCTTTCGCGATCGCCGCCAGCATATCGTCGTTCAGGTATTGGGAAATGGTGTTGAACAGCGGCGAGTTGTCGTTCAGCGCGTCGCCGAACACAGCCGCCAGAATGTTGCGCCTGATGAGCACCTTGGATGACGTGAGCTCGGTGTAGACGGTGCGCAGTTGCGGGTCGTAGCCGGACCCGAGATAGGCGAACGGCGCGGTGAGGGCGCCGGTGCTGACGCCGGTCACCAGATCGAAGACCGGCCGCGTGCCGTACTCGGACCAGCCGCACAGCAGCCCGGCGCCGAACGCGCCATTTTCGCCGCCGCCGGACACCGACAGTAGCTGCAACTCGGGCAGTGGCGCGTCGGCTGACAGGTTGCGCGCCCGCTGCTGGCGCTGCAGGGTCGCCATGACCTCGGCTTCGAGGGCGTCCGCGCCCAGCAATGGGAAGAAACGCTCGTTCGGCAAACCCAATACGCTGGCCTTGGTAACTTGGCCCAATGGCACGGCCGGCCCACGCTCGGGGAAGGCACATCCGGGCAGCATCGCCGCAGCGCCCGCGCTGACGGCAATGCCGAACAGGTTGCGGCGAGATGGCCATCCGGCCGTATCGGTTGTGGGGATGACGGGAACCGACACGGGTGGACCGGGATTTTCCATCTGGCTGGCTTTCTGTGGTGCACGCTGGCTATTTTGCACTGATGGCGGAACAGTTTTCCAGACCACCTGCACGCCACACATCCGGCGACGCCGAGATCATGATGGCACGCGATTCGTAACCGACGCATCCTTCGGGGATCGCCGGTATTTGATCAAGATCCGCCAGGAGATGCCGAGGACTTGAAGCCTTGCGATCGCTCCAGATTTCACACAATTATAATAGCGAGGAGGGCCAAACCATGCCCGACGCCACCGCAGAATCATCTGTCGTCGTCCCTATCGCCTCCGGCCCGACGGCGGCACCGACGCCCGCGCCTTCACAGCCCGCGCCTTCACAGCAGGTCCGCGCGCCGGCCGAGTTGACGGAGGCAGGCAAGCGCCTGCGCGATACTGTGCCCAGGGCCTCGCACGGCGCCTGGAAGAAGCCCGCAGGACGCGCCGATCCGATCGCGATGTTGCAGGCCTCGGACCCCGAGCGGCTGCCCGAGCTATTGCCTGTGCGCTATGGGCGGATGCTGGTCTCGCCATTCACCTTCTACCGCGGTGCCGCCGGCGTCATGGCCGCCGACCTCGCCACGACGCCCGCCACCGGCCTGCGGGTGCAGGCATGCGGCGACTGCCACCTGCTCAACTTCGGCGGCTTCGCCACGCCCGAGCGCAACATCATCTTCGACATCAACGATTTCGACGAGACCCTGCCGGCCCCCTGGGAGTGGGACGTGAAGCGTCTCGCCGCCTCGTTTGTGCTCGCTGCGCGCGCGAACGGCCTGTCCGATGGAGACGGCCGCGACGCCGCCGAGGCGGCCACGCGCAGCTATCGCAAGCGGCTGGCCGAATACGCGCAAATGTCGCCGCTGGAGGTCTGGTATGCGCGCATCGATGACGAGGATGTCGTCAGCCTGCTGTCCGACCCCGACCGCAGGGCGGTGGCGCGGAAGCGAATCGCCAAGGCGGTGGAAAGATCCGCCTCGGCGCTGGACTTTCCGCAACTGGCCGGCATGGTCGGCGGACACGTCCACATCAAGGATGCCCCGCCGTTGATCTTCCACCCGGAGGATACACGGGCGCCGGATTTCATGGCCCAGCTAGAGCTGGTGCTGGCCGCCTATCGCGAGACACTGACTGACGACCGCCGCGTGCTGTTGGACCGCTACCGGTTGGTGGACGCGGCGATCAAGGTGGTGGGCATCGGCAGCGTCGGCCGCGCCTGCTGGATCGGATTGTTCATGTCGCCGGGCAACGACCCGCTGTTCCTGCAGTTCAAGGAGGCCCGCGAGTTGGTGCTGGAGCCCTATGCCGGGGCCAGCGCCTATCCGCATCACGGCCAGCGCGTGGTGATCGGCCAGCGGCTGGCGCAGCCGGCCTCGGATGTGTTCCTGGGCTGGGTCACCGGCCCGCGCGGACGGCAATTCTACGTCCGCCAGTTGCGCGACGCCAAGATCAAGCCACTGATCGAGACGTTCGACGCCGAAACCCTGGAGGTTTTCGGCAAAGCTTGCGGCTGGGCGTTGGCGCGCAGCCACGCCAAGGCCGGCGATGCCTGGACCATCAGCGGCTATCTCGGCAGCAAGAGTGACGATTTCGACACCGCGATGGGCCGCTTCGCCATGGCCTATGCCGACCAGGCGGAGGCCGACCACGGGGCGCTGAAGGCGGCGGTAAGGGCCGGCAGGGTGCAGGTGTTGCGCGAGGCATAGCCGCGCTGTGACATCACGTTGTGTGCGGGCTGCGCTGGCCTGCCTCGTTCTGATGGCGGCTGCATCTGCCGCCGCCATCGCGCAACCGGCCACATTGCGCATCGTCACCGGCCGGATCGCACCGTTCGTGCTGCCTGAAGGCCCCCTGGCCGGGTTCAGCGTCGATTTGTGGACCGTGCTGGCGCAGCGCCTGGGGGTCGATGTGGTCGTCACTGATCTCGGCCGGGGCAGCGACGAGGCGCAGCTGCGCGCAGTGCTCGATGGCGCGGCGGATATGGCGATCTCGGCCATCGCCATGACGCCCGAGCGCGAGCAGGTGGTCGATTTCTCCATGGCGTATTTCGACTCCGGCCTGCAGATCATGGTGCGACCGAAAGCCGACAATGCGTGGCGTGCCACGGCCGCGGCGGTGCTGACACGCGCCAACGGGCAAATCCTGCTGGTGGGGGCGCTGACGGTGCTGCTGCTGGCCAACGTGCTGTGGCTGGTGGAGCGGCGCAGCAACCCGTATTTCCAGCGCGGCTATCTCCGTGGCGTGCTGGAAGGGCTGTGGGGCGTGATGCTGATCATCGCCACCGGCGAGCACGGTGAGCGCGAGAACAACGGTGCGGTGAAGCGGCTGACCGTGGTTTTCATGTGGGTGATCGGCGTCGTGCTGGTGGCCCAGTTCACCGCCACGGTGACTGCCTCGCTGACGGTGCAGCAGTTGCATTCGAGTATCCAGGGACCGGGCGACCTGCCGGGCAAGACCATCGCCACCGCGCCGAACAGCATCGCGGCGGAGTACCTGACCGGGCTGCACCTACCCTTTGTCACCATCACCAGCGCCCAGGAGGGCTATGACCGGCTGCTTGCCGGAACAGTCCAGGCCATCGTGTTCGACGCGCCGACCTTGGAGTACTGGCAGTCGAGGTTGGGCAGCGGCGATCTGCAGGTGGTCGGGCCGGTGTTCCGGCCGCTGAAATACGGCATCGCCGTCGCCCGCGGCAGCCCGCTGCGCAAGCGCCTCAACGAGGCTCTCCTGGAGATGTATGCCGATGGCACCTATGAGGACATCTCCCGCAAATGGTTCGCGCCGGCGAAGTGACGCGGCCCGAACGGCATGGACCCGGAGTAATCACTGATGGACGCCGATACCAACGTCGCCGATGGGTCCGGAGCGCCCCTCATCCGTGCCCGGCTGAAAACGCCGCGCGCTGCCGCCATCGCCGGAATTCTGTTTTCAGTCCTGCTGATCTACAGTCTTTGGCTGCTGCGGCTGTCGATCCCGGCCGATCCGCTGGAGACCGGCGCATGGTTGGAAACCAGTGCGAAAAGGGTATCCTTTGCCCTGAACCTGGTGCCGATCGCCGGCATTGCCTTCATGTGGTTCATCGGCGTTCTGCGTGATCGCCTTGGCCGGCAGGAAGACCAGTTTTTTGCCACGGTCTTTCTCGGCAGCGGGCTGCTGTGTCTCGGCATGCTCTTTGTCGCCGCGGCGGCGACCGGCGGGCTGATCCGGGCTTACTCGGTACAACAAAAAGCGATGTTTGACGGGGCCACATTTGCCTTCGGCCGCGCATTCATTTTCGACATCATGCATATCTATGCCTTCAAGATGGCAGCGGTCTTCATGATGATCGGCTCCACGCTCGCGCTGCGCACGCGCATCACCGCGCGGTGGATTGCGCTGCTCGGCTACGCATCGGCGGCGTTTCTGCTCTTCGGCAGCGGCTATCTCGATTGGGCCTTGTTCGTTTTCCCGGCCTGGGTACTGCTGGTGAGTTGCTACATCCTGATCGATAATTTCCGCGGCACGTCTCCCATGGCCTTGCGAGAGGATGAGCGATAAGCCCGGGAACAAGGCGTTTCACCCGGCGTGGGGGCCTCCGTGAAACGACGGCCCGCCGGCATCCGCATTCAGTTGACCGGCAGCGTCAGGGTTGGCACTTGCGGCGTGACGCCGGTTTCCGCCAGGGAGAAGAACATCATCAGCATCGTGAAGATGCGCTTCGAGGCGAAATCGCGATCGTCGATCCAGTACCAGGTGTTTCGGTAATGGACCGCAGAAAACGCGTCAGCAGGTGCGACCGCCCCTGACAGGATTCGGACCAGCGGCCGGTCCCGCGGATTTTCAGCGCTGGCCAGCCGTGCGGATGGCACGGTGCGCCGTTCCGCAACGTGCTCGGCCGGCACGTCGATGCCGGCTGCCAGTTCGATGAGAATCTCGGTCATCGAGCGGGAGAGCACAGCCAATTCCCTGTCGTTGCGTTGGACTGCGCTCAGAACGATGGTGATTTCGCCCTCCTTTCCGGGTTTGAGATTGAGCGTATCCGACACGAATTTGAGGTCCTGGTTCACTTGCGGGGTCAGGCTACGCGCAAAAACCAGAATCCCGACTTCCTCGGTGCCGCGCTTCTCCAGGCGCATGCTGACCGCCTCGGACAGTTGCAGCCGCCGCAAGGCATCCAGGAGCGGATAGAACCCGGGCTCGGCAGCGTGAACCTGGCCGCCCATGGAGCTTTGGTTGGAGACGCCGTTCAGTGAACGTACCGTGACGAGCAGAACGAAATCCGCAGGGTAGCCGGCCTGGATGAGTTGAAAGATGCCTGTGGGGGTGATGGGTCGCATCAGGCTTTTGGTGAACTTGTCGCCGGTGAGGGGCGTGTAGGAGATGGTCGGGCGGTCCTGATAGGCGGCACCGACACCGAAACTCGCCGTGTTCCAGGGGGCGACGCCGGTCAGGTTGGAGTTGATCATGGCGCCAGCGGATAACTGGCCCCCGAAAGCATAGGAGTTGACGACCGAGGAGACATCGAGGAACGATGGGGCGTCGCCGTAGCGAAGACGGACAACGTTGAGGAGGGTTTGCTCCTTCCAGGAATCCGCGATGGAGGAAAGGTAGTCGGTGCGATCCCGCGGTATGACAGCCGGCCCCAGCGACGCGCATCCGATGACGGGCAGCAGCAACAACGCCGTCCCAAACCGCCGCAACCTGAGGGAGATCAGGGGCCTGTTGACCCCTGGAAAAGCAGACATTGATTGATGTTCTCCCGGCGGCGAACGACATATCCGGCCTGGACGGCACCGCAGCCATTCCCCGCCGCTCTTCAAGCCATCTTCTCCTGGCAGCCTGCCAAGAACCTTCGCCATCGTAATGTACCGAGGCGGCACAGCAACATCAGAGCAACACTGCATCCCGTTTCCACACATCGGGACAGTGGTCAAGCGCGGTTGCGGCGCGGCGCCGACCGCGCCGGTCATGGCTCCCGCGACAACACCGCCGGCGACCACACCTGCGACGGAAGCCTGCCAGGATAGACCGCCAGTGGCTCCCGTGCGACTCGCTGGAACGCGATCCATATTGCCAGGGCACGCCATCGTGATCCGACGGCTGGGCGCGGCGTCTGATAAACTTTGATCTGGGTCAATGCTGCAATGCAGCATTCATTCTATATTGGTCATGACTAAGCAAGGGCAATGAAGCTCTTGCGCCAGTACCCTCGGGAGAGTCAGGTGACTGATCAGTCGCGGCTTCTCGGCTTGCCAATGCAAGCATGGGGTTCCTTCAACCCGGTTCAGGAGTACTGGCTCGACGCCTGGCAGCGCTCCATCCTGTTCCTCGACGTGCTGCGCCAGCGCGGCAACATCGCCCGCGAGCACAATGCGCGGCTCGCACCGAACGTGCTCAGCTTCATCCCCGAACTCGTGCTGGACGGGCGCAAGTTCGATCGGCCGGTGAACTACGCCCTGGTGCGCATCGTGCCGCCTTCAGGCACCTCGACCGACCCCGCCAAGCGGCCGTTCATCATCTTCGACCCGCGCGCCGGGCACGGCCCCGGCATCGGCGGCATGAAGCACGACAGCGAGATCGGCGTGGCCCTGCAGGCCGGCCATCCCTGCTACTTCGTCGGCTTTCTGCCCAATCCCGATGCCCGGCCAGACAGTCGAGGATGTCTGCCGCGCCGAGGCGATCTTCGTCGAGGCGGTGGCGGCGCGCCATACCGACCACCGACGGCAAGCCCGTGCTGATCGGCAACTGCCAGGCGGGCTGGCAGATCATGATGATGGCGGCGCTGCGGCCGGAACTCGCCGGCCCGATCCTGCTGGCCGGCTCGCCGCTGTCCTATTGGGCGGGCGTGCATGGCAAGAACCCGATGCGCTATCTCGGCGGCGTGCTCGGCGGCACCTGGCTGACCGCGCTCACCGGCGATCTCGGCCACGGCATCTTCGACGGCGCCCACCTGATCGCCAATTTCGAAGCCGGCAACCCCGCCAATACCTACTGGCAGAAGCTCTACAACGTCTATTCGAAGGTCGATACCGAAGCGCAGCGGTTCCTCGAGTTCGAGACCTGGTGGGGCAGCCCGGTGCTGCTCAACGCCGAGGAGATGCAGTGGATCGCCGATAATCTCTTCGTCGGCAACCGGCTGGCAACCGGCGAACTGCACGCCTCTGACGGTACCCGCATCGATCTGCGCAACATCCGCTCGCCGATCGTGGTGTTCTGCTCCTGGGGCGACGACATCACCCCGCCGCAGCAGGCGCTCGGCTGGATCACCGATCTCTATGCCGAGGACAGCGAGATCGTCGCCAACGGCCAGACCATCGTCTACACGCTGCACCAGAGCATCGGCCATCTCGGCATCTTCGTCTCCGGCAAGGTCGCGACCAAGGAGCATGGCGAGTTCGCCAACTGCATGGACATGATCGACCTGGCACCGCCCGGCCTCTACGAGGCGGTGATCACCGAGGTCAGCGCGGACATGGCCAATCCCGAGCTGATCCACGGGCGCTATCTGTTCCGGCTGGAGGCGCGCAGCCTGGCTGACATCCGGGCGCTCGGCGGCAACGATGCCGCGGACGATCTGCGCTTCGCCGCGGCGGCGCGGCTGTCCGAGGTCAATCTCGGCCTGTATCGCACCCTGGTCGCGTCGGCGGTGCGGGCGATGACCACCGGGCAGACCGCCGAGGCGGCGCGCCAACTGCATCCGAACCGGGTGAGCGTCGCCATGTTCGCCGACGAGAACCCGCTGATGCAGCCGGTCAAGGCGCTGGCCGAGACTGTGCGGGGCGCCCGCCAGAAGGTGTCGGCAGACAATCCGCTGCTGGCCATGGAACGGGCGGCGTCGGACTGGATCACCACCTGCTTCAAGACCTATGGCGCGGCGCGGGACATGTGGACCGAGCACATGTTCCTGACCACCTACGGCTCGCCGGTGCTGCAGGCGCTGCTCGGGCTGGGCGTCGACCAGCCGCTGGCGCGTCGCCGCATCGAGCACGACCTGATCCGCGAGGCGACCGAGGCGCGGCGGCGGGCCGAGCTCGAAACGCGGTTCGAGTCGGGGGGCTGCCCGAGGTGCTGCTGCGGGCGCTGATCTATATCCGCCTGCCCGAGCGCGGTGCCGATGAGCGTGGCTTTGTCGCCATGGAGTCGATCCGCCAGGCGCAGCCGCCCGGCAAGCGGCTCAGCCAGCCGCGCCTCAAGGAGTTGTTCACTGAGCAGTTCCTGCTGCTGAAGTACGACGAGGACCGCGCGGTGCGCGCCATTCCGGCACTGCTGCCCAAGGAGGCAACGCAGCGGCGGGCGGCGCTCTCCGCCCTGCGGCGCGTTGTCGGCGCCAGCGGCCAGATCTCGCCGGAGGGCAAGCAACGCCTGGCCCGCATCGAGGCGATGTTCGATGGGGCGGAGAAGGCCGCTTCCAAGGGAGACGCTTCCAAGGGAGAGGCTTCCAAAGGAGAGGCTTCCAATGCCTGACGATCCCACGACGGGCAGCCCCCGGCGGCATGAACGGTACGACCGCCTGATCGCCGCGGCGCGGGAACTCAAGCCCACCCGGACGGCGATCGTCCATCCCTGCAACGAGGTGTCGCTGGAAAGTGCCATCGAGGCGCAGCGGCTTGGGCTGATCGAGCCGATCCTGGTCGGGCCGGCCGCGCGCATCCGCGACGCGGCGGTCAAGGCCGGGGTCGATCTCGGCGCATTGCCAATCATCGATAGCGCGCACAGCCACGATTCCGCGGCCAAGGCGGTCGAGCAGGTCCGGCTCGGGCAGGCCGAGGCGCTGATGAAGGGCAGCCTGCACACCGATGAGTTGATGGGCGCGGTGGTGGCGCGCGAGGGCGGCATCCGCACCGCGCGGCGCATCAGCCATTGCTTCGTCATGGCCGTGCCGGGTCATAACGACCCGCTGATCATCACCGATGCCGCCATCAACATCGCGCCGAATTTCACCGAAAAGGTCGACATCGTGCAGAACGCGATCGACCTGGCGCACGCCCTGCGCTTCCCGGAGGTGCGGGTGGCGATCCTGAGCGCGATGGAGACCATCAACCCGAAAGTGCCATCGACGCTGGAGGCCGCCGGGCTGTGCAAGATGGCCGACCGCGGGCAGATCACCGGGGCGTTGCTGGACGGGCCGCTGGCGCTCGACAACGCGATCAACCCGGAAGCCGCCGCCATCAAGGGCATCGTCTCACCGGTCGCGGGGCGGGCGAACGTTCTGGTGGCGCCCGATCTGGAGGCCGGCAACATGCTGGTGAAAAGCCTGACCTTCCTGGCCGGCGCCGACGGCGGCGGCATCGTGCTCGGCGCCCGGGTGCCGATCATCCTGACCAGCCGCGCCGATTCCCTGCTGGTCCGGCTGGCCTCCTGCGCCGTCGCCGCCCTGGTGGCCGAGGCCCGGCGCGCCGCCGCCACAGCCTCGATCCGCTGAGGAGGCCGACATGTCCGCCCCGATCGCCGTCATCAACGCCGGCTCGTCCAGCATCAAGTTCGCCATCTACGACGCCAGCGGGGAGGCGGTGCGGTTCCAGGGCCAGGTTCAGGGCATTGGTGTCAAGCCAAGCCTTGCCGTCCGCAACCACGCCGGCGAGACCGTGCTGGAGCGCAACTGGCCGGAAGCGGGCTTCGATGCCGGCATTGCGACGCTGGAGATCATGCGGGCCGGCATGGAAGTGTTGCAGGGCGAGCGCATCCAGGCGATCGGCCACCGTGTCGCCCATGGCGGCACGGAGTACGGCGCCCCGGTGCTGGTGAATGCCGAGGTGCTGGACGGGCTGACCCGCGTGGTGAAGCTGGCGCCGCTGCACCAGCCGCACAACCTCGCGCCGATCCGCGCGGCCATGGTGCTGCGGCCGGACCTGCCGCAGGTGGCCTGCTTCGACAGCGGCTTCCACCGCGGCCAGGCGGCGGTGGTGCAGCGCTTCGGCCTGCCGCGTCGCCTGCACGACGAGGGGGTGCGGCGCTACGGTTTCCATGGCCTGTCCTACGAGTTCGTCGCCAGCCGGCTGCGCGAGGTGGCGCCGGACATCGCCGGCGGGCGGGTGGTGATCTGCCATCTCGGCAGCGGCTCCAGCCTGTGCGCGGTGCAGGCCGGTCGCAGCGTGGCGACCACCATGGGTTTCACCGGCCTCGAAGGCCTGCTCATGGGGACACGGTGCGGCGCGATCGATCCCGGTGTGCTGCTGTACCTGATGGACACGCACGGCATGGATGCGCGCGCCATCGAGGACCTGCTCTACCGCCAGTCGGGCCTGCTCGGCGTGTCCGGCATCTCGTCGGACATGCGCGCCCTGCGCGCCTCGCCGGCGCCCGAAGCCGCCGAGGCGATTGCGTTGTACGTGTATCGCATCGTCCGCGAGATCGGCTCGCTTGCGGCGGCGCTGGGGGGACTTGATGGCCTCGTGTTCACCGGCGGCATCGGCGAGAACGACGCGGCCACCCGGGCCGAGGTGGCACGCGGCTGCGCCTGGCTCGGCCTGACCCTGGACGAGGGGCGCAATGAGCAGGGTGCCGGGCGGATCAGTGCCGCGGAGTCGCGCATCGCCGCCTGGGTGGTGCCGACCGACGAAGAGCGCATGATCGCCCGCCACACCGCAGCCCTGCTCGGCCTGCGCGGCGCGGCGGCAGGATGATATTCTGATCCGATTATCCGGCGGCGCGGCTGGCGGGGCCGACGATCAGCCGCTGCCAGCCCGGCACGTAATGGCGGGGTGCGGTGTGACTCTGGCCGTCCGGCACAAGGAGGGCACATGCCGCTTTGGATAATCCCAATGTCATACACGGTGGCGAGCGTGCTCTGCGCTTTCCTGTTTCCTCGCCTTGAGTACCTCCTGAACCCCGCGTACCGGATGCCGATATCGCTCGCCTCGGCGCAGGGCTTCTTGTCCACGGTCGCGTCGGGGATGATGGCGCTGACCGGCATCGTGTTCTCGATCGCCTTCGTCATGGTGCAGTTCATGGCGGTGGCCTACTCGCCACGGCTGGTGCAGTGGTTCGGTCGCGACAAGGTGCTGTACCACGCGATGGGCACCTTCATCGCCACCTTCATGTACAGTTTGGCGACCCTGATCTGGGTCGACCGCAACAACACCGGACAGGTGCCGTTTGCCTCCATGTGGCTGGTCGTCGTGCTGCTGTTCGCCAGCATGTTCCTGTTTGCGCGCCTGGTGCAGCGCCTCGCCTCGCTGCAGATCAACCAGGTGCTGCAGTTCATCGGCGCACGTGGCCGTGCGGTGATCCGCGAAACATTCCCGCGCGGTGCAGACGTGGCGGCGGTGATCGACGCGGCGGAAGAAGCGCGCGGCGATCTCGGCCCGGTGACGCAGACGCTGCGCTATGAGGGCAAGCCGCGCTCCATCGCCCGGTTCGATATCCAGGCGCTGGTGCGTCAGGCCAGCCAGGCCGACGCCGTCATCGTGCTGGACAGCGCCGTGGGCGACACCATGGTGGAGGACACCGTGATCCTGCGCGTCTACGGTGCGCGGGCGGCGCTGGCCGAGCGACCCTTGCTGAAGGCGGTGCATCTGAGCGACGAACGCACTTTCGAGCAGGACCCGAAATACCCGCTGCGCCTGCTGGTGGATATCGCCATCCGGGCGCTGTCACCGGCGATCAACGATCCGACCACCGCCGTACAGGCGCTCGACCAGATCGAGGACCTGCTGCGGCGGATGGCGAAATGCCGGCTGGACGCAGGCTATGCGCGCGACACCGAGGGGCGGCTGCGCCTGGCATTCCCCATGCCGACCTGGTCGGATTACCTGACGCTGTCCTTTGACGAGATCCGCTTCTACGGCGCCGATTCGGTGCAGGTGATACGGCGGCTGCGCAGTGCGCTCACCGGCCTGCTGGACTCCGTGACCGCGCCGTCGCGGGCGGCGGCAGTGCGTAGCTATCTCGATCATCTCGACCGTACGGTGGCGGGGTCCAGGATGGATTCCGACGACAAGGCGATGGCGCGCCGCGAGGACAGGCAGGGCCTCGGCCTTTCGCGCGGCGCCATCGGCAAATAAGGTCCGGTTCTGTTTCAGAACAGCCCGTCGATCAACCCGTCTGCGCCAAGCCCGATATTCTCCGCCGCCGGCACCCGCGGCAGGCCGGGCATGGTCATGATGTCGCCGCAGATGGCCACCACGAATCCCGCACCGGCCGACAGGCGCACGTCGCGCACCGGCAGCACATGGCCTTCCGGAGCGCCGAGCAGGCCGGGATCGGCGGAAAAGCTGTACTGCGTCTTGGCCACGCAGACCGGCACGTGGCCGAATCCGGCGCGCTCCCACCCGGCCAGCTTTTTCGCCACCGCAGCCGGCAGGGCGATGTCGGCGGCGCGGTAGATTTCGCGGGCGATCGTGCGCAGCTTTTCCGCGAGCGGCATGTCGTCCGGATACAGCATGCGGAACCGTGCCGTACCGGCATCGACCTGCCCGGCCACCGCCCGGGCGAGGCCGATCGCGCCGGCCGCGCCGTTGCCCCAATGGGTGCACAGATAGGCGCGGGTGCCCAGCCGCTCCAGCGCCGCCTGCACCGCCCCGATCTCGGCATCGGTGTCGGACAGGAAGCGGTTCAGCGCCACCAGCACCGGCAAGCCGAACTTGTCCATGTTCTCGACATGGCGGACGAGATTGGCGACGCCGCGCTGCACCGCCGCCACGTTCTCGTGGGCAAGCTCCGAGCGGGCCAGGCCGCCATGCATCTTCAGCGCCCGCATGGTGGCCACCACGACCGCGCAGGACGGCGCGATGCCCTCCACCCGGCACTTGATGTCGAGGAACTTCTCGCCGCCCAGATCGGCGCCGAAGCCGGCCTCGGTCACCACGATATCGGCGAGCTTGCGGCCGAGCCGCGTCGCCTGCAGCGAGTTGCAGCCATGCGCGATGTTGGCGAACGGCCCGCCATGCACCAGCGCCGGCGAGCCTTCCAGCGTCTGCACCAAGTTGGGCTGCAGCGCGTCGCGCAGCAGCGCGGCCATGGCGCCGTGCGCCTTGAGGTCGCGCGCCGTGATCATGCTGCCATCGCGCCGCGTGGCGACGACGATGCGCCCGAGCCGGTCCTGCAGGTCGTCGAGGTCGCGCGAGAGGCAGAACACGGCCATCACCTCGGAGGCGACGGTGATGTCGAACCCGTCCTCGCGGGCGGCGCCGTTGGCGCCGTCGCCAAGGCCGGCGACGATGCTGCGCAGCGCCCGGTCGTTGGTGTCGAGGGACCGCCGCCATGATACCCGGCGCGGGTCGATGCCGAGCGCGTTGCCCCAGAAGATGTGGTTGTCCACCATCGCCGCCAGCAGGTTGTTGGCCGCGGTGATGGCGTGGAAGTCGCCGGTGAAGTGGAGGTTGATCTCCTCCATCGGCGCCACCTGGGCGCGCCCGCCGCCGGTGGCGCCGCCCTTGACCCCGAAGCAGGGGCCGAGGCTGGGCTCGCGCAGGCAGATCATGGTGCGCCGGCCGATCGCGTTCAGCGCGTCGCCGAGACCGATGGTGGTGGTGGTTTTGCCCTCGCCGGCCGGGGTCGGGCTGATGCCGGTGACCAGCACGAGGGCGCCGTCGGGGCGGTCCTGCACCGAACGGATGAAATCGAAGTTTACCTTCCCCTTGAAGCGGCCATAGGGTTCCAGGGCATCGGCCGGAATGCCGGCGCGGGCGGCGATGTCGGCGATCGGGCGGAGTGTCGCCGCGCGGGCGATTTCGAGGTCGGTGGACATGCGTGTCGCTCCTCCACGGGCTTCGCGCGCGGCCAGGGTTCCACCGCACGGCTCCAGGTTATCGGACACCCGTCCCCAGGCGGCAAGGCGGGCGGGAATCAGGCCGGGCGGCGGCGCAGGACGAGCAGGCCGGCGAGGGCTGTGGCGATCAGGGGCAGGGACGCCGGTTCGGGGGTCTCGACGTAGCCGGCCGTTACCAGCCGTTGCGTGGCGCTGGCGCTGCAACCCGCGATCGAAGGATTGTAATAGCCATCGCATTCATAGGAAGAGGACGTGTCGATCTGGTCAACCCCTCCAGCGGGAATGCTGTTCAGGGCGTATTGGAAGGTCAGTTGCAGATAGCCATCATAATTCGGTCGATTTAGACTCAGCACCGTATCCGTTGAGTTGAGGCCGCCATTGATCGTCGGCGTGTACGTGTTGCCGGTGATGCTCCCTGTATTGGTCACCACATTCCAGGTGCCGAGGTTGCCCGAGATATTGATACTGAAGGTCCCCGCAGCGGTGGTGCCATCGCCGAATGTCACACCTTCCAGCGTCCAAAGGATGTCAGCCCGCGCCCCCGGCGCACCGAAAAGCAATGCCAGACCGACCAGGGCAAGACAGTATCTGCCGACACTGCGGCGTATATGTGATTCCATTATTCCACCCTCCCTGGTGTGACCGGATCACATATGTACCCCAGAGGCCATCTGACCTGCCACGTAAATTTTGTCGAATCGGAATGTTCCGGCCCGGCGTAAACAGGGGGGGACGGCCGGAGCGTTGCCCCGGCCCCCGCTTCAGTGCAATTCGGGGGAGGCGGAGAGAAGGTGCACCGCCCGTTCCACCAGCCCCGTCGCGATGGCGAAGCTGAACGCGCCCGCCGCCAGCCCGATCAACGCCGCGCCATAGGCCAGCCACAGCACCCGCGTGACCACCGACACCGATGCCAGCACGATGGCGATCTGCAGCGCGCCGACGGCGCTCTCGAACTGGTGATAACGGTGGAAAGCGGCCTCGCGCAGGGCCTCCTCGGCATGCGCCTTCTCGGCGACCTGCTTGCTGCCGTCCCCCGCCACCGGGTCGTCGCGCAGCCGGGCGGCTTCGGCGCGGGCGGCGTCGATGCGCTTGCGAACCTCCGGGTCGTTGCTGGTGGGCAGGCTCTCCATTACCTCGGCGGCGGTGCGCTGCATCGTCGCCCGGATATTCTTCGCCTGGAAGAACGCCCAATTGTCGGAGGCCTGGATATGGTGGGTCAGGTAGGCGTTCTGCGATGATTTCTCACCCATTTCGGACACCGCCAGCGTCGCCGCCAGGATGGCGATGAGCACGGCGACGCGGCGGGCAACATGGTCGCCATGGGGATGTGCCGCAGCGTGATGCTGCGCCTCGTCCACCTGCTCCAACTGATCCTTGGCCAACTCCGAAACTTCCATGCCGGCTCCTGTCCGCTGCGTACACGAGGCCGCGATGTAGCGCATCCGCGGCGCGGGGAAAGGGGCGAGGGTACGAAATTTGCGGGACGTTCGCAACAACGTCAGCCGCGCTTTGCCCAATCGCCGATTGACGCGGTCACGGCGGACAGGATTGAAGTTGCCGTGGCCGATCGGGTTCCGCCATTTTTGCCCGATCCAGCAGCGGAGATGCCTCTGCCCGTGGAAATTGTCCGCGACCTGCCCCTGGACCAGGTAATCCTCGGCGATGCCGTGCGCATTATGCGCATGCTGCCGCCGGCATCGGTGCATTGTGTCTTCGCCGACCCGCCCTACAACTTGCAGTTGCGCGGCGAGTTGCGCCGGCCGGACGACAGCCTGGTCGATGGCGTGGACGACGACTGGGACCGGTTCACCGATTTCGCCGCCTATGATGCCTTCACCCGCGAATGGCTCGGCGAATGCCGGCGGCTGTTGCGCAAGGATGGCACGCTATGGGTAATAGGTACTTATCATAACATTTTCCGGATCGGCGCCATCCTGCAGGAACTGGGGTTCTGGATCCTGAACGACGTGGTGTGGCGCAAGGCCAATCCGATGCCGAATTTCCGCGGCCGCCGCTTCACCAACGCGCATGAGACGCTGATCTGGGCGGCGCCGGGGCGGGATGCGCGCTACCGGTTCAACTATCAGGCCATGAAGGCGCTGAACGACGACGTGCAGATGCGCAGCGACTGGTTTTTCCCGCTCTGCACCGGCCCCGAACGGCTGCGCAATGAACATGGGCTGAAACTGCACCCGACCCAGAAGCCCGAGGCGCTGTTGCACCGCGTGCTGCTGTCCTGCACCGGTCCCGGCGACATCGTGCTGGACCCGTTTCTGGGCACCGGCACCACCGCCGCGGTCGCCCGCCGCCTGTCCCGCCATTTTATCGGCATCGAGCGCCACCCCGCCTATGTCGAGGCGGCCCTCGGCCGGGTGCGCGGGGTCCGCCCCGCCTCCACCGAGGCGCTGACCGCCACGGCGACCAAGCGGGACGCGGTGCGGGTGCCGTTCGGCTCGCTGGTGGAGCGCGGGCTGGTTCCTGCCGGCACGGTGCTGACCGACCGCATGCGCCGGGTGACGGCGGTGGTGGTTGCCGACGGGACGTTGCGCTGCGGCGGGATTCAGGGCTCGATCCATAAGGTCGGCGCCGCAGTGCAGAACGCGCCGTCGTGCAACGGCTGGACGTTCTGGCATTTCGAGCAGGATGGCGCGCTGGTGGCGATCGACGGGCTGCGCGCCGCCTCAGCAAGTCCTTAACCGAAGCGGCCGAGACTGGGCGACCACCCGGAGAGGATCGGCTATGCCCGGCACGGCGAACAGCGCTTCGGAGCACCAGCGCGAACGCTGGGTGGCATTCGCCTTCACCGGCGCGGACCTGCTGGTGGAAGCCAGCCCCGAAGGGGTGATCCGCTTCGCCGCCGGCCCGTTCGGCCTGCGCTTCGGCGCCGAGGCGGCAAGCTTCGTCGGCCAGAGCGCGACTGCCTTGATCGCGCTGGCCGACCAGGCGCGTTTCGGCGTCATGCTCGGCATGGCGGCGCTGCTGGGGCGCACCAGCCCGGTGGTGCTGCATCTGAACGATGCCGCCTGCACGCCCTGTGCCGTGGCGGTGATGCTGGTGCCCGGTCCGCGCAAGCGGCTCTACCTCACCTTCGGCCCGGTGGCGGCCGCCATGCCGTCGTGCCCGACGCCGGAAGCGGCGCAGCTGGGCAAATCGGGGCCGTTCGGCCGCGAGGCCGAAGCGTGGCTGCGGGGCGGCGCCAGCGGCTCGCTGGGACTGGTCGAAGTGCAGGGCTGGAGCGCGGCCAGGGAGACCATGTCCGAGCCTGAGTTCGCCGGGCTGCGGGCACGGATCGGCTCGGCGTTGGCTGCCTCGCAGCCGGGGGCGCTGGCCGGCGAGCTGGCCGATGGCCGCTTCGGCGTGCTCAGCGCCGGTTCGCTGGATGGGGCGGCGCTGGCCGGCGAAGTGCTGGCACAACTGCGCGACAGCCCGGCCAGGGCGGCTGCCGATGCCGCCGGGCTGGTTCTGACGCTGGCCGGACACGGGTTGACCCCCTTCCAGGCCGTCCGCGCCACCCGCTTTGCGCTCGGGCGGTTCGGGCAGGAAGGAATCAATGCGGTGCTGGCGGAAGGCGCGGGCCTGGGCCTCGCCGGGGTGATCGCCCACGTCCATGCGCAGGCGCGCGGCCTGCGCACCGCCATCCGCGAACGGCAGTTCAGCCTCGGCTTCCAGCCCGTGGTCGGTCTGGCGGACCGCGCCGTGCATCACCATGAGGCGCTGCTGCGGCCAGGCCGTGGCGGTGCCGCCCCCGCGCACACGCCGCAGGAGTTCGTCACCTTCGCCGAGGCGGTGGGGCTGTCGGAAGAACTCGATTTCGCCGTGCTGGCGCAGTCGCTGGTGGCGCTCAACCGCACGCCGGGTGCTGCGGTTGCGGTGAACGTGTCGGGGCTGTCGATGCAGAGCGCGGCGTTTCGCGCCCGCATGCTGGAACACATCACCGCGGCGCGGGGGCTGGCCGGCAAAGGCGGCCGGCCGCGGCTGATCGTCGAGCTGACCGAGACCGCGGAGATCGAGGATGTCACCGGCGCGGCGGCCACCATCCGCCAGTTGCGCGAGGCCGGTGTTCCCGTCTGCATCGACGATTTCGGCGCCGGCAACGCGGCCTTCAGCTATCTGCGCGACTTCACCGTGGACTTCGTGAAGATCGACGGCAGCTACGTGCAAGGCGCCATGGACAGCGCCCAGGAGCGCGGCTTTGTCACCGCGATGGTGCAACTGGCGCGCTCGGTCACCGCGCGCGTGGTGGCAGAAATGATCGAGACCGAGGCACAGGCGACCCTGATGAGCGAGCTTCAGGTAGAGTTCGGCCAGGGATGGCTGTTCGGCCGGCCGGGCAAGCTGGTGGCCGCCGCCTGACGCACGGCCGGGAACCTTATTTGGCGGCCGGCCCGGCCTCCAGCAACGCCAGATTTTGCTCGGCCAGGTCCGCGGTTGCCGAATCGGGCGCCAGTATGATCGCCTGTTCCCAGTCGCGGCGCGCCCCGTCCCAGTCGTTGCGGCGCTCCCGCAGGATGCCGCGTTCCAGCAGCGCCTCCGCATTTTCGGGGTCGATCGCGATCGAGCGGTCGATATCGTCCTGCGCCAGCTCGAGCTGGCCGAGATGGCGCCAGGCGGAAGCGCGCAGCACCAGCGTCTCCGCCCGGCGCGGGTCGGCGTCCAGGGCCCGCGTCAGGTCGTCCTCTGCGTCCTCGAAGCGGTTGAGTCCTCCGGCGGCGACGGCCCGATCCACCAGCATGTCGGCGTCGTCGGGGGTGAGCGCGAGCGCGGACGTGCTGGCGCGGTAGGCATTCGCGGCGTTGCCGGTCATCAGCCAGGCCTGGGCGGCCTGCCCGAACACCACCGCCCGCGCGGCCGGGGGCGCATGGCTGGTGGCGGCGAGGCGTTCCAGCAGCTTGGCGCCGGTCTCGGCGTTGCCCAGCGACACCTCGGCCAGGGCGTGGCAATGCACGGCGCCCTCGCCGCCGTCGGTCCAGCCTTCGGCGAAGCTGGCGGCCCCGCGCGGATCGTCGGGCAGCATGGCGAGGCATTGCTCGTAGCGGGCTCCCTCCGCCACCCGCGGGGGCACCGGCGGCACCGGCAGGGTCTGCCGGGGAGGGCTGGCCGGGCCGGCTTCGGGTGGGGCTGCCTGGGTTGGGGCAGCTTCGTCCGGCCCGGCAGCGATCGGCCCGCCAGCGATCGGCCCGGCAGCAATCGGGGCAGCGCCGTCCGGGGCAGGGGGGGAGGCGTGGCCGAGCAGAGTCCAGCCCAGCCCGCCGGCGGCGAGCAGGAGCACGACCGCCCCGACGATCGCGGCGTTGCGCGTGTTCATGATCGGGCCATTGTAGGCTGGTGGCGCGGATTGGGGCAAACACAGCGCATGCATGGACCGTATCGTCTCGTTGTCTTCGGGCTTGGCTATACCGGCGCCGCCATTGCGGCGCGTGCGGTGGAAATGGGGTGGCAGGTTTCCGGCGCCAGCCGCGACCCGGCCGGGATTCGCGCGCCTTCCGGCGTGCAGGTGATCGGCTTCGACCACGCCGCCGGTGCGCTGGCCGAGGCCACCCACCTGGTCGCCACCGCCCCGCCGGGCGCGCAGGGCGACCCGGTGCTGGCGGCCCATCGCGCTGCGATTGCCGCGGCGCCGCAGCTGCGCTGGGCGGGTTATTTGTCCACCACCGGCGTCTATGGCGATCGCGGCGGCGCCTGGGTGGACGAAGCCACGCTGCCCGCCCCCGGGTCGGAACGCAGCGTGCGGCGGGTGGCGGCGGAGCAGGGCTGGGCGCAATTCGCCGGCCGGCTGGCGGTGGATGTGTTCCGGGTGGCCGGCATTTACGGGCCGGGACGTTCGGCGCTGGAGGATGTGCGGGCCGGCACGGCGCGGCGGGTGCTCCGGCCCGGGCACCTGTTCGGCCGCATCCACCGCGACGATATCGCCCGCGCGGTGCTGGCGGCGGCGGGGCAGGCGCGTCCGCCGGGGGTGCGGGTGCTGCATCTGGTGGATGACGAACCGGCGGAGAGTGCCGCGGTGATCGAGGAGGCGGCCCGGCTGCTGGGCGTCGAGCCGCCGCCTGCGGTGCCGTACGAGCAGGCCGAGCCGGCGATGAGCCCGATGGCGCGCAGCTTCTGGGCGGAGAGCCGGCTTGTGGCCAACGCGAAAACCAAGGCTGCGCTGGGGATCGCCTGGCTGTATCCGACCTATCGGGAGGGGTTGCGCGCCATCCTGGCGGGGTGATGCGGCGTTTTTGCCGGCCTCCTGGTACATCGTTTACATGAATCGATTCTATCCAAGGCGAGAATGGCGGGCAGGTCCCGGGCATTGGGGGCCTCGCCATGGGAGTCGCTCATCATCACGGTGCACTGATACGGATTCGGCGGTTTCAATCCGCTATGGATCTGATAGAATTTACACATCCGTAAGCATCGGTCTTCCGCGAGCATCGGTATTGCAAATATCCGCACTGAGAGAGGCAAACGTGAGGGCAAAGCTCATATCGACCGCAGCCGGTTTCGTGGCTGCCGCCGTGGCATGCGTCGGGTCCGGGTCTTCGGCCAAGGCATGCAGTCTCATTCTGTGGAACACCAACGGCCAGGCCGTCGTCGCCGCACGGACCTGGGATCTGTACGTCGACGAGAAGCCGCGGCTCGTCTATCTGCCACGCGGTATTGCCCGCCGTGGCGCTGCCGAGGGCAACGCAGCCCAATGGACTTCGAAGTTTGCGAGCACCGTGCTGACGGCCTTCGACGCCGGCGCGGGCGACGGCATGAACGAAGCCGGGCTCAGTGCGCATCTCCTCTATCTGCATGGCACCGAGTACGCGCCCACCGACGAGCGGCCTGCCGTCTCGAACCTCTGGTGGGCGCACTATGTCCTGGACAACTACGCCACGGTGGCCGAGGCCCTGGAAGGAACTCAAGGCCGTGCAGATTGTTTCGAACAAGGCGCTCGGGCGCGAATGGCCATTGCACATGGCCCTCGAGGATGCCGCCGGCGACAGCGCGGTGCTTGAGTTCGTCAACGGCAAGCTGGTTGTTCATCACGGCAGGGACGTCACCGTGATGACCAACGAGCCGACGCTGGACGAGCAACTGACCAACCTGAAGCGCTACAAACTGTTCGGCGGCAACCTCGCGATGCCGGGTGACGTCGACCCTGCGAGCCGCTTCGTCCGCGCCGCGTCCTATCTGAAAACGCTGCCGAAGCCGGCGAACACCGATGAGGCGGTGGCCCGTCTCGCCGGGATTGCCCGCAACGTCGCCGTGCCCTTCGGGGCGGTCGATACGTCCGGCAGCGAATCCGTCGATGTTTGGCCCACGAGGTGGGGTACGGTGGTCGACCTCACCCACAAGGTCTACTATGTCATGCCCGTCAACAGCCCGGCCGTGTTCTGGGTGGACTTCGGCAAGCTCGACCCTGCGTCATCGGAGATTCTCGCCCTCGATCCATACGACATCCGGCTGAGCGGCGAGGTGTCGGGGCAGTTGAAGAGTTTCGCAACCGTGCAGAAGCCGTTTCCGCCCGCGCCCTGACCGCGCAGGCGCGCGCGACCGTCCGAACCATTGTCGGGATCGTCCGCATGTCCTCTGAAGAGATCGATCGCAGCCTGAAACGCAGCAAGCCCCGGGAACCACGTAAGACCCGGGGCCCGCTGAGGAGCGATCTATGCCGCAACGATCACCGTGAGGCGGGAAGCTGAACGGTTCGCCTTCATGGCTGCTGGCGGAAGGCCTGGCACTGGCGTGCTCCGGCCGCGCTGCCACGCGGCCGCTGACCGGATCCGACAAGGAAATCCCGATGAATTGGATCTATCTGCTGATCGCGATCGTGGCGGAAGTGACCGGCACGTCGGCCTTGAAGGCATCGCAGGGGTTCACGGTGCTGTTGCCCTCGGTGGTGGTCATGGTGGGCTACGTCGTCGCGTTCTATTTCCTTTCGTTGACGCTCGGCAGCATTCCTGTGGGCATCGCCTATGCGCTGTGGTCCGGCATAGGGATCGTCTTCATATCGGCGGTCGGCTGGCTGTGGCTCGGCCAGCCCCTGGACACGGCGGCGGTGATCGGCATCGCCCTCATCGTCGCGGGCGCGGGTGTTATCAACCTTTTCTCGAACGCGACCGCACATTAGCAGGGAAATTCCCCTGAGTGGCAGGCGCTGGTACAACCCGGCAATGTGACCTGGGGCATCCGGAGTGAAGACCTATGCGACAATACCCAAATCGCAGTTCCGCAGTACTTGCTTGTGCGGTTCTCGTAATGTCGGCTGGGATAGCCTCGGCCCAGATCGACCCGTTTCCCAATAGGAACCTGACGCTCTCCGAGAGCGACCTCGCCGTCATTGAAGAGGTTGCGGGTGGGCTGATCAGCGGAAAAATTGTGCCCACCGGCACCAAGCTGGAGTGGTACAATGGTGAGACACAGCGGCGCGGGACAATCGAGGTACTGGGTTCGAGCCAGTCCGACGGCCGGCCATGCCACAAGCTGCGCTACACCTTCCCGATCAAGGCAAATCCCGGGTCGCGGGTCTACGACCTGAACTGGTGCAAAATGGCGGATGGTGACTGGAAGATAGCGCCCAAGTAACCGCAACGGAGTCAGCAAGTAGGGTGGGCTTCAGCCCACCATTGCGTGTTGCAACCGTTTGAGGTGTACCCCATTCGCTGGACCGGTTTGCGTTGGTGGGCTGAAGCCCACCCTACATGATCAGCGGCGGCTTTGAAGCTCTTCACGGAAGCAGCCATCGGAGGGCGAAGCGCCGAGATGTTCGATTCCTTGGACACGCCGTACTAGCCTCGCACGCGCCCCGCGCCCGCTTGCCGAAGAAGCCGGCGGTCCTGCATCATCCGACCCGCTCCAGGTCGAAATCACGGAGGACATCATGCGCGCAAACGCTCGGCGGTGCTTTCTCCCGATCCTCGCCGCGCTGGCGGTTAGCGGCGGCAGTGCCTTCGCGGGCACGCCGCAAATGGTGCAGTCCACGCCGGCGGCCGAGGAGATCCTGGACGGGCGCAACCTGCAATTCGTCATCCGGTTCGATCGTCCGGTGGACCATCTGGCGGCGCGGCTGGAGGTCACGCAGGACGGCAAATCCGTGCTGTCCCTGCATCCGCTGATGGACAGCGCGCCCGACGTGCTGTTCGCCTCGGTGCCGGCGTTGTCGGCCGGCCGATATTCGCTGCATTGGCATCTCGGCGCCGCGTTCGGCGGCGAGGCGGTGGACGGCGACGTGCCGTTCTCGATCCGGCGCTAATCCGGCCCGGAACCAGTCGGCAAAGCCCCGGTCAGCGCCGCCACCGTGCGGGTCAGCAGCAGAATATCCTGCGGGCGGGACAGGCGGTGCTCGCCATCCTTCAGCAGCACCAGTTGCACATCGGTGCTGCGCAGCCGGTCCGCCAGCCGCAGGGCGGTTTCCCAGGGGACGTCCGGGTCCTGCTGGCCGTGCAGCAGGCGGACCGGGCAGTCGAGGGCGATTTTTCCGCCGAGCAGCAGATGCTGGCGGCCATCCTCGATCAGGGCGCTGGTGATCGGGGTGGTGTCGCCATACTGGCTCGGCACGTGCAGCACGCCCTCGCGCAGCAGCTTCTCGCGCTGCGGCGGCGGCAGGGCCGGCCAGATCAGCTCCTCGGTGAAATCCGGCGCGGCGGCGATGCCGACCAGGGCGGCCACCCGCGCCGGCATGGCGAGCGCCGTCAGCAGGGCGATCCAGCCGCCCATGGAGGAGCCTACCAGCACCAGCGGCCCCTCGGTCAGCGCCGCGATCACCCGGCGGGCATCGTCCGCCCATGCGCCGATCGTGCCGTCGGTGAAGTTCCCGCCGCTGGCGCCGTGGCCCGCATAGTCCAGCCGCAGCATCGCCCGCCCCTCGGCCGCGCACCAGTCGCGCAGGGCGATCGCCTTCGAGCCGGTCATGTCGCTGCGGAAGCCGGGCAGGAACACCAGCGTGGGGGCGCGGCCGGGCAGGCGCGCCCAGGCCAGCTCGATTCCGTCGCCGCGGTCCAGCCGTCCGGTCTCTTCCCCCGTGTGCACCATGATGTGCGCGTCCTTCCATTCGCCGGGCTGCGTGATATAGCCGCTGCATGACGAACGTAACCCCGCCCGGCACGCCGGTGGTCCTGCAGGTGCTGCCGGCGCTGGAAAGCGGCGGGGTGGAACGCGGGACGGTGGAGATCGCCGCCGCCATCGCCGAGGCCGGCGGCATTGCGCTGGTGGCCAGCGCCGGCGGGCGGATGGCGGCCGAGGTGGAGCACGCGGGCGGGCGCATTTTCACCCTGCCGCTGGACCGCAAGTCGCCGCTGCAGCTCTGGCGCAATGCGGCGCTGCTGGCCGGCATTATCCGGGCCGAGCGGGTCAATATCGTGCATGCCCGCTCGCGCGCGCCGGCCTGGTCGGCGTGGCTGGCGGCGCGGCGGACCGGGGTGCATTTCGTTACCACCTACCACGCCCCCTATGGCGAACGGCCGCGCCTGAAGCGCCTCTACAATGCGGTGATGGCGCGCGGTGAGGTGGTGATTGCCATCAGCGGCTTCATCGCCGGGCTGGTGGCGGCGCGCCACGGGGTGAACTGGACGCGCATCCGCGTCATCCCGCGCGGCGTCGATCCCGCCGTGTTCGACCCTGAAGCGGTCGGGCCGGAGCGCAAGGCCGCCCTGGCGCGGGCCTGGGGGGTGGCGGAGGGAACGCCGGTGCTGATGCTGCCGGGCCGGCTGACCCGCTGGAAAGGCCAGGAGGAAATGATCACGGCGCTGGCTGGCATGCGCCATCGCGAGGCGGTGGCGGTGCTGGTCGGCGGCGACCAGGGGCGACGCCGCTATGCCGAGGGCCTGGCGGCGCTGGCGACCCGGCTCGGCGTCAGCAACCGGCTGCGCCTGGTGGGCCATGCCGACGACATGCCGGCGGCGCTTGCGCTGTCCGATGTCGTGGTCAACGCCTCTACCGATCCGGAGGGGTTCGGCCGCGTCGTCATCGAGGCGCAGGCGATGGCGCGTCCGGTGATCGCCTCCAACCATGGCGGCGCCGCCGAGACGGTGGTGCACGGGGATACCGGCTGGCTGGTGCCGCCGGGCGATACCGACGCCCTGGCCGCGGTGCTGGATGCGGTGCTCGACCTGCCGGCGGCGCGGCGCGCGGCGGTCGGCGCCCGGGCGCGCGCGGCGGTGCAGGCACGCTACACGGTGGCGGCCATGCAGCAGGCCACGCTGGAAGTCTATCGCGATCTGCTCGCGGCCGGGCTGGAAGCAAGGCGCTGATGGCGGATGCGCCGGCGATCGCCGCGCAGGCCGCCCGGTTCGGCGTGGCGGCAGCGGTGCATCCCGAGGACCACATCTGGAATTTCGTTCTCGGCCACCCCGGCTTCGGCTCCCGCGCCGCCGCGATCGAGTACTATTTCGCCGACGGCGCCCAGTCGGCGCGGCATTTCCGCGAGCTGATCGGGCCGGGGGCGCGCGGGGCGGTGCTGGAATTCGCCGCCGGCTATGGCTGCGTCACCCGCCATCTGGCGCTCGCGCGGGAACTCGACCTGACCGCCTGCGACATCCATGACGAGGCGGTGGGCTTCCTGCGCCGCCAGCTCGGCGTGCGCGCCATTGGCTCGGATTCCTGCCCCGAACTGTTCGCTGCTACCGGCTTCTATGCGGCGGTGCTGGCGCTGTCGTTTTTCTCGCACATGCCGCTGGCCACCTGGGCGCGCTGGCTGGTGCGGTTGACGCTGCCGCTGGCGGTTGGCGGCCGGCTGGTGTTCACCACGCACGGGCGGCACAGCCGGTCACATTTCGGCGACCCGGAGCTGCCCGAGTCCGGATTCTGGTTCCGGCCCACCAGCGAGCAGAACGATCTGCCGGTGACCGATTACGGCCAGACCATCACCACGCCCGAATTCGTCCGTGGAGTGCTCGCGACCCTGCCCTGGGTGGAGCTGGAGGCGTGCCACGAGGCCGATTGGTGGGCGCATCAGGATACCTGGGTGGTACGCAAGCGAAGCCCCGCGCCGCTGCCGCCGTCGCGCCTGGGCGAGCCGCCGCGCCTGTGGCGGCGGCGGAGGCAGAAGTGAAGCGGGTTCTGGTGATCCGCCTGGGCGCGCTGGGCGATTTTTTCCTCTCCCTCGGTCCGTTCGCCGCCATTCGCGCGCGTCATGCGGCCGACGAGATCTCGCTGCTGACCACCGCCCCCTTCGCCGCCCTGGCGCGGCGCGCACCCTGGTTCGACCGGGTGGAGGTGGATGCGCGGCCCTCCCCGTTGGATGTTCCGGGCGTGCTGCGCCTGAGCCGCCAATTGGCGGGCTTTGATTTCGTCTACGATCTGCAGACCTCTGGCCGGTCCTCGGTTTATTTCACTCTCGCCGGGCGGCCTGCCTGGTCGGGGATCGCGTCGGGGTGCTCGCATCCGCACGCCAATCCGCGCCGCGACTTCATGCACACGCTGGAGCGGCAGCGGGAGCAGCTGGAAATGGCGGGGGTGGAAGAATTTCCGCCGCCCGACCTGTCCTGGCTGCTGTGCCGGCCGGGGCTCGAACTGCCGGACCCCTATGTGCTGCTGGTGCCCGGCGCGGCGCCGACCCGGCCGCGCAAGCGCTGGCCGGCGGAGCGTTTCGGCGCGCTGGCGGCCCTGCTGGCGGCGGGCGGGCTCACGCCGGTGGTGGCCGGCACCGCCGGCGAGGCGCCGTTGGCCGCCCGCATTCGCGCCGCCTGCCCGGCGGCGATCGACCTGACCGGACAGACCGCGCTGGCCGACCTTCCCGGGCTGGCCGCCAGGGCGGCGCTGGCGGTGGGCAACGATACCGGGCCGATGCATGTGGCCGCCGCGGTGGGGTGCCGCTGCGTGGTGCTGTTTTCCGCCGACAGCGACCCGGCGCTGACCGCGCCGCGGGGGCCGGACGGCGCGTGGCCGGTGGTGGTGCGGGTGGGCAATCTGGCCGATTTGCCGGTCGAGGATGTGGTTGCGGCGGCGGCGGCGTTTCTGCGGGAGGAAGGAAGTAAGGCCAGGGCTCTGCCCTGGACCCGCCAAGGGCCGGGAGGCCCTTGGAACCCATTCGTTTAGAGGGTCTTAGGTGAGAGGGGGTGAGGAGATGCATCGGCATCTCCTCACCCCCTCTCACCTAAGACCCTCCAAGGAGCGGGGTCCAGGGGTCCACCGACCCCTGGCGGGTCCAGGGCAGAGCCCTGGCCTTACTTCCTTCCTCCCCCGCGCAGGGGTTGCGCCTCCGGCGCGGCATCGCCATAGAACCGGTCCGCTTTTACCACCCAGGAGGCCCACCCGATGCCCGCCATCACCTTGCCCGACGGTTCCGTGCGCCGCTTCGACGGGCCGGTTACGGGCACGACCGTGGCGGAGTCGATCGGGCCGGGCCTCGCCCGTGCCGCCCTGGCGATGAAGCTCGACGGCGCGGTGGTGGACCTTGCCACCCTGATCAAGCAGGACGCCGCCATTGTCTTTGTCACGCGCAAGGACGCCGACGCGCTGGAACTGATCCGCCACGACGCCGCCCATGTGCTGGCCGAGGCGGTGCAGGCGCTGTTTCCCGGCACGCAGGTGACCATCGGGCCGTCGATCGAGAACGGCTTCTATTATGACTTCGCCCGCAACGAGCCGTTCACGCCGGAGGATTTTCCGGCGATCGAGGCGAAGATGCGCGAGATCGTCGCCGCCAATGCGCCGTTCGTGCGCGAGGTGGTGGACCGCGAGGAAGCGATCAGCGCGTTCAGCGAGAAGGGCGAGAAATACAAGGCGGAACTCATCCAGGACCTGCCGCGCGACGTTCCGATCAGCCTGTACCGGCAGGGCGAGTGGCTCGACCTCTGCCGCGGTCCGCATATGCGCTCCACCGGCGATGTCGGGCAGGCGTTCAAGCTGATGAAGGTCGCCGGCGCCTATTGGCGGGGCGACCACCGCAACGCCATGCTCAGCCGCATTTACGGCACCGCCTGGCGCGACCAGAAGGAACTTGATGCCTACCTGCACATGCTGGAGGAGGCGGAAAAGCGCGACCACCGGCGCATCGGCCGCGAACTCGGCCTGTTCCACCTGCAGGAGGAAGCGGTGGGCAGCGTGTTCTGGCACCCCAAGGGCTGGAAGCTCTATCGCACCGCCGAGGATTACATGCGCCGGCGGCTCGACGAAGCCGGCTACCAGGAGGTGAAGACGCCCCAACTGGTGGACCGCGCCCTGTGGGAGCAGTCCGGTCACTGGGAAAAATTCCGCGAGCACATGTTCATCGCCCGGGTGGAGGACGAAGACCGCACCTATGCGCTCAAGCCGATGAACTGTCCGGGCGCGGTGATGATTTTTCGTCAGGGCATCCGGTCGTACCGGGAATTGCCGCTGCGCCTTGCCGAGTTCGGCGCCTGCCACCGCTACGAGCCGTCGGGCGCGCTGCACGGCATCATGCGGGTGCGCGGATTCCTGCAGGATGACGCGCATATCTTCTGCACCGAGGCGCAGGTGGCGGACGAAACCGTGCGTTTTGTCGATCTGCTGTCCTCGATTTACCGCGATTTCGGCTTCTCCGAGTTCCGGGTGAAATTCTCCGACCGACCGCCGGTGCGGGCTGGCTCGGACGCGGTGTGGGACCGCGCCGAGGCGGCGTTGAAGGAGGCCTGCGCCACCGCCGGGGTCGATTACACGCTGAACCCGGGGGAGGGGGCGTTCTATGGCCCCAAGCTCGAGTTCGTGCTGCGTGATGCGATCGGCCGGGACTGGCAGTGCGGCACACTGCAAGTTGATTTCGTTCTGCCCGAGCGGCTGGACGCGGAATATGTGGGTGAGGATGGCGCCCGGCACCGCCCGGTGATGCTGCACCGCGCCATCCTCGGCAGCTTCGAGCGTTTCCTCGGCATTTTGATCGAGCAGTACGCCGGCCGCTTCCCGCTCTGGCTCGCGCCGGTGCAGGTGGCGGTGGCGACCATCGTCTCGGATGCTGATGCCTACGCGGAGGAGGTCGCCGCCGCGCTGCGCGCCGCCGGGCTGACCGTAAAAATTGACCTTTCCAACCAGAAGATTAACGCCAAGGTGCGCGACCACAGCCTGCAGCGCGTGCCGGCGATTGCCGTGGTCGGGCGGCGGGAGGCGGAGGAGCGGAAAGTGGCGCTGCGCCGGCTCGGCGGGGAGACGCAGGAAATGCTGCCGCTGGCCGAGGCGGTGGCGCGGCTTGCAACCGAGGCGACGCCGCCCGATCTGCTTCGTGCGGCGCGCCGTTAATCTGCCCGCCTGATTTGCGCCGTCTGACCTGCGCCGGCCGACGCTTGCTTGCACGTAGTACTTTAGCGAGACTAGCATGCCCCTCGCGCCGGGCCCTGGGAAGGGCCCGAAGCGCGGCGATTCCGTAACAGCGACAGGAGACCACCATAGCCAGAGGACCATTGCCCGCCACGCCGAGTCGCGACGGGCCCCGAGTCAACGAGGAAATTCGCGTCCCCCAGGTTCGTCTGATCGATCAGGACGGCGAAATGCAGGGCGTCATGACCGCCCGCGACGCGTTGCACCGCGCGTTTTCCGTCGGCCTCGACCTGCTGGAGATCAGCCCGAACGCCGAACCGCCGGTCGTTAAGATTCTCGACTACGGTAAGTACAAATACGAACAACAAAAGAAGAGAAACGAGGCCAAGAAGAAGCAAAAAGTCATCGAGATCAAGGAGATCAAAGTCCGCCCGAACATCGATGAGAACGACTATCAGGTCAAGTTGCGGGCCATGAAGACGTTCATCGAGGAGGGCGACAAGGTCAAGGTGACGCTTCGCTTCCGCGGCCGTGAGATGGCGCACCAGGATATCGGCATCAAGGTGCTCGAGCGCATCCGCACCGATATGGACAACGCCACCAAGGTCGAGCAGATGCCGCGGATGGAAAACCGCCAGATGATCATGGTGCTGACGCCGCGTTAAGCGGCCCAGCGTGTTGGCGCCGCGTTACCCGCGGCGTCGCGCACGCGCGCTGCCGCGGGCGCCAGCGGGCGGGGCCGCCTGAGGGAACGATTTCGAGGGGATCGGCATAGCCGGCCTGGCAGCCCGCTCATGGCCGCTTTCATTTTTAAATAGCACCGAATATTTCGCCAAACATTGGATTTGAGCATCCGGCTGAAGCTCCGGAGGCGATGGACGACGGAAATGGCAGAAGTCCACTGACAAAATGGTCGGCGCCGGCGCCGGCGCCGGCGGGCATTCGGGCGGTTCCATCGTTGCAGAAGGGTCAGCTCGGAGGCTAACCTCGGTCAAGGAAAGCTGGTTGGACGCTCCATCCGGAGAAGGTGAGACCCAAATGGTACGATTGGGCTATGCAGTTTTTGCAGCAGGACTGTTGATCGCACCGATGGCCGGTGCGCAGCAGCCGCCAGTTCCGAGCGGGATGGAGATCATGCGTGCCTGCGCAGGCGATGTCGAGCGCCTGTGTCCCGGTGTATCGCCGGGCCAGGGCCGGGTCAAAGCCTGCATGAAGGAGCACATTTCCCAATTGTCGGCGCCGTGCTTCGACACGCTGCTTTCTGCCGTCTCGGTCATGTACACAGTGAACAGCGACCTGCTGTTCCCGCCGGGCGGATGGCAATTGTCCCCGGCGGGCCAGCAGGTTTTCGCCAACCTGGTCAGGAAGCTCGCTCCGACACAGGAAAACAGGCTGTACGTCAGCGGCTTCACCGACAGCACCCCGATCGGCCCGGAACTGATGGCGCAGGGTATTACCTCCAACCTGCAGCTCTCGCAGATGCGGGCGGATAACGTGATGCAGTTCCTGATTTCGCAGGGCGTCAATCCCAACCTCATTGCCGCCAAAGGTTTTGGCGATGCCGATCCGGTGGCGTCCAACGAGACACCGGAAGGACAGGCGAAGAACCGGCGCGTGGAGTTGAGCCTGTATCCTTTGTAGGCGGCGTGGTGCTCTGCAGCGGTCAGGACCGGAGATTTCCAACCGGGGGAGAGAGGGTGCATGCGGCAGGGATCGAATTTGGCATGGATTGCGCGTCGCGATGTATTCCTCATGCTGGCAGGGACAGTCATTTTGTCGCGGACGAGCGATCTGTGCGCGCAGCCGCTGACGGCTGGTTCCGTCCCGAAAACGGTCTATGTGATCCGGCATGGCGAGAAACCTCAGGACCAGGGCGATCGGAACCTGATACTTCAGGGATGGGCACGCGCGGCCATGCTGGCACGCGAGGCCGGGCAGATTTTTCCTGACCTTGCCTACGTATTTGCCACAGCCCCCGCGCACGGCAGCCCGAGCTGCCGTGAGATCGAGACGGTGGAGCCGCTAGCGGAGGCCACCAAAATCCCATGCAATTTCGAGTTCAGCGAGGGCCGTGAAAAAGCGCTCGCGGACGAGATATTTGCCGGACCGATCTATAAGGACCGCGTTATCCTGATCTGCTGGCACCATTCGCGGATACCGGCCCTGCTCCAGGCGCTCGGAGTGACTTCCCATGTCGCCAAGCCGGATGAAGGGGAATTCGGCAGCATTTGGCGCCTCACCTATGGCGGGGGCAATGCTCCGGAGATGACCGAATACAGCCAACCGGAACTGACTGCCGTCGATCAGACGGCGGCCGATGGCGTTCGCCGTCGGGCAATCGACAGTCTGCGGAAAACATGGCCGCGTTGTTTCCGATAAGGTTGGGCGGGTCTCGGGTCATCCTGGTTGGTCTGGACGGCCGTGCGGCATCGCGTGCCGGAATTGAACCTGTGAGCTACCAGGACCGGCTGGCCTGATCCGGATGAACATTCTGTCGATCCAGTCCTGGGTGGCCTATGGGCATGTGGGCAATGCCGCCGCCGCCTTTCCGCTGCAGCTTCTGGGGGCGGAGGTCTGGGCGGTCAATACCGTGCAGTTCTCCAACCATCCGGGCTACGGCGCGTGCACCGGCCAGGTGTTCACCGGCGAGCAGATTGCTTCCCTCATCGACGGCATCGCGGCGCGCGGCGCGTTGCCGCGCTGCGATGCCGTGCTGTCCGGCTATATGGGCGATGCCGGCATCGGCACCGCCATCCTGGACGCGGCGGCGCGGGTGCGCCAGGCCAATCCGGCCGCCGTCTATTGCTGCGACCCGGTGATCGGCGACGAGGGCGGCGGCGTGTTCGTCCGCCCCGGCATTCCGGAGTTCATGCGCGACCGTGCGGTGCCGGAAGCCGACATCGCCACGCCCAACCTGTTCGAACTCGAATACCTGAGCGGGCAGGGGGCGCGCACGCTGGCGGCAGCGAAGCAGGCCGTAGCCCGCCTGCAGGCCGGCATGCGCCCCGGCGGTCTGCGCAGCGTGCTGGTCACCAGCCTGCGCACCGAGGCCACGCCGGCCGATTCGATCGATATGCTGGCGGGCGAGGCGGGCGCCTTCTTTCTCCTGCGCACGAAGCGGTTGCCGCGCGCTTTCAACGGTGCCGGCGATGCGCTGGCGGCCCTGTACTTGTACCACCGGCTGACCACCGGCAGTGCCGCGGCGGCGCTGTCGGCGGCCGGATCGTCGATCCACGGCGTGCTGCGGCGGACGGCGGAAGCCGGGTCGCGCGAGATTCTGACCGTCGCCGCCCAGGATGAGTTCGTCCGCCCCTCGGTGGTCTACGATTCGATGCCGGTCTGAGCGGGGCTCATTGCCCGCATGGCCAGCGCGCCTGCAGGGCCTGCAGCGCCACCACGCCGAAGCGCTGTCCGCGCCGTTCCGCCTGCGCGTAGATGAAATCGGCGACGATCCGCGCCGCCCCGATGACGTTGCCGTCCGCCGGCATGCAGATGGTCGCCTGGGCCTGCCCGATGGCCAGCGCGGCGGCCACGCTGCCCGCGCAGGCGCCCATCTGCATTTCGCTCGCGGTCGGGGCATTCTCGGTCAGCGCTTCGCAGCCCTGCAGCAGCGAATTGGGGGTCAGAAGCGAGTTCCTGCGCCGCGGCAGGCGCGGCGAGGGCGAGCAGGCAGAATGAGGCGCACAGGGCAGGGGTGACACGCATGGCGGCATCCGGTTCGGGTCTGGTTCACACGCGCCCGGAACCCGCCGCAGCGCCTGCCGGCTCCACGGGGACCGGGCCGCAACGATCCCTCATTCGATCGGCGCTGGCAACGTCGATCGGGGGGGGCGGGCGGGTGCTGAAGGCATTGATGCAGGACCGCACTGCTTTTGTTATAAGCTGCCATCTCTCAACCGGCTCCGCCGTCGGGGGAGCGGTTGGATGGTGCGCGCCCAGGCAACCCGATGACAGTTGCCCCTAGATAGACGCGCGACGCATTTGTGCGCTGCAAAATTGCATATTGTAACGCCGCGAATCCTGTGTATTTTGGTGGTACGATCCGAACGGTGGCTTTGAAGTTCCGCGAAGATGCTATGCGCGGGCTGAAGGGTGCGCTGTTTTCGGCTAATCCGGCGCAGATCTGGAAGGAACTCAAGCCATGTCGGTTGCTGCAATCCTGAAGCACAAAGGCTGCGAAGTTTTTGCTGCCCGTCCGACCGACACCATTGCCGAGGTCGCCCGGAACCTCTCCGACCGGAGCATCGGCGTGGTGGTGGTGGTCGATACTGTCGGTACATTGCTCGGCATGCTCAGCGAGCGTGACATCGTGAATGCGCTGGCCGCCAACGGCGCCTGGGCGCTGGAGATGTCGGCGGCGCAGGTGATGTCCAGCGAGGCTCAAGACGGTATCTCCGCAGACGACCACGGGTCAGGCCCTGGCCATTATGGCGGCGGGCCATCACCGGTACCTCCCGGTCGTCGATGGCGGCGCGCTGGTCGGCGTTATCAGCATCGGTGACGTGGTGAAGAGCCGGATTCTCCAGCATGAGATCGAGGTCGACACGTTGCGCGCCTACGTCTCCGGCGCCGACTATGCGGTGACCTCCCCAATTCCCTCGTGGTGCGAAAGCGAGGACGAAAATACTGCCCCGACAGTGCCGGCGCCGGCCCGCGTCATGGCGCATGCGGCGGCAGGCGAGTAACTAACCGGCACTAAGTTACCCCGAGACAAAAACAAAAGAGGCTAAGGAAGAAACACCTTAGCCGCTTTTGTTTTCTGCCTTTCTCTCTGGGTGGCCCTTTGCTGCTGTCACGCATTGACCCGGCAGGATTCATGGCATCGGGGCGCGCGTTAATGATGCGTGGTTCTCGCGGCCGCCATCGCGCGCTGTGATCCCTTGGGCCGGCAACGGCGCTGGCGGGTAATTGTCGAGAAACGCCCGCAGCGGCGCGGACCCCGTCACCGCATCATGCCCGGCTGTTACCAGCAGATCGACATCGGCGCGCTCCAGCGTGAGGCTGGTGGGGATCGCCTGCAGGCGGTCGGTCTGCGGGCTGTCCGGCAGGTCGGAAAGGGCGATGTGGAGCAGCGCCGTCTGCACATCGTCGCAGCGCGTGCCGTCGATCACCGGTGCTTCCGCGCAACGGGCATCACGCAGGGTGCGTCCTACGATCTCGACCTGCTGATTGACCGTGTTCAGCGTCTCGAAATTATACCTGTCGATCAGGCCGCCGCTGACCAGGCCGAACATCGCCAGCAAGCCACCGACCTCCTTGCGTCGGGCAATCGAACTGTCCTGCGATCCCTGGCCGTCGATGCTGAGCAGCAGCACCCGCCGGATATGGGTCAGGCCGCGCGCGCGCAAATCCGTGGCCGACAGGACCTGCATCATGTTGCCCTGGCTGCGCATGGCGAGATTGTCGGAAACGCCGCCGTCCGCGAGATGCACATAGCGGGTGCGATCGGCGTCGAGGTAGCGCTCGGCCTTGAGCGCCTCCGCGCCGACGCGCGACAGCGGGTTGCGCCGCTCGGCGGGGGTGATGCGGCGCAACCAGCCGGGGGTTCGGCCGCCGCAATCCTCGGCATTGTTGGTCAGGGTGATCGGCGAGAACAGGCCGGGAAACCCGGCCGACGCGGCGACCGCACGGGCAACCGGGAAGACCGACAGGTCGGAGCAGATCAGGTCGAAATTGTCCTGGGTGAACAGGAACGGTGTGCCATAGGAAATGTCGGTGGCGCCGATGGCGATCAGCGGCCGTCCCTGCGCCGCCAGGTCGGCGAAGGTCGCGCCGTGGAACATGTGGTCGTCATAGACGCGTTCCATGAAGTCGTTGGTGCCGATGCCGGGTTCGAGGAACCAGGTCCAGTTCCACGGCAGCAGATAAATGCCGTAAACGTAGCTGTTGGTGTCGTCGTACAGGAAATCGGTCTCGAACTGGCCGAACGCCTTGTCATGGTACAGGCCATAATAGCTCGCCGCATAGCTGCCGCCCGAGACGCCCGAGAGCATATCGATCTGGTCGAGCAGCGGGCGCGGGCCGGCGCGGGTCTGAACCATCACCTCGCGCATGCCCTTCAGCGCGCCGTAGCCGAACGATGCCGAGCGTTTGCCGCCGCCGGATATGGCGACCATGGCGAGAAAATCCGGCGCATCGGGCGAGATGGGTAACTGGCCGAACCGGTAACCGCCGCGGGAGATGTTATCCGCGCCGACCGGCTCAAGCTGCGCCGGCGACAGCTTCTGCGCGTCGGTCACAAGGAAGGAGGCGCAGCCGCTGGTGGTCAGCGCGATCGCCAGGCAGAGGCAGCGCGTCAGCGTTGTCGTTGGCATTTCAACCGCCCCTTGTCCGGTCCGAGCTTTTCAGGTCCGGGCGCCGGAGGCTGGCGCGTCGTGCAGCGCCAGCGTGCCGAATGCAATCCATTCCGGATATCCCACCATCCGGACGTTTCCTAGTGTCATTCCCGCCTCGGGACAACATGGCGCGCCTGACGGCCCATCCGGGGCGCCCGACCGGGACACGCTTTCGGGAGGAGTCGCGCACAATGCTGGCACTCGACGACTGAGAGTGCTAACACCCCCGCTCCGGCGGAAACTCCGGGCCGGTTGCCGCGGTGGTTGCCCGGCGCGCCGGCGTTCCTCCGCCCTCCAGGAGCATTGTCCATGACATTCCGTCCCCTGCACAGCCAGGTCGCGATCCGCCGCATCGACCCTGTGGAGACCACTTCCGGCGGCATCATCATTCCCGGCAACGCCCAGGAGAAGCCGGCCGAGGGCGAGGTGATCGCCGTCGGTCCGGGCGCGCGCAACGAGCAGGGTGCGATCGTGCCGCTCGACGTGAAACCCGGCGATCGCGTGCTGTTCGGCAAGTGGTCCGGCACCGAGGTGAAGATCGACGGTGTGGATCTGCTGATCATGAAGGAGAGCGACATCCTCGGCGTGCTCAAGGGCGCCCGCAAGGCGCATCCCGCCGCGACCGACGAGAGCCACGCCGCCTGACGGCAGCGATCCGCGTGCCTGCCCGCCGCCGCCATTTCGCGCGGCGGCCCACAGCAAGGAACATTGAAAATGGCTGCCAAAGACGTTCGCTTCGGCACTGACGCGCGGGGCCGTATGCTCACAGGCATCGAGCTGCTTGCCCATGCCGTGCAGGTGACGCTCGGCCCGAAGGGCCGCAACGTGGTCATCGACAAGAGCTACGGTGCGCCGCGGATTACCAAGGACGGCGTGACCGTCGCCAAGGAAGTCGAGCTGACCGACAAGTTCGAGAACATGGGCGCGCAGCTTGTGCGCGAGGTCGCCAGCAAGACCAACGATGTCGCCGGCGACGGCACCACCACCGCGATCGTGCTGGCGCATGCTGTCGTGCGCGAGGGGCTGAAGGCGGTGGCCGCCGGCATGAACCCGATGGACCTCAAGCGTGGCGTCGACCGGGCGGTGGCGGCGCTGGTCGAGGAGCTGGAGAAGCACAGCAAGAAGATCAGCACGCAGGAGGAGACGGCGCAGGTCGGCACCATCTCCGCCAACGGCGAGGCCGAAATCGGCGAAATGATCGCCAAGGCGATGAAAAAGGTCGGCAATGACGGGGTGATTACCGTCGAGGAAGCCAAGGGCCTGGAGACCGAGCTCGATATCGTCGAGGGGATGCAGTTCGACCGCGGCTACATGTCGCCGTATTTCATCACCAACGCCGAGAAGATGCTGGCCGAGCTGGACCAGCCCTACATCCTGCTGCACGAAAAGAAACTGTCCGGCCTGCAGCCGCTGCTGCCGCTGCTGGAGAGCATCGTGCAGGCCGGCCGGCCGCTGCTGATCATCGCCGAGGACGTGGAGGGCGAGGCGCTGGCCACCCTGGTGGTCAACAAGCTGCGTGGCGGGCTGAAGGTGGCCGCGGTGAAGGCGCCTGGCTTCGGTGACCGGCGCAAGGCGGTGCTGGAAGACATTGCCGTCCTGACCGGCGGCACGGTGGTCAGCGAAGATCTCGGCATCAAGCTGGAGAACGTGACGCTCGACATGCTCGGCCAGGCCAAGAAGGTGCTGATCGAGAAGGAGACCACGACGCTCGTCGAAGGGGCCGGCAAGAAATCCGCCATCGCCGGCCGGGTGAGCCAGATCCGGGCGCAGATCGAAGACACCACTTCGGATTACGACCGCGAGAAGCTTCAGGAGCGGCTGGCCAAGCTGGCTGGCGGCGTCGCGGTCATTCGCGTGGGCGGGGCGAGCGAGGTCGAGGTGAAGGAGCGCAAGGACCGCGTTGACGACGCGTTGCATGCGACCCGTGCCGCGGTTGAGGAAGGCATCGTGCCCGGTGGCGGCGTGGCGCTGGCCCGTGCGTCGCATGTGCTCGCCAAGCTGAAGGGCGACAACGAGGACCAGAAGCACGGCATCGACATCGTCCGCCGGGCGGCGCTGGCGCCGCTGCGTCAGATCGCCGAGAACGCCGGTGAGGATGGTGCGGTGATTTCCGGCAAGGTGCTCGACCACGACGAGTACAACTGGGGTTTTGATGCGCAGACCGACACCTTCAAGGATTTGGTGAAGGCCGGCATCATCGATCCGACCAAGGTGGTGCGGGTGGCGTTGCAGAATGCCGCCTCGATCGGTTCGCTGCTGATCACCACCGAAGCCATGGTAGCCGAGCGGGTAGAACGGAAGCCCAGCACCGAAGAATAAAGAGGGTCCAGGGGGCTATGCCCCCTGGTAGGGGTCCAGGGGGCAAAGCCCCCTGGCGGGGTCCGGGGCCGCGCCCCGGCCACGTCGCACCGGAGTACCATTCGTGCCATCAACCGACATGTTCGCCCTAAGCCACTCCGCCCTGAACCCGTTCCTGTATGCCGATGTGGGCACCCAGGACGGCACGGGTGAACTGACCATCGCGTCGCTGTTCGGGCGCGGCGGCTACGACCCGTGGGAGGAGGCGGCGCGGCTGGCGCGGTTGCCGTCCGAGGCGGCGGTGGCGAGTCTGGCCGCGATTATTTCGGGCGCGCCATCGGTTCTGTGTTCGCTGCCGGAGGCGACAGCGATGGCCGAGCGGCTGGTGGCGCTGTTGCCCGCGCGTTCGGCGGGTGACGTACTTGTCCGGGTGCGGCGGGTGCCGCGGCTTCCGTCGGTCAGGCCGCCGTTCGGGTGGCTGGCGACCGTCGCGCTTGGGCTTGGCGTGGCAGTAGTGCTGGTGTTCGCGTGGATGCTGGTGGCCGAGGCCTGGGCGCCGCGTGGGCCTGGGGATCATGCGCGGCTGGTTGATCCGCTTGCGCGGGAGGCGCCGCGGTAGCTGGTTTCAATTTTTGCATGGCATCGCGCGAAAAAACCGGCCAGGGCTTCGCCCTGGACCCTTTGCAGCAAGCAAGGCTCCGCTTGACCACCGCTCCGGGCTTGGTCGTCGCCGCCCACTCGCTCCGCTCGCTGGGGCTTGCTCCTCCCCGCCCTCCGCTCTCCTGTTACTCACGCTGAACTCGGGCGCAGCGAAAGCCCAGGTTGCCACGGCGGTTCGACGGGTCGTCGCGGTAGCGGAACGCGGCACGCACGTCGCGCGCGTCGCCGAGCCATGACCCGCCACGGATGACGCGGCCCGCTGCACCTCCGCCAATCCAGGCCGATCCATCCGCCGGCGCGCCGTCGTAGTTGTTGTGCGATGGATCGGCGCACCACTCCCACACATTGCCGTGCATCTCGTGCAGGCCCCATCTGTTGGGCGGCAGGCTGCCCACCGAAACCGGCCCTTTGTTCTCATAGTTAGCGAGTTTCCGGCTGACCTTCGGCCCGAAACTGTAGGCCGTGTCCGTGCCGGCCCGGCAGGCGTACTCCCACTGCGCCTCCGAAGGCAGATCAAGCCCAAGCCCGGGTCGCGCGTTCAGCCGTTCGACAAAACGCATCGCGTCTTCCCAGGACACATTCGTCACCGGCAACAGCGGTCCCTTGCTGCTGCTCGGGTTGTCGCCCATCACCGCCTGCCAGAGCTCCTGCCGGCACGCCGTCTCGAACATCCAGAAACCGCGCTCAAACACCACCTCGTGACGCGGTCCCTCGTCGTCATATCGGCCATCCTCGTCCTCCGGCGACCCCATCATGAACCGACCCGGCGGGCACCAGCGCAGACGCTGAAAGGCTTCTGCTTTACTCTGGAAGCCATAGCCGACGCTGATCCTGGCCCATTTGCCGTACTGGTCCTCGCCCAAATCATCGGCCCAAGCGTTGGCCTTGCATGATGACAGGACAATCGGTGCGGGTGGCAGACCGGCAGCATCCACTGTTTTTTTGTCACTGGCGTCGTTCCTCGGATCGTCGAACCCATAGTCTGCGAACTGCGCCAGCGTGCGCGGCTGCACGATGTCGGCGATTGTCGCGAGAATGTTGCCTACGTTCAGGTAAAAGTCCTGTATTCGTCGAAATGCCCGGAAATCATCTTCCCCGACCAGACCTGGGCCGTGAGTACGGATGGTCGCGTCGATCTCGTCATACTGGTCCTTCCAGAACCGCGCCCATTCGATGCGTCGTGGCACGGAATCGAACTTCGCGTCCGGCAGAACAAAAACGCGCGCCTTGCCGAGAAACGCCTCTTTGCGCCTGCCACAGTTCTGCCAGACCTCGAACAACTCGAACATGCACCACGGCGAACGCAAATATTTCGCACTCAGCACCACGAATACCCGATCGCCTTCGCCGATCCGCCGCATGAATGCCGAAATCGAGTCGCCCAACTTTAACTCGTCGCGATCGCGCAGAATGCGCAGGCCACGCCGCTCCGCCTCGGCGCAGATGTCGTTCACCACCTGGTCGAGCGCGCGCCCCGCATCGGTGTCGTCTCCCCAGGCATAGGAGACCAACCATTCCGGCTGCCGGGCGTCGCCCGGGCGGATATCAGGACTCGAAATCGAATTCACTCCGGCCCTCGCGCTCCCAGAAATGTTCCGGGACGGGCGCAGCTTGGCCGAAGTACCGCCCATGCCGCAAGCGGTTGGGTGATGAAAGGCAACAAGGCCGAGGGGCTTTGCCCCCTGGACCCTCACCAAGGGGCAGTGGCCCCTTGGAACCCGCTACGTGAAGAGAGGCCGTCGCGAGTCGCGGTTAATTAGTGGTGGTAGCCGCCACCGCCATGCCAGCCGCCGCCACCCCCGTGCCAGCCGCCACCGCCGTAATAGCCACCCCGTCCGTAATAGCCGCCGCGCCCGTAATAGCCGCCACCCCAGCCCCAGCCGCCGCCAACTACGATGGACGGGCCATACCCATAGCCATAATACGGATAGTAAGGGTACCCGTAGCCCGGGTAGCCATAGGCATAAGCCGGGAAACCATACCCGTATCCAGAGGTACTGCGCCGGATAGGCCGGCTGCTGCACGGTGTAGCCACTGGCATACATGCATTGCGTGTAGGCAACGTCATAGCCCTGCTGCAGCGCCCCGGCCGACGCATATGCGTTGTTCGCCCCGGCGGCGCTGCCGACCAGCAACCCCGTGGCACCGCCGATCGCGGCCCCCGCGCCGACAGCACCGCCGACGGAGCCCAGCGCCGCGCCGGCGGCGGCCCCGATCGCCGTCCCCAGCACCGCACTGCCAACCGCGCTGTTGGTCGCCGCCTGGGCCGGGGTGGCGTTGCCGATCTGCGCCGAGGCGTAGTTGCGGCAATTGGCATCCTGCGCCTGGAACCGGCCGAAATCCTCACCCTGCTTCGGCAGCGCCATGACACTCGGACCGGCGGGCGGGGGGACAACACAGGCTGCAAGCGCCAGCGGGCCGATCAGCGCGGCAGCGATTTGCACGGGGCGAGGCATGACGGCAGGTCCTTTGGAGCCACAACACGATGCGAAAAACCAACTAACATGTTCGGCCGCAGGGCGGAATCGACAAGGCCACAGCCAGGGTCAATTCGCCGGTCCGAACCCATCCGCCCGCATGGCCCCCCCTCAGCCGTCGCCCAACGTTGCCGGCACGCCCGCCTGCGCCAGGGCGTCGGCCTGCCGGGCCGCCAGCACTGGCTCGTCGAAATCGCTGATGAGGCCCTGAAACAGCCGGCTCCAGTTCAGCTCGGCCTTCAGGCGCAGGAACACGCCGCCGAGGCCGATGGCGCTGCGGTCCATCAGCAGGAATTGCCGCGGCGGGGTGACGCCGCCGGTCCGCTTCAGCCCCTCCAGCACCCGCCCGGCGACGGCGCGGCCGTAATTGGGGTCGTCGGTCGGCTGGATGCGGCGCACCCGGTCGTCCAGCAGAGGCTCGTAGAGGAAACGCGCCCATTCGTTCAGCACGTCCATCTGCTCGCGGCCCAGATTGGAAAAGCCCCAGATGGTGTAGGCGTGGTGCGCCTTGTCCATGTCCTCGTCACGCACCGCCTCATACAGCTGGATGACGCCGTGCACGAATTTGGCGTCGAACACCCGGATGGCGCCGAAATCGAGCAGGTTCAGCGAGCCGTCCGGCCGCACCTGATAATTTCCCATATGCGGGTCGCCGTGCAGGATGCCGTAGCGGTACAGCGGCACATACCAGGCGCGGAACAGCGCCTCGGCGATGCGGTTGCGTTCCTCCTGCGAGGGGTTTTCCTCCAGGCGGCGCTGCAGCGGGCGCCCTTCCAGCCAGGTCATGGTGAGCAGCCGGCGGGTGCAGTAGCCATCGACCGGCTCCGGCACGTGCACCAGCGGCTCGTTCGCGAGCATCCGGCGGTACAGCCGCATCTGCGCCGCCTCGCGCAGATAGTCGAGTTCCTCGCGCAGGCGTTCGGTCAGTTCCTTCAGGATTTCGTCCTGGCGGATGGCGCCGTCCATGCGGTGGTACAGCCCCATGGCGATCCTGACCTGCCGCAGATCGGCTTCGACGGTGCTCGGCATGTCCGGGTACTGCAGCTTGCAGGCGACTTCCCGGCCGTCGCGCAGCCGCCCCCGGTGCACCTGGCCGAGCGAGGCCGCCGCCGCCGCCTCCTGCCCGAAGGCGGCGAATTTCGATCGCCAGTCCGGCCCCAGCTCGCCCTGCATGCGCCGGCGCACGAAGGCCCAGCCCATCGGCGGCGCGTTCGCCTGCAACTGCGCGAGTTCCGCGGCATATTCGGCCGGCAGCGCATCCGGCACGGTGGAGAGGAACTGCGCCACCTTCATCAGCGGACCCTTCAGCCCGCCCAGGATCACCTTCAGGTCCTCGGCATGGGCCGAGCGGTCGGTCTTCACCCCGAACGCGCGCGACCCCACCATGCGCGCGGCGATGCCGCCGACCGCGCCCGAGGTGCGCACCATGCGGCGGACTTCGCCGAACAGGGTGGAATGGTCTTCGGTCACGGCCATCAGGAAACCACCTCAAGTTCGTCGATGAAGCCGGCGATGACATCCAGGCCACGCCGCCAGAAATCCGGCTCCGCGGCGTCCAGCCCGAACGGCGCCAGCAATTCGCGATGGCGGCGGGTGCCGCCGGCGCGCAGCAGGTCGAGATACTTGGCCTGGAAACCGGGATGCCCGGACTGGAACACGCTGTACAGCGCGTTCACCAGGCAGTCGCCGAAGGCATAGGCATAGACATAGAACGGCGTATGCACGAAATGCGGCACATAGGCCCAGAACACCCGGTAGTCCGGGGTGAACTCGAAGGCCGGCCCCAGGCTTTCGGTCTGCACCTGCAACCACAGCTCGCCGATCCGCTCGGCCACCAGCTCGCCGGAGCGGCGTTCGTTGTGCAGCAAGGTTTCGAACCGGTAGAAGGCGATCTGCCGCACCACCGTGTTGAGCATGTCCTCGACCTTGCCGGCCAGCATGATGCGGCGGCGGGCGGGATCGGTTTCGGCGTCGAGCAAGGCGCGGAAGGTCAGCATCTCGCCGAACACGCTGGCGGTCTCGGCGAGCGTCAGCGGCGTGCCGGCCATCAGGTAGCCTTGGCCGCCCGCCAGCACCTGGTGCACGCCGTGGCCGAGTTCGTGCGCCAGCGTCATCACGTCGCGCGTGCGGCCGTGGTAATTCAGCAGCAGATAGGGGTGGGCGCCGGGGACGGTCGGGTGGGCGAAGGCGCCGCCGGCCTTGCCCGGGCGCAGGGTGGCGTCGATCCAGGCGCGGTCGAAGAAGCGCTTGCCAACCTCCGCCAACTCGGGGGAGAAGGCGGCGTAGGCGTCCAGCACCCGTTCGCGCGCCTCCGGCCAGGACACCGCACGGTCGTTATCGCCGGGCAGCGGGGCGTTGCGGTCCCAGTGCTGCAGCTTCGGCAGTCCCAACCATTTCGCCTTCAGCGTGTAGTAGCGGTGCGCCAGCCGCGGATAATCGGCGGTCACCGCGGCGACCAGCGCGTCCACCACCTCGTCCTCGACCATGTTGGAGCGGTTGCGGTAGCTGCCGGGACGCGGGTAGTGCCGCCAGTTGTCGATGATCTCCTTGTCCTTGGCCAGCGTGTTGGTGATCAGCGAGAACAGCCGGACATTGCGGCCGAACGCCTCGCCGACCGCGTGGGCGGCGGCCTCGCGCACCGTGCGGTCGCGGTCGGACAGCAGATTCAGCGCGCCACTGACGGTCAGGCCCTCACTTTGCCCCGCGTCGCCGTGCCCTACGCCGGGCACCGTGATGCGCATGGCGGCGATGGTTTCGTCGAACAGCCGCGACCAGGCGGCCCGGCCGGTCACCTCCTTCTCGTGCAGCAGCTTTTCCAGCTCGTCGGAGAGTTCGTGCGGGCGGAACACGCGCAGATCGCGCAGCCAGGGGCGCCAGCGCTCCAGGTCCGGGTCGGCCAGCTTGCGCTCCAGCACCGACGATTCGAGCCGGTTCAGCTCCAGCGTGAAGGTCAGCAGGTGGGTCGAGATGGCGGTGACCCGCTCGTTCATCGACTGGTAGAAGCGGCCGATCGCCGGGTCGTTCGAGTCGCCGCTGAACAGCAGCTGGGCGTACGACATCGCCCGGCCCAGCACTTCCTCGATACGTTCGTACTCGGCGATGGCATCGGCCAGAGCGGCGCCGGAATACGCGGCCAGGTGGCCGTTATGCAGGGCGGCGAAGTTGCGGGCGTCAGCCTCGGCGCGGTCCAGGTCGCGGGCGATCTCGGGACTGTCGGGGGAGGGATACAGGTCGCCCAGATCCCAGCTCGGCAACTCGGACGGCGCTGTCTCGGGGGTGGGCAGCGCGTCGGCGGATGAGTCGGGCATGCGGGGGTTTCGTCCTGTCCATCTGGTCGAGCAGACAGACATAAGTTATGCCACTGGGACGTCAAAGGGTCGCGACGGTTTAGGCAGGGCGCGTCGCCATTCTTTGCGTACGGGCGGGAGTATCGTGTTGGACAGCTTTCAGCTTTTGCCGGGGCCGGCCGGGCAGGGTTTGCCGCAATGGCCGAACCTGCCGGCGATGATGTTCGATCGCGCGCGCACCTGGCCGGAGCGGCCGATGCTGCGCGTCTGGCGGGACGGCGCATGGCGCGGTGTCACCTGGAGCAGTTTCGCCCGCCAGGCCGCGAGCGCGGCCCGGGCGCTGCGCGCGGCCGGCGTGGAGCCGGGCGACCGGGTGGTGATCGTTTCCGAGAACCGGCCCGAATACCCGATCGTCGAGACCGCGCTGATGGCCATCCGGGCCGTGCCGGTGCCGACCTACACCACCAACACGGTGGCCGACCATGCCCATATCCTGCGCGATTCCGGCGCGCGCGTGGCCGTGGTCTCCACCGCCGCGCTGGCCAGCCGGGTGGCGATGGCCGGTCCGCTCGACCTGCTGGTCTGCATGGAGCCGTTCTCCTATCCGGACCTGACCGTCGCGCCCTGGCAGGCGCTGATCGCCCACGCGCCCGACCCCGGCGACATAGCGGCCGAGGCGGCGATGATCTCGCCCGACGCGCTGGCCTGCCTGATCTACACCTCCGGCACCGGCGGCTCGCCGAAGGGGGTGATGCTGCCGCACCGGGCGATCCTGTCGAACTGCCGTGGCGCGAGCTACCTGCTGGCGGCGCTGCCGCGGCACCGCCACCAAGAGGTGTATCTGTCCTTCCTGCCGCTGTCGCACAGCTACGAGCACACCGCCGGCCAGTTCTTCCTGCTCGGCTGCGGCGCCGAGGTGGTCTATGCCCGCGGGGTCGAGACCCTGGCGGCCGACATGCTGGCGGTGCGGCCAACCATCATGACCATGGTGCCGCGCGTGCTGGAGGTCATCCGGGCGCGCATCCTCACCCAGGTGGCCCGCCAGCCAGCCTGGCGGCGCTGGCTGTTCGACCGGGCGATCACGGTGGGTCTGCGCCGTGCCGAGGGCGGCGCGCGGTCGCTGCCGGCCCGGCTGGAGGATCGCCTGCTGGAACGGCTGGTCCGCCGGAAGGTGCGGGAGCGCTTCGGCGGCCGGCTGCGCGCGGCGATATCCGGCGGGGCGCGGCTGGAGCCGGAGGTGGGCCGTTTCTTCATCGGCCTGGGGGTGACGCTGCTGCAGGGCTATGGCCAGACCGAGGCCGGGCCGGTGGTTTCGGCCAATGCGCCGGGGGCGACCCGTATCGAGACCGTCGGCCGCCCGCTCGCCGGGGTGGAACTGCGCATCGCCCTGGATGGCGAGATCCTGGTGCGCGGCGACCTGGTGATGCTCGGCTACTGGGGCCGGCCGGACGAAACCGCGATGGCGATCCGCGATGGCTGGCTGCATACCGGCGACATCGGCGAGCTGGATGCCGACGGCTATCTGCGCATCACCGACCGCAAGAAGGACATGATCGTGCTGTCCGGCGGCGAGAATGTGTCGCCCGCGCGCATCGAGGGGCTGCTGATCGCCGAGCCGGAGATCGCCCAGGCGGTGGTGCTCGGCGAGGGCAGGGCGGGCCTGACCGCGCTGGTGGTGGCGGCCGAGGGCTGCGACGAAATGGCGGTGGCGACCGCGGTGAGCAACGTCAACAAGCGCCTGTCGGTGACCGAGCGCATCCGCCGGCACGCCACCGTGGCGCCATTCACCATCGACAACGGCATGCTGACCGCCACGCAGAAAATCCGCCGCCACGTCGTCACCCGCGAGCACGCCGAGCTGCTGGGGCGCATCGCCGCCTGAGCCTTCCGTTCAGGCCGCAACGGCGACGTTTTCGGCCTGCCCCGTACTCACGTCGGATTGAGCGCACGCGGCCGGGTTGGTTGCGATAGTTCGGCGTCGGGAGAAGGGAAATCGGGATGATCGATCGCCGGTCGCTGCTGACCTGGGCCGGCCTGGCTCCCTGCATCGGCGCGCTGCCGCGCACCGCCCGGGCGGCCGAGCTTGCCGAAAAGGCGGATCATACGTTGCGGATCGGCACCGGGCTGGTCGAGCTGGCACCTGATCACATCATCTCGACCACCCTCTACAACGGCCAGTTTCCGGGGCCGCTGCTGCGCCTGACGGAAGGGCAGCCGGTCGTCGTCGATGTTTATAACGATACCGACACGCCGGAACTGGTCCACTGGCATGGGCAGACGATCCCGAGCGATGTCGATGGCGCCGCTGAGGAAGGCACGCCGTTCGTGCCGGCGCACGGCATGCGTCGCCTGGCCTTCGTGCCCAAACCGTCGGGTTTCCGATTTTACCATACGCATGTTGTCGCCGGCAGCGACCTCAACCGTGGCACCTATACCGGTCAGGTCGGGCCGGTCTTCATCGAACCGGCGAACAATCCCGGCGCCTATGATCGCGAAGTGTTTCTGGTGATGAAGGAATTCGCGCCGGCGTTCAGTCGCGGCGGTGACATGGCGATCGACGCGCTGGCTGGCGCGCCGCTCAAGGCGCTGCAACAGATCGGAATGGCGGCCGACGCGGCGGCGGCGGCGGAGAAAACCAAGGGCTTCGAGGTCGGCTATGATTTGTTCGGCATCAATGGCCGGATGCTCGGCCACGGCGAGCCGATCCGGGTGAAACCGGGGGAGCGGGTGCTGTTCCATGTGCTCAATGCGAGTGCGACCGAAATCCGCAGCCTCGCGCTGCCCGGCCATGTCTTCCGCGTCGTGGCGCTCGATGGCAATCCGGTGCCGACGCCGGCGGACGTGCCCGTGCTCTGGCTCGGGACTGCCGAGCGCGTTTCCGCCATCGTCGCCATGGATCACCCCGGCATATGGGTGATGGGCGATCTCGCCGATGATGACCGCGCGCATGGGATGGGCATCGTCGTCGAATATGCGGGCCAGAAGGGCCAACCGCACTGGACGAAGCCGAAACCGTTCCGCTGGGATTACACCCGGTTCGGCCGCGCCGACGCCACGAAAGCACCGCCGGACGAAACGATCGAGATGACGATCGTCAAGCACAATGCGGCCCTCGATGGCTTCAACCAGTGGACCCTCAATGGCGCGGCGTTTTCGATGGACACGATGACGCCGGTGCACACGGTGCAGGCGGGGCAGCGCACCCGCCTGAAATTCCGCAACGCGAGCGACGATATCCATCCGCTGCACCTGCACCGGCACAGTTTCGAACTGACCCGCATCGGCGGCAGGCCGACCGCGGGCGTGATCAAGGACGTGGTCATGCTGGGCGGGTTTCAGGAACTCGAATGCGATTTTACCGCCGACAATCCGGGGCTGACGCTATTTCACTGTCACCAGCAATTGCACATGGATTTCGGCTTCATGGCGCTGTTCAGATACGCGTAGCCAGAGCTACGCCGACGCCGCCTCCAACGCCTCGGCCGCCTCCAGCCACTCGGTTTCCGCCGCTTCGGTCGCGCGGGCGATGGCGGCGAGGCGGGTCTGCGCCGCGGTGACCTCGCCGGCGCGGCCGGGCTCGTAGAGCCCCGGGTCGGCAAGCTTCGCCTCGACTTTGGCGCGTTCCTCGGCAAGCTTGGCGATGCGCGCTTCGGCGTCGCGGGCGCGGCGGCGCAAGGGGGCGGTGGCGGCGCGGGCCTCGGCGCGCTCGCGGCGGTCCTCGCGTCTGGTCGGGGCGGCGTCGGCCTTCGCTGCCGGTCGGGCACGCTCGGCCAGCAGGACGCGATACTCGTCGAGATCGCCCTCGAAGGGCTGCACGGTGCCGTCGGCCACCAGCCAGAGCCGGTCCGCCACCAGTTCCACCAGATGCGGGTCGTGGGTAATCAGCAGCACCGCGCCCTCGAAATCGGCCAGCGCCCGCACCAGCGCCTCGCGGGCGTCGATGTCGAGGTGGTTGGTCGGTTCGTCGAGAATGAGCAGTTGCGGCGCATCGCGGGTGGCCAGCGCCAGCAACAGCCGCGCTTTCTCGCCGCCGGAAAGGCTGCTGACCGCCGTGCCGGCACGATCGGCATCCAAGCCGAAACGGGCAAGCTGGGCGCGGACCTGCACGATCGCCGCCCGCGGCAGGGCGCGGGCCATGTGCTGCACCGGCGTCTCGTCGGGCACCAACTCGTCGGCCTGGTGCTGGGCGAAATAGCCGACCTTCAGCTTCGGGCCGCGCCGCACCTCGCCGGACATCGGCGCCAGCCGGCCGGCGACCAGCTTGGCCAGGGTGGATTTGCCATTGCCGTTGGCGCCGAGCAGGGCGATGCGGTCATCCATGTCCACCCGCAGGGAAAGCCCGCGCAGCACCGGGCGGCCGTCATAGCCGGCGGTGGCGCCGTCGAGCGCCAGGATGGGCGGGGCGATCTGGACCGGTTGGGGGAAATCGAAATGGGTGGGGGAATCCTCCACCACCGCCTCGATCGCCGGCAGCTTCGCGATCGCCTTCAGCCGCGCCTGCGCCTGCCGCGCCTTGCTGGCCTTGAAGCGGAAGCGATCCACATAGGCCTGCATATGGGCGCGCTGGGCGGCGACCTTGGTGGCCATGGCGGTCTGCTGCATCGCCCGCTCGGTGCGGATGCGCACGAATTCGTCGTAGCCGCCGGGGGTGACGTTGATTTTCCCGCGATCGAGATGGGCGATGGCGTGCACGCAGCGGTCGAGCAGGCCGCGGTCATGCGAGACGATGATCGCGGCACCCGGGAACTTCGCCAGCCAGGTTTCCAGCCACAGCGTCGCTTCGAGGTCGAGATGGTTGGTCGGCTCGTCCAGCAGCAACAGGTCGGGGGCGGCGAACAGGGCGGTGGCCAGCGCCACCCGCATGCGCCAGCCGCCGGAAAAGGTGCGGACCGGGCGCGCCTGCGCGGCGGCGTCGAAGCCGAGCCCGGCCAGGATGGCGGCGGCGCGGGCCGGCGCGCTGTCGGCGCCGATGGCGCGCAGGCGTTCGTGGATTTCGTCCAGGCGGTGCGGGTCGGCCGATTCGTGTTCGGCCTCGGCGAGCAAAGCGAGGCGTTCCGGGTCACCCTGCAGCACGATGTCGGTGAGGGAGAAATCGCCGTCCGGCGCCTCCTGCTTCACCTGGCCGAGCCGGGCGCGGCTGGCCATGCGGATTTCCCCGCCATCGATGGCGAGGTCGCCGGCGATGGCTTTCAGCAGGGTGGATTTGCCGGCGCCATTGCGGCCGAGCAGGCCGATGCGCTTGCCGGGATCGACCGCGAGGTCGGCCCGGTCGAGCAGGGTGCGGCCGCCGAGGCGGATGGTGATGCCGGTGAGGGTGAGCAGGCTCATGGGCTGGATGTAGCGGCGGCGGGACGCGCGGGGAAGCGTTGCTGGCGTTCAGCCCGCGTCGAGCCCGCTCCGCAGCGCTTCCAGGGGCCGCAACAGCGCCCCCCGCAACTCACGGACCGAGAACGGCTTGTTCAGGACCGGGCAGTCCTGGAAGCGCCGCGGCACCACCAGGCTCGCCTGATAGCCGGTGGCGAGCAGGAACGGGATGCCGCGGCGCGCCAGCTGGTCGGCCACCGGCCAGACCATGATGCCGTCGAGGTCCACATCAAGCAGGGCGATGTCGATCTCCGCCGTCTTCGCCAGCGCCACCGCCGCTTCCAGGCGCGCCACCGGCCCGACCACCGACACGCTCACCAACTTCAGGTTGCGGACGATATTGGCGGCGAGCAGCGCGTTGTCCTCCACCACAAGGACGCGCTTGCCCCCGAGCGCGGCCTGCAGGTAGGTCGCGCCGGCCTGCGCGGACGGGGGTGCCGGCGCCGGCGGTTCGCCGAGCGAGGCGATCTGATCCCACGGCACCATCACGGTGCAGGTCAGGCCCTCGAGCGGGAAGCCGAGTTGCACCGTGCCGCCAAGCTCGTAGGCCAGGCTGTTCTCGATCAGGGTGAGGCCGAAGCCCCGCTGCGTCGGCTCCGTCACCTCCGGGCCGCCGGTTTCGCGCCAGTGCAGCACCAGCACCTGCCCATCGCCCTTCTCGGCATGCCAATTGACGTGCACGCGTCCGCCGGGCGCCGACAACGCACCGTGCTTGACGGCGTTGGTGGCCAGTTCGTGCACGGCCAGAACTCAGCGCCAGCGCCGCCTTCGGCCGCAACAACACCGGCGCGTCGGCCGCGATCAGCACCGAAGGCGCCGCCCCGCCCATGTAGGGAGCCATTTCCTCGGCGATCATCATCTGCAGGCTGGCGCCCTCCCAGCGGCTTTTGGTCAGCAGGCTGTGCGCCAGCCCCATGGCGCGCAGCCGCCCCTCGAAGCTGTTGAGGAAGCCGTCGAGCGTGTCTTCGCTGGTGCGGCTCTGGGCGACCAGGGCCTGGATGGTGGCCAGCATGTTCTTCACGCGGTGATCGAGCTCGGCCATCAGCAGGTCCTGTCGGTGCCGCGCCGCCACCTCCTCGCGCACCCGCCGTTCCAAATCGCCGGTCAGGCGGCGGAGTCTCGCCTCGGTTTCCTTGATCTGGGTGATGTCGATCGATACGGCGGCGACGCCGTGGATCGAGCCGTCCTCCATGCGCAGCGGCGCCTTGGCCGACCGGAAGACCCGCGCGCCCTGACCCGCTGCGTCAAAGATCTCCTCGAAAATCTCCGCGCGGCCGGTCTCGATGATGCGCCGGTCGTTGGCCATCACCGCATCGGCCTGGGGCGCGTCGTGATGCCACTGCGCGGTGCTGCGGCCGATCACCTCGTCCGCGGGCCGGCCGGCCACGGCGAGGAGGGCGGGATTGGCGAACAGGAAACCGCCCCCGGTGTCCTTCGCATAGATCGGGTCGGGCGAGCAATTGCCGATGGCGCAGAGCAATGCCGCCGTCTGGCGAAGCGCGTCCTCGGTGCGCTTGCGTGCCGTGATGTCCTCGATGACGCCGATATGGCATTCCGGGCTGCCGTCGGGGGCGCGGAGCAGGGACACCGTCAGGTTGACCCAGATTACCTCCCCGTCCTTGCGCAGGTAGCGTTTTTCGACCGTGAAGGTCGCGATCTCGCCGGCCAGCAGGGCTTGCGTCTGCGCCTGGTCAACCGCCCGGTCGTCAGGATGGGTGATGTCGCGGAAACTGCGGGCGAGCATCTCCTCGCGCGTGTAGCCGGTGATTTCGCACAGCTTTTCATTGACCGACAGCGGCACCCGGTCGAGCCCGGCCAGCGTCATGCCGACCGCTGCCTGCTCGAACATGGCACGGAAGCGCTGCTCGTTGCGGCGTTCCTTGGTCACGTCGCGGTAGAAGATCGTCAGGCCGTCATCCGAGGGATACGCATGCGCCTCGAAATGGGTTTTAAGCGGCGCATGGTAGCCGTCCACCTGCGTCGGCACGCCGCGCTGCATCGCCGTCCGGTAGGCATCGGCAAAGGTGGTCCCCGCCAAACTGGGAACCGCGTCCCACATCACCTGGCCCAGAAGATCGCGACCCGGCGCGAGCCGCACCTTCGCCCGCTTGTTGAGATATGTGTAGCGCCAGTCGCGGTCGAGCACGACCACGGAGTCCGTCGTGCTTTCGAGCGCGGTGCGCAGGGCGTGCTCCCGGGCCTCTTGCGCCACCGCCAGACGATCGAAGGCCGCGGCGAGGCGGCCGAACTCGCTGCCGTCGTCACGCAGGCCGGTGCGGGCGGTGAGATCGCCGGCGCGCCAGCGATCGGCGACAGCGAGCAGCCGGTCGAGCGGACGGCGGATCAGGCGCCGGCCGGCCAGGACGGTGAACGCCAGCGCCAGCCCGGCCCCGGCGACGATCAGAAGCAGGCTGGCGCGGTTGGCCTGTGTCACCGCGGCGAAGGCGGTCGCCCGGTCCAGTCCGACCGCGATGCGCAATCCCTTCGGTTCCACGGCGACGGGCGCATAGGCGACGATGCGGTCACTGCCGTCGGTGATCTTCATCGGGACGACCCTGATCTCGTCTCCTTCCAGGCTGAAACGCATCGCTTCGGGCATCGGCTGGCCGACATAGCGCGCCCCGTCCGGAAAGCGGGCCAGCATGGTGCCATTGCGATCCCTTACCGACACGGCAACGTCCGGCGGCAGGCCGAGATGCTCAAGCTGCTGGCGCAGCCAGTCGAGGCTGAGCCCCAAATAGGCAACACCCGTGACGGTGCCGTCCCGGGCCTTGAACGGCTTGGCCATATGGATGGTCGGCTGGCCCGAGATTCGGCCGATCGCGTACTCGCCGATGACGAAGCCACCCATCAGCAGGGCATTGCGGAAATAGCTACGGTCGGACATGTCGAGGCTGCGATTGACCGGACCGGACGCGCAGACGGGATGACCATCGAGGCCAATGATGCCGGCGGCGTTGTAGCGCGGCGACTGTTCCAGCAGGGCGGCCAGCAACTTCGGGCAAAGTTCGGGTAGTTTGTCCTGCACGGCCGGCAAGCCGCTGATGGCGTTCAGCGCCTGCTCCGCGCCTTCGACGATCCGTTGTTGTTCGGCACTGACCAGGCGCACGAGGCGCAGCGCCTCGTCCTGCACGAGTTGCTGCCGGGTGAGGCGCGCCGCGCTTTCGGTGTAGGCCTGGAACACCAGAGCGGGGACCAGGGCGATCGATACGACCAGCAGCAACCGTGCGAGAAGGCTTTTCAGTTCGACCTCACCTCGTAAGCTTCACAACCATTTTACGGATATGAGGCCTGCGCATTGATTGGCGTCAATGCGCGGGGGTTTCGTAATCGAGAAGTGGTTGAATCGTATGATAGCGTAGCATTCATTGTAAACTGACGGGATAAAATTTCCAAAAAGTAAATACGGTTCCAATTAATTGGTTGCAGCGAAAAGAATTCCGGTAGAATGAACGCGCCGAATCGCGGTCGCGATGGTGTGCGTAATCAAAGATATCGCGTTGACCTGACGGAAAGAGAAGAGGGGGGTGCAACCCCATTATCCCGTGTCCAAAGAACGCTGCCGCTCAAGGCAAGAGCGGTTGCGTGAAGCCGTGAATTGAGTCGTCGGCCGGGTGGTATGGTGGACCGGCGGGCCGCTCCCCGGTAGCCTCCGCGGCAAGGCGCGCCATCCTGCAGGCAGTCCCCTGGAACCGGCCATGGGGCGCGGTCGATACCGAGTGGAGAGACCCGATTGCTGGTTGCCGGCCGCCGCATTGTCCTGCTGATCCTCATGCTCGCGCTGCCGGGGTGTGTTGCGCCACGCCCCGATTTCACCGAGCGAACCCGCCAGGATTGCCTGCGCGGCGACCGGGATGCGTGCCGGCTGCTCGATGCCTTCGATCCGTCCCAGAACGCGCAACCGGCACCGGCGCATCCCACGCGGGTGGCGCCGGTTCGTGCCATACGGCCTGAGCCGTCGCGGCCCACGCCGGTTGAGACGGATGTTCAAGCCATCATGAAGGGGATTGAACAGGCGAAAGGCTCGGCCAGGACCGGCTATCAGCCGGAGATTCCGTCCCACGCGGCCCCATCCCACGATTTTCCGATGCCCGCCCAACCGCCATCGGCTTCGCCACCGCCGGGTTCGCCGCCGCCGGAACCTCAGGACAAGCCTTAACCGGCCAGCAGCCGGCCCATTACGCGCCTCGAAACTTCGAGATGTGAGTTTCCATAATATGTATTATGCGACTTTTGGGTGTGGGGGACGAATCCGACCCGCGATACCGGCGCGGACGGGCATTTTGGCCGGCCGCCACAGGGCGTGATAACTGTGTATTATCGCGCTCATCGAGATTGTGCCCTAATTTACGACAAACCATTGATCCTCCAGCCCCTCGCCGTCATGGCGACGAGTGGCTGGCGCCCCTACCGCGATACAGGTGGCAGCGGCACCCGGCTGAACAGCGTGGTGCCGCCGCCCGGGCTGGTTTCGACTTCCAGCGTGCCGCCGACCAGGGACAACCGGTCGCGCATGCCGAGCAGGCCGAGCCGGCCCGAGGCCGCACCGTTGCCGCCGTCCCAGGTGAAGCCGCGCCCGTCATCCTCGACAATGAGCCGCGCTTCCTGTTCGGTGGCCTCCAGGATGATGCCGACCCGGACCGCCCCGGCGTGCCGCGCCACATTGGTCACGGCTTCCTGCAGCACCCGGTAGAGCGTGGTTTCCACCACGCAAGGCAGCCGCCGGTCCCCCAGGGTCAGGTGCAGGTCGAAATGCAGATCCGTCCGGTTGCCCCAGGTGTCGAGCAAGTGGCGGATGGCATCCTGCAGGCCGAGATCGTCAAGCGCCGTCGGCCGGATCTCCCAGGCCAGGCGGTTGATCTCCCGCCCCAGCTCATCGGCGATCTGGTTGAGCGCCCCCACCTCCCCCGCCTTGGCCGGGTCGCTGCGGCCGAGCCGGTTCAGGCCCAGCTGCAGCAGGGTGAGCGACTGTCCGAGGCTGTCGTGCAGCTCGCGGGCGATGCGCTGCCGCTCGGCTTCCTGCTCCACCACGGTGCGCCGCAGCACTTCCGACAGCCCGGCCTCGGCCAGGGCGCGCCGTTCGGTCTCGGTCTTCAGGTCAACCACCAGCGCCTGCAACTGCGTGGCCCGGCGGTCGAGCTCCGCCACGGCCCGGGCGTTGCGTGCCGCGTACCGCATGGTGCGGCCGAGCAGCACGTGATCGAACTCGCCCTTGATCAGGTAATCATTCGCCCCCGCCTCGGTGGCCGCCATATCCACCGCCTCGCTGCCGTGGCCGGTGAGCATGATGATGGGCTTGAGCACGCCATGCCGGCGCGCCGCGCGGATGAGGTCGAGGCCGCTATCCGGACCGAGCCGGAAATCGACGAAATAGAGGTCGTGGCCGCCGGCGGTGATGGCCTGCTCGGCCGGCTGGAAACGCGACACCCAGTCCAGCACGCGCGGCGGCCCGGGGATGCGCCGCAGCATTTGTTCCAGCCAGATGAAGTCGACGCGCGCATCATCGACCAGCAGCAGGCGGGTCAGGGTGATCAAGGCCGCCCCCCGTCCCTGGCGATCCTCCCGTCCCTGGCAGTCAAGGTCGCGCCACCTCCGTGGCGGGAAGCGACGCCGTCTCCAGCCAGAATTTCCACAACGAGGACACCTTGGCAACGTAGTCGGGAATACTGGCCGGCTTGATCAGGTAGGCGTTGATGCCGATCGAGTAGGCCTCGGTGATGTGCTTGGGGCTTTCCGAGGTGGACAGCGCGATCACCGGCAGGTGGCGCAGGCTTTCGTCGGCCCGCAACATGCGCAGCACCTTGCGCCCGTCCAGCCGCGGCATGTTGAGGTCGAGCAGCACCAGCCGCGGCACCGGCGCCTGTCCGGGTCCGGCGAAGGCGCTGCGGCGGTAGAGGTAGTCCAGCATCTGCTCGCCGTCGCTGACGAAACGCAGGTCGGCGACGATGCCGGCGCGCGAGAACACCTCGGTGAGGATGAACTTGTCGTGGTTGTGGTCCTCGGCCACCAGGATGCAGGGGGGGTGGGTGTCGCGCTCCATGGATCAGCTTTCCGGGCTGCGCAGCGGCAGCGTGAAGATGAAGGTCGAGCCCTCGCCCATCCGGCTGGCAGCGGTGATGGTTCCGCCGTGGCGCTGCACGATCTTGCGGCAGATCGCCAGCCCGATGCCGGTGCCCTCATACTCGTCCGGCCCGTGCAGGCGCTGGAACGGCTCGAAGATCTGCTCGCTGAACTTGTCCTCGAAACCGATGCCGTTATCGGCGATCTCGATGCGGACGAGTTTGCGATGCCCGGTGCCGGTGCGCTCGAACTCCCCCGGCCCGGCCGCCCTGGCCCAGCTCTGCACCGTGATGCCTGGCACCGCGCCGACCCGCACCTCGATCGCCGGCGCCCGGCCGGGGTGGCGATATTTCAGCGCGTTCGACACCAAATTCTGCAGCAACTGGCGGATCTGGCTGCGGTCGCACATCACCTCGGGCAAATGCTGCGAGGTCACCTGGGCGCCGGTTTCCTGGATCACCGGCTTCAGGTCGTCCCGCACTTCGTCCAGCACGTCGTCAAGCTCGACCGGGGCGAGCGGACGCGCCTGGCGGCCAACCCGGGAATATTCGGCAAGGTCGTTGATCAGCGCCCGCAGCCGCCGCGACGACGCCTCGATCCCCTCCACCATGGTGCCGAGCCGGCCCGCCGCATCCGGGGGCAGCAATTCCTTCAGCAGCCCGGCGAAGGCCTCGATGTGGCGCAGCGGTTCCTTCAGGTCGTGCGAGGCGACATAGGCGAAGGACTCCAGTTCGTCGTTGCTGCGCGCCAGCTGGCGGTTCACCCGCTCCAGCTCGTCGGCTTTGCCGAGGATGACATCGACCACCAGGTCGCGGATCTCGATCGCCGCCTCCACCTCGTGGTTCTGCCACGGCCGCGCGCGACCGCGCACTTCCTCGCTCCAGGCCTCGAACGAGGCGCGGGTCTGCAGCCGTCCGCCATGCGGGCCGATGCGCACCGGCTTGTGCGGGTCGCCGCCCCAGGTGACCGTCTGCGCCACCTCCGGGCGGAACCACAGCATGTAGTTCTGCGAGGACCGGCCCAGCGGCACCGCCAACAGGCCGCTGGCCACCGCGGCGTACCCGGCCGCCGGGGCGTGCTCGGCCGAGAGCCGGTCGGTCTCGTGCACGTCGCGCGATCCGGCCGGCGCCAGCCACTTCACCAGATCGAAGACCTGCGCCTCGGTCGGCACGCGGCCAAACATGGTGATGCCGTCGGCGCCACACAAAGCGAGCCCGGAAGCGTCCATCAGCCCCAGCATTTCCTGGCCGCTGCGGGCCAGCCCGGCCTGCAGGTCATCCGCGCCGCCCAGCTCATACAGCAGCCGGTGCTGCACTGAACGCACCCGCATGCTGTGATGGATCACCTCGGCCTCCTCCAGCACGCCGATCTGCCAGGTCAGCACTTGCGCGATCAGCTCGCAGGCCTGGCGGATCTCGAAGGAGACGAAGCGCGGCGCCTGGTTGTGACAGGAGATCAGGCCCCACAGCCGGCCGTCGCGCACGATGGAGACCGACATGGCGCCATAGACATCCATGTTCACCATGTACTCGATATGAATCGGCGACACGCTGCGCAGTACGGCGAAGCTGAGATCGATCGGGCCGCCGGTATGCGGGTTGCGGTCGGGCAGCAGCGGCGACGGCGTGTAGCCGATATCGGGGATGATGCGCACCGGGTTGGCGGCATACAGCGCGCGCGACTGGGCCGGGATGTCGGATGCCGGGAAGTGGAAGTCGAACAGCGACGGGATCGTCCCGACGCGATCCTCGGCGATGACCCGGCCGCTCCAGTCGGCGGCGAACTGGTATATCTTGACCCGGTCGAAGCCGGTGATGCGCCGCACCTCGCGGGCCGCCGCCGCGCAGGCCTCGCGCAGGGTGGTGGCGGCCTGCAGCCGCTGGATCGCCCCGCGCACGCTGCGGAAAAGCTCTCTGGACGGGCGGTCATCGTCGCCCCGCGGCTCCAGCTCCAGGATGGCGAGGCCGTCGTGCCGGTGCAGGATGCCGTCGCAGCTGCGCGCCTCGGCCGGGGCGGCGAAATCGATGCGGATCGGGTTGAACAAAGCGAGGTCCTCGCCTTCCAGCGCCTTCGCCAGCCGGCGCAGGGTGTCCGGTGTCATCCACTCGCGCGGCAGCATTGCCAGCGCCTCTTCCGGCGCCAGCCCGCTGATGGCGGCGATGCTGGCGCTGACCGAGACCGGCCGCAATCCGGGTTCCTGCAACGCCAGCAGCGCCCCGTGCGGCTGGATGCTGCCGGGGATGTGGATCGGCTCGCGGTCGCAACTGGTCAGATCGATCGGCTCCTGCGCCGCCGCGCCGGCGCCCGGCGTGTCGGTCATGACCGGCCCTCCTCCTCCGCGTGGCTGTGTCCCGGCGGCATCTCGCCAGTGTGGGAAAGCGGCAGGGAAAACCAGAAGGTCGCGCCAATGCCGGGCACTGCCTCGACGCCCACCTTGCCGCCGTGGCGCTGGATGATCTTGCGGCAGATCGCCAGGCCGATGCCGCTGCCTTCATACTCGTCCGGCCCGTGCAGGCGCTGGAACGGCTCGAACACCTGCTCGCTGTATTTCGGGTCGAAGCCGATGCCGTTGTCGCTCACGCTCACCCGCACCAGCGCCACCGCCCCCGGGTCGCCGCGGCGGCCATCCGGTTCCTCGGGTTCAGCGAAGATGCGGATGCGGCAAGGACGGTCGGGATGGCGGTATTTGAGGGCGTTCGACAGCAGGTTCTGCAGCACCTGGCGCATCTGGTTGCGGTCGCACTGCACCTTCGGCAGCGCGGTGCAGACAAGCTCGGCGGCCGCCTCCGCGATGCGCGGGCGCAAATCGGCCATGACCTCCTGCACGATTTCGTCCAGTCCCGCCGGCGCCAGCGGCTGGGCCTGCCGCCCGAGGCGGGAAAATTCGGCAAGATCGTTGATCAGGTTGCGCAGCCGGCGGGACGAGCTTTCGATGCCGCTCACCATCGAACCCAGCCGCTCATCGCCCATGATGCCGATCAATTCCGCCAGCAGCCCGGCGAAGGCCTCGATGTGGCGCAGCGGCTCCTTCAGGTCGTGCGAGGCGACGTAGGCGAAGGATTCCAGCTCCTCGTTGCTGCGGGCCAACTGGCTGTTCACCCGCTCCAGTTCCTCGGCGCGGCGCAGGATGACGTCGATGACGAGGTCGCGGATTTCGATTGCCGCGGCGATCTCGTGGGCCTCCCAGGGGCGCGAGCGGCCGCGCGTCTCCTCGGTCCAGGCGGCAAAGGATTCGCGCGGCTGCAGCCGCGCGCCACTGGGGCCGAGGATAACCGGCTTGTTCGGGTTGCCGCCCCAGGTGACGGTCTGCGCCACTTCCGGGCGGAACCACAGCATCGTCCGCCGCGGCGGCGAACGCGACAGCGGCACCGCCAGCACGCCGCTGGCGAACGCCGCATAGGCGGCAGCCTCGGGCAGCAGCGTGCCCAGCCGGTCGGTCTGGAACAATTCGGCACCGCCTTCGCGGTCGATCCAGTCAACCAGAAGCTCGATCGCCTCGGCCGGCGGGGTGCGGCCGAGGGTGGTGACGGCATCCCGCCCGTACAGGCACAGGCCGGAGGCGCCCATCAGTTCCAGCAGCGCCTCGCTGTTGCGGACCAGGCCGGCGCGGTGGTCCCGCAACTGTTCGATATCGCTCAGCAGCCGGCGCTGGATGGCCTGACCCTTCAGCCCGTGCCGGGTGACCTCGGCCTCCCCCATCACGCCGATCTGCCAGGCCAGCACCTGGGCCACCATTTCGCAGGCCTGGCGGGCGTCGTGACCGACATGGCGCGGCGCGCGGTTGTGGCAGGCGATCAGCCCCCACAGCCGGTCACCGCGCAGGATGGAGACCGACATCGTGCCCAGGACACCCATGTTGGCCATGTATTCCAGGTGGATCGGCGAGACGCTGCGAAGCACGGCGTAGCTGAGGTCGATCGGCCGACCCGTAAGGGGGTTGCGGTCCGGTCGCAAAGGCGCCGGGCGGTAGCGGATGTCCGGGATGATGCGGATCGGATTCAGCGTATACAACGCCCGCGACTGCGCCGGGATATCAGACGGCGGAAAATGCAGGCCGAAGAATGAGTCGATCGTGTCGTTGCGGCTTTCGGCCACGACCTCACCGCTGGCATCGGCGGCGAAGCGGTAGACCATCACCCGGTCGTAGCCGGTGATCTGGCGCACCTCGCAGGCCGCGGCGGCGCAGGCCTCGGCCAGGGTGGGGGCGGCCTGCAGGCGCTTGATGGCGCCGCGGGTGCGCTGGAAAAAGGTTTGCGAATCGAGCGCCTCCGCAGCGCGCGGCTCCAGCTCCAGAATGGCCAGGCCGTCATGGCGGTGCAGGAGGCCATCATAGGCGACGCCGCCGCCTTGAGGGAAGCGCAGCAGTACCGGCGGGCCGGCAGCGAATTCGCCCTGCCGGAGGGCGGCGCGCAGCCGGACGTTGCTTGCCTCGTCGAACAGCGAGGCGACCGGCTGGCCGAGCGGATCGGCAGGCAGCACGCCGGCGTGGTCGGCCACATTGTCGCTGACGCTGACGAGGGAGCCGTTTGCCTCGATGACGGCGAACAGCATGCCATGCGGCTGGATGGCGCCGGGAATGTGGATCGGTTCACGGTCGCAACTCGACAGATCCGCCGCAGCCGCGCCGTCAGATGTCCGGTCGCCGGGTTCGGGCTGCATGGCGGTCTCCTCAGGCGAGCCAGCATACACGCGCCGCCGCGCCGCGACAGGGCCTGGTTGAAGGAAGGCCAGGGCAGAGCCCTGGCCTTCCCTTCAATCGAGCCCAGCCGCCAGTGCTACCCCGCGCGGACGACGCGGAAGGCGCTTCCCGTGTTGGCGGGTGTCCCGCCCGGGTTCGTCCAGCGGATGGTTCGTACCGCGGCCGGGCTGCCCGACCACTGGTCCAATACCTGAATCCCGTTCTCGTCCTGACCGAGATAGATCGCCGCGTGGCTGCTGCCGTCGCGCGCATTGGCGTAGCGGCCCGTCTTGTCGAAGGTGGCGATGACGGTGCCGGGACGCAGGCTCGTGTTGCCCTGCACCGGTTCACCGCATCCCCAGCAGGCGGTCGAGCCGATGCCCGGACTGACGGCGTAAATGAGGGCAACACACTGACCGGTGCCAGCCGAGCGGCCGATGAAGTGGCCGAAGGAAGCGGGAACGGCGTTGTCGCCGGAGCCCGATCCCGCCCGCGTTCCTGCGGAATGCCCGGCATGGTGCCGCATCGCCGCGTGGGCGAAATCCGAGAATGTGCCTGCCGTGCCGCCGCTTTTGCCAGGCAGCGCGTGACCCCCTGATACCGAACGAACCGATCCGTGCGAATGATGCGACAAGCCGCCGCGGTGTTCGACTGCACTCATGGATCACAGCCCTCGTATCAGTCACCCATCGGCATCACCGACCCATCAGCGATGGATCACGGACTCCGCAGGATCTTCTGTCCGGATGCGCCGACGCTAAGTCGGCGGATGTTTCAAATGCGTTAACCCGCCCCGCCGGCCAAAACGACCGGCCCCACGCCTCACCCCTGCGGATGCAGCGGTGGCCCGTCAAGGATGAGCCGGATGCGCCCCGCCAGGTCGCCGAAGGTGAACGGCTTGGTGACGATCTGCACCGCCGCATCGAGCGGCTGGGCGGCCGTGGCCGCACTCTGCACGTAGCCGGTGGTCAGCAGCACCTTCAGCCCGGCCTTGCGGCGCAGGGCCAGATTCGCCAGCTGCCGGCCGTTCATGCCGCCAGGCAAGCCGATATCGGTGAACAGCAGCCGGATTTCCGGATGGTGGTCCAGCAGGTCGAGCGCCGAGCCGCCATCCACCGCCGCCAGCACCTCGTAGCCCAGCTCGCGCAGCGCCTCCACGCTGTAGGAGCGGACGTCCTCGTTGTCTTCGACCACCAGCACCGTGTCGTTCCCCCGGGAACCGGCATTGCCGCCGGCCTCCGCGCGGAATGTTTCCGGCTGTTCCTGTCCCGGGGTCAGGACCGGGACCAGTCGGGGCAGGTAGATTTCGACCGTCGTGCCGGCGCCCGGCCGGCTGCGGAGGGCGATGTGGCCGGTGGACTGCTTGACGAAGCCGTAAACCTGGCTCAGCCCGAGGCCGGTGCCGTAGCCCACCTGCTTGGTCGTGAAGAACGGCTCGCACGCGCGGTCCAGCGTCTCCTGGTCCATGCCGATACCGGTATCCGTCACCGCCACCATCACATAGTCACCGGCCACCGCGTCCGCCGTGTCGGGGTCGGACCCGTCATGGGCCAGCATCCGGTTTTCGGTTCTGACCGTCAGCCGGCCGCCATTCGGCATCGCGTCGCGCGCATTCACCGCGAGGTTCAGTACGGCGCTTTCAAGCTGGTTCGGGTCGGCCTGCGCCTGCCACAGACATTCCGCCAGAACGGCATCCAGGGCGATGGTTTCCCCCAGGGTCCGCCGCAGCACTTCCAGCATGCCGCCAACCAGCCGGTTCACATCCACCGGCCGCGGGTCGAGCGCCTGCCGGCGCGAGAAGGCGAGCATGCGCTGCACCAGCACCGCCGCCCGGTCGGCCCCCTTCTTGGCCAGGTCGATGCCGCGATCGAGGCGCGCCGTCGTCGGTCCGGGTTGCAGCTTCGGCAGTTGCCGCTCGATCATCTCCAGCCCGCCGATCACCACCGTCAGCAGGTTGTTGAAATCATGCGCCACGCCGCCGGTGAGCTGGCCCAAAGCTTCCATCTTCTGGGCCTGATGCAGCAGCGCCTCGGCGCGTTCCCGTTCGATGATTTCGATGCGCAGGCGCGCATTGGCGTCGCGCAGCGCGGTCTCGGCCTGCTGCTGTTCGGTCAGGTCGGTAACGATGCCGCACAGCAACCGCGTGCCGTCGGTAACGAGGTCGGTGAGCGACAGGTGGACCGGGATCGTGCCGCCGTCGGCCACCCGCAATCGCAGCCTGCCGCGCCCCCCGCCCTGGGTGGTCAGACCCTCGAAAAGGTTCTCGTCATCCGCGGCGATCATCTCCTGCATCCGGCCGCCGATCACCTTTTCGTGCGGCATGCGCAGCAGCGCGGCCATCCGGCTGTTGCAGTAGAGCACCACCCCGTCCGGCGTCAGCGTCAGGGCGCCTTCGCCGATCTGCTCGATCAACCGGCGATAAGGCCGGTCATCGTTTTCCAGGGTGTAGACCTGCGGCCCTGCCTGCCCCTGCACGACGATGGCGTCCACGTCGCCGGAGCGGATGGCGGCGATGGTCTCTTCCGCCTCGCGAAGCCTCTCCTCGACATCCCGGAGGTGGTGTCGCAGGTTGGCAGTATCCTCTCCCCCATCGGGGCCGGCGCCTTCCCCATTCGGTTGCCCGGACACCGCCATCATCCGGTGGGCCCCGCTTTCGGAATGATATCAAGGCCGGCCAGCACCCGCTCACGATCGGAAAGATCGCCGATCAGGCGGCGCAGCGGCACCGGCAGCAGCTTGACCAGCGTCGGCACGGCGACCACCTGGTCCGCCTTCGTAGCCGCCGGATTCTGGTAGATGTCGATCACGTCCAGTTCGTACTGGTCTCTCAGCAGGGTGTCGCAGACCCGCCGCATGCTGGCGATGGCACGCACCGAACGCGCCGTCGTGCCGCTGACATACAGACGCAGGACATAGTGCGGATGGTCTGCTCCGGACGTGCCGTTCGGCGTCTCCGGGCCGGGCGGTGAATCATTCTTCATCTCAAATCTCCTTGGCCCCCAGATCGAGACCCACGAGAACCCGCTCGGTGTCGGCCAGATTGCCGATCAGCCGCTTGATCGGCGTCGGCAGGCGGCGGACCAGGGTCGGAATGGCGACGATCTGATCGCTGGCGGCAAGCTGCGGGTGCTCCAGCAGGTCGATGACCTCGATCTTATGGCGCCCCGGCAGATATTGTTCGCACACTGCGGTCAGGTTCGCCAGCGCCGCCGCCGACCGGGCGGTCCGGCCGGCAATATAGAGGCGGAGATTGTAGAACGTCCTGCCGTCATCGGCATCGTTGTCGGCGTCCGGCTCGGTGTTCGCCGGGCCGGTCCCGTCCGGTTCCGTCGGGCCGGTCATGGCCGCCACCGCCGTTGGATCGCCATCGCCTGCCGGTCGGCGGCCTGCCCCTGTTGCCGCGCCGTTTCCTGGTCGAGCAGGCTGGACAGGTCTTCGTCTTCGCCCTCCAGCGCCATCTGCAGATCGGTGATCTGGCGCTCGATCGCCGCCCGCCGGCGGGCGATCTCGCGGCGCCGGCGATCGGTTTCCTGCGCATGCAACTGGGCCTGCCGCGTCTCCGCCGCCTCCTGCGCGAGCCGCGCCGAGCCGGTCAGCATGCCCGCCGGGCCGAGATAGGCCTCCACCAGCCGGATGCCGTCGCCGGTCAGCAGAAACTCCCGGATCTGGTTGGAATGGCTCATGCCGCGCGATTTCAACACATACAGGCCGCGATTGCGCTCCCCGTTGAACTCGATGTTGGTCAGCGACAGCCAGGTATCCATCAGCGAGGAGATGCCCTGGCTGGTATTGTTCACCTTGTCTTCGCCGGTCACGAGGTTGGTCATCAGCGCCGTGACCCCCCGTGTCTTCAGCAGGTCCACCAGGCGCAACAGCATCGCGTGCAGCTCGATCGCGTCGCCCCGCAGGCTGGAGAACGGGTCGATAACCACCACCGCGGGCTGAAAGAGGTCGATATCGTGCTGGACCCGCGCGAGATGCATCTCCAGCCCGTACAGGCTGGGACGTGCCGCCTCGAACCGGAGCAGCCCGCGCTCTGCCGGAGGCGCCAGATCGACGCCGACCGAGCGCATGTTGCGGATGATTTGCGCCGGCGATTCCTCATAGGCGAAATACAGGCACCGCTCGCCGCGCTTACAGGCCGCGTGGTACGAAATGGGAGGCCAGGCTGGTCTTTCCAGTGCCGGCGGCGCCGGAGAGGAGAATGCTCGAGCCGCGGTAGAAGCCGCCGCCGCCGAGCATCGCATCCAGGCCCGCCACCCCCGTCGGCACCCGCTCATCGAACGCCTGATGCTGCAACCCGGCCGAGGTGACCGGCAGCACGCTGATGCCGTCGGCATCGATCAGGAACGGGTATTCATCCGCCCCGTGCACCGAGCCACGGTACTTCACCACCCGCAGGCGCCGTGTGGAGATCTGGTTCTGCACCCGGTTGTCGAGCAGGATCACGCAATCGGAGACGTATTCCTCCAGGCCATGACGGGTGAGCGTGCCGCCGCCCTGCTCGGCCGTGATCAGCGCGGTGACGCCCCGCGCCTTCAGCCAGCCGAACAGGCGCCGCAACTCCGCGCGCAGCACGGCGGCGTTCTGCAACCCGCCGAACAGGGCCTCCAGCGTGTCCAGGACCACCCGTTTCGCGCCGACCGAGCGGATCGCATAGTCGAGCCGGACGAACAGGCCCTCCAGATCGTAGTCGCCGGTTTCCTCGATCTCGCTGCGCTCGATCCGCACGTAATCCATGGCGAGCTTGTTCGCGGCGACCAGGGCCGCAACATCGAAGCCCAGCGAGGCCACGTTCTGGGCCAGGTCGTCGGCGGTCTCCTCGAAGCTCATGAACACGCCCGGCTCGTTGAACTGGACGGCGCCCTTCACCAGGAAGGTCATGGCGAACAATGTCTTGCCCGCCCCCGCGCGACCGCAGATGAGCGATGGCCTTCCGGCCGGCAGACCGCCGAACGTTATCTCATCGAAGCCGGTGATGCCGGTCGGGGTCTTGGCGAGAGTTTCCATAGCGCAGCCGGAAGCAAATGGTTCATTATCGGCCATATTGTCATTCCATACTGCGGCAGTTCCGACGGAAATGTTACGGAACTTACGATCGGTTGGGTGAAGAAGCAAGGTTGGGGCTTTGCCCCAAACCCCACCAAGGGCCGGGAGGCCCCTGGACCCCATTCCTCAGACCAGGCGCATTTGCCTTACCGCCGCCGCAATGAACCCGCTGAACAAAGGATGCGGTTCAAACGGCTTGGATTTCAACTCAGGGTGGAATTGCACGCCCACGAACCAGGGATGCTCCGGGTATTCCACCATCTCCGGTAGCACCCTGTCGGGCGACATGCCGGAGAAGCGCAGCCCTGCCCGCTCCAGCCGCTCCTTGTAGCGCACGTTCACTTCATAGCGATGACGGTGCCGCTCGGCGATCCGCGGCACCCCGCCATAGATGTCGCTGACCAGCGAGCCGGGCGCCAGGACGGCCGGATAGGCGCCGAGCCGCATGGTGCCGCCGAGGTCGCCGCCTTCGGCCCGGCGTTCGATCTCGTTGCCGCGCGCCCATTCGGTCAGCAGCCCGACCACCGGGTCGTCGCACGGACCGAACTCGGTGGAGGAGGCGCCCGGCAGGTCGGCGAGGTGGCGGGCGCATTCGATCACCGCCATCTGCATGCCGAAGCAGATGCCGAAGAAGGGCACCCGGCGCTGGCGGGCGAACTGCACCGCCTCGATCATGCCCTCGGTGCCGCGTTCGCCGAAGCCGCCCGGCACCAGGATGCCGTGCACGCCTTCCAGCCGGGCCACCGTGTCCGGCTTTTCGAAGATGCCGGCATCCATCCAATCGAGCGTGACCCGCACCCGGTTGGCGAGGCCGCCATGGGCGAGCGCCTCGGCCAGCGATTTGTAGCTGTCGAGCAGGTTGGTGTACTTGCCGACCACCGCGATCTTCACCTCGCCTTCCGGCGCGCGGACGATTTCGACGATGCGCTGCCAGCGGGAAACATCCGGCTCCATATCGTAGGGGAAGCCGAAATGGCGCAGCACTTCGCGGTCCATGCCCTCGGCGTGGTAGCTCACCGGCACCTGGTAGATGGTGTCCACGTCCAGCGCCGCGATCACCGCCTCGGGGCGGACGTTGCAGAACAGCGCGATCTTGCGGCGTTCATTCGCCGGGATCGGCCGGTCGCAGCGGCAGATCAGCATGTTGGCCTGGATGCCGACATTGAGCAGTTCCTTGACGGAATGCTGCGTCGGCTTGGTCTTCAGCTCGCCGGCCGAGGGAATCCAGGGCACCAGCGTCAGGTGCACGAACATCACCCGCTGCGGTCCCAGCTCGTTGCCGAGCTGGCGGATGGCCTCGAGGAACGGCAGGCCCTCGATGTCGCCGACGGTGCCGCCGATTTCGATCAGGGCGAAATCGGTCGGCCGGCCCTGCGCGTCGTCGAGGTCGCGGGTGATGGTTTCCTTGATGGCGTCGGTGATGTGCGGAATCACCTGCACGGTGGCGCCGAGATAGTCGCCGCGGCGCTCGCGGGCGATCACGTCGGAGTAGATGCGCCCGGTGGTGGCGTTGTCGGAGCGGCTGGCATGCACGCCGGTGAAGCGCTCGTAATGGCCGAGATCGAGGTCGGTCTCGGCGCCGTCGTCGGTGACGAACACCTCGCCATGCTGCAGCGGGCTCATCGTGCCCGGGTCAACGTTGAGATAGGGGTCGAGCTTGCGCAGCCGCACCGAATAGCCGCGCGCCTGCAGCAGCGCCCCGAGGGCGGCCGATGCGATACCCTTACCGAGCGAGGAGACCACGCCGCCGGTGATGAAGACAAACCGCGTCATGGGAGACCAGTATAGTGGGGCGGCCGAGTCAGGGGAAATGACGTGCCTGAGTTCAGGCCGGGATGGGAGGCGTGCGTCCGGCGCGCGGGTTCGCGGGCCGGCACTCTGGCGGCTAACCGCCAACAGGGGGGATGGCGAGATAGGCAAGCCGCTTCATCTCCTTCCGCCCGCGCGCGACCGAATTGAGAATCAGGCCGCAGGAGAAGGCCAGGAAGGACAGCAACACCAGGCCCATCGACAGCACCGCCGTCGGCAATCGTCGCACCAGGCCGGTATGCCAGAATTCCACCACCACCGGCACCGCCAGCAGCAATCCGGTCAGCAGGATCACGGCACCGGAGAGGAAAAAGAACTGCAGCGGCCGCTCCTCCCGGGTCAGCACCAGGATGGTGCGCAGGATGCGCAGGCCATCCTGAATGGTTCGCAGCTTCGACGTCGATCCCTCCGGCCGCTCCCGGTAGGCGGTGGTGACCTCGTCCACCGGCATGCGCAGTTCCAGGGCATGCACGGTGAACTCGGTTTCCGTCTCGAAACCGGCGGAAAGGGCCGGAAAAGACTTCACGAAGCGGCGGCTGAACACGCGGTAGCCGGACAGCATGTCCGAGACGCGGTTGCCGAACACCTTCTGCACCAGCCCGGTCAGCATGAGGTTGCCGAAGCGGTGGCCGGGACGATAGGCGGCCGCGGCATCGGCGACCCTCGTGCCGGTCACCATGTCAAGCCGGTTCTCGACGAGCAACTGCACCATCTGCGGTGCCGCCGCCGCGTCGTAGGTGTCGTCGCCATCGACCAGCACGTAGATGTCGGCGTCGATATCGGCGAAGGCGCGGCGAATCACGTTGCCCTTGCCTTGCAGGGACTCCGTCCGCACCACGGCGCCGGCCGTACGGGCCGCCGCCTTGGTGGCGTCGCGCGAGTTGTTGTCGAACACGTAGATCGTGGCTGTTGGCAGAGCGGCGCGAAGGGCGCCGATCACATGCGGGATCGCCACCTCTTCATTATAGCATGGAATGATGACGGCGATCTGCATGTCACGCATCTCCGGGCGCCGGCTTGCGTTCCGCTCCATCGACGCAGGCGGGGTCGACGCAGGCGGGCGCTGACAGGATTGCGGCTCAGTTCGTCGGCACCGAGGGGGCACCCGTGGCAGGGGCGGCCGGCGCGGGCGCAACCGGAGCGGCAGCCGCCGGAGGGGGTGCGGGCGTGGGCGCAACCGGCACAGGCGCCGCCGGGGCGGGCGCGGGCGCAGCCGGCGCCAGGGTCGGCCCAGGATTGCCCGGGATCGGGCTGCCTGGAACGGGGCTGCCTGGAACGGGGCTGCCGGGGGGCACCGGCAGGCTCGGTGCGGCTTTGCCGGCCGGCGGCGCCACGTCCAGGATGGAATGCCGCACGGTGGTGCCCTTGTTCAGCAGCGCCAGCGTCAGCGAGAGGCCGAAGAACATGGCGGCCAGAATGGCGGTGGTGCGGGTGAGCAGGTTGGCGGTGCCGCGCCCGCTCATGAAGGAGCCCATGCCCTGCGAGGTGCCGACGCCCAGGCCACCACCCTCGCTGCGCTGCAGCAGAACGACGCCGATCAGGGTGAGCGTCACGAACAGGTGGATGATGAGCAGCACGGTGGTCATGGGTGTTCCTCGCCGGGGGCCATCCCCGGAAGACGCGGCCTTCTAGCGGCGCAAGGCGGCGAAGGGAAGTGCAGGCCGGCGGCGGTCAGCTTTCGGACAGACACTTAGCCAGGTTGCGCCGCGCGGGCGATGGCGAGGAAGTCGGCGGCGACCAGGCTGGCGCCGCCGACCAGGGCGCCGCCCACCTCCGGCAGCGCCAGCAGCGCCGCGGCATTGGATGGCTTCACCGAACCGCCATACAGGATCAGCACAAGCCGCCCCGCCTCGCCCAGATGCCGCAGCAGCGCGGCGCGGATGAAGGCGTGCATGGCGGCGATTTCGGCCTCGGTCGGGGTGCGGCCGGTGCCGATCGCCCAGACCGGCTCGTAGGCCACCACGCCGGCGAAATCGCCGGGCAGCGAGCCGGCAAGCTGGCCGCCCACCACCGCCTCCTGCCGCCCGGCCAGGCGCTCGGCCTCGGTCTCGCCGACGCACACGATGGGCGTGAGCCCGGCCGCCACCGCGGCCAGCACCTTGGCATGGACCGCCGAATCGGTCTCGGCATGATCGGTGCGCCGTTCGGAATGGCCGAGAATCACCCAGGTCGCGCCGGCATCGCGCAGCATGTCGGCCGAGAGGTCGCCGGTATGGGCGCCGCTGGTCGCGGCATGGCAATCCTGCCCGCCGAGCGCGATGGTCGCGGTGAGCGCGCCGGCGACCACATCCGCCACCGTGCAGATCACCGTGGCGGGCGGGCAGATCAGCAGGTCGCAGGAGAGGTTCTCGGCGCCGGCCGCGATGTCCTCCGCCAATGCCTCGGCCTCGGCCAGCAAGCCGTTCATTTTCCAGTTTCCGGCAATCAGCTGGCGCATTTCTTTCCCTCTCCGGTGACTGCCCCTCGTGACGGGCATGTTACGGCTTGCCTCGCTCCTACCGCAGGGAGGCTGGCAAACCAAGGGGGACGGACCTATGGTGCGGCGCTTTTCGTGGTGGATTTCGCATGCTCGTAACGTTTCGTCGCGGCCTCAACACGTGGCCGGCGCGCCTTTTGTTCATGTTCCTGGTGGTGATGTTCGTCGCCTGGGGGGTCGGCAGCGACATCCTGCGGCTGATCACCGGCGGCATGTCCGACAACTCGGTCGCCACCGTCGGCAGCCGCAGCATCGGGCTGCCCGAGCTGCAGGACGCCTACCGGCGCCAGCTCGCCCAGGTCATGCGCACCTTCGGCGGCCACACCGAGCCCACGCCCGAAATCAGGCGCGGCGTCGCGGCGCAGGCGCTGCAGCGGCTGATCACCCAGACCGCGCTGACCGAGACCGCCAACGCGATGGGGCTGGTCGTGCCGGAGGCCGCGCTGCGCCAGACGACTTTCCAGATTCCCGCCTTCCACGGCGCCAACGGCCAGTTCGACAAGACCGTGTTCGAGCAGGTGCTGCGCAACAACGACCTGACCGAACCGCGCTTCCTCGCCCTGCTGCGCGCCGACATGCTGCAGCGGCAGCTGCTGGAGCCGCTGCGCTCCGGCGCCGTCTCGCCCGACGTGCTGACCCGCGAGGTCTATGCCTTCCAGCAGGAGAAGCGCGTCGCCGACGCGGTCGATCTGCCATTCGCCGCCGCCGCTGCTCCGGCCGAGCCGACCGAGGCGCAGCTCGACCGCTGGTACGAAAACCACAAGGACCAGTACTCCACCCTGGAGCTGCGCCACATCAAGGCGGTGATCCTCTCGCCCGAGACGATGGCGAAGGACGTGCAGGTGACCGAGGACGATTTGCGCGGCGCCTACGAACAGGCGCGCGCCACCTACAATCTGCCGGAGAAGCGCAGCGCCGAGGTGGTGCTGCTGTCGGACGAAGCGGCGGCCAAGGCCCTCGCCGCGCAGTGGCTGGCCGGGGCGGACTGGGCGACCATCCAGGCCGCTGCCACCAAGGCCGGCGGCACGCCGGTCGATCTGACCGACTCGACCCGCGAGCAGATTCCCTCTCCCGAGCTGGCCGATGCGGTGTTCGCCGCCGCGCCTGATGTGGTCGGCCCGCCGGTGCGGACGGCGCTCGGCTGGTACGCGGTGAAGGTAACGAAGGTCACGCCCGGCACGGCGAAGACGCTGGACGAGGTGCGCGACGATCTGCGCGCCCGGGTGATCGCCGACAAGGCGGCCGACCTGCTCTACGACCGCGCCAACAAGGTCGGGGACCTGCTGGCCGGCGGCGTGCCGCTCGACAACATGCCGAGCGACCTCGGCCTGGCCGGCGTCACCGGCACGCTGGACGCCCAGGGCAACACGGCTACGGGCCAGCCCGCGCCGATTCCGGGCAGCGACGAGCTGCGTTCCACCCTGATCCAGGCCGCCTTCCAGATGAAGCAGGGCGAGCCGGCGCGGCTGACCCAGGTGCCGGCCGAAGGCAGCCCGCAGGCGTTTTTCGCCGTGATCGTGGAAGATATTACGCCGCCGGCGCCCAAGCCGTTCGCCGAAGTGGCCGATCGTGTGCGCGCCGACTGGACGCATGACGCGATCCGCCACAGCCAGGAGGAAGCCGCCGCGAAAATCCTGGCGGCGGTGAAGGCGGGCAAATCATTGCCGGACGCGGCCGGCGGCCTGACGGTGCGCCATTTGCCGCCGGTCGGCCGCGCCGCGCCCGCCGCGGGCGTGCCGGCGCAGCTCATCTCGCCGCTGTTCAGCCTGAAGGTTGGCGAACCGACCATGGCGGAGACCCCTGAGGGCTTCGTGGTCGCGGTGCTGCGCGAGGTGCAGGCCCCCGACCCGGCCGCCGACCCGGTCGGCTATGGCCAGATTCGCGACGCGTTGACACGGGCCATCGCCAACGACATGGAAAACGTGTTTGCCACCGCCGTCCGCGACCGCGCCAACCCGCGGGTGAACCGGCCGGTGTTGGAGCAGCTCATTCAGCGATCCGAGTGATTTTCACCCCGCCCCGTTTTCACCTCGCCCAGCAAGGGACCCCGACCTATGGACGCCTCCCCCGGCTTCGCCGCGTTCCGGCAGGATTACGAGCAGGGACACGGGCATCTGCTCTGGCGACGGGCGGTGGCGGATCTGGACACGCCGGTGGCGGTGTTCCTGAAGCTGGCCCACGGCAAGCCCAACACTTTCCTGCTGGAAAGCGTGGAAGGCGGTGCCAGTCGCGGCCGCTATTCCATCATCGGGCTGTTGCCCGACCTGGTGTGGCGCTGCCGCGGCGGCCGGGCGGAGCTGAACCGGCACGCCTTGTCCGCCCCTTATGCCTTCGCCGTGGACGACCGGCCGGCGTTGGACAGCCTGCGCGCCGTGGTGGCCGAGTCGCGCCTGGAGGTGCCGGAGGGGCTGCCGCCGATGTGCGGCGGGCTGATCGGCTATCTCGGCTACGACATGGTGCGGCTGATGGAGCGGCTGCCGGAGAAGAACCGGGCCAGCATCGACGTGCCCGACGCGCTGCTGGCGCGGCCGACGCTGTATGCCATCTTCGACACCGTCACCGACCTGCTCACCCTGGCCGCCCCGGTCTATCCGCGCGAGGGGCTGTCGGCCGAGGCGGCATGGAACGCGGCACAGGCGACGCTGGAGCAGGCGGAGGCGGCTTTGGCCCGGCCGTTGCCGCTGGCAGCCCCGCCGGTGGCGCTGCCGCCCCTGCCCGCCCCCACCTCCAACTTTACCCGCGAGGGTTTCGTCGCGGCGGTGGAGAAGGCCAAGGAATATATCCGCGCCGGCGACGCGTTCCAGATCGTGCCGAGCCAGCGCTTTTCGGTTCCGTTTGCCTTGCCGCCCTTCGCGCTTTATCGCGCGTTGCGCCGCATCAGCCCGGCCCCGTTTCTTTTCTTCCTCGATTTCGGCGGCTTCGCGGTGGTGGGCTCCAGCCCGGAAATCCTGGTGCGGCTGCGCGACGGCACCGTGACCATCCGCCCGCTCGCCGGCACACGGCGGCGCGGGGCGACCCATGCCGAGGACCAGATTCTGGCCGCCGAATTGCTGGCCGACCCGAAGGAGCGGGCCGAGCACCTGATGCTGCTCGACCTCGGGCGCAACGATGTCGGCCGGGTGGCCGAGTTGGGCAGCGTGCGGGTGACGGAGAGCTTCGCCATCGAGCGGTTCAGCCATGTGATGCACATCGCCTCCGACGTGCAGGGCACGTTGCGCGAAGGGCTCGACGCTATCGATGCGCTGGCGGCGGGGTTCCCGGCCGGCACGTTGACCGGGGCGCCGAAGGTGCGGGCGATGGAGATCATCGAGGAGCTGGAACCGACCCGGCGCGGCGTCTATGCCGGCTGCATCGGCTACTTCGCCGCCAACGGCACGATGGATACCTGCATCGGGCTGCGCACGGCGGTGGTGAAGGACGGCACCATGCATGTGCAGGCCGGCGCCGGCATTGTCGCCGACTCCGACCCGCAGGCCGAATACGAGGAAACCCGGCAAAAAGCGCAATCACTGCTGCGGGCAGCAGAAGAAGCGGTAAGATTCGCAGCCGGCAAAAACGCCTAACGGAACGGAGTCCAGGGGTCCACCGACCCCTGGCGGGTCCAGGGCAGAGCCCTGGCCTTCCTTTAAGCCGCTGCGTGCAACTCGCCCATTCCGCCGCGACGCACCGGCGAGGCGTCGGCCTGGCGCAGGCCCGCGACTTCCACGCCGCTGCAACGAGCGGCCTCGATGCGCTGCAGCAGGCGGGCTGCGGCGTCACGGTCGTCGGGATAGAGAACTGAGACGAGAACGGGCGGCAATTGGCCGCGGTCGGCGGCCCGGTTCAGGGCGGCCCAGATGGTCTGCCGGTGGCAGCCATACGCCTCAGCAATGGCGGCAAGTGATTCGCCGAGCGAGCGCAGGCGCACGATATCCCAAAGCGATGGCGCCGGCTTGCGGCAGGGCTTGTAGACGCGCGACATGGACCACCCCCTGTGGTTCAGCCCGGCAACCGCATCGCGGCGGACCGGTGCGGGGCGGCGCATTCGCGCCCTGCCCTGCCCAGATCGGGTCCGGGTGCCCCGACAGGGGCGCAGCCGGAAGCGGAGGGTCCGGGTTCGGAAATGACGTCACCCTTGACGTCAGGATTGGACAATCGCCCATTCCGGCACCCGGCAGCGGATGGGGCGGGCACGCTTGCCCGGATCCCATCCGCCACCGGCCGAAATCGGCGCGGATGCGCTGATTACTTCGCCGCCGCGACCTTAGCCGGGGCCGCCAGGAAATTGTACTTACCGCTGCCGATCACTGCGACATGGATGACCACAGCCACCACCAGCGCGGCAATCCAGATCGGAACCAGCCACTGAGCGGGGTTGATGACGAGCCAGATCTTGTAGTCGTCTGCCGGGTTTGCCATTTTCAAGTTCTCCACGATCAGAACCAAGGCTTCCAGGCGATGACCAGCAGATGCGCAACCGCGGCGACGCCGAGGAACGCAGTGAAGGTGGTCTTGAACTGCTCGTGGAATTCCTTGGCTTCTTCTTCAGTCAAGCCAGAGAGAGACTTCGCCATCTAACGACACTCCTGAGAGAATTCAGATCGCCGTCCGTTGCGCCGGCGCTTGCGCCGGCGCGGACGCGGTGACTAGCTGGCTGCCGCAACCTTCGCAGGCGCTGCCAGGAAGTTGTACTTCCCGCTGCCGATCACGGCGACGTGGATGACCACAGCCACCGCCAGCGCGGCGATCCAGATCGGAACCAGATACTTGGCGGGGTTGATGACGAGCCAGATCTTGTAGTCGTCTGCCGGGTTTGCCATTTTCATGTGCTCCTAGATCAGAACCAAGGCTTCCAGGCCAGGACCAACAGATGCGCAACCGCGGCGACGCCGAGGAACGCAGTGAAGGTGGTCTTGAACTGCTCGTGGAATTCCTTGGCTTCTTCTTCGCTCAAGCCAGAGAGAGATGCCATCTAATTACCCTCCTTAGGAATTTCGGATTACTTCGCCGCAGCGACTTTGGCCGGCGCCGCGAGGAAGTTGTACTTCCCGCTGCCGATCACGGCGACGTGGATGACCACAGCCACCGCCAGCGCGGCGATCCAGATCGGAACCAGCCACTGGGCGGGGTTGATGACGAGCCAGATCTTGTAGTCGTCTGCCGGGTTTGCCATTTTCATGTGCTCCTAGATCAGAACCAAGGCTTCCAGGCCAGGACCAGCAGATGCGCAACCGCGGCAACGCCGAGGAAGGCAGTGAAGGTGGTCTTGAACTGCTCGTGGAATTCCTTGGCCTCTTCTTCGCTCAGGCCGGAAAGATTCGCCATTTAAGTCCCCTCCTCAGGGATACTCTGTCATTGCCGCGCGAGTCCCGCGCGGCCGGGAATTACGTGGCAAGCTGCCACGCCTCGTCTCGGCAAAGTCATCTCTGGCAGGGGGCCGGACCAAATGCGTCCCAATGGGTCCGGCTCACGGCAGAGAGTTACGCGGGCGGGCCGATCGAGCTCGCCGCGACGACCTTGGCCGGAGCTGCCAGGAAGTTGTATTTCGGGCTGCCGATCACGGCGATGTGGATGACCACAGCCACCGCCAGCGCGGCGATCCAGATCGGAACCAGGAACTTGGCGGGGTTGATGACGAGCCAGATCTTCCAGTCGTCTGCGGGATTTGCCATTTCTACTTACTCCTAGATCAGAACCAGGGCTTCCAGACCAGCACGAGCAGATGGGCGCAGGCGGCGACGCCAAGGAACGCCGTAAACGTCGTCTTGAACTGCTCGTGGAATTCCTTGGCCTCGGCTTCGGTCAGGCCAGAAAGAGACTGAGCCATTTATGCTCCCTCCATCGGGGGTTATTCACGCGTTGCCGAGCACGTCCCGCGCGGCAGGGATTGTCGCGGCGGAGCCGCCTCGACCATTACTTTTCCCGGTTCGACCGGGTTCCCGCTGGTGCCCAGACACCGGCGGCGTCGTGGATCGGCAAGGCACCGAACCGATGCGGCCTGCAGTGGTGACGGAGGGCGAGGTGGTTTCCATTGCAGAGACCTCCTTGAGCCCCTTTTCACCAAACATTACAGCGACTTGGTAGGCCGCATTGACTGTTTGTAATGTGCCATTGACGTCTGGTGGTGTCCATCGAAATTGACAGTTCGAAGGTAGGTGTCTTGCCGGACAGAAGGCGATTATTGTCCGTGTTTTATGGGTCTATTTGCGGATGTTGTCCTGTAATTACCCGTCACTGTCGGTTAAGAGACGGACGCGACCGGGGCATGACCGTTAAATCACTGACAAACGATGATCTCGCCGGCATATTGCGGTCAGGGGACGCTGTTGTGCGGGAGATATCGGATTTTATTGCCCGATGTCCGTCATTTCCCTGACGTAACATGGGCGATGCCGGTGCAACACCAAGGTGGCGGTATCAACTCCGCCATCGCGGCTCCGTAATTTGCCGCGCATGATCGGTTTCACCTTCAACCCCGACGCGCTGCCGAGGGCAGCGCCCCGGCAATCCCGATGACCGCCCCCCGGCTGCGCGTCTTCCTGGCCGACGACCACCCGGTGGTCCTGGCCGGCATGAAGGCGCTGGTCGCCGCCGATGCCGCGCTGGAAGTGGTCGGCGAGGCCCGCGACGGGCGAACCGCGCTGCGCCTGGCCACCGAGCTGCGCCCGGATGTGGCCGTGCTCGACCTGTCGATGCCAGGGCTGAACGGGGTCGAGGTGGCCCGCCAATTGCGGGTGGATTGCCCGCATTGCCGCATCCTCGCGCTGACCGTGCATGAGGACGGCGCCTATCTGCGCCAATTGCTGGAAATCGGCGCGGTCGGCTACGTGCTGAAGCGTTCGGCCGCCGAGGAACTGATCCGGGCGATCCACGCGGTGGCGGCTGGCGGCATCTATCTCGATCCCGCGATCGCCGGCCGCGTGGTGGGGCCGGGCCCGGCCCGGCCGGCCGAGAGCGCCGCCCCCGGCGCGGCCGATCTCAGCGAGCGCGAGATCGAGGTGCTGCGCCTGACCGCCGGCGGCCACAGCAACAAGACCATCGCCGGCCAGCTGGGGATCGGCCTCAAGACGGTCGACACCTACAAGGCCCGCGGCATGGCCAAGCTCGGTTTCCGCAGCCGCGTCGAGGTGGTGCGCTATGCCCTCGGCAAGGGGTGGCTGACCGACGACTGAGAGTTTGAAAAAGAATGCCCGCAAGCCGCCGAACGACGCCGAAAAACTCAATGATATCAGCGGGCATTCTTTTTCAAGTTCGATTGTTTTTCAAGCTCTGAGCCGCCGCGGCCGCCCTACTCCGCGGCTGGTTTTTGGGCCACCAGCAGGTTCTTCGCCGCCGCCACGGTGGCACTCACCGGCCACAGCACAAAACCATGCGCCGCCGCCGTCGGCAGATAGGCCGACAGCGCGTCCATGGTGGTCTGGCGTGGATGGCCGATGGCGATCGCGTGGCCGTTGCGCCGGGCGATCGCCTCCACCGCGGCGATCTGGGCGCGGATGGCGTTCGGTTCCGGGGAGTTGTCGAGAAAGATGTCGCGCCCCACGGCCGGGACGCCGGCCGCCTCGGCGCGGCGCAGGGCCACGCTGTGCGGAATGGTCAGGCTGTCCACGAACAGCAGGTCGCGCGCCTTCAGCTCGCCCATCACGGTGTCCATCAGCGGGACCGACAGCGAGGCGACGCTGCCCTCGTGCTGGTTGAGCCCGACGGCATTGGGCAGCCGGTCGAGCGCGTGGCGCAGATAGGCCAGGTTGGTCTCGGCCGGCAGCCAGGTGCGCATCGAATCGGGTCCGGGGTCGGTGCGGCCGAGCGCCTCCATATTCATGTGCAACATGGTCTCGTGACCGTGCGCGGCGCCGAGGGCTGCCTGCTCGGTCACGTTCGGCGCATACGGCATCCATGACAGGGTGACTGGCGCGGGCAGATGGATGGCGCGGTCGGACTGGACGCGGTTGAGGCCCATGTCATCGATCATGATGGCGATGGTGGGCCGGCCCTCGGCGGCTGGTGCCGGCACGCCGAGCCGCAGCCAGGCCGGCAGCGCCTCGGGGGGCTGCGCCGGCGCCGGTGACGACGAAGCGGGCGGCGACGAGGCGGGTAACGACGAAGCGGGCGGCCCCATCACGGGGTGCGCCACCGGATCGGGCGCGGCGGCGGGCGTCCCGACCGGTGGGGGGATCAGAGAGATCGGCGGCGCCGCGCCGGCGGTGCCGCCGGCCATGACAACAACAGCGACGACGACGACGACGCCCGCCGGCAGCAGGCGGGGTCGGCAGGCACGGGAGACAGGGGGAGACATGGTTGCGTCCAATTGCGGAACCGATCGCTCCGATGTCGCCGATCGCGTGCCGGCGTCAACTGGTTCCGTCCCCCGTCGTGGCTGAACCGCCACGTTGTGTTGCCGAATCGCCACAGCATTCCCCACTGATTTTTCTGCTTCTGCGAAAGCCGTACCCATGCGATTGAACGCGCCGCTATCGTCACGCGCGCCCGTGCCCCGCGCGGGGGACGGGCCACCGGTTTGACCGGCCCACCACCACCGCGCAGGATGGTCCAATGATCCTGTTGATCGATAATTACGACAGCTTCACGTTCAACCTCGTGCATTTCCTCGGCGATGTGGGCGCGCGCTGCGACGTGCGCCGCAACGACGCGCTGAGCGTGGACGAGGCGCTGGCGCTCGCCCCGGAGGCAATCGTGCTGTCGCCCGGGCCATGCACCCCCAACGAGGCCGGCATCTGCCTGGAGCTGATCGCCGCCGCCGCCGGGCGCATCCCCATCCTGGGCGTGTGCCTGGGCCACCAGGCGATCGGCCAGGCCTTCGGCGGCGAGGTGGTGCGCGCGCCGGTGCCCATGCACGGCAAAATCTCGCCGGTGCTGCACGAGGGCAGCGACATCTTCTCCTCGGTGCCGAGCCCGTTCGAGGCCACCCGCTACCACAGCCTGCTGGTACGCCGCGACACGCTGCCGCCGGCGCTGGTGGAAACCGCGCGCACTGCCGACGGGCTGATCATGGGGCTGCGTCATCGCACCCTGCCGGTGTTCGGGGTGCAGTTCCATCCCGAGAGCATCGCCAGCCAGCATGGCCACCGCATCCTCGGCAATTTCCTGGCGATCGCCCGCGGCAGCAATTCGCCGGCCGCAGCCCGCGCCGCCTGATCCAGCGGAGCCAGAATTGACCATCAACCTGAAATCGGTGCTCGCCCGCCTGGCGGTGGGCGAGACGCTTTCGGCCGAGGATGCCGAGGCGGCGTTCGGCGTCATCATGTCGGGGGAAGCCACGCCCGCGCAGATCGCCGGCCTGCTCATGGCCATGCGGGTGCGCGGCGAGACGGTGGCGGAGATCACCGGCGCGGTGCGCGCCATGCGGTCGCGCATGATCCGGGTGGAGGCGCCGCCGGGCGCGATCGACGTGTGCGGCACCGGCGGCGACAATGCCGGCACGCTGAACGTTTCCACCGCCGTCACCTTCGTGCTGGCCGGGCTGGAAGTGCCGGTCGCCAAGCACGGCAACCGGGCGCTGTCCTCGCGCACCGGCGGGGCGGACGTGCTGAGCGAACTCGGCGTGAATGTCGATGTGCCGCTCGATCGCCTGTCCGGCATCCTGCGCACCGCCCATTGCGCCTTCCTGTTCGCCCCGCGCCACCACGCGGCGCTGCGGCATGCCGCCGGGGCGCGGGTGGAGCTGGGCACCCGTACCATCTTCAATCTGCTCGGGCCGCTGGCCAACCCGGCCGAGGTGCGCCGCCAGCTCACCGGCGTGTTCGACCCGGCCTGGGCACGGCCGATGGTCGAGACGCTGGCCTCGCTGGGCACCGAAAGTTGCTGGCTGGTGCACGGCCAGGGATTGGACGAGCTGACCGTCGCCGGCGACAACCAGGTGGTGGAGCTGCGCGACGGCCGCATCCGGGCGTTCACCGTGGCGCCGGAGGATGTGGGCCTCGCGCGCGCGCCGGTGGCCGCCATCCGCGGCGGCGATGCGACGGTGAATGCCGCCGCCCTCATGGCGTTGCTGCGCGGCGCGGCCGGACCATATCGCGACACGGTGCTGCTGAACGCCGCCGCCGGCCTCATCGTCGCCGGGCGGGTAATTGAGTTGCGCGAGGGGGTGGCGCTGGCCGCGTCCGCGCTGGATGGCGGGGCGGCACTGGCCGCGCTGGAGACGCTGCGACGGGAGACCGCATGACCGGGCTTGTAGTGACCGAAAGCGACGTGCTGGAAACCATCTGCGCCGAAACGCGCGCCGAGGTGGAGCGGCGGCGCACCGTAACCAGCCTGGAGGCGATGCGCGCCCGCGCCGCCGCCCAGCACGCGCCGCCGCGCGGCTTCGGCGCCGCCCTGATGGGGGCGGCCGCCACGCACGGCTTCGGACTGATCGCCGAGATCAAGAAGGCATCGCCCTCGGGCGGGCTGATCCGCCCCGACTTCGATCCGCCGGCGCTGGCCCGGGCCTACCAGACAGGCGGCGCCAGTTGCCTGTCGGTGCTGACCGACCGGCCGTTCTTCCAGGGCAGCATCGATGACCTGAAAGCGGCCCGTGCCGCGGTCGATCTTCCCGTGCTGCGCAAGGATTTTATCGTTGACCCCTGGCAGGTCTATGAAAGCCGGGCGATCGGCGCGGATTGTATCCTGCTCATCCTGGCCGCCCTTACCGATGAGCAGGCGGTGGAGCTGGAGCGGCTGGCACGGTCGCTCGACCTGGACGTGCTGGCCGAGGTGCACGACCGCCGGGAGCTGGATCGCGCGCTCGGGTTGCAGACCAAGCTGATCGGCATCAACAACCGCAATCTCAAGACGTTGAAGACCGATCTTTCGGTGACGACGGAACTCGCGCAGCACGTGCCGCCCGACCGGTTCGTGGTCGCCGAAAGCGGGCTGCGCACGCATGACGATCTGCAGCGCATCTCGGCGCTGGGGGTCGGCGCCTTCCTGGTGGGCGAGAGCCTGATGCGCCAGGACGACGTGACGGCAGCCACCCGGGCCCTGCTGGGCACCGCCGGGTGAGCGGCGGCTTCACCCATTTCGACGCCGCCGGGCAGGCCGCCATGGTCGATATCGGCGACAAGCCGGCAACCGACCGCGCCGCCACCGCCCGGGCGCGGGTGGTGATGCGGCCGGAAACACTGGCGATGATCCGCGCCGGCAGCGCCGCCAAAGGCGACGTGCTCGGAATCGCCCGCCTCGCCGGCATCATGGGCGCCAAGCGCACCGCCGACCTGATCCCGCTCTGCCACCCGCTGCCGGTGACCTCGGTGCGGGTGGAGCTCGCGCCCGAGGGCGAGGATGCGGTCGCGATCGAGGCGACGGTAAGGACCACCGGCCGCACCGGGGTCGAGATGGAAGCGCTGACAGCGGCCTCGGTGGCGGCGCTGACCGTCTTTGACATGTGCAAGGCGGTCGATCGCGGCATGCGCATCGAGGCGCTGCGGGTGGTGGCAAAATCGGGCGGCAAATCCGGCGTGTTCCGGCAGGATTAGTGGCCGGCCGGCTCCACGAGACCACGGGACGAACCACGGCATGATCAGTTTCGACGAGGCGCGTGCCCGCATCCTGGCACCGCTGCGCCCCACCCCGGCCGAGGTGGTGCCGCTGGCCGAGGCCTGGGGGCGGGTGACCGCCGCCGCGCTGCCGGCCCGGCTGACCCAGCCGCCGCGCGATGTTTCGGCGATGGATGGTTATGCCCTGCGCGCCGCCGATGGCAGCCCCGGCGCCACCCTCGCCGTGGTGGGCAGCGCGCCGGCCGGCCATCCATGGGCGGGTACGCTCGGCACCGGCGAGGCGCTGCGCATCTTCACCGGCAGCATCATGCCGGAGGGCGCGGACGCCATCCTGCTGCAGGAAGATGCCGAGGCCATTGGCAACACCGTAACGCTGAAGGAGGCGGTGAAGCCGGACCGTTGGATTCGCCGTGCCGGGCAGGATTTTGCCTGCGGCGACGCTCTCATTAAAGCCGGTAAAAGACTGAATTCACGGGATATTGCTCTCCTGGCGGCCGGCAACCATCCGTGGGTGCAGGTGCATCGCCGGCCGCGTCTGGCGCTTCTGTCGACCGGTGACGAGATCGCGCTGCCGGGCGAGCCGATCCCGCCGGGCGGCATCGTCAGTTCCAATGCGCATGCGCTGGCCGCCCTGGTCCGGGCCTGCGGCGGCGAGCCGGTGGTGCTGCCGGTGGCCCCGGACGACCGCGCCACCCTGGCGGCGGTCGCCGATGCGGCGCGCGGCATGGACATGTTCGTCAGCACCGGCGGGGCCAGCGTGGGCGAGCATGACCTGGTGCGCTCGGCGCTGGCCGAACGCGGACTGGAACTGGATTTCTGGACGGTTGCCATGCGTCCGGGCAAGCCGCTGATCCATGGCCGGCTCGGCGAGGTGCCGATGCTGGGGCTGCCGGGCAACCCGGTTTCGGTGCTTATCTGCGGCATCGTGTTCCTGCTGCCGGCGATCGGCCGGCTGTCCGGCCTGTCCGCTGCGGCCCCCCCGGTGGTGCAGGCGGTGCTGGGAGCGCCGCTCGCCGCCAACGACATCCGCACCGACCATCTGCGCGCCACGCTGACGGTGCAGGCCGATGGAACACTGGTGGCGACCGCCTTCCCGCGGCAGGATTCGGCCATGCTGCGCGTGCTGGCGCAGGCCGATGCCCTGATCCTGCGGCCACCGCACGCGCCCGCACTGCCCGAAGGGGCGGCCGTGCCGATCATCCGTCTGGACACGCTTGGATTGTAGCCGCGCCCGCCGGCATGCGGATTTTAGAGATTTCGTCACTCACCCGCGCTTGACGCGGCCACCGGAACTTATGTAGAACGCCGGTTCAGTTGCCGGTTTGTTCCATTGTGCCGGGAGCGGACGCCATCCTGTCGCCAAGCCTCCTGTCGCTATTCCTTGGGAGTCAACCCGAATGCTGACCCGCAAGCAGCACGAATTGCTTACTTTCATCGATCGGCATCTCAAGGCCACCGGCTTCTCGCCCAGCTTCGAGGAGATGAAGGAGGCGCTTGAGCTTAAATCGAAATCCGGCATCCACCGGCTGATTTCGGCGCTGGAGGAACGCGGCTTCCTGCGCCGCCGGCACCACCGGGCGCGGGCGCTGGAGGTGGTGCGCCTGCCCGACATGGCGACGCCGCAGGGCATGGCGGAGCCGGTCGCGGCGCAGGCCGAGGCGGCGGGATTGGCCCCGCCCCCCGGCTTCTCGCCAAACGTCATCCGCGGCGACTTCACGGCGCGGTTGCAGGGTGTGCGGTCGGCCAACGAGGCGGGCGCGGTGCAGTTGCCGCTGTATGGCCGTATCGCCGCCGGCCTGCCGATCGAGGCGCTGCGCGACAACGGCGCCCATATCGAGGTGCCGATGGCGATCCTGGGCAGCGGCGAGCATTTCGCCCTGGAGGTCGCCGGCGAGTCGATGATCGACGCCGGCATCCTGGATGGCGACACCGTCATCATCCGCAAGGGCGAGACGGCCGAGACCGGCGAGATCGTGGTGGCGCTGATCGACGACACCGAGGTGACGCTGAAGCGCCTGCGCCGGCGCGGCAAGTCGATCGCGCTGGAGCCGGCCAACACCTCCTTCGAGACGCGCATTTTTCCGGCTGACCGGGTGAAGGTGCAGGGGCGGCTGGTGGCGCTGTTCCGGCGGTATTAGGGCGGGTGCCTGGCATCGCTTGTCTGCGCCATGCCTTACTCCGTCGGCAACGTCTCCGCCGGCGCCGGCACCAGCCCTGGCGGCACGCGATTGCGTGGGGTCGGGCGGGGGATCCAGATGCGGTCGCCGCGCCCCGCCCGGTCCGACAGCACCTGTGCGCCGCCGGCAGATAGCCAGATCGCGTGCGCGCCCTCGCGCCAGACCGAGAACCGGTCCACCACCGGCACCTTCACCGCACAATCCAGCCGCACCGGCTCCAGCGACACCACCACCGCGGCGGCGCAGGCGCTCTGCGGCGGGTCACCGCGCACCAGCAGCGCCATCGGGCCGTCCGGCCGGGGGCGCAGTTCGCAGGGCGGCCGGCCGCACCCGAGCGGCTGCACCAGCCGCGCCTGCCAGAGCACCTGCCAGGACTGGAGGGTAAAGCGGGCGGCGCTGCCGGCGGTCTGCACATACATGCCGTCCTCGGCCCGCAGGCCGACCATGCGGCCATCGGCGGACAGCAACAGGTCGGGCGGTCGTTCGACGGCAGGCGAGGCCAGCCCGACCGCCACCAGCGCCCAGCCGGCCAGCCGCACCCTGCTGCGCCACAGCCCCGCCCAGGCCAGGCCGAGGCTCAGCACCCCGAGCCCCCAGGCCGGCATGGGCGGCACCATGATCGTCGCGGCGGGCCACGCCGAAACAGTGCGGCCGACCCATAGCACCGCATCCACCCCCCAGCCCATCGGCACCAAAGCGAGCGCCTCGGCGCCGGCCGGCATCAGGGCCAGGGATAACAGACCGGCCGGCATGACCAGCAGCGCCGTCAACGGCACCGCCAGCATGTTGGCCAGCACGTTGTACACCTGTATTTGGCCGAAATGGGCGGCGGCGAAGGGCGCGGAAAACGTGCCGGCCAGCGCCGCCGTCACCGCCAGCGCCGCCATGTGGCTGGCCAGACGGCCCCGCCATGACCCCTCGCCGCGCAGGCGCATCAGCCAGGGGCGCAGTGCCTCGAAGCCGACGATCAGCGCCAGCACGGCGGAGAAACTCATCTGGAAGCTGACGCCCATGACCAGATGCGGCTCCAGCAGCACCAGTGCCGCCATCGCCAGCGCCAGCCCGCGCAGCGACAGCGCCCGCCGCCCGGCCAGCACGCCGAGGGTGAACAGGCAGGCCATGGCGAAACTGCGCTGCACCGGCACATGCGCGCCGGTCAGCAGCATGTAACCGGCCGCCGCCAGCAGTGCCGTCAGCGCCGCGATCTGCTTGGTTGGCCAGTGCAGCGCCGCCCATTCCCACACCGCCAGCGCCAGCCGCGTGGCGCCGAAAACCAGCCCCATGACGATGCCGATATGCAGCCCGGCGATGGCCAGCAGATGGGCAAGCCCGGAATCGCGGAAGGCAAGTCGGTCCGATTCGGGGATGGCGCTGGTCTGGCCGGTGAGCATGGTGGTGGCGATGGCGGCGGTGCTGCCGTCCAGCACCGCACCGACCCGCGCAGCGATGCACTCGCGCAGGCGTTGCAACAGGCCGCCCAGCCGCGAGGGAGTGCCCTCGGCGAGCCGGGTCGCGGGTCCGAGCGCGGTGCCGAAGGCGCCAAACCCCTCATAGAAAGCGTCGCGCTGCAGGTCCCAGGCGCCGGGAAAGGCCGGGGGCGCCGGGCGCATCAGCAGCGCGCGCACCCGCAGCGTGTCGCCGGTGGCGACCGGGGCCGGGTCGTTGCTGCGCAGGCGAATGCGCAGCAGGCGGGCGAGCGGGGCGCCGCCGTCCAGCCGGGCCGCCGCCAGAGTCACCCGCCGCCCCTCCGGCAGCGGCTCGACCGCGCGCACAATTCCCTCCGCCAGCACCGCGCGGGCGGGCACCTCCATGAGCCTGGGGGCGCGCCAGGTGGCAACCTGGGCGGCCCCGAATCCGAGTGCTATCGCCAGAATACAGGACGCGGCGGCGCGCGGCAGCCTGCGGGACCAGCCAGAAGCCAGGGCGGCGAGCGCGAAAACCAGCAGGGAAGCGGCGACCCAGGCCGGCGGATCGCTGCGCCAGGCGAAAAAAATCACCGCCCCGGCGGTCATCAGCACCGGGAACCAGGGAAAAAACCGGCCGCGCTCGGCCTCGCCCCAGGCGGCAAGCCGGGCCGCGGCCACGTCGATCCAGGCCGGCCGGGCGATCGCCGTGGCGGCGCGAAGCTGCATACAAATCACGCTACGCCGGCGCGCCTCGTGCCGCCATCGTTGCCCGTGCTAGAAGCGCCGCCCCATGGCTGGAACCCAAGCGATGACCGTCCGCACCCGCTTTGCCCCCTCGCCCACCGGCCTGCTGCATATCGGCGGCGCCCGCACGGCGCTGTTCAACTACCTGTTCGCCCGCCACCATGGCGGGCAATTCCTGCTGCGCATCGAGGACACCGACCGCGAACGCAGCACCGAGGAAGCGACGCAGGTGATCCTCGACGGGCTCGCCTGGCTTGGCCTGGAGACCGACGAGCCGCCGGTGTTCCAGTCCACCCGGCAGCCGCGCCACGCCGAGGTGGCGCAGCAGATGCTGGCGGCCGGCCGGGCCTATCGCTGCTTCCTGACCCCGGCCGAACTGGACCGCATGCGCGAACAGGCCAAGGCCGAAGGCCGCGGCATGCGTATCGAGAGCCCCTGGCGCGACCGCGACCCCGCCGAGGCGCCGCAAGGCGCCCCCTCCGTCATCCGCCTGCGCGCCCCGCGCGAGGGCGAGACGCTGGTGCACGATTTGGTGCAGGGCGATGTGCGGGTGGCCAATGCCGAACTCGACGACATGATCATCCTGCGCAGCGACGGCACCCCGACCTACCTGCATGCGGTGGTGGTGGATGACCACGACATGGGCATCACCCATGTCATCCGCGGCGACGACCACCTGACCAACACGTTTCGCCAAATACAGGTGTACGAGGCGATGGGGTGGCGACCGCCGCTGTTCGGCCACGTGCCGCTCATTCACGGGGCGGACGGGGCCAAACTGTCCAAGCGCCATGGCGCCCAGTCGGTGACCGAATTCCGCAGCATGGGCTATCTGCCCGAGGCGCTGTGCAACTACCTGCTGCGGCTGGGCTGGGGGCATGGGGATGCCGAGATTCTCTCCCGTGCGGAAGCGATTTCGCTGTTTGACATCGATGCCGTCGGCCGGGCACCGAGCCGGATGGATTATGCCAAGCTGGCGCACGTCAACGGCGTGTGGCTCCGCGCCGCCGACGATGACTGGCTGGCCCGCGAGGTGCTGGAGCGGCTGGCCCACCGGCCGGGCCTGGCGCTCGGCAGCCATGCCGCGCACCGTATCCGGGCGCTGATTCCGCACCTCAAAGAACGTGCGAAAACACTGGTAGAATTGACTGATTCTGCAAGTTTTCTTGCGCACCCACTGCCGTTGCCGATGGAACCGAAGGCAGCGGCGCAGCTTTCCGCCGAGAACCGCCTGATGTTGCGGGAAATAGCCGCCGCATTGGCCGAAACGGATTTTTCCCCCGCCGGGGTGGACGCCGCCCTGCGCGCCTATGCCGGGCGCACCGGACGCAAGCTCGGAACCGTCGCCCAGCCGCTGCGCGCCGCGCTGACCGGCAGCACGGTGAGCCCCGGCATTGATGCGGTGCTGGTGGCCCTGGGGCGTGACGAGGCGCTGGCGCGCATCGCGGCCGCGGCGGCGTGAGGCCCGGCAAGGAGCGCGGTCCAGGGGGCGTCTGACCCCTGGCCTTGCTTGCCTTTGCTGGCTAATTTCCGCTCCCGCACGAATCTGGAACGCGCATCTTGAGCCAACCGCCCCGCCACCTGCTGCAGATCGAGGGCCTGTATCCGCCGCAGATCGCCGCCATGCTGGACGTGGCGGAGAGCTATGTGCTGCTGAACCGCTCGGGCAAAACCCAGCGCGACCTGTTGCGCGGGCGCACCCTGATCAACCTGTTTTTCGAAGATTCAACCCGCACCCGCACCAGCTTCGAGCTGGCCGGCAAGCGGCTGGGCGCCGACGTCATCAATATGTCGGTCTCCACCAGCAGCGTGAACAAGGGCGAGACACTGCTGGATACCGCGGCGACGCTCAACGCCATGCATTGCGACCTGCTCGTGGTGCGCCACGACCAGTCCGGCGCGCCGGCGCAGCTGGCGCAGAAGGTGGATGCCGCGGTGATCAACGCCGGCGACGGCACCCACGAACATCCGACCCAGGCGCTGCTGGACGCACTGACCATCCGCCGCCGGCGCGGCCGGCTGGAAGGGCTGGTGGTGGCAATCTGCGGCGACGTGCTGCACAGCCGGGTGGCGCGATCGAACATCCACCTGCTCACCACCATGGGCAGCCAGGTGCGGGTGATCGGCCCGCCCACCCTCATTCCGCCGGACGCCGAGCGGCTTGGGGTTGAGGTGTTTCACGACATGAAGGCGGGGCTGCAGGGCGTTGATATCGTGATGGCGCTGCGGCTGCAGAAGGAGCGCATGGCGCGCGGCCTGGTGCCCAGCGCGCGCGAGTTCTTCCGCTTCTATGGGCTGGATGCGGCCAAGCTCGCCTGGGCGAAACCGGATGCGCTGGTGATGCATCCCGGCCCAATGAACCGCGGCGTGGAGATCGACAGCGCGGTGGCCGACGACCCGGCGCGCAGCCTCATCAGGGAGCAGGTGGAGATGGGGGTGGCGGTGCGCATGGCCGTGCTGGACCTGCTGTCGCGCCGGTCGCGCCGCAATGACTGACATCCATATCATCAATGTCCGCCTGCTTGACCCGGCCAACGGGCTGGACCAGCCGGGCGAGTTGCTGATCCGCAACGGCCGGATCGCCGATCTCGGCGCCGGGCTGGGCCGGCCGGACGGGGCGGCAACCGTCGATGGCGGCGGCGCGGTGCTGTGTCCGGGGCTGGTGGATATGCGCGCGGCCCTCGGCGAGCCCGGCTTCGAGTACCGCGAGACCATCGCTTCGGCCGCTGCCGCCGCCGCCGCCGGCGGCGTCACCACGCTCGCCGCCCTGCCCGACACCGTGCCGGCGATCGACGACCCGGCGCTGGTGCGCCTGCTGGTGGCGCGCGGCGCCGAGACCGGCAGCGTCGACATCCTGCCCTACGGCGCCGTCACCCGCGGTTGCCGCGGCGGCGAGATGGCCGAGCTGGGCCTGCTGCGCGAGGCCGGAGCGGCGGCGTTCACCGACGGAGGCCGGGCGATCGGCCCGGCGCGGCTGATGGCGCTGGCGCTGTCCTATGCGCGCGGCTTTGGCTGCCGGATCGTGCAGCACCCGGAGGAACCGAGCCTGGCCGAGGGCGGCGCCGCCAGCGCCGGCGAACTGGCGACGCGGCTCGGCCTGCCCGCCATCCCGGCGGAGGCCGAGGCGATCATGGTGGCGCGCGATATCGGGCTGGCAAAACTGACCGGCGGCGCGGTGCATTTCGCCCACGTCTCGACGGCCGAGGCGCTGGAGCTGATCCGCCGCGCCAAGGACCAGGGATTGTCCGTGACCTGCGACACCGCCCCGCCTTATTTCGACCTGAACGAGACGGCGATCGGCAATTTCCGCACCTATGCCAAGCTGTCGCCGCCGCTGCGCCGCGACGCCGACCGCCAGGCGGTCGCGGCGGCGCTGGCCGATGGCACCATCGATGCGGTCGCCAGCGACCACCAGCCGCGCGATGTCGATGACAAACGGCTGCCCTTCGCCCTGGCCGCCGCCGGTGGCAGCGGGCTGGCGACGCTGCTGGCGGTGACGCTGGCGCAGGTGCATGGCGGCGGGCTGGACCTCGCCGACGCGATCGCGCTGCTGACGGTGCGCCCGGCGCGGCTGCTGGGCAGCCCGGCCGGCACGCTGGGGCGGGGTCAGGCGGCCGATCTTTGTCTGTTCCATCCGGAGCAGGCCTGGCGGGTCACCGCCGGCGAGCTGCCGGGCAAGGCGCAGAACACGCCGTTCGACGGGCGGGCCCTCGAAGGGCGCGTGCTGGGGACGTGGAAAAACGGGCGCCTCGTGTTCGGCGCAGCAGAGGGAACGGCATGACCGACACGCACGGCACTGGGCACGATGACGGCCACGGCAAAGGCCATGACACGGGGCACGATGACGGCCACGCCAAAGGCCATGGCACCGGGCACGATGACGGGCATGGCAAAGGGCATGGCCATGCGCCCAGCGCCCGGCATAGTCCCCGGCGCACCCCGCACGGGTCTTACAATCCGCACGGAGCGCACGGCACCACGCACGGCATGTCAGCTTCGGGCGGCGTCTCGCCGGTCGGCCTGCTGCGCGGCACCGCCGCCGTGGCGATCCTGGCGGTCGTGCTGCTGCCGTTCTTTTTCGTGATCTACTGGCTGACCCTGTTCGGAACCATCCCGGGCGACGAATACGCCCGGTTCCTGCTCGGCCTGCTCGGCCTGCCGGGGGGGGCGATCCCGGTGGCGCCCGCCGGTTACCGGGCGCTCTCCGTGCTGGCCGCGGTGCCGTTCTATTTCAGCCTGCCGCCGCTGCCGCTGGCGACCGCGCCCGCCGGCATGGCTCCCAATCTGGTCCAGGCCACCGCGGCGCTGGCGTTCCTGTCCTACCTGTCCCTCACCGGCACCATGTATGCGGCCTATCGTCTGGCCCGCGACCGCGCCGGCCAGGATGCCGGCGCCGCCCTGCTGGCCGCCGCGCTGCTGTTCGTGCTGTGCTGGTACAGCCAGTTCTACGCGCTCGACCCGCTGGCGATCCTGCTGGTCACGCTCGGCCTGTATCTGCTGCCAAACCGGTACGGCTTTGCCCTGCTGCTGCTGTCGGCGCCGATCATCAACGAAAAGATCGCCATCGTCTTCGCGCTGTGGCTGACCTTCCGCTGCATCGCCTCCACCGCCGATCGCGAGGCGCTGTCTTTTCAGTGGGCGACGGCCATGGCGGCGATGCTGCTCTATACCGGGCTGATCGCCTTCGGCCATCTGCCGGGCACCAGCTACCACCTGGAGCCGGGCAGCTATCTGGAGACGCTGCGCAGCAACTTCGCCGCCCAGTTGAGCCCCAGCGGCCTGGTGCTGAATGTGTTGCCGATTACCGTGCTGCTCGGCCTGGGTCTGATCGGCCATCTCGGCGGGCGCCGCCGGAACCCGCCCTCCCTGCCGGCGGCGGTCGCGCTGTTTCGCCCGATTGATCTGCTGATGATCCCGGCCATGGTGGTCGTGGGGACGGCGATCGAGCTGGAACTGGAGCCGACCCAGCTCTTCCAGATCGGGCGCATCGTCATGCATGCGGCGCCGCTGTTCGTGATTCCGGCCGCCGCGGTGCTGTTCCGCCGGCTCGCCGGTTCGCCGGCGGCCGAAAGCCATGCGCCATGACGCTGCTGTTGCTCGCGCCGTTGCTCGTCCTGGGGGGCTATCTGCTCGGCTCCATTCCGTTCGGCCTGCTGCTGACCCGGCTGGCCGGCCTGGGCGACATCCGCAAGATCGGCTCGGGCAATATCGGCGCCACCAACGTGCTGCGTACCGGCCGCAAGGGGCTTGCCGCGGCAACGCTGGCGCTGGACGCGGCGAAGGGGGCGGCGGCGGTGCTGATCGGCGTGCAGGTGGCCGGTGATGACGGCGCGCTTGCCGCCGGGCTGGGCGCCATCATCGGCCATCTGTTCCCGGTCTGGCTTGGCTTCAAGGGCGGCAAGGGAGTGGCGACCGGCCTCGGCGTGCTGCTGGCCGCCGCCCCGCTGGCCGGGCTGGCCGCCGCCCTGGTCTGGCTCGGCACCGCGCTGATCACCCGCATTTCCTCGGCCAGCGCCCTGGCCGCCTGCATCGCCGCACCGGTGATCGGCGTTCTGGTGGGGACGCCGCTGCCGGTCGAGGCGCTGGTGATGGTGACCGCCGCCCTCATCGTCGGCCGCCACCACGCCAATATCCGCCGCCTGCTGGCCGGCACCGAACCCCGCATCGGTGGCACCCCTGGCAGCGGGGGGAAATGAGCGAGGACCTCGACCGGCTCCGGCTCGCCCGCACCGAAGGGGTCGGCCCGGTCACCTATCGCCGCCTGCTGCGCCGCTACGGCAGCGCCGCCGCCTCGCTGGACGCCCTGCCCGGCCTGGCCCGCGCCGGCGGGCGCGAGACCGGCCCCGCCATCCCCGGCCGCGACGATGCCGAGCGCGAGCTGGAACTGGCCGGCCGCGCCCGCGCCGCCCTGCTGTTCGTGGACTCGCCCGGCTATCCGAAGCTGCTCGCCCTGCTGGAGGATGCGCCGCCGGTGCTGGCCGTGCAGGGGCGGCCGGACGTGCTGGACAGGCGGGCGGTGGCCATGGTGGGCAGCCGCAACGCCTCGGCGAACGGCCAGCGTCTGGCGGAATCGATGGCCGAGGGTCTGGCCGCCGCCGGGCTGGTGGTGGTGTCGGGCCTGGCCCGCGGCATCGACGCGGCGGCGCATGAAGGGGCGCTGCGGGCCGGCATGACGGTGGCCTGCGTGGCCGGCGGCATCGACATGCCCTACCCGCCCGAGCACGCCGACCTGCAGGCGCGCATCGCCCGCGGCGGCGCCGTGGTTGCCGAGGCGCCGCCCGGCACCGCGCCGCAGGCGCGCCATTTCCCGCGCCGCAACCGCATCATCGCCGGGCTGTCGCTCGGCGTCGTGGTGGTGGAGGCGGCGCTGCGCTCGGGCAGCCTGATTACCGTGCGGCATGCGCAGGAGGCCGGGCGGGAGGTGTTCGCCGTGCCGGGCTCGCCGCTCGATCCGCGCTGCCGGGGGGCGAACGACCTGCTCCGCCAGGGCGCGCGGCTGGTCGAAACGGCCGCCGACGTGCTGGAGGATCTGCCCGAACATCCGGGCGAGGGGCTGGGGCGCGGGCCGCAATTCACCCGCCGGCGCGGCCTGTTGGAACCGCCCGCCTTTTTGCCCGAACCGCCGGAGGACCCGACGGCGGCCGGCCGCATCCGCGACCGGATCACGTCGCTTCTGGGGCCTTCGGCAACATCGGTTGACGAACTCATCCGCCGCTCCCAGTTGACGCCCGGTGCCGTAATGGCCGTGCTGCTGATGCTGGAAGTGGCCGGCCGCGTGGAAATGCAGCCGGGGAACATGGTTGCATTGCTCGCCGATCCCGGTCATTAGGCGCGACCCGCACGCCGCCGCTCCCCGAGAACTGGCCCCCGAGAACAGGACCGCATGACGGACATCGTCGTCGTCGAATCGCCTGCCAAGGCGAAGACCATCAACAAGTATCTGGGCAGCAAGTTCACCGTGCTGGCCAGCTTCGGTCACGTGCGCGATCTGCCGCCCAAGGATGGCAGCGTGCGCCCCGATAACGATTTCGAGATGGACTGGGAGGCCGACGACCGCGGCAGCCGGCAGGTTGCCGCCATCGCCAAGGCCCTCAAGGGCGCCCGCACCCTCTATCTGGCCACCGACCCCGATCGCGAGGGCGAGGCGATCAGCTGGCATGTGCGCGCCATGCTGGACGCCCAGCGCGCCCTCAAGGGCGTCGAGGTGCGGCGCATCACCTTCAACGAGATCACCCGCAACGCCATCCGCTACGCGGTCGAACACCCGCGCGACCTCGACCAGCCGCTGATCGAGGCCTATCTGGCGCGCCGGGCGCTGGATTACCTGGTCGGGTTCACGCTGTCGCCGGTGCTGTGGCGCAAGCTGCCGGGCAGCAAAAGCGCCGGACGCGTGCAGTCGGTCGCGCTGCGGCTGATCTGCGAGCGCGAAGCCGAGATCGAGGCGTTTCGGGCGCGCGAGTACTGGACCGTCGAGGCGGCTTTCCTCACCCCCGCCGGGGCGCCGTTCACGGCGCGGCTGACCCACCTGGACGGAAAAAAGCTCGAACAGTTCGACCTGCCCAACGAGGCCGCGGCACTGCGCGCCAAGGCAGCGGTCGAAGCCGGCAGCTTCAGCGTCGCCTCGGTCGAGCGCAAGCGGGTCAAACGCAACCCGCCGGCGCCCTTCACCACCTCGACGTTGCAGCAGGAGGCATCGCGCAAGCTCGGCTTCGGCGCCCAGCAGACCATGCGGCTGGCGCAGCAGCTCTATGAGGGCGCGGACATCGACGGCGACACCGTCGGCCTGATCACCTACATGCGCACCGACGGCGTGCAGATGGCGAGCGAGGCCATTACGGCCATCCGTGGCCATGTGAAGGAGGCTTACGGGCCGGCGTACCTGCCCGCGGCGCCGCGCGAATACACCAGCCGCGCCAAGAACGCCCAGGAGGCGCACGAGGCGATCCGGCCGACCGATGTCGCGCGCACGCCCGACAGCGTGGCCCACCACCTCAACCCGGACCAGCGCCGGCTGTACGAGTTGGTGTGGAAGCGGGCGGTGGCCAGCCAGATGCAGTCGGCCGAGTTCGACCAGGTGGCGGTGGACGTGGCCGACCCCGCCCGGCCGAACGGGCCGAAGCTGCGCGCCACCGGCTCGATCATGGCGTTCGACGGGTTCCTCAAGCTGTATCGTGAGGATCTGGACGACACGGCCGAAGACGATGCGGACCGTATGCTGCCGCCGATGCGCGAGCGCGACCCGCTCCGGCACGCCCCCGACGGCACCTGGGTGACCGCAGATCAGCATTTCACCCAGCCGCCGCCGCGCTATTCGGAAGCCAGCCTGGTGAAGAAGATGGAGGAGCTTGGCATCGGCCGGCCTTCCACCTACGCCTCGATTCTGTCCGTGCTGCAGGACCGGCAATATGTGCGGCTGGACCGCAAGCGGTTCATCCCGGAGGACCGCGGCCGGCTGGTCACCGCCTTCCTGGTCAGTTTCTTCAACCGCTACGTCGATACCGGCTTCACCGCCAACCTGGAGGAGCAGCTCGACGACATCTCCGGCGGACGGGCGGACTGGCGGGCGGTGATGCGGGCCTTCTGGGAGGAGTTCTCGCGCGCCGTCGAGGGCACCCGCGACCTGAAGATCGGCGATGTTATCGCCGCCCTGGACCGCGACCTCGGCGAGCATTTCTTCCCGGCGCGCGACGATGGCACCGACCCGCGGACCTGCCCGGCCTGCAGCGCCGGCCGGCTCGGGCTGAAGCTCGGCCGGCACGGCAGCTTCATCGGCTGTTCGAACTACCCGGCCTGCCAGTACACCCGCCGGCTGGCGATCGATACCGGCGAGGAAAACGGCGATACCCTCAAGGAGGGTATGCGCGCGCTCGGCCATCATCCCGAGACGGGCGAGGAAATAACCGTCCGGCGCGGACCGTACGGGGTGTATGCGCAGCAGGGCGAGCAGATCGAGGGCAGCAAGACCAAGCCGAAGCGCACCAGCCTGCCGAAGGGCCTGGACGGCGACAGCATCACCCTGGAGCAGGCGCTGTCGCTGCTGTCGCTGCCGCGCATCGTCGGCCTGCATCCGGAGGCGAAGGAGCCGATCGAGGCGGGGTTGGGGCGGTTCGGGCCGTATGTGAAGATGGGCGGGATTTTCGCCTCGCTCGACCGCGACGACGACGTGCTGGTGGTCGGGCTGAACCGGGCGGTGGACCTGCTGGCGAAGAAACTGGCCAGCGTGCGCGCATTGGGTCCGCATCCGTCCGACCGCGAGCCGGTGCTGGTGCGCAAGGGGCGGTTCGGCCCCTATGCCCAACACGGCAGCCGGATCGCCAACTTGCCGCGCGACGTGGACATGGACGACATCACGCTGGCAGAGGCGGTGGCGCTGCTGGCGGAAAAGGGCAAGCCGATGAAGCCGCGCGGCGCCAAGGGCGCGGCGAAGAAAGCGGCGGCGAAGAAGGAAAAAGAAGCGGCGGCGCCGAAGGCAGCGGCCGAAAAGCGGGCCGCGCCGGCGAAGGCGGCAGCGAAAAAGCCGGTGGCGAAGAAGGCGGCGGCAAAAAAGGCACCTGCCAACAAAGCGGCTTCCAAGGCAGCGCCTGCCCGCAAGGCGGGATGAGCCGGTTGTCAGGTCCAACCCCATGGCCCGCAAGCGCCGCGACCCGCCCGAACTGCCCAGCCGCGATGCCATCCGCCGCTTCGTGCGCGAGTCCCCCGGCCGCGTCGGCAAACGCGAGATCGCCCGCGAATTCGGCCTGACCTCCGACCAGCAACTCGAGCTGCGCGACCTGCTGAAGGCCATGGCCACCGAAGGCGAGGTGGCCCCGGCCGGCCGCCGCCGCGTCGCCGCGCCCGGCCGGCTGCCGGACGCCATGGTGGTGCGGATCACCGGCACCGACCCGGATGGCGACGCGATCGCCCGCCCGGTGGACTGGGACGGCGACGGCCCGCCGCCGCTGGTGCTGATGGCGGCCGAGCCGCGCGGCCGTCCGGCACTGGCGCCGGGCGAGCGCGTGCTGGCCCGGCTGACCCCGATCGGTCCCGGCAAATATGAAGGCCGCACGCTGAAACGCCTGACCGACGCGCCCGGCCGCGTGGTGGGCGTGTTCCACCCCGCCGTGCGGGGCGGCGGCGGGCGCATCGTGCCGACCGACCGCCGCTCCAAGGCCGAGTGGACCGTGCCGCCCGGCGAGGAAGGCGAGGCGAAAGCCGGCGAGATCGTGCTGGCCGCCCCCCTGCCCTCCACCGGCACCGGCCTCAAACCGGCGCGCGTGGTCGAGCGGCTGGGCAGCATGGGCGATGCCCGCTCGGTCAGCCTGATCGTCATCCACACCCATGACATCCCGGTGGAATTTCCCGCCGCCGCGCTCGCCGAGGCCGACCGCGCGCGCGGCCTCGGCCCGCAGGGACGCACCGATCTGCGCGACCTGCCGCTGGTGACCATCGACGGCGAGGATGCGCGCGATTTCGACGATGCGGTGTTCGCGGCGGCGGACGAGAAAGGGTTCCGCCTGGTGGTGGCGATCGCCGACGTGGCGCATTACGTCCGCCCCGATTCGGCGCTCGACCGTTCGGCGCGCACCCGTGGCAATTCCTGCTACTTCCCTGACCGTGTCGTGCCGATGCTGCCGGAGGCGCTGTCGAATGGCTGGTGCAGCCTGCGCCCGGGCGAGGATCGCGGCTGCCTGTTCGTCGAAATGCGCGTCGATGCGGCGGGACGAAAAACCGGCCATCGCTTCGGCCGCGGCCTGATGCGCAGCGCCGCCCGCCTCACCTATGAGCAGGTGCAGGCGGCGCAGGAGGCCGGCGACGATCTCGGCCTGCCGCTGCCCGCCCTGTACGCCGCCTTCCGCACCCTGCTGGCCGCCCGCGACGCCCGCGGCACCCTCGACCTCGACCTGCCGGAGCGCCGCGTCCTGCTGGACGACGCCGGGCGGGTGGCGTCCGTGACCCCTCGCCCGCGACTCGACAGCCACCGGCTGATCGAGGAGTTCATGGTGCTGGCCAACGTGGCTGCCGCCGAGGAGCTGGAACGGCTGCACCAGCCCTGCGTCTACCGCGTGCATGCCCCGCCCTCGGAGGAGAAACTGGAGGCGTTGCGCGGCTTCCTGCGCAGCCTCGACATCACCCTGCCGCCGGGCAACCAGTTGCACCCGCGCGATCTCGACGGGGTGCTGAAGAAGGTCGCCGGCACGGAGCAGGCGCCGCTGGTCAACGAGGTGATGCTGCGCAGCCAGTCGCAGGCGGCGTATGCGGTGGATAATGTGGGCCATTTCGGCCTGGCCCTGGCGCGCTACGCGCACTTCACCAGCCCGATCCGGCGCTACGCCGACCTGCTGGTGCACCGCGCGCTGGTGCGGGGGTTGCGGCTCGGCGATGACGGGCTGGCCGAGGCCGAGGCCCCGCATCTGGCCGACTGGGCCGAGCACATCACCGCCACCGAGCGCCGCGCGGCCCTGGCGGAACGCGACGCCATTGACCGGTACCTCGCTGCGTTCATGGCTGATAAGGTCGGAACGGTGTTCGCGGCGCGTATTTCCGGGGTGACCCGGTTCGGTCTTTTCGTCACAGTCGCGGTTAACGGCGCGAGTGGACTTGTTCCGGTGTCTTCCCTGCAAGACGATTTCTGGTTCCATGACGAAGCGACCCAGACCCTCTCGGGCCGCCGCACGCGCCTCACCTATTGCCTGACACAGGAGGTCGAGGTGCTGCTCGCCGAGGCGAGCCCGGTGACCGGCGGGCTGGTGTTCCACATTCTGCAGGGAACGGCTGGCGGTTCGTCCGGGCCGGGCAACGGAAGGGGACGCTCCCGGCGACGGTGATGATCACCTGGTTTCTGTTTCTGCTGTATTTCGTGCCGCCCGCTTCGGCCGAACCCTTCGTGCCCGGCCAGGCCCTGGACCAGCGCCTGGTCACCCAGGTCACTGCCACTGCGCTCGCCTTCATGGCGCCGCGGACGCTGGAGGCGGTGCCGGTCTGGCAGCTGGCGCTGTGGGGCCTGCGCGGCCTGACCACCCTCGATGCAAGGCTGACGGTGGAGTTGCACGAGGACACGCTGCGCCTGACCATCGGCAACCGCACCCTGGCGGCCCGCGCGCCGCCCGCGCCGGACGATGCCGAGGGCTGGGCCGAAGCCACATCGCAACTCGTGCGGGCGGCCTGGGACGCCTCCGAGGCGGTGCGGCGGTCCGGCACGCAGGGCGTGCTGCGCAATTTCTTCGACGAGTTGTTCAACCATCTGGACCCCTATTCGCGCTACGCGCCGCCGGCCGAGGCGTCCGACGACCGGCTGCACCGCGCCGGCCGGGCCGGCATCGGGGCGCAGGTAGCGCATAGCGGCCACGATTTCACGATACAGGACGTGGCGCCCGACGGTCCGGCGGCGGCGGCGGCCGTCCATGCGGGCGATCGCATCCTGGCGGTGGACGGGCAGACCACCGAGGGGGCCGACCTCGAATCGGTGAACGCCCTGCTGGCCGGGCCGGAGGGAACGCTGGTGACGGTGTCGCTGCGCGGCCGTGACGGGCGGAATCGCAGGGTGGAACTCGTGCGCGCCCTGGTGCCGCCCGAGACGGTGGTACCGGCGCGGGTGGGCGATCTGCTGGTGCTGCGGGTCACCGGCTTCGCCAGCGACACTGGCGCCCGATTGGCCAACGAGATCGTGCGCGGGCTGGCCGGGCCGCGGCCACCGCGGGGTCTGGTGCTGGACCTGCGCGGCAACCGCGGCGGGCTGTTGCGGCAGGCGGCGGCGGCGGCCGACACGTTGATCCCGGACGGGCTGGTGGCGTTGACCCAGGGTCGCGACCCCGCCGCGGCGCATGATTTCCACGCCGAGGGGACCGATCTCGGCCACGGCCTGCCGGTGGTGGTGATGGTGGATGGCCGCTCCGCCAGCGCCGCCGAGATCCTGGCCGCGGCGCTGGCCGACCAGGGACGGGCGGTGGTGGTGGGCAGTTCCACCCTCGGCAAGGGGCTGGTGCAGACCATCGCCCCGCTGCCGGATGGCGGCGAATTGCTGGTCACCTGGAGCCGCGTGCTGGCGCCGCTGGGCTGGCCGATCCAGGGCCTGGGGGTGCTGCCGCAGGTGTGCACCAGCCTGGGCGTCAATTCGCTGATGCGGCAACTGGCTGAACTGACCCAGGGGCGATCGATGCTGGCACGGCCGCTGCAGCGCCACCGCTCGGCCCGGGCGCCGCTGCCGCCGGCGGAGATGCTGGAGATCCGCAACACCTGCCCGGCCGCCGAAGGACGCGACACTGACCTGCTGGCGGCGCGCAAGCTGATCGAGACGCCGGCCGCCTACGCGGCGGCGCTGCTGGGGCCGGCGAGGTAGAAAGGAAGGCCAGGGCTCTGCCCTGGACCCGCCAAGGGCCGAGAGGCCCCTGGACCCCATCACTTAAAGGGTCTTGGGAAAGAGGGGGGTATGGAGGTGGATCGGCACCTCCCTCACCTCCCTCTTTCCCAAGACCCTCTAAACGAATGGGTTCTAAGGGCTCCGCCCTTAGCGGGTCCAGGGCAGAGCCCTGGCCTTGCAGGGCAATCGCATTTCAGAAGGATCCGAGGAGTTTGGAGAGATAGGCATCGTTCCAACCGGCCCGTTGGAACTTGCCGCGCAGAGAGCCCTTGGAGCCGTCCTTCTGCATGACGTTCAGGGCCATGTGTCGCAGGACCGCAAGATTGTGTGGCCCGTTGCCCAGTCTGGTCCGGTCCTGATCCTCGTTCATCACCACATCCAGCCGCCAGTGCAGCCGGTTTTCGACACCCCAGTGCTCGCGGACGACCTCGTTGAAGCGTGTCGCGGATAGCGCTGTGCTGAGAAGGTAGTAGGCGGTCTCGGTGGTGGTCTTGCTCGCGGTTTCACGGATACGGACAACCTTGCCGATGGCCGCCAGGCCGGGCCAGTGATGATCCCGCTGCAACCAGTCGATATCGGTCGAGACCGTGGCCGTGCGGGTCTCGATGCGGCCGTGATCGGCGTCCACGTTTTGCGCGCTCGTCGCCGGTTTGCTGGCCGGGTCATTGAGGAACGTGCTGACGTCATCATGCAGCGTGCCCTGATTGCCCTTCAGCGCCAGGGCATAGTCGCCGCCCTGATCGACGATCTGCTGAGCAATCGCCCGCTGGCAGTTGAGCGCGTCGGCGGTCACGATCGTGCCTTTCAGTGACAGCATCTCCAGCAACTTCGGCACCGCGGTGATCTCATTTGATTTGGCGTCGGTGGCGATCTGCGCCAGCACCAGGCGCTGCTCGCATCCCCAGGCACTGACCATGTGCAGCGGTGACTTGCCGCTGGCGCGATCGAAGGAGCGACGCAGAACCTTGCCATCGATCGCTACAACGCCCTGAACCGTACTCGAAAACTGCGCCATGAACCGCTGAAACGCCGCGCCAAACTGCGCCGGGTCGAGCAGGCGGAACAGGCGGCTGAAAGTGTCGTGACTTGGAATGCCCTTCTCCAGCTTGAGAAAGCCGCGCAGGAACGGCTCTTTCGCTTCCGCAAACCGAGCCATGTCCACCGCACCCTGGCCGCCACATAACACTGTACACAGCGCAATCATCAGCAACTCATGGAAGTCATGCAGCCCGGCATTCCCGGTTCGTGGGTCTTCCAGACCCTCCCAGCAGCCGGCAAACTGATCCAAGGCGTCCTCCCACCGCAGGTTTCCCGCGCCCTCCGGTAGAATCCATCGCCCCGCCCCGCGCAAGCCGCCGTCGCGCTGTCAAGGAAATTCCAAGTGCGATTCCCCTGCCTGGCCTTGTTTTCTCCCTTGACGCCCCCCGCCCGGATGCGCGATGAGGGCGGTCCTTCGAAGGATTTTTCAATATGGCCAAGACAAACACGGTCCAGATCAAGCTCGTGTCCACCGCCGACACCGGCTATTTCTACGTGACGAAAAAGAACGCCCGCGCCCAGACCGGCAAGCTTGAGTTCCGTAAGTACGACCCGGTGGCGCGCAAGCACGTCGCGTTCAAGGAAGCCAAGATCAAGTAGGTTCCAAGGCGCCGATAAACCACGCCGTGGGTGAATCAGGCCGCCGGTGAGGCGGCCAGTTCCACCCGGTTGCGACCGGCGCCCTTGGCCCGGTACATCGCCTGGTCGGCGGCCTGCAGCAGCAACTCCGCGCTGTGGTTGCGGATATCGCCGAATGCCACCCCGATGCTGACGGTCAGCGGATGCATCACCCCGGGTTCGGGGCTGAACGGCATGTGCTCGATCGAAACGCGCAGCCGCTCGGCCGCCGTCATGGCATCCTGCGGGCCGGTGCCCGGCATCACCACCACGAACTCCTCGCCGCCATAGCGGGCGATGCTGTCGAACACGCGGGTGCGGCCGCGCAGCGTGTCGGCCACGGCTTTCAGTGCCCGGTCGCCGGCCGGATGGCCGAAGCGGTCGTTGATGCTTTTGAAATGGTCCACATCGACCATCATCACCGCGATGCCGCCGGCCTGGGCGGTGGCCATCAGCCCGCGCAGGTGCCGCATCAGGTAGCGCTGGTTGTAGAAGCCGGTGAGCGGGTCGGTCAGCGCCATCTCCAGCGCGGTGCCGAGGTCGGCGCGCAGGCGGTCCTGGTAGAATTTGCGGCGGACCTGGTTGCGGGCGCGGGCGCGCAGCTCGTTCTCGTCGATCGGGCGCAGCAGCCAGTCATTGGCGCCGAGGTCGAAGCCGCGCAGGATGCGGTCCTTCTGCTCGGGCTCGGCGACCAGCAGCAGCGGAATGTCCTGGGTGGCGTCGGTGGCGCGCAGGCGGGAGGCCAGCCGCAGCGGGTCCTCGGCGGTCATCGACAGGCTGAGCACCACCAGGTCGAACGGAATGGCGGCGGTCAGCGCCAGCGCCTCGGCTTCCGAGGCGGCACGGCCGGGCAGAATGCCCTCCCGCGACAGCGCGTCCTGCACGGTCTGGGCGCCAAGGTCCCAGTCGTCCACCACCAGCGCGCGGGCGCCGGCGACCGAGGGCGGCGCCAGGGATTCCGAGGTGAGCCCGAGCGCGCGGGCGGTCTCGCCGCGCAGGCGCCATTCATCCAGCAGGCGCTTGAGCCGCACCAGCGACTTCACCCGCGCCAGCAACGTGTCGTACTCGACCGGCTTGGTCAGGAAATCATCAGCCCCCGCCTCCAGGCCGCGCAACCGCTCGCCGGGCTCGCCGAGGGCGGTGACCATGACGACAGGGATATGGATGGTGGCGGCGTCGTCCTTGAGCCGGCGGCAGGTCTCGTAGCCGTCCATCTCCGGCATCATCACATCGAGCAGGATGAGGTCGGGCTGCCAGGCCTGGGCGAGGCGGATGGCCTCGAACCCGTCCTGGGCGGTGGCCACCTGATAGTACTCGGCCGATAGCTTGGCTTCGAGCAGGCGCGTGTTCGCCGGCACGTCGTCGACGATGAGGATGCGTGCAGTCATCGTCGTCGAGCACTGCCTTCCGTGCCAAGGGTGGCTGGAGGTAACGATACAACCCCCGCGCGCAGCATGATAGCATGGTTGGAAAAGATCACCGGACCGTGAACTGGGTCTTGCCGAACAGAATCTCGCGGGCGGCGTCGGTGATCGCGCCTTTGCGCTGATGTTCCTCCAGCACGGCGCAGCCGCGCTGCACGGCGGGGCGGCTGTCGATCGCCTCGAACCAGCGCTTTACGTTGGGAAAATCGTTGAAATCGACACCGCGGCGATGCGGGTGGCGCAACCAGGGGTAGGTGATGATATCGGCGATCGAATATTCGTCGCCGGCCAGCCATTCGGCCTGGGCGAGTCGCTTTTCCAGCACCCGGTGCAGGCGGCGCACCTCGTTCTGGTAGCGCTCGATGGCGTAGGGGATCTGCTCCGGCGCGTAATTGCTGAAATGGTTGAACTGGCCGAACATCGGCCCGATGCCGCCCATCTGGAACATCAGCCATTGCAGGCAGGTGTAGCGGGCGCGCGGGTCGGCGGGGATCAGGCGGCCGGCCTTCTCGGCCAGATAAATCAGGATGGCGCCCGACTCGAACAGGGTGATCGGCTGGCCGCCCGGCCCGTCGGGATCGACGATGGCGGGGATGCGGTGGTTCGGGGTGATCGCCAGGAATTCCGGCCTGAACTGCTCGCCGGCGCTGATGTTGACGGGGATGACCTTGTACGGAAGCGCCAGTTCCTCCAGGGCGATGTGCACCTTGTGGCCGTTCGGCGTCGGCCAGGTCCAGGCTTCGATCATCTTGGCACTCCTTATGCTGCGTCCGTTTCCGATCTAGGCACCGCCCGCCAGGGTGTCCATTGCCAGCCGGTTCGCTCATGCGTCGTGGCCCGGCCAGGCCGCGCGCACGGCGGCGGATTCCCGGATACGCGCCGGGGACCCACGCTCCAGCACGCGGCCGTCGAGCATCACCGTTATTATGTCCGCCACCGCCAACACCCCCTTCATGTCGCGCTCGATCAGCAGCACGGCATGGTCGCGTGCCAGCTCGCGCAGCAGGCTGGCGAGACGCTGGCTCTCCTCCCCGCCCATGCCGGCCAGCGGCTCGTCCAGCAGCAGCACGCGTGGCTGCCCGGCCAGCGCCACGGCGATTTCCAGCAGGCGAAGCTGGCCGTGGCGGAGCGTGGCGGCGATGCGGCCGGCGGCATCGGCGAGGCCGACGCGCAGCAGCACCCTGACGGCGGCGTGCAGCGACACCGGCTCATCCGCCGCCGGACGCAGCAGGTGCCGGCGCGGCACCAGCACGGCCTGCGCGGCGAGGCGCACATTCTCCAGCACCGTCATGGCTTCCATGACGGTGCTGCGCTGGAAGGAGCGGCCGATGCCGGCCCGCGCGAGCCGCCAGTTGGGCCAGCCGGTCACGTCTTTCCCGTCGATGCGGATGCGGCCGGAATCCGGAGCCAGCTCGCCCGAGAGCAGGTTCACCAGGGTACTCTTGCCGGCGCCGTGGGGGCCGGTGACGACGTGCAGCTCGCCGCGGCGCAATTGCAGCGACACGTCACTGAGCACGCGCAGGCCGCCGAAACGGCGCGACAGCCGCTCGCCCTCAAGCACCAGCGTCATCGGGCCGCGCGCCCGCGCAGGCCGGCGAGGCCGCGCGGCAGCGCCAGCACGACGGCGAGCACCACCAGCCCCTCCACCACTCCCTGCCGTCCGGTCATGGACTGGCTGGCCTCGGCGAGTCCGGTGAAGGCGAAGGCGCCGAGGATCGGGCCATACAGCGTGCCGATGCCGCCGAGCAGCACCATCAGCAGGGCGTCCACCGAACGGTGCCAGCCCAGCAGGTCCGGGGTGACGAAGGCATCGGTCACGGCGGCCATGTGGCCGGCAATGCCGGCCAGCGTGCCGGCCAGCACGAAGGCGGCGCGTTTCAGCGCGCCGACATCATGGCCGGTGGCGGCCATGCGCTGCTCATTGGCCTTGATGCCCTGCAGCGCGCGGCCGAACAGCGTGCGCATCAGCACGTCCAGCCCGACATACATCCCCACGAGCACGGCCAGGTTCAGCAGCAGCAGCACGCCGGGCCGGTCGGCGTCTGCGACCTGCAGCACCAGGCGGCCCACGCCGAATGCCGGGCGCGGGATGAACACGCCGTCGGTGCCGCCGCCGAGCCGCGTGTCGCGAAAGATGAAAAACAGCATCTGCCCGAAGGCGAGCGTGCTCATCAGGAAGAAAAAGCCGCGCGTACGCAGCGCCAGCGCGCCCACCGCCAGCGCCGTCCCGCCGGCCAGGGCGGCAGCGGCAAGCAGCGTCAGGAAGATCGGCGGCGGCGCGCCGAGCAGCCGCGTGGTCAGCTGCACCGCATAGGCGCCGAGGCCGAAGAACGCCGCATGGCCGAGGCTGACCAGCCCTGTCCCGCCCACCAGCAATTGCAGGCTGAGGGCGAACATCGCCGCCACCAGCGCGGTGGAGGCCAGCGCCAGATAGTACGGCGGCGCATACATCGGCGCACAGGCCAGCAGCACGGCGAGCAGGAAGAACAGGAAATGCAGCCGCGGTGAGCCGAGAATCATGCGGCTCAGCCCCGCGCGAACAGGCCGGCCGGCCGCCGGAGCAGCACCGCGGCCATCGAACCAAGCCCGCCGATCAGCAGCACCACGAAGGAAATAATGACAAACCCCTGCCCCATCCCCGGATAGACCGACTGGACGGGAGCGGCAAGGGCACCGGCCAACATGGCCAGATCCGGCATTGTGTCCGTGGCCGCAATCGGGATGCTGGACGGAAGGCCGGGGGACCGGAATGGCGGAAGAAGCACAGCGGCGGCGGATGATCGGCGCCATCGAGCGGGCGGTCCAGCAGGATGTGGGCCGCAACATCGCCCCCCTGTTCGCCGCCGGCGCCGGCGGGCTGTACGGCGCGGCGTCGGCGATCGCGGCAACGCCGCGCCCGGTGCTGGGCCTGATCACGGGTTTCTTCGTTCCGCACGGCACCCCGCCGGCGGCGGAGACCGATGGGCCGGTGGGCACGGCGCTGCTCGCCGCGGGGCTTGCCGCCGTGGGCGTGCCCTGCCGCATCGCCACCGACACGTTGTGCGCGGAGGCCTGCGCGGCGGCCCTGCGCGGAGCGGCGGTGCCGCACGTGCCGATCGATGCCGCCGCACCGGGCGCGGACATGGGGGCGCTGACGACCGCCTGGACGGCGCACGGGGTCACCACCGCCATCGCCATCGAACGCTGCGGCCCGGGGCGCGACGGCGTGCCGCGCAATATGCACGGCGCCGACCTGAGCGGCTGGACCGCCCCCCTGCACGAGCTGTTCGCGGCCGGACCGTGGGGAACGGTGGCGATCGGCGACGGCGGCAACGAAATCGGCATGGGCGCGCTGCCGGAGGCGCTGATCGCGCGCCACATCGCCAACGGGGCCGCGATCGCCTGTGTCACGCCGGCGCAGCACCTGATCGTGGCCGGGGTGTCGAACTGGGGCTGTTTCGCCCTCCTGGGTGCGCTGGCGGTGCTGCGGGCGGACTGGCGGCCGGGCCTGCTGGCCTGTCTGGACGAGGTGCTGGACACCGCGATCCTGACGGAGATGGTGCATGCCGGGCCGGCGGTGGACGGGGTCACGCGGCGGCAGACGCTGACCGTGGACAGCCTGGCGCCCGAATTCCACCATGCCAGGATACGTGCCATCCGCGCTCTGGTGGTGGGCGGTCTGGTGGTGGGCGGTCTGGTGGTGGGCGGGCGCGCCGATCGCGGCTGAGGGCGGCGCTCGCCGGACCGATCCCCGGTCAGGCGGCGCGGGCGCCCGGCAGCAGGCTGTGCACCGCGTGCCTTGTGGCATCGTCCAGGGCGAACTGAAGGCGGGTGGCGTCCGCCTCGACCGCCACCACGCGGCAGCGGATTTGGCCGCCGCCAGGGGCGATGAGGGTGACCTGCTCGCCGCTTTTCGCCGGCAGGGCCACGCCGAACCGGCAGCCGCCCAGCGAGATGTCCCGCAGCCGCCCGGCAACCGTGCCGGAAGCGGCGGCGAGGTGTACGTCCAGCGCACAGGGGATGCGTTCGTATTTGCGCCGCTCGCCGGCATTGTGGATTGCCGCCAGGAAGGCCTCGATCTCCTGGCGGAGTTCCTCGGCCTCGCCGGTGACCTTGTGCGCCGCCTGCATCACCTCGCGCGCTCCGCCGGCCGAGGCGGTGGCGCCGTCGTTCAGCTGCGCCATGACTCCGTGCGCCTCGCGCATGCCCTGGCTTGCCTGGGCGACATTGCGGGCGATCGCCTGGGTCGCCGTTTCCTGGGTGGCCACCACGTCACCGACCGAGCCCGCCGCCGCCGCGACATCGCCGATCGCGCCGGCGACCTCGCTGGTCATGCGCGCCGCCTGACGCGCCGCCGCCTGCAGGGCGGCGATCTGGCCGGCGATTTCGCCGGTCGCCTTGGTGGTGGCGGCGGCGAGGCTTTTCACCTCGTTCGCCACCACCGCGAAGCCGCGCCCGGCTTCGCCGGCCCGCGCCGCCTCGATGGTGGCGTTGAGGGCCAGCAGGTTGGTCTGGCCGGCGATGGTGTTGATCAGTTGGACCACCGATTCGATGCGGTCGGCCGCGCCGGACAGCCCGTCCATGGCCGCCCGCGCCTGTGCCGCGCCCGCCACCGCCCGGCGGGCGGTGGCGCTGGCCTGCTCGATCCGTTCGACCGCCGCGGCGCCGCCGGCGGCGAGCACTTGCGCCGCCTCGGCCAACTCCTCCACGTTCGCGGTCGCCTGGCCCACCGTGCCGGACACCGACCCGGCCTGCCCCGAGGCAAGCTGAGCCAGATCGGCCAGCCGCCCGGCGGTGCCTTCGACCCCGCCGGCCGAGGCCGCGACCGCGGTGATTACCCCGCTGACGGCGCGGTTGAAGTCATCCGCCAGCTGTTCCATCGCCTGCGCCTGGCGGGCCCGGAATTCCGCTTCCCCGGTCTGACGCTGCTCCAGGGCCTGGCGGATGCGCACGTTGTCGCGGAACACCGCGACGCCGCGGGCCATCTCGCCGATCTCGTCGCGGCGCGACAGGGCGGCGATGTCCACGTCCACCTCGTCGTGCGCCAGCGCCGCCATGCTGCGCCGCAGCGCCTGCAGCGGCCGCGACACGTCGCGCGTCAGCAGCATGCCGGCCAGCGCGCCGAGCAGGCCGAGCAGGCCGACCAACCCCAATATCCACAGCCGCGCCGCATCCGAGCGGGCGGCGAGTTCGGCCGAGATTGTGTCCGCCGCCTGCTCCTCGAAGCGGATGGCCGCCTCCAGCGCCGCGCGCAGCAGGCGCATCTGGTCTTTCTGGCGGTTGTTGAACAGGTCGACCGCCCCGTCCGTCGCGCCGCGCGCAAGCAGCGCGCGCCATTCGCCGGCGGTGGCGCGGAACTGCTGCAGCGCCGCCTGCAGTTGCGCGACCACACGCTGCTCCTCGCCCGGGTGGATGGTTGGTTCCAGGCGGGTCCAGGCGCGGTCCAGTTCGGCATCCAGCCCAGGGAAGAAGTTCATCCGCTCCTGGCGCAGCTCGCCGTCGCTGAGGAGAACGGAGGCCTGGTAGAAGCGGATCTTCTCGGCCGACCAGGCCATGGCGGACAGCGCCTCGGTGGCGACGATGGCGCGTGTGCGTAAATCGCCCAGGCTGGCCCGCACCGCATCCAGCCGCACCGCCGCGAAGCCACCGAGAGCGATGGTGCCGAGGCAGATCAGCCCGAACCCTGCCGCGATCTTGCGGCGAATGCTGATAGAGTCGGTCCACGCCACGGCTTGCCTCCGGTTCCGTTGCAAGCGAGCCGGAACCTTGCCCGGATTTGCTTTCCGCCCCATGAATGGCCCGGCTGAACAAGGTCTGGCGGGGCCGGTTCAGGGCAGCCAGGTCACGTCGCTGATGCGTGCCGCACCGGCGGCGATCATTGCCAGCCGGTCGAATCCCACCGCAATGCCGGCGGAGGCGGGCATGCCGTGCGCGAGGGCGGCCAGGAACGCCTCGTCGAGCGGCCAGCCGGCATCGCCATACAGCGCCGTCCGGCAGGCCCGGTCGGCGAGGAAGCGCGCCCGCTGCTCCGCGGCGTCGGTCAGTTCGACGAAGGCATTGGCCAGTTCGATGCCGCAGACGAACAATTCGAACCGCTCGGCGACGCGTGGGTCGGCCGGGTCGCGGCGGGCCAGGGCGGCCTGGGCGGCGGGCCAATGGGTGAGGAAGGTCGGGTGGTCGCGGCCGATGCGCGGCTCGATCCGCCCCAGCAGCAGCCGGAAGAAAAGATCCTCCCAGCTTTCGCCGGGGCGCAGCGCGACGCCGGCGCTTTTGGCCAGCGCCGCCGCATCGCCGACGCTGGCCAGCAGGTCGGCGCCGACATGGGTGAAAAAGGCCTCGGCCAGGGACAAACGCTCGGCGCTGGCGAGGTCGGTGCGCACGCCGCGGCATTCCACCACCGGCGGCAGCACGGCGCGCAGCAGGGCATGGGTTTCCGCCATCAGGTCGTCCAGCGTGGCGCCGGGGCGGTACCATTCCAGCATGGTGAACTCGGGCGCGTGCAGGTCGCTGCCCTCGCCGTTGCGCCAGACCCGGGCGAGCTGGAAGATCGGCCCCGCCCCGCCCACCAGCAATTTCTTCATGGCGAATTCGGGGCTCGTATGCAGCCACAATTTCGTCCGGGCGCCGTCGGGGTTGACGCGCTCGGTGGCGAAGGCGGCCAGATGCACCTCCTCGCCCGGCGCGGTGACGGCGTATGGCGTCTCCACTTCCAGGTAGCCACGGGCGTCGAAGAAGGCGCGCACGGCGGCAGCCAGCCTGGCCCTGCGGCGCAAGTAGGGCAGGCGTGCGGCCAGGCTCTCGGGGTGCCAGGATGGTTGCGGCATGCGGGGGCGCACATTACAGCCATCGCCATGCTGGATGGCAGCCCCCCTCCCCGCACCTTGCGTGATGCCGACGCCCTGGCCGCCGCCGGGCTGGTCACCAGCCGCGACGCGGTGGCCGCGGTGACGGCGCGCTATGCGATGGCGATTACCCCGGCGATGCAGGCGCTGATCGGGCACCCGGACGACCCGATCGGGCGGCAGTTCATCCCCGACCCGGCCGAGCTGGTCACCGCGCCGCATGAGCGCGCCGACCCGATCGGCGACGACGCGCTCTCGCCGGTGAAGGGCATCGTGCACCGCTACCCGGACCGGGCGCTGCTGAAGCCGCTGCTGGTGTGCCCGGTGTATTGCCGCTTCTGCTTCCGGCGGGCGCATGTCGGCCCCGATGGCGGGGTGCTGACCGAGGCCGAACTGGACGCTGCCCTGGCCTGGCTGGGCGCCCATCCGGCCATTCGCGAGGTTATTCTCTCCGGGGGCGACCCGTTGATGCTCGCCCCGCGCCGGCTGCGGGAATTGCTCGCCCGGCTGACTTCCATCCCGCATGTCGAGATGGTGCGCATCCATACCCGCGTGCCGGTCGCCGACCCGGCGCGGGTGACGCAGGCGCTGGCCGATTCGCTCGATGGGCCGACGCCGCTCTGGCTGGTGGTGCACGCCAACCACGCCCGCGAGTTCACCCCGGCCGCACGCGCCGCGCTGCGGCTGGTGCAGGCGCGCGGCGTGCCGGTGCTCGGGCAATCGGTGCTGCTGAAGGGGGTGAACGACAGCGCCGAGGCGCTGGAGGCGCTGTTCCGGGCGATGCTGACCGCCCGGGTCAAACCGTACTACCTGCACCAGTTGGACCCCGCCCCCGGCACGTCACATTTTCACGTGCCGATCGCCGAGGGCCGCCGGCTGCTGGCCGCGCTGCGCGGGCGGGTGACCGGCCTCGCCTGGCCGACCTACGTGCTCGACATCCCCGGCGGGCACGGAAAAGTGCCGATCGGGCCGGACTATGTGGACGGCGATGCGGTGCGCGACCCGTGGGGCGGCATGCACGCGATGCCCTGATCGTCCTATTCGTCCTCGTCCGGATCGGGATATTGCGGCGGCGCCTCGCCGGCTTTCGCCACCACCCTGGGGTAGCGCGTTTTCGGCACGGTCTCGCCGGTGCCGGTCACCGCCACCTTGAACCGCCATTCATCGCCGAAGTCGAACAGGAACAGCATCTTGCTGCCGATGCCGGGAAAGGCTGTCTGAATGGACGTGCGCTTCACGCTTCCGGACTCGGTATCGCCATCGATGTCGGCGAACAGGTCATAGCGAACCGGCGATTGATAGATGTTCCCGGTCAGCTTGCTGTAGAACCCGAAAGCATGGTCGAAATCAAAGTCGTATGCCTGGACAATCGCCAGGGCAAGATCGTGCAGGGAAGCATCCTTTGCGATCTCGATGTCACGATAGAGCCGTGGTTGCAGCGCGGCTCTGAGGATGTAGGTGGGGGATGGCTCCGTCGTGCGTTTGGCCATGACTGTGACTTGCCCGCATTCAGCGTGACGCGATTTCGTTCATTGCCCGCAGAATGAGAGACCGTCCCCTTCAGAACGGAATCTCGTCGTCGAGGTCGCTGCCGCCCTTGGGGGCGTCCCAGGACGGGCCGCCGCGCGCTGCCGCGGGCGGCGCGGCCGGGCGGGCTGCCGGGGCGCGCTCGGTTTTCTGGTAGCCGCCGCCGCTTTCGCCGCCATAGCCTGCCCCGCCGCCCTCACCGCCTTCGCCGCGGCCGTCGAGCAGGGTGAGTTCGCCGCGGAACCGGCCGATCACCACTTCGGTGGTGTATTTCTCCTGGCCGGACTGGTCGGTCCATTTGCGCGTCTGCAGCGCGCCCTCGACGTAAACCTTGCGGCCCTTGCGCACGTATTTCTCGACCACATCGGCAATGCGCTCGTTGAACACCACAACCCGGTGCCACTCGGTGCGCTCCTTGCGCTCGCCCGAGGCGCGGTCGGTCCAGTTCTCGCTCGTGGCCAGGTTGAACTGCACGATCTTCGTGCCGTCCTGGGTGGTCCGCACCTCCGGGTCCTTGCCCAAATTGCCGATCAGGATCACCTTGTTAACCGACCCGGCCATGTCTGCTCACCCTATGCTCTATGCGAATCATGATTTTCCGCCAGTCTAACCCACCCCAGGGAAACTGGACATCGGTTTACCGCCGTGAACGACGCGGCTGTTCAATCGATGATGCGGGATGCCTGGCCGGGTGGCCTGACGGCGCGACCCCTGATCGCGACGGGCGAGCCTAACGACTGCCGGCAGCGCCGGAAACCGGAATGGGGCGAGCGACGGGACTCGAACCCGCGACATCCAAGACCACAACCTGGCGCTCTACCATCTGAGCTACGCCCGCCATACCCGGTGGAGGCGCGGTCTACGCCGTTCGCGCCCGGCCCGTCAACGGGGCCGCACGGGGGTCGGCAAAATGCGCCGCCAGCCGCTCGAGTGCCGCATCCAGCACCTCCGGGCGCTTGCAGAAGGCGAAGCGGGCGTAGTGGTTTGGCGCCTCGCCCTCATAGAAGGCGGTGACCGGGATTGCCGTGACCCCGGCGGCTTCGGTGATATGGCGGCAGAAATCGGCATCGTCGCCGCCGAAACCCAGCGGGGAAAAATCGGCGGTGATGAAATAGCTGCCGTGCACCGGCAGCACGCCGAAGCCGATGCGCGCCAGCCCCGCGGCCAGCCGGTCGCGTTTCGCCGCCAGGCCGGCGGCCAGGCCGGCGAAATAGGCATCGTCCTTGGCCAACCCCACCGCCACGGCGCGCTGCAGGTTGGGTGGCGTGGTGAAGGTGAGGTTCTGGTGCGCCTTCGCCGCCACGCCGGCAAGCGCCCGGCAGGCGGTGATGTAGCCCACCTTCCAGCCGGTGAGCGAAAACGTCTTGCCGGCGCTGCCGATGCGCAGGCAGCGCTCGCGCATGCCGGGCAGCGTCATCAGCGGGATGTGCCGCCAGCCATCATAGGTGATGTGCTCGTAGACCTCGTCGCACACCGCATAGGCGTCGTGGCGGACCAGCAGATCGGCGATAAAGGCGAGTTCGGCCGCGGTGAACACTTTGCCGGTCGGGTTCATCGGCGTGTTGAACAGGATCGCCTTGGTTTTCGGGCCAAAGGCCGCGGCCAGTTCGGCGCGCGGCAATTCCCAGTGCGGCGGCTGCAGCCGCACCAGCCGGGGCACCGCGCCCAGCAGGCGCACCACCGGCAGGTAGGTGTCGTACAGCGGCTCGATCAGCACCACCTCATCGCCCGGGTCGAGCAACGCCATCAGGCTGGCGGCGAGCGCCTCGGTGGCGCCGGAGGTGACCACGACCTCGGTGTCGGGATCGACCTGCAGTCCATAGAAACGGGCATTGGCGGCGGCGACGGCCTGGCGCAACTCCGGCAGGCCGGTCATCGGCGGGTACTGGTTGCGCCCGTCCAGCAACGCCTCGGCGGCGGCGCGCACCACGTCCTCCGGCCCGTCGGTATCGGGAAAGCCCTGGCCGAGATTGATCGCGCCATGCCGGGTGGCGAGCGCCGACATGACGGTGAAGATGGTGGTTCCGGTCGCCGATAAAAGCGCATTGGGCTGCGTCACCGCAGGCAGACCTCCCCGGCCGGATGCGGGCGGCACCGTCCGGCCGGAGCGGACGGGCGCCCATATTCGCGCGCCCGCGCAACACGGACACGTGAGTATGGAAGCACCCTTACCCGGGTTCAACCGCCGCCGGCCGGGCGGCCTCACGATGGCGCGAAACCGGGCAGTACCGCCCAGAAGGCGGGCGGCCCTGCTGCCGTAAAACGAGGCATTGGCACGGCCAACTGCGCATTGCCGGGTGGCACGCTTCGTGCAAACTTGGGCCACCGCTCTTCTGTCATGAGGATGGGCGGTCGTGGGGGCGCCACCACCAGGCGCCGCAGCGGCAGCCCTCAGAGTGCTGCCAGAATTCTAAGGAGGGCGCCCGGCACCCGGGCGAACACGGATGAAGAAGATCGAGGCGATCATCAAGCCGTTCAAGCTTGACGAGGTGAAGGAGGCGTTGCACGAGGTCGGTCTGCAGGGCATCACGGTGGTCGAGGCGAAAGGCTTCGGGCGGCAGAAGGGCCATACCGAGCTGTATCGCGGCGCCGAATATGTCGTCGACTTCCTGCCTAAAGTGAAGGTCGAGGTGGTGTGCGACGAAGACCTCGTCGAGCGCGCAGTCGAGGCGATCGTGAATGCTGCACGCACCGGCCGGATCGGCGACGGCAAGATCTTCGTCAGCCAGGTGGAGGAAGTGATCCGCATCCGCACCGGCGAACGCGGGTCGGATGCAGTCTGACCGGCCGGCCCGACTCGCGCCGGGCGGGGAACGAAACCGACTACCGGCCGCTTTGCGAACGACGTAAAGCGGCCGCCAACGGGAGCCGCGTGGGGCGGCTCCCTTTGCGCCGCCCGGCGGCGTTTGGACGAGGGATGAGGTAATGACGAGCAAGGCGACCGACAGCAACGTGGCCAAGGTCCTGGAACTGATCAAGGAGCACTCCGTCGAGTACGTGGACCTGCGGTTCACCGATCCGCGCGGCAAGTGGCAGCACACGGCGCAGCACGTCTCGACCATCGATGAGGACGTGTTCAGCGACGGCTTCGGGTTCGACGGCTCCTCGATCGCCGGCTGGAAGGCGATCAACGAGTCCGACATGATCCTGCTGCCGGATGCCAGCACCGCGGTGCTGGACCCGTTCGCGGCCAAGCCGTCGCTGATCCTGGTGTGCGACGTGATCGAGCCCTCCACCGGTCAGCCGTATACCCGCGACCCGCGCAGCACCGCCAAGAAGGCCGAGGCCTATCTGCGGGCATCCGGCGTCGGCGACACCGCGGTGTTCGGCCCCGAGGCCGAATTCTTCGTGTTCGACAGCGTCAAGTTCGGCACCGGCCAGAACTACGGCATCTACCAGATCGACAGCCAGGAAGGCCCGCAGGCCAGCCTGAAGGACTACCCGGAAGGCAATCTGGGCCACCGTCCGAGCGTCAAGGGCGGCTATTTCCCCGTCCCGCCGGTGGACAGCGAGAGCGATTTGCGCGCCGAGATGCTGTCCACGATGGCCGAAATGGGCGTCATCGTCGAAAAGCACCACCACGAGGTGGCGCAGTCCCAGCATGAGCTGGGCATTAAGTTCGGCCCGCTGGTGCGGCTGGCCGACCATCTGCAGATCTACAAGTACGTCATCCACAACGTGGCGCACAGCTACGGCAAGACCGCGACGTTCATGCCGAAGCCGATCTACGGCGATAACGGTTCGGGCATGCACGTCCACCAGTCGATCTGGAGGGAAGGCAAGCCGCTGTTCGGCGGCAACGGCTACGCCGATTTGTCGGAGACGGCGCTGCATTACATTGGCGGCATCATCAAGCACGCCAAGGCGATCAACGCTTTCACCAACCCGACGACGAACAGCTACAAGCGTCTGATCCCGGGCTTCGAGGCGCCGGTGCTGCTGGCCTATTCCTCGCGCAATCGCTCGGCGTCCTGCCGCATCCCGTATGCGACCAGCCCGAAGGCCAAGCGCGTCGAGGTCCGCTTCCCTGATCCCGCCGCCAACCCGTACCTCGGCTTCTCGGCCATGCTGATGGCCGGGCTCGACGGCATCAAGAACAAGATCCATCCGGGCGACCCGATGGATAAGGACCTGTACGACCTGCCGCCGGAAGAGCTGCACGGCATCCCCACCGTGTGCGGCAGCCTGCGCGAAGCCCTCGGCGCGCTCGCGGCCGACCACGCGTTCCTGCTCGCGGGCGACGTGTTCACCGCCGACCAGATCGAGAGCTATATCGAGCTGAAGTGGAACGAGGTGTACCGCTTCGAACACACCCCGCACCCGGTTGAGTTCGAGCTGTACTACTCGGTCTGAGCCGGACTTTTTCTGTCGCGTGCCTGCCAGCCCCCGCACCGTAAGGTGCGGGGGTTTGCGTTCAGGGGGCGTTGGCGCGGCGCAGGAAATCGAGAATGGCCGCGGCCACCGCCGCCTGGACCGCCGCCGCCGGCCGGCTCGCGTCGATCACCACATGCCGCGCCGGGGCAGCCGCGGCCTGACGCAGAAAACTCTCGCGGACGCGGTGTTGGAACGCCAGTCCGAGCGATTCGAAACGATCCTCCGGGCTGCCCTCCGCCCGCAGCCGCGCGAGGCCCCGCGCCAACGCGACCTGCGGATCGACATCGAGCACGATTGTCAGGTCAGGCCAGAGATCGCCGGTGGTGAGCGCATGCACGGTGCGGATCGCCGCCTCATCCAGGCCGCGGCCACCGCCCTGGTAGGCGAGGGTCGAGCCCACGAAGCGATCCGACACCACCACCCGGCCGGCCGCGATCGCGGGACGGATCACCCGCGCAACATGCTGCGCCCGTGCGGCGGCGATGAGAAGCAATTCGGCCTGCGGCTCCCAGTCATGCGCCCCGCGCGCCAGCAGCAGGGCGCGAATGGCCAGGCCCTCTTCGGTGCCGCCGGGCTCGCGCGTGAGCACCAAGCCGCCGGGAACATCGCGCAGCGCCTCGCCCAGATGCGCCAGCGCCCCGGTCTTGCCGCTGCCGTCGCAGCCCTCGAGCGCGAAAAACACCCCAGGGCGCGCCGGCACGTCTCAGCTTCGTCCGGTGACGTAGCGGGACAGCACCGCCAGGGCGCGCCCGGGCAGGCCCAGCCGCGGCACATCGGCGCCGGCCAGCAACGGTATTTCCAGATCGGGAACCCCCTGCCCCGATACGGTCAGCCGCCCCAGCGTGCTGCCGCGGGTGACCGGGGCCGGCACCGGGCTGTCATATTCGATCGTCACCTTGGCGGTCTTGCGCCAGGCGCGCGGCATGGTCACCACCAGGTCGCGCCCGCCCACCAGCGGCACCGTCGGCTGGGTGCCGAGCCACACCGGCGCCTGGTCCACCGTGTCGCCGGCGGTGAACAGGGTCACGTCCTCGAACTCGCGGAACGACCATTCCAGCAGCCGCTCGCTCTCCTCGCCGCGCTGGTGCATCGAGTTCAGGCCGTTGACCACCAGCACCACCCGCCGCCCGCTGCGCTCCGCGCTCGCCACCAGGCCGAAGCCGCCATCGTCGGTGTGGCCGGTCTTCAGCCCGTCGGCGAGCCCCTTCTGCACCAGCGGGTTCCGGTTCTGTTGCTCGATATTGTTGTATTTGAAGGTTTTTTCGAAGTCGTATTTGTAGTATTCGGGGAAATCCTGGATCAGCCGGCGGGCCAGGGTGGCGATGTCGCGCGCGCTCATGCGCTGCTCGGGGTCCGGCCAGCCCGTCGCGTTGCGGAAATTGGCGTGTTCCAGTCCGAGTTCGCGCGCCTTCTGGTTCATCTGCTCGGCGAACTGTTCCTCGGAACCGGCGATCGCCTCGGCGAACACGATGCAGGCATCGTTGCCGGATTGCACGATCACGCCGCGGATCAGGTCCTCGATCTTCACCTGCGAGCCGATCTGCACGAACATCTTCGACCCGCCCATGCGCCAGGCCCGCTCGGAGACCGGCAGTTCCTGGGTCGAGCTGCAGCCGGCCGGACTTCAGCAGGCTGTAGACGATGTACATCGTCATCAGCTTGGTCATGGACGACGGCGGCATCGGCGCGTCGGCGTCCTTGTCCAGCAGGGTGGCGCCGGTGTTGAAGTCGAGGATCACCGCCCACCGCGCAGCGGTGTCGAGCGGGCCGAGCGGGGTGTTGGCGGGGCTGCCGGTCGGGGCCGGCGCTTCGGCCGGCTTGCGGGCGCCGTGCGCCGGCGCGGGGTGCGCGGCCGGACGCGGGGCCGGGCGCGGCTGCTGGGCGGTGGCAACAGCCGGCACGCTGAGCGCGGCACCCGCCAGCAGGATACGACGGCTAAGCATAGTGTAGCTCCTTGCGCGGACTCGGATGGGCTAGAAATCGTCCACGGTAATTCGGGCATCTGATACGCCGGCGGCCAGCGCACGGTCCAGCGTGGCGTCGGCCTCGGCGGTATCGCGCAGCGGTCCGATGCGCACCCGGTAGGCAAAATCGCGCGGGGCGCTGCTGTCGGTCGATACGCGCGCACCCAGCGCCGCCAGCCGCCGCTGCATGACCGAGGCGTATTGCGGGCGGGCGAAGTTGCCGCATTCCACGAACAACGATCCGGGCGCGGGCGCATTCTGCCAGACCTTCTCGGGCAGGCGCAACGGCACGCCGGCCGGCGCGGCGGCCACCGGCGCCACCGCCACCACCGGCCCGGCCGTGGCCACGCGCAGCCGGCCGGACGAGGCGGCCCCGGCAGGTGGCGCCAGGTTTTCCGCCTGCACGCTGTCGACCGGGGCGGCCGTCACCGCGAGCGGCGACGTTCCGGTCAGGCTGGCGGCAAGCTGGCGGCTTTCGGTCTCCAGCAGTTCCACCCGCACCCGGAACGGCGCGCTACCCGATGCTCCCAGCAATTCCGCCGTGCGGCGGGTCACCGCGATCAGCCGGCCGGGCTCGGCCGGGCCGCGATCATTGACCCGCACCAGCACCGCCCGCCCGGTCTCCAGGTCGGTCACCCGCGCCAGGGCGGGCAGTTGCAGCGTGCGGTGGGAAGCCGCCAGCGCGCCCTGGTCGAACGCCTCGCCGTCGGCGGTCAGCCCCGATTCGCTGTCGGCCAGCATGGCGAGGCCGGTATCGGAATAGCTGAACTGCTCGCGCGGGTAGCGCCAGAGGCCGCCGGCCTGGTACGGCTCGCCCACCACATAATGAGGCACAGGCTCGGAGGACGGGCCACCGTGGGTGCCGCACCCCGCCAGGATGGCGGCCAGCCCCAGGACCGCGACGCGCCCGGCCGCGCCGTGCGCGCAATCCCGGCGGCCCGGAAGGGCGGCAGCGTCGTCATTCCGGGCCACCGGCATCAATCGGCAATCCGGTCGGCGAGCAGGCCGATCGACAGGGCGTAATAGTCGGACGGGTTGTAGGCGCGCAGCGCCCTGAAGTTGCTGGAAAACACCAGGAACGCGTCGCTCTGCACGCCGCCGGGCAGCACGATCGAGGCCATGCCGTCGCTGGGCGCCAGCGCCCGGCCGTCCACCGAAGCGATGCCCCATCGCGCCCAATCGGCCGCCTGATGGCGCTTGTCGCGCCCGGCCAGGGCGGGGTCGAAAGCGGCGGGCAGACGCACCTGCAGGCCCCAGGGCTGGGCGGCCTTCCAGCCCTCCACCGCCAGATTGTTGGCGGTCGAGGCGAACACATCCGGGAAGCTGTCCCACATGTCGCGCCGGCCGTCGCCGTCGAAATCGACCGCGTAGCGCAGGAAGCTGTCCGGCATGAACTGGGTCTGGCCCATCGCCCCGGCCCAGCTTCCGACCATCTTTTCCGGGGCGATGTCGCCGGCCTGGACGATCTTCAGGGAGTCCATCAACTCTTCGCGAAAAAAGGCGCCGCGACGACCTTCCCAGGCCAGCGTCGCCACCGCCTCGATGACGTTGAAATTGCCCATCTGGCGGCCGTAGTCGGATTCCAGGCCCCACAGCCCGACGATGATCTCCGGCGGCACGCCGAAGCGGTCCTGCACGCGGCGCAGCACGTCGCGGTGCTTGGCCAGTTGCTCGCGGCCACGCTGGACGCGGGTGTCGTTGACGATGCGGGTGCGGTACTGTTCCCAGGTGAAATGCACCTCGGGCTGGCTGCGGTCGAGTTCGATGACGCGCCAGTTGATGTGCACGCCGGCGAAGGCGCGGTCGAGCACGGCGGCGGAGATGCCCTTGCGGCGGGCTTCGTCCTTTACCCCGGCGATATAGCGGGCGAAGCTTTCCGCCTCCTCGGGGGTTGTCGTGCGGGATGGTTTCTGCGGCGCCTGCGCAAGGGCAGGCGCTGCGGCGGAAAGGCCGGCGAGCACGGTCGGCGCGGCGGCCAGCAGGTAACGACGGTTCAACATAGCGTGCGATGTGCCACGCCGGCCGAGTCGGCGGCAATCACAAGCTGATCACGCTGGTAATATCTGCACGTCACGGTGTAGGATTAACGAATTCGGAGGAAACGACATGGGCATCACGACGGATCTTGCCCGATTCGGCGCCGCGGTTGCGGTGCCAGGGCTTCCACGCGAAGTGGTGAGTCGCGCACGCCTTCTTGTGCTCGACCTGATTGGCAGCATCGTGCGCGCCCGTCGTGACGCGGAGAGCACGCAGCCGATGCTCGGGGCCGCCCGCGCACTGGGCCTTGGCGCCGGCCATGCCGGCGTGTTCGGCGACCCGTGCCGCTGGATTCCCGCCGGCGCCGCCTTCCTTAACGGCGCGTTCGCCCATTCCCTCGATTTCGACGACACCCATGCCGCCGCTTCCCTGCACCCGGGTGCGGTCATCATTCCGGCGGCACTCGCGGCCGGCGAGATGGCGGGGGCAAGCGGGGCCGAGGTGCTCGCCGGCATCGTCGCCGGCTACGAGGTGACCTGCCGGATCGCGCTGGCCCTGCCCGCGCGCGCGCATTACGCCCGCGGCTTCCACCCCACCGCCACCTGCGGCACGTTTGGCGCGGCCACGGCCGCCGGGCGCGTGCTCGGGCTGAATGCGGCCGGGATCGAGTCGGCCCTCGGCATCTCGCTCAGCCAGACCTCGGGCAGCCTGCAATTCCTTGCCAACGGCGCCTGGACCAAGCGCTTCCAGGTCGGCTGGGCGGCGATGTCGGGCCTGGTCGCGGCGACGCTGGCCGCCGAGGGCTTCTGCGGCCCCACCGCGGCGCTGGAGGGGGCGCATGGTTTCCTGCACGCCTATGCGCCCGATCCGGTGCCCGAAAACGCCGTGCAGGGGCTCGGCAAGACGTTCGAGTTGATGCGCACGGCGGTGAAGCCGTACCCGTCCTGCCGCTACGGCCATGCCGGTATCGACGCCGCGCTGGCCCTGCGGGCCGCGCACCAGCTGCGCGCCGGGGAAATCGAATCCATCACCTATGGCCTGTCGCAGGCCGGCCTGAAGCTGATCGGCGAGCCGGTGGCGAAAAAGGCCGATCCGCAGAACCTGGTGGACGCCCAGTTCAGCGCGCCTTTCGTCATTGCCTGCGCGCTGGCCACCGGCGCCATGACGTGGGACTCGTATCAACTGCTGAGCGATCCTGCCATCCGGGCGCTGCTGGCGAAAGTGCGTTGCGTGCACGATGCCGAGGTCGAGGCGCTGGGTCCGATGGCGGGCCGGATCACTATCGCCGGCCGCGGCCGCATTTTCGCGCAGGTTGTGGCGGTGCCGGCCGGCGAGCCGGAGAATTTCCCCGCCATCGGCGATCTGCGCGCCAAGTTCGATGGCCTGGTGATCCCGGTGCTGGGGCCGGAGCGGGCCAACCGGCTGGCCGATGCCGTGCTGGCGATGGACACGGTGCCCGACATCGCCCGGCTGACCCGGCTGGGAGCGCCGGTGCTGTCGGCCCGGCTGGCCGGATAGCGCGAGGCGGTTGCGGTTGCTGACGCCGTCGCGCGTCAGAACCGCACCGACAGCGCCAACGAGCCGAACTGGTGCAGCCCGCCGGTCTGGTGCTGGAATTCCTGCGTCTGGAATACGTGCGTATAGGTCAGCCTTACGCCATAGGCCATCAGCGCGAACCCGACCTGGCCCTCGGCGACCAACGGGATGACAGTGACGCTGCGGCTGTCCTGCCAGAGGTTGCCGTTCAGCGTGACGTTGTACGCCACCGCCTGGCCATCGGCGCCGGCGAATACATACCAGGCGAACGGGCGGGTCGGGCGGAAGGCGTCGGTGCCGGTCAGGCCGGGCAGGATGCGCGGCACGCCGTAATCGCTGTCCAGGCCCTGGCCGAGCCGCAGGGTGACACCGGTCTGCCCGTAGATGCGCAGATTGCCGGCGGCGGCGGTGATTTCGGGCAGAGCGTCCGTTTCCAGCGCGCTGCCGCCGCCGATCGGCAGCCGCCAGGTGCGCCCCCCGGTGATCTGGATCAGCGGCTCGTCATGCAACTGGGTATCCCAGCCATCCGTGTGTTTCTGGCCGATCATGCTGTGAAACCCGTTCTGCACCTGCTCGCCCAGCGCTGACGGCCCCAGCTCGCCGAGCCCGAGCCCGAGCACGGTGCGCGCGTCGGTGCCGTCATGGATCAGCGACACCGTGCCGAGCAGCACGCCCGCATAGGGGCGGTCGGTGAGCGGCGGGTAGGTCGTCAGCGTGTCCGACGGGTTGTAGATCTGCTGGCTGAAATCGACGGCGATGCGCTGCCTCCCCTCGCCCCACAGCGTCTGCCCGAAGCGGTCCAGGAAGGCGGGTGCGCCGTCCTCGGCCGAGGTCCAGCCGATGCGGATACCGTTGGTATAGTAGCGGTCCGGTAGATTCGATGTGGTGACCGAGGCGTTTTCGTCCTGGAGCGTCCAGATCGCGGCCGGATCGGGCGGCGGCGATTGCGCCCAGCCGGGCGGGGCCGCGGCCGCCAGCGCCAGCCCCAGGACCGCTGTGGTCGCAATCGCACGCATCCAGACTCTCCCGTTCGTCATCGAAGCATTACATGCTCCCTGGCCGCATCGGAACCCGCTTTCGATCGCAGCAGGAAACGATACGGTGAAGCGACGGTTGCCGCGCCGGGCTCAGGTGTCTCCGGTGCCGGATAGCGGGGCGGCCGGCGGGACCGTCCATGGCCGCAGCCGGAACCACGGTTCCACGCTTGGTACGGTGGCAAGCACCACTTGCGGCAGCACCGGCCGGGCATCGTCCAGCACGATCTCGAAGCGCGCCAGCAGCATTGCCAGCAGCAACATGGCCTCCGCCTGCGCGAAGGCGGCGCCGATGCAGATCCGCGGGCCGGCGCCGAAGGGCAGGAAATTCGGGCCGGTCTGCTCCTCGCGCCCCACCCAGCGGGCGGGCCGGAAGGAATCGGGAGCCTCCCAAAACCGGCGGTGCCGATGGATGATCCAGGGGCAGGCCAACACGATCGCGCCCCGGTCGATGGCGAGTTCGCCCACCCGGTCGGGCGCGCGGGCGACCCGGCTGATGAACGGGAAAGGCGGGTAGAGGCGCAATGCCTCGAGAAAGGCGCGGCGCAAGGCCGGCCAGCGGACCAGATCGGCCAGCATCCGCACCCGCCCGGGCGGGAAGGCGGCGAGTTCGGCGCGGATCGCGGTCTGGGTCGGGCGGTCGAAGGAGAGCAGATACACGGTCCAGAACATGGCGCGGGCGGTGGTTTCGAAGCCGGCCGCCAGCAGGGTGGCCACCTGTTCGCCGATCTCGTCCTCGGTCAGGGCGCCGCCGCCCTCCGGATCGCGCGCATCGCGCAGCAACTGCAGCACGTCGCGCCGGGCGGCATCGGGCGGCAGCGCGTCGCGGGCCGCGATCACGGCGTTAATGCCGGCCGTCCAACGGGCGGCGAACGCGACCCGCCCGCGCATGAACCAGGCAAAGTCCGCTTCACGGCGCGACAGAACGTCCCAGATCGTGATCCGGCCGACGCCCTCCAGGAACTCGCGAATCAAGCCGGGCAATCCGGCGCCACCGGCCGCCTCGGCGGGCACCGAGAACAAGGCGCGGCAGACGGCATCGACCGCCGCGCGCTGCAGCAGGTCGGCAAGATTGACCCGTTCGCCCGTGGCGTGCGCCAGCAGGCCGGCGCCGGCCGCGGCGAAATGCGGCAGCAGGGAGCCGACATGCTGGGGCGTGAACAACGGCGCCAGCATCCGCCGCTGCCGGCGCCAATCGGCCCCTTCCGACAGCGCCAGCCCGTTGCGCAGCGCCGGCCGCAATGGGCGCCGGATCGACAGCGGGCGCTCATAGTTCGCCGCGTTGCTGGTCAGGACGTGGCGCACCAGGGCCGGATCGCTGACGATCAGCGTATCGGTGCCGAACAGGCGGCGGCGCACCACCATGTCCTCGTAGGCGGCGCGCGGCCAGGTGGCGATGATGTTGCGCCGCAGCAGGCGGAACACCTGCCAGGCCGGCAGCGGATGCGCCGGCGGGACCGGCACCGGCAGCGTGATCGACCCGACCTGGTCCGGCATCCCGTGACTCCCGTCCTGCCTGCTAAAGCGGATACCGTGCCGCCGCGTCGCGATAACCGATCCAGCGGCAGGGCGGCACCGCCCGGCGGCCAGCCACCCGCTCCAGGGCCAGCCGCACATCCGCTTCCAACCCGGCCTTCAGGGCGGCATCGACGAACAACTGGTCCAGCACATCCTGTTGGGCGTGGCTGCCGCCGAGCCGGTGCATCGCCCCCAGCACCGGGCGCAACCCGGCGACGCAGGCCGCATAGGCGCCGGCGCGATGGTCGCGCACGGCTTCGCACACCGGCAGCGCCACCTCACGCAGCACCGCGGCGGCGTCCCCATTGTCCTGCCCCTGCGCGCGCAGCGCCGCCAGCAGGCGATCGGCGGCCACTGTCCGGCCGGTGGCGGTCAGCGCCATCATCCAGTGCGGCAGCGCAAAAATCGCCAGGCAGTCGCCGATCCGCGCTTCCGCCTTTTCCGCCAGTTCCTCCCACCGCGCGCCCACATCCACGCCCTGCCGTTCCAGCCGGAACAGCATCGAGGCGGCATTCTGCACATCGTTGTAAAGATCCGGCATCGCCAGGGTGAGCGGCGAGTCGAGGTTGCGGAAGCGTGTGTCGTAAAGATCGAGCACGGCGTCGAACCGGCCCTGCTCCAGATGGAACAGGGCGCAATGCCACCAGAGATGGTGCACCAGATTGTTGGCCCCCTCCCAGTGCGGCGCCAGGCGGGTGAGCCAGTCGATCCCCTCACGGCGGCGGCCCTGCATTTCCAGCACATGCGCGACGGCGTGCGCGGCCCAGAGATTGCCGGGGTCGAGCGCCACCGCCCGCCGCCCGGCCGGCTCGGCGGCGAGCAAATTGCCTGCCTCCTCCTCGGCGAAGCACTGGCAGGCGAGCACGGCCGGGAAGCCGGGCACGGTGGCGTCCCAGTGCGGCAGGATGCGGCGAACCGAAGCAAGCATTTCCTGCGGGCGGCCGAGCCAGAAATTGGCGAAATGGGCGAGCCGGAAGGCCAGGATGTCGCGCGGATGGTCGGTGAGGATGGCGTCCCAGATGCCGGCGGCACGGTCCACCCGTCCGCCCACCCAGGCGGCCAGGGCGGCGATATGCGCCTGTTCGCGCGGTGTGGCGCCGGCGGCGCTGGCGCGGGCGCGCTCCAGGGCGGCGGCGGCGGCGGGTACATAGCGGCAATCATAGGCGAGCATGGCGCCGATGCCGCCCAGGTAATGACCGAGGGCGAAGTCGGGATCGGCCTGCAGCACGGTCTTGACCGCACGGGGCAGGCCGGTGCGGAAATTCAGGTAGATCGCGACGGCGGCATCGAAGGCGGTCGCGGCGTCGTCCCGGGTGGTGGAAAGTTGCAGACCCTGTGCATCGGTGCGCATGCGCCGTCTCCCCTGGCCCGCCGCCACTATGGCACGGGGCATGTCGATGCGAAGATGACTCGCCGGTAGCGATGACGTTACGGGTTCCAGGAACCCGAGGCCCCTGCCGGAGGCCGGGGGCAGCGACGCGGCAACCTTCCCATTCCCCCCCGGAAGGTCCATATAAGCAGAACAGTTCAAGAACAGATTCGACTCCTTCCCAAGGAACCCTCCCAGGATGGCCGGCTCAATCCACGTGCGCGGCGCGCGCGAGCACAACCTCAAGAACGTGGATGTCGAAATCCCGCGTGACAGCCTGACGGTGATCACCGGCCTGTCCGGTTCCGGCAAGTCCAGCCTGGCGTTCGACACGATCTATGCCGAGGGGCAGCGCCGCTATGTCGAGTCGCTGTCGGCCTATGCCCGCCAGTTCCTCGAGCTGATGGGCAAGCCGGACGTGGATTCCATCGAGGGCCTGTCGCCCGCCATTTCGATCGAGCAGAAAACCACCAGCCGCAACCCGCGCTCCACCGTCGGCACGGTGACGGAAATCCATGACTATATGCGCCTGCTGTGGGCGCGCGTGGGGGTGCCCTACTCACCCGCCACCGGGCTGCCGATCGAGGCGCAGACGGTCAGCCAGATGGTGGACCGGGTGATGGCGATGCCGCCCGGCACGAGGCTGCTGCTTCTGGCGCCGGTGGTGCGCGACCGCAAGGGCGAATACCGCAAGGAACTCGCCGAACTGCAGCGCAAGGGTTTCACCCGCGTCAAGGTGGACGGCAAGCTGTACGAAATCGGCGAAGTGCCGGCGCTGAACCGCAAGACCAAGCACGAGATCGAGGCGGTGGTGGACCGGATTGTTGTCCGCGACGGCGTCGCCCAGCGCCTGGCCGACAGCTTTGAAACCGCGCTCGCCATGGCCGACGGGGTGGTCTACGCCGAGGGCGCCGATAATGGCGAGCGCACGGTGTTCTCCAGCCGTTTCGCCTGCCCGGTCAGCGGGTTTTCGATCGAGGAAATCGAGCCGCGGCTGTTTTCCTTCAACTCGCCGCATGGCGCCTGCCCCGCCTGCGACGGTTTGGGCGTCGAAACCTTCTTCGATCCGCATCTGGTGGTGCCGGATGAACGCGTGTGCCTGGCGGAAGGCGCGGTCGCCCCCTGGGCGCATTCGCAAAGCCCGTACTATGACCAGACGCTGCAAAGTCTGGCGCGACATTTCAAGGTTTCGTCGCGCACGCCGTGGAGCGATCTGCCGGCACGGGTGCGCGAGGAAATTATGTTCGGCACCGGCGAGGCGCCGGTGGCGATGGCCTACAAGGATGGGGTGCGCGAGTACACGGTGACGAAACCGTTCGAAGGCGTCATCCGCAATCTCCAGCGCCGCTATCAGGAAACCGACAGCGCCTGGGTGCGCGAGGAAATGAGCCGCTACCAGGCGGAGAAACCCTGCGCGGTGTGTCACGGCGCGCGGCTGAAACCGGAATCGCTGGCGGTGAAGGTGGCGGGGAAAAACATCGCCGAGGCCAGCGAAGTTTCCATCCGCCGCGCGCTCGACTGGTTCGGCGGCGTGCTGCCGACGCTGACCCCGCAACGCGCCGAGATCGCCCGGCGCATCCTGCGCGAAATTCTCGACCGGCTGACGTTTCTGGTCGATGTGGGGCTGGACTATCTGACCCTGGCGCGCGGCTCGGCGACCCTGTCGGGCGGCGAGAGCCAGCGCATCCGGCTGGCCTCGCAAATCGGCTCCGGGCTGACCGGGGTGCTGTATGTGCTGGACGAGCCCTCGATCGGGCTGCACCAGCGCGACAACGAAAGGCTGCTGGGCACGCTGCGGCGGCTGAAGGCGCTCGGCAATACCGTGCTGGTGGTGGAGCATGACGAGGACGCCATCCGCAGCGCCGACCATCTGATCGACATGGGGCCGGCGGCGGGGATCAATGGCGGCTACGTGGTGGCGAAGGGCACGCCGGACGAGGTGGCGGCCAACCCGGCCTCGCTGACCGGCGATTATCTGTCGGGCCGTCGGCGGATCGACATTCCGGCGATGCGCCGGCCGGTGCAGCGCGACAGAATCGTCCGGGTGGTCGGCGCCACCGGCAACAACCTCAAGGATATCTCTGCGGGTTTCCCGCTCGGCACGTTTACCTGCGTCACCGGTGTTTCGGGTGGCGGCAAATCCACCCTGGTGGTCGATACGCTGTACAAGGCGGCCAGCCGCCGCCTGATGGGCAGCGGCGAAGTGCCGGCCCCGCATGCGCGCATCGAGGGTTTGGACCTTCTCGACAAGATCATCGACATCGACCAGTCGCCGATCGGCCGCACGCCGCGCAGCAACCCCGCCACCTACACCGATCTGTTCGCGCCGATCCGCGACTGGTTCGCCGAACTGCCGGAAAGCCGGGCGCGCGGCTACAAGGCCGGCCGGTTCTCGTTCAACGTGAAGGGCGGACGTTGCGAGGCCTGCCAGGGCGACGGCGTGCTGAAAATCGAGATGCATTTCCTGCCGGATGTCTTCGTCACCTGCGACACCTGCAAGGGCAAACGCTACAACCGCGAGACCCTGGATATAAAGTTCCGCGGCAAGTCGATCGCCGAGGTTCTCGCCATGACGGTGGATGAAGCGGTGCCGTATTTCTCCGCCGTCTCGCGCATTCATGACCGTCTGAAGATTCTGCAGCAGGTGGGCCTGGGCTACATCGCGCTGGGCCAGCAGGCGACGACGCTGAGCGGCGGCGAGGCGCAGCGGATCAAGCTGTCGAAGGAACTGGCGCGGCGGGCCACCGGGCGGACGCTGTATATCCTCGACGAGCCCACCACGGGGCTGCATTTCGAGGACGTGCGCAAACTGCTGGAGGTGCTGCACGCGCTGGTCGATACCGGCAACACGGTGGTGGTGATCGAGCACAATCTGGAGGTGATCAAAACCGCCGATTTCATCCTCGACCTCGGCCCCGAGGGCGGCGACGGCGGCGGGCGGATCGTGGCGGAGGGAACGCCGGAGCAGATCGCCGCGAACGCCGAGAGCTACACGGGGCGGTTCCTGGCGCCGCTGTTGCCGGCGGCGAAGGCGGTGCGGGCGCGGAAGCGGGCATAGGCCCCAACCTGCCGCCACCCTGCTCGCGGGGGGCGGTTGAGCGTCAGCTTCCGAACCGGCCACCCTACCCCTGGCCGGCCCGCCGGACCGCGACCTGCGCCAGCGCCGCCCAGTCGCTGTCCGCCCCGCCATGGGCGATGCCGTCCAGCAGATTGTCCTTCAGCACGCTGGCGAAGGGCAGCGGCACATGCGCGGCTTCGCCGGCTTCAAGCGCCAGCCGCACATCCTTGAGGCCGAGCGCCATCTTGAAACCGGCCGGCACGAAGCGGCGTTCGGCGATCAGGGCGCCATAGCCCTGGTAGACCGGGGCGGCGAACAGCGTGGCGGCGATCATTTCCAGGAACGCGGCGGCCGGCACGTCATAGCCGGCGGCCAGGGTGGAGGCTTCCGCCATCGCCTCGATCGCGCTGGCGATCATGAAATTGGCGGCCAGCTTCACCGCGTTCGCCTGCTCGGGCCGGTCCCCGAAGCGCCAGGTCTTCTGGCCGATGGCATCCAGCAGGGGCTGAACGCGGTCGATCAGATCGGCGGCACCGGCGGCCAGGATGTTCAGCTTGCCGGCGGCAGCCACGTCGGGCCGGCCGAGCACCGGCGCCGCCACATAGCCGATGCCGCGCTGCGCGTGCAGCGCCGCCATCTCGCGGGCGAACGCCACCGACACCGTCGCCATGTTGACATGGACCGCCCCGGCCGCGAGGGCGTCCAGCACGCCGCCCTCCACGATCGCCGCGCGCGCCGCCGAATTGTCGGCCAGCATTGAGAACAGAACGTCGCCCCGCGCCGCCTCGGCCGGGCTGCCAGCCGCTTCGGCGCCTTGCGCGACCAGGGCCGCGACCGGACCGGGGGAGCGGTTCCAGACGTGCACATGCTGGCCGGCCCGGAGCAGGTTGGCCGCCATCGGCGTCCCCATCGTGCCCAGGCCGATGAAACCTGTCGTCATGCGGAATCTCCTGTGATCGACGCCATGGCGGAGCGGCATGATAGGTGAGTGCCGCGACCGGCATGGCAAGACCGATGCACGCCCCGTCAGCCGGGGCGGCAGGCGTCCGGCATCGGCAGGAGCGCGGGTGAGGCGAAGGGTTGCGCGTGGCGCCCGAGGATGAAGACCACCGGCGCCGGCAGCGGGTCGGCGGCCAGCAGCGCCTCGATCTCGTCCAGCGGTGCGGTCACCTGCCGCTGCCCCGGGGCGCTCGCCTGCGAGACCGCGGTGACGTGGATGGCCGCGGCGGGCACGGCGGCCCGCAACAAGGGGCCGATCCGGGTCAGCGCCGCGAGCCCCATGTAGAGCACCAGCGTGCCGCCATCGCGCAGCAGCACCGACCATGTGTCCACCGGCACCGCCTCGCCGTCCGCGCCCTGGCCGGCGCAGAACAGCACCGAGGGCGCGCGGTGGCGCTCGGTCAGCGGCACCTGGGCGAGGTTCGCCGCGGCGATGCCGGCGGTGATGCCGGGCACGAACTCGAACGGAATGGCGTGGTCGAGCAGATAGCGCGCCTCCTCGGCGGCGCGCCCGAACACCAGCGGATCGCCGGATTTGAGCCGCACCACCCGCTGCCCGGCCAACCAGGCCGCCCGCATCATCGCGTGGATGCGGGCCTGGCGGGTCTGCTGGCTCTCGCCCGCGCCGCAACGCCGTCCGACATCGACGATTTCGGCGCGGGTGGCGGTGGCGGCGAGCAGCGCGTCGGGCACCAGCAGGTCGCGCAGCACCAGGTCGGCCTGGGCGATGCGGGCAGCGGCGCGCAGGGTGAGCAGATCGGGGTCGCCCGGTCCGGCGCCGACGATGCTGATCGGGTGGCGCAGCGGGGACGGAGCGTTCATCCGGCAGGCTCCAGGATGTGCACGCTGCCCGGCGGCACGGCGATCGAGAAAGCATCTGCGGCGGGCATGCCGTGGCGGCTGGCCAGCAGGGCGCGGATGAACCCGGCATGGGTGAGGGCCACCACGCAGCCGCCTGCATGCCGGCTGGCCGCATCGGCGGCGAAGGCGACGGCGCGGGCCGTAAGGTCGGCGAAGCTCTCACCGCCGGGCGGCCGGGCGGTGACGAAACCGGCGCACCAGCGGTCGAGTTCGGGGCGCGGCAACTCGTCCCAGGCGCGCCCTTCCCAGGCGCCGAAATCGAGTTCCTGCAGCCGCGCGTCGATGATGGCGGGGACGCCAAGCCATTCGGCCAGGCGGTGGCAACGGCGCGCGGGACTGGCATAGAGCGCCCACGGCCCGGCCGGCAGGGCCGCGCGCACCGCCTCGGCATCGGCGGGGAAGCTGTCGGCCAGATCGACATCGGTGCGGCCGTAGCAAAGGCCCTGCCCGTCGGCGACCGCCGTGTGACGCACCAGGACCAGCCTCATGCGCTGGCCAGCACGGCCAGCAGAAACGCGGTCTCGCCGAGTTGCTGCACCGCGCCCAGGCAGTCGCCGGTATAGCCGCCCAGGCGATGGCGGAACCACAGGAAGCAGACCGCCCAGACACACGCCACCGCGGCCATGCCGGCGAGCTGGCCGGAGGGCGACAGCAGCAGCAGCGGCATGAGCGCGGTCAGGGCCACGCCGAACAGCCGCGCGCCGGGAGGACCCACCATCGGGCGGGCGCGGCTGGCATCGGTGCGGGCATAGGGCAATGCCACCATCATCGCCGCCGCCGCGCCACGGCTGAACGCGTGCGCGGCGATGATGGCGGCCGGCAGCAGCGCCGGCGGCAACGCCGCCATGGCCTGCCATTTCAGCCCGAGCAACAGCACGATGCCAATCGCCCCGAAGGCGCCGATACTGGAATCGCGCATGATTTCCAGCACGCGCGCGCGCGTCGCCCCGCCGCCGAAGCCGTCGCAGACATCGGCGAAGCCGTCCTCGTGCAGCGCCCCGGTCAGCAGCAGCCCGGCGGCCAGCGCCAGGCCGACCGCGACACCGGGCGGCAGCCGGAACGCCGCCAGCGCCCATACCCCGGCAATGACGACCCCGACCAGCACCCCGATCAGCGGCCAGTAGGCGGTGGCACGGCGCTGGTCCTCGGGGGTCAGCACAGGCAGCGACGGCAACGGCAGGCGGGTGAAGAACAGCGCCGCCACCCACAGGGCGCGCCCCTCCCGAAGGAGGAGCGCACGGGCCTGCGGCACGACCAGGGTCATGCCCGTTCGCTGACGCCGGCGGTTTCGAAGGTCGCCATCTCCTCGAGGAACGCAGCCGCGGCGCGCACCAGCGGCCAGGCGAGCGCGCCGCCGGTGGCCTCGCCCAGGCGCAGGCCGAGATCGAGCAGCGGCTGGCCGCCCAGCGCCTCGACGGCGGCGCGATGCGGGCCATCACCGGAGACATGCGCGAACACTGCATAGTCGAGCACCCCAGGCGCCAGCCGGGCGGCGACCAGGACGGCGGAGGTGGCGATGATGCCGTCCACCACCACCAGCATGCGCCGCGACGCCGCTTCCAGCATGGCACCGGCCATCATGGCGATCTCGCAGCCGCCGAACGCCGCCAGCGCTTCCAGCGGCCCCCGCGCCTCCGGGTGGCGGGCCTGCACGCGGGCGAGGATGGCGCGTTTGCGGGCGAGCCCGGCCGCGTCGTGGCCGGCGCCGACGCCGACGCAATCCGCCAGCGGAATATCGAGCAGGGCGCTGGTGATCAGCGCGGCGGCCGAGGAATTGCCGATGCCCATCTCGCCGGGCAGGATCGCGTTGCACCCCTGCGCCGCCAGCCCGGCCACCACCTGCGCGCCGCGGTCGAGGCAGAGCGCCACTTCCGCCGGCGTAAGCGCGGGCTCGTCCAGGGCGTTGCGGGTGCCGGCGCGGACCTTCAGGCGGTAGAGATCGGGGTGCGGCGGCAGTTCGACGGCAACGCCGGCATCGACCACCTTCACCGGCAGACCGGCCAGCCGGGCGAATACGTTGATGCCGGCGCCGCCGGCAAGGAAATTGGCCACCATCTGCGGCGTCACTTCCGGCGGGAACGGGCTGACCCCGGCGGCGGCAAAGCCGTGGTCGCCGGCAAACACCAGCACCACCGGGCCGGTCAGCACCGGCCGCGTCGTGCCCTGCATGAGGCCGAGCCGCAGCGCCAGTTCCTCCAACCGGCCCAGCGACCCCGGCGGCTTGGTCTTGTTGTCGATGCGCGCCTGCAGGGCGGCGGTGAGGTCGCGAACCAGCGGCGGAATCGCCGGCGGCTGCCAACGGCTTGTGTCGGTCATGGGATGGAACTCATTTCAGGCGCACGGGACAGCCGGCTACCAGCAGCCAGGCTTCGGTGGCGGCTTCGGCCGTGCGCTGGCCGAGCCACCCGAGCAGGTCACGAAAACGCCGCAGCGCCGGGTCGGCGGGCACCGGCGCCCAGCCGATTTCGTCGCCGACGATGGCCACCGGCCAGGGCGCGGCGCGGAACGAAGCGAGCAGATCGCTCCATTCCGCCAGCACCGCGGCATCGTCGCGGTCGAAGCGGTCGCTGGCCCACAGCGTCAGGCAATCCAGCACGATTCCGGTGGGCGGCGGGTCAAGGGCGCCGAGGGCGGCGATGATGTCAGCTGGCGCTTCCAGCGTGCGCCAGGCCGGACGCTCGGCGCGGTGCCGGCGCAGCCGAAGCGCCATTTCGGCATCGTCCGGATCGACACGGTAGGTGGCGACGAACACCACGTCATCGCCCCAGGCGCGGGCGATCGTGACGGCGCGGCGGCTCTTGCCGCTGCGCACCGGGCCAGTGATGAAGATCAACTCGCTCACGGGCGGCGACCGGTCAAAGGCCGAGATAGCGGCGCACCGGATCGAGATCCACGTGCGCCGCGACATGCGCGGCCATCTGCGCATACAGCGCGCGGCGCTGCTCGGCCCAGGGAACGGGATGCGGACGATACCCGGAAAACCCCGCCGCGTCGGCAAGGCGCGCGCGCAGGCGGGGGGATTCGAACCAGCCATGCAGGTAGGTGCCCCAGACCCGGCCGCTGCGGCTTCCCTCGGGGCGGGGGCGGCCATCGTTCCACACCTGGTGCAGCGTCTCACAGGGGCCGGTGGCGACGGTCTCGCCCATGTGGATTTCATAGGCGGACCAGCGCTCGCCGTCGCATTCGGCATCGGTCGCGCGCAGGGTCTTGCGGGCATGGAAATCGGTGGCGACCGGCAGCAGGCCAAGCCCCGCCTCCTCACCGGCATCGCCGGCCAGGCCGGCGGGATCGCGCAGCCGCTCGCCGAGCATCTGGTAGCCGCCGCAGATGCCCACCACCAGCGTGCCGGCGGCGGCGGCGTCGCGGATCACCCGGTCGAGTCCCTGGGCGCGCAGCCAGCGCAAATCGGCCATGGTGTTCTTCGAGCCCGGCAGCACGATCGCCCGCGCGCGGGCCAGCACGTCGGGGTCGTCGGTCCAGCGCACCCGCACGCCGGCATCGTCCCACCAGGGCTGGCAATCCGTCAGGTTCGCCGCGTGCGGTGTGCGCACCCAGGCCAGCGTGTCGCCCTGGCCGCGGTCCTGGTCGGCCGGGGAGAATCCGTCCTCCTCCTCGGGCTGCAGGTCGCGGCGCAGCGGCACAGTGCCGAGCACGCGAAAGCCGGGCGCATGCGGGGCGAGCCAGGATTGCGGATCGGGAAACAGCGCGGCGTCGCCGCGGAAGCGGTTGACGATGGCCCCGAGGCCACGCGCCCGGTCCTCCTCCGCCAGCAGCGCCCAGGTGCCGGCGAGCTGGGCGAAGATGCCGCCGCGGTCGATGTCGCCCACCAGCAGCCAGCGCCCATCGACATGGCGGATCGGCCGCAAATTGGCGATGTCGCGCGCCATCAGGTTCAGCTCCACCGGACTGCCCGCGCCTTCCATCACCAGCACGTCGCAGCGCGACCGCCAGTCCTCCAACGTATCGGCGACGATGCGCCAGAGCCGTTCGGTCTCGCGGTAATAGTCGCGCGCGCCGCAATGGCCCTCGGCACGGCCGAGCACGATCACCTGCGCGCCCATGCCGCCGCTCGGCTTGAGCAGCACCGGGTTCATCTCCACCGTGGGCAGCCTGCCGCACGCCTCGGCCTGCATCGCCTGGGCGCGCGACATTTCGCCGCCGTCGAGGGTGACCCAGGCGTTGTTGGACATGTTCTGCGCCTTGAACGGCGCGACCCGTACGCCCTGCCCGCGCAGCCAGGCGCACAGCGCCGCCGTCATCCAGGTCTTGCCGGCACCCGATCCGGTGCCGAGCACGCCGAGCGCCTTCATGGAACCTCGCTGATGGGACGGCGGCGAAATACCGCCGGACGCAGGCACGGATGGTCGCGCAGCGAGTTGGGGGAGCCGCCGGCGACGATGCGGCCGTCATGCATGAGGGCGATTTCGTCGGCCCAGTCCCGCGCCAGGGCGATGTCGTGGGTGGACAGCACGATTGTCATGCCGCCGGCGTGCAGCGCATCGAGATGGTCGAGCAGCAGCGCCACGCCAGCCGGATCGAGACCGGCGGTCGGCTCGTCCAGCACCAGCAAATCCGGTTGCAGCGCCAGCGCCCCGGCGATGGCGGCCCGCTTGCGCTGGCCGTGGCTGAGCATGTGCAGCGGCAGGTCGGCGCGATCGGCCAGACCGATGGCGGCCAGCGACGCGGCGACGCGGATTCGGGTTGCCGCTTCGTCGAGACCGAGGTTGAGCGGGCCGAACGATACGTCCTGTGCCAGCGTGCCGGCGAAAAGCTGGTCGTCGGGGTCCTGGAACACCAGCGCCACGCGCTGGCGCAACGCGGCGAGGGCGCGTCTGCCATAGTCGAGCGGCGCCCCGTCGCAGCGCACCTCGCCGCGGTCCGGCCGCAGCGTGCCGTTGAGGTGCAGCAGCAGGGTGGATTTGCCCGAGCCGTTATTGCCGAGCAGCGCCAGCCGCGCGCCGCGATGGATCGCCAGCGTACTGCCGGCGAGGGCGTCGCGCCGCTGCCCCGGGCACAGCCGTGCCGCCGCCGCGGCGCCGGGATAGGCGTAGTGCAGGTCACAAGCTTCCAGCAGCGGCACGGTCATCGCCCGGCCCCGAGCGCCAGGGCGGCAACGGCGACCAGCGCCGGCAGGAGGGCCGCGACGGCATAAGTGCCACGCGTCGCCGTGCTGGGCGGCGTCAGCACCGGCAGGCGATCGACATAGCCGCGGGCGGCCAGTCCCCGCTCCAGCCGCGCGGCCCGCTGCAGGCTGCGCAGGAACAGGACGGCGACGGCGCGCGCCGCGTTGCGTCCGGCCACCCGCGCGGTGCGGAAGCCGAGCCGGTTATCCTGCGCCCGCCTGATGGCGAGGAACTCCGCGTCGAGCACGAACAGGGTGCGATACACCAACAGCAGCAGATCAAGCACCACCTCCGGCACGCGGGCGCGCCGCAGCAGGGCGATCCATTGCGCGGTCGGCACGGTGCAGGCGAAGCACAGCGTCACGGTGACGCAAGCGGCGGCCCGCAGGGTGGTGGTGAGCGCCGTCGCTGCGCCCGCCGCGCTGAGGCCGAGGCGGGCATGCTGCAGGTCCAGGGTGACGCACAGCGCCAGCGCGCCGGTGGCCAGAAACCCTGCCGGCACCAGCAACGTGCGGAAGAACAGCGCGGCCGGCACGCGCGCCCCCAGCACCGCCGCGGCGCTGGCCGCCGCGGCGACGAACGGGGCGGCGGCCAGCGGCGGCGCCAGCAGGGCGCAGCCCATCAGCCCGGCGCAGAACAGCGCCATCGGCCCGCCCTGGGTGCGCCAGCGGTTGGTGTGCGCGCAGGCGTCAATCGCGTGCAGCATGGTCCGCCTGCGCGCGGCGCCGCCCGCGCCAGTAGCCGAGGCAATAGGCGAGCGCCCCGGTGCCGAGCGCGGCCTGCACCGCGAACAGCAGGCTCTCGATCTCCGCACTCGGCGGCTGCCACAGCGGCAGGATCCAGCGCTGGTAATCCGGCCGGATCGCCGCGACCAATTGGCCCGCATGGTCGTCACTGCCGCCGAACACCGCGGCACCACCGGGGCCGGTCGCCACGGTCAGCAGCGGCAGCACCGCGAGCGCGATGACGGCGGCGGCGAGCAGCCAGTTCTGCCGGGTCATCGGGCCGCGCCCTTCAGCGCCGGTGCGAAGCCGGCGACGATCTCGCCGGCATGGCTGCGCAGCAGGTTCATCACCAGCACGGTCAGCAGGCCCTCGCTGATCGCCAGCGGCACCTGGGTCACCGCGAAGACGCCGAGGAATTTCACCGCGGAGGCGGCGACGCCGCCAACCGGATCGGGAAACGCCAACGCCAGCTGCAACGAGGTGACGCAATAGGTCACAAGGTCGGACAGCGCCGCGGCCAGGAAGATCGTCAGGCCGGGGGGCAGCCGCACGGCTCCGCCCAGCCGCCAGATCGCCCAGGCCGAATAGCCGCCGGCGATCGCCATCGAGAAGCAATTGGCGCCGAGCGTGGTCAGCCCGCCATGCGCGAGCAGCAGCGCCTGGAACAGCAGCACGACGCAGCCGACCACGCTCATGATCGCCGGGCCGAACAGCACCGTGCCGAAACCGATGCCGGTGGGGTGCGAACAGCTGCCGGTGACCGAGGGCAGTTTCAGCGCCGACAGCACGAAGGTGAAGCCGCCGCCGGCCGCGATCAGCAGCCGCGCCTCCGGATCGTCGCGCAGCCGGTCTTTCAGTTTCTTCACGCCCCAGACCACGAACGGCAGCGATGCCGCGGTCCAGCCGATCGCATGGGTGACCGGCAGATAGCCTTCCATGATGTGCATGTCATTCCCTCCGAAGAACGGCTGCATCGCGCAGCCGCCCGACCAGCCGCGGCGCCAGATCGGGGCGCTGGCCGAGATGGATGTGCAGGTAGCTCGCCAGCAGGCCGCGCTCCGCGTGGCCGATCGCGGTCTCCGGGCCACCGGCGCGGGTGCCGCGGACATGCCAGGCGGCCGACCGCGAGGTGTCGGCAACATCCCAGATGCTGTAATGGAACTCATGGCCGCGCAAGGTTTCGCCTGCCTCCGCCAGCAGGTTCGCGCGCAAGGCGGTGGCGTGGCGATAGCCGAGCCCGGCCAGTTTCGGCGTCATGCGCGCGGTGCCGGGAATCAGGCCGGCCATGTTGTGCCCCACGCCCCCGGCATCGACCAGCGCCTCGGTGAGCACCATGAACCCGCCGCACTCCGCCAGAACCGGCGCCCCGCGCGCATGCAGGTCGCGCAAATCCTGCCACAGCGCGGTGTTGGCGGCGAGCCGGGCGGCGTGCAGTTCGGGAAAGCCGCCGCCCAGATAGACGCCGGCCGCCCCTGCCGGCAGCCGCTCGCCCGCCACCGGGCTGAAGAAGGCCAGGCGCGCCCCGGCGGCTTCAATCAGGTCGAGGTTGTCGGGGTAGGTGAAGGAAAAGGCTTCATCGCGCGCCACCGCCAGCAGTGGCCCCGGCGCGGCCGCCACCGGCAGCACTTCCAACGGCGATGGGGAAAACCCGGCGGCGCCGCCGGCGAGGCGCAGCAGGGCATCGATGTCGAAGCGGGCGGACACCGCCACGCAGGCGGCATCGAGCACAGCGTCCATCGTCGTGCTCTCAGCGGCGGGCAGCAGGCCGAGATGGCGTTCGGGCACGCGCAAACCGGCGTCACGCGGCAGCCAGCCCAGCACGGGCAGGCCGGTGGCACGGGTGATCTCACCGGCGCAGCCGGTCGCGTGCCGCTCCGATCCGGCGAAGTTGAGGGCGAAGCCGGCGGGCGCCAGGGCCGGATCGAACCGGCAAAACCCCAGCGCCGTGGCCGCCGCGCTGCGGGCGGCGCCGGAAATGTCGAGCACCAGCAGCACGGGCGCGCCCAGCAGCCGGGCGATCTGCGCGGCCGAGGCGCGGTCATCGTCATAGGCGGCGCCATCGAACAGGCCCATGACGCCTTCGATGACGGCGATGTCGGCGCCGCGGCAGGCGCGGGCGAAGCCTGCCTGCACCTGGGCATCGCCGAGCATCCAGGAATTGAGGTTGCGGCAGGCGCGGCCGGCGGCGCGGCTGTGATAGCCCGGGTCGATATAGTCAGGCCCGCACTTGAACGGCTGCACCACCAGGCCGCGCCGGCGCAGCGCGCCGATCAGCCCGGCCGTCAGCATCGTCTTGCCGACCCCCGACGCAGTGCCGGCGACAACCAGACGGGGGATCATGGCCGCCCGTCCCGGCAGGCCGGCAATGCCGCGAACAGCTCATCCTGCATCGCCGGCGGCGCGGCGGCGATGCGCACCCATTCGGGCAGGCCGAACGAGGTCGCGTCGCGCACCCGCAGGCCCCGCTCGCGCAGCCGGCCGGTCACCTGCGTTGCGTCGCCGACATGGGCGAGCAGGAACGTCGCCGGACTTTCGCGCACGGTCAGCCCCAGCCCCGCCAGTCCCGCCGCCAGAGTGCGCCGCCACGCCGCCAGCACCGGCCGGCAGCCGGCGAGCCAGTCCAGCGCCTCGGCGCCGACGCTCGCGTCGAGAAAGGCAACACCGGCCGGATCGATGACCCAGCTCGGCGCCAGCCAGTCGAGCTTCGGGCAGGCGCGCGGCAGCACGGCATAGGCGGCGCGAAGCCCGGTCAGGCCGAACGATTTGTTGGGGGCGTAAAGACGCACCGCCCCGGTGGCGGCTGCTTCCACCGCGGCGAGCCAGCCAGCGGGGCAGAGCGGCGCATAAGCGAGATCAACGACAAGCGCGCCGCCGGCCGCCGCCAGGCGGATGAAATCCAGTGGCCAGCTCTCGCCGGTCGGGTTGTTCGGCCAGCAGACGAAGCCGATTCCGCCATGCCGGCGCTGCAGATCGAGGAATTCCTCCGGCGTGCCGGCGGCAAGCACGCGGCGATCCTCGATGCGGGCGCAGCGCGCGTATTCCGAAAACGTCGGCACCAGCGTCAGCACCGGCCCGGCGGCATTACGGACGAGCCGCAGGATCAGTTCGCTGGCCCCGGCGCCGACCACGATGCACCCGGGCGTGGTGCCGTGATGCGCCGCCAGCACCGCGCGCAGCTGCGTGTAGAGCGGATCGGGATAGCGGGTGAGGTCGGCCCCGCGCACCGCGCGCAAAACGGCGGGGCACGGCCCGAGCGCATTGGCGTTGGTGGAAAAATCCCAGCGCGGCTCCGGGCCGGCATCGGTGCCGCCATGCAGCGGCGCAAGATCAGACATGGCGCACCGCCGCGGCGAGCGCCAGCAGCAGGCCGAGCGTCCAGCCGGCGGCGGCGGCCTGGCGAAGGCCGCGGCGAAACGCCGCCGGCCCTGGCACGGCGCCGGCCGGATTGAGGACATAAACCCCCGGCTTGCCAAGACGCACGCCGAGCGCGAGTGCCATCGCCCCCATCGGCCAGCCGCCATTCGGCGAGGGCGTGCGCCTTGCTTCACGGGCCAGCGCACAGAGGCGATCCGTCCTCACCCCGGCAAGCGCCAGCGCGGTCAGCCGGGCCGGGACGAAATTGAAAAAATCATCGGCCCGGGCAGCCCATTTGCCGGCCCACTCCCAGCCGCCACGATAACCCCACATGGCGTCGGCGGTGTTGGCGAAGCGGTACAGCGCCGCCCCGGGCAGGCCGAACAGGGCGAACCAGAACAACGGCGCCACCAGTGAATCCGACAGGTTCTCGGCCAGCGACTCCAGGGCGGATTCGCGCACCTCAGCCGCGGCAAGCCGCGTCGTATCGCGGCTGACGATGCGGGCGAGCCGCGCCCGGCCCGCCGCCACCCCGTCGCCCAAGGCCGCCTCGACCGCCGCGGATTCATCCAGCAGCAGCCGCAGCGCGAAGAGCGGCTTCAGCAGCAGCGCCAGCGCGGGGATTCCGATCCAGAGCGGACAGGCCTGCAGCGCCGCGCTCAGCGCCGCCGCCACGCCGGTGACCACGCCCGCGCCGAGCAGCCACCACGCCACGCCCGCCATGAAGCCACGCACCGGCGGCAGCGCCGGCAGCCCCCTCCCCGCCCAGCTCAGATACCGGCCCATCCACACCACCGGATGCAACCGCGCCGGCGGCTCGCCGAACAGCCGGTCGATCAGCAGGGCGAGCAGAACGCTCATGCTCAGAACTCGATGCCGGGCTGGGCGCGCACGCCCTGCTCGCGGAACGGATGGCGGACCATCCGCATTTCGCTGACCAGGTCGGCGCGCGCCAGAATCTCGCCCGGGGCGCCGCGGCCGGTGAGGACGACATGGGTCAGCGGCGGACGCTGGGCGATGCCGTCCAGCACATCGGCAACCGCAAGCTGGCCGTGGCGCAGCGCGACGTTGACCTCATCGAGCACCACCAGCCGGAAGGCGGGATCGGCCAGATAGGCGCGGGCGAGCGCCCAGCCGCGCCCGGCCGCGGCGATGTCGCTGGCGTGGTCCTGCGTGTCCCAGGTGAAGCCTTCGCCGGTGGCATGGAAGCGAAGCTGATCGCCAAAGACGGCGAGCGCGCGCTTTTCCGCGGGCTCGCCGGCGGATTTGATGAACTGCACGATGGCGACGCGCTGGCCATGGCCGAGCGCACGCAGCACCATGCCGAGCGCCGCGGTGGTCTTGCCCTTGCCGGCACCGGTATGCACGATCACCAGCCCTTTGCGCAGCCGCGCGGCCTCGACGCGGCGCTGCTGAATGTCCTGCCGGCGCTGCATGCGGAGGCGATGGGCGTCGTCGTCGGGGCCGGTCATGGCGCATCCTGCGCGGCGCTGCCGGTGCGGTGGAGAATCCAGCCGGCCCCGTCATTGTGCAGGCGGACATCGAGATCGAGGCCAGGCACCAGCGCGACGCAGGCCGCGTGGCAGCGGGCGCAGATCTCCTGGTACAGCGGCTCGGCGGCGCGGAACGGCACCATTTCGCCAAGCTGGCGCGCGAGCGGCAGTTCGGCCACGCGGGCGATCAGCCCGGCCTCGTAGCCGCATTGCCGCATCAGGCCGGCCACGAAATCGCGGTCCCACAAGCCGGCGCGGCTATGCGTGTCGAGCGCCCCCGCGGCGAGCTTCACCGCCTTGCCGAGCATCAGCCCGAGCGTCGCCCGCCGCAGCGTCGTCACGCGCAGATACTCGAACGCGGCGCCGATCCAGTTGCCGTACTGCACGAAGGCTTGCTGCGGCAGCGCGGGAAGCTGGGCGCGCAACATCGCTTCCGACCGGCCGCCCGAATTCAGCACCACTTGTGGGCAACCGGTCGCCGCGGCGACATCGAGCCCGCTGCGGATAGAGGCGACATAGGCCTCCGCCGAGAACGGCCGCACATGGCCGGTGGTGCCGATGATGGAAATGCCACCGACAATCCCCAGCCGGGCATTCAGGGTGCGCCCGGCCGCCTCGCAGCCGCCGCGCGCGAACACCTCCAGCACCGCCCCGCCGCCGCGGGCGGAAAGCACATCCTGCACCGCTGCCGCCATCATGCGCCGCGGCACCGGATTGATCGCCGGCTCGCCCACCGGTACCGGCAGCCCGGCCAGCGTCACCAGCCCGACGCCCTCGCCGCGGCGGAAGGCGACACCCGGTTCCGGGCGCCAGGTCGCGTGGCAGCCGATCTCGACGCCGGTGGTCGCGTCCGGATCGTCGCCGCCATCCTTGCGGACGCTGCAGGTCGCGCCCTCAGCATCGAAACGGCACGCCTCGATGGCGAAACGCACCTTCTCCCCGGAAGGCAGGGCGATATCAATCGCCGCCACCGGGCGCTGCTCCAGCCAGGCCAGCAGCGCGGCCTTGGCGGCGGCGGTGGCGCAGGCGCCGGTGGTGAACCCGCCGCGCAGCGCGGGCGCGGTCATGGCGCCGCTGCGGCGATCGCCGCCATCAGCGCCGCTTCGTCGGCGACCAGCCGGAACGATGCGGGCAGCACCGGCCGCTCGACGATCAGCAGCGGTACCCCGGTGGCCCGGGAAGCCGCGATCTTCGCCGGCTGCCCGCCGGGCACGCCGCTTTCCTTCGTCAGCATCACCCGGATGGCACGGGCGCGGACAATATCGCCGATCACCCGCGCATCCATGTCCGGCGGCCCGGCGATGATGCCGGCATGCGGGAAACCGGCTTCATCCACCACCGCCCATGATTCCGGGCGGTCGAGAATGCGGAAATACGTCGTGTGCGTCTGCCAGAACGGCCGCAGCACCGGAATCGTCTGCACGCCGCTCAACGCCAGCAGCGGCGCCTGATCGAGCGTCCGCAGCGCCTCCACCGCCGCCGTCAGCGACGGCACGTAGTGCACCAGCGGATCGACGCTGCGCGGCGGGCGGGCGCGTTCGAACCGCCACACCGGCAGAGCGAGCGTTTCCGCTGCCGCCTGCACCGTCGCATGCAGTTGGTCGGCGAACGGATGCGCCGCATGGACGATGCCGCGCACGTCCTCGGCGCGGCACAGCGCGACCAGCGCCGCCGGGGTGAGCGCGCCGTGGCGCACCCGCATGCCGAGGAAGGCCGGCATGTCGACCGGCGTCCGGGTTGAATAGAGGAAGGGCCGCCCGCCCGAGGCGAGCGCCGCCGCGCAGCGACGCCCTTCCGTGGTTCCGCCAAATACCAGCAGCATGCTCAGCCTGCCTCCCCGCTGCGCGCCGCACGAAACCCGTGCGCTTTGCCGCCGTCGTAGAGGTGCGAGCGGTTGCGGCGCGCGCCGATCGCCGCACCGACCACGATCAGCGTCGTGCGGGTCAGCGCCTGCGTCCGCACGATGCCGGCCAGCCCGTCGAGCGTGCCGGTGAACACCCGCTCCTCCGGCCAGGTCACCCGGTGCAGTACCGCGACCGGGGTTTCCGGCGGATAATGTTCGAGCAACTGGCGCTGCACCTCATCGGCCAGGGTCGCGCTGAGATAGATGCACAAGGTCGCCTGATGGCGGGCCAGCCCGGCCAGATGTTCGCGCTCCGGCACCGGCGTCTGGCCGTCGCCACGGGTGAGGATAATGGTCTGCACCAGCCCGGGCACGGTGAACTCCGAGCGCAGCCGCGCCGCCGCCGCCTGGAAGGCGGAGATGCCCGGCACGATGACATATTCCCAGCCGCGCGCATCGAACTCGGCCATCTGCTCCTGCGTCGCGCCGTACAGGCAGGGATCGCCGGTGTGCAGGCGGACGATCGCATGGCCGCGCATGTAGTGCGCTTCCATCAGGGCGATCTGCTGTTCGAGGTCCAGCCCCGCCGAACTGCGCACCTCCGCGCCGGGCCTGGCGCAGGCGGTCAGTTCCGCCGGCACCAGGCTGCCGGCGTACAGGATCAGATCGGCTTCCTGCAGCAGGTGCCGGCCGCGCACGCTGATCAGGTCCGGATCGCCCGGCCCCGCGCCGACGATGGCGATGCCGGCGCGCCGTTGCAGCGTCCGCTTCACCGCGACGGCGAATGTATGGTGGTGCCCGTCCGGCAGCGCCACTTTTCGCTTTGGCACCAGCAAATCCTTGCGGTCGGCCGAAGCCAGCGCCGCCGCCTCGGCAACGCTCGGCGTGCCGATATGCGCCGCGACGATCGCCGAGGGATTCGGCACCTGCCAGTCGGACAGCGCGGTTTCGTCGAAAGTCACGAAATCCGCCCCGAGCGCGGCCGCCCATTGTTGCAGCGCCGCCTCGTCCTGCTTCAGCCGCGCCGAGGCCACTGTGTGCACCGCCGCCGGCGCCAGCCCCTCGGCGCGCAGCAGCGCCTCTGCGGAGGCCGCCAGCGCCTGCGGATCGATGCCGCGCGTGCAGCCCACGCCGACGCAGAGCGCGCGCGCCCACAAATGCAGAACCGGCACCGGCACCGCGTATTGCCGCCAGGTAACCGCAATCAGCAGCTCGAAGCGGGAAAAATCGATGTCCTCAATGCGTCGGAACAGGGTGACGTGTCCGGCCAGATTCCGTTCGAGCCGGCGGGTGCCGCTGTTGCGCACATCGAGCAGCAAGGCGGTCGGGCGGCCGTTGACGTAGCGGGCGATGACGGTGGTGAAATCGGGTGTCGCCGCCGGTGTCCATCCGTTCGCGGGACCCAGCAGGTCGAGCGCCCAGAGATCCTGCACGTCGCTCGCCGTGGTGATCACCGGCTCGGCCCCGAGCATGCGCGCGAGGCGGCGGGTCAGGTCGTTGGCGCCGCCAAGATGGCCGGACAGCACGGCCTGCACGAAGCGTCCGGCTTCATCGAGATTGACCACCGCCGGATCGCGGCTCTTATCCGCGATGAACGGGGCGATGCTGCGCACGCAGATGCCGAGCGCCCCGATGAACACGAAGGCGCCGTATTGTGCGAACCCATCGGCGAGAAACGCGCCGATCGACGCGATCGGCTGTACCGCCGCATCCGGCGCCGGCCGGGTGGAGACAATGACGGCATCCGCCAGCGCCTCGCGCAGCCGCAGCGCCAGTTGCACGCCGCGATCGGTGCTGGCGATGATGGCGGTTTTCATGCCGCCACCGCCCGCTTCGTCGCCGCGAGTACCGTAATGGGGTTGTGGCCATCCACCTGCAGCCGCATCGGCGGCAAGGGCGCATAGCCGAGCCCGGCGGTGACCGCCTCGAAGGCCGTCCGGCTGCTGTCCTGCACGGCGTTGATGACGACGCGGCCATCGGGTGCGAACACCGCATCCAGCCGCGCCAGCATCGCCGCCAGCCGCCCGCCATGGCCGCCGATGAACACCGCATCGGGCGGTGGCAGCGCCGCCAGATCCTGGGCGAAGAAATCGCCGTCCATGGCGGTGATGCCGGGGGCGCCGAAGCGGCGGGCGTTCTCGGCCAGCAGCGTCGTCCCCTCGGCCCGACGTTCGAAGGCAACGACGGCAAGATGTGGAAAGGCCAGCCGGGCCTCGACGGCGAGCGAGCCGGTGCAGGTGCCGATATCCCACAGGCAGCGCCGCCCGGGCAGGTCGAGTTGCGCCAGTCCGGTCAGGCGCACCGGCATTTTCGTCAGCATGTCGGGCCGGCCGTCGAGGCACGCCAGCGCCGCATCCGGAATACCGAACCGGCGTGGCCGGCCCGCTATCCGTTCGAGGAGAACGCAGTTCAGCGGATCGGCGTCGAGGCCCGCGGCTTCCTCCAGCGTCAGCCGGCGCACCCGCTCGCACGGCGATTCCAGCGCTTCGCCGACATGCAGCCCATAGCCGGCGAAACCGTATTCCAGCAGCCGGGCGGCGATGGCGGCCGGCGTATGCACGGCATCGGTCAGCACGCCGATCAGCGCCGCATCGCCGATCAGCGCCGCATCCAGATCGTGCCAGCCGCGCCCGTGCACGGAGACGGTGACCATCCGGTCATAGGCCAGCCCGATCCGATGGCAGAGCAACTGCAGGGAATTGAACCAGGGCAGCACCTCGACCCGCAGATCCGGCGCGGCCGTCCGCAGCGCGCCGGCGATGCCGAAGAACAACGGATCGCCCGAGGCCAGCACCGCCACCGGCGCGCCCGCCGTATGCGCCAGCGCCACCAGCCCGGCGGTGTGGCGCAGTGGCTCCCAGTGATGCCCCGGCGGCAGCCAGGGTTCGATCAGTTGGCGATGGCGCTCGCCGCCGCAGAACACGCGGTGGCGGGCGAGCGCCTGCAGCACCTCGGCGCGCGGCGTTTCACCGGGGCGGTTGGACAGACCGATCACGCAGACTGCGGCACCCGGCACGGGCATTACCCCGCCCAGGCGCAGGTGGCGTTGACGATGGCGGCGGCGACGCCGCTGCCGCCCTTGTTGCCGCGAATGACCACGATCGGCACCGTCGCGACATGCTGCAGGCGCAGCTTCAATTCGACGACATTGACGAAGCCGACCGGCGCCGCGATCACCCCGGCCGGCCGGAAACTGCCGCCCTGCAGCCCGTCGCATAATTCGCCCAGCGCGGTCGGCGCGTTGCCGACGACAAACAGCGCCTCGGGATGGCGCGCCATCGCCAGCCGCATGCCGGCCTGCGCGCGGGTGAGGCCCTCGGCCTCGGCCAGCGCCACCGCGTCCGGCTCGTTGAGGCAGCAGCGCAATTCAATGCCATAGCGCCGCACGAATTCCTGCGACACGCCGGATTGCACCATCGTCACGTCGGTGACCACGGTGCCGCCGCCGGCAAGATAGGCGTGCCACTGCGGCACCGGGCTGCCCTGCGAAAGGTACAACTGCTCGTAGTCGAAATCCGCCGTGGTGTGGATGACCCGCGTCACCACCTCGACATCCGCCGGATCGAGATCGCTGCGTTCCAGGCGGGCGCCGATCAGCCGGAAACTTTCCTGCTGGATGGCCGGGCCGGTGGTTGGCTTGCGGGTGCGAAAGCCGCGCGGCGTCACCAGGAAATCGCGATAGCGGAAGGTCTCGCTGTTGCCGATGAGCACCAGGCAGAACATGTCCACCAGCCCGGTATCCAGCGTCGCCAGCGTGGTCAGGGTGACGCTCTCTTCCGGCCGCGTCACCTGGCGCACGATCGCAACCTGCGTGTCCGGCGCGCGATGCGCCAGGAAGATTTCGCGGCAGCGCTCGATCTGCCAGCCACGCCGCTGGCTGCGCGGGTTGTAGAGCGCGGTCACGAAGTCGCCCGCCGCCGCCGCTTCGATGCGCCGTTCGATCATTCGCCAGGGCGTCATCAGGTCGGACAGCGAAATGCAGCAGAAATCATGGCCAAGCACCGCGCCGAGCCGGGCACCGGCGGCGAGGAAGGCGCTGATGCCGGGGATCGTCTGCCAGCTCGATCGCCTCGCCCTCGGCGCCGAGCGTGCTGACATGCTCGTAGACCAGCGCGGCCATCGCATAGATGCCGGCATCGCCGGAACTGACCACCACCACGTGCCGGCCGGGCGCGCAGGCGGAGACGGCCATGCGCGCGCGCTCCTCCTCCTCCATCATGCCGTTGCCGAGCACGGTGCAGCCCGGTTGCAGCAGGTGCTCGACGAATTGCAGGTAATAGCGGTAGCCGATCACGGTGTCGGCCTCGCCGATCACCCGGGCGGCGAGCGGCAGGATATGATCGGGGCCACCCGGGCCGATGCCCACGACGCTCAGCTTCATGGCTGTATCCTCCGCACAATCAGCAAGGACAGATAAGGCAGCGCCCGTTCACGCAGGTCGGCGGGGCGGGTGGAGACGAACTGGGCCGGCATGCCGAGCGATTCGCACAGCAACACCGACCAGCCATGCCGCTCGGCGAGATCGGCGATTTCGGCCGCGACGCCGCGGATCTTGATCAGCACCACCACATCGAACTGCTCGAGGCAGCGCACGAGTTCGGCCGCATCGCGCAGGCGCGGCAGGATGGCGACGCGCTCGCGCCCGCTGGCCAGCACCCGCCCCTGCACCGCCGCCCCGAGCAGGAAGGCCGGCACGCCCGCCACCATCTCGACGGGAAGCCCGGCCTCGCCGGCCAGCGCGAGCAGCCGCGTGAAGGTGCTGAAGAAGGAGATGTCACCTTCGCAGGCGAAGGCCACGCGCAACCGCCGGGCGCAATCGGCTGCCATGGCGGCGAAGGCCGCGCGATAGGTGGCGTCGGCGACGGCCGGGTCTTCCGACATCGGCAGGTAGACGCCGGACAGCCGCGCCTCGTCGAGCCCGTGGTGGCGCAGGATGCGCAGCGCGTGGCTGACCCGGCCTTCGCTGCCGGCCGATCCGGCATAGTAGACGCGATCGGCCTGGCGCAGCAGGTCGAGCCCCTTGACTGTGACAAGCCCCGGATCGCCCGGCCCGAGCGAGATGCCGTAGAGCGTGCCGGCGATCATGCCGGGTCCTGCAGATCGTGCGGATGATGGTGATGGTGATCGCCGTGGCCATGGCCGTCTGCTTCGGTGGCGAGCGCCGGCACACGGTAATGGCAGAGCCCGCACGGCATCGCCGTTGCGTCGCCGTCGATATGCGCGTCCAGCGCGCCGAGCCAGGCATCATCGGTGCAGAACGGATCGGCGAGCCGCCATTGCCGGGACGACTGCGCCTGCCGCAGCGCCATATCGCGGGCGATGCCCTGGTGCAGCCTGCCGTCGAACAGCACCAGCGGCACCACCACCACCCGGCCGAACGGCAGCAGATCGACCAGACCCATGGCCTCGGTGACGGTAGGCCGGGTGACCGCGACATAGCCGGTGGTGGCGAACCCCCAGCCGAGCCGCTCCGCCGTCATGCGCGCAAGCCGGGCGGCCTCGGCATTCGCCTCCGGGTCGGAGGTGCCGCGGCCGATGACGAGCAGGCAGGTATCGGTGGCCGGCGCCGGCGTGCCGCCGGAGGCCGCCCGTTCGGCGAGGCGATGGACGGTTTCCAGCACGTCGGCGGTCAGGCCGATCGGACCCTCCAGCCGGATCTGCAGCCCGGCATGGCGTTGCGCGATGGCCGCCAACATATCGGGCAGATCGCGCTTGATATGGCCGGCCGCGAACAGAAATACCGGCACCACCCGGATATCTCGCACCCCCTCCGCGTACAGGCCGGCGGCCGCGGCATCGAGGCCGGGGGCGGCGAGTTCGAGGAAGCCGTGGGCGATACGGTGTTCCGGATGGCGCGCCCGCAGGGCGGCGACCATGGCCTCGAACTGCGCGACCCCGGTTGGCTCGCGGGTGCCGTGGCCGCACAGGAGAATGGCGGAAACACGAGGGTCCGTTCCCGTCAAAGCATTGTCGAGCGGCATGCCGGGCATGCGCAGGCTCCTTGCACGCGGGGCGCGACGGCCGTGGCCATCGACGCCGATCCGATACGGCGATTGCCGCCTGCGGGCCTCTCACCCGCTGCGTCCGGAACATCCCGTCCGGGCGCACGCGCGCACTCTCGATGCCGGCCGGTTTCCTGGCTCGCGGGTCGGCGCCGAACTCCGCCTTCTCACCTCATGCGAGGCAATGGCCCGATGGAGTCGGCTCGCCGCTTACAGTTGCGGGAGCAGCCGCGGCAAGGACCGCCTCAGCGGCCCCTCACGCGTTCCCGTTTCAGCCCTTGCGGGCACCGGCATCTGGGGTGCTTCTAGGTCGGGGCCGAGCGGGGCGCAACTGTTTCGCGTGGGCGCGTCCGCACCGGTGCAATGGGCCGCAGGCGGAGAACATTTCCACATGGTGATGTCGCATAACGAATAACGCACATTTGAAGTGCGTTTTTTCATTGACGCGTGAGCGCCGCGTGGTTTATGCAACCTCCCGTCCTGCCAGGACCCGGGAGAAACATCGTGCGATCAGTCTTCGCCACAAACAGCCACCTGCGTGCCCTTATGCGGCCCGGTTGCTGTTGTCGTATCGGCGTCTGATCACTTCGCACCTCCCCTTCCCCGCCGAGACAGAAGGCACCGCCGGTGACCAAGCCGCGGTGAGAAACAATCATGCTCCAATCCCATGTGATCGACATTGATGGTGTGTTCGTGGGCGCCGCCGTGCGCCTGCATGACGGATACCGCTTCGTTGCGACCGATCTGCGGCTTGACGAAATCGACGGCAGCCACTGGCCGTCGCTGAACGACGTGCGCCGCATCGCCCGTTCCCGCCTCGCCGCCCGGCACTATCCGGCGCGGGTGCTGCAGGAAACCTGAGCGGCGCCATTGCTGCCAAACGAGGGCTGCCAAACAAGGGCGGCGGTTGGCAATGAATTAGCCAAATAGCGCCGGGACCCGGTTACGCTATCGGGTCCCGGAAGAATTTACCCCCGCAGTCGCGTGACCAAAGTCGCGCGACTGCGGGAGAAAGTTTTACGGAATGCCCTTAAGGGGGCAGCCGGTTGTCAGCCCAGCAACCGAAACGCCACCATGCAATACAGCATCGGCACCGACAGCACGAAATTGGTGCGGCTGGTGAGCATCGCGACGCGGGCGGCGCGGGCCTTGGCGGCGTCATCGGCCGGAACGATGCCGAGCGCCTTCTTCTGGTTCGGCCAGATGATGAACCACACGTTGAACGCCATGATGATGCCGAGCCACATGCCGGTGCCGATGGTGCGGAACGGTTCGGCCAGCGTCAGCGCACCGACCGCATAGCCGTTCAGCGTCATGACGATCAGACCCGTAACGACGGTCGCGAGCGCCGACCAGCGGAACCAGAACAGCGCCTCCGGTGCGATGAATTTGCCGACCGCCGGCTTCAGCTCCGCCGGAATCTTCGGCATCGTCGGGATTTGAACGAGGTTGAAATAATAAAGCAGCCCGATCCAGGTGATTCCGGACAGCACATGCAGCCAGGTGAAAAACGGCCCCCAGTAAGCCGCATCCAACACGTGAGATGCGTGAAACGCGATGATCAGGATCAGCGAGAGCGCCCCACCGAGCGCGAGCGCCTCGTAAGGTTTTTCGAGAACACGAAACATGACAGGCTCCTTGGAGAGGATGGAGGCGGGCAAACCCTTGATCCGCCAAAGGCGAATATGATGGCACGCGGTGCGGCAATCCAGGGACTCCGTGCCTGTTCAACGCTGCTCGATCGGATGAAGGGCGCCGGAATCGCCGCCCCGAATCGGCGGTGACACGTGTCCAACTTTCTGATTTTGCGGGGTTTTATCGATTCGAAACACGTCAGTTTCGCCGCCCAACCCCTTGATAATCTTCATCCTGCTTTCATTGCGAAAACATCCCGGGACAGCGGCTGAGCAGCGTCAGACCCGGCCGGTGGCCGCCGCGGCCAGCACCGCCAGGCGGTCGCCCAGACCGCGCGGCAAGGGACCGCGCAGGGCCGGCCGCCCGTCGAGCCGGCGCAGGTCGCGCCGCGCCAGCACCGCCGGCAACCCGGCGGCCAACACCGCGCGGGGCAGCTTGCCGGCGCCATGGCGCAGAATCTCGCCGCCCCATTCCGCCAGCGCCGCCAGCACCGGGCGCAGCGCCGGCGCGTCGGGTCTTGCCATGACGTCGTGGACGGACAGCCCATGCGCGGCCAGCATGTCCTCCGGCAGCAGGCAGCGGCCGTACCGGGCCAGCAGGGCCACGCTGCGCAACAGCCCGGCCACGCCATAGGCCGTGCCGAGATCGGAGAAGCGCGGCAACAGCGCCGCCTCGGCCCCGAGCGCCCGGCCGGCCGCCACCGCGAGCCCGCCGGCCGCTCCCCGCAGATAACCCTCCCAGGCCATCCGGGTCGGAACCGATGGTTCGGCCTCGGCCTCGCGCGCGGCGATCATGGATAACAGGTCGGGCGCGTGCAGGGCGCCGGAATCCAGCGCCGCGCCGAGCGGGGTGGCAACTTCGTGGCGGCGGCGCGCGCCCTCGACCACCTCGCGCCACCATTGCAGGCGGATCAGCGCCAGCGCGGGCTCGTGGGTCGCCTCGCGCGCCCGCGCCAGTTCATGGTTGAAGGCATACAGCGCCAGCAGCGTGCCGCGCCGCTCGGGGGGCGCGAACAGGGCGGTCAGAAAGCGGTCGGGATCGTGCCGGCGCACGAACCCCAGCAGGGCGTCAACGCTCATGCCGCCCCCCTGCCCCGGCTCGCCCGAACGCGCAAGCGTGAGACGGCGCCGGGTCGACGCCGCTTTCCCACGTTCATAGCTAGCGAATGCGGCGCGGCGCGTTCGCGCCGTTCAACTCAGCCGGGAGAACCCCCATGGCTTTCGAACTCCCTTCCCTCCCCTATGCCCACAACGCGCTCGCCGAGCGCGGCATGTGTCAGGAGACGCTGGAGCTGCACCACGACAAGCACCACAAGGCCTATGTCACCGCGCTGAACAGCCTGGTCGAGAAGCACCCCGAGCTGAAGGGCAAATCGCTGGAGGAAATCATCGCGCTCTCCTACGGCAATGCCGATCTCGTGGAGGTGTTCAACAATGCCGGGCAGCATTGGAACCACACCCTGTTCTGGCAGAACATGTCGCCCGATGGCGGCACCATCCCGGGCCGGCTGGAGGCGAAGATCAGCGAGGATTTCGGCTCGGTACAGGCCTTCAAGGACGCCTTCAAGACGGCGGCGGTCAAGCAGTTCGGCTCCGGCTGGGCCTGGCTGGTGCTGGGCCGCGACGGCAAGCTGAAAGTGACGAAGACCGCCAACGGTGCCGACCCGCTCGCCACCGGCGAGGGCAAGGTTCTGCTCGGCCTCGACGTGTGGGAGCACAGCTACTACCTGGACTTCCGCAACCGCCGCCCGGATTACGCGCAAAACTGGCTGGACCGGATCGCCAATTACGAATTCGCCGAAGCCCAGTTGGGTTGACCCGACAAGGCAGCGCCCGCGATCGGGGGCCCCGGCGATCGGGGCCCCGCCAGTATTCAGCCTTCCTTCTTGCCCCCGTCCTTGCCCCCGTCCTTGCCCCCGTCCTTGGTGGGGCCGGCGTCTTTCGTGGCTTCGTCCTTCTTGCCGAACATCCCCTTGAACAGGGAGCCGAGCGTGGGCGTCGGACCCGGCGCGCCAACGGCCTTGGCCGGCCGGGGCGGGCGGGCATCGTTCGCGGGAAGCGGGTTGATCACCGCGCTGATGGTCTCGCGCAGCACGCTGATGCGCACGTTCGGCGCGATCTCCACCTCGATCTCGCGCTCCTCGGCGCTCCTGGGCGGCTTGCTGATGACGCCCAGTACGCCGCCACCGGTCACCACCTTGTCACCACGCTTCAACGCCGACAGCGCCAGCTTCATCTCCTTCTGCTTCTGCTGCTGCGGACGGATCAGCAGGAAGTAGAACACCGCGAAAATCAGGATCAGCGGCAGGAACTGGGTCAGGTCGCCCATGCCGCCACCGGCGGATCCTGGGCATAGGCGGGAGAGATGAGCATCGGGGTGTTCCGGGTTGCTATGAGTTGGGCGGGACCATAGTTTCCGCCCCCCGAACGTCAAGCTTCCCGAAAGTCAATTGCCCGATGGACACCCGCCGCCTGATGGAGGCCGTTACCCGCATCACCGAGGCGGTGGAACGTCTCGCCCCGCCGCCGCCAAGACGGCCGGATCTCGGCGCCGCCGAAGGTTTCGTCTGGCACCCCGCCACGCCCCCCGCTAGCGGCGGCCGGCTGGAGCCGGTGGCGCGCATTTCACGCGTCGATATCGGCCTGCTGCAGGGCGTCGAGCGGCAGAAGGCCACCTGCTGGAGAACACGCTGCGCTTCGCCCGCGGCCTGCCGGCCAACAACGCCATGCTGTGGGGCGCGCGCGGCATGGGCAAGTCCTCGCTGGTGAAGGCGGCCCACGCCGCGGCGAACGCCGGCCCAGCCGGGCAGCCTGGCGCTGATCGAAATCCACCGCGAGGACATTGCGCTCCCTGCCCGATCTGCTGCGCCTGCTGCGCGGCGAGACGCAGGCGCTGCCTGATCCTGTGCGACGATCTGTCGTTCGAACGTGAGGATGCCGACTACAAGGCGCTGAAATCGGTGCTGGACGGCGGCATCGAGGGGCGGCCGGACAACGTGCTGTTCTACGCCACCTCCAACCGCCGCCACCTGATGCCGCGCGACATGATCGAGAACGAGCGCTCGACCGCGATCAACCCGTCCGAGGCGACCGAGGAGAAGGTCTCGCTGTCGGACCGGTTCGGCCTGTGGATCGGGTTCCACAATTGCGATCAGGACACGTTCTTCGCCATGATCGAGGGTTATGCGGGCGCGTTCGGGCTGCCGATCTTCCGCCCGAGAAGCTGCGGGCCGCGGCGGTGGAATGGTCAGTCACCCGCGGCGGCCGATCGGGTCGGGTCGCCTGGCAGTTCATCCAGGACCTGGCGGGGCGACTTGGAGTACCAGTGCAAGCCTGATGGAATGGGTTCCAAGGGACTTCTGTCCCTTGGCGGGTCCAGGGCAGAGCCCTGGCCTTATCTTGCTTGCCTGGAGTCCCCCGGCGGGCTATGTCGCGCGCATGGAAGCGATGATCCACCCGAACCGATTTTGGCGCCGCTGGCGGTACACCCCGGCGGCTTAGGTTCTCGCACCCGACGATGACCCCGAAGCCGCCCCACCGAGGCGGCTTTCGTTTCTTCGATTATTCACAACGAAATTTCGCCGACCGTGGTGCGGTCCCCTGCAAGGAGACCCGAGATGACCCGGCTGAAATTCTGCTACACCCCCCTCGACAGCGTCGATTTCGATGTCTGCGCCGGGCCGCCCCGCCCCGAGCCGCCGGCGGCTGAGCTTGTGGCAACTCGAGCCGAGCCTGCCCGTCCGCCCGCCCACCCCGCAGAAGCGAAAAAGGTGCCCGAACCCGTCGAGGGGTGACGCGCCTCGGCACGGAATGCTATCGGCATCCGATGCCCGCTAAAGCCGCCATCGTCGGAGTCGCCGGCACCACACTGACCGGTGAGGAGGCGGCGCTGTTCCAAGCGCATCCGCCGGCGGGTGTCATCCTGTTTGCCCGCAACATCGCCGATCCGGATGATCTGCGGCTGCTGGTGGAGGCCCTGCGCCAGGCGCTGCCGGCAGGCGCGGTGCTGATGGTGGACCAGGAGGGCGGGCGCGTCGCCCGGCTGCGGCCGCCGCACTGGCGGGCGCATCCCCCGGCCGCCTCCCATGGCGCGCTGTATGCGGCCAACCCGGCGGCGGGGCTGCGGGCGGCCTGGCTCACCGGGGCGCTGATCGGACTGGACTGCGCCGGCGCGGGATTCGATGTGGTGTGCGCGCCGGTGCTGGATTTGCGCCTGCCCGGCGCGCATGGCGTCATCGGCGACCGCGCCTTCGCCGCGGACCCGCAGGACGTGGCGCGGCTCGGGCGGGCAATGGCGGCGGGGTTGCTCGCCGCCGGCGTGCAGCCGGTGGGCAAGCATGTGCCGGGGCACGGGCGGGCGCGGGTGGACAGCCACCTGGAGCTGCCGGTGGTGACGGATACCGACTTGCAGGCCGACTGGCTGCCCTTCGTCGCCAACACCGATCTGCCCTGGATGATGACCGCGCATGTCCGCTACGACGCGCTGGACCCGGACACGCCGGCCACTCTCTCCGCCCGCATCCTGGCCAATGTGGTGCGCGGGCGGATCGGCTTCGGCGGCGTGCTGGTGAGCGACGATCTGGCCATGCAGGCGCTGGACGGCACGCCGGCGGAACGGGCATTGGGCGCGCTGGCGGCGGGCTGCGACGTGGCGCTGTATTGCAGCGGCGAGATCGCCCCCACCGCCGATTTGCTGGCCCGCTGCCCGAAGCTGACCGGGGCGGCGCTTTCCCGGCTGCAAGCGGGGAAAGCGCTGGCGGCGTCGCGGCGCGAGCCCCTGGACGGGACGGCACTCGCACATGAACGGAACGGATTGCTGACGTGAACCAATGGGTTGAGTGGACGCTCTCGTTCGTCGCGCTGGTGACGGCGATCATCCTGCACGAGGTGTCGCACGGCTACGCTGCGCTGGCGCTGGGCGACGACACGGCCAAGAAGCTGGGCCGGCTGTCGCTCAATCCGCTGGTGCATGTGGACCGGCTGGGCACCATCATCCTGCCCGGCATTTTCCTCGTGGCCCAGGCGGTGACCCATACCGGCGGCGGCGTGTTCTTCGGCTGGGCCAAGCCGGTGCCGATCGCGCCGTGGCACTTCGCCGATCCGCGGCGGGGCATGATGCTGGTGGCGCTGGCCGGGCCGCTGACCAACTACGCCCTGACCTTCCTGTCCATCCTCGCGCTGCACGCCACGCCGCTGCTGCCCGACATGGTGCGGGCCGATGCGCTGGTCTTCATCGGCTTCTTCATCATGGCCAACCTGGCGCTGGGCACCTTCAACCTGCTGCCGATTCCGCCGCTCGACGGTGGCCGGGTGATGGTGGGGCTGCTGCCCGAGCGCATCGCCATGGCCTGGGCGCGGCTGGAGGGGGCCGGCATCGTCATCGTGTTGCTGATGGTGTTCGTGTTGCCGCTGGCTCTGGGTCAGTTCGGCATCCAGGCGAACCCCCTGGCGGTCTGGCTGCACGCGGTCGGCGACCCGATCTTCCAGGCGCTGGCGGTCGCCGCCGGGCGCCCGCACGATCTGTTCGTGTTGCTGCGTTTCCTGAGCACCGGTGTCTGACGCCGCGGCCTCCCCCCCAGCCCCACCCATGCGCCGCCCGATGCCCTGATGCTGATCCTGGAGGGGTTCGAGGGGCCGCTCGATCTGCTGCTGGACCTGGCGCGCGGGCAGAAGGTGGACCTCGCCCGCATTTCCATCCTGTCCCTTGTTGACCAGTACCTGACGATGATCGAAGGGGCGCGGCGGGTGCGGCTGGAACTGGCGGCGGACTGGCTGGTAATGGCGGCCTGGCTGACCTGGCTGAAGTCGCGCCTGCTGCTGCCCGCCGGCAGCGCCGCGCAGGAGGAAGGCGAGCAGGCGGCCGAAGTGCTGGCCGCAAGGCTGCGCGACCTGCAGGCCATCCGCCTGGCCTCGGCATGGCTGTCCAGGCGGCCGGTGCTGGGGCAGGATGTGTTCGCCCGCGGCTTGGCGGAGGACCTGACCGAGACCGACCGCTCACGGCTGGCGTTCGACCTGCCCGGTCTGATGCGGGCCTATCTGCAGGCCCTGCGGCGCAGCGCCGGTACCCGCCAGTACCGCCCGGCCGTGGTGACGGTTTGGACCATCAAGGACGCGCTGGCCCGGCTGGCCGATCTGGTGGGCTCGCTGCCCGACTGGAGCAGCCTGGAGCGGTTCCTGCCCGAGGGCATGGGCACGCCCTTGCAACGGCGGGCGGCGATGGCCAGCACGCTGGTGGCGGGGCTGGAGATGGCGCGCGGCGGCATGCTGCGGCTGCGTCAGGAGGCGCCGTTCGGTCCCATCCTGTTGCGCCGCACGGAGGCCATCCCGGCCGGCGAGCCAGCCGGCGAGGAGGAATACGATGAGCGATGCTGACCCCGCCGCGCCGCCGGCCGAGATTTCCCCCAAGGCGCTGGAGGAGGCGCTGCGGCTTGCCGAGGCGGTGGTGTTCGCCTCGACCGCCCCGGTGGGGGCACGGGCGCTGGCGAAGCTGCTGCCGCTCGGGGTGGACGCCGACGCCGTGGTGGCGGCGCTGCGCGCGCGCTATGCCGGACGCGGGGTAGAACTGGCCGAGGTGGCGGGCGGGCTGCAATTCCGCACCGCCCCCGATCTCGCGCCGCGGCTGCGCCGTGTGGTGGCGGTGGCGCGCCGGCTGCCGCGGGCGGCCATGGAGACGGTTGCCATCATCGCCTACCACCAGCCGGTAACGCGCGCCGAGATCGAGGAAATCCGCGGTGCCTCGCTGTCCCAGCAGACGCTGGATTCGCTGCTGGAACAGGGGTTGATCATGCCCAAGGGCCGCAAGGAGGCGCCGGGGCGGCCGACATTGTGGGCGACCACGCCGGCCTTCCTGGCGCAGTTCGGGCTGAAGGAGCTGCGCGACCTGCCGCGGCGTGAGGATCTGCTCGTTGAGCCGCCCTCGGCTCAGTCGGTGCCGGAGGTTGGGTGAAGGAAGGCCAGGGCTCTGCCCTGGCCTTCCACCCCGGTTTCACATCTGAATGGTTTCCTGCTAACCAGCCGCCCCCGGAGATGTAACGCCCGCATGTTCGACTTTGCCTGGTCCGAGATCGTGCTGATCGGCGTGGTGGCCCTGGTCGCCATCGGGCCGAAGGACCTGCCGGTCGCCATGAAGGCGGTAAGCGGGATGGTCAAGAAAGCGCGCCGCATGGCGGGCGAATTCCAGACCCATGTCGACGACATGATGCGCGACGCGAACCTCCAGGAGGTGCGCAGCCAGTTCAACGAAATCCGCAACTTCGACATCAAGGGCACGATCGAGCGCGCGGTCGATGCCGACGGCACGATCCGCCAGGGTTTTTCCGGCAATCCGCTGGAACCGGCCCCGGTGCCGGCGACCAACAGCGTGTCGCTCGACAGCCCCGCCGCGGTCGCGGACACGCTTCCCCCGCCGGACGCCCCCGCCTTTATCCCGCCCGAGTTCGCCGGCAAGGCCGAGCCGCCGCCCGCCTTTATCCCGCCGGGGGTAACCGCGCCGCGCTCGTCCTATTACGGCAGCCCGCGCGCCTGACCCAGAGACGCCAGTGCGCATCCCCTTCCTGACGAAGAAACCCGACGCGCCCAGGCCGGCCCCGCCCGCGCCGGAAGAAGACGTGATCGACGACAAGCCGATGCCGCTGCTCGAGCACCTGATCGAGCTGCGCAGCCGGCTGATGTGGTCGCTGGGCGCCTTCCTGCTGGCATTCTTCGTCTGCTACCATTTCTCCGCCGATCTGTATGGCTTCCTTGCCGAGCCGCTGGCGAAGGTTGAAGAACGGCTCGGCGGCAGCCAGCGCATGATCTATACCTCGCTGACCGAGGGGTTCTTCACCTACCTCAAGGTGGCGATGTTCGGCGGCGCCTTCATCGCCTTCCCGGTCATGGCGACCCAGCTCTGGCTGTTCGTCGCGCCCGGGCTGTACCGCAGCGAGAAGAAGGCGCTGCTGCCCTTCCTGCTGGCCTCGCCGGTGCTGTTCGTGATGGGGGCGGCGCTGGCGTATTATTTCGTGTTCCCGATCGCCTGGGGATTCTTCCTGAGCTTTCAAACGCCGCAGGGTGCCGGCGGGCTGCCGATCGAGCTGGAAGCACGGGTGTCGGAATATCTCGATCTGGTGATGAAGCTGATCTTCGCCTTCGGGGTGACGTTCCAGTTGCCGGTGGCGCTGAGCCTGATGGCGAAGGTGGGCATCGTCACCTCGGCCGGGCTGAAGCGCTACCGGCGCTATGCCATCGTCGGCATGTTCATCGTCGCCGCCATCCTGGCCCCGCCGGATGTCATCACCCAATGCGGGCTGGCGATCCCGCTGATCGCGCTGTACGAGGTTTCCATCATCGCGGCGAAGCTGGTCGAGCCCAAGCCGGTCGAGGTCTGAGCCATGCACGATATCAAGGCAATCCGCGCCTATCCGGAATCGTTCGACGCGGCACTGGCCCGCCGCGGTCTGCCGCCGCGGGCCGACGAAATTCTGAAGCTAGACAAGATCAGGCGCGATCACCTGACCCGCGTTCAAGTTTTTCAGGCCCAGCGCAACACATTGAGTAAGGACATTGGCAATCTCCGGCGCCAAGGCGGCCCAACCGCTCCAACCGCCACGCTGGAAACCAAATCGACGGAACTTGCGCAGGCGATGGAGGCCGACGAGCACCACGCAGCGGAGCTGGACGGCCAGATCAAGGCAATACTTGAGAGTCTGCCCAACATCCTCGACCCCGACGTGCCCGACGGCCCGGACGAGACCGCCAATGTGGTGCTCAGGCAATGGGGCCAGCCGCGCGACCTCGGCTTCGCGCCAAAGCAGCATTTCGAGCTGGGCGAAGCGCTGGGCCTGATGGATTTCGCCACCGCTGCAAAGATGGCGGGCGCGCGGTTTACCATCCTGCGCGGCCAACTGGCCCGGCTGGAGCGGGCGCTCGGCCAGTTCATGCTCGATCTGCACACCCGCGAGCACGGCTATGAGGAAACCATCGTCCCGCTGCTGGTGAACGCGGCCACCTGCTACGGCACCAACCAGTTGCCGAAATTCGAAGAGGATTTGTTCAAGACCACCGACGGCCGCTATCTGATCCCCACCGCCGAGGTGCCGCTGACCAACACCGTCGCCGGCGAGATTGTCGCCGAAAAGCGGCTGCCGATCCGGCTGACCGCGCTGACCGAGTGCTTCCGCTCCGAAGCCGGCGCGGCGGGGCGCGACACCCGCGGCTATCTGCGCCAGCACCAGTTCCGCAAGGTCGAACTGGTCTCGATCGTCCATCCCGATGCCAGCGACGCCGAGCACGAGCGCATGACCGCCTGCGCCGAGCGGGTGCTGGAGACGCTCAACCTGCCCTATCGCCGGGTGGTGCTGTCCGCGGGCGATACCGGGTTCGGTGCCGTGAAAACGTTCGATCTGGAGGTGTGGCTGCCGGGCCAGCATATGTGGCGCGAGATTTCCTCCTGCTCCAACACCCGCGCGTTCCAGGCGCGGCGGATGAACGCGCGCTGGCGCAGCGCCGACGGCAAGTCGGTTGCCTATGTGAACACGCTGAACGGCTCGGGCGTGGCGGTCGGGCGGGCGCTGATCGCGGTGATGGAGAACTTCCAGCAGGCGGACGGCTCGATCCTGGTGCCGCCGCCGCTATGGCCGTACATGGGCGGGGTGGAGCGCATCGCCGCCGCCTGAACGAGGAGTGCGCGCATGCGGATCGATCCGGCTACGGACGTGCTGCTGGCGGTGGACATCCAGCCCGATTTCATGCCGGGCGGCGCTCTGCCGGTGCCGGAGGGCGACCAGGTGGTGGCGGTGATCAACCGCCTGCTCGCCGGCCCTTTTCGTCACGCCGTCGCCACCCAGGACTGGCACCCGCCCGGCCATGCCTCCTTCGCCAGCGCCCATCCGGGGCGGGCGCCGTTCGAGACCATCACCGTGCCGTCCGGCGTGCAGACGCTGTGGCCTGACCACTGCATCCAGGGCACCCCAGGGGCCGCCCTGCATGCCGGACTCGACCAGTCGCGAATCGAGATGATCCTTCGCAAGGGATTCCATCCGGCGGTGGACAGCTATTCGGCGTTTCAGGAAAACGACCGGATCACCTCCACCTGCCTCGATGTCTGGCTGCGTGCACGCGGTTTTGATCGGCTGTTCCTGGCCGGCCTGGCCACCGATTTCTGCGTGGCGTGGTCGGCCGAGGACGCCGTGCGGGCGGGGTTCAACGTGGTCGTGGTCGAGGATGCCTGCCGCGGCATTGGCCTCCCAACCGGCCGGGGCCGGTCGACAATGGACGATTCCCGGGACCATCTGAGTCAGGCGCACGGGGTGCAGTTCGTCGCCAGCGGGCACCTCCGAGCGCCCTGAACGCACCCCTGTCCCCCCTGCCCGGCCGGCGTTTGCCCGTTACGTCATTGCGACACCATTTGACAGCGGCGCCTTTTTCTGGTCACGCTGCCCGCGCAATCGAATTTTGGCTAGACTTGCTGCGCTTCCGAATCCATCGGGTGCCTTCAAGAGGTCCAAGGCCCGGTTGTCCGCGCCGCACGCTGTTGTGCGGCGCTTGCAGCGGAGAGCGACGTAGTCATGGCTATCGGAACGGTTAAGTGGTTCAACACCACCAAGGGCTTCGGCTTCATTATGCCGCAGGACGGCGGTAAGGACGTGTTCGTCCATATCACGGCAGTCCAGGCAGCCGGCCTTCGTGGGTTGGACGAAGGGCAAAAGGTCAGCTACGAGGTGATGATGGAGCGCGGCAAGGCCGCAGCTACCAATCTCAAGCTCGCCTGATACCGGCGAGAGTCAGGTCCGTGGCGGGAGCGGTCGCTCCCGCCACGGTTCCTTCTCCATAATTTTATACCTGTTTCCCGCTTGCCGGCGGCCGGCCTCTGTTTGCCCGCGACGGGCGCGGAATGGACATGGCGGCTGAAACAGGGTGCGGCTCGCCCCTGTGGGTGACGAATCCGCGCTGATACGTTCCGCCGATTCGCACTCAGAGCTTGAAAAACAATCGAACTCGAAAAAGAATGCCCGCTGATATCATTGAGTTTTTCGGCGTCGTTCGGCGGCTTGCGGGCATTCTTTTTCAAACTCTCAGTCCAACCCCGGAAAACCACGCATGCGGCCGATAGCGGCGGCGCCTCCAATTGGGCGGCAACGCCGAGGATAAAGGCGCCGCCTGCGGCATCAAGGTGGCTGCCATGCCATGGGCCGCGAGCACCGGGCTGCGGCCCGGCAGGTGCAAGTCACGCATGCCCGAAATCTTCTGTCGGCAAGGTCCCCGTCCCCCCACCTGAGAGGACGCGGACGCTGGCACGCGGCTGGCCCATTGGCAACCAGGCGCCTGCCTGGGATCATGCGGCGCGACAGCGATGGGGGCGCGACGTGGCGACGATCGAGGATTTCGAAAAACTGGAGATCTGCGTTGGCACCGTGGTGGACGCACAATTGCTGCCCGAGGCCCGCAAGGCATCGATCAAGCTGTGGATCGATTTCGGCGCCCCGCTCGGCGTCAAACGCTCCTCGGCGCAGATCGCCGTGCACTACCGGCCCGACACGCTGATCGGCCGGCAGGTGCTGGCGGTGACCAATTTTCCACCCCGGCGGATCGCCGGGTTCGAGAGCGAGGTGCTGACGCTCGGCGTGCCGGACGCGGACGGCGCGGTCGTGCTGCTGAAGCCTGACTTCAAGGTGCCCAACGGCGGACGGATGTTCTGATGCCGCGCCACTACTACACGGTCACCTGGGACCAGTTGCACCGCGACGCCCGCGCGCTGGCCTGGCGGCTGATCGCGCTCGCGCCGTTCCACGGCATCGTGGCGATTACCCGCGGCGGGCTGATCCCGGCCGCCATCGTGGCGCGCGAGCTGGAATTGCGCGTGGTCGAGACCGTGTCGATCGTCGCCTACGGGCGCGGCGCAGCGGCGGAGACCGAACTTGGCACGCCGGAGGTGGTCAAGCCGCCGGCGGCGGCCGGCGATGGCGCGGGCTGGCTGCTGATCGACGACCTGGTGGATACCGGCGCCACGGCGAAACTCGTGCGGACGCTGCTGCCGCAGGCGCATTTCGCCACCGTGTATGCCAAGCCAGCCGGCAAGGTGCTGGTGGACACGTTCATCACCGAAGTGAGCCAGGACACCTGGATCCTGTTCCCGTGGGACACCGAGCCGCAATTCGCGGTGCCGCTGGCCAAACGGGAGAAGCTGGCGGGATAATGTGACCGCAACCAAAGACCGGCCCGCGAACGGGCCGGTCAGGTTGCTGGCAGAACGCGTGGCTGGGCCGGGAGGTCCGCCGGCTCAGAACGGGACGATGAAGCGAACGTTGAGGAAGGTGCCGCCGACGTCGTTGCGGGTATAGACGGACTGGTTCAGGGTCGCCTGAACGTTGATGCCGCCGAACTGGTAGCCGACGATCGGTCCGAGACCGAACCTGGAGGCGATCTTGGCCGAGCCCGGGAACGGGCAGGCGCTGCCGGAGCAGGTGTCGCCGTTCAACTGGCTGACCTGATAGCCGCCGAGACCGATGGTCCATTTGTTAATGGTTTTGGCGATCGTGTAGTCGGCTTCAAACTCGGTGCCCGACTGGTAACTATAGCCGGTGGCGGTCGTTGCGCTGACCGGGACGGGAAGATGCAGATCGGCACTGAGATTCCAGCCTTCATGCAGCCAGCTCAGGCCGAGGTCCGGCTGGATGGTCCAATAGCCGTTGCCGGAGGGGAGACCGCCCTTCAGCCACTTCCCAGTAACGAATCCGGCCGGGGTGGACGTGGCGTCGGGAAGGTAAATCGACAGCCCCCCCTTCACATGGAATTCGCCGAACGTCCAGGACAACTGGCCCGGAACCACGACGGTGTTGTAGGTGCCCCAGTTGCCGCTGCCGGTGGGCAGGCCATAGCCGGAGCCAATCGAGGTGAAGTCGAAAGGCTGGGCAATGGCAACGGCATAATCGGCGCCAAGAATTTTATACCCGGTCGACCACAGAACAATCGGCACTTCGACCAGCGCCTGGAGGCTGGTGTTGGGTACACTACTGGCCTTCGAATTGAAAAGGTTATAGGATGCCCAGTAATTGTCCAACACGCCGTAAACACCCGGCGGCGGCAACGCACCGGCAGCAAGCCCTTCGTTCGATCCCGGCAGGTGCGGGTCCCACAGCTCGGTTGCCGATGCCTGTCCCGCGAGTACCATCGCGCCAGTTATGGCGATGGTGCCCAAGATTTTTTTCATTAGCCGATCCTCCGTAGGGTCTCTCGTGTAACCGGAAGTTCATGCTTTACACAGCGGCCGTTCGTGCTCAACCCCTCGTGAAGGGAACGCCCGGATGTTCGTGTCGAAAAACAGTTCATGTGACCATTAGGCAACAATTCCATATCGCCAGAGTCTTGACCGCACCGGCCAACTGAGCGGCCGAAAGTACAAGAATCTGTTCTTATTGGATGGCATTCCTGATGTCAGGCATGAGATCGGCATGAGTCACCTTTCCCGCACCTCGGCAAGCGTTGGGTGGAACGCGCCTGCTTCAGCGTGTGCCGCCGATCAGGCAGGAAGCTGCCGGCGGGGATAGAAATCAATTATAGTGCGGGCAACGTTTTGCACGAAAAAACCCGTAATGATCGTGAATACTCTATCCGTCACATCCAATTGCCCGGCCAGAAACACAATACTGTCTTGCTTTCAGCTAAAATTATATTATCTTACGCCACAATAATGCGACGTAATGCCGCGAACTGCGGAGCTGACCGACGGCGTCATCTGACTGCATAACCCGTGCAACCTCATTTGCGCACCGGTATATACGCCACCCGCAAGGGCCGGACCGCCTGGTATGGCGGCTGATCCTTCTGACGGGGAGACGTGCCGATGGAGTTTTGGGCTCTCGCGGTCCTGGTTGTTGCCGATCTCCTCTACGGCGGCGTGCTGCTGGCGTGGCTTTCTCCCGCTCGCGATGCCGCCGGCATCGAGCAGGCGTCGGAGGGGGCGTGCCACCCGCCCATCGTGGACATTTCCGGAGCGGTTACGATGGAGTGCCGGGGCGTCGAGGGCAAGGCGCTCGAATATCTGAACGCCCGGCTGTCGGAGACCCTGCAGCGGCAACTGCTCCACCCGGACGATCCGCGCCGGACCATTCGAAACCTGGATGACCGCATCGACGATCTGCACCGGCAGGCCGAGGACTGGACAAAGCGGTATGGCGAGCTGTGGGACCGGCTGGATGACAGCGAGCCGGCCAGGCAGGCGCGCGGCCTGATCCAGCAGGGCGCGATCGGCGCGGCGGAGGTGATCCTGCACGAACTGGCCGCCAGGGCGCCGGTCGGGAGCGCCGAGGCAGCGGCGGCCCATTACAACCTCGGTGATGCCGCCATGCTGCGGTTCGACCCGGCCGGCGCGTTGCCCCGGTATGAAACGGCCTGTCGCCTCGAACTGGACAACCCGCTCTACGCCAGCGGCTACGCCATGGCTGCCTATCGCGCGCGATATTTCGACAAGGCAGAGCGGGGCTGGACCGAGGCCCTGCAACGCTATCGCGACCTCGCCGCGCAGAACCCCGGCGCTTACCGGCCCGATCTCGCCGCGACGCTGACCCAGCTCGGCATTCTCTACAGCGACACTGGCCGGCTCACCGAGGCCAGGAAGACCCTGGCCGAGGCGCTCACCATCACGCGCGCCCTCGCCGTGGATGATCCCGGGCGATACGCGGGCCTGGCACGGTCGTTGACGCGGCGGCAGATCGCCCTCGCCGCGGCGTCATCGGCACCAGATCACTGACCGGCCGGACGTCCCGAAAGATATCGGTTCAGGTGCCGCAGAAGGTCTGCAGCACGCGCTCCTCCGGCGCGGGCGGCGCGGCAAATCGTTCGCGGCCCGGCTGGTCCTCATAGGGGTGCGCGAGCACATCGAGCATTTCCGCGAAGGGAGCAAAATCCTGCCGCTCGGCCGCCGCCGCGAGCGCGGCTTCGACGAGGTGATTGCGGGCGATGAAAGCCGGGTTCACTGCCTGCATGGCGGCCCGGCGCGCCGCCGGATCGGTGGGTTCGTCAAGCAGGCGGCAGCGCCAGCAAGCGGCCCAGCCATCATAGGCGGCCGGGTCCGCGAACAACGCACGCACGCTCGCATCCCCCTCCGGCCCCGCGGCCGCATCGCAGAGCCGCCGGAACGTCAGGGTGAAATCGGCGCCGTTTTCGGCCATGCGCATCAGCAGGTCCTGCGCCAGATCGGCGTCGCCCTCGTGCTCGGCGGACAGGCCGAGCTTGCGCTGCATGCCGGCGCGATAGGCAGCGGCGAAGTGCGGCGCGAAGCCCGCCAGCACCTCCTGCGCCACCGCCACGGCGGTTTCGTCGTCCTCGGCGAGCAGCGGCAGCAGCGTCTCGGCCAGGCGGACGAGATTCCAGTGGGCGATGCGCGGCTGGTTGCCATAGGCGTAACGGCCGCCCGCGTCGATCGAGCTGAACACCTTTGCCGGGTTGAATTCATCCATGAAGGCGCAGGGGCCGAAATCGATCGTCTCGCCCGAGATGGCGGTGTTGTCGGTGTTCATTACGCCGTGGATGAAACCGACATGCAGCCAGCGCGCCACCAGTTCCGCCTGGCGCGCCACCACCGCCGCCAGCAGCGCGCGGACGGGATGTTCCGCCGCCGCCGCCGCGGGGTAATGGCGGGCGATGGCATGCGCGGCCAGCAGGCGCACCGCTTCGCCGTCGCCGCGCACGGCGAAATACTGGAACGTGCCGACGCGCAGATGGCTCGCGGCCACGCGCGTGAGCACGGCGCCGGGCAGTGCCATGCCGCGCAGCACGTTCTGGCCGGTGGCAACCGCCGCCAGCGCCCTTGTGGTCGGCACGCCGAGCGCCGCCATGGCCTCGCTGACGATGTACTCGCGCAGCACCGGGCCGAGGGCGGCGCGCCCGTCACCGCCGCGCGAGAAGGGCGTGCGGCCGGAGCCTTTGAGCTGGATGTCGCGCCGCGCGCCATCCCGCCCCACCACTTCGCCGAGCAGGATGGCGCGCCCGTCGCCCAACTGCGGCACGAACTGGCCGAACTGGTGCCCGGCATAGGCGAGCGCGATCGGCGCCGCCCCCTCGGGCACAACATTGCCGGCCAGGATTTCCACCCCTTCGGGGCTGGCCAGCGCCGCGGGGTCGAGTCCGAGCTGTTCGGCCAGGGGGGCATTCACCCGGATCAGCCGGGGTGCGGCCACCGGCGTCGGGTCGAGTCGCGCATACAGGCGTTCCGGCAGGCGGGCGTAGCTGTTGTCGAAGCCAAAGCGGACGGACATGGGGTCAGCGGTGCTGCGATACGGGCATCATGTTCCTGAGATCGGGCTGCACCGGCGGCACGGCAAGGGCCGCGAGATCCCCGACCGATTGAGGCGCACGTGGCGTCAGGGCCACATGACCCGCCGAGGCGGCGAAATGAAGCAAGCGATCCCATAACGATGACTTTATTTTATCGCCATCATGCCGGATTATGTTTACCGACATGAAACCGCTGATCGGCATCTCCTGCTGCACCAAGCTGTTCGGCACCTACGGCACGGCGAACCATGCCGCATCCGATACGTATGTGCGCGCCACCGACCTGGTGGTGGGCGGCGTGCCGGTGCTGGTTCCGGCCAATGGCAGGCGCGCCGATATCGCCACGTTGCTGGCGAAGCTGGATGGCATCATCTTCACGGGAAGCCGTTCCAACGTGCAGCCCGACCTGTACCAGGGACCGCCGCATGCCGAGGGCACGCCCGAGGACGTCATGCGCGATTCCGTCACCCTGCCGCTGATCCGCGGCGCGATCGCGGCCGGCATTCCGCTGTTGGCAATCTGCCGCGGGGTGCAGGAATTCAACGTCGCGATGGGGGGCAGCCTGCACCAGCGCTTGCAGGATTTGCCGGACCGCATGGACCATGGCATGCCGATGCAGCCCAACCCGCTGGTGCGCACCGGCAAGGCGCACAGCGTGCGGATCGTCAAAGGAAGCTGGCTGCACCGCATTGCCGGGAGCACCGAGATTGCGGTCAACTCGCTGCACAACCAGGGTATCGACCGTCTCGGCCCGGGTCTGATCGCCGAGGCGGTGGCACCGGACGGCACCATTGAGGCGATCCGTGCGGTGGGAGCCCCTGCCCTTGCCGTCGGCGTGCAATGGCACCCGGAATATGACTGGGACCACGACGCCGTGTCGCGCCGAATCTTCGAGGCGTTCGGCGAAGCCGTACGCGACCGCGCCCAGCCGCAAGCCGCCGCGGCGGACTAAAAGCGGGTTCCAAGGGCAAAGCCCTTGGTGGGGTCCAGGGGTAAAGCCGTCGCGCGAAGGCGCGCTGCGCGCGGTGGCGGGGTCCGGGGCAGCGCCCCGGCTGCAACGGGGGAGAAAAACCATGACCGACATGCCCGAATTGCCAGGCCTCATCCGCTTCCCGATCGAGCGGCGTTTCATGATGACCGGCCTGATGACCGGGCTGACGCTCGCGACCACCCGGGTCGAGGCGCAGGTAATCCACACGGACACCGCCGGGATCGACGCCGGCGAGGTGCGGGTGAAGGTGTCCGACGGGGAGGTGCCCACCTATTACGCCCGCCCGCAGGGAACCGGCCCGTTCCCGATCGTGCTGGTGAACGAAGAGATTTTCGGCGTGCACGACTACATCAAGGATGTCTGCCGCCGGCTGGCCAAGGCGGGGTATTTCGCGGTGGCGCCGGAGATCTATGCGCGGCTCGCCGATTTCTCGAAGATCACCGATTTTTCAACCATCTTCCGCGACGTGGTGGGCAAGGCGCCGGACGCGACCATGCTGTCGGACCTGGACGCGGCGGTGGCGTGGGCGGCGGCGAACCAGGGCGATGCCGCACGGATCGGCGTGGTCGGGTTCTGCCGCGGCGGGCGCAACACCTGGCTGTATGCGGCCCACAACCCCGGCGTGAAGGCGGCGGTGGCCTGGTACGGGCCGGTCGCAGGCCCGACCAGCGACATCCAGCCCAGGACACCCGCCGACGTTGCCGCAAACCTGCATGCCCCGTTGCTAGGGCTGTATGGCGGCAAGGATGGCGGCATCAAGGTGGAGGACGTGCAGGCCGCCGCGGCGAAGGCACGGGCGGCGGGCCGTACCGTCGAGATCGTCGTGTACCCGGACGCCCCGCACGGCTTCCACGCCGATTACCGGCCGAGCTATCGGGCCAATGATGCGGCCGATGGATGGGCGCGGATGCTGGCGTGGTTCAGGAAGTACGGGGTGGCTTAAGGGATAAGGACGCCCCAACGCCGCCCTCACCCGGGCCTATTCGGCGACGGCGCGTGTGGTGCCCTTCTTGCGATCCCAATAGATCGCGATCCGGTTGATCTGGCACAGGTTGATCTTGGCCCAGGCCGACAAATCGCCATCGTCGTAGACGACCTTCAGGTCATAGAGGCAGCCGCGCTCGCCCTTCTCGAAGCCGATATCCACGTGATCACCGGTTTCCAGCGTGTCTTCGCCCAGCACGTCCTCTTCCCAGGAATTGGCGTCCGCGGCACTGACATAGACGTGGGAGACCGTGTAGCCGGTGCGGTTGACCAGGGTGAAATCCTGCTTGGCGGCCTGGGCAAGACCGCCCAGCCCGATCGTCGTGGCAATGACGGCAGCGGCGAAAAGGCGCATGGTTGTTTTCCTCGGGTTGAGATTGAAATCGTTACGGGAACTTGCGGCGCTCCGCGCCCGTCACGCGGTCGGCAGCTTCACCGCCAGACGCATCGCCCCCCAATGCCGGCCCTGGACGATGATCGGGGCGTCGTATTCCTTCAGCATGATGATCCGCCCGCCGCCCATGTCGCGCGGATAGGCCTGGATCAGGATCGGCCGCGTGTTGCGCGCGGCGAGCAGGCCGGCCCGGTCGTCGAAGATGCGGCGGTTGCGGCTGTGCGCGATGTTCCACAGCCGGTCGCCCGGACGCTGCGGATGGCTGTAGTCGCGGTTATGGGTGGCGATGTAGCCGTGCCGGTCGCACGGCGCGCAGAACACGATGGAGTCGTCCGCCTGCTTCACCGGTTCGATGACCGGCGGCACCAGCGCGTCGCACAGCTCGGTGGCGCCGCACACATGCTGCGGCGGGTCGCTGCCCCGCACCGGGCGGTATTCGGTGTCGAACAGACTGTTTCAGGCCGAACCGCCCGGCCGCGATCGCCCGCTCGAACGCCGCCGCCATTGCCGCCGCCGCTTCCTGGCAGCGCGCGACATTCGCCGGGTCCGGTGCGCGCGCCTGTGCCAGAGACGCGGCGATCGCCGCCTCCACCGGCGAGGACGCATCCAGGAACTGCACATGCAGCCCGGCCGCCGACAGGCCGGCCACGCGCGCGCGCAAAATCCCGATCCGGTCAAGGGTCAGTTCGCCCGCCGCCCCGACCGCCAGCCCCGTCTCCGCACCCGACAGCAGCGCGCCGCCGGTGCCCAGGTCGCCGGTGAACCCCTCGATGGTCCGCCCGTCCACGCGCAGGGTAAAGCGCACGCACACCGGCTCGCGGACCGCGCGGCGGCGACTGCCCACGGGCGAGCTGCGCAGCAGGGTGCTCAGCCGCCGCGGCAGGTCACCAAGGCCGCTCTGCAGCCTGCGTGGACATCTCGCCGAAGCCCTGCGCGGCGATTTCGGTGGCCTCCGCCCGCCCCAGAAGGTGGCGGACCTGATCGGCGACCCCGCGCGTGTGCAAGCCGGCAACCGCGACATGGCGCGTGATTTCGGCCGTGGCCGCGCGCTGCTGGCCGGTGGCAGTACACACCTCGTGGGCGATGTCCTCGACGCCCCGCGCGTGCCGGCCGATGCTGCCGACCTGGGTCGCCGCCCCGGCCACGCCGCGCACGATCGCCTCGGCGCGCGCGCTCACCCCGCCGGTGGCCTCCTCCGTCTGGTTGGCGAGATTCTTCACTTCGCCGGCCACCACCGCGAAACCGCGCCCGGCTTCGCCGGCGCGGGTGGCCTCGATGGTCGCGTTCAGCGCCAGCAGCCGCGTCTGCCGGGCGATGCCGCGCACCAGCCGCACCACGTCCTCGATCTCCTGCGCCGAGCGGGCCAGCGCCTGCATCGCCTCGCCGGCAGCACCGGCTTCCTGCGCCGAGCGGGCGGTGACCTCGGCCGCCCGCGCGGCCTGCCCGGCGATCTCGCCGGTGGAGGTTTCCAGCACCTGCGCCGCCGCGACCACCGCCTGTACCGACTGGACGGTCGCGTCCACCGCCCCGCTCACCGCCTCGGCGACGCCGCGCACATCGCTGGCCACCTCGGCCAACTGCTTCGCCCCTTCGGCGAGGCGATCGGCCTGCAGCGCGATCTCGCCAACCGCCAGCGTCACGTCGCCCTCGATCAGCTCGGCCAGCGCCAGCACTTCGGCGCGCATGTGGTCGGCGCCGTCGCGGCGATGCCAGGCGCGCAACGACAATTCCATGTCGAGGAACACCGCGCGCAGCAATGCCGACAGATCCGCCACCAGCGCCGGGCGGGCGCGATGGCGCCGGGCCAGCACCGTCACCAGGTGCTCCAGGGTCAGGCAGGTGCCGCCGATATACCAGCGCAACTCCAGGCCGTGGCGGGCGTGCGCCTCGCCGACCCGGCGGGTGCGCCCGGCCTGGGCATCGTCGAACGATGCCGATAGCAGCGTCAGCCAGTGCCGTTCCTGCAATTGCCGCAGCCGCGCGATATTCGCCGCATCGCCGAGCAGCGCCGCCAGCTCGGGCTCGCGCTGCCACTGCGCATAAACGTCCTGCAGCGCCGACGGCAGCGCGCGCCCGATCTCGTCGCGCATGCCGCGCAGCCGCGCGCCCGCCGCCGGGTCGGGCAGCAGCAACCGGAGCCAACCGTCCTGGTCCGGAGTGCCCGAATCAGGAGCGGGGGCATCATCGGCACGGGTGGCAGGTGGGTCGAACGGCACAGTGGGACCTCGCATGCGACCACAGGGGGACGCTGCGCAGTCTGTGCGCCACTCATTTCGAGATGATGAAATCTTCGAAGTCCGGCGATATTGCCGCCGCTCAGGCGTTGCGCGCCGCCCCCGCCTCGGTCAGCCGCTCCACCACGGCGCGACGGAACGGCGCCAGCCGGCTGCCCACCCGCAGCGCCGCCGCCCGCAGCACCCGCGCCGGGAACCGGTCATCGGTGTAGAACAGGGCGGTCGCGTTGGTGGCCAGATACAGCGGCCGGCTGGCCCGCATATGGTCGGCCTGGTAGCGCGCCAACGCCCGGCGATCGCCCACATCGCGCCCGCGCCCGACCGCCTCGCGAATCTCGCGCGCCAGCAAATCGGCCCCGCGCAGGCCGAGATTGAAGCCGTGCGCCGTCACCGGGTGCATGCCGACCGCGGCATCGCCCACCAGGGCGAACCGGGTCGCCACGAAACGCTGGGCGAACACGCCGACCAGCGGATAGACATGCCGGGTCGAGACCAGCCGCATCGCCCCCAGCCGGTTGCGGTAGCGGCGGGTGATCTCGGTGTCGAACTCCGCCCCCTCCAGCGCCATCACCTGATCCATTTCGCGCGCCGGCAGGGTCAGCACGGCCCCGGAGACATCGCCATTCAGCGGCAAAATCGCAAAGGTCTGGCCGTAGCCGAACCACTCGGTGGCGATGCCGTGGTGCGCGCGCTCATGCGCTACCCGGCAGACCAGCATGCTCTTGCCGAAATCCTGCATGGTCGCCGGAATGCCCATGCGCCGGCGCGTCTCGGAGAACCGCGTGTCGGCCGCCACCACCAGCGGTGCCGACAGCTTTCTCCCATCCGCCAGATCTACCGTCGCCCCCGACGCCGATGTCTGCACCGCGGCCACCGTGGCGTCGGCGAGCAACGTCACCTCGGGCAGGTCCCGCACCACCTGGTACAGGCTGCGGCGGATCAGATGGTTGGGGATCAGCACGCCCAGCGGACCGTCGCCCTTGCCCTCGGCATCGAAGCGCAGCGCGAATGACGACACCCCGTTCAGCACCTGCGCCTCGCGCAGCGGGGCGATCTCGGATTCGGGAATGCGCTCCCACGCCCCCAGGCGCCGCAGCAGGGTCATGGACAGATGGGTCAGGGCGATTTCGCGCCCGTCGAACGCCGGCTCGGCCAGCGCCGCCGCCGGCTGCTTTTCCACCAGCGCCAGCCGCAGGCCGGAACCGGCGAGCGACGCCGCGAACGCCAGACCCGCGGGTCCTGCCCCCACCACCACGATATCGAACTGCATGGTCAAATCCTCCGGCATCGCGACGGTCTAGCGCTGCGAAGGGAGGAAGGCCAGGGCTCTGCCCTGGACCCGCCAAGGGGCAGCGGCCCCTTGGAACCCATTCGTTTTAAGGGTTGGGGTTCAGGGCAGAGCCCTGGCCTTCCCTACTCCGCGGCCGTCAACTCCTGTGCCCGCCCCGCATCGCGCAGCCGCCGGCGGCCGAGCGGGCGGATATCGGCATGCGGCGCGGCCGCCTTGATGGCCGCCTGAACCGCCGCCCGCTCCTCATGGATCGAGGCGATCACCGGCCCCATCGGAACGCCGATATCCACCAGCACCGCTTCGGAAAGCTGCAGGCTGGCCTCCACCGTCTCGGGCACCGCGTCGGAGGCGCCGACGTGGTAGAGATGCGCGGCATGGGCGGCGTCGCGGGCGCGGGCGATGATCAGCAGATCGGGCCGTTCGGCGCGCGCGGTGGCGACCACCTGGTCCACGGCGCGCCGCGCGGTCATGGTCACCACCACCGCCCGCGCGCTGGCCACGCCCACCTGGCGCAGCAGCGCCGGCATGGTGATGTCGCCCCAGTAGACCGGCTGCCCGTCGCGCCGCGCCCGGGCCACCCGGTCCGGGTCGCTGTCGATCGCCACATAGGGGATGGCGTGCGTCGTCAGCATGGACGCCACGGTCTGCCCCACCCGGCCGAACCCGGCCACGATCACTCTTGCCTCGCTGGCGGTGTCCTCTGGCGGCCGCAGCGCCGGGTCAATTTCCGGTTGGCGCTCGAGGCGGGGCGCGTGCCGGCGGCCAAACGAGGACAGCAGCGGGATCGCCGCCATGCTCAGCGCCACCGCGATCAGCGCGGTGTCGGCCACCGCGTGCGGCAGCAGCCCTTCCTGCGCGGCCACGGAGAGCACCACGAAGCCGAACTCGCCGCCCGGGCCCAGCAGCAGCCCGGCCTGCACCGCCTTCGGCCAGGGCAGCCCGAACAGCCGCGCCGACGGGGCGATCAGCACCAGCTTGACCAGCACCAGCAGCACCGCGCCGCCGAGCGTGATCAGCGGCGCGGCGGCCACCCGCAACGGGTCGAAACCGAGGCCGACGGCGATCAGGAACACGCCCAGCAGCAGGCCCTTGAACGGCTCGATGGTCACCTCGACCTGGCGGCGGTATTCGGTGCCCGCCAGCAGCAGGCCACCGATCAGCGCCCCCAGCGCCATGGAAAGCCCGGCGGAAGCGGTGGCCACCGCGGAGGCCAGCACCACCAGCAGGCAGGCCGCCATGAACAGCTCGGGGCTGCCGGTGCGGGCGACGCTGCGGAACAGCGGACGCAGCCCAAGTCGCCCGAGGGCGACGATGGCGCCCACCGCCAGCACCGCCTTCAGCGCCGCCAGCCACAGCACCATGCCAGTGCCGCCGCGCTGCAGGCCGATCGCCAGCAGCACCGGCACGATGGCGAGGTCCTGGAACAGCAGCACGGCGAAGCACACCCGCCCCAGCGCGGTGCCCAGCCGCTTTTCCACCGAGAGCACCTGAATGACCACGGCCGTGGACGACATCGCCCCGGCGATGCCGGCCACCATGGCCGCCGCCGGCGGCAGCCCGGCCAGGGCGGCGAGCCCGGCCAGCACGGCGGTACTGCCCGCCACCTGCAGCGCGCCCAGGCCGAACACCAGGCGGCGCATCACCCACAAGCGCTCGAAGGACAATTCAAGGCCGATCATGAACAGCAGCATGACCACGCCGAGTTCGGCGATCGGCGCGATCGACGCCGGGTCGTTGATGGTAATGGCGCCGAGCCATGGCGCGTCCGCGACCGCGCGCCCGAGCCCGAACGGGCCGACCGCCATGCCGACCAGCATGAAGCCCAGCACCGGGGAGCCGCGCAGCCGGTGGAACAGCGGAATCACCACACCGGCGGCGGCCAGGACGATCAGCGCCTCCTTGAAGGCGCCCGGATCGACATGCGCTTCCATCAGCGTGCTGCCGCTGGCGCAGGGTGGGCCGGCGCGCTGCCGGTCCGCCGCACGGTGGGGTCCGCCTGTGTCAGCCGCCGGTTCGCATCGGTCATGCGTCAGATATCGCCGCCACGGCCACCCACCGCAAGGCCGGCGCGGGCAACGAAACGGCCATCTCTTACCCATTGTACGAGGTTGCGCGGCCATCACTTTCCCCCACATGATGGAATCACGGGAACAGTTTCGTCCTGCAAACAGGGGTTGTGAATTTTTCAATGCGGTGGCTGCTGGTTCTGTTCGTTGCATTGCTGCCTGCTTACGGCTGCCAGGCCATCGCTCAGACGCCCCATGGCGACGAAAAGCCCCTCGAGGGACGGGACTGGACGTCGCTGCTTGGCCTCGACCGCTCCGCCGGCGGGCAAACCCGCTACAACTCCGAAAAGACGCCCGAAGGATGGGCATGGGCGCGCATCCGGCGCGATGAGGTCGCCGACCTGAACCTGCGCTGCGATCCCAGCGGCAACACCCATCTCGATTCGCGCGCCGATGCCGGGTGGGATGATGCCTGCCGGAAAATCCCGGCGGGTTTTGTCACCGACGTGCTGACAGTCCCGCGTCTGCGCGACCGCATCGGCCGCCACGGCGTGCGCCTTCAAGGCGTGCGGATCGACGGTGACCTGGACCTCGCCAATGTCAGTATCGGCGTTGATCTGGGGATTGACGTAAGCCGGATCGATGGAACTCTGAATCTGACCGGCGCGCATCTGGCGGGGATTCTGTCGCTCCAGCGCACCCAGGTGAGTGGGGATTTCGCGGCCGAGAGGTTGCGCGCCGACGCCAACCTGTTCCTGCGCGACCATGCCACCTTCAAGGGCAATGTGCGGCTTCTCGGCGCGAAAATTGGCGGCCGAGCTCAATATGGACGGCTCGTTCTTCGCGGGCACCGTGACCGCGGATAGCCTCTCGGTCGAAACCAGCCTGTTCCTGCGCGGCGCGACCGTCAGGGGGGATCTGATTCTCCGCGGCGCCAGGGTCGGCGGCCAGGTGGATATGGACAACTCCACGTTCGGGCAGAATGTCGACGCGGATGGTCTCTCGGTCGCCAGCAGCCTGTTCCTCAGTGGCGCCACCTTCGCGGGGGACGTGATCCTCCGCGATGCCAGGGTCGACGGGCAGGTGTCGATGATCGGCTCGGTGTTCGCGCAGACGGTCGATGCGGAAGCGGCGACGTTCGGGAAATCGGTGCTGGCGCGCAATGCACGCTTCGCCCAGCCGGTCAGCCTGACATTCACCCACATCGCGGGCGGCCTCAACCTCGTGGGCGCCGTCGCAACCCGTATCGATCTTGCGAACGCCGTCATCGGGGATGATTTATTGCTGGGCGATAGCGCCGCGCCGCTGCATTGGCAGTGCACCGGCCCGCCGGCCGCCGCCGCCGCCAGGCCGTCCTCCGGCCTAAGCTGGCCGCTCGGCGAGCGGAACTGGCGGACCGCAAGCTGCGGCGCCGGTCACCCGCTCCCGGCCATGATCCTGCGCAACACCCATGTCGGCGCCCTGCAGGACAACGCCAATTCATGGCCGCCGGAACTCGATCTGGAGGGGTTCAGATATGACCGTCTCGGCGGCTTCAATGGCACCGGCGCCGCCGATATGCGCAAGCGTCCCCCGAAGCAGTGGCGCGACTGGCTCGAGCGCGACCGCATTTTCAGCACCCAGCCCTACACCCAGTTGGCGAGCGTCCTGTTGACCTCCGGCCATCGCGCCACCGCCGACAGCGTTTTGTACTTTGGTCGGGAACGGGAACGCCATGAGGCGTTCGATCACGGTGATTGGTATGGGGGCGCGTGGCTGACCTTTCTCTGGGCCACCGCCGGCTACGGCATCGGCCTCTATACGTTCCGTGTTTTCTACTGGATTGGCGGGCTCACCCTGCTGGGCACCCTGGTGCTGTTGTTCGCCCCCAACGCGCGCCGGCACGGACTCCTGTGGTCCTTCGGCGCCAGTCTGCAACGCCTGCTACCCATCGTGGAGTTCAACAAGAACTTCAAGGATTTCTTCGACAACCCGCCGCCGGAGCGCGAGGGGGAGAAGCGAAATCTGCGCGGCTGGCAGGCATTCTTTTTCTCCTTGCTGGCATTGGCCGGCTGGCTGCTGGGGTTTGTCCTGCTCGCCACCCTGACCAACCTGATGCCGCAATTCTGACCGGCCCGCCTTTATCCACCTGCCGCCAGCGCCCGCAAATCCGCGGCCAGTTCGCGCAGCACCGGCCCCCATTCTCCCGGCGCGGGCTGCCGGTACAGCCGCAGCCCCGGGTACCACGGGCTGTCGCGCCGCCCGTGCAGCCAGCGCCAGCACATATCGTAGCGCGACAGCAGCCACACCGGCCGCCCGAGACCGCCGGCCAGATGCGCCACTGAGGTATCCACCGCGATCACCAGATCGAGCCCCGCCACCACGGCAGCCGTGTCGTCGAAATCAGCGCAATCCGGCATCGGGTCCGCCATATCGAAGCCGGCCGGCAGGGGCTGATCCTTCTGCAGCGACACGAACCGCACGCCGGCGATGCCGGCCAGCGGCGCCAGCGCCTCGGCCGGCAGCGATCGCCGTGCGTCCATGGCATGCGCCGCCGGCATGCCCGGCCGCGACGCCCCGGCCCAGACCAGGCCGACGCGCAGCCCCGGCCCGCTATCGGCCAGCCGCGCCCGCCACCACTCCGCCTTCGCCGGATCGACCCGGAGATAGGGAATTTTTGCCGGCACGGTTTCCAGCGTGGTACCGAAACAATGCGGCAGCGACAGCATCGGGCAATGCAGACCGTACGCCGGCAATGCCTCGCCGCGCCCGAGCACGGCGACCGGTCCGGGCAGCCGTTGCAGCAGGCGCACCAGCGGCGGCTGCACCCGCAGCACCACCCGCGCCCCGCGCGCCGCCAGCATCGGCACGTAGCGCACGAATTGCAGCGTGTCGCCGAAGCCGCCCTCGTCATGCACCAGGATGGTGCGCCCGGCCGGGTCGTCGCCCTGCCAGCGCGGGCCGGGCACCCCGTGCGGCCGCATGCCCGGCACCTGCCAGCGCCATTCGTTCTCGGCGAAGCCGCGCGCCAGATCGCCGGCGCTCAGCAGGGCCAGCGCCTGGTTGGCGCGCACTTCGGGGTCCTGCGGCGCCAGCGACACCGCCGCCTCATGCGCCGCGAGCGACTGCGTCACCATCCCCTGCTCGGCCAGCGCCACGCCGAGATTGGTCCAGCTGCTGACGGCGCCGGGGTTCTGCCGCACCGCTGTGGCGTAGGCGGTCAGCGCCTCGCCGAAACGCTGCTGGCTGTGCAGCGCCGTGCCGAGATTGGCCCAGGCGGCCCAGAATTGCGGCTGGCGGGCGAGCGCCGCGCGGCAGGCCGCCTCCGCCTCGACATGACGCTGGGTCGCGTTGAGCACCGCACCCAGATTGCTCAGCGCATCGGCATCATCGGGCACGCTGTCCGCGACCGCGCGGAAGGCCGCCTCCGCCACCGCCAGCCGACCCGCCGCATACGCGGCACATCCTTTCGCCACCAGTGATCCGGCCGTCATGTCCGCAACTCCGTCCCCGGGTCAGGATGGGCGGCGCGGGTGAAGTTCCGGTGAAGACGGGCTGATGGTTGACCTTCAGCCGGCGAAGCGTTCCGGCGGCAGGGCCATGATGGTCTGCTGCGCCACCGCGCAGACCCGCGACCGGCCCTGCGCATCCAACGCCGCCACCTCCATGCGGGTGACGATCAGCGCCCGGCCCGCCCGCACCACATGCCCGGTGGCGATGATGGCGCTGCCCGCGGCCGGGGTGATGAAATTGATCTTGTATTCCACCGACAGCACCTGCCAGCCCGGCTCGCACAGCGTCATCGCCGCGTAGCCGCCGGCCACGTCGGCCACCATGCCGATGACGCCGCCGTGGAAGAAGCCATGGTGCTGGGTCACCGCCTCGGAATACGGCACCCGGACGACGCAGCGCCCGGGTTCGACGGTTTCCAGCACCGCGCCGATGGTGCGCAGCGCGCCCTGGCTGGCGAAGCTGGCGGTGACGTCGGCGACGAAGTCCGGGTTGCGCGGCTTCGTCATCGCAGGGCCGCCAGCCGGGCGGGATCGACCGTCACCGCATGGTTCAGCGGCCCGTGCCCGCCGCCCAGTCCCGGCGCCGCGGCGATCGCCGCCTGCACATAGGCGTGCGCGCGCCCGACCGCCGCTTGCAGCGGCATTCCCTGCGCCAGCCCCGTGGCGATCGCGCTGGCCAGCGTGCAGCCGGTGCCGTGGGTGTGGCGGGTGGCGATGCGCGGGGCGCGGAACGCGACCATTGCCGCTTCGGTCACCAGCAGATCGAGCACCTCCGCCCCGTCCAGGTGCCCGCCCTTCAGCAGCACCGCCGGCACGCCGAGCCCCCGCAGCGCCGCCGCGGCGCGGCGCATCGAGGCCTCGTCGGTGATCGCCACGCCGCTCAACGCCTCCGCCTCCGGCAGGTTGGGGGTGATCAGCGCGGCCAGCGGCAGCAGGCGCTGCCGGAGAAGCTGCAGCGCCGGCGCGCCCAGCAGCGCGGCGCCGCCTTTCGCCACCATGACCGGATCGACCACCAGCGTGATACCGCGCGCCTTCGCCTCCAGTACGGCGCAGATCGCCGCAACCGTGGCGCTATCGCCGAGCATGCCGGTCTTGATCACATCGGCGCCGATATCGTCGAGCACGCAGGCCATTTGCGCCGCCACCGTGGCCGGCGGTACCGCCTGCACGAACTGCACGCCGCATGTATTCTGCACGGTGATCGCGGTGATCGCGGTCATCGCATAGCCATCCAGCGCCGTAATCGTCTTGATGTCGGCCTGGATGCCCGCCCCGCCGCCGGAATCCGATCCGGCCACCACCAGCACCCGTCCGTGCATGGCCGCGATCAGTCGGCCGCGCCGGCGGCGGCGGCGACGATCTCGGCGCAGATCTCGTCCACCACACCCAGCACCAGCGCCTCGTCCTCGCCTTCCGCCATCACGCGCACCAGCGGCTCGGTGCCGCTGCGGCGGATCAGCAGGCGCCCGGTGGCGGCCAGCCGCGCCTCGCCCGCCGCGATGGCGCACTGCACCCGCCCCGCCCCCAGCGGTGACGCACCGGCGTAGCGGACATTCTTCAGCACCTGCGGCAGGGGGTCGAACAGCCGCATCACCTCGCTGGCCGGCCGCCCCTCCTCCACCAGCACGGCAAGCACCTGCAGCGCCGCCAGCAGCCCGTCGCCGGTGGTGGCGTAGTCGGACATGATCATGTGGCCGGACTGCTCGCCGCCCAGGTTCAGGCCGAGTTCGCGCATCCGCTCCATGACGTAGCGGTCGCCGACCTGGGTGCGGTGCAGGGTGATGCCCTGGGCGGTCAGGAACCGCTCCAGCCCGAGATTGGACATCACGGTCGCCGCGACGGCGCCGCCGGCGAGCCTTCCCGCCTGGCCCCAGCTGCGCGCGATCAGCGCCAGCACCTGGTCGCCGTCGATGAGGCGGCCCTGCTCGTCCGACAGAATGCAGCCGGTCGGCATCGCCGTCGAGCGCCAGGCCCAGATGGGCGCCATGGCGCTGCACCTCGCTGCACATGAATTCCGGCGTGGTGGAGCCGCAGCCGCGGTTGATGTTGAACCCGTCCGGCGCGACGCCGAGCGGCACCACCTCGGCGCCCAGCTCCCACAGGACCGTGGGCGCCACCCGGTAGGCGGCGCCGTTGGCGCAATCCACCACGATTTTCAGCCCGTCCAGGCGCAACCCGCGCGGGAAGCTGGCCTTGGCCGACTCGATATACCGCCCGGCCGCATCCTCCAGCCGCGAGGCGCGGCCCAGCTTCGACGGGGCGGCCAGTTGCGACGACAGATCACTGTCCATCAGCGCCTCGATCTCCGCCTCGGTCTCGTCCGACAGCTTGTAGCCATCCGGGCCGAACAGCTTGATGCCGTTATCCTCATACGGGTTGTGGCTGGCCGAGATCATCACCCCCAGATCGGCGCGCAGGCTGCGGGTCAGCAGGGCGATGGCCGGCGTCGGCAGCGGTCCGACCAGCACCACGTCCATGCCGGCGCCGATGAACCCGGCGGTCAGCGCCGGCTCGATCATGTAGCCGGACAGCCGCGTGTCCTTGCCGATGACCACGCGATGGCGATGCGCGCCGCGGGTGAACCACAGCCCGGCCGCCTGCCCCAGCCGCAGCCCGAGGCCGGCGGTCATCGGTTCGGTGTTGGCCTTGCCCCGAATACCGTCGGTGCCGAACAGGCGACGCGTGCTGCTCATGGAAAACATATCCCGGAACGGTGCGCCCCCGGCGAATCGCGAACGCCCACACCATTCGTTTACATTACGCCAAAATCGCCCGCCAGAGCCGCACCGCCTGCACCGTCTCCGCCACATCGTGCACGCGCAGCACCGCCGCCCCTTCCAGGCAGGCCGCCAGCCCCGCCGCGATCGATCCGGGGAAGCGGCGCCGCGGCTCGGCCTCGCTGCTGATCCGGCCGATGAAACCCTTGCGCGAGACCCCGACGACGACCGGAAAACCCAGGCCCAGCAGCACGCCGAGCCGGGCCAGCATGGCCACGTTCTCCGCCGTTCCCTTGGCGAAGCCGATGCCCGGGTCGAGCGCGATCGCATTCCGCGCGATGCCCGCGGCCTCGGCCACGGCCACCCGTTCGGCCAGTTCCGCCGCCACCTCGGCCGCCACGTCCCCGTACTGGCCCAGCTCCGCCATGGTGTCGGGCTGGCCGCGCTTGTGCATCAGCACCACCGGGCAGCCGCGCGCCGCCACCAGCGACGCAGAGGCGGGATCATGCGTGAGGGCCGACACATCGTTGACGATGCGCGCGCCGGCATCGAGCGCCGCCGCCATCGTGTCCGCGTTGCGGGTATCGACCGAGACCGTCACCCCCTGCGCCGCCAGCGCCCGCACCACCGGCACCACGCGCGCCCGCTCCTCCGCCAGCGGCACCGGCCGAGACCCCGGGCGGGTGCTCTCGCCGCCGACATCGACCAGATCCGCCCCCGCCGCCGCCATCGCCAGCCCGGCCGCAACCGCGACCGCGGGGGCGAGGTGGCGCCCGCCATCGCTGAAGCTGTCCGGGGTGACATTCAAAATCGCCATGACCGCCGGCCGCCCGGCGATCCCCGCCCACCAGCCGGCAGGCCGGGCCGCGATGCGGTCCAGCACGGGTTGCCAGCGCGGCGGCACGGCGGCGACCGGCACCATTTCGCCGCCGGGCAGCAGCCGGGCGAGGGAAAAAGCGGCGGGGCCGCCAGCCAAAGGACTCGCCAGCCCGGCGGCGACGGCATCGCGCGCCGCCGCCCCATGCAGCCAACCCAGCGGCTCGATCAGATCCATGCAATCATCGCCACAAAGTGAAACCCTCCGCTGCTGTAGCAGCGGAGGGTTCCGGATGAAACAACACGCGTGTCAGCCCGGCTGTGCGGCCGGCCCCATGCCCGGCGGCGGCTGCACCACCGGGCGCCCGGCATGCGGCACCGAGGCCCGCCGACTTTCCGGCGCCGGCTCGTCCACCACCTTGCGGATCACCGGCTCGCCGCGCAGCACCGTGCGGATTTCCTCGCCCGACAGTGTCTCGTATTCCAGCAGCCCGTTCGCCAGCCGATTCAGTTCCTCCAGATTGTCGGTGAGGATCTGCTTGGCGTGCGCGTAGGCGTTATCGATGATCGCCTTGATTTCGGCATCGATTGCCCGCGCCGTCGCTTCGGAGACATTCTTGTTCTGCGTCACCGAGTGGCCGAGGAACACTTCCTGGCTGTTATCGCCATAGGCGATCATGCCGATCTTGTCGCTCATGCCCCATTCGGTGACCATGCGGCGGGTCTGGTCGGTGGCCATCTTGATGTCGCCGGACGCCCCGTTGGAGACCTTGTCGGCGCCGAAAGTGATCTCCTCGGCGGCGCGCCCGCCCATCGCCATGGTCAGCTCGGCCAGCAGCTTGGACTTGCTCTTGGAGTAACGGTCGCCTTCCGGCAGGCTCATCACCAGGCCCAGCGCCCGCCCGCGCGGGATGATGGTAGCCTTGTGCACCGGATCGCACTCGGGCTGGTGGATGGCGCACAGCGCATGGCCGGCCTCGTGAAAAGCGGTCATCCGCTTCTCGGCATCGCTCATCACCAGGCTGCGCCGCTCGGCGCCCATCATCACCTTGTCCTTGGCGTGCTCGAACTCGGCCATGGCTACCACCCGCTTGCCGATGCGGGCGGCCAGCAAAGCGGCCTCGTTGACCAGATTGGCGAGGTCGGCGCCCGAAAAGCCGGGGGTGCCGCGGGCGATGGTCTTCGGATCGACGTCGGAGGCGAGCGGCACCTTGCGCATATGCACCCGCAGGATCTTCTCGCGCCCGTTCACGTCCGGATTCGGCACCACCACCTGGCGGTCGAACCGGCCCGGCCGCAGCAGCGCCGGATCGAGCACATCGGGCCGGTTCGTGGCCGCAATGAGGATCACCCCCTCGTTGCTTTCAAAACCGTCCATCTCGACCAGCATCTGATTCAACGTCTGCTCGCGCTCGTCATTGCCGCCGCCCAGCCCGGCGCCGCGGTGGCGGCCCACCGCGTCGATCTCGTCGATGAAGATGATGCAGGGAGCGTTCTTCTTGCCCTGCTCGAACATGTCGCGCACCCGGCTGGCGCCGACGCCGACGAACATCTCGACGAAGTCCGAACCGGAGATGGTGAAGAACGGCACGTTGGCCTCGCCGGCGATGGCGCGCGCCAGCAACGTCTTGCCGGTGCCCGGGGGGCCGACCAGCAGCACGCCCTTGGGGATTTTGCCGCCCAGCCGCTGGAACTTCTGCGGGTCCTTGAGGAACTCGACGATTTCCTGGAGCTCGCTCTTGGCCTCATCGATGCCGGCCACGTCGTCGAAGGTCACCCGCCCCTGCTTCTCGGTGAGCAACCGGGCGCGGCTTTTGCCGAAGCCCATGGCGCGCCCGCCGCCCGACTGCATCTGGCGCATGAAGAAGATCCAGACGCCGATCAGCAGCAGCATCGGGAACCAGGACAGCAGGTAATGGACCAGCGGATTCACATCGCTGTCTTCCGGCTTGGCGACCACCCGCACGCCCTTGTCGGTCAGCCGCGACACCAGGGTCGGGTCCTCGGGGGTGTAGGTCTGGAAGTTGCGTCCATCGGTAAGTTGCCCGGTGACCGTGCGGCCCTGGATCACCACGTCGCGCACGCGCCCGGCGCCGACTTCGCCGACGAAATCGGAATAGGGCACCTGCGTCGAGGTCGTCCGGGTGATGCCGGGCTGGAACAGGTTGAACAGGACCACCAGCAGCAAGGCGATGATGACCCAGAGAGCGAGATTGCGGCCGAAATTGCTCATGCGATTCCCTGGCCCATAGGCCAATCAATCCTGTGCGGACCCGCCTTATGGCGGGCGATTTCCCGGACGTCCGGGTGGTCCGAACCGGCCCCGTCGTCAGGACCGGTCCCCGAGGCCAGAACATAGGGCGTCTCGCGGCTTTTCACATCCCCACCGGCGCGCTCATCCGTCAGGTGCCGGCACAAACGGCGCCCCGGCGATCGGCACCGCAGGCGCGAAATCCAGCCGCACACGGCGACAGCAAGTTTCATCAGGATAGCCGAGATGGGGCACGGCGAATAATTCGCCGCCCCGCCGCAGCGCGGGCAGGGTCGCCAGCACGGCGGCCGGCAGCGCACGGGCGGCCGGCAGCGCGCGCAGCGCCGGCCCGGCCGGACCGAGCGGCCCGATTTCCGCCTCAGCCGGCGGATCAGCCCCGGCGGCAAGCCGGAACCGCCGGTCCCACACGGCGCCCGGCCGTGCCGGCACCGGCGGCGCCAGCGCCGCCACCTCGCGCGTCAGCAGCCAGCCCGGGCCGAGCCGGCCGGCCGGCTGCAGTCGCACGCCCGCCAGAGTGGCCGGGCGCAGGCACGCGGCCAGCGCCGCCACCGCCCCGGGCGCCGGCGCATGCGGCGCGCCGGACAGGCCGCGCAGCAAGCTTGCCAACGCCGCCGGGGAGATCGCCCCGGGCGTCAGCACGGCGTAGGCTTGCGGGTACAGCCGCGCCCGCAATGCCAGTTCACCCGCCACCGCACGCTCGGCGGCCGCGCGCGCCCGGCCGCGGGCCACCGCCGCCTCCCCGGCGGCACGGGTCAGCAGGCCCTCCCCGGCCGCATCGAAACGGGCCCGGCGCAGCCGCGCCCGCAGTGCCTGCGGATCGTCGTTCGACGGGTCCTCGACCCACGCCACCCCGGCCGCCCGCAGCCATTCCCGCAACCGTCCCGGCGGAATGGCCAGCAGCGGGCGCAGCAGGCGCAGTCCGGCGGTCTCCACCAGCGCCGCCATGCCGGCGAGCCCCGCCGCACCGCTGCCCGAGAGCGCCCGCATGGCGACGGTCTCAGCCTGGTCGCCGGCATGATGGCCGAACAGCAGGTGCAGCACGCCCAGCCGCATCGCCGCGTCGGCCAGGGCGGCGTGCCGCGCCGCCCTGGCGCGCGCCGCCAGCCCCGGCCCGCCCGCCAGCCCGTGCAGCGTGAGAAGCTGTGCGGCAACGCCAAGCCCGCCGAGGCGGGCCAGCGTGAGGGTGGCCTCCGCCGCGGAGGCGGGACGGAGGCCGTGATCGACCACCAGCGCCGTCACCCGCCCGCCCCTGGCTTGCGCCCAGTCGCGCGCCAGCAAGGCCAACGCCATGCTGTCGGCACCGCCGGATACCGCTACGGCCAGATGCGGGTTGGGCTCGTAGGGACCCAGCGGCTGCATCAATGACGCGAAGGCGGCGGTGTCGATGGGATGCGGTTGCAAGAAGAAGGAAGGCCAGGGCTCTGCCCCATAGGTGCGAAGATAAGGTGCATCGAACTCTTTGCGGGGCGTAGCCCCGCACCCCACCAGGGCTTCGCCCTGGACCCACCAAGGGCCAAGGCCCTTGGAACCCATTGATTTCTTGAAGAATGGGGTCAAGGGGGCCACTGCCCCCTTGCGGGTCCAGGGCAGAGCCCTGGCCTTGCCTTTCGCTTATCTTCGCGCCTATGGGGCTCTGCCCTGGACCCGCCCCCCCGCGCAGCGCGCTTTCGCGCGACGGCCGGGAGGCCCCTGGACCCCATTCCTTAGCGGCAGCCGGCGTGCTGGCGGGCGGCCACGATCGTCTCGCGCAAATCCGGGCGTGGGTTGGGGAACTCGACGCGCAGCTTGTCGAGCGTCTGGCAGGCTGCCTTCTTCTCGTTGAGGTTGGTCAGCGCGACCGAAAGCCCGATCAGCGAGTCAGGGGCGCGCGTGCCGGTCCTTGCCCGGTTGTAGGCGTCGTCATAGGCCACCGCCGCCTTGGCCCAGTCCTTGCGCCCCGCCATCGACTGGGCCAGCAGGTAATTGGCGTCGATGCTGCGCGGCCCGTGCGGCGCGGCCAGCACCTCACGCGCTGCCGCCTCGGCAGCGGCATAATCGCGGCGGGCCAGCGCGGCATTACCCTCCTGTAGGGCCATCTCCGGCGTGCGTCGCGGCGCAGCGGCGGGCGGGGCGGCCGGCGGCGCCATGGCCGGCGCAGGTGACGGTACAGGCGCCGGAGGCGGGGCAGCCGGCGGCCTCGCGCCACCGCCGGCAAGGCCATCCACTTTGAAGTTCAGGTCGCCGATCTGCTTGCCGAGATCCTCGGCCTGCCGCTCGCGGGCGTTGTCGGCCTCGTCGATGCGCCCGCGCAGCCGGCGCACCTCCTCCTCCAGCTGGCTCACCCGCTCAAGCAACTGGGTGGCCAGCTCCGACCCGCCCGCGCCGGACGCCGCCGGCGCCTGGCGATAGCCCCCGAGCGACGAGGATGTGTCGCCATTCGACCCGCCACCGTGCCCCATTTGCTCGCGCAACGCCTGCAGGTCGCGGCGCAACTCGGCGATCTGGTTGTTCAGCGCGATCCCCTCGCGGGTGTCGAACTGCGCCCGCGCCGGAGCGCCGGACAGCACCACCAGGCCAGCAAGCAGGAGAGCGACCAGCGCATGCTTCATGCGGGACTCCGAGCGTCGGAACTGAGGGGGAAATTACTAGGCCAAACCGGCCCTGGAAGGAACCGCACAACAAGGAACCGCACAAGCAGAAACCGGCGGCCCTGGGCCGCCGGTTTTCTCGATCACCAACAGCCGGGCGTCAACAGCCTGGCGTCAACAACCGGGCAGCGTTCAGCGGACCGAGGTGATCGCGTTGCGGTTCTGCGCCCAGGCCTGCTCGTCGGAGCCGAGCGCCGACGGCCGGTCCTTGCCGTAGCTGATGGCAGTGATGCGGCTGCCGGCGACGCCCTTGGCCACCAGATAGTCGCGGGCGGAAATGGCACGGCGCTGGCCGAGGGCCAGATTGTATTCCTCGGTGCCGCGCTCGTCGCAATTGCCGGCCACCTGCACGTTGTTCTGCCCGAACTGCGCCAGCCAGGCGGCCTGCCGGTCCAGCGTGGCCTGGGCGTCGGGCTTCAACGACGCACTGTCGAAGTCGTAGAAGACGCGGTCGCCAATGCTCTTCACCAGGTCTTCCTGGCTGCCCGCCACCGGGCCGCCAGCGGTCGCCACCGTGCTGCCGGAACCGGCCGCGGCCCCCGTGTCGGTATGAGCGCATGCGGCGAGCAAGGCGACTGCAGCAAAAGCCCCCAAAATCCTGATGTCCATTATCTTGAGTTTCATTAGCGGTGCGTCCCTGGAAAAAGTACGAAACGGTCGATGCCCGTGCGGGCGGATCAGCTCAGCGGCGGATGTATCAGCAGAGCGACGGCTCCGGACGAAGCGCCGTTCGCAATACCAATTGAAAGTAAACCACCACAACGAACACGGTCAAGAACCTGTGTCATCCAGAAGGCACATCTAGCGCCTATTCGCGGGATTCCGTACCACACTTCTCCTATAGTCACGCCATGTTCATGCACCGAGCGGCGACCACGCCGGATCAGAGGCATCGGTCGGCGTGGTGACCGCGCGTTCGTTGAATCCGGTGATGTCGATCGAATGCAGCCGCGCCGAAAAACCGCTGCCGCGCGAGTCGCGCGCCGCCGTTTCGCGCCAGAACATGATGACGCGGCCGTTCGGCGCGAAGGTCGGGCCTTCGCAATAATAGCTCTCCGACAGGATGCGCTCGCCCGATCCGTCCGGCCGCATCACCCCGATCGCGAAGGTGCCGCCACCGAACCGCGTGAAGGCGATCAGGTCGCCGCGCGGCGACCATACCGGGGTGGCATAGCGGCCATGGCCGAAGCTGATCCGCCGCACGCCTGAGCCGTCGGCGCCCATGATATAGAGTTGCTGGTCGCCGCCGCGGTCGGAGTTGAACACGATCTGCCCGCCATCGGGGCTGTAGCAGGGCGAGACGTCGATCGCCCCGCCGCTGGTCAGCCGCCGCGCCCCGCCGCCGCCGAGGCCCACCTGCATGATGACCGAACCGCCCGAACTGGTGGTCTGCGCCATGATGATGCTCGACCCGTCCGGCGCGAAACGCGGTGACAGCGTGATACCGTCGAAATTGCCGAGCAGTTGCTGGTGCCCGCTGCCGAGGTCGAACAGATACACACGCGGCTTGTTGTTGAGGTAGCTCATGAAGGCGATTTCGTCGCGCGTCGGATGGAAACGCGGCGTCAGGGCCATGAAGCCGCCATCGGTCAGGAAACGGTTATTCTCGCCGTCCTGGTCCATGATCGCCAGCCGCTTCACCCGCCGGTCCCGCGGTCCGCTGCCGGCGACGTAGACGATGCGGGTGTCGAAATAGCCCTTCTCGCCCAGCAGCCGTTCATAAATCACGTCGCTGATGATGTGGGCGATGCGCCGCCAGTTGCCCAGCGTCGTGGTGTAGGCGGTGCCCTGGATCTGCTGCCCGGGCAGCACGTCCCACAGCCGGAATTCGACCCGGACCTTGTCGCCGCCCTGGCTTTCCACCCGCCCGGTCACCAGCGCCTGGGTGCCGATGGCCTTCCAGTTCTGGAACGCCGGCACGTCGCCGGCGGCGACGTTGATGAACGCCGCCGGGTCGATCGGCCGGAACAGGCCGGAATGCGCCAGGTTGTTGGTGATGACACCGGCGATGTCCTGCCCCAGCCGGCCCGAGCCGGTCAGCGCCGGAACGGCGATCGGGATGGGTTCGTTCCGGGCGCGGTTGACATCGATCACCGCGCTGCCGGGTACGCCGCCGCCGGGGGCCGCATCCTGGGCGCGGCCGATGGCCGGCGCGAACAATGACGCCGCGGTGCCGGCAATCAGCTGGCGGCGAGAGGGGGTCAGGTCATTCGTCATGACGTCACCTGTCACAATCCGGGCGTTGAAGGCAAATCCCGAGGCGGCTTGGGCCGAGGCCGCGGGGCATGGCGCCGGCCGTTCTCATGGTCTGAAGCGGAACTTCAGCGTGCCGCGGTCGCCGCCGATCATGGCGTGCGGCACCGGCAGGTTGGAGCAGCGCGGGCTGAGCACGGCCCGGATCGCACGCTCGGCGAAGGCGCGGAAACGGGGGTCGCCCATCCGCCCGGCATCCTCCGGCCCGATATGCGCCTCGCGCGCCACGCCCTCGCCATCGATGGTGACCACCAGCATGGCCTGCATCTTCTCCAGGTCGAGCGCGCCGGAATCCTTGGTCCAGCACTCGCGCACCTTCTCGCCGATGGCGCCACGCTGGTCGGCGGACAGCCTGTCGGTCAGCGTGCCGCTCGGGCTGCCGCCGCTGCTGCCCGGGGCGGGGTTGGCGCGCGCGGTCGGCGCCTGGGTCTGCCGCTGCAGCGCGCGCAGCCGCTCCATCGTGTTGTTCAGCTCGCGGCTGTCCGGCGCCGCGTTCTTCGTCGGGTTCGGCTGGCTGGTCTGGCTCGGCGGCGCTGGCGGTGCCGGAACCGGCGGCGGCGGTACGGGCCGCGGCGGCGGCGGCTTCGCCACCGGCGGCGGCGGCACCGGCGGCACGGGCCGCGGCGGTGGAGGGGGCGGCGGTAGCCGCTTGGGCAGCGGGGCCGGCTCCGGCGGCGGTGGCGGTGGCGGGGTTGGCGGCGGCGGCTTGGGCGGCGGCGCCTCGGGCGTGGGCGGTGGCGGCGGAGGGGGGGGCGGAGGAGGTGGTGGTGGTGGCGGCACGGGCAGTGGCTTGGGCGGCTCGGGCGCCGGCGCTTCGGGCGTCGCCGGTGCAGCCGGCTTCGACGCCGGCGCCGGCACGCGGCTGGGCGCCGGGGCCTTCGGCGCCGCCTGCGCCGGTCCGGGCTCGGCCGGCTGGTCCATCGCCAGCTCGACTTCCATCGGCGGTTCTTCCGGCGGAACGTTCAGATCGAGCCCGATCAGCAGCGCCGCCAGCACGATGACGTGCAGGATCGCCGAGACGATCGCACCACGCTTCAGTTCGGGGGTCATGGCAATCCACGCATCTCCGCACTTGCACCGCGGCCGCGGTCAGCCGCGGCCCTGACGGCGCGGCGTTGCGGAGGAGGTCGGCGCGGCAGCCGGCGCAGCGGCAGGCCCGGCCGGGGCCGCCTTGCCACCGACCTGCTCGGTCAGCAGCGACACCTTGGTGAAACCACCCTGGATGATGGTCCCCATCACTTCCATGATCCGGCCATAGGTATTGGTGCGATCGCCGCGCACGAAGATGCGGCGGTCCTTCTGGTCCTTCGCGATCGCCTGCAGCTTCGCCACCAGTTCCGGCAGCTCCACCGCCTGGTCCATCAGATACACCTGCCCCTGCGCGTTCACCGACACCTGCAGCGGCTCGTTGTCCTGATTGATCGGGGTCGCGTTCACCTTCGGCAGATCGACATTGACGGAACTGCTCATCAGCGGCGCCGTCACCATGAAGATGATCAGCAGCACCAGCATGACGTCGACCATCGGCGTCACGTTGATTTCCGACAACGGCCGATAGCGGCTGCGCCCGCGTCCGGGGCCCTGCAGGGAGCCGGCCATTGCTCAGCCCCGCTCCTCGCTCTGGCGCGACAGGATGGCGCCGAACTCGCTGCCAAACCCTTCCAGCCGGACGGCAAAGCGGGCGAGGTCGCTGGAAATGGCATTGTACGCCAGCACCGCCGGAATCGCGGCGACCAGACCGATGGCGGTGGCGAACAGCGCTTCGGCAATGCCCGGCGCGACCACGGCAAGGTTGGTGTTGTGCATTTCGGCGATGGCCGAGAAGCTGTGCATGATGCCCCACACCGTGCCGAACAGGCCGATGAAGGGGGCGGTCGAACCGACCGAGGCGAGGAAGATCATCCAGCGCTCCATCCGGTCCATCTCGCGCTGCACGGTCACGTTCATGGCGCGCTCGATGCGGTCGCGCACGCTGCTGCGGTTCAGGTCGGCGCCGACCACGCGCAGGCTGCGCCGCCACTCGCTCATGGCGGCACCGAACACCGCGGCCATGGGATGGGCCGGCTTGGTGCCCTCTTCTTCGTACAGATCGTCCAGGCTGCCACCGGACCAGAACCGGTCCTCGAAGACATCGGCGGCGCGGTTGGCACGCCGCAGGCTGGTGATCTTCTCGAACACGATGGCCCAGACCCAGACGCTGGCGAACACCAGGATCACCATCACCAGCTTCACCACGATGTCGGCCTGCACGAACAGGCCCCAGACCGACAGGTCGCCCGCTGCCGCCCCCAGGTTCGCCGCGTCAACCGCCCCCTGCACTATCCCATTCCCCTCAAACCCGTTCCGACCAGTCCTGCCGGACCATCCCGCCTGATCAACACCCGCTTGATCGCCAAGCGCATCATCAACATGCCCATTCCGGCCAATTCGTGGCCTTACGAAAGCGACATCAGGGCGGACCGCCAACGCTCCGGCACCCGTCCGGGCCGCTGGTCCGTGAGCCGTACGCAGGCCAGCAGCACCTCCAACCCCGCCAGGGGCCGGTCCTCGCCGTTCCGGAAGATGGACTGGCGAAGCTCCACCGATGCGGCACGCAGCGCAATAGGCCGCGTCACCACGAACAGCGAATCGTCGAGCCGCGCCGGTGCCAGATAGTCCACTTTCAAACGACGCACCATGAACATTAGACCATACTGGGCTGTCATTTCCGCGTGCGGAACGTCCGCATCACGCAATGCTTCGGTGCGCGCCCGTTCGGCGAAGCGAAGATAGCCGGCGTGATAGACCACGCCACCGGCATCGGTGTCCTCGTAATAAACGCGCAGGTGGTAGCGATGCCCGGCTGACCCGGCGTTGTCCGATAAATTATTGCTCATTCATCTTCCCGCGGCAGTTCGGGGCTGGCCGGCGAGCCGCCGAAGTCGAACAGCGGCTGCGGCGCGGCCGGCGGCACCAGGCCCAGGTGGCGCCAGCCTGGCTCGCCCAGCATGCGGCCCCGGCTGGTCCGCAGCACCAGCCCTTCCATGATGAGGAACGGCTCGACCACATCCTCCAGCGTATCGCGCGCCTCGGCCAGGGCGGCGGCCAGCGTCTCCACGCCCACCGGGCCGCCGGCATGGTGCTCGGCGATGCGGCGCAGGTAGCGGCGGTCCATCGCATCCAGCCCGAGCCGGTCCACTTCCAGCCGCTGCAGGGCGGCGTCGGCGGTGGCGCGATCGACCGGGTCGTCGCCGGCCACATGGGCGAAGTCGCGCACCCGGCGCAGCAGGCGGCCGGCGATGCGCGGGGTGCCGCGGCTGCGCCGGGCGATCTCGCTTGCCCCCTCCGCGGTCAGGCCAAAGCCGAGCTTTTCCGCCCCGCGCGCCACGATGATCTCGAGTTCCGCCGGTGTATAGAACACCAGCCGCAGCGGAATGCCGAAACGGTCGCGCAGCGGGGTCGCCAGCAGCCCGGCCCGCGTGGTGGCGCCAACCAGGGTGAACGGGGCGAGGTCGATGCGCACGCTGCGCGCCGCCGGCCCCTCGCCGATGATCAGGTCGAGCTGGAAATCCTCCATCGCCGGATACAGCACTTCCTCGATGGCGGGCTGCAGGCGGTGGATTTCATCGATGAACAGCACATCGCGCGGCTGCAGATTGGTCAGGATGGCGGCAAGGTCGCCGGCGCGCTGGATGACCGGTCCTGACGTCGCCCGGAAACCGACGCCGAGTTCGCGCGCGACGATCTGTGCCAGGGTGGTTTTGCCCAGGCCCGGGGGGCCGTGAAGAAGCACATGATCAAGCGCCTCGCCACGCGAGCGGGCTGCCTGGATGAAGATGGCAAGATTCTCGCGCGAGGCTTTCTGGCCGATGAATTCCGTCAGGGTCTGCGGCCGCAGCGACGCTTCCGCGGCGTCTTCCTCGGCGCGGGCGGGGGAAACCGGGCGGGTTGTCATGGAAGCTGCGCGCCGCTCACCGCCCCAACTCCTTCAGCCCCTCGCGGATCACCGCGTCCAGCGCCGCCCCGTCGCCCAGCCGCTTCACCACCCGGTCCAGCGCCGCCGCCGCCTCCGGCCGGCGATACCCCAGGTTCACCAGCGCCGATAACGCATCCGCCTCGACCCCCGAGACCGGCGGCGGCAATACCGGTGAGAAGCCGATGCCGGATGGCATCGCCCCGGCCTTCTCGCGCAGTTCGGTCAGCAGCCGCACCGCCAGCTTCACCCCCACGCCCGAGGCCCGCGTCAGCGCGCCGCGGTCGCCGGAGGCGATCGCCCCCACCAGGTCCCGCGGCGACAGCGCCGACAGGATGTTCAGCGCCACCCGCGCGCCGACCCCCTGCACTGTGGTCAGCAGCCGGAACCATTCCCGCTCCGCCGCCTCGGCAAAGCCGAACAGGGAAATCGCGTCCTCGCGCACCTGCATCTCGACCAGCACGGTCGCCACCTGCCCGGCCGGCAGCGCCGCCAGCGTGCGGGTGGAGGCCTGCACCAGATAACCCACCCCGTTCACGTCGATCACGCAGCGGTCAGCCTCGATCTGCTCGACCCGGCCGGTTAGTTTCGCGATCACGCCATCCGCACCCCGGCCGCCCAGCGCCGCGCGCTGGCCCGGTGATGCGCATGGCAAATCGCCACCGCCAGCGCATCCGCCGCATCGGCTCGCCGGATCGAGGCCCCCGGCAGCAGGCGCCGCACCATCATCTGCACCTGCTCCTTCGCCGCCCGCCCGGTGCCCACCACCGACAGCTTCACCGCCGTGGCCGCATACTCGGCCACCGGAATCCCCATCAGCGCCGGCGCCAGCAACGCGATGCCCCTTGCATAGCCCAGCTTCAACGTCGCCGTGCCGTTGCGGTTGACATAGGTCTCCTCCACCGCCGCCTCATCCGGCCGCCACTCCGCCAGCAGGGCCGCCAGCGCATCGTGCAGCACCCGCAGCCGCTGCGGCACGCTCGCCGCCGAGTCGGTGGCGATCACCCCGTCGGCCAGATGGCGCAGCCGGTTGCCGTCGGACTCCACCAGCCCCCAGCCGGTGAACTGCAGCCCCGGATCGATCCCCAGCAGACGGACCAGCAGGATCCCCTTCCCTACGCCGACAGCTTCGCCATCACCGCATCGGGGATGTCGAAATTGGCATAGACGTTCTGCACATCGTCATTGTCCTCCAGCGCATCGAGCAGCTTCAGCACCGACCCCGCCCGCTCCTCATCCAGCGTGACAAACGTGCCCGGCCGCCAGTCCAGCTTGGCCTCCTCCGGCGCGCCGAACCGCGCCTCCAGCGCATCGCGCACGGCGAAGAAGCTGTCCGGCGAGGTGGTCACCTCATGCCCGTCCGGGCCGCTCTCCACATTGTCGGCCCCCGCCTCGATCGCCGCCTCCAGCATCGCATCCTCATCCGCCACCGACGCCAGATAGCGCACCACCCCGAGCCGGGAGAACAGAAAAGAAACACTGTTGGTTTCTCCGAGCGCGCCGCCATGCTTGGAGAAGGCGTTGCGTACGTCGCTGGCGGTGCGGTTGCGGTTGTCGGTCAGCGCCTCGACGATCACCGCCACGCCGGCCGGACCATAGCCCTCATAGCGCACCTCGCTGTAGTCATCGCCGCCGGCGCCGCCGGTCGCCTTCTTGATGGCGCGATCCACCGTGTCCTTCGGCATATTGGCCTGGCGCGCCGCCGTCACCGCCGCCCGCAGCCGCGGATTGGCCGCCGGATCGGGCAGGCCCTGCCGCGCCGAAACGGTGATCTCCCGGATCAACCGGGCGAACTGCCTGGCCCGCTTGGCGTCCTGCGCACCCTTGCGGTGCATGATGTTCTTGAACTGCGAATGCCCGGCCATGGCCGCTCCTCGGTGTAGAAGCCCTGCGCGGCGCAGGAAGGAAGCAAGGCCAGGGGCTCTGCCCCTGGACCCCGCTAAGGGCGGAGCCCTTAGAACCCATTCGTTTTAAGGGTTTTGGGAAGAGGGGGTGAGGAGGAGCCGCAGCATCTCCTCACCCCCTCTTCCCAAAACCCTTCAAGTGATGGGGTCCAGGGGCCTCTCGGCCCTTGGCGGGTCCAGGGCAGAGCCCTGGCCTTGCTTCCTTCCCGCGGCGCACAGGGCTTCTACACCGACGGCAGTGTCTGTGACAGTCGGCCGCCCTGGCGGATTGGTTCGATGCGGGTGGCGAGGCCGGTCTTGTCGTCGGTTTCGACGAACACGCCGCAGATGGTGCTGGCGCCTTCGGCCGGCTGCAGGCGGTCGCCGGGGATTTTGCGCCAGAACCGGGCTGCCGCGGCCTCTTTCTGCATGCCGATGACGCTGTCGTAATCGCCGCACATGCCGGCCTCCGACTGGAACGCGGTGCCGCCCGGCAGGATCTGGTGGTCGGCCGAGGGGCAATGCGTGTGGGTGCCCACGACCAGGCTCACCTGGCCGTCGAAGGAGTGGCCGAAGGCCATTTTCTCGCTGGTCGCCTCGGCGTGGAAGTCGATCACGATGGCGGCGACCGAGCCGCCGAGTCGGTGGCGTGCCAACTCCACGGCGGTGGCGCGGAACGGGCAGTCCAGACAGTCCATGAACAGCCGCCCCATGGCGTTGACCACCAGGGCGCGCTGTCCGTTGCGCAGGTTCACCAGGGTGCTGCCGGCGCCGGGGGTGCCGGGCGGATAATTGAGCGGGCGGATCAGGCGCGGGGTCGCGGCGATGAAGGGAATGAGTTCCCGGCGGTCCCAGGTGTGGTTGCCCAGCGTGAGGACATCGGCGCCGGCAGCGAACAGGGCCCGCGCCATCTCGGGCGCCAGGCCGAATCCGTGCGAGGCGTTCTCGGCATTGACCACGGCGAGATCGATGCGCAGCCGCGCCCGCAGTCCCGGCAGGGCGGCGGCAACGGTGTCGCGGCCGGTGCGACCGACCACGTCGCCCAGGAACAGGATGCGCATTCATTCTCCGGCATAGGGCATCAAGGCGCGGCGCAGCCACAGGCGATCAGGCCACGCTCGGTGGCCACGGCCTGCAGGGGAACGTCGTACCCTGCGGCAGGCACGGCGTCCACCTCCTGGCAGGCGTAGGCGCAGCCGATGGCCACGGCGCCCGGCAGCCCGGCCAGCGTGCGGTCATAGAAGCCGCCGCCATAGCCCAGCCGGCGGCCGGCACGGTCGAAGGCGAGCAGCGGCACGAACAGCCAGTCCGGCCGCACCACCTCCCCGCTCGGCCGCACCGTGCCGAAGCGTTCCGCCAGCATCGCCATGCCGGGGCGCCAGAGCCGGAAAATCAACGGGTTGCCGCGCGGCGGCGTCTCCGGCAGGGCAATCGGATGGCCGCTGGCGTGCAATGTTCCCAGCAACGGGCGGATGTCGATCTCATCGCCCATCGGCCAGTACCCGGCGACGATGGCGCCGGCCGGCGGCGGCATCCCCCGCAGCACGTGGCAAGCCAGTTGCGCCCCCCCGGCCCGGTCGCAGCCCACGCGAAGGGCGCGCATCCGAATGCGCAAGGCGGTTTTGGCGGCCGGCAGATCGGGGGAGAAGCTGTGCGGAGCCGCCATGGCCGTTGGCGTGTACATCCTCCCAAGGCCCGCGTGAGCAGGTGGGCACCGGATACCGTGACCAGGGCCACGACAGAGCCAGCTCCCGGGAGGTGCTTATCGGCCCCGGGGATGAAAAGCCTGACGCACCGGGCAGCCCCGCACGCCGCTTACTTAGGGATGCTCGAGCGTCGCCGCAATCTCCTCCGCGCGGGTGGCCAGCTTGCCAAGGCGTTGCGCCAGTTCTGGATCGGCGTTCGCCTCCGGGTTGGCCGCGGCGGCGCGCGCCGCGGCGGCGCGCAGTTCATCCAGCTCGGCCCGCAGGTCGTGGATTTCGTCGGCCATCAGCAGCGAGGCCAGCAGCAGCAGCCGCACTTCGCCGGAGTTGCCGCCCAGGGCCTTGATGCTGTCGACCCGGTTGTCCACCTGCGCGGCCATTGCCTGCAGGTGCAATTCCTGCCCGTCCTCGCAGCCGACGGTGTAGGCGTAGCCATTGACCTTGACGGTGACCTGCGACATCGCAGCCTCCTTCCTTGTTGGGCCCGGCCTTGTGGGGCTCGGCGCGGTCAGCCGGGCCGGCGGGCGAGCGCCTCCCGCAGCGTGGCGATCAGCGCGTCCAGACGGTCCGCCACGGCGGCTGCGTTCACCACCGTGCCGCCCGCTACCGTGCCGCCCGCTGGCTCGGGCGGCGGGCACGGGATAGTCCGGCCGGCCAGCGCCGCGATACGTTCCAGCGCCTCTTCCAGCCGCGCCGCAGCGTCGGCCGGGATGTGGGAATCCGCCAAATCGAGTCCTCCGGCCGCTCCGGTCCAACTTGCGTTTCAAGCGCCGAAGAGATTGAACGTCAAGCATGATCGCGCATCCTGCGGTGGTGGTCCATGGGCTCGACGATGTGCGGGCAGCGCTGCGGCCGGGAGGACCGGTCACGCTGTTGTCAGCACCGGGGGCGGCGGGCTTCGCCGGCGGCCTGTGGTGGCGCGGCCTGATCGGGCAGGCCCGCGCCGAATTCCCCGCCGCCGTGCTGGAGGATGTGCTGGACTGCGCCGAAGCTCCCGGCCACGCCATGGCAGCCTTGCGAATTGGGCAGCTTCGCCTGGTGCTCGATCCGGCCTGCCCGGCCTTTGCCGCCGTCACCGCCGCCGCGGCCAGGCTTGGAGCGACGGTGCTGCCGTGCCGCCCGCCGGCGCTCGACCTGGCCCGCGCCGGCGCATCGCGAAGGCTTGAAACCTGGCTCCGGGGTGACAGCGCAGACCCGCTGGGCTAGGACCGCGCGCATCCGACCGGCCGCGAACTCAAGGAGCCCCGCCATGCGCATCACCCCGCGCGTCAAGCAAATCCTCGACTGCTATGAAAGCGACAACCCCGGCACCAAGACCAATCTTGCCCGCATCCTGATGGAGGGCCGGCTCGGCGGCACCGGCAAGCTGGTGATCCTGCCGGTGGACCAGGGCTTCGAGCACGGCCCTGCCCGCTCCTTCGCCCCCAACCCGCCGGCCTATGACCCGCATTACCATTTCGATCTGGCCATCGAGGCCGGGCTGTCGGCCTATGCGGCGCCGCTCGGCATGATCGAGGCGGGAGCCGCAACCTTCGCCGGTTCCATCCCAACCATCCTGAAGGTGAACAGCTCCAACAGCCTGGCCACCGAGAAGGACCAAGCGGTCACCGGCGGCGTCGAGGACGCGCTGCGGCTGGGCTGCTCGGCAATCGGCTTCACCATCTACCCGGGCAGCGAATACGCCTTCGACCAGATGGAGGAACTGCGCGAACTGACCGCGGAAGCGAAGGCGGCGGGTCTGGCGGTGGTGGTGTGGAGCTATCCGCGCGGCCCAATGCTGGATAAGGCCGGCGAAACGGCGCTGGATATCTGCGCCTATGCCGCGCACATCGCGGCGCTGATGGGCGCGCACATCATCAAGGTGAAGCCGCCGACCGACGTGATCAGCCTGGAGGCAGCCAAAAAGACCTACCAGACGCAGAATATCGACCGCACCACCCTGGCCAGCCGGATCGCGCATGTGGTGCAGGCCTGCTTCGCCGGCAAACGCATCGTGGTGTTCTCCGGCGGCGAACCGAAGGATCTGGAGGGGCTCTACGCGGATGTTCGCGGCGTGCGCGACGGCGGGGCCAACGGCTCCATCATCGGCCGCAACACGTTCCAGCGCCCCAGGGCCGAAGCGCTGGCGATGCTGGACAGGATCATCGAGATCTACCTGGGCAAGGCGTGATCCCCATGGCGGGCGAGAACCGGTGCCGGCTGTACCTGATCACGCCGCCCGCCATTGCGTCCGCCTTTGCCGACACGCTGGCCGCCGCGCTGGATGCTGGCGACGTGGCGGCGCTGCAGATCCGGCTGAAGGAGCTGGAGGATGACGCGCTGAAGCGGGCGGTGGATCTGCTGCTGCCGGTGGCGCAGGCGCGCGGCGTGGCGGTGATCCTGAACGACCGGCCCGATCTGGCGGTCAGGCTCGGCTGCGACGGCGCCCATGTCGGCCAGGACGACACGCCGGCGGCGGTGGCGCGCAAGGTGCTCGGCGATCTCACCATGGGCGTCACCTGCCATGACAGCCGGCACCTCGCCATGGAGGCGGGCGAGGCGGGCGCCGATTACGTGGCGTTTGGCGCGTTTTTTCCGACCGGCACCAAGCAGGCCACTACCGTCGCCGACCCTGAAACCCTGCGCTGGTGGTCGGAGATGATGGAACTGCCCTGCGTGGCGATCGGCGGCATCACGGCGGAAAACTGTGCCCCGCTCGTGCAGGCCGGGGCGGATTTCCTGGCGGTGGTGGGCGCGGTGTGGAACCATCCCGACGGCCCGGCGGCCGGCGTGCGGGCGATGAACGCGGCGATCGCCGCCGCCTGAGGCCCGCCACCGTCACGATACCAGGCCGTTCATGCCGTCGCGCGCTCCTCAGACCCGCTCGCTCACCGCAATCGCCACCCGGCAGCCGCCCTTGATGATGTTGGATAACAACCGGTAGCCGGGCGCATCCTCGGCGCCATGCAGCAGGCCGATGTCGCGGTGCTCCAGCTCATCGGCACGGAATTTTTCGATCGTTCCGCGCAGCGCCGGCTCGTCGTCACCCAGTTCGGCGGCCTGGCCGGCATAGTGCTCGTCGATCGCCTCCTCGACCGCCACCGTGCAGGCCATCGCCACTTTCTCGCCCAGCGCCGCCGTCACCGCGCCGAGCGCGAAGCCGGCCACGTGCCACAGCGGCAGCAGCGCCGTCGGGCGCACCCGGCGGGCGACCACAAGATCTGAAAAAGTATTCAGATGTTCCTGTTCCTGCGCCTTCATCCGCCGCAACACCTCGCCCTTCGGGCCGCGGCCGAGCACCGCCAGTTGGCCCTGGTAGATGCGTTTCGCCCCGTACTCGCCGGCATGGTCCACGCGGATGATGCGCTCCACCATCTCGCGCGCGGTAAGGTCGCCGGGCAGCCGCCCGGAAGCTGTTTCGCTCATGCCCCACTCCTTCTGTTGCGCGTTCTGTTGCGCGCGAAAAAGATGGCGATGCCGGCGGCGAAAGCCAGACTGGCGATCAGGTTCAGCGCCGCGGTGGAAACCGGCAGGCCCGGCACGATGAAGGTCGGCTCGTCGCAGGGTTTGGCCGGGCGGGCCGGCATGCTGGCCAGGCGCTCGGCAATGGTGGCGCCGGTGATGTGCGGCGCGGCGCATTCCGGCAGCGGGCTGGGCCACAGCCTCGCCTCGACGCCGACATGCACCGCCGCCACGCCGGCCCCGCCGAGCGCCACCAGCCCGGCCAGCGCGAGCGCCACTCGCGCCGGGCGCCGCGGCAGGAACCACCCGATCAGGGCGATCCCGAGGATGATGCGCCAGGGCCAGCGCTCCAGCAGGCAGAGCGCGCAGGGCACGACCCCCAGAAAATCCTCGGCGCCGAACGCGCCGGCGAGCGCGCAGCCCGCGGCCAGCGCGGCGATCGCCAGGGCGAGGCGCGTGGGGGTGTTTGTCATGCCGCCATATGAGCGGGACCGCGCCGCCCCGGCAAGTTGCCCGCCGCACCTTGCTGCCCTACCCTCGCGGCGCCACCGACAAGGGAGAAAAACCATGATCAGGCTGTGGGGCCGGGCCACATCCAGCAACGTGATGAAGGTGATCTGGCTGCTCGAAGAGCTTGCCCTTCCGTACGAGCGGCGCGATGTCGGCGGCCCCTTCGGCGGCACGGCGACGGCGGAATACCGCGCCATGCAGCCGCTCGGCCTGGTGCCGGCGCTGGAGGAGGAGGGCGGTTTCACCCTGTTCGAGAGCAACGCCATCCTGCGCTATATCTGCAATGCGCATGCGCCGGCGACACCGCTCTACCCATCCGGGCCGCGCCCGCGGGCGCAGGTCGAGGCGTGGATGGACTTCCAGCAGACCGCGCTGACCCGGCCGGCCTCGGTGGTGTTCCAGGGCCTCGTCCGCACCCCGCCCGAGCAGCGCAACCACGCCGCGATCGCCGCCGGCATCAGGGACACCGCCGCGATCTGGGCCATCCTGGACGGGCTTCTGGCGCGCCAGCCCTACATGGCGGGCGAGTCGCTGACGCTGGCCGATCTGAGCTTCGGGCCGCACGTGCATCGCTGGTTCAGGATGGATTTCGAGGGACGGCCGGCGGCGCCGAACCTGCGGGCCTGGTACGACCGGCTGCTGACCCGTCCGGCCTACAAGGAAAACTGCGCCGGCCTGTTGGTATAATAACACCCTGTTGGCTAACAACACAAAGACCCCCGTCGCGCATGGATGCGTCAAACGGGGGTCCGGTTGCGAAGTTGAGTTCCTCGCGCCCGGGGCAAAGCCCGAGCATTAACTTGGCGCTGTTGACAGGTTGCCGCTGCCAAGCTAGGCGGCAACTCTCTTCAACTCAGGTGGAGTCATGCTTATTTGGCACCCTCCTTCGCTGTTGACGACATCGCAACTCTGCGACCGCGTTCATCGGGCTGTCAAGAAAATATCGCCTGGAACGGAAGGAGAATAACGCGGCGGCGCTCAGCCGCCGGCGAGCGCCGCCAGCCAGGCGCGCACGCCGGCGGCATCGCCGAAACTGTCCTGCACCCGCAGGCCGATGCCGCCCAACTGCCGCGCAGCGTGCATGCCGTCCTCATCAGTCACGTCGTCGCCGACATACACGGGCACCCGGCCGGCAAAAGGCGGGCGCGCCATCAGGCGATGCACCGCCCTGCCCTTGTCGGCGCCGCGCGGCCTCACCTCCCACGCCATCAGCGCCGGCGTCAGGGTGAATAAGGCGGCATCGCCGTCCAGCAGCGACAGCAGGGCCTGGTGCAGCGCCGGGCCGGCGGCCGGTTCCAGCCGGTAGTGCAGAACAAAACCGTGCGCCTTGCGCTCCAGCAGGACGCTCCGGTAGCGCGCCGCCTCCCGCTCGGCCCGGTCCAGCCAGCCGGCCGGCAGCGCCGGCAGGTCCGGCCGCTCCAGCGCGGCCCCCGGCGCCGGGCGGAGGGCGGCGCCATGCTCGCCCGCCACCGCATAGGGCACGCCGTCCAGCAATGCCTCGACCTGCTCGACCGGCCGGCCGCTGACCACTGCCATTGCGTCATCCAGCGCCGCCCGCAACCGGCGCAGGGCGGGCAGCAGCCCGGGCGGCACCACCACGGCGGCGGGCGTCGGCGCGATATCGAGCAGCGTGCCATCGAGGTCGAGCAGCAAGGCGGCACGCGCCGGCAGGCTCAGCGGGGGCAGCAATCATGCCCAATTATCCCTCGCCGCCGGCAGGGGCGCCAGCCTGGTTCGCCCCGGCCGAGGGCGGATCGGGGGCGCGCGGGAAGAACAGGGCCAGTGTCGTGCCCAGGCCCGGAACGCTGTGCACCGACAGCGAGCCGCCGGACTGCTTGGTGAAGCCGAACACCTGCGGCAAGCCAAGCCCCGAGCCCTTGCCGACCTCCTTGGTGGTGAAGAACGGCTCGAACGCATGGGCGATGATCTCGGGCGACATGCCGACGCCGGTATCGGTGACCGCGACCCGCACATATTCGCCCGCGGCAAGTTCGAGCGCCGCCGCCGCCTTGGCATCGAGGCTCATATTGCTCATCGCGATCGTCACCGTGCCGCCCCGCGGCATGGCATCGCGCGCGTTCAGCACCAGGTTGAGCAGCGCCGACTGGAACTGGCCGGGGTCGATCCGGCAGCTCCAGAGCCCCGGTTCGGCGGTGAGGACGACGCGCACCGCATCGCCGCCGCCGCGATGCAGCAAATCCGCCATATCCTCGGCGATGTCGCTTACCCGGCTGCGCACGGCGTGCAGCACCTGCCGGCGCGAGAAGGTCAGCAATTGCGATGTCATGTGCGCGCCACGGCTGATCGCGCGCAGGGCGTTGCCGATCAGCCGGTCGGTGCGCGCGATGTCGTTGCTGGTCGCGGCGGCGCGGGCCGTTTCCAGATTGCCCGCGACGGCCTGCAGCAGGTTGTTGAAATCGTGCGCAATACTGCCGGTGAGCTGGCCGACCGCCTCCATCTTCTGCGCCTGCATGAGCTGGCGCTCCATGTCGCGCCGGGCGGTGACATCGCGGGTGATCTTGGCGAAGCCGGCCGGCCGGCCGTCATCGTCAACGATGGCGTCGATGACGACGCTGGCCCAGAAGAGGCTGCCGTCACGCCGCCGCCGCCAGCCCTCGGCCTCGTAGTGCCCCGTCTGCGCGGCAACGGCCAGGGCCCGCTCCGGCACCCCTGCGGCGAGGTCTTCCTCGGTATAGAAGCAGGTATAGGAGCGGCCGATGATCTCCTCGGCCCGGTAGCCCTTGATGCGCTCGGCGCCGGAGTTCCAGCTGATCACCCGGCCCTGCGGGTCGAGCATGAAAATGGCAAAGTCGGTGACGCCCTGCACCAGGCGCTCGAAAAGGCGTTCGCTCTCGCGCAACGCCGCGTCCCGCTCGGCCAGCTCACGGGTGAGTGTCGCCTCGGCGTCGCGATAAGCGGTGATGTCCTGGATGATGCCGGCGATGCGCCGTGGCTGGCGCGAGACCGGATCGACCTCCACCACGGCGCCGCGCTGCACCACCCACACCCAGCTTCCGTCCGGATGGCGGACGCGATACTCGGCGGCGCAGGGCCGGCCGGCGCAGGCGGCGGCAAGGCAGGCCTCCAGTGTGATGCGGTCATCCGGATGCACCTGTTGTGCCAGCCAGGCGGCCCATTTGGGGTTGGGCAGACTGCGTGCCGGTCAGCTTCACCCATTGGCGCGCCGGCGCCCCGCCCAGTACCTTGCCAGCGCGATGGTCCAGCCGCAGGCAAGCGCCGCCGACATCGTATTCCCAAAGACCGAGACGCGCGCTGTTCAGCACCAGCCGGAGCCGCGCCATGGATTCGCGCAATCGAACAACTGCATGTGACACGCCACCGCTTGGTGCCGCACCGGTGAGGAAGGCTCCCCCGTCCATGGACATTAGTGCGTCCAAGCCTATTTGATTACCGTCTCCAGGTGGGATCACGCCGGGGTGAAATAAAGAGCGGCATGGCCATGCAGCCTCCGATCGCGCTGCACCGCACGCCTGAGCGGTACGCGTCGATCCTCTTAGGCGGCCTGCAGCAGCACCGGCGCCGCCTGTTGGGCGGCCAGCGTCACCAGAATAGGCCGGTGGTCGGACCGGTGGCGCGGCAGCACGGCGCTGTGCAGGCTGGTCAGGTCGCGCACCAGGCAGCGGTCGATGCGCAGCGGCACGATATCGCCCATCACATGGGTCGAATGGCGCGGCCCCACGTCCTGAAAACCGGGCAGCAGCGCCGGCCCCACCAGATTGTAGTCGCCCAGCACCGCCGCCCGATGCGGCAGCGCCCGGGCAATCCGCCGCAACTGCCGCCGGTTCAGCACCTGCCCGTGCGACAGGTGCACGTTGGCGATGCCGATGCCGTCCAGCTCGACGATCTGGGATATCCGCTCGAACATCGAGCCGGCCTGCAGCGGCAGCACCTTTGGCGGATGCGGCAGCGGCCGCGGGCTCCATACCGCCAGCCCATGGATTCGCCCGGGCATGGGGGTACGCCAGTAATGGCCGCCCACATGTTCGGCCAGCCCGTCGATGGCGTACGTCGCCTCCTGCATCAGCATGATGTCGGGCCGGTGGCGCCGGATCAGGCGGGCCACATCGTCCAACGTGGCACCGGTCAGCCGCAGCAGATTCCAGCTGATGATCGTCACCGCGGGCGTGCCGGGATCGGGCGCATCAAACGCCCCCTGCGGCGTGCGGCGCACCCGCTGGATCAATTGCCTGTAGGTTTGCCGCATTTTGTCCCGCCGGTCGGCCATAATTATACCGTAAATTTGATCGCCGGATGGGCTGCCGACAATCGCGCGTTCCGCCGGTCAGGTCGGCGAAATCAGACCGGCGAAACAGGCTTGGTATTCCAAGACCGGGACGCTGCTTCCCCCCTCAGGCTGCTGCCGATTGCGGGGTCTTGACGATGCGCGACGGGTCGTAGCCCTGCTCGGCCGCGATCGACAGGGCACGGTCGTAATCGGCCGGGTCCAGACGCGGGGTGCGGGACAACAGCCAAAGCCGGCGCCGCCGCGGCGTGCCCACCAGCGCCCAACGGTAGTCGGGGTCGAGCCCCAGCACCCAGTAATCGCCATTGAACAAATGGAAGAACGTCACCACCAGCTTCGCCCCGCTGGCATCGACCGGCTTTGCCGACCCGTGCACCGATGTGGTCCGCATCCCGGCATTGGCGTTGCGCGCAACGTTGAGAACATCCACGGTGCCTTTGCGCCGGCGCGCATAGGTCGCGGTGACATCGACGCTGCGCCGCCCGAAGCCGTCCTCTTCCGGATTCGGCAGCCTTGCCACCTCGAACCAGGTGCCCAGGTAGCGGTCGAGATCGACTTTCGCCACGGTCGCGGGCGGATTGTCGACGATTTTGCCGCGCCGGAAACTGTTGCGTACGGCAAGGAGCATGTTTGCGATCATGAGGGAACAATCTGGGCATGCCGGACGCAGTTGCAACCATCCCGCCGAGCCGGGTCGCCGCGCCCGCGCCGCGCGGCCGGAATGTCTGGCGCCTGTTGGTCGCCCTTGCCGCCGTGCTGGGGGTCGCCATCGCGTTATGGAATCTGCAGGCCGCCACTGACGGCCTCTCCATCCAGGCCGACCACGCCGGCACCATCCCGCTCACCGTGTTCCGCCCCGCCGCCGCCGGCCGCGCGCCGATAGTGGTGATCGGGCACGGCTTCGCCGGCTCGCGCCAGCTCATGCAGCCTTTCGCCCTCACCCTCGCCCGCGCCGGCTACATCGCGGTAACCTTCGATTTCCCCGGCCATGGCCGCAACCCGACCCGCCTGAACGGCGGCATTACCAATGATAAAGCCGCCGCCGCGAGCCTGCTGGACGCGATCGACCAGGTGGTTGCCTATGCCCGCGCCCGCCCCGACGGCGACGGCCGGCTCGCCTTGCTCGGCCACTCCATGGCCTCCGACACGGTGGTGCAGTACGGGCGAACCCATCCGGACATCGACGCCACGATCGCCGTCTCGGCCTTCGTGCGCGGCGCCGACCCGGACCGGCCGCGCAACCTGCTGGTCATTGTCGGGGCGCTGGAACCGGCCTTCCTGCACCGCGAAGGCGAGCAACTCGTGGCCATGGCCTCCGGCGGCGCGGTGGCGCCGGGCGTCACCTACGGCGACCGGCAGGCCGGCACCGCCCGCCGCCTGGTGATTGTCCCCGGCGCCGAGCATATCGGCGTGCTCTACAGCGCCGACAGCCTGACTGCCGCGCGCGACTGGCTGGACGGGATTTTTGGTCGGCAGATGGCTGACCGGCTGGCCGGCGATCGGCACGCATGGGGGGCAGTGCCGTCGCGCGGCCCCTGGCTCGCCCTGCTGTTCACCGCGCTGGTGGCGCTCGGCTGGCCGCTTGCCGCGCTGCTGCCGGTGCTGGCCGAGCCGCCGGCGGGCGCCGGCCTGCCCTGGCGCCACCTGTGGCTGGTGGCCGGGCTGCCGGCGATCCTTACGCCGCTGCTGCTGCGCCCGCTGCCGCCCGACCTGCTGCCGCTGCTGCTGGGCGATTATCTGGCCCTGCATCTGGGCGTGTACGGGCTGCTGATGCTGGCGATGATGGCTTGGTTGCGGGTGCCGCTCGCCGGGCTGCGTCCGTCGCGCGCGGTGCTGGCCGCGGCCTGCGGCATTGCCGCCTGGGGCGTGCTCGGCATCGGATTGCCGATCGACGCCTATTTCACTTCGTTCATTCCCACCGGCGAGCGGCTGCTGATGCTGCCGCTGGTGCTGGCCGGTACGCTGCCCTGGTTTATCGCCGACGAATGGCTGACCCGCGGCGCCGCCGCCCCGCGCGGCGCCTATGTGGTGACGAAATTATGTCTGCTGCTGTCGCTGGCGCTGGCGATTGCGCTGAACCTGCACCGGCTGTTCTTCCTCATCATCATCCTGCCGGTGATCATGGTGTTTTTCACCGTGTATGGCCTGTTCAGCACCTGGTCGTGGCGCGCCACCCGCACGCCGTTGCCGGCCGCGCTGGCCAACGCGCTGTCGCTCGCCTGGGCCATCGCCGCCACGTTCCCGATGATTGCCCGCTGACGCGTTTTGTCTCCCCGATGGGAGGCGGCGCGGGCCGGACAACAGGTCTGGATTGTGTGCGGCCGGCGCAAGGCGGGCGCCAAGCGTTACAATGTGGCATGACCATTTACAATCATGCAATAAGAGGAGGCGCATTCCCGAAAACAACACACCGCTCAGGCATCGTCGGACCATAGCCTTCGTGCCAAGCGGGCCGGCGTCGCCGGTGGCGACCCGATCAGACACTCAGCTTCCCGCGTCATCAGATCGAGGTGGATATACGCATGCCGCCGGCACTATTCGCAGCTTTCATGGCGATGTGGCTGATCCTAAGTCCCGCCGCCGCGCAGACCATGCCGCCTCCGGGGGCGCCTCCGGGCACCGCACCAGCCGAGACCGGTTCGCCGGACGCAGCCAAAGCGAGTTCAGGTTCGGTGTCGCACTCGGTATTGAAGGCGATAACCTATAAGGTCACCACCACCACCGTCGGCCTCACCATCTATTCCGTCGCCGCCGGCGGCGTGGCGGCCGGCGCGGCGTTGGAGGCGTTCGGTCTGGTAGCCTCAATGGCGGTCTACACGGCGAATGACTATCTCTGGACGAGCAACGTGCCGCCGCCGGTAAAGCAGGACAACAGCCAGTCTCTCAACGCGAGTGATGAATTCTGGAAAACAACCAAAAAATATCTTACCTATAGAGTGTCGACCATCTGGATCAAGGCGATCAAGATGGCAGCGCTTTACGCCTATACCGGTTCGGCGGCGACCACGCTGGTGGCTGGCTCAGCGGCCAGTTTATTGGCCGCGGGGGTTTTCTATGCTAACAACATGGCGTGGGATTATTATGATTTCGACACGGCCAAGCCGTCCCCGGCAACGCGGCCCCAGGTAGCGCCGCCCCAGATAGCACCATCGCCGCCCGCAGCCTTCCCGTCCGCGCCGGTAATCGCACGCATCCCGGAAGGTGCACCGCTCATGGAAGCCGCGCCAAAATCCTGACCGAAAAAGAATGGATTCTAAAGGCTCCGCCTTTAGCGGGGTCCAGGGGCAGAGCCCCTGGCCTTACCTTGCTTCCTAGCGCACCCCAACCAGTTCGACATCGAAGATAAGCGTCGCATTCGGCGGAATCACCCCGCCGGCGCCGCGGGCGCCGTAGCCCAGTTCCGGCGGGATGATCAGGGTGCGCTGGCCGCCGACCTTCATGCCGGCGACCCCCTCCTCCCAGCCTTGGATCACCCGCCCGGCGCCGAGCGGAAAGGTCAGGGGTTGGCCGCGGTCGTGCGAGCTGTCGAATTTGAAGCCCTTGTTGCCGGGCGCGGCGGCGTCGTACAGCCAGCCGGTATAGTGGACGATGACGGTCCTGCCGCTGGCGGCGATCTCGCCGAAGCCGATCTTGCGGTCGATCACTTGCAAATCCTTCGGGGCCGGGGTCTGGGCGCGCGCGGGCAGCGCGAGCAGGGTGGCAGCGGTGGCGACCAGCAGGCGGCGGGTGGGTTTCATGTCAGCCTCTCTTGGCAGGTTCGTCAAATTCACGATCAGGCACTGCGCATGGGCTCCGGCGGCGCCACGCTCGTCGCATATTCCGCCACCGGGGTCGGCTCGTCCGGAAACGCCGGCTGGAACCAGCGCTGGGCGATCAGCGTCGGCACCACGGCGCTGCCGATCACCGCGGTCACCAGAATGGTGTATTGCTGCTGGTCGATGATGTGGTTGGTCAGGCCGAACAGGGCCGAGATCGAGCCGAAGGTCAGGCCGGTCGACATCAGCAGGGTGGTGTACATGCCCTCGCGCGGCACGAAGCTGAACAGGCGCGTCAGCGGCAGGATGCCGACGAACTTGGTCACCATCTTGATCGCCAGGAAGGCCAGGATCAGCCCGCCCGCCGCAATCACCGCCTTCGCCTCCACCAGCGAGCCGGCCTTGAGGAAATAGAACGGCGTCAGCAGCGTGAAAGCGACCACGCGCATTCGCTTGGGCAGTTCCTGATCGCGCAGGAAGGTCGGCGCCAGCACCATGCCGACCAGATAGGCCGGCAGCACCGCCTCGCTGCCGGCGACACTCGCCAGGCCGCCGAGGAACAGCAGCACCAGGGTGAGAAACTTGGTCTGCGGCTCGCTCATCCGCTCGCCCAGCAGCGCCAGTATGCGCGGCGCGAATTTCGCCAGCAGCAACAGAGAAACCACGGTGACGGCCACGAAGCCGGCCAGCCGCATGTCGTAATGCGCGAACACCAGCCCGAGCGCCAGCACCGTGCCCAGATCGTTCACGAAGCAGGCGGCCAGGATGATCTTGCCGAGTTCCGTGCGGTTGAACCCGGTCTCGATCATGACCGCATAGACCACCGCCACCGAGGTGGTGGACAGCGCAATGCCGGCGATCTGCGCCTGGTCCCACGGCCAGCCCACCACGTAGCGGGCGAAGCAGAACACGCCCAGATAGGGCGCCAGGAAGCCGACCATGCCGATGGTCATGCTCGACCAGAAATTGCGCCGCACCACCTGCGGGTCGATCTCCGCCCCGGCCAGGAAGGTCAGCAGGATGGCGCCGAATCCGGCGAGGAAATTCACCCACGGCGCCAGCGGCAGCCCGACGATGTTGCCGGCCACCGCGCCCACCACGATTTCGATCAGGGCCACTGAAATGGCCACCCAGACCGAAACGACCGAGGCGACCAGCGCCAGACCGATCCAGAGCGCAGACGCCAGCCAGACATTGTCCATAGAGCCCTCCTCCATGCCACGACGCCGCGAGGGTTACCCGCGATCGCATTGAAATGCATGCCGAGGAGGCAATGGCCGAACCCCACCGCACGCCGCAGCGATAGGGGTCATCCTCCCTCCGGAGGGCGGTTTTGGGGAACCCCATCCCCCAAATCATCGTGGAATGCTAAGCCGGTTCGACACCGCCTTCAACGCCCCGGGCGGGGGCTACGGCGGCACGCACGGAAGGCCGCGGACGTCGCCCTAAAAATCCAGATCCGAGTAGTGCGCGGGCGGCGCCATGCCCCCCACCCGGTCCGCCAGCAACGGACGAAAACTCGGCCGCGACTTCATCCGCGCATACCATTCGCGGGCTGCCGGATACAGCGACCAGTCGATATCGCCCTGATAGTCCAGGTACCGACAGATGCGCCGCCGCGGCGAAGTCGGCGAGCGACACGTGGCTGCCGGCCAGCCATCGGCGCGTCTCCGCCAGCCAGCCGAGATAGACCAGATGCACGCGCAAATTCGCATAGCCGGCGCGCAGGGCCGCCGCGTCGGGATGGCCGACGCCCGAAATGCGCTTGAAATATTTTTCGCCATTGAGGTTGCGAGTCACCTCGTCGTCGAACTTGCCGTCGAACCAGGTGATCAGCCGCCGCACCTCGACCCGCTCGGCATGGGTCTCGCCCAGCAGCACCGGCTCCGGATAGGCTTCCTCGAGATATTCGCAGATCACGCTCGACTCGGGCACGGCGAGGCCGTTGTCTTCCAGCAGCGTCGGCACGGTGGCGGCCGGGTTGAGTTCGAGGTACTCGTGACGGCGCTCCCACACTTTTTCCACCTGCAGGTCGAAGGTCAGGCGCTTCTCGGCAAGCACCAGCCGGACCTTGCGGCAGAACGGCGAGAGGGGGAGGTGAAACAGGGTGCGCATCGCGCGCGTTATGGCACCCGCGCTATCCTGCGCCAACCCTGTGCGCGCCCCTGCGGACGACGCCCTGGGGCGCCCTCAGGACAGGGTCAGGCCCGCCGCGCCTCCGCCGCCTCGCCGGTCAGCCGGTGCGGCAGGTATTTCACGTATTCCTTTGGTACCACCTGCCAGAAATGCCGCCGCTCGCGCTGCCAGTCGTGCAGCAGCATGCGGGCGTAACGGCTGGTGGTCTCGGCCGCATGGGTGGCCACCAGACCCTTCAGCAAATCGTCCCAATACGGGCTGTCAACGCGCTGCCACAGCAGCGTTTCGGCGTTCACGCGAAGGTGAAAATGATTCTCCGGGTCGTAGACGAACGCCATGCCGCCGGTGAAGCCGGCGCCGAAATTGGCGCCCACCGCGCCCAGCACCACCACCGTGCCGCCGGTCATGTATTCGCAGCCGTTGGCGCCGCACCCCTCCACCACGGCGGTGGCGCCGGAGTTGCGCACCGCGAACCGCTCGCCGGCCTGACCGGCGGCGAACAGGAAGCCGGCGGTCGCCCCATACAGCACCGTGTTGCCGATGATGGTGTTCTGCTGGCTCGCCAGCGTCGATGACGGCGCCGGACGCACCACGATGGTCGCCCCGGACAGGCCCTTGCCCACATAGTCGTTGGCGTCGCCGAACACCTCCAGCTTCAGGCCCTGCACCGCGAAGGCGCCGAGCGACTGGCCGGCCGAGCCGCGCAGCCGTACCGTCAGATGGCCGGGCTGCAACCCCGCCATGCCGTATTTCCGCACCATGCGCGAAGAAATCCGGGTGCCGATCGCCCGGTGGGTGTTGCGGATGGTATATTGCAACTGCATCTTCTCGCCGCGGTCGAACAGCGGCGCCGCGTCGGCGATCATCTGCGCGTCCAGCGTGTCCGGCACCTCGTTGCGCCCCGCCAGGGTGCAGTAGCGCGCATAGGGGCCGGGATCGGCCTGCACCAGCAGCGGGTTGAGGTCGAGGTCGTCGAGCATCTCGGCGCCGCGGCCGACCTGGCGCAGCAGGTCGGTGCGGCCGATCACCTCAGCCAGCGTGCGCGCGCCCAGCGAGGCAAGAATCAGGCGCACATCCTCGGCGATGAAGCTGAACAGGTTGATGACCTTTTCCGCGGTGCCCTCGAATTTCGCCCGCAGCTTTTCATCCTGCGTGCACACGCCGACCGGGCAGGTGTTGGAATGGCACTGGCGCACCATGATGCAGCCCATCGCCACCAGGCTGGCGGTGCCGATGCCGAATTCCTCGGCGCCGAGCATGGCGGCGATCACCACGTCGCGCCCGGTCTTGATGCCGCCATCGGTGCGCAGCCGCACCCGGTGGCGCAGCCGGTTCAGCATCAGCACCTGATGCGCCTCCGACAGCCCCATCTCCCAGGGCAGGCCGGCATATTTGATGCTGCTCTGCGGCGAGGCGCCGGTGCCGCCGGAATGGCCGGAAATCAGGATGGCATCCGCGCGCGCCTTGGCCACGCCCGCCGCCACCGTGCCGATGCCGCTGCGCGACACCAGCTTCACGCAGACCGTGGCATCCGGGTTGATCTGCTTGAGGTCGTAGATGAGCTGGGCCAGATCCTCGATCGAGTAGATGTCGTGGTGCGGCGGCGGGCTGATCAGCGTCACCCCCGGCGTGGCGTGACGCAGCCGGCCGATCAGCTCGGTGACCTTGAAGCCAGGCAATTGCCCGCCCTCGCCCGGCTTGGCGCCTTGCGCCACCTTGATCTCGATCTCGCGGCAGTCGTTCAGGTATTCGGCGGTGACGCCGAACCGGCCGGAGGCGATCTGCTTGATGGCGGAGGAGGCGTTGTCGCCGTTCGGCCGCGGCGTGGCCCGTGCCGGGTCCTCGCCGCCCTCGCCCGAGTCGCTGCGGGCGCCGATGCGGTTCATCGCGATCGACAGCGTCTCATGCGCTTCCGGGCTCAGCGCGCCCAGCGAAATGCCGGGGGCCAGCAGCCGCTTGCGGATTTCGGTGATCGATTCGACCTCATCGACCGGGATCGGCTTCACCGATTCGGAGCGGAAATCCAGCAGATCGCGCAGGGCAATCGGCGGCAGCCTGCGCACCGCTTCGGCATAGCGGCGATAGGTGGAGAAACTGTCGGTGGCGACCGCCTCCTGCAGCAGATGGATCAGGCGGCCGTCGAAGGCGTGCGTCTCGCCGCGCTGGCGCAGCTTGTAGAGGCCGCCGACCGGCAGCGTCACCGGGTCGGCGTTCCAGGCGGCGTGGTGCTTCTCCAGCACCTTCTGGGCGATGCCGGCGAGGCCGATGCCGGAGATGCGCGACTGCATGCCGGGGAAGAACTCGGCCACCAGCTGGCGGGACAGGCCGATCGCCTCGAAATTGCAGCCGCCGCGATAGGAGGAGAGAACGGAGATGCCCATCTTGGACATCACCTTCAGCAGCCCCTTGTCGGCGGCCTTCTTGAAGCGCCCGACCGCCTGTTTCAGCGTCAGGTCGCCGAACAGGCCGCGCCGGTGGCGGTCGGCGATGCTCTCCTGGGCCAGGTAGGCGTTGACCGTGGTGGCGCCGACGCCGATCAGCACCGCGAAGTCGTGCACGTCCAGGCACTCGGCGCTGCGCACGTTCAGGCTGGTGAAGGTGCGCAGCGACTGGCGCACCAGATGCGTGTGCACGCCGCCGGTGGCCAGGATCATCGGCATGGCGGCGCGCGCCGGGCCGGTCGCCTCATCGGTGAGGATCACGTGCTTGCAGCCGCTGCGCACGCCGTCCTCGGCCTCGCGGCGGATGCGCGCGAGCGCGGCGCGCAAGCCGGCTTCCCCGTCGGCGGCGGGAAACGTGCAGTCCACCACGCAGGCGGTGTCGCCCATATGGGCGCGCATCGCCTCGAACTCGGCGGTGGACAGCACCGGGCTTTCCAGTTGCAGCAGGTCGAACTGGCTGGAATCCTCGTCCAGCACGTTGCCCAGATTGCCCAGCCTGGTCTTCAGCGTCATCACCCGCGTCTCGCGCAGGCTGTCGATCGGCGGGTTGGTGACCTGGCTGAAATTCTGCCGGAAATAATGCTGCAGGCCGCGATAGCTGTCGGACAGCACGGCGACGGGGGTGTCGTCGCCCATGCTGCCCACCGCCTCCTGCGCGTCCTCGACCATCGGGTGCAGGATGGTTTCCAGCTCCTCCAGCGTGACCCCGGCGGCGAGCTGGCGGCGGCGCAGCGCCTCGCCCTGCCACAGCGCCGGCTCGGGCGCGTCGGTCTGCACGATGTGGTCGATCTGGCGGATGTGCCGGGCCCATTCGCCATAGGGATGGCGGGCCGCCAGCAGGTCCTTCAGGTCGTCGTCGGCGAAGAAGCGGGCGTGGTCGAGATCGACGGCAATGGTCTGGCCCGGGCCGACCCGGCCCTTTTCCAGGATGTCGGCCTCGTCCAGCTTCACCATGCCGGCTTCCGAGCCGACGATCAGCATGGCGTGGCGGGTGACAGTAAAGCGCAGCGGCCGCAGCCCGTTGCGGTCGAGGCCGGCGATCACCCAGCACCCGTCGGTGGCGGCGATCGCCGCCGGCCCGTCCCACGGTTCCATCACCGCGTTGCAGTAGAGGAACATGTCGCGGTGCGACTGCTTCATGGTGGCGTCGTTGATCGGCGAAGCGGGGCCAATGCTGGCCGGGATCAGCATCGCCTTGGCCATCGGCGCGTCGCGGCCGGCGCGCACCAGCACCTCAAAGACGTTGTCGAGGGTGGCGGTGTCGGAGCCGCCGGCCTGCACCACCGGCTTGATGTCCTCCATCCAGGGATCGAGCGCGGCATCGGCGAGCCGCGTCTCGTGGCTCTGCATCCAGTTGATGTTGCCCGACAGCGTGTTGATCTCGCCGTTATGGGCCAGCATGCGGAACGGCTGGGCGAGCCGCCAGGTCGGGAAGGTGTTGGTGCTGTAACGCTGGTGGTAGATGGCAAACCGGCTGACGAAGCGCGGGTCGGTCAGGTCGGGGTAAAAATCGGCCAGGTTCTCGGCCAGGAACATGCCCTTGTAGATGATCGACCGGCACGACAACGAGCAGAAATACAGCTCGGGGATCTGCGCCGCGATCGCCTGCTTCTCGATGCGCCGGCGGATCACGTACAGGTCGCGCTCGAACGCCGCGTCATCGGTGCCGGCCGGCGCCGCGCGCGGGTTCCAGACCATGATCTGCTCGATCTCGGGCCGGGTGGCGTTGGCCTTTTCGCCGATGCAGGCGACGTTGATCGGCACCTGCCGCCAGCCATAGATGGCATAGCCGAAATTGAGAATCTCGGTCTCGACGATCTGCCGGCAGCGTTCCTGGGCGCCGAGATCGGTCTTGGGCAGGAACACCTGGCCGACCGCGACCGGCCCCGGCCGCAATTCGCTGCCGCCGCGCTGCAGGGCGTCGGCGAAGAAATCCTGCGGGATTTCGACATGGATGCCGGCGCCGTCGCCGGTCTTGCCGTCGGCATCGACCGCGCCGCGGTGCCAGACCGCCTTCAGCGCATCGATGCCGGCCTGGACAATGTCGCGGCGGCGGCGGCCGTCGAGTGCGGCGATCAGGCCGACGCCGCAGGAATCATGTTCCTGCGACGCCGCGTAGGTGCCCGACAGCGCATCGGCGTTGCGCTGCCAGGCGGTGACGAATTCGGTTCCGTCTTCACTGCCCATTCGGTCGTGCCCCCTCCCCCGGCAGCGTCAGGCCGTGCTCGCGCAGTGCGTCGGCATGGGCTGCCACGGCTTTCTGAAAGACGCCCTGCGCCCAGGTGCCACCATCCTTGGCGATCTGCTGGCCGATGGCCGGCGCGGTCTTGAGCAGCTTTTCGCCGAGCGGGGTGGTGTAGAAGCTGTGCAGGTTGTGCAGTTCCTCAATGGTGAAGCTGGTCGCCCAGAGGTCGATGATGGCGTCGCTAAGTTCCTTGCCGTGAGTGACGAAATCCGGAATCAGCAATTCGTCGACGATCGGCTGCACCTGTTCGGGCGGCTTGCCGCTGCTGCGGGCCAGACCGATGATGATTTGCGGACGTACATTGGCGATGATGACGTTGACCTGGTTGGTGAACTGCAGCTTGTCGTTGAGTTCGATCGCCGCCTTGCGCGCTGCCTCGCTGGGCTTGGCGGCGGCGGTGTCGGCAGCCACGAGCTGCACGCCCGGCCTGGCGCCCGGCGCGGGATTGCCCGCGGTCTGAGCGGTGGCGCCGAGGGGCAGCAGGAGGCAGGCGGCGGCGAGGGGAATCAGGCGCATGACGATCACTCCGCGGCGACCGCCGCACGGGCGGTCTGTTGAATATTCTGTTGCATAAGAAGGTGCATCTGTGCGGCGGCGTCACGGCCGTCGCGAATGGCCCATACCACGAGCGAGGCACCGCGCACGATGTCGCCGGCGGCGAATACGCCGGGCAGGCTGGTCATGCAGCTCCGCGAATCGATCTGCAGCGTGCCCGATTGCGTCACCGCCAGCCCGGGCTCGCCGAAGGCCGCCGGCAAATCCTCGGGATCGAAGCCGAGCGCCTTGATCACCAGGCTGGCCGGCACGGTGAAATGGCTTCCCTCCAGCGGCTCCACGCCCTGCCGGCCCGAGGCGTCGGGCAGGCCGAGATGCATGCGCACGGCGCGTACGCCGGTGACCGCCGTATCGCCGAGGAAGGCTTCCGGGGCGGACAGCCAGAGGAATTCGACCCCCTCCTCCTCGGCGTTCTTCACCTCGCGCTGGGAGCCGGGCATGTTGGCCCGGTCGCGCCGGTACAGGCACTTGACCGAGCGCGCGCCCTGGCGCACCGCGGTGCGCACGCAGTCCATGGCGGTGTCGCCGCCGCCGATCACCACCACGTCGCGGCCGGCGGCGTCCAGCACGCCCGAATCGAAGGCGGGCACCGCGTCGCCGAGGCCGCGGCGATTGGCGGCGATGAGGTAATCGAGCGCCGGCACGATGCCCGGCAGGCCGGCGCCGGGGCCGCCGAGCTCGCGCGCCCGGTAGACGCCGGTGGCCAGCAGCACCGAATCGTGGCGCGCCCGAAGCTCCGCCAGCGTCAGATCGCGGCCGATCTCGGTATTGAGATGAAACACGATGCCGGCCTGCGCCAGCAGGTCGTGGCGGCGCTGGACGAGGCGCTTCTCCAGCTTGAAGCCGGGAATGCCGTACACCAGCAGCCCGCCGACGCGGTCGTGACGGTCATAGACATGCACGCCATAGCCCTGCCGGCGCAATTGCTCGGCGGCGGCGAGCCCGCCCGGGCCGGCGCCGACGATACCCACCGATAATCCGTTTTCGGCGCGGGGGGCGGGCACCTGGACCCAGCCTTGCGCGAAGGCGGTGTCGGTGATGAAGCGTTCGACCGCGCCGATGGTGACGCTGTCGAACCCCTTTTCGATGACGCAGTTGCCTTCGCACAGCCGGTCCTGCGGGCAGATGCGGCCGCAGATTTCCGGAAAATTATTGGTGGCGCTGCTGACCTCGTAGGCTTCCTCCAGCCTTCCCTCGGCGGCCAGCTTCAGCCAGTCGGGGATGTTGTTCTGCAGCGGACAATGCAGCTGGCAGAACGGCACGCCGCACTGGCTGCAGCGGCTGGATTGCTGGCGCGCCCGAGAAGCATCGAAATCGGCGTAGATTTCGCGGAAATCGGCGCGCCGCGCGGCCACCTCGCGCTTTTGCGGCGGCTGCTGGGGGATCTGGACGAACTGGAGCATGCGGTTGCCCATGCCGGCCTCCTCGCGGGCGCAGCCGTCTTCGACACCGCGCATCGGTAGCGGGTTATAGGGCAGTTCGTCGTGGCGGGCTAGCGGAAAAGGGTTTTTATGGCAGCAAGGCTGCCCTGCTTATCCGCCTCGCCTGCCCGCTTGGTTCGTTCGCTTCAATTGTCGCTGCCATTTTGGTCCGAACCGGGCCTATCTGATGGTGGTATCCGCGTGCCGCCGCCCGGACGGTACCGCCGCAGATAGGCCGGCACCACCAGATCGATCGGCGTCGGCACGATGCCCAGCGCCGCCAGCCCCGCCGCTTCGGGCGCGACCACGTTATCGCGCCCCAGCATGCGCAGTTGGTCGAGGGTGAGCAGCCGGCCCGGCAGCCGCTCCATCAGGCCGGCCTGCAGCCATGCCAGCCAGTGCGGCAGACCGATCAGCGAGCGCTTGCGGTGCGTCTCGCGCAGAATCCACTCCAGCAACTCGCGGAAGGTGTAAACTTTTGGCCCGCCGAGTTCAAAAATGCGGCCTGCCGCGTCCGGACGGTCGATCGCGGCGATCACCGCATCGGCGACATCGCCGACATAGACGGGCTGGAACCGCGTGGCGCCGGAAATCACCGGCATGAAGGGCAAAGGCTGCACCAGGCGGGCGAACCGGTTGAAGAACTGGTCCTCGGCCCCGAACACGATGGAGGGACGCAGGATGGTGGCGGTCGGAAAGGCAGCCAGCACCGCCGCCTCGCCCGCCGCCTTGGCGCGGCCGTAGCCGCTCGGGCTCGCCGGATCGGCGCCGATCGCCGAAACATGCACCAGACGGGTCGCCCCGGCGGTGGCGGCGGCCTTGGCCACGTTGCCCGCGCCCTCGGCCATCACGAGGTGGAAATCGCCCGGATGGCGTTCCGCCAGGATGCCGACCAGGTTGACCACCACGGCGGCCTCGTCGACGGCGCGGGCGACCGCCTCCGGGCTGGTCACCGGCGCGCGGAGCCGCACGATCTGGCCGACATTGCCCATTGTCTTGAGCGCCGAAGCCGCCTCGGGATCGCGCATCGCGGCGCGCACCACGTAGCCCTGGCGGGCCAGGCGCTGCACGACATATCGCCCGATGAAGCCCGAGCCGCCGAACACCGTCGCGACCTTGCGCGTCCCACCCGACATTGCTTCCTCGCCCGTTCCTGCCATAGGGTATTTCATAGGCTTGCGGCCCGCGCGCCTCAAGCGCCGCCGGCCGCAAGCGGCGCGGCCCGAACACAGAAACGCCCCGCCGCCGGGAGCGGCCGGGGGAAACGACGTGGCGTTGCGGCGTCAGACGCGGCGGCGGCGGACCGCGCCCAGGCCGATCAGCGCGGTGCCGAGCAACGCGATCGTCGCGGGCTCGGGGATGAGGACCGACGCCGTATACGTGTAGGTCAGAGTCCAGGAAATCGATCCGTAGGTTGTCAGTGCGGCATTCAGGTTCGCGCTGCCTTGCGTTGACGAATCACCAAATGCGTCAGCATAGAGCGTGTAGGATGTCGGCGATTTTGCCACAAACGCGCTCAATTGCGCGGAACTGATCGTATAGGTGACCTTTTGGGTTTCGCTATAGGGGGATGTTGCGGAGCCAAAGTTCACGGTGGCGCCTGCGGCAAGAGCTACGTAGCGTTGGCTGGCCGCTGGCGTCAAAACGTCGAAATTGGTAACAGTCGACACCGGATCGGTATTTCCGGCCGACGCAGCGGTCTCGCCGCTAACATCGTAGGTGAAGGTCGCCTGCCTCGCACCAGTGTTCGTGAGGGTACCATAAGTGGAGATCGTATCCGTAATGACGAACGTGACGCCGGTCAGGGTGCCAAGGCTGGCGTTGAACGCGCTGTAAGTGCCTGCCGACACGCCATAAAGGTCCAGCAGGCTGCTGCTGATGCTTCCCGTCTGGGTGATGGTGCCAGCCTGGGCATGGACGATACCAAGGCCCAGAACGAAAGCAGATGCGAGGCCGATACGGGAAGCGTTCATTCGGTCTGTCCTTGGCATCAGCCCCGATCGGGTCGTCCGGCAGGGCTGTCATCGGCGATCGGCACGAATTTCTATCGTGAATGTGACAGCAAGCCGCATGCCAACTGAATAGTTCCTTGAAACAAAGCCCTTTACCGCACCCCTGACCCGCGAGGGTGTAAAAAATCCTGACAAACCCTTTCGTGGGTTGCCCCCGAAATGCCGCTTCACCGGGCGTAGGGGCAAAAAACTCACTGTCAATTCAAATGATTGGGCGGTTTCAATGCGATTTTTGCCGATGTAAAATTTCCTGACATTCTCGCCGGCAACACGGCGGTCCCCGCGTTGCCGGGCAAGCCGCCCCCATCGAAAGACCAGCCGGAAACGACCGGTTTACCGCCACGCAGGGCCATCGGGAGACCGTCCCGGGCGCCGCCACACCAAGAAAGAAACGAAACTGCGTTATTGGCACAACGACTCGGAACGGCGCCGGGAAGCATGCCGGCGCGCCCCGGGTTGCCCGGGGTACGGCTGAAGCTGTAAAATTTCCCGACACGCCTCCTGCCCGGCCAAATCCCGCCGCCGCCCGCGCTTTGCCAGTTGACGCCCCGATGGCCGCGGTCTAAATCGCCCGCCTCCCGCTGCCCCGGCCCGCTCTCGCCGGCAGGGGCCGTGGAGCACCTGCCCAGGTGGCGGAATTGGTAGACGCGCAGGTTTCAGGTACCTGTGGCCGCAAGGTCGTGGAAGTTCGAGTCTTCTCCTGGGCACCATCTCATCCGGGCAATCAGTTTGGATGAGGGTCAGGCCGGCGCCAGCAGGCGCTGCGCCGCGCGCCGGCGGTCCAGCAACGCCGCGAAGCCAGCCAGCGCCGCACTGCCCGTGCCGATCAGGGCCGTGTCCAGCGCGGCGAACCCGATTCCCTGCGCCGGCACCAGGCGGAACACGGCAGAAGCCCCCCATGACAGAAACAGTCCGAGGCAGAATACCTCCAGGCTGTACTGGCCGATTCGCGCCAGCGCCCGCGGCAGGGCGCGGTGCATCCAGGGCGCATCGCGCGGCACCAGCGCCGCCACCACGAAGGCCAGCGCCAGCGCGTGCAGCAGCCGCGGCAAGGCCAGGTTCTCCTTGCCCTCGATCCAGTATTCCTCGCCGAACGGCGCCGGCCACGGGACAAACCCGTACCAGGTCAGCCGCATGACCAACCCGGCCGCCAGCACCGCAAACGCCCCCCACAGCGCCACTCGCGCGGCAGGCGCGCCGAACGGCAGCGCTGTTCCCAACAGCAACGCCCGCCGCCCCAGCCAGATACCAGTGAGAAAAAGAATCTGCCAGGCGAAGGGGTTGAACTGGATGCGCCCGCCCGGCTGCAGGCTCGGCATCGCCAGGCCGAACGCCCAGACCGCGGCGTAGCAGGCCACCGGCAGCACCAGCGCCGCCCCGCCCCAGCGGTTCAGCGCCATGACGAAACCGGGCAGCAGCAGCATGCACCAGACGAACACCGGCAGGATGCCCATGAACTCCGGCTGGTACAGCATGGTCAGGAGGCCCGGCACCGCCCGAAGCGGATCGGCGGCAAGCAAGCCCCAGCCGAGCCGCTCCGCCTCGCCGGGCAGAATGGTCGTCCCCGCCACCGCCACCATGGCGCCGAACAGCAGCACGACCAGCAGGTGCATGCGATACAGCCGCCGCGTGCGGAACAGCAAATCCGCCGCCCCGGCCCGCCAGCCGCCGCGCAGCGCCTTGCGGGCGAACACGCTGCCGAGAGAGAATCCGGACAGGAACACGAACAGCTCGGAACTGTCGGAGAACCCCCAGGCCGCGTGGATCATCCAGCCGCCGATGAAGGTGCCGCCGGCGTGGGTGGCGAAGATGGACAGCTGCAGCCAGCCCCGGACGATGTCCAGGCGCTGGTCGCGCGGCGGCCGGGCGGGAATCGCGTGCATGCCCGGATTTGTCTTGCCAGCGCCGTGGATGTTACGCCTCCCCCTGCCGGGGAGCGTCCCCGGCGGATCGCCTCCGGAGGTACGCGCCCATGTCCGTCATGTCCGACCGCTGGATCCGCCGCATGGCGACCGAGCACGCCATGATCGAGCCATTCGTGGAAACGCAAAAGCGCGAGGGCGTGATCAGCTACGGCCTGTCCAGCTACGGCTATGACGCCCGCGTTGCCGACGAATTCAAGGTGTTCACCAACGTCGACTCGGCCATCGTCGATCCGAAATCGTTCAACCCCAGTTCCTTCGTCGATCGCACCGGGCCGGTCTGCATCATTCCGCCGAACTCCTTCGCGCTGGCCCATACGGTGGAATATTTCCGCATCCCGCGCGACGTGCTGGTGATCTGCCTGGGCAAATCCACCTACGCCCGCTGCGGCATCATCGTGAATGTCACCCCGCTGGAGCCGGAATGGGAGGGCCAGGTGACCATCGAAATCAGCAACACCACCCCGCTGCCGGCCAAAATCTATGCCCACGAGGGCATTTGCCAGTTCCTGTTCATCCACGGCAACGAACCCTGCGAGACCAGCTATGCCGATAAGCGCGGAAAGTATCAGGGCCAGCGCGGGGTTTCGCTTCCCCGGCTCGGCTGAGCCCGGGTAGATAGCCGGATGGACAAGATACGAATCCGCGGCGGCAGGCCGCTTTCCGGCGAGATCGTCATCGGCGGCGCCAAGAATGCCGGGCTGCCGCTCATGGTGGCAGGCATGCTGACCGACGAGCGCCTCACCCTCACCAACGTTCCCCGGCTGGCCGACCTCGACACCATGGCCGCGCTGATCGCCCAGCACGGGGTGACGGTGGACCAGCCGACCAATGACGGGCGGGTGCTGGCGATCGGCGGCCCGATCACCAACACCGAGGCGCCGTACGACATCGTGCGCAAGATGCGCGCCTCCGTGCTGGTGCTCGGCCCCCTCGTCGCCCGGGTGGGCGAGGCGCGGGTGTCGCTGCCGGGCGGCTGCGCCATCGGCACCCGGCCGGTCGATCTGCACCTCAAGGGGCTGGAGGCGATGGGCGCCACGATCCGGCTCGACGCCGGCTATGTGCATGCCAGCGCCCCGCAGGGGCTGCGCGGCGCCACCTTCGTCTTCCCCTTCCCCAGCGTCGGCGCCACCGAGAACCTGCTGATGGCGGCCAGCCTGGCCGACGGCCGCACCGTGCTGGCCAACGCCGCCCGCGAGCCCGAAATTTCCGACCTCGCCGACTGCCTGGTGGCGATGGGCGCGCGCATCGAGGGCATCGGCACCGACCGGCTGACCATCGACGGGGTGAAGCACCTGCACGCCGCCACCCATGCCATCATCCCCGACCGCATCGAGACCGGCACCTATGCCTGTGCGGCCGCCATCACCGGCGGGCAGGTGCATCTGCGCAATGGCCGGCTCGCCCATCTGGGCGCCCTGGTGCGGGCGCTCGGCGAGGCCGGCGTGGAGGTGATCGAGCAGGATGGCGGGCTGACGGTCAAACGGCTCAACGGGTTGCACGGCGCGGACGTGATGACCGAGCCCTATCCCGGCTTCCCCACCGACATGCAGGCCCAGTTCATGGCGCTGATGTGCGTCTCGGACGGGGCGGCGATGGTCACCGAAACCATCTTCGAGAACCGCTTCATGCATGTGCCGGAGCTGAACCGCATGGGCGCGCGCATCAACGTGCACGGCGCCTCGGCGATCGTGCGCGGGGTGCCGGCGCTGTCCGGCGCGCCGGTGATGGCGACCGATTTGCGCGCCTCGGTCAGCCTGGTGCTGGCGGCGCTGGCGGCGAAAGGCGAGACGGTGGTGAACCGCGTCTATCACCTGGACCGCGGCTATGAGGCGGTGGAACAGAAGCTGGCCGCCTGCGGCGCCGACATCGAGCGGCTGTCGGAGTAACGGTCGGTATCATTTCGTCGCCGCGACCCCAGCCCGTCACCTGAAGCGCCGTTGACTCATGTCGCCGGCCCAAAATACTGTTGGCGTCTGCTGTGGCCTTGTGGTGCAGCAAGCGGAAACGTTGCAATCTCAACGAAACTCAGGGGAAAACCACATGATCAATGCGGTTTTGAGCTTATTTCTCAGCCTGTCGCTGGTGCTCGGGCTGGCCGGCAGTGCGCGGGCCGCCCCCGTTCACCTGGCCGCACCGGCGCATCTGACCGGCAGTGCGGTCATTCCGGTTGCCGAGACGCCGGTGGAGGGCATGAACGAAATCTTCCATATGGAACCGCCGCGTCTGCTTTTCCTGGGCGGCGGCATCCTCAGCGGCCTCATCCTGATCTCGCCGGCGCTGGAAGTGGGCGAGTTGTTCGGCGTCGTCCTCGGCGTCATCGGCTCGGAATACCTGTACCAGACGCTCTACAAAGGCCCCGAGAGTTCATCCCATTGGTTCTACTAGCCGCCGGCATCACGGAGGCCCGGCATCGCCGACGCGCCGGCTGAGGCTTCCGGCCGGGCGTGCGGCAGTGTAAATGCCTGCCTCATGACCGCTGCATTCCCTGCCGCCGCCCTGGAGCCGGAAGCCACGGGCCCGCTCATCCTCGCCTTGCCGAAGGGGCGCATTCTGCAGGAATGCGCCCCTTTGCTGGCCCGCGCCGGCATCCGGCCGCATCCGGACTACGCCGACGAAGACAGCCGCATGCTGCGCTTCCCCACCGACGACCCGGCGCTGGACGTGGTGCGGGTGCGCAGCTTCGACGTTGCCACCTTCGTCGCCTTCGGCGCCGCCCAGCTCGGCATTTGCGGCGCTGATGTGCTGATGGAGTTCGACTATCCGGAGATCTACGCCCCGCTCGACCTCGGCATCGGCGGCTGCCGGGTGTCGGTGGCCGAGCCGCGCGATACCGCCGGCAGCGACGACCCGCGCACCTGGAGCCGGGTGCGGGTGGCCACCAAATATCCCAATATCGCCCGCCGCCACTACGCCGCCCGCGGCATCAATGCCGACGTGGTGCACCTGAACGGGGCGATGGAGCTGGCCCCCGGGCTCGGGCTGACCCGGCTGATCGTGGACCTGGTGGCCACCGGATCGACATTGAAGGCGAACGGGTTGGTGGAGACCGAGGTGATCGCCCATGTCACCAGCCGCCTGATCGTCAACCGCACCGCGCTGAAGACGCGCCCCGAACAGGTCGGCGACTGGATCGCCCGCTTTCGGGCGGCGCTTCTGGGCGGCGCTGGCGGGATGAGCACGCGCCGATGATCCGTCTCACCACCACCGACCCCGACTTCGAAACCGCATTCCGTGCCCTGCTCGAGCAGGCCCGCGAAACCACCGAACGCGTGGATGCCGCCGTCGCTGACATCATCGCCGAGGTGCGTGCCCGCGGCGATGCGGCGCTGTGCTATCTCACCCGGGACTTCGACCACATGGAGGTCACGCCCGACCGCCTGCGCATCGGCGCCGACGAGATCGAGGCCGCCGTCGCCGCCGTGCCGGCCGAACTGCACGCGGCCCTGGACCTCGCCGCTACCCGGATCGAGGCATTCCACCGCGCCCAGCTTCCCGCCGATCTGCGCATGACCGACGCCGAGGGGCTGACGCTCGGCATGCGCTGGACGGCGCTCGATTCGGTCGGCCTGTATGTGCCGGGGGGCAAGGCGGCCTATCCGTCCTCCGTGCTGATGAACGCGATTCCGGCCCGTGCCGCCGGCGTCGCGCGGATCGCCATGTGCGTACCCACGCCCCGCGGCGTGCTCAACCCGCTGGTGCTGGCGGCGGCGCGGCGCGCCGGGGTGGCGGAAATCTATCGCGTCGGCGGCGCTCAGGCGGTGGCCGCCCTGGCCTGGGGCACCGCCAGCATCGCCCCGGTGGACCGCATCGTCGGCCCCGGCAACGCCTATGTGGCCGAGGCCAAGCGCCAGGTGTTCGGCCGCGTCGGCATCGACAGCATCGCCGGCCCCTCCGAGGTGGTGGTGATCGCCGACGCCGCCCAGGACCCACGCCGGGTCGCCATCGACCTGCTGGCCCAGGCCGAGCACGACGAGGCGGCGCAATCCATCCTGATTACCAATGACGCGGCTTTCGCCACCGCGGTGGCCGAGGCGGTGACCGCCGAACTCCCGACCCTGCCCCGCGCGGCGATCGCCGGTGCCTCGTGGGAGCGGCACGGCGCCGTTATCGTGGTGCGCGACTGGGAAGAAGCCGCCACCCTGTCCGACCGGCTGGCGCCCGAGCACCTGCAGATCATGACCGCCGATCCCGCCGCGTTGTTTGCACGCATCCGCCATGCCGGCGCCGCCTTCCTCGGCCCGTCCTGCCCGGAAGCGCTGGGCGATTACGTGGCCGGGCCGAACCACGTGCTGCCCACCGGGCGCACGGCGCGCTTCGCCTCCGGGCTGTCGGTGTTCGACTTCCTCAAGCGGACCACCTGGATTTCCGGCGACGACGCCGCCCTGCGCCGGGTGGGGCCGGCGGCTATTGCGCTGGCGGAGGCTGAGGGATTGCAGGCGCATGGGCGCAGCATTGCGGTAAGGCTGGGCAATAAGTAAGGCCAGGGCTCTGCCCTGGACCCGCCAAGGGCCGAGAGGCCCTTGGAACCCACTCGTTTAAGTGTATGGGGTCCAGGGCAGAGCCCTGGCCTTCCTTCCCCGCGCTTGACCCCGCATTACCGGATGCTCATGTTGCGCGCACTCTGGCGCCGCTCCGGCACCACCACAAACAAAGGATATGCATGTCGAAAGAAGACATGATCGAGTTCAGCGGCACCGTGACGGAACTGCTCCCGAACGCCATGTTTCGCGTAAAGCTCGACAACGAACACGTCATCCTGGCGCATACCAGCGGCAAGATGCGCAAGAACCGCATCCGCGTGCTGGCCGGCGATCGCGTGAACGTGGAAATGACCCCCTACGATCTGTCCAAGGGCCGGATCACGTTTCGGTTCAAGTGAACTGGCCCGCCTGATCCTTGCCTCGGCCAGCCCGCGTCGCCTCGACCTGCTGGCCCAGATCGGTGTCGTTCCCGACGCCGTTGTCCCAACCGACATCGACGAAACCCCGCTGCGCGACGAGTTGCCGCGCCAGGCGGCGCAACGGCTCGCCCGCGCCAAGGCAGCGGCGGCGGCCAGCGCGGCCGACTATGTGCTGGCGGCCGACACGGTGGTCGCCTGCGGCCGGCGCATCCTGCCCAAGGCGGAGACCGAGGCGCAGGCCCGCACCTGCCTGACGCTGCTCTCCGGCCGCCGCCACCGGGTGCTGACCGCGGTGGTGCTGGCCGCACCGGACGGACGCCGCGCCGAACGGCTGGCGGAAAGCGTGGTCGGTTTCGCCCGCCTCAGCGACTCGCAACTGCGCGCCTATCTCGCCAGCGGTGAATGGCGCGGCAAGGCGGGCGGCTATGCCATCCAGGGGCGGGCGGCGGCGCATGTGCGCTTCCTGTCCGGCAGTTATTCCGCCGTGGTGGGGCTGCCGCTGTTCGAAACCGCGAGCCTGCTGAGCGGCCTCGGCTTCACATTGCCGTGAGACTGCTGGCGGCCTGCAGTCCCGGCGAGGTCCGCGTCGCCGCGGTCGATGAAACGGGTCTGCTGGACTACGCGGTATGGCGCCCCGGCGCGCCGGACGGGGTGGGCGACCTGCATCGCGGCCGCGTCGCCGCCCGGGTGCCGGCCATGGCGGGCGCCTTCGTGCGCCTGGAGGGCGGTGCGGACGGGTTCCTGCCGGACAGCGAGGGCGGTGCCGGCGTCGGTGAGGGGCAGGCGCTGGGGGTGCGCGTCATGCGCGCCGCCCAGGGCGGCAAGGGTCCCCGCCTGACCGCATTGCTGGATGCCGCCGCGTCGGCGCTGGTCGGCGCCGGCCCCCCTTCCCTGCTCCGCCGCGGCCCGGGCGCGGTCGAGCGCCTGGCGGCGCTGCATCCGGGCGTCCCGGTTGAACTGGACGATGCCGCGGTCGCGGCGGCGTTGCGACCGGTATTGGGCGAGCGAGTGCACCTGACCCGCGCCGCCTTCGATGACGATTTGGCGGCACAGGTTGCTGCGCTGGCGGAGCCGGAGGCGGCGCTGCCCGGTGGTGCCCGGCTGACCGTGTCCCCCACCCCGGCGCTGACCGCGATCGACATCGACCTCGGCGCCGCGACCAGCACCCGCGGGAGCAAGGCGCGCACCCAGTTCGCCGCCAACCGGGCGCTGCTGCCCGCGCTCGCCCGGCAGATCCGGCTGCGCAACCTGTCGGGTGCCATCCTGGTCGATCTCGGCGGGGTGTCGGTGTCGCGCCGCGCCCGGTTGGGGCCGGAGTTGCAGGCGGCGCTGTCGGCTGATCCGCTGGCGCCGCGCCTGCTCGGCTTCACCGCGCTGGGCCTGGCCGAAATCCTGCGCCCGCGCGTGCACCCGCCATTGCACGAGGTGTTGGCCGGCCCGCACGCTGCCGGTCTGGCGGCGCTGCGCGCGGCCGATGCGGCGTTTTCCGCCCGTCCGCACCGGGCGCCCGTGCTACGTGCCGCCCCCGCCGTGGAGGCGGCGTTGCGTGCCGACGCGGTGGCGCTGGCAGACTGGCAGCGCCGCACCGGCCATCCCCTCCCCGTACGCGCCGACCCGACCCTGCCCGCCTGCACCTGGAACCTGGACGAATGAGCAAGCCCCCCATTGCCGGCCGCCCGCCTTCCTGCCCGATCTGCGGCAAGCCGCCGGCGCCACGCCTTCTTCCCTTCTGCAGCGACCGCTGCGCCGAGATCGATCTTGGCCGTTGGTTCGGCGAATCCTATCGCGTTCCGGCGGCAGCGGCGGAAGAGTTGCCGTCTGATGACGATTTGACGGGTTGATTGCCGCGCCGCACTGGGCTATTTCCGCCGCCTCCGACGCTTCTGCGGCGGGCCCAGGTAGCTCAGTTGGTAGAGCATGCGACTGAAAATCGCAGTGTCGGTGGTTCGATCCCGCCCCTGGGCACCATTCTGAAATCGCTCGGTTTTTTGGCGGTTTTGGAGCCTAAAAAGCACCCCTGAAAATCGGCCGGCTCCATCTTGCGGACCCCCCGCGGACCCTTTTTGGCCAGGTGGAGAATGCGGCCGCGGCTTCGCGGTTGGCTGACACCGCTGCCAACCGATCCGCCATCGTTCCGTCATGGCTACCCGGCGCTACTAATAGCCACGCCTTGGTGGCTGCTTGGCGCTGCTACCAGCCGCCCCGCCAGCGTCACACCCGCGCGGCTTCGGCCGGATCACACATCCCGCACCGCCAGCCCGACGCACGCGGCCAGTGCGTGGCCAGCCGCCAGTGTCGGATTCTGGAATATTGCCCCCCCGATAGGAAAGCCGGCATGCTTCGATCGCCTGTCGGGAGGGTGTGGCGTGATTGCTCGATTGATGGCGGTCGGCGTTCTTGGTGGCCTGTTGACAGGCTGCGTTGGCCCGACCGTGGTCTTGGTGAAGAACCCGCAAACTGGAGAGATCGTGCAATGCAAAGGGACGCTCAGCGGGATTGCGCCTATCGCGGAAAGCATCGTCGCACGTGACTGCGCTGCCGGGTATGTCGCGGCTGGTTGGACCAGGATGAATTAAGGGACCGGTATGGTCGTATTGCTGTGGGTGCTGTTCGCGGTGTGGGCGCTGTGGCTGTGGCTCAGCGGGCACTGGTTCGGGCGTGCTGTGGCGTTCTTGGTGTTCGGCGTGGTGTTCGGCGTTGGCCTCGCTGCCGCAATGAGCAATCCGGCGCCAGCCATATTCGGGATCGTGGCAGCATGGTTTGTCGCCGCGATCCCGATTGAATTGCAGCATCGTAAGAAAATTGAACGCGCCCAACAGGATCAGCACGAACAAAACGCACCCTTGGCGGCAAACGCGGGCACGCTGCGGCAGCAAGAGGACTTCATCGCACGCTGCAACGAGGTTTACGACGCTGGCATCAGGGACATTCCCGGCTTTAAAAATGCCCTTGAGAATTTCCGCACCATCGGCGGCTTGTCTGTTGCGCTCATTGAAGCTGCCCTTGAGACCGACGCTCCGGGCAATGTGCTGCACTATCTGGGCAACCATATCGAGGAAGCCGAAGCGCTCCAGGGGCTTTCACCGGCCCGCCTTGGTGTCGCTGTGGCCAAGTTGGCCAGCAGGATCAGGCTCCTCGCTGTTTTGGGTGGGTAAGGGCACGGTGGATTACCGTCGAGGTCGAGGAACCGTCGCCGCGCGCCAGCAGGTTCCGCACCGTCGAGTGGAGCCCTCGCCCAAGCTACCCGCGCGAAGGCCGCAACCCTTCGGTGCTCCAGCGATCGCCCGGCTGTATCGCCCGCGGCCAGAGTGACGCTGGCAGTAGCGCCGGCATCTCGTCCGCCGCCAATAGCCTATCGACCGCGAACTCGGGTAACGCAGTTTGAAATTAATTGCCTACTTGAAGGCGACGCCGTTGCGCTAAGGTGATAAGGTGCAACCCATTCTGAAAGCGAGATAAACGGATGACCACCTTAGTCAGCGCCATAGCGGTCCTTGCCACTCTCTTGAACGCGGCACCCAAGCCGAATATAAGTAATCCTCGGGCCGTCCGTGTAGCGGGTCTTATGTGCTTTCTTAAGAGTGAACAGATTTCTGGACTCAACAAAATCTGCTACTATGATTGCGCTGGCTCCGCTGCTGCGATCACGATTAAATCTTATGAGCTATGTCCTCTTAACGTTCAACAGTAGCATTTATGTTGGGTTGGCGCGGCTTGTAGGAACTTCGTTCCTCTAGTTGTTCTTCTGGGATGTCAATTCAGTCCACGATGTCAAAAACCGTCGGCGCGCTTGACTAACCCCGCTCGCTACACCAACTCGCGGAGTATCACAGTTTTGGCCTTCAATTCACGGATCAGCGCCCGCAGTTCACGCGTTTCGGCACCGCGGCCACCGTGAACCGTCCGGGCCGCTCGTATCCGCGCCAGCCCCTCGGCCGTGCGCGGGCCGGTGCTGCACCCCCCATGAAGGCGACAGCGCCCGTTCGGCATCGGCCAGCGGAGGCAGGGGGTTCCGGTCCGCGTGCGCGCACCGCACCGGGCCTTCATGGGGTTCTGCTCCGGATCGGACACCGCTACCCCTCCCCCCTGCCATGGACGCCAGCGCCAGCCGCCACCGTGCCGACAATGGCTTGCCCGCCGTCCTGCACCACCACCCGCTCAACCCGGACAACCTGCGGCCCCTTGCCTCGCTTGCGGTCCAGGGCCTCCAACATATCGGTCATGCCGCGCGCCAGGTTCGTGCCGTCTTTGCGCAGCCTGCTGGCGATGTCGGGCGGTTGATTGGGCAGCATCGCCCGGCGCAGGCATTCCATTGAGGTGAAGTGCAGCGCCGTTGCCTGCGCCGCCAGCATGCCCTCGATCTCGTCCTTGGGCTTGAACGCGGCCAGAGCAGCGGCGACGGCGGCCAGCCGTGCGGCCTCCCCGTCGCGCTCGGTTGGCGGGCGGACGCACAGCAGCGTTTCAACGAGGATGGTGGCATTGAAGTCGTCATCTGCCGATCCGCCAAGCGCCCCAACCGCGCCAGCCGTCAGGGTGATTTCCGCCACCGGCCCGGCCGGCGTGGATTTGACCGTCATGCGCGGCGCCGACGCCTTGCCCGGTGTTGCCTGGGCCGCATCAAGGGCAAGCGCACCAGGCGCGGCGCCGACGGCGGATGCGGGCACGCGCGGTGCTCCGGAAGCGGTTGGTTTGGTCATGGTGCGTTCTTTCCTTCTGCGGGCAGCCAGTGCCGCCCAAATCCCAGCAGCCACCCCGCCTCGGTCTCGGTCGGTTCGCCGGCCGCGCCGATAAGTGCCTCGCCCTCGGCATCGAGGCGCGCCCGGAGCTCGCCCACCACCGCCAGCGCCGCAGCCACCACCCGTGGCGGGCAACGGTGCGTCGGCCCGATCCGCACCACCTCGCCATCGAGCCACACCCGGCAGTGCAGATCGTCGCGCAGATAGAGCAGGAGGGCGGGAACTTCGGTCGGGATCGGCGCCGGATTGTTGGCAGGCTCCGCGCCTGCGTTCCCCTCAGCATTGCCAAAATCACGGGTTCCAGGGGTTCCAGGGGTTCCGTCGCCTTGGAACCCGCGGATTTCCTCGGTTTGCGCCCCACCTGGCCCGGAACCCCTTGCTTGGGGTTCACGGGTTCCAGGGGTTCCCAGTTCAACCGCAGCGGCGCAGGAGCGAGCCAGCGCGCGCAGATCAGCGAGCGCCATCGGTGCCACCTTCCGCGGTATCGTCGCCCAGGATCGCGCCAGACACCCGGTACACCCGCCGCTTGCCCTCGCCGGGGATCGTCACCAGCGCGGCGCGATGCCGCTCCGTGCCGCCAACCAGCAGCTTGCGCACGGCCAGCAGTTCCGCCGTCCGCTTGGCGTCCAGGCCCTTGCACACCTCGCCTTTCCACGTCTCGGGCAGGATCAGGTATTCCCACCGCTCGCCCTCGCCCTCGGCGCCGTACACCCGGCGCCGAAACCCGGCCCGGCTCACGGTGCGCGCGAGGTCCGGCGCACCCGGTTCCTTGTTCGCTTCGGTCAGCACCAGCAGCGTGAACCGGCTTTCACCGTGCGCTTCGAGGAAGGCCCGAACCTGCGCCAGCGCCGCGGCATCCTCGCCGGAACCTGCGCCGCCGCGTTCCGCGAGCCAGGCCGAGAAGCACGCGCCGGCCGCGCGCCAGGCCTCGCCCTTGGGCCATGGCAACACGCCATAGTCCCGCGCCAGTTCGCCGGCGGCGCCGATCAAGGCAAACCGGCCCGCCACGCTGGTGACCTGTCCCGCCGCGCCGGCCGGAACGTGCTTGGCGATGAAGCTGGCCCGCATGGCGTCCAGTGTGTCGCGCAGCTCGGCCGCGTTGGTTGCCCGTTCATGTGCCAGACGGGCGAGGAACACCCGGGCGGCGATGCCGTGGTGCGCCCGTGCGGCGCCCCTCAGTTCCTCGGCGAGCGCCGCAGGGTTGGGCCGGCCGTGCAGGTTCTGGAACACGCCCATGCCCGCGCCAGCGTTCGCCGGCAGGTTCACGAGCCGAACCTCGAGCCCAGCCATTGCCCGCTTGCCGGCCTCGCCCATCTTCTGCGCCAGCGTGATTTCGCCCGTGCTCAGGAACAGGGTGCGCCACGACTGGCGGCGCCGCGCCGATCCGGTGCGGGATGCGCGCTGCTTCCCGGCTTCGTTGGCGAGCATGTACACCACGTCGCCAACCTCGCGCCCGTCCGCCTGCCCCATTTCATCGAGGATCAGCAGCGCGTCGGCAGTCTCGGCCGCGGTACCTTCCAGGCCGTTCGCGGTGCCGCGCCAGGCGCGCAACTGTGCGTCGGCAGTCGGCTTTCCCCACACGCTCGCCGCAACTACCGCCGCCGTGCTCTTGCCGGTGCGCGAGTCGCCAACGAGGTGCAGCCCGCCGGACGGCTCGCCCAGCACGTCGAGCAGCGGCCCCGCGAATGCCGCGGAGAGGAACAACGCCAGCCGGTCATTGCCCACCACCAGCGCGGCAACATCTCTTTGCCACCCTGCAAGGTTTCCCATTGCCCGGTATGCGGCGTCCGCCCTCGCGTCATCGGCCTGCAAGATGGTGTCAGCCGCACCGCGTCCGAACGCCTCGCCGCCAGGTAGCACGAACACCGGCGCGGCCTCGCCTTGATGCCAGCCGGTGCGCGTCACGCACCGCAGCAGCCGCGGCGCCTTCACTCCGCCGACAAACCGTTTCAGCAGGTCATGCGCCCGCGCGTCGGGACCGCACGACAGGCCAGCGTGTTCCAGTTCCTCGGCGATCTCGTTTCCCGGCCGATGGATCAAGCGCCGCGGGATCGCCCATTGGTGCGGCCTGCCTTCGCGGTCGCGCCAGCGGAGGAACACGCCCCACGACTCGCCGGCATCGGTACGCGTCTCGCCCACCACCCGAAACGGTGCAGCGATGAAGATAGGCGGCGGAGCGTCCCCTTTCTCGGGTGGCGGAGGATCGAAGAACAACCCTTCGCCCGTCATGCGGAAGCGGGGCGGCATCTCGGCCGCCACACCGTCCGGCGCATCGTCCAGCAACTCGGTCAGCCGCCCCGGCACCACCCCGTCAGGCAACGCGTCGGCCAGGTCCCACCCCTTCGGCCAATCGGTCGGCACCTCCACCGTACGCACCGACATGGCCCCGGCCAGCTTCGCCAAGTCTGCCACCTTCGCGGCATAGACCGCGCCGGGTTCGTCTTGATCCGGCCAGATCGTGACGCAACGGCCTTGCAGCGGCGTCCAGTCCGACTTGTCCGGCGCTTTCGATCCGCCCTGCGAAGTGATGCAGACAAGATCAGGGAAGATTGCCGATGCAGCGTCGGCCGCTTTCTCGCCTTCCGTCACCAGCACGGGCGCTGCCGGACGCGCGGCCAGGCGGTCCAGGCCATAGAGCGGGCGCGGCGTCGGCGGCGCCTTGGGGTGCCACCCGGTGCGATCCTGCAGCTTGCCCTTGCGGTCGGTCCAGATGCGCCGCCCGAACGTCCAGGGCCACACGTCTTTCGTTGGCGTGCCGTCGGCCGTGGTGCCATCGTAGCGGGCCGCCACCACCACCGGCCTGCCCTCGGCCGTGCGATAGACCCACACGCCCGATGGTTCGGGCAGATCGCCGAACCGGAAGTAGCTGGCGGGCGGCACCGCACCAGGGCAGGGCAGCACCGTCAGCTGGTCATCGTCGCCGGCCTCGCCGCCGCTCCCAGCCGGGATGGCAGCCGCCGCAGCGCGGTCCGCATCGGTCAGGGGGGCGAACGGATCGACCCCACGCGCGTCGAGCTCGGGCGAGATCCCGTCATCATCGCCAGCCGGTTCCGGCGCATCGGGCGGCAGCGTGGCGCCCATGGCTTTGACGGTATCGGGCGAGGGTGCGGCCTGGCGCCGGCGTCTCGCCTTGGTGACGGGCACGGCAGTCATCGGCGCCGAAGTCCCTTCGCTCGGGATCGGCGCATGTGTTCCGTCCATCGTCAGGACACCCCCAGCATGTCGACCAGGCGCCGGGCAGCGTCGGCTTGCGACAGGTTGAACAGGAAAGCGGCCAAGCTGACCGGATCGCCGCCACGGTCACCGGTGGCGAAGTCCGACCACCGGCCGGTGCGCAGGTTCACCCGGAAGGAACCCGGATGCCGGTCGGCACGGCGCGGATTGCGGGACTTGTACTCCCGGCCGTTCACGCGCCCATCCGGCAGCCACCGCACCAGCAGCACCGGCAGATCGCGCAGCGCCGCCGCGTTGATCGCCGCGAAGTCGAGGCGGCGGGAACCCCTGGAACCCGTAACCCGCGGGCCAGGGGTTCCAGCGCCGACACGCTCCAAACTCAGGGTTTCCGTGGGTTTGCCGGGCGCGGAACCCGTGGAACCCCTGGAACCCGTGAAATTGGGAATGCTGGCGGCGGATGCAGACCGCAGGGTGTCAGCATCCTCTTTCTTTGAGGGGTCGCGCGACGCATCTAATCCCGGTTGGAACGGGTTCCGGGTCCGCGTCTCGTTCATGGTGCGGACCTTCCTGCCTCGGCGGCGCCGAACACCTTCGCGGCGATGTTGCTCAGCACGCTGAGTTGCTTGGCTGTCGGCCGCCGATGGCCAATGAGGCTGGCGAGGAACTTCGATTCCCATGCGGTCAACTGGTCGTGACGCTGGCGGCAAGCGGTGGCCACAGCGCGCCAGTCTCCCGAAGCTGCCTCGCGTGGCGCCGCAAGAGTTGGCACCGGTGCAGCACGAGACGCGATCACGTCCGCCCAGGTCAGGCCAGCGGCCCGGATGAGGCGGTCAGCCATGGCGGCAGCGGTCGCGCGCTCGCCGTCATGGTCGCTACCGAACAAGCCGCACATCTTGACCAGGCGATCGGCCGTGGTGGGATCGAGGATGGCAGTCATCGAGCCACCGCCTGCCGCAGTTCACTGGCCAGCAGCGCCAAGCGCACGGCCTCGGCGGGGAATGTTGCGATCAGGGCGAGCGCGTCATTTTCGAGGAGGCGGATCAGCGCCGGCAGATCGGCCGGCAGGAAGAATTGGGACATGGTTCGTACTCCATGCGGCCCGGTTGGACTGGAAAACCGCAGCGCCGTACAGTATCTTCCCAGCGTCCACGCCGTTCTGATACCGCTTGCGCCGCCGGTCCCCACCACGGGCCGGCGGTTTCGATTTAGACGGCGGTGCGTACGGCCTCGGCGGCCCGGTGCGGGAAAGTCCGGGCAGTGGCCCATGCCAACACATCGCTGCGGCGGTAGAGCACCCGGCGGCCACCGGCCCGAACAAACGCCGGCCCGTTGCCTTCGACACGCCAGCGCGCGGTGGTGCGCGGCACGACGTGCAACAGGTCACACAACTGCGCATCGGTCAGGAAATCGTCAGCCTGCGTCGTTGGGTTCTGCATTTCTGCCTCTGCAAGACGTTAGTTGTCGGCGCAAGACATTGCAGGACATCAGCGCCCGATATAGGCGACGCGATTATTCTGGTGCGGTGATTAGGTGCGGCAATTATCGCGGAGATTCACTGCGGCGATTTTCGCCGTCCCCCAGCGGACCAAGCCGCGGCGCCACTGGTCCGAACAGCCTCCACCCAGGCTCTATTGAAGGCCCGATCTGCGATCCTGGGTAAGCCGTCCGCTTCTGCCGCGGCGCGGACCTCCGACTTCGGTGCGGGCGAGTCCGGGCAAGCCTTCATCCTCGCCGTAAGCCATTCAACGGTCCGGCGCTCAGCCCTGATCGTCTTTACGACAGCCTGTCCGCTCAGGGGCACCGCAGTGGTCGCGGTCCGGGCGGCACTCTCCACCATGGCCGCGGCAGGGCGATCCGCGCCGGACTTATTTCTCTCGCGCTGCCGTTCCCGTACTTCCCGCCTGTATTGCGGCAGCCATCGTTCTACGTGCGCCCATATCACGAGGATCGGTTGCCGTTGCCCGTCCCAGCCGTTCACAAAGCCGGGCGGGCATTCCTTTGTGGCTTGGTCCCAGTCGGCGACATAGACGCGCGACTCTCCGTAGTCTCTGGACAATGCCAGGCCAGAAGGAAGGCGCTGGCGGTCAGGGTAGCGAGGTTCAACGTTGGGGATGCTGGGCAAGAACAGATGCGGGCTTCGCACAGCAATGGACAGCCACGCCAACAAGTCGGGATCGTCCAGCCCATACAGGTGGGCAACCCAACCCGGCACATCCGCCAGCGGCACCCATTGAGGCGGTGCGCACTTCGGTGCGCTGCCCGCCGGGGGTGGGGGTGGCGCAGACCATGGGGCAGGCTTCGGCGGCGGCGCAACATAGCTGGAAAGTTAAATCGGCTTGATGGGCGCAGGGGCTTTCGAGATAGGCCGATTGCCCGGCGCCGGGGGCGAGCCGTCGCCCGCCCCCTTGCCCTTCGTCACGCGGCTGCCCCGTGCAGGCGCAGCAGGTCGTTCACCAGATCGAACGCCCAATCGGCAGCCGGACAGCCCTCCGGTTCTTCGGTCCCATCTGAGCGGCGCGCCTCGGCCTTGGCAGCACGGGCCTTCGCCAGCATCCCCGCCATGGTCTGCGGCCTGGCGTCTCGGATGGCGTTCCGGGTCTCCTCGTATGCCGCCCACAACGGATCATCTTCAAGTTCCAGAATGCCGGGGCTGGCGTTGTAGGCGTCCATGTTCGCCACATGCTCGGCGCACAGGCGGATCAGGGCCGCATCAGGGCCGGCCGCGGCACCGGCCGGTGCAGTAGCAGCCGGAAGCGCCGCAACGGCACCAGCGCCTGCCAGAACGGCGCGGCGGGTGGGGCGGCTCATGACAGCACCCCAGCCGCGAGAAAACCGGCATCAAGCTCAGCGGCAAAGCTCGCCAACTCGTCCACCAGGCGCCGGGCGATCCATTCGACGGTCGCACGCATCATGTCCGCCTCGGCAGGACTGAAGTTCCAGTCCGAGGCGGTCAGTGCCAGCAGCGCCGCAGCGCCGGGGCGAACCTTGATGTTCAGGTTGCACAGCGCATCGTGCAGCGCCGTGCCGGGGTCGGGCATGATAGTCTTGTTGGTAGCCTGCATGGTTGGGCTCCAGTCCCTTCCTTCGGGTTAGGGCCGGTGCGGTGCTTGCCACACCCCCGGCCCGCCCTGATTGCCCGGCAACCGGCCGGGCGCGGATCGGTCAGCCGGCGCGGCGGATTAGCCGGTTTAGCCGCTTTAGCCGGGAGGCGGTCCCGTCCCCGACATTCACCGGCCTGCCCTCCGCCGGATCGGCGTCACCACATTTTCGGCAGCGGCCTTGCCCTCGGCGGCGGCGAGGACGTGCGCGGTCCAGGCGCACATGGCAGCGGTTTTCTCAGTCTCCCACCCGTGCCGCTGGTAAACACCAACTATCCCGCTGCGGCTGCCGCTCACATGGTTCAATAGCGCCTCGGTCACTTCAAGCCGAACGCCAAGACGCTGCAAACCGGTTGCCATCGTGCGGCGCAGATCGTGCATCGTCCATGGCGTGACAGTCCTGCCGGCTTCCTTCGCTGCGGCGTCCATGGCGGTGTCGAGACTGTCTTTCAGCTTGCCAAACCCGGAAAAAGCTGTCTGCCGCGGCCCCTCGAAAACCAGCGCGGCACCGGCCCGGCGCTTGACGGTGCGCAGCAGCGCCACCGCCTCGGCTGTCAGGGGCACGGTGTGGGGGTGTCCGTTCTTGGTCCGCTCGCCTGGCAATGCCCAGGTGCCCGCGGTCAGGTCGAGTTCATCCCACCGCATGCCGGCAACCTCGCCCCGGCGCTGCCCGGTCAGGATCAGCAAACGCACCAGCACGCCCCAGGGCGCGGTCTCGGCGCCGGCAGCAATATAGAGCGCCCCAAGCTCGGCATCGGTTAGCACCCGCTCGCGGGGCGTCTCCTTGGCTTGCGGGCGGGGCGTCGCCTCCCACGGGTTCACGGCCAGCGCCCCGCGCTTGACTGCCCAGGTCCAACACGCCCGCGCTTCGGATCGCAGCCGATTGGCGGAGACCGGCCCGTACAAAACCTTCACTGCGTCCAACACCCGCACGGCATCGGTGCGGGCGAAGCGGTCGGCCGGCGCGGGCAGCCAGGTCTTGAGGGCGCGGCGAAGCTCGGCGGGCACGCGCTCGCGATAGGACCGGGAGCGGGCAGCCAGGTGGTGTTCCGTCCACTCCGAAACCAGCTTCTCGACCGTGTAGGCGCCGCTGGCGGCGGCGGCCTTCGCCTCGGCCTCGGCGGCCAGGGTCGCGGCCTGCGCTGTCTTTCGTTCCGATGCCGGGTCGCGCCGGTCCCGAACCTGCCCCCGCAGCGCCTCGGCCTTGCGCCGGGCCTGGGTGGTGGTCAACTCGCGGCCCCATACCCCCAGCACCATCCGACGCTTCGTCCGGCCGACATTGTACTGGACGATGAAGGTGCGGCTGCCGCTGGCGGTCACGCGCAACCCAAAGCCGGGCAGCGTTTCGTCAAAGAACAGCTTGTCCTTTGCCCCCTCCGGGCACTGCGCCGCTTCCACCGTCTTGTCTGTCAGCTTCATGGCAATGCCCCGGCTTGCGGACCCATCGCGGACCCCTCTCGGCGTCCGTCCGGTGCATTCTATGTCCGGTCACGTCACGTTGTCCATGCGGACCCCGGCCATTCCATGGCTTTTTGTCAGGGTCCGGCCGCGCCTGTCATCCAGTGTCATGGAAGACACCGCGACTGAAAATCGCAGTGTCGGTGGTTCGATCCCGCCCCTGGGCACCATTTTCAGTCAATTAAATCAGTCGTTTATCTGACACCTGAGGCGACCGACGTTTGTGAGCGCTTAGGCGTTGCTACCCAGTTGCACCACCAGGCCGAGGTGAGGCCGCTTTTGGCCGGCCAGTCCGCCCTAACCAACGAGCTGTCACGCCCACGCTTCTGATTGTGGTGTGGTCCTGCTGTGTGTGCCAGCGGTGCGGTTCGCCGTCATCCGGACAACTGGACGGGGCAAACTGCCTGGAAGCAGTCGGCTTTCATCGCCGTGATTCTGTCCGCGGCGGTCCTAAGCTGACCATTCTTCCTGCGTTCATGGTTGTCGTTCCGTGAACGGCCGGTTGCTGCAGGGCATGCGTAGACAGCCCGGCGTGAGTGAGTGCGACTCCGTGGGGCCAACGGGCGCCCTCCGTGCACGGCCGCGGGAGAGAAAACCGGTGCGCGGTACGGTCAGAAATTACCGCTCCGGCTTGGTTGGTCAGACACGGCGCCACGCCGCATTGATCCGCACACACTCCAATCGGCGGAGTGGGGCGCTGCACACAGTCGGTCCGTGGCGCATTCCCATGATTACCGTAACCGCCAACACCTACCCCGGAACGGCCCGACGCAGGCAATCGAGCCGAGGCGCGCCAGGAGCGGGCCGGCTTGTGCTGGTGCCTCGCCGGCCGAGAAATCATCCGGAGACTGCATTGCTCCGTGGAGCAATGAGGGGGGCCGGGGGGGCGATTGGACAGGCCCACCCCCGGGGGTGGGGGGCTCAGGTATTGCTCTCACATGCGGCATAGCTGGCCGAATTGAGCAATGGCGCCCGTTTTCCAAGCCGGCCAGACAGCGCCAGACACCCCGCCCCGCGCTACACCTCATGCAATTTGCATCAGAACGCTCGATCTTGCGTCCGTCTCAGCGACCGTGCGCTTGTTGGTGGCATGCACCGCGCCTTCGGTCAGCAGCCGCTTGATCTGGGCCGGCGAGGCCGGGGTCCAGCTGCGGGAGACCGACTCCCACACCTGTTCCTGCCTTGCATGGTCGTCCGAAATGGCGAAGCCCATCAGCTGGTCGAGGGTCATGGCACCCTCGGCGTAGATTTCGAGCAGGCGCGGGGAGATTGCGGCCAGCTTCAGGCGCTGGCGGACCACGGCGGCGGTGACGCCGAAGGCGGCGGCGATCTCCTCCTCGCCGCGGCCCTTCTGGCGCAGGGTCTGGAAGGCGCGGAACTGGTCGAGGGGATGGAGCGCCTCGCGGTCGGTGTTTTCGGCGAGGCTGTGCTCCTCGGCGATGCCGTCGGTGCGGATGATGCAGGGCACCGGGGCGGTCTTGTTCATGCGCTTCTGCGCCGCCAGCAGTTCCAGCGCGCGAAAGCGCCGGCCGCCGACCGGCACCTCGAACATGCCGGTCTCTTGGCCGCCGGCGTCCAGCACCGGGCGGACGGTCAGGCTTTGCAGCAGCGAGTGGCGGGCGATGCTCTCGGCCAGCGCCTCGACCGACACGCCGGCCTTGACCCGGCGGACATTGGCCTGGCTCAGCACCAGCTTGTTGAAGGGAATGTCCTACGACCGGCTCAGGACGATCTTGGGGGAAGCAGCCATCTCGGGTTCTCCGCGACGGGCCGGTTGGGAGACGATCTCCTAACCGCTGACCCGTCACGAAAGCTCGCTTGGCCCTTTCACTCTCGCGGGAGGATAGGGAACACCCAACTGGGGCGCCGGCACCAGAAGATAACTTGATCTCCCTGCTTTTACTGGTGGGTCGTTTCCTGACTAAGAGAAGCAGGATATTCGATGTGTCCGATTTCGTATGCTATTCGATGGCCATTCCATTCATATAATTGTAGATCAATAGAGGAAACCGACATAACGCTTATGGTGATAACGCCGCTGCCAGAAATGTGAAATTCCGGGGTTGTGGGTGCGTATTCCGGCGGCGGGAACTCAGGCTCATATACAAATATAATTGCTTTATTCAAGCTCCCGCCTTCAGACGCGTTGACATTTATCTCCCAGGAACTTCCAACAAATAAACAATCGGACATCGTCACGTTAAAATCAAGGCCTTGCAGACCATGGACTTCCTTCACTGTTTTTGGAAACATGCAATCTGGCATGGCCACCACAAGCCAAGCAATACGCAATGAGTGCAACCGTTCACACTCCCCCCTCGCCATTTCAAATCGGGGCGTTTGGCGGGTGGGGTGTCGGCTGTGAAGCCAACAAGGGGTCTTGCGTAGCGGGGCGAAGCAGCGTCTACGGTCTGTATGCCACACTCAAGCATCCCGGATCTGACCGATCCCGAACGAGCCCAGCTTTCGGCACTGTCTCGGCAAGAGCTTGAAGAGTTGGCATGGCAGTTTCACGAATTGGCGCATTCGCTTGCGGATCGCCTGGGCGAGGGCTCTACGACCAGTCCGCCTTCGGGCGAGTAGCCGCTTCTGCCGTTTCAGGCGGCCAGCTTGGCGGGGATACTGGGGAGAGATGAGCCCTTGCGCGCGGCGGCGATGAGGTCGCGTCCGTAGGTCCAGGGATCGACGCCGCGCTTGCGGCAGGTGTCGATGACGCTGAGGCCGGCGGCGTAGAACCGGCTGCCCTCGTCCGTTCTGGTGCCGAAGCTGATGCGGCGCGCAATGACGGCATGCCGCAGCGCCCGCTCGGCGTCGTTGTTCGTGGGCGACAGCAGCGGTTCGGCGACGAAGGCGATCACCGCCTCCCAGTCGTTGAGGATTTCGCGCGCGAGGGCACGAACCTTCTGCTCGATCTCATATTCGTTGCACTGGCAGTTCCACTTGATGCGGGCCACCAGGCGCCTGACGGCGGCGTCGTTGTCGCCGTCGCGGATCCGTTCGATCAGGCGGCGGAGGTCGCGGACCAGGTCCCGCCCGAAGGCGGAGCCGGGGCCGTAATAGCCCTCGGCCAGTGCCAAACCTTTTCGGATGAGATGGGCAAGGCAGCGTTGGCGCCGGGGATGATCGCGACAGGCCATGTAGCCGTCGGTCACCATCCAGCCAAGGAACGCGTGGCCGATCAGCGCGACCAGGTTTTCCTTGCGGCGGCTGCCGATGCGATAGACGACCGTGTTCACGGTCACGGCTACCCACAGCCACAGCAGGGCGCCTTGTTGGTACCATGGGGTCTCGTCGAGATGCACGACCTCGGCGGCCCGCACCTCTTCGATCAGTTGCTCGACCACCGGCTCACTGGCCCGGCCGAATTCGTGGATGCAGCGGTTGATCGTCGCCGCCCCGAGTTCCAGACCCAGCCAGTCCAGCAGGAACTCCTGGACCTTCAGCCGCGACAGGCGGAAACGCAACGCGAGGGCGGCGATGAAGATCGCCAGCGTCGGCCCGACCAGGCAGCGCTCGCTCAGTTGCAGGTCGCGTTTGCGCCCCTCGATCTGTGAGCGCAGTCCCACGCCCGGGCTGGCCATCGTCTCGTGGCCGCACGCGCAACTGGCGGCGAAGTAGCTGTGCTTGGAAGCCGTGACCTGCAGACCCATTTCGCCGCGGTCGAGTTCAAAGACGTGGTGGGCGCTGACGTGGCGGCCCCGGCACTCGGCGCCGAGCGCGGCCTGGCACGCCTCGCAGACCATCGGCACGTGCTCGACTTCTCGGGTCACCACGATCGGCTGCCGGCGCCAGTGCCCAGGCATGCCCGGCCGCTTGCCGGGCGGCTTCGCTGGTGTCTTGTCCTTGCCCGCCGGCGCGGCTGCGTCCTGGCCTTCGCCACCATCGTGGTCCTGACTGGCCGGAGGCTTGCCGTTTCTCTGACCCCGCCGGTAGGGATCGTCGCTCGACGGCGGCCGCGAACTGGTCGTGGAGTTCCTCACCCAGGCGATTGGCCAGCGTGCGCGCAACTTCGCGGAACAGCCACGCCAGATCCTCAAGCTCCTTCCGCGGCAGCACCGAGAGGTCTGCTCGTTCGTACTGGGTCAGCTCCGGGATGCTCAGGCGCGGCATAGGGAGCGTAGAATCCGTTTCGCTCCATCAGGCAAGCCCCTCCGTTCGCCGCCTCAGCCAGGGGAGCCAACCCAGTCAGACGCCCAAGACAGGAGGGGGGGTGTGAACGGGTCCCAATGAGTAGCAAAAAACAATCATAACGCATGCGGCCGCTCCCGTTTTAATAATAGTTCTAACTGTTTGTATTTCTCGTGGAGTCACCGGCGCTGCTCGTCGTTTCTTGTGTCGAAAGCATGGCTTTCTCCGGCGGCGAATCCTTTGCGAATATATTCCGCGACATCTGGTTTCAGCGAATATGACTGTGCGGGATCCGCATTTTTTGAGAAGAGTCTCGCGAAAAGGCCCGCAGTTCTCGGGGTTTCGTCGAGCGTTAAGCCGGCCCGTTGTGCAAATAGTCCTACGTCAAAATTGGAAACATGCCAGAACTGGTGGAACTGACGAAGACCTGTGATCGTATTTCCCCTCCTCTGATAGTCAAACTCCCCGCCTTGGCCTAGATTTCAGCCCAAGTTGAAGCAACAAGTACCCCGGCGCGGCAAGGGCTGTCTTGGGGGAATCAAGCATCTCTTTAAAGCGCCCACGAACACGTTGCCCTTCACGCGCCACTTCCGTCAGGTCTTGGACGGGAGACCTCATGTGGCCTGTAGGCGACTTCGGGTCATCCACGAACGATCCGTCCGGCAACACCACATCGGTCCCCCTGTCGTATTACTGATCTGAGAGCCTGTTCGACTATCCCATAGACGCTTTTTTGCGGCAGTAGGCGCGAAGGACGCGGTGGACATTGGCAATCTCGACCGCATCTTCTGCGGCGGCTGGACTTTGTTCCAAATTACGAGTCAGGCGGCGGTAACGATTGGTCAAGGTGCCGAAAGTCGCCTCGATGCGCCAGCGTACTGGCAGCGGCTTGCAGCCGGGGATGCCGGCCTCCCTGGATGAAATCTGGACCTCCATGCCGTGTCGCTCAGCCACCGCCGCCACCCGCGGACCAACATAGGCTGCGTCAACCTTTACGCGCTTTGGCGCCCAGCCGGCCTCGGCGGCCCGGTCAAGAAGCGGCGGCGCCACCGTGCTATCATGGACATTGGCAGCCGTGACCAGCACGGCCAACACGAAGCCGAGCGAGCCGGCCAGCACGTGCCGCTTGATGCCCTTGATCCGCTTGTTGCCGTCCACGCCCCGCTCGCCCGCCTGGGGACCGGACACCACGCTCTGCGAGTTGAGGATCACCCTCTCCGGCTCCGCCGGCCTGCCGCACCGTTGGCGGACGCCACGTATCAACAACCCCGCGATATCGGCCCAGATGCCATCGGCGCGAAACCGGTCATACCAAGTCCGGACGGTCTGCCACGGGCCAAAGTCCTTGGGGAGATAGCGCCACCCGCAGCCGGTCTTCTCAAGGTAGAAACAGGCGTTGACCATTTCCCGCAGATCGGCCGTCAAGGTCGCCTAAATTGAAAAAACGGCAGCAATCCTCGCCCACTCGGCATCTGTCAGATCGCTCGGGTAGCGCCGACCGTCATCCTTGTACTGCTCACGCTGTTCCGCCGTCCACATCGCACGTCCCTCCTGGGAGCCCGTGTTGGAAGCCGTTCCTACCCGCCCTGCGCAACCTTCAGCACATGCCAACGCCGCCTGCAAACTGCCCAAAAGGCAAGGCACTTCACAAATCCTGACGGTTTTCCGTCAGGCCAACCACGGGAAGATTGACGACCACTCCCCTCCAAAACCGCCTGTGAGAGATCAAGGCACGACGGATGATTCTGGTCAAACAGGCTCTCAACCTGAAATTGCTTTTTGAGCGCGCCCTGCCCCAGCTTACAGCGGCTTTCCAGCCTTTTGATCGCAGCGGCAACATCGAGCTCGTCGGCTTGGCCAGCAGCAACTTGCATGGCCAGCGCGCACAACTCGGCCCTAACCTCGGCCCGCACCAAGTCGGTTTCCGACGACATGGAGTTCATGCTGGCCACTCCATGCACGGCAGCTTCGCCAGTTGCGCACGGTCGCGACCCTGCGCATGCACAACCGCGCGCTCAATCTCGCCAGACCAGTCAACGTCACCGGCGCGCCGCTCATCAGCCGTCGGAAAGCACTCGTTCGCCAGGGGCACGAGGCACGTTGCGATCTGGTCGCCGGTCCAACGTTGGTGCACCAGCCTACCCACGATGGCAATCAGGGCATCGTGGCGACCGGCGCCCTCGCAACCGATCTGCCGAACCAAGTCGCTCACGGCGGGGATGACCAAGCCTCCATGGCGGCGAAGTAGCTCGCGCAGCTGTTCCGTCGCAGGCAGTTTGCCGGGCCGTCCGGCGCCACCGCCTTTCTGGGCCGTGGGGTACCGCTGAATCTGTGCCCCCAAGATGTCGCTACGCCAGATCGCATTGATCAAGGCGATGGCGGCAGCGGCCGGCAGGACGGGCAATAGATTGGCCAGCACGGTCCATGGCGAACGGCCGTCCTCCCACCACCACCGCGTTCCGCCGGTCCGGTCAGACGGGTGCCAACCGTCAACCATGAAGTTCTTCGCTCCGGTCAGAAGCTCGAGACGGCCGTGCTCACCTTCGGCCAGAGGCTTCCCCGTGATCGGTTCGGCTAACCTGCACAGGCAAGCGATTCGCGCGGACCCGTCACGGCCGCGCCAGAGCGCGGATACCAGCTCGGGCTGCCGGGCGAAACACAACTGGCAGACCGCCTCCGCGTACTCGGTATCAATATCAATGACCACCATGCCAGGGCCAATCAGCATCCCCGTGTTGGCGGTCAGGAACGTCGTCCGCTTGAGCCGTTCCTGGTCGTGGCCGTTGATCTGCCAGCCTTTCCCGACGGGCTGCTTGCCGGAGCTGTGCGCATAGGACGACCAAGGCGTATGAACAGCAAGCGGGAGATAGCCCTTTGCCAGCATCCCCTCGCGCCTGCGGGCGACTGCCGCCAGGTCAGCAGCGGTAAGCGGGCAGCCGGGATGCAACAGCAAACGATTGCTCGGCGGACCAACATCCGCCGTGCTATAAGAATCCAACTGGCTCATAGTCTCTTGTCTTCGGAAGGGGCTGGGGAATGCGAAAGCGGCGACCCGTGCGGGGGTCGCCGTTTCTGCTTTCAGGCGGCGGTTTGCAGTGCTGCATTGTGTTGGCCCAGCACATCGCTGAGCCGGTAACGGATGCGCCGGCCAATCCGGATAAACGGAAAGCCGATCCCCCGGCTGCGGTCATGCGCGAGCGAATTCTCAGTGCAGCGCGCTAGCAGCGCCGCTTCCTTCGCGGTAACCAAGGCATTGCCCGGCAGTTTGAGTATTACCTCGGGCGGGCGCGTGGCGTTCGGGCGGGCTTCGGACATCAGGAATCCTCATCAGTTGGCTAGTCCTGATGGGGGTAGCCGGTATCCCGGGGCAGGAGTTAGGCGCGTAATAAGCCGTCAGTGTGGCGTTCCGAAGTGCTTCCGCCAGTCTTCTGCTGACGCCTTTTCCTCCACCAACACATCCCAGCGGCGTTTTGCGGCTGCAACCCGGCGCTGATCGCGGCCCATGCGCCTCCTCTGGCGACGTCTTTTTTTGGGGGTTCTTCGGGGTCCCGAGTCGCGACCCAAACACATGCCCGCAGCACCTGCAGCGCGGGGCTGGCAACTCCTTCTACAAACCATGTTCCTTCTGGGAGCCCCAGCGCAACCATTGCCCGCCGCACATCGCTGGCAAGGATCTCCCGGGCACCGTCGGGCGGACGGCCTGCCCCTGTGTCCCGCTTCCGGTTGCCGGTCGTTTGGACGGTGGGTTCCCGCGGCGGTGCGCCCGCAACAAACTGCCCCGCTGCAAACATCAGCGAGCGGGCGAGTTGGGTGCTGACCCTCGCGCGATCCGTTTCGTTCGGCATCGCCTGCACCCACTGCGTCATCCGCAGCGCATAGCGCAGCCAGCGTTCAGTGTCCGGTGCCAGCGCAGCGGTTCGCATGTCTGTCATTTCGCCTCCGCGGCACGCTGCATGGCCTCCGCCACTTGGTCCAGCGCAGCGCGGACCGCGATCACGTCAAGGTGAGCGTAGTGCCTGGCGCTGGCGCTGCTGGCGTGGGTTAGCACTTGCTGGATGACAAATGCCGAATGCCCACTGCCGGCCAGCCAGCTCCCGACGGTGCGGCGCAGGTCGTGCGGCCGCAGATCGGACAGACCAGATGCCATCAAGACGACTCGAGCCCAGGCCTTCGCTACCGTCGTCACGTGGCCTGTGCGGCCGTCGCCAGGGAAAACCCACGTCCCCACGCGCTGCTCATTGCACCTCCGCAGGATCGTAACGGCCGGCCCGGTCAGGGGCAACGCAGCCGCGCGCTTGTTCTTGGTCTTCGCGGCTGCCAGATGCCACACCCCTTGCCCCAGATCGATGTCATCCCAGGCCATTGTCATCACGGCCCCGCGGCGCGCGCCTGTCCACAGCAGCAACTCAAACAGGTCCGCCCAGGGCTCGCCAGCAGCCCGGATTGCCCCCAGCAGCGTGCCCACCTCATCAGCACGGAGGAATCGCTCCCGCACGTTCTCCGGCGCGCGTTTCAACCCTTCGGCCGGATTAGGTAGCTTGTGCTTCCGCGTGACGGAGCGAATGAATGTCCCCAGCAGCGCGGCGACCCGGTTTGCAGCAATGGGGTGCTTCTCACCAATCCCGTCCACCACCTTCTGCAGATCTTCCTGGGTCAATTCTGAAATCACCTTGCGCCCGATTTTCGGGGCAATCGCCGTTTCCCATCGGTGCTTGTCGCGCTCTCAAGTCCGATTGTTTTTCTTGATGCCAGCCAGATATTCTGGCCACACATCGGCAACGGTCAGCTTCCGCGCCTTCTGCGCCTTGATCTCCTGCACCACGTCCACCCCAGCCGCTATCTGGCCGATACGGACCCGCGCAGCCCGCCGGGCAGCACCGAGGCGCAGAGCAGGGAACCTTCCCAGGTTGAGCCGTTGCGGCTTGCCGGCGATCTTCTTGACCAGCACGAACGTGCGGACACCCGCGGCGGTCACGCGCACGGCAAGGCCGGGCTGCTCTGCGTCATACGTATAGCTCGCCCCGGTGGCCGGGGCCGGCAGTGCGGCAACCCGATCCTCCGTAAGCCTGAGAGCCTGTTTGACCAGAATCATCCGTCGTGCCTTGATCTCTCACAGGCGGTTTTGGAGGGGAGTGGTCGTCAATCTTCCCGTGGTTGGCCTGACGGAAAACCGTCAGGATTTGTGAAGTGCCTTGCCTTTTGGGCAGTTTGCAGGCGGCGTTGGCATGTGCTGAAGGTTGCGCAGGGCGGGTAGGAACGGCTTCCAACACGGGCTCCCAGGAGGGACGTGCGATGTGGACGGCGGAACAGCGTGAGCAGTACAAGGATGACGGTCGGCGCTACCCGAGCGATCTGACAGATGCCGAGTGGGCGAGGATTGCTGCCGTTTTTTCAATTTAGGCGACCTTGACGGCCGATCTGCGGGAAATGGTCAACGCCTGTTTCTACCTTGAGAAGACCGGCTGCGGGTGGCGCTATCTCCCCAAGGACTTTGGCCCGTGGCAGACCGTCCGGACTTGGTATGACCGGTTTCGCGCCGATGGCATCTGGGCCGATATCGCGGGGTTGTTGATACGTGGCGTCCGCCAACGGTGCGGCAGGCCGGCGGAGCCGGAGACGGTGATCCTCGACTCGCAGAGCGTGGTGTCCGGTCCCCAGGCGGGCGAGCGGGGCGTGGACGGCAACAAGCGGATCAAGGGCATCAAGCGGCACGTGCTGGCCTGCTCGCTCGGCTTCGTGTTGGCCGTGCTGGTCACGGCTGCCAATGTCCATGATAGCACGGTGGCGCCGCCGCTTCTTGACCGGGCCGCCGAGGCCGGCTGGGCGCCAAAGCGCGTAAAGGTTGACGCAGCCTATGTTGGTCCGCGGGTGGCGGCGGCGGCTGAGCGACACGGCATGGAGGTCCAGATTTCATCCAGGGAGGCCGGCATCCCCGGCTTCAAGCTGCCGCCAGTACGCTGGCGCATCGAGGCGACTTTCGGCACCTTGACCAAACGTTATCGCCGCCTGACTCGTAATTTGGAACAAAGTCCAGCCGCCGCAGAAGATGCGGTCGAGATTGCCAATGTCCACCGCGTCCTTCACGCCTACTGCCGCGAAAAAGCGTCTATGGGATAGTCAAACAGGCTCTGAAAATCGCAGTGTCGGTGTTCGATCCCGCCCCTGGGCACCATTTCATCAAGCTGAAATCAGTAACTTACCGCGAAGTCTGTTCCGTCCTTGCGACGAAACTATGCTGGCACAAAGCGCACACAGTCGGTCAGTATGTTCCGTTTAATCAACAGGTTGTTTTCCTGGCCGGCGCCGCGCTAGTGCCCGGCGTCCTTGACTCTGCGGTGGATGTCTGACTCGATCGTTCCGCATAGGACCAGCGGAGACGATTTGTGGCTGCCAAAGAGATCGCGGTAAAAAAATACGTGGTGAAGCTCAGCGATGAGGAGCGGGGCCGGCTGACCGCGCTGATCACCAAGGGCAAACACCCGGCGCGGCAGCAGCTGAAAGCGCGCATTCTGCTGAAGGCGGATGCGTCGGACGCCGGCGAAGCCTGGAGTGACAGCCAAATTGCCGCAGCCCTGGAGACCAGCGTCGACACAGTTGCTCGGGCGCGCCAGCGGCTGGTGGAAGAGGGCGTCGATGCTGTGCTGACCTGCAAGCATTCGCCAGCCTCCGCCAGAAAACGCATCTTTGATGGAGAAGCCGAGGCGAAGCTGGTTGCCCTGGCCTGTTCGGCGCCCCCAGCGGGACGCGCGAAATGGACGCTACGGCTTCTGGAAGAGACCGTCGTGGAGCTGAACATCGTTGAGCGGGCCAGCGACAACACGATCGGGCGGACGCTAAAAAAAACACGCTCAAGCCCCACCTGCGACAGCAATGGGTCATCCCGCCGGACGCCAACGCCGCCTTCGTCCTCAGCGCTCACGAGAATTGACCCGGGGTTGCTCACGGAAGTTGACCCACTGACTTTAGTCCTACCGTTCTGACGATTGTCGTTGGTTGTCCCGGTCTGGCGCCCGCTCCGGGGTGGCGGCGCCTGCGACAACGCCGGTGCGGCGGCATTTGATCGTCGCTGGAGACATGATCAGGACCGGATACGGTCTTGGCGGGGTTGGCACGGGGGATAACAGAGGCACCGAGCACCTCGGCAAGCTGCCGGGAGCCTGCCAGACTTGAGGGCAAGCACGGCGCCGAACTCAACCTGCCAGTTTTGTCTCGACGCCGTGCCCCACATCGTGACGGGCACGAATGCAGGGCGAGTATCCTGCCGACGGTGGCGTTCGTCTACGCCGCGTCTGCGTCGATGCGCAGAGCGAGCCGGGGTCTGGTCGTCTGTTCCTTTGCAGGAAGTGCAGTAGCGAAGTGGTCGTGTGCCGCCACTGCGACCGCGGGCAGATCTACTGTTTCGGCGACTGCGCCGGACAGGCGCGTCACCAGACGCTCCGGAAGGCAGGCGAGCGCTATCAGAAGACCCGTCGTGGCCAGGAGAAGCATGCCGCCCGGATGGGCCACCTGCGAGCGCGCAGAAAAAAAGTGACGCATCAGGGTTCACCCCCGCCGCCGGCGGGTGATCTGCTGGCGGCCGGCGCGATGGCGACCTCGCGCGACGACGCATCTCCGGCCGAGCCGCCCCGGCGAGCGACGACGCCCTGCCATTGGTGCGGTCGTCCCTGTCTGCCGCCGCTTCGCCCGGGGTTCCTGCGCCGCCGCGATCCCCGTCGCGGCCGTGTTGGCCACGCCCGGACGGAGCGCAATGCCCCATGGTGAACCCGATTGATGCGGCGGCGAGGATCCTGCGGGACGTGACCGGGGCAAGCGGGCCGTCCCGCCGGCGATGACGTCCATGGACAGCCATCGTCTGGAGCTTGACCTGCACCAACTGGACCTGCGCTTTGCCGCCAGCCGCCTGGTGGAGCCGCAGGCGGTGGCGCGGATCGCCCAGTCCATCGAGCGGTGCGGTCAGATCGTGCCCTGCATTGTGGCGCCCGCTCCCGGTGGGGCCGGCGCGGGCGCAGCACCGCTGGTGCTGATCGACGGGTATCGGCGCGTCGCCGCGCTACGCCGGCTGGGCCGCGACACGGCCAGTGTCGAGCAATGGACCTGTGGGCTGGCCGAAGCGGTGCTGGGGGTGTTGGCGCGCGCGCAGGATCGCTCGTTCGCCAGCATTGAGGAGGCGTTGCTGCTGCGCGAGCTGATGCAGGGCCAGGGCCTGTCGCAGCAGGAGCTGGCGCGTCGGTGCGGGCGCGACGTGAGCTGGGTGAGCCGGCGGCTGCAACTGCTGTCGGGTTTGCCCGATGCGGCGCTGGCGGCGGTGCGCACCGGCAAGCTGTCGGCTTGGGCGGCCAACCGGGTGGTGGTGCCGTTGGCGCGTGCCAATGCCGCCCATGCCGACAGCCTGCTGGCGGCGCTGGCTGCGTCACCGCTGTCGACCCGCGAGTTGCAGTGCTGGTTCGCCCACTACCAGCAGGCCGCGCAAACGGTGCGCGAACGCATGGTCGGCGATCCCCGCTTGTTTCTCGACGCCCTGCGGGCGAACGACGAACGGCGCGCCGGCGAAATTCTGCGGGACGGCCCGGAAGGCGAATGCGTCGTCGATATGCGCTGCCTCGAGGCGGTCATCGCGCGCCTGACGGGTCGCGTGGCGGCGCTGCAATCGGTGCCGCCGGCGCTGATCGCGGCGGTGCCGCGTCTGTGGTTGGCGCTCAACGTCCTGGCGATTGCGATCGACCGGGGGGATGCACGTGACCCCGGCTGAGATTCGCACCGCGGTGCGCACGCTGCAGGTGCAGCGGCACAGCCTGCGCGAGATCAGCCGCCTGCTGGCGCTGTCACGCAACACCGTGCGGCGCATCCTGCGTGAGCCGGACGGCAACGTTGCCGAGGTGTTGCCGTGCGACGAGGCGACGCTGGTCCGCGTGAAGGCTGCCTTCGAGCAGGCTCGCGGCAACGTGGTGCGGGTGCGCGAACTGCTGGCCGACAACGGTCTGGAGGTGTCCTACAGCAGCTTGACCCGTTGGGTGCGGGAGGCCGGCCTGCGCAGTCCGCCGCGGCGTGCCGGCGAGTACGACTTCGCGCCCGGGCAGGAGATGCAGCACGACACCTCGCCGCATCGCGTGACCTTCGCGGGCGCCGGCAAGCCGGTGATCACGCAATGCGCCGGTCTGGTGCTGGCGTACTCGCGCCGGCTGTTCATCCAGTACTATCCGCGGTTCACCCGCTTCGAGGCCCGCGCGTTCCTGCTCGAGGCCACGCGCTTCATGGCCGGTGCCTGTCCGGTCTGCATCATCGACAACACCAGCGTGCTGCTCGCCGCCGGCGCCGGCGCCGAGGCCCTCATCGCCCCGGAGATGGCGGCCTTCGCCCGCACTCTGGGCTTCCGGTTCCGCGCCCACCGGGTCGGGAATCCAGATCGCAAGGGCCGGATCGAAAGACCATTCGGCTATGTCGAGACGAATTTCCTGGCAGGCCGAAGCTTCGAAGATTTCGACGACCTCAACCGCCAGGCACTCGCCTGGTGCCGCGAGGTCGCTAACCGCAAGCCCAAGGCAGCGCTCGGCATGTCGCCTGATGCGGCCTACGTCATCGAGCAGCCGCACCTCGTGCCGCTGCCCGACGCGCTGCCGCCGGTCTACGAGTTGCTGGAACGCGTCGTCGACCTGCACGGCTTTGTCAGCGTCGATACCAACCGCTACTCCGTGCCCGAGCGCTTCGTCGGCAAGTCCGTCGCTGTCTACAAGCACCCCGCCGAAATCCATGTCCGCCGCAAGGACACGACGATCGCCGTCCACCCGCGGCTGATCGCCGAGCGCGATGCCAGGAGCACCCTGCCTGGTCATCATACCATCCCCGTGCGGCAGGGTCGCAGCGCGGCGGCGGAAGAGGCATTGCTGAGCGGCCACCATCCCAGCCTCGACCGTTACGCCGCCGCCCTCAAGCTGCGCAGTCACGGATACGGGCGACGGCCACTCCGCCGGCTGATCGAAATGAAGCGCACCTACCCGGCCGGCCCGTTCATCGCCGCCATCGAGCAAGCCCTGTACTACGGCCTGTTCGACCTCGGCCGGCTTGAAGATCTCATCCTCAAACAGGTCGCCGGCGACTTCTTCGCACTGACCAGCGGGAAAGACGACGATGCATGACAAGCTGCGCGCGCTGATCGCCCAGTTGCGCCTGCACGGCATGGCCGAGGCACTCGACGCCGAGATCGAACGCGCCGAGCGCGAAGCGATCGCTGGACCCGAGTTGCTGTACCGGCTGCTCGGCCAGGAGGCCGCCGCCCGCCGCGAACGCAGCCTGGCGTATCGTCTGGGACAGGCGCGTCTGCCATGGCGGTGGTCACTCGACAGCTTCCCGTTCGATCGGCAGCCCGGCGTGAGCCGCGCCCAGATCCAGACACTGGCCGGGCTGGACTTCCTGCGCCGGACCGACAACGTCCTGCTCATCGGCAAACCAGGCACCGGAAAGACCGGCCTGGCGATCGGTCTGTTGCGCGAGGCCTGCCTCAACGGCTACCGTGGCCGCTTCATCAACGCTCAAGTCCTGCTCGATGAACTCTACGCGTCTCTGGCCGATCGCACCACCACACGGCTGCTGGCTCAGGCCGAGTTCGCATGCAGCCCTTGCTGATTGACGAGCTGAGCTACCTCACGATCAAGCCGGAACAAGCAAACGCATTCTTTCGTCTGATGGACCAACGCTACAACCGGGTCTCGACGATCATCACCACCAACCTTGAACTGTCCGACTGGTACGAGCTGTTCGACAAGAAGCCGCTGGTCGATGCGCTGCTCGATCGCCTGCAGCACCACTGCATCACCATCCGCATCAACGGCCCGTCCCTGCGCAGCCCGGAGCCTCCGGCGCCAGCGTCGCCAACACCGGCGCGCCGCAGCACCAAGACCTGAAGGCCCCAGCAACACCACCGCCGCAGCACCGAGGCGGTGCCACGGCGCGCAAGGCGCGTCAACAGGTGGGTGCTCACCATGCTCGAAAATCGGCCCGCGCCGATTTTCTGCGCGTGGCTCCGCTCCCGCCGCGCAAGAAAGCGCGCGGCGCCTTTGACTCGCCTCCCGCGCCGTGGCCTGCGGGTGGTGTCGGGACGGAAGGCGTCCCGACAATTCGACGCCCGGCGTCGAACGGAAGGCTGGGGTTTGGCAGCCGTCACGTCACGATCAATCGCGCCGTCGGGCCGTTGAGCCAGGTCAGCGCTGCCGGCTCTTCCCGGCCCGGCAGCCGCCGGGGGTGTGCCCGCCTCGCCGCGACAGGACGCGCCGCCAGGGCCGTGACACGCGGCGACTTCTGACCGTTGTCATCACTGGGTCTCACGGGGTGTGAGGCCCGGGCGGCAGGCATGGAGCCTTCGGTCAGGCGAAGGAAAATTTGCCGCCGACCACGGCGGCTACCGGCCGATCAGGCCACCTGACCACAAACTCATGCGCACCTACTGGGTCAACTTCCGTGAGCAACCCCGGGTCAATTCTCGTGAGCGCTGAGGCCCTTCGTAGCCAGCATGGAGGATGTGCTGGAAGTTTATCAAAGGCCGCACAACCCAACCCGCCCCGTGGTCTGCCTGGACGAGACCGCAAAGCAGTTGATTTCCGAAACGCGTGTGCCGATCGCGGCGAAGCCAGGGCAGGTTGCCCGCTACGACTACGAGTATGAACGCAACGGCACCGCCAACCTGTTCATGATGTTCGCACCGCTGGAAGGCTGGCGGCACGTCAAGGTGACCGATCGCCACGCCGCCGTGGATTATGCGCAGGTCCTCAAGGAATTGTCCGACACGCACTTTCCTCACGCCGAGAAGATCGTCCTCGTGCAGGACAACCTCAACACCTTACCTTTACCCGCATCGTGGCAAAGCCCTGCGCTACTATAGAACGACATCATGTCGATCCGCAGCCGAGCGCCGAAAATGGCAGATTTTCCAAATGCCCGTTGCGAAAGCGGGCGTATGCTGCACCTGCGTTCCAAGGGGCTTCCCTCAGCTACGGCGCACAGATGGCTAGGCTAACATAATGATAAAATTGCATCTTTCTAGATGCGGGTAAAGGTAAGACCTCAACACCCACAAGGCGGCGTCGCTCTACGAAGCCTTTCCGGCCGCCGAGGCGCGTCGGCTCGTCGAGCGCTTCGAATGGCACTACACCCCCAAGCACGGCAGCTGGCTGGACATGGCCGAGTCCGAACTCGGCGTCCTGGCGTCGCAGTGTCTCGATCGCCGCATCCCCGACAAGCAGACCCTGATGGACGAAGTCGCCGCCTGGCAGGCCCGCCGCAACCGACACCACACCAAAGCCGATTGGCAATTCACCACGGCCGATGCCCGGGTGAAACTGAAGAGGCTCTACCCAGCATTATGAGCGACGCATGGCACTAGCACATTTCTGGCGCGGCAAGACTCGTGTGCTTGCACAGGAGTGCGATGGGCGAGGCAGCCCCCAAACACCCCCTGCTCCATCTATCAACGCACCCCGGGCGGACCCTGGTGGGTCAGGTTCAGCATCCGCGGCGAAAGCCAGATCCGGAAGCGGCTCGCCACCAGCGGGCAATATGAAGCTGAGCGATTGGTAACCGGGGCAAAACCCCGGGCGGCGCAGCCCATCAAGCGGGCTGGCCGCGGCAGCGGATGATTTCGGCGAGACGTGGCACGACCGGGGTACCGGCGACGCCGAGCCGGGCGCCCAGGTAGTTCCAGAACGAGACGCGGAGTTTGCGGCAGGTCTTTGCGAGGCCAAGGAAGGCGTCGCGGCAGTCGCGGCCGATATCGGTCTTGGTGCCGCCGCTGACTTGGCGCTTGGTCACCTGGCAGCGGATGTCGTTCTCCGAGCCGTTGGTGTGCAGCGGGGTTGAGCCGCGAAGCGGATCAACCGGGTGGTCGAGCACCATCAGCAACTCGGCCTTGTTGGCGTGCTGGCGCTGGAGCAGCCGGTCGAGCGTGGCGAAGCCGGTGGTGCGCAGGAAGATGCGGTCGAAGCGGGCCCGCATTTCGCTGCGCCGGCGCGCCGTCGGCGCAGCTTGGTAAGCCTTGAGATCGGCGTAGAACCACCAGATCAGGCCGCGAACGAGTTGCTGGGCGGCGCGCTGCGGGTCGGTGAACGTCTCCAGCTTATGCACCAGCCGCTCCGCATGGATCCAACACAGGGCGTGCGTGCCGACGTTGAACTGGCCGGCGTCGTCGCTGACGATCACCGCCTCATGCAGGAACCCGTGCGCGGCGATGGCGCCCCACAACGCGCCCTCGGTGGCGACGCGCGTTGGGTCGGGGGTCACCCGCAGCGCGCTGATGCCGAGTTGCTCCAGATGGCGCTGCCAGGCGGCCGGATCGGCAAACTGCCGCTGAGGATGCCCGGCCAATTGCTGGATCACCGCTGCGGACAGGTTGTGCTCGCGCATGTAGTCCAGCGCCGCCGCGTTGACGACGTAATCGGTGTGATCGGCGCGCAGCAGTTCCAGGAAGTTCATCCGGCTCTTGCTGCCGGTCGTGCCGAACCAGGTGAAATTGTCATTGCCGATCTGCGTGCAGACGGCGTTGGCGCCGCGATGGCGTGCGCCGGTGTCGTCCACGGTGATCCAGTCCGCGGTCTCCAGTCCCGCCCGAAGCACCTCCCGGTTCTCATCGAGGAAGTCATCCTGCCGGTGGATCAGCAGGCGCATGACCTCGCGCTTGGAGATGGCGATGCCGACCGCCTGCAACTGCGCCACCAGCCGTTCCACGGTGACCTGGCCCTGGTGGTACTGCATCAGCACGTAGCGGCGCAGCTCCGGTCCGAAATGGCCGCGCGTGCCCTCGGGCAGCGGCGCCAAAATGGTCTCGCCCGATGGCGTCAGCCAGCGTTCGCGCCGATAGCGCACCACCCGTGCCGTGATCACCAGGTCCTGCACCTGGTAGGGCTCGTAGCCCTTGAACTGCGAGCCCGCCGGCGGCGTCACCCGGATCACCTGCGTCTCGACCGCGACCCGTGGGGTGACCTTGCCGCGACCACGCCGTTTGACCCGCTTGCCGACGCGTTTCGGCTCGGTCGCATTCTCCATGCCGCTGGGTTTGATCACCGGCCGACCCTTCAGGCCCTTCAGCCTGGCGGTCTCCTCGCGCAGCCCCAGCACGAGTCGTTTCAGCTCGGACACCTCGCCACGTAGCGCCGTGACCTCGGCTTCCAACTCGGCGCGCGACAGATCGGAGGGGGCTTTGGGTGGCGACATGGCCAGAGGGAATTGGTACTCAACCGCGTCGGGGCAAGCGGCAAATGCCGCGTCGCCCGGGGTTTTGCCCCGGTTACAGCGATTGGCGCTGGACGCCTGGGCCGAGGCCAAGCACCGGAACAAGCTTGGCCTACGCAGTCAGATCAAGACGTTCAGTGTAGTAGCAGCTGATCAGGCCTTGAGCTCTTTCCTTTACCCACATCCCCCTTGCATGCGTAAATCGCACAAATCCTGAGCTCGGCTTTCCGCCGTCGGTTTCTTGAGCGTACCGGTTTGGCAGAGTGCCGTGGAACGGACAACTGGAGTCGTCAGGCGGCGTAGCACACGGTCTCGACGAGACTCTGCAGGAGAGTCGTGGGAATTTCGATGACGTCCTTGCCTGGCCGGGACATCGAAAAATGCGGTGGGCACCAAAGTGCCCGGCGGACGGCGGCGATGGCGTCGCTGAAGGTGGGTTCCTGCTTGGCATACCAGGCGGCCCCGCGCGGGCGCAGGGCGGTAGCCTGCGCTGCCATCAACTCGCCGGCCCACAGCGTCACCAGCGAGAACAACCCGAGCAGCGCCGGCGTGGTGCGCAGGATGGCCTGGTCCGACCATTGCCGCTGGGTCTCGACGCCGAGATGGCGGCGGACTTCCTGAAACGTCGTCTCGACGCGCCACCGCGAGACGAAGCAGCCCAGGATCTCCGCCGGTGTGTCGTCGAGGTTGGTGCTGAGGAAGGCCTGCGGCTCGCGCTGGCCGGACGGATCGCGCACCAGCACCCAGCGGAGCGGCGCCGGCGGCAGGCCGGCATGGTACCAGACCGCGGTGCCGGAGACGATTTCGACCAGCCGGGTCTCGCCACCATACCAGTCGGTCACCTGCAGCTTGGTCCAGACGGTTGCCGGGTTCGCCAGCACGGCGCTGAGCTTGGGCAGAGGCTTGCCTTTCAGCGCCGGCCGGCCGCGCTGGCCGGGCGGGCGCGGCAGGGCCGGCGCGAACAGGTTGGCATCGAGCCGCAGGCGGGTGATCAGACGGACGCGGCGGCGGACCGCGGCGATCAGTTCGAGGGTGGCGAAGCTGCTGTCGCCGACGATGGCGATGCGGCGGTCGGGCAGCCAGCGCCTTGTCTGCAGGATCGCCTGGATCGCCCAGCGGGTCAGCGGCTTGTGGCGCCGGCCCCGCTTCTCGTTGCAGCGCTGCGATGGCGCCAGGATGGTCAGGAACGGCAGCGCCCAGCGCCGCTTCGCCCACGGAACCGGCAGCACCACCATCAACGACAGCCAGCGCAGGCCGCTGGTTTTGACGAAGAAGCCGCGCGAGGACCGCACCGGATCGCGGTAGATGCCGCGGGCTGCGATGTTCGGCCCCCAGCGGCGTTCGATGGTGTCGTCGATGCCGATCACCACCTCGCCGGTCGGCAGCAAGGCGTCGAGCAGGTGGATGAGCAGTCTGCGCGCCAGGGCGTGCGAATTCCAACGCGCCTGGCTCAGGACTTCGTGGAAGCGGCCGAAGCTCGGCTGGTCGGCCAGCCCCATCACCCGCAGGGCGGCGCTGACCGTCCGCTGGCTTGGTGCCAACACCGCGCCGGCGACCAGGACCAGCACGCGCTGCCAGACCGGCGCGGTGAAACAGTCGCGGAACGGCGCCAGCCAGCTGGCCAGCAGCGACGGCACGGGGAGAGTGCCGGGGGAAACGGGGGCGGCGGGGGTGCAATCGGGCGTCATCGAACCCGTAGAATCGAACGACGCCCGTGGCGCAAGCCGCGCCGTGGCGCCGCTCATCCGCGGCGATGCGCCGTCCCCGGGCCACCGATAATATAGTGAGCATGACCGACGGCATCGTCCAGCGCATCGAGCGATTTACCTTCAGCCGCGGCGCCGTGCTGGTCGAGCGCCGCAACCGCGGCTACTCGCTCTACCACGCCGCCTCCGGGGCGCCGGTCGCACGCCTGCGCCCGAACGCCGACAACGATCGCGTCGAGGTGCTCTACTGGTCACTCGGGAAGGAACGCTGGTCACCCACCGGCCCGTTCGGCCGCACCGTCCTGCCGCTCGAAGACGCCCTCCGCTTCATCGCCACCGAGGATATCTTCTGGGCGCTGATCTGATGCGCCCGCGGAATCACCGACGGAAAGTCGAGCTGAGCAATACAGGGTGAGTGGGGGGTGGTGATGTTGAACCCATGGGAATGGGCCAAGGCGCAGTTTGGTCGGGTGAAGCTGGGTGACTCCAGGAGGACTGAGCGGGCCGTGAAGGTGGCTGCGGCGATGGCGGAGCGCGGCTGCGGGAATGTCCCCTTGCAGGCGAAGACGTTTGGGGAGGCGAAGGCGGCGTATCGGTTGTTCGACGCGGAGGAGGTGACGCACGGGGCGATCACGCAGCAGCATCGCGACCAAGTGATCGCGCTCGCCTGTGCGGCGGATGAACCGGTTTTGGCCATTCACGATGACATGCTGGTGGACTTGTCGCACCGGCACAGCCTGACCGGGTTGGGTCCGATCGGCAACGGCCACGGCCGGGGGTTCATGGCCCACTCGTGCCTGATGGTGCGATCCACCGGCGAGATACTTGGCCTGGCGCATCAGACGGTCTGGGCCCGCAAGGAGAGGGTGCGGAAGAAGCGGCGCCTGCTCAAGGCGTTGAAGAAGCGTCGTCTGGCCACGGCGCGATCGAAGCAACGCCAGCCCCGGCCGAAGCCGCCGCGGGGGCGGACCGAAGCGGCAGTGTGGGAAGAGACCATAGCGGCAATCGGTCGGTGCCCGCAGGGCAAGCGGTGGATCAGCATCGGCGACCGCGGCGCCGATGTGTTCACGCATTTCGAGAAGTGCCTGCAGCTGAACTGGCAGTGCCTCGTGCGCCTGGCGCATGACCGCGTCCTGCTAGATGGCGGGCGCCTGCTGGGCAAGGCGCGCGCGCTCGCCCCCATGGCGCGGCGCCTGACCGAGATCAAGGGGAGGCGCGTCTTGCTGAACGTCTCCTGGTTCGATGCTCAGGTGATGCGGCCGCGGTGCTGCAGTAGTGGCCATAGCCAGGCGATCGGCTGCTCCGTTGTGCGGGTCTGGAACGACGCCGAGCGGATGGAGTGGGTTCTGCTGTCGACACTGCCGGTGACGACGGCGGAGGCGGCGTTCGAGAAGGTTGACTGGTATAAACTCCGTTGGCTGATCGAGGAATTTCATAAAGGATTGAAAACAGGCTGTGTGATCGAGCGGTCGCAACTACGCACCGCTGAGCGGTTCCTGCCGCTGTTCGCCATCGCGTCTGTCGTTGCGGTGCGTTTGCTACAGAGCCGCGCCGATGTGCGGGCCTGTCCCGACGGCCCGGTCGCCGCAGATGAGCAGACGATCGAGATTCTGGCATTGGCGCTCAACCGTTCCCCCGACGCGCTGCTGACCAACCGCGATTTCGCCCACGGTGTCGCGACGTTTGGCGGCTTCCTTGATCGCAAGGGCGATGGTGAACCGGGCTGGCAGACCCTCTCGCGCGGCTCGCAGGTCTTCAGCTTCATCCTCTTCGGGTTCAATCTCGCGCTGAATCTAGGATGTGGGTAAAGGTAAGGGCTCAAGGACTTACCTTTACCCGCATCGTGGCAAAGCCCTGCGCTACTATAGAACGACATCATGTCGATCCGCAGCCGAGCGCCGAAAATGGCAGATTTTCCAAATGCCCGTTGCGAAAGCGGGCGTATGCTGCACCTGCGTTCCAAGGGGCTTCCCTCAGCTACGGCGCACAGATGGCTAGGCTAACATAATGATAAAATTGCATCTTTCTAGATGCGGGTAAAGGTAAGGCCTTGAGCTCTGCACCATGATCTGAATCTGATCTGGATTTTCTTGCGCGGCAGACAAATCCGCCACGCCAACATCATATGTGATTCTCTGCGCGTATCAATATGCGCCTTTTCCCGATCGTCCGCCGAGAATCTCCAATATTCTCATTGAACTCAAGGCCTGACAGGCCCTAAACTTTCCCAGCCGATGACGATGAACCGGGTTGAACTTCGGGACCGGGCTAACCGGTTGCTTGGCTGGCGTGAGACGCACGGCGATCGGATTGAAGGCCGGGATCGTGCTTTCCGGTTACGTGGTTGGTTCGAACCGAGTCACAACCAGACACGCGATACTGCTGGGCGCTTCGCTCTTGAATAAGGTCCTGAACTAGCTACGAGTGCCCGGAACAGAAGAGAGCGTTCAGTGTCGCAAACCCACTCGAGAGGTGTAAAGTGCGATTTTTAAATTTCTGTATTACGACGATAATGTTCACGATATTGATAGTAAATTACACGAAAGCGAGCGTTACGTACGAATACACCGGAGAATACTTTACATATGCTGGAAATACAGTGCCAGCTTCTTTGGAATATAATAGCGCTGACCGTATTGAATTGTCTTTCACCACCAACGTTGCTGTTACGGGATTTGGCAAGTTTCAAGTGGAATCGTGGTCAATCAGCGACGGAACTCAGGCATTTGATTCTTCCAGTGGGATCGGCTTCTCCGCGTTTAGTCTGACACCGGATCCCGCAGATATATTCAAATATTGGGAAATAAATATTACGCCGCCTTGCGGCAATTGTTTTGAAACAATAAATACTACAAATACCGAAAGCGGTCGTGTATACGATTTTGCTCAAAATATTCTGTTTAATTATGGAGGCAACTGGAACTCGCCAGGTGTATGGCAGGAATTTACCACGACCCTCCCGTTTGGTTCTGCTGTGCCAGAACCCGCATCGCTTGCCCTGCTTGGTACCGGCCTGTTCAGCTTCGGCCTGATCCGCCGCCGCCGCCACGCCTGACCCCGATTGCTGGTAAAACTTGAAAGGGCAGCATCACCCGGTGCCGCTCTTTTCGCTGCACCCAGGCACGCGACACGCCCGAAAATTTTAGTACCCTAAACTTTTCGACACCGGACCCCGGCTCCCCGGCGCGCATAAGCTACTGTAAGCGCTGCAGAACGCTGCTCACAACAGTCCAGCACCGGCAGCACATGCGCTATAGCCCAGCACCGGAACCCAGACTCACGACGCGGCGCTGGCCAGGGCACTCGAACCCTTATCCGTTAAACGGACAGCCGGCCGGACTAAAGACGAAGGCATTCCGAAAGTGGATGTCTGGCATGCGCTATTGCGAAGTCATCAAGGCCAGTCAGCCGGGCCACGCCACCGAATCCGAATGGTGGCGCCGCTACTGGGCCAAACAGCAGCGCATCAACAGGGTCTTGGCTGCCGATGGCGAGAAACACGGCAAGGGCATCGACAAATGCTGGCCGGCCCCGGCTTTCCTACTGCCCTGCGTCGCTCATAATGCTGGGTAGAGCCTCTTCAGTTTCACCCGGGCATCGGCCGTGGTGAATTGCCAATCGGCTTTGGTGTGGTGTCGGTTGCGGCGGGCCTGCCAGGCGGCGACTTCGTCCATCAGGGTCTGCTTGTCGGGGATGCGGCGATCGAGACACTGCGACGCCAGGACGCCGAGTTCGGACTCGGCCATGTCCAGCCAGCTGCCGTGCTTGGGGGTGTAGTGCCATTCGAAGCGCTCGACGAGCCGACGCGCCTCGGCGGCCGGAAAGGCTTCGTAGAGCGACGCCGCCTTGTGGGTGTTGAGGTTGTCCTGCACGAGGACGATCTTCTCGGCGTGAGGAAAGTGCGTGTCGGACAATTCCTTGAGGACCTGCGCATAATCCACGGCGGCGTGGCGATCGGTCACCTTGACGTGCCGCCAGCCTTCCAGCGGTGCGAACATCATGAACAGGTTGGCGGTGCCGTTGCGTTCATACTCGTAGTCGTAGCGGGCAACCTGCCCTGGCTTCGCCGCGATCGGCACACGCGTTTCGGAAATCAACTGCTTTGCGGTCTCGTCCAGGCAGACCACGAGGCGGGTTGGGTTGTGCGGCCTTTGATAAACTTCCAGCACATCCTCCATGCTGGCTACGAAGGCGGCGTTGGCGTCCGGCGGGATGACCCATTGCTGTCGCAGGTGGGGCTTGAGCGTGTTTTTTTTAGCGTCCGCCCGATCGTGTTGTCGCTGGCCCGCTCAACGATGTTCAGCTCCACGACGGTCTCTTCCAGAAGCCGTAGCGTCCATTTCGCGCGTCCCGCTGGGGGCGCCGAACAGGCCAGGGCAACCAGCTTCGCCTCGGCTTCTCCATCAAAGATGCGTTTTCTGGCGGAGGCTGGCGAATGCTTGCAGGTCAGCACAGCATCGACGCCCTCTTCCACCAGCCGCTGGCGCGCCCGAGCAACTGTGTCGACGCTGGTCTCCAGGGCTGCGGCAATTTGGCTGTCACTCCAGGCTTCGCCGGCGTCCGACGCATCCGCCTTCAGCAGAATGCGCGCTTTCAGCTGCTGCCGCGCCGGGTGTTTGCCCTTGGTGATCAGCGCGGTCAGCCGGCCCCGCTCCTCATCGCTGAGCTTCACCACGTATTTTTTTACCGCGATCTCTTTGGCAGCCACAAATCGTCTCCGCTGGTCCTATGCGGAACGATCGAGTCAGACATCCACCGCAGAGTCAAGGACGCCGGGCACTAGGTGTCAGTACGCCAGCAACCAATCAATCATACGCTTGGCCGAAACGCCTGTCCGCACTTTCCGAACCCCCCGTGAACCCGCCCGGACGGCAGATGGCGACCCCAGCAGGACTCGAACCTGCGACCTACCGCTTAGCATCCCACTTCGGCTTCCGCCGCCGCCCGCGCGGGTGAACCCGGGTGGGCGTTCGTGGTCTGGACCATCCCTTCGCCATGGGCCGTTGAGCGGCCGACAGGCGCCTGCCGTCTGGTCTCTACACCTTCCCGGCACCGCCGGGCTTGGCTCGGGATTGCCAGGCCCTGCTCGGGCTCAGGGTTCCCCGAATTTGACAGGTTCTGCGTCCGCTGTTTCCGGCGGCGCACTCCTACCGAAGGCGGTTGCTCTATCCGACTGAGCTATGGGGCCAACTGAGCCAAGAGGCCATGCACGCGAGATAATACGAATCCGGTCGCATCTCAATGCGTCCAGTTTTCGGCCCGGCCGAAGCGGAAATTGTCGGCATAAGCCTTGGGACGGATGCGGTGCCGTGTCGGCAGTTCGAGGTCATAGGCAAAGCCGTTTTTCTCGGCAAAGGCCACGGCCTCCTCGCGGGTGGCGAAGCGCAGGCGCACCTGGGTCTGGGTGTCGCCGCTGCCGGTCCAGCCCATCAGCGGGTCGGACCGGCGTGCCTCGGCGGGCTCGAAGTCGAGCAGCCATTCCTGCGTGCCCGCCCGGCCCGACTGCATGGCTGTCTTCGGCTGCTGGTAGATGCGGGCACGGTTGGTCATGGCGGTCTGCTGCTCCCACCCCGATCCGGGAACGTTTCTCTAATCGGCCGCGGTGGCTGGCGTCAAACCTGGCGTCCGGCCAGGCGCACTTCGGGCAGATATTCGGCCCCGTGCGCCACCATATAATCCCAAAGCGCCTGCGCCGCCGGCAGCAGCCGCTTGTCGCGGCTGCGCACCACGAACCACTGGCGCACCACCGGCAGCCCGACCACGTCCAGCGCCGCCAGCCGTTCCTCGGCCAGTTCCGCCGCGACCGTATGGGCGGATAGCAGGGCGATGCCCATGCCGGCCATCACCGCCTGTTTGATGGTCTCGTTGCTGCCCATCTCCATGCCCAGCCCGGGGTCCATCCCGGCCGCGTGCAACAGGCTGCGCAGCAGTTCGCGGGTGCCCGAGCCGGCCTCGCGCAGCAGAAAGGTTTCCTCGGTCAGCGCCGCCAGCCCGATGTTGCGCGCCCTGGCCAGTCTATGCCCGGAAGGGGCGATGATGACATGCGGATGCGCGCCGATCACCGCGCAATCGACCGGAAAATCCTCCGGCGGGCGCCCCATCACCGCAATGTCAATGTGCAGCTCGCGCAGCGCCGCCACGATGTCGCTGCGGTTGCCCACGCTGAGCCGGATCTCCACCCCCGGCTCGCGGCGCATGAAGGCGGCGAGCGCGCGCGGGGCGAAATACTTGGCGGTGCTGATCACCCCCACCGCCACCCGCCCGCCCTGCATGCCGCGCAGCGCGGCGATGGCGGCGCCGCAATCGGACAGCGCCGCCTCGATCCGGGCATAGGCGGCCAGCACCTCCCGCCCCGCATCGGTCGCCCGCATGCCCGCCGGGGTGCGCTCGGCCAGCGGCACGGCCAGCGCATCCTCCAGCAGGCGGAGTTGCTGGCTGACCGCGGGCGGCGTCACCGCCAGCGCATCGGCCGCGGCCGACACCGTGCCGGTGCGCACCACCGCCGCCAGCGCGCGCAACTGGCGCAGGGTGACGCCGCGGAGCGAGGGGTTAAGTTTTTCTTTCATGGCCACCAACAATAAACGAATTCTCTTTCTTTCCAAACCCAACCACTCTGCCCCACGAACAGTCCGCACGGTTTGCTACCAAGGACGGCACGGCAGCGGGGCAGCGCGATCGGGCGCGGCCCCGAACAGGGAGAGGTTGCGCCATGAGACGAGCCGCATGAGCAGCTTGGCCGAGTATCTGCACGCCTGGGCCGGAGAGATCGAGGGGCGAGTCCAGATCGCCGCCACCGTGGCGGCACTGGCCGAGGGCGCGGCGCGCGTCTCCGCCATGCTGGCGCACGGCCATCAACAAGGCGACGAGGAGGATTGCTCACGCGACGCGTCCCGCCGCGCCACCGAGCTGATGACCGAGGCGCTGCGCGACGCCCCGGTGGCGTGGCTCGCGGTCGAAGGCGGCGGCGCACCGGTCGCGGTCGAGACCGGGGCGCTGCTGGCGGTGGCGCTGAACCCGCTGGAGGGCGCCTTGAACGCGGCCGTCGCCGCCCCCACCGGCACCATCTTCTCGGTGCTGCCGGTGCCCTCCATGGCCGGCAGTAACGGCAGCCTGGCCTTCCTGCAGCAGGGCGACCGCCAGCTCGCCGCCGGCGGCGTGCTGCACGGTTGCTACACCGCGCTGGCGCTGACCCTGCGCGACGGCACCGACCTGTTCGTGCTGGACCGCGCCACCGGCAGCTTCCGCCTGTCGCAGCGCGGCCTGAAGGTGCCGTCCGGGCGGCATGTCTATGCCATCAACGCCGCCAATTATCGCTACTGGACCGAATCGGTGCGCGCCTATGTCGATGATTGCATCGCCGGCGAGGATGGCCCGCGCGGGGCGGATTTCAACATGCGCTGGCTCGGCTGCGCCACCGCGGAAGCCGTGCGCATCCTGCTGCGCGGCGGCATCTACCTCTATCCCGGCGATTCGCGCCCGGACCACCGGCGCGGCCGGCGGCTTCTGGTGTTCGACGCGCATCCGCTGGCGTTGCTGTTCGAGCAGGCCGGCGGGGCGGCTACCGACGGCATGGAGCCCATCCTGCAGACCGCCGCGCGCCGCCTGAACGAGCGCAGCCCGCTGGTGTTCGGCTCGCGCGAGAAGGTCGAACGCATCGCCGGCTACGAAACCATGCGCCTGCCGCTCGGCGAGCGCTCGCCATTGTTCGGCCGTCGCGGCCTGTTCCGGGTCTGAGGTAATTATGTCGATTCGTCATCCTATCATCTCGATCACCGGCTCCTCCGGCGCCGGCACGAGCACGGTCAAGCACACCTTCGAGCAGATTTTCCGCCGCGAAGGGATCACCGCCGCCTTCATCGAGGGCGACGCGTTCCACCGCTTCGACCGGGTCGCCATGCGCACCGCCATCGCCGAGGCGACCGCCCAGGGCAACAACCACCTCAGCCATTTCGGCCCCGAGGCGAACCTGCTGGCGGAGCTGGAAGCGACCCTGGAGAGCTATGGCCGCACCGGCACCGGGCGCACCCGCTACTACGTGCACGACCAAAGCGAGGCCGACAAACTCGGCTGCCCGCCCGGGACCTTCACGCCCTGGACCCAGCTGCCCTCGGAAACCGATGTGCTGTTCTATGAAGGGCTGCACGGCGCGGTGGTGACCGACACGATCGACATCGCCCGGCATGCCGACCTCAAGATCGGCGTGGTGCCGGTGATCAACCTGGAATGGACCCAGAAGATCCACCGCGACCGCGCCAGCCGCGGCTATTCGGTGGAGGCGGTGACCGACACCATCCTGCGCCGCATGCCGGACTACGTGAATTACATCTGCCCGCAGTTCGGCATGACCGACATCAACTTCCAGCGCGTGCCCACGGTGGACACCTCCAACCCGTTTACGGCGCGCTGGATACCGACCCCCGATGAATCGATGGTGGTGATTCGTTTCGCCAATCCGCGTGGCATCGATTTCTCGTATCTGGTCTCGATGATCCGCGACAGCTTCATGTCGCGCGCCAACTCCATCGTCATTCCGGGCAACAAGCTCGATTTGGCAATGCAGCTCATCCTCACGCCGATGATCCTCAAACTGGTCGAGCGCCGGCGGCGCTCGGCCTGAAAAACCCGACGGGAACGCACACGATGACCTCTCTTTCAGGCGCCGCCCCTGCGGGCGATGGCGTGACCACCCGCGACCTGGCCAACGCCGTCCGCGCGCTGGCGATGGACGCGGTCGAGCTGGCGAATTCCGGCCATCCCGGCATGCCGATGGGCATGGCGGATGTCGCCACCGTACTGTGGACGCGCTTCCTGCGCTTCGACCCCGAGCGGCCGGACTGGCCGGACCGCGACCGGTTTGTCCTGTCCGCCGGGCATGGCTCGATGCTGCTCTATGCGCTGCTGCACCTGACCGGATATCCCGGCCTGGACATCGCCGAACTGAAACGCTTCCGCCAGCTCGACGCCAAGACCGCGGGCCACCCGGAATACGGCCATGCCGCCGGCATTGAAACCACCACCGGCCCGCTCGGCCAGGGCATCGCCACCGCTGTCGGCATGGCGCTGGCCGAACGCATGCAGGCGGCGCGCTTCGGCGCCGACCTGGTCGATCACGACACCTACGTCATCGCCGGCGATGGCTGCCTGATGGAAGGCATTTCGCACGAGGCCGCTTCGCTCGCCGGCCATCTCGGCCTCGGCCGGCTGATCGTGCTGTGGGACGATAACGGCATCTCGATCGACGGACCGACCAGCCTGACGGTGTCGGAGAACACCCAGGCCCGGTTCGAAGCCTATAACTGGCACGTGCAATCCGTCGACGGCCACGATGCCGCCGCGGTGGCGGACGCGCTGGCCGCGGCGCGCGCCGATGCGCGGCCGTCGCTGATCGCCTGCAAGACCATCATCGGCTACGGTGCACCGACCAAGGCGGGCCGCGAGAGCGCGCATGGCGCGGCGCTGGGGGCTGCGGAAATCCTCGGCGCCCGCGACCGGCTGGGTTGGCCGCACCGCCCGTTCGAGATCCCCGCCCCTATCCGCGCCGCCTGGCAGGCCGCCGGTGCGCGCGGGCAGGCCGCGCGGGAGAACTGGCAACGCCGCCTGGCCGACGCGCCGGCAGCGCAGCGCGAGGCCTTCCTGCACGGCCAGTCCGGCACCCTGTCGGCCACTACAACCGACGCGCTGGCGGGGTTCATCGATAAACTGATCGCGACCAAACCGTCCTGGGCAACCCGGAAGTCGAGCGAAGAGACGCTCAAGGTGCTGACCGCGGTGGCGCCCGAGCTGATCGGCGGCTCGGCCGACCTGACCCATTCCAACAACACCATCACCCCCTCGACGAAGCGCATTGCCCCGGGCGATTTCGCCGGCAGCTACATCCACTGGGGCGTGCGCGAGCATGCCATGGCGGCGGGCATGAACGGCATCGCCCTGCATGGCGGGTTCATTCCGTACGGCGGCACCTTCCTGGTGTTCTCCGACTACGCCCGCGGCGCCATCCGGCTGTCCGCCCTGATGGGGGTGCGGGTAATCTATGTGTTCACCCATGACAGCATCGGGCTGGGCGAGGACGGGCCGACGCACCAGCCGATCGAGCATCTGGTCTCGTTGCGCGCCATTCCCAACCTGCTGGTGTTCCGCCCCGCCGACGCGGTGGAAACGGCGGAGTGCTGGGCGGCGGCGCTGGCGGAAGCGCACGCCCCCTCGGTGCTGGCGCTGTCGCGGCAGGGCCTGCCGGCGCTGCGTACCACCGCCACGGCCGAGAACCTGTCGGCGCGCGGCGGCTATGTGTTGCAGGAAGCCAGCGGCCCGCGCGCGGTGACGCTGCTGGCCACCGGCTCGGAAGTGCAGATCGCGGTGGCCGCCCGCGCCACGCTGGAAGCCGAGGGCGTCCCCACCGCCGTCGTTTCCCTGCCGTGCTGGGAACTGTTCGATCGCCAGGATGCGGGCTGGCGCGCACAGGTGCTCGGCACGGCGCCGCGGCTGGCGGTGGAGGCGGCCTCGACGCTGGGCTGGACGCGCTACGCCGACAGCGAGGACGACGTGCTCGGCATGCGCGGCTTCGGCGCCTCGGCCCCGATCGACGCGCTGTATAAAAAGTTCGGCATCACCGCCGAACACCTGGTGGAAATGGCCCACGCCCGGCTGGCGCGGCGCACGGCGTAAACACGCGAAAGACGTTCGGGAGAACCACAGATGGCCCTGATCAGCCTGCGACAATTGCTGGACCATGCCGCGGAGCATGGCTACGGCGTGCCGGCCTTCAACATCAACAACATGGAGCAGTTGCTCGGCATCATGGCGGCGGCACGGCGCACCGATGCGCCGGTGATCGTGCAGGCCAGCCGCGGCGCCCGCTCCTATGCCGGCGACATCATGCTGCGGCGCATGGTCGAGGCGGCGATCGAGACCAACCCGGATATCCCGGTGTGCCTGCACCAGGACCATGGGGAATCGGCGGATACCTGCTTCTCGGCCATCCAGAACGGTTTCTCCTCCGTCATGATGGACGGGTCGCTGGAAAGTGACGGCAAGACACCGGCGAGCTACGAGTACAACGTCGCCGTGACCCGCAAGGTGGCCGAGCTGTCGCACGCCGTCGGTGTGTCGGTGGAAGGCGAACTGGGCTGCCTCGGTTCGCTGGAAAGCGGCCATGGCGAACAGGAAGACGGGCACGGCGCCACCGGCACGCTGAACCGCGCGCAGTTGCTCACCGACCCCGACCAGGCCGCCGATTTCGTTGCCCAGACCCAGGTGGACGCGCTGGCGGTGGCGATCGGCACCTCGCACGGCGCCTACAAGTTCAAGCAGAAGCCGACCGGCGAGGTGCTGGCGATGGACGTGGTGCAGGCCATCCACGAACGCATCCCGGCCACCCACCTGGTCATGCACGGCGCCTCCTCGGTGCCGGAAGCGCTGCAGGAAGCGTTCAACCGCTACGGCGGCGAAATGCCGCAGACCTGGGGCACGCCGATCGAAGAGATCCAGCGCGGCATCCGCTTCGGCGTGCGCAAGGTGAACATCGACACCGATTGCCGCATCGCCATGACCGCACAGTTCCGCCGCATCGCCACCGAGAAGCATGGCGAGTTCGACCCGCGCGCCTTCCTCAAGCCGGCGCTGGCGGAACTGGAGAAGCTGTGCGCCGAGCGGTTCGAACTGTTCGGCACCGCCGGTCAGGCGAAGAAGATAAAGGTGATCCCGCTTGCCGAAATGGCGCGGCGGTATCGCAAGGGCGATCTCGCGCCCACCACCAAACAGGCCCAGGCGGCCTGATTTCTCAAACTCACGTCGCGAAGGAAACGCGCCCATGGCACACGTACCAGCGTCCCGCAGTGCCGCCGACCGCTACAAGGCCGGCGTCATGCAATACAAGGAAATGGGCTACTTCGACCTCGACTACGAGCCGAAGGACACCGACATCCTCGCCCTCTTCCGCATCACCCCGCAGGATGGCGTCGATCCGGAGGAAGCTGCCGCGGCGGTCGCCGGTGAAAGCTCCACCGCCACCTGGACGGTGGTCTGGACCGACCGGCTGACCGCCTGCGAGAAATACCGCGCCCGCTGCTACCGGGTCGATCCGGTGCCGGGCCAGCCGAACCAGTGGTTCGCCTATATCGCCTATGACCTCGACCTGTTCGAGCCCAACTCGATCGTCAACCTCTCGGCCTCGATCATTGGCAACGTGTTCGGCTTCAAGCCGCTGAAGGCGCTGCGGCTGGAGGATATGCGGCTGCCGGTCGCCTACGTGAAGACCTTTGCCGGCCCGTCCTGCGGCATCGTGGTGGAGCGCGAGCGGCTCGACAAGTTCGGCCGGCCGCTGCTGGGCGCCACGGTGAAGCCGAAGCTCGGCCTGTCGGGGCGCAATTACGGCCGCGTGGTCTATGAGGCGCTGAAGGGCGGCCTGGACTTCACCAAGGACGACGAGAATATCAACAGCCAGGCCTTCATGCACTGGCGCGAGCGCTTCCTGTACTGCATGGAAGCGGTCAAGCGCGCCGAGGCGGCCACCGGCGAGGTGAAGGGCACCTATCTGAACATCTCCGCCGGCACGATGGAGGACATCTACGAGCGCGCCGAATTCGCCAGGGATCTCGGCAGCGTCATCGTCATGATCGATCTGGTGATCGGCTACTCGGCCATCCAGTCGATCTCCAAATGGTGCCGCCAGAACAATATGATCCTGCACCTGCACCGCGCCGGCCACTCCACCTACACGCGGCAGAAATCGCACGGCGTCAGTTTCCGGGTGATCGCCAAGTGGATGCGCCTCGCGGGTGTCGACCACATCCACGCCGGCACCGCGGTGGGCAAGCTGGAAGGCGATCCGGAAACCACGCGCGGCTACTACGACATCTGCCGCGAGGATTTCATTCCGCAGCGGCTCGACCGCGGCATCTTCTTCGACCAGTCCTTCGCCTCGCTGGCCAAGACCATGCCGGTCGCCTCGGGCGGCATCCATGCCGGCCAGATGCACCAGCTGATCGACCTGTTCGGCGATGACTGCGTGTTGCAGTTCGGCGGCGGCACGATCGGCCATCCGACCGGCATCCAGGCCGGCGCCACCGCCAACCGCGTCGCCCTGGAAGCGATGGTGTTCGCCCGCAACGAGGGGCGCGACATCCTGGCCGAGGGGCCGGAAATCCTGCAGCGCGCGGCGCGCACCTGCGCCCCGCTCGCCCAGGCGCTGGAGGTGTGGAAGGACGTAACCTTCAACTACGCCTCCACCGACACCCCCGATTTCGTTCCGTCCGTCACCCCGGCCTGAAGCAAAGGAGCCGTAACATGCGTCTGACCCAGGGCACCTTCAGCTTCCTGCCCGATCTCACCGACGACCAGATCCGCTCCCAGGTCGCCTACGCCCAGGCGCAGGGCTGGGCGGTGAACGTCGAGTACACCGACGATCCGCATCCAAGGAACACCTACTGGGAGCTGTGGGGCCTGCCGATGTTCGACCTCAAGGACCCGGCCGGCGTGCTGCACGAGATCCAGGAGTGCCGCAAAGTGTTCGGCAACAGCTACATCCGCGTCTCCGCCTTCGATGCGTCGCACACCTGGGAGACGGTGCGGCTGTCGTTCATCGTCAACCGTCCGCCCGAGGAGCCCGGCTTCTACCTTGAGCGCAACGAGGTGAATGGCCGCAGCGTGAACTACACCGTGCGGTCCTACGCCGCCTCGGCCAAGCCGGCCGGCGAGCGCTACTGATGGCGGACGCGCCGCAGACCGTGGATCTCGCCCGCGCCTTCGCCGAATCCGGCGTGGGCGAGGTGCTGGCGCAACTCGACCGCGAACTGGTCGGCCTGCGTCCGGTAAAGACGCGCATCCGCGAGATTGCGGCGCTGTTGCTGGTGGACAAGCTGCGCCGTGAGCACGGGCTCACGGCGCAGCCGCCGACGCTGCACATGTCGTTCACCGGCAATCCGGGCACCGGCAAGACCACGGTGGCCTTGCGCATGGCCGACATCCTGCACCGGCTGGGCTATATCCGCGGCGGCCATCTCGTATCAGTGACGCGCGACGATCTGGTGGGTCAGTATATCGGCCACACTGCGCCGAAGACCAAGGAAGTGCTGAAGAAGGCGATGGGTGGCGTGCTGTTCATCGATGAGGCCTATTACCTGTATCGGCCGGAGAACGAGCGCGACTACGGCATGGAAGCGATCGAAATCCTGCTGCAGGTGATGGAGAACAAGCGCGACGACCTGGTGGTGATCCTGGCCGGCTATGCCGACCGGATGGACAAGTTCTTCACCTCCAACCCCGGCTTCCGCTCGCGCATCGCCCACCATATCGACTTCCCCGACTACGAGGCGGAGGAACTGGCGCAGATCGGCGAAAAGATGCTGTCCGCCCAGGGCTACCGGTTCAGCCCCGGTGCGCAGGCGGCGTTCCTGCACTATATCCATGCGCGCATGCGCCAGCCGCATTTCGCCAATGCCCGCTCGATCCGCAATGCGCTCGACCGGGCGCGTCTGCGCCAGGCGGTGCGGCTGTTCGAGCGGCGGGACCAGGCGCTGTCCGTCGATGACCTGATGACGATCGAGGCGGAGGAGATTCTGGCCAGCCGCGTGCTGGACGCTCCCGCCGCGGCAAAGGAGCCGGCATGAACCACGATGTCGTGATCGCCCCGTCCATCCTTTCGGCGGATTTCTCCCGCATTGGCGAGGAGGTTCGCGCCGTGGACGAGGCCGGCGCGGATTGGATTCACCTGGATGTGATGGACGGGCATTTTGTCCCCAACATCACCTTCGGCCCCGACATCGTCCGGGCGATCCGCAAGTACAGCGCCAAGTGTTTTGATGCGCATCTGATGATCTCACCGGTCGATCCGTTCCTGGAAGCTTTCGCCAAGGCCGGCGCGGACCGCATTACGGTGCATACGGAGGCGACGACACATCTCGACCGCACGTTGCAGGCGATTGGTGCGCTGGGCGTGAAGGCGGGGGTATCGCTCAACCCGGCGACGTCCGAGCAGGACATTGCGTATGTGCTCGACTATGTCGATCTCGTGCTGGTGATGACGGTGAACCCCGGCTTCGGCGGGCAGAAATTCATCCATGCCGGGGTAGAGAAGATCCGGCGCATCAAGGCGATGATCGGTGACCGCGACATCCGCATCCAGGTGGATGGCGGCATCACGCCGGAGACGGCGCCGCTGGTGATCGAGGCGGGGGCGTCGTCCCTGGTGGCCGGCTCAGCCGTCTTCGGCCGCCCGCCCTATGCGGAAGCGATCGCAGCCCTGCGCCCAAAGCGGTAACAGGAATGGGGTCCAGGGCAGAGCCCTGGCCTTCCTTGTCTTTCATGACTTCTTTTTCCGTGTCGTCTTCTTAGCCTCCCCCAAATTCCCCAGCGCCTGCGCCAGATCGGCAATCAGATCGTCGGCATGTTCGATGCCGATCGACAGCCGGATCGTGCCATCGGTGATCCCTTCCTGTGCCCGCACCGCCGCCGGCACGCCGGAATGGGTCGTCGTCGCCGGATGGCTCGCCAGCGACTCCGTCCCGCCCAGGCTTACCGCGAGGCGGAAAATGCGCAGCGCGTTCAGCACCAGGAACGCCTCCGCCTGGCCGCCCGCCAGTTCGATGCTGAAGGTCGAGCCGCCGCCGGTGCATTGGGCATCGTAGATGCGCCGCACCGCGCTGCCCGCCGGCAGCGCGCCGAGCGCGTGCACCCGCCGGATGCGAGGATGCGCGCCGAGAAAATCCGCCACCAGCACCGCGTTGCGCGCCGCCTCGTGCATGCGCAGCGACAGCGTCTCCAGCGAGCGGCCCAGCATCCAGCAGGAATGCGGGTCGAGCTGGGTGCCGATCGCCGAGCGCAGCAGCCGCACCGGCCGGATGCGGGCGCGCGCGCCGATCGCCGCCCCGGCGATCAGGTCGGAATGGCCGCCGACATATTTGGTCAGCGAATACAGGCTGATATCCACGCCATGCGCGAGCGGCCGCTGGAAGATCGGGCCGAGCAGCGTGTTGTCGCACATCACCACCGGACGCTGCCCCTGCGCCTTGGCGATCGCATCCGCCGCCCGTGCCACCAGGGCAAAATCCACCAGCGTGTTCATCGGGTTCGACGGGGTTTCGATCAGGATGACCGAGACCCGCCCCTTCGCCATGGCGCGGCGGGCCGCGTCGTCGATCGCCGCCTCGCTGGTGCCGTCAGCGAAGCCGGCCGAGCCGATGCCGAATTCGGCGAAGGTTTTGCTCAGCAGCGTCTGGGTGCCACCATACAGCGGCTGGCTGTGCAGAATGGCATCGCCGGGCCGGGCGGTGGCAAGGATGGAGGTGGCGATCGCCGCCATGCCGGAGGAAAATACCAGCGCCGCCTCGCCGCCCTCGTAGACGGCCAGCCGGTCCTCGACGATCTCGCTGTTGGGGTGATTGAAGCGCGAATAGACCAGCCCGGCCGAGCCGTCGCCCGGGGGCTCGCGCCGGCCGGAGACGTAATCGAAGAAGTCGCGGCCGTCCTCGGCGGTGCGGAACACGAAGGTGGAGGTCAGAAACACCGGCGGCTTCACCGCGCCTTCGGACAGGGCGGGGTCGTAGCCGTAGCCCAGCATCAGAGTCTCGGGATGCAGGCGATGGTTGCCGATGCTCAGCCGGCGGCTGTGGTCGTCCTGGGTCATGGCGGGGCTCCTTGCCGCCCCAGTGTGCACGCCACCCGCTTTCGGCGCGCCTGATTCGTTATAATGTTGGTTGAATCACGCCTCTTTGAAACGCGAGGTTGCCAGCGCTGCGCCGCAGCGGCATGGTTCCGCCCGAATGCGGATTGACCCAAGAGGAGCCCGGATGAGCCTGCTGCGGACCATCGCCGCTGCCGCGCTGGGCGCCGCTGCCGCGCTGGGCGTTGTCTTCTGCGCGTCGCCAGCCGTGGCGCAGGCGCCGCCACCGTCCGGAACGGTGCTGTGGGGCACGCTGCCGCTGTACGGCAAGCCGGTGCCGCTGCCGCCCGGCGCCTGGCGGGTCGTCGCCGCCGGGTTCGGCCAGATCCGCGAGAACGCCCCGGCGGAGCCGTTCGGCGCCGTTGCCAGCGTACTGCTGGAGCGCCCGGCGCACACGTCAGGCGACGAAAAATTGCTGGTGCAGACGAACGTGCTGCCGGTGGCCGGCGGCTGGGGCCCGCCGCCGGAATGCGCGGACCCTGGCGCGCTGTTCCGCCACGTGGCCGACTTGCACGATCTGCACGATTCCTGCGCCTTCGTGCTGGCATTGGCAGACCCGCAGCACCTGCATGCGGCGCTGCCGGGCCTGACGCCGGGCTCCCTGCCCTGGCCCGCCCTGCTCGCCGGCTTCCGGGTCAGCGACCGGCGCGACATGCTGGAAATCCGCTACGCCGTCTCGGCGCACGGGCTGGAGCGGGCGGTGGCCGTGCGCCGCCTGGCCGACTGGACCCAGCCGGCAGAGGCCGCCGCCCTGGCGGCGCTGCGCCAGCCGGCCGGCAGCCGACCGCCGATACCGGCGCCCTCGCTGCGCACCGACGCCGTGCAGAACCCGTTCCCCCCCGCTGGCACCAGCGAGAACGCTGACAGCGTGCCGTTCGGGCGGCTGGTGACCTATCCGGTGGCGTCCAGCCTGGCCACGCTGACCATCGCCTCGGCGCTGACGGGCAGCCTGTACACCGGAATGCTGGTGACCGTCTGGCAGGGCATCACCCACGGGGTCCTGTATTACTGCAACGACCTGGCCTTCGACTGGCCGCGCTGGGCGGCGCCGATGCAGGTGGGTCCGGTTCTGGCGGCGCAACTGCCCGGAAAGGCCGCGGCATACCGGTCCACCTCGCCGGCCGGCCGGGCGCCTCTGGTCATCGATGGCGAGACCGTGCCGCTGCCGGGCGATGGCTGGGAAGTGCTGGCGCGCACCACCGACTCCGACAGCAACGGCACCGCGCTCGCCCGGCTGCAGGATGGCCGCGTCCTCGGCCTCGCGCTGGTGCACACCACGCCGCAGCCGCGGACCAGCATCGCCCCCACCTCGGCCCTGTGCTCGCGTCCTGGCGACGGGTTCGCGGTGATCCGCTACGACACCAAGCTGGACGGGTTCTGCGCCTATGGGCGCCTGTCGGCCGAGCCGGCCCCCGACCCGCTCTGGGATGCCGCGATCGACGCGCTGGTCGCGCGCCAGATTCCGCCGCCGGAAGGCTTCGGCCCGGACGGCTTCGCCATGGTCGGCGCCCAGGCGCGCACCCGCGAGCACTCGCTGGACCTGCTGCTCTACATTCCCGCCGCCCAGGTGGAGAGCGCGGCCGCCCTGGCCGACTGGGCCGACCTCGTGCAGGACCCGATGGAGCTTGGCGTGCGCGGGCGCCTGTCCCCCACCGAGGCGCCGCTGCCCTGGCCCGGCCTGGAACAGACGGCGCTGGCCGGGCTGGCCGGGCGGCCGGCCTCGGCGCTGCACGCGCTGCGGGCGGAGGGCGCGATCGGCCCGGCCACGCTGCAACGCCAGACCCGCGCCGCCGCGGCGTCGCTGGCCGAGCGTGATCACACGCATTGGTCGGCATCGACCGGCTCGCTCGTCAAGGAGGCGACGTTCCAGGCGTTGTATTTTGTCGACGCGCTGGGCGTTTACTGGATCGTCGCCGGCAATGCCGGGCAGGGTCTGGTCTATGCCTCGATCAACTCGGTGGTGCAGCCCGTGCTGGCCTATAGCAGCGGGAAGTTCTGGGCCGAACCGGCCGCCGCGGCGCCGGCGGCCGCGTCGGCGCAGTAGGAAGAAACGCCGGGGCTCTGGCCCCGGCCCCCCCATCACTCAACTCGACAAACGCCGCGCCACGGGCAATGAACCGTGCCCGACGAATCGCCTCACGAGCACAGAGGAAGCACTCCCATGAGCCATCTGCCGGAAGCCGGCCTGCGCGTCGCGCCCGTCCTGAAGCAGTTCATCGACACCGAGGCACTGCCCGGAACCGGACTGGATGCCGCCGCCTTCTGGTCCGGCCTGGCCGGGCTGGTGGGCCGTTTCGCCCCGCATAACCGCGCCCTGCTGGACACCCGCGACGCGCTGCAGGCCCGGATCGACGCCTGGCACCTGGCCAACCCGGCCCGCCCGATCGACCAGGACGCCTATGCCGCCTTCCTGCGCAGCATCGGCTACCTGGCCCCCGAGCCGCCCGACTTCACCGTCAGCACGGCGAACGTAGACCCGGAAATCGCCAGCATCGCCGGGCCGCAGCTGGTGGTGCCGGTAAACAATGCCCGCTACGCGCTGAATGCCGGCAATGCCCGCTGGGGCAGCCTCTACGACGCGCTGTATGGCACCGATGCCATCGGTGACGAGAACGGCACGGCGCGTGGCGGCGGCTACAACCCGGTGCGCGGCGCCGCGGTGGTGGCGCGCGCCCGCGAATTCCTCGATGGCGCCGTGCCGCTGGCGGGCGCCAGCCACGCCGAGGTGGTGGCCTACGCCGTGCGCGGCGGCCGGCTGGAGGCGATTCTGGCCTCCGGCGCCCACACCGTGCTGACCGATCCCGGCAAGCTCGCCGGCACCCAGGGCGACCCGGCCGCCCCCACCGCCGTGCTGCTGCGCAACCACGGGCTGCACATCGAGCTGCTGCTCGACCGCAGCCATCCGATCGGCCGCACCGACCCGGCCGGCCTCGCCGACGTGGTTATCGAATCGGCCATCACCACCATCATGGATTGCGAGGACTCGGTGGCCGCGGTGGATGCCGAGGACAAGGTGGAGGTGTATCGCAACTGGCTCGGCCTGATGAAGGGCGACCTGAGCGCCGGCTTCGAGAAAGGTGGCCGCATCCTGCAGCGCCGGCTCAACCCGGACCGCCGCTACACCGCGCCGGACGGCCAAACGTTCACCCTGCCCGGCCGCAGCCTGATGCTGGTGCGCAATGTCGGCCACCACATGTACACCGATGCGGTGCAGGATGCCGACGGCCACGACATCCCGGAGACCATCCTGGATGCCGCCATCACCTCGCTGATCGCGCTGCATGATTTGCGCGGCACCGGCGAGCTGCGCAATTCCCGCGCCGGCTCGGTCTACATCGTCAAGCCGAAGATGCACGGGCCGGACGAGGTGCAATATGCCGCCGACCTGTTCGCCGGCGTCGAGGACGTGCTGGGCCTCGCGCGCAACACACTGAAGATCGGCATCATGGACGAGGAACGGCGCACCACGGTGAATCTGCGCGGCTGCATCCACGCCGCGCGCGAGCGGGTGGTGTTCATCAACACCGGCTTCCTCGACCGCACCGGCGACGAAATCCACACCGCGATGGAAGCCGGCGCGGTGGTGCGCAAGAACGACATGCGCGCCGCGACGTGGATCGGCGCCTATGAGAACAACAACGTCGATGTCGGGCTGGCCTGCGGGCTGCGCGGCCGGGCGCAGATCGGCAAGGGCATGTGGGCGGCGCCGGACCGGATGGCCGACATGCTGGCGCAGAAGATCGGCCACCCGCGCGCCGGCGCCAACACCGCCTGGGTGCCCTCGCCGACCGCGGCGACGCTGCACGCGCTGCACTACCACCAGGTCGATGTTGCCGCGCGGCAGGAGGAACTTGCCACCCGCACGCCGGCGAAGCTGGCCGACATCCTCACCCTGCCGCTGGCCGACCGGCCGAACTGGTCGCCCGAGGAAGTGCAGCAGGAGTTGGACAATAACTGCCAGGGCATCCTCGGCTACGTGGTGCGCTGGATCGACCAGGGGGTGGGCTGCTCGAAGGTGCCCGACATCCACGATATCGGCCTGATGGAGGACCGCGCGACGTTGCGCATCTCCAGCCAGCACATCGCCAACTGGCTGCAGCACGGCATCACCACCGTGGCGCAGGTGACGGCGACGCTGAAGCGCATGGCGGAAGTGGTGGACCGGCAGAACGCCGGCGATCCGGCCTATACGCCGATGGCGCCGGGATATGACGGCGTGGCGTTCAAGGCCGCCTCCGACCTGGTGTTCAAGGGGCGGGCCCAGCCGAACGGATATACCGAGTTCGTGCTGCATGCGCGCCGGCGGGAGGCGAAGGCAGGAAAGTAAGGCCAGCAGGCGCCCCGCACGTCACGCCGCCTCGCGCGGCGTGCGGGGCGCCGTTAAATCTGGCCGTCTAGCTCGGTTTGGGCGTGAAAGCGGTGCACCAGCCGTTCGGGCTGATGGTGCCGTCAACCATCATGCACCCGTTCGGCGGCTCGAATCCGGCACACGTGCTGCATTGCTGACCGCTCGCATGCGGCTTGTCCTGATAAGCGACCATGTTTTTCGCCAGCTTCTGCTGCGCCTGCGCCGTGCCGTGCTTTAACACCGCTCCGCTGGCGATGATGGCCGCGCCTGCCCGCAGGATATTGCGCCGCGAAGGCTTCGGTGGATTATTTTCGTTCATTTGACGACCTCCCTGGTTTCGTTAGCACCGGCAACGGTGCGTTGGATCATCAGGGCAGGCAAGCGAATTGATCCGGCGGGTAATCCGGCGGAGGCTACAAATGGTATCTGTTAAATTACCGCCGCCACCGCAGCACAACCTTGCCGGCGGGCGGCTTCCTTGCAGGATGCGCTTCGACCGGAAACGAAAACAAAAGAAGACCCGGGGGGCTCGGCCCCCTGGATCCCGCCAAGGGCCGAAAGGCCCTTGGAACCCTTCTTTCGTTCAGGTCTTGGGAGCGAAGGCGCCGCACCAGCCGTTCGGGTTGATCGCGCCGGCAACAATCGCGCAGGCAGCCGGCGGTTGGAAGTTTGCACAAATGCTGCAGTGCTGGCCATCCGGGTTGACCGACTTGTCAACGTAACCAACAAGGCTCTTCTCGATCTTCTGAGTGTCCTGCGCCGCGGCATGCTTCACCACTGCGCCAGCCGCGACGATCGCCGCACCTGCACGAAGAATGCTGCGCCGCGAGGCCTTCGGGGTATCATCGTTGTTCATTTAGATTTCCTCCAGGGATTCATAAACGATGTAACGTTATGGTGACAGGGATCGGTTGGCAAGTGGGTTGATCTGGTCTTACCACCACCAGAACATGAAAAGCGTCGTCGTACAGGCGCCGGCGATCCAGCCTGTCACAGATGGAAAAGACGCCGCACCCACCGGCGTATTCTGCCAGGCGGCGGCGAGACGGCAGGCGGCGCCGATGGAAGTTGCCGCGCCGGCCGCAGCGGCATTTGCCGCGGTGGCATTTGGCGTGGCGGCATTTGGCGCGACGGACCGGAGGGTGATGCCGGACTCGCGGCGGGACCGGGCGGCGGGCCGCCGGGCAACCAGGCCGGAACGGCCTCCCGCAATCCGCTGGTTCTGACCCAGCGCCGCCCCCATGCGACCGGACCGACATCCCCGGGCGCTTCCGCCGGCGCCGGCGCGGGGCCGGGCGACGGCGAAACCGCGCCGGCCCGGAGCATCCGGCCCAGCCTGAAATCCGCCTCATCCTTGCCGGAGAGGAGGTCGATGTCGGACATCTCCTTCACCAGCAGATGGACCGAGCTGTGCCGGCCGCTCCGGTGGGGCTGCAGAACACCGATGGCGCTGATCCACGGACGCAATCCGATCCCGGCCACGCCCGACCAGCGCAGGAAGGCGTCGAGCGGCACCACAACCGCCGGCGTCGCGGCATACCGGGTGCCGAAGCGCAGGAAGACGCAGCCCTTCTCGGGCATCTTCTTGACCTGGATGATCTGGCCAACCAGGCTCGACCGGCCGCCCGACGGCGGCGACGGCGGCCGCGAAGCTCATGCCGTCCACCACATCGAACGGTGACGTGTAAAGCTCCGGGCCCGGGCCGGCCGGATGGCGGCGCAACAGCGGAACGGCGGCGGCACCCGTCATCGCGCGGAATGCCGGCAGCGACGGAATCGCGTTGGCCGGCAGGCCGCAAACTTCGCTGAAGGCGGCGACCCGTGCGGCCAGCCGGGGAATCCGGACCATCGCGTTCAGCACCGGCGAATTCGCCGGATCGAGAAAATCGCCCTGCGAGAGGATCAGATTCTCCCCGCGATGAAACTTGTCGAACAGGCCGGGCGCTTCCTGCAGGGCTTCGAGGCTGAGATCGATGACCGCCAGCGGGAACCGGTCCATGCGCGGCCCGAAATCGCCGGCCGGGCGCGACGGCAACTGGAAATGCGGATGCCCGCCATCGGCGGCGCGCAGGTGGCGCAGCGCCGGCACATACATTCCGTCGTAATCGACCAGTTTCAGGGCGCCGTCCGGAGTGACCATGAAATTCCGGTGCTGGATATCGCCATGCGCATAGCCGCTACGCTCACCCTCCTCGGCGAAGGCGCCGAGCTGTTCGCGCAGATGCGCCAGCGCGTGCGGGTCGGCACGCCGGCGCGCGACATAGCCCAGCAGCGTCTCGCCCTCGACCCACTGCATCCGCACGATCGGCAGCCGGGCGGCCTCGATCCGAATGCCCCGCGCGACGTAGGCGAACTCGACGAAGAAGCGCGAGCGCAGCCGGGCGAGGAAAGCGGAGATCGCGTTGTAGCGTTCGAGCAGTTCGGGAATCTCGCGGTGGAAGCAGCGCACCGCGATGTCTCCGCCCGCACCCGTGAAGCGGTAGGTGAAGGCGAATCCCCCCGACAGCACCTCGGGCAGGCCGAGGGCGTCCGTCTGCACATGCCGGGCCTTCACGTCGGGGTCGAGAAAATACACGGCGGGATTCTGCACCGCTTCGTTGTAGCGATCGGCCGACGGGAACTTCACAGCCCGATCATCAGCAGGGCGCAGTCATCCGACCGGACGGCGCCGGACGCGATGCGCTCGCTGACCCATATCCGGAAGGCGTCGCCATCCGGTTGGCCGGCCAGGTCGTCAAGCCGCCTCCGGCGCTCGTCAGGGTCGGCGGCGCCGGCCACCCATTCCGCGAGCGCGTCCGTCATCGCCAGCAGGCGGGTGCCTTCCCACCCGGCATCAGGGACGCGGATCGTCGTTTCCGCCGCGGCAAAAGCGGCGTCGGTATCGGCGAAGGCGCCACGCCCGGCGCGGCTGCACAGCAGCACCGGATCGCGGCGGAAGGCGTCGCCTTCCATGTCCGGAACCATGCCAACCTGCCCATCCGGCGCGATGACGAACAGCGCGCTGTCGCCGATCGCGTGCACGACGATCTGCGGTTCGGTGATCGCCAGGCCCAGGAAGGTGGCGAAATTGCCGCGGTCAACCGCGTGCGCGGCGGCCCAATCCTCCGCCGGCGGCGGCGATGCCGCGGCAAAACGGTCCCGCGCCGCCTGCAGCCATTCCGGGCTCACCGCCGCGTCCACCAGGAACTGGCGGCACAGGGCGCGCGCCCAGCCCCGGCTATCGTAGGAAATCGAAGCCCCGTCGCTGACCGCATAGCGACCCTTCGCACGGCACCCCAGGATGAAATCCTCGCACTTCCTGCCGGTCTCCTTGGCGCGGGTAAAGGCACGCTGCAGCCGGACGCGGACCACCGGCAATCCTTCAGCGATCGCCCGCCACCAGCCGTGGACGGGTGCCGATGTCGAAGAAGGTAACCACATCGTCGAGCCGCGCATTGTAGATGTAGCCGCGACTGTCCGGCTGAACCGTCACCCCGGCATCGGCGGCCCGGCGCTGCATTTCCGGCGGCAGCAGACTGCTGGTGCGGAACAGCATGCGGGCATACGCATCGGGCATCAGCCGTTCGCTGGCGGGGAATCGTACCGGCTGCCCACCCGCGCCGGAGACGTGCAGGTTCAGCAGCAGGCTGGCGCCATCCTTGGTCCCCTGGCCGGTCACATGGCTGGCCGCCGCCTCCACATCCGCCTCGGTCCCATCGGAGGCCTCGCCATCGGTTACGTGCAGCACCGTGGGCGGGAAGGAGTTCGGGTGCTCGCGGCACCAATCCGTCAGCAGGTCACCGGCCATGCGCAGCGCCGCGCACATCGGCGTGGCCCCCGACGCCTGCGGTTCGAACCAGATGGGGAACTTGACCTCGGTCTCCACCAGGCCGCCCGCCCCGTCGGAGACCCGCTTGCGGCGGGTCTCCACCCGGACCGGATGGCTGGCCAGGGCGCCAATCTCGCAGATATGGCTGCCGGCCAGCGAGCCGCCGAAGCCCGGTCCCACCCGGCTGCCCGAATAGGCGATCACGCCCACGTCGAAATAGCCAAGGATCCCCTCGGATTTCCGGCAGCGAATCACCAGTTCCATCAGGCTGCGGTTGAGCACATCGGCCAGGAAATTGGCCTTCCGGACCCCGGCCTCCAGCTCGTCTGCCATCGATCCGGACTGGTCGATGACGAAGACCAGGCAGGTCGGGTTACTGCGGTTGATTTCCGCCGTGTAGGTCAAGGCAAGTACCTCCGCAATTGAGTGTGGTCCCCGCTCGACCACAGCGGCGCCACCATCGGGCGCGGACCGCAAGCGGCTGCAATGGGGCTTGTCGGCGGCGGCAGTTTGGCCCGGCGGCGGCATGCGTTCAAGGAGGGCAATTGAGTGAAGGAAGGCCAGGCAGGGCAATCGCATTTCAGAAGGATCCGAGGAGTTTGGAGAGATAGGCATCGTTCCAACCGGCCCGTTGGAACTTGCCGCGCAGAGAGCCCTTGGAGCCGTCCTTCTGCATGACGTTCAGGGCCATGTGTCGCAGGACCGCAAGATTGTGTGGCCCGTTGCCCAGTCTGGTCCGGTCCTGATCCTCGTTCATCACCACATCCAGCCGCCAGTGCAGCCGGTTTTCGACACCCCAGTGCTCGCGGACGACCTCGTTGAAGCGTGTCGCGGATAGCGCTGTGCTGAGAAGGTAGTAGGCGGTCTCGGTGGTGGTCTTGCTCGCGGTTTCACGGATACGGACAACCTTGCCGATGGCCGCCAGGCCGGGCCAGTGATGATCCCGCTGCAACCAGTCGATATCGGTCGAGACCGTGGCCGTGCGGGTCTCGATGCGGCCGTGATCGGCGTCCACGTTTTGCGCGCTCGTCGCCGGTTTGCTGGCCGGGTCATTGAGGAACGTGCTGACGTCATCATGCAGCGTGCCCTGATTGCCCTTCAGCGCCAGGGCATAGTCGCCGCCCTGATCGACGATCTGCTGAGCAATCGCCCGCTGGCAGTTGAGCGCGTCGGCGGTCACGATCGTGCCTTTCAGTGACAGCATCTCCAGCAACTTCGGCACCGCGGTGATCTCATTTGATTTGGCGTCGGTGGCGATCTGCGCCAGCACCAGGCGCTGCTCGCATCCCCAGGCACTGACCATATGCAGCGGTGACTTGCCGCTGGCGCGATCGAAGGAGCGACGCAGAACCTTGCCATCGATCGCTACAACGCCCTGAACCGTACTCGAAAACTGCGCCATGAACCGCTGAAACGCCGCGCCAAACTGCGCCGGGTCGAGCAGGCGGAACAGGCGGCTGAAAGTGTCGTGACTTGGAATGCCCTTCTCCAGCTTGAGAAAGCCGCGCAGGAACGGCTCTTTCGCTTCCGCAAACCGAGCCATGTCCACCGCACCCTGGCCGCCACATAACACTGTACACAGCGCAATCATCAGCAACTCATGGAAGTCATGCAGCCCGGCATTCCCGGTTCGTGGGTCTTCCAGACCCTCCCAGCAGCCGGCAAACTGATCCAAGGCGTCCTCCCACCGCAGGTTTCGCGCGCCCTCCGGTAGAATCCATCGCCCCGCCCCGCGCAAGCCGCCGTCGCGCTGTCAAGGAAATTCCAAGTGCGATTCCCCTGGAAGGCCAGGGCAGAGCCCTGGCCTTCCTTCCTCCCTATGCTAACCTCCGGCTGACCGTGCCGTTCGGGACAACCGCCATGACATCGATGGTCCTGCGCCATCTCGGCGAGGCCCTGCACCCCGAGGACCGCCCCCTCCCCATTCCCGGCCCCGGCCAGCTCCGGGTGCGGGTTGCCGCCTGCGCGGTCTGCCGCACCGATTTGCACGTGGTCGACGGCGAATTGGCCGCCACAAGCCTGCCGATCGTTCCGGGCCATGAGATCATCGGCCGGGTGGACGCGCTCGGCCCCGGTGCCGGCCGTTTCGCCGTGGGCGACCGCGTCGGCATCCCCTGGCTGGGCTGGACCTGCGGCACCTGCCGGTTCTGCCGCAGCTTGCGGGAGAACCTTTGTCCCAACGCCCGCTTCACCGGCTGCCAGATCGACGGCGGCTACGCCACCCATGCCGTCGCCGACGAACGCTTCTGCTTCGCCATCCCCGACGGCTTCACCGACATCCAGGCCGCCCCGCTGATGTGTGCCGGCCTGATCGGCTACCGCACCCTGCGCATGGCCGGCGATTCGCGCCGCCTCGGCCTGTACGGCTTCGGCGCCGCCGCCCACATCGCCACCCAGGTGGCCCGTTGGGAGGGACGCGAGGTGTTCGCCTTCACCCGCCCTGGCGACACCACCGCGCAGGATTTCGCCCGCCGCCTCGGCGCCGTCTGGGCCGGCGGATCGGACCAGGCGCCACCCGAGCCGCTCGACGCCGCGTTGATCTTCGCACCCGTCGGCGCCCTGGTGCCCGCCGCCCTGCGCGCGGTCGCACCCGGCGGCACGGTGGTATGCGGCGGCATCCATATGAGCGACATTCCCGCCTTCCCGTATTCGCTGCTGTGGATGGAGCGCAGCGTCCGCTCGGTGGCCAATCTCACCCGCCGCGATGGCACCGAGTTCCTGGCCCTTGCCGCGCGCATCCCGGTCGTCACCGAGACCACCGCGTTTCCCCTCGCCCAGGCCAACGAGGCCCTGCACCGCCTGCGAACCGGCGCGCTCACCGGTGCGGCGGTGCTCGTGCCGGATGGCGGCCAGGGCTAGCCGGACTACTCCTCCGCCAGCTTCTCCCGGCTCGCCCGCACCCGGGCCACCCGCCGGCCCTCCATCTCCATCACCTCGAACAGCCAGCCGCCGAACACGATCCGGTCGCCCTGTCGCGGCACCCGCCGCAGCAGCGCCAGCAGCAGCCCGGCGATGGTGTGGTAGCTGCCCTCGGCCGGCAGGTCGGGCAGGCCGAGCCGCGCCTTCGCCTCGTCCACCGGCATCATGCCGTCGAGGAATGACGCGCCATCCTCCGGCGCGATCCCCTCGCCGGGCGCCGGACCGGTATCGGCCGGATCGCCGACGATCGCCTCCAACACATCGGCCGCGGTCACCACGCCCTCGAAGCTGCCGTATTCGTCGAGCACCAGCGCCAGCCCCAGCGGATCGGCCTTCAGCCGCTCCAGCGCGTCCAGCGCGGTGACCGTGTCCGGCATGTACGATCGGCTGGCGCAGCGCCGGCGCCGATCGACAACTCCTTGCCGTCCAGGATGGCGGTCGAGCAGGTCCTTGGCCTGCACCACGCCCACCACGTTATCCACGCTGCCGTCGCACACCACGAAGCGGCGAATGCGGCGCCGATTTCAGCGTCGCCGCGATCTCGCGCGGCGGGTCGGTGCGGTCGATCCAGGTCAGCTCGGTGCGCGGCGTCATGATGGCGCGCACCGGCTTGTCGGCCAGCCGCAGCACGCGCTCGATCATGTCGCGCTCCCCGGTCTCCAGCACGCCGGTCTGCTCGCCCTCGGCCAGCAGCGCCTTCAGCTCCTCCTCGGTCACGGTCTGCGGCTGGCGCGCGATGCGGCGCCGAACAGCCGCAGCACCAGCGCCGGAGGATTGCCGAGCACCCAGACGACCGGCCGCGACCGCGCGCGCCACCGCCGCCAGCGGACCGGCGACGCGGGCGGCGATGCGCTCCGGGCGCGCGCAGCGCCGAGCTGCTTGGGCACCAGCTCGCCCAGCACCAGGGTAAAATAGGTGATGCACCACCACCACCAGCGCCAGCGACAGGCTGGAGGCGAAGGCACCGATCCAGGGCACTTCCTCCAGCACCGGCGTCAGCAGCGCCGCGACGTGGGCGCCGCCGATACACGCCGCGACAGCACGCCGACCAGCGGTGATGCCGACCTGCACGGTCGGCAGGAACAGCTGCGGGTCCTCGGCCAGGCGCGCGGGCCAGGTCCGGCGCCGGCCACGCCCTTGCGCTCCAGCACGGCCAGGCGGGCGCGGTTGGCCGAGACCAGCGCCAGCTCGCTCAGCGCGAACAGGGCGTTGAAGGCGATCAGCAACAGGATGAGGGCGATGTCGAGTGCGGCTTCCATGGTCCTGTTTGCGTTCGAGGACAGGCGTGGCGAGGACAGGCGTGGCGAGGGCGGGCGGCGGCGAAGCCGGGGCCAGCATACAGGTCCGCCGGTCCCCCGGCATCCTATCGCCCGGCGGCGGGCGGAAATGAGGGGCCGGGAGCGAAGCTGTCACGCATGACCAATGCGTGATTTTTCTCTCGCACGCTGATCCGATTCATGGTTTGTTAACCATCGTCGCTCCAGCGGAGAAACGCCGCATGACCCTCCCGACCACCGGCACTGTCATTCCTTTCCCCACCCCGGTCCGCGCGCCTGCCCCCCAGGCGGAGCATGACCCCGCCAGCGAGGACCCGCAGGAGCGGCTGCGCCGGGCGCTGGCGGCGCTGAATACGGCGCTGGCGGCTCAGCGCGAGGCGGTTGCGGGCTGGCGCGGCGCGCTGGGCACGCTGCGCGGCAGCGTGCAGGACCTGAACACTTCGTTGCTGTCTTACAATGACAAACTTGGGGCGCTCGGTGAACGCGTCGGCTCGCTGAACACCGAGGCGAAGCGACTGGAAGCCTGGGCCGACGGGGTATTGCAGCCGCCGGCGTAGCGAAGCGGAAACACGGCCGCCACGGGACCTGCCCGCAGCGGCCGCCGTTAGAGGTTAGAACCAGCTCTTGGGCGCGGGCGTGATCGACACGGCCAGCGTCTGGCTCACCACCGCGGTCACGGTGTCGCCCACGTTGAGCTGCGGCAGCAGCGCAATCCGGTTGGGATCAGTAACGACAAGGGTGCGAACCGCGCCGCCGGAGGGATCGACGACATCGATGCTATGGTCCGGCAGGTCGATGCCGACCACGGTCGCGCTGATCCGCGTCAGCTTGAGGATAATGCCGCCCGGCCCCTGAACCGGCCGCGCGATGAGGGCGGCCGAACCGTCATCCGGCGCGGTCGAGCCCGGGCCCGCCACCCCGAACGCCACCGAGCGGTAGTACTTCGCGTTGACGGTATCGCCGACCTTGAGCTGATCGAGGCGCACGTCCGGGCCGGCGATGATTGTGATGGACTGGCCGGAGGCGCCGGTCAGCGTGACCGCCCTTGTATCCGGGTTGAGCGCGGTGATCTTGGCGTGCAGGGTCAGCGCCTCCGGCAGCGGCACCGGACTGACGATGGGGCTGTTCTGCGGCGCGATACCGTCCTGCGCCATCGCGGACGGACCCAGCGGCAGCAGCAAGGCGGCGGCGACGAAGGCAATTGCGGTCGGCATGGTCGGGAGCCTGCAGGTCATCGGGTGATCCTCCTGGTGTAAATCAAGCATGCGACACAGAACGGCCGCCCGGCCCGCCGGCCGGGAGTCCGCCCCGTGAATCCTTTGTCTCTTGAAACCGCTTATGGGTCCAGGCATGGTAACGATATGCAAAAACGGCACGCAGTTTGACGGACCGTGAAGTGCCTGCGCCGGCCCCAACCATGCCCGACCTGATCACCCCCCGCCTGATCCTGCGCGCCTGGCGCGACGCCGACCGGGCGCCGCTCGCCGCCATCACCGGCGATCCGCATACCATGCAATTCTTCGGCATCACCCGGACACCGGCGCAATCCGATGCCTGGATGGAACGCACCCAGGCCCATATCGACCGCCACGGCTTCGGCATCTGGGCCGCCGAGCTGCCGGGCACCGGGCTGATCGGCTTCGTCGGCCTGTCCACCATCCCGCCCGACCTGCCGGTGACCCCGGGCGTCGAACTGGTCTGGACGCTGGGCGCCCCCTGGTGGGGCCACGGCTACGCGCCCGAGGCCGCGCGCGCCGCGGCCGCGGATGGGTTCGCCCGGTTGGGCGTGGCGGAAATCCTGGCTTTCACCGCGGCCGTGAACGGCCCTTCACGGCGGGTCATGGAGAAGATCGGGATGCGGCTCGATCCGCTGGCGAGTTTCGACCATCCTCGGGTCCCGGATGGGAGTTTGTTGCGGCGGCATGTGGTTTATCGGCTGGCAAAACAGGAAGGCCAGGGCTCTGCCCTGGACCCGCCAAGGGCCGAGAGGCCCTTGGAACCCGTTCCTCAAGAAACTGGGACGATGCTGCCTTCCATTGCTTCATAAAAGTCCGGGTTTCTTTCCGCTACCAGCGTGACGAGGGTGTCGAATATTGCCGGCAGCGGCACCGGCACCTCCGGGCGGCCAACCTCGGTGGCCCGCACCGCCACCGGCCCGGACGCCGCATCCAGCAGCAATACATACATGCGTTCGTACTGCTCGTCGCGGCCCGCGGGATCGTCGCGGCCGGTGAACAGCTTCATGCGCGCATGCGCGTTCAGGAACGTCGAGCGCCGCCTGGCGCTGCCGTCCCGGTTCTGCGTGCTGTCGGTCTCCGCCCCGGCATCGAGGAAGAAAAAACCGGCCAGCACCGCATACGGAAAACGCCGGTGCAGCGTCACCGCCTCCATCAGCATGTCGCCACGCCGATTGGTCAGGTTCTTCTGGAAATTGCCGGTGCGCGGATCGCGGAAGTTGATCGACTTGATCGAGATGCCCAGCAGCAGACCGGATTCCTCGGTGGCCCAGGTGACGTCCACTTTCTTGGCGCCGATGCCGCCGGCCATGCGCCGTTCCGCACCGCTGCCATCCACGCCACCGGCGCGCAGTGGCCGCGTGCCGCGCATCCCGCGCTCGCGCAACTCCTGCGCGAACACCAGCGCCACCGCTTCCGACACGCGCTCGCTGTAGCGCTTCTTGGCCGCCTGGCTGGCATCGTCCGGCGGCTTGGCACCGAGTTCGCGCCAGCGAGGCCGCCAGCACCGCGTCAACGCCCAGCATGGCCCCTCCCGCGGGACCGGCGGCGCTGGCTGAGCAGGTCGCGCGCCATCCGCAGCGCGGCAAGCTGGCCGTCGTCCAGGCCGAGCTGGCCGGTCAGCAGGATGCGGTCCACCTGCGCCACCGCCCCCGCCACGTCGCCGGCCCGCAGCGCCGCCGCCACCGCCGGACGCGCGGCGCGCAACGGCGCCGCCGCGTCGCGCAGCGTGGCCGGGGACGGCACCGGCAGGGTATCGGCCTCCCGCGGCTCCAGCTTGAGCAGGCCCCCGCCATAGGAGCGCCCGACCATCTCCGCCCCGAGGAGAGAAAAGCTGTTCAGGAACGACAGCGGCAGCATCTCCCGGCCGAGCCGGCGCAGGCCGGGGCGCAGCGTCACGCCGTATACCGAGTTCAGGATATGCACCCGCGCATCATTGGTCAGCAGGCGCGGGCGGTCCTGGTTCATGTAGGTCAGCAGCAGGTCGGGCACCGCCCCCACCGGCACCCGCCACCAGGGCGCGCGCACCCGGCACTTATATGCCGTTTCCACCCCACGCTGCCGCCCGGCCTCGATCCGCCGGCGCACGGCGGGGTCGGTGTCGTCGCGCGGATCGAACAGGAAACAGGCGGCGCCGTCGGCGGCCAGTTGCTCCCAGGTGCGGCGGTCGAATTCCAGGCCCTTCAGGTGGCGCGAGCCGGGTGGCGATATCCGCCGCAGATCGTCCGCCGCCAGGCCGAGCCGCGCCGCTTCCTCGCGGCCGAGGCTGAACCAGGCATTGTTGCCGGTCACCGCGCCCAGCCAGGTCTCCCCCCAGTCCAGCATCGAGGCAAAGCCAGGGCCGGCGGCGAGATGGCGGTAGAGCGAAAACAAATCGGCGGCGATCAGCGCCGGCGTCCATTTTTTCCCGTCTTCCGGCCAGTGCTCGGTCCAGGCGGGGGCGTTCGGCGCGGGCAGCGCGTCCAGGCTGTCGGCCTGGAACAGCTCGAAATGCGGCGCCCCGCCCTGCCCTTCGGCGAGCAGCAGCACGACCTCTTCCAGCACCCCGGGAAACACCCGGGTCTCGAACAGCACCAGCCGCACGCGGGCAAACCGCTGCAGCAGGAAACGGCGCACCTGGGCGGCGTAGTTCACCGTGAGCAGTTCGCCCGGCAGCACGAGTGAGAGGCGCCCGTCCGGGCGGAGGAACCGGCTGGCATGGATGGTGAACGCCGCCCAGGAGCTGGACAGGCCGGTCAGCCGCACGCCGGCAGCGAGCGCCGCGCGTTGCGCCCGCGCGCGCGCCTCGCCGGAAAAATTCTGGTAGCGGACGTAGGGCGGGTTGCCGATGACGGCATCGAACGCCGGTGCGGGCGGACGGGCGAAGAAATCACCCACCTCGATGCCGGCGCGCAGCCCCCGCTCGGCGAGCAGCCGGGCGGCTTGGCGGGCCGAGCCGGGGTGGATTTCCACCCCGTGCAACTGCGCGGCGAGCCGGTCCGGCGGCGTGCTCAGGGCACGCAGCCGTTCGCCGGCCGCGACGAGGAACGATGCCTCGCCGCAGGAGGGTTCCAGCACATGGTCGGCCGGGGTGCGGATCGCCCAGGCCGCGAGATAGGCGGTGATGGCGGCCGGGGTGAAGAAAGCGCCGCGGGCTTTGCGGAAGCTGGCGGGATCGGTCATGCGGTCCCTCCTGCTGCCAAGCCGCGATTCGCGCGCAGGATAGAGGATGGGACGGCGCGCGTCACGCCGGCGCCGCGCCGGCCCCCGCGCCGGAATTATCGACAAATTGATCCTCACCTGGGCACCATTGCCCTCGCGGTCGGAACGGCAGGTTTTCGGGGGGCACGGCATGGTCGGCGGGCGATCGGCGTTGGCGCGCGGCCTGGCCATGGCGATAGGCGCAATGTCGTTACTGCCGATCGCGCCGGGTCCGGCCGGGGCGGCGTCCGGCGACGGCGGACACGCGGGGGCGCACGCCTCGGCCACGGTGAAGCCGCAAATCGATCTCCACCAGCCGGCCGAGGCGATGGACCTTCTGCAGGATGTCACCCACGAACTGAACACGGTGTACGATGATTATATCGTATTGAAGGACAAGGCCCAGAGCGACGCCAATATCCAGTTCTCCATGCCCGTCTCGGTCTTCGGGCAATGGGCCAGTCCGGGCGGCGGCCCCGGCATCGGCGAACTGGTCTATTCGCCCGCGATCACCTGGACGCCGTTCACCAACACCGCGATCGGCTCGGGCGCGGTTGATTTCGCCTTTCAGAGCAATCAGTTCTGGACCCAGGCCACCACCAATTCCCGGCAGGCCCGGATGGGCCTGATCACCCCGCCGAACGACTGGGGCGACGACAGCTACCAGTTTTCCCAGATCACCTACACCCATAGCTTTCCCGGTAACTGGCTGGCCCTCGCCGTCGGGCAGTATTCCCTGGGTCAGTACGACGGCAACCAATATGCGGGCGATGCGCAGGCCAATTTCATCAACTACGCCCTCGCGCAGAACGCCACGCAAACCTACGCCAATGCCGGCACCGGCACCTATGTGCAGATCGCGCCGACCAGCGCGTTGCAGTTTGCCGGCGGCGTGCAGAGTGCCACCGACGTGTTCGGCCGGTCCGTGACCATCAATGGTTTCCACGACGGTCTGCTCGCCTGGTTCATGACGGCGCAGTGGACGCCGACATTCCTGGCCGGCGGCACCTACAGTATTCTGTACTACACCCAGCCCGCAGTGCCGCTGCAGCCGAGCGCGTCGCAAGGTGTTTCATTCAGCGCGGCGCAGAACCTTACGGCGCGCTATGGGATTTTCATCCGCGCCAGCAACGCCTCGGGCGAGGCGATCCCGATCGAGACCTCGGTCGCGTTCGGCGGCATCGTGAACGATCCGTTCGGCCGCCACCGGCTCGACCAGGCCGGCCTTGGCATTGCCTGGGACAAGACCAACAAGGCGGCGGTGGGAAGTCCGTCGCGCGAAGCGGAATGGGTGGCTGAACTCTATTACAGCTACACGGTGTTCAAGCCGCTGCACCTCACGCCGGATGTGCAGGTCTATTGCAACCCGGCCCTGGCGCCGGACACGAGCTTCGCTGTCGCCTTCACGCTGCGGGCCACGTTCAACTTCTGACCGTGGGGTGATGGATAATGGACGGCGCCGACCCCGGCAGTATTTTCCGCCGCGGTGGTCGGGTCTCACTTTGTTGAACCGGCGCAGGACAGGCCCAGCATGATCCTGCTGCGCCGCCGACACCAACCCATGCTACGCTGCAAAAAAGTTTTGCTTACAACACAATCAATGCTGGGGGGAACCGGTGCCTATCACCCATGACGGATTTTCCGCGACGTCCTTACCCTATGCTGACCATGTGCGCCGCGTCACCCGCAGGCAGCCCTTCCGCTGGCTCGCAGCCGGCTGGCTGGATTTCATCGCGGCCCCGGCAACGAGCCTGAGCTACGGCCTGCTTTTCGTGGTCGCCGGCCTCGTCCTCACACTCGGGCTCTGGCGCATGCAAATGATCTACCTGCTGCTGCCGTTCGCCGCCGGGTTCATGATCCTGGGGCCGGCGCTGACGCTCGGTTTCCAGGCCATCAGCCGCGACCTCGAGCGGGGCGAGCAACCGTCCTTCGCTCGGGCGCTGCTTGCCTGCAAGGTGAACGCAGGCCCGATCTTCTATGCCGGCCTGGCCTTCATGTTCCTCTTCCTGCTCTGGATCCGCCTCTCCGAGCTCATTTTCGCCCTGACCTTCCCTTCCACGGGAGCGCTCGACCCGCAGAGCCTGTTGGATGCCACCTTCTTCACCGTCGATGGGCTGGTGTTCCTGGCGCTTTTCCTGGCTCTCGGCGCCGCTATCGCGGCGCTGGCATTCGCCGGCGGTGCCTTCGCCCTGCCGATGTTGCTGGACCGGCAGGTCGGCATGGCTGAAGCGATTGCCACCAGCTTTACGGCGGTGATGCTGAATCTGCGCACCATGATGCTGTGGGCGGTGTTGCTGGTCGTGCTGACGGCGGTGGGAATGGCGGCGTGCTATGTTGGCCTCGCCATCACCCTGCCGCTGGCGGGACATGCGACATGGCACGCCTACAAGGCGGTGATCAATCCGCAGGCGTAGCGGCGCCGCGGCCACACCGCCCGCCGCTGTCGTGGCTACTCGACGGATACCTCGATGTCGTCATAGCCCCTGGCACGGTAGACCAGGGCGGAGACCAGCCAGCTGGCGACGAAAATGCCGACGATCAGATAGCCAAGCAGCCCGAAATTATCGTTGAGCGCCCCGATCGCATCCCAAAACCCGCCGGTCAGGGCCAGCCGGTCGCCGATCAGGCCAAGCGCTTCGATGCCGCCGACCAGCACGGCGACCAGCACCGACACGGCGGTGATGGTCAGGTTGTAGTAGAGCTTGCGGATCGGCTTGGCGAAGGCCCAGCCATAGGCGCCCACCATCAGAATGCTGTCGCCGGTATCGAGCAGCGACATGCCGGCGGTGAACAGCGCCGGAAACACCATGATCGACCAGATCGACAGGCCCTGCGTGGCCTGGGTCGCCGAAATGCCCAGCAGACCGACCTCGGTGGCCGTGTCGAAGCCGAGGCCGAACAGCATGCCGAGCGGATACATCTGCCAGCCGCGTTCAATCGCGCGGAAGAACCGGCGAAAAGCGCGCCCGAGCAAGCCGCGCTGCGACAGCACCCGGAAAAAATCGTCCTCGTCGAAACGGCCGCCGCGTTTAACGTTATGAAAGCTACGATAGAGCGAGATCAGAACAAGCAAATTGGCGAACGCGATGGCGAACAGGAACAGCGCCGATACCAGCGTGCCGATCACGCCGCCGACATCCCTGAAGGCATCGAATCGCGATTGCAGGGTCGTCGTGGTAATGGCGATGGCGACCGACAGCGCCACCACGATGGTGGAATGACCCAGCGAGAAGAACAGGCCGACGGAAACCGGGCGCTGGCCTTCCTGCATCAGCTTGCGGGTGACGTTGTCGATGGCGGCGATATGGTCGGCATCGAAGGCGTGCCGCAGACCGAAGCTGTAGGCCAGCAGGGACGTTCCCAGCAGGATCGGGTAGTCGCGGAAGGCGATCAGCGCCCAGGCCCAGGCGGCGATATTGGCGACAACCAGCAGCACGGTGATGCCGATGACCTTCCGCCGCAGGTTTGTCTTCGCGCCGGGGACGACGCCAGCAGAACCAATCGTCACGCTGCTTCCTCCGCCGGGTCGCCGTTCGTTATTAAGCCGCAGACACGGTCATGCGGGACGCGGATGCAGATGCGCGTGCGCATGCCCGGCGCCGCCATGCACATGCGACTGCGTGTCGATGGTGAGCGGAACAAAGCTGACCTGGCCGTGGCTGACTCCGCGCTCGGCGATGACGGCCTTGGCGAACGCCTTCACCGCTTCGGCCGGTCCGCGCAGGACGGCCACTTCAAGGCAGGTCTCGTGGTCGAGATGAACATGCATGGTGGCGACCTGAAGGTCGTGGTGCGCGTGATGCGCATCGGTCAGCCGCTTCGACAGTTCCCGCGTGTGGTGATTGAACACGTAGGACAGCGTGGCGATGCAATCGCCCGTCATGCCGCCGTCGATGTCCGCGAGATTGAGGCCGAGGCGCGCCAGGTCGCGGATCGCCTCCGAACGGTTTTGGTATTTGTGGCTGTCCATGAACGCGGAAAGCGCGTCCGCGAATTCGTCGGACATGCTGATCGTGACGCGTTCCATACCCTGCGGCTCCTGCTGCCGCGACTATCCAAGGGTATGAAAAATTGTCAAGGGTCGCTTACATGCGCCGCCCCGCAGGATGTGCGGCGTCGGACGTTACAGCGCCGCCCCCTTCACCGCCGCCGGCGGCGTTTCGGGAAAGTCGGTTTCCCAGCCGCCGCCGAGCGTCTTGTAGATCTGCACCAGATCGGTCGAGACCGTGGTGGTGCTGTCGGTGAACTGTTGCTCGGCTGCCAGCAGGCTGCGCTGCACGTCCAGCACCTGCAGGAAGTCGGTCACGCCCTGCTTGTAACGGTCGAGCGCGAGCGACAGCGCCCGGCGGTTCTGCACCACCGCCTGCTGCAATTGTTCGCGGCGGTGCTGCTCGGCCTCATAGGCGGTCAGCGCGTTGTCGGCCTCGTGCAGCGCGCCGAGCACGGTGCGCTGGTAGGTCACGGCCGCCTCCTGCTGCTGCGCCTTGCGCAGTTCCAGCGTGCGCTTGAGCTTGCCGCCCTCGAAGATGGGCACGGTGATCGAGGGGCCGAGGGCAAAGGTCTTGGCCAAGCCCCAGTCGGCCAGGTCGCTGAACTGAATGGCCTGGATGGCGGCGCTGCCGGAGAGGGAAAAACTCGGATAGAAATTGGCCACCGCCACGCCCACGTCGGCGGTGGCCGCGTGCAGTTGCGCTTCGGCGCGGCGGATGTCGGGGCGGCGCCGCGCCAGCTCCGAGGGCAGGCCCACGGGCACAAGCGGCGGCACCGGCGGAATGGCCTTCGGGTCGGCCAGTTCGGCGGTCAGCGCCGCCGGCTTCTCGCCGAGCAGCAGGCAGATAGCGTTGATAAGCTGCGCCTGCTGCGCCTCCAGCGTCGGCAGCTCGGCCGCAACGGTTGCCACCTGCGCGGCGGCGTTGGCCACGTCGAGGTCGGTGGTCAGCCCGCCCTCCGCGCGCTGGCGCGTCAGGTCCAGGGTCTGGCGCGCGATGTCGAGGTTCTGGCGGGTGATGTCGATGTTGCGCTGCACCCCGCGCAACTGGATGTAGTCGCGCGCCAGCTCGGCCGCCGCGGTCAGCAGCGTATCGCGGCGGGCATCCTCGCTGGCGTCCACGCTGGCATCGGCGGACTCGACGCTGCGGCGGACACGGCCCCAGATATCGGCCTCCCAGGAAGCGTCGAAGCCGGTACTGAAACAGGTTGAAGGGCTGGAAAATGCCGATATTGGGGACCTCGGCGCCGTTCTGCGACTGCCCGGCGCCATTGGCCTGGCTCGCCGCGCCGCCGGTGCTGACCAGCGACAGCGCGCCTTTCTGGCTGAGCTGCTGGTACGTGTAGCTGGCATTGCCGTTCACCGAGGGCAGGCCCGCCGCCGCGGCCACGCCCACCGCCGCGCGCGACTCGGCCAGCCGGATGCTGGCCACCCGCACATCGAGGTTGGCCTCGGCCAGGCGCTGCTCCAGCCCGGTCAGTTGCGGGTCGCCGAACAGCTTCCACCATTGCGGATCGATCGGCTCAGCGACGGGCTGACTGACCGAGGACGTCTCCGGCTGCCCGGTGCCGCGCCAGGCGGTGGGATTCCACCAGGGCGCCGGCCGCTCGAAATCGGGTCCGACGGTACAGGCTGAAATCAGCGCGAGCAGGGGCAGTATAGCGACACGTATAACGTGTAGCGAAGCTGCGGCTGGCGCCGCGGGGGTAGTCTTCGGCACGGTCAGGTACCTCCGCTGGGGCCATGTCGTCCTGCAACAGGCCGGCACCAAATTAGGCTCACCTGGGTCGTGGTCAACGCCAACCGGGGACAGGCGGGACGTGCAAGCCATTACGGCGTCCTTGATTTGGATTCCGGCTCCTCGTATCGTCTCCATCGGGAGCGGTGATGGGCATGACCGAGACGTTCCACGGGGATGACAGATACTACGAAGTGGCGCAGCCCGGCTCGCTTGCCGAGCAACTTCTGGTTCGTGCCCGCAACAGGATTTACCGCGACTTCCTGTCCACCATGCGCCCGGCCGCTGATTCCAGCATCCTCGATGTCGGCGTGTCCACCGTGGTCGGCGAAGGCGCCAACCTGCTGGAGCGGCTCTATCCTCATCCGGCCCGAATCACGGCGGTGGGGCTGGACGACGGGGCCGCGTTCCGGTGCGCGTTCCCGCAGGTGCAATACCTGCGCGTCGCGGCGAACACCGGCATGCCGTTCGCCGATCGCGCCTTCGACATCGCCTTCTCCAATGCGGTGCTGGAACATGTCGGCAGCCCGGATGCCCAGCAGGCGTTGCTCACCGAACTGCGCCGGGTGGCCCGCCGCGTGTTCGTGGCTGTCCCGAACCGCTTCTTCCCGGTCGAGCACCACACGGCATTGCCGCTTGTGCATTATCTCGATTTAACCTTTCGACTGGCTTGCCGCGCCGCCGGCAAGGCGCAATGGGCGGACCCGGCCAACCTCATCCTGATGTCGTCCCGACGGCTCGCGCGGCTCGGCCAAGATGCCGCGGCATACCGGACCGGCCATACCGGCCTGCGGCTCGGTCCGTTCAGCTCAAACCTGTACCTCGCGATCGGTTGAGAGTTTGCAAAGGAATGCCCGCGAGCGGCCGGCAGACGCGGAGAAACTTAATAATATCAATGGTCTTGCCTTCGCAAATTCGATCGCCCGACGGGCGACGGGCTGGCCCTGCATCACGCCTTCCGCGCCCCCCAGAAAATCGGGAACGGCGCCTTTACCACATCGACCAGATTTGCGCGCATCGCCGTTGGGTTAAACCACTGGCCCAGCGGGACGAACGGCACCTCCTCCCATGCCAGCAACTGGATCTGCGCGCAGATCGCCCGCTGCGCCGGAAGGTCCGGCGCCGCGAGCCAGGCATCGCGCAGCGCCTCGATGCGCGGGCTGGTGGGCCAGCCGAACCAGCCGGCCAAGCCGTTGCCGCGCAGCGGAAGATGGCTGGCCGGGGTGGCGACCGCCAGCCCCTCATAGGTGGTGCAGAAGGCATTCCAGCCGCCCTTCTCCGGCGGCTCGCGGCTGGTGCGGCGTTGCCGCAGCGTGGCCCAGTCCATGCTGGCATACTCGACATTCAGCCCGACCTGCTCGAACAGGTCGCGCGCCACCTGGCAAAGCGACTGGATGGCCGGATAGTCGGAGGGCGACATCAGCACGACTTTCTCGCCATTATAGCCGCTCTCGCCCACCAGTTGCCGGGCCAGCGCCGGGTCGCGCGGGTCGGTGAATATCGCCATGCCGGAATCGTTGGCCATCGGCAGGCCGGGCGTGAACACGCCGGCCGGAACATGGAACAGATCGCGCTCGCTGCCCATCGCCGCCTCGACGAAGGCCGACTGATCGACCGCGGGCAGCAGGGCGCGCAGCAGCTTCGGATTGTCGAATGGCGGATGGATATGGTTGAGGGCGATCATGGGAATGACGCCGATGCCGTCATTCACCGCCACCGTCACGCCGGCGGAGTCGCGCAGCACCGGCAGCAGGTCGATCAGCGGCAGCTGCACCCAGTCCACCTCGCCCTGCTGCAGCGCCGCCGCGGCGGCGGCGGCGTCGGTCATGATGATCCACTCGACCCGGTCGAAATTGGCGACCTTGCCGCCGCTGGTGAAATCCGGATTGCCGGCGATCGGCAGGTATTTTTCCCAGCGTTCGTACACCGCGCGCGACCCCGGGACCCATTCGTGCGGACGGAAACGAAACGGCCCGCTGCCGATATACTCCTTGATCGGCTTGAACGAATCGGTGCGGCTGATGCGCTCCGGCATGATGAAGCAGGTGTCGGTTCCCAGCGCCTCCAGCACGAACGCGAACGGCTGCTTCAGCCGGATGTCGAAGCGGCGGTCGTCGAGCGGCTGGATTTCGTCGAGCCGCGCCAGCAGGGCCTGGCCGAGGCCGCGCCGCCGGGCCCAGCGAAGAATTGAGGACACGCAATCGCGCGCGCGCACGGGCTCGTTATCATGGAAGATCAGGCCTTCGCGCAGGGTGAACCGCCAGGTCAGGCCGTCCTCGGAAAGCTCGTGACCGGCGGCCATCTGCGGGCTGGGGCGACCGCTGGAATCCTGGCCGTACAGCGTGTCCCAGATCATGAATCCGTGATTGCGCGAAACCGTGTCCGAGGCCCAGATCGGATCGGGATTGTGCAGGTTGCCCTCGGGCACGAAGCGCAACAGGCGGGCATTCCTGGCGCGGCCAAGCTGGGCGATCGCCGGATGCGGCAGGCAAGCGGCTCCGCTGCCGACCAGGAAGGTCCTGCGTCGCATCCGTGTGGCTTCTCCTCCGTGTTGGCGGGCCAGCTTACACGTCTGGCCGACGGTTGCCGAGCGCGCGCCGCTTGGGCACGCTGCGCCCACCCCGACGCGCGACGAACCGACCGGAGCCGAGCCCCATGCACCCGACCGAGAAAGTCCTCGCCCGTATCGACGCCGGCCAGGCCGACGCCCAGGCGCGCTGGCTGGACTGGCTGCGCATCCCCAGCGTCAGCGCCCAGCCCGCGCACGCCGCCGATTGCCGGCGCGCCGCCGAATTCGCCGCGGCACAACTGGCCGGGATCGGCTTTACCGCCTCGGTGCGCGACACCGCGGGGCTTCCCTGCGTGGTCGGCCACCATCCTGGCCCCGGCGGCGCGGCGCCGCACCTGCTCTATTACGGCCATTACGACGTGCAGCCGGCCGAGCCGTTCGCGCTGTGGACCTACCCGCCCTTCGAGCCGGCGGTGGTGGACGGGCCGCACGGCAAGCGGGTGTACGCCCGCGGCGCGGTGGACGACAAAGGCCAGGTTTGCATGTGGCTGACCGCCTTGCGCGCCTGGCACGCCGAAACCGGCACCCTGCCTTGCCGCGTGACCGTGCTGATCGAGGGCGAGGAGGAGATCAGCAGTGCCAACTTCAAGTCTTTTGTCACCGCCAACCGCGACGCGTTGCGTGCCGACATCGCCGTGATCTCCGACACCGGCATGTGGGACATTGACACACCCGCCCTCTCCACCAGCCTGCGCGGGATCGACTATATCCAGGTGGACCTGAAGGCCGCCAACCGTGACCTCCACTCCGGCATCTACGGCGGCTCCGCCCTCAACCCCATCAATGCGCTGGTCGTGGCGCTCGGCCGGTTGAAGGATGCGGAGGGCCGTGTTCAATTGCCGGGCTTCTACGACGGCGTGCGCGACATTTCGCCGGCTCGCGCGGCCCAGTGGGCGGCACTGGGCTTCGACGAGGCGCGCTTCCTGGGCGATGTCGGGCTGACCACCCCCTGCGGCGAGACCGGCCGCACGCCGCTGGAACGGCTCTGGGCGCGCCCGACCTGCGACATCAACGGCATCTGGGGCGGTTACCAGGGACCGGGCGCCAAAACCGTGATCCCCGCCGAGGCCGGCGCCAAGGTAAGTTTCCGGCTGGTGCCGGGGCAGGACCCGGACAAGGTCGTCGCTGCGTTCCAGCAATTCATGCGGGACGGCGTGCCGGCCGATGCGAAGCTGAGCTTTCAGGTGTTGGGTGCTGACGCCGGCATTGAAATCGCCACCGACAACCGTTTTGTGCAGGCCGCGTCCGCGGCGCTGGCCGCCGAATACGGCCGGCCTGCCGCCTTCATCGGCTGCGGCGGCTCGATTCCGGTGGTGGAGACGCTGCAGCACGAACTCGGCCTGGATACGCTGCTGATGGGCTTCGGGCTGGCGGATGACCAGGTGCACAGCCCGAACGAGAAATTCGAGGTGCGGTGCTTTCATAAGGGCGCGCGGAGCCATGCGCGGTTGCTTGGGGCGCTGGGGGGTTGAAGGAAGGCCAGGGCGCTGCCCTGGACCCGCCAAGGGCCGAGAGGCCCTTGGAACCCATTCGTTTAGAGGGTTGTGTGAGGAGGGGGGTGAGGCGGGGCCGCGGCAACTCCTTACCCCCCTCCTCACACAACCCTTCAATGAGCGGGGTCCAGGGGCCTCTCGGCCCTTGGCGGGGTCCAGGGGCAGAGCCCCTGGCCTTCCTTCCTTACCCCCACGCCTTCGCTCCGAAGCCCTGCACAGTGCGCTGGCAGGGCCTTTTGATGTGACTGTCGCTGCGGGCGAATGCCTGGCCGTAACAGGGCTCTCCGGCAGTGGAAAAAGCCTGTTCCTGCGCATGCTCGCCGATCTGGACCCGCACCAGGGCGAGGTCTGGCTGGACGGGCGGCGGCGCTCCGGCATGCCGGCACCGGCGTGGCGGCGGCTCGTCGCCTATGCGCCGGCGGAATCCGGGTGGTGGGGCGACGATGTCGCCGAGCATTTTCCCGATCTGGCGGCAGCGCGCGCCGTCGCGGCGCGGCTGGGCCTGAAACCGGAACTGATCGACGGTCCGGTGCTGCGGCTGTCCACCGGCGAACGCCAGCGCCTCGCGCTCGCGCGGGTATTGCTGCGGGAAGCGCCGGTGCTGCTGCTGGACGAGCCGACCGGACCGTTGGACGAAGCTTCGGTCGCCATGGCGGAAATGCTGCTGCGCGAGCGCCTGGCGACCGGCACGGCGATCGTGCTGGTCACGCACGATGCGGCGCAGGCGCGACGGCTGGGCCGGACGCATCTGGTCATGCGCGCCGGACGGCTGGTTCCGGCATGAACCCGATCCTGCTGTCGCCGACCGACCTCGCGATCGCCGCCACGCTGATTGTGCTGGATGGGGCGATCAGCGTGGCGCTGGGGCTGCGCGTGCACAAGCAGTTGGCGATCGCCGCGGCGCGCATGGTGGTGCAACTGGTGTTCATCGGCTTCGTGCTGGCGCGGGTGTTTGCGCTGGCCTTCCCGCCGGTGACGCTGGCGGTGATCATGCTGATGGTGGCGGTGGCCGGGCGCGAGGTGGCGGCGCGGCCCGAACAGCGGCTGGTGCGGTTGGGCAATTTGCGCGCCGGCGCGGCGGCGGTGGCGTTCGCGACCGGGGTGACCAGCGTGCTGGCGCTGACCACGGCACTGCGGCCGCATCCCTGGTACGAGGCCCGCTATGCCATTCCGCTGTCCGGCATCGTGCTGGGCACCGTGCTGAGTAGCGCGAGCCTGGCGCTGGACCATCTGCTGGCCGGCGTGGTGCGCGAGCGCGCGGCGATCGAGGCGCAGCTTTGCCTCGGGGCGACGACCTGGCGGGCGATGGCGGGACTGGTCCGGGCCTCGATCCGATGTGGGCTGTTGCCGGTGATCAACCAGATGTCGGCGGCCGGACTGGTAACGCTGCCGGGCATCATGACCGGCCAGATTCTCGCCGGGCTGCCGCCGATGGAGGCGGCGAAGTACCAGATATTGCTGATGTTCCTGCTCTCCGGCGGGGCCGTGCTGGGGGCGATGACGGTGGTGTTCCTGGCGGCGTGGCAACTGACCGATGCGCGCCACCGGCTGCGGCTGGACCGGCTGGCGCGACGCTGACGGACGCGGAACATATTGGCTCCCAGATAGCGGCGGGGCGCAGCAGCTGAGGCTCGGCTTGGATGGCCGGGAGCGCCGTGTTACGAAACAGAACCCACCGCCGCCATCCTCGGAACCAACGCAAATCCGTAAAGGCGTTGTTCCCGGACTGACGCCGGGGTCCGCCTGAGACTGCAAAAAAAATGTCGTCAGTAGGGAGGCACAAGAAATGGATCGGGAACACGCGACTGCCATAGGCAAATTCGTCCGCCTGTTCGCTCTCATGTCGCTGTTGAGCATGCCACGCATTGCCAGCGCCGAGGAGTTTGTCGATGGGGTGAATGCGCTCAACCGAGGCCAATATGAAGCCGCCATGGAAATATTGACGCCATTGGCCGAACAAGGAAATGCAACGGCGCAATATGACATCGGAACCATGTACGATAAGGGACAAGGCGTCGAGCAGGATTACGGCGCTGCGGCGGGTTGGTTCATGGCGGCAGCGGAAGGCGGCTATGCTGCGGCGCAGAATGATCTCGGGCGTATGTACTACCTCGGTCAGGGCGTCGAGAAAGACTACAAGCTCGCGGTGACCTGGTTTACGAAAGCCGCGGAACGCGGCAATGTGGATGCGCAAGCCTATCTCGGAAAAATGTGACTATGCCGGGTTTGGTGTAGAACAGGACTATAAACTGGCGATGAAGTGGTACACGAAAGCAGCGGAGCGCGGCGATGCCAGCGCCCAGGCGGGTCTCGCGCATATGTACCACGACGGCCATGGGGTGGCGCAGGATTACGCGGCGGCGGCGAAATGGTTCACCGAAGCCGCTGAACAAGGCGATGCGGAAGCCCAATTTCATCTTGGAACGATGTACGATTACGGCCAGGGAATGGCACAGGACTACAAGGCGGCTCTGAAATGGTATATGAAGGCGGCCGAGCAGGGCTACGCATCGGCACAGAACAATATTGGAGCCATGTACGACAAGGCGCACGGCGTTACGCAAGACTACGGATTAGCGGCAAAATGGTATTTGGCGGCCGTAAAACAGGGAGAAGCGGTCGCCCAATATAATATTGGCAATTTGTATTACAATGGTTTTGGCGTGCTGCAGGATTACAAGAAAGCCCATATGTGGCTGAATATCGCGGCCTCTCATGGCATTGACAATGCATCCGAAAACAGAAACGTCGTCGAAAGCAAAATGTCCATCAGCCAGATCGAAACCGCGCAGGAGATGGCGAAACGGTGCGTGAGTTCAAATTACAAGCAATGTGATTATTGAAAGAAAATTGGAACCCGTTGATTTCTTAAAGAATGGGGTCAAGGGGGCCACCGCCCCCTTGCGGGTCCGGCAGAGCCCTGGCCTTGCTTTTCGCTAACTTTCGCCCCAACGGGCAGCGCCCTGCCCCCCGTCACTCGCCCAACAGCGCCAGCCGCAATGCGTGCCAGCTTGCCTCATCCGGCGTGCAGATCAGCCCGCCGCTGGTAACCGTGGGGGCATAGGGGCTGCCGTCAAAGAGAGCGGAAAAGCCGCCGGCCTCGCGGTGCAACAGCCAGCCCGGCGCGTGGTCCCAGGGCATCAGCTTGTGGAACAGCAGGAAATGGCAGTGCCCGCCGGCCAGCAGCCGATATTCGTGGCCGGCGCAGCGATAATCCCAAACCGCCGCCAGCCGGGGCAGGTTGGCGCCGACGCGTGAGCGCAACGGCTCCGGCAGGTAACGCCACGAGGCGGTGCCCGCCATCTGCGCCACCGGCACCGGCGCGGTGACGCGCAGATCGTGGCGGCTTCCGTCCGGCGCCTGCATCCAGGCCCCCTCCCCGCGCAGCGCCAGCGCGCTGTCGTCGCCCACCGGGTCGTGGATCACCGCGCCCACCACCTCGCCGCGGATGATCGCCGCGGCCATGCAGGCGAACAACGGCAGCCCGGCGACAAAATTCGACGTGCCGTCCACCGGATCGACCACGAAGGCCAGTTCCGCCTCGGCCAGGCCGTCCAGCAGCGCGGGGTCGGCAGCGGTTTCCTCCTCGCCCACCACCAGGCAGCCGGGAAATTCCCGGCGCAGCGCGGCGGCAATGGCGCGTTCGGCGGCCAGGTCGGCTTGCGTGACCAGGTCGTGCGGGCCGGTTTTCGTGCCCACGTCGGATGCGGACAGGTGGCGGAAGCGCGGCATCACTTCCTGGCGGGCGGCATCGCGCAGCACCGCCTCGACAACGGCGAGGTCACGCCCGGAGAACAACGTCACCGCGGCGAACCGGGCCGCTCGAAGCGCGCCCGGTCGAAACGTGCCCGGTCGGCCGGCAGCAGCCGCACCTTCACGTGGATGGCGGCGTCGTCGTCGGCCCGCGCGATCACCTCGCCGTGCTGATACAGCCAGGCCAGCCGCGCGCCGTCACCGGGCAGAACGACGTAATCCGCGACCTGCATCCCCGCCGCAATGCGCGCATCGATCGCCTCGCGCAAGGTGGGCAGGCCCTCGCCGGTGATGGCGGAGACGGCCACCACCCCCGGACGCAGCGGCACGTGATCCACCCCGCCCAGCAGGTCGGCCTTGTTCAGCACTTCCAGCGTGCGATCGGGCCAGGCTTCGTCCAGCGTGCCGTCGGCCACCATGCCGTCCAGCACCGCCACCACGTCGGCGCGCTGGGACGCCGAGTTCGGGGTGGGCGGCGTCGCGCACATGCAGGATGACATCGGCCTCTGACACTTCCTCCAGCGTGGCGCGGAAGGCGGCCACCAGCTCGGTGGGCAGTTCGCTGATGAAGCCGACCGTGTCGGACAGGATGGCGCGCCGCCCGGAAGGCAGGCGCAGGCCGCGCATGGTGGGGTCCAGCGTGGCAAAAAGCTGGTCGCGCGCGGCCACTTCGGCACCCGTCATGGCATTGAACAGGGTGGATTTGCCCGCATTGGTGTAGCCCACCAGCGCCACCACCGGAAACGGCACCCGCCGGCGCGCGCTGCGGTGCAGGCCGCGGGTGCGCCGCACCTGCTCCAGTTCGCGCTTGAGCCGCACGATGCGGTCGCCGATCAGGCGGCGGTCGGCCTCGATCTGGGTTTCGCCCGGGCCGCCGAGGAAGCCGAAACCGCCGCGCTGGCGCTCAAGGTGGGTCCAGGACCGCACGAGGCGGGAGCGCTGGTATTCCAGATGCGCCAGCTCGACCTGCAGCGCGCCTTCCCTGGTGGCAGCGCGCTCGCCGAAGATATCGAGGATCAGGCCGGTGCGGTCGATGACCTTGCAGTTCCAGGCCTTCTCCAGGTTGCGCTGCTGCACCGGCGACAACTGGGCATCGACAACCGCAACCGCCACGTGTTCGGCGGCCATCGCCTCTCCCTGTGCCGCGGCCTGGCCCTCGCCGAGCAGCGTTGCGGGCCGGCGGGAGCGCAGCGGCAGGATGGCGCTGTGCACCACCACCAGCCCGATCGAGGCGGTCAGGCCGACCGCCTCGGCCAGTCGGGCCTCCGCGGCACGCGCGGTGTCGGCGCCGGCGGCGGGCTTCTCCCAGGGAAGGATGACGGCGGCGCGGGTGGGCGCCGCCGTTCCATCGTCAGGCTGCTCAGTCGACTCGGGCAGAGACTGTCTCCCGCTGCGGCAGGGTCAAGGTGCTGCCAACCGTTTCCTTGACACCGTCGAACAGCTGGATGGGGGCGCCCGGCATGACGGTGCTGATGGCATGCTTATAGACGAGCTGGGTGTGCCCGTCACGCCGCAGCAACACGGAGAAATTGTCGAACCAGGTGATGATGCCCTGCAACTTCACGCCATTCACCAGGAAGACGGTGACGGGCGTCTTGTTCTTGCGCACATGGTTCAGAAACACGTCCTGAACGTTCTGCGATTTTTCGTTGGCCACGACGCGATCCTTCTTCTTTTTGCTGGCCCCGGGTCACGCCGGGACCTGGTTAAGACGACGCCGCTTGCGTGGCTCGACCGCGCGCGACGACACAACAGCCGCCAGGAACGCCCACCCGCGCGCGCACGAAGCCGTGTGGCGAGAGCAAAGAAACCTCCCCAGTTGACAGGCCCAGGAACACCCCGCGACCCTGCCCGACAGTCACATCTGCGTCATACAGCGCATCACCCGAAAGAACCACCGTGCAAAAGGCGCCTGCACATCCACAGCCGTGTCACTCCATTATCATATGTCACGTGCAGTTGACACGCCGATCGTTGCCGACGCATGCCTGATCGGCGCCGGGCGCGGCGTTGTTCGCGCGGCAAATCTTTTGCATGCCTCAGCCGGTCAGGCCGGACGTAGGATTAAATCCGGCCGGGTCCAGCGCGCACCACGCGGCGTCGATGCCGGCACCCTGCCCGCGCAGTCCAATGGCGGCGAGAAAGCCGTGATGCACGACACGTTGGGCGAAACACCAATCCTGCGGGCGCTCGGGCAGTTCGGGTGCGAAATGGATTTCAGGCGGATCGACGTTGAACCAGAAGCTGGACAGGTCCTGGCTGAGCCCCTTGCCGGTGGCCTTGATGAACGCCTCCTTCAGCGTCCACAGCCGGAAAAACCCCTCGGCGCGGGCCGTCCCGGGCAACCGGTCCAGCCATTCGACCTCGGAGTCGGTGAAATAGCGCCTTGCCACCTCCATCGGCGCCCGCCGGTCGATCGGCTCCAGGTCGAATCCCAGCTTCAGGCCGGGCACCGTCGCCAGCGCGACGCCGACCAGCCCGTTGGTGTGCGACAGGTTGAAGGCCAGACCTGCAGGGCGGCCGCCCAGCAGAACCTCCGGCTTGCCATGCGCCCCGGCGGCAAAGCCGAAGCGATCGGGGGACGCGCCGGCCGCTTCGGCCAATGCGGCGCGGGCCAGCGCGTGGGCGGCGATGAAGGTAATGCGGCTGTGCGCGAACACGAAGCGGGCGGCGCGGGCGCGCTCGGTCGCGTCCAGCACCGCCGCCCACGGGGCGACATCGCCCTCGTCCAGGCCCGCGGTGGTCATGGTCCAGACCCGCACCGCCACGCCGGCGGGGCTGGCGTTGCCGGCAGCGCTCATCGGGACGAGAATAAGCCGATGCGGCATCCCGCGAAACAGCCCCCTTCCGGCCGACCGGCGGCACGATGAGGTTGTGGGCGATCAGCGATCTGCACCTGGGGGTGGAGACCAACCGCGCCGCCCTGCGCGCCCTGCCCGCCCGGCCCGCGGACTGGCTGATCGTGGCCGGCGACGTATGCGAATCGCTGCCCCTGTTCGCCGAGGCCATGGCATTCCTGGCCACCCGATTCGCCCGCGTGCTGTGGGCGCCGGGCAACCACGAACTCTGGCTGACCGACCGCGGCACCGGCCCGGAAACCAGCGCGCAGAAATACGCCGCCCTGGTGGCAGCCGCCCGGCACGCCGGGGTGGACACGCCGGAGGACCCCTACCCGCGCTGGCCCGGCGGCGGGCCGGTAGTGGCGCCGCTGTTCACCACCTTCGATTACAGCTTCCGCCCGCCCGGCGTGGCGCGCGACGCCGTGCTGCGCTGGGCCGCCGAAACACGCTGCGTCAGCGCCGACGAGCGCCGGATGCGCCCGGCCCCGTTCGGCCGCATGGACGAATGGTGCGCCGAACTTTGCGCCGCCACCGAGCAACGCCTGTCGCGCGAGGTGCCGCCGGACGCCAACACGATACTGGTCAGCCACTACCCGCTGCGGCGCGACCTGGTGCACATCCCCCGCATCCCCCGCTTCACCCCCTGGTGCGGCAGCGTCCGCACCGAGGACTGGCCGGTCCGCTTCCGCGCCGTGCTGGCAGTGAGCGGCCATCTGCACGTGCGCCGCACCGATCGGCTTGGCTTCACGCGCTTTGAGGAGGTTTCGCTGGGGTATGCGCGGCAATGGGACGCTTCTCGGGGGATGGGCTGGTATTTGCGGGATGTGACCCCCGCGGGATAGGCAAGGCCAGGGCTCTGCCCTGGACCCGCAAGGGGCCGAGAGGCCCCTTGACCCCATTCGTTAGCGGGCTGTGATGGCGCTGCGTACGGTCAGCGGGTCGGCGATCAGGCGCATCGTCTCGGTGCCTTCGCCGGTGCCGCGCACGGCAATGTCGCCATAGCCCAGCACCCGGCCGAGAATGGACTGGTCCACCCCGACCGACTCGATCTGGTCCAGGTTCATCTCAATCGTGCGACGCTGGATCACCCCGGTCTTGTAGATCAGGCGATGATCGGTGACCGCGATCTCGGTCCCCCACAGATGAAACCAGGCACGCAAAAGCAGCACGCCGGCGAGTGCCGCCACCGCCAGCGCGACGATGTTGAGCACCGACTCGAATTTCGGCGCCTGCCGCGCCCCGATGAAAATGGCCACCGCAACGGCCAGGGTGACCAGACCGTTCAGGTAGGTCAACCAGTGGATCGTGGCCCGCACCTTCACGTTCTCGCCGGGTTGAAGAACATTATCCACATAGCTCATCCGCCGGTCCCTTTCCTGGCTGCCGCCAATGTCAATACAGGAAGGCCGCGCCATCCCCAAGCGGGGAGCGACGGACCGCCGCAACGATTGCGTGTCCGATGGGGGAATGTTCTATGCCGCGCCGGACAGGGGACGGACACGGAGGGGCGGTTTATGCCCGACAGTCCCGAACGTTTTAGGAACTTTGTGCCGGGCTTGGAGAATTGGCGGACAGTCCAGTCCCCACCAATCGATCCTTGTCGGGATGAAATTGCTCTCTTTGCTGTTGCCGAATTCAAGATTAACGCACCAAAAATGGAGCCTTGGAATTTAAGGGCTTTTCCGGTGCATTAACTAGGTGCATAACAAAACCAGCATTTCGCAAAAAAACAGCTTGCAAATCTGTATCCGTCTGGATACAGTGGGGGCGCATGAATACGTTTGTCCGTTCGTCAGATTTTGATGCGTGGTTATCGGGGCTTGCCGACCACAAGGCCAAGGCTAGGGTTCTGGCCCGTCTCCGCAGCGCGATGCTGGGCAACTTCGGCGATTGCGAACCCGTGGGCGAAGGCGTTTCCGAAATGCGCATTCACGTCGGGCCGGGCTATCGGGTCTATTTCGTGCGCATGGGATCGACCGTCTATGTCTTGCTGACCGGCGGCGATAAATCTTCGCAAAAACATGACATCACGCGCGCGAAGAAAATGGCTCAAGAGTTGAAGGAGACGAACTCATGACTGCAACCTACGCCCCTTTTGATGCGGCGGATTATCTCGACAATGACGCGGTCATTGCCGAATATCTTTCTGCCGCTGTTGAAGACCCCAACCCCGACGTGTTCCTTGCAGCCCTTGGCGATGTTGCCAAGGCGCGTGGCATGGCGCAGATCGCCAAGGACGCGGGGCTTGGCCGCGAGAGCCTCTACAAGGCCTTGAACACCGGCGCGCATCCTCGCTACGAAACTGTCAGCGCCGTGCTGCGCGCCCTTGGGGTGAAATTCACGGTTGTTGCCGACCAGCCTCAACCGCGATGATCCTTGATGATCTTTGGATATGCACGAGTCTTAACGGACGGCCAGAGCGTTGACGCCCAAGTGCGCCAACTGACCAAGGCCGGATGCAAGAAGGTGTTCCGCGAAGTGGCGAGCGGAGCCAAGACCGACCGCGCCCAGCTCCGCAAGGCGCTCGACCAGCTCGACCCCGGCGACGTGCTGATGGTGACGCGGCTCGACCGCCTCGCCCGCTCGACCCGCGACCTGTTGAACACCCTCGCCGCTATCGCTGCCAAGGAGGCAGGCTTCCGATCCCTGGGGGACACTTGGGCGGATACCACGACGCCGCACGGTCGCCTGATGCTCGCCGTGCTCGGCGGGCTGGCTGAGTTCGAGCGCGACCTTATCCGCGCCCGCACCGGCGAAGGCCGCAAGCGCGCCATAGCGCAGGGCGTGAAGATGGGCCGCCCGCCGAAGATGACCCCGCACCAGATCAAGGAGGCGCTACAACGCCGCGACGCGGGCGAGCCTATGCGGGAGATCGCGCGGAGCTATAATGTTTCGCACAGCACGATTTCGAGGTTGGCATCATGATCTATGTTGCACCAAGAAGTTCATTGCGCCTTAAAGGCATCTGGTAATGTCGTTGGTGTTGGCAGAATTGATCGTTCTCAGCATAGTCTTGGTTGGCGCAAGCTATGTCGGGGTCTTTTTCGATTTTAAATCTAAGTTAGCACACGACAAAATTCTTGCAGATTCAACCGCATCAAAAGCGGTTCTGCATAAAAATATTTCTATACGTGCAATAGCGCTTGCTTTAGCAGTTGTATGCGGGTTTCTCTTAAAATCTACATACGACGAATGGAAAGATGAATCGCGCACGCCAAATATTTCATTTCAAAAACTGGCCGTATTTATGGAGCGCATTGGTGACGATACCTATAAAGTAGGAATAGAAATCAAACTTTTTAATTCAGATAGCAAGCCATATCTGGTCAAAAGAATGGAGCTGTCGTTTGACCGATACGGAGTCGCTCTCGTTCCTAGAGAAGGCTATTATCTTCCAAAAATTATGATATCTAGCGACCATTTAGAAATTAATGAGGATAACTACCTGAAGCCATACACGGAAGGATATTATAAAACAGAACTTCCTGTTCTCATTCGAATGAAGGTTATAGGCGGCCAACCGCCGGAGTTATTATTTTTCAGTAAATGGAAAATAGCTTGCCTATCCGGTTGACACAGACACCCACTAGGGCTAGTGGGTGTCTATGGGAAATTCGTGGAACTTGGTTGACGAACGAAACCGGCCCGACGCGCTATGACCGGCATGGACATCCCTCAAAGAGATTATTTGGAATTTCCGAAGTCCCTTCCTGAATTCCAGCGACTTTTCCCAGATGACGCCGCTTGCGCGGGCTATCTGGAGCGCGCCCGCTGGGCTGGCGGCTTTGTGTGCCCATACTGCGGCATTGTGGCGGAGCCTTTTCGTATCGCTACGCGGCCCGGTATACTTGAGTGCCGAACATGTCGCCGGCAGACCGGACTTCTGGTTGGCACCGTCATGGAGCGCAGCCATACACCGCTAAATATTTGGTTCTGGGCGGCCTATCTGGTTATTAGCCATACACCAGGAATATCTGCAGTTCAGTTTCAGCGGCAACTCGGTTTGTCGCGCTATGAGACCGCCTTTGCCATTCTCCACAAGTTGCGCGCTGGCATGGTGCGTCCCGACCAGGACCGCATCGGCGGCAAATCCGACGAGCATGTTGAGGCTGATGAAACCTACGTCGGCGGCCGGACCCGTGGCGAAGGTCGGGGAGTCCATCACAAAGTCCTCGTGGCCTGTGCTGTCGAAGTTCGGCACCGCAAACCGGGGACTGCGCAGGACAAGCGGAAGGATGGCCGATACGCGGGGCGAGTCCGGCTGGCAGTCGTCCCAGATAGAAGCGCCGTATCACTCTGTGGATTTGTCGAGAGCGCCGTTGCTCCGGGAGCGCTGGTCGTCACGGACGATTGGGGCGGCTACACGGGATTGCACAAGCGCGGCTACAACCACCAGGCCATTGCCGAATGCGGCGATCCGCAGGTGGCCGACGATTTCCTGCCTATGATTTCATCTCGTATTCGCCAACCTCAAGACGTGGCTACTCGGCACCCATCACGGCGTTAGCGCAAAGCATCTACAAGCCTACCTCAACGAGTTTACGTTCCGCTTCTACCGACGCTTCTACCCGTTCAATGCGTTTCGTTCTTTGCTCGGACTCGCAGGTGGTGCAGAATCACCAACCTATGCCGAGCTTTACTCTGGCGACTGGGTGCACCCCACATTTAGTGGGCGTCTGCGTTAACCGGATAGGCAAGGAAAATAGTTCTCGGAGAAAAAACGATCGATGCATCTCCTTTGCTATATGCGAATAGCCCGGAATTTATATCACCTGACGAGTGGAATGAAATTCTAAAACCGTCTTCGAAAATAGACATGAACAATTTCACTTATAAAAAATTGCCAGATGCCCCGCCGGGAATAGGAAAAGCGGCATATTATTTGTTGTATAATGAAGATAAATCTATGCACTTGGACATTTTTGGATTTTCCAATACCAACTACCAGAGGGGAGATAAGGGAGTGTTGGTTTTTATCGGTGGATCAGGGTCCCCGAACCTTAAAGATGGATGGATTATACTCGGAAGAACATACAAAGATGTATGGAGCGATAACGAAAAGTTAAAATTATACAACTCTATTGTTCCGCCCGAAAAAAATGGCGAACCGAGACCTTTCGGGTATTTTTCGGGCGCGGAAGCGGAAATGAATGGAAAGTAGGAAACACCGCTAAGTTACAACGAAAAGAAAACGGCCCATCACCTTGGACGGTCATCGGCATCCCTGCCTGCACCGTGCTCCGATCTTACTGAATACCACATCATCTCGGAATGAGAATCGTGTGGTGCAGCACGTTCCTCTCCTTCCTACCTTGAGCGCCACAGTCGGCGATCATCTGCCTTGGCGTCTGTTGCCCCCCGGACTCACCCGTCCCCGATTTCCTCCCGTCGTTCCGTTTCCCCTTGCCCTTCCTTCAGCACGTGATAATCCAGTTTATCACGTGCTGGGGAAGGGGGACGCGGGAGATCGCCAGATCGTATAATGCCAGCCACAACAGGATTTCGCGGAGGGTGGCGTGATTAAGCCAGGATCAAGAGACAAAAAAATTCCCGTGCTGATTTCAGGACAAGAACTCTTGGAATTGCAGAGATTCACGTGGATGATGAGTGAGTCATTTGGCCTTGATAGAAGAATTGAAAATTACCAGGGGACGCGCCCTATAGGACTGTATAGCTGGGATTTTGAATGTCTTCTTGCTGTTCTCGATAGCGCGGTAAAAAGTAAGAAAGAATATCCTGACAAAAACGCGCCGGGATGGGGCGATATAAACGAGTTATTCAAGAGACTTTCTGCCCAATACCATATTCATTTTGGTAAAAGCGAATAGATCGAAACAGCGTCATTCGCAACATCGAGATGGGCGGAATCCTTGACGCTGTCGGCTCATCAGCGTATAATGCATTCATCAATTAATCAATGCATCGGGGAGCCACCTATGGATCACCGCATCGACGCCCATGTCGCCCGCACGCAGTTCGGGCAGATCATGGACCTGGCGATCAAGAACAACGAGCGCTTCATCGTTGACCGGCGCGGCGAGCCCGCGGTCGTCATCATGAGTGTGGCGGATTTCATCCGCACGGCGGCCCCGCCGCCAGACTGGTTGCAAAAGGCATGGACAGGGGCCAAGCGGCGCGGCCTCGACAGGCTGACGCCGGAGGACATCGAGGCCGAAATCGCCGCGCAGCGGCGCGAGACGCATCCACTCCCCGGCGGACCCAAGTGATCCGGGCGGTCATCGACACCAATGTGCTGGTTTCTGGCCTGCTTTCGCCGACCGGCAACGAAGCGCTGATCCTGCTTGCCGTTCACCAGGGGCAGGTGCGCCCATGCTTCTCCGACGCGATGCTGGCGGAGTATGGCGACGTGCTGGCGCGACCGAAATTCGCTTTTCCGCCGGACGAGATCGCGGCGCTGCTGGCCATGTTTCTGGAGAAGGGCGAGCGGTTTTGTCCCGACACACCCGCGCTTGCCTTGCCCGATCCCGACGACGCGAAGTTTCTGCACTGCGCGCTGGCCGCCGGCGCGGATTGTCTGGTCACCGGAAACCGGCGGCATTTTCCGCCAGAGGCGGCGGAGCCGATCTCCGTCATCAACGCCGGCGAACTGCTCGACCGCATCACCCTGAACATCTGAACTGGCCGCCCCCCTTCCCCCATTTTTACTCTTGATAACATATTTTACCAAGACATCCCGGCGGCGATGTCTGCCTCCCCCTTCCCCTCGTCTCATATACGTGATGATGTCCTTTATCAAATGAAGGCGCCGGTTCCCCGAAACCGGGGATACCGCTACCGTGTTTTTCGGCAGGCTGCCCTTGGCCGTAAACTAACGGGGGCAGCGCTCCGTCACGTGCAGGGGAGAAAGCACCATGTCGCCACTCACCATTTTTCTGGCGAGGTTCTTTGGTCTTTCCTGCCTTCTGATGTGTGCCGTTCTCGTGGCGAGGCCCAAGGCGTCCCTGGCGGCGATCAACTCGATGGCGGAAAACCCCGGGCTGATCCTGGTGACGGGCACCTTCACCATGGCCGCCGGCACAGCCACGGTTGTTGGCCACAATGTTTGGTCAGGGGGAGCGCTGCCTGTGGTGGTGACGCTGCTTGGCTGGGTGACGCTGATCAAAGGCGTCGTCCTGATGGCGGCACCACCGCGTGCACTGGCCACAATTTACCGGGCGCTGCACTATCCGGAGCGGTTTCGTCTCACCATGGCCGCGGGGCTCGTGTTCAGTGCCTGGCTGACGGTGACGGCCTTCCTGGCCTGAAGGACATGACGGGCCAGCCCATGGGCGAGTTGAACCAGAAGGCCGCCGCCGGTTGCCCTACGACAAATAAAAACGCTGCATTGCCACACTGATCTCTGAGGATTGCAGCCGACTGGAAACAACAGCCTGAACATGGCCTCCAGCCGCATATTCATGCGGCGTCGCTTCCTTGCCATAGTGAAAGTGAAAGTGCAGAAACGCCAAATCCTGATCCGCAGCCAGACAGTTAGGGTCGTCAACGATACCGGTCATCCTATTTCCCCTGTGCGCTGCCGTGCCGGAATTATTTTTCGACGTTAATCAGAATTCCCCAGTCTCACGCTGTCGTGCCTTTATGCTGCAGTGCAGCATCGGCGTCGACAGTTTTATGCTGCAATGCAGCATATGGCTGGTATGCAATGGAATCGCAGATCGGCGGCCCGATCGCCCCGCCGCAATTTGGTGGCCGCGCCGGTGCAGCCGGATCAGGCCGGATCGGGCGGCGACCCACCCATCTCACACAAGGCTGGAAACCGGCGGCGGCATGTCCTCCGGCGGCATCGCCGGCACCCAGGCCTCGTGCCCCGGCGCGTAGTGGTTGTTGTTCTGCCCGGCGTTGCGGTTGGTCAGCGCCCGCGCATAGAGCGGGTGGCGCATGCTGCGCACCTCGTGCTCGATCGTCACCAGCACCTCGCCGCTGTCCGGATCAACCACGTCCTGGAAGCGGTACTGGTGCTGGCTGCTCTCCTCGGTCACCAGCCCGCGCGCCAGCAGGCGCCGGTACGGGCCGGAGAAATCGGCCAGCGCAATCTGGATGTGCGGAACATCGGTACTCGGCCAGCGGCCGCTCGGTCTCGCGGAACACGATCGCCGCCGACAGCCCCGCCATCACCTGCGCGAAACGGCCCTGCGCATCCTCGCCGGCGGTGGCCAGACCGTGCAGCGTCTCGCGGTAAAAGCGGGCGATCGCCTCGGTGCTGCCGGGCGGGGCGTCGATTTCCACATAGGGCAGGCCGAGCGTGATGCGGCCGAAGCGCGGCTGCGGCGGGTGGGCGCGGATGCGGTTGCCCCTGGGGCAAATGAGGTCGATGGCGTCGCCGGAATCGGTCCAGGCGAAGCGGGTGCCGGCCAGACGCGGTGTCACCACCCCCAGCCGCAGGCGCAGCGCATCCAGGTCGGGCACCACGAGCCCGGTGACACCCCCCAGCACCTGCGCCGGACCGGTCGGCAGGTGGAACTGGCACTGGCCGACATTGACCCACATGTTGTCGATGCCGACCATCAGATAGGGATCGCGGGTCAGGCCCAGGCCCATGATGTAGAACAAGGTGGCCAGGCGCTGGTCCGGCACGCGCAGATTCACATGGCCGAACTCGACGATATTGCCCACATCCCCGGCGGTGCGATCGAACACGGAATTTGGCATTTTCCGCGCCTCCGGCTCAGCTTCCGGTCCAGACCGGCGCGCGTTTGTTCAGGAACGCATCGATCCCTTCGGCGGCATCGCGTGCCAGCATGTTGCGCGTCATCGCCGCGGCGGCCAGACGGTAGGCGTCATCGAGGGGAAGTTCGGCCTGGGCATGGAACAATTCCTTGCCGATCGCCAGCGTCAGCGGGCTTTTCGCCGCGATCTGCGCCGCCAGCGCCTGCACCGAGGTATCCAGTTCCGCTTCCGCCACCACCCGGTTGACCAGGCCGATCTCGCGCGCCCGCCCGGCGCCGATCAGTTCGCCGGTCAGCAGCATCTCCATCGCCGCTTTGCGCCCGACCGCGCGGGTCAGCGCCACCATGGGGGTGGAGCAGAACAGGCCGATATTCACCCCCGGGGTGGCGAATCGCGCGGTGTCGGCCGCCACCGCCAGATCGCAACTGGCGACCAGTTGGCAGCCCGCGGCGGTGGCAATGCCGTGCACCCGCGCGATCACCGGCTTGGGCAGGCGCACGATCCGCGTCATCAGCGCCGCACAGCGGGCGAACAGCGCCTCGATGGCTTCCCGGCCTGGGTTAGCGCGCATTTCCCGCAGATCGTGGCCGGCGCAGAAAGCCGGCCCGCTGCCGGCGATCACCACCACCTTGACCGCCGGATCGGCGGCGGCGCCGCCCAGCGCGGCATCGAGCGCCTCGATCAGCCCGACCGACAGCGCATTGCGTGCCGCCGGACGGTTGAGCGTGAGCCATGCAACCCCCTCCGCCTCGCGGCGCAGCAGGATGGCATCGTCATGCGGCGTCGGTGCGTCCATGGCTTCCTCCCCCGGACCGGACCTTGTCCGGCCCTGTCTTCAACCCATCATAATTGTCCATTGGGGGGAAGATGTGCCACAGAGGACGAAGTGCTGTCATCCCGGGCGGGAAAGCGCCGGCAATCGCCGGGCGAAAACCCGTGCGTGATCCGGCGTGCATTTTGATAGCGGCATCGGGCGCAGACGCCACATTACGGCGTCCTGTCGCGGGACATGGACATTGAAAGAAAACGGACAGTGACGACGGCTGGAACACTTACCGCCGCCCTGGGGGCGGAACGCAGAAAGGGCAACCTCTCCGCCGAGACCGAGCAGCATCTGCGCCACGAACTGCGCCGCGCCGGCTGGCAATCCGAAGATGCCGCCCTCGTCGAGCCGATCAGCCTGGAGATCGAGCGGCTGGAACGCGAGGCGGCGACCTTGCGCAAGCTCCGGGCTGAAATCTTCGGGGACGCTGAACAGCCGCCGGGCGACTGAAAATTCCTTTTACGGCAGCGCGCCCGATAAGGCCCGCAGCGCCTCGCAAATCTGCGCGACGGCGCCATCCGACAATTCGGGATACATCGGCAGGCTCAGCACCTCGGCAGATGCACGCGCGGTTTCGCGGCAGCCGGCCGGACCCAGCGCCACGCGGTCGCGATAGGCGGGCTGCAGATGCACTGGCACCGGATAATGCACGCCGGTGCCGATGCCTTGCGCCCGCAACGCCACCTGCACCGCGGCGCGATCGGCCACCCGCAGCACATATTGGTGGAAAACATGCTCCGCACCGGGGCGTCGCGCCGGCGGAACGATACCGCCGCCCGCCAGTGCCGCGTCGTAGCGCCCCGCGATCGCGCCGCGCCGCGCGTTCTGCGCGTCCAGATACGGCAGCTTCACCCGCAGGATGGCCGCCTGCAGCTCGTCCAGCCGGCTGTTCACGCCGACCTCGTCGCAGACGTAATGCTGTCGCCAGCCATATTGCCGCAGCGCCGCCAGCCGCTCCGCCAGTGCCGCGTCGTCCGTGGCGATGACCCCGCCATCGCCCAGCGCGCCGAGATTCTTGGTCGGATAGAGGGAGAAACAGGCCGCCGCGCCGAACCTGCCGAGCTTGCGGTTGTGCAACGTCGCGCCATGCGCCTGGCGCAATCCTCGATCAGCGCCACGCCGTGGCGGGCGCAAACCGGCCCGATCGCATCGAGATCGGCCGCCTGCCCGTACAGATGCACGGGAATGACCGCGCGGACCGGCGGCAGGCCGGCCGGCGGCTGCGCCAGCACCGCCGCCAGTTCGCCGGGGTCCAGGGTGTAGTGGGCCGGGTCGATATCGATCAGCAGCGGCATCGCGCCGGCCATCTCGATCGCGGCAACCGTTGCGACCGCGGTGTGCGACACCGTCGCCACCGTGCAGCCCGGCCCGATGCCCAGGCCCCGCAGCGCCAGCGCCAGCGCATCGGTGCCGTTGCCGCAGCCGACCGCCCGCGCCGTGCCCAGCCAGGCGGCGAACTCGGCCTCGAAGCCGCGCCCCTCGGCGCCGAGCACATACCAGCCCGACCCCAGCACGCGCGCCACCGCCGCGTCGATCTCGGCCTGCCGCGCGCGATAGCCGGCGCCGGGATTGGCCTGGGGAATCAGGACGGGCGCCATCAAAGATACGCCGCCAGCCGCGGCCGGAACCATTCCAGCGAGCGGCGGATGCCCTCCTCCAGCCCGACCTGCGGCGCCCAGCCGGTGGCGGCGCGGAAGGCGCGGTCGTCGGCGTGGTAGCTGCCGATGTCGATGCTGGCCCGGTCGGCCGGGAAGTCGCGGGTGCTGTAGCGGCGCGTCCGGCCCGGCCAGGCGTCACGACCAGCTCGGCCAGCTCGCTGCAGGCTGGCCGGCGGCGAGCCGCCGATGTTGAAGATGCGCCCGTGGCATTCCGGCACCGAGGCGGCGAGCAGAAATGCCTCGGTCACGTCATCGACATAGGTCAGGTCGCGCAGTTGCTCGCCGCCCCAGACCTCGAACGGGCGGCCCTCCAGCACGGCGCGAATCCAGATGCCGAGGAAGGTCTGCCGCGCGTCGCGGATGCGCAGGCGGGGTCCGTAGCAATTGGTCAGGCGCAGGCTGACCACCGGGCGGTTGCTGGTGCGGTGCTCGATCATCCAGTACTGCTCGCCGGCGAATTTCGACACGCCGTTGGCGTCCGGCGGGTTGACCGGATGCTCCTCGTCCACCGGCAGGTGCAGCGGGCGGCCGTAGAACTGGCGGGTGGAGGCGTGCACCACGACCGCGTCGGGCGCGGCCTCGCGCGCCGCCTGGATCAGCCGCACCTGCGCCACCGCGTTCACCGCGATGTCGGCCAGCGGGTCGCGCTGGCCGCCCATGTGGCTGGTCTGCGCGGCGAGGTTGAAGATGACCTCCGCCCCTTCGCAGATCGGGCGCAGATCGACGTCGCGGATATCGGCGCGCACCAGTTCCACCCCGGCGCCGTCGAGATTGGCCGGGTTGGCGCCGCCGCCGAACAGGAACCCGTCCAGCGCGACCACCCGCGCCCCGCGCGCGGCCAGCGTATGGCACAGGTTCGAGCCAAGGAACCCCGCCCCGCCGGTCACCAGCACTTTGCGGCCACGCCACTCCATCGGATTCTCCTTCACGACAACTGCAGTGTCGGGCCGCTTCGTGGCGGAATTCGGTCGGCGCCGCCAGTGCGGCGACACGTTGCGATTCAGCGCGACTTCAACGTCAGCCTACAGCAACAAGATGCCCTGATTGGCGCGGCGACAACCGCGTCATTGCGGGGACGGCAGATCGATTTTGCCGTCGGCCAGCAGGTTTTCCCGCGCCGGGTCTATGCCTGATCGTCAACCCCGCGGCGCAAATGGCGGCGGTGCTCGGTGTCCGGCCCGCCGCTGCGCATGATCTCGCCGAAGCCGAACAGCAGCAGCAGCAGCCCCGCCACCACCTCGATCGTCGCCAGCGCCCGCACCAGCGGCCCCATCGGGGTAATATCGCCATAGCCGACCGTCGCCAGCGTGGTCACCGAAAAATACAGCGCCTCGCTGAAGCTGAGCTGCTGCAGGTGGCCATGCACGAGGAACAGGGCCGCTCCCACCGACATCTCCGCGATCCGGTACAGGCAGGCGAACACGACCACCAGCAGCGAATAGAAGGTCAGGAACGCCATGACCGGCATGATCAGCCGGTCGACCCGCGCCGCCACCGTCTCGAACACCAGGGCGATATCCATCAGCAGCAGCACCACGTCGCGCGCCGCTCCCCCCACCAGGGCGGCGATGGCGACCGCCGTGACCATCAGCGCCGCGCCCTGCCCCAGCGGGCCCAGGTTCAGCCGCGGCACCAGAAAAGCGAGCACGCCGATCACCAGCAACCCGGGCACCCAGCGCGACATGCGCGGCAGGTGGGTCAGTTCATGGTGGCGCCGCGCACGGACCAGCCCGGCCACCTGCCGGCGCCGCAGGAAGCAGCCGAGCAGGAAACCGGCCACCGGCACGCCCAGCGCGGTCGCCGCGACGCTGTCCGGCGCGTCGGGGAAATTCGCCTCGTGGAAAAACACGAATATGCAGGCATAGACCGCCAGCATGTTGGCCACGGTGACGCCGAAATGCGATCCGCCCGGGAACACGAGGTAGAAAAAGCCGAACCCGACCAGGCAGGCACCGATCGAGGCGACCGAGAAATGCCAGTCCTCCCCCATCGCCGCCGCCACCAGGCCCACCAGCATGAGGGTGAACAGGGTTGCCCGCAGCCAGTGAAGGTCGATTCGGCGGGTGGTGTGACGGGGGGAGATCGGCATGGGGCGGGCCTGTCTACGAACATGCAGCGATGGCGGTGGCGACTCGCACCCGGTCGGTGATCGGGCAGCGGAGCCCCGTCATACCGCCGAACCGGCCGGATGAAACACGCGGTGCCGCAACCCGGCGTCACCCACGCAAATGCGGCCGCCACACGCGCGCCCGCAAACTCTCGCGCGGCCCCGCCAGCAGCCCGGCCGCCCACAGCGCCCCCGCCGAGAGCACGATCGCCGGCCCCGCCGGAACGTCGGCATGAAAGGACAGCAGCAGCCCGGCGACGGACGCCAGCAACGCCAGCGCCACCGCGGCGCGCACCTGCCCCGGCAGATCGGGCGAGAAATGCCGCGCCGCCACCGCCGGCAGCATCATCAACCCCACCGACATCAGCGTGCCCAGCGCCGCGAAGCCGCCCACCACGCACAGCACCACCAGCCCCATGAACGCCAAGTGCCACACCCCGCCATGCCCGCCGACCGCGCGCATGAAGCCGGGGTCGAAACTCTCCAGTACCAGCGGGCGCCAGATCACCGCCAGGCCCAGCAGCGCCGCACTCGCGGAACCTGCCATCAACAGCAGCGCCTCGTCATCCACCGCCATCACGCTGCCGAACAGCAGATGCGCCAGATCCACCCCGCGGGTGGCCGAAACGATCGCGACCCCCAGGGCCAGCGCCACCAGATACACTCCGGCCAGTTGGCTGTCCTCCCGCCCGCCCGACACCCGCGTCAGCCAGCCGGCCAGCAGCGCCACCGCCAGCCCCGCCAGCACCCCGCCCAGCCCCATCGCCCAGAGGGAAAACCCGCCGGCCAGCGCCCCCAGCGCCACCCCGGGCAGGATACCGTGCTGCAGCACGTCGCTGGTCAGGCTCATGCGGCGCAGCACCAGCAGCACCCCGAGCGGCGGCCCGGCCAGCGACAGCGCCACGCAGCCCGCCAGCGCCCGGCGCATGAAGCCGAGCGCAAACGGTTCCAGCAGCCAGTGGAAACTCACCTCACGCCGCGTCCCGGCAGGGAACCGATTCTTCCGACCACGCCTCCGCGGCCAGCCGGGCGCGCAAGCGGTTCTCCGCCGAGAGCACGCGCGCGGTCGGCCCCCAGGCGATCGGGTCGCGCGCCAGCAGCAGCGTGTCGGGAAAGGCACGCAGCACCAGGTCGAGGTCGTGCAGCACGGCAATGACGGTGCGCCCCTGGTCGTGCCAGCTGCGGATCAGCGCCATCAGGTCGCCGGCGGTGCGGGAATCGACGGCGTTGAACGGCTCGTCGAGCAGCAGCACCGGGGCGTCCTGCACCGCCAGCCGGGCGAACAGCACGCGCTGGAACTGGCCGGCCGACAACGTGCCGACCAGCCGCCGCTCGAACCCGGCCAGACCGACCTCGCGCAGGGCGGCATCGGTGCGCGCGGCAGCCTCCGCCGGCAGGCGGCGGAACGGGCCCATGCTTGTCCAGGCCCCCAGCGCCACCACATCCCGGCAGGAAACCGGAAAGCTGCGGTCGAGCGTGCCGGCCTGCGGCAGCAGGGCGAACCGGTCGGGTCCGAGGCCGCCGCGGTCGATCATGCCGTCATGCGCCGGATGCAGCCCGGCCAGCGCCCGCAGCAGCGTGGTCTTGCCGGCCCCGTTCGGCCCGACCACCGCCGTCAGGCTGCCCGGGACAAACCGGCCGGACAGATGATGCACTGCCGGATGGCGATCATGCACGCAGGTCAGGTTATCCAGCCAGACCGGAGGCGGCGTCATGCGGCCAGCGCCCAGGCGACGCCCAGCCAGATCACCGCCACGAGGAAACAGGCCAGTGCCAAGCGCGATCCCAGTCCGGCGAGCGGCGAGAGCGGGTCCATCATCATTATATTATACCGTCCCCTGCCCTTTTCGGCAAAATAACCCGACGTGGTAGCCTCAGCGCCGCATGACCGTTCCACCTCCGCCTTCCACGCCCGACCCCGACCAGGACGCAAGACGGTCGCTGCACGACCACCAGCGTTTCGCCACCGGCCTGCTGGGCGCGATGGGCGTGCTGACGGTGGCCAGCTACGCCCTGTCGCCCGGCATCACCACCGACCTGCTGCAGGCCGCCGCCAAGGCCGGCTTCGTCGGCGGCGTGGCGGACTGGTTCGCGGTGACGGCGCTGTTCCGCCACCCGCTCGGCCTGCCGATCCCGCACACCGCCATCATCCCGAACCAGAAGGAACGGCTGGGCCGCGCGCTCGGCCGGTTCGTCGCCGGGCACGTGTTCACCCGCGGGGAGGTTTCGCAGTTCCTCGGGCAACTGGACCTGCCTGGCATCCTGCGCCGGTTTTTGTCCGATCCCGCGGCGACCCGCCCCGCCGCCGAGGCGCTGGCGGCGTTGCTGCCGCGCATCCTGGCCATGATCGAGGATGGCCGGGCGCGCCGGACGCTCGGGCGCATCCTGCCGCGCATCCTGGGCGGCCCGGATTCCGGCCGCGTGCTCGCCCGCACGCTGCGGCAGATGACCAAGGGCGGCAAACACCAGGACGTGTTCAGTTTCTTCCTGCGCAGCCTGAAGGGGGCGCTGGCCAGCCGCGAATGGGCGCTGCGCCGCGCCATCCAGCAGCGGGTCGCCGAGCAGGGCGGCCAGTTGGTGGGCTGGACGGTCGGCGCCGCCGTCGCCCATCGGGTGATCGCCCAGATCAATGCCGAAATGGCCCGCATGGAGCCGGATCGCTCGGAAATGCGCGCCGCCTTCGACGAGTGGGTGCGCCGTGAGATCGTCCGCATCGAGCAGGACCCGGCCCGCGCCGCCGAGATCGGCGCGGCGATCAGCAGCCTGCTGGCGCACGAGACCATGCGCACCTGGCTCGCCGATGTGTGGGTGCGGCTGCGCACGGCGGTGGAGGAGGATGCCGCCCGGCCGGACGGGCACACCATCGGCTTCATCGAGGGCGCGCTGGCCAATCTGGGCACGCTGCTGGAGAGCGACCCCGGCGCGCGCGCGCGGCTGCAACTGGCCGCCGAAAGCATCACCGGCACGCTGCTGCCGGCCGCCCAGGCGCAGCTGTCGGAATTCATCGCCGGCGTGGTGGCGCGGTGGGACGCGCAGACCATCACCGACAAGCTGGAACTGCGGGTCGGCCGCGACCTGCAATATGTGCGCATCAACGGCACGATCGTGGGATTCCTGGTCGGCGGGTTCCTCTTCGTCCTGCTGCACGCCATATTCGGCCGGGTCAGTTTCTGAAGGACGCCGCGCGATGCTGCTCTCGGTGCTGGACCAGTCCGCGGTGGTCACCGGCCGCACCGCCGATGCCTCGATTCGCGAGAGTCTGTCCCTGGCGCGGCACGCCGAGGCGCTCGGCTATCACCGCTACTGGCTGGCCGAGCACCATAACACCGCCGCGATCGCCGGCTCGGCGCCGGAAATCCTGATCGCCGCCATCGCCGCCACCACAACGCGCATCCGCGTCGGCAGCGCCGGGGTGATGCTGCCGCATTATTCCAGCCTGAAAGTGGCCGAGCAGTTCCGCGTGCTGGAGGCGATCGCGCCCGGCCGGATCGATCTGGGACTCGGCCGCGCGCCGGGCGGCGACGGGCTGACCGCGCATGCGCTGAACCCCAATGCGGCGGTCGCGGCCGGGCATTTCCCGGCCCAGCTACGCGACCTGCTGGCCTGGGTGGCCGGCGAAAAGCTGGCGGAGACGCATCCGTTCCGCGATGTGCTGGCCATGCCGACCGGGCCAGGTGTGCCGGAGGTGTGGATGCTGGGCAGTTCCGACTATGGCGCCCAGATGGCGGCGCATTTCGGCCTGCCCTATTGCTTCGCCCATTTCATCACCGACGGCCAGGGGGCGGCGGAAGCGCTGGCGGCTCTATCGCACGCAGTACCGCCCGAGCGCCCGCCAGCCTGCGCCCTGGGGTGCGATCTGCGTCTGGGCGCTGGCGGCGGACACACCGGCGGAAGCGGAGCGGCAGTTTGCCTCGCGGGCGCTGTGGCGGCTCGGCCGCGATCGTGGGGTATATGCCGCCCTGCCCTCGCCCGAGGAGGCGGCTGCCTATCCGTATTCGGCGGCCGAGCTGGCGCACATCGAGCGACTGAAACGCAGCGCCATCTATGGCACCGCGCCGCAGGTGGCAGCGCAGGCTGCGGGCGCTGGCGGAGTCGGTCGGCGCGCAGGAAGTAGCGGTGCTCACCGCCACCCACGACCCGGCGGCGCGCCGGCGCAGCTACGAATTGCTGGCGCTGGAATTCGGCCTATCCGGCGAAGGGCCGGCGGAGCGGCGGCCGGGGCTCGCCGCCGGCTGAGCGGCCGAGCCGCCACAGGCGCCAGCGGAAGGCGCCATAGGCGATCAGCCCGGCGACGATGGCCACCGGGATGAGCGCAAAGGCCACCCAGAGCGCCAGCGCCGCCATCACCGCCAGGGTGGCCACCGCCGCCACGGCCACGCCGTAGCGGAACAGCTTCTCCGAAGGGGTTTCCGGCGGCGGTTCCACGAACTGGCCGTCGGGCGTCATGTCGAGCTGCGGGCCGGACTGGACGCGGCTGATATGAATCTTCATGGCCGCGAGGTGGCGCGGCGGGGCGCCGGGTTCAAGTCCCGGATGTCGTGATGCTTCGGACATGTTCTGCGCGGCGCCGGGGCGATGGTCATTCTCACCCATCCATCGGCTGCACCACCAGCACCACCCCGATGACCGCCACCACCCGCAGCCGCGTATCGGGCGCCGGCGGCGCGGCACCGTGCACCAGCCGCGCCGGCCAGTCGCTGTCGCCCAGTCGCACCCGCCCCTCGCGCCCGTCGAAGGCGAGCGCGTGGACGGTGCGGCCGACCAGGCCGGATTCCGGCATGTTGATCCGCCGCTCCGGCGGCCGGCGCAGGCGCAGGCCGATCGCGATGCTGGCCGCCGACAGCACCGCGAAGCAGGTCACCTGCAGGCCAAAACTCCCCAACCCCAGCGCCACCGCCCCGCCGGTGCCGATCGCCGCCAGCCCGATCCACATCAGGAACACGCCGGGGACGACCAGTTCGGCCAGCAGCAGGATCAGCCCGGCGGCGATCCAGGTCAGCGAGGTCGGGGTCTGGGTCAGGAAATCAGGGATCATGCCGGCGGGGACGCCGCCGGACGTGGCGGCTGGCCGGCGCCGGCCGTACCCTGCACCAGCGACAGCACCTGGGTGATGCCGCCGGCCAGCGCCGAGGCCTCCATCGGCACCACCACCAGCCGGCTGTTCGGCGAGGCCGCCATCGCCTGGAACGCCTGTACGTAGCGGTCGGCGATGAAGTAGCGCAGCGCCGCCTCGCCGCCCTCGGCGAGCGCGGAGGCCACCACCCGGGTGGCGTTCGACTCGGCCAGGGCGAGGCGCTCGCGGGCCAGCGCGTCGTTCTCCGCCGCCGCCCGCCGTCCTTCAGCCGACAGCACCAGGCTCGACTTGTTGCCCTCCGCCACCTTCACCACGGCCTCCCGCTCGCCCTCGGCCTTCATCACGGTGGCGCGGCGTTCCCGCTCGGCGGTCATCTGCAGGTTCATGGCGCGGATCAGGTTCTCGGGCGGCTCGATCCGGCGCAGTTCCACCCGGCTCACCTTGACGCCCCAGGCCGTGGTGGCACCGTCCAGGATGACCAGCAGCGAGGTATTGATGCGCTCGCGCGAGGACAGCGCGGCATCCAGTTCCAGTTCGCCGATCACCGCGCGGATATTGGTCATCGCCAGGGTGGACAGGGCCACGCTCAGGTTGGCGACCTGATAGGCTGCCTTGTCGGCCTCCAGCACGCGGAAATAGATCACCCCGTCCACGGTGACGGTGGCGTTGTCGCGGGTGATGACGCTTTGCTCGGGGATGTCGAGCACCTGCTCCTGCACGTTGAGCCTTCGGCCGACCTGATCGACGAAGGGCACCAGGAAATTCAGGCCCGGGTTCAGCAGGCGGATGAAGGCGCCGAACCGTTCGACGGTCCACACCTCGCCCTGTGGCACCGTCTTCATGCCGGCGAAGACGATGCCCACCACGAGCCCGAGTACGAGTAGCCAGACGAGGACGAAACCGAGTTGCATGCATGCTCTCCGCAGCGACAGGTGCGGGCGCATCTGGTCCGCGCCCAGAACCGACCCTAGCATGAACGCGGCAATGTGAGGTTAGCCCTGATCCAGGGAAGCAATGATGACGGAGGCGCGCGATCCCGGTGCGCTGCCGGCTCGCGCAGCCGTGATCCCCGATTGGTTGCGATCAGGTCACGTCCGGGCCGAAGATTGGTGCCTTGACGGAGGAACGCGCATGGTCGGATTGGTCCTCACCCCTGAACAGGTGAAGTCGGCGCCGCCCGAGGTTCGGGCGTGGCTGCATACGATGCTGGAGGCGGAATATGGCGGGCCGGACCTGCGCGCCGGGCGGGATGAGCACAACGCCCTCGCCGCCCTGGGGCCCGAGGAGGCGGGCGCGGTGCTGGAACGCATCCGCGGCGATTTCCTGACCACCCAGGTGTTCTTCGAGCTGGGCCGCGACCTGGCCGCCGGCGCGCCGATGCCGCCGCACCTGCACCGGGTGGCGATTCCGGACATTCTGCGGCATACGCAGATCGGCGACGTCCAGCACCTCGGCGCCTGCCTGGACGCGATTACGGCGGCGTTCCGCGAGGTGCGCGGTGATCCGCAGGCGGTGCTATTAGGCTTCGACCAGGGCGGTGGCTGTTACGTGCATGCGGCGACGAAACAGGCCATTCAGGCGGTTTGGCGCGCGTTCGCTGGCGGGGCGCAGCCCCGCACCCCGCCAGGGGCTTTGCCCCTGGACCCCACCAAGGGCTAAGCCCTTGGAACCCAATAACCTAAGGAATGGGTTCCAAGGGCCTCCCGGCCCTTGGCGGGTCCAGGGCAGAGCCCTGGCCTTGCTTATATAGGTCCGCCCGCGTAGGCGGCAGTCCGCTAGCCCCACGCGCCCGCCGGGTCGCAACCGTCTGGTAAATACCCACGGTCCCCCGCTCAAAAGCCAGCGAAACGCCGGCCAGATACAGCAGCCACAGCCGCAGCCTGCCCGCGCCCACCTCCGCCTCGGCGGCCGCGCGGGTGGCCTGCAGGCGCTCGCACCACAGGCGGGTGGTGCGGGCGTAGTGCTCCCGCCAGCCCTCGACATCGTGCACCTCGAAGCCGAAGCGCTCGAGATTGGCGATCGTGTTGCCGATATGGTCGAGTTCGCCGCCCGGAAAGATATAGCGGATGATGGCGGCGTATTCGGGCTTGTGGCGGCGGAAGGCGCGCGCGTCGCGTTTGGCCGGGCGGGTGATGGCGTGGTGCAGCATGAGGCCGCGGGGCTTCAGCAGCGCGTGCATGCCGCGGAAATAGGCCTCGTGGTTGGCGGCGCCGACATGCTCGAACATGCCGATCGAGGCGATGGCGTCATACGTGCCGGCGAGCGCCCGCCAGTCCTTCAGTTCGACCGTCACCCGGTCCTGCAGGCCGAGCCGGACGATCTTCGCCTGGGCGAAATCGTACTGGGCCTGCGACAGGGTCACGCCATGCGCGCGTACGCCGAAGCGGCGCGCGGCATGGCACACCAGCCCGCCCCAGCCGCAGCCGATATCGAGGAAATTCTGGTCCGGACGCAGCCGCAGCTTGCGGCAGATCATGTCCATCTTGGCCTGCTGCGCCGCGTCCAAATCGGTTTCCCAGTCCGGGAAATAGGCACAGGAATACTGCATCTCGGCATCGAGGAAGCGGCCGTAGAAGGCGTTCGACAGATCGTAATGGAACTGCACGAGGGCCTTGTCGTCCCGCCCCGCCTCCGGCCGTGCCGCCGCGTCGCCTTGCCAGGCATGCCCGGACGCGGCCCGGCCGGCCGGCAGGAACAGGAAGGGCAGCAGCGTGCGCGCCAGCAGCAGCTTGTCGAGCCGCCGCCGCGCCGTTCCGCGCGATGCCGACCCGCGCCGCGCCGCGAGGTCGAGCAACGTGCCGCCCTCGATATCGATATCCCCCGCCGCCATCAGGTCCAGCAGGGTGAACAGACGCGGCCGGCGCAGCAGGCGGCCGAGGGCGCCGGGCGTGCGGATGGCGAGCGCCAGGTCGCCGGTGGGGGCCGGCCCCAGCGGCAGCGACTCGCCGTTCCACAGACGCAGGCTGAGATCGGCCTGCAGCACGCCGGCCAGATGCGCGGCCAGCCGGCGAAGGGCGGCAAGATGCTTTTCGTCGGCGGAACTGACAGCCATGGACCTCGTTCCGTGGACCTCCTTAAGTCCGGGCGCCTCGTTCGATCACGGCGACGGCGCCGGCGATCGCTCGCCCGCGCCGTCCCGTCAGGTCCGAATGTGCCGGATCAGGCGCTCTTGGCCATGATGTCGTCGGCGATGTTCCGCGGCACCGGCTCGTAGTGGTTGAACTGCATGGTGAACGACGCGCGGCCCTTGGTCATGCTGCGCAGGTCGGAGATGTAGCCGAACATCTCCTTCAGCGGCACATGCGCGCGCACGATCACCGTCGAGCCGGCGCTCTCCTGGTTCTGGATCATGCCGCGCCGGCGGTTGATGTCGCCCACCACGTCGCCGACATGGTCCTGCGGCGTGGTAACCTCCACGTCCATGATCGGCTCCAGGATGATCGGGCCGGCCTTCTTCATGCCTTCGCGGAAGCACGCCTTGGCGGCGATTTCGAAGGCCAGGGCCGAGGAGTTGACGTCGTGGTACTTGCCGTCGATCAGGGTGTATTTGAAGTCCACGGTCGGGAAGCCGGCGAGCACGCCGGTATCGGCCTGGACGCGGATGCCCTTTTCGACCGCCGGGATGTATTCCCGCGGCACCGTGCCGCCGACCACCTTGTTCTCGAACAGCACGCCGGCGTTGCGCTCCTGCGGGGCGAACACGATCTTCACCTCGGCGAACTGGCCCGAGCCGCCGGTCTGCTTCTTGTGGGTGTAGATTTCGGTGTGGGTCTTGCTGATGGTCTCGCGATAAGCCACCTGCGGCGCGCCGATATTGGCGTCGACGCCGTATTCGCGGCGCAGCCGGTCGATGATGATCTCCAGGTGCAGCTCGCCCATGCCGGACAGGATGATCTGGCCGCTTTCCTGGTCGGTGCGCAGGCGCAGGCTGGGGTCTTCCCCGGCCAGCTTCTGCAGGCCGATGGTCATCTTCTCGACCCCGTCCTTGGTCTTGGGCTCGACCGAGATGTCGATCACCGGCACCGGGAAGGCCATCCGCTCCAGCACCACCGGGTCGTCCTGGCTGGCCAGCGTGTCACCCGTGCCGGTGTCCTTCAGGCCGACGAAGGCGGCGATATCGCCGGCCTCGACTTCCTTGATTTCGGCGCGCTTGTCGGCGTGCATCTGGAACATGCGGCCGACGCGTTCCTTGTGGTCCTTGGTGGTGTTCATCACCGTGTCGCCGCTTTTCAGCGTGCCGGCATAGACGCGCACGAAGGTCAGCGTGCCGTATTTGTCATTGATGATCTTGAAGGCGAGCCCGGCGAACGGCGCCTTCGGATCGGCCTTGATCCGCCGGCGGTCGCTGAAATCGCCGTCTTCCTCGCCTTCCTCGGCGGCGATCGAGATGCCCGGCACGTCGATCGGGCTCGGCAGGTAGTCGAGCACGGCATCGAGCAGCGGCTGCACGCCCTTGTTCTTGAACGCGGTGCCGCACAGCACCGGGCGGAACGCGCCGCTGATGGTGCCGGCCTTGATGCAGCGCTTCAGCGTGTCCACCGCCACGTCGCCGTGCTCGAAATATTCCTCCATCGCCTCGTTATCGACCGACACGGCGGTATCGAGCAGGAGCTGGCGGTACTCCGCGGCCTGCGCGGCCAGCTCCTCCGGGATCGCCTCGGTGTGGTACTTGGCGCCCAGTTCGCCGCCTTCCCAGATGATCGCGTTCATCTCCACCAGGTCGACCACGCCGACGAACGTGTCCTCGATGCCGATCGGCAGTTGCAGCGGCAGGGCGACGATGTCGAGCTTCTCCTTCAGCGTGTCGAAGGCCCGGAAGAAGTCGGCGCCGGTGCGGTCCAGCTTGTTGATGAAGATGATGCGCGGCACGTTGTAGCGGTCGGCCAGGCGCCAGTTGGTCTCCGACTGCGGCTGCACGCCGGCCACGCCCTCGATAATGAAGATGGCGCCGTCGAGCACGCGCAGGCTGCGGTTGACCTCGATGTTGAAATCGATGTGGCCCGGGGTGTCGATGATGTTGATGCGGTGGTCCTTCCACTCGCACGTCACCGCGGCGGAGGTGATGGTGATGCCCCGCTCCCGCTCCTGGTCCATGTAGTCGGTCGTGGTGTTGCCGTCGTGCACCTCGCCGATCTTGTGCGACACGCCGGTGTAATAGAGGATACGCTCCGTGGTCGTGGTTTTTCCCGCGTCAATATGCGCGGTGATACCGATGTTACGAATCCTCGCGAGCGGCGTTACAGACACGGCAGACCTCCATTGGCACACTGGGCATGACCACAACGGGCGCAGCGTGGCCTTCAGCCTCGCGCGCCCGTTCATGTTCCGGCCCATGAGCCGGTGCGACACTGGCGAGGACATGCCCTTCCGGGCGGGGATTTGCAAGTGCGTCTTCGGCAAGTGTGTCTTTGAGGCCGGATGCAGGACATGCAAACCATGCCGTGGCCGGCAGCACGCTGATCCTCCCAGGCTGGGCCGGCGCCACGCCAGAATACCAGACGGCTCAGACACCTCGCACCACCCCGCGCTCCACCTCGCGCTCCACTGGGCCGCCCCTTGGCCTCGGGCCGGCAACGCGCTAACCGGATGGATGACAGCATTACGCAGGAGAGCCGTCGTCATGACCCGATCCGACATGGAGCGCGTGCAGACCTATTTGCGGGGTCTGCTGGGCAGCGACCGCATCCGGGTGGTGCCGCCCGCCAAGCCGGGCCTGACCGTGGAGGTCGCTGTCGACGACGAGGTCGTCGGCACGCTGTACGAGGACCGGGAGGACGGCGAGCTGTCCTATGCGGTGCACCTGACCATTCTTGAGGAGGACCTGCCGCCGGTGCCGAAGATCGCGCCGGCGGCCAAGGCCGCGCCGGCGCCCAAGCTCGCACCGGCCACCCCGGCGGCAAAGCCGCGCCGTACACGCTGAGCGGAGCTTCCCGGCGCTCCCGCAAGCTTGAAGCAACGAAACCTTCCGGGCGCGGCCGGGGCGCCCTAGTCAATTCGATCGAACTGTAACCGGGGACCGGGAGCCGTATGCATTCCGCACGGCGCGCATCCTTGCGCGTTCTTGGGCTCGCCATGGTCGGCTGCCTGCTGCTGCCCCTGGTGCTGCTGGGTTCCGGTGCCATCATTATCCGGCGCGCCGCCCATCACGAGGCCGACGAGTGGCTCGCCCGCACCGCCAACGTCCTGCACGAGCAGGCGCTGAAGGTGTTCGAGGGCACCGATGTGCTGCTGCAGAATGTGCTCGACATGACACAGGGTCAGCTTGATGCGGCGATCCGCGCCGATTTCCCGCGCTGGCACGCCCGGCTGAAGGCGATGGTGAGCCCGCTGCCGCAGGCTGCAGTCGATCTGGATCATCGGTGCCGACGGGCATGTCAGCGCCACCGGCCACGTCGCCACCCTGCCCAACCTCGACATCAGCAGCCGCGATTATTTCGCCGCCCAGACCGGTCGCGACGCCGGCCCGTTCGTCGGGGCGGTGCTGCAACCGCTGCTTAACAACGGCTTGCCCTTCTTCGCCGTCTCGCGCCGGCGCGACGGGCCGGCGGGCGCGTTCGGTGGCGTCGTTGCCGCCTCGCTGCTGCCGGCCGACTTCGTGAAGTTCTACCAGGAGATCGGCCAGGCCCCCGGCTCCTTCCTTGCGCTGATGCGCACCGACGGCACGCTGCTGGCGCGCTATCCGCCGATACCCAGCGGGGATCGCCCGGCGCTACGATCGCCCATCCTGGTTGCGCCCATCCTCAAGGCGATCGCCAGCCCCCTCGACCGCGGCATAATGACTGTGGCCTCCCCCGTCGATGGCCGCGAAGCACGGATCGCCTGGCGGCGGATCGACCCTTATCCGGTGTTCGTCATGGCCGGGCTGGAAACCGCCGCCATCCGTGATTCCTGGCTCGGCACGCTGTCCACCCACCTGATATTCGGCGTTCCCGCCACCGTGCTGATGCTCAGCGCGCTGTGGGTCGCGCTCATTCGCACCCGTGCCCTGTTCGATGAAGCCGAGCGCCGCACCGCCGCCGAGGAAGCGCTGCAGCGGGCGCAGCGGCTGGAGGCGCTGGGCGAGTTGACCGGCGGGGTGGCGCACGACTTCAACAACCTGATGATGATCGTGCTGGGCAATGTGGAGCGCATGCGCCGCCGGCCGCGCGAGGCGGACGACATCCGCGCGCTCGACACGATCGTCACCGCGGTGCACCGCGGCGAGGCGCTGACCCGGCAATTGCTGGCCTTCGCCCGCCGCCGCGCGCTGTATCCCGAGCCGATCGACCTGGCCCGCCATCTTGCCGACATGCGCAACCTGCTGGCTCCTTCCCTGGGCCGCGACATCGTGCTGGTGATCGAGACCGAGGCGGCGCCCGGCACCTTCGTGGTGCCCGGCACCTTCGTGGTAAAGGTGGACCCCGGGGAATTCGATCTGGCGGTGGTGAACATCGCGGTCAATGCGCGCGACGCCATGCCGCAGGGCGGCCGCCTGACGCTGCGCCTGCGGCGGGTAACGCTGAACGCCGAGCGCGACCACGACGAGCTGCGCGGCGCGTTCATCGCCCTTTCGCTGACCGACACCGGCACCGGCATCCCCCCTGCGGTGCTGCCGCGGGTGTTCGACCCGTTCTTTACCACCAAGGAAATCGGCAAGGGCACCGGGCTCGGCCTGTCGCAGGTCTACGGCTTCGCCCGCCAGTCCGGCGGCACCGCCACCATCGCCAGCGGGCCGGGCACCGGCACCACGGTGACGCTGTTCCTGCCGGCCAGCACCGAGACGCCGGCACCGCACGACTCCCAGGCCGCGGCCGCCACCCCGCCGGGCGCCGGCTTGCGCCTGCTGCTGGTGGAGGACAATGCCGAGACCGGCGCCCTGACCCGCATTTGGCTGGAGCGGCTGGGCTTCGACGTGGTGGTGGCGGCGTCGGGTCTGGCGGCGCTGACGCTGCTGGAAATGCGGGGTTATGCCCTGCTGGTGACCGAAATCGCGATGCCGGGCGGCATGAGCGGGCTGGAACTGGCGCGCGAATTGCGGGCCCGCGATGCGCGGATTCCGGTCATCCTGACCAGCAGGTGGGATGACGCGGCGCAGCAGGCGCGGCAGGAGGGGTTCACCGTGCTGCAGAAACCCTACCCCGAGCAGCACCTGCGCGAGGCGGTCAGCGCCGCGATGGCGAGCATACAATCGCAGGACGCGGCGGCCAAGGCGTGATGCCGGCGGACCCGCTCAAGCAAAGGTGAGCGGCCTGCCTGCATGTTGCGCTTTCATTGACGGTTCGTTGACGCGTAGCGTGGAGTCGTTACGTCAAAAACGATTCCGCCTTTGACCGGAGGTCGCGTCGATGAACTCGCCCGCTTTCCTCCAGCCGCGGCCTGGCCAGGATGTCCTGGCCTGGATTGAATTGGTGCCGGCCACAATGTTCGGCCCTGCGGCCGGGGAGCTGGTGCTGGCCGTGGATGCGGCGCGCCGCGCCGGCACGCTGGCGAACCGCCTGCTGGCGCTGGCCCGCCATCGCCCGGCCCACGGCAACGCGTGACCGGCATGTGCCCCCGCACGGCCCATCACATGCTGCGCCAACCGCCCGGGTCCGGCGCGACTTTTTCGGCACCCGGGCCGGTAGCAACAGGCGCAAAGGGGAAAGCGCATGCCTGACACCGCCCTCGATGCCGCCTGGTTCGCCGCGCCCGGTCGCATCGGCCATTTCGACTCCGTCATGCGGCGCGAGACCATCACGCGGCGCGAGACCGTCACACGGCGCGAAATCGCCGGCCAGCGCCTCCTGCTCGTACACACCGACGCGATGCTTTGCGCGCGCACCGACGCGATTCTGTACGCGCACAGCGTGCCGGCGCCGCTGGCGCAGGTGAACCGGCTGGTGCTGCTGGGCGATCACAGTTCGCTGCATGCCGCCGCCGCCGCGCGCAACTGGGTCGAACAGCTGGCGCACCTGCCCTGCGATGTCGAATCGGCCGGCGAGTGGCGCCATCGTTCGGCGCCGCTCAGCCCGGGCAGCGTCGGCGTGCTGGTCAACCCGTCGGGAAAGAGCGACAACATTCTCGCGGCGCTGGCGCTGCTGCAGTCGCGTGGCCTGCCCGCGCTCGCCATCACTGCCGCGCACCACAGCGCACTGGCCGGCACGGCCGAATTGCTGTGGCCGACCGCCGCGCATGAGGAGAGAGGCAGCACCGCGACCGGCAGCTTTACCACCGCGCTGATGGCGCTGGTCCGCCTGGGTCTGGCGATCGGGCTGTTGCGTGGCCAGATCGATGAGGTGGCCGCCAGCAGGGTCACCCAGCAACTTGCCGATGCCGGCATCGCCTGCGCGCTGACCGAGGCGGCGGAGGCACGCTGCGCCACCATCGGCTGCCGCCTGGCACGCGCCGGCGAGGCCCGGTTCGGCGGCCGGTATTGGTGCGCTGCCATGGCCGCCGAGGGGGCGCTGAACCTGCGCGACCTGTGCCCGATGCCAGCCGAGGCGCTCACCGGTGATGCGCTGCGCCTCCAGCCGGTTCACCCCGGCGTGCCGGTAGTGATATGCGCCGCGGCCGATGCGCAGGTGGGGCAGGCCGTGGCGGACGCCATGTCGGTGCGCGCCCGTGGCGGCCACGTGACCGTGCTGACCGATGCCGGCTCGGCAGCGGCGTTCCACGAGGCGGCCAATGAGACGCTCGCCCTGCCCGGCCGCGGGATCGCCCATGCCTTCGCGCAGGCGGTGGCGCTGCAACTCATCGCCTACCACGCGGCGCTGGCGCTCGGACATAACATCGACCGGATGGTGTAGGCGGCCAGCGGACCAGGGGGCAGCCAATCGATCGGCCCGGCAAACGATCAGGCAGCCAACCGATCAAACTGGACGGGCAATCGCGAACCCGCCCTGGCCGTTCCATCGCCTGCCGCGCCGCCACGGCGTTCCTCCACGGTCGGCGCATCAGGCGAGTTTTGCGTCAGGCAACGTTGAAGCTGCCCTCGTAATCGAACGTCACGCGCGCGGACCCCGGATGCGCGGCCTGGGCAGAATCGGCGACCGGCGCGGACGGCAGCGGCGACAGGGCGCCGTGCGCGGACGGCTCGCGGATCATGTAGCCGCGACCCCACACCGTGCCGATCAGGTTGTCGGCACCGGCCTGCGCCAGCTTCTTGCGCAGCTTGCAGATGAACACGTCGATGATCTTCATCTCCGGTTCGTCCATGCCGCCATAGAGATGGTTCAGGAAGGCCTCCTTGGTCAGGACCATACCCTTGCGCAGAACCAGCAATTCCAGAATCGCATATTCCTTGCCGGTCAGGTGTACCGGCGCGCCATCGACGGTCACCTCGCGGCTGTCGAGGTTGAGCTGCAGGCCGCCGACGCTCAGGGCCGGCTGGCTGAAGCCCTTGCTGCGGCGGACCACCGCCTGCATGCGGGCGATCAGTTCGCCCTTGTCGAAAGGCTTGGTGAGAAAGTCGTCGGCGCCGAGGGCCAGGCCCTTCACCTTCGCCTGCGGCCGGGTCAGGCCGGACAGGATCAGCACCGGCACTTCGATGCGGGCGGCCCGCATGCGGCGGACGACGTCGTAGCCCTCCATGTCGGGCAGCATCAGGTCGAGCACCATGATGTCGTAGTCGTAATGGCGGACCAGCTCGAGCGCCTCCTCGCCGGTGTCGGCGTGGTCCACGACGGCGCCGCCGGAGCGCAGCATCAGGGCAAGCCCTCGGGCGGAGGTCAGGTCGTCTTCAACCAGGAGGACACGCATTGGTAAATACCTTTTGCTATCTTCGGTTGTAAACCTACCACCATAACGCGAGCTTGGCCATCATTTTTTCATCTTATGCGAGCATCTTTCGCGAGGCGAGACGGAACAAAGGGAGAATTCGGCGCGCCCCTTGGGCATATGTGTATTTTTATGAATGAAGGTCCGTTAATGCGACACACGCTCCTGGCCCAACGCAGCGCCGCCGCCCTGGCCGCCCTGCACGACCTGCCCGCCATTCGCCTGGAAGGGCGGGTCGCCGGCGTCGCCGGCCTCGCCGTCGAGGTGGGCGGCCTGTCGCACCATCTCTCGATCGGCGACCGGATCACCTTGCGCAGCCGCGCCGGCCGCGACGTGCCGGCCGAAATCGTCGGCTTCCGCGGCGGCGTTGCCCAGACCATGACCTACGCCGCCGCCGACGGACTCGGCCCGGGCGGCGCCGCCCTGGCCGCCCTGCCCGCCTGCGGCGCGGCGCCCGGCGCGGCGCTGGCGGTCTCGGATGCCTGGATCGGCCGCGTCATCGACCCGCTCGGCCGCCCGCTGGACAGCAGCGGCCCGTTGCCGCGCGGCCCGTCGCCGCTGCCGGTGCGCGCCTCGCCGCCCGAGGCCACGCGGCGCGCCCGGCTGGGCGAGCGACTCGACCTCGGGGTGCGGGTGCTGAACGCCTTCGCCACCTGCCGCCGCGGCCAGCGCCTCGGCCTGTTCGCCGCCTCCGGGGTGGGAAAATCCACCCTGCTGGCCATGCTGGCCCGCCACACCGCCTGCGACGTGGCCGTGCTCGCGCTGGTCGGCGAACGTGGCCGCGAGGTGCGCGAGTTCGTCGAGGACGAGCTCGGCACCGGCGGCCTGGCGCGCGCCGTCGTGGTGGTCGCCACTTCCGACACGCCGCCGCTGATGCGGCGCGAGGCGGCCTACGCCGCCATGACCGTGGCCGAGCACTTCCGCAACCAGGGCAAATCCGTGCTGCTGCTGATGGACAGCGTCACCCGGTTCTGCCTGGCGCTGCGCGAAATCGGGCTCGCCGCCGGCGAGCCGCCGGCCACCCGCGGCTATCCGCCCAGCGTGTTCGCCGAGCTGCCGCGGCTGCTGGAACGCGCCGGCCCGGGGCCGGAACGGCCCGGCCGGCCGGCCGGGCACATCACCGCCCTGTTCACCGTGCTGGTCGAGGGGGACGACCACGACGAGCCGGTGGCGGACGCGGTGCGCGGCATCCTCGACGGGCACGTGATCCTCGACCGCCGCATCGGCGAAGGCGGCCGCTACCCGGCGGTCGATGTGCTGCGTTCGCTGTCCCGGGCGGTGCCAGGCTGCAACAGCGACGCGGAGAACGCGCTGACGCGGCGCGCCCGCGGCATTCTGGCGCTGCATGCCGACATGGCCGATCTGGTGCGCCTGGGCGCCTATCGCGCCGGCACCGACCCGGCGGTGGATGAGGCCATCATCGTCGCCCCGCGGCTGGAGGCGGTGCTGCGCCAGGGGCGCGACGACCGCAGCTCGCTGCCCGACAGTTTCGCGCGGTTGCGCGCCGCCATTGAAGGAGCGCCGGCATGAGTCGCGATCCGCTGGAGACCCTGGCGCGGCTGCGCCACAACGTGGTGGAGGAGGCCCGCCGGACGCTCGCCGCCTGCCTGGAAGCCGAAGACGCCGCCGACACCGCCCTGCGCAGCGCCGAGGCGGCAATCTTCCGCGAACAGGATGCCGCCGGCGCGCTGGAAACCGGCGACGGCGCGGTCGAGGCCTTCGCGACCTGGCTGCCGCAGGGCCGGCTGGCCGTGGCGCGGGCGCGTGAGGCGCATGCCCGCGCCAATGCCGCCACCGTGCAGGCACGCGCCGTGCTGGCCGCCGGCCGCACCAGCGCCGAGGCGGCCGACCGGCTGCTGGCCAGCCGGGCCGCCGCCCGCGACGCCGAGGCGGCCCGGCGCACCCAGATCGCGCTGGACGAGACGGCGTCCCGCCGCACCCGGCAGAACTGATCCGGCGCGACCGAAAAACTTGCCCCCAACCCCCGGTTGCGGGCATCACAGCTGTATGGCGATCTATCCCGACGTCCCCAACACTGACCTGCTCGACCGCATTCCGCTCGATGCCCGGGTCGTCCTCGATGTCGGCTGCATGACCGGCGCGCTCGGCGCCGAGTTCAAGCGGCGCAACCCCGGCTGCCGCTATCTCGGTATCGAGCAGGACCCGGCCGCCGCCCGAATCGCCGCCGCACGGCTGGACGAGGTCGCCACCAGCTGCGTCGAGGACGAGCCGTTCCCGTTCGGCCCCGGACCGTTCGACTGCATCATCTATGGGGACGTGCTCGAACACCTGCGCGATCCTTGGGCCGTGCTGCGCCGCCATGCCCCGTCGCTGGCCGAGGATGGGGTGGTGCTGATCTGCATGCCCAACGCCGAGCACTGGAGCTTCGCCGAGCGGCTGCTGCGCGGCACCTGGGACTACGAACCGATCGGGCTGTTCGACCGCACCCATCTGCGCTGGTTCACCGCGGAGACGACGCATCGCGCGCTCACCGCCGCCGGGCTGGTGCCGCTGGACACCCGGCCGCGCATCTTCGACCGCGACGCCGGCGAGGCCTTCGTGCAGGCGATGGCGCCGGCGCTGGCCGCGCTCGGCATCGACCGCGACGGCTACCGCAGCCGCGCCCTGCCGTTGCAACATGTCTGGCGCGCCGTCCGCAGCGCCCCGCCGCCGCTGCATCTGATGTCCACCATGCTCGACCATGTCGGCGGGGTGAGCCATGTGCGGGTGGTGCAGCCCCTGCGGGCGTTGGCGACCCGTCCCGGGGTGACCGCCGAGGTGGTATCGACCGGCCAAAGCCTGGTCCCGCAGGCGCCGGACGGCGCGGCGCGGCTGTTTCTGTTCCACCGCCCGGTGCTCGCCGGCGCGGAGGGGCTGGAACAGTTGCGCACGCTGATCGCGCATGGCTGGATGGTGGTGTGCGAGTTCGACGACCATCCCGGCTTCCTGCCGGCGATGCAGCGCGACGACGTGCATAATTTCCGCGCCGTGCATGCGGTGCAGACCTCGACGGCGCCGCTGGCGGCGGTGCTGCGCCAGCACAACCCGGAAGTGGCGGTGTTCCCCAACGCCATCGTGCGGCTGCCGGAGCCGCGCAACCACGCCGACCCCGACCGGCTGACGCTGTTCTTCGCCGGGCTGAATCGCGCGGATGACTGGCCGCCCTTCCTGGGGGCGCTGAACGCCGTGGCGGCGCTCGCCGGCGAGCGGCTGCAGTTCCGCATCGTCGCCGACAGCGGTCTGTTCGAGGCGCTGCAGACGCCGCACAAAAGCTTCGTGCCGCTATGCGACTACGAAACCTACCAGGACCTGCTGGCGCGCAGCGAAATCTCGTTCATGCCGCTGCGCGCCAGCCCGTTCAACCACTGCAAGTCGGACCTGAAGTTCATCGAGGCGGCCGCCCACCGGGTGACCGCCCTGGCAAGCCCGGTGGTCTACGAAGACAGCATCGAGGACGGGCGGACCGGGCTGCTGTTCCGCGATGCCGGCGAGTTGCAGCGGCGGCTGCTGCACCTGCTCGCCGATCCCGCCCAGTGCCGCGCCATCGGCGACGCCGCCCGGGCAATGGTGGCCCGCCAGCGCATGCTGGCCACCCAGATGCCGCATCGCCTGGCCTGGTACCGCTCGCTCTGGGCCCGCCGCGAGGAACTGCACAGCGCGCTGCTCGAACGGGTGCCGGAGCTGGCCCGCCCGCCCGCCGATCCGGCGGCGCCGCTGCCGGAACAAGGCACCGGGGTGCTGCTGCCGGCGGGTTGACCGACGCCGTTCTTCGCTGACGTTGTATCAGATGCGCAGCGTCCACCGCATGGCCGGCCGCAGCAACGGCGCGATGGCAAGCGCCGCCTTGGCGACCAGCGGATTCTTCACGACCGGCGACAGCATGACCCAGGTCGCGAGCGCCCGCCGCGGCCCCAGATGCGGGGCGAGGATGCGAAGATGATCCGCGGCTTCGCCGATGAGCTGCCGGCTGCCTGAGCGAAGCGCCTTCAAATACTCCACGATCATCTGCGGGAAGAACCGCGGCGCGATCATGCTGCTGGAGAAGCATCGGGTCCGGCGGGCGTCGTCCGGATAATTCGCCAGCAGCTTGCGGGCGTAGGTCGCCCGGCTTCTGGCCATGCGCGGGGTGTAGGATGAGCTGGTCGGGTAAATCCGCCATTGCGACAGCGCCTCATCGACGAATTCATTGTCGTATCCGGCACTGTACAGGCGCAGGAACAGGTCATCATCCTCGTAGCCGGAGAGCGTCTCGTCAAAGCCGCCCACCGCCTCGAAGGCCCGGCGCGAAATCAGCGAGGCCGAGGGAAGAACGAACATGTCCTCCCGCAGGCAGGCGAACACATCGCGCTTCGGGTGCTGGGTGGGAAGCTTCGACAGGGCGGAACCGACGATCCGCCGTCCGGTCGCGTCGATTTCGTCCAGATTGCTGTAAACCCATCCGAGTTCCCGCGCGCGCGGTTCGACGAAGGGCTGCGCCAATCGCTCCAGATGGTTCGGATACCAGGCATCATCCTGGTCGAGCAGGGCGATCAGGTCGCCGCCGGCGCGCGCGATCCCGTAATTGCGCGCCGAGGACTGGCCGCCATTGGCCTTATGAAACAGCCGGATCGGATGTTCGGCAGCGAGACGTTCCACCACCGCGGCGCCGTCATCGGTCGAACCGTCATCGACGACGATGATTTCGGCGGCCGGCAGGGACTGGCAGAACACGCTGCGCAGCGCCTGCTCGATATAGCGTGCCCCGTTATAGAGCGGAATCACCACCGTGATCAGCAGGTCGCGGGTGTCGCGTCCGCTGGGGTGGGTGGGTGACAGAAATTCCGCAATGAAGTCCAGATCCGCCCGCGCCGCGCGGAAGGCTTCGGCATCCTGGCTGCGCAGGGCTTTCCGGCAATCCGCCGCGATCGGCCGGTAGAAACGGGGAACCAGCAGGTCGCGGGTATAATAGAGCGATCGGACCGGGTCATCGGGATAGGCGGCCACCAGCTTGCGGGCGTAGACGGCGCGGCTTTTTCCCATGCGCGGCGAATAGGACGAGCTTGCGTCATAAATTCGCCATTGCGACAACGGCGTATCGATGTATTCGTTGTCAAATCCGGCGAGGAAAAGTCGCAGGAACAAATCATCATCTTCATAGCCCGATAACCGCTCGTCGAATCCGCCCACCGCATCGAAAGCCTCGCGGGAAATCAGCGAGGCCGAAGGCAGGATAAACATGTCCTGCTTCAGGCAGGCGAAGATATCCCGCTTGGGATGCTGCGATCCGAGCGTGGTCAGGAACGAGCGGACCAGCATATGCCCGTTGGCGGCGATTTCATCGAGGTTGCTGTAGACCCAGCCGAGCGCCGTCGAACGCGGCCGCAGGAACGGCTTGACCAGTTCCGCCAGATGGTCCGGATACCAGATGTCATCCTGATCGAGCAGGGCAATGAGATCGCCCGTCGCGTGTACCGCGCCGAAATTGCGGGCCGAGGACTGGCCGCCGTTGGCCTTGCTCAGCAGCGTGATCGGATATTCCGCAGCGAGCCGGCGAACAATCTCCGCACCGTTATCGGTCGAGCCATCGTCGACGACGATGACCTCATTGGGCGGAAGCGTCTGCCGCATGACGCTGCGCAAAGCAGCCTCGATATACGTCGCACCATTATACAAGGGAATGATCGTCGATATTCTGGGGTCCCGATACGCAACAGCGCCGTCCCGACGATCCAACCGGAGCGCGGCATCAGGGTCGTGCCGTGCGGAGGCAAGGTCGTGTTCGACCAGGAGGACGCGCATCGGGGAATCCTTCTGCTACCTGCGATCGCAATGGTATCAGGGTCGCACGAATTCCGCCATAGGCATTCGCCTTATTCGCGTCTCTATCACGGAAATGAACGTAACAAAGAAGAATTTTTGCTCAATTACTGGACATCAAATAAGGGGTCTACACGAACTCGTTACAGCAAAATCTGTCCTGATCAGACTGAATTCAAATATCCGCGGTGAAATGCTGACAAAATTGCACTGACCCTCTCCGGAACCGAATCACCCGGTTTCTGCCATTCGGGCGGCGTTCTATCGCCACCCGGGCCGTTCCACAGCTTTGTGCAGGATGTGGCATCGTCTGGACCAGGTTCCGGCCGGACGCAATCAACCGTGTCCCGCGGCAGGCAATGTCCCGCCGCGCAGCCGAAACCACCCGCCCGGTGAACCGGTGCGGGGAGGCGTCAGACCTTCTCGACCTGGCCGTATTCCAGTTCGACCGGGGTGGAGCGACCGAAGATGGAGACGCTGACCTTCACGCGGCCCTTCTCCTCGTCCACCTCCTCGATCACGCCGTTGAAGCTGGTGAACGGACCATCGGCAACGCGAACCTGCTCGCCGACCTCGAACACCACGGACGGACGCGGCCGCTCCACGCCTTCCTGGGTCTGCCTGAGGATGCGCTCGGCCTCGGCGTCGGAAATCGGGCTGGGACGGGTCTTGGTGCCGAGGAAGCCGGTGACCTTGGGCGTGTCCTTCACCAGGTGCCAGACATCGTCGCTGAGTTCCATCTTCACCAGCACATAGCCGGGGAAGAACTTATGCTCGGCGTTGACCTTCTGGCCGCGGCGGACCTCGATCACCTGCTCGGAGGGCACCAGCACGTCGTCGATCTGGTCCGCGAGCCCCTTCTGGGCCGCCTGCTCCTTGATCTGCTGGGCGATCTTCTTTTCGAAACCCGAGTAGACGTGCACCACGTACCAGCGTTTGGCCATCGGCTTCTCCTTCAGCCCGCCGCGCCGAACAGCAGGCGCACGAACACGCCGATGATCTGATCGGCGATGAAGAAGAAAGCCGCCGCCATCGCCGCCATGGCAAACACCAGCCCGGTCGTGACCAGCGTCTCCTTGCGCGACGGCCAGGTGACCTTGGAGATTTCGCTGCGCACTTCGCGGAAGAACCTCACCGGATGGATCGCCAATCCGCTCATGCTCCTGAGTTGCCTTTCGAACGTGGAATGCAGTGGCAGGGGTGGAGGGTCTCGAACCCCCAACCTCCGGTTTTGGAGACCGGCGCTCTAGCCAATTGAGCTACACCCCTACCGGTTCCCGGGAAACGTCGGCGCGCCATGGCGCCTCCCCGCAATCCGGGTGCGGAGGCGGTAGAAAGAATGTGGCGGGGTTTCTGTCAAGGGCTGGTTCGCCGAATGCACGTTGCCCGCGCGAAGGAAGGCCAGGGCTCTGCCCTGGACCCGCCAGGGGCCGGGAGGCCCCTGGACCCCATTCGTTAAGGGTTCCAAGGGGCTACGCCCCGCTACGAGAACGCATAGGCATCCATGCGCAGCATGCCATAGCTGACGCTGGCATGCAGCCGCTCGGCGCGTGACTCGGCGCCGGCGGCGCCCATCGCCACGAACAACGGCAGCAGATGTTCCTCGGTCGGGTGCTGGGCGGCGGCATGCGGTGCCTTGTGGCGATAGGTCAGCAGGTCGCAACGCCGCCCCGCCAGCAGCGCCGCCTCCATCCAGGTCGAAAAGGCCGCCACGTCCGGCGCCTCGGGTGCGTCCGCCGCCTGGCCGCGAAAACGCGACAGGTCATGGGTGAAACTGCCCGAACCGATCACCAGCACGCCCTGCGCGCGCAGCGGCGCCAGCGCGCGGCCGACCTCAAAATGGTGCGCCGGGCCGAGATGGCTCTGCACCGAGATCTGCAGCACCGGGACATCCGCCTGCGGATAGGCCAGCAGCAGCGGCACCCAGGCGCCATGGTCCAGGCCACGCGCCCGGTCGATGCCGACCTGCAGCCCGGCGCTGCCGAGCAGGTCCGCCACCTGCTCGGCCAGCACCGGATCGCCCGGGGCGTCGTAACGCAATTCATACAGCGCCCGGGGAAAGCCGCCGAAATCGTGGATGGTGCGATTGCGGGCCACCGCGTTCACCAGGGGAACCGCCGTCTCCCAATGCGCGGAGGCGACCAGAATGGCCCGCGGCCGGCCAAGCGCGCCGCCGAGCCCGGCCAGGAAGTCGTGCGCGGGGTCCTGCGTGAGCGCCACCATGGGTGACCCATGGCTCAGGAACAGGCTCGGCAGCATGGCATCCTCCTCCGGTCAGGCCAGCGCGGCATTGGCGCGCGGCAGGCGCCCGGCCAGGGCCACTCGCAGCAGCAGCGCGCCCCATTCGGCCTGATCGGTCACGCGATGATGGGTCATCGAAATCTCCTGCCCTGTCGGCGCCGGACCACCCGGCACGACAGAAACATCGTGTCTTCGGTTTCGCATTGCAGTTGCCTATGATGGCACAGACACTATACGGAACTGCATGGATGCTCGACTGGGATGATCTGCGCACATTCCTGGCGATCGCCCGCCACGGCACCCTCTCGGCCGCGGCACGCGCACTCGGGGTCCACCAGCCCACCATGGGCCGGCGCCTCGCGGCGCTGGAACAGCGGGCCGGCGCGCGCCTGCTGCAGAAAACCCCGCGCGGCTACACCCCCACCGCGGCGGGCAAGTCCATTCTGGGCAATGTCGAGCGCATCGAGGCCGAAGCGCTGGCGGTGGAGCGCCGTATCACCGGTCGCGACATCCGGCTGGAGGGCACGGTGCGCATCACCACGGTGGAATCCTTCGCGGCCGAGATCGTGATGCCGGTCCTGGCCGGGCTGCGCCAGCGCCATCCCGGCATCGACATCGACCTGCTGGCCGATGTGCGCAACCTGAACCTGACCCACCGGGAGGCCGATGTGGCGCTGCGGATGGCGCGGCTCGAGCAGGCCGACCTCACCGTGCGCCGCATCGGCCTGCTCGGCTTCGGACTGTATGCGTCGCCCGCCTACCTGGAATCGCGCGGCGTGCCGGCATTCGACCGCGGCGGCAAAGGACACGACCTGATCCTGACCCAGCCCGAACTGATGGCGGGTGCGGAAATGACCTGGCTTACCGCCCTCCTGCCCCGCGCCGCGCCGGCCCTGCGCACCAACAGCCGCTACAACCATCGCGCCGCCGCCCTGGCCGGGCTGGGTATCGCCTGCCTCGCCCGCTACCTTGGCGATGCCAGCCCCCTGGTGATGCTGGACCCGCCAACACCGCCGCCGGCGCGCGAACTGTGGCTGGGCGTGCATACCGACATCCGGCATATGCCGCGTATCCGCGCCGTGACCGAGGCGCTGGCGGCGGGGGTGAAGGCCCGCGCCCACGTCCTGGCGCCGGGATGAGGCGCCGCTGCCGGAGACATATCCATGCGACTGAGCGATTTCCGGGTGCTGAGTTTCGACTGCTACGGCACGCTGATCGACTGGGAGAGCGGCCTGCTGGTCGCCCTGCGGACCCTGCTGGACCGCGCCGGCACCGTCCTCTCCCGCGATGCCGCGCTGGAAGCCTTCGCCCGCCACGAATCGGCACAGCAGGCCGAAACACCGGCGATGCTCTATTCCGACGTGTTGGCGCAGGCGCATCGCCGGCTGGCGGAGGAATGGGGCGTCCAGACCACCGAGGCGGAAAACCAGCGCTTCGGCGCCTCCGTCCCCGACTGGCCCGCATTCCCGGACACGCCGGCGGCACTGCAATACCTCAAGCAGCACTACAGGCTGGTGATCCTGTCCAACGTGGACCGGGCCAGCTTCGCCGGCAGCAACCGCCGCCTCGGCGTCGCCTTCGACGCCGTCTATACAGCGCAGGACATCGGCAGCTACAAGCCCGACCCGGCCAATTTCCGCACGATGCTGGATCGCCTCGCCGCCATCGGCCACCGCCCCGCCGACATCCTGCACACCGCCCAGAGCCTGTTCCACGACCACGCCCCGGCGAAACGCTTTGGCCTCGCCACCGCCTGGATCGACCGCCGCCACGACCGGGCGGGCTGGGGCGCGACCATGGCCCCGCCGGCCGACGCCACCTGGGATTTCCGCTTTCCCTCGCTCGCCGCCATGGTGGAAGCGCACCGCGGCGAACAAGGCTGATCGAACGGTTGATTTCGGCCCGGCCGCCTGATCGAATGTCCGGATGACAGCATCCGACCTTGGTCTGGCCTGCGGCAAGCCCCCGGCCGGGGGCTGCGCCACAACCAGAGTGGGCCGGTCCCGCCCCCCTGCCCGCCCCCCTGAAGGACGCTCGCATGCCCCCTGCCCTGGCCATTCACGGCGGCGCCGGCACCATGCGGCGCACAGCCATGACGCCCGCGGTGGAGGCATCGTTCCGCGCCAGCCTGCGCGCCGCGCTACGGGCCGGCCACGCGGTACTGGCCGGCGGCGGGTCGGCGCTGGACGCGGTGACCCACGCTGTCATAGCGCTTGAGGACGACCCGCTTTTCAATGCCGGCCGCGGCGCGGTCTACACCGCTTCCGGCCGGCACGAGATGGATGCCGCGGTAATGGACGGGCGGAACCGCGCCGCCGGCGCGGTCGCCGGCATCATCGGTCCGCGCAATCCGGTGCTGGCCGCGCGCGCGGTGATGGAACGCTCCGGCTGCGTGCTGATGGCCGGTGAAGGCGCTCTGGCCTTCCTGCGCGGGCAGGACCTGGACTGGGAGGAACCCGGCTATTTCCACACCGATCGCCGCTGGCAGGCACTGCAGAGAGAACTGGAGCGGCGGCGCAACAACGCGGCGGACACCCGCGACGATGCCGACAGGCACGGCACGGTGGGCGCGGTGGCCTGCGACGAAGCCGGCAACCTGGCCGCGGCCACCTCCACCGGCGGCATGACGGGCAAACGGCCGGGCCGGGTGGGCGACAGCCCGGTGTTCGGCGCCGGCACCTGGGCCGACAATGCAACCTGCGCCGTCTCCTGCACCGGGCACGGCGAGTTTTTCATCCGCTGGGCGGCGTCGCACGAGATCGCCGCCCGGATGTGCCACCGCGGCGAGACGCTGGCGGCGGCGGCTGACGCGGTGGTGGCAGAACTCGAATCGGTGGGCGGCGACGGCGGGCTGGTGGCGGTGGATGCGGCGGGAAACGTAACGCTGCCGTTCAACGCGGCTGGGATGTATCGCGGCTGGATTGGCGCCGACGGGGTAGCCTGGACCGGCATCTACCACGACGACCTGCGGGCCGGCTGACTCTGGTTCGGCCGCACCGCGTATCGCCGCCGGCGGCAGGTGCTCCGTTGACAAGGGTGACGGGTTGGGGCTATCGCCGCGCACCGAAGCGGAGGGGTGCCCGAGTGGCTAAAGGGGACGGACTGTAAATCCGTTGGCGCACGCCTACGTTGGTTCGAATCCAACCCCCTCCACCAGCGATCCGCTGTTTTCCCGGCTTGAATTGATGGGTCATCCGGAACGGCAGGCTGAACGCCCCGTTCATCCCCTCGGCGCTGCCAGGCGGGTGCGAGCCACGAACTGCGTGGCCGTGATCGGCACCACCGCCCTCGCCTTCCCTCTTTGCTCGCGGCTTCGGCAACGGGGACCACCTCAAACGGCCAATTCTTCAATCGGTCGCGTTCGAGCCGGCCCCCCTTTCCCCGCGGACTTTCAGACGACCCGGACGTTGCGGAACTGCCACGGGTCGTCAGCGTCCACATCCTCAGGGAACAGCTTCCCGCGATCCTGCAGCGGCGTCCAGCCGGTGTAGGCGCCGGTGACTTTGCCCAGATAGGGCCGGCAAACTTCCATGATCCGCACATGGTCCAGTTCGTCCGCTTCGACCACGCCGGCCTTCGGGTTCTCGATCGCCCAGACCATGCCGGCCAGCACCGCCACCGTCACCTGCAGGCTGGTGGCGTTGTTGTGCGGCACGAGCTGCCGCGCTTCCTCGATCGACAGGACCGAGCCGTACCAGTAGGCGCCCTTCGCGTGGCCCATCAGCAGCACGCCAAGCTCGTCGATGCCGTGGGTGATCTCCTCCATCATCAGGCGCTGGCGCGGCTGCATGCTCCAGTTCTTGCCGGCCAGCTCGTGCACCGACAGCACCGCGTCGTCGCAAGGGTGATAGGCGTAGTGAACCGTCGGCCGATAGCGCGGCGCGCCGTCCTGCGTCACCGTGTAGTAGTCGGCAATCGAAATCGCCTCGTTATGGGTGATGAGAAAACCATGGAACGGACCTTCCAGCGGCGTCCAGCTGCGCACACGCGTGGACGCGCCGGGGCGCAACAGGTAGATCGCCGCGCCGCCGCCGAATTCGTGCCGCCGCCCATCCGCCGGCAGGGCGCGTTCATGCGTGCCCCAGCCCAGCTCGGCGGGCTGGCAGCCCTCGCCGACGAAGCCGTCGATCGACCAGGTGTTGACGAACTCGCCCTGCTCCTTGGGGCGGTTCGCCGTCTGGGTGTCCCGCTCGGCGATGTGGACCGCCTTGATGCCCAGCCGCTCCGCCAGCAGCGCCCAGTCGGCGCGCGTCGCCGGCTGGGGCAGGTCCAGGCCGGTGTCGCGGGCGACGTTCAGCAGCGCTTCCTTCAACAGGTGGGAGACCAGCCCCGGATTGGCACCATGCGTCACCACCGCGGTCGGCTGGCCCGCGCCGCGCAGCGCGATGGCACTCTCGCGCAGCGCATAGTTGGAGCGCTGCGACGGCGTGAGCGCCGGGTCGGTATAGCCGCCGGCCCAGGGCTCGATGCAGGTGTCGAGATAGAGCGCGCCCAGCTCGCGGGCGAAGGTGATCAGCGCGACCGAGGAAACGTCGACGCAGAGGTTGAGCAGGAAGTCGCCCGCCCCGACCAGCGGCGCCAGCACCGCGCGATAGTTCTCCGGGGTCAGCGGCGTGACGATCCGCCGCAGGCCGTGCTCGGCGGCGACGATCGCGCCACGCTCATCGGCCGTCACGATGGTGATGTGCGCGGTCGGGATGTCGATATGACGCAGGATGAGCGGCAAAACTCCCTGGCCGATGCTGCCGCAGCCGACCATGACCAGGCGACCACCAAACGCGACGTGCTTCATGGGCTGATTCTCCATAGATGAGGCGATAACCGGCTAGCAGCTTTCATCGGATCGCGCACGCGCGCCTGTGTTGTATCTGTTACAGGTATTGCGTTTGGCATGGAAAGAGGACGCTGATGCCTGACGCCAGAGGCGGGGAACAGTACGTGGCACAAGCTGAGCCCAGGGTTCGGTCGGGGCACGTGACCGCGCTGCGCCTGTTCGACCTGGCCCACAAGATCGACCTGCCGCGCGCCGAGGAGTTGTGGCCGCAGCGCGCCCAGGGGGCGAGCGCCCGCAGCCGGCTGGTCGGCACGCCCCCGAAGGCGGTTTCCTTCGGCGTTCCCCCGCTCGCGCTGGAACTCGGGCCGGTGGCGCTGACAATCGATGCGGTCCTGCTGCAGGCCACGGCCAGTGTCCGGCTGTACGATTTTGGCATCGCCGCCCTGTCGCTGCGCCTGCCGGTGCAGGATGTCACCTGGGCCGGTTTCTCCCGGCTGGTGAACCAGATCGACCACGCGGTCGGGCCGAACGCCGCGACCGAGGTCTGGGACACCCTGCTGACGCAATTGCGGCGCCTGCTCGGCGAGGCCCTGGAGCGGCCGACCGCGGCGCCGCTGCAGGAGGATTATCTGATCGCCCTGGTGGACGCGTTCGAGGAGCCGGTGACGGCCGAGGCGCTGCAGGAGCGGGCCGACCTGGTGCCGCTGCTGTCGGGCGAGGAGCGGCCGTTATCCGAAGGCGCCCGGCGCGACCTGTTGCGGCACCGCTTTTCCTACCACCCGGACGATCTGGCGGTGATCACCTGGGACCGGGCCTTCATTCTGGAGCCGCAGCGGGAGACCGATGTCGCCGACGTGCTGGAGATGGCGAACGCCCAGTTGCTGGAAATGCGGGCTTATGACGAGATGCTCGATGACGAGTTGCCGCGGATGCGCGACATGGTCGAGGCGGCGCGGCGGCGGACCAATCTGCTTGCCTCGCGCCGCTACGCCAAGCTGGCGAGGCGGCTTTATACCTTGGTCGCCGAGGTCACCGGGCTTGCCGAGCGGGTGGACAATGCCTTGCAGGTGACCGAGGACGTGTACCTGGCGCGCGTCTATGCCGCGGCGATGGAACTGTTCCGGGTTCCCAACGTCAATGCCGCGGTGGACCGCAAGCTGGCGATCATTCGCGAGACCTACACCGCCCTGCACAGCGAGGCGGCCGGCAGCCGGGCGGAACTGCTGGAAATCGTGATCCTGGTCCTGATCGCGGTAGAAATCGTCGTGTCCCTCTTGCCGCACTGAGTTCGGGTTCCAAGGGCAAAAGCCCTTGGCGGGTGCAGGGCAGCGCCCTGCCGGGGCCCGGGGCAGAGCCCCGCCGCGCAGCGGGCGCGGTGCCTCACCCAGGCTGAAAGCCGAAGATCCGGAAAAAGCGTACGCCATAAGCAGTCCAGGCTTCAGGGTTCAGCAGCCGCGGCGGCCGCCGCCCATCGAGAATATCCAACAACTGCTCGGCGGCCATGCGGGCGATGAACTCCCGCGATTCCACCGTCACGCCGGCCGTATGCGGGCTGGCGATGACGTTGTCGAAGCGCAGCAAAGGATGGTCGGGCGGCGGCGGCTCGACCCCCCATACATCCAGCCCGGCGCCGGCGATGGTGTGGTTCGCCAGTGCCGCCTCCAGCGCCACCTCGTCGTGGATGCTGCCGCGGGCGGTGTTGACGAACCAGGCGGTCGGTTTCATCAGCGCAAATTCGCGGGCGCCAATCATGCCCAGCGTTTCGAAGGTGCGCGGGCAGTTCACCGAGACGAAGTCGGCGCGGTGCAGCAACTGGTCGAGCCCCACCTTCTCGGCGCCGTGGGCGGCGATCTGTTCGGTGGTGAGGTAGGGATCGTAGGCCAGCACCGGCATGGCGAACAGCGAGCGGCAGAGTTCGGCCAGGCGGGTGCCGACATTGCCGAGGCCGATGATGCCGACGGTTTTGCCGTGGATGTTGTTGCCGGTATAGGCGTTGCGGCGGATGCCGGGCTCGCGCCGCATGTGCCGGTCGGCCTGGATGATGCGCTTGGATAGCACGATGAACATGCCGATCACATGCTCGGCCACCGCGTCGCGGTTGCCGCCGGCCTGGTTCACCGCCAGCACGCCCGCGGCGGTGCAGGCATCCACATCGATGGTGTCGTAGCCGGCGCCGCTGCTGGACAGCACGAGCAGGTCGGGGGCGCGGGCGAGCAGCTCCGCGGTGCCGTGCAGATGGCGCGGGATTTCGTCGCGCGCGGCGCCGATCTGGTAGGCATGGGCGTCGGCCAGCATGGCGTCGATCGCGGCCAGGGGGGATTCGTTCTCCAGCCTGTCCAGGCGGATATCGGGGCGGGCGCCGAGCAGGTCGGCGAACACAGGATGGGTCAGCCGGTTGACGTAGAAGACGCGCTTGGTGCTCTCGGTCATGGCCGGCTCAGGCGTCCATCTTCAGGGCGGCCAGGAAGGCGGTCTGCGGGATTTCGACCTTGCCGAACTGGCGCATGCGCTTTTTGCCTTCCTTCTGCTTCTCCAGCAGCTTGCGCTTGCGGGAGATGTCGCCGCCGTAGCATTTGGCGGTGACGTCCTTGCTCAGCGCGCCGATGGTCTCGCGGGCGATCACGCGGCCGCCGATCGCGGCCTGGATGGCGATCTTAAACAGCTGTTTCGGGATCAGGTCCTTCAGCTTCTCGCAGATCGACCGGCCGCGTTTTTCCGCCTGGCTGCGATGGGCGATGAAGGACAGCGCGTCCACCGGGTCCTGGTTCACCAGGATGGAGATTTTCACCAGGTCGCTATCGGCATAGCCGTCCATCTGGTAGTCGAAGCTGGCGTAGCCGCGCGAGACGCTTTTCAGCCGGTCGTAGAAATCGAACACGACCTCGTTTAACGGCAGGCGATACACCGCCATGGCGCGGTTGCCGACATAGGTGAGGTCCACCTGCTGGCCGCGCCGTTCGTTGGTCAGGGTCAGCACCGATCCCAGGTAGTCGTCGGGCACCATGATGGTGGCCTTGATCCACGGCTCCTCGATATGGTCGATGACGCTGCCGTCCGGCATGTCGGCCGGGTTGTGCAGCTCCTCCATCTCGCCGTTGGTGCGGTGCACGCGGTACACCACGCTGGGGGCGGTGGCGATCAGGTCGAGGTCGAACTCACGTGACAGCCGTTCCTGGATGATTTCCAGGTGCAGCAGGCCGAGGAAGCCGCAGCGGAAGCCGAAGCCCAGGGCTGCCGAGGTTTCCGGGTCGTAGTGGAAGCTGGCGTCGTTCAGCCGCAGCTTGCCGAGGCTTTCGCGCAGTTTTTCGAAATCGTCGGCATCGACGGGATAAAGCCCGCACCACACCACGGGGATACTCGGCTTGAAGCCGGGCAGCGGCTCGGCGGCGGGGGAGCGGTCGTCGGTGATGGTATCGCCGACCTTGCAGTCGGCGACGGTTTTGATGGCGGCGGTGATGAAGCCGATCTCGCCCGGGCCGAGATCATCCACCGGCAGCATTTTCGGGGTGAACACGCCGACCTGCTCGATCGCGTGCACGGCACCGGTGGACATCATGCGGATGCGCTGGGCCTTGCGCAGGCGGCCATCCTTGACGCGCACCAGAATGACCACGCCGAGGTACTGGTCGTACCAGCTATCCACCAGCAGCGCCTTCAGCGGCGCGGTGGCGTCGCCTTTGGGGGCCGGCAGGCGGTTGACCAGGGCCTCCAGCACGCCCTCGATGTTCAGCCCGGTCTTGGCGCTGATCATCACCGCGTCGGCGGTGTCCAGGCCGATCACGTCCTCGATCTGCTGCTTCACCCGCTCGGGTTCGGCGGCGGGCAGGTCGATCTTGTTGAGGATGGGCACGATTTCGTGATGGGCGTCGATCGCCTGATAGACGTTGGCGAGCGTCTGCGCTTCCACGCCCTGGGTCACGTCCACCACCAGCAGCGAGCCCTCGCAGGCGGCGAGGCTGCGGCTGACCTCATAGGCGAAGTCCACGTGGCCGGGCGTGTCCATGAGGTTGAGCTCATAGACCTCGCCGTTGTTGGCCTTGTAGGACAGGCGCACGGTCTGCGCCTTGATGGTGATACCGCGCTCCTTCTCCAGCTCCATGGAGTCGAGCACCTGCTCGGTCATCTCGCGGGCGGTGAGGCCGCCGGTGGCCTGGATCAGCCGGTCGGCCAGGGTGGATTTCCCGTGGTCGATATGGGCGATAATGGAGAAGTTGCGGATATGGTCGAGCGGGGTGTCGGTCATGGGATTCACTCACTGGCCGGCACCGGCCGGGGGGTGGCCGGTAGATAGGGCAGGCGGGGCGCGATGTCAGCCTTTGCCGGAGCGGCCGAAATAATAGCCGAGCACCAGGGTGACGACCGGCAGGACGGTGGACTTGATGAGGTCGACCGATTGGTCGCCGGCGTTCTGCCACTCATCCGTCATCGCCGCGCCGACGACCAGAATGGCAAGGCCGGCAAAGATCATGGCGACGAACACGCCAATGATCCGCTTGGCGATCCAGGAGCGGTCATCCGCTTCCCGGCGGCTCACCTGGTCGGCAACGGTGTCCTGCGCCCGCTGCGCGGCTTCCTCGGCCGAGGGTACCGGGCCGACCAACTGCTCGAGCAACAGGTTGGCGCGACTGCGCGCGCCTTCCGGCATTGTCGGCATGATTCCTTCTGGCCCGAGCTGGCTCAATTGCCCGTTTTCGCGAGCTTGATCACGGAGGAGCTCAACGCCTTCGAGGATTTCAGGATTTCCGAAATAGGACCGCTCAGCTCTTCCACCAGTTTGGGATCGTCCATGTCGCGCGCAATCGCGATCAGGTTCTTCGCAACCGCGACCAGCCGGGCCAATTCATCGGCGATGGCGCCAAGGTCGGTCTTCGGCTGTTCCCTCTCGGCCTGACCTTGCTGGGTGCGCGCGGTGAAGAAAGCCATGGGCATTGCGTCCGTTGTCCGAGCGTCCGTTGTCCGACATGATTTAATTATCGTAGCACGGCGCCGGTCGCCTTCGCCACCGCGGCCACCACCTTCTGGCAGGCTGCCTCGATTTCGGCGTCGGTGAGGGTGCGCTCGCGTGGCTGGAACACCACCTCGATGGCCAGCGACTTTTTCCCAGCCTCCAGCTTGTCGCCCTCATAGAGGTCGAACAGCGTCACGCCGGCGACCAGCGTGCGCTCCGCCCCGCGCGCCGCCCGCAACACCGCTTCAGCGGCGACCGAGGCGTTCACGACGAAGGCGAAATCGCGGCGCACCGGGTGAAAGGCGGGCAGGTCCGGCGCGGTCTTCTTGCGCCGCTTCGGGTCGGGAATGGCGTCGAGGAACACCTCGAACGCGACCGCGGGACCGGCCAGGTCAAGGGCGGCCAGCACGCGCGGGTGCAGTTCGCCGAAGGTGGCAAGCACGGTCTTCGGCCCCTGCCGCACCACGCCGCTGCGGCCCGGATGGTAGAAGCCGGGCGCATCGGCGGTGACCGTCAGCGCCTCCAGCGGCACGCCCAGCGCGGTCAGCACCGTCCAGGCATCGCCCTTGGCATCCATGGCATCGACGCCGCGGGCCGGCACGATCCAGCTGCGCGGGGTGGCGCCGACACGGACGCCGCCGGCGAGCCAGCGATGGCCCTCCGGCGTGGGGTCCTCGAAAGCGGGGCCGACCTCGAACAGGCCGACATCGCCCCAGCCGCGTGCGGCGTTGCGCTGGGCCGCCAGAGCCAGCGTCGCGACCGGGGTGGGACGCATCTGGTCAAGGTCGCTGGCAATCGGGTTTTCCAGATGCAGCAACTCCGGCGCCGACCCGAACAGCGCGGCGACACGGCGCTCCATGAAGCTGAAGGTCACGCATTCGGCCAGCCCGCGGTCAGCCAACGTCCGGCGGGCGAGCGCGGAACGGGACTGGCGCGGCGAAAACGTGCGGCCGGGGACGGGCGCGGCGCGCGGCAGACTGACCGCCGGCACCGCATCAAGGCCGCGCAGGCGCAGCACTTCCTCCACCAGATCGCATTCCGCTTCCATGGTGTCGCGGCCCTCGGCGGCTTTGGCGGCGCGGTCGGGCGGCAGATCGGGGGCCGGGTCCAGCGCCGTACCACCGGCCACGTCGTTGCGCCAGGGCGGCACCTGGACGGTGACTTGCTCCGCGTCGCGCGCGGCCACGGTGAAGCCGAGGCGCTGCAGCAACTCCACCGCCTCGTCGGCCGGCACGTCCAGCCCGCCGAAATCGCGCAGGCGGGCAAAGCGCAGCGTGGCCTGACGCTGCCAGGCGGGCTCGGCGCCGGCAGCAACGACCTCGCTGGCCTCGCCGCCGCAGAGGTCGATGATCAGGCGCGTGGCCGCCTCGATCGCATCCGGCATCAGCGCCGGGTCGATGCCGCGCTCAAAACGCTGGCGGGCATCGGAGGAAATGCCGTAGCGGCGCCCGGTCAGCGCCACCCGCACCGGGTCGAACAGGGCGCATTCCACGAACACCGTGGTGGTATTCTCGTCGCTGCCGGTCGCCTCGCCGCCGACCACGCCGGCCAGCGATTGCGGCCCCCTTGCATCGGCGATGACGCAGTCTTCCGGGCCGACGGTGTAGTCTTTTCCGTTGAGGGCGCGGAAGGTCTCGCCATCCCCCGGCCGGAACAGCAAGCCGCCACCATGCACCTTGTCGGCGTCGAACACGTGCAGCGGGCGGCCAAGGTCGATGGTGAAGAAATTGGTGATGTCCACCAGCGCGTTGATCGGGCGCAGACCGATCGAGAGCAGCCGGTCCTGCAGCCATTGCGGGCTCGGACCGTTACGCAGACCGCGCACGGCACGACCCAGCACCCAGGGGCAGGCCTCCGGCATGTCGATGCACCAGACCAGCGGGCTGGCGAAGGTTGACGGCACTTTTTCCGGCGTAAAGGGCTTCAGCGTGCCGAGCCCGGCGGCGGCCAGATCGCGCGCCACGCCGCGCACCGCCAGGGCGTCGCCGCGGTTGGGGGTGACGCTGATGTCGATCACCGGATCGTCCAGCCCGGCCCAGCGCGCGTAGGGCATGCCGACCGGGGCGTCTTCCGGCAGCTCGATGATGCCGGAATGGTCATCGCCCAGACCCATTTCGCGGGCCGAGAGCAGCATGCCGGCGCTCTGCACGCCGCGGATTTCGCCGATTTTCAGCGTGACGCCGGTGCCGGGGATGAAACTGCCCGCCGCGGCAAACACGCCCTTCAGGCCGGTGCGCGCATTCGGGGCGCCACAGACGACGGTGGACAACGTGCCGTCGCCGGCGTCGACCCGGCAGACGCGCAGCCGGTCGGCATTCGGGTGCGGCGCCGCCTCGACCACATGGGCGATGCGGAAGGGAGCGAGGGCCGCGCCACGATCCTCCACCCCCTCCAGCTCCAGGCCGATGCGGGTGAGCGTGTCGGTGATCTCGGTGAGCGAGGCGGTGGTGTCGAGATGCGTCTTCAGCCAGGACAGGGTGAACTTCATGGCGTCACACCCCCTCGTGCAGCAAAGCGGGAGAAAGCGGGTTGAAACCGTAATGGCGCAGCCAGCGGATGTCGCTTTCGTAGAACGGGCGCAAATCGGGGATGCCGTGCTTGAGCATGGTCACCCGCTCGATGCCCATACCGAAGGCAAAGCCCTGCCACTCGCGCGGGTCGATGCCGCAATTGGCCAGCACTTTCGGGTGGACCATGCCGCTGCCCAGGATTTCCAGCCAGTCGCCGCCGCCGCCGAGTTCCCCGGTTTTCCGGTTCCAGCCGATATCGACTTCCATGCTCGGTTCGGTGAACGGGAAATAGGACGATCGAAACCGCACCGGCAGGTCGGAAATGCCGAAGAACGCCCGCAGAAAATCGATCAGGCAGCCCTTGAGATGGCCGAGCGTGATGTCGCGGTCGAGCACCAGGCCCTCGACCTGGTGGAACATCGGGCTGTGGGTGGCGTCGTGATCGGCGCGGTAGGTGCGGCCCGGAACGATCACCCGGAACGGCAATTCGCGGCTGAGCATGGAGCGCGCCTGCACCGGCGAGGTGTGGGTGCGCAGCACGGGTCGCCGGCCGCCGGGTTCCGGCGCGGGCACATAGAACGTGTCCATGTCCTCGCGCGCGGCATGGTGTGCCGGGATGTTGAGCGCCGAGAAATTGAGCCAGTCGCTTTCGATGTCCGGGCCTTCGGCGATCTCGAACCCCATGGCGCCGAAGATCGCCGCCATTTCCTCCATCGTCCGGCTGATCGGGTGGATCAGGCCGGCGGCGGCCGGGCGGGGCGGCAGGGTGACGTCCAGGCGCTCGGCGGCCAGGCGGGCGTCCAGCGCGGCTGCATCGAGGGATGCGCGGCGGGCCTCGATGGCGGCGCCGAGTTCGTCCTTCAGCACATTCAGCGCGGCGCCCCGGGTGCGGCGTTCCTCCGGCGAGGCGCGGCCGAGTTCCTTCAGCAGGGCGGTGAGGCGGCCGCTCTTGCCGAGCACGCCGACGCGCACGGCATCCCACGCCCGCAGGTCGGCGGCGGCGGCAAGGGCCGCATCGGTTTCGGTCTTCAGCGCCTGGAGATCGTCGCTCATTGTTATAATCCGTGCAAAAAAGGCCGCCCTGCGGGGGCGGCCCTTTGCGTGATCGATCGTCGGGGTCCCTTACGCGGGCAGCCTGGCCCAGGAACCTTTACGAACTTGCCGGAGCCTGCGGAAGGGCGGCCTTCACCTTGTTGACGATCTCGCCGAAGGAGGCAGGGTCGTCATAGGCGATGGCGGCCAGCACCTTGCGGTCCAGCTCGATCCCCGCGTTGTGCAGCCCGGCGATGAACCGGGAATAGGTGATGCCATGCTCGCGGACGGCGGCGTTGATGCGCTGAATCCACAGGCCGCGGAACTCGCGCTTCTTAACCCGCCGGTCGCGGTAGGCATACTGGAGCGACTTCTCCAGCCGCTCGAGGGCAATGCGGTAGCTGGTTGAGGACCGGCCGACGAAGCCCTTGGAGGCATCGAGGACCTTCTTGTGGCGGGCGTGGGTGGTAACGCCCCGTTTGACGCGTGCCATGTGTGTGCCTCCTCAACCCAGCCCGTAGGGGGCCCACTGCTTGACGGTCAGGCCGTCGGCGTGGGTGAGGGTCTGGCTGCCGCGGTTCTGGCGCTTCATTTTCTGCGGTCGGTTGATCAGGCCATGGCGCTTGTTGCCGGGGCCGGCGAGGACCTTTCCGGTGCCGGTGATCTTGAAGCGCTTCTTGACCGATGACTTGGTCTTCATCTTGGGCATTTGGGTCTCCTGAACTGCGTGGCCTGCGGTGCGCAGGCGTCGCGGCCGGGCATGCCCACACAGGCCCGGCGCGCAAACGAGGGCGGGCTTATAGCGGCGGGCGTTTGGGGGCGCAAGGACCTGAGGTGGCGATCCAGGGCGATTCGGTTCTGAATCCTCTTAAAGATAGTGCTGGCGACGCGGCGGCTCCCGGATTCAAGATGTTGTGCGAATCAGGTCGGGAGCTTCGCAGATGTCGCTGTTGGTCGGTCAGGTTGGCAGTCTGTGGCATGCGCTGGCGTCGGTGCCGGACCACCGGCGAGCGGAGGGCAAGCGCTATCCGCTGGCGAGCTTGCTGCTGATTGCCGTGGCAGCGCTGCTGTCGGGTCGGCGCGACCAGTTAGGTATCGTGCGCTGGGGCCGAAAACTGACCGCGGAGGCGCTGGCGAGCATCGGGATCAGTCGTGCTCGAGTTCCCGCGCCGTCGGTGTGGTGCGAGTTGTTCAAGGGATTGGATGTCGATGCCCTGGAACGCGCGCTGGGCAACTGGGTGCGCGGCGAGCAACCGGCGGGCCATGTCGCGATCGATGGCAAGGGGCTGCGCGGCAGTGCCACGGCAAAATCCACGGGGGTCCACCTGTTGGCGGCATTCAGCGCGTCGCTGCAAGGCGTGATCGGCCAGTTGGCGGTAGCACCGGATGGCAACGAGATCACTGCGGCGCTGCAATTGCTGAAGACGTTGTCGCTCAAGGACGTGATCATCACCGGCGATGCCATTTTCACCCAGAAGGAGATTTGCCGCACCATCATCGACGGAGGCGGTGACTACTTCTTCACCGTCAAAGACAACCAACCGGCGCTGAAAGCGGACATTGCCCTGGCCTTCGGGCCGATTTCCCCCCTCTGCCGAATGGTCGCCGCCGCCTGACCTGCGGCAGACGGAAACGATCGAGAAAGGCCATGGCCGGATCGAGACCCGCCGGTTGGAAGTCACGGCCACGCTGGCCGGGCATCTGAGCCCCTCCTGGAAGGGTTTGGCACAGGTCTGCCGCATTACCCGCGAACGGATCGTGCGCGGCAAGGCCAGCACCGAGACGGTTTACGCGATCACCAGCCTGACCGCGGATAAAGCGAGCGCCGCACGTTTGCTCGAATTGTCGCGCGAGCACTGGGGCATCGAGAACAAGCTGCATTACGTCCGCGATGTCACCTGCCGTGAGGACCAGGCACGCACCAACGCTGGCCATGCTCCGCAGGTGCTCGCCGCCTTGCGCAATGCAAAGCTGACGCTCCTTCGCCGCCTTGGCTTCAAGCCGGTCGAAGGAATCGAACACTTCGCCGAGCACCGGCAGGCCGCTATCGACGCCGTCAGCGCCAAGAGAACCGAATGACCCTGGGTGGCGATCACAGGGCTATCGCATTTGGCGCCCGGCCTGGGTGAGCAGGCGTAGGAGGAAGCTGTCGTCCCAGCCTGCTCGCTTGAGCTTGCTCTTCATTGACGCCTTGGAGCCTTCGAGCTTGGCCAGGTTGATGGCCATACGGCGCAATAGAGCGATGTTCTCCGGCCCGTTATCCAAGCGGTTCCGGGTCTGGTCCTCGTTCATGGTGACGTCGAGCACCCAGTGCAGACCGTTCTCAACCCCCCAATGGCTGCGGACAGCGTCGCCGAAACGCACTGCGTTGAGCGGTGTGCTGAGCAGATAGTAGGCGGTTTCGCTGGTAACCTTGGCGCCGACTTCGCGCATGCGGACCACCTTGCCGATGGCGGCCAGTCCCGGCCAGGTATGGCGCTCCTGCAGCCAGTCGATCTCGGTCGAGACCATGCTGGTGCGGGTCTCGATGCGGCCGTGGTCGCCGTCAACGGTGGTATGGGTGACCTCGGCCGCGCGCTGCGGGTCGTCCAGGAAGAGGCGGACGTCCTCGTAGAGGCTGGGCTGGTTACCCTTCAGCGCCAGCACGTAGTCGCCGCCTTGTTCGACCACCTGCGCAGCAATGGCGCGTTGGCAGTTGATGGCATCCGCGGTGACGATGCAGCCCTTGAGCGACAGCATTTCCAGCAGCTTCGGTACCGCCGTGATCTCGTTCGACTTGCCGTCCACGGCCAGTTGCCCGAGAACCAACCGCTGATCCGCAGCCCAGGCACTGATCAAATGCAGCGGCGACTTGCCCGACGCGCGGTCGAAGGAATGCCGCAGCGTCTTGCCATCGATCGCTACCACGCCCTGGATGGTCTCGGCAAAGCGCTGCATGAAGGTCTGGAAGGCGGCGTGGAACCGCTTCGGATCGAGCAGACGGAACACCCGGCTGAACGTGTCGTGGCTCGGGATGCCGTGCTTCAGGCGCAGGAACTGCCGCAGGAATGGCTCCTTCGACTGCCCGAACAGCGCCATGTCCGAGCAGTCCTCGCCGCCGCAGAGCACCGTGCAAAGCGCGATGATCAGCAACTCGTGCAGGTTGTGGCGGGCATTCGGCCGGCGCGGGTCGTCAACGCCCGCGAAGCACCCGACGAAATCCTCCATGGGCCGATCCTCCGATCAATCCCATGCTTCGAATCCATCCGCCCCAGCCCACGCAAGCCCCTACCGTCAAGGATTTCCCATATGCGAATCCCCTGGTGGCGATCAGAGAAACCGGCCCGGCTTGATTGCTTCCTGGCGGAAATGGCGATTGGGTTGAGGAGTTCTGGATGGGCGTTGCGGTGAGCGGCGGCAGTCCCTATAAGGCGCGCGCCGCTGGTTTGGGAGAGGTGCCGGAGCGGTCGATCGGGGCGGTCTCGAAAACCGTTGTACCTTCTGGGTACCGTGGGTTCGAATCCCACCCTCTCCGCCAAGTATCCAGATCAAGTCATTGAATTTCCTTGGTTCTTAAATCCGCCCTCCGGTCCGTCCCGCCATCTTTCCCACCAACCCGCGCCGGATAGGGGCGAAAGAGGGCGAACGGAAGCGGTCAGGTTGCTCCGGATCGCCCGGCGCCGACAGGCTCGGCGGATCGTTAGCTTGCCGCACGGAACGAACCGCGCCATGCTTCCTTACCCCTGCACGGGAGGTATGGCGGTGGCGCTGCTGTGGGTGCTGTTCGCGGTGTGGGCGCTGTGGCTGTGGCTCAGCGGGCACTGGTTCGGGCGCGTGCTGGCGTTTCTGGTGTTCGGAGGCGGGGGTGCCGTGATGGCGCTGGTTATCCTGGGACCGGAAGGGCCAACGGTCGCGCTGCCCGGTGCTGCTGGCGCACTTGTCGCGGCTTGGTTGATCGCGGCACTGCCGCATTGGATTCGCGACGCAGCGGTTAGGCGGGACAAGGCTCTGGTTGCCGAGATGCTGGATGGCGTCACGTGGGCAAAAAATCACAGCGTGCCGGACGATCCAAATCTCTATGATCGAAATCAAACTTTGCTGCTGCGCGGAGAAAATGAAGATACGATAAGATCAAATTTCTTAAGGTGGGCAGTATTTTTTCTAATCATATCACTTATTATTGCAATGATATTTGATGTTATCCGGTTTTTTATAATAGGTTCTTGACTTTTGAGGGCGTTGATGGGCGGCACTACACCGCCTCGCACAGCCGCTTTGCCCCTGCCTTCAGTTCGCGGATCAGCGCCCGCAGTTCACGCGCAGCGGCACCGCGGCCACCGTGAACCGTCCGGGCCGCCCGAATCCGCGCCAGCCCCTCGGCCGTGCGCGGGCCGGTGCTGCACCCTCCATGAAGGCGACAGCGCCCGTTCGGCATCGGCCAGCGGAGGCAGGGGACGCCGGCCCGCGTCCGCGCACCGCACCGGCCCTCCATGGGGTTCTGCTCCGGATCGGACACCGCTACCCCTCCCCCCTGCCATGGACGCCAGCGCCAGCCGCTACCGTGCCGACAATGGCTTGCCCGCCGTCCTGCACCACCACCCGCTCAACCCGGACAACCTGCGGCCCCTTGCCTCGCTTGCGCTCCAGGGCCTCCAACATATCGGTCATGCCGCGCGCCAGGTTCGCGCCGTCTTTGCGCAGCCTGCTGGCGATGTCGGGCGGTTGATTGGGCAGCATCGCCCGGCGCAGGCATTCCATTGAGGTGAAGTGCAGCGCCGTCGCCTGCGCCGCCAACATGCCCTCGATCTCGTCCTTGGGCTTGAACGCGGCCAGGGCCGCGGCGACAGCGGCCAGCCGTGCGGCCTCCCCGTCGCGCTCGGTTGGCGGGCGGACGCACAGCAGCGTTTCAACGAGGATGGTGGCATTGAAGTCGTCATCTGCCGATCCGCCAAGCGCCCCAACCGCGCCAGCCGTCAGGGTGATTTCCCCCGTCGTCCCGGCCGGCGTGGATTTGATCGTCATGCGCGGCGGGGCCGCCTTGCCCGGTCCCGCCTGTGTCGCATCGGGGGCGATCGCTACGGGAGCTGCAGCGGCGACGGATGCGGGCACGCGCCGTGTTCCGGAAGCTGTTGGTTTGCTCATGGTGCGTTCTCTCCTTCTGTGGGCAGCCAGTGCCGCCCAAATCCCAGCAGCCACCCCGCCTCGGTTTCGGTCGGTTCGCCGGCGCCGCCGATAAGCGCCTCGCCCTCGGCATCGAGGAGCGCCCGGAGCTCGCCCACCACCGCCAGCGCCGCAGCCACCACCCGTGGCGGGCAACGGTGCGTCGGCCCGATCCGCACCACCTCGGCATCGAGCCACACCAGGCAGTGCAGATCGTCGCGCAGGTAGCGGAGCAGGGCGGCAGCTTCGGTCGGCACTCCCTCCGCATTCCCGCCAACATCATCATTTTCACGGGTCCCACGGGTCCCACGGGTCCCCGCAGCCTGAAACCCGCGGATTTCCTCGGTTTTCGCGCCACCGGAACCGGGACCCGTAGCCAAGGGGTCACGGGTCCCACGGGTCCCCGGCACCGGAAGCCCGCGGGTTTCCTCGGTTCTTGCGTCGCGGGTTTCAGGCCTTACCTTTACCCGCATCGTGGCAAAGCCCTGCGCTACTATAGAACGACATCATGTCGATCCGCAGCCGAGCGCCGAAAATGGCAGATTTTCCAAATGCCCGTTGCGAAAGCGGGCGTATGCTGCACCTGCGTTCCAAGGGGCTTCCCTCAGCTACGGCGCACAGATGGCTAGGCTAACATAATGATAAAATTGTATCTTTCTAGATGCGGGTAAAGGTAAGGGTTTCAGGCCCCGTGTCCTCCGGGACCCGTGGGACCCGTGAAGTTTGAACCGGGAGCGCCGCATCGGCGTCGGCCAGCGCGCGCAGATCAGCGAGCGCCATCGTTGCCGCCCTCCCCGACATCGTCGCCCAGGATCGCGCCTGAGACGATGTAGACCCGCCGCTTGCCCTCGCCCGAGATCGTCACGCGCGCCGCCCGGTGACGTGGTGTGCTGTCCAGCAACCACCCGCGCGCCGCCAGGAGGTCGGCCGTCCGCTTGGCGTCCAGGCCCTTGCACACGTCCGCTTTCCACGCCTCGGGCAGGATCAGATATTCCCACCGCTCGCCATCGCCACTGTCCCCCCGGCGGCGGAACCCAGCCCGGTTCACTGTGCGCGCCTGATCCGGTGCGGAGGGATCATTCTCGGCCTCGCGCCGCACCAGTTGCGTGAACCGGCTTTCACCGTGCGCTTCGAGGAAGGCCCGAACCTGCGCCAGCGCCGCGGCATCCTCGCCGGAACCTGCGCCGCCGCGTTCCGCGAGCCAGGCCGAGAAGCACGCGCCGGCCGCGCGCCAGGCCTCGCCCTTGGGCCATGGCAACACGCCATAGTCCCGCGCCAGTTCGCCGGCGGCGCCGATCAAGGCAAACCGGCCCGCCACGCTGGTGACCTGTCCCGCCGCGCCGGCCGGAACGTGCTTGGCGATGAAGCTGGCCCGCATGGCGTCCAGTGTGTCGCGCAGCTCGGCCGCGTTGGTTGCCCGTTCATGTGCCAGACGGGCGAGGAACACCCGGGCGGCGATGCCGTGGTGCGCCCGTGCGGCGCCCCTCAGTTCCTCGGCGAGCGCCGCAGGGTTGGGCCGGCCGTGCAGGTTCTGGAACACGCCCATGCCCGCGCCAGCGTTCGCCGGCAGGTTCACGAGCCGAACCTCGAGCCCGGCCATGGCGCGCTTGCCGGCCTCGCCCATCTTCTGCGCCAGCGTGATTTCGCCCGTGCTCAGGAACAGAGTTCGCCACGACTGGCGGCGCCGCGCCGATCCGGTGCGGGATGCGCGCTGCTTCCCGGCTTCGTTGGCGAGCATGTACACCACGTCGCCAACCTCGCGCCCGTCCGCCTGCCCCATCTCATCGAGGATCAGCAGCGCGTCGGCAGTCTCGGCCGCAGTTCCTTCCAGGCCATTCGCGGTGCCGCGCCAGGCGCGCAACTGGGCGTCGGCAGTCGGCTTCCCCCACACGCTCGCCGCCACCACCGCCGCCGTGCTCTTGCCGGTGCGCGAGTCGCCAACGAGGTGCAGCCCGCCGGACGGCTCGCCCAGCACGTCGAGCAGCGGCCCCGCGAATGCTGCGGAGAGGAACAGCGCCAGCCGGTCATTGCCCACCGCCAACGCGGCAACGTCCCTTTGCCACCCTGCAAGGTTTCCCATTGCCCGGTATGCGGCGTCCGCCCTCGCGTCATCGGCCTGCAAGATGGTGTCAGCCGCACCGCGTCCGAACGCCTCGCCGCCAGGTAGCACGAACACCGGCGCGGCCTCGCCTTGATGCCAGCCGGTGCGCGTCACGCACCGCAGCAGCCGCGGCGCCTTCACTCCGCCGACAAACCGTTTCAGCAGGTCATGCGCCCGCGCGTCGGGACCGCACGACAGGCCAGCGTGTTCCAGTTCCTCGGCGATCTCGTTTCCCGGCCGATGGATCAAGCGCCGCGGGATCGCCCATTGGTGCGGCCTGCCTTCGCGGTCGCGCCAGCGGAGGAACACGCCCCACGACTCGCCGGCATCGGTACGCGTCTCGCCCACCACCCGAAACGGTGCAGCGATGAAGATAGGCGGCGGAGCGTCCCCTTTCTCGGGTGGCGGAGGATCGAAGAACAACCCTTCGCCCGTCATGCGGAAGCGGGGCGGCATCTCGGCCGCCACACCGTCCGGCGCATCGTCCAGCAACTCGGTCAGCCGCCCCGGCACCACCCCGTCAGGCAACGCGTCGGCCAGGTCCCACCCCTTCGGCCAATCGGTCGGCACCTCCACCGTACGCACCGACATGGCCCCGGCCAGCTTCGCCAAGTCTGCCACCTTCGCGGCATAGACCGCGCCGGGTTCGTCTTGATCCGGCCAGATCGTGACGCAACGGCCTTGCAGCGGCGTCCAGTCCGACTTGTCCGGCGCTTTCGATCCGCCCTGCGAAGTGATGCAGACAAGATCAGGGAAGATTGCCGATGCAGCGTCGGCCGCTTTCTCGCCTTCCGTCACCAGCACGGGCGCTGCAGGGCGCGCGGCCAAGCCGTCCAGCCCATAGAGCGGGCGCGGCGTCGGCGGCGCCTTGGGGTGCCACCCGGTGCGATCCTGCGCCTTGCCCTTGCGGTCGGTCCAGATGCGCCGCCCGAACGTCCAGGGCCGCACGTCCTTGGCTGGCGTGCCGTCGGCCGCGGTGCCGTCGTAGCGGGCAGCCACCGCCACCGGTGCGCCGTCGGCCGCACGGTAGACCCACACCCCCGACGGTTCGGGAAGATCGCCATACCGAAAGAAGGAGGCAGGCGGCACCGCGTCGGCGCAGGGCAGCATGGTCAGATCATCATCGTCCCCAGCGTCACCACCGCCCCCGGCCGGGATTTCCGCAGCGCGGGCGCGGTCGGCATCGGTCAACGGGGCGAACGGATCGGCCCCGCGCGCGTCGAGCTCGGGTGAGGCCCCGTCATCATCGCCAGCCGGTTCCGGCGCATCGGGCGGCAGCGTGGCGCCCATGGCTTTGACGGTATCGGGCGAGGGTGCGGCCTGGCGCCGGCGTCTCGCCTTGGTGACGGGCACGGCAGTCATCGGCGCCGAAGTCCCTTCGCTCGGGATCGGCGCATGTGTTCCGTCCATCGTCAGGACACCCCCAGCATGTCGACCAGGCGCCGGGCAGCGTCGGCTTGCGACAGGTTGAACAGGAAAGCGGCCAAGCTGACCGGATCGCCGCCACGGTCACCGGTGGCGAAGTCCGACCACCGGCCGGTGCGCAGGTTCACCCGGAAGGAACCCGGATGCCGGTCGGCACGGCGCGGATTGCGGGACTCGTACTCCCGGCCGTTCACGCGCCCATCCGGCAGCCACCGCACCAGCAGCGCCGGCAGATCGCGCAGCGCCGCCGCGTTGATCGCCGCGAAGTCGAGACGGCGGGGACCCGTGGGACCCGTGACCCGTGCACAACGGGTCCCCGCCTCGTGGCCACGCAAACCCAGCATTTCCGCGGCTTTCCGCCCTCCGGGACCCGTGGGACCCGTGGGACCCGTAGATTTGAAGGTTCTTGCGGTGGAAGCGGACCGCAGGGGGTCAGCATCCTCTTTCTTTGAGGGGTCGCGCGACGCATCTAATCCCGGTTGGGACGGGTCCCGGGTCCGCGTCTCGTTCATGGTGCGGACCTTCCTGCCTCGGCGGCGCCGAACACCTTCGCGGCGATGTTGCTCAGCACGCTGAGTTGCTTGGCTGTCGGCCGCCGATGGCCAATGAGGCTGGCGAGAAACTTCGATTCCCAGGCGGTCAACAGGTCGTGACGCTGGCGGCATGCGGTGGCCACAGCGCGCCAGTCTCCCGAAGCTGCCTCGCGTGGTGCCGCAAGAGCAGGAGCCGGCGCAGCACGAGGCGCGATCACGTCCGCCCAGGTCAGGCCAGCGGCCCGGATGAGGCGGTCAGCCATGGCGGCAGCGGTCGCGCGCTCGCCGTCATGGTCGCTACCGAACAGGCCACACAGCTTGGCCAGGCGATCGGCCGTGGTGCGGTCCAGGGTGGCAGTCATCCCGCCACCCCCCGCCGCAACTCGCCGGCCAGGTAGGCGAGGCGCACGGCCTCGGCGGGGAATGTTGCGATCAGGGCGAGCGCATCATTTTCGAGGAGGCGGATCAGCGCCGGCAGATCAGCCGGCAGGAGGAATGGGGACATTTGTCGTGCTCCTTGCCTTCGGGGGCTGGAGTCGCTAAGTCCGCAGTGCCAGCCGCAGACTTTTTCCAGCCGCTCCGGTGCCGCCCGCATCGGGGCGGCACCTGTTTTCAGGATCAGGCGGCGGCCTTGCGCTGTCCGGTGCGGATCGTGGCGGCGGGCAGGCTGGCGATGTAGGCGCGCAGGCTTTCGAGCTGGGATCAAGGTGCGGTTGCCCGCCTTGCGGGCTTCGATCTTCCCGGCCCCGATCAACTCGTAAAGCGAGGTCCGACCAAGGCCGGAAACCTTCGCAGCGTCGGCGATCGTGTGTGCAATTACTTCGGTCATTGGGGACAACTCCGCATCTGAGTGAACGCGGGCGCAGGATGGATGGCAGCGGGGCACCTAGTCGCTGGGTAACAAATCGGCTTTCTTGCGCGATTTCTTCACTAGGCTTGCATTCACCCGGCTTACGAAGGTTGCTGAACTCAAGACACCCTGGCCCATGGCGAGTGCAAAAATCTTTGCCCCGATTCGCGCTACAGGGCCGTTTGGGGATGTAATCGACACATTGTTGCGCCCCGCGTCGCGCAACGCGTCTCTGACCAATTCCGCGACTGCCCACGCATCGAATTGGCCTTCTAGGTCGCGCTGGCGCCCCCGTTGCCGTGGCTCCGGTTCTCTGTCCGGATACAGGCAATCCCCAAATTCCGCGAATGCATCAGCGACTTGTGCCAGCCCAGGGTTACGGGAACACAGCTTCGCCCAGTCCTCTGGTGGAATAGTAGAGCGCAAGGTCAGCAGCGCATTCCGCGCTTTGTAGGCAGTGACACGAAACTCTGCCCACAACTCTTTGCCTCTTGTGACGTGAGGCTCCTCTGTCGCGGTGGATTCCTTCGTAAGCGCCAGCTCTACCAGCCTTGATAGAGCGGCCAACTGTTCCAGAGACGGGACCGGCCCGCTTTTCACCTCATCTTGAAAAATGCGAAGGACTTGAACCGCCCAAGCCGGTTGCGGGATGGGGGGCGAGCTCGCGCCCGCCCCCTTACCCTTCGTCATGCGGCTGCTCCATGCAGGCGCAGCAGATCATTCACCAGATCGAACGCCCAATCTGCAGCCGGACAACCCTCCGGTTCTTCGGTCCCGTCTGACCTGCGCGCCTCGGCTTTGGCTGCCCGGGCTTTGGCCAGTATCCCCGCCATGGTCTGCGGCTTGGCGTCTCGGATAGCGTTCCGGGTCTCTTCGTATGCCTCCCACAACGGATCATCTTCGAGCGCCAGAATGCCGGGGCTGGCGTTGTAGGCGTCCATGTTCGCCACATGCTCGGCGCAGAGGCGGATCAGGGCGGCATCAGGGCCGGGCGCGGCACCAGCTGGTGCAGCAACACCCGGAAGTGCCGCAACGGCACCAGCGCCTGCCAGAACGGCGCGGCGGGTGGGGCGGCTCATGACAGCACCCCAGCCGCGAGAAAGTCGGCATCAAGCTCAGCGGCAAAGCTCGCCAACTCAGCCACCAGGCGCCGGGCGATCCATTCGACGGTCGCACGCATCATGTCCGCCTCGGCAGGACTGAAGTTCCATTCCGAGGCGGTCAGTGCCAGCAGCGCCGCAGCGCCGGGGCGAACCTTGATGTTCAGATTGCACAGCGCATCGTGCAACGCCGTGCCGGGGTCGGGCATGATAGTCTTGTCGGTAGCCTGCATGGTTGGGGTCCAGTCCCTTCCTTCGGGTCAGGGCCGGTGTGGTGCGTCAACACCCGCCGGTCCGCCCTTGATGCCCGGCAACCGGCCGGGCGCGGATCGGTCAGCCGGCGCGGCGGATTAGCCGGTTTAGCCGCTTTAGCCGGGAGGCGGTCCCGCCCCCGACATTCACCGGCCTGCCCTCCGCCGGATCGGCGTCACCTCGGCAGCCGGCGCGGCAGGGGCGCGGCAGAACGTCGACCAGGCATCCATGAGCCGGCGGCGCTTATCGAACAGGTCGCCACGGCGGTAGGCGGCTTCCACCTTGTCGCGCAGGGTATGGGCGAGCGCCGCCTCTGCCGTGTCGCGGTCGAAGCTGGTTTGCTCGCTGCACCAGTCGCGGAAGGTGCTGCGGAACCCGTGCACGGTCAGGTCACCCCGATCCATGCGGCGCAGCACCATCGCCAGCGCCATGACGGACAGCCCCTTACCGGGCTTCATGCCAGGGAACACGAAGGCGTCCCCGGCCTTGCTGGTGCGCAGCGCCGCCGCCTGCCGCAGCACGTCCAGGGCGGTGTCGGTCAGCGGCACCCGATGTTCCCGCCCGGCCTTCATCCGCTCCGCCGGTACCGTCCAGACCGCTTCGGCGAGGTCGATTTCAGACCAGCGCGCGCCCAGGACTTCACCAGACCGGGCCGCGGTCAGGATGGTGAACCGTAGCGCCATAGCGGCCAGACTGCCCGCCTCGCGCTTCCCCAGCGCCACCATGAAGGCGCCGATCTCTTTCCAGGGCAGCGCGGCGTGGTGCTCCACCTTCGCCACCTTGCCTCGCGCCGGTAGCAGGTTCGCCAGATGCCCGCGCCACCGGGCCGGGTTCTCTCCGGCGCGCCAGCCGCGCGAGGTCGCATAGTCGAGAACCGACTCGATCCGACCCCGCACCCGCGTTGCCGTCTCAGGCTTTGCGGTCCAGATCGGTTCAAGTGCCGCCATGACATGGCCCGTCCCCACATCGCCCACCGGCAGTTCACCGAAGTGCGGAAGGGCGTACGCGGCCAGCGTGTTGCGCCATTGGTCCTTGTGCTTGTCGTTGCGCCAGCCGGCTTCATGGGCGGTCATGTAGAGATCGGCCACCGCCTTGAAGGTAAGGGCTTGCGCTGCAGCTTGCTGCGCTGCGGCCTTCTGCGCCGCGGCCTCGGCATCCCGGTGTGCCAGCGGGTCGATACCGGCCTTGATGAGCTTGCGCAGGTCGGCAGTCCGCTGGCGTGCCTCGGCGAGCGTCACGTCACCAGGGCCTTCACCGGCCCGCCCCAGCCCCATTTCGCGACGGGTGCCGTTGATGCTGTAGCGCAGCAGCCAGAACCGCACGCCAGGTGCCCGGACGAACAAAATCAGCCCGTCGCGGTCCGTGTAGCGGCCCGGTTTCGCAGTCCGCAGCTTTGCCGCAGTCAGCCCCGCCCCCAGCTTCGGCATCCCACCAACCCCTCGCCAACAGTCCCACCAACTTAAGCCTGAAAGACGGCGGAGGCAAGCGAACGATGGCGAACGGACATCGGCTATGATGCAGTCATTTACTTAGGCTTTTCGGCTCTATCGTGGGACGCTGCGAAAGCTGGCGGGCGGTAGTATGGCGGACACCCTCTCCGCCAACCACTCGTCCCGCCGATACCCGCCAGGTCCGGCTAAGCCTAGCTTTTCAGCGCATTAGCTGGCACAATCGACCCGCTTGATCACTCGCTAACCCGCCCGATCACGCCGATCGGCGGGTATATTGCGGGGTATCGGTCGGGCGATGACCGGGTATCGTGCTGGGAGGTCGGGGTGCTCACCGACGCGGGTGTCAGGGCGGCCAAGCCGAAGGACCGCGCTTACAAGCTGACCGATGGAGGTGGCTTGGTGCTGTTCGTCGCCACCACCGGTAGCAAGCTTTGGCGCATGCGCTACACGTTCGGGGGCAAAGAGAAGCTGCTGTCCTTCGGCCCCTACCCCAGTGTCGGCCTGGCCCAAGCGCGCGCGGAACGCGATCCCGCCAAGGCGCTGCTGCGCGCCGGTAAGGACCCGGCGTTGGAAAAGAAGCTGCGCCGCGCAGCCGCCGGCAATTCGTCGGGCTCATTCGAAGCGATCGCGCGGGACTGGCATGCCCGCAACCTACCGACCTGGACCGAGCGGCATGGCAAGGACGTGCTGGACAGCTTGGAAGGCGCCGTATTCGCCACGCTCGGCCCGTTGCCCATCACCGAGATCACGCCGCCGATGGTGCTCGGCGTGCTGCGGACGATCGAGGCACGGCCGGCGCTGGAGACGGCACGGCGGGTGCGGCAAAGGGTATCGGCCGTATTTGTGTACGCCATTGCTCTGGGTATCGGGGAGACCGACCCGGCGGCGATCGTGAAAGGCGCGATGGCGCCGATGGTAAAGGGGCGCCAGCCGGCCATCACCGACTTGGCCGAGGCGCGACAGGTTCTGGCCGCGGTCGAGGCGATACCGGCCCACCCGACAACCAAGCTCGCCAACCGGCTGCTGGCCCTAACAGTGGTGCGGCCCGGGGAACTTCGCGCGGCGCGGTGGAGTGAATTCGAGGGACTCGGCGGTGGTGAGCCCCTCTGGCGCGTGCCGGCCGAGCGCATGAAGATGAAACGTGAGCACTTGGTGCCGCTATCCCGGCAAGCGGTGGCGGTGCTTGATGCCGTGCGTCCACTGACCGGACGCTGCCCCTTGGTGTTCTCCAGCACGCGGCATGCACACCTCCCGATGTCGGAAAACGCGATCGGGTATCTTCTGAACCGCGCCGGGTATCACAGCCGGCATGTGCCGCATGGCTGGCGCGCGACGTTTTCATCGGTGATGAACGAAGCGCATCGCGCCGACCGGCACGTGATCGACCTGATGCTGGCGCATGCGCCGCAGGACAAAACCGAGGCGGCATACAATCGTGCCCTGCATATGGGCCGTCGGCGCGAGTTGGCGCAGGTATGGGCGGACATACTGCTGGACGGTGCCGCCGACCTTGCCGAGGTGGCGGAGGGACGGCGGCGATAGTCGGCCGATGCCCCAGTGCCGAAAGGCGCACGCACGGCGTCGTTCGGCTTTTCGGTCGGAAGTGAGTGTGGGCGGCGGCAAGCCAAGAAAGGCGGCGGCGGGACAATGATCAAAAACTGGTGGCAATCAGGCTGGGGCGGGGGCGGCTCGGCGGCGAATGAGGTCGGGAAGGCGGGCGACGGTGTTGGCGGCGATGCCGAGACGATCGCCGAGGTAGGCCCAGAACGAGATGGCGTTCTTCTGGCAGGTCTTTTTCAGCGAGAGAAAGCTGTCCCGGCATCGTCGGCCGTCCTCGCTACGGGTGCCGCCGCTGATTTTTCGTAAGGTGACCGGATCGCGGATTTCCTGTTCGGAGATGTTGGTGTTGAGCGGAACCTCGGGCCGATCGAGCGCGACCAGCAACTCGGCTTTCCGTTCGTTGAGCCGGGCCAGCGCCTCGTCGAGGTCGGCAAAGCCGGTGGTGCGGCCGAAAACGCGATCGAACCGGGCTCTGAGCGATGCCCTGGCCTGGGCCGATGGGCTGGCTCGGTAAAGCTTGAGGTCGTGATACAGCCACCAGATCAGCAGGCGCACCAGGCCAACGGCGGCGCGCTGCGCATCGGTCACCGTGATCAGGCGGTTGATCAGGCGCTCGGCGTGGATCCAGCACAGCGCGTGCAGGAAGACGTTGAACTGACCGGCGCCGTCGCTGACGATCACCGCATCCTTGAGCAGGCCATGATGGTCGAGGCTGCCGGCGACCGCGGCCTCGCTGGCCAGACGCACCGCTTTGGCGGCGGTGATGCCGATCGCGATCAGCTGGTCGGTCCAGGCATCCTCGTCGGCAAAGACCTGGCCTTCCTGGGTCATCAGCAGGTCGATCAGGGCCGGTGACGCATCCTGCTCGTGCAGGTAGATCAGAGCGGCGGCGTTGATGACGTAATCCTTGAACGCGCCACGCAGGGTCATCAGGAACATCAGCCGGCTCTTGTGGCCGACGGTATCGAAACTGGTGAAGCGGTCGTCACCGATCTGGGTGATGATGCCGTTGCCGCCCAGGTGGCGCGCCGTGGTGTCGTCCACCGAAAGCCACCGCGCCGTCTCCAGGCCGGCTTGCTTGACCGCCGCCTTTTCCGCGTGGAAGCGGTCGTGGCCTTTGGTCAGCAGGTTGGAAATCTGCCCGGCGGAAATCAGCATGCCGAAATCGCCGAGTTGCTGTCTCAGCAGCGGCATCGTCACCCGGCACTGATAGTGCTGGCTCAACAGGTAGCGCAGCAGATTGGCCCCAAAGTGCCCGTTCACCGCCTCGGGCAGCGGCGCCACCACGATCTTCCCCTCCGCCGTCAGGTAGAACGGGCGCCAGTAGCGTGTCACCCGGACTTCGATGACCAGGTCCTGAACCGTGTACGGCTTGTATCCCTTGAACCGCCAGCCAGGCTCGGGTGTGAATGGCACCACAACGTCGTCATCGACGATCAGGCGCGCGCTCTTGGGCTGACCTGGCTTCCGCCGTGGCCGCCGGCGCAGCTTCCTGCTGGTGCCGTCGCCCGGGACCACTCCCGCCCCCGGATCGGTGCCCTTCTCCATCCCGCTCGGCTTGATCTGCGGCCGCCCCTTCAGATGGGGTGGACAGCCCCAGGCATCAGTGTGCCAAGCTCAGGGTCGTGGAAAGACCAACAGAGAGGGACCGTCCGCGATGGCAATTACCATGATCGGCTTGGATACCGCAAAGTCCGTTTTTCAGGTTCACTGTGTCGATAGCGCCGGGAGGGTAGAGTTGAAGCGCAAGCTTCGGAGAGAAGAATTACTGCCATTTTTCGAGAAGCTGGAAAATTGCGTTGTCGTCATCGAAGCGTGCGGCGCAGGGCATCACTGGGCACGCCTGCTGACCGGCCTTGGGCACGAGGTGAGGTTGATTGCTCCTGAAGCAGCCCGGCCATTTGTAAAAAAAAGCAAGAAAAACGACTCTGCCGATGCAGCCGCACTTTGCGAAGCAGGGCGTCGTCCGGATATAAAATTCGTCCCTATCAAGACCGTTGAGCAGCAGGGCGTCATCGCCTTGCATTCCGCTAGAACATTACTTGTTAAGCAGGAGACGATGCTGGCAAATGCCATGCGTGCCCTGGCGACAGAGTTCGGCCTCACCGTTCCGAAAGGCATCGACAAGCTTGAGGATCTCGCAACGCTGATGGATGCGGACAAGACCATCCCGGAAAGAGCCACGCAGGCATTCGGGGAGTTGCACAGCCATTGTGGCGTGGTGGCCGCACGCATTGCAACACTCGAAGCGCGGATAGTCGATCATGCGCGGCACGATGAAACGGCGCGGCGCCTGGCCACGGTTCCTGGCATCGGGCCGATTACCGCGTCACTGATCTCCGCGACGGTCGGCGACAACATCGGTGCCTTCAAGAGCGCGCGGCATTTCGCCGCCTGGCTCGGTCTGGTGCCGCGCCAGCACTCCACCGGCGGAAAGACCCGCCTTGGTCGGATCACCAAGGCAGGCAACAAAGAAATTCGCAGGCTTCTCGTCCTTGGAGCCACGTCGATGGTGCATCGGGCAGCGCAATGGAATAGCGCAGCCGGCGTTTGGGTCCGGGGTATCCTGGAACGGCGCCCGGTCAGGCTGGCGACCGTTGCGTTGGCAAACAAGATGGCGCGCATCGCCTGGGCGCTGATGACGCGCAAAGAGGTCTACCGAGCGAAGGGGCGTGTCGTAGCCGCTGCGGAGGCTGCAGCGTGACATTCCCGCGCAACGCGGTAGGCGACGGGCGCAAGCCCGACTGATCCGACAGCAAGCGCTGAACCGCGTGATGGGAAAGGCTGTGGTCAAGACAGTTCAGGCAATACCGTTCAAGGATCTGTGCCCCGAGCACGCCTTTCAGATTGGTGCCTGACACGCAAGCGCACCCCCATGATGGCCAGCGGCAAGCGCCGCACGACAGGCCGGACATAAGGGCGCAACTGACCGGATCTTTCCTTCACGCCGCTCGACGATTGCTGAACCGAAGGTGACGATGGTCACGCTCGACCGACTGACGCGTCATTGCGATGCCGGCGCGGTCGGCCGCGACTGCTGCCGTTTGCAATTCAGAACGCGCGCCTGAACCCACATGCCAACATTGTTTCGTGACGTAACGATTGGGAGTGAGATCATGCCACGCAGGCCGATCGGCGAAAGAGCCATGACCGATGCTGAACGCCAGGCCCGTTACCGTGCCGCACGCGCGGCTGGCGCACCGGTGATGCGCACGCGTCGCCCGGCCGATCTTCGTAGCCGCGCCCGCCGCTGGCATGACGCCGTCGCCGAACTGACGGAGTTGCAGGCGCAGTATGCCGCCTGGTTGGAGGTTCTGCCGATCAACCAACAAGACAGTACGCTGGCCGACGCATTGCAAGCGATCTGCGACCTTGATCTTGCCGAACTGCAGGCGATCGACCCGCCACGCGGGTTCGGCCGCGACTGAGCATTCCCGTTCCCCTCCTCGCTGTTTCGGGCTCGTCGAAGGAACTGAACCACGCGTAGGTCGCCCGCAAAAAGCGGGCGGCCTACGCGTGGTTCAGCCGAGCAAGCAAAAAGGGCCCTCCGGGGGCTCCCCCCTGCGTCGGGAGGCCGCAAGCCAGCCAGACGCCATTGACACCGGGGGCCGTCCACATAAGACCTTGAGCCGGGCGTTCTCTTCGGCCACCGCCGCCACCGCCGCTTCAAGCTTGGCATTGGCCTCCCAAAGCCCAATCACCAGCCTCCGCAACTCGTCGGCGGAACAGGCGGCCAGATCGGGAAAGCGCGGCGCGGTTGCCATGCCCGCAGGGAATCCCAAACCCGCGACAATTGGAATCCCACCAAGCCAACTTTCTTCGTTTGGCTCCCGACCAGCCTTGCCACCGGTTTTTGATCATTGTCGGCGGCGGCCACGTTGACCGAAGGCCGGCACGTAAGGTACGTCGTCATTCCGTAGCAATGACTATCACCAATCGACGAGATTCGAGGTCGAGCGATGAGCGAACCACTACATGTACAAACCGGAGGCGCTGCCGGTTCACAGCACGATACGCCGCAGGCAATGGAAATGCCATCGAAGTCTACCATGACCGCGGCTGAAGCAATGTCATTGCACTCCGTAGAAACCTTCCGCTTATGTGGTGGGCGACGAAGTTGTATCGTTTTACTTATCGTTGGCCAGTCAGTGCCGTGAGATTTTATGACCCAATCTGTGTGGATGATGAGCCAAGGCTGTTTTCTCTCGGAGCTGCATCCTTGCTTGAGGCGCTAGAAGAATATGAAGCAAAGCGGCATCCGAACCCATCAATAACTGATACATTTGGAACTGATGACGAGTACGCAGAAATAAAAAATGTTAAAATTTCACGCAATAGATGGCTCATGCGCTGGCGTTATTGAAGAATTAAGGGGTGACACGAGGCGCGCAGGCGAGATTAACGGGAGATTGCGCGCCGCGACAACAGAACTCCGGGTTTGTGTAGCAAATGGGAGAATAAGATGCTCCGCGATGGAAACTCCAAACACTTCGAGAGCAGAAATCAAGCCAGACGAGTGGAGGGTTGGACTGGACATATACCCAGATGGAACCATACGCGAGCGCGATATCGGTGTTTATCGTCACTCTCTATTATTTGATACAAACGAATTAACTATGCTATGGCCGAGCGGCGGACGTGCCATCCAACCGCTTCAACCTGCGGAGTTGCACGGTGGACATGGGATCCAGGCGAGTGCGACCAACCCTTTTACTTCGCCCGGTGTAGGGCCTGTTAGTCCTTGAGTTCCATGAAAATATTGGAGAATTTCGGCGGACGATCGGGAAAAGACGCATATTGATCCGCATAGAGAATCACATATGACGTTGGCGTCGCTGAGTTGCCTGGCGTGCAAGAAAAATACTGAGCAGATTCAGCTCATGGTGCAGAACTCAAGGACTAACAGGCCCTAGACAAAAAATCGAAAGGTGGGCGCCTGCCCCTGCACGATTGGGACGCTTTTTGGATTGAGGTTGCAATTTGGCTTGAGAGAAACGGAACAGAAAGTCAAGACCGGCCGAGACTGCAGGAACACATGGAAAATTGGGCTGCGAAGGAGTGGGATGTCTCACCCGACGCGTCCACGATCCGCGGTAGATTAAAGAAGCTTTATGACAAGGCAAACGCGCGGAACTGAGTTCCCCGCGGTTCCGCGCGTTTCGCGTGGGAGAACTGACGTTCGTGCAGTAGATGATATGGCACCACCACGTAACTGGAGGTGCCCAAGTGAATGTCACGACCCAATGCAACCGCGGCCGCGCGGGACGAAAGGCGGCCATCGACCTTGACGATCCGCCTGTGAGTGCCGCTGAGACTACGGCTGGAATCGACCTTCCTCTCTCGGCGTCTTCGCACGATGCACGTGCCGACGGACATCCGAGGCGCGCCAACCATGTCACGCCAAAGCGTCCACAGCTGCACCGCTGCGAACTGAAGACGGTCGGTAATTCCGGGGCGGACAAGAATCGCCACGCCCCTGGCGTTGGCGTCGCCGCTGGCGACAAGCGCCTGCCGCCGCCAACGGTTGCTGGATCTTTCGATGATATCTTTCTCGATGATCGCGAACTGGCGGCGAGGTGGAATTGCTCGCCGAAGACACTGCGGAACCAGCGATCCCTGCGAATGGGATGCCCGTACGTCCACCTCGGCCGTCTGGTCCGCTACCGCCTAAGCGATGTATTGGCGTTCGAGGCCGACGGGAGGATCGGCCCATGAACCGCAAGCAAAATTGGAAACTGCTCAAAAACTGGTGGCACGCAGGCGCAGCAAGCTGGAGCCTCCATTCTAACTAATTGATATTCCTTGGGTCGCTGTGTGGTCAGCTGCCACCGGACCGGTTGATATCGATCCTTGCCACCGGTTTTTGATCATTTACCAAAATTGCTCGCACGGCTGGGGAGGCCAGCCTTCCGCTAAGGCGCGCCATCTCGCATCCGTGCTGCGCGAGGAGATGGGCCAATGAATTCTCACGACAACCGTGCCGCCGTCAACGTCGACCGCGACGTGGCCGGCCGGCCCAGGGCAATGCCCCTCACCTGCCAACATTTCGAGCAAACAGACGCAGCGATCGCAAGTGGCACGCCGCTCGGCGAAGAAGAGCCTCCTTTCCCTGAGGATCATATCGAGCTCACGGGCTACTGGACGAATCAGGCACAGCACGACAAAGAAGAACTTCCTTTTCCTGATGCCTATAGCGAGCCCACCGATGACTGGCCAGTCACTGTGCCGCCACCGGAGAGTGACTCAGGGCAGTGGCAGGACGCCAACGATTCAGATGATATCCCATGGCTTTGGAACCCATCGAACTGGGAACCGGACCTGTCGTATGGCGAAGCGGAACCTCCTCTTCGCGACGAGGAAAACGAGCCGGTGAGCCGACGCCCATGAGCGTGATCTGCTGCCGCGCACCGCGCCACGGACTTCCTTGCCGACTATGCTGTTTCCACGGACCGCCCGTGCGCCGGCTCTGCCGCGGACGGATACACCAGCGAGAATGGGCAAGACCACCAATTCAACTCGTGGTTGTCCATGCGGCTGCGAAAGGCATGCTGGGAACTCACAAGCGTACGAGGCTCAGATGGCTGAGGAGGCTCATTACCAGGGCCATCCGGTTCTCTGTACGATACCATATTCGTGATTACTCACACGCCCTTCATGACGCATACGGAGGCAACGTCCTGTAGGTTGAGCCAGAAGCCGTGCTGGATGTTGTCGATGCCGTTGGCACGCCCGAGGTTGAGAGCAAAGCTCTTCAGGCGCGCGACGATACCTGGGTTGACGCGGATCTTGCTGGCGTCCTCGCCTAGGGAACCGTCGCGAACGCGGTGGTTGCGGTTCTCTATGCCCCAGTGATCGCGTATGGCCTTGGCATAGTAGGTGACCCGCCGACCAACGCGGTTGGTGATGTACCACGAGATTTCGACAGTGGTTTCCCAGCGCCACCAGGAGCCGGGCACCCGCGTGCATACGGTGCGGGTGACGCGAAGCGCCACGCGCGCATATGGCTTCCACCTCTCCAGGCCGAGCCGCGGCCCAGCTTCGAACATCTCCACGCGCCGCGTCTCCTTCCTACCGCGCTCTATCTTGTCGGTAGTTTCGCAGATCTGAACTGGCGAGTTCGTGACCGCCATCATCTCAACCGCGTCAACCAGTCCCTCCTGGTTGTCCTTGACCTGCACCAGAACATTGCTGCCGACGGCGATCGCCGCCTCGAAGGTCTTCACCTGGCAGTGCATCGCGTCGAAGGTGTAGAGCCTGTCCTTGAGGCCAAGCGCCAGGATAAGTTCCTGCGCCGCAGGTATCTCGTTGGTCTTCTGATCGATTTCGACGTGCGCGAGGATGACACGTCCGACCGTGCCGAACACGCTCAGGATTTGCTTCATCCGCTGATTGGTAGCCATGTCGGCGCTGCCCTTCATCGTCTTGCCGTCGACGGCCGCTGTCTTTTCGTCAATCCCCTTGCCCGCGAGAGCGTCCGCTTCGAGTGCCGCCGCATGGATGCGGAACGCGGATTCAAAGCCCTCCGGGCAGAGGCTGGCGAGCAGGTCGCGTAACTGGCTCTTGCCGATCGGCTTCTTCATGTCGCAGGGAAAGTGCCTCTTCAGCAGCTTGAAATGCCTGCGGATGAACGCCGCCATGCGCTTATAGCTATGCGCCCCGCACAAGTTAGCCAGAATACAGAAGAGTAAAACCTGCGGCAAAGGATGCCGCCTTCCCTCGACCCGGCGCGGGTCAGGAACATCCACAAGCACATCCAGGAGCGTGACTGACACGACCGTAATCTCATATTTGGTTGAAGCCGTGGTCATCCACCACACCCCCGAAATCCAGCGCCTTGCGGCTCCAGGCCGAGAATCACTTCCCCCTGTCAGTTACTGCTGTTTCAGAGAATCGGACGGCCCTGGGCTCATTACGCAATCTCACATCCATAATTTAAGTGTGGTTAGTGCAAGTGCAACAGTATTGGAACCATAAAATGCGGAGAAAAGATGGACGGAATTTGAACCCGTGGGATTCGGCATTGCCGGATTCGACTTTTGACGTCCGCACATACTATCCCGATTTCGAGTCCATTGAATATGCAAATAAAGAGCGTAACCAACGGATCCGCTTACTTAAAACTGGAAACCTAAAGCAACAGCAGTTGGTCAAAAAAATCACCGACTGCAGCAAACCTTCCCGGTGCTTGATACCAATATGCCCGCTCTGCATGGGTCGGTATCGTATATGGTTGGTCAGCGAGTGCATGCAGCTATACGGGTCAGAACGTGACTTAGTGATGATCACCTTGATTCCCCCCGCCACCTCGGTCCCCGCCGGCCAATTGCACCGAGTTCGAGCCCAAACGGATGTCCGACACACTCAGACAGCAATTGACCCGGGCAGGTTGCCTAGGCCCGATCGTCGGAGGCTTGGATGGTACGCTACCAGCAGTGGGCCGAGCACTACCAGCCGCACTTCCATCTTATCGCGCCGGCCAGCGCCCGCAAGGCGTTCGAGACACTGCGCCCGTTATATCCCCAGACCGCAACGGGGTCAGCCGGACTTGTCATCAAGCCGGTCACCGATCTGGCAAGCGGCCTTTCATATTGTCAGAAAGCGTACTGGTCGCAGCGAGTGCACTTCGAGGATGCCCTCGAACGGGAGCGGTCGGCGAAGCGTCGACTGGAGCCTGAACAGGAACTGGAGTGGCTAAGCTGGCAGGCGAGCCGTTCGCTGGCCAGCTTGCTGTTCCTCTACGGTGCACGCCGCTATGGGCATGTTCTCCGTCGCCATCAGGCATCTGCGACAACCGGCGCCCAACACCATGATCATAATCTCGGGACATGGTGATGCCCACGCCATGGCACACGCAACATGAACTCGCCGCCGGATCCGCGCAGGGGGCTGCGGCTCTTTCCCTTCGCGCCGCCCTCTCCATTGCCGACGCGTCGATGCGCCGAAATTGCTCTTAGGTCTCCCCTCATTTTCGAAAACGTAAGCAAAATCAATGAGGTAGCCTTATTTGCCGAGTCCGCCTAATACATTGCTATCGTTGAAGAATCTGAAAATGAGGGGAGACCTAAGGAAATTGCTACCTCTTCCATCCGAGCTTCAATCCTGACGCCGGCCGTGAGCCATGCTCCTGCTCGACGCCGGTATCCAAACCTTCTCGCACCGTCGGCGTCAGATCGCCGACGTGCCGACGTGCCGACGTGCGCAGCTCACAACGTTACAGTCACGGCGATGCTCGATTGGGCCATGCAAACGCAGTGTTCCAGCCATTTTCCATCAAATGCCAACCAAACTTTCATATAGAGGCCTTAACAGTGCTTAAACTCGGCTTAACAAGGTATATTAAGCCATTCACCTCCAGCACAGCAGCAAGTGTCGCTGACACAGCCACCTCATGCGGGGGCATATTTTGCGCTCAAACAGCCAAAACTGCCGACGTGCTTACCAAAGAGACATGTCTCGTATCCAATAGGGATGATGATCGATGAGTGGCGTAACGAAACGGAACGTAGTGGATTTCGATACGTTGGAAGCTGAGGTTCACAAGGAAAAAGAGACCACCGCAAAACATACGGCACATATTGAGCTTGGGAGCGTGGGTCAGAATTCCACGGGGGATGTTTTCATTGAGCTGAACTCCAGCTGTAACGGCACATTGCGTAAGCACCTACTGCCGCTAACCGGCTTGACGGCCAGCTCTCCCGTCTTCGATCAACTCAATGCTGAAAACGCATGGCTGGTATCGCAACAAGCTCGCGGAGAGCTCATCAGCCGCATCCAACGCCACTCAGACACCTGTTCGTCGTTCACTGTGGCCACCCGTCTTGGTTGGCATGACGGCACATTCGTTCTGCCTGAATGCATATTTGGCCCCGAGAAGGACAGCTTACGTGTGTGCCTTGACCGCAGCCGGCCAGAACAATTCAGCCGGTATCGTGTTGGCGGCTCATTTGAGGGTTGGCAGGAGATCGCCAAACTTGCCGTCGGCAACTCGCGGCTGGTGTTGCTCATAGCTGCCGCATTCAGTGGTCCGGTGGCTGCGTTGCTCGGCTTGGAGCAGATCGGCTTGATGCTGGTGGGGTCGGCTGAAGCTGGCAAGACCACTGCGTTGATTGCCGCTGGTTCGGTGTGGGGGTGTCATGCCGACAGCAATATGGCGCGGCAGGGGTTTGGTCAGCCGTTCAATGCCACCGACAACGACTTGGAGGACGAGTTGTTGGCAGCCAACCACACGCTGCTCGTGGTCGATGAAACGCGCGCTGCTGGCGTGGGGGAATCCGAAATTGGTAAAATGCTGATTAGAGTTATCATGCGGTGGGAAACTGGCTTCGAAAAGGGCCGCAAGAATGCCGGCAAAGGGCGACAAGCCGCGTCCGTCCCCTTCATCCTGTCGTCCAACCTGTCCCTCGGGAGGCTCGGCGCACTGGCGAAGAACACGGTGGATGATGCGCATCATGGCCGCCTGATCAGCATCCCATTGCCCGATGGTGGCTATGGCGTCTTCGAAAACCTTCACGGGGAACGCGGTGTCGTCGCCATCAGCGGGCGTTTGCGCAAACTTGCCACCACCAATTTCGGTCACGCCGCCTACAAATTCCTCGAAGCCCTGACCGAGGCAAACGCTCGTGATTCAGAGGGGCTTCGGACCTGGTTTGCGAAAAGGCGGTCATATTACCTCAGGGGAGCGCGATACCCAGGCCGCGCCCCCGGCCGCCACATGAAGCGCATTGATGAGAAAATGGCTACAGTGTACGCAGCCGCGTGCTTCGCGATCAAGCATGGTATCCTGCCCTGGGATCCCAAGACTGTCGACGAGAGTTTGCGTGCCTGCGTCCGTGGTCACGTGGCGCTGGTCGCGACTGAAGCGTCCGCCATTGATATGTCTACTCGGTCACAGCACGTCGCCAAGCCGCCAATTGAGTCGGAACGGCTGATTGAACAGCTGCGGCAATACGTGAAGCAGAATGAAGCCTCATTTATCAATCGCGATGCACCAGGCGCTGCGGACCTGATTTCCCAGGACGGATCGGATTGCCCTGTGATCAAGCATCGTCACGCCAGGAACGGACTTGAGTATCTCTTTACAGACCGCCAGCTTTTGTCGATATATGGGAAAAAGTCACACACTGATGCTCTTAAATCTGCGCTTGATGCGGTGGTGCTAATCGCAACTGAATCAGGAGCAGATGGCATTCCAAGATATTCCGTAAAACGCAGCATACCTGGGAACGGCCGCATGCAATACATTGCGATACGAGCGGCTGCGTTCGAGTGTGACCAATAGTCAATTGCAACGCGGCATCGGTGTCGGAACCGAGCGGCTGTGGCACGATACGGGCAGGCAGGTCGATAATCGGAGAGTTCCATGCGCATTGGGGTCACCACCCTTGCCGTGTGTGTGTTCGTTGCCGCGCTGATGTTCGACACGGGCGCCCTGGTACGCTTGCCGTTTGCCTGCGCATCGGGCGGCTGCGGCCCTCACTCCAAATGGGTGGTCGCGGCAGTTTTCGCGGCGCTTGTCCTCCTTGCAGCGGCCGCGTTTGTTCATTGCCGGCGCGGTGGCATCACACCGCGGGCTCATGCATCGAAGCGCAAGCCAGCTGCGCCGAGAAAGAACGGGGCCGCACGTTCCAGAGATAGCCGCAAGGCCGCATCCCAAAGCACAACCCGCGCCGTCCGCGGCCGACTGCGAGTTGGCGCCGACGGGGAAAGGCCGGGGAAAAACCGCTCATAGTGTAGTTGGCGACAAATACACTGAGGGTGCTGGGTGGGTTTTCGGTCTGGAATGGGTTGGCACCGCGCGCGGCTTTAAGCTCTTTCCTTTACCCACATCCCCCTTGCATGCGTAAATCGCACAAATCCTGAGCAATACAGGGTGAGTGGGGGGTGGTGATGTTGAACCCATGGGAATGGGCCAAGGCGCAGTTTGGTCGGGTGAAGCTGGGTGACTCCAGGAGGACTGAGCGGGCCGTGAAGGTGGCTGCGGCGATGGCGGAGCGCGGCTGCGGGAATGTCCCCTTGCAGGCGAAGACGTTTGGGGAGGCGAAGGCGGCGTATCGGTTGTTCGACGCGGAGGAGGTGACGCACGCGGCGATCACGCAGCAGCATCGCGACCAAGTGATCGCGCTCGCCTGTGCGGCGGATGAACCGGTTTTGGCCATTCACGATGACATGCTGGTGGACTTGTCGCACCGGCACAGCCTGACCGGGTTGGGTCCGATCGGCAACGGCCACGGCCGGGGGTTCATGGCCCACTCGTGCCTGATGGTGCGATCCACCGGCGAGATACTTGGCCTGGCGCATCAGACGGTCTGGGCCCGCAAGGAGAGGGTGCGGAAGAAGCGGCGCCTGCTCAAGGCGTTGAAGAAGCGTCGTCTGGCCACGGCGCGATCGAAGCAACGCCAGCCCCGGCCGAAGCCGCCGCGGGGGCGGACCGAAGCGGCAGTGTGGGAAGAGACCATAGCGGCAATCGGTCGGTGCCCGCAGGGCAAGCGGTGGATCAGCATCGGCGACCGCGGCGCCGATGTGTTCACGCATTTCGAGAAGTGCCTGCAGCTGAACTGGCAGTGCCTCGTGCGCCTGGCGCATGACCGCGTCCTGCTAGATGGCGGGCGCCTGCTGGGCAAGGCGCGCGCGCTCGCCCCCATGGCGCGGCGCCTGACCGAGATCAAGGGGAGGCGCGTCTTGCTGAACGTCTCCTGGTTCGATGCTCAGGTGATGCGGCCGCGGTGCTGCAGTAGTGGCCATAGCCAGGCGATCGGCTGCTCCGTTGTGCGGGTCTGGAACGACGCCGAGCGGATGGAGTGGGTTCTGCTGTCGACACTGCCGGTGACGACGGCGGAGGCGGCGTTCGAGAAGGTTGACTGGTATAAACTCCGTTGGCTGATCGAGGAATTTCATAAAGGATTGAAAACAGGCTGTGTGATCGAGCGGTCGCAACTACGCACCGCTGAGCGGTTCCTGCCGCTGTTCGCCATCGCGTCTGTCGTTGCGGTGCGTTTGCTACAGAGCCGCGCCGATGTGCGGGCCTGTCCCGACGGCCCGGTCGCCGCAGATGAGCAGACGATCGAGATTCTGGCATTGGCGCTCAACCGTTCCCCCGACGCGCTGCTGACCAACCGCGATTTCGCCCACGGTGTCGCGACGTTTGGCGGCTTCCTTGATCGCAAGGGCGATGGTGAACCGGGCTGGCAGACCCTCTCGCGCGGCTCGCAGGTCTTCAGCTTCATCCTCTTCGGGTTCAATCTCGCGCTGAATCTAGGATGTGGGTAAAGGTAAGGCTTTAAGCTAGCTTAAGCTAGTTAACTGGAGCGCTCGCGCCATGCAGATCGGCGCCTTCGAGGCAAAAAATAAACTGGGGCACCTGCTCGACCTGGTTGAGGCTGGCGAGGAGGTCACCATTACCCGCCACGGTGAGCCATCAAGCTGGATTTTTCGCTGGCCCATACTTCGGCAATGGTTCCAGGCAGGGTGCCATGCGGGACTTGCTCCCAGAACTCCACGCAACGCTGTTCCAACCAGGCGTTCAGCGCGTCACGGTCAGCAAAGCACGGCATGGGCTGCCACAGTCGGTGGCGCGCATCCCGGACGTTCTTTTCGACCTGTCCCTTTTCCCAGCCTGAAGCTGGATTGCAGAACTCGGCATCAAAAAGATAGTGGCTGGTCATGGCGAGGAAGCGAGTGTTGACCTGACGTGCCTTGCCACAGCCAACCCGGTCCACCGCCGTCCGCATGTTGTCGTAGATGCCGCGCCGCGGCACACCGCCCAGCACCCGGAAACCATGGTAATGAGCGTCAAACAACATCTCGTGCGTCTGCAGCGGATACGCTCGGACGATGAAGGCGCGGCTGAACGACAACTTGAAATGCGCGACCTGCAGCTTGGTCCGCTCGCCGCCCAGGACCGCCCAGTCTTCGCTCCAGTCGAACTGGAAGGCTTCCACGGCTGTTCAACGCTCTCGATGGGCCGGGCTGAGTCCAATCTGCAACACTTGCGGGGCAAAGTGAGGTCATTGGAATCACGACAGATTCCCGAATCGGCAAATCTCTAACTCCTGGGGCGGCAACCGAGGAGGAGGTTGCCGTGGCTGCATTCGCGCCGTTGCTGGACTTGCTGTCAGACGTTCCTGATCCGCGCCGGGCGGAGGGCAAGCTCTACAAGCTGCCGTATGTGTTGCTGTTCTCCATCCTCGCCATCGTCACCGGCAGCAACTCGTATCGGGGGGTCGTCACCTTCATCGACGTTCATCGCGACAGGCTGAACGCGACCTTCGGCCTGAAATGGCGCCGCGCCCCCGCACACACCGCCATCCGCTACATCCTGCAGGGGCTTGATCCGATCGCGGTGGAAGCGGTCTTCCGCCGCCATGCCACTCAACTGCAGGCAGCCCGTGGAACGGCGGGACAAGGCAGCATCGCGCTGGACGGCAAGACGCTGCGCGGCAGCTTCGACAACTTTCATGACCGCGCCGCCGCCCAACTGTTGAGCGCGTTTGCCACCGACACCGCACTGGTGCTCGCACATGTCGACATCGACGAAAAGTCCAACGAAATTCCCGCAGCCCAGGCGCTGCTCGCCGAACTCGGCATCGCTGCCAACACCATCGTCACGCTCGATGCGCTGCACTGTCAAAAAAACTGTTCGAGGTCGCCAGCAACGCCAACATCGCCCTGATCGTCCAGGTCAAGGACAACCAGCCGACCCTGCACCAGCAGGCTCAGGAGATCAGCGCGACCACCGCTCCGCTCAGCTCTGCGTGCAGCCACGACAACGGCCGCAATCGCGACGAAAGGCGTGTCGTCACCGTCTTCGATCCCGCCGACAAACTCGTCGGCACCGACTGGCATTCCCACGTCGCTGCCGTCATCCGCGTCGAGCGTGATGTCTACACCCGCAACAGCAAGACCGGCCTGCTGTCCCATTCTTCCGAGACCGCCTTCTACGTCGCCAACGCGCCAATCACCGCCACCCGTGCCGCCGAGGCCATCCGTGGGCACTGGGGAGTCGAAACCACTTCGCACTATAGCCGGGACGTCACCATGGGAGAGGATCGCTCGCGCATCCGATCCAATCCCAGCGTATTCGCCCGCGCGCGCAGCTTCGCCTTCAACATCCTCAAGGCAAACCGGACCAACACACTCAGCCAGGACCGCTACCGTGCCAGCCTCGCCGGCTTCGATAACCTCCTCAAACTATTCGGCGTGGCATAGCGTTGAACAGCCATGGGAAGGCTTCGCCGGGCTGAAAGACCAACGGCACAAACGTACCGCGCCCGGCACTTTGCGCCTCCCGCACCCGGTCAGCCCTCCAGGTTCGCGAGAAGGCCGCCACGCGGCCGTAGGACCCCTCGTAGCCCAGGGCAGCCAGATCGGCATGTAGCTGTTTGACCGTGCGTCTCTGCTTGCGCGATTTCCCTGCTTCCACCTTCAGCCAGAGCGACAGCTTGTCGGCAAACGCGTCCACCTTGCTGCTCCGCTTCGGAACCTTAAACTTCGGCTCCACCGCCCCCGACCGCAGGTATTTGCGAATCGTGTTCCGCGATAGCCCCGTGCGCCGCGTGATCTCCCGGATCGAGATTTCTTCCCGCAACGCCCAGCGTCGGATGACGCTCAAAAATGCCATGTCGATCATTCCCTGTGCCCCCGGCCGTTCCCAGCCAGGGGAGGTTCGAACATGGGTCAATTCTCAGTGGAAATTCCCGGCTCAGCCGGGTCAGTTCTCAACGGCACTCAACATCCTCTCCTTCATCCTTGGGGAGGTAGGCCGGTGGCAGACCGGTCGCCGCTTGCCGGTCGATCAGGCGTTGCAGCAGCGGCGCCATGCCGCGTGCCGGCGGTGCGCTGGCGGGTTGCGCGGCGACGGAACCTGCCGCGATCGGCTGTAAGGTTCGGCGCCGGCCGTTGGCGTTGCCGGTCTTGTCCTGCGGGAACAGACGGCAGAGGACCTTGCCGGTGTGCAGGTCAGCGAGGTGGACTTCGGTGAGGTCCCAGGCGGCGTAGCGGACGTCCAGCATGGAAAGATGCCGATACTGGCGCGGGACTTCGAAGCGGCGACCTTCGATGGTAACGGTGCAGTCGCTCTTGCGCAGGGTGCGCCGCTCGGTGCGGGTAAAGGCCAGCCGGAGCGTTGCTGCATCCGGGCAGGGCCGCGTGACGTTGGGACCGGCAAGGAAGCGAGCGAGTGGCGTGTCGTCGATCTCGGAATGGCGCTGGCGGTTGTAGTCGTATTCCGCCCAGGCCTGTGTCGCTTCGTTGAGTTTTGCCAGGGTCAGATCATCGACGCCTTCCAGCATTGCCATGAGACGGCCTTCGATCTGCCCCCAGAAGGTCTCTTGCTTGCCATTGACGTACGGGCTGTACGGCAGCGTGGTTTGATGAAGAACGCCGAGCCTGGCGAGGCCTTCGCTGATCTCGGTGGCGGTCATGGCGGCGCCGTTGTCGCTCATGGCAGCGCGCGGCAAGCCGCGCTTCTGCATCGCCTGCGACAGGCCATGGGCGATATTCTCAGCCGCCTCTGAAAGATACCATTGCAGATGACAGGCCAGCCGGGAGTAGTCGTCGAGAACGCCGAACAGCACAGGCGTCTCCCATACGCCACGGGAGGTCAGCACCTTTCTGGATCCAAAATGGCAATCCCAGTGCCAAAGTGAATTCGTATATTCAGCCTCGTAGCTGCGCACCTCGCGGGCATCGAGCCGGGCCGCGGCTGCCAGCGCGCCGACGGTCTGCCGCGTCGTCAGTGGACGCCGCTTGCTCAGGCCGTGCGTGCGCAGGAACCGCCGCACCGTCGTGTAGGACGGGACCGGCCGCAACTCGGAGCGGGTCTGTGCCAGCGCTACCAGGTTGTCGTGATGTAGCTTGGCGCTCCAACTCTTGTGCGCGTCGTACTGGGCGAGCAGGGCCTGACGCAGCCTGCGTCGTCATCGACGCCTGCTCGCCGGCATCCACGCGCCGCTTGCGCCGCAGCACGGCGACCGGGTCCTGTCGCTCGTTGCGGGCACGATAGTACCAGCGCTCAAGGGTCGACACACCGAAGCGGACCGGCCCACCAGTCGTCGGATGGCGCCACTCGCGGGCCGCCAGGTCTTCCAGTGCTGCCCGCAGGGCGCCGTTCTCCGGCGGCGCAGCCAGCAGCTGCCCGATCACCGAGAAACGCAATCGCGCCCAGCGCTCATGCAGCCGCAATCCGGGTTTGTCCGCCATGCCCGCTCTCCAGAAAGTTGCGGAGTCGGACGGTAACGGTGGCTACCGCCGGACGGCGACGGGCATCCTCTGCGGGTCGTTGCGGTCCCTCAGAAAGCCCGCCTCGCCGCCGCCCCGCCAGTCAACGGGCCAAGAAAGCGCAGCAGGCAACTCAGCTTCTCCGCGAGATCGCCGGCAAACCGGTCAAGTAGCGTGGCCGGCACGCCGGTCAGATCGAGCGCCGGCATGAAGGCGGCCATGACGGTCGGCCGGAACGGGCCGGCAAAGGTCTCCAGCCACCATTTGCGCCAGCGCCCGAGCGTGCGCCGGTCGATGCCAAGTTCCGCCGACAGGCGCTGCACACGCAGCGGCGTTGCCCCCTGCTGCATCGCGGTGGCCAGCGTCACCACCGTGGCGAGATAGACCTTGGGGCCGAGAAAGCGCAGCGATGGCGGCGTTGCCCGCGTGCGGCAACCGTCCACCGCACAGCAGCAGCTGAAACGCTGGCAGTACTCGTCACCCAGTCCGGCCGGAACCCCGCGCGGCTTGCGGGGAAACCGCGCCGAGTGCAGTGCACCGCGGCATTCGCTACAGCCGACCTCCCGGGCGGCAGTTGCAATGTCGCGATCGAAGTCGAGCAATTGCTGATGGAATCTGGTGTCGTTCAGCAGGGCTTGGTACAAGGATGACATCCTTTTCCATGATGTTGGCGAGATGGCCAAGACCGGACGGAATGATCCCCAGGGCAATCGCATTTCAGAAGGATCCGAGGAGTCTGGAGAGATAGGCATCGTTCCAACCGGCCCGTTGGAACTTGCCGCGCAGAGAGCCCTTGGAGCCGTCCTTCTGCATGACGTTCAGGGCCATGTGTCGCAGGACCGCAAGATTGTGTGGCCCGTTGCCCAGTCTGGTCCGGTCCTGATCCTCGTTCATCACCACATCCAGCCGCCAGTGCAGCCGGTTTTCGACACCCCAGTGCTCGCGGACGACCTCGTTGAAGCGTGTCGCGGATAGCGCTGTGCTGAGAAGGTAGTAGGCGGTCTCGGTGGTGGTCTTGCTCGCGGTTTCACGGATACGGACAACCTTGCCGATGGCCGCCAGGCCGGGCCAGTGATGATCCCGCTGCAACCAGTCGATATCGGTCGAGACCGTGGCCGTGCGGGTCTCGATGCGGCCGTGATCGGCGTCCACGTTTTGCGCGCTCGTCGCCGGTTTGCTGGCCGGGTCATTGAGGAACGTGCTAACGTCATCATGCAGCGTGCCCTGATTGCCCTTCAGCGCCAGGGCATAGTCGCCGCCCTGATCGACGATCTGCTGAGCAATCGCCCGCTGGCAGTTGAGCGCGTCGGCGGTCACGATCGTGCCTTTCAGTGACAGCATCTCCAGCAACTTCGGCACCGCGGTGATCTCATTTGATTTGGCGTCGGTGGCGATCTGCGCCAGCACCAGGCGCTGCTCGCATCCCCAGGCACTGACCATGTGCAGCGGTGACTTGCCGCTGGCGCGATCGAAGGAGCGACGCAGAACCTTGCCATCGATCGCTACAACGCCCTGAACCGTACTCGAAAACTGCGCCATGAACCGCTGAAACGCCGCGCCAAACTGCGCCGGGTCGAGCAGGCGGAACAGGCGGCTGAAAGTGTCGTGACTTGGAATGCCCTTCTCCAGCTTGAGAAAGCCGCGCAGGAACGGCTCTTTCGCTTCCGCAAACCGAGCCATGTCCACCGCACCCTGGCCGCCACATAACACTGTACACAGCGCAATCATCAGCAACTCATGGAAGTCATGCAGCCCGGCATTCCCGGTTCGTGGGTCTTCCAGACCCTCCCAGCAGCCGGCAAACTGATCCAAGGCGTCCTCCCACCGCAGGTTTCGCGCGCCCTCCGGTAGAATCCATCGCCCCGCCCCGCGCAAGCCGCCGTCGCGCTGTCAAGGAAATTCCAAGTGCGATTCCCCTGGAATGATCCCTGTCCCTGCGGCAGCGGCAAGGAGTACAAGCAGTGCTGCCTCGCCCGCGACGAGGCCGCCGCCGCGACCGCACGCGCCGCCCACGCAGCCGCAGCGCCGCCACGTCGGCCGGGGTTCACCAGGTATCTCCAAATCCGTGACCACGACACCGACGAACTGACCGAGGCCTCCAACGCCGCGGCCAACCTCGTCCGCGCCGGCAAACTCGACGAAGCCGAACGCGCCGCTCACGATCTGCTCGCCCGCTTCCCCGACGTCCATGACGGCTACGACCGTCTCGGCATGGTCTGCGAGGCACGCGGCGATCACCGCCAGGCAGCCGAGTACTATCGTAAGGCCATCGCGGTCATCCGCGCCCACCCTGACGACTACGATCCGGAGTTCGAAGCCGTCTTCCAGAAGCTCATCGATCGGCTCGACCCACCCGGCGCCGATACGCCGGCCTGATCAGCCGAGACCGGGACCCGCGCTGCTCACGCTCGGTGAGGGCGGCGGCGCAGCGCCCATCACATACCGTGATCAGATTGTCAGGTAATCACCATCACGTTGCGCGCTCAGGCTCACCAATTCACCCCGTCCGGAGGTGCCGGTTTGCTGCGTGATCCACTGCCGCTTTCGAGCGTGATGGGGTGCCGGTTTGAAACGTGACAGGGTGCCGGTTTCGAGCGTGATCCACTGCCGCTTTCCTCCGTGCTGTACAGTGAGGGTGTGCGCTGCGTTGTCTCTGTCTCGATGCTCACCGAGGGCTGGGACGCCAACACGGTCACCCATGTGCTGGGCGTGCGCGCCTTCGGGACGCAGTTGCTCTGTGAGCAGGTCGTCGGCCGCGCCCTGCGCCGCCAGTCCTACGAGCTGAATGACGAAAAAATGTTCGACGCCGAATATGCCGACATCCTCGGCATCCCCTTCAACTTCGCCGCCAAGCCCGTGGTGGTCAAGCCGACCAAGCCGGCCGAGACGGTGCGCGTGCACGCCGTGCGGGCGCGCGAGGCGCTGGAGATCACCTTCCCCCGCGTGTCCGGCTACCGCGTCGAGTTGCCGAACGAAAAGCTGCGCGCGACATTTTCCCCCAACTCGCTGCTGGAGCTGACCCCGCTGCTGGTCGGTCCCTGCACGGTGTTGCTGGAGGGCATCGTCGGCGAGGGCATCACGCTGGACGTGAAGCACCTGGACAAGGTGCGGCCCAGCACGGTCGCCTTCAACCTGGCCAAGCACCTGCTCTACAAGCACTTCCGCGACCCCGGCGAGGAGCCGAAGCTGCATCTGTTCGGCCAGCTCAAGCGCATCACCCGCGAGTGGCTGGACGGCGGCTACCTGAAATGCAGCGGCGGCACCTTCCCGGCCCAGCTCATGTACCAGGGGATCGCCGACCAGGCCGCCGAGCGTATCTATCTCGCCTGCCAGGCAGGGCTGATCGGGGAGCGGCGCATCAAGGCCATCCTGGATGCCTACAACCCCACCGGCAGCACCCGCTTCGTCAACTTCACCACCAGCAAGACGATCCGCTGGACCACCGAGAAGCAGCGTTGCCACATCAACCTGGTCGTGTGCGACAGCGAGTGGGAGGCGGAGTGCTGCCGCGTGGCCGAAGCCAACCCCCATGTGCTGGCCTATGTAAAGAACCAGGGGCTCGGCTTTGAAGTGCCCTATCGGGACGGCGCCACGCCGCGGCGCTACCTGCCCGATTTCATCCTGCGTGTGGATGACGGCCGGCCCGACCCGCTCAACGTGGTGGTGGAAATAAAGGGCTATCGGCGTGGCGACGCACAGCTCAAGGCCGAGACGATGCGCAGCCTGTGGGTGCCGGGCGTCAACAACCTCGGCCGCTTCGGCCGCTGGACGTTTGCCGAGTTCACCGCCGTGTTCGAGATCGAACGTCCGCTTCAACGAATTGATCGCGTCCCTGCGGCAAACGGAGCAAGCCCATGCATGCGCCTGATTACAGCGGCAAGACCTGGAGCGAGCAGGAGGTATTCTGGGTGACGATCGGCTATCTGCGAGCATGGTGGGCAACGGACGGGCCGCGGCTGGCGTTGATCCGGCAACAGGGCGGCATGACAGCCAGAATGCTCCGCAACCTCGGGAACGAATACAAAGTCAACCGCTCGTTCGTGAAAAAGGATGTCGGCGGAATTGTGCAGCGCGACCGGGACCGCTTTAAGGATGATCCCGCCGCCGAGATCATGTGCGAATTGCTGGCGCGCGCCTGTGCATCCTGGAATGATGACCTGACCGAACGCGCCGAAACGTGCGCCGCAATAGCCCGCGATGCGGCGGAACGAGGAATTACCAAGCTTTCGAGAAATCAGCAGACCCGCGACCTGCCGGTCTCCGCCGTGACCAAGTTCATGTGGTTTCTCCGGCCGGACGGATGGACGGTCTATGATCGCTTTGCCCGCGACGGCCTGGAGCAACCAACCGTGCAGGCCGCGATCGACGATATGCTGGCGTTCTACAAGACATTGAAAGACCTTGATTTTGTCGAACTGGTCGGGGGCATGAATGCGGTCATCGGCAAGTCCCCTTTTAAGGGCCTTCCGGCGGAACGCATTCTGGATACCCTTCTGATGGCTCGGGGCGGGCGTGGCGCGGACGAGACTCTGGCTAGCCACACGGCCTTCCTCAACCTGCTGCCCGCGGCCACCAGGGAGCCCCTGACCGACCTTGCCACGGCGTTGCAGAGCGACGTAGGCAACGGTGTTCTTCGACCCCGCGGCAAACGGGAGGGCCGTGCCTGATGGCGAAGAAGCCGATCGAAGTCGAGACCCTGAAGCATACGCAGGCGAAGCGGCGCAACATCCCCACCGCCGAGTTGCAGGCGCTGGTGGCGGCCGAGGACGCGACGCCGAAGCAGGTGCGCTATCCGCGCGAGACACCGCTGCCCCAAGGCGAGCGCCGGCCGCGCAACCCGGACCTCGATCCGCAACTGGTGTGGCGCGGCAAGGACGAGCAGGACTGGTCCGACTTGGTGGTGCAGGCACCGCCGCTCTATGTGCAGGAGAAAGTGCACCCGAAGGCGATCATTGCCGATCTGCTGCGCCAGTCGCAGCGCCGGCGCGGCGCGGACCCAGGCGCGCAGTTTTCCTTCTTCGACGATTTCAACGGGCTGCCCGATGCCGAGGCGAAGCTGGAGTTCTATGCGCACGATCAGAACTGGTCGAACCGGTTCATCCTCGGCGACAGCCTGCAGGTGATGGCCAGCTTGGCGGAGAAGGAAGGGCTGCGCGGGCAGGTGCAGTGCATTTATTTTGATCCGCCCTATGGGATCAAGTTCAACTCGAATTGGCAGGTTTCTACCCGATCTCACGACGTAAAGGATGGGAAGAGAGACCAGATCACACGTGAACCTGAGCAGGTCAAAGCCTTCCGGGATACCTGGAAGAGCGGCGTTAATTCGTATCTTACATACCTTCGAGATAGACTCATCCTTGCGCGCGATCTACTTTCCGAAAGTGGCTCCATTTTCCTTCAGATTGGCGATGAGAACGTGCATCGGGTCCGTGTTGTCATGGATGAGGTGTTCGGTCCCGAGCAGTGTTGCAGCCAACTGACAATTACGAAGACCGCCGGCCAATCATCTGATCTTATTGCTGGGACAGCAGATTACATTCTTTGGTACGCGAAGTGCCGGGAGTTTGTTAAGTTCCGCGCACCATTGATTGAAAAAGATTTGGAGGATGACAAGTCTGGGGTTTATCGCTGGATTAGAATGCCGGACGGATCATCACGTGCCATGTCGGACGATGAGAGGAAGGCAGGAATTACGGCTGATGTTTTTCGAATTAGCTCGCTAACATCGCAGCGCCCACCTGGCAGCTTTCCAGTGCTCATGCAAGGCAGAACATTCTCGCCCGGCAGGGGATACTGGAAGACCGGTGAATACGGAATGAGCCGTCTTATTAAGGCATCTCGCGTGAGCGCAGCGAAGAACAGTATTCAATATGTTCGATTTATTGATGATTTCCGAGCACAGAACATCGGCAACATATGGTCTGATACTGGCACAGGCAATTTCACAGATGAAAAGGTTTATGTGGTCCAGAGCGGAACGAAAGTCGTTCGCCGCTGCATACTTATGGCCACCGATCCCGGCGACCTCGTCCTCGACCCCACCTGTGGCTCCGGCACCACTGCCACAGTGGCGGAACAATGGGGCCGCCGCTGGATCACTGTCGACACATCCCGTGTGGCCCTCGCGCTCGCCCGGTCGCGCATCATGGGTGCCCGCTATCCATACTACCTCCTCGCCGACAGCCCCGAGGGCCAGCGCAAGGAAGCCGAAGTCACCCGGACGGCGCTAAAAGATGCGCCCCCCCACGGCGACATCCGCCATGGTTTTGTCTGCGAACGCGTGCCGCACATCACCCTGAAATCCATCGCCAACAACGCCGAGATCGACGTGATCTGGGACCGCTGGCAGGCCACTCTCAAACCGCTGCGCGCCAAACTGAACGCTGCGCTGTCGCGCGCCTGGGAAGAGTGGGAAGTGCCGCGCGAGCCGGGTGACCCCTGGCCGAAGCACGCGGCTGAGGCCTGGGCCGGCCTCCGCACCCTGAAAGAGCGGGCCGCCGACGCCGCACCGCTGCTGTACCAACTCAACAAACAACTCGGGCGCAGCTACACACTGGACACGCTCCCCGAGGTCCCGTGCGACCCGTGGCCGGCCGAGCCCACGCAGTTGCACGCCGAGTGGTGGAAAGCCCGCATCGCCCGCCAAAAGGAAATCGACGCCTCCATCGCCGCCCGCGCCGAGTTCGAGACGCTGCACGACAAGCCCTACACCGACCCCGGCCGGGTCCGCGTCGCCGGCCCGTTCACGGTGGAAAGCCTCTCGCCGCATCGCGTGGTGCCCGCCGACGAGGACGAATTATGGGACGATTTGGTGGCCGCCGAGGCCGAGGAAGCCGGTCGCCCCGCCCCAAGCCGCACGCGCGGGCCGCAAAGCTGGGACAGTGCGGATTTCGCCCAGGTGGTGCTCGACCACCTGAAGACCAGCGGCGTGCACCAGGCGCGCAAGGAAGACCGCATCACCTTCACCAGCCTCGCCCCCTGGCCCGGCACCTACATCGCCGCCGAGGGCAGGTTCATGGAGGGCGCGACGGAACGCCGCGCCGCCATCTTCATCGGCCCCGAATTCGGCACCGTCGCCCGCCCCGACCTGGTGGCCGCCGCGCGCGAGGCAGCCGAGGCCGGTTTTTCCCTCCTGATCGCCTGCGCCTTCAATTACGATGCCCACGCCAGCGAATTGGGAAAACTCGGCCCGGTGCAGGTGATTCGCGCCCGCATGAACCCCGATCTGCACATGGCCGACGACCTGAAGAACACCGGCACCGGCAATTTGTTCGTCGTGTTCGGCGAACCGGACGTGGAAATCACCAAACTGCCCGACGGACAGGTGCAGGTGCGCATTGCCGGCCTGGACATCTTCGACCCCAGCAAGGGCGAGGTCCGCGCCGGCGGCACCGACGACATCGCCGCCTGGTTCATCGACACCGACTACAACGAGGAAAGCTTCTTCGTCCGCCACGCCTACTTCCTCGGCGCCAACGATCCCTACAAGGCGCTGAAGACCACGCTGAAGGCGGAAATCGACGAGGAGGCTTGGGAAAGCCTGTACCGCGACGTGTCGCGGCCGTTCCCCCGTCCGGCCAGCGGGCGGATCGCGGTCAAGGTGATCAATCACTTCGGGGACGAGGTGATGAAGGTATTCGGCGTATAATGGAGCGATCAGGGAGCAGCACATCCATGAGCATGCAGCGCCATGTCAGACTCACCCGCAACGCCAGCGGCGATACCATCAGTATCCCGCCGGAGTTTGCCTTGTCGTCCGATGACGTGGTCGTCAGCAAGGATGGCGACCGGCTGATCATCGAGCCGGAGACCGCCCGGAACCGCCGGATCAACGACGCGCTGCTGGCATGGCTCGCCGCGCAGGCGCCGCTGCCGCCGGAGGACGCGATCGGCCCGGTGCCGCGGGCGGGACTGGCGCGCCCGGTGACCCTTTGACGGTGTTTCTGCTGGACACGAATGCGATCTCGAACCTGATGCAGTTTCCGTCCGGGCCGGTCGCCCAGGCGATTGCGGCCCGGCGGGACGCCGAAATCGTGACCAGCGTGATCGTGGCCGCCGAACTCCGGTTCGGAGCCGCCCGCAAAGCGTCAGCCCGGCTGCAAACCGCCGTCAGTACCATCCTGCGGCTGGTCCCTGTTGCCGGTCTTGAGCCGCCTTTCGACACGGTTTACGGCGATTTGCGCGCGCAGCTCGAAGCGTCCGGAACCGTGCTTGCACCACATGATTTGCTGATTGCCGCCCATGCGATGACGTTGCGCGCGACCCTGGTGTCGGATGACCATGTGTTCGGCCGGGTGCCAGGACTTGCGGCCGAAAACTGGGTGCGGCCCTGATGGAATTCCGCATCGCTGACACCTTCACCGCCAGCCTCGGCCACCTCCCGGCGCAGGATCAGAAGGCGGCGAAGACCACGGTGTTCGACATCCAGGTCGATCCCACCGCGCCCGGCCTGCGCCTGCACCGCGTCGATCGGTCGCCGGACAAGAACTTCTGGACCGCCCGCGTCAACGACGACATCCGCATCGTCCTGCACCGCACCGCCGCCAGCCTGCTGCTGTGCTACGTGGACCGGCACGACGACGCCTATCGCTGGGCCGAGCGGCGGCGGATCGAGGCTCATCCGACCACCGGCGCCGCCCAGATGGTTGAGGTGGTGCAGCGAGGCGAGCAGCTTCCGCTCCCACTGACCCAGCCGGCCACGCCACCGGCCGAGCCGCCGCCGAACAAGGCGGTCGCGCTCTTTGCCGCTTACTCCGCCGAGCAACTGCTGGCCTACGGCGTGCCGCCCGATTGGATCGTTCCCGTGCAGGCGGTGGACGACGATGGCCTGTTCGACCTCGCCAGCCGCCTTCCGGCCGAAGCCATGGACGCACTGCTGGAGCTGGCGGTCGGCGGCAAGCCCGCAATGCCGGTCAAGGCCGCACCGGCAGCCGATCCCTTCGCCCACCCCGACGCCCAGCGCCGTTTCCGCGTCATCGCCAACCAGGAGGAACTGCGCCTCGCCCTGGATTACCCCTGGGAGAAATGGACGGTCTTCCTGCACCCGGCGCAGCGCGACGTGGTGGAGCGGCGCTTCACCGGCCCGGCCCGCGTCAGCGGTTCCGCCGGTACCGGCAAAACGGTGGTGGCGCTGCACCGTGCAGTCCACCTTGCCCGGCGCTCCGGCGGGGCGCGCGTGCTGCTGGCGACGTTTTCGAAGACCCTGGGAAAGGCGCTCAAGGTGAAGCTCGGCCGTCTGATCGATCCCGCCGAGCCGGCCGCCACGCGCATCACAGTCGGCTATGTGGACTGGGTCGCCCACCAACTGCACGAGGCGGCGTTCGGCAACATCCCGAACATCGCCTCCGCCAGCCAGGTGGACGCCGCCCTGGCGGGCGCGGCGGAGGAACGGGGCGAAAAGCGGTTCAGCCAGCGCTTCTTGCTCACCGAATGGCAGCAGGTGGTCGATGCCTGGCAGGTGCGGAGCTGGGAAGCCTATCGCGACGTGTCCCGACTCGGGCGCAAGACCCGCATCGGTGGCAGCCAGCGCGAGGCGCTGTGGGCGGTGTTCCAGCGCGCCCAGGCTCGCCTCGCCGAGCGCAATGTCATGACCTGGGCCGAGGTGGTGGCGCGCGTGGCCAGCCACTACGCGGCGCGGCCGGACAAGCCGTTCAGCACCGCGGTGATCGACGAGGCGCAGGACATCAGCATCCCGCAGTTGCGCCTGCTGGCGGCCATCGTGCCGGCCGGCCCGGACACCCTGTTCTTCGCTGGCGATCTCGGCCAGCGCATCTTCCAGCCGCCATTCTCCTGGCTGTCCCAGGGCGTGGACGTGCGCGGGCGCGCCACCACGCTGAAGGTGAACTACCGCACCTCGCACCAAATCCGCCGCCGCGCGGACCTGCTGCTGCCCCTGCAGGTGCGCGACGTGGACGGGCTGGAGGAAGGCCGCAAGGGCACGGTCTCGGTGTTCGAGGGGCCTGAACCGGACGTGCGCCTGTTCGAGGATGAGGCGGCGGAGATCGCCTACGTGGGCGCCTGGATTGCCGAGCGCATCGCCGCCGGCGTCGTGCCGGGGGAGATGCTGGTGCTGGTCCGCACGGTCGAGCAACTGGACCGCGCGAAAGCGGCGGTTAAGGCAGCCCGCGCCAAATGGGCCTCGCTGACCGACCGCACCGACGAAGGCGGCGAGCGCGTCCCGGTGGGCGAAATGCACCTGGCCAAGGGGTTGGAGGCGCGCGCGGTCGTGGTCATGGCATGCGACGATGAGGTGATCCCACTGCAGTCGCGCATCGAGTTCGGCCGCTGAGGAATCCGAGCTGGACGAGGTGTTCGAGAGCGAGCGGCACCTGCTTTACGTCGCCTGCACCCGCGCGCGCGACAGCCTGATGGTCAGCGGCGTCGAGCCCGGTTCAGAGTTCCTGGCCGATCTGGTGGCTGTATCGGCGCCAAGGTCAGGGGATTCGCATATGGGAAATCCTTGACGGTAGGGGCTTGCGTGGGCTGGGGCGGATGGATTCGAAGCATGGGATTGATCGGAGGATCGGCCCATGGAGGATTTCGTCGGGTGCTTCGCGGGCGTTGACGACCCGCGCCGGCCGAATGCCCGCCACAACCTGCACGAGTTGCTGATCATCGCGCTTTGCACGGTGCTCTGCGGCGGCGAGGACTGCTCGGACATGACGCTGTTCGGGCAGTCGAAGGAGCCATTCCTGCGGCAGTTCCTGCGCCTGAAGCACGGCATCCCGAGCCACGACACGTTCAGCCGGGTGTTCCGTCTGCTCGATCCGAAGCGGTTCCACGCCGCCTTCCAGACCTTCATGCAGCGCTTTGCCGAGACCATCCAGGGCGTGGTAGCGATCGATGGCAAGACGCTGCGGCATTCCTTCGACCGCGCGTCGGGCAAGTCGCCGCTGCATTTGATCAGTGCCTGGGCTGCGGATCAGCGGTTGGTTCTCGGGCAACTGGCCGTGGACGGCAAGTCGAACGAGATCACGGCGGTACCGAAGCTGCTGGAAATGCTGTCGCTCAAGGGCTGCATCGTCACCGCGGATGCCATCAACTGCCAACGCGCCATTGCTGCGCAGGTGGTCGAACAAGGCGGCGACTACGTGCTGGCGCTGAAGGGTAACCAGCCCAGCCTCTACGAGGACGTCCGCCTCTTCCTGGACGACCCGCAGCGCGCGGCCGAGGTCACCCATACCACCGTTGACGGCGACCACGGCCGCATCGAGACCCGCACCAGCATGGTCTCGACCGAGATCGACTGGCTGCAGGAGCGCCATACCTGGCCGGGACTGGCCGCCATCGGCAAGGTGGTCCGCATGCGCGAAGTCGGCGCCAAGGTTACCAGCGAAACCGCCTACTATCTGCTCAGCACACCGCTCAACGCAGTGCGTTTCGGCGACGCTGTCCGCAGCCATTGGGGGGTTGAGAACGGTCTGCACTGGGTGCTCGACGTCACCATGAACGAGGACCAGACCCGGAACCGCTTGGATAACGGGCCGGAGAACATCGCCCTATTGCGCCGTATGGCCATCAACCTGGCCAAGCTCGAAGGCTCCAAGGCGTCAATGAAGAGCAAGCTCAAGCGAGCAGGCTGGGACGACAGCTTCCTCCTACGCCTGCTCACCCAGGCCGGGCGCCAAATGCGATAGCCCTGGCGCCAAGGTGAAGCCGGGTTGTCGGTCGCTACCAAGTACGAGCGAATGGCTGCGGGAAGCTGGCTGAGCACCGCGTCAGAGGAGCGCTCAGTAAGCCCGTCGTCATGCTCGCCAGCACAGACGACGCTCCTGAAAGAGCGCGTGCTGCAGAATGGCCAAAAGCCCAGTGAGTTCTATGCCTTAGTGGAGACGCTCTGCCCGGCAATAGGTGATGGACGGGTGCATATGCGCTTCCTGCAGGCGCTGGCACCGACCTGCGATACCTGACCGCCCTGTTTCGCCCCATACAGGCGCGGCTCGAACAGTGGCCGCATTCCCGTACTGTCCCGGTTTGTCGGCCTGCCGTTGAAGCCCCGTTGAAGCCCCAACGGGCTTTCACCTTCCCGTAGACGGCCGAAAAATCCGTCTAACCGATTGATTTTAAATGGTGCCGACGCGGAGGGTCGAACTCCGGACCTACTGATTACGAATAGGTTGACACACTCCTCCGGTGTCCCCCGCCCCCGGCCGATTTCCAGGACGGACTTCGATTTCATCCTTGTAAATCCTACATCCTTGTAAACAGCCTCGTCCGTTAGCCTCCGTTTCGATCCCTTGCGCAACGTCTGACCCCGCCCTATTTGTCTCCCCGGTGTCTCCCCAGCGTCTCCCCGGGGAGACAGCCGGAGATGGAACGGAACGATGGCAAAAGCATTCACCGCATCGGACGTTGATCGCGCCCTTACAGCCAAGAACCGCCCAGCCGAGGGGCGGCGGGAAATCGCCATCGGCGGGGGGCTGGAGCTTGTGGTGTTCGCGGAGGGGCCGGGACGGTGGCGCTTTCGCTACCGGCCGCGCGGCATCAACCCGGCAACAGGGCAGCGCCACACGCAACGCAAAGTCCCGGTCGGGGACACGGACACGCACTCGCTGCGCGAGGCCCAGGCCAAGGCCGCGGAACTCAAGTTGCGCGTCACCCAGGGCCACGACCCAGCGCAAGCCGACAGGGCTGCCGCCCGAGAGGCCCGCGCCGCCGCCGCAGCCGCCGAGCGCCAAGCCAAGCTGGACGCCGCGGCCCGCGTGACGTGCAAGGACAAGCTGGACGGATACCGTGAACTCCTGGCCTCACGCGGGCGCAGTGAAAAGTATCAGCGCGAGGAACTGGCGCAGGTTCGCCTTGCGCTGGACAGCGCGGAGTTGCTGGACGCGACCCCGAGCGAAATCACGGCGGGGCATATCGAGAAGATCATGGGCGCGTGCCCCGTCCGCTCACGCGCCCTGCGCTTCGGCGCACTGGACCGGTTCTTGCGCTGGGCCGTCCGGGGACAGGGCTGCGTCCCCGCCACCGCGACCCTTGACCGGCACGAGCGGCACGCGCCACCGCCAGCCCGGCAACGCGTCCTTGCGGCGCCCGAGATTGCGGCGATCTGGACAGCGGCGGGGGAACTGAAAACCCCTGTGCTGCGGGACCTCGTTCGCTTCCTTGTCTCGACCCCGTGCCGCGAGGGCGAAGCCGCACGCGCGACCTGGGGAGACATCGACCTGCCCGGCCGGGCCTGGACGCAACCCACATCGAAGAACGGCCGCCCTCACCGCTTCCCCTTGAACGACCGCGCCGCGGCGATCCTTGCGGCGCGCCAGGAAGCGGCCGGCGCCGGAGCCAAGCCGGCCGACCTCGTTTTTGCAGCGCCCCTGTCGGGTAAGGTGTTCGGGGGGTGGAGCAACCTCAAGGTTTCCCTGGACGCCGGTTTGGCAAAGGCTGCGGCAGAGGCCAAGGCGCAGACCGTCGCCCCCTGGCGCTTTCACGATATGCGCAGGACCTCGGCAACCGCGCTGGGCGAACTCGGCTTTGATGATGCGCTTGTGGACATGCTGTTGAACCACACGGCCGCGGGGACGCGCAGCGTCCTGACCCGCACCTACAACGTGTCCCAGCGCTGGGACGATCGCGTCCGGGCCATGAACGCTTGGGGACGCTGGATCGACAAGGCCCTGGGCGAAGCCGTCCCGGAGGACAGCGCGACCGTCGTGGACCTGACCGCGGCCCGGCGGCGGGTCGCCTGACGCGCGACCCGCCAGGGGGGCGAGGACGCCCCCACTTGTCCACCGCGATTTGACCGTGCCGGCGCGTCCCGCGCGCCAATGGGCCACCGCGAAAACGCCGCTGCGCCCGGGGGCGTGAATTTATTTTCGTGGGTCTGCCGCCCCGTTACCCCCGTTTGCCCGGGGTCCGCACCCGTCTGAGTGCGGCAAACGCAGCGCTCACGCGACTAAAGATGCAGTCCTGCACTGGTGGACCACTCCCTTGGAAGGGAGCGGTCTAGGGTTATACTTACAACACTGTAAATATATGCCCGTTCTGGACCCACCCATGGTCACCAATGCTGGGGTTGACTGTAGGTCCGGCCACCATATGGTGTGTCAGCCCAGAAAAACGGAGAACGAGAAAGTGAAACCGGCCGGACAGCGCGCCCCCAACCTCACGCTCGACATGAACAAGCTACCGCCGCGCCTCGATCGGGTTCGCGCGGCTGAATATCTTTGGGAAAAGCACGGCATCGTCGTGTCCCCGAGGACCCTTGAGGCGTGGCCGATTGCTTATCGGTTCGTCCACAGGTGCGCACTTTACGAAGTCGTGGACCTGGACCGCTACGCGGAAGGGGTGATCGCGAACGCCTCGCGCCGCATGGGGCGCGCGTGGACCGAGGAACTCCGGGGTCAGCCGCGCGAACTGGTGGCCTGACGAACCGGACAAAAAAAGCTGGTCCAGCGCTTTGCCCCCGCCGGACCAGCAGACCCAAACCCAAACAAACAAAGACAGCCGTTCACCACGCGGTAAATCTAAGGGCGGGTCTGCTGGAACGCAAGAGGTAAAGTCTGGATCAGCGATTTTCTCGAACAAGGGGAATATCGTATGACCGCCGTAACTTTTGATGCGCCCGACATTTCACCCGGGGACTTGGCGGGGACCGCGTCCCCGGGGTTTCCCGTGTTCCAGGACGACGCCCTTGCGATCTTGGGGACGGGCGGGGACGCCGTCCCGGCCGGGGACGTTGTCGAGTTCACGCTGATCCGGTCGGACCGACGCGCGACCAAGAGCTATTCCGTGGACGCGGCTGGCCGTTTCGTAAAGAACCCCGAGCCGCCGCTGTCCGGCGGGACCGCGCACCGCGCTTGCCTATCTGCATCCGAGCCGCTGGCCGACACGAAGGCGTGGTTGGAAGCGCTGCGCCCGAACGAAGTCCTTTCGCCCGGCAGGCTCTTGGTCCCGGGTGACGGCTTGACCCTCACCACCAAGGCCCAGCTTGCAACCACGCGGGGCGCGATCACCCGCACCAAGGACTATCTGGGATACCCCGCCGGGCTGCCGGCGCTGGTGCTGCTGGACCACGACGCCAAGGACCTGCCCGCGCCACTCAGGACGCGCCTGGACGACGACGGCGGGTTGCTGGCCGTCCTGGCACCGGTGTGTGCGGAGATCGGCCTTGCGGGGATGCTGGAGCGTGCCAGTGTTTCCGCGGGCATCCGCAACAAGATCACGGGCGAGACGACCCCGGGCGGCGGGAAGCACCTCTATTTCATCGCCAAGGACGGCGGGGACGTTGCCCGGTTCGTTGCTGTCCTTCACGCCCGTCTTGTCCTGGCCGGTTGGGGCTGGGTTTTCATTACAAAGGCGGGGACGGGCTTCGTCCGCTCCCTCATTGACGTGGCCGCGTCTGGCGTCCCGGAGCGGTTGGCCTACGAGGCCGACGCCGTCCTGGACAGCCCGGACCTTGAGCACGTCCCCGGCGCACGGGCATGCATGGTCCACCGCGATGGCGTGAGGCTCGACACGACGGCACTGCCGGACTTGACCCCCGAGGAAGCCGCGCAGCTTGCAAAGGTCGAAGCTGGGTTGCTGGCGGCGGCGCAGCCTGAAATCGACCACGTCCGGGCTGGGGTAGCGCAGGACCGCGAGGCGGCGCTGATCGCCCAAGGCGTGCCGGCCGCAGAGGCGCAGAAGCGCGCCCAGCAGATCGCCAGCGGTGGCCGGCGCCTTGACCTGGACCTTGTGGTTGACCTGGACGACGGCAGGGACCCGGCCGTCTGGCAGATGCTCCAGGACCCGGGCGCATACCACGGCGCCACCGGCGCGGACCCGCTGGAGCACGGCTACGGAGGCGGGAAGAACATAGCCCGCTGGTATGAGGACCCGCTCAACCGCCGCCTGTGCTGCTACTCGCAAGCCCACGGAGGCCAGGTTTTCTTCGCGCACTGGACCGCGCGGGACACGGTTACGGCGTGGAAGGCACGTCGCGACCCCGACGAAATCGCGCGCATGTATAGGGTGGCCGTCCTGGACGACCCCGGGGACGAGGCAGCGCTTGCAGCGGCGGGCGTGCCTTCGTCGTCCGCTCTGGACTTCGCACAGGAGGCGCTGGCCGATCTGGCCGCCATCGTGCAGCGCGGAGACTGGGGCGTCCTGGCCGGGTTGCGGCGCGGGCTGCGGGGGGCGTTCGACGACAGGCTGGGAGGGCTGGACGCGCTTGGGCTTGTGGACGCGGCAGCCGTCAAGCTGGAGATCGCGCGGGTGCCCCCCACGCCGCGCCGAGGGTCCGCCGTCGCACTGCCCGGCTCTATCCCAGGAGGTTGGGAAGGCAATATCCAGCGGACTGAAAGGGGGACGCCGCGGCCCGGGGTGGCCAATGCCGTCCTCGCGCTCGCGGATGGGTGTGGGCTCGGGGCGCACCTGCGGTGGGACAACGCCACGAACAGGATGCTGGTGATTGGCGTCCCGCCCGGGTCCGCCGTGGCGGCGGCGCTGGGGCTCAGCAACGCTACCCCCGCCTACACCGACCCGCTGACCGGCATCCCCGTGTTTCAGTGGACGGACGAGATGTTGACGACGGCCCGGCTTTACCTTGAAGGCTGGGAAGCCGGGATAGCCTCCAAGGACACGGCCCGCGACGTGGTGAACATGCTCGCGCGGCGGAACGCCTACTCGTCCGTCGCGGCCTATCTGCGGGGCGTGGTGTGGGACGGGGCCGGCCGCTTGGACGGTTGGCTTGTCCGTCACGCTGGGGCCGAGGACACGCACTTCAACCGGGTCGCCTTGCGCATGTGGACGGTGGCAGCGGTGGCGCGGGCGCTATTCCCCGAGGAACGGAGCGGCGCAGCCGCACAGGTGGACAACATTCTGACCCTTGTGGGGGAGCAGTCCGCCAGGAAATCCAGCTTTTTTCGGGAACTTTGCGCGGTCGCTGCGTGGCACACGGAAAACTCGCTGGGGGACTTGGGGAACAAGGACGCGGTTATACGGATCAGCTCGACCTGGATCGTTGACATGGCCGAAGGCGGGTCGCTGCGCGCAAGTGAGGTTGAGGCGTTCAAGCAATTCGTAACGACCACGGCGGGCAACATCCGGCTGCCCTACGCCACCGCCGCCGCCCGCCTTGTGCGCCGGAACGTGTTCGCGATGACCGTCAACCAGGACGGCGCCGGCTTCCTCAAGGACGGCACAGGCAACCGCCGGTTCTGGGTTGTCCCCGTCGAGGACATCGACATTAAGCAACTGAGACGGGACCGGGACCAGCTATGGGCCGAGGCCGTGGCCTTGTTCGATGCGGGGCATAAATGGTGGTTCGACCGCAAGGACCCCCGGGACACCGTGATCGAGGCCGAGGCCGCAGCGGCAGCCGAGGCACACCGGGCGCAGACGCCCACCGAAGAAGCGTTGCGCCGGTATGTGGAGGACGCGCCAGTCCTGAACCAACGGGGCCGCGCGTCCTGGACCCGCAGGTCCGTCCCGCTGACCGTCATGGGCGCCCTTCCCGACGTGCTGGCGGACCTGGGCATGGACGGGAGCAACACCGGCACCCAGCGCGACGCAAAGCGCGCGCTGACCGCGATGGGCTGGGTCAGCACGCGGATCAACTTCCGCAACGCACCCGTGCCGCGCAACCAGACCGTCTGGGTTGCACGCGAGGGCGCGACTGCAATCAAGACGGACACACGCAGCAAGGGCAGCACCGTTGCCTTTCGGCTTTGGCTGGACGCGCAGGCGGCGGCGGGCGCGATCGGCTTGCCGGCGCCGGCCGCTCCCGGCGCGGCGGCAGAGTTCGCGGGGCCGGGCGAGGGGAAAGCGCCGTGATGCTGGCTCACTCGGCGGGGCTGGCGCGCCCAGTGGCGCGCCCCCTTCGTGGGGGCGCCGACCGAGACTTTATAGTCCCTGTCTATACTTTTCCGCATCCGGCGCGCCGGCTCACCCCGGCTCGCCCAAAAATCACCTCCGCACACCCTCCCCGGTATCGGGGGGCGTTTATAGGGGCTGGCGCTAATTATAACGTAGTGCATTACAGTCTACCCATTCATCTAACTCTTATAGAGAATAGGGGTGAGCCAATACGCCAAATTAGAAAAGACGTAGATATAGTCTACAAAAGTCTCTGGCTCACACGCGGCGGAAATGGGTGCGCCCGCGGGGCGCGCCAGTGCCCCAGGGGGCGAGCCGGCCCCCGACAACCCGCGAGGGGTGCGGTGTGCGCCGGTGCCGCCGTTCGGGCCGCACCGGCCCGCCACAACATGACCACGACAGCGCGTTCTGCCCGCTTCGCGCACGGCATGGATACCGAGACCACGACCGCGCCAGGGGAATCGCACTTGGAATTTCCTTGACAGCGCGACGGCGGCTTGCGCGGGGCGGGGCGATGGATTCTACCGGAGGGCGCGGGAAACCTGCGGTGGGAGGACGCCTTGGATCAGTTTGCCGGCTGCTGGGAGGGTCTGGAAGACCCACGAACCGGGAATGCCGGGCTGCATGACTTCCATGAGTTGCTGATGATTGCGCTGTGTACAGTGTTATGTGGCGGCCAGGGTGCGGTGGACATGGCTCGGTTTGCGGAAGCGAAAGAGCCGTTCCTGCGCGGCTTTCTCAAGCTGGAGAAGGGCATTCCAAGTCACGACACTTTCAGCCGCCTGTTCCGCCTGCTCGACCCGGCGCAGTTTGGCGCGGCGTTTCAGCGGTTCATGGCGCAGTTTTCGAGTACGGTTCAGGGCGTTGTAGCGATCGATGGCAAGGTTCTGCGTCGCTCCTTCGATCGCGCCAGCGGCAAGTCACCGCTGCACATGGTCAGTGCCTGGGGATGCGAGCAGCGCCTGGTGCTGGCGCAGATCGCCACCGACGCCAAATCAAATGAGATCACCGCGGTGCCGAAGTTGCTGGAGATGCTGTCACTGAAAGGCACGATCGTGACCGCCGACGCGCTCAACTGCCAGCGGGCGATTGCTCAGCAGATCGTCGATCAGGGCGGCGACTATGCCCTGGCGCTGAAGGGCAATCAGGGCACGCTGCATGATGACGTCAGCACGTTCCTCAATGACCCGGCCAGCAAACCGGCGACGAGCGCGCAAAACGTGGACGCCGATCACGGCCGCATCGAGACCCGCACGGCCACGGTCTCGACCGATATCGACTGGTTGCAGCGGGATCATCACTGGCCCGGCCTGGCGGCCATCGGCAAGGTTGTCCGTATCCGTGAAACCGCGAGCAAGACCACCACCGAGACCGCCTACTACCTTCTCAGCACAGCGCTATCCGCGACACGCTTCAACGAGGTCGTCCGCGAGCACTGGGGTGTCGAAAACCGGCTGCACTGGCGGCTGGATGTGGTGATGAACGAGGATCAGGACCGGACCAGACTGGGCAACGGGCCACACAATCTTGCGGTCCTGCGACACATGGCCCTGAACGTCATGCAGAAGGACGGCTCCAAGGGCTCTCTGCGCGGCAAGTTCCAACGGGCCGGTTGGAACGATGCCTATCTCTCCAAACTCCTCGGATCCTTCTGAAATGCGATTGCCCTGACGACCGCGCAGTGCTGCCCTTTCGCGCAGGGCGAGACCAAGACCCACGACCGCGTCTCTCGTCCCCGACCGCAAGGGGGCAAGCCCATCCCATCGCGCACTCCCGGTCCCAATCGCACGGGACGCCCCGGCAACACTCATCCGTAGGCGTCTTGAAATGACCCTCTCGAAAATTCCCCGCCCTCCACTGGAGGCGGGTCCAGTCCCCAGCCCGGTCCTTGCCGACTACCGCAGGACATTTACCGCCCACCGCGCAGCACACACGCAGCACTGGCGTGCGGCGAAGGGTTCGGCGGAACTGATGCGCGCCGTGCTGGCCGAGCGCCAGGACGCCGCACGCGTGGAGGTCGGCCGGTTGCTCGCGCTCCGTCTCGGCCTGTCCACCCCACTGGTCCCGCCCCGAGACGGTGAGTTCCAGTGTCCCGACTATCTCGAACCGTTCCGGAACCCGGGGCGGTTACGCACCATGACGACCCGCAACTACCGCGCCTTCCTTGCCTATAACGAAATCCTCACGGGACCGCGGCACCCTAAATCGCGTTTGCTGGACCACGAAATGCTGTATCGACTGCGCGGACAACGCGGGCACGCCAGCCCGACAAATTCCGTGGTGACGGCCGAGCCTTACATTCCGGACGAACAGGTCCCCACCGCCCTTGCAGAATGGGCGGCGTTCCTTGAGACGCTTGGCCTGACCGTCAGGCATCTTTCCAAGGACTTGCTCCTACACGCCCCAGACAACCCTTGTTCGCAGCTATTCTTGATCGGTTCGCCCGACCGGATTGGCTGTCTGCCCTAGTGCAATGCGTCGTTCATTTTGCGGTAGTTGAGCATTCAGATGTCCCTGATCATCTGCCTACGACAATGAAAGATGCCTGTGCTGCTGAGGCTGCTTCAATACACGGCTCCGCCGTCATGCGGTTTCATTTTTAGCCATTAACCGCAATATTAATGACGCAGAGCACTAGCCTGCCCGGCCGTCCTCTCGCACCCTTGCCGCGCGAGTGGACGGCCGAACCCCCACGTCCCCGTAAATAAGGACCCCCGATATGTCAGACCCCGATAATAACGCCCCACTTGCCACGATCGAACCAGACGATTTCGCCCATACTGCCCAAGGTATGGACAACTCAGAAGCTCTGGCCGCGCATCTTATGGATCAGCTCGTGCGTCTCACTGAAATATCCCGCCTCGATACGAATATCGTTGCGAGCTTTATGATTGTGGAGTGCTTCGCAATGATGACGGTTTACGGTGGCGAGGCTCAGAAAGATACGCTCGCGCATATCCAACACCTGATCGACGGGCGCATACTTGAATTGCAGAGCGCTGCGACTGCCGACGCCGACCCGGAACCGGCCGTCCCCGCCGTCCCGACTGGCCGAACCCTTCACTGAACCGAGGACAACAAGAAGATGTCCGCCGTCCCGCTCTCCGGTGCCGCGTTCCGCGGTCCGTCCTCGCGCACGTCCCTGGGTTCGGGGCTGGCCGCAGCGCTCGCGGCTACCGCCCCGCTGGCGCTGGCCTACGCGTCGATGCGCTATGGGTCGCGCAGTGCGGACCCGGCGCCACCGCCGCCCCTGCCGCCCCTGCCGCCGACACCGGGCCCGGGGACGGGGTTGCTGCGCGCGCCGGTGCCGCCGTCCTCCGGGACGGCCGCGTCCCCGGCGCCCTCCGCGACGGGCGCGGCCCCAAGCCGCGGCATCACCCGCGCGTTCACCCCTGCCGCGCCCAGCCCGGCGGCCCGGCTTCCCGTGCCGCCTGTGCCGCCGGTGCCGCCGGCCGCGCCGGCCAGGACGGCCGTGCCCCCGGGGTTCGGCCTTGGCGGGGCGCCGGTGGTCCCGGCCGTCCCCCAGGCCCCGGCCGTCCCCGCCGTCCCCGCCGTCCCGTCCCAGGCTGCGCCAGCCGTCCCGCCCGGCTTCGGCCTTGGCTCGACCTCGCCGCCGGCGGGCGCAGCACCGGCCCCTGCCGGCGGCATCTCCCCCAACTCTGCCTTCGCAGACCAGCAACTCACCCAGGCACCCGTGGGCATGGGCGAACGCTTCCTGGCCGGTGTGCGCCAGGGCTTTAGCGGGACAGCGTTGGGCGGCTTGACGGATTACCTGAACATGCACCGCGCCCCGGACACGCAGACGATCGACCCGACCACCGGGCAGCCGTTGTCAGGGCCGACGCCGCGCCAGCAAGTCCAGTCTGACATTCTCGAACAGCGTGCCCAGGATGCGAATATGCCTGACTGGAACGCGGGCGGCGCGTCAACCCCGGGCACAATCGGCAACGCAGGCGCGGACATTGCTGGCCGTGTCCTCGGCACTCTGGCAACCCCTGAAACCGTGGCGGGGGCCGGGCTGGCTCGCTCGGCCGTCGCGTCCGGCGGTGCAGCGGTCCGCGCAGCGGTGCCGCTGGCACGGTCCTGGGGCGTGCCGGCGGGGTTGGACGCGGCCAAATTGGTCCGGCCGCTGGTCCCAGACTGGATTACACCCACTCTGCGAACAAGCCCGATGGTCCCCGCATGGGCCACACCCTCGGCACTTGTTCAGGCGCTTGGCGCCTATGGCACCGTGAAAGCGGCCCGTGGTGCCGGACAGGCGATAGACGCCAGCGCGGTCAAGTAAACCCGGCCGATGCGCTGCCGTCCCCGGGACGCGGGTGTTCTGCGCGCGTGTCCTTGCCGAACCCGACGTGCTGCGGCACTTCTGCACTTACGCTCGCGTAATGCTGCCGTAGCTCAGTGGCCGAGCATGTCCTCGGTAAAGACGGGGCCGGCGGCACCACCCCCGACAGGAGTTTCCCATGTCCGGCTCCCTGGCTGCCCTCACGCCCTACCAACAGATCGAAACCCTCTACATCGCCTATTTCGGACGCGCCGCAGACGCCGGCGGCGCGGCCTACTGGCTCAAAGATTACGCCAGCCTGACCGCCCAGGGCCTCAGCCCGACACAGGCCGTGGTCAACATGGCGGCCAGCTTCGCGGTGCAGCCGGAGGCGGTGAACGGTCCATACACTTTCTTCGCCGACCCCGCTGGCGGCGAGCCCGTGCTGGTCGGCGCCGTCGTCACCGCCGTCTACCATGACCTGTTCAACCGCGCGCCAGACGCGGCCGGCGAGGCGTATTGGTCAACTCAAATCCTGACTGGCGCAATCAGCATCGGCGCTGCCATTTACGACATCGCAAACGGCGCAGCGGTTGGAAGCATTGACGCCGGCGTGCTGGGGCTCAAGATCGAAGCGGCGGCATATTTCACGGAGGCGACGGGGAAGCTGGATTTGAGCCCGACGTATCAGCCCAACCCCCCAAACCGGCCCGCTCCAATTCCTTTTATAGAAGCAGCGCGCGACGCGGTGATGCCCGTGTATAGTGCAGTAACGGAGGCGTCTTCGCAGTCTGCAACAGACAACTACCTTAGTTCTTTCCTTCCGATCACCGGAGAGCCGCCGGCAATTCCCGCCAGCGCCGGGAGCGGCAGCACGAACCCGGCCGTCCCCTCACTGGCGAGCCTCTACCCGGTCCCGCAGACCTAAGAAGGCCCCCGGGACGCTGGGGTTCAACCCCCTCAGAACCACGTCCCCAGGACGGCCGCGCCAACATCCAGGCGAGGTTTACAGTCCGAGCGATGCGAGTAGCGCACCCCAATCAGCGTGCGCGCCGGGATCGCCGCGCAAGATCGCCCGGTATGCGCGCCCGATCCGAAGCCGGGTTTCATCGTCCTCAGCCAGCGCCAGCACCGCTGCAATCGCGTGTCCGTGAACGCCCAGAAACGCCCGGATTTCGTCCCCCTCGGCCGGCGGCACCCGGGCCGCGGGCGTGTCCACCACCCTGCGCCGGCGCGGGATCACGGACACGGTCCCGCCGGCCCGGAGGATTTCAGCGTCCCGGCGCAGCTTAACCGCCGTCCTGGCCTCCCGGTCCCGGTCCTCGGCCGTCACGGTGGCAAGCCACTTGCTTGAGGCTCGCGGCGGCTTGCTGAAATCCCACACGACGGCCGTCCCTACAGGCCCGCCGCGGCAAGGTCCCGGGCGACGTGGAACGCTACCCTGTCCCGAAGTTCATCCCGCGTCCGCCGCCCTGATGTTGCACCGATCCACGCCCAGCGGGCCTGATCGAGCGTTGCAGGGCTGAAAGACGACGGTGTGAACCCGAGCGCGCGCATGTCGATCTGAAATTCATCCTCGCGCGGACCGAGCCCGACCGTGCCGCCCGGCGCCCAGCGGTCGGCCGTCCAGATGGCGCGTTGCAGCCGGGCTTGCTCCCGCCGCCGCGCGCGCTCGGCCTGTTTGCGCGTCTTGGGCCGGGAGAGAAGGCGCAGCCGCCGCGCCTGCTGGACGGAGTTGGCGACGTGGTGGGTGCAGTATTCGTGGCCCCTGAGTGCCCACCCGCCGCACTTGTTGCCGTCCTTCCGGTGCGAGGCGCAACGCCGCGGGCCGCCAGCGGCAAGCCATCGGTCCCGGGCACTTTCAAACGCTATGCGGTGTTCTTCCGAGTGGTAGCCCGGAATGATCCCTGGCCGCATTGATACCCCCACGAGGCTAAGTAACTGGATACCCCATGCGCGCGGACCGTGCCAGTCACTCCCGAAATCCTCTGACGATCCGCGCCACCGTATATCCCGGCACGAGAGTGAAAAGCGGCAACGAAAAAGCGATCATGAAAGCACCAATTGGTTCCCGTGGATCATGCGCCAGCCCACAAACTCGGAAACCCACGCTCGATATTCGTGGCCCGTCCTGATGTTGTTAGACCTAGACGGATCGGCCGGCGCCAAACCCCCGCTCGCTACCCGAACGTGAACGTGAACCTTTCGCCTTTGAGCGTGCCCGAGCCGGTGCCGCGGAAGCCAGTCGAGACGAACGAGAACGGGCCTGTTGCGCCGTCCGAACACTCGAACGTCCCTTCACCTTGTCGGCGGTTCACGTAGACGAACGCGCCCGAACAGGTCCGGCCGCTGGCGAACGTGATGGTCAGATCACCGGCCCCGTCCATGTAACCCGTCGCCGTGCCCGTGAACCTGTCTCCGCTGACTTCGACGACGCCCCGCACGGGGAGGGTTTGGCTGCACCCCGCCAACGAGAGGGCGCAAACCGCGCCGAGGATCGTCCTGCTTGGTCTCATGCCTGCCCCGCTTGCCGCGCACCATCGCGCACAGGTGCGCGTAGCCCGCTACTCAGTGCGACACAATAACGAAAAGTTTCAGTTCTGTAAATTTCCTGTGAGCGACCAATAGCCGTCCAACCGCGAGCGCCGGCCTGCGGCGCGGACTTTCGCCGTGTGCGTCACTGGCCGCAGTCGGCAGACCCGTCCTCAAGTCGTTGCAATTTCATGTGAAAAGTTCCAGTTCCGCGAATTTCCTACGCGTGTCGGGTATGGGGCAACGGGGCTCGCGCGGGACCTGCCAGGGGTGGACCCGGCCCGGCGCGCCCCACGCCGCCGGGCCGGACCCACGTCCCCACGTCCCCGCCGCGTCTCGGACAGGGCAAACCCAACCCACGCGGTCAGGGCGCACTGTAAGTCGTTGAAATCGTTCAAAGCCGTTGAATTGACGGGTTTGGGTTTCACGGATGCGCCCAGCCGTGGCCTCACCCTCATCCCTGAGCGGGACGTTTACCGCCTCATCATGCGGTCCAAGCTCCCGAGCGCGCAGCGGTTCGAGGTCTGGGTTGTGGACGACGTGCTTCCGTCTATCCGCAAGACGGGCAGCCACCACACCCGCCACACGCAAGCCGGCCGGCGCCCCGTTCAGGGTGCGCCGGCCGGTTGGGTAGCCAGTCCGTCAGGTCTGGGGGATGGGCTCGTCCCAGGGCAATCGCATTTCAGAAGGATCCGAGGAGTTTGGAGAGATAGGCATCGTTCCAACCGGCCCGTTGGAACTTGCCGCGCAGAGAGCCCTTGGAGCCGTCCTTCTGCATGACGTTCAGGGCCATGTGTCGCAGGACCGCAAGATTGTGTGGCCCGTTGCCCAGTCTGGTCCGGTCCTGATCCTCGTTCATCACCACATCCAGCCGCCAGTGCAGCCGGTTTTCGACACCCCAGTGCTCGCGGACGACCTCGTTGAAGCGTGTCGCGGATAGCGCTGTGCTGAGAAGGTAGTAGGCGGTCTCGGTGGTGGTCTTGCTCGCGGTTTCACGGATACGGACAACCTTGCCGATGGCCGCCAGGCCGGGCCAGTGATGATCCCGCTGCAACCAGTCGATATCGGTCGAGACCGTGGCCGTGCGGGTCTCGATGCGGCCGTGATCGGCGTCCACGTTTTGCGCGCTCGTCGCCGGTTTGCTGGCCGGGTCATTGAGGAACGTGCTGACGTCATCATGCAGCGTGCCCTGATTGCCCTTCAGCGCCAGGGCATAGTCGCCGCCCTGATCGACGATCTGCTGAGCAATCGCCCGCTGGCAGTTGAGCGCGTCGGCGGTCACGATCGTGCCTTTCAGTGACAGCATCTCCAGCAACTTCGGCACCGCGGTGATCTCATTTGATTTGGCGTCGGTGGCGATCTGCGCCAGCACCAGGCGCTGCTCGCATCCCCAGGCACTGACCATGTGCAGCGGTGACTTGCCGCTGGCGCGATCGAAGGAGCGACGCAGAACCTTGCCATCGATCGCTACAACGCCCTGAACCGTACTCGAAAACTGCGCCATGAACCGCTGAAACGCCGCGCCAAACTGCGCCGGGTCGAGCAGGCGGAACAGGCGGCTGAAAGTGTCGTGACTTGGAATGCCCTTCTCCAGCTTGAGAAAGCCGCGCAGGAACGGCTCTTTCGCTTCCGCAAACCGAGCCATGTCCACCGCACCCTGGCCGCCACATAACACTGTACACAGCGCAATCATCAGCAACTCATGGAAGTCATGCAGCCCGGCATTCCCGGTTCGTGGGTCTTCCAGACCCTCCCAGCAGCCGGCAAACTGATCCAAGGCGTCCTCCCACCGCAGGTTTCGCGCGCCCTCCGGTAGAATCCATCGCCCCGCCCCGCGCAAGCCGCCGTCGCGCTGTCAAGGAAATTCCAAGTGCGATTCCCCTGGGGCTCGTCCCCGATCAACGAGTGACCCGCGGCGCCGTCCAGGAAGCCCCGCAAGCCCGCCTCAGCCACACACATCAGCCGGGCCGCCGCGGCAACGCTCGCGTGCCGCCGGACCAGGACCAAGGCTTCCCGGAGGAAGATTTCATACTGGAACTCGCCTTCGCAGCACGCGTCACCGAACGCCCGGCCGGTTTCGTAATCCATGGAGCGTGCGACGGCATCAGGGAAAACAAATTGTTGGTCGTAGATAGACCAGCGGTCCGCGAAGGGGTTTGCTGCTTGGTCGGCTTTGGACGCTGCAAGGGCAGCGGCGCGGTAGGACTTGGCTACAAATGTGTTCGGCACGGTTGTGTCTTTCTTTGTTCGGGTTGGCAAGGACGTTTTTACGGTCTCGTTACTCGTCCGTCAACGAAAAACATTACGCTATCGTGTTGGTCTGCGTCCCGGGACGCGGACAGGACGCCGAGGGGACACCGGCCGACACCGGGACGTGAGGACGGCCGTTTGACTCGTTCGGGTGTTGGCCGGTGTCGCCTTGGCGTGCCCCGCCCGGGGAATAATGCGTCCCACGCATTACAGCTATGCAAAGCCACGGGAGCGGGGACGTGGCCGAGGGCCGGGACGGCAGAGCGCTTCGGAGGAAGGGCGCGCCTGTCCGTGTCCTGGCCGGCTATGGGGCCGACGCCAGACCGCGCCAGCTACTCGACCGACCGGAGCGGCGCCGGTGCGGCACGCCCGTCATGTCGCTGGGCACCAGCGGGAATACAGGGGAGGACGGCACCGGCGCGGGTCTGCCCGCGCCCAGGCGGCGGGGGAGCCGCTGGGGAGACACCCGGCACGGGTTTTTGCCCGCCTGTCTCCCCAGCGTCTCCCCAGATCGCCAAGCAAGCACACAGCAGACCGCGGGGAACCGCGGCACTCGGAAAAATCTCAGGTATTTCAGGGGCTTACTGGTGCCGACGCGGAGGGTCGAACTCCGGACCTACTGATTACGAATCAGTTGCTCTACCACTGAGCTACGTCGGCATGCCTACTGCATTCCATGTATACCGTCTCGGCCTTCCGGTGCAACGCTTGCCGACTTCAGAATCCAGGGGAATCGCACTTGGAACTTCCTTGACGGCGCGACGGCGGCTTGCGCGGGGCGGGGTGGTGGATTCTACCGGAGGGCGCGCGAAACCTGCGGTGGAAGGACGCCTTGGATCAGTTTGCCGGCTGCTGGGAGGGTCTGCCCCGAGTTTAACAGTTAGGCGCACATCCGTGCTGGATCGTATTTAAAAGTTGGGGAATTTCAGTTGGTTCCATAGGGGGTCCGAGACGCTGCAAAAAAACGTAGTGCTAAATTCGGCGGAGTTCTCCCCTTTCATGCTTGACTAATCGGCGAATATATGAATGCTAGAACCATGTTCGTCCGCGAAAAGCGTATCGGCCCCTACACATACCTCTACCTGGTCGAGACCGTCCGCGAGGAGGGCCACGTCAAGCAGCGCATCATCCGCAACCTCGGACGCAAGGAAGAGGTCGAACGCCGCGGCGATCTCGACCGGTTGATCCGCTCCGCCGCCCGCCTGGCACAGCGCTCGATCATCCTCTCTCCCCTCGACGAGAGCGGCACTCCCCGGCTCGGCTGCAAGCGCATCGGCCCGCCGCTGCTGTTTGAGCGCCTGTGGCGCGACACTCACTGCGACGCCGTCCTGCAGGAGTTGCTGGCTGATCGTGACTTCGCCTTTCCCGTCGAACGCGCCGTCTTCCTCACCGTCCTGCACCGGTTGATGGTCTCCGGCTCCGATCGTGCCTGCGAGCAGTGGCGCGACGACTACCGCATCGACGGCGCCGGCGATCTGCAGCTGCATCACCTCTATCGCGCCATGGCCTGGCTCGGCGAGGAATTGCCGCCAGCCGGGCAGACCAACCGCACGCTGGTGGCCCGCTGCGTCAAGGATCTCGTCGAGGAGCGCCTGTTCGCGCGCCGGCGCGACCTGTTCGCCGACCTGTCGGTCGTGTTCATGGACACCACCTCGCTGTATTTCGAGGGCGAGGGCGGAGCCGAGCTCGGCGAGCGCGGCCATTCCAAGGATTATCGGCCACACCTGAACCAGATGATCGTCGCCATCATCGTCGATCAGAACGGCCGGCCGGTCTGCTCGGAGATGTGGCCCGGCAACACTGCTGACGTGACCACGCTGATCCCGGTGATCGACCGCCTGCGCGGCCGCTTCGCCATCGGCCACGTCTGCGTCGTCGCCGATCGCGGCATGATCAGCGCGGCGACGATCGCGGCGCTCGAGGAACGCGGTCTCGAATACATCCTCGGCGTGCGCGAGCGCAGCTCCAAGGAGGTGCGTGAGATCGTCATGGCCGACCCGGCGCCGGGCGTGCCGCTGGTGATCCCGCACAACGGGCGGCCGGACGCCGACCTGCAGGCCAAGGAGGTAAAACGCGACGGCCGCCGCACCATCGTCTGCCGCAACCTGGTCGAGGCGGCGCAGGCGGCGCGCACCCGCGAGGCGGTGCTGACCACGTTGCGCGCCAAGCTGAAGCAGGGCGACAAGGCGCTGGCCGGCAACAGCGCTTATCGGCGCTACCTGAAAACGCCCGACCAGCAGCACTTCACTATCGATGCGGCGCGCATCGCCGACGAGGCCCGCCATGATGGACTCTATATACTACGCACCAACACAAGGCTGCATCCGCTGAACGCGATGCTCCGTTACCGCGATCTCCTGGTGGTGGAGCAAATGTTCCTCTCGCACAGGGGTGGCCGGAGAAATTCGGACAGGGCGATAAGCGGAAAATCTGCCTGAGAGCGGCGAGGATGCTGCGGATCGGGAGAGAGAATGGCAAAGCGAGCGCGGCGGACGCACCATCCGGCTTTCAAGGCGAAGGTGGCGTTGGCCGCCGTCAAGGGGGAGAAGACGCTGGCGGAACTGGCGCAGCAGCATGACGTGCATCCGAATCAGATCACGGCCTGGAAGGCGCACCTGGTCGACGGCGCCGCCGGGGTGTTTGGTTCGATGGCCGCGGGGATTGAGCCGGCGCCGGCGGTGGATGTAAAGCTGCTGCACGCCAAGATCGGTGAGCTGACGCTGGAGAACGATTTTTTGGCCGGTGCGCTCAGCAAAGCCGGGCTTCTGAGCGCAAAGCGATGATCAACCGCGAGCACGAATTGCCGTTGGTGCGTCAGGCGGAGCTACTGCTGCTCAGCCGCAGCAGCCTTTACTATGATCCTCGGCCGGTATCGCTGGAGGATCTTGCGATCATGCGGCGGATCGACGAATTGCATCTGGCTTATCCGTTCGCGGGTAGCCGGATGCTGCGCGATCTGTTGCGCGGCGAGGGCGTTGCGATCGGCCGCGAGCAGGTAACCACGATGATGCGGGTCATGAACCTTGAAGCGCTGAATTGCAAGCCGAACACGTCCAAACCCGCGCCTGGCCACAAGGTTTATCCATATCTTCTGCGAAGCCTGGTGATTGATCGTCCCAATCAAGGATGGGCCATGGACATCACTTATATTCCGATGGCGTGTGGATTTGTCTATCTTACTGCCGTGGTAGACTGGTTCACTCGGCGTGTTTTGTCTTGGCGACTGTCGATCACGATGGAAGTGGACTTCTGCATCGAGGTGGCGCTGGCCAGGCACGGCAGAGATTTTCAACACAGATCAGCCAGTTCACCAGCGCTGATTTCACGGGATTGCTACTGAAGAATGGTATCGCCATCAGCATGGATGGCCGCGGTGCGTGGCGCGATGACGTCTTTGTAGAGCGTCTTTGGCGCTCTGTCAAATACGAAGAGGTCTACCTGCACGCTTATAGAAGTGTCAGTGAAGCACGCGCCTCGCTTGGTCGGTATCTTCTCTTCTATAATAGCAAGATGCCGCATTCAAGACATGACGCTCAGACGCCGGACCATGCATATTACGGTCACGCAAGGCAATCTGCGGCAGCGTAAATTTTTTTGTCGCGGCGTCACTCCGGTCGGGCTTCGCCCTCGCTGCGTGACACCGCGACAACGCTACCCTACGATACCCACCGGCAGAGGCTCCACTTAACGGCAGCGAAACGCTGTCTCGAGGAACCCGGCCACCTCTCCTGAACCAGGGACTGCATCGAGGACGCCGGCATCACGGGGCGCTCCCCGGCCAGGGCAAGGCCACGGCAGCCAGACGGCCGGTGTCGACCTTGGCGTAGATCGCCGACGTCTCGAGGCCTTACCTTTACCCGCATCGTGGCAAAGCCCTGCGCTACTATAGAACGACATCATGTCGATCCGCAGCCGAGCGCCGAAAATGGCAGATTTTCCAAATGCCCGTTGCGAAAGCGGGCGTATGCTGCACCTGCGTTCCAAGGGGCTTCCCTCAGCTACGGCGCACAGATGGCTAGGCTAACATAATGATAAAATTGTATCTTTCTAGATGCGGGGAAAGGTAAGGTCTCGAGGCTGCGGTGGCGGAGAATGTCGGCGACCTCCTTGAGTGGAGAGCCTGCCTGCAGGAGCCGGCTCGCGACGCTGTGCCGCAGGGTGTGGGTACGCGTGCGTGTCCAGCCACATCGGCGGTAGGCTTCCCTGACGGTTCTTTGCACCATCTGCACGCTAACCGGCTTTTGGAATGGCGCGACATGGCGGACATTTTTCGTCCCCCGACCTCGCGGGAGCGACCGCGGACACCACCTGACGTCGCACCTTTCCAGCGCCGGAGGATATGTCCCATGCCCGAGACACTGCACGAATCGAGCCCGGCCCTGATGCATATCCTCATGCTGGTCCTGGTGCTGTTGATTTTGCTGTTGCGCCGCGTCTGACGCCGCCCGCTTCCGCCGCCTACCGCACTCCGCCCGGCCAGAACACCACCCGGATCGTCTGCGCCAGAATAAGCACATCGAGCAGAATGGAAAAATTCTTCACGTAGTAGAGATCGTAACTGAGCTTGTTCCGCGCATCCTCCACCGAAGCCCCGTACGGATAGTTCACCTGCGCCCAGCCGGTCAGTCCCCCTTTTACCATGTGGCGCTCGTTGTACAGGGGAATCTGGCGCGCCAGATCCGCCACGAACACCGGCCGCTCCGGGCGCGGGCCGACAATCGACATGTCGCCACGCAGCACATTGAACAATTGCGGCAACTCGTCGAGGCGGGTCCGCCGCAGGAAATGGCCCACCCGGGTCACTCGCGAATCCTGCACCCGTGCCCACATCGCTCCGGCCGCCTCGGCGTCCACCCGCATGGTGCGCAGCTTGAGCACGTCAAACACCCGGCCGTCGCGGGTCACCCGCTTCTGCCGGTACAACACCGGCCCCGCCCCCTCCAGCCGGATCGCCGCCGTTGCCGCCGCCAGGAAGGGTGCGCTGAGCAACAGGATGGCGAGGCTGGTCGTCAGATCGAACACGCGCTTCACGATCCGGTCGAGCAGGCCGAAGACGAAGCCGTCGGAATACAGGACCCATCCAAGCTCGATACGGCCGAGGTCGATCCTACGCGTCTCACGCTCGATGAAGCTGAGATACTGCACGATCGGAAACCCCGCCTTCTTGCACTCCAGCAGGTTCTGCAGCGGCATGCCCCGGCGCTCATCCGGGGCGATGACAATCTGCTGCACATCGTAGCGTCGGGCGAGGCGCAGGATGTCGAACGACGGCGCATCCACCACCGTGCAGCCCAGCCCGTCGTCCCGCAGGTTCAGGCGTTCACCCAACAGGGGGTGGTGCACGAAGATCATCTCGTCCTGGAAACTGCTGCTCTCGGCACGGATGCGGCCGATCAGGTCGCGCGCGCGGTGGCCGGCCCCCACCACCAGCAGCCGGCGACGGAACGTGCCAGCCTCCACCAGCACCGCGAAGCCCAGACATGCGACGGCGCCGCACAGCGAGAAGCAGAGCACCGAGGCGGCGAACAGCTCCGCCTGCCAGGCCGCACCGACCGGGCACGGAACGGCGAAGGCGAGGCAGCCCGCCTGCGCCACCATCCAGGCGGCGACCCCGGCCAGCCCGGCCGCCAGCGGGGTGCGCCCGAGGGAACGGCGCAGTTCCAGCATGGCGTCACGCCGGAACAGGCCGAGCGCATACAGGAACAGGAACCAGCCGAGAAACGAGGCAAGCGCGGCAACCACGAAGCCCGGCCGGCCGTGGGCATCCTTGCCCGGGTCGAGCTGCGCGGCCACCAGCGTCCAGGCCGGCACCGCCAGCAGAACATCGAGCGCGAACAGCACCCCCGCAGGTACCTGCTGAAGATCGGGCCGCGCAGCAGCCAGGGGCTGCCACCGGCCAGCAAGCCCAGCTGCGCCGTCATCGGCCCGCGCCACCCGCCACGGGGGCGAAAGCCATGCGCAGGCGACCGGTAGGCCGGAGAAGCAACAACTCGGGCATGCTGGACGGTTCCGTGGCTCAGCCGTCCCTATAGCGTCGGCAGTACCTACCAGATAATGAACCGAAAACCCCTGCGCCGCCGCCTCAGCCCAGGGCAGCGCCTGCTCGAACGCCGCCGCGGCCTGCCGCACGCCGGGATCGTCGAAGCGCCGGCCGACAATCTGCAATCCCACCGGCAGACGCTCGCCGGCAAACCCGCAGGGCACGGTGGCGTGGCGGGTTCCATGCCATGTTGAACGGATGGAAGAATTTCGCCCAAGACAGCCAGTCCCAGGGATGCAACGGCCAGTGCGCGGGCATCAGCAGACTCGGCCGGAAAAGCCGCAACCGAAACGGTTGGGGGTGAGCCGAAAATCCCGGTCCGCGAACAGGGCCGCGGTGGCTTCCACCGGCGCGATGGTTTTCGCCCGGATGGTCGCCGGTCATGCCCCCTCCCCCCGGCGCCGGCTCAGTCCGGCAACGCGTTCTCGGCCCGCAGCAGGCGGATCGCCTCCCGCCAGGCAGCGACGGTTTCGGCAATGTCGGCACTGGTGTGGGTCGCGGAGGTGAAGCCGCCGAGCCGCTGATTGACATCCACGCCGTTCACCAGCAGCGCCAGCCGCAGCCGGCCGATCAGAATCTTGTCGCCCCCCTTCAGCTCCCCGGGGCTGCAGGCATGCGGGTCGAAGCGGTCCGGGTGGACGCCGTCCCGCCGGTTCGGGTTGGTGAACAGGTGAAAGCCCGAGCTGGTGCCATAGACCGCCCAGGGCAGGTCTGCCGCCGCCAGCATTTCGTTCAGTCCGGCCCGCAATTCGGCCGCGCGCGCGTCGGCCACTTCGTTGGCGTCGGTCTCGGCGAGTTCCGTCAGGCAGGCGATGCCGGCCGCGGCGGAGACCGGGTTGGCGTTGAAGGTGCCGGGATGGTTGATCTTCTCGCGCCCCGCCGCTTCGGTCGCGGCGAAATCGAGCAGGTCGAGGATGTCGCGCCGCCCCGCCACCGCCGCCCCCGGCATGCCGCCGGCGACGATCTTGGCGAAGGTGGATATGTCCGGGCGAATGCCGAACGCCACCTGCGCGCCGCCGCGCGAGGTGCGGAAACCCGTCACCACCTCGTCGAAGATCAGCAGCACGCCGTGCAGGGCGGTCAACGCGCGCAGCCCGTGCAGGAATTCCGGGTCCACCGGCACTTGGCCGAAGGAGGCGCCGGTAGGCTCCAGGATGGCGGCGGCAATGTCGGTGCGGCGGCCCAGGATGGCAGCGACCGCGGCCAGGTCGCCGGGCGGGGCGAGGATGGCGCTCTCCGCCACCCCGGCCAGCACCCCGGTCGTCGGCGTGCCGTCGAAATGGCTCACATGGCCGTGCGTCATGTGGTCGTTCCAGCCGTGAAAATGGCCCTTGAAGCGCAGCACCGTGTCGCGTCCGGTGAAGGCGCGCGCCAGCCGCACCGCCATCAGCGTGGCCTCGGTGCCCGAGGAGGTGAAGCGCACCCGCTCGACGGCAGGCACCAAGCGCTGGATGGCCCGCGCCCAGCCGATTTCGCCCGGGTGGTTGGCGCCGAACTGGGTGCCCTCGCCGGCCGCCCTGGCCACCGCCGCGGTGACCCTGGGGTGGCAATGGCCGAGGATCAGGGCGCCGTGGCCGCCGTAGAAATCGATGTAGCGGTTGCCGTCGACGTCCCATTTATGCGGGCCGGAAGCGCGCACGATATACACGCCATAGGGGTCGAGATGGCGGCCGTCATGGGCGATGCCGCTGGGCAGCAGGGCAGCGGCCTGGCAGGCGAGTTCGCCGGAACCCGGGGTGCGCTGGCGGTAGGCGGCGACGATGCGTGAATTGGTCGCCCCCGGAAACGCGGTGGCTTCGAACCCGGTTGCATCATCGACGGGTGCCATCGTGTAGTACTCCACTTATCCTTGCCCGCATCTTTGACCACCCTCGGCGCCGTTCGGGAAGGGGCCAGCGGCGCGACGCCCCGCCACACAATGTTGATACCGCGCGCCGTGTTGATAAAGGCGCCGGGAACCGGTACGGACCTGTTATCGGATTCACGGGAGCCTGCCATGCGCCGCCATGCCCTCATCGCCGCCGTTTTGCTGGCTCCCGTCGCCGGGCTGGCCCAGCCGGCGCCCCAGGCGATCCCCGTCGGGGTGGTCGCGGCCGCGAAGCAGCCGGTCACCCAGGGGATCGAGTTCGTCGGCCGGGTCGAAGCGATCGAGAAGGTGGACGTGCAGGCGCGGGTCAGCGGCTATCTGGCGTCGGTGGACTTCACCGAGGGCAGCATCGTCAGGCAAGGCGACCGGCTCTACACGATCGACCAGGCGCCGTTCCAGGCGGCGGTGCAGCAGGCCCGCGGCACCCTGCTGCAGGCGCAGGCGCAACTGACCAATGCCGGCCTGCAGCGCAAGCGCGCCGAGGAACTGGTGAAGACCAGCGCCACCTCGGTCGCCGTCCGCGATCAGCGGGTCGCCGAGGAGCAGACCGCGCAGGGCCAGGCCATCGCGGCCGACGCGGCGCTGCAGACCGCCGCGATCAACCTCAGCTACACCGTCATCACCGCCCCGATCGCCGGCCGGATCGGCCGCACGGTGATCACCCGGGGCAACCTGGTCACCCCGCAGACCGGCACCCTCACCACCATCGTCAGCCAGGACCCGGTCTATGTGACCTTCCCGGTCAGCCAGCGCGAGTTCCTGCGGGTGAAAAACGGCACCCAGCTCGACACCGGCGGCCTGCTGGTGCGGGTCCACCTCGCCGACGGAACCGCGTATCCCGAGCCCGGACGGATCAACTTCGTCAACGTGACGGTGGACCGATCGACCGACACCGTGCTGGTCCGCGCCACCGTGCCGAACCCCAAGGGCACACTGGTGGACGGCCAGTTCGTACGGCTGCGGGTCGAGGGTAAAGAGCCGGCCGACATGCTGGTCATCCCGCAGGCGGCGCTGCTGCTCGACCAGCAGGGCGCCTACGTGTTCGTGGTCGATGGCGGCAAGGCCGTCATCCGCCGGGTCAAAACCGGCGAGGAAATCGGCCGCAACGTCGCCGTCAAGGACGGGCTGCAGGAGGGCGATCAGGTGATCCTGGAGGGCATCTCAATGCTGCGCCCCGGCGCACCCGTGCTGGCCAGCCCCGCCAAAGGGAGTGAGACATGTTGTCCTCGGTGTTCGTGGACCGTCCGCGGCTCGCGGCGGTCATTTCGATCGTCATGACCATCGCCGGCCTGCTGTCGCTGATGGTCATTCCAATTGCCCAGTACCCCGACATCGTGCCGCCGCAGGTGCAGGTGAGCACGATGTATCCGGGCGCCTCCTCGGCGGTGGTGGAAGCCACCGTCGCGCAGCCGATCGAGGCGCAGATCGTCGGCGTCGACAAGCTGATGTACATGAAAAGCGTCAGCGGCAATGACGGTAGCTATTCGCTGCTGCTGTCCTTCGAGCTGGGCACCGACCCCGACATCAACACCGTCAACGTCAATAACCGCGTGCAGGTGGCGCTGGCCAAGCTGCCATCCGAGGTGCGCCAGCAGGGCGTGACGGTCAAGAAGAAATCCTCCGCACTGCTCGGCGTGGTGGCGCTCTACTCGCCGAAGGGCAGCTACGACCCGCTGTTCATCAGCAACTACGTCACCATCAACCTGCTGGACCAGATCCGCAGCACGCCCGGCGTCGGCGATGCTACGATGTTCGGGCCGCAGGACTACTCCATGCGGGTGTGGGTGCGGACCGACCGGCTGACCGGGCTCAACCTCACCACCGACGACATCGTGAAGGCGATCCAGAGCCAGAACGCGCAGGCCGCGGTCGGGCGCATCGGCGCGCGGCCGATCTCCGACGACCAGCAATTGCAGCTCAACATCCAGACCAAGGGGCGGCTCTCTTCGCCCGAGGAATTCGCGCACATCATCCTGCGTACCAACCCGGACGGCTCGGTGCTGCGGCTGGGCGACGTGGCACGGCTCGAACTCGGCGCGCAGAACCTAGACCGCGCCACCCAGTTCAATGGCAAGCCGGCGGCGCTGATCGCGGTCTACCAGTCGCCCGGCGCCAACGCCCTGACCACGCTGGATGCGGTGAAGCAATTGCTGGCCACCGAACAGAAAAGCTTCCCCGAGGATCTGGCGTGGAAGGTGACCTACGACCCCACCACCTTCGTGCGCGCCACCATCCACGAGGTGGAAAAGACGCTGGTGGAAGCCTTCGTGCTGGTGGTGGTGGTGGTGTTCCTGTTCCTGGGCAGCTGGCGCGCCACCCTGATCCCCACCGTCGCCGTGCCGGTCAGCCTGATCGGCACATTCGTCGTGCTGAATGCCATCGGCTACTCCGCCAACTCGGTATCGCTGCTGGCGGTGGTACTGGCGATCGGCATCGTGGTGGATGACGCCATCGTGGTGGTCGAAAACGTCGAGCACGTGATGGAGACGCATCCTGAGCTGTCGGTGGCGGATGCGACCAAGCGGGCGATGGGGCAGATCACCGCGCCGATCATCGCCATCACCCTGGTGCTGCTCAGCGTGTTCGTGCCGGTGGCGTTCATTCCGGGCATCTCCGGCGAGTTGTTCCGCCAGTTCGCGGTGACCGTCGCGGTGGCGATGTTCATCTCGGCGATCAACGCGCTGTCGCTCTCGCCGGCTTTGTGCGCGGTGCTGCTCAAGCCGCAGCACGGCCCGCGCCGGGGCATCATCGGCATCGTCATGCGCTCCATCGACCGGGTGCGCGACGGCTATGGCAATGTGGTGGCGCGGCTGGTGCGGATGTCGCTCGTCAGTCTGCTGGTGGTGGTTGGCTGCCTGCTGGGCACCGGTCTGCTGTCGAAGCTGACGCCCACCGGCTTCCTGCCGCAGGACGACCAGGGCGCGTTCTTCGTCATCGTGCAGTTGCCGGACGGCGCGAGCGTGGGCCGGACCGCCGCTACGATCGGACAGATCGAAACCATCCTGCGCGGTGACCCGGCGGTCGAGGACGTGTCGAGCACCGTCGGCCTGAACTTCATCGACAACTACAACCAGGCCAACGCCGCCTTCGTCGTGGTGACGATGAAAAGCTTCGAGGAGCGAACCGACAAGTCGCTTGCCATCGGCGAGGTGTTCAAGCGCCTCACCGGCCAGTTCCGCAGTTTGCGGGACGGCATCGCGGTGCCGCTGGCGCCGCCGCCGATCATCGGCCTGGGCACCGGCGGCGGCTTCACCTTCGTGGTACAGGACGTACGCGCCGGCGACCCGAAGGCGATGGCCGCGGTGGTACGCGGGCTGACCGTGGCCGCCAACCAGGACCCGCTTCTGTCGCGCGTGTTCAGCACCTACTCGGCCAACAGCCCCTCGGTGTTCCTCGACATCGACCGCGACAAGGTACAGGTGCTGGGGGTGCCGCTTTCCGCCGTGTTCCAGGCGCTCGGCACCAGTCTCGGCGGCGCCTATGTCAACGACATCAACCTGTTCGGCCGCACCTGGCAGGTCCAGGTGCAGGCCGAAGCGGACGACCGCGGCAGCATCGACGACCTCTACCGCATCAACGTCCGCAACGCCGACGGCAAAATGGTGCCGCTGCGCAGCCTGACCGAAATGCGCATCGTCGAGGGGCCGCAGGCCCTGATCCGCTACAACAATCTGCGCGCGGTCACGGTGCAGGGCGGCGCCGCGCCGGGCGTGTCCAGCGGCGCCAGCCTGGCGGCGATGGAGGCGGTCGCCGCGCGCACCCTGCCCGCGGGCTATCGCGGCGCCTGGACCGACACGGCCTTCCAGGAGCAGCGCGCCGCCGGCAAGACCGGGCTGATTCTCGCCTTCGCCATCCTGTTCGCCTACCTGTTCCTGGTCGCGCTGTACGAAAGCTGGACCATCCCGGTGCCGGTGCTGCTCTCGGTCACCGTCGGCATCATCGGCAGCTTCGCCGGCATCGCCCTGGCCGGGCTGACGCTCGACCTGTACGGCCAGATCGGCATGGTGGTGCTGATCGGCCTCGCGGCCAAGAACGGCATCCTCATCGTCGAATTTGCCAAGGAGGAGCGCGAGAAAGGAGTGCCGCTGCTGCAGGCGGCCACCGAGGGCGCGCGGCTGCGCTTCCGGCCGGTGATGATGACCAGCTTCGCCTTCATCCTCGGCCTGCTGCCGCTGGTACTGGCGGAAGGGCCGAGCATGCTGGCACGGCGCAATGTCGGCACGCCGGTGTTCGCCGGCATGATCGCGGCCAGCACGCTGGGGATCTTCGTTATTCCGATGCTTTACGTTCTGTTCCAGGCGGTGCGGGAACGGGTGAAGGGGCAGCGCTCGGCGCAGGCGGCGGAGTGACGGAAGCAAGGCCAGGGCTCTGCCCTGGACCCGCCAGGGGTCGGTGGACCCCTGGACCCTATTCCGTGGGGGCTATGCTGCTGCTGCTGATTTCAGGCTGCGCGGCGCCGGGTTGCGTCGGGTTGCCCGGTGCGCCCATGCTCCGCGCCGATCTCTATTTCGGCCGCACCCCGGGCGACGATGCCGCTTGGCGCGGCTTCCTTGCCGAGACCGTGACGCGCCGCTTCCCGTCCGGCTTCACCGTGCTGGACGGCACCGGCCAATGGCGCCAACGCGCCACCGGCCGCATCGTCGCCGAGCCCTCGACAATCCTGGAAGTGATCGCCGCCCCGAACGCTGAAACGCTGGCGGCACTGGACGCTATCCGCGCCGAGTACCGCCAGCGTTTCGCACAAGAATCAGTCGGATTGGCGCTGACGAAAAGCTGCGCCTCGTTCTAAGCGGCGAAGACCAGCCGATTACTTGTGAAAATACCAGTAATTGGCTCCCCAGAGCGCCAGCACGACAACCGCCGCGTAGATGATAATCCGGGCAATGTTGTTCACCCAGATGGCAACGCCAAAACCGAGCAGCGTGGCACCGACAACGCCCGCCTTCTGCGTGGGCGTATCAAAGCCGCCAAGCTTGTAATAAGCGCCATATCCTGCCGCCGCCGCGACCAGGGCAGCAAAGATCAGCCAACTGAGACTTTTGAAGCCCGATATCAGGCCATCTTCCCCGGGGTCAGTACTATCTACCATCTTATGCCTCGTCAATAAACGCATGGTGGTTGCAGACATCAGGACCGAACCCGGGCCAGTTCGTGCGACATGGGAGCCGGAAGCCGGTCCGCCGAGTTTCTTTCAGGGGAAAGTATCCGCGTTGTAAGGAACACGCAACCTCCGTTTTTCCCCGGCGAAGGTCGTTCAAAAGCGGCCGGCTTGCCGGCCATCCGTGGACGACGGGCCTCGCCGCAGCAGCGGGTGGTCTGCTAAGGCAACGGCGAGTGGCGGATGGATCAGCCCACCTCCGTCACAAACGACGGATTACGGACAGCTTCAGGAGACGATGACGTGGAGAATGTGCGGGACTGCAATGGGGCCACGCTGGCCGACGGCGATTCGGTTCAGGTAATCAAGGACCTGAAGGTTAAAGGAACCTCGGCAACGCTGAAGCGGGGCACGCTGATCAAGAACATCCGTCTCACCGGCGACGCCGGACAGATCGAATGCAACGCGGAGAAAATCAAGGGATTGGTCCTGAAGACGGAATTCCTCAAGAAGGTTTGAAAATGCCCCGGCCAACCGCCTTCGCGCCTCGGGGCTGGCACCGTGATGACCCCCTCAAACGCCGGCCTGTGGCTCCGCGCACTCGCATTTATTTGCTTTCCCGCCAGCGGGCTGCTCTGTTGGCAGATCCTCCGTCTCGTGAGCAGCCCACGCTGCCCCTAACCTTCGGTTCCGCTGCGGCCGGCCTCCCTGGCATTAAGGATTGCGCACCAGCGAGGAATGTCTGATCGTGAAGCTCTTCCGGACCGGCCGTCCAGGGAGCCCGGTCATTCAGGGAGCGTCATATAAAATAGGGGAGAGTCGTGTCGTGGTGGTAGCAGCACATGATTCTGACAAAACCGCTATTGGACTGGTCGCGGTGTCAAGTATGCGCGGAATTTGGCACAATGCGGAAGGAGAAGGCAAAGGCAGCTTCTGGCTGAACCGGCTGTATCAGACGGTCAATATCTTCGAGCCAAAAGCCGCATTTGGTTACGCATATAACGGACACACGGCGATGATGGCCCGGTTGAATGGCGACATCGTCGCCGTCGTCGGCTGGAATCCCGCTTCTTATCTTGGTTGCCAGATCAGCACGATGTATCACGCCGTCACCGGGGTGAAGAACCGATTCACCTGCCCCGGAAAATGGTACAATGATCAAACCATGATCCACGACCCGACCGCGATCAGCCTGGAAATCCCGTGCACCACAACGGTCGCACAGAATTTCGCGACGTCGATTTTGGGATTTGTCGGCACGATGGGGCTTGGCGCGGACGATCGGCTCGACATGGGTTTCGGCGCGCCGCCAGTGGTGGACGTTGAATATACATTTCTCCCAGCGGAAATGGAGTCGAATGAACATCCCTTCGTCGGGCAATGCACGGAACTTGCGGTGATCATTCTGTGCGCCTGGCTGTACGAGATCGAGGGCAGCAGCAGCAAGGCCAAGGATCTGAGAAAGGCGCTGTTCACCATGGCCAACAGCCAGAACACCAACGAACGAAACCTTCTGCAGGGCAAGATGATGCAGTTCATAGCCGACTGGAATGGTCGCACGCAGAACCTTCAGGGCGCTTTTTGAGCCAGGCGCCATCTCTCTGCCCGATCGCAAACGAACGGCGCGGCACGGCCGGAGGCACAGGCAAAGCTTGTCCTGTGCCCTGGTTCCATGCCTCGCCGCGCGACACCCGTGAGGGCCGTGGACCCTGCTCCTGAGTTTCTTCACCCGATTGCCCTGGACCGAAGCTGGCGAGGTTCCTAACCTCCCGCGCCATGACGCCCCCCCGCCCGACGAACGATCGCCGCCCGCCACGGGCGATCGGTACTGACCTCCCATCCCCGCCCCGGCCAGGCCCAGCAACCGCTGCCCATCGTCTGGGGCGCCGCCGACCCGGCCACGCGCGGGCCGGTGGTGGGCACGCTGGCCGACCCCGCCGCGCGCAACGCCATCGGCACCCATGCCGGCGCCTACTCCCTGTACCGGGCGCTGGCGGTCGCCGCCGGCCAGCTCGACCCCGGGCACCGGCCGGACCTGACCAACACCGCGCCGGCCGACCGCATCGGCCCCTTCCCGCAATGGGCCGATCCCGAGCGCATCGTCTCGCTCGATCCCTGGGGCCACATGGTCGGCGAGGCTTTTGCCGCCCGCCTGGCCAAAGGCTGGGACATCCGCCCGACCATCGCGGTCACCCGCGCGCGCATCAACATGCCGGAGATCGTGCAGGCCATCCGTGACGGAAGGCTGACCCCGGATGGCGAGGTGCTGACCGCTGCCGGCGATGCGCGGGTGACAAAAGTGGCGATCGAGCCGGTCTGGTGGCTGCCGGGCGTGGCGAAACGCTTCGGCATCAGCGAGACGGCCCTGCGCCACGGCCTGTTCGAGCAGACCGGCGGCATGTTCCCCGAACTGGTCACCCGCCCCGACCAACAGGTGTTCCTGCCCCCCATTGGCGGCATGAGCGTGTATCTGCTCGGCGACCCTGCGAGGCTCGGCCGTACCGAAACGCGAATCGCCTGCCGCGTTCACGACGAGTGCAACGGCTCGGACGTGTTCGGCTCGGATATCTGCACCTGCCGCCCCTATCTCGCGCATGGGGTGGAGGTGTGCATCGAAACGGCGCAGCAGGGCGGCGTCGGCGTGATCGTCTATAACCGCAAGGAAGGCCGCGCCCTCGGCGAAGTCACGAAGTTCCTGGTCTACAACGCCCGCAAGCGCCAGGAAGGCGGCGACCGGGCGGACGCCTATTTCCTTCGCACCGAATGCGTCGCCGGCGTCTCCGACATGCGCTTTCAGGAACTGATGCCCGACGTGCTGCACTGGCTCGGCATCGCCCGCATCGACCGCCTGGTCAGCATGAGCAACATGAAATTCCAGCCCATCGTGGATTCCGGCATCACCGTGGTGGAGCGGGTGCCGATCCCCGACGCGCTGATCCCGGCCGATGCCAGCGTCGAGATGGATGCCAAGAAAGCCGCCGGCTATTTCTCGCCCAGCGTTCCCGCCGCCGATGAACTGGCGCGCGCCAAGGGACGCGGGCTCGACGAATGAAACCCCGCTTCCCCACCGTCACCCTCATCGACCACCCGTTGGTGCAGCACAAACTCACCCTGCTGCGTGACAAGCGCACCTCCACCGCCGGCTTCCGCCGGGTGGCGCGCGAGATCAGCCTGTTGATGTGCTACGAGGTCACCCGCGACCTGCCGCTGCACATGGTGGAAATCGACACCCCGCTGGAGCGCATGCAGGCGCCGCAGCTCGCCGGCAAGAAGCTCTGCTTCGTGCCCATCCTGCGCGCCGGCAACGGCATCCTCGATGGCATGCTGGAGGCCGTGCCGGGCGCGCGGGTCGGTCATATCGGCCTCTATCGCGACCCGCACACGCTGGTGCCGGTGGAATACTACCTCAAGCTGCCCGACGACATCCGCGAGCGCCTGGTGATCGTGGTAGACCCGATGCTGGCGACCGGACATTCGGTATCGGCGGGCGTCGCGCGCCTGAAGGAGGCCGGGGCGACGCAGATCCGCGTGGTCTGCCTGATCGCCGCCCCCGAGGGGCTGGACACCTTCACCGCCGAGCACCCGGACGTGGCGGTGTTCACCGCCGCGATCGACCTTGGCCTGGACGAGCATTCCTATATCCGCCCCGGCCTGGGCGATGCCGGAGACCGGCTTTACGGCACCAAATAGCGGCGGCGTCTCAACAGCAGCGCAACCCGCCGCCGCCGGCGCCGTAGCGGCGGGCCTGCCGGTCGCGGAAGAATTCCTCCCGCGTCATTACCGGCTCCCCCGGATGGGTGGCCGACCGGTGCGCCACGTACGTGTCATAGTCCGGCATCCCCACCATCAGATTGGCCGTCTCCGCCAGCCGCCGGCCGAACAGCCGGACGCTAGGCCCCAGATCGCACAGCGCGCAGATCATCGCCCACCTCCTGCGCCGTGACGTCGGGGTTGCCGACCGCCCGCGCGATGCCGATCAGCCCGTAAACCAGCATGGATACCACCACCGCCATGAACAGCACGCACAGGGTGGCATCCACATAGTCGTTGATCAGCACGCGCTGCATCTCCGCCAGGTTCTTCGCCGGCGCCAGCACGCGCCCCTCGGCCAGCGCGCCGCCAAAACGCTGCGCATGGCTGAGGAAACCGATCGCCGGGCTGGGATCGAACAGCTTCTGCCAGCCCGCCGTCAGCGTGCACACCACCAGCCAGGTGGTCGGCACGATGGTCACCCACGCATAGGCCTGCCGCTTCATGCGGAACAGCACCACCGTGGCCAGCGTCAGCGCGATCGCCGCCAGCATCTGGTTGGAGATGCCGAACAGCGGCCACAGCGTGTTGATGCCGCCCAGCGGGTCGATCACGCCCTGATACAGGAAGTAGCCCCAGGCCGACACCGCCAGCCCGGTCGCCACCAGATTCGCCCCCCAGGATTCGGTATTCTTCAACGCCGGCACAAATGCGCCCAGCAAATCCTGGATCATGAACCGCGCAACCCGGGTGCCCGCGTCCACCGTGGTCAGGATGAACAGCGCCTCGAACAGGATGGCGAAATGGTACCAGAACGCCATCATCGCCTGCCCGCCAATGACGCCGGACAGGATATGCGCCATCCCGACCGCGAGCGTCGGCGCGCCGCCGGCCCGCGAGAGAATGGTTTTCTCGCCGACATCCTGGGCCAGTTGGGTCAGCGCGTCCGGGGTAATGACAAACCCCCAGCCTGAGATGGTCTGCGCCGCCTGCGCGGCCGTCGTGCCGATCACGCCGGCCGGGCTGTTCATGGCGAAATAGGCGCCCGGCTCGATCACGCAGGCGGCGATCAGCGCCATGATGGCGACGAAGCTTTCCATCAGCATCGCGCCATAGCCGATCATGCGGATCTGCTGCTCGCTCTCGATCAGCTTCGGCGTGGTCCCCGAGGCGATCAGCGCGTGGAACCCCGAAACCGCGCCGCAGGCGATGGTGATGAACAGGAAGGGGAACAGCCGGCCGGCGAACACCGGCCCGGTGCCGTCCACGAACTTGCTCACCGCCGGCATATGCAACTCGGGCGCCACCACCAGAATGCCGATCGCCAGCGCGAAAATCGTGCCGAGCTTGAGGAAGGTGGACAGGTAATCGCGTGGCGCCAGCAGCAGCCACACCGGCAGCACCGAAGCGACAAACCCATAGCCGATCAGCATCAGTGCCAGCGTCTCGCCGCGATAGGTGAACAGCGCCGCCAGCTCCGGCGTCTCCGCCACGGTCTGGCCGTAAACGATCGAGACCAGCAGCAGCACAATCCCGATCGCCGTCATCTCGCCGATGCGGCCGGGCCGGATGAACCGGCTGTACAGGCCCATCAGAACGGCGATCGGCATGGTGGCGAACACGGTGAACGTGCCCCACGGGCTGCCCGCCAGCGCCTTCACCACGATCAGCGCCAGCACCGCCAGCAGAATGATCATGATCAGCAGCACGCCGACCAGCGCGATCACGCCGGGCACCGTCCCCATCTCCGACCGGATCATATCGCCCAGCGAGCGCGCGTCCCGGCGGACCGAAAGGAACAGGATGATGCAGTCCTGCACCGCGCCGGCGAACACCACCCCGGCCAGAATCCACAGTGTGCCAGGGAGGTAGCCCATCTGCGCGGCCAGCACCGGCCCCACCAGCGGCCCGGCCCCGGCGATGGCCGCGAAATGATGCCCGAACACCACCCATTTGTTGGTCGGAACGTAGTCCAGCCCGTCATTGCGCCGCACCGCCGGCGTCGGCCGCCCGGCCGCGAGCCGCAGCACCGAACGGGCGATGAACTGGCTGTAGAAGCGGTAGGCGATCAGGTAGGTGCAGATCGCCGCGGCAACCAGCCAGACGGCGTTGATCGGCTCACCCCGGCTCAGCGCCACGGTGCCAAGCGAAATCGCCCCGAACCCGGCCACCCCGAGCCAGAGCAGCCAGTTCAGCGCGCCGCTCGCCGGCGTCCGGGCTGTGGTCATCCTCGTTCCTCCCCACGGCAGATCGTCATGGGGGGCTATTCACACCCGATGGCGCGTGAGAGCAAGATCACAAGTGAAACGAAGAAAGGCCAGGGCTCTGCCCTGGACCCGGCAAGGGCCGAGAGGCCCCTGCACCCCATTCCGTAGGAAGTCCCCCCACCCCCGCCGCTATTCCCGCTTCTTGGGAAACACCCATGTCCGGGCAAACAGCACCACCAGAAAGACAGCGACGGCACAGCCCTCGACAATTTCAGGCGACGCGCCGCCACGGCCGACCAGCCAGAGAGCGCAGACCACCGCCAGAATCGCGCCCGGTTTCCACCGCACCCCGGAATAACCAACCAGCCCCGCGGCACTCCAGCCACAGCCCCCCAGCATCCCGATCAGCGCAAGCTTCTCCATCCCCCCGTTCCTTTTCCCCGTTGTGGCGGCCAATCCTAGCGCAACAAGAACGCCAACGGAAACCGCGGCGTCGGCGGCGTGACAATGCCGCGGCCACCGCCGGGGTCCATCGACTTGGGGGGACGACGACGCCCTAGACCTCTGCAACCGGTCGGGAACAATGGTTGCTACGCATGCTGTCTTGATCTCGGCCGATTGGGAACGTGACGACCGGGCTTTCGGTTAACCGCCGGGCTTTCGGTTAACCGACAGAGGGTCGAAAGCCGGCCGCCTACGGTGACAGCAGGGTCGCGCCGAAATTCACCGACAAGGCGAGGATGACCGCATTGAAAACGAAGCTGACAAACCCGTGCGCCGTTGCCAGTCGGCGCATTCGACGCGACGAGATCTGCACGTCGGCAGTCTGGCACGCCATGCCCAGAACCAGTGCGAAGTAAAGGAAATCCCAGTAGTCCGGAACTGCGCCGCCGGGGAATTCGAGCCCGCCATGCAGCGATTGCCCGGCCGGTTCGCTCTCGGCGGCCCGCGCGTAGAATCCGTGCGCGTAGCGCAGCGAGAACAAGGTGTGCATGGTCAGCCACGACAGCAGCAGGGTGACCCCGACCATTGCCGTCTGCAGGGCGCGGAACGGTCCCGGTACGTTGCCCGCGGCCGCGTAATCGCCGATGAGCGCCGCGACGCTGGCTGCTGCCGCCCCAACCGCCAGAAAGAACACGGTCCATTCGCCCTCTTCCTGCGCCAGCGCGTCGGCGGCCATGTGGTTCAAACGTTCGCCGCTGAACATGATGGCCACCAGTATCAGGAAGACAATGCAGGCGACGTCCCAGGCAGCAATGATCCGGGTCAGCAGGGCCAAGGCTTCCGGCAGGCAAAGATAGACAACGCCACCGCACAGCAGCCCGCTCGCCAGCCGGCGGTGGGCGAGAATCACGCGCAGCACCAGCATGCACCAGACCTCCGGCCGGATGACGCTTTAGCGCCGCCGCACCGACGCGGTGCTCGCTTCGTCGATCAAGGCATCGAGGTGCTGAATGCTGATGTTCAGATCACGCTGGATCTCGTCGCCCACAAACGTCACCGACGTCCGTTCGGGACCGGTCTCTTCGTAATATGCGATGGTCTCGACATTCAGCCTGATCGGCGTCTCGGTCGGACCCTCGGCGCGAACTGTGACGAAGACTGCCATCTGTTTTTTCCCCGGCTCGTTTGAGCAGCGAACGTTGCAATGCGGCCCACATGTGGCACATTTTCCGCGCCACCGGAATTGCCGCTCACCCGGACGCCGTCGGCACGCCGCAAGGCGCCGACGCGATGCATGGCCGACACCGCGACCGCATGCAGAACAACGTCGGACCGGCCATGATAACAAGAAAGGCCTGGATTCGCAGGATGATTCTCCCGTCCGGTCCGACCACGGCCCGGTCGGCGGAGCCGGACCTCCCTCGAGCGCAGGCACTCCCGAAGCCCGACACCATCGGCGGCGCCACAAAAAATTCAAGATTCCCGATGTATCTTTCAGGCGTTGGGTCGGCTTGTTGTTTGTATGGCGCAGACGATGGGTAAAACGACGTCCTGATCAAGTAACTTAATGTGATGGTGCTTTCTGCCCGTCCTGACCGTCGGGCGGGCAAGTCCGCAATGGCTCGGCAGCCGACACTGAAGCCCGGGCGCGACCCGCCTGCCTGGCGCCGCACAATAGCCGCGGACCGACCGTTCTCCCGGACCAGACACCAAGGCCGCCACAGCCCCCCGTTGCCGTCCCGGCAATTTGCCGCAACACTCCCCCCAACCGCTCGCCACGCCCAATACCCCGCGCCACCCGTGCCCGAGCGACAACAAAAAAACGCCGGAGGAAACACCATGAAGGTCCCGCTGCGCCCCAATGCCATCCTGCCCATCGCCGCCGCCCTCGCCATCCTCGCCGCCCCGGCCGCCCGCGCCGCCGAGCCGATCCGCATCGGCGTGATCGCCGAGGCCGCCTCCATCCCCGGCGCCAGCATCCCCAACGCGGCCAGGCTCGCCGCCGAGGAGATCAACGCCCAGGGCGGCGTCAACGGGCGCCCGATCGAAATCATCGACTACGACGACAAAAGCTCCGCCGCCGATGCGGTCCGCGCCTTCCAGCGTGCCGCCCAGCAGGACCATGTCGCCGCCGTCATCGCCAGCTATGTCAGCGAGGTGGTGCTGGCGCTGCAGCCCTGGGCCGGCCGGCTGAAAACCCCGATGATCACCCCGGGTGCCGCCAGCGACCTGATCACCAAACACATCCACGACGATTACGACCATTTGAAATACGTCTTCCACGGCTACCTCGCCTCCACCCAGCTCGCCGACCAGAGCTGTGCCGCCGCCCACGACCTGCTGGTCGGGCAGCACAACATGAAATCCGCCGTGGTGCTGAGCGAGGACGCCGCCTGGACCATTCCGCTCGACGCGGAATACCTGAAATGCCTGCCCAAAATCGGCCTTAAGGTGCTCGACCATATCCGCCTCTCGCCCGATACCACCGACTTCACCCCGGTGTTCAACAAGATCGAGGCCGAGCAGCCCGACGTGATGATCACCGGCATCAGCCATATCGGCGTGCAGCCCACGGTGCAGTGGGCGCAGTTGCACGTGCCTGTCCCGATGCTCGGCGTTTCCAGCCAGGCCAGCAGCAGCACCTTCTGGAAGGACACCAACGGGGCGGCCGACGGCGTGCTGTTCCAGGCGGTCTCCGCCCCCGACGTGGCCGTCACGCCAAAAACCATCCCGTTCGCCCGGAGCTACCAGAAGAAATACGGCGGCTCCCCCTCCTATGCCGGCTACACCGCGTATGATGACGTGTTCATGTTCGCCGAAGCCTTCCGGAAGGCCGGCGGCACCGATCCCGACCGCGTCGTGGAGACGATGGAAAAGACCGACTATGTCGGCACCATCGGCCGCATCGCGTTCATCGGCCGTGACGACCCCTTCACCCACGGCATGAAGATCGGCGAGGGCTACATCACCGGCCTGATGGTGCAGTGGCAGAACGGCCGGCAGGTGACGGTCTGGCCGCAGGACGCCGCCGCCGGCAAGGTAACGTTCCCCGCCTTCATCAAGGTCGGCGGCTAGAAGGGCGCCGCCGCCCCCATGCTGGCGCTGCAGATTCTCATCGACGGGTTTGCCATCAGCGCCCTGTACGGCCTCGGCGCGGTCGGCTTCACGCTGATCTTCGGCGTCTGTGGCGTGCTGAACCTGTCGCACGGCGCCATCATGGTGGTCGCCGCCGTCACCGCCTGGGCGACCGCCGCCGATCTCGGCCTGGGCACCTATGGCGGCGCGCTGGCCGGCGTGCTCGCCGGAGTCATCATGTCATTCGCCACGTTTTTCCTCGTGGTCCGCCCGATCCAGCGCTCCCCCGCCATCCCGCGCGAGGAGACGGAAATCTTCGTGCTCACCGGCACGCTGCTCTGGGGCATCATGATCCAGGAGGCGATCGCCTGTTTCTTCTCCAACACGCCGAAAACCGTGCGCCCGCTGGCCGAAGGGGTGGTGGACATCCTGGGCGTGCGCACGCCGGCCAATGAGATCGTGACGTTGCTCATCTCCTGGGCCGCCATTTTCCTGCTCTGGCTGCTGATCAACCGCACCCGCGCCGGCAAGGCGCTGCTGGCCGCGTCGATGAACCCGCGCGGCCTGACCCTGCTCGGCTTCGAGCTGGCCGACATCTATCTCGTGGTCTGGGGCATCTACGGCGTGCTGGCCGGCATCGCCGGGGTGCTGCTCGGCGCCTTCCTCGGCGTCAGCTCCGACAATATCGGCACGCTCACCGCCAGCGCCTTTTCCATCGTCGTGCTCGGCGGCCTCGGCAGCGTGTCGGGCTCGCTGATCGCCGCCTATGTGGTTGGCTATCTGGAAACCCTCACCGCCTATCTCGTCGCCCCCTCGCTGCGCAGCGTGCCGGGGCTGCTGCTGCTCGTGCTGGTGGTCTATCTGCGCCCGCAAGGCCTCCTGGGGCGGCGCTAGACGATGCTGAAATCCCGCAATTTCTGGCTGGCGATTGTCTCCCTCGCCGTGCTTTACGCCCTCCCCTTCGGCGTCTCCGGCTACATCCTCGGCCTGCTCACCGTCGCCTATTACTACGCGGTGGCGGCGATGGCCTGGGACCTGCTGTTCGGCTTCGCGGGCGAAGTGAATTTCGGCCCGAGCTTCCTGGTCGGCCTCGGCGCCTATGCCGCCGCCCTGCTCAACGTCTACGCGGCGACGCCGATCCCGCTCTGCCTGCTCGCCGGCGCCGGCGCCGCGGTCGCCGGCGGCCTGGTGCTCGCGGTGCCGGCGCTGCGCCTGCGCGGCCCCTATTTCGGCCTGGTCACCCTGGTTGCCGTGCTGCTGCTGCAGAACATTCTTGTCCTGTTCTCCGGCATCACCGGCGGCGAGATCGGCCTGGCCCTGCCCGACGTGCTCGCCATCGACGACCACGCCAATTACTGGATCGCGCTCGGCTTCATGACCATCAGCGGCGCGCTGCTGTTCGGCCTGTCGCGCTCCTCCGCCGGGCTGATCCTGCAGGCCAGCGGGCAGGACGCGGTGCAGGCAGCAGCACTTGGCTTCAACGTCGCCAAGCACAAGGTCGCGGCGTTCGGTGTCAGCGCGCTGTTCTCCGGCCTCGCCGGCGCCATGCTGGTGTTCTATCTCGGCACCGTCTCGGTCGGCACCGTGGTCAACATCGCCATCGGCGTGCAGTTCATCATCGCCGCCGTGCTCGGCGGCCGGCGAACCATCATCGGCGCCGCGATCGGCTCGATCTTCCTCATCGTCGCCGGCGAAGCGCTGCGCCCGCTCGGGGAGTTGTCCACCTTCGCCGTCTCCAGCTTTGCCCTGGGGGTCATCCTGTTCTTCCCCGACGGCTTCCTCGGCCTGCTGGCCGGAAAGCGCGGCTGATGGCGAAGCTGCTGCAGGTGTCCGGCCTGACCAAAAGCTTCGGCGGCCTGACCGCGGTGAAGAACATCGGCTTCGACATCGCCGCCGGCGAGATTCTCGGCCTGATCGGCCCGAACGGCTCGGGCAAGTCCACCGTGATGAAATGCATCATGGGCATCGAGCGCCCGAATGACGGCAGCGTGCGCGTCGAGGGCACCGAAATCGCCGGCTGGCCCACCCACCGCATCGCCCGGCGCGGCGTCGGCATCGTCTTCCAGCATTCCCACCCGCTGCCGCGCCAGACCGTGCTGGAGCACATCGAAATCGCCCTGCTGCCGGACAGCCTGCTGAAGCTCGCCGCCGATCATGGCGTGACCGGGCGCGCCCGCGCCATCGCCGCCCGCGTCGGCCTGGAGCGGGTGATGCACCGCCTGCCCCGCACCCTGCCGTTTGCCGATCTGCGCCGCCTGGAACTGGCCAAGGCGATCGCCCGCAACCCGAAAATCGTGCTGGTGGACGAGCCCTTCGCCGGCCTCACCGCCGCCGAAATCGCCGATTTTTCCCGCCTGATCCGCAGCTTCCGCAATGACGGCCACGCCGTGCTGCTGGTCGATCACAACGTCCGCGGCGTGGCCGCCCTGGTGGACCGCGTGCTGGCCATGTACCTGGGCCAGCGCATCGCCGAGGGGACGGCGGAGCAGGTGATGCGCGACGAGACGGTGCGCCGGGTCTATCTCGGCGGCCACATCCAGGCCGCCGCCCGCGACCCCGCCCGCCAGGCCAGCCGCGCGACGCTGCTGGAGGTGGAAGGGCTGAGCGTCAGCTACGGCAAGGCGCAGGCGCTCGATAACGTGTCCCTTCGCGTCGGCACCGGCGAATTCGTCTCGATCGTCGGCCTGAACGGGGCGGGAAAAACCACCCTGTTCAACGCCATCTGCGGCCTTGTCCCGGCCACCGGCAGCATCCGCTTCGCCGGCGCCGATCTGCGCGGACGCACCGCCGCCCGGATCGCCCGCGCCGGCCTGGTGCAGTGCCCGGAAAGCCGGGAGCTGTTCGCCAGCATGAGCGTGCGCGAGAACCTCGACCTCGGCGGCCAGCACCATTCGCGCGAGTCCTGCGCGCGGCAGCTCGACTGGCTGCTGGAGCTGTTCCCCATCCTGCGCGCCCGGGCGCGCCAGACTGCCCGCACCCTCTCGGGCGGCGAGCAGCAGATGCTGGCGATCGCCCGCGCGCTGATGATGCAGCCGCGCCTGCTGATCCTGGACGAGCCGACGCTCGGCCTGGCGCCGGTGATCCTGGAGCAGCTCTCCAGGGCGCTTGACCGGCTGCGCCGCACCACCGACATCACGGTGCTGCTGGGCGAGCAGAACGTCACCTTCGCGCTGCCGCATGCCGACCGTGTCTACGTGCTGGAGAATGCGCGCATCGTGTGGGAAGGGCCGCCCGACCGCCTCGCCGCCGAGGCCGGAACGGGGTTGCTGTAAGGAAGGAAAACCTAAGCTTCCCCCCCTGAACCCGGTTGGTCCGTGCGTTTTCTGCAACGGTGTGTTCTAGAAGCCACAGCTCCGCCGTTGCGGGCGGAACAAAGACGACTCTTCTTGGCGCCGCATACCGGGCCGATGGATAATACTCCTCACGCGTTCGTGAGGCCTTTGCCATGCTTAATAGACGCACGAAACCCCGCCCGCATTATGATGGCCCGAACGTGGTCATGCTGCGACAGCGTCTGCTGCCGCATCACCGAACGGTCCTGAACCGCTGGCTCCAGGCCGGCCGGTGCATGGGCCTGTGCGACGCCTCGATCAGCACGGCCCCCCCGGGCCAGGTCGATCCAGATTATGTCCTGGTCTGGGTGCGCGAGAACCCGGACCCGGCCTATATGATCACCCCGGAGGGGATGAACTGGTGCGTCACCGACTGTATCCGCGGCAGTACCCTCGCCCGCCACGAGAGTTTCGAGGCCGCACTGAATTTCATCCGACCCGTCCTGAAGCTGCATGAAGCCGCCTGACGGCGGCGCACCGCCCTGCCATTCGGGAGATTTATGGCATGGTCTCAGTTTTGCTGGTCGAAGACGACGCCGATGTCGCCGAGATGCTGTTCGACGTGCTCGAAAGCCTCGGACACACGGTACGGCACGAGGGCAGCGCTGATACCGCGCTGGCCGCGGTCGCGGCCGGTCTGCGGCCGGACGTGGTGATCACCGACCTGATGCTGCCGGGCGGCCTGAGCGGCCTGGCGCTGGCCCGCGAATTGCGGGTCCGCCTGCCGGCCCTGCCGGTGGTGCTGTCCACCGGCGGCCGCGCGGATACCGCCGAGTTGCGCGCCGCCGCCCTGCCCGTGCTGTGCAAGCCCTTCCGCGGCAGCGAACTGGATGCGGCCATCCGCAAGGCCCTGCAGGGCGCCCAGTCTGCCTGACCCGCCGGCGCCGGCCCGCCTCCGTATGCCCGCGCCTGTATGGACGCCGCTACCCGTCCGTCAGCCCCGCCAGCCGCAGCCCGGCATCGTAATGCCGCCGGTCCTCGACCCGCTCGAACGGGCTCGCTTCGATGAAGCGGGCAACACTGAACGCCGGCTCGATCGAGAGCAGCCGCAGCCGCACCAGCGCCGCCTCTTCCCGGCGGCCGAGATGCCCAAGGGCCGCCAGATAGGGCTTGCATGCCGCCGAGAAGGCCGGGTTCATCTCGCTCACCTCGCGCCCGATCGTCACTGCCGTCTCGTGGTCGTGCTTCAGCAGCGCCACCAGAATAAGATTGGTGTCGTAGAAAAAGGCGAGCGGATCGAGCGGCGACAGCTTCTTGTAGCGCCGCATGCGGCGCTCGGCCTCGTCGAACCTGCCCAGATAAGTGTGGGCGACCGCCGACAGCCCCCAGGCCATCACCAGATTCGGGTTCACCATCAGCGCCCGTTCGTGCAGCACCAGCGCCTCGCGCAGCCGCCGGTGCAGGAAGGCGCGCACATGCCCGGCGATCGCCAGCCCGCGGGCGTCCTGGGGGTCCAGCGTGATCGCCCGGTTGGCCAGCCGCCCGGCCTCTTCCGTCGCCGCGTGCGGGTCGGACGCCCATGCCTGGCCGAGCAGAAAGATGTTCCAGAGGGCGCACCAGGCATGCGCCGCGGCATAGTCGGGCTCCAGCGCGATCGCCTGACGCAGCAACTCGCCGGCCTGCATGAACTGCGCCCGGTCCAGTCGCGAGAGCGGCGGCAGCGCCCGCAGGACCATCTCACTGGGGGTGATCTCGGCCAGCGGCCGGGCCGCCAGACGCTGCCCCTCGACCAGCATGATCTCGGGGTTGACCTGCGCCGCCACCTCCGCCGCCACCTCGTCCTGCAGCATCAGCAGGTCCTTCGAGCTCGTGGTCGAACCGCCGCGACCAGACCACCTGGTTGCCGGCGCGCAGGTCCAGCAGCCGCACGGACACCCTTAGCCAGCCGGGCACGCGCTGGATGCTGCCATCCAGCAGGAAGTCGATGTTGAAGGCGCGCCGGACCGCTGCCTCGTCGCGGGTCTGCGCCGCGAAACGCGCCAGCGCGTTGGACGAGACCAGGAACATCCAGCGGAACCGGGTCAGCGCCGCGGTAATATCGTCGGCGAGCCCGATCGACAGGTGCGCCTCCGCCTCGGTGGTGCCGATCAGTTGCAGCGGCAGCACGCCCATCCGCACGCCGCCGCGCGGCGCGTGCGACTGCACCTCGGCGGGCGGTTCCGTTCGCGGCTCGGGTCGCATGTCGGGCCGCGGCTGGGTCCGCATCGGGAAGCGTTGATCCACCGGCGGCGCCACCGCGGCCGGCGCCGGCCCCGGCCGCGGTGGCGCCGCGCGGATCTCGGCCGCCACAAGCTGGGTTTCCTCGGAGGGCTGGGCATCGATCTGATCCGCCAGCACGCTGCGGCAGCGCTCATAGGCATGGATCGCCATGCCGCGCTCGCCGCGCTCCGCGTAGGCGCGCATCAGCGCCCGCCACGCGCCCTCGTGCGAGCGGTCGATCGACAGTAATTGCTGCGCCGCCATGATCACCGCCGCGGGATCGGTCTTTTCCCGCAACAATTGCTCGGCCAGCACGCGGGCGCGGTCCACCAGCCGCTCGCGCTCGCCGGCAAGCCAGGTGTCGAAGGCGGGATCGACGCCGTCCAAATCCTCCAGCAGGTCGCCGTCCAGCAGCGTCAGCGGCGACGGCCGTTCGGGGGTGGCACGCAGCACCTCCTCCACGTCGATCCACACCGTGCCGGGCCGCAGCGCGAGGTGGTCGCGGTTGATCGCCAGGATCGGCGCCCCGACCTGCGCCAGCAACTCGCTCAGCCGATGGATCTCCTGGCGCAACGAGGCCCGGGCCTGCTCCTCGGGCCGGCGGCTCCACAGCATCTCGGCCACCTTGCCGCGCAGCACCGGCCGCGGCGAGGACAGCGCCAGCACCGCCAGCAGCGCGCGCGTTTTTCGTCCGCTCGGCAGAACGGTTTCACTGGTGAGCGTCCACGCTTCCATCTGGCCGATCAGACGTAAACGAACCAGCACTGTCTCGCCATGCGTTGCCGGCGAGACCGACGCGCCCCGCGGGGGTGAGCCTACGATCATGTTCGCATTAAACGCCTATGCGGCGGGCAGTGGCAAGCATTCCCGCAATCATGGCGTGCAGACAGCGTCACGGTGTGCGGTATTAGTCGCGGTTGTTTCCCGTCCGCCGGTCACGCCGCCTTCGCGGTATCATTAAATCGCCGCTTCGCGGAAAAGCCGCGTGATATCGCCGTTCCATTCGCCATTAAAACGTTCCAGCCATCGTTCCGCCTGCGTCGGCGCCCCGGCCACCAGGGCCTCGAGCGGCGCGAGATGGACCAATTCGTCATGTCCGCGTAAATCGCGCCGGGCCCGGGCGCGCAGCCCGTCGCCGGCGATCGCCACCATCTCGCGCGCCAGATCGCGCACCGTGCCGGCCTGCCAGGGCGCATCCAGGGCCTGGCGCGCCACTTTCGGGCGCAACGCCGCGTAGTCGGTCCAGGGATGCCGGCGCACCAGCGCCGCCGCCGCCGCCAATGCCGCATCGTCGTACAGCAGCCCCACCCACAGCGCCGATTGCGCCACCATCATGTCCAGCGTGCCGGCATCGGCGCCGCGCATCTCGATGAAGCGCTTCAGCCGCACATCGGTGAACACCGTGGTCAGGTGGTCGGCAGCGTCTCCCATCGTGGCCGTGCCCGCCTCGGTTTCGCGCAACCCCCCCTGCATGAAGCGGCGGAACGACTCGCCGGCGAGGTCGACGTAGTGGCCGTTGCGATAGACGAAATACATGGGCACGCTGTCGATCACCCATTCGGCGTAACGCTCGAAGCCGAACCCGTCCTCGAAGAACACGCCCGGAATGCCGCTGCGGTGCGGGTCGGTATCGGTCCAGACATGCGCCCGATACGACAAATACCCGTTCGGCCGCCCCTCGGTGAACGGCGAGTTGGCGAACAGCGCCGTCGCCACCGGCTGCAGCGCCAGCGCCACCCGCACCTTGCGCACCATGTCCGCCTCGTCGGCGAAGTCCAGGTTCACCTGCACGGTGCAGGTGCGCGTCATCATGTCGAGCCCGAGCCCGCCGACCATCGGCATGTAGCGGCGCATGATGGCGTAGCGCCCCTTCGGCATCCACGGCATCTGCGCGCGGGTGAGCGTCGGGTGGAAACCAAGCGGGGCGAAGCCGATGCCGAGCGGTCCGGCCACGTGCCGCACCAGGGCGTTGTGCGCCTCGATTTCGGCGCGGGTTTCGTGCAGCGTGCCGGCCAGCCCGCCGGACAGCTCCGAGCTGTCCGGCCGGCTCCAGTGATACCGACGCACTTTCCTTCTTCAGCCCGATCGGGTTGCCGCGGTCGAGGATGGGTTCCCAGCCATCGGCCGCCGCCATGCCCTCCAGCACCGCCCGGATGCCGCCGGGCTCATAGGGCGGGGCCGCATAATCGGCATGGCGAAAGCCGAATTTCTCATGCTCGGTGCCGATGGTGAAACGCTCGCGCGGCTTGCCGCCGAGCGCCAGATACTCGGCCAGCTGGCGTGGCGACGTGATCGGCGTCGCGTCGGCCTCTCCGGGATTGGACATCGTGGTTCCGTTCCAGCTGGCGCGGCGGCGCGCATGGTTTGTGTCTTAAATGCCGGTGGACGCCCCCATCAGCGTCAGTCCGACGATGGCAGCCGTCTCCGCGCGCAGGATGCGAGGACCGAGCCCGGCAGGAACAACAAAGGCATGCCGGCGGAGAAGGTCAAGCTCCGCCGCGGTGAAACCACCCTCGGGACCGATCAGCAGCCCGGCCGGCAGCCGCCCCGCCGGCCCGGCCGGCGGGCTCACCGGCGGCGCGCCCCGCCGCTCCACCGCCGCCACCAGCGTCCGCCCCGCCGGCCAGTCCGCCAGCAATGCCGGCAGCGCCACCGGCGGCGCGATCGACGGCACGGTCAGCCGCTCGCATTGTTCCGCCGCCGCGGTCGCGATCGCCGCCAGCCGGTCGAGGTTCACCCGCGCCGCCACCGTCCGCGTGGTCAGCACCGGCAGCAGCGCGGAGACGCCGAGCTCGGTCGCCTTCTCCACCACCAGATCGGTGGCATCACGCTTCAGCAGGGCGAAGGCGAGCCACAGATCCGGCTCGGGCGCCTGCGGGCGCAGCCGGGCGCCGACGGTCAGCTCGCAGCGGTCGCGGCGCAGCGTGGCGATGCACGCCGCCCATTCCCCGTCCGCACCGTTGAACAGCCGCACCGCATCGCCCGGCTCGCGCCGCAGCACGGTGCCCAGGTGGTGCGCCTGGGCCGGGACGGCGGCGACCGTCGCCCCCTCGTGCAGGGACGTTTCGATGAACAGGCGCGGCGAGGTGATTGACGGGTTCATGGCGGCAGGCAGATTAGCAGGCATGACATCGCAGACCGATCCCGTCCCCGCGCAGGGCCACACCGACATTATCACCGGCGGCTGGGTCGCGCGCCTGCCGCCCCGGGCGGTGCCGTACGTGCTGCTGGCCCGGTTCGACCGACCGATCGGCGCCTGGCTGCTGTTCCTGCCCGGGCTGTGGTCGATTTTGCTGGCCGGCGCGGCGCCGGGCCTGACCGTCTGGCTGCTGGCGCTGTTCTTCGCCGGCGCCTTCCTGATGCGCGGCGCCGGCTGCGTGGTCAACGACATGTGGGACCGCGATCTGGACCGCCAGGTCACCCGCACCATCGGCCGGCCGCTCGCCTCCGGCGCGGTGTCGCTGTTCCAGGCGACCTGCTTCCTGGCGGCTTTGTGCACGCCCAGCCTGCTGATTCTGCTGCAGTTGCATCCGCTGGCGCAATTGCTGGGGGTGTCGTCGCTGCTGCTGGTGATCGTCTATCCGCTGGCCAAGCGGGTCACCTGGTGGCCGCAACTCATGCTCGGCCTCACCTTCGGCTGGGGCGCGCCGATGGGCTACGCCGCCGCCGCCGGGCGGTTCGACTGGGCGGCGGTGGCGCTCTATCTCGGCACCATCGAGCTGGATTCTCGCCTACGACACCATCTACGCCCACCAGGACCGCGAGGACGACGCGCTGGTCGGCATGCGCTCGACCGCCCGGCTCTGGGGCGAGCAATCGCGCCCGTTCATCGCCGTCTGCTACGGCGCGACGGTCACCCTGCTGGCGCTGTCCGGCTGGCTGGAGGGGCTGTCCTGGCCGTTCTTCGTCGCCCTCGGGCTGCCGGCCGCCCTGCTCGCCCGGCAGGTTATCCGGCTCGACATCCACGACCCCGGCCTCTGCCTGCGCCTGTTCAAGGCCAACCGCGATGTCGGGCTGGCGATCGGGCTGGCCATCCTGCTCGGCCGGTTGTGAGCGGCGCCGCCGCGTTCCTGCGCGCCCATACCACGCCGGCGCAGGCGCCGCTGGTGCCCGAAATCACCCTGCATTTGGCCACCGAAATCACGCCGATCTGGCAGGCCACCGAGGACTGGCTGCGCCGGACCGGCATCGCCCCGCCCTTCTGGGCCTTCGCCTGGCCGGGCGGGCAGGTGCTGGCGCGCCACGTGCTGGACCATCCGGCGATGGTGGCGGGGCGCCGCGTGCTCGATTTCGCCGCCGGCTGCGGCATCGCCGCCATCGCCTGCGCCCGCGCCGGCGCCGCCCTGGTGGAAGCGGCCGAGATCGACGAGATGGCCGCCGCCGCCATCGCCCTCAACGCCGCCGCCAACGGCGTGACGGTGACCGCGCTCGCCACCGACCTGATCGGCACGCCCGGCCGCTGGGATGTCGTCCTTTGCGGCGATATTTGTTACGAGGCGCCGATGACGGCGCATATCCTGCCGTGGCTGCGCGGGCTGGCCGCACAAGCGGATGTGTGGGTGGCCGATCCTGGCCGGGCCTATCTCCCCCGCGACGGGCTGGAGCCGTTGGCGCGATACGCGGTCCCCACCACCACCGAGCTGGAGGACCGCACCGAACGGACGGTCACCCTTTACCGCCTGCTGCCGTCAAGCTGATTCGCCGCCTGGGCGCGATCACAATTGCGAGTTATTCGCAAACGTAGTAACTGGAGCCGATCAGACGGGAGAGCTCCGGCGTGTACATCTGTATCTGCAACGCGCTCACCGATGGCGACATCCACCGCGCCGCCACCGAGGACGGCGCCCGCCGGCCGCTCGAGGTTTTCCAGGCCTGCCGCTGCCGGGTGCAATGCGGCACCTGCGTGCGCAAATTGCGCGACCTGATGTTGCAGGCGATCGCCGCCGAACCGGTAAAGCTGCCGGTAAAGCTGCCGGTAACGCTGGCAACAAGCGTGCCGACAGTGGCAGGATAGACCGGCAAAAGGAGGCACCGCATGTTGCGCGATCCCAAGGTCATCGAGCACCTGAATACCCAGCTCACCAACGAGCTGACCGCGATCAACCAGTATTTCCTGCATGCCCGCACGCTCCGCCACTGGGGCGTGACCAAGCTGGGCGACCACGAATATCATGAATCGATCGACGAGATGCGCCACGCCGACTGGCTGATCGAGCGCATCCTGTTCCTCGATGGTCTGCCGAACGTCCAGCGGCTGGATCAGATACTGGTCGGTCAGACCGTGGAGGAAATCCTGCGCGCCGACCTCACGCTGGAGGAAAAGGCGACCACCGATTTGCGCGAGGGCATCGCCTATTGCGAACAGGTGCGCGACTACGTGTCCCGTGACCTGCTGCGGCGCATCCTCGATTCCGAGGAGGAGCACATCGACTTCATCGAGCGGCAGTTCGACCTCATCAAGCTGATCGGCATTGAGCGCTATATCCTGCTCAACAGCGCGCCCGCGCCCGATCAGGGGGGCGGCAGCGGGTCCTGACGCCCCCGCTGCGTGACCCCACCTGGGCTTGACCCACATCAAGGTTCCGCGTTCCGTCCGGATACTAAAGTTAACATTTCGGACGGTACAACATGCCGGAACGCTACGATGCAGTGGTGATCGGGGCCGGGCTCGGCGGGTTGACCGCCGCGGCCCTGGTTGCCCGCGCCGGACGACGGGTGCTGGTGATCGAGCGCAACGCCCGCGTCGGCGGCGCCGCCACCGTGTACCACCATGGCGCGCTCACCGTGGAAGCCTCGCTGCACGAGCTGGACGGGCTCGACCCGCAGGACCCCAAGCTGCCGCTGTTGCGGGAACTCGGCCTGGCCGACCAGGTGGACTTCGTCGCGCCCGCCGAGTTGAACCAGGTGCGCGGCGGGCCGCTGGAGGCCCCCTTCACCATGCCGGCCGGGGCAGCGCCGGCGCTGGCCGCCTGCCGGGCCCGCTTCCCGCGCCATGAGCGCGCGCTGCAGCGCTATTTCGACGCCGTGCTGGCCGTGCGCGGCGCCGCCAGCTTCGCCGCCAGCCACATGGACGATCAGGCCTGGTGGCTGCGCCACCTGCCGGAGGCGGCGCTGCGCCTCTGGCCGCTGATCCGCCACGCCCGCGCCACCCTGGGCGACGTGCTGCGCGGCCTGTTCGGCGCCGACGAGGCGGTGAAATGCGCTCTCGCCGCCACCCTGCCGTACTACCACGACGACCCCGAACGCATGCTGTTCCTGGCCTATGCGATGGCGCAGGGCTCGTTCATCGCCGGCGGGGCGCATTACCCGCGCGGCGGCTCCGCGACGCTCAGCGAGGCGCTGGCCGCCCGGGTCCGCGGTGCCGGCGGCACCGTGCTGACCGGCCGGGAGGCAACCCGCCTGCTGATGGACAACCACCGCGTCACCGCGGTGGAGCACCGCGATCGCCAGGGCGGCGACCCGCGTCTCGCCGCGGCCCCGCTGGTGTTCGGCAACGCTGCCCCTGCCGTGCTCGCGGCGATGCTGCCGGAGCGCTGGCGGGAAGCGTTCCTGGCCCCGTACGCGCGCCGGCCCTTATCGGTCTCGCTGTGGACGGTCACCCTCGGCCTGTCCCGCCCGCCGGCTGAAATGGGGGTGCAGGCCTATTCCACCTTCCTGCTGCCGGCCTGGATGACGTCGCTCGCCGACTACCGCCAGGCCGCCGCGGTCATGGCATCGCCGATGGGCGACCGGCTGCCGCCGATCATCATGACCGATTATGCCCGCATCGACAGCGGCCTGAACCCGGGCGCACCCTATCTTTGCATGCTGTGCGGCATCGACCGCCTGTCGAACTGGGAGAGGCTCGACCCCGACACCGTGCGGGCGCGCAAGGCGGCCTGGACCGACCGTCTGGTCGGCGCGGTGGATGCCGCCTTCCCCGGCTTCGCCGGCCTGGTGGTGCAGCACGAAATGGCCACCGCCGCCACCATGCACGCGGTGCTGAACACGCCAGGCGGCGCGGTCTATGGCTTCGCGCCGGAAACCCTGATGCGCTCGCCGCGCACCGCAGTGCCGGGGCTGTTCCTGGCTTCGGCCTGGGCGGCGGGCGGCGGCTTCACCGGCGCCATGATCGGCGGCGCCTCCGCCGCGCGGGCGGCGCTGCGGGAGTAAAGAGAAGGCCAGGGCCCTGCCCTGGACCCCGTTTATTTCGCCACGTCCACCAGCACCAGTTCGGCATCCTCGGTCGCGGTGATTTCCACCGCGTCCTCGCCGGTGATGGTGGCCCCGTCGCGGGTCCCCACGGCAACCCCGTTCACCGTCACCGCTCCCACGGAAGGCACCAGATAGCCGACGCGGCCGGCGCCGATCGGCTGGACGATGGTCTGCCCGGCGCGCAGCTTGCCGGCCAGGACGGCGGCGTCGGCATGCAGTTCAAGGGCGGAACCGTCCGCCCCGGCGCGACCGTCGGCCAGCGCGGTCAGCGCCCCCTCCACCCGGCCGGGAAACTGCCGCGTGCCCCAGCCCGGCGCCACGCCCTTCGTGCCGGGCAGAATCCAGATCTGGAACAACCGGGTGGGCACCAATTCCTTGTTGTACTCGGCGTGCACGATGCCGGTGCCGGCATGCATCACCTGCACATCGCCCGCCTCGGTGCGCCCCTCATGGCCCAGATTGTCGCGATGGGTGATGGCCCCCTCGCGGATATAGGTCACGATCTCCATGTCGCGGTGCGGATGCGGGTCGAAGCCGGTGCCCGGCGCCACCTCGTCGTCGTTCCAAACAAGCAGGCCGCCCACCCCCATGCGCGCCGGGTCGTGGTACTGGCCGAACGAAAAATGGTAGCGCGCATTCAGCCACGCATTCCGGAAACGCCCGAGGGCGGCGAATGGCTGGACCTCGATCATGGTATTTCCCCTCCATCATTATTCGATGTCGAACTTTCAGCCATCAAACTATGAGGGGCCGGACCCTTCTTCAAGGGGCGCGCCCCCCTCCCCCGGCTGCGTGGCCGCCATGCCGAGCGTGCGCAGCAACGTGCCGAGCCGCTGCAAGTCCTCCGGCGGCAGCCCGGCCATGGCCCGGGCAATGTCCATCGCGTGGCGCGGAAACAGCTCCTGGATCATCGCCCGGCCCGGGTCGGTCAGTTCCACCCGCACGGCGCGGCGGTCGGCAACGTCGCGCACCCGGCGCACCAGATTGCGCCGCTCCAGCTTGTCCACCAGATCGGTCATGTTGCCGGCGCTGGTCAAAACCTTGCGGCCGAGTTCGCGCTGGGTCATCGCACCCTTGTGCAGCAGCGTCTCCAGCACGCCGAGCTGCGTCGGCGTCAGGCCGCAGGCGGCCAGCGCCGGTTCGATGCGCGTCAGCACCGCACGGCTGGCCCGCATCAGCTTCACATAGGCGCGAACGGCCTCCTCGACCGCCGGATCAACGACCCCGTACACGTCAGCGGTTCATCAGCACGGGCAGGTCGGCCTTTTCCAGCACGTGCCGGGTGACCCCGCCGAGAATCGAGCTGGCGCAGCCGCGGTTGCGAATAGGCGCCCATGCACAGCAGATCGGCGCCGAAATCGCGCGCCGCCTTCAGCAGCCCCGCCCCCACGTCGCGCTCGACCGGCCGGAAGGTGGCGAGTTCCACCGCCACGCCGTGCAGCGCCAGGTACTCGAGCAGTTCCGGCGCGCCCGGGCCACGGCGCTGGTACTCCGCGGCCGACAGCACCCGCACCAATTCGGCCTGCCGCAACCAGGGGATGGCGGAGCCGACGGCGGAGGCGGAGACGGCGGAACCGTTCCAGGCCAGCGCGATGCGCCGCCCGATCCGGCCGGGCGGGGTCTGCGGTGCCATCAGCACCGGCCGGCCCGATTCGAACAGCGCCGCGTGCAACGCATCCGAGGAGGACGCATCGTCGCCGGCCTCGGGGTGCGCCACGATGGTCAGATCGGCCAGCCTTGCCTGCTGGGCCACCACCTCCTCCTCGCGGCCGGTCACGGCGGCGAAGCTGGCGGTGGCGCCGCCGGCGCCGTGGCGGGGCTCCTGCACAACAACGCCATGCTCGGCCACGAAGCGCTGGAACAGGGCGCGCACGGCGTGGCAGCGGGCGGCGCTCTCCTGTTCGGTGGCCGTCATCATCTCCTCGATCATGGCGCCGGACAGGCCCTCGCCGGCCAGCGGAGCCACGTCGCGGCTGTCCACCCGCACATGCAGCGTGGTGAGGTGGGCATTCCACAGGCGCGCGACGGTCAAGGCGGTCACCAGCGCCGCCTCGCCGGCGACGGTGCCGGACAACGGCAGGAGCAGCTTGCGGATGGCCATGATTGGTCTCCCCGAACGGAACGCAATCAATACCAGCGTATCATGTTTGCGTGACCAGCCCGCGCCGGACGGCGGCCAGCGCGGCGGCCGCGTCGGTGGCGTCCACCGCCAGCCACAAGCCGGGTCCGCTATCGGCCAGGGCGGCGCGGCGCAGCACCGCCACGTCGGCATCCGAGGCATCGCCGCAACGGGAAGCCACCCGCGCTTCCAGGACCGGCAGCGGCGCCTGCAGCCAGGCGCCGAGGAAATGGGCGCCGCCGGCCGCCCGCGCAACGGCGGCGCGGTCGGCGGGATCGAGGAAAGTGGCATCGGCGATGGCGGCGTGCCCGGCGGCGGCGGTCGCGCCCACGGCGCGGCACAACTCGGCCAGCACGGCGCGGCTGACCGGCTCGGCATAGGCCGATTGTGGCAGGCGCTGCTCCGGCTTCACGCCATGCAGGCGTTTGCGGATTTCGTCGCTGCGCAGCACCAGCGCTCCGGGCGCGGCGCCGAGCGCCGGCGCCAGCGCCCGGGCGAGGGTGGATTTGCCGGTGCCCGGCAGCCCGCCCACCGCCACCACCACCGGCGGCGCCGGCTGCAGATAGGCCAGGGCGGCGTCGAGATAGCGCGACGCCTCGCCTGGCCGGCCGCTTCTGGCCTCGACATGGGCGCGCACCATGGCGCGCAGCGACAGGAAGGGCGGCAGGCCGGTGACCAGGTCCCAGTCGCCGGTGCGGGCGACGTAGCGGTTCAGCACCCGGTTGGCGGCCGGCCGGCCGGCGCGCACGTCGAGGTCCATCAGCAGGAAGGCGAGGTCATAACCGAGGTCGATGGTGGCCAGATCCTCGTCGAACTCCAGCGCGTCGAACGGCACCGGCCGGCCCTGCCAGAGGCAGATGTTGCCCAGATGCAGGTCGCCATGGGCGCGGCGGACGAAGCCGCGCGCGGTGCGGTCGCGCAGCCAGCCCGCCCGGGCCGCCAGGGCGGCCAGCATCGCCGCCCGCCACGCCTGCACCCGCGCCGCCGGCAACCCGGCCGCCAGCGCCGCCTGGACGTTGCCTTCGGCCACTGCCGGCATCGCCGTCGCCTGGTCCTTGTCCACCGGCGCCAGGGCAGCGTGCCAGGCGGCAACCGAGTTGCCCAGCCCGTCGAGCAGCCCCGGGTCCAGCCCGTCCGGCAGGCGGCGCTCCAGGAAATCGCCTTCCGGCACGCGGGCCATGCGAACCACCCAGTCCACCACCGTGCCCTCGCCCCCCAGCGCCAGCGCCCCGTCCGGCCGGCGCATCACCGGCACCACATCGCGATACAGGCCGGGCGCGGCGGCGCTGTTCAGCGCGAATTCGCGCCACGCGGTGCGCTGCCGCTCGGCCAGGGCGGAAAAATCCAGGAACGACAGCCGCACCGCCTTGCGCAGCTTCCACACCGTGTCGGCGCCGAGGAAAACGGCCGAAATAGGCGTCTCCACCGGCGGCGTGCCGGCCAGCGCCTGCAGCAGGGCGGCGACCGGCGCCTGTTCGGGGGGAACGGCCAAGGTTAAGGGTACAGCTTCACGACGTCCCAGCCCTCGCCCGCGCGCAGATAGACGGTGCGGTCGTGCAGGCGGAACGGCATCTCCTGCCAGAACTCGATCCGCGCCGGCACCACGCGGTAGCCCGACCAGAAGGGCGGCCGGGGGATGTGTTCGCCGATATGGGTAGCCTCGTACAGGGCCATGCGCTTGAGCAGTGCGCCGCGCCCGGGCAGCGGGCGGGACTGCTCCGAGGCCCAGGCGCCGATGCGCGACAGCCGCGCCCGCGACGCATAATAGGCGTCCGCCTCGGCATCGGACACATCCTCCACCGTGCCCTCGATTCGCACCTGGCGGCGCAGGCTTTTCCAGTGGAACAGCAGGGCGGCATGCGGGTTGGCGTTCAGTTCGCCGCCCTTGCGGCTTTCCTTGTTGGTGTAGAAAACGAAACCGCGCGCATCCCACTCCTTCAGCAGCACCATGCGTACCGAGGGCAGCCCCTCCGGCGTGGCGCTGGCCACCGCCATGGCGTTGGGATCGTTCGGTTCCGCCTGCTCGGCTTCAGCGAACCAGCCGCGGAACGTTTCCAGCGGATCGGGCATGGGCGGCGTATCTCCTCAGTCGAGGCCTATCTGGCACCGCTGAATAAAGGAAGGAAGACCGGCCCTTCTCACAGGGCAATCGGGTGAAGGAAGGCCAGGGCTCTGCCCTGGACCCGCCAAGGGCCGAGAGGCCCCTGGACCCCATCACTTGAAGGGTTTTGGGAAGAGGGGGGTGAGGAGATGCTGCGGCTCCTCCTCACCCCCCTCTTCCCAAAACCCTTAAAACGAATGGGTTCTAAGGGCTCCGCCCTTAGCGGGGTCCAGGGGCAGAGCCCCTGGTCTTCCTTCACCCGATTGCCCTGCGGCTTGCGACTGACTTTCCTTCCCTCCGCGTGGCCGCCCCCGCTTGCCCGAATGCCCTTGCATGTGTCACCACGGCGCAGGAATGACGCCAGAACTCAGGATACCGCATATGGACCAGGGCGAAGATGCCGCCGCGCCCGCGAAGGGCACGCTGATGAAAGGCCGTCGCGGCCTGATCATGGGTGTGGCGAACGACCGGTCGCTGGGCTGGGGCATCGCCGCGGCCTGCGCGGCGCAGGGGGCCGAGCTGGCCTTCACCTATCAGGGCGAGGCGCTGGAGCGGCGGGTGCGCCCGCTGGCGGCCAGCGTGGGCAGCGACCTGCTGATGCCCTGCGACGTGGCCGAGGATGCCAGCATCGACGCCGCCTTCGCGGCCCTGGCCGAGCGCTGGGACGGCCTGGATTTCCTGGTGCACGCCATCGGCTTCGCCGACAAGCAGTTCCTGCGCGGCCGCTATGTGGACACCCCGCGGGCGGCGTTCCTGCAGGCGCTCGACATCTCCTGCTTCAGCTTCACCGCGGCGGCGCGGCGGGCGGCGGCGATGATGCGCCCGGGCGGCGCGATGCTGACGCTGACCTATCTCGGCGCCGAGCGCTGGACGCCGCATTATAACGTCATGGGCGTGGCCAAGGCGGCGCTGGAAGCCTCGGTGCGCTACCTGGCCGCCGATCTCGGGCCGGATAATGTGCGGGTGAACGCCATCAGCGCCGGGCCGATCCGCACCCTGGCGGCCAGCGGCATCGGCGATTTCCGCTATATTCTCAAGTGGAACCAGTTCAACGCGCCGCTGCGGCGCAACGTCACCATCGAGGATGTCGGCGGCGCCGGGGTGTACCTGCTGTCGGATTTGTCCTCCGGGGTGACCGGCGAGGTGCACCATGTCGATACCGGCTACCATATCCAGGGCATGAAGAACCCCGACGCACCGGATTTCACCCTCTCCAACGAATAAGCGGCGGCCAGGACGGGCCCGGACCATGTCGCATAACAGCTTCGGCCACCTGTTCCGTGTCACCACCTGGGGCGAGAGCCACGGGCCGGCCATCGGTTGCGTGGTCGATGGCTGCCCGCCCCGCCTGCCGCTGTCGGAAGCCGACATCCAGCCCTGGCTGGACCGCCGCCGGCCCGGCCAGTCGCGCTTCACCACCCAGCGCCAGGAGCCGGACACGGTGCGCATCCTGTCCGGCGTGTTCCAGGGCCAGACGACCGGCACGCCGATCGCGCTGCAGATCGACAATGTGGACCAGCGCTCGAAGGATTACGGCGACATCGCCGAGCGCTTCCGCCCCGGCCATGCCGACCTGACCTACGAGCTGAAATACGGCATCCGCGATTTTCGCGGCGGCGGCCGCAGTTCGGCGCGCGAGACCGCCATGCGGGTGGCCGCCGGCGCGGTGGCGCGGCTGGTCCTCGGCGCCGGGGTGCGGATACGCGCCGCCCTGGTGCAACTCGGCCCGCACGGCATCGACCGCGCCCGCTGGGACTGGGATGGCGTGGCCGCCAATCCGTTCTTCTGCCCCGACCCCGTCGCCGCGGCGACCTGGGAAGAGTATCTGGACGATGTGCGCCGGGCCGGCTCCTCCTGCGGCGCGGTGATCGAGGTGGTGGCCGAGGGCGTGCCGCCCGGGCTGGGCGCGCCGGTCTATGCCAAGCTCGATGCCGATCTGGCCGCCGCGCTGATGGGCATCAACGCGGTGAAGGGCGTCGAAATTGGCGACGGCTTCACCACGGCTTCCCTGACGGGCGAAGAGAACGCCGACGAGCTGCGCATGCATGACGGGGTGGTGGAATTCGCCTCCAACCATGCCGGCGGCATCCTGGGCGGCATTTCCACCGGCCAGCCCGTGGTCGCCCGATTCGCAGTGAAGCCGACCAGTTCCATCCTCGCCCCGCGCGCCAGCGTGGACCGGCAGGGTCGCGAGGTGGCGGTGATGACGAAAGGCCGGCACGATCCTTGTGTCGGCATCCGCGCTGTGCCGGTGGCCGAGGCCATGGTCGCCTGCGTCCTGGCCGACCATTTGCTGCGGCAGCGGGCCCAAAACCCCGACGCGCCCGCCACGCCGCGCCTGCCTCGTCCCTGATCTGCCTGTTTTTTGGGCGACCGGACGGATTATCCGGGTTGTGACCAGGAAAAATACAGGACCGCTGCGGTCCCCTCTCGACGGCGGGGAAATTTCCATGCATTCAGGTCAGGCTCCGCCTTCCCGTGACACGCGCACCCGATCGAGGACGGCATGACCGCTTTCAATGAAGCGCCTCCCCTCCCCTCCCTCGACAGCTTCGTCGATCTCGTCGGCGCGCGCCTGTGGCGCGACCGGCTGGCGGCGATCGAACGCGATGTGGCGCAGGGGCAGCGGCAGGGCCAGGCGGCGTTGCAGCGTCATGCCGTCGAGGTGACCATCGAGCGCCTGCGCCGGCGGACCATCCGCATCCCCGGCACGGCAGAGCGGCACATGGCCGCGGTGGCCGCCGAGGCGGTGCGCACCCATCGCGGCCTGTCGCGCCCGGGCCGCGAGCGGTTGCGCGCGGCGCTGCGGGCGGGGCTGGAGGAAGGCGGCACGATGATGCCGGTCTTTCATCTGTTGCGCACCGCGTCGCTGCAGCGCGAGCGCGGCTTCACCGTGCGTTTTGCCGGCTTCGAGGATGGCGCGCCGTTCGACCTGCTGCTGTCGCGCCACGGCGTCGAGGCGGAACTGGCCTGCGACACGGTCTCGGCCGAGGCGGGCCGCGATGTGCATCGCGGTGCCTGGGTGCGGCTGGTGGACCGCATCGACCCCGACCTGCAGACCTGGCTGTCGGCACATCCCGGCCGCTATTTGCTGAAACTCACCCTGCCGCAAGGGCTGCGCGCGGATGGCGAGCCGGACCCGCTGGCGGTGCTGCACCAGCGCATCCGCACCATGCTGGAAGGCAGCCGCCGGGCCGACCATGACGAAGCGGCCGTGCTGCGGCTCGACCCGCTGATGCTGGCGGCGGCGCAGGCCGACGAGAACGGCCTGATGTCCTCCCTGCGGCGCGAGTTCGGCCACGAGGCGCATCTGGCGGTTAGCGCGGCGGGCCGCGGCGTGTTCGTGCTGGCGGCGCGGGCGGGACGGGAGAACGAGGTGGCGGTGGCGATCCGCCGGCGGATGGCGGCGGTGGCGCCGGTGCGTCTGACCGGGGCGCGACCGGGAATCCTGGCGATGTTCATCGAGGATACCGACCGGCTGGAATGGCGCCATCTGCGCGAGAAGCTGGAGCTGGAGGGCGAGACCCGGCAGTTCCTTACCCTGCCGGAGGCGCGGCGGGTGGTGGCGGTGACCTGCGCGTCGCGGCTGGAACTGTTCGGCGCCGGCGCGCCCGACGCCGCACCGGACGGGGAGCTGCGCTTTCGCAATCCGGCCCACCCCGCCGCCCGGACAGCGGCGCTGGCGCCGGCGGTCATGTCGTCGGTGTAATGCCAACACGAAATTGTGAGGCGCCGTTTCGCTTACGAACTCGAATGAGGCGGCCCCACAAGCGAAAACTGCCATCGTAGTGCCACGGTTGTGGCGTCGTATTTAGATCGGAACGATAGCAGGAGCGCGCGCATGACCGAGATGGATTACGCCCGCAAGCTTGATGAAGTCGACCGGCTGCTGAATGATCCGAACGTGAAGATGGAGCCGGCGCTGGTGTGGTCGCTGCTGGCGGAGATTTCGCAGCGGGAGACGGCATTTTCCGGCCCAGCCAAGGCCGCCGATTAGGCCGGTCTGTTTCGATGGCGCCCACCGTGCGGGCGCCTGCCATTTGCTATTTCTCAGGTTGTCATTTCTCAAGGCCTGGCCAGCGGTACGTCTTCAGCCAGCCGGCGCGCCGCAAGCAGAAATTCGCGGTTGCCTTCGGGGCCGGTGATCGGGCTCTCGACGATGCCCAGCACCTGCCAGCCGGGCAGCCCGGCCCACCACTCGTGGATACGGGCACAGACCGCCGCGTGCACCGCCGGATCGCGCACCACCCCGCCCTTGCCGACGGCCGCCGGCCCGGCCTCGAATTGCGGCTTGATCAGCGCCACCGCCCAGGCGCCGGGGGCGCACAACGCCAATGGCGCGGGCAGCAAGGTGGCCAGACCGATGAAACTGGCGTCACAGACCAGGGCGCCGGCCGGCTCGCCGATGGTTTCGGCGGCGAGGTGGCGGGCGTTGGTGCGCTCATGCACCACCACGCGCGGGTCGGTGCGCAGCTTCCAGGCCAGTTGGCCATGGCCGACATCGACCGCATGCACGCGGGCGGCGCCGCGCGACAGCAGCACGTCCGTGAAGCCGCCGGTGGAGGCGCCGATGTCGAGGCAGACCAGGCCGGCCGGGTCGAGGACAAAATGGTCGAGCGCGTGGACCAGCTTAAGGCCGCCCCGCGAAACCCAGGGGTGGTCCTGGCCGCGCAGCTCCAGCGGCTGGTCCTCGGCGAGTTGCTGGCCGGGCTTGTCGATGCGGCGCTCGCCGGAGAAGACGCGGCCGGCGATGATCAGGGCCTGCGCGCGGGTGCGGGATTCCACCAGGCCGCGATCTACCAATAGTTGGTCCGCACGGTGCTTCATCGGGGCACGGCCGGGGCGCGGCCCCGGACCCCGGCAGGGGCTTTGCCCCTGCACCCCACCAGGGGCCATTGGCCCCTGGACCCTTTACGCAGTAACCGCCGCCACTTCCCGCCCCAGCGCGGTCAGCACCGTGGCAACAATGTCCTTGGCGGCCAGCCCGGCCTCGGCGATCTGCCGGGTCTGGGTGTCCTGGTCGATGAAACGGTCCGGCAGCACCATCGGGCGCAGCCGGACCCCATGATCCAGCAATCCCTTCCACGCCAGATGATGCAGCACGGCAGACCCGAACCCGCCCGAACTGCCCTCCTCGATCGTCACCAGCACCTCGTGATGCCGGGCCAGCTGCTCGATCAGCGCGGTGTCCAGCGGCTTGGCGAAGCGGGCATCCGCCACCGTCGCCGGCAGGCCCGCGCTGCCGCCAGTTCCTCCGCCGCCCGCAGCGCATCGTGCAGCCGCGTGCCCAGCGATAGCAGCGCCACCTTGCCGCCCTCGCGCAGGACCCGGCCGCGGCCGATCGGCAGCACTTCGCCGCGCTCGGGCAGGACCAGACCCATGCCCTTCGCCGCGCGGATAGCGGAACGCGCTCGGGCGATCGTCGATCGCCGCCGCGGTCGCCACCGCGTGCATCAGTTCCGCCTCGTCGGACGGCGCCATCAGCACGATGCCGGGCAGGCAGCCGAGGAAGGCAAGGTCGAAACTGCCGGCATGGGTCGCGCCGTCGGCGCCCACCAGCCCGGCCCGGTCCATGGCGAAGCGCACCGGCAGGCCCTGCAGCGCCACGTCATGCACCACCTGGTCGTAGGCGCGCTGCAGGAAGGTGGAATAGATCGCGCAGAACGGCTTCATGCCCTCGGTCGCCAGGCCCGCCGCGAACGTCACCGCGTGCTGTTCGGCGATGCCCACGTCGAAGCAGCGGTCCGGAAACCGCTTGGCAAACGCGTCCAGCCCGGTGCCGGACGGCATCGCCGCGGTGATCGCCACGATGTCGGGATCGCGCTTCGGCCTCGGCGATCAGCGCGTTGGCGAAAACCTTGGTGTAGCTCGGCGGCCCCGGCGGCGCCTTCGCCTGCTCGCCGGTCACCACGTTGAAGCGGTTGACCGCGTGCAGCTTGTCCGCACTCTCCTCGGCCGGACCGTAGCCCTTGCCCTTCTGGGTGATCGCATGCACCAGGATCGGGCCGCCATCGGCGTCGCGCACATTGCGCAGCACCGGCAGCAGATGGTCCAGATTGTGGCCGTCGATCGGGCCGACATAGTAGAAGCCCAGTTCCTCGAACAGCGTGCCGCCGCCGGTCAGGATGCCGCGGGCGAATTCCTCCGCCCGCCGGGCCGTGCGCTCGATGCCGCTCGGGAAGCGACTTGCGCCATCTTCACCGCCAGCCTCGCGCAGGTTGAGGAAGCTGCGCGATGACAGCAGCCGCGACAGGTAGGCGCTCATCGCCCCCACCGGCGGGGCGATCGACATGTCGTTGTCGTTGAGGATCACGATCAGCCGCGAGCGCAGGACGCCGGCGTTGTTCATCGCCTCGTAGGCCATGCCGGCGCTCATCGCGCCGTCGCCGATCACGGCGATGACGTGGCGGTCATCGGCAAGGCCACGGGCGGCCTTCAGGTCGCGCGCCACCGCCATGCCCAGCCCGGCCGAGATGGAGGTGCTGCTATGCGCCGCGCCGAACGGGTCGTAGTCGCTTTCGGACCGCTTGGTGAAACCGGACAGCCCGCCGCCCTGGCGCAGCGTGCGGATGCGGTCGCGCCGGCCGGTCAGGATTTTGTGCGGGTAGCACTGGTGGCCGACATCCCAGATCAGCCGGTCATACGGGGTGTCGAAGATGGCGTGGATCGCCACCGTCAGCTCGACCACACCGAGCGAGGCGCCGAGATGGCCGCCGGTGACCGATACCGCGTCCAGCGTCTCCGCGCGCAGCTCGTCGGCCAGCTGCTTGAGTTGCTCGGCCGAGAAATTGCGCAGGTCGGCGGGGTAGCGCACCCGGTCCAGCATCGGCGTCGGCGGGCTGGGGGATAACTGGATGGGCGGGGCGACGGGTACGTTCATATCTCAGTCCTCAGGTCCGGCTCATTTGCGCCGGGAAACCACGTATCCGGCCAGGTCTCGCAGCAAGTCAGCCTTGGGGCCGAAACTCTCCAGGTGCCGGGCGGCCTGGTCCGCCAGCGCCTCGGCCTGGGCGCGGGCCCGCTCCACCCCCAGAACGGACACCAGCGTCGCCTTGCCGGCCGCCTCGTCCTTCCCGGCCGTTTTGCCGGTCTCTTCCGTTGTTCCGGTCGCGTCCAGCAGATCGTCGGCAATCTGGAACGCCGCGCCCAGATCGCGCCCATAGGCCGCCAGCAGATGACGTTGTGCCGAGGCGGCCCGGCCCAGGATGGCGCCCGCCTCGGCGCTGAACTGAATCAGCCGGCCGGTCTTGAGCGCGTGCAGCCGGGTAATCTGTTCCGCATCAAGCGCCTGGCCCTCGCTGACCATGTCGATCATCTGGCCGCCGACCATGCCGCGGGCACCGGCGGCCAGCGCCAGCGCCGCCACCAGTTCGCAGCGCGCCTCCGGGTTGGAATGGGTGTCGGGCTCGGCCAGCACCTCGAAAGCGCGGGTCTGCAATGCGTCGCCGGCGAGGATGGCGGTGGCCTCGTCGAAGGCGCGGTGGCAGGACGGCTTGCCGCGGCGCAGATCGTCGTCGTCCATGGCGGGCAGGTCGTCATGCACCAGCGAATAGGCGTGCACCATCTCGATGGCGGCGCCGGCCCGCGCGGCGCAGCGGCGGTCAACGCTGAACAGCGCCGCGGTTTCCATCGCCAGGAAGGCGCGCAACCGCTTGCCGCCGCCGAGGCAGGCATAGCGCATGGCCTCGATCAGCCGGGCCTCGGCGCCCTCGACGGGGGGCAGCAGGTCTTCCAGCGCGGCCTCCACCTCGGTGGCGACGCGCGCCAGGGCGGCGGCAAGGGAAATGGCGGAAACGGATGCGTGCATGATGCGTCTGTCCTGGAAACTCAGTCGGCCGGCCGCAGCGCGACAGAACCGTCGGCCGCGGCGACGATGGCCTGCACCCGCGCTTCGGCCTCGGCCAGCTTGGCCTCGCAATGGGCGCGCAGGCGGGCGCCGCGCTCATAGGCGCCGATGGCGTCCTCCAGCTTCTGCTGGCCACCTTCCAGGCCGCGGACGATTTTTTCCAGCTCGGCCAGGGCATCCTCGAAGGAGAGAGCAGCCACCGCCGGGTCGGCCGGAACCGCTGTCGTTGGCGTCTGCCGGGCGGCGGGCATGGTCGGGCTCCTGAGGGGTCGCAACCGTCATCGAAGTGCCCTGTTCGTAACCCGGCGGGCGGCCGGCGCCAACCCCTCAGGTAACGTCTTATGTCATCCGTGCAACATGGCCCGGACATGGGCGGCGCTGCAGGCGGCCAGCGCGTCGAGGTCGTAGCCGCCCTCCAGCAGCGACACCAGGCGGCCACCGCAATGCAGCCGTGCCGATTCCAGCAGCCGCTCGGTGATCCAGCGGAAATCCGCGGTCTCCAGGCGGAGCTGGGCGAGCGGGTCCAGCTTATGGGCATCGAAGCCGGCGGAAACAATCAGCAGTTCGGGGGCGAAGGCATCGAGCGCGGGGAGGATGATGTGGTCCCAGGCGTCGCGGAAATCGCCGCCATTGGCGCCGGGCGGCAGCGGCACGTTGAGGATGTTGTTGGCGGTGCCGTGTTCGCTGACCGTGCCGGTGCCGGGGAAACAGGGGAACTGGTGGCTGGAGGCGTAGAACAGGCCGGGATCGGCGCCGAAAATATCCTGCGTGCCGTTGCCGTGGTGGACGTCGAAATCGACCACGGCGACGCGCTTCAGGTGCCAGGCCACCTGGGCGTGGCGGGCAGCAATGGCGGCGTTGGAGAACAGGCAGAACCCCAGCGGCCGCGAGCGTTCGGCGTGGTGGCCGGGCGGGCGGGTGGCGACGAAAGCCTGGCGGGCCCAGCCCTCCATCACCGCATCGACCCCATGCACGGCGCCGCCGGCCGAGCGCAGGGCGGCCTCGGCGCTGCCGGCGCTCATCACCGTATCGTTGTCCAGCGGCACGTGTTCGCCGGGCTCGGGGCGGATGCCGAGGATGGCCTGCACATAATCGGCGGGGTGGACGCGGGTGAGCTGCTCCAGGGTGGCGGCGGGGGCGGCTTCGCGCAGCAGGGGCAGGAATTCCTCGGCCTCCAGGGCGCGCAGCACGGCACGCAGGCGGTCGGCGCATTCCGGGTGCCAGGGGCCGGTATCGTGCTCGAGGCACGCGGGGTGGGTGATCAGGGCAACCGACACGGGCGTCTCCTCGGCTTCAGTCCGCTTTCTTGCGGATCACGAAGCTGAATACCCCTCCCTCCTCGCTCCACGCCAGCAGGGCATGGCCGGTTTCGCGGCAGAAGGCCTGGAAGTCGGCCACCGCGGCCCGGTCGGTGGCGAGCACCCGCAGGCGATCGCCGGCGGCCAGCCCGCGCAGGGCACGGTTGGCGCGCAGCACGGGCAGCGGACAGCTCATGCCCTTCACGTCGATGACGGTTTCGCTCATGGGCGCATCCTGCGCGGGCGGCAGGAGGCGGGCAAGCGGATAGCAGGCGGCCCCGGAGACCCGCCGGTCCTGGCAGGCCGCTACGGGGGCGCCAGCACGACGCTGTAAACCATGCCCAGCAGCAGGGTGGCCCCGACAGCGACAGCGCAACGTGAGAGCCACGCCGAACGATCAAGCAGGGCGACGACGAACAGGGCTTCGGCGCCCACGCTCAAAGCAATAATGACGCTTCTGGACATAGCATGACCCTCGCGGCGCTAAAAAGCCGTTCCGCGGCCGCAGCCACATCATCAGAACTGACTATTGGACCCGCGCATTGTCGGCATCGGCGAGGACGATGCCGGGCGAAGCCGGCTATGCCGGCTCCTCCGGCAATGCAATGACCGTCGCAGCGAGCTCGCGCAGGTTTTTCGTTGCTGTTTTGTCAAGGACAACCCGGAGTTGCGCGCGCACGGTCGCTTCCGATGTGCCGCGCTGGAAGGCGATGCAGGCCGCGGCTTCCCCCCGTGAAGCGGCTTCCGCGACCTCGGCTTCCGCCGGCGTGAGGCCGTACATCACCTGGAGCAGTCCGGCCCTGGCCTGGGCACGCCGTGCGGTGGGGTCCAGCAGAAAGAGCAGAACGACACCCGGCGGGCCGGCATCGGCGGGCCGGCTGGCCATCAGGGTGAGCGATGCCCCGCCCGCCGCGGCGCGCAGGCGGAGCAGGCCGCCGCTTCCGCCGCGGGCCACCAGGCGGATCAGGGCCGCCACCGCCTCCGTGTCGGCCGGGTCGGCGGCCACGCAATGGCCGGCGCGACTGGCCAGGCCCCGCCTGGCCTGGAGCAATGCAGCGGACAACGGGTTGGCAAACAGGATGCGGTTGTTCGAGTCCACGGCCAAAGCGGGTGTGCCCAGGGCCGCCAGCCCGGCCATGGCGGCCTGCGCCGCGCCGGTGGCCGCGCTCAGTTCCTGTCGCAGGCGAAGGCCCCGGCGAAGATGGGGAAGCACTTCCTGCAGGGCGAGGCAGTGCCGTTCCTCGAAGTCCGGGGACGATTCCGGCCGGTGCAGTCCGAGAAACAGGGAGTCCGCTGACCCGCCGAGCGGCATTATCGCCCCGGCCACATGGAAGACGCCGGTCGGGCGAAGATGATCGGTAAAGATTTCCGATTTGCGCAGTTGCTCTGCCGGGACCAACTCGGTCCCGAGGAAAGGGGCCGGATTCCGGCGTGCGGCACCACGGATCGCCCAGAGATCAAGCTTATGGTAATATTCACGGTAGCGGCGTCCGTCCGAAACGTCGTGACCGGTGCTGAGGACTTCGAACGCTCCGGAGGCGGGTGCGCCGACGAAAAGGGTATGGTTGCGTGCGCCGACCAGATCCTCCAGCGCGCGGCTCGCGGTGGTCCACTCGGCTTCGCCGGCGACGGCGGCCGAGACGGCGTCGATCGTGCGACGGATCTGCCGCTCAATGTCCATGCCGCCCCCTTCGTGTTCGCCGGGAAACTGATTCCGCAATGGCAAGTATGTGCGAAGCGGAGGTTACCGCATACCACACAAACCGCGCGAGGCAGACCGGATTTTTGGCCTTCGCGGAATGGAAACGTCGTCTCAAATCAATTCGTTTGTTCCGGGGCGGCACTTAGGGTTGTCGGGATTCGCCGAACAACCCGACGGTCATGTTCGGACGACGAAACCCTGTCACGGCGCGGACTCGTCCGGACGGACAGGGTCCGGCCCGGGTTCGGGAGCCTCCTCCGTCGCGCTGCGGTCGCGCGCCTGCTGCTTGCGGCGGCGCAGGTTCTCCCGCAGGGCCGCCGCCTCGCGGGCGTGGCGCTCCTCCTGCGCCGCCTGGGCCTGGGGCGTCCGGGTGGGCTTCGGCTTCGACTTCGGCATCGGGGGACGCTCGGCCATGCCCCCTACCCCGCCAGCGTGTCCGCCATGATCTGCTGCGCCTCGTCCAGGATGCGCTGCAGATGCGCCGCGTTGCGGAAACTCTCGGCGTAGAGCTTGACGATGTTCTCGGTGCCGGACGGGCGGGCGACGAACCAGCCATGTTCCGAGGCCACTTTCAACCCGCCGATCGGCGCGTCGTTGCCGGGGGCGCGGGTCAGGCGCCGCAGGATCGGCTCGCCGGCCAGGGTGGCGCTGCGCACCGCCTCCGGCGACAGTTTCTGCAACTGCGCCTTCTGGGCCGGCGTCGCCGGGGTGTCGATGCGGGTGTAGTACGCCGTGCCGAGTTCCCGGGTCAGCGCCAGATAGTGTTCGCCGGGGTCGCGGCCGGTGCGGGCGGTGATTTCGGCGGCCAGCAGGTTCAACAGCGGTCCGTCCTTGTCGGTGGTCCACACGGTGCCGTCCAGGCGGAGGAAACTGGCGCCCGCGCTCTCCTCGCCGCCGAAACAGCAGGAGCCGTCGAACAGGCCGGGGGCGAACCATTTGAACCCGACCGGCACTTCCAACAGCCGCCTGCCGTGCCGCGCCACCACGCGGTCGATCAGGCCGCTGCTGACCAGCGTTTTGCCGACCGCCGCCTGCGCCGGCCATTCCGGCCGGTGGGTCAGCAGATAGTCGATGGCGACCGCCAGGTAATGGTTGGGGTTCAGCAGCCCGGAACCGGGCGTGACGATGCCATGCCGGTCGGCGTCGGGATCGTTGGCGAAGGCCAGGTCAAACCGGTCCTTCAGGCCGATCAGCCCGGCCATGGCGCAGGGGCTGGAGCAGTCCATGCGGATGCGCCCGTCATGGTCCAGCGTCATGAACCCGAACCGCGGGTCGAGGCTGTCATTCACCACGGTGAGGTCGAGCCCGTAGGTGTCGGCGATCGGCCCCCAGTACGGCAGCGAGGCGCCGCCGAGCGGATCGACGCCGAGCCGCAGGCCGGCGCTGCGGATGGCGTCCATGTCGATCACGTGGCGCAAATCGTCCACATAGGGACGGATGAAATCCGCCTGCCGCGTGGTCTCCGCCGCCAGTGCCGCGGCCAGGCTGATGCGTTTCACCCCGCGATTGCCCTCGGCGAGCAGGGCGTTGGCGCGGTCCTGCACCCAGCGCGTCACGTCGGTATCCGCCGGGCCGCCATTCGGCGGGTTGTATTTGAAGCCGCCATCCTCGGGCGGGTTGTGCGAGGGGGTGATGAGGATGCCGTCGGCCAGACCGGCTGTGCGGCCGCGGTTGTGCACCAGGATGGCGCGCGAGACGACCGGCGTCGGCGTTACCCCGTCATCGCGCTGGATCAGCGTGGTGACGCCGTTGGCCGCCAGCACCTCCAGCGCGGTGTGCTGGGCGGCGGCGGACAGCGCGTGCGAGTCGCGGCCCATATAGAGCGGGCCGTCGATGCCCTGGGCGCGGCGGTGGTCGCAGATGGCCTGGGTGACGGCAAGGATATGCGCCGCGTTGAACGAGCCCAGCAACGAACTGCCGCGATGGCCGCTGGTGCCGAACTGCACAAGCTGGGCCGGGTCGGCGGAATCGGGGGTGGTGTCGTGATAGGCCGCCTGCAGCCGGTCCAGATCGACCAGCAGGTCAGGCGGTGCCGGCTGGCCGGCCAGCGGTGAGAGTGCCATGGGTTCCGTCCTCCGTCGGCCGTCACGCTGCCGCATCGGACAGGCTACCCGGCCGGGCGGATGGAAGGAAGGCCAGAGGTCCGGGGCCAGGGCAAATGGGTGAAGCAAGCAAGACCAGGGGGCACCCCGCACCGGCGCGACGGGCAGTGGTCGCTTGGAACCCATTCCGTTAATAGTCCGACCTGGAATGCATTGGCAACGAACGGCAAGATAGGGTTATCAGCGGGTCGGCCGCTAAAGCTTCAAAAAATCGTATATCCGAAGAGGACGAGGTGATTGTAATACGGAATTGCGGGCTTTTCAATGCCTATCAAGGATACAAAATTACTTCCATCCACAAAAAGATAGAACAGAGAAATCCCCCAACAAAACAGCAAAATTGTTGGGATTCTTATCCATGCGGAGGATTTAGAAAGCAATGTACTTTCCACTCCAGCCGCAGCAATAGAAGGAAATTCGACGCTTCTGACGGCATCGCCGAGCTTGCACAAAATCTTAACGTCGGTGGGGCACCTGCACCCGCCAGCGCGCGGGCCGCCACAATCTCTTAACTCAGGGTACTCTTTGTGAAATATTGCTCTCAAACTCCCAAGGGCCGTGTGCGCTCTATTTATCGAATTTAAGCCGGTAACACTTACAAAAATCCCAACCGTAGAAATAACGATAAGAAACACGTATATTCCATATAAATCGGAAATCAACCCCAGGGAATGCAATAAATCATATTTTTCGTCGATCGAATCATGGGCCAACAGATAGGTCGACATATTATACGTAATGTCAAGCTTCTTTTGTAAAGTTAATCCATAGGCAGTAAATAAAAACCCGTTAATTGTTAATATCCACATCAAACGGCTGTTTATTAATCCATCTTCGTGCTTTATATAATCGCGAAACATCTCGTAGATTTTGAGATCGTCACGCAACCGTTCCGCCTTAGGCGGGTCTGGTTGCGCCGTGGTTTGCGTTGTCTCGACCATCCCAACCCAGCTCCGACATCATAATGAAAAATAAGCGATCAGCAGATGCTGTCAACCTGTCCCGACAGTCGCGGCCTGTGCCCTCCGGCGCCGCACCGGCACTGAGTAGTTTCCGAGCCTGTCAAAGCAGAGCCGCAGGAGAGTAATGGCGATAAGGTCCGTTATCCGCGGGCCGGAAGATCAAGCCGACATCCTGGGAAGGAGAAAAGCCATGTTATTGGCCATATCAGCGCTCAAGGGCTACACCATCGAGGCAAAAGACGGCAGTTTCGGCACCGTCAGCGATCTCTTGTTCGACGACCGCAACTGGAATGTGCGTTGGCTGGTGGCGAATACCGGGAACTGGCTCAGCGGGCGCAAGGTGCTCATTCATCCCTCCGCCATCGAGCCGGCCGACACCGAGCTGCTACAGCTGCCGGTGAGGCTGACGAAGGCGCAGGTCGAGAACGGCCCCGAGATCCTGGATATTCAGCCTCTGTCACGGCAGTTGGAGGATCATCTGTATCACCATTACGGCGTGGAGGAGGTTGCGACGGCGGCGGGCGGGGCCGACGCATCGCCGGCAGCGGCCGAGGCCCGCGTGCCGGTGGGTGAGGTCGCCGAACTCGAATCCCGCCTGAATGAGAAAGACCCGCATCTGTGCAGCGCGGCCACCATCACCGGCTATCAGATCCAGGCCCGCGACGGCGAGATCGGCCATGTCGAGGACCTGCTTTTTGACGATATCCGATGGGAAATCCGCTACCTTATTATCAATACGCAAAACTGGTGGTTTGGTAAGCACGTGCTGGCGTCGCCCTCTGCCGTGCAGGAGTTCAGGTGGTCGGACAAGCACATCCGGCTTGACCTTGGCCGCGATCAGATCAAGTCCAGCCCGCCATGGGACCCTGACGAGATCATCGATCAGGCCTATGAAGAAAAGCTCCACGCCCATTACGGCTGGCGCAGCCAGGGCGAGTGATCAGATCCGGCAAGCACCGGGCTGCGCCTGGGGGGAAACTGCCGGCGGAGCCAGGCCGGGGGAAGAAGGACGGAATCCGTTGTCCTTTTGCCGCCAGTGATGTGTGCCGCCAGCGATGGCCGATAGCATGAACAGGGAGGCTCTTTCCGTGCAGGCCGCAGCCTGCCGGCGGATAGGGGTTGCGCGCCGCTGCCCGGACCGCTAGGTAGTCCGCCGCTTCGGCCTCCGGCGCTGTTGTAGCTCAGTGGTAGAGCACTCCCTTGGTAAGGGAGAGGTCGAGAGTTCAATCCTCTCCAACAGCACCATCAAACCGGCAGATTCCCTGGAAATTTCCCTCAGCACCGTTGCCGCTTGGGTCGCTGCTGGCCGGAAGGAACCCGGGGCGGCCATTCTCCCGCAACCGCCTCCCGCGAGGACACCGCCGTTACGGGCTGCCGCTTTTCTGGGGCTTGGGCAGCCGTAGCGTCAGGAACGTCGCCGCGGCGATCACCACAGCGACGTTATAGGTGCCAAACCCCACGGAGAGGCCGATCGCGGCGGTGGCCCACAGGCTTGCGGCGGTAGCGGTGCCGCGCACGCTTATTCCCTCCTTGAGGATTGTTCCGCCGCCGATAAACCCCATGCCAGCGATCAGGCCCTCGACCGCTCCAGCGACGACGTTCGAGTTAATGCCGGCGCGCTCGGTTGCCTGAATGAAGGCACAGGCTGGCAATGGCAACCAGCGGGAAGGTGCGCAGGCCGGCGGAACGCTCCTGCCGCTCCCGATCCCATCCGATCGGCACGGCGAGGCCGTAGGCGATGGCAAGATCCCTGACGTGCGGCAGCAGATCGAAATCATGCATGGCTGTCTCTTACCGTGGCGGCCGGGAATCGGTCGGACCGGGGGTATCCAGACCATGTATTATCGCCGCCGCCACCGGCCGCGCCGGCGGCGGCCAGAAAAAACCGCGTGGACCGCCGTCTGCCGCAAACCGGCGCCCGGCGCATAACCCGGACGCTGTCATTCCGCCGCCGGATGCGCCAGCTGCATGACATCGCGATACGGAATCACGCCCTTCAGCAGGTTGCCCTCGTCCACCACCGGGATTGCCCGGAAGCCGTAGCGGGCGAACAGCTTGCGGGCGTCGGCCACCGACTCGGTCTCCTGCAACACGACCAGATTGCTCGTCATGATGTCCGACAGACGATCGCGCGGCTCCGCCTGCAGCAACTCGCGGATGTCGATCACCCCGAGCAGGCCGCCGGTGCGATCGAGCACATAGACATACATCACCACGTCGGCCTCGCGGGCCAGGTCGCGATAGGTGCGGATGACATCGCGCACCACCGCGTCGGGCGGAAAGGCGATGAAACGGGGCGTCGTGTAGGCGCTGATCCGGTCTTCATGGCGTTCCAGCAGGAAGCGGATGCGCGCCGCGTCCGCCGCGGCGATGCGCTCAAGGATCATGTCCACGTCGCTTGCCGGCAGCTCGGCCAGCAGGTCGGCCGCCTGCGCCGGGGTCATTTCGTTGACCAGCTCGGCGGTCCGCTCGATCGACAAGGACGAAACGAGCTGGCGCTGCACCCGCGGCTCGACTTCCTCGAGCGTCTGGGAGGCGTGCTCGGTTTCGAGGGCGGTGAAAATCGCCATCCGTTGCTCGTGATCGAGCTCCTCGAGAATGTCGGCGAGATCGACCGGATGGATTTCCGTCAGCTTTTCCTTCAGCACGTTCAGCTTCACGTTGCCCTGGAAGCTGCCGATGGATGTCGGCAGGCGCTGCACGTAGGTCCACGGGATGGTGTCGCTGCGGATGCTGTCGGCCAGCCCGCGGATGAAGTCGGAGACGCGCTTGAGGCCGATCCGGCGCAGGAAACCGGCGCGCGAGCAATCGACATCGGTCGCATAGAGCAAGCCGTTCCGCGCGGTCAGCTTCACGTCGTAGACGACCTCGACCTCATCGTCGTCGCAATCCAGCACCTTCTTGTCGAGCACGTGGTCGGCGAGGCAGATCTGCCCGTCCGCCGGCTCGCCCTCGAACGGTTCCGGCGCGCCGATGTCGATCGTCACCCGGCCATGGGCATCGAGAGCGGTCACGCGGGCCCAGGGCACCAGCAGGGATTTGTGACCGAACCGGCGCCGCACGAGCAGATGGGTGATCTCGGGAACCCGGCCCGATTCGACCGCGACCAGATCGCCGAGCCGGCCGATTGTGCGGCCCGCCGCCTGCACCTTGCCGCCGATCAGGTCGCTGAGCAGGAAGACCGCGCCATCGGCGATGGGTTTCTCGGACATTGTCGATCCTCGCTCAATGGACAACGAGTGTGGCGAACCTGTAGCCGAGCAGCACGACCAGCAGCAGCAGATAGACCCGCAGCGCCAGCAGCGACCAGCGCACCGCCGGCGACATGGCCAGCCGGGGCACGGCGTAGCGGTGGTTGATGGCGCGTATCCGCGCGATCAGGTCGGACAGGGCATGGTGCAGCAGACGGGTAATGCGCATGACGACCTCACCCGAACAGGCTGGGGAACAGCGTGCTGATGGCGTACAGCGTCGACAGCACAATGATGACGGCGACGATGCCGCCGCAGACGATGTTCTGGGTTCGCGTGTTGGCGTATTCGCCCATGGTTTTCCGGTCATTCAGCAGCAGGATCAGGAACACCAGCGCGGCCGGCAGCAGCGTCACCGCCACCACCTGGACGAACAGCGTGATCAGCACCAGCGGGGCGCCGGGGATCAGCACCACCAGGCCGGCCGAGACCAGGGTAATGAAGTAATTTATATAGAAGGCCGGCGCTTCGCGGATTTTGTTGTTCAGCGAATGCGCCCAGCCGAAGATTTCGCCGAACGCCCAGGAACTGGCGAGCGATATGCAGATCGCCCCGAGCAGGCCGGCGTCGAACAGGCCGATCGCCAGGAAGGTGCCCAGCCAGCGGTCGCGCTCCATCAGCACCGAGGCGGCCTGCGCCGCATCGTCGATCACCACGCCGTTCAACACCGTGCCGGTGACGATGACGATGAACACCGCAACCACCACAGTGAACACCGAGCCGATCAGCGTGTCGGCGCGGCCCCAGGGGATGTCGCGTTCCTTCATGCCCTTGTCGACAACCGAGGATTGCTGGAAGAACAGCATCCAGGGCGCGATGGTGGTGCCGATATTGGCCATCATGAAGAAGAACAGCTCGCCGTTGAAGCCGCCGGGGAAGTTCGGGATCAGACCCTGGCCGAGAATGTCGGACAGTCGCGGCTGCACCATGAAGGCGCCGGGGATGTAGATCAGGTTGACCACGCAGAAGGCCATCGCGATCTTTTCCCAGGTCCAGTAGCGCCCGTTGACCACGATCACGCCCATCAGGACGCAGACGCCGGCGACCGTCGCCCAGGGCGGCACCCCGAAGATCCCCAGCGCCGCGGTCATGCCGACGAACTCGGTGACCAGCGTGAGCCAGTCGACAAGGAGCAGATCGATCAGCGAGAACCAGCCCCAGAACGCGCCGAAACCGTCGAAGATGGCCTCGGCATGGCCACGTTTGGTGACCGCGCCGAGCCGCACCGTCATCTCCTGGACGTAGTAGGCGACCGGGATCAGCACCAGCAGGAACCAGATCAGGTGGTACTGGTACTTGGCGCCGGTGGCGGCATAGGTGGTGATGCCGCCGGCGTCGTTGTCGGCGATCATGACCACGAGCCCGGGTCCGGACAGGACCAGATAAAGCCGGAATGCCTTCAGATTGCGCCGGAAGCGATAATATAGTTTCGTGATCGGGTTCATATTACTGCCTTGAGTTGAACCTGATTGCCGACAGCGCCGCCAACCGCGGACGCCGCTTTGGCTGCCGCCAGCGGAGCCCCGAGGCGGCGACAACAAAGGTCACGAGGCCAATAAAGGCTGGGCCGGAAAAACGGTGGCCGGGGAGATGGTCCCGCAGCGGGACCAGAAGGAGGAATTCCACCATTTCGGTTTCCGGTTGCTCGGTGGTGGCCCGAGCCCCGGAAACCCATGATCCGTGGGTCAGCGCTGGCGGGGCGCGACCCGGCGGTTACCTGGGCTGCCCGGGCGACGGGCCGGTGCGTCGGTCACGGCAGGCGATCGGCGCCTACTGTCACTCTCCGCTGGCTGGCTCGTAGATCGCACGTTCAGCTGACCCTCTGTGGGTGGGTTGGTCTGTTGGTAGCCGGGCTGGGCCGCCCACACGGGTGGAACGATCGCCCCGGAACGTGCGCGCCATATACCCTTCACGAGAGGGTGTTCAAGCCTCAATATCGTCGCCATGCGTCATGGCCCGCGACAGGGACCACGCGCGCGCCATGGCCGGCTTGTCAGTGCCAGGCGGCACTGCTAAGGTATAATTTCAGGAACATGCCTGAGTTGGCTGATTTTCCGGCGATATGCTTGACCTCTTGTGAATTCACTCCTTTCCAACCGCTGAACTTATGTGTTCCGCGGGTGACGTGCGTCCGGCGGCTTGTGGTTATCATCGCCTCGCGGGCACTCTCCCGGACCTCGACACCCGAGGGCAACCCTTGACGGCCACCTGCGGGTGCCCGGCGGACAATATGGCTGACATCACCCAGTTCACGCCCAACGCCATCATCCACCTGCACCGCAACGACCTGCCGCCGGACCTCCTGCTCGGCCCGGTGGTGGCCGTCGATACCGAAACGATGGGGCTCAACCCGCATCGCGACCGGCTGTGCCTGGTGCAGCTCTCGGCCGGCGACGGGGTGGCGCATCTGGTGCAGATCGTGCCGGAACGCCTCGGCGGACACGGCGCGGATTGCCCGAACCTGCGCCGGCTGCTGGCCGACCCGGCGGTGGTGAAGCTCATGCATTTCGCCCGCTTCGACGTGGGCATCCTGCAGCACGCGCTGGATATCGAGGTGGCCCCGGTCCGCTGCACCAAGATCGCCGCCCGCCTCACCCGCACCTTCACGGAGCGGCACGGGCTGAAGGACCTTTGCCGCGAACTGCTCGGCGTCGATCTGTCCAAGCAGCAGCAGACCAGCGACTGGGGCGCGGCCGACCTCACCCCCGAGCAACTCGCCTATGCGGCGTCCGACGTGCTGCATTTGCATGCGCTGTGGCGCCGGCTGGAGGCGCTGCTGGTGCGCGAGGGGCGGCTGGCGCTGGCCGAATCCTGCTTCGCCTTCCTGCCCACCCGCGCCCGGCTCGACCTGCTCGGCTACGAAACGCCGGATATCTTCTCACATTGAGGCCATGTTTTCAGCGTAGGGATTGCTTCGTCGCCGGGCGTGGGGCCGGCCGCCCGGACTGCAAAGACCCGGACTGCAAAGGGCCGGACTGCCAAAGCCTGGGCCGGCATTGTTGACCCCATGTCCGCCAGTGCCTACAGCCTGCCAACGCCGTCACAGCCCCCGCCGTCATCGCATGGAGACCGACCAGCCCGCATGATCGCGCCCCGCCTTGCCACCGGACCCGTCGCGGTCCGCCCACCCGAAGAACACGGCCTGCAGATCGCCCGCCCCGTGCCGGGGAGCGGTGTGGCGCGCGCGCGTGCAGGGGGGACGACGCCGGACCGCTGTTTCGTCGTTTCAGCCGGGCTGGACGGGCATGACCTGCTGTGTGCGGGGCCGGCGTGACCGTGGCCCCCCTGGATCTGCCGCGCCCGACCGAGCCCCGCCGCGCCCCGCGGCGGATGGACATCCCCCTGCGGCGCGCGCCGACCGAGACCGCCCGCCGCCGGGTCACGGTGCGGCTGGCCAAGCGGCTGCTGCCGGTGGCGGCACTGGGGCTGCTCTCGCTGGTGGCGCTGTGGCCCGAGCTGGGCGTCGATGAACACCGGAGGCTGGCCTACCGGGTCAGTGGAATCGTGCCCGAAAACGGCCAGCTCACCGACCTGCGCTATAACAGCGTGGATGACCGCGACCGCCCCTACACCGTGACCGCCTCGGCCGCCCAGCAGGTGTCGCCGGAACGGATCAACCTGGTGGACCCCAAGGGCGATATCAACCTGGAATCGGGAAGCTGGCTGATGGTCCAGGCTCTCCGCGGCGTCTACGGCCAGCACAGCGGCCAGCTCGATCTGGCCGGCGACGTGGTGCTGTACCGTGATGACGGGCTGACCATGCTGACCGACTCGGCGACCCTCGACCTCAAGGCCGGGGTGGCCGTCAGCGCCGAGCAGGTGCATGCCGAGGGTCCGTTCGGCAGCCTCGACGCCCAGGGTTTCGCCGTCACCGACCACGGCACAATGGTGAAGTTCACCGGCCCGGGCCGGCTGGTACTGAACGCGCGGTCGCGATGAAAACCCGCCTCGCCGCCGCGCTGCTGCTGGCCGCCCTCGCCGCGCCACAGGCCCGGGCGCAACCGATCGACATGTCCAGCGGCGGTCCGGTGGACGTGACCGCGCGCGACGGGTTCGAATGGCAGGAGAGCAACCAGACCATAACCGCCAACGGCGACGCCCGCGCGGTGCGCGGCAATGTCACCGTGCTGGCCGACCGCCTGGTGGCCCATTACCGCAAGAAGGCCAACGCGGCGCCGCCCGCCCAGCCCGCCCCGCCGCCGTCGCCCGCCGCCGCGGGCGGCCCCGATGTCGATAGCGGCAGCAACGAGATCTACCTGCTGGACGCGATCGGGCATGTGCGCATCCTCACCCCCACCGATGAAGCGGTGGGCGACAAGGCGGTGTACGGCATCGACCAGGCCCTGCTGGTGCTGACCGGCAAGGCGCTGCGGCTGACCACGCCGCAATACGTCATGACGGCGCGCGACAGCATGGAATACTGGTCGCAGCTACACATGGCCGTGGGCCGCGGCAACGCCGTGGTGGTGGCGACCGACGGGCGGCGGCTCTCCGGCGACGTGCTGGTGGGCTACACCTCCGAGGCTGCCCCTGCTGCCGGTTCCCCTGCTGCGGGCGCCCCGGTTGCCGTCAGCGCGCCGGCCAGGCCGGCGGGAACCGGCGGCGTCGATGCCTCAGGCAAGCTGCAGCGGGTGGAAGCCTATGGCAATGTGGAGGTCCGCACCCAGACCGATATCGTGCGTGGCGACCGCGGCGTCTACCTGCCTGATTCCGGCATGGCCCGAGTGCTCGGGAATGTCCGGGTCATCCATGGTCAGAACGTGATCACCGGCGCCGCGGCGGACGTGAACATGAAAACCGGCATCGCCCACGTGGTCGCCGACCCGTCGCGGCGGGTGCAGGGCCTGCTCATGCCCAACGGCGCCCAGCCCCAGGGCGGCGCCCCGGGCGCCGGCAAGCCTGCCGGGCCGGGAGGACCGTCACGATGATGGATTTGCGGGTGCCGCCGGGCGTGTCGCCGGCCAGCGACTTGCAAAGCGCCGCCCCGCCGCCGTTGCAAAGCGCCGCCCCGTTGGGGCTGGCCGCCAGCGGGGTCGGCAAGACCTACCGCAAGCGCCCGGTGGTGCGGAACGTATCGATTTCGCTGCGGCGCGGCGAGGCGGTCGGGCTGCTCGGCCCCAACGGCGCCGGCAAGACCACGACCTTCTACATGATCGTCGGCCTGGTGACGCCCCGACACCGGCTCGATCAGCCTGGACGGCGCCGACATCACCATGCTGCCGATGTACCGGCGCGCCCGCCTCGGCATCGGCTACCTGCCGCAGGAGGCCAGCGTGTTCCGCGGCCTCAATGTCGAGCAGAACGTCATGGCGGCGCTGGAGGTGGTGGAGCCCGACCCCGACACGCCGCGATCATGATGTGCGACGAGCTGCTGGCCGAGTTCGGCATCGGCCATCTGCGGCGCACCCCGGCGCTGGCGCTGTCCGGCGGCGAGCGCCGCCGGGTGGAGATTGCCCGCGCGCTGGCCACCCAGCCCGCCTATATCCTGCTCGACGAGCCGCTGGCCGGCATCGACCCGATCGCGGTCGGCGAAATCCGCGACCTGGTCGGCCACCTCAAGCACCGCGGCATCGGCGTGCTGATCACCGACCACAACGTGCGCGAGACGCTGGAGATCATCGACCGGGCCTACATCATGCACGACGGCCAGGTGCTGATGGAGGGCGCGCCGCAGGAAGTGGTGGCGCACGAGGATGTCCGGCGTGTCTATCTCGGCGAGCGGTTCAGCATGTAAGGCGGCGCGGGCGCAAGCGCTTGTGGTTTGCCGCCTGAACGCGCGCCAGACTGAGTTGGCCGGTCTCCAGCACGATTCTTGCTTGCATGTCGGCGCCTATCGCGCTGCACTGCGGCAATGATGAGCCCGACAGCCGCGCCGCATCCTGGTAGCCCGTAAACGTGTCCTTCGCCATCGGCCCTCGCCTCGATCTGCGCCAGTCCCAGACGCTGGTCATGACGCCGCAACTGCGTCAGGCCATCAAGCTGCTGCAGTTCTCCAACCTCGAAGCGGCCGCCTTCGTCGAGGAGGAGCTGGAGCGCAACCCGCTGCTGGAGCGCGACGACCGGTCCGAGTCGCGGCGGCCCCGAACGGGCCGCCCCCGACCAGGTGGTGCTCGCCGGGCCGGAACCGGCCGACAGCGCCTCGGCGGTGGCCTCCGACATGCTGCCCGCCGAGGCACCGCTGGAGACGCCCGAATACGCCGAGACCTACGATCCGGGCGGGGCCGGCGACGGGGTGATGTCGCGGCCGCGGCGGCAGCACCTGCCTTCGACGACGACGACCGCACCATCGATGATTATGCCGCCCCGGGCTGCACGCTGCGGGAGCATTTGTCGGAACAGTTGCGCCTGTCCTTCACCGACCCGTCGGAGCGGCTGATCGGCGCCTCGCTGATCGCGCTGCTGGAACCCTCCGGCCGGCTGTCGGTGGATACCGCCGCGCTGGCGGCGGCGCTGGGCGCCGACCCCGCCGTGGTGGCGTCGGTGCGGGAGCGCCTGATGCGGTTCGACCCGACCGGCATGTTCGCCCGCGACCTGAAGGAGTGCCTGGCGGTCCAGCTGGCCGAGAAGAACCGCCTCGACCCGGCGATGCAGGCAATGCTGGACAATCTGGAACTGCTGGCCAAGCGCGAACCTGAAGCGGCTGATGGCGGTGTGCGGCGTGGATGCCGACGACCTCGCCGACATGATCGCCGAGATCCGCAGCGCTCGACCCCAAGCCGGGCGCGTCGTTCGACGCCGTGCCGCCGCAGCCGGTGGTGCCCGACGTGCTGATGCGCCCCGACCCGGAAGGCGGTTGGGTGCTGGAACTGAATCCCGAAACCATGCCCCGCGTGCTGGTCAATCGACGGCTTTTCCGCCCAGGCGATGACGCGGGCGCAGCCGGGAGGACCGCGCGTTCCTGACCGAAAAGCTGCAGACCGCCAACTGGCTGGTCAAATCGCTGCAGCAGCGGGCGCAGACCATCCTGAAGGTGGCGGCCGAGATCGTGCGCCAGCAGGACGGGTTCTTCCGCCACGGCGTCGGCCACCTGCGCCCGCTGATCCTGCGCGACATCGCCGCCGCGGTGGAAATGCACGAAAGCACCGTCAGCCGGGTGACGGCGAACAAATACATCGCCACGCCGCGCGGCATCTACGAGATCAAGTATCTTCTTCACCACCGCCATCGCCGGCACCGGCGGGGAAAGCCACAGCGCCGAGGCGGTGCGCCACCGCATCAGGAGCATGGTCGATGCCGAGCGGCCCGAGGAAATTCTTTCCGACGATGCGATCGTGGCTGTTCTGCGCCGGGAAGGCGTGGACATCGCCCGGCGGACCGTGGCCAAATACCGCGAGGCGCTGCGCATCCCAAGCTCGGTGCAGCGCAAGCGGGAGAAGGCCGTGCCGGCCTGAACACGGCCGCGCCCTTGCCCTTGTGGCGATGTGCGGTCCAGGCCGGCAGGCGGTCCCGAACGTGTGTATGTGAATGAGAAAACGCATGCAGATCACCGTCTCCGGCAAGCAGGTCGACCTGTCCGACGCACTGCGGACCCGCGTGGCCCAACAACTTGACACGATCGCCGGCAAGTATTTCGACCAGGCGCTGGAAGCGCACGTCACCTTCAGCCGCGCCCGCAGCTTCTTCACCTGCGACATCAACGTGCATGCCGGCCGCGGCCTGACCCTGCGGGGCGAAGGCGAGGCCGCTGACGCCAACAGCGCCTTCGACGACGCCGCCGAGCACATCGCCAAGCGGCTGCGCCGCTATCGCCGGCGCGTCAACGATCACGCGCGCGACCTCTGCCCAGCGCGAACGACCGGAAGCCGCGCGGCAATACATCCTGCGCCAGGAAGAGGAAACCGATGCCACCGCGGAGACCGACGGCACCACCCAGGCCGCCGTCTATGCCACCGTCATCGCCGAACAGCCGGCCGAAATCGCACTGCTGTCGGTCGGCGACGCGGTGATGCGCATGGACCTCGCCGACCAGCCGGTGCTGATGTTCCGCAACAGCACGACCGGCGAATTGAATGTGGTCTATCGCCGGGGCGATGGGCATATCGGGTGGATCGATCCGACCGGGTCTGGCTGATAATATATCAAGGTTAAGGCCAGGGCTCTGCCCTGGACCCGGCAGGGGCCGAGAGGCCCCTGCACCCCATTCCGTTTAGTCAGATGGGGAAGACCGCCCCGATTCGGTCGGCCATGGTGGATACCGTGCGCCGCCAGGCAACTCGGGGGTCGCCGGTCTGCGGTGCCGGCACGGGTGGGTTTTCCAGCAGGCCCCGCAGCGCCGCCGCCAGGCTTTCCGGCGCCGGGTCGCACAGGCGCGCGAGTTGCTCGCCGCGCAACTGCTCGGTGATGCCGCCGACCCTGGTCGCCACCACCCAGCGCCGCGCCGCGATCGCCGCGGCGGCGACGCCGCTCTGGCTCGCCTCGGTATGCGACAGCACCAGCGCGTCCGCCCAGGCCAGCAGGTCGCCGACCTCATCCTCCGGCACCCAGCGATTCTCCACCCGCACCCCGGGCAGCCGCTGCAGGGCCTCCAGCGCCGCGAACTCCGGACCGCTGCCGACCACCCGGACATCCAGGTCCGGCTGCGCCCCGAGATGGCCGAGCGCCGCGGCGAGCAGATCGAGTCCCTTGTAAGGCAGCAGGCGGCCGAACGAGAGCAGCCGCAGCTTGCCGCCATGCGCGCGCGGCGGCGCGGGCGGCGGGCCGAACACGAAGGGCGGCAGGGTGGCCATGATGAGCGGCTTGCCCGCCGCCAGCCCCTGCGCCCGCAACCGCCCGGCCACGTGGCCGGTCAGCGCGATCACCCCGTCGGCGCGGCGCACCAGCAGCCGCTGCAACAGCATCTGCAGCGGGAAGCCGTCGCCCGGATGGGCATCGGCATCGTGCACCACCACCAGGAACGGCACGCCGGCGCGCCGCAGCGCCGCCACCATCACCAGATCAAGCGGCGCCGGCATGCCGCAGATCGCGACATCGGGCGCGAATTCCCGAATCCGCGCGGCCAGCGGCCCGACCTGGAACGGCGCGGCGGGCAGCCGCAGCAGGAAGCCGGTCAGGCCGGAATAGGTGGAAAACGGCAGGTCGCAGCGCGGCGGCACCGGCCCGCGCAGCAGCTCGGCCTGGGTGGAAAGCGACAACACGCAATCGTGACCAGGCAGGTCGCGCAGCGCGGCGGCAAGCTCGGCCGCGTAGCGCGGTCCGGCGCCGCGCCGGCCCCATTGCCAGACCAGAACCTTCATGCGGCCCACACCTTCATGCCGCGGTTGCCAGGCCGAGATCGCGCAGGGCCGCCGCAATCGGCCCGGCCCCCAGCCGCGCCCGCGCCATCGTCTGCCCGCGCGCGCCGAGCGCCGCCCGCAATGCCGGATGGTCGGCCAGTTCGCGCAGCCGGATGGCCGCCTCGCCACTATCGGGCTCCGCCCAGACCGCGCCCGGTGCCTCGAACACGCCGCGCGGGTCGCGCGCCGGCACCAGGCGATAGCCGACCAGGGCGGCACTGTCGGCGTCCATGAAGTCCATGTTGCCCGACCAGCCGGTGGCCACCACGGGACGGCCGAGCAGCATGGCCTCGGCGGGCACCAGCCCGAACCCTTCGCTGCGATGCAGCGACAGCACGATATCGGCGCAGGCGGTCAGGGCATGGCTGTCGGCGCGCGGCAGGGTTCGGGTCTCCAGACGGATGTTGGGAGCGTCGGCGACGGCGTCGCGCAGGGCGGCGAACTCCGCCGGGAAATGCCCGGGATTGCCGATCTTCAACAGCAGAATCCGGTCGGGGCGGTTGCCGAAGGCGGCGCGGAAAGCCTGCACGGCGCCCATCGGGTTTTTGCGCACGTTGCTGGACGCCAGGCTGAACGACACCAGCACGATCACCGCCGCGTCCGGCAGGCCGAACGCGGCCCGGTCCAGCCGCGACGGTTCGGGCGGCGCCACGGCGACCGGAATTGGCACCGTGCGGACGGCGATGCCGGCGCCCGCCGGCAGCCAGGCGCGGAAGGCTGCGGCGGTGAAGCTTGAAAGCGCCCAGATCTCGTGCACGAAGCCCAGGCCGATCCGCCACGATTCGGGCACCACGGGCAGTTCCCAGGCCCAGTAGCCGATCAGCCGGCGGCCACGCACCAAGCCGCGCGGCAGGTGCAGCATCGCCCAGGGCAGCATGGGCGCATTGGCGTGCAGCAGCAACGGCGCGCCGTCGGGAACGCCCTCGGGCGGCGGCATCGGGGGTGGTTCGCCGGGCAGCGGCGTACCGATATCCGCCTGCCAGGTCGGCACGCCGAGCCCGGCAATGGCCCGCTCCATCAGCCGCGCCGCCTCGCCGAGGCCCGAGGCACGGGTGAGTTCGCCCGCCAGCACCATTCCGGCCCGGGGCGGCGGCGGCGAACGGTCGGGGTGCGGCGCCAGCAGCGCGGTGCCGCGCGCCAGCATCGCCCGCCGCTGGCGCGCGGGCAGCAGACGCCAAAGCCGGTGCAGCGGGCGCAGGGACGACGCGGAATCAGGATTGGACATGCGGGGGGACCGTGCCGGGAGCAACGTTCCGGGGCAAGGGGCCTCGTGCACCGTTGGGGATGTTGCCTGCCGCGCGGCTGGCCTGCTCGATTTGCCCCGCTCGGTTGCCGGTTGCGCCCGGGCGTATAGACTGCGCTGCATGGATAACCAGAGCGGCCAGCCGCCCGCCCGCCGGCAGATCAGACGGAGTCCGGCATGAGCGACCACATGGACGCGGCGCCGGCGCTGCCGCAATTCGACGTACAGTTGCGCGCCCCCGATATCGCGCGCTGGCAGCCGGGCAACATCGGCATTCCCGGTTTCATGAGCTTCACCGGCCCCGCGCCGGGGCCGCACGTGCTGTTGCTGGCGCTGACCCACGGCAACGAGATCGCCGGCGCGATCACGCTCGACCGGCTGCTCACCGCCGGGGTCCGGCCGCTGCGCGGGAGGCTGACCTTCGGTTTCGCCAACCTGGCCGCCTTCGCCCGCTTCGATCCGGATCAGCCGACCCTCAGCCGCTTCGTCGATGAGGACCTGAACCGGGTGTGGGACGCGTCGGAACTTGACGGGCCGCGGCGCTCGGTCGAGCTGGAACGGGCGCGCGAAATCCGGACGGTGGTGGAAAGTGCCGATCTGCTGCTCGACCTGCATTCCATGCTGTGGCCCTCGGACCCGTTGATTCTCAGCGGACCCACCGCGAAAGGGCGGGCACTGGCGCGCGCGATCGGGGTTCCGGACCTGGTGGTGGCCGATCTCGGCCATGCCGCCGGCCGCCGCCTCATCGATCATGCAAGGTTCACCGAGCCGGCGACCGCGCCGGTCGCCATCCTGGTGGAGGCCGGTCAGCACTGGGCGCATGAGACGGTGGAGACCATGCTGGGCTGCGTGGCCGGATTGCTGCGCCATGCCGGAACGGTGCCCGAACACGCGGCCCTGCCCGCGCCACCCTCCCCCGCCCGGCCGGTGCGCGTGGCCGAAGTGACCATGACGGTCACCGCGACCACCGGCGCATTCGCCTTTGTTCAGTCATGGCGGGGCGGCGATGTGGTGGCGCGGCGCAACACGGTGATCGCGCTGGATGGCAGCATCGAGGTGCGCACGCCGCACGATGACTGCCTGCTGGTCATGCCGAGCCTGCGCACCAGCCGCGGCCACACCGCCGTGCGGCTGGCGCGGTTCCTGCGTGAATAGAGTACGCGCCGAAGCCGCCTGCGGAGGCGTGCTCCGAGGCGGCTTTGGCGTATGGTATGGTTGCGGGGATAGGATTTGAACCTATGACCTTCAGGTTATGAGCCTGACGAGCTACCGGGCTGCTCCACCCCGCGGGGGTGATGGTTGTGGTGGAGTGGGGGTAGGTTGGAAGACCTGGCGGCGACCTACTCTCCCGTGTCTTGGGACACAGTACCATGGGCGCTGGGGTATTTCACGGCCGAGTTCGGGATGGGATCGGGTGCAGGCACCCCGCCAGAGCCACCAGGTCGTCCAACCCACCCCCGCGCGGTGCGGGGATGTGTGGCAGGTTCTGGTGATGGTGTGTGTGCTGTGTTGGAGGCTGTTATGTGCAGCGGTGTGGATGACTGCTGTGCGTGATGGGCGATCACGAGCCTATCGGGCGATTAGGACCGGTTAGCTGAGTGCGTTGCCGCACGTATACACCCGGCCTATCGACGTGCTGGTCTTGCACGGCCCTCAGGGAGACCTGGTTTTGAGGTAAGTTTCCCGCTTAGATGCTTTCAGCGGTTATCTTGTCCGCACGTAGCTACCCGGCGGTGCCGCTGGCGCGACAACCGGTTCACCAGAGGTGCGTCCATCCCGGTCCTCTCGTACTAGGGACAGATCCTCGCAAGTCTCCTTCACCCACGGCAGATAGGGACCGAACTGTCTCACGACGTTCTAAACCCAGCTCACGTACCACTTTAATCGGCGAACAGCCGAACCCTTGGGACCTGCTCCAGCCCCAGGATGTGATGAGCCGACATCGAGGTGCCAAACCTCCCCGTCGATGTGGACTCTTGGGGGAGATCAGCCTGTTATCCCTAGAGTACCTTTTATCCGTTGAGCGATGGCCCTTCCACGCGGGACCACCGGATCACTATGGCCGACTTTCGTCTCTGCTCGAACTGTCGTTCTCGCAGTCAGGCGGGCTTATGCCATTGCACTCAACGACCGATGTCCGACCGGCCTGAGCCCACCATCGCGCGCCTCCGTTACCATTTGGGAGGCGACCGCCCCAGTCAAACTGCCCGCCATGCAGGGTCCCGGACCGGGCTGACCGGTCGCGGTTAGACATCAGAAGCGCCCAGGGTGGTATTTCAAGGTTGGCTCCACACAAGCTAGCGCCCATGCTTCAAAGCCTCCCACCTATCCTACACAGTGCTCTCCTAATGCCACTGCAAAGCTGCAGTAAAGGTTCATAGGGTCTTTCCGTCTGACCGCGGGTACCCCGCATCTTCACGGGGAATTCAATTTCGCTGAGCCGATGCCGGAGACAGTGGGGAAGTCGTTACGCCATTCGTGCAGGTCGGAACTTACCCGACAAGGAATTTCGCTACCTTAGGACCGTTATAGTTACGGCCGCCGTTTACCGGGGCTTCAATTCAGTGCTTGCACACCTCCTCTTAACCTTCCGGCACCGGGCAGGCGTCAGACCCTATACGTCGTCTCACGACTTCGCAGAGCCCTGTGTTTTTACTAAACAGTCGCTACCCCCTGGTCTGTGCCACCCGACCTTGGTTGCCCAAAGCCGGGTCCCGCTTATCCCGAAGTTACGCGGGCAATTTGCCTAGTTCCTTCGACATCGTTCTCTCAAGCGCCTTGGTATGCTCTACCAGTCCACCTGTGTCGGTTTCGGGTACGGTCTATAAGCTGGAGCTATTTCCTGGGATGATCCAACTGCCCCCACAATCCGATAAGCAGGGACAACACTTCACATCCGTCACTTCCAGCAGGCCCAGGAATTTTAACCTGGTTTCCATCGGCTACGGCTCTCGCCCTCGCCTTAGGGGCCGGCTCACCCTGCGCGGATTAACCTTGCGCAGGAACCCTTGGACTTTCGGCGACAGTGTTTCTCACACTGTTTGTCGCTACTCATGTCAGCATTCGCACTTCCGATACCTCCAGGAGGGGTCACCCCACTCCCTTCGCAGGCCTACGGAACGCTCCGCTACCGCGTAGATCTCTCTACACCCGCAGCTTCGGTAGATGGCTTGAGCCCCGTTACATCTTCGGCGCAGGATTTCTAATAGACCAGTGAGCTATTACGCTTTCTTTAAAGGATGGCTGCTTCTAAGCCAACCTCCTGGTTGTTTTGGAATTCCCACATCCTTTCCCACTTAGCCATCATTTGGGGACCTTAGCTGGCGGTCTGGGCTGTTTCCCTCTCGACGATGGACCTTAGCACCCACCGTCTGTCTGCCGGACTATACTCACCGGTATTCGGAGTTTGGTTAGGTTTGGTAAGTCTTTGGGACCCCCTAGCCCATCCAGTGCTCTACCCCCGGTGGTAAACATCCGACGATCTACCTCAATAGATTTCGCGGAGAACCAGCTATCTCCGAGTTTGATTGGCCTTTCACCCCTAGCCACAGCTCATCCCCGACTTTTTCAACAGGCGTGGGTTCGGCCCTCCAGTGGGTGTTACCCCACCTTCAGCCTGGCCATGGCTAGATCACTCGGTTTCGGGTCTTCTGCCGGCAACTGAACGCCCTGTTCAGACTCGCTTTCGCTGCGCCTACGCCTAACGGCTTAAGCTTGCTGCCAACAGAAACTCGCTGACCCATTATACAAAAGGTACGCCGTCACCGCAGATGCGGCTCCGACTGCTTGTAGGCATCCGGTTTCAGGTCTATTTCACTCCCCTCATCGGGGTGCTTTTCACCTTTCCCTCACGGTACTTGTGCACTATCGGTCACCAGGGAGTATTTAGGCTTGGAGGGTGGTCCCCCCATGTTCAGACAGGATTTCACGTGTCCCGCCTTACTCAAGGATCCAACAGCCTGGACGCATACGGGACTATCACCCGCTATGGCCGGACTTTCCAGACCGTTCTGCTTACAACTGTTGGACCACTGGCCTGTTCCGCGTTCGCTCGCCACTACTAGCGGAATCTCTGTTGATGTCTTTTCCTCCAGGTACTGAGATGTTTCAGTTCCCCGGGTTTGCCTCGCCAGCCTATGTATTCAGCTGGAGATACCCGTTGCGGGTGGGTTGCCCCATTCGGATATCCACGGATCAACGCCTGCTCGCGGCTCCCCGTGGCTTTTCGCAGCGTGCCACGTCCTTCATCGCCTCCTGGTGCCAAGGCATCCACCGAATGCCCTTATCGCGCTCGAAGATCTGACCGGTGTTGCCACCAGTCTTGACCCACCATGCACAGGAGCCATCC
>CAVPVB010000007.1:2675000-3277904 GCA_963709085.1 uncultured Alphaproteobacteria bacterium
CGCCGCCAACGTATCCCTTCCAATCCAGATTTACTTGTCAATGAACATCCCGTCTCCGGGTCCGGCGCCAGTCGTCTCGGCGTCGGGAGGCGCTTTCTAGTCGGGGGCGTTCGGCGTGTCAACGACATTACATCAGGATTTTGCCGTCCCGTCCGAAACCCCCAAAAACCGCGGAATTCTGCGGCTTCCAGCAGCACCAGCAAACGCATCTGGGGTGCCAGACCGCCCGGAAGAAGCCCAGGCAGGCAGCCATGCGGATTACGCATGACCAGCCATGGCCGTCCCCGTATCCCCGCCCCTTGTCCGCCCGCCCGGCCCGCCGCCATGCTTGCGCATGCAGGCCCTTATTCGCGACAGCCGCGATGACGACATTCCCGCCATCGCCGCCATCTACGCCCACGCCGTCCGCCACGGCAGCGCCAGCTTCGAGCTGGAGCCGCCCGATGCCGCCGAGATGACGCGGCGCCGCCAGGTCCTGCTGGCGGCCGGTTATCCCTATCTCATCGCCGCGTGCGGGGGCGCCGTCGCGGGCTATGCCTATGCCGCGGCCTACCGGCCGCGGCCGGCTTACCGTTTTGCGGTGGAAAATTCGGTCTATGTCGCACCGGGCCACCAGCGCCAGCGCATCGGACACACCCTGCTGGTGGCCCTGATCGCGCGCTGCGAGGCCGCCGGGTTCCGGCTGATGGTCGCGGTCATCGGCGATTCCGCCAACCAGGCCAGCATCGGCCTGCACGCGGCGCAGGGTTTCTCACCTGCCGGCCGGCTGCCCGCGATCGGCTGGAAGCACGGGCGATGGCTTGATTCGGTATTGATGACCCGCCCGCTCGGCGACGGCGCCGGCACACCGCCGCCGCCCGGGCGTTGAGAGGGGCGCCGGCACCCGCAGCCCCCCCGAATACCGCCCGCTACGCCACGACCGCCTGTGGCTCGACGATCCGCCCCGGCCCCTGCGGGCCGCGCTGGAACACCAGATGGCGATCGTGGAACGCCCCCACCGCCGGGCGGTGCGCAATCGAGATGATGGTCGTGTCGGGCAGGCGCTCCCGCAGCAGACAATAAAGCGAGTCCTCCGCCTCGGGGTCGAGGCTGGCAGTGGCCTCGTCGAGGAACAGCCAGTCCGGCCGGGTCAGCAGCGCCCGCGCCAGCGCCAGCCGCTGCTGCTCGCCGCCCGACAGCCGCTGGCTCCAGCTATCCTCCTCGTCGAGGCGGCCGGCCAGGGCGTCCAGCCCGACCGCCGCCAGCACCTCGCGCACCTCGGCATCGGCGTAGGCGTCGGGGGCGGCGGGGTAGCTCAAGGCGTGGCGCAGCGTGCCGAGCGGAATGTAGGGACGCTGCGGCAGGAACAGGGTGCGCCCCGGCGGACGGCGCACCTCGCCGCGCCCGAACGGCCAGATGCCGGCAAGTGCGCGGAACAGGGTCGATTTCCCCGAGCCGGAACGGCCGCTGATGACCACGGACTGACCCGGCCGCAGGGTGAGGTCGGCATCCTTCAGCAGCGCCTCGCCGCCCGGCAGGGCCAGCGTCGCCTGCTGCAGCGAATAGCCGGAATCCGTCCCGGAGGAGAGATGCACCCCCTCCCCCGCCGCCCCGCGCGCCGCCACGATGGCGCGGTGGAAGGTGGCGAGACGCTCGACCGTGGCGCGCCAGGAGGCGATGTCGGAATAACTGTCAACGAACCACGACATCGCGCCCTGCACCTGGCCGAACGCGCCGGCCGTCTGGGTCAGCGCGCCGAGCGGCACCAGACCGGCAAAATAGCGCGGGGCCGCCACCACAATGGGAAACACCGAGGCGATCTGGCCGTAGCCGGCGGTCAGCGCCGTCAGCAGCTTGTAGCGCTGCATCAGCAGCCACCAATTGGCCGCCAGCGCCTCAAAACGGACCAGCAGGCCGCGTTTTTCCTCTTCCTCACCGCGGTACAGGGCCACGCCTTCGGTATTCTCCCGCAGGCGAACGAGAGAAAAACGGAAATCCGCCTCCACCCGCTGCTTGCGGAAGTTCAGCAGCACCAGCGGCCGGCCGACGAAATGCGTCGCCACCGTGCCGGCGACGGCATAGATCAGCGCCACCCACACCATGTAGCCCGGAATGGTAACCCCCAGCACCGTCAGCGGGCCGGACAGCGACCACAGGATGGTGATGAAGCTGAACAACGACACGACGTTGGACAGCAGATCGATGCCGAGGAACAGGATGCCGCGCTCGCCGGCCACGCTGTCGCCGATGAAGGCGCGCAGATCCTCGGCGATGCGCTGGTCCGGGTTCTCGACGCCGATGCCGCTGCGCTCGTCGGTGGGCCGGATCAGGCTGATGCGATAGTAGGCGCGATCGGCCAGCCATTCGTCGAGGAAGTGCCCGGTCATCCAGCGCCGCCAGCGGATCTGCAGCCACTGGGTCAGGTAGATGCGGTAGACCGCGATGATGATGTAGAAGGCGGCGACGCCGCAGAAGCCGGGCAGCAGCCAGCCGCCATCGGTGAATTTCCAGAACAGCAGCAGATTGATGAAGCTGTTCCAGTCCTTTTCCTGCAGGCTGGTGAAGAAGGCGTTGTTCCAGAAGCTGAGCACCACCTCCATGCCGACCAGCACGAGGCGCATGGCGATCACCGCCGCCAGCAGCAGCCAGGCGATGCGGCGTTCCTCGGAGCGGGTGAAGTAGGGCCTCGCGAGGTGCCAGGCGTCACGCAGGAACTCGGCGATATTGCGCATGCGGTGCTTCCTCAGCCGGGCGGCAGGGTGGCGTCGAGGGCGGCCAGCCAGGCCTGCAGGCGCTTGCGGTTCACGCCGAGATCGGACTCGCCGTAGACGCTGCGCGACCACAGGATCAGGCCGGAATCGGGGGTGACCTGCACGGCGATCAGGTCGGGGAAATTGAACACCGCGCTGCGGGCGACGAAATGCGCCTGCAACCGGTCGTCATAGGCCACGTGGGCGTAGGTGCGGGGCTGCGCCAGCGCCATCCGGCGCACGGCGTCGTATAATTGTTGCGGCGGCACGGCGTAGCGCCGGGTGACGATGTCCGGCTCCGGGCGGAACCCGGCCGGCGCGGCCAGCGCGGTGTTGGACGTGCCCGGCCGCACCAGCGCCGACATGTCCATCGGCGGCGGAATGGGCACGCCCTCGGCGCCAGAGCCGGAGCAGGCCGGCAGGGCGAGGCCGAGCAGCAGGGCGAGCAGGCGCATCAGGGCGGGCTCCCAGCATCGGGGGTGGGGCGGATGCGCAGGCGGATGACGCCGCGGATGTCCTGCGCGGGGTCCACGGCCTGGCCCTTGCGCAGGATGTCGATGCGGCCGGCCTGGGCCAGCCGGATGGCGGCGCGGCGCACCGCGCTGAGCTTGGTGCGCCAGTGCTCGCCGGGACCGGGGGCGACGTCGTGCGCCACCTCCGCCGGATCGATCGAGGCCAAAGGCCCCCGCGCCGCCGCCAGGCGAAGCAATGCAGCTTCAATTGTCGTGGTCATAAATCCGCCCAAACCCCTACAGAATGGGGTCCAGGGACCTCCCGGCCATCGCGCCAAAGCGCGCTGAGCGCGGGGGCGGGTCCAGGGCAGAGCCCTGGCCTTCTTGCTTGAAGCGTGCGCACCATGACAACCGACATGGCGGCATTCCGCCAAAGGCGCAAGTTGCAAGCCTGTCAGGCGAGCCGGAGCACCTCCGGTGCCACCGGCCGGCCGAACAGGTAGCCCTGCCCCTCATCGCAGCCGCAGCCGGAGAGGAAGGCGCGTTGCGGCTCGGTTTCGATTCCTTCGGCCACCACGGTCAGGCCCAGGGCGTGCGCGGTGTCGATGCTTGCGCGCACGATCGCCGCGTCGTCGCGGTCGAACGGCAGGTCGCGCACCAGCGAGCGGTCCAGCTTGATCGTGGTGAGCGGCAGACGCTTCAGCATGGTCAGGCTGGCGATGCCGGCGCCGAAATCGTCGAGCCCGATGCCGGCGCCAAGGTCGCGAATGGCCGACAGGGTCAGCAGGGTGTCCACATCGATGCCGACCAGCGTCGAATTCGGCGAGGTCCAGCTCGAGTCGCTCCGGGTTCAGGCCGGAGGCATCGAGCGCCGCCGCCACCTGGCCGAGCAGCACCCGGTCGGCGATCTGCCGGGCCGAGACATTGACCGACACCACCCAGGGCTCCGGCCAGCGCATCGCCTCCCGGCAGGCCGCCAGCAGCACCCAGCCGCCGACGGCGATGATCTGGCCGGTTTGCTCGGCCAGCGGGATGAAGGTGGCGGCCGGCAGCATGCCGCGGCGCGGATGCGGCCAGCGCAGCAGCGCTTCCAGGTCGGTCCGCCGGCCGGTCGCGAGTGACAGCCGGGCCTGGAAATGCAGCACGAGTTCCTGCTGTTCGACCGCGACGGCCAGGTCGCGGCGCAGGCGGCGAAGGCGCGCGGCCTCGGCACGAGGCTGGGGGGTTGCACGAAAGCGTGCCGGAACGAGGTCTTCGCCCGGAAGATTCGGTGTCAACAGCATCACCGTGTCTCGCGTCGTTGCTCCGGCAACCGATAATGCGACGAAGCTTGCGATTCGGTTAATTGGCGGTCGGCGACACCCGGCCCCGCGCCCGGCATATTAGCCGAAACTTCACACGGACGGTGGATTCTGTCGCGACCCATTGGGTCACAGGAGGCAGTGGAACCATGCTGCGGGATAGCGAAGCAGCGGATACCGAAGCCGCGGCCACCCAAGCAACGGGGGCTCCGGACACCTGCGTGCTGGAGCACCGCCTCTTTCACAGCCTCACCGGCGTGCTGTTCCGGCGCGCCGAGACCGAGGACACGCCGATGATGGCGTTGTCGCTGGGCGAGCGCACCGCGGCGGTGCCGCTGCGCTCGCTGCAGCGCGAACTGGGCGTCGCCGACGACAGCCCCGATGGCCGCATGTTCGGCCTGATCGCGCAGGCGCTCGACTTCGTCAACGGCCTGCAGATCGGCGATCAGCTGCCGGCCGAAGTGCTGGACGGGCGGGCCAGTTGGACCCCGGGCGCCAGCCATCGCGCCGTGGCGGCGGCACGGCTGCGCCTGAAGCTGGCCGCCTGGCTGCGACCGGAAGCGGCCGGCGTGGAAATGCCGGACGCCGGCAGCGTGCGCCGGCTCGACGAGGACCCGGCGATGCGCCAGCACGTCAACGCCGCCATGGAGCAGGTCGCCCGCGACCTGCGCCTGCCCGGGCGCAGCGCGGCCGTGGACCTGCTGGAGCAGCTGGCGCATGAGCTTTCCTATATCGAGGCGCTGCGCGAGGGGCTGCTCAACCGGGTGGTCGATATGGTGGCCCGGATCCAAAGCATCGGCCAAACCAGCCGGGTCAACCAGAAGCGGGTGGAAATGCTCACCCAGGTCCGCCGGCTGAGCAATGCCGCCCTGAAACAGATCTCCGAGCGCTTCGCCGCGGCCGACGCTCAAAGCCAGGACGTGGTGACCGCCCTGGCCAATCTCGACAGCCAGTGCAACCTGATCCGTTCCAGCCGCGACTGGCTCTACCGGCTCAGCCGGGCCTGGGAGCCGATCCTGCAGGACTGGGAACAGGCCGCCGGGCTGCCCGATGTCGAGCTGTGGCAGTTGATCGAACGCACCTATCGCTTTCTCGCCCCCCGCTACATGGCGGTGCAGGAATGGCTGGCCTTCGTCACCGTCCAGCGGCGCGGCCGGCCGAAGCCGATCGGAACCGTGATGACCTGGTGAGCCACGCCCCCTCGCCAGCCGCAAACCGGTCGCGCATGATCGCCGGCAGGTTCAAGTGCCGGCACGAACGAGGGAGGAAAAACCCATATGGCCCGGATTCCCACGCAAATCCGCCGCGTCGCCTGTATCGGCGCCGGCACCATCGGCGCCAGCTGGGCCGCCTACTTCCTGAGCCGCGGTCTGGAGGTGGTGGTCAGCGACCCCGCTCCCGGCGCCCCCGACCTGCTGCGCGGCATGATCGAACAGGCCTGGCCGGCGCTGCAGCGCCTGGGAGCGGCGCCGGATGCGGACCCGACGGCATGGCATTTCGAGCCAGATCCGGTGGCGGCGGTCGAAGGCGCCGGCTTCGTGCAGGAAAGCGCGCCCGAGCGCTACGACGTGAAGAAGGCGCTGCTGCCCAGGCTGGATGCGGCGCTGCCGCCCGAGGTGGTGATCGCCTCCTCATCGTCCGGCATGCTGATCAGCCGGCTGGCCGAGGGTTGCCGGCATCCTGAACGCTGCGTCATCGGCCATCCGTTCAACCCGCCGCATCTGGTGCCGCTGGTCGAGGTGGTGGGCGGCACCACCGCTTCGCGCGCCAGCGTGGAGGCGGCGATGGCCTTCTACCGCGCCATCGGCAAGCACCCGATCGAGATCCGCAAGGAAGTGCCGGGACACCTGGCGAACCGGCTGCAGGCGGCGCTGTGGCGCGAGGCGGTGCACCTGGTGGCCGAAGGGGTGGCGAGCGTGGCCGACGTGGATGCCGCCATCAGCGAGGGCCCCGGGCTGCGCTGGGCGCTGATGGGGCCGCACGCCACCTTCCACCTCGCCGGCGGCGAAGGCGGCATGACGCATTTCCTGCATCATCTGCTGCCCGCCATGCAGTCCTGGTGGGCCGAGCTGGGCGCCCCCACAGTGACGCCGTCGCTGCAGAACGCGCTGGTCGAGGGCGTGCGCGAGGAGGCGGCCGGACGCAGCGTGGCGGAGCTTGCCGCGAGGCGCGACGCTTTCCTGATCGAGCTGCTGGAGCTGCGCCGCCGCTCGTGAGTTCCGCCGGCTGCGGGCAAAACCCCCGTTACAATTGATACGGCCCCCCGCCTTCCGCATAGGAGGCGGCAAGAAAGCGCAATGGTGCGCCGCAACATTCCGGTTACACGGAGTTGTGAGCGAAGGCGGCGTTTTGTCTGCTCACCCGTACCGATCCTGCCCGGGGCCAATGGCAGGAAAGCTGGTGGCATGCGCCGGCCATAGCGTTCTCCCGGCCTTTTGGGGCCGGGCCAGAATCGGTCCCGCGACGGAAGCGTCGCGGGGCGCCCGAGGAGCGATCAGGAATTCGTGTCGTTTTTTTCGGCCCGCAACGCGCCCGAGGCGCCTGCGGCCGATCGGTCCGTTGCACGCGCCGGCACATCGCCGGTCCGCCGGCACCGGGCCGATACGCAGATATGGAGAGATTCGAATGCAGAATGACAGCACTGTCGTGGTTGAATTGCCGATGACGCTGCGGGTTTCCGTCAGCTTCCCCGACGGCGAGCCGCGCAACCCACAGGCGGAGGCGACCGCGCTCGCCGGCTGGGTCGCCGGCAAGGTGAGCCATGTCAGCCACGCCCAGATTGACGCGTGCAACGAGCTGAACCGCCTGTTTCCGCATGGCGCGGGCGTGATCACCGAGGTTGATGCCCAGGTCCTGCGTGCGGAGGCCCATCGGGACGCCGCCGACTAACGTCGCACTGACGACGGGCAGCGAACGACGGAAGGCCAGGGACCGGGCCCCTGGCCTTCCGTCGTCCCCCCTTGGCCTTTCCCCTCCGGTTCGTACATGCTGGTACAAGCGCCAGAAACCGGGGAGAAACCGCCATGAGCAAATTCGGCGTCGCCCAGTCCATCCGCCGTGTCGAGGATCCGCGCCTGCTGACCGGCCATGGCACCTACACCGACGACATCACCCTTCCCGGTACGGTTTACGGCGTGGTGCTGCGCAGCCCGCATGCCGCGGCGACGATCCTCTCCATCGACACCAGTGCCGCAATCCGCTCCCCGGGCGTGCTCGCGGTCATCACCGCCGCCGAGCTGACGGCGGACGGGGTCGGTCCGCTGCCATGTGCGGTCAACCTCACCAACCGCGACGGGACAAAACAGGTCAGCCCGCCCTACCCCGCCCTGGCCGGGGATGCGGTGCGCCATGTCGGCACCCCGGTGGCCTTCGTGGTCGCCGAAACCGTGCAGCAGGCGCGCGACGGCGCCGAGGCGATCAGCGTCCATTACGACATCCTGCCCTCGGTCACCGACCTCGCCACCGCCATGGACCCGGACGTGCCCCAGGTATGGGACGCCGCCCCGGGCAATGTGTGCTTCGACTGGGAGACCGGCCAGCAGGATAAGACCGACGCGCTGTTCGCCCGGGCCGCGCATGTGACGCGCCAGACCGTGGTGAACAACCGCATCGTGGTCGCCTCGATGGAGACGCGCGCCGCGCTGGCCGAGTACGATGCCGGCACGCAGCGCTGGACCCTGCGCACCAACACCCAGGGCGGCTGGTTGCTCAAGGACATGCTCGGCCCCGCCATCTTCAATACCGGCGCCGACAGTTTCCGCATCATCACGCCCGATGTGGGCGGCGGCTTCGGCATGAAGCTGTTCCTCTACCCCGAGCACGTGCTGACCTGTTACGCGGCCCGCCGGCTCGGCCGCCCGGTGAAATGGACCAGCGAGCGCAGCGAGGCGTTCCTGGCCGACACGCATGGCCGCGACAACATCACCCTCGGCGAACTGGCGCTCGACGCGGACGGAAAATTCCTCGCCCTGCGCACCCGCAACGTGGCGAACATGGGCTCCGCCCTGTCCGCCTTCGCGCCCTTCATTCCCACCCTGGCGGGCACCGGCGTGCTGCCCAGCGTCTATGGCTTCCAGGCGATCTACGCGAACGTGATCGGCGTGTTCACCAACACCATGCCGGTCGATGCCTATCGCGGCGCCGGCCGGCCGGAAGCCAATTACCTGGTCGAGCGGCTGATCGACCAGGCGGCGCGCGAGCTGAACATCGACCGCGCCGAACTGCGCCGGCGCAACATGGTCGGCCCCGACTCCATGCCGCACACCTCGCCGCTCGGCCGCACGTACGATTCCGGCGATTTCCGCATTCTGCTCGATGCCGCGCTGAAGACCATGGACTGGCCGGGATTCGAGGCCCGCCGCGCCGAGGCGGCCAGACGCGGCCAGCACCGTGGCATCGGGCTGTCCTATTACCTCGAAGCCACCGGCGGCGATCCGACCGAGCGGGCCGAAATCCGCTTCGCCGATGACGGGTTCGTCGATGTTTTCGTCGGCACCCAGTCCACCGGCCAGGGCCACGAGACCGCCTATGTGCAGCTCACCGTGGACCGGCTCGGCGTGCCGGGCGAGAAGGTGCGGGTCCGGCAGGGCGACACCGACACGATCCCCCAGGGCGGCGGCACCGGCGGGGCGCGCAGCCTGTATTCCGAGGGGCAGGCGATTTTGGCCACCGCCGCCACCGTGATCGAGAAAGGCCGCAAAGCGGCCTCCGAGGCGCTGGAAGCGGCCCCGGTGGATATCGTGTTCGAGGCCGGACGGTTCTCGATCATCGGCACCGATCGCGGCATCGGCATTCTGGAACTGGCCGCGACCCAACGCGCCCGGGTCAGAAGCGGCGAGGATGCGACCACGCTGGATGCCGCCGAGGTAGCGCAGATCAGATCGCATACCTTTCCGAATGGCTGCCACATCGCCGAGGTGGAGGTGGACCCGCAGACCGGGCACGTGCAGGTGCTGCGCTATTCGGTCACTGACGATGTGGGCCGCGCGGTGAACCCGCTGATTGTGCGCGGCCAGGTGCATGGCGGGGTGGCGCAGGGCATCGGCCAGGCGCTGCTGGAGCACACCGTGTTCGATCCGGTCTCCGGCCAGTTGCTGTCCGGCAGTTTCATTGACTATGCGCTGCCGCGCGCCGCTGATCTGCCCGACATCGAGGTGGAATTGATCGAGGTGCCGTGCCGCACCAATCCGCTCGGCGTGAAGGGGGCGGGCGAGGCCGGGGCGGTCGGCAGTCCGCCGGCGGTGATCAACGCGATCATCGATGCCCTGGCGCCGCTGGGCGTCCGGCACATCGACATGCCCGCCACCCCCGAGCGCGTCTGGAAGGCCATGATTGCCGCCAAGGCCGCCTGAATGAATTGGGTTCTAAGGGCTCCGCCCTTAGCGGGGTCCAGGGGCAGAGCCCCTGGCCTTCCTTCACCCGATCGCCGCCGCCTGACCGCGCGCAAAGCTTGACGCCGCCGCTTGGATCAGCGTCCCCTTGGCGCGGGGCAGCACGCCCCGTTGGAGTATCGCCATGGCAAAAGGACAGAAGCGCAGCGGGCGCGAGATGAAGAAGCCGAAAGCCTCGAAAGCCCCCAGCTCGGCGGGAGCGGCCGGTTTCGGCGCACTGAAGCCGCAGAAGCCGCTGCCCACGAAGACGACGACGACGCCGAAATAGCCGCGCCGGCCGCCCGCGGCCGGGCGGCCTCGCTCGCTGGAATTTCCGGCCCCCCGCTGCCATGTCAGCGGCGAGGAGTGTGTGCCGATGTCCCAGACGCTGAGCCGCCCCGCCCCGGTGCTGTTCATCCCGCAGAAGCAGCCGGCCCGGCCGATGACCACCCCATTGCGGGTGGTCAGCGAGTTCGAGCCGAACGGCGACCAGCCAGCCGCCATCCGCGAACTGGTGGCCGGCGTGCAGGGCGGCGAGCGCGACCAGGTGCTGCTGGGGGTGACCGGCTCGGGCAAGACCTTCACCATGGCGAAGGTGATCGAGGCGGTGCAGAAGCCCGCCCTGATCCTGGCGCCGAACAAAACCCTGGCGGCGCAGCTGTACGGGGAGATGAAGGCGTTCTTCCCCGACAACGCGGTGGAGTATTTCGTCAGTTACTACGATTACTACCAGCCCGAAGCCTACGTTCCGCGCACCGACACCTATATCGAGAAGGACGCGCAGATCAACGAGCAGATCGACCGTATGCGCCATGCCGCCACCCAGGCGCTGCTCGAACGCAACGACGTCATCATCGTCGCCTCGGTCTCCTGCATCTACGGCATCGGCTCGGTCGAGACCTACGCGAAGATGGTGGTGAAGCTGGAAACCGGCGGGCGCATCGACCGCGACCGGCTGGCCAAGGCGCTGGTGGAACTGCAGTACCGCCGCAACGACACCGGCTTCACCCGCGGCACGTTCCGGCTGCGCGGCGAAATTGTCGATATCTGGCCCAGCCATTACGAGGACCGCGCCTGGCGCGTCAGCCTGTTCGGCGACGATGTGGAATCACTGGCCGAGTTCGATCCGCTGACCGGCGAAGTGGCAACCAAACTCGACAGTATTACCGTCTATGCGAACAGCCACTACGTCACCGCGCGGCCGACGCTCACCCAGGCGATCCGCGACATCAAGATCGAACTGAACGGGCGCCTCGACGAATTCACCGCCGCCGGCAAACTGCTGGAAGTGGAGCGGCTGCAGCAGCGCACCACCTTCGATATCGAAATGATGGAAACCACCGGCTCCTGCAAAGGGATCGAGAACTACTCACGCTATCTCTCCGGCCGCAATCCGGGCGAGCCGCCGCCGACGCTGTTCGAGTACCTGCCCGAGAACGCGCTGCTGATCGTCGATGAAAGCCACGTCACGGTGCCGCAGATCGGCGGCATGGAGCGCGGCGACTTCGCCCGCAAATCGATCCTGTCCGAGTTCGGCTTCCGCCTGCCCTCCTGCATCGACAACCGGCCGCTGAAATTCGCGGAGTGGGAACGCTTCCGCCCGCAGACCGTGTTCGTCTCCGCCACCCCCGGCCCGTGGGAATTGGAACGCACCGGCGGCACCTTCGCCGAACAGGTGATCCGCCCCACCGGCCTGATCGACCCGGTGGTGGAAGTGCGCCCGGTCGAGCACCAGGTGGACGACCTGCTGGCCGAGTGCCGCAGCGTGGCGGCGCATGGCGACCGCATCCTGGTGACCGTGCTGACCAAGCGCATGGCCGAGGACCTGACGGAATACCTGAACGAGCACAGCGTGAAGGTGCGCTATTTGCACTCGGACATCGACACGCTGGAGCGCATCGAAATCATCCGCGATCTGCGCCTGGGCGTATTCGACGTGCTGGTGGGCATCAATCTGCTGCGCGAGGGACTGGATATTCCGGAATGCGCCCTGGTGGCGATCCTGGACGCCGACAAGGAGGGTTTTCTCCGCAGCCAGACCTCGCTGGTCCAGACCATCGGCCGCGCCGCCCGCAACATCGACGGGCGGGTCATCCTCTACGCCGACACCATGACGCGCAGCCTGCGCTTCGCCATCGAGGAAACCGAACGCCGGCGCAACAAGCAGCGCGCCTGGAACGAGGCGCACGGCATCACCCCGCAATCCGTCAAGAAGAATATCGGCCGGGTGCTGGAGAGCGTCTTCGAACAGGATTACGTCACCGTCGCGCCGGTGCGCGATGCCGGCACCACGGAATTCGTCGGCAAGGATTTGAAGGCGACCATCGGCGAGTTGGAAAAGCGCATGCGCGCCGCCGCCGCCGATCTGGAATTCGAAACGGCGGCGCGGCTACGCGACGAAATCAGACGGCTGGAAGCGCTGGACCTCGGCCTGGAACCGCCGCCGGCACCCTCGGCCTCACTGCGGCCGAAACGCGACCACACGCCGGCGCCGATGGGGCCTGGGGGTGGGGGGTATGATCCCGGCAAGATGAAACGCGGCCGGCGGCGGGGGCGATAGGCAGCAAGCAAGGCCAGGGGCTCTGCCCCTGGACCCGGCCCCGCGTGCAGCGCGCTTTCGCGCGACGGCCGAGAGGCCCCTGGACCCCATTACTTGGCGGAATGGATGGCAGGCCGACCTCCTCCCCGTTCATTTTTGGATGAACGCCAGGATATCGGCATTGATCTGCTTGGCGTGGATCGTGGCCATGCCGTGCGGAAATCCCGGATAGACCTTCAGCGTGCCCTGCCTGAGCAGCTTCGATGACAAGAGCGCCGAGTCGGCGATCGGTACGATCTGATCGTCGTCGCCATGCATCACCAGCGTCGGCTGCTCGATCCGCTGCAAATCCTCGGTGAAGTCGGTTTCCGAGAACGCCTTGATGCAATCATACTGCGGCTGGCTGCCGCCGATCATGCCCTGGCGCCACCAATTGCCGATGATGCCTTCGGAAACCGTCGCGCCCGGCCGGTTGTAGCCATAGAAGGGGAGCGGCAGCTCCCGATAGAACTGGGCACGGTTTGCCGCCAGTTGCTGGCGCAAGCCGTCGAACACCTCCAGGGGAAGCCCGCCAGGGTTGCCCTCCGTCCGGAGCATGAGCGGCGGCACCGCCCCGATCAGCACGGCCTTGGCGACGCGGTCTCGCCCATGCCGGGCGACATAACGCGCGACCTCGCCGCCGCCGGTGGAGTGGCCGATATGGATCGCATTCCGCAGACCCAGCGCCGCGGCCAGTTCGGCCACGTCGGCGGCATAGGTATCCATATCGTTTCCCGTCCAGGTCTGGCTGGAGCGGCCATGTCCGCGGCGATCATGCGCGATCACCCGATAGCCGAACTGGAGGAAAAACAGCATCTGCGCGTCCCAGTCGTCCGAACAGAGCGGCCAGCCGTGGTGAAACACGATCGGCTGGCCCTCGCCCCAGTCCTTGTAGAAGATCGTCGTGCCGTCTTTGGTTGTGATGGTAGGCATCGGACAAACCCCCTGTTTTATTGCTGGCGGGCCGGCGTTCCATGTCGCGGGAACGGCCATCACAGGCTCCCCGCCGTGCGAGCCGCGGACCACCAGCATGCTCCAGGGAACACGGAGGCGGCATTCACGATCGAGTTGACGGGATCCGGGGCAGCGCCCCGGCGCGCTTGCCGCCAGGCGGGCACGGCGGTAGAGCAATCCTCGCATGTCAGCCATTCCCGAAAACATTCCCCGTGCCGCTCTGGTCACCGGTGGGGCACAGCGGCTCGGCCGGGCCATCGCGCTGGCGCTGGCCGAGGCGGGGTTCGACGTGGCGGTGCATTGCCATGGCAGCACGGCGGCGGCGGAGCAGACCGCGGCGGATATCCGCGCCCGCGGCCGGCGCGCCGCGGTGCTGCCGGCCAACCTGGCCCAGGAAGCGGAAATGTGCGCCCTGCTGCCGGCCGCCGCGGCGGCGCTGGGGCCGGTCGGCGTGCTGGTAAACAACGCGGGCACCTTCGAGCGCGACGCGTGGCACGACGCCACACGGGAAAGCTGGGACCGCCATATCGAACCCAATCTGCGCGCCCCGTTCGTGCTGATGCAGGATTTCGCCCGCGCCCTGCCGGCGGCGGCGGAGGGGGTAGTCATCAACATGCTCGACCAGCGGGTCTGGTCGCTGACGCCGCATTTCGTTTCGTACACTCTCGCCAAGGCGGGGCTGTGGGCGTTGACGCAGACGATGGCGCTGGCGCTGGCGCCGCGCATCCGCGTCAACGGCATCGGTCCCGGCCCGGCTTTGCCGAGCCCTCGCCAGACCGCGGAGCAATTCGCCCGGCAATGCGCGCAGGTGCCGCTGCGGCGCGGCAGCGGGCCGGAGGAGGTGGCGCGGGCGGCGCTCGCCATCCTGGCGCTGCCCTCGCTGACCGGACAGATGCTGGCGCTGGACGGCGGCCAGCACTTGCAATGGAGCCCGGCGCTGGACGGGCCGCCGGAGGAGTAGGCGGCCGGAGCGCCCGCCCTACCGATGCCTGGCGGGCGCGCTAATTCGATGTGAACCCGGAAGAAAAACCAGAGATGTTTCGTGTTGCAACGAGGGGAGCCGAGCGCCCGGGCGGTGCCGCCGCCGCATTTTGTCCACGTACCCCCTTGCGCACCTTTGATTCCAGTAAGATGCCAGCCGCACTTCACCGCATGGCCGGATTGCAATATTTCTTTTATGTAAAATCAAAGGCTTAGATGATCTGCGCCGAAATTAGGCATTTCGATGAACGCCAGGGAATCCGCGCTTTTCGCTGCGTTGCCCCGCACCTTGCCCACAAACTTATCCACAGGATCGGTGGATCATTTGCCCCCGTCATTGCTGCGGAGGAGGTATCTATCGCTGTCACGGCCGGCACCGCTTGAGCGGGGGCGCCGGCGTCGCCTAATGGCTGGCCGATGACCGATTCCCCCCCTCCGGCGCCGCCGCGCGGCGTGGCCGTCATCGAGGCGGCGCTGACCACCATGCCGCTCTCGCCGGGCGTCTATCGCATGCTCGATGCTAAGGGCGAGGCGCTGTACGTCGGCAAGGCGCGGGCGCTGAAGAAGCGGGTGACGGCCTACACCCAGGTCGCGCGCTTGCCGGAGCGGCTGCGCCGGATGGTGTCGGAGACGGTGGCAATGGAAATCGTCACCACCCACACCGAGGCCGAGGCGCTGCTGCTCGAGGCCAACCTGATCAAGCGGCTGAAGCCGCGCTTCAACATCGTGCTGCGGGACGACAAATCGTATCCCTGGCTGATGCTGGCCGAGGACCACGACTTCCCGCAGATCACCAAACACCGCGGCGCGCGCACCCGCCGCGGCACCTATTGGGGGCCGTTCGCCTCGGCCTGGGCGGTGAACCAGACCGTCACCGCCATGCAGCGGGTGTTTCTGCTGCGCTCCTGCGCCGACACGGTGTTCGCCAACCGGTCGCGGCCGTGCCTGCTGCACCAGATCCGCCGCTGCTCGGCGCCCTGCGTCGGGCGCATCGACAAGGAGGAATACGCCGCCCTGGTCGCGCAGGCGCGGGCATTCCTCTCCGGCCGCCAGGGGGCGGTGCAGAAGGAGTTGGCCACGGAAATGGAGACCGCCGCCGAGGCGCTGGAATTCGAGCGCGCCGCCGCCATCCGCGACCGTATCCGGGCACTGACGCATGTGCAGGGCACCGATGTCATCAACCCGGCGAGCCTGGCCGATGCCGACGTCATCGCCGCCTGGCAGGCGGCCGGACAGACCTGCGTGCAGGTGTTTTTCATCCGCGGCGGGCGCAACAACGGCAACCGCGCCTTCTTCCCGGTGCACACCAGGGGCGAGGACCTGCCCGAGGTGCTGGCCGCCTTCATCGGCCAGTTCTACGACGACAAGCCGCCGCCGCCCCTGCTGCTGCTCAGCCACGACCTGCCCGAGCAGGAGCTGATCGCCGAGGCGCTGCGCCTGAAGATGGAAACCTTCGGCGGCCGCGGCCGGGTGGAGATCGCGGTGCCCCGGCGCGGCGAGAAGCACGCCGTGGTGGCGCATGCCGAGCTGAATGCGCGCGAGGCGCTGGAGCGCCGGCTGGCCGAAAGCGCCGGTCAGGCGAAGCTGCTGGACGGGGTGGCCGACCTGTTTTGCCTGCCGGGCCGGCCGGAGCGGATCGAAGTGTATGACAACAGCCACATCATGGGCGCCAACCCCTACGGCGTGATGATCGTGGCCGGGCCGGACGGCTTCGTGAAAGCCGCCTACCGCAAGTTCGGCATCCGCGGTCCGGTGGCGCCGGGCGACGATTTCGCCATGCTGCGTGAGGTGTTCCAGCGCCGCTTCGGCCGCGCCCTGCGCGAGAACAAGGACCCGGACGCGCCGCCGCCGGACTGGCCCGACCTGGTGCTGATCGACGGCGGCGCCGGCCAGCTTTCCGCCGCGCGCGGGGTGCTGACCGAGCTGGGCGCACATGATGTGCGGCTGGTCGGCATCGCCAAGGGGCCGGACCGCGATGCCGGGCGCGAATGGTTCCACACCGATGGCAAGCCGCCGTTCCAGCTGCCGCCGCGCGATCCGGTGCTGTATTTCCTCCAGCGCCTGCGCGACGAGGCGCACCGCTTCGCCATTTCGGCGCATCGCACCGGCCGGTCGAAGGCGCTCGTCACCAGCGAGCTGGACGAGATTCCCGGCATCGGACCGGGCCGCAAGCGGGCGCTGCTGAACCATTTCGGCTCGGCGCGCGGCGTCGGCCAGGCCGGGCTGCACGATCTGGAGGCGGCACCGGGCATCTCCCGCCAGATCGCCCGGGCGGTGTATGCGCATTTCCATCCGGGGGCGCGGGTCGAGGGCGCCTCCTGACGCCGCCCTCAGCCGTCGAGCCAGAGCGGATTGCTCCAGGCGCGTTTTCCCTCCGAATCCACCACCACCACGCGGACATGGCCGCCGCTTCTGAGCGCCTCGAGGGACAGGCGCGCGCTGCCCATCCGGTCGCCGGACACCGTGGCCGCCGCCGCGCCGCGGCCGAGCAGGATGATCGTGCTGGCCGGGCTGCATTCCACCATCACGTCGTCGCGGCCGACCTCGATGGCGTGGATTTCCGGCCCCTGGCTGGAATAATAGCGGCCGGCTTTCAGCGCCTCCAGCAGGGCTTCCGGCGCCAGCGTCGCCGCTTTCACCATCACCCAGCCGCCGAACCAGTCGGGAACGCGGAAATGCGCATCGTCGGTGGCGCAGGCCAGCAGGCGGCGGCCACGCGCCAGCAGCGCGTCCAGCAGGCCCCAGCCATCGCCACGGTCGGTCCGCACCGCGCCGGTATGGTTGTAGATTTCCACCGCATGCGCCGCCCCGATCGTCTCGGCATCGGCGATGGTCAGGCCATACCAGGCCGGATGGGCGATCGCCACGAATGCGCCGGCCGCGGCGGCGCGGGCCGCCAGCGCCGGACCGCGTTCCTGCGGCGGCGTCGGCGCGAAATCCGCCGGCAGGCCGACCGCCAGCAGGTGCCACGGCTCCCCCAGTTCGGTCGCCGGCGCGTGCACCTCGGCGCCCAGGATGGTGGTGAACCGGTTGGTCCGGTACGGCGTGGTATCGGTGATGGGAAAGCCGTATTTCGCCAGGAAATGGTCGGTCAGCGCCAGGAAATCATAGCCCGCGTCGCGGTACAGCGCGCACACCGCTTCGGGCTCCCGCACCGCGTCCGAGCGGGTGGAGTGGGTGTGCAGATTGCCTTTGAAGAACCGGCCGGGGCCGGCGAACGGGTCGGTCATGAAGGTCTCCGCCGGGTTGGCGGGAACACCATGGCATGGCGCCGGCCGCGACTGAATTGACGCTTCAGAGTCGATGCCTCGGGGTCAGCGCCTCACCGGCCGGCGAGCACCCCCAGGATCGCCTGCCGCACCTCATCCGGCGCCGCCTGTTCGACGGCGCGGCGCAGCCGGTGCATCTGCCGGCGGGTGGCGTAAAGCTGATCGACCAGCGAGAGCACGACCGGCAACGCCTCGTCATCGACGCCCAGATCGTGCCGGAGTTCGTGGATCAGTCGGACCCGGGCCACGTCGATCTCGCGAAAGCTGTACTGCCCGGGCGCGCCTTCGGCGTGCAGCCAGGCATTGCCGATCCACTGCTCCACCTCCGCCGGTTGCAGGCCGGCGACGGTACGGCAAAGGATGTCGATGGTGATCATGCGTCCCCCGTCATCGTTCGGCGCGGGTCCGCAGTATGCTGGGATGCCCGCTCCTGCAGGAAACGTTCAAGCTCGGGATCGACCTCGCCGATCACGACCTTGAGGGTGACATAGGCATCCCCCGCCGGCTTGCCGGCATGCGCGGGCACGCCTTTGCCGCGCAGGCGGAGCTGCGCGCCGGTGTCGGAATGGCGCGGCACGGTGACGCTGACATTGCCGGTGGGCGTGGGCACGGTGATCTTGCCGCCCAGCACCGCCTCGGCCACGGTCACCGGCACCTCCAGACGAATGTCGCTGCCGTCGCGCCGGAATACCGGATGCGGAATGATCCGGATTTCGATCAGCGCGTCGCCGGCGGGGCCGCCGTTCAGCCCGGGCTGGCCCTGGCCCTTCAGGCGCAGCACCTGGCCGTCCTCGATGCCGGCGGGCACGCGGACGTCGAGGTGCTTGCCGTCCGGCAAGGCCAGCCGCCGGGTCGCCCCGATGATCGCGTCGAGGAACTCGACCGCCAGGGTGTAATTCTCGTCCTGCCCGCGCATCCGCATATTCGGCCCGGCCCTGCTCCCCGCGCTGCCACCGCCCCGGCGGAACATCTCGGCGAGGATGTCGCCCATGTCCGCCTCGTCGAAGCCCGGGCCGAAGCCGGCATCGGCGCCGGGCCGGTAGCGGCCGCCCTGCTCCCCTTCGGCGTGGTGCCGATACGAATACCGCTCCGGCCGCTCCTGGCCGGAGGCGTCGATCTCGCCGCGATCGTAGCGGGCCCGCTTGTCCGCGTCCGACAGCAGTTCGTTGGCGGCGGAAATCTCCTTGAAATGCTCCTCGGCCGGCTTGTTGCCGGGGTTCAGGTCGGGATGGTGCTTCTTGGCGAGCTTGCGATAGGCGGCCCGGATGTCCTTGTCGCTCGCGCCGGGCTTCAGCCCGAGAACCTCGTAGGGATCGCGTGCGGCCATTGATCTGTCCTGGTGGAGCCGCCCTGGGCGGCCCGGAAGGTGGAAAGCAACGCAGGTGTAAACGAATGCCGGCCGGCGGTCTCGGCCGGCGGCCGGCGCCAGGGTCTGTCGTTGCACGCCCGGCGTTCAAAAACCTGGGATGGACAGGGCCGCCGTTCAAGCGGTCCGGGCGTCTTGCCGGCGGCGGGAATGTGCCTATTTTGAATGATATGACCCATCTTGCCTCCCTTCCCTCCCGCGGCGTCGTCGAGGTCGCGGGCGATGACCGCGTGACCTTCCTGCAGGGCCTGGTCTCGAACGACATGACCCAGGCCGCCCCTGGCCGGGCGGTGTGGACCGCGCTGCTGTCCCCCCAGGGCAAATGGCTGTCCGATTTCTTCGTCCTGGCCGAGGGCGACCGGCTGTTGCTCGACTGTCCGCGCGCGCACGCGGCGATGCTGGTGACGAAGCTGTCGCGGTTTATGCTGCGCTCGCGGGCGCGGGTGCGCGATGTCTCCGACGCCTTCGCGGTGCATGCCGCCTGGGGCGGCCCGCCGGACCTGCCGCCAGCCAGCATCGCCGCCCCCGACCCGCGCCTGCCCGACGCCGGCTGGCGGATTCTCGCGCCGTCGCCATGGCCCGGCGATGCCGCCGAGGCGGACTGGGACGCCCACCGCATCGCCCTCGGCCTGCCCGATGCCGGCGACATGGACCCGGACAAAACGCTGCTGCTGGAGGTGGGCTTCGATGAGCTGAACGGCGTGTCATGGAGCAAGGGCTGCTACATGGGCCAGGAACTCACCGCCCGCACCCGCTATCGCGGCCTGGTCAAGCGCCGCCTGGTGCCGGTTTCCGTCACCGGCCCCCTGCCCGCCCCCGGCACACCGGTGTCGCGCGATGGCCAGGAGGTCGGCCAGTTGCGCAGCGGCCACGGCGCGGCGGCGCTGGCGATGCTGCGCCTGGACGCGCTGGAAGCCGGCCCGCTGGCCTGCGGCGAGGCGCGGCTCACCCCGCATGTTCCGGCCTGGATGCGGCTGCCCCAGGCGGCGGCCTGACGGCCTACCGGCGCCGCAATTCGATCCGCCGCCCCAGCCAGTCCGGCCGGGGCAGCGTCGCGTGCGCCGCCGCTGCTGCCTGCAGGCGCGGCCACACCGGCGCCAGCCATGGCACCACTTTGCGCCGCCGCAGATCGACGTGCAGCAGCAGAAGCTCCTGCGCCGCCGCCAGCGCCCCATCCGTCAGCCGGTGCATCTCATGCGCCAGATGCAGGCGCTTCTCGTCCAGCCCGATGATTTGCGACCTCACCCGCACCCGGTCGCCCAGCCGCAATTCGCTGGCGTAAACCGTATGCGTCTCGGCGGCGAAGGTGCCGTGCCCGGACGGCCGGTACTCCACGCCGAGACCCATCGCCTCGTAGATCGCATCGGTGCCCTGGTCGAACAGCACCACGTGGTAGGCCAGATTCATGTGGTCGTTGCTGTCGATCCATTCCGGGCGCACCGCGCCCTCGAACGCGGCAAAGGGCGCCGGAAAACTCATTCGCAGCCCGGCGCGTCGAACAGCGCGGCCAGGCCGCAGGCCGAGTTGAACATGCGGGAGCCGTTATGCGCGACCCCCGGCACCTCGTGCACGCGCTGGGTCGGCAAGGTGCCGTGCCGGGCCCGCAACTGCGCCAGGAAGGCGCGCCCGCGGGCGAGCCGGTAGGGTCCCTCGGCCATCGCGGGGCAGCTGCGATCGAGCGCCCGATGGTTCGGATCGGTGTCGTCGCCGCCGAGCAGGTAGACCACGTCGCGGCTGACGTAGCGCGCCTCCAGACTGGCGGCGTCGTCGGTCACATAGGGCGGCAGCCCGCCGGCCAGACCGTATTTCCAGCGGTCCCAGCCCGGGCACGCGGCCGCGCCCGCGAACGGTGCCGGATGACCGTCGGCATCCGGGCGTTCGCGGCCGAACCATAGATAGCTGGACGGGTTGGCCACCACATAGCGGACATGCACGCCGTCCCCGGCGCCGCGCCCGGCCGCCACATAGCGCTGCACCAGCTGCGCCCCGGCGGAATGGCCGGCCAGCACGATATCGGTCAGGGCGGGAAACCGCGTCCGGTCGGACAGCCGCGCCAGCAGCGCGTCGAGCACATCGAACGCACTGGCGTGGGTCGGTCCGTCGGCCGGTTCGCCGCCCATCCAGCTGTCGCGGCCCCAGCGCAGCAGACCGGCATCGCCGGGATCGGACGCGGCGAGGAAATGCGGCGCGATCAGCAGCGCCTCGACCCCGGCGGCCGCGCGGGCGCGTTCGATTGCGGCGAAATAACCGGCGGCATCGCGCCCCAGCCCGTGCACCACAACCACGGCGCGCCGCACCGGCCCGCCATCCCATTCCGCCGTGGCGAACACCGGCACGGCGGCACCGCCGGCCAGTTCCAGCCGCCGGTCACCCAGGGAGGGTTGCGCCAGTGCGGCCGCCGCCCAGACCAGCATGCCCAGCACCCCTGCCAGGGAGCGGATGGCGGTCACGAAAACCCCGCACCGCGCGGGCACGCGCGGTGCGGGGGAAACGCGGGAAAAGTCCCCCGCGCGATCAGGTCCAGTCGTCGCTGCTGCCGCTGCTGTCATCCGAACTCGCGTCCGTCCACCCGCCGGTGTCGACGCTCTGGTCGCTGGTGTCCCAGCCGCCCGCGTCGGGGGCCGGTTGCTGCCAGCCGCCCTGGTCGGGCGCGCCCTTGTCGGCCCCGCCCACATCATACGGGTCGGAGACCGGAGTGGCGCCGGAAGGCGCCGCCCAGGGGCTGGACGGGGCCACCGGGATGAACCCGGAGGCGGCGGAGCTCGCCGCGCTGGCCGCGTCGGTATGGCTGCCGGAGAACAGGTTCATCAGGGCGTTGCCGGCCACCATGCCGCCGGCGACACCGGCCGCGGTGGTCAGGGCGCTGCCCAGGAAACCCGAGCCGCGCTGCTGGAACATGCCCGGGCTGTAGCCCGGCGCGTATTGCGGCGGCGGCGGCGCGTATTGCTGTGGCGCGTATTGCGGCGGCGGCGGCGGGGCCTGGCGCGATCCGCCGCCGAACAGGCCGCCCAGGAAGCCGCGCGATTCCGGCTGCTGCTGCTGGACCGGCTGGCCCCAGGGCGAAGCGGCGGCCGGCGGCGCGGCCTGCGCCTGCTGGCGGGCCTGCTGCAAATCCCACTCCAGCTGCTGGATGCGGTTCTGCGCCGCCGCCAGCGCGTGCTCCTGCACGAACGCCGTCTGGGTGATGCGGTAGCGCGCCTCCGGGATGCGGGCGAACAGGTCGGCGATCAAAGCGTCCGCCTCCCGGTCGATCGGCGGCTGCGGCGGCGAACCTGCCGGCGGCGCGCCACCGACCCGCTGGATGAAACGGGTGATGAGGTCGCGTTCCTCGTTGGTCATTTCGGTCTCTCCGAGGCTCCTGTATCCGAACCCTGGTGCATCGTTGCGCCGGCGCGGGCCGCCGGCAACCGGGCATGTGGTCTGCCGCCCTGAGGGCTTCAAGTTACACTCGCGACATACTGGCGGCGCGACGCACAGGTGGCGCGACACACAGCCGGCCTGTGCGCATCCGCTTGTAACGCCGCTTCGGCGGCACGGCTTGTGACACTCCGCCCCCCCCCTTATGGTGCGCCGCCACACGACCGCCTGGCCGGGACGCAATGGACACGAATATATCTCTCCCCCCCGGCTCGGCCGCCCCGCCGAGCTTTCAGGATCTCATTCTGCGCCTGCACGCCTATTGGTCGGCGCAGGGCTGCCTGATCCTGCAGCCATACGATGTCGAGATGGGCGCCGGCACCTTCCACCCGGCGACGACCCTGCGCGCGCTCGGCAAGCGCCGCTGGGCCGCCGCCTATGTGCAGCCCTGCCGCCGCCCGAGCGACGGCCGCTACGGCGAGAACCCGAACCGGCTGCAGCACTATTATCAATATCAGGTGATCGTGAAGCCGAGCCCGGAAGACGCCCAGGCGCTGTTGCTGGACAGCTATCGCGCGCTCGGTCTCGATCCGCTGCTGCACGATTTCCGCTTCGTCGAGGATGATTGGGAGAGCCCCACCCTGGGCGCCTGGGGCCTGGGCTGGGAAGTGTGGTGCGACGGCATGGAGGTGGGGCAGTTCACCTATTTCCAGCAGGTCGGCGGCATCGCGACCGAGCTGCCCAGCTTCGAGATGACCTATGGCCTCGAGCGGCTGGCCATGTATGTGCAGAACGTCGAGAACGTTTTCGACCTCGACTTCAACGGTCGCGGCGTGAAATACGGCGACGTGTTCCTGCGCGCCGAGCGCGAATACAGCGCCCATAATTTCGAGCACGCCGACACCGCGATACTGGCCCGCCATTTCGCCGATGCCGAGCGCGAATGCGGCGCCCTGCTGGCGCACCGGCTGGCCTTGCCGGCCTATGACCAGTGCATCAAGGCGAGCCATCTTTTCAACCTGCTGGACGCCCGCGGCGTCATCAGCGTGACCGAACGCGCCGCCTATATCGGCCGCGTCCGCGCGCTGGCGAAGGGATGCTGCGAAACCTGGCTCGCCGGCGAGCAGGACTGACCCCATGCCTGAGCTTTTTCTCGAACTGTTCAGCGAAGAAATTCCGGCGCGCATGCAGGCGCGGGCGGCCGAGGATCTTTCCCGGCTGGTCGGCGAGGCGCTGGCGCCGCTTTCCCCCTCGGACATCCGCACTTTCGCCGGCCCGCGCCGCATCGCCCTGGCGGCAACCGTCGCCCGCGGCGTGGCGGAAACCCGCAGCAGCGAGCGCGGCCCGCGCCGCAACGCCCCCGAACAGGCGCTCGCCGGCTTCCTGCGCAAGCACGCCGCCACGCCCGAGCAGTTGCGCGAGGAAGGCGAGTTTTGGGTGCTCGACCGGGTGGTGCCGGGCATCGCCGCCGCCGACCTGATCGCGCGGGAAGTTCCTCCGCTGCTGCGCCGATTCCCCTGGCCCAAGTCAATGCGCTGGGGCGGCACCAGCGCGTTCACCTGGGTGCGCCCGCTGCGCCGCATCCTGTGCATTCTCGACGGCGAAACGGTGCCGTTCGACCTGCGCGACGGTGACGATGACGGCCATGGGCTGGCCAGTTCGGAACGTCACGGAAGGCCATCGTTTCCTCGCCCCTGGCACCTTCTTCGTCGGCGCCTGCGCCGAGTGGCGCGAGTTGTTGCGGGACAAATTCGTCATCGTGGACGCCGCCGAGCGCCGTCGCCTGATCTGGGACGGCGTCACCCGGCTGGCCGCCGGGCACGGCCTGACCGTGGTGGAGGATGCCGGCCTGCTGGATGAGGTGGCGGGGCTGGTGGAATGGCCGGTGGCGCTGCTGGGCGCCATCGATGCGGCCTACATGGACCTGCCGGCCGAGGTGCTGCAGGTGTCGATGCGGGTCAACCAGCGCTATTTTGCCCTGCGCGATTCGGCAGGCAACGCGGCGCCTTTCTTTGCGTTTGTGGCCAATGTGATCGCCACCGATGGCGGTCGCACCATCATCGCCGGCAACGAACGCGTGCTGCGCGCCCGGTTTGCCGATGCACGGCATTTCTGGGACCTCGATCGCACGGTCCGGCTTGAGGACCGAGTTGCGGCGCTGGACAAGGTGACCTTCCACGCGAAGCTTGGCAGTCAGCGGGAACGGGTCGAACGGCTGATCCAACTGGCGGGTCTGATCGCGCCGCAGGTCGGGGCTGATCCGGCGCAGGCGCAGCACGCGGCGAAGCTCTGCAAGGCGGACCTGACCACCGGGATGGTTGGCGAGTTCCCGGAATTGCAGGGCGTCATGGGCCGCTACTATGCGCTGAACGACGAGGTCGATATCGCCGTCGCCGACGCCATCCGCGACCATTATGCCCCGCGCGGCCCGGGCGATGCGGTCCCCGCGGAAGCGGTGTCAGTGGCCGTCGCGCTGGCGGACAAGCTGGACATCCTGGCATCGTTCTTCATCATCGACGAACGGCCCACCGGTTCCGGCGATCCATACGCCCTCCGCCGTGCCGCGCTCGGCATCATTCGGATCATCCGCGAGAACGGCCTGCGCATGAAGTTGCGACAGGCGATCGGGTTTGCCTGCCTGAATCCACCCGTGGCGATCCGCGGCGGCGCCGGGCGCGTTATTGAGGAAGTGCTGGAATTCCTCGCCGAACGCCTGCGGGTGCAACTTCGCGCCGAGGGCGCCCGCCACGATGTGCTGGCCGCCGTTCTCGGCATCGGCCTCGACGATGATTTTGTCCGGGCGCTCGCCCGCACGGATGCCGTGGCGGCGCTGCTCGGCACCGACACCGGCAACAGCCTGCTCACCGCCTATCGCCGCGCCGCCAACATTCTCCGCATCGAGGAGAAGAAGGACGGCCCGCATGACGGCCCCGTCGATCCCGCGCTGCTGTCCCTGCGCGACGAACGAAACCTCGCCCGCGTGCTCGATCAGGTGGAACCGCAAATCGCCGCCGCGATCGGCGCGGAGAAATACACCGAAGCCATGTCCGGCCTGGCCGCCCTGCGCGCCCCGCTGGATGGTTTCTTTGAATATGTGACGGTAAACGATCCATTGCCGGAATTACGCCGCAATCGTCTGCGCCTGCTCGCCCGCGTCCGCGCCGCCATGAATCTGGCGGCCGATTTCTCACGTATCGATGGATAGAATAGGAGCCTGAACCGCCATGACCCAGTGGGTCTACAGCTTCGGCGCCGGCCGTAACGAAGGCCGCGCGGACATGCGCAACCTGCTCGGCGGCAAGGGTGCCAACCTCGCCGAAATGGCCAGCATCGGCCTGCCCGTGCCCCCCGGCTTTACCATCACCACCGAAGTCTGCACGGCCTTCTACGACAACGACCGCCAGTACCCGGCCGACCTCGCCGCCCAGGTCAGCGCCGGCCTGAAGCATATCGAGCAGGCCGTCGGCCTGAATTTCGGCGACCGCCACAAGCCGCTGCTGGTCTCGGTCCGCTCCGGCGCCCGGGTGTCGATGCCCGGCATGATGGACACCGTGCTCAATCTCGGCCTCAACGACGCCACCGTCGAGGGGCTCGCCGTGGCATCGGGTGATCCGCGCTTCGCCTGGGACTCCTACCGCCGCTTCATCCAGATGTACGGCAGCGTGGTGCTCGGCGTGGATCACCACCGCTTCGAGGAAATCATCGAGGCCGTCAAGCACGACCGCAACGTCGTCGAAGATACCGGGCTGACTCGCCCAGGACTGGCACCGCGTGGTGGACGGCTACAAGGAAATGGTCGCCGCCGAAACCGGCAAGCCGTTCCCGCTGGACCCCGAGGAACAGCTCTGGGGCGCCATCGGCGCCGTGTTCGGCAGCTGGATGAACCCGCGCGCCAACACCTATCGCCGGCTGCACGATATCCCGGCCAACTGGGGCACCGCGGTCAACGTGCAGGCCATGGTGTTCGGCAACATGGGCAATGACTGCGCCACCGGCGTGTGCTTCACCCGCGACCCCTCGACCGGCGAGAACATCTTCTACGGCGAGTACCTGGTGAACGCCCAGGGCGAGGACGTGGTGGCCGGCATCCGCACGCCGCAGCCGATGGCCAGCGCCCGCGCCAAGCCGGACGAGCTGCCGATGGAAACCGCCATGCCGGCGGCCTATGACGAACTGATGCAGGTCCGCCAGACGCTCGAGCGTCACTACAAGGACATGCAGGACATCGAATTCACCGTGCAGCGCGGCAAGCTGTACATGCTGCAAACCCGCAACGGCAAGCGCACCGCCGCGGCCTCGCTGCGCATTGCCGTCGAAATGGCGCAGGAAGGGCTGATCGACCGGCGTGAGGCGGTGCTGCGGGTCAATCCCGCCTCGCTCGACCAGTTGCTGCACCCCACGCTGGACCCGAAGGCGGCGCGCACGCTGATCTCGCAAGCGGCCTGCCCGCCAGCCCGGGCGCGGCCGCCGGCGCGGTGGTGTTCAGCGCCGACGAAGCCGAAAGCCGCGCCGGCAAGGGCGAGGCCGTCATTCTGGTGCGCATCGAAACCAGCCCCGAAGACATCCACGGCATGCATGCCGCCAAGGGCATCCTCACCACCCGCGGCGGCATGACCAGCCACGCCGCCGTGGTCGCCCGCGGCATGGGCCGGCCCTGCGTGGCCGGTGCCGGCGGCATCTCGGTCGATTACGGCGCCCAGACCCTGACGGCCGGCGGCGCGCGTGGTACGCGCCGGCGAGATGATCACCCTGGACGGCGCCACCGGCGAGGTGTTCGTCGGCCTGGTGCCGATGATCGAACCCACCTTGTCGGGTGACTTCGCCACTCTGATGGAATGGGCCGATGCCAGCCGCCGCCTGAAGGTGCGCACCAACGCCGAAACGCCGCTGGATGCCGAAACGGCGCGCAAATTCGGCGCCGAGGGCATCGGCCTGTGCCGCACCGAGCACATGTTCTTCGACCCCACCCGCATCAGCGCCGTGCGGCAGATGATCATGGCGCCCGACGAGCCGGGCCGCCGCACCGCGCTGGCGAAGCTGCTGCCGTTCCAGCGGCAGGACTTCATCGACCTGTTCCGCATCATGGCGCCGCTGCCGGTCACCATCCGCCTGCTCGACCCGCCGCTGCACGAGTTCCTGCCGCACGCCGACGCCGAACTGGCCGAAGTGGCGCATGCGCTGGGCACCGATGTCGAGGCGATGCGCCGCCGCGCCGGCGAACTGGCCGAAGCCAACCCGATGCTGGGCCATCGCGGCTGCCGGCTCGGCGTGACCTATCCCGAGATCTACGAAATGCAGGCCCGCGCCATCTTCGAGGGCGCCATCGCGGTGGCGCGCGAGAGCGGCACCGCGCCGATCCCGGAAATCATGATCCCGCTGGTCGGCACCAGGCGGGAACTGGAGATCACCCGCGCCCAGGTGGACCGGGTGGCCAAGGCGGTGTTCGCCGAGACCGGCACGACCATCGAGTACACCGTCGGCACCATGATCGAGCTGCCGCGCGCCGCCCTGATCGCCGACCAGCATCGCCGAAATCGCCGATTTCTTCAGCTTCGGCACCAACGACCTGACCCAGACCACCTTCGGCCTGTCGCGCGACGATGCCGGCAAGTTCCTGCCCGCCTATGTCGAGCAGGGCATCCTGCCCAAGGACCCGTTCGTCTCGATCGACATCGAGGGCGTCGGCGCGCTGGTGCGCATCGCCGCCGAGCGGGGCCGCGCCACCCGGCCGGGCCTCAAGCTCGGCATCTGCGGCGAGCACGGCGGCGACCCCGCCTCGATCGCCTTCTGCGAGGAGGTCGGCCTCGACTACGTCTCCTGCAGCCCCTATCGCGTGCCGGTGGCCCGCCTGGCAGCCGCGCAGGCGGCGCTGCAGGGCGGTGGCGACCGTACGGCCTGAACCGAGAGAACGGCTGAGCGGGGAGATCGGGCGATGCGGCTGGTGGCGGCGACAAGATTGCTGAATGAGGATGATATCCTTGAGGCGTTCGTGCGCCACCACGCCCGCCTGGTCGATCATTTCCTCTTCCTCGACAACGGCAGCACCGACCGCTCGCTCGCCATCCTGGAGGCGCTGCAGGCCGAGGGCGTGAAGCTCACCGTGCTGCAGAGCCGGGCGGCGCATTGCTCGGAGGCGCCCGTGCTCACCGGGCTGTACCGCCTCGCCGCCGGGATGGGGGCGGACTGGGTGCTGATGCTGGACTGCGACGAATTCGTCGATGAGCGCGGCGATGCGGGCGGCCTGCGCGCCCACCTCGCCGGGCTGCCGCCCGAGCAGGGCGTGCTCGCCCTGAACACCGCCGCCTACCACCCGACGCCGGATGACAACGCCACCGATTTGCTGGTGCCGCGGCGCATCCGCCGGCGGGACCCCAAGCCGGAGGACAATCCCAAGGTCATCGTGCGCGGACCGCTCGCCGCGCAGAAGGTCGGCATCGCACCGGGCAGCCACGCCGCCACCCGCGACGGCCAGAACCTGCCGGGTCCGGTTGCCGCCAATCTGGCGCTGGCGCATTTCCCGCGCCGCTCGCCCTGGCAGCTGGTGGCCAAGCACCTGAGCGGCCGCCTCAAGGTCATCGCCGCCGGCCAGGGCATGGCCGCGGGCGGCATCAATTATCATTACACCCCTGAATTCGAAACGATGCGCAACGATCCGGCCGCGCTGCTGCGCAACCCCGAGTTCATATCACGCGGGTGGGCGCCGGCGGGCCTGATCGACGATCCGATCGACTACCAGGGCGGCGACCTCCGGCACACCCTGCCGGGCGACCCGGCGATGAAGGCGATCGCCGGGCTGGCGGCGTACGGCGAGGCGCTGGCGAAACAGCATGCCCTGCTGCTCGACACCAACGAGGGCGCGCGGCTGCAGATGCACAATCTGTCGCTGACCTGGACCCAGGTGGCGTAAGCCGGAGTCCGTTCTCCCCACTTGCCTACCCGTCAGGAGTTCGACACCCGATGCCTCTCCGCCTTGCCCTTTTCGCCGCCTTCGTGCTGCTCACCTGCCCGCTGCTGGCCGGCAGCGCCCAGGCGCAGATCAATCCGTTCAAGGGCCATAACGGCGCCCCGCGACTCGCCGATTCGGATGTGGCGTTGCTCGACCAGTCCGCCCAGAAGCTGCTCGTTGACCCGGCGCCGGCCCCCGGCGCCACCGAAATCTGGCAGAACGATGCAACCGGCGCCGGTGGCACGGTCGCCTATCTCGGCCCGAGCAACCGCACGGTCCAGGGCACGAAATACGCCTGCCGCCGGCTGAAATACGTGGTCACGCTGAAAGAACGCCCGACCCCGCGCTCCATCCGCGCCGCCTGGTGCCACCTGCCCGACGGCACCTGGAAGGTAAATTGACCGGAACGACCGCGGCCGGGCAGGCCAGGGGCTGAAACTTCCGGCTTTCCTTTCGCTTGCGTTACGCCCGCGTTTGCCCCCGGCCGGGATTGCCGCTATCCAGCGGCGCCCATTCCCCCACCCGTCCCCGGGAGCTGCCAAGCCGCCATGTTGAATTTCAGCCGCCTCAAGACCGCGCTGGTGGTTGGCACCTGCGTGCTCGGCGCGCTGCTCTGCCTGCCGAACCTGTTGCCAGCCCCGGCCAGCTGGGTCCCCTGGCGCACCATCCATCTCGGCCTCGACCTGCGCGGCGGCAGCTATCTGCTGCTGGAAGTCGACATGGGCACGGTGATCCGGGAACGGCTCGACAGCCTGGCGGACGCCGCCCGCACCGGCCTGCGCCGCGCCGGCGTCGCCCGTTTCCTGGTGACGCCGCTGCCCGCCCAGAACCGCATCGCCGTGCGCATCGACGAGCCGGACAAGCAGGACGCCGCCGCCGCCGCGCTGCGCGAGCTGATCGCCGCCAACAGCCCGGGCGGTAGCGCCCGCGCCGATCTGGAACTGGATACCGCCGCCGATGGCAGCTTCACCATCACCCTGTTGCCGGCGGCGCTGAAGGAGCGCGCCAACGCCGCCGTACAGCAATCCATCGAAATCGTGCGGCGGCGCATCGACGAGACCGGCGTGGTCGATCCGCAGATCGCCCGCCAGGGCGAAAACCGCATCGTGGTGCAACTGCCCGGCATCGAGGACCCCAACCGGATCAAGCAGTTGCTCGGCAAAACCGCGCGCATGACCTTTCGCATGGTCGCCGAGGACGTGAACCCGAACGTCTCCGTGCCGCCGCCCGGGGTGGATTTCCTTCCCGACGAAAGCTACGCGGGCGCCAAGATCGCGGTGCGCCGGCGGGTGGACGTGGACGGCGCCAACCTGACCGATGCGCGCGCGGGGCAGAACTCGCAGACCGGCGACTGGGTGGTGAACTTCACCTTCAACTCGATCGGCAGCCGCCGCTTCGCCGATATCTCGCGCGCCAATGTCGGCCACCGCTTCGCCATCGTGCTGGACGACAAGGTGATCAGCGCCCCGGTGATCCGCGAGGCCATCACCGGCGGGCGCGGCCAGATCAGCGGCCATTTCGACGCCAAATCGGCGACCGACCTCTCCGTGCTGCTGCGCGCCGGCGCCCTGCCGGCGCCGCTGACCGTGGTGGAGGAGCGCAGCGTCGGGCCGGAACTCGGCGCCGACGCCATCCGCGCCGGCGCCTGGTCGCTGGCCGTCGGCCTGCTGCTGGTGGTCGTCTTCATGGCCGTGTTCTATGGGCTGTTCGGCTGGTTCGCCAACATCGCCCTGCTGGCCAATCTGGTGCTGCTGATCGCCGTGCTCAGCCTGTTCGAAGCGACGCTGACCCTGCCCGGCATGGCCGGCATCCTGCTGACCCTCGGCATGGCGGTGGACGCCAATATCCTGATCAACGAACGCATCCGCGAGGAAGTGCGCAACGGCCGCGCGCCGCTGAACGCCATGGAGACCGGCTTCCGCCGCGCCTTCGCCACCATCGTTGACAGCAACGCCACCGCCTTTCTGGCGCACATCATGCTGTTCTTCTTCGGCGCCGGCCCGGTGCGCGGCTTCGCGGTGACGATCACGGTCGGCATCGCCACCTCGATGTTCACCGCCACCATGCTGGTGCGGCTGTTCATGGTGCGCTGGTATGCGGCCAACCGGCAGCAGCCGCTGCCGGTGTAAGGAGCCATCACGATGTCCCTCCGCACCCTGCTCCGCCCGCTGCTGCGCCCCATGCTGCGAATCGTACCGGACGGCACCCGCATCCACTTCATGCGCGGGCGCTATCTGGGCCTGCTCACCTCGGCGGTCCTGTCCACCGCTTCGGTCGTGCTGTTCTTCTATCCCGGGCTGAACCTCGGCATCGACTTTGCCGGCGGCATCGTCATGGAGGCCCGCACCCCGGGGCCGGCCGATTTCACCAAGCTGCGGCTGGCGATGGCGACCGAGGGGGTACGCCAGTCCGGCGTGCAACGCTTCGGCGACGACAGCTCGGTGGCGGTGCGGCTGGAGGCCCAACCGACCGAGGCCGGCACCCAGCAGATGGTGGCCAAGGTGCGGGCGGCGCTCGAACTGGCCCAGCCCGGCACCCGCGTGGTGCGCACCGACGCGGTCGGCGCCTCGGTCTCGGCCGAATTGTTCCAGAAGGGCATGCTGGCGCTCGGCATCAGCATGCTGATGATCCTGTTCTACATCTGGTTCCGCTTCGAATGGCAGTTCGCGGTCGGCGCCGTGGTGACGCTCATCTTGGACGTGACCAAGGCAATCGGCTTCCTGGCGCTGACCCGCTTCGAGTTCGATCTGGTGATGATCGGCGCGATTCTGACCATCCTCGGCTATTCCACCAACGACAAGGTGGTGGTGTACGACCGGATGCGGGAGAACCTACGCAAATACAAGACCATGCCGCTGCGTGACCTGATCGACCTGTCGATCAACGAGACGCTGAACCGGACCCTGGGCACGTCAATGACGGTGTTCCTGGCCGCCCTGCCGCTGGCGCTGTTCGGCGGCTCGGCGCTGTCGGGATTTGCCTGGGTGATGCTGTTCGGCATCGTCGTCGGCACCTCGTCGTCAATCTTCATCGCCGCGCCCATTCTGCTGTTCCTGGGCGAGAACCGGCTGCGGCGCGACACCGCGGCGCCGGGCAAGCCGGCCGCCAAAGCCCCGGCATAACCGGCCGCCGCGCCTCTTCCGCGGACCGGGTACGGACGCCATGACCGGATCGAACCAGGCGGATTCAGGTCCGGCGGTGCTGCTGCTCAGCCGCAGCGCGCGCTGGATCGAATCGGTGCGCAGCCAGGCGGCGACACTGGGCGTGGCGCGGCTGCTGACGGTCAGCGATCCGCGCGATGCGGTGGCGCTGCTGTGCTGCGGCGAGCGGTTCTCGCATCTGCTGATCCATCCGCCGGCGGCGGATTTGTTGCTGCCGGACCTGATCGGGCTGACCAGCGGCGAGGCCGAATCGGGCGTCGCCGCCGTGCTGCTGGGCGCGGACGGGGCGGCGGCGCAGCGCCTGCCCGGAGGCGGGCGCGCCATGGTGGTGCGCCAGCCCGGCGAGGGCTGGCTCGGCCGGGCGCTGACCCGCCAACCGGTGGCACCACCCGAATCCGTGCCGGTGCCGCTGGATGATCTGCTCGCGGCGCTGGCGGCCGGGCGGCTGCAGACCCGCTATCAGCCCGTGGTGCGCCTGGCCGACGGCGTGCCGATCGGTCTGGAAGTGCTGGCGCGGCTGGAGCATCCGGCGCTCGGCACGCTGCCGCCGGACAGCTTCGTGCCGCAGATCGAGGCCGCCGGCTTCGCCGCCCGCCTGGCCGAGGTGGTGGCGCGCCGCGCCTTCGCCGAATGGAGCGGCGACGCCTTGCTGCGGCTGGAACTGCGGCTGGCGATCAACCTGCCGCTCGACGTGCTGTTGCTGCCCGGCGCGGCCGAACGCCTGGAAACCTGGCGCCAGGAAGCGGGCATCGATCCCGGCCGCATCGTGATTGAACTCACCGAGACGCATCCGATCGCCCGGCCGGAGTTGCTGCGGCCGGTGTTGCAGCTTCTCCGCGCGGCGGAGTACCGTCTGGCGATCGACGATGTCGGGCCGGACATGCGCGACTACGAGAACCTGATCGACCTGCCGTTCAGCGCCATGAAGCTCGACAAAGCGGTGGTGGGCGACAGCGCGTGGTCGCCGGCGGCACAGCAGTTTCTGCAACGCGCGATCGCCGCGGCGCGGGCGGCTGGCATGATTGTGATCGCCGAGGGGGTCGAGGACCACGCCACCTGGGCGCGCATGGCCGCCCTCGGCGTGGATGCCGCGCAAGGCTTCCTGATCGCCCGTCCGCTGACGGCCGCCGCCACCGGCATCTGGCACGCCTCCTGGCCGCGCCGGTCGGTGGCATGACCCCGCCCGGCGGCAATGCCTGCGCCGGGTTTGACGCGGCGGAGCGGGCCCTGCTGACCGAACTGGCAAGTCGCTATCTGGTGGCGCGCGGCGGCTTCATCGGCTTGTTGGAATGGGCCGGGCAATATGCCGAGCGCGGCCTCGCCTTCCTGCCGCCAGAGTGGCGGGAGGCCCTGCATGCGCGGGCACGCGAGGCGCTTGACTGGGCCTGGCAGCGGGCGACGACCGGCATGGACCGGCCGCCGACCGGACGGGCCGAACCGCCGCGGCTGTTCCGCCTGCTCGCCGCCGGCTCGGGCGCGGTGACCGGGGCGGCCGGACTGCCCGGGGTGCTGGCTGATCTGCCGACCTCGACACTGCTGATACTGCGCTCGCTGGCGGCGATCGCCCGCGCACGCGGGCTGGACATCCGCGCCGCCGACGTGCAGGCGGCCTGCCTGGAGGCCTTCACCTTCGGCGGCCCGACCGACGAGGACGACGACGCCGACCTCGCCTTCTGGTCGGCCCGGGCGGCCGTGCCGGTGCTGGCGGAAATGCTGCCCCAGGTGACGGCGCGGCTCTCCGCGCGGCTCGCACTGATGCTGCCGGCCCGCGCGGTGCCGCTGGTGGCGGTGGCGGCGAGCGCCGGGGTGAACTGGCAGTTCGCCGGGTTTTTCCAGGAGGTGGGCGACATCCTGCTGGCCTTGCTGCCGCTGGAACGGCTGCACGGGCGGACGCGGGTGCGGGCCTGCTTTGAGGCGATGGTGCGGGAGCGGCGGGCGCTGTTTCCGGGTCGGTAGCGCGCCGGGGCGCTGCCGCGGCGTCGCATCAGCGTTGACTGGCGGTTACGCCGCTCTGACCCCTGCCACGAAGCTGCGCGCCTCGCCGGACAATTGCACGGTCTGCTCGGACAGGGCGCGTGCCGCGGTCAGGACCTGACCGGCTGCCAAACCCGTTTCGTTGGCCGCCTGGCTCACCCCGCTGATGCTCACAGTCACCTCCTGCGCCGCCTGCGCTGTCTGCTGCACGTTGCGGGCGATTTCCGATGTGGCCGCGCCCTGCTCCTCGACGGCTGAGGCAATGGCGGTAGCGATCGCGCTGACCTCCTCGATTGTTGCGGAAATGCCCCGAATGGCTTCGACGGCTTCCCGGGTCGTCGCCTGAATATGGGTGATCTGCGCATCGATTTCCTGCGTTGCCTTGCCGGTCTGGCTGGCGAGGTTCTTGACCTCGGACGCCACCACGGCGAAGCCCTTCCCGGCATCGCCGGCACGGGCCGCCTCGATCGTGGCGTTGAGCGCGAGAAGATTGGTCTGGCTTGCAATGTTGGTGATCAGGCCGACGACGGTGCCGATCTTCTCGGCGGCCTCAGCGAGCACGCGCACGATCGCGTCGGTGCGCCTGGCGTCGACGACTGCCTGGCCGGTAATCTTCGATGATTGTGCGACCTGACGAGAGATCTCGCCGATGGAAGCGGTCAGTTCCTCGGCGGCTGAGGACACGCTCTGCAAGCCGGCGCTGGCCTCCTCTGCCGCCGAGGCGACGACGGTGGCCTGCTGCTTGGTCTGCTCCGCGGTGTGCGTCATCGACTGCGCGGTGGCTTCCAACTCGGTGGAACCGGCGGAGAGCAAGCCGACGAAACGACCGATCTGGCTTTCGAAGCCGTCCGCCATTCGGTTCAGCGCCCCTTTCTGCGCCGCCGCGGCCAAACCCTTGGTTTCCTCCTGCGCCGCGCGCAACCGCTCGGCCTCCGCCATGCTGTCCTTGAATACCAGCAGCGCGGCAGCCATGTCGCCGACTTCGTCCCGCCGATCGGTACCGGGGATCAAAATCCCCAGGTCGCCTTTCGCCAGCCTCTCCATTGCCGCCATCACCCGGCCCAGCGAGACGGTGATATCCCGGTTGACCAGCCATGCGGCGAGCAGCGTGAGCAGCATGACCGGGCCGCCGATCGTCGCCAGATGCCACAGTGCCGCCCGGAAATCGGCCTCCAGATCGTCGATATACAGCCCGGTGGCGACAAAGAAGTTCCAGCCCGGAATCGGCAGGACATACGCGAGCTTCGGCTGAGCCACCGTCGAGCCGGGTTTCGGGTAGCGATAGGCGACCGTGCCGCCACCCTGACGGGCAACCTCGATCATGGCCTGAACCCACAGCTTGCCGTCGGCATCCCTGACCTCGAACCGGCTGGTGCCTTCAACCGCGGGGGTGGGCCCGAGAATGATCGTCGTGCCGTCCGTGCCGTAGGCGAAATAGTAGCCGGCCCCGCCGCCATAGCGTATCGGGCGGATCGTGTTGCGATACTGCAGGATGGCCTCGTCGCGGGTCATGCTGCCTGCCTGCACCTGCTTTTCGAATTCGCCGGCGATCGAGACGGCCTGCTCGTCGATGGCACGCAGCTTGTCGATCCGGTCGTCGAGCATCCGCTGGTGGATCAGCGATGCCGCCACGCCGATCGAAACGACGAGAGCCAGGGCAAAAAGGCCGAGCAGCAGCATCAGCTTGGCGCGAAGCTTGAGATTGCTGAGCAGGTTCATGGATCGCTGACTTTTTGAGATTGTTCGCGAAGACTGCCGCATGATCGGCCGCGAACATGAAAATACCTTTAATTCGTGACCCGCGTTTATGGGGGCACACCAATACCATGAGCGCCGTAGAATGTTAACAATGTTCACCGAAATCAAGGAACGCAACATATTGCACAAGAAAAGGCAAATCGCGTGAGACTTGCTGGTTTTTATTAAAATTAATTCGTGCGTGCGTGTCGATGATTTTGCACATTTCTATATTGTTTTTATTCAGATATAACTGCGGCGGCACCGTCGCAAACTTACCCCGCCCGACCGAATGGCCGCCTCACGCGTTGGCGGCGTACACCGCCCGGTACAGCGCCACGATCTCGGCCTTGTCCGGCACGCGCGGGTTGTTGGCGGGGCTGCCGGAGGCGAGCGCCTGCTCGGCCATCAGGTCGATCTTTCCTTCCCATACCTCCGGGGCGATGCCGAACGCGCGCGGGGTGGGCACGGACAGTTCGGCGTTCAGGGCGGCCAGCCCGTCGGCCAGCGCCTCGGCCGCCCGCGAATCGTCGGGGCTGCTGGAAAAGCCGATCCGGCGCGCCGCCTCGGCGTAGCGCGCCTGCCCCGCGGCGAGTCCGAAACGGGTCACCGCCGGCAGCAGCATGGCGTTGGACAGGCCATGCGGCACGTGGAAATGCGCCCCGATCGGCCGCGACATGCCGTGCACCAACGCGACCGACGCGTTGGAAAAAGCAATGCCGGCGATGGTGGCGCCGAGCATCATGGCCTCGCGCGCGGCGGCGTTGGCGGGCGCGTGGAAGGCGATGCGCAGGCTGGGGCCGATCAGTTCCATCGCCCGCAGCGCCTGCCCGTCGCTGTACGGGTTGGCGCGGCGCGACACATAGGCTTCCAGCGCGTGGCTGAGCGCGTCGATGCCGGTATCGGCGGTGGTGCGCGGCGGCACCGAAAACGTGAGTTCGTAATCGACGATGGCGGCCAGCGGCAGGGCGCCAAGCCCGGCGATGAGCATCTTTTCGTCGCGCTCGGCATCGGTGATGACGGTGAAACGGGTCGCCTCGCTGCCGGTGCCGGCGGTGGTGGGAATGGCGATCACCGGCATCGCGGCGTGATCGGCGGCGAACGGCACTTTGAACGTCCGCATCTTCGCCCCCTCGCCGCCGGTGGCGAGGATAGCCATGGCCTTCGCCGTGTCGATCGGCGAACCGCCGCCAAAGCCGATCAGGCAGTCGTAGTCGCCGCCGCGCAGAACGGCGACGCCGGCTTCCACCACCGTATCGGTGGGCTCGGGAATGGTGTCGCTGAACACGGCCGGCTGCAGCCCGGCGGCGCGCAGCGGGTCAAGACAGCGCCGCACCAGGCCGGAGGCGACCATGAACGGATCGGTCACCACCAACGGACGCGACAGGCCGAACTTGCCGAGCAATGCGGCGATCTCGGCCACGGCCCCGCCGCCGACGATGATGCAGCGCGGGGCGACGAGGGTGTAGGGCATCGGCGGGTCTCCCGATAAGCCGTCCATCCATATTCCGCCAACCGGAACGGCCTTGGCAATCGAGCACGCGCGCCCGTCCGCGACAAGTTGCCGCCATCAGTCGGGGAGTTCGGAGTCCATTTTTTCCCGCAGAATCCGATTTATCTCGGTCTGATAGCGATCGCTCCGCCGCCGCAGCCAGTCGAGCACATCCGCATCGAGGCGAAGACTGATCGCTTCCTTGCGCGGCCTGAAGAAGCGGCGAGCATCCTGCCAGTTCCCGGCCGGCGCCTCCGGGATATCGACCGTATCCGGGCGTCCGCCCAGGGCGCGAAGCTGGGCGATCTGCGCCTCGGTCAGCGCAGGAGGGCTAGTCGAACTCGCCTTCCTCATAGCGTGTCCTCTCGTTGGCCGTCGCCTCGCGAAGGCCGATGACCCTGACCCATTCCTCATCATCCGGATCGGGGAAGTTGTAAACAGCCAGCAGAAGCTTGCCGCCGACCCAGGCCAACGCATGCCAACGGTGCTCCCCATTTTCGAAGCGGTCATAGACGGTAACTGCCAGCGGATCGCGGAAAATGTACTCCGCAAAGGAAAAGTCCAATCCGTGCTTCTGGATGTTGGCCTTTTCTTTGGCATCGTCCTTGTCGATACGCATCAACGGCCACCTGCCGGATTATTTGTTTGATTTGCAAATATCTCATCCGGCAATAATTTTGCCTGCATCGGAGCCGGACGCATCGTAGATACGAATTTGTATATACATACAACCTGCGTACCGTCAAGCCTCAGCTGCGTGCAATTCCAACTGCCCCTCTCCGGGAACAGAGGTTGGCAAAACCGCGAGCGCAGCCCCGCTGGTGACAGCCCGCCGCAAGCCGCATAGACCACCCGCATGACCCTCCCCGTGCACGTGATCGGCGCCAGCGGGCGCTCCGGACTCGCCCTGTGCCGCGCCCTGCGCGCGGCTGGGGTCACGCTGGTGCCGGTGGTGCGCGATGCCGTGAAATGGCGCGCCGCCGGCACCGGCGAGCCGGCGCGCGTGGCGGATCTCGCCGACGCGGCGGCGTTGCGCAACGCGCTGGGCGATGCCGCGCTGGTGGCCTCCTGCGCCCATGCGCGGCACACCCCCGCCATCCTCGCGGCGGCGCCCGCGGCAGCCCGACTGGTGCTGCTCGGCAGCACGCGGCGCTTCACGCGCTGGCCGGATGCGCACGGCACCGGCGTGCTGGCGGGCGAGGCCGCATTGCTGGCCTCTGGCCGGTCCGGGGTGATGCTGCACCCGACCATGATCTATGGCGCCCAGGGCGAGGACAATGTGCAGCGCCTTGCCGCCGTGCTGCGCCGTCTGCCGGTGGTGCCGCTGCCGGGCGGCGGGCGGTCGCTGGTGCAGCCGATCCACCAGGACGATGTGACGCGCTGCGTGCGCGCGGCGCTGGCGATAGCGTGGCAGGGTCCGCACGCTCTGGTGATCGCCGGGCCAACTCCCCTGCCCTACGCCGATTTCGTGCGCGCGGTGGCTGAAGCCGCCGGGCAGCGCCCGCCCCGCATCGTGGCGCTGCCGGCCTGGGCGCTGCGCCTGGCCGCGCCGCTCACCATCCTTCCGGGCCTGCCGCGGGTTCGCGGCGACGAGATACGCCGGCTGCTGGAAGACAAGGCGTTTCCCATCGGGCCGATGCTCGCCACCCTCGGGGTGCGGCCGGTCCCGCTGGAGGAAGGGCTGGCCCGCACCTTCAGGCAATAAGGCGACGCCGGCTATTTCAGCGGCGGGTCGTCGAACAGGATGCGGTTGGCCGCCCCCTCCAGGTCGTCGTACTGGCCGGTGCGCAGGCACCACAGGAAGACCACCAGCCCGATGCCGCCCATGACCAGGCTGATCCCAATGAGATACAGCATGATTGTCATGTCGCCCTCCCTTGCCGCACCCGGAAGCTGTTGGCCATTACCAGCAAAGATGAACCCGACATCGCCGCCGCCGCCAGCCAGGGCGTGACCAGCCCGGCCATCGCCAGCGGCAGCATCACGGCATTGTAGCCCAGCGACAGCGCGAGGTTCTGGCGCATCACCGCCCGCGCCCGCCGCGCCGTCCACAACACGGTCAGCACCGGACGCAGATGCGCGCCCTGGAACACCACATCGGCCAGGTTCTGGCTGATATCCGCGGCACTGGAAGGCGACATCGACACCGACGCGGCGGCCAGCGACGGCGCATCGTTCAGCCCGTCGCCCACCATCAGCACGCGATGCCCCTGCGCACGCAGGCTCTCGATCAGGTCAACCTTCGCCACCGGGCTGGTTTCCGCCCGCCAGTCATGGATGCCCAAGGTCGCCGCCACCCGCCCGACCACGGCCACCCGGTCGCCGGAGGCGAGAATGACGCCCAGCCCGGCCCGCAGCAGGGCCGCCACGGTGGCGACGGCGTCGGCGCGCAGGCGCTCCTGGAAGCGAAAACAGACAGGCGGACGGGCCGGCCGCGACAGCCAGATTTCCGGCCCCTCGGCCGCTGGCGCCGCCGGATCGCCGGCAAAGCCGCGGGCGCCGAGCCGGATGTCGCCCGCCGGCGTACGGCAGCGCAGCCCCTCGCCCGGACGTTCCTCCACGTCCTCCGCGGCGACCACCGGAACCGCCGCGGCGGCGACCAGCGCGCGCGACAGCGGATGGCGGCTGCACGCCGCGAGCGAGGCCGCCACGCGCAACGCATCGGGGTCCCGCGTCGCATCCTCCGCCAGGACCAATGCCGGCTCGGTCAGCGTGCCGGTCTTGTCGAACACCACGATGTCCACTTCGGCCAACCGCTCCAGGGCGGTGGCCGATTTCAGCAGCACACCGGCACGGAACAACGCGCCGGTGGCGATCACCTGCACCGCCGGCACCGCCAGCGCCAGCGCGCAGGGGCAGGTGATGATCAGCACGGCGCAGGCGATCAGCAGCGAGTCCGCCGCCGGCAGCCCCTGCACGCCCCACCACCAGGCAAAGCTGGCGGCGGCGCAGGAATGCACCACCGGCACATAAAGCCGCGCCACCCGGTCGGCCAGGATGACAAAACGGCCGCGCCGCGTCTCGGCGGCCTCGATCAGGCGCACGCACTCGGCCAGCAGCGTCGCATTGCCGGTGGCGGTGGCGCGCACCAGCAGGGTTTCGCCTTGGTTCAGCGTGCCGGCGAATACTTTTGTCCCCGGGCCCGCCGGCACGGGCAGGCTTTCGCCGGTGACCAGGCTGGCATCCAGCGGCGCCTCGCCGCGCTCGACCACGCCGTCCACGCCGATGCGCTCGCCCATGCCCACCAGCACGCGCGCGCCGGGCGGCACCGTTTCGGCCGCACGGCGCAGCACGCTGCCGTCGGGCTGCAGCACCGCCACGTCGGTCGCGCGCAGGGCCAGCAATTGCTGCGCGGTGGCGCGCGCCTGCCCGCGGGCGCGGTGGTCCAGCACGCGGCCGATGAGCAGGAAGAACAGCAGGGTGACGACGGAGTTGAAATAGGTATGCCGGCCGCCCTGAAGCGCCTCCCACAGGCTCATGGACGTCACCAGCAGCACGCCGAGGCTGACCGGCACGTCCATGTTGGTGCGGCCCGCCCGCAGCGCGGCCAGCGCCGAGCGGAAGAAGGGCTGCCCCGCATAGGCGACCGCCGGCAGGGCAATCAGTGCCGACAGCCAGTACAGCAGGCTGCGCGTGGCCGGCCCCATGTCCTCGCCGAACCCGACCCAGACGGCGATGGAATTGAACATCACGTTGGCGGCGGCAAAGCCGGCGACGGCGAGCGCGCGCAGCAGCATCCGTCCGGTGCGGTCGTCGGCTGCCGCCTGCGATGCGGCATCGAACGGCACCAGCCGGTAGCCCAAACGTTGCACCGCGGCGACGAAGCGTTCGGCGTCCTCGGTGGCTCCGCGCCAGACGAGGCGCAGGCGGCGGGTGGTCATGTTGACGCGGCCTTGCAGGAGGCCGGGCTCGCGCGCCAGCACCTGCTCGATCAGCCACACGCAGGCGCCGCATTGCAGGCCGTCCACCGCCAGGGTCAGGGTGTGGGTGCCGTCCGGGAGCGCCTCGATGTGGCGGGCAAGGTCCCAGCGCTCGGCGGTTTCGGGCCGGGGCGCGCGCAGGGCGGGGTCAAGCAGCCGCTGCTCATAGTAACGGCCCAGCCCAAGCACCTGGATGGTGTCGAAGGCGGCAGCGCACCCAGGGCAGCAGAAGCGACGGCCAGGTAGGGCGGGTTCCCCGCAATGGGAACAGGAATGGGGTCCAGGGGCCTCTCGGCCCTTGGCGGGTCCAGGGCAGAGCCCTGGCCTTACTTCAACCGTCACTTAACAACCAGGCGCCGCACCGTATGGTATTCATGACCCTCAGCCGTCACCGTCAAATCAAGCTCCCACTTGCCCAGCGAAAGCGGGGTATCTGCCTCGAAACGGCCAGGACCCGTGGCGTGAAAGGCGACCGGCACGGCCATTGCATCGCCCACCGGACGCTCAGCCGTGGCGGCCAGGCTCGCGCCGGCGAGCGGCAAGCCGTCGTGGCCGGACAGCGTCACCACCGGGCGGCCCTCCGCCAGCGTGTCCTGCACCGTCCAGCCCAGCGCCGCCTGCCGGTCGGCCGCCGCCAGCACGCTGTCATAGCGGTTGCTGACAGCGAAGCCGCCATTGGTCGCCAGTCCCGGAAAGCTCTCCACCGCGAACCACACCAGGGCGCCATTGACCAGCATGACAACGCTCATCGCGCCGGCGAGATACCACGGGAAAAACCGCCAGCCCGTGCGCTCCCCGGCGCCAAGCGGATCGATCCGATAGAAACGGTTCATTGTTGCTTTCCCCCTGCCGTCGTCAGTTTCCGCCGCTGCCGGGCCCCATGAACACCGAGCGGTAGCGCGTCTGTTCGCCGGTGGCGGTGTTGCGCAGCAGGAAATCCATCTTCTGCGACCCATCCGACGCGGGCTCCGGACGGCCGAACACCAGCACCCGGAAGGTGCCGATGGTGTCGGCATCGACCGGCAGCACCAGCGAGGATGCCGGCGCGCCGGACCGGTCGGGCAGGTCCATCGCCCCGCCATCAAGGCCGCGCAGGGCCAGCACGAATTCCGCCGGCGCCTGGGTTTTGTTGGAGATCTTCACCGTGTAGCCGTTGCGGATGCTGCCGTCGCGCAGCTTGACGAACAGCGGCGCCCGGTCGTGCTGCACGGACAGGTCGATCTGCGCCCGGGTCGCCATTGCCGTCACCATGACGGCGATGCCCACCGCCATGGCGCCGACATAGATCAGCGTGCGCGGGCGGAAGAAGCGGAACGGCACGTGCCGGCCCTCCGCCTTCGCCTTCTGGCCGGCCAGCGTGTCCCAGGTGATCAGCCATTTCGGCTGGTGCGTCTTGACCATCATCTCGTTGCAGGCATCGACGCACAGGCCGCAATTGATGCATTCGAGTTGCACGCCGTCGCGGATGTCGATGCCGGTGGGACAGACATGCACGCAGGCGAGGCAGTCGATGCAATTGCCGAGCCCGGCCGTGGCGGCGGCGCCGTTGCTCTTGCCCGTATCAACCTTGCGGTGCCCGCGCGGCTCGCCGCGCCAGCCCTGGTAGGTCACGATCAGGCTCTGCTCATCCAGCATGGAGGCCTGAAAGCGCGGCCACGGACACATGAAAGTGCACACCTGCTCGCGCGCCCAGCCGGCCAGCAGATAGGTGGTGGCGGTGAACAGGAAGGTGAAGACATAGGCTTCGGTGGCCGCCTGGCCGAGCCAGAACTGCACGGTGAAGGTCGGCGCATCGACGAAATACATGATCCAGGCGCCGCCGGTCCAGAATGCGATCGCGAACCAGATCGTGAACTTGGCCGTCTTACGCCAGAACTTGCCGGCGGTGAACGGCGCCTTGTCGCGGCGCATGTGCTCGTTGCGGTCGCCTTCGACCAGCCGCTCGACCCACATGAACAGATCGGTCCACACGGTCTGCGGGCAGGCATAGCCGCACCAGACGCGGCCGGCCAGGCTGGTCACCAGGAACAGCCCGACCGCCGCCGAGGATCAGCGCGCCGGCAAGGATATAGATGTCCTGCGGCCAGAGTTCGAGATTGAACAGATAGAAGCGCCGGTGCGGCAGATCGAGCAGCACCGCCTGCGATACCCGGCCCGGCCCGCGGTCCCAGCGCAGCCAGGGCAGCAGGTAGTAGACAGCCAGGCAGAACACCAGCACCGCCCATTTGAACGCCCGCGCCGGCCCGCGCACCGCCTTGGGATAGACGGTGAGCGGGGCGGCAAACAGGGTAGGATGGCTGACCTTCCCCTCGTCCGCCACGACATTGCGGACCGTTTTTTCCATGTTGGCCATCCCGATATTCTTTCCCCCGTTGCGGTTTACCGCGTTGCCGGTACTTAGACAGATACTTGGGGCAGATACTCGGGGCGGATTATTCACCGCCGCCGAGCGCATGCACGTATATCGCAACACTTTTGATGGTGGCCTCATCAAGCCCCGTTGTGTTGGTCTTCTTTTCCCACGCCGGCATGACGCCCAGACGCGGGTTGGTAACCTGCGCCACGATCGTCTCGCGCGCGTCGCCATAGAGGTGCACCGCCGATTTCAGCGGCGGCGCGCCGACGTTGCGGCCGCCCTCGCCGTTGGCGCCGTGGCAGACGGCGCAATTTTCGGCGAACACGGCCTGGCCCTTGGAGAGGTCCTGGCCCTGCACGGCATGGCCGTAGAACGTGCCCCAGACATAGTCGGCCACCGCGTCGATCTGCGCCGCGTTGAGCAGGCCGGTGACGCCAAAGCCCGGCATGGCGCTGCCGCGCGCCTTTTCGTTGCCGCTGCGGATGCCGTAGGTGATGGTCTGCTCGATGTCGGCAAGCGTGCCGCCCCACAGCCAGGTGTCGTCGGCGAGGCTGGGATAGCCGATGCGCCCCGCGCCGCCGGCGCCGTGGCAGGGCTGGCAGTTGTTGGCGAAGGCGATGCGGCCGGCCGCGGTGGCCACCGCCAGCAATTGCGGATCGTCCTTGACCTGCTCGATCGGCGTGGCCTTGATTTTGTCCATGAAGACGGCGCGCTGCCCCTCCAGCGCCTTCACGTCATCGTCCACCGCGACGCGGCTGGACATGTTCAGCAAGCCGCGGGTGTAGTCGCGCCCATAGGGGATGGCCGGAAACAGCGCCATATAGACGACCGCGAAGATGATGCAGGCGATGAAGGTGTAAAGCCACCATTTCGGCGCCGGCGTATCGAGTTCCTGCAGTCCGTCCCACTCATGACCGGTGGTCTCGCGACCACTGATCGCGTCCTTTTCAATCTTGGTCGGCACCTCGGATACTCCTTACCGGTCGTCTTCGAACGGGATGCGGGCGTCGTGCTCCATCTTCTGCTTGCGGCTCGGCAGGTAGGTGAAGACCACGATCAACAGGAACACAACGAAGACCGGGACGACGTAATATTGCTGCAGCCACTGCAGCACGCCCATGATGGTCATTCCGCCCTCCCCTATTGCTGCAGTTTCTCGACGCCGAGGTCGGCGAAGTCGACCATGGTGCCGAGCACCTGCAGGTAGGCCACCAGGGCGTCCATCTCGCTCGGGAAGCCGGGCTGGCCGGGCACCGGCACCGCCTTCGGGTAGCGGCCCGCCACGCCGGTCTGGTCGGCCTGGACGTTCGCCTGGGCCAGCAGATCCTGGCGCGCATTGGCGATGTCCTCGTCGGTGTAGGGCACGCCGAGGAAGCGCTGGGTGGTCAGGTGCTTTTCGATCAGGTTGTAGTCAAGCCGCGTCTCGGCGAGAAAGGCGTAGCGCGGCATCAGGCTTTCCGGCACCAGCGCCTGCGGATGGCGGAGATGGCCGTAGTGCCAGTCGTTTGAATATTTGCCGCCGACGCGCGCCAGATCGGGACCGATGCGCTTGCTGCCCCACTGGAACGGCCGGTCATACATGCTCTCCGCGGCCAGGCTGTAATGGCCGTAGCGCTCCACCTCGTCCTTGAGGGTGCGGATCTGCTGGCTGTGGCAGACGTAGCAGCCCTCGCGGACATAGATGTTGCGCCCCGCCATCTCCAGCGGCGAGTACGGGCCGCACTCCCTTCACGTGCTCCACCGTGGTCTCGATGGTAAACAGCGGTACGATCTCGACGATGCCGCCGACGGCGATCACGATCAGCGTGAATACCAGCAGCAGCAGCGCGTTCTTTTCGATCGTCGTGCTGATTGAACATGCCCCGTTACTCCCCGGCCACGGCGAGGCCGGCGGGCAGCCCCACCTCGCGCCGCTCGGTCGATGGGCTGCGCACGGTCTGGACGAGGTTGTAGCACATGATCAGCCCCCCGGTCAGGAACAGCAGCCCACCGATCATGCGGATGACGTAATAGGGGTGCACCGCACTGACCGATTCGGCGAACGAGTACTGCAGGAAACCGAACTGGTCGTAGGCGCGCCACATCAGCCCCTGCATGATGCCGGCCACCCACAACGCGGTGATATAGAAGACGATGCCGAGCGTGGCGACCCAGTAGTGCCATGCCACCAGCCGGGTGGAATACAGGCCGCTGCGCTTCCAGAGCGCCGGCACCATGTAGTAGATCGCGCCGAAGCTGATGAACGCCATCCAGCCGAGGGCACCGGAATGGACGTGCCCGACCGTCCAGTCGGTGTAGTGCGACAGCGAGTTGACCTGACGGATCGCCATTACCGGGCCTTCGAAGGTGGACATGCCGTAGAAGCCGACGGCGGTCACCGAGAAGCGCAGCGCGGGATCGGTGCGCAGCTTGTCCCAGGCGCCCGACAGGGTCATCAATCCGTTGATCATGCCGCCCCAGGAAGGCATCCACAGCATGATCGAGAAGGCCATGCCGAGGGTCTGCGTCCAGTCGGGCAGCGAGGTATAGTGCAGGTGGTGCGGACCGGCCCAGATGTAGAGGAAGATCAGCGACCAGTAGTGCAGCACGGACAGCCGGTATGAATATACCGGCCGGTTGGCCTGCTTCGGGATGAAATAATACATGATCCCAAGGAAGCCGGCGGTCAGGAAGAAGCCCACCGCGTTGTGGCCGTACCACCACTGCACCATGGCGTTCTGCACGCCGGAATAGACCACGTAGCTTTTCGCGGCGAAGGGCGAGATCGGCACGGCGGCGTTGTTGACCAGCACCAGCACGGCCACGGTCAGAATGAAGGCGATGAAGAACCAGTTGGCGACGTAGATGTGCGGCTCGGCGCGCTTCATCAGCGTGCCGATGAACACGCCGGCGTAGAGTACCCACACCAGCACCAGCCAGAGGGTGATGTGCCACTCGGTTTCGGAATATTCCTGGCCGCGCGAAAAGCCCAGGCCATAGCTGAGGCCGGCCATGACGAGAAAGAACTGATAGCCCCAGAAGATGAAGTCGTGCAGGGCGTCGGGGCCGGCCAGACGGGCGCGGCAGGTGCGCTGCACGACGAAGAACGAGGTGGCGAACAACGCATTGCCGCCGAAAGCGAACACGGCGATGGTGGTGTGCACCGGCCGCAGCCGGCCGAAATTAAGGAAGGCCGGGCCGAGATTGAAATCGGGCCAACACAATTCAGTGGCGATATAGACACCGAGCGAGAATGCCACGATCGCCCAGAACATTGCGGCGATGGTGAATTTCTTGATGACCTCCTCGTTATAGGAGATCGCCGGCCGAATTGCGGCGTGCAGCGCGTCAGCCATGACCGGCTTCTCCGGCCGCCACCGCCTCGATACGGGCCGCCTCCATCTGGCGCATCACCCTCAGCGCCAGCCCCCAGTCGAACGCGCCGGCGAAGACAACCAGGGACAGGCCGAACACATAGATTTCCTGGTCAAGCGCTCCGGCGGCCAGCACCAGGCCGATCAGGCCCAGCAGCGCCACGAAAACGCCGACGACAATGTCGCCCACATTCATACCACACCCCGCTTGTTATGCGCCCGTCTTAGCTGCAACGCACGGCGGCCCCGGTCCGGCTGACCCCTTGGTACCGTGCGCCGGAGGGTCTATAGCGGCATTGACGCAGGTCAACGCAATGCAGCGCACGCGCATCCAGCATGACAACGCCGCAGGCCGAAGTTGCGCACCAAAAACTGTGCCATCCGATACCAGTTGACAACGGTTGACAACACGTAAATTCCACCCCCGGCATGACTAATCACTTTACCTGGATCGATACGCTGTGCGTCCCCGGCGCCATCGCCGGAGCCGGCCCGGCGCTGCTGCTGGCACTGCTGCTGGCAGGGGCCACAGGCAGCGTGGTGCATTGCGCGCCGATGTGCGGGCCGTTCGTGCTCGGCCAGGTGTCCGACCGGCTGGCCCGCATCCCGGCGGCGCGACTGTGCGAGCAGGCGCGGCTGTCGAGCGCGCTGCTGCTGCCGTACCATGCCGGCCGGCTGACCACCTACGCGGCAATCGGCGCCCTGGCGGCGGCGACCGGTGCGGCGGCCCGGACCGGCGCCTGGCCGGGGGTGCTGCCGGCGCTGCTGCTGCTGGCCGGCGCGCTGCTGTTCCTCGGCCATGCGCTGGTCCGTCTGGCCCCCGGGCTTCGCCCGCTGCTGCCGCTGCCGGAACAGGCCCCGCCGGGCTGGGCACGTCTGGTACGCCGCCTCGCCGCCCGGGTGGACCGTAACCGTCCCGGCGGCGGCTTCCTGCTGGGGATCGCGCTCGGCTGCCTGCCCTGCGGTCTGCTCTATGCCGCCATCGCCGCCGCCACCACCGCCGGCAGCGCCGCTGGCGGCGCCTTGGCCATGCTCGCCTTCGGGCTCGGCACCGTGCCGGCACTGGTGGCGGTGGGCGTCGCCGGGCAGGCGGCCGGCCGCGCCTGGCACCGCGGCGTGGCGGTGGCCGCCCCCCTGGTCATGCTGGTCAACGCCGCCGTACTCGCCGCCATGGCCTGGCAGCGTCTGACCGCGCTCACCTGACGCCAGCCGCCGTCCCGCTCACCGCGGCAGCATGTCGGCGAACCGGACCGGATCGATGGTGAAGCCATTATGGCTCTGCGGGCGGTCACGCCCGGTCAGGCGGCCGAACAATTCGGCGTAAGTAACGCCGGCATGGCTGGCGAGATCCCAGAAGAACGGGTCCGGAAAGTCGCCGGGCGACAGCACCAGGCAGGCCGCGCCGGCCGGACAGAACAGCAGGTTGGCCAGCGCCGCCCCCTTCACCCCGACCACGCTGGCGGCGCCATGAAACAGCCGCGCCTGCCCGGCGAGGTCCAGATGTTGCGGCTCCACCACCTCGTAGCCGTGCCGCCGGGCATGCGCGATCAGTTCCGCCTCGTTTTCCAGCCGCCGCGCGGGATGGCCGCCGCGCGAAATGAACAGGCGGCGCGAAGGCTGGACCGCGCCAAGCTCCGTCCGCAGCAGCTGGGCGCGCAGGCTGGCCAGCCCTTCCGGATGCTTGAACAGCGGCGGAATGTGCAGCGGGCTGAGGTAGAGCAGCTCATCGCAGGCCCACACTTCATCGTCCGGATGCTCCAGCACCGGCACCCCGGGGGCGAGACAGGCCAGGGTGTCGGCCACCACCTGGCGCATCGGCGGACTCTCCTGCCGGCCGACCACGACGGTCCACGACGGAGGCCGGCGCAGCCGGGTGGCCAGGGCCAGGGTCGCGGCGCTGTCGATCAGCCAATGACCGTAATTGCGCCACCACGGCCGCTTGAGCAGCACCACCGGGGCGGCGATGCGCCGGCAGGCCGGCGGCAGGCGCAGGCCGCCCTCCGCCGCGGCGGTGAACCCGTGCGGAGTCGCGCCATGCGCCAGGAACTCGACCGCGCTGTCGCGCACCAGCGACCCATCGCGCGTCACCACGCTGCCCTGACCGGCGATCAACGCGTCCTTCAGCACGGTGCAGCGGACGGCGCCGTAGCGCTGCTCGCCGGCATTGTAGATTTCCTGAACCCACGGCAGATGGTCGGGATCGAGATCTGCCGTGTCGATGCCGCGCGGCGGGCGGCGACGGTAACAGCCGGGCGAAACCAGTTCATCGACACGGTCCACGCCGGCCGCGTTATGGGTCTCGATCAGCCGCTGTTGATCGATCAGCGCCTCCAGCGAAATCACGTGCAGGGTATCGCGCATGAATGATTATGCCTTCACTCTCGCCACCGGTCAGGAATGGTGCACGACGACAGTCGCCCCCAGCAGGCAGGCACGACCGGGCGCCCGGCGCGCGGCCATTGCTTGCTAGCATCCAAGCCGCAATGCTGGCCACCGGAGCCTCCCGTTCGCGGCGCAGATACTGTAGGGTCGGTGCCGTCCGCGACCGATCCCGATCGTTTCACGCGAACGGCTCCCACCACGCAAGGTCCTGTCCCGATGCCCGTGACCGTCCCCCCCGAGGAAACCGCCTGGCTGCTGCACCACGTCGTCGGCTTCGACGCGATCGGCCAGGACGACACCGCCGCCATCCTGGAGGAAGCCACCCGCTTCGCCGAGGGCGTGCTGGCACCGCTGGAGCGCAGCGGCGACACCATCGGGTCGAAGCTGGTGGACGGCACCGTGATCACCCCGCCCGGCTTCAAGGAGGCGTTTCGCGCCTATGCCGAGGGCGGCTGGATCGGCATCGCCGCGGACGAGGCGCATGGCGGCCAGGGACTGCCGGAGGTGGTGGCGCTCGCCGCCTTCGAGCCGGTGTCGTCCGCCAACATGGGCTTTGGCCTGTGTCCGCTGCTGACCCAGGACGCCATTCTGCTGCTGGAGACGCACGGTTCGGACGACCAGAAGGCCCGCCTGCTGCCGCCGATGATCGCCGGCAGCTGGACCGGCACGATGTGCCTGACCGAGCCCTCCGCCGGGTCGGACCTCGGCGGCGTGCGCACGAGGGCGCTGCCGGACGGCGACGGCTACCGCATCACCGGCGAGAAGATTTTCATCACCTACGGCGACCATGAGTGGACCGAGAACATCCTGCACATGGTGCTGGCGCGGCTGCCCGACGCGCCGGCCGGCAGCGCCGGCATCAGCCTGTTCGCGGTGCCGAAATTCCTGCCGGACGGCAGCCGCAACGCGGTGCACGCCGTCTCGCTGGAACACAAGCTCGGCATCCATGCCAGCCCGACCGCGGTGATGGCCTTCGAAGGTGCCTGGGGCGAGCTGGTGGGACCGGCGAATCGCGGCCTGCCGAGCATGTTCGCCATGATGAACGCCGCCCGGCTGGGGGTGGCGATGCAGGGCGTGGCGGTGGCCGAGCGGGCATTCCGCCGCGCCGCCGCCTTCGCCGCCGAGCGCCAGCAGGGCGGCGGGCCGATCGTCAACCACCCGGATGTGCGCCGCAACCTGTGGACCATGCGGGCGCTGGCGCTCGGGGCGCGGCTGCTCACCCTGTATGCCGCCGATCAGGTCGGGCGCGACCCGGCGCGGTCGGCGCTGCTGATCCCGGTGGTCAAGGCCTGGGCCTCGGATGCGGGGGTGGAGGCGGCCTCGCTCGGCGTGCAGGTGCATGGCGGCATGGGCTTCATTGAGGAAACCGGCGCCGCCCAGCACCTGCGCGACTCCCGCATCGCGCCGATCTATGAGGGCACCAACGGCATCCAGGCGCTCACCCTGCTGCGCCGCGGCCTGCTGCGCGACCAGGGCGCGGCGCTGGGGGCGCTGCTGGACGAGGCGGGAGCGGCCGATTTCGCCACCCCGGTGCTGCTGCACGCGGTGCAGCACACACGCACCGCGGCCGACTGGCTGCGCCGCGCCGAACCGCGCGACGCCGAGGCCGGCGCCACCCCGTTCCTGGGCCTGGTCGGCACCGTCACGGCCGGCTGGCTGGCCGCCCGCGCGCTCGCCCATGCCGACGCGCCGGCTTCCGTCCGGCGGGCCGCTGCGGTATTTCTCGATCAGGTGCTGCCGCGCACGGGCGCGCTGCTGGCCGCCGCGACCACGCCCACGGAAGCGCTGACCGGGACGGAACTTGTCGCCTGACCTGGTGTTCCGATCGCGACAGATGCGTCTGCGCGTCGCGTGAATCGGAATACCAAATCAACGGCTAGTGTTGCGGTCCGACGGCCCTGTCCGTCGGAGTCGCAACACTAGCGTCGCTGCCACAACCGGAGGGAGCCGAAGGTGCATCTGGGTCCATTCCGCCGTCTGCCCGTGCTGGCCGGCGGGCTGTTTCTGTTGGCCGGCTGCGTCAGTGCCGTGGTCGAGCCGGCGGCACTGCCCTACCCTGCGCCGCCGCCGCTGCCCGCCGAGACCATTCCGTTGCCGCCGGTTTCCGAGAACGCGCTGATCTGGCAGCCCGGCCATTGGGACTGGACGGGCAGCGGCTACATCTGGCGGGAAGGCCGCTGGGTGCCGCGCGGCAACCATGGCACGCAATGGATGCCCGGCTTCTGGGCCCGCGAGGGCGGCGTGTGGAACTGGGTGCCGGCGCACTGGCTCTAAACGGAACGGGGTCAAGGGGGCCACCGCCCCCTTGCGGGTCCAGGGCAGCGCCCTGGCCTTGCTTTCCTGCTTGTTAGTCAAACCGCCAGACTACTATTCCGCAAATCCGTAATCAGCATGCACCCCGGCGCGTGGGTAATGCAGAATTCCGGTTTCACCTGCGCAATCACCGATTGCGGCGTCACCCCGCAGGCCCAGAACACCGGCAGTTCGTCGGCTGCCACCGGCACCGGATCGCCGTAATCCGGCCGGCCGAGGTCGCGGATGCCGATCGCCCCGGGCAGGCCGATATGCACCGGCGCGCCGTGCACCGAGGGATAGCGGGCGGTGATCTGGATGGCGCGGATGGCGTCGGCCGGCCGGAACGGACGCATCGACACCACCAGCGGGCCGTGAAAGGCGCCGGCCGGCACGGTGGGGATGCTGGTGCGGTACATCGGCACGTTGCAGCCGCGGGCGATGTGGCGCACTTCGATGCCGTGCTCGACCAGCGCCTCCTCGAACGAGAACGAGCAGCCGATGGCGAAAGTCACGAGATCGTCGCGCCAGACATGGCGGATGTCGGTGGGTTCCTCCACCAGCGCGCCATGCCGCCAGACGCGGTAGCGCGGCACGTCGGTGCGGATGTCGAGGTCGGCGGCCAGCGTCGGCAGGGCGGTGGCGCCGGGCTCGGAGACGGCCAGCACCGGGCAGGGTTTCGGGTTGGCCTGGGCGAAACGCAGGAAATCATGCGCCAGCGCCGCCGGCAGAATGGCCAGGTTGGCCTGCACATTGCCGGCGGCGAGGCCGGCGGTCGGGCCGGCGAAGGTGCCGGCGCGGATGCGCAGGCGCTCGGTCAGGCCGTGGCGTGGGCCGGTCTGCGGCATGGCGTTGGTGATCCCTGCAGCCTGGGGAGGCGCCGGCAGATGCCGGCGGCTCCCCAGGCGGTCAGAATAGCGGAACAGGTCGGCGCGATGCACCCGGCGGCGACTCAGCCGGCCGCGTTCAACGCCGCGACGATGATGTCGACGCCCTGGGCATGCCAGCGCTGCACCGCCTTGTGGTCGGCGCCGAGCATGGTCCCCAGCCGCCGCCAGGGGTACAGGTGGCGGTCGGTCATCGGATTGATCAGGGCGCGGGCGCCGACGATGCGGCGCAGCACGCTGCGGTCCTTCGGGATCAGCGCGACCCAGCCCAATGCCTCGTCCATCCGGGTGATCCCGGCCGCCGAGGGCACCGGCGGACGCAGCCGCGCGGGCTCCGCTTCCGCCTCCCCGGCCTCGATCATGCGGCGCATCAGCGTGGCCGTGTTCAGCCGGAAGCCGGTCGAATAGCCGCCGGGCGGCAGGGCCAGCAATATCCGCCCGGCCTCCTCCAGGCGCGCCAGCACCAGCCGCGCGTCATAGAACCCGCCGCCGGAAGGACGTGCGGCGGCAGAACATGCGGCGGGGGACGGCGCGCGACTGACCGCGCCCAGGACTGCCGCCCTCATGACCGGCTCCCCACGCCCGCCGGCATCGGATAGCGGCTTCCGGCCAGCCAGGTGCCTTCGGTGAGCACCCGCCAGGCCGCCGGATGCCCCGCCGGCAGCGGTTCGCGCGCCGGGTCCTCACGCAGGGCCTGGCCGGATGACGGGCACCGGGCGGCGATGCGGTCGGCCCGCTTGCTGGCCGCCTCCGGGGTGACCGCCAGCGCCTCGGCGATGACCTCCCACGATTCGCCTTCGAGGCGCATCCGGCGCAGCCGGAAATCGGTGGGAGCTGTCCAGGTCTCGATGCTTGTGGCCATGGGAAACCTCCTGCGCTGACATCCGGACGTTAGACATGCTAACTGTCTGCTGTCAATATGACTCACGTTGCGTCGTTAGAAATATTCACCTATGGGGAAGGCATGGCCACTCCTCCCGTTCCCGAACTCGGCACCCGCATCCGCGCCGTCCGGCTTGCCCAGGGCCTCACCCAGGAGCAGCTGGCGCGTGCGGTAGGCGTCACCCGCAGCGCTGTGGCGCAGTGGGAAACCGGGCGTGCCGGCCAGGTCGGTGGCAACCTGACGCGCATCGCCCAGGTCCTCGGCACCAATGCGGCCTTCCTGCTCAGCGGCGAGCAGGATGCCGGCGCCGCGCCGCTGCCGCTGCGCGGCGACGAGATGGCGCTGCTGCGCGCCTACCGGGATTGCACGCCTGAGGATCGCGCCCTGCTGGTCCGCACCGCGGTCCGGCTCGCCCGACTCGCGGCAAGCCAGGATTCGGGTGGACGGGCGGCGCCGGATCGCGATTGATTCTCGATTGCCATTACCTGGCGTTGCCGGATTTATGACGAATATGTTGCTACCCTGACGCCCGGGCGGCCCCCGGGGCGGCCGGCGTTGCGATCCGGCGACGCGGAGCTGGCGCTCGCGGTTTTGTCCGGCAGGTGTGCCGCGGCGACACCTCCGGGGGGGCGTTAATGATTCGTCAATGGATCGTTACAGTTATAGCCAACCCGCCCAGAGTTTGTTTGTTGAACGCAACAGAATGCCGCAGGAAAGCACAAATTAAACACGCGTCCGTCTCAAAAACATTCGAAAATTCAACAGGCCGCACCATGCGCAGATTCCTGCTCAGGCGCACTCCAGCATTTCGTCCAAATATCGATGCACCCGGAAACCCATCGACAGGCAGGCTCTGCTCGAAATGATCCAGCCTTTCATCTCACACATTTTTATTACGTGCTTACGCGTGTTTCCGCTTGCTCCTCATTTCCGCGGCGCACTATAGAAACGGTCACGGCAGCTCAACCCACCGGGGACAAATGGCTCACGCAGACTCAGGATGGGCGCCTGTCTTGCAGGCGACCGTTGATTGGCCTTCTTCAGCGGATGCCGGCTTCAGCGGATGCCGGGCACAAACCTTCCGCGGGCGCAATCGGTTGTGATCGCGCAGTGCCAATGTTCGTGTCGATCGCTTCAGCTCGGCCTGCATCGTCAATCCGGCAGCCAGTTGCTCATTCGCGTAAATCGATCTCGGTCCGGAGGAGTTTCGTATGTCTGACGTAACGATAGCTGGTCCCGGCGGCAGCACGATCGCTATCTCGATTACGAATACGACGGCGGGCAACATTCAGTTGACCCAGAGCTTCCTGAGCACCGTCACCGACGAGATCAGCGCGGGCCTGGCCAGTGGCCAATTGCAGCTCTCTGAAATCACCACACCGGGCGCCATCGACATCGCGGCGGGAAGCGGCAGTTCATCCGGCGCGATCATCAGCAGCACGACGGGTGGCGGTCTTTACGAACTGATCGTCCCTTCCAATTTCGCCTTTCTGGTGGCCAGCGGCGTCGGTGTCACGGTTGCCCTGGAAGACCAGAACGACCCGACCGTCGCGGCCGTCGGCGGGGCCGATCTGGTCTTCGTCAATAATTCGATCGCCGATGTCCTGATCGGCGGCGGCTACGGCTACATCGCCCAGGGATCGGCAACCGCCCAGGCGGTCATCAACGTCCAGGGCAGCGACACTTTCGGCGTCGGCGGCGCCATCATCGATGCCAGCCAGGGCGCCACGACGGTCAACCTTTTCGAAAACTCCGCCGACATCGTTCAGACCGGCGGCCAGATCCTGATCAACGCCGAAGTCGGCACGGAAATCCTGGAGCTCACCGGCGCCTCGACCGTCCCGGCCACCATCACCGGCGCCACCGGCTCCACCCTCTGGCTGCTCAACCAGTCCAACGCCTTCATCAATCCGGGCGACGGCAACATCCTGATCCTGCCGGGCAGCACCGGCAGCGCGACGCTGTTCGGCGGCACCCTGACGACCAGCAGCGGCAACGTCACCGCGCCGGCCTTCACCGGCTCGGCGACCGTGTTGGGCGGCACCGGCTACTACCAGGGCGGTTCGGCCGGCAACAATATCCTCACATCCAGCACGGTTGAGGGCGCGACCACCCTGGTCGGTGGCGATACCGTCCCCGGTGCCACCGACATCCTCGAATCCTTTGGTGCCGGCAACGAACTGCTCGCCGGTCCGGGAAGCGCCCTGCTGGTCGCCGAGGCCTCGTTCGACACGCTGATCGGCGGTCCCGGCACCAACCTGCTGTACTCCTATGCTTCCAATAACGATCTCATCGGCGGCTCGGGCTCGGCCACCCTGGTCTCGTTCACCTCCGGCGACACCCTCATCGCCGGTTCGGGCAACGACGTGCTGATCGGTCAGAGCACGCTCGGCGGCAATAACTTCGTCAGCGGCAGCGGTTCCGATACGGTCCTGGGCACGGTCACCGGCAACAACACGATCGGCTTCGGCTCGGGCAACACCCTCGCCTTCGGCCAGCACGGCCTGAGCAGCATCGCCCCGTACACCAGCAACGTTTACTATCAGGCGGCCGGCGGCGTCGGGGCGGTGGACAATATCGGCGATTTCCTGCCCGGGTCCGACGTATTCTCGCTCAGCCTCAGCGCCGACAGCGCCAGGCTCGCCAGCCTCAACTACTATTCCTCGGCGGCCGACAGCCCGTTCGGCAAAATCGGCACCCAGGCGGTCCTCTCCGACGGCACCACGATCAACTTCCTCAACGCCAACGTTACCAAGTCCAGCTTCACCTGACGCCGCCGGCCCGCCGGCCAGACAAACGCCCGCCGCATCGCGGCGGGCGTTGTTCGTTCAGGTGGGCGGCAGCTCGCCCGCAGGATACGTCGTCGCCGTGATGTCGGCCGGCCGCAGCGGCCAGGCCAGCCGGCACGGTCCGGTCTTGCGCACCAGCACCGCCGAGCCCTCGAACCCGGCCGCCCGCTCCGCCCCTTCCTTGTCGGGCGTCCACACGATCGGGATGACGTGCTGGGCGCGGTCCAACGCCCGCTCCACGATCTCGAAGCCGGTATGGGCGTTGAACAGCCCGTCCCAGGCGGTGTCGGAGAAACGCCAGAAATCCCAGGGCAGATCGTGCATGCCCACCGTCTGGTGGGTGAACACCAGCGCGATTCCGCCGGGCTTGAGCACCGCGTTCATCTGGGTGACCACGGTCCATGGCATCAGCAGATGCTCGAACACGCTCACCGACAGGATCGCGTCGAACGATTCCGCCGGGAACAAGCCGGCCAACGCATGCGCGTCGCCCACCACATCCACGTTGCTGCCGGGCAGGATGTCCAGCACGACATAGTCGCCGATGCGGAATTGCCGCCGCCGGTCCAGCCCGCTGCGCGCCCGTCCGCCGATATCCAGCAACCGGCCCCCGGGAATCGCCTCCACGGCGGCAATGAAGCGGTTCATCATGCCGCCGGTCGCGACCCCCTCGGCGCGCTCCTCGCCCAGCGCCACCAGCGCCGCCTCGCCGCTCCAGCCGCCCTTGGTATGAAAGCGCAGCCGGCCCGCCGGGCCGCCATCGTCGCGCTGGCGCAACGCCTGCACCGCGAATCCCTTGTCCGGGCCGAGCGAGGCCACGCCCCCATGCGCCAGTCCGACCTCGCTCACGCAGGCGAGCAGCCCGTCATCGAGCAGCTCGACCCGGCTCAGTGTGTCGCCGGGCCGGTGGAACCAGCCGGACACCCGCACCGTGTTGTAGAACTTGGTCATCGCATCGACCATGAACGCGCTGCCATCGTTTTCCATCGTCACTCCTCCAGCCGTTCATGCCGGCCGGCCCGGTTTCCTTTGCTGGTAGCACGATCCGCCGGATGCCGCTTGCGTCGCCTATTCATGATAGCCATCATGTAAACCATGCGCGTCGATCGCCCCACCGTCGCCTCCCACCGCGCCGCCATCCTGCAGGCGGCCGGGCGGCTGTTCCGTCGCCGCGGCATCGCTGCGGTGCCGGTGGCCGAAATCACCCGCGAAGCCGGCCTCACCCATGGCGGCTTCTACGGCCACTTCGCCAGCAAGGACGCGCTGGCCGCCGAATCGTGCCGCAGCAGCCTTGAAGACGCCGCCGCGCGCTGGGCCGCCCGCGCCGAGCGCGCCCGCAGCCTCGGCCGCGATCCCATCGCCGCCCTGATTGACGCCTATCTCACCGAACGCCACCGCGACACCCCCGAGGAAGGCTGCGTGCTCGCCGCCCTCGGCGCCGAAATCGCCCGCGCCGGCCCGCCGCTATCCGACGCGCTCGGCGCTGGCGTCGCCGCCCTCGCCGCGGTGCTGGAGCAGGAAATCGCCCGCCGCACCCCCGGCATCGCCGGGACCGAGCGCGTCCGCACGGCGCTGGCCATCCTCGCCGCCCTTACCGGCGGCATCGTCCTCGCCCGCGCCTGCCGTGCCGACCCCGCCCGCTCGCGCGCCGCCCTCGCTGGCGCCGCGGCGCTGGCGCGGCAGGCCGCCGGGCTGATCCCGGAGCCACCCTGATGCTCGCGAAAATGCTCGCTCCCTGGCTCGCCCGCCGCGGCATCCATTACGGCTGGGTGATGGCCGGCGTCACCTTCCTCACCATGCTGGCGACCTCGGCCTGCATCGGCCTGCCCGGCGTGCTGATCGTGCCGCTGCGCGCCGAGTTCGGCTGGGACACCGGCGCGATCTCCGGCCCGCTCGCCCTGCGGCTGGTGCTGTATGGGCTGGTCGGCCCGTTCGCCGCCGCGCTGATGCTGCGCTACGGGGTGCGCGCCGTGGTCTGCACCGCGCTGGCCCTCGTCATGGCCGGGCTCGGCCTCGCCACCTTCATGACCCGGATCTGGCAATTATGGCTCACCTGGGGGCTGATCGTCGGTTTCGCCACCGGCCTGACCGCCATGGTGCTCGCCGCCACCGTCGCCAACCGCTGGTTCACCGCCCGGCGCGGCCTGGTGCTCGGCCTGCTCGCGGCCAGCACGGCGACCGGCCAACTCGTTTTCCTCCCCGCCGCGGCCTGGCTGGCCCTGCATGCCGGCTGGCGGATGGCGGTGATCCCTGCCGTCGCCGCCTGCGCCGGCTGCTTCGTGCTCATATTGCTGATCGCGTGTGACCATCCCGGCGAGCTTGGTCTCGCCCCCTATGGCGAGACCGCCATCATCCCGCCGCCACGCCGCGCCGAGGCCGGCAATGTCGCCCGCCTCTCCCTCGCCGCCCTGGCCGATGCCTCCCTCACCCGGGTGTTCTGGCTGCTGTTCGGCACGTTCTTCGTCTGCGGTCTTTCCACCAACGGCCTGGTGCAGACCCATTTCATCCCGCTCTGCCATGATTTCGGCATGCCGGAGGTCGAAGCGGCCTCGGTCCTGGCCCTGATGGGCGTGTTCGATTTCTTCGGCACCATCGCTTCGGGCTGGCTGTCCGACCGCTTTGACAATCGCTGGCTGCTGTTCTGGTACTATGCCGGTCGCGGCATCAGCCTGGTGGTGCTGCCGTTCTCCAGCTTCACCTTCTACGGCCTGAGCATCTTCGCCGTGTTCTTCGGCCTCGACTTCATCGCCACCGTGCCGCCCACCGTCCGCCTCACCGCCCAGGCCTTCGGCCGCGAGCGGGCCGGCATGGTGTTCGGCTGGATCTTCGCCGCCCACCAGCTCGGCGGCGCGGTGGCGGCCTGGGGCGCCGGCACGTCACGCGACGCGCTGGCCAGCTACCTGCCGGCGTTCTTCGCCGCGGGGGTCACCTGCTTTGTGGCGGCGATGGCCGCGCTGGCGATGCGGCGGGCGGCGCGGGTGGTGGGGTGAAGGAAGGCCAGGGCTCTGCCCTGGACCCCATCACTTGGACAGTTGTTATGAGAGGGGGGTGAGGAGATGCCGATGCAACTCCTCACCCCCCTCTCATAACAACTGTCTAAACGAATGGGTTCTAAGGGCTCCGCCCTTAGCGGGGTCCAGGGGCAGAGCCCCTGGCCTTCCTTCCCTCAGCACCCAGGCGGCAGCACCTCAAGCTTGGTCAGCGTGCCCTTCATGACAAAATCGCCGAAATCCATGCTCAGATCATCGGCAATGCCATTGTCCCAGTAACGCATGCCCACTTCGTAATCGGGCTGCTGGGTGCCGGCGTCACGGTCGAAGAAGGCCACGTGCACCCGCCCGCTCGACAGGGCCGACAGATCCGGCCATTTGCCCGGCTTCGGTCCGCTCCAATGGACGATCGCCACCGTGCTGTCCTGCGCGCCCTTCTCGCTGGTGCCATCAAACAGCGGCAGGGTGATGAAACTCTTGCCCGCGTGCGCCGCCGCCAGGATCGCCTCGGTATGGGCCATCGGGAACAGCGTGCCCGCCGGCAGGGCTTTCGTGCTCTCCTCCGGCAGGCTGTAGCGAACTTCGCCAGGCCCGCCCGTCCGCTCCAGCTTGGCCTCGCCGGCGACCTCGCTGGTCACCGACGATTCGGTGGTTTGCCGCATGCGGAAACGCATGCTCAGCCCATCCTTGCTCTCCCACGTCGTGTAATCGGAGAGCATCGGAATGTCCTGGCCGTCGCGGTTGGTCACGGTCATTTCCAGCCGTTGGCGCGTCGCCCAGCCCTCGCAGGCGTCCAGCACCTCATAGGCCATGGTGCCGGAGGCAGCCGCCACGTCGGCGCCGCGCGCCTGTTCCAGCGTCAGTTGATACAGCGCACGATGGGCAGCCAGCGGCACGGCCTGATCCGCAGCGGTCGCCGGCACGGCGCCGATCAACAGCGCGGCCAGGATGGTCAAAGCGGGTAAGCGCATACGGATTCTCCGGGGTGCAAGTCGTGCCAAGATAGGTACGGTCACCCGGCAACGCCAGCGGGCACGCGCCGCGCCACCGCAGGCGTTACCCCGGTCCGGACGCCAGGATGCTACCCTTTCGCCTTGGGCGGCAGGTCGAGTTTCAACGACAATTCCTTCAGCCGTGCCGCCGGCACCTCGGCCGGCGCCCCCATCATCAGGTCCTCGCCCTGCTGGTTGAGCGGGAACAGGATCACCTCGCGGATGTTCGGCTCATCGGCCAGCAGCATGACGATGCGGTCGATCCCCGGCGCCGAACCGCCATGCGGCGGCGCGCCATAGCGGAACGCGTTCAGCATGCCGCCGAACCGCGCCTCGACATCGGCGGCCGAGTAGCCGGCGATCTCGAAGGCGCGGATCATGATGTCCGGCCGGTGGTTGCGGATCGCGCCGGAAGAAAGCTCCACCCCGTTGCAGATGATATCGTACTGGAACGCCTTGATGGTCAGCGGGTCCTGCGAGGTCAGCGCCTCCATCCCGCCCTGCGGCATGCTGAACGGGTTGTGGCTGAAGTCGATCTGCCCCGATTCTTCGTTCAGCTCGTACATCGGGAAATCGGTGATCCAGCAGAAATCGAACCGCCCCGGCGCGATCAGGCCGAGATCGTGGCCGAGCTTGGTGCGCACCGCACCGGAGAATTTCGGCGCCTCGTCGCGCTTGCCGGCGGCGAAGAACACCGAGTCGCCGGCCTGCAGCCCGCACGCCAGGCGAATCGCCTCGGCCCGCTCGGGCTCCAGGTTGCGCGCGATCGGCCCCTTCGGCCCGTCGGCCTCGAACACGATGTAGCCGAGGCCGCCGGCCCCCTGCTCGCGCGCCCACTCGTTCAGCTTGTCGAAAAAGCTGCGCGGGTTGGCGGCCGTCCCCGGCGCCGGAATCGCCCGCACCACCCCGCCGGCGGCGGCGATCTTGGCGAACAGCCCGAACCCGGAGCCGGCGAACTGCGCCGTCACGTCGGTGATGCGCAACGGGTTGCGCAGGTCCGGCTTGTCGCTGCCATAGACCAGCATGGCCTCGTCATAGGGAATGCGCTGGAAGGGCGGTTTGGTCACCGCCCGCCCCTCGGCAAACTCCTCGAACACGCCGGCGATCACCGGCTCGATGGTCGCGAACACGTCCTCCTGGGTGACGTAGCTCATTTCGAAATCAAGCTGGTAGAACTCGCCGGGCGAACGGTCGGCGCGGCTCGCCTCGTCGCGGAAGCAGGGCGAAATCTGGAAGTAGCGGTCGAAACCGGCCACCATGATGAGTCTGCTTGAACTGCTGCGGCGCCTGCGGCAGAGCGTAGAACTTGCCCGGATGCAGCCGCGCCGGCACCAGAAAATCGCGCGCCCCCTCGGGCGACGACGCGGTCAGGATCGGCGTCTGGAACTCGGTGAACCCGGCCGCGATCATGCGCTGGCGGATGCTGGCGATCACCTTGGCGCGCAGGATGATGTTGCGGTGCACGCGGTCGCGGCGCAGGTCGATGAAGCGGTATTTCAGGCGGATCTCGTCGGGGTATTTTTCTTCCCCCCCGACCTGCATGGGCAGCACGTCCGCATGCGACTGCACCACCACCTCGGCGGCCTGCAGTTCCACCTCGCCGGTCGGCAGTTTCGGGTTCACGGTGGCGGGCTCGCGCCGCACCACCGTGCCGGTAACGGTGATGACGCTCTCCGGCCGCACCCGGTCCACCGTCTCGAAGGCCGCCGAGCCGGCGGCGAAGACGATCTGGGTCAGGCCGTAATGGTCGCGCAGGTCGATGAACAGCAGCCCGCCATGGTCCCGCTTGCTGTGCACCCAGCCCGACAGGCGGGCGGTCTGGCCGGCGTCGCTGGCGCGCAGCGCGCCGCATGTATGGGTCCGATAGGCGTGCATGGGGCTCGTCCCGGGGGGTTGGAGGGGCGGCAGACAACCCCCCGACTCCACCGGTGTCAAGCGGCTAGAGCCAGCGGCGGGCGCGGAACCACAGCAGCGGCAGCACGGCGCTGAGCACGATCATCGCCAGCGAGAGCGGATACCCCCATTCCCATTTCAGCTCCGGCATGTGTTCGAAGTTCATGCCGTAGATGCTGGCGATCAGGGTCGGCGGCATGGCCACCACCGACACCACCGTCATGATCTTGATGATGTTGCTCTGCTCGATATTGATGAAACCCAGCGTCGCCTCCTGCAGGAACTGCACCCGCTGGCTCAGATGGCTGTCATGGTCGAGCAGGCTGCGCACATCGAGCAGCACCGTCTCCAGCCGCGGTTTCAGTTCGGCGGGCATCCAGACGGCGTGGGCGGCCAGGAACGGCAGCATCCGGCTGATGCCCAGCAGGGTCTCGCGCAGCTTGGTCACCAGTTCGCCGAGCCGGCCGATGCTGCGCAGGGTGCGGCGCATCTGCGCGGTCACGCCGGGCTGATCAGGAGCATCGCGGAAAATCAGCTGGCTGATCCGGTCCATCTCCTCGTTGCCCCGCTCCAGCACGTCGGCGACATGCTCGACCACTTCCTCCAGCACGGCGACGAAAATCTCGCTGCTGGTTGCCGGCGGGAGGATTGCCTTCGCCCGCTCGATCGCCTGGTCGAAGATCGGCGCATCCAGGTAGTGCAGGGTGACCAGACGGTGCGGCTGCAGCACGAGGCCCACCGGCACCGACCGGGTCGGCTCGCCGTGCTGATAGGGCGTGAGCACCGGAAAGCTCATGAACAGGGCGCCGCCTTCGACATAGAGGCGGCTGGAGGTCTCGATCTCCTGCAGGTCCTCGAGTTGGGGCAGGTGCAGCCCGGTCGCCGCCTCGGCCTCGCACAGCCGCGCTTCATCCGGTTTGCGCAGATCGATCCATGTCTCGGCGTGCGCCGCCGGAACGTGCTCAAGCGTCGTTCCCATCGTATCCCCACTGGTGTGCCGCCGTTGGCAGCGGGGCTACAACGGCCACACCCGGGAGTTCAGCGATGTGGCCCAGGACCTGTGCCAACGCAACAGCTCGGCTTTCCATGGCGCCGATTCGGCGTGTAGAACCAATCCATGCCTCGCACTGCACGCCCTGAATTCCCGCCGCCCGCCCTGATCACCGACACCGCCGAGCTGGACGCGCTGTGCACCCGTTTGCGCACGCAGAGCTTCGTCACCGTCGATACCGAGTTCATGCGCGAGCGCACCTACTGGCCCGAGCTATGCGTGGTCCAGCTCGCCGGCGAGACCGAGGTGGCCGTGGTGGACGCGCTCGCGCCCGGGCTCGACCTCGCCCCGCTCGGCGCCCTGCTCGCCGACACCGCGGTGGAGAAAGTGTTCCACGCCGCCCGCCAGGACATCGAAATTTTCGTCCTGCGCTTCGGCGATGTGCCGCGGCCGCTGTTCGATACCCAGGTCGCCGCCATGGTGGCCGGGTTCGGTGACCAGGTGGGCTACGATTCGCTGGTCGCCGCCCTCACCGGTGGGCATATCGACAAGGCGCACCGCTTCAGCGACTGGTCGGCCCGCCCGCTCTCGCCCGCCCAGATCACCTACGCCGCCGCCGACGTGACCCATCTGCGCCGCGTCTATGAGCGGCTGCTGGCGCGGCTGGAGAAGGAAGGGCGGCTGGAATGGGTGGCCGAGGAAATGGCGGTGCTCGCCGACCCCGCCACCTACCGCCCCGATCCTGAATTGATGTGGGAGCGGCTGCGGCCGCGCACCAGCAACCGCCGCATGCTGGGCGTGCTGCGCGCCATCGCCGCCTGGCGCGAGCGCGAGGCGCAGCGCTCCAACATCCCGCGCAGCCGCATGCTCAAGGACGAGACCCTGCTGGAGCTGGCCGCCACCGCCCCGGAAACGCCCGAACAACTGGCGCGCGCCCGCGGCATCACCCGCGGCTTCGCCGAGGGGCGAATCGGCGCCAGCCTGCTCGCGGCGGTCGCCGAGGCGCGCGCGCTGCCTGAGGAAGCCCTGCCGGCGGTGCCGAGCACGCGCGACGGGCTGCGCCCCTCGCCCGCCCTGGTCTCGCTGCTGAAAGTCCTGCTCGCCGCCAAATGCGAGCAGCACCATGTCGCCCCCAAACTGGTCGCCTCCAGCGACGACATCGACCGCATCGCCGCCGAGGACGGGACCGACCTGCCGGTGCTGCATGGCTGGCGGCACGAGGTGTTCGGCGCCGACGCCCAGGCGCTCAAACAGGGCCGCATCGCGCTCGGGGTTGAGGGCAAGCGTATCCGGCTGATCGAGGTGAAGGGCTGACCCGCATAGCCGCCTCAAACTCTTTGCGGGGCATAGCCCCGCACCCAACCAAGGCCCACAGAACCAATTGATTTCTTCAGGAATGGGGTCAAGGGGGCCACTGCCCCCTTGCGGGTCCAGGGCAGAGCCCTGGCCTTGCCTTTCGCTTATCTGAGCCTATGGGGCCGACCCCGGCGACTTCAGGTCGCCACTTCGGTCCCCGGCGACTTCAAGTCGCCACTTCGGTCCCCGGCGACTTCAAGTCGCCACTTCGGTCCCCGGCGGCCTCAGGTCGCCACTTCGGTCATCGAGTCCAGCCCCATCGCCTGGCCCAGCCGTTCCAGCCGCCGTGTCACGCTCTCGCCGGCGAACACGCCGCTGACCTCCGACAGGCGCAGCGTCAGCACATGGTTGGCCCGCAGCGCCGTGCCCGCCAGCAGGTCGGGGGTGCCGGCCGACAGCGTGTAGGCCAGCCGCATCGCCACCCCCAGAATGGTGGCCCGCCGCGTCGCCTCGTCGCTGAGCAGCAGACGCGCGGTGGCCAGGAACGGGGCGTCCGGCTCGGCCTCGTAGCGCAGCGCCAGAGTCAGCCCCAGGAAGGCGCGCGCATGATGGTCCAGCCCGATGCCGGGCTGGCGCAGGATGCGCAGGAAGGCCTGCTCGGCGCGGTATTCCGGGTGCTCGTGGCTGCCGATATCCGACATCCAGCACGCTGCCTCGCGCAGCCGCCGTGACTCACCCGCCTCGCTGGGAAACAGCGGGTCGGTCCAGGCCAGCAGCGCCGGCGGCAATGCCGGATCGCGCCCGAACCGGCGCGCATACTCCATCCCCGCCGCCAGCAGCGAATCGCGCGTCCGCTCCTCTGGCGACACCAGCTGCGTGTACCAGCCCTCGTGCAGCCCGTTGGCGCTGAACACCACCCGCCGCGCCCCGGTGCTGCGCAGCACCCGGCGCAGCACCACCGCGGCGAAGGGCAGATCATCCGCCCGCCGGCGCGGCACCCCGGGCATGCGCTCCAGCGCGCGACGTCCCGCCCCGGCGATCACCCCGGTCAGGTCGCGCGCCTCGTCGCGCCCGATCGTGTAGTGGTGCACCATGTTCAGCGGATAGTTGGTCTGGGCGATGTGGATGCGCGCCAGCGCCCGCCAGGCCCCGCCGACCAGGTACAGGTCGCGTCCGGCCGCCTCCGATGTAAACGGCACCCCGGCGAGGTCGGCCTCGACGATGGCGCGCGCCTGCAGCAGGTCGCCGCCCGAGCGCTCGGCCAGCCGGATCACCCCCAGGCGGAGCGTGGTCGCCGCCCCGCGCTGCCCGTGGTCGAGCCGCACCAGTTCCAGCGAGCCGCCGCCGATATCGGCCAGGATGCCATCGGCGGACGGGATGCCGCACAGCAGCCCGGCGGCCGACAGCGCCGCCTCCTCCTCGCCGCTCAGGATGCGGACCGGCACCCCCGGCATCCGCGCCTGCAGACACGCCACGAACGCCGCGCCATTCTCGGCGTCCCGCACGGCGGCCGTCCCCAGCACCTCGAAGGGGCTCGCCCCCATGGCGCGGGCGATGGCCGCATAGCGGTTCATCACCGTCAATGCCTGCGCCATCGCGTCCGGGTTCAGCTGGCCGGTGGCCTGCAGCCCGCGGCCGAGCCGCAGCACCGCCTTCTCGTTGAAGATCGCCGCCGGATTGCGCCCGCGCCCCTCGTACACGACGAGACGCACGGAATTCGAGCCGAGATCGACCATGGCGCAACGCGGCAGGTCGGCAGGGGGCGTGTATGGCATGTCAGACGCCACCCGTGACCGGCCGCTTCGTCCGCGTCAACGGCATCTTTTTTTCTCGCACGCGCGGCCGCCCCACCATCCCCGCGCGCGATGCCTTCGGCAGACTTTGTCTTGCGCGCGGCCGCCCCACCATCCCCGCGCGCGATGCCTTCGGCAGACTTTGTCTTGCGCGCGGCCGCCCCACCATCCCCGCGCGCGATGCCTTCGGCATCAATCCTCCAGAATCCGGTCCTGTCGATGCGCCGGTTCCCCAGGACCCGGCACCGCCGCCGTATGTGCCGCCGAACCGCGGCCGGACAGCGACGGGTTGGTCATGAAATACTCGTGCGCCGATACCCGCTTGGGCGGCAGCACCGGCCCCACCCGGCGCCAGGCCGCATCGGCCCCCAGCTCCCAGGATTGCTCGGTGTCGCGCAGGTTCACCACCATGATCTGGTCCAGCACCTGCCGGTGCACCGTTTCATTGTGGATCGGCACCAGCGTCTCGACCCGCCAGTCCATGTTGCGGGTCATCCAGTCCGCCGAGCTGATATAGACCAGGGCCTGCCGGCTCGGCAGCCGGCGGCCATTGCCGAACACGCAGATGCGGCTGTGCTCCAGGAAGCGCCCGACGATCGACTTGATCCGGATGTTCTCCGACAGCCCCGGCACCCCCGGCCGCAGGCAGCAGATGCCGCGCACCACGGCAATGACCTTCACCCCCGCCTGCGACGCCGCGTACAGCCGGTCGATCAGCTCGTCGTCCACCAGGCTGTTCAGCTTCAGCCAGATCGTCGCCGGCTGCCCCTGCTGGGCGAAAGCGATCTCGCGGTCGATCATCCCCGCCAGCGTCGGCCGGATGGTCAGCGGGCTGAACGCCACCGCGTCCATCCGCTCCGGCCGCGCATAGCCGGTCATGTAGTTGAACAGCCGCGCCGAATCGCGCGTCAGATCGGGGTCACAGGTGAAGAACGACAGGTCGGTGTAGATGCGCGCGGTGATCGGGTGGTAGTTGCCGGTGCCGAAATGCGCATAGGACCGCATGGTCCCGCCCTCGCGGCGCACCACCAGGCTCAGCTTGGCGTGCGTCTTCAGCTCGAGTGAACCCGTAGACCACCTGCACCCCGGCCGATTCCATCGACCGCGCCAGCCGGATATTGGCCTCCTCGTCGAAGCGGGCGCGCAGTTCCACCAGGGCGGTAACCGACTTGCCGGCCTCCGCCGCCTCGATCAGCGCCTTGACGATCGGGCTGTCGCGGCTGGTGCGGTAGAGGGTTTGTTTCACCGCCACCACGCTCGGGTCCTGCGCCGCCTGGCGGAGGAACTGCACCACCACGTCGAAGCTCTCGAACGGATGGTGAACGACGATGTCCTTGGCGCGGATCGCGGCGAAGCAGTCACCGGCGAAATCACGGATGCGCTCGGGGAAACGCGGCGTGTACGGCGGGAACAGCAGATCCGGCCGGTCATCGACGATCAACTGCTTGAGATCGGCGATGCCGAGGATGCCGTCATGCACGAACACGTTCTGGCTCGACGCTTCCAGCTCGTCGATCACCAGCTCGCGCAGATGCAGCGGCATCGCCGCCTCGACCGACAGGTGGATCGCCACCCCGCGCCGCCGCCGCTTCAGCGCCGTCTCATAGGACCGCACCAGGTCCTCCGCCTCCTCCTCGTATTCCACGTCGGTGTCGCGGATCAGCCGGAACATGCCGTGGCCCTGCAGCCTGAAGCCCGGGAACAGGCGGTGCAGGAACAGCACCACCAGGTGCTCCAGCATGACGAAGCGGATCGGTAAGCCGGCCGCGGCGGGCAGGCGCACGAAGCGCTCGATCTGGCTGGGCAGCGGGATCAGCGCGCGCATGTTGTGCGCGTCCTCCACCCGCTGCAGCGCCAGCGCCATCACCAGGCCCATATTCGGAACGAACGGGAACGGGTGCGCCGGGTCCACCGCCAGCGGCGTCAGCACCGGGAACACCCGCTCCATGAACCAGGTCTCAAGCCACTGGCTGTCCGCCTCGCCCAGCGTCGACGGCTCGCAAACCTCGATCCCGACCGCGGCCAGCAGCCCGCGCAGTTCCACCCACACCCGGTGCTGATCGGCCATCAGCCGCTCGGCCCGCGCCTCCACCTCCAGCAATTGCTGCGCCGGCGTGCGCCCGTCGGGCGAAGGCGCGGTCACCCCCGCCTTGGCCTGACCGATCAGCCCGGCCACGCGGACCGACCAGAACTCGTCGAGGTTGGAGGCGCTGATCGACACGAAGCGCAGCCGTTCCAGCAACGGATGGCCCGGGTTCTCGGCCTCCTCCAGCACGCGCTGGTTGAAGTCGAGCCAGGACAGCTCGCGGTTGATGAAGCGATCCGGATCGGTCGGCCCGATCGCCGGCGCGATCTGCACGGGCAAGAGGGGCACAGACGAAACCGGCACAGGCATGACCGGCGCTTCGATCGCAACGGCGGTCGAAACGTCAGCAGATATATCAGGTGTCACCACGGCCGCAGCACCCCCCGGAACATGCATGGAATCGAACTGGTTCATGATGCGATCCTACAGGAGCCTGTCCGCCTCGGGGCAGGCACTGGCGCCGGTATTGGCGGAAACGTCATCGTCCGGAAACAAGACTGCCACATCCTCCTGCAGTCCCGCCACCACGGCCTGGGCGAGCGCCCGGGTGACCGGCCCGCCCCCGGCCAGAGTGGCGCGGTCCAGCCGGGCCACCGCCTCGCGGATCGCGCCCTGCGAGCGCGGCAGGCGCAGCCGCAGCCAGTCCTGCAGCGGCTCGGCCACCGCCAGTTGCCGCTCCGCCAGCAGCCGCGCCAGCAGGCCGCGCAGCAGCCCGTCCTCGGCCGGGCCGATTCGCACCGCGGTGGTGGCGCGCAGCCGGCTGGCGAGGTCGGGCAGCACTGCGTTCCAGCGCGCCGGCGCCGCCCGCCCGGCCAGCAGAACCGGCAGCCCGGCCTCCCCGGCGGCGTTCAGCAGGTGCAGCAGCGGGCGCTCCGGGGCCGCGTCGGCGTCGTCCACCGCCACCGGTCGCTCGGGCGGCCCATCCGCCTGGTGCCGCGCCGCCAGCAGCGGACCGGCCAGCCGCGCCGCCTGATGCCGCTCCGCCCACAGATGCAGCAGATGCGTTTTGCCGCACCCCTCCGGTCCCCACAGCGCCAGCCGTCCGCCCGGCCATGATCCGGTATGGCGCAGCCACTCCAGCGCCTCGGCATTCGAGTCGGCCGCCAGGAACTCATGCGCCCGGTAATGCGGCGCGTGCGGAAACGGCAGCGCCAGTTGGCGCGGCAGCAGGACAGGGTCGGCCGCCGCGGTGTCGCTCAGGGCGCGTTCTCCTTACATGGCGGCGGTTCGAGGTACAGCGGGCTGTGCAGGTAGCGGTGCAGCCAGAACCGGCACAGCACGCCGATCACCGCCGCCGCCGGCACCGCCAGCAGCACGCCGACGAAGCCGAACGCCGCCCCGCCGGCGAACAGCGCGAAGATCACCCACACCGCGTGCAGCTCCACCCGGTCGCCCAGGAAGCGCGGGTAGATGACGTAGCCCTCCAGGGTCTGCCCGACGATGAACACGCCCACCACGATCAACACCTCGGTCCAGGAAGAAAACTGCACCAGGGCCAGCCCGATCGAGATCACCGCCCCGGTGATGGTGCCGACATAGGGGATGAACGACAGCGCCCCCGCCGCCAAGCCGACGATCAGTCCGAGATCGAGCCCCGCCAGCGACAACCCGGTGGCATAGAACAGCGCCAGCACGATGCAGCAGAGAGCCTGCCCGCGCAGCCAGGCGGACAGGATACGGTCCACCTCGCGCGCCTGCGCCCGCAGCACCGAAACATACCGCCGCGGCAGCCAGCCGTCGATGCGCGCGACCAGGGTGGGCCAGTCGCGCAGCAGGTAGAACGCCACCACCGGCGTCACCAGCAGCAGCGTCATTACGTTGAACAGCGCGAAGCCGCTGCCGATCACCCGGCTGATCGCCGTCACCAGCACCGACAGCATTGCCCCGGCCTGCCCGGCCACCAGGTCGCGCAGATTCTCATCGACGAATTTCGGTCCCAGCCGCGCCTGCAGATGGGCGATGACCTCGGCGGCGAGGCTGCGGATCGCGCTGACATAATCCGGCAGGCGGCTGATCAGGATGCCGATCTGCGCCAGGATCAGCGGATACAGCAGCAGCGCCACCAGCAGCCCGATCGCCATCAGGGCCACGATCAGCAGCAGCGCGGCGGCGCTGCGCGGCAGGCCGGCGTGGGTCAGCCGGCGGGCCGGCGGGTCGAGAAAATAGGCCGTCCCGCCCGCCGCCACGAAGGGCAGCAGCACGGCGGCGAACAATTGCAGCGATACCCAGACGCCGACCAGCAGGGCCGCCAGGATGGCCAGCCGCTGCATGCGGGTGGTGCCGGGCCGGGGACCGGCCGGCACCGGCTCGGGCAGACGCGGGGGAACCGCGGCCGGCACGCTCACCGCGCCCGCGCCCCCGTCCAGACATAGGCCGCCCCCGAGGCCAGCGTGCTCGCCGCCACCGCCCAGGTCAGTACCAGCGTCACCCACGGCCAGAGCCATCCGGTGGCCAGCATCGCCAGCGTCAGGCCCACCAGCAGAAGCTGCAGCAGGGTGTTCAGCTTGGATATCTTCAGCGGCCGGATCGCCACTTTCTGGCCGGTCACCGACAGCAGCAGCACGCCGCCGACGATCACCATGTCGCGGAACACCACCAGGATCGCCAGCCAGTCCGGCAATTGGTGCACCGCCGCCAGGGTGACGTACATCGACACCAGCAGCAGCTTGTCCGCCACCGGGTCGAGCATGGTGCCGACCACGGTCGGTCCGCGCCGGCGCGCCAGCCAGCCATCCAGCGCGTCCGATACGCCCGCCGCCACGAACAGCCAGAACGCCGCCGGAAACTGCTCGCGCAGCACCAGCCACACCGCCGCGGGCACGGCACAGAGCCGGGCGAAGGTGATGATGTTGGGCAGGTTGACCACCGCGTTGCCGGCCGGACGCAGCACCGGCGCACCTTCAGGCATCGCTGCACCCGGCGCAGGTTGCGCCCCGGCGGTCGCCATGGTTCCTTGCGCCCCCCCATTCTGTCATGGTCTGAACCGTCATGGACGCATCATATCGAGGTCCCGCATGGCAAGCATGACCTATCGTGCGGCCGGCGTGGACATCGACGCCGGCGACGCCCTGGTCGAGCGCATCAAGCCGCTTGCCCGCGCCACCGCCCGCCCCGGCGTGCTCGGCGGCATCGGCGGCTTCGGCGCGCTGTTCGACCTGCGGGCGGCCGGTTTCCGCGATCCCGTCCTGGTGTCCTCCACCGACGGCGTCGGCACCAAGCTGCGCCTCGCCATCGACACCGGCCAGCACGACAGCGTGGGCATCGACCTGGTCGCCATGTGCGTCAACGATCTGGTCGTGCAAGGGGCCGAGCCGCTGTTCTTCCTGGATTATTTTGCCACCGGCCGGCTGGCGGTCGCGCAGGCCGCGCGGGTCATCGCCGGCATCGCCGAGGGCTGCCGCCTCGCCGGCTGTGCGCTGGCCGGCGGCGAGACCGCGGAGATGCCCGGCATGTATTCGGCCGGCGATTATGACCTGGCCGGCTTCGCCGTCGGCGCCGCCGAGCGCGACTCGCTGCTGCCCAGGGACGTGGCGGCCGGCGACACGGTGCTCGGGCTGGCCAGCAGCGGCGTGCATTCCAACGGTTTCTCCCTGGTGCGCCGCATCGTCGAGGGCGCCGGGGCCGGCTGGGATACCGCCGCCCCCTTCACCGGGGGCGCGACGCTGGGCGAGGCGCTGCTCGCGCCCACCCGCATTTATGTGGGCGCGCTGCTGGCGCTGCACCGGGCCGGGCTGATGAAGGCCGCCGCCCACATCACCGGCGGCGGCCTGCCCGGCAACCTGCCGCGGGTGCTGCCCGCCGGCACAGTCGCGATGCTGGACGGCGGCGCGTGGAAGCTGCCGCCGGTGTTCGGCTGGCTCGCCCGCACCGGCGGCGTGCTGCCGTCCGAAATGCTGCGCGTGTTCAACTGCGGCATCGGCATGGCGGTGGTCACCGCCGACCCCGCCGCCGCCCGCGCCGTGCTGGAGGAAGCGGGCGAAACCGTGTTCACCATCGGCCGCATCGAGGCCGCCGACCCGAAGGCCGAGCCGGAAACCCGCATCGACCTGCCGGCGGACTGGCTGGCGTGAAGCGCCGCGTCGGTATCCTGATTTCCGGCCGTGGCTCCAACATGGAGGCGCTGCTGCGCGCCGCCGCCGATCCGGCCTACCCCGCCGACATCGTGCTGGTGCTGGCCAACAACCCCGACGCCCCGGGCCTGGACATCGCCCGCGCGGCCGGCATCGCCGCCGCCGCCATCGACCACCGCCCCTACCGCCGCGACCGCGCCGGCCACGAGGCCGCCCTGGCCGAAGCGCTCGATGCGGCCGGCGTGGAAATCGTCTGCCTCGCCGGCTACATGCGGCTGCTGACGCCGTTTCTGGTCGCCCGCTACGGCGGCCGGATGCTGAACATCCATCCCAGCCTGCTGCCGGCCTTCCCCGGCCTGGACACGCATGCCCGCGCGCTGGCAGCCGGCGCCAAGCTGCACGGCTGCACCGTGCACCTGGTGACCGAGACGATGGATGACGGCCCCATCCTCGCCCAGGCCGCCGTGCCGGTGCTGCCCGGCGACAACGAAGCCACCCTGGCCGCCCGCGTGCTGGCGCAGGAGCACGTGCTGTACCCGCTCGCGCTGCGCGCCTTCATCGACGGCCCTGCCGCGCTGCCGTCGCCCGCGGCGGCGCTGGTCAACCCCTTGCCGGCGCCTTGTGGCGACACCTAAATCAGCGGCAACGGTGACACCCGGAGCAGGCAATGAGGGTGCAGCGATGAGCGACCTGTATGACCGCGACTTTTACGCCTGGGCCAACGAGCAGGGCGCATTGCTCCGCGCCGGCAAACTGTCGGCCGCCGACATCGAGCACATCGCCGAGGAAATCGAGAGCATGGGCCGCAGCGAAAAGCGCGAGCTGGTCAACCGCCTGGCCGTGCTGCTGGCTCACTTGCTGACCTGGGAGCACCAGCCCCAGCGGCGCGGCCGAAGCTGGCTGCTCACGATTCGCGAGCAGCGCCGTCAGGTGGCCGATGTGATGGCCGACAACCCAAGCCTGCGCGCCCGTCTCGCGGACATCCTTGCCGACGCCTATGGCAGCGCCCTGCTGGCCGCGCAGCGCCAGACCGGCCTGTCGGAGGACACCTTCCCCGCCGTATGCCCGTGGACATACGACGAGGCGATGCGCGACGAGGTTTGAGGCGGCCCGGCCTCAGCCGACGATTTCGATCCCCGAAAAGAAGAACGCGATCTCGGTCGCGGCGTTCTCGGCGCTGTCCGAGCCGTGCACCGAATTGGCCTCGATGCTCTCGGCGAATTCCTGGCGGATGGTGCCCGGCGCCGCGTTGGCCGGGTTGGTGGCGCCCATGATCTCGCGATTGCGCGCGACCGCCCCCTCGCCTTCCAGCACCTGCACCACCACCGGACCCGACACCATGAAGGTGACGAGGTCACGGAAGAAGCCGCGCTCGCGGTGCACGCCATAGAACGCCTCGGCCTGCGCCACCGACAATTGCAGCCGCTTCTGCGCGATGATGCGCAGGCCGGCTTCCTCGAACTTCGCGTTGATCTTCCCGGTCAGGTTGCGCCGCGTGGCGTCCGGCTTGAGGATGGAAAGCGTGCGCTCGGTCGCCATGGGAGGCTCCTTTGGGTTGGTCGGGTGCGTGGCGCGGCGCTTTAGAGCACGGGCCGACTGGCTGCAACCCTGGGGGGAGGGTGTGCCTTCGGTTAAATCTCTGCTCCTGACCTTCGGGAAAAGCCCATCTCCTGCAGGATGCGGGCGGCCGGCGAGGTGTTGAGCGCCCCTCGCCATGCCGGACGTGCTATACGGCGCCAAGGAGGCCCGAATGGACAACACGATTGACGTGACAATCCCGGTCGAACCCGAGGCGGCGGCAGCCCTCGCCGACGCGCGCAACCGCGCGGCGGTCGGTCGGCTGGTCAGCCGCGTGCTCCGCCCCCGTTCCGGTCCAAGCCCCCTCGCCCAGGCGATCGCCGAAATGAAAGCGGATGCGAGGACAGCCGGTCTGACCGACGCGGAGATCGACGCCGAACTGGCCGCCTACAACGCGGAGCGCCGCGCTCCCAGCACCGCCGATTGATCGTCTTCGATGCCTCGACCGTAGTGAGTGCGGCGCTCAAGGTGGACAGCGTGCCCGAGCGGGCGCTGCTGCGCGCCGAAGAAGTTGATGTGTTCGCACTTTCCTCCGCGGTTGAAGCCGAGATTGCAGGGGTGCTGTGCCGCCCGAAATTTGAGCGCGCCATCCCGCTTGAACGGCGCAAGCGCATTCTGGCAATTCTGCGCGATACGGCCGTCTGGTTCGCGCCTGCCGTGCCAGTGACCGAGTGCCGCGATCCGAAGGACAACAAGTATCTGGAGCTTGCGCTCGCGGCCGGGGCAGAAACCATCGTCAGTAGCGATGACGATCTTCTCGTGCTGCATCCCTGGCGCGGCGTGCTTATCCTGCGACCGGCAGATTATCTCGTCCGCATCTGATATGCCGTGCCAAGACGGCGGAAAATGCTGCGCTTTGCTGCTGTACGCGTGTTCGCCTGCTGCCGTTACTCGTCTTCGTACCATGATGGAGAGGCGAGGCCCAGCTTCAGGCCACTAATTGTCAGGTGCTGGTTTGCCTGGACGTCCCAAAGCCACTCGTCCGGGATCTGGAATTTTGTGGGCGCTACAGCAAGCTGTAGGGTGGGTAAGCGGAGCGCCACCCACCAACGCAAGCCGCTGTTTGCTCCGGCATTTCGGGATCACGCACGATGCCGCCGAGGCTACCGAAAAAAAGCGGCGATTGCACCTCGTTGCGTCGGTGGGTGGCGCTACGCTTACCCACCCTACACACCGCCCCAACCGCCGCTTCCCACCCAAAACCACCTGGAAGGCGGCGGATGAGAATGTCCGCATTGGAGGACCGCCCACAACATGCCGAAGAGATGTAGGGCGGAAAAGCGCAGCGCATTCCGCCTCTTGCGTCGAACCGAGGCGTTGATGGCGTTGGCCCGTGGCAAGGAACCGGCGGCGAGGTGCAAGAGGCCGAATGCGCTTTTCCGCCTTACAGCTTGCTTCATCGATCGACGGAAAGAGCAACCCTCTTGGCTGGGCGGAATGCTGCGCTCGATTCCAAGCTGTTGTGATTGGACGCAATTTGATATAATATACTCGTTCTCGCGCTGGAGATATCAATGTATCCGTATAGAATTTATGCACCGACAGTCCAGGTTATTTCTCTGGTTGCTGTACAAATTGAGCCTATGTGCGGACAGGTAAGCCTCGGGACGGCGACGGCATTTTTTGAAGAAATTGGTGAAAGGCAGTATTTGATTACGAATTGGCATACCGTAACCGGAAGAAATCCACACAACGGGCGGACAATATCTAGCGATGGAATTACGCCAGATTCAATAAAACTCCATCTTCATGGAAGAACATTGAGTGGAGGATATGATTATCTAAATCACACACAAAAAATTGTGCCGGTTGAATATGGTTCCGGAAGCAAGTGGATAATGCATAATGATGGTCAAAATATTGATATTGCGATCTTAGAGCTAAATTCTGAGATATCGAGTCTAGTTGGGTGTTATCTTCGTAAAGTGACGACTATTTTCGATGTTGCAATCGAAATCGGCGTAGAATTGTTTGTAGTTGGTTTTCCAATGGGTCTTCGGCCAACTGGTAGTCTCCCAATTTGGAAGAGAGGTTCCGTAGCAACTGAGCCAATAGCTGACGCCAACGGTGAGCGTTGTTTTCTAATAGATGCTGCCACAAGAAAAGGGATGTCCGGCAGCCCTGTGTTTGTACGAACTCTGAGCGAAAATCCTCTAAACGTTGGGATCAATCCGTCTGATCCTGTACACCAAAATCAGCTTGTAGCTTCCCCTCATCTGGCTTTTGTCGGTATCTACTCAGGACGCATGAATGCGACTGATCTACTTGAGGCGCAGATCGGAAAAGTTTGGCGTCCTGAAAATATAGGAGACATATTGGTGCATAGACGCTCGCTTGATTTCGAAGAACGTTCTGGGTTGTAACACACGTAGGGTGGGTAAGTGAAGCGCCACCCACCAACGCAAGCCTCCGCCAGCAAGCTGTAGGGTGGGTAAGCGGAGCGCCACCCACCAACGCAAGCCGCTGTTTGCTCTGGCATTTCGGGATCACGCACGATGCCGCCGAGGCTACCGAAAAAAAGCGGCGATTGCACCTCGTTGCGTCGGTGGGTGGCGCTACGCTTACCCACCCTACGCACTACACACCGCCCCAACCGCCGCTTCCCACCCAAAACCACCTGGAAGGCGGCGGATGAGAATGTCCGCATTGGAGGGCCGCCCACAACATGCCGAAGGACCGCCCCGGGCGCAAAGCCGACACCGGAGCCACAAGCCATCTGCATCCGCTCGCGACCCAAAGCCGCAAGCGTAGGTCGGGCCGCCTGCCGCCTCGATCACGCGAACAGATCCTCCAGCACGATCCCCGGCGGGTCCAGCCGGATCGGCCCCTCATGCACCAGTTGCGTGGTGATCCCGCCCTCGGCGTCGCGGGCGTGGTGGATCACCACGCGGCTGTCGGAGCGCATGATCAGATAGTGCCGCACCGATGCCAGGTGAAAATAGCCGTCCAGCTTGCCGCCCACATCCACCCCGCGCGTGTGCGGCGACAGCACTTCCACCACCACCACCGGGTCGGTCACCTTCACCGCGTCCGGATCGAGCGGCGCGCCGCAGCGCAGCAGCGCGTCGGGCGCGAGCACGGTGTCGGCGTCCACCGCCACGATCATGCCGTCGGCGAACACCTCGCCGGGCAGGCCGGCCGCCTCGGCCGCCTCGGCCAGCCGGCGATAGATCAGCGACTTTGCCCGGTTATGCGCAACGGTCTCTGCCGGCATGGCCACCACCTCCCCCGCATCAAGCTCGTGCCGCTCACCTTCCGGGCGTTCCCCCTCTGGGCGCTCCACGGCCCAGGCGATGAACGCCTCCGCCGTCATCCTCCCCGGCGCTGCCTCGCTCATCGGACACCTCCGACCCAACCCTAGCACATCCCCGCCCGGCTTGCCCCCGCCCCCGCCGCGGGCTAGAAGCCGCCGCTCCCCGTTATCCCCCGAGAGACCCCGCCCCATGAAGCAGCAGGCGAACCTGATCCGCGCCGGCCAGGTGATCGAGCACGAAGGCCGCCGCTGGACCGTGCTCAAGCAGCAGATCATCACCCCCGGCAAGGGCGGCGCGTTCATCCAGGTGGAAATGCGCGACCTCAAATCAGGCAGCAAGACCAACGAGCGCTGGCGCACCGCCGACACGGTCGAGCGGCTGCTGACCGACAACAAGGAGTTCACCTACTCCTACACCGACGGCACCAACATCGTGCTGATGGACCCCGAAACCTTCGAGTCCACCCACGTGCCCACCGAACTGCTGGGTGACGCCGCGCCCTTCCTGCAGGACAACATGACCATCACCGTCGATCTGGTCGAAGGCGAGCCGGTCGCCCTGCACCTGCCGCAGACCGCCGTGCTGGAAGTGGTCGAGGCCGATCCGGTGGTGAAGGGCCAGACCGCCTCCTCCTCCTACAAGCCGGCCAAGCTCTCCAACGGCGTCAAAACGATGGTGCCGCCGTTCGTCGAGGCGGGCGAGAAGATCGTCGTGCGGATCGAGGATGCCAGCTACATGGAGCGGTTCAAGGGCTGATCCGGCCCGCGGGACCCCCAAGCCATGGCGTTGCGCCTGTCCGCCCACATGACCGTGATGCAGAACGCCGCCGCGCGCGCTGCCAAACGTCTGCTGCGCGACTTCAACGAGGTCGAACAGTTGCAGGTCAGCATGAAAGGCCCGGGCGACTTCGTCAGCCAGGCCGATCTGCGCGCCGAGCAGATATTGCGCGACGACCTCAACAAGGCCCGCCCCGGCTATGCCTTCCTGTTCGAGGAAGCCGGCGCCTCCGGCAGCGACAACTGGACCTGGCGCTGGGTGGTGGACCCGCTCGACGGCACCAGCAATTTCCTGCACGGCATCCCGCACTGGGCGATTTCCATCGGGCTGGAGCACCGCCTGCCCGACGGCGGCAGCGAGCTGGCCGCCGGGCTGGTCTATGCCCCGGCGGTGGACGAGATGTTCTGGGCGGAAAAGGGCGGCGGCGCCTTCCTCAACGACCGCCGCCTGCGCGTCTCCGCCCGCCGCGACCTCAAGGAAGCCATCTTCGCCACCGGCATCCCGTTCGCCGCGGTGGCGCCGCGCCACCGGCTGGCCTTCGCCCGCACGCTCGGGGTGCTGATGCCGCAGGTCGCCGGCATCCGCCGGTTCGGTGCCGCGGCGCTCGACCTCGCCTGGACCGCGGCCGGCCGCTACGATGGCTTCTGGGAGTTCGGGCTGAAGCCGTGGGACATCGCCGCCGGGCTGCTGATCGTGCGCGAGGCCGGCGGCTACGCGACCGACACCCAGGGCGGCGACCCGCGGATCAGCGGCGACGTGGTGGCGGCCAACCCGCATCTGCACGCCGCCCTGCGCGAGGCGGCCGCCAACGGGCTGGCGGCCGGCGAGGCGAGGGCGTCCTGAACCCCGCCGGCCCGCGTTGAGCCTCATATGCCCCTCAGCTAGGGTGGCTGGACCCATGCGCATATTTTTCGTTTTTCTCGCCCTGGCCTGCGCCGGCACGACAGCCTTGGTGCCGCGCTTCGCCCATGCCCAGGCCACCATGGATCAGCGCGCGCTTGAGCCGCTGCAGAAATCCACCCCCAGCCCGGAGCCGGCCAAGCCCGCCAAGCCGCCGCACAAGCATCCGGCGCCACCGCCCCCCGCCGGCAAGCCGCACAGCACCGGTTCGTCCACGGCGAAACCGGCGGCGGCGCATCCGAATGCGGCATCACACCCGGCCGCGCACGCCCCTGCCACCGCCACCGTCGCGGCTCCCACCCCGCCGGCCGTCGCCCACCCCGCGGCCGTCACCGCGCCCGCGCCGCCCGCGCCGCCGCAGGTTCGGCTGGCCTCGCCGTCGTCGCAGGTTCGCGTCCCGCTGGGTCCGCCGGCGGCACCGGTCGTGCCGCCGCCGCTGATCGTTCCCACCCGCCCGCCGGCCCCGCCCCCGCCGGCTCCGGTTGCCGCCGACGCCCCCGGTGCCGCCGCGAAAATCCAGGACGGCCTGCGGATCACCTTCGGTGACGGCCGCGCCGACCTGAACCCGGGCACCGAATCGGCGCTGCATGCGCTCGCGCAGAGCGCCCCCACCGGCACCAGCTTCACCGTGGTCGCCTTCGCCCCGGGCGCCCCGGAAGACCCCTCCACCCCGCGGCGCCTCTCGCTGTCACGCGCCCTGACGGCGCGGTCCGTGCTGATCGCCGCCGGCATCCCCTCCGTGCGGGTCTACGTGAAGGCCCTCGGCGCCAGTCGCGGCGTGGAGGACGGCCCGGCCGATCGCGTCGATGTCGTCCTCGAGGCCCCGAACCCGCAACCCCCGACCGCGCCGGCCCCCACCACCCCGGCTGCAAACCCGCAGGGAAGGCCGGCCCGATGACCCGCCCGACCACCTACCTGCTGCGCATGCTGGCCTTCCTGGCCGCGGTGCTGGTCCTGGCCGGGTTGCTGGGGCAGCCGCTGGTGGTCGCCTTCATGGCCAACCCGCTGCTCAACGGCCTGATTTTGCTGGTGCTGGCACTCGGCATCGTCTGGAACATGCGTCAGGTCACCCGCCTCTCCCCGGAGGTCTCCTGGCTGGAGACCTTCCAGAAGGCGCGCGCCCGCCTGACCAGCCTGCCGGCGCCGCGGCTGCTGGCGCCGATGGCCAACATGCTGGCCGCCCGCGCCGCCAAGGCGCGCGATGCCGGCACCGCCGCCAGCGACCGGTTCACCATCTCCGCCCCGGCGATGCGCTCGCTGCTCGACAGCATTTCCAGCCGGCTCGACGAATCGCGCGAGCTGTCGCGCTACATGACCGGCCTGCTGATCTTCCTCGGCCTGCTCGGCACGTTCTGGGGGCTGCTGCTCACCGTCTCCTCGGTGGGCGACGTGATCACCTCGATGTCGGTCGGCTCGGGCGACATCAACGCCCTGTTCGAACAGCTCAAATCCGGACTGGCACGGCCGCTCAAGGGGATGGGCACGGCGTTCTCGTCCTCCATGCTCGGCCTCTCCGGCGCGCTGGTGCTGGGCTTCCTCGACCTCACCGCCGGGCAGGCGCAGAACCGGTTCTTCAATGAACTGGAGGAATGGCTGGCCGGCATCACCCGGCTGACCTCCGGCGTGCTCGGCAGCGAAGGCGAAGGCTCGGTGCCGGTCTATGTGCAGGCGCTGCTGGAACAGACCGCCGAGAACATGGAAAACCTGCAGTTCATCCTCGCCCGCGGCGAGGACGGGCGGAACCAGGCCAACCAGGCCATGGTCGGCCTGACCGAACGCATCGCCACCCTGTCGGATTCGATGCGCGCCGGCCAGCAACTGATGCTGCACATCGCCGAGGCCCAGCAGGCGATCGCGCCCGCTTTGGCGCGGCTCGGCGACCGGCAGGCGCCGGAACACGGCCATGAGGAGGTGATGCGCGCCCATCTGCGCAATATCGAACTCTACCTGCAGCGCCTGCTCACCGAATCCGAGCAGGGCCGCGCCCAGAGCACTGCGGAACTGCGCAACGACATCCGCATCCTGACCCGCACCATCGCCGCCCTCGCCGAGGAGCCGCCACGGTGAGCGGGGCCTGACCGATGGCGCCGCGCCGCCGCTCCGGCAACAATGACAGCCTGAATGCGTGGCCCGGCTATGTGGACGCGTTGTCCACCCTGCTCATGGTCATCATTTTCGTGCTCCTGGTCTTCGTGCTGGCGCAGGCCTTCCTGTCGGTGGCGCTGAGCGGGCGCGACCAGGCGCTCGACCGGCTGAACCGGCAGATGGCCGAGCTGTCCGAAATGCTGGCGCTGGAGCGCGGGCAATCGGCGGATTTGCGGCTGTCGGTCGCGCAGGTGAATCGCGACCTGCAGGCCGCGGTCACGGCGCGCGACCAGCTGGCGCAGCAACTGGCCGCGCTGCAGGCCGACCAGGAGAAGCTGACCGCCGACCGGGACGCGCTGAAGACCGAGCGCGACCGGCTGTCGGCGCGGCTGGCCGATGCGGCGCTGCAAACCCAGGCGGCGCAGTCGCGTGCCGAAGACCTGCAAGGGCAACTGGCCGAGGCGGCCCGGCGCACCGAGGCACTGGGCCAGGAAACCGCGGCGGCGGTGGCACCGCTGGCCGAGGCGCGGCGGCAACTGACCGCCCGGGCGGCGGAACTGGCCGACGTACACCGGCAGGCGGCCGACACCGAAGCAAAGCTTGAACAGGCCAACCGCGACCTGGCGGCGCGGACCGCCGATATCGACTCGCTGCGCCGGCAACTGGCCGAGACGATCCGCCAGGCGGACGCCAAGGCGCCGGAAATGGCCAGGCTGGCCGAGCAGGTGCGGACGCTGGCGGCGCTGCGCGACGATCTGGAAAAACAGGCCCGCGAGGCCGCCGCGCGCGCCGCCACCGACGCCCAGGCGCAGGCCGCGGCGGTGGCCCAGGCGGCCGAGGAGAAGCGGCTCGGCGACACAGCGCGCGCCCAGCTGGCGTTGCTGAGCCGGCAGGTGGACGAGTTGCGGGCGCAACTGACCGGCTTGCAGAAGGCGCTCGATCTGGCCGAGGTCTCGGGCCGCGACAAAGACGCGAAGATCGCCGATTTGGGCAACCAGTTGAATGCGGCGCTGGCGAAAAAAGTGGAGGAACTGCAGCGCTACCGCAGCGACTTCTTCGGCAGGCTGCGCGAGGTGCTGGCCAACCGGCCCGGCATCCAGGTGGTCGGCGACCGGTTCGTGTTCCAGAGTGAGGTGCTGTTCGCGGTCGGCAGCGCCGAGCTGACCAATGCGGGGGCCGACGAGGTCAACAAGCTGGCCGAGACGTTGAAACAAATCAGCACCCAGATTCCCAAGGAAATTCCCTGGGTGCTGCGGGTGGACGGGCACGCCGACCGCCAGCGCATCGAGGCCGGGCGCTGGGGCAGCAACTGGGAGCTTTCGGCCGGGCGGGCAATTACCGTCATCAAGCTGCTGGTCGCCGACGGCATCCCGCCGACCCGGCTGGCCGCCACCGGGTTTGCCGACAACCAGCCGCTCGACCCGGCCGATACGCCGGAAGCCTATGCCAGGAACCGGCGCATCGAGCTGCGGCTGACTGATCGGTGAAAAGGAAGGCCAGGGCTCTGCCCTGGACCCGCCAAGGGCCGAGAGGCCCCTGGACCCCATCACTTTAAGCGAATGGGTTCTAAGGGCTCCGCCCTTAGCGGGTCCAGGGCAGAGCCCTGGCCTTCCTTTGCCCGGTGACGGCATGACGTTGGGCGTGCGGTGGTCACCAGGACCACCGGACCCGGTTCCAGCACCTGGTACACCTTCGATAAGGTCGCCTCGTTCATCGTGATCATGCCCCCTGGACGGGCGTGAAAGGAAACCGGCGGAACGCGGGCCGCCGGCGCGCTCCTGCTGCTTGCGGCGGGCGCAGCAGGCGGGCTGTAATACACTGATCGACCGAAGGAGGATTCTCGTGCACGTGCAACAATGCGGCATGGCGCGGCGATGCCAGGGGCCGTCCGGCTTGCTGCTGCTGGCAGCGTCACTCGGCCTCGCGGTGGCGGCCTGCTCAGGCCGGCCCGACGCCGTCATGGCGCCGCCCAATCCCGACACCACCCTGGCCATGCCGCCTGCCGACACGACCACCGGTTTCTGCAACAGTCTCACGCCGGCACAGCGGGCGGCGGAACAGCTCTGCAACACGCCGCCGCGTCCTTAATGTTGCGCCTCCGGCGGTGCGATCCGTCGGAGGCGCAACACCCGGCCATCGCGGCTCTCCATCGCTTGGCCAATTCTTCGCCTTGTTCTCGGTTTTCCTTGACTTTCCCGACCTCTTATCCCATTCATCGTTCTGCGCGCCCTGCTGTGGTTTCGTGCGCTGCCCGCCCGACCAGCTTTCTTGCTTATGGCAAGGGTCCGGGCGCACACCCAGGTAGCCCGCTTTTCCTCAAATGATTGCGCCGGCCCGCGATCCTGACGATCGCGATGACGCATACCCATTCGATCCCGATTCGTGCGGGCGGGGGCGTGCGCCGATACGTATGAAAGATATCTGATGACCAGCTTTTCCGACCTCGGCCTGAACGCCGCCCTGTTGAAGGCGGTGACGACCGAGGGCTACACCATCCCCACGCCCATTCAGGCGCAGGCCATCCCGCCGGCACTGCTCGGCCGCGACGTGCAGGGCATCGCCCAGACCGGCACCGGCAAAACCGCCGCCTTCGCCCTGCCGATCCTGCAGCGCCTCGGCGCCAGCCGCGCCCGCCCGGCGCCGAAAACCTGCCGCGCTTTGGTGCTCGCCCCGACGCGGGAACTCGCCAGCCAGATCGCCGAGAGTTTCCGCGCCTATGGCCGCCACACCGGCCTGACCGTGGCCCTGGTGTTCGGCGGCGTGCCGAAGCCCCGCCAGACCCGCCAGCTTGCCGCCGGCGTCGATGTGCTGGTGGCCACCCCCGGCCGGCTGCTCGACCACCTGAACGACCGCGCCGTCCGTCTGGACACGGTGGAAGTGCTGGTGCTGGACGAAGCCGACCACATGCTCGACCTCGGCTTCATCATTCCGATCCGCAAGATCGCCGCCCTGGTGCCGGCCAGGCGCCAGACCCTGCTGTTCACCGCCACCATGCCGCCGGAAATCGCCAAGCTCGCCGGTGGCCTGCTGCGCGACCCCGTCCATGTGGCGGTCGTGCAGGTCGCCACCACCGCCGAGCGGGTGACCCAGCATGTCGTGTTCGTCGATACCGCGGCCAAGCGGGCGGCATTGCGCGGCCTGCTGGGCAAGAACGGCCAGGGCCGCACGCTGGTGTTCACGCGCACCAAGCACGGTGCCGACCGGGTGGTGAAGTATCTCGATGAATACGGCGTCCCCTCGGCCGCCATCCACGGCAACAAAAGCCAGGGCCAGCGCGAGCGGGCACTGGCGGGCTTTCGCGCCGGCACCACGCGGGTGCTGGTGGCCACCGACATCGCCGCCCGCGGCATCGACGTGGACGACGTGACCCATGTCATCAACTTCGACCTGCCGAACGTGCCGGAAAGCTATGTCCACCGCATCGGCCGCACCGCGCGGGCCGGCGCTTCGGGCGTGGCCATCAGCCTGTGCGGACCGGACGAGCGGCCGTTCCTGCGCGACATCGAGAAGCTGATCCGCGCCAAGGTCCCGGTGATGGCGGCAGCGTAAAAAAGAAAGGCCAGGGCTCTGCTGGACCCGCCGTCGCGCGCAGCGCGCCTTCGGCGCGACGGCCGGGAGGCCCTTGGAACCCGTTCCTTTAGTAATGGGGGTCCAGCGGGCAAAGCCCCTGGCCTTACTTCCTCTCGCTGCGCTAAGACGCCGCGTCGGTTGGAGTGACAGCCTTGAACGACCCGGTCATCGCGGGCGCCCCGCGCAGCGCCAACAGCTATCGCAGCGGCCCGGACGGCAGCGGCCGGTTCGGCGAATTCGGCGGCCGCTTCGTCGCCGAGACGCTGATGCCGCTCATCCTGGAGGTCGAACAGGCCTATACTGCGGCCCGCGCCGACCCGGCCTTTCAGGTTGAACTGGACGCTTACCTGAAAAACTATGTCGGCCGGCCCAGCCCGCTCTGGCTGGCGGAACGGCTGACCCGCCATCTCGGCGGCGCGAAAGTGTATTTGAAGCGCGAGGAGCTGAACCACACCGGCGCCCACAAGATCAATTCCTGCATGGGCCAGATTCTGCTGGCCCGCCGCATGGGCAAACGGCGCATCATCGCCGAAACCGGCGCCGGCCAGCACGGCGTCGCCACCGCGACCGTCTGCGCGCTGTTCGGCCTGCCCTGCACCGTTTACATGGGTGCGACCGACGTCGAACGGCAGAAGCCCAACGTGTTCCGCATGAAGCTGCTCGGCGCGGAAGTGAAATCGGTCACCTCCGGCGCCGCCACGCTGAAGGACGCGATGAACGAGGCGCTGCGCGACTGGGTGGCGAATGTGCGCGACACTTATTACCTGATCGGCACCGTCGCCGGCCCGCACCCCTATCCGGCCATGGTGCGCGACTTCCAGTGCATCATCGGCGAGGAAGCAAAGGTCCAACTTCACGAAGCGGAAGGCCGCCTGCCCGATATCGCGGTCGCCGCGATCGGCGGCGGCTCGAACGCCATGGGGCTGTTCCATCCGTTCCTCGACGATGCGGCGGTCAAGCTGATCGGCGTGGAGGCGGCCGGGCATGGCCTGGAGTCCGGCCAGCATGCCGCCAGCCTGACCGGCGGCCGGCCCGGCGTGCTGCACGGCAACCGCACCTACCTGCTGCAGGACGATGACGGCCAGATCACCGAGGCGCACAGCATCAGCGCCGGCCTGGATTATCCCGGCATCGGCCCGGAGCATTCCTGGCTGCACGATATCGGCCGGGTCGAATACGTATCGGCCACCGACAAGGAGGCGCTGGAGGCGTTCCAGCTCTGCACCCGCACCGAGGGCATCATCCCGGCGCTGGAACCGGCGCACGCGCTCGCCCACGTCGCCAAAATCGCCCCCCTCATGGCGAAGGACGCCCTCATCCTGGTCAATCTGTCCGGCCGCGGCGACAAGGATATCTTTACCGTGGCCGAGCATCTGGGTGTGAGGCTGTGAGCGGCACCAGAGTGCTCGCGGGAGATTACGCATGAGCCGGATTGCCGCCCGCTTCAAAGCGCTGCGCAAGGAAAACCGCGGCGCGCTGATCACCTTCCTGGAAGCCTGGGACCCCGATCCCGCCACCTCCATGGCGCTGCTGCGCGGCATGCCCGGTGCCGGCGCCGACCTGATCGAAATCGGCTGCCCGTTCACCGACCCGATGGCGGACGGCCCGACCATCCAGCTCGCCGCCAAGCGCGCGCTGGCCGCCGGCGGCAGCATGACGCACACGCTGGCGATGGTGCGCGATTTCCGCCGCGAGGATGGGTCCACGCCGATCATCCTGATGGGCTACCTCAACCCCATCCTCGCCTACGAACCGGCGCGCTTCTGCACCGACGCGGCGGCGGCCGGGGTGGACGGGCTGATCGTGGTGGATCTGCCGCCCGAGGAAGCCGAATTGCTGGCGCCGCACGCCGCCGCGCGCGGGCTCGACATCATCCGCCTGATCGCGCCCACCACCGACGCAAAGCGGCTGCCGGTGGTGCTCGATGGCAGTTCGGGCTTCGTCTATTACGTCAGCATCACCGGCGTGACCGGCACGCGCACCGCCTCCGCCGAGGAGCTGGCCGAGGCGGTGCCGATGATCCGCCGCTTCACCCATCTGCCGATCGCCATCGGCTTCGGCGTGCGCACGCCATACCAAGCCGCCGAGGCGGTGCGGGTGGCGGATGCCGCCGTGGTGGCCTCGGCGCTGATCGACACGCTGGCGAACAGCCTGGACGAGCACGGCCAGGCCGGCCCCAACACGGTCCGCCGCGTGCTCGACCAGGTCCGCGCCCTGGCCCATGGCGTGCACGCCGCGCGCAGCCTGACCTGACACGCAATAGCCCCCTCCCCTTGCGGGAGGGCTGGCGGAGGGGTCGCCCCCTCGCCCCTGGGAGAACCCGATGACCTGGCTCACCGAATATGTCCGCCCGAAGATCCGCACCCTGCTCGGCCGCCGCGAGGTGCCCGACAATCTCTGGGTGCAGTGTCCGGCCTGCGAGCAGATGCTGTACCACACCGAATTGGCGAAAAACCTGAAGGTGTGCACCCATTGCGGCCACCATCTGCGCCCCACCGCGATGGAACGGCTCGGCTGGACCTTCGACGGCGGCGCCTTCACCCGCATCGACCTGCCCAAGGTGCCGCCCGACCCGCTGCGCTTCCGTGACACCAAGCGCTATATCGACCGCCTGCGCGATGCGCGCGAGAAGACCGGGCTGGATGACGCCATCGTGGTGGCGCACGGCACCATTGGCGGGCAGAAGGCGGTGGTCGCCGCCATGGCCTTCGAGTTTATCGGCGGCTCCATGGGGGCCGCGGTCGGCGAGGGTTTTGTCGCCGCCGCCCGGCTGGCGATCCTGCAGGACGCGGCGCTGATCTGCTACACCGCCTCGGGCGGGGCGCGCATGATGGAGGGCGCGGTCAGCCTGATGCAGCTGCCGCGCACCATCATCGCCCTGCGCATGGTGAAGGAAGCCGGCCTGCCCTACATCGCCGTGCTGACCGACCCCACCACCGGCGGCATCAGCGCCAGCTTCGCCATGCTGGGTGACATCCACATCGCCGAGCCGAACGCGGAAATCGGCTTTGCCGGCGCGCGCGTCATCGAGCAGACGGTGCGGGAAAAGCTGCCGGACGGGTTTCAGCGCTCGGAATACCTGCACGAGCACGGCGTGGTCGATATGGTGGTGCCGCGCACGGAACTGGCCGCCACGCTCGGCCGGGTGCTGTCGCTGCTGCGCCAGAAGGAACTGCCCGAGGCCGCCTGACGCCCGCTTTTCCCGGCGCCTGAAACGATGAGCGACAACCCGCCGCAGGGCCGCTTTGCCGCGATGGTGCAGCGGCTGCACGCGCTGCATCCGCGGCTGATCGATCTCAGCCTCGGGCGGCTGCGGACGCTGCTGGAAAAGCTGGACCATCCCGAGCGCCGCCTGCCGCCGGTGGTGCATGTCGCCGGCACCAACGGCAAGGGCAGCACCTGCGCCTTCCTGCGCGCCATCGGCGAGGCGGCGGGGGGACGGGTGCATGTCTATACCTCGCCGCATCTGGTGCGCTTCAACGAGCGCATCCGCCTGGCCGGACGCATCGTCGATGACGACACGCTGGCGGCGGCGCTGGACGAGGCCGAACGGCGCAACGACGGCGCGCCGATCACGGTGTTCGAGCTGCTCACCGCCGCCGCCTTCCTGCTGTTCGCGCGCATCCCGGCCGAGCTGGTGGTGCTGGAGGTGGGGCTGGGGGGCCGCCATGACGCCACCAACGTGATCCCGGCGCCCGCCGCCGCGGCGATCACGTCGATCTCGTTCGACCACCGCGACTTCCTCGGCGATACGCTCGCCGCGATCGCGGGCGAAAAAGCCGGGGTGATGAAACAAGGCGGCACGGCGGTGACCGGGTTGCAGGACGCGGCGGTGCGCGCGGTGCTGCGCGCCGAGGCGGCGCAAATGGGCGCGCGGCTGCTGGAGTTCGGCCGCGACTGGACGGTTGCGCCCACCGCCGGCGGCCTGATCTATGCCGATGCCGCTGGCACGCTGGAACTGCCGTCGCCGGCGCTGCCCGGACCGCATCAGATTGAAAATGCCGGCATCGCCGTCGCCGCCGTGCGGGCCGGGCTGCACTTGCCCGCCGAGGCCATCGCCCGCGGCATCGCCGCCGCAAGCTGGCCGGCGCGGTTGCAGCGCCTGCACGGGGTGCTGGCCGCCAAGCTGCCGGCAGGGTGGGAATTATGGCTGGACGGCGGCCATAACCCGGGCGCCGGGCTGGTGCTGGCGGAGCATGTGTCCGGCTGGTCGGACCGCCCGGTGCATCTGGTCGTCGGGATGAAGGCGGGCAAGAACTCGGCCGGCTTCCTGCAGCCGCTGCTGGCGCACGCCGCCACGGTCTGGGCGGTGACGGAACCCGGCCAGCATTTGGCCATGCCCATTGCGGACATCATCGCCGCCTCGGGCGGAGTCGCCCGCCCCGGCCCCACCGTGGCCGCCGCCCTGGCCGCCATTCCGCGGCGCGAGGACCGGCCTGCCCGCGTGCTGATCTGCGGCAGCCTCTACCTCGCCGGCGAAGTGCTGAAGGCCGACGGTACCGCCGTTACCTGAGCGGTCCGCGCGAGGCGCAATACAGCTTTGTTAGAATTGCAGGCATGTCACGATCCGGACACATTGGAGCCCGGAACTTTTCACAATTCATTGAGCCTTGCGGCTTACGTTGCGTTACAGTTGACGCTGAGATCCCACCAACCCACGTCGCACAGGCGAGGACGGTCATGGCTAGCAGCAGGTACGATGACGACTACGAGGAAATGCTGATCGAATATTTTCAGGACAATACGCCGAAAAATCCGAAGCCGCCGGCAACGGCAAAGGTTTTCGTTCTGAAGATGTATAGTAGCTGGCGGGCGATGGTCCTGCCGGATCTCCCCGCCGGGCGACGCCTCGGCGACAGAATCGGGTGTTGAGGAGGCTGACCTGAAGCAGGGGGCGTACGCCCCCTGCGGGGTCCGGGATGAAGCTCTGGTCCCTTACCCTCTTACGCGAGCGCGTTTTCCACCCACTGCTTCAACACGCTCTTCGGCGCCGCACCCACCTTCTGGCTGACCGGGTGGCCATCCTTGAACAGGATGAGGGTGGGAATGCCGCGCACCGCATAATTATTCGGCGTCGCAGGATTTTCGTCGATATTCACCTTGGCGACAGTCAGGCGGCCGGCGAACTCGCTGGCGATCTCTTCCAGTGCCGGCGCGATCGCCTTGCAGGGGCCGCACCATTCGGCCCAGAAATCGACCAGCACCGCGCCCTTGGCGCCCAGCACGTCGGTCTGGAAGCTGTCATCGGTAACGGCCTTCGTATTCTCGGTCATGCACTCGGCCCCTTGTCACTTTGTTGCAAAGTAAGTCCCCCGCCTGGCGGGTCAACCAGCGCCCGGAGCATGCCGGTCCAGCAGCGAGTTCGGGAAGCGGCATCACCTGCGTCACGGCAGTCCAGACCAGGGCGCACATCACCGTCCGGCCCGGCAGGGCGCCGCGCAGTACCGTCGCGATAGGCCGCCATCTGGCGCAGATACAGCACCGGCACGTCCTCGACGCGGGCGGGCGGGGTCCGGTTGGTCTTGTAATCCGCCACCAGCACCCGGTCCGGCAGCACCGCCAGCCGGTCCACCAGGCCACCGACCACGGCGCCGCCGACCAGGCCGGTGAGCGGCACCTCGGCGCGCGCCTCCGGACCGAACAGCGGCGCGAGCTCGGGGTGGTCCAGCACGGACATCACCTGATCGGCCAGAATCCCGGGATCGTCGATGAGATTGCCCGGCTGGGCCAGCCAGTGCAGCGCCGCCGCCCGCCGCTCCGCCGGCGGCAGCGCCGGCAGGTGCTGCAGCAAAGCGTGCGCCATCTGGCCACGCCGGAACCGCGCCCCGCTGAGGTCGCGCGCCGCCAGCGGGCTGACCGCCTGCGGCACCGGACCCATTTCCGCCCCCTCCGGGCGACTCGGGGCCAATGGCGAGGGTGGCACCGGCTCGTACGGCGGCGGCGCCGGGGTCCAATCGGGCGCCTGCCCGGCCCAGGCGGGCAGCGGCACCGTCGCCCCCTGCCCGGCCCTGACCGGCTCCGGTTCGGGTGGACGCGTCTGGGCACAGGAATGGCGCAGCACCTCGCCCAGCCAGGGCAACGCGGCCGGTGCAGGTGAAGCGGCCAGCCGGGCAAAACCGTTGGTCACCAATTCGTACCAGCACCCTTCCGGCGGTGCCCGGCGCGGCTGCCAGCCGCACACCACCAGCCGGTCCTCGGCGCGGGTGAGCGCCACGTAGAGCAGCCGGTTGTGCTCCTCGCGCCGCTGCTGCGCCGCCTCCTCGCGCAGCGCGTCGGAGGCGGTGCAGCGCAGTTCGCGACGCGGCGACCAGACCGGCACCGCCGGCCCGCCTTGCGGATCGGGCGCCCATATCAGGGAGCCATCATCGGGCGGCAATGCCGTGGTGTCCGGCAGGATGACCAACGGCGCCTGCAGGCCCTTGGCGCCGTGCACCGTCATGATGCGCACCGCGCTGCCGGCACCCTCGGCCTCCCGCTTCACCTCGGCGCCGGACTGGCGCAGCCAGTGGAGAAAACCCTGCAGCGCCGGCTGGTGGCTGCCGGCATAGGCCAGCGCGGTGCCGAGCAGCTCGTCGATCGGCTCGGCGGCCTCCGGGCCGAGCCGGGCCAGCAGCCGTGCCCGCCCGCCCAACCGGCCGAGCGCCTCCACCAGCAAAGCGTGCGGCGAGGCGAAGTCCACCCTTGCCAGCAGGGCGGTGACGAAATCACGCGCCGCCCGCCATTCCGGCCGTTCGCCGGCCCGCGCCCGCAGCGCCGACCACAGCGACGCCTTCCGGCCGATCGCCAGCGCCATCAGCGAATCGTCAGACAGGCCGCCCAGCGGGCTGGTCAGCACGCAGGCCAGTTGCAGGTCATCCTCGGGCAATAACAGCACGTCGCACAGCGCCAGCAGGTCGGCGACCGCCGGCTGGTCGGTCAGCACCAGCCGGTCCAGCCCGGCCACCGGCACTTTCCGCCCCTTCAGCGCGCGCACCAGCGCGCGGGCGAACTCATTGCGGCGGCGCACGAGCACCAGCACATCGCCCGGCCGCAGCGGCCGGGCGCGGCTCTCCAGCAGGGTGGTGCCGGCGGTCTCGCCGGCGATCCAGTCGGCCAGCGCCTCGGCCAGACGCTGCGGCGCGCTGATCGAGCCGAGGTTGCGCTCCGGCACGGTCCAGGGTTCGGCCGCCGCTTCCTCCGGCGGCGGCGCCAGCGGCCAGAGTTCCACCGACCCGGCATGCCCGGCGCGGTCGGCGATGTGCACCAGCGTGCCGGCTGCTTCCACGCCTTGCGCGGCGGCCGGATCCGCGAACACGGCATCCACCAGCGCCAGCACCGGTGCGGCGGAGCGGAAGGAAACGTTCAGGCCGACATCGCGCCATTTCCCGCCGACCGCTTCGACGCGCCGGCGGAGGATGTCGCGCCAGCGATCGAACTGGTCGGGGTCGGCGCCCTGGAAGGAATAGATGGACTGCTTGCGGTCGCCGACCGCGAACACGGTGCGGTGCGGCCCCTCACCGGCGAAGAACTCCTCGGTCAGCCGGCCGGCGATGGCCCACTGGGCCGGCGCGGTGTCCTGCACCTCGTCCAGCAGCAGGTGATCAAGGCCGCCATCCAGCTTGTACAGCACCCAGGCGGCGCCGGGATCGACCAGCAGGTGGCCGGTGCGGCCGATCAGGTCGTCGTAGTCGAGCTTGTCTTCGTCACGCTTGCTGCCGGCATAGCAGCGCACCACCGGACCGGCGAGGCGCAGCAGCGCCGCCGAGGCCGCCGCCGCCCGCGCCGCCCGGCAGGAGTCCTCCACCGCCAGCACGCGCTGCTGTTCCTCCAGCAGCGCCGCGGCCAGTTCGGGCCGCTGCTCCGCCAGCTTCTTGTTGACCAGCGTGGTCGGGCCGCGCGGCGAGCCGTCATCAAGCAGGAACGCGCAGCGCCAGGCGCTCCACTGCGACGGCCGCTCCGCCGCGGGACCGGAGAGCCATTCCAGCAGAAACCGCGCCTTTTCGGCGCAGGTGGCCGCCCCCTTGTCGGCAACCAGGCGCAGCGCTGCCGGCAGCCCCGCCGCCTGGGCGTGGCAGGCGGCGGCAAGCAGCGTGGCCTCATCGCCGGCGACGCCCAGCACCCGGCGCTGCGCCGCGGCGATGGCCTCGGGGTCGAGTGCCGACAGGGCTTCAAACCGGTCGCGGTCCTGCTGCAATTCCTGCACGAGCCGGCCGAACTGCTCGGCCGAGGCCAGCCCGGCGAGGGCGGACAGGGCGGCGCGGCTCGCCTCGGTGTGCGCCCCCTCCAGCATGGCTTCGCGCGATTCTCGCCATTTCACCTCGGAATCGATGTCGTCGAGCAGGCGGAAATGCGGCGACAACGCCGCCTCGACCGGGAAGCGGCGCAGCAGCGACTGGCAGAAGGCGTGGATGGTGCCGATGCGCATGCCCCCCGGCAGATCGAGCACCTCGGCGAACAAAGCGCGCGCCTTGGCGAGACGCTCCGGCGTCGGCGTCACCGCCAACGCCTTCAGTTCCTCCGCCAGCGCCGGATCGGACAGGGTGACCCAGTCGCCCAGGCGGCGCTGCAGCCGCACCGCCATCTCGGCGGCGGCGGCCTTGGTGAAGGTCAGGCACTGGATGCGCGCCGGCTTCTCGCCGCTCAGCATCAGCCGCAGCAGCCGGTCGGTCAGCAGCTTGGTCTTGCCCGACCCGGCCGAGGCGGCGACGAAGGCGGAGACTTCCGGATCGGCGGCAACGCGCTGCTGCGCCACCGCGATCCGGCGCGCGACATCGGTCATGCCTCGCCTCCCGACAAATCCCATTCGGCGACGCGGGCGAGCTGGGCATAGTCGGAAAACCGCGGCACCCGGCCCGGATGCGGCTGCGACAGATAGGCCCGGCCGGGATCGTCGAAGGTCCTCACCAGCTCGGCCAGCTTGTCGCGCGCGGTGGCGACCGAGGCGGCGATGCGGCTGGCGTCGGCGCGCAGGATGCTGCGCTCCTCGGCGGCGACGAACCCGCCGGTGAGGTGCCAGTAAACCAGTTCGGCCGCCGCGCCCGTGAGGTCGGGACCGAAGGCACCGGCCTCGGCCATCGCCGCTTCCAGGGTCAGCTGCGGGCGGAACCCGGCCTCGATTTCCTTGTCCGAGGGCGGCAGACCGGTCTTGTAGTCGAGGATGGCCAGCCGCCCGTCGGCCCGGCGCTCGATCCGGTCGGCCCGGCCGACGAGGAGAAATCCGCCCGGAACCGGCACGGACCACTCGCCCTTCACCTCGCCGCGGATCAGGGCCGGCATGGCGAGGCGCCGTTCGCGCTCGCGCTCGGCCACCCAATCGGCGATGCGCAGCAGGCGCGGGCGCCACCATTCCTGCAGCGCCTGGCGCAGATCGGCCTCGGCCAAAGCGCGCTGCATGGCCCGGCGCAGCCGCTCCGGACCGTCCGGCGGCCAACCGGCGCCGACATCCTGGAGAAAATGCTGCATGCCCTTGTGCACCAGCGTGCCGTAATCGGCCGCGTCGGTCGCTTCCTCCAGCGGCTTCAGCGCTTCCAGGCCGAGGATATAGCGGGCATGGATGGCATAGGGGTCGGCCAGCCAGGTTTCGATCGCGGTGACCCCCAGGCGGCGCGGACGCAGCGCCACCGGCGGACGCGGCGCCGGCGGCGGCACCGGCGCGGGCGGGCCGGCGGGCTGGTCGAGCAGCCCGGCCCAGGCGGCGGCCGGATGGCGGGGCAGCGCCCAGCCGCGCCCGCCCAGATCGCGCCCACGCAGACAGGCGTCGATGCGGGTCAGCCAGCGCGCCGGCACGGCGGGGGCACCGTCGCGCCGGCGCGGGCAGGACAGCACCACGACCGGCGCCGCGCAAACGGAGAGGAAAAAATCATGGGCGGACTGGCCGACGACCTCCTCGGTGCCGGGCAGCCCGGCCTTTGCGCGCATCGGCCGGCTCATCCACGGGCCGGGATCGGTGGCGGGCGGCCAGACGCCTTCCACCAGACCGCCCAGCACCATCACATCGACGGATTGCAGACGGCCCTCCAGCAGGCCCCAGATGAACACGCGCGGATGCTCACTGCCCTCGCGGCCGCGCAGGGCGCGGCGGCTGCGCACCATTTCGCCTTCCAGCAGCGCGTCCAGCAGCCCGGGCAGGACGGCGGGCGGCTGGTCGGGCAGACGCAGCAGCGCCAGACGGGCACCGTTCAGCTTTACCGCCAGCGCCTCGCCCTCCTCCTGCGCCCAGAGACGCGCGGGACCGGGCGTGTCGTCGGTGCTGGCGAGCGCTTCCGCCGCTTCGACCAGCGCCGCCATCAGCGCATCCGGCGGAAGGCTCGCGGCGGCCTGCACCCGCAGCAGGGGTTCCAGGCAGGATTCCAGGGCGTTCAGCAGGGTGCGGGCGGCGGGCGGCGCCGGCGCGGCGCGGGCGCGCAACCCGGCCAGACCCGGGGCCGGCTTCGGCCCGCGCAAGGCGGCGCGTTCCAGCTCCCGCGCCGCCGCCCGGCACCAGGCCAGGGTTCCGCCGGCCGCCGCCAGCGGGTGCTTGAGCAGCGCCAGCAACGGCACCGGGGCGAAACGGGCGAACACCGCCGCGGCGAGCAGGCGCAGGAACACGGCGGGCGGCGATTCGGCCAGTTTCTCGCCGGCGCTGTCGTCGGCCACCACGTCCCAGCGCAGCAACTCGGCCGAGACCCGGACGGCGAGCGCCCGGTCGGGCGTCACCAGGGCGGCACGGGTGCCGGGTTTCTCCAGCGCATCGCGCAGGATGAGGGCGATCGCCACCGCCTCCTCCTGCTCGTCCGCCGCCTCCAGCCGGTACAATCCGCCGGTTTCCACCGGACCGGGTTCGCGCCAGGCGGCCAGGGCGTCGGCCGGCAGCAATGCCTGCGCCAGCGTGCCCACCCGCCCGGATGGCGCCACCGCTGGCCCATCCCAACGTTCCACATCGCCGCGGGTGGCGCCCAGGCCGGTCAGCAGATGCTTCAGCCCGGCCTGCGGATGCGATTCCTCCACCGCCTCCCAGGCCGGCTCGGGCAGATCGAGGTCCAGCCCGGGCAGGACGATCTGGCCGCGCGGCAGCAGCGCCACCACCCGCAGCAGCCCCGCGACCGCCGGAATGCCGGCGGTGGTGCCGGCGACCCAGACCGGTTCCGCGGGCGGGTCGTCCGTCCAGGCCCGCGCCTGGGCGCGCAGCAGCGCGACCTGACGCGCCGCCGGGTTCATCAGCCCGTTGGCGGTGAGAAATTCCGGCCAGGCGCGGGTGACGATCTCCAGGAAACGCAGCGTGGCCTGCCAGTGCTCGGCATGCGCGGCGTCGGCAGCCTGCGTCAGGGCGGTTGGCAGGTCGATTTCGGCCCGCTCGGCCTCGTCCATCAGGGCGGCCAGTTCGCGCGCCAGCAGCAGCGCGCGGTCGGCCCCGCCGGCCCCGCCCAGCGCGGCCGGCAGCTTCATCACCAGGGCGGCCAGCGCGCCCAGCCGCTCCTGCGGATCGACCGCCGGCAGCAGGTCGAGCGCGCCGGCCAGCGCCAGCGGCGCCTCGTCCGGCGCGCCGAGCGCGGTGATGCGTGGCAGCAGCATCGGCCGCCCGCCGCCGGCGCGCAGAAAGGCTTCGGCCAGCGCCCGGGCGGCGCGGCGGGTGGGCAGCAGAATCAGCCCGCGGGCCAGCGTGTCGGCGCCATACCCGGCCAGCCAGCGCGCGGCCAGCGTGTCGAGGAACGGCATTTCGGCCGGGATGGTGGCCAGCTTCATCGGCTGTCGGCGGTGGCCTGTGCGCACAGAGTCGAATTCGGCGGCGGCGAGGTCGGCGGGGGTGGACAGGTGAAACCACAGCCCGTCATGCACCACCGCCCGCAGCCGGCCGGCGGCGATGGCGCGGTCCCAGGCCAGGTTCATTGAGAACTTTCCCGGCGGCAACCCGTCCAGCAAGGCGGGCGCGATCATCTGGATGCCGGCATAGATGTAGGGAACGACCTCGCGGTCGCCGCGCCGGCGGACGAAGCCCAGTTTATCGAGGGCAAAATCGCCGGGACCGGTCTCGGACCGGGTCTGGAAGGTGCGGTGCACCAGCAGCACCGCATCGGCGCTTGCCGGGTCCCAGGCGGCGGCGACGCGGTCCAGTGTCGGCGTCGGGCCGTCCAGCCAGAAGGAATCGCCGTTCACCACGAAGAACGGATCAGCGCCCAGCAGGTCCAGCGCCGCCAGGACGCCGCCGCCGGTGTCCAGCAGCGCCGGCTCGTGGCGCAGCACGGGGCGCGGCGGGCCGGACCGGGTGGCCAGACGCGCCTCCAACTGGTCGGCGTGCCAGTGGCCGTTCACCACCACCGTCTCGACGCCCGACGCGGCCAGCCGGTCGAGCGCGTGGTCGAGCAGGGTCCGCCCGCCCAGCGGCAGCAGCGGCTTGGCGGTGGCCTCGGTGAGCGGGCGCATGCGGGTGGCGAGCCCGGCGGCCAGCAGCATGGCGGTGTGCGGACGGGTCACGACACACACCCCCGGCGCAGCGAGGCCAGCCGGTCGGGCCAGCCCGACAGGCGCGCCTGCCGCGCATCGCCGCCCAGCGGGTGCAACCTCAGCTCCAGCGCCTCGGGCGGGCGCAGCGCGCCCAGCCGCTCCGGCCATTCGGCCAGCACGATGTCGGCCCGCGCCTCGTCCCAGCCGAGTTCGGTCAGGGCCGCCGGCCCATCCAGCCGCCAGAGATCGAAATGGTGCACCCGGCCGCGGTTGGTGTCGTAGCTTTGCACCAGGGTGAAACTCGGGCTCGGCACTTCCAGCGCCGGATCGAAGCTGGCGGCGCGCAGGAAGGCGCGCGCGAGAGCGGTCTTGCCGGCGCCGAACGGGCCTTCGAGCAGGATAACGTCACCGGGCCGCGCCAGGGCGGCCAGTTCGGCGGCCAGCGCCTCGGTCGCTTCAAGGCTGGGCAGGTCGCGCAGCAGGATGGGCACCGGATCGGACATGCGGGCAATGTGCGCCACGCTGGCGTGCCGCCTCAACCTCCCGCTTGCCTCGGCCGCGTGCCGGGGTAGGGTGCCGCTCATGACACAAACTCCGTTGCCACAACAGATCGATACCGACGTCGCCATCGTGGGGGCCGGGCCCGTGGGCCTGTTCGCCGCGTTCGAGCTGGGGATGCTCAAGCTGGGCAGCGTGCTGATCGACGCGTTGTCAGAGGTGGGGGGGCAGTGCACCGCGCTCTACCCGGAAAAGCCGATCTACGACATCCCCGCCCACCCCGCCATCGAAGCGGGCGAATTGGTGGCTCAACTTGAGCGCCAGATCGCCCCGTTCAGCCCCGGCCGCCTGCTCGGGCGGCGGGTGGAGCGGCTGGAGGGGGAAAAAGGCGCGTTCACCCTCGGCACCGATCGCGGCGATGTGGTGCGCTGCAAGGCCGTGGTGGTGGCGGCCGGCGCCGGCGCCTTCGGCCCCAACCGGCCGCCGCTGGAGGGGTTGCCGGCCTACGAAGCGACCGGCGCGGTGCAGTACTATGTGCGCCGGCGCGAGGATCTGCGCGGCCGGCGGGTGGTGATCGCCGGCGGCGGCGATTCGGCGGTGGACTGGGCGCTGGCGCTGCGCGGCATCGCCGGCTCGATCCAGGTGGTGCACCGGCGGGCGAAATTCCGCGCCGCGCCGGAAAGCGGCGCTCAGCTCGACCATGCCGCCGGACGCGGCGAGGTGGAACTGGTCATTCCCTACCAGTTGCACGCGCTGCACGGCGCGGGCGGGGTGCTGGAGGCGGTGGAGGTGGCGGACCTGGATGGCGGCACGCGGAAGCTGGCGGCGGATGTGCTGCTGCCGTTCTTCGGGCTGTCGATGGATCTCGGCCCGATCGCCGGCTGGGGCCTGGCCCTGGAACGCCACCATGTGAAGGTCGAGCCCGCCACCTGCGCCACCTCGCTGCCCGGGGTGTTCGCGATCGGCGACGTGGCGAGCTATCCGGGCAAGCTGAAGCTGATTCTCCAGGGTTTCTCCGAGGCGGCGATGGCGGCGCATGCCATTCACCCGATCGTGTTCCCGGATACGGCGCTGCATTTCGAATATTCGACCAGCAAGGGCGTACCGGGGTGACATCGCATGGGCAATAACCTGTACGACGCCGATTTCCATGCCTGGGCGAACGAGCAGGCGGCGCTGCTGCGGGCCGGCCGGCTGGACGCCGCCGACATCGCCCATATCGCCGAGGAAATCGAAAACCTCGGCCGCGGCGAACGGCGCGAGCTGGTCAGCCGGCTGAATGTGCTGCTGCTGCGCCTGTTGCGGTGGCAGCACCAGCCGGTGTTGCGCGGCCATGCCTGGCGGTTGACCATCGCCGATGCGCGCGACCAGTTGAAGGATCACCTGGCGGACAATCCGAGCCTGACGGCAAGGCTGCCGGAAGCGGTCGCGGCCGCCTATCGCTACGCCAGGCGCGGCGCCTCGGCGCAGACCGGACTGGCCGAAACGGCGTTTCCGGCAGAAAGCCCCTGGGCATTCGCGCAGATCATGGATGAGGGGTTCTGGCCCGAGGAAGCCGGTTGATCCGCCTTACCGATCTCCGCCTGCCGCTCGACCACCCCGCCGACGCACTGAAAACGGCCGCGGCGCAGCGCCTTGGCGTGATGCCGGACGCGATCCGCGACCTTACCGTGTTCCGCCGCGGCCATGATGCGCGCCGGAAAAGCGCCATCGTGCTGGTCTACACGCTGGACCTCATGCTCGACGGCGAGGCGGAGGTGCTGCGGCGCTGCGCCGGCGACTCGCATGTCGGGCCGACGCCGGATTTGGAATACCGTTTCGTCGCGCACGCGCCGGTCGATCTGAAGTTGCGGCCGGTGGTGGTGGGCGCCGGCCCCTGCGGCCTGTTCGCCGCGCTGACGCTGGCGCAGATGGGGTTTCGTCCCATCATCCTCGAACGCGGCAAGCCCGTGCGCGAACGCACCCAGGACACCTGGGGGCTGTGGCGGCGCGGCGTGCTCGACCCCGAGTCCAACGTGCAGTTCGGCGAGGGCGGCGCCGGCACGTTTTCCGATGGCAAGCTGTATAGCGGGGTGAAGGAAGCCAACCGGCTCGGCCGGCGGGTGCTGACCGAGTTCGTCGCCGCCGGCGCGCCGGCGGAGATTCTTATTTCCAGCAAGCCGCATATCGGCACGTTCCGGCTGGTCTCGATGGTGGAGGCGATGCGTGCCACTATCGAGCGGCTCGGCGGCGAGTACCGGTTCGGCACGAAGCTGGACGATCTCGACATCGAGACGCGGCCGGATGGCAGCCGCCACCTGCGCGGCCTGCATCTGGCCGATGGCGGCATTATCCGCGCCGATCATGTGGTGCTGGCGCTCGGCCATTCGGCCCGCGACACATTCTTCCGGCTGCAGGCGCGCGGCGTGTTCATGGAGGCGAAGCCGTTCTCGCTCGGGGTGCGGATCGAGCATCCGCAGGCGCTGATCGACCGCGCCCGGTTCGGCGATTTCGCCGGCCATAAGTTGCTGGGAGCGGCTGACTACAAGCTGGTGCACCATGCCGGCGATGGCCGGTCGGTGTACAGTTTCTGCATGTGCCCGGGCGGGCGCGTGGTGGCGGCCACGTCCGAGCCTGGGTTGGTGGTGACGAATGGCATGAGCCAGTATTCGCGCGCCGAGTTCAATGCCAATGCCGGTATTGTCGTCGGCGTCACGCCGGAGCGGGATTTTCCGGCCGGCCCGCTGGCCGGGATCGATCTGCAACGGCATTGGGAGGCGCGGGCGTTTGCGGCGGGCGGCGGGGGGTATGCGGCGCCGGCGCAGCGTGTCGTGGATTTTCTGGCGGGGCGGGAGTCGAGGGCGGTCGGGGCGGTGGTGCCGTCGTACCAGCCGGGCACCACGGCTTCGGACCTCGCCGCCTGTCTGCCGGATTTTGCCGTTGCGGCGATCCGGGCGGCGCTGCCGGCTTTCGACCGGCAGATTCCCGGCTTTGCCATGGCGGATGCGGTGATGACGGGGGTGGAGACGCGCACCTCCGCGCCGCTGCGGATGCGCCGCGATGCCGGGATGCAGAGCGTGAACACGCGCGGGCTGTTCCCGGCCGGCGAGGGCGCCGGCTATGCCGGCGGCATTCTCTCCGCCGGCATAGACGGCATAAGGGTGGCCGAAGCGGTAGCGCTGGCCCTGACCGGAACGTAGCTCTTCAGGAATGGGGTGCAGGGGCCTCTCGGCCCCTGCCGGGTCCAGGGCAGAGCCCTGGCCTTCCTTTCTTCCTTACCGCCGCACCGTCTGATGTGCCGCCAGTGTCGCGATATCCACAATCTGGCTGACGGTCGCGTCCATCGGCAGCAACTGCGCCGCGTGCGACAGGCCGAGAATCAGCGGCCCGATCGTCCCGCCGCCGCCCAGCCGCGGCGCCAGCCGCGAGGTGATGTGGGCCGAGTGCAGTCCCGGCATGATCAGCACGTTGGCCGGCCCGGTCAGCCGGCAGAACGGATAGAGGGCGCGGTAGGAGTCATCGAGCGCAACGTCGGGACTCATCTCGCCGTCGAATTCGAAATCCACGCCGTACTGGTCGAGGATGTCCACCGCGTCGCGGATCGCGCTGCCGGCGGCGGAGATCTGGCTGCCGAAGGTTGAGTAGGACAGCAGCGCCACCCGCGGCTCGTGGCCGAGGCGGCGGGCCGCGGCGGCGGCGCCGATGGCGATGTCGGCGAATTGCTGCGGGGTGGGGCGGAAATGCACCAGCGTGTCGGCGATGAAGATGGTGGCGCCGCGGATGCCCACCATCAGCGTCAGCCCGAAGGTGATGCCGCGCGGGGCCGGGTCGATGGCGCGGCCGATATCCTCCAGGCAGACGGCGGCGGAACGGGTCAGGCCGGTCACCATGGCGTCGGCGTCGCCGGTCGCCACCATGCAGGCGGCGAAGGCGTTGCGGTTCTGGTTGACCAGGCGCTGGCAGTCGCGCAGCAGCAGGCCGCGGCGGCGCAGGCGCTGGTAGAGGAAATCGGTGTAGCGTTCGGTCGCGTCCGACAGTTTCGCGTTGTGGATTTCGATGCCGTTGGCGTCGCCCAGGCCGAGCGAGGCCAGGGTGGCGCGCACCCGCTCCTCCTTGCCGATCAGCACCGGGGTGCCGTAGCCGGCATTGCGGAACGCCACCGCGGCGCGGACGATCTTTTCTTCCTCGCCCTCGGCGAACACCACCCGCTTGGGCTCGGCGCGCACGCTCTCCATGATCGATTCGAGCGCGTTGGCGGTGGGATCGAGGCGGCCGGACAGGCTGCGGGCGTATTTGTGCAGATCGGCGATCGGTCGGCGGGCGACGCCGGTGTCCATCGCCGCGCGCGCCACCGCCGGCGGCAGGCGGCTGATCAGGCGCGGATCGAAGGCGTTGGGGATGATGTAGTCGGGGCCGAAACGCAGGCGCTTGCCGGCGGCGGCGGTGTTCACCTCGTCCGGCACGTCCTCGCGCGCCAGTTGCGCCAGCGCCTCGGCGGCGGCGATTTTCATCGCCTCGTTGATGGTGCTCGCGCGCACGTCGAGCGCGCCGCGGAAGATGTAGGGGAAGCCGAGGACGTTGTTGACCTGGTTGGGGTAGTCGCTGCGCCCGGTGGCGATGATGGCGTCGTGGCTGACGGCGCGCGCCTCCTCCGGGTTGATCTCGGGGTCGGGATTGGCCATGGCGAAGATGATCGGCCGCGCCGCCATGGTGCGGACCATGGCCTGGGTCAGCGCGCCTTTCGCCGACAGGCCGAAGAAGACGTCCGAGCCCTCGATCGCCTCGGCCAGGGTGCGGGCTTTGGTGGGCGCCGCGTGGGCGCTTTTCCACTGGTTCATGCCGTCAGTGCGGCCCTGGTAGACCACGCCCTTGGTGTCGCACAGCAGCACGTTTTCCTGCCGCAGGCCGAGCGCCTTGAGCAGTTCGACGCAGGCGATCGCCGCCGCGCCGGCGCCGTTCACCACCAGGCGGGTTTCGCGCGGGTCGCGCCCGGTCAGGTGGCAGGCGTTGATGAAGCCGGCGGCGGCGACGATGGCGGTGCCGTGCTGGTCGTCATGGAACACCGGAATGTCCATCAGCTCGCGCAGGCGCTGCTCGATGACGAAGCACTCCGGCGCCTTGATGTCTTCGAGGTTGATGCCGCCGAAGCTGGGCGCGAGGTAGCGCACGCAGTTGACGAATTCCTCGATATCCTCGGTGGAGACGCAGAGGTCGATGCCATCGACATCGGCGAAGCGCTTGAACAGCGCCACCTTGCCTTCCATCACCGGCTTGCCGGCGAGCGCGCCGAGATTGCCCAGGCCGAGCACGGCGGTGCCGTTGGAGACCACGGCCACCATGTTGCCCTTGGTGGTGTAGTCGTAGGCGAGGCTGGGGTCGGCGTGGATGCGCAGGCAGGGTTCGGCGACGCCGGGCGAATAGGCGAGCGAGAGGTCGCGCGCCGTGGTCAGCGGCTTGGTGATGCGGGTTTCGAGCTTGCCCGGCCGGCCCGAGGCGTGCAGGGCCAGCGCTTCCTCGGCGGAAACGCGCGCCGTGCGGGGTTCGGGGCTGGCATCGGGCATGGATCGTTCCTCTCTCGGGCCGTATGTCGCGGCCGGCCATCATGGCGGCATGCGGGGGCGGAGGGAAGGCTTGGGGAGAGGTGGGGGTGGCGCGATCCGTGCCGGTGGGTTTTGACGCGGAGGGGGACGTGTTGCCGGCGGTCGCTGACGGGAACCATCCGGCTCCGATTTGCCGGGACGGGTCAGGGGCTTTCGGAGCGGATGGAAATCAGTGGTTTCCGTTTGTGATTTCAGTATATCAAAAAGCCTATATGTGATAATTTCTTCATTATCACATATAGACCCGGATGCCCAAGAGACAGTAGTCCTTTATTGACAGAATTTATTGTGATGAATATTCTGCCGCTTTAGCTCCCATTCTCACAAATAGATCGAAAAATCTTTCAATATGCTCCCGCAGAATATGGGGTTCTTTTCCTTTCTCTACTTCTACATAATCCAGTCGACGGCTATATTTTTCAGACTGGCTGTCGACGTGATGAAGTATGTTCCTTAGTTCGCGTGCCATTCCGTATCCATCCCTATCGGATTGTGATAATCCAGATAATATTGCTTCTACGAACTCTATTATATTCATGTTCTTTGGTTTTCTGTCATGGAGAAAACTCTCCAGCGTTGCCTCCATTCGGACGAAAAAAGCCCACCCGAATTCGACAATCATCTCATAAACATTTTCCCTGCGGCGAAATAAAACCCCATTATATACTTGTCCGTCGTCCGGAATGAACTCCTCTTTTGGAAGGGAATTAAGGCAGAACTGGTATGAAACGTATGAAAATTCCAGGTGTTTCTTGTATTCGTCAAATTCGCTCATCTCGCATCAATCCTTCCCGAAAGTCGCCTTGCACGGCGGTCATATTTTAAGCCCAAAATCGTGGCGCGCGATACCTCCCCCGCGTCGCTCGCTGCGCTCTGCTCGCCTCCTTGCATCGGAACACCTTGCTCACTTAGCGTCAACAGCAAGCCGTAGGGTGCAATGCCACTTGGCATTGCACCCTACCTGCCCTATGGCGTGAGCGTCCATTTGCGCCAGCGGTCTGAGTTCACGATACGCACCAAGCCAAGGGGGCCGAGAAACAGGGTAATCAGCTATTCATTTGGCAAGGCATCGCCGTTCGCACAGCCTTAACGCGTGCACAAGCAGAGTTCCTCCCCCTCTCCTACGGATCGCCCCTACAAGCCGGTCAGCCCATCGACCGGCCATGTCCGGAACCACATCCAGGCCGGTCAGAAGCTGTAACGCCGGCATCCGACAGGCCGGCAAATGAAGGAATGTGATATGTTCCCCAGTCCCGCCCGCATGTTCCTGACCAAAGGGGTGGGCGTCCATCGCCATGCCCTCACCGCGTTCGAGTTCGCCTTGCGCGACGCGGATATCGAGCAGCAGAACCTGGTGTATGTGTCGTCCATTCTGCCGCCACGCTGCGCGGTTATTTCCCGCGAAGTCGGGGTCGAATCGCTCAAACCCGGGGACATCACCTTCTGCGTCATGGCCCGGTCACAGACCAACGAATTCGGGCGCCATGTCTATGCCAGCCTCGGGCTGGCCCGGCCGGCGGAGCCGGACATGTACGGCTATATTTCGGAACAGCACGGCTACGGCATGACCGCCGAGGCGAGCGGCGAACAGGCCGAGGACCTCGCCGCGACCATGCTGGCCTCGACCCTCGGCCTCGATTTCGATCCCGAGGCGGCGTGGAACGAGCGCAAGCAGATCTACGAACACAGCCACCTGATCATCGACAGCACGTCGATCACGGCCACGGCCGAATGCGGCCCGGACAATCATTGGACCTGCGTGATCGCCGCCGCCGTGTTCCTGTTTTCGTAACGCCGCCCCCGACACCGCCATCTGACGCCGCCCCCGGCGGCGGCGCCGTTTACCGCTTCGTCACCCGATTGACGCAACCTCCGCGCCGGACCGCGCGGAGGATCGGGCGTGACGCAGGAGCCACCAGGGCCGTCCGCCACCAGATTGCTGGTCGTGGACGACGAAGCGGTGCAGCGCCTGATCGTGGCCCGCGCGGCCGGAACGCTGGGCATCGCCGCCGACGGCGCGGCCACGCTCGCGGAAGCGGTGGAGCGGGTGCAGACCGTCGCCTACAACGTCGTGGTGCTCGACCTCGCCCTGCGCGACCATGACGGCATCGAGCTGCTGCGCTGCCTGCGCGAGGCGGGCTCGGACGCCGTGCTGATATTCGTCTCCGGCTTCGACGAGCGGGTGCGCCAGGCCGCCGCCCGCCTCGCCGCGGCGCTCGGGCTGCGGGTGGCCGGCACGCTGGGCAAGCCGCTGCTGGTCGATCACCTGGTGGCGCTGCTGCGCGCGCTGCCCGAACGCACCGGCGCCAAACGCGCCGAGGATACGTCGGACATCGACCCCGCCCTGCTGGCAGCGGCGATCGAGAACGACGAAATCATCTGCCTGTTCCAGCCCAAGGTGACCTTGCAGGACCGCCGGCTGGTCGGCATGGAAGTGCTCACCCGCTGGCGCAGCCCGGTGCTGGGCCTGGTGCGGCCCGACCGCTTCATCCCGCTGGCCGAGCGCGCCGGCCTGATCGACCGGCTGACCGACCGCATCATGGCGCAGTCGCTCGAGCTGTTCCGCCCCTGGCGGCAGCAGCGGCCCGAGTTGACGCTGGCGATCAACCTCTCGCCGATCAGCCTGACCGATCTGACCCTGCCCGAACGGGTCAGCGCCGTGCTGGCCGGCAGCTTTGTGCCGCCAAGCGCCCTGGTGCTGGAAGTGACCGAGGGCGCGGTCATGGCGGATTACGTCACCGCCGCCGACATCATGACGCGGCTGCGCATCCGTGGTGTGAAACTGTCGATCGACGATTTCGGCACCGGGCATTCCTCCCTGCTGTCGCTGCTGCGGCTGCCATTCAGCGAGCTGAAGATCGACCAGAGCTTCGTGCGCACCTGCCTGCACGACCCCGAAGCGCCGAAGATCATCCGGGCGGTGGTGTCGCTGGCCCGCGAACTGGGGCTGCAACTGGTGGCGGAGGGGATCGAGACCGAGCCGGTGGCCGAATTGCTGACCCGGCTCGGCTGCGGCATCGGCCAGGGCTACCTGTTCGCCCCGCCGCTCAGCCATGCCGGCCTGGTCGAACGGTTGCGCGCGACCGTCTGGGCGGAAGCGGTGCGGTGAGCCTGCTGAAGTCGCGGGCGGCGGCGGCATTGCGGCCGTCGTCGAGCGGCTGGGTGGCGGGCGTGCTGGTGCTGACCTGGATCGCCGTCGGGCTGCACCTGCACGCCGAACGGGCGCACGCGCTCGCGGCGGCGCGGGCGAACGGCGCGAACCTGGCCCGCGCATTCTCCGAATCGCTGCTGCGCACGGTGCGCGAGATCGACCAGACGCTGCTGTTCGTGCGCGCCCTGCGCGAGCGCGAGGGGCCATCGGTGGACCTCTCGCCCTGGGTCGACCGGGTCGACCGGCTGCAGGTGCTGGCCGCGCAGATCTCCATGACCGACCGCACCGGCGTGGTCACCATGAGCAACCTGCGCCCGGTCACCGAGCGCATCGACCTGTCCGACCGCGCCCATTTCCGCCGCTTCGCCGAACACCCGGAAGATGTGCTGCATGTCGGCGCGCCGGTACTCGGCCGGGTGTCGAAACTCTGGACCGTGCAGTTCGTGCGCATGCTGCGCGACCGGCGCGGCGGCTTCGATGGCATCCTGGTGGTGTCGGTGCCGCCGGCCGGGCTGCTGCGCTTCGCCGCCCCGGCCGGTCTGGGGCCGCGCGGCACGGTGTCGGTGCTCGGGCTGGACGGGGTGGTGCGCGCCCGCAAGGCCGAAGGCGGGGCGCAGGTCGTCACGGGCGTGGCCTCCACCAGCCCCGCGGTGCGCCGCGCGGCGGATGAGGAGGAAGGCTCCTTCGCCTGGACCGACCCGGCCGACCGGGTGGACCGGCTGGAAAGCTTCCGGCGCGTGCCGGGACTGCCGCTGGTGGTCTCGGTGGGCCAGTCCGAGGAAGCCGTGCTGGCGGATTACAGCCGCGACCTGCCCCGCCTGTCCGCGGCCGAGCTGGCGGTGACCCTGCTGCTGCTGTCGCTGGCAATCGCCGCCGCGCACGAACGGCGGCAGCGCAATCTGGCGCAAACGGCGCTGGAACGCACCCTCGCCAATATCAGCCAGGGCATTGTCATGGCGGCCCCGGATGGCCGGGTGGTGGTGATCAACCGCCGCGTCCGCGAACTGCTCGGCTTGCCGCCGGAGCTCGGGGCGGGCAGCCGGATCGGCGAGATGGTGCAGTGGCAGATCGCGCAGGGCGATTTCGATCCCGAACAATCGCCATTCTGCAACCCCACCGATGTGCCCGCCGTGTACAAGCGCACCCGGCCGAACGGCACGGTGTTGGAGGTGCGCAGCCGCCAGCTGACCGACGGCTCCATGGTGCGAACCTACAGCGACGTGACCGAATGGGAACGCACCCAGCAGGCGCTGCTGGTCGCCCGCGAGGCCGCCGAGGCGGCCAGCCGGGCCCGCACGCAGTTCCTGGCGATCATGAGCCACGAAATCCGCACCCCGCTGAACGGCATTCTCGGGGTCGCCGAGTTGCTGGACGACACCGGACTGAACCCGGAACAGGCCAGCTACGCCCGCACCATCCGCGAATCCGGCCGCCACCTGCTGGCGCTGCTGAATGATGTGCTCGACTTCTCCAAGATCGACACCGGCACGCTTGAACTGGAATGTGCCCCGTTCGCGCCCCGCGCGGTGCTGGAGGCGGTGCGCACCATGGTCGCGCGGCAGGCCCGGGAGCAAGGATTGCGGCTGAACCTCGATGCCTCGCCCGCGGTGCCGGCCCGGGTGCTCGGTGACGCCCAGCGGCTGCGCCAGGTGCTGCTGAACCTGGTGGGCAATGCGATAAAGTTTACCCACGCCGGCGAGGTTGAGGTCCGGCTGGACGCGCTGCCGGTCGCGGCGGGCTGGCGCCTGGAAGGCACGGTGCGCGACACCGGCATCGGCATCGAACCCGCCATGATGGGGCGCCTGTTCCGCGAGTTCACCCAGGTCGATGGTTCGGTCACCCGGCGCTTCGGCGGCACCGGACTCGGACTGGCGATCTGCCGCCGCCTGCTGGAAGCCATGGGCGGCGGCATCGCGGCGGAAAGCGAGCCCGGAATGGGCAGCACGTTCCGCTTCAGCCTGACGGTCGGCGTGGCGCCGGCCGAGGCCGCGGCGCCGGCGTGGCCAGCCGCCAGGCCGGCCAGATTGCGCGTACCTGGTCGCCGAGGATAACCGGGTGAACCAGTTGGTGGCGACCCGGCTGCTGGAGCGCGACGGCCATGCGGTGCAGGCGGTGGAAAACGGCGCCGCAGCGCTGGCGGCGGCGCGCACCGGCAATTTCGACCTGGTGCTGATGGATGTGATGATGCCGGTGATGGACGGATTGGCGGCGACCCGGGCGATCCGCGACCTGCCGGGGGCGGCGGGTCGGGTCAAGGTGATCGGCCTGACCGCCAGCACCTCGCGCGACGACGAGGCGGCCTGCCGGGCCGCCGGCATGGACGGCTTCGCCCCCAAGCCGATCTCACCGGAGCGCCTGACCGGCGAGATCGCCCGGGTTTGTGGGGAACGGGTTTGTGGGGAGCGGGGCGCCCCCGCCTGCCCGGCCGGGGCGCCAGCGGACCCGGCGCCTGGAACCATCGACCCGGCACCGCTGGCGGCGCTGGACGCCGCCCTGGGCGCCGGCGCGGCGGCCGAGATCGCCGCCGCCTTCCTGGCCGACGCGCCGGCCCGGCTGGACCGCATGCGGGCGCTGGCCGCCAGTGGGGCGGCGGAAAAGCTGGCGCGCGAGGCGCACGCGCTCGCCGGCAGCGCCGGCACGCTCGGGTTGCAGGCGCTCGCCGCGGCGGCCCGGTTGATGGAGAAAGATTCGCTGGAAACCGGGGCGGCCGGCGCGGCGGCCGATCTGCCGGCCCGGGTGGCCCCGCTGGAGGCACTGGCCGACGCCGCCATCGCCTGGCTGACTTGCCAAACGGTGCCGAGCCCCAACTGATGACCTAACGCCGACTGATGACATAACGAATGAATGCACGCCGTGCGCGCGCGCCGCTTGTTTCAGGAGGATCGGTCCACTAACTGATTGCGCCATGAACACGCAGGACAGCTATTCCGAAAGCCCCTCCCCCGACGCCCAGCAGACGGCGGCGGCGGAAGCGGCATCCGCCCCGGATCAGGCCGACCTCGCCGCCCGCGTCGCGGCCCTGGAAGCGGAGCTGGGCGAGGTGCGCGACCGCTGGATTCGCTCGGAGGCGGAGATCGCCAATGTGCGCGCCCGGGCCCGCCGCGATGTGGACGAGACCCGCCAGTACGCGGTGCAGAAATTCGCCCGCGACGTGGTGGAGGCGGCCGAGAACCTCAAGCGCGGCCTCGACAGCATCCCGCCCGCCGACCATGGCGAGCCAGAGATCGTCGCCCGGCTGCGCGACGGTTTTGCCGGGGTGGAGCGCAGCTTCGTGGCATTGCTTGAGCGCAACGGCATCCACCGCGAGGACCCGACCGGCGCCAGCTACGACGCCAACCTGCACCAGGCCATGGCCGAGCAGGAAAGCAGCGAGCATCCGCCCGGCACGGTGATCCAGGCCTGGACCGCTGCCTGGACGCTCAACGGGCGGCTGTTGCGGCCGGCCATGGTGGTGGTGTCGAAGGCGCCCGCGCCCGAGCTGAACGCCCCCGCCCCGCCGGCCCCCACCCCGCCGGCCCCTACCCCGCCGGCCCCTACCCCGCCGGAATGACGCCGGCGGTACAGGATATTGCGCGTCAATTACGCACCCTGCCCTTGCCCCGGGCCGTGCCGCTGAATACATCGGGGGCATCACAACGGGGATCCGGTGCGGTGCTTCGGGCCGTTTGGATCCGCTGAGAAGGAGCTTCATATGAGCAAGGTCATCGGCATCGACCTGGGCACAACCAATTCCTGCGTCGCGATCATGGAGGGCAAGGATGTCCGCGTGATCGAGAACAGTGAGGGCGCCCGCACCACCCCCAGCATCGTCGCCTTCGCCGATAACGGCGAGCGTCTGGTCGGCCAGTCGGCGAAGCGCCAGGCGGTGACCAACCCCACCAATACGCTGTTCGCGGTCAAGCGCCTGATCGGGCGGCGCTTCGATGACCCGGTGGTGGCCAAGGACATGTCCATGGTCCCCTACAAGATCGCCCGCGGCGACAATGGCGATGCCTGGGTGGAAGCCCGCGGCGAGCGCTATTCGCCCAGCCAGATCAGCGCCTACATCCTCGGCAAGATGAAGGAAACCGCCGAGTCTTATCTCGGCGAGCCGGTGTCGCAGGCGGTCATCACCGTGCCGGCCTACTTCAACGACTCCCAGCGCCAGGCCACCAAGGACGCCGGCCGGATCGCCGGGCTTGAGGTGCTGCGCATCATCAACGAGCCAACGGCGGCCGCCCTCGCCTATGGCCTGGACAAGAAGAAATCCGGCACCATCGCGGTCTACGACCTCGGCGGCGGCACCTTCGACATCTCCGTGCTCGAACTCGGCGACGGCGTGTTCGAGGTCAAGAGCACCAACGGCGACACCTTCCTCGGCGGCGAGGATTTCGATGCCCGCATCATCGACTACCTAGCCGATGAGTTCAAACGCGAGCAGGGCATCGACCTGCGGCGCGACAAGCTGGCCCTGCAACGGCTGAAGGAAGCCGCCGAGAAGGCCAAGATCGAGCTGTCCTCGTCGAAGGAAACCGAGCTCAACCTGCCCTTCATCACCGCCGATGCCACCGGGCCGAAGCATCTGGTGATGAAGCTGACCCGGGCGAAGCTGGAAAGTCTGGTCGATGACCTGATCCAGAAGACGCTCGAGCCCTGCAAAGCGGCGCTGCGCGATGCCGGGGTGAAGGCGTCCGAAATCGACGAGGTGATCCTGGTCGGCGGCATGACCCGCATGCCCAAGGTCATCGAGACGGTGAAGAATTTCTTCGGCCGCGAGCCGGCGCGCAACGTCAACCCCGACGAGGTGGTGGCGATCGGCGCGGCCATCCAGGGCGCGGTGCTCAAGGGCGACGTGAAGGACGTGCTGCTGCTCGACGTGACCCCGCTCTCGCTCGGCATCGAGACGCTGGGCGGCGTGTTCACCCGGCTGATCGACCGCAACACCACCATCCCGACGAAGAAGAGCCAGGTGTTCTCGACCGCCGATGACGGCCAGACCGCGGTGACCATCAAGGTCTACCAGGGCGAGCGTGAAATGGCGGCCGACAACAAGCTGCTCGGCAATTTCGACCTCGCCGGCATTCCGCCGGCGCCGCGCGGCGTGCCGCAGATCGAGGTGACGTTCGACATCGACGCCAACGGCATCGTCTCGGTGCAGGCGCGCGACAAGGCCACCGGCAAGGAGCAGCAGATCCGCATCCAGGCCAGCGGCGGGCTGAACGAGGCCGACATCCAGCGCATGGTGCGCGAGGCGGAGGCGAACGCCGAGGCCGACAAGAAGAAGCGCGCCTTCGTCGAGGCCAAGAACCATGCCGAGGCGCTGGTCCATCAGGTCGACAAGAACCTGAAGGAACACGGCGACAAGGTGTCGGCGCAGGATCGCGGCGAGGCCGAAGCCGCCCTGGCGGCGGCCCGGTCGGCGCTCGAAGGCACCGACACCGAGGCGCTGAAATCGGCCGCCGATCGCCTCAGCCAGGCGTCGCTGAAGATCGGCGAGGCGGTCTACAAGGCACAGGGTCCCGAGACCGGCCCGCAGGGTCCCGGTCCGGCCGGTGGCCCGGGCGACGGCCCCGCCGGCTCCGGCGGTTCCTCGACCGGCCCGAAGGGCGAAAAAGTCGTCGACGCCGAGTTCGAGGAAGTCGACGAGAAGAAGAAGTCGGCCTGACCGTGAGATTGCGGCAAGCATGAATCCGGTGGCGCGCCCGCGCCTGAACACAGGGCGGGCGCGTCGCTTGTTTCTGCGCCGGACAGAGGGCTGACATGGCGAAGCAGGATTTCTACGCGACCCTCGGCGTCGCGCGGGACGCGAGTCCCGATGATCTGAAGAAGGCCTACCGCAAGCTGGCGATGCAACTCCACCCGGACCGCAACCCGGGGGACAAGAAGGCCGAGGCGCGCTTCAAGGAAATCAACGAGGCCTACGACATCCTCAAGGATGACCAGAAGCGCGCCGCCTATGACCGCTTCGGCCATGCCGCGTTCGAGCAGGGCGGCGCCCCCGGTGCCGGCGGCTTCGATTTCGGCCAGGGCGCCGGTCTGGGCGACATTTTCGACCAGATGTTCGGCGATTTCATGGGTGGCCGCGGTCGCAGCCAGGGCCAGCGCCGCGGCGGCGATATCCGCGCCGGGGTCGAAATCGACCTCGCGGAGGCTTTCGCCGGCACCCGCTCGCAGTTGCGCGTGCCCACCCGCGTGGCCTGCGACACCTGCGCCGGCACCGGATCGGAAAACAAGGAACGCGGCAACGAAACCTGCACCACCTGCGGCGGCGCCGGCAAGGTCCGGGCGCAGCAGGGCTTTTTCCTGATCGAACGCACCTGCCCGACCTGCGGCGGTCAGGGACGGGTGATCCGCAACCCCTGCCGGGTCTGCCACGGCGCCGGCACGCTGCAGCGCGAGCGCACCCTGCAGGTGCAGATACCCGCCGGCGTCGAGGACGGCACCCGCATCCGCCTGGCCGGCGAGGGCGAAGCCGGTGGCCCCGGCGCGCCACCGGGCGACCTCTACGTGCACGTCTCCATCCGCCCGCACGCAATCTTCCAGCGCGACGGCACCAACATCTTCTGCCGCGTGCCGGTGCGCATGACACAGGCGGCACTCGGCACCGAAGTGGAGGTGCCGGCGATCGACGGCAGCAAGGCACGGGTGAAAATCCCGCCCGGCACCCAGTCCGGCGAACAGTTCCGCCTGCGCGGCAAGGGGTTCTCCGTCCTCCGCAGCGCCGCGCGCGGCGATATGTTCATCCAGGTCGCGGTGGAAACACCGCAACACCTGACCCGCCGTCAGCGCGAATTGCTGGAGGAATTCGAGGGTGAGGCGAATACCAAAAGCCACCCCGAATCGGAGGGGTTCTTTGCCAAGGTTCGGGATTTTTTTGAGGGTACTGGGACGTAGGAAGTGAGGAAGGCCAGGGCTCTGCCCTGGACCCGGCAGGGGCCGAGAGGCCCCTGCACCCCATTCCGTTTTTTAACTTGGTTCCCAGCCTGGGGGCGCCAGTTCGAATCCTTCGAACTGGAAGGCTGGGGAGACGGTACACGTCACCAGCGTCCAGGCGCCCAGGCTCCGGGCTGCCTGCCAAGCCGCGGGCGGCACCAGTCCTTGCAATGCCTGCCCATCCGCCAGCAACGGGCCGAGCGTAACCGCCGACACCTCTCGCGCGTCGCCGGAAACCTCCAGACGAAGCGGGGCGCCGGCCTGCCAGATCCACAATTCGGCGGCGTCCACCCGGTGCCAGTGGCTGGCCTCGCCCGCTTCCAGCAGGAACAGGATGGCGGTCCCGGCACCGCGGCCACCCTCCGGCGGCCGGTCGCGCCAGGTCTCGCGATAATGCCCGCCCTCGGGATGCGGCAGCAGGCCCAGCGCAGCCACCACTTCACCCGCCGGAGTCGCGGGGTCGCGCAAATCCACCATGTTCGTGCTCAGAACTTGTCCTTGCGGGCACGCAAGTCGGCGAGGGTCGCCACGTCGGCGGCGCGCAGGAACGGGTTGGCGGCGAGTTCATCGGCAAGCCGGCTCGGCACGCTCGGCTTTCCCGCCGCCCGCAAGGCGCGGACGTGGCCGGCATAGGCGCGCAGGGCCACATTTCCCGGGTCGGCATGCAGCGCGAACCGCGCGTTGCTCTCGGTGTATTCATGGCCGCAGCACACCAGCGTTTCCGGCGGCAGCGCGGCGAATTTGCGCAGCGAGGCGAACAACTCGGCCGCGGTGCCTTCCAGCAGGCGCCCGCAGCCCAGGCTGAACAGCGTGTCGCCGCAGATCAGCACACCGCCATCCGGGAAATAGAACGCGATCTGGCCGTGCGTGTGGCCCGGCGTGTCGATCACCCGGCCCAGCGACTCGCCGAGCGCCACGCTGTCCCCCTCCCCCACCGGCTGATCGAGCCGCGGCAGACGATGCGCGTCGGCACGCGCGCCGACCACGCGCGCGCCATAGCGGGCACGGATGTCGTCGGTGCCGGCGATGTGGTCGCCGTGATGATGGGTCAGCAGGATCAGATCGAGCCGCCCGCCTGCTGCGTCGATCGCCGCGGCCACCGGCCCGGGCTCGGCCGGGTCGACGATGGCGGTGGCGCCGGTGGCCGTGTCGCGCAGCAGCCAGGCGTAATTGTCCTGCAGGATGGCAACGGGCTGAGCGGTGATCATATGTCTATTCTAGCGCCGCCCGGCGCGACCGCAAACCGCGAAGCGGACAACACAAAAATTCGCACGGGGACGGCAAATGCGCCGTTCATGCTATATGGCCGCAATGGCGCCCGTCCCGAACACACCGAAGGATTTCTACGCCACATCGCGCGGGGCGATGGTCGCGCGCCTGCTGTGCGAGCGGCTGGGCGCGTTCTGGCCGTCGGTGACCGGCCAGTCCGTACTCGGGGTGGGCTACGCCGCCCCCTACCTGCGCCTGTGGCACGAAAAGGCCCAGCGCTGCATCGCCCTGACGCCCGCGCAGGTCCAGCCGGCCCGCTGGCCCATTGGCGGCCTGCCCAACCTCGCCTGCGCCAGCCAGGAAGACGCCCTGCCCTTCCCGGATCTGTGCTTCGACCGCATCCTGCTGGTGCATGGCCTGGAAGCGGCCGACAACGCCCGCCGCCTGCTGCGCGAGGTCTGGCGCGTGCTGAAGGATGATGGCCACCTGCTGGTGGTGGCGCCGAACCGGCGCGGCGTCTGGGCCTATGTCGAAAGCACCCCGTTCGGGCAGGGCCAGCCCTACTCCACCGGCCAGATCAGCCGCCTGCTCGCCGCCTCCGCGTTCCGGGTGGAGCGCTGGGACGCGGCCTTGTTCATGCCGCCGCTGCAAAGGCCCACCGCCCTGCGCACCGCCCGCCTGTGGGAAAACGGCGCCCGCCGCATCCTGCCGCCGGGCGTCGCCGGCCTGACCATCACCGAAGCCGTGAAGGACATGTATGCCGCCCTGCCGATCGAGGCGGTGGCACAGCGGCGCACGGCCTTCGTGGGCGCGGCATAACCCCGGAGATCCGCTTCAGGCGGCGCTGAGCCCGGCGATCCAGGCCTGTCCCAGGCTCAGCCCGCCATCGCCGGCCGGCGCCTGGACCGGCAGCAGGGGACGCAGCCCGGCCTGGCGAAGCCCGCCGGCGACGGCCTCGGCCAGAATGCGATTGACGAAGCAGCCGCCCCCCAGCGCCACCGTGTCCAGCCCTTCCCGCCCGGCCGCCGCGACCACCCAGGCGACGATGGCCGCCGCCAGCGTGCCGTGGAACAGGCCGGCGCCTTCCTCCGCGGCGACCGTGCGCAAGGCGTCCAGCAGCGGCAGCAGATCGAGCACGCCGCCCTCCAGCCGCCACCCGTCCGCCAGCGCGCGCGGCGCGGTGGCCAGGGCTTCCAGGCGCATCGCGCCCTCGCCTTCGTAGGTGCTGGTGTGCAGCACGCCCAGCAGGGCGGCAGCGGCATCGAACAGCCGGCCGCAGGAACTGGTCGAGGCCACCCGCCGGCCGGATGCCAGCAGCCGGGCGACCGGGGCGGCCTGCTCGCCGAACCGCGTCACGATCTCATCGTCGCGCCCGAGCGCGTGCAGCGCCGCGGCGCCCATGCGCCATGGCTGGCGCGCCGCGGCATCGCCGCCGGGCAGCGCCAGCTTGCGCAAATGGCCGAGCCGGCGGAATGCCGTGCCGTCCAGGCGCAGCAATTCGCCGCCCCAGGCTTGCCCGTCGCTGCCCAGGCCGAAACCGTCCAGCACCACGGCCAGGGCCGGCGCGGTCATGCCATGTTCGGCCAGCACCGCGGCGGCGTGGGCATGGTGGTGCTGCACGGCGAGGGTTGGCAGTCCGAGTCGCTCGATCAGACGATGGGCGGGAAAATCCGGGTGCCGGTCGTGCGCCAGCAGCACCGGTGCGGTATCCAGCAGGTGCAGCAGGTGGCGCACGGCTTCGTCGAGGAATCGCAGCGTCGCCACGTTGTCCAGTGTCCCCACGTGCTGCGACAGCACCGCCTCGTCGCCGCGGGTGGCGCAGGCGGTCGCTTTCAGCACCCCGCCCAGGGCGAGCACCGGTGGCACCGCATGCGGCAGGGCGATGGCGCGCGGGGTAAAGCCGCGGGCGCGGCGCAGAAAGCGCGGCGCACCGTCGATGATCCGCACGACGCTGTCGTCGCAGCGCGTCACCACCGGGCGGTCATGCGTCACCACCAGGTCAGCAAGGCCGGCAAGTCGCGTGTGCGCTTCGTCATCGTCGATGACCAGCGGCTCGCCGCCGGGGTTGGCGCTGGTGGCGACCAGCAGCAGGTCGTGCGGCGCCGCGAGCCATGCGGTGCCGGCGGGGCGGCCGGCGGCCTCGTGGAACAGAAGAAAATGCAGCGGCGCGGCCGGGAGCATGACGCCCAGGGTGTTCAGGGCAGGAGCCAAAGGAATGGGGTCCAGGGGCCTCCCGGCCCTTGGCGGGTCCAGGGCAGAGCCCTGGCCTTGCTTCACCAACACCACCGGCCGCTCAACCGATTCAAGCGAAGCCCGCTCCAACGCCCCAATGCAAGTCCACCGCTCCGCGCTCACGGCATTCAGCGCCATCACCGCGAACGGTTTATTCCCCCGTTCCTTGCGCGCGCGCAGCCGCGCCACCGCGTCGCCATTGGTGGCGTCGCATAGCAAATGGAACCCGCCGAGCCCTTTCAACGCGACGATCCGCCCGCCGCGCAGCGCCGCCAGCACCTCGGCCAGGTCATGCGACAGGCGCGGCCCGCAGACCGGGCAGGCGGTCGGCTCGGCATGGAAGCGCCGGTCGGCCGGGTCCTCGTATTCGCGCCGGCACGCGTCGCAGAGCGGAAATCCGGCCATCGCCGTGTTGCGGCGGTCGTATGGCAGAAGGCGGGTGATGGTGAACCGCGGCCCGCACTGGGTGCAGTTGATGAAGGGAAAACGCCAGCGGCGGTCGGCGGGGTCGCACATTTCGGCCAGGCAGTCGGCGCAGACGCAGGCATCCGCCGCCACCGCGGTCGCCATCCGCCCCGCCGTGCTGCCGAGGATCACGAAGCCCTTTTCTCCCACAATGGGCGGGCGGGATTCGGCCTCGATGGCGGTGATGCGGGCGAGCGGCGGCGGATCGTGCCGCAGCCGGTCCGGGAATTCGCCGGCGCGGGCGCCCTGCACCTCGGCCAGCACGCCCTCGGCATCGTTGCGCACCGTGCCGGTCAGCCCGAGGCCGGTGGCGAGGCGCCAGACATGCGGGCGGAATCCCACGCCTTGCACCGTCCCCCGCACCCGCACCCGCATCCGGATGGTCATATTGCCCGGCTCCCCCCCATCCGCTCCGCCGCCGGAAGATAGGGCGGCATGACCGGATCGCCCATCGCCTGCGCCGCGATGTCGGCCGGAACGTCACCGAAGCGGGATGACGCACCCCCCTCCGCCGGGGCAGGATCGGTCCGATCGCGCCAGGAAATGATGATGCCCCCGACCCGGAGTCTCCGCATGGAATTGCCGCCCGCAGCGCCGCGCCTCGATGGCCTCGCCTGGGCTTTCGCCTTCCTGCCGGGCAGCATGCCGGCGCTCGGCGATCCCCGGCCGCCGGGCGGCCCTGGCTGGGACTGGCTCCATTACGACCTCGTGCACAGCAACGCACGTGCCGCGATCGAGGCCGACCGCAGCTTTCCCGCCTTCATGCTGCGGCTGCTGGTGGGCGCCGACGAGACACCACAAATCGTCACCGACGGCGAGGTTGTCGCCGGCGTGCTGCCGAGTTTCGTCCGCTCGGCCGGCGCGGACGAGCATGAAATCGCCTGGTGGCGCTTCGCCATGCGGCCCGATCGCCTTGTCACCAGCCGCCGGCGGCCGGTGCGGGCGCTCACCGCCGTGTGGGACGGCATCGCCAGTGGCCACGCACCGGAAGGTCCGGTGGCGCTGCTGGACGGCGCGATCGCCGAGTTCGCGCGCGAGGCGCGACGGCGGGTCGCGAAGCTGGACGACGAGCTCGAACGTCGCCGAGGACGCGCTGCTGGACCTGCGCCCCTCGGCCGATCTCGGCGGGCTTGGGGCGCAGCTTGGCCAGGCCCGGCGCGAAGTGACCATCATCAAGCGCGCCCTCGCGCCGCTCGCCCGGCTGCTGGCCGAGGATGCCGAAGAACTGCCGGAGTGGGCGATGCAAGGCTCGCATGATTCCGCCCACAGCGCGGTGCTCGGCACACTCGATGACATTGCCGCCCTGCACGACCGCGCCCGCGCCTTGCAGGACGAACTGACCTCGCGGCTGGCCGAGGAGACCAATCGCCGCCTCTACATCGTCTCCGTGGTCACCACCGTGGTGATGCCGGCGGCCCTGGTCACCGGTTTCTTCGGCATGAACACCGGCGGCATGCTCTGGCAGGACCACCGGCTCGGCACCGTGTTCGCGTTCGGCCTCTGCCTGTTTGCCATGCTCGGCACACTTGGCGTGCTGCGCTGGAAGCGATTGCTGTAGCGGCGGCGTTATTTCAGGGTCTGCAGATACGCCAGGATGTCCGCCCGCATCGCCGGATTCCGCAGCCCCGCGTACGGCATCGCCGCCAGCGGCAGCACCGATTTCGGATCGGCCATGTAGCGGTCCAGCAATTCGTCATTCCACACCACGGCGGCATCGCGACTGGCGGGCGAATAGCGGAACCCCGGCGCGGTGCCATAGGCCCGGCCAACCACCCCGAACAGACTCGGCCCGACCTTGTTGCGGCCGGGTTCGGTGCTGTGACAGGCGGCGCATTGGGTCCGGAACAGCCGGCCGCCGCTGGCCGCGTCGCCGGCGCGGGCCGGCTGGGCGCCTGCAAGAATCAGCAAGGCGGCGGCAAGGCCGCTCAGTCGAATCATCATCGTCTCCGCTCATTTTATTCCGGCCGGCGCCCGCACGAGATGCGGAAGGAATCAGCCGATCCGTTTCGTTTCGTCGCGCTCCTCGGCGTCGCGCGTGTCGCCGTGCACTTCCTCGCGGATCACCCGGGATGTCACCGCCTGCAGATACTCGGTCAGGGCGGCGGATAATTGCTGGAACTCCGGCCACAGCAATTCCTCGACGAAGCCGGCCGGCGCGCGCACCAGCAATGTCTGGCGGTGCATGCGGCGGTAGCGGTACGGCTCGATGCCGTAGCGGCGGCACAGCGCGATCAGCAATTGCCGCGCCCAGGGGTCGCTGACCGAGAGCCGCATCTCCATCGGCGCCGTCGTGCGCGCCGCCGCCGCCAGCCGGGCGCGGATGCGCGAAGCCGCCGCCGCCGCCGCGTCGCGCTCGCCCGGCGTGCCGGCGCCGGCGAACAGCGCCTCGATTTTGCGCAGCCGGTCGCGCAGCGTGTCGCTCTCGTCGGCCGCCATCAGCCGGGCTGCCGGATGTCGGCGACCGGCGCCACCCCGCCGATCGCGAAGCCGGTGCGGCCGCGCACGAAACCGGCATCCGCCCGCTTCACCGCCACGCTGCAACCGACCGCGGCGGCGGCATCGGCGGCGGTGCGGGTGCCGGCCGGAAATTCGGTGATCGTGTCGGGGTGGCCGGCCGCCAGCAGGGCGGCGCGGACACGCTCGACGGAGGATTTCGGGATCATGCTCTCTCCAGGGCGGCGGCAATTCGGGCGGAACGGTGCCGGCCGCCCTATATCCGGGCGAATGGAACCGCTCGCCCTCTATATCCACTGGCCGTTCTGCCTGGCCAAGTGCCCGTACTGCGACTTCAACAGCCATGTGCGCGAGCGCATCGACCAGGCCCGCTTCGCCGCCGGCCTGCGCGCCGAGCTGGCCTGGGAGGCGGCGCGGCTCGGCCGCCGCAGGCTCGTCTCGATCTTCTTCGGCGGCGGCACCCCCAGCCTGATGGACCCCGCCACCGTCGCCGCCCTGATCGGCGACGCCACCCGGCTGTTCGCCCCCGTCGCCGACCTGGAAATCACGTTGGAGGCCAACCCCACCAGCGTCGAGGCCGCCCGCCTCGCCGGCTTTCGGGACGCCGGGGTGAACCGGCTTTCGCTCGGCGTGCAGGCGCTGGACGATGTTTCGCTGGCCGCCCTGGGCCGCCGCCACAGCGCCGCCGAAGCGATCGCGGCGCTGGAGATTGCGCGCGCGCTGTTTCCCCGTTTTTCCTTCGACCTCATTACCGCCCGCCCCGGCCAGACCCTCGCTGCCTGGCGGGCGGAGCTGCGCCGGGCGCTGGCGCTCGCCGCCGACCATCTGTCGCTCTACCAGCTCACCATCGAGCCCGGCACGGGCTTCGAGGCGCTGCACCGGACCGGCCGGCTGGTGCTGCCCGATGATGACACCGCCGCCGCCCTCTACGATGCCACCGGCGAGGAAGCCGCCCGGTTCGGCCTGCTGCCGTACGAGGTGTCGAATTACGCCCGGCCCGGCTTGGAAAGCCGCCACAACCTGCAATACTGGCGCTACGGCGACTACGTCGGCATCGGCCCCGGCGCGCATGGTCGGATCACGCTCGGCGACAATTTGCTGGCCACAAGACGCCACCGCGCCCCCGAACCCTGGGCCGAGCGGGTGGAGCGGCACGGCCACGGCAGCACCGAGGAAACGACGCTCGACTCCGTCTGACCGCGCCCGTGAGGCGCTGCTGATGGGCCTGCGCCTGTCCGAGGGCATCGATGCCGTCCGTTTCGCCAACCGCACGGGAATCGCGCTGGACGCCGTGCTCGACCCCGGCACGCTCGCGCGTGCACTGGAAGAAGGCTACCTCGTGCGCGATGGTGCCGTGCTGCTGGCCACGCCGGAAGGCCGCAAACGGCTGGACGCCCTGCTGGCCGCCCTGGTGCTTTGAAACCGCCGATCATTCGGAACCGGACGATGATGCCACAGCACTGTCACGATGACCGCATGGATCACGACCAATTCGTGAGGATCGCGAACGTCTAGCCACGCGCGCCCCGAAACTGCATCCTGCGCCCGATGGCACAGCGCAGTGTAAGAGCCTGGCGGGGCACCGAGTTGCCCGGGCCCGTGTCGCCCGCTGGGCGGGTGGGACCGGCGCGACACCGGCTGCGCGGATCGCGGCGACTGGCGGTGCTGCGCTGGACGGCGTTGATATCGGTGCTGCTGCACCTGGTGGCGCTTGTGGTGGTGGAACTCTCCGAACCCGAGCCGCCGGTGGCACGCAATAACGGCGAACCCGAATCGGTGGAGGTGGTGATGCAGCCGCCGGGCGCACCGGAGGCCGCCCCCACGCCGGAACAGGAACCCAATCCCACCACGGCGGAGACGCCCGCCTCGCGGGTGCCCCCCACGCTGGCGGTGCCGCCCGAACCTCTCCCGACACCGCCGGAGCAACCATCGGTGCGGCTGGCGCTGCCAATTCCGCCGCTGCCACCGCTGCCGGAGCCCGAGGAAGTGGAAGAAGAGGCGCTGCCGACCCCGCCGCGCGTGCCGCGCGTGCCACGCGCCCCGCCGCGGCCGGCGCCGTCCTTTCCGCATCCGGTCGCGCGGTCGATGGCCGATCTGGACCCCGCCGAAGCCAGCCCCGCGCCGATCCCGCCCCCCCGGCCGCAGCCCGGCCGCGGCTTCAACCTCGCGCTCGGGCCGGTGGCGCGCACCAGCAACGGCGCGATACCGCGCAACCCCAACGGAGCGGGGGACATGGTGCGCGTCGAGGGAGCCGATCTCGGGGCGGACTGGCTGCACCAGTTGCACGAATGGTGGGACCGGCACGGCTATTACCCGCGCCAGGCGGCCGAACAGGGCGAAGACGGCACGACACGGCTGCGGGTACGGGTGGACCGCTCCGGTCGGGTGCGCGAGGTGACGCTGGAGATGCGCTCGGGCAGCCAATGGCTCGACATGGGCTCGCTGGCGATCTTCCGCGACGCCATGCTGCCGCCGTTCCCGCCCTCCTCGCCGCAGAGCGAGGCGACGCTTTACCTGACGCTGAATTTCATTCTGATCCGGCGCGGCGGCTGAGCATCGTTACGAACTGGCGGTGCCGACGTAAGAAAAAAATTACAGAGAAGAAGAATTAACCTCCCCGCTCCCCCAGCGCCAGCGCCCGCGCGTAGACCACGCGCCGCGGCAGGCCGGTGGCGGCGGTCACCTCCGCCACCGCCTCCTTCAGGCTGTGCCCCTCCAGCGCCGCGCGCAGCAACGCATCGAGGTCCGCCTCCGCCGGCGCCGCTTCCTCAGGTGGCGGCCCGACCACCAGGGTGACCTCGCCGCGCGGGGGCACGGCGGCATAGCGGGCGGCAAGCTCGGGCAGGGTGCCGCGCACCACTTCCTCGAAACGTTTGGTCAGTTCCCGGGCCACCGCGGCCGGTCGCGGACCCAGCAATTCGGCCATATCCGTCAGCGCCTCGGCCAAGCGGTGCGGCGCCTCGTGAAACAGCAGCGTGGCCGCCAGCCCGGCCCGTTCCGCCGCGCGCAATTGCGCCAGCGCCACCCGCCGCGCCGCCCCTTTCGGCGGCAGGAAACCCATGAACAGGAACGGCTGCGGCGGCAGGCCGGACAGCGTCAGGGCCAGCAGCGCCGCGTTCGGCCCCGGCACCGCCGACACCGGCAGCCCTGCCTCCAGCGCCGCCCGCACCAGCCGATAGCCCGGGTCGGAGACCAGCGGCGTGCCGGCATCCGACACCAGCGCGACCCGCCGCCCCTCGCCCAGCAGGCGCAGCACCTGGGGGATGCGCCCATCCTCGTTATGGTCGTGCAGCGCCAGCAGCGTCGGGGTGATGCCCAGCACCGCACAGAGCCGCGAGGTGACGCGGGTATCCTCGCACAATAGCGTGTGCACCGCCCCCAGCACGGCAACCGCCCGCGGCGAGAGGTCCTGGAGGTTGCCGATCGGCGTCGAAACCAGCACAAGACCCTCCGGCGGACCGGAAGCGGCTGCGGTGTCGCCGGGCACCGCCGGATCGGAAGGGATTTCGCATGTTTCGTCGGGCATTCGTGCTCCTCGCTGCCACCCTAGCACTTGCGGCCTGCGCCGGCAGCGCCCCGCCACGGCGGCCGGCGTATGGCCTCACGCCGTCGGTCGTGCCGGTGCCACCGCCGCGGACGGCCGCGGTCGCGCATGGGGGCCACGTCGCGCTGCTGGCCCCACTGACCGGCCCGAATGCCGAGCGCGGCATCGCGCTGGTGAACGCCGCCCGGCTCGCCCTGGGCGACCCGGGCGCGCCGGCGCTCGACGTGCGCGACACGGGCGGCACGCCGCAAGGCGCGGCGGCGGCGGCCACCGCCGCGCTGGCCGCCGGCGCCGGCCTGATCATCGGCCCGCTGACCGCCGCCGAGACCGCCGCGGTGGCGCCGGTGGCACGGCCGGCCGGAATCGCCGTGCTGGCCTTCACCAACGATCCCGCCCAGGCGCAGCCCGGTGTCTGGCCGCTCGGCATCACCCCGGTGCAGCAGGTGCACCGGCTGGTCGAGGCGGCGGTGGCCCACAACAAAGGCCGCTTTGCCGCCGCCCTGCCCGGGTCGCCATTCGGCCAGTCGATGGCGGCGGCACTCACCCAGGCGGTGTCGGCGGCCGGCGGCCCGACCCCCGATATCCGTTTCTATGAAGGCACCAACAGCGGCATCTCCAACACCATCCGCGACCTCTCCGACTATAACAGCCGGCGCGAGCCGCTGGAGGCGAAGCGTCGGGCAGCGCTGGCGCAGCACAGCGCGGAGGGACGGCGCGAGGCGGCCGACCTGTCGCAGGCGGGGGTTCCGCCGCCACATTTCGATTCGCTGCTGCTGGCCGAGACCAACAATGAGCGATTGGCGTGGCTGACCAGTTTTCTGGGTTTTTACGACATCGATTCACCGACCGTGCAGGTGATGGGGCCGGCGCTCTGGGCAGCGCCGAGTACGCGCAGCGGTGCCGAACTCAACGGCGCCTGGTACGCCGCCCCGGACCCCGCGTCGCGCGCCAGTTTCGAAGCCGCCTACCAGACGAAATATGGCACCCAGCCGCCGGGTCTGGCCGATTTCGCCTATGACGCCGCGGCAATTGGCCGGGTACTGGCCGCGGAGGGGAAATTCTCCGTCGAAGGGCTGTGCCGACCGGAGGGATTTGGCGGCGTCGATGGATTGCTGGTCCTGCGCAGCGACGGCACGGTGCGTCGCGGGCTGGCCTTGTTCCAGATCGACCATGGCGAACCGAGCGTGATCGAACCCGCCCCCGGGTCGGTCGGCGCGCCCGGCATCTGAGGGCCGGCGGCGATGCGCAGGGAGGTGCTGCTCGGCGCCGCCGGGGCAATCGCCGCCGTCCCCACGGTGTCGCTGCTGCTGCTGCTGGGCACCGGCACCGCCGCGCCCGGACCGGTGCTGGCGGCGCTGGCCGCGACGCTGCTGGCCTCGCTGGGTCTCGGCGCGGTGTTCGCCCGCGACCTTTTTCTCCTCGCCGAGACGCTGCGCCACGCCGCGCAGGAAAACGCGATGGCGCTGTCGCATGCGGCCGCCGCCCCGCGGCTGCCGCCGGTGGAGCGGATCGGGCTGGGGATCGAGCGGCTGGCCCGCAGCCTGGCGGCCCGTGCCGCCGAGGTCGGCCGCCTGCTGCGCGCCAACGAGGCGATCGTCGAAAACCTGCCGGACCCGCTGCTGGTGCTGGGCAATGACCGCAAGCCCATCCGCGCCAACGCCGCCGCACGCAGCACCTTCGGTGCCGACATACCGGCCGTGCTGCGCCATCCCGGTATGCGCGCCGCCATCGACCGGGCTTTCGACACCGGCGCCCGGCAATCCGCCGAACTCAGCGTGCCGGTGCCGGTGCCGCGCGAGGTGCACGCCACCGTCATCGTGATGGACCCGCCGCTGCCGGATGGCGCCCGCGCCATCGCGGTGCTGTCGGACCGCACCCGCGAGCGCGCGCTGGAACGCATGCGGGCGGACTTCATCGCCAATGCCAGCCACGAGTTGCGCACGCCGCTGGCCAGCCTGATCGGCTTCATCGAGACCCTGCAGGGTCCCGCCGCTGACGACATGCCGGCGCAGCGCCGCTTCCTGGCCATCATGGCCGAGCAGGCCGGCCGCATGAACCGGCTGATCGATGATCTGCTCAGCCTGTCGCGCATCGAGATGAACGAGCACCAGCCGCCCTCGGCACGGGTGGATCTGGGCGCGCTGGCGACCAGGGTGGTGGCCGGGTTCGAGCCGGCGGCGGCGTCACGCCGGGTAGCGCTGGAGCTGCAGGTGGCGACCGGGCTGCCGCCGGCAGTTGCCGATGCCGACCAGGTGGCGCAGGTGCTGCAGAACCTGGTGGACAACGCGCTGAAATACGGCCGCGAGGGCGGGCATGTGCAGGTCGGGCTGATGCGTGGCGCCCGCCGGGGCCCGCTGGCCGGCGCGGCCGGGCGTGCTGCTGACCGTGGGCGATGACGGGCCGGGCATTCCCAAGCAGCACGTGCCGCGCCTGACCGAGCGGTTTTACCGGGTCGATGCCGGGCGCTCGCGGCGGGCCGGCGGCACCGGCCTCGGGCTCGCCATCGTCAAGCACATCGTCAACCGCCATCGCGGCCACCTGGCGATCGACAGCGAGGAAGGCAAAGGCGCAGTGTTCTCGGTCTGGCTGCCAGCCGTAAATCGGTAGGAAAACCAGGGGTCCAGGGGCCATGCCCCTGGTAGGGGTCCAGGGGGCGAAGCCCTCCTGGCGGGTCCGGGGCAGCGCCCCGGCTTTTCGTCGGCGTTCACCGCCCCGATATGCTGCAACAACCCCGCACCCGGAACCCCGATGACCCACAGCAAGCCGACCGAAACCCGCCGCCTCGATTACCGTCCGCCGGCCTTCCTGATCGACACGGTTGACCTCCGTTTCGAGCTTGACCCCGACGCCACCCTCGTGCGGTCGAAACTGGCGCTGCGGCGCAACAGCGCCCATGGCGACCCGTCCGCGCCGCTGCACCTGGACGGCGAGGCGCTGACCCTGCTCGAATTGCGTCTCGATGGGGATGCCTTGGGAGCGAACCAGTACAGCCTGGCGCCGGATGGCAGCCTGACCATCCCCGGCCTGCCGGATGCCTGCACGCTGGAAGTGCAGACCCGCATTGCGCCCGCTGCCAATACCGAGCTTTCCGGCCTGTATATTTCGGGCGGCGCCTATTTCACCCAGTGCGAGGCCGAGGGCTTCCGTCGCATCACCTTCTTCCCCGACCGCCCCGACGTGATGGCGCGCTATTCCAGCACCATCGTCGCCGATCCGGCGGTGCCGGTGCTGCTCTCCAACGGCAATCCGGGCGAGGCCGGCACGCTGGCGGACGGGCGGCGCTTCGCAAGCTGGATCGATCCGCACCCGAAGCCATCTTATTTATTCGCGCTGGTCGCCGGCGATCTTGTTGCGGTGCGCGACCGGTTCGTCACCCGGTCCGGCCGGGAGGTGCAACTGGCCATCTGGGTACGGCGCGGCGACGAGGCGAGCTGCGGGCACGCCATGCACGCGCTGAAGCAGAGCATGGACTGGGACGAGCGCGTGTTCGGCCTGGAATACGATCTCGACGTCTTCAACATCGCCGCCGTGTCGGATTTCAACATGGGAGCGATGGAGAACAAGGGGCTGAATGTTTTCAATACGAAATATGTTCTCGCGCGGCCGGAAACCGCGACCGATGCCGATTACGAAAACATCGAACGGGTCATCGCGCACGAATATTTCCACAACTGGACCGGCAACCGGGTGACCTGCCGCGACTGGTTTCAGTTGTCGCTGAAGGAAGGGCTGACCGTTTTCCGCGACCAGATGTTCGGCGCCGATATCGGCAGCCCGGCGGTCAAGCGGATTGCCGATGTGCGCCGGCTGCGCGCCGCCCAGTTCCCTGAGGATGACGGGCCGCTCGCCCATCCGGTGCGGCCGGACAGCTACATCGCCATCGATAATTTCTACACGCCGACCGTGTACGAGAAAGGTGCGGAGATCTGCCGCATGCTTTACCGCAACGTGGGACCCGACGGGTTCCGCCGCGGCATGGATTGCTACATCGCGCGGCACGACAATCAGGCTGTAACGATCGAGGATTTTGTTGCCGCCATCGGCGACGGCGCCGGCACCGACCTCACGCCGTTCCTGGCCTGGTATGCGCAGGCCGGCACGCCGGAGGTTACCGCATCGGATGAGTACGATGCCGCCGCCCGCCGTCTGGTGCTCACGTTGCGCCAGAAAACCAAACCCACGCCGGGACAGGAGATAAAAATCCCGGTGCCGATTCCGGTGGCGATGGGATTGCTCGGGCCGGAGGGGAACGAATTGCCCACAAGGCTGGCGGGCGAAACGGCGGCAATCCCAGGCACCCGTCTGCTGCGCCTCGACCGTGCGGAACAAGACTTCGTGTTCGAGGATGTGCCGGCCCGGCCGGTGCCCTCGTTGCTGCGCGGTTTCTCCGCGCCGGTGAAGCTGGCCGGCGTCACCCCCGAGCGGCTGCGTTTTCTCGCCACCCACGACACCAATTCGTTCGTGCGCTGGGATTCCGGCCAGAGCTACGCCACCTTGCTGCTGCTCGACCTGGTAGCGGCACAGCGCGCGGGCAAGCCGCTCAGCCTGGATGAAGGGCTGGTGGAGGCGCAGGCGGCGTTGCTGGCCGGGGCGGATGCCGACCGGCAATTCGCCGCCGAGGCCCTGGTGTTGCCGGCGGAATCCTTCGTCGCCGACCAGATGGCGGTGGTCGATCCGGATGCGATCCACGCCGCGCGGCAGTTCCTGCGCGGCGAGCTTGGGCGGCGCCTGGGGCCGGTGCTGCATGCCACCTATGAGCGGCTGGAAGATGCCGGCGAGTACCGCACCGATGCGGCCGCGATCGGCCGGCGGGCGTTGCGCAATGCCTGCCTGGCGTATCTCGCCGCCGCCGGCGCGGAGGGGGTGGCGCTGGCACGGGCGCAGTTTGACGCCGCCACCAACATGACCGATTCGCTCGCCGCATTGACCGTGCTGGCGGCCACCGACGGGGCCGACCGGGAAGCGGCGCTGAGCGCTTTCCACGCATGCTGGCGGCATGACGATCTGGTGCTCGACAAATGGTTTTCGATCCAGGCCACGTCGCCACGGCCCCAAACGGTCGAGGAAGTGCGCGCGCTGGCCGGCCACCCCGATTTCGACCTGCGCAACCCGAACCGGGTGCGCGCCCTGGTCGGGGCGTTTGCCGCCGCCAACCAGGTGCGCTTCCACACTGCCTCGGGCGCCGGCTACCGCTTCCTGGCGGATACGGTGATCGCGCTCGATCCGTTGAACGGGCAGACGGCATCGCGGCTGGTCGGGCCGCTGGGTACCTGGCGGCGCCAGGATGAGGCGCGGCAGGCGCTGATGCGGGCCGAGCTGGAGCGCATCCTGGAAGCGAACGGATTGAGCCGCTTAACCTATGAAAAAATCTCCAAGGCGCTGGCTTAAGAGGGTGGCATAAAATGGGTGGAAACGGGCGTTGACGAAGATTTGCCCGCCCGCCCCCTCGCAAATGTCATGAAAAGGGGCCATACAACTCTGACGGCGCTTTTCCATCGGGCTGCTCGTGCCTTGCGCGCTGTCGCATTCGACGCTCCCCCAGCGAGAAGTAATCCGGTCCGCATCGTGCGGGCCGCCGGTCATCGGAGTGAGACGAATGGCTTCAGGCATTGTGAAGTGGTTTAACGCGCAGAAGGGCTACGGCTTCATCCAGCCCGACGACGGCTCGAAGGATGTGTTCGTGCACATTTCGGCGGTCGAAAAGGCCGGCCTCGGCCGGCTGAACGAAGGCCAGAAGGTGAAGTACCGAGCTGCAGCGTGGGCAGCAAGGGAAGCTGTCGGCCGAGAATCTGCAGGCCGGCTGATCCCGTGACGACTGCGCCGGCCGGATCGCCGGCTGGCGCAGGACGACGGCGCCGCCAGCCGGCGGCGCCGGCTCCTGCCGGAGAAATACATGCCCCGCCACAAATTCACGGTTGGACAGGAGGTCAGTTTCCTGCCGAGTGCCATGGATTTCAACGTGCCGCGCGGCACCTACCGCATTGTTCGCCAATTGCCGCTGGAGGCCACCGGGTTTCAGGTACCGGGTTAAGAACGTCAGCGACGGCCACGAACGGATCATCCGCGAAAGCCAGCTTGCCGCCGGGGCCAGCCCCTGGACGCCGCCGCCTGCCGTTGTAAAGGCACGCCGCTAAACCATTTGCGGACATGTTTGGGCGAGAACGCCCGCCGGGGTTTGCCGCGCCCCCGTTCCGGCCAGGATGCCGGAGTCCCCTCGTCGCGACGCAGCCATCAACCCGTAGGGTGCTGCCCGATGACGCAGGTCGAGTCCCGTTTCCCGAATTATAGCCGCGCCGAGCGCCGCATCGATAATGCCGTGCATCTGATTGGCGTGCCGGCCGGCGTGATCGCCGCGGCCTGGTTGCTGGCGGAGGTCTGCCGCACCGATAGCGGCCGGCTGATCGCCTCCATGTCGATCTATGCCGTCGGGCTGATCGGCATGCTGGGCGCCTCCGCCGCCTACCATCTCACCCGGCCGGGCCGGGCCAAGGAAATGTTGCGCCGCGCCGACCATGCAATGATCTACGTCATGATCGCCGGCAGCTATACCCCCTTCGCGCTGAACGTGCTGGAGCCGCCCGGGGGGGTGGTGCTGTGCGTCATCGCCTGGGCGCTGGCGGCGATCGGGATCACGTTGAAGCTGGTGTTCCCGCGCCGTTTCGAGGGGCTGTCGCTGGTTCTCTACCTCGGCATGGGCTGGATGATCATGTTCATGATCCGGCCGCTGGTGGAGCGCCTGCCGGCCGAATCGCTGGCCCTGCTGGTGGGGGGCGGGGTCGTGTACTCGTTGGGCGCGCTGATCTACACACGCCACCGGCTCAAATACCACACCGCCGTTTGGCATGCGATGGTACTAGTCGCCGCGGGTCTGCATGTGACGGCGCTGTACGCCGCCTTCGTTGCCACCCTTGCTGCCGCCTGATCGGAATTTTCCGGCGGGGCTTGCACCGATTTTATCCGATCCGGGGTTGTGACAACGGTGCGTCAATGCCATGTGATTTGCCCGTTCCGCGACCCATGCGGTCGCGACCTGCCCCAGTAAGGATATCTTTCCTTGCCTGACCGGAGTCTGCCCGTTGTTGCGGGCGATTCGCCAGCGCGTCCCGTTCGGGCGATCCGGCCGGAAGCGCTGGAAGCGTGGCTCGCCGGGCTGCCGGAAGTGCAGGCCGCCTGGGTGCGCGCCGCCGGTTTTGCCGCCGGCGCGCATGAATTGTTGCTGCTGCCAGGCGAGGACGGGGTGGCTGGCGCGGTGCTCGGGCTGGGCGGCGATCGTTCGCCGTTCGCTTTCGGTGATCTGGCGAACAAGCTGCCGGCGGGCACGGCGTGGCGGATCGAACCGGGTGATTTCGACAGCGCCGACGCAACGCTTGGCTTCCTCCTGGGCGCCTATCGCTATGAGCGGCTGAAACCGGCCAAACGCGCGCCGGCCATCCTGGCGGTGACCGGCCAGCAAGATGCGCTGTCCGAGGCCGCGGCTGTGTGGATGGTACGCGATCTTGTGAACGCGCCGGCGAATCTGCTCGGCCCGTCCGAACTGGCCGACGCCGCGATGGCGCTCGGCACAAGCCACCGCGCCATCCCCTTCCGCATCGAAGGCGAGGCGCTGGAGGCCGCCTACCCGACCATCGCGACGGTCGGGCGCGGGTCCGAGCGCACGCCGGTGGTGGCCGGTTTCACCTGGCGCGGCAGCACGGCCAGCGACGCGTCGCCGCTGGTGTCGCTGTGCGGCAAGGGGGTCTGCTTCGATTCGGGGGGCTACGACCTTAAGCCGTCCGCCGGCATGCTGCGCATGAAGAAGGACATGGGCGGCGCGGCCAATATTCTTGGAATCGCCCGCATCCTGATGGAGGCGGACGTACCGGTGCGGCTCGCGGTGCGGCTGGGCTGCGTGGAGAACAGCGTGTCCGGCCGGGCGATGCGCCCGCTCGACGTGGTGCGGACGCGGCGCGGTCTGAGCGTGGAGATCGGCAATACGGACGCCGAAGGCAGGCTGGTGCTGTGCGACCTGCTGGCCGAGGCGTCCGACGAGCAACCCGACCTGTTGCTGGACTGCGCCACCCTGACCGGGGCGGCGCGGGTGGCGCTGGGTCCGGACCTGCCGGCGCTGTTCACCACCGATGATGACTGGGCCGGGCATCTGTTGCGACAAGGACTTGCGCGGCACGACCCGATGTGGCGGCTGCCGTTATGGGATGGATATGATCCCTGGCTCGACAGTCAGGTCGCAGACATTAACAATATCTCGACGCGTCCCTTCGCCGGCGCAGTGGTTGCTGCATTGTTTATGCGCCGGTTTCTTGCGCCGGGGACAGCGTGGGTACATATCGATATGTATGCCTGGAATGACGCGGCTCGTCCTGGACGACCTGAAGGCGGCGAGGCACAGACCATCCGCTCCATTTGTGCCGCAATCGTAGATAAACTGGTCGTAATGCGAGCCGACCGAAACATGCTGGTAACGTAATCGCGACTACCGTATAATGATCCATTGGCGTATTCTGGACTATGCCGGATGTGGCGCCCGACTCGAGTCGCACGGGCGGGCGGCGGTAAAGACAGTGATACAGTAAGGGCCGGCAAAGCGGCCAACAACAAGGCGGCGCAATCCGCCGGGGAAAGTGAAAGGACAATACCATGGCAACTTCGCCATCGGCCGACCACTTGGTCGGAATTCTACGGGATACGGTGGTGGCGCTGGTGCGGCGCGACGGCCCGGATCTGTCGGCACGCCAGCTCGGCGTTTTCCTCACCTGCTATCTCCATGACGGGGCGCACACCGTGCGCGGCCTGGCAGCCGACCTGAACGTGTCCAAGCCGGCGATCACCCGGGCGCTGGACAGGCTGGGCGAACTCGACCTGGCCCGCCGCAAGGTGGACCCGATGGACCGCCGCAGCGTGCTGGTGCAGCGGACACTCAAGGGCACCGCCTTCCTGCGCGACCTGCGGGGCATCATGTCCGAAGCCGCCAATGCCGCGAAGAAATCCGGCACCGGCGAGACGGGCACAGCCTCGCGCAAGATTGCCAACGGCTGAGCCGGACGGAGCGCGGTTTCCCGGAGTCTTAAGGCGGGAACCGCGCCGGTTGGCTATTCAGCTAGGCTGAACGCTGCCTTTCGGCAGGGCAGTGAGCGTTTTCTTTCGCCCGGTCTAGAAACAGGGCGTTGCCCCGAGCCCCACCAGGGCTTTGCCCTGGACCCACCAAGGGCCATCGGCCCTTGGAACCCAATCCTTCCAGGTTGTCTGGGTGTTTCACTGCACGCCCTGCTCGGGTGACTTGCAGAGGTCCGCGGCGGCCTTTTCGCGTGTTTTGCCACCCTCGAAGGTCACGCGCAGATCGAAGACGCACTGGCCGCCGGGCGGCAGGGCAAGGCTCCGATCGCCACCGGGCGGGATGGGGCCGGTCGGCAGGCGATTGGTCGCCCATTTTTCGCCGCCCTGCGGGCGGGCGGCGATTTCGGTAATCGGCACGGTGCCGCGGTTGAACAGGCGGAAGGATTTCGCTGCTGCCGCGGCGGGAGTGGCCTCGCCGACGGCGATGTCCTCGGCCGAGCAGGTGTTGAGCCCACGCCGGTCCTCCGCGCGGCCATCGGCGAAAACCGCCCGCAAATCATAGATGCAGTTGCCATCGGCGGGCAGGCGAATGGCGACCTTGACGCCCGGGGCCAGGCCCTTGCCTTCCAACCGGTCGCGCCCCCAGTTGGGCCGGCCGGCCGGGGTGGCAAAGAACTCCTTGATGGCCGCGCTGCCGCGGTTCACCAGGTTGAAGGAGGGATTGGGTGCCGCGGACTGCGCGATCGCCGCGCCAGGCAGCAGCAGAAGAATAAACAGGCTGGCACGCAGGGTGGACATTCCGGCCTCCGCTTGGGGGGTGGCAGACAAACTCACCATCGGCCGAGCCCGGCCTGTCGGGCTCGCGCCGCGACATGGTGCGTCCAAACCAGTTGCGGCACCAGCAAGAGGAACGGCAACAACGGCTTGAGCGGCGTCGGCGCAGCAATGAAGCCCAGGCAGACGAGCCCGCCCAGCGCCGCGAACCCCCAATGCAGCAGCGCCACCGCCCGCGCATCCATGCCGGCGCGCTGCGCCACCTGGTACAGATGGCCGCGATGCGCCTGGGTCAGCCGCTCGCCGGCCAGCGCCCGGCGCACCAGGGTGAACGCCACGTCATACAGCACACCCGATAGCAGCATGGGCACGATCAGAAACGACATCTCCACGCTGTCGAACCGGCAGGCGGCCACGCCGAGCACGGCGAGGACAAAACCGCAGAACTGACTGCCCACGTCGCCCATGAAGATGCGGGCTCGCGGAAAATTGAACGGCAGGAAACCGGCGATGCCGGCGGCCAGCAGCAGGGCGGCGAAATAGACGAACCAGCCGCCCTGAGTCTCGGCGATCAGCGCCAGGAAGGCGCAGGCGACCAGGGCGGTACCGGCGGCCAATCCGTTCAGCCCGTCGATGAAATTCATCGCGTTGGTGGCGAACAGAATCCACGCGACCGTGATCGCCGCCCCCGCCGCCCACCCGATATCCACCGCGCCGATCACCGGAATGCGGAACACCTCGACAAACAACCCGCTGCCCACCGCGGCCAGCGCCGCGGCCACCTGCGCGGCGAGCTTCACGATGAACGGCCAGTCGCGCAGGTCGTCGATGAAACCGACCACGGCGATGGCGATCGAGGCCAGAATGACGGCGCGGAAATACGGGTCGGCCAAGCGCGCGAAGGAAGCGAAGCCGTACAGCACGGCGATGCCCAGCAGAAACCCCACCACGATTCCCAGGCCGCCGCCGCGCGGTGTCGGCACGGCGTGCGAGGAGCGATCGTTGGGCAGGTCCATCACACGGGCGTTGATCATGGCGCGCACCACCACCGCCGACACCAGCGCGATGCCGGCGGCGAAGGCCAGGTGGTGGAGCAGGGCTGCGAAGGTCATGACAGTGCCCCGGCCCGCCGCTTCAGGCTTTCCCTAGGCCGCAGGGACGGCACTTTGCATCTGACGGATGACCTCCAGCGCCCGCGCGGCGGGGTCGGGCCGGGCGATGATCGGCCGGCCGACGACCAGATAGTCAGCGCCGGCGGCGATCGCCTGGGCCGGCGTCGCGGAACGTTTATGGTCATCGAGCGAATCGCCCTCGGGCCGCACCCCCGGTGTGGCGACAAGCAGGCTGTCGGCCCCGGCGATCCGGCGGATTTCATCCGGGTTGTCATGCGGCGACGCGATGATTCCGTCGCAGCCATATTCAACGGCTTTGCGAACCCGCAGGTGAACCAGGTCGCGGGCACCGAGCCGATAGCCCATGTCATGCAGATCGGCATCACTCAGGCTGGTCAGCACGGTCACCGCCAGTATTTTGATGTCGCGCCCGCGCTTTCCCTGCACGGCGGCACGGATGATGTCGCCGTTGCCGTGGACGGTCACGCAACTGACCCCCCGATCGGCCGCACGGGCAACCCCTTCCTCGACGGTCTGTCCGATGTCGAACATCTTCGCATCCAGAAAGACCCGCTTGTTCCTGGCGATCAGGTCCGCAATCAGACCGTCGACGCCCTCGGCAAAAGCCAGCCAGAGGCCGATCTTGAAGAACGAAACAATGCCGTCGAGTTTTTCCACCAGCGCACGCGCCTGCGCGATCTCGGGAACGTCCAATGCGACGATCAACCGATCCGCCATCCGCGCCGGCACGTCACGGCCGACCGGTGCCTTCGGGAGCGATGGGTTCATGACGGGAAATGCTTGTGCACGGGGTCGCTTACTCGCACGGGGAGGAGGTTGCGCCTGCTTCTAGGCGCGTGGGGGCCTGGGGGCAATCAGATGAAGGAAGGCCAGGGCTCTGCCCTGGACCCGCCAAGGGCCGAGAGGCCCCTGGACCCCGCTCATTGAGGGCTTTGGGAAGAGGGGGGTGAGGAGGGGCCGCGGCATTCTCCTCACCCCCCTCTTCCCAAAGCCCTGAAAACGAATGGGTTCCAAGGGCCTCTCGGCCCTTGGTGGGGTCCAGGGGCAAAGCCCCTGGCCTTCCTTCACCTGTTTGCCCCAGGCCCCCACGCCCCGGTGATGACCCGGCCCGGCCGATGGGGTATGACCCTGCCATGGCCGCCCGACCCGCCCTGATTCGAATCGCCCTGAATGTTGGGGTGGACGCTGCACTGGCTGGCGCCGCGGTGCCGATTGCGCACTGGCTGGCCGACCCGGCGGCCGATCCGGTCGGCCCGGTCTGGACCATCGCCTGGGGGGCGGCGGCGCTGCTGCTGGCCGGGCTGCCGTTCCGGCTGTCCACCCAGGTACTGGCGGTTTGCCGGGGCCGGCGACCTGTTGGGGGTTGCCGCGGCATCGATCGCCGCCGCGGCGATTTTCCCGGTGGCCTTGCACGAGGCGCATCTGCCCTTCCCCAGCCCCGCCTTCCCTGCCCTGCACGCGCTGGTTTTGATGGTGCTGCTGGCCATGCCGCGCATTGCCTACCGGCTGATGCAGGAGAGCCATGCACCACAGGACGGACAGGCGGTGCAGCCGGTGCTGCTGGTGGGGGCCGGCGAGGCATCCGATTTGTTCATCCGGGCGCTCGGCGCGGACCGGCGCAAGCCTTATTGGGTGATCGGGCTGCTTTCGCTCGGCAACGCGCAGACCGGGCGGCGGATCGGCGGGTTGCCGATTTTGGGCAGCATCGCCGATGCGGCCGCGGTGCTCGCCCGGCTGCGCGCGGACGGACGATTGCCGGGCGTGCTGGTGGTGACCGATGCCGATCTCGCCGGCGAGGCGCTTGCGCATCTGATGGAGGTGGCCGACCGCGAGGGAGTGCGGGTCGCCCGCGCCCCGCGGCTGACCGCGCTCGATGCCGCCGCCGCGGCGGGCACGCGGCTGGAACTGCGGCCGGTCGTTCTCGAGGATTTGCTGAACCGGCCGCAGGTGCCGCTCGACCGCGAGGGCATGGCGCGGCTGGTGCAGGGGCGGCGCGTGCTGGTGACCGGCGCTGGCGGCACCATCGGCAGCGAGCTGGCCCGCCAGGTGGCGGCCCTTGGCCCGGCGAAGCTGGTGCTGCTGGACAATGGCGAATTCGCGCTCTGGCAGATCGATATCGAGCTGGCCGAAATCCACCCGAGTGTGCGCCGCCGCGTCGTGCTGGCGGATGTCCGCGACGAGGCCCGCCTGCGTCTGCTGATGGAAGAGATTCGCCCCGACCTGGTGTTCCACGCCGCGGCGCTGAAACACGTGCCGATGGTGGAGGCGAATCCGCTGGAGGGATTGCTCACCAATGCCGCCGGGACGCGTCACGTGGCCGACGCGGCGCGCGCAGCCGGTGCGCGGGCGATGGTGGTGATCTCCACCGACAAGGCGGTGAATCCGTCCTCGCTGATGGGCGCATCGAAGCGGCTTGCGGAAATGTATTGCCAGGGGCTCGACATTGCCGCGCGCGGGCCGGCCGGCGGCATGCGTTGCATCACCGTGCGGTTCGGCAACGTGCTGGGCAGCACGGGCAGCGTGGTGCCGCTGTTTCAGCGCCAGCTCGCGCGGGGCGGGCCGCTGACCGTGACCCACCCGGATATGCGGCGCTATTTCATGACGGTGCGCGAAGCGGTCGGGCTGGTGCTGCAGGCGAGCGTGGTGGGCAGCAACGAGGAACGCGACCTGTCGCAGCAGGATGGCGGCATCTTCGTGCTCGACATGGGCGAGCCGGTGAAGATCGTCGATCTCGCCCGCCAGATGATCCGGCTCGCCGGGCTGCGGCCCGATGCGGATGTGGAGATCCGTTTCACCGGCTTGCGGCCGGGGGAAAAACTGTTCGAGGAACTGTTCCACGGCCGCGAGCCGGCGACGCCCACCGGCCATCCGGGGCTGCTGATGGCCGCCCCGCGCACCGCCGATCCGGCCATTGTCGGCCGCGCCATTGACGAGATCGCCGCCGCCTGCCGCGGCGGCAATGTACGGCTGGCGCTCGCGCTGCTCGGCCGCATCGTGCCGGAGCTGCAACATAATCCGGACGGTCGCGTAACCGAAGAGAGCCACGCCGACCCTGCCCGCGCATGAGAGTTTCCGCATGACCAGACCGGTTGCCTTTCTCGACCTCAAGGCGCAGCAGGCGCGCATCGCCGCCGATCTGCGGCCGCGGCTGGAGGCGGTGCTGGCGCATTGCCAGTTCGTCCTTGGCCCGGAGGTGGGTGAACTGGAAGCCAGGCTGGCGGGGTTCTGTGGGGCGGCGCATTGCGTCACCGTCTCGTCCGGCACCGACGCGCTGCAGATCGCGCTGATGGCGGAGGGGATCGGGCGTGGCGATGCCGTGTTCCTGCCCGCCTTCACTTACACCGCGACCGCCGAGGTGCCGCTGCTGCTGGGGGCGACGCCGGTGTTCGTCGATGTTGATGCCAGCACCTTCCAGATCGATCCGGCGCATCTGGCCGCGCGGGTGGCTGAGGTACGCCGGGCCGGGCGGCTGCGTCCGCGGGCGGTGATCGGTGTTGATCTGTTCGGCCAGCCGGCGGACTGGCTTGCCATCCGTGCGGTCGCCGCCGCCGAGGGATTGTTCACGCTGGACGATTGCGCACAGAGTTTCGGCGCGTCGCATCGCGGCGTGCGGTTGGGCCGTGCGGCGGATGCGACCGCCACCAGTTTTTTTCCGTCCAAGCCGCTGGGCGCCTATGGCGACGGCGGCGCGCTGTTCACCGAGAGCGCCGAGCGGGCGGCGTTGTATCGTTCGCTGCGCACGCATGGCGAGGGCACGACGCGCTACGAGGTGCTGCGCACCGGCATGAACGGAAGGCTGGACACGTTGCAGGCGGCGGTGCTGCTGAGCAAGCTGACCGTGTTCGAGGCCGAGCTTGCCGCCCGGGCGGGCATCGCCGACATCTATGATGCGCGGCTGGCAAATGCGGTGACGGTGCCGGCGCGGGTGGCGGACAGCGTCAGCGCGTGGGCGATTTATGCCGTGTTGCTGCCCGATGCGGCGACGCGGGAGCGGTTGCAGGCCGGGCTGCGCGCGGCTTGCGTGCCGACGGCGATCTATTATCCAAGGCCGCTGCATGCGCAGCCGGCCTATCGCGATGCGCATGACGGGTCGGCGCTGCCGGTGTCGGAGGATATTTCGACGCGCATCCTGGCGTTACCAATCCATCCCGACCTGACGGAAGCGGATGTGGATCGCATCTGCACCGCGGTATGCGCGAGCGCATGACCATGGGTTCCAAGGGCCATAGGCCCTTGGTGGGTCCAGGGCAAAGCCCTGGTGGGGCGCGGGGCAAAGCCCCGCTAGGACTGCTGGTGTTTCTCCTGATCTCCCTGGTGTCCCCCGTTTGCCTGGCAGCGCCGGCGTGGGACGTAGCGCAGGCCGCGCTCTGCACCGAAGCCGTGCAGGAGACCGAAAAGCATCACACCCTGCCGCATGGCCTGCTCGCCGCCATCGCCAAGGTGGAAAGCGGCCGGCCGATCGCCTCGATGGGCGATATCCGTGCCTGGCCCTGGACGATCAATGCCGACGGGGCCGGTCTGTTCTTCGACAGCCGCGCGGCAGCGGTGGCGTGGGCCAAACAGGGCCTCGCCAATGGCGTGCACCTGATGGATGTCGGCTGCATGCAGGTGAATCTGCAGTTCCACCCGAACGCCTTCCGCTCGCTGGATGAGGCCTTCGATCCGGCCGCGAACGTCGCCTACGCTGCCAGCTTTCTGCAGCAACTGGGGACCGAGACGAATGGCGACTGGAATCTTGCCACCGGCTACTACCACTCGCACACGCCGGACCTCGCCGCCGCCTATCGCAACCGTGTTGCCGAGGTTGGCGCCGGCATCCTTACCGGCATCGGCGGACCGGAGCCGCTTTATGCGCGCGCGCTGCGGCAGGGCACGTTGCGGCTGTCGCTCGCCGGTGGCGGCGTGCTGGTGATCAATACCCATCGCCAGCCCAGTGGCCGCCCGCAACGGCGCCTTTCGGCCTGCGAGGTGGCAAACATGCTCGCGCCGTTGCTCAATGCGCCGCCGCGGGTCACAGGCTGCCGGATCGCCGCCCGCTGAGGCTGCGGGCACAAGCGCCCGCCGCCGCCGCGGAACAAACGTCGCGTCGCCTTTCGCTTTACTCCGTGTCGGTTTCGGGCGCGGGCGCGGGGGTGCGCTTGGCGGGCGCCTTCCGTTTGGTCGCCTTGGCAGCGACCTTCCGGCTTGCCGGTGCCTTCTTCGCGGCGACTGGCTTGGCCGCCGGGGCGGGGGCGCGCTTGGTGGCCGTCGCCGCTTTGCGCCCGCGCGCCGCCGGCGCCTTTGTCTTTGCTGGCGCCTTGGCTTTTGCCTTGGCAGCCGCTTCCTTAGCCCGCAGGCGCCGCGCCTTCACCTCGTCGCGAATACCGGCCACTGCGGCGGTGGCGACGGCAGCCTGTTGATTATCCGGAATGGCATCGAGTGCGGCGAAGAAGGCTTGTGTCACGTTCTTCGTGCCGCGCGGAGATCGAGTGCGGACGTCTTCCTTAATGGCCATGGTCGTTGGTTTCCTTTCCGACCGGGAGCTAATGCCGTTCCGGCTACCCCGGTCCCGGATCACGCTAGCGATGCCGCCGTGACCGCGGCAATGGGATATTCGGTTGTTTGCCGCTAACGGTGACATCTTTGACTTCAACGCCGGGTTATCGGACGCTCGGTCAGGTATAAAGTGTGGGAAGGGTGAACCATGAACCCCGCGCATCTGCTCATTGACGCGTTGGCAGCCGGGCTGGTTTTGATCGGGCTGCGCACGCGTAACTCCCCGGTGCATTCGCAAGAAGTCGCGGACAATGCCCGGCCGGACTTGCGTATTGGTACGACCGTATCAGCGGGCACGACTGGAACCGAGGCGGCGACACACACCAACGCACTCCCGGAAGCGTCCGGCGATGGCGAACCCGTCATGAAATAGCGGCGTCCCGGCAACCGGCATCGCGCGGCGCCGCAGAACCGAGGGCGGCGATGGCCGGCACCGCTTCGTCCATGGCATGCTGCTTTCAATGTGAAAGGAACTCCAGGACATGCACCGCCCGCTCCTCGTCGCCCTGCCGCTCATATTCGCTATGGTCGGCTCCGCAACGGCTACCGACCTGGTGCTTAAGCGCGCCATGCTTTCCTCCGGCGGCGTCGGCTACTTCGAGTACGAAGCGGAGGTGGATGGCGCGGCAACGCTCGGGCTCGACCTGCCGCTCGACCAGATCGACGACGTGCTCAAGTCGCTGGTGGTTTATGACAGCGCCGGCAGTGTCGGCGGCATCGAACTGCCGGGCCGCGACACCGCGCACGCCGCGTTCGCCGATTCGCCGATCGGACCCGAAGCGCTGGAGTCGCCAGTGGATTACCTGAACGGGCTGCGCGGCGTGATGCTGCAGGTCACCGGCCCGCGACCGATGACCGGCCGACTGTTGCGCGCCGAGCGGATGCGCGAAGGCGCCCGTGACCCTGCCGATACCGGTGCCCCACGCACCCGCGTGACGCTGCTCGCCGCCGACGGGCTGCGCCAGTTCGTGCTGGAGGATGCCGACGCGGTGCAGGTTGCCGATCCCGACCTGCGCGCCCGCATCGAGCGGGCGCTGGAAACGCTGCGCCGGGACGCCGGCAATGCCGCACGGCACGTCACCATTCGCAGCGACGGCACCGGCCGGCGTGTTGTGCGCGTCGGCTACGTGGCCGGGGTGCCGCTGTGGAAGGCTTCCTACCGTCTGGTGCTGCCGGCGAATAACGACGAGGGGGCGAAAGCGCGCCTGCAGGGCTGGGCGGTGCTGGAGAACGACACAGGTGCCGACTGGAACGGCGTGCAGTTGTCGCTGCAGTACGGCAATCCGGTCACGTTCCGGCAGGCGATCTATCGGACGTATTACGTCGAGCGGCCCGAAGTGCCGGTGCAGATTCTCGGCCGCCTGCTGCCCGACATCGACACCCGCGCCCGTGCGCCGGAGCAGGCCGGTGCCGCGGCGGAACCGCCGCCGCCGTCACCCGCTCCCGTCGCGGCCTTCGCCGCCAGGGCGCGAAGCATGCCCGGCGCGCCGCCGCCGGAAATCTCTGCCCCGACCGTCCAGGCGGAAACCACCGAAGGCGCGGAAGAAACGCTGTTCACGATTCCCGGGCCGGTGATCCTGGCCGCCGGGCACACCGCCTCGGTGCCGATCCTGGACCGCGAAATCCCCGCCGCACGGGTCGCGCTGGCCATCGCGAGCGCGACGCATCCCAATGCCGCCGTGCGCATCACCAACGATGGCAGCAGCAGCCTGCCGGCCGGCGCGCTGACGCTGTACGATCCCGCCGGCGCGACGTCCTATGTCGGCGATGCGCGGCTGGGCGGATTGCCGGTGGGCGAGGACCGGCTGTTGCCCTTCGCCGAGGATCTGCGCACCACACTCGACTGGCACACCGACACCGGCATCCGCATCGCCTCGGCCTCGGCGGCCAGTGGCGTGCTGACGACCGAACGTCGGACGCGGCAGAACTGGCGCATCGTGGTCGCCGCGCCGGCCCGCGAGCCGCGCACGGTGCTGCTGCAAATCCCGACGCCTTCCGGCCAGACGCTGGTGGTGGAAAGCGGCGCCGAGCCGGCGGGCGAAATCGCCGGGGCGACACGGCTGCGCACCCGCCTCGCCGCCGGCGAGACGCGGAATGTGACGGCCTACACGGAAAGGGTGCAGCAGCAGCGCTTCGCATTGCTGCAGGACGCACCGGTGTTCGCACAACTGATCGCCGATCAGGACGTGCCCGCGGCGGCTCGCGCCGGGCTTCGCCACCTGGCCGAGCTGCGCGCCGCCGAGGCCGCCCGCATCGCCGACCGCGACCGGCTGAAAGGCGACTTCGCGGACGTCGAACACGAGGAAGAACGGCTGCGCGCGAACATTGAGGCGGTGCCGGCTAACGATGCCTTGCATACGCGGCTGATCCGGCAACTGGATGCCAGCGAAACCCGGATTGCCGCGTTGTCGAAAGCGATCGAGCAGGCTGCCGCCGCGGCGAGTTCTGCGCACTCGGCGTTGGAACAGGCAGTGCTGGAACTCAGGTTTTAATCAAAGCAAGGAAGGCCAGGGCTCTGCCCTGGACCCGGCAGGGGCCGAGAGGCCCCTGCACCCCATTCCGTTTTATGCGGCCAGGCGATCGGGGGTGGGGCCGAACAGAAAGTCGATATCCTCTTCCTCCATCGCCGGCAGTGCACCGCCGTCCTCGCTGAAGGCAATGCTCGCCAGCGCCGCCTTGCGCTCCTGCAACTCCAGGATGCGCTCCTCCACCGTGTCCGCCGCGATCAGCTTGTAGACGAACACCGACTTGGTCTGGCCAATCCGGTGCGCGCGGTCGGAGGCCTGCTCCTCGACCGCGGGGTTCCACCACGGGTCGTAGAGAATCACTGTATCGGCCGCGACCAGATTGAGCCCGCGTCCGCCGGCCTTCAGGCTGATCAGGAACAGCGGCACTTCGCCCGCCTCGAAGCAGCGCACCGGTTCCGCCCGGTCACGCGTGTCGCCGCGCAGTTCTGCAAAGGCAATGCCGGACGCGGCAAGCCGCGGCTTCATCAGGTCGAGCATCGACGTGAACTGCGAAAACAGCAAAATGCGCCGGCCTTCCGCAATCATCTCGCCGACCATTTCCATCAGGTCGTCCAGCTTGCTGGACACCCCGATGCGCTGGGCCGATGGCAGCTTCACCAGCCGCGGATCGCAACAGACCTGCCGTAGCTTCAGCAACGCGTCGAGCACGACGATCTGGCTTCGGCCCAGGCTGTGCGCGGCGATCTCCTGGGTAACCCGCTCATGCAGCGTGGCGCGAATGGTTTCGTACAGCTCACGCTGCTCCGGCGCCAGGGTGATGCGGCGCAGGATGGTGTGCTTCGGCGGCAGCTCGGTCGCCACCGCCGCCTTGGTGCGGCGCAGGATGAAAGGACGGATGCGCATGGCGAGCTGGCGGCGCCGGACCGGGTCGTTGTTCTTTTCGATCGGCGAGCGAAAGCGCTTGGTGAAGCTTTTGCGGTGGCCGAGCAGGCCCGGCATCAGGAAGGCGAACTGCGACCATAGTTCTCCCAGATTGTTCTCGATCGGCGTGCCCGACAGGCACAGCCGGTGCTCGGTCTGCAGCCGGCACACGGCATGGGTTGCCTTTGCGCCCGGGCTCTTGATCGCCTGTGCCTCGTCGAGCACCACCATGGCCCAGGTGAGCCCGGCCATGTCCTCGATGTCGCGGGCCAGCACGGTGTAGGTGGTGATGACGACATGCACGCCGCCAAGTTCGCTGCGCCGCGCGTGGCGTTCGAGGCCATGCAGCACCATCACCCGCAGATGCGGCGCGAAGCGGGACAGTTCGGCGGTCCAGTTCGGCACCAGACTGGTCGGCACGACAACGAGCGCCGGCTGATCGAGCCGGCCGGCCTGTTCCTCCACCGCGATATGGGCAATGGTCTGCGCCGTTTTGCCGAGCCCCATGTCATCGGCGAGAAACCCGCCGAGGCCGTTCTCGCGCAGATGCTGCAGCCAGTTCACGCCCTGCTGCTGATAAGGGCGTAGCGTGCCGGTGAAGCCGGCCGGCACCGCCACCTCGGGAATGTCGGCAAGGCCGCGGAAGCGCGCGACATGCGCGGCGATGGCGGCGCCGTCCTGCCAGCGCGCGGTGACCAGGTCCTCCAGGTCGAGCACGGCCGGCGCCTCGCCGGCATCCAGCACCAGCGCATCGCCGGTGCTGCGGCGCGCCGCCTCGATCAGGTCGTCCATCACCGCCAGCAGGCGCGCCATGCGCTCGGCCGGCAGTTTCAGGATGCGGCCGTCATCGAGGCTGGTGATCAGCTCGCCATCCACAATCCGCGCCGCTGCCAGGCCGCCGCGCTCGTGCAGGCGGCGGAGAATCGGCAGCAGCGGATGGCGAACGCTGTCGATCTCGATGCCAAGGTCGAGCGAAAAACTCCCATGCGCGGCATCGGTGACCCGCATGTCCCACGGGCCGACGGAATGGACGAGGCGCGGACCGAAGCCAGGCTCGATCTGGCTGCGCCAGTCGCCCGCCTGCAATGCCGGCAGACTCTCGGCGATGAAACGCTGCCAGCTTTCGGCGGCATCGCGGCCACGGAAAACAAATACCAGCCGTCCTTTCGCGGCTTTGCCCTCCGCCATGCGCATCTGGACAAAGCCGTCCCCGCCGAGCTGGTCACGGCAAGCCGCCTCGGCGGCGCGGTCCCGGCGCACGAAGACGGAACCGCCCGGTTGCTCGATACGAACGAACTGCCGTTCGTCGTCGGCGGGAACGATCGTGCCGTCGTAATCGAAGTCGAGCAGAACGGCGTCGAGCTCCTGCATCCGCCCCATCTCATCGGGGCAACGGAAGCGGCTCAGCCGCAGCACCGGGGTGGGCTTGCGGTCGACGATCACCTGCTCGCTGACCGAAGCCGGTTCGATCCGCCGCCGCGGCGGCGGAACGCGACCCCGGCCGACCGGCCGCACGGCCAGCGGCGGCCGGGCTGGCGGGCGCGGCGCCACAACCGGAAGCTGCACGCGAATGCGCCCGACCGCACCGGAAGCGGCATCGACATACCATGGCCCGGTCTCGCCGAGGATCACCCCCGAACCGGACGGCAGGGTGGCTGCTGAGGCGGCGGCGAAGACCCGCTCCTCGCCCGCGACCAGACGCCGCCAGCCCGCGTGCCAGCGTGCCTTGCCGCTCTGCACCAGCTTGCGCAGCAGGTCGGTGACCACCGCAGGCGGCAGAAAGCTGCGGGTCTCGGTCCCGCCGCCGAGCAGGCGGGCAAGGTTGCGGATTGCTGCGTCAGCCTGTTCGTCGGCGGCGATCCGGCGTGGCGTCGTCGCGGTGATGGTGCCGGTGCGCTCGCCGACCAGCAATGTGGTGACGACACAGGCATTCGGGGGCTCGGCGGGCGCCAGTTCGAACACAATCCGCTTGCTCTCCGCCTCCGGCTCGGTGACCAGCGCGTCGAAAAAACTTTGCTGCTCGGGCCGGCGCAGCGCCGGAAAACGGTCGAGCGCCGCGAACGCCGCCGCGGCCAGATGCGGGCAGCCAGGGCTGCCGCAGCTGCACCGGCTGTCGAACACCACCCGGCGCCCGAGGGCCGAGGGGGTGATGCGCCCGGTGTGGCGGCCCGCCCCGTCCTGCACGACGGCCGCGATCGTGTCACCGTCGAGCCGCACCTCCACCGCGCCGGTCAGCACCAGAGTGCGGCCACGGGTGAGGCTCCGCGCTTCGAACACGCGGCCAAGGTCCTGGGACGAAAACGGTGTCGGCATCTTCTGGCATCGACCTCGGACGGACGGCGGCGGGGGCGGGCGGCGGGGGAGACCTGGGCGGGCGAATCGCCGCCAGGTGGGGCGACAGAATGGCGGGACGGCAGCACCGTCTCAACCGTCCATGGCGGCCTGCATACCACGTGGAAGCGGCGGGCGCGGCATGCCGCGCCTACGCCCTTACCGATACTGGGCCGGCGGGAGATGCCTCAGCCGGACTTGCCGCCCTCGCCCAGGGCGCCAAGCATGCGCGCCAGATCGATCGGGAACGGGAACACGATGGTCGAGTTCTTGTCGTTGGCGATTTCGCTGAGCGTGCCGAGATAGCGAAGCTGCATCGCCGCCGGCGTCGCCGCCAGCAGCCGGGCCGCTTCGGTCAGCTTCGCCGCCGCCTGCTGCTCACCCTCGGCATTGATGATCTTGGCCCGCCGCAGCCGTTCGGCCTCCGCCTGCCGGCCGATGGCGCGGACCATGGTTTCGTTGAGATCGACCTGCTTGATCTCGACGCTGGAGACCTTGATGCCCCAGGTCTCGGTCTGCGCGTCCAGGATTTCCTGGATGTCGCTGTTCAGCCGGTCGCGTTCGGCCAGCATTTCGTCGAGCGTGTGCTTGCCGAGCACCGAGCGCAGCGTGGTCTGCGCGAGCTGGCTGGTGGCGACCAGGAAGTTCTCCACCTGGATCACCGCCCGGTCGGCATCGACCACGCGGAAATACAGCACGGCATTGACCTTCACCGAGACGTTGTCGCGCGAAATCACGTCCTGGCTCGGCACGTCGAGCACGACGGTGCGCAGATCGACGCGCACCATCTGCTGCACATACGGAATGACGATGATCAGCCCCGGCCCCTTCACCCCGGTGAAGCGGCCCAGCGTGAACATGACGGCGCGCTGGTACTCGCGCATGATGCGCACCGCCGATCCGACGATCAGGACGATCACCACGACCGCCAGCAGGCTGACCAGGTTGCCGGCATCGAACAAGACCATGTTACCCTCCCGCGGGCGCGCCAATGCCGCCCGGTTCAAACCGCCTCGACGATCAGGTGCAGCCCGTCGCGGCCGGTCACCCGGACCGACCCGCCGACCGTGAACGCCGCCGCCGCGCGAGAGTCGGCCCCGCGCGCATTCCAGTAGGCCCCCTGCACCAGCACCTGGCCCTCGTTGCCCTGCCAGCGGGTGATCCGCCCGGGTGCGCCCAGCAGCACCGCGTTACCGGTCACCACCGGCCGGCGGCGCGACCGCAGCAGCGCCGCCAGCACCACCCCGAACAGCCCCACGCTGACCAGGGTCGCGCCGAGAACCACCGCCAGCGACGGCCGGAACGCCGGATTCTCGAACATCATCAGCGAGCCGATCAGGAAGGCGGCCCCGCCGCCGATGACGAAGGCCCCGAACGCCGCCACCCAGGCCTCGGCGACCATCAGCCCGAGGCCGAACAGCGCCAGGGCCACGCCGGCATAGTCGATCGGCAACAGGTTCAGGCCGTAGCCGGCGAGCAGCAGACAGATGGTGCCCAGCACCCCGGGCGCGAACACGCCGGGATGGGACAGCTCGAAGGCGATGCCGGCGATGCCGGCCAGCATCAGTAGATACAGGATGCTCGGGTTGGTGAGCGTGGCCAGCAGCCGGTCGCGCGAATCCGGCATGACCGTGTGGATCACGACATTGGCGGTCGCCAGTTGGACAGGCCGGCCGGCGACGATCACCGTGCGGCCGTCGGCCGCCGCCAGCAGGTCCGGCAGGTTCGCCGCCACCAGATCGATGACATGCTCGCGCAACGCCGCCTCGTAGGACAGGCTCACCGCCTCGCGCACGGCATGCTCGGCCCAATCGGCGTTGCGGCCGTGCAGCGCCGCCAGACCGCGGATATAGGCGGCGGAATCGTTGGTGATTTTCGTCAGTTCGGCATCGGCCGAGGGCGACGGGTGGGTCTCGCCGGACGGGCCTGGCATGCCTGGCAGCGGGCTGGCGCCGATCAGGGAGACCGGCGTGGCGGCGCCGAGATTGGTGCCGGGCGCCATCGCCGCCAGCGCGCTTGCATAGAGGATGTAGGTGCCTGCGCTGGCCGCGCGGGCGCCGCTCGGGGCGACGTAGCCGATCACCGGCACCGGCGAGGCCAGCATGGCGCGGATGATGTCGCGCATGGCGCTGTCCAATCCGCCGGGTGTGTCCAGGCGCAGCACGACGACCGCTTCCTGCGCCCGCGCGGCGGCGTCCAGGCTGCGCACGACATAGGCCGCCGTCGCCGGGCCGATCGCCCCGTCGAGCGCGACGACCATCGCGCTGCGGGGCTGCGCGCACGCTGCGTGGCTTTGGCTGAGCCAGGCGACGCCGGCGCAGACGAGGGCCACCATGATCCGTCGCCCGATGAGCCAGCCCGAAACACGCATGCGCGTGCCTCCCGTTGCAGGCGGGGCGCATTCTGCGCCAATCGTTGCCGCGGCACATCCTCGCGGATCGGTGAAATCACGCAAGCCGGGACACAAACCAGGGAGGCAACGAGGCCGGGCCAGCACCGCGCGAGATCCAGGCGGCGTCGTTGCGGCGCCCTCGGCTATCCCGGCAGCCTGCTGACAGGCTCGTCCCAGGGCGGACCGCCGGCCGGCCAGCCGCTCAAGCGTGTGCGGGCGTTCGCGGAGATGCTGGCGCACTCAAAACGTAGGGCCGGGCTTCACCGGCAAAGAAGGCCAGGGGCCCGGCCCCTGGCCTTGCCTGCGTCAGAACGACAGCGCGGTCGCCTGCACCACCAGCGGCAGCTGGCGCACCAGGGTCAGAACGTCCTCGCGCACCGGCTCGTCCACGCTCACCAGGCAGATCGCATCGCCGCCGGCCTCGGCACGGCCGAGGTGGAAGGTCGCGATGTTGATGCCCGCCTCCGCCAGCGTGGCGCCGAAGCGGCCGATGAAGCCGGGCTTATCCTTGTTGGTCACGTACAGCATGTATCGGGCGAAATCGGCCTCGACCGGGATCCCCTTCAGGTCCACCAGCCGCGGCTTGCTGCCGGCGAACAGCGTGCCGGCGAGCGAGCGCACCTGCTTGTTGGTGGTGACGGAAATGCGCACCAGCGTCTGGTACTCGCTCGGCCGGTCGTGCACGGTCTCGGCCACTTCGATGCCGCGCTCGCGCGCCAGCAGCGGGGCGTTGACCATGTTGGCACCAGCCATCAGCGGCTCCAGCAACCCGGCCAGCGCCGCCGCCGTCAGCGGTCGGTGGTTGAGCTTCGCGGCAGCCCCCTCGTACTCGATCGCCACCGCCTTCAACTCGCCGTCCTGCGTGGCCGTAAGCTGGCCGGCGAACGAGCCGAGCAGACGGCACAGCTCCATGTAGGGCTTCAGCCGCGGCGCGTCCTCGGCGCTCACCGACGGCATGTTGAGGGCGTTGGTCACTGCCCCGGTGAGCAGGAAATCGCTGATCTGTTCAGCGACCTGCAGTGCCACGTTCTCCTGCGCTTCCGCCGTGGAGGCGCCGAGATGCGGGGTGCAGACCACGTTCTCAAGCCCGAACAACGGGCTTTCCTTGGCGGGCTCGGTCTCGAACACATCCAGCGCCGCGCCGGCGACGTGGCCGGATTGCAGCGCTTCGGCCAGCGCCGCCTCGTCCACCAGACCGCCGCGGGCGCAGTTGATGATGCGTACGCCCTTCCTGGTGCGGGCGATCGCCTCGCGCGAGAGGATGTTGCGGGTCTGATCGGTCAGCGGCGCGTGCAGCGTGATGATGTCGGCCCGCGCCAGCAACTCGTCCAGTTCCACCTTGTCCACGCCCAGGTCGAGCGCGCGCTTTTCGGTGAGGTACGGGTCGTAGGCGATGACGCGCATCTTCAGGCCGATGGCACGGTCGGCGACGATCGAGCCGATATTGCCGCAGCCGATCAGGCCGAGCGTCTTGGCGAACAGCTCCACGCCCATGAAGCGGTTCTTTTCCCACTTGCCGGCCTTGGTGGAGGCGGAGGCTTCGGGAAGCTGCCGCGCCAGCGCGAACATCATGGCGATGGCATGCTCGGCGGTGGTGATGGCGTTGCCGTTCGGCGTGTTCATGACGACCACGCCGCGGGCGGTGGCCGCCTTCACATCGACATTGTCGACGCCGATGCCGGCGCGGCCGACCACTTTCAGCCGGGTGGCGGCCTCCAGCACTTCCTTGGTCACTTTGGTGGCCGAGCGGATCGCCAGGCCGTCATAGTCGCCGATGATGCCGCGCAGATCGGCCGGCGTCAGGCCGGTCTTCACGTCCACCTCGATCCCCCGGGCGCGGAAGATCTCGACAGCAGCGGCAGAAAGCTTGTCGGAGATGAGAACCTTGGGCATGGGCGTTACTCCGCCGCCTGGGTTGCGTAGGGTGCGGCGACCTCGGCATAGGCCCAGTCGAGCCAGGGCAGCAGGGCGCGGATGTCGTCCGGTTCCACGGTGGCGCCGGCCCAGATGCGCAGGCCCGGCGGGGCGTCGCGGTAGCTGCCGATGTCGTAGGCTACTTTTTCCTTCTCCAGCAGCGAGGCGAGCTTCTTCGCCGCCTCGGCCTGGCCGGCCGCGTCCAGGGCGATGAACCACGGGGCGGTTATCTTCAGGCAGACGGAGGTGTTGGAACGGGTTTGCGGAACCTCGGCGAGGAAATCCGCCCAGCCGGATTGCGCCGCCCAGGCGGCGATGGCAGCGAGGCTGGCCTCGCTGCGGGCGATCAGCGCGGGCAGGCCGCCGATCGACTCCGCCCAGCGCAGCCCGTCCACCGCGTCCTCAACCGCCAGCATGCTCGGCGTGTTGATGGTCTCGCCCTTGAAGATGCCTTCGGTCAGCTTGCCGCCGCTGGTGAGGCGGAAAATCTTCGGCAGCGGCCACGCGGGCTTGTAGGTGAGCAGGCGCTCGACCGTGCGCGGCGAGATTGCCAGCATGCCGTGCGCCGCCTCGCCGCCCAGCACTTTTTGCCAGGACCAGGTGACGACATCGAGCTTGTCCCAGGGCAGTTCCTGGGCAAAGGCGGCCGAGGTCGCATCGGCGATCACCAGGCCCGCGCGGTCGGCCGGAATCCAGTCGCCGTTCGGAAACCGCACGCCGGAGGTGGTGCCGTTCCAGGCCAGCACGACATCGTGAGAAAAATCGACCTCGGCGAGGTCGGGCAACTGCCCGTACGGCGCCTTCAGCACCCGCGCGTCAGGCAGCTTGAGCTGCTTCACGACGTCGGTTGCCCAGGTTTCGGAAAAACTCTCGAAGGCCAGGACATCGACCGGACGGGCGCCGAGCAGCGACCACAGCGCCATCTCGACCGCGCCGGTGTCGGACGCCGGCACGATGCCCAGGCGCCAGTCGGCGGGAATGCCGAGGATGCGGCGCGACCGCTCGATCACATCGGCGAGACGCGCCTTCGGGTCCTTGGCCCGGTGGCTGCGTCCGAGCAGCGCGCCTTCCAGCGCGGCAACCGACCAACCAGGTCGTTTGGCGCAGGGACCGGATGAAAAATGGGGGTTTGCCGGACGCATGCCCGGCCTGGTAGCGGCGATCGCCATGATCGCTCTCCCTTACAGAAGAGAAGCGCCCCGGTGGGGGGGCGTGACCCGGGGCGTTCCTAGCGAGATCGATGGTGCGGCGCAATGGGAGATTGGGTGAAGCAAGGCCAGGGGCTTTGCCCCTGGACCCCACCAAGGGCCGAGAGGCCCTTGGCGGGTCCAGGGCAGAGCCCTGGCCTTCCTTCACCCCACCCCCCCTTCCGGTGCGTCTTCATCGGCCAGCTTCGCCCAGCGCTCATGGTCGCGCCAGATGCCAGCAATGCGCAGATAGCGGGGTGAGAAGCCTTCCAGGCGGAAGCCGAGGCGCTGCACCAGCGCCCGTGAGCGCAAATTATCGGGCTGGATGTTCGACTCCACCCGGTGCAGGCCGAGATCGTTGAAAGCGTGCGCGACGGCCAGTTCGACGGCGCGCGTCATCAGGCCGCGGCCACCGAAACCGGCCATGGCGAAATAGCCGAGCGAAGCGCTGCAGAACATGCCGTAGACGATGTCGTTGAGGTTCACGAGGCCGGCGATGGCGCCCTCGGCCTCGGCGACCAGCGCCACTTTGCGGCCGGTGCGTGTCTCGGCGAACCAGCGGTCGAAGCCATCCCGGTCCGTGAACGGCTCCACCCAGGCGCCGTGCGCCTCGCGGCTGGCGAGGTTGCCGCGGATCAGCGCCCCGGCATCGTGCTGCGTCGCGCGCCGGATGGTCACGATGTCGGCCATGGCAGTATTCCGATCTCTGCGGCCAGTCCGAATGTCGGCCGGCGAGCATGGCGGGGCAAGAGGCGGGATGGCGGCGGAGAGCGACACGCCCTGTTCGGCCCCCTCCCCCCCGGTCTAGCCCGGCACCTCGAGCACCATGCCGTCATAGCCCGGTTCCACCGGCACCGGCAGGTGGGCGCACAGCCAGGCCCAGTCCATGTCCTGGCCCATATGGGTCAGCACCGCCCGTCGCGGCCGCACCCGGGCGATCCATTCCAGCACCCGGTCGAGCCAGGCATGGGTGCGGTGGAAGTCGCGCTGGAAGCAGCCGACCACCCAGGTATCCACGCCTTCGAGCGTGGCAAAGGCCGCCTCGTCGAGGGTGACCGCGTCGGTCGAATAGGCGAATGGCCCGGCGCGCAGGCCGACCGAGCGGGAATAGCCGTGATCCTGATCGAAAATCTGCACCTGCAGCGCCCCGACCTCCACCGTCTCGCGGGGCAGGATCGGGCGCCGCACCAGCACGGGCCGGTAGAAACCGGGCGGCTGCCAGGGATGGAAGGCATAGCCGAACCGTCCCTCGATTTCGTCCAGCGTCGTTGCGGTGCCGAACGCCTCCAGCGGCCGGCCGGCGATGCGGTTGAGAATGCGCACATCGTCCAGACCGACGATGTGGTCGGCATGCGCGTGGGTGAACAACACCGCGTCCACCCGGGCAATGCCGCACTCCAGCAATTGCGCGCGCATGTCCGGCGAGGTGTCGACCAGCAGGGTCCCTCCCCCGCTTCCGTCGGGAGCTTGCAGCACGACGCTGCTGCGGGTGCGCCGGTTGCGCGGCTCGGCCGGGTCGCAGGCGCCCCAGTCACCGTGACCGTCCGGCCCGCCGATATGCGGCACCCCGGCCGAACCGCCGCTGCCCAGCAGAATGGCCCGGACGGCAGTCACGCGGCGGGGGCGACCTGGGCCTTGGCGAACAGGCGGCGGAAATTTGCCGTGGTCTGCCCGGCCAGCGCTTCCGGGGTGAGGCCCTTCACTTCGGCGAGCACCCGGGCGGTATGCGCCACCCAGGCCGGCTCGTTGCGCTTGCCCCGGAAGGGCAGCGGGGCGAGATACGGTGAATCGGTTTCCACCAACAGACGATCCAGCGGAATTTGTCCGGCTATATCCCTGATTTCGGATGATTTCGGAAACGTTAAGATGCCGGAGAAACTGATATAGCCGCCGAGCGCCAGCGCCGCCTCGGCCAGGCCGCGCCCGGAGCTGAAGCAGTGCAGGAGAAAGCCGAATTTTTTCTCGTTCGCCAATTCATCGCGCAGAATGGTGATCATGTCGTCGTCGGCGTCGCGGGCGTGGATGACGAGCGGCAGGCCGCTGAGCGCCGCCGCCCGCACATGGGCGCGGAAACAGGCTTGCTGCACGTCGCGCGGCGCCTTGTCGTAGAAATAGTCGAGTCCCGCCTCGCCGATGCCGATGCAGCGCGGATGCGCCGCCAGGGCGGCAATTTCCGCCGGGGCCGGAACCGGGTGCTCGGCGGCGTGGTGCGGATGGGTTCCCACCGTGCACCACACATTGGGGTGCGCCTCGGCCAGCGCGAACATTTCCGGCGAGCGGCTCAGGCGGGTGCCGATGGTGACCATCTCCCCCACCCCTGCCGCGGCGGCGCGCGCCAGCACGGCGTCGATCTCGTCAGGGCGGTAATAGTCCAGATGGCAATGCGAATCGATCAGCATCAAATTACTGTACAACATCATCGACATGACGGGGAAACACCCCCTGCGGCGGCGGCAGCACCGTGCCGTCCGGCAGCGGCGTGGCGAGGGCGGCCAGGTCGCGCGCGCCCTCCGGCACGCCGAGCTGGTCCAGCATCTTGGCCATGCTGCCCGGCATGAAGGGCTGCAGCACGGTGGCCACCGATCGCAGCACGTCGGCCAGCACCCGCAGCACGCTGGCCATGCGCTCGGGGTCGGTCTTCTTCAGCGCCCAGGGGGCCTGGCGGTCGATATAGCCATTGCCGGCCCGCACCAGTTTCCACACTTCCTCCAGCGCCTCGTGAAAGGCCTGGCGGTCGATATAGCCGCGCAGCAGCGCGGGCAGCGCATCGGCGGCGGCCAGGATGGCGGTATCCTCCTCGGTGGGCGCGCCGCGCGGCGGCAGCACGCCGGCGCAGTTGCGGGCCACCAGACTCAGCGAGCGCTGCGACAGATTGCCGAGATCGTTGGCAAGCTCGACATTCATGCGCGAAATCAGCGCCCGCCGGCTGAAATCCCCGTCGCTGCCGAACGGCACCTCGCGGAGAAGAAAAAACCGCACCGGGTCAAGCCCGTAGGCTGCCACCAGATCGGCGGGGGCGATGACGTTGCCGAGCGATTTGCTCATCTTCTCGCCCTCGATGGTCCACCAGCCATGGGCGAACACCCGCTTCGGCGGCGCGAGCCCGGCGGCCATCAGGAAGGCGGGCCAGTAGACGGCGTGGAAGCGCAGGATGTCCTTGCCGACCATGTGCAGGTCGGCGGGCCAGAAGCCGGCGCGCGGCGCGGCGGGGTCGGGCCAGCCGGTGGCGGTGACGTAGTTGTTCAGCGCGTCCAGCCACACATACATTACATGCGCCGGATCGCCCGGCACCGGAATGCCCCAGCGGAAGCTGGTGCGGCTGACCGACAGATCCTTCAGCCCGCCGCGGACGAAGCTCAGCACCTCGTTGCGCCGGCTGGTGGGGGCGATGAAATCGGGGTGGCTGTCGTAGAATTCCAGCAGCCGGTCCTGCCAGGCGGAGAGGCGGAAGAAATAGCTGGGCTCGACCACCCACTCCGCCGGTGCGCCGGACGGGGCGACGCGGCTGCCGTCCGGACGGGTGGTGAGTTCGGACTCGTCGTAGAACGCTTCGTCGCGGACCGCGTACCAGCCCTCATAGCCGCCCAGGTAGATTTCGCCGGCATCCTGCAGGCGGCGCCAGAGTTCGGTGGTGGCGATCTTGTGCCGCAGTTCGGTCGTGCGGATGAAATCGTCGTTGGAGACGCCCATGGCGCGGGCCATGTCCTGGAAAGCGGTGCTGACCCGGTCGGTGAATCCCAGCGGGTCGATTCCGGCCGCGGAAGCCGCTTTTTCGACCTTCTGCCCGTGCTCGTCGGTGCCGGTGAGGAAGAAAACGTCGAACCCATCCAGCCGCTTCCAGCGGGCCAGCACGTCACAGGCGATCGTGGTGTAGGCGTGGCCGATATGCGGCACGTCGTTGACGTAATAGATCGGGGTGGTGACGTAGAATTTGGGTTTCATGGGGCTCATGGTGAATAAATCGGGGCAGCGGTGCCGGCCAGCAGGCCAAGGCCGGTCACGATGGCTTGTCGGCGGTCGAGGTGCAGCGCCTCGGTCTCGTCCTGCAGGCGGCACAGCCCCTGCCACACGTCGACCCAGGCATCAAGGGGCCGGGCGCCGATCAGCCTGATCTGGTCGGGATCGGCCCGGCCGCGCGCCACGTCGCGCACCGACGCCGCCAGCGCGGTACGCAGCAGGTCCATGAAGGTGGCGAACGCCTCGTCATCGCGCCCCAGCGCATCGGCCACGTCGTGCGCCCGGCCGATGGTGAGCCTCGGCACGTTCTCCAGCACCTGCGACACCAGCTCGGCCAGCCCCACCCCGTTGCCGGCAGCGAGAGAAAGCGCCCGGCCGGGCGAGCCCTCGGCCATGGCGGCCAGACGGTCGCGCTCGGCGGGATCGATCCCGGGGCTGAAGCGATCGAGCAACCCGGCCACCTCCGCCTCGGTCAGCGGCGACAGGCGCAGGCGGCGGCAGCGGCTGCGCAGCGTGGGCAGCAGCCGGCCGGGGGCGGCGCAGACCAGCAGCAGCACCGCGCGCGGCGGCGGTTCTTCCAGCACTTTCAGAATGGCGTTGGCGGCCTGGTGGTTGAGGTCCTCGGCGCCGTCCACCATTACCACGCGCCAGCCGCCCTCAGCGGGCGTCAGATGCAGGAAATCGGGGACTCCGCGGGCATCCGCGACGACGATCTCGCCGCGCATTTTCTTCCGCTTCGGGTCCCATTCCCGCTCGACGGTCAGCAGGTCGGCATGGGTGCCGGCGGCGACGCGGCGGAACACCGGATGGGTTTCGGGCAGGAACAGGCCCTCGCCGGCGCCGCCGGCCAGCAGGCGGCGGGCGAAGCGGAAGGCGAGCGTGGCTTTGCCGATGCCCGGCGGCCCGGTGATCAGCCAGGCATGATGCAACCGGCCGGCGCGCACCGCCTCGGCCAGGGCCGCCTCCGCCGCGGCGTGGCCGACCAGGATGGAATTGGCGCGCGGGTCGGGGGCGGTCATGCCGGGTCCTTGCGGGGCGATCCCACGCTCATACCGCAGGGAGAGCGGTTCCCGCCACTTGCACCGCATCACCAGGTACGGAGGATTGGGTTCCAAGGACCCAAGCCCTTGGTGGGGCAACGCCCCGATAGGAGCAGGCGCAGCATGCACACACAGTACAATCGCATCGCCGGCCAGAGCATCGAACGCCTGGCCGCGCTGAGCGACGGCGTGTTCGCGGTGGCGTTGACGCTGCTGGTGCTCGACCTGCGCGCCCCGGCGATCGCCGCGGTGCACAGCGAGGCGGAACTTTGGCAGATTCTGGCGGGGCTGCTGCCGCATTTGCTGGTTTATCTGATGAGTTTTCTCACCCTCGGCATCTTCTGGGTCGGACAGCAGACGCAGCTCAACTATTTTGCCCGTGGCGACCGCGATCTGGCCTGGATTCACCTGGCCTTCCTGTTCGCCGTCACGCTGATGCCGTTTTCGACCGCGCTGATGGCCGGGTTCATCACCTACCGGGTGGCGCTGGCGGAGTATTGGCTGAACGTGCTGCTGCTCGGCGTCATCCTGTTCGCGAGCTGGCGCTACGCCAGCGGCCACGCGCTGCTGAAGGATGACGTGCCGGCACTGGCCGGCACGTCGATCGAGCGGCGCATCGTCATCGCCCAGGCGCTGTACGGCTTCGGCGCGCTGCTGTGCCTGGTGAACACCTACTGGAGCATCGGCTTCATCGTGCTGTTGCAGCTCAATTACGCCATCGCGCCGCGCCTGGGGCTGCTTGCCCGGCTGTAGGGACTCGCCTGCGCGCCGGAGCGCTCTGACCGTTTACGGTCAGAGCGCTGCAGTTCTTTGTTTTGTCAGGCAATTCTACCGGCCGGCTGCCGCCGTCTGGCCGATGCTGCCCGACGCCGCACCGCAGGCCGTCTTGATGTAGCCCTGGTACTCGCCCCGCTGCACGGCGTAGCCGTCGGCGCCGGGCGGGATGTCGGTCGCATAGCGCAGCGCCGCGGCCGAGCCGCCGACATCGATGAACACGAAGTCGGCGAAGGCCAGCGTGGTCGAAATAAAACTGAGCAGATAGACCTCGATCGCCACGCCGCCAGCGAGCAGACCCGCACTGTTCACGTTCGCCGGCCCGACCAGCGGCAGCACCACGTACGGACCCGGCGGCACCCCCGCCGCGCACATCGCCTCGCCGAAATCGCCCTTCTGCCGGGGCAGGCCGAGCGGGGTCGCGACATCAAACAGGCCGGCGATGCCGACCGTCGAATTGACCACGAACCGTCCGGCCGAGGTCAGGATCATGTTGGCGTCACGGCGCAGGGCGCCGTTCAGCACATACTCGATTTCGGTGAGGTTGTTGTAGGCGTTGCCAAGCCCGGTCACCACCGGCGCCGGGGTGTATGGCCCGACGGCATCGACGGTCGGATCGATGACGTAGTCCACGACCCCCTTGTTGAAATCGTACATGGCGCGGTTGAAGGACTGCAACGGATCGGACGGCGCCACTCCGACGGCTTCCGCCAGCCCTTCGGCATGACCGGCGGTGGCGGACACAAGCAGGACGGCCGCAAACGCCGCGGCACGAATCGGCTGAAACATGGGAACTCCCTGGCCATAGCGGCCCGGCCGCCGCGGGGATCGCAGCCTGCATGACCGAACGCCGATGCAGGGGGCGGCGTCCGCACCACACATCACAGGCTCTTATATCGTGCGCGCCCCCCGCGGCGGAAGCCGGCTAGGACGGCGGCGGTACCCGGCGCTGCGCCGGGCACAGGTCGATCTCGGCGCCGGGGCTGATATTGGCGCGGACCGGCCGGCATTGCGCGGCGTCGAACGCCAGCCCGGCCTCGGGCGGCACGAGTTGCAGGGCAGCGCTGCCCGGGACGATCGCGAAGACCGGGCCTTCGTGCGTGCGGATGATCCGCATCGCCTCGTCGTGGAGGCGCCAGCCGCGGGCGGCGAACATCGGCCCAATGATGCCGACGGCCCGGAAGCCCGGCGCATCCAGGAACGGGAGCAGCCCCGCCACCGGCGCGCTGACCGACAGCACCAGACTGTCCGGCGGCAACGTGATGGCCTCGATGTCGAACACGCGGGGGCCGTACGGAATGCGCCCCCAGTCCGCCACCTGCGTCCGCCAGAGCAGCACCGCCAGCAGCACCGCCGCCAGCGCCGGCGCCGCCAAGGAGTACCGAGCTGCCGCGCAGCCACCGCAACCGGCAGAAATCCTGCACCGCGACGACGATGATAACGGCGGCAAAAGCCTCCAGCGTCACGGCGTAGCGCAGGATGGAAAAACTGCGCAGCCAGCCGAGATAGCCGATCGCCGCGGCGAGCAGCAGGGCGGACACGCGCCGCCGCCGCGCCGGCTCGGCGCGCAGGAGACCCACCGCCAGCACGGGCAGCGCCAGCATCGCCAGCGCCAGCCGGGCGTCGCGGAACGGGCCTTCCGTCACCAGGCCGGCGTTCCGGCCGATCCACCAGAACGGATAGAACCAGGCCTGCAGCGTGCTGCGCGGCAGGAAGTTGGGGTCAATGATGTCCTCGGGCGGGTACCAGGGCGAACGGAACAGGTGGTTCATCAACGGAAAGGTCGGGCTGGCGTAGCGTTGGTGCAGCAGCAGCGCCCAGGGACCGGCGAGCACCAGCGCGGTCAGGGACGCCGTGGCGCCGAACACGACCAGCACGCGGCCGCGGCCGCGCCAGCCCGGCGTGGCCACCAGCAGACCCACCAGCACCCCCGGCGCGATCACCGCGCTGGTCAGCTTGAGCGCAACCGCCGCGCCGGCCATGGCGCCGGCGCAGGCCAGGCGCCAGGTGACCGGTCGCGCCGTGCAGCCTGGCCCGCCCACCGCCAGCGCGCCCACGAGCAAGGCCGCACAGGGGATGTCGTTGAAGGTGGTGCCGATTTCCGCGACCGTCACGGCGGCAGTGCCGCCGATGGCGGCGGCGATCCAGGGCAGCAGGCGCCCCGCGGCGTCCGGCGCCGGCAGCACCCAGCGCGCCAGGCTCAGGGTTGCGAACAGCAGCAGGCCGAACGGCAGCCCGGCCGCCGCCGCCATCAGCCGGGGCGCGGCCGCCAGCGGGCCGGCGGCCAGCACGTAATAGGGCAGATCGAGCAGCGGGTTGAAGTTGGTCTGTAACCCGGCCGGCATCAGGTCGAGCGGGAAGCGGCCATTGAGAAGGGCAAACGGATTGTAGAGGTGGTAATTGCGCAGGTCCCAGTTGACGTTCCTGCCCTTGCAGGACCGAGGCAATCGCGCCGGTCAGCAGGCAGAGCAGCAACGAGAACAGCAAATTGCGGTCGCAACTGTCGGCCAGGTGGTTTGCGCGTTGCCGCAGCGCCGTCCACCGATGCGCATCAAAACCCGACATTGCCCGCCCCTGCCCTGCCTGCGCGGTGCCGTATCGCAGGCGCAGCCCGGGAACAATGGGGCAATGGATCGTGCCGTCGCCGATTGATGCGGGATTGATGGCCAATTCATTCCGCTTCCGGAGATGCGGGGCCGTATACCGCCGGCAATGACCATCTCCCGCGTGCAATGCTTCGCCTTCTCCGGCATCGAGGCGGTGCCGGTGGAGGTGCAGGTGCAGATCTCCTCCGGGCTGCCCGCCTTCCTGGTGGTCGGCCTGCCGGACAAGGCGGTGGGCGAGGCGCGCGAGCGGGTGCGTGCGGCGCTGACCGCCATGGGCCTGGCGCTGCCACCAAAGCGGGTGCTGATCAATCTGGCGCCGGCCGACCTGCTGAAGGAAGGCAGCCATTTCGATCTGCCCATCGCGCTGGCGGTGCTGGCCGCCATGGAAGTGCTGCCGCGCGAGGAACTGGCGGAATTCGCGGCGCTGGGGGAGCTTTCCCTGGATGGCTCGCTGAACCCGGTGGCCGGCGTGCTGCCGGCGGCGATCGGCGCCTCGGCGCGCGGGCTGGGGCTGATCTGCCCGGCAGCCCAGGGCGGCGAGGCGGCCTGGGCGGGGCAGATCCAGGTGCTCGCCCCCGCCGACCTGCTGGCGCTGATCAACCATTTCCGCGGCACCCAGGTGCTCACCCCGCCGGAGCCGGCCGGTTTCGCCGAGACCGGCCGGCCACCCGACCTCGCCGAGGTGCGCGGCATGGAATCGGCGCGGCGGGCGCTGGAGATCGCCGCGGCCGGCGGCCACAACATCCTGCTGGTTGGCCCGCCCGGTGCCGGAAAATCCATGCTGGCGGCAAGGCTGCCCGGGTTGCTGCCCGACCTGACGCCGCGGGAGGCGCTGGAGGTGTCGATGATCCATTCGGTCGCCGGCATGCTGGATGGCGGCCGGCTGGTGATGCGTCCGCCATTCCGCGAGCCGCACCACACCGCGTCGCAGGCGGCGCTGACCGGCGGCGGGCAACGGGCGCGGCCGGGCGAGGCCAGTCTGGCGCATCGCGGCGTGCTGTTTCTGGACGAGCTGCCGGAATTTCCGCGCCAGTCGCTCGATTCACTGCGGCAGCCGATGGAAAGCGGACGCACCACGGTGGCCCGCGCCGCCGCGCACGTGACCTATCCGTCGCGGTTTCTGCTGATTGCGGCGATGAACCCGTGCCGCTGCGGGCATCTGGGCGATGCCGGACGCGAATGCGGCCGGGCCCCACGTTGCGGGGAGGATTATCAGAACCGGCTGAGCGGACCGCTGCTCGACCGCATCGACCTGACCATCGCGGTGCAGCCGACCTCGGCGGTCGAGCTGTCACGGGCGCCGCCGGGCGAGGCGAGTGCCGTGGTGGCCGCCCGCGTCGCCGCCGCGCGCCAGGCGCAACTGGCCCGTGCCGGCACCGAGGGGCCGGCGACCAATGCCGAGGCGGACCCGCATGGGCTGACGCTGGCGCCGGAAGCGCGGGCGCTGGCCGAGCAGGCGGCGGAGCGGCTGCGCCTGTCGCCGCGCGGGTTCACCCGCACGCTGCGGGTGGCGCGCAGCATCGCCGATCTGGCGGGCGTGGCGGCGATCCGGCGGCAGGATGTGGCCGAGGCGCTGGCGTTCCGGCACCGGATGCCGGGGCGGAAGGTGTAGGCGGCGGTTAACCCAATCGCGACAAGGCGTCGATCCGGTCGGTTGCCCGACCGGATCGCTCGTCAGCTATCGAAGCCTTCCGACAACTTCCCGGGTGGAAATTACCTTCACGGGTGAAGGGCCACGTCGGGACGCATGGCAAAGACCGGGCTCGGAGAGCGTGACAATTCCTTCCCCTCCTCAAACCCAAAGGCAGCCGTCGGCGATTGGAGGTGCGGGCCTTCGTGCAGGGCGGCGGGCCGGCGGGGCTTCTCGCCGGTAATCAGCCGGACCCCAACGTCGTAGGTGAAATAGGACCACATCCAGCCGACAACCACGGTCAACCGATTGCGCAAGCCAACCAGCAACAGCGCATGCACGGCGCCCCACAGCCACCACGCGACGGAGCCGGTGAGCCTGAACCGGCCAAAATCAGCCACCGCGCTCTCGCGGCCGATGGTGGCCAGGCTGCCTTTGTGCCGATAGCGGAACGGAGGCGGCGGGTTGTGGCCGCGCAGCCGGGCCCGCAGCACCGCAGAAACATAGGAGCCCTGCTGCTTTGCCGCGGCGGCAAGCCCGGGAACCGGCCGGCCCTCCCAGGCGAGCGCCAGGGCTGTGTCGCCGATCGCGAACACGTTGGGCAGACCCGGAACGGACAGATCCAGCCCGACCTTGATGCGGCCGGCCCGATCCGGTTCGGTGCCCAGCCACGTCGCTGCCGGCGAGGCAACGACACCGGCCGCCCAAAGAACGGTGCCGGCGAAAATGCGCTCGCCGTTCACCACGACACCATTGGCGTCAACGGTCTCCACTTTGCTATCCACCCGCACCTCCACGCCGAGAGCCTCAAGCGAGGAACGGGCGAAGGCCGACATCCGGCTGTCGAAGGGCGGCAGCACGCGGGGCGCCGCCTCCACCAGGATGATGCGCGCCGATGCAGGATCGAAATTGCGGAAATCCTTTGCCATCCCGTTGCGCGCGAGTTCGGCAATGGCGCCGGCCAGTTCGACCCCGGTTGGTCCCGCCCCGACGATGAGGAAGGTCAGGAGTTTCCGCCTTGTGGCAGGGTCGTCCGTCACCTCGGCCTGTTCGAAAGCATCGAGGATGCGGCTGCGAATCCTTGTCGCATCTTCGACGGATTTCAGCCCGGGTGCATGCGCGGCCCAGTCATCGTGGCCGAAATAGCTGTGCGTGGCGCCTGTCGCCAGGACCAGCGTGTCATAGGCGATCGCCTGGCCATCCACCCACACACGCCTGGCAGCGGTGTCAACACCGGAGACGCTGCCGCACAGCACGCTCAGGTTCCGGCAGCCGCGGAAGAAGCCGCGGATCGGGGTCGCGATGTCGCCGGGGGACAGGCAGGCGGTCGCGACCTGATACAGCAGCGGTTGAAACAAATGGTAATTGTTCCGGTCAATCAGCGTGATCCGCGCATGTTCATGACGCAGCCCCGCCGCGCACGCCATGCCGCCGAAGCCCCCGCCGACGATGACGATGTGAGGAGCGTCGCCCGCGGCCCGGGGCGGGCGATGCGCGATCTGGACGATCAGATGATCCAGCGAATAGCGTCCGGCGCCGTAGACACCCAGCAGGGCCAGCAGCAGCGCGCCATAAGGCGTCGCCCACTGATCGGCGCCGACCATCGCCATGACCGAACTCGCGACCAGAAGCCCGGCGGCCACCAGGGGGGTGGCGAGGCCCAGCGCCAGCAGCACGACGGCGATCGCGGCCAGGAACGGCAGCAGCAGCTCTGTCGCAGGAAGCGTTGTGGGCGCCAGCATGGGCACGGCGAGTGAGACGGCCAGCCACAGCCGCAGCGCGAGCCGATAGGCCGGGCTGACCTGCCGGTCGAACCAGCGACCGGCCGCAGCGGCCCGACCGGACAAAGGCAACGGGCTGAAATCCATGCCCTTTTTCAGCATGCGGTCCAGCGAGAACTGCCCCGCGCCCTCGGCCACATACCAGCCCAGGAGGGCGGCACAGAACAGATGCGCGTCCTGCGATTGTCCGCCGGCCGGGGCCATCAGCGTCAAGGCCAACATCAGCAACGCGATGGGCCGAACCAACAGGCCCAGGGTCAACAGCACCGGCCCTGCCACCTGGACGATGCTGAGCGCCCACCCGGCGTCGCCGAGGCCCGCCACATTGCCGCCGGCGAGCATCGCGGGGGTGGAACACGCCGCAGCCAGGGAAAGCCGGGCCAGCAGATCAACGAGCGGGGCCAGGGCGCGCTGCGCCGCACCGCCGGCGTTCAGTAACACGGCCATGCGTGTCCGCAGGCCATGGCTTTGGGCAAACAGCTCCGTCAGCGGATCGCTGTTGTCATCGATTGTCTGATTTTGCATTATTTTCCCCGAATGTCGCTACACCAACCACGAAAAGAGCGATCCATCGCGATGGTCTCAAACACTTCGGACCCACCATTATTGAGGCCGGATGGTGGGTGCTCTTTACGCGGACTGATATTACATCATTTTATTCAAGGCACGATGGAGATTTACCTGGGGCATCACGCAAAATATTAAACATCCTGAAGGGATTTTGTATTTTAGCCACCCTCTTTACGTGTACTCGCCCAGCCATTCCCCGCGTTGCAAACAGTAACACCGCAGCGTGATGTTTGCCAGCCTGCCGACGTCAGAAACGTCCGCCGCTTTCATCAACGGACGCATATCACCTCCGCGTGAAGCGATGTGCCACCGGTTCCCATCCGCGCCGTATCGGCGCGCGCCGCCAAGGGTGAATGATATGTTCTATCGGCGGCTGAATCGCGGGCGCGGCGGTTGCGGGTCAGGCGAGGCCGAGTTCCCGGGCGCGGAGCGCCGCTTCGGTGCGGTTCTGCACGTCCAGGCGGCGGAAGATGCCGGCGACATGGATCTTCACGGTGCCTTCGGCCATGTTCAGATCGCGCGCGATCTCCTTGTTCGACAGGCCGCGCGTGATCAGGGCGAGCACCTCGTCCTGGCGCGCGGTCAGCCCGGGGGGCGCGATCGGCCACGCCGCCGACACGCCGCCGGCGGTGGGATTGGGGGCGTGGCTTTGGGTGATGATGTCGGGCGGCAGGTAGATTCGGCCGGCCAGGATGCTCTCAATCGCGAAGGCGAGTTCCTCGGGGCGGACCGCCTTCGGGATGTAGCCGTTCACCCCGGCGCCGAGCGCCTGCATGATGGTGTTTCGGTCATCCGTGCCGGACAGGACCGCAATCCGCAGCGCAGGAAAGTCTTCACGCAACGTATTCAGGCTGGCGATGCCGTGCATTCCTGGCATGTCGAGGTCAATCAGCAGCAGGTCGACAATTTGCGCGCCGAGGAGAGCGACGACCTCGTCGAGGGATGCAGCGGCCTCGACACGGTTTTTCTCCGACAGGCCCGCGAGAAAGCCACGCAGCCCGGAACGGATCAGGGCGTGGTCATCGGCTATCAAGATCGTGCATGCTGAAGCAGGCATAATGGGGGCACTGTTCACATGAATAGGTTTCTAAAATAGCTTACAACAAATGTTTTTTCAAGCGTAAAAACGGAAAGTCGCAGAAATGATCCTGTTTTTGCGTTTTGTTGACGGGTGGGTGTGGCAGAATTTGGCGCTCGCTTCTAACTTAATGCGCAGATGCAAGACGTTGCAGCGTGAATTTGACACCGCGATTGCAAAAGCAATTATGGTGGCTTGCGCGGACACCGTGAACACGCGGGCTTTCGACCGGCATGAAAGGGTAATGCCCGGCGCGACGGTGGGAAGTTCAGCGCGGCCAGGGAAGGCCACCGGCCTCGGCGGTTCTGGCGCGCAAAAGGAAATCGGCGATGCGGGTTTCAAGTTCGGCCCAGCCGGATTCGAATGCCGGCATCGCCTGCATAATCGTTTCGATATCGTTGTTATCGCCGAGCATTTCGAAACGCTCGCAAAGCTCTGCCAGAGGCAACGCACCGACAAAACGGTACGATGATTTCAGCTTGTGCACGATCCCGCGCACGCGGCCTGGTTCCCGGCAGGCAACCGCTTTGCGCAGATCACTCACCAGTTCGCCCGTCGCTTCGGTGAAGCGCGTCAGGAAACTTTCGAGCACATCGGTTTCGTCTCCCATGTAAGCAATCAGGGTGCAGACGTCGAAGGCCGGCCGCGCGACCGCCACGGCGGTGGCCGGAGGCGAGGCCGCGGGGGCCGGCTCTCCGGTCGATCTGGGCGCAGCGGTCAGAGCAGTCGCCAGGGCGGCTTGCAGATCGTGCAGGCGGATCGGCTTGGTCAGGTACATGTCCACGCCGAACGACCGCGCCCGCTCGGCCTCGCCACGCAACGCGTTGGCGCTCAGCGCCAGGATGGGTATCCGCCGCGCGCCCGCTTCCGCCTGCCGGCTCGCTTCCTCCTGCCGTATCGCCGCGGCCAGTTGGTAGCCATCCATCGCCGGCATATAGAGATCGGTCAGCAGCAGCGCGTAGTCACCACTCCGCCACATCTTCAGGGCGGCGCGGCCGGTGCCGGCGGTCTCGGCGGCATAGCCGAGCCGGTTGAGCTGCTGCACGATCACCGTGCGGTTGATCTCGTCGTCCTCGGCCAGCAGGATCAGCCGCCCCTGCGCGCGCGCCTCGGCAATGCTGGGCGGCGGGTCCGCCTGCTGCGGCGTGGCCGCCACCGATCCGCCCTCATCGAACCGGCTCCGCGGCAGGCGTCCGGCCGCAATGGCAACCGCGCGCAGCAACGCGTCCCGCCGGAGCCAGCCCAGGTCGAGACCGGCGCCCTCGTGAGCATCCAGCTGGGCGCACCAGCGTTGTTCGCGGCGCAACAGCAGCGGGTGGACCCCAACCGGCAGCGGCGCGGGGGCGTCGCTGGCCTGCCCGGGACCAAGATCGCGGATGATAATGATCGGTCCGGCCAGCCCCTTCGCCCGGTCCAGGGCCTCGTTCCAATCGCCGTCCAGGTGCACGCGCGCGCCGGCCGGCGCGAGGGCGGCGCGCAAATCGGCGGCGTCGATGATGTCGGTTCCCCGGATCAGAATACAGTCGAGACCGGCCAGGTCGGGCAGAACCTCGCCGGTCGCGTCGGGTGTCCTTTCCAGCTTCAGGGTCACGACGAATTGGGTGCCCTCGCCCGGCCGGCTTGCCACCGTGATCCCGCCCTGCATGAGGTCGAGCAGGCGTTTGGTGATGGCCAGGCCCAGCCCGGTGCCGCCGAAGCGGCGCGTGGTGCCGGCATCCGCCTGGCTGAACGGCACGAACAGCCGGGCGATCGCGTCCGCCGTCATGCCGATGCCGTTGTCGATCACATGGACGCGCAAGAGCAGCGGCTCGGCCTGCGCCACCTCCACCCGCAGCGCCACGCGTCCGCGCGTCCGCGCCCGTCCGCCGCTGAACTTCACCGCGTTGCCGGCGAGGTTGGTGAGAATCTGGCGCAGGCGCGTGGGGTCGCCCAGCACCAGCGCGGGCACATCCGGGGCGATGGCGGCGGAAAGATCGACCCCCTTCGCGTCCGCCATCGGGGCGATCGCATTGCACACGCCCTCGATCAGGTCGGTCAACGAAACCGGGGCCAGTTCCAGTTCCAGCCGGCCGGCCTCGCTTTTCGAGAAATCGAGGATATCGTCGATCAGCGTCATCAGGTTGGCGGCGAACTCGCGGATGATCCGCAAGGCACCGGCCTGGCGCTCGGGCAGCGCCTCCTGTTGCATGACCTCGGTCATGCCGATCACGCCGTTTAGCGGCGTGCGGATCTCGTGGCTCATCATCGCCAGGAACCACGACTTCGCCTGGTTTGCCGCCTCCGCCTCCTCCTTTGCCTCGCGCAACTGGGCTTCCGCCTGCTTGCGGCTGGTCAGGTCGGTATGGGCGCCGACGAGACGGGTGGGATTGCCCGCCGCATCGCGCTCCACGACCTTGGCGCGACTGAGAATCCACCGGTAGCTGCCGTCGCGGGCGCGCATCCGGAACTCCAGCGCGGAGGTATCGGCGGTCTCGATGCAGGCTGCCATGGCCGCGAACGTTGCCTCGCGGTCGTCGGGATGGATCAATTCTTCCCAGGCGCTGAGTTCGTGCGCGAACTCATCCGGGGCGAAACCGAGCATGCTGAACCAAGTCGGGCTATAGGTGATCTGCCCGGTATCCAGGTTCAGGTCCCAGATCCCGTCGCTGGTGGCCTCCGCCGCATAGGCGTAGCGTTGTTCGCTGAGCTGCAGCATCCGGTTGGCGGTTTCGAGATCACGCGTTCGTTCGACGACCAGCGCTTCGAGGCTGCTGCGATACAGCGCCAGCTCATGCTCGGCTTTCTTGCGATCACTGATGTCTTGCGCCACGACCAGGAAATAGGATTGCTGGGCGCGGTCATGAACCATCGAGACCGTCACCGACAGGTCCAGCATTCGGCCGTCGGCGGAGACATAGCGGCGGTCGCCGGTGTACAAATCGACTTCCCCCAGGGCCAGGCTGCGTAACCCCAGAAGAACATCCTTGCGCTGCTCGAGGTCCACCACGTCGTGCACCGCGCGGCGCAGGAGTTCCTCCCGGGTGTAGCCGAGGCGATTGCAGATCGGTTCGTTGACCAGCAGAAAGCGGCCATCGGGCGCGATATGGGCGATGCCGACCGCGGCGCGATCGAAGGTGGCACGAAAGCGGGCCTCGACCTTTTTACGCTCGGTGACGTCGACCGCCGTGCTGTGCAACAAGCGGCGGCCGGCAAGGTCGATCGGGACTGAGGCAACAACCACATCGCGGAATTCGCCGGACCGTGTCCGGTGCTGGGCTTCGGACAGGGCCGCGCGTCCCATCGCCATGGAGGCACGCGGCACGGGATCGGCTTCCTCCGATGCCGGATCGAAGTCCGGGAGGCGCATGACCCGGAGCACGTCGCGATCATAGCCCAGCATCGTAGCGGCGGCATCGTTGCAGTCGACGATGGCGTCGTTGGTCGGGTCGACCAGATAGCTCGGCAGCGGAGCGCCATCGAACAATGCGCGGTAGCGCTGCTCGCTCTCGCGCAAAGCCGCTTCGGCGGGCCTGCGGGTGGAAATGTCCTCGATAACACCGATGAGGCATTGCGGCGTTCCGGTCGGGTCGCGCAGCGGCGAGACGGTCAGGGCAGCCCAAAAAGGCGAACCATCCTTGCGAATAAATCGTTTTCCCAGCGTGAAGGAGGCGATCTCGCCGGTGAGCAGACGCGGCAGCTGCGCCCGTTCGGATGCAAGGTCGCCAGGATAGGTGACATCCCGGGTTTCCGTGCCGCGCAGTTCATCGCGGCTGTAGCCGAGCATGTCGCAGAGGTGATGGTTGACATTGAGCCAGCGGCCATCGAGGCTGATTTCCGCCAGCCCAACGGCAACTTGTTGGAAGATGGCCTGGAACCGTTCATCGCTCTCGCATGGCACGCGTTCGCCAGCCTGGGTGCCGCACGTCCGGCCGAACGGAGCGGGCGTTGCGCCGTCTTCCGGATACGGGCCTGGACGGATCTCCCCGGTCAAGTGTTTGCTCCCATTATGTCCGTATCGCTCATTCAGATGAGCCGTATATCATAACGGTACCGACAAGATTGGCAAGGGGAACGTCGTGCGTTTGGAGCAGCATGCGCTCATCGGCAACCCGGCCGGCAGAGCAAATCCATAGCCGGCCTCTCGCCTTTCGGGCGCGGACCAGGACAGGATGCGTTCCGGGATGCGGGGGCTGCAATGGCCTGCACATGGATAGAGCGAACGGCCTAGGCCAACGCGGTCGCTGAGATAGGCCAATCGCGCGGCCGACTGGCTGATTCCAGTGCCGTCCGACGACGTTCAGACTTTGCTAACCATGCTCCGAAGGGCGGTCGTCGGAGCAGAGCCGAAATGGAAAGTGTGGCAAAATGTCCGAACACACCAAATGCTCATATGTGCTGCGGGATGCGTCCACAATCAAACCCCGCCGCGGCGCGGCCTTGAGCAGTACGGACGACCACGCGCTGCTGTGGGCCATACTCGATTCGCCCCGCCGCCGCGGCAGCGATCCCGCGCAGACCGCGGCGCAGTTGCTTGAGCAGTTCGGTACGTTCGGGCGTGTCCTGGCTGCCTCGCCCGACGAGCTCCGGCGCGTTCCAGGGGTCGGGCCCGACAGCATCGCCAGAATGCGGCTGATCCGGGATGCCGCGCTGCACCTGGCACACACCGAAATTGCAGACGGCCCGATTATTAACAATTGGGACCGCCTGATCGACTACCTCCAGATCATGCTGGCGCATCATCCGGTCGAGGTGTTCCAGGTACTGTTCCTCGACAGCCGCAATCGCCTGCTGGCAGACAAGAGACTGGCGGAAGGCACGGTAAACCACGTTCAGGTCTATCCACGGGAGGTCGCCCGGCGCGCGCTGGAGCTGGATGCCACCGCGCTCATTCTCGTGCACAACCATCCGAGCGGCGACCCAACTCCGTCGCAGGATGACGTGTCCATGACGCGGGATATCCGCCGCGCGGTGGAGCCGCTCGGCATCACCATTCATGACCACCTGATCATCGGCAAGGGCCGCTGGACGAGCCTGAAGCAGAAGGGATTGCTTTGATGTTTGCGCAGGTTTTGGCGGACCCTGCCCGGCGCCGCCGGGCGATCGCGTCGATATGAACGCCATTTCGAGTCCAGCACGACCAGCCGGCGTAGCGACTTGCCGTTCCGCCATGGCTGCACGCTCTACACGCTCATCACGAATATTCGACGATACCGGCTACGGCCCTGATCGGACGGTTCGCAGAAATCGCCGAGGTGCCCGGGCGCTTCCGGCTGGAACAAGTTTTGCCATGGGGGATTTGAGCGCACGGCATCCGCGCACGTCGTCAATGCGTTTAATGGGACTGCATCGAGCGCGCCTGGACGCCTTCCTCAACCTGCATTGGCGTGGCAAGCCGCTGGTCGGCCATCACATCATCGTCCGACTGATCACAACACTCGCACGAAGGCCGGCCTCACCGTCGCCTGCCAACTCACCGAAACGTGAACTGCCCAAGAACGAGGTACGTCGCGTGCCACCGTTGCTGCGGCAGAGTCCGTCAAACCAAATGACCGGACTCGTTCGCCGCGTATTGCCGGTTAACGAACCGGCCCCCCGCCACGCCTCGCGACCGGGCTTCGGTGGTCCAGCCGACCCGGTTAAGCTATCGGCGGCTTGATAAATAGGATAGCGAGATCGGCGTGTTATGCGGGCAGTGTGTTTACTGTCGCATCGACGGCCACAAATGCCCCATCCCCCTTGATACATGCAGGGCGACAAAGCGCAACAACTCTGGCGTGCACACCGAGGTCGGTTTTACCACCCCACGTGCAGGGACTAAGTTCGCCACGCTTATCCCGGCACCGCCAAAGAGTGGCGATCTCCGTTCCGAGGTGATAGATGATCGGCATGCGCTCTCTCCTTGCCGCCTGCGTCTTCGGGTTAATCGGCCATGCAGCAACGGCGCAGCCAGCAGGTAAAGGGCCTGTGCCCAACGCTCCTGCGCCTAATGCTGATGACTGCATGCCCGGAATCAAGTCCGCGGAGAAGCAGTTCGCGCTGCCGGCGAAACTGTTGCAAACGATCGCTCTTGTTGAAAGTGGACGGCCCGATCCGGTAAGCGGGCGGGTAACGCCGTGGCCCTGGACCATCAATGTGGCCGGGGTCGATCATTTCTTCCCAACCAAGGCCGCCGCGATCGAGGCGGTGACGGACCTGCAAAAGGCAGGAACCCATTCGATCGACGTTGGATGCATGCAGATCAACCTCATGTACCATCCCAACGCCTTCGCATCCCTCGATGAGGCCTTCGATCCGTTGACCAACACCCAGTATGGGGCTCGCTTCCTGAGTGCGTTGTATCGGGAGATCGGCAATTGGCTGCAAGCCTCCGCCGCCTATCATTCGCGGACGCAGGAAATCGGGGTGACATACGAAACGCGGGTGATGGCGATCTGGCCGCTTGCCAAACAGTTTCCCGATGACACGCTCCGCCAGCGGGGACAGCCGGCCCAGGCGGAACCGGACACCAGCGCCTACACACCCGAGTTCGCCGCCCGCGTAAAGGAGATGCGCGCCGATCACGACCGTCTGGTCGCCGATTCGGGCGCCATCGTTCGCCCGGCGACCCAACGGGCCAAGGCCGCCGAGCCGGATTATAGCCGCTACACGCCTGAATTCGCGGCCAAGCTGAAAGAGATGCGGGCCGATCATGCCCGACTGCTCGCCCTGTCGGGCCCCACCGCTCCCCCGGCGGGCCAGGCGGCGAAGCCCGTTCCCGCTCCCGCCCGGAGCGATCACAGCCGCTACAAGCGCGAACTGGCGGCGAATCTGGCGGGAGAAAATGACGCGCGCGCCTTTGACCGATAAGAAAAAATTGGAACGTATTGACCCTTCCATTTCCGGAAATTGACGGATTTGCCGGCCCTTTTGGCCGATTGCGCCGAAATGTGTTTGTTGCCTTCTCCGAAGGCCTCTGAGCGCCTGGCACCGTGGCGTGGCGCGATCGCCTCTCATTGGAAGCCGGACTTCGGAATGGCGCTGTTCGATTATCCTTGCCCAAACGCCCCAATTTGTGATAGGAAAAAATACATAATGGTGTTTCCTGTTCGGCATAGCCTGACCAGCCGAGGGAAGCCCATCGATCCGGCGGGCTGAGACAGCTTGTGGCACGGCCTTCGGAACGAAACGCCTGACGATTGCATAGAATGATCCACCCGCGAAAACTCTCGCCACGCCGGCTGCCGGTGGTGTCGTGCAGGGAACCGACGAGTCTGAGGCGCTGCCTCGGTTCGGGGCGGAAGTTCAGCAAACCCGGCCTGGGCGGCATGACCGCGCTCTGCGACGGTTGGCGTTCATCTCGCTTCCATCCACCACCTCCACCTTCGGCCGGCCGGTCGCGTGCACCGGCATCAGCTTCGCCATGCGCAACTATCAGCGCATTGGGCGAACCGAAAAGACTACAACCTCCAAGCATGGAGAAACCTATGACAGCGTTGTGGCCTCAGAGCCAACCGAGCGCTTCGTTTCCGCGCGGCATGACGGACCCTCAATACGGATCGATGCCGTCCACCGCCGCAATTTCGCCGTGGCCGGGCGGGCAACCGGACGCTTTCGATGCCCCATTCTCGGCGCCGGGAAACGAATCCGCTCACGCACGGTATGACCATCTCGATTTTACGACTTCACGCGAGGCGAAGACACTCTGGTGTCATATGAAGCCCGCCGGCAGGCCGAACTTTTCGCAGAATCTGCTGACGGAATTACTCAAGATGAAGGACGCCATCAGATACATGCCGGCGACGGACCGCTCCGGTTCGCCGATATTGGAATATTTCGTGTTGGGTTCGCGCGTGCCGAACGTCTTCAATCTTGGCGGTGATCTCGAGTTTTTCTGCACCTGCATCCGGGAAGGTCGGCGGGAGCATCTGCGCGCTTACGCACATGCATGCATCGAGGCTCTGTATGCGAACCACACCGGATATGACAAAGATCTGACGACGATCGCCCTCGTCCAGGGCGAGGCCCTTGGCGGCGGATTTGAGGCCGCATTGTCGTGCGATGTGATCATTGCTGAAAAGCAGGCGCGGTTCGGGCTGCCTGAAGTTCGGTTCAATCTGTTTCCCGGCATGGGCGCCTACAGCTTTCTTGCCCGGCGCCTCGGCAGTACCAAGGCGCAGCAATTGATTTTATCTGGGAATATTTTCTCCGCCGCGGAAATGGCCGCCTTGGGAATCGTCGACGTTCTTGTCGACACCGGCGCGGGTGAGAATGCCGCACGCGAATATATTGCGCGCAACCGTTCCAGGCATCGCGCCTGCTCGGCGTTCTCGCGTGCCCGCCGCCGGGTCAACCCCGTGACCATCGACGAGCTGCGCGATGTGACAAACATCTGGGTCGACGCGGCATTTCAGTTGTCGGAGCACGATCTTCGCAAGATGATCAAAATCGCGACGGCACAGAATCACTTTGGCTGACAAACTGCTTCCGTTACACACGACACGATACGTTGTTGAACAACGACGGCCAGATGCCGTAGCAGGGATGATCGTTATGTATGAAAATAATAATGATCCGCGCGTTCTGATGATCGCCGCGACGCAACATAAAATTGCTGGAGATTTTTTGCTGAATGGCAGCAATGGAAAGCAGAAACTGCCTGTCAGAGCCGTTATTTGTGAGCAATACGCGAAGTCGATAAGACTCGCTCTGGAAAGCTTTGCAGCGCATAAAGAACTGGAAATTGCTAATCATTGCTTGAAAATGAATCTTTATGAGTTTTTTGTCTATTGCGAAAGCCATGGACTGCATCTGCATGACACATCAGATTTCTCTACTGAAAATTTTGAAATGCTCCTTGTCGCCATTGACGAAAAGAGCAGCTACAGGTTTTATCAGACGAACGCCAATTGCACGGCCGATCTCGTCTGGCCGCAACTTTATACGGCGCATTTGATTGGTGTAATACGATCCATAATTGACAACGTTACGAATAACCATGCACTGACGGCAGTTCGAAGCGCTGCCCGGCCTTCCGCGTTCCCGGCGGGCACTTTATCGGGTGCACCCGGTTCCGGCTTCGCTATTGGGCAGCCCGTCCCATTTCCAGGATCATTGCGACCGGGCAGCCGGGTAAGTGGTCGGGGACACCAGGAAGGATGTTTTCTTCAAGCGGAATCCGGTGCATCCGCTCTCGGGGTTCGACTCTGACCTTCAACGGCGCTGCGCGGTCTGATCCGCACGCCACGATCCGCCCGCAGGACGTGGCGAGGGCGCCGGCATTCCGGCACCGGATGCCGGGACAAAGGACTGAGGAAGGCGGGATGTCCCTGGTGAGGTGGAGAGTTCTGAGTAGTTTCCGATTCTGCCTCATACTTGCCTGGGTGCCGTATCGTTCTAAATACGCTGGTCTGGCAGGCGTGGCACCCTCACCCTGCACCGGACCGTGCCATGATGCTCCCGAGAGGAGATGTCCATGCGCTCGATGCTCGCCCTGCTGTCCCTTGTTCTGCTGTCCGGCTGCCTCAGCCTCAGCAGCAGCAACCCGTCTCCGCCGGACCACACCACTGTGGTGGTGCCTCAGACGCAATAGAGCGCCCCGTTCACTTCGCCGCGGCGCGGGCGCGCTCCATTACCTGGGTGGCCAACAGCACCCCTGCGGCACGGACCTGCGTGCCGCCGACCTGCAGCGCCTCGGCCGTCCAGGTGTTGCAGGTGTGCGTCAGCGCGTAGGTGTCGCTCGAGGCATAGAACAGGCTGCCGGGATAGGGACCGTCGCCGAGCGAGCGGGGGTGGCCGCTTTCATCGGTTTCGAAAGCATCCCAGAGGAAATCCGCGACGCGGTGCAACCCGGCGGCCGACAATGCCACCGCCACCACGTTTGCGGCCCCGAACGCCTCAGCCGGCGGTGTGCGCAGGCCGGTCACCAGCAGCGCGCCCGGTCCCGGAAACGCCGCGATCAGCATGTCGACAAAGCCCGGCTGCCGGTCGGCCAGGTATTGCCGGTCGCCGAAGCCGAACGTCACCGTGCGGACACCGGGAAACCGGTCGCGGATGGTCGCGAGCGGACCGTCCATGTCCTCGGCGCGCACGCCGATTTCGGTGTGCCAGTCGCGTTCAACCACATAGACCATCGCGGTCCGCGGCAAGGCGGCCGGGTCCGGCGTGCCGACCACGGCGCTGCACGCAGCGGTCAGCAGGGTGAGGCAGAGCCACGACACCCGGACCGGCATGGACCGGCCGCCGCAGAGGCCGCCGATGTCAGAGCATCTCGATCAGCAGTTCCTCGCGGCCCAGGCTCAGCGTCACGCCGTTCTGCGTTCCGGTCAGATGCAGCACGACGCCTGACGTGTTGCGCAGCCACAGATCGGTGGTGCCCGATGTGTCCAGACCGATCCCGCCATTGCTTTGGGTATACAGCCCGGCGAAGTCGGAAACGCTCTGCAGGTTGTAGACCTCGCCGCTGGCCTGGATGTCGGACGCGCCGCCGCCCCCGGTCACCCCGCCGGCCAGCTTGAACGAATAGGACCGGCCCTGGAAATTCAGGGTGCCCTTCCCGGCATCGGCTCCGGCCGCGATGATCTCGGTGAGGCTGACGGTGCCGACCGGCGACATGCCGGCGATGCTCTGCGGTCCCGGTTTTTGCAGGCTGGAGCATCCGGCCGCCGCCAGCAGAAGCGCCAGGACACTCCCGCGCGCGCAGGCAGCGATGACGGTCATTTTCATGGTCTCGATGCTCCAGAAACGACCCCAGCTAAGCCATCTCTTTTCGCCCCGCAAGTGCACCGGGCGGCCGGCGGGGCAATCGAGTGAAGGAAGGCCAGGGCTCTGCCCTGGACCCCCCTCTTTCCCAAGGCCCTCTAAAAGGAATGGGTTCTAAGGGCTCCGCCCTTAGCGGGGTCCAGGGGCAGAGCCCCTGGCCTTCCTTCACCCAATCGCCCCGGGCGCGCTACGGCGCCTCGGCGGCCTCGGCGGCGAGCGCTTCGTCGATGTGCTGCAGCACGGCCTGCCGGTCGCCGGCCCCGAGCGCCGCGAGAGCCGCGGAAATGCGCTCCACCACGGGCTGCCGGCTCGCCTGACCGGCGCGCGAGGGCCGCACCGAGCGAATCAGCGCCCGGCTCTCGGCCCGTTCCAGCGCCTCCTGCGCCTCGCCGGTGCGCCCGGCGGCGAGGGCGTGACGGGCGGCGTCCAGGAAGGCGGAGACCGGCGCGTTTTCGTCGATGGCCGGCGTCGGCAGGCGATAGCCGTACGGCACCGGCGCGGCGGTGGGGGCCAGATTGCTCGGCTGGTTGGAGGCGGGCAGCGACTGCCCGGTGCCGATCTCGTTGCCGGGCCGCACGTACTGGCCGCCCGGCGGGGGAGCTTGGGCCGCGGCCGGGGTGGCAAGCGCCGCCAGCAGGGCGATGCGCCAGGTAAGGGAGAGGCTCATGCCGCCGGCTCCTCTGCAATCCATTGGGGGAAGGGCCTTATTCATACCCCGCCACGCGGCGGCGGTCACGCCTCCTGGCGAAAAGCGTCGGTGATCCGGCGCACCGCCCCGGCCGCATCCACCAGCAGCACGTCAAAGCGCACGCCGTTGCGGCCCCAGCCGGGATTGGCCGCCAGCAGGATGGCGGCGGCGCCCAGCAGGCGGGCGCGCTGGCGCGGCGACAGACTCGCCGCGGCGAGCGCCAGGGTGGGCCGGCTTTTCACCTCCAGCAGGGCGAGCAGCCCGTCCTTCTCGGCCACCGCGTCGATCTCGCCGGCCCCGGTGCGCAGGCGGCGGCCGAGAATGGTCCAGCCTTCCTGTTCGAGCGCCGCGCAGGCGGCGGCCTCGGCGTCGATGCCGCGGCGCTGGGCAGTGCGGCCGCGGCGGGCAAGCTGTGCGGATTTTAAGGAGTTGGGGGATATCATGCGGCTGAGGTTTCCAGCATGTCCCGACGGCTGGCAACATGGCGCGATCAGGAGCGCACCCGATGCGATTGCGACACGGTTTGGTTCTCGCCTGGGTCGCCCTGGCGGTGGCTTGCGGCCGGGCGGACGCGACCGAGCCCGTCCATACGCACCACCATATGATCGTCGCGGCCGAACCGCTGGCGGCCGCGGCCGGGCTGACCATCCTGCGCGCGGGCGGCTCGGCGGTGGATGCCGCCATCGCCGCCCAGCTGGTGCTGACGCTGGTGGAACCGCAATCCTCCGGGCTCGGCGGCGGCGCGCTGATGCTGCATTACGATGCCGTCACCGGCCGGGTGAGCGCCTGGGACGGCCGCGAGACGGCGCCGGCGGCGGCCGGTCCCGACCTGTTCCTGGCCGCCGACGGGCAGGAGCTGGACTTCCACGAGGCCGGAGTCGGGGGGCGGGCGGTCGGCGTGCCGGGCACGCTGCGCATGCTGGAGGCGGCGCACCGCGCCTATGGGCGGCTGCCCTGGGAGCGGCTGTTCGCCGAGGCCATCCGGCTGGCCGAGCGGGGTTTTCCGGTGCCGCCCCGACTGGCCGCCGAGATCGCCGAGGACGCGCCGTTGCTGGGGTCGCGGCCGGCAACCCGGGCGTATTTCTACCGCCGCGACGGCACGCCACTGCCGGCAGGAGCCACGCTGGTCAACCACCCGCTGGCCGAGACGCTGCGGGCGCTGGCCGCCGGCGGGGCGGACGCGCTGCATCACGGCGCGCTGGCGGCAGCGATCGCGACGGCGGTGCGCACCGATGCCAACCCGGGCCTGCTGACCGCCGATGACCTGGCCGCCTATGCGCCGAAGCGGCGCGATCCGGTGTGCGGGGTGTACCGGGTCTGGGTGGTGTGCGGCATGGGGCCGCCCTCCTCGGGCGGGCCGGCGGTGCTGCAGAGTTCTGGGTCTGCTGGCGCATTTCGATGTCGGCGGTCTGATCCACGCGGCGGGCGTGCCGGGGGCGGATGCGGCGCATTTGCTCGTCGAGGCGGAACGGCTGGCCTGGGCGGACCGGGCGCTGTACCTGGCCGACAGCGATTTTGTCCACGTGCCGCTGCGCGGCCTGCTGGCGCCGGATTACCTCAGCGTGCGGGCCCAACTGATCGACCGCGACCGGGCGATGGACCAGGTGCGGGCGGGCAACCCGGACTGGCAGGCGCCGGACCTCGCCCCCGCCCCGCCGCAGCCCGAGCACGGCACCAGCCAGATTTCGGTGGTGGATGATCAGGGCAACGCCGTGACGTTGACCACCACGGTGCAGGACATGTTCGGGGCACGGCTGCTGGTGGGCGGGTTCCTGCTGAACGACGAGCTGACCGATTTTTCGTTCGCGCCCTCGGTGGCTGGCCGCCCGGTCGCGAACCGGATGGCGCCGGGCAAGCGGCCCCGCAGTTCCATGGCGCCGACGCTGGTGTTCGACCGCGCCGGACGGCTGCGCTTCGTGCTCGGCTCGGTGGGCGGGGCACGCATCATCGGCGATGTGGTGCAGGCGCTGGTCGAACTGCTGGATTGGAGCGTTTCCCCGGCGCAGGCGGCGGCGGCGGCGCATGTTTCCACCCTCGGCGAAACGGCCGATCTGGAAGCCGGCACCGGCGCGGCCGGGCTCGCGCCGGGGCTGGAGGCGCGCGGGCAAAAGGTGCGCAGCTACACGTCGATCAGCGGGCTGGGGATCATTGCGGTGACGCCGGAGGGACTGACCGGCGGGGCCGATCCGCGGCGGGAGGGGGTGGCGGTGGGGGACTGATCCGGCAGCGGCGTGCTGCAGGTTGCAAACCCGGCCGTATGCGTTATTCCCGCCGGCAAGACCCACGGAGGGAGAACACTAACGTGTCCGTCACCAGCGAGCCCGCCCTGATTGAGATCAAGGGGCTCACGAAGCGTTTCGGCACTTTCACCGCGGTGGACCACGTGTCGTTTCAGGTTGCCCGCGGCGAGGTGCTGGGGTTCCTCGGCCCCAACGGCGCCGGCAAGTCGACCACCATGCGCATGCTGGCCGGCTTCGTCACGCCCACCGCCGGCACCGCCCGCATCTGCGGCCACGACGTGCTGACCGATTCGGTCGCCGCCCGCCGCTGCCTCGGCTTCCTGCCGGAAGGCGCGCCCAACTATCCCGAAATGACCGTGACCGCGTTCCTGACCTTCGCCGCCCGGGTGCGCGGCTATGTCGGGGCGGAACTGGACCACCGGGTGGGCCATGCGCTGCACCTGACCACGCTGGAAGGCGTGCGGTTGCAGCCGATCGAAACGCTGTCCAAAGGGTTCAAGCGCCGCGTCGGCCTGGCTCAGGCGTTGCTGCACGATCCGCCCGTGCTGGTGCTGGACGAGCCCACCGACGGGCTGGACCCGAACCAGAAACACGAGGTGCGCAGCCTGATCGCGCGCATGGCGCCGGCCAAGGCGATCGTCATCTCCACCCATATCCTGGAGGAGGTCGACGCGGTGTGCACGCGCGCCATCATCATCGCCGCCGGCCGCGTGGTGGCCGACGACAAGCCGGCCGCCCTGGAGAAGCTGCACCCGTCCGGCAAGCTGGACGATGTGTTCCGCCAGATCACCCAGCCCTCCCCCCCACCGAAGCGTGCTGCCCCCGCTGAGCGAGTCGCATAACGCCATGCGCAATACCCTGATCGTCGCCCGCCGCGAGCTCGGCGGCTACTTCGCCACCCCCGTCGCGGTAGTATTCATCGTCATCTTCCTCGTCCTGCAGGGCGTGCTGACCTTCAACCTCGGCAGCTTCTTCGACCGTAACCAGGCCGACCTCGCGCCGTTCTTCAACTTCATCCCCTGGGTGTTCCTGTTGCTGGTCCCGGCGATTACCATGCGGCTCTGGGCGGAGGAGCGGCGGCTCGGCACCATCGAGTTGCTGCTGACCCTGCCGATCACCCAGGCCCAGGCGGTGGTGGGAAAATTCCTGGCGGCCTGGGCGTTCTGCGCCATCGCGCTGGCCCTTACCTTTCCGTTTGTCATCACGGTGAACTACCTCGGCAGGCCGGATAACGGCGTCATCGCGACCGGATATTTGGGCGCCCTGCTGGTCGCCGGCGCTTTCCTGTCGGTGGGGGCGGCGCTGTCGGCGGCGACCAAAAACCAGGTGATCGCCTTCGTTCTGGCGGTCGCCGTGTGCTTCCTGTTTGCCGTTTCATCCTATCCGCTGGTGACCGACTTCCTGTCGAAAACCACCCCCGTGCTGGCCGATGTGGCGCGGCGCGTGTCGGTGGCCGAGCGCTACCAGGGGTTCACCCGCGGCGTGGTGTCGCTGCGGGACGTGATCTTCTTCGCCTCGTTCATCGGGTTCTGGCTGTTCCTGAACACCGTGATCGTCGAACACCGGAAGGCCGCCTGAGATGCGCCGCACCTGGAGCTCCATCCTCGGGGTGATCGCCGTGGCGGTCATCCTGATCGGCATCAACGTCGTGGCCGAGACGCGGCTGTCCGGCCTGCAGATCGACCTGACCAGCCAGCACCTGTACACGCTGGAGGGGGGCACCCGCAGCGTGCTGAGCGGGCTGAAGGAACCGATCACGCTGCGGCTGTATTATTCGCGCGCGCTGGGCAGCCGCATTCCCGCCTATGGCGCCTATGCCGACCGGGTGAGCGAGCTGCTGCGCGAGTATGCGCGCATCGCCAACGGCAAGATAAAGCTGGAATTCCTTGACCCCGAGCCGTTCAGCGACACCGAGGACCGGGCGGTGGCGTATGGTCTGCAGGGGGTGCCGCTCGACCAGTCCGGCGAGCAGGTCTATTTCGGCCTGGCCGGAACTAACCTGCTCGATGACGAGCGCACCATCGGCTTCTTCCAGCCCGAGCGCGAACCGTTCCTGGAATACGACCTGACGCGGCTGGTCTATGAACTGTCCAACCCCAAACAGCCGGTGGTCGGCGTGATGTCGTCGCTGCCGTTGGAGGGCGACCCGCGCACCATGATGATGATGCGCAACAGCGCCGGCATGGGCGGCCCGGGCGCGCCGTACGTGTCCATCCTGCAGTTGCGCGAGACCACCGCGGTAAAGACCGTGGCGACTGACGTCCAGGTGATCGATCCGGACGTGCAGGTGCTGCTGGTGGCGCAGGCGCAGAACCTGTCCGATGCGACGATGTATGCGATCGACCAGTTCGTCATGCGCGGCGGCCGGCTGATGGTGATGGTGGACCCGCACAGCGAGGCCGAAGCCGCCATCCCGAGCCAGACCGGCATGCCGCCGGAAAACACCTCGAGCAACCTGGCGAAGCTGTTCGATGCCTGGGGCATCACCTTCGATCCGGCGACCGTGGTCGGCGACCTCAAGGGCGCCTGGCGGGTGCGCGCGGCGGCCGGCGACCGGCTGCAGGCGGTGGACTACGTGGCCTGGTTCAACATCCGCGACGGCATCAACCACGACGATCCGGCCACCGCCGAACTCAACCAGGTGACCGTGGCCTCGGCCGGCGCGATCGGCAAGAAGGCCGACGCGGCGATCGAGTTCATTCCGCTGCTGTCCAGTTCCGATCAGTCCGGCAGCGTGCCGGTCGATCTGGTGAAGACGGCGCCCGACCCGGGCAAAATCCTCGCCGATTTCAAGCCCGAGGGCGGACCGCGGGTGATCGCGGCGCGGGTCCACGGGGTGCTGAAATCGGCCTTCGCGGGGCCGCCGGCGCTGGCCGAGGGGCAGAAGCGGCCGGAGAATTTCCCCGCCCATGTGGCCCAGACCGCGGCGCCGGCGAATCTGGTGGTGGTCGGCGATTCCGATATCCTGGCAGACCGGTTCTGGGTGCACGTGCAGGATTTCTTCGGCCAGCAGGAAGCCACCCCGTTCAGCGATAACGGCGCCTTTCTGGCCAATCTGGTCGGCACGCTGGCCGGCGGCGATGCGCTGATCGGCCTGCGCAGCCGCGGCACCTCGCAGCGTCCGTTCGATGTGGTCGAGACCATGCAGAAGGCCGCCGAGGCCCAGTTCCGCCAGACCGAAAAGGCGCTGCAGGCGCATCTGGACGAGGTGCAGAAGCAGCTGACCGAGCTGCGCACCGGCCATGGCGGCGGGGACACCAGCGCGCAAGCGGTGATCACGCCGGAGCAGCGTCAGGCGATCGACGATCTGCGGCACGACGTGGCGGAGACGCGGGGCAAGCTGCGCAATGTGCAGCTTGAGCTGCGGCGCGACATCTCGCGGCTGGAGACCACGCTGCGGCTGGCCGACATCGTGCTGGTGCCGGCGGTGCTGACGATCCTGGCGGTGGTGCTCGGCATCGCCCGCCGCCGCCGGCGTGCCAGGGCGCGGATGTGAGGGGGAGGACGCAACCATGAGAACCCGCACCGCCATTATCCTGGTGATCATCGCCTTGGGCGTGCTTGGCGCCGGCTGGTACTATCTTCTGCCGCCGGCCGGCGTGACCGCGCCAGGAGCGGAGACATCCGGCACGCTGGCGTTCCCGGGGCTGGCGCCGAAGCTCGGCACGGCGGCGCGCGTGGCCATCACCAGCAAGGGGCAGACGCTGGTAATCGCCAGGGCCGGCGATCTATGGGGCCTGGCTGACCACGGCACCTACCGGGTGCAGCAGGACAAGCTGCGCGAGTTGCTGACCGGGCTGACCGAGCTGCGCCTCACCGAGGCGCGCACCTCCGACCCGGCGCTGCTGGAACGCCTGGGCGTGAGCGACCCGGCGAGCGCTGCCTCGACGGCGACCCTGGTGCGGGTGCTGGACGGCAGCGACAAGGTGCTGGCCGAGTTGATCGTCGGCCACCGGCGGGTGCGCACGCAGGGCAACCTGCCGGAAGCAATCTACGTGCGCCGGCCTGGCGAGGGCCAGGCCTGGCTGGCCGAGGGGCGGCTGCCCGTGGATGCCGACCCGCAGCTCTGGTTCGACCGCGACATCGCCAACATCGACAGCAAGCGGGTGGCGTCGGTGGTGGTGCATCGCGGCGATGCGGTGCTGGAGTTCGGCCGCGAGGGTGACAAGCCGGTGCTGAAGCTGCCGGCCGCGCATCCGAAGCTCGATGAGGTACCGGCTGGCGGACGTTTACCGCTCGCTGGAGAACCTGACGCTCACCGACGTGAAGCCGGCCGCGCAGGAGCCGGGCGAGCGGATCGGCACGGCGGCGATCACGCTGACCGATGGCACGGTGGTGGACGTGACGGTGTTCGCGACGGCGAAGGCGGATGCCAAGGAGGCGAAGGACATCTGGGCGCAGTTCGCGGTGCGCGGCGAGTCCGACGAGGCGAAGAAGCTGGCGGCGCGGGTGAATGGCTGGGCCTATCAGGTGGGGTCCTGGAAGGAAAAATCGTTTGTCCCGGCGCTGGATGATCTGAAGGCGGAGGAGAAGGCACCGCCGGCACCGGCACCGGCGGTGGAGGCCGCCCCTGCGGTACCTGCGGCACCTGCAGCCGGCGCAACCGAGGCTGCGCCCGCGGCGCCGGCAGCCGGCGACGGGAAGAAGGTGGAATAGGTGCGGCCGCCCGTTGACCCGCGAATACCCCCCTCGCCCCATCGTCGGCGTCGGCGTCTGCCTGCTGCGGCCGGACAATGACGGCGAGGTGCTGCTGGCCCGGCGCGGGCGGGCGCCGGCGCTCGGGGCGTGGAGCCTGCCCGGCGGCGCGCAGGAACTCGGCGAAACCGCCGAGCAGGCGGCGCGGCGCGAACTGCACGAGGAAACCGGGTTGACCGCTGGCGCGCTGCTGCTGGCGGCGAACGTGGATTCCATCCATCACGACGCGGCCGGGCGGGTGCGCTACCATTACACCATCATCGACTTCGCCGCCCTGCATCTGGGCGGGGCGCTGGCACCGGGCGACGATGTGGCCGAGGTGGCCTGGGCGCGGCTGGACCGGCTGGCGCCCTATGAGCTGTGGAGCGAGACGCACCGGGTCATCGGCATCTCGCTCCGGCTGCTGGGCATGTAACAACACGCGCAGCGGGCGGCCGCAGGGTATGCAATCGTCGCCCTGGCATCATATAGCCGGCGGATCGATCAGGAGCGCAGCGCATGTCCCGGCGGTGGCCTCTGCCAGCGGTTTTCCCGCTGATGGCCGTGCTGACCATGGCACAGGCTCCGGCCCCGATCCCGCCTGCGCACGGCACGCTGAGCCTGGAGGGCAAGCAGATCCCGTTGCCCGAAGGCGAGTGGGTGCAGGCGGGCAGTGCGCACATTGCGGGAGACGTGGTCAGCGTCGCCCTGGTGCAGCTCCGCGGCAACGCCCTGGCGGCCGGCGTGCTGGTGCAGGCGAGCCGGCTCGGCGCCGCGCCGGACTGGGGCAGCGCGCCCGAATGCGACCGCACCGACCTGCCGCTCGCCCGGACGCATTACAAATCGGGCCATGACGGGTCCTGCGCCTTTGTCGCCCGGGTCGCGGAGGGGGGCGACGACGTCCCGGTCGATGCGGCCTGGCGCGAGGCGCGGCGGGCCGCCGAGGCGCAGGGCTGGACGCTGCCGCCGGCCTGGGGGGTCGTCGGGGTGCGCGTCGTCACGCCGCTGTCCGGCGTCCAGGTCCGCTATGCCACCGCGCTCGGCCAGACGGGCGGCCAGACGGGCGGCCAGACGAGCGGCCAGACGGGCGGCCCGGACGCCGCCGCGCTGGTCGCGTGGACACCCGGCGCCTGGGACCAGGTGGAGCGCGGGCTGCACAACCAGCTCGATCCGGCCCGGCCGCTGCCCGCGCTCACTGCTCCCGGCGCGCCGCCGCCCTGGGCCGTGCCGCCGCCGGACCCGGACGGCTTCACCCTCTCGCGGTCGGTGTGGAAAACCATCACTTACCGGGTGATCGGCACGTCGATTGATTTCACCACCAACCTGATCGCGATCGGCGACCTCGCCACGGCGGCGGCGCTGTCGTCGCTGCCGATCCTCATCGGCCCCTGGATCTATCTCGGCCACGAGCTGGCCTGGGAGCATTTCGGCGGCCCCGCCAATCAGCAGGAAGCCTTGCCGGGCCTTGGCACCGAGACGCCGTGGCCGCAGCAGGTGGCCATGGGGAAGACATCGTAATGCGCCGCGCCGCGATCCTCGCCGCCCTGCTGTTTCCGGTAGTGGCCACCGCCCAGCCGGCGCCGCCGCTCGCCGTCCTGCGCGATATTCTGTCGATCGAGGGCAAGCAGGTCGCCTTGCCCGAGGGCAAGTGGCTGCGTGCCGGCGTGGCCGAGGGCGTGCCGGGGGTGGTCAGCATCGCCCTGCTGCAGGTGCGCGACCGGCAGGTGGTCGGCGGCGTGCTCGTGCAGGCCAGCAAGCAAGGCGCCCCGACCGACTGGGGCAGCGCGCCCGGCTGCCTGCGCAGCGATCTGCCGTTTGCGCGCGTGCGCTACGCCTCCGACCATGACGGGTCCTGCGCCTATGTCGCCATCGTTGACGCGGCCGCCGCCGGCGCGGCGGTGGACCCGGCCTGGGCCGCCGCCCGCGTGTCGGCGCAGGCGCTCGGCTGGGTGCTGCCGGCGCGCTGGGCTGAGGCCACCATCCGGGTGAGCGATCCACGCGAGGCGGTGCAAATCCGCTATGCTTTCGCCCTGCCGCCGGACGAGACGCTGCCGCCCGGCCTGTCGGGATGGACCAACACCGCCGCGGACAGCGCGGAGCACGGGTTGCTGAACCTGCTCGATCCGGCCCGGCCGCTGCCGCCGCTCGGGCAGGCCGCGCCGGCACCGGCCGAGGAGAAAGCCGACGGGCTGCCGCGCGCGGTGTGGAAGACCCTGACCTTCCGGGCGATCGCGACGACGATCGATTTCTCGACCAACCTGATCGCCATCGGCGATCTGGTAACCGCAAGCCTGCTCTCGGCCTGGAACACGATGACCGGGCCTTGGATCTATCTGGGCCATGAGCTGGCCTGGGATTATTTCGGGGCGCCCGCCATGAAGCAGCTTGATCTGCCGGGGATTGGGGCGGAGGCGGCCGTCGGAAGGTAAGGCCAGGGGTCTACCCTGGACCTTCTGCTTCAATGCAGCCTTGGCGCCCGCAGAAACGACGTCCGGTCGGCCGACGTCACCCGCATGGTCTGCGCGTTCCCGTCCCGTCCCACCCGCAGCATCACCGCCGCCCCGGCGTTGCCGGCCGACCAGACCTTGCGCCACAGGCTGGCCAGGTCGCTCACGTCCTCGTCGCCCACCGACAGGATGCGATCGCCCTGCCGCAGGCCGGCGCGTTCGGCCGGGCCCCGGTCCGCCGTGCCGCCCACCACCAGGCCGCCTTCGCTTTCCATGGCGTAAAGGCCGAGCCAGGGGCGGGGGGCGGCCCGGCTGCGGCCCATGGTCAACAGATCGTCCAGGATCGGGCGCAGCAGCCCGATCGGCACGATCATGTTCATGTCCATCCGCCGCTTGCCGTCGCCCTGCTGCAGGATGAGCGAGCCGGTGCCCAGCAGCTTGCCATCCTTGCCGATCAGCGCCGCCCCGCTCCAGAACGGGTGGGCGGGGGCGGTAAACAGCGCCTCGTCCAGCAGATATTCCCAGTAGCCGGCGAATTCCTGCTTGCCGACGATCTTGGCCTCCACCGCATGCTCCCGCCCGCCGCAGGCGGCGACGATGGCGGGCGTGCCGAGGCTGACCGCGTCGGAGTTGCCCAGTTCGAACGCCGGCAGGTTCAGCCGGCCCAGCGCCTGCACCAGGCCGAACCCGGTCACCTGGTCGAACGCCAGCGCGTGGCCGGGCACGGCGCGGCCGTCGGCGGTGATCAGCCAGACCGTCTCGGCCTCGGTGATCAGATAGCCGATGGTGAGCACCAGCCCGTCTTCGCTGATCACCGCGCCGCTGCCCTGGCGCTCGGTGCCGAGCGTGCCGGCGGTGAAGGCGTCCGCCGGGACGTTGGCGCGCAGCCCGACCACGGCCCGCAGCGCCCGCTCCAGGTCGAAGCTGTACTCGTCGGGGTCCGGCTGGAGATTCGGCGGAATCTCCCAATCGGCCTCGTCCATGGGGGTCTGCGTATCCTCGGGTTCGGACATGACCGGGCCACTATAGCGGAACCCGCAGGGCACGAAACCCGCGCGCTTGCGTGGATGGCGGGTTCTGCCAGGGTGCGGCCATGACCGAGATCTATATCGACGGCGACGCCTGCCCGGTGCGCGAGGAGGTGTATCGGGTGGCTTCCCGGCTCGGCCTGGTGGTGCATGTGGTGTCGAACGGCTCGCGCCCGATCCGCCCGCCCGGGCTGGCGAATGTGCGCATGGTGGTGGTGGGCCAGGGGGCGGATATCGCCGATGACTGGATCGCCGAGCGGATCGGCCCGCGCGACGTGTGCGTCACCGCCGACATCCCGCTGGCCGCCCGCTGCCTGGGCCGCGGCGCGCGGGCGTTGTCGTCCACCGGCCGGGTCTGGACGCCGGACAATATCGGCGGCGCGCTGGCCGGGCGGGAGGTGGCGCGGCACATGCGGGAAATGGGGTTGTCGGCGGGCGGGCCGCCGCCGCTGAGCCGCGCTGACCGCTCCCGCTTTCTGAGTGCGCTGGACACGGCGGTGCAGGCGGCGCTGCGCGCGCCGTAGCTTCGGTTTTGCTTCTACCAGATGGAGTAACGGACGCCCTTCTTGTCCAGCGCCTGGATCGCCTTGCCTTCCCGCGTGTCCGCCAGGGGGCCATCCGGCACGATGGCGCGCGCGGCGAGGATCACCCCCTCCAGCGCGCCGGCGGGGATGCCGATCGCCTCGATCGAGGCGAGGCCGTCGGGTAGGGTTTTCAGCACATTGGCATGCTTGATGGCCGCGGACGCGAACCGGCGGGCTTCCTCCAACGGCATTCCCATGACCAGGCCGCGATCGAGCGCCATCGAGGCGAAGGCATGACGCTCCTCGGCGACGCCCCACATCTGGAATCCCGTCGCGGCGGGACCGTCCGGCAGGGTCGCCGCGATATCGCTGCAGAGCCCCGCATCGCGGGCGAGCCGCAGCGCCTGGGTTGCCGGCGACCCGACCCGTCCGGTGTATCCGACATCCCATGGCGAGCGGCTGCTGAGGGCGGCGTATTCCTGGATGGCGGCAATCGCGGTCTGGACATCGGGCAGGTTTGGCGGGGGCCGCAGAAGGTCGCCACGCTTCGCCCGGGCGACGTAGCGGGCGGCGCCGAGCGCCATTACCCCATCCCACGGCTCTTTCATCTTGGTCAGGCCATGCGCGCCGAGGGCGACGACCGCGGCCAGCGTCATCGCCCCGGTCGTTTCATCGAACTGCGGATATTTCTGGAGCGCCTTTTTCCAATCGTCCGCCGCCGCATTGTCGGCCGTGTCCTCGGGCATGGGTATCGTGCCCGGCAGACCCTCGTCCGGCAGGGGGCGGGCACCCGCCCTTTTGCTGTGCCAGTCCGACACGGCGCGCGAAACGGCGAACATCGCGGCCGATGCCGGGCTTTCAGTGGGGCTGCGCTGGCCGACAATGGTCCGCAATGTCCGGACATAGTCCTCGACGTCGCGCACGAGTTTTGCGCACAGTTCGGGGGGCAGGCGGTTCAGCACGGATCGGTCGCTGGCCACGGCCGTGAAGGCATACTCGCCGATCCGAACGCCTTTAGCTGTCTGCCACAGATCAACTGCATCCGTGCGACCGCGGCTGTCCCGCCATCGCTGCAGCATTTCTTCGACGCTCTTGTCCGGGCTGTTTGCCATGCGCGACCCGAAGGATGTTTCGGAAAATGATCAGAAACATGACACGCAAACGTGAACCAAAGCTGAAAAAGCTGCGCATTTGCCTTCTGGGAGCGCGTGGGGTGTCGTGATAACATCGTAACGGAAAACCTGTGTCTGGCCGCGATAGAAAATCGGCTTCATATAGCTGTAGTGACTTTGAGCCGGTCTGAACCGCTGCAGTTCTAGTTATAGTTGTATCTGTCATAACAAATTCCCGCGCCAATGCGCCGGCATTTCACAAGTAACTCTCTTGTTCCATTTATCTTGGCATGCTAACCATTCACAGTGCGCTGCGAAGGCAATACATATGTACGCCTCACAGGCAACGCATTGAATTTGTTCTCGATGGCATCAGACGAACCTCGATAGATCGCTCATTTTCCGAATGTTCTGGCTGGAGCGCGCGCCAATGTCACCTCTGTGCAAGGTTGGAACCGACGGATCTGTTCACGATATAGCTGCGGCGCTGTCGGGCGCCAATTTTGCCGATATCGCCCGCAAAATGAACGCCATAGCACCATCTGTAACCATTGCATTTGAAGAAGACGGGCTCCGCAATAAATGGATGCGCCTGGAATATAATATAAGTGGAAATAAAAAAATTCTACTTCGAATCGGGGCTATTTCCGGTGAATTTTGGATTTATTCCATCACATCGGATCGGCACACCCTCATCGCCCGGGCACGAACGGCAGAAGACGTTCTGGACGTTCTGCAATCGCACCTGAACGAACCAGGCCCCGCAACGGTTTGACCGCCCCGACAACCGCCGGTTTGGGGCCTGCCTGAAACGGCGTTGCCGGCCCCCACCGCCCTACAGTGAGGCGGTGAACCCCCCATCCACCGTCACGACCGTACCGGTCACGAACGACGCCGCGTCGGACGCGAGAAACACCACCGCGCCGCCGAGTTCCGCCGGATCGCCCCAGCGGCCCATCGGCGTTGAATCGACGATCCATTTGCCGACCACCGCATCGTTCTGCAGCGGCAGGGTCACCGCGGACGGAAAATAGCCCGGCGCGATGGCATTCACGGTGATGCCGTGCTTGCCCACCTCCACCGCCAGCGCCCGCACCAGGCCGTGCAGCCCGGTTTTTGCCGCGACATAGGCCGGGATCGTCGGCCGGGCCAGATGCCCGAGGATGGACGAGGTCATGATGATTCGTCCCGATCCCCGCGGGATCATCAGCCGCAGCGCCTCGCGCGAGCAACGGAAGCTGGCGGACAGGTCGGCCTCGATCACCTGGTGCCAGTCGGCGTCGGTGAATTCCAGGATCGGCTTGCGCACCGTGTTGCCGGCGTTGTTGACCAGGATATCCAGCCGCCCGTGTGCCTCGGCGATTTCCGCGAACGCGTCCTGCACGGCCGCACCGTCGGTCACGTCGAAACGCAGGATTTCCGCCGCCGGCGTGCCGCGCTCGGCGAGCGTGGCAGCATGCGCGGCCAGGGCGCGGGCGTCGCGCCCATGCAACAGAACGCGCGCACCGCTGGCGGCAAGCGCCTGCGCCATCGCCCACCCCAGCCCCCGCGAGGAGCCGGTGACGAGGGCGAGGCGGCCGGTCAGGTCAAAATTCGGCTTCATGGGGGCACCGGGGAGAGAGGGAAGGCCCGAAGCGTTTCGCGCCGGAAGCCGCGTGTCAAGCCGGCCGGGTGAGTGATGCGCATCTGGGAGGGAAGCAAGGCCAGGGCTCAGCCCTGGACCCGCCGTCGCGCGCAGCGCGCCTTCGGCGCGACGGCCGGGAGGCCCTTGGAACCCATTCCTTGCGCCTCGCTCCGGGCGCCCTGACATTGGGCGGAATGGAACCTGTTGATGGCCTTCCGCCGGCGCAGCGTTGGCGCGCCCTCGTCACGCTCGGCATCGCGGTGGGCGTGTCGGTGCTCGACAGCGCCGTTGCCAATATCGCCCTGCCCAGTATCGCCGCCGATTTGCAGGTGACGCCATCGGCTTCGATCTGGGTGGTCAACGCCTACCAGATGGCGGTGATCGTCGCCCTGCTGCCCTGCGCCTCGCTCGGCGACATCCATGGCTACCGTCGCGTCTATGCCTGGGGGCTGGTGGTGTTTACCGTGGCGTCATTGGGGTGCGCCCTGGCGCCGTCGCTGCCGGTGCTGACGCTGGCGCGTGCGGTGCAGGGGCTCGGCGGCGCCGGCATCATGAGCGTCAATACCGCGCTGGTCCGCTTTATTTTCCCGCGTGCGCAGCTCGGCCGCGGCATGGGCATCAATGCGCTGATCGTGGCGACGTCGCTGGCGATCGGGCCGAGCGTGGCGGCGGGCATTCTCTCGGTTGCGCACTGGCCCTGGCTGTTCGCGGTGAATGTGCCGCTCGGCGGGCTCGCGCTCGGGCTGATCGGCGCGCTGCCATCCACGGAGCCGTCCGGGCACCGGTTCGATGTCGCCAGCGCGGCGATGAACGCGGCCATGTTCAGCCTGTTCATCGCCGGCATCGACGGCGTGGCGCAAGGCGAGCCGGTCGATGTCGTGGCGCTGCAATTCGCCGGTGCCGCCGCGGTGTGTTTTGTTTTCGTGCGCCGGCAGAGGATGCTGGCCGCGCCGATGCTGCCGGTTGATCTGTTCCGCCGGCCGGTGTTCGCGCTGACCGTCGCCACCTCGGTGTGCTCGTTCATCGCCCAGACCAGTGCCTATGTGGCGCTGCCGTTTCTGTTCGAGGCGGCGCAAGGCCGCAGCCAGGTTGCGACCGGGCTGTTGATGACTCCCTGGCCGGTGATGGTGGCGCTGGTGGCACCGCTGGCGGGGCGGCTGTCGGACCGTTTCCCGGCCGGCATCCTCGGCAGCATCGGGCTGGCGGTGCTGAGTGCCGGGCTGGTGCTGCTGTTGCTGCTGCCGGCCGATCCGGCGGGGTGGCAGGTGGGCTGGCGGATGGCGTTGTGCGGGGTCGGGTTCGCGCTGTTCCAGTCGCCCAACAACCGGCTGATGCTCACCAGCGTGCCGCGCGAGCGCAGCGGGGCGGGCAGCGGCATGCTGTCCACCGCGCGCCTGCTAGGTCAGACCACCGGGGCGGCGCTGGTCAGCGTGCTGTTCGGCCTGACAGAGGCGGGCGGCGTAGCGCAAGGCGCGAACGCCGCGCTGATATTGGCGACTGGCTGCAGCGTGCTAGGGGCGCTGTGCAGCTCCCTGCGCCTGAGGCGATGACTACGGAATGGGGTGCAGGGGCCTCTCGGCCGTCGCGCGAAGGCGCGCTGCGCGCTGGGCCGGGTCCAGGCAGGGCAGAGCCCTGGCCTTGTCTTTCTTTACGCCGCGCCCACCGCAAAGGAGACACTTCCCCGAAGCGTCGCCCCAGGCTGCAGCACCGCGAACCCGTGTTCGCTCCCCTTCTCCAGCCGGTTCAGTCCGTCGTTCATGTTCGCGACCGGCTCGACGGCAAAGAAATCGCGTCCGGGCGGGATGTAGACGACCAGATGGGCCAGCGCCGGGTCGGCGCTGATCGAGAGGGTCAGTCCGCGATCCGGCCAGGTGATGCGCGCCGGCCGGGTCCAGCCGGCAAAGCAATTATCGATGCCTTCCACCGGCGGGCGTGCCGTGGCGTGGTCCCATTCTGCCGGCACTGTCTCGCTGTGGTCGGGAATCTCCTCATCCGGCCGGTTCAGCCAGACCTTCGCCGCCTCGAATTGCAGGGTGGTGTCGGGGCTGCGGGGGAAATACGGGTGCAGCCCGAAGGCGGCCGGCGTCGGCTGCATGTCGGTATTGGTGAGTTCCACTCGACGGTCAGGCCCTCGGGCGAGAGGACAAAATACTGCTCGGCGCGGAAGGCGAAGGGCCAGAGCGGGCCGGGAATATGGTCCAGCACCAGTGACAGGCTGCGCGAATCGAGGTCCGCCACCCGCCAGGGCTCCTGCCAGCCGGCGCCGTGGATGGCGTGGCCGTTGATGAGGGCCGGCAGCTCGTGGCTGACGCCGCGCCAGGTGAAGCGGCGCCCGGCGACGCGGCCGGAGAACGGGAACAGCGGGTAGCAGCCCAGCGCGCGCGGTTCGTGCTGCGCCAGGGCGCCTGGCTGGAGGGGCCGCAATATGGGCACGCCGCGGCGGGTCCAACTGGCGATGCTGCCGCCGATTTCCGGGGCGAAGACGAGGGCGTGGTCACCCATTTCGAGGTCGACAAGCTCGGTCATGGCAAAAGCTCCGGGCGCAGGCGCGGCGGCGACCGCGTTGATACTGACAGGTGTATACCGCAGCGGGAACATGCCGCCATCCGGCCCGTCGCGGTAGGGGCCGCGATCATCCGGGGGCGGGAGTTTGATTGCGAACCCCAAACTATTGACCGAGATCAAGGCCCCCCGGCCCCGTCATCCCCACCTTCCGCCGAGAGCGGCGCCTGCGATGCAGCGTGACGATCGGCCGTCGCTGTCCCGCTGCCGCCCCGGCACCGCGCAGCACCGGCACCGCGCAGAAGGGAAATTCCGATGGCACAAAACGGTGACGCACCGTTTCACATGCTCAATGAGGCGGCCATCGCCGCCGCCGAGTTGCGCCGTGACCCGTACGACTACACTTTTATCGACCATGTGCTGCCGCCGGACCAGAAGGAGCCGGTGCTGGCCGATGCGCCGGAGATCAACTGGCGCGGCAGCTACGGCCTGCCGGACCTGAAATACGGGCCGAAATTCGGCCTGGTGATCCAGGATCTGCTGAGCGACCGCTTCCGCCACCTGGTCGAGAAGAAATTCGATATCGACCTCAGCGACAAGCCGCCGTGCATCGTCATGATGGGCAACACCACCGGCGCCTATAACGAGGGCTACTCACACCCCGATTCGAAGCACAAGATCATCACCGTGCTGGTCGGCTTCAGCGCCGAGTGGCCGTACGAGCGCGGCAAGCTCCGGGTGCTGCGCAGCAACGACCGCGAGGACTGCGCCTTCGAGTTCAGCCCCGTTTACGGCAATATGCTGATGTTCCGGGTCGGTGACAACTCGTGGCACGGCTTCCTGCCGCAGAAGGGCAAGCGGATGAGCCTGCAGCTCTGCTATGTCGATTCCGACTGGTATGTCCGCAAGGAGTATTTGCGGCACAGTGCCAGCGCCTGGGCCAAATCCTGGCTGGTCACGCGCAAGATCATTGAGTGGGCGCCGCGCAAGCTGAAGGTGCGCGCATGACCGCCTATCCGCCGGTTCCCAGCGTCGATGAGGTGGAGCGGCACTTCTCGCGGGCGGTTCGCGAGTCGCGCCGCGAGGAGGAGCCGTACCGGCACTGGCTGCTGCAGCAGGTGCTGCCGATCGATATCTGCACCGGCATTCTGACCCTGCCGATCGCGCCGCCCATCCTCGGCCGCACGGACGGCACGCGCGGCACCTACAACAACCAGCGCACCTTTCTTACGCCCTCGCTGCGCACGCAGTTCCCGACCTGCGCGGTGCTCGCCGACGCGCTGCAGCGGCCGGCGGTGGCGCGGCTGCTGGCGGAGACGCTCGATATCGAGGTGGAAGGCGGGTTTCTGCGCATCGAGTACATGCAGGATCTCGACGGCTCCTGGCTGGAGCCGCACCGCGACATCCCCGAGAAGCTGTTCTCGATGGTGATCTACCTGTTCACCGGCCCGCACGCGAAGGATTGGGGCACCGACATCTACGATGCCGATGTCCGCTGGGTCGGCCGCGCCTCGGGGGAGTTCAACTCCGCTTCGATCTTCATCGCCGGTCCGACGACCTGGCACGGCTTCGAGCCGCGCCCGATCATCGGCGTGCGGCGGCTGATGGAGATCAATTACGTGCGTCCGAGCTGGCGCGAGCGCGGCCAGCTTTCCTTCCCCGACCGGCCGATCACGGTGGCGTAGGCGGGACGTTCATGGCCGGGCGGCGACGGTGTTTTCGTCGCCGCCCGGCTGCCATGCGCCGGGTGCCGTGGAGTGCCTGCGACCGTTTGCCGATAGAACACATCGTGAATTCGCGTATTGGTGGTGCGAGAATTGCGAATTCCTTGCATTCGCATCTCCGCGCGTGAAAGATGCCTCCACGACAACAGAAGAAGGAGGGGAGACCGATGAGTGGAGGGATGTACGTCACGCTGAGTTTCCTGATCACGTTCGGCGTGCCGGTGACGTTGTGCCTGCTGCCGATGCGGGATTCGGGGGGCGATGGCGACCGGCGCAAGCTTCCGGAGCCCGCACCGGTATCGCCGAACGAGCCCGAACCGGTCCAGACCGCGGCGCGGCAGCTGCCGGATTGCCTTATCCCGCAGCCCGAGCGTGGGTCGGCGGAGAAGGTGCGGGAACTGGAGCCCGTCTGATCAACCCCCGGCAGGGGCAAAGCCCCTGCCGGGGTCGAGAGCAGCGCCCGGCCGGTTCACATCAGGGTACCGCGTCCAGATCATCCGGCCGGTCGCGCGGCCCCAACCCCTCGCCGGCGATGGCGATCGCCTCCCGCAGCACGTCATCGTCGCCGAGATGGTTGGTCAGCAGCAGGATGAGCCGCGCGTCGAATGCCCTTGCCTGCGCGTCATCGAGATGGCGGTAGGCGTGTGCCAGGGCGGTGAAGACCGCATCCGGGTCCGCCAGCCGGGGCGTGGTGTCGAGCTTCATGCGACCTCCGCCGAGAAGGTGGCGCGTGCCAGGGCGGCGGCGATGGCGGTCGGGTTGAACCGCCGCCATCGCGCCGCCACGTGCTGGTCAGGACGGATCAGGTAGGTGGTGCCGGGTTGCGCGTCATAGCGGTCGCGTGCCAGCCCGGCGGGATCGGCCAGCCAGGCGGCGCCGGTTGTTTCATCTGTGGCGGTTGTGTCGGCTGTGCCTGCTGTGCCGACGCGCACCACCACGGTGCGGACCGGCACTGGCAGCGCCGCCAGGCGCTCCACCTCCCCGGGCGGTGGCGTTTCGTCGAATACCAGCGCGGTAAAGTCGAACCCCAGATGGCGCAGCAGCCAGCTTTCCGCTCCGCCGTGGCGTTCCACCGGCGCGTCCATGCAGGGCGCCCCGGGCGGCACGCCGCCCCTGAACCGGTCCGGCGGATGGTCCGGCGTGGTCAGCGGCGACCCGGCATAGACCATCGGCTGCGACAGCCGGCCGCTGTTGATGAAGTCGCGCGCAAAGCTGAACCGGCTGGCCAGGTGCAAGGCGGCGTCCCGCAGGGCGCGCGCCATTGGCGAGCGCGGGGCAACGAACTCCGCCGCCTGCGCGGCGCAGCGCAGGTTCTCGTCGGCCGCCGCCACCCGCTCGTGGTCGTAGCTTGCCAGCAGCGCCGCCGGTGCCAGCCCGGCCAGCACCAGCCGCAGCTTCCAGCCCAGATTGTCGGCATCCTGCACGCCGGAATTGGCGCCGCGCGCCCCGAACGGCGAGACCTGATGCGCGGCATCGCCGGCGAACAGCACCCGCCCATGCACGAACCGCTCCAGCCGCCGGCACTGAAAAGTGTACACCTCAGCGGATTCCACCCGGAACACGGCCTGCTCACCCAGAATGCGGCGCAGCCGCGTGGCGACCCGCCCGGGCTGTTGCTCGGCCGCCGGGTCGGCGTACCAGCCCAGTTGCAGGTCGATGCGCCAGAGATTGTTGGCCTGGCGGTGCATCAGCACGGAGCGTTCCCGATGGAACGGCGGATCGAACCAGAACTGCCGCAGGTTCGGGAAATCGGCGTCGGTCGCGACATCGCAGATCAGGAAGCGGTCGCGGATGGTCTGGCCAATGAACTGCAGGCCGAGCTGGCGGCGCGCGACCGACCGCGCGCCGTCGGCGGCGATCAGCCATTCGCATTGCAGCTCGGTACGGCCCCTCGGGCGTGTCCACCTGCAGGGCCACATGGTCCGGCGCCACGATCAGGCCGATCAGCCGGTTGCGCCAGCGCAGCTCGATCCCGGCCAATTCGTGGGCGCGGGCGACCAATGCCTCCTCCAGCAGATATTGCTGGAGGTTGGTGAAGGCCGGCATCTTGTGGCCGGCCTCGGTCAGCAGGTCGAACTCGTAGACCAGGCGGTTATCGTGGTGCACCCAGCCGCACCGCCAGCCGACGCCCTGCGCCACCACCGCCTCGCCGACGCCCAGCCGGTCCCAGACCTCCAGCGTTCGTTTCGCATAGCACACCGCCCGCGAGCCGGGGCTGACGGTGTCGCCATCGTCCAGCAGCACCACCGGCACGCCGTGCAGCGCGAGGTCGATGGCCATGCTCAGACCGGTCGGGCCGGCGCCCACCACGACCACCGGGCGCCGCACCGGCGCCGGCCCATCCTGGCCGCTGGATGCGTCCTGATCGGTGGATCGCCGGTAGCCGAAGGTCGGACGGATGTGCGGAATCGCCATGCGCAGTCCTGACGGTTCGGAAGAAACTATGTGCGACGCGGATGACCCGGTTATCGCCGGCAACAAATACCAACCGGTTAAGGTCATGCATGCGGCATTGCGGTGCGCCAGGACGCCGGTATCATTCTTGTTTCAAGGCGCACGGAATGAATCGGCGCGTACCAGTGGGGTAGCAGCATGGCATCTTCGACCCGACCGAGGGCCGCGGCAAAGGCGTCGCCGCCCGAAGGCGTGCTGGTCCTGGAAGAGTTCCTACCCTATCGGCTGAACGTGCTGGCCACCATCGTCAGCCAGGGTTTCGCGCGGCTCTATTCCGAGCGGTTCGGCATCAGCATTCCGGAATGGCGGGTTATCGCCATGCTGGGGCAACATCGTACCCTGACCTCGAAGGCGATCGGCGAGCGCACCCATATGCACAAAACCATGGTGTCGCGCGCGGTGACCGATCTGGAGCGGCATGGCCTGCTGTCGCGCCTGCCAAACCGGGAGGACAAGCGGGAGGCGTTCCTGTCGCTTACGGATGCCGGCCGGCGCGTCTATGCCGAGATCGTGCCGCTGGCGCATGATTACGCGGCGCGCCTGACCGCCGAACTGTCCGAAGCGGACCGCGCGGCATTCGACCGGATCGTCGCGTTGCTGCGGGAGCGCTCCGGTGTCATTTTTGCTCAGGAACAGAATGATAACGGGGCGGGGTGAGCTGACGCGGGTTCACGCCCGGCCGGCAACAAGCCTCAGGCACCGATGAGGTGCAGCACCACCTCGCGGCGATGCGCCGCCATGCGGTGTTCCCACAGATAGATACCCTGCCAGGTGCCCAGCACCGGCCGCCCCTGCGCAACCGGGACGGAAAGCTGGGTCTGGGTGAGGGCGGCGCGGATATGGGCGGGCATGTCGTCCGGCCCCTCGGCATCATGCACGTAGCGCCCGGGTGTCTCGGGCACGAGGCGGGCAAAGAATGTCTCCAGGTCGGTGCGCACGTCAGGGTCGGCGTTCTCCTGCACCAACAGGGAGGCCGAGCTGTGCCGGCACCACAGCGTCAGCAGGCCGGTGGCGGCGCCGGCAGCGGCGACGAAACGGCGCACCGGCGCGGTAATCTCGACCAGGCCGCGCCCGCCGGTGTCCACAATCAGGGTCTCCAGCGTCTGTTTCATGCGGCCTCTTTATCGGCACAATCTTTGCATAGAACCCTTCGCCGCATGTAGTTCGCGCTTGCCCAGGCGGGCACGCCAGAGGAGAATGACCGATCATGTCAACCACTCAGACCCTCGTGCTGACCGGCGCCAGCCGTGGTATCGGTCATGCGACCGCCCGCACCTTCTCCGAAGACGGCTGGCGCGTCATCACCATCTCGCGCCAGGCTTTCTCGCCGCGCTGCCCCTGGGCGGGCGGGCCGCAGGACCATGTGCAGTGCGACATCGGCGATCCGGCCTCGCTGGAGGCCGGCATCGCCGAGATCCGCGCCCGCCTGCCCGAGGGGCGGCTGGACGCGCTGATCAACAATGCCGGCATCTCGCCGAAGGGTCCGCAAGGGTCGCGACTCGGCGCCCTCGACTCCGACCGCGACATCTGGAACGCGGTGTTCAGCGTCAACATCTTCGCCGTCGCCCTGCTGGCGCGCGGGCTGATCGACGTGCTGTCGGAAGCGCAGGGCGCGATCGTCAATGTCACCTCCATCGCCGGCTCGCGGGTGCACCCTTATGCCGGCGCCGCCTATGCCTGCTCCAAGGCGGCGCTGCTGACGCTGACGCGGGAGATGGCGGCCGAGTTCGCGCCGCACGGCGTTCGGGTGAACGCCATCAGCCCCGGTGAGATCGACACCGCCATCCTCTCCCCCGGCACCGCCGCCTTCGCCGAGCGCGAAGTGCCGATGCGACGGCTGGGCCGGCCCGAAGAGGTGGCGGACGCCATCCGCTACCTGTGCAGCCCGCAGGCCAGTTACGTCACCGGCACCGAACTGCACATCAACGGCGGTCAACACGTCTGACCGTCAGGCAATCAAGGATCGCATAGGGAAGAAGACGCCGGCGGATTTTCAAACGACGCTTCTCTATGCGATCCCTGCATGCTGACGGTAATCAACCTGCGTCAGGTGCATTGTTTCAGATGAGCCGGTTTCAGATAAGGCGGTTTCAGATAGGGCGGGCACCGACCGTCATTTCCCGTCCGGCTGCTGCAGCGCCGCCATCGCCTCCCAGACCTCGTGGTAGATCTGCTCGCGGGCGTAGCCCATCCGGTGGGCAACCTCGCTTTTGAAGTTGGCGTAGTCGATGTCGAGCGCGATGCGGCCAAGCGCCGCGGCCAGATCGGCCTTGGCGACGCGGGCGCGCCAGGCATAGTCGCGCTCCGGTGAGGCCTCGATCTCACCCAGTTCCGGCAGGTACTTCGCCCGCAGCGCGGCAAGATCACCGCGTACCCGGGCGCGCACGGTGAGCGTGCCAGGGCCGCGGTCGTCGGGTTTCTCCACGATGCTGAAGAAGCCGAAAGTGGTCACCAGCCACATGGTCGCACCTCGCGCGGGTCAGCGCCGGCCGGGACATCCCCGGACGGGACGTGGGTATAGCACTGTTTCAAAGCGATGCCGCCGTGTCACCCAAGTGTACATTCCAATCGTCCCTTCCACTGGACGCATGGCATCGCTACCTGTCACGCATGCGTATTACCCCCCGCCTTCCCCGCCACGCCGTGCGTCTGCTGTTCGGCCTGGCGGCCGCACTGGAACTGCTGGCCGCGTCGGCGGCGGTGGCGGTGCTGTGGATGACCCTGCCCGGCGGCGACCTGCAGGCCCGCCTGCCCGGACTGGCGGCGCCGGCGAGCGTGGAGATCGACCCCGACGGTATCCCGCATATCCGCGCCGGCAGCGCCGAGGACGCCGCCGAGGTGCTGGGTTTTGTCCATGCGCGCGACCGGTTGGCGCAGATGGACCTGATGCGGCGCGCCGCCAGCGGCCAGTTGTCCGAGATCGCCGGGCCGGCCACGCTGCCGCTCGACCGGATGATGCGAACGCTCGGGCTGCGGATGCGGGCGGAGGCCGACTACCCTACCCTGCCGGCCGACACGAAAGCGATTCTGGAGGCCTATGGGCGCGGGGTGAACGCCTGGATCGCCGCCCGCGGACGCTTCGCCGCCGCCGAGTTTCTTCTGCTGGGCGCGCCGCGCCCGTGGACGCCGGTGGACAGCCTGCTCTGGGGCCGCACCATGGGGATGTCGCTGGCCGGCAACTGGCGGGCCGAGCTGGCGCGGCTTTCCCTCACTGGCCAGGTGCCTGATACGGTCATCGAGGCGCTGTGGCCCCGCGACGCCGGCGGCGCGGGGCAGCCGCAAGCGGCACTGGCACCGGCACTGGCGCCTGCCCCGGACCCGGCATCGGCTGGGGTGGCGGCGCGGCTCGCCGCCGTGCTGCCCAGTTTCCCCGACCGCTTCACCCTGCCCGCCACCGCCAGCAATGAATGGGCGGTGGACGGGCGGCACAGTGAAAGCGGCGCCCCCATGCTGGCCGGCGACCCGCATCTGGCGTTCGGCCTGCCCGGCATCTGGTACCTCGCCCGCATCGACACGCCGGAGGGCACGCTGGCCGGCGCCACCGCCCCGGGCGTGCCGTTCATGGTGCTGGGCCGCAACAGCCACATCGCCTGGACCTTCACCACCACCGGCGCCGATACCCAGGACCTGTTCATTGAGACGCCGTCCGGCCCGGATGCCTATCTGACCCCGGAGGGCCCGCGCCCCTACACCGTGCGGAACGAGACCATCCATGTGCGCGGCGCCGCCGACGAGGTGCTGCCGGTGCGCGAGACGCGGCACGGGCCGGTGATCAGCGATCTGGTCGGGCAATCAAGCACAGGTGGGGCGAGCACAGGTGGCGCCGGAATTGTGCTGGCGCTGGCGGCGGCCAACCTCCAGTCGGGCGACGCCGCGCCGGGGCTGCTGGCGCTCAACCGCGCCGCCAGCGTGGCCGAGGCCGGACGCACCGCGCCGCTGATCACCGCGCCGGTGCAGAACCTGCTGGTGGCGGACCGCCAGGGCATCGGCCTGTTCGTCACCGGGCGGGTGCCGCTGCGCCGCGCCGGCGACGGCAGCCGGCCGGTGCCGGGATCAGATGGCAGCCACGACTGGACCGGCTTCGCCAGCGGCGACGCCCTGCCGCAGGTGGTGGCGCCGGCCAGCGGGCGGCTGATAAACGCCAATGAGCGCATCGCCCCGCCCGATTTTCCGGTTTTTCTTGGTCGCGACTGGTTCGACGACGCCCGCGCCCGGCGCATCCGCGAATTGCTCGACCGGCCCGGCCGGTTCACCCTGGCTGATTTCGCCGCCATGGCGGTCGATACGGTCGATCTGGTGGCGCGCGACCTGCTGCCCCGCCTGCGTGCCGTGCGCCCGCCCGCCGGGCTGCCCGGCGAGGCCCTGGCCCTGCTGGAGGACTGGGACGGCAGCACCGACGCCGAGCTGCCGCAACCGCTCATCTTCAATGCCTGGATGCTGCACCTCTACCACGACATCCTGGTGCGCTCCGGCGTGCCGCAGAGTGCCATGGCGGCGGCGGCGCCCTGGACGGGGCTGATCCCGAACGCGCTTACGTCCGAAGGCAACGTGCTGTGCCGCGGCAATTGCGATGCGCTGCTGCCGGTCGCGCTGGAACAGGCGGTGGCTGAGCTGGCGACGCGGTTCGGGCCCGATCCCGCCGCCTGGCGCTGGGGAGCGGCGCACCAGGTGGTGTTCGCCAACCCGCTGCTCAGCGCCATCCCGCTGCTGGGGCGGCTCACTGAAATCCGCCTCGCCGTCCCCGGCGACGATTCCACGCTGTTCCGCACCGGCCTGCGGCCGGGCTCGTTCGAGGCGGCGCATGGCGCCTCGTTCCGCGACGTTTACGATCTTGCCGACCTGGAGCGCAGCCTGTTCGTGGTGGCACCGGGGCAGTCCGGCCACCTGCTGAGCCCGCTCGCCGGCAATTTCGTCCAGCGCTGGCATGATGGCGGGATGATCATGATCCCGGCCCGGCCCGACACGGTGGCCGCCCGCCTGACCCTGACGCCCGGAGAGAGGTAATGATCACCCATTACGTGCCAGCCGTCCCGGCGATTGATCCCTCCCGGGTGGAGGACTGGCTGACCCGGGAGGTGCTGGTCCGCCGGGTGCTGGGGTTCCTGGTCGATCTCCTGCTGATCGGCGCGATCGTGGCCGGGCTGTGGGCGGGGCTGCTGCTGTTCGGCCTGCTGACGCTCGGCCTCGGCTTCCCGCTGCTCGGGCTGCTGCCGGCGGTGCCGCCGCTGTACCATTTCCTGTTCCTGGCGAGCCCGCTCTCGGCCACGCCCGGGCAGGCGCTGATGGGGCTGGTGGTGCGGCGCAATGCCGATCTCGGCCGGCCGGACGTGCTGGAGGCGCTGGTGAGCGTGGTCGGCTTCTATGTCACGCTGGCGCTCGGGGCGGTATTGCTGGTGGTGGCGCTGCTGACCACCCGCAAGCGCACCCTGCACGATTTGGCGTCCGGACTGGTGGTTGTACGGGCCGAAGTACTCGCAAACGTGACACAACCATTGACGCCGCCCGGGGGGGACTGGAACATGCGTTCGGGAGGTTTTCCGAACGCATGACATACAAGCCGCCGCGGCGTCCGCAATTCTTCTACACCACCGCCCCCCTGCCCTGCCCCTATGTGGGCGGGCGCACCGAGCGGAAGGTGGTGACCGAGATAACCGGGCCCGAATCCGACCAGTTGCACGACCGTTTGTCGCGGGCGGGGTTCCGGCGCAGTCACAACATCGCCTATGCGCCGGTCTGCCCGGGCTGCAATGCCTGCATTCCGATCCGGGTGCGGGTGGCCGACTTCCAGCCCGACCGGACGCTGCGGCGCGTCCGCAAAGCCAATGCCGGGCTGGACGGGTTCGAGGTGCCGGCGCGCGCCACCGCCGAGCAGTTCCAGCTGTTCCAGCGCTACCAGCAGGACCGTCACCGCGACGGCGACATGGCCACCATGAGCTTCTACGACTACCGCGCCATGGTGGAGGACACCCCGATCAATACCTTCATCACCGAGTTCCGCGATGAGGGCGACCGGCTGGTGGGGGCCTGCCTGACCGACCGGCTCGGCGACGGGCTATCGGCGGTCTATTCATTTTTCGCCCCCGAGCAGGAGCGGCGTTCGCTCGGCAGCTACACCATCCTGTGGCTGATCGAGCGCGCGCGCCGCGCCGGGATGCCATACGTCTATCTGGGCTACTGGGTGCCGGAGAGCCGCAAGATGGCCTACAAGGCGCGGTTCCGTCCCAGCGAGATTCTGGCCGGCGGCACCTGGCGGATGCTGACCGATACCGATACCGGCGTCCGCCCGGGGACCGACATGCTGGTGCCGCAGACCGCCGGTTAGCAACCTCCGGGCCGAAGCGGGCCAACTTGGTGCGCCCGCTGCCAACAGCTTGATCCCCAGCCGGGATGACCCGGCTGCGGGTCTGGTTCGACAGGCTCAGCCGCGCGCCCGACTAAGCCCCCCGACTAAGCCAGAAACCTGGCATCCCTCCGCCGGGAGCGGGAGACATGCCCGATGCGCATGTCGCTCCTTGATCCACATCAAGGTGTCGAATTCGAAATGATGACATTCGTTCCGGTCACATGGCAAGCGAACAGCCTGCCCGAGGTGCTGATCGCCTCGTGCTGAAGGGAGGAGGCACTGATGCCCGATAACCAGACCGATTCCGGCTTCGAGATCGTCCGGCGGGAAGACTTCTCCGACGTGACCTACCTGCTCGCGGTGCGCCATCCCATGATGGCCCGCGCCGCCCGCCCCGGCCAGTTCGTCATCGTCATGTCGCACCAGGAGGGCGAGCGCATCCCGCTCACCATCGCCGATTTCGATGCGGCCGACGGCACCGTCACCCTGGTTATCCAGGCGGTCGGCAAGACCACCAAGGAAATGCAGCAGAGCTGCACCGTGGGCACCCGCCTGCACGCTTTGGTCGGGCCGATGGGCGTGCCCACCCATATGGGCGCGGCGAAGAAAGTCGTCTGCGTCGGCGGCGGCCTCGGTGTCGCGCCGATCTACCCGCAGGCGCGCGGCTTCAAGCAGAACGGCGCCAGCGTCATCGGCATCCTCGGCTTCCGCACGAAAGATCTGGTGTTCTGGGAAGACCGTTTCCGCGCCGTCTGCGACGAGGTCATCCTGTGCACCGATGACGGTTCGGCCGGGATGAAGGGCTTCGTCAGCGACGGCATCCGCCAGGCCATCGCCGCCCACCCCGACATCGACGAGGTGGTGGCGATCGGCCCGCCGATAATGATGAAGGCCTGCGCCGAGACAACCCGGCCGCACGGCATCCGCACCATGGTCAGCCTCAACCCGATCATGGTGGACGGCACCGGCATGTGCGGCGGCTGCCGGGTGAAGCTGGGCGACGTGGTCAAGTTCGCCTGCGTGGACGGGCCGGATTTCGACGGCCATCTGGTCGATTTCGACGATTTGATGACCCGCCTGCGCCGCTACGCCGAGGAAGAAAAGGCGGCGGTGGCACGCTGGTCCGAGACCTGCCGCATGCGCGCCCTGCTGGCCGCCTCCTGACCGAACAGCACAGACAGAAACCATGGCCCCGAAGCGCACGACACGCAGCATCCCGCAGCAACGGACCCCGGCCCGCGAGCAGGACCCGGCGGTGCGGCGCGGCAATTTCGAGGAAGTGACGCTCGCCTACGACGACGCCGAGGCGATGCTGGAATCGCAGCGCTGCCTGGTCTGCCCGGAGCCCGCCTGCACCTCCGGCTGCCCGGTCGGCATCGACATCCCGGGCTTCATCTCCCGCATTTCCGACGGCGACATCCGTGGCGCCTATGACGTGCTGGCGCGCACCAACCTGATGCCCGCGGTGTGCGGCCGGGTCTGCCCGCAGGAGAATCAGTGCGAAGGCGTCTGCATCGTCGGCGATGTGCTGGAACCGGTGGCGATCGGCCGGCTGGAACGTTTCGTTGGCGACCGCGCCATCGCCGGCGGGTTTGCCCGCCGGCCCTATATCGAGCCAAACGGGTTGCGCATCGGCGTGGTCGGCTCCGGGCCGGCCGGCATGGCCTGCGCGGCCGACATGGCGAAGGCGGGCTGCGCCGTCACCGTGTATGAGGCGTTTCATTTGCCGGGCGGGGTGCTGCGCTACGGCATTCCCGATTTCCGCCTGCCCAACAGCGTGGTGGACGCCGAGATCGAGGGGCTGCGCCGGCTTGGCGTGCGTTTCGAATGCAACACGCTGGTCGGGCGGCTGTTCAGCATCGAACAGATGATCGACGAGCTCGGCTACCACGCCGTGTTCATCGGCACCGGCGCCGGCTATCCGGCCATGCTCGGCATTCCGGGTGATTCATTGAACGGCGTGCTGTCGGCCAACGAGTTGCTGACCCGCTGCAACCTGATGCGGGCGCGCGACTTCCCCGCCGTGGATACGCCGTTGCCGCTCGGTCGCCATGTCGCCGTGGTGGGCGCGGGCAACACCGCCATGGATGCGATGCGCGTGTGTCTGCGGCTCGGCGCCGAGCGGGTCAGTTGCATCTACCGCCGCAGCCGCGCCGAATGCCCGGCGCGCGCGGAAGAAGTGCACCACGCCGAGCAGGAAGGCATCGAATTTCATTGGCTGACCGCGCCGGTGGAGGTGCTCGGCGATGGAAAGGGCAATGTGCGGGCGCTGCGCTGCCAGCGCATGGAACTGGGCGAGCCGGATCGTTCCGGCCGCGCCCGCCCGGTGCCGGTGCCGGGCAGCGAGCACGACATCGAGGTCGATCAGATCGTGTTCGCCATCGGCACCAACGCCAACCCGATCATCGGCCAGACGTCCGGCCTCGGGTTGGACAAGCGCGGCTATATCGCGGTGGACGAGACTCTCGCCACTTCGCTGGCCGGCGTCTATGCCGGCGGCGACATCGTCACCGGCGCGGCCACCGTCATCGAGGCGATGGGCGCCGGCCGACGCGCCGCCCGCAGCATGAAGGATTATCTGGGTCTGTCCGATCCTTCAGCGCCAAGCGCCCCGGGCAGCCTGTTCGGCATCCCGTGCGACGAACGCAATTTTGTCCGCCTGCGCATCGCCTGAGGCACACATGAACGACGCGGTTACGATCGAACCTGAACGCCGGACCGGCGCCTGCCAGCCCGTTGTGCTCGCCGAACACATCGTCGAAATCATCAGCGATTCCGGCGAAGGCGCGCAACGTTGCGGCCAGGCGTTCGGCGCCATCGCCGCGCGCATGGGCAACGGCGTCTGGACGGTGGAAATCATCCCCGCCGAAATCCGCCCGCCCGCGCGCAGCACCGCGGGCGCCAGCGGCAACCGCATCCGCCTCGGCGCCGGGCGCATCACCAATGGCGGCGGCCAGACCGATCTGACCGTCGCCTTCAACGAACAGGTGCTGCTCGGCCGGGTGCATGCCGGCGACCTCAAGCCGGGCTGCACCATCCTGCTGGAAAGCATGTGGCGCGAGGACCGCGACCCCGCCATCGCCGCCAGCTACGTCCAGGTGCATGACCGGCTGGTCGCCGCCGGCTACGATGTGCGCGAAATCCCGATGGAGCGGGAATGCCACAAGCTGGTCGCCGATGCGCGGCGCGGCAAGAACATGTTCGCCCTCGGCATGCTGTGCCGCATCTACAGCCTCGATCTCGAACTGGCCCGCGAACAGATCGCCCTCGCCTTCGGCAAGAAGGACAAATCCGTCGTCGCGCAGAACGTGGCGCTGCTGGAGGCCGGCTTCGACTGGACCCAGCGCAACCTTGATCTCCGCTTCTCCATCCCCGCCGCGCCGGTGACCGAGCCGCAGATCGTGGTCAACGGCAACACCGCGCTGGCGCTCGGCGTCCTGGCCTCCGGCATGGAGGTCTGCGCCATGTATCCGATCACCCCGGCCACCTCGGCCTCGCATTATCTCAGCGACGTGTTCGAGAAGGTCGGCGGCATCGTTCACCAGGCCGAGGACGAGATCGCCGCCTGCGCCTTCGCGATCGGCGCCTCGTATGCCGGCAAATGCACCGTCACCATCACCTCGGGACCGGGCTATTCGCTCAAGCAGGAGGCGATCGGCCTGGCCGTGATGGGCGAGATTCCGCTGGTGGTGGTGAACGTCCAGCGCGGCGGACCGAGCACCGGCCAGCCTACCAAGGTCGAGCAGGGAGACCTGCTCACCACCATGTTCGGCAGCCATGGTGACGCGCCGAAAGTGGTGATCGCGCCATCGACCATCGAGGAATGTTTCTATTCCATCATCACCGCCCGCAAGCTGGCCGAGGCTTTCGGTATGGTGGCGGTGGTGCTGTCGGACGCCTCGCTCGCCACCTCGCAGCAGCCGTTTCCGCGGCCGACCTTCGATGCGGCGTGGCTCGCCGCCCCCGCCGATCAGAGCCGCGTGCCGGCCGGCATGCGCCCCTATGACTGGGACGAAGTCACCGGTCTCTCGCGCCGCTTTATCCCCGGCCAGCCCGGTGGCATGCACACCCTCACCGGCCTCGCGCATGACCGTGCCAGCAAGGTCGCCTATGATTCCGACAGCAACGAGCAAAGCATCCACGCCCGCAGCCTGAAGCTCGCCACCCTGCAGAAAACGCTGCGGCCGCCGGTGGTGCATGGCGATGCCGAGGGCGATTTGCTCGTGGTGGGCTGGGGCAGCACCCGCGGCGCGATTGAGGAAGCTGTCGACGGTCTGCGCGCCGAAGGCCACCGCGTCGCCTCGCTGCATCTTTCCTTCCTGCAACCCATGCAGCCCGGCCTGAAGGCGATCATGCAGCGTTTCGGTCAGGTGCTTTGCATTGAAGCGAACTGGAGCGACCGGCCGGACGACGCGATGATCGACGCCGATAACCGCCGCTATTCGGCACTGGCCATGCTGCTGCGCGCCCGCACGCTGATCGATATCGATTGCTGGAGCGAGGTCAAGGGCCAGCCGATCAAGCCGGGTTCCATCCGCCGCGTCGTCCTCGAAAAGCTCGCCGCCGCGACGGGAGAACAACCATGAGCGACGCCACCGAATGCCTGCTGCGCCTGCACGATGAGCACCACGCGCTGGAGGATTACCAGAGCGGGGTGCCGCGCTGGTGCTCGGGCTGTGGCGACAACGCCATCCTGACCGCGGTGCAGCGGCTGTGCCGCGACGAAGACCTGCGCCCGGAAAAGACCGTGTTCGTCTCCGGCATCGGCTGCTCCAGCCGCCTGCCGCACTACATGAGCACCTACGGGCTGCACAGCCTGCACGGCCGCGCCCTGCCGATCGCCGAGGGCATCCGCATGGCCCGGCCCGATCTGGCGGTGTTCGTCAATACCGGCGACGGCGATTGCTGCAGCATCGGCGCGGCGCACTGGATTCACGCCATTCGCTACAACATGAACCTCACGGTCATGCTGCATGACAACCAGATCTACGGCCTGACCAAGAAGCAGGCCTCGCCCACCTCGCCGATCGGCACGCGCAGCAACACCACCCCGCACGGCAGTTATCTGGAGGCGCTGCAACCGCTGCAGGTGACGCTCGGGGTGCAGAACGTCTCGTTCGTGGCGCAGGCGGTCGATTGGATTCCCGAAACGCTCTACGACATCCTGCGCGCCGCCTACCGGCATCGCGGCTTCTCGTTCGTGCGCATCCTGCAGCGCTGCCCGGAATGGCTGCCGAAGATGTTCGAGCCGTACATCCAGGACCCGCTTCGGGTGCAATTGCTGCACCATGAGCGCGGGCTTTCCATCAGTCCCGGCCTGGGAAAAATCTATCGCAACCAGCTTGAGCACGATCCGCGCGACCTGTCGGCGGCGCGCGACGTGGCGTCGGGGCACGACCCGATCCCGGTCGGCATCCTGTACCACAACCCCGACGTGCCCTGTTACGAGGATTTGCGCCAATCCGCGGCGTCCCGCTCGCCCGAGCACATTCGCGCCGGGCTGGAGGCCGAGTTCGACAAGTTCACCATCTGGCCGCACGCCGTGCCCGCCGCACCGGCGCCGGACGCCGGCTGAGCCGCGCGGACAAAGCAGAAAACGCGGGCAGGGCAGAAAAACATGCACATCGCACACCAGGACCAGTTCGCCTTCTACCTGACCGGCCGGCTCTCCTCCGGCGCGCTGGAACCGATCGAGGGACGTGGTCTGGTCCCGGCCGCGCTCGCGGCCTATCGCGACCTCGCCGCCCTGCGCCACGATTTCCCCCTGGTGCTGACGCCGGGCGCCCCCGCGCGCAGCCTGTCCGGGCTGTTCGATGCGGCGGTGGCCGGCGCCGGCGCGGGCGAGGCCGCCGAACGCCTGCGCGGCCACGCAAGGCGGATCGAACGCGCGCTGCGCCGCCTCGCCGCCGAAAATGCGACCGAAACACTGGCGACAGCCTGGGACGCCGCAAGCGAACAATTGCTCGCCGCGGACCCGGGCCTGCGCGACAGCCTGGACCGCCTGCGTCTCGCCTTGCCGCGCGACGGCGCACTGGCCGGCTGCGATGGAAAACTGCCTGCGCGCCTGCTCGCGCATGAATGGAGTGAGCAGCAGCGCGCCCGGACCGACCGCCTGCGGGAGACGATCGGCACGCTGGTGATGGGGCTGGAAGACATCCTGAAAGCCGACTTCGCCGCCTCGCCGGCAAGCCGCAGCCCGGAGCGGTTGCGCGCGGCGATCGGATCGGGGCTGGCCGCCAGCTTCGACTTCGACGCCATGGCGCGCCTGCTCGCCCGCGCCACCGCCACCGGCGGGCTGGACGACGGCCGCCGCAAGCGCATCGAATGGCTGCTGACGGTGCTGCGGTCGCAGGCTTTTGTCCCGCTGCCGGGCCAGAGCGCGCCGGCGTACGGTTTCATCTTCGATAATTGCGAAGCGGCGCTGCAGGCCTGGCGCGAGCGCCAGCCCGCCGCCGCCGAACTGGCGCGGGCGATCGCCATGGCGCGGCTGGAAGTGGCCGGCGAATACAGCGAGGCCAAACACGACGCATTGTTCGCTGGCCTCGGCGACAGCTTGACCGGCCCGCAGGCGGCGTTCGTTCCCGACTATCTGGTGTGCGTCGCCGACCATGCGCTGACGCCGGACCGGGCGGCGATGATCATCGAGGCGCTCGGCGCCGGGCTGCCGTTCAAGGTGCTGGTGCAGACCGACGACCTGCTCGGCGGCGGCGGCACGCTGGCGGCGCTCGGCCTGCCGGTGCGGCCGATCGCCGCGACCGCCCTCGGCCTGGGCGATGTGTACGTGCTGCAGGCCGGCGCCTCGCAGTTGCTCGCCCAGTTGGGCCGGGTGCAGGCCGGGCTCGCGTTTGCCGGGCCGGCGCTGTTCAGCCTGTTCAGCGGCGCCGGGCCGGCGACCGCGCCGCTGCCGCCCTATCTGGTGTCGGCCGCCGCGGTGGAATCGCGGGCATTCCCCGCCATTGCCTATGACCCCGGCGCCGGGCTGGACGGGGCGTCGCGCTTCTCCCTCGATGCCAACCCGCAGGCCGAGCGCGACTGGCCGCTGCATGCGCTGGGCTGGGAGGATGCGGCGCATCACCGGCAGGGCGAGACGGTGGCGTTCACCCTGGTTGACTTCCTGGCCATGGACCGCCGTGCCGCGCCGCATCTTGCGCGCGTCGCCCCGGAGGCCTGGAATGATCATCTGGTGCCGGTGGCCGAGGCGGTGGCCCCGTCGCGGCCGGACAAGCAGGCAAGCGTGCCCTGCCTGTTGCTGGCCGATGCCGAGGGCGGGCTGCACAAGGTGCTGGCCGACGACACGCTGCTGCGCGAGGCGCGCCGTTGCCTGGGCCGCTGGCGCGCTTTGCAGGAACTGGGCGGCATCAACAACTCGCATGCGGCCCGGCAGGTCGCGGCGGCGCGTCAGGAATGGGAGCGGCAGGCCCCCCAGGCCGCACCACCCGTCGTTGCGCCGCCTGAAGCCGAACTGCCTGCACCCGTCGCCGCGCCTATCACCGCATCGGCCGAGGCGGCAGCCGAGCCGGAGACTGTGCCCGACGCGGCGTATATCGAATCGGCACGCTGCAGCAGTTGCAACGAGTGCATCCGGGTCAACGACCGCATGTTCGGTTACGACGCCAACCGCCAGGCGACCATCATCGACCCGGCCGCCGGCCCGTATCGCCACCTCGTCGAGGCGGCGGAAAGCTGCCAGGTCTCGGTGATCCACCCCGGCAGGCCGCGCGATGCCAACGAGCCGGGGCTGGAGGAGTTGCTGCAGCGGGCGGCGCCGTTCCTGTAATCTTTTCGGCGTCGATGGCGCATGGAGCCGCACGAATACGCGCTGATGGACGCCGCCGAAGAGCGGATGTGGTGGTACCGCGCCCTACACGCGCGTCTGGCCGATGCGCTCGCCGGGGTGCACGGGCGGGTGCTCGATGCCGGCTGCGGCACCGGCGGCCTGCTGGCCATGCTGCGCACGGCCCATCCCGCCCTGGCGCTGACCGGGGTGGAATGGTCGGGCGAGGCCGCGCGGCGGGCGGCTGAAAAGAGCGGCGCCGCCATCGCCCGCGGCAGCGTCAACGCCCTGCCCTTCGCCGATGCCAGCTTCGACGCCGTGGTGTCCGCCGACGTGCTGTGCCACGGCGCGGTCGATCCGGTCGCCGCGCTGGCGGAGTTGCACCGGGTGCTGCGGCCGGGTGGCATCCTGGTGGTGAACATGCCCGCCTATGCATGGTTGCTGTCCGCACATGACCGCCAGGTGCACAATGTGCGCCGCTGGACCGCCGGCGGTACCGGCACGGCCCTGCAACGGGCCGGCTTCGCCCGCGTGCGCGCCCGTTACTGGAACGGGCTGCTGCTGCCGTTGATGGTGCTGCAGCGCAAGCTGCGCGCCCGCGGCGATGGCGCGGCCTCCGACGTCGCCCCGTTTTCGCCATGGCTGGATGCGACGCTGCACGCCGTCACCCGGATCGAGCGTCGCCTGCCCGTCCCCTTGCCCGCCGGCGGCTCGGTCCTGGCAACCGCGATCCGGCCTCTGGCGCCCCGACCGCACCCATGAGCAAGGATAACGACCGCATGCCCCCTGCCCCGCTCGCGGCCCCGCCGGATGCCGCCGCGTCGCGTCCCGCGCCGGGCCTGTCAATCGTCGTTCCGGTCTACCGTGGCGCCGCAACAATCGGCCTGCTGGTCGCGGAATTGTCGAAACTCCATCCCGAAAACGGACTGGAAGTGGTGCTGGTGAACGATGGCAGCCCGGATAATTCCGCCGAAATCTGCCGCAGCCTGGTGCGCAACGCTGCGGTGCCGGTGGTTTATGTCGAGCACGCCCGCAATTATGGCGAGCACAACGCGGTCATGACCGGCCTGCGTCACGCCAGCGGCGCCTTCGTCATCACCATGGACGACGATCTGCAGAACCCGCCCGAGGAAGTGCTGAAACTGTACGATCATGCCCGGCTGGGCGGCTGGGACGTGGTGTATACCCGCTTTGCCGTGAAGGCGCATGCCGGCTGGCGCAACCTGGGCAGCCGCTTCGCCAACCAGGTGGCGGACTGGCTGCTGGACAAGCCGCGCGGGCTTTATCTCTCGTCCTTCCGTTGCATGTCGGAACTGGTGGTGCAATCGGTCACCTGCTATCGCGGCCCTTATCCGTATGTGGACGGGCTGATCATGCAGGTGACCCAGCGCATCGACAGCATCGAGGTGCGCCACCTGCCGCGCGCCGAAGGCCGCTCCAACTACACGCTGAGGCGCCTGGTGCTGCTGTGGCTCAACCTCGCCACCAGCTTCTCGCTGGTGCCGCTGCGGCTGGCCATCTTCGCCGGGGTGGCGATGGCGGCGCTGGGCGTGGCCGGCGCCACCGCCACCATTATCGAGGCGCTGACGACGCACGCCACGCCAAGCGGCTGGGCCTCGACCATGACCGCCCTCCTGCTGGTTTCCGGCGTGCAGTTCATGGTGCTCGGCGTGATGGGAGAATATATCGGTCGCACCTTCCTCTCCGCCAACGGCAAGCCGCAGGGCACGGTGCGGCTGGTCGAACGCAGCGACGGCGCCAGCGTGCGGCAGGACGCGGCATGACGCCGCCCCCCGGCGGGTGCGGCGCGCAATGATCTACTGGGCCGTTCTGCTCGCCGCCATCGCCACCAGCATGGCGGGGCAGACCCTGCTGAAGGCCGGCGCCGGCGCGCCCGACTTCCTGCGCCAGTTGCTCGACTGGCGTACCATTCTGGGCCTGGCGCTCTATGGCGGGGCGGCGATGCTCTACATCGTGGCCTTGCGACGCATCCCGATGTCGGTGGCGCTGCCGTTCACCGCGATCTCCTACATCGCCGCGGCGCTGATCGGCCATTACGCTTTCCACGAACCGCTGACGGTGATGCATCTGGCGGCGATCGGGCTGATCGCGGCGGGGGTCGTCACCCTGGCACTGGCATGACGGCGAACCGCACCCTGTCCGGTGCCGTTATCACGGTGGCGGAAAATTTGGTTCTATAACTGAATGGCGTCATGGCTCGACAAAACGGCGAGACTCGTAACGACGCCACCCAGATTCTTCAGCACCGCGACAGCGCTGCCGGCACCATGTCCAAGCGGATCAAACAGCAGCACCGCGTCCGTCCCCTGGGCGGCAATGGCAAAGTAGGAGGCCAGGTTCGGAACAACATCCTGGACAGTGAGCAGCGCCTCGGCGACCAGGCTGCGCAGGTCGAGCACGTCCCCGGCGGTCAGATTGAAGCCGGCAATCTGATCAGATCCGCCGCTATGCAGCACAACTGTGTCGGCACCGACACCGGCCATGAACTGGATCGTGTGGCTGCCCGGCCCAGGATCGATCACGCTGTTGGACGTTGAGATGGTGATCGGGGCGCTGGCGGAGGTGAGCACCGGCGCAGCCCCGGCCGTCGTGGCAGAGAGGTAGGCCGTCGTCGCGTTCTTTGCCGCCGTCACCGACGCATCGTTCAGCGATGTTCCGTCAATTCCGTTCAGCGCATTGTCGGCGGCGGCAACGAATGACGCCGGCAACGGCGACGTTGTGCCCAGTCCGGCCGCGCCCGTCCGGGTGGTGAAATCAAGCGCGACCGAAATCTTGTTCTGCACCTCGATCGCGTCGGCCCCCTGGGCGCCGTTCACAATCGCCAGGATCGCCGTGCCAAGGCCAACCGCACCGCTGGTCAGCTGACCGAGCCAGTAGGCCTTGCCACTCGCGTCGGGCGCGCGACCGAACAGGTTGCTGTAGAGGTTGTCGAGGAACGTGCCGAGGCTGGCCTGGGCGCCGGGACTCTGCAGATTAAGATTTACGCTGCCCAGGACCGGATAGAGCGCATCGGTTTCCGGCTGCGGTGCGAACGCGTTGGCGATGTTGGCCAACGCCGTCACCCCGGTCTGGCCGGCGGCTTGCGCCGTTGCGGCTTGCCCGGCCCAAAATGTCAGCCCGCCACTATCGGCGGCGCGATTGAAATATCCGATATAGAGCAGCTCAAGCTGCTGATAGACATCAAGCCTGTCGATAAGCTCGGTGTTGACCCCGAGGCCGGCGAACGTGACCAGCGCACCGGCGAAGTTGGCGCTGGTCCCGGTCGGCCCCTGGATCACCGCCCCATTTGTGTCGACCCCGGTCACCGCCAGCGCCGCCGTGCCCTGGCCGAATTGCGCCGTATAGTCGAATGCCAGCGTCGCCCCGCTCGACGCCGCCGCATCGTACGTCGCCTGGCCGCCATCGTTCAGCAGCAGATACGGCACGCCGCCGGAGACCGTTACCGGCGCGCTCAACTGCAAGGTGAAAATTGCCACCTCGCCCACACTCACGTCGCCGGTGGCCGGTGACGCCGTGACGGCGGTGACCGTCGGCGCGGCCAGCCATGGCGACGAGGTATCCAGCGCCGGCTCATGGCTCAGGAACGTCGTGCCGCTCACGGTCCCCGTGCCATCGAGCAGTTGCGCCGCGGTCAGCCCGTATACCTGGTTGTTGCTGAAATTGATGTTGGTGGCGGTGCTGTTCCAGACGGCCGAGGCCTCGGGTACTGTTGAGGTCGTTGAGGATCGTGTTGTCCGCGACGGTGACACTCGTCCCCGCATTCAGCGATCCCTCCTCGCCATAGGCGATGATGGCCGGGTTCTCCGACTCCGGTCCCTGCTCGATGACGTTGCCGGTGATTGTGGCATTGCCGCCATTCGGCAGGTCGATACTGTAGCTGGCGGTGCCGGTCGGGCCGTCATCGATGCGGTTGTCGGTAATGATGGTGTCATTGGCGCGGCTTTTGATCTCGTGCCCGACCACGGCGCCGTGAATATAACTGTTGGTGATCTGCAGCAGTGCGACATTGCCGATATAGATGTTGTGCGTATAACCGGTGCCGGAGCCGTTGTCGGCAAATTCGCAGTTGTTGATCGATATCGTTCCCGTTCCGGCGACCGGCGGGCTGCCGAGAATGCCGTTCTGGTTGTTGTGGATGTCGTCGTCGGTCAGCGTCAGGTTGCCGCCCTGGTAGCGGATGCCCGCGCCGTTGCCGCCATTGGCATCCGACACCGCCGCCCCACTGAGCTCGAAGCCGCTGATGGAGACAGTCGCCCCGGCCGCACCCTCGGTGATGATCGCCTTGGCGTCCGGTGGCGGCACCGTTGCGTTGATGACCACCAGGCCGCCCACCGCCTGCAGCGTGATACTGTCGCTGAAATCAAGAAAATCGTTGGTATAGGTCCCCGCTTCGACCAGCACGACGTCACCATCGGCAGAGGCGGCCACGGCGGCGGCGATCGTATGGTATTCGTATTGGCTACCGGTGCCGACCGTCAGCGTTGCCATGGCGAACAGCCCTCCCTCATGTTGGATCGTGGCACCACAGGCGGCGTCGAACACGGCAGGATCAACCGCAACCGGGGGTTGCGATGAAATGATATCGCTTCAACCGTTAGCAAATCGTGATCCCGGCCTTGGATCAACAGGGATTTGCATGACCGTTCCGGACCGGCCAGATCCTTTGGCCAATCGGCGTGCCGGCGGCGATCAACCCCACGGAAGCGTTCTGCCCGCCGGCGCGCATGCTGGCTGAGCTGGAGGATTTGTGTGCCGCCGAATCGGAGTCATTGATCGCCACCTCCTGCGCCCGGGTGCGGCGCCTTGCCGGCACCGCAACGGACGGCAGCGCGCCCGGCCTCCTCGTCACCTGCGCCGGATGGCGGCATATGGTTCAGATCTCGACGATGCGGCCGATTTCGACCACGTCGTCGCGCGGCAGGTTGAACAAGCCGGCCAGGGTTCCGGCGTTGCGGACCATGAAGGCGTAGATGGCTTCCTGCCAGCGCGGCATCGCCTTGCCCACGCGGCGGTGAACCACCGTCTCATGTCCCACGTAGTAGGTGATGTCATCCAGCGGCAGCGTGCAGCCGCGCCGCTTACCCTCGACCAGCAGGCGCGGGATGTCGGGCCGCTCCATGAACCCGTAGCGCGCGATCATCCGCCAGAAATCCGGCGCCACCTCCTCAAGTTCCACCCGACGCTGCGCATCGACATAGGGGATGGACTCGGTCAGGCAGGTCACCGCGATGAGAGAGCGGTGCAAGGCGCGGTTGTGCTTCACGTGCCAGAGCATGACCGGGGGTGCCTCGCGCATCGTCCGGGTCATGAACACGGCGGTACCGGGCACGCGCTGCACGCCGGTGGCGGCAATGTCGGCGAGGAACTGCGCCATCGGCACCGCGCGGCCTTGCAGGGTTGCCAGGACGGCGGCCGTGCCGCGATGCCAGATCGCCATCAATCCCCACACGATCACCGCGAGCAGCAACGGCACCCAGCCACCCTCGGCGATCTTCATGCCGTTGGACAGCACGAACGAGATGTCGATCACGGCGAAGGTGCCGCCGACGGCGGCCGCGAGCGGCAGGCTCCAGCGCCAGATCTCGCGCATGGCGATGAACAGCAGCACCGTCGTCAGCAGCATGGTCACCGATACGGCGATGCCATAGGCCGCGGCGAGGTTGTCTGACTTGCCGAACCCGAGCGCGAGCCCGAGGGTGACGATCATCAGCAGCCAGTTGACGGTGCCGACATAAATTTGGCCGTAACCTTCCTCCGAGGTCTGAGTGACGCGCAACGGCGGGCACCAGCCGAGCTGGATTGCCTGGCGCGTCATCGAGAAGGCGCCGGAGATGATGGACTGGCTGGCGATGACCGTGGCAAGCGTCGCCAGGATGATCAGAGGCAGCAGCAGCAGCGCCGGGCAGAGACTATAGAAGATGTTCTCGCCCGCCGGTGACCCGTCGAGCAGCAGCCCGGTCTGGCCGGCGTAGTTCAGCACCAGCGTCGGCATCACCAGGCCGAACCAGGCAACACGGATGGGCCTGGCGCCGACATGCCCCATATCGGCATACAGCGCCTCGGCGCCGGTGACGCAGAGGAAGACGCCGCCAAGCACCATGAAGCCGCTCGCGTCGCCGTTCGTCAGCACGCGGATGGCATGGCGCGGATCGAGGGCGGCGAGGACGGCCGGGTGCTGGATGACGCCCCAGGCGCCGAGCAGGCCGATGACAACAAACCACAGCGTCATCACCGGGCCGAACAGACGGCCGATCCGCGTTGTTCCCAGCGGCTGGAGGGCGAACAGCGCCAGCAGCACGGCGATTGCCGTCGGCAGCACGAAGGGGGCTATCGAGGGGGCCGCGATCTTCGAGCCCTTCGACGGCGGAGAGAACGGAAATCGCCGGGGTGATGGCGCCGTCGCCATAGATCAGGGCGGCCCCAAACAGCCCGACGGCGACGATCAGCGGCCGCTTCGCCCGCTTGACGCCAAGCAATGACATCAAAGCGAGGATGCCCCCCTCGCCGTCGTTATCCACCTGCATCACGAAAGTGATGTACTTGATGCAGGTGACGATAATCAGCGTCCAGATCAGCAGCGACAACAGACCCAGCGCCAGCTCCGGACCGGGACTTCCGCCGGCGAGTTCGACCACGGTCTTGAGCGTGTAGAGCGGGCTGGTGCCGATATCGCCGAACACCACGCCGATCGCGGTCAGCGCAAGGGCGGGCCAGCCGGGCGCGGCATCGCCGGACACGCCATGGCCGGACGCGCCATGACCGGACGCGCCATGACCGGACGCGTGGCCTGCGCTGGCGTTTGCGCCCATGGTTCTGCCTGGCATCGGACCTCACAAAATACCCGGGAAGCACCCTGCCCGCCCGGCGGCGCCGCACGCAAGCGCACTTGCACGATATCTCACGCGGCCGGTTACTTTTCCGGCAACGGGTTCGCCCGTTCCGCCGCCTATTCGCCGATGATCTTCACCAACACCCGCTTCGGCCGCTTGCCGTCGAACTCGCCGTAAAACACCTGTTCCCAGGGGCCGAAATCCAGCCGGCCGGCGGTGATGGCGATGACGACCTCGCGGCCCATCACCTGGCGCTTCATGTGGGCGTCGGCGTTGTCCTCGCCGGTGCGGTTGTGCCGGTAGGTCTGCGGCGAGGCATCGAAGGGGGCCAGTTTTTCCAGCCAGCGCCGGTAATCCTCGTGCAGCCCCGGCTCGTCGTCGTTGATGAAGACCGAGGCGGTGATGTGCATGGCATTGCACAGCAGCAGACCTTCCTGCACCCCGCTTCGCCCCACCAGTTGCTCCAGCCGGGGGGTGATGTTGACGAACCCCATCCGCTCGGGAAAGGTGAAGGTCAGATATTCCGTCAGCGATTTCATGCGGTTTCCCCTGCCACCGGGACGTTATCGATCAGCCGCGTGCCGCCGAGCCGCACCGCCGCCAGGAGGCGCGCCGGCCCTTCCACCCGTGTGAGCGGCGCCAGCGTCCCGGCGTCGCAGAGTTCGACATAGTCGATGCCGGTGAAGCCGGCCGCGCGCAGCCGCGCCTTTCCCGCCGCCAGCACCGGTGCGACCGCGCCGCCGTCGCCCGCCAGTGTCCGGGCCATGTCGCCCAGCGTGGCGGCCAGCGCCGGCGCGATGCGTCGCTGGTCGGCCGACAGGTAGGCGTTGCGCGACGACATCGCCAGCCCGTCCGGCTCGCGGATAATCGGCATCCCCTCGATGCGCACCGGGATGTCGAGGTCGCGCGCCAGCCGGCGGATGATCAGCAATTGCTGATAGTCCTTCTCGCCGAAGAACGCCGCATCCGGCAGCGCCTGCAGCAGCAGCTTGGTCACCACCGTGGCCACGCCGTCGAAATGCCCCGGCCGGTGCGGGCCGCACAGCCCCTCCGACAGGCCGGCGACATGCACCGTGGTGGCATGGCCGGGCGCATACATCTCCGCGACTGCTGGCACGAAAACCAGGTGCGCGCCCGCCTGCGCAGCCGCCGCCACGTCGGCCGCTTCCCGGCGCGGATAGGCGGCGAGGTCCTCGTTCGGACCGAACTGCAGCGGGTTGACGAAGATGGAGACGACCACCCGCGCGGAGGATTGCGCCGCCAGCCGGATCAGCGCGAGGTGCCCCTCGTGGAGCGCGCCCATGGTGGGCACCAGGGCGCAGCCCAGGCCGGACCGCCGCCAGTCCTGTATGGCGGCACGCAAATCGGTGACGCTGCGAACGATCATTTTTGCTCCGGGTTCCTGTCGCGCTGAACTGTGGCGCTGCATGCCAGCCGAACGGAATGGGGTCCAGGGGCCTCTCGGCCGTAGCGGGGCACGGCAGGTTGAATGCCCCATTCCGACCCAAGGTCGCTGTGGGTTGGACGGCCGCACTCGACCCTTCCAGGCTATTTGGGCCACGCGGCCGAATGTCGGCTCATTGGGGCGAAGCGGTCATATGCTCCAGGATGGTCCGACCGACGGCTTCGCGCCCAAGGCGATCGTTCAGTTGATGGTTGCGGCTTCTCCAAAGCGGACTTTTCATGGGTAGGTGGCCCCGCAGGCACAGGTGGCGCCAACCGCAGCCGCGCGCGCGACCCCCGCCGCCATCCCGGCGGAACAGGCCGACGCCTTGCTCGCCGCCCCGGCCGCGGCACCGCCATTGTCGTTTGGATGTCGGCTGGGCCGAGCGTTGTGAGATGCCGTGCCAGTGGGATGCTGCCCGGTTCGGTGGCGCTAGAATCCTGCCATGGTCTCCGGTGTCACTTCCCATCCCCCCTCGATGCCGCCAGGGAGCATCTGGCCGGAATCCTCGCCGACTTCCGCCTCAATCAGGCGATTGAGCTTCTCGTTCATCGCGAGGACGAGTTCACGCTGTTGCCCGCCGACCGAAGCGAGATTGGTCATCTCGCTCGGGTCAGCAAGGGTATCGAACAGTTCAACGTCGTTCAGCCCGTAAAGGGCTTCGAGCGTTGTCGGACGGTTGTGCTGCTTTGGCGAGAAATAACGGGTGAAGACATAGCGCCCGTCGAAGACGGACCGGACCGCGCCGCGCTTCATCATGTCCGGGCGGATGCCGTCCTTCGCCAGATCCCTGGGATTGCCACCCTGGCGCAGATGGGCAACCGCCTTTTCGACGAAGTCGCCATCGAGATAAGCAAACATATTATAATTGAACAGCATGCCGTCGCGCACGGCGTTCACCGCGGCGCTGTCCGGCGCTGCCAGCAATCCGGAGAAATCCTTGCCCGGCAGGTCCTTCAGGATCGCCGCGCGCTGTTGCGGAGGGATGGGGGTGAAGGCGAGCAGTGTCGGTGCGAGATCGACATGCGAGGTCAGCGCCTTGCATTCCTTGCCTTTGGCATGCGCGGGATGGGCAACGATCAACGGCACATTGTTCTGTTCCCGGTAAGGGGTCGTGCCTTTCGCGTGCAATTGATGCGCTCCGTCCAGATCGCCATGATCGGACGTCAGGACCACGATCGTACGGTCCGCCAGACCGGACGCGTCAAGCTCGTCCAAGATCGTTACCAGATTGCGGTCAAAGTCGCGCAGACAGTTCAGGTAGTAGTTGTGCCGCCGCAGCCAGCGCGGCGCCTCGTTCGGCGCGATCGGCCCCACGATGGCATCGTGGGAGCGGAGGAATTCGCGGTGTGCGGGCGGCCGACCCGGGGCGTCGAGCGGCTGTTCGTAACTTGCGGGCAGATCGAACGTCCACTGCCTGGCATAGAGCGGATCGATCGGATCGCGCTGCAACGGGACGAGGCCGGGAGGAGGCTGCAAAGGGGTGCCGGGCGCATCGGTGTCGTAGAACATGATGTCGTGCGGGTTGACGAGGTTGACGGCCAGGAACCAAGGCTTTCCGGCCGTTGCGAGGTCCCGGCCCTTGCCACGCAGCCAGTCTGACTCCCATCGCGGCGATAACCCCATCGTGCAGGTATCCGCCACGGTTATGCGCAATGATGTCGCCCACGCCAATATAATCGGAGAAACCGTAGGCTTCCATCTCGGCGGTAAAGATCTTGGTGGGGGCGCCTAGCTTGTTGACCGTCTCGAACTCCTTGGTCAGATGCCACTTGCCCTTGTAGGCGGTGTAGTAGCCCGCTTGCCGCAGCATGTCCCCCACGGTGGGCAGCTCGGTGGACATGCTGGAAATCCATGGGAAGTTCGTGTTGTCGAACATCTTCGTCTGCTGGATGTGACGCCCGGTGTAGATCACCGAGCGTGACGATGTGCAGACGCAGGAATTGATACGATGATTGATGAAACTGACCCCGCGCTGCATCAGGCGTTCATGGCCTGGCAGGCGATATCCCGGGGGAAGCTCGCCGGGTCGGAAGAATCGTTCCTGGTCGCTGACGATAAACAGAATATTATATGATTCAGAAGGGCTCGGGGATGGCGGTTGCGGGGCAGGGGAATGATCGGATTGTGCGACGGCGTCGGAACCGAGGCCGCCGCCGAGCGCCACAGCGGCAAGACCCGAATAGAGCAGGAAGTCCCGACGGGACCTGTCTGGAGTTCCAGCGTGACCGTCGTTCATGAGATGAACCCTCCCGTGATAATAACGCCCATATGCCAGACCAAACCAACAGCCGCGGGCCAGCGGCGAGCGTCGGAATGTCGGCTATACTAGGTCGAGCGGTCGGGCGCCACCTCGGGGGTGACCGCCGCTGTCCACCCACTCCAGAACGTCCAACCCCAAACCCCGCCCCCGGGGCGCTGCCCCGGACCCCGGCAGGGCCTTGCCCTGCACCCACCAAGGGCCAAAGGCCCTTGGAACCCATTACAGCACCCGCTTCACCGCCTCGTTCACCAACCCCGGATTCCCCTTCCCCTTCATCTCCCGCATCACCTGCCCGACAAAGAACCCGAACAATTTGTCCTTGCCGCTCCGGGTACTCCGCCACCTTGTCCGGATTCGCCGCCACCACTTTCGCCACCGCCGCGTCGATCGCCCCGGTATCGGTCACCTGCCGCAACCCGCGCTGCTCGACAATGGCATCCGGCGCCTCGCCGCTCGCCACCATCGCATCGAACACATCCTTGGCGATGCGCCCGTTGATCGTTCCGTCCGCCATCAGATCGAGCATCCGCCCCAGCGCCGCCGCGCTCACGGGCGGGTTCTCAATCGTCCGCCCGGTGCGGTTCAGGGTGGCGAACAGATCGCCGGTCACCCAGTTGGCCGCCTGCTTGGCATCGCGCCCGCGCGCCACTTCCTCGAAATAGGCGGCAATCGCCTGCTCGGCCACCAGCACGCCGGAATCATAGGCCGACAGCCCATACTCGCGCATGAACCGCGCCCGCTTCTCATCCGGCAGTTCCGGCAGGGACCAGCGCAGTTCCTCCACCCAGCCTTCATCCAGCACGAGCGGAAACAGGTCGGGATCGGGGAAATACCGGTAGTCGTGCGCGTCCTCCTTCGAGCGCATCGGCCGCGTCACCCCGCGCGCCGAATCGAACAGCCGCGTCTCCTGGTCAACCGTGCCGCCCGACTCCCACAGCGCCACCTGCCGCGTCGCCTCGGCCTCGACGGCCTGCATGACGAAACGGATGGAATTGACGTTCTTCACCTCGCAGCGGGTGCGATACGGCTCGCCATGCTTGCGCACCGACACGTTGACATCGGCGCGCAGCGACCCTTCCTCCATGTTGCCGTCGCAGGTGCCGAGATAGCGCAGGATGCTGCGCAGCTTGCGCACATAGGCGCCGGCTTCTTCGGGGCTGCGCAGATCGGGTTCGCTGACGATCTCCATCAGCGCCACGCCGGCGCGGTTGAGATCGATGTAGCTTTTCGCCGGATGCTGGTCGTGCAGACTTTTGCCGGCATCCTGTTCCATATGTAGCCGGGTGACGCCGATGCTGCGGGTAGTGCCGTCGGCCAGTTCGATTTCGATCACCCCCGCCCCCACAATCGGATGGGCGTACTGACTGATCTGATAGCCGGGCGGCAGATCAGGATAGAAATAATTCTTGCGGTCGAACCGGCTGACCAGATTGATGTGCGCGCGCAGACCCAGCCCGGTGCGCACCGCCTGCGCCACGCATTCGCGGTTGATTACCGGCAGCATGCCGGGGAAAGCCGCATCGACGAAACTCACCTGGGTGTTCGGCTCCGCGCCGAACGCGGTTGCCGCGCCGCTGAACAGTTTTGACTTGGTGATGATCTGGGCATGCACTTCCAGGCCGATCACCACTTCCCACGCGCCGGTGTTGCCCTCGATGACATAGGCCATGGCCTCAGCCTCCCGCCCGCAGCGACGGCCGCGCGACAAACCCGGCCGCCCGTTCCAGCGCGGCGCCGACGGCGAATACTGTTTCTTCGTCGAACGGTTTTCCCAGCACCTGCAGGCCGAGCGGCAACCCTTGCGCATCCAGCCCCGCCGGCACCGACAGGCCGGGAATGCCCGACATGTTGGCCGGCACGGTGAATACGTCGTTGAGGTACATCTTCACCGGATCGTCCATCCGTTCGCCCTGGGCAAACGCGGACGAGGGCGCGGTCGGCGTCAGCAGCGCGTCGACACGGGCAAAAACCTCGATGAAATCGCGCAGGATAAGCGCCCGGACCTTCTGCGCCCGCAAGTAATAGGCATCGTAATAGCCGGCGCTGAGCACGTAGGTGCCGATCAGGATGCGCCGCCGCACCTCGGCGCCGAACCCGGCGGCGCGGGTGTTCTCGTACATTTCCGTCAGATCGGCCCCCTCCGTACGGGCGCCGAACCGCACGCCGTCATAGCGCGCCAGGTTGGACGACGCCTCGGCCGGCGCCACGATGTAATAGGTGGCCAGACCGTATTTCGTGTGCGGCAGCGACACGTCCACGATCTCCGCCCCGGCCTCGCGCAGCCAGGCGAGCCCCTGCTGCCACAGCGCCTCGATTTCCGGCGGCATGTCGTCGCTGCGGTATTCGCGCGGCACGCCGATGCGCAGACCCTTCACGCCGCGCCTGCAGGCCGCGGCGAAATCCGGCACCGGCCGATCGGCGCTGGTGCTGTCCTTCGGGTCGTGCCCGGCCATCGAGCCCAGCAGGATGGCGCAATCCTCCACCGTCCGCGCCACCGGCCCGGCCTGATCCAGCGAGGAGGCGAACGCCACGATCCCCCAGCGGCTGCACCTTCCATAGGTTGGCTTGATGCCGGCAATGCCGCAGAAGCTGGCGGGCTGGCGGATCGAGCCGCCGGTATCGGTCGCGGTCGCCCCCAGCGCCAGCCGCGCCGCCACCGCCGCCGCCGAGCCGCCCGACGACCCGCCCGGCACCAGTGGCGACGGGTCGTTATAGCGCATCCACGGGTTGGTCACCGGCCCGAAAGCCGAGGTCATGTTCGACGAGCCCATGGCGAACTCGTCCAGGTTCGCCTTGCCGAGGAACACCGCGCCGTCGCGCAGCAGATTCGCCGTCACCGTGCTTTCATAGGGCGGCACGAACGGCGCCAGGATGCGGCTGCCGGCGGTGGTGCGCACGCCTTCGGTGCAGAACAGGTCCTTGATCGCCAGCGGAATGCCGGTGAGGTTTTCTGCCTCCCCCCGGGCCAGCGCCGCATCGGCCGCGTTCGCCTGGTGAAGCGCCAACTCGGGCGTCACGGTGATGAACGCGTTCAGCGTCGGGTTGAGCGTCTCGATGGCGCCGAGATAGGCCTCGGTCGAGCTCGCGGGCCGAGAATTCTCGCCGTCGAAGCGCCGCGCGCGCGCTGGCCAATGAGAAGGAAAACATCACTCCACCACCTTCGGCACCGCGTAGAAATCGCCGGCCCGGTCGGGCGCGTTGGCCAGCACGAGCTCGACGATGCCGCCATCGGTCACCGCGTCCTCGCGCAGTTTCAGCGCCATCTGCGCGCCGCCGCTCAGCGGCTCCACGCCGTCCACATCCACCTCGTTGAGCTGTTCGATCCAGCCCAGGATGCCGTTCAACTCGGCCTGAAGCTGCGGCAGTTGCGATTCCTCCACCCGGATGCGCGCCAGCTTGGCGATGCGCCGGACGGTCGCGGGGTCGAGCGACATCTTTTCTCCTGTCGTCGGAATGGGCGCGGGACCATAAACGCGGCCATGCCCTTGTTCAACATGACCGACCTGCGCGGCCGCCTCGCGCCCGGACAACGGCTGATCGGGCTCGACCCGGGCAGCCGGACCGTGGGCGTGGCGTTGTCCGATGTGTCGCTGATGCTGGCCAGCCCCTATGGCGCGCTGCGCCGCGGCAAGCTCACCGCCAATGCCGCCGAGCTTGCCGCCATTGCCCGCCGCGAGGGCGCCGGCGGGCTGGTGGTCGGGCTGCCGCTGTCGATGGACGGGCACGCCGGCCCCGCCGCCCAGGCGGCGCGCGACTGGGCGCATGCTCTCTCAGCCACTACCGGTCTGCCGGCGGCGCTGTGGGATGAGCGTCTGTCCTCCTCCGCGGTCAACCGCTTCCTGATCAACGAGGCCGACCTCAGCCGCCGCCGCCGTGCCGAACTGGTGGACCGGATGGCGGCGGCCTACATGCTGCAGGCCGCGTTGGACGCCAGCCGTCCGGCGTGACCCGCTACGGGACCGGCACCGCTACGGAACTGGCCCCGCTACGGAACTGGCACCGAGACGGACGGGGTCAGCTTCGTCGGCACAAGGTTGACCGGCGCGCCCGGCGCCAGCGCGTCCGGCACGGGAATGGTCGCCGGGAGCGCCACGGAGGTGCTCGCCGCATGCGTCGTGGTCGTCACCGAAACAGCCGGCGTGGTCGCCCCCTGCTGTGCCGCCGCCGCCGGAGCGGGGGAATTTGATCCGCCGGGCGCCGCATCCGCGGGCGGAGCCGCATCGCTTTTGGCCGGCGCGTCCTGGGGCGGGGCGCCGGCCGGCGGGGTCGTGCCTGGCGTGGCGCCGGCCGCCGGCGGAACCGGCCCGGCCGCGTGAAGGGATTCCTTCGCCGCCTCCGGCGTTTCAGGCGGCAGTGACACCGTATAGTCCGGCACGATGCGCGCCTGCGATCCGGCAATCACCAGCACGTGCTCGCCGATGGCCAGCGGCGGATCGTCCTTCTGCGTCACCGAGACCAGTTCCTTGTTGGCCTTGCGCACGATGTATTCATACGCGGTGGTGTCGCCGCCGGCATGCTCCACCCCGGTGCCGATCAGGCCGCCGATCAGGCTGCCGCCCAGCGCGCCGAAGGCCGATGTCGTCCCCGGGCCAAGCTGCGAACCGGCAATGCCGCCGGCAGCCCCGCCCACCACCGCCCCGGTGGCGCCGGAAACCTTGACATCCACGTGGCGGACGCCGACCACCACCCCCTGCTCGGCCTTGTTGGCCTGCTGGACGGCGCCGGAATTATAGGTATTCGGCGACAAATCGGGCGAACAGCCCGACGCGGCCAGGCCGAACAGCAAAACCGCCGGCGCAAGGCCAGCGCGTAACGCATGAAAACTGGCGGACCTTCCGGCCATCCTTGCCCCCGGGTTGCCATTGCACCAACATCCAGCGCGCCCGTCACCGACGCGCGGCACCACCGTCTTCCCCCCATCATTATCCGGTCACGGTGCGGCCACCACGCAGCCGCCGCAGGGCGCATACCCCCGACCGTACGGCAGGTTGTGCACCATCCGGCTGCCGGACGCCAGCAAAGGTCGTCAGGCGTGCTCTTCAGGTATACCGCTCGGATCGCGCCACCACCCCGACCGGCTGGCGCCGCCTCGGGGTCAGGAGCCGTGCGTTACTGAACCGCGCCTTACTGAAGCGGCGCGTCGGTGGGCCACGGCAAGGCCGGCACCGCTTCGAACGGAGTCGCAGCCGGCACGCCCTTGCGCGCGAGCAGCGCCGCAACCCGGCCATTCACCTCGGTGTGCTTGAGGTGCTGCCGCCATTCCGATGGCAATGCATCGCGCCGGAAGGACGCGATATACTGGTCCGTGGCGACGAACACCATGGCAGCGTCGATCGCCACAATACGTGCCTCCACCGAACAGGTCATCCAGGCCCCCTGCCGCTTTCCGCGGAAGATATTTTACCATTAATATACCATTATCACCGGTGCGTGAAGTCCGAACTGAAGCGCTGCCAGGGAATCGCATTTTGGAAACCGATTGCCATGAGGGGCTTGCAGTACGCCGCGGTCAGCCGGCCAGCAAGGCCACATCCTTCACGTCCTGGGCGCGCTGGCGGGCCCGCCGCTCGTAGCTGGCCTGGTTCTTGGTGCACACCAGGCCGTAGGGCCGGCCACGCTGGTCGGTCGTGGTGTCGACGTCGCTGCCGGCTTTCCGGATGGTATCCGCGACATGCCGCCGGCTGGCTTCGGCCGCCTTGAGGGTCCAGGTTTTGAGCGCCGGGTCGTCGAGGAAGCGGGCCAGTTCCTGGCAGTGCGGGCAGTGGCAGGAAAGCCGGCTCGCCCGTCGCCAGTCGGCGGGGGGCGCCAGTTTTTCGGCGATTCGCGCCCGCAGATGCGCCAGCGCCGCCGTCCGCAGCCGCGCCGCTGCCGGCGTTGCCAGGGCCGCACCGTCCTCGGCCAGAACCCGCAGCGCCGGCACGATGACGCTGTCCAGGCCGTAGGTCGCCGGCCAGGCCAGCAACTGGTCGACGGCCCGCCCGGCCAGTGCCGCATCGATGGCGTTGAGGCCGGCGATCAGAGCGACGACGAACTCCGGCTCCATCGTCGGCCGGGCCTGCCAGGCGGGGATCGGCGCGGCGTGCGCCGGGTCGCCCGGCAATGCCGCCACCAGCCGGGTTGCCGCGCCGGCCAGGCTGGCGCGGTTGCGCGGCCACGCAATCGCGAGCCGGGCCAGCAGGTCGGCGCAGGCGGCCGGCGCCTTCTCCGCCGTCCCGGCCACGATCCGCTCCACCAGTTCGGCCCGGCGCTTCGGCGGCAGGCCCGCCAGGGCGGTGGTGATGGCGGCGTTGTCGGCGCGGGCGTGCCGGCCGGCGGCGACCACCTCCAGCAGGAACCGCTCGATGGCGGCCGTGTCGCCGAGCCGGGTCAGCAGGTCGAGCAGGCGGGCGGCCTCGCCCGGCGCCTCGTCGCCGCCTGGGTAGTCGTCGCCTGGGTAGTCGTCGCCTGGGTACGAGGGCTCGCCCGGCCAGTCGGCGATCATGTTGCCGGCAAGATCATGCGCCGCGGCGGCAAGGGCGGCCCGCTGCGCCGGTTCGCTCTCGGTCCAGCGGCGCACCAGCGCATCCAGATAGGGCAGCGTCGCCGCCAGGCCGCCCTGGCTCAGCACCGCGAAGCGATGGTCGGCCGGCCACAGCACCAGCGCCGCGCGCCGGTAGGTGCGTTCGAACGATGCGCCCTCGTTGCCGGTGGCCTCGTGGAAATGCTCCTCGTCGGGCTTGAGCGCCGCCAGTGCCTCGGGCGGGGCGAATTCATCGTCCTCTGCCGGGATCGCGCCGAACGCGAACGCCCCGCCGTCGCGGTCACGCCACTCCGACAGGGTCACAAGCCGGTCGAACACCTCCCCGGCCTCCAGGTCGTCCTCGTCATCCCAGCGCCCGCGGCGCGTGTCCGCATACTCGGCGGCCCCGCTTTCCTCGATGGTCAGCAGCGCCAGGTGCAAATCGCACTGCGCCTGATCGGCCGCCGCGGCCAGCACGCCGGCCACCGCGGCATCCACCCCCTTCAGCGCCGAAAAGCCCAGCTCCGCCGGCGTGTAGGCATGTTCCAGGAGATGGATCAGCTTCTCCGGCACCTCCTCGTCAGGCGCATAGGTGCCGTTTCCCCACGCCTGCAGCAGACCAGCGAGACGGACCTGTTCGCGCTCGTAGCCGGGCGGCTGGGGCGGTTTGCCGCGTCCCGGCCGCACCAGGTTATAAACCAGGGTCAGGCGGCTGCCCTCGGTGACGGGCAGCACCTCGTGCACGCAATCGGCATAAAACGCGGCGAATCCGGCCTCGGCCGGGTCGTCGCGGTGCAGGTCGAGTTGAACCTCGCGGCCCTTGTGGCGGACCACCAGCCCGCCGCCGGCAAACAGCGAGGGCAGCACGATCACCAGCGTGGCGAACATGCCGGGCAGCTTCTCGGTGTCGCGGTGACCGACGAAGAATCCGCCCGCCTCGTAGAGCAGCAGCTTGTGCAGCGAGGCGGAAATCGGCGCCTCCACGCCCAGCCCCTCGGCGACCCGGGCGAGAATGGCCTCCAGCGTCGCCGCCCAGCCGCGCCCGCCGAGGCGCACATGCTCCGGGCCGATCTGCCAGCTGCGCCGCACCGATGGATCGAGGATGGTCGCCTCGCCACGGCCATAGGGCGCCGGTTCCGCCACCGCGGCCAGTTGCGCCGCCTGCGCCGGCAGCAACGGCAAGGCCACCCGGCCGACGCCCTCCACCTCCAGCACGGGCGCGCGCAATTCGGCGGTGCCGGTGGCGAAAAACCCGCCCGGGCGGCGCACGGTGGCGAGAATTCCGGCAAGTTCGGTGGTGATCGGTGCCATAACTGAACCATACCAGAGCGATCCGGGGATGAAAGACCACCGGTGCCTTTGCTGTGATTCGTTCCGATTTCCCCAGCGCAGCGCGTCCGATCCTGTCCGGCCGCATGCGCGCCGGCTTTCCATGCGGCGCGGCCGGGACCATATAACGGCGGAGCCGAGGAGAGCCTGCATGTCAGCAAGCGGAGAGCCGCCACATGTCCACGCCTGCCAGGGGGGCGACGAGGACGAAAGCGACCAGGAGGAGGGCGGGCCGCCCGCTGACCTCAGCCACGCCGGCGCAGTGGTCGACAAGGCGATCGAATACATGACCGGGCAGAATATCGGCGCGCTCGCCATTGCCTCTGCCCTGCTGGGCGGCGCGCTTGGCATGCTGTCGCGCAGCCTGGGCGACGAGGCGATCGTCCGCGTGCTCGACAATGCGATTGCCAGCGTGCGCGCCGGCGACCTGCACCGCATCGACGGCGGCGGGCGGGCATAAGACAAGGCCAGGACGCTTAGGAAAGGCCGGGGCGCTGCCCTGGCCTTCCTCACGCGGCTTGACGCATGCGGGACCATCCGCCATAAGCCCCGCCTTCCGATAGTTCGAGGGTTTTCATCACCATGTCCCGCCGCTGCGAGATCACGGGCAAGGGCGTCCTGTCCGGCAACAATGTCAGCCACGCCAACAACAAGACGCGCCGCCGCTTCCTGCCCAACCTGCAGGAATCGTCCATGCTGTCCGACATCCTCGGCGTGAGCGTCACCATGCGCCTGTCCACCCGCGGCATCCGCACGGTGGAACATAATGGCGGCATCGACGCCTTCCTGCTGGGCACCCCGAATCGGCAGCTGCCGGAAGCGGCTCAGGTGGTGAAACGGCGCATCCTGCGCGCCCAGGCGAAGCGGCAGGCATCCGCCTGACGGGGATCACCCGAAAGAAGCAACGGATTACATCTCTGCAAACCAGGCCCCAACCGGCATCCGTTGCTTTGATCTGAATCGCCTTCGCGACCCGGCTTGGGTTATGACATCCGCGTGACCAACATGCGCGGAGCATTCCCCAGCCATGCGTCCTTCTATTGTCCGATTGCTGATCCTGCTGTTTGCCCTGGCCGGCCCGGCCCGCGCCGAGCACGTAGCGCATATTCGCATCGACCTTTCGGACGTGGTCTACACGGTCAATCCGGACCAGACGTACACCGAAACGGTTACGATCGACCGCACGCTGCTGACCACCCGCGGCATCCAGTCGCGCGACCGCTCCGCCATATCGTACTATCCTGACCAGCAGACGCTGGAGGTGCTGGAGGCCTGGGTCGACCAGCCCGACGGCACCCGCCTGCCGGTCGGGCCGGAGAGCCGCTTCACCCGTCCTTCGGCGGCCACCCAGGACGCGCCCGGCTTCACCGCCAGCCTGACCACCACCATCGTCTACCCGCAGCTTCGCCCGGGCAGCCGCACCCATGTCAAGTTCCGCCGGGTGCAGACCACCCGGCCGGTGCTCGGCTTCAACGCCTGGTCGGAGGCCGAGCTGGAGGACCCGACGCTGCGGGACCGCATGGAAATCGATCTGCCCGCCGACCTCAAGCTGCAATGGCGCAGCCGCGGCGCGGTAACGGTCACGGACAGCACCGAAGACGGCATCCGGCGGGTCGTGGCCGAAATGCCGCCCACCCAGGGCCAGGAACCCGAGCGCAGCAGCGTCGATACCAGCGATTTCCAGCCGATCTTCCTGGCCACCACGCTGCCCGACCTGGAATCGGTCGGCGCGATCTATTACCGCCAGAGCCAGGGCCGTGCGGTTGTCACTCCTGAAATCGCCGCCCTGGCGGCGAAGATCGTCGGCGAGCACACCGGGCTCGAGGCCGCCCGCGCCATCTACGACTGGGTGACGGTCAACATCCGCTACATCGCCGTCTATCTGAACCCCAATGACGGCTGGGTGCCGCACGAAGCGGCCGAGGTGCTGAAGAACGGCTACGGCGACTGCAAGGACCACACGGTGCTCATGCAGGCCCTGCTCGGCGCCCGCGGCATCGTCGGACAGGCCGCCCTCATTCAGTGGGGCAACCGGTACGCCGACCTGCCGCTCGGCACGCCGCTGGAGTTCAACCACGCCATCGTCTACCTGCCCGACTACGATCTCTACCTGAACCCGACCAACCCTTATGCCCCGTTCGACAGCCTGGACAGCACGCTGTCGGGCAAGCGCGTGGTCATCGCGACCGGCACCGGACGGGTGGCGCGCACGCCGGCCTCGACGCCCTCCAGCTACCACTACGCCATCGACAGCCGGGTCAGCATCGACGCCGAGGGCACCATCGATGGCCGCGCCAACTGGACGTTGTCGCCGAACGTGGACTCCACCCTGCGTGCCTACCTGGCGAACGCCAGTTCGCCGGGCGACCTGATGGAACGGGTGCTGCTGAGCACCCCGGAAGGCGGGTTCGGCAACTTCAAGGCCAGCGACCCGCGCGACCTCGCCACCCCGCTCACGGTCAGCGCCACCTGGCACAGCCCGCGCGGCGTGACGCTGCGGGAAGCCGATGCGGCCGTCCCGGTGCCGACCGGCCCCGACATGGAACCCGCCCACCGGCTGCGCCGGTTCCTCTCGGCCGACGGCACCCGGCACATGCCCCTGGTGATCGGCGCCACCGACCTGGGCTGGACCACCACGATCGCCCTGGCGCCAGGCATCTCCGCCACACGCCTGCCCTCCGACGTCGATATCCGCACCGCGGCCGGCCGCTACACCGCTCACTACCTGCGCGACGGCAGCAACGTGCAGGTGGTCCGCAACCTGGTGATCGACCGTGACGTGTTCCAGCCGAACGAATACCCCGAGCTGGAACGCCTGCTCTACGCCGCCCTGGACGACACCCGCAGCACGTTGACCCTGTCGCGGGCGCAGGCGGTGGTAAGTAAGTAAGGCCAGGGCTCTGCCCCTGGACCCCGCTAAGGGCGGAGCCCTTAGAACCCATTCATTTTAAGGGTTTTGGGAAGAGGGGGGTGAGGCAAGGCCGCGGCCCCTCCTCACCCCCCCTCTTCTCAAAACCCTTAATGAGCGGGGTCCAGGGGCCTCTCGGCCCTTGGCGGGTCCAGGGCAGAGCCCTGGCCTTCCTTCCCTCGCTGGACAGCCCCCGCCCGCCCCGCAATAACGTCCCGTCATTTCGGAGGCGCGGACGATGGACGGATTCCGGCCGGTTCTGGGCATCGCCGTGCTGCTGGGTACTGGCCTGGTTGTTCAGCGAGGACTGGCGGCGGGTGCGGCTGCGCCCCGTGATCGGCGGCGTGGCGCTGCAATGGGCGCTGGCCATGCTGCTGCTGTGGTTTCCGCCGGCGCGGCGGGCGATGCTGTCGGTCAACGACGGCGCCGAGGCGCTGAACCATGCCACCCAGGCCGGCACGCGCTTCGTGTTCGGCTACCTCGCCGGCGGCCCCCTGCCGTTCACCGAAGCGGTGCCGGGCGCGGCCTTTATTCTCGCCTTCCAGGCGCTGCCGCTGGTGCTGACCATCAGTGCGCTGGCGACGCTGCTGTTCCACTGGGGCGTGCTGCAGACGGTGATGCGCGGCTTCGCCTGGGTGCTGCGGCGCACGATGGGGGTCGGCGGGGCACTGGCTCTGGGGGCGGCGGTGCATGTGTTCGTCGGCATGGTGGAGGCGCCGCTGCTGGTGCGGCCATGGCTCGCGCGCATGCAGCGCGGCGAGTTGTTCGCGCTGATGACCTGCGGCATGGCCGGCATCGCCGGCACGGTGATGGTGATCTACGGCAGCATCCTGGGCCCGGTGATTCCGGACGCGCTGGGCAACATCGTGTCGGCCGCCATCATCAGCACCCCGGCGGCGATCGCGGTGGCGGCGCTGATGATTCCCTTCGACCCCGGCCGCGAGGACGAGGCGCGGCTGGTGTTGCCCGACCCGCCGGCCGATTCGCTCGATGCGGTGGTGAAGGGCACCGCGCAGGGCGTGCCGATCCTGGCCTCCATCATGGCGGTGCTGCTGGTGACGGTGGCGCTGGTGACGCTGCTGAACATGCTGCTGGGCCTGTTGCCGCCGGTGGACGGCGAGGCGGTGTCGCTGCAGCGGATTTTCGCGCTGCCGTTCCGCCCGGTGGTGTGGCTGATCGGCGTGCCGTGGGAGCAGGCCGGCACGGCCGCGGGGCTGATGGCGACGAAAACGGCGCTGAACGAGTTCGTGGCGTATTTGAATCTGGCTGCCCTGCCGGGCAATGCGCTGTCGCCGCACAGCCGGCTTATCCTCACCTTCGCGCTGTGCGGATTCGCCAATTTCGGCAGCGTGGGAATCATGGTGGGCGGCATTTCCGCCATGATCCCGGAGCGGCGCGACGAGGTAGCGAAACTGGGCCTGCGCTCGCTGGTGTCGGGCACGATCGCGACATGCACGAGCGGCGCGGTGGCGGGGGTGCTGGTCGCGTAGCCGCCGACGACTGGGGACCGACGACTGGGGACCGACAACTGGGCGCCGACAGTCCGACCCGGCGATCGCCAGGCACCTGTTCTGCTCGTTCCTCGCATCGTCAGGTATTTGACCCGGCCCGCCCCAATGTGACGGTTCCGTCGCACGTCGATTTCGTCAACATTCTGTTATCCGACTTCATCGTATCAGATCACGAGATCGCGAGGCTTGGCCAACCAGCCCAACGCGATCTGGTGCCGCCTGGACAATCAGGTCTGTTTGTGGAGATCGAAGAATGGCTTTCGACATCGACCGTGAACGCCGGCTGGGCGCGATGAACATCGACGACAGGATGCGGGCCACGTTACGTGAACTCGCGCCGCTCCTGACACCCCGGATCGATGCGGTCATCGAAGGCGCCTTTCGGTCGATCCTGCGTTATCCGGACGTGGCGAAGGTTTATGAGGGCGTCCCGATCCAGGACATGATTGCCGGCCAGCGCAAACAATGGCTGGAGGAATTGTTCCCGGCCACCTTCACGGAAGCGCAATTGCACGGCACGATCGGTCTGTTCGAGCGCAGGCAGAAGATGGGTTTGAGTCTGCGATGGTTTTTCGTTTTCTATAGCAATTTACTGCGCGGCTTCATCGCCACGCTCGGCCCTATCTATCGAAAAAAGCCAGAGCGGATGATTGCGGCGATCGACGCATTAAGTGCCCTGTCGCTGCTGACCCTTGATATCGCATCCTCGGCCTATATGCAGGCGTCGGAAGACAACGCGGCCGCATTCATAAAGGAGAGTGCGGACGATTTGCAGATCAAGGTCAACGATCTCGCAACCGCTGTCGGCGCCTCAGCTTTCCAGTTGCGCGCGGCCGCGCAAACCATGTCCGAGGTTGCGAACCAGACTTCCGGCCAGGCAGGGTTGGCGGCGGAGGCATCCGAAGCGGCAGAACACAACATTCAGGCGGCCGCCGCAGCGACCCAGCAACTGACCGCGTCCATTCACGAAATCGAGCGGCAGGTCGGGCAATCGACCCAGGTCGCCAGTTCCGCCGTGGGGGAGGCGCAACGTACTGATGCCCTGATCCAGGGCCTGGCCGGGACAGCCGGCAACATCGGCACCGTCGTCAAGTTGATCAAAGACATCGCATCCCAAACAAACCTTCTGGCCCTCAACGCCACTATCGAAGCGGCACGGGCGGGCGAAGCTGGCCGGGGCTTCGCCGTTGTGGCCGGCGAGGTCAAGGTCCTGGCCAGTCAGACGGCCAGGGCAACCGAGGATATCGCGGCGCAGATCGCCTCCGTGCAGACCGCAACCCGGGAAGCCGTCGGCGCCATTCAGGGTATCGGCACAACCATCGGCCGGATCAGTGAGATCGCCACGGTCATCGCCGGTGCGGTCGAGGAACAGGGCGCCGCCACCCAGGAAATCGCCCGCAGTGTGCAACTGGCGGCGGCGAGCGGCACCCGGTTTCATGGCAATGTCCGCGCGGTCAGCGCCACGGCGGGACAGACCGAGCAGACCGCCCGCTCGCTGCTGGCCGGCGCTGGCGATCTGGTGACCGGGGTCGAGGCCCTGCAACAGGAGTTGGGCGGGCTGTCGAACCAGGTCGGCCGCTTCCTCGATCGAGCCCATTGCGGATAGCCAGGCCTGACGACTGGGGTGCGGGGCCAAGGGTGCGGAAATGCATTCGGGCAATCGCCTGGTGGAAGCCTCGCCCGGCGGCGGGGGCGACGGTGACACGGCTGCGATCTGGGTGGCGGGGCTTGTCGGGACGCATAAAGCCGGTGCGGCCGCTTGCAGTTCAAGGAGATTGATGGCTATGCCGATTATGTGGCGCGAAGCAATGTGCGTTGATGGTGGAATAATCGATAATGATCATAAGGCTTTGATCGCCATTATTAACGAATTTGGTGACGTTCTTCCTTATATAGGCGCCAGAGAGCATCTGCAAAACATAGTTCTTAAGTTGGATAATTATGCCAATATGCATTTTCGAAGAGAAGAAGCTTTGCAGAAATCTATAAATTATTCCGAGCACGAATCACATTGTCAGGAACACGTCAAGTTAATTGACGAACTCTCTCGTGTTCGAGCGGAACTTGCTGCGATGCAAGAAAGCGAACTCGACGAAGTTCACAAACGTCTGACAGAGTTTCTGCACTTCTGGCTCATTAATCATGTAATCAAATTAGATTTGCGCATGAAACCATTCGCCGACCAGTTCAAGACGGCGGCAGGACGGCGCGGATGACGAAGCTGCGGCGCATCGCCCGCGGTGCTGCGGACGGCGCCATCGTCGTGGGTGGGCGGTATCCGGCTCGATGTGTCCCCCCGCACCTGCGGCGCATTGTTCCCTATGGACAGCCTGCTCCTGGGGTTCCTCTATTGCTTCCCTGGCTCCGCCCGTAACTGCCCAGGTTGTCCCGCGAAGCCGGGCATCCAGGCGATCGGTAACACTGCCCCCGATCTTCCGCCGGAGCCAGGGTCTCATCCCGGTTGGGCGCGTGACCATGAATACAAGCGTCATGGCACGCTGAGCTTACTCGCCGGGATCGACCTGCTCACGGGCAAAGTTCATGCCTGCGTCGAGAAGGCTAGGGTCTGTTAGTCCTTGAGTTCTTGTCTATGCCTTTAGCCAGTCCATTGTTGCAGCCATGCAAAGCACGCCCATGAAGGAGCGCGCGGTCTTTTCATATCGCGTCGCAACCGCCCGCCATTCCTTCAGCCGGTTCCACAGGCGTTCGACCAGGTTACGGTTGTGGTAGATCCAGGGTGGACAGGCGACCGGCGCCTCGTTGCGCCTGGGCGGGATCGCCGGACGGGCGCCCAGGTTCCAGATCAACGTGCGGAAAAGATGCGAGGAATAGCCGCGGTCACCCAGAATCCACCGCGGGATGGCGACGAGCAGGGCCAGTAGCGCCGGCGCCAGCGGCAGTTCGTGCGCCTGCCCGGGCGCGAGCTTGAAGCCGATTGCCCGGCCGGAAGCGTCGGCGAGCACGCAGGCCTTGGTGCCAAAGCCCCCGCGCGAGCGGCCAAGTCCTTCATCTTGATCGCGCTGGGCCGACGTTCTGCCATGCTTGACGGCGCCGGCGGCTTTGTGATGGGCGCGGATGGTGCTGCCGTCGAGAAAGGCCATGCCCAGTTGCACGCCGCCCCGTGCCTGCGCCAGTGTTCCAGCAGGCGCTCCCAAACACCGTGATGGCTCCAGCGGTTGAACGCCTGCGCCGCCATCCACCACGGTCCCAACTCGGTGGGTATTTGCCGCCACTTGGCGCCGTTCTCATGGCGCCAGATGATCGCCTCGATGGTCCGGCGGAGATTGAGGAACTCGGTCTTGTGCGGGGGACGGCACTGCTCAATCAGAGGTGCGAGTCCCTTCCATTGGGTGTCTGTCATACTTCCCTATATGGGGAAGCACTCAAGGACTAACAGGCCCTAAAACGCCGCGCGCAGGGGCAAATGGCGCGAGCGCAAGGGGCGACGAGAACGGCACCCCAATATCGCCCCAATACCGACTGTTGGTAAATGTTAGTCTGCTGGCAGCGCTCATCCTGCCGGTCGCGGAGTTGACGCGCGGACCTCCTTGGCCGCCCGCGACACCGACAGATCGCCCGCCTCGACCTTGGCGATCACCTCCGGGCTGGCTTGGGATAGGACGACGCGGGCGTCTTTGACGGTCCTCGTTGCCACGTTCACCAATGCGGCGGCATCGGACACGGATTGCGAAGAAGTGGGCAAAATTGCCCCCTTATCATCCGCAGCCGGCCGGTGCGCCGGCAGCGTCGCAAACCGTGCCGCGATCATCGCCCTTTGCGACGTGTCCAGATGCCGCCGCAGCAGGTTGACCGACACCACGAACCTGCGGGCCGGCCAATCCGCGACATGCCGAGGCAGGAAGGCAGTTGAGAAATGTTATGCCGCGGTGGCGCGCGCGAGGGCGCTGGGGCCGGGCGGCGTGTGGACTCGTTGCACGTCTAGAGGCTAGCGTCGTTGCCTCTGCAATTAAGGAGATAGCAATGCCTCGCATCGTGTGCGGCGCCGTGGCCCTGGTGGCGCTGGCCGGCTGTGGGCCAATAATGTCATCACAGGTAGCAGACCAAATCAACGGCATGGTCGGGCTAAGCAAGGAGCACGTCCTAAGCTGCATGGGACCGCCTACATCAACATCCAGCGCGGGCGCTACAGAGGTGTGGACGTATAATTCGTTGGGACCCGTAAATTCATCCACGGTTTTAAGCGGTAATCAGTCATTTGTTGTTGGATCAACGAGCACGAGCCAAGAATTTTGCGCGATAAATTTGACTATGCAGAGCGACCGCGTCGTCATGGCAAATTATAGATCGCAAGGTAAATTGCTTGCCCCAAGCCTGCCTTGCTACTCCGTGCTTCATGCTTGCGTTCCCAATCCTGGAACCGCTTCTGCTCAGGCCGAATCCACGCAGGGCGAAAGAAGCAAAGAGGCATTTGCCTACTGCAAGGAGTTATTCAAAGACCCGCGCCTTGACTCCATTCGAGGCGTGATCGCTATAGACCAGCAACCTACGCTGGAAATGCAAAGCAATTCCAAGTATATCACCGAAATACAACGACCTGCGGTGGACTTCCTTAAGACACTTAAAGAACAGTGTCGCAACAAGGTCGCTGAAAATGCGCCTAGACTTGGACAGCTAGTGGAAACCATAGACCCAAACATATATCAAGAGCTGCGAATGTTGTACCAAAAGCAAATAACAATTGGGGATTACAATATGTATTCTCAGAGTGTTGCCGAAAAATTTCGGGCAGCCGCCGTAGCCGCCAAGAAATAAATCGTGTGATGAGATGGTCCTGGGTGAACGTTATTCGCCCTTTCGGAATGGCTGATGTTGGCGAGGCGGAAATGCTGAGGGGCGCGGTCCCGTTGCCGTTCTCGGCGGTGAACTCGACGCCGGCCTGCACGTAAGTCACCCGCTACGATCCAGCACCACAGCGCAGCGCCTATAGCCGCGCGCCGGTTCGCCGCAGATCTCCGCGCCGCACACGGCTGCGAGGGGCACTATATCGGTGCCATCGACCCTGCTGGCGCGGGGCGACGGCAGGCAAGCGGGAGCGGCCCCGCCGCCTGCAAGCCGCTCGACGTGCGGCGGACGCGGTGGTGGTGGCAGGCGACATGCCGGCGCCGTGCATCGGGCTCGCGGTCCGGGCCGTGCGATCCGGCCGAGGCCGGGGGGAAGGGGTGACGCTGGCGGGGTGGCTGGTAGCAGCGCCAAGCAGCCGCGGCGGGGCGGTCTATAAGTAGAGCCGGGGAGCAATGGCGGGCCGATGGCGAGGCGACGGCTGACCGGGCGATCCGGTGCGCCTGACCGCTTCCGTTCGCCCTATTTCGCCCCTATCCGGCGCGGGTTGGTGGGAAAGATGGCGGGACGGGCTGGAAGGCAAATTCAAGAACCAAGGAAATTCAACGGTTTAAGCGCGATACTTGGCGGACGGGGTGGGATTCGAACCCACGGTGGAAGGGTTACTCCCACGGCGGTTTTCAAGACCGCTGCCTTCAACCGCTCGGCCACCCGTCCCGGACCGGCGGCTAAGTAGCGGTATCGCGGTCGGGCTTCAAGCCTGAGGCGGGTCGGGCACAGGGCTATCGCATTTGGCGCCCGGCCTGGGTGAGCAGGCGTAGGAGGAAGCTGTCGTCCCAGCCTGCTCGCTTGAGCTTGCTCTTCATTGACGCCTTGGAGCCTTCGAGCTTGGCCAGGTTGATGGCCATACGGCGCAATAGGGCGATGTTCTCCGGCCCGTTATCCAAGCGGTTCCGGGTCTGGTCCTCGTTCATGGTGACGTCGAGCACCCAGTGCAGACCGTTCTCAACCCCCCAATGGCTGCGGACAGCGTCGCCGAAACGCACTGCGTTGAGCGGTGTGCTGAGCAGATAGTAGGCGGTTTCGCTGGTAACCTTGGCGCCGACTTCGCGCATGCGGACCACCTTGCCGATGGCGGCCAGTCCCGGCCAGGTATGGCGCTCCTGCAGCCAGTCGATCTCGGTCGAGACCATGCTGGTGCGGGTCTCGATGCGGCCGTGGTCGCCGTCAACGGTGGTATGGGTGACCTCGGCCGCGCGCTGCGGGTCGTCCAGGAAGAGGCGGACGTCCTCGTAGAGGCTGGGCTGGTTACCCTTCAGCGCCAGCACGTAGTCGCCGCCTTGTTCGACCACCTGCGCAGCAATGGCGCGTTGGCAGTTGATGGCATCCGCGGTGACGATGCAGCCCTTGAGCGACAGCATTTCCAGCAGCTTCGGTACCGCCGTGATCTCGTTCGACTTGCCGTCCACGGCCAGTTGCCCGAGAACCAACCGCTGATCCGCAGCCCAGGCACTGATCAAATGCAGCGGCGACTTGCCCGACGCGCGGTCGAAGGAATGCCGCAGCGTCTTGCCATCGATCGCTACCACGCCCTGGATGGTCTCGGCAAAGCGCTGCATGAAGGTCTGGAAGGCGGCGTGGAACCGCTTCGGATCGAGCAGACGGAACACCCGGCTGAACGTGTCGTGGCTCGGGATGCCGTGCTTCAGGCGCAGGAACTGCCGCAGGAATGGCTCCTTCGACTGCCCGAACAGCGCCATGTCCGAGCAGTCCTCGCCGCCGCAGAGCACCGTGCAAAGCGCGATGATCAGCAACTCGTGCAGGTTGTGGCGGGCATTCGGCCGGCGCGGGTCGTCAACGCCCGCGAAGCACCCGACGAAATCCTCCATGGGCCGATCCTCCGATCAATCCCATGCTTCGAATCCATCCGCCCCAGCCCACGCAAGCCCCTACCGTCAAGGATTTCCCATATGCGAATCCCCTGGGGTCGGGCACAGGGGAATCGCACTTGGAATTTCCTTGACAGCGCGACGGCGGCTTGCGCGGGGCGGGGCGATGGATTCTACCGGAGGGCGCGCGAAACCTGCGGTGGGAGGACGCCTTGGATCAGTTTGCCGGCTGCTGGGAGGGTCTGGAAGACCCACGAACCGGGAATGCCGGGCTGCATGACTTCCATGAGTTGCTGATGATTGCGCTGTGTACAGTGTTATGTGGCGGCCAGGGTGCGGTGGACATGGCTCGGTTTGCGGAAGCGAAAGAGCCGTTCCTGCGCGGCTTTCTCAAGCTGGAGAAGGGCATTCCAAGTCACGACACTTTCAGCCGCCTGTTCCGCCTGCTCGACCCGGCGCAGTTTGGCGCGGCGTTTCAGCGGTTCATGGCGCAGTTTTCGAGTACAGGTTCAGGGCGTTGTAGCGATCGATGGCAAGGTTCTGCGTCGCTCCTTCGATCGCGCCAGCGGCAAGTCACCGCTGCACATGGTCAGTGCCTGGGGATGCGAGCAGCGCCTGGTGCTGGCGCAGATCGCCACCGACGCCAAATCAAATGAGATCACCGCGGTGCCGAAGTTGCTGGAGATGCTGTCACTGAAAGGCACGATCGTGACCGCCGACGCGCTCAACTGCCAGCGGGCGATTGCTCAGCAGATCGTCGATCAGGGCGGCGACTATGCCCTGGCGCTGAAGGGCAATCAGGGCACGCTGCATGATGACGTCAGCACGTTCCTCAATGACCCGGCCAGCAAACCGGCGACGAGCGCGCAAAACGTGGACGCCGATCACGGCCGCATCGAGACCCGCACGGCCACGGTCTCGACCGATATCGACTGGTTGCAGCGGGATCATCACTGGCCCGGCCTGGCGGCCATCGGCAAGGTTGTCCGTATCCGTGAAACCGCGAGCAAGACCACCACCGAGACCGCCTACTACCTTCTCAGCACAGCGCTATCCGCGACACGCTTCAACGAGGTCGTCCGCGAGCACTGGGGTGTCGAAAACCGGCTGCACTGGCGGCTGGATGTGGTGATGAACGAGGATCAGGACCGGACCAGACTGGGCAACGGGCCACACAATCTTGCGGTCCTGCGACACATGGCCCTGAACGTCATGCAGAAGGACGGCTCCAAGGGCTCTCTGCGCGGCAAGTTCCAACGGGCCGGTTGGAACGATGCCTATCTCTCCAGACTCCTCGGATCCTTCTGAAATGCGATTGCCCTGGGGTCGGGCAAGGTGATGGCGACGCCCTAGCCCGGCACCAGTACCGTCGCCACCGCCTGCGCGGCGATCCCCTCCATCCGCCCGGTGAAGCCCAGCCGCTCGCTGGTGGTCGCCTTTACCGAAATGCGGCCGGGCTCCACGCCCATGATCTCGGCCAGGCGGGCGATCATGCGCGGCGCGTGCGGGGTAATCTTCGGGCGTTCGCAGACGAGCGTGATGTCGGCATTGGCCAGCACGCCACCGCGGGCGGCGATGCGCCCGGCGGCATGGCGCAGGAAGCGCGCCGAATTCGGCGTCCTTCCAGGTCGCCTCGCTGGGCGGGAAGTGGCGGCCGATATCGCCCTCGGCCAGCGCGCCGTAGATGGCGTCGCACAGCGCGTGGATGCCCACATCGGCGTCGGAATGTCCGGCCAGGCCGCGATCATGCGGCACCTCGATGCCGCACAGGATCAGTTTGCGTCCCTCGGTCAGCGCGTGCACGTCATAGCCGGTGCCAACGCGGGGGATCAGGGTGCCCGTGAGCACGCGTTCCAGCCGCACCAGGTCCTCCTTGTAGGTCAGCTTGATGTTCTGCTCGTCGCCCGCCACCAGCGCGACCGCGTGGCCGGCGGCTTCCAGAATGGCGGCATCGTCGGTGGCGCCCGCCGGGGCCGCACGATGCAGCGCCAGCAGTAGCGGGAAGCGGAAAGCCTGGGGAGTCTGCGCCCGGTAGAGCCCGGCGCGCGACACCGTCTCGATGATCCGCCCGTCCGGCCCGCCGCGCTTGAGCGTGTCGGCCACCGGCACCGCCGGGATGGCGCCCGGCACCCGTTCCAGCGCCGCCAGCAGCGCCGCGACCGTGCCCTGCGGCACGTAGGGGCGGGCGGCGTCGTGCACCAGCACCACGTCGGGCGCGTGCGGGGCCAGCGCCTCCAGGCCGGCGCGCACGCTGTCCTGGCGGGTGGCGCCGCCGGGCACCACGGGCAGATGCGCCAGCCCCGCCAGCGCCGCCGTGATCGGCGCGGCGTCGCCGACCGGCTGGATCAGGTCCACCTCGGGCGTGAGGCGGGCGACCGCATGGCGGATGACCGGCTGGCCGGCGATGCACAGATATTGTTTCGGCGTCTCGGCGCCAACGCGGCTGCCGGTGCCGGCGGCGACGAGCAGCAGGGCGGTGCCCCCGCCTGGCGTGGAAGGTCGTGACATGGGCGCACCCATAGCGCGATCCGCCGCCCGGGCAAACGTTGCCGGCGGACGGCAGGGATTGGGAAACAAATCGGTCGCCACCTTGCGGGCATGAACCTCGCCGGCCTGCCTGCGTCCCCCCGGGTGATCCCTGGCTTTCCCAATTGCGGCAGATGCATTGCATCAGCCCAGATCGTGCCGTAGTTTGCCTAAATCATGGGCAATAGCATCACGACCCCAGCCGGCCTGCGTCCGATCGAGCTCGGTGCGGGCATCCGGATCGACACGCCGGTCATCGTCGCCCCCATGTCGGGCGTCACCGACCTGCCGTTCCGCCGGCTGGCCCGCGCGCTGGGCGCGGGGATGGTGGTGTCCGAAATGATCGCGTCCTGGGCGATGATCCGGGAAAACCGCAACACCCTGCGGATGGCTGAACTCGATGGCTGGCCCGCGGCCGTCCAGCTTGCCGGCTGCGACCCGGCCGCCATGGCCGAGGCGGCGCGCATGGCGGAGGGTCGGGGGGCGGCCATCATCGACATCAATTTCGGGTGCCCGGTCAGGAAGGTGGCGGTTGGCCAGAGCGCCGGCAGCGCGCTGATGCGCGACGAAACGGCCGCCGCGCGCCTGCTGGAGGCGACCGCCCGCGCGGTCGCCGCACCGGTGACGCTGAAGATGCGGATGGGCTGGGACCATCAGACCCTGAACGCCCCCCGGCTCGCCCGCATCGCCGAGGCGAGCGGCATCCGCATGGTCACCGTGCATGGCCGCACCCGGCAGATGTTCTATACTGGCATTGCCGACTGGGATTTCGTCCGTCAGGTCAAGGAGAGCGTCGGCATTCCGGTGATCGTCAATGGCGATATCGTGACCGGGGACGACGCGGCCGAAGCGCTGCGCCGTTCCGGCGCCGACGGGGTGATGATCGGCCGCGGCTGCTACGGGCGGCCCTGGCTGCCCGCCCAGGTTGCACAGTTCCTGCGCACCGGGGCGCGCGCGGCGGAGCCGGCGCTGGCGGCGCAGAAGGATATACTTATAACTCATTACCATTCGATGCTGTCTCATTTTGGCACCGAGCCAGGGCTGCGGCTCGCCCGCAAGCATCTGTCCTGGTACTCGCGCGGCCTGCATGGCTCGGCCGAGTTCCGCGCCGAGGTCAACCGGCTGACCGAGGTGCCGGCGGTGCTGGCGCTGATCGACCGGTTCTATGATCCGCTGATCGCCCACGGCGCCACCCGAACGGCCAGCCGCGATTCCGTGCTCGCGGAGGCGGCATGAAGGGGTCCTTGCGCCGCGCCGCGGTGGCCGTGCTGGAGCGGAAGGCGCCGCGCCGCGCGCCCGATTCCGCGGCGCTGATGTCGGCCCTGCCGGTGCCGGTGGTGGTGCTCGACAGCGACAACCGGTTCACCTTCGCCAACCACGCGGCCGAGCAGTTCCTCGGCGTCTCCGCGGTGCAGCTCGGCCAGATGCGGCTGGCGGATCTGGTGCCGGCCGACAACCCGGTATTCGCGCTGATCGCCCAGGTCCGCCGCGGCGAGGTGACGGTGTCGGACCACGACATGACCTTCGAGAGCCCGCGCCTGCGCAAGAATGGCATCGCCGTGCAGGGCACGCCGCTGCTCGAGGAGGCGGGGGCGGTGCTGCTGGTCATGCAGGATGCTTCGGCGGCGCGCGCGCTCGACCGCCAGCTCGAATTTCCGCAGCGCCGCCCGCAGCGTCACCGGCATGGCGGCGATCCTGGCGCACGAGGTGAAGAACCCGCTATCGGGCATCCGCGGGGCGGCGCAATTGCTGGAGACCAGCGTCGGCGACGCCGACCGCGAACTCACCGTGCTGATCCGCGACGAGGCCGACCGCATCCGCGCCCTGGTCGACCGCATGGAAATGTTCGGCGAGAAGCCGATCGAGCGCGGCGCGGTGAACATCCACCGGGTGATGGAGCATGTGCGCCGGCTGGCGCAGAGCGGCTTCGGCGCCGCCATCCGCTTCATCGAAATCTACGACCCCAGCCTGCCGCCGGTGCACGGCAACCGCGACCAGCTCGTGCAGGTGCTGCTGAACCTGGTGAAGAACGCCGCCGAGTCGATCGCCGCCGCCGGCCAGCCGGATGGCGAGATCACCCTGGTCACCGCTTTCCAGCACGGGGTGCGGCTCGCCGTGCCGGGCACCAGGCGCCGGCTGCACCTGCCGATGGTGGCGGCGGTGCGCGATAACGGGCCGGGCATTCCCGACGACATCCGCTCCAACCTGTTCGATCCGTTCGTTACCTCCAAGCCGGCGGGCAGCGGGCTCGGTCTGGCGCTGGTGGCGAAAATCGTCTCCGATCATGGCGGGCTGATCGAGGTGGACAGCCGCCCCGGACGCACAGAGTTCCGTCTGCACCTGCCGATGCTTACCGACGAAACCGTCCGTCCCGGCTGATCGCCGGCATCCAGGACCGCCGCCCATGACCCCGCCCCGCCCATGACCCCGCCCACTGTCCTCATCGCCGATGACGACCGTTCCATCCGCACCGTGCTGACCCAGGCGCTCGGGCGGTCCGGCTATCAGGTGCGCAGCACCTCCAACGCGGCCACGCTGTGGCGCTGGGTGGAGGACGGCGAGGGCGACCTGGTGATCACCGACGTGGTCATGCCGGACGAGAACGGGCTGGACCTGATCCCGCGCATCAAGCGGGTGCGGCCGGAGCTTCGCGTCGTCGTCATGAGCGCCCAGTCCACCTTGATCACGGCGGTCAAGGCGGCCCAGCGCGGCGCCTTTGAATACCTGCCCAAGCCGTTCGACCTGAAGGAACTGCTCGCCGTCGTCAGCCGCGCCCTGGCGACCCCCTCGGCCGAGCCGGCGCCGCCGGCGCCGCCGCGCGAGGCGGAGGACCGGCTGCCGCTGATCGGCCGCAGCCCGGCCATGCAGGAAATCTACCGCACCATCGCCCGGCTCACCACCGCCGACCTCACCGTCATGATCAATGGCGAGAGCGGCACCGGCAAGGAGCTGGTGGCGCGCGCCCTGCACGATTACGGCCGCCGCCGCAACGGCCCGTTCGTCGCCATCAACATGGCGGCGATCCCGCGCGAGCTGATCGAAAGCGAGCTGTTCGGCCACGAGCGCGGCGCCTTCACCGGGGCGATGAACCGCAATGTCGGCCGGTTCGAGCAGGCCAATGGCGGCACCCTGTTCCTCGACGAGATCGGCGACATGCCGCCGGACGCGCAGACCCGCCTGCTGCGGGTGCTGCAGGAGGGCGAGTTCACCACCGTCGGCGGCCGCCAGCCGATCCGCGCCAATGTGCGCATCATCGCCGCCACCCATCGCGACCTGCGCGCCGCCATCCGCGCCGGCAGCTTCCGCGAGGACCTGTTCTACCGGCTCAACGTGGTGCCGATCCGCCTGCCGCCGCTGCGCGAGCGGGTCGAGGACATCGCCGATCTCGCCCGCCACTTCCTTGACCGCGCCCGCGCCGACGGGTTGCCGGCGAAGTCGCTCGACCAGGGCGCGGTGGAGGCGCTGCGCGCCGATCGCTGGCCCGGCAACGTGCGCGAACTGGAGAACCTGATGCGCCGCCTGGCGGCGCTGTGCCCCGACGAGGTGATCGGCGCCGCGGCAGTGCTGGCGGAATTCGCCGATGGCGGCCCGCCCGGCGCCGCGCCGGTGCCGGCGACGGCCGCCGTGGGACCGGAGCCGCTCTCGGTCGCGGTCGAGCGGCACATCCGCCAGTTCCTCGCCGCCCATCGCGACGGCATGGCGCCGTCCGACATTTATGACCGGGTGCTGGCCGAGGTGGAACGGCCGCTGATACAGCTCACGCTGGCCGCCACCAGGGGCAACCAGATCAAGGCGGCGGCCATGCTGGGGCTGAACCGCAACACGCTGCGCAAGAAAATCCGTGACCTCGATATCCCGGTGGTGCGGGGGATCGCCTGATCGGGAGGGATTGGCCGTGAATATCGCGCCGTCAAGGGATTCCCTGGCTCAGGAGCCGGCCGCGCCGGAGCCGCCGGCCCCGGCCCCCCGCTCACGCGTCGGCCGTATCGTCGATATCCTGCTGGACAAGGTGCTCACGCTGCTGCTGGCGGCCGGCGCGCTGGCGCTGGGCATCGCCACCTTCACGCTGCTGGCGCAGGGCGTGCCGCGGCCGAACCTGGTGTTCGGCATGGTGCTGGCGAACATGGTGGTGGCGCTGCTGCTCGGCGCCGTGCTGGCCGGACGGCTCACCCGGGTCTGGGTGGAGCGGCGGCGCGGTTCGGCGGGCTCGCGGCTGCACATCCGGCTGGTGCTGCTGTTCTCGGGCGTGGCCGTCATCCCCACCATCGTGGTGGCGGTGTTCGCGACGTTCTTCTTTCATCTCGGCATCCAGGCCTGGTTCAACGAACCGGTGCGCACCACCCTGCAGGAAAGCCTGCAGGCCGCCCGCGGCTATCTGGAGGAGCACCGCAACAACATCCGCACCGATGCGCTGGGCATGGCCAACGACCTGACCCGGGTCACCAGCTATCTCGGCCACGATCCGAATGTCTTCGCCCAGGTGCTGGGTGCGCAGACCACGTTGCGCGGCCTGACCGAGGCGGTGATCTTCGAGCCGGTGACCGGGCAGGTGATGGCCTCCGTCGGCCCGGCCACCGATCCGCCGCCGCTCTGGGCCACTGGCCTGGCACGGGCCGGCGATGTCGCCGTGCTGGGCACCGACGATTCCAGCCGGGTGCGCGCGGTGGTGCAGATGGAAACCACGCCCGCGCTCATGCTGCTGATCGGCCGGCCGGTCGATCCGGCTATCCTGGAGCACATGGCGCGCACCGAGCAGGCAGTCGCCGAGTACAAGCGGCTGGACGAGAACCGCTCCGGGCTGCAGCTGACGTTCGCGCTGATCTTCGCGCTGATCGCCCTGCTGGTGCTGTGCGCGGCGGCGCTGATCGGGCTGGTGATCGCCAACCAGATCGCCCGGCCGGTCGGCCAGCTCATTGCCGCGGCCGAGCGGGTGCGTGCCGGCGACCTGACCGTGCGGGTGGCGGAGGCGACCACCGGCGACGAGGTGGCCGGGCTGTCGCGCGCCTTCAACCGCATGACCGGGCAGCTCGCGGCGCAGCGCAACGAGCTGATGGACGCCTACAGCCAGATCGACAGCCGCCGCCGCTTCACCGAGGCGGTGCTGTCCGGCGTCTCGGCCGGGGTGATCGGGCTGGACGCCGCGGGCCGCATCGAGCTGCCCAACCGCACCGCCTCCGCCTTGCTGGGGCTCGACCTGCTGGCGGCGATCGGCCGCGACCTGGCCGAGGTCGTGCCCGAGTTCGGCCCCTTGCTGGCCGAGGCGCGCGAGATGCCGGAACGGCCGCGCACCGGCGAGGTGCAGATCGGCGGGCCGGCGCGGCGGCGGACGCTGCTGGTGCGCATCTCGGCCGATCGCGGCGCCGATTTCCCCAGCTCCGGCGAGGGCGCCCAGCGCCGCCCGCGCGGCTTCGTCGCCACTTTCGACGACATTACCGAATTGCAGTCGGCCCAACGCACGGCGGCCTGGGCGGACGTGGCGCGCCGGATCGCCCATGAGATCAAGAACCCGCTCACCCCGATCCAGCTCTCGGCGGAGCGCCTGAAGCGCCGCTTCGCCCGCGAGATCACCTCCGATCCCGAGACCTTTACCCAGTGTGCCGACACGATCGTGCGCCATGTCGGCGATATCGGCCGCATGGTGGACGAGTTCTCCGCCTTCGCCCGCATGCCCAACCCGGTGATCAAGCCTGCCGATATCGGCCGGGTGGTGCGCGAGGCGCTGGTGCTGCCGCGCACCGCGCATCCCGAAATCGCGTGGCGCACCGACATTCCCGACCGCGGCCCGATCGCGCCCTGCGACCGCCGGCTGCTCGGTCAGGCGCTGACCAACCTGCTGCAGAACGCCGCCGACGCGGTGGCGATGCGGCCGCGCGTCGACACCGAGCCGGCGGGACACATCGCCGTGGAGGTGCTGGTGGGACGCGAGGCGGTGTCGATTCGCGTCATCGATGACGGGGTGGGGCTGCCCGGGCAGGATCGCGGCCGGCTCACCGAACCGTATGTGACGCACAAACCCAAGGGTACCGGTCTGGGGCTTGCCATCGTCAAGAAGATCATGGAGGACCATGCCGGAGGGGTGACGTTGGAGGATCGTCCGGACGGGCCTGGTGCGATTGTAACCCTTACACTGCCGATCAGGAACGACGAGTCCCTGAAAAACGACGGACGAGAAGCTGATGGCGCATGACATCCTGATTGTCGATGACGAGCCCGACATCCGGATGCTGGTGGAAGGCATCCTGCGCGACGAGGGGTATGACACCCGGCAGGCCGGCGACTCGGATGCCGCCGTGGCCGCCTTCCGGACCCGCCGGCCCAGCCTGGTGGTGCTGGATGTCTGGCTGCAGGGCTCCCGGCTGGACGGGCTCGGCATTTTACAATCACTGCACGGCGAGGAGCCGCAGGTGCCGGTGGTGATGATCTCCGGCCACGGCACCATCGAGACGGCGGTGCAGGCCATCCAGCAGGGCGCCTACGATTTCATCGAGAAGCCGTTTCAGTCTGACCGGCTGTTGCTGGTGGTCCGCCGCGCGCTGGAGGCGGCGCAGCTGGCGCGCGAGAACGCCGAATTGCGGCTGCGCGCCGGGCCGGAGACGGAGCTGACCGGTGAGGGCGCCGCGATTTCGGCGTTGCGGGCCGCGGTGGAGAAGGTGGCGCCGACCGGTTCGCGGGTGCTGATCAGCGGCGCCGCCGGGGCGGGCAAGGAAGTGGTGGCGCGCATGATCCATGCGCGCTCCCGCCGGTCCAGCGGGCCGTTCGTGGCGCTCAACTGCGCCATCCTCAACCCGGCGCGCTTCGAGGAGGAGTTGTTTGGCGTCGAGGCCGGGGGGGACCCGATGACCCAGCCGCGCCGCGCCGGCGTGCTGGAGCGGGCGCATGGTGGCACGCTGGTGCTCGACGAGGTTTCCGACATGCCGCTGGAGACTCAGGGCAAGATCGTCCGGGCGCTGCAGGACCAGACCTTCGAGCGCATCGGCGGGTCGCAACGGGTCAAGGTGGACGTGCGCGTATTGTCCACCACGAACAAGGATTTACAGGCCGAGATCGCGGCCGGCCGGTTCCGCGAGGATTTGTTTTACCGGTTGTCGGTGGTGCCGTTGCGGGTGCCGGCGCTGAAGGAGCGGCGCGAAGACATCCCGGCGCTGGCGCGGCACTTCCTGCTGCGCTCGGTCGAGACCGGGAGCATGCCGCTGCGAGAGCTTTCCACTGACGCGTTGACGGCGCTGCAGGCCTATGACTGGCCGGGCAATGTCCGCCAGCTGCGCAACCTGGTGGACTGGTTGCTGATCATGGCGCCGGGCGGGCCTGCCGACCCGATTCGCGCCGAGATGTTGCCGCCGGAAATCGGCTCCTCGGCACCCGCCCTGTTCAACTCCGACCCGGGTGCGGACGTGATGGCGCTGCCGCTGCGCGAGGCGCGGGATCTGTTCGAGACGCAGTATTTGCAGGCGCAATTGCTGCGGTTCGGGGGGAACATCTCGCGGACGGCACAATTCGTGGGGATGGAGCGCAGCGCCCTGCACCGCAAGCTCAAGCAACTGGGCGTGGGCGGGGAGGAGCGGGGCGGGGCGTAATCGGGCGCCGCGTTCGGGCCTTGGGGGACGATCCGCCCCAAGGCCGCAGACATCGGTTACGGCACGGCCAGCTGAGAGCCTGTTTGACCAGAATCATCCGTCGTGCCTTGATCTCTCGCAGGCGGTTTTGGAGGGGAGTGGTCGTCAATCTTCCCGTGGTTGGCCTGACGGAAAACCGTCAGGATTTGTGAAGTGCCTTGCCTTTTGGGCAGTTTGCAGGCGGCGTTGGCATGTGCTGAAGGTTGCGCAGGGCGGGTAGGAACGGCTTCCAGCACGGGCTCCCAGCAGGGACGTGCGATGTGGACGGCGGAACAGCGTGAGCGGTACAAGGATGACGGTCGGCGCTACCCGAGCGATCTGACAGATGCCGAGTGGGCGACGATTGCTGCCGTTTTTTCAATTTATGCGACCTTGACGGCCGATCTGCGGGAAATGGTCAACGCCTGTTTCTGCCTTGAGAAGACCGGCTGCGGGTGGCGCTATCTCCCCAAGGACTTTGGCCCGTGGCAGACCGTCCGGACTTGGTATGACCGGTTTCGCGCCGATGGCATCTGGGCCGATATCGCGGGGTTGTTGATACGTGGCGTCCGCCAACGGTGCGGCAGGCCGGCGGAGCCGGAGAGGGTGATCCTCGACTCGCAGAGCGTGGTGTCCGGTCCCCAGGCGGGCGAGCGGGGCGTGGACGGCAACAAGCGGATCAAGGGCATCAAGCGGCACGTGCTGGCCGGCTCGCTCGGCTTCGTGTTGGCCGTGCTGGTCACGGCTGCCAATGTCCATGATAGCACGGTGGCGCCGCCGCTTCTTGACCGGGCCGCCGAGGCCGGCTGGGCGCCAAAGCGCGTAAAGGTTGACGCAGCCTATGTTGGTCCGCGGGTGGCGGCGGTGGCTGAGCGACACGGCATGGAGGTCCAGATTTCATCCAGGGAGGCCGGCATCCCCGGCTGCAAGCCGCTGCCAGTACGCTGGCGCATCGAGGCGACTTTCGGCACCTTGACCAATCGTTACCGCCGCCTGACTCGTAATTTGGAACAAAGTCCAGCCGCCGCAGAAGATGCGGTCGAGATTGCCAATGTCCACCGCGTCCTTCGCGCCTACTGCCGCGAAAAAGCGTCTATGGGATAGTCAAACAGGCTCTCATAGTGTTGAACAGCCTTGCCTTGGACAGAGTGGCGCCCGGCAGGAGGGCGGATAATGATTCCCTGAAATCACTTTATCGATAGCAGGTACAATTTGCCGTGATTGGGGGTGTAGTAGAGGAGTCTGCATTGCGCAAATTCCCGTGGTGCCTCCTCCACTCCGAACCCACCAACGTCAACTCGCCGGTGTCTTGCAGGCCATCGCCTCAGGACAGGCGGCCGACATCCGCGACATTCTCGCAGCCGTGACACCGGGCGGCGGGAAGAGCCTGCTTCCTGTCATTGCCGCGGCCCGCCTCATCGAGGCTCGTGTCGCAAAGAAAGTCTGTTGGATCGTCCCCCGGGGCACCCTGAAACTGCAAGCGGAAGGAGCCTTTACCGACCCCGTTTGGCGCGAGGCGCTCGGCCATAATCTCTCAATCCGGGCGGCCGAGAATACGCCAGACCTCAGCCGCGGTCTGGCAGGTTACGTTACCACCTACCAGGCCGTCGCTGCGGCTCCTGACCTTCACCTCGCCGAGTTCCGGCGCCATCGTTACCTGCTGGTTGTCGACGAGCTTCATCATTTGCCCGCACTCGGTGATGCGGAGCCGACCGGGAGGATGCCGATGCCGGGCGGTGTCCCCGATGTCGAAGCATCATGGTCGCGCGCCATCCTGCCGCTTCTCGAATTGGCGCAGGTTCGGTTGCTCCTTTCGGGCACGCTCATGCGCGCTGATGGACGCGGCATACTATGGCTGCCCTACCGGGCAGGGCGTCGGTTTCGTACACGTGAGATCAACATGGAAGCGCCTGGATGGGCGGTGATCGGTTACTCGCGGGCAGAGGCGCTGGCCGAACGTGCCGTGCTGCCAGTGACCTTCGGTGCGATCGCTGGCGAGGCAAGCTGGCTGGATGAGGACAAGCGCGCGGTCGGCCCGCACCGACTTGACGAAAGCCAGGAGACCACACGCCCCGCGTTGTTCACGGCGTTGCGGACCGGCTTCGCAGAGCAACTCCTGAATCAGGCCTTCAATGCCACTCGCCACCTGCGCGCCGAACGACGACAGAAGCTGGGCCTCGCGCCCGGTGAGGATGCAAAGGGGTTGGGCAAGTTGCTGGTCGTTGCGCCGGATCAAGTACAGGCCCGGCGATACCTGGAGCTCATTCGCGTCCGCTTGCCCGGGCATCGCCGGTTCGTGGATGCGCGCCTTGCCGTCTCCGACGAACGGGACGCGCAGGAAACAATCGCCGCTTTCCGGCTGCTGCCCGAACCGGCCATCCTCATCACTGTGGCCATGGCATATGAGGGTCTCGACGTGCCCTCGATTTCAATTGTGGCGAGCCTGACGCATATCCGCTCGCGGCCCTGGCTTGAGCAGATGATCGCGCGTGCGACAAGGATCGACCCCGATTCTGGTGCATGGGAAGAACAGCGCGCGCTCATCTATCATCCCGACGACCTGCTGTTCCGCGCCTTCCGGCGCCGGATCGAGACCGAGCAGGGCACGGTAGCGCGCCAGCCCAAGCCGGGACGGCGGGGTGCGATGCCATGGTGGCTGGATCAGGACGGTGAAGCCGAGCGGCATGGAATTGTGCCGCTGTCCTCCAACGCAACCGGATTGCGCTACGAGACGCTCGCGCCTGGCCCCACCTTCATCGCGGCAGCGCGCCGGGCAGCCACAGGTGAGATGCAGGGCGAAATGCTGGATCCGCCTTCGGTGCTGGAACGGCGGCTCCGTCACCGCATCGGCGAGATGGTGGCCGCCCAGGTGGTCGAGGACGAAGTGGCGAACCAGTTGCCACGTGGGCACAGCAACTATCACCGTCTGAACGCAGTTCTGAAGCGCGTAATGGGTGGAAAATCACGCTCAGACATGACAATTGCCGAGTTGGAGGCAGCCATCAGTTGGTTGGAGCGCAACCGCCTTTCTGACCACCTGCACTTGATTCGTGACGATCCGCGTTACGAGTTCCGGGCGCGACAACTTTCAGCGGGGGAACGCAGGCACCTCGCCGGGGTCGAGAAAGGCTCCCCCGCAGTCGGCTGGCAACCGCCAGTCGGAAAGGCAGCGACATCCCGCAAGCGGTCCCGGTAGGTGGGCGCGGGAAAGCCTGCCGCCCGACCTTCCGCCAGGGGCTGGATGAACGTGGGCTGCCCTGGGTCGTCGGCATCGCCTGTACTCACTGGTCTATTCGACCACGGTCAAGTTGCGCCCGGCGTTCACGCCGACCGGACGCCCGGCCAGGCACCCGGTGGCGAACCAGCCACCGCAGACGGCGGCCGCGATGCTGCAGACGCAGCGGTGGCGACGCATCACCGGGCGCAACGGCGCCAAAGGCCCGCTCAGCGCTCGCTTCGCCGCCGTGCGGGTGCGCGTGGCGGACGGGCCGACCAACGTGGAGGACACGCGCCTGCCGGGCGAGGATGAGGTCTGGCTGATCGGCGAATGGCGCGACAGCGCTCATGGCTCCCCTCATTTTCAAATCGCACCGAACATCTCGACGAAGACTGGCTGGGCGTTCAGCAACTCGGCGAACTTTTCGACCAGCGGCAGCAGCCGGTGTTCCGGCATGGTTGGGATGAGTTGGAAGAGCATGATTCCCTGGCGCAGCAGCGAGTGGGTGCGCCGCTTGGTGGTGTTGGACTTGAGCAGCCGGTCGAAGCCGAGCGCTTCCCCGGCGGCGCCAAGCAGGGTCAGCAAGGCGACTGCAAAGGCATTGATCAGCCACAGCCGGTCGCGGCGATCGGGGGTGCTGACGTGGACCTCGCTCATGCCCATACCGAAACGGATGTCCTTGCTATCGCGGAACTGGCATTCGATGCCCCAGCGCTTCGCGTAGAGGTTGATCAGCTCACGTGCCGGCTTGTCGATGGCGGGGGTGACCAGGCACCAGGGCTCTTTCATGCCTTTGGCCTGCACGCACACGACGGTACCGACCGGATAGGTGAGGCCGGTGACGGTGGCGCCATGCAGCACGCGGGCCCGCCCGCCCGGACCGACCCAGTCGCCCGCCTTGCGGCGCTCGCCATTGGCGGCGGTCACCATAATGTTGGCGCGCATGCGGATGACGAAGTCGAACTTCAGCTCCTCGCGCAGCACACGATAGAGCTTGTGATCACAGAAGCCGCGATCGGCGACGAGGGTGACCTCGGTCCCGTTTGGCAGCGCCGCGGCGAAGCGCACGAGTACCTGATATTCGTAGTAGTTGCGCCGCCCCTTCAGCGTGTTCGCCGCGACGGTCAGCCAGTACAGCGGCGTCGCCCGCCCGTGACGGGTGAGCAGAGACAGCATGAGCGTGGTCTGGCCGTCGGCGTCGAAGTCGGTCCAGTCCAGGGCAACGGCGATCTTCGCCCGCTGGCCGACGATGAAGGGTACCCAATGGCCCAGCAGGGCATCGACATCGATGCCCTCGTTGGCCAGCATGCGGTCGACCTGCTTGACCGCGTGTTTGGTGGTCAGGCCACGCGCCAGCGCCAGGCCCTGTCCGATCAGCGCGACCGCCATCGAGGCGGAGTGGATCGCCCCCAGCGTGGCGCCGGCCAGCGAGAGAATGCGCTTGGCATGCAGGCAGTCGCCGAACAGGGTCTTCAGGTAGCGCTGGACGCCTTCGAACGAGATCTGCTTGCTGGCTGACAAGGCACGGCCCTCTGCTTCGGATGATGAGGGCTCGAATCGTTACTTTCTCGACCTTGGCAACAGGGATTCAGGGTGGGCAATATTTGAACGCCAAGCCGCCGACCACGATTCTTTTCGTAAACCTGCCGCGTCTTACCCGATTCTTTTCTTTATTACGTTCCGTAGTCCAAATGAGGGGAACCCTGAGGCGACAGCGGCGAGAAGAAGTACCACCTCAGCAATCTGCCGAAGCGGACCTCGCTGCGGCGGCTGGCCGCCACCGTCAAGGCGCGCTGGTCCTGTGAGCAGGTGCATCAGCAACTCAAACAGGACCTCGGCCTCGGCGACTTCGAGGGTCGGTCCTGGACCGGCCTGCATCGCTTTCGCCTATTTGCAACACCGGCGCCTCAGGGCTGCGGGTCGGGGAAAAAAACGTGGAACCCAACGGGCCGCCGCCACAGCCCTCGCTGCCTGAAATCCGCCGCGCCATCATCGCCAAGCTGTTCGCTCCGCCAGCAATTCCTCATCGTTGTCCGCACTGCCACCGCATGATTCCGCAACACGCCTCCAAAGTGCCAAAGTAGTGATAGCAACTCAAATACAGATAACCGAAGCGTAATCCGCCCCGACCTTCCACCAAACGCCAACTGTTTTCATTTCTCCCTCAAACTCAAAATATACGCCGCAATGTCAGCCGCGTCCGCCGGACTGCGGGGCAGGTTCAGCATGTGCATGTGGGGCTGTTGAAGAAAGCCCTTCAACCACGCCGCATTGGTCGTTGGCCGGTCGGCGATGGCGGCGAAGGAGGGGGCGTCGGTCCATCCCGCCCGGTCTTCCCGGATGATCACGTGACACTCGGTGCAGAAAAACGAGGCCAGCGCATATCCCGCTTTGGCATTTCCCGGCGGGGTTTGGGCGCCGGCCGGGACGAGGGGAAATGCGCACAGGCATGCGCCGAGCGTCAGTCCGCGCCAGCCATGGAAACGTTTCATTACCATTCCCCGATTCAGACAGACGGCTGATTCAAACCTGCAGGTGCAGAACGATAGCCGACAACCGAGGATTTGGGAAGCAAACGTAACGCGAGGTAACATGCGTTCCTGCCCTGTTTTTTCCGCCGGGCGCTGCCTGATCTTGGGTTTCGCTTCGCACCGTGACGCAACGGGAACCGTCTTTGACCTGGATCAAAGCCGCACCGTTATGTCCACGCCACAAGGCTGATAGCCTCTCCTTCCACACTCCCCCCGGAACACGCAATAATGTTGCGCGCAATCGGCAAAGCCTGTTCGCTTTCGTTCGGGGCGCCCGGTCGCCCGGAACGAAACCCCTTGCGAGCCCCTGCCCGGCCGGGCATGGTGCGCCCCTCTTCGACGGGGTGGCCCTGACCCCGCCTCCCCCTCCCCTTGTACGAAAGGAATTCCGATGCGCCTTGCGGTGCTAAAGGAACGCGCCGACTCAGAAACGCGCGTCGCCGCGACAGCTGAGACGGTGAAGAAACTGGTCGGCCTCGGGCTGACCGTGGCCGTCGAAAGCGGGGCCGGCGCCGGTGCCGCCATCGCGGACGCCGATTATCAGGCTGCCGGCGCCGAGATCGCCGCCGACGCCGCCGCGGCGCTCGCCGGGGCCGGCATCGTCTTCGCCGTGCGCCTGCCCGCGCCCGAACAGCGCAAGCTGATCCCGCGCGGCGCCCTGCTGGTGGCGACCATCGGCGCCCAGGGCGGCGACCCCGGCGTGGTGACGTCGCTCGCCGAGGCGGGGATTGACGCCGCCGCGATGGAAATGCTGCCGCGCATCACCCGGGCGCAGAGCATGGACGTGCTCTCCAGCCAGGCGAATCTGGCCGGCTATCGTGCGGTGATCGAGGGGGCGGCGGCGTTCGAGCGCGGCTTCCCGATGATGATGACGGCCGCCGGCACCGTGCCGCCGGCCCGCGTGTTCGTGGTCGGGGCGGGCGTCGCCGGGCTGCAGGCCATCGCCACCGCCCGGCGGCTCGGCGCCATCGTGTCGGCGACCGACGTGCGGCCGGCGGCGAAGGACGAAATCCGCTCGCTCGGCGCCACCTTCATCGGCGTCGAGGATGCGGAAACCGCGCAGCAGACCGGCGCCTATGCGAAGGAAATGAGCGACGAGTTCCGCCGCAAGCAGGCCGAGCTGATCGCCGCCACGGTGGCCAAGAACGATCTGGTCATCACCACCGCCCTGGTGCAGGGCCGCAAAGCTCCGGTGATCGTCACCGCCGCGGCGGTGGAGGCGATGAAGGCCGGCAGCGTGGTGGTGGACATCGCCGCCGATGCCGGCGGCAATTGCGCGCTGACCAGGCCGGGCGAGGCGTACACCACGGCGAACGGCGTGCGCATCCTGGGCTGGCACAACTGGCCCGGCCGCATCGCCGTCGCCTCCAGCAACCTCTATGCGCGCAACCTGCTGACGTTCCTGACGACCTTCTGGGACAAGACGGAAAAAGCCCCGAAACTGCCGGCCGAGGATGACATCGTGAAGGGCGTGCTGCTGACCCGCGGCGGCGCCGTGGTGCACCCGGCCTTCCTGCCCTCGCAAGCCGCCTGATGCCGGAGGAAAGGCAAGGATGAACCTGATCGATCTGGCCATGCAGGCCACTACCTTCGCCGGCGGCGCGGTCGCGCACGCCGCCGAGGCCTCCGGGGTTGATGCCGCCGCGCAGGTGGTTGAGCCTTTCGTGTTCCTGTTCGCCGTTTTTCTCATGGCGATCTTCGTCGGCTACTACGTGGTGTGGAACGTCACCCCGGCGCTGCATTCGCCGCTGATGGCGGTGACCAACGGCATTTCCTCGGTGATCATCGTCGGCGCCATGCTGGCGACCGGGCTGGGCACCTCCTCCTACGCGACCGGGTTCGGCTTCGCCGCCGTCACCCTCGCCAGCGTGAACATCTTCGGCGGATTCTTCGTGACCTACCGGATGCTGTCCATGTTCAAGTCCAAGAAGAAGGCGTGAGGGCCATATCATGTCCGCTTCCCTCACCTCGTTTCTCTATCTGGTCGCCGCGGTTCTGTTCATTCTCGCGCTGCGCGGCCTGTCGCATCCGGAAACCTCGCGCCGCGGCAACCTGATGGGCGTCACCGGCATGGCGGTCGCCGTGCTGGTCACCTTCGCCCATCAGGGCATGCTGTCCTCGACCGCCCTGCTGATTCCGCTCGGCATCGCCATCGGCGGCAGCGTCGGCTACTTCATCGCCTCGCGCATCCAGATGACGGCGCTGCCGCAGCTGGTGGCGGCGTTTCACTCGCTGGTCGGTCTGGCCGCGGTGTTCGTCGCCGCCGCGGCGCTGAACGCGCCGGAGGCGTTCGGCATCGGCACCGCCGGCCACATCCATGCCCAGAGCCTGGTGGAGATGTCGCTGGGGCTGGCCATCGGCGCCATCACCTTCTCTGGCTCGGTGATCGCGTTCGCCAAGCTGCAGGCGCTGATGAGCGGGGCGCCGATCACCTTCCCCAACCAGCACCGCATCAACGCCGGCATCGGCGGCGCGATTGCCTTCCTGGTGCTGCTGTTCATCGTCACCGGCGGCAGCCATATCGTGTTCTGGCTGCTGGCCATCCTGTCGATCAGCATCGGCTTCCTGCTGATCATCCCGATCGGCGGCGCCGATATGCCGGTGGTCGTGTCGATGCTGAACAGCTACTCGGGCTGGGCGGCGGCCGGCATCGGCTTCACCATCCAGAACCTGGCGCTGATCATCACCGGCGCGCTGGTCGGCGCCTCCGGCGCGATCCTGTCGTACATCATGTGCAAGGGCATGAACCGCAGCATCATCAACGTGTTGCTGGGCGGCTTCGGCAACGATGGCGGAGTGGCGGCGGCGGCGCATGGGACGGAACAGCGCAGCGTCCGCTCGGGGGCGGCCGACGATGCGGCGTTCATCATGAAAAACGCGTCGAAGGTCATCATCGTGCCGGGCTACGGCATGGCGGTGGCGCAGGCGCAGCACGCCGTGCGCGAGATGGCCGACCTGCTCAAGAAGGACGGCGTGGACGTGAAATACGCCATCCATCCGGTAGCCGGCCGCATGCCTGGGCACATGAACGTGCTGCTGGCCGAAGCCAACGTGCCGTACGACGAGGTGTTCGAACTGGAGGACATCAACAACGAGTTCAGCACCGCCGATGTGGCCTACGTGATCGGCGCCAACGACGTGACCAACCCGGCGGCCAAGACCGACAGAAGCTCGGCGATCTACGGCATGCCGATCCTCGACGTGGAGAAGGCGGGCACGGTGCTGTTCATCAAGCGCTCGCTGGCCTCGGGCTATGCCGGCGTGGAGAACGAGCTGTTCTTCCGCCCCAACACCATGATGCTGTTCGGCGACGCCAAGAAGATGACCGAGGAGATCGTCAAGTCACTGGGGCACTGAACGCCCGCGACACCGGCAAAAAGGCCCAGGGAGCGGTGCTCCCTGGGCCTTTTTTCATTCGCCCTTTGCCGTCGGGCCGGAAGGCGGCTTGGGGGCTACCAGCCGCGCCCGCCGCGGTACCACCCGCCGCCACCGCCGCCATACCAGCCGCCGCCGACCACGACCGGCGCATACGCATAGCCGGGCGCGTAATAGCCGCCATAGGGAGCCGGCCCGTAAGCCGGGGCGACCACGCAGGCGCCGAGCGCCAGCAGGGCCAGCAGGGCCAGCGGCGCCAGCAGGCGATGCGCCAGCGGGGACAAAGACAAACGCGGGGTAGCCATCAGCGTTCTCCTGCGATCCTGGACAGCATGGAGCGCGGCAAATAGGGCGATTTGAAGAAAGTCGATATGGGGACGATACCGCGGCGGCGCTGACGCAAAGCCGTGAACCGGCCTACGCGGCGTGCGGACCGGCGACCTGCGCCATCAGGGGCACCAGCGCCCGGTACTCGCCTTCCCGCGGGGAATGGGCGCGCCAGGCCAGGCCGAGCGTGCGCCAGCCGCCCGCGCCGGCGAGCGGGCGCAGCACCAGGCCGGTGCCCGCGGCGATGCCGGCCTGCACGGCAATCCGCGGCAGCAGCGTCACCCCGAGCCCGCCTGCCACCATCTGCACCAGCGTATGCAGGCTGGTGGCGGCGAACCCGTCGGGCTCCGCCGGATCGCGCACCGGCCCCTCGCCGCGCGCGAAGCCGCAGACCTCCAGGGCATGGTCGCGCAGGCAATGGCCGTCTTCCAGCAGCAACAGGCGCTCGCTCTGCAGCGCCGCCGCCGGCACGGTGTCGCGCGCCGCCAGCCCATGGCCGGGCGGCAGAGCGGCGAAAAAAGCGTCGCGGGACAGTTTCACCGTTTCCGCCCCCGCGCTGGCGCAGGGCAGCGCCAGCAGCAGCAGGTCGAGCCGCCCGTCATTCAACTGCGCCACCAGCCGGTCGGTGGTGTCCTCGCGCAGATACAGCCGCAGCCGCGGATAGGACTGGCGCAGCGCCGGCATCAGACGCGGCAAAAGGAACGGGCCGATGGTGGGAATCACCCCCAGCCGCAACGCCCCGCTCATCGGCGCGCGCGCGCTGGCCGCCGCCTCGGCGACCGCTTCCAGGCTGCGCAGCGCCGCCCGGGCACGGGCGGCGATCTCGCGGCCGAGGGCGGTGAACACCACGCGTTTGCCGGCATCGCGTTCCAGCAGCCGCGCATCCAGCTGCCGCTCCAGGGCCAGGATGCCGGCCGAGAGGGTGGACTGGGTAACCGCGCAGGCCTCGGCGGCACGGCCGAAATGCTGGTGCTCGATGAGCGCCAGCAGATAGCGGAGCTGCTGCGGCGATGGCAGGGGCGTCATCGATACAACCGATCAAACCGAACAAAACAATTCATTGGCACGTTCAACCACTTCCCGCCATACCGCACCTGCACACCGAAACGGCCCCTCCCCCCGGGGGCTTTGGCGACAAAAAGGACGAAGCTCATGCTCACCGTTGGCGATAAGTTCCCCGACTTCAATCTGGCCGCCGTCAAGGGCGGTGCCGAGGGTCTCGGCGGTCCCGGCAAGTCGTTCACCGACATCACCAGCGAGTCGGATGCCGGCAAGTGGAAGATCGTCTTCTTCTGGCCGAAGGACTTCACCTTCATCTGCCCGACCGAAATCGCCGCTTTCGGCAAGCTGGCCGGCGAATTCGCCGACCGCGACGCGGTGGTCTATGGCGTCTCGACCGACAGCGAGTTCGTTCACCTGAACTGGCGCCTCCACAACGACGACCTGCGCGACCTGCCGATCCCGCTGCTGGCCGACATCAAGCGCGAGCTGTCCGAGGCGCTGGGCGTTCTCGACAAGAATGCCGGCGTGGCGCTGCGGGCGACCTTCATCGTCGATCCCACCGGCACCATCCAGTGGGTGGCGGTGAACGGGCTGAATGTCGGGCGCAACCCGCAGGAAGTGGTGCGCGTGCTCGATGCCCTGCAGACCGACGAGCTGTGCCCGTGCAACTGGGAGAAGGGCCATCAGACCCTGAAGCCGCAGCTGATCTTCGAGCAGGCGGCCTGATCCGGGCCGGAACGAACGCCGCCCCCTATCGTGGGCTGGACCGCGCAGCGGACCAAAGCTGGGGAGGGGTTCGGCCCCTCCCCTTTTCCATCAAAGGACCTGCCATGTCGCTCGAAGCCCTGCGTGCCCGGCTGCCGGAGTACGCCAAGGACCTGAAACTCAACCTCGGCTCGCTGGCGTCCGAACCGGTGCTGACCGCGCAGCAGCGGGCAGGCAGTTTCATCGCCAGCGCGCTCGCCGCGCGCAACGCCGAGGTGATCCGGGCGCTGGTCGGCGAGTTCGCCCCGCAACTCAGCCCGGAAGCGCTGATTGCGGCCAAGGCGGCCGCCGCCATCATGGGCATGAACAATATCTATTACCGTTTCACCCACCTGGTCGGCGGCGAATATTCCCGCCTGCCGGCGCGGCTGCGCATGAACATCATGGCCAAGCCCGGGGTGGACAAGGCGGATTTCGAGCTCTGGTCGCTCGCCGTCTCGGCCATCAACGGCTGCGGCATGTGCATGGAGGCACATGAGCGCGTGGTGGTGGAGGCTGGACTCGGGCGTGAACAGGTGCAGGCCGCGGTGCGCATCGCCGCCGTGGTGCACGCGGTGGCGGTGACGCTCGATGGCGAGGACGCGCTCGCGGGGTCCTGATGCTGTCCGATGGACCGCCCCCGGGCCTATGATACGGGGGCCTATGAGAGGGGGAAGGGTGCAGCCGTCGTTTGCCGGCGTGATTGTGTGTGATACGCCTCACGGCGTCACCACGAAAAACTCTCCCATGTCGATGCACGGCTCGCCGACGCGGCCCATGCGGCCTGGGACCCCGCGTCCTTGACCGCGATCGCCATCAGCGTGCTGGTTTTCGTCGCCCTCGTCGGATCGGCCATGGGCGTCGCCGCCGTGCGCGCCCGTGCGCCGGCCATGCTGGTGTCAGGCGAATCGAGCGAGGTCATCCGTCGGGTCATCAGCCTGATTGCCGTGCTGGCGGCGCTGATGCTCGGCATGGGCATCGCCTCGCTGAAATCGACATTCGACAGCGCCGACCGGGACGTACGGCAACTCGGCGCGCAGATCGAGGATCTGGACCGCACGCTGCGCCATATCGGCCCGCACGCGGCCGAATCCCGGCAATTATTGTTCCGCCTCACGACCGCGCTGGTGCGCGATACCTTCCCCGAACTGGACGCCCCGTTCCGCGGCGAGCCCGGCGTTGCCGATGACCTGCAGGACGATCTGGAGGCGTCGCTGGAACATCTCGGCTCCGCCCTGTCGGTTCCACGGCTGGTCATCCAGGCCCAGGCCGAATCGCACGCCATCGTCCAGACGCGCTGGAGCATGGAGGAGCGAACCGGGCCGACGGTATCAGGCTGGCAACTCGGCGTGCTGGTGTTCTGGCTGATGCTGATCTTTGCCGGGCTCGGCCTGTTCGCGCCGCGCAATATCCTGGTGGCGGCGTTCCTGCTGCTCTGCGCCGTTGCGCTGGCCTTCGCCGTCTTTCTCCTCACCGAGTTCGACAACCCGTTCACCGGCATTATCGCCGTCTCGGGCGATCCCCTGATGAACGCGTTGCATGCCCTGGCGGATAACTGACGGCGCGCATCCGTGCGTGCACGCCAAAAAGGAAGGCCAGGGCTCTGCCCTGGACCCGCCCCAGCGCGCAGCGCACCTTCGGCACGACGGGGCAGTGGCCCCCTTGACCCCATTCCTCAGGCGGCCAGGGCGCGGGTGGGGGTCCGCAGGCGTTCCAGCAACCGCTCCCGCTCCGCCTCGGCCAGCCGCATGCTGCGCTCCTTGACATGGCCAAAGCCACGAATCCGCTCCGGCAACGCCGCCAACGCGACCGCCGTGGCCAGCGTAGCCGGCGACAGACGGTCGAGAATCTCGGCGATGGTCGCCTCGTACTCGGCAATCAACGCCTGCTCGCTCCGCCGCTCGGCGGTGCGGGCAAACGGGTCCAGCGGCGTGTTGCGCAGGAACCGCAGGGCCGCGAGCACGCGGAACACCAGCATCATCCAGCCACCGTAGGAGCGCTTCACCAACTGCCCGGTCGCCGGATCGCGACGGCCGAACAGCGGCGTCGCCAGATGGAACTCCAGCCGTTCCATCGCGCCGAACTCGGCGCCGAGCGCGGCGCGGAAGGCCGGCGCCGTGAACAGCCGCGCCACCTCCCATTCGTCCTTCACGGCCAGCAGCTTCGCATAGGAGCGCGCCACCGCCTCGGTCAGCACGGTGCCGCCGGAGAAGCGCTGGCCCTCGGCATCCCTGACCCATTCGACCATGTTACGGTAGCGCTCGGCCAGCTTCCGGGACTGATAGGCGGTGAGATGGCGCTCGCGGATGGCGATGATCTCGTCCAGCGATTTCGGCGCCGGCTTCTCCAGCGGCACCCCGGCCGCCGCCGCCACCCGCGCCGGATCAACCGCGGCGCAGCGCCCCCAGGTGAACGCCGCCTTGTTCAGCTCCACCGCGGTGCCGTTCAGCTCGATGGCGTTCATCAGCGACTCGAGCGACAGCGGAATACGCCCCTTCTGCCAGGCGAAGCCGAGCATGAACGGATTAGTGGCAATCGAGTCGCCGAGCAGGGCGGCGGCCAGCGCGGTGGCGTTGACCTGGTACACCGGCGCCTCCCCGGCCGCTTCGCCGATGCTGCGCCGCAATTGCGCCGAGGGCAGGCGGGTGTCGGTGTCGAGCACGAAATCCGCCGTCGGCGTCTCGTAGGTGTTGAGCACCACATGGGTGACGCCCGCGCCCAGGGCCGCGATCGTGTCCCGCCCGGCCGAGACCACCAGGTCGCAGCCCAGCAGCAGGTCGGCCGAGCCCCGCCCCACCTTCAGCCCGTGCAGTGCCGCCTCCGCCGCCTCCGTGCCGGCGGCGATGCGGATATGGCTGGTCACCGCGCCGCCCTTCTGCGCCATGCCCATCTGGTCGAGCACCGTCACAAGCTTGCCCTCGCTGTGGGCGGCGACGCCCAGCAACGCGCCGATGGTCACGATGCCGGTGCCGCCGACGCCGGTGACCAAAATGTTCCACGGCCGTTCGAGCGACGGCAGGCGCGGCGCCGGCAGCCCGGCGGTGTCGGGAACCGCCCGCGCGCGCGGCACCGGGGCCGCGCCATGCACGGTGACAAAACTCGGGCAGAATCCTTCGATGCAGGAGAAATCGCGGTTGCACGAGGATTGGTCGATGCGGCGCTTGGTGCCGAATTCGGTCTCCAGCGGCGCCACCGACAGGCAGTTGGAGGTGCGCGAACAATCGCCGCAGCCCTCGCAGACGGCAGCATTGATGAAGGCGCGCACCGGCGGGTCCGGATAGGTGCCGCGCTTGCGCCGGCGCCGCTTTTCGCTGGCGCAGGTCTGGTCGTAGATCAGCACCGTGCAGCCCGGGGTGTCGCGCAATTCGCGCTCGATGGCCTGCATCTCGCGGCGATGATGCACGCTCACGCCCGGCGCGAAGCCGGTCTCCTCGGCATGCTTCTCCGGCTCGTCGGTGACCACCACGATGTGCTCGACGCCTTCGGCGGCCAGTTGCCGTGTGATCTGCGGCACCGTCAGCCCGCCATCGAGCGGCTGGCCGCCGGTCATCGCCACGGCGTCGTTGAACAGCAGCTTGTAGGTGATGTTCTCGCCGGAGGCGACGGCGGCGCGGATGGCCATCAGGCCGGAATGAAAATACGTGCCATCGCCCATGTTGGCGAAAACATGGGTCTCCTCGGTGAACGGCGCCTGGCCGAGCCAGGCCATGCCCTCGCCGCCCATCTGGCTGAACGTGTCGGTGCTGCGGTCCATCCACACCGCCAGCGTGTGGCAGCCGATGCCGCCCAGCGCCCGGCTGCCGTCGATGACGCGCGTGGAGGTGTTATGCGGGCAGCCCGAGCAGAAAAACGGCTTGCGCAGCGCCGCCACCTGCGTGCGCTCCAGTCGCGCCGCCTGCTCGGTCAGGAAGGCGATTCGCGCGCTGAGCGTTTCGTTGCGGGCGAACCGGCCGATGCGGCGGGCCAGCGCCAGCGCGATCTCGGCCGCGGACAGGTCGCCATGGCGCTTGAGCAGCGGCGCGCCCGCCTCGTCGGTCTTGCCGAGAATGCGCGGGCGGGTCGACAGCGTGTACAGGATGTTGCGCAGTTGCTGCTCGACCAGCGGCGCCTTCTCCTCGACCACCACGATTTCGTCGAGCCCGGTGGCGAAATGCCGCACGATCTCGGGGTCCACCGGCCAGGCCAGCGCCAGCTTGAGCAGGCGGATGCCGACCCGCGCCCCATCGCCCAGGCCAAGTTCGGCCAGCGCCTGCCGGGTATCATGATAGGACTTGCCCACCGTCAGGATGCCGAGCTTCGCCCCGGGCGCATCGACCACGATGCGGTCGAGCCGGTTGGCCCGCGCATAGGCCTGCGCCGCCGGCAGGCCGACCTGGAACACCCGCGCCTCCTGCTCCAGTGGCAGGTCGGGCAGGCGGATATTGCCGTCCGGGTGCGGCCCTTCGGGATTGCGCGTAACGAAGCCGGCGAGGTCGAAGGCGACGCTGGCCGAACTGTCCATCACGTCGGCCACGGTCTTGAAGCCGATATAGCGGCCGGACCAGCGCGACATCGCCCAGCCGTGCAGCCCCAGTTCCAGCAGGTCATGCACGTCGGCCGGCACCAGCACCGGACAGCCGGCGGACACGAAGGCCAGCTCGCTCTGATGCGCGATGGTCGAGGATTTGCAGGCATGGTCGTCGCCGGCGATCAGCAGCACGCCGCCGGTGCGCGCGCTGCCGGCGTAGTTGGCGTGCTTGAACACATCGCCCGCCCGATCGACCCCCGGCCCCTTGCCGTACCAATAGGCGAACACGCCGTCGCAGGTCGCGCCCCGCAGCAGCGGCACCTGCTGCGTCCCCCAGATCGCGGTCGCCGCCAGTTCCTCGTTCACGCCGGGGCGGAAAACGATGTGGTGCGCCTGGGTATGGGTGCGGGCGGCCCACATCTGGATGTCGACCTGGCCGAGCGGCGAGCCGCGATAGCCGGAGACGTAGCCGGCCGTGTTCAGCCCGGCCGACAGGTCGCGCTGGCGCTGCAGCAGCGGCAGACGGACCAGCGCCTGAGTGCCGGTCAGATACACCCGGTCGAGCCCGGTCCTGTACTTGTCGTCGAGGGAAACGGCCGAGTGTTTCATTCTTTGCCCCTCACGGCTTCCGCCCTGATGTTGTGGATCTGGGGCAGCGACTGCACCCTATCCAGACACCCAGGCGCGAGCGCACGTGAAAGAAGCAAGACTGCGCGCCGCCCTGTTCCGCGGCAAGATCGGTATTGCCGGGACGCGGCAGCGGGTAATCTTCGGTCCGCTGCGGTGCGGCATTTTGTTACGGTAGCGCGTCGGCAAAATCGACCAGGTCGCGGCCCTCCTCCACCATATCGCCGACGGCGCAGTGCACGGCGGCGACCGTGCCATCTTCCGGCGCGGTGAGCGTCAGTTCCATCTTCATCGCCTCGACCACCACCAGCACCTGCCCGCGCGCCACCTCGTCGCCTTGTTGCACCAGCACGCTGACCACCCGGCCCGGAATCGGCGCCATGACCCGGCCGGCGCCGGCGCTTTCCATGTGCGGCGGGGTGAGCGGATCGATACGCTCGAAAACATGGGTCGTGCCGTGCAGCACGACCGTCACCTGGCCGGTTTCCGTCCAGACGGAGACGGGCGACATCAGGTCGCCGCATCGCAGCAGGGTTTTCCCCAACTCGGCCCGCAGCGCCGCGGGATAGCCCGTGCCGGCATGCCCGATGGTCCAGTTGCCGGTGCCGGCGCTCTGCGTGGCCCGCAGGACATGCGTGGCGCCGGCGAACCGCAGCGTCACCGCCTGCGCGCCGTCGAGATTGAGGCGCCAGGAATCCGTGCCGGCCCAGGGCGAGTGCGGATCACCTGGCACCACCGACGCCGCCGCGCGGGCCTGCAGCACGCCGAGCGCGGCGGCCACGAAGGCCGGCGCCGGCGGGGGCGGCGGCGGCGCCAGCAGCGTGTCCGCATGGCGGCCGATGAAGCCGGTATCCACGCCGCCGGACGCGAACTCAGGATGCGCGGCGATCGCGCGCAGCAATCCGAGATTGGTTTGCACCCCGGCCAGTTCGGTATCCGCCAGGGCGGCGGCGAGGCAGCGCAGGGCGGCGGCGCGGTCCGGCCCGTGGGCGATGATTTTGGCGATCATCGGGTCGTAGTCGGGCGTGATCCGGTCGCCAGAGCGCACGCCGGTATCCACGCGCACGGACGCGGGCAGACGCAGATGGGTGAGCTTGCCGACCGAGGGGAGAAAATCGCGCGCCGGGTCTTCGGCATAGAGCCGCACCTCGATGGCGTGGCCGTCGATTTTCCCTGTTGTCCGTGGCAGTTTTTCGCCCGCGGCGACGCGCAACTGCCATTCGACGAGGTCAAGCCCGGTAATCGCCTCGGTCACCGGATGCTCGACCTGCAGGCGCGTGTTCATTTCCATGAAGTAGAAGCGGTCATCCTCGGCGATGAATTCGACCGTGCCGGCGCCGACATAGCCGACCGCCGTCGCCGCCGCGACCGCGGCCTCGCCCATCGCCGTGCGCATCGCGTCCGTCATACCGGGCGCCGGCGCCTCCTCCATCACCTTCTGGTGGCGCCGCTGCACCGAGCAGTCGCGCTCGAACAGGCTGAGGCACGTGCCGTGCGTGTCGGCGAAGACCTGGATTTCGATATGCCGGGGCCGTTGCAGATAGCGTTCCACCAGCACCCGGTCATCGCCGAACGACGACGACGCCTCGCGCTTCGCCCCGGCGAGGGAGGCGGGAAACTCGGCGGCATCGCGCACGATGCGCATGCCCTTGCCGCCGCCGCCGGCGCTGGCCTTGATCAGCACGGGGAAGCCGATGCGGGCGGCCTCGCGGGCCAGCAGGGAGGGGTCCTGGTCGGCGCCGTGGTAGCCCGGCACCAGCGGCACGCCGGCGCGCTCCATCAGCGCCTTGGCCTCGCTTTTTCCCCCCATCGCCCGGATCGCGGCGGCGGGCGGGCCGACGAACACCAGCCCGGCGGCGGCGCAGGCTTCGGCGAAGCCGGCGTTCTCGGAGAGGAATCCATAGCCCGGATGCACGGCCTGGACGCCACTGCGCCGGGCGGCCTGCAGAATGGCCTCGATGCGCAGATAGGAGTCACGCGGCGCGGCGGGGCCGATGCGATACGCTTCGTCAGCGGAGGCCACGTGCAGCGCGCCTTCATCCGCATCGGAATAGACCGCAACGGTGGCGATACCCATGCGCCGGGCGGTGCGGATGATCCGGCAGGCGATTTCGCCGCGATTGGCGATGAGCAGCTTGGAAAACATTCCGTTCACATCCGGAACAGGCCGAAGCGCGTGGCCGGGATCGGCGCGTTGAGCGCGGCCGAGAGCCCGAGCGCCAGCACCCGCCGCGTCTCCGCCGGGTCGATGATGCCGTCATCCCACAGCCGGGCGGTGGCGTAATAGGGGTGACCCTGGGTTTCATATTGCGCCCGCACGGGCCGCTTGAACGCTTCTTCTTCCTCAGCCGGCCAGGCCTCGCCGCGCGCTTCCATGGCGTCGCGGCGGATGGTCGCCAGCACGCTCGCGGCCTGCTCGCCGCCCATGACTGAAATGCGCGCGTTTGGCCACATCCACAGGAAGTTGGGCTCGTAGGCGCGGCCGCACATGCCGTAATTGCCGGCGCCGAAGCTGCCGCCGATGATGATGGTGAATTTCGGCACCTGCGCGGTCGCGACCGCAGTCACCATCTTCGCGCCATCCTTGGCGATGCCGCCCGATTCGTATTTGCGCCCGACCATGAAGCCGGTGATGTTCTGCAGGAACACCAGCGGAATCCGCCGCTGGGCACACAGCTCGATGAAATGCGCCGCCTTCAGCGCGCTCTCGCTGAACAGGATGCCGTTATTGGCGACGATGCCGACCGGATAGCCCCAGACATGCGCGAAGCCGGTGACGATGGTGGTGCCATACAGGCGCTTGAACTCGTCGAGCCGGCTGTCATCGACGATGCGCGCGATCACCTCGCGCACGTCGTAGGGACGGCGGCGATCGACCGGAACGATGCCGCCAAGCTCGGCGGGATCGTAGCGCGGCGGCAGCGGCGCCTGTACCGCCACATTCGGCTGTTTCCCGGCGTTCAGCGACGCCACCACGCGGCGGGCGATCCCCAGCGCATGGGCGTCATTCTCGGCGAAATGGTCCGCCACGCCCGACACGCGCGTGTGCACATCGGCGCCGCCCAGATCCTCGGCGGTGACGATTTCCCCTGTTGCCGCCTTCACCAGCGGCGGACCACCGAGGAAAATGGTGCCCTGGCCACGCACGATAATGGTTTCCTCCGCCATGGCCGGCACATAGGCGCCCCCGGCGGTGCAGGAGCCCATCACCACCGCGATCTGCGGAATGCCGGCGGCGGACAGATTGGCCTGATTGAAGAAAATCCGGCCGAAATGGTCGCGGTCGGGAAACACCTCGTCCTGATTGGGCAGGTTGGCGCCGCCGGAATCGACCAGGTAGATGCAGGGAAGATGGTTGCGGGCGGCGATCTCCTGCGCCCGCAGGTGCTTTTTCACCGTGAGCGGATAATAGCTGCCGCCCTTCACGGTCGCGTCGTTGCACACGACCACGCATTCCCGCCCCGCCACCCGGCCGATGCCGGTGACGATGCCGGCGCAGGGCACCTCGTTGCCGTACATGCCATGCGCGGCGAGTTGGGAAAATTCCAGGAACGGCGTGCCGGAATCAAGCAAGGCGTCGATCCGGTCGCGCGGGAGAAGCTTGCCGCGGTCCTGATGCCGCTGGCGCGCCTGCGCGCCGCCGCCCAGCGCGGCGCGGGCCACCTGGGCGCGCAGATCGGCCACAAGTTCCGCCATCGCCGCCGCGTTGGCGCGAAACTCCGCGCTGCGCGGGTCGGCGGTCGTCGGCAGGACCATCAGGCGGATTCCTTGAACAATTCCCGCCCGATCAGCATGCGGCGGATTTCGCTGGTGCCGGCGCCGATTTCGTACAGCTTGGCATCGCGCAGCAGGCGGCCGGTGGGGTAGTCGTTGATGTAGCCGTTGCCGCCGAGAATCTGGATCGCCTCCAGCGTCATCCAGGTGGCGCGCTCAGCCGCATACAGGATGGCGCCGGCCGCGTCCTTGCGCGTGGCGCGGCCACGGTCACAGGCCTTCGCCACCGTGTACACATAGGATTTCGCCGCGTTCAGCGTCGTGTACATGTCGGCGAGCTTGCCCTGGATGAGCTGGAACTCGCCGATCGGCTGGCCGAACTGGCGCCGGTCATGCACGTAGGGTAACACGATGTCGAGGCACGCCTGCATGATGCCGAGCGGCCCCGCCGCGAGCACCGCCCGTTCGTAGTCGAGCCCGCTCATCAGCACGGCGACGCCGCCATCCACGGCGCCCAGCACGTTCTCCGCCGGCACCTCGCAATCCTCGAACACCAGCTCGCCGGTGTCGGAGCCGCGCATGCCGAGTTTGTCCAGCTTCTGTGCGCAGGAAAACCCGGCGAATTGCTTCTCCACCAGGAAGGCGGTGATGCCGCGCGGACCAGCATCGAGCGTGGTCTTGCCGTAGACCACCACGACGTCCGCCGTCGGCCCGTTGGTGATCCAGAATTTCGTGCCGTTCAGCACATAGCGGTCGCCGCGCTTTTCCGCCCGCAGCTTCATCCCCACCACGTCCGAGCCCGCCGCCGGCTCGCTCATGGCGAGCGCGCCGACATGCTCGCCGCTGACCAGCTTGGGCAGATAGCGCCGCTTCTGCGCCGGCGTGCCGTTGCGGCGAATCTGGTTCACGCACAAATTGGAATGCGCGCCGTACGACAGGCCCACCGAGGCCGAGCCGCGGCTGACCTCCTCCATCGCCACGCAATGGGCGACGTACCCCATCGCCGCGCCGCCGAATTCCTCATCCGCGGTGATGCCGAGGATGCCGATATCGCCCATCTTGCGCCACAGATCGGCAGGAAAATTATTGTCGCGGTCGATCGAAGCCGCACGCGGCGCGATCTCGGCGTCGGTGAAGCGGCGCACCGTGTCGCGCAGCATGTCAATGTCGTCGCCGAGTTCGAAATCGAGCCCGTAGGCGGTGTTGGCAACCATGTCGCGTCAGCCCTGCAGTTCGGGGAAATCATCTTCGCGCCACTCGGCGTCGGGCCGGCCGGTGCGGGTGGCCTCGGCACGGCGAAGCTCGACGCGGCGGATTTTTCCGCTGATGGTCTTTGGCAGATCGGCGAATTCGAGCCGCCGCACCCGCTTGTAGGGGGCCAGCCGGGCGCGCAAATGGCGGAAAATCGACAGCGCCGTGTCGCGCCCCGGCTCATGCCCCACGGTGAGGGAAACAAAGGCTTTCGGCACCGCGAGGCGCATGGCATCGGGCGCCGGCACCACCGCCGCCTCGGCCACCGCCGGGTGCTCGATCAACACGCTTTCCAGCTCGAACGGGCTGATGCGATAATCCGAGGCTTTGAAAACATCATCGGCGCGGCCGACATAGGTCAGATAGCCATGGGCATCGCGGCTGGCGACATCGCCGGTGCGATACACCTCGCCCTCCACCGGGTCGATGCCGCCCTCGTCGTTCTGGTAGCCGCGCATCACCGGCAGCGGGCGCGGCGACAGCGCGATGCAGACCGCGCCTTCCTCGACCTCGTGGTCATCGGCATCGAGCAGGCGGATGGTATAGCCGGGCAGCGCGCGCCCCATCGATCCCGGCTTGACCGGCTGGCCGGGCGAATTGCCGATCTGCGCGGTGGTCTCGGTCTGGCCATAGCCGTCGCGGATGGTCAGACCCCAGGCTTTTTGCACCTGGTCGATCACCTCGGGATTGAGCGGCTCGCCGGCGCCGCAGACCTCGCGCAACTGCATCTTCCGGGCGGACAAATCTTCCTGGATGAACATGCGCCACACCGTCGGCGGCGCGCACAGCGTGGTCACGCCGTGATCGCTGATCGCATCCAGCAGGCTGCGCGCATGAAATCGCGGCTGGTTGGCGATGAACACGCAGGCGCCGGCGTTCCAGGGGGCAAAGAAGCACGACCAGGCATGCTTGGCCCAGCCCGGCGAGGAGATGTTCAGATGCACATCGCCGGGCCGCAGCCCGAGCCAGTACATCGTGGACAAATGGCCGACCGGATAGGAAGCGTGGCTGTGCAGCACCAGCTTCGGCTTCGCCGTGGTGCCGGAGGTGAAATACAACAGCAGCGGATCGTCCGCCAAGGTTTCCCCATCCGGCGCGAAATTGGCTGATTCCGCCAACAGCGTTTCGTACGCCACGCATCCCGCCGGCGCCTCGCCGACGGCAATGCGCGGCACCGAAGCGTCGAGCATGGCCAGCTTGCCGGCATCCGCCGCCGCGGTCACCACGAAGCGCACCCGCGCCCGCGCGACGCGCTCGGCCAGATCCTCGGCGGTCAGCAGGGTGGTGGCCGGCACCACCACGGCGCCGAGCTTCATCGCCGCCAGCATCACCTCCCAGAGCGGCGCGACATTGCCCAGCATCACCAGCACGCGATCACTGCGGCGCACGCCCAGCGCGCGCAGCCCGTTGGCCACCCGGTTCGATCGTTCGCCGAGGTCGCGGAAGCTCAGCGTCGCCGCCCCCGGGCCGACGATGCGCAGCGCCGGGCTGTCGGCAAGCCCGCCGCGCGCCAGCTCCGCATCGAACCAGTCGAGCGCCCAGTTGAAGCGATCCAGCGCCGGCCAGCGGAAACCGGCATACGCCGTCGCGTAGTCGTTTCGATGGGTGAGGAGAAAATCACGTGCCGCCTTGAACGCCGCGCCGGACATCAGGGGGCCTCAGTGCGGTACAGGTCGGAAAGATACTCATAGGTGACGGAAAAATCGCGGTCGCCCTCGCCGGCTTCCACCAGCGCCTGGTAAATCCGCGCCGCGTGCGCCCCCAGTGGCGTCGGCGCCCCGCCCGCCTCGGCCGCCTGCTGGGCCAGCAGCAGATCCTTCAGCATGAGGGTCGCGGCAAAGCCCGGCAGGTAGCCACGATTGGCCGGCGAAGTGGGCACCGGACCGGGCACCGGACAATAACTCGTCAGCGACCAGCACTGGCCGGACGATTTCGAGGCGATGTCGAACAGCTTCTGCCGGTCAAGCCCGAGCCGGTCGGCCAGCACGAACGCCTCGGACACGCCGATCATGGAAATGCCGAGGATCATGTTGTTGCAGATTTTCGCCGACTGCCCGGCACCCGGCCCGCCGGCATGCACGATGGTCTTTCCCATCGCCTGCAGCACCGGCAAGCCGCGGGCAAACGCCGCGTCGGTGCCGCCGACCATGAAGGTCAGGGTGCCGGCGGCGGCGCCACCGACGCCGCCCGAAACCGGGGCGTCCAGCAGGTCGATGCCATGCTCCGCCGCCTGCGCCGCCACGCGCCGGGCCGTCTCCACGTCGATGGTGGAACTGTCGATCAGCAGCGGCTTGTCCTGCACCGCGGCCAGAATCTCCGGCAGCACCGCCGCCACGTGCTTGCCGGCCGGCAGCATGGTGACCACCACCTCCGCACCGGCCACCGCCTCGGCGACCGTCGCCGCGGCGTGTCCGCCATGTTCCACCAGGCGCTGCAACGACGCCGCCACAAGATCAAAGCCGGACACCGCGTGCCCGGCCTTGAGCAGATTGGCCGCCATGGGCAAACCCATATTGCCCAGGCCGATGAATGCGATTTTCATGCCGCCTCCAGCAGCTTGCGCGCGATGATTACGCGCATGATTTCGTTGGTACCTTCCAGGATGCGATGCACGCGCAGGTCGCGCAGGTAGCGCTCGATCTGGTATTCCTTGATGTAGCCATAGCCGCCATGCAACTGCAGCGCCTCGTCACAGATGCGGAAGCAGATATCGGTGGCGAAGCGCTTCGCCATGGCGCAGCGCAGGGTGGCGTCCTGGGCGCGCTCATCCAGCGCAACGGCGGCCCGGTGCACCATCAGGCGGGCGGCTTCCAGTTCCGTCGCCATGTCGGCCAGCTTGAACTGCAGTGACTGGAAATCCCCCAGCGTACGGCCGAAGGCGCGCCGTTCCTTGACGTAAGCCGTCGCCGCCTCCAGGCAGGCGCGCGCGCCGCCCAGGCTGCAGGCGGCGATGTTGATGCGGCCGCCGTCGAGACCCATCATGGCGAAGCGGAACCCTTCGCCTTCCGCCCCCACCCGGTTCTGCACCGGCACCAGGCAGTCCTGGAACGTCACTGTGGTGGTGGGCTGACTGTTCCAGCCCATCTTGCGCTCCGGCTTGCCGAAGGACAGGCCGCGCGTGCCCTTCTCCACCACCAGGCAGGAGATGCCGCGCGGCCCGTCCTCGCCGGTGCGCACCATGGTCGCGTAAAGGTCGGCGACGCCGCCGCCGGAGGTGAACGCCTTCGACCCGTTCAGCCGGTAATGGCTGGTGCCGTGCGGCTCCGCCCGCGTCCGCAGCGCCGCCGCGTCGCTGCCCGATCCGGGCTCGGTCAGGCAGTAGCTGACGAAATGATCCCCATCGAGCACCTTCGGCAGGAAGCGCATGCGCAGCGAATCATCGCCGAACCGCGCCAGCATCCAGGCCACCATATTGTGAATGCTCAGGAACGCCGCCGTGGACGGGTCGGCCGCGGCCAGTTCCTCGAAGATCAGGGCCGCATCCAGCCGGCTCAGGCCGCTGCCGCCAAACTCTTCGTCCACGTAGATGCCGGCGAAACCCAGATGGGCGGCGGCGCGCAGTTCCTCGGCGGGGAAATGCCGCTCCTCATCCCAGCGGGAGGCGTTCGGCAGCAGGCGGTCGCGCGCGAAGCAGCGAGCGGTGTGCTGAAAGGCAAGCTGCTCCTCGGTCAGGCTGAAATCCATTATGTTTCCTCCCGGCACGGGCCGTCTTTCCCTGGCGCTTGTGGCCGCAAGGGGGGGCCGCGTCAAGGAGATCGGTCGGCGCTGGCCCCTCCCCGCATGGCCGCGCGGGTTTCCTCCCGGCGCCCTGAATCGTACAGGAGCGGCAGGGAACTACACGTAATGCAAACTGTACGAAGCCGCCCGGCGCGACGTTGTCGCGATGGCCTATCCCGGCATGTGGGTAAAACGTTTCCGCTCGCCGGCCAAGTCCACCCAGGGCTGCGCGCTGCTGCAATACAGCTCCATGGTGGGCTGCACCACGGTCGGGTCGTCCAGTGTGCCGGCCAGGATCATCAGCACCCCCGGCATGACGGTGACTTCGCTGGTCAGGCTCGAACCGCAGTTCGGGCAGAAACCACGATATAAGGGTCGGCCGGCATCGGAGGTGTCCTGGTAGATTTTTCGTTCCCCCTCGATCTGCACTGCTTCCTTGGGAAAGCCGAGCACCGTTTCAAAGGCCGAACCGGTGAAGCGCTGGCAGTTGCGGCAATGGCAGATGCCGGTGAAGGCAGGCGCCGCGCTGGCAGTGTAGCGAACGCGGCCGCAAAGACAGCCGCCGGTGAACGAGGCCATGGCGAGTCTCCCCAATCCTGCAGGTTGCGGAACGGAGTGCAGCGGAGAGCGGGGGATGGATGCAAGCGAAAAAGCGGCGACAGCGCGGGCGGGGGGGGCCGCCTTCATTGCACCTCAGTGCCGATGCGGGCGGGGTCGCGGCTCCAGAAGATCACCGCGGCACGGCCCACCACCAACTCGCGCGGCACCGGGCCGACCGCGGAGGGCACCCGGCTGTCCAGGCTGTTGTCGAGATTGTCGCCCATGACAAAAAGCTGGCCGGGACCGAGGGTGACGGCCGGCGTGTCGTCGAGCATGCCGGTCTCGCCGCTCTTCAGCACCACGTAGCTGCGCCCGTTCGGCAGCGTCAGCCGCCAGCGCCGCACGCCTTCGCCGGCCGGCGGGCCGGCCGGGCCGAGATCCGCGTGCGGCACCTCCCGCCCGTCGATCCACAGCCGGCCATGGCGCATCTCGACCATCTGCCCGGGCATGGCAACCAGGCGCTTGACGTAGTCGGTGCTGTGGTCACGCGGCAGCAGGAAGACGATGACGTCGCCCGGGGCCAGCGCCGCGCGGGCCGCCCCGGTGCCCAGGGCGACGAAGCGGTCGCCGACCTCCAGCGTCGGCAGCATGGATTCCGACGGCACGCGGAACGCGTTCCAGCCGAGATCGCCGGGCAGCAACTCGAAGCCCAGGCTGATCCCGACCAACACGACACCCCAGGTCCAGGTGGAACGCCGCCAGCCCGGCCGCGCGGCATCGTGACGCCGCCGCATCGCGCGCCAGGCATGCACCGCGGCGGCGCTGTTCAGCGCCAGGGTGGCGAGCGCCAGCGCCAGGAACACCGCCAGCGTCGCCGGGGTGAGGCTGAGCGGGCCGGTCACCTGCAACAACACCACGAAAGCCGACGCGATGGCGATGGAAGCGGCGGCAAACAGCACCGCCGCGCGCAGGCGGCGGGCATAGACCTGGCCGAGCCCGGGGACGAAGAACGAAAGCAGCGCGCCCCACAGCGCCCGGCCACGGCCGGCGGGAGGACCCTGCGTCACGCGGGTTTTCTCGCCTCGATGGCGGCCTGGTTCGCGGTCTGGTCCATGTTCTCCTCCTGTCGGCCCGATACGGGCGTCCGTACCAGGTCGGCAACGCGGTCGCGAGGCGGAAGTCAAGGCCAGGGCCGCACCCGCGCGCCGCTCGCATGAGCAAACACGGATGCACCTGCCACGGTCGCGCTGCATCACATCGCACGCTCATTCGATCCAGGCATGGTCTGCGCGGTGCATTCGTTCAGCGTAACCAAATACCAGGGCCAATCACGTCGCCCCTGGCAATCTCACGTTTGCTCGACTATCAGTATGTGTTGCCGATCATATAGTTGATTTCAGGCAATTTATTTTCGGATGGCGCCGATGCTGCTGGTTGAGTACTGGAATTGGCTGTTGTCACCGCGATCCTGCGGTGGCAAATTAACGCCGGAAGAAATTACAAGATTACGGCGGTCTACGTCGTAAATAAAGCCCTTGACCATTCTGCATTGCCTCGACAGCACGCAAGGATGGCCCATAGGGAGGGGGGGCTCGTTCTCTCTGGAGACAAGTCACGTAACCTCCGCCTTTGTCGTACGATTGTCAGGGAAAAATCCACATGACCGAAACAACAGCTTCTGCAAGCGCCGCGGAGCAGCAGAAAACCACTGCGGCCCTGTTTGGTGCCTTGCTCATCCCGAGCCCCGATCCCATGCTGAAGGCCCATGCCGACCTGCTGGAAAGCGTGGAGATGACAATGACCGGCTGGCTGCGCCGACGCCATGAGGCCATCGTCGAAACGCAGAGCCTGGTCTCCCGCCTGCGCAACAGCAGCGATCCAGCCGATTTCGTAACGGCGCAGCAGGAATGGGTGTCCGGCGAATTCCGTCGCCTCGCCGCCGACGCGGCGGCCTGTCAGAGCGCCGCGCATGATTTGGTGGAGCGCGCCCGGCACTGGTACCCCAATGGTGCGCAGTGCATGGAGAGCGCCGCTTCGGCCGCGGCCGGAGCGGCGAACGCGGCGGGCAGGCCGCTGCGGATGACCCCCAAAGCGGCCGAGTAAGGCGTCGCGACGATCGCGCGGCGACGCATCTGCCCTTCGGAAGGGCAGGTCTTCGCCGCGGGTTTGTGAAACGGCTTCTCGCTTCCCCGGAAGGAAGTCCCGTCGCGCTGGCCACGCCGTTGCCGCGCAACCGCGCGGTCCGGCGCGGGCTGGCGGAGGGCGGCAAACCGGAAATCAATTCCTCGTACCGCTGGACCGGCTGGCCCACCGCTTGCTATGCAGGCTGGTGACCGGTCGCGTGTGCAACAATGCGACACAAATCCGGCAGGAAATGGCCAGGGACGAGGGAAAATGGCGCAGGCAACGGAGACGTTCTACGAGGTGATCCGCCGGCAGGGGATCACCCGGCGAAGCTTCACCCGGTTCTGTAGTCTTACCGCCGCGAGCCTCGGGCTGGCGCCCGCCGCCGCGCCGCGCATCGCCCACGCGCTGGAAACCAAGCCGCGCCTGCCGATCATCTGGATGCACGGCCTGGAATGCACGTGCTGCTCGGAAAGTTTTATCCGCTCGGCGCATCCGCTGGCGAAAGACGTCGTCCTGTCGATGATTTCGCTCGACTACGACGATACTCTGATGGCCGCCGCCGGCCATCAGGCCGAAGCGATCCTGGACGATGTCCGCACCAAATACAAAGGCGGCTACGTGCTGGCGGTGGAGGGCAACCCGCCGCTGAACGAGGACGGCATGTACTGCATCGACGGCGGCAAGCCGTTCGTCGAAAAGCTGAAGGCGATGGCGGCGGACTCGCTGGCGGTAGTGGCCTGGGGCTCCTGCGCCTCCTGGGGCTGCGTGCAGGCCGCCAGGCCGAACCCGACCCAGGCGGTGCCGATCGATAAGGTGATCCGCGACAAACCGGTCATCAAGGTGCCGGGCTGCCCGCCGATCGCCGAGGTAATGACCGGCGTGATCAGCTACATCACCACCTTCGGCCGCCTGCCCGAGCTCGACCGACAAGGCCGGCCAAAAATGTTCTATTCCCAACGAATCCACGACAAATGCTACCGCCGGGCGAATTTCGACGCCGGCCAGTTCGTCGAGGAATGGGACGACGAGGGCGCCCGCCAGGGATATTGCCTGTACAAAATGGGCTGCCGCGGCCCGACCACCTACAATGCCTGCTCCACCGTGCGCTGGAATGACGGCGTTTCGTTCCCCATCCAGTCCGGGCATGGCTGCATCGGCTGCTCCGAGCAGGGCTTCTGGGACAATGGACCGTTCTACGAGCGCCTGTCCAATGTCCGCCAGTTCGGCATCGAGGCGAACGCCGACCGGGTCGGCGGCGTGGTGGCCGGCGTGGTCGCCGCCGGGGTGGTGGCGCATGCCGCCGTCACCGCCGTCACCCGCCTGACCAAGAAGCGCTGAGGGAGAAGCCGCCATGGACATCAATACGCCGAACGGTTTCCGCCTCGATACTTCCGGCCGCCGCGTCGTGGTAGACCCGGTCACCCGCATCGAGGGCCATCTGCGCGTGGAGGTGAACGTTGACGCCAATAACGTCATCCGCAACGCGGTCTCCACCGGCACGATGTGGCGCGGCATCGAGCTGATCCTGAAGGGCCGCGACCCGCGCGACGCCTGGGCCTTCACCCAGCGCATCTGCGGCGTGTGCACCGGCACGCACGCGCTGACCTCGGTGCGGGCGGTGGAGAATGCGCTCGGCATCACCATTCCCGAAAACGCCAACAGCATCCGCAACATCATGCAGCTGGCGCTGTACGTGCACGATCATATCGTGCATTTCTACCATTTGCATGCGCTCGACTGGGTCGATGTGGTGTCCGCCCTGTCGGCCGATCCGAAGGCCACCTCGGCGCTGGCGCAGTCGATATCGGACTGGCCGCTGTCCTCGCCCGGCTATTTCCGTGACCTGCAGGGCCGGCTGAAGCGGTTCGTGGAGTCGGGCCAGCTCGGGCCGTTCCGCAACGCCTACTGGGGGCACCCGGCCTACAAGCTGCCGCCGGAAGCCAATCTGATGGCGGTGGCGCATTATCTGGAAGCGCTCGATTTCCAGAAGGAAATCGTCAAGATCCACACCATCTACGGCGGCAAGAACCCGCACCCGAACTGGCTGGTGGGCGGGGTGGCGTGCGCGATCAACGTCGATGGCGCCGGGGCGACCGGCGCGATCAATATCGAGCGGCTGAACCTCGTCTCCGGCATTATCGACCGGGCGGTGACCTTCACCGAGCAGGTATACCTGCCCGACCTGAAGGCGATCGCCTCGTTCTACAAGGACTGGCTGTATGGCGGCGGACTGTCCGGCCGGTCGGTGCTGGCCTATGGCGACATCCCCGAGCACGCGAACGATTATTCGCCGGCCTCGCTGCTGCTGCCGCAGGGCGCCATCATCAACGGCAACCTCGCCGAAGTGCAGCCGATCGACCTGAAGGACCCGGCGCAGATCCAGGAATTCGTGACCCATTCCTGGTACAAATATCCCGACGAGACGCACGGCCTGCACCCGTTCGACGGCATCACCGAACCCCATTATGCGCTCGGGCGGAACACCAAAGGCAGCCGCACCGATATCCACGAGATCGACGAGGGGGAGAAATATTCCTGGCTGAAGGCGCCGCGCTGGCGCGGCCACGCCATGGAAGTGGGGCCGCTGGCGCGCTGGGTGGTCGGTTACGCGCAGAACAAGCCGCAGTTCCGCGAGCCGGTGGAAAAGCTGCTGCACGACCTCAACGTCCCGGTGGGGGCGCTGTTCTCCACCCTCGGCCGCACCGCGGCGCGCGGGCTGGAATGCCAGTGGGCGGCGCACGAACTGCGCCGCTTCCAGGACAAGCTGATGGCCTCGATCAAGGCCGGCGACCTCGCCACTGCCTATACGGAGAAATGGACACCGGACACCTGGCCGGCCAAGGAGGTGCGCGGCGTCGGCTTCACCGAGGCGCCGCGCGGCGCGCTCGGCCATTGGGTGAGCATCCAGGGCGGCAAGATCGATAATTACCAGTGCGTGGTGCCGACCACCTGGAACGGCTCGCCGCGCGATCCGGCCGGCAATATCGGCGCCTTCGAGGCCGCCCTGCTGGACACGCCAATGGCCGACCCGGCGCAGCCGCTGGAGATCATCCGCACCCTGCACTCCTTCGACCCGTGCCTGGCCTGCTCCACCCATGTCATGTCGCCGGACGGGCAGGACATGGCCACCGTCACCGTGTGCTGAGGGAGACGATGCCATGAGCGGCGCCACCAGGACGAATGGCTCCAGCCGGTTCCGCGGCGTGGTCGATCTGGCCGGGGTGCAGACCGACCGCGGGCCGACCATCTATGTCTACGAGGCCCCGGTGCGGGTCTGGCACTGGGTGAATGCACTGTGCGTCGCGGTGCTGATCGTCACCGGCTATCTGATCGGCGCACCGCCGCCCTCGGTGACCGGCGAGGCCAGCGCCCATTTCCAGTTCGGCTATATCCGCTTCGCCCATTTCGCCGCCGGGCAGGTGCTGACGGTATTCTTCATGATGCGCATCTACTGGGCGTTCATGGGCAACCGGCATTCACGGCAGATCTTCTACCTGCCGTTCTGGAGCGCGACCTGGTGGAAGGGCGTGTGGTGGGAGGCGAAATGGTATCTCTTCCTGACCGCCGAGCCGAAGAAATACGTCGCCCATAATCCGCTGGCGCATATGGCGATGTTCTTCACGGTCACGCTCGGCAATATCGGCATGATCATCACCGGCTTCGCGCTGTATTCCGAGGATACGGGCCGCGATTCCTGGCAAGGTAAGCTGTTCGGCTGGGTGTTCACCCTGTTCCCGAACAGCCAGGACGTGCGCACGCTGCACCATCTCGGCCTGTGGGTGATCGTGACCTTCACCATCCTGCACGTCTATGCCGCGGTGCGCGAGGAGATCATGTCGCGGCAGACCATGATCGCCACCATCATCTCGGGCGAGCGGCAGTTCCGCGATGATCGTGACGACTGAGAGGGGCTCCTCCCGCGTGCTGGTGTTGGGAATCGGCAACATCCTGTGGGGCGATGAAGGTTTCGGCGTGCGCGCGGTGGAGGCGTTCCATGCCGCCTATGAAACATCACCTGACGTCGAGGTGATGGATGGCGGCACCCAGGGGCTGTACCTGGTGCAGCATGTCGAGGCCGCCGACGATCTGCTGGTGTTCGACGCCATCGACTACGGATTGCCGCCCGGTACACTGCATGTGGTGCACGACGACGAGGTGCCGAAATTCACCGGCGCCAAGAAGATGAGCCTGCACCAGACCGGCTTTCAGGAAGTGCTGAGTGCGGCCGACCTGCTCGGCCGCGCGCCGCGCCGGCTGGCGCTGGTGGGCTGCCAGCCGCTCGACCTGGAGGCCTGGGGCGGTGCGCTGACCGAGCCGGTGCGGGCGGCGATCGGGCCGGCCCTGGCGGCGGCAGTGGCCATTCTCAGGGAATGGGGCGTGCGGCTGGAGCCGCGCCGGAATCCGGTGGCGGGGCTGCTTGGCAACGACATCGATTTTGCATCCTATGAGCGCCGGGGCACCGCCTGAAATGTGCATCGGCATCCCGATGACGGTGGTCGAGGGCGACGAGCACGGCGCGATGTGCGAACGGCGCGGCGAAGTCCGGCACGTGTCAATGCTGCTGATCGGCCCGGTGCCGGTGGGCACGCTTGTGCTGGTGCATGTGGACTCCGCCGTGCGCGTGCTGGAGGCCGGGGAAGCGCAACAGATCGACGATGCGCTGGACGGAGTGGCGGCGGCCCTGGCGGGACAGCCGTTCGAGCATTTATTCGCCGACCTGATCGACCGCGAGCCGGAACTGCCCGCGTTTCTGCGGCCGGGCGCCCATTAGCGCACCAACCCGGTCACGTGCTAAGCCCGGTCACGTGCTAAGCACTGACGGAGTCCGTGTCGCTCAACGGTTTCGAACAAGAACGGAGGGGAACCATGCCATCGCCGCTCATTCGGGCGCTCACCGAGCGTTCTGGGTTGCCTGTGCTGGATGCCGGCACGGTGGATGCCTTCCTCGCCGCGACCCCGCATGCGCTGCTGTTCTTCACCGGTGACCCGGCGCAGCGGACCGAGGCGGCGGATGTCGCGGTGGTGCTGCCGGAATTGCTCGCCGCCTTCGCTGGCCGCCTGCGCGCCGCGGTGATCGCGCGGACGGCCGAGGCGGCGCTGACGCCGCGCTTTCGGGTGGCGGTGCTGCCGAGCCTGGTGGTGACGCGCGGGGCCGATCCGGTCGGCGTGCTGCCGCGCATTCGCGACTGGTCGGATTATCTGGCGCGCATTGATGCCTGTCTCGCCCCGGACGCGCCGGTGCTGCCGCCGATGGCGCGGCCGGAGGTGCGTATCATTCATACTGAAGGGGCGCCGGCATGAAGGCCGGGTTCTGGGTCGCCCCCGAGGGCGATGCATCGGCTCTGGCGGTGCACCCGATCGGGGCGCCGGAAACCGTGTCCGGCCGCAGCGCCACCGGTGCCCCCGCCTTCCTGGCCACCGGCGCCGCCGAGGCGCTGATCCTCGCCTGCCCGCGTGTCGCCGCCTTGCTGCCGGAAATCGCCGCTTGCCTGGACACGCAGGCCGAGAATGAACCCGGCCGGCTGTTCGACGTGACCGGGTTCTCCGCCGACGAGGCGCGCCTGCTCGGCGACGTGCTGGGCGAGGGCGAGGTGTCGGCCACCGCGTCCCTGCCCGGCGGCGTGGTGGCGCAGGTGCAGGAATCGGTGCTGGCGGGGGTGTGGCGGGTCCGCTTCGAGGGGCCGGACGGGCGGCTTGTGGGCGATTACGTGGAAGTGGCGGCGATTCCGGCGGCGGTGCGCCAGGCGGCCGCGCTCGGAGCGCCTGCCGTCGTGCCCGGCACGCCGCCCGAGGATGCCATGAACATCATGCCGCTGCTGGCGGAGATCGCCGACCGGATGGCGCGCTGGCAGCCGGCCGAGCCTTCCCACGTCATGAATTTTTCCCTGCTGCCGATGGCCGCGGCCGACATGCTGTATCTGCAGGCTTGGCTGGGCCGCGGGCATGTGCTGCTGGCGGCGCGCGGCTATGGCTCCTGCCGGGTGCTGGCGACCGGGGCGCGGCATGTCTGGTCGGTGCAGTACAGCAACGCCGGCGGCGAGGTGGTGCTGGACACGCTTGAGATCGGCGACGTGCCCACCGCCGTGCTGGCCACCGGCGACGATTTCCGCGACTCCGCGGTGCGCCTGCGCGAGATCGCGGCGGCCTATTTCACGTGAGCGGCGGGGCGGCCCCCCGCATGGAATGCGGCGTGTGCTGGGAGGTCTATGACCCGGCGCGGGGCGACGATGTCTGGCAGGTGCCGCCCGGCATCCCGTTCGCCGCCCTGCCCGGCCACTGGCGCTGCCCGCGCTGCGACGCCCCGCAGGAGCGGTTTCTGGAACTGGCGGAATGAGCGCCGCCGCAATCGAGGCGGGCGAGCGACTGGCCGCCTGCTACCGGGAAATCGGCCGCCTGCGCATGGCCGGGCTGCCGATCTGCAACACGGCGCTGGCGGTGGAAGCGGTCGGGTTCCGCGCGCTGGGCGGCGAATCGTTCGGCATGCTGGTGACGCCGTGGTGCATGAACCTGGCGCTGCTCGACCTGCCGGACGCCCCGCCGCGCCCTGCCCTGCCGGTCGGCGCGGAGCGGGACTACCTCTTCCCGGCCGGCACGATCAGCTTCACCGTGGCACGGGTGGAACCGTTCGGGCGGGTGGATGCGGCCTCGCTGTTCTCGCCCATGCACGAATTCGCCAGCCAGGAAGCGGCCCGCGCCATCGCGCTGGCGGCGCTGGAAGCGGTGCTGGCGGCGCCATCGCACCAGGCTGCGAGCCGGCGCGGTTTGCTGTTCGGACGCGGAGCGGCGACATGAAGGGCGGACTGCACCTGGAGGTGGCCCTGTCCGGCGGCGTGGTGCGCACGGCGCGGCTGCGCTCGCGGCGGCCGGTGTCGCTGTGCCGGGCCATGGTGGGCCGCCCCGCCGCGGACGTGCCCGCCGCCGTCGAACGCCTCTATGCGCTGTGTGGCCGCTCCCACCGCATCGCCGCGCGCTTTGCCATCGATGCCGCGCGTGGCCGCGACGTGACCGAAGCCGCGCGGCGCGAGGCGGTACGGGACCTCGCCGCCGAGCGGGTCGGCGAGCATTTGCGGTCGATCTTCACCACCGCCGCCGGCCTGGGGTTTGCCACCACGGCGGTGGAAAAGGACGCCTTGCGGGCAGCCTTAATCGCGACGCGGCCGGGCGCGACGGGCGCGGGTCTGGCCAGCGCCCTTGCCGTGCTCGGCCTGGACGGGGCGCGCCCCGGCCCGGCAAGCTGGACAATGCGGATGCTGGATGCCGTGGGGCCGGCAGCAGAAGGGGCCGGGCCGGTGGACGCGCTGTCGCCCGCCGACGATCCGACGGTGCTGGCCGGGCTGGCCGGTTCGGGGCTGGCCTATGCCGCCCTGCCGCATTTGCCGCTGCGCCGGCCCGAGACCGGGCCGCTTGCCCGCAGCGATTTCGGCACGGCGGCGCCGCGCGACCGGCTGGCCGCCCGGTTCGCGGAAATTCTGCAGGCGGCCGTGCTGCTGCACAATGGCGCCGAAGTGGCTGCCACTTCCTGGATTACCCATGGCGCGCTGCCGGACGGCTCCGGCTTCGCCGCCGTGGAAACGCCGCGCGGGCGGCTGCACCATCTGGTCGCCGTGGACGCCCAGGGCCGGGTCGCGCGCTGCGCCGTGCTGGCCCCCACCGAATGGAACTTCCATCCCGAGGGTCCCCTCGTCCATGCTCTGACCGGCTTGCCGGTCGGCACCGGCGCCGCGGCGGAGGAACGGATACGATGGCTGGTCGGCCTGTTCGATCCCTGCGTCGCCTGCACGCTGGACGTCATGGAGGGCGCCGATGCATGAGATGGCCCTCACCGAGAGCGTCATCGGCATCGTTGAGGAAGAAGCGCGGCGGCGGAATTTCGCCCGCGTGCGGGTGGTGGTGCTGGAGATCGGCGCGCTGGCCTGCGCCGAGCCGGAATCCATGCGGTTCTGCTTCGACGTGGTCAGCCGCGGCACCCCGGCCGAGGGGGCGCGGCTGGACATCGTGCGGGTGGCCGGCGCCGGGTGGTGCTTCGACTGCGAGCGCGAGGTCGCGCTGGCCGAACGTTTTGCCCCGTGCCCGGAATGCGGCCGCTCCCGGGTGCGGATGACCGGCGGCGACGCGATGCGGGTGCTCGAAATGGAGGTGGAGTGATGTGCACGGTGTGCGGCTGCAACGATGACACCCCGGCGGGGAAGCCGAAGGAAGACGCCCACGATCATCCGCATGATCATGCGCACGGGGATCACCACCATCATGACCACGACCATACACATGCCGCCGATCACACGCATGCCAGCCCGGGCACGCTCGATTACGGCGCCGGCCTGGCCGGCGTGCACGTGCCGGGGCTGAGCCAGGAACGCATCGTTCGCATCGAACGCGACATCCTGAGCAAGAATGCCGGCTTCGCCCGCGCCAACCGCGCGCGGCTGGCCGATCGCGGCATTTTCGCCCTCAACCTCGTGTCCAGCCCGGGCTCGGGCAAGACATCGCTGCTGGTGCGCACCATCGAGGCGCTGGCCCCGCACCGCGCCATCACGGTGATCGAGGGCGACCAGCAGACCAGCAACGATGCCGCCCGCATCCGCGCCACCGGAGTCCCGGCCGTGCAGGTCAACACCGGCAAGGGCTGCCACCTCGACGCCCACATGGTCGGCCACGCCCTCGATGAACTGGCCCCGGCGGCGGGCAGCCTGCTGTTCATCGAGAATGTCGGCAATCTGGTGTGCCCGGCCGCCTTCGACCTCGGCGAGGCGCACAAGGTGGTGGTACTGTCAGTGACGGAAGGCGAGGACAAGCCGCTCAAATATCCCGACATGTTCGCAGCCTCCGACCTGATGCTGCTGAACAAGTCCGATCTTCTGCCGCACCTCGATTTCGACCTCGCCGCCTGCATGGCGAATGCGCTGCGGGTGAACCCGGCGCTGCAGATCCTCACGGTCTCGGCGCGCACCGGCGAGGGGCTGCCGGCCTGGCTCGCCTGGATCGAGGCCCGCGCCGCGCGCCTGGCCAGCGCGACCCAGCCATTGCAGGCGGGCTGAGCCATGTGCCTCGCCATCCCTGCCCTGGTGACGGAAATTCTGCCCGACGACATGGCGCGGGTGAGCCTGGAAGGCGTTTCGAAAATCATCTCGCTGGCATTGGTCGCGGACGTGGCCGTTGGCGACTACGTTATTCTCCATGTCGGCTACGCGCTGACCCGGCTGGATGCGGCCGAGGCCGAACGTACGCTGACGCTGCTGGATGAGGCGATCGCGGCGCACGCCGCCGTCGAACCGGCATGAAATACGTCGACGAATACCGCGACGCCGCGCGCGCCCAGGCACTCGCCGCCACCATCCGCGCCGAGGCCGTCCCCGGTGCCGCCTATGCCTTCATGGAATTCTGCGGCGGCCACACGCACGCGATTTCGCGCTACGGCATCGAGGATTTGCTGCCGCCGGGTATCCGCATGATCCACGGGCCGGGCTGCCCGGTCTGCGTGCTGCCGGTGGGGCGCATCGACGCCGCCATTGCCCTCGCCCAAAACCCGCGCGTGACCCTGTGCACCTATGCCGACCTGATGCGCGTGCCGGCCTCGGGCGGCAACAGCCTGCAGAAGGCCAAGGCAGCCGGCGCCGATATCCGCATGGTGTATTCGACGCTGGACGCCCTGCGCATCGCCGCCGCCGAGCCGGCGCGGGAAGTGGTGTTTTTCGCCATCGGCTTCGAGACCACCACGCCGCCCACCGCGGTCGCGGTGCAGCGTGCCGCCCGCGACGGGCTGGCCAATTTCTCGGTGTTCTGCAACCACGTGCTGACGCCGGTGGCGATGCGCGCCATTCTGGCGACGGACGGCGCGGATTCGGTGCGGCTCGACGGGTTCGTCGGCCCCGCGCATGTCTCCACCGTCATCGGCACCGAGCCATACCGGCAGGTGGCGGCCGAATACCGCAAGCCGGTGGTGGTGGCGGGATTCGAGCCGCTCGACGTCATGCAGGCTGTGCTTCTCCTTGTGCGCCAGGTGAACGAAGGGCGCGCCGAGGTGGAGAACCAGTACATCCGCGCCGTCACCGAAGCCGGCAATGTGCGGGCACAGGCGGCCGTGACGGAAGTGTTTGAACTGCGCGACCGCTTCGAGTGGCGCGGACTGGGCTGGGTGCCGCACAGCGCGCTGCGGTTGCGGCCGGAATACGCCGGATTCGACGCCGAGGCGCGGTTTGCACTGGAAACCCCGTCCGCCTCCGACAACCCCGCCTGCGAATGCGCCGCCATCCTGCGGGGGAAAAAACGGCCGGCCGAGTGCCGGCTGTTCGGCACCGCCTGCACCCCGGAGGCGCCGATGGGCTCCTGCATGGTCTCGGCCGAGGGCGCCTGCGCGGCCCACTGGACCTACGGGCGGTTCCGCCTGCCCGCGCGGCTCGCCTCGTGACCCGCCGCCTCAATATCCGCACCGGCCGGGTGGACATGTCCCACGGCGCCGGCGGGCGGGCGATGGGGCAACTCATCGCCGATATCTTCCATGCCGAATTCGGCAACGAATACCTCGCCCAGGGCAACGACCAGGCGGCGTTCGGGGTACCCGGCGGGCGCATGGTCATGACCACCGACGGCTATGTGGTCTCGCCGCTGTTCTTCCCCGGCGGCGATATCGGCTCGCTGGCCGTGCACGGCACCATCAACGACCTCGCCATGGCCGGCGCACGACCGCTGCACCTGACCGCCAGCTTCTTTCTCGAGGAAGGGTTTCCGTTCGCCGACCTCGCCCGCATCGCCGCCAGCATGGGCCGGGCGAGCCGCGAAGCGGGCGTGCCGATCGTCGCCGGCGACACCAAAGTGGTCGAGCGCGGCAAGGCCGACGGGGTGTTCATTTCCACCGCCGGAATCGGCCTCGTGCCGCCCGGACTGTATCTGTCCGGCAACCAGGCCCGGCCCGGCGACGCCGTGCTGATCTCCGGCCCGATCGGCGACCATGGCGTCGCCATCATGTCCTGCCGCGAAAACCTGTCCTTCGATACCGCCATTCTGTCGGACTCGGCCGCCCTGCACGGGCTGGTCGCCACCATGGTGACGCGCGCCGGCCGGGGCCTGCGGCTGATGCGCGACCCAACCCGCGGCGGGTTGGCCGCCACCCTGAACGAGATCGCCCAGCAATCGGGCGTGGGCGTGCTGCTGTCGGAAGCCTCCATCCCGGTGCGCCCGCAAGTCGCCGCGGCCTGCGAATTGCTCGGCCTCGACCCGCTGAACGTCGCCAACGAAGGCCGGCTGGTGGCAATCGCGGCCCCCGATGCCGTGGCCCCACTACTGGAAGCCATGCGCGCCCACCCGCTCGGCCGCGATGCCGCCCGGATCGGCGAGGTCGTGGCGGATTCGGACCGGTTCGTGCAAATGACAACCACGTTCGGCGGCGGGCGGATTGTGGACTGGCTGGCGGGGGAGCAACTGCCACGTATTTGCTGAATGTTGGGCGTTCGGAGTTAAGCGGGTAGGAAGGCCAGGGCTCTGCCCTGGACCCGCAAGGGGCCGAGAGGCCCCTTGACCCCATTCGTTAAGATGCCCGTTGGTTCCGAGGGGGGCTTCGGATGGCAGGGGCAATCGAATGACTGGTTTCGATCCCAAGCCGTCCCTCGGCCAAAGCAAGTACAGGATTATTGGCGCGCCAACGAGGCGAGGTGCGCGGTCCGGCGGGCGGGAGACTCAAGCGTGGGCAGCCGCGCAATCGGTTCACCGAGTCTCTCGGACACGCATCCATTCTCGCTTGAGGATGATGTTGGATAGACGAACGATATACGAAATGGCATCGTCTTGCTGATTGGGCGACACATGCCGATTAACAACAATTTTGTAAAGATTGCTGTCGAGGATGGCCATCTGTTTGATGTAACAATGTTGTTCGCCAAGCAGTTCTTCAAATTTTTTGGAAATATATTTGTCGTCAGAAATTTCATTTCCACCGGTGCAGATACGGAACAGCATCGTCAGCAGGCGGTGGTCTTTTTCAGACGGATTGAGCAACAGTTCTAGATGAAGTTTCCGCTCATTCATTCGAGCCACGTTCGGGATTTGACCACGAAATTTAAGATCCACATCGCTGATTAGTTGCGCGGTAATTTTACGCACCTTGTCAATCCATTCCTGCCTGGATTTCGAGCGAACCTGAGCCCTTATCGTAAATCTAGCTACGTATATAGCAATCAATGCCGTAATGATTGCTAGATATGCAGTCAAATTCGTCTGAACTTGCACAAATGTACCAATATTGATTTCAGGCTGCGTTAGCGGTTCGTGTCCATCGTACTTAAATATCAACAATCCCGGCACATGCGGATTGACAATGTAGTCGAGCGCTATGGCAAGACAACCTGCGGCAATACAAAAGACCGCTGGCCAAGCGAGCCACTCGACGAGCGACAAGGGGCGCCAAGAAGGTTCGGCGTGTCGCACGAGAGGGTCGTCCGTCGAATCCAGAGATATCTGCGAGAAAATGTCTGACCATTTCACTGAGCGCTTAGGGTGCCAGACTTTGGGAAGCCACCAATCAACTTTTTTGCTGTCGTATAGTGTTTTCATTAAATGATATGGTATCAATATAACTGCAAGCAGAAACACAATAAATGCGACCAAACGATAAACGGGCGCTCGATGCGGAACAATCAAATCATAAATACTAATGTTTGATAAATACGGAAGTTTGCTGTGAACGTATAGTTTCACGCACTCTATCGACAAGACAAATAAGATAAATAATCCTATAGACACGACGTTTCTCAATATGACTGACGCCTCTTTAGCATTGACGCATGCTGGCGAGGGTCCTGAGTGGATATGCGTCATCGCGACTCACCTGATTGCCTAAAGCTAGGATCATTGTTGTGAGCTTGCGTGGGAGCGCAACCCAAACTGATGTCCGTTACAAGTCATTCCAGCACGTCTAGCAAGCGTAGGGCGGAAAAGCGAAGCGTATTCCGCTTCTTGCGTCTCACGATCCCTCTCCGGTCTCCGATGGCTCGCCACCACCAAGCCAGCCAGCAGGGTATATACCGCTGGCGACACAACGATGGAAAGACGAATAGGGCCAATCCGCCGGGTGCTCCACCAAACCTTGCTGTTCCGGGTTGCCCGCATCGATATGGAAGGGCGCCCGGGCACGCGCCTGCCGCCCGGCTTGCCGCAACGCACCGATCTGCGTCACCAGCAGGTTGGCGCGCCGGTCGTGCAGATTGACGGTGAAGAAGAAGGTTCCGCCCGGAACCCGGTTGCGGCGATAGTCCGGCATTCGGGGAGTATGCCGGGTTGGATGAGTTGGCGGAATGCCGCGTTGGCGGGATGCGCTGCGCTTTCCCGCCCTACATCGTTGGCGGAATGGTCGCGAACCACCCGAAGCAGTCGCAAAGAGCCTACGGAATGGGGTGCAGGGGCCTCTCGGCCCCTGCCGGGTCCAGGGCAGAGCCCTGGCCTTTTCTTCACTACAACCCCCGCGCCATCTCCCAAGCCAACTCGGCGATAGGCCGCGCCCGGCCGCCGACCTCCATTGCCGCTTGGCTCGCCGCCGTGCCGTCCAGCGCGCGTTTCAGGATGCCTTGCATGATGGCGGCGATGCGGAACAGGCTGAACACGATGTAGATGTCGAACTCCGCTGGCACCTTCTGCGCGGTACTCCGGCAGTATTCGGCCACGTAGGTGGCCTCGTCGGGAATGCCGAGGGAAGCGAGGTCGGTGCCGGCCAGGCCGCGGAACAGTTCGGGCGAGAGGCGCCATGCCATGGCGTGGTAGGCGAAATCGGCCAGTGGGTGGCCGAGGGTGGAGAGTTCCCAGTCCAGCACGGCGACGACGCGCGGCTCGGTGGGGTGCAGCAGCAGGTTGTCGAGGCGGAAATCGCCGTGGACGATGGCGGTCGTGTCGAATTCCGGGATGTGCTGGGGCAGGAACTCGATCAGCCGGTCCATGGCCTCGATCGGCGTGGTTTCCGAGGCGCGGTATTGGGTGGTCCAGCGGGCGATCTGGCGTGAGAGATAATTGCCGGGGCGGCCGAAATCGCCGAGCCCCACCGAGGCCGGATCGACGCTGTGCAGGGCGGCGATGGTGGCGTTCATCGAGGCATAGACGGCGCGGCGCTCGGCCGGCGACAGGCCGGGCAGTCGGGCGTCCCACAGAATGCGGCCTTCGACATGGTCCATGACGTAGAAGGCGCTGCCGATGACGCTGGTGTCCTCGCACAGGGCGTGCACGTGCGGCACCGGCACGGCGGTGGTGGCCAGTGCGCGCATGACCCGGAACTCGCGGTCCACCGCGTGGGCGCTGGCCAGCAGTTGCCCGGCCGGTTTGCGTCGCAGGACGTAGCGGCCGGAGGGGGCCTCCAGACGAAAGGTTGGGTTGGACTGGCCGCCCTCGAACGGCACCAGATGCGCGGGGCCGCGATAGCCGGGCACGTGCTTGGCCAGCCATGGCTCGAGACGCGAGGTGTCGATGTTGCTCATCTCCTGTCCTCCCCTGCCCGTCCGTTTGACAGCGCGCCCCCACCGGCGGCAAGACGGATTTGGCGGCACGTCCGGGGAGAATGGCGGTGGATTTCGACTATTCGGACAAGGTCCTGGAACTGCGGGGCCGGGTCGAGGCCTTCATGGCCGAGCACATCTACCCGGCGGAAGAGAACATCTTCGCCGAGATCGCCGAGGGAGACCGCTGGCAACCCTCGCAGATTTTGGAGGGGATCAAGCAGCGCGCCCGCGCGGACGGGCTGTGGAACCTGTTCCTGCCCGCGAGCAAGCTGGGGGCCGGGCTGACCAATCTGGAATACGCGCCGCTCTGCGAGGTGATGGGCCGTTCGCCCTGGGCGCCGGAGGCGTTCAACTGTTCGGCACCGGACACCGGCAATATGGAAGTGCTGGAGCGCTACGGCACGCCGGCGCAGAAGCAACGCTGGCTGGAACCGCTGCTCGCCGGTGACATCCGCTCGGCTTTCGCCATGACCGAGCCCGAGGTGGCGTCATCGGATGCCACCAATATCGAGACTTCGATCCGGCGCGTGGGCGATGAGTACGTCATCAACGGGCGCAAATGGTGGATTTCCGGCGCGCCTGACCCGCGCTGCCGCATCCTGATCGTGATGGGCAAGACCGCGCCGGATTCGCCCGACCGCCACCGGCAGCAATCGATGATCCTGGTGCCGCTGCCCTGGCCCGGCGTGGTGGTCAAACGCATCCTGCCGGTGTTCGGCTTCGACGACGCGCCGCACGGCCACGCCGAACTGGTGTTCAATGATGTGCGCGTGCCGGCGGAGAACATCCTGCTCGGCGAGGGCTGCGGCTTCGAGATCGCCCAGGGGAGGCTGGGGCCGGGACGCATCCACCATTGCATGCGGCTGATCGGGCTGGCCGAGCGGGCGCTGGAGCGGATGTGCCGGCGGACCCAGATGCGGGTGGCGTTCGGCCGGCCGGTTGCCGACCAGACGGTGACGCAGGAACGCATCGCGCAGGCGCGCATCATGATCGAACAGGCGCGGCTGCTGACGCTGAAGGCGGCCGACGTGATGGACAAGCACGGCAACAAGGCCGCCCGCGCCGAGATCGCCATGATCAAGGTCGCCGCCCCCCATATGGCCTGCCAGGTGGTGGACTGGGCCATTCAGGCTTTCGGCGGCGCCGGGGTCACCGAGGATTATGGCCTGGCCTACGGCTATGCCCTGGCGCGCATGCTGCGGCTGGCGGACGGGCCGGACGAGGTGCACCGCAACCAGATCGCCCGGCTGGAACTGAAACGCTACCAGGGGCCGGAAAGCCTGACCGGCGGGTCGGCGACGGTGCTGCCGGCCGACCGGACACCGGGGCTGCGGCGGCGGCCGGTCTGGATCGCATAGACAACTGGATCGCATAGAAAAAGGCCAGGGGCGCGCGGCAGGGGATTCGCATATGGGAAATCCTTGACGGTAGGGGCTTGCGTGGGCTGGGGCGGATGGATTCGAAGCATGGGATTGATCGGAGGATCGGCCCATGGAGGATTTCGTCGGGTGCTTCGCGGGCGTTGACGACCCGCGCCGGCCGAATGCCCGCCACAACCTGCACGAGTTGCTGATCATCGCGCTTTGCACGGTGCTCTGCGGCGGCGAGGACTGCTCGGACATGGCGCTGTTCGGGCAGTCGAAGGAGCCATTCCTGCGGCAGTTCCTGCGCCTGAAGCACGGCATCCCGAGCCACGACACGTTCAGCCGGGTGTTCCGTCTGCTCGATCCGAAGCGGTTCCACGCCGCCTTCCAGACCTTCATGCAGCGCTTTGCCGAGACCATCCAGGGCGTGGTAGCGATCGATGGCAAGACGCTGCGGCATTCCTTCGACCGCGCGTCGGGCAAGTCGCCGCTGCATTTGATCAGTGCCTGGGCTGCGGATCAGCGGTTGGTTCTCGGGCAACTGGCCGTGGACGGCAAGTCGAACGAGATCACGGCGGTACCGAAGCTGCTGGAAATGCTGTCGCTCAAGGGCTGCATCGTCACCGCGGATGCCATCAACTGCCAACGCGCCATTGCTGCGCAGGTGGTCGAACAAGGCGGCGACTACGTGCTGGCGCTGAAGGGTAACCAGCCCAGCCTCTACGAGGACGTCCGCCTCTTCCTGGACGACCCGCAGCGCGCGGCCGAGGTCACCCATACCACCGTTGACGGCGACCACGGCCGCATCGAGACCCGCACCAGCATGGTCTCGACCGAGATCGACTGGCTGCAGGAGCGCCATACCTGGCCGGGACTGGCCGCCATCGGCAAGGTGGTCCGCATGCGCGAAGTCGGCGCCAAGGTTACCAGCGAAACCGCCTACTATCTGCTCAGCACACCGTTCAACGCAGTGCGTTTCGGCGACGCTGTCCGCAGCCATTGGGGGGTTGAGAACGGTCTGCACTGGGTGCTCAACGTCACCATGAACGAGGACCAGACCCGGAACCGCTTGGATAACGGGCCGGAGAACATCGCTCTATTGCGCCGTATGGCCATCAACCTGGCCAAGCTCGAAGGCTCCAAGGCGTCAATGAAGAGCAAGCTCAAGCGAGCAGGCTGGGACGACAGCTTCCTCCTACGCCTGCTCACCCAGGCCGGGCGCCAAATGCGATAGCCCTGGGGCGCGCGGCCCCTGGCCTTGTTTCATCCGTCCGGCAGCCGGTCAGTGGCGATAGATGTAGTCCGCCACCCAGGCGCCGAGCACGGCCGTGCCGATAACGTAGATCCGGCTCGCCGCCTGCGCCGCCGTGGAGGCGATCGCCCCGACGGCTTCCTCGCCCGCGCCTGCGTAATAGGGCGGCCAGCCCAGCTCACCCAGCGCCAGGTAGTTGCCCAGCCCGACGCCCGCGATCGCGCCGGCGCCAAGCGCCACGAGGTAGTGGTAGTCGCTTTTGGTGCCGTTCCAGGCGTCATAGGCCCATAACGCGGAGAGCGCGCCGGCGCCGGCCGAAACGGCCGCGATCAGGCGGCTGCCGAGGGCGACGCTGTACGGCACGGCTTCCAGCGCCCCGCCGGCGAGCGGCACGGTCCCAAGCGGGGCCGCCAGCACGTTGAACGCGACGATGCTGACCACCGCCCCGGCGCCGATCGCCAGGAGGCGATTATCGACGTAGCCGTTCTCAGGACCGGTTTCGGGGCTGGTCTCCGGCGCCGGCTCGGCGGCCTTTATGGTCGGCGCCGCCTGGGCAGCCCTGATTGCCGGCGCCCGCGTATCGGCCCTGGCGCTGCCCAGGGGGGCGAGAACCATGGCGACGCCGAGCAGCCCGACGAGGAGCGGTGACAACCGCGAGCGCATGCCGATCCCCCTCATCGGGCGATGGCGTAATATGCCAGCAAGCCTCCGGCGACCGCGGCTGACGTGGCGTAGACACGGCTCATCGCGACGGACATTTCGGCCGGAATGGTATCGCCGGCTTCATAGGCCAGTCCGCCCGGCAATGCCTCGAACCCGAGGGCCACCACGTTGAACAGGACGACGCCGGCGATCGCGCCCGCGCCGATGACGATCGGCCGCCAGTCGCGGTGCGCGGCGGCGGGGTGAGTCGCAGGGACCGGGGCCGGCGTCGCGGATTGCGCGAAGGCCGTATTGACCTGGGCCAGCAAGGCGATGGCGAGGAAGACAGCTCCGAGTCTGCGCATGGTGGGCCTTCTGTTCGGGGTTGGCCGCGGCGACAGCCACCGCAGCGGAAGTCGCAGGGCAAGCGCCGCATCGAAGCCACTTCGTCCGGCAGAACCCGCCATGCACGCCGTGCCGGCGTTGGCACCAATTAATATGTTACAATAAACGATTTGTACGTCATGCGCAATGCCCCGTGTTGACTCACCATGCGGGCCATGGGGTCAGCGGCAATCAACGCGGGGACGCTCCCTCGCCAACCGAACAAGCCGGTTGGGTTCAGGAAAAACGGCCGCTCCCCGACACCTGCGGAAACGAGTTGTTTCACGCAGGCATCGAGAAAACGCGCGAGCAGGTTCTACAGACGGTACAGGGCGTCGGCGACCCAGGCCCCGAGCACGCCGGACCCGATGACGTAGATCCGGGTGGCCGCCTGCCCGGCCGACGAGGCCATCGCGCCGGCAAGATCGACCGCCCCCGCGCCCACGTAATAGGGCGGCGTGCCAAAGAAACCCAGTGCGAGGTAGTTGCCGGCCGCCACGCCCGCCACCGCACCGGCGCCGAGTGTCACGAGATAGGCATAGTCGCTCTTGGTCCCGGTCCAGAGATCATAGGCATAGTTGGCCGCGATCGCACCGACGCCGGCCGAGACACCGGCAATGAGGCGGCTGCCCAGGGCGACGCTGTATGGCACGGCCTGGAGTGCACCGCCGGCGAGCGGGACGGCCCCCAGCGGCGCCGTCAGGACGTTGAAGGCAACGGCACCGACGATGGCGCCCGCACCGATCGCGAGCAGACGGGGATCGACCAGCGAATGGGTCGCCGAAGGCTCCAGCGGCGTGGGTCCCGCCTGGGCAGGGACCTGGGCGCTGGCCATCGACGGAACCAGCAGGACGGCACCGAGCAGAGCGGCGGCCTTGGAAGACGGCAACGAGCGCATTTCGACCTCTGTCAGCGGGCAAGGGTATAATAAGCGACCAAGCCGCCGACGACCGCAGCGGTCGTGGCGTAGACGCGGCTCATCGCGACGGACATCTCCGCGGGCACGGTGGCGCCCGCTTCATAGGCCAGTCCGCCCGGGATGGCGGCGAGCCCGAGGGCCGCGACGTTGAACACCACGACGCCGGCGATCGCCCCCGCACCGATGGCGATCGGCCGCCAATCATGGTACGTGGACGAGGTTTCCACGACGACGGCAGGGGCAGGTGTTGGCGTTTGTGCGACCGCCGTATCAATCTGAGTCAACAACGCGACTGCCAGAATCACAGCTCCAAGTCTTGGCATGATGGGCCTTCTGTCCGGGGTTGGCCGCGGCGACCGCCACCGCGGCAAAAAACGAAGGTGAGGCGCCTCATAGGGACCGAGCGATCCAGTACGACACGCGACGGAGCCGGCGCCATGGCTGGTGCCAGCCAGCGTTTCGGATTAGGTGATTTGTGTGGCGTTCGCAACTCCGAACTTGGCAACCGGCAGCCCATGCCGGGAAGCGTGCCGTCAAGGCCCGCTTCGTTGCCGGGGCGGGAGTTCGTAACGTTGCCCGACCTTACGAGAATGCCGGCAACGGCACCAACTCCACCAAACCAAAACGCCGCCGGCTTTCACCGGCAGCGCTGGGGATTCGACGCGAATTTCAGACGGGCGGAAAGCTAGCCGGCGGTCTCCGGCTCCCGTTCGGTGCCGCTGTCGCCCTCGCCCTCGGGGGGGCCGGGCAGCGCCGGCACCGCCGCCTCGATGTACTCAAAGTCGAGCTTCTTGTCCTTGAGCGTCACCTTCACCGCGCCGCCCTTGACCAGCCGCCCGAACAGCAACTCCTCGGCCAGCGGCTTCTTGATGTGCTCCTGGATCACCCGCGCCAGCGGCCGGGCCCCATACAGCTTGTCGTAGCCGCGCTCGGCGAGCCATTCCTTCGCCGCGCTGGACAGCTCGATCGTCACGTTGCGGTCGGCAAGCTGCGCCTCCAGCTGCATGACGAATTTTTCGACCACCCGGCCGACAATCTCCGGCGTGAGGTTGGCGAACGGGATCACCGCGTCCAGCCGGTTGCGGAACTCCGGCGTGAACATCCGCTTGATCGCGTCCTCGTCCTCGCCCTGGCGGCTGTCGCGACCGAAGCCGATCGCCTCCTTGGCCAGGTCGGTCGCCCCCGCATTGGTGGTCATGATGAGGATGGTGTTGCGGAAATCGACCGTCTTGCCGTTGTGGTCGGTCAGCTTGCCATGGTCCATCACCTGCAGAAGGATGTTGAACAGGTCCGGATGCGCCTTCTCGATCTCGTCCAGCAGCAGCACGGCATGCGGGTGCTGGTCGATCGCATCGGTCAGCAGGCCGCCCTGGTCGAAGCCGACATAGCCCGGCGGGGCGCCGATCAGGCGCGAGATGCTGTGCCGCTCGATGTATTCCGACATGTCGAAGCGGATCAGCTCGATGCCGAGCGTGCTGGACAACTGGCGCGCCACCTCGGTCTTGCCGACGCCGGTCGGGCCGCTGAACAGGTAGTTGCCGATCGGCTTCTCGGGGTCGCGCAGCCCGGCGCGGCTGAGCTTGATGGCAGCCGCCAGCGCCTCGATCGCCTGGTCCTGACCGAACACCATGGATTTCAGGTCGCGCTCGAGGTTGCGCAGCGTCTCCTTGTCGTCGGCCGACACCGATTTCGGTGGGATACGGGCGATTTTCGCCACGATCTCCTCGACGTCGCGCAGGGTGACGGTCTTGCGCCGCTTGTGCTCGGGCTGGAGCATGCGGGAGGCACCGACCTCGTCGATCACGTCGATCGCCTTGTCCGGCAGCTTGCGGTCATGGATGTATTTGGACGAGAGCTCGACCGCGGCGCGGATCGCCTCATCCGTGTAGCGCACCTTGTGGTGCTTCTCGTAGTTGTTCTTGAGGCCGCGCAGGATCTTCACCGCGTCTTCGACGTTCGGCTCGTTCACGTCGATCTTCTGGAACCGGCGCACCAGGGCGCGGTCCTTCTCGAAGTAGTTGCGGAATTCCTTGTACGTGGTGCTGCCGATGCAGCGCAGATTTCCCGACGCCAGGGCGGGTTTCAGGAGATTGGACGCGTCCATGGCGCCGCCGCTGGTGGCACCGGCCCCGATCACCGTATGAATCTCGTCGATGAAGAGGACCGAATTCGGCTGCGCTTCCAGCTCGGTCACCACCGCCTTCAGCCGCTCCTCGAAATCGCCGCGGTAGCGGGTGCCGGCCAGCAGCGAGCCCATGTCGAGGGCATAGATGGTGGACTTGGCCAGCACCTCGGGCACGTCGCCCTCGACGATGCGCTTGGCCAGGCCCTCGGCGATGGCGGTCTTGCCGACGCCGGGGTCGCCGACATAGAGCGGGTTGTTCTTGGTGCGGCGGCACAGGATCTGGATGGTGCGCTCGATCTCGCTCTCGCGTCCGATCAGCGGGTCGATCTTGCCCGCCAGAGCCTTCTTGTTGAGGTTCACGCAGTAGTTGGACAGGGCGTCCTGGCCGCGCCGCGCCGGCTTTTCCTCGCGCTCGGCCTCCGGATGGCTTTCGCCCGGGGTCGCCGCCCCCTGCACCGGGCGCGGCTGGCTGCGGCCGGGCGCCTTGGCAATGCCATGGCTGATGAAATTCACCGCATCGAGCCGGGTCATGTCCTGGGTCTGCAGGAAATACACCGCATGGCTCTCGCGTTCGCTGAACAGCGCCACCAGCACGTTGGCGCCGGTGACCTCGTCGCGGCCGGAGGACTGGACATGGATGGCGGCGCGCTGCACCACCCGCTGGAAGCCGGCGGTCGGCTTGGGGTCGCCAGGCCGGTCGGTGGCCAGGCCTGCGAGGTCCTTGTCAAGGAACTCGGTCAGATCCGCGCGCAGCTTGTCGAGGTCGACGCCGCAGGCGCGCAACACGGTGGCCGCGTCCGTGTCGTCGGTCAGGCCCAGCAGGAGGTGCTCCAGCGTCGCGTATTCATGGCGACGCTCGCTGGCAAGCGACAGGGCGCGGTGGAGCGTCTGCTCGAGGTTCCGGGACAGCATGGGGCAACGCTCCTCAGCTCAGGGTCGTCGATCGTCCTGCACAGCGCCGGCGTCCTGCATCCTGCCGGTGCCGCGTCTCAGCCATCACGATACGCGGGCAAGCCATGGTGGATGTGGGCGCGGCGGTCGCGAGACAGCATCATTCTTTCTCGATTAACGCCGGACCGCACCAGCAAAAACGCGGCCACCATGATTTAATTTGTATACGGGCGGGTGGCAGCCGGCCGAATGGCCGGGTGGACGCCCGCGCAGGGCTCCCCATAGGCGGGATTCGCGCCGGCAGAGGAATCGGGCAGACCGGGGCGAATCGGACAGGAAATCCCCTATTCCTTCTCGATTGTGCATTGCAGCGGGTGCTGGTTCTGGCGGGCCAGGTCCATCACCTGCGTCACCTTGGTCTCGGCCACCTCATAGGTGAACACGCCACACACGCCGACGCCGCGGCGATGCACATGCAACATGATGCGCGTGGCCTCCTCACGCGATTTCTGGAAAAAGCGCTCGAGCACATGCACGACGAATTCCATCGGCGTGTAATCGTCGTTGAGCATCAGCACCTTGTACATGGCAGGCTTGCGCGTCTTCGGGCGCGCCTTGACCACGACCCCGGTGTTTGGCCCCTCGCCGCCGCCATCCGTGCGGCCGTCATTGCCGCGACCGCCCTCGCCCGGCGGTGCCGCCGCCCGCGCTTCAGACATCATCCCGTGTTGCTCATACTCGCTCATCGTTCGCGACCGCCCATTTTCCGGCAGTGTCCCGGAATCGGAGCACTGACATACCGGCTCCGCCCCGACGCCCATTCGGCCCTCATGTGGGTGAACATATCGGAAAGCCCGGTCCGGATGAAAGGGCATCGCGCCGGCAAGGCGCGGATTGATCTGAACCGGATGCGCGATGGGCCGGATTCGCGCTGGGCCGGCACGCCTGCGAAAGCGGTCCGCCACGCATCGGCAGCAGAACAGCCATGCGCGACCGGCAAATGGCGCGACAGGGAGCGGCCGATATGAGCGAAGGCCCGGGAGGGGGGTCCCGGGCCTTCTTTCACGCCCCTCCAGGGGGGAAGGAGGGGCGAGGCACGACCGTCCGCAGTTCAGGCGGCGCGGCCGAACTTCTCCACCGCGAGCGTCACGCGGGCGGTCAGCGGCGCCATGGCCTGCTCGGTCAGCTTCATGCCGGCATCGGTCAGCTTGCTGGTGTCGGTCACGACCTTCTCCAGCGACGCCTTCGCCAGCGAGGTCTGCAGATCCACCGCCTCCTTGAGCGACTTCACGGCGGCCAGCGCCTTCACGGTCGCCATCGCCTCTTCGAACTGCGCCTGCGCGGTGGCGGCGAAGGTCTGCGACAGGTCCTGCAGGCCGGCGGCCCAGATCTGACCCGACTTCACCAACGCTTCCAGATTGGCCTGGTTGAAGGCCAAGAAGTCTTCCGCCGTCTTCATCGTCATGTTAACTTTTTCCTTTAGCTGGGTTTTCTCGAATCCGGCCATCGGGCCGGTCGCAGTCAGTGTTAGGCTGATCGCTGTTTTGGGTGCCTGCACGGTTGCCAGTTCCACCACCGGCGCCAGCGCAACCTCCCCAGTCTCCCCACTCTTCTTCGCCACCGTATGCTCCGTTCCTAAGCGCCGGCCCGAGATGACGGACCCGTCCTGCCGCGACCCGGGCCGAGGCCCCAGGCCGAATTCGCGTCCAGATTCGCTGCCGAATGCCGCGGTTCGAATTCTATGCTGCACTGCAGCAAGGGCGTTATAGAGGCGCACCAACCGCGGGGTCAAGCGTTTTTGTGCGGTGCACAAAAACGGCAATGAGGGCGGTTCACGCTCCGTTCACGATGTCACCTTAGGAGTGTTGATTAACGCCCTCAAAAAGGCCGCGCTTTTGCTTCTGTGCATGTCTGGACAGACGCGCGGAACGGCCTGTATGGTCGGCGCGGCCGAGCTTGGAGACACGTTCGCATGCGCGCCCTATGCCATTCCCGCGACCGGGTATTCCCGATAAGCCTTTACCTGGCCGCCACGTTTCTCGCCGTTGTCCTGGGCATCGCACCCGCGCAGGCACAGATCGGCTCCGACCGCTACAGCTCCATCGTCATTGATGCGACGGACGGCAACGTGCTGTCGGAGATCAACGCCGACGATCTCCGCCACCCGGCCAGCCTCACCAAGATGATGACACTGTATATGGTGTTCGAGGCGCTGCGCGACCGGCGCATCACGCTGGATCAGTACGTGCCGGTATCCAGCCACGCCGCCGCCATGAGCCCGACCAAGCTGGACCTCACGCCCAATACGCGCATTACCGTCGAGCAGGCGATTATGGGCCTGGTCACCAAATCGGCGAACGACGCCGCCGCCGCCCTCGGTGAATTGCTGGGCGCCGACGAGGACCGGTTCGGCCAGATGATGACCCTGCGCGCCCGCGCGCTCGGCATGAGCCGCACCGTGTTCCGCAACGCCTCCGGCCTGCCCGACCCGGAACAGGTCACCACGGCGCGCGACATGGCGACCCTGGGCCGTCATCTGGTGCGCGACTTCCCTTCCGAATACCGTTGGTTCTCGATTCCCACCTTCACCTGGCACGGCCGAAGCATTCCCAATCACGACCGTATGCTGCAGACCTATCCGGGCGCGGACGGCATCAAGACCGGCTATATCGAGGCCTCCGGCCATAATCTGGTCACCTCGGCCGTCCGCGGCGATGTGCGCCTGGTCGGCGTGGTGCTCGGCGCCGCCAGCAACCCCGAACGGGACGTGCACATGGCCGCCCTGCTCGACCAGGGCTTCGAACGGATGGACGTGCCCGTCAGCCCCCGCGCCGCCAGCCGGATGCCGACCCTGATCTCCGAGGCGAGCGCCGCCCCCATCCCGCACCGCATCCCGATCCAGGTGCCCCATTGGAGCGTGCAGGTCGGTGCCTTCGGAAGCGAATCGGCTGCCCGCCAGGCCGCCAGCCAGGCCCGCCACGCCGCCGACGACGGCGACGTGCGGGTGGAATCGACCACGATACGCGGCCACACCACCTGGCGCGCCATGCTGACCGGCTTCAGTCCGGGGGAAGCCCGGCAGGCATGCACGGCGCTGGCCCGCCACAGGATGCCCTGCGCCCCGATCCGGCCCGAGGGCGGACAGACTCGCGAGCAAGTAAAGCGGTGGCGGCGCCCCTGGACCCCGCCACGCGCTAACCATCCCCCCGACTTCCAGGCTGGCCGACTTCCAGGCTGGCCGACTTCCCGATCGGCCAACCTGCAGACTGGCCCGGCCGGCGCGGGGCAGAACCGTGAACACTTCCGCTTGCGCCGATCCCGGCGGTTGCGCATGTTGGGCAGTCATGATCGTGAGAGCTGCCGGATCGGGCCGTGCCCGTCGTGCGGCGGGCGGAGAGCAGAGAACATGGACGGCGGAGCCGACGCGCGACGGATCACCATCTACCAGCCCGAGGATTTCGGCGGCATGCGCGCCGCCGGCCGGCTGGCGGCGGAGACTCTGGACATGATTCAGCCGCATGTGCGGCCGGGTGTGTCCACCGGCGAACTGGACCAGCTATGTCATGACTTCATCATCGGCAATGGCGCGATTCCGGCGCCGCTGAACTACCGCGGCTTCCCGAAATCGATCTGCACCTCGATCAACCATGTCGTCTGCCACGGCATCCCCGGCGAACGCCGGCTGGAGGAGGGCGACGTCATCAATATCGACGTGACCGTCATCCTGGATGGCTGGTTCGGCGATACCAGCCGGATGTACGTGGCCGGCACCGCGTCCACCAAGGCGCGCAACCTGATCGACGTGACCTACGAGTCGCTGATGCGCGGCGTGCGCGCGGTGCGGCCCGGGGCGACGCTGGGCGATATCGGCCATGCCATTCAAACATACGTGGAGGCCAACCGGTTCAGCGTGGTGCGCGATTTCTGCGGCCATGGCATCGGGCGCAAGTTCCACGAACCGCCGAACGTGCTGCATCTGGGCCGCGCCGGACAGGGGACGGTGCTCAAGCCCGGCATGTTCTTCACCATCGAACCGATGGTGAATGCCGGCCGGCCGGAGGTGAAAGTGCTCGACGACGGCTGGACCGCGGTGACGCGCGACCGCAGCCTGTCGGCGCAGTTCGAACACATGATCGGCGTCACTGAGGACGGGGTGGAAGTGTTCACCATCTCGCCGGCGGGGATGCACAAGCCGCCTTACAACGGCGAGTAATGGGCGAGGTTTTCGTCACCACGCAGCGGTTGCGGTTCTGCGATACCGACCGGCTCGGGCACGTCAACAACGCCGTCTACAGCGTCATGTGCGAGGCCGGCCGGTCCGAACTCATGCAGGAAGCGGGACTGCTGGAGCCGGGCTCGGGGCATGCGGTGGTGATTGCCCGGCTGGAGCTTGATTTTCTGCGCGAAATGAACTGGCCGGGCGAGATCCGGATCGACACGGCGATTCACCGGATCGGGCAGAAGAGCGTGCAGGTGCGCCAGCACGTGCACCAGGGCGACACGCTGGTGGCCAAGGCGACGTCTATTCTCGCCGTGATCGACACCGAGAAGCGGCGGGCGGTTCCGATTGCGGATGGGTGGCGCGCGGCGCTGGAGCGGTGGCTGGTGCCGGAGTTCTGATATCCGCGTCTGACGCCAGAACCCGATGAGCCTTGGGCGAGATAGAGCGGACGTTGCCAGATATGGGAGAGCAATAACACCCATCCAGGCTACAAATGAGCAACATACGTTACGGCGATTCCTTGATCGCTGCTTCGTACTGCCACCTCCACTCGGTCAGTTTCCACCCGTACAATCGAAAAACTACCGCAGTTCGGCGATTTCCCGCCACGGCATGTCCCGAAGGTCACATCCGGGAGAAGCAACGATCCCCAGCACCGGCCGGGCGGGAATTGCACGGCCGGTGAATCTGTTCAGTTGGCGCCAATAATAGTGCATCCTGGTGTGCCACGTCGGCTGGTCCTGGTATACTGTACCATCAAAAACAAAGAACACCTCGTCATTCCGGGAGGCCAGTTGGCGGACGGCGTCGCGGACCCAACCTTCCGGCGTGGCGTTGATCACCAACAGGTGGCAGTCACCCGCGACACCCGGGCCAACGAACACATCCCCCATGTTGTTCTCGTCCTTGCGCGCCAGGAACTCATGTCGATCGAAGAAGGCGGCGATCTCTGTGTTCCCGGCGCTGTACGGCGCAGACCATGTGCCCTCGGCTGGCGACCAGCTGACAGCAATTATCTTGCCGCCGACGCTCACGGCAAGCAGGAAGGCAAACAGACCCTTAAGCGTGGGCGAGACGGCCATTGCGAGTCCCATATGCGCTGATCCCGACCACGGCCGCAAAGCTCAGCCAACTCGCGACGGCCGCTCCTGCCGGACCGTGGATCAGGTCATAGGAGTCCGGGTGCAGAACAATCAACCCGATTCGGGTGACGTTGACAGCCACGACGAACAGGCAGGCGATGAGGCACCAGCCGGCGCCCGCTAACGACCATCTGAGGTCGCGAGATTGCGTGAACAGGACCCAGCAGAGGATTGCGAGCGAAATGTTGGCGAGCGAAGAACATGGTTCTGCAATAAAAACGAAACTGTCGCCGCCGGCTATGCGCACCGTATTGCCCACAGAATTCATTCCGGTAAACCAACCAACAAGAAGGGCATCGGTCCCAAGGATAAGGCCATTCAGGCAATGCATCAGCATGCGGCCCCAGAACATCGAACCGGTGGTGGCAAGGAGGATCCAGGCGCCGCGATGGGCAGGGGAGTGACCGCGGTCCCCGAAGGAATCACGGATGATGTACACCGCGAGCCCGGTAAGAGCGACCCAACTGAGCGGCCGAATCGGAAGCATGAATGCCCCAATGGCGCACGCCGCCACGATCAGATCGGCGCGGCCAACCGGCTGCCGAGGCGCCCGGAGTAGAAGCGAAACAGAAGAGAAGAAGGCGATCCAAACAAAAAGACTGACGTCAAAGGTGTTGGTGACGGCGGCCAACCCGTCCCGCGTAACCGACGTGTACAGACGGCCGACTGTTCCGTTGGCAAATCCCAACAAGCAGAGGCCCGCAAAAAGCTCGGTGCGAGACAAAGCGAGGCCTAGTCCAACCTCACTAAGGCTCGCGTCTCTCGCCTTCAACGGAGCCACGCAAGACAGTCTCCGACCGATCACCAACACCTCCTATCACTACCTTGGCACTTTAAAAAAGGGCTGCGTTCCCATTTGACGGCGTGCAAATGGGGCTCTCATTTTCACTGCCGCGTGACATTGACGCGGATCTCGATAGCTGGCTGAAGCCTTTCCTGGACGAGACCGGCCGCAAGACCCGGCGCAGATGGGCGTGGCCTGTTGGGGCCGGACGGGCCGAAGAGCCTCCAGCCGATGGCGGAGCGACTCGGGCACGACCAGTTGCACCACTTCGTCACCAGCCCGGCCTGGGATGACGGGCCACTGTGGCGGGTGCTCGCCGAGCAGGCCGACCGGCAGGTTGGTGGCGCGGATGCCGTGCTGGTGGTCGATGACACGGGCAATCCCAAGAAGGGCACGGCTTCGGTCGGCGTGGCGCCGCAATACTGCGGCGAGTTGGGCAAGACGGCGAACTGCCAGGTGCTGGTCTCGCTGACGCTGGCGCGCGGCGAAGTGCCGGTGCCGGTCGGGCTGCGGCTGTTCCTGCCGACCTGCTGGACCGACGATGCGGACCGCTGTGCGGCGGCGGGCGTGCCGCAAGCGGCGCGGGCGGAGCAGACCAAGCCGGAGATCGCCCTGGCCGAGATCGACCGGTTGATCGAGGCCGGGCTGCACTTCCGCTGCGTGCTGGCCGATGCCGGGTTCGCCAGCAGCCCGACCTTCCGCCAGGGACTGGATGAACGCGGGCTGTCCTGGGCGGTCGGCGTCGCCTGCACCCAGTTGGTCTACCCGACCACGGTCAAGCTGCGTCCATCGCGCACGCCCACCGGGCGTGCGCGCAAGCACCCGGTGCCGAACCAGCCGCCGCGCACGGCGGCCGAGACGCTGGACAAGCAACGCTGGCAGCGCATCACCTGGCGCAACGGCACCAAGGGCCCGCTCAGCGCTCGCTTCGCCGCCGTGCGGGTGCGCGTGGCGGACGGGCCGACCAACGTGGAGGACACGCGCCTGCCGGGCGACGATCAGGTCTGGCTGATCGGCGAATCGCGCGACAGCGGCGAGAAGAAGTACTACCTCAGCAATCTGCCGAAGCTGACCTCGCTGCGGCGGCTGGCCGCCACCGTCAAGGCGCGCTGGTCCTGCGAGCAGGTGCACCAGCAACTCAAACAGGACCTCGGCCTCGGCGACTTCGAAGGTCGGTCCTGGACCGGCCTGCATCGGCACGCGCTGATGACCTGCATCGCTTTCGCCTATTTGCAACACCGGCGCCTCAGGGCTGCGGGTCGGGGAAAAAAAGGTGGACCCCAACGGGCCGCCGCCGCAGCCCTCGCTGCCTGAAATCCGTCGCGCCATCATCGCCAAGCTGTTCGCTCCGCCAGCGATCCCTCATCGTTGTCCGCACTGCAACCGAAGGATTTCGCAACACGCTTCCAAAGTGCCAAAGTAGTGCTAGGCCCTGGCCCTACTCTACGCCCCCGGTCGGCTGACGGTTCTCCTGACGCCGCCGCCGGATCAGCCTGTAGGCACCGACCGCGCCCGCAACGATAAGGAACGGCAGTCCCGCCCCGGCGACCGGACCGGGCAGAGCGTGGGGGCCCACGGACATTGCGACACCAGGCGCAATGAGAGAAAAAGATATGGCCGCCACAAGCAGTGCAGGTCTTATGTAACTCATTGATGGCTCCTTCGAACAGGTTTTATTTTTCCATCAGAATCATTCGCCGAGCAACCCGACCCCCATTCACGATTCCGTGATTGGTTCTTTTGCGCTCATTCATGCGCATTACCCAGGACAATATCGGTTCATTGCGTGTTGCGATAATTAGGTTTAGAAAAATTGTAGTATCACAACGACCGTTGCCGCCTGACCGCTCAAGGAAGGCGAGCATGTCTCATCCGGCCGCACAATATATATTCCACCAGACGCCCTTGTGCCACGGGAAGAGACAATTCCGGCAAATGGTTTCGTCCAGGATGAATTTGATCGCGGTGCGTGGCGCCGGTTTTCAGCCGATCCGGAATTCAACGGAATTGCATCAGATGCTAACGCCATTTTAATGGTCGTTTCATTTCGAATATGCGCCCACCCATGGCAGCCTGCCGGCCATGCGCACGCGCAAGAGCCTGTCCGAGCAGTTGGGCCTGATCGACCTGCCCCCGCCGACAGGCGGCAAAGCCAGCGCGCCGGCAGGCGCGGAAGGGCACCGCGAACGGCTGCGGCAGCGCCTGCTGACCGCCGGGCCGGATAGCCTGAACGATCAGGACCTGCTGGAAATCATCCTGTTCCTCGCCCTGCCCCGGCGCGACACCAAGCCGATCGCGAAGGCGCTGCTGGCCCGGTTCGGCAGCTTCGCCAATGCCATCGCCGCCCCCGTGCGCGAATTGCAGGCGATCGAACATATGAAGGAGTCCGGTCCGGCGGCGCTGAAGGCGGTGCAGGCCGCGGCGCTGCGCCTGGCGAAGGCCGAACTGGTAACACAGCCGCTGCTGAACAACTGGGACCGACTGATGGATTACCTCAACGCCGTGCTGGCGCGCGAGCGGGTGGAGCAGTTCCGGGTGCTGTTCCTCGACACCCGCAACCGCCTGCTGGGCGACGAGGCACAGGCGCGCGGCACGGTGAACCATACCCCGGTCTATCCGCGCGAGGTGGTCAAGCGCGCCCTGGAGTTGCAGGCGACGGCGCTCATCCTGGTGCACAACCACCCGAGCGGCGACCCCACGCCTTCACGCGACGACATCGAGATGACGCGGGAGGTGCGCCAGGCCGCCTTGGTGCTGAACATCGTGCTGCATGATCATGTCATCGTCGGCAACGGGCGGTGGCTGAGTTTCCGCCGCGAGGGGCTGCTATAGCCGGCGATGTCAGTCGTGCAGGGCGTCAGGCATGCAGGGGCGTCAGGCATGCAGGGTCGTCAGGCGCGCAGGTAGGTGATCACCGATCCGTGGCGCCAGAGGCGCATATGCGCCCATTGGTCGTCGGCGTCGTACCAGACCACCATTTCGAGGTCGCCATGCATGTCGTGGCGCCGCGCCTGCAGCGTGCCGCCGACACAGGGAACCGACTCGAACGGGCCGGACACGACACTCTGCACGCACAGCCGTCCGTCCTGCGAACTGAACAACGGCGCCAGCAGGATGGCCGGGTTCCAGTAGGTCGACGGGAGCGCGCCGGGCGGCGCGGCATAGGGCTCGGTGCCGCTGCCCGACACCAGCAAGGCGCCGCCGGGACCGGCCGCCGTGCGCATCCAGGCGGCGGTGCCGTTGTCGTCGCTGTGGCTTTCCATGCCGATGAACCGGTCGCCCTCCCAGATTTCCTCGGCACGGTGGGTCAGGCGATAGACGGTGACCCAGGCGACGCTGACGGCGATGTCGATGGCGACGCGGGCGATGGTGGTCTCGCCGCGCCGCTCGAAGGCGATGCGGTGGCTGCCGACTTCCGAGCCGTCGCGCAGAATGCGGAAGGCGATGGCATCGCCGGGCGGCAGGTTGAGCCCGGCCGCACTTACGCCAGCATAGGCCGGGCGCGCCGCCGCCAGCGCGGCAGCCCCGGCCAGCAGGGCCCGCCGGCCGACGCCAGGGGCGGGGAAAATCGTTCGGTAATGCATCCGCCTGTCTCCGGCGCGCACGCTGCCTCCGGCGCGCACGCGATTCCTCAGGGTGGCGTGCGGGCGCGGGCACGACAAGAGGCGCCGGACGTGGCACAGTCCGGGCCGGGACCGGAGAGGGGCAGAGCGCCACCTTGCGCCAGTTGCTGCTGATGCGTCACGCCAAGTCGTCCTGGGACGACCCGCGACTGTCCGACCATGCCCGCCCGCTGAATGCGCGCGGACGGCATGCCGCGGCGCTCATGCGCCATGCCATGCACGAACTCCGGCTGGTGCCCGACGTGGTGCTGGTGTCGTCGGCCCGGCGCACGCTGCAGACCATGGAGGCGCTGGAGCCCTGGGAGGACACGCCGCTGGTCGAGCCGATGGACGCGCTGTACCTGGCCAGCGCGCCCCAGTTACTGGGGGTGCTGCGCGGCGTGGCGGAAACGGCGCGCAGCGTGCTGCTGGTGGGACATAATCCGGGGCTGCACGACCTGGCCATGCTGCTGGCCGGTCCGCAGGCCATGGCCATGGGCGCGCCGGCGACTAGGCGCCTGGCCGAGGGCTATCCGACCGGCGCGCTGGCCGAGTTCGCGGTGGCGGGGTCGTGGCGATCGCTCGGCGAGGGTGGCGGGCGTCTGCTGCGCTTCCTGTGCCCGCGCGACCTGCCGGAGACGGTTGTCTGATCCCATGGATCTGGTGCCCAAGGTGATTGCCGACGCGTCCCTGCCATCGCCGGAGCCGGCGCGGCGGCTGATGCTGGAACTGGCGCTGGCGCCCGACGATGCGCGCCGCCTGCCGCTGCTGCTGCGCGGGAACGGGCGGCGGCGGGCGGCGGCCCTGACCCTTATCTGGCACGACACCCCGGATTTCGACCTCGCCGCCGACGGGCTGGCCCTCATGGAGCGCCGGCAGGGACGCAAGACCGCCTGGCGGCTGGAGCGCATGGTGGCGGAACCCGGCACGCTGTGGTCGCCCGGCACGCCCTGCCCGGTGCTGGCCGAAGCTGCGGATGCGGTGGGGTTGGGGGCCGCGCTGCCGGCGCAGCTGGCGGGCGTGGCCGGGTTCGAGGGCCGGTCGCGCAGTTTGTCGGCGCCGGACGGGGTGGAACTGACGCTGCTCTGCGGCACGTTGGGCGCGGCCGGCGCCGCCCGGCCGTGCTGCCGGGTGGTGCTCGCCGGGCCGGAAACCGCGGTGGCGGCGCTGGCCGAGCGGCTGGCCGGGCGGCTGCACCTGCACGTGCCGGCGACGAGCCTGGCCGCCGAGGCGATGGCGGTCGCCGGCCGTGTCGCCCCGGCCCGCTCCCGCGCCGCGCCCGCGCTGCCGCCCGATCGCCCGGTGGGCGAGACCTTTGCCCACCTGGTCGCGCAACTGACCACCGCGATCCTGCAGGAAGCGGAGCGGGCCAGTCCGGCGGAGTGCGAGCCCGTGCACCAGATGCGAGTGGCGCTGCGGCGGCTGCGCTCGGCGTTCGGGCTGTTCGGCCGCGCCGTGCGCTGCCCGGAGCTGGCGGGCTGCAAGGACGCGCTGCGAAATCTGGGCCGCGTACTGGGGCCGGCGCGCGACTGGGACGTGTTCGTCGCCGAGACCGGCCGCACGGTGGCGGCGAGCTTCACCGGGGACCCCGCCGTGCATGGCCTGCTGGAAGCCGCCGAACAGCGCCGGCAGGATGCCTACGCGGCGCTGCTCCAGCATCTGGACAGCGCCGAATTCCGCCGGTTGGGCATCGCCCTGGCCATACTGGCGGCAAACCGGCCCTGGGAAACCATGCTGGCGGCGGCGCTGCGCGCGGATGGCGATGCGGAAGCTGCCCGGCAGGCCGAACGGCTGGCCAGGCCGCTGGCTGATTTCGCCGCGCGGGCGCTGGAGCGGCGGCTCCGGCCGTTGCGCGCCCCTGGCACCGATATCGAGGCTCTGCCGGCGGAGGCCCTGCACCAGGCTGCGCCTGCACGGCAAACGGCTGCGCTATGCCTGCGAGTTCTTCGCCCCGCTGTTCCACGGCCGCGGCGCGCGGCGGTTCATCCGCCGGCTGACCGTGCTGCAGGAGCGGTTGGGCCATCTGAACGACGGCTCCGTGGCAGCCGGGCTGATGGCTGAGCTGGGGGCGGCGCATGGTACCGCCGGCGGGGTGGTGCGCGGCTTCGTGGCGGCGCGGGCGCTCGGGGCGCGGGCCCGGATCGGCCAGTCGTGGCGAAAGTTCCACCGGCTCGATCCCTTCTGGGAGTGACCCCTTTCGGGTTGCAATCGAGGGCGTTCGTCGTTCCGGAATTCTCACGAAAGGGCTCGCCGGTTGCGTCCTTGCGGCCTGCGCGCTAGGCGTGCGGGCCTTCTGACCCCCCCGCTGCCCAACCCTGGCGCAGGAGATCCGGCTTGGCTTTGAATCGCCCGCGGCGGATTTTTCGCGGCAGCCTGTTTGACGTGCCCGCCTTCGGCGACAAGTTGCGGCGCCTGATGCTGGTGGGGATGGCCGGTGCCGGAATCGGCGCCGGCGCGGTGCTGTTCGGGCACGCCTCCAACCTGTTCGGACAGGCGCCGGCGCCGCCGGGCGCGGTGACGGCGGAGCCGCTTCTGGTGGCGGTGGTGGATGGCGCCACGCTGCGCCTGCACGACATGGTGGTGCAACTGCACGGCGTGGTCGCGCCGGCGCGCGGGCGAAGCTGCCCGGACGGACAGGGCAGCTTCTATGATTGCGGTGCGGCGGCGAGCGCGGCGCTGGCAAATCTGGTGCGCGACCACCGCGTGGCCTGCCGCCTGAGCGGGTTCGACCGCGCCGGCCTGGCCCAGGGCGTCTGCGAGGCGGGCGGCAGGGAGATCAATCGCGCCCTTGTGGCTTCCGGCTGGGCGCGCGCCGACGACCCTGCCCTGGGCGACACGGAAGCGGCGGCGCGGGCGGCCCGGCGCGGGTTGTGGCGCAACGGGGCCAATCCGGGCTTCTGACCAATTCGGGCTTCAGAAAGGTCCTGCCGGCTGCGTTTCCGTGCCGGCTCCGGAGCGTTTTGCTGCAGGCGCGAAGGTTGCGCGCTTGTCCCCTCCGCCCTAGCATCCAAGGGTGCAGAAGTGGTGGCCGGGATCGCCCCGCCACCAGCTCCGACACGATAATCCGGCGGCCCGTATCGCCGCCTGAAGCGAGGGAAACCAATGAGCGGAACGAGCGCGGGCGGTTCAATCACCGTATCACTGGACGGCAGCAACCGGTCGGCGAATGTGGCCCTGATTCCCGGCAGCATCGGCCCGCAGGTGGCCGATATCCGGAAGCTGTACGACACTCTGGGCGTATTCACCTACGACCCGGGCTACGGCAACACGGCGTCCTGCGAAAGCAAGATCACCTATATCGATGGCGACCTGGGCGTATTGCTGCACCGCGGTTACCCGATCGAGCAACTGGCCGAGAACTCGACGTTCCTGGAGGTCGCTTACCTGCTGCTGCGCGGCGAACTGCCGAACGCGAAGCAGAAGGCCGAGTTCGATATGGGCGTGCTGCGCCACAACATGGTGCATGAGCAGCTGCGCAGCTTCTACAACGGGTTCCGCCGCGACGCCCACCCGATGGCGGTGATCTGCGGCGTGGTGGGGGCGCTGTCGGCCTTCTATCCCGACAGCGTGGATATCAATAACCCCGATGTCCGGCGCATCAGCGCGTTCCGGCTGATCGCCAAGGTGCCGACCATCGCGGCCTGGGCGTACAAATACTCGATCGGCCAGCCGTTCATGTATCCGCGCAACGACCTCGGCTATGCCGAGAACTTCCTGTACATGATGAACGCGGTGCCGCCGGAGGCCTATGTGCCAAACCCGGTGCTGTCGCGGGCGATGGACCGTATTCTGATCCTGCACGCCGACCACGAGCAGAACGCCTCGACCAGCACGGTGCGGCTGGCCGGCTCGACCGGCGCCAACCCGTTCGCCTGCGTCGCCGCCGGCATCGCCAGCCTGTGGGGCCCGGCGCATGGCGGGGCCAACGAGGCCGTGCTGAAGATGCTCAGCGAGATCGGCCACGTCAACAACATCAAGGGCTTCATTGAGCGGGTAAAGGATAAGAACAGCAACGTGCGGCTGATGGGCTTCGGCCACCGCGTGTACAAGAACTACGACCCGCGGGCGAAGATCATGGAGAACACCTGCCACGAAGTGCTGCAGGAACTCGGGATCAAGGACGACCCGCTGCTGGATCTCGCGATGGAGCTGGAGCAGATCGCTCTGAACGACGAGTATTTCGTCCAGCGCAAATTGTACCCGAACGTCGACTTCTACTCGGGCATTATCCTCAAGGCGATGGGCTTCCCGACCAGCATGTTTACCGTGCTGTTCGCGGTGGCGCGGACGGTGGGATGGATCAGCCAGTGGAAAGAGCAGGTTGAGGACCCCAGCCAGCGCATCGGGCGGCCTCGGCAGATCTATACCGGCGCCACTCAGCGTAACTACGTACCCCTGGCCGAACGCGGCTGACGCCTGCCACCGGCATTTGACGGCTCCGGCAGGCATTTTTTGCCTGCCGGCTTTTTTTGCCGGTAACCGCCGCGCTGTAAATCGGCGTCGCTGCGGCGTTCCGGGGGATGCTACCTGCCCGTGGACAACATTATCCACAGCCTGTTGATAACCTATGCGAACAATGCTGCCCAAACCCTTCGGCTGGAACACAATTCCCCGCCCGAGTCGCGAGGGCTTCTGAAGCAGTGATTAAATAGTTACGATGTATTTATGAGCTGAAAACGTTTCCGATGTGAATATCACGCTGTATAACGCACAATTCTCCTTTAATATCTGCTGTCTATGGAGAATAAGTATTTGTTGTTTGAACAACAAATTGGTAACCTCCGTTCGTATGCAGCAGCCCAGTCGCCATACGGGCAGATGAGGAGGATTTCATGCAGGGATTCCGGTCTCTCGACGCACTGGTCCGAACCAGGCTTCGACAATGGCCGCAGCGCCCGCCCGGGCTGGCCGGCCCCCGCACCGGCCGGGACGGGTGGCTGCGCGGGCGACCCACCGAAACGACAAGCCCTTGCCATCCGTTCCTGAAGCTGCCCGGCAGCGACCGCCTGCGCACCCTGCCCGACGGACTCTGGCTGAACTTCGGCGGCACGGCCCTGGAACCCTTTGTGGATATCCTGGCCATCGAAGCCTGCAGCTCATTGCCGAACCTGCTCGACAAGCGCTCCCGTTTCGCCCCGTCGACCCACTCATTGCTGGCCGTGTGTCCCGTGCCCTGGCTGCTCGCCCCGGTCACCGCCAACGACCCGACGCCGCGCTGGCAGGCCACCGGCGTGCTGCGCCACGAGCCGACCTCGCAGCTCAGCCTGCCGGTGCGCGATGTGCGCGTCATGTACGCCCTGAAGCGCACCCATTACGATGGTTTCGTCGACTCCCAGGTGCCGCATCCGCACGAATACTTCGTGCCGATGGAAACCCTGACCGCCGAATCAGCCCCCGAGAACCCGCGGCTGCAGGCCCTGCTCGCCCGTGCATCCGCCAGCGCGAACTTCTTCTAGTGCCGCTGCCCAGCCCGGCCTGTACGCCGCCCGTCGGCCATTACCCACGGCGCCCAGCCGGCGGCAGCTTCAGCCCCGCCCGCCCCATCACCTGCCGCGCCAGATCGGGACGATCGGTGCACAACCCGTCCACCCGCCAGGCGATCAGCCGCGCCATGTCGGCGGGATCATTCACCGTCCAGGGCACCACACGCAACCCGAGCGACCGCGCTTCCTGCACCTGCGCCTCGGTCAGGTCGCGATAGTCGGGCGCCCAGGATGATCCCGCCGCGGCAGCGGCAGACTGTTCGACCGCCGCGGCAGCGGCAGACGCTTCGACCGCCGCGGCAGCGGCCACCACCCGGGGTACCGAGCCGCCATGCTCGGCGGGCGTCGGCCCGTCCCACCACAGCGCGGCCCGCGCCACCGTCTCGGGCGAGGTCAGAAAGGTCAGCGGCAGCCCGGGATGGCGGGCACGCACATGGCGCAGGCCGCGCCAATCGAACGAACGCACGTCCAGCCGTCCAAGCGCCCCACACGACGCCGCCACCGCCAGCACATGATCGGCCATCTCCGCCGGCGACACGGTCGCCTCCGGCCGGTCGGGCAGGGTCTTGAGCTCGGCGTCGATGCGCACCAACCCCGTCGCCGCGAACGCCGCCCGCAAAGTGGGAATCCTGGCCCCGTCGCTGGGCACCTGGCCGGGATGCGCCGCCGCATAGCGACTGCCCGGCCGCAAACGCCCGACATCATAACGCGCCAGTTCAGCCAGCGTCAGCGACCGCAGCAACGGCCCCTCCCCGCCCAGCCAGGCGCCGTCCGGCCCCCGCACGATGTCGCCATTTAACGCAACGTCGTGGAATACCACCGGCACCCCATCGGCCGTGACGGCAACATCCAGCTCGATCGCATCAACCCCCAACGCCACCGTCGAAACAAATCCCTCGATGGTGCTCTCGGGGAATAATCCCCTTGCGCCGCGGTGGCCCTGGAGCTCGAACGCCATGCTTGCCTCGGCCTGACAAGGGAAGAAGCAAGTAAGGCCAGGGGCTCTGCCCCTGGACCCGCCCCCGCGCGCAGCGCGCTTTCGCGCGACGGCCGGGAGGCCCTTGGAACCCATTCGTTTAGAATATGTTTTTGGAAAATGAAGGGAATTACGAGGGACAGCCGCAATCCGGCGCGGCGGTGCTTTCGTCGCCCATCACATGGTGGTCGATCCATTCGGCAACCAGCCGGCGGGCCTCGTTCAGCGAGGCTTCCGGGTGGTGAATGCGATACAGGGTGATGCAGGCACCGAAAGCATCGAGGTCGCCGGTGCCGAGCGCGCGCAGATCGCGGTAGGCGGCAACGACGGCGCGTTCGCAGCAACGTCCCGTTTCACTCGTGTCACATGCCATCGGCCATCGGCTCCCGCCGCCTGGCGCGGCGACGTGTAGTATTAGAAGCGCGCGGGGCCTGGGGCAATCAGGTGGGTGCAACCCAATAGCCTTTACTCCCGGTCGCCCTACTCCAGCGGAAAGCGCCGCCGGATCTCGGCGGCAACCCGGTCGGCCTCATCGAGCCGCGCGCGCGGCCAGGGGGAGATGTCGTCGCTGAGCAGCCGCACATGGCCGGCCCGGTGCAGCGAAGCGATCAGCCGGCGATGACGCATGCCGGCCAGTTGCGGCAGCGCCACAAAAACCGGCGCCGCCGTCGCACAGGCCTCGCTGATCATCGACACTGAATCGGCCGTGGCCACGACCACGTCGGCATTGGCCAGGAAACCGAGATACGGGTTCTCGCCCGGCTCGCCCCAGCGATACAGCACATGCAGGGTGCGCACGAGGCCGGCCGCCAGGGCGTCGGTGGCCTCGGCGCCGGTGCGACGGCTGGTGGTGGCCAGCACCGCCCCGCCACGCTGGCCGGTCAGCCGCGCGACCGTCGTGGCCAGGCGATGCGCCAGCGCCGGCACCAGGTTGGATCGGCTCACCGGCCCGCCCACCAGCAGCGCCACCCTTGGATGCGGCAGATGCGCCAGGCGCTCGCGCCAGGACAATGCCGCCTGGCGCAGGATCAGGGGCGAAACACGGTGCGGCGCGCCGAGCACCGGCAGCACGTTGGCCGCAATCGGCGGGTTGTCATGCTGCGGAATGACCAGCAGGTCGAACTGCGGATAGCGCAGCAGGCCGCCGATGCCGGGGCGCATGCAATGCACGATCCGACTGCCGTAGCGCTGCTTCAGCCACAGCGCCACCGCCGCCGAGCGGCTGCCGGCTGAAATCACCAGCGCCGGCGCGAACTCGTCGATCGCGGCCAGCGGCGCCGCCGGCACGCGCCGCCCCATGCCGGCGCGGCTATGCGCGGCAAGGCCGAGCAGCGATCCGTGCCGCGACAGCCCCGCCACATGCGCCATCCAGTTCCAGGTGAGCGGAATGCGGCGGAACGGCACGCCCAGGCGCTCGGCAATGCCGATCGCCTGCGCCGCCGTGCCGGCGCGCGGATCGTCCAGCACCCAGACCCGGTCGACGGACGAGACCTGGAGATCCTGCTCGTCAGGCTGGCGATCGCTCACGCGGATGGACGCCCGCGCAGGGGGCGGTTAAGGGAAAGGTTCGGCAGGGGATGGACGATGGTAAAACTGGACATGACCGCGGGTCATACGACGGATTGGGATCGGGACGCAGCACTGACGACGGCGCGCATCCTGCTGGAGATCAAGGCCGTCAATTTTCGCCCCGAGGAACCCTATACCTTCACCTCGGGGTGGAAGTCGCCCGTCTATATCGATTGCCGGCGGATCATCTTCTTCCCGCGCGCGCGGGCAAAAATATGTGAGCTGGGGGTGGAGAAGATCGGCCGCCACATCGGCTACGAAAGCATCGACGTCGTCGCCGGCGGCGAGACCGCCGGCATCCCGTTCGCCGCCTGGATCGCCGACCGGATGCTGGCCCCGATGGCCTATGTGCGTAAGAAGCCGAAGGGCTTCGGCAGGAACGCGCTGATCGAGGGCGACGTGCCGGAAGGCAAACGCACCCTGCTGGTCGAGGACCTGACCACCGACGGCGCCAGCAAGATCCAGTTCTGCCAGGCCCTGCGCGATGCCGGCGCCATCGTGAACCATACCTTCGTGGTGTTCTACTACGGCGTCTTTCCGGGCAGCTTCGAAACGCTCAGCGGCATGGACATCCAGCTGCACCATCTCTGCACCTGGTGGGATGTGTTGGAAGCCTGCCGTGACCGGCCGTACTTCTCCAATACCGCCCTGGCCGAGGTGCGCCGCTTCCTGGAAAACCCGGTCGCCTGGTCCGCCAGCCATGGCGGCGTCGCCTCGGCCGAGGAGGCGGCGGCGCGCAAGGCCGCCACGGCATGACGTGTAACGATTGACGGAAGCGGCGCCAGCCTTACTGGCGCCGCCTCTCCCTTGGACCCGGCTTCACTTCTGGACCTTGGCCTGACGCTGCTGCCAGGCAGGCGGCCGGCGGACCGTGATCGGCTTGCTGGGCCGCTGGCTCTCCGCCACCGCCGCGGAGGTTCCGATGCCCATGGCGGCGGCAAATGCCACCATCGCAATGGCAAATTCGCGCCGGCCCCGCCCGCGGGTGGGAAAGCTCGTCCTGTGGTCAGCCATGTCCGTTCTCCGATCGGCGCGGCCAACGAGGCCGGCCTGCCGGGCATCATGTCCTCGGAAATCGTTGGCGAAGGGTGAACCACGGGGGGCATGCGCCTCCTTGGTGGTTATCCGCCGGTGCGCGTCAGGCTGACCAGCGTGGTCTGCGGCAGCGAATCGGGGCGCTGGCCGGGCCAACGGGTGCCGGGCCGGTCAAAGCTGGCGCCGGGTTCGGCGCCCGGGTGCCGGACGGCGACGAACAGCGTGCCATCGACCGCCACCGCCCCGCCAATGGCGGCGCCGCGCGGGGCGAAATAGGCGGCGGTCACCGCATTGCCGGGGGGGGCGGCCACGAACACCCCGTCCGCCGTCGGGGACGGCGCCCCCTGCTGGTCGGTGCCGATCCACAGCCGCCCTGCCCCATCGCACGCCAGCGCGTGCGGCGCGGCGAGCCAGGCCTGCGAAGTCTTCCGGGTAGACGCCGCCGCCCACCGCCGGATTGCCGCCGAGCAGCACGATCTCGCTGCTCCAGTCGGCGGCAGCGGCATCGCCGCCCTCGGGGCGGAAGCCGAGCACGTGACCGGCGGCATTGACCCGGCGCGGGTTCAAGGCGTCCGGGGTGGCGCGCAGGGGGATGCCGCGGCAGGCCAGGTGCAAAATGCGGTCGGCGCCGATCGCCAGACCCCGGGGCGCGTCAAAAACGGTCCCACCGGCAGTGAGCGCGGTGTCGAGCGCGGCCATGCGCGCGGCGTGCCCGGGCGGCAGGTCGACGAATCGCAGCCGCGTGCCCTCGGCGCGGGCGACCGACAGCGTGCCTTCGTCCAGCAGGCTGCGGTTGGCACCGGGGCTGCCCGGCGCGGCCGGCTGGGCGGAGATGAATCGGAACAGGAATCCGGCCGGGCGTGCATCGGTCATGAACACCACCGCCCGCCCGTCGGCGGCCAGCGCGGCGGCGGCGGCGGTGCGCGCCAGCCGGCCAAGCGCGGTGCGCTTCACCGGCAGCGCCAGCGGATCGAGCGGGTCGAGCTCCACCATCCAGCCGAACAGGGAACGGGCGGCGGGATCGGCGTACAGGTGGTCGGCGATGACGAGGCGGTCGAACCAGGGGGCGGGATCGCCCTCGGCCATCAGCACGGTGCCCCAGGGCGTGGCGCAGCCGCCGCCGACCGCAAGCACACCCTGCACGGTATCGCCGTGCAGCTTCGTCGCCGGGCCGGCCAGGCGACACGGCGTGCGCGCGGTGAGGCGGCGGGCCTGGAAGCCGCCATCGGCGATCTGCCAGCGTCCCCCCCGCTGCTCCAGGTCGAGGATGGAGGCGCCCTGTGCCAGCCCGGCAAGAAGCGGCCGGTCGCGCCCGCCCGGAAACATCATGCGCGCCTCGGCGGTGGGATGCGCCACCGCGAGCACCAGGCGGGCACCGCCATCCGCGCCGGGGGGGGCGGGCAGCGCGCCGAGCACGCTCGCGTCCCAGCCGAACTGGGTGGCGGCGGCAATGTCGGTCGGGTTGAACGGATCGAATTTCGGGGCATCGAACTCGACGCGATCGCCCCAGCGGATCAGCTCGTCGCGCCGCCAGCCGGGAGCGGGCGCGTCATCGGCGCGCGGCGCCTGGGAAAGCGCCGCGGTACGCGACGTCTGGGAAAGCGCCGCGGTACGCAACGTCTGGGAAAGCGCCGCGGTACGCGGCGGGGCCGGTGCCGCGGACACCAGCAGCGACGCGGCCGCCAGAACGGTGCGGCGGTGCAGGGTCACCTGGCCCCGAGGACTGGCAGGCGATGACCCGGGGCGGCGTGTGGCTTCCGTGTGGTCATTCCGGCTCCTTTTGCTCGCGCGAAGGTGGCAGGCGGGCGGGCCGTGTTCAAGCCGGCAGGGTTCCGCCGCGGACCTGAACGGGCTTACATTGGTTGCTTCCGTCCGTTGCCCGAAAGGCTTGCCATGATCCCGCCCCGCGCCAATTCCGCCGCCGCCCGTGACATCGCCAATGTGCTGCACCCGTACACCGACCTGCAAACGCACCAGGAAATCGGACCTTTGGTGATCAGCCGCGGCGAGGGCGTGCGGGTCTGGGACGAGAACGGCCGCAGCTACATCGAGAGCGTGGCCGGGCTGTGGTGCGCGAGTCTCGGCTTCTCGAACGAGCGGCTGGTGGAGGCGGCGGCGGCGCAGTTACGCAAGTTGCCCTTCTACCACGGGTTCACCGCCAAATCGCACGCGCCGATGATCGATCTGGCGGAGATGCTGATCGAGCGCGCGCCGGTGCCGATGAGCCGGGTGTTCTTCGCCAATTCCGGCAGCGAGGCGAACGATTCGGCCATCAAGATGGTGTGGTATTTCAACAACGCGATCGGCCGGCCGAAGAAGAAGAAAATCATCGGCCGCATCAAGGCCTATCACGGCATCACGATCGGCGCCGCCAGCCTGACCGGGCTGCCCGCCAACCACCGCAGCTTCGACGTGCCGCTGCCCGGCTTCGTCCACACCGTCTGCCCGGATTTCTACCACGGCGGCGCGCCCGGCGAGACCGAGGAGCAGTTCGCCACACGCTGCGCCGAGGAACTGGAAAAGCTCATTCTCGACCAGGACCCCGACACGGTGGCGGCGCTGTGGGCGGAGCCGATCATGGGAGCCGGCGGCGTGATCATGCCGCCGCGCACCTATTTCGAGAAGATCCAGGCGGTGCTGCGCAAATACGACGTGCTGCTGGTCGCCGACGAGGTGATCTGCGGGTTCTGGCGGACCGGCAATTACTGGGGCAGCCAGACCTTCGGCGTGGAGCCGGACATCATCACCTGCGCCAAGGCGCTTTCGTCGTCGTATCTGCCGATTTCGGCGGTGCTGGTGAATGACCGCATCTTCCAGGGACTCGCCGAAGAGAGCCACACGATCGGCACCTTCGGTCACGGCTTCACCTATTCCGGCCATCCGGTACCGGCGGCGGTGGCGGTCGAGACGCTCAAGATCTACGATGAGCTGGATATCGGCGCGCATGTGCGCGAGGTCGGCCCGCATTTGCAGGCCGAGCTGCGCCGCCGTTTCACCGGCCACGAACTGGTGGGCGATGTGCGCGGCACCGGGCTGATCGGCGCCATCGAGCTGGTCGCGGACAAGGACAGCCGGGCGAATTTCGACCCGAAGGCGAAAATTGGCGGACGGCTGACCAGACTTTGTGAGGCCAATGGCTTGATCGGCCGCAGCCTGCCCGGCGACGTGCTGGCGTTCAGCCCGCCGCTGATCATCACCGCGGCCGAAATCGACGAGATGCTGGACGGCGTCGGCCGGGCGCTGGACGAACTGGCGGCGCAGTTGCGGGGGGAGAAGATCGCTTCTGTCAGCTGATACGGCGCGCATTGCGGCCTGAGGGACAGGTTGGAGGCGTCCCTCAGGGCTTCCTGAGTCCGCGCGGGCGCGGGGGAGCCGGAGATACCGCCACTATGGGCATGGCTCCGGAACGTGGCCGCGCTACCGTGCCCGGCTGACCGTGTAGTCCGCCACCCCGAGCAGGCAGGTCTTGATCGGGCTGTCCGGGAACAGGGACAGACTGGCCTTCGCCTCGGCGGCCGAGCGGGCGGCGCGGTCGAGCGTCGTGCGGATGGCGCCGTGGCGGGTCATCAGGTCCATGGCGTGCGCCAGATCGTCCTCGGTCTGCTCGCTTTCCTCGACCGTGCGCTGCCAGAAGGCCCGCTCCTCCGCATCGCCGGCACCGTAGGCCACCAGCACGGGGAGGGTGATCTTGCCCTCGCGGAAATCGTCGCCGACGGTTTTGCCGAGCTTGGCCTCGTCGGCGGCATAGTCCAGCGCGTCATCGACCAGCTGGAAGGCGATGCCGATATTCATGCCGTAATCGGACAGCGCCGCCTCCTGCGCCGGCGAGGACGCAGCCGACACGGCGCCCACCTGGCAGGCGGCGGCGAACAGGGCCGCGGTCTTGCCGCGGATCACGTCGAGATAGCGCGACTCGGGGGTGGAGAGGTCGTTCTGGGTGACCAGCTGCAGCACCTCGCCCTCGGCGATGGTAGCGGAGGCGCGCGAGAGGATGTCCATTACCCTCAGCGAACCCTCGGCCACCATGAGCTGGAAGGCGCGGGCGAACAGGAAATCGCCCACCAGCACGCTGGCCTTGTTGCCGAACACCGCATTCGCGCTGGCCAGGCCGCGGCGCAACGCGCTTTCGTCCACCACGTCGTCATGCAGCAGGGTGGCGGTGTGGATGAACTCCACGCAGGCCGCGAGGCGCGCCGGAGGCAGCCCACCCTGGCCGCCGCACAGGCGCGCCGAAGCGAGCGTGAGCAGCGGGCGCAGCCGCTTGCCGCCGGCGGCGACGATATGGGCGCCGAGTTGCGGAATGAGCGCGACCGGGCTGTGCATGTGCTCGACGATGGTGCGGTTGCACGCCGCGAGGTCGTCGCGCACCAAGGCAACGAGCGCGACGAGCACGTCCTCCCCGTCACCCGCGAGGGCGGGCAGCGGTTCATTGGTCATGGCGACCTGACTCGGCACGGCCGAACTTGGCGTAGATTGCGGTAGACTGGCGACGACGCCCAAACTTCCTCTCCCGGCGCAGCTGCAACGCTCTTGCGCGTTGCGCAGACAGCGGCACCATATCGGCCGGATGGAAGCAGGGTCAAGGCAAGGCAATTCAACGCATTGACCCCAGCCTCTTCTCGCCTCGGCAAGGACGCCCCGCATGCGCATCGTCGCGGTCTCCAACGATCTGGTACGGCTCAGCTTCCTGGCCGCGCTGCTGCGCGATGCCGGGATCGAATGCGTGCTGCTGGACAGCCATGTGAGCGCAATGGAGGGCAGCATCGGCGCCATCCCGCGCCGGGTTGCGGTCGCCGAGGCGGACGAAGGGCGGGCACGGCGGGTGCTGGCGGAGGCCGGCGAGGCGGATGGAGACGACTGACGGTGCCTTGCTCGGCGGGCGGGTCAGGCATGCGCAACCCCTTGCGGGCCATCGCACCGGGCTGGAGCCGGTGCTGCTGGCCGCCGCCGTGCCGGCGCGGCCGGGCGAGCGGGTGCTGGAAGGCGGCACCGGCAGCGGCGCGGCCCTGCTGTGCCTGGCGGCGCGGCTGCCGGGGCTGCGTGGGCTGGGCATCGAGCGCGACTCCGGCATGGCGGCGCTGGCGCGCGCCAACATGGCCGCCAACGGGTTCGACGGGCTGGCCGTGCTGGAGGGCGACCTCACCGGGCTGGCGCCGGCTGAGCTTGGTGCGGACGGCGCGTTCGACCATGCGCTGGCCAACCCCCCCTGGCATGGCACCGGCACCGCCTCGCCGGAGCCGCTGCGGGAGGCGGCGAAGCGGGGAGCGCCCGGACTGATCGCGATCTGGGCGCGGCAGTTGGCCGCGCCGCTGCGCCACCGCGGCACGCTGAGTCTGGTGGCCGCGGCGGCGGCTCTGCCGGCTTGCCTGGCGGCGCTGAGCGAGGCGGGCTGCGGCAGCCACGCCATATTGCCGCTATGGCCGCGCGCCGGGCGGCTGGCGGGGCTGGTGCTGGTTCAGGGCATCAAGGGCGGCCGGGGACCCTGCCGGGTGCTGCCCGGGCTGGTGCTGCATGCCGAGAACGGCGGCTTCACGCCAGCGGCGGAGGCCGTGCTGCGCGGTGGCGCGGCGCTGGAGATGTAGGCGGGGAAACGGCGGCCTTACGCCTCCCCCGTATCAGGGTGGCGCAGGTGCCACAGCCGCTCATGCGCGGCCACCAGGCTCTCGATGCTGCGCCGGCGGTTGCCGTCCGGAGTATAGGGGCGGCGCGTGAGCATGGTCTCCAGGATGTGCAGGAGTTGCTCGGCCACCTCGAAATCAGCCTGATCGCAGGCATGATGGAAGGCGATGAGTATTTTGTCGGACAGGCGCCGGCTGTAGCGCGGCGTACCCGACCCGGCCGCTTCCCGTGCGGAGTCGTCGCTCTCACTCACGTCCCGATCCGTCCCTTGTGCGTCCGCGCCGTGTCGTTTCGATAGTTCATCGCTGGTGCCTGCCTTCCCTCAACTGGCTGCCGGCAGGCGGGCGCGAATCGCCTCGGCAAGTTCCTGCGCGCTGGTGCCGGGACGGAACAGCGCCCGCAGCGTGCCGTCCGGACCCATCAGATAAACAAAGGAGGTGTGGTCCATCAGGTAGGTTGCCGAGTCCTTCGGAGTCACCTTCGCGTAATACACCCTGAACGCGCGGGCGACAGCAGCGATCTGCTGCGGCGTGCCGGTCAGGCCGACCAGGCGATCGTCGAACAGCTTCACGTAGTCGGCCAGCCGCGCCTGGATGTCGCGCTCGGGATCGACGGTGATGAAGATCGGGACGACCTGCGCGGCCTGCGGGCCCAGCGACTCGAGGGCGGCGGCAATGGTCTGCAACTCGGTGGGGCAGACATCGGGGCAGGTTGTGTAGCCGAAATAGATCAGCATCCAGCGGCCGCGCCAGGTGGCGTCGGTAACAGCCTTGCCGGTCTGGTCGATCAGCGAGAACGGGCCGCCGACCTGCACGCCACCCTGGGTGGTGAGGCCGGCTGCCGAGCGGAGGGCCTGCTCCACCCTGCCCGGACCCAGCCACAAAACAGCCCAGCCGGCAGATGCCGCGACGGCGAGCCCGATCGCGAGCCAGTGAAGGATGCGCATCATTTGGCCTAGATAGTGCGTCACGGCGCGCTCGGCAAACCGGACACGGCACCGGCTTCATACATTTGTGTGGCGCGGCCTGCGTGGCCGAGCTGACAAGCCGGCCGGCTGGCCTGGTTCCCGGCACCAGGCAACGCCCTGTCCGGGGCAGCAGCGGCAAAGGCAGGCGATTCAGTCGAATTTCACCAAACCAAGCAGCCACGCCACGCCGAAGACGGCAAAGCCACTGAACAGAAAGAGCAAGGTTCCCCATTTGAGCCGGCGGCCGAGCACGCGGATGTCGGACTCAGGCTTGCCCGGCGTGGCCCCGGGCGAGGGGTGGAACGGTGATCCGGTCATGCCGGCGATTCCCGACTGGTTGGCTTCAGGAAACGTATCGCTGGCGCAGTCGGCAAGCAAGCGGCCCGTAAACAGCGAATGGGGCCGGACGTTTCCGCCCGAGCCCCATTCGACTTCTCGCCGGATGGCGATACGACGGCGTGCGTTACTTCGCGACCGTCTTCACCGGGCCAGCAATCCAGTTGAAGCGCGGGGCGGACAGAACGGCGAAGTGAACCGCGATGCCGAGCACCAGGAGGCTGACGCCGAGCACCGGCAGCGCATCCTTCGGGTTCAGAACGAGCCAGATCTTCCAATCGTCTTGCGGATTTGCCATGAGAATTCTCCTTCTCTACTCTATTAGAACCAGGGCTTCCAGGCGATGACCAGCAGATGCGCGACAGCGGCGAGGCCGATGAACGCGGTAAAAGTGGTCTTGAACTGCTCGTGGAATTCCTTGGCCTCTTCTTCGGTCAGACCAGAAATCGACTTTGCCATCGGTATATCCTCCGTTTACTCAGTATTACTTCGCGGGCTCGGCGGCCTTCACGGGGCCGGCGATCCAGTTGAAGCGCGGCGCGGACAGAACGGCGAAGTGAACCGCAATGCCGAGAACCAGGAGGCCAACTCCGAGCACGGGCAGCGCGTCCTTCGGGTTCAGAACCAGCCAGATCTTCCAGTCGTCCTGCGGATTTGCCATTGGGATATTCCTTTTCTAACTCAGAACCACGGCTTCCAGGCGATCACGAGCAGGTGCGCAACGGCGGCAAGGCCGATGAACGCCGTGAACGTGGTCTTGAACTGTTCGTGGAATTCCTTGGCTTCGTCTTCGGTCAGACCGGACAGAGATGCCATAGATTTACCCTCCAGAAGGAGATTGATTGCTATTTGCCGCGAGCACCCCTGCGGCGGGGATCGTCGTAGCTTGGGTCGCCACGAAGAATTCGGCGCCCGGAGCGACCGGGCGAAGCAGACTTACCCGCCGGCGCGAAACGCCGCGGCAGGCCGGACCGGTGACGCACTGCCTGGGCGAGATCGCCGGACGCACGCTGACCGGATGCGCATCGGGTTGCGCCCGCTCGCTCCTGCCCAGCCTTGCGTGACGAAATGCCATCAACACGTTTGCGTCCGATCCGTTCTGGGCGCCCCGAAGAGGTCCGGGGCCAAGCTGTTTAGTTCGAGGCAACACTAGATTACCGGAATGTCATGTGTCAAGGCGAATTTACAAAAATCGTGTCAGGCTTGGTGGACAATCTGGGATCGAGATAACAACCCGCTCATGTTACGGCTCGGCACCGCCTGCGCGGTTCCGCCGCGCCGCACGGCATCACGGCATAGGCCAGCTAAAAAACGACGGTTTAGTGATGATGCAGGTGACGTGGCCAGAGGGCCGGCTTGGCAACAATGTAGAAAGGAGCGTGCAGGCTGCCGGCTCTTGAACAGCAAACGGGGCCATGCGTTACCGCATCGGCCCCGTTGCTCGTAGTTCGGCTGCGCTGCCGACTCCAGCTTACTTCGCGACCGTCTTGACGGGGCCAGCGATCCAGTTGAAGCGCGGGGCGGACAGAACGGCGAAGTGAACGGCAATTCCGAGCACCAGGAGGCTGACGCCGAGCACCGGCAGCGCATCCTTCGGGTTCAGAACGAGCCAGATCTTCCAGTCGTCTTGCGGATTGGCCATGGGAATTCTCCTTCTCTACTCGATCAGAACCAAGGCTTCCAGACGATGACCAGGAAGTGCGCGATCGCGGCAACGCCGACGAACGCGGTGAACGTGGTCTTGAACTGCTCGTGGAATTCCTTGGCCTCTTCGTCGGTCAGGCCGGACAGCGATGCCATGAATTTGTCTCCTGGCGATTGTCACTCTGTTGCCGCGCAAATCCCGCGCGGCGGGGATCGTTCGTGACGGTCACCGCCACGCCGAACCCGAAACCCATGTCCCAGCCTGATGGCTGATGGCGGTTGGATTACGTGTTCGTTAGGTGCGATCCTAGGTTGGTTTCCTCTGCTGTCAATTGGAATTTACATGACGGGACCATAAATCCCGTCCGGACGCGCGGGCAGCCACCGCGAGGACACCTGGCCAGCCAGCCAGTCCGGCGAAATGAGGCGGCTCCGACCGCGCCAGGAACGGCCCGTCAGGGCAACGGTCGATTCATCTTATCGTGTTGCCATGATTGCCCCGCCCGCACACGGGCACCTGTTGCTGGCGCCGAGGTCCGCGGTGTTCATCGAGGCTTATCAGCCGGCTACGTTCCGCGAGCGCGGGGTATCGGCGCCGTTCACCACGCCGCTGCTCGGCGGCGGCCGGCTGCGCGCCACGCCCTCGCGCCGGGGCCATGTGCTGGAGATGATCATTCCGAATCCGTCCGGGCGGCGGGGGGTCTACATCGTCCCCTGGTCCGACCGGGGCGATCTGTGCCGGACCACGGTGCACGACACGCGCCTGGGCGATTCGCTGGCGGCACGCACGGACCTGTCGTCGCTGTGCCCGGCGATGGTGCGGCTGGCCGGCTGGGCGGTGGCGGCCGAAGGCCATGCCGGCGGTGCGGCCGCGGCGGCGGCGCAGTTGCTGCTGCGCGACCGGACGACGCGGCTGGCGAGCGCGTCGGGCCGCCTCGAGTCGGCGCTGGCGCGGCACGCGGCCGGCATGACACCGGAGCCGGCGGCGCGGGAACGGCTGGCGATGGCGTTCGCCGACATCCACTCGCCCGAGGGCGCGCAGGCCCGGTTGCCCCGGCTGATCGATGCGGTGGGAACGCTGGCGGTGACGCTGCCAGCCTGGGCGGCGGCGCGATCCGGCCCCGAATCGGCGGCGGCGCAGGCGGTGGGCATGGCGGCCGAACTGGTGCATCGCGGCGCCGTGCATCTGCTGCGCACCGCCATCGGCCGAATCGACCAGCCGGCGATGCTGCTGCGCGACTGGCTCGCCGATCCCGCCGGGGTGGAGCAGGCGCTCGGCCGTGCCGAATGGCTGCTGGATGGCTGGGATCGTCTGCGGCTGCTGTGGCAGGCGGCGGCGCCGGGGCCGGCCGCCGCGGTGCTGGAAATGGCGGCGTCGCTGCCCGTCTGGCCGGACGAGGTGGATGCCTGGCTCGAACTGTCGGCCGGCACCGCCGCCCGGCTGGTGCGCCGGCCCTCCCCCCCGCCCGGACGCTGGTCCGACCCGACCATCGCCCTGGACCAGATTGCCCGCAACGAACGCCTGCGCGCGCTGGAGACATGACCGATGACGACCGGTTCCACCCAACTGCCCCCCGCAATGCTGCGGGAAATTCAGTGCGTCCTGCTGGGCGCGAGCGACGACCAGCTCGCCCGTGTCGTCGGCCTGCTCGACGGGCTGGATGGCAGGGGCAGTGCGGACGCGCTGATCGCTCCATTTCGTTTCCGGGTGGCCCAGCTGCGCCCGACCCGGCCGCTGACCTTCGCCCGGCTGCTGTTCACGCCGCTCGACCCGCTGGTGATGCCGGGACCGGCGTGGTCGCGCGGCCGGCTGGGCCTGCCGCGCACCGCCCTGCTGCCGCTGACCGGGCAGGTTCGGGCCGAACTGGGCGGGCTGACCGCCGAGGTGGATGCCATGATCCGCGGCGGCCACACCGGCGACATGGCCCTCGTGCTACGCGCCGGTACGGTGCTTTGGCCGGCAGCGGCGGCCGTTCTGGAGCGTGCCGGTGCGCCGGCAGGATGGTCGACGGCCACGGGCCTGAGCACCGCCGAGCACGCCGCCATCGCCCGCTGCGCGGCTTGCGTGCTGGCGGAGGGGGTATGGATTCATACGCGCATGCGTGATTCTGCCGAGGGCCTGGGGCCCGATCCCGACGAATTGCGCGTCTGGCTGGAGGCGGCGATGTGCCGCCGTGCCGAACCGTCGGGCGCGTTGATGGCGGTGCTGATGGCCCGCCTGCCGGGGGCAGCTTCGTTGATCGGACCGGCCGGCGCGCAGCCGGCCCGCGGCGTCGGCCCCACCGAGCAGGTCATCGACTTCCTGCTCGACCGGCTGCAGGCCGTGCCGCCCCACGGGGCCGACCCGGCCGAGACGTCCATTGCCGTGCAGCGGGCGGTGACCCTGCTGGACATGCTGGACGCCCCCGGCCCCGGACAGCGGCCGAGTCGTAAGCCGCGCGTCGAGCAGTTGCGGCGCATGCTGGACGAGGGCTGCCGGGCCCGCTTCACCGAGGATCTCGCCCGCCAGGTGCTGGCGCCCATGGCGGATACGGCGGCGCCAGGCGAGATGACATCGCTGGAGGAGGCCGCGCGCGGGCTGCGCCGGCTGGAAACCGCCGGGCGCCAATTGGGCAGCGGCGAGCAGTACGACCGCATGTTGCGCGCCGCCGCGCGAAGCATCGGCGAGACAGGCCAGCGCTCGCTGGTCGAGCGGGCGCGGCTGGTGGAGATTCTGGCCGGGCCGGACGCGGCCCTGGCATTACTGCAGGGTTGACGCCCCCGGATGCGCGACGGGATTGCTGCCCGGCCGCACTGAGGCTTCAATCGGCCGATGGACCTGCCGATCGCCCCAAACCGCCTCCCCGCCACGCCCATCCGGGCCACCCCGGACATGCTGCCGCCGCCGATCGCGGTCTCTCACCCGCCACGGCAGAGCGTGCCGCTGGTGTTCGCCTCCGCGCATTCCGGCCGCAACTACCCCGCCGACTTCGTCGCGGCGGCCCGGCTGGACGCGCTGACGCTGCGCCGCAGCGAGGACGGATTCGTCGACGAGCTGTTCGCCGCGGCGCCCGCGCACGGCGCCCCGCTGCTCGCCGCCACCTTCCCGCGGGCGTTCTGCGACGCCAACCGCGAGCCGTGGGAGCTCGACCCCGGCATGTTCGAGGAGCGGCTGCCCCCCTGGGTGAACACCGCCAGCGCCCGGGTGGGTGCCGGGCTGGGAACGATCGCCCGCATCGTGGCCTCGGGCGAGGCGATCTACCGGCGCAAGCTCCGCTTCGCCGAGGCGGAGCGGCGAGTGCATCTGTACTGGGAGCCCTTCCACACGGCGCTGCGCGACCTGGTGGCGGCGACGCGCCAGCAATTCGGCGCCTGCGTGCTGGTGGACTGCCATTCCATGCCAGGGAACAGCCACACCATGCATCCGCCGACCGATGTCGTGCTGGGTGACGCACACGGCACGGCCTGTGCCGGGGTGGTGATGCGCCGGGCCGAGCAGGTGCTGACCGGCATGGGCTATCGGGTGCGCCGTAACGACCCCTATGCCGGCGGCTACATCACCCGTCATTATGGCCGGCCGCACGAGGGCGTGCATGCGCTGCAGATCGAACTGTGCCGGACCCTGTACATGGACGAGGCCCGCATGGCCAAACTGCCGGCATTCAACCGCGTGCAGCGCGACATGACCGCGCTGGTGGCCGCGATGGCCGGCCTGGGTCCGGCGCTGGACGAGGACTGATACGCCGTATCCAGCCGAGCGATACGGCTGGCGCGGCACTTTGCGGGGCGGCGGACAAAAAAATGGCGACGCTATAAAGCGCCGCCAAGTTTAGGGAGGAAACGTCCAAGAAAGCAGCCCGGCGTCACCGCCTTGCTGCGATGCACAAGTTACGGGTGCGCCCCCCTGAATGCAAGCGTTTTTTTGCATTGCAGCATCCATGAATGCGAAGGCCGGAACGGGCTGGCCCGCGTATGGGCTTGACCGGTGACGGGCGGGCGCGGAGCCGGGAACGGTTGAACACCTTGTGTTAACCGTCGCGCCTGTAGCGTCGGGCCATGCGGACCCTTGCTCTCGTCACTCTGACCCTGTTCGCCACCACCGTCGGCCATGCCGGGGCCGAGGGCCTCGCCCAGGGGCCGGCCTTCAATCCCGGCCTGCAATGCCGGGCGGCGATACGTGCCGCCGAGCGGGCGGCCGGCATTCCCGAACAACTGATGGCGGCGATCGGCCGCATCGAAAGCGGGCGGCGCGGACCGGATGGCGTGGTGAACCCCTGGCCATGGAGCATCAACGCCGAGGGCACCGATTATGTCTATGAGACCAAGGAGGCAGTGATCGCCGCGGTGCAGGCGCTGCAGGCGAAGGGCGTGCACTCGATCGATGTCGGCTGCATGCAGGTCAACCTGATGCACCATCCGCAGGCCTTCGCAACCCTCGACCAGGCCTTCGACCCGGGGGAGAATGCGCGTTATGCGGCGCGCTTCCTGATCGAACTCAAGGAGCAGACCGGGGACTGGAACAAGGCCACCGCCTATTACCACTCGGCCAGCCCGGAACTGGGAGAGCCTTACCAGCGCAAGGTGATGGCGGTGTGGCCGGAGGAAAAGCGGCGCGGCCTGGAGATGGGCGGCGGCCTCGCAGCGATTGCGAGCGCCGGGTTGCTATCGGGGCCGCGCGGCGGGGGATTCATGCTGTCGAACCACGCGGCATCAGCACGCATACTGCCGATGGCCGGTGCCACCGGGCGCGGGCTGGACGCCTACCGGGCGGCGCCGATTCCGCTCGCCGCGCGCGCCTTGGGCCAGGCACCGCTCTGAAACCGGTCAGGCCAGCGGCGCGGTGGCGACGCCGCCCTCGGTGGCGGTGACGAACAGCACACGGCCGCCCTCGGCAGCGGATACCAGCACCATGTCGCCGGCGGCGAACATGTCGGCAGCATCGCTGAAAAAACCCCTTTGGGCGACCGCATCCAGCCCCGCTGTGCCCGCGCGGTAGTGCCAAAGCGTAAAGCCCTGGGCATAGGCAAGCACGGAGAGGTTGCGAATGGCGAAATCCATGGCTGCGCTCCGGACAAAAAAAAGCCGCTCCCCGGGAGGGGAGCGGCGCTACAGGTTTGGAGGGAGGAGGGTCGGGGCCGCAGGCACAACTCGGCCGCCGACAGGAGGGAGATTAGGGGGGGAGGCGGATCGGGGTCAAGGAAAATTTTCCTGCGATAGCCGTTTTTCCATCAGGTCAGGTTTTCCGGTTGAAGCAAGGCCAAGGGGCAGTGGCCCCTTGGAACCCATTCGTTCGAAGCGCGTTGGGGAGAGGGGGAGGAGATGCCAACGCATCTCCTCCCCCTCTCCCCAACGCGCTTCAACTGATGCAGGCCAGGGAACCATCGAACCCCCTGGCCTTGCTTCGTCAGGCCACGATGCCCTTGACCCGCAGCGGCCATTCCAGCCGGTCCAGCGCCTCCCGCCACAGCCGCCAATCGGCGCGCTCCAACGGATATGCCGGGTTCGGCGCCGTGCCGCGCTCGCCCCAGATGCGCAGGATGCGGGCGTGCACCAGGTCGATGCGACGGCGGCGATAGAGCTGATCGAGGCACTTCACCACGTCGTCGGGGTCGCAGGGACGCGCGGTGCGCGGGCCGTCGCTGCTGCTGCCTTCGCGGCGGGCGACCAGGGCCCCCATGGTCCAGAACCAGGCTTGTTCGGCGCTGCGAAACGGTTCGGTGCGGGCGCCGCCCCGTCCCGGGCTGGTGGCGAGTGCGGCCGGCAGGGCGCGGGCAACGGCGTGCATCGAGGGATCTCCTTGGTCGTGGATGGATGCGTCTTCTGGAACAGGACAAGAACATCTACCCATGCCTTTAATCCCTTCGCAAGCGGAATGTGCACATTTTCCTATTCCCTTTTGGCCAAAAATCCTATCACACTGCATTGACGCCCTCCGTCACGATCGACTCGCAGGTTTCCGCTACAGGTGGCCTGCCCACGCTTGAGACCGGAGCCGTGAGACCAGCCCTGAGACCCCAGGCTTGAGACGAATGGTGGCCTGACATGAAGCACGATGATGTCTGGCGGGCGCTCGACACGCTCGCCGCCGAGTACGGGCTGTCGCCGTCGGGCCTGGCCAAGCGGGCCGGGCTGGACCCGACCACGTTCAACCCGTCAAAGCGGCGTATGCCGGACGGCCGAGCGCGCTGGCCGAGCACCGAGAGTCTGGCGAAGGTGCTGGACGCGACCGGCGCCACGCTCGACGCCTTCACCGCGTTGGTGACCGGCGCCCGCGCCCTGCCCGCTGGCGGCCGCGCCACGCCGGCCGCCGCCCGGCGAGTACCGCTGATCGGCTTCGCGCAGGCCGGTGGCGACGGATTCTTCGACGATGGCGGCTATCCGGTGGGCGGCGGCTGGGATGAGGTGGCGCTGCCGGAAATCGCCGATCCGAATGCCTACGCGCTGGAGATCAGCGGCGAGTCGATGGAACCGGTGTTCCGCGACGGCGACGTGGTGATCGTCTCGCCGGCGGCGCCGATCCGCCGCGGCGACCGGGTGGTGGTGCGCTCCCTCGAGGGGGAAGTGATGGCCAAGCAGCTGGCCCGCCGCTCGGCCCGGCGGGTCGAACTGCGCAGCCTGAACCCCGCCCATCCCGACCGCAGTTTTGATCTCGGCGAGGTGTCATGGGTGCACCGGATCGTGTGGGCAAGCCAATAACCGAGTCCAGCACTCAACTTTTCACCTTCCCCCGGGCGGCCGACTCCGCCACGATGGGTCATGCGCTGGCTGATCGCGGCATGGCTGTTGCTGACAATCCCCGGACCGGCCCGTGCGGGCGAGCAGGTTGATCTGCTGCTCGCGTTGGTCACCGACGTGTCGCGCAGTATCGATGATGCCGAATTTACCCTGGAGAAGGACGGCTACCAGGCCGCCTTCACCAGCGGTGACGTGATCACCGCCATCAAGACCGGCCCGGTCGGCGCCATCGCCGTCACCTACATCGAGTTCGCCAGCGCCACCGAAGTGCGCACGGTGCTGGACTGGACGGTGATCCGTGACGCCGCCACGGCCACCACCTTCGCCGCGCGGCTGGGCGCCGCGCCGCGCAGCTTCTGGGGCCGCACCGCCATCGGGGCGGGCATGGAGGGAGCGCTGCAGGCGATGGCGGCGGCGACGTTCGAGGGACCGCGGCGGATAATCGACGTGTGCGGTGACGGCACCAACAATACCGGCCCGGACGTGGCGGAGGTGCGCGACCGCGCGGTGGAGGCGGGCGTCACCGTCAATGGGCTGGCGATCATCAACGAGAATCCGATCGCCTGGAGCTTCGCCCATGTGCAGCCGCCCGGCGGTCTGGCGGCCTATTACGGCGAGAACGTTACCGGCGGCCCTGGCAACTTCGTGCTGGAGGTGCACGATTTCCGCAGTTTTGGGGCGGCGATGACACGCAAGCTGATCAATGAAATCGCCCTGCGCGGCGCATCGCCGACACGGTTCTGAACCGCCGCGTCCGTCCGCCGGTGGCCAGCGTGATTGCCGGCGTCACCCGCCCTGAGCAGCTTGAGAAGAACATCGCCGTTGGCAGCCGGACGAGCCGGCGCCTCAAGCAGTCAGGCGAAGGCCATCGCCGGCCGGCCGGCTGGCCGGGTCCCGACCGGCGGTGGCGGCGCGCTCACCGTCTCGGCCGCGGCGGTAAGCAGGCCGCGCAGATCCGCCAGCAATTCCAGGCCGATTCGGGTGCGCTGCACCACCACGCTGCGGCGGTCGCGTGGGTCCTGCGCCCGCCGCGCCAGGCCGAGCGCGCCGAGGCGGTCAAGCGAGCGGGTGATGGCCGGCTTGGAGACGTGCAACTGGGCGGCGAGGCCGCGCACGGTATGCGGCCCTTCCTCAAGGTAACAGATCAGGAACACGGCAAGCTGACGAGCCGACAGATCGGGACCATCCCGGCGCACCAAGCCGACAACAGTATGACGCAGCGCCTCTGGAAGGCGCTCAGCTGGGACTGCAAGATTGGGCATTAACGCACCCTTCCGAACACTGGCCGCAATGGTTTCATTGTGCAACCTTTACGGCCCGATGTCACTGCCAAAATTGCCGATATGAGACGAAATCCACCGCAGGTCGCCGGCGCGGCCCTGCGACCTCGATTTTTGCCGTGTGATTGTCGAAACTGCGGCCTGGACGAGAGTAGACGATGCAGCATGGCCAACCGATGATGACCCAGCCGCCCGAATCGACCACCAATTCGCTGCGCCGCAAGGCGGAACTTGAGGTTGCCTTGCAAGCGGCGCCGGGCGAGGCCGGGCTGCGTGCCGCCTATTTCGACCATCTGCAGACGCTGGCAGCGGGACATGCCGGGCTTGGCCACGTGGTGCTGCCTGAACTGGGCCATCCGCTGTATTTCCGCGGCGCCACCCCGGATGTGGTCAACCTGGCGCAGGTTTTCCGCGACCAGGCGCTGGAGGTGCCAATAACGGCCACCCCGCGGCGCATCCTGGTGCTGGGCGCCTATGCCGGCTTCGCGGCCGTGTGGCTTGCCCGCCGCCATCCGCTTGCCGACATCGCCTGCGTCGAGCCGATGCCGGCCAATCTGCGTCTGCTGGCGTTGAACACCGGGCCGTGGCCGCGCATCCGCGTGCTCGGCGCGGCGGCCTGGCATAGTGCCGCCCAACTCGCCGTGGGCATGCGGCTGGCTGGCGACTGGGCGTCGTCGCTGCACGACGGTGCGGAAGAGGAAGACCGGCCGGTGCCGGCGCGTCCGGTGGCGGACCTGCTGGACGCGCTGGGCTGGTCGTGGGCCGATTTCGTGCTGTGCGATGCCGTGGGCGCGGAGGCGGCGGTGTTCGCCGACCCGCAGGCGCCCTGGCTGCGCCAGTTGGACGTGGCGCTGGTACATACCTATCCGGGGCTGGTGCCCGGGGTCGAGCCGATTGTGGCGGCCTGCTTCCCGCCGGCCTTCTACGACCATGGCCGGCATGGCGAGTACGAGCTGTTCCAGCGCCGTGTGCCGCTGCGCGCCTATCCGCCGGCGCCGCCGCGACTGCAACTGATCCCCGACGAACCGGGGCTCGTGCCGTTATTGCTGCACGATCTGGCGCCGGTGCCCTGGGCATTCTTCGTCTTCGACGGAAGATCCTGCCAGTTGCACCCTAACATGCCGGGCCAGCCGCCCGCGCGCGCCGTCTTCCTGCACCTGCTGGCCGGCCAGACCCAATTCACGGCCACGCTGCATCATGCCGGCGCGTCCGCTGCCCCAGTGGTGTTCACGATGGGGCTGGAGCGGCCAGATGGCAGCGAAGTGGTGCGGGCCGCGCATGTGGTCGGCGCGCGCGAGCAGGTGACCTGGTCGGTGCCCCTGCCCGCCCCGGCCGGGCCGCACCTTGTGGTGCTGCAGACCGCCATGGCGGCCGGGGCCGGCAACAACAACAATGGCTGGGCCCGCTGGCTGGAGCCGGTGCTCAGCTGAGGACCGGCGGGACAAGCATGCAAGGCCAGCGTTGCCGCCGGGCTGGCAAGTGCATGACATCCTGCGCTGCGGTGTGGCGGAAGAAAGTAAGTGCGGCCAGGGGCTCTGCCCCTGGACCCCGCCAAGGGGCGGTGGTCCCTTGGAACCCATTCCGTACGAAATCGCCCCGACTGGCGGTCAGGCGAGCGCGTTGTGCCCCCGGCGGGATGCCTGACGCGTCAACCGGACCAGGTTCGCCATACCGCCCAGGATCGCAACCGAGCTGGTTGCTCCCAGGACCAGAACGAGAGTGTTCATCGTTTATTCCACATTACGAAAGCAGATCGTCCCTGTTTGGGACATCAGGATTCCTCGAGTGCCTTCAGCCATGCCTCCTCCAGGTTGAGATAAAACGAAACAGCCATGGCGAGACCGAGCACCTCGTAGGTGACGTTCTCGCTGCCCGCGCTGATGCCGGAAGCCGTCAACGCGTACAGCAGGGAACCGACGATCAGCAGCCCGATCGACGAGATCGCCGCCAGGAACGTCATCGGCGTGAACAGGGCCCTTCGTCCGCGGGGACCGAACTGGATCAGCGACAGGAGGCCCAGCCCGGAAATGACCACCGCAAGGATGTTCATCTCGGCATAGGGCGTATTCGCGGCCACGCAGCAATGTTCGAGGGGGACCTCAAAATTGCGGCAGTGCGCGGCAACGACCATGCGGTTCGAAAACGTGCTGACAGTGAAGTGAGTCAACAGCGGCACCAGACCAATGGCCGCCTCGCCTGCCCACAACACGAAGCTGCTCAGGCAGACATTGCCGACCTTGCGCCATGGTCCCCGCTTTCCCTCGTCATGCCGGTTGGCGGATGTGCCGGTGTCCATGCGCGTTGTCATGTGTTTCCGAACAATCCCTTATCGAAATTTCGACCAGGAAATCGGCCGTTGCTGTCCGGCCAGCGGATTGCGTCCCTGTCATAGCCATGCACCCTGGCCGCGTGCGTGCTCGCCCGCAGGCATGTTGCAGGTAATGGCTGACCGACCGGCGGTGCGTCTGCGTCAGACCCGCATCAAGCCGCGCTCACGCGATTCCCATCAGCCTCCGTTACCACCCGGTTCACGAAATCCTATGGCGTTCTCGTTCACAGCACCTTACATGTGTGCCCGACGTTTCCTGGCTGGCCTGCGTGATCTGGCCGGCGCAATCTAACCGGCGAAACCACGAATGGAACTGCCGTGAGTATTTTTTGAAGTCGTCCAGTTTTTATTGTGGCGCCGAAGTCACGGATACTCAAAACAAGCATAAGAATGAGGCGGGAGGATTTTTGATGCTTGGCATAATTTTTATTCCTGCACAAAATCCATCTCCCGAGTCCGCTCCCCATACCGGACAAACGAGCGAGGCATGACGATACCTGCCCCCTCCGACCACGCGATCGAACCCGCCATCGTGCCCGTAAATGACGGCCTGAGCCTGCTGCCCGCGCCGATAACGGCTAGTCAGCAAAGCGGCCCGGCCACGTCACCGCAGCCGGCGGGGGCGCCGCCAATCCTTTTCCTGCACATCCCCAAGACCGCCGGGACCTCGTTCCTCCTGACTCTGCAAAACCTGTTCGGCGAAAGTCGGATGGTGCGGCTCACCATGGACGAACCCGGCATCGACCAGCGGGTGGAGGCACTGGTACGCACACGGCCGCAGAAGTCTCGCCTGTATCAACGGCCATGTGCCGTTCCGTATCTTCGCCCCCCATATGGCGCATTTCCGCGGCTTTACCCTGCTGCGCAACCCCGTCGCCCGGGTGCTCTCGCTTTACCGCTTCCTGCGCCGACGCAAGGACCCCACGACCTTCAACATCGCCACCGATACCACGCTTGACGCCTTCCTCGATAACCGCACACCGGATCTGTTCACGCAGACCAACAATGGCATGTGCCGCATGTTGTGCCTCGATGAGCGGCTGTCCGCTGGCGAAGCGGGCGACCAACCAATCCTTGGCCAGGCGCCCTCGATGCTCGACAGCGCGCTGGAGACGCTGCACCGGTTCGATTTCGGCCTGGTCGAGCAGATGGAGCAGACCCGCCACCTCGTTCGCACCCTGTGGAACCTGCCCTTTACGCCCGACGATGTCGTGGTCAACACCACCGACGAGTCGGACAGCACCGTCACCTCCGCCCAGCTGCTTCGTATCGTCGAGATGAACACGCTCGACATTGCCCTGTACGAGCGTGCTGCGGCGCTGTTCCACAAAAGGATACGGCGCGGCACTTCGAGCACCATCGATCCGTACGGAGTCGTGTTCCAGCCGCAGTTCAACGTGTCGACGCCGCTTTCGGGCGTGCCGGGACGACAGGGCTTCCACGAATACGAGCCGGTGGGCTTCGCCTGGCTCAACAACCACATGCAGGCGCGCGTGCATTTTCGCGCCCCGGCCGACAGCGCGCGTATCATGCTGCGTTTCTATGTCGTGACCGCCGACTTCCCGATCGAGGCCACCACCCTGCGCCTCAACGGCGCCAGGCTGCGTCACGAGGTTCTGCAGCGCGAGCAGGAATGGATCACGCTGCAAACCGTCGCCGTGCGGCTTGAAGACGGCATCAACATCCTCGCCATCGAACCGCCCTATTACCTGTCGGTCCGCCACGTCGATCGCACCAGCAGCGACAGCCGCTACCTGTCGCTGGCGCTCGCCACCATCACTTTCCTGCCCTGACCGCCTCGATCGGTACGCTGCGGGGTAAACGCGCCAGGATTACTGAGACGGGTCCGATCTTCGTCATAATCGGCGTGGCCTTTGGTAATCAAGGCCCTCCGCGAGCAATATCCACTCCGCTTGCCGAAGCAGCCGACCCGCCAACGACCGCTATGGCGGCACGCGGAACGGCTTCGAGGCAGCCGTCAATCACCGGCAGGCAGACGGTGTTCTTTCCCCGCCAGCCGTTCCGATCGCCCGTGTAGGCCACCCGTTGCACCCGCCCGTCGGCGCCGAGCGTGGCCACCACGGTGCAATCACCGGAGTTCGGCATCGTCACCGAGCCTGCCGTTGCCAGCGATATTGGCCAGGTGATCGGGATCAGCGCGAGATCCGACAGCGGGACGGTGATGTTGCCCGTGGCGCGCTTGGCAGACCACTCGGCGAACGACAGGGCGCCCTGATGAGCTTCGTGGTCAGGCACACCCATGCAGCTTTCAAGGTCGGTCAAGGGCCGTCCATACGCCCATTGCTGGAACGTCGCCGGCACCTGGCAGCCTGCCAGCGCCAGCAAGGCCCCGGTCAGGATCAGGGGACGCATCATCTTTCCCTCCCGCATGCCTCTTGTGCGGCGCGCTCAGCCGCCCGGAGGGCGCTGTAATCCTCGATCATCCCGGGCCACGCCGCACCGGCCGGAGCCGCCTCCACCTCGTTCGCCACCCGCTTCTGAACATCCGGGCTATAGGACACCAGCGGAACGCGCGCGCACGGCGCGGGCACCTCAGAAGGCGCCGCGCCGCAGCTGGTCAGCAACGCCAGCACGATCGCGGGGAGCGGCCACCACGGCCGCCGCCACGGCTTGAGCGACATCGGTGCTCTCCTTTGCTGCGATCAATTCCCGGGCCTGCCCGGCCTGTGCGATGCCGGCCTGGACCCCGGAGCGGTAGGAAAGCCAGGCAACGAAGTCGCGGATGAGGGTGGCAAGCCAGGATGTCATGCCGCCCCCTTCACGGCCCTGGCCGCGATCGTCTCCGCCAGCGCGGTGCCTTGCTGCACCACCAGCCCGACCAGCGCCTCCAGCGGTGGCAGCGCCAGCGCGGCCAGCACCAGGTCGGTATGGTAGGGCTCGGGGATGACCGGGATGGTCGAGGCGACGACGATAATGGTGTTGAGCGCCGTTTCGATCGCCTGGACCTGCGCCGTTCCGGCCGTCAGGCTCGGCGCCTGGGCCAACGCATTCGTTGCCGTCACCACCCCGGCCATCGCCCCGCGGACGATGCCAATCTGCGCGGCCGAAAGATTGATGAGCGGCGATCCCAGCAAGATCGGGACGAACGATACCAGGCTGTTTTCCAGCGCCTGCGCACCGGCGATGAGTTGCTGAAGCTGTGTCGCCTGCTGCTGGCTCAGTGTCCCGCAGCCTGCGAGGGCGATGGCGGGTGCCATGGCCAGGAAGTGGCGGCGGTTCATGGTCATGCGTGAAGTTCCTCGTCGTCGACAACAGTTTCCGGCCGGGCGCGGAGGCGTCCGGTGTTCAGGTCCAGAATTTCCCGGCTGTTCGGCAGCACGCTGGCATCGAGCGCATATTGGCAATGGTCGCGCGTTGCCTTGCCAAAGGTAACAATCTTCTGACCCCAGGTGAGGAAGGCGCAGAACCAGGCAGCCCAGCGCTGTCCGGCCTGCCGCGCCCGGGCCGTCCGTGCGCTCATGGTCTCGTTCGCGTCGCCGAGCAGCAACGTGTTGCCGGCATGGTCCAGCAGGTTGAGCCAGTTCAGCGCATACTGTCCGGCAAGGTCGCAGAAACGGCAGGTCATGGCGCCGCGTTCCGCGCGTTGCCCCAGTTGCCGCCGATCAGGTCGAGGATGGCGCGCAGCACGCGCCACCAACGCGGCGACTGCGGGGTTGCGGGCGGCAGCACCGCGGCGAGCTTTGCCGCGAGACCGACGAACGCGAGGAAGGCAGGCGCATACGCCCCCCACCCCGCTGCGCGGAGGATGTCCGCGAGCTGGTCAGGTGTCATGATGTCTCCGATTGTTATTGCTGCAGCGATCCGATGTGCGGCAGCCATTCCGCCTGGGCGGTGGAGTCGTCGTAGACGAGAGACAGGGACACGGTCCGCAACAGCCGGGTGATCCAGCCGTGCCCGAAGGTTGGCCAGTTACCGGCCTGCCGGTATCGCTGGTCACGCCGCCAGGCAAACTCGGCAAGCGTTTCCAGCGTGTCGGCTTCCTTGGCCGCCTGAATGGTTTCCGGCCCGATGTCGCCGTCCACCGTCACGCCAAGGACCGATTGAAGCGCCGCCGGCGCCCATCCTGTCCCCTGGTTGACCGCTGCATCGAACACCAGCAGCGCCATCGGCGCAGGAAGGTCATCGCCGCGCACAAGATCCCAATAGCCGGCCCGGTAGGCGAGCAACGCCTGATCGCGCGTAAGACCCGACACGTTCCGCGGCAGTTGCGCGCGGACATCGGCCGGCACCCGCGCCAGCAGATCGGGCCAGGACGCCTGATCGTGGCCATAGACGGTCAGGCCGCCGGGGTCGCCGGCGTCGTTGCTACGCGCGCCCTCGGCGCCGATGACGACGGCAGCCGCAGCCTCGAAGCGTGCTATGATGGTCAAATTGTGCATCCCCTCATGTCACCGCCATCGGACCATGCGGCCAGATCGGCAGGCTGATCGTGTCGACGGGCACGCGGACAAATGCGCCGGCAACGCGCTGATCGTGGTCGCGCTCGTCATGTCGCTGTCGCGCCGTTCCCAACCATGGCGTTCCAATCGGTCCCCGCGACCGGCTCCCAGTTGGTCGCCGGCTGGCCGAACGCGGTATGCCAGTGCAGCCCGACCAGCCTGCCCGAGGCGGCGTCAGCGAGATCAGCGCTCTGGTTGCCCGGCTGCTCCCCGTATGCGGCGTTCCCGTCCAGGAGGCCGTGACGGCAATTTGCACCGTGCCGTCAAACCCGGCCGGCTGATAGATTTGATCCGTCGGCGGGTCTGTCCCCGTCACGGCCGACGCGCCCGTGCGCCCGTCGGCCGCGATGCCGCTTCCGGTATTCAGGATGCCAATGCCGGTGTTGATCGCTGGCAGGTCAGGGCACGGAATAGACAGAAAGATTGACGATCGGCCAGATGCCTGCCGTTCCCGAAAGACCGGCCAGATTCGCCGGCATTGTTCCGGTATAGGTGTATGTCATCTGTCCGCCTGGCGGAACGATCCCGCTATATGTCCCTGTCCCCGACCCGGTAGACCCGAGCGGCCCCGCCGTGCCGGTACTGAACATCATCGCCTGCACCCCGTATTGCGCCGCGCTGGCGGAGGCCACGGCCTGAAAAGCGGCGGAGTTGTTGACGCAGGCGAGGTATTCCCCTGCGCCGATCTGCAGCGGCGTCCCATAGGTGAAGGTGATCGCCCCGCCGGACGATACCGATCCTGTCGCACCCGACAGGGTGCTGCCGGGCACCAGCGTCGCCGAAGCCGGCGCCATATAGTTGCCGGCATACAGCGCCATCGCCATATTCATGTTGACGGCGCCGGCGGCCGTGATGCCCAGCTTATTGATAGTGGCCATCTGCGGAACGTATATCTGCAGGCACAAGAGCGAATTCGCGGCCAGGGTGCCAGACGCTTGCGTGGGGGCCGGCGTGGCGTACCACCGGCCGGCCACCCATGGCTGGCCGCCTCCGTTGCCGCCGGACCCGTTGGCCGCCTCGGTGACGCGCCCATAGGCGTCCACCGTGATGTTGGCCGAGGTATAGCTTCCCGCCGCACTGCTGCTGGCGAGATTCAGCGTGCCGCTGCTGTTCACCATGCCGCTGCCGATGGCCGATACAGCCGCGGCCGACCAGTTGCCGCCACCTGACGGCGCCGCCCAGGTGCCATCCGCCCGCAGGAAGTTGCTCGTCCCGCCGGCCGATGCCGGCACCAGCCCCGCTGTGCCGCCACCGAACACCGGCAGCGAACCGAAGGTCAGCACCCCACCGGCCGCCCCCGTAACGAACTGGCCGGCGCCGCCCGACGCATTGGCGAGCGACAGCGCCGTGCCGGACAGCGACAAACCGGTGCCGACCGTCACCGCGGCGGCGGCGCCGGCCACACCGGAGCCCCCGAGCAGCTGCCCCGACGCCGCCGGGATGATGCTGGGGTCCAGCGAGAGCGCTGGCGTTCCGGACACGTAGTAGCCGAGCTTGCCGGTGCTGGTATTGTACGACAGGCAGTGCGCTGCGGATGCGTCGAAGCAGATGTGCTGCCCGGCGGCCAGCAGCACGGCGGCAGCCCCCGTCTCCTCCGTTGCCAGCGAGGTGTCGAACGCTGCAATCGAGAATGGCGCAATCACCGCATACCCGCGCCTGTAGTGACCGCCGCCCGCACCATCAGCGTTGTTGCCGAGAGTGAGGCGTGTCCCCCACCCGATCTCGACGTTGCTTGCGGAACTGTACGGACTGCCAACCAGGTCCTGCACCACACGAATGCCAGCGCCAGCCGGGATCACATTGACGGCGGCTCCCCCTGTGTCAGCGCCCGTCGCATTCAGGTCCATTTCCATGCCGATCTGCGCACCCGCCGACGATGACCCCTGGCCCGTGGTGTCGACCGCCATAAAGTTCGCGCCCCAAATTCCCGACCCGGCCGCCGTGCGCGTGGCCGATCCCACAATCGCGACATGCTCGCCGGGACCGGTCGCAGCGGATGTCAATTCGGACAGGATGCCCCAGACATCGGTATTCAGCGCCGCCGATTCGGCCGATATGGTGGCGTTGACTTGCAGCGGAGCCAGCACGTTGCCCGCCGTCCCACCGGTGTGCGTTACCGACGCATCGATCCGGACGATCGGACCGGAGGCAGAGGTCGTCGAACCGCGTCCAAAATACTTCCCGGAATTGCCCAGAAAGGATTCGATCACGTCGCCCGTGGTCTGCCACCCGACCGCCGGTGTCGCGCCATCGTTATAGGTGTTGCCCGACATCTGCCAGAGAACCGGGCCGGTTCCGCTGGTCGGATTGGCGCTAAGCTGCATCATTCCCGATGGAACACGGACAATCCCCCAGGAGCCGGCCGCGGACCGCGCCGCGTTGAAGGCCGCCAGATCGTTGGTCGAACCATTCAACGCCGCACCAAAGTCGCGCACGTTGACCGCCTCGGCCGTCCGCGCCGCCAGCGTGCGCGCCGTCGTCGTTCCGGTCGCGGTGACGTTCGCTCCCGACAGGTCGGCGCTACTGACCGAGCCGCCGGTGATGGCGACGGCACCGGCCGATTGCGTGGCGATGGAGCCGAGGCCGAGATTCGTCCGCGCCGTGGACGCGCTGGCAAGGTCGGACAGGTTGTTTGCGGCCTGCGCAGCACCGGTGATGCGGCCGTCATTGCCCTGCGCGGCCGTGCCGGCCGCGGTGCCATAGATCACGCTCAGCGCGCCCGATGACACGCCGAGGCCGGAAGACGCCGTGACGCCGCCGAGCGTCGAGCTTGTCGCCTGCGGCAGCGTGTAGGTGCCAGCCGGCGTGCCGAAAATAAGCTGGCCGGTGCCGGTGTTGATACCGGACACATATTGCCCGGCGCTGCCCGCATTCGCCACCACCCCGCCGAGCGTGCTCGTGCCTGCCGCGGCGAGCGCGATTGTACCAGCGGTGGCGATGGTGCCGCCGCTCAACCCGGCGCCGGCGACGACAGACGTGACCGTCCCTGCGTTGCCGCCGGTCGCGCTGATGGTGCCGCCGGAGCACGAAATGATGCCACCGCAAGCCACCGTCCCGGTCAATCCGCCAATCGACAATACGCCGCTGTTGCTGAGCGTGCCGCCGGAATAGGCGATCCCGTTGCTGGTCGCAGCGGGCGCGAGCACGGTGCCATTGCTGCTCACAATGCCACTTGCCGGCACGCCGAGCGCTGCCAGGCCACCCAGCATCGGTGTGCCTGACAGGCTGTTATAGGTGCCGGCGGTGGCAACGGGTGCGAGACCGGAAACATCCGATGCGGAAAGCATGACGGCACCTGTCCGCCCGGCAACGCTCGCGACCGGCGCCGAGGTCAGATAGCCCTGCGCCTTCACATAGGCGGTGGTGGCAAGGCTCGTGCTGTTGTCCGCCGTGCCTGGCGTCGGCGCCGTCGGCAAGCCGCTCAGCGCGGGCGACACCAAGGGAGCATAGGTGCTGGCCGCCGTAGCCGCCGACAGCGCGCCGATGATGCGGCTATCGTTGCCCTGCGCGGCCGTGCCAATCGTGGTTCCATAGGACACCGACAGATTGCCGCCGCCGCTGGCCAGTCCGGTGCCAATGCCCAATCCCGCCAACCCGCCGGCCCCCGCCACGTCGCCCAGCGAGATGGTCACGGCCCCGGTGCGGCCGGCGACGCTTGTCACCGGTGCCGCCGCCAACGGCGTGAAGCCGAGCGCCGATGTCACGTCGGACAAACTCAGCGTTACCGCCCCGACGCGTGTGTTGAAGCTCGCCACGCCGGATGATTCATTGAGTTCCCGCTGTAGCGGTCAGCCAGTCGGTGATGTCGGAATGCGTGAGCGTCACCGCTCCGCCGCGTCCGGCAACGCTTTGTACCGGAGCCGGCGGCTGGCCCATTTGCGCCAGCGCGAACGCCGGCACGAGCAGACCAGCACCAAATATGCCGGCACCAAACATAACACTGCGCATAACCGCCCCCTGGCTCATCGGTACGACTGCTCTGTGCACGGTGCCGGCATGGTCAGAATCTCGATTGGGAAGGGAGATCACGATGCTGCCTCATTTGTTTGGCCTGCCAGCGCACCACGCGAAGACGCGGAACCCACATCTGCCCGCAGGGGCGCCACGTCGGCAGCTGAGCAATGAACATCCGCCACCACACCCGGAACCCGGCACACCGCCGCTTCCGGCACGGCCGGAATCTTCGTCCCGAGCTAAACGTCCAAGCCCGCATCAACGGCACCCTGCAGCCGGCCGGGCCGGTTCGCCGGGTCGGTATGCTCGGTGCATGAACGGCCCCTATAACCGACCGCGCCGGCAAGAACCTGTTGGATCGCTGTCATGGCTCCCGCCGGATCACCGGCTGCAACGTCATGAAGGCACCATCGAGATTGTAACCGAACACGTGATCCTCCATCGCAACGATCCGCCGCCGCAGCTCATCGGTCCGGATCAGCAGCGGCTGCAGCCGTTGCTCAAGTTCATAGCTACTGACCAGCATCTTCGATTTCTCGTCGAGGATGCTGACGTCTTTCTCCAGGGTGATGAAGCGCAGTTCGTGCTCACGCTTCATCGTTGTCACCTCGCCAATCGTGTTCGCGGTATCCGCTTCGTGCTGGCTCAGTGCCTGTCGGATCAAATCCGCCTCGCGCCGCCACTCGGCCCGGGCGCGGATGGTGGAGAACGCATGCGAAAGGATGGCGCTGACCACGGCCACGAAAGCCGGCAGCAGCCAGTCGGAAGCGTGTTCCATGCTCAGCTTTCCATCGTGCCCGTGCACCCGGCGCGTCGATGCCGCTCCGAAAGCACATCGACGCCGACAGGCGAGCGCATGCTCTTGCCGAGGGCCATTGTTCTGTCCTTCTGCTGAAAGCCAGCCCGGAAGCGCCTGACAGTTCTGCGCGGAGGCGAGCCCGCCGACCGCTTATGCCGTGCTGCCGTCGACGATCAACCCCAGCCCGGCCAGAGCCGAGAGCAGCGATGCGAGCGCCGCATTGCCGCCGCGTGCGCCCGTCACGGTCGGTGGCGCCAGATCATTCCCCGCCAGCACCAGCTGTCCGTCCAGGATGGCCAGACCGCGGCCAACACCGATCGGCTCCGGCCCGCCTGGCCCGATGCTCGCGCGTCCCAGCAGGACACCGCTCGCCAGTGTCAGGCGTGGCTGCACCGGCTCGAGCAGCGTCGCCACGCTGACCACACATGTCTCCCCGTTCTGTTCCAGCAGAACGAGGTCAGGAGGATTGGCGGCGACGACCTGTGCCAGTTGCTCCAACGTCGGCATGCGAAAACCTCCCCATGCCCGAGGGCACGGCCACGAAGCTGCAAGGAAACGACGCCCGTCCTTCAGGAATTGGCACGCCTCAGGAGTTGGCGCGCCAGGTGTTCCAGGTCCCGGTCCAGATGACGCTGGCATTGGCCAGCACGGTCAGGTCAGCCCCCGCACTATTGTCCTGCAGTGGCCACGAACCGGAGCGGGTAAACAGAACGCTGCAGTTGCAGCGAATCAGCAACTGCCGCTCCTCCGGCACCGGCAGGCCCGCATAGCCGAACGCGGCGGCCCCGGTTCCGTTGCCAGTGATCGTCACTGGCACCTGCGTGCCCATCGCGCCGTAGCCAGAGCCGGCACTGGTCATCATCACGCCGATCACCGCGCCGTTGGCCAGCACCGCCTGGGCCGCCGCTCCCGCGCCGCTCCCACCCACCGCGACCGAGGCGGCGGTATAGCCCTGCCCGCCGGCTGTCACCCGGATGAACCCGATCGTCCCGGCAACGCGCGCCTGGCTCGCCGTCAGCATTGACTGCACGCCGCTGGGGGCTGCGGTCACCATCACGCTGTCGGCGATATCCGGAACCACCAGTTGCTGCACGCCACCGTTAGCGGTCGGATTGCAAACCAATCGCGGCACGAAGTTCCAGCGGTTGCCCTCGACAATCACCGAGTCGGTGCCTGCCGTCAGGCAGTTGCCCACATCGCCACCGACGAAGCAGTTGCGCGCCACAAGCACGCCCTGCGGCCCGTTGCGCAGCACGATGCCGCCCGCCGCATTGCTGGGCATGCCGATCCAGTTGGCGGTAAGCGCCAGCCCCTGGCAGGCAATCCCGAAGGTTTGGCCACTCGCATCCGACTCCACGTTCTCCACGGCCACGCCCCAGGACGTGCAATCCTGGATCACGTTGCCGTCCACCCGCAGGTTCGTGCTGCCACCGCAGTTCACGCCGGTACTGGCCTGGGTGACCGTATTGCCCGACACATCGCAGGTCACCGATCCACCTGCGTCGATGCCGAAGGCCGAAGCCCCGGTCACGGTATTCCCGCTGATTTTGGAATGATCCGCATTGGCCAGCAACCCGGCTCCCGACGGCGAAGCCAGACCGTTGTTGGTCAGCAGGTTATCCTGCACAACCAGCCCCCAGCCGGACACCGCGATGCCGTAGCTGGCGTTGTTATGGCAGAGATTGCCGGCAACCAGCACCATCAGCACGTCGGGGTTGGCGTGTCCCCAGACCGGCGGGTTGGTATTGGTCTGGTTGAAGTTGCCAACCGCGATACCACGATCGTTTCCCCAGCAGCGGTTGCCCACCACCTGGACCAGTCGCGCCTGTTGGCGGAAGGTAGGGTCGTTGTAGTCAACGCAGATGCCGTATGCGCCATTGTTGTGAGCGCGGCACTCCGCCACCAACACACCGTCGCAGGCCTGCACCCAAACGCCGTGCGCCGCATTGCCGGCAAACTCACAATCGCGCACTACGTGCTGGCACATCGCCGGATCGGACGCCAGGAAGACCAGCCCGCAGCCCAGCGTGGGCCCGCTCGCATTCAGGAAGGCGCAGCGATGGAAGTCCGACGTCAGACATTGCGTGCCAACCTGAACCCCCCAGCTTTCCAGCGTCACCGCAGCATTATTGGCGTCAAACACCACGCCCTCGGCGCGGAATCCGTCCGCCTGGATGGCGATCCAGGCGCCGCCGCTCTGGCTGGCCCGCCGCAGCACGCTCAGGCCGGGCGTGCCGAGCAACACGGTGCCGGCCTGGCTGATCGTCCACTGGCCGTTGACCACGTAGGTCGCATGACCCAACCGCACCGGCCGGCCGGACGCCACCGCCGCGGCGAACGCGGTGCTGTCGTCGGTCACGCCGTCGCCATGTGCGCCGAACGATTCGACCGCGACCGAATCGGCAAACAGGTCGGCCAGCCGCCGCGACGCGGTGGCGCCGGTAGGCAGCGCAACCAACCCCGAGCCGGCAACACCCGCCAGTGTGGACAGCCCTGCCATGAACTGCGCATACGGCAGCGCCATGTCCTCGCCGTTCTGGCCCAGCGGCACCAGGTCACCCCCACCCGGCGGCCCGGCCGGCGGCAAGGTGGGAAAAATCTGCGCCGGCGGCAGCACCGACAGCACCCCGCCGGCGAGCGAAAGGCCCGACCCCAGCGCAACGGTTTCCACCGCACCGGTGCCCGGGCTGCTCCGACCCAGCAGGTTCGCCTGCGGCACTGCCAGTGTCGCCTGCAGACCGGCCACGATCTGCGCTTGCGTCGCCTTGCGAAGCACGCCGTTCTGGCTGACCGGCAACGCGTCGGTGGCGGCGACAGCGGTGGCCGCATCCAGCTGGTCGATCGTCGGCATCGGTTCAGCTCCCGACCGTAATCGCATTGCCCGACGAATCCGTCACGGCCGTACCGTCGGTGGTGGTCAAAGCGCTGGCAGGCGGCGCGCCCGACACCAGCGCCAGCACGGGCAGGTAGATCGCCCGCCCGATGGTCCGCCCCGCCGTAGTGCCAATGGTCACCTGCACCGAGTACACCGTCCCGGCATGCCCGTTGGCGAGCCACAGCACGACCACGTTGCCATCCGCCGCTGACGACGCGAGTGTCAGATCGCCGGTCGCCGATGGCTGGATCGTCACATCGATCGTGGCGATGGTGTCCCGGTCGTTGCCGGCCAGGGCCGGCGAGATATCGAACGCGTAGTCCAGCACATCCCCCGGGTCTTTTGCCGGCCACGACAGTGCCGCCGGCGTCGGCGCCAGGCTGCCGGGCGGGGTCGGAACGAAGCCATCGAGCACCACGCGCCGCGCAATGCTCGCATGAACCAGTTGAGGGGCGACGGTGGGCATCGGATTGCTCCCCAGAACGCGCCGGCCATGCCGGAGCATCGCCGCAGCGGTACTTCCTGATGGCCGTGACCCATTGCCACGGCGACGAATAACGGGGCCGCTTTTCGTTCAGCTGGTGTGGAGCTGCGCGACCTGCGCCCTCATGGCGGTCAGCTCGGTCAGCAACTCGGCCACGCTCGGTGCCGGCACTACCGCTACTGGTGGCGTTGGCGGTGGGGCAAAACTGCCATTGCTATTCTGCACCCAGCCCACCTGCACGCCCTTCCCGGTCACGTCGACCCAGACCAGCGACGGGTGGAACAGTTTGGCGATGTCCCCCGTCGTGTTGATGATCTCCGCCACCACGTGGTTCTCCAGCCGTGCATATGTCTTCATCCGGCAACTTCCCTTTGCTCGCCCGCTGGTCAGTATTCGACGAAAACCAGCCCGCTGGCCCCGTTGCCGCCGACCGTTCCGGTCCCGCCGCCCGGCTGGCTGCAGCCACCGCCGCCCCCGCCGCCACCCGGCCCACCGGCCGCCAACCCGTTCAGGTTCCCCGTGGTCCCGCGCCCGTTCCCCGGTCCGCCACCATCGCCGCCTTGCGCGGCCTGCACGACGCAATCGGTGCCGTACGACCCCACCTCGTTGATCTGGCCTCCCACGCCACTGCCGCCCGAGCCACCGGCGTTCGGCTGGTTGGCGGTCCCGCCAGCGCCACCGACACCGCCGGTCGCCGACAGGTATGTCCCGAAACTTGAGGTGCCGCCCGGACCGCCCTGACCCGGGGTCGCCGATGCCACGCCACCGGCGCCAACCGTCACATAGATCGTGCTGCCAGGTGTCAGCCCGCTCACGATACCAACCGCCCGGCCGCCGGCACCGCCGCCACCGCCCGGCATGGTCGCGTCCGTCCCCCCGGCCCCACCGCCGCCGATGACGGTCACTTTGGCCTGGGTCACACCGCTCGGCACCACGAACGGGCCGCTGGTCGTGAACGCCTGCAACGCAGCGAATCCTGGCCGGAGCTGAGGCAGCCGGTACTGCAACACCGGCGCCAACGCATACGGCGCGATATTGCCAGGCCCCACCGTGCTCTGGCCGTACCCCACCGTCACCACGGCAAGTCCCACCCAGCCGGCATCGACGGGTGGCGGCACCTGGCTGCCGGTGGAAGCGGCCACGCCGCCGCGCAGCTGCAACTGCACCTGCTGCACCCGCAACGTCGGCTGCGCCGTCCCGGCATTGGCCGGCCCCAACCAGGGCTGCGTCGGATTGCTGGCATTGTAGTAGGGCAGCACAACCGGAGTGGTATCGGTCTCGATGAAAGCCGCCTCGATCAGATATGCCACGCTCTGCCCGGCAATCGTCGGAGCCGACACGGTCAACGTGGTGGGCTCCAGATTCACCCCCATCTTCAGCAGGCCGTCGCCATCGGCCGGCAGCGAGCCGAATGGCGTGGCGTCCACCACGCCCAGCGCGGTGAGGCTGCCCGGTCCGACGATCACCGACAGCGCGTTCGGCGTCGCCGGCGACACGCTGAGCCCATCCACCACCACTGAGGTCCCAAGCACCGCCTTCATCAGCGCACCGAGCGCGACCATGGTGTTACGGTTGAGTCGGAGCAGATCCGTGTCGAGCGGAATGCTGCCCGGATAAACGATCGTGCGGTCCATTGGTGGCCCTCAGTTGGAAATACGCATCCAGGCGATCGTGGCGGCCGGCATCACCCCGGCAACGGTGGCGGCGACCTGTGCGTCGCTCACCTCTTCGCTCTCCATCGACGGGGTGGCGTACTCGATCGCCCCGCCGCCCCAGCCGCCCGCCGGAACGCCCCATCCCGCGACGACCGACACCCCACCGCCCTGCGGCCGGAACGCGGTCACCAGGCACTGGAACGGCATGGCGAGGCTGCCCCAGCCGCCTGCGCTCCCCCAGCCACACGCCACGCCCCAGGCGCCGGTATCGGACGGGCGGGCAGGCTCGAAGATCACCGGCAGGCGGCCGGTCAGATTGACCAGCGCCTGCACCAGCGCCGCCCGCGTCCCCCGCGGCTGCAGCATCGCCGCTTGCAGCCGCGCCCGATAATGCGCATCGCTTTCCGCTTGCTGGCGCGGCATCGCGGTGCCGAAGAAATCCACCCCGATCATGTCCAGGAACACATCGGTTGCGGTCGCGATGCGCGCTTGCCGGGTCGCATAGCGCACAGCCGAGAAAACCTGTGTCCAGACATTGGCAACACCGGCCAGCAAGGCATCGAGGACAGGCGTGTTGCTCGCGGCCCCCGGCGCCGTATCGGGGAACCATCGCGCCGGCAGCACCGCCCGCAGCCGCAACACGATGTCGGCCTGATCTCCCGTTGCCATGTCAGGACACCGTGATCGTGCCGGCGCGGACCACCTGCGCCTGCGTCGCTGTCAGGTCGGATGTCCCGCCGTTCAGCGTCACCAACTCGGCGGCCGCCACGCTGGGGCAGTTCAAGGCCACCTGGTAAATCGAGCCGAACATGAACCCGACGCCCATGCCGCCGCCGTTCACCGCCGCCGTCAGTGCGGTCCCCACCGCTGCCACCGCCTGCGCCTGCGTGTAGCCTGCCGCCGCTGTCACGCTCAGGGAAATATCGGCCGCGACCACACCGGGTGCCTGCACCTGAAATGTCGAGCCGACCGGCCGGACCGCATCGACAGCGATCTGCACGTTTGCCAGCAGAGCACTATTCGGCTCGCCCGTCCCGTCATCCACGGTCACCACGAAATTGCCGGGCGTGTCGATGGCGCTGGCGGCGGTGTTCTCCTGGATCGTCCAGGTGAGTCCCTGCTGCACCGAGGACACCGCATACCCGACCGCGGCCGGTGTCGCCTGGCTCCTTGTATTGATGTAGTTCTGAAACCGCGCCCGCAGCGCCGCGTCGGTTTCGGCATCGATCCCGTTCGTGAACGCCAAGGCGTTCGTCACGGTATCAACCCCCGAAATCGCTGCCGAGATCAGCGTGATGGTATTGGCCTGCACGTTGCCGGAACTGCCTGCCATTTCGGCCACCACCGGCACCGTCACGCTGGCCTGGCCGGCTGGTATCAGATAGCCGTTCAGCGTGGCATTCCAGGTGGCGTTGGTGGCATCCTGCGTCACATCGAAAGCCACCATGGCATCGGCCGTCTTGACCTGCGTTCCCAGCGGCACGAGCGCCGCGTTCGTCGGCGTGAAACGCGTGAACGTCACCGATCCCGTTGCCGCCACCGCCGCCAGCCGCGTCAGGCCGAAATCGGCCACCCAGCTGTCAAGATCGGCGCCCGCGCTGGTCGCCGCCCGGGTCATTTGCAGAACCTGCAAAATCAGCAACTGCATCCACAGCCCGACCGAGGCGCTTGCTTCCAGCACGGCGCGCAACGTCGAGCCGACCGTCAGGTCGATGAGTTGTTTCGCCGAGCCCTGTACCGCGGCGGCCGCGGCTGCAACCAGGGTGGTGAACGTCTGCAGCTGCAACTGCATGGATCAGGCTCCATCGCCGAGGGTAAAGCCGAGCAGCTGGGTCTGGCCGGTCTCGGCGTCGGCGTAGCTGACCTGCACCGAGACCGTACCGCCGCCATCCGAGACCACGTCGATCACCGGTTCCGGCGCGCGTGCCACCGCTGTCTCCTTGAAGATCTGGCTGCGGATCACCGCACGGATGCGCGTCGCGTCCGCCGGCTGTCCGACGAACTGCGCCAACCCCGCGCCGTAGCCGGGTTGCCAGATGTAGTCGCCGGCATTGGTCAGCAGCCGCCGCAGTACCCGCTGCTGGCCCAGCGCCGGACCGCTCACAATCGCCACGTCCCCGGTCGGGCCGACCGAGAGGTCGGCACCGAACTGGTGCTGCAGATCGGACATCCCATTGCTCCGTTGTCGTCGCCGGCAATCAGTCCTGCGGGCTCGGCGGCGAGCCGAGGCTGGCATGGATATGCGCATCGTAATGACCCCGCAGCCGCGCCAGCGATCCCTGCTGATCATAGATGTCACCGGCGACATGCAGATCGCCGGCGATCCGCACCGTGCCATCGTTGCAAAGATGCAGTGCCGCGCCGCTGCGATGCACCAGCCACAATTCGCCCGTCGGTGCCACCGGCGCCCGCGCCGCGTCGCTGTAGCTCGCGCCGACGATCACGCCGTGCTCGGCATCACCTTCCTGCGGCACCACCAGCACCTGGTCGCCCGGCGCCGGCAGGCACACCGCCCCCCACCCCGCCCCGGTCCAGGCAGACAGCACCGGCAGCCAGCCGGTCAGCACGCCTTCGGGCTGCAGCGATACGCGCGCCGCATAACGGGCCGGATCGACGCTCGCCACCACCCCGAAACGGGGTTGCCCGAGCGCACGATCCAGCGATGCCGCCTGCGCCTTCAGCGCATTCAGGAGCCGCTCCATAGGGAACCCGCCTTGCTGGTGCTTATGCGGCCGTGCCGGCGTTGTGCGCACGCAACCACTGGGTAAAGCCGCGCGACATGTCGAGCCGCCGCTCCACCGAATCGATCGCATAAATCCCGTCGAATGACGTTCCCGAGCCCTGCAGCAGGATTTGCTGGCCCGGCATCAGCGACAACTCCCCCGGCATCTCAGTCACGATCCCCCGCTCGTGCCGGGTCAGCTCCGCCAGTCGCTGCTGCGCCAGCTTCAGCGCTGCGTCCGGCGTGAGATTGGGGGCGATATAGACATAGTTCTGGGTCTTCCCGCCCGTCCGGTTCGCCGACGCCGTCTGCACGCAGGACTGTGCGGTCCTGCTGTGCCAACTCTTCACAGTCACCTCGATGCCTTGCGCCAGCGTCAACGCCCGCTCCAGGTGCAGCGTGCTCAGCTCCGCCACCTGCAGCACTATCGGCGACGCCTGCGTATTCACCGCGCGGAAATGCAACGTCGTCCCTTGCACCCACACGTTGAACCCCTCGTATTGCGCCAGCGTCACCAGCAGATCCCACTCCGTGGTCGCCCGCGCGAGCCCGTCCAGCACCAGGCTGTCGTGCTCCAACTGCCAGTAACGTCCCACCGGCGTGGTCGTTGGCTGCACATCCGCCGACATGCCATGCCGCCCCGCCAGGGTCGTGGCGATGTCGCTCGACGTCTGGTTGGCGAAGGTTCCCTGCGCGCGCGCTTCGATCAGCGCCGCGCTCAGGTCGCGCCCGCTCAGCCGCACCGCATCGCCCGGCAGATCGATCTCCACCGAGTCCACCCTGCCGTGCAGTAGGTTCACGCTGTCGCCACCAAGCGACACTTCGATATCGATCAGCACACCGTCCTGATCGGCCCACCACGCGGCACCGCGCGCCGGGTCGGCCGATATCGCCAACCCCAGCCGGAAGCGGTCGGCGGCAAAGTGGCTGTTGTTCAGCACCTCGGCCTCAAAGGCGCCTGGCACGACCGCGCCGTTGGCCAGCACGCGCAGCCGCGGATAGCGCACCGCCGGAAGCGGATTGGGCAGGCTACTACTGAGTTGCAATGCCGCCTCCCGCCGACGGATCGACCGCCGGGATGCGCAAGCTCACCAGCCCCGCCAGCATCGGGTCGGACAGCCCGTTCGCCTGAGCAATGCGAATCCACTGCGTGGCGTCGCCAAGCTGCTGTGCGGCCAGTTGGAACAGATTGCCGCCGGTCACCGTGATCGTGCGCATGGCCCCTCACGTATCCGCATTCGCCAGGTTCGCCGCCGCACGCCCCACGTAGCCGCGCGCGGCCGTCAGAGCCGCGAGTTGCCCGGCCAGACCGGCGGCCGTACCCAGCCCCGCGGCATTCGACACCGGCGCGGTGGTAAGCTGCGCCCCGGTCTCCGCAATGCCGGCGCCGATCTGCTGCGACGCGCCCGCCAGGGCCGCATTTGCACCGGCATAAGCGCTGCTGCCGGGCTGTGTCGCCTGTGTGGATGCAAGCAAACCGATCGCCGCATCGAGCGCCACGCCGCTGCCGAGCCCCTGCGCGGTAGTCAGATCACCCAGCAGGCTCGTGGCCAGCGACACCGTGGCCAGCACCACCGCCGCCGCCTCGTCACGCACCACCGTGCAGGTAATCCGGTAGGGGATCCAGTTAGGCCGCGCGTAGTCCGCTTCGAAGCGGGCGATCACCACGGTGTAGAAGAACCAGTCCCAGGTCAGCGGCCAGAAGCCGCCCTCCGCCCGCATCAGGTCCAGCGCGCGCGCCCGCACCGCCGCATCGTTGCCGCTGAAAGCGCCCGACCACACGATGTCGGCGTCGTCGCGCCCCAGCGAGTCGATCACCCGCACGCCGCCGGGAAGCCGGTGCACGGCCAGAAGCTGCCGGCCGCCCCAGCGCACCCGTTCCGGCAATTCGAAATCCTGGAACAGGATCGGTCCCAGCAGCAATGCGCTCTCGGCCATCACTCAGGTCCTCAACACTCACGTGCCATGCAAGGAGCCCGGCCAGGCGGGACCCAGCCGCGGATCGAACCCCGTAACCCCCGCCTGCGGACGATCGGCTTCCCGCGCCAGCCGGTCCGACATCCAGCGTCCGACACGCGCACCATCCAGGTAGACATCGCCCCGCACCGGCCCTGACGACGCCGCGGCGGCAACCGGCGCCGCCGGAGTCGCCGCTGCAGCCGTTGCATTTGCCGGCCGCGGCGCCACCTGCGCGCCCGCCGATGCGGGGTCCGCACCCGTCGGCGGCGCGTTCCAGGCAGAAGAACGGAACAACGCACGCACCGCGAGCGGAGCCGGCGGGTCTTCTCGCCGATCCGGAGCGGCCACCGGCATCGTCCTGCCATCCGGCCCATCCGGCGTCGCGACTGCCGGCCGCTGGCCGGCCGCTGGTGTCGGCGCATACCGCGCGTAACGCGGTGGCGGCGGCGGAACCGCCATCACCATCAATGCCGCCGTTGCCGGCCCGTGCCGCAACGGCGGCACAGTCTGTTGCGCCTCCGCCTCCGCCTTCGCACGCACGGGTTGCTCGGGAGCGGCTGGCGACCGCTGCCTCACCTGCAACAGCCCAGGAATGCGCCCGGGCAACGCCGCTTGCGGCATGGAAGGCACGGGAAGCGCAACCGGCGGCAACGTCGCTGGTGCGGCAACCGCAACCGACGACGCCGCCGTCGGAGCCTGAAACGAAGCCGCGGGCAGCGGCATCGCAGGCGCCGTCACTGGCACGTGTCGTTGCCCGGCGTCGGGAACTTCCGCTTCCGCCCGCCTGGCGGCGTCAGGGACGACCGAACCTGCCCCGCTCTGGCCCACTGGCGCCTTCATGCCGCGCCCAGCCTCGGTCACCGTCCGCAACCGCCCAGTGGTCGCCGCCAGGGCCCGGTCATAGGCCGCCAGGTCGTTCTGCAGCACCGCGATGCCTGCCGAAACGCCGTTCTCCAGCACCAGCCGGATGCCGATCTCGTAGGCGTCTTCCATCACGCCCCCCGAAGCGCATCGGCGACCGCCGCGCCGACCGCCGCCGCCACGCACGCGCCCTGCGCCACGGCCACCGGCGCCAATGCGGGACGCGGCCGCATGCCGAAATCGCCCCTCTCGCGCCGCCGCAGCGCCGCCGAGCGCCACCCGACCAACGCCTCCACCTTGGCCGTCTGCACATCACCGCCATCCGCCCCGGCCTCGCGCACCGCTGCCGCGATCGCCTCGGCCTGCGCCGCCAGCGCCGTCGCCGCCACGCCTTCCAGGTCCAGCTGCGCCAGATGCCGCATCAGCCCGCGCAAGGTCATGGCCGCTCCTTCCACCGCATCGACACGAAGTCGAACTCGCCGCCATCGAGCGTCCCGAGAGCCACCACCCAGGCCAGGCGCTCGTCCGCGGGCAGGCTGAACGCAACGTCGAAGGGCACCCCGTTCCGGATCAGGTAGAGGCAATCCACCAGATCGGGGTGCCGGCTCAGTTTCCCGCCAGTTCTCCCGCATGTGCCGGCGCCGCACCCTCATCGAGCGCGGCGGCCACCGCCGCCAGCCCGTCATCGCCCAGCCGCGCCACCAGCGCCTCGACCTGCCCCTCGGTCACCGCCGGCGGCACCGGCACGTCATCCACCGCCGCCACCGAGCACGCGAGCACCGCCATGCCGAGCCAGGGCTGGTTTTGCGCCAGCACCGGCCCGGCCGCCTTGAACAGCCGCAGCTTGTCCAGCGCCGTCAGCCGCCGCAGCGACAGCACGCGCCCACGCGAGTCGGTCACCGCCGGCGCCGCCTGCGCCGCCGCCACCAGCCGCGCCGACGGAGACTCGAACGCCGCCTGCCGTTCCATCACACGCTGGTCCGCCGTCCGGCAAAGAACTCAAGCCGCTGCTTCACGCTGGCATCGCCCTTCCACGCGCCGGCTTGCGCCAGCTTGAACACCGCACCGGTGTATTGGTACGTGCTGGTCGAGCCGTCCGTCTCGTTCACGTATTGGTACAGCGTCCCCGCCGGCACCGCCGTGCCGGCAAAGAACGCCGCCTCGGCCTGCGCAATGAAGTCATCCACGACCGGCGATCCGCGCTCCAGTTCGAAATGGCCCTCCCACCCCTTGGGCAGTTCGGCCGCCATCTGCGTGCCGTCGATGCAATCGACCCGCACCGGCGCCGTTACCTGCCGGCTTTCAAACGCCGTCACATATGTCAGGTCGATCCGACCGTACGGCCCGATCACCACCAACTGGCAGTCGCGGCCGACCGAAAAGCTTGTGCTCGTCACCGTGTTCTCCTGTTACGCTGCCAGCGAGCCGGGCGTGTTCGCCAGCGATTGCTGCGTCACCGTGACGGTCTGGCCGCCTTCGATATTGACGATGAACTTCTCGTTGATCGCCTGGTATTGGACTTGCGCGTCGGACTGCACATAGCCGAGCGAGGTCCGCGACTGCGGGTTGTTGCTGGTATCGCAGATCACGCTGAACGGCACGCTGCCATCGGCGCTGCCCAGCATGCCTTGCGACAACATATTCTGCAGGAAGCTCAGTTGCGTCGAACGGATGCGCCTGAACAACGCGGCGTTGACCACCTGCCCCACATACTGCCCCATGCCGGCGGCCAGCGTGGCGGCGATGTAGTTGGTCAGCCGCGTGTAATTGTCGCCACTGGTGGCGGCGTTGGACGAGCTGTTGTGGCCGCACCTGACGCCCCAGTAGAATCCGCCGGGCTGCGGGTTGGAGATCACATCGATGCCCGCCCGGAACAATGCCTGCAGTTCCACGCTGCTGTAGCTGGTCGTCTGCCCCGTCCCCGGCGTGCCCGATTTCTGGCTGCCCACCACGCCGTACAGCGGCTTGTTCAGGCTCGACTGCTCCGGTGACAGATTGGCCAGCCGTCCCGCCACGAACCCCTGCGGACTGATCAGCCGCACGACCGCGTTCACCTGGTCGCTCCACCAGATCCAGTCGCCGAACATCAGCTTGCAGGCATAAGTGTCCAGCCCGGCTGCCTGCTTGACGATCAGCGCGTTGGTGATGGTGTCGCCTGCCGGCCCGCACAGGATCATGTAGATCCCCTCGGACAATGCGAAAGCGGCCTGGGTCGGCCACTGCGTCGCGTCGTCCTCGTCCGCCAGCAATGCGAGGCTGCAGCCCAGCCCGCGCAGCGCGAACATCCCGGTCCGCGGCGCCACGTCCACGCCCACAAGATTCAGGGCGGTCACGTTGGCACCGTCAGTCCCCGCCGGCCCGGTCACGAAGGTCCAGGTGAACGCCACCGGCGCTCCGGCATATCCCCCCGCATTCGCCACCACTAGCAGGCTCGGGCCACGCTGCGGTCCCTGCCCGTCATTCACCGCCGCGGCCAGGTTCTGCCAGAATGCGGCACCGGTGCCGCCGATATTGTCGTACACCTCGGGCGTACCACCCGGCAGCGCCAGCGTCAGCCGCCAGGTGCCTGCCTGGGACCCCGTCCCCAGCACGGCCGCAATCTGATTGCCCAGGCTGCCGGTATAGACCGCCGTAAACAGGAAATTCGTCCCGGGCACCTCGAACTGCGCCGCCGTGTCGGTCCCGTCGGTCACCCGCACGCAGCGGAAGTTCGCCGCCCCCTGCTGCACCGCGGCCGCCACCGGCGTTCCCATGTCATGCTTGCGCGCCATGATCGGCCCGAAGCTGACGGCATAGTCCGTCATCGTGCCGACGATCACCGGCTGGCCCACCGGCCCCCAGCTCGCCGTACCGACCACGCCGACGACGTTGGTGGGAACCCCGTTCAGCACCAGGTTCTGCGGCGGCACGATCTGGACATAGAGGTCGGGCACCACCAGCGCGGTGGTGTTCAGGCTCCCCTGCTGGACGATCGGCATCTGCTAGCCCCCCTTCCCCGGCTGCGCCGACGATGACGGCTGCTGCACCCGCACCACGTTGGCCGCCTGTTCGGATGCCAATACCGCTGCGATCGAGGCGGCATCCCCGATCACGGCGCCTTTTACGTACGTCCCGAAAGGACGCACCACCACGAGTTGGATGGTCATTGCAAACTCCCGTTCAGCTGAGCAGGTTTTTCACGATGCCCGAACCGAGCGGTGCGAGCGTTGTGTCACCGAAGATCATCGACGGCAGTGCGTCGGATACCGTGGTCAGGTAGTCCACCGAATAGACCAGGTCGCGCCGGTACAGGGCCGCATCCTGGCTCTGGTCGAATTCGGTCGTCCCCACGTAGCGCAGACGCCCCGTGCTGCCATCGCCAAGGTCGATGAAACTCCGTGATGACAGCGAATTGTCGATCGCCGAAGCGACACCGTCGCGCGAGATCGGGTCCGGGCACCAGCAGCTGATCCGGAACTGCTGCAGCTGGCTGCGCGTCCAGCGCAGCACCGGCTGATCCACCTCCACCCGCCCCACCAGCAATCTCGCACCGGGCACCGTCACCGTCGCCCCGCTCACCAGCGCGATGCGCCGCATGCGGATCAACTGCCCGAGCGCCGCCGCCACCAACTCAGGCGTATCCGCCGTCACCGTCCGGTGCACCACGGTGAGGGCATCGACGAGCAACCCGGCCAGCTGCCCCGTCGCCGCCGATCCCGCGAAGGTCGCGCTGTTGCCGCTCACGCTGACCGTCAGCGATGGCGTCGTACGGCTCGTGGACACGACGCCGTCTGCCCAGCGTGTCGTATTGCGTGACGTGTCCGCTATTGGGAACACGGTGACGTTCAGCGTACCCGCCGCCAGATCCGTCCGCAGCGAGGCCGTGCTGGGCCAGCCGCGATAAATCTTCACTGCCTGCGTCAGCGGCCCGCCGGCAGACAACCCGGCAGGGTAAAAAATGTTCGTGATTTCCGAGACCAGTGCAATCTCAACATCGGACTGATCTGCCATCGGCTTGCGGTCTCCTCGGTCGGCGTACGTATCGAGAGGCCGGGCCCATGATCATGCGCCGAAGCGCGCGGGATGAAGCCTCCATGATCGTCGATGGTTTGCCTCACAGCCGGGGCATCCACCCAGACGCCGGCAGGTTCACGCCACCGTCGGTTGTTGCGACATAACCGATGCATCGGGCCGTCGGTGCCGGTTGCGTCGTCCGGTACGCGCCGATCGGATCGTTGCTGCCGGGCAGCGGGTCCGGGATCTGCGCAACGGTGGCCGTTGGCGGTATCGTGGTGCAATCGAGCCAGACGGCATAAGTGGACATTGTCTTTCTCCTTCGCAGGTGCTGTCGGCGGGGGTGGCAATTCCAGCCGCTTGCGCGCAGGCGTTTGTGGCGCAGCCTGGAACCCTGCTCGGCGCTGCGACGCGCTCGAATGCTGCATGCCTCAGGATGTCGACTGCCGGACCACCAGGCGCCAGCCCAGTTCGGTGCATTCGGCAGCCTCGACCACGCCGGCGCGCCCCAGATCGTCGGTCATCGTGTCGCCGGGCAGCAACGCGAGCCATTCGAGCGGCGGCAGCAGCACCATCCACATGGCCTGCGGCAGGGTCGTTGCTGTCGCCAGTTCAATCTGGCCCGCAGCCCCCGGCGTTCCCATGGCCGCGGGCCAACCAGTCAGCACGTCCACCGCCGTGCTGCGGTTCACGCCGCCGTACGAATTCGCCCCGGCGCTCACCGGACCGGACGGACGAGTGAAGCTCAACCGCCGCAGCGTCCGCACGCAGAGCGGCGCCTGCATCGGCAATTGCGCCGCGACGAACCAGATACCGCCATCCGCGCGCACCAGATAATCGCCGGGCCGCGTGCAGGCGGCGTCGAACACGCCCTCCCAGAACGCCTCCCCCCAACCACCGGCCCGCACGGTCCGCAGGCCCGGACGGATAAACGAAGCCGGCAACTGCAGGTATCGGTTGGCCGGCCGCAACGGATCGCCCGTATCGGTCGGCCGATAGGCATCCGTCTTCGCGCCGATCATTCGCGCCGCCATCCCCAGGCCGCGCCAGACCTTGGCGCTGAGCGTGCTTTCCCGCATCACACCACCAGCGCAATGCCGCCGGTGCCGAGCGCCGGTCCGGGCGGTACGCCCATGAATCCGACGAGCCGTCGCCGCCAGTCATCGAACAGGCGAGCCCGGTCGCGGACCTCATCGCGATTATGTGTCCACACCGCCGCCCGATCGGTATCAAGGTTGCCGCTGGCCTCGACCACCGCCCGCTCGAGCGCCGACAGGGTGGTCAGATAATGCCGCGCCACCGCCTCCTCGGAACCACTCAGGTGCAGCAGGCGGTATTCCAGCAACCCGTAAACCTGGTAGAAGCGCCACCCCTGCAGTAGCCCGCCCACCCCGTGCGCCGGATAGCCGCAGAAGCGACGGATGTCGGTCTTCTCGGCCTCGCTGAACGCCATGTCGTCGCCCCCGTCCCACGAATGCCGAACGCCGGCCGCAACGGCGGACGAGGCCGCATGCCCCGTCCGCCGCCGCGCCAGGCGCGCCCCTGATGATCGCCTGCCGTCAGCCGATGTGCTCGATCATCACCGCCCGCTTGAAGGCGGCGTTGGTTGCGGTGGGAATCGTGCTCGGCGATGTCGTGGTGTCCGACGGAGTGCAGAAGCCGCCGATCCAATACCAGGACTGCGCGATGATCTGCTGCAGCCGGTCGATCGGCTCGCGCGTCACCATCGCCACCCCATCGACCACCGAGATAATGCTATCCTTCGGCGCCACGTCAGCCGCCGCCAGTCCGGCATAATCACCCTCGATCAGCGCCCCCTTGCCGCACACGATCGGCCGCCGTACCACCGCGCCGGTGATGGTCGGATGCGGCTGCACGTAGGCCTCGGTCGTCGGAATGAAGCGCAGCCCGAGGAAATCGTTGATCAACCCTTTCTTGAACACCTGGTTGGCCGAGGTGGCGCCGGTGAACAGCTGCCGGAAGTCGTTGTCGGCGAACAATTGCCGTGCCGAGACGGGATCGAGATAGCAATTGAACACACCGTCGATCTCCGGCACCGCGTTCAGCCGCAGCAGCGCCACCGCATTCAGCAACGACGACATGGTCAACGTGTCGCCGTTCTGCAGCTGCGTCGTGTTGTTCCGCCCGTTGGGGCGCACCACCGCGCTTGCCGTTGCCGCCGTCACCGTATTGAGCGCGGTGGCATCCGTCACCGTCACCGCGCTGGAGAAGGTGAGCGTGCCCGAAACGCCGCCCGGCGTGGTCGACACGTTCACCGCATCGACGCTCGTGCCCACCAACGTGTAGACATCCGATCCGACCGTTACGGTCAACGACGCCGAACCGCCCACTGGCGTCTGCACGCCATTGACGAACGTGGACTGGAAACCGCGCACGTCGTCGACCGCTACCGTCGGCCCGGGCGAGGCCAGCGTGGTCCGCACCCGCGTGTTGCCGCCGAAATAGGCGGCAAACAATGCATTCCGCGCCAGCTCGTCGAGGCTGCGTGCCGCCTGCTCGCCATTGATCGCGGCGTTCAGCAGAAACTGGCTGGCGATACCGACGCGGCTGGTCACCATGTTCAGATCGGTGGTGGCCGCGTAATGGTTGATCGTGATCGTGTACTGCTCGACGGTAAAGGTCTGCGGCGTCAACCCGTTATCCAGGTTGGTGTTGGTCGACGGCACGATCGGCACAGTCACGCTCGGCTTGAGCCCGGCGCGCGTCTTGGTCAACGTCTCGCCAATACCGACGGCGAACTCCTCGCGGTCGGCCACGGCACGGTAGCCGAGGCGGCTGCGCAGCGCTTCCTCGAACTCGCGTTCGAGGAACCCCTGCTGAATGATTGGCTGCAGCGCGGCAGGAAAATTCTGGATGCCCATGCTCTACTCTCACGGTTACACGATCCCCGGCGCCCATCGCCGCGGGTTCCGGTCGATCTGTCAAAGCTGTCGGAGCCGGCGAAGCTGCCAGCGCTATCGCTGCTGACGAAGCTGTCAGCGCCGGCGCAGCAGTTCGGCGCGTGCGGCAAGCCATTCGTCTGTCGTCATCTCGGTGGCGGCCCGCGCCCGCGGTGGCTCGGCGCGCGGCGGGGTTGCCGGTACTCGATGCGTTCACCCCGGCAAACAGCCACGGCTTGGCGCGCCGCATCGACTGCATCAACGCCGCCGCTCCCTGCACCTCGCCGGCCTCGTCAACGGTAAGCACGCCGGGATTCACGAGCTTCAGCCCGTCGAGGTCCACCATCCCGGCGCGCATTGCTTCCGCCTTCAGCTCCGCGCGGATCAACCGCTCGCGGCTCTGCACTTCCAGTTCCGCAAGCTGGCGCTGCAGCGCCGCCGCCCGCGCCTCGGAATCCTCGGCAGGCACACTGGTCGGATCGTCTTCACTCATGGGGTCCTCTCGAGCTGCAATGCGCGCCAGCTCCGCCGGGGCGTCCTCGATATCGTAGACGTCGGCGATGCACTTGAGCGCTGTCTCTCTCGAAATGGTGCCGGACGCGGCCAGCACACGCAGTGTCTGCGCATCGCGCAGCCGGTCCTCGGCTGTGGGCGGGTACCAGCGCGGCCATTTCAGGCCAACCCGGGCCGTGACATCGAGCGGCGGTATCCGCTCCCCGTGCGTGCGCAATGCGTAGCGATTGGAGGCGCGGATCACCATTCGCGCCAACTCCAGCAGCCCGGTGCCATAGCTCACCCGCAAATTGTCGGCGAGCCACACCAGCCCCTGGTTCATCATCTCCAGCGCGCGCCCCGACTGCGCCGCCGACAGCCGTTCCGCCGAGGCCCGGTTGCCGTGCACGCCCTCCAGCGCCAGCTCGCGCAGGGTGCGCACATACTCGATCACCGCCGCCGCCGCGGTGCCATTGATCTCCAGCAGCTTGGCGTCGCCCTTTTCGGACACCACCAGCGCATTGCCGCCGCCGCGGATCAGTTCGCCCTCCAGCGCCGCCGGTTCGCGCACCAGCAATGTGGGATCGGAGCTGTATTTCAGCCCCCGCCCGGCCTGGCTGAGCTGGTAGTCGATCTCGATCGCCGTTTCGATCGCCGGGCGGAACGTGCAGGCCCCGTCCACACCGTCACCGCCCGGCAGGTTGCGGATCCACACCAGCGGCACGAAGCCCAACCCGTGCCGCACCGTGCGCGATTCGTCCACCACCGACGGACATGGCTGCCCCACCGGCCACGGCTCAAACCAGGTCTCCGTCTCCGCGTCCCAGCGCCGCATGAACCAGTACCGGAATGATGTCGTCGGCCAGCGTATATCCCTGCGCCGAAAGCACCCGTCCCGGTACCTTGAAGGCCTCGGTCACGCTCAGCAGCGTGTCCGGCTCCTCCGGGTCCCAGCGCGGCGTCAGGTAGGTCGTGTCCAGCACTTGCAGGAATACCCGCCCGCGCAGCACCCGCAGCTGAATTGCCACCGACCCGATCGAGCCGCGCAGCACCGCGTCCAGCATGACCCGGTTGAGTCCGGCTTCTTTGGCTATGTCCGCCAGCGCCGCGCGCACCGCCGCGTCCTCGCTGTCAAGCATCGGGAAATGCCCGTCGCCGAACACCAGCGACACGCTGTCGTCGACCACGATCCGCGCCAGCGGATAACGCACCGAGGGGCGCCGCAGCCGCAGCGGAACGTACTCGCCGGCCGCGTTACGCTCCTCATGGAACTCGTAGGGCAGCGCTTCGTACAGCCGGCCTTCCAGTACCCGTCGTAAGATGTCCAGTCGCCGTGCGCGTTCGCCGTAATCCGGATCGCGCGGGATCAGTCCGCAGATGGTTTCGAACATGGGTTCCTGTGCCTCAGCGGGACATGATCGGCAGATGCAGCCGCCGCACCGGCGACGGCGCATCGGCCAACATCGTGAAGGCGCGCGACAGCGCGTCCACCTGGTCGTCCTTGCGCCCGTGCGGAAAATCGCGCAGCTCATCGAGCAGCGCGCGGTTCCACCCGCCACGCAGCAGCCGCAGATTGCCGGCTTCCGCCTGTGCGGCCACCGGCAACGCCCGTGTCAGCTTGGCGCCCGTTTCGGCGGACGCGACCACGCGATGGCCGGCCAGCCGGGTGGCCAGCCACGCCACCTGATGCTTGCCGGCCTGGCCCGGGTCCTGTGGCAGGCCGATCGGCACCGCACGCCCATCCTGGTGTGCGGTCGTCACGATCGCCGCCTCCACTTCGTGCGGTCCGCCGCGCAGCCGCACCACATCCAGCACGAGGAAACGACCCGACGCCTCGCGCCCGAGCCGCAGCCCCACCGTCCAGTCCGGATCGCGCCCGTCGCCGTCCGCGGTCGCCGCCAGGTCCCAGGCGCGCACGCTGCCGATGTCCGCCGGCGCTGCCTCGACCACGTCGATCCTGCCAATCGGAAACAGCGTTCCATCATCGCGGCGCGGCGATTGCTGAAACAGCGCCGACCACATCCGCCCGCCCACCAGCGCCCGCTTGCGCTCCAGCGCGGCGCGATCCTCCCACTCCGGCCACAGCGCCTCGCCCGGCGGCCGTCCCAGCGGATCGTCCGCCTCGGCCAGCGCGGGCAGGCGCAGCACGGTCCAGCCGTCATTGGTCTCCAGCAGCCGTCCGCCCAAATCGTCCGGGTGCCAGCGCGTCATCACCACCACCACCCGCGCCCGCGGCCGCAGCCGGGTCACCAGGTCGCTGCGGTACCAGTTCCAGGCATGCTCGCGATACAACGCGCTGTCGGCCTCGGCATGGCTCTTGATCGGGTCATCGATCACCACCAGGTCCGCGCGTCGTCCGGTAATCGGCCCCCGCACCCCGGTGGCAAAATAGGTGCCGCCGCCGGTCGTCGCCCACCGCCCCGCCGCGCGATCGCCAACCGCCAGCCCGTAGCCCAGAACCGGCGCATGATCGGCCACCAGCCGACGCACCTGCCGGCCGAAATGTTCAGCCAGGTCTGCCGTGTGGCACGCCGCGATCACCGCGCTACGCGGGCGGCGATGCAACCACCACGTCGGGAACAAAACAGAAACATAGGTGGACTTGGCGCTGCCGGGCGGCATCAGCACCATCAGCCGGTCGATCTCCCCGGTCTCCAGCCGCTCCAGTTCCGCCAACAGACGCAGATGATGCGCCGCCGGCTCGAGCGGCGTGAGCGCCATCCGCGCCCATTCCGCCAATCGCAACGATGGCCCTGTCATGTGTCCAGGTCCGAGCCTCGCTGCCTGCCGAAACGCAAAGCGGCGTGCCGGACTCTCGTCCGCGCACGCCGCCGATCATGTCGGAACGTATACCCTGGAATGGGGCATTCGGGCAAGGAATTTTTTCTGAAGTTCCGGAATTTTTTCCGAAAAACCTCTCCGTTTTATACGAAACATCTCAGAACCCTCTGTCATTGCAACAGAAAATTTTTGCAAGTCCTTCTGGGCATCTCCGCGTATGCGGCAGTCATGATTGCTGCCTCAACCAGCAACCTTCGGCACGAGCCGCAATTCAGCCACAATTCCGGGGTTGATCGCGATGCGTTTCCTTGGCTCGATGCGCGCCGTTTGATCCGCACCTTTGCCGCCCCGCCCGCTCTTGGGTACGGCGGTTCCATCTTGCTGGCGTCCCTCACTTTGGGGCGCGGCACCGGAACGGGAATACGTTTGATGAAAGACCTCGCAAGAAGCGCCCTTTCGGGCGTCGTCGTATCGGTTATGCTGATGGGCCCCGCACTCGCGGCCCAGGAATCCTCAACCCCCGCGGACCATCGCAAAACCACCCAGGCCCGACAGGCCCGGCACCATGTCACCCTGACTCAGCGTGCGCGTCGCGCGTCCCCCGTCCATCTGGCCGCGAGCCACTCCCCGGCGCGCCTGGCCTCTGTCCGCACCGCCGCCTTCCTCGACGACAATCCGGCCCCTCCCCACGGTCAGCAGAGCGGCCTCGCCTCGTGGTATGGCGGCCAGCGCTGGCACGGCAAGCCCACCAGCAGCGGCGGCACCTACGATCAGGATGCACTTACCGCCGCCCATGCCAGCCTGCCGATGGGCACCCGTGTCCGCGTCACCCTGGTCGATTCCGGCCGTAACGTCGTGGTCACCATCAACGACCGACCGGGCACGCGCCGGCGCATCATCGACCTTTCCCGCGGCGCCGCCCGGGAACTCGGCATCCTCGAACGCGGCGTGGCGATGGTCACGCTCACCCCTCTCTGACCCGCCGCGCCGCCCTGGCCCTGGCCGGCTGCCTCGCGGCAGCCGGTTGCATCGTGCCGATCACGCGCCAGAGCCGCTACGCGGGCGATCTGTCTGGCTGCGCCACCGGGGCGGCCGCACGGGCGACACTCGTGCGTATCGGCGACCACTTCAGCTTTGCCCCCTCCGATGGCGTCCTGGTGGTCCCGGGCGCCATCGCCCCCGACGGCAGCTTCAGCGGTTCACTCGTGACCAATGCGCCCCGCCACGCTCCGCAAAGCCACTCCGGCACCGAGCCCCCCCCCTTCACGGTGACGGTCGCCGGCCATCTCGACGACGAAGCCGCCGCCGGGACCTATGTGACCCCGCACTGTACCGCCACGTTCCATCTGCCTCGCATCGGCCCCTCCGTGCTGCCGTAACGGCCACGAAACGCATGCCGCCAGGCGGCACTGTTCGCGGCAGCCACTGTTCGCGGGGATAGGGTGACAACCGCCGCCGCGGCTTTGTCCGAGCGCCCGCCCCGGTCATCAAAGCTTCACGCCCGGCCCGCAGCCGATCAGGGATAACCTCGCCGGCGAACGGGGAAGAAGTCGGAACGCGCATGCTGGTCCTTGACGGCGTGACAAAACAGTTCGGCCGGTCGCGTGCCGTGGACACTGTGTCGCTGACCATTCCGCGTGGCCAGTTCGTCGGCGTGATCGGTCGCTCCGGGGCCGGGAAGTCAACTCTTCTGCGCATGATCAACCGCCTGGGCGATCCCAGTGCCGGCCGGATCTCCTGGGACGGCAGCGACGTGACCGCCCTGAAGGGGCGCGCGCTACGCGACTGGCGGCGCCGCTGTGCCATGATCTTCCAGCAATTCAACCTGGTCGGCCGGCTCGACGTGCTCGACAACGTGCTGATGGGCCGGCTCGCGCATGCCGATGGCTGGCGCGCGATGGCGAAGCTGTGGAGCCGCGACGACCGCGCCATCGCCATGGCCGCGCTCGCCCAGATGGACATCGCCTCGCTCGCGCCGCAGCGCGCCGAGACGCTGTCGGGTGGCCAGCAGCAGCGCGTGGCGATCTGCCGTGCCCTGGTGCAGGAGCCCGAAATCGTGCTGGCCGACGAACCGGTGGCTTCGCTGGACCCGCGCAGCTCCCGCATCGTGATGGACGCGCTGTCGCGCATCAACCGGCATTTCGGCCTCACTGTGCTGGTAAACCTGCACTCGCTCGACATCGCCCGCACCTATTGCGACCGGCTGGTCGGCATGGCCGCCGGCAAGCTGGTGTTCGACGACGTACCCGCGGCGCTGACCGATAGTGTGGCGCGCGACCTGTATGGCCTGGAAGCCAACGAGGTGCTGGAGCGCGACGATGCCCCGGCCCCCGAAACCGGCCTGGCCGTCACGGCCTGAGCCTACTCCGCAGCAATTGAGGTGACCTGATGATCGACCGCCGCACGCTACTGGCCGGCTTGGCGGCCGGCGCCGCCACGGCATCCGCCAGCCCCGCCCTCGCGCAAGCCTGGAAAGCCAAATACCCCGAGTTGGTGTTCGCCGTCGTGCCGGCGGAGAACGCCTCGGGCGTGGCCGACCGCTATGCCCCCTTCGTCGAGTACCTGACAAAGGAAATCGGCACGAAGATCACGCTGCGCATCGCCAACGACTACGCGGCGGTGATCGAGGGCCAGCGCTCCGGCAACGTGCATATCGGCTATTACGGCCCGGCTTCGTTCGCCCGCGCCCGGCTGATCGGCGTAAAGACCGACGCCTTCGTCATCGACGTGAACAGCGACGGCACCAAGGGCTACTACTCGGTGCTGTATGTGCTGACAAAGAGCCCCTACACGAACCTTCCGGAGCTGAAGGGCAAGAATCTCGGCCTGGTCGATCCGAATTCGACCTCGGGCTACAACATGCCGCTGTACACGCTGAGCAAGAACGGCGTGCCGGCGGCCGACAAGTTTTTCTCCAAGGTGGTGGTGACCGGCAGCCACGAGAACGCGGTGCTGGCCCTGGCGCAGGGCACGGTGGATGTCGCCGCCAACTGGTGGAACGCCGACGACGACAGCAACCTGACCCGCATGCTCAATAAGGGCATGGTGAAGGATTCGTCCGGCCAGCTGCTGAAGAAAGATGATTTCCGGATCGTCCTGAAGTCCGACATGATCGTCAACTCGCCGACCGCCTATCTCACCAATCTCCCCGTCGACCTGAAGGCCAAGATCCGCCAGGCCTTCCTGGATGCGCCCACCCATGCCAAGGAGGCGTTCGACAAGCTCTCCGATGGTAAGAACCGCCCCTGGGAGCCGGTCGACAACGCTGCCTATGACCAGACCATCAAGCTGATCCAGTTCGTCGACAAGCTGAAGAAGCAGAACAACGCCTGAGCCGGTTTCTCCCGCGCCGGATCGCCGGCGCGGGAGGCCGCTTACCAAACCGGGATCCGCCGTGCCCCGCACCGTCACCATTCCGCCGGAGGCGCAGCTTGAGCCGCTGCTGCGCGGCTACCGCTCGGCGGTGGCGGCGAAGCAGCGACGTGTGCTGCTGGGCATCGCCATCCTCGCCTTCTGCATCATCGTCGCCGGCGCCGGCGCCGAGGTGGACGCCGACAAATTCTTCTCCGGCATCGGCAATTTCGGCGATTATTTTGATCGTCTGCTGATCCTCGACTCCGGCGAGCGGGTCTGGACCGACCCCGCCGAATGGTTCTGGGGCATCCACCGCTGGACCCGCCTGCTCGGCGAGACGCTGCTTATCGCCTATCTCGGCACGCTCACCGGCACGCTCGGCGCCTTCGCCAGTTGCTTCCTGTGCAGCCGCAACCTGGTGCGCTCCGCTGCTCTGCGCATCATCGTGCGCCGTGCATTGGAATTCTGCCGCACCGTCCCCGACATCGTTTTTGCCCTCATCTTCGTCGCCTCCTTCGGCCTCGGCGCCGTCCCCGGCGTCCTCGCCATCGCCATCCACACCACCGGCGCCCTCGGCAAGCTGTTCTCCGAAGTGGTCGAAAGCATCGACATGAAGCCGGTCGAGGGCATCGCCTCGACCGGCGGATCATGGTTCGCACAGGTGCGCTTCGGCGTGCTGCCGCAGGTGCTGTCCAACTTCGCCAGCTACGCGCTGCTGCGCTTCGAGATCAACGTGCGCGGCGCCACTGTCATCGGCGTAGTCGGGGCCGGCGGCATCGGCCAGGACCTGATCACCGCCATCCGCCAGTTCCACACCTCCGACGTGAGCGCCATCCTGCTGCTCATCATCGGCTGCGTCATGCTGATCGACGCCGCTTCCGAGCAACTGCGCCACCGTCTCATCTCGCTTGAGCCGCGCACATGAGCGACCCCCGCCCCAACCTCCGCAGCGCATTTCTTGCGCGCGGCGCCGAGATGCAGGCAGCCTACCCGCAGATGTTCAGCACCGATTGGCGCGTCCGCGCGGGCACGATCGGCCTCATCGGCGGCGCGTTGCTGGTCTATGCACTCGGCCTCTACGAACTGGAGTTCTCCCCCAGCGTCATTTTCCATGGGCTGTGGCGCCTGGCCGATATCGCCGGGATGATGCTGCCGCCCAGCCCCGGCACCTGGGACCGGTTCCTGCTCTATCTCGATGCCCTGGGGCAGACGCTATCGATCGCGCTTCTCGGCACGCTCACCGCGGCGCTGCTTTCGGTTCCGTTCGGCTTCCTGGCCGCGCGCAACGTCGTCGCCAACTGGCTGCTGCACCTGCTGACCCGCCGCGGCCTGGATACCATCCGCAGCATCGACACGCTGATCTGGGCGCTGATCTGGATCAACGTGGTCGGACTCGGCCCGTTCGCCGGCGCGCTGGCCATCGCCTCATCCGACTTCGCCGCCTTCGCCAAGCTGATGTCGGAAGCGATCGAGGCCGCTGACCGCCGCCCGGTGGAAGGTGTCGCCGCCTCGGGGGGCGGTCACCTGACCGCCATCCGCTTCGGCATCGTGCCGCAGGTGCTGCCCATCCTCGCCAGCCAGGTGCTTTATTATTTTGAATCCAACACGCGCTCGGCGACGATCATCGGCGTGGTCGGCGCCGGCGGCATCGGCCTGCACCTGTCGGAAGCCATCCGCGTGCTGGAATGGCAGGAAACGTCCTTCCTGATTCTGATGGTGCTGGTGACTGTCGCCATCATTGACGCCCTGTCCGGGCGCCTGCGCGGTGCGATCATGGGGCGACGTTGAATGTCCGCGGCCCTATCCTGACATCAGTACGCTGTAACGTGCGACCGCCCGCAACAGCGCACCAAGCCGCAGCGCTTCCGCGTCCAGATCATCACCGACAATCGCGCGCCACAGCACTTCATCCAATCGCGTCCGCTGGCGCAGAAGCGATATCGACCGGGGCGTAAGAAGACGAGCGAAGTCAGTGCGAAGATCAGCCGGCATCGTCTCGGAAACATTCTGGGACGTATAATCGATCTGCCGTCCCAGCCACTCGCCGAGCGCCGCCTGAAAGCCGGGCCGCTCGATCACGTCCACATAGGCGTACTCGCGGAGCCTGCTCTTCGCGGCGGCAAGCAAATCATCGTCATCCGCATTCGAGATGAAGCCACTCGACGGTATCGCATGATGCGGCCAGAGCAACATCCGGAGCGCGACGTTGTCTGTCTGACACGCAATCCGATCATCCGACAGAAAATCGGCGAGCGTGGCATGCGAAAGGCGCAACCGATCGCCCCAACGCCCCCAGGCAGCGATATCGTCTTGCGGCAGCCCGCGCCAATACACAAAATGCGACAGCAAGCGGGTCGTCGGTTCGCGCAGGACGATGACATGCTGGGCGTCAGGATAGGTGGCAATGGTCGTGGAATAAGACATATGCGCGAGAACCATATCGGCGCCGCGAGGCAACGTGGCGATATGTTCGAAAATCTCGCCCCTTTTTGCCTCGGCAAGAGTTTCAAACGCCGCGAAATCGCCGAACAAAGAGGTGTCGAAACCGCCAACGACGTGACGAGGCTCCAGAGCCTTCGTGAGTGCCAGCCGCAATGCAACGCCGGATGTCTTGGGAATATGGGTAAATACAAGAGGAAAGGACGGATCGAATCGGCCTCGTGCCGGCACCCCGGTATGGCCCTGGCCGGTATGATCCTGACCGGTGTGACCCTGGCGGGCAGAAAAATTGTCGAACACACGAAACTCCTGGACCAGTTACAACACGGCAGGGCATTCCATCTGTTGCGCTCGTATACGATACCCGCAACTCACAAGGCTGCGACCGGGTGCTGGACGGAGCTTTCCGTTGATCATTTTCATCCTGGATGCCCGCCCCCTCGTGACCACCATGGCGCCGATTGCCGCTTTAACCAATTGAAATTGTTTACGTTTGTCATTTGACGTATCTCCTCCACGAGGATGGTGGAGAGTCGCAATATCGTAAAGCCTGGCGCCCCGTCGAACACAATGCGGCCTCGGCTGAGCGGCCTCGGCTGGCACGCAAGGCCACCCGATCTCGATGAAAAACCAGCCGCGCAACATGATCGTCCCGTCGAAGTAACGTTCTGATCGCCACAAAACTGACCCGGCCACAAGCAGGCCGCCAGGCGACTCAGCCGGTCGCGGCGACCCGCGGGTTGCCTGCGATCAGGCCTTCTGCATGGCCTTCTGCAGATTGTCATCGATCTTCGCCAGAAAATCCTGGGTGTTCAGCCAGGGCCGGTCCTTGCCGATAAGGATGGAAAGATCCTTCGTCATGGCGCCGCTCTCCACCGTCTCGACGCACACGCGCTCCAACGTCTCGGCGAAGGCGGTCACGTCCGGGGTGTTGTCGAATTTGCCACGGTACACCAGGCCGCGGGTCCAGGCGAAGATCGAGGCGATGGGATTGGTGCTCGTCTCGCGTCCCTTCTGATGCTCGCGGTAATGGCGGGTGACCGTGCCGTGCGCCGCCTCGCTCTCGACGGTATGCCCGTCCGGCGACATCAGCACCGACGTCATCAGGCCGAGCGAGCCGAAGCCCTGCGCCACGATGTCGCTCTGCACGTCGCCATCGTAGTTTTTGCACGCCCATAAATAGCCGCCGTTCCACTTCAGCGCGCAGGCCACCATGTCGTCGATCAGGCGGTGCTCGTAGGTCAGGCCGGCGGCGTCGAAATCGGCGCGGAACTCGGCGTCGAATATCTCCTGGAACACGTCCTTGAACATGCCGTCATAGGCTTTCAGGATCGTGTTCTTGGTGGAGAGGTATACGGGGTACTGGCGCAGCAGCGCGTAGTGGAAGCTGGCGCGGGCAAAGCCCTCGATGGAGGCGCGGGTGTTATGCATGGCCATGGCCACGCCGGGGCCTTTGAAGTCGTGCACGTCCATCACATGCGGCGCCCCGCCATCGGCCGGCTGGTAGACCAGCGAGACCTTTCCAGGACCGGGGATCCTGGTTTCGGTGGCACGGTAGACATCGCCATAGGCATGCCGGCCGATGACGATCGGCTGGGTCCAGTGCGGCACCAGACGGGGCACGTTGCGACAGATAATCGGTTCGCGGAAGATGGTCCCGTCCAGAATGTTACGGATGGTACCATTCGGGCTGCGCCACATCTTCTTCAGCTTGAACTCAACAACCCGGGCCTCGTCCGGGGTGATGGTGGCGCACTTGACCCCGACGCCATACTCCTTGATGGCGTTGGCCGACTCCACGGTGACGCGGTCGTCGGTCTGGTCGCGATATTCTATTCCTAAGTCGTAATACTTCAGATCGATATCAAGATACGGCAGAATGAGCTTGTCCTTGATGAAACCCCAGATGATACGGGTCATCTCGTCCCCGTCGAGCTCGACGACGGGGGTTTTCACCTTGATCTTTGCCATTCAGCCCTCTGAATTTTTCCCACCGCGCCTGAGCGGCCGCGTCTGTCTCGCGCAGGTTCCGCTTCTGCCACCCCTCCCGGCGCGGCACAAGCGGGCAGGCAAACGAAAGGGCCCCAACCGCCCGCGGGCCGTCATCCGCCGGCGCGTTATACGCGGTGAGGGTTTCCAAGGGCCGGGCCTCTGGCCGCCCTTCGCTCGATTATCTTGGCACCGTGACCATACTCGGGCAGGATTACAACTTATGCGCGTATATCTTGCCGGACCCGATATCTTTTTGCCCGACCCATTCGCCCGGGCCGCGGCGCTGAAGGATGTCTGCACCCGTCACGCCCTGCACGGCGTCTCGCCACTCGACGACCTGACGGACGAGCCCGCGTGCTGGGCCGCGCTGCCCGAGGCCCGCCGCATCGCGCTCCGCAACGAGTCGCATATCCGATCCTGCCAGGCGGTGATTGCCAATCTCACCCCGTTTCGTGGTCCCAGTGCCGACGCCGGCACGGTGTTCGAGGTGGGGTTTGCGCGCGCGCTCGGCCTGCCCGTGTTCGCGTGGTCGAACGATTGCCGCCCCTTTGCCGACCGCACCCGCATCTTCCTCGGTGGCGGCGCCAGCCGTACGGGGAATGACTGGCGCGATTCCGAAGGCCTCCTGCTGGAGGATTTTTCTCTGTCCGACAATCTGATGATCGAGGGGGCAGTCCTGGCCTCGGGCGGCGTGTTGGCGCTCGGCCAGGTGACGGAGGCGGCGCGCTGGCATGATCTGGATGCCTTTGCCCGCGTGGTCATGGCATTGGCGGGGGTCCGTTAGCCGCGCCAGCGCCCTGCGTCAGTCCGCGTCCGCCGGCGCCAGCCTGCCGAGTGCCGCGGCGATGCCGAACGCCCCGGGCAGGCCGCCGCGCGGAAACAGCCGGGTCACATGGCCCATCTTGCGGCCGGGCCGGACGTCAGTCTTGCCGTAATGGTGCGGAATCAGCCCCGGACTCGCAACGATCTCCGGCCAGAGCGCCATTTCCTCCGGTCCGACCAGGTTCTTCATCACCGCATCCGAGTGCCGCGCGGCCGGCGGCAGCGGCAAACCGGCGACGGCACGCACATGCATCTCGAACTGGCTGGTCGGGCAGGCATCGATGGTCCAGTGCCCCGAATTATGCGGCCGCGGCGCGATCTCATTGGCCAGCACCCGCCCGTCAGCGGTCACGAACATCTCCACCGCCAGCACGCCCACCAAGTCGAGTCCCTCCGCCACCCGCCGCGCCATCGCCTGAGCCGCCGCGGCGGTTTGCTCGGAGATGCGGGCGGGAGCGTAGGTGATGTCCAGGATATGGTCGCGGTGGCCGTTCTCCACCGTGTCGAAGGTCGACATCGAGCCGTCCGAGCCGCGTGCCACGAGCACGCTGATCTCGCAGGCGAAGTCAATAAAACCCTCCAGGATCAATGGTTTGGGCGACATCTCCGCAAATGCGGCGGCGATCTCCCGATGTTCGCGTAGCAGCACCTGTCCCTTGCCGTCATAGCCGAGGCGGGTGGTCTTGAGCACCGCGGGCAGGCCGATATGCGCGACCGCCGTGTCCAGTTCCGCCAGGCTGTCCACCGCCGCCCAGGGCACCGTCGGCACCCCGATGCGGTTGAGAAAACGCTTCTCGGCCAACCGGTACTGGCTGATACGCAGTACCGAGGGCGAGGGCCGCACCGGCCTGAGCGATGCCAGCAGGTCGAGCCCCTCGGCGCTGATATTTTCGAACTCGAAGGTGATCACGTCGGCCCGGCCGGCGAAGGCGCGCAAGGCCGCCGGGTCCTCGTAATCGCCGAGTGTCGTGCCGGCCGAAACCAGCGAGGCCGGGCTGTCGCGCTCAGGGGTCAGGATGTGGCAGCGATAACCGAGGCGAGCCGCCGCCAGGGCCGACATCCGGCCAAGCTGGCCGCCGCCGACGATGCCGATGGTACTGTTGGGCGGCAGGGCGATGCTCATTGGGGGGCTAATCCATCGGTTCGTTCGGCACGGCTCTGGTCTGCCCGGCGCGCAGCGTTTCCAGCCGCGTCGCCAGAGCCGGATCGGCCGTGGCCAGGATGGCGGCTGCCAGCAGGGCGGCGTTCACCGCCCCGGCACGGCCGATCGCCAGCGTGCCGACCGGCACGCCGGCCGGCATCTGGACGATGGACAGCAGGGAATCCATTCCCTTCAGGGCATGGCTTTCGACCGGCACGCCAAGCACCGGCAGCCATGTCCAGGCCGCGCACATGCCGGGCAGGTGGGCCGCCCCGCCCGCCCCGGCAATGATCACCCGGAGTTCCCGCCCGCTTGCCGAGACGGCGTAGTCACGCAGCCGGTCCGGCGTGCGATGTGCCGAGACGATGCGCGTCTCATGCGGCACATCCAGTTCGGCCAGGGTCTGGGCGGCATGGCTCAGCGTCGGCCAGTCCGACTGGCTTCCCATAATGATACCCACCAACGGCGCGGCAGACCGGATGTCCGGGGCGGGGGCGTTCACGACGGGGGATCCGCGCCGGGGGTCAGGCGATGCTGTCCGGGATCAGCCTGGATTCCAGCCAGGAGATCTCGTCCTTGAGCAACAGCTTACGCTTCTTCAGCCGCTGCAGCTGGAGTTGGTCCATGGCGCCATGCTCGGACAACCGCGCGATGACGGTGTCCAGGTCGCGATGTTCGCTTCGCAGTTCGTGCAGCTTGCGCAGCAGGGAGTCACGGTCTGTCAGCATGGCGGTTTGTTATCACACCAGCTTGCGCCCGCCTACGCGCCGACCATTGCGCATCTTTCATGCCGAGTGTGCTGGCAAAGGCGGCCCGAACCGGGTTACGGTTCCATGGCACGCAGCGCCGGCACCGCCGGTCTGCTTGCAGGTCCGCTTGCAAGCCTGGCTCCGGCAGCGTGTCAGTGAAGACAGCACACCCCCGAGAGGAGGCCCTATGAGCCTGCAGTCCCGTATCGAGAGCCTGAAGATGCGCCATGCCAGCCTTGAGGCACGAATTGCCGACGAGGATCAGCGCCCCCGGCCCGATTCCGAGACCCTGGTGAAGCTGAAGATCGAGAAGTTGCACGTGAAGGAGGAGATGGAGCGGCTGCGACCGTTGAACTGACCCCTCGACAGCGCTCGACCAGGGAAAAAGCCCCTGGTCGGGGCCGCTAAGCCTGGAGCAAAGAAAGAATTGATAGCGAAGCAAGGGCCCTAAGGTACTGCGCAGCCGGTATCGGGGTCCTTCTTCTTTTTTTGGGAGCTGCTTTTTCCGGGGTGCGCACCAATCCGTGACGGCGTGAACAGCGCCGCGTTATGCCGCTTCTTCCGTCTCGGGCGGCGGCGGCGGCGGAACGGTCTGCCCCTCGCGGGCCAGGCGATCATTGGCCTGCTGCACCATCACATGCAGGTCGGTCTGGCTGCACAGGCCCAGGATGACCGGATCGCGCGGCTTGATGTTCGGGCTGTTCCAGTGCGTGCGGTCACGCACCTTCTGGATGGTGTCCTTGGTCGTCCCCATCAGCTTGGCGATCTGCGCGTCGGTCAGTTGCGGGTAATTGCGCAGCAGGAAGGCGATGCCGTCCGGACGGTCGTTGCGCTTGGCCACCGGCGTATAGCGGGCGCCCTTGAGCTTCTTCGGCGTCGGGATGGTGCTGGCCGCCAGCCGCAGCCGGGCTTCGGGATTGGCCTCGCAGCGGCGGATATCCTCGGCGGTAAGCTGGCTGTTGGCGACCGGGTCATAGCCGACGATCCCCTGCGCCACCTCGCCATCGGCGATCGCCTGCACCTCGAGCGGGTGCATGCCGCAGAAATCGGCGATCTGGGTGAAGGTCAGGGCGGTCTTCTCGATCAGCCAGACCGCCGTTGCCTTGGGCATCAGAGGGAGGGTCATAACGTGGCACCTTAGCGTCTCAGGGACGGCTTTTCAGCGGTGGCGTTCCACCGGCGCCTTCGGCAGAAACGATCCCCGGTGCGGTCATCGCCGGGAGCCATAACCTGCCGAAAAAGCCGGGACTGCCGGGGCAGCGGGAAAGTGGCGCATATGGCCCCCCCTTCCCGCCCCGGTCAAGCCGCGCCACGCTGACGTGACGCAACGAGGAGACAATCCTGTGATCATCGACGAGGACGAAACCCCGCGCCCCCGGCCCCGCCGCCTGACCCCGCCGCCGCTCGACCTGCTCGGCGTGGCCGAGTTGCAAGCCTATATTGACGAACTGACCGCCGAGATCGCCCGCGTCGAGGCGGAAATCGGCCGAAAGCAATCGCACCGCAGCGCCGCCGACGCGTTTTTCCGCAAGCCATAGGGCCTGAGGGCAAAGAAAGGGGACCGCCCCTGCGGCCCCCTTCCCCGGCCCGCTTCAGACGATATCGTCAGGCCGCTTTGCTGGCCGTGCCGGCGTCATTGCCGACTTCGGCCGAAATCCGCGGAGAACCCGCATTCACCAGGATTCGGCGTGGCTTCAACGCCTCGGGAACGACGCGCTTCAGATTCACGTGCAGCAGGCCATTCAACAGATCGGCACCGTCCACCACGATGTGGTCGGCAAGCACAAAACGGCGCTCAAACGCCCGCCCGGCGATGCCACGATAAAGTACCTCGGCCTTGCGTGCGTCGCCATTACCGGCGCGACCGACAACAAACAGGGTATTATCCTTCACCGTCAACTCGATGTCTTCCGGTCCGAATCCCGCCACCGCCATGGTCAGGCGATAGCTGTCGTCACCGGTCTTCTCGATATTGTACGGCGGATAGGTTGATTTCGGCATTGGCCGAAACCGTGTCCACCATCCGCGCCAACCGGTCGAAGCCGATGGCAGTGCGGAACAACGGGGCAAAATCGATCGCGTTCATGGGATGTACCTTCTGTATCAGCAAGGTTGCACTGACGGCCGCCCATACGGGCCGGCCGTTAGAAAAGCCCCGGGACCCCATCTGGGCGTCCCGGACGCTTCTCCATATGGAAAGCGCCGCCCCCGGTTCAAGGGAGGCGGCGCTAAAACTGCCTGCCAGCGGGAAAGGCCCGCCGCCGTCAATTCTCAGGCCGGGCTATCCTTAGGCCGGGGTCTTCTTTATCCCCAGTCCGGCAAACTTCTTGTTGAACTTGGCCACCTGACCACCGGTGTCCATGATCCGCTGCACTCCGGTCCAGGCCGGGTGCGACTTCGGGTCGATGTCCAGCCGCAGCGTGTCGCCGGGCTTGCCCATGCATGACCGCGTCTTGAACGTGGTCCCGTCGGTCATGACGATATTGACCTCGTGGTAGTCCGGGTGAATGCCCGTCTTCATCACTGCTCGCTCCTGGCTGGTCCCGCCGATCCCGACCGGCCGGACAGGGGGCGGCCTATAGGCCGGCCGCACCGGCCGCGCAAGCATGGGCCCTGAAGATCACCCCCGGAAGCAAACAGGCGGAAAGCCGGATGCCGTGCTCCCCGCGTGCGAGGCTCGCCGTTTCCGCCGCCTCCCCTCCTGAGGCCATTTCAATTTTTTGTATGACACGCAAGCAATCACCCTGCCCCGGGGGTGAACGTGGCAGGATACAGCGGAATGATCCGGGTCTCGGTTTCAGCTTCGGTTAACCGGATCGTGAGCAGAATGATGCATTGCCCGTCAGGAGGTGCAGGATGCGCCCGCAACAACCCCCTTCTTCCCCCGGTCGGCCGGCCAGCTCCCTATCGCAGGCCTGCACGGAGCATCTGGGTCTGATGGTGGAAGCCGCCGACGAACTGGCCTTTGAGATCGGCCTCGGTGCGTCTCCCGGCGCGGACCGCATCGCCGCCGAACTGCTCGCCGGGCTGCGGCCCGTGGTGCCCGAACTCGCCCATGAACGGGCCTGCGGCCGGGCCATGACCCACCTCATGCTCGACGACATGGCCGACAAGCTCGAATCCGCCGCGGACCGGCGCGGCTACTGGCCGCACCACGCCGGCGACCGTCTGCCGCTGCCGAATGAGACGCAGGCTGCGGGCTTTGATTGCCCGCCTGCGCCTGGTGGCACGCAACTGACGGATTTCGGCCGGCGCAACGCAAGCGGCAGCGCGGGGGCTCGCAATACGCGGTCTGGTGGACCGGAAGCGGATAAGGCGAAGCCCGCTCAGTCCCCCGATGCCTGCTCCCGGCGGAACGGCGAGGTTGGATACACGCCAAGAATGCGGGTCTCGCGCGAGAAGAAGGAAAGCTCTTCCAGCGCCCGGCGCAGCGCGGGCTGTTCCGGGTGACCCTCGACGTCGCACAGAAACTGGGTGGCGGTGAATTCGCCGCCCAGCATGTAGCTCTCCAGCTTGGTCATGTTCACGCCGTTGGTGGCGAACCCGCCCAGCGCCTTGAACAGCGCCGCCGGCACGTTGCGCACGCGGAAAACAAACGTGGTCATCAACCCGGCCAGGTCCGCCGGCAACTCCGCCGGCTGGCGCGCCATCACATAGAACCGGGTGGTGTTGTGCGCCGCGTCCTCGACGTTGCGGCGCAGGATGTCCAGCCCGAACAGCGCCGCCGCCAGTGAGGAGGCGATGGCGCAGTCCTCCGGATTGTTCCACTGCGCCACCATCTCGGCCGAGCCCGCGGTGTCGGCCTGCACCACCGGCTTCAGGTGCAGTTCCTTGAGCACCCGGCGCACCTGGCCCAGCGCCACCTCATGCGAATGCGCCCGCTTCAGCCCCGCGACCGGCGCGCCCTTCGGCGCCAGCAGGCAGTGCTCGACGCGCTGGAAATGCTCGCCAACCACGAACAGGCCCGATTCGGGAAGCAGGTGGTGCACGTCGCCCACCCGTCCCGCCAGGCTGTTCTCGCAGGCGATCATGGCCAGCCCGGCCGTGCCCTCGCGCACCGCCTCCATTGCCGCCTCGAAGCTCTCGCAGGGCAGCGTGCGCCATTGGGGAAAAGCGATACGGCAGGCCAGGTCGGAATAGGCGCCGGGCCGTCCCTGAAAGGCGATGGTGCCGCTCATGCACCGCACCGCCGCGCCCACAGGATCATGCGCCAGTACCCGCATGCTGGCCGGATGCTCGCCCGGCCGGCGCGTGAGCGCCGGGCGGCAGGGAATGACGTTGATCGGGTTCATGATCCGGGCCGGCGTGAGAGTGAACGGCAGATGGGTTGAAGCCTGTTGGGTGGTTCCCTATGGTGGGGCGCACCTTAGGTAGTGGCCGATCCGCACGCAACGTGGGCTGCCGCCTGCCACCCCCCTGATCCACGAGAGGCCACGCGGATGGAGCGCCCGCCGATCGACGCCCTGATCCGCGCCGCCGAAGCCGCAGCCGACGTGGCCGGCGCGGCCATCCGTCCGCTGTTCCGCGCCGGTCTGCAGGCCGACCTCAAGCACGACCAGAGCCCCGTGACCATCGCCGACCGCACCGCCGAGCAGGCCATGCGGGCCGTGCTGGCGCAGCGCTTCCCGGAACATGGCATCCTCGGCGAGGAATTCGGGCTCGATAATCCCCGGGCCTCCCTGCGCTGGGTGCTCGACCCGATCGACGGCACCCGCGCCTTCATCACCGGCCGCCCCGTATTCGGCACCCTGATCGGCCTGCTGGACGGTGACACCCCCATTCTCGGCCTGATCGACCAGTGCGTCACCGGTGAGCGCTGGATCGGCGCCGCCGGCCGCGCAACCAGTTTCCGCGGCAGGTTTGGCGGCACCGTCGGCTGCCGGCCCTGCCCCAGCGTCGCCGATGCCGAGCCTGTCCTGCACCAGTCCGGAAATGTTCGGCGACGACCTGCCGGCCTGGCAGCGGTTGTCGGCCGCGGCGCGCCGCACCTCGTTCGGCGGTGATTGCTATGCCTACGGGCTGGTGGCGCTCGGACAGATCGACATCGTCGCCGAGTCGGGGCTGAAAATCTGGGACTGGGCGGCGCTGGCCCCGGTCATCGAGGGGGCGGGCGGAAAACTGACCGACTGGCGCGGACAAAAGCTGCGCCCGGACGGCAACGGACAGGCCCTGGCCGTCGGTGATCCGTCATTGCTGCCGCAGGCCGTGCGGCTGCTCGGGTGAAAGAAGGCCCAAGGCCTCGCCTCGCCGGGATTGACCACAAGCCGACGCCGTGCAACCGCATTCCACCGCCCATAACAGTGGGGAAACAGAAATTGCGCGTCATCGCTCTGGTCCTGAGCCTGCTCGCCGCCGCCAGTCTCGCTGCCGCCAGTGGAGCGCAGGCGCAGGCGCCCATCCGCACCCCTGGCATCTCGCTGCTCGGCACCCCCGCGCTGCCGCCGGATTTCACCCATTTTCCCTGGGTCAACCCGGACGCGCCGAAGGGCGGCGAGGTGGCGCTCAGTGCCATCGGCACCTTCGACAGCTTCAACCCCTTCATCGTCCGCGGCCGCGCCGCCGCGGCCTCGGCGCGCATCTTCGACACGCTGCTGGTGCGCAACGCCGACGAGGGCGAAACCGAGTACGCCCACCTCGCCGGCGCCATCGAGGTTCCGCCCGACCACATGAGCGTAACGTTCGAGCTGCGGCCGGAAGCGCGGTTCAACGACGGCACTCCCGTAACCGCCGAGGACGTGGCCTGGAGCTTTGACACGCTGCGCAGCAAAGGGCGACCCAACTATCGCCAGTATTACGCCGACGTGACCGAGGCGGTGGTCGAAGGGCCGCGCCGCATCACCTTCCGCTTCCGCTCCAACGCCAACCACGAACTGCCGATGATCCTGGGCGAGCTGCCGGTGCTGCCCAAGCACTGGTGGGAAGGCCGCGAGTTCGACCACCCGCTGACCGATCCGCCGGTTGGCTCCGGCCCCTACCGGATCGGCCATTTCGAATTCGGCCGCACCATCGCGCTGGACCGGGTGCCGGACTGGTGGGCGCGCGACCTGCCGACGGCCAGGGGACTGGACAATTTCGACCGGATTCGCACCGAGTATTTCCGTGACAGCACCGTGGCCATGGAGGCGTTCAAGGCCGGCCAGATCGACTACCGCAACGAGAACGTGGCCAAGGAATGGGCCACCGCCTACGATTTCCCGGCGGTGCAGAAGGGCTGGGTCCGCAAGGAGGCGATCCGCCACTACCTGCCCACCGGCATGCAGGGCTGGGCGATGAACACCCGCCGCCCGCTGTTCCACGACCGCCGGGTGCGCGAGGCGCTGGCGCAGGCCTTCGACTTCGAATGGGCCAACGCCAACCTGTTCTACGGCGCCTATACCCGCACCGAGAGCTATTTCAGCAACAGCGACCTCGCCTCCACCGGCGTGCCGGAAGGCGAGGAACTCTCGCTCCTGGAGCGCTGGCGCGACAAGCTGCCGCCCGATCTCTTCACCAAACCGTTCAAACTGCCGGTCACCGACGGCTCGGGCAACAACCGCGACGGTCTGCGCAAAGCCCTGGCCCTGCTGCGCCAGGCCGGCTGGGAGGTGAAGGACCGCAAGCTGGTCGACGCCCAGGGGCAGCCGTTCAGCTTCGAGATCCTGCTCGACGAACCCTCCTACGAGCGCATCGCGTTGCCCTACCGGCAATGGCTGTCGCGTCTGGGCATCGAGGCGAATGTGCGCACCGTGGACGCGGCCCAGTTCCAGCGCCGCCTCGATACCTACGACTACGACATGGTGATGACGGTGATCGGCGAGTCCGACAGCCCCGGCAATGAGCAGACCGGGTTCTGGACCTGCCGGGCGGCCACCCTGGAAGGCGGCGACAACCTGATGGGCGTGTGCGACCCGGTGGTGGATGAGCTGGTGCCGCTGGTGGTGAGCGCCCCCGATCATGCCCACCTGCTGACCGTCACCCATGCGCTCGACCGGGTGCTGCTGTGGGGCTGGTATCTGGTGCCGAACTGGCATGTGCAGTCCGTGCGCATCGCCTATTGGGACCGGTTCGGCCGGCCCGACAAACCGGTGCGGCCAGGTGTCGTGTTCAATTCCTGGTGGATCGATGCGCAGAAATCCGCCGCCCTCGACGCCGCCCGCCGCGCCGGCAACTGATGGGGGCCTATCTTCTCCGCCGTCTGTTGCTGGTGATACCAACGCTGTTCGGCATCATTGCCATCAATTTCGTCGTCGTGCAGTTCGCCCCCGGAGGCCCGGTGGAGCAGATGATCTCCGAATTACGGGGCCGCGGCGGCGAGGCCACGGGCCGGGTGAGCGGTCAGGGCGGCGCCGAGGTCGCCACCCCCACCGGCGAGGGCGCGTATCGCGGCGCCCGCGGTCTCGACCCGCATATGGTCGCCGATATCCGCCGCATGTTCGGCTTCGACAAGCCGGCCGGGGAACGTTTCGTCACCATGCTGCGGGACTACCTGAGCTTTGATTTCGGCCGCAGTTTCTTCCTCGACGAGACGGTGCTGCACCTGATCGGGCAGAAGATGCCGGTTTCCGTGTCGCTCGGGTTGTGGTCGACGCTGCTGGTCTATTTCGTCTCCATCCCGCTCGGCATCGCCAAGGCGGTGCGCGATGGCTCGCGCTTCGATGTCGCCACCTCCGGCATGGTGCTGGTGGGGTATGCGGTGCCGGGGTTCCTGTTCGCCATTTTGCTCGTCGTGCTGTTCGCCGGCGGCAGTTTCTTTCATTTTTTCCCGCTTCGCGGCCTGACCAGCCCGGAGGCGGCAGGATGGGCCTGGCCGGCGCGGGCCGCCGACTATCTCTGGCACATGGTGCTGCCGACCGTGGCCCTCGTGGTGGGTGGGTTCGCCGGGCTGACCATGCTGACCAAGAACTGCTTCCTGGAGGAAATCCGCAAGCAGTACACCGTCACCGCCCGGGCGAAGGGAGCGAACGAGCAGCGGGTGCTGTATCGTCACGTATTCCGCAATGCCATGCTGCTGATCATCGCCGGCTTTCCGGCGGCGTTCATCGGCATTCTGTTCTCCTCGGCGCTGCTGGTGGAGATCATCTTCTCGCTCGACGGGCTGGGCTTGCTGGGCTTCGAGTCGGCAATCCGGCGCGACTATCCGGTGATGTTCGGCACGCTTTATATCTTCACGCTGCTGGGCCTGGTGATGCAGATCGTGGGGGACATGCTGTACACGGTGGTCGATCCGCGGATCGATTTCGAGGCGCGGCGTTAACCCCCGCATCGCCGCCCATGACCCTTACGCCCCTCACCCGCCGCCGCCTCGCCGTCTTCCGCGCCCATAAGCGCGGCTTCTGGTCACTATGGATATTTCTCGCCCTGTTCGGCCTGTCGCTGTTCGCCGAGTTCCTCGCCAATGACCGGCCGCTGCTCATCTGCTTCGACGGATATTGGTACGTCCCGGTGCTGCGCGACTACAGCGAGGACACGTTCGGCCCCGACTTCATGCCCACCAGCGCGGACTACACCGACCCCGACCTCGCCGCCGCCATCCGGGCCAAGGGCTGGATGATCTGGCCGGCCATTCCCTTCTGCTACGACAGCGTGGTGAAAAACCTGCCGGTGCCCGCCCCGGCACCGCCCTCCTGGCGCAACCTGCTCGGCACCGATGACCAGGCGCGCGACGTGCTCGCCCGGGTGATCTACGGTTTCCGGCTGTCGGTGCTGTTCGGCTTCACGCTCACCATCATCTCGTCCATCGTCGGCGTCGCCGCCGGCGCGGTGCAGGGTTTCTATGGCGGCCGGGTGGATTTGTTCTTCCAGCGCTTCATCGAGATCTGGTCGGGCATGCCGCAACTTTATCTGCTCATCATCCTGGGCAGCGTCATCACCCCGACCTTCTGGATATTGCTGATCTTCCTGCTGCTGTTCTCCTGGATGTCGCTGACCGGCGTGGTGCGCGCCGAGTTCCTGCGCGGGCGCAACCTCGACTACGTGCGTGCCGCCCGCGCGCTCGGCGTGTCGGATGCCGCGGTGATGTGGCGGCATATTCTCCCCAACGCCATGGTGGCGACGCTGACGTTTCTGCCGTTCACGCTGTCGGGCTCGGTCACCATCCTGTCCTCGCTCGACTTCCTCGGCTTCGGCCTGCCGCCCGGCTCGCCCTCGCTCGGCGAGCTGGTGGCGCAGGGCAAGGACAATCTGCAGGCGCCCTGGCTCGGCATCACCGCCTTCCTCGTGCTCGGCGGCATGCTGACGCTGCTGGTGTTCGTGGGCGAGGCGGTGCGCGACTCCTTCGACCCGCGGCGCACGGCCGTATGAGCATCGTCCGGGTCGAGAATCTGACCGTCGCTTTTGGTGAGCGGCGTGTGGTGGACGATGTGTCGTTCACCGTCTATCGCGGCGAGACGCTGGCGCTGGTCGGTGAAAGCGGATCGGGAAAATCGCTCACCGCCCTGTCGCTGCTGCAACTGCTGCCGCCCGGCGCCGTTTGCACCGGCCATGTGGAACTGGCCGGTGTGTCCGTGATCGGCGCGCCCGAACGCCGCCTGCAGGCGTTGCGCGGCGCCGCCGCCGGCATGGTGTTCCAGGAACCGATGAACAGCCTCAACCCGCTGTCGCGCATCGGCGTGCAGGTGTCCGAGGCGATCAGCCTGCACCGCACCCTGCCGGGCGGCGTGCTGCGGGACCGCGTCATCGACGTGCTGTCGCAATGCGGCTTCCCCGACGCCGAGCACCGGCTGGATGCGTTTCCCCATCAACTTTCCGGCGGCCAGCGCCAGCGTGTCATGATCGCCATGGCGCTGGCCAACGACCCGGCGCTGCTGATCGCCGACGAGCCCACCACGGCGCTGGACGTGACCATCCAGGCGCAGATCCTGAAACTGCTGGCCGATCAGAAGGCCGCGCGCGGCCTTGCGCTGCTGCTCATCAGCCACGACCTGGCCATCGTGCGCCGTTATGCCGACCGGGTCTGCGTCATGAAGGATGGGCAGGTGGTCGAGACCGGGAAGGTGGAGGCGGTGTTCGGCGCCCCGCAACATCCCTACACCTGTATGCTGCTGGCCGCCGAACCGAGGGGGGCGCCGCGTCCGGTGCCCAACCACGCCGAAGTGCTGATGGAGGCGCGTAATTTGCGCGTGCACTTCCCCATTCGCCGTGGCGTGCTGCGCCGCACCGTCGGCCATGTCCGCGCGGTCGACGGGCTCGACATCACGGTGCGCGAAGGCGAGACGGTCGGGCTGGTGGGCGAAAGCGGCTCCGGCAAATCCACCACCGGCTATGCGTTGCTGCGCCTGCAAGCGGCGGAAGGAAATATCTGTTTCCGCGGCCAGGACCTCGCCTGCCTCGACAAGCGGGCGCTGCGCCGGCTGCGGGCCGGCATGCAGATCGTCTTCCAGGACCCGTTCGGCAGCCTCTCGCCGCGGCTGACCGTGGGCGAGATCGTCGCCGAGGGGCTGATGGTGCACGAGCCCCGCCTCTCCGGCGCCGACCGCCAGGCGCGCGTGGCGGAGGCGCTGGAGGAGGTCGGCCTGCCGCCCGACTGCACCGGCCGCTACCCGCATGAGTTCAGCGGCGGCCAGCGCCAGCGCATCGCGGTGGCGCGCGCCATGGTGCTGAAGCCGCGCTTCGTGGTGCTGGACGAGCCGACCAGCGCGCTCGATATGAGCGTGCAGGCGCAGATCGTGGACCTGCTGCGCCGCCTGCAACAGGACCATGACCTCGGCTACCTGTTCATCAGCCACGATCTGCGCGTGGTCCGCGCCCTCGCCCACCGGGTCGTGGTGCTGCGCCGGGGCGTGGTGGTGGAGGAAGGTCCGGCCGAGCAGGTGTTCGCCCGCCCGCGCCACGAATACACGCGCGCGCTGATGGCCGCCGCCTTCGCGCTGGAAGCCGACGAGACCGGGGTCGTGCTGTCGTGACCGCCCCGCGCCTGCGCCACCGGCGCTGGCAGGACACGGAAATCGTGCGTTTCATCGTCCTGCCCGGCCTGACCGGCAGCCTGTCCGGGCTGGTCGCGGTGGCGGGGCTGCTGGCGCTCGACATTGGCTCCCTCCGCACGCTGGTGCTCGGCCCGTCGGGCGGGTTCGTGCCGGTGGCGTTGCTGTCGGCGGGCTTCATGATTACCTTCGGCTCGGCGGCGATCGGGGCGGCGATCATGGCGATCGGCGACCCTGATGATTGATCCGGGACGACTGATCCGTGACGATTGATCCCGGCCGTGCGCAGCCCACATGGTCGGCACACAGAAGGAGGCTATGCCATGTTGCAACGCCGTATCCTGTTGGCCGCCACCTCCGCCGGCCTGGCGACCTCCGCGGTCAGCCTGGCCAATCTGGGTGCCAGCGCCCAGCCCGCCGGTCCGTACACCCTGCCGCCACTGCCCTATCCCCCCGACGCCAACGAGCCGTCCATCGACGCGCTGACAATGACGATCCACCACGACCGCCACCATGGCGCCTATGTGGCGAACCTGAACACCGCCCTGAAGGATCACGGCCAGCTCTCCGCCCTGCCGGTCGACCAGCTGCTGGCCAGGCTCAACGAGGTGCCGGACACCATCCGCGCCGCCGTGCGCAACAATGGCGGCGGGCATGCCAACCATTCGATGTTCTGGCAGGTGATGGGCGGCAAGGGCGGCGCGCCCACCGGCCCGCTCGCCGATGCCATCACCCGCGACCTCGGCGGGCTGGCGGTGCTGCAGACCGCCTTCAACCGCGCCGGCCTGGGCCAGTTCGGCTCCGGCTGGGTGTTCGTGACGGTGGACCGGGCCGGCAAGCTGGCCCTCGTCACCCGGCCGAACCAGGACACGCCGCTGAGCGAGGGCGGCCGGGTGCTGTTCGGCAACGATGTGTGGGAGCACGCCTATTACCTGAAATACCAGAACCGCCGGGCGGACTACCTGACGGCGTGGTGGAACGTGGTGGACTGGAACAAGATCGCCGCCCGTTACGACGAGGCCAGAGCCGGCACGCTGACGATCTGATACAGTCTGCCCAGGGAAGGGCGCGGCTGGGCCGCCCGTTCCAATTTTTTCCAGGCCCACCGATCGGGAGAACTAACCACAATGCCGCTGTTCAGCTATCACTGCACCGGGTGCGACACTGATTCTGAGGTCCTGGTCCTGAATTCCGAACCACCCGCCTGCCCGAAATGCGGCGGCACGGCATTGGAGCAACTGCTGTCGCGCGTCGCCGCGGAGGCCCGCACCCCCGGCCTCGTGAAGCGCGCCCGCACCCAGGCGGCGAAAGAAGGGCATTTCAGCAACTATTGACCGGCGCGGCCAGGGCAATCGGGTGAAGGAAGGCCAGGGCTCTGCCCTGGACCCGCCGTCGGGCGTAGCGCGCCTTCGGCGCGACGGCCGAGAGGCCCCTGGACCCCATCACTTGAAGGGTTTTGGGAAGAGGGGGGTGAGGAGATGCTGCGGCTCCTCCTCACCCCCCTCTTCCCAAAACCCTGACAAGAAACTCCTCTGGTAGGAGGGGAGCGCGCTTGCTCCGGTCGGCATCTTGGCTTGACGAGGGGCATCAGGCCGCCGTGGCGAGCGGGCGGAGTTCGACTTCGAAGCCGAGCTTGGCCAACTGGCCGACCAACCGCTTGGCTTTGACCTCGGTCGGGCGGCGGTCGAAGTGGCCGGCGCCGAGGTCACGGTGTTCGGTTCCGTTCTTGAGCATGTGGTAGATGGCGGTGAGCATCGAGGCGGCGACGGCGCAGACGGCTTTCTTCTTGCCGTGCCTGGTGCACAGTCGGTGGAACTGCGCGTTGTAGTAGCTGCCCTTTTTGCGCCGGGCGGCCCAGGCGCATTGCACCAGCATGACCTTGAGCCAGGGCGCGCCCTTGCGCAGCCGCGAGGTGCGGCGTTTGCCGGCGCTCTCGTTCTGGCCCGGACAGAACCCGGCCCAGGACAGCAGATGGCCGGCGGTCGGGAACCGGCTCATGTCGGTGCCGATTTCCGCCAGGATGGTGGTTGCGGCCAGGATGCCGACGCCCGGAATGCTGGCCAGCAGCAGGATCATGGCGCGAAAGCTGGCCTGGCCGGCCGTCTCCCGCTTGTCCATGCGGGTGATGGCCGCGTCGACCATCTGGTCGATGCTCGCAACCGTCTCGGCCAGCCGGTCGTACTGGTCCAGATACATCCGCAGCATGAAGCGGTGGTGCTCGGTCACCCGCCCGCGCAGTGCTTCGACCAACTGCTGCCGCGGCGCCTTGATGCCGCGATCCGCCAGTTCCGCGAGCTTCACCGGATTGGTCTCGCCGGCGATGATCGCCTCGACCATCCGCCGACCGCTGACGCCCATGATGTCGCTAATCGCCGAATCGAGCTTGATATTGGCCTCTTCCAGCGTCTTCTGCAGGCGCTGGACGTGGCGGGTCTGCTCGCGGATGAGTTGCGTGCGAGCGCGCAGTAGCGCGCGCAGCTCCTGGATCTCCTGCTCGGGGACGAAGCTGGCCCTGACCAAGCCGCAGGCCAGCAGGTCAGCGATCCAGGTGGCGTCGTTGACGTCGGTCTTGCGGCCGGGAACGTTCCTGATATGCGCCGCATTCGCCACGATCAGCGCGAAGGCGCCGTCGCTCAGGATGTTCCAGACCGGCTTCCAGTAGACCCCGGTCGCCTCCATCGCCACATGGGTGCAGCCCTGCTTGGTCAACCAGGCCAGCAGGGCCTGCAGCCCGGTCGTCGAGGTGTCGAACGTCCGGCATTCCCGGGTGGTCTTGGCGCCAGCCACGATCCGAACACAGGCGACGATTATCTGCTTGTGCACGTCCAGGCCGGCGCAACGCGGATACAGCACTTCCATGGCTTCTCCTCCACGCGTGTGCCGTCGGCGTGGGGAACCTCAGCGAAGGCGAAATCTGACAAACGGGCTCCGGGGGCATCGCTGCCCCGTGGCTCCAGTGGGGGTGATCGAGGCTCCTCGGGTCCAACTTAAACACGGGCTCTGCGGCACCAAAAAAACATCGACCTCTTTGCCGACGACCCCGCCAGCATAGCCCAAGCCGCGCCCGCCCAACGGTTTCATCCAGGGCGGGTCGGCCGCAGGCCGGTGGAAAACTTAAAACGAATGGGTTCTAAGGGCTCCGCCCTTAGCGGGGTCCAGGGGCAGAGCCCCTGGCCTTCCTTCACCCGATTGCCCTGCCGGCGCGGCGGCCCGTTGTGGAAACCGCGGCCGTTCGCGCCTAGAGTAGGCGCCCACGGACCGATCAGGAGAACCGAGCGCGATGCCGCTGTTCAGCTATCACTGCACCGGGTGCGACACCGAGTTCGAGGCGCTGGTTATCGGCTCCGACCAGCCCACCTGCCCGGAATGCGGCAGCCTTGAACTGGAAAAGCTGCTGTCCCGCGTGGCCGCGGAGCCGCGGGTGCCGGAGCCGGTGGGGGCCTGTTCGACCTGCGGGCAGTATGGCGGGTGCGCGGCAGGACGGAGCTGATCAGCCGCCCGCGCTTCGTCGGCACCGCCGCCGAGGCGCCCGCCCTTCCCGGCGCTTATCTGCTTGTCATCACCCTGCCCGCCCCCCTGAACGTCACCCTGCCGCACCGGCCCGCCGCCACGCTGCCGCCCGGCCGCTACCTCTACGCCGGCTCCGCCCGCGGCCCCGGCGGCCTGCGCGCCCGGCTGGCACGCCACATGCGCGCGGAGAAAAAACCGCACTGGCACATCGACCGCCTCACCGAAGCCGGCACCGTCGAGGGGGCCTGGGCCTTCCCCGGCGGCGACGAATGCGCCCTCATCACCGCGCTGGCATCCCTGCCCGTGCCCTTGCCCGGCTTCGGCAGCACCGATTGCCGCATCTGCACCAGCCATTTGCTCTGGTGGCCGGCGGAAACGAGGCTGCCGTTTGCGGAAAAAGATCAAAGAAAAGCAAGGAAGGCCAGGGGCTCTGCCCCTGGACCCCGCTAAGGGCGGAGCCCTTAGAACCCTTACCTTTACCCGCATCGTGGCAAAGCCCTGCGCTACTATAGAACGACATCATGTCGATCCGCAGCCGAGCGCCGAAAATGGCAGATTTTCCAAATGCCCGTTGCGAAAGCGGGCGTATGCTGCACCTGCGTTCCAAGGGGCTTCCCTCAGCTACGGCGCACAGATGGCTAGGCTAACATAATGATAAAATTGCATCTTTCTAGATATGGGTAAAGGTAAGCCTTAGAACCCATTCACCTCAGGTCCCCGCCACCTGGCGCAGCCAGGCTCCGGCATCGGCAACCGCCATGCGCGCACGGGTCACCGTCTCGGTCAGGCGCATGAAACCGTGCGCCATGCCGGGATAGATGAGCTGGGTGCAGTCCACCCCCGCCGCCCGCAACCGCGCCGCCATCCGCTCCCCGTCCGAGCGCAGCACATCAAGCTCGGCAAGCTGGATCAAAATCGGCGGCAGGCCGGTCAGCTCTGCCCGCGCCGGCGCAGCCAGTGGATTGGCGCGGTCGGCGGGATCGCGCAGATAGGCGTCCCAATAAGCCCGCATCATCGCCGTGGTCAGTCCATAGCCCTCGGCGAACTCCCGGTAGCTCGGCTGCTCGAAATCCGGATCGGTAACCGGATAGACGGCGAGCACGCCCGCCAGCTTCGGTCCGCCCCCCTGGCTTGCAGAACCATCGCGCAGCGCCAGCGCGGTCGCCAGGGCGAGGTTGCCACCGGACGAATCGCCGCCCACCAGAATACGCGACGCATCGAGCCCCCATGCCTCCGACTCAGCGGCCAGGCGGCGGACCACGCCAGCGGCTTCCAGCACCGCCTGCGGGAACTTCGCCTCCGGCGACAGCGCATAGTCCACCGTCACCGCCGCCACCCCCCCTGAAGCTGCCAGCTCGCGCACCAACCGGTCATGCGTGTCCACCGAGGACCACACCCAGCCGCCGCCATGGAACCATACCAGCACCGGCAGCACGCCGGCAGCGCGCGGACGGTGCAACCGGCACAGAACGCGGCGCCCACGGGCAAAAATCCACAGATCTTCGGTCATTTCCATCGCCGGGCCGCCGCGCGCCCAGCTCATCTGCAGCGCGTCACTCACCGCCCGGTGCTGGTCCAGCGGCTCGGCCAGCTGCACGGGCGGAAATTGCGCCGCCGCCGCCTCCATGGCCTGCCGTGCGGCGCGCATATCAGGGTCCCAGCGCGGGTCGTCGCTCATTCTTAACCTCGTTTCCGTGATCTGGATGCATACTGGCGTCCGCCGGCGGCGCGGGGAACAGGCTTCCGGTTCTCCCGACACTCATATATGCTGCACTGCAACATGCCACTGCTACTTCCCATCACCTCCGGCCGCTTCCGGCCCGAGGCCCTGTTCCGACCTACCTCCGTCGCCGTCATCGGCGCCGGCACGGCTGCCGGCGGCCAGGTGATGGCGAACATGCTGGCGGCCGGCTTCCAGGGCGCCATCCTGCCGGTCGGCGCCAACATCCGCGCCATTTCGGGCGTGCTCGCCTATCCCGACATCGATTCGCTGCCGGTTGCCCCCGACCTCGCCGTGCTGTGCGACGAGACCATGCCAGTGGAGCCTACTTTCGCCGCACTGGCCCGGAAGGGCACGCACGCTGCGACGGTGATTTGCCGGACCGAGGCGTTGTGGGATGCGGCACGCGCCTCCGGCGTGCGGGCGCTCGGCCCCGGCTCGTTCGGTGTGGCCGTGCCGGAGATCGGGCTGAACGCCACCCGCGCCCACCTAACGCCGCGCTCCGGCAAAATCGCGCTGGTGTCGCAATCGGCGGCACTAAGCCGCGCCGTGCTGGACTGGGCCGAGCCAAACGGCGTCGGATTCAGCCATATCGTCGGCATCGGCGCCAACACCGATATCGGCTTCGGTATCGTGCTGGATTGGCTGGCGCGCGATCCCGGCACCGGCGCCATCCTGCTCGACATCCGGCGGGTCAAGGACCGCCGCTCCTTCCTGTCCGCCGCCCGCGCCGCCGCCCGGCTGCGCCCGATGGTGGCCATCCGCGCCGGCGGCCTGCTGCTTGATCCCACCGGCGGCGCCGACGCGGCGCTGGTCGCGGCATTGCGACGCTGCGGCGTCCTGGTCGTGCCCCGGATGGAGGACCTGCTGGCCGCGGCGGAAACCCTCACCCGCGCCAAGCCGGCCCGCGGCGAGACGCTGGCCATCGTCACCAACGCCATCGGCCCGGCGCAACTCGGCGCCGACGCCGCCCTGCGCGACGGGCTGCGGCTGGCCGTGCTGAGCGAGGAGACGCGCAAGGTCATCTCCCTGCTCCTGCCCGACGCCTTCGCCGCGCGCGCCCCCGCCGGCGTCCGCATGGCCACACCGACCGACGACATCGTCTATGTCAACCCGGACGAACCCATCAAGCTCGCCGAAGCCGCCTCGATGCTGTCCGGCGCCCGCGAGGTCGGCGGTGTGCTGGTGGTGCATTCCCCCACCGGACCGACGGATGCGGCCGGCATCCAGGCGATCGCCGCCGCCGCCGGCACGATGAAGGTGCCGATGCTGGTCGCCGCCATGGGCGAAACCACCGGGGCCGGGCATCGCCGCACCCTGGCCATGGCCGGGGTGCCGGTGTTCACCTCGCCCGAGCAGGCCGTGCGCGGCTTCCAGCACCTGGTGCAGGACCGCCGCAACCGCGCCGCCGCCCGCGAGCTGCCGCCGCGCACCATTTTGCAGATCGCCCCCGACCAGGCCGAGGTCCGCCGCGCCTTTCGCCGCGCCCGCACCGCCGGTCGCGGCATGCTCACCCAGGATGAAGGCATGGCCGTGCTGGCCGCCTACGGCGTGCCGATCGTGCCAAGCCGCCCGGCCATGGGCGCCGAGGACGCCGCCTACGCCGCCGTGCAGCTCGGCTTCCCGGTGGTGCTGAAGCGCCGCCGCGCCGACCGGCCCGATCCAAGCACCAAGAGCGGTCTGGTGCTCGACCTGCGGGACGCCGAGCAGGTGCGTGCCGCCGCCACCATGCTGGAAAGCCGGGTCAGCGACCGGCCGGAGGACGAATCCCCCGGCTTCGTCGTGCAGCGTCAGGTCGGCCGCGCCCGCGAACTGCAGATCCGCGTCGACGAAGACCCGGTGTTCGGCCCCATCATCGGCTTCGGCCAGGGCGGCACCGCGGCGCAATTCCTGCGCGATATCGCGGTCGACCTGCCGCCGCTGAACCTGCCGCTGGCGCGGGCGCTGATCGCCCGCACCCGGGTCGCCGCCACCCTCGGCGCTCTGCACGACCAGCCCGCCGCCAACGTGGACGCGGTGGCCGACACGCTGGTGCGGGTCAGCCAGCTGGTGGTGGATTTCCCCGAGATCGCCGAGCTCGACATCAACCCGGTGTTCGTCGACGCCGACGGGGTGCTGATCGCCGATGCCTGGATTCGCCTGCGCGCCGAGGGCGACGCGCCGGGCCGCCTGGCCATTCCACCCTACCCGTCCGAACTCTCCGGCACCTACGTGGCCAAGGGAGAGAAATACACCATCCGGCCAATCCGGCCCGAGGATGCCGCCGCGCATGGCGAATTCTTCCGCCGGCTCTCGCCCGAAGACGTCCGCTACCGCTTCTTCTCGGCCATGCGCGAGCTTTCGCCCGAGCAGATGGCCCGGTTGACCCAGATCGACTACGAGCGCGAAATGGCCTTCGTCGCGGTCAACGACACCACCGGAGAAACGCTGGGCGTGTCGCGGCTGGTGCGCGACCTGAGCGGCACCGAGGGCGAATTCGCCGTGGTGGTGCAGCCCGACATGAAGGGGCGCGGCCTCGCCCGCCACCTCATGCAGCGGCTGATCGACTGGGGCCGCAGCCAGGGCATATCCGAAATCGTCGGCCAGGTGCTGGCGGACAACCAGCCGATGCTGGCCTTCGTCCGCCGGCTCGGCTTCTCGGTCCGCCGCACCCCGGGCGAGGAAGACGTGGTGGAGGCGCGGTTGTCGCTGGAACAACCGGAGACGGTTGAGGCTTCTACCTGACGGCAACGGGGTAATCAGCTGCGGCGCGGCCGGGGCGCTGCCCCGGACCCCGGCAGGGGCTTTGCCCCTGCACCCCACCAAGGGCCAAGGCCCTTGGAACCCTGAACTTCAGGCCTTTGTGCGGCGCTTTCCTGGCTTGGTCGCCTTCAGCGGCCCATAGAGGTTGGCGTAGTAGCTGTCGGCGAGTTGCAGCGCCGCTACCGGATTATGCCCCAGCACGCGGTCCTTGGTAACCAGCACCGTGGTGGGCGCATGCGCGTGCTTGAAGAACAGACTGTCATGGCCGATGCATAGCCCCATCACCACGTTGAACTCGCTGCCGTGCGCGTTCAACATCTCCGCCTGGGCCACCGGATTGCAGGCCGCCTCGAAACTTCCGGGACGGATCTTCTGGGCGTCGGTAAGGCCCATCTCCTCCTTTGGGATGTTGCCGTTCTTGCAGGCGACTGAAATCACCTCCAGCCCATGGCTCTCCAGAATGCCGGTGAGCACCTTGGAAAGGTCGAGCAACCCGATGCAGGTGGCGATGCCGATCTTCTTCCAGCCCATCCGCTTGGCGAACTCGACCACCTCCTGCACCCGCGTCCACTTGCAGTAGCCCTCCGACTCCACCAGCGCCGATTCGCGGGCCAGATGCCCGATCTCCGGGTCGTCATAGCGCGCGCGGGCCAGCGCCTGGGTGTCGGGATCGATCTTGCTGGGGCAGAAACCGGGTCCCCGCTCGGCCGCCTCCCCGTCGCGGCAGGCGCGCACACAGGAGGGACAATAGGTACAGGTCGGATCAACGTGGGTCATGCGGCCCCCTCTCGGTTGTCCGGACAAATTCTGCCGAATAGCGGATCAGGCCTTTGACCTGGATCAATATGCATGAACCACGCTATGCAACGCGCATTTGGCGCGATTGCCGCCCCTCCCCCCGGCCCTCTGCCACCCGAATGGCGGCAGAGGGCGATTCCTCGGCTCTAAGCGGTCAACGCCGGCGCAGGCTGGCTCACATCGCGCACCGCCCCATGCGCGGCGCTGGTGGTGAGCGCCGCGTACGCCTGCAAAGCGGGAGAAACCTTGCGGTCACGGCCCACGGGCTGCCACGCTCCGGCCCCGCGCGCCTCCATCGCCGCCCGCCGGCGGGCGAGTTCCGCCTCATCCACATCCAGCCGGATAAGGCGCGAGGGAATGTCGATCTCGATCCGGTCCCCCTCCTCCACCACTCCGATCGTGCCCCCCTCGGCCGCCTCGGGCGAGACATGACCGATGGACAGGCCAGACGTGCCGCCTGAGAAACGACCATCCGTAATCAGCGCACACTGCTTCCCCAGCCCCTTCGACTTCAGGTAGCTGGTCGGATACAGCATCTCCTGCATGCCCGGGCCGCCCTTCGGGCCTTCGTAGCGAATCAGCACCACGTCGCCGGCCACCACGCGGCCGCCGAGGATGCCGGACACAGCGTCATCCTGGCTCTCGAAGATGCGGGCCGGGCCGGTGAAGCGCAAATTGGCGGCATCCACCCCGGCGGTCTTCACCACGCAGCCTTCCTCGGCCAGGTTGCCGTACAGCACCGCCAGCCCGCCATCCTTCGAATAAGCATGCGCGGCATCGCGGATCACACCGGCCTCGCGGTCGAGGTCCGGCGCGTCCCAGCGGGCCGATTGGCTGAATGCCTCGATGGTCGGCACGCCGCCGGGGGCGGCGCTGAAAAACGCGTGCACCGAGGACGCCGGGGTCCGGCCCACATCCCAGCGCTCCAGCGCTTCGGCAAGCGAGCGGCCGTGCACGGTGGAAACCGAGTGGTCGATCAGCCCAGCCTGATCGAGTTCGCCCAGGATGGCAAAAATGCCGCCGGCGTGATGCACATCCTCCAGATGCACATGCGCCAGCGACGGCGCCACCTTGCACAGCACCGGCACCCGGCGCGACAGGCGGTCGATATCCTGCATGGTGAAGGGCACCCCCGCTTCCTGCGCCGCCGCCAGCAGATGCAGCACCGTGTTGGTCGAACCGCCCATGGCGATATCGACCGACATCGCGTTCTCGAACGCGGCGAAACTGGCAATGCCGCGCGGCAGCACGCTGGCATCGTCCTGCTCGTACCAGCGCTGGGCGAGATCCACGATGGTCCGCCCCGCCTCCAGGAACAGGTCCCGCCGGTCGGCATGGGTGGCGAGCATCGTGCCGTTGCCGGGCAGCGCCAAGCCGAGTGCCTCCATCAGGCAGTTCATGGAATTGGCGGTAAACATGCCCGAACACGAGCCGCAGGTCGGACAGGCCGAGCGCTCGATCACCTGCACGTCCTCGTCGGAGACGCTGGCGTCGGCGGCAACCACCATGGCGTCGATCAGATCGATGGCGCGTGACTGGCCCTTCAGGGTGACTTTCCCCGCCTCCATCGGCCCGCCGGAGACGAAAACGGTGGGAATGTTCAGGCGCAGCGACGCCATCAGCATGCCCGGGGTGATCTTGTCACAATTCGAAATACACACCAGCGCATCGGCGCAATGCGCATTCACCATGTATTCGACCGCGTCCGCGATCAGCTCGCGGGAGGGCAGGCTGTACAGCATGCCGTCATGCCCCATGGCGATGCCGTCATCGATCGCGATGGTGTTGAATTCCTTGGCAACCCCGCCGGCCGCCTCGATCTCGCGGGCAACCAGCTGACCGAGATCCTTCAGATGCACGTGGCCGGGAACGAACTGGGTGAACGAGTTGGCGATGGCGATGATCGGCTTGCCGAAATCGCTGTCCTTCATGCCGGTGGCCCGCCACAGGCCGCGGGCACCGGCCATGTTGCGGCCGTGAGTGGTAGTGCGGGACCGGTACGCAGGCATGAGCGGGCTCCTCGGATTTTGCCGCATGTGAGCCCAACCCAGGGGTGGCTTCAACCCCGCTCGCGTCGCCGGGCAGCCAGTACCCCGGCGGATTGTCAAGCCATTCCGACTGCGATATCCCCCGCCCGCCGGCCGTATGTGCGTTGAGGTGCCGGACCGGATATGCGACACTTCCACATCGAACCTTGCGCCAGACGCGATCCCGGACGGACCAGACTGACATGACGGACGCATGATCGCCACGGCGCGCAGCCAACAATCCGGCCGCGCGGATTTTGTGCGGCACGTGCGCCGATGACGGCTCCGGTTGTCATCGTCTGCATCGCCGCTCTGCTGCTGCTGGCGGTCATGGCGGCACTCGGCGCGAGGGCATCCCGCGCCACACCCCTGGTCTACGGCAGCACGGCGGTGATCTGCCTGGTGGCTTTCTTTGCCGCCCTGCTCGGGGACAATGGCGCGCTGACGCTGCCGGTCGGCCTGCCCTGGCTCGGCGCGCATGTCCGGGTCGACCGCCTTTCCGCCGTCTTCCTCGCCCTGGTCGATCTCGGCGGCGCCGGCGCCAGCCTGTACGCCATCGGCTACGGAAGGCACGAGCACGCGCCGCACCGGGTGCTGCCGTTCTTCCCCGCTTTCATCGCCGGCATGAACCTCGTCGTCATCGCCGACGACGCCTACACGTTCCTGTTCGCCTGGGAACTGATGTCGCTCGCCTCCTGGGCGCTGGTCATGGCCGATCACCGCTCGGCCGACAGCCGCCGGGCCGGCATCGTCTACCTCATCATGGCAACGTTCAGCGCGCTCACGCTGCTGCTCGCCTTTGGCCTGCTGGCGGCAACCCATGGCAGCTACGCCTTCGCCGACATGCGCACCGGCGAGTTGCCGCCCTGGCGGGCCGGGCTGGTGCTGACGCTGGCGCTGGTCGGCGCCGGCTCGAAGGCCGGGCTGATGCCGCTGCATGCCTGGCTGCCGCTCGCCCATCCGGCCGCGCCCAGCCACGTCTCCGCGCTGATGAGCGGCGTGATGACCAAGGTCGCCATCTACGCCTTCATCCGCATCGTCTTCGATCTGCTCGGCCCCGCCACCTCCACCTGGTGGTGGGCGGTGCCGGTGCTCACCACCGGCGGCACCGCCGCGGTGCTGGGCGTGCTGCATGCGCTGATGGCGCACGACCTCAAGCGGCTGCTTGCCTACAGCACCATCGAGAATGTCGGCATCGTATTCATCGGCCTCGGCCTGGCGCTGGCGTTCCGTGCCAACGCCATGCCCGCCGCCGCGGCGCTGGCGCTGACCGCAGCGCTGTTCCACGCCTTCAACCATATGCTGTTCAAAAGCGTGCTGTTCTTCGGCGCCGGCAGCGTGCTGGTGGCCACCGGCGAGCGCAACATCGAGCGCCTGGGCGGGCTGATCCGCGTCATGCCGATCTCCGCCGCCTGCGTGCTGACCGGCTGCATGGCCGCCTCGGCGCTGCCGCCGTTGAACGGCTTTGCCTCGGAATGGCTGACCTTCCAGACCATCCTGGTCAGCCCCGCCCTGCCGCAATGGGGGCTGCGCCTGCTGGTGCCCACGGTCGGCACGCTGCTGGCGCTCGCCGCGGCGCTGGCGGCGGCCTGCTTCGTGCGCGCCTACGGCATCGCCTGGCTCGGCCGGCCGCGCTCGGCCTGTGTCGATGGCGCGCATGAGGCCGACCGCTTCTCGCTTGCCGCCATGATCGGCTTTTCCGGACTTTGTGTTTTGGCCGGCCTGTTCCCCGGCGTGGTCATCGACGCGCTGTCGCCGGCCGTGCAGATGGTGGTGGGCGGGCGGCTGCAGCCGCAGCTCGGCCTGCCCTGGCTGTCCATCGTGCCGATCGCCGACCGCAGCAGCTCCTACAACGCGCTCGCGGTATTCGTGTTCGTCATTGTCGCCACGGGGATGGGCTGGGCCGCCCTGCATCGCCTGGGCAGCAGGGCGGTGCGGCGTGCCCGGCTATGGGATTGCGGCTACCCTGATCTCGGTCCCGCCACCGAATACACGGCCGCCAGCTATTCGCAACCGATTCGCCGGGTGTTCGGCCCGCTGGTGTTCCGTTCCTCCGAGACGGTCGTCATGCCGCCGCCCGGTGACCTGTCGCCCGCGCGCATTGGCAAACGCATGCACGACCTCGCCTGGGAGGCGCTGTACGAACCCGTGTGTGATACCGTGATGGCCCTGGCTGCGTTTTTCGACCGCTTCCAGTTCCTGACCATCCGGCGCTATCTCAGCTTCGTCTTCCTTGCTCTGGTCGGACTGCTGCTGGCGCTGACGCTATGGCAATGATCCAGGCCCTGACGGCGCAGGGCGCCCAGATGCTTCTGGTGCTGCTGCTGGCACCGCTGTTCACCGGCTATGTGCGGCGCCTGAAGGCGCGGCTGCAGCGCCGCCGCGGCCCTTCCGTGCTGCAGCCCTATCGCGACCTGCTGCGCCTGCTGCGCAAGGAGGTGGTGCTGCCGGAAACCTCGTCGTGGCTGTTCCGTGCCGCGCCCTATGCCATCTTCTCCACTACCTGGGTGGCGGCCGCCCTGGTGCCCACCTTCGCCACCGAACTGCTGTTCAGCTGGTCCGGCGACCTGATCGCCATCATCGCCCTGCTCGGCACCGCGCGCTTCATGCAGGCGCTGGCGGCGCTCGATGTCGGCACCGGTTTCGGCGGCATCGGATCAAGCCGCGAGGTGATGATCGCCTCGCTCGCCGAGCCGGCGCTGACCATGCTGGTATTCACCATCGCGCTGATCGCCGGCACCACCCAGCTCTCCGAAATGGCCGCCGCCCTGCTCTCGCCGACCCTCGGCCTGCGCGTCTCGCTGGCGCTCGCGCTGATCGGCTTCATCATCGTCGCCATCGCCGAGAACGCCCGCATCCCGGTCGACAACCCGGCCACCCACCTGGAACTCACCATGGTGCACGAGGCCATGGTACTAGAATATTCCGGGCGCTACCTGGCGTTGATCGAATTCGCGGCGGCGCTGAAGCTGCTGATGTATACGTCGCTGATCGCCTGCATCTTCTGCCCCTGGGGGATCGCGACCGCGGGGTCAGGACTGACGAATTACGGCATCGGCATGGCAAGCTGGGCCGTCAAGATCCTTATCGCCGGCACCGCACTCGCGGTGTTCGAGACGATCATCGCCAAGATGCGGGTGTTCCGCGTGCCCGACTTCCTCGGCATCGCGCTGATGCTCGGCCTGCTCGGCACCCTGCTGCTGTTCGTCTCCCGAAGCCTCTGAGCGGGGAGGGCCGGAAGTGCACGGACTCGCCTTCGACATCGCCCACATGCTGGCCGGCGCGCTGGTGCTGCTGAGCCTGATGATGCTCTACCAGGACCGGCTGTACGCACTGATCAACGTGCTGGCGCTGCACGCGCTGGTGCTGGCGATGTCGGTGGCCTGGCAGGCCTGGGTGCACGACGCGCCACATCTCTACATCACCGCCGGCATCGCCCTCGTCTTCAAGGCCATCGTCATCCCGATGGCGCTGCGCCGCATGGTGTTCCAGTTGCGCATCCACCGCGAGATCGAGCGGGTGGTGGGCAGCGGCCTCACCATGCTGGCCGCCATCGCCCTGGTCGCGCTGTCGCTGGAAGTGATGCTGCCGGTCACCGAAGGCGTCGACCCGGTGTCGCGCGAGGACATCGCCCTCGCCCTCTCGGTCGTGCTGATCGGCCTGCTCATGATGGTGACGCGGCACAACGCGGTCAGCCAGGTGGCCGGGTTCATGTCGCTGGAAAACGGCATCGTGCTGGCCGCGACCGGCGCGCAGGGCATGCCGCTGGTGGTGGAGATCAGCGTCGCCTTCTCGGTGCTGATTGCCTTCATCGTCATCGGCATCTTCCTGTTCCGCATCCGCGAACGGTTCGACACCGTGGATGTGGAAGCGCTCGACAAGTTCCGCGGAGAGCGCCGATGACCGGCTTCGATCCCCTCGCCGCCGTGCTGTGGCTGCCGCTCGGCGCCGCGGCCGTGCTGGCGGTGGTGCCCGGTTATGTGCTGCCGGCGCGGCTGAATGTGCTGGCCTGCCTGGCCTCGCTGGCCTGCGCCGTCAGCCTGTTCTGGCACCGGCCGCCGGCCGGCGACTACCTGATGGTCGATGATCTGAATGTGGTGTTCATCGTGCTGAACACCTTCGTCGGCTTCACCACCGCCACGTTCAGCGCCAGCTACATCGCCCACGAGCTGCAGACCGGACGGCTCACGCTCGGCTTCCTGCGATTTTATCACGCCATGTACCAGGTCATGATGTTCGGCATGAACCTGGCCCTGGTGGCCAACAATATCGGCCTGATGTGGGTGGCGGTGGAACTGGCCACGCTCACCACCGTGGTCATGGTGGGCATCTACCGCACCCCCGCGGCCATTGAGGCCGCCTGGAAATATTTCATTCTCGGCAGTGTCGGCATCGCGCTGGCGCTGTTCGGCACCATCCTGGTCTATCTTGCCGCCCAGCCGGTGCTGGGCGAGGGCACCGGCTCGATGGTGTGGACCGTGCTGATCACCCGCGCGGCCAGCTTCGACCCCGAACTGCTGAACGTCGCCTTCGTGTTCCTGCTGCTCGGTTACGGCACCAAGGTGGGCCTGGCGCCGCTGCACGCCTGGCTGCCGGATGCGCATGCCGAGGGGCCGACGCCGATCTCGGCGGTGCTGTCCGGCCTGCTGCTGAATGTGGCGCTGTATGCGCTGCTGCGCTTCAAGATGCTGCTGGCCGCCAATCCGCAGGCGCTGGCGCCGGGGCCGCTGATGATCGGGCTCGGCCTGCTGTCGCTGATCTTCGCCGGTCTGATGCTGTACCGGCGGGTCGATATCAAGCGCCTGTTCGCCTACTCGTCGATCGAGCACATGGGCATCATCGTGTTCGCCTTCGGCGTCGCGGGACCGCTGGGCAATTTCGCCGGATTGCTGCAGATGACCATGCACAGCCTGACCAAGTCGGCGATCTTCTTCACCGTCGGCCACATCACCCAGGCCAAGGGCACGCAGAAGCTGGCCGATATGGGCGGGCTGACGGAAACCCACCCGGTGCTGGGCTGGACCCTGGTGGCCGGAGTCATCGCCATCGCCGGGCTGCCGCCCTTCGGCGTGTTCATGAGCGAATTCCTGCTGGTCAGTTCCACCTTTGCCCGCCAGCCCGTGCTGGCGGCGGCGGTGGTGCTTGGCCTCCTGATCGCCTTCGGCGCGCTGCTGGTGCAGATCACCCCGGTGGCCTTCGGCTCCCCGCGCGGCAGCAATGCCCGCGTGCACGCGTCCACCCTGCCGATCTTCGCCCATCTCGCGCTGGTGCTGCTCGGCGGCATTTTCCTGCCGCCGGCACTGGTGGCGTGGTTCCAACACGTGGCCGCGCTGCTGGGGTAAGGAACGCGTCATGACGCCGCTCGCCGACCTTCTCGATTTCAGCCACGCCTCCCCCACCCACGCCCCCTGGCCGCGCGTGGTGGTGGACGCCGACACCTGGCTCAACGTCGCCGCCCTTCTGGGTGAGGGCGGCTGGACGCTGCTGGGCCTTTGGGCCGATGCATCACGAATCCACATGGCGATCGCCGACGACGCCGTACCCGCTGCGGTCGCGGTGGTCTGCCTCGACGCCGAGGACGGCGGCTACCCCTCCGTCGGCCGCTACCATCCCGCCGCCATCCGGCTGGAGCGCGCGCTGCGCGACCTCTCCGGCCTGCAGCCCGAGGGCCTGCCCGACCCGCGGCCCTGGCTCGACCATGGCGCCTGGGGGGTCAGCACACCGCTCGCTGCGTCTCGCGGGGAGCGCGCGGAAGGTACGGCGCCAGCCGAGCCCGCGCCGGAAGGCTACGCATTCCTGCGCGTCGAAGGTGAGAACCTGCACGAAATACCGGTCGGCCCCGTGCACGCCGGCGTGATCGAACCGGGACATTTCCGCTTCACCGTCGACGGCGAGACGGTGGTGCGCCTGGAAGAGCGGCTGGGCTACACCCACAAGGGACTGGAATCGCTGCTGGCCGGCAGCACGCTCGACCATGCCGGTCGCCTGGCCGGCCGCGCTTCCGGCGACAGCACCGTCGCCTACGCGTTCGCCTTCGCCCGAGCCGCGGAGGCGGCCTGCGCCATCACGCCGCCGCCGCGCGCGATCTGGCTGCGCGCGCTCATGGCCGAACTGGAGCGCATGGCCAACCATCTCGGCGACATGGGCGCAGTGTGCAATGACGCCTCCTTCGGCATCATCCACGCCCATTGCGGCGTGCTGCGCGAGCAGGTGCTGCGGGCCACCGCCACCTGCTTCGGCCACCGGCTGATGATGGATCGCATCGTCCCCGGCGGCGTTGCCGTGGACATCGACGCCGCGGGTCTCGACGCGCTGCACGCCCTGCTGCGGGAAATCGGCATCCGCCTGCCGCGACTCGCCGAGATCTACGACCAGACCGCCTCGCTGCAGGACCGCACCGTCACCACCGGCATCGTGCGTCCCGGGCTGGTGCGGCGTTTCGGCTGCGGCGGCCATGTGGGCCGCGCCTCCGGACGCGATTTCGACACCCGCCGCAACCTGCCCTACCCGCCCTACGACCAGTTGCGCTTCACCGTGGCGGTGCAGACCGAGGGCGATGTCAACGCACGGGTCTGGGTGCGCATCCGCGAGATCGACCAGAGCGTCGGGCTGATCAACCAGATCATCCCCCGCCTGCCCGCCGGCGCCATCCGCGCGCCGGTCGATGCCGCCACCGGGGCCGGGCGGGAAGGCATGGCGCTGGTGGAATCCTTCCGCGGCGATGTGCTGGCCTGGCTGCGCCTGGACGCCTCCGGCACGGTCGCCCGCTGCCATCTGCGCGACCCGTCCTGGTTCCAATGGCCGCTGCTGGAAGCCGCGATCGAGGGCAACATCGTCGCCGACTTCCCACTCTGCAACAAATCCTTCAACTGCTCCTACTCGGGAGTGGACCTGTAGATGCGCACCCTCCTGCTCGAAGGTCTGCTGCGCCGTCCCGTCACCGACCGCGCCCCGAAGCTGGAGGACGCCGAACTCACGGCGCTCGCCGCGCGTATCGATGTGGCCGCCCGCCGCCGCCTCGGTCACAGCCTGGCCATCCGCGAAGTCGATGCCGGCTCCTGCAATGGGTGCGAGCTGGAAATCAACGCGCTGCAGAACGCGGTGTATGACCTGGAACGCTTCGGCTTGCGCTTCGTCGCCTCGCCGCGCCATGCCGACGTGCTGCTGGTCACCGGGCCGGTCGCGAAAAACATGCGCACCGCGCTGGAACGCACCTATGACGCGGTGCCGTTCCCGAAATGGGTGGTGGCGGCAGGCGATTGCGCGGTCAGCGGCGGGCTGTTCGCCGGCAGCTATGCCTGTGTCGGCCCCGTCTCCGCGGTGGTGCCGGTTTCCCTCGCCATCCCGGGCTGCCCACCGACGCCGAACGAATTATTGAAAGGGTTGCTGACCCTGCTGGGAAGCTGATCAGCGCCAGGCCGGCGCCGGGACCTTCTTCACCCGGCTCACCACTTCCTCGAACTCATCGAGGCGCGAATCCCACCAATCGTCGATCAGGTCGCGATTGGCCGCGGCCCAGGCCGCCACGCGCTCGAAATCGCGGGTATAAAGCCCGCCGACCACCTGCAGCGCCACCGGCTCGAGTGCGATGACGGTGCAGGTATCGGGATCGTAGCGACCGCCCGGCGTCACCTCGATGACGACATTGTCGCGCCCGTTGGCGCGCTGCAGCCACACCACCTGCGGCAGCCCGGTCAGATGCGATTTCAGGCTCACGGTCTGGCGCGTGATCTGGCGCGGCCTGACCGACGGCGCCGGCACGATGGCGGGTGCCGGCACGATGGCGGGTGCGGGTGTGAGTACGGGTTCGGGCTGGTGTGTCAGCTCGGCCTCAAGCTCAGCCTGCAACGAAAGCAGGGCCAACGGCTCCGGCTCCGGCGGTTCAGTTTGCACCACCTGCACCGCCGCCGGCATCTCGCTGGGAACCGGCCCGACCACGCGGCGGAAAGCCACCGCATCGTCACGCAACGCCGAAGAAAAATACGGCCAAGCCTGCCGGACCTGCATCAGCGCCTGCTCGAACCCGGTGCGAAAATCAGCGGATTGCTGCGTTGCGCTGCCGAACCGTCCCTGCAGATCCTCCCAGCCCACGATCGTCGCGGGCGACGCATCATCCCCCTCCGGCAACGCGCTCGCAAGCCAGGCATACAGGTCGAGCGCCAGCGTCGAATCGGCCAGCCCCTGCAGCACGGGCAGGTCGAGCGCCACCGCGTTTTCAATCAGTCCGGCCAGAAAACGCGCCGTCAGGCGAACGCTCGATCGCCACCCTGGTTCCGTGGTCCGCGACCGCCCGCGCGCGTCGAACACGCTCAGCGCCGGACCGCCATCCCACGCCACCGTGATGCGGGCGGCCAACAGACGCACCATCTGATCCTGCAACTCGCGCAGCTTTGCCCCGCCAGTCTCGGCCCCGATGCACCTGGCCACCTCGACCGGATCGTCACCGATCTCGATCACCGCATTGCCGCTGCGCACCGCGGCATCAAACAGATACATCAGCAACAGACGGGCGAACTTCCCCGTCGGCAGTGCGGCGCCATCGCCTGCCTCCATGCTGAGCACAACGCCCGCAGCCTCGCGCTGCCAGACACCCTTGCTCGGGGCGCGAACAGGCAGGGCCACGCGACAGAAAGCCCGGTGATGCCACACGACATTATCGGCGACCGGCGAGGTCGAATAACCCGCCGGCGCAATCGGCAGGTCGGCAGAGGCGTTCATGGGCAAGGAAACCAGAAAATACGGGGGTTTATCCAAACCAGGATTGTGTCACCTGGAGGTCCGGCCGAAAAGAGAGACGATAACGGTATGACCACCATCAAATAAGCAAATCCACGGAACAGATCAAGCGCCGCCCAGAAAACCGCTGCCCTGATGCGATCGACGGGCGCCGGAACCCTGGCGAAAACCACAATGTGAGAATCGCGTTATGTTTCCGCCTGTGGACAAAACCACGATCTGTTTCGCATACGGTGGTGGCGCCTTTAAGGCATGGTAACGCAGACGAGCGAAACGAGAGGGTATTGAAGTAAGAGAAGGCCAGGGGCTCTGCCCCCGGACCCTGCCAAGGGGCGGTGGCCTCTTGGAACCCATTCTTGATTGTCCCAGAAAACGTGGCAATCATTTCTTGACAAACATCGTGCAGCCTTTCCCATCGCGGACCGGCAACGATCCAACGCCCCGCACTTCCGCTCAAGCCCGCCCGGTCGTACTGATGCCGCCATGGAGGCGGTGGACCTGGCGCTGATTCTGGCACTCGACGGCTCGGCGAGCGTGACGTTCGACGAGTTCAACCTCATGGCCAACGGCTGTGCGGCAGCGTTGCGCGACCCTGAAACGGTAGCCGGCCTTACGGGCGGCCCGCAAGGGTCCAGCCTGATGGCCTTGCTGCTGTGGTCCGGTCACGACGCCCAGGAAGTGATGGTCGAATGGACCCGGCTCGAACTCGCCCGCAACGGTCGCCGCCTTCGCCCAGGCGGTGGAGGACGTGCCCCGCGTGGTGCCGGCCGGTGCCACCGCGATCGGCGAGGCGCTGGCCGCCTGCGCCCGCCTACTGGAACAGGCACCGGCCGTGTCGCACCGGCAGGTCATCGACATGGTGGGCGACGGCCGCTCCAACGACGGCACCCCGCCCGAAGCGGTGCGCGATCTGTTGAACAATGCGGGCGTCACCATCAACGGATTGTGCGTGCTGCATGAGGAACCGGACCTGCTGGCCAGCTACACTGCCGAGGTGATCGGCGGCCCCGGTGCGTTCGCCGTTCAATGCCAGGATTTTGCAGGCTTTGCCGATGCCATGCGGCAAAAGCTCACGCGCGAGATTGCCGCGGCACACCGGGGCCGCACAATCGCCGCTCTTCAGACCAGCCGCACTGTATAGTTCTGCTCCAGCGCCCGCACGATCTCCGACCCGTGCTCCGAATCGCGCGCCTCGAACATCACTTCCAGTTGCGCCGACTGCACGCTGGGCGAGGCGAACAGCCGGTGATGCGACACGTCGATGATATTGCCGCCCGCCCCGCCAATGCGCCCGGCGATTTCGGCCAGCACACCCGGACGATCGGGGATTTCCAGCACCAGCCGCACCAGCCGCCCGTCGCGCAGCAGATTGCGCAGCAGCACATTGGCCAGGATGCGCGCATCGATATTGCCGCCGGTGATCGGCACGCCAACAAGCCGCCCCTCGAAACGGTGCGGAAAGGCCAGCAGCGCCGCGACCCCGACCGCCCCGGCGCCCTCGGCCACCACCTTCGCACTTTCGGCCAGCAGCGCGATCGCCTCCTCCACCGCGCGCTCGGGCACCACCACCACATCGGCCACATGGGCGCGGATCAGCGCCAGCGGACCCAGACCGATGTCGCGCACCGCGATGCCCTCGGCGATGGTCGGCCCGCCGACCGACACGGGCTGCCCGGCCAGGCGCTGCGCCATGGCGGCATAGGCCGCCACCTCGACGCCGATCACCTCAATTCCAGGCTTCACCCCGCAGGCCGCCACGGCGCAGCCCGCGATCAGGCCGCCGCCGCCGATCGGCACCACCAGCGTGTCGAGTTCCGGCATATCGGCCAGCATCTCCAGCGCCAGCGTGCCCTGCCCCGCCATCACCCCCGCATCGTCGTAGGGATGCACGAAGACCAGGCCTTCCTGCCCGGCCAGGGCATGCGCATGCGCCGCCGCCTCGGCCAGCGTCTCGCCGTGCAGCACCACCCGCGCGCCCCAGTCCCGGGTGCGCGACACCTTGGTCAGCGGCGTGTGCATCGGCATCACGATCACCGCCGTGATGCCCAGCAACTGCGCATGCCGTGCCACCGCCTGCGCATGGTTGCCGGCCGACATGGCGATCACGCCGGCCGCACGCTCGGTTTCGGTCAGCAAGGCCAGCCGGTTGGCCGCGCCGCGCTCCTTGAAGGCGCCGGTCGCCTGCAAATTATCCAGCTTCAGCGTCACCTGCGCGCCGGTGGCGCGCGAGATCATGTCGCACGGCACCATGGGGGTACGCATGACGCGGCCTTTGATGCGCGCGGCCGCCGCCCGGACGTCCGCGAGCCCGATCACCGGCGCTATCCGATCATCGACGCTAGCGATACTGAACGGAGAGAATCTCGTAAGTCCGGTCGCCGCCCGGCGCCGGCACCGAGATGGTATCGCCCACTTTTTTGCCGATCAGCGCCTTGGCCAGCGGCGACGAGATCGACAGCCGCGCCGCCTTGATGTCGGCCTCGTGCACGCCGACGATCTGGTAGCTGGCCTCCTTCTCGGTCTCTTCGTCGAACACCTTGACGTGTGCGCCGAATTTCACCTGGTCGCCCGACAGCAGCGAAGGGTCGATCACCTCCACCGACGAGACGATCTCCTCCAGCTCGGCGATCCGCCCCTCAATGAAACTCTGCCGCTCACGGGCGGCGTGATACTCGGCGTTCTCGCTGAGGTCGCCATGGGTCCGCGCCTCGGCGATGGCGCGGATCACCGCCGGTCGTTCGACCGATTTGAGCGTCTTCAGCTCCTCTTCCAACCGCAGCAGGCCGGGAGCGGTCATCGGGAACTTCTGCACGTCGTGAAACCTCGAAAAGCAGAGTTGTGGTTGTGGTCACGCAGCCACGCGGCGTCTGGGCCATAACGGCGCCGCAAACGCACCCGAAGCGATCCGGGTCACGGCAAACCCCTCCGCACTCGCGCACGCCCGCGCTCGAGCACAAGAGGGGGTTCCCCAGCAATCCGGCCCACGACAGGGCTTAGAACGAACCGCGAAAATACGCCTGAAGCGGCGCGACTTCAAGGGGACCGCTCTTCAGGGCCGCAATCGCGTGCGCCGCCGCCCGGGCGCCGGCAATGGTGGTGTAGTGCGGCAACCCGTGGGTCAGCGCGCTGCGGCGGATATCGAAGCTGTCGGTCACCGTCTGCGGCCCGGATGCGGTGTTGATCACCATCTGCACCTCGCCCGAACGAATCGCGTCCACGCAATGCGGCCGTCCCTCCAGCACTTTGTTCACCATGCGCACCGTCAGCCCCGCCTCGCGCAGCCGCCCGGCGGTGCCGCGGGTGGCGACGATGGCGAAACCCATCTCCACCAGCCGCCGCGCCACCGCCACCGCCGCCGGCTTGTCGGCATCGCGCACCGACAGAAACACCGTGCCGGTCGCCGGCAGATGCACCCCGGCGCCAAGCTGGCTTTTGGCGAAAGCGCGCTCGAAGCTGGAATCGAGCCCCATCACCTCGCCGGTCGATTTCATTTCCGGACCCAGGATGGTGTCGACGTTCGGAAAACGGGCAAACGGGAACACCGCCTCCTTCACCGCCACATGCGGCGCGATTGCCTGGCCGTCGAGCCGGAAATCCGACAGCCGGGCGCCGGCCATGACGCGTGCGCCGATCTTGGCCACCGGCACGCCGGTCGCCTTGGCCACAAACGGCACCGTGCGCGACGCCCGCGGATTGACTTCGAGGACAAAAATCTCGTTGTCCTTGATCGCATATTGCACGTTCATCAACCCGACGACGCCGAGCGCCTTCGCCATCGCCTCGGTCTCGGCCTTCAGTTCGGTCACCATGGCGGGCGAGAGCGTATAGGGCGGCAGGGCGCAGGCGGAATCGCCGGAATGAATGCCGGCCTCCTCGATATGCTCCATCACCCCGGCCACGTACACCGTTTCGCCGTCGGCGATGCAGTCCACGTCAACCTCGATCGCATCGTTCAAATAACGGTCGATCAGCACCGGGTTGTCGCCGGAAACCCGCACCGCCTCGCGCATGTATCGGTGCAGCCCGCGCTGGTCGTGCACGATTTCCATCGCCCGCCCGCCCAGCACGTAGCTCGGCCGGATCACCACTGGATAACCGATGCGGTCGGTCACCGCCTCCGCCTCGGCGGCCGAGCGGGCGATGCCGTTCTCCGGCTGGCGCAGCGCCAGCTTGCGCAGCAGCAACTGGAAGCGCTCACGGTCCTCGGCGATGTCGATCGCGTCCGCGCTGGTGCCGAGGATCGGAATGCCGGCCTTCGACAACGCCTGGCTGAGTTTCAACGGCGTCTGCCCGCCATACTGGACGATGCAGCCCAGCACCCGCCCGTTCGACTGCTCGCGCCGCACCAGCGCGATCACGTCCTCGGCGGTCAACGGCTCGAAATACAGCCGGTCGGAGGTATCGTAATCGGTGGAGACCGTCTCCGGGTTGCAGTTGACCATGATGGTCTCGAACCCGGCCTCGCGCAGCGCGTAGGCGGCGTGCACACAGCAATAGTCGAATTCGATGCCTTGCCCGATCCGGTTCGGCCCGCCACCAAGGATGATCACTTTCGTGCGATCGGTGGGGTCCGACTCGCACGCCGGCACGCCGAACCCGCCCTCGTAAGTAGAATACATGTAGGGCGTGGCGGAAGCGAACTCGGCCGCGCAGGTGTCGATCCGCTTATAGACGGCCTGCACCCCGAGCCGCTCGCGCAAGGCGGCCACCGCGGTTTCCTCGGTGCCGGACACCACCGCAAGCTGGCGATCGGAAAAGCCAAGCGCCTTCAGCCGCCGCAGCGCCCCCGCCTCCTGCGGCAGCCCCAATTCGGCCACCTCGCGCTCGGCCAGCACGATGCGTTCCAGTTCGCGCAGGAACCACGGATCGAATTTCGTCAGTTCGTGAATGTCCGCGACCGACAGCCCCGCCCGCAATGCCTGGGCGGCCATCACCAGCCGGTCCGGCCGGGGCTGCGACAGCGCCGCGCGGAACGCGTCCGCCCCGCCATCACCTGGTGGCTCCACCGGATCGAGGCCGGACAGTCCGGTCTCCATGCTGCGCAAGCCCTTTTGCAGCGCTTCGGCAAAACTGCGCCCGATCGCCATCGCCTCGCCCACCGACTTCATGCTGGTGGTCAGCATCGCCGGGGTGCCGGGAAATTTTTCGAAGGTGAAACGGGGGATTTTCACCACCACATAGTCGATGGTGGGTTCGAAGCTGGCCGGCGTGGTGCGGGTAATGTCGTTGGTCAGTTCGTCCAGCGTGTAGCCCACCGCCAGCCTTGCGGCGACTTTCGCAATCGGAAACCCGGTCGCCTTCGAGGCGAGGGCCGACGAGCGCGAGACACGCGGGTTCATTTCGATCACCAGCATGCGCCCGTCCGCCGGATTCAACGCGAACTGCACGTTCGACCCGCCGGTGTCGACGCCGATCCGGCGCAGACACGCGATCGAGGCATCGCGCATGCGCTGATATTCCTTGTCGGTCAGCGTCAGCGCCGGCGCCACGGTAACGGAATCGCCGGTATGGATGCCCATCGGATCGACATTCTCGATGGAGCAGACGATGATGCAGTTATCCGCGCAGTCGCGGACCACCTCCATCTCGTATTCCTTCCACCCCAGCACGGATTCCTCGATCAGCACCTCTTTGGTCGGCGACGCCTCAAGGCCACCGCCCACGATGCGTTCAAATTCTTCCCGGTTGTAGGCGATGCCCCCGCCGGTGCCGCCCAGCGTGAAGGACGGCCGGATCACGGCGGGCAGCCCCACTTCCAGCAGCGCCGCGCGGGCTTCTTCCATGCTGTGGGCAATGGCGCTTTTCGGGCTCTCGATGCCGATTTCCGCCATGGCGTCGCGGAATTTCAACCGGTCCTCGGCGCGGTCGATCACCTCGGCCTTCGCCCCGATCAGTTCGACGCCGTATTTCTCCAGCACCCCGCTGGCGGCCAGCTGCATGGCGGTGTTCAGCGCGGTCTGCCCGCCCATGGTGGGCAGCAGCGCGTCGGGCCGCTCGCGGGCGATGATGCGCTCGACGAAATCCGGCGTGATCGGCTCGACATAGGTGGCGTCGGCCAGCCCCGGATCGGTCATGATGGTGGCGGGATTGGAGTTCACCAGGATGGTGCGGTAGCCCTCCGCCCGCAGCGCCTTGCAGGCCTGGGCACCGGAATAGTCGAACTCGCAGGCCTGGCCGATGACGATCGGGCCGGCGCCGATGATCATGATGGAATGGATGTCGGTACGCTTGGGCATGTCAGGGTCCGATCAGATCGGTGGCGCGATCAGCGCGCGGGCACGGGCGACGCCTTCCGGCGTCAGTTCCAGGCGCCAATGGCATTGCAGGGCGCCTTCAGGCAGGCGAACGGGTTCGCGGATCAGGCGGGCGGCCAGGGCTTCGGCGATCGCGCCGTGGAAAGCAGCCGGATCGAGCTTCGTACCGGCGATTTCCTGCACGCGAAGAAAACCTTCATCGGCAGTGGCTGCGGTCACATGGTGCCGATACGCGATGCGCAGCAGGCTGGCCAGATTGAAGGCATTCATCGAGTTATCCGTCGGTATCGATATAACGCGATAAATTCCTTCAACTTGCCCGTTCCATCATCCCGACAAACCGCCGGAACAGATAATGGCTGTCGCTCGGTCCCGGGCTCGCCTCCGGATGGTACTGCACCGAAAACGCCGCCCGGTCCTCGCAGGCGATGCCCTCGTTGCTGCCGTCGAACAGCGACACATGCGTCACCTTCACGCCCGCCGGCAGGGTTTTCTCGTCCACGGCGAATCCATGGTTCTGGCTGGTGATCTCGACCCGCCCGGTAGAGAGGTCCTTCACCGGCTGGTTGGCGCCACGATGACCGCGCTCCAGCTTGTAGGTCCGCGCCCCCAGCGCCAGTCCCAGCAACTGGTGCCCCAGGCAGATGCCGAACACCGGCTTGCCTGCGTCCAGCACGCCGCGGATCGCCGGCACCGCGTACTCTCCCGTCGCCGCCGGATCGCCCGGGCCGTTGGAGAGAAACACCCCGTCCGGCGCATGGCGAAGAATATCCTCGGCCGAGGCGGTCGCCGGCACCACCGTCACCCGGCACCCGGCCGCCGCCAGGCAGCGCAGGATGTTGCGCTTGGCGCCGTAATCCACCGCCACCACGTGGTGCTTCGGGGCGGTCTGCCGGCCGAAGCCGTCCGGCCAGGCCCAGTCCGTCTGATCCCAGGCATAGCTCTGCGTGCAGGACACCAGCCGCGCGAGGTCCATCCCTTCCAGCCCCGGCCAGGCACGTGCCCGTTCGATCAGTGCCGGGATGTCGAACCGCCCGTCCGCCGGAAAGGCCAGCACCCCGTTCGGCGCCCCGCCGTCACGAATGCGCACCGTCAGCGCCCGCGTGTCGATCCCCCCCACCCCGGCCACGCCCTGCGCGCGCAGCCAGGTGGAAAGATGCTCGGCCGCCCGCCAGTTGCTCGGCTCGGTGATATCCTGCTTCACCACCAGCCCGCGCGCGGCGATGGTGGTGGCCTCCAGATCCTCGCCGTTCACCCCGACATTGCCGATATGGGGAAAGGTGAAGGTGATGATCTGCCCGGCATACGACGGATCGGTCAGCGTCTCCTGATACCCCGTCATGCCGGTATTGAAGCAAACCTCTCCCACCGGTGGCTCGCTGGTGAAGGCACCGAAGCCGCGTCCCCAGAACACGGCGCCATCGCCCAGCACGAGGGCGGCGGTGGCGCCCGCCGGCACATGGTTATGGTGCGCCTGGGCAGGGTCGGGCATGGCGGTCCTCGAAGCATCGGGGGAGATCTCGGCACGGCCTGTGCCGGCAATGGCATCCAGGGAAAAGCCGGTCGCCTGGATCAGCGCCGGCCAGTGCCGGGCGGGAAAAGCGCGGCTCTGCCGCCATTTACGCACCGCCTCGGTGCCGACGCCCAGCAGCCGCGCCGCCGCCTCCGCGCCGCCCAGACGATCGATGATTTCGTCCACGCTTGCCATGGCGGCACCATATGGGAAATTTCTTCCCATCGCAACGCTGCGGGAAAAATGGGAAATTTCTTCCCAGCCCGCCCCTGCCCGCACATGCCTATATATAGAGGGACAATTCTGGAGGATGGCTGGATGGCTCTGCGCGCACAGTTCACCGAGCAATTGAAGGCGGCCATGCTCGCCGCCGACGCCCCGCGCGTCTCCACGCTGCGCATGATCACCGCCCGGCTGAAAGACACCGACATCGCCGCCCGCCCCAAGGGCGTCCAGCTTGTGCCTGACGACGAAATACTGACCATGCTGCGCGGCATGGTCAAATCGCGCCGGGAGAGCGTGGAGCTTTACCGCCAGGGCAACCGCCCCGAACTGGCGGCCAAGGAGGAGGCCGAGATCGCCGTCATCGAGGCGTTCCTGCCAGTCCAACTGGACGAAGCCGCCCTCACCGCCGCCGTCGAGGCCGCCATCGCCACCACCGGCGCCACCGCCGTCAAGGACATGGGCCGCGTCATGGCCGAGCTGAAGGCCCGCCACGGCGCGGCGCTCGACCTGTCCCGCGCCGGGCCGATCGTCAGGGCCAAGCTGGCCGGCTGATGGCCCTCCCCGCCAATTTCCTCGACGAACTGCGCGCCCGCACGCCGCTGCCGGTGGTCATCGGCCGCCGGGTGCGGCTGGTGCGCGCCGGCCGCCAATGGAAGGGCTGCTGCCCGTTCCATGGCGAAAAATCGCCCAGTTTCCATGTCTACGAGGACCATTTCCACTGCTTCGGCTGCGGCGAGCACGGCGACGCCATCGCCTTCGTCATGAAAAGCCAGGGTGCGGCGTTCATGGAAGCGGTGGAACAGCTTGCCGCCGAGGCCGGCCTGGAGGTGCCCAAGCCCACCCCCGCCGCGGCCGAAGCGGAACGCCGCCGCCTCGACCTGCACGCCGTGCTCGACGCCGCCGCCAAAGCCTTCCAGCGCCGGCTGTTCCTGCCGGAGGGGGCGCGCGCGCTCAGCTACCTGCGCGGCCGCGGCCTGACGGAGGAAACCATCCGCCGCTTCGGCCTGGGCTGGTCCGGCGAGGGCCGCGGCGCCCTGGCCGCCGATCTGGCGCGCGAGGGCATCGAACCGCCCATGCTGGCGGAAGCCGGGCTGATGCGCCTCGCCGAGGGCGGCCGCCCGGCCGCCGACATGTTCTTCAGCCGCGTCATGTTCCCCATCCGCGACCGCCGCGGCCGCACCATCAGCTTCGGCGGCCGGACCCTGGGCGACGGCCAGCCGAAATACGTCAACGGCCCGGAAACGGCGCTGTTCTCCAAGCGCCGCACCCTGTTCGGCCTCGATTTCGCCCGCGAAGCGGCCCGCACCGGCGCCACCGTGGTCGCCGTCGAGGGCTACATGGACGTGATCGCCCTGCACCAGGCCGGGCTCGCCGGCGCCGTCGCCCCGCTCGGCACCGCGCTGACCGAGGAACAACTGGAAGAACTCTGGCGCCTCTCTCCCTGCCCGGTGTTGTGTTTCGATGGCGACGCCGCCGGTGCCCGCGCCGCCACCCGCGCCGCCGAACTCGCACTCCCCGCCGTCACCGCCGAACGCAGCCTGAAGCTCGCCACCCTGCCCGCGGGCGAGGACCCCGACACGCTGGTGCGCCACCGCGGCACCGCCGGAATGACTGACATCCTCGCGGCTGCCCGCCCGCTCTCGGATGCGCTGTTCGACATGCTGCGCGACGCCGTCGGCGACACCACCCCGGAACTGCGCGCCTCCCTCAGCAAACGGCTGGAGGCGACGGCCGACCGCATCCAGGACCGCAGCCTCGCCTGGGAGTACCGCACCGCCTTCCGCGCCCGTTTCAAGGAACGATACCGCACGCCGCCCCGCTCGTTCGGCGGCAGCCCCCGCGGTGGCGGCAAGGCGCCGGCGCCGCGGCCGGTCGCCTTCACCCGTCCGACGATCGCGCCGGCCAATGCCATCGTCGAACGGGCGCGGAATCTCGTTGCCATCCTGCTCATCCACCCCGCCCTGCTGCACGACGTCGAGGAAGCCTTCGGCACCCTCATCCTGCCCGCCCCCCTCGCCCGCCTCCGGGCAGCCATGCTGGACTGGGCCGCAGGCGCCGAACTCCTTGACTCAGCCGGGCTCATGTCCCACCTGACCGCGATTGGATTGGCCGGGGAGGCCACGCAGGCCCTTTCCGCATCGTCCACGGAATGCGCCGCGCCCAGCGCCATGCCTGCAGAAGCCGAGGAGGGCTGGTGGCATTTCTTCGGTCTGATGCATCGCAGCCGCCTCGACGAGGAAGTCGCCCAGGCCGTGCACGATTTCATGCGCCGCCCCGACGACACCGCGGCCCAGCGCCGGGTCATGTCGCTGCGCGCCGCCCAGGAGGCCCTCAACCGAGGCGAACAAGAAATGGAGACCGAGTCGTGAGGCGCCATCCTCTCGCCTGGCGCATCACTGCCCTGTCGTTCGATTTCGTCAATGGAGTTTGCTAACCGATGGCCACGAAGCCCGCCACCCAGACCGAAACCGCCACCGCCGACCCCGATGCGGACGCTACCCTGCTCAACGTCCAGTCGGCCGCGGTGAAGCGGCTGATCGCGAAGGGCAAGGAACGCGGCTACATCACCTTCGACGAACTGAATGCCGTCCTTCCGCCGGAGCAGAACAGCTCCGAGCAGATCGAGGACGTCATGGCCAATCTCAACGAAATGGGCATCCAGGTCGTCGAAGGCGAGGAGACCGAGGAAGGCGAGGCCCCGGTCGCCAAGGCCAAGGAGGAAGCCGAGGAGGAGGAGGAGCCGACCGGCAACGTCGACGCCGAAAGCCTCGGCCGCACCGACGACCCGGTGCGGATGTACCTGCGCGAGATGGGCAGCGTCGAACTGCTGTCCCGCGAGGGCGAAATCGCCATCGCCAAGCGCATCGAGGCCGGCCGCGACATGATGATCGGCGGGCTCTGCGAGAGCCCCCTCACCTTCCGCGCCATCGTCGCCTGGCACGATGCGCTGAAGGCCGGCCGCATGCTGCTGCGCGACATCGTTGACCTGGAAGCCACCCAGGGCGGCCCCGCCCCCCCCGTCGCCGCCGGCGACGCCGACCCTGCCGTGGCCGTCGAACCAGCCGAGCCCGCCCCCTTTGAGCCCCCGGAGGACGAGGAAGGCGAGGAAGGCGAGGGCGCCGGCCTGTCGCTTTCGGCGCTGGAAGAAAAGCTCAAGCCCGAGGTGCTCGCCACCTTCGAGGAGGTCGAGAACCTCTACAAGAAGCTGCACAAGATGCAGCAGAAACGCCTGGAATCCCTGACGTCCGGCGAGGATGTCAACGCCCGCTCGGAAAAGGCCTACGAAAAGCTGCGCGAGGAACTCGTCAGCAAGGTCGAGCAGGTGCGCCTGCACAATAACCGCATCGAGGAGCTCGTCACTCAGCTCAAGCAGCTCAACCAGCGCCTCAACGGCCTGGAAGGCCAGCTCCTGCGCCTGGCCGAAAGCTGCAAGGTCGCCCGCGACGACTTCCTCAACCAGTACCGCGGCAACGAACTCGACCCCAACTGGATCGAGAAGATCGGCCGCCTGCCCGGCAAGGCCTGGAAATTATTCGCCGCCAAGCACACCGACGACATCGCCAACCTGCGCGGCCAGATCGCCGCGGTGGCCACCGACGGCAGCCTGCCGATCGGCGAATTCCGCCGCGTCTATGCCACCGTTTCCCGCGGCGAACGCGATTCGGCGCGCGCCAAGAAGGAAATGATCGAGGCCAACCTGCGGCTGGTCATTTCCATTGCCAAGAAATACACCAACCGCGGCCTGCAGTTCCTCGACCTGATCCAGGAAGGCAATATCGGCCTGATGAAGGCGGTGGACAAATTCGAGTACCGCCGCGGCTACAAGTTCAGCACCTACGCCACCTGGTGGATTCGCCAGGCGATTACCCGCAGCATCGCCGACCAGGCCCGCACCATCCGCATTCCCGTGCACATGATCGAGACGATCAACAAGCTGGTGCGCACCTCCCGCCAGATGCTGCACGAAATCGGCCGCGAACCCGCGCCGGAGGAACTGGCCGAAAAGCTCGGCATGCCGCTGGAAAAGGTCCGCAAGGTCCTGAAGATCGCCAAGGAGCCGATCAGCCTGGAAACCCCGATCGGCGACGAGGAAGACAGCCACCTCGGCGACTTCATCGAGGACAAGAACGCCGTCATCCCGCTCGACGCCGCCATCCAGGCGAACCTGCGCGAGGCCACCACGCGCGTGCTGTCCAGCCTGACCCCGCGCGAGGAGCGGGTGCTGCGCATGCGCTTCGGCATCGGCATGAACACCGACCACACGCTGGAGGAAGTCGGCCAGCAGTTCAACGTCACCCGCGAACGCATCCGCCAGATCGAGGCCAAGGCCCTGCGCAAGCTGAAACACCCCAGCCGCAGCCGCAAGCTCCGCAGCTTCCTGGACGACTGACGGGGCATGCGAAGGAACAAGCAAGGCCAGGGCTCTGCCCTGGACCCGCCCCCGCGCGCAGCGCGCTTTCGCGCGACGGGCAGTGGCCCCTTGGAACCCATTCCCTTAAGTAATGGGGTCCAGGGGCCTCTCGGCCCTTGGCGGGTCCAGGGCAGAGCCCTGGCCTTGCTTCCTTCTTCGCGCGGAGCCTAAGCCGTGGAACCAGTGGCACGTGTCGCTGTGGTGGTAACGTTCCTGCGCATGGACCGTCCGCCAGCCGAGCCGGCACCTGACCTGCCGCATGGCATGGAGGTCCGCCTGGAACCCTATTGTTCGGTGGCGACCTATCGTTATCTCTACAACACGGTCGGGGCGTCCTATTTGTGGTGGCTGCGCCGTGCCGCCAGCGACCAGCAGATTGCCGGTGTGTTGCGCAACCCGGCGGTATCGATCCACGTGCTGTACGATAACGACGACCGCATCGCCGGCTTCTATGAGCTGGATGCGACGCCCTGGCCCGCCGTCAATCTCGGCTATTTCGGCCTGATGCCGCACGCCGTCGGCCGCGGCATGGGCCTGGCCTTTCTCCGCCACGCCGTGGACGAGGTCTGGCGCCGCGGTGCGCGGGCCATGACGGTCAACACCTGCACCGCCGATCATCCCCACGCCCTGCCCACCTATTTGCGGGCCGGCTTCCGCCCGGTGCGCGATATGCGGGAGGAATGGCAGGTGCCGCTGCGCCTCGGCCTCGACATCCCGGATCGTCTGCGGGTCTGAAGCGGGGGCGCTGACGCTGGCAGCACCGGCAGGCTTGCCGTATAGCCGCGCTCGCTGAAGGCAATGGAGGCCGCGTGGCTGGCACGATCTGGATCGACGTCGAGGACCTGTTCCGTTACGCCGTCTTCTCGCCCCGCCCGAGCGGCATCCAGCGCCTGTCCTTCGAGCTTCAGCAGGCCCTGGTGGAACGCTTCGGCACCGGCGGCCCGGTGCGCTTCGTCCGCCACGATCCGCTGCGCGCCACCTTCGCCGAAATCGCCTGGACCGACGTACTCACCCTGTACGAGGGCATGGTCGCGGTCACGTCCGCCCCGCCCCCCAGGCGGAGCAGGACCGGCCCGCCGCGTCCCGGCCGCCTGCGGCGCATCATCGGCCGCGCCTCCGACCGCGTCCCCGCCGGCATCCGCGAGCCTTTCGCCCGCGCCGTGCGGATGCAGGCCGAGTCCTGGCGCGCCCTGGCCCAGGCGGTGCGCGCCGCGCTGCACCCGCCCCGCAGCGGTGCCGCCGCCCCGCCCGCCGCCGGATCGGCGGAATCCTTCGCCGCAGCGGTGCGCCCGGGCGACATCCTGCTCACCCTCGGCGCGGCCTGGTGGCACCACGACTATGCTGGCCTCGTGGCGCGCACGCGCGACCGCCACGGCGTGCGTTTCGCCCTTCTGCTCTACGACCTCATCCCGCTGCGCCACCCGGAATGGTGCGACCGCCGCCTCATCGCCACCTTCACCTCCTGGCTGGAGGGCGTGCTGCCGCAGGCGGATGTGCTGCTGGCCATCTCCCAGGCCACGGCGCGCGACGTCGTCTGCCACGCCGCACAGCGCGGCATCGCCCTGCCCGGGCCGGTCACGCCGATTCCCATCGGCACCGGCTTCGCCGCGCCGCCGCAAGCAGCGCCCCCCGCCGCCGACCTGCCCGCCCCCGGCACCTACGCCCTGATCGTCTCCACCATCGAGGCGCGCAAGAACCACGCTTTGCTGTTCCGCGTCTGGCGCCGCCTGCTCGACGAGATGCCGCCCGACGCGGTCCCCACCCTGGTCTTTGCCGGCCGAATCGGCTGGCTGGTCAACGATCTCCTGCAGCAGATTGAAAACACCAGCTTCCTCAACGGCCGCGTGGTGATCATCGAGGACCCGTCGGATGCCGATCTCGCGGCCCTCTACGGCGGCTGCCTGTTCACCCTGTTTCCCTCCTTCTATGAGGGCTGGGGCCTGCCGGTGACCGAAAGCCTCGCTTTCGGCAAGCCCTGCGTCATTGCCAACGTCACCTCGTTGCCCGAAGCCGGCGGCAGCCTCGCCCATTATTTCGACCCCGACGATCTGCACGACGCGGTACGGGTCATCCGCGCCGTGCTGGAAGACCGCGCCGCCCTCGCCGTCTGGGAAGCGCAAATCCGCCGGGATTTCCGCCCCACCCCCTGGTCCGCCAGCGCCGAAGCCGTCGTCACCGCACTGGCCGACACCCGACTCCCCTCCGGCACCTGAACCACGAAGCGTCGGGATGGCGCGGCCGGCGCTGATGGCGCTAGGCTTGCCGCATCGTCCAGGAAGGTTTGCCCCATGCCATTGCCCGGGTTCCTGCCCGACCGCGCCGCCACGCAGCGGCAGATGATGCTGTTCATCAACGCCGCGCACGGGCTGACCCACTACTCCCTGTTGATTCTCCCCACCGCCGTGCTGACCATGGTGACAACGCAAGGCGGCTTCGGCACCGATTACGGCCCGATCCTCAAGCTCGCTACTGGCGGTTTTGTCCTTTACGGCCTGTTTTCGCTGCCGCAGGGCTGGCTCGCCGCCCGCCTGGGACGGCACGCGCTGCTGGCGATATTTTTCCTGGGCACCGGTTTCTGCCTGATGCTGTCCGGACTGGCCACCAGCACCCTGGCGCTGGGCGCCGCGCTGGCCGGCGCCGGCCTGTTCGCCGCCATTTATCACCCGGTCGGCACCGCCATGCTGGTCGATGTGGCCGGCGACCGGCCTGGCAAAGCGCTCGGGCTGAACGGGGTGTTCGGCAATATCGGCGTGGCGACCGCCCCGGTGGTCACCGCCCTGCTCGCCAGCCAGTTCGGCTGGCGCTGGGCATTTGTCGTGCCCGGCCTCGCGTGCGTGGCGCTGGGTCTCGCCTGGCTGCGCATGCCCTCCACCGACCACCACCGCCGCACCGCCGGCACCCCGTTCCCCGCCATTCCGCGCCACCTGGTGCGCCGCGCCGTCATCGTGCTGCTGCTGATCGCCGCCGTCTCCGGCCTGGTGTTCAACGCCTTTTCCCTCCTGATCCCCAAGCTGATGCAGGAACGGCTGGCCGATGACCCCTCGCTGGTCTGGCTGGCCGGCATCGCCGCCACCGCCGCCACCCTGTGCGGCGCGCTCACCCAGGCGACGGTGGGGCGGTTGATCGACCGCCTCACCCTCAAGCGCGTGTTCCTGCCGATGGCGCTGGTGCTGGTGCCGGCCCTGGTGGCGCTGGCCTTCGCCCATGGCTGGGCGCTGGTGCCGGTCGCCGGGCTGGTCGCCGCCACCGTGTTCGGCCAGGTGACGGTGAACGAGACCATGACAGCCCGCTACATCTCGCCCGATTTGCGAACCCGCATGTACTCGGTCCGCTTCTTCATCGGCTTCCTGGGCAGCGCCCTCGCCGCCCCGATGGTCAGCGAATTGCACGAGCGCACCGGCAACCTGGTCGTCGCCATCCTGGTGCTGGCGGTTTTCGCGGTGGTCATCCTGCTCTGCGCGCTATTCTTCCCCGACCGGCAGGAGGAGCTGAACCCCGCGCTATGGGCACTGGCCGCACCGCAGCCGGCCCCGGCCGCGGCGGAATAGGGCGCATGCGCCGGGAGGCTTTGATTTTCGCGCCGGCCAACGCCACATCCGCGGCATGAACCGACGCACCCTCATCCGGCTGCCGCTGCTGGCGGCGCTCTCCACCGTCGCGGAAGCCGCCCAGGCCGCTGCCCCCGCCGCCGTGCTCTCCCCCCTCGACCGTACCGATCTGGCGCGCATCGAGGCCTATATGAACGGGGTTCACACCCTCAAGGCGCGCTTCCTGCAGGTGGCGCCAAATGGCGCCACCGCCGAGGGCGTGGCCTGGATGGAACGGCCCGGCCGCATGCGTTTCGAGTACGACAAACCAAGCCCGCTGCTGCTGGTCGCCGGCTACGGCCTGTTCATCTTCCACGACAGCCAGCTCAACCAGACCACCAACCTGCCGCTCAGCGCCACCCCGCTCGGCTTGCTGCTGCGCGACAATCTGCGCCTTTCCGGCGATGTGACGGTGACCGGAATCGAACGCCTGCCCGGCCAGATCCAGGTCAGCATGGTGCGCACCGCCTCCCCCGACGAAGGCAGCCTCACGCTGGTATTCGCCGACGCACCGCTGGCGCTGCGGCAATGGTCGGTGGTGGACGCCCAACGGCAGGAGACGCGGGTGACGCTGTACAACGTCCAACTGGGCGGCACCTTCGACCAGAATTTGTTCGCCTACGTCCCCGGGGTCAGCAAGGACCGAAACTCGGGGGGGGGCAACCCATAAAGGGCGCCAACGATACCTTTGAAATGTAAACGGACCGATCGGTGCAACAGCCGGGGCGCTGCCCCGGACCCTGCCAGGGGCTTTGCCCCTGGACCCTACCAAGGGCAAGCCCTTGGAACCCATTCATGATTTTTGCGGCCTTCGCCATCGATGAGGCGCTGGGCGCCATCCTTGTCCACTCTCACCGGCTGCCGGGGCGCGTCCTGAAGAAGGGCGCCATAATCGATGAAACCGCCATCATCGCCCTGCGCGAGGGCGGCCACACCACCATCGTCGCCGCCCGCCTCGAGCCCGGCGACATCCCCGAGAACGAAGCAGCCGACCGTCTCGCCGCCGCCCTGGACGCCCCCAACCTCACGCGCGGCCGTGCCGGCACCGGGCGGGTAAACCTGCACGCCGGCATCGCCGGCCTGCTGCGCGCCGATGCCGCCCAGGTGGACCGCATCAACACACGCCACGAAAGCCTCGCCCTCGCCACCCTGCCCGATGCCAGCGTCGTGGCACCACGCGACATGGTGGCGACCGTGAAGGTAATCCCCTTCGCCGTGCCCGGCGCCGTGCTGGAAGATGTGGAGTGCATCGCCCGCACCGCCCCGGCGCTCTCCCTCCGCCCCTTCCGCCGCCTGCGCGTCGGCCTGGTGCTGACCGAGTTGCCCGGGCTGAAGGAAAGCATCACCGAGGCCACCATCGCCGCCACCGAAGGGCGCGTGGCCGCCCTGACCGGTACCCTGCTGCCGCCGCTGCGCTGCCCGCACGCCGAAGCACCGATCGCCGAAGCGCTGCGCCGCCTGCTGCAGGACGGCGCGCAGCTTCTTCTCGTGGCCGGCGCCTCCGCCACCGTGGACCGGCGCGACGTAGGCCCCGCCGCACTGGTGCGCGCCGGCGGGGAAATAACCCATTTCGGCATGCCGGTGGACCCCGGCAACCTGATCTGCCTGGGCCGCATCGGCGCCATCCCCGCCTTTGTCCTTCCCGGCTGCGCCCGCAGCCCGAAACCCAACGGCATCGACCTCGTGCTGCAGCGCGTGTTCGCCGGCCTGCCGGTGGGACCGGCCGAAATCATGCGCATGGGCGTCGGCGGCCTGCTGAAGGACACCGACGCCCGCCCCCTGCCGCGCGCCCGCGCCGCCGGCAAACCGGACGAGCCGCGCCGGCGCCCGATCGCCGCCCTCGTCCTGGCCGCCGGCCAATCCACCCGCATGGCCCCCCATAACAAGCTGCTGCTGGCGGACCAGACGGGCAAACCGATGATCGCCCGGGTGGTGGACAACGTTCTGACTTCCCAGGCGCGTCCGGTGCTGGTGGTGACCGGCCATCGCGGCGCCGACATCCGCGCCGCCCTGGGCGGCCGGCCCGTCACCTTCGTCGATGCGCCGGACCACGCCGCCGGCCTCTCGGCCAGCCTGAAAGCAGGCATCGCCGCCCTGCCAGCGCACGTCGCCGCCGTTCTGGTATGCCTGGGCGACATGCCGCTGGTCACCGGACGCATCCTCGACCGCATCCTGGCGACCTACGACCCCGACGAGGGCCGCGCCATCGTCCTGCCCGTGCACCAGGGCCGCGCCGGCAATCCGGTGCTGTGGGACCGTTCTTTCTTTCCCGAAATCCTCTCTTTGACCGGCGATGTCGGCGCGCGCGGATTGCTGAAACGCCACGAAGAACAGGTGGCCGAAATCGAAACCGGCGACGATGCCGTGCTGCGCGACTTCGACACGCTGGACAGCCTGGCCACGCTGCCGGCGCGGCTGCGGCCCGCCGATATCGGCTAGGCTGCCCGGGTTGCGGGCAGACCAGCCGGTAGGCTAACCCAATGCCCTTCCCCCCGGTCCGGAGCCGTCCCGCCATGAGCAGCAGCCTCGAGCCGATCCCGTACCCCGACGCCAAGATCCGCGGCATCCTGCAACGGGTTCGCACCATCGCCATGGTCGGCGCCTCCGGCAACTGGAACCGGCCCAGCTACTTCGTCATGAAATACCTGCGCGAGAAGGGCTACCGGGTAATCCCGGTCAACCCGGGCCTGGCCGGAAAGGACCTGCAGGGCGAGCGCGTCTACGCCTCGCTGCGCGACATCCCCGACAAGGTCGATATGGTGGATGTGTTCCGCACCGCCGACGCCGCCCCCGGCATCGTGGCGGACGCCATCGCCATCGGCGCGACAGTGGTGTGGATGCAGACTCGGCGTCCGCAATGACGCGGCGGCAGCCACGGCCGAGGCGGCCGGGATCGAGGTCATCATGAACCGCTGCCCGAAAATCGAGTTCGGGCGGCTCGGCGGCGAACTCTCCTGGTCCGGCGTGAACACCGGCATGATCCAGAACCGCCCGCCCCAGCCACCGACCGCGCGGCCGCGGCGCGAGCGACCGGCCGCGCCCCGCAACCTCGATTACGGGTTTGAAACCCGCGCCATCCATTCCGGCGCCGCGCCCGACCCGGCGACCGGCGCGCGCATCACGCCGATCTACCAGACCACCAGCTACGTGTTCGAGGACGTGGACCACGCCGCCTCGCTGTTCAACCTGCACGCCTTCGGCCATCTGTATTCGCGCGTCTCCAACCCCACCGTCTCGGTACTGGAGGAGCGCATCGCGGCGCTGGAGGGCGGGCGCGCGGCCGTCGCCGCCGCATCCGGCCATGCCGGCCAGTTCCTTACCTTCTTTACGTTGCTGGAGCCGGGCGACGAATTCCTGGCCTCGCGCAACCTGTATGGCGGCTCGCTGACCCAGTTCGGCCTGTCGTTTCCGCGGCTCGGCTGGACCTGCCATTTCGTCGACCCGACCGATCCGGAAAATTTCCGCCGCGCGCTGACCCCGCGCTGCAAGGCGATCTTCATCGAGAGCCTCGCCAATCCGGGCGGCGTGGTGGTGGATATCGAGGCGATCGCCGCCGTGGCGCACGAAGCCGGCATCCCGCTGATCGTCGATAACACCCTGGCATCCCCGTATCTGTGCCGGCCGATCGAGTGGGGCGCGGACATCGTCTGCCACTCCACGACAAAATTCCTTGGCGGCCACGGCAACTCACTCGGCGGCGTGGTGGTGGAGTCGGGAAAGTTTGATTGGGGGAATGGAAACTTCCCGGGGCTGGCGGCCCCGGAGCCGGCCTATCACGGGCTGAATTTCTTCGAGAATTTCGGCGACTTCGCCTTTACCACCAAAGCGCGCGCTGTCGCCTTGCGTGATTTTGGCCCGACCATGGCGCCGATGAACGCCTTCCTCACCATAACCGGCATCGAAACGCTGCCGCTGCGCATGGAACGCCATGTCGCCAATGCCCAGCGCGTCGCCACGTTCCTGCACGACCATGAACAGGTGGCCTGGGTGTCCTATGCCGGGCTGCCCGACAGCAAATTCCACGCCCTGGCGCAGAAATACCTGCCGCACGGCGCCGGCTCGGTGTTCACCTTCGGCGTCAAGGGCGGGTTCGAAGCCGGCATCCGCCTGGTGGAGAATGTCCGCCTGTTTTCCCATCTCGCCAATGTCGGCGACACCCGCAGCCTGATTCTGCATCCCGCGTCCACCACGCATCGCCAGCTCAGCGACGAGCAGCGCCTCGCGGCGGGCGCCGGGCCGGAACGTCATCCGCCTGTCGGTCGGGCTGGAAACCGCCGACGATCTGATCCGCGATCTCGACATGGCGCTGGCCGCCGTCGCCGGCTGACAAACGCCGGCTGGAGAAAAATCGGGCAAGGAGGCCCGAAGCATGTCCGCTCGTTTCCATACGACCTACCACGTTCGCTGCCCGGCGGATGAAATCGAAGCCCGCGCCCGCGGCATCGCCGTCGAGCAAAGCGTCGAAATGCCGCTCGGCGCCATTGAAGATTCCCGCGTGCTGGACGAGATCGTCGGCCAGGTCGCCGGCATCACCGATCTCGGCGATGGCGTGTTCGAGGTGCGGATCGCCCTGGCGATCGAAACGGTCGGCACGGATGCCGGCCAGATGCTCAACATGATCCTCGGCAACACCTCGATGCATGCCTGCGTCAGTTTGGTGGATGTCGAAATCCCGCCTGTCTTCGCCGACATCTTCGCCGGCCCCCGTCATGGCATCGACGGGCTGCGGGCGCGCGTCGGTGCCGGGCGGCGGCCATTGACCGCCACCGCCATCAAGCCGCAGGGCGTGCCGGTGCCGGCGCTGGCCGCCCTCGCCTATCGGCTGGCCCTCGGCGGGCTTGATTATATCAAGGACGACCACAGCCACGCCGACCAGGCGTTCTCCCCCTTCGCCGCGCGGGTGCCGGCGAATGCTGCGGCGGTGCGGCGCGCGGTGGCCGAGACCGGCCATCCGACGCGCTACGTGCCCATGCTGAACGGCGACTGGGGACGCATGCAGGCGCAGCTTCGCCTGTGCCGCGACTGCGGCATCGACACGGTGATGATGGCGCCGATGCTTTCCGGCGTGGCGACGCTGCAGGCGATCGCCCGCGACTGGCCCGACATGGCCATCCTGGCGCATCCCTCGATGACCGGCGGCGGGCAGATCGCGCCGGACCTGCTGTTCGGCAAGCTGTTCCGGCTGTGGGGGGCGGATGCGCTGATCTTCGCCAATTTCGGCGGCCGATTCGGCTTCACCCCGCAAATGTGCCGTAGCCTGTCGGCCCAGGCGCTGTCGCCGCTGCACGGTTTGCGCACCAGCGCCCCCACCCCCGCCGGCGGCATGGAACTGGCCCGCGTGCCGGAGCTGCTGGATTTCTTTGGCCGCGACGTGATGCTGCTGATCGGCGGCAGCCTGCTGCTGGCGCGCGAGCGCATCCCGCAGGAAGGTGCGGCCTTCCATCGCGCGGTGGAGACCTATTTCACATGACCGGAACCGGCCAGCCCCGTATCCGCAGCTTCCGCGACTTCCGCTGGGACGCGGTGGAGCACCGCCCCTACAAGGAAGAAGGCAGCGCGCCGTTCCGCGCCATCTCGCGCCAGGTGCTGTTCGAGGAACCGGCGCTCGGCTGCGAATTGCGGTATTTCGAAATGGATGCCGGCGGCTTTTCCACCCTTGAGCGCCATGAGCACATGCATGGCGTGATGGTGTTTCGCGGTCATGGCCACTGCCTGCTCGGCAGCACCGTGCGGCCGGTGAAGCCGGGCGATCTGGTGACCATCCCGGCCTGGACCTGGCACCAGTTCCGCGCCACTTCCGGCGAGGCTTTCGGCTTCCTGTGCATGGTGAACCGCGAGCGCGACCGGCCGCAATTGCCGACCGAGGCGGATCTGGCCGGGCTGCGAGGGGTGGCGGCGGTAGCGGCGTTTCTGGATGGAGAGTTGGCCTGAGAGTTTGAAAAAGAATGCCCGCAAGCCGCCGAACGACGCCGAAAAACTCAATGATATCAGCGGGTATTCTTTTTCAAGTTCGATTGTTTTTCAAGCTCTGACCACAGGGCGGGCCCAAGAACCCCCTCCCGATCAATGACCTGACGGGCCACGCGGGGCAGTCGCGCAGCACCGGCTGCACGGCCTGTCCCTCGTCATCCAGACCGCTCCGACAGTCGCTGCAGCATCACGGATGGTTGTGACGGCCGGCGCGAATATTGTCCGCACATACCTGAGTAGTTTCCGAAGCTGGCACCGCGCTTTCACCCAGGCTAGGATTTATTCTGTAAACTAGACCATACGAAATCGGCACCGCCAAGACGCCGATCAACCCCCGTGTCATGAGGGCGGTTGAGTTCTTGATTTGAGCAACGTTCGCCAGCAGATCGTCCGATCCAGAACTGTTGGCGCAGGAGCTTAACTCTTTCGCTCACACGGAGGAGAGTCCGAGAGGGGGACAGTCACCGACGCATCCGGCGGGTGACGGTCAGTCAGGGCGGAACTGCCGATAAGAATACCACGATCACCCCTGGTCATTCTCAAACATGATCGCGGAACGATGGTGGCACCGAAGCGCGACCAGCCAGCCCGCAGGGCTGGCCGATACCGCCCGCCCGCACGATCACGCGCTGGCGGACACGCCCGCAAGGGCACCAACAAAGGGAGAGTGACATGAACAAGGATTCTATCGTCGGCAAGGCCAAGGAGATCGCCGGGACCATGCAGGAATCGCTCGGCAAGGCCATCCACAACGAGAAGCTGGCTGCCGCAGGCCAACAAACCCAGGAAGAGGGCCGGGAACAGGCCAGCGGCGGCGAACACGGCAGCAGCAGCAGCGAACACGGCAGCAGCAGCAGCGAACACAGCACCCCCGGCAACGTGCCGCACACCGAGGGGCATCCGCCAGCAACGGAAGAGTCGAAGAACTAATCCCGCACGAGAATGCCCGGAGCGGACTCAACTCCGCTCCGGGCACTTCTGGTGCCGTTGAAAGGAGCCCCGAGCCACCCGGGTCATGTCATGACGCCAAAACAGGCCCTGGCATGACCCCGAAAGAAGTTTCCCCTGATGATCCGGGGAGTTGCTCGGGGCGCCGCGGAATGCCCAGATCTATTGCATGAACAGCGGCTCTCAACAGGTTGTTTCCAACATCGCTACCAGTGCAAACGGCACCCGGACCGTCGAGTTCCCATGCGGCCGGCCGCAGATCGCGTTCGATCAATCGTAGACAGGCAATCGCGAACAGGCTAAGCGCGTACGAGAAGCGAAACAAATGAGGGAGGCTGACTAATGTTGCGCAATTTACTGATAATCGTTCTTGTTATAGTTCTGATCTCATTTTTTGCTGGATATTCTGGCTACGTACCATACCAATATGGTTATGGGGGCGGCGGTCTCGGCCTGATTATCCTGATTATATTGCTCGTATTGCTGTCTCGCTGATCCCGTTCGGCCGAGGAACGGCACGATTCCACGCCGGCATCGACTGGTCGTGTCGTTCAATCGGGCCGGACGTGAGCGGCCAGAGAAAGTCGTGGCGGGGTGCCCCGGCGCCTGCTCGCGGGGCAGAAGCACGGGCATGAGCGGTGCCGGCGCCGGACCGACGGTCCAGATGGCGTGCTGGAGGGTCATGCGGCTTGCGCCAGGGCGGGGGCGAGAGCGTCGCGCAGGAGGGCGTTGAGGAGGCCGGTGCGGGCTTTTGTTGCGGTGGCAAGAGCGGCTTCGAGGCGATCGAGTGAGGCCATCAGTTCATCAACCTTGGCGACAATGCGATGCTGCTCGGCGAGTGGTGGAATTGGAAGAAGAAAATTGCTATAGTCCGATCCTTCAAGCTGGCAAGTTCCATGGCTCGACCGCTGAACGCGTTTCAGCATTTCCGGCTTAAGTCCCTTAAGCGCTCGCAGAATGAATTCTGCCATATCGGGATTTTTGAGTGAGGCGCTTTCATGTCTTGATTGACAGTGAGCGGAACACAGGTAATGGCAACCGGAAAACTGTAGGCCAGTATCATTCCACGAACTATAAATAATAAACTCCTAGCTTCTACGAGATTAACATTCGAACCCGAGATAGCGGCTTGGCTAATGTTCATTTGAGTTTTGACGAGATAGTTTCGGCTGGCATTTTTACACGGAGGTAGCGGACGTGACTTTTTCAGAGTGCCCGCGGGGAGGGCCGCCGCCTCGCCGACCCATTTTGCCGCCGCGCGCCATCACCAGCGACGGAATTGCGGCCGGCAGCCACGAGCCTGGTCCCGCCCCATCCGGCCTCAGCCAGCGCGTGAATGGTCCCCCAGCGGTCCCAATACACCGGAGCACAAGCGCCGAGCCAAAAGAAAACCCCGCCGGATCAAAGATCCAGCGGGGCAAGGATACAGGGAGGCTTCACGTCTGGGAGACAAAGGGGCGATCAACCCCTTTTCCTGCCCACTAGGGGAAGGAACTCTTGTTGCCGCCGCAGGATCACTCCCGAAGGCCGCGACAACACCGTATTCAACAGACAAATACTTATGGTTCGCCGCAGCTCCTAACCACTCCCGATTTGCCAGAGCGGATATGCCCGATGCGCATGATGCTCGTCCGCGCGCATCCGGCGGCCTTATCGCGCCAAACCGATACAAACCAGCATCCGCCTGCGCCGATCGGGCTGATCAATGCTGCCGCTCGGCCAGACGGGCGAGGAGGAAATCCCTGAACACCGCGACGCGCTTGGAATTGCGCAACTCCTCAGGGTAGACGAAATACACGTCCACCTTGGGCGCCTTGATGTCGGGCAGCACCCGCACCAGCCCCTCGGTTTCCAGTGCGACATAATCGGGCACGGCCGCGATCCCCAGGCCGGACTTGATGGCCAGCAACATGCCCTGCAGGCTGTTCACCTCCAGCACCGCCCGGCGGGGCGGGCCGGGTTTGCGGCCGATTTCGGCCAGCCAGTTCACATCCTCGACGGGCGGCCGATAATTACCGAACAGAATGAGCCGGTGCTGGTCCAGTTCCTCGGGACGCGTCGGCGTGCCGTGCTGCTTGAGGTAGGCGGGACTGGCGCAGACATGCCATTCCATCGACAGCAGGTGGCGCTGCACCAGGTCGGGCTGCTTGGGCGCATGCAGGCGGATCGCCACGTCGGCCTCGCGCATCGCCAGGTCGAGGTCGGTATCGTCCAGCAGCAACTGCATCGTCACATCCGGATACTGCTCCAGGAAGGCGTGCAGCCGCGGCGCCAACCAGGCGGACCCGAACCCCATCGTGGTGGTCACCTTCAGCCGGCCGGCCGGCTTCTCCTTGCTCTCGGTGAGCAGCGCCTCGGTCATCGCCAGCTTGGCGAACACCTCGCGCACCGTCCGGTTCAGGCTCTCGCCTTGCTCGGTCAGGATCAGCCCGCGCGCATGGCGGTGGAACAGCGGCACCTGCAGCGCTTCCTCGAGCGCCGAGATCTGCCGCGATACCGCCGACTGGCTCAGATTCAGCACGTCGCCGGCATGCGTAAAGCTACCGGCCTCGGCCACTGCGTGGAACACGCGCAGCTTGTCCCAGTCCATCGTTGGGCCACCCCTGTCCGTCCGGTGCCTGCCGGCCAGTAATTTGTTCTACCCTGTCGCCCCCCGGCCCCAGCACCGGGAAGGCCCGATCCGTCAATCCGCTGCCAGCACCGAATCGGTACCAAGCGCGGCCAGCCACTTTTCGGCTTCCAGCGCCGCCATGCAACCGGTTCCGGCTGCCGTCACGGCCTGTCGCCACAGCTTGTCCTGCACGTCGCCGGCAGCGAACACCCCGGGCACCGAGGTGCGCGTGGTGCCCGGTGCCGTGATCACGTAGCCCTCGTCGTCAAGCGCCACCTGGCCGCCGAAGATCGCCGTGTTCGGGCTGTGGCCGATCGCCACGAACACGCCGTCCACGTCAATCCGGCTCTCCGCCCCGGTCCGGGCGTGGCGCAGCCGCACGCCCGATACTGTCGGCGGCGTGCCGGCCGACAGGATTTCCTCAACCACGCTATCCCACACCACCTTTACTTTCCGGTTGGCGAACAGCCGCCGCTGCAGGATTTTCTCCGCCCGCAGCGTATCCCGGCGATGGATCAGGGTCACGCTCTCGGCGTGGTGGGTGAGATAAAGCGCTTCCTCGACCGCGGTGTTGCCGCCGCCGACCACCGCCACGCGCTTGCCGCGGAAGAAAAACCCATCGCAGGTGGCGCAGGCGGACACGCCGAACCCCTGTAGCCGCCTCTCCGAGGCGAGCCCGAGCCAGCGGGCCTGGGCGCCGGTGGCGATGATGACCGAGTCGGCCAGATAGGTGTCACCCGAATCGCCCAGGCAGCGGAAAGGGGCGCCAGCGAACGACACCGTGGTTATCAGGTCGTGGATTATTCTTGTCCCGACATGCTCGGCCTGGGCCTGCATCTGCTCCATCAGCCAGGGTCCCTGCACGGCCTCGGCGAAGCCGGGGTAGTTCTCCACGTCCGTGGTGATCATCAGCTGCCCGCCAGGCTGCAGCCCCGCAACCAGCAAAGGTTGCAGGCCGGCGCGGGCCGCGTAGATCGCCGCCGTGTAGCCGGCCGGGCCGGCACCGACGATCAGGACGCGGGTGCGATGGGTTTCGGGCATGTATCGGGAATCCGCCGCTCTCTTTGGTTGACCATATCGGCGCCATCCGTGCCGACACAAGGAACCATCATAGCCTCGCTTGCCAGCGGGGCCTGTGCAATAATATTTCGTGCATCCGCACCAATCAGCAACGGCGAAGGAGGCCTGACCGATCATGGGCCCGCCGGGAAGAGCGTCCAGTCATGAAACCTATTCCTGAGACTCCCGTGCTGGACAGCATCGACCGGCGCATCCTGTCCGAGCTGCAGGAGGATGGCCGGATCACCAATGTCGAGCTGTCACGCCGCGCCGGCATTTCCGCCCCGCCCTGCCTGCGCCGTGTTCGCCGGCTGGAGGAGGCCGGCATCATCCGCGGCTATCATGCCGACACCGACCCGCAGACGCTGGGCTGGGAGATCACCTTCTTCGCCATTGTCGGTCTGGAAAGTCAGAAGGAAGTCGTGTTGTCCGGTTTCGAGCAGATGGTGGCCGACTGGCCCGAGGTCCGGGAGTGTCACATGATCCGGGGCGGCGGCGATTTCCTGCTCCGGCTGGTGGCGCGCGACACGGCGCATGAGAATGTCCTGACCCAGCGGCTCACCGGTGCCGTCCATGTCAGCCGGGTGCAGACCTTGCAGACGATTCGCACCAGCCGTTATCTCACGGGCGTCCCCCTCTGACCGGAATGAGTTCCAAGGGCCTCCCGGCCGTCGCGCCAAGGCGCGCTGCGCGCGGGGGCGGGTCCAGGGCAGAGCCCTGGCCTTTTTTCTTGCTTATCTTGTTGACCGGCGTGCGCCTCGCGGTAGCCGCCTGGACCCCCCTGGCCCCCGACGAAGCCTATTACTGGGTATGGTCGCAGGCGCTGGCCCCCGGCTTCGTCGACCACCCGCCCATGGTGGCGCTATGGATTCGCGCCGGCACGGCCTTGCTGGGCGAGACCGGACTGGGTGTGCGCCTGCTGGGTCCGCTGGCGACCGCCGCCGGCACGGTGCTGCTCTGGCGCGCCGCCGAGGATCTGCTGCCCGGCCGCCGGGCCGGCATGCCGGCCGCGGTGCTGGCCAATGCGACCCTGCTGTTCGGCGCCGGGGCCGCGACCATGACACCGGACACGCCGCTGCTGTTTTTCTGGACGCTGGCCCTGTTCGGCCTGGGCCGCCTGCTCGCCACCGGCCGGGCGGGCTGGTGGGGGCTGGTGGGGGTGGCGGCGGGGCTGGCGATGGCGAGCAAATACACCGCCGTGCTGCTGGCCCCGGCGGTGCTGATCTGGCTGCTGGCGGTGCCGTCGCTGCAGCCCTGGCTGCGCCGTCCGGGCCCCTGGCTCGCCGTGCTGGCGGCGCTGGCGGTGTTCGCCCCGGTGCTCGGATGGAACGCCACGCATGACTGGGCGAGCTTTGTCCGTCAGGGCGGCAGGGTGGGCGACTGGCAGCCCGGCCGCGCCTTGCAATTTATCGGCGAATTGGTGGGCGGCCAGATCGGGCTCGCCACCCCGCTGCTGGCGGTGCTGTTTGGCGCCGGCATCGTGGCTGCCGTGCGCCGGGCGTGGCGGACGCGCGATCCCGGCTGGACGCTGCTGGCGGCGCTGCTGGCGGTGCCGTCGCTGGTGTTCCTGCAGCACGCGCTAGGCGACCGGGTGCAGGCCAATTGGCCGTCGCTGATGTATCCGCAGGCCGCCATCGCCGCCGCCGGCCTGACCGCGGGATGGCGCCGGTTGCGGGCACCGGCGGTCGGGCTTGGGGTTCTGCTGACAGGAGTGGTCTGGGTGCAGGCCATCTGGGCGCCGGCCCGCCTGCCCTTCCCCTGGGATATCACCTTGCTGCGCCTGGGCGGCTGGGAAAGCATGGCCCAGGGCGTCGCCGCCCAGGCCCGGGCCGAGGGCGCCAGCTACGTGGTCGCCGATAATTACGGCATCGCCGCCGAGCTGGCCTGGCACCTGCCGCCGGACATTCCCGTGCTCGCGCTCGACGCACGCTGGCGCTGGTTCGCGCTGCCGGACGGCGGGGGTTTCATCACCGGACGGACCGGGCTGATGGTGCGCAGCGACCGGCTGGCCGACCAGCCGCACCTGGCGGATTTCACCCAGGCCGAGCGACTCGGCCTGATCGAGCGGGCACGCGACGGGATGGTGGCCGAGCGCGTCCGCCTCTATCGTGTGGTTGGCCGCGCGGGCGCCGAGCCGGTCGTGTTCATGCCCCGCCGGTAAAGGGAGGTCGCCATGCGCCTGCCGAGCTTCGACGATGTCGCCGCCGCCCGGGTCCGCATCGCCCCGCACATCGTCCGCACGCCGATGCTGCGCCACCGCCTGTTGGATGAGCGCAGCGGCGGGGTGGTGCTGATCAAGCCCGAACCGCTGCAACGCACCGGCAGCTTCAAGCTGCGCGGCGCCACCAACGCCGTGCGGCAATTATCCGAAGCCGAACGCCGCGCCGGCGTGGTGACGCATTCCTCCGGCAACCATGGCCAGGCCACCGCCTGCGCGGCGGCCGCGCTGGGCGTGCATGCCACCGTGTTCATGCCTGCCGATGCGCCGCGCATCAAGGCGGAGAACACCCGCGCCTGGGGCGCCGATATCCGCCATTACGACCGCGCCGCCGACGACCGCGAGGCGATCACGCGGGCCTATGCCGCGCGCACCGGCGCCGTGCTGGTGCCGCCCTTCGACCACGCCCATGTCATTGCCGGCCAGGGCACGCTGGCGCTGGAACTGATCGACGACGCCCGCGAATCGGGCCTGACGCTGGATGCGCTGCTGGTCTGCACCGGCGGCGGCGGCCTGATCGCCGGCTGCGCGCTGGCCGTCGAGGGCGCCTCGCCCGGCACGAAGCTCTATGCGGTGGAGCCGGCAGGCTGGGACGACACGGCACGCTCGCTGGTATCAGGCACAAGGCTGGCCAATGCCCCGGGCGGGTCCACCCTGTGCGACTCGCTGCTGTCGAAAATGCCGGGACAGATCACCTTCGAGGTGAACCGCCCGCGGCTGGCCGGCGGACTCACGGTGACCGACGACGAAGTGCTGGCGGCGATCGCCTTCGCGTTTTCCCATCTCAAGCTGGTGGTGGAGCCGGGCGGCGCGGTGGCGCTGGCGGCGCTGCTGAGCGGGCGGTTCGACGCGCGGGGCCTGGTGGTGGGGGCGGTCATCAGCGGCGGCAATGTCGATGCGGCGGTGTTCGGCCGCGCGCTGGCGGCGTGACCGGCGCCGGCACGTGGACCTCTACCATGTATGGTGCGACCTCAAGCCCGGGGTCCGCGACCTCCATTTCCACGCAAAGGTCACGCTGTGCATGGACCACCTGCGGGCCGGCGGGCTGATCGAATCCTGGCGGCTGACGCGCCGCAAGCTGGGTTTCGGGCCATCGTGCCTGGGCGAGTGGCACCTGATGATCGAGCTGCGCGACCTGCGCCAATTGGACGACGCCTTCCACCGCATGGCCAGCCGCGGCGAGCCCGATGAGGGATTGCACCACGGCATGAACGAACTGGTGACCAACGCCTCGTTCGGCCTGACCCGCGACTTCCCCGACCCGTTCCGCCAGCGCGGCGAGGAACGGTTCTGAACGGCGCGGAAATCGAGCGGTGAAAAAACGTTACTATTGCCGAGGGGTGACAACATCGGGTTAGGTGACGCCATGGTCACGATCCCGGCGTCGACGACGAGCCTTCCCCCCCTCCGTTCATGCCGCCCCCGCGCGCTGCCATGGGGGGCCGGACTGCTCGCGCTGGCCTGCCTGTCCCTCCCCGCCTGCGGTTCGCTGCTGTCCGAGGGCACCGCCGATGCGGCCGGCATCGCCGGCGCGGGCATCGCCAGTTCGGTCACCAAAAATGCCTCGGTTGCCACCGGCATCGGTCTCGCCGTCCGATCGATCGCCGATGCCGGGCTGAAATACGCCGAGCGGCGCGTGCATCGCGCCGAGCAGGAAAGGATCGCCACCGTCGCCGGCGGCCTGCAGAAAGGCGAAGTCGGCGTCTGGGACATCTCGCACGACGTCCCGATCGAGCCCGACGCGCGCGGCTCGCTGACGGTGGCGCGCGAGTTCGGCGGCCCCGGTTTCGCCTGCCGCGAGATCGTGTTCTCGGTCGAGGGCGGCAAGCCGGAAGCGCCGACGCGGGAATTCTACACGGCCACCATCTGCCGCGACGGCGAGCAATGGAAATGGGCGACTGCCGAACCGGCCACCGAACGCTGGGGCTCGTTGCAGTGACGCGGGCGGCCGCGCTGCTGATCGCCGCCGCGCTGCTGGGCGGCTGCAGCGCCGTTGCGGACCTGAGCGGGCTTGCCGCCGGTGCCGTGGCCGGGGGGGCGACCGCCAACCCGGCGGTCGGCTTCGTCGTCGCCGTGGGCACCGACGCCGCCGTCGATGCCGGCCTGAAATATGTCTCCCGCCACCGCCAGCAGGCCGAGCAGGACGCCATCGCCCTGGCCGCCGCCACGCTGCCCGAGGGCGGCAGCGGCCCCTGGCAGATCCGTCACGACATTCCGCTCGGCAACGAGGGCGGCGAGGTGCAGGTGGTGCGCAGCATCGTCACGCCGATCGCGACCTGCAAGGAAATCGCCTTCTCGGTCGCCGACGACCCGCCGGCGACACCGGTCTGGTTCAACACCACGATCTGTCACCAGAACACCGCCTGGAAATGGGCGCAGGCCGAACCTGCTGTGGCACGCTGGGGATTCCTGCAGTAGCAACGACGCTGGAAGTGCCGCCGCTAATGCCCGCCCTCCAGATACGCCGCCCGAATCTCCGGCCGCGCCAGCAACTCGGCCCCCGTCCCGGCCATGGTGATCGACCCGTTGACCAGCACGTAGCCGCGGTGCGCCAAGCGTAGCGCCTGGTACGCGTTCTGTTCCACCAGCAGCACGGTCAGACCGGTCTGCCGGTTCAGATCACGGATGGCGCCGAAAATCTGCCGCACCACCAAAGGCGCCAGACCCAGCGAGGGTTCATCCAGCAGCAGCAGCCGCGGCCGGCTCATCAGCGCGCGGGCGATCGCCAGCATCTGCTGCTCGCCGCCGGAGAGCGTGCCGCCGCGCTGCGCCAGCCGCTCCTTCAGGCGGGGAAACAGGGAAAACACCTGCTCCATCGTTTGCTCCGCCTCGGCATCGTCGCGGCCATGCGCGCCCATGAGCAAATTCTCGAGCACCGACATACGCGGAAAGATGCGGCGGCCCTCGGGCGACTGGGCGAGGCCCTGGCGCATGATCAGGTGCGTCGGCAGGCGGGTGATGTCGTGCCCGTCATAGCGGATAACGCCGTCGCGGGCATGCGGATTGCCGCAGATCGTCATCATCAGGGTCGATTTGCCGGCCCCGTTGGCGCCGATCAGGGTGACGATCTCGCCCTCGTTCACGTCGAGATCGACGCCCTTCAGCGCCTGGATGGCGCCATAGAACGCGGTGACGCCGGAAAGGTGCAGCAACGTGCTCATGCGGCGCTCTCCGTCGCTTCGTCCTCGTCGCCCTCGCCGAGATAGGCGGCGATCACGGCGGGGTCGGCACGCACGTCGGCCGGGCTGCCATCGCTGATCTTGCGCCCGTGGTCGAGCACGACGATGTGGTCGGAGATCCGCATGACCACACCCATGTCGTGCTCGATGAGCAAAATGGAGCAGCCGGGCTCGCCGCCGGCGCCGTCGCGGATGCGGCGCAGCAGCCCGGAAAGCTCATCCGACTCACGCGGGTTGAGCCCGGCAGCGGGCTCGTCGAGGCAGAGCAGCACCGGGGAGGTGCACATGGCGCGCGCGATCTCCAGCCGCCGCTGCGCGCCATAGGGCAGCGCCCCGGCCGGATCATCGGCCCGGGCGGTCAGGTTCACCGCGTCGAGCCAGAAGCAGGCGCGGTCGATGGCGGCGCGTTCGGCCCGCGCATGGCCGGCGAGGCCGAACACCGCCAGCAGCCCGTTGAGCACCGACGGCATGAGCACGTTGTGCTGCGCCACCAACAGGTTTTCGAGCACCGTCATGCCGGCGAACAGGCGGATGTTCTGAAAGGTGCGGGCGACACGGGCGCGGCGGGCGATCAGGTGACCGGGCATGCGCTCCAAAGCCAAGGTGCCGCCGCTCGGCGCGGAGAGGGCAATGCCGCCGGAGGTGGGGCGGTAAAAGCCGGTGATGCAGTTGAATACGGTGGTCTTGCCCGCGCCGTTGGGGCCGATGACGGCGGTGATCTCGCCGGCGCGCGCCGTGAAGGAAAGTCCGTCCACGGCGGTCAGGCCGCCGAACCGCATGCTCAGCTCGTGAACCTCGAGCAAGGACGGGGGCGTCATCAGCCCCGCCCCTGGCCGATGAGGTCGGCGGAAATCTGTCGCGACGCGCCGAGCGAAACCGAGGGCGTGCGCCCGGACACCAGGCCGCGCGGACGCACGATCATCATCACCACCAGGGCGGCGCCGAAGATCAGCATGCGGTACTCGGCGAAGTCGCGGAACAGTTCGGTGCCGCCGATCATCACCAGGGCCGCCAGCGCCACGCCGAGCTGGCTGCCGAGGCCGCCCAGCACGACGATCGCCAGCACGGTGGCGCTCTCCATGAAGGTGAAGCTCTCCGGGCTGATGAAAGCCTGGCGGGTGGCGAAGAAAGCACCGGCAAAGCCGCCGAAACAGGCGCCGATGGCGAAGGCGGTCAGCTTGGTGGTGGTAACGTTGATGCCAAGCGCACGGCAGGCCACTTCGTCCTCGCGCAACGCCTCCCAGGCGCGGCCGAGCGGCAGCCGGCGCAGGCGCAGCGACACCCAGTTGGTCAGCAGCGCCAGACCGAAGATCACGTAATAGAGGAAAATGACGCGCTGGCTGATGTCGGGTTCCACGCCGAAGAAATCGGCGACCGTACCCGGGACCGCCGCCCATCGAGAAGGTCAGGCCGAACAGGGTCGGGCGGGGAATACCGGAAATGCCGTTGCGGCCCGTTGGTCAGCGAGACCCAGTTGAGCAGCACGATGCGGATGATTTCGCCGAAGGCCAGGGTGACGATGGCCAGATAGTCGCCGCGCAGCCGCAACACCGGAAAGCCGAGGATGATGCCCCAGCAGGCCGCCAGCAGCCCGGCCAATGGCAGGCAGGTCCAGAAGCCGAGCCCGAAATTTTGCGCCAGCAGCGCATAGGAATAGGCGCCGACCGCGTAGAATGCGACGTAGCCGAGGTCGAGCAGGCCGGCCAGCCCGACCACGATCGTCAGCCCCCAGCCCAGCATGACATAGGTCAGAACCAGGATGCCGAGGTCGATCCAGTAACGGCCGGCGTAGAACGGCATGGTGAGCGCGAAGACCAGCAGGAGCGGAGCGACGAAGTGCCCGGCGCGGGCGCCGGCGGCGACCAGGCGGCGCGGTGAGGGCGTTCCGGCCGGCCGCCAGGCGCGCCAGGCCAGCAGGGCGAGGCGGCCGGCGAACACCACGCCGACCGCGATCGCCACCGCCCAGGGCCGCGGGACCAGCACCAGGCTGGTGGGACCGACTTCCGTCTTCAGGCCGATCATGGCGCCGAACAGGCCGAGCGCCACCAGGGCCGAGAGGAACGCGTCGCGCAGTGCCGCGACGCTGGCCGAGCGCGCCGGCATGCTCAGACCTTCTCCACCTCGGCGCGGCCGAGCAGGCCGGAGGGCATGAAGATCAGCACCACCACCAGGATCGAGAACGCAGCAACATCCTTGTATTCGACAGCTGAAATAGGCCGACCAGAACACCTCGATCAGGCCGATGGTCAGCCCGCCGAGCACGGCGCCCGGCAGGCAGCCGATGCCGCCGAGCACGGCGGCGGTGAACGCCTTCACCCCGGCGATGAAGCCGATGTAGAAATCGATCGACGCCGTAGTACAGCAGGAACAGCAGCCCGGCGACCGCGGCCAGCGCCGCGCCGATGACGAAGGTGAGGCTGATGGTCTGGTCGGTGTCGATGCCGAGCAGGCCGGCCATCTTGCAGGTCCTGCTCGCAGGCGCGCATGGCGCGGCCGAGCGGGGTGCGGGTGACCAGCCAGGTGAACACGCCGAGCACCAGCAGGGTGGTGATGACGATGGCGATCTGCATGGCCGAGATCTGGGCGGTGAAATCCACATCCCCGAACAGCGCGAAATGCCGCCTCGATCAGCGGTGCCATCGGCTTGACGCGGGCGCCCTGGCTGACCTGGACGAAGTTCTGCAGCAGTGATGGACATGCCGATGGCCGAAATCAGCGGCGCCAGGCGGAACGACCCGCGCAGCGGCCGGTAGGCGATGCGCTCGACGGTCCAGCCGTAAAGGGCGGCGATGGCGGCGGCGAACAGCAACGTGAGCGCCAGCGCCAGCGGCACCGAGGTAATGCCGATGCGCGGCGAGCCCGGTGAGCGCGATGAGCGAGAGGAAGGCGCCGATCATGAAGATATCGCCATGGGCGAAGTTGATCATGCCGATGATGCCATAGACCATGGTGTAGCCGACCGCGATCAGGCCGTAGATCATGCCGAGCGTGAGCCCGTTGATGAGTTGCTGCAGCGCGTAGGCCACAAGGGTTCCCTGACCGGATGTTGTTGCGGGTTGTGGGGCCGTCCCGCGTCGGTCCGAACCCTGCGCTCACCGAAGCACGGGGTTGCGCCGGACGCAAGCCTGTGGGGCGCGGGGAATCGGCCGGCACCGAATGACCCTGGATGCGGCTCCGCCGCTGTTCTAGTTTCGGATGCAGCGGCCGGGCGCGCGACGCCTAAGTCATTGGGGTGCAGGGGCCACCGCCCGTCGCGCGAAGGCGCGCTTCGCGCCGGGGCCGGGTCCAGGGCAGAGTCCTGGCCTTCCTTATCTCTTTCATGGAGACAACCATGACCGTCCAGGACCCCATCGTCATCGTCGGTTCCGCCCGCACTCCCATGGGCGGCTTCCAGGGCGACCTGAAGGACCTCGCCGCCCCCGCGCTGGGCTCCGCCGCGATCAGCGCGGCCATCGCCCGTTCCGGGCTCCGCCCCGAAGCGGTGGAGGAAATCATCTTCGGCTGCGTGCTGCCGGCCGGGCAAGGCCAGGCGCCGGCACGGCAGGCGGCGCTCGGCGCCGGTCTGCCGCTGGCAGCCGGAGCCACCACGGTGAACAAGATGTGCGGTTCCGGCATGAAGGCGGCGATGCTGGCGCATGATCTGATCGCCGCCGGCAGCGCCGGGGTGATGGTGGCCGGCGGCATGGAGAGCATGTCGAACGCGCCCTATCTGCTCGACCGGGCCCGCGCCGGCTATCGCATGGGGCATGGGCGGGTGCTCGACCACATGTTCCTCGACGGGCTGGAGGATGCCTACGACAAGGGCCGGCTGATGGGCAGTTTCGCCGAGGACTGCGCCACCAGCTACCAGTTCACCCGCCAGGCGCAGGACGATTACGCCCTCACCTCGCTCGCGCGGGCCCGGCAGGCGATCGCCGATGGCAGTTTTGCCGCCGAGGTGGTGCCGGTGACCGTCCGGACCGGCAAGTCCGACCGGCAGATCACCCAGGACGAACAGCCGCCAAAGGCCAGCCCGGAGAAAATCCCGACTCTGCGGCCCGCCTTCCGCGAGGGCGGCACGGTCACGGCGGCGAATTCAAGCTCGATCTCCGACGGCGCGGCGGCGCTGGTGCTAATGCGCCGCTCGGAAGCCGAGCGGCGCGGCCTGACCCCGCTGGCGGCGATCGCCGGCCACGCCACCCATGCGCAGGCGCCAGGCCTGTTCGCCACCGCCCCGATCGGCGCGGTCCGGCGGCTGCTGGAGCGCACCGGCTGGGAGCCGGGCACGGTGGACCTGTTCGAGATCAACGAGGCGTTCGCCGTGGTGGCGATGGCGGCGATGCGCGACCTCGACCTGCCGCATGACAAGGTGAACGTGCATGGCGGCGCCTGTGCGCTCGGCCATCCGATCGGCGCGTCCGGCGCGCGGATCATCGTCACGCTGCTGGCGGCGCTGGAGAAATACCGGCTGCGCCGCGGCGTCGCCGCGCTGTGCATCGGCGGCGGCGAGGCGACCGCGGTCGCCATCGAACGCCTGTCCTGAGAGTTTGAAAAAGAATGCCCGCAAGCCGCCGAACGACGCCGAAAAACTCAATGATATCAGCGGGCATTCTTTTTCAAGTTCGATTGTTTTTCAAGCTCTGAGAACAACACCATGATTCTGACCGACGAACAGATCCAGATCCGCGACGCCGCCCGCAGCTTCGCGCAGGAGCGCCTCGCCCCGTTCGCCGCCGAATGGGACCGGGCGCACCGCTTCCCGGCCGAGGCGCTGCGGGAGATGGGCGAACTCGGCTTCCTCGGCATGCTGGTGCCGGAGGAATACGGCGGCTCCGACACCGGCGTGATCGCCTATGCGCTGGCGCTGGAGGAAATCGCCGCCGGCGACGGCCCGTGCTCCACCATCATGAGCGTGCACAGCTCGGTGGGCTGCATGCCGATCCTGCGCTTCGGCACCGAGGCGCAGAAGCGGCATTTCCTGCCGATGCTGGCCAGCGGAGAATGGATCGGCGGCTTCGCCCTCACCGAGCCGCAGGCCGGTTCGGACGCGTCGAACCTGCGCACCCGGGCGCAGCGGGACGGCGATGACTACGTCCTGACGGGCGCCAAGCAGTTCATCACCTCGGGCAAGAACGGTCAGGTGATCATCGTGTTCGCGGTGACCGATCCGCAGGCCGGCAAGAAAGGCCTCAGCGCCTTCATCGTGCCGACCGACACGCCCGGCTACGAGGTCGTCCGGGTCGAGGATAAACTCGGCCAGCACGCCTCCGACACCTGCCAGATCGCGTTCGACGACATGCGCCTGCCGGCCTCGCTGCGGCTTGGCGAGGAGGGCCAGGGCTACCGGATCGCGCTGGCGAACCTGGAAGGCGGGCGCATCGGCATCGCCGCGCAGGCGGTGGGCATGGCCCGCGCCGCCTTCGACGCGGCGCGCGCCTACGCGCATGAGCGCGTCACCTTCGGGAAGAAGATCATCGAGCACCAGGCGGTGGCCTTCCGGCTGGCCGACATGGCCACCCGCATCGAGGCCGCCCGCCAGCTCGTGCTGCATGCGGCGGCGCTGCGCGAGGCCGGGCAGCCCTGCCTGAGCGAAGCCTCGATGGCCAAGCTGTTCGCCTCGGAAACGGCGGAGGCGGTCTGCTCCGCCGCCATCCAGATCCATGGCGGCTATGGCTATCTCGCGGATTTCCCGGTGGAACGCATCTACCGCGACGTGCGCGTCTGCCAGATCTACGAGGGCACCAGCGACGTGCAACGCATCGTCATCGCGCGGGGGCTCTGAGTCGGACGGTCTTGGGAGCCTCAGGATCTGTGGGGGGCCGAGGTGACGTCCCGGGCAGCCAACCGGCGTGCCGGACACCCGTCATGAAGCCACCCCACCGATCCTGATGTTCCCCCTGTGGCGGTGCCTTGTGCTGTCTGTTGCCTTACTCGCGGATCATCTGGCCGCGGATTTCGCCGGTCGGGTTCTGCGCGGTGTGAACATTGGCATACCAGCGACCCGCAATCAGGTCCGCGGCCTGTTGGTCGGTCAATGTCGCCGTGCTGGTGAAGGGGCTGGTCGGGTCATCGCCCCAGGAAACCGCAATCTTGGCATTCGCGCCCGGCTCGGCCGGCCCGTGGAAATGGGCCATCGTTGCAGGTCCGGACAGGCCGTGCCAACTCGAACTGTAGGTCAGCTTTTTCGTCGTCGTGTCGAAGGTCGCGTCAACCGTGCCAGCCCCACTCGTCGTCTTCGGTGGCACCTCCGTCTGTCCATTCATCGTGGCATGGAACCGGAGCGTCTCAGCATTCGCTGCGGCGGCCCACAGAGTTACTGCGGCCGCCACGACAAGCAGCCTCGGATGCAACATCTGATCCTCCCCAAAATTCAAATTTCCCGATCGGGCGCGGCAAAGTGGATGCCACGGGCATAACGGTAGGCTCGATCCGGCCTCTTTCAACAGCCTCTTCTGCACTGATTACCGGGACATCCCGACCACGTGATCGATACGATGCTCAGGGGTTCGGGCGCGCCAAATTCTCTTGTGCCGAGGTCCGCCGCAGCGCGCGGCACACTCGGCCGTGATGAGCACCCAGTACAACGGCAAGATAGGTGGGGATGGCTCCATGACGCGTGTTTGGCGCGCCGGTTGGCTGCCCAAGACGTCACCTCGGCACCCCAAAAGATCCTGATGCTCCCGACGGTCCTGGAGCCGGTCGGTCTCCGGGCCAGCCCGGCGTCCCTACCCTTCCCGGGTCGCCCGCGCCACGATCCGCGCCTCCACCTCGGCCGGCGGCGGCGCCAGCCCGTGCCCTCGCAGCAGCCCCGCCGTTCGCCGCAACTGCTCCAGATACGCCCGGCACATCCGGCACAGGAAAAGATGCAGCCGCACGGCGGACCGCATGCGGACGGTCAGGGCGCCCTCCATGTAGTCGGTGGCGTGCTCGGTCACATCGCGGCAGGTCAACACGAAGGGAAACCTCGGGCGCATGCAGGGGCGACTCGCCCCGCGCCGCAAGCGTTACACCCGCGCGGCATTTCTGTAAGCTCCCCGGCCATGGCCGACGCGGAATTCGAGTCCCCGGAGTTCCTCGCCCTGCTGCGCCAGGGCGACGACGGCGCATACCGGCGCCTGATCCGCCGCTTCCACGGCTCGTTGGTCGGCGTGGCGGGCGCCATCATCGGCAGCCGCGCCCAGGCCGAGGAGGTGGTGCAGGATGCCTGGCTCGCCGTGTTCGGCGGGGTGTCGCGCTTCGAGGGGCGTTCCACACTGGCCGCCTGGATTTTCACCATCGTGCTGAACCGCGCCCGCAGCCGCGCCCGCCAGGAAGGCCGGCTGGTCGCCCTGCCCGAGGGCCTCGCCGGCGGCGAGCGCGGCGTGCCGGAGGGCGATTTCCTCCCCGACGGCCACTGGCGCGAGGTGCCGGCGCTGTGGGACCCGCTCGACCCCGAACGCCTCGTCGGCGGCCGCCAGCTCTGGGACCATGTGCAGCAGGAGGTGGAAAAACTGCCCGCCGGCCAGCGCGCCGTCATCATCCTGCGCGACATGGAAGGCGCCAGCGCCGAGGAGGCCTGCGCGCTGTTGTCGCTGTCACCGGAGAACCAGCGCGTTCTGCTGCACCGCGCCCGCAACCGCATCCGCGCCGCCATCGATGCCCTCGTGGGCGGTCCCCGCGAGGCCTTTCTCCCTCGCGCCGCCCGCCGGGCCGGCCAGACACTCAAATCGTTCATCCTTGCGCTGGTTGCCGTCCGTTTTCGATCCCCGGAGGAGGCGAGCGCGAGGATTGGCCGGTGACGGGCTGAGCGGGCGGCGATCGGCCAGGCACGACGAGAACAGGCCCACTGCCTGAAGATTTCCTGTTGAAATGCATTCAGGTAGTTGCGCACCGATCCGCGACGTCCGATGACCGAGATTGCCGATAAGCCTGCGTCGCGCAGCTAAAAAAAGAACCAGTTTGACACCCGTGACCTTTCGCGGAAGTTGCGTGTTGTCTATTTTCAGCGACGCTGGTCGCTGATGCCATGTACGCATTCATCTGGCGCTCACCATTTCCCGCTACGCTTTTCAGTCATCGGAGGCGGTCGCTTGTGCTATAGGCCCCCGCTGGCGCCGGGGGTAACGCGGATCGCGGCCGGCGGCATGACGGTCGGCGGCGCCCGGATTCAAGGCGGGGCAGGGCTTACGGCCAGGCAGGGCCGCACGGCGGCGGCAACCATCCGGGCGGCGATTCCGTGTCCCGCCCGCACTCGAGGCCAGAGGATCAGCTATTTGACCCAATCGAATGATCAGGCGCAGCACGGCGCCAGCCAGGCCGGTCCGCATCATACTGCGGGCACCGACCCGTCTGTCGTCCGCGTGATGGCCGTGTCCGCTGCTGCCCAATACCATGGCATTCAACTCGACCCTGATGCGCTCCGCCCGGCCGTCGGCGCCACCCCGGCCAGCGAGGATCTGTTGGCATGGGCCCGCGCCGGCGGGCTGAAGGCGAAGTCGGCACGGCTGAACTGGCGCCGCCTGATCAGGCGGCGCGACGGCAGCCCGGTGGTGCTGCTGCTCGATAACGGCGGCGCCGCGCTGATGATCGGGGTCGACCCGCCCCGCAACATCGTCTGGCTGCGCGACCCCTCCATCCCCCGCGAACAGGATGGCGTGCCGGTCGACGAGCTGCGGCTGCGCCAGGTCTGGTCGGGAGAGGTGCTGCTCATCAGCCCGCGCGTCTCCCGCACCGAGGATTCCCGGCTCGGGCTCGGCTTCCTGTTCCGCCTCGTGATGGAGGAGGGGCGGCTGATGCGCGACGTGCTGCTCGCCTCGCTGGTGCTCAGCTTCCTGGCCTTGCTGCCGGCGATGGTCATCATGGTCGTGCTCGACAGGGTGATGACCTACCGCAACATGGCCACCCTGAACGTCATCACCGCCATGCTCGTGCTTGCCGTGGTGTGGGAGACGCTGCTCAGCTACGCGCGCCGCCGCATGATCAACGCGCTGGGCACGCGGGTCGACGTCAAGCTCAACGTCATGGTGTTCGGCCGGGTGCTCGGTCTGCCGCTCGATTTCTTCGAGCGGCGACAGACCGGCGCGATCATGTACCAGGTCAACCAGATCCAGCTCGTCCGCCAGTTCCTCACCGGCAAAATGCTTGCCACCATCCTCGACCTGGTCACCGTGGTGGTGATGCTGCCGGTGCTGTTCTATCTGGATGCCACCCTCACCTGGCTGATCATCGCCTGCGCCGGGCTATGCGGCACCGTGATCCTGGCCTTCCTTACCCCGGTGCGCCGTGCCTTCGGCCGCTGGATGTCGGCCGAGATCCACCGTTCCACCGTCATGCTGGAAACGGTGCACGGCATCCGTACCGTCAAGTCGCTGTCGCTGGAGCGCCAGCAACGGGAAATTTTCGACAAGGTCACGGCCGAATCCGCCGAGGCCAAGGAACGCCTCGGCTACATCAGCAACTGGCCGGAAACGCTGGCCGGCATCATCGAGGCGTTCATGAGCCGCGGTGTGCTGATGGTCGGCGCGCTGATGGCGCTGGTCGAAGGCCGCGGCAAGCTGGGCGTGCTGTTCGCCTTCATGATGCTCGGCGGCCGGCTGGCCTCGCCGCTGGCCAACATGGCCCGCCTGATCGAGGATTTGGAGGAAGTGCGCGGCGCCATCGCGATCGCCTCCGACGTGGTCGACAACCGCCAGGAGGTGGCGGCCCCGAACCTTGGCTCCCAGCCCGAGATCAGCGGCGCCATCCGCTTCGACAAGGTCGATTTCGGTTATCCCGGCACCCGCGCGCTCGCGCTCGAAGGGGCCAGCTTCTTCATTCCCGCCGGCAGTTCGGTCGGGCTGGTGGGGCGCTCGGGGTCGGGCAAGTCCACCATCACTCGCCTGCTGCAGGGCTTCGCCACCGGCTACGAGGGAGCCATCGAGATCGACGGCAACGAAATCCGCGGCATCAACCTCGAATATCTGCGCAGTCAGTTCGGCGTGGTGCTGCAGGACAATTTCCTGTTCCGCGGCAGCATCCACGAGAACATCATCGCCGGCCGCCCTGGCCTCACCCTGGCGGATGCGGTGCGCGCCGCCCGCCTGGCCGGCGCCGAGGAATTCATCGAGCGCCTGCCGGACGGCTACGAGACCGTCGTCGAAGAAGGCTCCCCCAACCTCTCGGGCGGCCAGCGCCAGCGCCTGGCGATCGCGCGGGCGCTGATCCACGACCCGCGGCTGCTGATCCTGGACGAGGCGACCTCGGCGCTCGACCCGGAAAGCGAGGCGCTGGTGAATGCGAATATCGAGCGGATCGCGCAGGGCCGGACGATGGTGGTGGTATCGCACCGGCTGTCCTCGCTGACCGAGATGGACCAGATCATCGTGCTGGACCGCGGCCGCGTGATGGATGCCGGCCCGCACCGCGATCTGGTGGAACGCTGCCCGGTGTACCGGCAATTGTGGCTGCAGCAGACCCGCTACATGGAAAGCACGCGGGCAGCGGCGCCGGCGCCGGTGCTGGCCCAGGGTCATTGAAAGGGGCACGGGCATGAGCAATCCTCCGGCGCTGGTGAAATCGGCCGGCCGGGCCGTCGCCAGACCCCGTGACACGGCGGCAGCGGTGCTGCTGGAATACCAGTCGCCGTCGGCGGCGCTGATTGCGCGCCCGGTGCCGGCGGCATCGCACCGGATGACGTGGCTGATCGCGGCGGCATTCGCGATCGCGCTGGCGGCGATGATCCTGGTGCCGATCGACCGGGTCGTGTTCACGGCAGGCAAGGTGACGGCGACCAGCGGCAACCTGATCGTGCAACCGCTGGAAATGGCGCTGGTCCGGGCGATCAACGTAAAGGAAGGCCAGCTGGTGCATGCCGGCGACGTGCTCGCCGAGCTCGACCCGACCTTCTCGCAGGCGGACATGGGGACGCTGCAGACCCAGGTGGCCAGTCTGCAGGCCGAGGTGGACCGGCTGACGGCGGAAACGCAGAACCGCCCCTATCTTTCGGACGGCAGCCCGCCAGGGCAACTGCAGGAACTGCGTTACGTCCAGCGGCACAGCGAGCGCAGCTTCAAGCTGGAGGCTTTTTCCCAGCAGATCCAGTCGGCGCGCGCGAAGCTGGGGCAGGCGGTGTCGGACGTGGTGACGTTAACCGAGCGGCTGAAACTGGCAACCGAAGTGGAAGCCAAACGGCGCGAACTCGAACGGCTGCAGGTCGGCAGCCAGTTCGATCGTCTGCAGGCGTCCGATACGCGGTTGAATGCCGAGGCCCAGCTGGCATCGGCCAGGTCGCAGGTGATGACGGCGCGCAAGGAAATGGATTCGCTGGTAGCCGAGCGCAACGACTACCTGCAGCAGACCGACGCGGATACGTCGGCCAAGCTGACCGACCAGGGGCGGCTGCTGTCGGATGCGCGCGAGCAGCTGAACAAGGCGACGCTGCGGCACAAGCTGGTGCAGTTGCGGGCGCAGCGGGACGCGATCGTGCTGCGAACGGCGCCGGTAAGCGTCGGCACGGTGATGCAGTCCGGCGATGAGTTCGTGGAGCTGGTTCCGTTGGACGCCCCGCTGCAGATCGAGGCGGTGGTGGACGGCCGCGACGTGGGGTTCGTGCGGGTGGGCGATCCGGTGACGATCAAGTTCGAGACATTCCCCTATACGCTGCATGGCGGGGCGACCGGCACGGTGCGATCGGTGAGTCCGGACAGCTTCATTGACCCGACGGCGGCGCCGTCAAAAAGTGAGCTGATGAAGCAGTCGTCGGAGCCCGCCGGGGTGATGTTCTTCCGGGCCCGGATATCGATCGACGAGGTGCGACTGCACGACCTGCCGGATGGGGTGCGGATCCTGCCGGGCATGCCGGTGAAAGCGGACATTCACCTCGGCCAGCGCAACACGCTGGGTTTTCTGATGTCGCGCTTCATCCCATCCGCCGGCCCGGACGGTCGCAAGCCCTGACCGGCCAGGGCGGGATGCGCTGCAGCGCCCACTGGTGGTTGCCCTCCGACGGCACGCTCCGTCGGAGGGACAGCACCGGTAAAGCTCGCCAGCAGAAGCCCCCCTTCGGCTGCGCTCACCCTGTGAGGGCTGCCGATTTCGGTCCAACGGAACAGCTTGAAGAGGGTCTGGTTGAGGGGGAACAACGAACCGCTCGCTCCGCGCCTGCCCCGATGACACGGAAAACCGCCAATCCATGCAAGGTCCAACCCATGAAGGCATGGTGCCGGGTGAGGGACTCGAACCCCCGTGGACCTGATTACAAATCAGGTGCCTAGCCGCTCGGCCAACCCGGCGCCGCCATCTTCCTAGCCGCCGCGCCGCCCGGTCCGCAATGGCGATCCTGCCCCTGACCTGTTTCATCCAATGGCACCGGCCAGCTTGCGGGCATGGCTGTAGATGGCCGCCACCGCGCAACCCGCCAGCCGGCTGCGCAAATTATCCGCCGGCCGGTCAGGATTATCGGCACCCGCGCCCCCAGCACCATCCCGGCCGCATAGGCATTGGCCAGGAAGGTCAGTTCCTTGCACAGCATGTTGCCGGTCTCCAGGTCGGCACCAGCAGGATGTCGGCGTCGGCCGCCACCGGTGAGACAATGCCCTTGGTGGCCGCCACCTCATGGCTGATGGCGTTGTCGAAACCCAGCGGCCCGTCGAGGATGCCGCCAGTGATCTGGCCACGCTCGGCCATTCCGGACAGCCGAGCGCCTGCGCCAGCTCGATGGCGTTGGCCACGATATCGACCTTGTCTTCCAGCGTGGGCAGGATGTTCACCGCGGCGTCGGTCACGGCGCGCTCGGCGGCATGGCTGCGCGGAAAGGGAGCCGCCTATGGCGGCGGCGCGCGGAGTGCGGCGGCGATCGGATCGGCCAGCGCTGCCGCCAGGCAGTCGAACAGCGCCCGCGCCACCTGAACCCGCGCCTCCGGCTCGGTCGCGTCCAGATCGAGCAATCCGGACGCGCTCCAGGCTCGCATCATCCCGTAGCGGTCCAGCACCGGAACCTCGTTGGCCTCGCCGACCCGGCGGATGGCATCGCGGTAAAGCTCGAGGTCGACAATGCGGGCAATGCTCGGCGCGTATTGCAGCGTGACCAGGATGACGTCGGCGCCGGCCGCACGGATGCGCTCGATGCCGGTCTGCAGGGTCTCGGCCAGGTCGTCGGTGTCGGAGCCGCCACCGGCTTCCACCGAGCCGGAGCTCCAGATCACCAGGGTCGGTCCGTCCTGGGCCAGGTCGGTCTCCAGGTCGCCCAGCGTCGCGTTGGCGGAGCGGCGGGGTGCCGCATGGGTGGCGACGTTCACCTCCACGCCGGGCAGGGCATCCCGCAGCCGCGCTTGCAGCCGGGCCGGAATGCTGAAGGCGTCACCCTGCGCGGCGTCGCCCAAGGTGGCAGCGCCGCCGAGCATCAGCACGCCCAGGCTCTGGCGCGTCGCGACCGCCTCGCGGGCATGCGGCAGGGTGAGGTCGCTCAGCGTCGCCTCCTCGGGCACCGGGCAGGCCGGCGGCGCGGCACCGGCAGGCAGCGCGGCGCCGGCTGCCAGCAGAGCCGCGCCAACCAGCCTGAGGATCATATTGTGGCCTCTCCCGCCCTTGGCCGTTCGGGCAGGCGGCCACCACCGCCATACCATGAGAGCAGCAGGCCGAGCGCCGCCAGCAAAAGGATGCCGGCCGCGTTCACCGCCACCTGCACCAGCAGGCGGCCGCCCAGCCCGGTCAGCACCGCGTTGCCGAGCACCGAGAGCAGGATGCTGAAACAGAACAAATAGAGTGATTGTTGCCCGCACAGCACCATCAGCCAGCCCGGCCGCGAAGTGAGGCACGGCGCGTTGCGGGGCATCAGCCGGGAAACCAGGCAGGCGAGCGACAGAATGCTGAGAAGGCGCAGCGGCGGCAGCGGCGTCTTGTCCACCGCCCAGAGCGGCAGCACGACGGGGCGGAGCGGCAGTTCGAACAGCAGATGCATAATGGTGGTGGCCTGGATAACGCACCCGATCACCGCCAGCGCCGCCGCCGCCAGGACCAGCGCAGACGGAACCCGCAGCGGCGGCAGCGCGCGCGCCTGGCGGAAGCCGAAATACGCCGCGATGACGAACAGAAACTGCCAGGCGAACGGATTGAAATACCATTCCCCATCGCCGGGATAGCCGGGCAGGTTGATGCCCCAGACCTGCGCCGCGCCCCACAGCAGAAACGACGGCAGCAGCGCCAGCAACGGGTGGCACCGCAACGCCACAAGCACCAACGGGAACCCCAGCATCAGCGCGATGTAGAGCGGCAAAATGTTCAGGAAGGCCGGCTGGAACTGCAACAGGAGCACCCGCAGGATGGTCTCGTCCGGCCGGTCCAGATAGGCCCCGGCGCGCAATTCGTCAGCGAACAGCGGGTTGTCGAAGTGCATCACCGTGTACGACACCTCCGCATTGAACAGCATGAACAGGCAGAGATGTGCAACATAAAGCTGCCACACCCGGCGCCAGACATGCGCCGCGGCCATCACCGCCCCGTCGCGCAGCAAGGCCCGGCCATAAACCAGCCCGGCGGTCAGGCCGGAAATGAAGATGAACACTTCAGCCGCATCCGACAGGGCGAACGAGCGCAGGGTCAGGTAGCTGAGCGTGTTGTCCGGAATGTGGTCCATGAAGATGAAGACCAACGCCAGGCCGCGAAAGAAATCCAGCCGGTAGTCGCGCGGCTGGCGTGCGGCAATAACGCGGGTCGGAGCGGCAGTCTCGGACATCTGTTGTCGCCTGTGTCCGGTGTCGTCTGTGTCCGGCCTTGGGCCTTACTTGCCTGCACCGCCGCACGCAACGATAAGCTGGGCAAAGGCGCGGGCTCGATGGCTGGTCGCGTGCTTTTGCGCGGGTTCCATCTCGCCGTAGGTCTGGCTCCCGCCCAGCGGCACGAAAATCGGGTCGTAGCCGAAGCCTCGCACGCCGCGCGGCGGCCAGATGGCGGTGCCCTCGACGCGGCCGAGGAAGGTGGCGGTCTCGCCGTCCGGCCAGGCCAGGCACAGCGCCGCGGTGAACCAGGCACGACGGTCCGCGCCGGCCCCGATCTCCGCCTGCACCCGCGCCATGGCGAGGGAAAAATCCTTGTCCGGCCCGGCCCACCGCGCCGACACCACCCCGGGCGCGCCCCCCAGGGCGGCGACGGAGAAACCGGAATCATCGGCCAGCGCCACCACCCCGGCGGCGCGCGCGGCGGCCAGCGCCTTCAGCCGCGCATTGCCGACGAAATCCGCCGCAATCTCCTCGGGCTCGGCCAGCCCGAGCGCCCCGGCGGAAACGCAGTCCACCCCAAGCGGGGCGAGCAGGACGGATATCTCGCGCAGCTTGCCCGGGTTGTGGGTGGCGATGACCAGCCGCGCGCCCGGGGGCAGGCGGCGCGCCATCAGACCTGCTCCAGCGCCGCGATCTGCAGGGCAAACAGCCGTTCGGTCCCCGCCTTGGCCAGGGCCAGCAGGGCATGGAACTGCGCCTCGCTGAACGGCGCCTTTTCCGCCGTCGCCTGGATCTCGACGATGCCGCCGCCATCGGTCAGGACGAAATTGGCGTCGGCCTCGGCGCCGTTATCCTCCGCGTAGTCAAGGTCGAGCACCGCCCCCCCGCCGGCCAGCCCGCAGGAAACCGCCGCCACCTGCCCGCTGATCGGCGAGGCTTTCAGCACGTTCATGCGCACCAGGTGGCGGCAGGCCAGCGACAATGCCACCCATGCCCCGGTGATCGAGGCGCAGCGCGTGCCGCCATCGGCGTTCAACACATCGCAATCGAGGGTGATGGTCATCTCGCCCAGGGCGGCACGGTCGATGACGGCGCGCAGCGAGCGGCCGATCAGGCGCTGGATTTCCTGGGTGCGGCCGGACTGCTTGCCGCGGGCGGCCTCGCGGTCGCCGCGGGTGTGGGTGGCACGCGGCAGCATGCCGTACTCGGCGGTCACCCATCCCTGGCCGGAATTGCGCAGGAACGGCGGCACCCGCGCCTCCACGCTGGCGGCGCAGAGCACTTCCGTCCCGCCCATGCGGATCAGCACGGACCCTTCGGCGTGGTGGGCGAAGCCGGGGGTGATGGTCACATCGCGGAGGGCGTCGGGGGCGCGGCCGGAGGGGCGCATGGGCAAGGTCCTTGGCAGATCGAACCGCGCCTATGCGCGGCATCAGCGTGACGCGCAAGGTGGGGGTGGCGGGCAAGGTGGGGACGCCGGAAGGCCGGAGTGGCCGTTGACGCCATCGAACAGTTTCCCAACTCTGCAAGACACTGTCAGACTGTCCCCATGGTCTCGCGCCCCACCCCGAACATGACTCCGCCCGACACCTCCATTGGCCCGCCGCCGATGCGCCCGCCGCTCGCCGGCCGCCAGTCGCCAATGCCGGCGCCGCTGGACCCCCGCTCGGCCGCGGTGCTGCGCGAGATCGTCGAGCAGTACGTGGAAACCGGCGAGCCGGTCGGCAGCCGTACCTTGTCGCGCCGGCTGCCGATCAGCCTGTCGCCCGCCACCATCCGCAATGTCATGGCCGACCTGACCGAGGCCGGGCTGCTGTTCGCCCCGCACACCTCGGCCGGCCGGCTGCCCACCGAGCAGGGGCTGCGCCTGTTCGTCGATGGGCTTTTGCAGTTCGGCGAGCTGGCCGAGGACGACCGCGAGGCGATCGGCGCTGCGCTCGCCGCCGCCGGGCGCAGCCTGGAGGACACGCTGGCCGAGGCCTCCACCATGCTCTCCGGCCTGTCGGCCGCCGCCGGCCTGGTGCTGGCGCCGAAATCGGAAGGCGCGGTGCGGCATATCGAGTTCGTGCCGCTGGGCTCCGGACGGGCGCTGGTCATCCTGGTGAACGCCGACGGGCAGGTGGAGAACCGGATCATCGAAATCCCCGCCGGCCTGCCGCCCTCGGCGCTGCAGCAGGCGGGCAACTACCTGAACGCCAAGCTGGTCGGGCGCGGGCTGCCGGAGCTGCGCCTGCTGGTGGCCGAGGAGATGGCGGCCAACCGCACCGAGCTGGATGCGCTGTCCAGCCAGGTGGTGGAAGCCGGCCTGGCCACCTGGACCGGCGAGGGCCGCGGCGGCAGCCTGATCGTGCGCGGCCAGGGCCGGCTGCTGTCGGACGTGACGCAGCTGGACCGCCTGTCGGCGATCCAGTTGCTGTTCGAGCGGCTGGAAACGCAGGAGACCATGCTTCGTCTGCTGGAACTGGCCGAGGGCTCGGACGGGGTGCGCATCTTCATCGGCGCCGAGAGCGGGTTGTTCGGCGCTGCCGGCCTGTCGATGGTGGTGGCGCCGGCGCGCAACGCCGCCAACCGGATCGTCGGCGCCATCGGCGTGATCGGGCCGACGCGGATCAATTATGGGCGGATCATTCCCGTGGTGGACTACACCGCCCGGGTGATCGGACGACTGTTGGGCTGAGAGTTTGAAAAAGAATGCCCGCAAGCCGCCGAACGACGCCGAAAAACTCAATGATATCAGCGGGCATTCTTTTTCAAGTTCGATTGTTTTTCAAGCTCTGAGCGCCTGAACCTGCTTGCAGTCGGGTGACCCGCTCGCCCGTCCACCTTCGACAGCCTTGCGCGTCCCTCCTCTCGCGCCGCCCGACAGCGCCTCGCGCCCGCACCGGGGAGCGGCTACATCAGGGGCATGCCTGCCCCCGCCCCATCGCCCGCCCCCACCCGATCGCCTGACGCTGAGGGGGCCACCCCCGCCATGGCGCAATGGTTCGCCGCCAAGGCGGAGCACCCGGACGCGCTGGTATTCTTCCGCATGGGGGATTTCTACGAGCTGTTCTTCGCCGATGCCGAGGCCGCCGCCGCCGCCCTCGACATCGCGCTGACCAAGCGCGGCGAGCATGCCGGCCAGCCGATCGCCATGTGCGGCGTGCCGGTGCAGGCCGCCGAAGCCTATCTGTCGCGGCTGATCCGGCGCGGCTTTCGGGTCGCCGTCGCCGAGCAGATGGAGGACCCGAAGGCGCGCACCGGGAAAGCCCCGATCCGGCGCGAGGTGGTGCGCCTGATCACCCCCGGCACGTTGACCGAAGACGCCCTGCTGGAGCCGGGACGGCCCAATCTGCTCCTGGCGCTGGCCGCCGCCGGCCCCGAGACCGGCGCGGCCTGGCTCGATGTCTCCACCGGCCTGTTCGAAACCCAGGCGCTCGGCCGCGACGCGCTGCCGGCGCTGCTCGGCCGGCTCGACGCCGCCGAGATTCTGGCCCCCGCCGGGCTGGCGCTGGGCGACTGGGAGCCGCGCCGCGGCCCGGTTCTCCCCGCGCCGCTGCCGCTGCTGGCGCGCCGGCGGCTGGCCGAGGCGTTCGGCGCGGCCAGCCTGGACGCATTCGGCAGCTTCTCCGACGCCGAGGCGGTGGCCGCCCTGCTGGCGCTCGACTATGTGCGCGCAACCGGCGCGGGGAAACTGCCGCGCCTGTCGCGCCCGGCACCGCTCGGCGAGGCCGGGCGGCTGGAACTGGACGCCGCCACCCGGGCCAGCCTGGAAGTGGCCCGCGCCCGCGACGGCGGCACCGCGCACACGCTGCTCGCCGCCGTGCAGCGCACCCTCACCGCCGCCGGCGCACGGTTGCTGGCGGAAACGCTGGCCGCCCCGCTGACCGATCCGGCGCCGATCGCCGACCGGCAAGATGGCTGGTCCTGGCTGCTGGCCAACCCGGACGCGGCAACAAGCCTGCGCGCGGCGTTGCGCCGCACCCCCGACATGGCGCGCGCGCTCGGCCGGCTGTCGGTCGGCCGGGGCGGGCCGCGCGACCTGGGTGCGCTGCGCGACGGACTCGCTGCCGGCCAGGAGGCACAGGCAGCCCTGGACGGGCCGTTGCCGACGCTGCTGGCCGAGGCGCGCGCGGCGCTCGCCCCGGCACCCGAATTGCGGGCGCAGCTGCAGGCGGCGCTGGCGGAGACGGTGCCGGCGCGGCTGGAAGACGGCGCCATCGCCGCCGGTTTCGACCCCGCACTGGACGCGCACCGGACGCTGCGCGACGACAGCCGGCGGGTGATCGCCACGCTGCAGCTCGACTACGCGCAGAAATACGGGGTGGCGAGCCTGAAGATCCGCTACCACGCCCAGCTCGGCTATGTCATCGAGGCGCCCTCGGCGGCGGTGGAAAAACTGCGCGCCCATGCCGACCTCACGCTGCGCCAGGCGATGGCGAACGGGGCGCGGTTTTCCTGCACCGAACTGGCGGAGCTGGACCGGCGCATCGCCGAAGCCGCCGACCGGGCGGTGGCGCGTGAGAAACAAGTGTTCGCCCATCTGGTCGCCGCCGCCTTGCGCGAAAGCGAAACGCTGGCCTTCTGTGCCGCCGCCCTCGCCCGGCTGGACGTGGCGCAGTCCGCCGCCGCCCTGGCCGCCCCCGGCACCTGGTGCCGGCCGGAGGTGGTGGCAGATGCCGGATTCCGCGTCGAGGCCGGGCGGCATCCGGTGGTCGAGGCGGCGCTGGCGGGGCAGGACGCCTTCGTGCCGAATGATTGCGAGCTTGCACCGGACCGCCGGGTGCTGCTGCTGACCGGGCCGAACATGGCGGGGAAATCCACCTATCTGCGGCAGAACGCCCTGATCGTCCTGCTCGCCCAGGCGGGGCTGCCGGTGCCGGCGGCGCGGGCGCGCATCGGCATCGTCGACCGGCTGTTTTCCCGCGTCGGCGCCGCCGATGACCTGGCGCGCGGACGCAGCACCTTCATGGTGGAAATGACCGAGACGGCCTCCATCCTGCATCAGGCCGGGCCGCGCAGCCTGGTGGTGGTGGACGAAATCGGCCGCGGCACGGCGACGCTCGACGGGCTGGCGATCGCCTGGGCGGTGCTGGAAGCGCTGCACAATACCGTGCGTTGCCGGGTTATCTTCGCCACCCATTTCCACGAGTTGGCAAGACTGACCGCGGAGTTGCCACGATTATCCCCGCATACGATGCGGGTAAAGGAATGGAAGGGCGAGGTGGTGTTCCTGCACGAGGTGGCCGAGGGTGCGGCGGGGCGAAGCTGGGGTGTGCACGTCGCCAAGCTCGCCGGCGTGCCGGCGCCGGTGGTGCGCCGGGCCGGGGCGCTGCTGGCGGCGCTGGAAAGCCGCGCCGGCGACCTCACCGATGCCGGCGCGCTGCCGCTGTTCGCCGCCGCCCAGCCCGCCGCGTCCGTCGCGCCGCCCGCTTCCCTGGCGCCGGAGATCCCGCCAGCGTTGCTCACCACCCTGGCGGCGCTCGACCCGGACCGGTTGACCCCCCGCGAGGCCATGGAAGCGCTTTATCGACTCAGGATGATGCTGCCACCTGAACCCCACCCTGTCGCGCCGTCCGATGACACGATAGTATAAATTCCATGTCATCGCTCGTTTCCCTGTCGGCCGATCCGGCCGCCGCCGCCGCCGCGCTGGCCGAAGCGCTCGCCGCGCTTGCCGCGGACAGCGCTTCCCTGAGCGAAACGGGCACGATCCCGCGCGAGGCCGCCCTCGCCGCCTTCCGCCGCCACCTCGCGCGCATCCAGAATCAGGTGCGCGAGGCGTTCGAGCGCGGCGACCTCTCCGGCCTGCCGGCGGCACGGCTGCTGGCCGCGCTGACTGACGGGCTGATCCGGGCGTTGCACGGCTACGCGATATCCCTGCTGGTCCCGCCCGGCGCGCCCGCCAGTTCGGCGCTGGCGGGGGCGGTGCCGGAGGCAGCCGGGCTGGGACGGATCGGCGTGGCGGCCACCGGCGGCTATGGCCGGGGCGTGCTGGCGCCCTTCAGTGACATCGACCTGCTGTTCCTGACCGCCGACGAACCGAGCCCGGCGGCGCTGCGGACGGTCGAGTTCATGCTGTACTTTCTCTGGGATCTCGGCCTGAAGGTGGGCCACGCCACCCGCTCGGTCGCCGATTGCCTGACCGAGGCGAACGGCGACGTCACCATCCGCACCTCGCTGCTCGATGCCCGCCCGATCGCCGGCGACGCGCTGCTGTTCAAGGATTTCGCCCGGCGCTTCCGTGCCGCCTGCGCCGAGGCCGGGGCCGCCAACTACATCATGGCCAAGCAGGCCGAACGCGCCGCGCGTCACCGCCGTTACGGCGATTCGCCCTTCGTGGTGGAGCCGAACATCAAGGAGGGCCGCGGCGGCCTGCGCGATCTGCAGACGCTGTACTGGATGGCCCGCTATGTGTTCGGCACCAAAATCATGGCCGAGCTGGCCGACCCGAAAGGCCCGGCCGGCCCGATCCTGACCGACACCGAGGCCCGGCTGGCGCGCCGCTCCTGGGATTTCCTGTGGACGCTGCGCTTTCACCTGCACTACGTCGCCGGCCGCGCCGAGGAGCGCCTGACCTTCGACCTGCAACCGGTGGTGGGTGCGCGCATGGGCTACACGCGGCACGGCCGCCAGGACGGGGTGGAGCGCTTCATGCGCCACTACTTCCTGACCGCCCGCGAGGTGACAAGGCTGACCCATGTGCTGGAGCCGGCGATGCTGCGCGCCGCCCTCGGGCCGCCGGCGGTGACCCGGCAAACCGATGCGGCCCTGCTGGAAGCCGGCTTCGTGCTGGCCGACGATATGCTGCTGAGCGCCAAGGGCCGCGAGTTCTATGAAGAGCCGGTGCAGATGCTGCGCATCCTGCAGGTGGCGCGCGATCGCGGGCTGGAGCTGCATCCGCTGGCCATCCGCGCGCTGATCCGCCATGAGCGCCGCGCGGTGGAACTGCGCGGCGACCCGGAAGCCTCCGAACTGTTCCTCGACCTGCTGTGCGGCCGCGACGCCGAGCATAACCGCGCCGATGGCGCGACCTGGCTGAAGGTAATGAACGAGGTCGGCATCCTCGGCCGGCTGCTGCCGGACTGGGCGCGCATCGTCGGCCAGATGCAGTTCGACACCTACCACGTGTTCACCGTGGACGAGCACACGATCGAGGCGGTCCGCGTGCTCAATTCGCTGGAGCGCGGCGAACTGGCGCAAATTGCGCCGGTGGCATCGGGCCTGGTGAACAACCTGCAGTCGCGCCGTGCCCTGTATATGGCGATGATGATGCACGACATCGCCAAGGGCCGCGGCGGCGACCATTCCGAACTCGGCGCCGAACTGGCGCTGGAGGTCTGCCCGGCGCTCGGCCTGACCGCCGAGGAGACCGAAATGGTGTCCTGGCTGGTGCTGCACCATCTGCTGCTCAGCCAGACCGCCTTCAAGCGCGACATCGACGATGCCAAGACCATCCTCGACCTGGCCGAGGTGATCCAGTCGCCCGAGCGGCTGCGCCTGCTGCTGGTGCTGACGGTAGCCGACATGCGCGCCGTTTCCAGCAAGGTCTGGAACGGCTGGAAGGCGACGCTGCTGCGCGAGCTGTACGCGCGGGTGGCCGAGGTGCTGGCCGGCGGGCTTTCCACCGCCGAGCGCGACGTGCGGGTCGAGCGGGCGAAGGAGGCGGCGGCCGAACCGTTGCAGGACTGGCCGGAAGAGGCGCGCGAGAAGTTCCTCTCGCTGGGCTATGCCGGCTACTGGCTCGGGTTCGACCCCGAGACGCATGCCCGCCACGCCCGCCTGATCCGCGACGCCGAGGCCCGCCAGGCGCCGCTGACGGTGGAGACGCAGCCGCTGCCGGCGCGCGCGGTGACGGAAGTGACGGTGTATGCCGCCGACCATGCCGGGCTGTTCAGCCAGATCGCCGGCGCCCTGGCGGTGGCCGGCGCCTCGATCGTGGATGCGCGCATCCATACGCTCACCAACGGCATGGCACTGGACACCTTCTGGATTCAGGACGCCGCCGGCGGCGCCTTCGATACACCGCACCGGCTGGCGCGGCTGTACGTGCTGATCGAGCAGGCGCTGACCGGGCGCATCCAGCTCGGCACCGAGATCCGCAAGCTGTCCAAGGGGCTCATCGGCCGCCGCGTGCGCGCCATTCACGTGCCGCCGCGGGTGGTGATCGATAACCATGCCTCCAACAAATACACGGTGCTGGAGGTGAACGGCCGCGACCGGCCCGGGCTGCTGTATGACGTAACCGCGGCGATCAGCGAGCAGGGGCTACAGATCGCCTCGGCGCATGTCAGCACCTACGGCGTGCGGGCCGTGGACGTGTTCTACGTGAAGGACGTGTTCGGCCTGAAGGTCGAGAACGAGCGCAAATTGCACCAGTTGCGCGAGGCGCTGCTGGCAGCGCTGGGCAGCCCCGATGACGAACCGGCGCTGGTGCCGGTGCCGAAGCGGCGGCGGCCGGCGGATGAAGCCTGACGGATGAGGCCCGGCCGGCGGCCTGATCATTATGAATCCGTATTGATTGCGCATGCATCCGGGATAAAAGGAGTTCGACTTTGCTGAAAACTCGCCGTTTCGTTATCGTTTCGCTTCTGGCCGCCGCGCCGTTCGCCAGGGCCTACGCCCAGTATCCGGGCCAATATCCTCCGGGCCAATATCCGGGCCGGCATCCGCGCTACCTGCATGCCTTGAGCGATCTGCGGACCGCGCGGTGGCTGCTCGAAGAGCGCTCGATTAATCCCACGATCAGCTTCCATGAGAATACCGCGATCGTCGAGATCGACCGTGCGGTCCGGGAGTTGAAAGAGGCTGCCATCGACGACGGCAGGGATATCCACGAACACCCGCCGGTCGATGTGCCGGTCGGTCCGGGTCCGGGCCGCCTGCACAAGGTATCCGAGTTGCTGCGCGGCGCGCGGGCGGATCTGTCTGTCGAGGAAGACAATCCGGAAGTCGGGCATTTGCGGCATCGCGCCTTCGAACATATCGACCGCGCCCTGCAGGAGACCGACGCCGCCATCAGGGATATGGAGCATTATCGGTAGCGGGCGGCGCGACCGGCACGCGGCAGCGGCAGGGGCGGCGGATTTCCGGCGCCGCCCCCGCAAGCCTGGGTAACCCACCGGATTGACCCTGGCTGGTGGACGCTTCGGGCGCCGGCTAGAATATAACATGACCGATTCCACTCTGGCTGATCTTCCCCTGTTCGCGCGGGCTTCTGCTGTCGAGGAATCCGCAACCGAAAGTGCCAGCCCGCCTTTCGGTGATCTGGTCCAGGATTTCAGCGCGTTCGGACAGGCTTCGGCCGAAGTCTGGGAAGGCTCCATCCGCTACCTGATCAACGAGTTCTGGAACGTCAGGTCAGCGTCAGGCCCATTCGATCCATGAAATCAGCTACCGGGCCTGCTTCAAGCCGCAGCTTCCGGCGTTCTTCATCGAGCGTCTCACCAACCCGGGCGATGCCGTCTATGATCCGTTCATGGGGCGGGGAACCACCCCGGTTCAGGCAGCTCTCATGGGACGCCAGCCGGTCGGCAACGACATCAATCCTTTGAGTGTCCTGTTGACCCGGCCCCGCCTGGCCCCGCCGGTGCCCCGCGATGTCGCGCGCCGGCTGGAGCAGATCAGTTGGGACACAGGGGAGATCGACGATCCCGATCTGCTCGTCTTTTACAGTCCCGCCACCTTGCGCCACATCTGTGCGCTACGCCGCTGGCTGGTCGAACGGGCGCCATTGGGCATCTCCCCTGACCCTGTTGACGACTGGATCAGGATGGTCGCGATCAACCGGTTGACCGGCCATTCACCAGGCTTTTTCTCCGTCTATACACTTCCGCCCAACCAGGCGGTGTCGGCGCAGTCGCAGCGCAAGATCAATGAACGACGGGAACAGACCCCGCCGGACCGCGACGTGAAAAAGCTGATCATGAAAAAAACCGCGTCGCTGTTGAGCGATGGGCCAATGGCCCCTCACCCGGCAGCGCTGTTGATGACCGGCGCGGCACCGTCAACGCCCGCGCTCGCCAGCGGTTCGGTTCAGCTGGTCGTCACCTCGCCACCGTTCCTCGATATCGTGCAATACGCTGAAGACAACTGGCTCAGAAGCTGGTTCGCCGGGATTGATGTGGCCAGCGTCGCCATTGCGCAGCACCGCACCGAGGCGGCCTGGCAGAACATGGTTCGGGACACGCTGGTTGAGCTGGCGCGGGTTGTCAGGCCCGGCGGAAATGTCGCCTTCGAAGTCGGCGAGGTTCGCAATGGCAAGGTTCTTCTCGAGCGTCTGGTATGGGACGCGGCGGAAGGGCTCCCCTTTGACCGCCTGTTCGTGATGGTGAACCAGCAAGAATTCACCAAGACCGCCAATTGCTGGGGCGTCGGGAACAATGCGAGGGGAACGAACACCAATAGAATTGTTGTCCTCCGCCGCCATTGAGTTCTATCGTTCTTTTTTCGTTGTGATTTTTCGGCACAATCGGCGGCGCTAGGTTGTTCCGGCATCGCGGCGATCTGGCATGCTGCTTGCTAGGATCGTTCTGCCCAGGACTGCCCCGCCGGGCAATCATCGCAAAATGCGAAGCAGAACAGCCGAAAGGCCCTTCAATGTACGAGCCTGATCCGTCAATCACCGGAGCCCATTCGGTGCGGGTTAGCGGCGTGCTGGACGGCGACGCCGCCCTGAAGTTGCGCGCCCGGCTTGCGGCCGTGGCCGCCGCTTCCGGCGGAGATGTCGTGGTGGACCTGAAGGATGTCAGTTTCATCGATGGCTGCGGCATCGCGGCGATCGCATATTTGTTCAAGCGCCTGGCCCTTCACGGCCGCCACCTGACCGTGGCGGCGAATGGCCAGCCCCTCGCCATGCTGCGCGACCTCGGCATCGCAGCGCAGCTCGGCCTGCCGGCCCGCACACGCCGTCCGGTCAACCGGCGCCGGGGCGCGCTCGCCCCGTCATGAAGGCGCGGTATGTGGCCGCCCGGCGAGGGGGCATGAATGGCCGGTCGGCAGATGATGCCGGGCCAAATCATCCATCCTGCCGGCCGAAGACCACGCCAGGAGTGACGTAGACGGATCTTTCCGCCAGCGATTCGTCTGGCACGGAGTTTGCGGAGAAGCGATCAGAAGCGCTGCCAGGGGATGCGCCCGCGCTTCAGGATCAGGAGGTCCGCCCATGTCCAACCGTCGCTTCGATCAGGACGCCATCGTTACGGAACATCTGCCGGTTCTCGGCTTCGTCCCTGCATCGGTGGAGCGCGGCAAGCGAGCCCTGGACATCGCCGTGGCGCTCCTCGCCCTGGTTCTGACCGCGCCGTTATGGCCCCTGATCGCGCTCGCCATCAAACTGGACAGCCCTGGCCCGGTCATCTTCCGCCAGGCTGCGTGTCGGCCGGATGCACGCGGACCGCACGGCGCTGTTCCAAATGCTGAAATTCCGCTCCATGCGGGCCGACGCCGAACGGGCCACCGGCGCGGTGTGGGCGACCCGGCGCGACCCCCGCGTCACCCGCATCGGGGTGTTCCTGCGCAAGACCCGGCTCGACGAATTGCCGCAGCTGATCAACGTGTTGCGTGGCGACATGGCGGTCGTCGGGCCGCGGCCGGAGCGCCCGGGACTGTACGGCCGAGCTGAACCGCGCCGTGCCGTACTTCGCCGACCGAACCGTTGGCCTGCGCCCCGGCGTGACCGGCCTCGCGCAGGTGCGGCAGGGCTACGACACCAGCATCGACGACGTGCGGCGCAAGGTGGGTTTCGACGCCGCCTATGCGATGCGCCTGACCTCGCTGCAGAGCTGGGCCGGTACCGATTTCGGCATCATGGTCCGCACCGTCTCCGTGATGCTCACAGGCCGCGGCCAATAGGCCGGCGCAGGCCGCCCCCCTCGACCTCCGCCCTGCCCTACTGCAGCGGCACAAGCAGGTTGAGGCTGGGGCTGGCACGCAACCGGTGATCGGGATCGTATTGGGCGGCGGAGCCCTGGACGAAGCCATCACCGCTGCGGCGGTCGGCCCGGTTGAACAGGTTCGGCACCACCGCCGTACGAGGCGCTTCGGCCAACCGGTCCGCCAGCGGGCGTTGCAGGTCAGGGTCGGGCATCGGTGCGGGGGCAAAGTCCTGCGCGGTCAGCCCTGAACCGATTTTCGGCGCCGGCACCGGCAAGGCGTTGGCCGGCAGCGGCGCCGAGATCGTGGTGCCGGCCGAGGCCGCCAGGGTCACCCTGAGCGAGGCCCCCCCGGCGACGCCGACCGCGAGCAGCAGCATCCCGACGGTGCGGCGGGGGCTCACAGCCCCGACCCCAGCCTGACCGCATCCGCGGGCAGGCCGGCGGTGCCGCGCACATCCTCGGCCGGGTTGGTAGCGGGGGCGCCGAGCCGGCCGGAGCCGACCGCCCGCCAGGCATGCAGCGACCAGCGAACCGATGGAAAAGCGATGTCGTGCCAGGGAATGTGATCCCAGGCGAACAAATCCACGTCCGCGCTCTCGGGGCCGGCGGCAAAAACCGGCGGCCCGTCGAAACGGCCGCGGAAGACCACCTGGACCTGGCCGATGCGGCTGATGCTGTAGATGGCGAGCACGCCGTCGAGCGCGATGCGGGCCTGGGCTTCCTCCAGCGCCTCGCGCCGGGCGCCTTCCTCGATGGTTTCGCCCATTTCCAGGAAGCCGGCCGGCAGCGTCCAGAAACCGCGGCGCGGCTCGATCGCGCGGCGGCACAGCAGCACGCGGCCGGACTCAACCACCACTGTGCCAACCACGATTTTCGGGTTCTCGTAATCGATATGCCCGCATTCCTGGCAGACCAGTCGCTCGCGGTTGTCGCCGTCCGGAACCTGTCGGACGAATTGTGACATGCCGACACATTGAGCGGCAGACACGCCGTTTGCAAGGTTATTTTCAAAACGATCGACCCGGAATGCGATCCGGCCCGGGGCTCCCGTCAGACCTGCAGGTTGAGCAGCGACCCCCGCGGCAGTGTCCTGTCGGGGGTGCTGGGCAGCGCCTTGGGCGGCGTCTGCGTTGTACCGGACGGGCTCGCCGCCTGCACCCGCGTCCGCTGCACGCCACTGGTCGACCCGGTGGCGGACGACGCGGACGACCGCGCCAGCGGCGAAGTGGCCGCACTGGCCGAAAAGGCGGCGAGGGAAATCGGCGAGATCATGGCCGACAGCATGCCCCGCCTCTGGTTAACATGCGGTGAACGCCACCGGCGCGACGTTCACCGCGCGCGTCAGACCTCCAGCGCCGCCACCCCCGGCAGGGTCTTGCCTTCCATCCATTCCAGAAAAGCCCCGCCGGCCGACGAGACATAGCTGAGCTTGTCCAGCACCCCGGCATGGCGCAGCGCCGAGACGGTGTCGCCCCCGCCGGCCACGCTGCGCAGGCTGCCGGCCTGGGTCCGTTCCGCCACCGCCTGCGCCAGCGCCACCGTGGCGGCATCGAAGGGCGGCGTCTCGAAGGCGCCGAGCGGGCCGTTCCACACCAGCGTCTTCACCTCCGCCAGCCGCTCCGTCAGCTTCGCCACCGTCGCCGGCCCGACATCGAGGATCATGCTGTCCGCCGGCACCGCGTTCACCGGCACGGTCCGGGTCGGCGGGTTGGGCCGGAACTCGGTAGCGGTGACGGCATCGACGGGCAGCAAAATCTCGCATTTCGCCGCCTGCGCCCCGGCCAGGATATCGCGCGCGGTTGCGTGCATCTCCGCCTCCTGCAGCGAACGGCCGACGCCGATGCCTTCGGCGGCCAGAAACGTATTGGCCATGGCGCCGCCGATCACCAGCACATCCACCTTGCTGACCAGATTGCCCAGCAGATCGAGCTTGGTGGACACCTTCGAGCCGCCGACGATCGCCATCACCGGCCGCACCGGGTGCGCCAGCGCCGCCTCCAGCGCCTCCAGCTCGGCCTGCATCAGCCGCCCGGCATAGGAAGGCAGCAGCTTCGCCACCCCTTCCGTGCTGGCATGCGCGCGATGGGCAGCGGAGAACGCATCGTTGACATAGATGTCGGCCAAATTCGCGAGTTCGGCGGCGAAGGCGGGGTCGTTCGCCTCCTCGCCGGGATGGAAGCGGGTGTTCTCCAGCACCATCACGTCGCCGTTCTTCAGCGTGTCCGCCGCCTGCTCGGCCGGCAGGCCGACACAATCCTCGGCGAAACGCACGTGGCGGCCGAGCACCTCCCCAAGCGCCCGCGCCATCGGCACGAGCGACATTTCCGGCACCCGCTTGCCCTTCGGCCGGTCGAAATGGCTGCATACCAGCACCCGCGCGCCGGCGGCCGACAGTTCGCGGATGGTGGGACACAGCCGTTCGAGACGGGTCAGGTCGGTGATCCGGCCGTCGCGCACCGGCACATTGAGGTCGGCACGGAGCAGCACGTATTTGCCCGCAACCGCAACGCCATCCAGCGTCCGGAACGCCATGGCCCGGCCCTCCTTACAGGCTGCCCCAATAGGCGGCGGTGTCCGACATGCGGTTGGAGAAGCCCCACTCGTTGTCGTACCAGCTCAGCACCCGCACCAGCCCGCCATCCACCACCGCGGTCTGGGTCGCGTCGAAGGTGGACGAGGCCGGCACGTGGTTGAAATCGACGCTGACCAGCGGCGCGGTGTTGTAGCCGAGAATGCCCCGCAGTTCGCCCTCGGAGGCGGCCTTCATGGCGGCGTTGACCTGCTCCTTCGTCGCCGGCGTCTTCAGCACCACGTCCAGCGACACCAGCGACACATTCGGCGTCGGCACGCGGATGGCGGTGCCGTCCAGCTTGCCCTTCAGCTCCGGCAGCACCAGGCCCACCGCCTTGGCCGCGCCGGTGCTGGTGGGGATCATCGACAGCGCGGCGGCGCGGGCGCGGTGCAAGTCCTTGTGCAGCGTATCCAGCGTCGGCTGGTCGCCGGTGTAGGAGTGAATGGTGACCATGTAGCCGCGCTCGATACCGAAATTGTCGTGCAACACCTTGGCCACCGGGGCCAGGCAGTTGGTGGTGCAAGACGCGTTGGAAACGATCGTCATGTCGCCGGTCAGCGTCTTGTGGTTGACGCCAAAGACGATGGTGGCGTCGGCGTTCTCGCCGGGAGCCGAGATCAGCACCTTCTTCGCCCCGGACTGCAGCAGCAGCGACGCCTTTTCCTTCGAGGTGAACAGGCCGGTGCATTCCATGGCGATGTCCACGCCCTGGTACGGCACCTTGGTCGGGTCGCGTTCGGCCGAGACCGTGATCGGCCCCCAGACCCGGCCATTGTGGCGCACGGTGATGGCGTTGCCGGACACCTCGACCTCGCCGGGGAAGCGGCCATGCACGCTGTCGTAGCGGAACAAATGGGCATTCGCTTCGGTGGAGCCGAGGTCGTTGATGGCGACCACCTCCACATCGTCGCGGCCATTTTCGACCAGGGCACGCAGCACCAGGCGCCCGATGCGTCCAAATCCGTTGATCGCGACCTTCACGGTCATTGTGGCGTTCCTTCTCGTTTCTAACAATCAGCCTAGCCGCTTGCGAACAGCGCTCGCAATGGCGTCGGCGGTGATGCCGAAATGGCGATACAATTCGTCAGCCGGCGCGCTGGCACCGAAGCCGGTCATGCCGATGAATATTCCGTCCGGACCCAGCCAGCGCTCCCAGCCCTGCGCCACCGCCGCCTCGATGCCGAAGCGCGGCACGCCGCCGAGCACGCCGGCGCGCCAGTGATCATCCTGGACGGCGAACAGTTCCCAGCACGGCAGCGAGACCACCGCCACCTTGATGCCCTCGGCGGCCAGCGCCGCGCGGGCGGCCATGGCGATCGACACTTCCGATCCGGTGGCGATCAGGGTGGCGGCGCGCGGCCCCTCGGCCTCGGCCAGCACGTAGCCGCCGCGGGCGCTGCGGTTCTCGCCGGTATCGGTGCGCAGTGCCGGCAGGTTCTGCCGCGACAGCACCAGCAGGCTCGGCCCGTCGGCGCGGCGCAACGCCAGTTCCCAGCATTCCGCGGTTTCCATGGCGTCGGCCGGGCGCAGCACGTGCACATTCGGCATGGCGCGCAGGCTGGCCAGGTGCTCGACCGGCTGATGGGTCGGGCCGTCCTCGCCCAGGCCGATGCTGTCATGGGTGAGCACGTGGATGACCCGCTGGCGCATCAGCGCGGACAGGCGCAGCGCCGGGCGCAGATAATCGGCGAAACAGAGGAACGTGCCGCCATAGGGAATCAGCCCGCCATGCAGGGCAATGCCATTCATCGCCGCCGCCATGCCGTGCTCGCGGATGCCGTAATGGAGGTAGCGGCCGGCGAAGCTGCCCGGCCCCACGATGCCCATCGCCTTGACCAGGGTCAGGTTGGAGCCGGTGAGATCGGCCGAGCCGCCGACCAGTTCCGGCACCGCCGGCACCAGCGCCTCCAGCGCCTTCTGGCTGGCCGCGCGGCTGGCGATGTTCGGCCTTGTGTCCGCGAAAGAGGCGCGCAGGGCGGCCACCGTCTCGTGGAAATTCTCCGGCAGGCGGCCGGCGGTGACGCGCTCGAACTCGCCGCGCTGGGGATGGCGGGCGAGGCGTTTCAGCCAGGCGCGACGCGCGGTGATGCCACGGCTGCCGGCCCGCTGCCAGCGCTCGCGGATGGCGTCGGGCACCTCGAAGGGAGGGGAGTGCCAGCCCAGCGCGTCCTTCGCCGCCTGCGCCTCGCTGGGGCCGAGCGCGGCGCCATGCGCGGCGGCGGTGCCGGCCTTGGTCGGGGCGGCAAAGCCGATGATGGTCTTGCAGGCGATCAGGGTGGGCTTTTTCGAACGCACCGCCATCGACAGGGCGGCGGCGATCTGGGCGGGATCGTGCCCGTCCACCCGCTTGACCGCCCAGCCGGCCGCGGCGAAACGCTTTACCTGGTCTTCCGAGGTCGACAGGCTGGTAGCGCCATCGATCGATATCGAATTGTCATCCCACAGAACCGTCAGCTTCTCCAGCCGCAGATGGCCGGCGAGGCCGATGGCTTCATGCGAAATCCCTTCCATCAGGCAGCCATCGCCGGCGATCACCCAGGTGCGGTGGTCCACCAGGCTGCGGCCGAAGCGGGCGGCCAGCAGGCGCTCGGCCAGCGCCATGCCGACGGCGGTGGCGAGGCCCTGGCCGAGCGGGCCGGTGGTGGTCTCAATGGCCGGGTGCTCGCCGAACTCGGGATGGCCGGCGGTGGGCGAATGCAACTGGCGGAATCGTTTTAACTTGTCGATTTCCATGCCGGCGTGGCCGGTCAGGTTCAGCAATGCGTACAGCAGCATGGAGCCATGGCCGGCCGACAGGACAAAGCGGTCGCGGTCGGGCCAGCGCGGGTCGGCGGCATCAAATTTATGAAAGCGGGTCCACAGCACGGTGGCGACGTCGGCCATGCCCATGGGCATGCCGGGATGGCCCGATTTCGCCTTCTCCACCGCGTCGATGGCGAGCGCGCGGATGGCATCCGCCATGCAGCGTTCGAGGGTCGCCGGCCGCGCGAGGATGTCGGCCTGGACCGCCAGGGCCGGGTTGTCGGCGGAAAGCTCGGCGATCGAAGCCATGGTTCCTCCTGGGCACCGGCCCCGGGTTTAGTTGCGAGGGATGCGGCGGGCAAGTCCCGGGCGTGGATCAGGCAGGGCAATCGGGTGAAGCAAGGCCAGGGCTCTGCCCTGGACCCGCCGTCGCGCGTAGCGCGCCTTCGGCGCGACGGCCGAGAGGCCCCTGGACCCCATCACTCAGAGGGTCTTGGGAAAGAGGGGGGTGAGGAGATGCATCGGCTCCTCCTCACCCCCCTCTTTCCCAAGACCCTCTAAACGAATGGGTTCTAAGGGCTCCGCCCTTAGCGGGGTCCAGGGGCAGAGCCCCTGGCCTTCCTTTATCCGATTGCCCTGGTGGATCAGGCCCGCGCGGCAGCCTGCGCAAGCCGGCGGTCGAGGGTGACGAGGGGGGCGCTCAGGTGGCGGGCGAGCCAGAGATAGGATGCGTCATGGATGCTCAGCCCATGGCACTCGGCGAGCGAAAGCGCGCCTTGCACGTCCACGGCGTGCAGCGCGATGCGGCGGCCTATCGGCTGTCCCGGTCGGCACGGATCAGGTCCACCGAATTTTCGCGGCTCTGGACCGCACGGGCGCGGTTCCACGCGAGGAATTCCGCCGGGTTCATGCGCGCCGGGGAGGCGGATGCCTTTTCCGTGATGGTGGCCAGCAATTCACCTTGCAGCGAGCGGTGGTTGGCCGCGGCTATGGCCCGCAGGCGTTGCGCCACGTCGTCGGGAACGTTTTTGATCGAAAGGGGAACGGGCATGGTTCCAATCCGGCGCCAGTATGGAACCGGGATATAGCACGCGGGACGGGGCGGTACCAGCCGGGGTAGCGCCATGCATTGCCGCCGCCTCGGCCACCTGCGAAACGTTCGGCTGGCGCTGCGTCGCCCTACGTGGTGGAATCGCCGCATGACCACGCCCCCGCAGCCTTCCGATGCGAGTCTCGTCGCCTTCATCGCGCGGTGGGACGGAACCGAATTGGCCGAGCGGGCCAACTATGTGCGGTTCCTGGATGAGTTCTGCGAGGTGCTCGGCGTGCCCCGGCCGGACCCGGCGAGCGGATCGGGCGGCGCCTACCGCTATGAGCGGGGCGTGGTGCGCCACGAGAGCGACGGCAGCACCACCAGCCGCCGCATCGACCTCTACAAGCGCGGCTGCTTCGTGCTGGAGGCGAAGCAGGGCAGCAATCCGCTGCGGCAACAATCCCTGTTCGGCACGGCCGAGGCCGAGCGGCGCGCCAATGTCCGGCGCTCGCCCGGCTGGACGCAGGCGATGTTGCGGGCGAAGGGACAGGCCGAGGGCTATGCCCGCGACATCCCGGCCGACGAGGGCTGGCCGCCCTTCCTGATCGTCTGCGACGTTGGGTTTTGCCTGGACCTCTATGCGGATTTCACCGGCACCGGGAAGCACTACGCGCAATTCCCCGACCGCGAGGGTTTTCGCCTCTATCTGCCCGACCTGCACCGGCCGGAAGTGCGGGAAAGGCTGCGCGCCATCTGGACCGATCCGCTGGCGCTGGACCCGTCGCGGCAGCGCGTCCGCGTCACCCGCGACATCGCCGCGTATCTGGCGCGCCTTGCCCGCGCGCTGGAAGGGCCGAAGGAATCGCCACACCATGCGGCGCAGCATGTCGCAACGTTCCTGATGCGCTGCATCTTCTGCATGTTCGCCCAATCGGTCGGCTTGCTGCCGGGCAAGCGGGCCTTCACGGGGCTGCTGGAAGATTGCCGTGGCAACCTGCCTGCGTTCGTGCCGCTGGTGGGCGATCTGTGGCGCAAGATGAACGAAGGCGGATTTTCCCCGGCCCTGAAAGCCATCGTGCTGCGGTTCAACGGCGGGCTGTTCGCGCCCGGTCCCCACGGCGGCGCCGATCCGCTGCCGGTGGATGGCGACATGCTGGAACTGCTCATTCTGGCGTCGCGCCGCGATTGGACCGGTGTCGAGCCGGCGATCTTCGGCACGCTGCTGGAAAACGCGCTCGACACCAAGCAGCGTGGCGAGCTTGGCGCGCATTTCACCCCGCGCGCGTTCGTGGAACGCCTCGTGTTGCCGACTGTGATGGAGCCGCTGCGGGCCGAATGGGATGGCGTGAAGGCCGCCGCCGTGGCGACGGCCGAGGCCGGCGACCGCACGGGCGCCGCCGATCTGGTGCGCGGCTTTCATGGCCGCCTGTGCGCCGTGCGGGTGCTGGACCCGGCCTGCGGCACCGGCAACTTCCTGTATGTGACGTTGGAGTTGATGAAACGGCTGGAAGGTGAAGTGCTGGACCTGTTGCTTGACCTCGCGGTGGGCGAAGGCGACCGGTTGGACGTGGCGGGCGCCAGCGTGGACCCGCACCAGTTTCTCGGCCTGGAGAAAAACCCGCGCGCCGTGCCGGTGGCCGAACTGGTGCTTTGGATCGGCTATCTGCAATGGCATTTTCGCACGCGCGGCAACGCGCCGCCGGCCGAGCCAATTCTGCGCGATTTCCATAACATCCGGGAACAGGACGCGCTGCTCGCCTATTCGCGGGAAGAGCCGGAGCGGGACGCCAAGGGAAACCCGGTCACCCACTGGGGCGGGCGAACGAAACTGCACCCCATCACCGGGGAACAGGTGCCGGACGAAACCGATCGGGTTCTGGTGCTTCGGCCGGTTGGGGCGAAGCAGGCGGTGTGGCCCGATGCGGATTTCATCGTGGGCAATCCGCCCTTCATTGCCGGCAAGGACCTTCGCGCCGAACTGGGGGACGGCTACGCCGAAGCACTCTGGACCGCCTATCCGAAAGTTCCGAAATCTGCCGATCTGGCCTTGCACTTCTGGTGGAAAGCGGCACAGGCCCTGCGCCCGCGCAAGCGAGGCAAAACCGGCGCGGCGGCACCGCAGGCGCGTCGGTTCGGCTTCATCTCATCAAACAGCATCCGTCAGGTTTTCTGCCGGCGTGTGGTGGCGGAGGCGATGGAAGGCAAGCCGCCGGTGAATCTGGTGTTTGCCATCCCCGATCATCCCTGGGCGGACGGATCGGGGTCGGCGGCGGTTCGCATCGCCATGACTGTCGCGGAAGCTGGGACGGGCAATGGAACGCTTGCCAGAGTCGTTTCTGGAAACGCCCGCGGCGGACGGCGTGCCGGTGGTGCAACTTGTCTCGGCGCGCGGGCGGATCAACGCCGATCTCACGATAGGGGCCGAAAAGAAAGCCGCGAAGCCGTTGCGTGCGAACGAGCGGCTTTCGAGCCGCGGCATGTCATTACACGGCGGCGGATTTATCGTTTCCCCAACGGATGCTTTGGCGCTCGGCATGAGCAAGACGCCGGGACTGGAAAAGCACATCCGGCCCTACCTAAACGGTCGCGATCTTCAGCAACGACCTCGTGGCTTGTTGGTGATTGACCTTTTCGGCTTGCAGGAGGACGAGGTGCGCCGCCGGTTCCCTGCCGTCTGGCAACACCTGAATTCGCATGTGCTTCCAGAGCGCGCTGCTATCGCGGATCGGACCGCAGATGCCGCGCAATACGCACGCGATTGGTGGTTGCATGGAAAGCCCCGACCTGAACTCCGCAAGGCACTCGCCGGCTTGCCTCGCTATATCGCCACCGTCGAGACCGCCAAACACCGCATCTTCACTTTCCTGCCTGCCGATGTTACCCCCGACAACATGCTTGTATGCATCGGTCTTTCGGACGCTTTTTATCTCGGTGTGCTGCAAAGCCGGCATCACTGTGCCTGGTTCCTCGCCGTCTGCGGTTGGCTCGGCGTAGGGAATGATCCTCGGTATACGAAAACGATGTGTTTCGATCCATTCCCCTTCCCGCTGGCGACGGCTTTGCAGCACGCCGAAATCGCGGCGATCGCGGAAGAACTGGACGCGCACCGAAAAGCGCGGATCGCGGCGCACCCGCATCTTACCCTGACGGGGCTGTACAACGTTCTTACCGCGATCAAGGCCGGGACGCCGCTCACTCCGGCGGAAAAGGACATTCACGACGCCGGGCAGGTGTCTATCCTCCGCGCCCTGCATGACCGCCTGGACGTGGCCGTGGCCGCCGCCTATGGCTGGCCGGCGGACCTGCCGGACGCTGAGGTGGTGGCGCGCGTGGTGGCGCTGAACGCCGAACGCGCCGCCGAGGAAGAAGCTGGAAAAATCCGCTGGCTGCGCCCGGAATTCCAGGCGCCCGAGGAGACACAGCGCCGCGCCGTCCAGCGCGAACTGGAGGTGGACGAAGGAACAGCCGCCGATATCCGCCCCTGGCCCAAGGATGGGCCGTCGCAATTCATCGCCCTGCGCGCCGCCCTGTCCGGCGGCCCGACCTCCGCGCGGGACGTGGCGCGCCGGTTCAAGGGAGCCCCGCGGCCCGCCAAGGTGGAAGAAATGCTGGCCACCCTGACCGCGCTCGGTCAGGCTCGCCCGGCCGGCGACGGTCGCTACGCGGCATAGGCCGCGCCGGGCGCACCGCTTCGGATGGCCGCGCGTCGGGTCGGCATGATGGCAGCGGCAATTCGTGCGCAACCGGCGGGCGCGGGGGTGCGGGCGGAGAAGTGGCGGAATGCGCTTCGCTTTTCCGCCCTACAGGCTACAGGCTATGCGCGCTCGCCGAGGAACGCGGCAACCGGAATGGCCGCTCCCGGCAGGCTGGCAGGCGCCAGAACACCGTCACGTCCAACGCGGGTAACCGACAGGTAGCGGTCACCGGCCGGCCGGCGCCAGACTTCCACTTCGCCGGCCGCGAGGTTGACGATCCACAATTCGGGAATGCCATGGCGGGCATAGAGCGGCAGCTTGACGGCGCGGTCATAGTCCAGACTGGTATCGGCCACCTCGACCACCAGCAACACGTCTTCCGGCCGCGGTGTTGCCCGCCGGTAATCATCGGATCGCGGCCGGAGCACAGCGAAATCCGGCTCCGGCTCGGTGCGGTCGTCAAGCTGAACCGGATTCTGCACCGAGACAACCGCCCGTTCGCCCACCACCGTCACGAGCAGGCGGGTAAGCGCGTTCACCGTGCCCGCATGCAGGCTGCCGATGGGCGACATGGCGACGAGCTCCCCTTCGATAAGCTCGACCCGGTCGCGCCCGGCAAGAATGCCAACCTCACCCATGCGATGATATTCGGCCACGCTGAGCAGGCGCCGGGAAACCCATGGATGGAGGGTCAGGAGACCCGTTCCGTCCGTTTCCATCCTGCAAATCCCCGTCAGCCTTGCCGGGGCAGAGGTTAGGTCCCGGGGGAGGGCAAGGCAAGGATGCCCCTGCCGTCACATCACCCGGTTCGCCCGCGCCAGCACCGCCTCGAACAGCACCTGGCACCCCGCTTCCGCCTGGTCGGGGTCGATGCTTTCGGCCTCGTTGTGGGAAAGGCCGTCCTTGCAGGGGGTGAAGATCATCGCGGTCGGGATGTGGCGGGCGACGTACACCGCGTCGTGGCCGGCGCCGGAGACGATCCTTCGGGCCGAATAGCCGCATTTCGCCGCGGCTGCCTCCACCAGGGCCATGCAGGCGGGGTCGAAGGGCTGGGCGGCGTAGCGGAACAGTTCGGTCAGCTCCAGCTTCACCCCGCATTCGGCCGCCGCCGCCACCGCGGCGGGAGGAACGACTCGGCGATGCGCAGCGCCTGGGCGGTGTCGGGGTGGCGGAATTCGACCGAGAAACGCACCTCGCCGGGGATGACGTTGCGGCTGTTGGGCGAGACGACCAGTTGCCCCACGGTGCCGCGGCCGTCCTCGCCGTGGTCGCGCATGATGCGGTTGACCAGGGCGATCACCCGCGCCGCCGCCACCAGGGCGTCACGCCTTGCCGAAGGCGGGGTGGTGCCGGCGTGGCTGTCCTGGCCGAGCGCCACCGCGTCGTACCAAACCTGCGCCTGCGCGCCGGTAACGATGCCGATCTGCTGGCCCTCGGCCTCCAGAACCGGCCCCTGCTCGATGTGCAGCTCGAAATAGGCATCCGCCGGGAAGGCTTTCGCCGGGGCCTGGCCGGCGTAGCCGATGCCCTCCAGCGCGGCGCCGACGGTGATGCCCTCCAGGTCGGTCAGGGCGCGAATCTGCTCCAGCGGATAGACGCCGGCCCAGACGCCGGAGCCGAGCAGGGAATAGCCGAACCGGCTGCCCTCCTCGTCGGTCCAGTTCACCAGTTCCAGTGGCGCTTCGGTGACGATACCGAGTTCGTTCAGTGTCCGCATCACCTCCAGCCCGGCCAGCACGCCGAGGGCGCCGTCGAATTTTCCGCCGCTGGGCTGGCTGTCGAGATGGCTGCCGAACAGCACCGGCAGGCGGCTGGGGTCGCGGCCCTCGCGGCGGGCGAACATGTTGCCGATGGCGTCCACCCGCACGGCGAGCCCGGCTTTCCGGCACAGGGCGCGGAACCGGTCGCGGCCGCTGCGGTCCGTTTCGGTGAGCGCCAGCCGCCGCACCCCGCCCTTCGGGGTGGCGCCGATGCGGGCCAGGTCCATCAGGGTGTCCCACAGCCGCACGATGTCAATCCGCTGGTTGGTCGGCTGCGCGCCCATGGCAGGCTCCTGACAACGATGCGGGAGCATCTTGCCCGCGGCGGCACTTCCTGCAAGCCTGCCGGCCATGCGCATGTTCCCGCCCGCCTTTTGGCTGCTGGTTTCGGTGCTGGCTCTGGCCGGCTGCACGCTGGTGGACCAGCGCACGGTTTCCCGCTGGTTCGGCGGCCGGCCGGCGGAGCCGACCCAGGAGGACATCGCCGCGGCCAATCTGCCGCCGCTGCCGCTGGTAACCATCCGCTTCGACCAGCCGGACGCGGACTACACCCCGGTGCTGACCCAGGCGGCGGAAGACGCGCTCGCCCGCAAGCCGACGGCCGTGTTCGATGTGGTCACGCCGCTGCCGACCGGTGCGCCCCAGGCCGAGCAGGACGAATTCGTCCGCCGCGGCGCCAATGATGCGCGGGCCGTCGCCGATGCGCTGGCGACCGCCGGCGTGCCGCCGAAGCAGCTTCGGCTGAGCATGCGCAGCGACCCCGGCACGCCGGCGCGCGAGGTGCGCGTGTATGTGCGCTGAGGCCTGAGGCAGGACGGGGAGTGTCGCCGGCGGCCCCGGGGTGATACGGGGTCGCGCATGACCGAGCATCCGTTGATCCGCCTCAACCCTGGCCAGGAGCGGCGGCTGAAATCCGGCCACCCCTGGGCCTATTCCAACGAAATCCGCATGCCGCCCGAGTTCCGCCAGATGCCGGCGGGCGGGCCGGTGCGGCTGGAGGGGGATGACGGCTGGCGCTTCGGCACCTTCGCCTTCAATCCGCACAGCCTGATCGGGGCGCGGCTGCTGGACCGCAACCCGGCGGCGGAGATCGACGCCGCCTGGGTCCGGCGGCGCCTGGCCGCCGCCGTGGCGCTGCGGGCGCGCATCACCGAGGGGCCGTTCCACCGCCTGGTGCACGCCGAGGCGGACGGGCTGCCGGGGCTGGTGGTGGATCGCTATGGCGAGGTGGCGGTGCTGCAGGCCAATTCCGCCTGGGCCGACCGGATGACGCCCGACATTCTCGCCGCCCTGCTGGCCGAGTTGCCGTTGCGCGCGGTGGTGGCGCGCAACGACTCGCCGGTGCGGGCGCATGAGGGGTTGCCCGCCGACGTGGCGCTGCTGCACGGCAGCGACGCGACCGCATTGGTGGAGGAAGGCGGGGTACGGTTCGGGGTCGATCCGCTGTCGGGGCAGAAGACCGGGTGGTTTTTCGACCAGCGGCGGAATCGGGACATGGTGGCGGGGCTGGCGGCGGGGGCGCGGGTGCTCGACGTGTTCTGCCATGTCGGCGCGTTCGGGCTGCGCTGCGCCGCCGCCGGGGCGGCCGAGGTCACGCTGGTGGATTCGAGCGCACCGGCGCTCGAGCGGGCGCTGGCGGCGGCGGCCGAGAATGGCTTTGCCGGCCGGGTCGGGGTGCGGCGCGGTGATGCGTTCGAACGTCATGACCGAGGCGGCGCAGGCGGGCGAGCATTTCGACATTGTGGTGTGCGACCCGCCGGCCTTTGCGAAGTCGAAGAAGGACCAGGCGGCGGGGCTGCGCGCCTATGGCCGCATGGCGCGGCTGGCAGCGCCGCTGGTGGCGCCGGGCGGGTTCCTGTTCGTGGCCTCGTGCAGCCACCACGCGCCGTTGGAGGCGTTTGCCGGGGTGATTGCGGAGGCGTTGCACCGGGCGCGGCGCGGCGGGCGCATTCTGGCGACGACGGGCGCGGGTCCGGATCATCCGGTGCATCCGCATTTGCCGGAGAGTGCGTATTTGAAGGCGCAGTTGCTGCAGTTGGATTGAGGGGGTGGGTTCCAAGGGCCTCCCGGCCGTCGCGCAGAAGGCGCGCTCCGCGCGATGGGACGGCTCCAGGGCGGCGCCCTGGCCTTGCTTGCTTTTTTTCTGTAGTGCTGTCCGGTGACTGCTTTGGTTGGAAAGCGGGATTCCTTCGCTTTGGCAGAAACCGACTGCTCGCGAGCAGGCCGCGACGCCGCGATTGCCTCAAGGTGCGTCCTTGTTTTTCCCACCTGGGGTGCCAATTTAACCCAACTGGTCAGAGGCAAACTGGAATGCTCACGAATTATGATGCCAAGGCCGTCGCGGAAGTGATGGGCATCGCCTTTTTGCAAGGCCCGAAGGCGGGTGCCCCGACGGTTGCCACACCAGCCAAGACAGTGAGAAGCTCCAAGCCAGCCGCCGGTGCTGCCCTCGGGAGATTTTCTGTCAATGTCGATGATGCCACCGTGCGGATAGTTGAGATTAAGGCGAACAACAAGTTCGCTCATTTCGAGATGTCAAATAGTGGCGAAAATAGACCATCTGCCTTCAAAGGTTATCATGTATGGTCTCCCTCATCTGTTCTTATTGAGAAGGCAGTGGAAAAAGGTCTTCCGCGGCTCGTCACTTCGACATGTCGCAGAACGGCTGGCTGGGGCCGACAAGGCAAAAATCTGTTCAATAGAGTGGGTGGTCGTTCCAAAGACAACTCTTGAACGCCGTGAAGAGCAGCTCTCGCCTCAAGAAAGCGAGCGGACGGAACGAGTTCGCCCGGCTTTTCGTGCACGCCCGTCGCGCTCTCGGCAGCGAGGCAGAGGCACGAGAGTTCATGACGACGCCGCACCCTCAACTTGACGGGCGCAGTCCGATCGACGCTGCAAAAACCGATCTGGGTGCCCGCCGCACTGAGCAGATCCTCAACGCGCTCGAATACGGTCTTGCTCTCTGACCGCCGTGCCTCTCCGCCTTTGGCGCATTGTCACCGGCAAACATACGATCTGGTCCGGAGAGGGAGCCCGCCTCTTTGGACAGCGCTGGAACCCGCCGGGATTGTCGGCCATCTACACTGGCACGAGCTTCGCTGTTTGCCTCGTTGAGATTCTTGTCCACGCCAACCGAACAGCGCCGCCGAGCGCCGCACGTTACGTCGAAGCTGTTGTTCCTGATGATGTATCGCGCGAAACATTCGACCCCAGCTCACATATTGGGTGGGACGACCCGCTTGATACGTCGATCGCTCAAGCCTTCGGCAAAGCCTGGATCGAGGAACGCAGATCGGCCCTCCTGGTCGTCCCCTCCGTCGTGACAGGTGGACGCGACACAAACGTCGTCGTGAATCCGGATCACCCGGACGCAGCACGAATTTCAGTTGGACCAGAAACACCAGCCACGTTCGACCCACGGCTCTTCAGGCGCTGACCTGCTGCCCGTACCGAGGCACCACCATTTCCAAACGATCTGCTCGGCAGAACCAAGGTTCACGCGAGGTCGGCTTCGGATCGAAACCAGCCATCCCGCAGGGGCTAAACCTACCCCGCCCCCACCAACCCCCGCGCATAATCCATCGGATCAAACGCCCGCAGATCGGACGCCTTCTCCCCCACCCCCACCGCATGCACCGGCAGCCCGAATTCCTGCGCCAGCGCCACCACAATCCCCCCCCGGGCGCTGCCGTCCAGCTTGGTCACCACCAGGCCGGTAACATCCACCATCTCCTTGAACACGTTCACCTGCTGCAGCGCGTTCTGGCCGGTGGTGGCGTCCAGCACCAGCAGCACCGAATGCGGCACCGTGGGGTCCTGCTTGCGCATGACGCGGATGATCTTGCGCAACTCCTCCATCAGCACGGATTTGTTGTGCAGGCGGCCGGCAGTGTCCACCAGCAGCACGTCGGCCGCCTCAGCGCGGGCGCGGGTGAGCGCCTCGAAGGCGAGGCCGGCGGCGTCGGCGCCGGGGGCGCCGGAGACCACGGGGGCGCCGGTGCGCTGGCCCCAGACCTGCAACTGCTCGACGGCGGCGGCGCGGAAGGTGTCGCCGGCCACCAGCACGGCGCGCAGGCCCTGATCGGCATAGGACTGGGCGAGCTTGCCGATGGTGGTGGTTTTGCCGGTGCCGTTGACGCCCACCATCAGAATAACATGCGGCTTGAGGCGGCGGTCGATTTCCAGCGGCACCGCGACGGGGGCCAGGATGGCGGCGATTTCCTCGGCCAGGGCGGTGCGGATTTCCGCGTCGGTCACCTCGGTGCCGAAGCGGGTGCTGCGGAACTTTTCGATGATGCGGGTGGCGACGTCGGTACCGAGGTCGGCGGCGACCAGGGCGTCCTCCAGCTCGGAAAGCGCCGCCTCGTCCAGGGTGCGTTTGGTGAGCGCCGCACCGATGCTCTCGGTGAGCTTCTGGGTGCTGCGGGAAAGGCCTTCCTTCAGCCGCGAGAAGAATCCGAGTGCCATCAGGCGGGCTCCGCGAGCAATCCGTCGTCGTTGGCCGCCGTAACGCGGGCGCGCAGCAATGCGCCGGGGGTGGCGGGTACCCGGATGGGTGCGAAATGTTCGGTGTGGCCGCCTTCCGCGGTCTCCGCCAGCACGGCGGCGACACGGCCGATTTGTCCGGCAAAGAAGCGGGCGGCGTTGGCCCGGCCGGCATCGCGCAGCCGGGCGGCACGCTCGCGACGCTGCGCCAGCGGCACCGGGGGCATGCGGGCGGCGGGCGTGCCGGGGCGCTCGCTGTAGGGGAAGACGTGCAGGAAGGGAATGTCCGCGTCGTTCACCAGGGCGAGCGTGTCGGCGAACATGGCGTCGGTTTCGGTGGGGAAACCGGCGATCAGGTCGGCGCCGATGGCGATGCCCGGGCGCAGGGCGCGGGCGCGGGCGATGGTGGCAAAAATATCGGCGCGCAAATGGCGGCGCTTCATGCGCTTGAGGATGAGGTCGGCGCCGGCCTGCACGGACAAATGCAGATGCGGCATCAGGCGCGGTTCCTCGGCAAGCAGCGCGCCAGAGGTCGTCGTCGATGGCGGCGGGGTCGAGCGAGGACAGGCGCAGGCGCGGCAGCTCGGGCACCAACGCGAGCAGGCGGCGGACGGCTTGGCCGAGGGTCGGGCGGCCGGGCAGGTCGGTGCCGTAGCTGGTGATGTCCACGCCGGTGAGCACCACCTCGCGCCAGCCGCCGGCCACCAGGGTGCGGACCTGATCGGTGATGGCGCCGAGCGGCACCGAGCGATTGGGGCCGCGGCCGAAGGGGATGACGCAGAAGGTGCAGCGATGGTCGCAGCCCTGCTGCACCTGCACGAAGGCGCGGGCCCGGCCGCCGAATTCGGTCACCAGCTGGGGCGCGGTCTCCTGCGCGGCCATGATGTCGGCCACCGCGGATTGGGCCTCGGGCGCCCAGGACTCGGCGCGCAGCTTTTCCCGGTTGCCGAGCACGCGCGCCACGCCCGGCAGCGCCGCCCAGGACTCGGGGGCGATCTGGGCGGCACAGCCGGTGACGACGATCCGCGCGCCGGGGTTCTCGCGGTGGGCGCGGCGGATGGCCTGACGCGCCTGGCGCTCGGCTTCGGCGGTGACGGCGCAGGTGTTGACGACGATGGTGTCGGGGCCGGCGGCGCGCTCGGCGTGGCCGCGAATGACCTCGCTTTCGAAGCTGTTCAGGCGGCAACCGAAGGTGAGCATGCGGATGTTCATGCGGGCAGCGCCGCCAGATCGATGCGGCCGCTAAAGGCGGTGACCGCCGGGCCGGTCATGAATACATGGTCGTCCGCGCGCCATTCGATGACCAGTTCGCCGCCATCGACCTGCACGGCGGCGCGGCGCCCGGTCAACCCGCGGCGGGCGGCGTTGACCAGCGCGGCGCAGGCGCCGGAACCGCAGGCGAGCGTGAGGCCGGCGCCGCGTTCCCACACGCGCAGGCGGATACGGTCGGGGGCGAGCACCTGAACGAAACCGATATTGGCACGGTCGGGGAAAATCGCGGCCTGCTCCAGGCACGGACCGATCTCCTGCACCGGCACGGCGGCGAGGTCGGGCACAAAGAAGGTCGCATGGGGGTTGCCCATGGAGCAGGCGGCCGGCCCGGCAACCGGACCTTCGGCAAGGTCGAGCCGCAGCGTGTCGGTTTCCGCCGCGAGCGGGATATCCCGCCAGCCCAGGCGCGGCGGCCCCATGTCGACGCTGACGCTGCCGTCCGGGTGGGCTTCGGCCGGCAGATCGCCGCTGATGGTGCGGATGATCAGCGTGCGGCGCCCGGTTTCGGCGGCGAGCAGGGCGGCGACGCAGCGGGTGGCGTTGCCGCAGGCGCCGGCCTCGCTGCCGTCGGGGTTGCGGATGCGCATGAACACGTCGGCCGGAGCGGGGGCGGATTCGAGGATGATGACCTGGTCGCAGCCGATGCCGGTGCGCCGGTGAGCGATGGCGGCGGCGCGCGCCGGGGTGATGCCGAGCGCCCGGGCGCGGGCGTCGAGCAGGACAAAATCGTTACCGCAGCCGTGCATCTTGAGGAAGGGCGCTTCCATGCCCGGGTTATATGGGGCGGCGGGCGCGGCACAAGGGGCGAAGGCAGGCCAGGGGGCTCTGCCCCCTGGACCCCCGCCAAGGGCCGAGAGGCCCCTGGACCCCATCACTTGGAGTGCCCTGACGAGAGAAGGGGTGAGGAGATGCCGATGCACCACCTCACCCCTTCTCTCGTCAGGGCACTATAAACGAATGGGTTCCAAGGGCCTCTCGGCCCTTGGCGGGGTCCAGGGGCAGCGCTCCTGGCCTGCCTTCCCTCGTTGACAGCCGGCGCGCCCGCGCTATAACCCGCGCCTCCCCGGCAGACCGGTCGCTCCCGGCTGCCGCAATTTGTGTCAAGAATGCTCATGGGTCGGGCAGGCCACGGCGATACCGCCGGGGCAACCCCGACGACAGGATGCCAGATCGATGTTCGCAGTCATCCGCACCGGCGGAAAGCAATACCGCGTGACGCCCAACGACGTGCTGAAGGTGGAGAAGCTGGAGGCCGAGGCCGGCGCCACGATCACCTTCACCGATGTGCTGGCGGTGGGCTCGGAAGGTAACGTGACGATCGGCGCGCCCCTGGTCGCCGGCGCCTCGGTCACCGCCACCGTCATCGCCCAGGACCGGCTGGACACGGTGATCATCTTCAAGAAGCGCCGCCGGCAGAACAGCCGCCGCAGGAACGGCCATCGCCAGCACGTCACCGTGCTGCGGGTCGCCGAAATCACCGCGGCCTGAAGGAGACTCCCCCATGGCACACAAAAAGGCCGGCGGTTCATCGCGCAACGGGCGCGATACGGAAGGCCGGCGCCTCGGCATCAAGAAGTACGGCGGCGAGATCGTGCTGGCCGGCAACATCATCGTCCGCCAGCGCGGCACGCGGTGGAAGCCGGGCCGCAATGTCGGGCTCGGCCGCGATCACACGATCTTTGCCCTCGTGCAGGGCCACGTGCTGTTCGAGCGCAAGGCCAATGATCGCGTGCACGTCTCCGTGACCCCGCTGCCGGTCGCTGCCGAATAGGCGCACCGGCCCGGCTGCCTGTCGCATCCGGGGGTCGGCGCAAGCCGGCCCCCTTGTTGTTTGAAATCGCCATGAAATTCCTCGATCAGGCCAAAATCTATTGCCGCTCCGGCGACGGCGGCAACGGCGTGATCGCGTTCCGGCGCGAGCGCTTCATCGAGTTCGGCGGCCCCGATGGCGGCGATGGCGGGCGCGGCGGCAATATCGAGTTCGAGGCGGTGCAGAACCTCAACACACTGATCGACTTCCGCTACACCCAGCATTTCCGCGCCGCCAAGGGCGGCAACGGGGCCGGCGCCAACAAGACCGGCGCCGGCGCGCCCGACGTGGTCATCAAGGTGCCGGTCGGCACCCAGATTTTCGACGACGACCGCGAGACGCTGCTGGCCGACCTCGATCGTGCCGGGCAAGCGGGTGGTGCTGCTGAGCGGCGGCGATGGCGGCCACGGCAACACCCATTTCAAAAGCTCCACCAACCGCGCGCCGCGCCGCGCCGACAAAGGCTGGCCGGGCGAAGAACGCTGGGTCTGGCTGCGGCTGAAGCTGATCGCCGATGCCGGCCTGGTCGGGCTGCCGAACGCGGGCAAATCCACCTTCCTGTCGGTTGTCTCGGCAGCGCGGCCGAAGGTGGCGGATTACCCGTTCACCACGCTGCACCCGCAGTTGGGCGTGGTCCGGCTGTCCGACACGCAGGAATTTGTGCTGGCCGACATTCCCGGGCTGATCGAGGGGGCGCACGAAGGCGCCGGGCTGGGCGACCGGTTCCTCGGCCATGTGGAACGTTGCGCGGTGCTGCTGCACCTGGTGGACGGGGCGGCCGGCGACGTGGTGCAGGCCTGGCGCACGATCCGCGAGGAACTGACCTCCTATGGCGGCGGGCTGACGGACAAGCCGGAAATCCTGGCGCTGAACAAATCCGACGCCATGACGCCGCGCGAGGCGTCGGCACGGCGCTCGGCGCTGGCGCGGGCGTCCGGCCAACCGGTGCTGCTGCTCTCCGGCGTATCCGGCCAGGGCGTGCCGGAGGTGCTGCAGGCGCTGTGGCGCGAGGTGGCGGCGGCACGGGCGCGCCGCGCCGGAACCACGGCATGAGCCTGTCGCTCGCCCAGGCGCGGCGGCTGGTGGTGAAGATCGGCAGCGCGCTGGTGGTGGATTCCGTCCGCGCCGCGCCGCGCAGTGCGTGGCTGGATGGGGTGGCCACCGACATCGCCACCCTGCGGGCGCGCGGGGTGGACGTGATCGTGGTGTCCTCCGGCGCCATCGCGCTGGCGCGCCGAACCCTGAACCTGACCCAGAAGCGGCTGCGGCTGGAGGAGAAACAGGCGGCGGCGGCGGTGGGGCAAATCCGATTGGCGCAGGCCTGGACCGAGGCGCTGTCGGCGCACGGGCTGACTGCGGCGCAGTTGCTGCTGACGCTCGACGACACCGAGGACCGCCGGCGCTACCTGAACGCCCGCGCCACCCTGACCACGCTGCTGGGCCTGGGTTGCGTCCCGGTGATCAACGAGAACGACAGCGTGGCGACGGCGGAAATCCGCTTCGGCGACAATGACCGGCTGGCCGCAAGGGTGGCCGAGATGGTGGAGGCCGATCAATTGCTGCTGCTGTCCGACATTGACGGGCTGTACACCGCCGATCCACGGCGCCATCCGGACGCCCGCCACATTCCCGTGGTCGCTTCCATCACGGACGAGATCGAGTCGATGGGCGGCGAGCCGCCGCCCGGCTATTCCAGCGGCGGCATGCGCACCAAGTTGGCGGCGGCGCGCATCGCCACCGGGGCCGGCTGCGCCATGGCGATCGCGGTCGGCCATGTCGAGCGCCCGCTGGCAGCCCTGCAAGCCGGCGCGCGCTGCACCTGGTTCCTGCCGGCGCCGGAAGGGCGGTCGGCCCGCAAGCGCTGGATTCTCGGCACGCTGCAGCCGCAGGGCAGTTACACGGTGGATGACGGCGCGGCGCACGCGCTGGCCGAGGGACGCTCGCTGCTGCCGGCCGGGGTGCGGACGATCTCGGGCCATTTCGACCGCGGCGATGCGGTGGAGGTGCGCGGCTCGGACGGGCGGCCACTGGCGCGCGGCCTGTCGGCCTATGCCAGCGCCGACGCGGCCCGCATCATCGGCCACCGCAGCGCGGATATCGAGGCGATCCTGGGCTGGCGTGGCCGCGACGAACTCATCCACCGGGACGATCTGGTGCTGCTGTAGGCTCCAGCCGCACCACCTGGTCGGCACGCTCCAGATCGAAGCGCGGATGACCGGCGGCATCCTCGGAAATCAGTTCGACGAAGGCGTGGCCGAACAGGATGTCGGCGACGTGGAACAGATGGATGGCGTGCAGCGGCGCGAGGGTGGTGCCCTCGGTCGCGGTGACGCTGACCATCACCTGCGCCTGCGCCTCGGCGAGGTCGGCGACATCGAGGCCGCTGAGCGGGCTCGACGGGTCGATCATGTGCACCAGGGTCCAGCTCATCATCTCCACCAGCGAGCGCTCGCGCAGCAACGTCAGGTCGCGGATGCGCCACACGCTCGGCGCCTGCTCCGAGCGATGGCGGGTGATCAGCACCATCCGCGCCTCGACATTAAACAGCGGATTGAGGCGGTGGTTGACGATGCGGGCGCTGAGCGCCGTGCCGCCATCGGCCGGGCCGATCACCAAATTGCGGGCGAAGGCCAGCCGCGAGCGCGGACGCGAAAAGCGCACGAATACCACGCCGGCGATCACCGCCACTGACATCAGGCCGGCGAATATTTCAATCGCCGAAATCAGATGGCCATACAGGGTCTGCGGCGACATGGTGCCGTAGCCGACGGTGGCGAAGGTCTGCACGCTGAAGAAGAAGGCGTCGCTCACATAGCCCGGGCGGACGTTGGAAACACTGCCGGGCTGCAGCATGTAAAGCCCGGCGAAGAACAGATTGACCACCAGGTAGTAACCCAAGGCCAGCAGCAGGAAACCGCGCCAGGGCAGCGCCAGGGCGACGTGATAGGGATCGCCCCAATCGTAGCGTTTCACCCCGGGGCCCATGCCGATGCCGGGATGCATGGGGCCTGTCTGGTGGCGTGGGTGCCTTCGCCAGAGACGCCGCAATTTGCTGCGCATGGGGCTCCGCAAGAAAGAAGGCCAGGGCTCTGCCCTGGACCCGCCAAGGGGCAGTGGCCCCTTGGAACCCATTCAGTTACCTCAGCGATAGAACGGCAGCCGTTGCAGATCCTCCGCCGGCACGATTGCCTTGCCGATCGGCCACAGCGCCAGGGCCGCCAGCTTCAGATGCGCCCAGGCGAACGGAATGCCGATGATCGTGATCGCCAGCAGCACGGCCTCAAACAAATGGCCGAGCGCCAGCCACCAGCCCGCGAGCACCAGCCAGAGCAAATTGCCCAGCAGGCCCAGCGGGCCGGTGCCGATATCCTCCCGGCCGGTCAGCATCTCACGCGGAACCACCCGGAAGCCGAACGGCAGCAACGTATAGACGGCAATGGAGAAAGCGGCCCGGGCCCAGGGCAGGCCGATGATGGTGATGGCCAGGATAATCCCGGCGATCCCCCATGCCAGCGCCATCCACAAGCCGCCGGTGACGATCCAGAGCACGTTGAGCAGCAGGCTGAGAGGCGACATCGGGAGCGGACCTCGCGCGGTTCTGATCCGTAAACATGGGGGAACCCGGCCATGGATGCAAACCGCCGGCCCGACAAAGGATCAGGCAGGAATCGGCGCGCCGGTGTAGCGCTTGCGCAGCGACATGAAGGGCTTCTCGATGGTCACATAGACAAAAGCCGCGACCGCCAGCACGAGCGGGATCACCACCAGGCCGATGACAAGCAACGTTGTGCGGGTGCTGCTGCTGGCAAGTTGCGGCAGGTAGTTGCGCAACATCCCGACCACCATGATGTGCATAAGGTAGATCGAGTAGCTGGTGCGCCCCACCGCCGCCAGCGCGCGCGAAAGCAGACCCGGCAGCCATCGCGCCGCACCCAGCCAGGTCAGAATGAAACCGGCCCAGGCCAGCCCTTCGATGTCGGGCCAGACGATTTTCCACAGGCCATGCGCCGGCCAGCCGCCGGCGCGATGGAACAGGAAGATCACCCCGACGAACAGCGGCAGTGCCGCGATGAGCCAGGGGCCGGCGGCGGCTCCGCCGGCGGCGCGGCGGGCAAACCAGGCGCCGGCGAGCATGCCGATGAGGAACTCGTCCAACCGGCCGGCGATGGTCGCGTAGGTCAGATCGACCACGTTGCTGCCGGGAAGGACAGCGGCGGCGCGCAACAGGATCAGGAACAGGATGAGGCGCAGGAACAGACCGGCGCCGTGCGTCTGCAGCAGGCGCAGCAGCAGCGGAAATAACAGATAGAACTGGAACTCGACGGCGACCGCCCAGGACAGCGGCGTGAATGCCCCGTAATCGGCAGCCCCGGCGAAGTTCGCGAGCGGCAGGACGCTCTGGAGAAATGGCAGCAGGGCGAAATCGGCGCGGTGCACGCAGGCGCCGAACACCAGCAGCGTCAGATAGAGCGGATAGATGCGGAGCACGCGGTTGCGCAGGAAGGCGCCGGCATTGAGGTCGCGGCCGATCGTGCCCTGCATGAAGATGAAGCCGCTGAGCACCATGAAGCCGCCCACGCCGGTATGACCCTCGATCAGCATGGCCAGGAGGGGATTGTCGGTGTGCGGCCAGTTCGAGAAGAGATCGCCCGTCCCGCCGCCCTGGCGCAGCCCGAAGGACAGCAGGCTGTGATAAACGACCACGAGCAGCGCCGCGAAGACGCGGATATGGTCCACCGCCGGAAGGTACGGCCGATTCGGGCTGAACGCGGGCAGGACCGGAGGCGCCGCGGCAGAGACCGGTAATCCGGTCATCGCCGGGCGCGGATGATCGGTCGTAACCATGCCCTAGAAATAATACCGCCCCACGATCGCCCGCAGGGTCGCGGCGAACGCGACAATGGGAAACAGGACGAGCGCGACCGTCAGGCCGGCCCGGAGCAGGCGGCCATAGTTTCCTGCCAACGGCAACTCGATCACCGCGAGCCCGACGGCAAACATCAATGGCGGCAGAAAATACCGGCCCTGGACACCCTCGATCGACGGCGCCCCCACCGGAGTCCACATCAGGGTACTGGATCAGGAACATGCCGAAGACGGCCGCAAGAATCGCGGTGCCGCTGGCCACCGCGACAAGCAGCCGCCGCGGCAGCGTGGCGCCGGCGCGGGCGGATAGCAGCGCGCCCACCGCCAGCGCTGCATAGGCAAGGATGTGCAGCCAGTGGGGCAGCGGCACATCGAGCCAGCCAAGTCTGCCGATGACCTGGCCGATCAACTCCCTGGACCAAAGCCGCAGCGTTTCGCCGAGCGCCGCGACAAAGGCAGCCGGATCGGCAAGCACGCCGGCCAGTTGCGCGGCGGGATCGGGAAAATGCTCCGGCGTGACGTCGGCGCGGAACGCCACGGCTGCAGTCACGCCCGCCAGGCCGGTCCAGGCGGCGACCGCCGCCACCACCGCGGCGGCACCCGCCAGCCGCAACCGCAGCGGCGGACCGCACGGCAGCAGCAGCAGAAGCACCAGGGCGGCGTTCGGCGGCCGTGCCATGCCGATCAGGGCCAGACACAGGCACACGGCGAGAAAGCGCCGCGATGAGATCGGGCCGGCGCGCCCGAGCCCGCTGAACAGCAGCGCTGCCACCAGGGCCGCAAGCGGGATCATGAGTCCGTCCTGGGAGGGCGAGGCCATCTGCGCCAGCGACATCGGCAGCGACAGCAGCACGAACAGCCACGGCGCCGCCGCTCCCGCCAGGGCCACCGCAGCCGCACCGGTCGCCACGCCCGTCACACCGGTGGCCGCCCGCGCCAGGTACAACGTCTGGACGACCGGAATATGGAACAGCTTGCCGGCCCAGATGGTGACCACCGACGGCGCATACAGGAATGGCGGGTAGACCGCCGTATTGGAGAATTCCGTCAGCACCGTGCCGCCGCCCCAGCCCACCGTGGCGGCATCCGCATACATCGCGCGGGTAACTTTATGATCGCCGTTGAAGGGGATGCTTCCGAAAGGGAGAAACGCCCGCAAGATGCCGGGATCGGCCTCGCCGCCGGCGGCGCGCGGCCCGAGCCGCCGGCCGATGGGCACAAACCGGCTGAGTTGCTCGGCGCGCAGGAAATGCGTCGGCTCGTCCGGATTCTGGAACGGCGGCACCTCGACCGCCAGATTGGCGACCACGGTCAGTCCGAGGAGGAAATAGACGATCGCCAGGACGGTGTTCGTTGGGGGTACCACGGCGGGTCTCGACAGCATGCCAACAGGGCGTTCCAGCCGAGCCAGCCCGATGCCACTCCGCCGGCTCGAGTAGAGCGGACGTTCGCCGTACGCGTCAAGGGTGGTTCGGTCGCGCATGGAGTGCGCGTTGCACCCTGGCCTGCCGAGGCGCGCATCGGAAAGCGTCGCTGTCCCGCAACAAGACCGTCACAGCCGCCCTGAAGTTTACGGAACGCTTCGATCCGCTGTACCAAAAATGTTTTTTCCGCCGGGAACACGTCTCGTCAGGCGCGGTTGGGTCACACCGCATGACACTGATCATTGGCGTCGCCATAATCTTTTCAGTATCGTTTCCGGGCAATCCGATAAATCTGTTTGTTGCGCTGCTCTAATGCTGTGCTGACGACGTTCTAACGGCCTATCGCGCGTGGGATTCCGTTTGTGTTTTGTTAACGAATTATCTATTCCTTACGAAATCGTCCCGGCCACCGAAGCATTCCAAATCTTGCCCCGGGGCGAAGTACATTGAAATCAACCGAGCGAGCGAGCGAGCGGGAAACGACATGAGCGACAGCGGCGCCGTCAAGGTCATGACGTTCTTTGGCGACACCATTCCGGGCACGCTCCCTGGCATCGCCGGCGGCGGCGTCACGCCCCATGTATGGACCGCCGACGCCAACGGATTGTTCCACACGACCACCGACCTCGCCACCGAATGGCAGGGCCTGTACACCGAAATGGTCGACGGCCTCGCCAGCACGCTCTCGCCGATCCAGCGGCTGGAAGGCAACGCCGAGGCGGTGTTCGAGAACACCGGCCTGTCGAAACTGAGCGCCACCGTCCAGGAACGCGACCGTGAGGACGTGCAGCGCGAAATCGACGCCATCGCCGGCGCCATGACCGAGGCGGGCATCTCCGGCGCCACCCCGCTGACCACGCAGAACTACCTGGCCATCGGCCGGGCGATGCAGTCCGATCCGGTGCTTGAGGAACTGGCCATGCAAGGGCACGGGCTGAACGGCCCCTCGGTGCCCAAATACGATGGCTACACCAATGATTTCCAGAACAACGTCGACGGCACCACGCTCTATATCGGCGGCGGGCTGGACAACAATCAGAACGCGCTGGCCGATTTTTTCGACAACGTCGTGATAACGCACCTGCCCTTCCCGGTGGTCGCGCAGAACGGCCAGCTCGAGCAGCTCAACCAGAACGGCGACGCCGAAAACACGCTCAGCGACGCCACTGGTGCGCTGGACGCGGCCATGTTCACCCAGGTCTATACAGCGGCCGACTTCTCGGCCACCGCGGGCACCGCCAGTTCCACCCCGGCAGCCCCCCCGGCCTCGCCCGCCCCCGGTGCCGGCACCATGACGGGGCTGTTTGGCGATGCCGTCGCCACCACGCTGACCATCTCCAACGCCGTGCTCGGGAGCGGTGTCACGCATGTCTGGGCCGCCGATGCCAACGGCGAGTACCAGACCACAACCAATCTCGCCGCCGAATGGCAGGGCTATTACAAGCTCATGCTGGCCGGACAGGGCGGCGGGCTGACCGCGGTGCAGCGGTTGGAGGGTAATGCCGAGGCAGTGTTCGAGAACACCGGCCTGGCAAAACTGAGTGCCACCGTTCAGGCGCGCGACCGCGCGGATGTGCAGCGCGAGTTCGACGCCATCTCGGCCGCCATGGCAGCGCTCGGCATGACGGGCAACACCCCGCTGACGGCGCAGACTTATGAGCAGCTGGAGCATGCGCTGCAGGATGCCCCGGCGTTGCTGGAACTCGCCATCCAGGGGCACGGGCTGAACGACCCGTCGGCAACCCGCTACGACGGCTTCACCAATGATTTCCAGAACAATACCGACAACCAGACGCTGTATGTCGGCCCCGGGCTGAACACCGGCGAGCGGGCGATCGCCGATTTCTTCGACGATGACCTGCTGACGCATCTGTGCTTCCCCACCATCGCCAAAAGCGGCGAGATCGAGCAGGCTCAACCAGAACGGCGCCGCCGAAAACACCGTGCAGGCGGCGGTGGACGGGCTGAACCAGATGATGTTCCAGCTTGTCCTCACCGCCAGCGATTTCAACATTCCGGGCAGCACGCCGCCGGGCGGCAGCACACCGGCCGGCACAGTCACCACGTTGTTCGGCGCCTCGATCGCAACGTCGATCACCGTGAACGGCCATGTCTGGACGGTCGGCGCGGATGGCGTGTTCCACACCACCACCAACCTCGCCGCCGAGTGGGAGAATTACTTCAACATCATGCAGGCCGGCCAGGGCAACACCCTGACCGCGGTGCAGCGCTGGGAAGGCAATGCCGAGGCGGTGTTCGAGTTCACCAAGCTGGGCAGCGACGCTTCCGGCGCGAAGGCGCAGGCGTGGCGCGAGGATGCGCAGCGCGAGTTCGACGCGGTGGCCGCCATCATGGCGCAGCTCGGGCTCGGCAGCACGCTGCTGACCACGCAGAACTACCTGGCCATCTGCAATGCGCTGCAAGCGAATCCGGCGCTGGAGGAACTGGCCATCGAAGGACACGGGCTGAACGACCCGCCGCTGGCGAAATACGACGGCTATACGCAGAATTTCCAGAACAACTCCGACACGGTGACGTACTATGTCGGCGGTGGGCTGAACCAGGGCCAGAAGGCGGTCGCCAGCTTCTTCGACGACAGCATCATGACGCACCTGCCCTTCCCGACCGTGGAAGAAAACGGCACGGAGGAGGTGCTGAACCAGAACGGCAACGCCGAGGACACGCTGGTCGCGGCCGTGCAGGCGCTGAACAATACCCTGTTCACCCGCGTCTACGTGGCCAGCGATTTCAGCACCAGCTCCACGGCAGTGGGGGCGGTGGTGACCGTGCCGAACGCCCCGACCACCGCCCCGCCAGCGCCGGTGGCCGGGGCGGGACAAATGACCACGCTCTCCGGCGCGGTCATCTCCACCACCATCACCGACCTGCCGCATGTCTGGACCGCCGACGCCAATGGCCTGTTCCAGACCACAACCGATCTGACGTTGGAATGGTACACTCTGTACCACGAGGCGCTGGCCGGCGCCTCGCTGACCTATGTGCAGCGGCTGGAGGCGAACGCCGAGGCGGTGTTCGAGAACACCGGCCTGTCCGCCCTCAGCGAGAACCAGCAGGAGGTCGACCGCGAAGACATCCAGCGCGAGATCGACGCCATCGCCGGCGCCATGAAAGAAGCCGGGCTCAGCGGCATCACATCGCTCACGACGCAGGATTATCTGACGCTGGGCCATGTGCTGCAAAGCGACGCGACGCTGGAGGAACTGGCCCTGCAGGGCCACGGGCTGAACCACCCGCCCTCTTCCCGCTACGACGGCTTCACCAACGACATGCAGAACAACGTGGATTCGCACACGCTGTATATCGGCGGCGGGGTGAACACCGGCGAGCGGGCCATCGCTGACTTCCTTGACGACAGCGTGCTGTCGCACCTGCCCTTCCCGGTTATCATAAAAAACGGCGAACTGGAGCAGCTCAACCAGAACGGCGATGTCGAGAACACGCTGTCGGCCGCGGTGGCGGCGCTGAACGCCTCGATGTTCACCCAACTCTACACGGCCGCCGATTTCCTGGTGCCCGGCCGCGGCCCGGCGGCAGCCCCGCCCACCGGTGCCGCCAGCGTCACCACGCTGGACGGCACGGTGATCAGCAACACCATCAGCGGCGTGACGGCGCATGTCTGGGTCGCCGACGCGAACGGCCAGTTCTACACCACCGCCAATCTCGAAATGGAATGGCGCGCCGCCTACCAGACCATGCTGGCCTGCCAGGGCAACACGCTGACCCCGCTGCAGCGGCTGGAAGGCAATGCCGAGGCGGTGTTCGAGAACACCGGCATCTCAAATGCTTCGGCCGCCCAGGAAGAATATGCGCGCGAGACATTGCAGCGCACTTTCGATGCGATCGATGCCGCCATGAAGATCGACCAGCAGACGCTCGGCATTTCCGACACCGCCGCCTTCACCCAGCAGAGCTACCTGCAGTTGCAGGAAACGTTGCAGGGGCCGAGCCTGACCTCGGAAACGCTGGAGGAGCTGGCGTTGCAGGGCGAGGGCCAGGTGGTGCCAATTCTGCCGCAGTACCGCGGCTATGCCTACAACGTGCAAGGCTGGTTCGAACTCAACCACTTATTATGTCGGCGGCGGGCTGGACAACGGCAAGCTGGCGGTGTCCAGCTTCCTGGGCGATGTCATCATGACGCAACTGCCGTTCGCCAGCGCGATGCAGGACGACCAGTTCGTGCAGTTCGACCAGCTCGGCAACCCGAGCCTGACGGTGGCGCAGGAAGCCGCGGCGCTGAACGATACGATGTTCCGCCGGGTCTATGTCGCCGCCGACTTCAGCAAGAGCGCGACCGCGACGGGGCCGGTGGTGCTGGTGCCCGGCGCGCCGGCCGCCGGCGCCGCCGCCATTTCCTATACCGCCGCGCCGGGCAAGGTGGTGACGCTGGACGGCACCGCCATCGCCAATGTGCAGATCGTCAACGGCCACACCTGGACCGCCGGCGCCGACGGGCTGTTCCACACGACCAATCTGGCGGCCGAATGGACCGGCCTGTACCAGGAGGCGCTGGCCGGCGTCGCCCTCACCGGCATCCAGCGTCTGGAAGCGAATGCCGAGGCGGTGATCGAGGCGACCAGCCTGAACGCGCTGAACTCCAACGCCGCCGGCCAGGCGACGCTGCAGGTCTATCGCGAGGACATGCAGCGCCAGTTCGACGCCATGGCGGGGGCGATGAAGATCGCCGGGCTCAACCCCAACACGCCGTTGACCGCGCATACCTATCTGGTCCTGCAGAAGACGCTGATGACCAACGAGGTGCTGGAGGAACTGGCGCTGCAGGGGCACGGCATCGCCAACCCGCCGGAAGCAAAGTACCGCGGCTACAACGCCGACATCGCCACCAGTTACGACCACACTACTTATGTGGGCGGCGGTGCCGGCAATGGCGACAGCGCGCTCGGCACGTTCCTGGCGGACAGCATCCTCTCCAATCTGCCCTTCGCCACCATTTTCCGCAGCGGCACGCTGCAGCAGGCTCAACCAGTACGCCTGGATCGAGGACACCGTGGCCCAGGCCGTGACCTTGCTGGACCAGTCAATGTTCAGCCGCGTCTACCTCAAAAGCAACTTCAAAACCTAAACGGAATGGGTTCCAAGGGCCTCTCGGCCCTTGGCGGGTCCAGGGCAGAGCCCTGGCCTTCCTTGTCTTCGCCGCCCGATGCATCAGGCCGCCGTCTTCTCCGCCCGATGGTCCTTAATGTCACGGAACGTGAGCCCCGGATTCAGCTCCGCCGTACGCCGCAGCATAAAGGCCGAGCTGGCCAGGAACACCGGATCGCCGTCCACGTCGTCGGCCATGCCGCTGCGCTGGTCGGCGGCAAACCGTTCCACCAACAGGCGCTCGCCGGACAGCCAGCGGGCAAGCTGGAAGGGCGGCGTCTCGAAGCCGATTTTCACCCCGTACTCGGCCGCCAGCCGCGCCTGCAGCACGTCGAGCTGCAGCGTGCCCACCACGCCCACCATTGGCGGGCTGCCGTCCTGCGGGCGGAACAGCTGCACCACCCCTTCCTCGGCCAGTTCCTGCAGCGCCTGGCGCAGTTTTTTGGCCTTCATGGCGTCGTCCAGCCGCACCCGGCGCAGGATTTCGGGCGCGAAATAGGGCACGCCGACGAAATTCAGATCCTCCGATTCGCTCAGCGTGTCGCCGATGCGCAGCGTGCCGTGGTTGGGAATGCCCACAACGTCGCCGGCGAACGCCTCCTCGGCCAATGCGCGATCGCGGGCGAAGAAGAATTGCGGCGCATGCAGCGGGATCAGCTTGCCGGTGCGCACCTGCTTCAGCCGCATCCCCCGCGCCAGCCGCCCGGAGCACACGCGGGCGAAGGCGATGCGGTCGCGGTGGTTGGGGTCCATGTTCGCCTGGATTTTGAACACCAGCGCGGTCAGGTTGGCTTCGGTGGCCTCCACCACCCGCGTATCGGCAGCCTGCGCGCGCGGGCGGGGGCCGTATTCGGCCAGGCCCTGCAGCAGGTCCGCCACCCCGATCTCCTTCATGGCGCTGCCGAAATACACCGGCGTCAGGTGCCCCTCCATGAACGGCGCCACCTCGAATTCCGGCAGCGCCGCGCGCACCAGTTCCATCTCCTCGTCGAGGGCGGCGAAGCGGGGGTCGGATTGGGCCAGTTCCCGGGTGAGCCGGTACTCGCGCCTGCGCAGATCATACGTGCCGACGAAATCGGCCGCCCGGCCAACCGGCCAGGTGACCGGTGCGGTATCCAGCGCCAGAGTGGAAGAAACCTCATCGAGCAGGGCAAATACGTCCTGGCTCTCGCGGTCCATCTTGTTGACGAAGGTGATGATCGGAATGTCGCGCATGCGGCAGATTTCGAACAGTTTCTTCGTGCGCGCCTCGATGCCTTTGGCGGCGTCGATCACCATCACGGCGGAATCCACCGCGGTCAGGGTGCGGTAGGTGTCCTCGGAGAAATCCTCGTGGCCCGGCGTGTCGAGCAGGTTGAACACGCAACCGGCATGCTCGAAGGTCATGACCGAGGTCACCACCGAGATGCCGCGCTCGCGCTCGATGCTCATCCAGTCCGAGCGGGTTTTACGCTGCTCGCGCTTGGCGCGGACGTTGCCGGCCAACTGGATGGCGCCGCCCAGGCGCAGCAGGCGCTCGGTCAGCGTGGTTTTGCCGGCATCGGGGTGCGAGATGATGGCGAAGGTGCGCCGGCGGGAGATTTCGGTCGCCATCTCGGAGGGGGGAGCGTCGGTCATGGCGGGGCTTATAACGGCGTTGCCGGCGGCCTGCACCCCGTCGCGGCGGCAGGAGCGTGCGGGTCAGCCGCCACGGCTGAAATCCGGCGGCCGTTTGGCGAAGAACGCCGCCACCGCCTCCTTCAGTTCGGCCGAGTGCAACTGCCGCGCGAACACCGTCGCCTCCTCCTCCATCCGCCCGGCCACCGTGACGGAAGCGGATTTCAGCAGCGCCTTGGTCGCCCGCAGCGCCTCCGGCGCCTTGGCGGCCAGCCGGTCGGCGAGCGCCCGCGCTGCCGCCAGCAGATCGGCCGCCGGCATCACCCGGCCGACCAGCCCGAGGCGCTGCGCCGTCGCCGCGTCGAACGGATCGCCGAGGAACAGCAGCTCGGCGGCGCGCTGGTGGCCGGCAAGACGGGGCAGCAGCAGCGAACTCGCCGCCTCCGGCACCAGGCCGAGATTGACGAAGGGCAGCGCGAACCGGGCATCCTCGGCGGCGAGGACGAGGTCGCAGTGCAGCAGCATGGTGGTGCCGATGCCCACCGCCGGCCCTTCCACCGCCGCCAGCAGCGGCTTGCGCGCGCCGGCCAGGCCCCGCAGGAAGCGGAAGACCGGCTGGTCCGGGCCGTCCGGCGGATGGGCGAGGAAATCGTGCAGATCGTTGCCGGCGGTGAACGCGCCGCCGTTTCCGTGGAACAGCACCACCCGCACGGTGTCGTCCGCCTCCACCGCGTCCAGCGCCTCGGCCAGGGCGGCATACATCGCGACCGTGATGGCGTTGCGCTTGTCCGGCCGGTCGAACACGATTTCGGCGACGGCGCCGCGGCGCTCGGTGGCGATCCCGCTCACGGGCGGGCGACCAACATGAAGGATTGTTTCGTAAACAGTTCGGTCATCGTTGTTTCCTCCGGCCGGCGCAAGCGGACGGTGAAGCAAGATCGTTTGCAACCCCTTCGTCCAGCGATTTTTGGCAACCGCGCCGCTCACCCCAGCCGGGCCGCCCCTTCCGCCGACATCCAGGCCAGCCTTCCTGCGGCGATGGTCGCCACCGGCCGCGGCGCGCCGTCATCCCCGGCCACCAGCACCAGATCGGCGCGCTTGCCGGGCAGCAGGCGGCCACGGTCCGGCAGGCGCGCCGCGTCCGCCGCATGGGCCGACACCAGCGCCCAGGCGGCAGCGAGGTCCAGCACGCCGCGCTGCGCGAGAATGAAGGGCGCCTGCAGCAGGCAAGGATAGTAATAATCGCTGGTGAGCACCCGGCAGATGCCGGCCTCGGCCATCACGGCGGCCGACGCCCAGCCCATATGGGAACCGCCGCGCACCACGTTGGGGCTGCCCATGGCGACGAAATCACCGGCGGCGGCAGCAGTTTCGGCGACCTCCACGGACATGGGAAACTCACAGATCCGGGCACCGCGGCGGCGGAAATCCGCGCGCTCCGCCAGCGTCGCGTCGTCGTGGCTGGCCATTGGCAGGCCGGCCGCGCGGGCGGCGGCGGCGATGCGTTCCAGCGCCGGCGCGACGTCCTCCGCCCGGGCGCCGACACCGTCGGCCAGGGCGCGGAATTGCTCCAGGCTCATGCCGGCGCGGTCGCTGTATTTCGCGCCCTTCACCGGATCGTGCACGCGGCGCAGGATCGCCGGGGTGTGGTCGTTAAAGGCAAACAGGTGCACCCGGCCGGCGGCGATGTCGGCCAGCGCGGTGTCCAGCGCATCGAGATTGTAGGCCTCCCAGCGCAAATGGATGCGCATGTCGCACACCCACGCGCGCGCATGCAGCGCGTCCACCAGGGCGCGCCACGACTCTTTCCCTCGCAGCCCGGGTTCCCAGGACAGCGTAACGCCGTGATAGGCGGTGGTGATGCCGTTGCTGAGCAACTGCCGCTCGGTCTCCGCCAGCGCCAGCCCGGCGGGGAAATCCACACCGGGGCGGGGCTGCAACTGGCGCTCGAAAGCGTCGCCATGGATATCAATGATGCCTGGCAGCACTTTCAGCCCGCGCGCATCCAGCACCGCGGCGCCGGACTCGCCGGCTTCGGCGATGCGGTCTCCGGCGACCCACAGATCGCCCGCCGCAAACCCGGTCTCGGGGCAAAGCACCTCGCCGCCGGCAATCCGCAATGGTCGCATCGTTTTTCCTCTACGGCTCGAAGACGATCTGCACCCGCGGCGTCGGGTAGCAACTGATGCCGAATTCGATCACCGCGCCGGCGGCATCCACGTTGACGTTTTCGGTAACCAGCAGCGGCCGGTTGCGTGGCATGCGCAGCAGTTCGGCCTCGTTGCCCTGCGGCATGCGGGCAGTAACGCGGGTCTGCTGGCGGCGGTAATCGTTCACGCCGACGCGGGCGAGCGCTTCGGTCACGGACGCGCAGGCTTGCAGCGCCTCCAACAGGCCGGGATAGCGGGCAGCGGAGAAATGATGGCTGCCCAGGCTGACCGGGCGGCCATCGGCCAGGCCGAGCCGGGTCAGCCGCGCCACCGGCGCGCCGGTGGGCAGGCCGAGCCCGGCGGCGATCGCGGCGTCGGCGGCGAGTTCGCGCACATCCAGCACCCGCCCGCCCGGCTCCTTGTTGTGCGCGCGTATCCACTCGGAGAAGCGGGTGCGGGCGCTGATCGCGTAGTCCAGCACATCTTCGGCGATGAAGCTGCCGCGCCCCTGCTCCACCTGCACCAGGCCGGCGCGCGATAGTTCTTCCAGCGCCCGCCGCACGGTGTGGCGATTGACGCCGAAGCGGGCGGACATCTGCGCCTCGGTGGGCAGGCGGGCGCCCGGGGTCAGCACGCCGTCGGTAACGTCCTGCTCGATGGAGCGGGCGATCTGCTGCCACAGGGCGACGCCCCGGCCATGTTCAAGCGGGCCATGTTCAAGCGGGCCATGTTCAAGCGGGCCATGCTCCAGCGGGGCGGCCAAGGCCACGGGCAACGGCTGCGTCATGCGAACTTCATCCATTCTCCGGCCCGGACCGTGCGAGTGACGCTTGACGCATAGCAAGGAAAAGCTCTAGCTGTCTAGACATCTACACAGCATTCCGACCGCCCCATGCCCGACACGCCCTTAACCAACACCGCCCCGCGACAGCACTGGATGAGCGTGCTGGCCCGCGCCGGCGCCGATGAAATCGCCGCGCTGCTGACAAACATCCCCGCCCTGCCCGCCCATGTCCGCCTGCGCGGGCCGGAGGCCGGGCTGGTCATGCTGCGCGGCCGCGCCGGCGGCGCCGGGGCAGCGTTCAACCTGGGCGAGATGACGGTGACGCGCTGCACCGTGCGCATCGCCGACGGGCAGGTCGGCCACGCCTATGTCGCCGGCCGCGACGGCCTGCAGGCCGAACTGGCCGCGCTGCTGGACGCGGCATTGCAGGACCCGGCCCGGCATGAGGCGTTGCAGGCGGCGGTGATCGCCCCGCTCGCCGCCCGCCAACTGGCGGCGCGCGACGCCGCGGCCCGCCGCGCCGCGGCGACACGGGTGGAATTCTTCACCATGGCCACGATGCGGACCACCGAATGAGTATCGACCTGCCCGGCTTCGCCGACCCCGTGCTGGGGTCGCAGGCCTGCTTCCGCGCCGTGCTCGACGCCATGGCGCGGCCCGGCACGTTCCGCAACGCCGGCGCCGGCCTGGCCCCGCCCGCCCCGCTCATGCCCGCCGCGGCGGCGGTGCTGCTGACGCTGGTGGATGCCGAGACGCCTTTCCACCTTTCCCCCGGCTTCGCGCCGGTGCAGGACTGGATCGGCTTTCATTGCGGCGCGGTACCCGTCAACTCCCCCGGCGCTGCGACGTTCGTGCTCGCCGATACACTGCCCGACCTCGCCACGCTGCAAGCCGGCACCGACGAGTTGCCGGACGCTTCGGCCACGCTGATCCTGCAGGTCGCGGCACTGGACACCGGCCGGCGCCTGCGCCTGTCCGGTCCGGGCCTGCGCGTGCCGGTATCCGTGGAGGTGACCGGGCTGCCGGACAATTTCGCCGCCCTCTGGGCGGCGAACCACGCGCTGTATCCGCGCGGCATCGACATTCTTCTGTGTAGCGGCACCAGGCTGGCGGCGCTGCCGCGCAGCGTGCGGGTGGAGGGCTGAGCCATGGCCTATGTCGCGGTGAAGGGCGGCGAACGCGCCATCGACAACGCCCATGCCTGGCTCGCCGAGGCGCGGCGCGGCGAGCCATCGGTGGCCGAAATCGGCACGGAACAAATCGCCGGCCAGCTCGGCCGCGCGGTGGACCGGGTGATGACCGAGGGTTCGCTGTACGACCGCGAACTCGCCGCGCTGGCGATCAAGCAGGCACAGGGCGACCTGATCGAGGCCGCCTTCCTGCTGCGCGCCTACCGCACCACCCTGCCCCGCTTCGCCCATGCGGCCCCGGTGGACACCGCCGCGATGCAGATCCGGCGCCGCATTTCGGCAATCTACAAGGATTTGCCGGGCGGCCAGGTGCTCGGCCCCACCTACGACTACACCCACCGGCTGCTGGATTTCTCGCTGCTGGGGGAAGCCGTTCCGCCGCCGGCCCCTGAGGCACCGTCCGCTTTTGGAAAAACGCCGGGCGTGGCCAACATCCTCGCGCAGGAGGGCCTGATCGAAGCGGACGATACGCGGGAAGCAGAGCCGGGTGACATCACCCGCGAACCGCTTTCGTTTCCGGCCGAACGTGACGTGCGCCTGCAATCGCTCGCGCGCGGCGACGAAGGTTTCCTGCTCGCGCTCGGCTATTCGACGCAGCGCGGCTGGGGCGGTTCGCATCCGTTTGTCGGCGAAATCCGCGCCGGCGAGGTGTCAGTGGAAATCACCCCGCCGGAACTGGGCTTTGCCATCGACATCGCCGACGTCACGCTGACCGAATGCCAGATGGTCACCCAGTTCAAGGGCAGCAAAACCGTGCCGCCGCAGTTCACCCGCGGCTATGGCCTCGCCTTCGGCCATGCCGATCGCCGCGCCATGGCGATGGCCCTGGTGGACCGCGCCATGCGCGCCGAGGAACTGGGCGAAGACGTTACCGCGCCGGCCCAGAATGTCGAGTTCGTGCTGTACCACTGCGACAACATCGAGGCGACCGGCTTCGTCGAGCACCTCAAGCTGCCGCACTACGTCGATTTCCAGAGCGAACTGGAAACCATCCGTCGCCTGCGCGCCGAAGCTCTCGCGGCGCGGGAGGAAGCGGCATGAACACCGGCTATAATTTCGCCTATCTGGATGAGCAGACCAAGCGGATGGTTCGCCGCGCCATCCTCAAGGCGGTCGCCATTCCCGGCCACCAGGTGCCGTTCGGCAGCCGCGAGATGCCGCTGCCCTATGGCTGGGGCACCGGCGGCATCCAGCTCACCGCCTCCATCATCGGCCCGGGCGATGTGCTGAAGGTGATCGACCAGGGTGCCGATGACACCACCAATGCGGTGTCGATCCGCCGCTTCTTCGCCCGCACCGCCGGGGTGGCGCCGACCACGCGCACCGGTGACGCCAGCATCATCCAGACACGCCACCGCATCCCGGAAAAGCCCCTGCGCGACGATCAGATCATCGTCTATCAGGTTCCGCAGCCCGAGCCGCTGTCACGGCTTGAGCCGAGCCGGGCGGAGACGCGGCGCCTGCATGCGCTGTCGGAATACGGCCTGATGCATGTGAAACTCTATGAGGACATCACCCGCTTTGGCCACGTGGCGATCAGCTACGATTATCCTGTCATGGTGAACCATCGCTACCTGATGGCACCGTCGCCGATTCCCGCCTTCGACAATCCGAAGCTGCACATGATGCCGGCGCTGCAGCTGTTCGGTGCCGGGCGCGAGAAACGCATTTACGCCGTGCCGCCCTGGACGGACGTGCGCAGCCTGGATTTCGACGACCACCCCTTCCGCGCCATCCGCGCGCCACATCCCTGCGGCCTGTGCGGCGCCACCGATTCCTATCTCGATGAAGTGGTGGTGGATGATCGCGGCGGGCGGCTGTTCGTCTGCTCCGACACCGACCATTGCGAGACACGCCGCGCCGCCGGCCACACCGGTGCCGACGCGCTGGCGGCGGAGTGAGGCGATGAGCGAGGACACGCTGCTTTCCGCCAGCCGCCTGACGCTGCGCTTCGGCGCGGTGCCCGCGCTGGTCGATGTCGATGCCGAGCTCTGGCCCGGCGAAGTGCTGGCGGTGGTCGGCGAATCAGGCTCGGGCAAGACCACGCTGCTGAACGTGCTGTCCGGCAGGCTGCGCCCGCAATCCGGCGTGGTCTGGTACCGCGACCCCGAAGGCCGCCTGCACGATGTGCATGCGATGCCGCTTCCGGCGTTGCGCGCCCTGCACCGGTCCGACTGGGGTTTTGTCCATCAGAACCCGCGCGAGAACCTGCGCATGGGTGTCTCCGCCGGCGGCAATGTGGGCGAGCGGCTAATGGCGCAGGGATCGCGCCATTACGGCCGCATCCGCGAGGAGGCGATCGGCTGGCTGCGGCAGGTGGAAATCGACGCCGACCGGGTGGATGACCTGCCGCGCACTTTCTCCGGCGGCATGCTGCAACGGCTGCAAATTGCCCGCACGCTGGTGACGCATCCGCGGCTGGTGTTCATGGACGAGCCGACCGGCGGGCTCGACGTATCTGTGCAGGCCCGCCTGCTCGACCTGATCCGCAGCCTGGTTTCCCGCCTGGGCATCGCCGCCGTGCTGGTGACGCATGATCTGGCCGTCGCGCGTTTGCTGGCGCACCGCATCATGGTGATGCAGCGCGGCCGCGTGGTGGAGGCGGGCCTGACCGATCAGGTGCTGGACGACCCACGGCACGAATACACCCAGCTTCTCGTCAGTTCGGTGCTGCAAGCATGAGCACCGTGATGCTGCGAACAGAATCCTTGGACAAATCCTTCACCCTCCACCTGCGCAACGGCCTGCGCATCCCCGTGCTGCACGACGTCAACCTCGCCGTGCACGCAGGCGAGTGCGTTGCCCTTACCGGCCCGTCCGGCGCCGGGAAAACGACCCTTCTGCGCAGCCTGTACGGCAATTACCGCGCCGATGCCGGCCATATCTGGGTGCACCATGACGGCGCGATGATCGACATCGCCGCCGCCCCGCCGCGCAGCGTGGTGCAGGTGCGCGCGGCCACGCTCGGCTATGTCAGCCAGTTCCTGCGCGTGGTGCCGCGCGTGCCCGCGCTCGACATCGTCGCCGAGGCCGCGCGCGGCGTGCCCCCCGACGCCGCCCGCGCCCGCGCCGCGGAATTGCTGCTGCGGCTCAACATCCCGCGCCGGCTGCACGCCCTGCCGCCGGCCACGTTTTCCGGCGGCGAGCAGCAGCGGATCAACCTCGCCCGCGGCTTCATCGGCCGCCACCCCGTGCTGTTGCTCGACGAGCCCACCGCCAGCCTGGACGCCGAAAACCGCGACATCGTCATCGGCATGATCCGTGCCGCAAAGGCGGAAAAAATTGCCATCGTCGGCATTTTCCACGACACCTTTGTGCGCGACGCCATCGCCGACCGCACCCATGACGTGACGCCGCTGCAGGATGCCGCATGACCGTTCTGACCAATGCCCGCCTCGTCCTGCCCGATCAGGTAATCCTCGGCAGCCTCGTGCTGCGGGGCGCACTGATCGAGGCGGTCGCCGAAGGCCGCAACTCCCTGCCAGGCGCGCTCGATTGCGGCGGCGATTTCCTCATCCCCGGCGTGATCGACGTGCACACCGACAACCTGGAGCGCCAGGTGCAGCCGCGCAACACCGCACGCTGGCCGTCGCGCTCGGCGCTGGTGGCGCATGACGCGCAATGCGCCGCCGCCGGTGTCACCACCGTGCTCGACGCCCTGTGCGTGGGCGATCTCGGCTTCGATGGCGGACGGCTGCAGACCTATCGCGAGGGCGTCGCCGATCTCGACGCCCTGGCCGGCACCGGACTGCTCAAGAGCGAACATTTCCTGCATCTGCGCTGCGAATTGCCGGCGCCGGACATGCTGGCGCTGGTCGAACCGGCAATCGACAACGCGCGCCTGCGCATGGTCAGCCTGATGGATCACAGTCCCGGCGTGGGCCAGTACGCCAGCCTCGACCGCTACCGCGCGCTGCGCCGCACCGAGGGCGTGACGGAGGAATTCATCGAGCGCCGCATCGACGAATTGCAGGCGCAACGCGACAAATGGCGCACGCCCAACCGCCGCGCCCTGCTCGCCCGGCTGGCGGATCACGACGTGCGCCTGGCCAGCCACGACGACCGCACGGAAGAAGAAATCGAGGAAAACTTCCGCGACGGCATCCGCATCAGCGAATTCCCGGTGCACATGGACGCCGCCCGGGCGGCACGGGCGCGCGGCATGGAGATCATCGCCGGCGCGCCCAACATCGTGCGCGGCGGCAGCCATTCCGGCAATGTCGCGGTGGTGGATCTGGTGCACGCCGGGTTGGTGGACGCGCTGGCCAGCGACTATGTGCCGGCGAGCCTGGTGGAGGCGGCGTTCCTGGCCGGCAGCCTGACCGGCATCGCCCTACCCGACGCCGTCGCCCTGATCACCGAACGGCCGGCGCGCATGTGCGGCCTGTTGGACCGTGGCCGCCTCGCGCCCGGGCTGCGCGCCGACCTCGTGCGGGTTCACGTGCATGAAGAATTGCCGGTGGTTCGCCAGGTCTGGCGCGCCGGCGAACGGGTAGCCTGATGCGCGGCGCCCGGGTGGCGCTGTACTACGCGCCCGCCATCGACGATCCGCTCTGGACGTGCGGCGCCGCGTGGCTCGGCCGCGACCCGCAAACCGGCGCGGCACGCCCGCAACCGGTCCTGCCCGGCATCGCCGCCCTCACCGCCGAGCCGGGCCTGTATGGCCTGCACGCCACGCTGAAACCACCGATGGCGCTGCGCGACGGCATCACCTGGGACGAGCTGGTCCTGGCCACACGCGCCATCGCCGCCACCGTCCCCGCTTTCAACCTGCCCGCGCTGGCGGTGGCCAACCTGCACGGCTTCCTCGCCCTGCGCGAGACCGCGCCAAGTCCCGAATTGCAGGCGCTGGCCGATGCCTGCGTGGCCGGCGCCGACCATCTGCGCGCGCCACCCGATGAAGCGGAGCTGGAGAAGCGCCGGCGCGGCGGACTGTCGCCGGTACAGGACGCCAATCTGCTGCGCTGGGGTTACCCCTACGTGTTTGCCACCTGGCTGTTTCACATGACGCTGACCCGCCGGCTTGCCGCCGAGGAACACGACCTGGTGCGCCCCGCAGCGGAAGACTGGTTCGCGCCGTCCCTGGCCCTGCGGCGGCGGGTGACGGACGTTTGCCTGTTCGTGCAACGCGGCGCCGGCGCACCCTTCATTCTCGCCGAACGGGTCGCGCTGGCCAAGTAACGACCGTCATCCGCCGGCCAGCCGCCGCAGCACGGCCACCAGCCGCGCAACACCGTCCGCCGCCCCGGCATCGTTCATCACGCTGTCGATCGGCACGCCCGGCGGAATCTCGACCTGCCGCGCCAGACGCCGGGCAATCTGCGCCTCGGTCTCACGCCCACGCTCGGCCAGCCGCCGCGCCACCAGTGCGGCCGGCGCGGTGACCTCGATCAGGTGAACCGGAAACCGTTCGGCCGCCCGGGCAATCACCGCGCGCGATACGTTGGCCACCACCACGCGCCCCACTTGCAGATCGAACACGATGTCGGACGGCAGCGCATAACGCAGGCCATGCGCGTCCCACCACAGCGCATACGCCCCGGCCACCCGCCGCAACTCGTAGCTCTCGCGATCGACCGGGTCATGGTCCTCGCCGCCGGCATCGGCTGCCCGGGTGATCTCGCGCCGGACGAACCGGAACCGCTCGTCGCCCTCCAGCACATCGCGCGCGCCCGCCAGCAACGTGTCCTTGCCGACACCTGACGGGCCGATCACCAGAACCAGCATCCCCTGCCTCCGGTTTTGACCGCGCGGAAGGTGGCGCTACGCTGGGCGCGATGCAAGCGAGGGAAGATCGTTGGAACCCATTTATGGAGTCGGATCGGGCTGTTCCCTGGAGGAGCAGGCGGGTGAATGAGCCGGGCGGAAAAATAACAGAAATATTGCACGCGGCGGTGACCCGCGGCGCCCTGCCCGGCGCCGTCGCACTGGCGGTCAACCGCGAGGGCACATTGTTCGAGGCCGCCGCCGAAATCCCTCCCGATACGATCTTCTGGCTCGCCTCGATGACCAAGGCCATCGTCTCGGTCGCCGCCATGCAACTGGTGGAACAGGGCCGCCTGCAACTCGATGCGCCGGTAAAAGAAATTCTCCCGGCATTGGCGGCACCGCACGTGCTGGAAGGTTTCGACCCCGACGGCACGCCGAGGCTGCGTCCGGCCCGCACCGCCATGACGCTGCGCCACCTGCTCAGCCACTCCGCCGGCTACGGCTACAATTTCTGGAACCCGGCGCTCGGCCGCTATCTTGACCAGGCCGGCCTGCCACCCATCCCTACCACCTGGGACGAGGCGGCGCGCACGCCGCTGCTGTTCGACCCGGGCACGCGCTGGACCTACGGCATCAACACCGACATCGTCGGCCTCGCGGTGGAGGCGGCGAGCGGACAGACGCTGGACGCTTATCTGCGCGCGCACGTGCTGGAACCGCTCGGCATGCACGACACCGGCTTCCTGCTGACGCCGGCGCAACGGACGCGGCTGGCGCGAATGCATCGCCGCGACGCCGGCGGCCGGCTCCGGCCGATCGACTGGGCGGTCGGCGCCGGCCAGGGCTTCGCCGGCGGCGGCGGCAGCCTGTGCGGCACGGCAGCCGATTACGGGCGCTTCCTGCGCATGCTGCTGAACGGCGGCACGCTGGAAGGGGTGCGCCTGCTGGGGACGGACACGGTGGCGGAAATGGGCCGCAACCATATCGGCGACCTGCCGGTGCACACGCTGGTCACCGCGATGCCGAAGCTCACCAACGACGCCAACCTGTTCCCCGGCATGGAGCAGAAATGGGGGCTCGGCTTCCTGCTCAACAGCGCGCCGGGACCGAATGGCCGCAGCGCCGGCAGTCTGGCCTGGGCGGGCCTGGCCAACTGCTATTTCTGGCTCGATCCGGCACAGGGCGTTGCCGGCTGCCTGATGACGCAGGTGCTTCCCTTCGCCGACGCGCCGGCGATGGAGGTGTTCGGAGCGGTGGAGCGGGCGGTCTACGCGGTCGGGCCGGCAGGAACCCGATGAGACCCCACCCGGGTCGTCATGCCCGGGACACGCCCGGGCATGACAATGGAGTTACGTGCCGGCGTACCGGCGGTCACTGCAGCTTGCCGACATCCTTCGCGAAATCGTCGGTGTCCACCACGGCCTGCCAGTAAAGCACGGTGCAGGCGACGGCCGGCGGCAGCGACGGATAGCGGTCCTTCGCCGCGACGGCCGCGAACTGACCCTTCGACAGGCCCTGCAGCAGGTTGCCCAGCAGCAGGCTGCCACCACGGTCATCCTTGTCGCGCGCCGACACCACCCGCACCGTCACGCGCTCCAGCGCGTCACAGGAACTGGTGGTGCCCTCGCCCACCAGCGGATAGCCAAATGCCGCGATGGCGACGATCACGACCAGCAGGATCAGATTTTTCAACATCATTCTTGTCCGAATTCAGTGAGGCGGCAACATTAGCCTGCTCAGTACCATTGCGCAAAGTCCGTCCCGCCCAGACTTAGGGAAAGCCGGCTCAGGGGAACAACCCGCGCATTTTCTTGCCATCGCGCACCTTCTGCACCCCGATGGCGCTCGCCGCCTCGCGGTGCGGCACGTGGTCCTGCTCCACCCGCGCCATCACCCGGTTGAAGGCCCGGTCCAGCACCTGGTTCAGCCGGCTCAGCACCTCGGCCTCGTCCCAGAAGAATTGCTGCAGGTCCTGCACCCACTCGAAATAGCTCACCACCACGCCGCCGGCATTGCACAGGATGTCGGGAATGACGAACACCTCGCCGCGCCGCCCGGCGAGCACGCGGTCGGCCTCCGGCGTGGTCGGCCCGTTGGCGCCCTCGGCCAGGATACGGCATTGCAGCCTGCCGGCATTGGCGCCGGTGATGACCTGTTCCACCGCCGCCGGCACCAGCACGTCGCAAGGCAGGGTCAGCAGGATGTCGGGATCGCACGTCGCCTCGCTCGACCAGCACGCCAGCACGCCGTGCCGGGCCACGTGGCGCTGCAGCGCCGGCAGGTCGAGCCCCTTGGCGTCGAAATAGCAGGCGGTGTGGTCCGACACGCCGAGGATGCGCATCCCGCGCTCGGCCAGCGCCATGGCGCTCACCGCGCCGACATTGCCGAACCCCTGCACGATGGCGGTGGCGCCGGCCGGCTGCATCTGCAACCGCTCCATGGCACGGCCCACCAGATGCGCCACCCCGCGGCCGGTCGCCTCGCGCCGTCCCTCGGTGCCGCCGGCGCTGACCGGCTTGCCGGTGACGATTTCCGTCACCGTCCTACCCTGGTACATGGAATAGGTGTCCATGAACCACGCCATCACCTGCTCGTTGGTGCCCATGTCGGGCGCCATGATGTCGGTGTGCGGGCCGACGAAGGGGATCATCTCCTGCATGTAGCGGCGCGACACCGCTTCCAGTTCGCGCCGGCTCAGCGTGTGCGGGTCGCAGGTCACGCCGCCCTTGGCGCCGCCATAGGGCAGGCCGCACAGGGCGCATTTCCAGCTCATCCACACCGCCAGCGCCGCCACCTCGCCGACATCCAGACTGGGCGAAAAGCGCGTGCCGCCCTTGGTCGGGCCGAGGGTAAGATGGTGCTGCACCCGGTAGCCCTGGAAAACGTTTTCCTGGCCGTCATCCATGTGCACCGGGATCGACACCACGACGGCGCGCTTGGGATACAGCAGCCGGTCGCGCTCGCCCGCGGGAATGCCGAGGTAGTCAGCAACGGTGTTGAACTGCTCCCGCGCCATGTCGAACACGGGGCCGGTGTAGAGGGTCATGGGCGGCGTTTCCTCCCTGGCACGGTCCGGTATCCGGCCGCGCTTTTTGCTGGCCGCCGAACATGGCGGAATTTCGCAGCGCCGGGATCACAACGCCGCGAGCACCCTCACCGCTTCGGCGGCGGCTTCTTGGCCGGCGCCCGCGCACCGGTGGCGGGGCGTTTCGCGGCGGCAGTGGCGCGCTTGGGCGGCGCCTTCGCCGCCGATCCCCCGCGCAACTGGGCAATGGTGACGCGGCTGGTGATCTGTTCCGGATTCAGGCGCAGCTCGATCACCGCCGGCTTGCCGCTTTCCACCGCGCGGCGGAAGGCGGGTGCGAACTCCGCGGTGGCCGCCACCACCTCGCCATGGCCGCCGAAGGCCTCGATGAACTTCGCGAAATCGGGATTGGTCAGCGCTGTGCCGGAGACGCGGCCCGGATAGGCGCGCTCCTGGTACATGCGGATGGTGCCGTACATCTGGTTGTTGCCCACCAGCACGATCGGAGCGACGCCGTGATGGAAGGCGGTGGCCAGTTCCTGCCCGGTCATCAGGAAGCCGCCATCGCCGACGAAGGCCACCACCTGGCGGTCCGGATGGGCGATCTTGGCGCCGACCGCGGCGGGCACCGCATAGCCCATGGAGCCATTGGCCGGCCCGATGAAGCGCTGGCGGTCGGAGAAATGCATGAAGCGAATCGGCCAGGCGGAGAAATTGCCGGCGTCGGTGGTCAGGATCGCATCATCCTCCAGCAGCCCCTCCAGGTCGCGCAGCGCCTGGCCGAGATTGAGCGGCCCCTCGTAATCCGGCACTTCCCGGCCGGCCAGGCGCAGCGCGCGCAGCTCGCGCCGCCATTCGCCCCAGGCCGGCTTCACCGGCGCGAGCTTCGCCGCGGCGGCGGCGAACAGGTCGAGCTCGGCGACGATGCCGAGCGCCGGCCGGAACACCCGGCCGATTTCGGCCGGGTCAGGATGGATGTGCACGATCGGCGTGCGGCCGGCCGGATCGAACAGCGTGTAGCCCTGGGTGGCCGCCTCGCCCAGCCGGGTGCCGATGGCCAGGATCAGGTCGGCCTCGCGCGCCCGCGCCACCAGCGCCGGGTCCGAGCCCACGCCGAGATCGCCCACATAGGTGTCCAGCGTGCCGTCGTACAGCGCCTGCCGCCGGAAACTCACGGTCACCGGCAGGTCATTGGCGACAAGAAACGTGCGGATATCGGCGCGCGCCTGCTCGCTCCAGCAACTGCCGCCGAGGATGGCGAGCGGCTTGCGGGCCCGCGCCAGCAACGTCGCCATCCGCGCCAGCGCCGCGCCGTCGGGATGGGCGCGAAACACCGGGGCGCGGCCGATATCGGGCACCTCGACGCTGTGTTTCTGCATTTCCTCCGACAGCGCGATCACCACCGGTCCGGGCCGGCCGCTGGTCGCGACATCAACCGCGTGCGCCACCAGTTCGGGAATGCGCGCGGCGTCGTCGATCTGCGTCACCCACTTGGCCAGCGGCTGGAACATGCGGCGGTAATCGACTTCCTGGAAACTGTCGCGGTCGGTCTCCGCGAGCGGGATCTGGCCGACGAACAACAGCAGCGGGGTGGAATCCTGGAACGCCACGTGCACGCCGATGGCGGCGTGGCAGGCGCCGGGTCCGCGGGTGACGAAGGCGGCGGCGGGGCGACCGGTGAGCTTGCCGCAGGCCTCGGCCATGTGCACCGCGCCGGCTTCGAAGCGGCAGGTGGTCAAATGCAGCTTCTCGCGTACCGCATACAGGCCGTCGAGCACGTCGAGATAGCTTTCGCCCGGCACGGCGAAGGCGTGGACGATGCCCTGCGCCACCAGCGCATCCGCCAGCAGCCGTCCGCCGGTGCGGGGCGCCAGCCGGGTTCCGCGCGCCTTGCCCAGTTCCATGGTCCCGCTCCTCGCCGGATAGCCGTGTCAGGATGAAGTCGCATGGTCCGCGCCGCCGATCCGGGACGCTTTTGCCTCAGAGCTTGAAAAACAATCGAACTTGAAAAAGAATGCCCGCTGATATCATTGAGTTTTTCGGCGTCGTTCGGCGGCTTGCGGGCATTCTTTTTCAAACTCTCAGCCGATGGTCGTCTCGATGGCGGCGCGCAATTCCGGCGTGATATCGGGCCGCACGCCGAACCAGGCTTCGAAGGCGGGGCGCGCCTGGTGCAGCAACATGCCCAGCCCGTTCACCGTCGGGTTGCCGCGCGCCTGGGCGGCGACCAGCAGCGGTGTTTGCAGCGGATTGTAGACGATGTCGCACACCAGCGCATCGCCCGGAAGGTCGTCGAGGGGCAGGTCTAGGGCCGGCCGGCCGGTCATGCCCTGGTCTGTGGTGTTGACCAGCAGGGCGGCGCCGGCCAACGCGGCGGCGCGCCCGGCCCAGTCCAGCACCCGCACGCTGGCGCCGAATTCGGCGGCGAGTTGCTCGGCCCGGGCGCGGGTGCGGTTGGCCAGCCGGATTTCCGGTACCCCTTCGTCCAGCAGGCTCACCACCACGCTGCGCGCGCCGCCGCCGGCGCCCAGCACCACCGCCGGCCCGGCATCGCCGCGCCAGTGCGGCTTGCCGTCGCGCAGGTTCTCGATGAAACCATAGCCGTCCTTGTTGAAGCCGCTGAGCGAACCGTCCGGCTGCACCACGATCAGGTTCACCGCGCCCATGCGTCGCCCCACCGGATCGAGGCGATCGACCAGGCGGGCGGCTTCCTCCTTGTGCGGAATAGTGATGTTGCAGCCGGCGAAGCCGAGGGCGGGCAGGCCGCGCAGCGCCGCCTCCAGCCGTCCGGGCTGCACCGGCAGAGGCAGGTAGACGCCGGGAATGCGGTATTTCTCCAGCCACCAGCCGTGCAGCATCGGCGAGCGCGAATGCGCCACCGGCCAGCCAACAATACCAACGGCGCGGAATGGGTTCGGATCGCTCATGCGGGCATGGCTTCTTTGCCGAGGGGGGCGGCGTGTGTTTGGATTGCCCCGAGGGTGCGCCCGTATAGGTAGCCGCCAGGAAAGGGTCAACGTGGGAGCCAGCGGCGCTTCCCTTCCGCCCCCGCGACAAACGGCCCGCCTTGCGGCATCATGCGCACCCCGCAACGGAAAGGATCGCAGCACATGGACGATGGCGGAAACTGGGTGCGCGTGGCGTCCGCCGCAGGCCTCGCCAAGGGCGAGATGAAACCGGTCGAGGCGGCGGGACATGATCTGGCGTTGTATCATCTGGATGACGGCAGCTGGCGTGCCAGCGACAATATGTGCACGCACGCCCATGCGCTGCTCACCGATGGCTGGCTGGAAGGCTGCATCATCGAATGCCCGCTGCATGCCGGCCGGTTCGATCTGCGCAACGGCGCCGGGCTGGGCGCCCCGATCGAGCGGGACCTGACCGTCTACCCGGTCCGCGTCGATGACGATGATGTGCTTGTGCTGATTCCGCCCCCCTGATCCGGCCCCCTATCCCGCGGCCAGGAACGCCTCCACCACGGCGGCGAAGCCGGAGGGGTTGTCGGCGTGCACCCAGTGCCCGGCCTCCTTCACGGTGACGAAGCGGGCGCGCGGAAACAAGGCGCGGATGGTGGCGCGATGCTCCGCCCGAATATAGTCCGAGCGCGCGCCGGCGACGAACAGGGTCGGCCCCGCATAGGAAGCGCCATGGTGCTCCGGCCAGTCCTCCAGCGCCGGCAGCGCGGCGGCGATGGCGGGCAGGTCGATGCGCCAATGTGGCAGGGCGCCGAAGCGCAGGTTTTGCAGTAAGAAGGCGCGCACGCCCGGCGGCGCCACATCGGCCAGCGCGGCATCGGCTTGCGCGCGCGTCAGGCCAGGAGGCAGCGGCAGCGCCGCCATGGCCTGCACGAGCGGGCGAAACGCCGGCGGATAGCGCACCGCCGCGATGTCGCTGACCAGCAGCCGCGCGACGGAGTCCGGCACCTCCAGCGCCGCCTTCATCGCCACCTTGCCGCCCATGGAATGGCCGGCCAGCGCGCAGGGCAGCGCGTCGCGGGCGCGCAACGTCTCCATCACGTCGGCGGCCATCGCCGAATACGACATTTCGGGTGCGTGTCCGCTGGCGCCATGGTTGCGCAGGTCGAGCGCGATCACCCGGCAGGTTGCGGACAGGCGGCGCTGGAGGGTGGCGAAATTGGCCGCCTGCCCGAACAACCCGTGCAGCAGCGCCACCGGCGCGCCCGTGCCCGATTCCACCGCATGCAGGATCATCGCCGCTGCCCCGGCCGGACCCGGCTCAGGCCGGCGCCCTCACCCGGCGACCGACAGCATGATCTTGCCGATATGCGCGCTGCTCTCCATCAGCGCATGCGCCGCCGCCGCCTCGGCCAGCGGGAACACCTGGTGGATCACCGGCAGGCAGCGCCCCTCGTCAAGCAGCGGCCATACCTGCGCGCGCAACGCCTCGGCAATCGCGCCCTTCTGCGCCGTGCTGCGCGGCCGCATGGTCGAGCCGGTGACGGTCAGGCGCTTGGTCATGATCGGCATCAGGTCCAGGGTTTCCACCTTCGAGCCGCCGAGGAAGGCGATGATCACCAGCCGCCCGTCCAGCGCCAGGCAACGCAAATTGCGCGGGAAATAGCTGGCGCCCACCATGTCCAGCACCAAATCCACCCCGCGCTTGCCGGTCAGACGCTGGATTTCGGCCAGAAAATCCTGGGTGCGGTAGTTGATGGCGGCATCCGCGCCGAGCTTCAGGCAGGCCGCCACCTTCTCGTCCGAGCCGGCGGTGGCATAGACGGTGGCGCCGAACGCCTTGGCCAGTTGCAGCGCGGTGACACCGATGCCGGAGGTGCCGCCATGCACCAGCAGCGACTCCCCCGCGGCAAGCCGGCCGCGCATGAACACATTGGCCCAGACGGTGAAATAGGTCTCCGGCAGGGCCGCCGCCCGCAGCGCGTCGAAGCCGCGCGGCCAGGGCAGCGCCTGCACCGCCGGGGCCGTGCAGTACTCCGCATAGCCGCCGCCATTGGTCAACGCGCAGACGCGGTCGCCGATGCGGTGTTGCGCCACCGCCGCCCCGGCGGCCACCACCTCGCCGGCCACCTCCAGCCCCAGCACCGGGCTGGCGCCCGGCGGCGGCGGATACAGGCCGAGGCGCTGCTGCACGTCCGGCCGGTTCACCCCGGCGGCCAGCACGCGGATCAGCACCTCGTCGGCAGCGGGCACCGGCAACGGGCCGGTGGCGGCTTGCAGCACCTCCGGCCCGCCGGCACCGGCGGCGGCGATGAAATTCATGCTGGCAGGGAGGGTCATGCGGACGCCTTTCGATCGATGGCGCAGGCTTCATCCGGGGGGTGCACGCCGTCAAGCAAGCGGTCATCGCGCCGCGAGGGCGCCGCCGCCGGCCAGGCACCGTCGCCGCCGGCCTGCTTGGCCGCGTACAGCGCCTTGTCGGCCGCGGCCAGCCCGGCCGCCAGCGCCGACTCGGGCGCGAGGCCCGGTTGCGGACACGCCACCCCGGCGCTCAGCGTCACCATGGCGGTGCCGGCGGGGTGCGGCACCGCGGCACGCACGCGGGCCAGCAGGCGTCCGGCCGTGCCCCGTGCCGTGTCCTCGGTGCCGCCGGGCAGCAGCAGGGCGAACTCCTCGCCGCCGACGCGGCCGAACACATCGCCCGGCCGAAGCTCCAGCGCCACCACGGCCGCAAAGCGGCGCAGCACCTCGTCGCCGGCGGCATGCCCGAACCCGTCATTGATCGCCTTGAAACGGTCGAGGTCCAGCATCACCACCGCCACGCTCTGCCCGGCCCGCGACGCCTGACCGATCGCCGCGATGGCGCGCTCGAAGAAGCCGCGCCGGTTCAGCGCGCCGGTCAGCGGGTCGGTCACCATCAGCCGGGCCAGTTCCCGTTCCGCCTGGTCGCGCTGCTGCCAGGCATGCACCAGCAGGTAGGCGTAAAACGGCAGCAGCATATCAATGCAGAACAGCCACATCCAGGCGGACAGCGCCGTCGGGTCGTGGGTCAGGATGAACACGTTTTCCACCGCGTCCACGGTGGACACGATTGCCGCCATCCCCAACAGGGCCGCCCCGACCTGGGCGAGGCGCACATCGCCGCGGTGCAGGGCGCGGGTCAGCCTGGCATAGCGCACCGCCGGCACCGCCGCGGCAACGCACAGCGCCGACAGCAGGAAACGGCCGAACAGGTAGAACAGATCCAGCGGGTCACCCAGTTCCATCACGTTGTCATCCGTTTCGGCCGCGTGGCGGGACTGTGCGGGTTCAACCACGCGGGCGCAACCGGGCGAAGCGGCGCCGGCGATGACGTCTGCCCGCGCGACAGCGCCGGCATGCGCCGCGCCTGGGCAAGCCGATCCGGCGCATCGCGCCATCTTGCCTTCCCCGCCCACCGCGGCCAGCCTGCCGCGCCGCACGCATTGCGGCACTGCAACCAGTTCTCCTCTGCTAAGGTGAAGGCGATGCGCCTCTCTCACCCCGCCATCCGCCCCGCCGGCGACCCGGTCACCCTTCGCTTCGAAGGGCGCGATATCGCCGCCCTGGCGGGCGAGACGGTGGCGGCTGCCCTCTCGGCCGCCGGCATCGTCGCTTTCCGCCGCACCGCCGCCGGCGCGCCGCGTGGCCTGTATTGCGGCATGGGGGCCTGTTTCGACTGCGTGGTGACGATCGACGGCCACACCGGCCAGCGCGCCTGCCGCACCGAGGTGAAGGACGGGATGGAGGTGAGCGGCGATGCCTCCACCCCCCCTGCCCCGCTCGCCCCCTTGCCCGACACCGCCGACGCGCCGGAACGAGGCTGCGATGTGCTGGTGGTCGGCGCCGGCCCCGCCGGGCTCTCGGCCGCCATCGCCGCCGCCGAGGCGAGGGCGGCCGTGGTGGTGCTGGAGGAGAGCGACTCCCCGGGCGGGCAGTTCCACCAGCCGCTCGCCGCCAGCCACGCGCACGACGCGCCCGACGCCCCCTTCCGCGAAGGCGAGGCCCTGCGCCGCCGCGCCGAGGCCGCCGGGGTCTGCATCGAGACCGGCGCCACCGTCTGGGGCGCGTTCGGCGCCCAGGAGATCGCCGCGGTCATCGCCGGCCGGGCGGTCACGTTCCGCCCGCGCCGCCTGGTGCTGGCCCCCGGCGCGCATGAATGTCCGATGCCATTGCCGGGCTGGACCCTGCCCGGGGTGATGACCACCGGTGCCGTGCAGCTTCTCGCTCGTACCCAGCGCGTCGCTCCCGGACAGCGCGTGCTGGTCGCCGGCAACGGCCCGCTGAACCTGCAACTCGCCTGCGAATTGCTGGAGAACGGGGTGCAGGTCGCGGCCGTGGTGGAAGCTGCCCCCCGGCCCGGCGCGGCGGCACTGCGTGCCGCCTGGGCCATGGCGTGGTCCGATTTCTTTCTCCTGCGCCAGGGTTATGCCACCCTGCGCCGGCTGCGGCGCGGCGGCGTTCCGGTGCTGTGGAACAGCCGGGTGCTGGCACTCAAAGGCCGGGAACGGGTCGAAGCCGCCCGCATCGCCACGCCCGCCGGCGAGCAGCTGATCGAGGCCGACACGGTGGCGCTCCATTCCGGCTTCCAGCCGGAAGTGGGCCTCGCCCGGGCGCTCGACGTGCCGCACCGCTTCGTCGATACCGGCTTCGGCCACCTCGCGACCGAAACCGATGCCATCGGGCGCACCGATGTCGATGGCGTGTATGCGGTGGGCGACGGCGCCAGCCTGGGCGGCGCGCGGGTGGCGCTGGCGCGCGGCCGGCTGGCCGGTCTGGCGGTGGCGCGCGAACTCGGCCTCGCGGCGCCGGACGAGCCACGCACCCGCGCCGCCTTGCAGCGCGCGGAGAAATTCCAGGCCGCGCTGGCAGTCCTGTTCCGCCCGCCGCCGCCCGAGCCACCGGCCGATGCCACCATCCTCTGCCGCTGCGAGGAGGTCACCGCCTTGCAGCTGCGCACCGGGATCGCCGGCGGGCTGCGCTCGCTGGCCGGGCTGAAGAAGGCCACGCGCGCCGGCATGGGGCGCTGCCAGGGACGTTTCTGCGCCGCCAGCATCGCCCGGCTCTGCCCCGACCCGCCGGACCCCGAGAGCTTCGCCGCCCCCCGCCTGCCCATCCGGCCGGTGCCCGCCGCCGCCCTCATGTTCGCAGCACCGGAGTTCGAGGCGCCGCTGCTCACCGCCCCGACCCTGCCCGCCTTCCGCGTGCCGGTCGCCGAGCTGCCGGTCGAGCACCGGCGCGCCGGCGTGGTGGTGATCGGCGGCGGCGTGGTCGGCCTCTCCACCGCGTATTTCCTCGCCCGCGAGGGCGCCGACGTGCTGGTGATCGACCGCGACGAGGCAGGGCTGGCCGCCAGCACGGCGAATGCCGGCAGCCTGCACGTGCAGCTGCTGTCGTACGATTTCGGCTATGAAGGCATGCCCGAGGATGGCGGCCCCGCCGCCCACGCCATGCTGATCGCCCCGCGCAGCATCGAATTATGGAAGGGGATCGCCGCCGCGGCGGGCGAGACGCTCGGCATCGCCACCCCGGGCGGGCTTCTGCTGGCCGACAGCGAGGCCGGGCTGCGCTGGCTGCGGGCCAAAACGGCCATGGAAAAACGCTGGGGCATCGAGACCCATCTGATCGGCCCGGGCGAATTGCGCGCCCTCGCCCCCCGCCTGTCGCCCGACCTGGCCGGGGCGGTGTTCTGCCCGCTGGAAGGCCGCATCGACCCGCTGCGCGGCACGATGGCGCTCTCCCGCCTTGCCCGCGGCCACGGCGCACGCCTGCTCCCCGGCACCGAGGTGGTTTCCATCGCCCGCGAGGGGGTCGCCTGGCGGGTGCGCACCACCCGCGGCAGCATCACCGCCGGCCGGGTGGTGAACTGCGCCGGCGCCTGGGGGGCACGCATCGGCGACATGGTCGGGCTCGCCCTGCCCGTCACCGGCACGGTGCAGCAAGTCATCGTGACCGAGCCCGCGCCGCCGCTCGTCGATCACCTGGTGGCGCTGGCGCAGCGGCACCTCTCGCTCAAGCAGCAGGATAATGGCGGCCTGCTGGTGGGCGGCGGCTGGTTCGGCGGCTACGATCCACGCGACGGCCGCAGCCACACCCTGCGCCGCAACATCCAGGGCAATCTCTGGGTCGGCGGCCGGGTGCTGCCGGCGTTGCGCGGGCTGTCCATCCTGCGCGCCTGGACCGGCATCAACCCGCAGGTGGACCGCGCACCGTTGCTCGGCGAGGCGCCGGGGCTGCCCGGCTTCTTCAACGCCATCACCGCCAACGGCTACACGCTCGGTCCGGTGGCCGGGCAGATCACCGCCGCCGCCGTGCTGGGCCGCGCGGCGCCGGACCCGCGCTATACGCTGCAGCGGTTCAACGGCACCGCTTCCTGAAGCCGTCACGAATGGCCGCTTCTGGCAGTTTATCGTTGCGGGCGGCAAGACGGCCCGGGCATTCTACCGCCTTGATCATCGGCTGAACCGCCGGGCTGGAGGGGACCCTGAACCGCAAACGCGTTCTGGTGAGAAGCGCTTGAGCCGGGGGAACCGTCCGCGGTTGACCGTCTGCCTGGCCCTGGCAGGCTGGCTCGCCTCAGCCTTTCCCGCGCCGGCCGCCGCGCTCTACCGGATCGATCAGCAATACGGCGGGATCGTTTTCTCGGTCAGCACGTTCGGCCTGTTCACCACCGAGGGAAAATTCCCGCGCTTCGAGGGCGAACTTCTGCTCGATACCGCGGAACCGGAACGCTCCCACATCAACGTCACCATCGATGCCGGCGCCGTCGAGCTGCCGATCGAAGGCGCGGCCGAGCTGCTGCGCTCGGACGCCTATTTCGATACCGCTCACCACCCGACCGAGCGCTTCGTCAGCACCTCCATCAAGGCGCTCTCGCCGGAGCACTACGTCATTCACGGCATGTTGCGGATTCGCGGCGTCATGCTGCCGCAGAAGCTCGATGCCAGCGTGCTGGACCGCCACGTCGATCCGGAACGGCATGTCGAGGTCGCGGATTTCGTCGTCACCGGCCGGGTCAGCCGCTCCGCCTTCGGCATGGTCGCCGACCGGATCATGATCTCCGACACGGTCAAGCTGGATATCCGCCTCCACCTGACGCTCGGCCCGCCGCCGGATGGCAACTGAGCCGCCGTCCTCCTGGAGCCGGGCGCAGCGGGTCCTGCACTGGACCATGGCGGCGCTGGTGCTGCTCGCCGTCCCGATGGGGATCATCATGGTCGGCCTGCCGCTGCGTGACCTGCTGTTGAAATTCGTGCTTTATCAGCTACATAAAACGCTCGGCATCGCGGTGTTCCTGTTGGCGCTGACGCAACTGGCGCTGCACCGGCGGCGCGGCCGCCCGGCCTGGGATTCCAGCCTTTCGGAGCGGCAAATGCGGGCCGCCTCGGCGGTGCATGCCGCCCTGTTCTTCCTGCTGGTCGCGACCCCGATGGCGGGATACCTGACCGCGGCCACCGCCCCGGCCAAAATCCCGACGCTGTTCCTGGGCGTCATCCCGGTGCCCCATCTGGTGGGGACCAACCCCGCCTGGTTCGGCGTGCTGCGCCAGGTCCATTTTGGCCTGGCGATCCTGCTGGCGCTGCTCGCCTGCGGTCACGCGCTGATGGCGCTGCGGCATCACCGGCAGGGCAAGGACACGTTACTGCGGATGTGGCGCGGCCGGCCGGCGTAACGGTCGCCGGGTTTTCAGCATTTGCGGAATATCAGCGACGTGTTGATGCCGCCGAAGGCGAAGTTGTTGCTCATCAGGTAATCAATGTCCCGGACCCGCGCCGTCCCCATCACGTAGTCCAGTTCGGCGCAGCGTGGATCGACCCGGGTCAGGTTGGCGGTCGGCCAGAATAGCCCTTCGCGCATCATCTCGATCCCCAGCCATGCCTCGATGGCCCCGCAGGCGCCCAGCGAATGGCCGAAATGCCCCTTCAGCGAGTGGATCGGCACGCGCGGCCCCAGCGCCGCCGCGGTGGCCGCCGCCTCGGCGATGTCGCCCCCCTCGGTCGCGGTGCCGTGCCCGCTGACGAAGCCGATCGCCTCCGGCGCCAGCCCGGCATCCTCAAGCGCCAGGCGCAGCGCCGCCTGCATGGTCGCCGCCTGCGGCTGGGTCACATGGTTGCCGTCCGAGTTGGTGGCGAACCCCACCAGCTCCGCCAGGATGGGCGCGCCGCGGGCGCGGGCATGTGCGCGTTCCTCCAGCACCAGCGCCGCCGCCCCCTCGCCGATCACCAGCCCGTCGCGGTCGCGGTCGAATGGGCGCGGCGTGGTCTCCGGCTGGTCGTTGCGGGTGCTGGTGGCGAACAGCGTGTCGAATACCGCCGTATCGGTGATGTCGAGTTCCTCCGCCCCGCCGGCCAGCATCACGTCGGCCCGGTTCAGCCGGATCGCCTCATAGGCGAAGCCGATCGCCTGGCTGCCCGAGGTGCAGGCCGACGAGGTCGGGATCAGCCGGCCGGTAACGCCGAAGAACAACCCGATATTGACCAGCGCCGTGTGGCTCATCATCCGGATGTAGTTGGTGGCGGTCATGTGCTTCGAGGCGCCGGCGGTGTGCAGCTCGAAGAAGCCCAGCACGGCCTCCGGCGAACCGAACGAGGAGCCGAACGCCACCCCGAGCCGCCCGCCGGTCACCACCGCATCGCCGATCAGCCCGGCATCCCCCAGCGCCCGCTCGGCGGCGGTGACGCCAAGCTGCGCCACCCGCCCCATGGTGCGCAGCGCCTTGCGCGGATAGCGGTTCTCCGCCGAGAAATCCGGCACCGGCGCGCCCAGCCGCGTGTTCACCCCGGTGAACCGGTCCCATTCCGCCATCCGGCGTACCCCGGTCCGCCCGGCCGCGAACTGGCCGCGGATGGTCGGCCAGTCATCGCCCAGCGCGGTCACGCCGCCCATGCCGGTGACCACCACACGGCGCGTCACAGCATGCCGCCGTTCACCGAAATCACCTGCCGCGTCACATAGGCCGCGCCGTCCGAGCACAGGAACGAGACCAACGCCGCCACCTCCTCCGGCCGTCCGGCGCGGCGCAGCGGCACCAGGCGGGCCAGTTCCGCCGCCGGCAGCCCGCCGGCCAGCAGGTCTTCGGTCATTTGCGTGGCGATGATGCCGGGGGCGACGCAGTTCACCGTGATGTTGCGGCTGGCCAGACTCGATGGCCAGCGACTTGGTGGCGCCGATGAGGCCCGCCTTGGCGGCGGCGTAATTGGTCTGCCCCCGGTTGCCCGCCAGCCCCGACACCGAGGAGAGCGTGACGATCCGCCCGCCGCTGCGGGCCCGCACCATCGGCATCACCACCGGATGCAGCACGTTGTAGAACCCGTCCAGATTGGTGCGCAGCACCGCATCCCACTCATGCTCCGCCATGGCGGGGAAGGCGGCGTCGCGGGTGATGCCGGCGTTGAGCACCACGCCGTAATAGGCGCCGTGCGCGGCGATGTCGGCCTCCAGCGCGGCGCGGCAGGCGGCCCGGTCGGCAATGTCGAAGCCGAGCGTGGTGCCGCTGCCCCCGTCGGCACGAATGGCGGCGAGCGCCGCCTCCGCCCCGGCGGCATCGCTGTGGTAATGCGCCGCCACCGCGAACCCGTCCGCCCCCAGCCGCGCGGCGATCGCCCGGCCGATCCCCTTGCTCGCGCCGGTCACCAGAATACGGCGGCTCATGCCGGCTCTCCGCGCGCCGGATCGGGTTGGTAGAGGGTCAGCTGCGCGCTCGCCAGCATCCCCCCGCCGGCACTGATGCGGCAGTCGAACACCGCCATGGGACCGTCGCGCAGCACCAGCCGCGCCGTCACCTCCAGGGTCTCGCCGTCGGCGAACCAGGGGCGCGACGCCAGGTACCGACGGGTGCCGAGCAGGAACCCCACCCGCACCGGCTCGCCGCGCGCGCGGGCTTGCAGCCCGGCGAAGACGCCGCAGGCCTGGGCCATGTATTCCAGCCCGACATGCGCCGGCACGCCGTGCCCGGCGACGCCGAAGGGCGAGCCGGCGTGGATCTCCACGGCGACCGTGACGCTGTCCGGATGCCGGGCGGTCACCCGGTCCAGCAGCGTCATGTCGGGGCCGTGCGGCAGCAGCCCGGGCACGGGCGGCAGGGGTGCGTTCATCCCCGAACTCCCTCATGCGGACGCCCGAGCAGCATGGCGACGTTGCTGCCGGCGAAGCCGAACGTGTTGCTCAACACCGCGCGGCCAGGAACCAATTGTTCGCCGGCCCGGACCAGATGCAGGCCGGGCAGGTCCGGATCGGGCACGCCATCCCACAAATGCGGCGGCAGCGGGGGGCGGTCGTCCGGGCCCGCCAGCAGCAGCCACAGGATTCCGGCCTCGCAGCCGCCGGACGCCCCCAGCATGTGGCCGGTCAGCGGCTTGGTTGAACTGCACGGCACCCGGCCGCCAAACACGCCGGCCACCGCGCGGCTCTCCATCGCATCGTTCAGCGGCGTCGCGGTGCCGTGCAGGTTGATGTAGCCGATTTGCGCTGGCGCCAGCCCGGCCTCGGCCAGGGCGGCCAGCATGGCATCGCGGGCCCCCGCCCCGTCCGGGTGGGGCGAGGCGGGGTGATGCGCGTCGGAGGTCTCGCCGAGGCCGAGCAATTCCACCGGACCGGGCTCGCCCGTCATCAGGAAGGCGACGGCCCCCTCGCCGATGGTGATGCCGTCGCGGTTGCGGCTGAACGGGTTGCAGCGCCGCGGCGACAGCGCCTGCAGCGACGCGAAGCCGCCCAGCGTCATGCGGCACAGCGTATCCGCCCCGCCCACCACGGCCGCATCGGCCAGCCCGGCGCGGATCAAGCGTCGCGCCGAGGCGAACACCTTGGCGCTGGAGGCGCAGGCCGTGGCGATCGTGGTGGCCGGTCCGGTCAGGCCCAGGGACCGGGCGGTGAACTCGCCAAGGCTGCCCAGTTCCTGCTGGCGATAATCGTAGCTTTCCGGCCAGGCGCCGGTGCGGCGCAGCCGGGCCAGCGCCGCCTCGCCCTCGGCGATGCCGGCGGTGCTGGTGCCCATCACCACCGCCACCCGGTCCGCCCCCCAGCGCGCCGCCGCCGCCACCACCGCGTCGCGCACCTCCTCCAGCGCGGCCAGCATCAACCGGTTGTTGCGCGACTCATACGCGGCCAGCGCCGCCGGCACCGCCGGCAGGTCCTGCGTCACCGCACCCACCAGCACGCGGCGGCCGTCGATCAGGTCATCACGCCACGAAAGCGCGTCCGCGCGGCCGGCGAACAGCCCCGCCCGCGTCGCCGCCGTGCCGCCCAGCGGCGTCACCAGACCGCAGGCATTGAGGAACAGGCCGGCCCGCCTCACGGTGCTGATTCCACGGCCCGGATGTCGAGGCTGTAGCCGAAGCCGGCATTGCGGTACTGCACCCGGGCACGGTCCGGATCGCCGCCAGGCCCCGGCGTGATGTCGGCCCGGATCAGCTCGGTGCCGTCCCGCCGCACCGCGCGGTGATCGGGCGCCGCCTCGAATTCGGCATGCGCCGGCGCCAGCGCCCGCCGCAGCACCTCGGGCGGCCAATAGATCAGCACCAGATCAGCCAGCATGTTCTGCGGCCGCAGCCGGTCGGGGAACCACGGCGCGGCATCGTAGGCGATGTCCGTGCCGGTCCAGTCCACCGTCAGCGCCTTGCGGCCGAGCGGGTCGAGCACCGCCATCCGGAACCGGCCATGCGTCACGTCGATATGGCCCTCGAAGCTCATCACGCGGACGCCATAGCGCGCCGTCACCAGATGCACCACGCGCAGGTCGCGGCCGAGCTCAGCGGGGGACGGCAGGATCATCGCCAGGTCCGGCGCGATCGTCACGCCGATCGCTGCGGGAGGGGGCGCCGGAGGCGGCGGTGCCGCACAGGCCGCCAGCAGCAGCCCCGCCAGCAGCGGCATCGCCGTTTGCAGCATTTTGGGGCTCATCCGCGGCCCAGAAGTCGAAGAAATTGTACCATTGCAGCGGGTCACCCAGACAATGCTCCTGCAGCCGGCCGGCATAGGCCCGGACCCAGCCTTCCAACGCCGCTTCCTTCCGCCGGGCGGGCAGCTCGATCCGCGGCGCGAACGGCTCGAACGTGACCTGATATCCCGCCGCCGTGCGCACGCAGAACAGCAGCAGCACGGGGCATCGCAGCAGCGATGCCAGGATGTACGGCCCCTGGCTGAACGGGGCCGGCGCCCCCAGGAAGGGAACCCGGCTGACGCGGCTCTCGCCGCTCAGCGGCGGGCGGTCGCCGGCTATCGCGATCCACTCGCCCCGCTCCACCCGCGTCATCAGCTCGATGGCCGTGCCCGGCCCGATATCGCTGACCTGGATGGTATGGGCCATATAGGCGGGATTGAGGCGCCGCAGCACCTCGTTGTAGCGAACCGCCTGCCGGGTGTGCAGCAGGATGTTCACCACCTGGCCCAGCCGGGTAGCGAGGGTCGCCCGGCAGACATCCACGTTGCCGTGGTGCGACACGATCATCAGGCCGCCGGTACCGGCCCGGATATGCGCCTGCAGGGCCTCGCCACCCTCCACCTGGATGGGACCCACCCGTTCGGGTGTCTGCAGGGCGGTGAAATTGTCCAGGGCACGGGCGGCGAAGTTCATATAGATGCGATATCCGTCACGCCAGGGCCGCGCCCGCCCGCCGGTGCAGCCGGCCACCCGCACCAGGTAGGCCCGAGTTCCAGCCCCGCCGCCGCCCGTCGGCCAGATAGAAATAGAGAACGATCGGGACCAGCACGACCCGGCAGACGCGGCGCCCCAGCAGGCGGTAGCAGGATGTGACGAAAAACAGCCCCCACCCCGCTCCCCGTTCGGCCAGCGAGGCCCAGTGTCCTCCGGCCGGGTGCCCCCCGCCCGGCGCGGTGCCGCCGCCGGCCCGCGCCATCGGCGCCAGCAGAAAGGCGGCGGCGATGCCCAGCGTCATGGTGAGGCCAAAACCGTGCACCGCCGCCACGCCGCTCAGCGCCAGCAGGCCGAACGAGAGCAGTGCGGCCAGCGCCGCCAGCGCCACCCCCAGCATGGTCACCGCCCGGCGCGGCGACGTGGTCTCGGCGCAGAACACCGCGTAATCGACGCCGATCGACAGGATCAGCACCTGCGCCATGGCATCGAAGAAGGTGAAGCCGCCGCCCCCCAGCGCGCGCAAAGCCGGTGCCAACAGCACCGCCAGCCCCGGCGGCAGCATCACCAGCGCGCCCCGGCGCAGACCGTAGCGCCAGACCAGCAGCGGCAGCATCAGCGCCGCACTCAGCGCCAGCAATCCGACCGCGCGCACACGGTAGCGCCCGAGCAGCCGGCTGAAATCGCCGGCCGGGTCGACCAGCCGCACGCCGTCCAGCCCGGCCGCCGCCTGCGCCAGCAGGTCGGCGCGGCGCACCCCCTCCAGCGGCACCAGATGCAGCACCAGCCCGTCCTCCGGCGGCAGCACCAGCGCGCCGAGAAAGCCGAGCGGCCCGGCCAGCGCCGGCGCCAGGGTCAGCACGGCTCCGTCATCGTCGGGCGCGGTGGCCCCGACCGTCAGGCCCAGCCGGGCCGCCTGACGCTGTTGCGCCGCGCCGTCCAGCCGCGCGTGCACCAGGGCACGGTTCTCCCGCTGGCGGGCCGCCGAGGGCACGAACTGCGCCGGCGCCTGGAAGCCGGACAGCGCCGTGCCCAGCAACGGGCGCAGGCGGTCGGCCAGCGCTTCCTCGCGTTGCAGGGCGGTTTCGTCATCGAGCGCCGCGACCACGAAGAACTGCGGCTCGCCGGCCGACCCGACCAGGGCCGCGATGCGCTGCTGCTGGGCGAGCAGCGACGGTGCCAGCGACTGCATGCGGCGGACATCGTCATCCGGCGTCAGGCGCAGCAAGCCGGCCAGGATCATCACGGCCAGCACCGCCAGCACCGGCGCCAGCCGGCGGCGGGCGGCGGCGCCCTCCCACCACGCCATGAACCGGCCGGTTCCCGCCAGCATGCAGGCGCCATGGCCGGGCGGACGGCTGCGGTCGAGCGCGGGCAGCCACAGCACCACCGTCAGCCACGACGCCGCCAGCCCCACCGCCGAGAACACCGCGATCTGCCGCAGCCCCGGGAACGGCGCCAGCAGCAGCGTCAGATAGCCGATCATGGTGGTGGCCGTGCCGATCGAAATACCCACCAGCACGCGGCGCAGCCGGGCCTGCGGCAGCGCCGGCGGACGGGCGAAGATTTCGGTGCAGTACTGCAGGCTGTAATCCACCACCACGCCGATCAGGCTGACGCCGAACAGCAGGGCGCCGACATGCGGCGCGCCGAACAGCGCCAGGCAGGCCGACAGCGCCACCAGGATGCCCACCCCCATGGCCAGCAGGGTCAGCCACAGCGCCTGCGCCGAGCGGAACGCCGCCAGCACCAGCACCACCGTGCCGAGCAGCGAGGCGATGCCGATGCGCGTGCTCTCATCCAGCGCCTGCGCGGCTCCGGTACCGGCAAAGAACACCGCGCCCAGCCGCAGCACCTGCAGCCCCGGATGCGCCGCCTCCGCCGCCGCCTGGGCGGCGTCCAGCCGCCCGGCGATGCGCCGCTGAAAGTCCAGCGCGAAGGGCGGACCGGTCGCGGTGCCGGCCAGCATCACCCAGGTGGTCCCGTCCGCGCGCAGCGACAGCATCCCCTCATCAGGCTGCAGCGACGACGCCGGCAGCTTCAGGCCGGCGAGGAAATCGGTCAGCAGCAGGAACGGGTCGTCGCGCAGTTGCGCCGCGCCGACCATGCCGACGAAGCCGAACACCCGGGCCAGCGCCCGTTGCGCCACCGCGTCGGCCTGGCCGGCCTGCAGCAGGGCGCGGTCGGCCTCCGCCAGCAGGCCGCCACGGAAGGGGGCGTAGAGCGTGCCGATCCGCATCAGCGCCGCCGCATCGACCCCGGCGGCGGGAAACCCGGCCAGCCCCTCCGCGGTCAGGCTGGCGGCGATGCCGGAAGCCGCCGCGCGCGCCTGCGCCCGGTCCGGATGGCCGACCAGCAGCACCAGCCGGCGCGAAATCGCTGCCGTCACCCGGTCGTCGATGCGCTGTGCCGCTGGGTCCTGCTGCGCCTGCGGCAGCAGCGCCAGCAGATCGGTGCGGAACTGCAGCCCCTCGTGCAGGCGCAGGCCGAGCCAGGCCGCCGCGCACAGCACCACCCCGAGCCAGAGCCAGGCGGCGCGGCGGATCATTGCCCGTTGCTGTCGAGCAGGCGCCTCTCGTCCGCGCGAAGGGTGCCGCGGGTGACGGTCTGATCGTGGAAGCGCACGGTATCGCTGTCGCCGCCCGGCCGCGCCATCTCGACCGTCTCGACCAGTTGCCCGCCCGCCACCGTGATGCGCGCGAACGGCATGCCCGCGGGGTCCGGCGCGCGGCGGGGCGTCAGCACCACCTGCCAGGCGGCGGCGTCACCGCTGCGGGCGAGGGTGAAATCCGGCTCAAGGGCGCGCCAGTCGCGCGCCAGCGTGCCGGTCAGCATGTCGGCGAGCCGGGCCAGAAAGGGAACCTGCCCGGCCGACAGGCGCAGCGTCTCCTCCTCGCCGATGCGCTGGGTCAGGCCCGCCGGGGTGATGACCGTGCGCACCGCGAACGGCGTCTCCGCCTGCCAGATCAGCCCGTGCCCCGGAGCGAGCGTGAACTGGCCCTCCGTGCGCAGAACGCCGGCGAAGCCCGACAGGCGCCGTTCCTGCACGAAGCGCCCGCGCAGCACCTCACCCGGCTGCAATGGCGTCGGGCCGATTTCCGCCGCGCGTCCCGGCACCGCCCAGATGCACAGCACCCCCACCAGCACGCGGCGACGGCTGGGAAGCATCAGCCCGCCGCCCGGACGCGGTCGGTCAGCTCGGGCGGCGATTCCAGGCACAGTTCGCCGGTGTCCAGGCGCACCGGCACCTGGAAGCTGTGCGCCCGCGTCAGCACCGCCCCGCTCACCGCGTCGCGGATGAGGTAGTCGATCTTCAGCCCGTTCTCGAATGCCACCACGCTCGCGGTTACCCGCGCCTCCTGGCCGAAGCGCAGCGGCCCGACATATTTGATTCGCAGATCGACGATCGGCCAGGCGTAGCCCGACGCCGCCATCTGCGCATAGTTATAGCCGATACGGTCGAGCAGCGCGCAGCGGGCCACTTCCAGGTAGCGGGCGTAATTGCCGTGCCAGACCACCTGCATCGGATCGAGGTCGAAGAACTGCACCTTGATCGTCACGTCGGCGCTGATCACCGGCGGCGTTGCCTCAGCCATCCAGCACCACCGGCCGATGCCGCAGCAGCCGCGCCGCCTGCAGCGGCAAGGCCAGCACCAGCCGCGCATGCATGCGCGAGATGCGCAAATTGTCGGCGAACAGGGAAAAATTGGACAAATTGCCGGCGTGGTAGCGCACCGCCACCGGCACGGCGACGATCGGTACCCGCGCCCACACCAGCCGCACCAGAATGTCGGTGTCGAAATCCATCCGCTGTCCCAGCCGCACCCGCGCCGCCAGCCGCGCCACCGCCGCCAGCGGATAGACGCGCAGGCCGCACATCGTGTCGGGCAGGCGCAGGCACAATGTCTCCACCGCCGCCCAGAACCGGGTGATCTGCCGCCCGATCCGCCGCGCCGCCGGTGCCGAGGCGTCGAATACCGGGTTGCCGCACACCAGCGCCTGCGGATGGCGGTGCGCCGCCGCCAGCAGAACCGGCAGCACGGACAAATCGTGCTGGCCGTCGGCGTCCACCTGCACCGCATGGGTGAACCCGGCCTCGCCGGCCAGAGCGAATCCCGTCAGCACCGCGACGCCCTTGCCCCGGTTGCGATCGTGCCGGGCCACCGTCACGCCGCGCCCGGGGTCGGCCAGGGCGGCGATGGCGGTGCGGGCAGGCTCGGCGCTGCCGTCATCCACCACGAACACCGCCAGCCCGGCGCGCCGCAGGCGCCCGACCACCTCGCCCAGCGCCTGCCAGTGGTTGTGGCTGGGCACCACTGCGCATAAGCGTGGCGCCGTCATGCTTCCCCCAGCCGGACCCGGCCGAGCGTGGCGCTCTCGCCGTCCAGAAAATACTCGAACATCAGCAGCCGCTTCGCCCGGTCGATGCGCAGATGCAGCGACAACGCCCGGCCGGGCGGCACGATGCGGCGGTATTTCACCTGGAAATCCTCAGCCGCGCGCTGGCGCAGCCCGAGCCGGGACTGCGCCAGCTGCATCGCCCAGTCGATCTGCAGCACCCCGGCCAGCACCGGCATGCCGGGGAAATGGCCGCGGAAGGCCGGGTGGTCGGGGTCGAGATGCAGGTCGAAACACGCCTCGTCGGGGCACGCCCGCGCCAGGTCGAACGGCGGCAGGTTCATGGCGGGTCGGCGAACAGGGCCTGCAGATCGGCCTCGCTCCGCTTGCCCAGGCGCGCCACCGGCAAGGCCGCCACGAAACGCCATTGCCGGGGCAACCCGGCCGGTTCATGCGTGACGGCCAGCAGCCCGCGCAACTGACGGGCGAACCGGAACGCCCCGGTCTCGGCCAAAAGCCGCCTGCCCGCGCCGTTCGGCACCACCACCGCGGCGAGGCGGGGCCGGCCCGCATGCAGCACCAGCACCGCCGCCGCCTCGACCCAACCGGACTCCTCCAGCGCCCGCTCCAGCGCCGGCAGATCGACCCGTTTGCCTTCGATCTTGGCCATCCGGTCGGCGCGGCCGAGAAAATGGAAGCCGCCCGCCGCCGGCGCCACCCGGTCCTCAGTGCGATACCAGCCCTCGCCCGTCCCATCATCATCGATGGCCGGGCTGCGCAGCAGCAGCCGCCCGTCCGCCCCGGTCCGCATGTCAATGCCCGGCAACAGGCGCCATGGCGTGGCGGGGTCGTCACGGGTGCGGGTGGCGATGGCGCCGGTTTCGCTGCTGCCGAAAATCTCGGTGGGGGCAACCCCGAGCAGCGCCGCCGCATCGCGACTGGCGGCCAGCGGCAACGGTGCGCCGGCCGAGAACACCCGGCGCGGCTGCCGGCCGGGTGGCAGCGCCGATAACCCGGCCGTGCGGGTCAGGTGCGCCGGGCTGGTCACCAGCATGGTTTCGTCATCGAGCACCGGCAGCACCGTCTCCCAGATGTCGTGCGTTTCAGCCGCGAACGGGCGACCGGCGGCAAGCGGCCAGAGTACCTTGAAGGTGAGGCCATACAGATGCTGGTGGGATACCGTCGCGCGCACCGGCCCGCAACCACTGGCGGCGCCCCACAGCAACTGGAAGCTGTCCAGCTCCGCCTGCAGCCCGGCCAGGCTGCGCGGCACCCGTTTCGGCGCCCCGGTCGAACCCGAGGTGAAGAACTCGATCCGGCAGCGCGCCGGGACCAACGGCGCGAGGGTCGCGGCGGCTGGCGCGACGGCTTCCAGCCACCCGGCGTCGAGCAGCATCGACTCCGGGTCGGCCGACGCGGCCCGCGCGGCCGCCGGATAGGGCGGCAACACCACGGTCAACCCGGCATGCAGCACCCCGAAGAATCCCGCGGCAAACAGCCAGCTATCCTCCGCCAGCAGCACGGCGCGCCGGCACCGGCCGGCGCCCAACCGCCCGGCCACCCCGGCCACCAGCGCGGCAAAACCGGCATGGCGCAGCATCTGGCCGTCGCGCAGCGCCACCGGGTGGTCGGCCGCCCGGCCGGTGGCCAGCAGCATGGCGAGCGGCCGCCAGCTCACCCGGCCCCGTCCCGGCGCTGAACCTGCCGGCGGATCAGCATCTCACCGGCGAACAGCGCGCCCATCAGCAGATAGGAAACCAACCCGTTCCACAGCGTCCATTGCGCCAGCGTGCCCCAGATCGCCACACAGGCCGCCACCGCCGCGTTGCCGGCGAGGAAGCCGGCCCAGACCTGGGTAACCCGTCGCGTATAGCCCACCCCGCCTGGCGACAGCGCCGGCTCGCGCAGCCGGGCGATCCGTTCGACCAGGCTCGGCGGATGCCGCAGCGTGACCGCGAAGGCGCCGCAAGCGGCCAGATTCATCACCACCGGATAGGCAAGCACGCTCCAGGGCGGATCGAGTACGGCGAGCACGGTCAGGCAGGCCGCTCCGGCCAGCAGCGGCGCGGTCCAAACGGCCAGCGCGGCCACCTGGCGCACCAGCAGCAGCCGGGCCAGCACCGCCGCCAACCCCAACAACACCAGCGCCCGCGCCTGCAGATAGGGCAATCCGGCATAGACCAGAAACGGATAGGCCACCCCGGCAGCCACCAGCGCCCTGGGCAGGCTCGCGCGGGGTGTCATACCGACCGGGACGAAACGATTTCGCCGGTTGCCGGGCGCCGCCTCAGGCCAGTTGCCCGGATGGCTGATCGGCCTGCGGGGCCGTGCCTTGCTGCAACAGCTGCTCGATGCAGTCCACCACATCGGCCACACTGCGCGCGGCGCGGAACTCCTCCGGCTTGATGCGCCGCCCGACCATGGCCTGCAGCTTCACCACCAGATCGACCGCGTCGATGCTGTCGAGGTCGAGGTCCTCGTAAAGGCGCGCCTCCGGGGTGATCCTGGCGCGCGGCACCTCGAACAATTCCTCCAGGCTGGCGGCCAGTTCGTCGTAGATTCGCTCGCGGGTCAGCATGGCTTCGCCTCCAGGCGCATCTGGACGAAGCGGGCCAGACTCCGCACGCTGGCGAACGCCGCCTTCACCTCGGTGCCGGCCGCCTCGATCTGGATGCCATAAGCCTTGCGCAGCGCCATGCCCAGTTCCAGGCCGTCGATGGAGTCCAGGCCAAGCCCCTCGCCGAACAGCTTCTCGTCGGAGTTCGATCTCGTCCGGCGTGATGCCTTCCAGCGCCAGGGCTTCGACCAGAAGCACCTTCAGGTCGTGTTCGAGGTCCCGCACCACGCCACACTCCCATGCCCCGACCCGCCGGGGAAGATCGCAATCATGACCCGTTCGCGCCCGTGCCTCAATGGAACAGGGCAATTGAGGGAAGGAAGGCCAGGGCTCTGCCCTGGACCCGCCGTCGCGCGTAGCGCGCCTTCGGCGCGACGGCCGAGAGGCCCCTGGACCCCATCACTTAAAGGGTCTTGGGAAAGAGGGGGGGGAGGAGATGCATCGGCCCCTCCTCACCCCCCCCTCTTTCCCAAGACCCTCTAAGCGAATGGGTTCTAAGGGCTCCGCCCTTAGCGGGTCCAGGGCAGAGCCCTGGCCTTCCTTCACCCCATTTCCCTGCTCAATCACCGGCGCGGCGGCATGTCAAGCCGCCGCGCATAGTAGTTTTCCACCGCGCGCACCAGCCGCCGCGCCGCCAGCGCGCGCGGGGCGCTGCCCGCCCAGGCGGCGATATCCAGCGTCTCGCCGACGCACAGGCGGAACAGCGGCCGGTGCGGCGGCACCTTCCACCAGGGCTCGCCCTTGGCCAGGGTCGGCGGGTCGCAGCTGATCAGCACCGGCAGCACCGGCGCGCCGGTCAGCAGGGCGAGGTTGGCGAAGCCGCGCTGGAAGTGCCGCTTCACCCCGGGAAGCGAGCGCGTTCCCTCGGGGAAGATGATCAGCGCCGCGCCGCGCCGCAGGCTGTCGCGGCACGCCGCCAGCAACTGTTCCGCGTCCAGGTCATTGCGGATATAGCCGGCCCGGCGCACCAGCCCGCCGAGCAGGAAGCTGGTCCAGAGCTGGTGCTTCACGATGCACTGGCTGTGCGGGATGAAGGCCATCAGTAGGATCACGTCGAGCAGCGACGGATGGTTGGCGATGACGATGGCACCGCCGCTGCCCGACAGCCGCTCCAGGCCCTCGGTGTGCAGCCGCAGCAGCCGGATGGCTTGCAGCGTCGCCAGATAGGCGCGGAAGGCGGCGCGGATGACGCGCTGGGCGCGCGGGCGCGAGTCGCCCGGCAGCAGCACCAGCACCGGCAGCACGGTGGCGGCCAGCAGGCCACCGCCGACGAACACGCAGGCAAAGGCCAGGCCGGTGGCGGCGACCCGCCAGGCGTGGTCAATCCGGCGCAGCATGGCGCGACCATCGCCAGGTCGTCCGTGCGCCGACGATGGTGAAACGGGGCGCGCGGAGATCGCCCAGGAAGCCGCGGAAGCCGGCGGCGGCGGAGGCGCATTCGGCTGCCGGTGGCCCGGGCGCTGGCGTTGGCGTCATCGCCAGCGTCATCGCCTCGCCCGGACCGCCGGCGGCGAGCGCCACCACCAGCGCGATCGCCGGCCCGGTTTCTACGGCGAAGCGGGTGAATGGCTCGGGCAGCGGCTCGTCATAGTGGATGAGCAGCACCGGCTCGGCGGGCTGTTCGGCCAGGCAGGCAACGGCCTCCAGGAAACCGGCGCAGAAGCTCTCCGGCCCGGCCGCCACCGCGGTATGCGGGCGGCCATTGCCGCGCGCGATCGACAGCAGGCCGGCCAGCGCATGGTGGACGGCCAGGGTGAACTCGGCCGGCGAAACCGCCTCGCCGGCAACGATGGAGTCGAGGATCGCGAGAGAGCGGCGGAACTCGCCATGCCGGGACGCGACAATCAGCCGCGCCTCGCCGGCACAGGCCATGCCCCAGGCGAGCCTGAGCGCGTGTTGCCCCAGTATCCCCACCCGCCGGCGCAGCAGCGGCGGCACCGGCGGACCCTCGCGGCCGCTGGAACCGTCGGTTTCGCCGGGCCGGTCCCCGGCACTCCAGGCGCCCCAGGCGCGCACGGTAAAGGGTATGGGCTGAGTGCCTGCCACAGGTCCGATCCAGGTTGTGCCGCGCCGTCATACGCCGAAAAACCCTAGAATCCGCGCCGCAGCTCCACCAGCCCGAAGGCGGCGAGCGCCAGTCCGGCCACGCGATCGATCCAGCGCCGCAGGCGCGGCCCCAGGGCGTGGCGAAACAGTGTCACCCCGCCGACGATGCAGCCCCACCACAGCAGCGACCCGCCGAACACGCCGCCCACCGTCGCCGCCGCGGTGGCGGCGTCGAAGCCCGAGGCGGGGGCGAGGGCGGTGAAGATGGCGGCGAACAGGATGATCGTCGGCGGGTTGGTCAGGGTCAGCAGCACCGCCCCGGCATAAGCCGCCGGCCAGGACCGCACCCGTCCGCCCTCCGCCGACCCGGCTTCGGGGCGGGCGCGCAGGGTGGCCACGCCAAGCCAGATCAGGAACAGGCCGGCGGCGATGTGCAGCGGCCGCTCGAACGCCAGCAGGAACGACGATATCCCGGCCAGCCCGAGCGCCGCGACCACGGCATAAAGGCCGTCGCCGGTGGCGATGCCGAGGCCGGTCGCCATCCCCTGGCGCCAGCCGAGGGTGAGGGTGCGCCGCATGCACAACAGGCTCATCGGCCCGACCGGCGCGGCGATGGCCAGGCCGAGCCCGGCCGCCTTTAGGGTGAGCAGGAACAGGGTCATGGGGGGAGTCTCCGGGCGGCGATCGGGTCTGGCAAGGGGGGCGGGTCTGGCAAGGGGGGGCGGGTCTGGCAAGGGGGCCACACGCGGGACGTGACGGCGCGTCTTCATTGCCAGTGTGCGCCAGCGTGACCATTTGCTTCCTTGCCGGCAGCGGGGGCGGCACCAGGATATCGGGCTGCCGCTGGTTCGTGTGCCATCGCTGGCCAAATGCAGAGGACGTCCATAACGTGCGATGAACCCATTCACGGAAATGCTGGGCCGGCGCCTGGCACGGTTCTTGACCGAGGCGCAACACATCCATGGTGCCAGCCGGCCCACCTCCCGCGAGCACCTGCTGGCCTGCCTGCAACCGGCCGACGTGCTGCTCGTGGAGGGCAACACGCGGATCGCCACGGCGATCAAGTATCTGACGCAATCGACCTGGTCGCATGCCGCGCTCTATGTCGGCGCGCACGGCGCCGGGCGGCTGGCGGCCGGGCATCACTGCTTCGTCGAGGCCGATCTGGTGTACGGCGTGCGCAGCGTCGGCATCGAGGAATTCGACGGGCTGCACACCCGCATCTGCCGCCCGGTCGGGCTCACCGAAGCCGAGACCCGTGCCATCACCGGCTACACGATGGGGCGGATCGGCCATCAGTATGACATGCGCAATGTCATCGATCTGGCGCGCTACCTGCTGCCGCTGCCGCCGGTCCCGACCCGGCTGCGACGGCGGCTGATCGCGCTGGGCAGCGGCGATCCCACCCGGGCGATCTGTTCGACCCTGATCGCGCAGGCGTTTCAAACGATCGGCTATCCGGTGCTGCCGCTGGTGGAACTCCGCCCGGCGGCAACGCCCGAGTGTCCGGATTGCGTCGCCGAGGTGCTGCATATCCGCCACCACTCGCTGTATGCCCCGCGCGACTTCGACGTTTCGCCCTATTTCCGGATCATCAAGCCGACGATTGAAGGCAATTTCGATTTCAGGGCGCTGACCTGGCATCCCGCCACGCCGGCATGGGAGAGCGCCGGGATCGCCGGCCAGGGCGCCTTGTCGCAGCGGTAGTGGCGTTCGCCCGCGCAACGGGCCAATCTCGCGGCCACCGCCGGCAGTTACAGGAGGAACGAAGATGTCCGTCACGCTGACCGATCCGCCCGGCCCGCCGGGGCCGCCGCGCCATGAAACCCGGCGGATCGCGCTCGTGCTGCAGGGCGGCGGGGCGCTCGGTTCCTACCAGGCCGGCGTTTACGAGGCGCTGTCCAGGCAGGACTACGACCCCGACTGGGTCGCCGGCATCTCCATCGGCGCCATCAACGCCGCCATCATCGCCGGCAATGCGCCACAGGACCGGGTGGCGCGGCTGCGCAGCTTCTGGGAGCAGATCTCCGCCCCCTCCGCCGCCTGGCCAGACCTGCCCTTCCCGCCCTGGCAGCAGGCGGTGCGCGAGAGCGGGGCGCTGGCCGCGGTGCTGTTCGGCCAGCCCGGCTTCTTCCGCCCCAACCTGCTGCAGTTCTGGCGCACCGGCCAGCCGCCCACCAGCTACTACGACACCACCGGGCTGCGGGCGACGCTGGAGCGGTTGGTCGATTTCGACCGCATCAATGCCGGCCCGGTGCGGCTCAGCGTCGGCGCGGTGAATGTGCAGACCGGCAATTTCGCCTATTTCGATACGGCACGGCAGAAGATCGGCCCGGAGCACATCATGGCCAGCGGCGCCCTGCCGCCCGGCTTCCCGGCGGTCGAGGTCGATGGCCAGTGTTTCTGGGATGGCGGCCTGGTCTCCAACACCCCGCTGCAATACGTGCTGGAGAGCACGCCGCGGCACAGCATGCTGGCCTTCCAGGTGGACCTGTTTCCCGCCCGCGGTCCCTTACCCGGCAGCCTCGATGCGGTGGAGGAGCGGCGCAAGGACATCGTCTATTCCAGCCGCACCCGCATGGGGGTTGAATCCTTCAGCAAAATGCACGAGCTGCGCTGCCACGCCTTTCGCCTGCTCGCCCGCCTGCCGCCTGACTTCGCCGACGGGCCCGATCTGCAGGCCCTGCGCGCCGTCGCCTGCCAGACCCGGATGGATATCGTCGAACTGATCTACCGCACCCGCGACCCGCAAGGCCCGCTCAAGGACATCGAGTTCGCCCGCGCCACCATGGTGGCCCGCTGGGAGCAGGGGATGAGCGACGCGGGGGCATCACTCGCCGCGGCGCCCTGGCTGGAACCGGCGGCGCCGGGGGTCGCGGTGCGCACCTTCGACGTGCTGCGGCCCCCCGGCGGCTGACATGAACGTGGGCGCAATCGCGCATGCCCTTGTCCTCCTCGGCTGGGCATGGGGCGGCGTGGGGGCGGCGGTGGCGGTCGCCTTCCTGGCCGGCGGCGGCATCGAGCTTGTCGCGCCCGATGCGCGCGGGGCCTATGCGGTGCGGCCGCTGCTGCTGCCCGGCATCGTGCTGCTCTGGCCGCTGGTGCTGTGGCGCTGGGCGGCGCTGACCCGCCGGAGGCCGTGATGCGCCGTCGCCACCGCGCGGCGCACCGCCGCATCTGGCTGGTGCTGGCCGCGGTGCTGCCGCTGCTGGTGCTGGGCGCGCTCGCCCTGCGGCAGAACGGCCCGACCGAGGCCGCCCCGGTCCGGCTGGCACCGCCATGAGCGCGCGCCTCGTCCCGGTCGGCTGGAACCGCAGCAAACTGGTCATCGACGCCGTGGCCGCGGCGTCGGTGGCGGCCTATCTGCTGGCCTATGTGCGGCTGGCGCCGCTGCTGCAGAGCCTGTCGCTGCCGCCCGACGACAACACCGTGCTGATGCGCGCCTATGGCACCTGCGCGTTTCTGCTGCTCACCTTCGTCCTCGGCATCGGACCGCTGACGCGGCTCGATCCGCGTTTTCTGCCGCTGCTGTACAATCGCCGCCATCTCGGCGTGCTGACCTGCGTGATCGCGGCGGCGCATGCGCAGGCCGTGCTGGACTGGTATTTCGCTTACAGTTCGGTGCCGCCGGTCGAGGCGATGCTGGGCACCGATCCGGGATTTTTCGCCCTGCACGGCATTCCGTTCATCCCCTTCGGAGTGCTTGCTTTCGGCGTGCTTGTCGTGCTGGCCGTCACCAGCCACGATTTCTGGCTCGGCTTCCTCACGCCACCAGTGTGGAAGGCGATCCACATGGCGGTGTATGGCGCCTATGCTGCCGCCGTGCTGCATGTCGCCCTCGGGGCGCTGCGCGCCACCGCCGATCCGACGCTGGCGATGGTGCTGGCGGCCGGGCTGGGCAGCCTGACCGTGCTGCACCTCGCCGCCGCGCGCCAGGAGCGCCGCCGCGATGCCGCGCTGGCGGCACCGGGCGCGGACGCGCCCTGGGTGTCGGCCGGTCCTGCCGCCGCCGTGCCCGAGGGGGGTGCCATCGTGGTGCATCCGCCCGAGGGCGAGCCGGTCGCAATCTTCCGCCACCTTGGGCGTCTGTCCGCGGTCAGCAATCTGTGCGCCCACCAGAACGGCCCGCTCGGCGAGGGGCGGGTGGTCGATGGCTGCATCACCTGCCCCTGGCACGGGTTTCAGGTACCGGCTGGAGGATGGCTGCGCACCGCCCCCGTTCAGCGAAAAACTGGCCACCTACCGGCTTCGCCTGCGCGGCGAAACGCTCGAACTGGACCCACGGCCAAACCCGCCGGGCACGTTTGTCGAGCCTTTGCCGGTCGCTGTGGCAGCCGCGCCGCCGCCAGATGATTTCTTCATCGGCTGGGCCGCCGCGCCGCCGCGGGCGCTGCGCGGGCTGGTGTGGGCATTGGTGCTGTGCGTGCCGCTGGGTTTCGGGGCGCTCGGGCTGGTGCTGGGCCGGGCCGCCGACGACCCGGGTGGCGGCGCCTTCGACTGGGAGGCCGGCGAGCAGCATCTGCTCGGCATCGCCACCGCGCGCCCCTATCCGCTGCTGTATCTGCCGTCCGGCCACACGCTCATGCTGGTCGGCCTGGGCAAATCCGGGGTGGAACTCGACCCGGCGCTGGACGGGCGGCGGGTCGCCGCCACCGGCGCGATGATCCGCCGCGGCACGCTGGACATGCTGCAGGTGGACGCGCTGACCCCGGCGGACGGCCCTGCCGCCGTGCCCGCGCCGGTGCCGTTCGGGCGCTGGCGGCTGGTCGGCGAAATCTGCGACGGTAAATGCGAGACCGGCGCCATGCGGCCGGGCAACGGCCTGGCGCATCGCGCCTGCGCCATGCTGTGCCTGGCCGGCGGCGTGCCGCCCGTGTTCGTCACCGCCGGCCCGGTGGAGGGCGTCGGTTTCCTGCTGCTGGCCGGGCCGGATGGCGACCCCCTCCCCGCCGCGCTGCGGACACTGACGGCGTTGCGGGTGGAAATCGACGGCACGCTGGAGCGTCGCGGCGACCTGTTTCTGTTTCATGCGGACCCGGCGGGGGCGCGGCTGCGATGAGACGGGTTGTTCTCTCCCTGGCGGCGCTGCTGGTGGCGGCCCTTGCCTTCACAGGTAGCGGGGCGCTGGCGGCGTGGACCGGGCTGGACGAGCTTGATCCGTTGCTGCGGATGGGCGCGCTGGCGCTGGCGCTGGCCGTGGCGGCCAGGGCAATCGGGTGAAGGAAGGCCAGGGCTCTGCCCCTGGACCCCGCTAAGGGCGGAGCCCTTAGAACCCATTCGTTAAAGGGTCTTGGGAAAGAGGGGGGTGAGGAGGAGCCGATGCCCCTCCTCACCCCCCTCTTTCCCAAGACCCTTCAAGGAGCGGGGTCCAGGGGCCTCTCGGCCCTTGGCGGGTCCAGGGCAGAGCCCTGGCCTTCCTTCACCCGATTGCCCTGCCGCGGCTGCATGCCGGCGTTGCCAGCCGGGTCAGCGTCATATAATTTCGCTATATGACGAGCGATGCCGTTCCTGCAGACGGTCCCCGAACCGAGGCGCTGCTGGCGTTGCGCGGTGGCAGTCATCTGCCGGTCGGGCGCGACCGCATCGCCATGCTGGAGGCGGTGGCCGACCATGGCAGCATCACCGCGGCGGCAAAGGCGCTCGGCTACAGCTACAAGGCGGTCTGGGACGGGCTGAACGCGGTCAACAACCTGCTGCCCGCGCCCGCCCTGCTCACCCAGTCCGGCGGCCGGGGCGGCGGCGGCGCGACCCTGACCGACAGCGGACGGCGCCTGATCGCCGCGTTCCGCCGCCTGGAAACCAAGCTCTCCGAAATCTCCGCCGCGATCGGCCGCGACGAGGCCGACATCCCGATCGACCTGCTGTTCTGGAACGTCGCGATGAAAACCAGCGCCCGTAACGCCCTGCATTGCCGGGTAACCGGCATCACCCGCGCCGCCGTCAATGCCGAAATCGCGCTCCGCGCCACCGCGACCAGCAGCATCGTGGCGGTGATTACCAGCCACAGCGTCGACGATCTCGGACTGGCGCCCGGGCGGGACGTGATCGCCCTGATCAAGTCGGGCTTCGTCATTCTGGCCCGTGCCGAGGACGCGCCGCGCCTGTCGGTCGCCAACCGACTGCCCGGCACGGTGCTGGATCGGGTGGACGGCGGGGTCAACAGCGAAATCGTGGTCGATATCGGCGACGGCAAAACCCTCACCTCGGTCATTACCCGCCATAGCGCCGATGCGCTCGCCCTGCAGGCCGGGGTGGCGGTGATCGCGCTGTTCGACGCGGCGCACGTGATCCTCGCAGTTGATTAGGTGACATCCACAATATCCGGCGCGTTGAGGCGGGAGGGACAGATGTGCCGCTGGTTGCTGCTGGTGTTTCTCGCCCTGCCGCAGCTCGCCCAAGGGTCGGATATCACCGACGCCACCGGGCGGCTTGTGCATCTGCCCGACCGGATCGCGCGGGTTCTGCCGGCCGGCCCGCCGGCCGCGGTGCTGCTATCGGCATTGGCGCCCGATCTGATGGCCGGCTGGCCGCACCCGCCATCCGCTGCCGCCGGGGCCTTCCTGCCGGACAGCCTGACCGCCCTGCCGGTGGCCCCACCGGCGACCGGCTCCGCCGATGCGACCGCCGCGATCAAGGCATCCGCGCCGGACCTGATCCTCGATTACGGCGATGTCGGTTCCCGCTACGTCCAGGCCGCGGTGAACACGCAGCAGAATACCGGCATCCCCACCCTGCTGCTCGACGGCAAACTCACGCTGATACCGGCGGTGCTGCGGACGCTCGGCGAGGCGCTGCACCGCGCGGATCGGGCGGAGATGCTGGCGCGCTTCGCCGAGGCCATCCTGACCCTGCCCGACAAATCGGCGCCGCGCGGCACGGTCGTCTATGCCCGCGGGGCTGACGGCCTGGCCGTTGCCGCCCCCGGAACCGGTGCAACCGAAATGTTTGCGCTGCTCGGCTGGAAGGTGCTGGCCCCGGACGGGCCGGGGAACTTTCGCCATGCCAGAGTGGAAGACATCCAGGCACTCGACCCCGATCTTCTGGTCTTCGCCGATCCGGCGATGCGGACGACACTCGGTTCGGAACCGTGGCGATCGCTGCGCGCGGTTCGCGCCCATCATGTGCTGATCGCGCCAACTCTGCCGTTCGGATGGGTGGACGGGCCGCCATCGATCAACCGGCTGGCCGGGCTGATGTGGCTCAGCGGCACCGATGGCGGAACGGCCGGCGCCATCTTCAATGCAATTGTCTATGGCCGCGTTCTCTCGCCCGCCCAGATCGACGGGTTGCGTAGCGCCACGCGCCCCGTCGGGCCCTGAAAGGAAACCGCCCATGCGCCGCCTTATCCTCGCTTTTCTCCTGCTGCTGCCGATCGCCGCGCAAGCCCAGGAACTCACGGTGTTCGCCGCCGCGAGCCTGACCGATGCGTTGAAGGACATCTCCGTCCTTTGGCAGAAGAATGGCCATCCGGCCCTGCGCCAGTCCTTCGCGTCAAGCTCGACCCTGGCGCGGCAGATCGAGCAGGGCGCGCCCGCCAATCTGTTCGCTTCGGCGGACGAAAAATGGATGGACTACCTGGCGACACACAATCTGATCGCCGCCGACACCCGCAAGGACCTTCTGGGCAACGATCTCGTCCTCATCGTGCCGGCCAACAAGCCGGCGACCATCAAGATCGGCCCCGGTTTCGACATCGCCTCCCTGCTCGGGGCCAAAGGGCGGCTCGCCACCGGCGATCCCGCGCATGTGCCGGTCGGCATCTACGCCGAACAGGCGCTGAAGAAGCTCGGGGTGTGGGATGCCGTCGCACCCAGGCTCGCGCGGACCGATGATGTGCGCGCCGCCCTGCTGCTGGTCGAACGCGGCGAGGCGCCGGCCGGCATCGTCTACGGCACCGACGCCGCCGCGAGCAAAGGCGTTGTCATTGCCGGCACCTTTCCGGCCGACACGCATGATCCCATCACCTACCCCTTCGCCGTGACCAAAGCCGGCGATACGCCGGAGGCGCGCGCCCTGCTGCGCTTCCTGACCGAAGCCGCCTCCCGCGATGTCTTTGTCCGGCACGGGTTCAAGGTGGAGTAGGCCGCATCCTCACCGGGGAGGAATGGCAGGCTGTCCGGCTGACGCTGGACGTGGCCCTGCGCGCCGTCGGCTTCGCCTTGCCGCTGGCGATCCTAACGGCCTGGGTGCTGGCGCGCAGCCGGTTTCCGGGGCGGTCGGTGCTGAACGCCGTGGTGCATCTTCCGCTGGTGCTGCCCCCGGTGGTGACCGGCTGGCTGCTGCTCATCCTGTTCGGGGTGCGCGGCCCCATCGGCGCGTTGCTGCATGACTGGTTCGGCATCCGGCTGGTGTTCACCACCGCCGGCGCGACCCTCGCCTGCGCGGTGATGGTGTTTCCGGTCATGGTCCGGTCGGTGCGCCTGTCCCTGGAAGCCGCCGATCCGGGCCTGGAACAGGCCGCGCGCACCCTGGGCGCCGGCCGGCTCGATCGCCTGGTCAACATCACCTTGCCGCTGGCGTCGCCCGGCATACTGGTCGGCGCGATCGTGGCCTATGCGACCTGTCTGGGGGAGTTCGGTGCCGTCATCACCTTTGCCGCCAACATTCCCGGCGAAACCCAGACGCTGCCACTGGCGATCTACGCTTCCCTCCAGGTTCCCGGCGGCGAGGCAAAGGCGGCGCAACTCTCGCTGGTATCACTCACGCTCGCGCTGGTCGGATTGCTGGCATCCGAATGGGCCGGCAGGCGCCTGAACGCCGCCCTCGGCCGGGCGTCCGCATGAACGGCGAAGGACCATCCGCCCCGTTCTAGGTACATCTCGCCGGGAGAACGGACCCCGTTCCTGCCTATGCACGTCATTAGCGGACTTCGAGCGACCCAAGCCTCGCTGGCAGGGAGGGGCTGCGGCGAACGGTAGTGTTCCGGCCTACGACTGCGGCGGCACCGTCGTCTCCCCGCCCCATGGATACAGACGGGGGACGACCAGAGTCAGCAGCGTCGCCAATACCACAGCGACGGAGGACCCGACCAGAAACAGCGTCCAGTCCGTCGGCCGGGTCGCGCCCAGGGCAATGATGACGAACAGGATCGGCAGGTCGAGGAAGTGCGTGAAGGTCGGCACGGTCTCGCCGCGGGCACACTCCAGTTCGGGCGTGACGTGCCCGGCCGCGAGCGCCACCCGGGTGAGGCGGCGCAGCCGCATGAAATAGAGGCGGGTGATGGTGTTGCCCTCGATGAACTCGAATGCGAACAGCCCCGCCATTCCGACCAGCCACGGAATGTGCAGGAAGCCCCAGCCGCCATAGACGGTGACAATGAGCCATGTACCGGACACCATCAGCAGCAAGGCACCCGGGACGACAAACCCGTCGTAAAAGACGGCAATGTTGCGCACGGCTTCGGCAAACGGTGCAAGTTCGCGCAGTTGCCTTGAGCGCAGGTCGGCCATCCAGACACCGATCAGCCCGGCGCCCATCAGAACTGCGCCGAGGATATGAAACAGGCGCAACAAGCCATAGTACTCCATCGGGTAGCTCTCCTCCAGGCGCTGGCGCAGGTCGCGCCGCAGCTGGGTCGCGCCGTCGATTGATATCGCCTCGGTCGGATGCCACGCGATGCAATGGAGTCCACTTTCCTGCGTGGTTCCGGCCAGTGCCGTTCGCCGGACGAAATCACCCTTTTCGGCTTCGCTCATGCTGTGAGCGGTCTGCCCACATCCCGGCGCTCAGGCCGCAACAACGCGCCCGGCCAGGGCGCGGCCGTCCCGCAGGTTCAGGCCCATCAGCGCGAGGTTCGCCGCACCTGCCAGCAGCTCGATCGCTTGCACGAAGACGAACACACTGCCGAACTCGCCAGAAGCGGCCTTGGCGTGGAGGAAGATGGCGCAGGGCACGAGGACGAGCAGGCCATTGAGCGCAATGAACGGCATCCGGCGGCGCTTGCTGATGAGACCCGGGTCCACCGTACCTCCGGCCATGCGAAAGCCCGTCGCACCGGTGATTGCCATTGCGGGCACGAGGACGAACAATCCCCACAGGATCGCGGTCTTTACCGCGACGACCACGGCTGGGCCACCCAGCGCCTCGGCGGCAACAGTGGAGCTCCAGAACGCGGCGATGGTGAGCATGCCCGTCACGCCGGCGATCCGGTGCAGAATGCGGATCATGAAGCTTCCTTTTCTCGGTCAGGGGGCTGAAGGGACTCGCGGGCGGCGCGCAGCAGCGCCACGGCGCGATCGACCTCGACGGCTCCGAGCGCCGCGACGAGCGTGTCGGCCAGTGCCAGCCAGCTTGCGCTCGCGGCATCAAACAGCGCCGCCCCCCGCTCGGTGAGTTGCACCAGCTTGGCCCGACGGTGATGCGGGTTGGCGACGAAGTGGAGGATGCCCTCCGCTTCGAGTTCGTCGGCGATCCGCTGCACCGACTGGCGCACCAGGCCCATGTTGCGGGCGATGCCGGCCACCGGCAGCCCGCCGCGAGCCTCGGCCACCGCCCCCATCACCTGCCAGCGGGCGCTGGTCAGCCCGAGGGGCGCGACCAGGGCGTCGCCGACGGCGATCAGGGCGGCGTTGAGACGGAACACCTCGAGGGAGAGGCGGCTGGCAGGGTGAGCGAAGACATCGGCGGCAGCGGTCATGATGTGTGTATAAAGTCACATTGCCTGCACGCTGTCAATATGTCGGCTTATCCGCCCAGGAAGCTGTGTGTCCCTGACAGCGGTAGTGGGGTCGGCACTTCCAGCAGGCGGCACTAGTACACCTTGCCGGAAAAGTGGACCCCATTCGGGCGGCCCTCACGCAGCGAGCGGCTTGCCGGTCATGGTCCATTTGAACGGCTTGGCCAGCGTGCGGTTGAAGTAGGCGATGAACGCCTCGATCCGAGCCTTCAGATCCTGCTTGGACACAAAGCTGGCGCGGCGCAGCAGCTTGCGCACGAGGATGGAGAACCAGATCTCGATCTGGTTGAGCCACGACGCATGCTTGGGCGTGAAGTGAAACTGGATGCGGTGGGTGGCATCACGCAGGAACGCCTCGCGCGTCGCCATCGAGGCGAGCACACCGGACTTGCCCTTCTCGCCGAGGTCGTCCTTGATGCCGCACAGGTCGGCGACCAGTCTCACCACGCTTTCCGAGACATGCGTGTTGAGGTTGTCGGCGACCACGCGCCAGCCGGTGGTCGAGGTGCCGGTGGCGAACAGGCGCTCCAGGAAGCTGGCGTAGTCCTGCTCGGTGCGGGTGTCGCCGACGGTGCCGATCACCTGGCCGGTGGCGACGTTGAAGGCCGCGATCAGGGTCTGGGTGCCGTGGCGGATGTATTCGAACTCGCGGCGGCCGACCTTGCCCGGCAGCATCGGCAGGTCCGGGGCGGCACGCTCCAGCGCCTGCACGCCGGTCATCTCGTCGATCGAGACCGTGCGGATGTCCTGCTGCGCCGCCGCCGGTGCCGCATGATAGACGGTGCAGACGTCGGCGCACTTGGTCTCGAACTCAGGATCTGGCTTGGGGGTCAGCCAGCCGCGCACGAGATGCGGCTTGAGGTCGGCCTCTTTTTTAAAAAGCGCCCGACGGAGCCGTGCGAGATGCTGTCCACGATGCCACGCCTGACCGCCTCTCGGGCCAGTTCGCTTTGGCTCCAATGACTGAGGGGCAGGTTGCTTTGCTCGTCCGGCTTCTCGCAGGCCAGCGCCACGATCGCGCAGACCTGCTCGGGGGAAAACGTCGCCGGCGCGCCCGGCCGCGGCGCGTCGGTCAGCCGCGCCACTACCGGCGAGTCCGCCGCACTGGCCAGCCACTGGGCGCGCCAGTGCCGCACTGTCTTCGGCCAGACGCCGAGTTCGCGGGCGATCTCGCGCACCGGCGTTCCTGCCGCCGAGCGCAGGATCATCTCGGCGCGTTCGGCCAGCTTACGCGGCGTCTTGTGCGCCCGGGCGAGCCGTTGCAACTCTTCCTCCTGCGCAAGCGTCAGGGCGATCGGGGCAGCGGACAGGCGGGGCATGCACAGGCTCCGGCGAATCAGGACGAGGGGTCGAGACTCGCCCCTGCCATATCCGCAAGGCCGCTGACTCGCGGAAAACCGCCGAGTTTGCCGCCGCCATGACGATTGGTGCCGCCCTGTGGCAGACCAGACTCACCCCCCTCCGACCCGGCCGCCGGAAGGGAGTCGCCACTTCCGGCGAGGTGTACTAGTCGGGCCATGCCGTAACCCGCGCATGCGCGCGTGTGCGCACCAGGGGGCGGACCCACGCCAGGATGGGCTGCGGGTTGGGCGGCAAAAGCATCGCCGGCGTGCCGAGGAAACTGGCCCAGGCATCGAGCAGGTCGGCGCGGACGGCGATCAGCAGCGGGATGCCGGCGGCCATCACCTCGGCGATCTCGGCGCGCATCCCCCGCCCCTCCGCTTCCGACTTGCCGAACCTGTTGACCACCGCGAGGTCGGCGTTGGACTCGGCCACGCGACGCAGGTCGCAGGCGGCATGGGCCAGGGCGTCGGCATCGAGCAGGCAGCCCGTCGCGCCGGGACCGCGCGGTTCGTCGATCCGGCGCAGCGCGCCGGAGGCGATATCCTGCAGCCACATGCTGCGTTTGCCATTGGGCAGCTTCTCGCCGAAACGCTGCAGCAGACCGGCCACCTGCGCACCCTCATGGCGGAGCGTGACCACCACCTCGGTGAGGACGGCGTCGATATTCACCTTGCTCGTGAACGGGATAGCCACCGCCGGCGCCGTGTCGTCGAGATTCGCAACCATGAGAGTTCACTCCGGCTCATCGTTTCGGATGGCAATCCGACATGACATGCGAACGGGGATGCCGAATGTCCTGTCGCGAATCGTATCGCGCAATTGCCTTTTCAGCAAACACCATGCCAGCCACATCGGGAAGGGCCGTTCGGCCCGATCCCGCTATTCCTGACGGAATATTACGTCGCTTTTGCGACAAAGCCGACAAAACCCGGGGCCGGCCGGTCACCAGCCCTGGAACGACGGGTCGCTGGCACGGTGGGCGAATTCGCGCGCATGGTCGATCTCCTGCGGCGTCAGCAGCCTGGCCCGCACATGGTTGAACAGCGGATTGAGCCGCGCATCGAACCAGCGGAACAACGGCGAGCCCTGCCGCGCGGCGTTTTTGCGGAAGCGGATGCAGCCGCGGCAGAGCGGCGAGCGCAGCGCATACGCCTCCGGCGGGACCGGATGGAACAACGCAAACAGGCGGATAGCAGTGGCAAAAACCTCCCGGAACGGACGAAACCACCAAGCCCGTGGATAGCAGAGTTCCACCAGCTTGATGGCGCAAACCCGGCAGGCGGCGAGTTCCACCAGCGTGGGGTCGATGGTCGGGGAGTCGATGGTCGGGGAAATGTCTTGCATGGCCTGCACTGGCCTCCATCGCGGAAAATCCGCGCAGCGGCGGGACGCAAAAACCGCACCTGCCCATGGACCGGCGGACCGGGCGAACCACATGGCAGGGCTGCGGCCGCGGTTCGGCTGGCGCCCGAACGCCGTGGCCCGTTCACAACTGCCTTGCCACCCTCGGCAATGCCCGCCCGGTGCGCCATTCTGGACCGCTGATCCGCCCCGCTGATCCGCAAGGAGATCGCCATGCGCTATAACCAGTTCGGCCGCACCGGCCTGTTCGTCTCCGAAATCTGCCTGGGCACCATGACCTTCGGCGGCACCGGCGATCTGTGGAGCCGGATCGGCGCGCTGCAGCAGGGCGCGGTGGACGGCATCGTACGCACCGCCCTCGATGCCGGAGTCAACTTCATCGACACCGCGGATGTCTACAGCTTCGGCCAGTCGGAACAGTTGCTCGGCCAGGCGCTGCGCAACCTTGGCATCCGCCGCAGCAACGTCGTGATCGCCACCAAGGTGTTCGGCCAGATGGGCGCCGGCCCGAACGAGCGCGGCAGCTCGCGGGCGCATATCATGGACAGCGTGGACGAAAGCCTCGCGCGGCTGCAGACCGACCATATCGACCTGTATCAGATCCACGGCACCGACGCCGCCACCCCGATCGAGGAAACCCTGCGCGCGCTCGACGACCTCGTGCGGCAGGGAAAGGTGCGCTATGTCGGCGTCTCCAACTGGCAGGCCTGGCGGATCATGAAGGCGCTCGGCATTTCCGAGCGCGCCGGCCTCGCCCGTTTCGACAGCCTGCAGGCCTATTACACCATCGCCGGCCGCGACATCGAGCGCGAGATCGTGCCGCTGCTGACCGAGGAACGGGTGGCGCTGATGGTGTGGAGTCCGCTCGCCGGCGGCCTGCTGTCGGGCAAGTTCGGGCCGGGGTCGGACGGGCCGGAAGGCGCGCGGCGGGCGAGCTTCGACTTCCCGCCGGTGGACCGGGATCGCGCCTGGGCCTGCGTCGCCGCCATGCGCGAGGTTGCCGCAGCGCACGGCGTTTCGGTGGCGCGGGTGGCGCTGGCCTGGCTGCTCGCCAGGCCGCACGTGACCAGCGTGATCATCGGCGCCAAGACACAGGAACAACTGGCCGACAACATCGCCGCGACGGGCCTGGTGCTGTCGGATGGCGAACTGGCGGCACTCGATGCGGTCAGCGCCTTGCCGGCGGAATACCCCGGCTGGATGCTGGAACGTCAGGGCGCCAACCGCCGGCCGGAGCCGTTCAAGCCCGCGCCCTGATCCGGAGACAGGAAAAGCCCTCAGGCGGCGTCACGGCCTTCCGCCACCGCATGGCAGGCCACCAGCACCGCGCCTTCCACCGCCGCCACGCGCGTGTGCACCGGTCTCTCGACCCGGCAGCGCGCATTGGCCAGCGGACAGCGCGGATGAAACGTGCAACCCGGCGGCGGGTCGATCGGGCTCGGCACCTCGCCGCCCACCGGCGCGCGCGGCTTGCCGATCCTGGCGAGGTCGGGAATGGCCTCCAGCAACAGGCGCGTGTACGGATGGCGTGGCGTGCGGAACACCGCCTCGCCCGGGCCGAGTTCGACGATGCGGCCGAGATACATCACCCCCAGCCGGTCCGACATGTGCCGCACCACCGCCAGATTATGGCTGATGAACAGATAGGTCAGGCCCAGCCGCTGCTGCAGATCGCGCATCAGGTTCAGGATCTGCGCCTGCACCGACACATCGAGCGCGCTGGTCGGCTCGTCGCAGACCAGGAAATCCGGCTCGCTCGACAAGGTGCGGGCGATCGAGATGCGCTGGCGCTGTCCGCCGCTGAATTCGTGCGGGAATTTTTCACCGTCCGCCGGCGACAATCCGACCTGCGCCAGCAGCAGACCGACCCGTTCGGCGATCGCCGGCGGCGACGCCAACAGCCTGAACGCACGGATCGGCTCGGCCACGATGTCGCGCACGCGCCAGCGCGGGTTCAGCGAGGCGTAGGGGTCCTGAAAAATCATGTTCATGCGCCGGCGCAGCGCGGGTTGCGCGCGCGCCGCCGAAAGCGCTTTGCCCTCGAACAGGATTTGTCCTGCACTCGGCGCGTACAGCCCGACCGCCAGCCGGGCCAGCGTGGATTTGCCGCAGCCGCTCTCGCCGACCAGCGACAGCGTGCTGCCGCGCGGAATGGCAAAGCTGATGTCGTCAACGGCCCGCAACAACAGCCGCCCCTCACGGGCAAGCGTGCGCTGCAGCCAGGGCCTTGAGACGTCGAAATCGCGCGTGACGCCGATCGCCTGCAGCACCGGTGTGTCAGGCATCGGCCGCAATTCCTGCCCGGTGCTCGCTGCCGGCGTCGTACAGCCAGCAGGCGGCGCGCGTATCGCCGGCGTCGAGCAGATCGGGCCGCTCGGTGCGGCAGCGGGGAAAAACCTTCGGGCAGCGCGGGTTGAAGGCGCAACCGGCGGGAATCGCCGTCAGGCGCGGCATGGCACCGTCGATCTGGCGCAGCCGCTCGACCCGGTGCAGCAGCGATGGAATGCTGCCCATCAGCCCTTCCGTGTAGGGATGCGCGGGCTGCTGCACCACCGCGCGCACCGGGCCGATTTCGGCGATGCGGCCGGCATACATCACCGCCACGCGGTCGGCGGCCTCGGCGATTACGCCCATGTCGTGCGTCACCAGCATCACCGCAGTGCCATGGTCGCGGGCCAGCCGCTTCAGCAGGGCGATGATCTGCGCCTGGACGGACACGTCGAGCGCGGTGGTCGGCTCATCGGCGATGAGCAGGCGCGGCTCGGCGCACAGCGCCAGCGCGATCACCACGCGCTGGCGCATGCCGCCGGAGAATTCGTGCGGATAGGCGCCGATACGCTGCCGCGCGGCCGGAATGCCGACCTCCTCCAGCCAGCGCAGCGCCCGCGCGCGCGCGTCGCGATCGGACAGCTTCAGATGCGTCTGAATGGTTTCCACCAGATGGCGGCCGATGGAATAGAGCGGGTTCAGCGTGGTCAGCGGGTCCTGGAAGATGGCGCCGATCTGCCGGCCGCGGATCGGACGCATCTGCTCGCGTGAGAGCGTGTCGATGCGCCTGCCGTCCAGCCGGATCTGCCCGCCGGCGATCCGCCCGGGTGGCTCCAGCAGGCCGATGATGGCCGCCCCGGTCAGCGATTTTCCCGCCCCGCTCTCGCCCACCACGCCCAGCACCTCGCCGGCACCGATGCTGAACGACACCTGGTCCAGCGCCCGCAACAGGCCGCGGCGGGTGGGGAACTCGACGATGAGACGGTCGACGTCGAGCAGGGTCATCGCAGCCGCGGATTCAGCGCATCGCGCAGCCAGTCGCCCAGCAGGTTGATCGACAGCACCAGCACGGCGAGCGTGGCGCCGGGGAAAAGGGTGATCCACCATTCGCCGGAGAACAGGAAATCGTTGCCTATTCTTATCAGCGTGCCGAGCGACGGCTGCGTCGGCGGCAGGCCGACACCGAGAAACGACAGCGTCGCCTCGTCCAGAATCGCCAGGCCCAGATTCAAGGTGGCGATCACCAGCACCGGGCCGAGCACGTTGGGCAGGATATGGCTGAGCATGATCCGCCACGCCGGCAGACCGATCACCCTTGCCGCCATGACGTATTCCCGGCCGCGCTCGACCAGCGTCGAGCCGCGCACGGTGCGGGCGAATTGCGGCCAGCGGGCGATGCCGATGGCAAACACCAGCACATATAACTGGGCGCGATCATGCACGTCGCGCGGCAACGCCGCGCGCACCACCCCATCCACCAGCAGCGCGATCAGGATGGCCGGGAAGGTCAACTGGATATCGGCAATGCGCATCAGCAACGAATCAAGAACACCCCCAACATAGCCGGCCACCAGCCCGGTCGCGATGCCGACCGCGAGGGCAAAGGCGATCGCCAGCGCCCCCACCGCCAGACTGATGCGGGTGCCGTACATGATGGCGGACAACAGGTCGCGGCCCTGGTCGTCGGTGCCGAGCGGCCAGGCCCAGCCGGAATCCGCGCCGCCCATGAAGGCGGGCGGCCGGAAGCTGTCCATCACGCTCAGGCTGGCGAGATCGGAGGGGTCGTGCGGCGCCAGCCAGGGACTGAACCCCGCGCCCGTCACCACGACCAGCAGCAGCAGCGCCGAGACCAGCGCCACCGGCGAACGGCGAAAGGAAAAGCAAAAATCGCTGTCCCAGGCGCGCGCGAGCATGCGGTTCATCGGGTTTCCGTCAGCGCCCGGCGATCAACTCGCAGGCGCGGGTCGACCGCGTAGTACAGCAGGTCGACGATCAGATTGATGGCCACGAACAGCAGCGCGACCAGCAGCAGATAGGCCGACATCACCGGAATGTCGGCCGCCCCGATCGACTGCACCAGCAGCAGCCCGATGCCCGGCCACTGGAACACCGTTTCGGTCACGATCGAGAAGGCGAGCAGGCCGCCGATCTGCAAACCGACGATGGTGATCACCGGCACCAGCGTGTTCTTCAGCGCATGGCCGAAATTGATCGCCCGCTCCGGCAGGCCGCGCGCGCGGGCGAACTTGATGTAGTCGCTGCGCAGCACTTCCAGCATCTCGGAGCGCACCAGCCGCATGATCAGCGTCATCTGAAACAGCCCCAGCGTGATCGCCGGCAGCACCAGCGAGCGCCAGCCGCTGATGGTCAGGAATCCGGTGCTCCAATGCGCGAAGGTCACCACCTCGCCGCGGCCGAAACTGGGCAGCCAGCCCAGCAGCACGGCAAAGACGAGAATGAGCAGGATGCCGATCAGGAAGGTCGGCAACGACACGCCGACCAGCGAGAAAATCATGAACGCCCGCACCAGCACACCGGTGCGCCGTATCGCCGTGTAGACGCCCATCGGCACCCCCACGAGCAGCGCCAGCGCAGCGGCGGTGAGGGACAGTTCCACCGTTGCCGGCAGCCGTTCAAGGATCAGCCCGGACACCGGCCGGGCCAGCCGGTAGGAAATGCCGAACTGCCCGTGCAGCGCCGCCCACAGGAAATGCACGTATTGCACGAGAATGGGTTGGTCGAGGCCGAGCTGGCGCACCAGCGCCGCCCGCTGCGCCTCGGTGGCGTCCTGGCCGAGCATCATGGTGACCGGGTCGCCGACGAAGGCAAACATGGTGAAGGCGATGAAACCCACCACGAGCAGCACCGGGATCGCCTGCAACAGCCGCGAAATGATGAAGGCGGGCATCGTGCCGGTTCGGTCTCCCGCTGGCAGACGGGCGGAAACATAGGCACCCAGGCGGTGGTTGCAAAGACCAACCTGGAGAAAGCCTGGCCGAAAGCCCGGTGCCCCTTCAAGGAATCGCGCTTATCCCCCCGTCGGCCGGCTATGCGCAGACGGCCCGGCAGAGGAGCCGGGAAGGGCTTGCGGCAGTGCCGCGGAGAGCGCCGGCGATCGCAATATTTTCCCACAGGCAAATCCCTGCTTGACCTTGGGGTCAAAGTCTGCAACGTTACGGTTGAAGAGCGTTATCAATCGAAAAGACATAATTTACGCAGCTTCACCGCATGGAGTCTTCGCATGGCCGCCAGGACCAAGACGACATCCAGCCGAGAGAACCGTTTTTTCTTAAGGAAGTGTTTATTCCTGGTCGGTGCAGGACTCACCGTGCTCCTGGCGCTCGCGCCGGGGCAGGCGGCGCGCGCCGCGGGTGCGGCGAGCGACCTGACCTCGCCCGCGCCTCAGGTATTCAAGATATGTAAAGACCAGACCTACGCGCTTTGCGCCGTCGCCAGCTGCACCGTGTTGAACGGCGTTTCCTATTGCGCCTGCGATGTCAAGCATGGCGACAGCATCAGCCTGCCGTTCAATTTCGATGACGGCAAGGATATTTGCTCGGTCAACGCTTTCGGCACGATCAACGGTTACATGGCGAGCACATTCAGTCTGGCCTGGTCGGTCGTCGCCCCCTATGGCAACCAGGCGCTGTACACCTGTCCGGCCGCGACCTCGACGGGCGCCTATGCCCAGTGCGACGGCGGATTGTGCTTCACCAGCACCATAGGCCAGTCATTTCCCGGCTTCGAACGGCCCCTGGGGAGAAGCCAGCTTATTTGTTCTTGCCCGATTACGGTTGCCGACCCGCAAACAGCGAAAATCGGCTATCAGATCACCGGCCCCTACCCGTGCCAGAAATCGTTCTTCCAGAACTGCTCCAGCACGACCGCGAACACGAGCACCGGCGCCACCATTCATGTCGGCGCCCCGACCGGCACCGCCCGACTGTTGATCCTCCAGCTGTACGGACAGTCCCCACCGCTGAACGAATGCAATCCCTGACCCGTGACGGCGGGGTCCAGCGGCAGAGCCCCGGACCCTGTCCTACTTCGCCGGCCCTGCCTCCGCCGACCCGGACCATTCGCTGACCAGGGTGAACCCCACTCCCAGCAGCACCGGCCCGACGAAAATGCCGAGCAGCCCGAAGGCCAGCGCCCCGCCCAGCACACCGAGCATGGTCAGCAGAAACGGCAATTGCGCGCCGCGGGAGATGAAGAACGGGCGGATGATCGAATCGGCGCCGCTGACGGCCACGATGCCGTAAACAAACAGGAAGATGCCCCACGCCGTATGGCCGTGCGCCAGCAGCCAGAGCGCGGCCGGAATCCACACCACCGGGGCACCGACCGGCAGCACCGACAGGCCGCCGGCCACCAGACCGAGCAGCAGCGGCCGCGGCACGCCGGACAGCCACAGGCCGAACGTGGTCAGAATGCCCTGCACGACGGCGGTGCCGAGGATGCCGTAGACCACGCCGCGGATGGTGGCGCCGGTGACCTCGATCAGCCGGGGCGCGCGCCAGCCGGCAATGCGGCCGAGGATGAACCGGATCCGGGCCGCCAGGCGGTCACCGGAGGCGAAGAAGAAAAACGCGATGACCAGCGCCAGCAAAAACATCAGCACGCCGTTGGCCAGGCCGAGCAGCAACGACAGCCCGAACTCCGCGGCCATGCCGAAATAGGGCTTGAAGAACTCGCCCATGACGGTGAGGTCCTCGGCCCAGGAATCCCACAGCCCGGCGAGCGTGGGGCCGACCGCCGGAATTTCCGGCAGCCAGGCGGGTGCACCGGGCAGCCCGGCGGCAATGGCCGCCTGCAGCGCATGGCGCAACTGGTCCACGTCGTCCGCGCCCCCCGGCACGGCCAGGGCGATCGGCAGCACGACGGTGACGAAGGCGATCAAAACCATCACCCCCGCCGCCCCCAGATGGCCGAGGCCGCCGCGCGTGCGCAGCCACTCGTAGATCGGCCAGGTGGTGTAGGTGAGGATGGCCGCCCAGAGGATGGCCGAGAAGAACGGCCACAGCACCAGCACGCAGCCGACCGCGATGCCCCCCAGCAGGAGGCCCATGAGCACGCGCTCGGCAATCATCGGGGGGTCGACATCGGGTGGGGGTCGCTCCGTGGTGTGGCGGGGCCGCAATCTGGCCAGGCCGCCGGGCCGGGGGTAGGGTCCGCGCGGTCCCGGAAAGAGGGTGCCATGCCGCGCCTGGCCGCAAATCTGTCGATGCTGTTCAATGAGGTCGGCTTCCTCGACCGTTTCGACGCGGCCGCCCGGGCCGGTTTCGCGGCGGTGGAGTTCCTGTTCCCCTACGCGCACCCGGCCGCTGAGTTGAAGGCACGACTGACCGCAAATGGGCTGCGGCAGGTGCTGTTCAACACGCCCCCCGGCGATTGGGCAAGGGGCGAGCGGGGGCTGGCCGCCCTGCCCGGCCGGCAAGCTGAGTTCCGCGACGGCGTGCAGCTTGCGCTGGAATACGCGACGGCGCTGGATTGCCGGCTGGTGCATTGCATGGCGGGCATTCCAGGGCCCGAGGTGCCGTTCGCGACCGCGGCCGCGGTGTATGCGGCCAACCTGGCCTGGGCGGCCGGGCAGGCGCAGGCCGCGGGGGTCAGGCTGGCGGTCGAGCCGATCAACCACCGCGACATGCCGGGCTTTCATCTCAACACCATGGCGCAGGCGGCTTCGGTGGTGGCGGCGATCGGCGGCGACCGGCTGGGCCTGCAGTTCGACATCTACCATTGCCAGGTGACCGAGGGTGACCTCACCCGGCGCATCGAGGCGTACCTGCCGATCATCGCCCACATGCAGCTGGCCGACGTGCCGGGGCGCCACGAACCGGGTACCGGCGAGATCGGCTGGGAGTATGTGTTCCGCCGCATCGATTCGCTCGGCTATGGCGGCTGGGTGGGCTGCGAGTACCGCCCCGCCGGCGACACGGTGACGGGCCTCGCCTGGCGGGAAAAATATAACGTCTGAACCGGCTTGCGTGCTGGCGGTTGTGCTCCGCTTATGCATGGTTGCGGCGGCGGAAGGCGGGCAGCGGCAATTTGCGTGGATTTCCGGACGAATCGCAAATAGACTGCGACCCCGTCGAAACTGAGACGCTGACGCCGGCAACGGGACAGCGTTCAACCCTGGATAAACCCGTCATGCGATTCACCGAGATCGGCCAGCAACTACGCGCCTACCGCCTCGAATCGGGGCTGCGGGCCGAAGAGATCGCGGCCCGGCTCGGGGTATCACGTGCCGCTTTGTATCGCTACGAGAAAGGCGAGGTCATCAAGCTCGACACCATCAAGCGGCTGGCGGAACTGCTCAAGATCTCGCCGCTATCGCTGCTGGGAATCGGCGTCGAGTATTATCACCGGACCGTGGGCTATTTCGAGCGCATCCGGCAGGTCGAGGAAACCGCGGACCAGATTCTGCAGGTTGACGGGCCGTTATGCTACCTGGTCACGTCGGATGCCTACGACGCGGCGCTGGCGGCGGCGCTGGAGGATCTGGCCGAGCAGGCCGGTGCCGAGCGGGCGCAGTATCGCGCCAATGCCGACCAGGCGCAGGGCATCCTGGCCGCCCGCAAGCGGCTGTATGCGCGCCGCAAACCCGCCATCATCTGCATGATTTCGGCAATCCGGCTGACCCGGCTCCTGGAGGCCGGGGTGGCCGGCGCGGCGCCGCTATCCGAGCGGAGCCGCCGGCTGGGCCGCCAGGTGGCGGCGTCGGAGGTGCTGAACATCGCCGCCCTGATGGAGACCGAGCCGATGGGGCTGCAATTTGGCCTGCTGACCAGCACCGAACTGACCGGCAGCTTCAAGATCCTGCGCGCCCGCGATCGTGCCATGCTGGCCATCAATCCGTTCCGGCCGGATACCGTTCCGGGGACGCCCACCGGCGTCGCGATGATCACCGGCGCCGACGAGGCGATCGCGGCGCACCAGCGGGTGGCCGAGGGGCTGTGGAAGGACGCGCTGAAGGGAGCCGCCGGGGCCGCGAAGCTGCGCGAAATCGTGGCGGCCCACCGGACATCCTGAGCGGACTCCACCTACGGCAGGCAGCGCCCGGCCAACGCCCCGCACGCCTGCGGCTGCGCCGGCGGGCCGCCATTGGGACCGAGATAATTCACCTCCGCCACCCGCCCGTTGCCGAAAGTCAGCACCAGCATGCAGTTTGCCGGCGGCGGCGGCGCTACCGCGGCGGCCATGCCGGGGTTCCCGACCCCGCCGCCGAACGGAGCGTAGCCAAAGCTCGCCTGGCTTGGATCGGTCACCGGCGTGGGCGCGCTCATCGCATCCAGGCTGGGCGTGTAGGTCCAGACCGCCCGGCCATCCCCTGCCATGCGTTGCGTGCCCGGCTGGCCCAGACAGCTGGTGACCTGCGACGGGGCCATGCCGGTCAGGCCAGCGCTCGCCTGATCAAGGGTCGCCGCTTTCGGAAACGCCGAACAGGCCGCCAGCAGAACGAGGGCGGCCACTCCCCCGCTGCGGCTGGTGGGGCAAGGCCATGATTGGATCGGGTGCATTCCGGATCTCCCTGGCTGCGGCGCCCGGCTTGTAGCCCTGTCCGGCCGATCGGGTCCATCTCAGCCTGCGGCGGCCCGGCGCCGGCGAGCGGGTGGTAACCGAGCGCTGAGGGTGCCGGCGCGGTCGGCAAGCGCGAAGAACTGTGCCAGGTCGCGGGCACCGTAGTCGTGGCCGTAATAATAGGTTTCGATCGTTTCCCCGGCCTGGGTGATCGCCGTGTTCAAGGCGGGGGTGTCGAGCACGCGGTCATGCGGCAGCCCCGCCTTTTCGACCAGGGCGGCGATGCGGTTCAGGGTCAGCCCCTGCTCGCGCAGCGAGGCGTAGTCGATGACCAGGATGCGCGGATTGGCCGCGAAGCGGAACACGGTGGTGCGGCTGTCCCTATGGGCGGCGATCGCGGCCTCGGATGCCAGGTACACGGGCATCGGAGGGTATGGCGACGGCGCCTGGACGCTCCACCACAAGCCAACCAGCGCGACCAGCAGCACCCCCAGCCCGCCGGAAAGCACGTACACGGTTTTCCACCCGACACGGCGGCGCGGGCGAAGGATCACCGTGGACTCGTTGTCGGGGACGGGCTTGCCAGGTTGCACCGAAAGCCGCCCGGCTCAGATCTGCTGACGCAATCGAAGCAATGGCAGATCCCCCTGTTTTGTCATTGGATCGGTTGCCCCTGGCCGAGAGTTCCGTATGTGGCGCCCGCATTTTGGCTTGCAACGGCCCGGACCGGTTCACTCCCCTGGGTGGGCAGCGCGGCGGGGCTTGGCTATGGTGGCGCAATGCCCCGCCCCGCCCCCCTGCCCGCCTATCCCGACCTCATCGTCGAATTGGACGAAACCGTCTGGGACGGCCGCTTCCCCCTGCAGCGCATCCGCTTCCGCCAGCGCCGCTTCGATGGCGCCATGAACGCGCCGCGCACCTGGGAGCTGTGGCGGCGCGGCCGGGCCGCGGCCGTGCTGCCCTATGACCCGATCGCCGACGTGGTGGTGCTGATCGAACAGTTCCGCCTGCCCGCGCTGGCCGCCGGACTCGACCCGGTCATGGTGGAGGTGGTGGCCGGGCTGTGCGACCCCGGCGAGGACATCGCCACCACGCTGGCGCGCGAGACCGAGGAGGAACTGGGCGTGCCGACCCGTCGCCTGCTGCCGATCGGCGACTTCCTGCTCACGCCCGGCGGCTGCGACGAGCATGTGTCGCTGCACGTGGCCGAACTGACCGCCCCGCCCTGCGATCCGGACGGGCTGGTCGGCCTCACCGGCCTGCAATCCGAGGCCGAGGATATCCGCGTGCGGGTCTGGCCGGCCACGCGGGCGATCGACGCGGCGCTGGCGGGACAGATGCCCAATTCCGTCACCGCCATCGCCCTGCTCTGGCTCGCCGCGAAACGGCCGATGCTGCGGGAATTGTGGAAGGTCCCCGCATGACCGGGCGCCTGTTCCTCGACGACTCGACGCTGCGCCGCGCCGAGGCCCGGGTGCTGTCGGCCGCGCCCGAGGCGATCGTGCTCGACCGCACCATCTTCTACGCCCGCTCTGGCGGCCAGCCCGGCGATGTCGGCATTCTGCGCTGGGCCGGCGGAGAGACGCCGATCGCCGACACCATCAAGGGAGATGGCGAGACCATCCTGCACGTCCCGGCCCCGGGCGCCGCGCTGCCACCGGCCGGCGCGACGGTGGAGGGCGAGATCGACTGGACGCGGCGGCACCGGCTGATGCGCATGCACACCGCGCTGCACCTGCTCTGCGTCGTGCTGCCCGGCATCGCCGTCACCGGCGGCAGCGTCGGCGCCGACAAATCGCGGCTGGATTTCGACCTGCCGGACCCGCCGGCCAAAGAGGCGGTTGAAAAACGGCTGAACGAGGTGATCGCCGCCGGCCACAAGGTGCGCCCGGAATGGGTGGACGAATCGGTGCTGGACGACAATCCCGCGCTGGTGCGCACGCTCTCGGTGCAGCCGCCGCGCGGCCTGGGGCGGCTGCGGCTGCTGCGCATCGGCGCCGGCGACCCGCCGGTGGATCTGCAGCCCTGCGGCGGCACGCATGTGGCCAACACCGCCGAGATCGGCCGTGTCGTGGTACAAAAGATCGAAAACAAGGGCCGGCAGAACCGCCGCATCACCGTCGCCCTGGCCTGAAAGGGACACAAGCATGCCCGAAACCCTGGTCTCCACCGCCTGGCTCGCCGCGCACCTGGGCGAACCCGATCTGGTGGTGTTCGATGCCAGCATGTACCTGCCGACCGAGGCGAAGGATGCCGAGGCCGAGTTCCGCGCCGCCCACATCCCCGGGGCGCGGCGCTTCGTCATCGACGACATGTCCGATCCCGAGACCAGCCTGCCGCACATGGTGCCGACGCCCGGACGGTTCGCCAGACTGATCGGCGCGCTCGGCGTGTCGAACGCGAGCTTTGTCGTGTTCTACGATCAGAAGGGCCTGTTCTCGGCCGCCCGGGGCTGGTGGCTGATGGGCCTGTTCGGCCATGACCGCGTCGCGGTGCTGGATGGCGGCCTGCCGAAATGGGTCGCGGAGGGCAACCCGGTCGAGAGCGGCGACGCGACGGCGGCAACGCCCGCAACCTTCCGGCCGGATTTCCGGGCCGCCCGGTTGCGCGGCATCGGCGACATGCTGGCCAATCTGGACACGCGCGACGAACAGGTGCTGGACGCCCGCGCCCCCGGCCGCTTCACCGGCGAAATACCCGAGCCGCGCGCCGGCATGCGCTCCGGCCATATCCCGGGCGCCGCCAACCTGCCCTACACCGCGCTGCTCGCCCCCGACCAGACCCTGCTGCCGCCGGAGGCCCTGCGCGCCCGGCTGGAGGAGGCCGGGGTGGATGGCAGCCGGCCCATCGTGACCTCCTGCGGCAGCGGCGTGAGCGCCTGCATTCTCACGCTCGCCATGGTGCAGGCGGGCCTGCCGCCGGGCGCCGTCTATGACGGGTCCTGGAGCGAATGGGGCGGCCGCCCCGATACCCCCTTGGAGAATTGAGGCCGATGCCCAACGACGTGTCGCCGCCCGGCCGGCCCCCCCTGCATTCGGGCCTGCACACGCGTCTGTCGCATGCCGGACGGGCCGGCGCTCATGTGCACGGCTTCGTCAATCCGCCCGTGCATCGCGGTTCCACCGTGCTGTACTCCAGCATGGCCGACCGGCGCGGGGCCGGGGCGCACCGCTTCGAACAGAAACTCATCTACGGCGTGATGGGCACGCCGACGCACTGGCCGCTGGAGAACGTGATCGCCGAGATCGAGGGCGGCACGCATTGCCAGATCGTCTCGTCCGGGCTGGCCGCCGTCACCACGCCGCTGCTGGCCTACCTGAAAGCGGGCGACCATCTGCTGATGCCGGATTCGGTCTATGGCCCGACTCGCAGTTTCTGCGACGGCCTGCTGAAGCGCTACGGGGTGGAAACCACCTATTACGATCCCTGCACCGACGCCGCCGGCCTCCTCCCCCTGTTTCGTCCCAACACCACCGTTCTGTTCACCGAGAGCCCGGGCAGCCACACCTTCGAGGTGCAGGACATCCCCGTCCTGGCGGAAATCGCGCACGCGCGCGGCGCCAAGGTGCTGATGGACAACACCTGGGGCATCCATTTCTTCCAGCCCTTCAGCAAGGGCGTGGACTGCTCCATCCAGGCGCTGACCAAATACGCCGGCGGCCATTCCGACCTGCTGCTCGGCGGCATCACCGTGAATACCGACGCCGACTGGGAACTCATCCGCGGCACCGCCCTCGCACTCGGCCAGTTCGCCAGCCCCGACGATTGCTGGCTGGCCCTGCGCGGCGTGCGCACCATGGCGGTGCGGCTGGAGCGGCAGATGGCCTCCGGCATCGCCGTCGCCTCCTGGCTGCGCACGCGCCCCGAGGTGGCCGAGGTGCTGCACCCCGCCCTGCCCGGCGCCCGGGGGCACGAACTGTGGCAACGTGACTTCTCCGGCGCCTGCAGCCTGTTCGGCGTGGTGTTCCAGCCGCGTTACAGCCAGGCCGCCGTGTGGGCCTTCGCCGAGGCGCTGCAACTGTTCGGCATCGGCGCCTCCTGGGGCGGCTTCGAAAGCCTGGCCCTGCCGACCAATGGATTCGTCACCCGCACCGCCGGCACCGGAAATTTCGGCGGCCAGTTGCTGCGGCTGCACATCGGGCTGGAAGCGGTGGAGGACCTGACCGCGGATTTGGAACAGGCAATGGCGGTGCTCGGGGAAAAGTAAGCAAGGCCAGGGCAGAGCCCTGGCCTTGCTTACGTCCCCCGGATCACCTCCAGCGCCTCGTCGATCTGGGCGCCGGTCACGTCCAGATGGGTGCAGGCGCGCCCGCGCCAGGTGCTGTTGATCGAGAAGTTCACGCCGTGTGGGCGCACCCGGGCGAGCAGGTCCGCCGCGGTCAGGCCGGTGCCCTTGGTGTCGAAGAACACCAGGTTGGTTTCCGGCGGTTCGACGGTGATGCCGGGGATCTGCGCGAGGCCCCGGGCCAGGGCGCGGGCGTTCGCGTGGTCCTCGGCCAGACGGGCGATGTGGTGATCCAGCGCGTACAGGCAGGCCGCGGCGCAGATGCCGGCCTGGCGCAGGGAGCCGCCCATGCGCTGCTTCCAGCGCCAGGCGCGGCCGATGAAGTCCGAACTGCCGCACAGCACGGCGCCGAGCGGTGCGCCCAGGCCCTTGGTGAAGTCCAGCCACACGCTGTCATAGCCGGCCACCATTTCGATGGCCGGCACGCCGGCGGCGATGGCGGCGTTCATCAGCCGGGCGCCGTCCATGTGGGTGGCCAGACCGGCCTCGTGGGCAATTGCGGCGACGGCGGTGAGACGATCGAGCGGCCACACCGTGCCGCCGCCGGAATTGGCGGTCTGCTCCACCTCCAGCAAGGCCTGCGGCGGGGCGTAGCGCGAGCCGCGCGGACGCAGGGCCGCGCGCACGGCGTCGGCATCGAACTGGCCGCGCGGGCCGGGCAGCGGGGTGATCTGCGCGCCGGCCAGGGCGGCGCCGCCGCTGCCCTCGCTGGTGAGGATATGCGCCGTCTCGTGCGCCAGGATTTCGTCACCGGGGCGGCAATGGGTCAGGATGGCGATCTGGTTGCACATCGTGCCGCTGGGCAGGAACATTGCGGCTTGCTTGCCGAGCAGGGCGGCCATGCGGTCGCACAGTGCCCACACCGTGGGGTCCTCGCCGGCCTGCTCGTCGCCGACCTCCGCCGCCATCATCGCCGCCTTCATCGCCGGCGTCGGCCGCGTCTGCGTGTCGGAAAACAGGTTCACCCGCACCGGCGGCAGCGCAGAATCGGGACGCGGCGGGGCGTAGATCATGCGGCGATGGCTCCGGGCGAGCGTTCAGACCCGCTGCGGACCGACCTGTCCGGCCGCGGGGACGGGGGTCTGCGGGGCGCCGTAGATGTCGCGGGCGCGGCGCAGGAAGGCGTTGACCATGCGCCGCGTCGCCTCATTGAACACGACGCCGATGGCGCTCTGCAAGATGCGGCTGCGGAATTCGAAATCGACCCAGAAATCGACTTTGCAGCCGCGCGGGTCGGGGGCGAAAAACCAGTCGTTATTGAGGTAACGAAACGGGCCGCGCTCGTAACGCACCTTGATGTATTGTGGACGCAACAAGGTGTTGCGGCTGGTGAAGCTCTCGCGAAACGGGCCGAAACCGATCGACATGTCGGCAATCTGCAGCGTGGCGGTCTGCTGGCGCACTTTCGCCCCCACGCACCAGGGCAGGAATTGCGGATAGCGGTCGACATCGGCGACCAGATCCCACATCTGCTCGGCCCGGTAGGGGATGATGCGGGTTTCCGTGTGCGTGGGCATGTCAGGTCGCCGCACAGGCGTGGCGCGCCGCCTTCAGCGCGGCGAAATCGGCGTCCGCGTGGTACGAACTGCGGGTGAGCGGGCTCGCGGACACCAGCAGAAAACCGCGGGCGCGGGCCAGGCTGGCATATTCGTCGAAAGTATCTGGGGTCACGAATTCCGCCACGGCAGCATGTTTCACGGTGGGCTGGAGATACTGGCCGATGGTGAGGAAGTCCACCTCCGCCACACGCAGATCGTCCATCACCTGCAGGATCTCGCCGCGCGCCTCGCCCAGCCCCACCATCAGGCCGGATTTGGTGAAGATGCCGGGGTCCAGCCGCTTGACGCTGTCGAGCAGCCGCAGCGACTGGTAGTAGCGGGCGCCCGGGCGGATGGACGGATACAGGCGCGGCACGGTTTCCAGATTGTGGTTGAACACGTCGGGCCGGGCCGCCGCGACGATCTCAACCGCGCCCGGCTTGCGCAGGAAATCCGGGGTCAGCACCTCGATTGTGGTGCCCGGGGCGGCGGCGCGGATGGCACGGATAACGGCGGCGAAATGCGCCGCCCCGCCATCGTCCAGGTCGTCGCGGTCAACCGAAGTGACCACCACGTGGCGCAGGCCGAGCCGGGCGACGGCATCGGCCACCCGGTCCGCCTCGCCCGCATCGAGCGGGCCGGGCAGGCCGGTGCGGACATTGCAGAAACTGCAGGCGCGGGTGCAGGTATCGCCCATGATCATCATGGTGGCGTGGCGCCGGCTCCAGCACTCGCCGATATTCGGGCAGGACGCTTCCTCGCAGACCGTATGCAATTGCTGGCCGCGCATCAGGTCGCGGGTTTCATTATAGACCGGATGCGTCGGCGCTTTCACCCGGATCCAGGCCGGCTTGCGCTGGATCGGGTTATCCGGCCGGTGGGCCTTCTCCGGGTGCCGGGCGGCGGCGTGGTCGATGACGACGCGGGTGGTCATGCGCAATCCCTCGCGCCGCGGGTGGGTGCCCGCGCTCGCCGGCTAGAAGTGGATGGCGCGGCCAAAGGCGTCAAGCACGGCTTCGTGCATGGTCTCGCTGATGGTCGGATGCGGGAAGACCGTTTCAATCAGTTCGGCCTCGGTGGTTTCCAGCGTGCGGGCAATGGCATAGCCCTGGATCATTTCGGTGACCTCGGCGCCGATCATGTGCGCGCCCAGCAATGCGCCGGTTTTCGCGTCGAACACGGTCTTCACCATGCCTTCCGGCTCGCCGAGCGCGATGGCCTTGCCGTTGCCGATGAGCGGGAATTTTCCCACCCGCACCGCATGGCCGGCGGCCCTGGCGCGGGCCTCGGTGAGGCCGACCGAGGCAACCTGCGGGCGGCAATAGGTGCAGCCCGGAATGTTGGTCCAGTCGATCGGGTGCGGGTGCAGGCCGGCGATCGCTTCGACGCAGAGCACGCCCTCGTGGCTGGCCTTGTGGGCGAGCCAGGGCGGGCCGGCCAGGTCGCCGATCGCATACACGCCGGGTTCGCCGGTACGGCAAAATTCATCGATCACCACATGGGTGCGATCCACCTTGACGCCGGTGCCCTCGAGCCCGAGTTTTTCCACATTGCCGACGATGCCGACGGCGGAAATCACCCGCTCCACCGTGATGTCGGTGGATTTGCCGGCGGCCTCGATGGTGACGGTCACGCTGTCGGCGTTCTTTTTCGCTCCCTTCACCATGGCGGAGGTGATTATTTTCATCCCCTGCTTTTCGAATGACTTGCGGGCCAGAGCGGATATCTCCTCGTCCTCGACGGGGAGCACGCGGTCGAGCACCTCCACCACCGTCACCTCGGCGCCCATGTTGCGGTAGAAGCTGGCGAACTCGATGCCGATGGCGCCGGAGCCGACCACCAGCAGCGATTTCGGCAGGGCGGTGGGAATCATCGCCGCCTTGTAGGTCCAGATCAGCTTGCCGTCCGCTTCCAGGCCGGGAAGCTCGCGGGCGCGGGCGCCGGTGGCGAGAATGATGTGCGGCGCGGTAAGGGTCGCGACCGGCTTGCCCTCCGTCTCGACGGATAATGTGTTCCGACCCGCCAGCCGGCCATGGCCGTCGATCACCGTGACCTTGTTCTTCTTCAGCAGATGGGCGACGCCGGAGGAAAGCTGTTTCGCCACGTCACGCGAGCGTTTCACCACGGCGGCAATGTCAGTGCGGATATTGTCGGCGGCAAAGCCGTACTCGCCGAGATGGTGCAGCAAATGGTTGATTTCCGACGCGCGCAGCAGTGCCTTGGTGGGAATGCAGCCCCAGTTCAGGCAGATGCCGCCGAGGTGCTGGCGCTCGACGCAGACCGTCTTCAGGCCGAGCTGGGCGGCGCGGATGGCGGCCACGTAGCCGCCGGGTCCGCCGCCCACCACGATCAGGTCGAAGGTCTGGTCGGGCATCGTTTCCGTCCTTTCTTCTCCCCCTCGCCTGGAGGGAGGGGGCTTTCAACGAGCCAGCCGGCAAACGCCCGCAGCGCATCGCCGTCCAGGCGTTGCACCGTCCAATCGTCCACCGCGCGCGCGCCGATCGAGCGGTAGAACCCGATCGCCGGCGTGTTCCAGTTCAGCACCGACCAGTCCATGCGGCCGCAGCCCTCATCCAGCGCGCGGCGGGCGAGATCGCGGAAGATCATCCGGCCGATGCCGCGGCCGCGATGCTCGGGGGCGACGAACACATCCTCGACATAGAGCCCCGGCTTCGCCGCAAAGGTTGAAAAACTGTAGAACCACACGGCAAAGCCGACCGGCTGCTCGTCGATCTCGGCGAACAGGGCGCGGGCGTGTGGCTTTTTCCCGAACAGGGCGCGGCGGAAATCCGCTTCGCTGCCGCGCACTTCGTGCAGCAGGTTTTCGTACTCCGCCAGTTCGCGAACGAACTGCGCAACCAGCGCCTCGTCGCCCGGCACCGCATCGCGGATGGTGACGCCGCCGCTCACAACAGCAGGCTCAGCGGGTCTTCCACGATGCGCCTGAACTCGGCCAGCCATTCCGCCCCCAGCGCGCCGTCGATCACCCGGTGGTCAACGCTGAGGGTGCAGGTCATGATTGTGGCGACGGCGAGAGCGCCATCCTTCACCACCGGTCGCTGCTGGCCGGCGGCGACGGCGAGAATGCCGGCCTGCGGCGGGTTGATGATGGCGGCGAAATTCGACACGCCATACATGCCCATGTTGGAAATCGAGAAACCGCCACCCTGGAACTCTTCAGGCTTCAGTTTCCCCACCTTCGCCCGCGCCGACAGATCCTTCATTTCGGCGCTGATGGCGGCAAGCCCCTTGCGGTCGGCCTGGCGCACGATGGGCGTGATCAGCCCGTCCGGAATGGACACCGCCACCGAAATATCGATGTCGTCGAACAGGGCCACGCCCTCATCGGTCCAGGCCGCATTCACTTTCGGAATCCGGCGCAGGGTGACGGCGGCGGCCTTGATGATCAGGTCATTGACCGAAAGTTTGTAGGCGCCCGGCCCGTCCTTGGCGCTGCGGAGATTGAGCTCGGCGCGCAGTTTCAGCAGCGCATCGAGTTCGATGTCCATCGAGACGTAGAAATGCGGCACCGTCTGCTTCGCCTCGGTCAGCCGCCGGGCGATGATCTTTCGCACCGTGGTGTGCGGCACCAGCCTGTGCGGCGCGGTGAGCACGACGGGCTTGGGCGCAGGGACAGCGGCGGGCGGCTCAGGCGCTGCGGCCGAAACGGCGGCGGGCGGAACGGCGGCGGCGGGGGCCGGTGCGGCGGCGCGGCCCTGCTGCGCCGCCTCGATATCGGCGCGCACGATGCGCCCGTTGGGGCCGGTCCCTTTCAGCGACTCGAGCGAAATTCCGGCCTGTTTCGCCATGCGCCGGGCCAGCGGCGTGGCGAACACGCGCGGGCCGGTATCCTGGCCATTGCCACCCGACGCCGCCGCGGGCGCGGACGTCGCAGCGGGGGGCGCGGCAGCGGCTTCGGGCACCGCCTCGCCGGACTCGACCAGCACGGCAATCGGCGCATTCACCTGCACGCAAGCGGTGCCGTCGGGGACCAGAATGCGGCCGAGCACGCCTTCGTCCACCGCCTCCACCTCCATGGTCGCCTTGTCCGTCTCGATTTCGGCGATGACATCGCCGGCCTTGATCGTGTCGCCTTCCTTCTTGAGCCAGCGGGCCAGCGTGCCCTCAGTCATGGTGGGCGACAACGCCGGCATCAGGATGTTGGTAGCCATCTGCGTCCCCTTCCCGGCCCGGTCAGAACAGCTTCTTCACGGCGTTGACCACCCAGTCGGGCTGCGGCAGCGCCAGCTTCTCGAGGTTGGCGGCATAAGGCAGCGGCACGTCGAGCCCGTGCACGCGCGCCGGCGGCGCGTCGAGCCAGTCGAAGCAGTGCTCAATGATCTGCATGTTGATCTCGGCACCGATGCCGGCGAAGGGCCAGCCTTCCTCGACCGTGACGATCCGGCTGGTCTTTTTCACGCTCGCCACAACGGTGTTGATGTCGAGCGGACGCAGCGAGCGCAGGTTGATCACTTCGGCCGAGATGCCCTGTTCCGCGAGGGCATCGGCCGCTTTCAGGGCAACCCCCACCATGATGGAAAATGCCACCAGCGTAACATCAGTGCCGGCCCGCTCGATGCTGGCGCGGCCGATCGGCAGGACAAATTGCTCGTCGATGGGACAATCGAAATGCTGGCCGTAGAGGATTTCGTTTTCCAGGAAAATGACCGGGTTGGGGTCGCGGATGGCGGCGCGCAGCAATCCCTTGGCGTCGGCGGCCGACCACGGCGCCACCACCTTCAGTCCGGGACAATGCGCGTACCAACTCGCATAGCACTGGCTGTGCTGGGCGGCGACCCGGCTGGCCGCCCCATTGGGACCGCGGAAAACGATCGGGCAGCCCATCTGGCCGCCCGACATGTACAGCGTCTTGGCCGCCGAATTGATGATCTGGTCGATCGCCTGCATGGCGAAGTTGAAGGTCATGAATTCGACGATCGGCTTCAGCCCGTTCATCGCCGCCCCGACCGCCATGCCGGTGAAGCCGTGCTCGGTAATCGGCGTGTCAATGATGCGCCGGGGGCCGAACTCGTCGAGCAGGCCCTGGCTGATCTTGTAGGCGCCCTGGTATTGGGCGACCTCCTCGCCGAGCAGGAACACAAGGTCATCGGCGCGCAGCTCGGCCGCCATGGCGTCGCGCAGCGCCTCGCGGACGGTGATCGATTTTGTCGCGCCCCACTCGGTCTCAACCGGGGCGACCGCGGCGGCAACCGGCTTCGCCGCCTCGACAGGAGCCGGGGTTTTCGCTGCGGCCGGCGCCGCCGGCTGAACGCGCGCGGTTGACGAATCCTCGCCGTTGGCCCCGAGCACGGCGATCGGCGTGTTCACCGCCACCCCCTCGGCGCCCTCCGGGACAAGGATCTGCGCCAGCCGTCCCTCGTCCACCGCCTCCACCTCCATGGTCGCCTTGTCGGTCTCGATTTCCGCGATCACGTCGCCGGCGTGCACCTCATCGCCGACCTTCTTGAGCCAGCGGGCCAGCTTGCCCTCGGTCATGGTGGGACTGAGGGCGGGCATCAGGATGGGGGTGGACATTGGTTCAGCCCTCCACCAGCACGTCGGTCCATAGTTCGGCGGGATCGGGTTCGGGGCTGCTTTGGGCGAACTCGGCGGCGTCCTGCACCACGCGTTTCACCTCGTCGTCGATGCGCTTGATCGCGGCTTCATCGGCACCGAGTTCGGCGAGACGCGCGCGCGCATGTTCGATGCAGTCGCGCTCGCTGCGCATTTTCTCCACCTCCTCGCGGGTGCGATACTTGGCCGGATCGGACATGGAGTGGCCGCGGTAGCGGTAGGTCTGCATCTCCAGCAGGAACGGACCGTTGCCGGCGCGGCAATGCGCAACTGCCGCCTCGCCCGCCCGCTTCACCGCCTCCACGTCCATGCCGTCCACCTGCTTGCCGGGGATGCCCCAGGGCGCCCCGTTCTTCGACAGGTCGCGCGAGGCGGAAGCGCGCTCGACGCTGGTGCCCATGCCGTAACGGTTGTTCTCGATGACGTAGACCACCGGCAGCTTCATCAGGGCGGCCAGGTTGAAGCTTTCGTACACCTGGCCCTGGTTGGAGGCGCCCTCGCCGAAATAGGTCAGGCACACATGGTCGTTGCCGCGATAGACATTGCTGAAGGCCAGGCCGGTGCCGAGGCTGACCTGGGCGCCGACGATGCCGTGCCCGCCGAAGAAATTCCTTTCCTTGCTGAACATGTGCATCGAGCCGCCCTTGCCGTGGGAATACCCGTCGGCGCGGCCGGTCAGCTCGGCCATGACGCCGCGCGCTTGCATGCCGGTGGCCAGCATGTGGCCATGGTCACGATAGGAGGTGATGACCTGATCGCCCGGCTTCAGGACCATCTGCAGCCCGACCACCACCGCTTCCTGGCCGATATACAGGTGGCAGAAGCCGCCGATCAGGCCCATGCCATAAAGCTGGCCCGCCTTCTCCTCGAAGCGGCGGATCAGCAGCATGTCGTGGTAGGCGCGCAGCAGGGCGTCCTGCGCCAAACCTGCCCCCGCCGATCCCGTCTCTGCCGACCCCGCTTCTGCCGATCCCGCTTCTGCCGATCTCGTCTCTGACAGACCCGTGGGTGCCTTGCCGCGCTTCCTCGCCTCGGCTGCCTGCGCCATTGCCCGTCTCCCCGCTGATCCGCTGGTCGTGCCGTCGAAATGGCACCCGACCAGACCTAGCCGCCAGACCACCCCCCGGCAAGCGCCGGATGGCGAAAAAATGCTGATTGTGCAATGCAATAAGATGGGATGACCGAAGGGCGGTCCCGCCCCTGACGGGGGTGGGGCACGACCGCGAGGCCGGCCAGATGATCAGTACAGCTTCTTGCCCTGCCCGTAGAACACGACCACGTCGGCGGGGTCCGTCCGGTTCAGCATGGCCCGCACACGCTCGTCCAGCTCATCCGGGTCGAGGTGGTTGGCGCGCAGGCTGGCGACCCGCCGCTCCAGGTTGGCCAGGTCGGATTCGGCCCGCGCCAGATCGGCCTGCGCCGCCTTCAGATCGTCCAGCCGGCCCGCATAGGCGCGCAAACCGCGATCGCCCTGGGTGGCGTTCCAGATGAAATAGGCAACCAGTAACAGGAAGCACAGCGGTGGCACCGCCGCCTTCACGAAACGCCTGATATCACGACCGATCGACACGTCCGTCGCGCTCCTGCCCAGACTTCCCCAACGCAGCGCCCAGCGCAGCGAATGTACATTCATCGGCCAAGTGTCGCCAGTGTTTCGCCACGATCACCCGGCTGAAATCCTGCCTGTGGCCATGACAGGCCGCGAAAGGAGCGACCGATGATCGCACGAACCGTCCTCTCCGCCGTCGCCGGCGTGCTGGCCGCGACGGTTGTGCTGGCCGCCGCAACGCCGGCGCGCGCCGACGACGATGACTGGCGCTGGCGCCGGCACGAATGGCGCGAACATGAATGGCGGGAACACCATTGGCATCCCCGCCCCTATGTCTATGTCGTGCCGCCGCCGGTCTACTACGCACCGCCGCCCTATTACCGGTAACGACCGGCGCGGTCCGACCTCAGGCGGTCGCCACGTAGCCGTCGCGCCTTGGGTCGGCCGCACCGGTCTGCACCCCCGTCGCGGGATCGGCGGCCACCGCCTGCAGGCCGCCGGCCTGCGTTGTCCAGGCCGCCGGCGAGTTCAATCTCGTGCCCGCGCTCCCGCAGCGCCTCCAGCACAGCGGCGGCGATCCGGCTCTCGGCGGTGACCCGGCGCCCGTCCCCCAGCCGCGCGCGCGGGGCGGCGATGGCGTCCTGCAGGGACAGGCCGAAATCCACGTACTGCACCAGCGCCTGCGGCTGGATCTGGCTGATGCCGTCGCCGCCCGGGGTACCGAGCGCCAGCACCGGCGCCCGCCCCCTGGTGGCGACCGCGGGCGCCATGGGGCTGTTCAGCACCCGGCCGGGCGCCAGCGCGTTGCGCGCGCGCGGGTCGATTTCGCCCCAGTACAGCGCGTTGTTCAGGCACATTCCGGTGCCCGGCACGACCACGCCACAGCCGAAATGCCCGCCGAGGCTCTGGGTGATGCACACCATGTTGCCGGCGCGGTCGGCCACCGAGAGCGCGGCGGCGTGGTGCTCGGCGTGGGCCACCCCGGACGACGCCGGTTCGCGCTCCACCCTCCCCTCGATCGGTTCGCGATCGGCGACCCGGGCGCGCAGCCGCCCGACCGATTCGTCCGACAGCAGGCGGTCGAGGTCGTCGGCCGAAGGCTGGTCATGCGCAACCCGCTCCATCGCCGCCAGCCGCACGGCACGCCAGACGGTGTCGAGGTGCTCGACCCCGTCACGCTCCATGCCACCGAGGTCAAAACCGTCGAGAATGCGCAGCGTGAGCAGGAACTGGAACGCCTGGGCCGGCGGGCGCAGCGTGTGCACGGTCAGGTCGCGATAGGTGGCGGAAACCGGCCTTTCCCAGCCTGGTGACACCGCCTCCAGATCGGCCACGGTCAGGCAGCCTGCCGAGCGATTGCAGATGCGCCACCAGTTTCTGGCCGAGCCGGCCGCCATACAGGTACCGCACGCCCTCCGAAGCGATCGCCTCCAGCGTCGTGGCGAGGTCGGGCTGGCAGAGCACCTGGCCCTGGCGCACGCTGCCCTTGCCGTCCGTGAAGGCGGCGTTCCAGGCGGCGAAGAATGGCTGGTCCTGCAGGGCCTCCGCCGCCTGGTTGATGCCGGCGGTGTTGAATTCGGTGAGCGGGATACCGTCGCGGGCGAGCCCGATGGCGGGCGCCAGCACCTCGGCCAGGGTTTTCGTGCCATGCGCGCTGAGCAGATTGTACCAGCCGGCCAGATTGCCCGGCGGAGCCACCGCCATGGCGCCGAGCCGAAGCTCCTCGCGCTGGCTGAACCGGCCGACCGGGAAGCGCTGCGGCACGGCGGTGCGGAAGGCGAGCGTGCGGATGCGCTTGTCGCCCGCCACCCAGCAGGTCGCCATGCCGAGCCCGGCCAGGCCGGACGTGAATGGCTCCACCACGCCGAGCGCCGCGGCGGCGGCCACCGCCGCATCGAAGGCGTTGCCGCCGCGGCCGAGAATGCGCGCCCCGGCGGCGGCCGCGAGCGGGTGGGCCGCCGCGACCACGCCGTGGCGGGAAGCAACGATCGGGCCATTGCCGTCCATCCGGGACCTCCTCAGGGAATTGCGACGTAGCCTTCTCGGCGCGGATCGGCACCGCCGGACGCGACCCCGGTCTGCGGGTCGATCGCGATTCCGTGCGTGCCGTCCACCAGTATGCTCCAATCCGGCGCGACCTCCACGTCGTGGCCGCGCCCGCGCAATGCCTCGATTGTCGCGGCCTGGATGCGGCCCTCGGCCTGCACGCGCCGCCCGTCCCACAGCCGGGCGCGCGGCGCCTCGATGGCGTCCTGGATCGGCAGGCCGTAATCGAGGTGCTGCACCAGGGTTTGCACCAGCGTCTGACTGATGCCGTAACTGCCCGGCGCGCCCAGCAGCAGAACCGGCTTTCCCGCCTTCGTGGTGATCGAGGGCGCCATCGGCAGGGCCAAATCGGCGCCGGGGATCAGCGGATGGGGACCGCGCGCGTCCGCCTCGCCCCGGCTGAGAAAATCGTTGAGGCAGATGCCGGTGCCCGGCACCACCACGCCGCAGCCGAACAGCCCGCCCAGGCTCTGGGTGACGCAGACCGCATTGCCCTGGCGATCGACCACCGAAAAGCTCGTCGTGTGCTCGCAGGCCGGCTCCGGCTCGGGCGCCGCGCCTTGTTCCGCCGGTGCCTGCAGCGGGCGCGGGTCGCGCACGCGGGCGCGCATCGCCGCCACCAGTTCGTCTGACAGGATGCGCGCCAGTGCCGTGGGGCCGGGCCGGTTCTGCGCGATCCGCAGGCCGGCGACCAGCCGGATGGCGCGCCAGACCGCGTCGAGATGGTCGGCGCCATCCGGCGCCATCGCCGGCAGGTCGAAGCCGTCGAGGATGCGCAGGGTGAGCAGGAACTGGAACCCCTCGCTGGGCGGCGGCAGCGTGTGCACCTGCCATCCGCGATAATCCGCCACCAGCGGGTCGCGCCAGACCGGGCTGACTGCGGCCATGTCCTGCAGGGTCAGGCAGCCGCCGAGTGACCGCACATGGGCAATGATCCTGCGGCCGAGTTCGCCGCGGTAGAAATGGTCCGGCCCTTCGTCCGCGATGGTTTCCAGCGTGCGGGCCAGGTTGGGCTGGCGCAGCACCGTGCCCGGGCCGGGCGTGTGGGCCGCCGGGCCGAGATAGGCGCTGCGCCAGTCCTCGATGTAGGGCAGATCCTGCAGGTCCTGCATGGCCGCGCGCATGCAGGCGCCGTTGTCGGCGATCAGCATGTGGCCGTCGCGTGCCAGCGCGATCGCCGGGGCGAAGATGTCGGGCAGTTTCTTGCGGCCGTGCGCCTTCACCAGCTCGCACCAGCCGGCGAGGCACCCCGGCGGGCCGCAGGCGAGCGGGCCGCGATACGGTTGCTCGTCCCGGCTGAACCCGCCGGCCGGGAATTGCGCCGGCACGCGGGTGACGAAATCCAGCGTGCGCAAGCGCTTCGCGGCGGCGACGTAGCAGGTGGCCATGCCGATGCCGGCCAGGCTGGACATGAAGGGCTCCACCACGCACAGCGCAGCGGCGGTGGCGGCGGCGGCGTCGAAGGCGTTGCCGCCAGAGGCCAGCAGTTTCGCGCCGGCCTGGGCGGCCAGCGGATGGGCAGCCGCCACCATACCGTGCAAGGAGGCGATCGTAGGGCGCTTGCCGTCCATGGCGGCGCTCAGGACCCCACCGGAATGGGGTCCAGGGGCCCCTCGGCCGTCGCGCGGGAGCGCGCTGCGCGCGGGGGCGGGTCCAGGGCAGAGCCCTGGCCTTGCTTACTTAATGTCCGCTCCACCAGCACCGCAAACAACCCGGCCCCAAAAGGAATGGCGTCGTCATTGAAGTCATAATGCGGATGATGCAGTTGCGCGGTATTGCCGTTACCCACCTGGATATAAGCCCCGGGCACTTGTTCCAGCATGAAGCTGAAATCCTCCGAGCCCATGCCGGGCGGCTTGTTGCGATGCACGTTCGCCTCGCCGACCAGCGCCGCGGCGGCATCGGCGATGGCGTCGGCCTGGCCGGGGTCGTTGACCAGCGGGGCGAAGATGCGCCGGAAATCCACCGCCGCCGTCGCGCCGAAGCCGGCGGCCACCCCTTCGGCGATGCGGCGCAGCGACTCCTCCATCAGGGACATGATGTGCGGCTTGAAGGCGCGGCAGGTGCCGGCGAGCAGCGCGGTCTGCGGGATGACGTTGTAGGCGTCGCCGCCGACGATCCGGGTCACGCTCAGCACTGCGGTGTCGGCGGGCGGCACGTTGCGTGCCACTACTGATTGCAGGGCGGTGGTGATGTGGGCGGCGACCACTACCGGGTCGATGCTGCCCTCCGGCCGCGCGCCATGGCTGCCCTTGCCGGTAATGCGGATGTCGAAGAAGGCGCCGCCGGCCGCCGCGGGACCGCGGCCAATGGCGTAGCGGCCGACCGGCAGCCCGGGGCGGTTGTGCAGGGCAAAGATGGAGTCGCAGGGAAACCGCTCGAACAGCCCGTCATTCAGCATGGCCAGCGCGCCGCCGCTGCCTTCCTCGCCGGGCTGGAAGATGAAGTGGACGGTGCCGTTGAAGTTGCCGGTTTCGGCCAGGTATTTCGCCGCCCCCAGCAGCATGGCGGTGTGGCCGTCATGGCCGCAGGCATGCATGCGGCCCGGGCTGCGGCTGGCATGGCCGAGCCCGGTGGCCTCCTGCATGGGCAGTGCGTCCATGTCGGCGCGCAGGCCGATGCGGGCGGGGCCATGGCCGCGCCGCAGCACCCCGACCACGCCGGTGACGCCGACGCCGCGGTGCACCTCGATGCCCCAGGATTCCAGCGTCTCCGCGACGATTTTCGCGGTGCGGTGCTCGGCCAGCCCCAGTTCGGGGTGGGCGTGGAGGTCGCGGCGAATCCCGGTCAGTTCGGCAAGAAAGGGCCGGAAGTCGTCGGCGCTGGCCATGGGGACTCCTACAGGCAATTGGCCGGCTCGATCGGGCAGACCAACGGTTGTCATGCTCGCGTCCCGGCGCCCATGCTATCCTGCCTGCCATGAGCGTCCTCCTGCAACTTCCATGACAGGCGGCACCGCGGCAGGTGGCACCGCGGCACAGGCGGCGATCGCGCGGAACATCCTGCGGGAGATGGGAAACCGGCTCGCCGGCGGGCCGTTTCAGGTGTTCGGCAGCCCCCTGAAGCTGCAGGTGGCGGAGTCGGTCCGCTCTCCCGATGCTTTCGTAGTGGGTGGCCCGATCGACCCGCGTGCCACCCTGGCGCACGACCCGGTCGTGGTGTTCGAGGTGCCGGGCGACCGCCCCGCCGCCGACTGCTTCGCCAGCAACCGCGACTACGCGGAGACGCCCTCGATCCGCCGCTACGTCATGCTTGAGGCGGACCGGATCGGCGCGACCGTGTTCGCGCGCGAGCCCGGCGGCTGGCTCGGCCGCCTGCTCGACGAGGGCGACACGCTGGACCTGCCGGAGATCGGCGCCAGCCTGCCCCTGGCCGCCCTGTACGCCGGGCTGGACCTGCCGCGGCCGCCCGGCGGCCGGGGCTGTCCCATATCTATAATTGTCAGCCGCCTCGGGGAGGCCATAGAACGGGGCCTATCGTTTCGGTACGGAGGTTTCGTGATGGCACGGCAGACAACACTGCGCAGGCCAGCAGCGCCGGCACGCATCAAACAGTCGGCTGCAGAGGAAATCGAAGCAGAGGTTGAGGAGCAGCCTGCCGCCACGCCGGCGTCGTTCGTGGCGGCGCTGGATGTGGGCTATTCCAACCTGAAGCTGCTGGCCGGCGAACGCGGCGGCACCCCGGTCGCCACCGTGCTGCCGGCCGGCGCGGGTCCGGCCAGTGCCATGCCGCTGCATCCCCAGACCATTTCCGGAAGCGGCGCGCGGATCGGCCAGGACGGCCTGGCCGTGCAGGTGGACGGCGCCGCCTGGGCCGCCGGCGTGGAGCCGAGCCGGCTGCAGAACTGGGAACGCGAGCTGCACCCCGACTACCCCGCCACCGCCGGCTTCCGCGCCCTGGTGCACGCCGCGCTGCTGGCCGCCGGGCACGCCCGGATCAACACGCTGGTGACCGGCCTGCCGGTCAGCCAATGGCTGGACCCGGCGCAGCGCGAGGCGCTGCAGAACCGCCTGACCGGCAGCCATGCCGTCACCCCCGCCCGCGATGTCGAGGTGGTGGAGGTGCAGGTGCTGCCGCAGCCGGCCGGCGCCTATTTCGACTTCGCCGCGTCCGAGCCGGACTCGGTGGCCGAGGCGCGCGTGCTGGTGGTGGATGCCGGGTTCTTCTCGGTGGACTGGGTGCTGTTCGACGAGGGCGCCATGCGCGGCACCAATTCCGGCACCTCGACCGCGGCGGTAAGCCTGGTGCTGGAGACCGCCGCCGACCTGATCCGGCGCGACCACGGCAGCCGCATCGATCGCGACCTGCTGGAACGGGCAGTGCGCAACGGCACCAAAGCGGTGCCGCTGTTCGGCCGCCCGGTGGAACTGGCGCCCTACCTGACCGAAGCGGCGAAGCAGACCGCGCCGGTGGCGCTGACCGCGGTTCGCCAGACATTGCGCGGTGAGCGGCGTGAGGTCGATCTGGTGCTGTTGGCCGGCGGCGGCGCCGCGACCTATGCCGAGGCGACGCGCCACACCTTTCCGCGCGCCCGCGTGGCAGTGCCGGACAATCCGGTGCTGGCCAATGTCCGCGGCTTCTGGCTGCAGGCGAACCGGCCACCAGCGTAAACCGGCGGGCCGTTTTCGGGAATGTAATCTGGCGGCGCTTGCGGGCGGAACCGGACAAACCCAGGTGAGGAGTTTGGTCGCGAACGGGTGCGACCAGGCCGGACGACAGGTGCCGGCATCGTGATCCTGCCGCTGCGGCGAGCCCCGGTTTCCACACCCCCCCAAAGGCAGTCATGATCAGCGGTACATCTTTGCGCGAGCACACCTCGCCAGCCGAGGCGGACGCGCAGTTGCACGATTTGCGCGCTACCCTCGCCCCCCATCAGGCGCCGGTGCTGAGGCGCAGCCTCGGCCAGATAGCGTCCACCTTCCTGCCCTTCTTCGGCCTGATCGCGGCGATGTATGCGCTGGCCGGCATCTCGCCGTGGCTCAGCCTCGCCCTGGCCGTGCCCGCCGCGGGACTGATCGTGCGGATATTCATCATCCAGCACGATTGCGGCCACGGCGCCTTCTTCCGTAGCCGGATGGCGAATGAATGGCTGGGCCGGTTCTGCAGCCTGTTTACCATGACGCCCTATGCGAACTGGCGGCGCCAGCACGCCAACCACCACGCGATGTGGAACAATCTCGACCGGCGCAGCAGCGGGGCGGATATCTATTCCACCTGCCTGACCGTCGCCGAGTACCAGGCGCTGTCACCGCTGCAACGCTGGGGGCATCGGGCGGTCCGGCATCCGCTGATTGCCCAGGTGCTGCTGCCGCCGCTGGTTTTTCTTTTTCTCTACCGCATTCCCTTCGACACGCCGTCGGCATGGCGGCGGGAACGGGCGAGCGTGTTTCTCACCGATCTCGGCCTTGTCGCCCTGTTCACCACGCTGGTGCTGCTGCTGGGCGCGGGACCGGTGGCGCTGGTGCAGCTTCCCACCATCATGATCGCTGCCATCCTCGGGGTGTGGCTGTTCTCCGTGCAGCACCGCTTCGAAACGGTGGTGTGGCTGCGCCAGAAGGACTGGACCGCCACCAGTGCCGCGCTGTTCGGCAGTTCGCACCTTCGGCTGCCGCGAATTCTGCAGTGGTTCAGCGGCAATATTGGTTTTCATCACATCCACCATCTACTGCCGCGGGTGCCGAACTACCGGCTGGAGGAATGCCACAACGCCTGCGCCGCCCTGGTCCCAGGCACGCCGTCGCTGACGCTCCGGCAGGCGCTGCAGGCGCCCGCCTACGCGCTGTGGGACGAGGCGACGGAGCGGTTGGTGCGGTTTTCGGACGTGCGGATCTGCACCGGGTGACACCCACCGCCGGCGCCAGGCCCGGCGCCGGGACATCGTTCAGTCGAAATCCGCCGCCAGTGCCGCCCGCACCGGCTCCGGCAGCACCGCCATGTGGCTGTAGGCCGGATGTGACAGCCCCAGCACCACCCGTGCCCCCGCCACGCGGAAGGCGGCGATCTGCGCCGGGGCGAACGGGAAATGCACGAACTGCACCGCGCTCGCCTTGCCGTCCGCGGTGCTGCGGTCCAGGTCGGTCTCCGCCACGCCGCGCAGGCTGTGGCCGGCCACCTCGATGAACGCCGTCGCCTCGATGCCGCCCAGGCTGCCCAGCACCCGGCGGCGGCGGTCGGGGTCGTCGATTCCGATCATGAAGGTCGCCACCAGTTCGCGCCCGTTCGGCACCAGCGGGTTGTAGGCGGCCAGCTCGCCAGGCAGTTGCGCCGCGCCGCCGTGCTCGATGTGCAGCATCTCCTGCACCTGCAGCCATAATGTCTGCCAGTTCTCGAAATGAAACGTCACGTGCGGGCCGACCTCCAGCCGGCGGAGCCGCTTCGCGGCGCAGATTCGCCGCCGCCACAAGCTGCGCTGCGCGGCATATTCCGCGGCGGGCAGGATGTCGGCGGCGGTGATGGCCGGCCGGTTCGCCATCGCAGCGTATCCGGGCCGCCTAGGTCAGCTCGTCGAGCGCACGCTGGAACCGCCCGGCATGCGAGCGCTCGGCCTTGGCCAGCGTCTCGAACCACTCGGCGATTTCGTCGAATCCTTCCTCGCGGGCGGTGCGGGCCATGCCGGGATACATATCGGTGTATTCATGCGTCTCGCCGGCAATCGCCGCCGCCAGGTTGTCGGCGGTCCTGCCGATCGGTTTGCCGGTGGCCGGATCGCCTACGGCCTCCAGATACTCCAGATGCCCGTACGCATGCCCGGTCTCGCCTTCCGCGGTCGAGCGGAACACCGCGGCCACGTCGTTATAGCCTTCCACGTCGGCCTTCTGGGCGAGGTACAGGTAACGGCGGTTGGCCTGGCTCTCACCGGCGAAAGCGGATTTGAGGTTCTCCTCGGTCCGGGTGCCCCTTAGCGCAGCCATATCGTACTCCCATGCCCAGCAAAGCGCGTCCGGGAGGCCGGCGCATCCTCCCTCTCACGGCTTCGTGATAATGCCGCAAAAACCGCGCCTTTGCATATGGGGGGACTCGCGGATGGCGCGTGCTGCGTGGCTGAAATTCAACCGTCGGCCGGGGCGTGCGCCAGCGATGATGTGATTTGGAACATGTGATCGGGCGCTCTACGTTGGCACCGGTTCGATGCGGACCGCCCGGGCGGACCGCCCGGCGCGGCTTGATCGGGTGATCAGGCGGGATCGGGTGAGCGGGCGGGCGATGCGGCGGGGCGCGCTCCCCTGCCTGCCCCGCGGCCGGGCGGGGACCCGGTTATCGCCGGCGCGGGAGATGAGGTCCGCAGCAATCAATGAAAAGGAAAACACCGATGTCGGAACCGAGCCTTGCGCATGACTATCTGGAATGGACGAAGCAACAGCTCACCGCGATTCAGACGACACTGGTAACGCTTGAGGGGTCGCTCGGGTCCCTGAAGAACGAGGCGCGCACACATGCCGAGCAGGCTATTGCCCGGCTCCGCACCGCGCAGGATGAATTCAAGACGCGCATCGAGGCGGCCCGGACCGAAGCGGTGGCCGCCAACAAGGCGATCGCCGAGACAACCGTCGCCGCCAGCGAGGCAGCCTGGAGCAAGGTCGAATCCGCCTACCAGGACTTCCTGAAGGCCGCCGCCGAGAACACCACCGTCGTGCAGACGGCGATCACGGCCCGGACCGAAGCCCAGCGCCAGGTCTGGCAATCCTCCCTGCAGGCCGTGCGCGCCAGTGCCGCGGGCGCGATCGATCATGCGCGCGTCGAAGCCGATGCTGCCTTGAAGCTGCTGAGCGCCGAAACCGAGAAGGCCGGAAAGCTGCTGAGCGCCGAGGCCGAGAAAGCCGGGACCACACTCGGGCATGTTTCGTCGGCGGGCGAGGAATCATGGAAACTCATCAAGGCGGGCCTTGACGAAACCGTCTCCGCCTTCGAACGGACATGGAAGAAGGTCTATGAGTTGGTGAGCAACATCCGCTAAAATCACCATCTGGAACGAACAGCAGCAATTTTGTAGACTCGGGGAGCGCCGGGACCCTGTTCCGGCGTTCATTTTTGTTTTGTCGCCTTACAGGAGGTGTCGGTGTTGCGTGTGTTCGTCCTGACCGCAGGCGTTGCCCTGCTCGTTCTTCCCCAGATCGCGTCTGCGCTGCCGCCGACCGCCTTCCCGCCATCCCGGCCCGATGCGGCCATCCTGCTCGCCCAGGCGAAGCCTGAACCGGCAGTCGCCAACCCGACGATCGCCTGGTCGCAAGCCCGGTTGTCGGAAATCGACGCCGCCATCACCACCCTGGATGCGGCCACCCGCGCCCTGGCCACGGATGCCCGCAAGCAGGCGGATGATGTTCTGGCGCAGCTTCGCACCACCCGCGACGCCTTCCGTGCCAACGTCGACGCCCTCCTCGCCGATGGCAAACAAAAGACCGATGCCCAGATTGCCGAAACGCGCGCCGCGCTGGATGCCCAGTGGACCGCATTCGAGCGCCAGCTTGAGGGGTATCTCAACACGGCCAAGGCGGAGATCGCCCTGCGCACCGCCGTGCTGCAGGCCCGCGAGAAGGCCGAGGAAGTCTATTGGCAGCAGGCGATCGCCACGTTGAAGGCGGAAGAGGAGACCGTTATTGCCGAACAACGGCCGGCGATCGACTCCGCCATCGCCGCACTGCAATCCTATGCCGATGCGGCGAATGCGCGGCTGGCCAAGATTTAACAGGCCGGCAACGATGCCTGGAAGGCCCTGCAGGATAGTCTCGCCGATGCGCGCCGGGCCTTCGACAAGGCCTATGCCGGCGTGCAGGCGGCGATCGACCGGGCCAGACAGTAATTTTGATTCAATCCGCCACCGGCGGTGCGCGCTGCACCGCCGGAGGCGGATACGACTACTTCTCGATTGTCGCGGGCCGCCTGCCGCTGATGGTGCGCAGGGCGAACAACTATTTCATCCCGGCCAAAAATAACTGACTGGGCCAAGCCAATGGTTCTTCGGATCCTGTTCGCACTTATGCCGCATCGTTGAAAGATCTTGCGTCCAGCGCCCTTCAAGTCCCTCGCGAACCGCGATCGCCGCCATGATCGCGTCTCTTTCGTGCTCGGTCTCTCCGGATGCCACGACCAGACCCAGCTTTCCGATCGCCGCGCCGTCCCAGCCACCAAGCGCATGGGCAACCGCTTTGGGATGAGCCTCCGTGACAGGAACCCCAGGGAACTTCTCACGCAGCCGACTGACGAACATCATCCCCTGCACCAGCGCCGCGCCGCGCAATGAGTTGGGCTCCTGCACCGTTCCGGACGGGATGTGATAGGTGTCGCGAATCCATTGGTCCACTTTCCGTCCTGCTGAACGGCCCGACGACCACCAAAGCGGTGCATCGACACCGACACCTAGCGGTTGGGAGGTAATCAGTTCGACCGCTTCATCAGCGCAGGACACGCAAATTTTCAGGACGACGTTGCGAGATATCGAAAGCATCGCCAGACCGAAATTGTGGAGCCCGCCCGGATCAGCACCAACCCAAACCGCGCCTGACTGCTCGTTCATCAGACGGCCCCTACTCCCACTCAATCGTGCCGGGCGGCTTGCTGGTGATGTCGTAGGTCACGCGGTTGATGCCGCGCACCTCGTTGACGATCCGGTTCGCCACCCGGCCGAGAAAACCGACGTCGAACGGGTAGACATCCGCCGTCATCCCGTCCGTGCTGGTCACGGCGCGCAGGGCGCAGGCCATGTCGTAGGTCCGCCCGTCGCCCATCACGCCCACCGTGCGGACCGGCAGCAGCACGGCAAAAGCCTGCCAGATCGCGTCGTACAGCCCGGCATTGCGGATTTCCTCGAGAAAAACCGCATCCGCGCGGCGCAGCATGTCGAGCTTTTCCCGGGTGATCGCACCAGGGATGCGGATGGCCAGCCCCGGCCCGGGGAACGGGTGGCGGCCGACAATGGTCTCGGGCACGCCAAGCTCGCGGCCGAGCGCACGCACCTCGTCCTTGAACAGCTCGCGCAGCGGCTCGACCAGGCGCATGCGCATGTGCTCGGGCAGGCCGCCCACGTTGTGATGGCTCTTGATCGTCACGCTCGGGCCGCCGGTGAAGCTGACGCTCTCGATCACGTCCGGATACAGCGTGCCCTGCGCCAGCCAGTCCGCACCGCCCAGCTTGTGCGCCTCCTCATCGAACACGTCGATGAACAGCCGGCCGATCGTCTTGCGCTTCAGCTCGGGGTCGGTGACGCCTTCCAGCGCGCCGAGGAACAGCGCCGACGCATCGCGATGCACCAGGCGGATGTTGAAGCGGTCGCGGAAGGTGTGCACCACCTCCTCGGCCTCACCGGCGCGCAGCAGCCCGTGATCGACGAAGATGCAGGTGAGCTGGTCGCCGATCGCCGCGTGGATCAGCACCGCGGCGACCGAGGAATCAACCCCGCCCGACAGGCCGCAAATCACCCGCCCCTCGCCGACATCCTCGCGGATGCGGGCAATCTGGGTGTTGCGGAACCCGGCCATGGTCCAGTCGCCCGTGCAGCCGGCAATCGCGTGGGTGAAGTTGCGCAGCAACTGGGCGCCGTGCGGCGTGTGCACCACCTCAGGATGGAACTGCACGCCATAGAAGCGGCGATGGTCGTCGGCGATGGCGGCGAAGGGCGCGCCCTCGCTGGTGGCGACCACGCGAAAGCCGGGTGGCAGGCGGGTAACACGGTCGCCATGGCTCATCCACACCTGCTCGCGCGCCCCGGGCGCCCAGACGCCGCGGAACAGGGCGCAGGGCTCCTTCACGTCAAGATAGGCGCGGCCGAACTCACGGTGGTCCGAGCCCTTCACCTCGCCGCCGAGCTGGGCGCACATGGTCTGCTCGCCGTAACAAATGCCGAGCACCGGCAGGCCGGCGTCGAACACTTCCTGCGGAGCGCGCGGCGAATCGCCCTCGGTGACGCTGGCCGGCCCGCCCGACAGGATGAAAGCGCGCGGGTTGAAGGCGCGGATGCGGACCGGGTCGGCGCTGTACGGCCAGATCTCGCAATAGACCCCGCTCTCGCGCAGACGGCGGGCGATGAGCTGGGTGACCTGGCTGCCGAAATCCAGGATCAGCACACGGTCTGCGCTGGCTTCCATGTCGGGAAGCTTGTCGGGGTGAGTCATGCTGGGCACCTGTCGATCACGGTGCGCGCCCTTGCAGCACGGACGGGGACGGCGCGCAAGGTAAGGAAGGCCAGGGGCTCTGCCCCTGGACCCCGCCAAGGGCCGAGAGGCCCCTGGACCCCATTCGTTTAACGGTTTTGGGAAGAGGGGGGTGAGGTGATACCGCGGCCCCTCCTCACCCCCCTCTTCCCAAAACCCTTCAAGTGATGGGTTCCAAGGGCCTCTCGGCCCTTGGCGGGTCCAGGGCAGAGCCCTGGCCTTCCTTCCTCAGCTCGCCGACGATGCCGCCTGTTCCAGCTTCTCGATGCTCGGCCAGACGTAAGCCACCTGCACCACCGACGTGCCGGCCACCCGCACCGTCGCCTCCGCCGCCACACGACCGCCCAGGCGCTCGTAAAACCAGCGATTCGGGTTGTCGCGCAGCACCCACACGAAGGCCGATTTGCAGCCGGACGCCGCCAGATGCGCCGCCGCCGCGCGCACCAGCCGCCGCCCGAGGCCGCGCTCGCGCCAGTCGTCCAGCACGTACAGCGTCTCGATCTCGCCCTCGCCCAGACCCACGGCGAGGGGGCGCGCGGGGCCGCCGCTTGCGAATCCCACCACGCGCGGCGGGCCGCCCGCCGGCCCGACATCCAGGCCGGAGGCGGTGGCGACATGCACACCCAGCCCGTTGCGAATCGCCGAGTTGTACTGCGCGGCCTGCCGGCGCACCGACAGGCGCGAGAGGAATTCGTCGGGCAGAATCCCCGGATAGGTGCTGCGCCAAGCCGCCACATGCACCGCCCCGATGGCAGCGGCGTCGGCCGACCGGGCACGGCGGACGGCAATCACCCGACCCGCTCCAGCACCGCGGCGAAGAACCCGTCCGTGTCGTGCGCCCGCGGCGTCAGCGCCAGGTACGGGCCGGGTCCCGGCGGCGGACCGGGCAAGCCCCAGGCCCGGGCCAGCGGCACCGGCGCGAACTCGGCATGCGCGGCAAGGAACGCGTCCACCTGGCCCTCGTTCTCCTCCGGGAGCAGCGAACACGTAGCGTAGACCAACCGGCCGCCGCTGCGAACCAGCCGCGCCGCCTGCGCAAGGATTGCCGCCTGTTTTGGCAACAATTCTGCGAGGTCCTGCGGGCGCAGGCGCAACCGCGCGTCGGGGTTGCGCCGCCAGGTGCCGGTGCCCGTGCAGGGCGCATCCACCAGCACGCGGTCGAACGTGCCGGCACGGCGCTTGGCCCATTTGTCGCCGGCCTCGACCAGATGGCGCTCGACATTGTGCACCCCGGCCCGGCGCAGCCGGCGCACCGCCCCCTCCAGCCGCGGCGCGGAGACATCGCTGGCGGCGATGTAGCCGCGATTGCCCATGGTCATGGCCAACGCCAGGGTTTTCCCCCCGGCCCCGGCACACCAATCGGCCACCCGCATTTCCGGCCGCGCGCCGACCAGGGCGGCGACGATCTGGCTGCCCTCGTCCTGAATTTCCACCAACCCGGCCTGGAATGCCGGCCCGGTGGTCACCGGTCGCCGGCCCGCGACCCGCAGGCCCCAGGGCGAGATCGGCGTCGGTACCGAGTTCGATGCCCTCGGCCGCCAGCGCCAGCTGAACCTGCTCGCGCGTGGCCTTCAGCAGGTTGGTGCGCAGATCGAGCGGCGCCTCGCCGTCCAGCGCCGCCATCTCTACCGCCAGCGCCGCGCCGAACCGCGCCTGCAGGTGGGGCAGCACCCAGTCCGGCACCTCCAGCCGCACCGCTTCCGGCATGTCGGGGTGGTCCAGCGTGTGCCGCTCCAGCGCCTGCATGGCGGTGGCCTCGGGGGCGGTCAGCCGCTCCGGCGCGAAGCGGCCACCGGAATAGGACTGCGCTACGCCGTCCAGCGTCCAGCCTTCCAGCAGCAGCGAGGCCGCCACCAACAGGCGCGGAATCGCCTCAGCACCGGCCCGCTCCAGCCACCATGCCAGTCGCCGGCGCGCCCGCAACACGCGCCAGGCGCGGTCGGACACGGCGCGGCGGTCACCCGAGCCGATGAAGCGGCGGTTGCGGAAAAAATCGTTGGCGACGGCGTCGGCCGGCTTGCGCGGCGCCGCCTCGACAGCGGCCAGCAGCTCGACCGCGGCGGCCAGACGCGCGGCGGGTGTCACCGGAGCAGCAGGGCCGGCATCAGGTTTCCTGCCGGACGTTGTAGTTCGGCGCTTCGCGGGTAATCGCCACGTCATGCACGTGGCTCTCGCGCAGGCCGGCGCCGGTGATGCGGCGGAACTGCGCGTTGCGCTGCAGGTCCTCGATATTGGGGCTGCCAGTATAGCCCATGCCGGCCCGCACGCCGCCGACCATCTGGTGCAGCACCGCCGAGACCGGCCCCTTATAGGCCACCCGTCCCTCGATGCCCTCCGGCACCAGCTTCAGCGAGTCCGTGACTTCCTGCTGGAAGTAGCGGTCGGCCGAGCCGCGCGCCATGGCGCCGATGCTGCCCATGCCGCGGTAGGATTTGTACGAGCGGCCCTGGTAGAGGAACACCTCACCGGGCGCCTCGTCGGTGCCGGCCAGCAGGCTGCCGATCATCACCGCGTCGGCACCGGCGCCGATCGCCTTGACGATGTCGCCCGAGGTGCGGACGCCGCCATCGGCGATCGCTGGCACGCCCTGCTCGCGGCATAGCGCCGCCGTTTCCAGCACGGCGCTGAACTGCGGCACGCCGACGCCGGCCACCACGCGGGTGGTGCAGATGCTGCCCGGGCCGATGCCGATCTTCACCGCATCCGCCCCGGCCGCGATCAGCGCCGCCGCCCCCTCGGGCGTGGCGACGTTGCCGGCGATCACCTGTACCGCGTTGGACAGCGTCTTGATGCGCTCGACCGCAGCCAGCACGCCGGCGGAATGGCCGTGCGCGGTATCGACCACAACGACATCGACCCCGGCGGCGATCAGGGCGCGAGCGCGGGCATGGCCATCCTCGCCCACCCCGGTGGCGGCGGCCACCCGCAGCCGGCCCAGCTCGTCCTTGTTGGCGAGCGGATGCGCCTGCGCCTTGTCCATGTCCTTGACGGTGATCAGCCCGACGCAGCGATAGGCGTCGTCCACCACCAGCAGCTTCTCGATGCGATGACGGTGCAGCAGGCGCCGCGCCTCCTCCGGCCCGACCTCGGCGGGCACCGTGATCAGGTTCTCCCGCGTCATCAGTTCGTAGACCTTGAGCGTGGGATCGGTGGCGAAGCGCACGTCGCGGTTGGTCAGGATGCCGACCAGGCGGCCGGTGCCGCGCTCGACCACCGGAATGCCGCTGATGCGGAAATTTTCCATCAGGCCGCGGGCATCGGCCAGGGTCTGGTCGGGATGGATGGTGACCGGGTTGACTACCATTCCCGACTCGAACTTCTTGACCTGGCGGACGTGCGAAGCCTGCTGCTCGATGTCGAGGTTCTTGTGGATCACCCCGATGCCGCCGTGCTGCGCCATGGCGATTGCCATGGCGGCCTCGGTGACCGTGTCCATGGCCGAGGAAACCAGCGGAATGTTGAGCTGGATGGTGCGGGTCAGCCGGGTGCGGGTGTCGGTGTTGGCGGGCAGAACCTGCGAGAAGGACGGCACGATGAGCACGTCATCAAAGGCCAGCGCCTCGCGAATCCGCGACGCCGCCACATCCGCAGCCGCGCGCGGCGGCGAGCCGGAGGAATTGTCTTGGGGTGCCATGGCCCGAACCTTTCGCAGCTTGCCCCCGGCGCCGTCAGCGCCGGCAAACATGACCTTGGCGGCCCCACATAAGCTGCGATGCGGGGGGGCGCAAGCACGGCCGCGTGACACCGCGTAAGCAAGACCCTCAAAAGGAGTGGGGTCCAGGGGCCTATCGGCCGTCGTGCCGAAGGGGCGCTGCGCGCGACGGCGGGTCCAGGGCAGAGCCCTGGCCTTGGCTTACTTCGGTATCAAGCCGCGGAACCCCGTAGCCACCACGTAAAGCTCGCTGCTGTCCTTGCGGCTGGAATCCGGCTTGGCATGGCGAACCGCGGTGAAGCGAAGCTTCAACGGCTCCAGCAATTGCCGCTCGGCGCCGCCCTGGAAAACTTTCGCCACGAACGCCCCGCCGGGCACCAGCACCTTGCAGGCGAAATCCAGCGCCAGCTCGGCCAGCGCCATGATGCGCAGGTGGTCGGTCGCGGCGTGGCCGGTCGTGTTGGGGGCCATGTCGGACAGCACCAGGTCGGCCCCTGCGGCCCCGTCCGCACCCCCCAGCAGCGCCTGCAGCCGCACCGGCATGTCGGCATCGTGGAAGTCGCCGACCAGGAAGGTCGCGCCCGGCACCGCGTCGATCGGCAGCAGGTCGAGGCCGATAACCTGCCCGGCGCCGCGCTGCACCGCCACCTGGCTCCAGCCGCCCGGCGCGGCGCCGAGGTCGAGCACGCGCGCGCCCTTGCGGATCAGATGGTAGCGATCGTCCAGCTCGATCAGCTTGAAGGCCGCGCGCGAACGCCAGCCCTGCGCCCGGGCCGCGGCCACATAGGGATCGTTGAGCTGCCGCTCCAGCCAGCGCTGTGAGGCGGCGCTCCGGCCGGTGGCGGTGCGCAGCCGCACGCTCAGGTTGCGCTGGGCGCCCCGGCCGGGCGGGGGGGCTTGGGACCCTTGGCAGCCATGCTCAGGCCCTGCCCCGGGCGTAGGCGGCCCGTCCGGGTCGTGTGGGCCGGTGCGGGCGGGTGCGCTCGCCGCGGATCATGCGCAGCAGCATGCCTTCTCGCAGGCCGCGATCGGCCACCACGATTTCCGGCGCCGGCCATTGCATGTGGATGGCGGCGAAGATGGCACAGCCCGGCAGCACGAAATCCGCCCGTTCGGCGCCGATGCAAGGGTGCTCGGCCAGTCCCGTCCGCCCGAGGGCGCGCAGGTGTTGCAGCGCCACCGCGGCGTCGGCCTGCGACAGGACGGCACCGTCCACCGCCGGGCGGCTGTAGCGCGGCAGGTCCAGCGCGATGCCGGCCAGGGTGGTGACGGTGCCGGACGTGCCCAGGAAATGCACCCCACCCTGCTGGATCTCGTGGCCGATGCAGTGCACCGATTCGAACGGGCGCAGGCGGTTGGACACATCGTCGCGCATGGCCGCGAATCCAACGTCGTCGTCGCCGTCGCTGCCGAAGCGCTCCGCCAGGGTCACCACACCCACCGGCAGCGACACGTAGCCGATCAGTTCCGGCGGCCCGCGCTCGGCGAGGCGAACCCAGGCAAGCTCGGTGGAACCGCCGCCGATATCGAACAGCAGCGCCCGCCGGCCGCCCTTGCGCAGCAGCGGCGAGCAGCTTTCCAGTGCCAGTTCGGCCTCCTCACGGCTTGAGATCACGTCGATGGGCAACCCGGTCTCGCGGCGCACCCGGGCGAGGAACTCGCCGCCGTTGGCGGCACGCCGACAGGCTTCGGTCGCGATGGCACGGACGGCATAGACCGGGCGGCGCGCCAGCCGGGCGGCGCACCCATGCAGAGCAGCCATGGCGCGTTCCATGGCATCCTGGCTCAGGCGGCCGGAATTGTGTAGCCCCTCGCCCAGTCGGACGATACGGCTGAAGCTGTCCACCACGCGAAAGCCGTCGCCGGCCGGCGTGCCGACCAGCAGCCTGCAGTTATTGGTCCCGAGGTCGAGCGCGGCATAAGCCGGCCCCGGCACCCGAGCCGATCCGTTCAGCGCATGTGCGGAGATGTCGACCATGGCAGAGGCCCTTCCGCAACCGTGAATAGGCATTGTTCTCGGCCGGAGCCGCCGCTTCAAGCACGATTTCACGTCTGTGACGGTGCCGGACCGGCGGACGGGCGGTGGTCAGGGGAATCGGGTGAAGCTTTCACCCGTTGATCAGGCTGGCCAGGAAGTCATCGTCCCAGGAGGCGGCCTTGCGGCGACCGCGCGGTGATTGCTTGCCGGCTGGCCGCCTCAGCAGATTGAGGGCCATGTGCTTGATGGTGGTGAAATTTGCCGGAGCGTGGTTGGTTCGCACGCGGCACTCGTCATCGCGGAACGTAACTACCCAGGCACCCCCCTCCGGTGCCTACCGTGGTCTGGTGAGTGCGGAATGATATTCTGTGTAATCCCAATGCTTTGCGCCGCATAATTGACGAACTTCGACTGTTCGTTGCGACATAAAGTCGAAATTGCCCGCGTTTGGGCGCTACCAAGCAGGCCACCGATCCACGAAAGTCGCAGCCAGTGTGCACATGCAGCCGTTCATTCCGCGGGTATGAGGTATCCTTGGAAGCCAGAGGCCCGCCTTCGGCCGATCGCAGTTCCTGACTCGACCCACAGGAAACCGACTGACCCGGACTCAAGAAAATCGATTCGCACTTACAGGACCACGGTAGCTCCGGTGCCCAGGTTCGCCTCCGCGGTGCGGACTGAGAGCGAATTTGCGGCGGAAAAATCCGCTTCTCCGCCTCTAGCGCGACCACAGGGCACTTTTCGCGGGACAACCTGGGCAGTTACCGCGGAACATCATGCCCATGACCCCTTGGAGCCTATGGTGAGTCGGCCGGAGGAATTGCACCTCCGGCCTCTCGTAGAACTGTGCGTGAGACTCTCGCCTCACACAGCTCCCATCAGGCGAACGCGCCGATGGTAGCTTTCCGCCAGTGCGCAAAGAAACGCGGGCTTTTCCGCGGGCTCCTCGCTATCTCATATGGGTAGCCCACACGCGCAGGTTGAGTGTTGGGGCGACCGGCCGATGACCTAGCTGGTGACGGGGCGCAGCGAAAGGGGTTGATCCTGGTGCGCAACCTGGCATGGCTGCGCACCGGAAAGACCGGAGCGATCGAGCATGCGCGACACCGAGTCTGCTACAAGCGGCGCTGGGACTGGGGACGCCATGGGCGGTGTCTGGCAGCCGGTTCGATGCGTTGGCGCGGCGGCTGGACATTGACATCACCTTCGCCAAGGGCGCGCGGTTTGCCTGCCCGTGCTGTGAGGCAACGGGTTGTCCGGTCCACGACACCGAACAGAAGTCGTGGCGGCATCTTAGCTTTTTCCAGCACGAGGCGTATCTGAATGCGCGTGTGCCGCGGATCAGGTGTGAGGTCTGCGGGGTCAAGCGGGTGAATGTGCCGTGGGCACGCGAAGGCAGCGGCTTCACGCTGCTGTTCGAGGCCATGCTGATGCCCCTGCTGCGCAGCACGCCGGTGGCGGAGGTGGCACGCCATGTCGGCGAGCACGACACCAGGCTGTGGCGGGTTCTCCACCACTACGTCGACGAGGCGCGGGCGCGCGACGACCACAGCACGGTCAGCCGGGCCGCCTTCGACGAGACCTCCGCGCGTCGCGGTCACGATTACGTCTCGTTGTTTGTCGATCTCGACGGTCCGCGCGTGCTGTTCGTCGCCAATGGCAAAGACGCGGCCACGGTCGGCGCCTTCGCCGATGACCTGAAGGCGCATGGCGGCGATCCCGCGCGCATCGAGGAAGTCTGCATGGACATGAGCGCCGCCTTCATTGCGGGCGCGGCCGCCCACCTGCCGCAGGCCGAGATCACCTTCGACCGGTTTCACATCGTCAAGATCATCAACGAGGGCGTCGACGAGGTGCGGCGGGAAGAACAGAAGAGCCGGCCGGAACTGAAGCAGAGCCGCTATGTGTGGCTCAAGAACGAGACCAACCTCTCCAGCGGCCAGCGCGAATTGCGCGACAGCCTCGCCCGCAGCAACCTCAAGACCGCCCGCGCCTACCAGATCCGGCTGACCTTCCAGGAGTTCTACCAGCAACCGACACGCAAAGACGCCGAGGTGTTCCTCAAGAAGTGGTACTTCTGGGCCACCCACAGCCGCCTGCCGCCAATGATCGACGCCGCCAGGACGGTCAAGCGGCACTGGAACGGTATCCTTCGCTGGCACGACAGCAAGATCGCCAACGGCATCCTCGAGGGCATCAACAGCTTGGTCCAGGCCGCAAAGGCCAAGGCTCGCGGCTACCGCTCCTCCCGCAACCTGCACGCGATGATATACCTCATCGCAGGCAAGCTCGAACTCGCCCTACCCACATGAAACAGCGAGGAGCCGAGCAGAGACGCTAAATGCTGCATAGATTTAGAGAGTTATGGTTAACGCAAGCAAAATGTGTGAATGCCGTAGCCAGTTGCTGCAGGTGCTCGGCGTGCAATACCGCATCGAGTTGGGTGCCCAGCAACCGGTCGATATCGGCGATATCGCGATCGAGCGCGGCCAGCAGCCGGTCCGGCCACTCCCTGAGCAAGTCCGCGAGATCGGCCCCAAACCACGCCCTCAGTGCCGAGGGCAGGTCCGGAGTGCCGTGCAGAAATTCCGCGAGCCAGGCAGCCGCGTCGCCACTCTGCGCACCAAAGAAACGGCCTTCCAGCACAAGCGCGCGCAGGCCTGGGTCCGTTCGCTTTGCCTGCCCAGGCCGCGGGAGGGTGAGGGTCTCGTCCGTCATGACGCGCACACCCCCCGGTGGGACGCCAGCGCCACGTCGCTGCCGTTCATCGGAACGGCTAGGATGGTTGTGGTATCCGCGCGACCATCCGCATGCTGGTGGTCAACTCTTCCATTTGCAGCCACGGTCGCAGATAGGCAACGGCATTGTAGGACCCAGGTTTTCCGGGGATTTCCTTCACCTCGACCCGCGCCTCGCGCAGCGGGAACCGCGCCTTCATGTCCTGGCCGGCGTTCTCATTGGTGTTGACGTAGTTCTGGATCCACCGGTTGAGCCAGCCTTCGACATTGCTGGCTTCCATGAAGCTGCCGATCTTGTCGCGCGCCATCACCTTGAGATAATGCGCGAATCGGCTGCTGGCCATCATGTAGGGCATGCGAGCCGAAATGGCCGCGTTCGAGGTTGCTTCCGGACGATCGTATTTCTTCGGCTTCTGCACCGTCTGGCCACCGAAGAACACGGCATAGTCCGTGTTCTTGTAGTGGCAAAGCGGCTGGAAGCCCTGATTGGACAATTCGAACTCGCGCCGGTCGGTGATGCCGATCTCGGTCGGGCATTTGATATCGGAGTCGCCATCATCGGACGTAAATGTGTGGGTCGGCAGGTTCTCCACCTTGCCGCCACCCTCGGCGCCCCGGATGGCGGTGCAGAAGCCGTATTTCGCGAAGGCCTCGGTCAGACGCCCCCCCATCACATAGGCGGCGTTGGACCAGCAATAGTCGTGATGACCCATCGCCCGCGCCGTGCCGGTCTCGTCGTATGGCGCCTCTTCGTAGTCGAACTCATCGATCGGCTTGGTTGCCTTGCCGTAGGGCACGCGCGCGATCACCCGGGGCATTACGAGATTGACGAACCGCGCATCCTCGCTGTCGCGGAAGCTGCGCCACTTCGCATACTCGGACGTCTCGAAAATCTTGGCGAGGTCGCGCGGCTTGGACAACTCGGTCCAATCTTCGAACCCGAACATACCCGCCCCCGCCGCGGAAATGAACGGCGCGAAGGCGCCGGCGGCGATGTTGGACATCAGGCGCAGCGTCTCCACGTCATCGGGATGATTGGTCCATTCGTAGTCGCCGATCAGTGCGCCATAGGGTTCGCCGCCCGGCGTGCCGAATTCGTTCTCATAGATTTTTTTGAACGTCTGGCTCTGGTCGAACTCGACCGCCTTGCTGAGGTCGCGCGTGAGTTCGCGCTTGGAAACGTTCAGCACGCGCAGCTTCAAGGACGTCCCGGTTTCCGAGTTCTGCACAAGGTAGTGCAGACCCCGCCAGCTGCCCTCCAGCCTGAGGAATTTCGGGTTATGCATGATCGCATTGAGCCGAGTGGACAGCTTGCGGTCGATCGCGGCGATCGCCCGGTCGAAAGTGCGGGTGAGGTTGCGGTCGAAGGTGACGGTGCCGGACAGCGCCTGCTCGACGAGGGTCTTGACCAGGTCCTGCGCCCGGTCGGGTTCGGTCTGCCTGGTGTTGCTCAGGATCTGGTCAAGCAGCCCTGGCGCGGCTTCCGTGGTGGTGACGGCAGCGGATGTGGCGGCGGTTTCGGACATCGCTCAGCCCCCCGCCTGGTCGTTACCGGGTTTGTTGATGCCGAGGGCGCCGGACAGCGCCTTCAGCTCGCCCTCCGAACGCAGCACCTGCTCCAGCAGCGACTCCAACTCTTCGGAGCGGTCGACCTTGCTCATGAGATCGCGCAGTTTGGCGCGGGTCTCCATCAAAGCCGCCAGCGCCGGCACCTGGGCGGCGATTCGGGCCGGCTCGAAATCCTCGATCTTGTTGAACTTCAGATCGACAGCCATCTGCGAACCGTCGCCGGCGAGCGTGTTGTCCACTTTCAGCTTCAGGCCCGGCGTCATGCTGGCCATCACGTCGTTGAAATTGTCCCGATCGATCTGAGTGAACTTGCGGTCGGCCATGGGTTTCAGCGGCGCGGTCGGATCGCCCGAAAAATCACCCATCACACCTACGACGAACGGTAATTCGCGCTGAATCTGCGCGCCCTCCGTCTCGACGTCGTAGGTGATATGAACACGAGGCTTTCGCACGCGATTCAACTTGTCGTGGATGCTTGCGCTCATCGGACCAGGAATCCTTTTTATGTTTCCTGAGGTAGCCCGGCCGGTTTCCCCCAGGGTCCCCTTGCCTCGTTAGGGTATCGATGACGGTGGCAGCCGTCATCAAAAATGTAAGGTGTTTTGCCGCAACAGCGTCAACTCCAGACAAAATTATAGGAGCGGCGGCGTCCGGCGATCGAACCCCGCCCCCGGAGCCGCGAATGCGAGGACGCAACACTATTCTTTCGGCGCCGTTGGCCGGATGCCCAGACTGGTGAGCAGGGCGTGGCGCGTGCTTTCATCCGGAATCATTTCCGCCATCAGGTCCGGCCAACTCATGCGCCCCCTGCGAACCGCTTCGTCGAGCGTGTAGGCAAGCGGTGAATTCGGTTCGGCACGCCTGAACCAGGCGGCGATCTCGCCGAGCTGGCGCAACGCCTGCTCGCGGCCGGCGATAACGCCGTGCGCCGCGCCGGCCACCACGCCGCCCGATTGCCCGCCATCTCCCAAAGGCATGCCGGCAGCCTCCGATGGGGTCGCGCCATCTGCTTCGATTTCTGGCGCAAACCGGTTGCAGGTGTCGAGCATAAGCTGCAGCAGATCGCGCACCCGTGTACCGGACGGGCTGACTCCGCCGGCTTTTTCATCGAGCATGCGCCCCATCCCGGCCCAGGATTCCATCGCCCGGGTGACCAGCCCGCGCTGCGCGGCCCAATGGCGCGGGCCGGCCACGCGCGCCTCCTTCTCGACCTCGGCGAAGGGCACGACACCGGCCTCGATCCGCTGGGCGCGGCGTGCAGAATCGACGATGCCTGATAGCTCAAGCGACGCCTCGTATTGCCAGAGCCCGAACGGCGAACCGTCCGGCCGGCGGAACAGCACCGCTTTGCGCAGTGGCTGCATCAGGGTGCCGTCATATCCCTGGCCGGACAGGCCCGCGAGCGCCGCGACACGCGTCTCCATGCCATCCTCGTCCGGCAGCGGAAACAGATCATCCCAATAGCGCTCGACCAATCCCGCGATGATGGCCGCACCGGTCGACAGGCCGGGAAGACCTTCGGTACGCACCAACGCCTCGGTCAACCATGTCGCGACCTCAAGGTCCTTCGCGGACCCCTTCAGCGCCTCCAGCGCGAGTGCTGCGACCGGACGCCAGCGCTTTGGCACGCTTTCGTCGCCATCGATATCAGCCTGCCGTTCCGCGTCGCGCGCTTCGGCCCGGGCATCGCGCAGGCGGAAATAGATCGATTTGGGCGAGGTGTCTTGCCGGAGATCCACGCCGGTCGGATGGTTGCCCGGAATCGGCGCGAGCACGGCTTCAAGATCGGACGCATCGGATTCCGGTTTCATTATATATTGACCTTGTCCTGTCCTTTACGCTTCCAATCTAGCATGCCAAGGTCCAAGCGAACACGCCAAGGAACAAACGAAATCGTTGGGAGATGGCCGTGGCCGCAATTGATCTGAAACCGCTGATCGGGCGGTTGAATGATACCTGCCGCCGTGCGCTTGAAGCCGCGGCCGGCATGACTCTGTCGCGCAGCCATTACAACGTTGAGATAGAGCATCTCCTGCACGGTCTGATCGACCGCACCGACACCGATATCGCCGCGATCCTGCGCCATTGGGAGGTGGAGACCGCGCGGCTGCTGCCGGACCTCAACCGGGCGCTTGATCGGATGAAGACCGGCAATGCGCGGGCGCCTTCCCTGTCGCCCGATATCGTTGACATGGTGAAGCAGGCATGGCTGCTCGCCTCGGTGGAACAAGGTGCCAGCCGCGTGCGTTCCGGTCACCTGTTATGGGCCCTGCTGGCGGACGAAGCGCTGTCGCGGCGCACCAGGGAGGCTTCGGGCCAGTTTGCCCGCATCCAGCCCGACATTCTCAAGCGGGACTACACAACGATTTGTGCCAATTCCGTCGAGGCCGCAGAGGCGACCAGCCAGGCCGTCGGTTCGGAGGCGGCCGGTGCCGGCATGGGCGACGGGGCACGACCCGGCGGCTCGGCCGCGCTGGACCAGTTCACGATCGATCTGACGGCGCAGGCCAGGGCTGGCAAGATCGATATGATCCTCGGCCGTGACGTCGAGATCCGGCAGATGGTCGATATTCTCAGCCGCCGGCGGCAGAACAATCCGATCCTGACCGGTGAGGCCGGGGTGGGCAAGACCGCGGTAGTGGAAGGCCTGGCCTTGCGGATCGCGGCCGGCGACGTTCCCCCCGCGCTGCGCGAGGTAACGTTGCGCACGCTCGACCTGGGCCTGCTGCAGGCCGGCGCCGGGGTGAAGGGCGAATTTGAGAACCGGCTGAAATCGGTGATCGAGGAAACCAAGGCGAGCCCCAAGCCGATCATCCTGTTTATCGACGAGGCGCACACGCTGATCGGCGCCGGCGGGGCGGCCGGGCAGAACGATGCGGCCAACCTGCTGAAGCCCGCGCTGGCGCGCGGCGAGCTGCGCACGATCGCCGCCACCACCTGGGCCGAGTACAAAAAATATTTCGAGAAGGACGCGGCCCTCACGCGGCGCTTCCAGACCGTGAAGGTGGAGGAACCGAGCGAGAAGATGGCGATCGCCATGGTCCGCGGCCTGGTGGCCACGCTGGAGAAGCACCATAAGGTGCGCATCTTCGACGAGGCGGTCAGCGCGGCGGTGCGGTTGTCCGCCCGCTACATCCCTGCCCGCCAGTTGCCGGACAAGGCGGTCAGCCTGATTGACACCGCCTGCGCGCGCGTTGCCATGAGCCAGAACGCCATTCCGGCGCCGGTGGAGGATCGCCGCCGCCGCGTCGATCTCATCGACACGGAGTTGCGCATCGTCGATCGCGAAATCGCCGCCGGCCTCGATCATTCGGCGCGTCGCGACGAATTGGCGGCGGAGCGCGCCACGGTGACCGAGGAACTTGCGGCCCTTGAGGCGCGTTGGGAACAGGAGAAGGGACTGGTCGCCGAGATCGACACCATCCGCGGCCGTATCGACGCGGCGCCCCCGGGTGGCGACAGCACGCCCGATCGTGCCGGCCTGGTGCAGGCCGGCGAACGGCTGCGCGCCTTGCAGGGTGAACAGCCGCTGATATTCCCGGTGGTCGACGGCCAGGCGATCGCCGAGATTGTCGAGAGTTGGACTGGCATTCCCGCCGGTCGGATGCAGTCGGACGAAATCCGTACCGTCCTCAATCTGCGCGAGGCGATGGAACGCCGCGTGGTCGGCCAGAGCCACGCGCTGGAATCGGTGGCGCAGGCCATCCGCACCAGCCGCGCGGGGCTGACCGACCCGCGCAAGCCGATCGGCGTGTTCCTGATGGTCGGCACTTCCGGCGTGGGCAAAACCGAAACGGCGCTCACTCTGGCCGACCTGCTCTATGGCGGCGAACAGAACCTGACAACCATCAACATGACCGAGTTCAAGGAAGAACATAAGGTCAGCCTGCTGATGGGCAGCCCGCCCGGCTATGTCGGCTACGGCGAGGGCGGAATCCTCACCGAGGCGGTGCGCCGCCGCCCCTACAGCGTGGTTCTCCTCGATGAAATGGAGAAGGCCCACCCGGGGGTGCAGGACATCTTCTTCCAGGTGTTCGACAAGGGCACCATGAAGGACGGTGAAGGCCGTGACATCGACTTCAAGAACACCGTCATCATCATGACCAGCAATGCCGGCACCGACCTGATCGCCAAGCTGTTCGCCGACCCCGAGACAGCGCCGGACGCCGCGGGGCTGGCCGAGGCGCTGCGGCCGGAATTATCGAAGCACTTCAAGCCCGCCTTCCTTGGCCGGGTCACGCTGGTGCCGTATTTCCCGCTGCCGGACGCGATCATTCGTCAAATCGTCGTGATGCAACTGGAGCGCATCCGCGTCCGCGTGCACCATAGTTACCGTGCGACATTCGCCTGGGATGCCGATCTGGTCGAAGCCATCGCCGCCCGCTGCACGGAAAGTGCATCAGGCGCGCGCAACATCGAGAACATTCTTTCGCGCACATTGCTGCCGGAACTGTCGGCCGAAGTGCTTGCGCGGCTGGCCGAGGGGCTCACGGTTGGCCGGGTTCATGTCGGCCTCAAGGCCGATAAATCGTTCGCGTTCGCCGTCGACGGATCATGATACGGTTGTTAGATTGTTCGAAGCCAAAGCAGGGGAGACGAACGAAACATGGCCATATACATGAAATTCGGCGCGGTCGTGGGCCAGGTCACGACCGAGGGATTCAAGGATTGGATCGAGTTGCAATCTCTCCAGTTCGGCGTGGGGCGTGGCGTGGGCACCGGCGCCGGCGGCAAGCAGCGGGAAGGCACGGCGCCCAGCGTCAGCGAAATCACCATCTCCAAAGTGTATGACAAGGCCTCCCCCGGACTTTATCAGGACGCGCTGGCCGGCGCGTTCGACACCAAGGTCGAGATCAAGCTTACCGCGACAACCAAGAATAAGACGGACACATATCTCTCTTATGAATTGGAGAAGTGCGGCATCAGCGGCTATTCCATGAGTTCTGGCGGCGACAATCCGAGCGAGTCCATCTCGCTCAACTTTACCAAGATCATGATCACCCCGTCGCCGCTCGACGATAAGGGCGTGCCTCAGAAGGGTTCTATCGTGACCTATGACCTCATGGCACTGAAAACGAGCTGATCTCAGCGCGGCCCGCGGGAAGGTGAGCGCTTCCGGGGCCGCCATTTCCGCGTTATCACCGTCGCCTTCCTGGCGGAATGCCGTGGCCGGGGTTGCGCGTTTTGTTGTGCCCCTTCCAGCTTCCCGCATTCGAATGGGACGGTTTACTGCATGATCCGCCGCCGCATTTACGCGTGATCCAACGGCGCTTCGCTTCGTGCCGAACCGGCCCGATCGCAATTTTCGCCCGCCGCCATCTGGCGAACTCCCCGCTTCGACCTTGGCTTGCGTTATGCGTGGTCCATGCGCGCCTCCCGGAATTCCAATTCGGCGCTACAATTTAGCGCCTGGTGGAGAAGTTGGGTTTGGACCGTGGATGCCATAGGTTATTGTCGCAAGCAGCGACACCGGCCCGTGAACAAGGACGAAGAAGGTGTGGCACTGGGCCAGGCTCATGGCGGGTTTGTTCGTGGCGATCGCCGCCGGCGGCGGCGCGGTGGCGGCCGATGCATCGCGGCTTGCTTTGGTGGTCGGCAACAGCGCCTACACCGGGCTGCCGCCGCTGCCCGCTTGCGGCGCCTCGGTCAACGCGGTCTCGGCCGCGCTCAAACGGGCGGGATTTGATGTCACGGAACGGCTCGATGTCTCCAACGGCCAGATGGGCGCGGCGATTGCGGGTTTCGCCGACGCCCTTACCCGCGAGTTTGCCAGCGTGGCGGTGGCCTATTTCTGCGGCTACGCGGTGGCGTTTGATGGGCGCGTATTCCTGCTGCCGGCGTCCGCGAATCTGCAGCGTGAAACCGACGCCCTGACCCAGGGGCTGGTAAGCCGGGTTCTGACCAATAGTGTGCTGACCTCGGGTGTATCGGCCGGCCTTGTGCTGCTGGACAGCGCAGCACCACCCGGACAAGTGGCGGAATTGCCGCTCGACACCCTGATCAATCCGGCCAGCCTGGACAGCAAGGGGCTGGTGGCCACTCACAGCACCGGGCCGTTGCCGGATGGCCCAACGCCGCTCGCCGCGGCGCTGGCCGCCGGCCTCGCCGCACCGGAGGTGGAAGCGCATGCCCTGTTGAAGGATTTGCAGGATGCCCTGCGGGGCACGCCTGGACTGGCAGTGGCCGTGTTCGAGCCGGCGAACCTCGCATGGCTTCGGGGCGGACCGACGACGCGGACCGACGCCGTCCCGCCGCCAGCACCCGCACCGGTCCTCGCCGCGCCCATGGCCACAGATCGCACGACGGGACCAGCCTTGCTCAACGACGCCGACCGCCGACAGATCCAACTCGCATTGCAACGGTTGGGCTATTATGCCGGCAAGGTGGACGGCATCTATGGACCCGACACGCTGGCCGCGATCCGGCGCTTCCAGCACGAACTGGGAACCGCGATGACGGGACGGCTCACCACCGAACAGGCAGCACGGCTGCTGGCCGACGGTCGTTAAGGAAAGGCACAATGGGGCTCAGGGCCAAATTCAACCTCGTGATGCTGGTCGCCTTCCTCGTCGGCCTTGGTCTGGCCGGATTGCTGTCCTACACCCTGGTCAACCGCAATGCCCTCCACCAGGTGTTGAACGAGGCCGACATCCTGGATGGCCAGGCCACCGCCATGGCCGAATACACCGCCAACGAAATCGCTCCGCTGCTGGTCAGCCAGTTCTCCCGGCGCTTCCTGCCACAATCGATTCCCGCCTGGGCCACCCAGACCAATTTCCGCAGCCTGCAGCAACAAATGCCCGATTACAGTTTCCGCGCCGTTGTGTTGAACCCGACCAACCCCGCCGACAGCCCGGCCGATTGGCAGGCCAACATCATCGAGACGCTGAAGCACCAACCGGGGCTGAAGCGGTTGATCACCGAACGCGACACGCCAACAGGACGTATCCTGTCGGTTTCCCATCCCATTATCATCACCAACCCTGCCTGCCTGGAATGCCATTCAACGCCGGCCGCTGCCCCGGCCACGATGATCGACCTGTATGGGTCCAATAACGGCTTCGGCTGGAAGTTGAACCAGGTTCTCGGGGCGCAGATCGTCAGCGTGCCGATGAGCGTGCCGTTTGACCGCGCGAACCGGACCTTCGTCAGCGTGATGGCCGGACTGGCCGTGGTGTTCGTGGTCATGATGGTGCTGCTGAACCTGCTGCTGCATTTCGTGATCATCAGGCCGGTCCGCAACATCTCCGCGCGCGCCACCGAAGTCAGCATGGGCAACAT
>CAVPVB010000008.1:0-7677 GCA_963709085.1 uncultured Alphaproteobacteria bacterium
TATGCGGCGACCGGCAGGTCGATCAGCCGGGAGAGCTGGTCGATCTCCTGCAACAGCCGGCGCATGCGCGGGCCATAGTCGGGTTCCAGTCGGGTGGCCGCGTCCAGGTACCGCTGCCACGTGGGGCGGTCCCAGGTCGCACGGTCATCGATGCGCACGGCGTGGGCCGCGCCGCGCGCGGCGGCCTGCTCGCAGGCGATGACCAGGCTGGCCTCGAGATCAGCGAAGGTCTGGCGGCGGCGCGCAATGCCGGCGCACAGACCGGCGCGGTCAAGCCGTCCACGGGTTGCGTGGGGTGCCAGCAGGCTGGACTGCGCGGTGCTGAACAGAGCCGGGCGCGCGGCGGTGCCGGCGCCGCCTGGGGTCAGGTGGGTCATGGTGGGGTCCTCGTTTGGCGGGGAAGCCCCGGCCCGGCATAACCCGGACCAGGGCAGGTTCAGCTTCGGGTCAGGCTGCTTCGCGCAGGTCGCCGGCGTCGTCTTCGTACCCGTCCTCCGGCTCGGCGACGGCGTCGCCTTCGCCGTCTGCGCCGGTCACCGGGCTGACCCAGCCGGAGCCGGTGTGGCCGTGCCGGCGCTCGGCGGCGGCGGCCTGTTCCTCGGGCACCAGCCGGAAGAGGGCGCCCGGATAGACGAAGGCGCCGTCGGTGAAGCGCCCGACCATCCGCGCCCGCGTGTCCTTCGCCCGGACCTCGACGCGCACGCCCTCAGCCGCGGCGGCTTTCTCCAGCGCGCCGCGCGACAGGCAGGACAGGAACTCGTCGGTCGCCATGTTCGGCAGCCGGAGCGAGGCGCCGATCGCCTCGCCGGCGATCCGGGCGAAGGGTCCGCTCTGCGTGCGGTTCTCCCGGCAGGACAGCACCGCGGCCAGCATCATGCGCGCGGCCCGGCGCAGCCGGTCGGGATCGGCCGTCAGCACGCCGCCTTCGGTGAGCGTGCGGCTGATCGCCTGGCGGTCGTTGCCGTTCAGGTTGCTGCCGCTGTCGACGGTGACGTTGTCGCCGCCGAGGGCGAGGACCAGCATGCCGAGCAGGGTGTCGTCGGCGATCGGCGCGTCGGCGAGCGCCTGATGCAGCGCATCGGTGCGCAGGTCGCCGATCATGGCGACGCCTTTCTGCGTCACGTCCGGCCGGGTCCGCGCCACCGGGATGTGATCGTCATTGTCGCCACCGGCCGCGCCGGGCGTGGCCGCAGTCGCCGTCTTGGTGCCGCCCGCGGGCTTGCCGGCCTTCTTCGGCTCGGGCAGCCGATAGGCGACGGACTGGACCTCGCCGGTGCGCGTGTCGATGTAGTGGCCGACCAGATCGGTCTTGCCCGGCTTGCCGTAGACACGCTCGGCCTTCTTCGGCAGATCGCAGCGGCCGTATTCGTCAACCGGCAGCAGCCTGCCGCGCTCGGGCAGGTTGTTCTGCAGCCACTCCTGCTGGGCGCCGAAGAACCCTTCGACGTTCGTGGTGGTGCGGCTGTCCTCGCCCGGCGGGGCGAACAAATCGTCCTCCCAGACGATGCCGTACGCCTTCGCCAGATCATCGCCGAACTTCGCGGCCGAGGCCGGCATGCGGCGCTTGGTCAGCGCCCGGGCGACCTCGTGCCAGGCGATATCGGTCTGGCCCTTCTTCGGCTTGTGCTTTTTCCAGACCTGGGCCTGTTCCTCGGCCGTGGCGGCGGCGATCGTGCGCAACTGCTCCTCGTTCGGCATGCTCCCGAGCGCCATCACGTCGAGCATCGCCGGATGCAGATGCGCCAGCAGCTTCAGGCGGCGGACGGTGCGTACCGGCAACGCCAGCGCATCGCCGATCGCCTGTTCGTTCCAGCCCTGGGCCTCGAGCCGCTCGATCGCGCGCCAGATGTCCACGCTCGACATCGAGGCTCGTATCAAGTTTTCGGCGACCGAACGCATCGCGTCGGCGGCTTCGTCGGCATCGCACACCATCACGTCGATCGCCGCAAGTCCGGCCTTGATCGCGGCCTTCACCCGGCGGTTGCCGACGACGATCATCAGCCCGTCGTCCTTCGGAATGACGGAGGGCGGCTGGATGATGCCGACCGCCTTGATGGAGGCGACCAACTGCTCGTCCATTGCCGGCGACACCGGCGTGCGGCGGGGATTGTTGGGGTTGAGCTGGAGAGTCCGGGGATCGACGCTGCGGAGTTCGGCCATGGCTGGCTCCTTTGGGTTCGGGTTTCATCCTCTCTGTTCTTCGGGAAGACCCATTCCGCGCGGCGCATCCCGATCCGGCGGGGCAAGGGCGCGCGCAGCGCGAGGCCGAAGGCCGGTCCCTTGCGGCGGCGGACGGCGATGCGGCAGCCGTTTTGTTCCCAGTCCTTCCTCCATCGTTTCCTGGCTTGGTCCATTCCCCACTTCCGGCTTTCCTGCTGCTGCAATCAGGGCAGACGGGCAGGGCAGGGCGGCCGGAATTGCGGAGGTGGTCAAAGGACGATGAGAACTCGTGCGGTTCGGGGAATGTGCTCCAGGATCGGATAACCGCCACAGGCGCATGTCGGGCAGATCCGGGTAGCCGCATGGCCCGATCGACAGCCCGTGTTCTTCGTGCAGAATGAGCGTGCGCGCGGCGACCTGACGGCGGCGGCCGTCGCGCAGCGAACGGACGAGCGCCATGTCGGAACGCCCTGCGGCATAGACGTCTTCCCATAGGCCGGTGTCGCGGTTGCGGCGCGCTGCGCTGATGGTGCCGTTCAGGAACCCCTCGACGATCCACGGATTGCGACAGACCGGCGCGCCGCGGTAGCGGCCGCGCCACCAACCATCGTCCTGAAGATAGAAAAGGGCACCGACCGGGATGACGCCGACGCCGAGCGGGTTCGGCCCGCCACGCCGGCGTTGCGCGTTGTACTGGCGAATCATGGTTGGCTCACGACGAGTTCCGGCAGCGCCGGGGCAACCGTCTCTTCCTGGCGGAGTGTTTCGACGACCTCATGCTGCTGGATGATCCAGCGCCAGCGGCTGGCGGATTCTCCCGTGGGTCGATGCCGCAGGGACACGATAGCCCAGGAGCGGAAGTCCTCGACGACGACTTCGTAGCTGTCGTCGGCGTCCGTGCTGCGCAGGAAAGCGCTGTCGGCACGCCGCAGATCAGCCGCGTGCGTCTCGGCGGCGTTGCGGGCGGCAGTGAGGGCGTCATCGCGTTTGCGATACGCATAGCTGACGGTGGCGTCCTCAGCCGTGTAATGCAGCAAGGTGTGAATAACCTCCGGCATGTCACGCGCGAGCTTCAGTGCTCCCAGTTCGGTCACAGTGCAGCCTCCAACCTGAACAACTCCACGCAGGATTCTTCGATCGAAGCGCCGGGCGGCGACATCCGATCGTCGAGCAGGGTCAGCAGATCAGCCTCGACGCCGCCCACGCGCCGGCGAAACTCGGCGTGGTCCCGCGCCGTCGTGGTGTCTTCCTTGGCCCGCTTCCAGGCGGCCCGCCGCAGGGTACGGCGATCATGGATGGTGACGTTGAAGGTGATCTTCGCGTCGAGGCGGCCAGTCATACTCGTGGCCCCCGCAACAGGCTTTCCGGCGAGTTCCAGCCATGCTCGAACAGGAAGTCGAGCTGCGTGCCGATGTCGCCGTTGTTGGCATCTGGCGTCACCGGAATGACAAAGCTGAGTTCCATGAAATCGTCGGTCATGGCGGGTTCCTTGGGGTTCGGGTTTCATCCTCCCTGTTCTTCGGGAAGACCCATTCCGAACGGCGCATCCCGGTCCGCCGGGGCAAGGGCGCGCGCAGCGCGAGGCCGAAGGCCGGTCCCTTGCGGCGGCGGGCGGCGATGCGGCAGCCGTTTCCGCCCCCGCCTTCGGGTCATTCCCCTCTTGCCGGTCCCGTCTTTGCTCTCCCTCAGTCCCGTGCCTGCTTCCCGTCGGCTGCCCTCGCAATGGCGCGGCCAGACAGGCGCGGTCGGGCGCCAGCCCAAGGCGGGCTTGAATTCCCAGGCACTGTATGCCATTGTCATACAGAGACTGGGGATCACCTGATGGCAAATATGTCGCCTGTGCTGAGCGTGCGGGTCAGCCCGAGCGAGCGGGATCTTCTGGAGTTCGCGGCCGAGCAGGCACGTACGAGCCTGAGCGACTTCGTCCGGCGTAAAGCCATTGAGGCGGCGGAGATGGACGTGCTTGAGCATCGCGTCGTGACCATTCCGGCGGAGGATTGGGAGAAGTTCGAGGCCTGGGTCAACACTCCGGCGAAGGACGTTCCCGCGCTGCGCAAACTCGCGAGCAGCCGTCCCGCATGGCAGGACTGACGCCGCCCCGGCCACTTGCCGCTACCGACGACAGGTATGCCTTCGACTGCGGACGGGAGTCCCTGAACCAGTGGTTCCGGCGGCATGCCTGGCAAAACCAGGAAGCCAGCGTGTCGCGGACGAGCGTCATCTGCGAGACGGCGACCGGCGAGGTGGCGGGTTTTGTGGCGCTGAGCGCCGCGCAGATCGAGCGGGCGTATCTGCCGAAATCGGCGCAGCGCAACAGGCCCGATCCGATTCCGGCGCTGCTGCTCGGGCAGTTCGCTGTCGACCGGCGACATCACGGCAAGGGCTATGCGCGGTCGCTCATGTTGTTCGCCCTGACCACGGCGGTTCGCTTCTCGAAGGAGATCGGCTGCTTCGGCGTGTTGACGCATCCGCTCGACGATGACGTACGCGCGTTCTACTCGCACTTCGGCTTTGAAACTCTGCCTTTCGATCCCAGACGCAGCATGATCGTCCGCATCGTCGATTTGGCGCAGAGCGGATTTTGAGCATCGCATTCATTGCGGCAAGGCCGCGGGACATTGCCCGACGGTCTGGCGCAACCCGTTGCGGGCCACACGCGGCCCGCAACGGATGAACAGAGCACCAGCGGCAAAGTTCACTGCGCCTCAGGCCGCCTCTTGCGCCGGTGCCGCACGCTTCTCGCTCACCACGCCCTCGGTGGCGGCGAGGTCCACCTCGATGTCGGTAAGCTGGGCAAGCTTGGCATCGAGTTCACCCTGTAGCGGGAACCCCTCGCCAAGGCGCGGCTCGTAGCCGGCCAGCCGGACCTGCGCGTCGGTGACGCGGCGGCGATGTTCTTCGATGTCGGTTTCCATCCGGTCGAGCGCGTGCTCCAGCCGGGCGAGGAGCCCGGCCGCCGTGGTTTCGCTGTCCATGGCGATGGGCTGCGCGAAGTCGGTCCGCTCCAGCACGAGGTCTGGCTCCAGCCGCGCGTCCTGCCGGGCGGCCTGGATGTCGCAGGTCAGGTCGAAGCCGCCGATGCGGCCGACCGTCCAGCAGCGGGGATCGCGCGCCCGCGCGGCGAGACGGATTTTCGTCAGCAGCGAGGCACCGGCGACCCGGCGCTGTTTGATCGTCCGCCCCTCGATCTCCATGCTGAACTGGTCGCCGCGGGTCGGCAGGCGCCGGGCCAGGTCGGCCGTGATCGCCCTGATCCGCCGCTCGGCATGGGCCTGCTCGCGCGTCGCGTCGCGGATTTGCCGCCGGATGGCGTGCTGGTCGTCCACATGCGCCGCGCGCTGCCGTTGCAAGCGGGCGATCTCGCTTTCGAGTCCGGCCTTCTGCATCAGCCGGCTGTCACCCGACGCGATCGCCTTGGCCATGGCGAACTGGTTGGCCTGGCTGCCCACATCCTCCAGCCGGCGGATGGCGCGGTCGCCGGACAGTGCCGCTTCGATGAAGCGCGCCTTGCGCTCGTTGTTCTGCCACATCGTGGCGTCCATCGAGCCCAGCGTGGCATAGGCGCAGATGTCGATCTCGGCGTGCTGGTTGCCCTGCCGCTCGATCCGGCCCTCGCGCTGCTCGATCTGGCTTGGCAGCCACGGCACGTCGAGATGGTGGAGGGCCTTCAGCCGCTGCTGCACGTTGACGCCGGTGCCCATGGTGTCCGACGAGCCGATCAGCACCCGCACGCGCCCGGCCCGGAAATCGCCGAACAGCCGCTGTTTATCAGCCGAACGGGTGTAGTCCTGCATGAAAGCTATCTCGCCGGCGGGAACGCCGCGGGCGATGAGCTGCTGCCTGATCCAGCGATAGGCCGAGAAGCCGCGCGTCGCCTCGACATTGATCGTGCCGAGATCGGAGAAGATCATCTGCCCGCCGCCCGTGATTGGATACGGCGTGCCGTCCGGCCGGAGGTAACTCTGCGCCACAGTCTCGGTCCAGATGCGATGCACGTTGTCGATCAGCTTGTTGAGCTTGTTCGCTGGCTCGTCGCCGCTGGCAGGCCAGACCAGCCGCATGTCGATGGCGGCGTGCCTTCCGTCGGTTATCACCGCCAGCAGGATGTCGCCGCCCTTCTGCACCCGGCCGGTGCGGGATTCGATTGCCGCGATCCGGCCCGCGAGGTGGCGCTGGTGGTCCTTGAAGGCCGGGCTTGCCTCCGCCGTGACCAGCTGGCGCTGGCCGCCGCGGATGCGCGGCAGCGTCAGATGGCCGCGCAGGTCCGCCTTCTGCACCACGTCGGCGATCGAGCGGAACATCATCATCAGGTCGGCGACGTTGATGAAGGCGGCGAAGCGGGTCACTGGCTTGTAGGTTCCGCTGGGCTGCAACTCCAATTCTGTGGTAGTATTACCAAAGGCCGAGGCCCAGGCATCGAACTCGTGCACGCCGCGTTCCCGCAGCGCCTCCGGCGCCTGGAACCGTAATAATGTATACATCTCGCCCAAGGTGTTGGTGATCGGTGTGCCAGAGGCCTGGATCAGCGCACGGCCAGGGCGCTTGCGATCGAGGTAGCGCGCCTTCACGAACAAATCCCACGCCCGCTGTGAGCCGTCCGGATCGACGCCCTTCAGGTTCACCTGGTTGGTTGAGAATCCGAGCTTCCGAAACTGCTGCGCTTCGTCAACGATGATCTGGTCGATTCCCATCTCCTCCAGCGTGACCATGTCGTCGCGCCTTCCCTTCATCGCCGCCAGCTTCTCGGCCAGTTTCTCCTTCATGGCCTCAAGGCGCTTGCGGGTGATGCGGTCGTCGGAATCGACGCGCAGCGCGATGCCGACGCAGGCGGCGATCTGCTCCTCGATCATCGCCCGCTCGAAGGCAGTCGGCACCGGGATGAAGCGGAAGGCCGCGTGGGTGATGATGACGGCATCCCAGTTCGCCGTCGCCGCGCGGGCGAGGAACCGGGAGCGCTTCTCCTTCACGAAGTTGGTCTCATCGGCAACCAGGATGCGGGCGGTCGGATAGAGTTGCAGGAATTCCCGGGATACCTGCGCCAGGCAGTGGCCGGGCACGACCAGCAGGGCCTTGCTGATCAGGCCGAGCCGCTTCTGCTCCATGATGGCGCCGGCGATGGCGTAGGATTTCCCGGCGCCAACCGCATGGGCGATGTAGGTCGAACCGGACGCGACAATGCGCCAGATCACCCGTTTCTGGTGGTCATAGAGCCGGATGATACTGCTGGCACCGGGCAGGGTCAGATGCCGCCCGTCAAACCGGCGTGGCACCAGATTGTTGAAGTGCGTGTTGTAGATTCGCGCCAGCCGGTCGGTGCGGTCCGGATCGGTCCAGACCCAGTTGGTGAAGGCGTCCTTGATCTTGGCCAGCTTCTCCTTCGCGGCCTCGGTCGCCTCGCTGTTGAGGACGCGTTTCTCCACCCCGTCCTCGATGATCGGTGTCGAAGATCTGCGGCGTGGCGCTGTTCAGCGCGTCGTGCAGCAGCCAGCCGGCGTTGCGCCGGGCGGTGCCCCATTC
>CAVPVB010000009.1:0-28361 GCA_963709085.1 uncultured Alphaproteobacteria bacterium
TCGGAATTTTTGAAACCGTTTTAATTCAGCGTCTTAGCCGATTTTCAGCATAAGGCATGCCTTTCAGTCGTTCCAGAAGCCGTTGAAGCGATCGGCGGCAAGCTGGGTGTAGATTACGGTGTGCTGGATATTCCTATGCCCGAGATAGTGCTGGATGGCGCGGGTATCCTGGCCGTCATTTGCAAGCTTGAAGCCGGTGGAATGCCTGAGCATGTGCGGATGGATCGGCATGCCCAGCTTGGCCGCGTCGCCGGCGCGAGCGACCAGCTTACGGAACGTAGAGGCGGTCATCGGCGCGCCACGCTCGGAGATAAAGACGTAGGCGCTGTCGGGATATTCACGCAGCACCTCGCGCAGTGCCCGAAGTTCCGGCCCGCGCAGCGGATGGGTGCTGGGTAGCCCGTTCTTGCGGCGGCGCACGTGCAGCAGGCCCTGCCGCAGATCAATCTGCTCGCACCGCAGGCCGACCAGTTCCGAGACGCGCAGCCCGTGCCGGTAGGCAAGCAGGATCATCGTGGCGTCGCGGTGACCGTGGCGCCCGAGCCGCTGCGCCGCGGCGATCAGCCGGTCAATTTCCGCCGGCGTCAGGTGTTCCCGGCTTCGCCGATCGGCGTTGGGAACCTTGGGAGGAGGGCTCATTGCACCAACTTTCCCGAAAACGATGCTTGGCGCGCTCCCCGCCGCGGGGCCGCAGGCCAGGGAACGCCTCACATGGGCACAGATTACTTTCCCTAAAAGGGGCATTATAGGGAATCTTTCTGCCACTATCCACTGATCGAGGCCAATTGCAAACCGACCGACCAACGCGCGCCGACAACAGCAGACGGCTGACCGTCCTGTCGGAAGCCGAGCGGACCGCGCTTTACGGCCTGCCTGACTTCGACGACTTCCAGCGCGCCGAGTTTTTTGCCATGACCGAGGCCGAGCGTGCGGTGGCTGACCGGTGCAAAGGGCCAGTTGAGCGTCTGCACTGTCTGCTCCAGATCGGCTACTTCAAGGCAAAGCAGGCCTTCTTCAACTTCGACGGGCAGGAAATCCCGACTGAAGACATTGAATTCCTGCTGAAGCGCTACTTCCCGAGAGACACGGTAGCGCTCCGGTCGCTGCGCCAGGACGAGCGGTATCGGCAACGGGCTGAGATCGCAAAATTGTTCGGCTGCCGACTCTGGTCTGAAGCCGACCGACCAGCTCTCGTCGAGATGGCTGCGCTGCTGGCAAGACGCGATGTGACCCCGACATTCATCCTGATGGAGGTGCTTGGGTTCCTGAAAGCCCGAAAGATCGTGCGGCCAGGGTACACGACGCTGCAAACCATCATCAGCGATGTGCTCGTCGCCGAGCGCCAGCGCCTGGCACACCTCATCGAAGCGGGCGTGGACGCCGAAACACGCGCCGCGCTGAAAGCTCTCCTCGTGCGTGATGGCACTCTGTCCGAGTTGGCCGCGCTCAAGCAGGATGCCAAGCATTTCGGCTATCAGATGATGGTCGCGGAGCGACAGAAGCATGCAACGCTGGCGCCCTTGCATAAGGCCGCCAAAGCCCTCCTTCCAAGGTTCGATATCTCCCAGCAAAACACAGCATATTATGCAAGCCTTGTGCACTACTATACGGTGTTCGATCTACGTCGAATGGCGCCAGGACAATGCCATCTGTATCTGCTGTGCTATGCTTGGCAACGCTACCGGCAGATAAACGACAATCTCGTTGAGGCCTTTGGCCACGGCATGGCGAAGATCGAACAGGAGACCAAAGAGGCGTCCGAAGATGCTTACGTCAAGGCCTTGGAGAAAAGGCAGCGGGAGGCGCCCAGGGTGGGCCGCGTGCTGCTGTTCTATGTCGACGAGACGGTCGACGACGCAACGCCGTTCGGAGAGGTGCGGAATCGGGCGTTCACGATCATGCCGAAAAATGATCTTCTCACCGCTGGGAATCGTCTGTGCGAAAGATCGGACAGCCAAATGGATCTGCGCTGGCGAGCAATCGACCGGACGGCGGGGCGGTTCAAAAGGAATCTGCGTCCGCTCGCGATGACGATCGATTTTTCAACTGAGCCGGCCGGCAGCCCGTGGCAGGTGGCATTGTCCTGGATGAAGGATGTCTTCTCCCGTCAGCAGCGCCTCGCGCAACGCCCGATCGCCGAGGTCCCTGAAGACACCATACCGGAAAGATTGCGACCCCATCTCTTCGATTCCGACGAAGCCGGCAAGCCGACCGGCCTTCGCGGGGATCGCTATGAATTCTGGATCTATCGGCAGCTCCGCAACCGTCTGGCCTCCGGCGAGATTTACCTCGACGACAGTGTCCGGCACCGCCGCTTCAGCGACGAACTGGTGGAACTGGAGCGCAAGACCGAAGCGCTGAAGGACCTCAACATTCCCTGGTTGCGCCAACCTGCCGACGCCATGGTCGATGCCTTGTGCGACGAGTTGGATCGGCTGTGGAAAACGTTCGACCAAGATCTGCGTATGGGGAGACTCAAACATCTCGAATTCGACCCTGAACACAATACGCTGTCCTGGCATAAACCAAGGATCGACAAAGATGAAGCCCTGCAAAGCAGCTTCTATGACAAGCTGCAGGCGCGAGGGATTCCCGACGTCTTTCGTTTCGTGAACGCGCGTTGCGGTTTTTTGTCTGCACTGACACCCTTGCAGCCGCGCTACGCGAAGAAGATCGCCGACGAAGACAGCCTGATGGCCGTAATCATCGCCCAGGCCACGAACCACGGCATGCTCAGCATGGCGGAAACCAGCGACATCCCGTACGACATCTTGGAGGAGACGCATCAGCAGCACCTGCGCCTTGCCACGCTCCGAGCGGCCAATGACAAGATCAGCAATTTCATCGCCGGCCTCGACATCTTCCCCCTGTATTCGTTCAACGCCGATATCCTCTATGGCGGCGTCGACGGTCAGAAGTTCGAGTCGGCCACACCAACGACCAAGGCTCGGTACTCGCGCAAGTACTTCGGACGAGGCAGGGGCGTCGTTGCCTACACCCTGCTCGCCAACCACGTGCCGCTTGAGACGGAACTGATCGGCGCCAACGAGCATGAAAGTCACTACGTCTTCGACATTTGCTACCACAACACCTCCGACATCGTGCCGGCCGCGATCACCGGGGACATGCACAGCATCAACAAGGCAAACTTCGCTATCCTGCACTGGTTCGGGCTGCGGTTGCAGCCGCGCTTCACCAACTTGCAGGCGCAAGTCAAGCATCTATATTGTGGAACGAACCCGTCGGACGAGAAGCCGTATCTTCTTCAGCCCGCTGGACAGATCAATCGCCAGGCGATCGTCGCCGAGAAGGCCAATCTCGACCGGATCGTCGCCACCCTTGGACTCAAGGAAGCAAGCCAGAGCACACTGGTTCGCAAGCTGTGTGCGTTGTCGCAGCACAATCCAACCCGCAAGGCGGTCTTCGAATTCGACAAGCTGGTGCGCAGCATCTACACACTCAATTACTTTCGAGACGCGCAGCTGCAGAAGGATGTCCATCGTTCGCAGAACCGGCTCGAGGCCTATCATCAGCTGCGGTCGGCGATTGCCCAGGTCGGCGGCAGGAAGCAGCTGACCGGCCGGACCGACCTCGACGTGGCGATCAGCAACCAATGCGCCCGACTGATCGCCAACGTCATCATCGCCTACAATTCGGTCATGCTTTCAAAGCTGCTGGAACGCTACAAAGCCACCGGCAACCAGAAAGCGATCCAACTGCTACAGAAAATCTCCCCCGTGGCCTGGCGGCACATCCATCTCCTCGGACGCTACGTGTTCCGCGACCGCGGCCAGCCGATCGACCTGGATACCATGCTCGCAGGCATCTCTCTCTAGATTAACATACTGAATTTCCACAGTTTCAAAAATTCCGAGGGTTTGAGCCCAGAACCCCTGATAGAAGGCGTCGCTTTGACTGACAATAGTGGCCCGCGATGGCCGGGATTTGCAAAGATGTTTGATAGGAAAGCCGATTATCCTACTGTGTTGGCAATGTCCGCATGCTGGGGTGCGGCCGCCCCAGTCGTTGATGCCTTCACGAATATTAGCATGGGACCTGCCATTATAATTGGGCCGACAGTAAAGCTAAATTTTTCTGACTTTGCTGCGGCTTGGCCCATACTATATTATAGATTTAAAATTGACGGCATTACAAAAAGTTCAACAAAAACAGCGGTAAAACAGATAAATATCGTGTTGAGACAAAAACTTAAAGCGGCGCAAGGGTCATTTATTTGTTGGTGGTGGAACGAGAATGAAAACAAGTATATATCATTCCCTGACACAGACAGAAATATAATGTGAGTAAGATCGTTCGGGTATGACTTGTGACTACTTCTTACACGTATCCTCATCCTACCACAGACCATTAAATTACCTACCAGAACCTCGTCTGGAGGTAACTGCTCAACCCCCTCATATGGGGCTATCGCATTGATATAAAGTTGGAAAATCGAGATCGTGCCTCGAAGACGAAAAGCGGCGCTTCTCGGATAATTATCTATTATTACTTTACATCTCAATAAAATGCGGTGAAATTATTATTCTATTTTACCGTAACAGCTATCGTTTTTTAGATCGTGTTTATTGCGTCATGCTCATAATACACTGATAAGATAGGCAGTTTTCGCCCGAAGGGGGTGAGCAGTTACGTCTGGAGAACCGTCTTTGGCAGGCTAAGCAGATGATCTGTAGGGATGACTGGACACCGATGTGAGACGTATAATCCCCGTGCGCCGTCGCAAACAGGCTGTGAAGGTAGGGTCAGGGCATGGTAGCTCAGATGGGTTACGAGGCGAGGATCACTCGGGACCGACCCGGCTGCATCCTCTTTCTTATCGATAACTCGGCATCTATGCGTGATACGTTCGAACATGATACGAGCCGTGTGGCGTTCTTAACCGATGCCCTCAACCGAACGCTTACAGAACTCGCTGCCGCGTGCAGGCGTACCGACGGCACGCGGCACTACTTCGACGTTGGTGTAATAACATATGGCGACGGTAAGGTTCAGCCCGCTCTGGGCGGCTCGCTTGCAGGCCGGCCTCTCGTTTCGATTACCGATCTAGCGGCGTCGCCACTTCGCGTCGAGCGGAGGAGGCGCAAGGAGCCTGATGGCGCTGGTGGGATCATCGAGGTTGAGGTGCCGTTCCCAATTTTCTTCGAAACCACACCAAACGGCATGACGCCGATGTGCGAAGGCTTCCGATATGCCGCTCGGATTGTCGCGGATTGGTGTGAAAGCCGCCCGGCATCCTTTCCGCCCATCGTGATGCACATCTCCGACGGTGATGCAACAGACGGCGAGCCTTCGGACGTCGAGGCTACAGCGCGGAAGCTGACGGAGCAGCAGACACGTGATGGCTATGCGCTGCTCATCAATCTCCACATTGCGGGCGGAGCACGGCCAATTCGCTTTCCGTCTTCCTCCGAGAGCCTTCCCATTCATCCCTATGCGAGAGCGTTGTTTCAAGCGAGCTCGATGCTCCCCCCTCCGCTTCTGGCACGTTGCTTCAAGCGCGGAATGCAAGTACAGCCAGGCAGCCGCGGTTACATCTATAATGGCGCTATGGAGGATGTGGTCACCGTTTTCGACATTGGAACCGCGTCGGCAATGGAACGAACCGGGGCGATCACGGCAGAGCGCTAGAGTGCGGCGCCGTTTCTTCTGCCGATCTAAGGAGAAGGATCGGCCTAGCGATGACGCCGTTGCGGCGCTGCGGCAGCAGGGCGTCTATGCCCTCGCAGACGGGGCATCGTCGAGCTACGCGGGCGGCATTTGGGCACGTGAACTCGTTCGCCACTATGTTCATGTCCCTGTTGTCGAACTCGCATGGCTCGATGCAGTGCGTCGTCGCTTCTATGCGCGCGCTAAGCCCGACAACTCGGACTGGCTCGGCGAGATCGCCTTCGATAAGGGTAGTCACTCGACCTTGCTCGGCTTCACACTCCAGCAGAATGGGATCAACGGGTTCGCGCTTGGCGATACGATCCTCTTCGTTGTGGCTCCCAGCGGGGCTACTCGCCATTTCCCGCAGATCGAACCGAAGGACTTTGACGACGACCCGGTCCTGCTTTCCTCGCATGCGCGACGCGGAGCTTTCGCGGAGACCGAAGATGCGTTTGAAAAGCACCGCTTCGAGCTTCCGGCTCCTGCAGAGGGGTGGGAGGGATGGCGCATCATAGCAATGACGGACGCTCTTGCGCTCTGGGTAATCCGTGGCGGAATTGAGACGCCCCTCGCAGAGCTTTGCGCCATTGCGACCAAACAAGCGTTTAATGATCTTATTGCGGCAATGATAGATGCTAAAGAAATGAATTACGACGACGCGACCTTGCTGATTATTGAGCCATGACACCGTATCCGACGTTCGACGACTACTGCGTTGCTGTCAGTAATCCTGCCCATTTTTTTTCCGACCCCGAAATTCGACGGCGAACCGCCATAGTGGACTCGTTTGGTCAGCCAAAATTCTTTGCCGGCCGCTATGCCTACACGTTCCGCCTAGCGCTAACGGGCGGAGTCGACCCGATCGCGGTGCGGTGCTTCCGACAGGAAGTACATGACGTTCTTGCTCGCTACCAAGCGATCGATGCTTTCTTGGGAAAGCTGAAGTCGCCGTTCTTTGTGGGCTTCGTGGTCGCCGCACCGGATTCGGTCGCAACCGCTCAGGGAGTCCTCGTCAAGGGCAAATGGCTGCCTGCGATGCGCATGGACTGGGTGGAGGGCCTAACGCTGGCCGAGTTCGTCAGGGTCAACAAGCATGACCGCGTCGCTCTACAAAAATTACGCGACGGCCTTTTTATATATTCGCAGCTGACTGAGCAGAGGCAGTTTGCTCATTGTGATATACATCCAGAAAATATTATTGTTGATAGTGAATGTAAGCTGCGTTTCGTCGACTATGATGGAATATTTGTGCCTGCCATACGAAATTATGGTGGTGAGGTGGTTGGCCAAGCAGACTATCAATCACCGTTTCGGATGCGCGAGCCCGGCCATTTCGGACCATATCTTGACCGCTTTCCGCTTCTTGTCCTGGATCTGACCCTGGCGGCACTCCAGCGCAATCCCGCGATTCTGGCGCAGAGAACCGACGGTGAGGGGATCTTTTTGGTCAAAGGGATTTTGAAGACCCGGGTAATTCTTTGCTCTTGCGTCATATTGAAGCCATACCGGAGTTGCGCGGCGCGGTGCGCGTGTTCCGAGATGCCTGCTGTTACCCGCTTGAGAATCTCCCTACGCTGGACATCCTGAGATCGGCCGACCGGATCCGGAGACATTCTTCGATGCACCTTGCCGAACTGAAGGCCAAGTCTCCGGCAGACCTGCTGAGCTTTGCCGAATCACTGCAGATCGAGAACGCCTCGTCGCTGCGCAAGCAGGACATGCTGTTCGCGATTTTGAAGAACCTGGCGGACAACGAGCAGGCCATCCACGGCGAGGGCACGCTCGAGATCCTGTCGGACGGATTCGGCTTCCTGCGCAGCGCCGAATCCAACTATCTGCCCGGCCCCGACGACATCTACATCAGCCTCGCGCAGGTCCGGCGGTTCGGCCTGCGCACCGGCGACACGGTGGAAGGCCAGATCCGCGCGCCGAAGGACGGCGAGCGGTATTTCGCCCTGCTGAAGGTGAACACCATCAATTTCGAGCCGCCCGAGGCGGTTCGCCACCGGATCAATTTCGACAACCTGACGCCGCTGTATCCGGACCGGCGCCTCAAGATGGAAATGGAGAACTTCCAGTCCGTCGCCAAGGGGCCGACCAAGGACCTGACGCCGCGGGTGATCGACCTGATCGCGCCGATCGGCATGGGCCAGCGCGCGCTGATCGTGGCGCCGCCGCGCACCGGCAAGACGGTGATGCTGCAGAACATCGCCACCGCCATCAGCAACAACCACCCGGAAGTGTTCCTGATGGTGCTGCTGATCGGCACGCGGCCCGAGGACGTCACCGACATGTCCCGCACCGTGAAAGGTGAGGTAGTGGCATCGGCCGGCGGCGAGCCGGCAACCTGGCGCGTTTACGCCACAGAGATGGTGCTGGAGAAGGCCAAGCGTTTAGTGGAACACAAGCGCGACGTAGTTATTTTGCTCGATTCAATCACCTATCTTGCCCGTGCTTACAACACAGCCGGGCGTCCATCAGACAACGTAATGCCTAGCGCTGGCCTCGGTGATGCGGTCGGTACGATGGAAGCTGGGCGTCCGTCAGACAAGGTGCTGCCTGGTGGGGTCGATGCCAACGTGCTGGATTGGTTGCAAATGTTCTTCTGTGCGGCCCGTAATATTGAAGAGGGTGGCTCACTGACCATCATCGCGACTGCCGTGACCGGCTCGGCCAATCTAATGGACAAGATAGTATTGGAGGAGCTAAAAACAACCGCGAATTTAGAAATCGTCTTGGATAGCACACTGTCTGAAAAACGTACGTTCCCGGCAATCGATATCCCGAAAAGCTGCACGCGCAAGGAAGAGTTGCTGGTCGACCGTCTCACGCTGTTGAAGATGTGGACGTTGCGCCGCATCCTGAATCCGATGGGCGCCGTGGGTGCGATGGACTTCCTGCTGGATAAGCTCAAATACAGTAAGACCAACCAGGATTTTTTTGATGCGATGAATACGTAATGACGACATTACGGCAACGTATAATACCGTCGAGCCACGTGGAGCGGTGACGCTCGTTCCGGCTTTCTGTGCCTGCCCACGGTGTATAGGACCGAACAACGACCGTCGTTCGGTGTTATACAGCGCCATGAACGGCCGATTTGTTTCCTATCTGCGGGTGAGCACCGACAAGCAGGGCCGCAGCGGCCTCGGCATCGAGGCCCAGCGCGAGGCGGTGGCGCGGTTCTCGAACGGCGGCACCTGGACGCTGCTCGCCGAGCTGGTCGAGACCGAAAGCGGCAAGAACGCCGACCGGCCCCAACTCCGCGAGGCCATTGCCCAGTGCCGGCAGACCGGTGCCACGCTGCTGATTGCCAAGCTCGATCGGCTGGCGCGCAACGTCGCCTTCATCTCGGCCCTGATGGAACAGGGCGTGCCGTTCGTGGCCTGCGACATGCCGACCGCCACCCCGTTCATGCTGCACGTCTACGCCGCCATGGCCGAGGAAGAGGCCAGGGCGATCAGCCTGCGCACCAAGGTGGCGTTGGCGGCGGCGAAGGCGCGGGGCGTGAAGCTCGGCGGTTGGCGGGGCGGCGCACCGCGCGACACCACCGCGGCGACGGCCGGCGTTGCCCGGAAGGCGGACGCCTTCGCCGCCGACGTCGGTCCGATGGCAACCGACATGCGCCGGCGCGGACTGTCGCTGCGCCAGGTCGCCGCCGAGATGACCAGGCGCGGCATCAGGACACCCCGGGGCGGCGCCTGGACGGCAACCGCGGTGCGCAACGTGCTGGCGCGTGTCCCGGCCTGACCTCTTCGCTGCGGATGGCGAGCGGCATGCCAGTCCACCGTGTTGGCGTAAAGACAATGCCGTCTACACGCGATGGCGATACCCCCTCCGCGACAGTGCCGCCGCCGAATAGCTCCTTCCGGCGCGGCCGGGCGCCGCGGACACACCGACCTTTTCGATGGCTGCCTGCAGCGGTGTGAGATCTGCCTGGGGGCGGTGAACCGGGCGCCGACGCCGGCATCTGTAGCGCCATCTCCGTGATCCTTTCCACAACCCCGACCGCCAGCCCGATGCCGGCGCGCACCCCTCGGATGCGTGCGGTCTGGCAGAAGCCGGCGGCTGGACGAACCCCCGCGCGCAAGCGCGCGCCTCCGGCTCGGCACGCTCGGCTGCGCAAGGCTCAGTCGCGGCCTGCGCAGGGCGCAAAATCGGCACGCAGACGAGCGCGGCCAGGTCGCAGCCGTCGCAGAGCGCAAGGAAATGCGCCCCGCGTCTGCTGCAACCCGGCTGCGCCCGTCAGCACACCCACAGGAAAGAGCGCCCCGCGCAGGCCGCAACCGAACCTCGCTTCCTCGCATGCCTCGGGGGGTCATCCAGCCGCCGGCCTCTGCCCCAGGGACCGCACCCGAGGGGGATCACGCCGGCATCGAGCCAGGCTCTTCTCGGGATGTGAAATGGATCAGGAAGATGGCCGCGAAGCCCGAGACCAGCGCGCAGTCCACCACCCGCAAGCAGCCCCAGCGTGCCGCGATCACCTTCGAAGAGGTGCAGATGCACGCGCAGACTCCCCGCAAGCGCCGGCCGATGAGCGAGGAGCAGCGAGCCAAGCTGTCGGCGGCGCAACTCGCATACGTCGCCAACGACCCGCGTTGGTCCGAACACCGCCGCAAGCTGGCCGCCGCTCAGGAGGCGCGCCGCATGACGTTGTGGCCGAACGAAATCGCGGCAATCGTTAACCTGCGCCGCAAAGGCCGCACCTTCTCCTATATCGCCGAGGAGATTGGCGTTTGCCGTGACGTGATCGGCCGCGAACTGACGGAGCTCGGCATCTCGACTGACCGCGTCAAATCGGACCGGCGAGCACGCCGTGGCAACGGTTTCTGGCGCAGCTTCGATTGAGATAACGCCCGTCCACCAGCCTGGTGACAGCCAGGCTGGTGGATCAGTGCTTGTCTCCTGCATGACAACGAAAAGCCGGCTGACGACCGGCCATCCGAGCTGTCGCGCGGCACAAGAGGCAAGGAAACAAGAAGCTTCTTCGCTGGTTCTTCCATTCTACCGCCGGCCAAGGTCGGCGTGCGTCAACACCACGCCGCAAGGAAGGGCGACGCGCCGCGCGAAGATGCGCGGCTCCGGCCCGCTCGCTGCGCAGAGCCGGGCCGCTTGGACGCAAGGCTATCGCCTCGCGCCCTGCGCAACCCGGCTCCGCTTGCTCGCAGGCCTCCGGTGTTGACCCACCCCGAAGGCCGGCGGTCCCGCTGATCACCAGCGATTGGCTGGGAGAACAGAGGAAAACGGCATCATGACGATCCTTCGCACCGGCGCCGGCCTGAGCCGCCGCGACATCCGTGGCCTGAAACGTGACCGCTACGAGATCCAGGCAATCGAAACCTGGAACCTCGACGAGGGCGACCTGACCACGATTATCTGGGAACGAGATGACGGCCCGGACGCAATCACGGAGGCGGAGATTCCGTATTAGCGGTAACCGAAACGACCATCGGCCGGGTCCGCAAGGATCTGGCTTTTGGGCTGTACACATCAGCAGGGCGAACAAGCAAGGTACCTGCACCACCCATTGAAGATCGATGCTGGCCCAGTCGCGCTGGCCGGCGGCATCGGCGTCATGCACGATCACCTGCGGCTGACCAGGAACGCTACCACGGCCAGCACTACGAGCACCAGGACGATGGCACCCGACATCGTCAGCGCGCACGACCTTGAACGCAAACAAGCGGAAGGCGCCGACCAGGCCGGAGAAGTCGACCGTCAACATCAAGGAGTAGATTCCGGCCGATCGCAGGCCGGGCTTGTCCGCCGGCGGTATGTGGCGACGTGGGGTAAGGCGCGATAAGGATTGATGATGGCAGCGGGTGCCGCACCGTCGCAGGGCTGGCGGCGGGTTGGCCGACGGCTTACCTTATCGGCATGGACAGGGCGACGAACCGGCAGGAGGCCATCATGACCGACCTGTACGACACCGACATCCTGCAGTGGTCAGAGCACCAGGCGGCACTGCTGCGCCGTCGTGCCGCCGGCGAGCTGGTCAATGAGGACGAACTTGACTGGCCGAACATCGCCGAGGAAATCGAGAGCGTGGGAAACGAGCAGCTTCACGCCGTCACGTCGCTGCTGGTGCAGGCGCTGGTTCACGAGATGAAGGCCGAGGCGTGGCCGCTCTGCCGCGACGTGCCGCACTGGAAATCCGAGGCTCTGCGGTTTCGCGGCGACGCGGCAGATCGGTATGTGCCATCCATGCGCCAACGGATCGACTTGGCTCGCCTTTATCGGCGGGCGCTGCGGGTTTGCCGGAAACCATCGACGGCCAGCAGCCACTGCCGGTGCCGCAAGTCTGCCAGAGGACGCTGGAGGAGCTTCTCAGCGAGCCATGAGCGTGTGGGGCAGCCCCCCCCATCCGGTCGGATATGGCTGCCGTTGTGTAGACGTAAAGGCAATTCTGTCTACACGAGATGGCGAGCAACCTTCATCTGCCCCGCACGGGTGGAACCAACGAAATGCACGGATTTGACAGATAGGCGGACAAAGCCGGAACGAGCCGGTACGGCGCCCTCCTATCATCGGCGGACCTATTTCTGGACACCCAGGACGAGATTGCGGGCCGAGAATCGCCGTCGGCGCTCCCGGTCAGTCGCGGTAGCGTTCCGTCCACAGGCCGGGTGCGGACTCTTGTCGGAAAGACCGTGGACTTTGTCGGAGCGGAAACCGGGTTGATTGTCGGATTTCAATGGGTTACCGGACTTATCCCGTGGACACTTCGTCGGACATACAAGGACCTCAGAATCCAGGTATTTGACGTAGTAGCTGTCCCGACAGAGTCCCACACTTTCCCGCCCATTTACGAACGAGAGCAAGCTGACAGGTATGGGCGAAGTGCATGACATCCTGGCAGCCAGAGGAAAGCGAGCGGCTCTCGAAGGCGGCCATGAACGAAACGTGGTCGAAGCGGCCGCGACCTTTCTGGGAAACGAAGAAACCGGGATCGGCTTCCTCTACAGCGGATGGTGCCAGGCGGCGCTGCCACACAAGCGGATCGCTGACGATCAACGGTGGCAGGTCGATGGTGACAGGATCAGCCTGATGATTGAGCCGGGTGCGCGAATGCAGCAGGGAAAGGTCCCAATTCCTGTTGGAGTGCCCTATGGTTCCCGTGCTCGCCTAATCCTGATCTATCTTCAGTCCGAAGCCCTGCGGTACCCAGAGCCGGGAAGTGGAATCGGCCGCAGCATGCGGCAGTGGTTCGGGCAAATGGGAATCCCCGTCGGTGGCAAAAGCGTGCAGATGATCCGGGATCAGGCCGAGCGGATCAGCCGATGCAAACTCACCTTCCAGGTATTCGTTGGAAAGCGAGTCGGTATGGTACAGCAGACTATCGTCGATACGGTGATGTTCATAGAAGACCAGGACGCGCGCCAGGGTGGACTCTTTGCCGAGACGGCCCGTCTATCGGAAGGCTTCTTCGACCAACTCCAGAGGCATCCCGTGCCGTTGGCGGATGCGGCAATCAAGACCCTGGCAAACAACAGCCAGGCGATCGACGTGTCCGCCTGGCTGGCCTACCGCCTGCACGTCCTGACGAAACCAGTCGCCGCTTTCGTGGAAAGCGACCAAGAACAGTTCGGGCAGAATGTGGGACGCATGGATGATTTCCGTCGCCGCTTTCTTCCGAACCTCGCCCTCGCCATGGCGGTCTATCCAGACGCCAAGGTCGAGCAAACCGACACAGGCCTGACCCTGCACCCCTCTCGCCCGCCGGTCGCACCGAAGCAGATCGCGGTGCGCTGATCACGAAGGTGGCACGCCTGCCGCAGCCCTTACCGACCCGACGGCAACCACCGTGTGGTGACCCCTTTTACGGTTTACTGTGGAAAATTAAATCAACATACGATGCCGTCATCGGAATAATCATCGCAAGCGTCACGGCAAAACAAAACGCTGCCGCAACTAACAGTTCATTATACAACGACATCCGCCGCAGATAGGGTCGGAAGGCCCATCCGTGCGAAAACGTACGCTAAGGAACGACAATTCCGACAATTTTCCTACGATTTTGCCACGATCGGCCCCAATCCCCCCGATTCCATTCTGACAGCGGCATGAATGGCCTGTTTGCTGCGTGCAGTCATTGCGTGCAACTCATATTGCACGCAATATCGTCATTTGGATCGATGTATTGCACGCAGCAAACGGGGGGTCTAACGTGGGGGATGACATTGCGTGCAATACACACTGCGGAGGCAGATGTCCCGGCCGATCCGGGGTGGATGGCGCCCTTCCTTGCCAGCCTGGCCCGTGACGACCTCGCGCCGGCAACCCTGCGCGGGTACCGCTACGACCTGCGCCACTTCCTCGCTTGGCACAGCACGGTCCAGGACAGCCCCTTCATCATCGAGGGACTCGCTGAATATGAGATGATCGCCTATCGCCAGCATATGGTCGCCGCCGGTCGGCGGCCGGCCACGGTCAATCGCCGGCTGGATGCCCTGCGCCGGCTGTGCCGATGGGCGCGCGGAACGGGCGTCATTGCTGCTGACACCGCGCACGACGTCCGCCCCATGCGCACCACGCGAAACCGTCAGCCTGTCGGGCTGACTGACATTGAGGCCCACGCGCTGCTTCGGGCGGCCGGCGCCTCTTCCCACGGCCTCGCGGCACGCAACTACGCGATAGCGCAACTCATGCTCCAGACCGGGTTGCGCGTCAGCGAGGTCGCCGCGCTGCAAGTTGCCGACATCACCATGCACGACCGCTCCGGCAGCGTGCGCGTCCGTCACGGCAAGGGTCTCAAGGCGCGCGAAGTGCCGCTGAACGCAACCGTGCGGCGCGCGCTCAAGCAGCATCTTGAAGAACGCCAAGCGCCGAGCAAGGACGCCGCGTTGTTCGTCAGCAGCCGGGAGACGGCAATGCCGGTGCGCACGATCCAGGCCGTCATCGCCAGCCTCACTCGGCGCGCCCACCTGAAGCGGGTGGCTGTCTCGGCGCACACGCTGCGCCACACCTTCGCGCTCGGCTACCTGCGTGACAATCCTGGCAAGCTGGTCGAACTCGCCAGCCTGCTCGGTCACGATTCGCTCGACACGACAGCCATCTACACGCGACCATCGCGTGACGATCTCGCGGCCGACCTGGAACGCTCACATCTCAATGTCGATGGATGACGCCTCAACCGCAACCACCCAAATCCGCCGACGGATGGCGTTGCCTGCCGACCCGAGCGAGGACGAACTGGCGCGGCACTGGAGCCTGACGCCCGCAGACCTGGCCGTGATCGCCGCATGCCGCGGCCCCGACCAGCGCCGTCGCTTCGCTCTACAGCTTTGCATGCTGCGTGCCCACGGCCGCTTCCTCGACGACTACCGGCACGCTCCAATCAAGATCGTCAATCACCTCTCGCGTCAGTTGGGCCTGCCCCCTGTGTTGTTCCTCGACCGCTCTGGCCGTGAACCGACGGAACGGGTTCAGGCACAGCGTATTCGGCGCTACCTGGGCCTGAGCCGGTTTGACAAGGCGGCAGAGGCCAGGCTGCGCGAATGGTTGCGCGAGGGTGCTCTCGAGGGCCGCACCGTCTCCGAGCTTTTGGTCCAGGCAGAGGAAAGATTGCGCGGCTGGCAGATCATGTTGCCAGCAGCCAGCACGCTGGAACGCATCGTCGTCTCCGTCGTCGCCCACACCACGGCTGACCTCTATGCCACTATCTCCGGGCATCTGCCGGAGAAGCTGCGGGCTGATATTGAGCTGCTGGTCGAGGTGCCGGAAGGTGATGCACGCTCAAGCTTGTTCAGACTCAAGGACTGTCCAAAATCGGCCAACGCCACGGTAATCAAGGGCGACATCGTCCGTCTGCGCCTGATCGAAGAATTGCTCGACGCTGGAACGGGTCTCGACGATCTCGATCCGCAGATCGTTCGCCAACTCGGACAGCTCGGGCGCCGTTACGACGCGGGCGATCTCCGCCGCTTCGCCAAGCCGAAGCGTGATGCGCTCGTCGCCTGCTATCTGGTCGAGGCCCGCAAGACTCTGATCGACCAGATCGTCGAGATGAACGACCTTTTTCTGATCAGCATGAACCGCCGGTCGCGCAATTCGGTGGAAAACCAGCGCAAGAGTTTGCGCCGCCGTGCCCGGGACGGGCTGCACCGCGTGCTCGGTGCCGTCGATGCGCTGGTTGCGGCCGACGGCACGCAAACAGTCACCGCCTTCCGCAAGGCGCTGGATACGCCAGCACTGGTCAATGCCGCCATTGCCTGCCGGGCTTATGAGCGGCTGGAGGCACGCGGTCACCTCGATGCCATGCTCGCGCGCTACGACACGCTGCGCCAATACCTTCCCGCCTTCTTTGCCCTGCCATTTCAGGCCGCCGCCGGCAGCGAGGCATTGCTCCGAGCCATCGAGATCCTGCGTGCACTGGATGCCGGCACACGCGGCGCGCTGACGACGGATGACCCATACGGCTTCGTGCAGGCGGACTGGCGTCCCCATTTGGTCACAGACGGCAAGCTCGACCGCGGCATCTGGGAAATCTCACTCGCCTTTGCGGTCCGTGACGCCTTGCGCGCCGGCAGCCTGTTTCTGGCAGAGAGTCGCGACCACGTCTCGTTCTGGAACCTGGTCTATGACGACGGGAACTGGCAGAAGACCCGCGAACAGGCCTACAAGCGCCTCGACCTGCCCGTCGACGGACATAAGTTCATTGCCAAAATCACCGCCGAATTCGATCTGGCCGTGCGCGCCGCGGAACGCGGCCTGCCCACCAACCGCTTCGCGTCCATCATCAATGGTCGGCTCAAGCTCAAGAAGCGGGACGCTCTGGCGGTCTCGCGTGCACTGCATGAATTGCGCGCCACGATCGGCGCCAGCCTGCCGCGCGTACGTATCGAAGACCTGCTGCAGGACGTCGACGAGTGGTGCAACTTCACCAGCGTCTTCCAGCCGCTCGGAGGCTATCAGCCACGTGGTGCCGATCTGCACCGCTCGCTGCTCGCCACCCTGATCGCGCACGGCACCAATCTCGGTCTGGCCGCCATGAGCCAGAGCGTCGACACGCTCACAGCAGATGCCCTGCAGGACACCAGCCGATGGTTCCTGCGCGACGCCACGATCAAGGCGGCCAACACCATCCTGGTCAATCACCATCACGGCATGAAAATCAGCAGCATCTGGGGCGACGGAAGCCGCTCTTCCTCCGACGGCCAGCGCTTCGCGGTCGAGCGGAAAAGTCTCCTTGGCAGCGTCTATCCGCGCTACTTCGGCTATTACGACCGGGCGCTCCAACTCTATACGCACACCTCCGACCAGGACAGCGTCTACGGCACCCAGGCAATTTCGTGCATGCCACGCGAGGCCGGCTACGTTCTCGGCGGCATTCTCGACAACGACACCGTGCTGGCCATTCGCGAGCACACTTCAGATACGAACGGCTTTACGGAGCATCTCTTCGGCCTTTGCGCGCTGCTTGGAATTACCTTCCTGCCCAGGCTGAAGGATTTGCCAGACCAGGTGCTAAGCCGCATCGATCGGGATGCCGATTACGGTGCCCTGCAGCCACTACTCCGTGGCCGCATCAATATCGACCTCATCCTTGAGCAGTGGGATCAACTGGTGCGCCTGGCAGCGTCACTGAAGGATCGGCTGACACCGGCCCATGTCGTCATGCAACGCCTGGTCAATGCCAACGCGTCCGACCGCCTCGCCGGTGCACTGAGCCAGCTCGGACGCCTGATGAAGACGCTGCACATCCTGCGATACATCCAGGAAGAGCCACTTCGTGACGCCATCCAGTTGCAGCTCAACCGCGGCGAGTTCCGCCATATCCTCGCCAAATCACTGTTCTTTGCCAACTGGGGCAACTTCCGCTCCGGCGATTACGAGGAGGTGATGAACAAGGCCAGCTGCCTCAGCCTTCTCTCCAATGCAGTGCTGGTCTGGAACACCGTCCATATCGCCCACATCGTCGACCAACTCCGTGCCTCCGGGCACGAGGTGAAGGACGAAGATTTGGCCCGCGTCTCGCCATTGGCGCATGCCCACGTCATTCCCAATGGCAGCTACTTCCAGTCTCCCCGCCGGCGTGCCGAGGCCGCCGCCGAACCGGTCATGGCCTGAAGAAGAGGAAATCCCGCATGCTAAAAGCCGACCAGATAAACTGGCAGCCGATCAGCCAAATGAATCTGATAGCCAGCATGATCGAGGATTCGCTGAACGACACGCGCGAGCACCTGGGCACGCTGACCAGGGCAAAAGCTCAACCGCATGTGCTCGACGACGCGACCATTGATCGGGTCGAACAGGTGCACACCGAGCAGATGGAATTCATCGACATCTACGCCCAGCAGATCGACCGCTGGCGCTCGGAAAAGCCGTCTGCCTCTCAGGCACGCGAACTGGATCGCATGAAACAGCAGAACCAAGAGCTTCTGGCCATCACGGCCAACGTCCTCGCGCTTGCCGGCGAGTTGCGCAAAGGCACCATCGAGCGCGTCTTGGGCATGAGCGACCTCGAACTCGGCCTCCAGTCCCTCCTCGGCACCCAACCACCAGGCCGAGGCTAAACCCACCTACAATATTGCGTGCAATACGCTAACGTACGTTTTCGCACGGATGGGCCTTCCGACCCAAAGTGGCGTTGTTCCGCGTCAGCGTCGCCAGCACCTGCGCCGGATCGCGCGCCGCCTCCTGGTTGGCCTGCCGGATGGTCTCGGCCCGCGCGACGATCTCCGACCCGGCGCGGCGCATCCGCACCGGCCCGATATGTTCCTGCGCGTGGGTGGCGCAGGAATCGACCCGCGCCTCCAGCCCATGCTCCCGAAAATACTGGTCCTGGTGCTCGCGCCAGAGTTCGCCCCAGGCCGCGCCATCGGCAACCCGCGCCCGGCCGCCGGCGTGCCGCACCTCGGGGTCCAGGTCGCGCGCCTTCTTGGAATTGAACTGCTCGCCCTCCAGCCGCCGCGTGGTGATCAGCAGATGCGCGTGCCAGTTCGCCCGCTCGCTCTCCGCCTCGCCCTGGTGCGGCGCGTGCACGTCGAGCTGCACCGCCAGCCCCTTGGAGACAAACTGCGTCTCGGCAAAGCTGCGGGCCAGCGCGATCCGGTCCTCGCCGGACAGCCCGGCATTGGCCGGCAGCGCCAGCACGATCTCCCGCGCCACCTGCGCGTCCTTGCGCCGCTCCGCCGCCTCGGCCGCGTTCCACAACACCCCGGCCTGGGCAAACCGCGCCGCGGCCCCCTCCGGCAACAGGATTTCATGGTGCTCGGGCGCGTCGCGGTGGCGGAAGTAGAACACCTCGCCGGTGCGCTCCGCCTCGATCACCTCCCGGCCGTTATACGCCGCCGAACGCACCGCGCTGCCGCCGGAACCACGGGAGATATAGCGGGCACGGGCAAACTGGATCGCCAAGCCCGCACACTGAGGCCCGGGGACTCCCGCCGCAAGCCGCATTCCGCAGGAATGCATATTGCGTCTGCACGCTACCGCTCGCCTGCGGCTCCCTGGTGCAGAACCCGCTGTCGCGGTTTCGTTCGGGGGATGGGCTGTTGGCTGTGGGACATGGCGGAACATGGCGGAAAGACACAAATATGCAGGCGAATCCTTGTGCTTTCACCGCTACCGTCCGCCCGGGCAGGCCACTTTGACCTGTGCGATACCGGAATTGGAGACCGATTGGCTCGTTCACTGGCGGAGCGCCTTCGTTCGCTCGAACAACAAAAAGCCCGGCTGGCCGAACAGGAAGCCAAGCTCAAGGACGCGGGACGCAAGGCCCGCACACGCCGACTCATCGAGGCCGGCGCACTGGTCGAAAAGACCGGCCTGCTCGATCTCGATGCCAATGCCCTCTACGGCGCCCTGCTCTCCCTGCGCGACGGCGCCACCAACACCCGTCAGGTCGAGCAGTGGGCCGCCCTGGGAGGCCGAACCTTCGCCCGCGAGGCCGGCGCCCGCAACGAAGGCAAGGAACCGGTCGAACCGGTCGTGCTGACCTTCCCGAACCCGCTGCCCAAGGAAGCAACCGCCCCCCTCCGCGCGGCCGGCTTCCGCTTCAACAAGGTGTTCCAGCACTGGGAGGGCATGACCCGGTTCAATGAGGCCGAGCAGCTCGCCGCCGCCAACGCCGGCACGGCACGCCGCGTCACCCACCCGCGCTGCCCCCCGACACGCCGGACACCGCCGCCGCGTGATGCCGCTGCGTCTGGCGCTGGCCGCGGCGATCGTTCTCGCCAGCTTCCAGCACGCTTTTGCCGGCGGTCGCGAGGCGCCGGCGGTTGGTCATGGCTTCGTTCTCGTCGGCGGCCTGGTGCTGCTGTTCGCCGGTCTGGGTTTCTGGGGCGTGGTCACCCGGTTCGGATTGAAGGCGACCCTGGAACGGGCGGTGCTCGTTGCCCTGGGTGTGCCGCTCACCTGGATGCTGCTCGCCGGGTCGCGCGCGCTCACCGGCTTCCCGCCCTGGGGGCTGATGTTTCCGCTCTGGGTCGTGCTGGTGGTTGTCGTTCTGCGCGCCGGCGGCGGGTTGGTGCCTGGTCCCGTCCGGCGCCTGTGGGCTTCCATGTTCACCGCCAGGGCGCGGGATACCCACGGGTCCGCCCATTTCGGGACGGCGCGGAACGCCGCGCGTCATCTGGCGCCGGCGGCGCCCGCCGATGCCTTCGTGCTGGGCGTCATGCGCGATGCACCGCGCGGCGCCGATCGCCGGTTCCGACAGGACGGCCATCTGCTGACCTGCGCCCCGACCGGCGCCGGAAAGGGCATCAGCGGCGTCATCCCGAACCTGCTCGAGTATCCCGGCTCGGCCTTCGTGCTGGACTTCAAGGGCGAGACCTATGCCGTCACCGCACGCGCGCGCCGGAGCATGGGCCACGACGTCATCCTCATCGACCCGTTCGACATCACCGGCGGCACCACCCACCACCTCAACTGGCTCGACACCCTCGATCCCGACGATCCCGATGTGGTCAGCCGGGCCGCCGGTCTCGCCGATATGCTGGTCGTCGCCGAGGGCGCCGACAGCGAATCCCACTGGAACGACACCGCACGCGAGTTGCTGCGCGGCCTGCTGGTCTATGTCGCCGGCCTCCCCGCGGAACGCCGCTCGATGGCGGAGCTGCGCCGCATCGTCACCGCCCCCGAGGATGATCTCGCCGACACCCTGGCCGACATGCTCGCCGATCCGGAACGCGGACACCGGTTGCCGGCGCGCACCGCCGCGGTCCACCTGAACCGGCCGGACCGCGAGCGCGGCTCGGTTCTCTCCTCCGTCGTGCGGCACACCGCCTGGCTCGATGATCCCCGGCTCTGCGCCGCCCTCGGCCGCTCGGATTTCAGCATGGCGGAGCTGAAGCGGCGGCCGGTGACCGTCTATCTCGCCATCCCGCCGGACCGGCTGCGTGTCTGTCTGGGGTTCGTCCGCGGCTTCATCGGCCTCGCCCTCGACGCCATCACCACGGTGGCCACCCGGCCCGAACACCGGGTCGCCTTCTTCCTCGATGAGTTCGGCCAGCTCGGCCGCATGGATCGCCTGGCCGACAGCATCACCCTGCTCCGCGGCTACGGCGCCCAGCTCTGGGTGTTCGTCCAGGACCTCTCCCAGCTCAAAGCCGTCTATCCGCGCTGGCAAAGCTTCCTCGCCAACACCTCGCAGCAATTCTTCGGCACCGCCGACTACGACACCGCCCGCTATCTCTCCGGCGCCCTCGGCCAGCAGACAATCCGCTTCGAGACCAGCGGCTCGTCCTACCTCCACCTCCGGCCTCCTCAAGCCGGGCAGCACGTCCAGCAGCCTCGGCGAACATTTCCAGGGCCGCTCCCTGCTCACCCCGGACGAAATCATGCGGCTCGGTCCGGCGCGGCCGATCGTCCTGGTCTCCGGCGAACCGCCATACCTGCTCGATCGCGTCAGCTATCTCACCGATCCCGCCTATGCCGGCCGGTTCGATCCAAACCCGCTGCACCTGCCACGCGCGGCGGAGTGAACCACGTCCGCGGCAAAATTATAGGCCGGGCGGTAGCTCGTCGCCCGGATCGGCCGGCCGGTCCGGAGTCAGCGCCAGAACGGCGCGAAGGTCTTCGGGCCGAGCGTCACCCGCGCGCCTGCGGGAAAACTCCTCGGTGGCCGTCTGACAGGCCAACAATCGCACGATCGAATCCTCATCTGCGATCGCGGTAGGGGCGCGCGAGTGTCACTGCGCGTACCCACTACCCAGCGATCAGCTAACGTTCCCGGTCCGATCGTGCCGGAATGACGCGGAATAGCGCCTCTCTCGGCCTGTCATCCTCGTCGTCGGGTGGGTCCACCAGCGCCCGCGGTGCCGCCGGGGCGGTACGAGCCGACGTAGCCTGGGCTGCCGGCTGTGGCTTTTTCGCCCGCCGCTTCCGCCGCTCGCCGCGGGCATAGCGTTCAGCGTGATAGAGGTTCTTCAGAGAGGGCCAGCCGATCTCCCCGCCCTCCTCGTCACGGATGCCGCCTTCGGCCAGCGCCTTGGCAATCTGCTGCCAGGTCACGCGACGGCTGCGGGCCTCGGCGATCGCCTCGAAGTGGGCAACCACGAGTCGACGTTGGGCGGACGGGGCGGTGACGCCTTCAAGCCGGTCTGGCTCCAGGGCCTTGAGGCGGTCTGACACGCTGCGGCTGTCTGTGCTGGCCGCATGGCTTCTCGTTCGGTGTCCGTGGCTGAGCGTGTTTTCCCACATGTTGAACGCGTTTTCTCATGTGTTGAGCGTGTTGACGCCGTGTTGAACGCCTGTTTGTCATGTTGAACGGCTGTTGAACGTGTTTAGCCCAGTGTTGTGCGCTTTGTTGATCTGTGGATGCTCTGACAGACCAAGTCATGCTAGACGCATGTCTGGTGCAGGGCTGGCGGCCGGGTTGGCTTGATATGCACAGGTTTGCCGGCGGTAAGCGGTTTCCCGGATCGGCCTTCCTGGGGCGGCCGGACGTCTGGCGCTTGCCCGTTGCGCCCCTGCCCGTACATGCTGACTGCATGTTCAGTGTCACCGAAACCGAAGCCGCCGCCATCCGTCGTGTGTTCGAGGAGGAGGGCGAGCTGTCCGCCATGATCGAGCTGCGCCGGTACTTCCCGGGCATCACCGACAACGCCAAGGCGCGGGAATGCGCCCGAACTATCGCGGGGTGGAAGCCGGCGCTTGCAGTGTCCCGTCCGGTGACGCGGTTGCATCCCGGCAAGCGGCGATCGGCCGGATAGCCGGTGTCGCCGCTACCGCCGGCCGATCTGCTGAATGTGGCGGGGCGGAGTAAGGCGCGATAAGGAATCGTCGTCCAGGCGCTACGCCGGCGCCGCCCCCCGAGCAATCGGCTATCAAACAGCCCCGCCCGTCTCCCGACCCCGGATCAAGCGCCTAGTCCAGTCCTACGTTGGGGAGCTGCTATTTAAACAACTTTGTAACTTGGTAACAAACCAACAATACAGCTTTTGAGCTTGTTAGTCGGCGTGGTTCGCTAGAAATTCGGTGATGGCCTGCTCAACCAGGGCCTGCACGGTCACGCCCTGTAAGGCGGCGCGGGCCTTGAGCTGGCGGTAGGTGGCGGCGGTCACGCGCGCCCCGACCTGTTGGCGTTCCTGCGGCGAGGCGGCGGGCTTAGTTACCGGAGCGCGGGGAACTGCCGGGACCGGAGGCACGGCCGGGCTGCGGTCAACGTCAAAGGCAAGGGGCTTACGCGCTGCGGCCATGCGTCACCTGTTTGTTTGTTAACTCGGTAATTTGTTCTCTATGTAACATGCCAACTTTCTCACAAACCCACAACAGCAAAGCGCGGACTTCCTCGGCGGCCTTGCCTTTCGGCTCGGTCTCGGTTGCCGTTCGGCCTTCCTGCATGCGCGCGGAGAACGCCTTGCGGTGATGCAGCACGATAGGCGCAACCTCGACACCACCGGCGAGGAGGGCGGCGCGCATCTCCTCGACCTCTATCCCCTGAATGGGGGCCGCGTTGATGACGACGAACGGCGACTTGCCGACGGCGCGGGCAATCCGCACCGAGGCCCCGATAGCGTCCAGATCGAGCGCGGAGGGGCGGCAAGGAATAAGGATCGCGTCGGCATGCTCGGCGGCGGCGCTGGCTATAGTGTCGGCCTCCGGCGGCGTGTCGAGAATGACAAGCCCGGCTCCCTGGGCGGCAGCCTGCTTCAAAAGGGACGCAAGGCGCGGATACTGCGCGGGCATGACGGCGGGGAAGCTCTCGCCCCTGTGGTCGGCCCAAATGGCGGCGCTGGCCTGGGGGTCAAGGTCAAAAAGGGCGCTCACGATACCAAGAGCCTCGGCGGCAACAGCAAGATGGGTAGATATGGTTGTCTTTCCTGCCCCGCCTTTTCGGCTTACAATGGCAAGTGTTTTCATAGTGTTAGGCATTGTTACCTCGTTGGCTTGGTAATCTGTTAACTTGTTACCTAACTATCTCAGTGATTCGACGGTTAGGTAATTTGTTACCAAGCGAACAAAAGAGCGTCAAGCTTGATCCGGCCTTGCGCCCGTTTCCTGTTCGACGCTGCGCGTCGAAACGCGGGACACCCTTCGTCCCGACACCACCTTGCGCACCGTGGCACTTGGCCTTGCTTCCTTGCTGCAAGCCGGCCAGAATTGTGCTATAGTCCAAGGCTATAGGGGAAGGTATTCATGGCCGAAGCGGAACCAACGTCGATCTTTGATTTAGAACCGGATGTGGCGGTTGAGGCGCGCCTTGATGCCGAAGCTGAGGCCGATTATGCGGCTGGTCGGGTGATTTCCCATGAGCGCATGTGCGAGTGGCTGAACAAACTGGCCAAAGGCGAGAGAACTCCGCCGCCCGAAGTCTGACCTGTGCGTGTCGTCTGGACCAAGGCCGCCGCGCGCGGTGTTGCGCGTGCTTACGATTACCTCGTGGAATTCAACCCTCGCGCGGCTATGCATGTGGCTGAGACGCTGCGTGATGCTGGCAATAGCTTGGTGCATTTCCCGCATCGGGGGCGTCCTGTGCCCAACACGAACATGCGTGAGGTCGTCACGTCCTATCCCTATATCATTCGGTATCGTATTGACGGTGATACTGTAGTGATTCTGCGCATACGGCACACCTCCCGGCGGCCGACAGTTCCCTGATATCTTCTTTGCAGTCGGAGCTACCCGCCGAGTACTAAGATAATCCGGTTCGGGCCTACATCCCCACATAAACCACCGCCCACTCCGGTCCATGGACCGGCGCGTGCCGACCCGTAGGAAGTTAGCCCGCCGTGATCTTGACTAGCTTCGGTGCGACCGGCGGACGTGAGGGATGCAGCAGTAGGCCGTCGTCGGTCTGCTCGACCTTGGCATCCGCATAGACCGCCAAGGCCAGCGCAAGGTTTGGAACAAACTTCTGCCGGAAGCCCTTCGCGCTCGCTACGTGCTGCCCGAACTGCGCCTTGATCGCGCGCCATTGCACTGGCGTTGGCTTCGTCAGGGCGTGTAGGCGATAGGCCAGCCAGCAGTAGATGTCGATTGCTTGGCTGTTGTTCGAGATCGCCTTGATCGCCGCATCTTCTAGCGGAACCGAATGCTGCTGGAGCTGCTGGAAAAAGCCTTCTGACAGCCGCGCGGTCTCAGCAAACAGGCCGCCCTGGCGCGGGTCCTCGTCGTCAACAAACATCGCAGTATCGACGATGGTCTGCTGCACCAGCCCGACGCGCTTGCCGGCAAAAATGCGGAACGACATTTTGCAGAGACTGATCCGCTCGGCTTGGTCACGTACTGCGGCGACGTTCTTGCCGCACATGGCAATTCCCATCCGGCCGAACCATTGCCGCAGGCTGCGGCCCAACTCGATTTCCCGGCTTTGCGTGCGCAGGGCTTCAGACTGTAGGTAAATCAAGATCAGGCGGGCGCGGCTACCGTAGGGCACACCGACTAGCACGGTTCTGCCGGGTTCCATACGCCGGCCCGGTTCGACTAGCAGGCTGATTCGCTCAACATCGACACGCCATGGTTGGTCGTCGGGGGTGCGCTTGTGCGGTAGTGCTGCTTGACACCATCCGGAATAGAGGAAGCCGATTCCACCTTCCTCATTGCCCATGTAGGTCGTGGCTGTTTCTACGACATTCCTACTCAGACCGCCGTCGAGGGCTGCCTGTTTACCTCGGGCCGCTAGGATGTCGTGTACCTCTCCCATGCCTGTCAGGCTGCACTGGATCGGCACCCGATGGAAGTGAGAACTCTAGATACCGAGCTACTAGGGTAGGTATTTGGATTCTATGTACTTGTATGGGCACCCAGAGTTCTCGGGATAAGTCTGGTAACCCATTGAAATCCTATGAACGAGCGGAGGACGGTCGGTATCCAGAGTTCTCATCCGTGGCACCAAGAGTTCTCACTAGGCCTGTGGACGGAATGCTGTGTCCCAGGAGTTACCTTCCGTTCTGTGGATAACTCCGGCTGCGCGACTTGCCGCCGAGTCGTCGTTCCATCTGCTCGACTACAGGCTTCTTCACCGGCGCTTTGGTCGCCACGTGCGTTCCATCAGAGGGGCATGCAGATCGACGCAGCGACTTGCGCCGTTCCGTCAGTGGGTGACGGCACCGTCCGCACCGCCGAGCACCAAGTTGGTACCGCCTCTCGCAGCGGCGTTGGCATCGCCGGCTGGTCTGCGTCTTCGCGCCGCCGCGCGCCGCTCTTTCAGCGAGCCGAGAGGCGGTCTGGTCGCGGGCAAGGTCGTGCGCGCTGACGATGTCAGGCGCCACCGTCCTGGTGCTCGTAGTTGTAGCCGCTCGCAATCATCGGCGCTCGTGCTCGCAAACGGAGCGGATTCCTGCTCAGATTATCTGCCAATGGGGAACGGCTCGTGCTCACAATACCTGCAATCGAAAGGAACTGAGGTCGGATGCCGGACGCCAGCCAGATCGCCGCCGCCATCAACCTCCGTGTCCGCCAGCTTGAGGCTCAGGGCATCACCGGTATCGCCTTGGCCAATCATATGATCGGCCACATGCAGGACCTGCACCAGATCTACAACACCGCCTCCGACCGGACGTTGCGCGATCTGTGTCGTCGCTTCCCGGGGTTCGAGCGCTACGCCCGGCTCATGGAGAAGGTATCCGAGCAGAACCAGGCGATGGCGGCCGCCGGCACCCATCCCTATGGCGATCTCCCCGAGCTGCCGGAGCCACTGAAGGCGAGCCTGCTGCATGTGATGCGTGCTGCCGGCGAGCTGGAGCGCGAGTTTCAGGCCGCCGTTAACGGTGGGCGTGGCGACCAGGCCGAATGGTTGACCGCCAAGAGGCGGCGATGGGCCGACGATCTCCAAAAACTGGTGCACGAATTCCAATCCTCCGATTTGCCGCTGCGGACCCAGGCGCTGGTGCAGCAGGCGGTGAAGGCCATGGCGGCGCGGATTGAGAGGATGGGACAGGAGTAGTGCTGGCCGTGGCAGTCCTGGTCAGCCGTCGGTGATCACGCAGGAGAGGCCGGTTGAAATCGCCACCCGAGGCCGGTGAATTCGCCAGCCCGCTGGCGAGGGGAGCTGCGGCTGACATCGAAGTAATCGCGCCTATGGTCCGCGCTTTTTTGGCGGGGGAACGAGTAGTGCCGAGACCGAGGGCGGAGATGCGGCGGATCAGGGAAGTGTTACGGTTGCGTGCGGAGTTGGGTCCGAACCTGAGCGCGATAGCGGCGGGGGCCAAGCTGGCGCGCTCGACGGTGCGTGCGTATCTGAAACGGGCTGCGGCGGCTGGGCTGGACGCCGGGGCGGAGGCGGAGCTGTCGGACGCCGCGCTGGAGGCGGCGTTGTTACCCGCCGGCGGTGGCCAGCGAAGGCCGTGCGTACCCGACTGGGCGTTGATGGATCAGGAACTGCGGCGCCACAAGCACGTCACGCGCAAGCTGCTGTGGCTGGAGTACAAGGCCGAGAACCCGGACGGGTATGGCTTCAGCCAGTTCAAGCTGCGGCTGAGCGAATGGCAGAAGGCCTCAGGGCGAGGCCTGTCGATGCGCCAGGTGCATCATGCCGGCGAGACGGTGCAGGTTGACTACGCCGGCGACACGGTGGCGGTGAGCGACGGCGGGGCGCGCGGGCGGCGCAGATCTTCGTCGCCTGCCTGCCGTGTTCGGGGCTGATTTATGCGGAAGCGAGTTGGACACAGGCGACGGAGGACTGGCTTGGCCCGCATGTCCGCTTGTTCGCCTTTCTCGGCGGCGTTCCGGCCAAGGTGGTGCCCGACAATCTGAAGGTCGGCGTCACCCATGCGTCGTATTACGACCCGGTGATCAACGCCAGCTACGCCGCGCTGATCAAGCATTACGGCAGCGCCGTGGTGCCGGCGCGGGCGCGCAAACCACGCGACAAGCCTGGCGTCGAAAACAGCGTGTTGCAGGCGTGTCGCTGGCTGCTGGCGCCGTTGCGTCACCGGCAGTTCTTCTCGCTGGCCGAGTTGAACCAGGCGATTGGCGTATTGCTGGCCGAACTCAACGACAAGGCGATGGCGCCGCCGCGTGAGGGCAGCCGGCGCGCTTTGTTTGAAGCTGTCGAGCGGGGCGCGCTCAAGCCCTTGCCGCTCAAGACCTACGTGGTGGGCCACTGGGCCATCGGCGCGACCGTCAACGTCAACTACCCACGTCGCGGTCGATCTGAACTTCTACTCGGTGCCCCATGCGCTGGTGCGCAAGCGCGTCGATGTCTTCGTCACGCCGCACCGGCGTGCAGATTTTCCATCGCGGCGAGCGGGCGGCCAGCCATGCCCGGCGTGGCCGGGCAAAATCACTGGGCCACGCTGGGCGCG
>CAVPVB010000010.1:0-16896 GCA_963709085.1 uncultured Alphaproteobacteria bacterium
GTTGGAGCCACGAGCGTCTGCGGGATGATGGCGGCGATACGCCGCACACTCTCAATGAGGCCACCTTCCCTGCGTGCAGCAGCAAGATAGGCATCCCAGCATATCGCTCCAAGTCTGGCTGGAGTGAGATCGAGACGATCGTAACCATTTGGGCTTTAGGTCAAATGGTTCCGATATAAATTGGAATATTTGCCGCGCAATCTGATCAATTGGTGAAATCCCTAGCTGTATAAAAAGCGCTTCATCTTCAACGCCAGAAACCCTAAGAAATAAGTACCCGACACCCTGCTCTTCCATAATCGGGATCAGCCCGCTCTCAAGAAGGACGACTTACCGCACCCGATTGGCCCATGCAAAAGAGCACCCTGGTTTCCAAGTGAGCAAGCAGACTTGCACAGATGGCAATGTCGTCATCACGACCTGTCAGCAAGGGTCTGTCTTGTGTTCTAAAGTAGTTCAGGCCCCGAACGGCTTTTCTGGCCATGCGTATGATGGTGATGAGGGGCCCGTATGCGGCCGCGCCCCCTCCCGCCCCTGGTGTCGGTATTGCTGGATGAAAATTACAGAATTCGAATGCTGTGGGCAACGGCGTCAGGCACAAATTGCCCTCGTGATCGCGAAGTCGGGATGTGCATAGCAACCGTAGAACAGTGCCATCGGCCTATGCTTTCTCCATAGTCTGCGCATCGTCTGACGCACCGACAGGCCCTGCGTCATCGAACAGTGAAGCAGTTCGTGGCCAAACAGCAGGGCAAAACGGTCCGTAACCTTTCCTTCAGCGCCAGAAAACCGCAGCAACCAGATCCGCTGTAGCAACCAAGAGCTCTCGGCCGCCAACCGCGAGACAGACGGCACCGTTCAGGAACGTCAGAACGCAGGGTGTCTCTGTGCCGGGCGATCAAAGCGTTCTCGCATCGGAGTCAGAGGTTCGAAAACCGTTAATATTTAACAAATCATTTTCGCTGAACCGCAGCGTGCTACCGCTGGCATGCCCGAAGAAGTGGATGACGCAATCGCTGTCGCCGACTTGTCGCCACCGCTCCAGGCAACCGCTACTGGAAAATGCCTTCCCGACTGGCCGATCTAGGAATTCCACCAGGACATTTTGTTCGGCAGCGGGAAGATGCTGTCTCGTGTTTTCGAACACTTCTTGGTCAATTCCGGAAAGTAGCTTTACGTTCTGCCATGCGCGCGGTCCGGAGTTGTTGCGGCGGCATTCCGCTATAGAGGGTGGCGCAGCATAGCGGAGTGCCCAGAACTCCTCGTAAGGATCTACATTAGATCCGGTTTCACTGCCATGTTCATGGAGCAGGCCCCAAGGAATTGGTAGGATTGGGTCAGCATTGGCTGTTATGACTATCGAATCGCCGGCTTCACGGTTCAGTTTGTCGAACCATGCCGGGGGTCGACAACAGCGTGTCGGTCCTCTGGAAGGCAATCGTCGAAAAGGGCAGTCCGCAGGTCGTGTCCGCGGTCTGCCAACGTTGCAATGGCCGCTGTGTAGTCCGGCTCTTCTCGAAGGTAAGCGTCGCTGCAGTGCTTGAGCGCTGCTCGCGCCGCCTCTGCTTTTTCTCTTACCCAGTCTCCGACAAGGTGATATGGAGGGAATTGGCCATTGGTATCACTCCAGACAACCTTGACAAGCCCTGGGACTCGTTCCGTCCGAATGGTGATCGGGTAAAAATCAACCATTCGATTTCAACCTCGACCACCGGAAAAGCTCTGATCGCAATCCGATTACGCTTCGTAATAGTCTCACGAGGCAGGCGCCGAATAGACCATCTGGTGACGACAAGCATAAGCAAAACCCTAGATTTATAAGCATCTGCGCCATTTTTTGGCCAACTCATTTCACAACCACCTCGTTGCATATACGGATTAAGCCTTTCACGAATCGGTTTTACTCCCCAAACGCAGCCCTAAGTCTAGCGGCAAACTCCGTGAGGCTAGCTCTCTCTTCTGGCGAAATTTCGCCTCCGGTTGCCGTAGCGTTGCTATGCAGCACTGAAAAGGCAGATGGGCGAACCACAAATGGATGACTGAAAACATCAACAAGCGCCTCACTAAATCGAGTTAAGTCAGCAACTTCCTGATGTGTCAGTGATTTATTAGACGCCAGAAGTCCGTTACCATTTCGCGTGCGCGCATTCATTGAACATCTCCCATTTTTGAGTATGGTATTACGTCCACCATCTCTCGTTGCACGAGTTCGAGGACATACAGAAATGCTCAAGCGCCAGCAGGCTGTCTCGCAGTGTGCTGCGCAAAAGGTGCAGAGAACCCACCATTTTTATTGTCGATGCAAAGAGTAGCTCTCGGGGGACCAATATCACCATCTGGCAGCATGTTAGGTATCACTACAACAAGAACAGCATTGTACAGATTGCTCCAACTATCACTCGAAGTCGAGAATTCGCCGGCGTCATTTAAAGCATTTAAATTGTCGCAGAAAAACAATACGTTGCGATCAATGAAAATTTTTCTATGAATGGTATTGTCTTTTATTTTTTCGCCAGTTTTTCCGGAAGTTCTTTCAGTTCGACTTCTGGAATTCCACGCGATCGTCGATATTACCCCTCCATCTGCGCTCTGACCGTCAACGGCGTTTAGTATTTGTATGCACGCCGAACATGTATCCGCCGTAAATCCAGTAAAAATGTCTCTGGAGGTATCAAGAGTCTGTATTATATTTTGCCGAATCGTGGTGACGCACGCTTGACGTGCCGCCACAGGCGACATCCTGCCAGTACGCCACTCGACAAATATTGTATCGAAAAGCGTCTATCGCGGTCAGCGTTTTGATAGGCGAAGGTGCGGAAATACTGCTCGCACGTCCGATATCGTTCTATAAAACTTCTCAGTTCCGTGCATTCTGTAGCTAGCTCATCGTATTTTGTCCCGTCTTGATACCGACGCGATAATTTTATTATCAGCAATAGTATTACTGCAGAAACCAGCGCAGATGTATTTGCTTTTTCCATAAACGGTCCGACATGGTCGTTCACATATTGCGCGACACCACCCATTGAGATGTGTCCATGAAGAATAGACGAGAAAAATATCAGAGCCTCAATCGCAACCAATGCTGCTGCTGCAAACTCAACCAGCCTTTGGAGCACCCCAAGATGGGCCTTTACGTCAGAAAATGGTGCTACTGCGTAGTCAACCAGCCTATGGAGCATCCCAAGATGTGTTTTCACGTCAGCTTACCTCATCTACACAGCGCAATGACCTGCCGCAAACCGATCACAAGCGCTAAGATCGGCACGCCCCGATCATGGTAAGCTCCATAACCGTGTTGTCGACATCGGTTAGACGGTAACAGTTGAGCCGCATATCCGTCCAGCCCTTTGTGCCAATTGGTAAAACGCGATGGTTGCAGGGCTGATCCCTTCACTGCCCCTGCTGCCCTGCCCGACCGCCGCGCGGCAAGGGATGTGATGGTGCCGACGCGGGTCCGTTCCTTCCCCCCCTCCTGCCCTGGCTGGATGGTCCGCACGGCGATCGCCGCCTCGCACAGTTCGTCGCCTGCCCGCCGCATGCCCTGTAGAGCCGCACCATCCTGTCGAACGACGCCGGGCTGTTGCGCTGCATGAGCGCTTCACCGGCCTGCCACGGACCGCCGCCGAGCGGCAGCGCGGCCAGCCAGTCGCCGGCGCCCCACGGCAGCATCACGATCAGCATGAACCACAGGAGCACCCCGCCCAGGACCCCGGCCACCCCAACAATTGCCAGCCAGACCTGCTGCTCCCATTGCTCCCGCACGTGCCCGGCAAGCGCCTCCAGAACGCGGCGGCGGCGCGCGCCTCCTGCACCGCGTCAGCAAATGGCCGGCTCACGACGCTGACGGCGCCCTGCGCCACCGCGTCGATCTCCGCCCGGAAGCTCGCCGGCGTCAGTGTCAGCGCCGGCTGGCGCTCCACCGCTTCCAGCCGCCCGGCGATGACCTGCAGCGCCTGCTCCATCTTGCCCAGCGTCGGGCTGTAATCCGGCGCACCCACCGCGGCCTGGTCAACCGGCCCGGCCTGTTGCCCCTGGCGATAGACCAGCTCGATCCCGCGCCGCAGCGCCGCCACCTCCTCCCGCAGCGCCTCGAACGCCCGCGCGGCGTCGCCATCGTCCCCCGGTTCGTGGCTCGCCCCGACCATGCCTCACCTTTCCAGGCTCGGGCCGGAGCGCAACCGCGGCCCATGCTCGAGGTCGATCGCACGGGTCAGCGCCCGGTCGATCTCGCGCGCCTGCACCACCCGGTCAGCCGCGAACCCGGCAATCCCAGCTCCCGGCCCCGCTCACGCAGCACGCTGTCAAGCTGGGGATCGCCTTCGGCTCCTTCGCGAACGCTTCCATACGGGTGCCGATCGCCGCTGCGCCTTCCAGTCGTACGCCGTGCCGGCGCCTCGTAATCGCGCTCCAGCGCGACCACGCCCGCACTGTCGCCGGCCCCGCTCCTCCAGCGTCAGCCGCCCGCGTCGCTCGGCATCCGCGGCGCGGACCAGCGCGGCCATCCCCTCCTGCTGCCCGTGGCCCTGCGCCAGCTCTGGCGTCCGCTCCAGCGCCGCCCGCAAATCCCGCGACAGCCCGCTCCTGCTCGCCTCCAGGGCCTGGCCGGCGCGCTCCAGCGCCTGCTCTTGGTGCGGCAGCACCGGCAGGCCGACCCGCCCCATTCGCGCCGCATCCGACCAGGCGCGCGCGTAATCAGCCATCTCGCGCGCCACCCGCGCGTCGGGCGCCTCCGCCGCCGTGGCCGGGGTGCCTTCGGCAAGTAGGTTTCGTTCCAGGCCCCGATCCGGCGCAACGCGACCGGCCCCCAGCTTGAGCCCGGCAAACTTGCTCCGCCGCGGCGCCGGCGCCTCCGCCTGGCGCTCGCGCAGGATGATCTCGCTCTCGGGAACCAGACCCCGCCGCTCGGCATAGGCCCGCGACAACTCCTCGCCGCCGGCGGCGTAATCCAGGCTGGTGTCCTTCAGCCGCTCCCGCCCAAGCCGCGCATCCAGCCCCTCCCGGCCGCCCATGTCGTCGCACTCCAGTGCAGCGACACGCCCTCCCGGTGCCGCGACAGCCCGACATAGGCCATGTGCCGGTCCATCCCCCGCGTCGCCAACACATGCGCTTGGTCCACCGTCACGCCCTGCGACTTGTGCACCGTCGCCGCGTAGCCGTGATCGATCTCGGCATAGTCCTTCAGATCGAACGACACCGCCCGCCCGCGACCCGCACCGCCAGGCGCATCCAGCCGCACCACCAGCGACGCACCGGCGCCGGCGATCCGCGCCACCGTGCCGAGCGTCCCGTTCTTCACCCCGAGGGAACGCTCGTTCTTCAGGAAGTAGACCCGGTCCCCCTCCGCAAACGCCCGCTCGCCGCTGCCGGTGGACAGCACCCGGTCCACCCCAAGCTCGCCGGCCTCCCGCCGCAGCGCCCGCGCCTGCTCGTTCAGCGCGCGCACATCCACTCGCCGGTGCGCCAGCATAATCCGGATCTGCCGCGGGAGCCGCTTGCCGCCCCAGGTTCCATTCCCCGACAAGGGGGTCCGCGCCTCCGCGGTGGTCGCGTGCGCATGCACCATCCCGGCGGCCTCATACCGCGCCAGCGCCGCCGCCGTCCGACCCGTCGCCAGTTCCCGCGTCGCCGCCTGCTGCCACGCCTCCGCTGCCGGCGAACTCGGTGATCTCCACCGCTCCAACCCGCTCGGCCACCGCCCGGAAGGCCGCGCCCGCCTCGATCGCCTGCAACTGCTCGGGATCGCCCACCAGCACCACCTTGGCGCCGGCTGCCCGCACGGCAGAGAGCACCCGCTCCATCTGCCGCGACCCGACCATCCCCGCCTCGTCCACCACCGCACGTCCGCGCGGGTCAGCAGATCGCGCCCCCGCGCCCAGCCATGCTCCAGGCTCGCCAGCGTCCGACTCTCGATCCCGGCGCCGCCCTCCAGCCCCTCCGCCGCAATCCCCGACAGCGCCGCCCCGCGCACCCGGTACCCGAGGCTTCCCAGGCCGTCCGCGCCACCCCCAGCATCGTGCTCTTGCCCGTCCCGGCATAGCCGACCACGGCCAACACATCCGCCCCGCCGTCACATGCTCGAACGCCGCCAGTTGCTCGCCTTCCAGCCTTCGCCCCGCCCCCGCCAAGGCCCGCGCCTGAACGCCCGCGCCGACCCATGCCCGGACCGCACGGCCAGGTCGCACGACGCCGCCTCCAGCCGCTGTTCCACCCCCAGCATCTCCCGCGTGGTCAACCGCTCCCGGCCCCGGCCATCCACCCCGGCCCGCACCAGCGCCGCCGACGCCTCCACCTTCGCCAGCGCCGCGGCGAACTGCTCAGCATCCGCCGTGTGCCGGTTCACCAACCGTGCCAGATCCTGCCGGGTGAACGTGCTCTGCTGCCGCGTGATCGCAGCCAGCACCGGATCCGGCTCGGCGATGATCCGCTCGCCGTTCCGCCGCGCGATCTCCAGATGCTCCGCCGCCCGCTCGGCATCCTCGCCGCGGTCTTCCCGCCGCGCCCCGGCCGGACCGATCTTGTTCTGCGGCTCCAGCGCGATTCCCTGCGCGTCATGGGAGCGATGATCGATCCGCAAATCATGCCCTAGCTCCGCCAGCCGCTCGTTCGCCAACGCTGCCCAGCGCTCCCGCCATTCCACCAGCAGCTCAGTGCGGTTCCACTCCCGCACCTTCTGCCGAACCCTCCGGCCCGACCGCACGCGTCGCCAGCATCACATGCGCATGCGGCTTCGCCTCGCCATCCTCTCCGATCGGCCAATGCACATTCAGGTCCGCCACCATCCCGCGCGCGACAAACTGCTCGCGCACGAAATCCCGCGCCAGCCGAATGCCCTCGGCCTGCGACAACTCGCGCGGAATGGAGAACTCCACCTCACGGGCAGCTGCGCATCCTTGCGCACCTCCATCCGCTCCACCTCGTTCCACAGTGTCGCCCGATCCAGCAGCCCCGCCGGCGCACCTTCCGGCAGCAGGACCTCCGAATGCACCACACCGGATTTAGCGGTGAAGTCGTACCGCGCCCAGCCGCTCGTCCTGCAACTCCGACGCCGAGCGATAGGCCGCCGCTGCGATCGCGCTCCGGCCGCTAGCCCGGCCGATCATCTTCGCATGAAAGTGGTAGATCGACATGCTCGGACAGGCTATCCGTTCCGCTCGCCGATGTCACGCAGTGACGTATAAGCGCGCATTTCCTGATCTGCCTCCGCTTTGCTCCGGCAGAGGAAATGACGTGCTGTTGCCGTTTCGGCACAGTTGTCCGTGATATGAGGCTGGGGATAGTCTCCGCTTAGACGATCAGGAGACCAGTATGGCCCGCAAACCGCGCGACTATGATGCCGAACTCCAGGCGCTCATGGAGAAGGCCAAGAAGGTCAGGACACAGAAGACCGTCCAGCTCGGCGAACTGGTCCAGATCGTCGGTGCCGATGCCCTCCCGATCGAGGCGCTCGCCGGCGTCCTGCTCTCCGCCGTCGAGCAGGCAAAAAAACAACCGGAAGCCATCGCGAGGTGGACCGAACGCGGACAGACCTTCTTTCAGCAAGGCGGCAAGCGCGGGAAGAAGACACAGCCGGCGACCCTGCTTCAGCAACTCCAGGAAACGATGGCGCAGCTCCGGCGCCTGACCGTGCAGCGTAACCGCCTCGATCTCGACCGCGCCCGCGACGATACCCGTCAATGGGTCCAGGATCGGCGCACACGCACACGTCAGCTCGATCGAGCTGGGCGGCCTCGTGCAGAAGGCCGGCCTGGTTGAACTCCTCGACGATGACCGCGCCACCCTACTCGGTGCCTTCCTGGAAATCGCCGGACGGCTTCAGGGCGAAGGGCAACCGGAGGAAGGAACCGCCGCCGATCTACACGCCAGGTGGCGTCGGCGAGGGCTGCGGGCCTTCGATGCGGACAAGCAAACCGCCGCCGCATAGGATCGGCAGGAGGAGGCAGAAACCATGGCCCGCTCTGCCGCAGCACCCCAATCGTCAGCATCACAACCTCGGCCAGCGAAAAGCAGGACAAGCGCCAAGTTAACCGCAATTGCCGGGCCTCCCTGCGGCGCGCCCTCAGGCTAAACGCCGATGCAATCCTGCCCATCCTGCGCGACGTGAGTGACCTATGGTGCATGGCAAAGGATGGGCGCCAGTGGATCGGAAAGCGCTTCCCAGAGCTGATGCGGAAATAGGCAACGCCACAAAATGAACGACGCCGAGAAAACCAAACTGGCCGCCGACCTCGACGCCCGCGTCAAAGCCCTTCGACTGGCGGGCATCGACGACGTGGCTCTGTTTGCCGCCCTGTCCGATCACATGCCTGCCTTCAAGCAACTCATGGATGCCGCCGCGCCCGGCGAGTTGGGCAGGCTCGCCAGCCGTTTCCCAAACCTGCACCACTACGCCGTCTTGCTGACCTCCATCGCCACCGCCATCCGCGACGGCGAAATCAAGATCCCCAGGTAGGGGCCGACGCATCCGCACCTCTCGCCCACCAGGCCCCACGCTCAGCATCGGTTTCCAGTTGTCCGCTCCCGGCCCGCGCGGCGTGCTGCGCCACTGCCGCGGCAAAATTATAGGCTGGGCGGTAGCTCGTCACCGGGATCGGCCGGCCGGTCCGGCGTCAGCGAAAGAATGGCGTGAAGGTCTTCGGGCCGAGCGTCACCCGCGCGCCGGCGGAAAAACTCGGCGGCCGTCTCCACCGCACCAACCTTCTGCGCAACAGCCGCCGCGATCCACTGGTTGAGTGACACGCCATCCTCTTTGGCCAGCCGTGCCGCCGCAGCCTTGATCGATGCCGGCAGCTTGAGGGGATAGGTCGCCTTGCTCATCGCCTCATCCTTTTCAGCAACTCGCCTGGCGCCAGCAAAACCAGTCCGAACCGAGGCGCCGCCGAAGCGAAATCGGCCAGGTTGTGCGTGACCAGTGCGTCAGCCCGACCATTCACCGCTGCGTCCAGCACCATCTCGTCGTCGGGGTCCGAGAGTTGGGGCCGCCAGGCAAAGCGAACCTCGACCGGCTCAATCGCAGCCGCGAGCGCAGCGAGAGCTGCATCTACCTGCGCCAGCGTCAGACCTGAGACCTCGCGTTGCTCCGGCCGCTTCAGAACTTCCTCATATTCCAGAAACAATGCCGGACTGGCGAGCGGTACCAACTGACGGTCGGCGATCAGGCCAAGAAGCCTATGAGATGCGCCGTGCCGGCTTCGGAAAGCCGAGATCACGACCGAACTGTCCAACACCACTCGCTTCACATCAACAAGATGACACATCCCATGGGATGTGTCATCCAACTCAGCTCCAACGAACGAACCGGCCCTCCGGTACGAATGAGACCGTCCAAAATGTGGGCTTACCCTGGACGCCGCGCCAGCCGTCTCACGGCACGGCACCAGCTTCGCCGCCGGCGATCACGGTGCGCCGGTCAGGGGTCCGCTGGCTCCTCGGCTTCCTCGCCAGGGTCGGTCTCAACCTTAGTTGTTCGGCATGGGCCTTGCGGCGACAAGCGATGCATAAAGATGGGCCACCAGGTCGCTGCGCACCCGCGCCATGAACCGCTGGTCGGCGGTCGGCTTCGGCGCCGGTGGCCGCTTGGGTTGCGCGGCGAGCAGCAACCCAAGCGCGGGGGCGGCGGCCCGGCATTGGGCCAGCAGGGGGGCGGGGATGCGCGCCAGCGGCCGGAACCGGACCTGCCCGCCGACAACCCAGGCGGCGGCACCAAGGGCATGCAGGCGCGCCAGCAGCGTCGCGGCGTCGACTGAGGCGGTCGCCATGTCCTCCCCGCCGGGGCTGATAGGCGCGGAAGTTGAATGGCTATCCATTGATAATGACATGACATTGGAAATAGACACTATTCGCTACAAAGTCAACGAATTCAGCACCAAGGACTTCAGCAACCCCCGGTATGTTGCATGCCGTTGCGTCCTGTTGTGTCTCTATTGTCGTGCTTTGGCTTGCGACTGGCGAAGCTGGCAAACGATGGCGAGGAAGGGGCTTGATCTGGCACCTATACCGAAATCCCCATCCAAAACGCTTGCCGCGGGTCAAGGAAAACCGCGGCTTTGAACATGCCGTCGAACCTATACGGAAAACAGTTGATTGCCGTATGGGTTGGCGCTATCGTTCTGCAGCAACGGAGACGGACCGATGGCAGGCAAAGGCAAGCGGGTGGCGCTGTATCTCCGGGTGAGCACCGATGGTCAGACCACTGACAACCAGCGCCAGGCGTTGATGGCAGTCGGGGAACGGCGCGGCTGGGACGTGGTGAAGGTCTATGAGGATGCCGGTATCAGCGGCGCCAAGGGACGCGACAAGCGGCCCGGCTTCGATGAGGCGATGAAGGATGCGGTGCGCCGCCGCTTCGATGTGCTGGCCATCTGGTCAATCGACCGGCTTGGCCGCAGCACTGCCACCGTTGCCACGGCGCTTGCCGAGCTCGATGCCGCAGGCGTCGCGATCTACGCCGATCGCGAGGGCATGGACGCCACCACGCCGCACGGCCGCGCCATGCTGCAGATGGCGGCGGTATTCGCAGAGCTGGAGCGGGGCATGATCCGGGAGCGGGTCGTGGCGGGCATCACCAGGGCCAAGGCTTCGGGCACCAAGAGCGGCAACCCACTCGGCCGCCCGAAGGTGACGGCCGCCACCGAAGCCGCCATCCGCGCCGGCCTGGCCGCTGGCACGGGCGTGCTGAAGGTGGCTCGCCAAGCGGGTGTCGGCACCAGCGTGGTGCAACGGATCAAGGCCGAGGCGGCCAGCTCGGCGGCCTGACCGGCAGCACCGGTGCGGCCAGCAGCCCGGCCCGGTCGAGACGCGGCACCAGCACGGCACCAGCACCAGCGGCACCAGCACGGCACCAGCGCAGCGACGGCACGGCGCGGCCAGGGCGGCGCCAACACCACGGGCAGCGGCAGCACGGCGCGGGAAGTATCGCGGGGACGGGCGGGTGTGTGTCTGTGCGGGCCTTTCCAGCCTGTTTTCCTGACCTTTCTGCGCCACGCGGGGGCGGTGACGGGGTGGCCCCGGCGTTGGCGCGTGAGCACCGTGAGGCCGTGAGCACCCCTTAGGGTGCTGCTCACGTCACTCACGTGAGTGCCCGCTTTTGCTCACGTGAGGCTCACGGCCTACAGCAGCCACACCAGCTTATCGGTAAGGCCAATTTTATTCTTATCTTTCAGCTTATTGAGCATGGTCGAAAGCTGCTTGCGCTCAGCCGGCGTGAGCGGAGCGTGAGTATTTTCGCCGATCCGCCCCCGTTTTCGGTAGCCTTCGCGGACCTGATCGCGGGTGAGCGTGAGCCTCACGCTCATTCCCGAGATTGGAGAGCATTCCCGGGCCGCTCCGGGCTCGGCGAACATACCCGTGAGGTCAGACAACCAGCCTTTTTCGGCCAGCGTCAGGGTGGCGGCGATCTTGGCGTTTGCTGTGGCGGGACTGCCATCGGGCTCGATTACGCAGGACGTGACCAGTTTGCCTTTGGGGTTGAGTCCCAGGTCGACGGGTTTGAGCTGAAACCGGAATTCCTCGCCGCCGGCCATGTCGCGCTGCTTGCGGCCATAAGCCGTGGCTTTCTTCAGGGCCTCGTCCGTAACCTTCAGCTCGATCTCGGTATCAGTGGCAGCCCGCAGTGAGCTGTGGCCTCTGGCACCCTTGGCTTCGTCTTTACCGCAGTGGTGAACGATCATGACGTGGGGGCCGCATTCCTGGCGCACCCGGTCGACGTTCCCGACGAACGCAGTCATGTCGCGGGGACCGTTCTCATCGCCGCCTGGCATCGCCCTGGACAGGGTGTCGATCACAACCATAGCGGTAAGCATGCCGGTGCTGGCCGCGGCTTCCTTGATGCGCTCGATCAGCAACGGAACGTCGGCATCAAGGTCCAGCATGTTGATGGGGCACGGGATGATGGCGAGCGGCACATTGGTGATGCCGTAATGGATCTTGAGCGCTGCGGCGCGGTTCAAGATGCCTTTCCCACCCTCTGCTGCCACATAGATCACGCAACCGCGGCTGTTGATGTCCCGTCCGAACCACGGCATGCCTGCCGCAATGTGAAAGGCGATGTCCAGGCAGAAAAACGTTTTACCGGCGTTGCTGGCGCCATAGACGACGGACATGGCTGTCGAGTCCAACAAGTCCTCGATCAGCGTTCCCTGCGCTTCGAGGTTTGGGGCGATGTCGTGCAGCCAGACGAGGGCGAGGTGCGGCTTGGTTGCAGCGTCAGCCTTCGCTTTCGCGTCGGCTTCATCCGCCCATTTCCATTCTTCGCGAATCACCCCGGCGCCGAATTCGCCCAGGCAGCCGATGCCCGCGGGCAAGTGGTTGGCAAGCTCGATCGCAAGATCAGGGGTCCATCCGGGCTTTTTTCGAAGGATCAACACGAAGTCGCGCACAAAGTTGCGGTGCTGGGCGCTGTCCGGCAGAGGCCCTTTCACGAGAACCTGCAAACCGGGATCGAGGCTGTCCCACAGCTCGGCCAGCGGCTCAGAGAATGTGCGCCCGGTGGCGTCAGGGTCGGTCTCGGCGGTGCTGAAAACGGGCGGCGGGACGGGTGTGCGGCGCGTGCGCTTCGTCGAGCCATTGGCGTAGTCGGCGGTGCTGGTGCTCATTCTGCAGTTCCGATCGTCTCGGCAAAGATGCGTGCCCGCTCTGCAATTTTCCGAAGGATCGAAAGTTGTTTCGCCGACGGTGGACGCGGAAGGCTGGCGATCTCGGCCAGGAACTGGCATTCCCAAACGGTCAGCACCGCGGGAAATTTCGCGCACTGCAAGGCGAGATCACGGGTGTTGCTGACAGGCTGCCAGCGGGGCGGCGGGCCAGGGCGGATGATGTCCGGCCAGGTTACCTCGCGCGACCGAACGAATGCCGCGGCTTTGATCGCGGCAGCGTCCCGTTCGCCCGGATGATCTGACCCGAGCATGCCGAGTATCTTGGCAAGTTTGTCAGCATCAGCGGCGGACAATACTGCGTTCATGGCAGCAGACCCGCAAGCGCCGGCAGCATCGGCACCATGACGTTGAATAACGCCACGACGGAAGTAAGACGGTCGTACAAGTGAAACATCGAACGCTCCATCAAAGAGCGCGCGAAACAGCGGTTGAATTTGGGGCCGCAGGCGGCTATATCGTCGGTTGCACCCTGACGAAATTGCCTACGGAACCCCCCGCCGCTGCCCGCGCGCTGGGGGTTCTCCTTTTTAGGCAGCAGCCTGTTCGGCAGCGGCGGGCCGGCGTTCCTCACGTGGACGCATCCGGCCTTGTGCCCATGCCAATGCAACCCCCCATTCATACAACGATACGCGGCCGAAAACTTCATACCGGGGGCCACGATCCGCGGCGCCGATCCGCGCGGCCATCGTCGCCAAGGTGGCTGCAGAAATCGGATAGCCAGCCAGCGTCAGAGCGGCTGCCAGGGCTTTCCGCTTGAGCCGGGCCTGGGGGTCGGTCGGAACCGACACGGGCGCAGAAGCGGATTGCGGACGCGCGGACGCACCGCGCCCGGGGGACGAGATCGGCATGGTTTCACCTATATTTTGTGTCGTCGCTTGGGGGAGGCGGCGGGCGCTTCGGGCTGCCCCGCAGGCATCGCGAAAGGGGGGCTTTTTCGGCGGCCCGCGCAGTCCGGGATGATTGGGAATTTATGACCCACACCACAGTGATACACAAGCCGAAACTTTCCATTGGGTGTGTATGACGAGCAATGAGGCGCCGAAAACGGCTGTTTTCTTGGGTTCCATGCGTTCTGCATTTGCATATTGCACAGTTTTAGGCGGGTTGACCGCGCCACCCCCAATTCGCGGGGCTTCATTTGTTCGCATCCTTGCCGAAGCGCCGTTTCGGCAAGGTCGCGGAGGTGCTGCCACTTCGCCCGGCCGGCCGACTGGCGCGGGTGGGGGGGGACCGGGCGCGGTCATGTCGGCGATCAGCCCGATGCCGCTGCTCCATGCTTCGTGCCCCTGTTAAGTCACATCGCAAGCTGATACCATCCCCACATCATCAAGTCATCATGTGATGACACGATAATAGGAGGATGGCACGATGTCAGCGGGCAAGCTGGTGCTGGTCTGCAAATTGAAGGGCGGCGCCGGCGCGACCACGACATGCCGGGAGCTGGCGGCGGCGGCGCTGCAGGATGGGCGCACGGTGGCGCTGATCGATCTGGACGGGCAGGGGGGCTTGACCCGGTGGTGGAACCGCCGGACGGCGCCGGCAGCCGAGGGGGAAGCGCAGCGGGCCGCCCCGGAGTTGCTGCAGCTCACGGCGCCACAAATCCCCGGGGCAGCGAAGGGCCTCCGGGCGCGCTATGACCTGACGATCATCAACTCTCCGCCATCGGTGCACGAGACGATCCGCGCCGTTGCTGCGGCGTGCGACCTGGCGCTGATCCCCTCCCGGCCGACCATTGACGATCTGGACGCGGTCGGGCCGATCGCCCGGCTTCTGCATGGGGTGATCGACCACGGCTTCGTGCTGACTCAAATTCCGGCCGTTCGTGGGTCCAGGGACGGCGCTGAAGCCCTGGCGCGGCTGGCAGAGCGTGCGCCGGTGCTGGGGCGGACCACGTTCCGGTCAGAGTACAGCCGCCCACCCGCCTACGGCTCCACCGGCTTTGAGGAGGGGCCGGCTGCCCGGCTGGAAATCGGCGAGCTGTACGCCCGGATCATCGATCGCTTAGGAATGACAGCATCAAAGGATAACGGAATGACATCATCACACGATAATGTGAGGAAGGCATAATGGCACGCAAGGCGAAGCCATTGCTCCCGGCCGACATCGATCTGGACACGGCGCGCGCTGCGCCAGGGGCTGCCGAACGGCCCGCGTTCTTGCAGGAACAGGTACAGGTGGTGCCCGCCGGGGGGCTGAAGGAACGGGCGGCGGCCACCACGCTCTACCTCATGCCGGCTGATCTTCGGCGCCTGCGCAAGATGGCGATCGACGGCGACGTGAGCATGCAGACCCTGATTCTTGACGCCCTTGATCTGCTGATGGCGCGCGAGGGGGAGCCGCCGGTTGAGCGGTGGGAGACGCGCCGCAAGGGGAAATAGGCCACGCGGCACTGGCCCATGCCGGCGAAGGCCCCGGGGTGATCTGGGGCCTTTCTGCAGCTTGGTGTCGGGTTTGGTCAGCCGAGGAAGTGCTTCAGTACGCCGCCTGCGATCAACACCGCCAGCACGAACCCGATCATCTGCACGGTTGTGGGCAACTGCGAGACGCGCCCCTTCAGTTCGGCCACGTCGAGCGCGACCTTCTGCACATCGGCGGCAAGCTTTTGCTGGGAATCGGCGATGCGGCTGATCGCCGGTTCCAAGCGCCCCAAGATGACCTTGAGGTCGCCCATATCCGCTTCAAGCCGCTCGATGCGCGCTTCCATATCCGGAGGATCGGGCGGACGGTGAGGAGTTTCAAGCATTTTCCCAAAAAGCCCCGAAGTCCGGCGCTTCCCATCATGCGTTCAAGTGTGACAACCTGCCAGATGCCGTATCGTATGCGGCGATTCTCTGAGGACTGACAGACACCCAGAACCGTACATGCCAAGGGCCTCCCGAGGGAGGCCCCAGAACACCCGCCGAGGCCGGCGGACAACTGCTGCGTGACAACGGCAGTTTCCCCCACCTCACCGTCGCTTCGCAAGCCCCTTTTTGGGGAACGGGGACGGCTGTCCTGGCGCTTACCTCGCCCGGCCCTGGCATATCAGCCAGGAAGGCGAAGCCGTGCCCCGATTTCACAAAGACAGCATCTTCGGCCCCGGCCCGCGCGTGCCGCTGGATCGCGAGCGTCGGGCGCAGTTCCGCGCCAAGCTGAAGCTGCAGCGCCGGCCCGGTAGGCTGACCCTCAGCGCCGCCGAGGTCGGCCGGGTGCTTGTGGACATGCTCGGCCCGGACGGGCGGCTTGATCCGTCCCTGGACACCCTGGCGGCCCTGGCCTGCGTCCACCGCGATACCGTGCGCGAGGCGCTGAAGTTGCTACGGGCCTTCGGCTTCCTCGATTGGACCAGGCGCTTGGTACGGGGTGCGGCGACGGGCTGGCGGGCAGCGCAGACCTCGAACGCCTACGTTCTGCGCGTGCCGTCCTGCGAGGCGGATTTTCCGGTTCGAGTCCCTGGCTCTATATCTAAGAGGGGACCAGGGGAGGGGGCCGGCGGCTGGGAAGCCCAGGTTGCGGAGCGTGACCGGCAACTGGCGGCCCTTGGAGTGCCCATAGAAGCGGCGCGGGCAGCCCTGGACGCTATCCGGCAACGCCGGGGGGCGGTGATAGCGGCATTGCTCGGGAGGGGTGCAGCGCCAGCGTAGCGCCCGGGTGCAGGATCATCGGGACAGCAGCGCTGCTACCCCGGGTCGGAAGGCCCGGCTTTGTCCTTCTATATGTGAAATCCTGGCCGTTCGTTCCGAACCGGTATTACCGCTTCGACAGGCGGTCAATAAGCACGACAAGCATGACGATGGCGATCGGCGCGGCCAACACCATGAGATCTGTCTGCAACTGTATATTATCCATCGTTCCCTCCAATCCGATTTATGAGGGGTAACTAATTGCGGTGGTCACAACCGTTCAAGCAGAACACGAGTAATTGCTTACCATGGGCGGGTCGTCACCGGCCGGGGCGCAGCCTTGTCACCGGGACCGGCACCACGGGCACGGGCAGGGGCAGGGCGGCGGGCAAGAAAAAGGCCCCAGGGTCTCCCCCAGGGCCTGTTGCCGCGGTCGGTGGTGTGCCGGTCAGGCTTGCGGCTTTCGGCGCCTATGCGCTGCCGGCGGTTCTGCGACGGACAGAAGGAAGGTCACCCAATCTTCCTCCCCTGCATCCAGATCTTCTGCATTGATCGCAGCCCGCCGCGAGGCATGCCATTTCTCGGCTTCGTCGGTGATCGCTTCCCGCACATGCAAGCTGTCGTGGTTGCCGTCCCATAGC
>CAVPVB010000011.1:0-202236 GCA_963709085.1 uncultured Alphaproteobacteria bacterium
GGCCCCGCCGGACCACACATTGTGGCCGACCACCAGGGCTGCGCCGCCGGCCATGGTGAAGATGCCGGTGACCAGGATCAGCCCGGGGCTTTCCATCATCGCGTTGATCGCTTCCAGCGACGCCTTGGGCCGGGCCACGAGAACGCCGCACATCAGGAGGCAGCAAAGGCCAAGAAACTTGCCCAGAAACAGGGTGAGTGGCGACATCGCCCTAACTGTTGGGCGTGGGACGTCCAGGGCAATCCGATTCGAGTCTATGTGTATCGTCGAATGCACTGTCTCAAGTGGGCCATCCCCGCGCCTGACGCGAAAGCCGCCGGCTCGTTCTGGAGGCCGCGCTGTGATCGCCGACGCGACGCCCAGCCTGCGGCCACCACGGAACAGCGTCTGGTTCTCCACCCCGGACCGCCCGCGCTGTTCGTAGCGAAAAATCGCGCAGCCCCGACGACGGGTCGCGTAGGGTTTGCCCGTCCTTGGCTCTGTTTCTTCCTCATCAGCCGGACGCGCCATTACGGGGTGAGGCAGCAACTAAGGCGCGAGAGACCCCCTATGGCCGACCACGTTGTGAACACCTACCTGGGCCTTCAAGCAGGTGCCGCTTACGTCCGCCATCTTCCTGGGCGCCGCCGCACTGGCCCCCGCCGCGCATGCCGATGGGCCCTGGGCCGCGGCGCATCCCCGCCGCGATCAGGTCAATGACCGGCTGGCCAACCAGTCGCGCCGCATCAACCAGGAATACGCGCCGGCGAAATCACCCGCGGCCAGGCCGCGCAACTGCACCACGAGGATCATCAGGTCCGCCAGGAAGAGCGCCTGATGGCCTCGCAGAACGGCAGCCACATCACCCGCCTGGAGCAGCAACGCTGAACCAGCAGGAGAACCGGATCAGCCGCAGATCGGCCCGAAACCTCGCCGCGCCGTCCGCCATGACCCCGCCGCCCGGCCCATCCGCGTCGGCGGAACGAAGCGACGAGGCCCTGATGGACCTCGTCGCCGGTGGCGACCGGCAGGCCTTCGCGGTTCTGATCGAGCGGCACCGGCATCGCGCCATGCGTCTGGCCTACACCGTCACCCGCAATCGCAGCGCCGCCGAGGATGTCGTGCAGGAGGCGTTCCTGCGGGTCTGGACCAGGCGCGCGACTGGGACCGACGCGGCGCCGCGCGGTTCGCCGGATGGTTCGGCCGCGTCACGGTCAATCTGGCCATCGATGGAGCGCGCCGCGCGCGAGGACCATTCGGACGACAAGCTCGCCCTCGCCGATCCAGGCTTGGCCTCCGACGATGCCGTGCATGCGGGGCAGATCGCCCGCGCATCGGCCAGGCCCTGGCCACGCTGCCGGAGCGTCAGCGCGTCGCCTTCGCGCTCTGCCAGATCGACCGGATGAGCAATGCCGAGGCCGCGGAGTCGCTCGGGATCAGCACGGGCGCGCTGGAACTGCTGCTGGTGCGCGCCCGCAAGGCGATGCGCTCGAAACTCGCCGACATGATCGAGGCAATCCGATGAACCTTACCGAATTCGAGGACGGCATCGGCCGCTACGGCACGGCGATCGACACCTGGCCGCCGGCCGAGCGCGCCGCCGCCCTGGCCTTGCTGGCCGCCACGCCGGAGGCCGCGCGCCTGCTCGAGCAGGCACGCCGGCTCGACCGCCTGTTCATGGTCGAAGCCTGCCCGCCGCCGCCGGCGGTCGCCGCCATTCTCTCGCGCGCGATCGCCGCGCGGCCTTCGATCTGGACCCGCTTGTCGGCCGTCCTCGGCCCCGAGATCGGGTCGTTTTCCTGGCTGCAGGCCAGCGGTCTTGCGGCGTGCCTGGTGGTCGGCGTGATCATCGGCAGCGTCATGACGCCACAGCGCGAGGTCATTTCGCTGGCCTTGCTCGACTTCGGCGTCGGCGCCCAATCCGGCTTCGGCGCGCATCTGGACACCGTCGATGAGTGACCGTCCCGCCCCGCGCGGCCGCTGGCTCGCCCTCGTTCTGCTGGCCTCGCTCGCGGTCAATTGCCTGTTGGCCGGGGTGATGTTCGGCACCCGCATCGCCGGTCCGGCCCTGCGCGACCAGCCGCCGGTGGCCGCACCACTGGGCGGGGGCGCCTTCGGTCAACATGTGGGCCAGCCTGCCGGACGCCGAACGGCGCAAGTTCATGCTGGCCATGCGGCCCTATCGCCCGGGCATCCGGGCGGCGCGCATGGCCCTGATCGACGCCCGCCGCCACCTGGCCGCGACGATCGCGGAGCCGGACTTCAACGCCGCTGCCGTCACCGCCGCCTTCGCCGATGTGCGCACGCACGCCAGCGCCCTGCAGGAACGTGTGCAGGAAGCCACCGCCGCCGCGCTCGCGGCCGTCAGCCCGGAGTCCCGCCGCGAACTGGCCGGGACGTTGAACGTGCCACCATAACGCTCGGCGCCGCGCGCCTGCACGGCGTCGAAACAATCCCCCCTCAGCAACAGGAGACCCTGAAATGGCCGGACATCCGGACAGTCCCGCGCGCGCGCCTGCCACCAACCAGTGCGGCGTCATCGATCCAACCCGCCAGCCCGGCTGGCGCCTCGGCCGCGCTGCCCCGGCGGTGCTGGCCGGGCTGCTGCTGATCTTTGCCCTCGGCGGATGCGCCTGCCGGCCCGGCTATGTCGGCCCCTATGGCGGCATCCATCCGGCCCGCTGCGTGGTCTGGTAAGGAGGAGAACCGATGCAACGGATGTTCGCGTTCGGCCGGGTCTGGGTCATGGCGGCCGGACTGGCGGCCTTCGCCGTGCTGCTGCTGTCGCCGAAGCCGGCAGCGGCCTGGTGGGACCGCCCCGGTTGGGGATGGCACGCAGGATGGGGGTGGCATCCGGGATGGGGCTACCATTGGCGCCGCTGCTGCTGGCGCCCCGGCGTGGTCGTCGTCCGCCGCCCCTGGATCCCCGGGCACTGGCATGGTTCCTGGTGGGTGCCGGGTCATTGGGCCTGGTGACCCGCCACGTTCCGATCGCATCTGTGGAATAACCCGACCTGGAGGACCACCATGCGCCCAGGCCTGCTCACTGCCTTCCTGATCGCCGCCAGCCTCCCCGCGGGACCGGCCCTGGCCGGGGACGCACCGCAAAGCAACGCGGCCAGCAATATCGGCCCCGCCGATACCAGCTCCGCGATCGCGCCGCGCCTGCCGACCCCGCCCGCCGGCGATGATGCGACGATAAGGCAATACCTGCTCGACGCCCGCCAGGCGCTGGCGGAGGGCCGCACCGGCACCGCCCAGGAGGCGCTGGAACGGGCCGAGACGCGGATGCTCGACCGCGCCGTCCCCGCCCCGCGCCTGCACCAGCCCAACCGCAGCCCGCTGGTCGAACAGGTCGCCGCCGCCCGCCAGGCGCTGGGAACCAACGACACGAACCGCGCGCTGCAAATTCTGGACGCCGCCCTCTCGATCCCGCCGAACGCCCCGCCCGGCCGTCCCTATATCGCGGTGCCGCCGCCCCGGCCGGAGCCGATCCCACCGCCGCCCGGCGCACGGTATGTCTGGCTGCCCGGGCACTGGCTCTGGAACGGCCGCGCCTATGTTTGGGTGCGCGGCCGCTACGAGCTGGCCCCGGCGCCGGAACGGCATTTCATCCCCGGCCATTGGGAGCCGCGCGGCGCGGCCTGGGTCTGGGTGCCTCCGCATTGGTCATAGCGGGAGCCCCGTATGCCTGTGGGGGCCATGATCCGTCCGGTCGCGGCAGAATGGCTCCTGCTGCCCGTCTGATCGATGCGGCAGCACGTCCGTTCGGGATGTGCTGCGAAGCGTTGAGCAGCCGCGACGAAAATTACTCGCGGCGAAGAGCGCCGGCGAATGTGAGCATGGGCGTCGCCTGACCGGCGAGGGACATGCTTTCCTCGTAGACAAGATTGTCGCCTTCACGCCGCATCGTCGAACGCCAGATGCCGGGTTTGCCATCCGGCCCGGGCAGGACGAAATAGGATTCAACAAAATCCGTCTCGTACCGGCCCGCCTGCTTTCCGTCGGGACCGAACAGCACGCCGTCCTTCATCGACATGATTTCCCGCGCGAAGGTCGCATCGATTTTCAGCTCGGCACAAACGCGCCGGCCGCCGTCGAGGATGAACGACCCGTCGGACGCCGTCAGAAAAGACAGCGAGAACAGCGAGCAAGACGCCAGTTCGCCATACCGGATGAGAACGCCCTGGCCGGCCCATTTGCCATTGAAGCCCGACACGGCTTCATCGGCGCAAGCCATCTGCGCGGTGAGCCCAAGCGCCAACGCAAGACCGATTGTTCTGCACCACATCGCGCGCTGCCCAGTTTCCGCCGTGTCCGTCTCCAGATGAAGCGTTGAACCTCCGCGTCGCGACGACTGCGAACCGGCGCGGCGCTACCTCTCCCTGCCGGGACGCAGCCGCGTCACCGCGCAGGCCGGCTCCGGCAGCGGCGTCCACCCGGCGATGGTCCGGGCGCATGCCCGTGCCTTCGCGTTGTCGGTGACCCCCGGAAACCGCCGGCGCAGCTCAATGGCGGCGGACAGCTCGCCTTCCTGCTCAAAGACAGCGCGGATCGCGGCGGCATCGGCTTCGGTGACAGCGAACATACCAGAAGCATGGCCACTCCGGTCACGGGCGGCAAGGGTGGTGCGCGGGCATGTCATCATCCTGCTGGCCGGCCCATGCCGCCAGGCCGGGCAGAGCCTCTGGCTGGCCGTCTGTGTGTGTAGACATTATCGTCTTCACGCCTACACAGGAGGGGCCGGTGCCACTCAACATCCGCAGCGAAGAGGTCAACCGCCTCGCCGGGAAGCTGGCCGCCCGCCAGCATATCAGCAAGACTGACGCCGTGAAGCTCGCGCTCGAAAACGAGTTGCGCCGCCTCGACGAGGCCCAGCCGCTCCGCGAACGGCTGCGGCCGCTGCAGGAGCGGGTGCTCGCCAGGCCGCCGACCGGACAGCGGTCGAGCAAGGCTTTCCATGGCGATTTCAGCGGAGGGACTCAATGTTCGTCGACGCCTCGGCGATCGTCGCGATCCTGACCCGCGCGCCCGATGCCGACGCTCTGGCGGATGCGCTGGAGACGGCCCGGTCGCCGATCACCTCGCCCATTTCCGTGTTCGAGGCCGCGCTCGGTCTCTGCCGCCGGCGGCATGCAACCGTCGCCGAGGCACTGGCCGACGTGCAGGCGTTCCTCGCCATCGCCGGTATCCGCACCGTGTCGATCACCGGCAAGGAAGCGGAGACGGCGCTCGACGCCTTCGCACGGTATGGCAAGGGCGGGAGCCATCCTGCCCAGCTCACGCCCGGCGCCTGCTTCGCCTACGCCGTTGCGCGGAATTACCGCACGCCCCTGCTGGCCGCGGGAAACGATTTCGACAAGACCGACATTCGCGCGGCGTCACCGCCGCGGTGAGCGGCGGCGGCGCGCATTCCGTTCCGATGGGCATCCCGATTGTGCCGGCCTGGGGGCACGACAGACTCCGTCATTGCGGCAGCCGGCCGGGCAGTTCGATTTGTTGCGGTAATGGCTCCAACGAACGAACCGCCCCTCCGGTACGAGTTTTGCGACGAAACGGGAACATCGGTTTTCGAAGGCAACTGCAGCGCCGCCTTGGCGCCTGGCGGCGGCCCAGCGCAACCATCGCGGATAACAATCTGAATTCGTTATCGATCGACGAATTGTGGCAGCCACTCGACAGGCGCGGTAATCGTACCTGGCACCGCCGCCACCCGGTCTGCCCGTCATAATCGTTTCGGGCGACGCGCCGCGGAGGCCAGTCTTTCGCTGGCTTTGGCGGTCGTGAACGGAGAGGCGCTCGGCGTGGGCGCGCCTGCAAACGGTGGTTTGTGTATCACTTCCGTAATTGTAAATCGACGCTGCCCGCCATGGCGGCCGGGAAAGGACGCGGGCATGCGGATGCGGAACGCGGCGGCGGCCTCCAAAACCCGCCTGGTCGGCTACGCCAGGGTCTCGACCGAGGAACAGCAGACTGATCCGCAGGCGGATGAACTGCGCGCCGCCGGCTGCGTGGTGGTGCACGCGGAGCATGCCTCTGGCGCCGATCGTGGCCGTCCGGTGCTGGCGCAGGTGCTGCGCGACATCCGGCCCGGCGAGACCCTGGTGGTGGTACGCCTCGACCGCCTGGCCCGCTCGGTCGCGCATCTGCTCAGCGTCATCGAGCAATTGGAAGCGAAGGGCGCGCACTTCCGCTCCTTGCGCGATCCCATCGACACCACGACGCCGCAGGGCATGTTCTCGCTGCAGGTGCTTGGCGCTGTCGCGCAGCTGGAACGGGCGCTGATCGCCGAGCGCACCAAGGCTGGGCTGCGGTCGGCCAAGGTCCGTGGACGGGTCGGCGGCAACCCAGGACTGCGCGCCCGGGATCCAGGGACCATCCGCAAGCTGCGGTCGGCACGCGATGCCGCCCACCTCGCTGCCCTGCTCGCCGGCCTCGATGCCTGGCTGCCGACAGTGCGACGAATGCGCCCCGACCAGCCCTGGGGTGATGTCGTGCAGGTGCTCAACCGCCGCGGCGGTGGCCAGGCATGGACCGCGCAGCGCCTGCGCCGGGCGGTGCACCGGTTGGCGAGTGAAGGCATCATCGAAGCCAGCTTGCTCGGAAGAGCCCAACGCAGGCCAGCCGATGACCGGCTGGTGGCGCTGGTGGCCGGCATCGTCCGGGCGGCGCCGGCAATGACATTGCAGCAGGTCGCCAGCCAACTCGAAGCCATGCATGAGCGCACGCCGCGCGGCGGCACACGCTGGCATCCCTCGTCGGTCAGGAACCTGCTGCAACAGGCGGAACGGCGCGGGTTACTCGGTCCTGGTGCAGAGCCGCGGGGACCAAGCGCCCGCTGACCCGGCGACATCCGGCCGCGGCGCCGTGCCATGAGGTCTGCGACAGGGTAACGGCATTCGAAAGCAGCGCCTCCAAGCTCTGCCACATTCAAGATCTGCACAATACACCAATTGACTCTCTGGGCCGTTTGGCTGATCTGCGGCGGATCAAGGTCCTGGAGGCGGAAGTGACGCGACGGCAGAGATTGACCGCATCCCAGATTACAGAGCTGTTTGATCCGCCGGCCGAGCAACGGGAATTGGTACGTCACTTCACGCTGTCGGAAGCGGACCTTGCAGCAATCGCTCGCTCCCATGGCGATCACAATCGCCTCGGCCATGCCCTTATGCTCTGCTACCTGCGCTATCCCGGTCGTGCCCTGCGTCCCGGCGAACGGCCGCCGGCGGCGCTGCTTGCATTTGTCGCTGAGCAGGTCGGGATCTTTCCTGGGACGGTTGACGCATACCTCGCGGCAGAGCGGAATCGCCAGCACCATGCCATCGAATGCCAGCGCCAGCTCGGATTGCGTCCGTTCGGCAGGCGAACGGCGGCGGAATTGGCGGATGCCCTCCTGCCCCAGGCGATCGAAGACGACCGCTTCGTCCATCTGGCAGCGCTGGTCATGCAAACTTGCCGGCAACGCCGAATTATCGTTCCGTCTCCGGCTGCACTCGAACGGTTGTGCGGCGAACTCCGCGATCGAGCCCGCCGGGAGGTCTATCGCCGCCTGGCAGGAGATCTGTCCGCCGAACAGCGCCGCCGGCTCGATGCGCTGACACAGCGGCGGGAAGATACCGGTCAGACCTGGCTGACCTGGTTGCGGCAAATGCCAGAGGCCGCCAGGCCGGATGCCATACTCGGTCTGATCGAACGCCTCGAACATGTGCGCGCGATCGGCATCCAACCCGGTCGTGGCCACCAGGTCCATCAGGCACGCCTTGCTCGGCTTGTTCGTGAGGCTGGCCGCAGCACGGTCCAGCATGTCGCCGACCACGAGCGGCAGCGCCGCCACGCGACGCTGGTCGCCATTTGCCTGGACCTCGCCACCAGCCTGACCGATCAGGCCATCGATGTGTTCGACCGCCTGATCGGTGCCCTCTTTCGCAAGGCCGAGGGACGGCAGGTCCGCGCCTTTCAGGCCGATGCCAGATCCATCAACGACAAAGTCCGTCTCTTTGCCCGCGTCGGCGATGCGCTGATCGCCGCCCACGACAAGAAGCAGGATGCTTTCGGCGCCATCGAAACGGTAATCCCCTGGAAGCGGACCCGTTCACACCCCCCCCCTCCTGTCTTGGGCGTCTGACTGGGTTGGCTCCCCTGGCTGAGGCGGCGAACGGAGGGGCTTGCCTGATGGAGCGAAACGGATTCTACGCTCCCTATGCCGCGCCTGAGCATCCCGGAGCTGACCCAGTACGAACGAGCAGACCTCTCGGTGCTGCCGCGGAAGGAGCTTGAGGATCTGGCGTGGCTGTTCCGCGAAGTTGCGCGCACGCTGGCCAATCGCCTGGGTGAGGACTCCACGACCAGTTCGCGGCCGCCGTCGAGCGACGATCCCTACCGGCGGGGTCAGAGAAACGGCAAGCCTCCGGCCAGTCAGGACCACGATGGTGGCGAAGGCCAGGACGCAGCCGCGCCGGCGGGCAAGGACAAGACACCAGCGAAGCCGCCCGGCAAGCGGCCGGGCATGCCTGGGCACTGGCGCCGGCAGCCGATCGTGGTGACCCGAGAAGTCGAGCACGTGCCGATGGTCTGCGAGGCGTGCCAGGCCGCGCTCGGCGCCGAGTGCCGGGGCCGCCACGTCAGTGCCCACCACGTCTTTGAACTCGACCGCGGCGAAATGGGTCTGCAGGTCACGGCTTCCAAGCACAGCTACTTCGCCGCCAGTTGCGCGTGCGGCCACGAGACGATGGCCAGCCCGGGCGTGGGACTGCGCTCACAGATCGAGGGGCGCAAACGCGACCTGCAACTGAGCGAGCGCTGCCTGGTCGGGCCGACGCTGGCGATCTTCATCGCCGCCCTCGCGTTGCGTTTCCGCCTGTCGCGGCTGAAGGTCCAGGAGTTCCTGCTGGACTGGCTGGGTCTGGAACTCGGGGCGGCGACGATCAACCGCTGCATCCACGAATTCGGCCGGGCCAGTGAGCCGGTGGTCGAGCAACTGATCGAAGAGGTGCGGGCCGCCGAGGTCGTGCATCTCGACGAAACCCCATGGTACCAACAGGGCGCCCTGCTGTGGCTGTGGGTAGCGGTGACCGTGAACACGGTCGTCTATCGCATCGGCAGCCGCCGCAAGGAAAACCTGGTCGCGCTGATCGGCCAGGCGTTCCTTGGCTGGATGGTGACCGACGGCTACATGGCCTATCGCGATCATCCCCGGCGCCAACGCTGCCTTGCCCATCTCATCCGAAAAGGTTTGGCACTGGCCGAGGGCTATTACGGCCCCGGCTCCGCCTTCGGGCGGGACCTGGTCCGCGACCTCCGCCGCCTGATCGAACGGATCCGCGACGGCGACAACGACGCCGCCGTCAGGCGCCTGGTGGCCCGCATCAAGTGGAACTGCCAGTGCAACGAATATGAGATCGAGCAGAAGGTTCGTGCCCTCGCGCGCGAAATCCTCAACGACTGGGAGGCGGTGATCGCCTTCGTCGCCGAACCGCTGCTGTCGCCCACGAACAACGACGCTGAGCGGGCGCTGCGGCATGCCGTCATTGCGCGCCGCATCAGCTTCGGCACCAGAACGGACGAGGGCAGCCGGTTCTACGCCGCCGGCCTCAGCGTCATCGACACCTGCCGCAAGCGCGGCGTCGATCCCTGGACCTACGGACGCGACCTCATCGCCGCCGCGCGCAAGGGCTCATCTCTCCCCAGTATCCCCGCCAAGCTGGCCGCCTGAAACGGCAGAAGCGGCTACTCGCCCGAAGGCGGACTGGTCGTCGAGCCCTCGCCCAGGCGATCCGCAAGCGAATGCGCCAATTCGTGAAACTGCCAGGCCAACTCTTCAAGCTCCTGCCGAGACAGTGCCGAAAGCTGGGCTCGTTCGGGATCGGTCAGATCCGGGATGCTTGAGTGTGGCATACAGACCGTAGACGCTGCTTCGCCCCGCTACGCAAGACCCCTTGTTGGCTTCACAGCCGACACCCCACCCGCCAAACGCCCCGATTTGAAATGGCGAGGGGGGAGTGTGAACGGTTGCCTGGAAGCAGTTCTGCGCCACCATCGCCGCAGCCAAAGCCCTGGCGCGGCCAGAATCGTTCGACGCCTATCCGGGCCTGACCAGGCATTACAGCGACATCCGGCGCTGGTCGCCCGCCTTCCTGGATGCGTTCAAATTCGAGAGCATCCCAGCTTCGGCCTCGCTTCTTCGTGCCATCGAGGTGCTGCGCGAGGCAAATCGGACCGAAGGACCCACTCTGCCGAAAGCCGCTCCAACAAGCTTCGTCCGGCAACGCTGGGTACCGTACGTGCTGCCCGGCGGCATCATCGACCGACGCTACTACGAGTTCTGCGTCCTGTCGGAATTGCGCGACCGGTTGCACGCCGGCGATGTCTGGGTCGTCGGCAGCCGGCAATACCGCTCTTTCGAGGAACGGCTTCTTTCCAGGGAGACCACGCAGAATATGCACAAGGCCGGCACGCTGCCGATCGCGGTCGAAGCAGATTTCGACCGCTTCATCGAGAGTCGCTGTACCATGCTGGATGAACGGCTGAAGGAGGTCGACACCCGTGCCAAGGGCGGCCTCCTGCCCGACGTGACGATCGAGAATGGCGTGCTGAAAATCTCGCCGATTGAAAAATCCACACCGCCGGAGGCCAAGGCCTTGACCGAGCGCCTCTACGCCATGCTGCCACGCATCCGCATCACCGACCTGCTGGCCGAAGTGGCGCGCTGGACCCTTTTCCCCGACTGCTTCACCCACTTGCGCACCGGCGACACCGTGGCCGACAATCGCATTCTTATGGCAGCCTTGCTGGCGGAAGGGCTCAATCTTGGCCTGACACGCATGGCCGAAGCATGCAGCATCGCCAGCCTCGGCCAGCTTGCCTGGACATCGGATTGGTACATCCGCGAGGAGACCTACGCTTTGGCATTGCGGTGTCTGGTCAACCAGCAGCAGCGCGAACCCTTCGCAGCGATATTCGGCAGCGGCACGGCCTCGTCCTCCGACGGGCAGTTCTTCCAGGCTGCCGGCTTCGGCCGTGACGCCAGCACCTTCAATGCCCATTACAGCCAACAATCCGGCTTCAAGACCTTACCTTTACCCGCATCGTGGCAAAGCCCTGCGCTACTATAGAACGACATCATGTCGATCCGCAGCCGAGCGCCGAAAATGGCAGATTTTCCAAATGCCCGTTGCGAAAGCGGGCGTATGCTGCACCTGCGTTCCAAGGGGCTTCCCTCAGCTACGGCGCACAGATGGCTAGGCTAACATAATGATAAAATTGCATCTTTCTAGATGCGGGTAAAGGTAAGGCTTCAAGACCTACACGCATCTCTCCGATCGCTATGGGCCGTTCTTCACCAAGCTGATCGCGGCAACTGCAAGCGAAGCACTGCATGTTCTCGACGCGCTGCTCTATCACCAGAGCGAGGTGACGGTCCGCCGCCATCATACCGACGGTGGCGGCGAGTCCGAACATGTATTCGCTCTCTGCGCGTTGCTCGGTTTCCAGTTCGCGCCGCGCATCCCCGGCCTGAAGCACCGGCGCCTCCACAGCTTCGGCAAGCCGTCCGGCTATCCGACGCTCGAGCCGCTGATCGCCGGGCGCATCAATGTCGACCTGATCCGCGCCCACTGGTCGGAAATCCTGCGCATCGCCGCGTCCATCCGCACCGGCACGGTGACCGCCTCGCTGATCATGCGCCAACTCGCCTCCTACCCGCGGCAGAACGGCGTTGCCGCTGCGCTACGCGAGCTTGGACGACTGGAGCGCACCCTGTTCACCCTCGACTGGATCAGCGATCCCGAACTGCGGCGATCAGCCGGACAGGAACTCAACAAGGGCGAGTCACGCAACAGCCTGGCCCGGGCGGTCTTCATTCACCGGCTCGGCGAAATCCGCGATCGCACCTACGAGAACCAGCAGCACCGTGCGTCCGGCCTCAACTTCGTCGTCACCGCAATCATCCTGTGGAACACTCGATACCTGGAGCGCGCCGTCGCCACCCTCCGGCAGACCGAAGATGTCCCCGACCGTCTCCTGGCCCATCTCTCTCCCTTGGGCTGGGAACACGTAAACCTGACCGGCGATTACGTCTGGGTCGCAGATCAGAGCGCGTCGGAAATCAACGACGGGTTGAGGCCACTGCGGACCCCACCCGCGCCGTTGGACAAAGCGGCCTGATGTTCACGATTTGTCGCAAAACTCGTACCGGAGGGGCAGTTCGTTCGTTGGAGCGTGTGCCTTGCCAAGGCGCACCGTTCTCCCCGGTGGAAATCCGGGCCGGCAAACTCTCGCTCCAGCCGGAAGCACTCGGGGCGGGTCAGGAGGCGACGAATGGCCTGAAGCACTTCGAGAAAAGGCCCCGTAGGGGGTCAGCGGGCCGTGCGGGCCGCAACGTGAGTGAACATCGGAAAGGCCTCGAAAGACGCAATGTGGGAGCCGACCCGCCGCTCCAACGGGGAAGGCCGCCGCCGTCGGTGAAGTGAGCGAGACATGCAGCCGACGATCCCACCGGGGTAGTGATGGCAGCACGCACGGGACATGAATGGTGCGCACCAAGGGAAGTCTGCGACCGTGGCGGGGAGGCGGCACCTCCGCGCCAACGGCGAACCCGTGAGGGCCAGCGCCGGCGGACGCAGATGGCGGATGGGCTCGTACCTACCGGTGAGGCCGGGTAATGCCGGCGGAGGGAAGGAGCCCTGTCCCGCCCCAAGCGAGGGAAGGGCTGACAGCCCGGTGATTGACGATGAGTTTACCAACGCCGTCTGAAACGGTTGGGAAGCTACAGACCTCGCTACAGGCGAAAGCTAAGGCTGAACCAGCCTTTCGCTTCTATGCCCTCTGGGACAAGGTCTATCGCAAGGACGTCCTACTGGAAGCCTATCTCCGCTGCCGCGCCAACGCGGGAGCGGCGGGGGTGGACAGGGAGACGTTCGAGCAGATCGAGGCCCGGGGACGGGAGCAATGGCTGGAAACGCTGCGGGAGGAGCTGATCTCCGGGCGCTATGTCCCCCAGCCCCTGCTGCGCGTATGGATACCGAAGAGCAACGGAGGCCAGCGGCCTCTCGGCATTCCGTCCATCTGCGACCGCGTGGTACAGATGGCGGCGGTGCTGGTCATAGGCCCCATCTTCGAGGTGGACCTGCTGCCACAGCAGTACGGCTTTCGCCCCGGGCTGGACGCCAAGACGGCTCTCCGACGGGTCTATTGGCATGTGACGCAGCATGGGCGGCGGGAGGTAGTGGACGCGGACTTACGCGACTATTTCGATCATGCATGTTGATACCCTCTTCAAGAAGCCGTCTCTGGATGGAAAGTGAGGTGCTCAACCTCGCCAGTCCTGAGTTTCTGCAAGTCGGTCAAGGTGTCGGGCGTATCAGGGAAGAGGTACAAGCCCGAGCTCTTGTCACGTAGGATCGCAATAGTACCATTGTGGATGCGGTCATAGATCCAGTGCCTGGCAACGCCGAGCCGGACCGCGAGCTGCGGAATCGTCAAGTATCCAGGGATGCGGCGCGGGTGCGATTGGCTCCACGTGTGCAGGACGCCGTGTCGCAAGCGGATGGCCCGCACTGTGCTCGGCAGCACCTGCTTGCGCATCGGCGAGCGGAGGCCGGCAGCACTCAGTTCGGCTGCGATCTCCGTATCATTTTGACCCGCGTTCGCGCATTCGAGAACTCGCTTTTCCATTTCCTCGTGCCGTGACAATGCGGAAAGCGAGCCGACCGAAACTGCAACGTCGAACACGCTCGCATCGCCACCGCGCCAGACGACGCGCATATGAATAATATCCGCCGCGGTGCGATGGATGACGACCTTATCGATCAGGCAACGCAACAGAGCTTTCTTGCGGGCGGTCGTCAGGATCGCGCCGTTCCAGATTTCAGGCAGCCGCCGACCGGCATCGGCGAACGCCGCTCGGAGTTCATCATCCAGTTGGAGGGGAACTTCGTTTTCCGCTTGTGCTTTGACCAGAGCTGCTTCGGCTTGCCGCAGGTCGCGCAGTGTTTCCTCCCAACGGCGCTCCAGTTCAGCCGCCACCAGGCGATTTGCCGGATCAACCTGGTCAAATTGACGCTCAGCCAGTGCTGTCCGATAGCGTAACCTCTCCACCTGCTGCGCTTGAGCGCGCAGCATCGTGCAGTCCGCCTCGTGTCGTGTCGCGATCGTCCGTGCGTAGATATCGAGTTCAGCCGGTGCGAGTGCTTCGAAGAAGGCAGCAACTGCCTTAGCGTCAACTGGGTTAGCTGGGATGTACTGACACACGGGCGTGCGGTACTGTCCGCGTAGGTAGTTACAGAGGTAGCGTGTGCCGGCTTTGTATTGCACGACCATTTTGTGGCCGCATGCGCCGCAGTAGACGATGCCGTGCAGCAGCGCCTCGCCGTCGCGTGGCACACCGCGCGTCTTGTTGCGGTCATACTCAGCGTGGTTGTCGCGCAGCATCTCCTGGATCTTCTCGAACGTGTCCCAGGTAACGTAGGCAGGATATTTGTCTTTCACGACAACCCTCCACTGCTCACGTGGGAGTATTTTCTGGCGTGCCTTGGACAACTGCGGACCTGTGCGCACCGAGCGACTGCGGCCATAGACGAAGCTGCCAGCATACGCGGGATTCTTGAGTATGCGCAGGATTGCAGCGATGGTCGGCGGCCGCCACACCGTACCGCCGAGGCGGCCATGGCGGGCGAGGGTCAGGCCACCCTCGTCGAAGCAGCGGAGCACCTGGGTCGCCGAGCGGACTCGCAGAAAGGTTGCAAAGACCAGCTCGATGCGGGCCTGCACTTCGCGGTCGGGATCCTTGACCACCACACCGGCAACGTCGCGGATCAGGCCGACGGGCAGCACAAGCGCGAGGTCGCCGCGTTCGGCTTTGTTCAACAGGCCAGCGGTCAGGCGGGCACGGATAGTGTGCAACTCCATCTCGGAAATCGTGCCTTTGAGGCCAAGCAGGAGCCGGCCATTGGCAGAGCCCGGGTCGTACACTCCATCGCGATCGCCGATCAGGCACTGGCGATAGCCACACAGATCCAGCAGCGGATACCAATCTGAGCAGTTCCGACTGAGACGGGTGACCTCGGAAGACAGCACGATGCCGACCTGACCCAGCGTGACACGCGCGATCAGGTCTTTGAAGCCTTCCCGCTGCACAGCCGCAGCTCCGCTCAAGCCGAGGTCCGTGTCGATGACCTCGATATCCTCCTCGCGCCAGCCGAGGTCGAGGGCACGCCGGCGCAGATCATATTGTAAGCGCAGGCTCTCCTGGTTGGTGAGCACCTGGTGCGGGCTCGACTGGCGTATGTAAATGACGGCGCGCCGCGCCAGGTGACGGTCGTCGATGAGCTCTGATTTCATGGATCACCTCTGCGAGGAGTGCGGTGACCTCGCCGGCGATGTCGCGCCGCAGTGCATCAGGGGCGCGTTCCCAGACCCGCCTCGGTCGGACGAGCATGTCTCCCCCCTCTTGTTCTCGGCCAGGGTGACCAGTTCCCGCATCGCCTCGACGGTGAGTTTGGTCGGCACCCCGTCGGGTGGCCGCGGAGCGAGGCTCGTTGCCGCGACCGCCAGCCTCAGCAGCATGTGGTCCCGATAGGCAACGAGGGCGTGGCCGCCGCCTGCCGCGCTCGGCCTGCTCACCGATACCAGCGCGAACCGCCGACCGAAAAGCGGGTGCCTGGGATCCGTGACCTCAATCTCAATTACATCCCTGCTGGGCGGGTTGTGGAAGGGGGCATCAATTGATGCCCTCGTTCACCTCGATTCCGCATTCGACCCTGATGCGCAGCCTGTCGCGGCGGATCGCCGATGGACGTATGCTCCATATCATCAAGGGCTGGCTTACGGCACCGGTGGTGGAGTACATCGACGGCCGACCGGTACGGACCACCGAAGCGCGACGGACGAAGCGGGGAACCCCGCAGGGCGGAGTCATTTCGCCACTGCTGGCCAACTGCTACTTCCGGCGTTTCCTGCTGGCGTGGCACCGCCACGGCCACCAGGACCAGTTCGACGCTCACGTCGTGAACTACGCCGATGATTTCGTCATCTGCTGTCGGCCCGGCAACGCGCCGGCGGCAATGGAACGGATGACGGCGCTGATGGCACGGCTCGGGCTGGAGGTGAATACGACCAAGACCAAGATCGCCCGACTGCCTGAGGAGTCGTTCGACTTCCTGGGCTACACGGTCGGTCGCTGCTACGGCATGAACGGGCGCCAGTATATCGGCACCCAACCGTCGCGGAAGTCGGTGAAGAGCCTGCTCCGACGAGTCCACGAACGGACCTCAAGCCGATGGAACTCGGATGAGCCTGAGAGCACGATCGCCAGCATCAGCAGCCTGCTACGCGGCTGGTGTGCCTACTTCGACCAGGGCGCGGTTCTCAAGACCTACAAACTCATCCGTCAGTACACCGACCGACGGGTTCGTCGCTGGTTGATGAGACGCACGGGACGAGAAGGCACCGGGTTCGGCCAGCTCCCGGACGAGTACCTCTACAAGACGCTCGGCCTCTATGACGTTCCGGTGCGGCTTGCCGACCTGCCGAGAGCGAAGGTCTGACGGGACGGGAGAGAGCCGGATGCGGTCGCTCCGCATGTCCGGTTCGATGAGCGGCGACTGGAAACGGAGCCACGGTCCGAAGTGAGGCACCGGCAATGGGCGAAAGCCGCCGGACAACGGCTACTCCTCAAGACCTACCGCCACCGCGCCAGTCGTCGACTCTACCTTGTCCTTCCCGCGGCAAATGCGCATATCATGCGCATTGGTGCAGGAGCCATACCCTTGGGTTACGACAGAGCCGCCTCCAAACGCCCGGTGAACATGACCCTGAACGAGGATCTCGTGCGCCGGGCGCGGGGCATCACCCCCAATCTGTCCGAGACGGTCGAACGCCTGCTGGCGGCCTTTGTCGACGACGCCGAGGCGCAGGCTGCCCGGCACGAGCAGCAGATCGCCGCCCACATCGCCGCCAGCGATGCCTTCGTCGCGAAACATGGCACGCTCGCGGACGAATTCGACAGCCTCTGATGTCCGAACAGTTCGAACGTCCATCGTAACCCTGGGCGGAGTCAGCGGGTCATCCCATTTGTCCTGATGGTCCAGTCCAACCGCTTTCACCGCTCGAAGCGGCGGGTCATCGTTCCCCTTGTCGCCGCAGAGGAGTTCGGCGTCGCTGACAGCGATTTCGGGCCGCACTTTGTGATCGATGGCCGGCCGGTCGTCCTTGATCCGCTCCAGATCACGAATGTCCCACGCGACGCTCTTGGCCCAGCCATTGCCTCGCTTGCGCCCGAGGATCACCGGATTATCAACGCCATGGATGCTCTCCTGAGCCGGGGCTGGCGATAGAGCGACGATCAACTGGAAGTTATTGATAAGACATTAGCTTTTTCGGTGGGCGTCCGGCTGCCAACGAATTAAGACTGTCTGCGGCGCGAAGCCGCCACCAACGCAAATTGGATGGCAAAAATTGACAATTGGCGACGCGGTAGCGGTCACGTGGCGTGACGGATCCGCAGGACATGGACGTCGGCGGCCGCTTCCACGCGCTCGTCCCAGTGTCGCTCCGCGGTGATGACTGTGGCATGCCGTTCCCTGCCGAGAGCGAGGCAGGCCCGGTCTCCCAACGACAGCCCGAACGCCTTGGTCAACGGCCGCAGTTCGCCGGCACGGAGCGCGAGTCCCGGCGAATGGGGGACGATGTCGACGCCGAGGCATTGGACCGCTTCCATCGCGGCGTCCGCCGGCACGCCTCGCTCGCAGAGCTTGGAGATGACCTCCGTCAGGTTGACCGTGCCGATCAGCGCCGCCGGGAGGATGGCCGCGACCTTTTCATGGCCCGGCTCACGGTTCAGCAGCGCGAGGACGGCCGACGCGTCGAGGACAGGATCACTCACCCTCGGCCTCGCGTCGCCGGTCTTCTGTGAGTTCGTCCACGAGGCTGACGTCCTCCGGCACGTAACGGCGGACGATGGCCTGTGCGCGGGCGACCGCCGACTGGATGGGCTCCAGGCGGATGTGTCCGTCCTCCACGTGGACGATGAAGTTTCCGCCGTCCGGCATCCCGAGCTCGGATCTGACATTCGCGGGGATGACGAGCCGGCCATTCGGCGCCATGGCAACGTGTTGGGGCATGGCATATCTTCTAATGTGGCACATATACATAATGTGCCACACGATCCCCAGTGTCAATCCTTGGCCCGGGTTGGAGAGCGTCAGGAGGTGTGGGGTGGGTCAAGCTGCTGCGGCATGAGCGGCGGCTGAGACGTTGTTGTTGAGGAAATCCGGATATCAGCGTTCGAAAAGAGGCCGAAGCGTGCCATCGAGTGCCCGGGTTCGAATCTGCAGCAGCGGCCCGACGCTCCCCACACCTCCTGATGCTCTCGATGATCGGGGCGCGGCAACGCGGATTTCGGCGGCCGGCCGACGAATAAGGCGCCTGTCCATAAGGCGTGATAAGAGTTTTCCGTCTGGAATCGGTTCGATCACGATATGTCCGAGAAGGGAAGTTTTCGGACGGTATGAATATTCTCGGACAAAAGGAGAATTTCCGGACAGAATGTGCGCGGCAGACGGTGCCGCGGCGGTTTGCACGCCGGCGGCCGGCAACCGAGCGTGCGGGCAGAGGCGGCAGTGGGGGAGGGGAGGCATGGACGACATCGTGGCGGTTACGGAGGGCGGCGCCCCGGCGGCGTTTGGCCAGGAGGCGGACGCCGCGCGCGGCTATGCCGCCGCTCCCCGCCGCTCCGCTTGCGGTGGCGCGGTTCTGCGCCGGCGAGGCCGAGGCCGGACGAGCGCCGTCCACCATCACACGGCGGCTGGCCGCCATCGGTTGGGCGCACAAGCTCGCCGGGCTCACGCCGCCGCAGCGTGCCGACGGCGGCGGGGCTATCGCCGAAGTCATGGCCGGCATCCGGCGGTCGCGCGCTGCACCGCCGGCGCAAAAGGCCGCCGCCGATGCCGATGTTCTGCGCGACATGCTGCGCGCCTGCTCCGGTGAGAAACTGCGCGCCGTGCGGGCGCGCGCGGTGCTTGCCATCGGGTTCGCCGGCGCATTCCGGCGCTCGGAACTGGTCGCCCTCCGCGTCGAGGACCTCCGGCGGGATGCCGAAGGCATCCGGGTGGTGATCCGGCGATCCAAGGCGGACCGGGAAGGCGAGGGGGTGACGGTGGCCATTCCGCACGGCGACCGCCTGCGTCCGGTGGCCGCGCTGGACGCTTGGCTGGCCGCCGCCCGGGTGGCCGACGGCTTCGTGTTCCGGCGGATCGGGCGGGCCGGTCAAGTGACGGACGAGCCGATGAGCGACCGCGCCGTCGCGCGGCTGGTCCAGGCCGTTGCCAAAGCTGCCGGCCACGATCCGGCGCTGTTCGGCGGGCATTCGCTGCGGGCGGGCTTCATAACCAGCGCGGCACGAACGGGCGCCAGCATCTTCAAAATCCAGGAAATCTCGCGGCACCGAAGCCTGCAGGTGCTTGCCGGCTACGTGCGTGACGCCCAGGTCTACCGCGACCATGCGGGGAGCGGGTTCCTGTAGCACTTTGCCCGTCGCTGGAGCATCCGGGTGACAAGCACGCAAGGCCAGGGGCGTTGCCCTCAACTGCGGGGAGCATGACGTCCACGGTGGTCGCGGCGAGGACGCCGGCGTTCAGGCGAGCAGCCGCCGCAATCCGCGCGAGTTCATCAGTCTGTCGGTGCATCCGTGCCCGGCCTGCTCCTGGTGTGATCGGAGTCAGTCAGTTCCTGCCACAGTGCGCCGGGCGGTGCGTCGTAGAGGCAGGCAAGCCGGCCCACCCAGGAAGCAAACAGCTCGCCCGGCACAGGCCGCGGCTACGCAGGAGGTATCCCGGCGTGGATACCCGGCCGCGCGCCGGGTCGTGCGCTGGCGCGGCCCGAAACGGCCAATCCTCGCCAGGTCTGCGGATCCTCGAAGCTCGATCGGTCCAGCCGCTCGCGCCCAGAGGTAATGGCGGCGACGACTGCGCGCTCAACCGCCTTGCAGATGGTCCAGGTCAGGCCCGCAGACCGCACCGCGACCAGCCGCCGCAGGGCCGGTGAGTCCACCGGCGAGGGCTGCCGCAGCGGCAGGCTCTGGACCAAGCGCCTCCGCCACAGCGTTGCTGTGTCGAGACTGGCAATACCGCCCCTGTCCGCCGCTTGCTCCTGCGCGGTCCGACCCCCTACGGTACCATGGCAATGATCATGAGACGCCCAGTCCGGACCGGCGTGCGGGGTGGCCTGTTGGGCCTCATGCTGTTCATCGTCGCTTGGTTCGCACCGCTGATCGGCGCGACCATCGTGCCGTCACAACCCGAAGTTGCGGCGCTTGTTGCCGCATTCGGACCCGGCATCATTTGCCATGCCGGAAATACCCAACCCGCGCCACCGACCGCACCGGCCCACCACCACGGTCACTTCTGCCCGCTTTGTCCGATCTGCGCCGCTCATACGCAGGCAGTGCTGCTGCTACCGCAACCAACACCCGCGCCGGACAGGCCCGCCGTGCTGGCAACAGAGGCCTTTCCCTGGCTGCCGCCCGCTATCGGCCCGCCGCCGTTTGCGGTCCATCACCACACAGTCTCGTGCCCCACCGCCCCTGACCTGAAGACGGACTTCGCACCGCCGGTTGCCCGCCGCGGCTTGTCTGATTTTGGATCAGGAGATTGACTTCATGAATCGCGTGACCTTCCCGGTTGCCCTCGCCGGCGTGCTGGCGCTCGGCATAAACGCCGCCTACGGCCATGCCGTCTGCGGTGCCCGCATCTTTCCCGTCACCCTTACCCTCGATGACCCTGGTGTCGCCGATGAGGCGTCCATCCCGACGTTCACCTGGCAACGCAGCGGCGCCGGTGGCGGACCGGGTTCCAAAACCTGTTCGCCACGCTGAAATACGCGACATGCGTCAGCCCCGAGCACGAGTTCCAACTCGGGGTCGGTTTGCAGCGCGAGTTCGGGGGGACCGGCACGTTTGCGATAGGGGCCGATGCCTATGGCTCCACCACGCCAACTCTCTATGCCGGCAAGGGCCTCGGTGACCTGCCGATCGGCTCCCTGCGGGCGCTCGCGATCACCGGTGAGTTCAGCTACTCAATTGCCGATCGGTCGCTGAAGGCGACGCAGGTGACCGATCGGGACACTGGCCTGATGTCGCTGCAATACAACAACGGCAACCCCAACTCGTGGTTTGGTGGGGTATCGGTCCAGTACAGCCTCCCCTACCTGCAGTCGCAGGTTAAGGATTACGGCCTGCCTCCCGTGCTGGGACGCCTGACGCCGATCGTAGAGATCACCTGGAGCTCGCCGGCGACGAAGCCGAACACCCAGGGCACGACCTGGACGGTGGCGCCGGGCGTGCTGTACTCGGGCGACTGGTACCAGTTCGGCATCGAGGCGCTGATCCTCGCCAACCGGGCGGCGGGGACCAACGTTGGCGTGATCGCGCAGTTCCACGTGTTTCTCGATGACCTGTTCCCGAACACGCTGGGCAAGCCGGTCGTGGAGTGGTTCCGATGAGGCCCCTTGTCCTGCTCGTTGTGACCTTGCTTGCATCCGTGGCAGACGCGCCCCAGGCGTTCTCCCATGCGCTGCTGCGCGGCGCCGTGCCGTCGGTCGGCAGTACCGTGGCGGCCGCGCCCAACGAGGTGGTGCTGACCTTTTCCGAAGCGGTCGAACCGAGGTTCAGCACCATCGCCGTGCAGGACGCCGCCGGGGTGCGGATCGATGCAGGGGAGCCGCACCTGGTCAACGGCGACGGCAAGCGCCTGGCCGTCCCGTTGAAGGCGCCGCCGCCGGGCACCTACACGGTCATCTGGCACGCCACCTCGGTGGACACGCACCGCACGGAGGGCACGTTCCGCTTCACCGTGAAACCGTAGATGACGCTGCCGCTCGCCCTGGTCTGGCCTTTTGGGTCGGCTACGCGGCGGCCGAAAAAGGGATCGCCAGCGAGGCCATGAACCGAACGGTGAGTATTTTCCGAGCCTGCCGTCCAGCCGCATTTCAGTTTGCAATGCTGCCGGGTCACAGGAGTGGAGGATCGCATGAGCGAAGCCCAAAACAGCCTGTCGGCCAGCGATGCCGAGTCTGCGTCTCCTGAATGTACGCCGGACCGTGCTTACGGGCTGGTGGGGGCTGATGGCGAGGGTTGCAGCGAATTCGGGATGGACAATGGTGCCGACCTGGGTGGGCACACGTTGCTGTGCCGCCCCCCCGCGCCGCAAGGCCGCAGAAGTCTGTTCCGGCGCTGACGCGGTCACTGTGAGCGACCTCGGATCCGCGCGCGCCGACCTGTGATCGTTGGCCGTATATTCGAGCACCGGGCGCCCGTTCTTGCATGGGAGCGGACATTGGTGCGGGCCGAGTTGTTCGGCGCGGAACGCCTGGAGCAGCATGCAAGGAGCCTGGCCGCCGCGCAGCCGGTGACGGCAAGCCGGGCCCGGGACGGTCGATTGGCGGACCGCCTGGCGGACAACGCCGCGTTCCTCCTGCGAGCCAATCGCGCCCTGGCGAAGTCCGCCGAGGACGGGCACCATGCGACGCCGGCCGCTGAGTGGCTGGCCGACAATTACCACTTGGTGGACATGCAGATCCGCGAGATCGGCATCGACCTGCCACCGGGCTTTTATGCGCAGTTGCCAAGGCTGGCCACCGGGCCGTTCATCGGCCTGCCTCGGGTGTTCGGCGCGGCGTGGTCGCTGGTGGCCCACACGGACAGCCATCTCGACCTCGATGCGCTCCGTCGCTACCTGGTCGCGTACCAGTCGGTGCAGCCGCTCACTATCGGCGAGCTGTGGGCCGTGCCGATCATCCTGCGAATTGGTACTGATCGAGAATTTGCGGCGCATCGCCGAGCTGGTTGTGCACGACGCGACAGCACGGCAGGCGGCGGACGATCTGGCGGATCGGGTTCAGGATGCGGTTAGCAACACCGCAAACCTGTCAGTCGACCTGCCGGACGACCTGCCGGGGCGGACAAGGGTGACTGACCCCTTTGCGGTCCAGCTCGCCCACCGTCTGCGCGGCCACGACCCCAGGACGAACCCGGCGCTGGCCTGGCTCGATCGCCGCCTGGCGGAGCAGGGCACGACGGTCGAGGCCGTGGTGCGGGACGAGCTGCAGAGGCAAGGCATTGCCAACGCCACGGTCCGCAACGTCATCACCAGCTTGCGGACGATCGCGGGAATGGATTGGACGGAGTTGTTCGAGCAGGTGTCCCTCGTTGACACCGTCCTGGCGGGCACCACGCCCTTCGCCAGCATGGATTTCACAACGCGCAATCTTTATCGCACCGCCATCGAAGCAATGTCGCGCGGGTCCGGCCGCTCCGAACTCGACATCGCCCGGGCCGCGGCGGCAGCGGCGGCGGAACATCCGGGCGAGCGGCGGGGCGACCCGGGTCACTACCTCATCGGCGGCGGCCGGCCGGGGTTCGAGGCCGCGATGGGATACCGGCCGACGCTGCGCGCGTGGCTGGAGCGGGGATGCCGCAGACGGGGCATCGGGGGCTACGGCGCTGCCGTGGTGGCGCTCGCGCTGGCCTTCGTCGCGGTGCCGCTGCAGTTTGCGGCGGAGGCCGGGGCGGGTGCGCTCTGGCTCATTGTTCTCGGGGTCGCCGGCTTCGTCCTGGCATCCGATGCAGCCGTCGCGTGCATCAACCGGCTGGCGATGTGGGCGTTCGGCGCGACAGCCCTGCCTGGCCTCGCGCTGGAGGCGGGCATCCCCGCACCTCTCCGCACCCTGGTTGTCGTACCAGTGCTGCTGACCACGGAAGCGGCAGTTGCCGACCAGGTGGCGCGGCTGGAGATCCACCACCTCGCCAGCCAGGACGGCGAGTTGCATTTCGCCCTCCTGTCCGACTGGACCGACAGCGCGGCGGAGCACGCCGATAGCGATGCGGCGCTGTTGGCCGCCGCCACGTCCGGCATCGCCCGGCTGAACCGGCTGTACGGCAATGCGCCCGGAGGCGACCGCTTCCTGCTGTTGCATCGGCGCCGGGTCTGGAACGCGGGGGAGGCAAGCTGGATCGGCTGGGAGCGCAAGCGCGGCAAGCTGCACGAGCTGAACCGGCTGCTGCGTGGCGCCAGCGACACGACCTTCCTGGACCCGCCCCCCATGCCGGCCGGCGTTCGTTACGTCGTCACGCTGGACGCCGACACGCGGCTGCCGCGCGGTGCCGTGCGGCGGATGGTGGGCAAGATGGCGCACCCGCTCAACGCGCCATTCCTCGACGCATCGCGCGGGCGGGTCGTGGAAGGCCATGCGGTTCTGCAGCCGCGGGTCACGCCGTCGCTGCCGACGGGGCGGGGCAGCACCGTGTTCCAACGCGTCTTCTCGAGCATGGACGGTATCGATCCATACGCGGGGGCTGTCTCGGACGTGTACCAGGACGTGTTTGACGAGGGTTCCTTTGCCGGCAAGGGGATCTACGACGTGGACGCGTTCGACGCCGCGCTGAAGGGCCGGGTGGCCGATTCGACGCTGTTGAGCCACGATCTGTTCGAAGGGGTTTACGCCCGCGCCGGGTTGGCGTCCGACATCGAGGTGATCGAGGAGTTTCCTGCCGGATATGCGGTCGCGGCGCTGCGGCAGCATCGGTGGGCGCGGGGCGATTGGCAGTTGCTGCCGTGGATCGCACCGCATGCCGGACGGGCTGCGCGCGACGCCGTCCCGGCGATCGGCCGCTGGAAGATGCTGGACAACCTGCGGCGGACGCTGTCGGCCCCGGTCGGGGTGGCCACCCTGCTGACCGGGTGGGTGCTGCCAATTCCCGTGGCGCTGGTCTGGACGGGATTCGTGCTCCTGACGATCGGACTTCCGGTCCTGCTGCCGGTGTTCGGCAATATCGCGCCGGGGTCGCGGTGGGTGACGCTGCGCTGCTACCTGGGCGTCCTGGCCGGCGGGATGCGCCACGCGGCGGCGCTTTCCGGGCTGGTCGTCGTGTTCCTGGCGCACCAGGCCGTGCTGATGGGCGATGCGATCGGCCGAACGGTCGTCCGCGTTTACTGGACGCGCCGCCACCTGCTGCAGTGGGTCACTGCGGCGCAGGCGGCGGACGGGCCGGCCCTGGGCATTCTCGGCTATTACCGGCGCATGGCCGGCGCTCCGGTGCTGGGGGCGCTCGCGTTTTCCGTTGCGGCCTGGTCGCAATCCGGCACCTGGGTGCTGGCGGCGCCGTTTGCGGTGGCGTGGATCGCATCTCCGGCCGTCGCGTACTGGGCCAGCCGGGTTTGCACAGGCAGCCGCCCCGTGGTTTCGGACGGCGATCGGCGGGCGCTACGGATGTCGGCCCGGCGGACCTGGCGGTTCTTCGAAACCTTCGTGACGCCGGCCGACAACATGCTGCCGCCCGACAACTTCCAGGAGGACCCGGCGCCCGTGGTGGCGCGCCGGACCTCGCCCACCAATATCGGCCTCTATCTGCTGTCGGCCGTGGCGGCGCATGATTTTGGGTGGGCCGGGCTCCTGGACACCGTCGAGCGACTGGAAGCGACACTGGCCACCATGACGCGGCTGCCGCGCTTCCGCGGGCATTTCTACAACTGGTACGGCACGGCCGACCTGCGCCCGTTGGAACCGCGCTACGTGTCGACCGTGGACAGCGGCAACCTGGCCGGCCACCTGATCGCGCTCGCCAACGCATGCGGGGTCTGGCAGGAGAACGCGGCCGGAGAGGCGCCCTATCGCACGGGGCTGGCCGACATCGCCGCCATCGCGGCCGAGGAGGTGACGCGCCTGTCCGCGGCAGGCACGGCGCCACCGGGCTTGCGGAAGGTCGGCGCCGCGCTCGCCGCGATCAGCGCCCGGCTTGCACAGGCACCAGGAAACGATGCCCTCGCCAGCCTCGCCGCGGACACGCAAGCGGGAGCAGCACTGGCAGCGGCGCTCCTGGACGCCCAGGCGAACGCCGCGGACCTGGTGTTTTGGACCACGGCGCTGCACCGGGCGGTCGAAAGCCACCGCCGGGACCACGCCGGCCCGGCAGCCGACTCCGCCGCCTTGACGCCGCGGCTCCTCGCCATCGCGCAGGCTGCCCGCGGCATGGCGCTGGCGATGGAGTTCGGCTTTCTCCGCAACACGGAGCGCAAGCTGCTGTCCATCGGTTTCCTGGCGAATGAAGGGGCGCTGGACGCCAACTGCTACGACCTGCTGGCGTCCGAGGCACGGCTGGCCTGCTTCGTGGCGATCGCCAAGGATGACATCCCCGCCCGCGAATGGTTCCGGCTCGGCCGTGCCGTCACCCCCATGGCGGGCGGCGCCGTGCTGGTGTCCTGGTCGGGGTCGATGTTCGAGTACCTGATGCCGTCGCTGGTGATGCGCGCGCCTGAGGGCAGCTTGCTGGAGGACACCAGCCAATTGGTTGTGCGGCGCCAGGTCGGCTTCGGCCTGGAGCATGACGTGCCCTGGGGCGTTTCGGAATCGGCCTACAACGTGCGCGACGTGGAGTACACCTACCAGTATTCCAACTTCGGTATCCCCGACCTGGGCCTGAAGCGCGGCCTGGATGCGGACCTGGTGATCGCGCCCTACGCAACCGCGCTGGCCGCCATGATCGATCCCGCGGCCGCGGTCCGCAACCTCGTCCGGATCGGTGCGGTCGGGGGCCGGGGCCGCTACGGCTTCTATGAGGCGCTGGACTACACCCCCGGCCGGGTTCCGGCCGGGAAGACCGTGGCAGTGGTGCAGACGTTCATGGCGCACCATCAGGGGATGACGATCGTGGCCATCGCCGATGCCGTGCTGGACGGGGTGATGCGGACGCGGTTCCATGCGGAACCTATCATCCAGGCGACGGAGCTGTTGTTGCAGGAGCGGGCGCCGCGCAATGTGGCGATGGCGCGCCCTCTGCCGATGGACGTCAAGCCTTCGGCCGCCAAGGCCGTTGGTGCGCCGGGTGGCCGGCGTTATACCGGTGCGGACGAAGCGGAACCCGTCACCCACTTGCTGTCCAACGGGCGCTACGCCGTGATGCTGACGGCCGCTGGCTCCGGCAGTAGCCGGTGGGGGGACCTGGCCGTCACCCGTTGGCGAGAAGACCCGACGCTCGATGACTGGGGGTCCTGGATCCTTCTGCGGGACGCCGGAAGCGGGGAGGTTTGGTCGGCGGGGCTGCAGCCCCTTGGCGTGGTGCCGGACGAGTACGAGGTGGCCTTCGGGGAGGACCGCGCCGAGTTCGCCCGTCGCGACGGTACGCTGACGACGATGATGGAGGTCCTTGTCTCGGCGGAAGAGGATGCCGAGGTCCGCCGCATCTCCGTGACGAATGCCGGCAAGGCTGCGCGCACCATCGACATCACCTCCTACGCTGAGCTTGCGTTGATCCGCGGCGCCGACGACCTCGCGCACCCGGTCTTCGCCAAATTGTTCGTGCAAACCGAGCGGCTGGCCGACGGAAACGCCATCCTGGCGACACGGCGGCGCCGGACGCCCACCGAACCGGAGATATGGGCCGGCCACCTGGTGGTGGCGGAGGGCGCGGCGGGTGACATCGGGGCGGAAACCGACCGTGCCCGCTTTCTGGGCCGCGGCCGCACCCTGCGCGATGCGGCCGCCATGGACGGGACCGCGTTGTCTAACACCGTCGGCACCGTGCTGGACGCGGTTTTGTCCCTGCGCTGTCGCGTGACCGTCGCCCCCGGGGCCGTGGCGCACGTCGCGTTCTGGACGATGGTGGCCGGCACCCGCGACGCCCTGGTTGACGCCATGGACAAGCACCGCGATGCCGCCGCGTTCGACCGCGCCTCGACCCTGGCCTGGACGCAGGCGCAGGTGCAGTTGCACCATCTTGGGATCCGCCCGCGCGAGGCCGATCTGTTCCAGCGCCTCGTGGGGCATCTGGTGTTCGCCGGGCCGGCGCTGCGGCCAGGGTCCGCAGCCATTCAACGCGGCAGCGGGGCGCAAGACGGGCTTTGGAGTCAAGGCATCTCCGGCGACCTTCCGATCCTGCTGCTACGCATCCGCGACAGCTCCGACCTGGACTTGGCCCGGCAGGTCCTGCTCGCCCACGAGTATTTCCGGCTGAAGCAGCTCGCGGTGGACCTCGTCATCGTCAACGAGCACGCCACGTCATACTCGCAGGACCTGCAGATTGCGCTGGAGGCTCTGGTACGCATACAGCCCCGCACCCCGCAGGTGCCCGGGGCTGCGGCCCGGGGCGCGGTCTTCCTGTTGCGCGCCGACCTGGTTCCGGCGGCGACGGCCGCCCTGCTGGCCTCGGCCGCGCGTGTCGTGCTGTCGGCCCAGCGCGGCCGCCTGTCCGAGCAGCTTCGCACGCGTGCCGCCCGCCCTTCGCGTCCTGCCCCGCATGGTCCGGCCCCGAAGGCGGCCACCGATCCTGGAACCGCCGTCCCGCCCTTGCCGCCGCTCGAGTTCTTCAACGGCTATGGCGGCTTCGCGGAGGACGGCCGGGAGTACGTCGTGGTGCTCCGCCCCGGCAAGTCCACGCCGGCACCCTGGATCAACGTGGTCGCCAACCCCGGCTTCGGCTTCCTGGTCGCGGCCGAGGGTGGCGGCTACACCTGGAGCCGGAACAGCCGCGAGAACCAGCTCACGCCCTGGTCCAACGACCCGGTTACCAACCGGTCCGGCGAGGCGTTCTATGTCCGGGATGCGGACACACAGGCCCTGTGGTGCCCGACCGCCCTGCCGCGGCGTGACCCGACGGCCACCTACGTGGTGCGCCACGGGCGCGGCTACTCCCAATTCGACCGCGTGGCGCACGGTATCGCCAGCAGCCTGATGCAAACCGTGCCGACCGACGATCCGGTTAAGCTGTCGCGGCTGCACCTGCACAACGGGGCAGAAGGGGCAACCGTGCGAAAACGTACGCTAGCGTATTGCACGCAATGTTGAGGGTAGGCTTAGCGGCGGTTGGCGGGTCGGTTTCCAAGGAGCGCCTGAAGACCGAGCTCGTTGTCGCTCATCTCCGTGATGCGGTTGATGGTGCCCTTGCGCAACTCGCGCGCCAACGCGAGGACATCCTCTGTCACGGCACGCAGTTGTCGGTTTTGCTCCTCCATCCGATCCAGTTGGCGGATCTGGCTTGCTGAGGGCCGTTCGGTCCGCCAGCGGCTGATCTGCCGCGCGTAGATATCCACGAACTCCAGTTGCTCGGTGTGAACCTGCTCGCTCCGGTCAATGGTCGCGTCATCGAGCACATGCGGGCGCGTCCGTGCCAGGGTCAGCGTCTCGAGATGCGTGCGCGTGTCGCCCAGGGTGCCGTCGATCATGGCTACGATCAGCGGCATTTCGCTGATCGGCTGCCAGTTTATCGGGTCGGTGTGCGGCATAACGAGATCCTCTGGCTCAGGCCATGGCGGGTTCGGGCGCCGCCTCGGCACGCCGGCGAGGTGATTGGAAATAGCTCCCGTTGGGGATGACGTGGGCATGCGCCAGCGGTGACACGCGGGCGAGATCCTCGTCCTTCACCTCGTGGCCGGCGGCGCGGAGTTGGTCGACGATACGGGCGATGTGGACGGTGTTCCACACCAGCACGGCGTTGGAGAGCAGGCTGAGGCAGCTGGCCTTGTTCATCACCTCCTCGTAGTCGCCGGATCGGAAGCTGCCCTGGTTGGCGAAGAACAGCGACTTGGCGAGGATGTGGCGGAACTCGCCGCGGTTGAGTTGCAGCTGGATGGCGTCGCGGAGCGGCTCCTCTTGAATGTAGCGCAGAATGTGCATGGTCTTCGTCAAGCGCCCGAGCTGGCTGAGCGCGTCGGCAAGACGGTCCGACGCGCCGGCGTTGGCAAGACGCTGCATGACGACATGCGCGGGCGTCAGCCGATCCTTCAACGACGCCGCGAGGCGCACCAGCTGATCCCACTGCTCGATGATCAGTTCGATGTTGATGCGACCGCGCAGCAGTGGCTGCAACACACCGTAGTCGATCTCACGGTCGATGCGGCTGAGCACTTGATCTGGCAGGTCCTTTATCCGCGGCACGAAGGCGATGCCGAGCAAGGCACAGAGGCCGAATAGATGCTCGGTGAAGCCATGCGTATCCGAGGTGTGTTCGCGGATTGCCAACGCCGTATCGTTGTCGAGGATGCCCCCGAGTACCGTATCCCGCCTCGCGCGGCGCGCAGGCGATCGCCTGCGTGGCGTAGACGCTGCTTTGGTCGGACGTGTGCGTGTAAAGTGCGAGCGCTCGTTCGTAGTAGCCGAAGTAGCGCGGATAGAAGCTGGCCAGGAGGCTATCCCGCTCGACCGCGAAGCGCTGGCCATCGGAGGAGGAGCGTCGGCCGTTGCCCCAGATGAAGCTGAGCTTCAAGCCGTGATGGTGATCGACCAGAATGGTGTTGGCCGCCTTGAGCGTGGCGTCGCGCAGGAACCATCGGCTGGTGTCCTGCAGCGCCTCGGCGGTGAGGGTGTCGACGCTCTGGCTCATCGCGGCGAGACCGAGGTTGGTGCCGTGCCCGATCAGGGTGGCGAGCAGCGAGCGGTGCGGATCGGCGCCGCGCGGCTGGTAACCGCCGAGGGGCTGGAAGGCACGGGTGAAGCCGCACCATTCATCAACGTCCTGCAGCAGGTCCTCGATGCGCACGCGTGGCAGGCTGGCGCCAATGGTGGCGCGCAGTTCATGCAGCGCGCGCGGAACCAGCATCGCATCTCGCCGTTTGAGCTTGAGCCTGCCATCGCAAATCTCGGCAAAGCGGTTGGCGGGCATGCCGCGCTCCGCGGCCCGCGCCGCCCGGTCAAACTCGGTGCCAAGCCGAGTCAGGAATGTCTTCCCGTCAACCGGCAGGTCAAGACGTTGGTAGGCCTGTTCACGGGCCTGCTGCCACTTCGGCTCATCGTAAACCAGGTTCCAGAAGGATACGTGGTCGCGGCTTTGCGCCAGGAACAGGCCGCCGGCGCGGAGCGCGTTACGGATCGCAAAGGCGAGCGAGATTTCCCAGATGGCGCGATCCAGTTTGCCGCCGGCCTTGTCATCAATGACGAGATGGGACCGCCAGTCAGCTTGCACGAAGGCGTGCGGATCATCCGTTGTCAGCGGGCCGCGCGTGCCGGCGTCCAGCGCACGCAGGATCTCGATTGCCCCGAGAAGGGCTTCGTTTCCGGCAGCAGCCTGGAATGGCAGGGCGAGGAACGCCGGCAGGTACTGGCGCAGCGTGCCATAGCGCGCGATCATTGCATCGAGATGACCGCGGGTCTCCAGCCGCTCGTAAGCACGGCAGGCAATTGCCGCCTCGACCAGGGCGGGAGCGTTCACCACGTCGCGGAAAGCACCGATCGTTTGCTCCTTGTCGGCTTTGACCAGGGCGTCGACGCCGTCGAGCACACGGTGCAGTCCGTCGCGGGCGCGGCGGCGCAGGCTTTTGCGGCGCAGCTCGACCGCCGAACGCGACCGACGGTTCATCCCGGTCAGGAACAGGTCATTCATCTCGACGATCTGATCGAGCAGCGTCGTGCGGGCCTCCACCAGATAGCAGGCAACCAGTGCGTCACGCTTGGGCTTGGCGAAGCGGCGGAGATCGCGCGCATCATAGCGGCGTCCAAGTTGGCCCAGTTGGCGGACGATCTGTGGATCGAGACCGCTCAGCTCGGCTCCGGTTCCGAGCAGTTCCTCGATCAGGTGCAGGCGGACGATGTCGCCCTTGATCACCGCGGCGTTGGCTGATTTCGGGTAGTCCTTCAGCCGAAACAGACTGGAGCGCGCATCGCCGGCAGGCACCTCGACCAGGAGGTCGATTGCTGTGCGCAGCTTCTCCGGCAGACGGTTGGCGATAGATTCGAACAGCTCCGTAGTGCTGTGGGCCATGACAGAGGCGACAATGCGCTCCAGTGTGCTGACACTGGGCAACATCACGTGCAGGTTTGCCAGCTCTTCTTCAGCCAGAATCAACAGCTCGGCTGCGGTGCGGCCTTCCATGGCGCCTCCGCGCAACCATTCGCGCAAGTGGTCCTCGGCTGTCCTGTCGAAGCGGCTCAAGCCCAGATAGCGGCGAATACGCTGTGCCTGAACACGCTCGGTTGGTTCGCGGCCGGACCGGTCTAGAAAGAGCACGGGCGCCAGCCCGAGCTGACGTGACAGATGGTTGACGATCTTGATCGGCGCCTGCCGGTAGTCATCAAGAAACCGGCCGTACCCACGCAGCACGCAGAGCTGTAGGGCAAAGCGCCGTTTCTGGTCGGCGCCGCGGCAGTTGGCGATTTCCGCAAGGTCAGCCGGGGTCAGACTCCAGTGGCGGGCAAGCTCGTCCTCTCCAGGATCAACTGGAATGGGAAGACGGCGGCGAGCACGGGTTGCCGCTGCAGAGGAATCAGCCATCGACATTCAGGTGCGAGCGCTCCAGGTCGGCCGCGAGATCATCGCGTGATGGTCGCGTGTAAACCATCGTCGTGTCGAGGAACTCGTGACCAAGCAGGCCTGCCAGCTCCAGCAGTCTGCCGGGATTGTCGCGCAAGTAGCCAAGCGCGAAGGTGTGGCGCAGCGTGTGCGCCGAAACCGCAACCCGCTTGAGCCGGGCACGGCAGGCGATACTTGTGATGACGGACTGGATCGTGCGCACCGGCATCGCCGTCTCACGGCTGCTGATGAAAAGCGCCGCGCTCTTGCCCGGCGCCTGGCGGTGTTCGAGATATTGTTTGAGCGCACGGCGCGCGGTTGCGTTCAGCGGCACCTCGCGTGCTTTGGGCCCCTTGCCCTGGCGGATGCGGACGCTGCCGGAGCGGTCGTTCATGGCGATGTCGCCAACTTGCAGCGCTGCGACCTCGCCAACCCGCAGCCCGGCCTGCAGCATAAGTTGCACCAGCGCGTAATTTCGCGCTGCCAGGCCGTGCGAAGACGCCCCGGCGGCGCGCAGCAGGGCGTGGCTTTCGATATCGGTCAGGCCGACCGGCTGGCGATTGCGGATGGTACGCACCGGCCGGACATTGCTCGCGACGTCGGTGTTCAAGCCGCCGGTGCCGCGCGCCCATCGGCACAGCCGGCGCAGGGCGTCCAGGCGACGGTTGACCGTGGCGGGCCTGCGTCCTGCCGCGACCATGTGCTGGCGGTAGGCGATCAACTCGTACTCCGCCAAGCCCTCGATCGTGAACGGGGCGTCCTGGACTGTGCGATGCCAGGCGAGGAAGTGACGCAGGTCGTAGCGGTAGCCGCGCAAGGTGGCGGGCGAGAGATCGTCATGCGCCAGGCTGGCCAGGAACAGCGTCATCCACCCCGGGTCGATAAGCTCGCAACCTGGCGCTGCTTGTATTGCACGCGATGTCATCCCCCGCGTTAGCACCCAGGTTTATCGCGTGCAATACGCCAGTTCGAACACCGATATCGCGTCCAATGCGAATTGCATTCCATGATTGCACGCAATAAACGGGCAGTTCATGCCTATCTCGAACCGAAAATGGCCAAACCGGCCTCAGGAACCCCCAAAAACGCACGGAAGGGGATTCCTTAGCGTACGTTTTCGCACGGTTGCCCCTTCCGACCCAACCTGATGCTCTCGTCTTTCCGAGGACGCATCCGGATCACTGAGCGCAGCGGCGCTGATCCCCACATCACGAATTCGTGATCGTATTCCTGACCGGAGAAGTCCGGTTTCTGACCTTGACGACATGCGTTTCCTGCGTATCTGTCGTGAGCCAACAACAGATAACAACAACTAGGGGAACCCAAATGGAACTGCTGATCCTGCCGCTGGTGACCTTTTTCGGCGCTCTTCTCATGATGGGTCCTGCGCCGAAGACGAAGTCATGATCTTTCAGACTTGGCTTTCGATGCTCTGATAATGAGAGAAGGCTCACGCGGAAGCATCATAGATGCTTCCGCATCTCCTTTTAATTTCTCTTATTAAATATCTGGAAACCGCTCTCATCCATTTGTTGCATTTGAAAATGGAAAACAGCGGCTTTCACGGCGCCGCTCTCGCCTCGGACATAAGCCCGCTTGAACCAGACCGTGTTGTTGATTCTGGCCGCGATCGTGGCCTGGGCCTCGTGGCGCGGCTTCGTCCGGCCTGCGATGCCGCCGGCGCGCAGCGCGTTCGATACGCGTCACGATGTCGATACGGACGGGGAGATACCGGTCGGCCAACTCGGCATGCCGGCGGACATCGCCGCCCAGGCCGAGCGCTACATGCCGACCGAGGAGCGCTTGCTGGAGGTAACCGTGGCTTTCGCCGGCATCGAGCCCATGCGCTTCAGCTTCGTCGATCTCGGTTGCGGCAAGGGGCGACCGCTGATCCTGGCCGCGCAGTTGCGCTTCCGGCGGCTGATCGGGGTGGAGATCGTGCCGGCGCTGGCCGACATCGCCCGGGCGAACCTGGCCCGGCTCGGGGTCGCGGCGGAGGTCCATACGGAGGACGCCGCGCGGTTCGTCTTCCCGCCCGGGTCGGTGGTGCTGTTCCTGTTCAACCCGTTTAAGGCAGCGACGGTCGGCGCGGTGATCGAGGCGCTGCGCGCCGCCCGCAGTCCGGAGCTGGTCGTGATCTACCACGCGCCGGAACATGGCAAACTGTTGGATGCGAGTGGCTTCCTGACCAGGCTCGGGTCGCCGCGCGGTTGGGGCGGGCGTAGGGGCGTGGCAGTCTGGCGTGGCACGGGAATTGGTGGATAAGCGGGAAAGCAGTAAGCGCGTGTCAGTGCAGATGCAGCATTTCCCGCAATGACCATTCCGGATCGCCCGCCGCGGAGCGGCCATGAATGTTGGCGATCTTCCATGCGCCGTCCTCGCGCACGAGTTCGTAGCGCACTTCCAGCTTTTGGCTGTGCGGGTCGGCGGCATACCGAAAGCTCGCTCGCACACTGGCGGTGTTCACGCCCTGCGCCAGCACGCTGAATCGCGGGTCATACACGCCGGGATCGTCGGAGTTGGAAACCGGGTCAAAGTCCGCCCAACCGGCCTCGCCTTGCGCCGTTTGCCTGTCGGCCTTGTCCATCGCCTGCCACAGTTCGCGTGCGAGGACACTGCGGCGACCGGCCTTGTCGAACAACAGCGAATTCCATTCTCCGTTTACGACGCAGCGCCGATAGAGCTCCGCCACAATCTGGTCCGGCGTACCGGGCACTTGCGCGCCGGCGGTCCGTACCACCACGCAAGATAGCGCGGCCATAGCCAGCAGATCGCGACGCATAATGTTGCCACGTAGCATTGCGTTCTCCTGCCGCGTCACAACCAGACATAGCACGCCAGCTGCACGTCGCGCCAAATCGGCAGCCTTCCGAGGCTCACATGGCCAGAACAAGAAGCGGCACCGGATAGCCCGCGACCCGCGCCGCTGCGGCTGCCGCTACGGAGAGAACCCCAAGTACCTGACTGCCGGTCACCACGGTCGTGACCGCGTAGAGAACAAGTCCCGAGACGACCGCCGCCATGCCAACCTCCACGAAACGGCACCCCTCTTGTCGGGCGCGCCAGGTGAACCGATGTGCCGAGGATCGGCGCTTCGCCGAAGCGCCTGCGTGATGGTCAGCGTAAGGGACTTATTCGTTCGGGTCGATGAGGGTCGGATCATCGTCGCCTTCGCCGGTACGGTTGACGCGCCGGGACACCGGCCATTCGCGCAGAGCGCTTTCCGACGCGGGCCTGAGCGCCTCCGGGCCAAGCGTCCCGTTCAGCCAGGCCTCGAAATCCTCCGGCCGCAGCAGCACCGGCATCCGGTCGTGATACGCGGCCATCCACGCGTTCGCGGCGCAGACGATCACGGTACAGGAAAGCACCATCTCGTCGGTCGCCGGGTCATGCCAGCGGTCCCACAGCCCGGCGAAGGCCAGCAGCGGCGATCCGTCCGCCGCCGTGAACAGATGCGGCTGCTTGTTCCCCTTCTCGCCCGTCCATTCGAAAAAGCCGCCGGCCGGGATGATGCAGCGCCGCTTCTGGAAGGCGGCGCGGAACATTGGCTTCTCGGCGACGGTCTCGGCGCGCGCGTTGAAGGTGGCCGGCAGATCCTTGAGCGTCTTCTTCCAGAAGAACGGCACCAGCCCCCAGCGCATCGAGACCAACTCGCGGCCGTGCTCGCCCTGGCGCACGACATCGACGCTCGTCGTCGGCGCGATGTTGTAGCGGGGGCGCAGATTACGCGGCGCGCCAAACAGGTTCAGGAAAGCGTGCACCTCCGCCCAGGTGTAGTTCTGGGTGAACCGGCCGCACATGGCTACCGCGTCCCCTGCCCGCATGCGCGGCCGGGCACGGTCAACAGTTCCTCCCAGCAGGTGGTGTAGCGCGACGAGATGAATTCCCGGCGCAGCTTCCACGCCCTGCCGATGCCGGTTACGGCAAAGCGCACGGCATCACGCCCATAGCGGCCGTTGAGCTTGTCGACCGCCTGCATGCGGGCCTTGGCGCGCGCATCGTCGGGTGCATCGAACAGGCCGCCCTGCACGGCGGCCGCCGGGGTCAGGTCGAGCAGCATCACCCCGGCCTTCTTGTAGCGAAACCCTTCCCGCCAGATGGCGCCAAGGCCGCGCAGGGCAGCGGCGATCAGTCTGCCGCTGTCGGCAGTCGCCACGGGAAGCTGCACCCCCTGCTCGCGACTGTATTGGGCATCCTGCGGCCGGAACCGGTTGGTCATGACGAACACCATCAGGCGGCCGGCGGCCAGGTGCTGGCGGCGCAGCTTTTCGGCGGCGCGCGCCGTGTAGGCGGCAACCGCCTCCTCCATCTCCTGGCGGGTCTCGACCGCCTTGCCGAAGGATCGCGAGGCCATGATGCTTTTGCGGTCCGGCGGCGCCTCCTCCATCTCGATGCAGGGAATGCCCCGCAGCTCAGTGATGGTGCGCTCCAGCACGACGCTGAACCGTTCGCGGATGAAACGCGCATCGGCCTGCTTGAGCATCAGCGGGTTGGTGATGCCGAGGACGGCAAGCCGGTCGGCGAGGCGCTGCCCGACTCCCCAAAGATCGTCGAGCGCCATGGCGGCGAGTTGAGCGTCGATCGCCGCTTCGTCGAGCAGGATGCAGACGCCCTGGCAGCCGGGTCCCTTCTTGGCTTTGCGATTGGCCGCCTTGGCCAGCGTCTTGGTGGCGGCGATGCCGACCGAAACCGGAATGCCGGTCCATTGCAGGACGGTGCGCCGCAGCTCGCGCGCATGGGCTTCGAGCCGGTGCTCGAAGCCGCCGAGACCGAGGAACGCCTCGTCGATCGAGTAGACCTCCAGCTCCGGCGTGAAGCCGGACAGCGCCCGCATCACGCGCGCGCTCATGTCCCCGTAGAGGGTGTAGTTGCTGGAGCGGACGATGACGCCCTGCGTGTTCACGCGGGCGCGGCAAATATGCCAGGCCTCGCCCATGGGAATGCCGAGCGCCTTGGCCTCGTTGGACCGGGCGATCACGCAGCCGTCGTTGTTCGACAGCACCACGACGGGCTTGCCGCGCAGGGCCGGCTGAAACACGCGTTCGCAGGAAGCGTAGAAATTGTTGCAGTCGACGAGGGCAATCGGCACGGCCATGCGCCCTCACAGCATGCGAATGGATTTCGTGACGACGCCCCACACCTCGAAGGCGCGCCCCTCGCCGACCGCGATATCGGCATAGGCGGGATTCTCGGCGCGCAGGACGACGCCGTGCGCTTGGCGGTGGAAGCGCTTGACCGTGAACTCGCCGTCGAGGAGCGCCACGACGATGCAGCCGTTGGTCGGCTCGACCGAACGATCGACGATGGCGATGTCGCCGGGAAAGAGACCCACGCCGATCATGCTGTCGCTCGACAGCCTGACGGCAAAGGTGGCGGCGGGATTGTGGACCAGCAACTCGTTGAAATCGAGCGCCCGCTCCACGTAGTCGTCCGCCGGCGACGGGAAGCCGCAGGGGGCGTTCGCGCCCACCAGCGGCACGGCAAGCCGGGTGCGAGGATCGATATCAAGGAAGGCGTTCAGGTCGCCGGCACGCAGCGTTCCCGCCGCAATATGCCGGGCGATCCGGGCGACAGGCACCGGTATGCGCACCACAGCGGTCGGCAGACCGCGCGGGCGCCCGCCGATACCCTTGCGACTGCTCCGGTGCGTCGTCCCAGCCATAAGCCCTCGTGAGTTTCCGTTACAAAAACTCATGCGGCAAAAGCCAAGGGACAGCAAGCGAATTCCGCCAACCGCCCACACCCCGGTTACTCGCGGCGAAGGGCGCCGGCGAATGTCAGCGTCGGGATTGTTTGACCGGCCAGCGACAGGCTCTCCGGAGCGCCTGCCGGTGCCCCGGCCAGCAGGCCGTTGAAACTCTCCAGATGGGCTGGCGTGTCATCTCGGTCAGGCCAGGAACGCCGTCACCGTCATCCGGACCGCCCGCGCTGCCCGACGCGAAAAATCGCACAGCCCCGGCGATCGGTCGCGTAGGGTTTGCCCGTCTGGCCCGTTTTCTCCTCATCAGCCGGACGCGCCAGAACGGCGGGCGGCAGCAACAAAGGAAGGAGAGACCCACGATGACCGCCCATGTTGTAAACACCGACCGGGCCATCAAGCAGGTGCTGCTGGCCGCCGCCATCTTCCTGGGCGCCGCCGCACTGGCTCCCGCCGCGCATGCCGATGGGGCCTGGGCCGCGGCGCATCCCCGGCGCGACCAGGTCAATGACCGGCTGGCCAACCAGTCGCGCCGCATCAACCAGGAATACCGCGCCGGCGAGATCACCCGCGGTCAGGCCGCGCAACTGCACCACGAGGATCATCAGGTCCGCCAGGAAGAGCGCCTGATGGCCTCGCAGAACGGCAGCCACATCACCCGCCTGGAGCAGCAGACGCTGAACCAGCAGGAGAACCGGATCAGCCGGCAGATCGGCCCGTAACCTCGCCGCTCCGTCCGCCATGACCCCGCCGCCCGGCCCATCCGCGTCGGCGGAGCCAAGCGACGAGGCCCTGATGGGCCTCGTCGCCGGCGGCGACCGGCAGGCCTTTGCGGTTCTGATCGAACGGCACCGGCATCGCGCCATGCGTCTGGCCTACACCGTCACCCGCAACCGCAGCGCCGCCGAGGATGTGGTGCAGGAGGCGTTCCTGCGGGTCTGGACCAGGGCGCGCGACTGGGACCGCAGCGGCGCCGCGCGGTTCGCCGGCTGGTTCGGCCGTGTCACGGTCAATCTGGCCATCGATGGAGCGCGCCGTGTGCGCGAGGACAATTTGGACGACACGCTCCCCCTCGCCGATCCCGGCACTGCTTCGGACGATGCCGTGCATGCGGGGCAGATCGCCCGGCGCATCGGCCAGGCCCTGGCCACGCTGCCGGAACGCCAGCGCGTCGCCTTCGCGCTCTGCCAGATCGACCGGATGAGCAATGGCGAGGCCGCGGAGTCGCTCGGCATCAGCACCGGCGCGCTGGAGTTGCTGCTGGTGCGCGCCCGCAAGGCGATGCGCTCGAAACTCGCCGACATGATCGAGGCAATCCGATGAACCTTACCGAATTCGAGGACGGCATCGGCCGCTACGGCACGGCGATCGACACCTGGCCGCCGACCGAGCGCGCCGCCGCCCTGGCCTTGCTGGCCGCCAGCCTGGAGGCCGCCCGCCTGCTCGAGCAGGCACGCCGGCTCGACCGTCTGTTCATGGTCGAGACCTGCCCGCCGCCGCCCGCGGTCGCCGCCATTCTCTCGCGCGCGATCGCCGCGCGGCCCTCCGTCTGGACCCGCTTATCCGCCGCCCTCAGCCCCGAGATCGGCGCCTTTTCCTGGCTGCAGGCCAGCGGTCTCGCGGCCTGCCTGGTGGTCGGCGTGATCATCGGCAGCGTCATGACGCCCCAACACGAGGTCATTTCGCTGGCCCTGCTCGACTTCGGCGTCGGCGCCCAGTCCGGCTTCGGCGCGCATCTGGACACCGTCGATGAGTGACCGTCCCGCCCCGCGCAGCCGCTGGCTCGCGCTCGTTCTGCTGGCCTCGCTCGCGGTCAATTGCCTGTTGGTCGGGGTGATGTTCGGCGCCCGCGTCGCCGGTCCGGCGCTGCGCGACCAGCCGCCGGTGGCCGCACCGCTGGGCGGGGGCGCTTTCGGGCAACATGTGGGCCAGTTGCCGGAGCCCGAACGGCGCCGGTTCATGATGGCCATGCGGCCCTATCGCCCGGGCATCCGGGCGGCACGGATGGCGCTGGTGGAGGCCCGCCGCCACCTGGCTGCGACGATTGCGCAGCCGGACTTCAATGCCGCTGCCGTCACCGCCGCCTTCGCCGATGTGCGCGCGCACGCCAGCGCCTTGCAGGAGCATGTGCAGGAAGCCACCGCCGCCGCGCTGGCGGCCGTCAGCCCGGAGTCCCGCCGCGAACTGGCCGGGACGTTGAACGTGCCACCGTAACGCCGGCGCCGCGCGCCTGCGCGGCGCCGAGACGATCCCCCCTCAGCAACAGGAGACCCTGAAATGGCCGGACATCCGGACAGTCCCGCGCGCCCGCCCGCCACCGACGATCGCGGCGTCATCGATCCAGGGCGGCAGCCCGGCTGGCGCCTCGGCCGCGCTGCCCCGGCGGTACTGGCCGGCCTGCTGCTGATATTTGCCCTCGGCGGATGCGCCTGCCGGCCCGGCTATGTCGGTCCGTATGGCGGCATTCATCCGGCCCGCTGCGTGGTCTGGTAAGGAGGAAACCGATGCAACGGATGTTCGCGCACGGCCGGGTCTGGGTCATGGCGGCCGGACTGGCGGCCTTCGCTGTGCCGCTGCTGTCGCCGACGCCGGCGGCGGCCTGGTGGGACCGCCCCGGTTGGGGATGGCACGCAGGCCCAGGGTGGCATCCCGGGTGGGGGTATCACTGGCGCCGCTGCTGCTGGCGACCCGGGGTGGTTGTGGGCGTGGCGCCGCCGGTCGTCGTTGTGCCACCGCCCGTCATGGTACGCCGCGCCTGGATCCCCGGTCACTGGCACGGTCCCTGGTGGGTGCCGGGTCATTGGGCCTGGTGACCCGCCACGTTTCGATCGCATCTCGGGAATGACCCGACCCGGAGGAACAAGATGCGCCCAGCCCTGCCCACCGCCTTCTTCATCGCCGCCAGCCTCGCCGCGGGGCCGGCCCTGGCCGCGGACGCGCCGCAAAGCAACGCGGCCAGCAATATCGGCCCCGCCGATACCAGCTCCGCGATCGCGCCGCGCCTGCCGACGCCGCCCGCCGGCGATGATGCGACGATAAGGCAATACCTGCTCGACGCCCGCCAGGCGCTGGCGGAGGGCCGCACCGGCACCGCCCAGGAGGCGCTGGAACGGGCCGAGACGCGGATGCTCGACCGCGCCGTCCCCGCCCCGCGCTTGCACCAGCCCAACCGCAGCCCGCTGGTCGAACAGGTCACGGCCGCCCGCCAGGCGCTGGGCATGAACGACACGAACCGCGCGCTGCAGATTCTGGACACCGCCCTGTCGATCCCGCCGAACGCCCCGCCCGGCCGCCCCTATATCGCGGTGCCGCCGCCGCGGCCGGAGCCGATCCCGCCGCCGCCTGGCGCGCGCTATGTCTGGCTGCCCGGTCACTGGCTGTGGAACGGCCGCGCCTATGCCTGGGTGCGTGGCCGCTACGAGCTGGCCCCGGCGCCGGAACGGCACTTTATTCCCGGCCACTGGGAGCCACGCGGCGCCGCCTGGGTCTGGGTACCCCCGCATTGGTCATAGCGGGAGCCCCGTACTGCCCGTGATGGCCATGATCCGTCCGGTCGCGGTAGCCCGGTTCCTGCTGCCGGACTGATCCAGGCGGCGACACGCTCGTACCGGATAAGCTACGAAGCGTTGAGCCGCCGCGGCGAAAAACTACTCGCGGCTAAGTGAGAGCGATCGCGCTCTTTGATAGGCTGCTGAGCGCGGTTTTTGATGGACTTCCCACTTCCGCTTCCCGACTGCTGTAGGGGGTTTGGGGAGTGGGAAGCGGAAGCGCCGCCGGGTTTCCGGCCGGTCTCGTTGCGACCGGGGGGCGACGCGGGAGTTGCGGGCTGTAAGCCGGCACGTCCGGCCAGTGACCGGTGAGGCCACCCCATAGCCGTCGCCGGTTTTGACGATGCGTCCGGTGGCGGTCATGGCGGCGAGGCGCGCGTAGAGGGTCGGAAGGCCCAAGTGCGCGCCCCGGGGCGGCGCAGGGTCGAAGTTCAGCCGAGACATGTGCAGCGACCACGAGAGGCGCGCACTCACGCGCCGTCACGCCGGTGGGTCGAGATAACCGCGCCGCCGCTTGCGGCGGACAAGTTCGGCGAGGGCATTGGTCGCAGCACCGGGATCGGGGTGGGGATCGAGCCACCGATATCCCCGAGTGCTGATGCGACCCCAATGACGCAGAAGGAGGGCGCGACCGAACAGGCCGGGCCAGATGTCGATGCGGTAAAAGCGCCGCTCGTTCAGCTCGGGGCGGATGTGAACGAGGACTGCCCGTTCGGGGAACAGTGCCAACCGGCACGGCCCAGCCACGACGGGCTCCGGCGGGTTCGGGCACGATTTGCCAGGAACCTTCACCACTCTCGTCGCAACGACGAAGGTCCGTTGTCATATGCTCGATATGTTTTCCCAGCACTTTCCGGACGGTCTCCACCCCCAATGCCAGCCGGCCCCCAGGTTTCGGACAGACTCGACCACAATTTTGGTCAAACCGTGCACCAGCGCGCAGACTATGGGTCATCCGCTCCAATAGTACCGAGTGACATGGAAGAAAATCGGTGCCGAGAAGATGACCGAATCGAGGCGGTCAAGCATTCCACCATGGCCTTCGATCATCTGGCCCCAATCCTTGACGCCGCGGTCACGTTTGATGGCCGACATCACCAGGCCGCCGCAAAATCCCATCACGGTGATGAGCAGCGCCATCAGCCCCGCCTGCAGCGGCGGGAAGGGGGTAATCCGCCATAGCGCCATGCCCAGCAACGTCGCGCTGATGATGCCGCCGGCAAACCCCTCGATGGTCTTCGAGGGCGATAACCGCGGCGCGATCGGATGCCGGCCCAGCAGCTTGCCCCAGATATATTGCAAGACATCGCTGGCCTGGACAACAAGCACCAGGAAGGCGATCAGCAACAGATTTCGGCCCTCATAGCCGGCGATCGGCAGGGTCAGCAAAGCCGGCACATGCGACACGCAGAATACCGAGATCATCAGCCCCCATTGCACCTCGGCAATGCGTCGAATGAAATCCCTGGTATCGCCGCGCAGCGCCGCGATGATCGGCAGGAGCAGGAAAACGTAGACTGGGATGAAAATCGAATAGAGCCCGTACCAGTTGATCCAGATCAGCCAGTATTGCACCGGCAGCACAACAAAGAAGCCGGCCGCCAGCGCGATGTGGTCGCCACGGCGGGTCGGCGTGAGGGTGATGAATTCGCGCAGCGCCGCAAACGAGACGAATCCGAACAGCATGATCACACCGGCAGCGCCGAACGCGAAGGCAATGCTGATCAGCACGACCATCACCCACCAGGCGCGTATCCTTGCGTTCAGGTTCTGGATCGTCGGGTGGAGTGGCCTGCCGCGGTGCAGGCGGTCGAGCACGAAGCCGGTCACCGAGGCGACGGCCAGAACCCCGAAAATGCCGGCGAAAACTTCGTAGGCCTGGCCGATGCCCGTCATGGCTCGCTGTCCTTCGCGGGGGCCAGCGCCAGCAGGGCCGCCCGGCTGCGCACGATGAAATTCGTCTTGTCCTCGTCATTGCCGAGGCGGAGCGGCCCGCCGAACGTAACCGTGCACAGCAAAGGCAGCGGAATCACCTCGCCTTTCGGCATCACCCGGTTGAGGTTGTCGATCCAGACCGGCACCAGTTCGACATCCGGACGCGCCTGGGCAAGACGATACAAGCCGGACCGGAACGGCAGCAGACGGTCCTCGCCGGTGTTGCGGGTGCCTTCGGGAAACAGGATCAATGAGGCGCCCCCATCCAGTGCCGCCACCATGAGACGGATCGGGTCGGCCTCGCGGGTGTGCGCCGTGCGGTCGATCAGCACGGCGTTGAACACCCGCGTGCCGACCAGCCGGCGCAGCCTCCCGCGCAGCCAGTAGTCGGCGCCGGCGACCGGCCGGGTCACGCACTGCACCGCCCGGGGCAGCACGGCCCAGATCAATACGAAGTCGCCGTGGCTCGAATGGTTTGCGTAATAGACCCGCGGTTGAGGGTCCGGCAGGCAGCCCACCCAGTTGGCCCGCACCCCGGTGAGCACACGCGCGAAGGCGGTCACGACAGCGGCGATGAACCGTTCGATCATGGCCTTCCCCGGGGGTGCGCAGGCGGCGATCATGGCATCGTGGCGCGGAAAGCGCAGGCGATGAGAAAGCCCAGTTGCACGAGCAGCGCCGCGATCTGCCAACGCAACAGCCGCGCCGCGCCGGCGATTCGCGCCGCCGCCGGGCGGCCGGCTTTCGCCGCAGGCAGCATCCCGAGCCGCGTCAGCGCCGCATCGAGCACCGCCCAGTCCGGATCATCCGCGCCGGCGGCCAGGCGCTGAAACAGCGCCGCGTCGATCCCGACACGCGCGGCGAGATAGATCTCGGCCAGCCCGGCCAAAGCTGCCGCGCCGAGCAGCAGCATGCCAGGCAGCGCCGGGCGGCCGACCAGCATGCCGGCAGCGACCATCCCAGCCAGCGATGCGACGGTCAGGCCGCGCGAAAGGCGATCGACCCGTTCGCCCTCTCTTAGCACGATCGAAACGATCGCCAGCACCTGGCGTGCGTGCGGATCCACTGCGCTCATTGACGCACACAAGCCGCGGCGACGATGGCACCGCGGGTCTCGCCATTCAGCACGATGCGCCGCCGGGCCTGCCGGACCTCCCATATCGCCGCGTCGATGTCCGAAGCACGCCCGGTCAACAGCAGCCAAGCCACGACAGCCGCGGCGCTCCGCCCATAGCCCAGCGCGCAGCACACCAGCAGCGGACCGGCAGCGCGGTGCCGCTCGATCGTTTCCGCCGCCAGTCGCAGTTGCTCCGGCGCTGGCGCGACCAGGTCGAGCATCGGCACCGCGTGGTACGCTGCCACGCCGCGCGGGCGCGGCAGTTCGGCGCAAAGATCGAGCGTCGTCGCCCAGGCCGTCATGGTGCCGCGCGACGGTATGCGCCCCAGCAGCACACCGTCGCCGATGCTGACCCAGGCCGGCTCCGCGCGGGTCCACAGGCGCGAGTTGATCCAGGCGGCGGCGATATACGGGGCCAACAGAATGCGTACGGCGAGGCTCATCTGGCCGTCGCCTGCCTTCTGGAATCCGGCGGCGCCGAACAGCGCGTAGTTGCCGGCAACCAGGCCCAGCGACACGGCGGGCCACAGCAGCCAGAACCACCCGCCGCTGGCCATGGCGGCGAACGCAACCAGCGCGGCGCTGCCGGCGGTATAGAACCCGGCCAGCAACCACCGCCTGCGGTCCCTCGTCAGGTGGGCGGTTGCCAGCGGACTGGGCGCGCATTCCGGCCAGGCCCAGAGGCAGGCGAAGCCAAGCAGCGCACCGGTCGGCAGATCGAAGAAATGGTGCTGCCAGGTGGTTAGCACCGACAGGCCGATCAGGGCGAACCATCCATGCAATATCCATCGCGCCCGTGCGGACGTATGCCTCGCGAAACGGTCCCACAGAATCACCAGCAGCGCGATGTGCAGCGAGGGCGCCTGGTTGAACGGCTTGTCGAACCGGCTCAGTGCGTCAAACAGCGCGCCGGCCACGCCATCCACCGGCGGGCGCGCGAAGGTGAAGCGCAGCGGCGCCAGGATGAAGCAGGACACCGCGACCACCTGCGCCGTCAGCAGACGGCGCACGTGCACGCCCAGCTCGCGTTCCGTGGTGCAGAGGAACAGCGAAATGCCGTACAGCACATCGATCGACCAGTATGGAATGATCGTCCAAGGCACGAACGGAATTTGCCGCTCCCAGGCAAACACCACCGAGCCGACATGGTCGCGCAGCGTGGTGACGAAGGTGGCCGCTCCGTAGCTGAGGAAGAAGAACGGTCCGAGCAACAGCAGCCATCCGGCGGCGCGACGCCACGGGCGGCCGGGCACCACCGTCACGCGGCCGTCCGTTCCGCAAGGGATACGCTGAAGATGCCCCATTCGTCGATACGCTGGTCGAGCTTGCGGAACCCCGCCGCGGCGACCAGTTGGTCCATCTCCGCCTGGCTGCGCCGGCGCATGATCCAGGCCTGTCCCTGCCGGTGGCTGGTCAGCGCGCGGGCAATCATTTCCAACTGCGGGTGCCATGGCTGGTTGGTGTAGACGAGGTAGCCGCAAGTGGGGATCGCTGCGGACAGCCCCTCCAGCGAGCGTTGCACCATGGCGTTGTCGGCGAACAATTCGTACAGCCCCGACACGATACCGAGCGTCGGTGCCGGATCGATCCGCGCCAGCTGGTCACGGTCGAACGCGTCGCCCGCCTCGAACCGCGCGATGGACGCCAGTCCCTTCTGCCGGATCAGCAGCTGCCCGGCGGTGACGTTGATGTCGCTGTAGTCGCGCAGCTGAATCGAATCGGGCCGGTCGGCGGTGGTCTCCAGCGCCTCCAGCACATAGCGGCCGTGCCCGGCGGCAATGTCGACCACGCGCACCGCCATGCCTTTATCCCGCAGGTGCTGCATCGCCTGGCGCAACAGCTCCTCGACATGCAGCTTGCGCTGGCGGATGCCGCACCAGCCGATAGAAGCGAGATAGGCCGCGTCGATCAGCCGCCCGACCCGCCCGCGCCCGGCGGGCTGGTTGCGGTAGACATAATCGAGCGTCGAACCGGAATCGAACCCGGTGCGGTGGCCGAGGCGTATGCCGTCCGACACCAGCCCGCCCAGCTTCAGGCCGAGCCGCGTGGCCGCCCAGTACAGGCCGCGCGCCGAGGCAAGCGGCAAAGGGGAAGCCAGCTCGTCGGCCTCGTCACGCGTGTATCCAGACCGGTCGGCCTCCAGCAGCGAGGGCCGGTTCAATTTCTCGGCGAAGCGGGCGAGGATGAAGCGGCGGGCTTTCTCGATGGCAATTGAGCGGTCCTGCTCGCCCATTGTGTCGTGAAAGAAGCCAGGCAGCACATGGCGTTCCTTAACCGGCGTGCCGAGCCGCTCGAAGAAGCGGTGCTGCGGCGGGTGATGCACCACCCAGTCGGCGCCGGAGATCAGCAGTTGCGTAGGCACGGTGATCGCCCGCGCATCGCTTACCACGCGCTCCGCTGCGCGGTAAAGATCGAGCAGGATGTTAACCGCGATCGGGCGGGTGATCAGCGGATCGGCCCGGTACGACGCGCTACGCGCCGGATCGTGGGTGAGAAATTGCGGCTTCACATAGGAATTGACGAAGAACAGGCCGCGCCATTTGTATTTTGCCGACAGCAAGCCCCGTGCGAACGGCACGTACAGCTTCACCTTGAAAGCCGGCGAGGCCAGCACCATGCAGCGTATCGGCGGCGCATAGTCGTGCACCCAGGTGGCGATCAGCACCGCACCGACGCTCTGGGCGATCACCGCCATCGTCTCGACGCCGATCCCATAGGTGGCGGCGACATGATCGACGAAGTCCTGCACGTCGCGGACCGAGGTGGCGAGGCCGGGACTGAAGCCGCGCGCGCCGGGCGAGCGTCCGTGGCCGCGCGCATCCCAGGCGAACATGGCGAACTCGGGCAGGTCGAGCTCGTCAGGCAGATGCGCCATGCGGCCGGAATGCTCGTGGCCGCGATGAAAAATCAGGATCGCGCCACGCGGATTGGCTGTTTCGGCGGGCCAGTAGCGATAGAACAGCTCGACACCATCATGTGTACGGAATGTGTGGTCTTCGACCGGGCGCATAGCAGTCTCCTATCGCGCCACCTGGGCGGTGGCTTCGCCAAGCCCAGCGCGAACCCGGTTGACGACGGTGACGATGAGCAGCAGGGCAGCCAGCGGCATGAGCAAGCCGAGCCAGGCCGGCAGCGCGCCGCCGGCGCCGATCCAGCAGGCGAGCACTCCGGCGAGCAGGGCGCGATCGCTCTTGCCCAGAGGGCCGTCATAGCGACGCGAGGCGCCGATAGCAGACCCCAGCACCCCCGCGAACTCGGTGAGCAGTGCCAGCACCACCACGATCGCAGTCGCCGTCGCGCCGAACGGCGGAACGAGTGCAAACGGGAACAGGAGAGCCGCGTCGGAGACGGCGTCGCCAAGTTCGTTCAAATAGGCGCCGAGCCGGCTCATCTGGCCGAACTCGCGCGCCAGCATTCCATCGATCGCATTGAGCGCCATGCGAATCGCCAGCCAGAAGGGCAGCAGCAGAAACACCGCCGGCTGGCCACGAGCGATAGCTACGAACAGGCCGACCGCCAGCGAGCCGCTGGCCGCGGCGATGGTCACCTGATTGGCCGTGATCCCGCTCGCTGCCAGCCGCGCCACGAAAGGCCGCAACAACGCCTGGAATCGCGGTTTCAGTGCGTAGAGCGTGACCACGAACGATCTCCGTTGACAGCGATTGCGGCGGGGCGGTTCGTCGGCTGCGATGACGCTGAAAGGACCGCTGGAAAGTTCAAAGGAGAGCGTGTCGTTCAAAAGCAATGCAAGGGACGTTACCGAGGCTTGCCGGGGAACGCCAGCGAACTCTGGGCACCCGGATGTCGGCAGCGACCCCGGCCAGCGCCCCGAGGCGGCTTCCTGACGGTCACTCCCGCTGGCAGTGCGGAATAGCGGTGAAAAGCAATGCGACCCAGATGGCCATATCGCTGTTCCGGCCAAAATATTCCGCCGCCACCGGCGCGCACTCCGGCCGCGGCGGCGAACCGGCTCCTTCGCCCGCCAGCCAGTCGCCACAGTCATCGACATCGGTGCGCACTGCCAGCAGCATGTCGCCGTCCAGTTGGTCCGGCTCGTCCTCGGCATCGTGGGCGCGCTCGGCCGCGTCCAGACGGTTGTCAACGATCTCCCGGAGCGCGCGCAGGCAGGAACGCGTCGGCACCGGCCAGAACCAGGCATTGCCGCCATTGCCGATGATCGAGCGGTCATCTTGCGGAATTGCATCAAGACGGAAGCTGCGCTCGTGGAAATGCAGGCGCCAGACCGCGGCGCCCGTCGACCCCTGCGCCTCCGTCGCCAGCAGTTGCAGCCTTTGCCCGGCGGGCGCGATGCGGCCGGTGGTATCGGTGACGCGGCGGCCCAGGCGCACGACCAGTCCCGGGGAAAAATGACACACGCGCAGGCGTGGCAGGCGGAACTTCAGCGGCTCTAGCAGTACGGGTGGCGTATCCGGCGCCAGCTGCGCCACCGGCCGCAGCGCGGCGGCGCGCTCGCGCCATTCTTCGGGCGAGGTCCGGCCCGCTTCCTCCGCCTCTTCGCGCCAGGTCAGCCCGGCCGCGGTTCGCGCACAGGGACCGCCTGCCGCCAGCGCATCAGCGGCGGTGCTGAGCCGCGCCCGCCGCAGCGGATTGTCGCTCGCCGCCCGCTGATCCCGCAATAGCTGCGCGGCCTCGGCACGACACGACAGGTCAGCAACATCGACCAGCGCGTCAAACGTCACCAACAGCGGTTCGACCGGTTCGTCGGCGAGACAGAGCAGCAGACCGGCGATGGATTTCAGGGCAGCAGCATTGTTCATGGGCAAGGTGGGCACCAGCATCACGCCGAGTCACCTGCTCAGCGCAACCGCGGCCCAGTAGCACACGGCTCCCACCGCCCCCGCGGCCGGCAGCGTCAGCACCCACGCCACCACAATGCCTCGCGCCACCCCCCAGCGCACCGCCGAGGTGCGTCGTGCGGCGCCGACGCCGATGATCGAGCCGGTCATCGTGTGCGTCGTCGAAACCGGCACGCCGAGCCAAGTCGCGCCGAACAGTGCCAGCGCGCCACCGGTGTCGGCGCAGCACGCCTGCATCGGCTTGAGGTGGGTGATCCGTGTGCCCATGGTGCGCACGATTCGCCAGCCGCCACTCAGCGTGCCCAGCGCCATCGCCGCCTGGCAGCTGAGGATCACCCAGAGCGGCACGTGAAAGTCGCCTTGCAGCAGACCCTGGGAGAACAGCAGCACGGTGATGATGCCCATGGTCTTCTGCGCGTCGTTGCCGCCATGCCCCAGGCTGATTAACGAGGAGGAGACAAACTGCAGCGCCCGAAAGCGCCGGTCCATCGCGTACGGCGTTGAACGCACCGAACTCCAGGTCGCCGCCAGCACCAGCAGCAGCGCCAGGAAAAACCCAGTCGCCGGCGACAACACGATCGCCGAGACGACGGTGGTCAGCCCGCCCCACAGAATCGCGCCCGACCCCGCCTTGGCCATGCCGGCACCTACCAGACCGCCGATCAATGCGTGGCTGCTGCTCGAAGGGATGCCCAGCCGCCAGGTCAGCACGTTCCACAGAATGGCGCCAGTGAGCGCACCGAAGATCACCAGCTGATCGACCACGCCGGCCGCCACCAGGCCGCGCCCGATCGTGTCGGCGACATATAGGCCGAAGAAAAGGAAGGCGATGAAGTTGAAGAACGCTGCCCAGGCCACCGCGACGGACGGCCGCAACACCCGCGTCGAGACGATGGTCGCGATCGAGTTGGATGAGTCGTGCAGCCCGTTGAGGAAATCGAATGCCAGCGCCAAGCCGATCAACGCGGCTGTCGGAAGCGAAATCGAAGCCATTGCCGCGCGCCTAGACGTGTTCGATCACGATGCCCTCGATGACGTTGGCGACGTCCTCGCAGCGGTCCACGACGGCCTCGATCATGTCGTAGACCTTCTCCACCGTCAGCTTCTGGCCCGCCGAGCCACTGCCTTCGAACAGCTCGCGCAGCCCGGAATCCAGCAGGGTATCGGCCTCGTTCTCGGCGGCGCGCACCTTTTTCTGCATCCGCGTCAGCCGCGGCACGCTGGTCGACAACGATCCGAGCAGCGGCATGGCGTCGCGGATTTCGATGGTGGCGCGCAGCGCGCACTCGGCCATGCCCAGCATCTGCGGCGTGAAGCTGATGTCGTAGCGGCGGATGCGCCGCCCCGCCTCTTTCATCAGGTCGATCGTGTCGTCGAGCGCCGTCGTCAGGTCCAGAATCTGCGATCGGTCGAACGGGGTCACAAAGCTGCGGTGGATCGCCATGACGGTCTCGCGCGTGACCTCATCGGCTGCGTCCTCGAAGCGGCAGAGTTCGGCGTAGTGCGCGTCGAGGTCGCCGTCGCCGGCCAGCATGCTGCGGAACGCCTCGGCGCCTCCCACGACGTTGCGCGAGTGCTCGCAGAACCGCTCAATGAAGCGGCCATCGTGCGGCATCAGCGATCGGAACATACGCATCAACATCTTGTCCCCGCGCCGGCATTCCGGCACGGCCCTTCCAACATCACAAGTTCGGCGACACTTGCCCGACACCAGCCTGCGCTCGCCGCAGTGACCCACCAACACGCCACCGCCTGGCTGGCGACGTCGTTCGGGCCAGGATACAACCGACCCGAGCGAACCGTAAGGTCCAGCCATTCCTCATCAACGTCCGGCAAGCTTACGACTTCCTTGCCGCGGATGGACGTTCATGTGCCGGCAGCGTCCAACTGAAGCAGCAGGGTCACCAGATCGCCCTCGTCAACAACCATAGCCGCCTGGCCAAGGGTGAACCACTCGCGCTTGCGTTGCCCGCGCTCCGGCCAATCATCCAGCAATTGGTCTATGCGCATCGAGAACACATCCACCTTGCAGTCTACCGCACGGCCTTTTGGCAGTCGCTTGAGGTAGCGATACGAACCAATACGCTTTGCGGCCATCTCGCCGATGAGTCCGGCCTCCTCGAATGCTTCCTTGGCGGCGAGTTCAGGCCCGGTGAGGCCCTTCTCGGCCCACCCCTTCGGCAGAACCCAGCGACCGGTCTCCCGGCTGGTGACGAGCATGACCATCCGCTCGCCCTCCCTCTCGGCGAAGGGCAAGGCGGCAAATTGGCGGCCTGGTGGATGGGGTTTGTCCGTGCTCTTGCGCGACATCGGCCTTTTCACTCGTGCCGGCGCAGCCGCGTGTGCGATCTGCGCCGGCGCTCAATCCGTCACTTCCCAGCGAGCGCGGCCTTCCAGTCGTGGTAATAGTCGATGTCCTGGCTGTCGGGGTACCAGAGAAACAAGGGCGCATGCCCTTTCTGGTCGGTGGTGCCGTACTGCCAGATGATCTCCTTGGTCTGGCGGTCGATCACGATCACCCGCTCGCGCAAATCGTCGTTCAGCAGGATGTTGCCGTTGGGCAGTTCTTCCGCCAGAGAGGGATGATTCAGCGCCTTCTCGCCCTCGGCCTCGCGGTATTCCCAGACGATCTTGCCATTGGCGGGGTTGAAGATCACCACGCCACCCAGCTTGACGAAGTCGGCGACGATGATGTTGCCGTCAGGGGTTGCCCGGGCATCGGACGGATAATGCAGATGCGGCCCCTTGACGCTCCACACCACGTGGCCGTCGGGGCCGAGGCGGGTGATCCAGGCATCGGGGATTTCGGTGATCAGGAAGTCGCCGTTGTCGTAATAGTTGATGTCGTTGGGGAAGGCGAAGCTGGCCGGCGGCGCATGCTGGCAGACGCCGGGCTTGCCCCACTCGGTCAGCGTCCTGGACGTCTTCGGGTCGATGAACAGAAGCCGGCAGTTGCGGATATCGGCAACCGTCATCCGCCCGTCGGGCAGCAGCCTGGCGTCGTCGGGGTAGTTCAGATACCCGGGCGCGCTGCCCCGCACGTCTGAGATGCCATAGGTCCAGGCCAAGGCACGCTTCTCATAGTCGATGAAATGGACATCGAAATTGTCCTCCTCGTTGACCACCAGCGTTTTGCCGTCGGGCGAGAAGTTCACGTCGTCGTTGCCGCGGTAGATTTTCAGGGCCGGCGAGGGAAACTCCCAGACGATGCGCTTGTCGGGGGTGACTTCCAGCAGGCGGTTGTTGCGCCGGTCGGCGATGATGACCGGCCAGGGCAGCGGCCCGGGCCAGGACGGCACCGGGTTGGCGCGCGTGCCCGTCGCCGGCGGCGGTGTCGGCAGCATCACGCCGCTCGAGACGATGCCGGCGCCGATCATCTCCTGGGTCACCGTGACCGGGTGCACTTTCGCCTTCGTAGGCTTGTCCGGCGTGGCCTCGGACGGCGGCTCGGCAGCACTGGCTCCGAGGCCGACGGCAAGGCAGGCAGCGGCGGCCAGCAGGGCGCTGCGGGGCAGGATGGCACCAGTCAGGCGAGATAGCATCGCGATCGATCTCCTTCGCGCCGACGAATCGGCAAGAATCCAAAGCGTCTAAACCAATGGGTTCCAAGGAGCTAGCACCGCTTGCCAGGGGTCAGGGCGCAGCAAACTTCGGCTTCCCTTTCCCGGATACCGGGCTGCTTGCATCCCGCGCTGGCGTGACCCTTATCTTTCCGCTGCTGTTCTGCCGAACGAGGGCCATGGAATTTCCTCGCACCCTCCTCGACCTCGCCGGTGCTGTGGCGCTCCTGCTCTGGGGTGTGCACATGGTGCAGACCGGCGTGCAGCGGGCTTTCGGCGCCCGGCTGCGCGCCTTGCTGGGCCGCGCGCTGCGCAACCGTGCCTCGGCCTTCGCGGCCGGGCTTGGCGTCACCGCCATTTTGCAAAGCAGCACCGCCACCGGCCTCATGGTCACCGGCTTCGCCGCCGCCGGCCTCGTCGAGCTGGTCCCGGCGCTCGCCGTCATGCTTGGCGCCAATGTCGGCACCACGCTGATTGTGCAGGCGCTTTCCCTCGATATCTCCTTTCTCTCACCCGCCCTGGTGCTGGTCGGCGTGCTGGCCTTCCGCCGCGGTGAAGCGACCCGGGCGCGTGATATCGGCCGCATGATGATCGGCCTGGGCGTCATGCTGATCGCCCTGCGGCAGCTGCTCGACGCGGTCACCCCCTACGAGGATGCGCCCAGCCTGCGCCTGATGCTCTGGTCGCTCGCGACCGAGCCGGTGCTCGACCTGCTGATGGGCGCGGCGCTGGCCTGGGCGGCGCATTCCTCGGTTGCCGTGGTGCTGCTGGTGATGTCCTTCGCCACCAAAGGCGTGCTGCCGCCGGAGGCTGCCTTTGCCCTCGTGCTCGGCGCCAATATCGGCACCGCCATCAACCCGGTGCTGGAAGGGGCGCCCGGCGATGATCCCGCCGCCCGGCGCGTGCCGGTCGGCAATCTCATCGCCCGCAGCCTTGGCGTGCTGGCCGCCACCGCGGCGTTGCCTTGGATCGCGCCCCCGATTGCCTGGTTTGCCACCGATGCGGGGCGCGCGGTGGCCAATTTCCACACCCTGTTCAACCTGGCGCTCGCCGCCCTGCTGTTCCCGCTGCTACCCGCCTACGCCGACCTGCTGACACACCTGCTGCCGGCGCGGGTGGACCCGGCCGACCCGTCCCGCCCGATGTACCTGGACGAAGCGGCACGCGAGACGCCGGTGGTGGCGCTCGGCGGCGCCGCGCGCGAAGCGCTGCGCTTGGCCGACGTGCTGGAGGGCATGCTTGCCGGCCTGGCTGAGGGCCTCACCCGCGGCGACCGCCGGCGCATCGGCGAGGCGCGCAGGCTCGACGATGTGCTGGACCGCCTGAACGCCGCCATCCGCACCTACCTGATCGGGCTGGATGCCGAGGCGATGAGCGAGGCGGACCATCGCCGCGCCGCCGAAATTCTGACCTTCGCCACCAACATGGAGCACGCCGGCGACGTGGTGGACCGCAACCTGCTGGTGATCGCGGCCCGCAGCCTCAAGCGCGGCCGTCCGCTCTCGCCCGAGCAGCAAGCCGACCTCACCCGCGCACTGGACCGCGTCTCGGCCAATCTGCGCATGGCCGCCTCGCTGTTCGTGACCGAGGACACCCGCGCGGCCCGGCTGCTGGCGGAGGAGAAGCTGGTCTTCCGCGACATAGAGAACGATGCCACGACATCGTATTTCGAGGCGATGCGCGCCGGCGACGCGGCCGAGACCAGCGCGTTGCACCTCGATCTGCTGCGCGATATCCGGCGCGTGAACGCGCACCTGGTTGCCGCCGCCGCCTACCCTGTGCTGGAAAGCCATGGTGAGTTGCTGCCCAGCCGGTTGCGACGCGACGACTGAAGAACAGCCAACAGGGGGAGGAGCGCACACATGCGCAGGGTCGCGTACTGCGTGGCGATCGTCTGGTGCGTCGTCAGCTGGCCAGTTTTCGCCGAGACGCCAGCCGCCGGTGGGTCGCTACCGACGGCTTCCAGCGCCCTCGTCCCCCCGGCCGCCGTCGTTGCCGAATCTCTGCAGAACCACGCGGATGAAAAGAACCAGGAGGGAGTGGCCGCCTGGGTGATCAGCCAGGGCAAGACCGTCACCTACCGCATCGCCGCCTCGGTCGACGCCCTCATCGTCGGCTATCTCTATACCGGCTCCCTGCTGGGCGGCGGCGGTATCGCTCTGCTGAACGCCGTGGTGTCGAGCGCGCTCTATGATGTGCACGAGACAATCTGGAACGATTACGGCCCCGACCCGCAGAGCGACCCGGCCGGGATCGCCCTGGTCAAGACGGTCAGCTACCGCATCGTCAGCATCGCCAATGTGCTGCTCACGGGGCTTTATTTCACCGGGGACATCTGGACGTTCGAGCGGCCTCGCGCTGGGCAATGCGGTCATCGACAGCACGATCTACTTCTTCCACGAACTGGCCTGGAGCCGCTGGGGGCCACCGATCAGGAAAGATGGAACCGCGGAGGCGACCGCCGTCCCCCCGGCATAGCCGCTTCGCCCCGCCACCGAGCGCCGAGCGCCGAGCGCCGAGCGCGATGCCAGGCCCGTCGCCCTGAAGGAAACATATCGTGCGCCGCACGCGAGGCTGTTATGAGGGCGGATGATCGGCAGCGGATGGCAGGAGCGGCGCGGCCTCATCGTCTCAACCCTCGGCATCACGCAAACCCTGGCCTGGGGCTCGACCTATTATCTTCCGGCCGTCTTCGCCGACCCGATCTCCGCCGATTTGCATCTGTCCCGGGAATGGTTCTTCGGCATCTTCTCCGGCGCCTTGTTGCTGTCCGGGCTGCTTGGCCCTTTGGCCGGCCGCACCATCGATCAGCACGGCGGGCGTGATGTGCTGGCGGTCACCAATCTGCTGTTCGCTGCGGGTCTGGCACTGCTGTCCGCGGCTTCGGGGGTGGCGGGGCTGGTAGTGGCATGGAGCGTCATCGGCATTGGTATGGGCTTCGGCCTTTACGAAGCAGCCTTCGCTACCGTTGCCGGGCTCTATGGCCGGGGAGCGCGCAATGCCATCACCGGCATAACCTTGTTCGGCGGCTTTGCGAGCACACTCGCCTGGCCGGCAGGTTCTTTCTGCATCGGCGCGTTTGGCTGGCGCGACGCCTGTCTTGCCTGGGCGGCAGTGCACCTGCTGATCGCGCTGCCGATGAACCGGTTCCTGCTGCCGAAGGCGCCGCCGCCAGCACCAGAAAAGCTGCCGCCAGGCGTTGAGCCAGCCGCCACCATATCCTGGACGATGATTGTGCTGGCTTGTGTGTTCGGAGCGACCTGGTTCGTCTCGGCGGCTCTGGCAGCGCATCTGCCCCGGCTGCTGGAAGCGTTCGGCGCCTCGACGGCTGCGGCCGTGTTTGCAGCCTCCCTCGTCGGCCCGGCACAGGTCGCGGCGCGGCTGGCCGAATTCACCTTCCTTCGGCGGGCATCGCCGATGATCTCTGCACGGCTGGCAACCATTCTGCATCCGATCGGCGCGGCACTGTTGTCGGTGTTCGGGCCGCTCGCGGCCGTGCCCTTCGTCCTGTTGCACGGCAGCGGCAACGGCCTGCTGACGATCGCCCGCGGCACGCTGCCGCTCGCGCTGTACGGCGCCGCCGGCTATGGACTACGAACAGGGCTTCTGGCAGCACCGGCGCGCATTCTCCAGGGCGCCGCCCCGCTTCTGTTCGGTCTGGTGCTCGATCGGAGCGGACCGCTTGCCGCCTTGCTGCTGTCGGGCTCGCTGACAAGTCTGTCCTTCCTGGCACTGCTGGCGCTGCGTCCGCCATCGCGAAAATTGTCGTTGCAGCAGCATTGACCCCTGCCGCTGACAATCGCGGCGTAAATGCGGCACGGGGAATACCAGCCCGCGCACCGGCCGGGGCCGGCCGGTCTCGTCGACCGCTACACATAGCCGCGCGCGGCGTCCACCTCCCGGCACAACGCCACCGCGGCGCTGCCATCCGCAACCGGCAGGATGTCGGCGTTCATCCCTCCCTCCCCCACTGCCGTCCCTGCCCTGTCTGCTCGGGCGCCCGCCACCGACCGCTGGCACTTGGACTCCGGCGCAAGATCCTCTGGCACCCGCTGTCGCGTAACCTAACCGGCCGGAACGGGATTCCATTTTATTCAAAATCTTGTTGTTCCCCATTGCTCCGGAAAATGCCCAACTCCTCCGGAAAAAAGCCCTCCATGAGCCGGAAAAGTTGGGGAGCGAGCGGGAGATTGAGGGGCGCGGCTGCTCCTGAAGAGCCTCTCTGGCAAGCTGAGTGCCATATCGACGAAAATGAGGGGAGGCCGCTCCCTAATTTTCTCGGTTATTTGTGTGGGACACACGGCTGTTATTTCGAGCCAAACCATTTATTCGTCGTCGTCATCGGGCGCCAGATCTTTCTCGGTATTTTTTCGGAGTGGTGGATAATATCTCAGGACGAGCCATCCCACTGCGATTGCGCAGGCGATAACCGAAATGGCGAAGGCGATATAGACGGATGCTGTCATTAGATCACTCAATACTTTCGGCACGGAAGGCGGCTGCGAATGCCGATGTTGTCCGCGCCATCCTGGGCATCATCGTGCACCGGAGCGAAGCGATCGCAATGAGCACGTCCGCCTACGGTTGCAAGACATTGCGGCGCGGCTCCCCACGGAGTGACCGGGCGAGCGCTGCAAACATCCGAATGGAATCTCTGCATTCGCCGGCCACGAGATTGCTGTCCTATTCCCAGACGCTTCCCTTGTTTCATAACCTCAGTGGATAGATATCCATATTGATATGTCGTATAACAACATGGAAATAGAAATAACGATAGAAATTGCACATCCAACTACTGCATAGCGCCACGCGAGATCGTGAGGTCGCTGATTGTCAGAATATATGTATATTCCAAGCGCCAAACTCAGTAATACAAAACATACCCAACCGGCTGAGAAATTGTCCCACACTAGATTAGGCATTACAGGTTCTCCGTTGGAACGGTCGTCGGCGGGGGGGCATGCTTACCATTGTCGTAATGTAACGCGCAGAAGCGTCCGCAAACAGGGAGCTTCTGATAAGTTTACCACATTCTCCGAAGTCACCCCGGTCAGCGCTCGCCTGCCGGATGTTGACACTCCCATCCCCTCAGTGCTCGTGAATGCCCGTTCAGGCGGCCCAACTCAATGCCTTGCGTCAGCGGCGGCAAACCGCGGACGGACCGGCGGTCAATGAAACCGTTTTCCTGCGAGGGCGGCGCTGCCTCGCACGCATGCGCCCTGCCTGTTGGGGCTTCGGTTTGCGCGAAAGGCCGGGATATCGCAGCATTGACGCTCGATCCTCGCTCATCGCCGCGGCGGGGCTGCGAAGTGGAAGGAATAGGGAATAGGCCGATGAGCGTGCCGAGAGATCGCGAGGCGAGGCTGCTGTCCGGCCAGGAAGGCGAGGACGTGGCGGCGACGCGCTATCCGCGGATTCTCGAACTTGCGCCGGCCGAACTGCGAGCCTTGATCAGGCGGTTGCGCGAGCACCGGGATCGCGCCCAATCGATCGCCCGCCAGCAGCGCCGGGAGATGCGCGGCAAGGCGGAGCCGCGGGGCGGGTCGCCGGCGCGAGACAATCTGGGGACCGTCGGCAAAGCACAGTTGCTGATGCAGGCCCTGAAGCGCGCCAACAAGGAACTGGCGCGCCACGATGAGCCAGAGCCTGCGTCCGCGGCGCCGACCCAGGCGGAGCTGTCACTGAAGGCGTTCGAGATGAAGCAGGCCGCCCGCGCCGCCGCTCACCCAAGTGCCGGCGCCACCGCCTCATCGGGCATGCGCCCAACTCCGAGCAACCGTCCAACGGTGCGGATGGACCCGCGAGAAATCGGTCGCGTCTCGCAGGCCACGCGGGTGGCGGAGGCGAAGCGGGACAGGTGAGGCGGCGGCTTGCCGTGTCGCCCGCGCCGGCGAGGCTGGCGGGCGACGCTGTGAACCGGCGTGGCGTTTGACCCGCGATCGGCGTCCGCCTCTTGATGCAATTCCGCCGGAACGCCGCCGGCTACGTGCGGCACGATGTCGTTCATGCCTCCCCTCCCCTGCTGCCCTGCCCGCTCGGGCGCCCGCCATCGACTACCGGCGCCGGATTCCGCCGCAGCATCGTCTGCCACTTGCATTCTGTCCGAGAATATTCATTCCGTCCGGGAACTTTGATTCTCGGGCGGGTTGTTGCGGTTTACGAAGGCGCAGGGAAAGTCGCGAAATACCGCTCATAGCAGAATGTGGAATAACGTGAGATTCATCCAGAAGACGTCAAAGATTTTTGCCGCTATCCTTACTAACTACTAGTTATATTGGTATAACAGGCCGGCTACTCGGCAAATAATGTCATCGCCGGCTCGTCGGTTGCTGACAAACGATCAAGCGTAGAGCGGAATGTTAATTTGCACGCAGTAATTTTAATAGGACATTGCATTATGTTACGTTTATGAAAATTTTCATTGCTTTCTCGCGCTCCACCGGCAATACGGCCTACTCAGTATCGGGTGCAAATGGCCTGGCCGGTTCGGGAGCCGTAATATGGGGCTCTTTCCTTATGTGGGCGGCAACGAGGTCGCGTACGAAGCCGATGAAGATCGGCTGGAATATACCGTTGTGCCCATCCACAACGTCCGGGGTTGCCGATGCGACCCAGAATGGGCTCGGAGGGAGGTTGTTCGGCACGCGCCGGACCGTGACCCCTCCGAAGGTCGCCTCCATGTCGCGGGTTGACAGCGCACGCAGGGTGGCGCCTTGCGGTAGACGTACCGCGTCCGCCGCGGCATGTGGTTCCCCGCCCGAGGCTGCTTTCGAAATCTCGTGGGTTAGCAGCCACCGCAGGTGGCCCATCGTGTTAATGAGCGCTTCGCGCTCTTGGCGGCCCTTCCACGCCTCGGCTACGGCATTCACACATTTAACTGTGTTGTTGCGATGAAAAAACCTGCGGCCATGGCAGCGAACTGGGTCCAGCCGGCGCGCATGGTTTTGGGACCGGGCGGCTTGTAATAGCAGTTCCATCCGCCGAGGCGGGCGATGATCCAGGCGAGCCAGGCGAGCGAGTGGCGCGGATGAGGGTTTTGCTGACGCAGGGTTCTGCCTTCGAGAGTTGCGCCAATGGCTTCGGCGGCCGGCAGCAGGGCCGCATCGATGACATCGGTCGCGGGTCGCGGGCTGCCATCACGGGCGTTGACCAGTTGCATTGTACGGATTGCCGCGGCAAGACCGACCAGAGCCAGCTTGAACAGCCGCCCGGCCTCATGCATTTGGGTTTCCTCTAGGCGTATACCGTCGCTTTTCAATGCACGAAAGATTTCTTCAATCCGCCAACGCAACCGATAGAGGCGCACGATGTCCTGCGCCTCGGCAGCGCTGGTGACATTCAGCGTGGTCAACAGCCGCCACAGCAGCGGCTGTGCATCAGCCGGAGCATTGATCTCTCGCGCCTCGACCATATACAGCGTCAGCTGCGGCGGGTCCGAGCGATCACCGCCATGACGTGGACGCGAGATCACGACCGGCCCGGCGCGCAGCACAACGGTGGCGATCCGGCCGCGCCCGCCGGCCCGGGATGGAGCCACACGAACCTCGGTTCGTGCCAACTCCGGCCATGCGGCGGGCGCCGCGAACAGGCGCGCTCCGTCGTCGAGCGCGCGGTCCTGCGCTGCTCGCACAATCAGATCGACCCCTGCCGGGCATCGTGCGAAGCTTGCATAGATATCGCCCTCGCGATCGGCCACGACCACCACCGAGGCGGCGTCGGCTAAACACGCAGCCGCACACTCTGCCCCTTCCAACCAGCGGACGCTCTCCTTGTCTTCCAACGCGCGGGCGTGGGTCGGGGCGATTTCATCCGTTCGGGTCCAAATCCTGGCGCCGACCAGACCGAGAACGGCCTCTGTCTCGCTGTCAATGGCGATCAGTGGATGGATGAAAAACCCGGCGGAAACGCCGTCTCCTGCCGGCCCCAGACCACGTCGCCGCTCCTCGCGGCCGGCGAAATTGATCTCGGTCGTATCCTGCGCCACGACAATCCGCCGTCCGGCGCAGGCGGCGACGGTGCGGCTCGCCAGCGTCTGCACGATCTCGACCGTTGTGACGGAGGGTGCCGCCAAAAACCGATGGATCGCCATCTCGCCAGCCCGATCACCGCCAAGCTTGCGGACGACCAGCGACCCGGTCTCCGTCACCCGCTCGATCAGCGTGGTGCCCATCGCCGCACGACGGGCATCTCCAAAATAACCAAGCTCCCCTCCCTTTTGCCTCACACAGTCTCCTGATCCACAGAATACGTCATAGATTCAGAGAGTTGTCCGCTATACAAGCAAAATGTGTGAATGCCGTAGCCACGCCTCGGTGACCAGCCTGAACAACGTCCCAAGCGGATAGGCGTACTTCGTCGCCCAGTCATTCGTCGCGGTGACGGAAACGCAGACCGGCAGCTGCTCGGGATCGAAATTGGCGTGCCTGACGATCTCATGGATCGGCAGATAAGAAACCGCCGAGAAGGCCGGGTTGACGAGAAGAACAAGGTCGCCGAACGAGGGCACCACTTTGGCCTGGGTGGCTGCCGCCTCGATCAGCGACTGGGCGATTGCCGCGTAGATGAGCAGGCCGCCGAAACTGTGCCCAATGACGACAAGGGTCGCCCTCGCCTTGCCATCGCCGCCGGGTGGGCCGTTGCGGAACGCCTTCAGGCGCCCCAGCAATTCCCGCGCCGAGCCGAGGGAGACCCGCTGGGCAGCCTCCTGACGATCCCAGAAAGATGACTGATTCCAGAACCAGTTACCATCGCGACTGAGGCCGCGCCAAGCAGCGTAGACGCCAAGCACGGGCCTGTCGCCCACGGTCCGTTCGCTGGCCGCGATCTGGCGCAGGATTTCGGTGAAGTGCGCCAAATTGTCGTCGGAGCTGGAGGCGTTGTGCTTCCAGCCATGCGCGAAGACGAGAATGATCGGATTTTGGCCCTCCAGCCGACGCAGCGACGCCTGAAGTTCGTCCATCGCCAGTCGTGCCAGGCAAAGCCCTTGATCGTCGAATTCCAGGATGGCCAATTCGCAACCCGGCACGCCGGGAACCGGCGCCACGGTTGGACCACTGTGGCTGGGAACGCCATTCGGCACGAGATGAAATTCAAAGAAGCGGCTCAATAGGACATCTAGCCAGCCAGGATCGGTCATCCCCAATGCTCCGCTGCCAGCGAAACCGTCTCCCCGGCGAAGCTTTTGTGTCAAGGGAAAACATTGCCTGGATTAGAGCAACCGGATCACATATGTGTAAGAAACGGCTTGCGCACTGCCCCTGTGGCTCTCCGTCGTCTTGGCACGTCATTTCAGGAAATTGATGGACCTGCACCCGCGCGTTAGTATGCTTTCCATTGTGCGGAGTACGGTTCCTGACCCGAAAGGGTCGCGCCCCAGGCGTTTCCCTTCTGGCAGGATTGCCTCAAGATTGGAGGTCAGAATGATCGCCATTGGCGGTTGATGCCGATAGGCCTCCTCAGGGAGGAGCCCGAACTCAGAATCCTGCCAGCGTCTGCTTGCATCGATCCTACGACGCCATCCCGCCGCTCGTCTTCCAGAGACGGGAGAAGGGCGGCGACCCCAAGCGGTCATGGTTCACACCCCCAAATTTGAGGCAGTCCCACAGCTGTGGGAGCCCATCTCCCGCAGCTGGACCCCGGCCGCGCCCGCCCAGGTCATCCGGCTGCTGACCGAGGGTGCGGTGCATGCCGGCAACACGCGCGCCGTCTTCGTCGGGGTCGACGCCTACCAGACCGCCGGCGGCGCGGTGCTGTGCCACCTGTTCGAGCAGGATGGCGGCTTCTCGCTGCAGGACGCGGCGCTGCTCGATCGGCTGGTGGCCGACAAACTCGCACCCCAGGAGGCCGCCCGGCGGGGATGGTCGCCGCCTGCGGGCGCCGAACCGGCAGCGGCCGAGCTGCTCCGGGTTCTCTCGTATCCGCGGCGATGGGGTCATCTCCGCTCCAGGCTTGGCCTGCCGCTGCCTATGCGGCAGCGGCCTTGCGTGGCCGACCAGCCTTCCGCCCCGCCGGAACAGGCGCCGGAATAGCAGCCGGAGCAACAACCGGAACAGCGGCCGGGGCGACAACCGGTTTCCGGCCGAGGCCGATCGATTTGGCGAGCGTCGAGCGCGTCTCGGCGTAGGTCGGCGCCACCATCGGGTAGTCGTGCGGCAGGCCCCACTTCTCGCGGTACTGCGCCGGCGTCAGACCGTAGCTGGTCTGCAGGTGCCGCTTGAGCATCTTCAGCTTTTTCCCGTCCTCCAGGCAGATGAGGTAATCGGGGAAGACCGACTTCCTGGGCGGCACGGCCGGCTGCTGCTTTGCCACAGCGGCCTCGACCGGCGGCTTCTGCGTCGCGGTGAGCGCCGCATGCACCCGGTGGATCAACTCCGGCAACGCGTCCGGCGCGACCGGGTTGTGCCCGACATGCGCGGCCACGATCCGGGCCGTCAGCTGCAGCAGCTGACCGTCTTCGGCAATCTCAGTCATCGGCGTCCTTTCGAGGTAATGCTTGAGCCGTTCCCCAGGAACGACATCAAACAGCAGGATCGCCACAGTAGACACCGCACCGGAGTCCGACCAGACAAGGCTCGCCGCGTTCCAGGATTTATATGTTTTCGTCCAAGAACTGAGTTTGGCCCGTCATGCTCTTGCGGACGCCCCTTCCGGGCCGGGCTATGGCCTTCGCCCGGAGCCGCGGGATCGCGCCCCGGCCTTGCCCGCAACGATCTCTCGCACCAGGAAAAGCCAGAAAGCCAGATCAACGGCAGCCGCCGATCCCGGACGACGGCGCTACCGCTGGCGCCGGGCGCGCCACAAGGGGGCGTCGCGCTGCGCGCTCCCGTGCTGCGCACGCCCTTGTCCCGCGCCGGCTTCGCGGTCGGCGGGAGGGGACGGCCGAGCAGACGGAAAGCGGAGGGCAAGGCGCCGCTCCCTCCCCTGCCCGGCCGATCCCGACGGGAGCGCCGAACCATGCAGGATGCGGAAATCGAATGGCTGAAAGCCAGCGTCAGCCTGCGCCGCGCTGCTGGAGCGGCTGGCGCCGGGATGGCGGCTCGACCGCGCGGAGAGCACGAGGCGCAGCCTGAAATACCGCCGCGGCGCCGGCGAAATCCTGATCGTCACCCATGACGGCCGCGGCTGGTGGGATCCGCTCAGCGGCCGCAAGGGCGACATCTTCAGCCTGGTCCAGCACCTCGACCCGGGGCTGAATTTCGGCGCGGCGCGCCGGGTGCTGCGCGGGTTTGCCGGGGTGGCGCCCGGGGTTCCCGAACTCCTTCCGCGCGCTGCGGACCGGGGCATCGCCCATTCCCGTCGCCGACCACTGGGAGCGGCGGCGGCCGCTGGCGCGCGGATCGCCGGCCTGGCGCTATCTGACCGACGCGCGCCGGCTGCCACCGGCCATTCTGGCCGCGGCCAGCCAAGCCGACGCGGTGCGGGAAGGACCCCACGGCAGCGCCTGGTTCGCGCATCGCGACGAGAGCGGCAGCGTCAGCCACATCGAGATCCGCGGGCCGGAGTTCAAAGGCGCGGTGCGCGGCGGCCGCAAGACCCTGTTCCGCCTGGCGGGCGGCCGGCAGCCGACCCGGCTGGCGGTCACCGAAGCGCCGATCGATGCGCTGAGCCTGGCGGCGCTGGAGGAGCTGCGCGCCGACACGCTCTATGCCGCGACCGGCGGCGGCATGGGGCCGGGCACACTCCAGGCGCTGGCGCGGGCGCTGTCCGCAATCGCCGGGGTGCGGGATGCCGTGCTGCACAGCGCCACCGACGCCAATGCCGCCGGCGAGCGCTACGCCGCCTGTCATGCCGAACTGGCCGCTGCGGCCGGCGTCGCCTTCGCCCGCCTGACCCCCACCGCCGGATCGGACTGGAACGACGTGCTGAAGCAACAAACGCTGGCATGAGGGAGTGCCGCTCCGCCGGCGCGCCGCCCGGCCGGCAACGCCGTTGCGCCCTCAGCGCGCGCGATAGCCCCGGCCCAGCTTTGCCCGCGCAATCCGCGCCAGGGCGTTCACGGCCGCACCGGCATCAGCGTGGGGATCAAGCCTGCGGCGCCCCTCGGTGCCGATCCGTCCCCATTGCCGAAGCAGCAGCGCACGACCGAAAAGATCAGGCCATACCTCCATCCGGTAAAAGCGGCATGCCTGCCACTCCGGACGGATGCGGACCAGGGACAGACGGTCCGGGAACAGCGGCAACCGCACCGGCGCGCAGCTCTGTGCGGTGTCACAGCGTTTCAACATGCGGCGATTCTGGCAGCGGGACCGGCGTTTGCCAACCCGGTCGACCGTTCTTTGCCGTGGCAAGTACAAACGGAAGGCCGATGAGAAGGGAGAAAGCTGCCGCTGGCGGGATCGCCGCCGCAAGGGTCTGTCGCTGCGCTCCCGGGCTTGCCTGCGGCGGCGCCCGCCCTTGCCCCGACGCCCCCGAAGCGGCCGGCGGAACCGGTGTTCGCGAAAAACTCCAGAGCAGGAGAGGTCCATGACACCGACAGGCTGGCGCATCGCCGCGACGGAGGGAGCGCCATGAACATCCCGCAATTCGCCCAGGTGCTCGGCGCGGTGATCCGCCAGAACGTGGCCACCGCGCAGGACGGCGGCACGCCACGCGACTACCTGGTGCCGATGGCCTGGGGCGATCCCGGGCTCGGCAAGACCGAGATCGTCGAGAGCGTCGCCGAGGAACTGGGCGATCTCGGCCGCGACCTGCCGGCGGCGGCCGACGAGGGCGGCTGGCAGGTAGTCTACGCCGATCTGCAAACCCGCGATCCGGCCGAACTCGGCGGCCTGCCGTGGATCGAAAACCGCCGCGCCATTCGCTGCCGGCCCGATTGGTTGCCGACCCAGGGACGGGGCATCCTGTTTCTGGACGAGTTGCCGCAGGCCGGCCTCGCCAACATGAACATCGCTGCCAGCCTGATCCGGGATCACCGGATCGGCGAGCACGTGCTGCCGCCGGCCTGGATGGTGGTCTGCGCCGGCAACCATCAGCACAACCGCGCCGGCACGACGACGATGCCGAGCCATGTGCGCAACCGCCTCGTGCATCTGACCATCGAGGCCGACGTCAACGCCTGGGCAGGCTGGGCCGCCCGCCGCGGCATCGCGCCGATGCTGATCGCCTATAACCGCTATCGGGCGAGCGAATACCACCACCGGTTCTCCGCCACCGAGAACGCCTATCCGTCGCCGCGCAGCTGGGCGATGGCCGACCGCGTGCTGCGGCTGAAGCTGCCCGAGGTCGTGCAGCGGGAATGCGTCGCCGGTGCCGTCGGCGGCCCGGCCAGCGCCGACTTCACCGGGTTCCAGCAGATCTTCCGCCGCCTGCCCGACATCGACGCCATCCTGCTCGACCCGGAGTCCGGTCCGCTGCCGGAGGATGCCATGACCAGCTACGCCCTGATGGGCGCGCTGGCGCACCGGGCGACGCCGGGCAATTTCGCCGCGGTGGTCCGCTACCTCGACCGCCTGCCCGAACAGGAATTCCCGGTCGCCTGCGTGATCGACGCCACCGCCCGCGACAACCGGCTGACCTTGACCACCGCCTACCAGAGCTGGGCCGCCGCCCACGGCGCCATGCTCAGCGGCCACTGACCGCGCCGGCGCCCGCCGCCGCCGACCTGGCGCCCGCGCCGCCCCAATCCCCACGACACCCACACGGAGGTCCACCATGGACATCTCTGCCCGCGCCCTGCTGGTCAACACCACCGTCCGGGTCTGGACCGGCGAGAAGCGCGACCGCGCCATCACCCGCGAAATCTGCAGCCTGAAGGGCGCGGAGGACAACGCCGTCCGCGCCAACAAGAGCCTGCTCGGCGAGACGATCAAGCCGGTGCAGGCCGCCGAGCGCGCCGTGCGCGCGGCGGTCAACGAGCGCACCCTGCCCTGGATGGATGACGGCACCCGCATCCTGAAGGGTGCCGCCTTCCTCGCCTTCACCGAGAGCATGGCGGAGCCGATCGGCGGCTTCGATGCCGCGGTCGAGGCGTTCATCGCCGCCTACCCGGAGATCAAGTACGAAGCCCGGCGGCGGCTCGGCGATGCCTTCGCCGACGGCGACTTCCCCTCGCAGGCGAAGCTGCGCGACCGCTTCGGCGTCCGGCTGACCTACCTGCCGGTGCCGAGCAGCGACGATTTCCGGGTGCAGCTGGCCGCCGAGGAGATCGCCACCGTACGCCGCAACGCCGAGGACGCCCTGCGCGGCACGGTCAACGATGCCGTCCGCGTCTTGCTGGACCGGCTGCGCGAGCCGGTCGCCCACATGGCCACCCGGCTGCGGCTGTTCCGCCGCCGGTCGAACGGCAAGACCGAGCACCCGTTCCGCGACACGCTGGTCGAGAACGTCCGCGCGATCGTCCGGATCGCGCCGATGCTCAACCTGATGGACGACCCGCGCATTGCCGAAATCTGCGCCGACATCGAACGCCACCTCACCGCCCACGAGCCCGACCAGCTGCGCAACTCGCCCCGGCTGCGCGAGGACGTGGCAAACCAGGCCGACGACATCCTGCGGCGCATGCAGGGCGCCTTCGCGTGAGGGAGGGGGCGATGTTGCCCGACATCATCACCAAGGCGCGCGCCCGGCTGCTGGTCCGGGCACCGTTCTTCGGGTCGATCGCGCTCGGCCTGAAATGGATCGCCGAACCGTCGGTGGGCAGCATGGCCACCGACGGGCGGGCGGTGTGGTTCAACCCCGCCTGGTGCGAGATGCAGGGGGCCGAGAAGACCATGGGGACGATTGCCCATGAGGTGCTGCACGTCGTCAACAAGCACCATCTGCGCCGGCGTGCACGTGATCTGCGGCGGTGGAACATCGCCTGCGACCTGTTCGTCAACCGCATCCTGCTGGCCGACAAGTACGTGCTTCCCGACAGGCTGATCTTCGACGAAGGCAACCGCTTCGCCGGGCTGCCCGTCGAGGTGATCTACCAGCGCCTGCTGGCGGAGCCGCAGCAGCAACAGCCAGGCGGCACGCCACCGCCGGAGTCCGGCGACAGCAGCCCGCCCTGCGGCCCGTCCGGGCCGGGATCGCCCGATTCCGACCCGGCCGTGCCACCCCCAGGCAGCCAGGCGGGCGAGACCGGCGCCACGACCGTCGCGCCGGCGGAATACTGGGGCGAGGTGCGCGACCTGACGACCGACGACGGCGCGCCGCTCGGCGATGCCGCGCGGCGCCAGGCCGAGGACGATCTCGATGTCCGCATTCGTCAGGCGGCCGCGGCGGCGAAGCGGGCGGGGCGGTTCAGCAGTGGCCTGGCCGAGCTGGTGGAGGCCGCGCTCGACCACACGGACTGGCGCGACCGCTTCCGCACGCTGTTCGACGGCACGCTGCGCAGCGAGGCGAGCTGGGCACGGCCGAACCGGCGCTTCCTGCCGCATGGCGTGTATCTGCCCGGCTGGCGCCGCGCCGGCGCCGGACGGGTCGCCTTCGTGCTCGACACCTCCGGCTCGATCTCGGCCCGGGAACTCGCGGTCTATGTCGGCAACCTGCTCGGCATCATCGAGGAGACCGGGCCGGAGCAGGTCGCCATCATCCAGTGCGACGCCGAGGTGAGGCGGGTCGACTATCTCGGCCCGGGCGAGACCGTGGATGGCATCGAGGTTCATAGCCGCGGCGGCACGCGGTTTCAGCCGGCGTTCGACTGGATCGCCGCGAGCGGCTTCGCGCCGCATGTCATCGTCTACGCCACCGACCTCGACTCCAGCGACCAGCCCGACGATCCCGGCACGCCGGTCATCTGGCTGACGCCGGGCCGTGGCCGCACGGTGCCGTTCGGTGACATCGTCGCGGTCACCCCCTGACGCAGGATCACCAGCCAGCCTGCAGGACCGGACAAAGCCGGCGGCGTAAAACCTGCAGGGCCGTGCAGGAGAAACCGGAAAAGGAACGACAACGGATAAACCGCTGCCGCATGCGCGGCCGCCGCCGCAAGGGACCGTGCTGCGCACGCGCCTGCGGCGCCCTTGCCCCGGCCGCCGCGACGCGGCCCGGCAAGGACATCGCCGAAGGAGAAAACCATGACCCCACAACCACACGGACCACGCACGACCGGGCGCGATCAGCTGCGCACCCATCCGGCCTGGCGCACCTATCTCGCGATTTCGGTCCGGCTTGGCCGCATCGCTGTCCAGAACGGCCAGCGGACGCTGCGTGACCGAATGCTGGACGACGCCTGTCGCTTCGAGGAGGTGCTGCTCCGTGCCACCGGCCAGACCTTCTGCCAGATCACGGCGGCGAATGCCGACCGGATCGCACTGACGAACGCGATCCGGCGCACCTACCGGGGAGGCATCTGACATGACGAACCAGAACACGCGCGGCGCGCGCGGCAACGAGGCGTTGCCGACCTGGCCGGTGCACGACGCCGCGCTGGCCGTACTGCCCGTGCTGGTGCGGGCAGACCTCCATCTCCGCCGGCTGGCCGGCCAGCAGGCCGACGCCCTCTCGCGCCGCCTGCTGCAGCTGTTCGAAACGCTGATCGACATCGCCGGCGATGTCGAAACCTATAGCCGCCACTGGACCGATCCCGCGCTGGTGGCGATGGCCGCTCCGTTGGCCGCCGCCCTCGCCGCCTATGAACGAGCCGGCGACGGCGTGGCCTCGGAGCAAACGCAACAGCCGCGCGGGCATGACACCGAAGAACGGCGACATGCCTCCGCCCTCGCGGCGGTCATCGTGCGGGAGACGGATGGCGAGCGTTGTTCCGTTAACGTCGGTGCAACCTGGGACCGTGCATGCGCGGCCGTGGCCAGCGGCACCGATGCGCACCAGGTGGCAAACTTCCTGAACCGGGAGGTGACCAACGACGATGACTGGCGAAACCTGCTGCACGCGGCAACCGACTCCGCCGCCGGCTGGCAGGCAGCCACAGCGCCAAGCACGGTGTTGCGTGCCGCCCTGGCGGTGGCGAACGATGACGGCTGGTGGACCGGTCCGGGGGACAGCCCGGTGCATGTTGCCGCCTCGTCGCTGCTGGCGCTGGCGGAAAGTCACCGTGCGTTGATCCAGGCGGTCGAACGGTTGATCCCGGCAGCTGACGCCCATGCCACCGACACGATGATTCTGGCCGATGAGGTCGCCGACGATCCCGACGCCACCGCCGAGGAAAAGCAGGCACGGCGCCAGCATGCGACCGAAACGGAACTGGACATCGGGTTCGCCCACTCTACACTCCAACACGCGAAAGGCATGCACTGATGGCCCGATTCCGACTTCGTTCGTGGCAGGAACAGACCCTTTACGACTGCCGCGACTATGAGATCGAAGCCGGGACTCTGGAGGAGGCCGCCGGGCTGTTGGACGAACTCCAGGAGCGGGCACAGGAGATCAGCGAGCCGGTCGATCTGCCGCCGCAGGTCCGGCGCATCGACGGCGCCAGCCGCGAGATGCGGGCGCTGGACCCGTGCGAGATCGTCGACGGCGAGCGCGGCATCGCCGAGATCGACGCGGACGGACACAAGCTTCGTGACGTACTGCCCGCGGCGGCGGACCCAGTTGGCGACTCACCGGTGAAGGTGCTGGCGGAGTTCGTCGCCGACATCGACGCCGTCGGCGTCGACGCCGTACGGCAGGACTGGCCGGATTGGCTGGTGACCTGCGAGAAGGCGCGCGCGGCGCTTATCGCTGCCGAAAAGCAATGGTAGCGCCAATGGAGAGACAAGACTGCCCCGGCAGTCCGGAAGGACCGCCAGCCGGCGACAGGAGTCGCCGGCAGAGTCAGGGAAGGAAGGAAGTCCCGTGCCGTCCACCAGGGATACCTATGATTGGAACGACGAAGCTGTCAGCAGGCTGCGCAGCTTCTGGAGCGAAGGCCACTCGGCCGCGGAGATCGGCCGCCGGCTCGGCATCTCGAAATCCGCCGTCATCGGCAAGGCGCACCGGCTCGATCTGCCTGCGCGCCCGTCGCCGGTCAGGCAGGCAAGCCAGACCGGCGCACGGCCTCAGCAGCAGCGCGCGCCGGTTCCGAAACTCGCCGAGATCATGTCCGTCCGGTTGGCCGCATCGTTGCCAGGCACGCTGGATACCGTAGCCAGACCTGAAGCGACGCCATCCCAGCCGGCCCCTGCGGGGCGAGGCACCGGAACCTCCAGGCCTTGCTGCTGGCCCATCGGCCATCCCGGCACGGCCAATTTCCGGTTCTGCGGCAACCCGGCAGCGGCAGCGAAGCCCTACTGCGCGGAGCACGCCAGCATCGCCTATCGGCCGCTCGTTCATCGCGACACGTCAACGCCGGCGAGCGCGCTGGCTGACTGACAAGCTGCCGCGCGCGCAAAACCGCGCGGGTCGCTTTTACCACCGCGGCCACGCCGCAATCTACCGCGCGCCTGACTTCGGATTCGCCGAGCCGGCTGCCTGAGCACGCCCGGTTCGGACGGCCGCCCGATATCCCGGCGCCGCCCGGGTCATCTCTCCCGCCAATTCCGGTCGCCACACGCTCCGCGCAGCAGCTGCGCCGGAGCGCGCCTGGCTGCCCGCAGCAGGAGTTCTGCGCCATGCCCGATGCAGGTCAGTTCTCGTTCGGTCTCAGCGACACCGATGCGCTCGGCTGGACCATCCACACGCCGACAGCCGCGCCGGCACCCTTCCCGCCGGCGCTCAACCCGGACGACGGCGATACGCCGCCGCCAGAGGCAGCGCCACGCGGGACGAATTTTCATCTCGACGCAGAGCGCACGCTCGCCCGGGGCTGGCCGGCACGCGCCCGCGACAATCTGGTCGCCATCCGTCTGTCGAAGGAACTGGAAGCGTCCGGGCGCAGCCCGACCGCCGGCGAGCAGGAAGTGCTGCTCCGCTTCGTCGGCTTCGGCGCGACCGAACTGGCGCAGAACTGCTTTCCGCTGCCGGGCGCCACGAATTTCCGCGCCGGCTGGGAGGAGACCGGGCGCGCATTGCAGGCGCTCGCCTCGCCGGCGGAATATTCCGCCCTTTGCCGGTCGACCCAGTATGCGCATTTCACCCCCGAGCCGGTGGTGCGGGCGCTCTGGCGGGCCGCCCGGCAGCTCGGCTTCGCCGGCGGCCGCGTACCTCGAACCCGGCATGGGCACCGGCCTGTTCTTCGCCCTGCTGCCGCCGGAATTGCGCGGCGCCTGCCGGCTCACCGGCATCGAGTACGATCCCATCACCGCCCGCATCGCCCGCCTCGTGCACCCCGAGGCGACGGTCCGGTGTGAGGACTATACGCGGAGCAGGCTGGCGGGCGGTTTTGACCTTGCCATCGGGAACCCGCCCTTCGCCGACCGCATCGTCCGCGCCGATCCGGCCACCGCCGCGCCCGGCCTCAGGCTGCACGACCACTTCATAGCGTCCTCGATCGCCCGGCTGCGGCCCGGCGGCCTGGCGCTGTTCGTCACCAGCACCGGCACGATGGACAAGGCGAGCACCGCGGCGCGCGAGCACATCGCCGGCATGGCCGATCTGGTCGGCGCCGTGCGGCTGCCCGAAGGCAGCCTGCGCGCCACCGCCGGCACCAACGTCGTGGTGGACGTGCTGGTATTCCAGCGCCGCGCCGAGGGCCAGCAAGCCGGCGGCGAAAACTGGATTGACCTCGCCGAAATCAGCGTCGCCGACCAGCCGGATACCGCGGCGGATGACGACGCCCCGGTTGATAATGACATCACCGCGCCGACCGCCCCCGTCGTCGCGATCAACGCCCATTTTGCGGCGCATCCCGAGATGGTGCTGGGCACGCACGCCCTCCGGCGCGGCATCCATGGTCCCGGCCTGACCTACACCTGCCGCGCACAGCCAGGGACCACGCCGCTGGAGACCCTGCTCGACGCAGCCTTGTCGCGTCTCCCGCGCGACATCCACACCCCGTCAGCAGAGTCCAATACCGACGACGACGACGATACGATGCGGGTCCCTGCCGGCACCGCCGCCGACGGCGCGACGATCAAGGAGGGCTCGTATTTCATCGGCAGAGACGGTCGCCTCCTGCAGATCGTCGGCGGCACCGCCATGCCGGTGGCGATCACGACGGGGAAAGGCGGCGAAGGCATCCCGCCCAGGGCAGGAAAGATCATCCGCGCGCTGCTGCCGATCCGCGATGCGGTGCGCGATGTGCTGCGCGCCCAGGCCGCCGACCAGCCCTGGGCACCGGCGCAGACCCGGCTGCGGGTCGCTTACGCGACCTTCATCCGCCACTACGGGCCGATCAACCACACCGTCGTCACGGTCACGACGGACCAGACCGGCGAGGAACGCGCGGCGCATCGCCGGCCGAACCTCGCGCCGTTCGCCGATGACCCCGATGCCTGGCTGGTCGCGTCGATCGAGGAATACGAGCTGGAGAGCGGCCTCGCCCGCATGGGGCCGATCTTCCGCGAACGGGTGATCGCCCCGCCGGCACCGCCGCTGATCACCTCGGCCGCCGATGCGCTCGCCGTCACGCTCAACGAGATTGGACGGGTCGATCCCGACCATGTAGCCGGGCTGCTCGACTGCACAGCGGAGACGGCGCTGGCGCAGCTCGGCACGGCCATCTTCCGCAACCCGTGCACCGGGGCATGGGAGACCGCCGACGCCTACCTGTCCGGCCCGGTCCGCAGCAAGCTTGCCGCGGCCGAGGCCGCGGCGACGGCCGACCCGCAGTACGAGCGCAATGTCGCCGCGCTGCGCGAGGTGCAGCCCGAGGCGCTCAAACCGTCGGACATCACGGCCCGCCTGGCCGCACCGTGGATTCCCGCCGATGTCATCGAGGCATTTTCGGCCGAGGTGATGACGACCGAAACACGCGTGCGGCACTGCGCGGAACTGGCCACCTGGACGGTGGACACGGCCCCGTTCATTGGCACCGCCGCGGGCACCTCCGAATGGGGCACCGGGCGGCGCAATGGAGGCCAGTTGCTGCACGATGCGCTGAACTGCGCCACCCCGCAGATCTTCGATCTCATCACCGAAGACGGTGTCGAGAAGCGTGTGCTCAACCCCGAGGCGACGGAAGCCGCCAAAGAGAAGCTGGCGAAAATCAAGGAGGCGTTCACCGCTTGGATCTGGACCGACCCCGACCGCACCGACCGGCTGGCACGGATCTACAACGACCGGTTCAACAATCTGGTGCCGCGGCATTTCGACGGGCGGCACCTGACGCTGCCCGGCGCCAGCGGCATCATCCGGCTCTATGCGCACCAGAAGCGGGTGATCTGGCGGACCATCGCGGCGGGCAGCTGCTATATCGCGCACGCCGTCGGCGCCGGCAAGACCTTCTCCATCGCGGCGGCGATCATGGAGCAGAAGCGGCTCGGCCTGATCGCCAAGGCGATGCTGGTGGTGCCCGGTCACTGTCTCGCTCAGGCCTCCCGCGAGTTCCTCCAGCTCTATCCGACCGCCCGCATCCTGGTGGCCGACGAGACCAACTTCGTGAAGGAGAAGCGCGCCCGGTTCCTGGCCCGCGCCGCCACCGCGAGATGGGATGCCATCATCATCACCCATGCGGCCTTCCGCTTCATCCCGGTCCCCGCCGCCTTCGAGCGGCGCATGATCGAGGAGCAGCTCAGCCTGCACGAAGACCTCCGGCTGCACGCCGATGCGCAGGATCGCACCACCCGCAAGCGCATCGAAGCGATGAAGGAGAAGCTGACCGAAAAGCTCGAAGCCCTCAAGGGCCGCCGCGACGACATGCTGACGATCGAGGAACTCGGAATCGATCAGCTCATCGTTGATGAAGCGCACGCGTTTCGCAAGTTGTCGTTTGCCACCAACCGGACGAACCTGAAGGGCGTCGATCCGGAGGGCTCACAGCGGGCCTGGGATCTGTTCGTGAAAACGCGTTATCTGGAGGGGAAGAACCCCGGCCGGGCGCTGATCCAGGCCTCCGGCACACCGATCACGAATACGCTGGGCGAGATGTTCGCGGTCCTGCGCTTCCAGGATGAGGATGCGCTGCGCGAACGCGGCGTGCATGCGTTCGACGCCTGGGCGTCGGTTTTTGGAGATACAAGCACCGAACTGGAACTGCAACCCTCCGGTGCTTACAAGCCGGTCGAGCGCTTCGCCACCTTCATCAACGTCCCCGAACTGATCGACATGTTCCGCACGGTCGCGGACGTGGTGCTGAAGGACGATCTGCGCGGCGACCTGAAACTGCCGCGTATCCGCGGCGGCCAGCGCCAGCTGATCACCGCCCCGCCATCCGACGCCTTCCGCACCTACCAGAAGCACCTGGCTCAGCGCATCCAGGCGATCGAACAGCGCAAAGGCCGGGTCCGGCCCGGAGACGACATCATTTTAGCCGTGGTGAGCGACGGTCGCCACGCCGCGATCGACATGCGCCTGGTGGGACCGGGCAACGGCAACGAACCCGCCAACAAGCTCAACCGGCTGATCGCCAACGTCCATCGCATCTGGGAAGCAACCGCGGACAACCGCTACACACGGCCGGACGGCACCGCGTATCCGGTCCCGGGTGCAGGGCAGCTGATCTTCTCCGACCTCGGCACGATCAGTGTCGAGGACAAGCGCGGCTTCTCCGCCTATTGCTGGATCCGGCAGGAACTGATCCGCCTCGGCGTGCCGGCCGCCGAGATAGCCTTCATGCAGGACTGCCGCAAAACGAACGATAAGCAGCGCCTGTTCAACGAGTTCAACGCCGGCCGCATCCGGGTGCTGATCGGCTCCTCGGAGACCATGGGCACCGGCGTCAATGTGCAGCCTCGGCTGAAAGCGCTGCACCACCTCGACGTGCCCTGGCTGCCCGCGCAGATCGAGCAGCGCGAGGGACGGATCGAGCGGCAGGGCAACCAGCACGAGGAGATCGAGATCTACGCCTACGCGACGCTCGGCTCGATGGACGCGACCATGTGGCAGGCCAACGAGCGCAAGGCCCGGTTCATCGCCGCCGCCCTCTCCGGCGACCGCAGCATCCGCCGCGTCGAGGACATCAGCAGCCAGGCCAACCAGTTCGCCATGGCCAAGGCGATCGCCTCGGGGGACGGCCGGCTGATCCAGAAGGCGGGCCTGGAAAGCGAGATCGCGCGCCTGCGGCGCCAGCTGGCCGCCCATATCGATGACCAGCACGACATCCGCCGCCGGGTGCACGCCGCCCGCCAGGACCAGATGCGCGCGGAGGCGCGGATCGAGGGACTCCGGCGGGATATCGCCCGCCGCATCCCGACGCGCGGCGATGCCTTCGCCATGCAGGTGGCCGGCCGAAGACTGACCGAACGCAAAGTGGCCGGTGCCGCGTTGCTGTCCACAATCCGGCTGGCGGTGCTGGAGCGCGACACCGGCGACCGGACCATCGGCCAGATCGGCGGCTTCGACCTCATCGCCTGCGTGCGGCGCAACCGGCCCGGACAAGGCTGCACCGCCGAACTGCTGTTGCAACGCACCGGCGACGCGCACCGGATCAACGTCGAGGACGGTCTCACCGCGCTCGGCCTGATCGCGCGGCTCGAACATGCGCTCGACCGCTTCGAGACCGAGCTTGCGGAACAGACGGGCCGGCAGACCGATGCCATCGCCCGGCTGGCCGGCTACACGCCGCGTCTGGGCGAGACATTCCCGCTGCAAGGCGAACTGGACGAGAAACTGGCGCGGATGGCCGAACTGGAGGCGGACCTCGCCAGCAACCGGGACACGGCGGCAGACGACACGCCGGAAACGGCCTGACCAGCCTGGGTCCGGTCGCGCTCATCCGGCGTTCCCATTCCCGCGAATGCATTCCTGCCAGCCGCGCACCGGCAGGGCGGATCACGCCGCCGGCGGACCGGGCACGCCGCGAAACAGCAAAGCCTCTGAACAACGCCGTGCCGCATCACCGCCGGCCGCCGCAAGGGTCCGCCGCTGCGCGGCGTCCCGGCTTCGCCGGCTGTGCCCTTGCCCCGGCCGGACGGGATGCGGCGTTGGAATCGGGTCTTCCCCGAACAGAGGGAGGACGGAAAGCAACCGAACAGGAGCCCATGATGGCCGAACTCCGCAGCGTCGATCCGACCAACCTCAAGCCGAATCCCGACAACCCGCGCCGGACGCCGGCGCCGGTGGCCATGGACGAACAGCTCGTCGCCTCGATCAAGGCGATCGGCCTGATCCAGCCGCCCCGCGTAAAGGAGGTGGACGGCGGCTTGTTCATCATCGCCGGCAACCGCCGGGTCAGCGCGGCGATCGCCGCCGGCCTCGCCACCATCGACGTGCTGGTGTGCGACGCCGACGAAGCCGCCAACGTCATGCGCGCGGTGAGCGAAAACCTCGTGCGGGCCGCCCTCGGCAGTGTCGACATCTGGCGCGCCACCCAGACGCTCGAAGCGCAGGGCTGGAACGAACAGGGCATCGCCGACGCGCTGGCCCTGCCGGTGCGCACCGTCCGCCGCCTGAAGCTGCTGGCGCATCTGCCGCCGGCGATGCTCAACGTCATGGCGCAGGGCAGCATGCCGAACGAGGACCAGCTGCGCACCATCGCCGCCGCCGCGCGCGAGGAACAGGCGCAGGTCTGGAAAAAGCACAAGCCGAAGAAAGGGCAGGAGGTGCACTGGCACGAGATCGCCCGCGCCCTGTCCAGGCGCCGCATGCCGTTCACCGCGGCGAAGTTCGGCGACGATCTGGCGAAGGCGTATGGCGTGGTCTGGGAGGACGATCTGTTCGTCCCGGCCGGCGAGGACGGACGGTATACCACCAACGTCGAGGGTTTCTTCGGCGCCCAGCAGGAGTGGCTGCAGAACAACCTGCCCGAGCGCGGCCGGCTGCTGCCGGTCGACGAATACGGAAGCTGCGAACTGCCGAAGAAAGCCGAGCCGGTCTATGGCAAGCCCGGCAAGGGCGATCTGGTCGGGCACTACATCGACGGACGCACCGGCGAGGTGAAGACGGTTGCCTTCCGGCTGCCCGCGCCGAAGCAGGCCGGCAAACCCGCCGCCGGCGGCAAGACCGGCACCGGCGTCCGTGACGATGGCGACGACATGCCGGTCGGCCGCGCCCGGCCGGAGGTGACGCAGAAGGGCGTCGCCATGATCGGCGATCTGCGCACCGACGCGCTGCATCAGGCGCTGGCCGATGCGCCGATCGCGGACCACACCCTGCTCGGCCTGCTGATCCTCGCCTGCGGCGGCGACAACGTCACGGTGGACAGCGACCTCGCCGGCGACGACCGTCAGGCGATCGCCCGCACGCTCACCGAAGGCGGCGTGCTGACCGCCGACCCCGACCGGCTGCGCCAGGCCGCGCGCATGATGCTGGCCGCGGTGCTGTCCTGCCGGGAGAACCGCACGCAGAGCGGACCCTTCGCCCGGATCGCCGGCGAGGCGATCGGCGCCGCGCGGCGGCTGCCCAACATGGCGACCGAGGCGTTCCTGTCCTGCCTGTCCCGCGGCGCGCTGGAGCAAGCCGCCGCGGCCGCGGGCGTGCGCGTGGAGGTCCGCGCGAAAGACACCAGGGCGCGCATGGTCACCCACTTCAGGGACGGCACCTTCGTCTATCCGGGGGCGTTGTTCCGGCTGACGCCGGAGGAGCAGCAAGCCGCGGCGGTGCCAAGCCACGGCCGCCACCCCACGGGGTGGGTCGGCGCCACCGGCGGCGATGACGCCGATGCCGACGGCGACGGCGAACCCGAGGATGGCGCCGACGACCTGGACGGTTCCGGCAACGGCCTGCGTACGGCCGCCTGATCCCGCGGCTGCGCCTGCCCCGGGCCATGCGGGGCAGGCGCTCTTTCTCCCGAGGACACCGTCATGCGGACTCTCTCTCCGGACGGCGGCGCCATGCTGCCGCCGTCATCTTCGCTCCGCCCGCGCGCAGCTTCCTGCCCCGCCAGGCAGCCTGCGTTCAGCGGCGGCGCCAGGCTCACCCGGCAAATCGAGTTCCGCCGGATGCAACTCGCCGAGCTCGAAGCCGAGATGGTCACCGCCTGCGAAGCGGCGGCCCTCGGCGGTCGCCCGCGGCGGGAAGCGGAGTCCGACCGTGAACACTGGGACCGGACCACCTGGCAACGATATCTCGCCGCCGCGATGCGGCTGGAAGCGACCTACGGTCCGCGCATGCGCCGCCTTCACCAGGAAATCGGCCAGCTCGAACGGCTGATGACCGTGCTGATCGCCGCCTGACCGGCCGTCCGGCCCCCCCGTGACCTTGCGCCGGTGCACGCCGCGCAGGGCCACGGTCATGGCCGCCGGCGCGGCGGTCACCAACGCCGGCGAGCGAAACCCGAAGATACGCGGGCGGCGGTCAATCTCCGCCAAACGGCGGCCGGCGCACCAACAAATCGGAATGCGACGTGAGAGGGGGCACGCTCCGTGACGGCGTCGTCCCCTCGGGTTGAGGCGCGGTCTAAACCGATCCGTTCCCGCTGCCGCATCCCCGCTCCGCGGACCGCGCAGACGCGCTGCTGCCCGCGGAGCGCCTCCGGCTCGCACCGCTGCCGTGTCGCTACGCTCCCGCACCAGATCGGCGGCGCTCGGGGACGGGCGGTCCCGGTCTCGGTTTCGTCAGACCGCACCCGAGGGAACAACGCCGGCACGGCGCCGGCGATCTTCCTGAAACGGGATGAATGAAAGGAATGCAACGATGTCAGGCAGCCTGAACCGGGCAACGCTGATTGGCAACCTCGGCCATGACCCCGAGATTCGCACGACGCAGACCGGCGGCCGGGTGGTGACGCTTAGCGTCGCCACCAGCGAGAGCTGGAAAGACGACAGCACCGGCGAGCGTCGTGAACGGACCGAGTGGCACCACGTGGTGATTTTCAACGACGGCCTCGGCAAAATTGCCGAGCAGTACCTGACCAAAGGCGCCAAGGTCTTCGTCGAAGGGACGATCCGGACGCGCAAGTGGCGGGATCAGTCGGGAGCCGACCGCTATAGCACCGAGATCCATCTGACCCCCTACAACGGCACCCTGACCTTCCTTGATACCAAAAAGTAGCGACGACGGTTGGCAACGCCGAAGGCGATGGCACGGTGCAGAAGCCGGCCATCGCCGCTGCGTGCCGTCCGATCCGGCCTCGCGACCGGCGGCGCTACCCCGTCCGGCCTGTGCCGCACAATGCCTCTGCCTCGGCCTGCGGGTCGCGCGGCATCCACGTCTCGCCGCGGCGCGCTATCCCCACCGCCCGCGCGACGCCTTCCGCCTCCTCGACCCGGGCATGCGCCTCGATCAGCAACCTGGCCGCCGTCAGGGTCAATGCTTCGGCGCGTTCCTGCAACGGCTCGATCCGGACCTGTGCGGCCGTCTGCGCCCGTAGCAACGCCTGCCGGGCCTCGGTCGCATCAACCGCCCCGTCATGCGCCGCGCGGCACGCCGCAACGGCCCGCGCGACGACCGGATCGAGCAACGCCTCAAGAGCGCCGTGCACTGCTCCGCCGGCACCCGCGAGGTGGTTCACGATATGCTCGGCCGTTGCGGTATCGACCCGCGCCCGCAGGTCGAACGGCGGAACCTCCAGGCCGAACGCGTCGGCGACGGAGAGCAGCTCACGCGCATCGGGCGCGATCTCCCGCAGCAAATCCAGCGTCGGATGCGCACGCCGCTCGACCGGAAACCGCATCACATTGGTCATCCCCGGCAGCAGCTCGATGCGCATCGTGGTCCTCCATTTGCCGTGCAGTATGGCGCGAGAAGTCGCTGATGTCGAGCGTAACTCATTGATATACCGTTATTTTAGCCCGCTGCCACGCTTTGGCGCAGCGGCGGCCGCGCCCTGCTGTCATTGCCGGGCGCGGCCATCCCGCGCCGCCGGGTCAGGCCCGGGAAGAATGGTGTGGCCGCGGGGATCTTCTGGCGCAGAACCGGCAGCCCTCGTCGCGCGACAGACCGCCACGGCGCGCCGCATCGTCCTGGCCGGTCCGTTGGCACCGGCGCGCATCGTGGCGCGCGGTCATTCCTCGCCGGTTTGCCGCGGTGCGCATCGCCCTGGGTGAAACCCGGCTGGTGGGGATCGCCGCGCCTGCCCGCTTGGCACCCTGCCGGCGCGGTCGGTGCGCACGGCGGCGTCCGAGGGCGGTGCGGGTGCGGCAGGCGTGTCGCCGCGCGCGGCCACGATCCTCCCAATCTTCCGGACACTCCTCGGGTCCGCCTCGAACCTGTGGCCGGCCATCCCCCTCGGATGGGCGCGATCCAGGCCGGGCGTCGGGCGCTGCAACCCCCGCTCCGCCGTCCAGCCGGGCTCATGCCCGGCTGTCATGACCGGCGGAGCGCCTGCGGTTCGGCCGGCACCGTGTCGCTGCGCTCCCGCACCACTGCCGTCCTCCAGGGGTTTCCGCGCCCGCCTGGCCCGGCCTCAGCAGACCGCACCCGAGGGGGAAAAGCCGGCACAGGGCCGGCGGACCCCCCCGGGGATGTCAGAGATGGATCAGGATCATGGCCTCCAAGCGCAGCAACAAGCCCGTCGCCTCCACCCGCAACAGCCCGGCCGCCGTCACCTTCACCCTCGCCGCCAGCGTCTGCCCCAACGAGCAGGTCGCGGCCGCCATCGCCGACCGCTTCGCCCTCAACCCGGTCGACTACGCCGCCCTCCGCGAAGCCACCGAGGAGATGATCGGCAGCCACGCCAGGCTGCTCGCCGACACCGTCAACGAGAAGGCCATGGCGATCCACCTGCAGCGCCTCGTCGGCGCCCTGGTCGGCTCCGCCCACAGCGCCGGCCGGTTCTACGGCGAGAAGGTCTCCGAGGCCCGCGACCTCACCTCCCGCCTCGCCAACGACGCCCGCGACGAAGACCGCGACGGCGCCCTCGGCTTCGACAGCAAGGCCCAGCGCGCCCGCCAGTTCGCCGCCGAACTCGGCCTGCAGGCCTACTCCTTCCTGGCCGCCGCCGAGGGCGCGGTCGACGCCTTCGCCGCCGTCACCGGCGAGGACTGGAAGCCCTACCAGCGGGCGCCGATGAACCCCGACACCGTCAACCGCCAGGCCGCCGCGGCCGAACTGGGCGCCTTCGGAGGCTGAACCGAACGGGCGGGGGCTTCGGCTCCCGCCCGGTCTTGCCGCGTTCAGCTTCTTGCCGCGTTCAGCGCCGCGGCCAGCCGGCAGATAACCCCCGGTCACGGCGAAGCACCGGCCGGATCGGGAACCCCGGAAAGCAGCCTGGACCGGAATATGGCCGCTGCGATGCCAACCGGCGCGGCAACTCCGGCCCGGCCAAAAGCAGCAAGAAAGCAAGCTCCGCTGCCGTCCCATGGTCACGCCGGCCAAGGTCGGGCCGGTTCAATCCCGCCTTCGGCGCCGCACCAGACCGCGCGGCTTCGGCACGCAACCTACAGCACGGCCGGGCCGCGTCAGGCGCAGAGCCAACTGCGGGCGCGCCGCCAGCGCTGATCGTCATCCCCAGCATCGCGAGGCTCCCTGGCTCCGCGCCTGCCGCAGCCCGGCCCTGCCCGGTTGCATGCCTCAGGGATTGAGCCGTTCCGAAGGCCGGCGTGCGCCGCTCCCGTCAGCAATCGGCTGGCATTACCCAAGGGAGCCCGAGATGACCACCCTCCGCACCAGCCTGAACCTGAGCAAATACGACGCGCGCCGGCTGATCCGGGACGGCTACGAAATCCAGCACATCGAAACATATCACCGCGACACCGGCGACGAGAGTTCCATCGTCTGGACCCGGCCCGCCCGCCCCGACAACGTCCCGGAATGCGAGATACCGTATTGATCCTTCGAGGCCGGGTCCACGGGACCCGGCTTCCCGGCTGTACCCACCCGGAGATCGCCCCGGACGCGCGCGGCCATCACGCCGGCCCCGCGGGGGGACGCCTGTGCAATCGCGGCTCGCCGGGCTTGCCGGCCCGCCCCGTTTGCTGTTGAACCCCGCGCCTTCGGTGGCAACGGAACCCCATGCGCCAGATCGGCATCGATTTCGGCACCACCAACAGCGTCATCGCCCTGCGCGACGCCGACGTATTTGTCTGTCGGTGACGATTTCTCGCTGTTCACCCGGTCGTTGCCGCGGATCATGCCTTTCGGGCCGCTTCGGCCGCAGCGTCAACGTGCGCGCCCCGGAGACGCAGACCTGCAAACCCAGCCTCGTCGATCCGATGGCCTGGTAACCTACGTGCTGCGACGATCGCTCCGGCCACACCGGAAGCCAGTAACCGGACATGCTACTGCCGTCAGACTGGCGAATGCCTCCCGCCGCCGCGTGTTCATCGCCACCACCTCATGCTACTGCGCCATGCTACGCCGCTGGCCGCCACCACGGCGTGCCATACCGGTCGGCCCGACGGGCCGCAGGTGTGAGCCCCCCGCGTCAGCGCGGACGCCAATGGCGCACCAGGCGCGCGACCTCCCGCACCGCCACGAACCCACCGCCCGCGGTCATTGCCAGACCGGCCAACACCAGCATTCCCGGCGCGAACGGCGGGCCAGTGCGATCCTGGTTTGCCAGCACGAAGGCGACGCCGAGCGTGCCCCAAATGACGAGCGAGATGCCGAACCACAGCAGCAGGATCGCCCCGACAGCGCGCAAGGCCGAGGGTGCCGGCCCTTTTGGGTCGTCGGTCGCGCTGGCCCCGCTGCGACCCGCCGCGCCGGCGCCGGGTCGCGATTCCGGCATTCGTTGAGCCGGGTTGTCCGGCGGTGCGATTTCCCGAATATGCTGCTCCAGTCGGGCGACGATGTCGGCCTGCTCTTCGGGGATCCATTGCAGCCGGATCTGCCAGTCGCGTACGTCGTCGAGCGAAACAAACAGCGACAGCCCGTCATGATATGGCAGGAACGAGTAGCCGCGATAGCGCCATTGCTCGCCGACGGGGTGAAGGTCGCGGTCGTGGTCGACGAACTCCTGTACAACCTCATAACGAGCGCCCGGCCGCAAATGGCGGAACGGCAATCGGTTTGTTTCCGACATGGGCACGGGGATCGGTTGAAACATGGCGGCCTCCGTACGCGGATCGGGCCTTCGGAACCTTGGACGGTCCGGAACTCTGGAACGCGACCCAGCGGACTGGTAATGCGCGTGGCGGTCGGGCGACCAGAGATGCGCGCGGCGCCGGCTCGCCGGCAGCTGCCGAAACCCTTGTCCGACGCCAGCGTCTGCTTCGCCGCGCCGAATTCCCGGAAGCTGCCAATTCGCTCTCGGCCAACAATTCGCACGGACGCTGCTCAGCCCCTCTGGCAGGTCGATCATCGGCCTGCCCCGCTGACCTGCGGCACGCAACGCCATGCCGCACACGCATCAGAACACAGCATGATCCCCGCGCTCGGGGGCCGCACCGCCGGCCACGAGCGTCTTGTAGAAATCGAACAGCGTCTCGGTCCCGGTCGAGGGCGTGGCGGCGGCGTCATAGCGGCCTGTCTCGGGGTTCAGCACCAGCATCAACTCCGCGGCGTAGTAGCGACCGATCCGCGCCAGTTCCGCCTTGTCCGCGAGAGCCGGCACGAGGCGGGCAGCGACGCTCAGCGCGCCGATGATACCGTCGAGCAGCGCCAGCGGCACGCGGCGGAAGCGCGGCTTGCGGCCCAGCAACGCGAACAGGGCTTCGCCCTGCTGGCGTGGGGTGATCGCCTCGCCCGGCCCACCGATCGGCAGCACGCGATTCCAGCGGCGATTGTCCTCCAGGCAGTCAGCGAGGTAATCGGCGAGATCGCCGTCGCTGAGCGGCTTGCAGGCCGTCAACGTGCCGTCGCGGAATATGAGGAATGGCTTGCCGCGCTTCACGCGCTCGACCTGCCCGGACAGCGACTTGAAGAACGCAGTCGGCCGGACGATCGAGTAGGTCACTCCGGATCCGATCAACGCCGCCTCGAACGCCAGCTTGGCGTGCTGGAACGCCAGCAACGGCTTTTGTACGCAGATCGCCGAGAGCAGGACGAAGTGGCCGACACCGGCGTTTTGCGCCGCCGCAAGCACATCGACATGCGCCTGATGATCGACGGCCCAGGCGTCCCGGGGCACGCCGGAGCGCGAGGCCATGCACGACACCACGGCGTTGAAGCGCTCGCCGCGAAACCCGTCGCGGGCGATGGCGGCGGCATTACTCATGTCGACGATGCGGACGTTGGCGCCGTCGATAGCATGCGCGCCGCCCGGATGGGGGCGGACGAAGCACACCACGTCATGCCCGCGCCGCATAAGCGCGCGCAGCGTAGCCTGACCGATGGTGCCGGTGGCGCCGAGGAGGCAGACGCGCATTTGGGTGGCGGGGTGGGGCGGGGAGTCGGCGCTCATGGTGCTTCCTGGTGCCGCGCCCGTCGGAGAATTTCTACCATTGGCACATACACTCCTTCCCCCCGCAACACCGAGAAACCGGTGTGGAGATTGCTTCAATTCTAGCGCCATCCGCCTGCGGGGCACATTGCCGCATAGCATACCGAAAGCCGGATTTCAGGACCGGCGGCACATGCCAGCATGTGACACAGAGGCATAGCTCCGTATGGCTCGCATGGAAACGGACCGGCTGGCTCGGCCAACTCCGGCCCTCCGACCGTCAGCGGCGCAGGCCTGAAAAGGGTCGTTAGCAGCTGACCTGCGCACGGTATCATTCTGGTTGACGGGCGCGAGGCGGCACCCCGTCAACACCTTTGTGTCGAGGCGCTAAATCGCTTCCTTCAGTTCCTTCGCTGGCCGGAAAGCGATTTTCTTGCTGGCCTTGATGGTCATCGCCTCGCCGGTTGCGGGATTGCGGCCCGCCCGCTCGGGCTTGTCCTTCACCTCCAGGATTCCAAGACCGTTGATGCGCAGGCGATTGCCGCTCTTGAGGTGCTGCACCAGGATGCCGACCAGACCGTTCAGGATCTCCCCGGCATCGCGCTTTTCAATCTCCTGCTGCCCGGCAATCTCGGCGGCGAGCTGCTTCAGCGTGACCGTGGCGACCGGAGTTGGCTTCGCCGGAGGTGGGGCAGGCGCTTTCGCGCCGGCCAGGGGCTTCCCCGTCGCCGCCGGAGATCCTTTCGCGGCGGCGGTTTTCGCTGTGGGCTTCTTTGTTGGCATGATCGGATTGGTTTCCTGAGCCCGTTACCGGGCGTGGTGCGTTTGACGGCAGTCGCGGACGAACTGAGCCGCCCGCGTCGCAGGGCTCTATTCCGTGGCGGCATCCGGTGCGGGCGGGACGGCCGGGGGCGGTGCGGGCGGTGCGGCCTTCCGCCTGGTGGCCTTGGCCACGACCTTCTTCTTTGCCGGAGCCGCCTTCGCGGCGGTCCGCTTGCCCGCTGCGGTTGACGGGCGCTTCGGCGCGGCCGTGGCGGCCTTTCGAGCGGCGGGTGCTTTCGTCTTTGCCGGCGCCTTGGCTTTTGCTGCGGGCTTCGCCTTTACGGCTGCCTTCGTCCTTGCCGATGGCGCCGCCTTTGCTGGTGCCTTGGCCTTTCGGGCTGCCGGTGCCTTCGCTTTTGCCTTGGCAGCAGCATCTTTGACCTTCTGGCGGCGGGCTTTCACCTCGTCGCGGATGGCGGTCAGCGCGGCAGCCGTGATGGCTGCCCGCTGGCTGTCGGGAACGGCATCGAGCGCCGTGAAGAAGGCCTGCGTCACGTTCTTCGCCCCGCGCGGCGCGCGCGCCTTGTCTGCCTTGATGGCCATGGTGGTTGGGTTCCTTTCCGGCCGGGCGCTCATTCAGCCCCGGCTACAGTCCACGCTAACGATGCCGCCGTGACCACGGCAATTCGGAGGACAAAACGCCGCCGCTCCCGCTCCCGGATGCCGGTCCGGTGAGGTCAAACGGCCTTCTTGAGCGTGGGCGATGCCTTGAAGCGCACGGTCTTCCCGGCCTTGACCTTGACGGCCTCGCCCGTCCGGGGGTTCAGCCCCTTGCGCGCCTTGGTCTTCACCACCCGGAACGTGCCGAAGCTCGGCAGCGTAAACCCGCCGCTCTTCTTCATCTCCTTGACGATCGCGTCGATCAGGTCGCCCGCCACCCGATTGGCCGCCACCCCGGTCAGGGCGGCCGAGTCCTGAATGACTGACGCGATGAATGCCTTCGACATGCCGTGTTCCTTGTGCAGCGCTCTGAACAACTCCGACACGTATCAGCACATTCGGATTCATGCCAAGCGGCATCAAGGGGCGACCGTTCGGAAATCAGAAACAATCATCGGGTTGCCGACTGCTGCATGATCGGCACAACGTGGGCGATTGTCGCCAGGAACCCGGCAGGCGGCTCGCCGGGTTCCGGCTCTTGCATTCGTGTCACCGTGTGCCGCTGCTCATGGTGAGAGGGCGCGGCAAGGGGCCGTCGGTCAAGGCCACAGCCCCGCTAGCGGAAATCCCGTGTCGGCACCTTGATGCCGCTGCTGCCCCGGCGGCGGTCCGGGATATCAATGTTCCCAGGTCCACCTTCGTCCGGCCCGCCGCTTTCGCCAGAGGCTGGGGCGTTGTCATGGCGCGCCCCGTCACCGCGCCCGGGCCGGATGAGCAGGCCCTCATTGCGGCTGCCGACGCTGCCCAGCAGGTCGGACAGGTCCTCCAGCCGGTCGGCGATGACGTGGATGACGTCGCCCTCGCGTTGCACCCGGCCGTGGCAGGCCAGCATGCTGGCGTTCAGGATGAGCCGCCGCTGCTGCTCGAACAGCGAGGACCAGACGATCAGGTTGGCGATTCCGGTCTCGTCCTCGACGGTGATGAAGGTGACGCCCCGCGCGCTGCCGGGCCGCTGGCGGACCAGCACGATGCCCGGCACCAGGACGCGGCGGCCATCGCGGCTGTGTGCCAGATCGGCGCAGGTGACCATTTTGCGCCCGTGCAGTTCCGCGCGCAGGAAGGCCACCGGGTGGCTCCGCAGGCTCAGGCCCACGCTCCGGTAGTCCTCGACCACCTCGCCGCCGGCGGCCATCGGTATCAACGTCACCGGCGGCTCGACGCGTTCGGGCTGCGGCTGGCGGAAGCGGTCGGCGGCGACGAACAGCGGCAACGCTTCGTCGGCCAGGCCGCGAATGGCCCATAGCGCCTGGCGGCGGTCCAGCCCCAGGCCGCGGAAGGCGTCCGCCTCGGCCAGCTTCTCGAGCGCGGCGGCCGGGACAGCAGCGCGGCGCCACAACTCTTCGATGCCGCCGAACGGCGTGTCCGCCCGTTGCGCGACGATGCGCGCGCCGTCCTCGTTCGACAGGCCCGCGGCCATCCGCAAGCCCAGCCTGACCGCGAGGGTGCGCCCTCTCCCCGCCTCCAGCGTGCAGTCCCACCGCGAGGCGTTGATGCAGACCGACCGGACATCGACGCCATGGTCTCGGGCATCGCGCACAATTTGCGCCGGCGCATAGAACCCCATCGGCTGGGCGTTCAGCAGGGCGGCGCAGAACACGTCCGGGTGGTGGCACTTCAGCCAGGACGAGGCGTAGGCGATGAGGGCGAAGGATGCCGCGTGGCTCTCGGGGAAACCGTAGCTGCCGAAACCTTCGATCTGGCTGAAGGTCCGCTCGGCGAAGTCGCGCGTGTAGCCGCGCGCCACCATGCCGTTGATCAGCTTGTCCCTGAAATGGCTGACCCCGCCGGTGACCTTGAAGGTCGCCATCGAGCGGCGGAGCTGGTCGGCCTCGGTGGAGGAAAAACCGGCGCAGACCATGGCGACCTGCATCGCCTGTTCCTGGAACAGCGGCACGCCCAGCGTCTTGCCCAGCACGCGCTCAAGTTCCGGCGTCGGATAGCTGACCGGCTCCAGATGATCGCGCCGGCGCAGGTAGGGGTGCACCATGTCGCCCTGGATCGGACCGGGACGGACGATGGCGACCTGGATGACCAGGTCATAGAAGGTGCGCGGCTTCAGCCGGGGCAGCATGGCCATCTGCGCCCGGCTCTCGATCTGGAAGGTGCCGAGCGTGTCGGCGCGCCGGATCATCTCGTAGGTCGCCGGGTCCTCCGGCGGGATGCCCGCCATGTCGAGCCGCAGGCCCCGGTGCTGCTCCAGGAGATCAAACGCGCGGCGCAGGCAGCCGAGCATCCCCAGTCCGAGCACATCGACCTTCATGAAACGCAACGCGTCGATGTCGTCCTTGTCCCACTCGATAACCTGACGGTCGGCCATGGTGGCGGGCTCGATCGGCACCAGATCGTCAAGGCGGTCCCGGGTGAAGACAAAGCCGCCGGGGTGCTGGCCGAGATGGCGCGGGAAGCCGATCAGCTCGCGGGCCAGCTCCAGGGTCAGACGCAGGCGCCGGTCCCCGGTGTTCAGGTTCAGCTCGGCGGCATGCGCTTCCTGCACGCCCCCGGCATCCCAGCCGGAGACCTGGGCCGCCAGCGCGCCGGTGACGTCCTCGGGCAGGCCCATCGCGCGGCCCACCTCGCGCACGGCGCCGCGGGCGCGAAAGCGATTGACGGTGGCGCAGAGGGCGGCGCGGTCGCGGCCGTAATGCGCGTAGACCCACTGGATCACCTCCTCGCGCCGCTCGTGCTCGAAGTCGACATCGATATCGGGCGGCTCCTTGCGGGCGGCCGAGACGAAGCGCTCGAACAACAGCCCGCTGCGCACCGGGTCGATGCTGGTGATGCCGAGCACGTAGCAGACCGCCGAGTTGGCGGCCGAGCCGCGGCCCTGGCACAGGATGCCCTTGGAGCGCGCGTAGGCGACGATGCTGTGCACCGTGAGGAAGTACGGCGCGTAGTCCAGCTCGGCAATCAGCGCGAGTTCGTGGCGCAACTGCCGCCGCACATCGGTTGGCACGCCGTCGGGATACCGCGCCGGAGCGTGGGTGCGGACCAGATCTTCCAGCTTGGCCTGCGGCGTCTGGTGCGGTCCGTCAACCTCATCCGGATACTGGTAGCGCAACTCGGACAGGCTGAAGCGGCAGCGCCCGACGATCTCCAGCGAGCGCGTCACGGCGTCGGGATGCCGCACGAACAGGCGGGCCATTTCCTCCGGCGGCTTGAGGTGACGATCGGCGAAACGTTCGCGCCGGAACCCCACGGCGTCGATGCTGACGCCCTCACGGATGCAGGTCACCACGTCCTGCAAGATCCGCCGCCGCGGTACATGATACAGCACGTCGCCGGTGGCCACCGTTGCCACCCGGGCGGCCTGCGCCATGTCGGCGAGGTGGCGCAGCCGCACGGCGTCGCCCGGCCGCCGCCGCAAGGTCAGCGCCAGATAGGCCCGGTCGCCGAAATCCTGCCGCAGGCGGCCCAGTCGGGCGGCAAGTTCGGCATCGGCCGCGTCCGGCAGCAGGATGGCGATCAGGCCCTGGCCGTCGGCCGCCAAATCCTGCCAGGAGAGGTCGCACTTGCCCTTTCCGGCCCGCCTTTTGCCCAGCGTGAGCAGGCGGCAGAGCCGCGCGTAGGCCGGGCGGTCGGCCGGGTAGACGAGCAGCGCGGTGCCGTCGCGCAAATCGAGGCGGCAGCCGACAACCAGGCGGATGCCGGTTTCATCTTCCTGCCGATGCGCGCGCACGATGCCCGCCAGCGAATTGCGGTCAACGATGCCAAGCGCCGGAAGGCCAAAAAGCTTCGCCTGCGCGAACAACTCCTCGACATGCGAGGCGCCGCGAAGGAATGAGTAGTTGGTCGTGACCTGGAGTTCGGCGTAGCCGGTCATGGCTCCCCGTGACCGCGTCCATGCTGGCTGGTCGTCGGCGCCGCGGCGTCCGGCCGCTTCATGAGGACAAAGCCGCTTCGTTCGAGATGCGCGACCAGCCGGTCGGCGGTGATGCGCGCCATCGCCTCGTCGGCATGATGCACGCGCCGGCGGCCGTCATAGCGCAGGGCGAAGGACAGGCTGTCGGCGATTTCGGCGGCGGTGGCCGGGCGAAGACGGTCGGCTTTGTTCATTGTGTCCTGGGGCATCGTGTCCTCGGGTGATCAGAACAGGCCGTGCAGGAACCAGCGCAGGTCGCCGCTGGCCGGGTCGATGCCGTCGCCGCGGCGGAACAGCCAGAACCGGCGGCCCTCCTCGTCCTCGACAGCGAAATAATCGCGCACCGCCGCTTCCTCGCCCGCGCGCCGCCACCATTCGCCGGTGATTCGCTCCGGCCCGTCGGCATGCCGGATGCGATGGCGCTGGCGGCGCCAGGTGAAGGCGACGGGCGGATGGTCCGGCAGCAGGGCAAGCACATCGACCGGCTGCGGCGGATCGAGCAGCCGCACCGGGCGCGCCAGACCGGGTAGCCAGGAGGTGGCCGGGGCACGCCCGATGGCCGGGATGGCGGCGACGGACCGTTCCGGCACGTCGCTCTCGATCGCGCTGGCGCGCCAGACGCTGCCGGGGCCAAGCCGGTTCTCGATGCGGTCGACCAGTGCGGCGATATCTGCTTCGGGCGCGTCGCCATCCACCAGGCCGGCGCCGAGTTGCCGGAACGCCAACGCTTCGGCCAGCGGCACCCGAAGCTGCATCGCCTCGACGCCCAGGCCCGGATCGACCGTCTCCAGCCGCTCCCGGAGCAGGCGCGCGAGAGGAGCGGCGTGGCGCGACGGCGCCGCCGTGCCGATACGGATGGACTGCACGCTGCCGTCGACGCGCTCGAACAGCAGATCCAGCCGCCGCGCCCCCTGCCCGGCTGCCTCCAGCCCGGCGCAAACCGTCGTCAGCAACGCCTCGATGACGCGGCCGAAGGCGTCCGCGGTCAGCAGCGGTTCCACGAAGGACAACCGATGCGCCACCATTTCGTCAGGCAACATCGGCGCGATGGGCTCGAACACGCGCCCGGCGGCCTGGTCGAGCCGGAGCGCGACCAGCTTGCCGAAGCGGCGCACCAGCGGCCCTCGGGCGGTCTCGGCCAGTTGGCCGACCCGCTCGAAGCCAAGCCGGCGCAGCGCGATGACGGTCTCGTCCGGCAGGCGCAGGGCGCCGACCGGCAGCTTCGCGATGGCCTCCGCGTGCGCGCCGGGTTCCACCACGCAGGCGGCATGGTGCCCGAAACGCGCCACCGCATGCGCGGCGCCGGGTGTGTCGGCGACGGCCGCCCGTGCCTGCGCACCGGCGCGGGCAAGACGCTCCAGCAGGTCCGCGAGCAGCGCCGCTTCGCCGCCCTGCAGGTGGGCGCACCCGGTGATGTCGAGCCAGATGTCGTCGGGCGGGTCGGGGGCGGTCAGCGGCGAATACCGCAGGCACCAGGCGGCCATGCGGGCCAGGGCGGTCGCGTCGCCTTCCCGGTCGGCATCGACCACCGTGAGGCCGGGCAGCATGGCGCGGGCATGGGCGAGCGCCATGCCGGGGCGGATGCCGAGCGCCAGCGCCGCCGGATCGGCGGCGGTCACCATCATCCGCCGCCCATCGCTCGCCGCGGTGATCAAGGGACTCTCAGGCGACGGCGCGCCGGGGCTCCGGCGCAGCCGGTCGGTTGGCCAAGTCGGCAACCAGACGGCAACGACCCGTCGCATCGAACGCCTCCACGATCCAGCCTCAGCGCTCACGAGAATTGACCCGGGGTTGCTCACGGAAGTTGACCCACTGACTTTAGTCCTACCGTTCTGACGATTGTCGTTGGTTGTCCCGGTCTGGCGCCCGCTCCGGGGTGGCGGCGCCTGCGACAACGCCGGTGCGGCGGCATTTGATCGTCGCTGGAGACATGATCAGGACCGGATACGGTCTTGGCGGGGTTGGCACGGGGGATAACAGAGGCACCGAGCACCTCGGCAAGCTGCCGGGAGCCTGCCAGACTTGAGGGCAAGCACGGCGCCGAACTCAACCTGCCAGTTTTGTCTCGACGCCGTGCCCCACATCGTGACGGGCACGAATGCAGGGCGAGTATCCTGCCGACGGTGGCGTTCGTCTACGCCGCGTCTGCGTCGATGCGCAGAGCGAGCCGGGGTCTGGTCGTCTGTTCCTTTGCAGGAAGTGCAGTAGCGAAGTGGTCGTGTGCCGCCACTGCGACCGCGGGCAGATCTACTGTTTCGGCGACTGCGCCGGACAGGCGCGTCACCAGACGCTGCGGAAGGCAGGCGAGCGCTATCAGAAGACCCGTCGTGGCCAGGAGAAGCATGCCGCCCGGATGGGCCACCTGCGAGCGCGCAGAAAAAAAGTGACGCATCAGGGTTCACCCCCGCCGCCGGCGGGTGATCTGCTGGCGGCCGGCGCGATGGCGACCTCGCGCGACGACGCATCTCCGGCCGAGCCGCCCCGGCGAGCGACGACGCCCTGCCATTGGTGCGGTCGTCCCTGTCTGCCGCCGCTTCGCCCGGGGTTCCTGCGCCGCCGCGATCCCCGTCGCGGCCGTGTTGGCCACGCCCGGACGGAGCGCAATGCCCCATGGTGAACCCGATTGATGCGGCGGCGAGGATCCTGCGGGACGTGACCGGGGCAAGCGGGCCGTCCCGCCGGCGATGACGTCCATGGACAGCCATCGTCTGGAGCTTGACCTGCACCAACTGGACCTGCGCTTTGCCGCCAGCCGCCTGGTGGAGCCGCAGGCGGTGGCGCGGATCGCCCAGTCCATCGAGCGGTGCGGTCAGATCGTGCCCTGCATTGTGGCGCCCGCTCCCGGTGGGGCCGGCGCGGGCGCAGCACCGCTGGTGCTGATCGACGGGTATCGGCGCGTCGCCGCGCTACGCCGGCTGGGCCGCGACACGGCCAGTGTCGAGCAATGGACCTGTGGGCTGGCCGAAGCGGTGCTGGGGGTGTTGGCGCGCGCGCAGGATCGCTCGTTCGCCAGCATTGAGGAGGCGTTGCTGCTGCGCGAGCTGATGCAGGGCCAGGGCCTGTCGCAGCAGGAGCTGGCGCGTCGGTGCGGGCGCGACGTGAGCTGGGTGAGCCGGCGGCTGCAACTGCTGTCGGGTTTGCCCGATGCGGCGCTGGCGGCGGTGCGCACCGGCAAGCTGTCGGCTTGGGCGGCCAACCGGGTGGTGGTGCCGTTGGCGCGTGCCAATGCCGCCCATGCCGACAGCCTGCTGGCGGCGCTGGCTGCGTCACCGCTGTCGACCCGCGAGTTGCAGTGCTGGTTCGCCCACTACCAGCAGGCCGCGCAAACGGTGCGCGAACGCATGGTCGGCGATCCCCGCTTGTTTCTCGACGCCCTGCGGGCGAACGACGAACGGCGCGCCGGCGAAATTCTGCGGGACGGCCCGGAAGGCGAATGCGTCGTCGATATGCGCTGCCTCGAGGCGGTCATCGCGCGCCTGACGGGTCGCGTGGCGGCGCTGCAATCGGTGCCGCCGGCGCTGATCGCGGCGGTGCCGCGTCTGTGGTTGGCGCTCAACGTCCTGGCGATTGCGATCGACCGGGGGGATGCACGTGACCCCGGCTGAGATTCGCACCGCGGTGCGCACGCTGCAGGTGCAGCGGCACAGCCTGCGCGAGATCAGCCGCCTGCTGGCGCTGTCACGCAACACCGTGCGGCGCATCCTGCGTGAGCCGGACGGCAACGTTGCCGAGGTGTTGCCGTGCGACGAGGCGACGCTGGTCCGCGTGAAGGCTGCCTTCGAGCAGGCTCGCGGCAACGTGGTGCGGGTGCGCGAACTGCTGGCCGACAACGGTCTGGAGGTGTCCTACAGCAGCTTGACCCGTTGGGTGCGGGAGGCCGGCCTGCGCAGTCCGCCGCGGCGTGCCGGCGAGTACGACTTCGCGCCCGGGCAGGAGATGCAGCACGACACCTCGCCGCATCGCGTGACCTTCGCGGGCGCCGGCAAGCCGGTGATCACGCAATGCGCCGGTCTGGTGCTGGCGTACTCGCGCCGGCTGTTCATCCAGTACTATCCGCGGTTCACCCGCTTCGAGGCCCGCGCGTTCCTGCTCGAGGCCACGCGCTTCATGGCCGGTGCCTGTCCGGTCTGCATCATCGACAACACCAGCGTGCTGCTCGCCGCCGGCGCCGGCGCCGAGGCCCTCATCGCCCCGGAGATGGCGGCCTTCGCCCGCACTCTGGGCTTCCGGTTCCGCGCCCACCGGGTCGGGAATCCAGATCGCAAGGGCCGGATCGAAAGACCATTCGGCTATGTCGAGACGAATTTCCTGGCAGGCCGAAGCTTCGAAGATTTCGACGACCTCAACCGCCAGGCACTCGCCTGGTGCCGCGAGGTCGCTAACCGCAAGCCCAAGGCAGCGCTCGGCATGTCGCCTGATGCGGCCTACGTCATCGAGCAGCCGCACCTCGTGCCGCTGCCCGACGCGCTGCCGCCGGTCTACGAGTTGCTGGAACGCGTCGTCGACCTGCACGGCTTTGTCAGCGTCGATACCAACCGCTACTCCGTGCCCGAGCGCTTCGTCGGCAAGTCCGTCGCTGTCTACAAGCACCCCGCCGAAATCCATGTCCGCCGCAAGGACACGACGATCGCCGTCCACCCGCGGCTGATCGCCGAGCGCGATGCCAGGAGCACCCTGCCTGGTCATCATACCATCCCCGTGCGGCAGGGTCGCAGCGCGGCGGCGGAAGAGGCATTGCTGAGCGGCCACCATCCCAGCCTCGACCGTTACGCCGCCGCCCTCAAGCTGCGCAGTCACGGATACGGGCGACGGCCACTCCGCCGGCTGATCGAAATGAAGCGCACCTACCCGGCCGGCCCGTTCATCGCCGCCATCGAGCAAGCCCTGTACTACGGCCTGTTCGACCTCGGCCGGCTTGAAGATCTCATCCTCAAACAGGTCGCCGGCGACTTCTTCGCACTGACCAGCGGGAAAGACGACGATGCATGACAAGCTGCGCGCGCTGATCGCCCAGTTGCGCCTGCACGGCATGGCCGAGGCACTCGACGCCGAGATCGAACGCGCCGAGCGCGAAGCGATCGCTGGACCCGAGTTGCTGTACCGGCTGCTCGGCCAGGAGGCCGCCGCCCGCCGCGAACGCAGCCTGGCGTATCGTCTGGGACAGGCGCGTCTGCCATGGCGGTGGTCACTCGACAGCTTCCCGTTCGATCGGCAGCCCGGCGTGAGCCGCGCCCAGATCCAGACACTGGCCGGGCTGGACTTCCTGCGCCGGACCGACAACGTCCTGCTCATCGGCAAACCAGGCACCGGAAAGACCGGCCTGGCGATCGGTCTGTTGCGCGAGGCCTGCCTCAACGGCTACCGTGGCCGCTTCATCAACGCTCAAGTCCTGCTCGATGAACTCTACGCGTCTCTGGCCGATCGCACCACCACACGGCTGCTGGCTCAGTCGAGTTCGCATGCAGCCCTTGCTGATTGACGAGCTGAGCTACCTCACGATCAAGCCGGAACAAGCAAACGCATTCTTTCGTCTGATGGACCAACGCTACAACCGGGTCTCGACGATCATCACCACCAACCTTGAACTGTCCGACTGGTACGAGCTGTTCGACAAGAAGCCGCTGGTCGATGCGCTGCTCGATCGCCTGCAGCACCACTGCATCACCATCCGCATCAACGGCCCGTCCCTGCGCAGCCCGGAGCCTCCGGCGCCAGCGTCGCCAACACCGGCGCGCCGCAGCACCAAGACCTGAAGGCCCCAGCAACACCACCGCCGCAGCACCGAGGCGGTGCCACGGCGCGCAAGGCGCGTCAACAGGTGGGTGCTCACCATGCTCGAAAATCGGCCCGCGCCGATTTTCTGCGCGTGGCTCCGCTCCCGCCGCGCAAGAAAGCGCGCGGCGCCTTTGACTCGCCTCCCGCGCCGTGGCCTGCGGGTGGTGTCGGGACGGAAGGCGTCCCGACAATTCGACGCCCGGCGTCGAACGGAAGGCTGGGGTTTGGCAGCCGTCACGTCACGATCAATCGCGCCGTCGGGCCGTTGAGCCAAGTCAGCGCTGCCGGCTCTTCCCGGCCCGGCAGCCGCCGGGGGTGTGCCCGCCTCGCCGCGACAGGACGCGCCGCCAGGGCCGTGACACGCGGCGACTTCTGACCGTTGTCATCACTGGGTCTCACGGGGTGTGAGGCCCGGGCGGCAGGCATGGAGCCTTCGGTCAGGCGAAGGAAAATTTGCCGCCGACCACGGCGGCTACCGGCCGATCAGGCCACCTGACCACAAACTCATGCGCACCTACTGGGTCAACTTCCGTGAGCAACCCCGGGTCAATTCTCGTGAGCGCTGAGGATCCAGGAATGCGCCTCGCCGCCGCGGCAGCGGATCAGGTCCAGCCGCCAAAGTGCCGGGCCGAGCCCGGGTGTCTCCGGGGCGTGGGCCAATGGCGGCGGCGAAGGGACCGTGCCAACCCGCCACCGCGTCACGGCAGCGCTCGGCTGCCGCAGCACCGGATCGTCGAAGCAGCGGCTGCGGCGGAGCAGGAAGGCGGTGACGCCGGACCGCTCGGCCGCCAGTTGCAGGCGGCGCGACGCCGTGAGGCTCAGCGCGCCGCTGAACTCGCCGACGACACAAGCCAGGCCGCGATGACGCAGGCCCTCCTCCATGACCAGCAGCACGGTCCCGGGCTTGCGGGCATGGACATAGACCACCCGGTTCGGCGTCAGGCCGACCTCGGCCAGTGCGGGCGGGTAGATGTCGCGCTGCTCCAGCACCCACAGCACCTCGCCCGGAACCCTGGCAAGCAGTCCGGCCGCCAGCAAGGCCGCCGCCGCCCCGTGCTCGACCTGCGGGCCTGTCCCGCACGCTTCGTGCAACGCGCCTCGGACGATGCCGCCACCCGGGAGGGCCATGTCAACAAGGGGGAGGCCGAAGGTCATGGGCATCGGCCCGCGGTCCACAGCCGCGCGTCGCTCCAGGCGGGCGATGGTGGTCCGCAGGGCCGAAAGGTCAGCGATGTGGGACCCTGCCTGCATGTCCGCTCCGTGCACGGGGCGAACATATAGAGAACATAACGCGCCGGAAAGAGGAAATCAGTCCCAGGCGCGGTCTGGCGGACCGAGAGTCTTGCAATTCAAGCCATTAAAAAGCTTCGTTCCATCGTGGGGTAACCGGCCATGTCATTGCCCGGTTGCGGAATCTAGTCCCGACTGTCGAACACAAGGCTCTGATGGCGGCAGGCCGCTCAAGGCTGGAGTCGAGCTCTGCGCCCATGGCAGTCGTCCGTCCGACGTGGCTGGCTGCTCCAATCCGGACATAGAGTTGCCGGGCCGGTTCAGCCTCGATGGGGTGGCGAGCGGACCTTCGGGTAAGGGTGGCGCAAGATTATGGTCGCCATTAGCGGAAATCAGCACCACTCCAGATATAGGACATTTACATAGGCGGCTTGCCGCCTTGAATGTCCGTCTTGTTCGCGGCACGTGGTAAGAGCAAGTGCGAGCATGGTGAAACCGAGCTATGATCGGTCATGCCCAAGCTTCTACCTAGCCAGGTCGCGATGGCAATAGATCAGCTCTTTGGCTCAAATCGCAGCGAGCTGAACAACGGCACGATCAACGGCAGCCATCGCGCTCAGGTCCATACGCTGCTCCTCCTGATGGAGCAGATTCCCGACAATCTGATCGACCTACCATTCAACGACTTCCTCGAACTCTCCAATTGCCGGGGCAGCTTGGCCACCTCATTGGCGCGGTGGAACGTCGGCGATACCAGCCGGGTGCAACCGCACCTCGCACGAGACCCGGTGGAGCGAATTCGCCGCCTACTCCTTCAGTGTCGTGACAAGCCGCCAGATCCTGCCAGCGAGTTGCCGTTCATCAAGGACGCTGACCTGCAGCGCGGCATTCAAAACCAGATCACGGCCGCTTGGACCGACTATCAAGCTCAAGAGTGGATGGGCGCCACCGTGTTCGCCGGCGCGGCGCTGGAGGCGATTCTGCTGTGGGCGGTCAAAACGCACGGCCAAGTGCCTGCCGCGAGAGCTCACAAGATGGGCCTTGGTGAGCTGATTCAGGTCGCTGCCACGGCGAACTTGATCAGCACGGGAACGGCAAGCCAGGCCGGTTTGGCGCAGGATGCTCGTAACCTCGTGCATCCCGGACGGGTGGCTCGCAAGGGTGTCGCCTGCAGCAAGGCGACCGCCCTGACCGCGCACGCCGGTCTATTCGCCGTGATCCAAGACCTCGACCAAGCGCATAAGGCGGGGCACCCTTAGGCTCCGGCTGTTGTCTCAACCTGAAGGGGCCAGGGGCGGTCGGAGGCAATATCAGGATGGCGGCGCTCGTCCTTCGGCGCGCCGTATTCATCGCGGATCGCCCCGATCGTCTCCAAGCAAGCTGACGCAACGCAGGCGGTCGGCGAGTCACCGGCTGTCATCGCGAATAGCTGTTTGCGCAAGTCGTTGAGCCTGCTCCGGCACGAGTTCGTAGGCTCCCCCCAGTCTTCGTGTGCTTGCTCAGCGAGCGCGAGCTTCCGCACCACTTGACCCATTGTCCCGTCGAACGGCTTTCCATCGGCGACATACAGGTCGATCATCAGGAGCAGATCGTCAGCGTTAGGCGCTTCGGCGAGCGCCATCATTGCGACGGATTTCGCTGCTCCGACCCCGTTCCGAGCGTAGTGCCTCAGAACTTCATGGAGGCCGGGACCACCATCCATGCGGCCTGCAAGTTCGCGCGCAAGGCTCCAGGTATCGATGCCGCCTCTGCTGCCAGCGATCTTGCCGTCAGCGACCAGGTCGAGCAGCTCCTTGACCGCGGCTAGGTCGCGACGGGCCTTTAGCGCCTGGAGCCACTCGTATTCTCTATAGAACGATGCGTCTCGCTCCGCGAGTTCGAGTAGAATCCGATGGGCAAGCCCCGGTGCATGGGCCAGCGCAGACAGAAGCCGGTGAACGTTTCTGGGATGGCGGATTTGGTCGGGAAGCCCACCAACGGTTTCAACGATGATTTCTGGCCGGTCCGACCACGGGAGCAACGCCAACCACTCTTCCAGCTCGAAGAGATTCTGCTGCAACATCCAAGCTGCCGTCTTGGCAGCCTCGAAGAACTCCTGGATTCCGGCGAGGACCACATCGGCGCTGACGGTCTCGCCATCTGACACCAGCGCGAGGAGCAGGCCGAGCCGCTCCAGGCGGTAGGGCATCTGCAGGAGGGCGTCGATGTCCTCACGATGCTCTGCGTGGGGAAGCATAACACCCACCTTGGCAAGGCTGAGCGCCAACTGCTTCTCCCGGTCAGTAGACCCTTCGCGCCGAAGCTGCGCCACCGCGTTGAAGATGGCATCGGCAGGAAGTGCATCGCTCTCCGCCTTGGTGCCCGCCTTTTCCAGCCTGCGCCGGGCTGCGGCAGCGAAGTTTGGCCAGCGCGCGGTCGACATTTGATCCGACCGCCCGTTCTCCCGATCCGCTAGATGCTTGAGAACCAACGCGGCGGCGAATCCGAAATCAACTTCAGTCAGCCGAGCGATAAGAATTGGCACGACCTCGGGTGTCCCAATCTCCTCCAAAGCTCGGCTGTATTGGTTCGTGAAAAGGTGTCGAACCCCTGGCCGGTGCTGCTGTTCGCGTAGGGCGGCCAGGTCCCTGTCGAGCATTCGTTCGAGAGCCGGCAGCAGCTCCGGCGCTCCCAAGCGGCCGATGGCGCGCGCCAGCTCGCCGAAGTCATGCCGCGGCGGCGGTTCGATGGCCAGAAGCGTCTCGGCGGATTGCTGGAAGATCGCAACTAAAGCTTGGCGCTTGTCTTCGGCGAGGGGTAGCCGGACCTTGCCATCGCCGTTCCCGTGACGAGCGAAGAGGTCTGCCATCACTCCTGTACCTGAAGGCCCCCCCGGGCGGTCCGCGAGAGATCACAGCAGCGGCGAATGAGGTTGGACGTGTTGACGTAATTAGGCCCATCAACGCTGTACAACGGTCGACATCCACCTTGGCGGCCTGGTTGCCGCGTTTGAGTCGAGTGCAGACGGAGAGGTGCACGTCGAGCAGTCGGGCTACCGCGGTCGGCCCGATCAATGCCGAGCAGGAATGCGCGACATTTCGAAGCGTTGCAGGGTCGAGCACGGCCTCAACGAGCGGCCCGTCATCGAACTGCATGGCGCTCGCGCGCAGCTCATCGTCAAGGCCAAAGGGAATTTCCAATCGCGCCGCGAGCCGCTTCACCAGCCCGTTGAGGACTCCGGTCGCCTGGGTGCGAAGAGCCGCCGACACAACCTGAGCCGCATGTTGATCCCGGGCCGGGAATGCTGGATCAGCGATCGCGTTGGAGACAACCTCGGTGAGGTCGTCAGTGACCTCAGCGGCCCGTCGAAGCTTTGTCAGCGGGTCCTGGCCCTCTTTGGCGATGTTGGCTCGCTCGGTGGCAAGCCGCCGATCTATTTCAGGATCGTCGAGCTCTTCCGGATATCCCTTCCTGGCGATGTTTCGCCAGACTTCGTCAGGCGACGAATTCAGCACGTGGGCCGCCAAACGGTTGGCTTGCCGGAAAGCCAACGCTTCAATCACCTCTACACGCACTGAAGCCGAGACCTCGGCTTCCGCGACGGCCGTTGCAAACTCCATCGCGGTGACGTCGCCCTTCATGGCAATTTCCGCCAGGACCTCCGCTCGGGCATCCTCCGGAAAGGTTGCAACCCAAGCCTCCGCATCGGCCCCGAGCGACGACGCGCGGAATCGCGGCGCCGCGCGAATCGCTTCGATGCGAGTATTGCGGTCCCCAGCTTCGACCACTTTACGCAAGGTGTCGGCGAAATTCGGCTTGCCGGTGCGGAGCATGAACCCAAAGGCTCGATCAACTGCCCCGGGGGTGTGCCAGCGCCCGGCGAATTCGATGACCGTGGACCTGACCAAGCCCCAGGCTTGGTCCGATGAACGGAAGACCATTTCAGCCGCAAGGATTGGATCGATTGCTAACGTCGCGATGATCGCGCTCGCGACGGCGGCGGCGCCATCGGCGCCCGTCCTTGAAAGTCTCTCCACGGCGAAGAAGATCGGTTCTTCCCATTCGCGATCGTCGAGCACCCGCTGTCGGAGGCTTTCGTCAGCGTCCTTCTGGCCGTTGGCGGCCTGGCGCATGAGGGTTTCGACCTCATTCGAGGCGTACCATTCTTGAATCTGCTGGTGTTGGAACGCAACGTCGCCAGCAGGGCCTGCGCCCCGCACCAAGGTGTGGTGCGCCACCAACGTGTCGAGCACGACAATCGGCTCGACCCGGATAGTGAACTGGCCAGCGTCGATCAAGACGGTCTCAGCTTCGGTGACTACGGCGCGAGCGCGTGCGTCAGTGATGCTGGTGTTTGCGTGGGAGGTCGCCTCGACAGCAAGCGCTGTCAGAAGATCACCGTGGCGCGCAGAGAGGACGCTACGCAGCTCCTCGGCCGGCTCAGGCGCCGACTCAAGCTCACGTACGAAGTGGCGTAGCAGTTCTTCCTTGGTCTGGGGAAGGTCGCCGTTTCCCGTGCTGCTGAGCAGTGCTCGACAATAGAGCGGGATCTCCGCCAACTCGCGGACGCCGGGCGTTCGCCAGGCCTTATCGAGGAGGACCGGCCCGTCCTCACCCCGCGCGGCCCGCGCGATTTCGAGCTGCTGCTGCTCAGTCAGAAGGTCGATCTCGACCTGTATGCCGCTGATCGGAACATCAAGCGCCTGACGCCGCGTGCTGACGATGAACCCCAGGTCGGGAAAACCTCTACGCAGGCCGCTGATTTCAGCGGACGCCTTTTTGCGCGACGATTGATCGAGTTCGTTCCATCCATCAAGAGCCAACAGCAGCTCGCCCTCCAACGCCAGCGCATCGAGGTCATCTCGCTTGCACGTCGCAAAGCTGGGTGCGGCCAGGGCGAATTCGATCAGGGAGTTGCCGGAAGCGGACCATTCCCCCAGTGGCACGAAGATGGCCGGCACCCGTCGCCGCTCGCAAATCGCCAGGACCGTCTGGAGCAGCGATGTGGACTTGCCGGTGCCCGGCGGCGCCACGATCACCAGCCGATTAAACGATGCCGTAGCCTCCGCGAGCGTGTCGGCGTCGAACAACTCGTGGTGGTTGTCGCGAACCAAGCGCAGGTTCAATTTGACCGGGTAGCTCGGCCAACGCGGTCCCTGCGTGAAGCTGGCGTTGTATTTCTGCGCTGCGGCCAACGCCTTCGTGCGGACCTCCGCAATCGAGCCCACGAGCGAATCGGCCGGCGGCTTGCCCCGGCCCATAAGCTCGTCGAACGCGCACTTTTCTGCAGTCGATTTCCAGGACTTTAGGAGATCAATGGTGAATTGCTTTGGGTCGGAGTCCACCGCCTTGGCGTGGTTGGCGCAGAGCCAGATGCCATTCGCATCGTCGCGTCGCTGTTCGGGAGAAAGGCTATCATCGTAGCGCGGGCCGCCGGGCGCGGCAGCGGTAATGTGCGCGGCCTCGCCCAAGTTGATGACGCCATTGCCGCCCGGTTGAGGGCCAATGGTAGGCGCCTGACAGTCGGGGTTCGAGCAGCGATGCCCGGCACGCCCTGCCAGTCTCTTCTTCGTCGGCGCTGTGAAGTCGTCCCGAGCCACGGCGCTCTTATATCCTGATTCGCAGGACCATGGGAACGCACTGAGACCGCCAGCCGGAACAACTGCCGACCGCCAATGGCAGCTAACTCTCATCTTCCGCTCCAAAGCGGTCGGGCAGGTTTCGGCCAATTCCCGTCGCTCAGCGCCATCTACGTGCGCGTTTCCGCCGCCATCGACACCGCTGCCGAATAACGCGCCCGGCTCGCCGCACGTCCCGGCCACAAGGCCCGCAACAGCCGCTCCGCATGCCGCCTCCCGCCTGCGATCTCAACTCGGGAGGACGCCCGCGATGAGTTCGCGCGGCAGTCGAACCTCGGCCCGGCCCAGCGCCGGCTTGTCGCGGCAGAAGCTCCCCGTCCTGGTGGGGTGGCTGACCGGAACTGTGTCGCTGTTTCGAGGCGGCAATCCCTGGCCGCCGAATGGCGCTATGGTGGGCACCCGACCGAGGAGGGACGTCATGCCCAAAGCCAAACCCGCGCCATCACCACCACCGTCGCATTCCCCGGACAGCGACGAGGACCCGGTATGGGGCAATCTTTTCAATGATATCGGCCGCCCCGCACCGAGCCGGCCACCGCCAGTGGAGCCGCCGGCCAAGGCGAGCAAGCCGGCCCGGAAGCCCAAGGAATAGGCGCGGATCGCAGCCCCGCAGGGAACGAATGTCCGCTTCTGCTCCCATGGCTTACCCCCCGGCTACGAGCGGCGTCGCCTACCATCGCCCCGACAGGCACCACGGCTCGGGCTGCGCCCATCGCCGGCGGCCAGCACCGGCACCCCAGCCCGTTTCGAACACCCCGCCCCGGACGCACGCGCCGTTTCGGCTACCGGCCGCCGTTGCGTTCGGTCGGTTGCGCCTTTGCAGGCGGCTCCATGCGGAGCAGAATCCAGGCGGCGTTCGAGCCATCCTCGGCGACAACCGGCTGTTTGCTGATCCATCGCCGGGGCGGCGGATTCAGCCTGATCAGCTTCGCCCAGTCGGCCGCGTCGGCCGTCGACAGCGCGCCGATGGCGGTGCGGGTGTCGATGCGTGTTGTCTCCAACTGCCAGGCGTCGATGGCGAAGGTCACCCCGGCCCCCACCAGCAGGCCACCAGCGCCGACCGCGCCCACGATGGCGGCCCGCCAGCCGGAGATGCGATTGGCGTGGCGCTCCATGCCGCGCTCGGCGGCAACCCCGACTTTGTGGGTCAGCTGGGCCATCTGCTCGCGGGTGAGCGCCAATGGGCCGGCGTTTGCGGCGGCCTGCGCCGCCGCGGTGATCGACTGCACCGAGACCAGCAGGGCATCGAGCAGCACCTGAAACGGGTCGTGCTGCGGCAACGCTGCCTTCGCCGCCCGGATCAGGCCCTCCGCATCCGTGCCCGGCGGGACCTGGCGCGCCCCGCCGAGGTTCACGACATCCCCGGTCACGGCAGCCAGCTTGCGATCGGCGCGAAGGCCTCCTCCATCTGTTCCAGCCAACGGCCGACGAGATAGCGGTCCGTGCCTCTGACGGGCGAGACGCCGTCCGGCGCAATGCCGTCGCGTGCGTTGGCAAACGACAACCGCTTGCGCTCGATCTCGCGCACCAGGTCCGCGGTCAGCAGCCGCGGCATATGGATCACCACGGCGCCGCGCGCCACCGCCGCCTTGACCGAACTGTGCCGCTTGACCGCGGCGAACGCTTCCTCCGGCTCCTCGGACAGGTCGACCAGGCCGTCGTTCAGCACGATGACGGTGGCGCGCGGCTGCAAGCCCTTGTCCTCGAAGGTGGACAGGGCGGAGAGGTCATCGATGCGCGGACCGGCGAAGTAGGCCGCGACCGGCGCAATCCCGCCGGTCTGCGCCTCGTCGAGCAGGCGCGGGAACAGTCCGAGCGCCTTGAGCAGGGAGGTGTCGCCGCCGCCCATATCGAAAATGCCGGCAACCCGGGCCTCGGCCAGTTCGGTCAGGGCCGACCGCAGCCACAGCGCCGTCTTGGTGGGATCGGGCGTATCGGGCTGCTGGACACCGTTGAGGAACAGCGCCAGCGAGCGGTTGGTCGGATCGAGCGCGGCCAGCGACAGCTCGCGCCCGGCTTCCTCGGCGCGATTGCCGACCCAACGGGCGAATGTCGTCTTGCCCGAGCGCCCCTGGCCGACCAGAAGCCATGCCGCCGGCGTGCCGGTCAGGTCGAGCGCTTTCACCACCTTCCGCTTGGCGGCGATCGCCGCCGGCGCGAACTGCGCGAGGCCCACCGTGGCCTCCTTTTCCTCGCCGGTGTCGCGGCGTCCAAAAATGACGCGGCGCTTGGGAGTGTCATCCACGATAGCCCTCCTGTTGCTACGTTCTGGATCGTGCCGGGACGACGCGGAATGCGCCGGCCGGCCTGTCGTCCTCATCGCCGGATGCGTCCACCGGCGCCGCTGGTGCCGGCGAACCGGTACGAGCCGGTGTTGCCTGGGTCGCGATCTTTGGCTTTTCCGATTGCCGCTTCCGGCGCTCGCCGCGGGCATAGCCTTCGCGGAAACAGAGGCCCTTGAGGGATGACCAGCCGATCTCCCTGCCCTCATCGTCGCGGAGGCCGGCTTCGGCCAGCGCCTTCGCGATCTGCGGCCAGGTCACGCCACGGCTGCGGGCCTCGGTGATGACCTCTAAGTGAGCCGCCACGAGCCGGCGTTTGGCGGACGGTTTGGTGACGCCTTCAAGCCGATCCGGCACCAAGGCTTTGAGATGGTCCGACACCCTGCGGCTGTCTGCATCAGCGGGCATTTGCGTTCTCTTTCGGTATCGGTGGCTGAGCGCCCGTGCGTGCATACACGGGTCTGTTGAACGGTCTGTTGAAGCTGTTTGGCCCTCCGTTCGGACCGCTCTGCATCGTTCGGCCTCGTTCGGCCTCGTTCGGGCCGTTCGGCGGCGTTCGCCGTAATGTTCGACAGCGTTCGTCGTAATGTTCGGCCCCGTTCGCAAGCGTTCGGCCTCGTTCGGCAGTGTTCGGCCTCGTTCGGCAGTGTTTATCGTAATGTTCTGGCCTTTTTTGAGCTTTGTTTTGTTCAGCAGACCAAGGCATCCCTGACGGGATGCATGCAAGCCAAAGTTCACTGTGCTATCTTCGATCTGGTTTGTGCAAGCCGGAGGGATCATGACTGGATACCGGCCACGCGAAGACACGCTGGCGACCGCGATCGACCGGATCGAGGATGTGCGCGAGGCGCTGCAGGCCCAGAACCGCGCTTTGGCGATCGTGCTGAAGACCCAGCAACTGCACGGTGAACTGCTCGGCCAAATCCATGCAGCGGTCACGCAGCAGGCCGAGGCCGACCCGCTGACGGATTTGCTGCGGGCACTGGTGTCCGCCGATGCGCAGCACGCGGCGACGCTGCAGGCCGTGCTGGCGGCGGTGACGAAAGGCCCGCCGCCATGATGACCTATCGCGTCGGCGCCTCCGCTTCGCCGGCGGCGGGTGCCGCCATGGCAAAGTATTATCTGACCGAGACGCTGAAGCCGGAACACGAAGCGATGGCGCGGTACTACGCCGGCGAGACGCCGCCGCTGCCGGAGTCGCTGGTGGAGGAACTCGCCCAGGGCCTGAACCGCGGCGACACCGGATACGCCGAGGCGCTGGAAGAACTGGTGCGCGCCGAACTGGCGCTCACCCCGCCCGGCCAGCGCATCGACACCGCCGACATCAGGGCGCGGATCGCGGAGGAGCTGACGGCCGCGACGACGTGGGACAGCCTCGCCCGGGAGATCGCCGCGCAGGGCGGCACGGTGGCCGAGCTGCGGCCCGACCTGTCGCCGGCCCTGGCTGAACGTCTGGGCATTACCGACCCTGGCCGGCTGCTGAGCGAAACCGGCATCGCCCATCTGCTGAACGGCCGGCGGCTCGATGGCGGCGAAATCGCCGGGAAAGAGGTTCACAAGCCCAGACTGAGCATCGCCGAGATCTTCGGGCTGGACCCCAGGGTGCCGGTATCCGGCGAGGCGGTGCGCAATGTCCTGGCCGGCAAGCGGGCCGACGGCGATGTTCCGAAGGCGGCCAACGGCCGGGCGCTGGAGCAGAAGATCGTTGACGGCGCCGGCAAGCGGTTCCGGGCCGTCCTGGGCGTCCCGGCCCACCGGGAGGCAACTCCCGACGAGGTGGCGCATCTTGTCGCCGGGCACACGGCGACCGGCGGCCTGGTGGACGCCAACGACTATCGCCGCCTGATCCACGCCACACGGCCGCGCGTCGGCTTCGTGGATCTGACGTTCTCCGCCGACAAGAGCCTGAGCGTAGCCTGGGCGCTGGCGCCGACCGAAGCCGAGCGGGCCATCCTGCTGGACATCCACAGGCACGCCGTCGCCGATGCGATGGCGCATGTCGAGCACCGCATCGGCTTCACAACGAAAGGCGCCAGCGGAAAGGATGGCATCGAGCCCGGCAAGCTGGGCTGGATATCCTTTCAGCACTACACGGCACGGCCGGCGGTCGACATCGTGCGGACCGACAGCGAGGGCAGAGCCTATACCGACCCGCGCGAGGTGCCGTTGCAGACGGCCGATCCGCAGCTGCACACCCACTGCACGGTTTTCAACGCGGTGCTGACCGACAGCGGCCGGCTCGGATCGATCGACCTGGACCGGCTGGATGGCTTCGTGAAGGAAGGCGGCGCCGTCTATCAGGCCGCCGTCGCGAGCCGCGCCCGCCGGGCCGGCATCGAGGTGGTGCTCGACACCCCGACCGGCGCGGCACGGCTGAGCGAAATTCCCTCGTCCGTGCGCGAGATGTTCAGCAAGCGCTCGCGCGAAGCGTTGAGCGCGGCGCGGGACCTGGCGCAGCGGAAGGGAGCCGACTGGGACAGTCTGTCCGGCGAGCAGCAGATCGCCCTGATCAAGGCCGGCGCGGGCGAGACCCGCAATGCCAAGGACAAGCGATCGGCGGCCGGCGAAGGGCAGAGCGATTTCGCAGTGTGGCGCGCGCAGGCGCAGGCCGCGGGCTACCGGCACCGCTCGGTGCTGCGCCCGGACGAGATCAGGCCGGAGCTGGGCCCGGAGCAGCGGCACGCGATGGCCTATGAGGCCTCGCAACCGTTGATCGCGCGGGAATTCGGCCAGCGCGCCAAACTGGAGGGGCAGGATTTGCGTGTGATGGCCGCCAGGGGCCTGATCGCCGCCGGCATCGGCGACCGGCCGGGGGAGGACATCGCCGCCGTCCTGAAGGCCTATGCCCGGCACGGCGTGCGGCAGGACGGCACCCGGACCGCCATCGTCATGGGCAAGGAAGCACCGCTGCGCGGCAAGGAGCGCTGGTCGGTGACCACCTCGCTGCATGAAGACCGCGAGCGCGAGCTGATCGGCCTGGCCGCCGCCGCGGCCGCCGACCGATCGGCGGCGTTGACACCGCAGCAGATCAACGCCGCCGCCGATGCGTTCCTGGCACGCAATCCCGCCATCGATCCGGCCGGCGCGCATTGGCAGGCGCAACGCGAGATGATGCTGCGGCTCGCCACCGGCGGCCGGCTGGGCGTGGGGATAGGGGCGGCCGGCAGCGGAAAATCGACCGCCCTTGAGCCCCTCGTCGACGCCTGGAAAGCGGACGGACGGCAGGTCTTCGGCGCGACCGTCGCCTGGCGGCAGGCAACCGATCTCGCCGCGGCCGGCATCGCGGCGACGGACCGCGCCGCCCTGGCGCCGTTCCTGAAGGGGATCGAGACCGGCCGCTATGCGCCGGATCGCAACAGCGTCGTGGTGATCGATGAGGTGGGCCTGGTCGGCACCCGCCAGCAGCTCGAGCTGATGCGGCTGCAGCAGAAGCACGGCTTCCAGCTGGTGCAGCTCGGCGATGAAAAGCAGTGCCAGAGCGTGGAGGCCGGCCCCGTCATCGATCTGCTGCGCACGGCGCTCGGCGAGGATCAGATCCCGCAGATCCTGACCTCGGTCCGGCAGAAGACCGAGCGTGAGCGGACCATCACCGGCCTGTTCCGGGAGGGCCGGGCCGCCGAGGCGCTGGAGATGAAGCGCGAGGACGGCACCGCGCTGCTGGTCGCCGGCGGCTGGGACGCCACGGCGCAGCGCGTGGCGCAGCTCTGGCACGACCGGATGCAGGCCAACAGGGACGATCCGGCCTACCGGCTGACGGTATCGGCCGAGACGAATGTCGCGGCGCGCGACATCGGCATGGCGATCCGGGCGATCCGCCAGGCGGCCGGGGAGATCGGCGCCGACCACACAGTGATCACCGCGACCGACCGCAGCGGCGCGACCTGCAGGCTGCCACTGGCCCCCGGCGACCAGGTCCGGCTGTTCGATCGCGTGCATGACGCCAACACGCCGGGCCGGGCCAAGGTGCTGGGCAACAATGGCGAGGTGGTCGAACTCCGAGAGGTCACCGATGCCGGCATGCGCGTGCGCAACGCCGCCGGCGACGAAGGCGTGGTGGCGTGGTCGAAAATCCGCGAGCGACCAGGAGCGCCGGTGCGGCTGGCCTACGGCTACGCCGCGACGGTCAACGTCTCGCAGGGCGTCACCTCCACCGAGCATATTCATGCGTCGGTCTCCAGCCACGGGCTGACGGCCTACACCGCCTTGTCGCGGCATCAGCGATCCAGCTGGCTCGTCGTGGACGAAGCCGCGGTCCGGCGGCGGATTCATGCCGGGCACCTGAAGACGGGGTGCACCGAGCCCATTCGTCTTCCCGATGTCTGGATCAGGATCGGCGAGGAGATGAGCCAGCAGCCGGTCAAGGCGAGCGCGCTCGACATGCTCAGGCGCGCCACCGATGTGCACCGGGGATCAGTGGCGCGGTTCCAGCGCAGCATGGAAGTGGCCGAGCGGATGCAGGCAACGCCTGGCATCCACCGCAGCAGCTACCAGCGGGCAAGACTGGCGCTGTCGCCGGTGATGCAGCAGATGGCCGGCTATGCCCAGGAGGTGACGCAACGGCTGCGCCAGGGCCTGGGGTGGATACCGGAGCGGCCGCAGCCGATGGTTCAGCGGCAGGAGCCGGGCCGCAAGCACGAACATCGCGAACCGCGGATGCGGATGCGGATGTAGGTCGTTGCCGCCAGCGGATTCGGAAAGCGTTCCGGGCATCTGCGCCTCAGCCCGCGATGAGGAATGCCAGAAGCGCAGCAAAGCCGGCGATACCGGCCAACAGATAGCGAAGCCCGGGGCTGGACCGTTGCCGCCACCGCTGTGAGCGGTCGCCATTCGACCGGCCTCCGTTGGACCAACGCACGGCCTGCCGCCGGTCGATCCCCACCGGGGCCGTCACGCAAGCGGCCAATTCAATCGCGCGCTGCGCCGTAGCCACATCGACGCGGAACAATTCGCGGCGACGGATGCGGAATGGCCCCAGTTCCCGCTTGATCGCGTTCTCCACCGCCTGCATGTCCGCCACCCTGGCGCACCAGGCGACCTTGCCGGGCACACACAGGCCGGATGATCCGGTGATCTCTGCCAGCCGCCTTGTGGGATCGCGCCCGGTGCGGCCGATCTTGACCGCGCCGGCAGGACCAAGCTTCGCCCAGGCAGGATGGGTCAGAACGTAGACGAAGCCCTCGCGCGGGCGCGCTCTTCCCGCCATCAGCCCAGCAACTTGTCGAGCCAGCCGCGGAATCGCGAACACCGCGACGGGCCGCGCGCGCGGCGCCGGCGTTTCGCTGAAGTCCGCGGATGCGTTGAACGGCCGGTCCATCAGCTCCGCGACCCGCCGCCCGGCTTGCTCCGCTTCCGCCACCTCGACCACCCTGAACGTCACCGCAGCGGCCAGATCTTCGTTCTCGTCCACGGCTTCAGGTGCGGCATGCGCCGCATCAACCACCCTGAACGTCGCCGCAGCGGCCGGCTCTTCGCCATCGTCCTCGTCCATGGCTTCAGGCGCGGCATTTGCCACGCCATTGCCCATGCTGCGTACGAAGCCGAAATCCCCTTGCTCGGGGTGCAGTCCGTCGTAACCCTCAGCAGGGCTTATCGCCGGCATGTCGCGGCCCGCAACCGAAAACGGGACGCCGAGAATCGCTGTCCATGCGGTGAGACGGGTGTGAGGATCCGTCCGGAAGAGCGAGCCATCCTCCCCCAGCACCCATCCCTTGTTGGTGTCAACCGCCAGCGGGGCCGCCCACTGAACCAGCGACAGATCCAATACCCAGCGCCACCGACAGCGAGACTCATACCGGTGGCCCATTGCCGCATGGTAGGCGTCGAACTCACTGTTGCTCCAGCGGTTGACCGCCATCAGACGGGCCTTCGCCTCGGTGGCGCGCCCCTGCACCCGAGCAAAGCCAAGATGAAACATCTCGTGGCAGGATGGGCATAGCGTCGCCAGACCCATCAGCCGCTGAACCCCGACGACCTCTTCCGGCGCTCCCTGCGGCGGCAGCGAGTAAGCCCAGATCTCGTGACACTCCAGCCGTTGCCCCGACCCACCGCCGCATATCTGACAGCGATAGCCACGTCTCGCCATCACCGGCGCCCGGATCGCTTTCCAGGACCGCCAGATCAGCAACTTTGCCAGGTTGCTCCCCCAACTCGTAACCGGAAGCAGGTCAGGCATGATCGCCGGCATCGTGTCGCGATTGAACAGCCCCGACATTGCTTCTGCTCGCGATGAAAGAGATGGCGGCGGTTCAGGCTCAGGGTTGTGCCTCTCCGTCATCCGGGCAGCGGCCTGTCGATGCAGACGGCCGACCTCGATCGTACGCCGCCAGAACGCGGCTGCACGTTCTTCGGACATCTCGATTCTTCCCACCGGCTGTTACGGGTACGGCCGCACGTCCGGCACGCGGGTCTTCACCGCGTTGACGTAGTCGGTAACGTTCTGGTCGAAGCTGCCCAGCGCCAGGCTGGCGGGCGGCGCGGTGAAATTCACCTGCATGATACGCGCCGGCCCTTCGGGGGAGATGGAGACATTCAGGCCAACGGACGCGCCATGCCCCAGGACGACGCCCTGCTGGGCAACGATCAGTCCGTCCGCCTTGCTGGCATTCGTGACGGTGAAACCGACCGCCGGCACCGCGGCGAGCGAGGCCGCATACAGTCTGTCGTAACTGGCACTGCTCTGGTAGGTGCCGCGCGCCTGCGGACCGGCGCACCCCGCCAGCCCGGTGGCGATTACCACGGCGATGAACGTCGATGTCCTTCGCATCTTTCCGTCTCCTTTTGAGCGTCAGTCCGACCGTCGCTGTGAGGAATTGTCCGGCGGTGCCGCAACCGCTTTGTCAGACGCGCCCGGTCAGGACTGGCGCGGTTGTGGCGGTTTCTGCTCGGGCTTGTTCCCCTCGCCCATCTGAACACCGGCCTGGCGCTGGGCGCGGCCCTCATTAATCGTGCGCTGCCAGAATTCGGCCGCACGCTCCTGCCGCACCTCCCTGGCGTGCTGTATCCGGGATTTGCGTGCCGATTCGTTGCTGTTCACGAGCATCCCTCCTGTTGGTGGCGAGGCGTGTTCCGTGTTGCCGGGCATCGCCCGCACGGGTGTCGGCAGGTTCCGTTGCGCCAGCTCCATTCCCGACGCGACCTGACGGTCGTTGCCCGCTGCCAGTTCCGCGCGGAGCGATTCCTCCGGCATCCCGGCCGCCCTGAGATGGGCGGCAGCTTCAGGGTGGCTCAGGACGCTTTCGACGCTCCGCGTTGCCTGCCCGGCGAGTTGGCGAAGCTCGGTCTCTGAATAATCGCCTGCAGACGCCAGGCCCCGGTGCGCCATGTCCAGCGCGCTCAGCGCGCGGTCAAGCTGCTCCTTCGCCGGTTCCGGATTGCGCGGGGGCGAAGGGAGCATGTCAGCAACGGGAACGCGTTCGTGCTGCGGCGGGTCCGCGTAGCGGATTTGAACTCCGGTCTCGACAGTCACGCCGGCATCCTGCAATTGCCTCAGCAAGGGTCCGATCGCACTGAGCCGCCGGTCGTAATCGCGAACCGCCTTTTCCGTCGGGCTCACATACGCAAGCCCGACAAATTGCGCATCCGCCGCTTCTTCCGGGTCATAGCCGTCGTCGGGCACGGATTTGCGGAGATCGACGGTTGCCCCGGGCGTTGCCGCATTCACCTTCCGGCTGACTTCGGCGAAGAACCGGACATCTTCACCCGCTTCCAGACGCGATGCGTAGCTGTCTTCGGCGAGCCCGTCATAGCGGGCGCGCGCCCGTTGCAGGAGACCGCCCGCCTCATCGCGAACCCGTTGTATTGCCCTCTGCGAATCCGACATGGCTCCCTCATTCGCAGGCAGGAGCGGCGTTGCGCCGGTCCTGACCGTCAGGTTCCCGTCAGCCCACCGCGGCCGACATCGCGAACCGGTTGGTGTCCACCTGGTCCACCATGTCCGGCCGGCGGAAATAGATTGCCCGCCCACACCGGATGGGCAGGCCGTTCGCCGGCACGATGATGATTTCGTCGTCGCGCAAATCCTGCTGCATCTCGGAGGCCGCGATCAGCACACGCCGGATTTCGTGGACGTTCAGGTTGACGCCGCGCGAGGTGGACCCGAAGTTCAGGCCAAACGGCTTTTGCCGGCCCTGGTTGTCGCCCTCGCTGTAGGCCAGCGCGCCATGACTGCCGAGTTGCTCGCTCAGATCCTTGCCGGCGCCCGCGGCGCGGATCGCCGCATAGCCGATCCAGTTGGCCGCATCGATCCAGGCCCGCGCCCCGTCACGGCCCCAGGCCTCGGTCAGCTGGCCGATCGACTGCATGAGCAGATGCAGCGACACGCCATATTTCCGGCCGGTGTCGCGGGCCGTCTCCAGCGCCTTCAGACGGCCGAGAGTGGCCGCCTCGTCGAGCAGGAACAGAATGCGCCCGTTGGTCTTTCCATCGGCCATGTAGACGGTATTCAGCAACGCGCCGACCAGGACGCGCGCCATCGCCGGCGTGACCTGAAGGGTTCGCAGACTGAGGTTCAGGAAGGCCGTCGTCCGGCCGTCCAGCAGCGTGCGCGGATCGAACTCGCCGAAGGACACGAGATCGGCATAGGCGCCGGTGAACAGCCACGCGATGCCGTTCACCGCGTTCATGAACACGCCGCTGAAGGTCTCCTCGGCCTTGCACTTCATCAGCGTGCCGGCGATCCGCCGCGCCATCTGGCTGGCCGACCCGGCGTTGATAGCGGCCAGCAGATCCAGCATGTCAGTCTCGGGGATCGAGATACCCATCGCCAGCGAGGCCAGGGTCTTGTCCCCCCTGCTGGCATCGCTCCACAGCAGATGCGCCAGCAGGCAGGTGACCAGTTCACGGCCCATGGGGGCGAAGAACGGATCTTCCGTCCGGGCGGCGGCGGGCGTGGTCGCGCTGTCGTAGATCCAGGAGACCACGGTCCGGACATGGATCTCGGCTTCCGGGTGGGCGATATCGATCCAGGCCAGAACGTTGAGGCCGGTGGCCGGCGGCCTGGTGTCGTCACCGCCGAAAACGCCGATATGCGCCACCGTCTTGCCCTGGGCGCGGAGCGCGCCGTCCAGCATCGGACCCAGCTCGGTTGACGGATCGAGGATGACGCTGCTGCCGGTCCACTCCAGGATGGTCGACACGGCGGAGGTGGTCTTGTAGCCGCCGGGACCGGCGAAGACGATGCTGTGACCGCTGCCCTCGGTGCAGGGGTCGATCAGCAGCGGCGCCGTCCCTCCCCTCCCCCAGGTGCTGCGGTCCCGCGGCCGGAACCGCATCCCGGCCACCGTGTCCCGGTCGACACGGTACGCCTCGCCCACCACGACACCGCCATGGCGCGCATCGGGGCCGGGGAACAGCTTCAGCGCCTCCGCCATCGATCGCCACTGCGCGTGGCCGTGGTTGTCCGTCACCCCGCGCTCGACCGCCCGCACACCTCCGTCCGGAACCGGGGCCAGCCGACGGCCGCCGCGCCAACGCCAGCGCAGGGTCAGGAACAGCCCGAACAGCAGCATCGCCAGCAAGACCGTCGGCACCACCGCGGCGAGCACCAGCCACAGATTGACCCACCAGTTGGCGCCCCACCAGGCCAGGGCATTCCACCATTGCAGCCACGGCGCGGTGAACGGGCTGCCGGTTCCCTTGCACCAGAGTGCCGAGGCGGACAGCAGCCACAAGGCGACAACCAGGACCGCGGCCACGCCGCCGAGGCTGGCATTTCGAACGAGCGTGATCATTCGCCAGATCACTGCGGATTCTCGCCAGCCGGCGCCTCGGAGGGTGGCGCAGCGGCTTGCGCGGCCTGGGCCTGAATGAGCGCCCAGCTGGCCTGGATGTCGGCGATATCCGCCGGCAGCTGCGCCGACGCCTGTGCCGCCGCGGTCGCGGCTTGCTGCGCCATCGCCAGTACCCGCGCCAGTTCGGCCTGGACTGCCGGCTCGGACGCCGCCACCGCGGATGCCAGCGAAGCGGGAGGCAACGGCGTCGCGGTGGCGCCGGCCGTCGTGGAACAGCCGGCCGCGGCATCGAGGCCGCATTGAGCCGTCTGCGCCCGCGCTGAAATGATGACGGGGGCCAGGAAAATGGTCGCGAGAAGTGCCAGCCTGCGCATGACAACAGGTTCTCCTGCTACGCGGCTTCCTCAGCCGCCCTGAACCACACCCGGCGCACCCGGAAGCCGTCCTCGCTGCTGCGGTCGCAGAAGACGATGATGTCGAAACACAGCCGCACCAATGCGGCGAGCTGCGCATCGGGCGTGGTGCGGCAGGATTCATGCTGACGCAGCATCATGCACATGGCGGCCACCTCGCCGCCTTCGGCGCCATGCCAGGAGGTGAAGCTGTTGTGCCCGCTCAGAATGGCGCGCATGAGCGCGAAGGACTCCGGGCCGCGAACCTCCTGGAAGGCGATGGTCGACGGAAACATCCGCAAGGATGCCTTCACGACATCCACCGCCCGCTGACCGTCGCGGTCGTCGTTGTAGAACAGGCTGACCCGGTTGCGCGGTCCGACCTCGCCAAACTCCGGGTCGCTTTCGATGGTCACGATGCGGTGCTCTTCCGGCACCGCACCCAGCAGGCGCCGCAACAGATCGCTCTTGCCGCTGCCGGTCAGGCCGGCCGTGCCGATCGTCTTGCGCGCCTTCACCGCCCCGGCAAGGAACGCCATCCAGTCCTTCGCCCGGTAGAGCGCGACCAGCTTCGCATCCGCCTCGCGGCCCCGGACCGGCCCCTCGTTCGCCACCGCGAACAGATCGGCCAGGTCCGGGTCCTCCAGCCGCCGGGGCGACTGGGGCGGCTTGCGAATGCACATGGCGATGACGCCCGGCGGCGTCGCCGGCGGCCGGCAGATCTGGATGCGCTGGCCATCCGGCAGGGTTGACCCGCAGAGCGGATGCGCCGGGTCCGCCTCCCGGCTGGTCATGCGTCCGGCCAGCAGCGCGATCGCATCCAGCCGCTGGAAATCGAACGCCTCGGCGGTTCGCCAGAGCCATGCGCCGCCGCGCTCGGTGCCGATCTCGCCGGGCCGGTTGATGACAATTTCGGTCACCTCCGGATCGCTCAGCAGATCCTGGATCGGCGCCAGCAGGTGGCGCAGCGTAACCTCGCCGTTCCTCACCGGCGCACCTGACGCAGGCGATAGCTGTCGGAAAAGTCGATCGGCTGATCGAGGAACAGCGCGATCGTCTCCCCCTGGTGCTTGCTGAAGGTGGGCGGAATGTCGATCTGCGATTGCAGGATCTGCTGCGCCACGCCGCCGATGCCGCTGCCGGTATTCAGATCGAGATAGGTGTTGCCGCCCTTCGCCACCTCCGCCTGCAGGATGCCCAGCGCGCTTTGGGTCAGCGTGAGCAGGATGGCGCCGCCGAAGCGTTGCAGATAATGCTGGTCGACCGCGCCATCCAACCCGGTCCGGCCGAGATCGTCGGACAGGGACTCGCCGGTCAGCGGTACCCAGATGCCGTTCGGCGTATGCGCGTAGGTCGATACCGCCATCAGCCGGTTGCCGCCATGCCGGCTCATCGTCTGGTACTTGCCGATGACCTGCGTCGCCGCCTCCATGAGCAGCACGCCCTTGGGCGAATAGACCGGGCCGGGGAGATGGCAGAGCAGCGGCCCCGGCAGATCGCTTTCGATGGCGGTATCCAGGACGCAGGGCAGCAGCCCGGGCATCAACTGATAGGTGTCGTCGATCGCCGGCGATGCCTTCACGCCCGGCAGAGTGGAGGTCTTGAACTCCAGCCCGGTCCGCGCCGGCTCGGCAGGCGCCGGGGCGGGCCGCGGACCCTCGGTATGCGGCACCACGTAGGACAGCATCGCCGGCCGCACCGGCCTGGCCTGCACGCCCGGCGGCAACGGCAGCTGCGACCGAAGGTCCGGGGCGGCCGGCGGCGTGGGTGACGGCGGCGACGCCTCTGCCTGTTTGGCCGGCGGCGATGGCGGCGCCGGCTCCGCCCTGGCCGGTTGATACGGCACCACCACGCCGATGAACTGGTCGGCGCCCTTGTCCGCCGGTGGTTTGTGCGGCGCCTGGCCGCGGGTGGACAGGAACGCCAGCACCAGCACGGCGGCCAGGCCGATCAGCTGGACATTCCGGCGCCGCCAGAACGGCCTCGGCTCGACCTCGTCGTCCAGTTCGTCGTCGGAATCGCGGGGGGCCATCAGCGTGTCACCTGCAGAAGCTCACGCTCGACCGTCGGCGCCGTCGTGCCGGTGCCCGCCGGCTTCCCGGCCGGGTCGTAGGCGTCGTTGAAGATGTCGAGGACGTTCGGTCCCAACCGCAGCCGGAAGCGCCGGGCGATCTCTTCCACCACAACGAAATCGCCGTCGCCATGCTGGCGGGCCAGCCGTTCCTCGTTGTCGCCTGTGACCACGTAGACCGCCGGCTTCCTGGACAGGCCGGGGAACCGCATCAGCGTCCACTCGCCATTGTCCATCGGGCAGCGTGGCTCGATGTCATTCGGCTTCTTCCCCTGTGCGAAGTAGTGGCAGAAGCCGTCCGCCCCGTTGAAGGCGTCGGTCCGCAAATGCTCGCGGGCGGCCTCCAGTTCCGCCTGGGCGGCCTTCTGCCGTGCCGTCAGAGCGGGGGCAGCGGTGGCAACGGGAGTTGCCGCAGGGGCGGCGGCCGGCGCCGCGCTGCCGGTAAAGATCAGGTTCAGCACGACGCCGGGGGCATCCACCGCGCCGGGTTGATCCGGCTTCGCCAGCAGCCGGAACGGGTAGACCTTCTGGCCGCCCTCGGACGACATGGTGATGACCGTCATCGTGCTTTCGCCAGGGACGGCCGGCCACAGGGTCAGGTTGTTGCCGAGCGGCGTGTCCTTCACCTCCGCCGGCGACGCGCCCTGCCAGCCCGCATCGGCCAGCGTGCCGTCCTTGTCGGGCTTGCCGGTCTGCACCACGCGATAGACAGACTCGCCTCTGGGGAAGGTGATCGTGGTCGGCTGTCCGACCACGCCGACGATCTCCGTTCGCTTCAGCGGCGAGTAGGCGGCGACGCGAATCTGCGTGCCGCGCCCGGCGTCCTCCGCCGCCGCCGGATGGCAGATGGCAGCAATTGAAACCGAGGTCGCCAGGATGGCCGCTGGAATATGCATGACGGTCACTGCCTCCTCTGGTCAGGCGTGTCCGAACTGGCGCTGTAGCCGAGCACCTGGAAACCGCCGGGGTTGTCGCTGCGGTCATCCGGCCGCATCGGCAGGTTCGGATGCCACTGGAAATCCACCGTCGCGCTCCACGCTCTTGCCGGGTCCCTGTTCGCCCCGTGCCAGACCGTGCGATCGAACTGCACCAAATAGCGCCGGGTCTCGCCGTCCTTGCCGAGCGCAAGCGGGTGAAAGCGGAAGTTCTCCACCGTCACATGGCCCTCCTTGCCGAGCGCCTTGACCGGATTGCCAGGCGCGCTGCGGGCGTCGGCGATGCGCGCCTGCTCGTCCGGCGTGGACATGATCTTCACGACGTGGTCGTTGCGCTCGTCCATCTCGGGCACCCAGCCTTCCCGCGCTTCGACGTACCGCCGCAGGTATTGCTGCTCCACCGCGGCGCCGAAGAGCTTCGGCGCATCCTGCAGCCCGACAGGCTCGCCGATGATGCCGGTGGACCTGTCCACCAGGAAAAACTTTACCTCCGTGGTCTTCAGCGGCAGCAGCGTGACCCAGCCGAACACCGACGCCGCCAGGCAGCTGACGCCCACGGCACCGATGACCCAGCCGGTGACGATCGCCGACCGGCCGAGAATGACCCGCTCCGCCGACAGGTCCATCACAGCCCGGAACTTCGCGTGCTTCGACGCGTCGGTCAGCGGCTTCGCCGTCCAGGGAGATATCTTGCTGACCTGGCTCACTTCGGCAGCGCCCCGAACTCAAGATGATCGGGGACCAGCGGCCAGGTCGGATCGCTGTTCCTGACCATCGGCAGCGCCTTGCCGCTGACGTTGCCACAGCCCGCCAGCACGCCCAGGCCGAGGGCAAGCACGATCCATTTGACTCCCGAACGTACCATCTACGCTCTCCCTGAGAGTGACCGGCCGGTCGGAACGGTCGGGCGGCCACCGCCTGACCTCCCGCCGCTTGAAGACCGGGCCGAACCGAGCTGGGTCAGGACCTGACCGGCAGCGCCGGCGCTGCCCGCAGCCGCGCGCACGCCCCAGCCGGCCAGTCCGAACGTCGCGCTGTGCGCACCCGCCGTCCCGTGATAGACGCCGCCGGCAATCTCCTGCGCGATGGACGGGATTTTCTTCACGACGGCCGTGCAAAGCGCCAGCAGGATCCCGCATTGCGCCAGGCCCCACAGCATTCCGAGGCTGTCGGAATCGTTGCTGGCAACCGAGCCGGCCGTCTGTTGGATCATATTGTTCTCAGCCCCGGTCAGAAACAGGATGACCGCGACGGCCATGAGCTGGGTCACGCAGCCGCCGACCACCACGCCAAGCCATCCGGCCGCGAAGCGCCGCGTGGCGGGGATGGCGGCAAGCGCCAGGAACACCGGGCCAACCACGATCACCGCGACGTTGATGATCGCCGCTGTCATGTAGACCGCGAAGGCGTAGCCGACCGCGACCAGGGCAATCACAACGAACACGATGACGCCAAGCGCCAGCGGTATCGTCTTCAGCGCATAGCTCGGAAGCGCCTCATAGGTGTTGGCGGCGGCGGTGACGGCGGAATCGAGAACCGTGTCCAGCCCGGCGACCGGCGATGTCGTGCCGCCCAACGCAGCGCCCAGGGTGTTCGGCACCGCCTGCAGGAAAAAGTCGGACACGTACTGCGTATATTGCCCGGTCTGCAGCGCGCCGATCACCATGCCAGCAATGAAGAAGTCGCGCATCGCCTGCTGGAGGGTCCTGGAACCGTTGGCAATGTCCATCCCGACAAACGCCAGCCACAGCGTGACCATCGCCAGCGCGATCGGCTGCATGGTGCTGCATACGGTGCCCACCATGGCCTGCAACTGGCCGATGAGGGGCGTTATGAGCGTGTTGTAGAGATTGGCAAACAGCGTCCAGTCAACGTTCATCACGAGCCGCTTTCGCAGTGGTGCGCTACCGGGATCCCCGCAGCAGCCTGACGAAGCCAAGGACGATAACCACCCTGAAGGAGCCGAGGAAAACCATCACCATGGCCAGGAGCGCAAGGCAGGCTATGCCGTACGCCCCGTGCTGCGCGGCGTAGATCGCCAGAGCGAACATGATCAAACCGACCGTCATTTCGGTGCTCCTCGAAGCATCCTGGACAGGCTGACATGATCATTGGCATCCGATGCGTTCACACACTCCGGGTCGGCCATGGCGCCGCCGGGATTATCGTTGCAGGCAGCAAACTTTTGCCTCATCTCGGACGGGTGCGCTTCAAACCAGGAGACCGTGCGCACGGGAGGCGGCATCGCTGTCGCGCTCTGCTGCGCCGGCGTCGGAGATGCGACCCTGGTGAAATACCACGTGCCGCCGGCACCCGCCGCGGCGCACGCGATGTAGATGGGAACATGATACAGTTGGCTCGCACGAAACATACCGGTTGACTCCTTCACGGGTGCGGATTGGGCGATGATGCAACAAATCTTTCGATATCCATGGCCAGCCTCTCGTTGTCGCGCTGCACGATGCTGTCCGACTGCGCCTGATAGGTCGCCGATATCGCGGCCAGCTGCGCCGCCTCATTGGTGGTCCAGGTTGTCTCCAGCTCGATCTGCGCCTGGGTGTCCTGAACATCCTTCGGCGTGGTTGCGGTTGCCAGGTGCTCGCGCAGCGGCTGAAGCGCCAGCTGGTGGGTACGAAGATCGCTGTAGGCGGCCTCCGCCGCACCCTGCTCGCCGGCGATGCCGTTTGCCCGGGCGATGACCTGCTGCGAGTTCCATGACCCGTCGGTCGGCGTGTAGACATGCGAGGTCGCATAGGAGCTGCCGACCAGGCCGGAGAGAGAACTCATTATCCCGCTGATTTCCGGGATACCCCCCTGCCCGTACGCGAAGCCGTTCACCAGACCGAGGACCGCGTACGGATTGATCGGCAGACCGTTGCTCAGGCCAGCGGCACTCATAAGTCCCATCGCCGCGCCAAGGCTGGGGTTGTGCACGAACGATATGAACATCGCGAGTTCGTTGGCGTATTGTTGCAGCTGCGTGGCATATTGCTGCGCCTGCCTGAGCCACGAAAGCTCGTCGCCAATGTAGGTCTTGACCTCGGTGGCATATTGCTGGAGCTGAAGCGCATAGGCTTTGGCGTCATTGAACAACGCCGTCGCCCATTCGCCCAGCGCGGCGCTGTCGATTACCGGCAGGTCGGCGCGCGCCGGCGCCACATAGCAGGCGGCCAACAGCGCAATCCCCGCCGTCGTGCCGATAAGGAACCGCCGGGTGGGTGTCATTCCGCCAATTCCTTCTCCCGGTGGAACACCTCGAACGCGTCGGCGCCGGTGACTCTTGAGCGGATGCGGTCCATGCGCCGCAGGTCTTCCTCGCGCGCCGACAGCACGGCGATGAAACTGTCGAGCCCGCGCAAGGGAAGCTGCGCGACCACGCTCCGGTCGCCCTGCACCAGCAGAAACAACCCCTCCCCGCCCGGCAAACCGCGCAAGGCCTCATACTGGCCCTCGGTCAGCTTCAGACCGTCGACATAGTCCGCGCGGGTGCTCCTTGGGTTCGCCAGATGCAGCGCGGTCGGGCATTGCTCGACCAGGATGTTGGCGATCCCGCTATCGATGATGTCCCGCGGCGACTGGGTGATGAACACCACCGCGCCGCCCTTGCTGCGGATGGTGCGGAGCTGTTTTTCGATGTTGGCCCGGAAAACCGGGTCCAGCAGCGCCCGCCACCCCTCGTCCATCGGGACCAGCAGCGGCGTGCCGTCCAGCAGCAGCGAGATGCGGTGAAACAGGTAGCTCATCGCCGGGCCGCGCGCCCGCGGGTTCTCCAGCAGCGCCGTCGTGTCCAGCCCGTTCAGGTTGCCGAACCTCACCGTGTCGGCCGGCGCGTCGATCACCCATCCCAGTTCGTTGCCGTGGCACCACTTGTCCAGCCGCGCCCCGGCGCCTTCCGGCGCATCGTCGAAGAACGCCCGCAGCTCGCCCAGACACCGGTCGTCCGGCAGCAGGCGCATGACCGTGGCCAGTCCGACCGCGAGCCGCCTTCCCTCCTCCTCGGTCATCGCCCCGCCGACGCAGCCCCGGATCAGGTCGGTCAGGAACTCCATGTTGCGCGGCGACGCGTCCAGGGCCTTCAGCGGCGCAAAATGCGGCTCGCCGGCTCCCAGCACGGCATAGTCGCCGCCCATGCGGTGGATCAGCAGGTCCCAGCCCCGCTTGTGGTCCAGCGCCACCACCCGGGCACGCCCGGCGGTCATGGCCAGCAGGAACGCCGTCGTCAGCGTCTTGCCGCTGCCAACGGCGCCGGTGACCAGCGTATTACCGACATCGCCGACCTGCCAGTGGAACCGGTAGGGCGTGCCCGCCATGGTCCGGAAGATCGCAACCGGCGGTCCCGGCCAGTGCCCGCGGGCCTGGCCGGCCGGCCAGTTGTAGAACGGGGCGAACGCCACCAGGTTCGACGACTTCACGAACCCCGGGCGCGGGCGCCAGAACGCGCCGCCCGGCAGCATGGACAGATAGGCGGCCTGCAGCGCCTTGGTCATCCGGGTGGCCACCAGGCCGCAGGCGGCCAGGTCGCGCCAGGCGGCGTTGCCCACCTCCGCCATGGCGCGGCGGTTGTCGGCAAAGGCGATCAGGACCAGCGAATGGTCGCCCAGCACCCAGCGTCGCGACATCAGGTCATCGGCGGCGGCGTCCAGCGCCTCGGTTTGCGAGACCGCCTTGTCACCGGCCGCCAGCATCTTGTTCTGCTTGCGGGTGATCGCGCCCATGCCGGCCGCGTTCGACAGGAAGCGGTAGGACTGCATCAGCGTGTTGCGATACGGCGCCATCGCCAGCCCGTGGAACATGCCCGGCCAGGTCGTGACGGGGTATTCCTTGAACGCATACATCTGCGCGAAGGTGGTCTCGCCGGCGCCGTGGAATTCCACCCGCTGGTGGCGGAACCGGATCGCTTCGGAGAACATCGCGTTGCCCATCCGGCCGGTGCTCGCGCCGATCTGGCGCCAGGTTCCGGTCATGGCGAAGACCACGGCCTCGGCGATTTCGCTGAAGACGACATGACCGCGGGTGACGTAGCCCAACCGGCGCAGGCCGAACACGCCAAGCTGGGACTGCAGCAGGTCGCAGATCTCGTTGAGGCGTGCCTTCCGCGCGTTGATCCCTGCCCGCGGGTCGGTGACCGCATCGGACAGGAACCGCGAGACGCCTTGCGCCGCGGCATTCGGCGCATGCACCTGGATCGCCAGGAACATCTGGTTGGAATACAGCGATCGCCGGAACAGATTGTCCCGGTAGGCATTGCCGAGGTCACGCGCGAACGGCGAGCGGTGCAGGCCATCCTCATAGACCGAGCGGTCGGCCTCGCCCCGGCACTGGTATATCGTCAGCTCGGTATCCTCGGCCGCTATGTTCTTCAGCGGGTTGTGCAGTCCGTCGTACCATCCGGCGATATCCACCTCGTCGGCGGTGTCGGGGAACACGCCGGCAACGGCGAACATCGCCATGACGCCGTTGCCCTTCATCAGCACGACGTCGTCGGCGATATGATCCTCGAACGGAATCCTCTCGCCCAGCAGGGCCTCGGGGAGGTCAGCCACTGCTCGCCACCTCCCGTCCGGACCGCGGCCGTCGCGTCGGCAGGCTTTCCAGCGTGGTCCGGCCGGTTCCTGTCGACAGCGCCCAGATCCGGATCGTGCGGAACCAATGGAAGTCGTACGAGGTCAGTCGCTGCATGATCATGTGGATCGGCACCGCCGCCAGCCAGAACATGATCGGCGATCGCCAGATCGTCGGGCCTGACAGCTCAAGCCCGGCGGCGAAGGTGCAAAGCACGTTGATCGCCGCCCCCTCGAACGGCACGCCCCAGACCAAAGCTGGCCGTGTCAGGGCCACGAACAGCATCTCGGATCTGCTGTGCTCGCTCATGCTGCCTCCCGTATCGCCAATGGTCGACCGACCCCCTCGGCGGCGCCGGTGCGGTTGTCCGCACCGGCGCCGTCCAGGCAATCAGACAGGATGGTGGCGTGCGCCGGTCAGCCGCCCATGAAGGTGTTGATGGTCCAGGCGGAACTCATGAGGACGGCGCCGCCGCCTATGGCCGACCAGAACTGGCCCCAGTGACCATGCAGCATGGCCCGCGCGCCGGCGATCGCGACGGCGATAATGCACAGCGTCGATCCGAAGGTGCCCGTTATGAACTGGCTGATATTCTGCACAACGGTTAGCCACGACATGACGTCATCTCCTGTCGGTTTGCGCGAACACGAGGTCCCGGCCTGTCCGCGATGGCCGGTTGAACGGGTTGCGTGCGGCCTCTGCCGGTTGGGGCACAGAAGAAGCAGCGCGGCCGGTTGCCATCGCCATGCGCATGGCCGTGGACACCCGAAGCGCGTAACCGTTGGCAATGCCGCGCTGCAGGTCGCCGGTGTTGTAGCGGGAGTGCGCCGCGCGCCATGCGGCCTCGAAATCCGCGGCCAGATGCGCCGCCCCGGCACGCAGCGACGCACAGGCGTCAAACGCCGTCTCGACGGTCAGGCCGTCATGCGCCAGGTTCGCGCTGTTGATCTGGGTCAGGCCCAGGTCGATCGACTTGCCCTGCGCGAGCAGCGCTCGCGCCGTTGCCACGGCCGCGTCCTTCGTGGCCGGGTGCAGCGTGGTCGGGTGATCGCCGTTGACACCGATCGCCAGCGGGTCGCCGCTGCTCTCGACCATCGCCACCGCGGCCATGCGTTCCGGCGGAACGCCTTGACCGGCACCGCACTCCGGCAGGACAGCGAGCCCCATGATAGCGGCCACCGCGAGCGCGCTCATCGGCCGTCTTTCCTCCGTTCGGGGAGCCAGTATCGAGCATCCCGCGTGAGCGCGCGCACACGGCAGCGGCGAACCGCCGCCTCCTGTGCCTCGGTCAGAGAGCCACGATCGAGCAGGTCAGCCAGCGCCCGGAACAGAAACTCACTGCGGCGCGCGGCATTGACGGCGAGCCACCGCACTATTTCGGAACGGTGGGGGCGCTCACCCAGCCAGGCGTCAGAGGTCGAATGGCGCATCCCACCGCCGGCCGCGCAATCGGTCAGCGCCACGCCCGGCGCACGGTGACGGTTGCGGTGGCGGACCGGCAAGGTGGGCGGCAACGCCGCGTGCCGCGGCGAGACGGCGCTCCAACGCGCGGTCTGAAGAGGCTCGCGGATATCGCCGCCGAACCCGGCCTGCCGGTTTCCATGAACCGTGCCGCAGCGCACGGGCGCCCCGGGCGACAACGGCTTGAGTGACACGCGTCGAGCAGCAATTCGCACGGGATTCCTCCTCGCCGAATGGTCATGCTCAGGAGGAAGTGCATCCGCCCCCTGTGCCGCTGATCGTCAGGCCGGCGGGATCACCATCCCTGCCAGCCTCCGCTGGTTGACCCTGCGTGGGCATCTGATCGCCCACAATTCCCTGAAGCCGCACCAGCACTTGGCAAACTTCAGGCGCCGGCAGGCCCACGGATCGGGGCCGCACGTGATAGTCAGCGAGTCCAGCACGATGGCCTTGGCGGGCCGCTACAGGCCTACGAAACCCAGGCGTCCACGCAGATGCGATCCTGCTCCGCTGCCAAGCACGGCCAGCCTTGGTATGTTACGTCCGGAATCGATCTGATGGAGTGCTAACCGATGCTTGTCTCCGCCGAGAGCGTTAGGCCATATTGTATTTTCTGCGGTGCATAATGCACCGCGACAAGACGAAACGCAAGTGGGAAAATGAAGGCCGTTGGCGCGTGAAAGAGGAGTCTGATTTCCCCCACGATGTGCAGAGCTGCCAGAGGTGCTCTTGCCTGGGGGACTGGCGATCTCGCCAAGGCTGCCGGCGTCGGCCGCACAACGGTCGTACGCTTCGAAGCGCGGAGCGAGACGACCCTCGCAACCATCATCGCCATCCGCGATGCATTCACGCGCGAGGGCATCATCTTCGGGATTGACAACAACGGCATGGAACACGTCGTCTTTGACGGCAAGCGCCACAGGCAGAGCGATGGCTGATGCCGTGTGGCATCTTTGCTCGCACCGTGTTGCACGATTTTTGCTTCGTGCGGCGGCAATTTCAGTAGAGTTCGCGGGGTAACTGTCCGCACGAGATCGCTCCTTGCCGAAGAAGCCTGCTTGGAGGGGCATATTCAGCGTCTCTCCGAGCACTGGTCGTCAGGCGGCAGTCGGTCGAAATCGCTCGTCAGCCGCTGCCGGTCCCCCAAGTACAGCCACCCGGAAGTGGTGGCCCCACGGGCGTCGGTGTCGTGGACCGAGGGGCGTGCCGCACCCCACATGGAAATAGGGTCGCAACCTCTGGCGGCCTGCACCTGAAGCCTGATCCATCATCGCCGCAAGACATACATATTATGACATGGCTGCGACCGTATGTAACTATGCACATTTTGCTACTATTGCCAACGTCGATGTTGCACCATGCAGATGCCAATTTCGTGATCTGATCCGCGCCTATTCCACCGGTGCGTGCGGTGGCCGCTATGAAACGGGTTCGAACAGCTCCGGAGCTGCCGCGGCAACCCGATCCTGCATGTCCCGTCTCATCCGCGACGACATGCGACCGCGCATAATCCAGTCGACAGGCGCGCCGGTCAGGGCTGAGAACCTGACCATAAAGGCCTCGTCCGGGAAGTTCCGGCCGACCTCGTAGGCGCGGAGCACGCTCGTGGCGATAGAAAGCTCTGCCGCAACGGCGCCTCGATCGTCGTTATACGCGGTCCTGGTCATGTGCAGACGCCGGGCCATAGACTCGCGCAGATCAGTGGCGGTCAATAGCAGCTTCTGTTGATGGCCAGCCATAACAGCATGAAGTTCTGGCCCGTACAACAATTCAAGTGATTCTGCCAATTCCGTGGGCATTTTTACAATTATACCGTCAACACCTTTGTATATCCAATCGACAGGACAGGATACAATATCACAGAACCTCACAATAAATGGTTCGCTTGGAAAATTCCGTCCAAGCTCCCAGGCATTCAGCGTTGGCGGGTGGATGCCAAGCGCCCTGGAAACCTCTGCGGCATTCGGATTGAATGCAATTCTGGTTGCCTTTAGCCGTTCCGCCATCAAGTGGCGTAGCTCTGCAGACTTGGATGTTTTGCCGCGTGCCATGTTTTAGAATTTATTGCACAACGATTGTTGTCGCAACAGCCACCCTGGAGCCGCACCGCCACCCGGCACCATCGAGCGGCGCTGCAATTTCATAGCGGATCCGCCATGCTCCGAGCCCATAACCGCCGCCGGCGCCGTCATCCGGCACCCATGGTTTCTCGACCCCTGCCAATGATCATGGGCGGCCTGCCACCAACGCCGACGAGCCAGTGGGTGACCAGCAGCACCATGTCATCGCCACCAGAGTCCCAGCGACACACCGCGTGGCAAACGAGGCCGCACGGCGCGTCAATATAACTGAACACCGCGCGCGCCGCCGCGTCGTACGACCCGAACACTCCTACTCGCGTGCGCACTGACCCGCTGACTGAAGGCACCCGAACGAAGCCGTTGGTCGCATCGGCGTCTGTGGAAGTCAGCTCCAGTGTGTAGGCGTCGAGGCAATCACGATTGAGATTCGGGTCATAGGTCACCCTCACTTTATAGTTTGCCATCTCTCGCGCCATTGGCTCCGCAAACTCATCGCCATACAGCATACACGGATTGACGATGATTGCAGATGCCAAAATCGTGATCATGCCCGTGCCCATGCTACAGGTGCCAACGACGCCGCGACGAACCGGGAGCCGGCCATCCGCCCGCGAGGTCCCCGTGGCGCGCTGTCAGGGGCACCAACAGCAAGATCCGCGGAGCAACCAAATGCCGGTCTAGCTTATCGCGTATTTACAAGCGCAAGCATGAAGAGCAAAACGCGCCGCAAGATGCGTCAGCCTATATTGTCTGCCATGTTGGCCACAGCTCGCGCTTTTCCGGAAAGAAGGCGATACCTATCAGCAATATCCCTTAAATTTTCACTTTGGTTTGCGTTGCTGTTTATGATCGTCGTTTTACTCACCGCAAGCAAACATTCAGCGCATAGTTGCCCGACATGCAATGCACTTTCAACATATGTGTCAGGGTATTCCGTGATCTTGTTTGCCGCACTGCCGGCTTGTACATCCACAACCAATGCGAGGCTTTCCAAAATTTCGGCCGCCATTTCCGCAAGCTCAGACGCTTCCTGCCAATATGTGGCGGCGTCGTCATCACAAGTGCAACCAAAAGCGTTCGCACTGGCAAGAACGGCTTTCGCGTGGATGATTTTGTATTGAGACAACAAAAGCAACCTATCGCGCAAAGAATTCATCGGATCATCCTCCTTCAATATTGGCAGTTAATCCAGAGACTTCCGTTGGGCGCTTATGCAGATGTGTCAGGTGATATCATATCCGGGAGATACGCCGGGCCCGGGTGTGCCCCCCCGTTCCGGCTTCGGAATCGTAAAAGCTCCTGTCGGCACCACGCAGTTTCCGCACCGACACCACCGGTGCAGCCGCTGGATCACCGATCTATATGTTGTGAACACCTGACACATCTGCACAAGCCGTCTATCTTGCCGCACCCGCTGACCGAACTCCGGCACCGAGATATCCAACAGATGTTACAAACCTATGGCACAAGCAACAACATGTTCAACTGTTGGTTGAACAACAATTTGTGATTTTAGGAACGGCAATGGCTCGACGTCCGCCGACCCCGGATGACAGCGCTACGGCTTGCCCCGCGCACGCCACACGGGTGCGTCGCCCTTCGCACTCCCGTGCTGTGCACGGCCTTGTCCCGCGCCGACTGCGCAGCCGTTGCTACCGTAGCGCTCGCCGGGATTCGCGATGAGGTCAAGGCGCGCCGCCTGAGGGGCAAGGAAGCTGCGGCCCGGGTAAGACCAAGGCGGCAGCGAAGACGAAGGCACCCGCAAGGCGGCACCAGTGCGGGAGGGCAGGAAGGCAGCGCCAGCCAGACCCGCGCCGGCCGCACCGAACAACAAGCCGGCCGCCGCGAAGAAGGCGCCGGCGATGAGAAAGGTCGTGGCAAAGGCGACCAAACGGAAGTCGCCGAGCAAAGCCGCATCCCCGCCGCCGGCGGAAACCGCGACAGAGTGACGCACAGCGATTTTGGGTTGGTTCCGTCGTGGGACATGCCTCGCGTGGAAACGGGAGCGGCGCGAAGCTCAGCCTGGTGATGCGATTTGCGCCGGTCCAGCCAGCCACTCCCGCAACTTCGACCACCGGCGTCGCGCGCCTTGGTTCCTCACCGCAATGGCGAGGGCTTTGCGCTGGCCAACGAGCACGACCAGCCGCTTGCCGCGGGTCACGCCGGTGTAGAGCAGGTTGCGCGCGAGCATGGTGTAGTGCTGCGTCGTCACCGGGATGACGACGGCGGGATACTCCGATCCCTGGCTCTTATGGATCGTCGTCGCATAGGCCAGCACCAGCTCGTCCAGCTCCCCGAAGCCATAGGTGACGTCGCGGCCGTCGAAGGTGACGTGAAGTTCGGATTCTTCCATGTCGAGCCGGCTGATGATTCCGAGGTCCCCGTTGTAGACCTCGCGGTCATAGTCGTTCTCGATCTGCATGACCTTGTCGCCCGGACAGAACGTCCAGCCGAACCGCTCCACCCTCTCCTCCCCTGGCGGGTTCAGCGCCTTCTGCAGTTCGACGTTCAGCGATCGGGCGCCCAAGCCGCCGCGGTTCATCGGGCACAGCACCTGGATGTCGCGCACGGCGTCGAGGCCGAACACCTTCGGGATGCGGTCCCGCACGATCGTCAGGATCTTCTGCACCCCGTCCTCGGGGTCGGCTGCGTCGACAAAGTAGAAATCCGATCCAGGCCCGACCTGGTCGAGTTCCGGCATCTGGCCACGGTTGATCCGGTGCGCGTTGATGATCACCCGGCTCTCCGCCGCCTGCCGGAACACCTCGGTCAGCCGGACCACCGGTACGGCGGCCGAGCCGATGATATCGGCGAGCACCTGACCAGGGCCGACGGAGGGGAGCTGATCCACGTCGCCTACCACCAGCAGCGCCGACTGGTCCGGCAGCGCGCGCAGCAATGCCCGCATCAGCAGCACGTCCACCATGCTGGCTTCGTCCACCACCAGCAACTCGCAGCTCAGGGGATTCGATTCGTCGCGCCGGAAGCCGCCCTTCGCAGGGTCGGTCTCCAGCAGGCGATGGATCGTCTTGGCCTCGAGGCCGGTGCTCTCCGACAGACGCTTGGCGGCCCGGCCCGTCGGTGCGCAGAGCGCCACCTCGGTCCGTTTGGCCATCAGAACCTTCAGGATGGAGCTCAACAAGGTCGTTTTGCCCACCCCAGGACCGCCAGTGATCACCAGCACTTTCGAGGACAGTGCCATGCGGACAGCCTGCTTCTGGCTGTCGGCCAGAACCAGGCCGGTCTTGCCCTCGACCCACGGGATCGCCTTGTCGGAATCGATCCGCGGCCACGGCGTGCCGCCGGCGGCGAGGATGCGCAGCCGTTCGGCGATCTCGCGCTCGGCCCGATAGAGCCCGGCCAGAAAGATGCATCGGTTACCGTCCAGCGCATCGGCAACCACATCGCCAGCCTCGAGTTCCAGGGCCAGCGCGGTCTCGATCAGCGCTGCCGGCACCTCGATCAGCGTCTCGGTCTGCGACGCCAGTTCCTCGGCCGGCAGACCGCAATGGCCGTCGTCCATTGCTTCGGCGAGGGCGTAGCTGATGCCGGCGCGAACCCGGATCATCGCCGTCTTCTCGATGCCGAGTTTGGACGCGATCTGGTCCGCGGTGCGAAAGCCGATGCCGCGAATGTCGCGCGCCAGGCGGTAGGGGTTCTCGCTGATCACCTGCACGGCGGTGGTGCCGTAGGTCTTGTAAATGCGCACGGCGCGGGAGGTGCCCACGCCATTGGCATGCAGGAACAGCATGATCTCGCGGATCACCTTCTGCCCCGCCCAGCCGGCGACGATGCGCGCCGCGCGTTTGGGGCCGATCCCGGCCACTTCGCGCAGCCGGTTGGGCTGCTGTTCGATCAGGTCGAACACCGCCTCACCGAATCCCCGCACCAGCCGCTTGGCATAGACCGCGCCGATGCCAGGGATCATCCCCGAACCAAGATACCGCTCGATCCCCTCCAGCGTGGTCGGCGGGCTGGCCTTCAGGAAGCTGGCGCGGAACTGCAGGCCGTGGGTCCGGTCGTTGACCCAGGCGCCGGCCAGTTGCACGAACTCGCCGGCGGCGATCATCGCCGCGTGCGCGACCACCGTGATCAGATCCTTCTGCCCACGTGCCTTCACCCGCAGAACGCAGAAGCCGTTCTCCGGGTTGTGGAACGTCACCCGTTCCACCAGCCCGGCCAGCGCCTCCGATGCAGATGCGTCAGCCGTGTGCCCCCTCCCCTTCCCCGGCGTCACGGCAACCCGAGGCTCCTGGCAGACAGGTCCCGGACCACGATGGAGCGCAGCAGCGTGAGCGAGTTCACGCCTCGGCCTCAACCCTATACCGTCATGACGGATACGATCCAGCTTGGCCCAACGTGGCCTCGCTAACCAAAGCCGAGCGAACGGGTGGGGAGTTGCCTGATCGGGAGGCAGGCGGCGACTTGGAGACCACCATTCGCCTACGTCCTTGGCCCCAGCCCACCAAGCTTTCTTCGGCGGCCGGGGCAGTTCCGAGTCGTCCACAGGCAGCTGGGGAGTTGGCTGGCCCCGGGTGGGGAGTTGGCTGACCCAACGCTGCATCCGGGCAGCCTCGAAAACCCCCTTTGTCAACAGGTTAGCAAAGTTATCCCGGGGAGTTGGCTGTACAAGCTAATAGAAGACTCTAATACCCTTCGCTAATAGCTTGTACAGCCAACTCCCCAGCGACAGCAGACAATTTTTCTGCCATGTTTGCATACAGCATGTAGTGATGCAGGAGTCGGCCGTGGGAACGGTTCACGAGATCCTCGAAACGAGAGGCCGGGCCGCTGCATTGGGTGCGGGGGTGGATCCTGTTGTCGTCGAAGCTGCGGCAAGCTACATGGCCAACGAAGACTCCGGAATGGGTTTCGCCTTCTCCGGGTGGGCGCAATGTGCCCTTCCTCATCGTAAGCTAGCTCCCGAAGCACACTGGGGCATCGCCGCCGAGAATATCCGCCTACTCGTTGAACCCGGCAAGCGGTTGGTTGGGACTAGCGGAGACGCCGAATTCGTCGGTGTCCCATTTGGAAGTTATGCCCGCCTCATTCTCCTGTATTTGCAAACAGAGGCATTGAGGACAGGAAGCCGGGAAGTTGAGCTTGGCGGCTCTTTGCGAGACTGGCTAAGCCGAATTGGGGTCTCCTACGGCGGAGTGACTGCCAAGAGCGTCCGTGACCAAGCCGAGCGGCTTTCCATGTGCAAGCTGTCATTTCATTTCAACTTCCAGGGGGGCAGAAAAACTGGCTTGGTTAACCAGACCATCGTCGACCGTGCGCTGTTCCTGGAAACGGACGACCTGACTAAGCCGCGCCAGGGGCGCTTGTGCCTGGAAGCGGCAAAGCTGTCCGAGGGCTTCTTTGAGCAGTTGAAGCGCCACCCCTTGCCGCTGGAAGAAGCAGCCATCAAGTCGCTTAACAACCAGTCGGCTGCCCTCGATTGCTACCTCTGGCTCGCTTACCGCCTGCACGTGCTGAACGGCGACCTGACAATTTCCTGGCCTGCCCTGAAGGACCAGTTTGGGACGGCTTTTAAGAAGATCGGTGGATTTAAGTCCTGGTTCCTCGCTCCTGGCGGTCCGCTGGCGCTGGCTCTAGCTGTCTATCCGGCAGCCAAGGTCGATGTTGCCATCCCCGGCCTCATCCTCAAACCGTCCAAGCCCCCGGTAAATCCACGCTTGGTAGCCATCGGCGGCCAAACCGGCTCACGGCTGGTGATCAGTTAACTCCCCAGTGGCCAGAACCTTTTCCGTTTCCCGCAAGCTCCGTTCTCGAGCCATTCAAAGCAAGCCCAATAGTCCGCTTGGCAACTAGGCCGGTCCGCCCTTCCGTTGCACGGCACCGATCAGTTAACTCCCCACCTTCGGAGCTACCAAGATTTGCGGCCAAGTAAGCTGGTGTCATGCACTGGCTACATGTTAATTTTTCCCATACCTAGATCTCTTGTCTTGGTCGAATTACCAACCAATGATCGGCCAATTCCGACAAATTCCACTTTTGTTCTTCAACTTCGCCATGCGCCGGGCACGGACCCTCTCCCGCTGTTCAGCCAATGGCTGAGCCTCCGATGGCGGCAAGTCGTCGTCGAACCAGATGCCCGTTTTTTGGAGAAGGCTTGATTGGCGGCGCTGACCTCGGTCCGTCTGGGCGGCTCCAAACACCCATCGGCGAGAGAAGTCGCTGCCCTTGCCGCCACCCCGATCTTCAAGGGGTTCTATGCTCGAACCCTCGGAATTTTGAAAACATGAAAATTCAAGGGTTTAGGTGAATTGGGTTCAGGCTCGCCGCCACGATTGTGGGTCACTGAGCGGGCCATTCCGACCAACTTTCCCAAAATGGATGCTTGGCAAGCGCCTGCTGACGCCCTGCCGGCCGCAGTTTTTCGTCACCGAGCTCCAGCAACCTTCCCAAAAATGTCCGATTTGGGGAGACTTCAAAATTTTCGAGGGTTGGGGCGTAGAACCCCTCCAACCGCCGACCTCCCTTCCACACTAACGGCGACGACGGCAGTAATCTATCCGGTAAGCTGAATAGTCAGCTTACGAGTAAGCCAGACGGCTGACCCGCTGCCTGGCCGGTCAGAAGCCAACCTTCTCTAGAAACTGCACCACCGCATCCTCCCATACGGCCTGCCGCTGCGCTTGGGTCGCACCTATGAAGGCGTCGAGGCGTCGAAGGGTCGGCTGCGTAATTTTTACTGAGACCGTTTCACGAAGCACCTTGGGCTCACGCCGATACCGGGCGAGAAGGTCTGCGTCCGGCTCGAGCGGCTCGGGCACCTGGCGGATCGGCGGCACTTCCGTTTCCCGTGCCACCCGAGTCGTCGCCAGCGCCACTGGTTCCTGGGGCATCCGGTTGGCCTGCGGCACTCCCGTGTCCTGAATAACCCGACTGGTCGGTAGCGCCACCGGCTCTCTGGGAACCGCTTCGCCCTTCTGCACCAGTGGACCGAGTTCCGTCACCGTTGGCCTGGCCATCCCACACCCCTGCATACTGCTTGATTTGGTCCCACAGCGCGGCCACGTCCTCGGCTGCGCCGCCTGAAGGCTTGAACTCAGCCGCGGAAAGGCCTCGAATTTTGGACACCTTGTAGTCTTCCCGGTCGGCTAGCATCGCCGAACATACGGCCCCGTGGTGCGAGAGAGCGGTAATCACATCCAGGGTCATCGACGCCCGGCTCTTGACCCGCGACAGCACGAACACGGATTTCGTGTCCGATGCTGACAGCAGCTCCAGCGTCCCCTCTACCCCGTCCAAGTCATCGGGTGACGCCTGGATGGGCACCACCACCAGATCGGCAAGCTCCACGGCATCGGCAACTACCTGCGAAACCGCGGGCGGCGTGTCGATGACGACCAAGCCAATTCCGAGTGAGCGGAGATGCCCCAGCGCGGCGGCCAGGTTGGGTTCTGCGCGGACGAGGAGCGGCGTCTGGGCTGCCCGCCTCTTCCACCATTTTGACAAGCCAACCATGGGATCGAGGTCGATGTAGGCCGTCCGAACACCCGCTTGCTCCGCAGCCACGCCAATCTGGACGCAAAAATTGGTCTTCCCTACGCCCCCTTTGCGACTACAGGCCGCGACAACACGCATCTAGCTCTCCATCCGGACCGGGGGATTGTAAGGCACACCGTCAACCAGTCAAGAGGGCACGCGGCTGGCAGGCAGACAATCCAGAAGGTAAGCCGGCAAGTGAGGCGGCATGCTGGGTAGGAGGTAGGTCGACAAGCTGCTGAAGAAGCCGCAAGGCAAGCCCCGCAGTAGGCCGGGAGGCTGACCTGGGGTCAGAGCAGCCAGGTATGTGCCCGAACGCCGATCCAGGCAGACGGCAGACCAGTTGGAAAAAGAGCTAACCGGGTGGCAGGCCGTCAGGAACGACAGTAGGCTATTCGGTGAGACGGAAAGATGGCCGGTCCGACATGCAGAAATCCGGCAAGGATGTCGCTTGCCTATACATCTGAACCGCCGAACGCCCGCCCAGCAAGACGGTCGGTGGCCCGCCTAGAAGAAAAGCCAACAGGCCGGCCGGTCCGACATTCCGCAAACCAGAAAGGCAAAAAGACGCCCGGAAGGCGGGGAACTGGTCTGCACAGTGGGGCGGGAGTAGTGTAGGCCGCCTAGCAAACTTACGGACCGGCCGTCTTGCTGCGCGGAAAGCCTCTATGCGGCCCGAACTGCCGACAATAATGATAACTAACCAGCGCGCAGGACTGGCAACTGTGCAGCGCAGCGGCCGACCACTAAACAAGTAAATCTGCCAGACGGGCGGTAGGTACGTCAACTGGGTTTTGACCCAGCCAACAAGACCGCCGGTCGGATAATCGGCGGGCGGGGCGGTTGGGTAGCAGGTAAGAAAACCAGACGGGAGGTCCCTCAGTAAGCCGCGCGGTAAGCTGGCGGGTCAACTTTCTGGTAGTGCGTCGGCAAGCTGCCGCCCATATGGTCGGGCGCTCTCGACGGGCCTTTAGCTTCGAGGTGTAGGGCTCACCGAAGCGTTCAACCATCGGGCGGCAAATCGGGAGTGATGCCGGGAGCTTTGGGCGGCGCATCATTTGGTCAATGTGCTGGCAAGCGGCCCGGTAAGCTGACTCGCAAGCCGTGTGAAAAACTTGCTTCCCAGCAAGTTGGCCAGCTGTGCTCGCGCCAATCCCCTGCTGCGCGGGCTTCGCGAGAAACTCGGCCAGCGTTATGTCCCGGGTGGTCTGCACCGTGCCGGGGATCAAAGGCGCATGCGCCTGGATCGGCGCTGGCCGCTAGTCGCCACGTTGCGGCTTCGGCGTAACATTGCCAGAGCAACGTGCCAGCGCCGCCCATCGGAACGCGCTGGCCACACTCACCTGGAACTGCGGCGCCGCGGCGCAGCCCGCCGGGACATGCCACCCGCAATCGCCGCGACCACCTATTCACGAAGATCAACCGACAGCGCTTTCCCCATGTATGCCGGCTTTTTCCGCCAGGAGGCAGCTTGAGTCAGAGCCAAGCAGATTCGGAAATCCCGCAGCGATTCAGCGCAGTCGCAAAATGCTCTGACACTGAGAGTCCCCACGCCAATGAGACGTTTGCCGTCACCGAAGGCGACACTACCGTGATCCGCGCCGCCTTCGAGGTTTGGTGCCAAACAGTTCGCCACCGTCGGGGTGCGGCGCGTGTTCCCCGCAATCAAGGACAACGCGCATCGCTGGGAATGTGCCCCGGTCATCGCAGGTTGCGACGGCGTCGCCGACCGCATCACGCAAGGTGCCGCGGTTGCAGCTTGGGATCCCGCGAGAGTAGGAGCGGGGGGCTCGCTTACCCGGCCAGCGCCACCACGGCCGAACGGCCGGGACTTCGACGGCTGCGGGGCTATCTGTTTCATGCCGGTGGCGGTTAAGAGCCTTTCGCTGAACCATCGGAGCGCGGATCGCCATCATTGACGGGTCGTGCCCTTGATCATTGCAATGGACCAGAAAGCTCCGACCCGCGATCAATTGCTGTCCGCTACAGCTACAGCACGCCGTTGAGGGGGTGCGCCTCGAACGGATCACCGACCTGCAGGTACTCGTCGAGCACGGCGTAGGTGCGGTGCCGGCCGAGACGCTTGAGGTGAGTCGGGTGGACCCCTCGGTCCATGCCGGTGGTCAGGGCGCCGCGTTTGAGGCTGTGGCCGCCCATGGCGTCGCGCTCGAAGCCGGCGGCGGCGGCGCGGGCCTGGATGATGCGGGCGACGGTGCCGGAGTCGATGGCCTGGGTGCCGACGACCAGGGCGGGGAGGGTGGCCTCCTCGGCCTTCCGCCGCGGCGGCACCCAGATGCGCCGGAACACCGGTCCGTCGGTGATCCCGGCGGCGTCCTGCCAGCGCCGCAGCGCGCGCACCGGGCAGAGTTCCGTGCGGCCGAACGGGATGGCGACGGTCACGGCCCTGCCGTCGCGCTCGCCCTTGGAGCGGGGCAGGATGAGCTGCAGGCCACGGTCCCGCTGTTCGAGGTGGTCGACCCGGATGGCGGCGAGTTCGCTGCGGCGCAGGGCGCCGGCAAAGCCGACCAGCAGCAGGGCGCGGTCGCGCAGGCCGCGCAGATCGTCGGGGATCAAGGCGATGATGTCGCGCAGCAGTTCGACGGTGGCGGCGAGCTTTTTCTTCGGGGTTTCCCCCACGTCGGCCGCGTGGCGGCGGATGCCCGCGACGGTCTCGGCCACGCGGGCCTCGGCGGTTGGTACCGGGCAGCCGGCGATGAAGTGCAGGTAGCGGATGGCGGCGCGGCGGAGCTCGACGGTGGTGACCGACAGGCCGCGGCCGCGCTCGGTGGCGAGGAAGGCGACGACATCGGCGGCTTGGCCGGGCAGGCAGGGCAGGGCGTGCTGGTCGCACCAGGCGCACCAGGCCCGCACGCCGGCGCGATAGGCGCGGCGGGTGTTGTCGGCTTTGGCCCGGCGGGCGAAGGCATCGGCGGCGATCCGGGCGGTGCCGATGCTGCCGTCGTAGTTGGGGATCGCCGCTTCGGCCGCCGCGTCGAACCAGTCGCGCACCGCCATGGACGACAGGCCGAGCGGTACAGCGGTGACGGACACCAAAAGGGCAGGGGAGGCGGCTTCAGCCTCCTCCGCAGCGGCGTCCGTGCTCGTCATTGGGGTGTCCATGCTGGCTTGTTGCTCTGATTGGCGAGTGTCGAAAGTCTTTAATTATGATACGGCATATTGGGCAATTTCAATCGGTTACGTGATCCCTATTCCACGAGAAAATACCCTTAATCGTGATAAAAATATCCTCATTGGCGATACAAGGTGGCTGCGACAATGGAGAGCGGGCGTACAGCCGTCCAAGATTGCCACCTCGGCCTCAAGACCCCACGATATCAGGGCCTAAGCGCTTCCTTCGTATCGCGATTAAGGGCACTTCTTATCACGGACAGGGGCATTTTTTATCATCGATCAGGGCACGAACTCGGCGCTGGGTTCGCCTTCGCCGCGGGATTCTCACGATCAAGGGCATGCGACAGCCCTTGTCTCATCAATGACTGCCGGCTGACATTTCCCTTCGCCCGACAACCATACTTATCAGGCATAGGGGCGGGGGAAAAGCTTTATCGCGCCTTAGTAAGGCTTGCCACATTCGTTGAGAGCCCGCAGAATGCCCCGGGTTCCGCGGCGTCGGAGAGCGGCGCCGGCGCAGACCGAAGGCGACGGACCAAGGGCACGCGGAGACGCAGGCGGATGGGCGACGAGAAGGGCAGGGGGCTCGGCGGCGCCGCGGCATGTGCGGCGACGGCGGCGCCCGGCATGTCCCTGGCGGCAGGGCTCTCGGACCGGAAGCTCGCGCCAGCGACCAGCCGGGCCTACGCCGCCGACTGGCGCCACTTCTCGGAGTGGTGCCGCAGCCAAGGGCATGCCAGCCTCCCGGCCGCTTCCGCCACGCTGGCCGCCTACCTGGCAGCGCTCGCCTCGGTGCTCGGCCGCAGTGCGCTCGACCGCCGGGTCGCCGCCATCGCCCATGCCCATCGCGCCCGTGGTCTGCCGCCTCCCGATGCCGATCCGGCGGCGCGCCGCGCCTTGCGCGCCGTCAAGCGCCAGGCGGCGCCGGGTCCGCATCGTCCGCCGCCGCCAACCGGCCCGCGTCTCGCGCGCATGGCCGGTGCCTGCCCCGGCAACCTCGCCGGCCTGCGCGACCGCGCCCTGCTGCTGCTCGCCGCCGCGACGGGGCTCGGCCGGGCCGCCCTGGTTGCCATCGATGCCGAGCATCTGCGTTTCACTGCGGATGGGTGTGAGCTGCTGATCCGGCGCGCGCCGGACGCCGCGCCGGCGATGGTCACCATCGCCCGGGCCCCGGCCAATTGCCCGGTGCGGGCGCTGCAGGACTGGATGCGGGCCTCGGAATGCGGCTTCGGACCGGTGTTCCGCAAGGTCGACCGCTGGGGCAATGTCGAGCACCGAAGGCTCGGCGCCGACGCCATCCGCCGCATCCTGCGGCGCCGCGACAAGCGGTCCGGCCGGGCGCGCCGTGCCGCGAAGGCTGCCTGAGCAGATGGCGCGCTCGGCCGCGGACCAAGCGAGCGACGCAGCGGAGGCGCTGTCAGCTTGGCTGGCACAGCGTCAAGGTGCCGAGGCGTCCGACGCGGTGCCGCCTGCGCCGGCATGGGAAGCAGAGGTCGGTGCGCCGCCTGATGCGGCGGTGCCGGATGCCGCTGCTGCCGGCGCGGCGGCGCTCACCGACCGGGAGGGGGCGGCGCCGCGCCCGGCGCCGTCGAAGCACCGGCATGGCCGCGGTGCCAGTGCCGCGCCGTTGCGTCTGCCTCACCCAGACTGGCTGCAGCATCGCCTGACAATCAGCGGACCCGAAGAAAAGCTCGCTTCCTTCCGTGCGGCGGCGGCCGGCGCCGGGATTATCCCCTGGCAGCTCGATATCGATGCGCTGGCGGAGGACTGGTTCCTGCTGCTGGCGGTCCCGCCGGCGCCCCAGCTTCGGACCCTGAGCCTCGCCGGCGCGCGGGTGCTGGCCGGCCAGTCTGCGCGAGGCGGTCGTCGCCCGCCAGGCGGCGGCCTGCGCGCGCGTCGGGCGCAGCCGCGCCTGTCCGTTCGACCTGCACGCGCTGCTGCCGGTACCCGACGCCATCCTGCGTCTCGGCCCCGATCACCCGGAGGCGCTTTTCTGGCTGTGGCAGCGCTGGGGCACCACCGAGGCGCTGCGCCATGTCGCCGAGGATCCCGGCGCCGCCGGCGATCCGCGCCACGCGGCGGCGGTCTTCCGGGTGGATTTCTGGTCGGCGGACTGGACGCCGTGGCGTGCGTTGCTGCGTCTGCGCGAAGGCTGGCCGGCGCTGCGCTTCGACATCCGTCCGAGCTACGACGCCGCCGGCGACGCAGCCAGGTGATGGACAGCGCCGCCCCGGCGGAGAGCGAGCCGGCTGCATGCCCCGAGGAGCCCGGCTGGGAGGACAAGCCGCGGCGCGGGTCTGCAACCGACGCGCCGGTGCTGCGGGCCAAAGGTTTTGAATGGCCGCTCGACTGGCTGCTGGAAATGGCGCGGGACGAGCGCATTGACCTTGCCCGCCTGCCGATCGCCGAGCTGATCGGGGCGTTCGCCGCGGCGCTGGAGGCCGCACTCGCCCGCGGGAAGGCGCCGTCGCCGGTGGCGTCGGCGATGTCGCTCGGCTGCTGGGGCGAGTGGCTGGTGATGGCGGCAACGCTGGCCTGGCTGCGCTCGCGGCTGCTGCTGCCGGCGAGCGCGCCCGAGGCCCGCGCTGCGCATCACGCCGCCGAGACGCTGCGGCAGTTGCTTCTCGAACGTGCCCGCATGCTGGCCGCCGCCGACTGGCTCGAGCGGCGGCGCCAACTCGGACGGGACGTGTTCGCGCGCGGTGCCGAGACGAGCGCACCGGCCGGGCGGCAAGGCGACCTGACGGAGCTGTTGCGCGGCTGCCTGGTTGCGTTGCGCCTGCCTTCGTGGGTCGAGTTCTATCGGCCCCGGTGGACTGAAATTTGGCAGGTCAGCGATGCGATCGCGCGCATCACGCAGCTGCTGAACGACTGCGCAGAGGGGGACGAATTTGCGCGCTTCCTGCCGGCGATCGAAACCGGCGCGCCCGCCCGCGATCTGCTGTGCCGCGCCGCCGTTGCCAGCACGCTCGTTGCCGGGCTGGAACTGGCGCGCGGGGGAACGGTCACGCTCGACCAGACGGAGTCCTGGGCCATCATCCGGGTGCGATCAACGCCCGACAAGCGGGCGGGAGGTTCCGCGCCATGACCGGCGTGCTGGCGGTTGATCTTGGCAAGACCTTCTGCCGTGCCGCGCTCTGGACCGGGGCGGAGCGTTTCGGTGCGGAGGGCCCGGGGGCGGCCGGGCTTGCCGCGTTGAACGGCACCGTAACGGCGGAACACGCTATCCTGGCGGTTGCCCGGAAGCTGCTGCAGGGAGCGGGGCTCACCTGCGTTGCCACCGTTGTGGTCGGCGCGGCGGGGGCGCTGAGCGCGCCGGCGGCCGCGCGGGAACTGGCGGAGCGTCTGCTGGTCGCACTGCCGGCGATGCGGCTGGCCGTCACGAGCGATGCGGTTATAGCGCACGCCGGCGCCCTCGCGGGACAGCCCGGCGTGGTGCTCGCGGTCGGCACGGGTGCCGTTGCGATCGGCGTCGGTCGCGATGGCGCCTTCACGCGGGTTGACGGGTGCGGGCCGTGGCTGGGCGATGACGGCAGTGGTGCCTGGCTCGGCCTCACGGGCCTGCGGTCTGTCCTGCGGGGCGAAGACGGGCGCGGCCCGCCGACCTCCCTGCGCGAGGCGGCTTTGACGCGCTTCGGTGCCATCGCTGACCTGCCGGTCTTGATCGGCGGCGACGCGAACCCGGCCCGGCAGGCCGCGCGCTTCGCCGGGGACGTCATACGCGCAGCCGCTTCGGGCGATGCGATCGCCCGCGACCTGCTTGCTCAGGCGGTGCGCGCCCTCGTGACGACCGCTCGGGCGGCGGTCGCGCGCTCCGGCCTCCCCGAGCCGGTTCCGGTCGCCCTGATCGGTGGATTGCTCGACGCGGAGCTGGTTTTGCGCGCGCAGCTGCAGGCCGGGCTGTTGGACGGTCCGGTGCGAGTCCAGATCCAGGCGGCCGTCGGGACCGCGCTCGACGGCGCCCGCCAGCTGGCCGAGCGCACCGACACCATTTATGAAGCCCGGCTGCTGCGGGTTTGGACAGCATCCCAACCGGCGAGAGGGTTCGCCTCCTGACGACGAAGGGCCGACGGCGAAGCTTCAAGAGTGCTTGAGTGTCCGTAGAAGACCGGTTCGAAGGAATCCCGGGCGGCGGCGACGATAAGAACACGGCTGACGGTCGTGTCGGGTTCGGGGTAAAGCGGGGGGCAGTTGCGTGTTACGATAGGTGCTGAGCTCAAGGAGGTGACCACCATGGCCGCAACCCCGCCGCCTCTCACGCAAGATACGCCTGCCATCGACTTTCGGCTTCCTGGCACGGATGGGCGGACTTATGCGCTCGACGACATCGCCGGCAAGAACGGCACCGTCATCGTCTTCATCTGCAATCATTGTCCGTACGTGAAGGCAGTGATCGACCGCCTCGCCGCCGATGCACGAACGCTCATGGCAGAGGGCGTCGCATTCGCTGCGATTTGTTCCAATGACGCTGATGCCTATCCCGGGGACTCCTTCGAGGCCATGCAGCGCTTCGCGCAGGCACACGCGCTTCCGTTTCCATATCTGCACGACAAAGACCAATCGGTGGCACGGGCTTATGGCGCCGTCTGCACACCCGACTTCTTCGGCTATGACGCGGACCGCAGGCTCAAATACCGTGGTCGCCTTGATGAGGGCCGCACCGCTCCGCCGCCGCCCGGCGCACGCCGGGAGTTGGTCGAGGCCATGCGTGCAATTGCGGCGTCCGGCAGTGCGCCGCCCGGGCAAATTCCATCGATCGGCTGTTCCATCAAGTGGAAGCCAGGGGCGTGAGACAGGCCGTCATGCAAATCGGAGCCGGGCCGAATCAGCTTCCCATGAAACCATGTGGCTGCCGACTTTTGGCAGTGTGAAAGTCACAATGTGCACTGGCAGGCCGTACCTGCCTCCCCACTTTCTGGGCTACCCCCTTGGTTGGACGCCTCCAGTCAGCCTCCATCTAAGCGATGGGAGTTGAAGCTGCCTCCTGCCGCGTCGTTCTATCTCTTCGGCTGGTCGGGCACGTTGGTGGCGGTCACCCGATTTTGGTAGAGTTCTGGCCGGTTCTCGCGAACCTGAGTACGGTGGTATGGCTGCACGAGAAGCTATGGAGGTCCGCGCTGCCGAGTTGGCGAAGCGTCTCGCTGTGGTCGAGCGCGAGCGCGCTGAGATCGTGGCTGCCCTTCAGGGCATCCGGCACGAACAACAGGCGTGCTGGACCGAGAAGGCGGAAGGGATCGACCAAGCCCCGGCTACCGCCGCCGTAACTGTGGACTCCTCCACGGCGAGCAAGATCGCCCTCTTCAAGAGCCTGTTTCGCGGGCGGCCGGACGTCTTCCCTCGCAGGTGGGAAAATCCTCGCGCCGGGAAGTCTGGCTACTCCCCGGCATGCCGGAACGAATGGGTCCGTGGCATATGCGCGAAGCCGAAGGTTCGGTGCAGTGAATGCACGCACCAGGCATTCCCGCCGGTGTCCGACGACGTCATCAGGAGTCACCTGCTTGGCCGGGATGTGTCCACGTCGAGCCGAAGCCACCAGGACTTCATCGCGGGTGTGTACCCGTTGCTGGCTGACGAGACATGCTGGTTTCTCGTGGCGGACCTCGACAAGCAGTCATGGGCCAAGGACGCCGGGGCATTTCTTGGCACGTGCCGCGCGAAAGGCGTTCCGGCGGCTCTCGAACGCTCGCGTTCGGGCAACGGGGGCCATGTCTGGATCTTCTTTTCCGATCCAGTGCCTGTCGCCGAAGCTCGCAAGCTTGGCGCACTTCTCATCACTGAAACCATGGAACGCCACCCGGAGATAGGGTTCGATTCGTACGACCAATTCTTTCCAAGCCAGGACACCATGCCGGCCGGCGGCTTCGGCAACCTCATCGCACTGCCGTTGCAGAACGCTCCAAGACAGAGCGGCAACAGCATGTTCGTCGACGACGAGCTTCACCCCCATCCCGATCAATGGGCATTTCTGTCATGCGTCAAGCGAATAACTCGTGGCGAGGTTGCGGTTCTGGTCGAGCAGGCCGCAGCGGCGGGCAAGATCCTTGGAGTCCGCCTGCCAATTGATGACGACGACGAGGAGCCATGGGCAACGCCTCCTTCGAAGCGGCGACCGGAGGCACGGATAACCAGCCCTCTCCCCGAAAAGGTCGAGGTGGTGCTCGGCAATCAAGTTTACGTCGATCGATCCGAACTCCCACCCGCCCTCGTCAATCGTCTGATCCGGCTTGCAGCCTTTCAGAATCCGGAGTTCTACAAAGCCCAGGCGATGCGCCTGCCCACATTTGGCAAGCCGAGGATAATCTCGTGCGCACGGCTCTTTGTCCGGCATGCGGCGCTGCCGCGGGGCTGCCTTGATGCCGTTCTTGACCTTCTCGCCACGCACGGCATCAAGACGGAGATGCGGGATGAGCGACAGGCTGGAACCCAGCTGGAGACAACGTTCCTCGGAAAGCTAACCTCCGAGCAGGAGATGGCAACCCGGACGCTGTTGGCACATGAGACGGGCGTGCTGGCGGCGACCACCGCGTTCGGAAAAACCGTTGTCGCAGCGAGAATGATAGCGGAGCGCGGCACGAACACGTTAGTACTCGTCCACCGCCAGCAATTGCTTGACCAGTGGGTGGCGCGGTTGGGCGCCTTCCTGGACCTCGATCGGGCTCGTATCGGCGAGGTCCGCGGCGGCAAGCGTAAGCCCACAGGAGCGGTCGATGTTGCCCTCATTCAGAGCATGGTCAAGCGCGGAGAGGTTTCGGACCTGGTTGCCGGTTACGGTCACCTGATCGTCGACGAATGCCATCACTTGTCAGCCGTCAGCTTTGAATCCATTGCGCGAGAGGCTCGGGCAAAGTTCGTTCTGGGCCTCTCGGCCACAGTGACGCGGAAGGACGGGCACCATCCCATCATTTTTATGCAGTGCGGACCGATACGATACCGCGTGGATGCGCGGAAGCAAGCCGCAGCCAGACCCTTCTCGCACAAGGTGGTCCTCAGGCCCACCGCCTTTCACGCTCCTCCCTCTGAGTCAGGGGCGCGCATCCCGATCCAAAGCCTCTATGGCCTCCTCGCTCAGGATGCGGTCCGCAACGACATCATCTTCAATGACGTCCTCCTGGCCCTGGAGGCAGGTCGGTCGCCGGTGGTAATAACAGAACGAAAAGATCACCTCCAAATGGTCGCAAGCCGCATTTCTCGCTTTGCGAAGAACGTCATCGTCCTTCGTGGTGGTATGACGGCGAAGGAACGTAAGCATTCCTGGGACACCCTTCAATCAGTGCCGGAAGGCGAGGAACGCGTGCTCGTGGCGACCGGCCGCTATCTCGGGGAGGGCTTTGATGATGCTCGGCTGGACACCCTGTTTCTGACCATGCCGATCTCCTGGCGCGGTACGCTTGCGCAGTACGCGGGCAGGCTGCACCGCCTGCACGATGCCAAGCGCGACGTCGTCATCTACGACTACGTCGACGCTGCTGAGCCAATGCTTGCAAGAATGGCCCAGAAGCGGCAGGCGGGCTACCAAAGTCTTGGTTACGTAGTGGCCGATGCACACGACGGTTTCGCGCAGGGCACCGGCGCGACGTTTCGGCGGGTCGATTCTGCCCGCGCCGGGCTGCCCGTTACGTCCTCCGGCATGACCGCAGTGCCCGCCGCCCATCTGCGTGCTGAGGCAGACCGGACCCGTCCGTGACGATGGCATCCGCTGCCGTTAATGCGCTGATTCTGAACGCCATTCACATCGGCGTCCTGCAAAGCAAGAGACCTTGTCACGGCATAAGTGACCCGCGTCGGCCGGGCAGGGGGCGGCTTTCCGCCGCGAAACAAATCGCGCCGTTTGAGCCTAAAGCTGCTTTAGCGTAAGCTCGCGCGCAATGTATTGACGACGGTGCGGGAGCCAATGCGCCCGAAAAACTGTACCACCCGCCGACCGCTCCGGATCTCACGACACGACCGCGTCATGACGGCCGGCCGTTCAGCGCGCCTCAGTGCCGTCGCGCGATGACGGCCCAGCCGCCCGCCCTGCTCGCCGGCTATGCCACTTGGCTCGCCGATCTCAAAGTCAGCATTCGCGAGACGAGGGTGCGCGCCGCTCTTGCCGTCAACAGCGAACTTATCGGCCTGTACTGGCGGATTGGCCGCGACATCCGCGACCGGCAGGCGGGACACGGCTGGGGCGCCAAGGTGGTCGACCGGCTTGCTGCCGACCTGCGCGCGGAGTTCCCCGACTCGAGGGGCTTCTCGTCCGCCAACCTGCGCTATATGCGAGCGTTCGCGGACGCATGGCCCGATCCGGCAATTCTCCAACGGGTCGTTGGCAAATTGCCGTGGGGCCAGAATATCGAATTGCTGGCAGTCAAGGACTCGGCCGCCCGGCTCTGGTACGCCGAGGCAGCGCTCGAACACGGCTGGAGCCGCCCGGTCCTCGCCGCCCAGATCGACACCCAAGCGCACGCCCGCCAGGGCAAGGCTCTGACCAATTTCGCGCGGGTGCTGCCACCCGCAACGTCGGACCTCGCCCAGCAGGTGCTGAAGGACCCCTACCAGTTCGATTTCCTGACGCTACGGCAGGCCGCACGCGAGCGCGATGTCGAGCGCGCCCTGATCACCCGCGTCAAGGACCTGCTGCTCGAACTCGGTAAAGGCTTCACTTTCATCGGCAGCCAGCATCATCTCGAGGTTGGCGGGCAAGATTTTTACGTCGACCTGCTCTTCTACCACCGCAAGCTGCGCTGCCTTATCGCCGTCGACCTGAAGACGGGGCCTTTCCAGCCGGAGCACGCCGGCAAGATGAATTTCTATCTCGCGGCGCTGGATGATCACGACCGCGAGCCGGACGACAATCCAAGCATCGGCCTGATCTTGTGCCGCGAGCGCAACCGCGTCGTCGTCGAGTATGCACTTCGCGGCGTCGATGCACCGATCGGCGTTGCCCGCTACCAACTGATGCTGGCCGATGCCCTGCCGGCGCAACTGGCCGAGTCCCTCCCCACGTCTGACGAGCTTGAGCCCGGTATCCTGCCCGATGCCGGAGGCGGCGATGAATGAACGGCCTTGCCCGTCCGCGACGCGTCTCGGGCGTCCACTGATGATTGCTGGGCCGACCGGGAGGATGGCGTTCCGGTCTCGCGTACACTCCCGCGTTCCGACGCCCACCGGGACGAGTCCGCTTCGGAGGCGATGGCCAAGACGGCAGGATGACGGCAATGGGCGCCGCCCTGCCGGACGGCCCCCGCATCCACAACCCGAGGCACTCCTTCGCTTCGACCCTGGCGCACGCCGGCACACCCCTGTACGAGATTGGCGTCGTGCTGGGGTATTCGCAGTTGTCGAGCACGACGCGCTATGCCACCACGGGCCCCAGCGTCTTCCGGACCGCCGCGACCGCCTCCAGGGGCGTGGAAGCTTCTGCCCGAACCCGGCGCCGGCATCGCGGCGCGGCTGAGCGTTTGCGCATGCTTGAGACGCGGCCGCCGCGCCCGCCCGCGGGCTGGTGCCGCTGGGCGGCACGCGCTGCATTTGACCGCTGCGCGGACGCCGGGCACCACCCCATACGGGGCGCCCGGCCGTCCCAACGCGACCGCAGCCGCTTGGAGTGCAGGAATGACCGACGAGACGCTAACTGCTGAGGCCATCCTGGATGCGCTGGTCACCGCCGACAGGAATCTGCCACGCGCGGCGCTGCGGCAGGCCATCGATCGCTGGCCGGAAATCAGCCCACACCTGCTCGCCCTGCTGGAGGCAGCTGCCAACGGCACCGACCGCTCCGACCGCGCCGCCGCCATTCTGTCCTTTGGCATCTACCTGATGGCTCAGGTCTGCGAGCCGCGAGCCTTCCGTCCCCTCTGTGCCCTCGGCACCGCGCGCGACTTCCTGGATCGGGCACTTGGTGATGGCATCACCGAGGATCTGGCGTGCATCCTCGTGCGCCTCTTCGACGGCGACCAGGCTCCGCTGCGCGCGCTGGTTGAGGCCGAGTTGGCCGACGAGTTCGCGCGGAGTGCCGCACTGGAGGCGCTGTCGTGGCTGACCGCTACCGGCCGGATCGGCCGCGGCGAGACGGCGGGCTACCTGCGCGGTCTGTTCACCGACTTGCAGCCGCAGCAACCAGGCCAGGAGAATGTCGTCTGGGCAGCCTGGCAACTGGCCATCTCCTGCCTGGGCCTGGAAGATCTTGCGCCGCTGGTTGAACAGGCGTTCGAGCGGAGGCTAATCCACCCGTCTTTTCTCGCGCTGAAGGACTTCCAGGAGGACCTGCGCAAGGCGCTGGATGCGACGGAGCCCACGTCGGTGTTCCCGCCTGCCCTCGAAGACATCGGTCGGTTTGGCGACGTGGTGGCGCTCATGTCCGGCTGGCCATGGTTTCAGCCGCAGGCGGCGGCGCCGAAGAAGCCCCGGGAGGCGCAGTTCGTGCCGTCCACCGCGCCCGCTCGCAACAAGCTGCGCGACGTCGGACGCAACGATCCTTGCCCAAGCGGCAGCGGGAAGAAGTTCAAGAAGTGCTGCCTGGGAAAGACCGCATAACAGCGGAAGAAGTCGGCGGGGCCCCGGCAAGTGCCACTACGGCGGTGACCGGCATCGCCCGGACGGCGCGTCCCGTGGACCCGCCGTGATTTCGAATCCTGGATTGCCGGCGACCTCGCCCACATCGGCGCGGCGGTGGACGAGGCGCTGTCACGCGCGGGCGTGCCGGCGGAGGCGGTGGACCATGTCTTCCTTACCGGCGGCACATCGTTCGTGCCGTCGGTGCGGCGGCTGTTCGAGGCGCGCTTCGGCGCCGGGCGGCTGACGGCTGGGGGCGAATTCGTCTCGGTCGCCGAGGGTCTGGCGCTGATCGGGGCGGACGCGGGATAGCGAGTGGATGGGTCCTGGGGCACCGGGATAAGCAAGTCAGTGAGGCCAGGGCTCCGCTGGACCCGCAAGGGGCCGAGAGGCCCCTTGACCCCATTCGTTAAGAAAGTCATTGGTTCCAAGGGCTTTGCCCTTGGTGGTGGCGGGCAGGCCCTGGCAAGGAATCGTCCCACGATGACCGGTGCGGCGATCGGCATTGATGTCGGCACCTCGGGCGTGCGAGCTGCCTTGGTGGATGCAGCCGGCGCCCCGCTCGCCGTCGGTTCCGCGCTGCTTGCGCCCGCGCAGCGTCGCAATCCCGCTTCCTGGTGGCGCACGGTGGAGGCGGCGCTCGCCGCGCTGCATGCGGCCGCCGATCTTTCCGCCGTGGGCGGCATCGCCGTGGACGGCACCTCCGGTACCATCCTGATGCTCGACGATGCGGGGCGGCCGGTCGGCGAGGCCAGCCTCTACAACGATCCCGCCCCCGAAACCGCGGTGCGCGCCGTCGTCGCGGCGGCCCCCGCCGGCAGCGCCGCCCGCGGGGCTGCATCGCCTCTGGCCAAGCTGCTCGCGATGGAGGACATGCCCGGCACAGCGCGGCTTGCCCATCAGGCCGACTGGATTGCCGCCCGGCTCGGCGCATCGCCGGGCATCAGCGACGTAAGCGGAGCCTCGGCGACACTATGTTCTGCGGTGTGATTTTCGGGTTCCCTGTCGTCCTTGAAGGAGGACGACGGGATGTTGGACGCGGTGTTGGAATCTGAGGACGCTTCACCGATTGCTCGAACGAGCACCCGCAGGCAGCGCATTGAGGTGATCACGCGCGGCGAGCGCCGCCGCAGTTGGACGGCGGAGCAGAAGCGCGAGATTGCGGCGGAGAGCTTCGAGCCGGGGATGTCGGCGATCACCGTGGCCCGCAAGCACGGGATCAGCACCGGCCAACTCTATACCTGGCGGCAGCAGCTGCTGCGCGACGCGGCGGGTGCCGCGGCCAACGGCGCGCCGAGCTTCGCGCGCGTCGATGTCGTTCCTATGCTTGCGCGCCGGGAGGCGGCCATCCCGGCACCCGCGGAACCGACTACACCGGCCTCGCCGATCGAGCCAGCAATGGCGCCGTTATCCGCTCAACCGGACGGACGGATCGAGATCACGCTGTCGCGCGGCGTGTCGGTGCGTGTGGATGCGAAGGTGGATGGGGCTGCCTTGCGGCGCGTGTTGGCCGCGCTGGAACGGCGATGATCGCCGCACCACCTGGCGTGCGGGTCTATCTCGCCTGCGGCACGACAGACATGCGGCGTGGGATGGCGGGACTGGCCATGCAGGTGCAGCAGATCCTGGCGCAGGATCCCTTCGATGGTGCGGTGTTTGCCTTTCGCGGCAAACGTGGTGGGCTGATCAAGGTTCTCTGGCATGACGGCATCGGCCTGTGTCTGCTGACGAAGAGATTGGAACGAGGCCATTTCATCTGGCCGATGACCAGCACCGGCGCGATTTCGCTGACCCCGGCCCAGCTGGCGACGTTGCTGGAAGGTTGCGAGTGGCGAGCACAAGTAACAAGTCGCAGACCTGAACTGGCAGGCTAACAAATTATCGTAGACGAAAATAATGCTGGTAACGGCGCGGCGGCATTGTTCATGATGCCGCCATGCAGATCGACCTGACCGCCCTACCAGACGACTCCACGGTGCTGCAAAGCATGCTTCGCGATGCGGTCACGGCGACCCTGCAGCGTGACGCCCAGGTGACCGAGCTCACGGCCGAGGTCGAGAAACTGCAAGCCCTGATCCACAAGATGCTACGCCATCGCTTCGGTCGCCGCTCAGAGCAGTTGTCGCCCGACCAGCTCGCTCTCGCCATGGAGGATCTCGAGCAGGAGATCGCCGAGCACGCAGCCGCCAAGGACGCCGCGGAGCCGTCAGAGGAGAAGCGGCGGCAACGGCGCACCGCCCGCCCGTTGCGCAATCTCGGTGCGCTGCCGACGCATCTGCCACGCGACGAGGTGGTGATCGACGTCGACCGCAAGGAATGTCCCTGCTGCGGTGGGGCGCTGCATCTGATCGGCGAATCCCGCTCGGAGATGCTGGACCGGGTCCCCGCGCAGCTGCGGGTGAAGGTTACCCGGCGCCCGCGCTATGGCTGCCGCGCCTGCGAAGTGGCGGTCGTGCAGGCGCCCGCGCCGGAGCGGCCGATCGATGGCGGCATGGCCACCGAGGCGCTGCTGGTGCAGGTGGTGGTCAGCAAATTTTGCGACTTTCTGCCGCTGTACCGGCAAGCTGAAATGCTCAAGCGCGAAGGCATTACGATCGACCGCTCGACGCTGAGCGACTGGGTGGGACGGACCTGCTGGTGGCTGCGCCCGCTCTACGACCTGGTGGTCTCGACCGTGCTGTCCGCGCCGAAGGTGTTCGCCGACGACACCACCCTGCCGGTGCTCGATCCTGGCCAGGGCAAGACCAAGACGGGCCGGCTGTGGTGCTACGCCGTCGATGACCGGCCATGGAAAGGTCCGACACATCCGGCGGCTGCCTACATCTACGGCGAGGACCGCAAGGCCCTGCACCCCATGGCGCATCTCGCGAAGTTCCGCGGTGTGCTGCAGGTCGACGGCTACGCCGGGTTCGCCAGTCTGGTCACCAACCGCCGGGACGGCTCGATCCAGCTGGCATTTTGTTGGGCCCACACCAGGCGGCCGTTCTACGAATTCTTCGTCTCGACCAAATCGCCGATCGCTGCTGAAGCGCTCGCGCGCATCGCCAAGCTGTATGAGATCGAGGGGGAGATCCGTGGCCAGTCGGCCGAGCACCGCCGCGCCGTCCGTCAGGCGCGCAGCCGCCCGATCGTCGAGGCTCTGCACGCCTGGTTGCAGGAGCAGCTGCCGCGCCTGTCCGGCAGCTCGCCGTTGGCCAAGGCCATGCGGTACGCCTTGCGCCACTGGTCCGGCCTGGTGCTGTTTCTCGATGATGGCCGCATCGAGATGGACACCAACACGGTGGAACGCGCCATGCGTCCTGTCGCATTGGCAAGGAAGAACGCCCTTTTTGCCGGATCCGACGGTGGCGCCGAGCACTGGGCGATCGCAATGACGCTGATCCACACGGCAAAGTTGAACGGTATCGAGCCACTTGCCTGGCTGACAGACGTGCTGGAGCGCCTCGTCTCCGGCCGTACCAAGCAGCACGAACTCGACCAACTGCTGCCTTGGAACTGGCGACCACCCGGTGCGGTCCCCGTGGCGGAAGCGGCGTAGCGCATACTTCACCGCGTCATGCGGCGCGGCGTCATGGGACCGGTCATCCTGACCGCGGTTCGCCCCTGCAGCAAACGGACGGCTGAGGACGCTTCTACGATTAGTCGTAGGAGCGCTCCTGGCGCCGGAACCGTCGGCCGCCGGTGGCGGTAAATCACGTGGGAGCACGATCTCGGTGTCCGGTTGGGCGGCCAGCGGCGGCGCCACCGGCGCCACCGGGATGCCTGACATCGGCGGCGCGGGAATGGCGCTCTCCTGGCGCTGGGCAGCCGTCGTCACATCGATGCCCACAGAGTTCGGCGGGGTGTCGGCCGCAGCACCGCGCCCTCCGCGCAGCAGCAGTTGCTGCCGCCAGGCATAGAACTGTCCGCGGCTGATGCCGTGCCTGGCCGCCACCATCGCCGCCGACGCGCCCGGCTCCAAGCTCTCGGCCACGATCTGGCGTTTCTGCTCAGCCGTCCAGCAGCGCCGACGCTTGCCAGAGGCAGTCCCCTCGGCGGCCTCACTGTGAGCGCTCGTATGATCAGTCAAAAGAGCGCTCTCTGTCGGCAAAGACCGCTTCGCCATGTCGTCGTCCTCCGCCATGGACGACATCTGGCACCAAACCACCCCCGCGGCACAGGGTGTCGCCGCCACCCCGCTTACTCAGCGACGAGAACAACGCGCTGAAGACCGGCTACGATCCGGTGCTGCGAAGCTGGCCCGGCTGGCTGCGCGATCTCGGCATCCGCTTCGCCCTGCTGCCCGAGGTGGTGGAGCCCGGCACGCCGGTGGGGACCATCGATCCGGCGCTCGCCGCCCGTTTCGGCCTGCCCGCTGACGCGGTCGTCGCCGCCGGCACGACGGACGGCTGCGCGGCCTTCCTGGCGACGGGCGCCGATGCGGGGGGCGAGGCGGTGACGTCACTCGGCTCCACGCTGACACTCAAGCAGCTTTGCGACGGGCCGATCTTCTCGCCGGAGCATGGCGTCTACAGCCATCGGCTGGGTGGGCGCTGGCTGGCCGGCGGCGCATCAAACAGCGGCGGGGCGGCGCTGGCACGGCATTTCAGCCCCGACGCGCTTGCGGCACTCAGCGCGCGCATCAATCCTCTGATGGAGAGTGGGCTCGAATACTACCCGCTGCCCGGCCCTGGCGAGCGCTTCCCCTTTGCTGATCCGTATTTGCCGCCGCGGGAGACGCCGCGCCCGGCCGACGACGCCCGCTTCCTGCAAGGGCTGCTGGAAGGCATCGCCCGTATCGAGGCGCTGGGCTACCAGCGGCTGGCCGGGCTTGGCGGGCCAGCACTCGTCTCAATCCGGACGGTGGGCGGCGGGGCGCGCAACGCCGCCTGGACCGCGATTCGTCGCCGCGCGCTCGGGATCGAGCTGCTTCCGGCCAAGTCCGAGGAGGCAGCGGTGGGCGCGGCCAAGCTGGCGCTCGCGGCGACGCGCCAGGCGGGTGTCGGCGGCGGCGGGAAGGCGGTAAGCGTCTGCCGATGACCGCGGTTTGAGGTGCCGCCCTGGCGCGGGCGCTGGGCTACTTTGTCCAGCGCCAGGGGAGCAGGTCGTCGATCTTGTGGATGGGGTGATCAGCGATGCGTGCGAGGATGTCGGTCAGGTAGGCCTGCGGATCGATGTCGTTCATCCTGCATGTTTATGCCGCCCGCCGGACTATGCCGAATAGGCTCATTTTTGATAGAAATCGCCGTGACCTGGGTATGATTGGCTCGGCATAGTTTGTCCTGTGTCTCCGCGTTCAACAGCGGAGAGCAGGACGATGGAATCCGAAGAGTATCTGCGCAGGAGCAGGCTGTTCCGGCTTCTCAGAAGCGGGCCGCACGGTAAGCTTGTCGAGCGCTACGCGGCACGTCTCTTGGAATACGGCCTCGTTCGCCATGGCACTTGGCGATGTCTAAATGTGGTCGGCGGGTTGCTGAGTTGGATTGCAGGCCGTCGCTGCGTGCTGGCCGATCTTGATGAGCACATGGTCGACCAGTACCTCCGGCATCGGGCTCGCAAGCAGTCTATCCAGCCAGGCGATCGACCCGCGCTGAAGCGATGGCTGTCGGGTCCTGCGGGAGGAAGGCACGATCGCGCCCGCGGTGCCGCCGTCGCTTACCTCACACGATCGGATCTTCAACGAGTTCGATACGTACCTGCGATCAGAGCGTGGTTTGGCTCCGAAGTCCATCGTCCGCCATCTCCCGGTCATCCGCAGGTTCCTGCACGAGGTGTGCCCCGCCGGTGACGACGACTTGGGCAAGATCAGTCAGGAGGAGGTGATCCGCTACATCGAGCGCCATGCCCAGGATTGGAGTCCGATAACAGGGAAGGCGATGTGCTGGTCGCTGCGAGCCTTCCTCCGTTACCTCCATCATCGGGGGCTGAACCCGCGCGCGTTGGCCGACTCCGTGCCGTCGATGCGACGATGGAAGCTCGCGAGCCTGCCGACTTTTCTGCCCGCCGCCCAGGTGCAGAAGGCACTCGATGGTTGCGACCGGGCAACCGCTATGGGACGGCGGGACTATGCCATTCTGATGATGCTGGCCAAACTCGGCCTGCGGGCAGACGAGGTCGCGACGCTCACCCTCGATGATATCGACTGGCGTGCCAGCGAGATGCTCGTTCGTGCCAAGGGTCGACAGCGCGCACGGATGCCGATCCCGCCGGACGTTGGTGCGGCCATCGTTGCATATCTGCGCAATGGCCGCCCAAAGTCGTCCTGCCGGCGGCTGTTCATCCGCACACTCGCGCCGCATGTCGGCTTTGCCTCCGGCTGCGCGATCACGATGGTCGCCAAGACCGCTCTCGATCGCGTCGGCATCGAGGGCTGCGCACACCGCGGCGCCCATATCTTCGCCTTGTTCCCGAACATGCATGGTGGGCGGCTCAGCGCCGACGGCATCCAGTCGCTACTGGCGAAGCACGTGCAGATTGCCGGCGAGAGTTGCCCGTCGCTGAAGTCGAAGAAAGTGTCGCCGCATGTGCTCAGGCACAGCGCCGCGATGGAGCTGCTGCAGGCAGGCGTCGACTGCTCCGTGATCGCGCTGTGGCTCGGTCATGAATCGGTCGAGACGACGCAGACCTACCTCCACGCGCATCTCGCACTGAAGGAGGCAGCATTGGCTAAGCTCAAGCCATACCAAGGCGGCAAGCGAGCCCGCTTCCGCCCTGACGACCCCCTTCTTGCTTTCCTGGAGGCACTCTGATCGGCCAAACTATGCCGAATGGAACGGCGCCAACGGCCACGCAATAGCCGGCAGCACCTCGGCAACCATGCGTCATTCCGGAACCATTCGGCATAGTCCGGCGGGCGGCATAAACATGCAGGATGAACGACATCGATCCGCAGGCCTACCTGACCGACATCCTCGCACGCATCGCTGATCACCCCATCCACAAGATCGACGACCTGCTCCCCTGGCGCTGGACAAAGTAGCCCAGCGCCCGCGCCAGAGCGGCACCTCAAACCGCGGTCATCGGCAGACGCTTACGGATGGCACGCTTCGGCCTCTTTCGAACGCCGAGATCCGAGCCACGCCAACGACCACATCCTGGGCCTCCAGAGTGGCTTCAGAATGTGTCATGATGGGGTAGGTTCGGGATGCGTGTTTATGCCGACGTCGGCATAAACACGCATCCCGAACCTACCCCTAGATCCAGGGCGGACAGGCGACCGGCGCCTCGTTGCGCTTGGGCGGGATCGCCGGGCGGGCTCCGAGGTTCCAGATGAGCTCGCGGAAGGCGTGCGACGAATAGCCGCGGTCGCCCAGGATCCGGAGAGGGATGGCGACGAGCAGGGCCAGCAGTGTCGGCGCCAGTGGCAATTCGTGCGCCTGCCCGGGAGCGAGGGCGAAGCCGATGGCGCGGCCGGAAGCATCCACGATCGCGCAAGCCTTGGTGCCAAAGCCACCCCGCGAGCGGCCAAGTCCCTCATCCTCGTCGCGTTGGGCCACCGTCCTCCCGTTCCTGGCGGCACCGGCGGCCTTATGGTGCGCCCGGATGCTGGTGCCGTCGAGAAAGGCCATTCCCAGTTCAACGCCGCCGCGCGCCTGCGCCAGTTCCAGCAGCCGTTTCCAGACACCGTGGCGGCTCCAGCGGCGAAAGGTCTGCTCTGCCATCCATCATGGTCCCAGTTCGGCCGGGATGTCCCGCCACGGCGCTCCCTATTTATGTCGCCAGATAATCGCCGCAATCGTCCGGCGCAGGTTGTGGTGCTCGGTCTTGTGCAGCGGGCGGCACTCCGCGATGAGCGGCTCCAGCCTGGCCCACTGCTCGTCCGGCAGGGCACTGTTCTCAGCTCGGTCAGTCATCTCCCTGATATGGGATATAATTCATGGACTGACGGACCCTAGCACTACCTTGGCACTTTCGAGGTATGTTGAGAAATCCTGCGGTGGCAGTGCGGACAACGATGAGGGATCGCTGGCGGAGCGAACAGCTTGGCGATGATGGCGCGACGGATTTCAGGCAGCGAGGGCTGTGGCGGCGGCCCGTTGGGGTCCACCTTTTTTTCCCCGACCGGCAGCCCTGAGGCGCCGGTGTTGCAGGTAGGCGAAAGCGATGCAGGTCATCAGCGCGTGCCGATGCAGGCCGGTCCAGGACCGCCCCTCGAAGTCGCCGAGGCCGAGGTCCTGTTTGAGTTGCTGGTGCACCTGCTCGCAGGACCAGCGCGCCTTGACGGTGGCGGCCAACCGCCGCAGCGAGGTCAGCTTCGGCAGGTTGCTGAGGTAGTACTTTTTCTCGCCGCTGTCGCGCCATTCGCCGATCAGCCAGACCGCCTCGCCCGGCAGGCGGATGTTGTCCGCGTTGGTCGGTCCGTCCGCCACGCGCACCCGCCTGGCGGCGAAGCGGGCGCTGAGCGGGCCTTTGGTGCCGTTGCGCCAGGTGATGCGCCGCCAGCGCTGCGTCTGCAGCATCGCAGCCGCCGCCTCGGGCGGCCGGTTGGGCAGCGGGTGTTTGGCCGAACGCCCGGTGGGCGTGAGCGCCGGGCGCAGCCTGACCGTCGTCGGGTAGACCAGTTGGGTGCAGGCGATGCCGACCGCCCAGGACAGCCCGCGTCCGTCCAGTCCCTGGCGAAAGTTCGGGCTGCTACCGAACCCGGCATCGGCCAGCACGCAGCGGAAGTGCAGCCCGGCGGCGAGCACCCGGTCGATCTCGGCCAGGGCGATCTCCGGCTTGGTTTGCGCCGCCCGCGCCGCTTGCGGCACGCCCGCGGCGGCGCAGCGGTCCGGATCGTCGGTCCAGCAGGGAGGCAGAAACAGCCGCAGCCCGACCGGCACCGGCACTTCCCCGCGCGCCAGCGTCAGCGAGACCAGCACCTGACAGTTCGCCACCTTACCCAGTTCACCGCAGTATTGCCGCGCCACCCCAACCGAGGCCTCGCCCTTCTTGGGATCGCCGGTGTCGTCGACCACCAGCACGGCATCCGCGCCGCCGACCTGCCGGTCGGCCTGCTCGGCGAGCACGCGCCACAGTGGCCCGTCATCCCAGGCCGGGCTGGTGACGAAGTGGTGCAACTGGTCGTGCCCGGGCAGCCCGAGCCGCTCGGCCATCGGCTGGATGCTCTTCGGCCCGTCCGGCCCCAACAGGCCACGCACATACAGCGGCGCCCATTGGCGCCGCGTCTTGCGGCCGGTCACATCGAGGAAAGGCTCAAGCCAGTGGTCGAGGTCCGCGTCAATGTCACGCGGAAGGGTAAAAGAGGTCCCCATCTGCATGTTTGTCAGATGGGAACACAGGCATACATTTAAAGTGCCAAGGTAGTGCTAGATTACTTGGTAAAACGAGCCACATGTTTCCACCGTCTGGCCAGTTCGATTTTGAACGGTAAAAATCGTGAAGCATCGATGGATTTTGCCGATGCTTCCGAAGCTGAAGCTACTTCTTTCGAAGGCGATACCGGAGGCATTTGAGATTCTTGGGACTGCCTCGAGATTGAGGGCCAGAATGATCGTCATTGACAGTCGGTGCCGGTAGGCTCCCTCAAGAAGTAGCCCGAACACGGAATCCTGCCGGCATCCGCTCGCATCAATTCACCACGCTATGCCGCCGCCTTCTTTCCGGAGACAGAAGAAAGGTGGCGGTCCTTATCGGTTATGATTCACGCTCCCACAATTGAAGCAGTTCCGCCATATATAACGGCACGTTCGGTTCCGGCTTCGGACAGAGATTCACCTCGGCGAACGATACGTCTGCGCGGATGGCCGCCGCTGCCTGACCCTCAAACGTGAGGCCATCCCGATGGAAACTCAGCAAGTTTTCCCTTTGAAAGGCTTCCCATTCCGGTCTTTTTTGGACACGCGACAGCGTTGTCGGTTGTCCCCTCCTCGATCATTCACGGGTGGCGCTGGTAAACATCTGGCAATCTTACCTTGTTAATCGCCCTCTCGAAGCAGGGGTGATGGCTATGCGAGGTGGAAGGTTTCTGACCATTGGCACTTTGCTACGCTTGCTGCTCGGCGTCATGCTGAGCGTGCTGGTCGCCGCGCTTATGGTTCCAACATGGACAGCCATCCAACAGCAGGATGCGGCCACCAAGGCCGTCGCCGTCACCCGAGTGGGCCAGAGCGTGTTCACGGCACTGCAGTTTCTTCGGCCGGAGCGCGGTAGTATTCACGCCGCAGTCGACGCGGCCGCGCCGGCCGATGCCGCGTTGCTCGCAAACGTGGCGACGTTGCGAAGCAAGGCGGCGCCAGCGATCGAGGCCGTGCTGCGTGATTGCGTCGCGCTGGGATGTGCCACGACAGACGACCCGCAGCTCGACGCCCTGCGGTCCAGCGTCGGCCGATTGTTGGCCATGCGGCAGGAGGTCGACGCGGCGGTGCGCGTGCCGCGCGTCGAACGTCCGCCGGGGCTGCTTACGCAATGGGATGCTGCCAGCACCGAGGCGGTCACCCGCCTTGACCAGGTCTCCGCCGCGCTGACCGAACGGATACGGCTGGTGGATGCGCCGGTCGCGGAGTTGATGGCGATCAAACAACTCGGTTGGATGGCGCGCGACAACGCTGGCCTGAAGCGCAATCTCTACAGTGACGGCATAAATGCCAGGAGCCTCTCGGTTGACCTTCAGACGCGCATTGCCGCCTATCGGGGGAAGATCGAAGCCGGGTGGACTGCCGTGAGGGAGTTGACCGCGCGCCCGGGCGCGCCAGCGCGCGTGACGGCTGCCGTCGAGCGTGCCACAGAAGGCTATTTCAATCGCATCGAGAAGGTGGAAGCCGAATTGCGCGCCACATTGCTGACCGGCCAGCCGCCCCCTGTTTCTCTGACTGAGTGGCTGAGCATCACCAACGAGGCACTCAACAGCCTGATGCAGGTGCCGGCTGCGGCAGTGGTGGAGGCAGAGGCATATGCCGAGCAGCGCGCGGCGGAGGCAACGCAGCAGCTGAGGCTGCAGCTTGTACTGCTGCTTCTGGGTGTGGTACTGAGTGGCACTGGCCTCGTGCTTGTGCAGCGACGCATTATCAGGCCGATGCACCGTATGACGGCGACGATGCGGCACCTTGCGGAAGGCGACCTGCAAATTGCGATTGCGGGGCAGGATCGGCGCGACGAGATCGGAGACATGGCCTCGGCCCTGGTGGTGTTTCGCGACGGCCTGGTCGAAGCAGGACGTTCTGGCGGCAGGGCGCGAGTGCGAGCGTGAACGCGCCGCTGCCGAGAAGCGCGCCGCCCTGGTTGACATGGCGCAGAAGCTTGAGACGGAGATCGGTTCGGCTCTGGAGGCGGTCGGTGGCCGAACCGCCGCCCTGACAAAGACTGCGGAAGAGATGAGTGCTTCCGCCAGTCGCACCGGGACCTCGGCCGAAGCCGCAACCAGCGCGGCGACGCAGGCCATGGACAACGTTCACACGGTGGCCAGTGCCGCCGAGCAACTGGCCACCTCCATCCGGGAAATCAGCTCGCAGGTAGGCCACTCAGCCGTGGTAGTGGGCCGTGCCGTGGCAGCCGGGAAGGAGACCCGCGCGACCATGGCGGTGTTGAACGAACAGGTCGGACAAATCGGATTGGTTGCCGGAATCATAGCCGAGATCGCCGCCAGGACTAATCTGCTGGCACTCAACGCCACCATCGAAGCGGCGCGCGCCGGCGAAGCCGGCCGTGGCTTTGCCGTGGTGGCCAATGAGGTAAAGCAACTCGCCACCCAGACCGCGCGGTCGACCGAGGAAATCGCCCGGCACATCGGACAGGTTCGCGCCGCGACCGGCGCATCCGTCGCGGCCGTGAGCGGTATCGAACGCACGATCGAGGAGGTCAGCGCCATTGCCGGCTCGATCGCAGCGGCGGTGGAGCAGCAGGGGATGGCTACTCAGGAGATTGCGCGCAACGTTGGCGAGACGGCAATGGCGGCCGGGGAAATGACCAAGCGCATCTGTGAAGTGTCGACCGAGGCGGAGCAGACCGGTCGGCGAACGACGCAGGTGCACGACGACACCGCGGCACTGAACGCTGTGGTGGACGCATTGCGACGCTCGGTGATCCGGATGGTGCGCACCGCAACGGTCGAAGTGAACCGCCGCTCAGTTCGTCGCCGGCCGTGCCTGGCCAACGTCAAAATCGTTCTCCACGGTTGTCAGCACGACGCGGTTGCCCGTGACATTTCGGAACGTGGCTGCTTCGTCGAAACCACGCTCCGCAACGTAACCGGTGAGTTGGCCGAACTCGTGCTGGCCAGCAACGGGACACGATTGCAGTGCAAGGTGCTGCACGAGGGCAAGAACGGGCTACACGTCGAGTTCGTCGGCAATGGGTTGCAGTTCGCTGAGGTCAATCGCATCAGCCTGGACACGATACCTGATCTGATAAAGCTGACCAAAGCTGAGCATCTCGCCTTCGTGAAGAAAATCACCGATGCCGTTGAGGGGCAGGGCAAGCAGTCCTCCAGCAGCCTTGCCAGCCATCACGAGTGCCGCCTGGGCCGTTGGTACGACGGCGTCAGTGATCCCGTCGCCCTGACGTTGCCAGCCTTCTGTGCGCTCAGAGAGCCGCACGAGGGTGTGCACGTGGCGGGGCACCGGGCGCTCGTCGCTGCAGAAGCCGGCGACATCTCGACTGCCCGGCGACATGTCGCGAAGATGGAGGAATACTCGCAAAGCATCCTGAGCGGCCTCGACGCCCTCGGCTGCGCTTATATCGCTGCGAATCGGCACAGCCCCGAGGTGGCAGCCGAACGCGCGGAGGCAGCATAGCACTACTATGCCATTTATTGATCCGGCCAGGGCCATCTTGGCACTCGGCATCAGAAATCGACGGTCCTGTCACCGAAGTTGGCTTAGGTCTCCCCTCATTTTCGAAAACATGAACAAAATCAATGTGGTGTCATTATTTGCCGAGTCTGCATAATACATTGCTATCGTTGAAGAATCTGAAAATGAGGGGAGACCTAAGCGAAGTTGGCGCAGATGCTGCAAATATTACCCTGGCCGGATCAATAATACTTCGGCTTCGGACTGGCGCATTGAGGCAGCACGGGCAGCGTGGCAGGCGCCTGACCAGGGCGACGGTGATGCGTCGTCGGACGGAGGCGATCGAGGACGGCACGTGGCGCTCAGGCCGGATGGGCACTCCCGCGCGGGCGGAAACCTTCGGGTAGGGCAAGCTTTTCGATTCTTGATCGGATGAACTGGCGCGGAGGGGGGAAAAGGCAGCGCTCGGCTGCCAGAAAGCCGTAGGCTGCGATGCACAGGGTGGCGTGATGGTTGTGGATGGCGGTCAGAATCCGCGGATAAACGGCGGCGGCCGAATTCTTGGCACGTAGCTTGCTTGCGGGGCGCCAGCACTCCTTGCCGTCGTTTCGATCAACAGCAAACGGCAGCCGGGCAGCGCCCTGTCAACGCCGAAGCCGCCGAAGGCGGTGGCCGAAGGCCAGCGTTTACAGGGCGCTGCCCGGCTGCCAACCTTGATGATCGAGGATGGCGGCTGGCGGCCATCGTGTCGTGCGGACGCCGCGGTAGGCGATGCCGACAGCGCGGGCTGTGCCTCCGGCCAAGGCGGTTGGGGATACGCAACGAAGTCGCCGCCGTTTATCCGCGGATTCTCGCCGCCGGCAACACGTGATGGTGAAAGCCGCGCCAGCCACGGCCCTCGGTACTGATCCAGGCCGACCCTTTGCTTGAGGTCTTCGTGGTCGCGCTCGATGATCCAGCGTGCTTTGGCGGTGCGGGCCAACTGGCTCAGCCTGGTCCGGGGTGGCAGATTGGAGAGCCAGTAGCGGGTCGGCTCGTCCTTATCCTTTCGCCACTCGATCAGCAGCCACTCCGCGGGCCAGGGTTCGCGGCGTTGCTGGTCATGGTGGGCCGGACGCACCCGCACGGACGCGAAGCGCGAGGAGAGTTCGTCCTTGCTGGCGTCCCGCTACCTGATCGTGCGCCAGGCGCGCCCTGGCAGGCCCAGCGCCAGATCCTTGAGCGAAATCGGTTGGTGGTCAGTGTCGCGCCGCAGCTGGGTCGGCCGAGGGCCGCGGCCGGAACACGGCTGCGGCGGCAACGGGCCGGTGCCCGGCTGCCAGACGCTGGTGGTGGACGGCACGCCCAGGACATAGGACAGGGCAAGCTCGCTCACGCCGGCGCGAAACGCGCTGTCGACACCGTAGGCGGCATCGGCCAGCACAATCCCGACCGCCACGCCATCGCCCAGGGCCTGGCGCATCTGCCCAAGCGCGACCGCCGGCTTGGTTTCGAACACGACCTTCTCCGGCACGCCTGCCGTCTTGCATCGCCTGGCATCCGCCACCCAGTCCTGCGGCAGATACAGCCGCCAGGCGACCGGCAGACTGACATGGTCGTTGGCCACCGACAGGCTGACCGCCACCTGACAATTGTCCACCTTACCCAGGTTGCCGCAGTACTGCCGCGCCACCCCCACCGAGTGTTTGTCCTGCTTGGCAATGCCGCTGTCGTCGACGATCCAGTAGCGCACTGCCCCCCTGCCGCTCGATGGCAGGGATGACCTGGCCGCCCAACGCTGCCAGCATCGCCACATCGTCCCAGGCGGTATTCGCCACCACATGATGCATCGCCTGCACCCGCTCCGGCTGCATCCGCGCCGCCATCGGCTCCACGCTCTTGCGCTCGCCGGGCAGCAGCAGCGCCGTGCAGTAGGCCTTCGCCGGTTCAACCCGGCGGGCATGGCCGACGAGCCGACAATCACGTCCAGGTAGACCTCAAACCAAAGCTCACTCTCTTGCAGTTGTTTCGCTTTCTTCATCAAATAAAGGAACGGTAAGTGAACAGTCAAGGCACTCAGCCCCGTGACTCCGAGCCTGGGACCGATAATTGCGCATCCAAACAGCCGGCGACACCAAGCACCCGGCACAGCCTGCGTTCAGGCAGCCCGGCGGATCTCGCCAAGCCCGGCAATGGCGCGGTCAATTCGTGCCAGGTTTTCAGCATCCTGCGCGAACACCACGGCCAACACCCCGTCAACCGATCTGACAGCGCGTCCCGACGCCGAGCCGCCCGCTCCGGGAAGTTCAACCGTGACGCCTGTACCGCTTGGCAATTTCCAGTCGCAGGTCAGTGCCGCCCCGCCGCGCGCGATATCTTTGATCACGACAGACGTTGCCGCATGGCCGGGCGCGGCCAGCACCGCGGTGGCGCCATTGCCTCGAACCCGATCGCAATGTCGGCGGTCGCCGGTATCGTCGCGCACCGCGGCGAGGAACTGGTCGACCTCACCCCGCAGCCGCTTCGCCTCTTCCCCAATACTGCCTGCTGCCTCCAGCACTTGCTGGCTGACCGCACTGGCGTCGTCAGACCCGCTGACGACATGGACCATCGCGACGGCCGTTTGGTTGCTGGCTGCCGTGACCGCGTGAAGGTTGGTCGCAATCTCGCGGGTTGTCGCGCTCTGTTCCTCAACGGCAGCGGCGATCATCGCTGTCACTTCGTCGAGCCGACCGATGAACGTGGCCACGTCGGCCATCGCGGAGATTGATCCGTTGGTTGCGGCACGCACGGACTCGATCTGGCCGCCGATCTCATGCGTGGCGGTCGCCGTCTGCGCCGCTAACGCCTTCACTTCGCCCGCCACCACCGCGAAGCCGCGTCCGGCATCGCCAGCCCGCGCGGCCTCAATGGTGGCGTTCAGTGCCAGCAGGTTGGTCTGCCCCGCGATGTCGCTGATCAGCCGCACGATATCCCCAATGCGGGACGTCGCCTCGGCTAAGTCCTTCATGGTCTCCTGGCTGGTATTGGCCCGGCAGACCGCCTCGCGTGCCACCTGTGCTGCCGCCGAGACCTGGCGCGAGATCTCGCTTACGCTGGATGTCATCTGTTCGACAGCGGCCGCCACCGATCCCAAATCCACGGATGCCTTCTCGGCCCCCATGGCGGTGCCGTTGGCCTGTTCGCGTACGCCGCCAGCCGCCTCCGCCATCGCTCGGGCAGCCGTGCGCATGCTCTCCGCCGACGCCACGAGAGAAGCCATCACCCCCGCGATGGAGGTGGCGAAATCCTGGGTGTGGCGATCCATGGCGGCCTGTCGCCGCTCCTTGGCCGCTCGTTCCCTGGCCTGCTCTGCGGCCAGGCGGTCGGCGTGTAACATGTTGTCGCGGAAGACGGCAATCGCGCCGGCCATCTTGCCGATCTCATCTGTGCGACCCACGCCGATGATCTTGACTGCCATGTCGCGGTTGGCGAGCCGGTGCATCACCGCCGCGAACTCCGTAAGAGCGTGCAGGGAGCGCCGCAGCAGCCACGCCGACAGCAGGCAGCATGCCGCCGTGCTTATCAGCCCTCCGATGATCGCCTCATGCATCACTCTGTCGAGCAGCGCATACACATGGGCGACCGGCACGCCCACGAACAAGATGCCGACCTGCCGCCCGGCGGCATCGCGGATCGGCTCGTAGATGGTGCGGTGCAAGGTGCCGAGTATCCGGTTCTCGCCGCGATAGCTCGTGCCGCTGCCGACCACGGCATCGCGGGCCGCCCCCGCCGCGAGCGTCGTACCCACCCCGCGTGAGCCATCGGGATTGATGACGTTGGTCGTAATCCGCTGGTCACCTTCGAAAATGGTTGCCACTGCGCCCGTCGCTTCCTTGACCGCTTCCACGATCTCGGGGTGATCACCCAGCTTGGAACCGCCCAGCATCAGCCGCCCGTCGCGGTCGACCGACCACGCCTCGCCCAGCGGACGAAGCCGTGCCTTGAGGTAATCCATACTGTGCGATAGCTCACGCTCGACCCGCGCTTCCTCGTTATGTGCGACCGAGCGGATGGTCCAGATCTCCACCGCCGCAACGGCAATCACCACCGCTACGGTGGCCGGAACCAGCAGGCGCCAAATGATGCCGATGCGATCGGACAACCTGGTGACGGTAGCGCGAACTGGTGAGAGGGCCATCATAACGGCTATCCGCCAACTGTTTGGAGAGCGCTTACTTTAGGCAGGTTCACAATGCGTTACGGGTCCGAAAAATGGGTTCTGCAGCGAATGTATGAATTGAGCGTTCCGCATCGGACGGATGGAGATGATTCGTGGCTACCAACGAGATCGCCGCAATGAAATATGTGGTGAACCTGAGAGCCTGTCTCGGAATGGTGTCGTAATCGAAGGTGGGGGACCGGCCCCCATGTGATTCCACAGGTTGTCGAGACCGAGTTGGAGGGATCAGATATGGACGCCGACCACGAGAGCCCAGCATAACCGCGATCAACCGCGCTTTCCCAGCGACCTGACCGATGAAGAGTGGGAAATCCTCGCTCCGCTGATGCCGCCACCCTGCCCCAAGGCTGTTCAGTTCTCTGAACCTGGCCTGGGTGAGTCCAATCGGCCACATCGTCTGGCGTAAATGAACTGGCTGATGAAAAAGGGATTCCCGAACCGCACGGGGTCTGACTCATAGGGCGGCAGCCGCAAACGAGGTTGCCATGTCTGCATTCGCGCCGTTGCTGAACCTGCTCGCCGATGTCCCCGATCCGCGCCGGGCGGAAGGGAAGCGCTACAAGCTTCCCTACGTGCTGCTGTTCTCAATCCTGGCCCTGGTGACCGGCGGCAACTCCTACCGCAGCATTGTCACCTTCATCGAGGTGCACCGCGATCGGCTGAACGCAGCATTCGGGCTGAACTGGCGCCGGGCGCCGTCGCACACGGCGGTCCGCGCCATCCTACAGGGTCTGAACACGACCGCAGTGGAGACGGCGTTCCGCCATCATGCGGCGCTCCTGCAGGCAGCCCGCGCCGCCCCGGGGCAGGGCAGCATCGCGCTCGACGGCAAGACCCTGCGTGGCAGCTTCGACGCTTTCCACGACCGCGCCGCCGCCCAGGTGCTGACCGCGTTTGCCACCGACACCGCCCTGGTGCTGGCTCATGTCGACGTGGCGGAAAAATCCAACGAGATCCCGGCAGCCCAGGCGCTGCTCGCCGAACTCGGCATCGCCGACGGTGCCCTCGTCACTCTTGACGCCATCCACTGTCAAAAAAACATTTCGAAATCGCCGCCAACGCCGGCATCACCCTGATCGTCCAGGTCAAGGACAACCAGCCAACCCTGCTCCAGCATATCCAGGACCTCTGCGCGACCACGGCGCCGCTCACCGCCACCGACAGCCACGACATCGGCCGCAATCGTGACGAACGCCGCTGCGTCACCGCCTTCGAACCCTCCGGCCGGCTCGCCGGCACCGACTGGCAGGGTCATGTCGGCGCCATCATCCGGGTCGAGCGCAACGTCTTCACCCGCAACACCAAAACCGGCCTGCTGCACCACTCCTCCGAGTTCGCCTTCTACATCTCGAACGCGCCAATCACAGCCGCCCGCGCCGCGGGAGCCATCCGGGCACACTGGAAGACCGAGACCACCTCGCACTACAGCCGCAACGTCACCATGGGCGAGGATGCCTCGCGCATCCGCACCAACCCCGGCATCGTGGCCCGGCTACGCAGCTTCGCCTTCAACATCCTCAAGGCCAACCGCATCGGCACCTTGCCCCAGGATCGCTACCGCGCAGCCCTCGCCGGACTCGATAACCTCTTCAGGCTACTCAGCATTCCAGAGAACTGAACAGCCTTGCACCCTGCCCGGTGGGCCGAAAGCGCCGTTGGCCCTGGCGGGACATGCTCAATGGGATTTTCTACGGTCTGCGCGCTGGGATCCAATGGCGCATGCTGCCGGACTGCTTTCCGCCGCGCCAGATCGTCTATCGCTGGTTCGCGACGTGGCGCGACAGGGCCTGTTCGAAACCATCAACCATCATCTGGTGATGGCGGACCGCGAACGGGCGGGACGCGAGGCCAGCCCAAGCGCCGCCGTCATCGATAGCCAAAGCACCAAGACCACCGAGGCGGGCGGCCCGCGCGGCTTCGATGCGGAGAAGAAAGTGAACGGACGCAAGCGCCACGCTCTGGTGGATACCGATGGCCGGGCACGGGTGCTGCACGTTCACCCGGCCTCGGTCCAGGACCGCGACGGCGCGGTGCCGTTGCTGAAAGCCTCCCGGTCCCGGTTTCCCTTCATCGAACGCGTCTTCGCCGACAGCGCCTATGCCGGTGACCGGGTCGCCGATGCCACGCGAATTGCTATTGAGATTGTCCGCAAGAAGCCGGACCAGGTCGGCTTCGCCGTTCATCCGCGCTGCTGGGTCGTCGAGCGGTTCTTCGCCTGGATCAACCGCAACCGATGCCTCGCCAAGGATTTCGAAGCATCCATCAAGTCAGCCACACCCTACCTCTATGCCGCTTCCGTCATGCTGCTCACCCGCAGGATTTCCCGTTGCGTATAAGTTCCGAAACGGGCTCGGAGGGACGACGAGCCACCCGGCTGACCGCGCTGATCAGCAAGGCCAAGCACCAGGTGCGGCAGTTGTTGAACGCGCGCATTCCGCTGAAGGCTGACGCGTCGGACGCGGGCGAAGCCTGGGGCGGCAGCCGGATTGCGGCTGCCCTGGAGACCAACGTCGATACGGTTGCTCGGGCGCGCCAGCGACTGGTAAAAGAGGGCGTCGACGCCGTCCTGACCTGCAAGCATTCGTAAGCCTCCGCCAGAAAGCGCATCTTCGATGGAGAAGGCGAGGCGAAACTGATCGCCTTGGCCTATTCCAAGCCCCCAGCGGGGCGGGCAAAGGCGGACGTTGCGGCTTCTCGAAGTGACCGTCATGGGGCTGAACATTGTTGAGAGGGCCGGCGACCTGTCGATGGCACCCTTTCAGTGAACGTCCTTCAACCGGAGTGCCGCGGCCAGCGTTCGGTCTGCACCATCGATGTGCCGCAACAGCCATTCTTGCAAGAACCTCGTGGTCAGGCTCACGTCTCGCGTGTCATAACTCACCGAAAAGTTGCGGAGGTCGTCGAGAAGACGCGCATGGCTCTCGCGGTGCGCGGCGGCCTCCGCGAATCCGTGCGCCGCCATAAGGCGTTCTTCGGCCTCGAAGTGACACTGCGTGCATGAGAACGTCGCAGCCAACTTATCCGAGATTGCGGCTGGATCGTCGCCGCGGTTCAGGGACGCACTAAGGTCATTTACCTGCTCCGCGATTTTTCGATGCTGCCTGTCCATCATTTCGATGCCGAGCTCGTGTCCGGCGGCCCAGGTTATTAGCGGCAACGAGTTTCTCGGTTGAGGTCTCGAGGCGGATGCGATAGAAAAGCCGCCCCGTCCGCTTCTCTTCGCTTCGTAGAGAGCGGCGTCTGCTGCGCTGATCAGCATATCCTCAGAGGAGCCGTGAGCGGGGAACAGGGCAATTCCTATGCTGACGCCCACGCTCACGTCCTGCCCATTGATCGTAATGGGCTGGCGGGCTGTCTCGACAAGGCGAGCAGCGATCGCCTTGGCAAAATCATTATCGGCAACCCGCGGCAACACAATGCAGAATTCGTCTCCACCAAGCCTGGCCAATGTGTCGTCGTTCCTAATACATCCCAAAAAGCGCTGCGCCGCCACCTGGAGTACGACGTTGCCCGCCTGGTGTCCGAAAGTGTCGTTGACTTCCTTGAAGCGGTCGAGGTCGCACAGGAGAATGGCAAGGCCGGCCGAGGGATCGCGGTTGGCGTGCAACACTGCGTGGGACAGGGTGTCCTGGAAGGAGGCCCGGTTCGGCAGGCCGGTGAGGATGTCGTGATGCGCGAGATGAATGATTTTCGCCTCGGCGGCGCGGCGCTCCGACATCGAGGCGGTAACATCGCGGCCAATCCAGAAGGCCAACCCACCGGCCATCGCCAGCGCGCAGAGCAGAACCACGGCAATATGGGCGAGATAGGTGCTGAAAACCGCGTCGATGTCGCCGATGTAAACGCCACTGCCGATCAATATATGCCAGGGCAAGAATTCTTTTACATAGGCCCGCTTCGGCACGGGTGGTTCGCCCGGCTTGCGCGGGTACCAGTAATCTAACGTGCCGCCGCCGCCCCGAGCGGTGGCCAGCATATCCTGAATTAGAAGCTTGCCCTTCGCATCTCGCAGGCCGAAGCGATTTTGGCCCTCCACTGCAGGATCATTGCCAAGGACAACGACGGTGCCGTCGAAATCGTAGACGAACAGGTATTCTTCGCCATTATATCGCATCGCGTAAATGAGTACCCGGAATCGCTCGATTGCCTGCGCTCTGGTGAGGCGTTGCGCGGTTACGTCCGTTTCCAGCAACTTCGCCATGGTCTCCGTGACCTCAACCACCGCCTGCAGCTTGGTAACGCGATCGCTGGTCATGTGTTCGCGCGTCAGATACGCGGAGCCCGCGAGAAGCGCCGCGAGCGTAAGTATATACAAACCGATCACCAGCAGCAGAAGCCTGACGCCAAACGGTCGGTTACGCAGCGTCGCCGCCGGCGTCTTGCAGGGCGTTTCGAAGTCGTCCATCGCGTTCATCGGAAGCGTTCTTTTCAGGCCGCCCTGCTGACCGTAACGCGTTCGATAGCCTGCCGAAGTGCGGCAGACGCGGCCTGCTCGAGGTGGAACTTTAGGCGGATTCCGATTTCGTCCGATGCGAGAACGGTGCCGGTAAGCGTTGTGCCGACGACATCCAGCGACAAGCTGACACTTGCGCCCGGGTGAACGAGCGGACCAGGTAACAGGCGAGCCCCGCCCATCGAAATGTCAGCGACCCGAATCGGCTTGGGCATCTGCCCCGGTATGGTCAGGTGACCCATCAGGGGCAACTCGTGACGCTGGTCGCAGCGCCGGTCGGCCTCGGTCGTCGAGGTGCGGACAGCCCGGATGACGGACCGACGCAACTCGGCCATAGCGGTCCCGAGTGCCGCTGCATCCTCGCGCACCGCGACAGCGCTGTGGTCGGTCTGTGTGGCTTCGGTGGAGACCTCTGCGGCACGTTCTGCGACGCGTCCGGCTGCGTTCGCGGCGTGGCTCACGTTTCGTGCGATTTCGGCGGTGGCGGCACCCTGCTCCTCAACAGCCACAGCGATTGAGGTCGCTATGTCCTCGACCTCACCGATGGTTATTCCAATGCGCCGGACAGCGTCGGCCGAAGCACCAGTGGCGGTGCGGACCTCGGCGATTTGTTGGTTGATCTCCTCCGTGGACCTCGCGGTCTGGGTCGCCAGTTGCTTTACCTCGCTCGCCACCACGGCGAATCCACGACCGGCCTCGCCAGCGCGGGCGGCTTCGATGGTCGCGTTCAGTGCCAGCAAGTTGGTCTGGGCGGCGATCGCGGAGATCATGTCGGCGATCGTGCCGATGCGCGCCACCTTCCCATTCAACGCCTCCATGCTTGCGCGCGTGTCGTTGCTCGCGCGCACGGCCCTTGAAACTACCTCGGTGGAATGCGTCACCTGTTGGCTGATCTCCCGGATGGACACAGACAACTCCTCGGCTGCACTGGCCACTGTCTGGGTCCTCGATAAAGTCTCTGCTGCGGCCGCGGCGGCGCTATTGGCCGACGCGCCGGTGCGGGCGGCCGACGACAGCATGCCGTCGGCCGTGTTGCCCAGGGCACCGACACGGGTACCGATCTGTTGCAGCGAGGCGGCCGTTTCGGTCTCAATCGTGTCGGCCATTTGCAGTAGCGCGGCCTGCTTCTCAGCGTCCGCGCGCCGGCGTTCTCCCTCTCGCTCGGCGGCGAACTGAGCGGCCCGGGCGGCTGCCTTGCGCACCACCTCCAACGCCCGCGCCATTGCGCCCACCTCGTCGCCACGGTCGGTCTGACCGACAGGACTCACATGGTCGCCTTCGGCGAGTTGGCCGAGTCGGCGCTGAATCGACGACATCGACGCGGTGACGTCGCGGCCGATCCAAAAGGCCACCCCGCCTGCCACCACCACCGCGCCGAGGAGCACCAGGCCCAGATGGAGGAGGTACGATTGGAAGGCTGCATCGATGTCGTCAATGTACACACCGGTGCCGATGAACATATTCCAGGGCACAAACGGCTTCACATAGACGAGCTTCGCCAGCGGCGGTTCGCCCGGCTTGCGCGGATACCAGTAATCCACCGTGCCGCCACCGACGCGAGCGGTGGCGAGCATCTCCTGAATGAGAAGCTTGCCCCTCACGTCGCGCAAGCCAAAGCGGTTTTGGCCCTGGACTTTCGGATCGTTACCAAGAACGAGGACGGTGCCGTCAAAGTCGTAGGCGAACAGGTAGTCCGTGCCATTGTAGCGCATCGCATAGACGAACATGCGGAAGCGGTCGATCGCCTGCGGTCTGGTGATCCGACCTTCTGCCACGTCCACCTCCAGCGCCTTCGCCAGGTCATGCGTGGTCTCGACCAATGCGCGTAGCTTGCCGATTCGGTCGCCGATCATACGTTCCCGCGTAAGATGGGCTGAGGTGGCGAGAAGCGCCGCCAGAGTGAGCATGAAGACTCCAACCAGCAGTAGGAGCTTCGCACTAAATCGCATGTTACGTAGCTGCTTCATCTCGGGCCTCTCATGTGCCTGGTATTTTTCGGCATTCTCGGGTTTGGAATCATCGTGTTAGCAATGAATGCGCGCATATCGGAAAAATTCTCGCCCGGATGTTCTTAAGCAGATACCGAGGCAATATATTTGAAAATATGATCGTGTTAAATAACGATCTTCTGCGGTCTAAGACGAGCTGCGGAAGCTCCCCATCCGTCGTCCGAAGTCTGGCGGGATATCGGAACGGTTATGCCGCCCGCAGACCGCAGACCGGCGACCGCCGCTGACAATTCGCGACCGAGTTCATCACTCTCCTGCTTTAGTTCCGTTGCTGTGTGCTTCAGCATCGTGACCGACGACGCGGTGTCCTGCACGGCCTTATTGGCGCGGCCGACCGCGTCCGAGGCGGCAGGTGTCCGTTCCGAAACGCGGGACACTGCGGCGGCACTTTCCTCGGTCGCTGCACGTTGCTGCTCGACCGCGCCCGCGATGGCGGCGGCGGTGCGCTCGACCTCGGCAACGACCTGCGCAATTCCCTGGATGGCGGTGACGGCGGCTTCGGTGTTGGCCTTCACCTCCGCCATCTGGCGGCTGATGTCCTCGGTCGCGCGCGCCGTCTGCGCAGCCAGCCCCTTTACCTGGCCGGCAACGATCGCAAAGCCGCGACCCGCTTCGCCGGCGCGCGCCGCTTCGATCGGAGCGCTCAACGCCAGCAGGTTTGTCTGTCCGGCAATGCCGGCGATGAGTTGCACAACGTCGCCGATGCGCCGTGCGCCGTCCGACATGCGGGCGACGGTGGTATCGGTGGCGTGCACCTGCTCGACGGCGCGGTGGGCGGCGTCGGCGATGTGGGTCACCTGGCGCGCCACCTCCGGTGCCGAGCCGGTCATTTCCTCCGCGGAGGCGACGATTGTCTCGACATCCCGTGATGCCGCGTCCGAATCGGTGGCAGCCTGTCTGGTGGCGCCGTCGGCGACCTTCGACATGGCGGCGAGCGCCTGCGCCGCGCTTTCCAGACGGTCGGCAGTGCAGCTCGAGGCTGCTGGCCAAGCCGCCCACCGATGTCTCGACGCGATCGGCAAGCACCAGGCGAGTTGCCTGCGCGGCATGGGTGGCCTCGGCTTCGGCGCGGCGTGCCTTCGCCAATTCGGCACTCTCGCGGCGAGCTAACTCGGCCTGCGCAGCGGCAGCGGCAACGGAGCGCTTCGCCGCTTGGCTGATCGCCAAAGCCACCCAGACCAGGGCACCGGCCTCGGCGAGCAGGATCGCGGCATGCACTGCAACTCGTACCGACACGCCGTCGGCGTCGGGGAAAACGGCAAGGGGGGCGAGCAGGCCGAGTAAAAGATGGTGCAGTGCTACAGCAATGGTAGCGATGACGATCGGCACGAGCCCCCACAGGGTAACCAGGACAAGTCGTTCGACAAGGCGCCGAAGGCCTCCTTGCATATCCAGATCCATGTTCTCAGCTCCTGGTGCCTGGGCGTGGCACGGTGAAACAGCCGCCAGCCAGCGGCAGGCCAATGGTGAGCCACGCGCCCGTCGAGTGGCGGAAGGCGGCGGGGGAAGTGGTGCCGCCGACGAGCGTCAGGTACCTGTAACCGGCCACGCCAGGCCGAGGTTCACCAGGCGCCAGTCCTCCTGTGCCGCAGCCACGGCCTGCAGGGCGACAACCTGGTCAACTCCGGGCGGAAAGATCGCCGCGACCGGAACGCCGGGCGCGGGCGTCGCCGCATCCAGGATCAGACCTAACGATGTGCCGACGATCAGCAGGAAAGCTGGCGCGAGGGCGAAGCGATAGGGCATGGTTGACGAACTCCACATCAAGAATGCCCGCCAAGCATTAATACAACGCCTAACGTCAGAGAGTTGGCAGGACCCATTTCCTGCTGGCGCCACTTCGCTATGGCCATCATCCGCGCTGCGCCGTTCACCGCTCAATAAAACTCTGAGTACGTAACGATATGGCATTAAGATCCTCCGGAAGGGGCTTTTTTCATGAACTTGTTGCGAAAAGTTTGATTTTATTGCTACTTATGCAGCAAGATTTTGGCAAACGCCAGGTATTACATTCAAACAGGACCAAATACAGCACATGATGAACTTGCCGTTCCTCTTTGGGAACGCCTTAGACTGTTTCGCAAATCAGCATGTGCCGGACAACTTGGTCGCAGCAAGGACTCGTGCGCGCGTCGGGAGCCAAGCCGGAAGCCTTCAGGGCGGCCTCGTTCTTGATGGCCCTCTGCAGGCCGCGCCACAGGTCGCTCGCTGCCTTCTCCCACACGACGGGATTCGTGCTGTACTGGTCCATCACGGCGTGGAAACGTTTGTGCGCCTCGCCATAGTCGGACTCGTGCAGGCCGTTCGCGTCAAAGAAGCGCCCGATCGAGCACGCATGTGGGTCGTGCAGGGTCTTGTCCCAATGGAACTTCAGCGGTTGGTTCGCCAGAGCGCGGAACGCCTCCACGATCGCCAGGTGAGCGGCATAGGCGCCGAGGAGACTGGTTGGCTCGCGCTCGACCGGCTTGGGCACCGAGCCTGCCAGCCACTCCGCCAACGCGCCGGCGGGCATGGGCCGCGCGATGGCATAGCCCTGCGCGTCCTCGACGCCGATGACGCTGAGCGCCTGCATGATCTCGGGCGTCTCCACACCCTCGACGATCAACCCTTCGTGCAAACCCCGCGCGAGCGACATCATGGCGGAGACGAAGTGCATCCCCTCTGGCTCGGCTGCCATCCCCCGCACGAACGCCTGGTCCAGCTTGATCTTGTCCACCACCCGAAGTTCGCGCAGTCGATTGAGTGACGAGTAGCCGCTGCCCACATCGTCGAGCGCGATCCGTATCCCTTCGCCATGCAGATCCTCCAGGCAGGCCCTTGCTTCCGGCAAACTCAGGAACTCGTCGTCCTCTAAGATTTCTAAGACGATACGACCTGGATCGGTCTTGTGCGCCGAGAGCGCGCGAAGAAATCTGCTCGCGAAGTCGGAACTCGCCATGACCCGCGGGCTGACGTTGAAGGAAACGTAAATGTCGGGGTGGGTGCGGCTGGCTCTTTCCAGGATGGCAAGTCCCATTGGAAGGGATGTGAACAGTAGTTTGTCGAGTGCCTGTATCTCGAAAGTCGGCAGAAAGGCCGCCGGCAAGATAACCGGAGACTTCCCATCGCTCAAGCGCGCCAGAATTTCCGCCCCAACTACCTTTCCGGTTTGGAGGTTGACGATAGGCTGGTAGTGGTTGACCACCTGTCCAGCGAACAGCATGCGAGCGTAGGCGCGGGAACCATGTGTCATGTCTAGAGAGCCCATCACCATCGTGCGGACATATCCAAAATGACTTTACGCGATATTAACCGAATTTCGGCGGATCGCAGGCCTCGAATCCGATCAGCGCCCGGCAAACGAGGAGGACGGCAGCGTAGCTCCAGCCGAGGACGGCAAGGCCGAAATTGTCAGCGGTGCTCACAACGAGGTGCGCCTATTGAAGAATTGGCGTCACGGCAGTTCGTTCTGAGGATAGCCACGCTTGTAGCCATCGCGGCGTGGGGCTGCAGGAATATGGCGGTGTTTGATATCGAGCGAGGCTGCCAATGCGTTCGCCGAAGACCTATCTTGGCTGTGTCACTTCTTCAGCAACCAATTGAAATCATGCTAGCTTTCCGTTGGAACGAAGTCCGGAACGAACTCGCTAACCAATTGAAGTTGCTTTAGTTCGACTTCAGATGTGACACAGCCAAGCTATTGGTCTCGGGGTCAAGCAGTTCCCTGAAGCTTGACGTTAGATTGCTGCGCCGATGCGTTGGTGGCGGCCGGCGATGGCGGAGACGTGAGTGTTGCGATCGAGGTCCGTTACTGAATGGCAATGTCTCACCGAACACCACTGGCGATGAGCATCCTGGAGAGTTCCCGGTCCGCGCCATCGGTGTGCCGCACCAGTCACTCTTGCAGGAATCTCGCAGCCAAACTCAGGCTCCGCGTGTCGCACCCGATGGCGAAGGTCCGCAGGTCGTCCAGGAGGCGGGCATGGCTTTCGCGGTGCGCCGCGGCATCCGCAAACCCGGCCGCATCCATGAGTCGTTCTTCGCTCTCGAAGTGGTGGCGGGCATACGAGAGCGCCGTAGACAGCTTCTTCGCGATTGTGGTCGGCTCATCCTCGTTTCTTATTGACCAGGCTTGGGTGATCTTGGACGCATGAACTCAAAATCCGCAGTCTGAGAAAACGTTTTTTGAAAATTCAGTGTTCTGAATCGCCCAGGCCGGGTCAATAAACGAAAGGATGGTGCGGCGGGCCGGAGATCGTGACGCAGCATAGAGTTCTGAACGCTTTGAACGAGGTGATACGCTGGACTTTGGCGGCAATTCCAAGTCCGCGGTCTGCAGGTAGAAAGGCATCCACGAGCAGCTTCCCGGCGTTGACTGTGACGTCAGCCGTCCGCCGCATCCGGCAGGCGGCGGTGCAATTCATCGACCAGATGCTCGATGGCGACATGCTGCCCGAGTTCGAGTCCGCTGGCGTCATGGTTGTGCTGAAAGCCGACATGTGCACTCAGGCGATCAAGCATCTGGATGATCTGTGTTGCCTGCCGCTCGGTCCGAAGGTTGACCTGCAGATCGAGGTGATCGCGGCGGGCGACGGTGACACTTATCCGGTTCTGCTTCATCAGCACGAAGGCGGCGATCAACACCGCCTCGAACGAGGTAAACGACGACAGCAGCGGGAAGGGAAAGGGATCGACGGGCACGATGCCAGGGAGCTTCACTGAATTCAACGTCACCCACCCGGCGCAGGCGAGAATTTGGAACAAGACGAAGCGCACCGTGCCGACGAAGCCGCCGATCGCATCGACCATGGCCTCCCCGCGGGAGCGGCGCTCCAAAGCGTCCGTTTCAACCCGTATGATCTTGTCGATGTTTTCAGCGACGGACGCCGGCGCGATCTCTGGTATTGGTTGATTCACAATCAGGCAGTTCAAAATGAACTCATGATATGGTGACTGACCGAATCCGAACTGGATCACATCTTTGCCGAACGCGAGGTCATTCCAGCACAATACACGTGCCGCGCACCGTGGTGGAGCTCTTACCATAAGATAAGCGTTTCCGCGGTCGCTCGACGTACTTCGCAGGGTAGAGTGGCCGCCGCAAGAAGGAATCCGAAGGGCATACGGAAAGGCACAGGGCTGTAGTCGATGAGGGTGACCCTTTCCCCTGTAAACACCTCCCGTCGAGAAGGTGCATGGCATCCCATATCGTTGTTGCGACCTTTGGCTCCCTTGGCGACCTGCACCCCTACCTTGCGTTGGGCGCGGGGCTGCAGGTGCGCGGCCACGCCGTCACGATCGCCACCAGTTCGGCACACCGGACGCGGGTGGAAGCGGCGGGACTCACGTGGCGGCGCATGCGACCCGAAATGCCGGATGACCCGGGGCTCGAAGCGGAATTCATGGACCCCCGGACCGGATCCGAGATCCTGTTCCGCCGCCTTGTCGCTCCGGCGGTCGCTGACAGCTACGCGGATCTACAGGCGGCCACACGCGCCGCCGATCTCCTGGTTTCGACGCCCCTGTCCATTGCCGCGCCGTTGCTGGCCGAGACAGCAGGGCTGCCGTGGATATCGGCGTTGCTCCAACCGATGGGCTTCTTTTCGGCTTATGATTTTCCGGTTCTGTCCGGGGCCCAGCGCCTGACCGCCGCGCTGCACTCACTTGGACCCCTGGTCGGGAGACCGATGCGGCGACTCGCCCGAGAGGCGGCCGGTCCATGGAGTGAGCCGGTTCGCGTCTTGCGTCGAACCCTGGGCTTGCCTGTCCCCGGGCCGGACCCGCTGTTCGAGGGACAGCATTCGCCCACCCTGGTCTTGGCGATGTTTTCCCGACTTCTTGCCCACCCCCAGCCAGACTGGCCGCCACATGTCCACATCACCGGCCCGCTCTTCTGGGACGAGGCCGCGGCGACTGGAAAGCCGCGCCCGGATCTCGATCAATTCCTTGCCGCCGGCCCGCCCCCCATCGTGTTCACCCTTGGCTCGGCCGCGGTGAACGCCGCCGGGCGGTTCTATGCCGACAGCCTCGCCGCCGCCATGGCGCTCGGACGGAGAGCGATCTTTCTGGTGGGAGCGGCTCCCGCCAACCTCGCCCAGTTGCCGGACCCATTGCCGGAGGGAATGCTCGCTCTGCCGTACGTTCCGCACGCGCGGGTGTTCGCGGCATCCGCGGCGATCGTGCATCAGGCCGGTAGCGGCACGCTGGCTGAGGCACTGCGTGCCGGGCGTCCCATGCTGGCCGTCCCTTTCGCCCATGACCAGCCTGACAACGCGGCGCGCGCGAAACGTCTGGGCGTTGCACGCGTCGTGCCGGCCGCGCGCTACACCGCCGCCGCCGCCGAGCATGCATTGCGCCGCCTGCTCATGAGTGCCGGCGCGGCGGAACGCGCTGCCGCTGTCGGGCGGAAGGTGTGGGCCGAGGACGGCATGGGCCGTGCCTGCAGCCTGATCGAAGCTGTCCTGGAAGGTGACCGACGTCCCGGTCCCAAATAAGTTTGCGTAGTCCTGACAGCCCGATCGTATTGACCCGGCTTGGGTGCACTTAAATCCGCAGTGATCATCTCGCAGCGCAGACCATTGCTTTCGGCCAGGGGCCTTCAAAATAACCCAAGCTGGATCAATAAAGGGTCCTGGGCGGCGTGTTAGGGGTAGGTAGAGGATACCCGCGCAGGGGTGACGGCGGGCCTTGCTGGCCATGCGCCGATGCGCTGTTCTTCGGCCATTTCATCGCGGCCGGCTCGGCAGGCACTCCCGTTCCAGGCGACGGCGCCCGAGCAGCCAGTCGACGGCTTTAAGGTTGCGAGCGCTTTCAACACGGGTCTGCCTCGCATGAAAACAGGTCAGCGAGCTATCACAGAACACGATAAAAAGATCGTGATGACCTGGCGTGAGGCGGCGCTTGACGAGATTTCTGGCACATCTATTGCTGGTTGCAACCATTGCCTTGGCGCTCGCTCTGGGCTTGCGAACGTACACGGAGAGCGAACCGCGCGGCATCCGCCAACAATTGGCGGAAGATGAGGTGCTGCGCCTCGTGCATCTCGTCACCGCCGAGCAGCAGCGGATCGCCGAGGGTGCGGAACAGGTGCTGGACACGATCGCCAGCATTCCCGCCGTGCAGGACAACCAGGCCGAGGTGTGCCAGCGCCTGATCGCCAACCTGCTGAAGCGTTCGCCGCGCTACAATTCCGCCGCCATCCTCGGCCTCGACGGACATAATTTCTGTGCGCCTGATCAGCAGGCTGCCACCCTGGACGTGTCCGACCGAACCGATTTCCGCCTCGCCCTTCAGACCGGGGGCTTCGTGATCGGCGAATATCTCGTGGGCCGCGGCTCTGAAAAGCCGGGCGTCCCTATGGCCAAGCCGATTACGAATCAGAACGGCCAGGTCGTAGGTGTGGTCGAGGTGGGGCTCGACGTTCGACTGGCTCGGCCGGCAGCTCGCGCGTCTCGCGCTGCCGCCGGGCGCTGTCGCGACGATCGCTGATCGCAACGGCATCATCCTCGCCCGAACTCCCGATGGGGCGCCCGGCGTCGGTCAGCCCATCCCTGCCGGGGACCGCTACAGTCTGGAGGGACACGAGATCAGGATCGCCCCTGTGACGGGCCTGGACGGACGCCTGCACCTCGAAGGGTATTCGCCGCCCGGCGCCGATCCGCAGGGATTGCGCGTCTGGATCGGGCTGGACCGGATGGCCTCCTTTGCGGCGGCGACACAGGCAAACCGCGTGGCCCTGATGCTGACCATCGCCGGGGCTGTATTGGCCGCAGTGATCGCGGCCCTGCTTGGCAAGCGCCTGATCCGTCGCTTGCACGACCGCCTGCTTGCTGGCGTCGATCGCCGGCGTACGCGCAACATTCCCGCCCGCGCGGGCCTGTCCGGGGATCCCAGCGGGTTCGGTCGCCGTGCCGATGCCTTCGGCCGCACGGCTGACGCGCACGATGCGCAGCAGCCTGCCCTGCCGGTCAGCATAGCGCTGCTCGACAAGGCCGGCACCATCGTGGCGGTCAACGAGGCGTGGCGCCGTTTCGCCGCCGAGAACGGGGCGCTGGACCGGGACGCGTTCATCGGCTGGAATTATCTGGCCGTCACCCGATCCGCCGCCTCGGCCGAGGGACATGGGTATGCGGCCGAGGTTGCCGCGGCGTTGCCCCGGGTACTGGCCGGCGAACAGGAACAGTTCACCTCCTACTACCCCTGTCACGGTCCCGGCGGAGAACACTGGTTCCTTCTCATCGCCGTTCCCGCGCCACTGCACGGCGGCGGCGCGGTGGTGATGAACATCGACGTCAGCACCGTCCACCAAACGGATGAGCACCAGAGTGAAGAACTGTTCCGTATGATGTTCGAGCAGGCGGCGGTCGGGATGGCGCAGGTGGGCCTCAACGGCGCGTGGCAGCGGGTCAACGACAAGCTGTGCGCCATCACAGGATATACGCGCGATGAACTCCTGACCCGCACATTCGCCGACATCACTCATCCTGATGAGCGCGAAGCCGACTTTGCATCCGGAAAGGCGCTGCTTGCAGGAGAGATCACCACCTTCACCCGCGAGAAGCGCTACCTGCGCAAGGACGGCGGCGTTGTCTGGGTCAACCTCGCGGTGTCCCTTCTGCGCGACCCTGAGGACCGGCCGGAGCGATTCATGGCCGTCATCGAGGACATCACCGAGCGCAAGCGCTTCGAGGTGGCGCTGCGGGAAAGCGAAACCCGCCTTCAACTTGCACGCGAGGCTGCCGGCTTTGGCGTTTCGGACTGGAACCTGGTCACCGGCACGGCGGTCTGGTCTGACGAGAAATGGCGGCAACTGGGCCGCGAGCCGCAAGCCGGCAGCCTGGACCGCGAGGCCTGGGCCGCGAGCCTCCATCCCGAAGATCGGGAGCGCGTGCTGGGCGAACTGGCGGCTTCCTTCGCTGACCCCGCCCGATCCTACGACACTGAGTATCGCGTGGTCTGGCCTGACGGGACGGTCCGGTGGCAACTGGTCAAAGGGAAGGTGTCCCGCGGTGCGGGCGGCGAGGCCGTGCGTTTGATCTGTCTGAGCCTGGACGTGACCGAACGGCGGGACATTGAAGCGGCGTTGCGTCGGGCGCAAAGGCTGGAAGCGGTCGGCCAGCTCACCGGCGGGCTTGCGCATGATTTCAATAACCTGCTCGGCATCATCGTCTTGGAAGCGGAGTCGTTGGCGGACGGACCAGAGCCGTCGACGGCGCGTGCCGCCAGCGAGATTGTCAGCACCGCCCAGCGTGGCGCCGACCTCGTCCATCGGCTGCTTGCCTTTGGGCGGCGCCAGCCGCTGCGGGTGCAGGTGGTCGATCTCAATGCATTGCTGCAACAAGAGGCCGCCTTGTTGTGCCGGACCCTTCCGGAGTCGATACAGGTCGATCTGGACCTGGCACAGGACCTTTGGGCCGTGGAGGTCGATCCGTCGGAATTGCAGTCCGCGCTGCTGAACCTCGCGATCAACGCCCGCGATGCCATGCCCGACGGCGGCAGGCTGGTCATAGCCACCGCCAATGTCGTGTTGAACGCTGGTGCGGCGAAGGCTGCCGAGGTGGCGCCCGGCGACTATGCCGGGCTGACCGTGGCGGACACCGGCACCGGCATGAGCTCGAGGGTAATGGAACAGGCGTTGGAGCCTTTCTTCACCACCAAGTCGCCGGGGGTTGGCACAGGGCTTGGTTTGCCGATGATCTACGGCCTTGTCCGCCAGTCCGGCGGTCACCTGACCATCGAGAGCGCGCCCGGGGTAGGGACGACGGTACGGCTGCTGCTGCCGCGTGCGTGCGCCCAGGCCGGGCCGTCGGTTGCGATGCCGGCGCCGGCGCCGGTTCGTGGTCGCGGCCGGGTCCTGCTGGTTGACGACAACGAGCCGTTGCGCACGGTGGCCACCCGCCAGTTGGCGTCGCTCGGCTATGAGGTGTGGCCGGCCGAATGCGGTCCGGTCGCGCTGTCGATGCTGCGCGACGGCCAGCGCTTCGACCTGCTGTTCACCGACGAGGTCATGCCAGGGGGGATGAGCGGCACCCAACTTGCGGAAGCTGCCCGGAGGATCCAGCCGGAGCTGAAGGTGCTGTTCACCAGCGGTTATCACCAGCCGGCCGCGGCAAACACCGGAGCCGAAATCCGCCACGTCTTGGCCAAGCCATACCGGCGGGCAGATCTTGCCGCCAAGGTGCAAGAGGCCTTGGCCGCCTGATCCCGCCCGGAACGATACGTGTCACGTCTCGCTGACGCGAGATCTGTCTTGATCAGGCGGGGCGATGAGGGCGTAACTTGCCGGGCGACAGCCATAAGCTTGCTCGGGTAGCGGAGACATTCCTGGATGACTCGGGAGGTCAAGCCGCAGCAGGTCATCGAATTGCTCGCGGCTGGCTGGCAGCGGACGACGCGGCGCTCGCGCGGGACGGCGCGGCAGCGTATCATGTTTTCGGTTTCTGGTTCGGATTCGAGGGTTTCTCATGCACATGCGCCGCTTCTGGCCGTGCGTGCCGGCGATCGTGTTCGCCGTGCTGGCCGGTGCGAGCCCGGCAATTGCCCAGCAGGGCCCGGGCGGTGGCGCCGATCAGGGGGGCGCGCCGAAAGGGTCCTGGCAGACCCCGGGCGAGATCCACGCCCCTACCGGGCCGTGGCAGACGCCGGGGCAGATCCATCCGCCTACCGGCCCATGGCAGACGCCGGGCGAGATCCATGCGCCCACGGGGCCGTGGCAGAAACCGGGCGAAATCCAGGTGCCCAAGGGCATCCAGGCGCTCCGCTCGATCGACACGGCGTGCGAGCGGCGGGTGAGCGTCGTGGCGGATGCGCTGTTCGATTTCGACAAATCCGACCTGCGGCCGGACGCGGTGGAGACGCTGGCGGCGCTGGGGCCGGAAATCGCCAAGGCGGGCAGACACCCGGTGGTGGTGGAGGGCCATACCGACGGCATTGGCACGGATGCGTACAATTTCCGCCTGTCCGAGCAGCGGGCGCGGTCGGTGCGCGACTGGCTGGTTCGGCAGGGGGTGGTTCCCGGCGATACGGCGATCAAGGGGTATGGCAAGACGCGGCCGGTTGTGCCGAACCAGACGGCCGACGGGCGCGATAACCCGGAGGGACGGCAGAAGAACCGGCGGGTGGAGATTGCGATCAATACGTGCGGGTAAGAGGGCTCGCGGCCGAGAGCGCCTTGGATCATGCTGTCTGTTGCGGAATAAAGTAAGCTCGTTTTCAAAGACGTTCGTCGGCGTACCGCTAAACTGTTCAGCGGGTATTGAGTTCGATCAACAGCTTGCCTGACTCGTTAATTCGTTCAACAAGGTTGACGACGGCCCCGGTGACTCGTTAATTCATTCAGCAGGGTGGCCGCAACCTTGCACCTGTGCCGCAAGGCCATTCAGGCCCGGACGAGACCGAGGGGGACCGCTGTCGGGTGCACATGCTGCACGATCGGCGCTTCAGGAGCCTGATCAACCGGACTGGGACAGAGCGCGCGGCGTCCCCGACGGGAACGGATGCCCCAAGGCCCATGCACCATTAAATGCTTCAGCCGCTGAACGAATTAACGAGTCAACCAGCGCTGCTGAACGCTTTAATGGTGTTGCTGAACGAATTAACCGTACGCCGACAACGTCCTTGGAAACAAGATTTTAGTTTGCATTATAACAAGTGAGAAGGAGCATTATCAATTCTTATAGGTCGTTGAGCCGCCCATGCCCAGTTCCTTCACCGAAGCCCGCAATCGGCAACTGGCTCGCCTGCAGGGGGCTAAGCCGCCGACTGCCCGCGCCGCCATGGCGCTGGCGAAAAAACCTATGGAGGGAGCGGCTGCGCGCCTTCACTCAGGATCGCGAGGTAGCGGTCGTACGCATAAAGACGGTTGCGTTGGCGCCCAGTAATCTCGCGGACAACACCGAGGCGCGTCAGCGTTTCCAGGCTGACGTTGACGGTGGCCGGCGACAGCTTGGTCGCGGCCGTAACCGACTTTTGCGATACCAACAGTCGGCGTTTCAGGTGCTCATGCACCCGCAAGACTGAGCCCGCTCGGTCCGCCTCTCCTTCAATCCGCTTCCGATCAGCGTCGAATAGCGCAATGATGCGCCCGGCGGCGTCCACTGCCTGCGAGGCAGTGGTCTCGACGCCGGCGAGGAAGAATTCCAGCCATGCCTCCCAGGTGCCTCGTTCGCGCACCTCCTGCAGCAGGCGGTAGTAGTCGCTTCGGTGGGTCTTGAAATAGAGGCTGAGATAAAGCAGCGGTTGTCGCAGGATACCCTCGGAGCAGAGCATCAGCGTGATCAGAAGGCGGCCGACCCGCCCGTTGCCATCAAGGAAGGGGTGAATCGTCTCGAACTGGACATGCGCGAGGCCAGCGCGGACCAGCGGCGGCAAATTCGTGCCGTGCTCGTGAAGGAACAGTTCCAGCTTGCCGAGGCAGGGCAGAACCTCATGCGGCGGGGGCGGCACATACATTGCGTTGCCCGGCCGTGTACCGCCAACCCAGTTCTGGCTCGTGCGGAACTCGCCAGGTTGCTTGGTCGCACCGCGGCCGTCGCGCAGCAGGCGCTCGTGCAGTTCACGAATGAGGCGAAGCGACAGCGGCAGAGTCGCCAACCTGTCGAGGCCGTGCTGCATGGCCGCAACGTAGTTGGAGACTTCGCGCACATCGTCGAACCGGGCCGCCATGTCCTCCCCTGCCTCCAGGGCGAAGAGATCGGTGAGTGACGACTGGGTGCCCTCGATTTGGGAGGAAAGCAGCGCTTCTTTGCGGACATAGGCATAGAGGAACATCTGCGGGTCGGGCAGGACCTGAGCCAAGCCATCCAGGCGGCCGAGCGCCCGATCGGCACGACCCAGGACCGGAAGGAGGGGCCACAGCTCAAGCGGCGGCTCAGGAGGCAATGGCGGCGGGACAAACGCCCGCACCCTCTCGCCCGCCACGACGTTCTCGACGAACCGTCCCAGACGGGCGGAGCTTGCGGAATTTGAATTGGGAGGGCCGGTACTGATCACCACGCTATTTTAGAGGATAGCCTTTCGCTAAAACAAGCCTCGGCCTTGTTTTCAGATCTTTGAACAGCGACCGGGAGCCAAGCACGCTCGGTGCGCGATGGTCGACTGGGTGCCAGCGCCGCCGTCGCGCCGCTGGGGCTGGCGTCAGTGGCAATCGCCATGTGCAGTGCGAGCTGGTCGTGCGTCCGGGCGAACTGTTGCAGGGCGAAGATCCGGCCTGCCGGAGCGAGCCCCCCAGCATCCCTCCACCCGCGCTGGCTTGCCCCCTGATTGGTTCGGAGCGCACAACATGTTGGAGGAAAAACAAAACTGGTCACCTACATCTTGCGCCGGGATGCCTGCCAAGGTCTAATCCAGGCTCGGTCGCGAAGAATGGGGTGAACGATGGATGGTGATGCCCCCTCGGTCAGGATAGCCAGGCAGGCGCTCCTGCCTGGTCTCGGCGAAGCGCCCGAGGCGAAACTCCCGGCGTCCGCCACACGGGCAGACTGGGTGGAGCAGCTTGGTCCGGCCCTGAGCACACTTTCGCCCGAGTCGCTGCGTATCGCGGAAGCGGCTCTGCGCGACCATCCGGCCGATTCCGGGCTGCTGATGCTGGGCGCCCTCGCCGCCCTGGTGGCGGAGCAGCCGGACCGGGCGATCGGCTTTCTCAAGCGCTTCGAACGGCGATACGAGACTGGCAAGGCATCGGCGTTGCTGACGGCGCTGGCCCTGGCGCGGCAGGGCTACACCGCGCGCGCCGCGACCCTGCTGGAGCGGGACAACCTGCTCGATCCCTACGAGGCGATGCGGTGGTTCGTCGGCGGGCGGGGCATGGTGGGCTGGCTGGTGCCGCAGTTAACGAAAATACGCACCGCTGCCGCCCGCCCGCTACGTTCCGCGGGATCGGGCGGTAAGCCGGCCAGCGAGAAGCGGGCGGACGGGAAGCGCAAGACGGACAGCAAGCCGACGGCTCGTCCGATCGCCGGCAAGGCGAAGCCGTCCGCCGCAACCGCCAAGGCGCCGCCGCCGGTTCCCGATCTGCCCCGATTGGAGGTGGCCCTCGACCTGACGTTCGAACTTGTCGATCCCGACGCCATCCAGCTCAGCGGCACACAGCCGGACCCTACGTGGTTCAGGCTGCGCGGGGAATTGACCCAGCTCGGCTTGGTGGAAGGTTTCGACGAATTGCTCTGTCTGCCGGCCCTACAGGGGGTGGAGGCACACTGGTACCAGATCGAGACGGTTCGCAAAGTGCTCAAGCAGTACCGCGGCCGGGTGCTGCTGGCCGACGAGGTCGGGCTCGGCAAGACCGTCGAGGCCGGCATGGTGCTGAAGGAATACATGCTGCGTGGCATGGCCGAGCGGATGTTGATCCTGGTGCCGGCGCCGCTGGTCGGGCAATGGCGCGACGAGATGGCAACGAAGTTCGGCATCGACTGTGCCACCACCCACGATGCGCTGCTGCGCAGCGATCCGGCTGCCTTCTGGGCGCAGCCGCGTGTCATCGCCTCGATCGCCACGGCACGCCGCCGCGAGCACGCCGATGTTCTGGTGCAGCGCGCTTACGATGTGGTGGTGGTGGACGAGGCGCACCATTTGCGCGACCAGGCCAGTGCCAGCTACAAGCTGGTGAACACGTTACAGAAACGTTTCCTGCTGCTGCTGTCGGCAACCCCGGTGCAGAACAGCCTGCTTGAACTCTACAACCTGCTGACCCTGTTGCAGCCCGGCATCTTCCGCACGCAGAAGGACTTCCGCGCCGCCTACATGGTTCCTGGCAAACCGCGCGAGCCGGTCAACCGCGACCGGCTGCGCGATCTGATGCGCGGGGTGATGGTGCGCAACACCCGTGCCCTCGCAGCCCTGCGTCTGCCGCGTCGCCATGCCGCCACCATCCGCGCGGTGCCGGATGCGGCCGAGGCCGAATGCTACCAGGAACTCACCGTGCTCGCCCGCACCGCAGCAACCGGCGGGCAGGCGCGGCTGGCGGTGCAGCATCTGCTGTCTGCGGCAGGATCGTCGCCGGCCGCCGCCGCTGCTGCCATTTCCCGATTTGCCGAGCGACATCCGAAGGTGCAAGGCTGGACGGCGCTGCTGGCGCGCTACCGGACCGTTGCGGCCGGCGCCAAGCAGGACGCGCTGCTAAAGCTGCTGGCGCAAAACCCGGCCGAGAAAAAGATGGTGTTCGTGCATCACCGTGACAGCATGACGCATCTGGCCGAATTGCTGCGCCGGCACGGCATGGCACCGCTGCTGTTCGATGGCAGCATGTCCGGCCCGGAGAAAGACCAGGCGGTGGCGGCGTTCCGGGATTCAGGAAAGCTGCTGCTGTGCAGCGAGTCCGGCGGCGAGGGACGCAATCTGCAATTCTGCAACACGCTGGTGAATTTCGACATCCCATGGAACCCGATGGCGATCGAGCAGCGTATCGGCCGCATCGACCGGATCGGCCAGACCCGTGAGGTGTTCGTGTTCAACCTGGTCACCGCGGGTACCATCGAGGATGCGATGCTGCGCATCCTCGATGAGAAGATCAACATGTTCGAGCTTGTCGTTGGCGAGGTCGGCGCCATTCTGGGCGAGATCGATGACCAGCAGGATTTTTCCTCCATGGTCCTCGAGGCATGGCTGCAGAGCACGGAGGAGGCGCGTGCAGCCGCCTTCGCCTCTCTGGAGGCGCAGTTGCTGGCGGCGCGGCGGCAGTACCAGGGTGCCAAGGAATTGGACGAAGCACTTTTCGGGAGCGATCTCGATGCCGCTTGAAGAAGGCCGCATGCACCATTTCGTCGCCGCCCTGCTGGCCGAGGGCGGCGCACTGGTCGAGCCGCTCGAACCGGACGGGCTGGAGGTGCTGGCGCCACCCCCCTTGCAGCAGGCGTTGGGTGTCGGCGAATTCAGCCGTTTCGGATTCGGCCCCAGCCTGCCCGATGGCGCACAACGGGTCGGGATCGAAAGCGACTGGCTCGCCCGCTTCGCCCGCGTCGCGGGCGAGCGGGGCCGCTGGAGCCGGCTTGTGCTCGATCCCGGCGTTCGAAAGGCGCCGGATGCCGAGCGATTGCTGGAGCAGGAACTCGGTACTGGACAATGCCACCTTCCGCCTGCTCGACGCGGCCCCGGCCTGGACGCGCTATCTGCTGCTGGATTTCCGCTTCACCGCGCTGTCGGACGAGAAGCGCGAGGGCACGCAGCGCCTGGCCCTCAACCTGGCGACCGGTGCCATGCCGGAGGCGATCTTCGACCGGATTGCGCCATTTCTTGCCGATGCCGAAGACAACGACCTACCCGCAGATGCGGCACTGCCGCCCGACTGGGAACGTGCACGGGTGATCGACCGCGTGCGGCGCGCCCTGCCCTGGCGGGTGGAGGCGGCGCTGGCGCCCTTCGTGACCGGGCTGCGCCGGCGGCTGGCGCGCGACCTCGACCGGCTGCACGCCTACCACAACGACCTGCACCGGGAGGCATCGCAGCGGGCGGCACACCTCGCCGCCGGCGACGCCGCCCGTCAGCGGGAGACCCTGCGCATCGCCGCGATCGCGCAGGAATATCGCGCCAAGCTGGATGACCTGGCACATAAATACGCGTTGCGGGTCACGGTGGACTGGGTGCAGACGCTGGAAGTGGTGATACCGGTGCACCGGCTGACCGTGCAGATCCGCCGCCGCAAGGCCGAACGGGTCATGGCGCTGGACTGGAACACGCTCGCCCGCCGGCTGGAGCCGCCGCCGTGCGAGGCAAGTTGGTCGGCCGAACGGCCGCGTCTCGTGTGCGACGACGCGCTGCACCTGGTCATCCCGGCCGGGCTGGCGCCGTGCACCAGTTGCGGCCGCGCCTATTGCCGTGCCTGCCATCCGCAGCGCTGCCCGAAATGCGGCCACGCCGACAGCCTGGCGGCGTTCGCCGCGCTCGGGTCGACATCTGGCAACGGTGCAGAGGCCGTGGCTTCGCTGGTGATGTGATGTCGATCGTCGCCGCGAGCTGGGCGGCGAGGCATCCCGGGTCGATGACCTGGTGGATGGCCGACTGCCGACCGTTATAGCCCGACCTTGCCGGCGGGACTTGTCTGACTGAGCTTGGCGCGCCGGACATAGCTGCGCATGGTGGTCAGGCTGCGATGCCGGGTGTGACCCATGATCTCCTCGTCCGGCACGCCGTTGCGGTAGGCGGTGGTGACGAAGCCGGCGCGCAGGCCATGCGGGCTGACCGGCTCGGCCAGCGTTCCCTTCAGCCCGGCCTCGGCGGCGCGCTTCAACAGGATCTGCCGCACGCCGTCCGGGCTCAGCCGGGCCGTCTCGACGTGGCCGCCGCGGTTGACCTTGCGGAACAGCGGGCCGGCGGTGATTTCGGCCGCAGTCAGCCAGGCCTGCAGCGCCGTCACCGGGCAGGTTTCCTCCGATCGACCTCGCGGAATGTTGATCTCGGCGCCTTTGGCTTCCGCGTCGGTCTTGGAGCGCTCGATCAGCAGGGTGAGGCCGTCGCCCGTCCAGGTCACATGCGCCATGTCCAGTCCGACCAACTCCGAGCGACGCAAGGCGCCGGCGAAGCCGATCAGGAACAGTGCGCGGTCGCGCACGCCGGCGAGCGTGGTCCCGCAGGCACGGCTCAGCTTCCTGATCTCGGTCGTGGTCAAAGCTGCCGCACGCCGGGCGGGCGTGCCGTGCTTGCGGCCGATGCCGCGGAGCGTCTCGCTGATCGCGGGGTGCTTGGTGTCGAGCGGGTGGCCCGCGACGCCGCAGGCGCGCGCGATCGCGGCGACCCGCCGGCGCAGGGTTGGCATGGCGTAGCCTTCGCCGGCGGCGGCCAGATAGGCGCCGACGATCTCCGGCGTGGCCGGCATCGCCCGGAACCCGTGCTTGCCGCACCACGCCTCGAAGTTGGCCAGGTCCGCCGCATAGGCCCGCAGCGTTGCCGAGGAATCGGCGGCGTCCTGATAAGCCTGGGACTTCGCCAGCGCCATAGCGGCGCGGGCGGTGGGGGGCTTGGTGCCTTGGAGGCGGGCCATTTGCCGCTTGCGGGCTTCGGTGAACGAACCTGGCATGGGGGCCTCTTTGGACGGTCTCGGCTTGACCGGCGGTCGCAAAGGATATACGTTTCTTGCTTTGTATATCAGTCACGGGGGTACCATGCAAGTCGCGAAATGGGGCAACAGCCTGGCGATCCGCCTTCCTGCGGCGGTGGTCGAGGCGCTGCAACTCAAAGAAGGCGACAACATCGAACTGCATGTTGCCGACGCCCGCACATGGGGCGTGGCCCGTAAACCCAGCCGCGAGCAACTGCTCGAACGCCTGCGCGCCTTCCGCGGCAAACTCCCGGCCGACTTCCGGTTCGACCGGGATGAGGCCAATGCCCGATAGTTTTCTCGACACCAATGTTCTTGTGTATCTCGCCTCGGCGGACACCACGAAGGCCGAGCGTGCAGAGAAGCTGATTGCCGCAGGCGGCGTGATCAGCGTGCAGGTGCTAAATGAACTGACGAATGTGGGCCGGCGGAAGATGCGGCTATCCTGGACGGAAATGCACGACTTCCTGACGCTGGTTCGCGCATTTCTCTCGGTCGAGCCGATCACCGTCGAGACGCACGAGACCGGCATGGCGCTGGCCGAGCGCTACGGACTGTCGGTCTATGATGCCATGATCGTCGCTTCGGCGGTTCTGTGCGGTTGCACGACGCTCTGGTCGGAGGACATGCAGCACGGCGCGGTGATCGATGGCGTTCAGATCGCGAATCCGTTCAAAGCGGCTTGAGGCGACAATCGGCGCCAGCCGAATTGGCCCATATATTACGCGATAATGCTCCTTCTCGCACCTTATAGGCAAGGCAACTCTCTGCATCGTCAAGGTGTCTGTCGGCTTACGCTTAATTCGTTCAGCAGCACCATTAAAGCGTTCAGCGGCGCCGGTTGACTCGTTTATTCGTTCAACGGCTGAAGCATTTAATGGTGCATGGGCCTTGGGCCATCTGTTCCCGTTGGGGATGCCGCGCGCTTTGTCCTGGTCTTTGTCTATCAGGCACGTGAAGCGCCGATCGTGCAGCATGCGCACCTGACAGCGTTCTCGCTCGGTCCCGTCCGAGCCTGAATCGCCCTTGACGCACAACCGCAAGGTTGCGGCGACCCTGCTGAACGAATTAACGAGTCACCGAGGCCGTCGTCAACCTTGCTGAACGATTTAGCGAGTCACGCAAGGCATTGATCTGGCCCAAAACCCGCTGAACGGTTTAGCGGTACGCCGACAGTGTCAGTGCCTAATTCGTTCAGCAGCGCCATTAAGGCGTTCAGCAACGCTGGCCGTCGCTTCGTTAGTTTATCTTGAAAAATATTGGCGTTGGCAAATATTCATACAGGTGTACGTATTATTTATGGAAGGAGTCTCGACTGTAAGGACGCCAGTATTAATTGCAGATGCTATCCTCGGTGCCATGGATGCAGAATCCCGCCCAGAAATGGGGATGGTTCCAGTTCGCCGGTGCGGTGTCGGGATCGGCTGGCGTGTCCGTGACTGTGCTGTCTGGCGCCGACCGTTTCATCCGATGGCCGGCGCGCTGCCGCATCCTCGCACCCGCCGCCACCGGCTCCGCTTTGCCGCCGAGCCCGCCCATCATCCGGCGCCAGAACGGCTCCGATCCCGCCACCGGTGCCGGAGCCAACTCCGCCATCCCGCCGCCTCGGATCGCCCGCGCGCTCGCCTGCAGGGCCTCCGCCAGATCGGCGCCTTCGTCCCGGCCCAGCCGCTCGTAAAAGCCCCGCATCAGCGGCACCGTCGCCGCATCCCACACCGGCCAGGATGACGCCATCACCTGACCCACCCCCGCGCGCATCAGCGCCGCAGGCCACGAAACGACTTCGTCCACCCCCTGTCGCCCCGAGGTCACCGCCGTGCTGCATGCCGCCAGCACGCACAGGCGCGCCGGCAGCGGCTGCGGCTCGGACAGCAGATCGCGGATCGACAGTTCCCGCTCCCCGGCCAGAACCAGGCAGCTCTTCAACGGCTCGTTCGTGTCCGCGTGGCCATGCACGTCCAGGTGTGCATATCGCGCCGCCTGCCATGCCCGCCGCACGTTCTCGGGCGTCGCCTTCCGGCCGCTCACCACGGTGATCGCCCCCAGCGCCGCGCGGATCGCCGCCGCTTCCTGTTCCGGATCGCCGGGACTGTCGGCGTGGTAGACCACCAGCGCTTCCTCCGCCCGGCCACGCCGCGGCGGCCATTGTCGCGGCGGGCCGCTCAGCCGGGCGCTCGGCGCGTAGCGCCACGTGATCCCGTCGCAGGCATAGCGCCGGCCGTCCTGGCGGCCGGCGCCAACCGTCCACGCGGCGTGCCAGGGCAGCGACGCCAGCGTGCCGCCATAGGGGATCAGCACCGCCCGCGTCAGGCCGCGCTCCTGCAGCTCCGCGCACAGCCGCTCCATCGCCACCGGCCACAGCGCCCGCAGCGTCGCATCCAGCCTGTCCAGCCAGGGACGGATCGGCCGGTCGTCGGAAATGCCCGCACGGGCCTGCTCATACGGTTCGGCGATGTCCTGCACCACCGGCGTCGTCAGGTCCGGCAGGTCGACCGGGATCACCGGCGCCTCGGCATCCGGCACGATCAGCGCCAGGCCGCCATGCTCGGTGGCGCCGAGATAGACCACCGACGACGAAGCTGCCGCCTGCCGGATCGCCGCCGTGTCCACCGGCCGCAGGAACTGCTCGAAGCCCGGCGCCGCCTGGATTTCCGCGATCGCCAGTCCGAACTCATCGCGCGCCGCCTGCAGCGCTTGTGCCGAAGGAGCACCGGCCCCGCCTTTCACGGCGGCGCGGGTCAGTGTGGCCAGCCGGGCACGCGCGTTGCGGAACCGGTCCGCCCCGGGCCGGCCGGTGGCGCGGTGACGCAGCAGGTCGATCTCGATCAGGTCGAAGCTTTCCTGCAGGCTCTGCTGCAGTCCCAGTTCCATCGCCAGCGCCGCCTGCTCCGCCGCCCCTTGCCCGCCGGCGCGGAGCAGCGCCAGCGCCGCGTTGGCCCCGGCGTTGGCGAAGGCGCGCAGAAACCCGAGCCGGTCCTCATACAGGGCTGCCACCCCGGCAGGCACTCCGTCGGCGCCCCTTGCCGTCTCTGCCGGGGCAGTCTGTTCCATCTCGCCGAGCGCGATCTCGCGCGCCTGGAACGCCGCGCCATAGAGCCCCGCCGCTTTGGCCCAGAGACCTTGCCGGAAGGCCGGACCCGCATAGACCAGACCCAGCCGGGCACCCGCCGCCGGCTCATGTGCAGGGGCGCCCTTGATCGCGGTCTTCACGCCGCCAAGGATCGCCTCAAGGGCGGTACTGCCGCCTCGTGCCGTTCGCAGCGAGAGGGCGATCCGGTGATTGGTGCTGATCGCCCGGTGAAACGGGCTGCCCTCGGGCAGCATGCGTAGCGCCAGCGCATACATCCCAAGCGCCTCGTCGAGGTCGGACGCGCGGCCGTCGCGCTCGTAACGGTTCCCCAGCCCGTTGCCAAGGTTGCTGAGCCGGGCTGCCCTGTCCGGGCTGTCCGGCGGGGTGAGCGCCACCGCCTCGCGCCAGAGTTCGATCGCTTCGTCGAGGTCGGCCGCGCGGCCGTCGCGCTCGTAACGGGTCTGCAGCCCGAGGCCAAGGTTGCTGAGCAGGGTCGCCCTGTCCGGGCTGTCCGGCGGGGTGAGCGCCAACGCCTCGCGCCCGCGTTCGATCGCTTCGTCGAGGTCGGCCGGGCGGCCGGCGCGCTCGTAACGGGTCTGCAGCCCGCTGCCGAGGTTGCTGAGCCGGCCTGCCCTGTCCGGGCTGTCCGGCGGGGTGAGCGCCAACGCCTCGCGCGAGAGTTCGATCGCTTCGTCGAGGTCGGCCGCGCGGCCGTCGCGCTCGTAACGGGTCTGCAGCCCGAGGCCAAGGTTGCTGAGCAGGGTCGCCCTGTCCGGGCTGTCCGGCGGGGTGAGCGCCAACGCCTCGCGCGAGAGTTCGATCGCTTCGTCGAGGTCGGCCGGGCGGCCGGCGCGCTCGTAACGGGTCCGCAGCCCGCCGCCGAGGTTGCTGAGCCGGCCTGCCCTGTCCGGGCTGTCCGGCGGGGTGAGCGCCACCGCCTCGCGCGAGAGTTCGATCGCTTCGTCGAGGTCGGCCGGACGGCCGTCGCGCTCGTAACGGGCCTGCAGGCCGGTGCCGAGGTTGCTGAGCAGGCTCGCCCTGTCCGGGCTGTCCGGCGGGGTGAGCGCCACCGCCTCGCGCCCGCGTTCGATCGCTTCGTCGAGGTCGGCCGGGCGGCCGTCGCGCTCGTAACGGGTCCGCAGCCCGATGCCGAGGTTGTTGAGCCGCCTCGCCCTGTCCGGGCTGTCCGGCGGGGTGAGCGCCAACGCCTCGCGCGAGAGTTCGATCGCTTCGTCGAGGTCGGCCGGGCGGCCGGCGCGCTCGTAACGGGTCCGCAGCCCGCCGCCGAGGTTGCTGAGCCGGCCTGCCCTGTCCGGGCTGTCCGGCGGGGTGAGCGCCACCGCCTCGCGCGAGAGTTCGATCGCTTCGTCGAGATCGCCCGGGCGGCCGGCGCGCTCGTAACGGGTCCGCAGCCCGCTGCCGAGGTTGTTGAGCGGCGCGGCCCTGTCCGGGCTGTCCGGCGGGGTGAGCGCCAACGCCTGACGCCATGCCTCGATCGCGGCTTCCAGCCTGCCGGGATCGCCATGCGCTTTGTAGTCAGCGAACAGCTGGTAGCCGATGTCGTCAAGCGAGGCGGCGCGGCTGCCGCTGTCCTGACCAATCTCCGCCTCGCCGTTCATCCGCGCGGTGCCTCAACGGCCCCGCCCGCGCCCGCGGGCTCCGTCACCTCGAAAGCCATGGACAGCAGCCGCCAGTCCGTCGTCGGCCGGCCCGACACCTCGGTCGCCAGCCGGTCCAGGCCGAGATGCAGGTCGATGTCCTCAAGTTCCTCATGCACCACTGCCGCAGGACGGAACCGGCTGAGAATCGTGTGGACCCGCTGCACCCCGACCGGACCTTCGACCGTGTACGACTCGTCCGGTGGCGGCGGCAGCCGCAACTCCTCGCCCGCGACAAGCCCGTCCGTCGCCGCCAAGGGGAACAGGCAGGTGGTCTTGTGCCATGCTTCATGCACCACTGTGGCGAACACCTGGCCCTCGCCTTCGAGGAAATCCTCCGGCACCTCCAGGGCCAGATACACCCGCTCGTCGATCCGGAACCGGTCAAGCGCCGGCACCGTCCGGACCCCATCCCGCCGCAGCCGGAAGCCGGCCTGTTGTGCCGGCCGACGCAGGCGCAGCCCGTCATAGGGCCGCGCATGCAGACGCAGCGCATCGGTCCAGTTCAGCAGAGGCCGCGCGTCAAACCCGGTGCTTTCTCGCAGCAGATGATCGAACTCCTCAAGCGGCAGCTCCAGCCAGTGCCTCTCCATGCGGATTCCCGCCGCACGTAATACCAACCTGTCCGGCGACAATCAGGATGGTTCTCGTATTGCCTCATCCAGGAATGCTCCCGAAGCGGAATCTGGTTGCCTCATCCAAAATCTTCCCGACGGCTGGACGATCGTTTCGTTCTGAACGGCGGCTTCCGGAACCATGCCCCTCGTTCGACGCCGCGCGGCGAGCGCGCGTCGATGTGTCGGGACGCCCCTCGTCCCGACACCACCTGTACGCCACGGGGCGCAAGGCGGGTCAACAGCGCCGCGCTCTTGCTTGCGCGGCGGGAGCGGAGCCACGCGCAGAAAATCGGCGCTGGCCGATTTTCGAGCATGGTGAGCACCCACCTGTTGACCCGCCTGAGCGCCGTGGCACCGTGGTGGATCACCGCCATTGAAGGCAGTGATCGGCGTGCGTTCATCGCCACCGTCTGATCGGCTCGTCGAAATGGCATCTGGCACCTTATATACTTTTGTTTGCCATCCTGGGCATCCGCATCATGAACCCGGCGGTGGGCTCGTATTGCTTTCCTTCGCATCAGCGCCATCACCCGTTCCGAACACCATCTTCCGTGCCATCTCACTGCGCCACGCCTTCAAACGGCGTTGCAACGTTCTCAGCAGCCCGTCCGGGTAGGCGCCAGGATAAACTTCCTGCAGTCGTTCCAGCAGTTCCCGGCCGCTCCGCCATGGTTCCGCGTCGAACCAGTTGCGAATCTCCGACACGACCGCAGCCAATGGATCGGGACGTCGCCGCAAACGCTTGGCCTTGACCTTCGGTTTCGCTGTTGGACGAGCGTCGCCGTCCTGCCACGCAACGCGCAGTCCGGAGAGGAACGCATCCAATGTGGGTGCACTGATCGCCTCGTTGTCTTCCTTCACCGGCGCATCTGCAATCTCGACGAGGCGCTGTTGGGCCACGCGCATCTCGTGCAACAGGCTCACCGGATCGAGGGTAGCTTGCAGCGTCTCCAGCCGTTGCCGCACCTCGGCCGATGTCCGCGGATCGGCGAGCAGGCGTTGGCAGGGTGTCGCCGGGCGGTGGTACTTCTTCTTGACCCGCGCACCGTCGCGCTCTTTTCCCGCCAGCTTGAACGAGGGCTGAAAAAAGTTCACGAACAGCCGCGTGGTTTTGTAGAGCTGTGCCAACGCCGCCGCCGCTTCCAGTCCTTCGAACCGGCGATAGCCGACGATGCGGCGCACCACGACGCCGTTCTTCTGCTCGATCCAGGCCTGGTCGTTCTTCCGATACGGCCGACAGCGCGTGAATGCGATCCCCTCCGCCTGGCAATAATCGTGCACCGTCTCGTTGATAAACACGCTGTCATTGTCAGTGTCGAACCCGAGCAACGGAAACGGCAGCAGCTTGCGCAACTCGCCCAGAACCTCGATCAGCAGATGCTGTTCGCGGACCAGCAGCGGCGCGCATTCCGTCCATCCCGATGCAATGTCGGTCAGCACAAGCGTCTGCACGAAGCTGCCGCTCGCCGAGGGACCGCTGTGCGCTACCAGATCCGCCTCCACGAACCCCGGTGCCGGATCATTCCAATCGGCGAAGGTGCGAACCGGCACGCTGCGCCGGATCCCGACCGAGGCACCAACCCGACGGCGTTTCCACCCACCAGCCTGCTCGCGAACACCCCGCAGCGCCCGGTCCATCGTCGCCGCGCTCATCGCCAGCAAGCCCGCGCGCACCTCCGGCGCCAGCTGCAGGTGGCCATGCCGCTCCAGCAATTCCACCAGGACCGCAACAAGCGGCTTCAGCCGCTTGCCGCAGACCCGGTCTGATGCCTCCCAGACAACGATCAGCGCTTCACGCACCGCCGCGTCGTACAGCCGCCGCCCCGGGCGGGCGCCGGATCGCGGCGTGGGCGGGCCATTCCGCAGCAGCCGCATCGCGTGCTTGCGATGAAACCCGGTGATCGCAACAAATTCATCGAGAATGCGGACCTTCTCGGCCCGGTTGCCCCGGCCATACCGCTCAGCCGTCGCCCGGACCAACTCGTGACGAACCGCCATGCTGACCCTCCTCATCGCCGCTCCTCCCCCAACAGCCAGGTGGGGAGCAAATCACGTGAGGCAAACCGGCTACTTTCGGGAGCAATTCAGGCGAGGCAATGCGCCACCGTCCTGATTGTCGCGCTACAACCAACCCGCGTAAAGTCAAACTCATCGGTCGGGTAGCTGGGGCAATACCCCGGGCAAACACAGAACGAAAGCGGGTCAATCCGCGTTCGACGGTCCAAAAATGGCGGATTTCCGCGACGCCCGTTCCACAAGCGGGCGTATGCTGCACGTGCTTACCCGGGGTTATGCCCCGGTTACTCGGTCGGCAGCTAAACCCGTGATCGGACCAACATTCCTCAGCGCTCACGAGAATTGACCCGGGGTTGCTCACGGAAGTTGACCCACTGACTTTAGTCCTACCGTTCTGACGATTGTCGTTGGTTGTCCCGGTCTGGCGCCCGCTCCGGGGTGGCGGCGCCTGCGACAACGCCGGTGCGGCGGCATTTGATCGTCGCTGGAGACATGATCAGGACCGGATACGGTCTTGGCGGGGTTGGCACGGGGGATAACAGAGGCACCGAGCACCTCGGCAAGCTGCCGGGAGCCTGCCAGACTTGAGGGCAAGCACGGCGCCGAACTCAACCTGCCAGTTTTGTCTCGACGCCGTGCCCCACATCGTGACGGGCACGAATGCAGGGCGAGTATCCTGCCGACGGTGGCGTTCGTCTACGCCGCGTCTGCGTCGATGCGCAGAGCGAGCCGGGGTCTGGTCGTCTGTTCCTTTGCAGGAAGTGCAGTAGCGAAGTGGTCGTGTGCCGCCACTGCGACCGCGGGCAGATCTACTGTTTCGGCGACTGCGCCGGACAGGCGCGTCACCAGACGCTGCGGAAGGCAGGCGAGCGCTATCAGAAGACCCGTCGTGGCCAGGAGAAGCATGCCGCCCGGATGGGCCACCTGCGAGCGCGCAGAAAAAAAGTGACGCATCAGGGTTCACCCCCGCCGCCGGCGGGTGATCTGCTGGCGGCCGGCGCGATGGCGACCTCGCGCGACGACGCATCTCCGGCCGAGCCGCCCCGGCGAGCGACGACGCCCTGCCATTGGTGCGGTCGTCCCTGTCTGCCGCCGCTTCGCCCGGGGTTCCTGCGCCGCCGCGATCCCCGTCGCGGCCGTGTTGGCCACGCCCGGACGGAGCGCAATGCCCCATGGTGAACCCGATTGATGCGGCGGCGAGGATCCTGCGGGACGTGACCGGGGCAAGCGGGCCGTCCCGCCGGCGATGACGTCCATGGACAGCCATCGTCTGGAGCTTGACCTGCACCAACTGGACCTGCGCTTTGCCGCCAGCCGCCTGGTGGAGCCGCAGGCGGTGGCGCGGATCGCCCAGTCCATCGAGCGGTGCGGTCAGATCGTGCCCTGCATTGTGGCGCCCGCTCCCGGTGGGGCCGGCGCGGGCGCAGCACCGCTGGTGCTGATCGACGGGTATCGGCGCGTCGCCGCGCTACGCCGGCTGGGCCGCGACACGGCCAGTGTCGAGCAATGGACCTGTGGGCTGGCCGAAGCGGTGCTGGGGGTGTTGGCGCGCGCGCAGGATCGCTCGTTCGCCAGCATTGAGGAGGCGTTGCTGCTGCGCGAGCTGATGCAGGGCCAGGGCCTGTCGCAGCAGGAGCTGGCGCGTCGGTGCGGGCGCGACGTGAGCTGGGTGAGCCGGCGGCTGCAACTGCTGTCGGGTTTGCCCGATGCGGCGCTGGCGGCGGTGCGCACCGGCAAGCTGTCGGCTTGGGCGGCCAACCGGGTGGTGGTGCCGTTGGCGCGTGCCAATGCCGCCCATGCCGACAGCCTGCTGGCGGCGCTGGCTGCGTCACCGCTGTCGACCCGCGAGTTGCAGTGCTGGTTCGCCCACTACCAGCAGGCCGCGCAAACGGTGCGCGAACGCATGGTCGGCGATCCCCGCTTGTTTCTCGACGCCCTGCGGGCGAACGACGAACGGCGCGCCGGCGAAATTCTGCGGGACGGCCCGGAAGGCGAATGCGTCGTCGATATGCGCTGCCTCGAGGCGGTCATCGCGCGCCTGACGGGTCGCGTGGCGGCGCTGCAATCGGTGCCGCCGGCGCTGATCGCGGCGGTGCCGCGTCTGTGGTTGGCGCTCGACGTCCTGGCGATTGCGATCGACCGGGGGGATGCACGTGACCCCGGCTGAGATTCGCACCGCGGTGCGCACGCTGCAGGTGCAGCGGCACAGCCTGCGCGAGATCAGCCGCCTGCTGGCGCTGTCACGCAACACCGTGCGGCGCATCCTGCGTGAGCCGGACGGCAACGTTGCCGAGGTGTTGCCGTGCGACGAGGCGACGCTGGTCCGCGTGAAGGCTGCCTTCGAGCAGGCTCGCGGCAACGTGGTGCGGGTGCGCGAACTGCTGGCCGACAACGGTCTGGAGGTGTCCTACAGCAGCTTGACCCGTTGGGTGCGGGAGGCCGGCCTGCGCAGTCCGCCGCGGCGTGCCGGCGAGTACGACTTCGCGCCCGGGCAGGAGATGCAGCACGACACCTCGCCGCATCGCGTGACCTTCGCGGGCGCCGGCAAGCCGGTGATCACGCAATGCGCCGGTCTGGTGCTGGCGTACTCGCGCCGGCTGTTCATCCAGGACCTATCCGCGGTTCACCCGCTTCGAGGCCCGCGCGTTCCTGCTCGAGGCCACGCGCTTCATGGCCGGTGCCTGTCCGGTCTGCATCATCGACAACACCAGCGTGCTGCTCGCCGCCGGCGCCGGCGCCGAGGCCCTCATCGCCCCGGAGATGGCGGCCTTCGCCCGCACTCTGGGCTTCCGGTTCCGCGCCCACCGGGTCGGGAATCCAGATCGCAAGGGCCGGATCGAAAGACCATTCGGCTATGTCGAGACGAATTTCCTGGCAGGCCGAAGCTTCGAAGATTTCGACGACCTCAACCGCCAGGCACTCGCCTGGTGCCGCGAGGTCGCTAACCGCAAGCCCAAGGCAGCGCTCGGCATGTCGCCTGATGCGGCCTACGTCATCGAGCAGCCGCACCTCGTGCCGCTGCCCGACGCGCTGCCGCCGGTCTACGAGTTGCTGGAACGCGTCGTCGACCTGCACGGCTTTGTCAGCGTCGATACCAACCGCTACTCCGTGCCCGAGCGCTTCGTCGGCAAGTCCGTCGCTGTCTACAAGCACCCCGCCGAAATCCATGTCCGCCGCAAGGACACGACGATCGCCGTCCACCCGCGGCTGATCGCCGAGCGCGATGCCAGGAGCACCCTGCCTGGTCATCATACCATCCCCGTGCGGCAGGGTCGCAGCGCGGCGGCGGAAGAGGCATTGCTGAGCGGCCACCATCCCAGCCTCGACCGTTACGCCGCCGCCCTCAAGCTGCGCAGTCACGGATACGGGCGACGGCCACTCCGCCGGCTGATCGAAATGAAGCGCACCTACCCGGCCGGCCCGTTCATCGCCGCCATCGAGCAAGCCCTGTACTACGGCCTGTTCGACCTCGGCCGGCTTGAAGATCTCATCCTCAAACAGGTCGCCGGCGACTTCTTCGCACTGACCAGCGGGAAAGACGACGATGCATGACAAGCTGCGCGCGCTGATCGCCCAGTTGCGCCTGCACGGCATGGCCGAGGCACTCGACGCCGAGATCGAACGCGCCGAGCGCGAAGCGATCGCTGGACCCGAGTTGCTGTACCGGCTGCTCGGCCAGGAGGCCGCCGCCCGCCGCGAACGCAGCCTGGCGTATCGTCTGGGACAGGCGCGTCTGCCATGGCGGTGGTCACTCGACAGCTTCCCGTTCGATCGGCAGCCCGGCGTGAGCCGCGCCCAGATCCAGACACTGGCCGGGCTGGACTTCCTGCGCCGGACCGACAACGTCCTGCTCATCGGCAAACCAGGCACCGGAAAGACCGGCCTGGCGATCGGTCTGTTGCGCGAGGCCTGCCTCAACGGCTACCGTGGCCGCTTCATCAACGCTCAAGTCCTGCTCGATGAACTCTACGCGTCTCTGGCCGATCGCACCACCACACGGCTGCTGGCTCAGCTGAGTCGCATGCAGCCCTTGCTGATTGACGAGCTCGAGCTACCTCACGATCAAGCCGGAACAAGCAAACGCATTCTTTCGTCTGATGGACCAACGCTACAACCGGGTCTCGACGATCATCACCACCAACCTTGAACTGTCCGACTGGTACGAGCTGTTCGACAAGAAGCCGCTGGTCGATGCGCTGCTCGATCGCCTGCAGCACCACTGCATCACCATCCGCATCAACGGCCCGTCCCTGCGCAGCCCGGAGCCTCCGGCGCCAGCGTCGCCAACACCGGCGCGCCGCAGCACCAAGACCTGAAGGCCCCAGCAACACCACCGCCGCAGCACCGAGGCGGTGCCACGGCGCGCAAGGCGCGTCAACAGGTGGGTGCTCACCATGCTCGAAAATCGGCCCGCGCCGATTTTCTGCGCGTGGCTCCGCTCCCGCCGCGCAAGAAAGCGCGCGGCGCCTTTGACTCGCCTCCCGCGCCGTGGCCTGCGGGTGGTGTCGGGACGGAAGGCGTCCCGACAATTCGACGCCCGGCGTCGAACGGAAGGCTGGGGTTTGGCAGCCGTCACGTCACGATCAATCGCGCCGTCGGGCCGTTGAGCCAAGTCAGCGCTGCCGGCTCTTCCCGGCCCGGCAGCCGCCGGGGGTGTGCCCGCCTCGCCGCGACAGGACGCGCCGCCAGGGCCGTGACACGCGGCGACTTCTGACCGTTGTCATCACTGGGTCTCACGGGGTGTGAGGCCCGGGCGGCAGGCATGGAGCCTTCGGTCAGGCGAAGGAAAATTTGCCGCCGACCACGGCGGCTACCGGCCGATCAGGCCACCTGACCACAAACTCATGCGCACCTACTGGGTCAACTTCCGTGAGCAACCCCGGGTCAATTCTCGTGAGCGCTGAG
>CAVPVB010000012.1:0-88734 GCA_963709085.1 uncultured Alphaproteobacteria bacterium
ACCGTTGTCATCACTGGGTCTCACGGGGTGTGAGGGCCCGGGCGGCAGGCATGGAGCCTTCGGTCAGGCGAAGGAAAATTTGCCGCCGACCGCGGCGGCTACAGGCCGATAAGGCCAGCTGCCACGAACTCATGCGCACCTACTCGGTCAACTTCCGTGAGCAACCCGGTAAATTGTGGTGAACGCTGAGGCTGTCGCGGAATGCGGGAGCGGCCGGGATGGACAGCGAGTCGTTCGAGCGGATCGAGGCCCGGGGACGGAAGCGATGGCTGGAGACGCTGCGGCAGGAGTCGATCTCCGGGCGCTACGCCCCCCGCCCCTGCTGCGCGTATGGATACCGAAGACAACGGAGGCCAACGGCCTCTCGGCATTCCCGGCTATCTGCGACCGTGTGGTACAGATGGCCGCGGTGCTGGTTATTGGCCCGTCTTCGAGGTGGACCTGCTGCCTGAGCAGTATGGTTTTCGCCCGGGACGGACGCCAAGATGGCTCTTCGCCAGGTCTGGCGACACGTGACGCAGCAGGGGCGGCGGGAGGTGGTCGACGCGGATTTGCGCGACTACTTCACTTCAATTCCGCACCATGCCTTGATGCGAAGCCTGTCGCGGCGGATCGTTGATGGGCATATGCTTTACATCATCAAGGGCTGGCTGACGGCACCGGTGGTGGAGTACATCGACGGCCGACCGGTGCGGACCACCGAAGCGCGACGGACCAAGCGAGGTACCCCGCAGGGCGGAGTCGTTTCGCCCCTGCTGGCGAATTGCTACTTCCGGCGCTTCCTGCTGGCGTGGCACGGCCACGGCCATCGGGACCAGCTCGATGCCCACGTCGTGAATTATGCCGATGACTTCGTGATCTGCTGCCGTCCCGGCAACGCGCCGGCGGCCATGGAGCGGATGTCGGCGTTGATGGCGCGGCTCGGGTTGGAGGTGAACACGACCAAGACCCGGATCGCCCGGCTGCCGGAGGAGTCGTTCGACTTCCTCGGCTACACGGTCGGTCGCCTCTATGGCCGGGATGGGCGCCCGTATATCGGCACCTACCCGTCACGAAAGGCGGTGAAGAGCCTGCTCCGACAAATCCACGAGCGAACCTCAAGTCGGTGGAACTCGGACGAGCCGGAGACCACGGTGGCCAGCATCAGCAGCTTGCTACGCGGCTGGTGTGCCTATTTCGACAATGGCGCTGTGCTCAAGACCTACAAACTGGTCCGAAACTACACCGATCGGCGGGTTCGCCGCTGGTTGATCCGACGCACGGGACGAGAAGGCACCGGGTTCGGCCAGATCCCGGACGAGTATCTCTACAAGACGCTCGGCCTTTACGACGTTCCAGTGCGTCTCGCCGACCTGCCGAGAGCGAAGGTCTGATGGGACGGGAGAGAGCTGGATGCGGTAGTTCCGCATGTCCAGTTCGATGAGCGGCGACTGGAAACGGAGCCACGGACCGAGCTGAGGCACCGGCAACCGGCGAAAGCCGCCGGACAACGGCCATTCCTCGGGACCTACAGCGACCGCGCCAGTCGTCAACTCTACCATTGAAGGTCGGGCGGTTGCGCAGGCCGCCTCAATCGAAGAGTTCAGTCCGCAAAATCTACCGGCGATCCTGCCCCGGAGCGAACACCCGCAGCACCAGAACGTCGCCGGCGGTGCCGTTGTCCAAGGTGTCCGGGTCAACCTCGTAGACCACCACATGCCCCTCGCAGAACGCTTGCCGGGTGCCCGGTTCATCGCCGGGGGGATACAAGCACGGCATCGTCTTCAGGCGGCGCAGGACGGCCAGGATTGCCTTCACCCGACGCTTGGCAGGGGCGCCGGAACCACGCTGCGTCTGCCAGCGGCGGATGGCGGCCAAGTCATCTGATGCCTCGTCGGTGAGGCGCACAATACGCGGCACGCTGGAAACTGGTCAGCGGCCCGAACGCGGCTGCGGCAGCTCGTGTCCGGTATCCCAGCTTTCGACCCATGCTTCGACCGCTTCCAGCGACACCACGCGGCCAGCCGCAGCGGACGCGCGCGCCGCGGCGATCTGCTCTGCTTGCCATGCCAGCCGCCGGCGCCGCTCCTCGGCAGTCTCGGGTCGGTCGGGGGAGGCGTCCTGGCTGGTGGTCGCGCTGTCCATGCTGGGAAAATAGGGCCTTGGCTCGCGAACCGCCAGCCCTGCGACGGCGCGGTGCCCGCCACGAATCCTTATCGCGCCTTACTCCGCCCCGCCACATTCAGCAGATCGGCAGGCGGTAGCGGCGAAACCGGCTATCCGGCCGATCGGCGCTTGCCGGGCTGCAACCGCGTCACCGGACGGGACACTGCAAGCGCCGGCTTCCACCCCGCGATAGTCCGGGCGCATTCCCGCGCCTTGGCGTTGTCGGTGATGCCCGGGAAGTACCGGCGCAGGCTCGATCATGGCGGACAACTCGCCCTCCTCCTCGAACACACGACGGATGGCGGCGGCTTCGGTCTCGGTGACACTGAACATGCAGACAGCATGTACGGGCAGGGGCGCAACGGGCAAGCGCCAGCCGTCCAGCCCGCCCCAGGAAGGCCGATCCGGGAACCGCTTGGCGCTGGCAAACCGGAGCAAATCCAGCCGATCCGACCCGACACAGGGCACCCGCCTAGGGTGACTTGGTCTGTCAGTCAAAGTCGGGCCGCTTTTTCGCAGGGGCATCCAGCATCGGGAACAGGGTACGGAAATGGGTACATTGGTGGGTACGAAACTGGGTACAAAAGTCGGGTACGGGCGCGGTGTTCCCGTAAACGCTCCCGCCAATGTTCCCGGTTGCGTTCCCGCAAACGTTCCCGTTTTCGTATCTGTGCAGAAGGTTGGTGCGGTGGAGACGGCCACCGAGAAGTTTTCCCTCCGTCGTGCGGGTGACGCCCGGCCCGAAGACCTTCACGCGGTTCTTGCGCTGAGTCCGGACCGGCCGGCCGATCCGGGCGACGATCTACCGCCCGGCCTATAATTTTTCCGCGGCCATGGCTCACTCTGCCGCGCGCGGCAGGTGGAGCGGGTTTGGATCGAACCGGCCGGCATAGGCTGGATCAGTTAGGTAGCTGACCCGATCGAGCAGGTATGGCGGTTCGCCGGAGACCAGAACGATCGGCCGGGTCGGACCGAGGCGCATGATTTCGTCCGGGGTGAGCAGAGAGCGGCCCTGGAAATGTTCGCCGAAGCTGCTGGACGTGCTGCCCGGCTTGAGGAGGCCGGAGGTGGAGTAGGACGAGCCGCTGGTCTCGAAGCGGATTGTCTGCTGGCCGATGGCGCCGGAGAGATAGCGGGCGGTGTCGTAGTCGGCGGTTCCGAAGAATTGCTGTGAGGTGTTGGCGAGGAAGCTTTGCCAGCGCGGATAGACGGCCTTGAGCTGGGAGAGGTCCTGGACGAACACCCAGAGCTGGGCGCCGTAGCCACGGAGCAAGGTGATGCTGTCGGCCAGGCGATCCATGCGGCCGAGCTGGCCGAACTCATCGAGGAAGAAGGCGACCCGGTATTCGGGCCGGGTGGCCACCGTGGTGATGGCATCGAGCGCGAGGCCGATGAAGCCGCGCACGAACCCCAGACAGACACGCAGCCGGTCCGGCGGGATGGCGAGATAGACGGTCACCGGCCGCCGCTTAAGCTCCGCCATGCTGAAATCAGAACGGCCGAGGGCGGCGCAGAGCCTGGGATCATCGAGCCAGGCGGTGTGGCGCACGACGGAGGAGAGAACCGAGCCGCGCTCCCGGTCCGGCCGGTTCAGGTGGACCGCCGCGGTCCGGGCCGGCAATCGGTGACCGCGTTCCGGATCGGCGAGCATGTCGGCCAGGGTGTCGGCGAGATCATCCTCGGGGGCGGTGACGATGCGGCGCAGCTCCGCCATCGAGCGGCGCCCGGCGGGAAGGCCGGCGACATAGACCAGCAGGCCGCGCAGCAACTCGCGGGCGGTGTCGTTCCAGTGGGATTCGCTGTCGGCGCCCTCGGCGACGACCAGCATATCGGCGAGACCGGCGGCCCGGCTGACCACATCGGGATCGTCGGGATCGAGCGTGTCGAGCCAGTTGAGGTGGTGCGTGGCGGCACCGGTGATGCCGAAGGGGTCGATGAGGATAACGTCGTGGCCCATGCTCCGGCGCGCCCGTGCGGTGACGGCATAGGTTTCGCCCTTGAAGTCCAGCACGAAGGCCGAGCCGGGATACTCGAGCAGGTTCGGGATGACGCCGCTGATGCCTTTTCCGGCGCCGGTCGGGGCGCAGGTGAGCAGATGGCCGTCCTGTCGGAACCGGCGATCGGCGCCGCGCGGTGCATCGCGCATGACGCCGAGCACGAAGGCATCGGCGGGCGCCGCCGGTGCGAGATGACGCGCCGCATTCCGCGCCGTCCCGAAATGGGCGGAGCCGTGGGTGTCCCGCGCCCTGGCGGTAAACAGGGACGCCCACAGACGCCGGACGGGACCAGGGACCAACCCGCCGCCGGCGCGCAGAACGAGAACCACCAGCACGACCCAGAGCGGAAACATCAGCCCCCAGGGCGGGAAGCCGGTGAGCGCGCGCGAGCCGGCGAGCAGCATCCAGGTGAGCGGCACACCCAGGGCGACGAGCACAGCCCTTTCCAGGGTCGCCTTTAATCCAAACCGGGTGACCACGCCCCAGAAACCCAGACCGGCGAACAGCAGCACCAGGCCGCCGACGAGAACGAAGCCATGACCAGCCGCCGGCGCCTCGCCACTGCCGGCAGTGGCGCGCTGGAAGCTGGCGAGAACGATCGCCGCGACCAGCGCCAGACGAAGCGACTTCACGCGGCGGCGGTGTCCGGCGTGTCGGGGGTCGCGGGAGGCGCGGTGTGGGTGACGCGGCGTGCCGTGCCGGCGTTGGCGGCGGCGAGCTGCTCGGCCTCATTGAACCGTGTCATTCCCTCCCAATGCTGGAACACCTTGTTGAAGCGGAAGCCGGCCGCGCGGAGGGGTGCGGTCGCCTCTTTTGGGAGCGGGTTCGGGAAGGTCAGCACGACCGGTTCGATCGGTTCCTTGCCTTCGTTGCGGGCGCCGGCTTCGCGGGCGAAGGTTCGGCCTCCCAGGGCGGCCCACTGCTCGACCTGCCGGGTGTTGGTGGCGCCATCGCGCAGGGAGAGCAGAGCGCCGTAGAGGGCATTGGCATCGAGATCGAGGAGTCCGGTCTTTTCGACCAGGGCGCCGGCCTCGATGAGTCGGCGGGTGCGGGCCTTGCGTCCCGCGTCCTTGAGTTTGGCTTCCTGTTCGGCAAGCCGGGCTTTTTGTTGTTCGAGCGCACGAAGGCGCTCTGCCAGTGAACGAGCCAATCGGTCTCCAATTCCGGTATCGCACAGGTCAAAGTGGCCTAGCCGGGCGGACGGTAGCCGCGAAAGGGCAAGGATTCGCCTGCATATTTGTGTCTTTCCCGCCATGTTCCGCCGTGTCCGACCCCCACCGGCCCACGACCAGAGCCACACCGCGACAGCGGGTTCTGCACCAGGGAGCCGTAGGCGAGCGGTAGCGTGCGGACGCAATATGCATTCCTCCGGAATGCGGCTTGTGGCGGGAGTTCCCCGGCCTCAGTGTGCGGGCTTGGCGATCCAGTTTGCCCGTGCCCGCTATATCTCCCGTGGTTCCGGCGGCAGCGCGGTGCGTTCGGCGGCGTATAACGGCCGCGAGGTGATCGAGGCGGAGCGCACCGGCGAGGTGTTCTATTTCCGCCACCGCGACGCGCCCGAGCACCATGAAATCCTGTTGCCCGAGGGCGCCGCGGCGCGGTTTTCCAAGGCCGGGGTGCTGTGGAACGCGGCCGAGGCGGCGGAGCGGCGGAAAGACGCGCAGGTGGCGCGGGAGATCGTGCTGGCGCTGCCGGCCAATGCCGGTCTGTCCGGCGAAGACCGGATCGCGCTGGCCCGCAGCTTTGCCGAGACGCAGTTTGTCTCCAAGGGGCTGGCGGTGCAGCTCGACGTGCACGCGCCGCACCAGGGCGAGGCGGAGAGCGAGCGGGCGAACTGGCACGCGCATCTGCTGATCACCACGCGGCGGCTTGAGGGCGAGCAGTTCAATTCCAAGAAGGCGCGCGACCTGGACCCCGAGGTACGGCACGCCGGCGGCCGGCCGCGCGTTGCCGATGGCGCGGCGTGGGGCGAACTCTGGCGCGAGCACCAGGACCAGTATTTCCGCGAGCACGGGCTGGAGGCGCGGGTCGATTCCTGCGCCACGCATGCGCAGGAACATATCGGGCCGGTGCGGATGCGCCGCGCCGGCTCGGAGATCGTCGCGCGGGCCGAGACCATCCGGCAGGCCAACCAGGAGGCGGCGCGCGATCCGGCGCAGGTGCTGGCGACGCTGACGCGGAACAACGCCACCTTCACCGAGCGCGAGCTTGACCGGCACCTGACCAAGCATCTCGGGCCGGCGGAAGGGGACGCCGTCGCGGAGATCGCCGCTGTTCGTGCGGCGGTGCTGAAACACGCCGACCTGGTTGCCCTGCACGACCGGGAGACCGGCGCCGCAGCGGGGCGCTTCACCACGCGCCAGGTGCAGGCGGAGGAGCGGGCGGCGCTGGCCGAGGCGGACAAGATGGACCGCGCCCGGTCCGGCGCGGTGTCCGGCCACGGCGAGAGGGTTGCCAAGGCGGCGCGGAATTTGCGGCCGGACCAGGAAGCGGCGTTCGCGCACGCGACCGGCGCCGGCAATCTGAAGCTGATCGAGGGTCGGGCGGGGACGGGGAAGAGCTACACGCTTGCCGCGATCCGCGACGCGCATGCGGCGGACGGCAAGCGGGTGATCGGGTTGGCGCCGACCAATGCGGTTGCGCAGGATTTGGCGGCGGACGGGTTCGGCGAGGCCGGCACGGTTCACTCGGCGCTGTTCAGGCTGAAGAACGAGCGGACGCGCTGGGACCGCAACACCGTCGTTGTGGTGGACGAGGCGGCGATGCTGGACACCGGCGTCACCGGGGAGCTTCTGGCCGCCGCGCGTCACGCCGGCGCCAAGCTCATTCTCGCCGGCGACGACCGGCAGCTTGCCAGCATCGAGCGCGGCGGGCTGTTTTCAGAGATGCGGCAACGCCACGGCGCCGCCGAAATCACCGAGGTGACGCGGCAAAAGGTGGACTGGCAGCGGCAGGCGGCGCGCGACCTGGCCGAGGGGCGTTTCGCGGAGGCTGTCGGTGCGTTCGACCGGGCCGGGGCGATCACCTGGACCGACAAGCAGGAGGAAGCCCGCGGCGCGCTTGTCGCGGCCTGGACGCGCGATGCGGAGGAGCGGCCGGGGGCGAGCCAATTCGTGTTCGCCTACACCAACCGCAACGTCGACACGCTGAATGCCGAGCTGCGCCAGGTGCGCCGCGACCGCGGTGAGTTGACCGGCGTGGATGTGGAACTGGACACCAAGCACGGGCCGGCGGCGTTTGCTGTTGGCGACCGGGTGCAGTTCACCGACACAGACAAGCGGCGGCACATCTACAACGGCAACGCCGGCACGATCACCGGCCTCGATGCCGGTACCGGACAGATCACCGCGCGGCTGGACGCGGCCGGCGGAGCGGGGCGGGAGGTGACCTGGTCTGCCGACGAGTTCGAGGGGTTCCGGCACGGCTATGCGGGGACGATCTACAAGGGGCAGGGGAAGACCCTGGACCGGACTTATCTCTATCACACCGAGCACTGGCGGGCGGCGGCGAGCTATGTCGCGCTGACCCGGCAGCGGGAGCGCGCACAGGTCTTTGTCGCGCGCGAGACGGCGCGCGATGCCCCGCAGCTTGCCCGGCAGATGGCGCGGGGCGAGGTGCGGGCGGCGTCCGTCGCCTGGGCCACGCCGGAGGAGGCATTGAAGCTGCGGGCCGAGCGCCAGGCCGAGGCTGCTGCGGCATCCCGGAACGTAGAGCGCACCAGGCCGGGCGACGCGCCGGACGTGGACAGGTTGCGCGCGATGGTGCGCGATGCGCTGGCCGCACGGCAGAGGTCGAATGCCGCGGGTGAAAAGCCGGAGGCGACCCCGGCAGCGGCTGCGCGCGCGGAGCCGGCGCAGCGCCCGGCGGATTCAGCCGCAGCCTACTGGAAGGCCCTCTCGAAAGCGCCGCGGGAAGCGCGGGGCGAGGACAGGTTGCAGGCGAAGGTGCGCGAGCGGCTGGCCGCACGGCAGCGGTTGAACGCCGCGGATGAACAGCCGGCGGCGGCTCCGGCGCCGGACGCGCCGCGCCAGGTCGCGGTCCGCAGTCCATCCGAGGACGAACGGGCGCCGGCGGCGTTGCTGCCGGCGTGGCGTGATCCGACCGGGCAGGGGCGGGACAGCCTGGGGCGCGGCACGTCACCCGAGGATCTGGCCCGCGTCGCCAACCAGGACCCGGCGGTGCTGCGCGAAGCCGATGGCCGGAAATGGGCTATGCGGACCATCTATCGCGATCCCGAGGCCGCGGCCGACGCGCTGGACGCGCTCATCAAGACATCGGGGAACGATCTGCGGGAAGCGGCCCGGAAACTGGAGGCCGGGGGGCCGGAGGTGCTGGGTGACCTGCGCGGGCGTGAGGGATGGCTGGCGAGCCGGGCCGTTCGGGATGAGCGGCAGCAGGCGAGGAATGTCGCGCCGGCGATCCCGGCCAGCCTGAAACGCGAAGCGGTGGCGCGGGACGCGGCCGTGAGTTTCCACACGGCGGAGGTGGACCAGCAGCGGACGCGGGATGCGGTCGAGGTGCCCGGCCTGTCCAGGGCCTCGCTGGCCGTGCTCAAGGATGTGGGGGCCGCGCTCCGTGCGACCCGCGAACAGCGCGACGATGAACGCTATGACGCCAAAGAGCGGCGCCAGGAGGAGGCAGTCGCGGGCGCCTGGACCGCTGGCCGTGCCGATCCGCGCGTGGCCGGCGAGCTGGACCGGTTCATGGCGGCGGCCGAGCGGCGGCTTGGCGAGGAGGGGATGCGCGATGCCTCGCGGGCTACCGGGCAGGCGGGCCGGATGGCCGTGCCCGGCGCCGGGCCGGAGCACCAGGCCGGGCTGGACGTGCTGGCGCAGAGCTTCATGCGTGGCCGCGAGGGCACCGAGCAAAGCGCGGCATGGAGGAACCGGCTTGGGCGCGAGGCCCAGGCCGCCGAGTGGGAGCGCTCGCGGCAGGAAGAGCGGCAGCGCCTTGGGCTGCCGCCGGAGACGCCGCTTGAGCAGCACCGGCTACGGCGGGGGCTGAGCATGTAGGCTATTGCGCGACTGGCGCGGGAGTAGCTCCGCGAAGAGAGACTTCCCCCCTTGGCAAGGGGAAGGCTCCGCGGCCGGTGAATCTGAAGGCAAGATGTGACCGCGATCTTTTGCGGGATGGCTCATCACCCGCTGGCAGGCGCGAATCAGGAGGCGCCCGTCGTCCGAATGTCGGCTTGCGAGGCAAAGCCGCACGGGTTGGATTACAGCCTGACGCTGCACGGTCCGGACGGCGAACGTCTGGTAGGCTACGACAATGCGCATGCGGTGACGACAGGCAGCGGCCCTGGACGCAAAACCGGGGCGGCCTTCGACCACAAACACGGGCTGCGAACGGTGCGGCCATATGACTACCGGGATGCGGCGGCGCTTCTGGAGGATTTCTGGGCTGAGGTTGACGCGGTGTTGCGCGAAAAGGGAGTTATCCGATGACGACCAAAACGATGAAGATCGGTATCGCCTCCTATGACGACTTCAAGGCGCGCACGATAGCGATTGCACGCGGCGAACTGAAGCCGGGACCGGATGATCCGAAGGTCTGGTTTCAGTCCACGGAAAGCTTTGCCAAGGTGCTTTCGAGCCGAAATCGCGCGTTGCTGGCGACGATTGCTGAAACGCATCCGGCGTCGCTTCAGGAGCTGGCCGACAAAACCGGGCGCAAGACCTCGAACCTTTCGCGCACCCCTCAAGACCATGGCGCGTTACGGCTTCGTCGAGCTGCACAAGGATGCGCGGGGCCGCATTCGGCCCGAGGTGCCGTTCCAGGCGATCTCGCTTGAGCTTGCGTTCAACTGAGGCTGCGATCGGCGATGCCGATCATTCAGAGAACTGCCCGAACCAATGAATGCAGATGAACTCAAATTGCTGAGTAGCTTCGGACGCCTCCGGTATGACGACGACGGAAAACCGGCGCTGAAGTTCCGAGCCACTGATCCCGCAAATCATTACGTGATATGCGGCTGTGAAAAACCCGACTGTTGGACCCAACAACTCGTTCCGAATTCGCGATCACATCGTGGCGTTGTTTCGCGCGATAGTATCTTGCGGGTTCAAAGAACAATTCGAGGATTTCAGCCGAGCGGACGACGCATGGCCGGGTGTAACCTACGCCTTGCAAATGGCCGCAAGCTTGGATGACGTGTTTGTCGATCCCGCATATTTAGACGATAGCGAGGCCGGTTTCTGGTGCTCGTCCGCGTGGGAGAGCGACGAAGACGATCGCGAGGCCGGCTCGAAATATGTGGCGGCGCTCATCATGTTCAACTTCGTATGGAATGCCTACGAGGCAGCCATAGAGATATCTGCCGGCAGTCTTTTCCCGAAGGATAAAACGCCCGTTCGCGGGCGACGGCTCTTCCAATCCGAGTCGCAGCTAGTGCCCGGCGTCCTTGACTCTGCGGTGGATGTCTGACTCGATCGTTCCGCATAGGACCAGCGGAGACGATTTGTGGCGGCCAAAGAGATCGCGGTAAAAAAATACGTGGTGAAGCTCAGCGATGAGGAGCGGGGCCGGCTGACCGCGCTGATCACCAAGGGCAAACACCCGGCGCGGCAGCAACTGAAAGCGCGCATTCTGCTGAAGGCGGATGCGTCGGACGCCGGCGAAGCCTGGAGTGACAGCCAAATTGCCGCAGCCCTGGAGACCAGCGTCGACACAGTTGCTCGGGCGCGCCAGCGGCTGGTGGAAGAGGGCGTCGATGCTGTGCTGACCTGCAAGCATTCGCCAGCCTCCGCCAGAAAACGCATCTTTGATGGAGAAGCCGAGGCGAAGCTGGTTGCCCTGGCCTGTTCGGCGCCCCCAGCGGGACGCGCGAAATGGACGCTACGGCTTCTGGAAGAGACCGTCGTGGAGCTGAACATCGTTGAGCGGGCCAGCGACAACACGATCGGGCGGACGCTAAAAAAAACACGCTCAAGCCCCACCTGCGACAGCAATGGGTCATCCCGCCGGACGCCAACGCCGCCTTCGTCGCCAGCATGGAGGATGTGCTGGAAGTTTATCAAAGGCCGCACAACCCAACCCGCCCCGTGGTCTGCCTGGACGAGACCGCAAAGCAGTTGATTTCCGAAACGCGTGTGCCGATCGCGGCGAAGCCAGGGCAGGTTGCCCGCTACGACTACGAGTATGAACGCAACGGCACCGCCAACCTGTTCATGATGTTCGCACCGCTGGAAGGCTGGCGGCACGTCAAGGTGACCGATCGCCACGCCGCCGTGGATTATGCGCAGGTCCTCAAGGAATTGTCCGACACGCACTTTCCTCACGCCGAGAAGATCGTCCTCGTGCAGGACAACCTCAACACCCACAAGGCGGCGTCGCTCTACGAAGCCTTTCCGGCCGCCGAGGCGCGTCGGCTCGTCGAGCGCTTCGAATGGCACTACACCCCCAAGCACGGCAGCTGGCTGGACATGGCCGAGTCCGAACTCGGCGTCCTGGCGTCGCAGTGTCTCGATCGCCGCATCCCCGACAAGCAGACCCTGATGGACGAAGTCGCCGCCTGGCAGGCCCGCCGCAACCGACACCACACCAAAGCCGATTGGCAATTCACCACGGCCGATGCCCGGGTGAAACTGAAGAGGCTCTACCCAGCATTATGAGCGACGCATGGCACTAGCCGCTGGCCTAGTGGGCTTTGAACCGTCCTACCGGGTCGCGCGGCACCTGTGCGCCCGGTTGTCAGAGATTCAGGGCGATATCTCGGCTATCGAGACGAAATATCATCTAGCGGGAGCCGCGGCGGCGGCGGAACTTGGACGCATCTTCCGCAACCACATCGTTCATGGCTCTGATCGTGATGCGATGAACCGCAGTGGAGCGGCCTGCGCCAGATTCTATTCTATCACCCGGTTGCTGCTTTTTCTGATTCAGCTTCTGGTTCTGCGCCGCCTGAAAGAGCCAACCAGTCCCGTTCCGCTTTCGGCCAATCGGCCGGATAGTGGCGATCAGCCCGCAGGCCATCTCATGCATAATCTTCATCTTCGTGAGGCCCTGTGGGTCGAGCCTGAGTTGCTGCGGTTGATGCACTCCGATGAGGACTGACGATCAGTTGGCTCCGACTGGCTAGCGATCTGACGACGGGGGCAGGCGGAAATGTCGATGTGCAGCTCCTCCTCTAGGCGAGGCAGCTTCGTCGAACCTTAGACCGTTGGTCGGATCGTGCTCCCCGACGTGGGCGAGCCTGTCGGCGTCAAACAGGAGATTGAAGGCCCTGGCCATCAACTCGCGCATGGTCATGCCGCGTGCGGCAGCCAGGCGCTTGATCGCCGCCACTTCGTCAGGCTGGAAGAAGCCGGCGATCTGGCTCTTGTCGCGGCTCGGCGGTTTGGAGCTTAGCGCCAACGGGGCGGGTCCTTTTCGGGCGGCGGCAGCGCGCCCCATCATCCGCATAATGGCGGGTGAGCACAATTCGTGTGAAGCCTATTTATTGAATACTTGGTTATTCGATCAATCGATTACTCAAGTAGTTTTCTTGATTTTTTGTGAAAAACACCGTTGCTGTTTGTGCTGAAAAATAGAATGTTCCGCCGCACACGGTTCGTGTTCTCGCAAACACAAGGATTGTTTGAAGTGTCATCTGAGCGTAGCAACCGGCGTGCATCCGGGGCTGGTAGGCAAAGCCGGGGGCCGTCTCACAGAGAACCGGCGGCGCGCGCGGCGGGCCTGCGTGCGAAGCGACCCTCGCCACTTTTGCGGCGGCCGCCCGATCTCGACCTGGCCGGTCCCGTGCCGTTGCAGCGGATCAGAGGGTTTGTCGTCCCGGACGATCCCGGCGTGTATCTCATTCATGATCTGCGCGGCGTTCTCTACGCAGGCCGGTCGATCTGCCTTCGTCGCCGCTTCACCGAACACTGCGAGGCAAGGGGCAACGAGCTGATCGCGCTCGCCCAGCGCAGTGTGTTCGGCAAGCTCACGTTCAGTTGGGCTTTCGTGCCCGACGCCCGCCGTCGCGCTCAACTCGAACGCGAGCTGATTTCGTGGCTCCAGCCTCCCTGCAACCGCGCCCTTCCGGGCGGCCTTCGCTAAACGCGCAAGCACAGGAGTTTTCCCATGGCGACACTCATTCCGGCCATCAAGGCGAAGCTCGGTAATACCGATTACTTCGAGTCGACCATGAAAGTCCGCGACCTCGTTCAAGCGGTGCGTCCGCCCAAGGAAATGGATACGTGGGCCAATCTTGGCATCGAAGAGCGCATGCAGCGCGATCCTGACCTCAAGCGGGTCAAGAGTCAGCTGGTGCCGTATCTTGTGCGCAACCAGGACCGCTTTTTCGGGTCGATCATCGTGCTGGTCTACAAGGGCAAACTTGAGTTCGAGACCCTGTCCGATCTCGCGAAGAATGTGCCGGTGGCTTACAAGCATATTGCCCAGCAAATCGGTTTCCTCACGATCGATGGCGGCACGCTGATCGTTCTCGACGGCCAGCATCGGCTGCTCGCGCTACGGACTGTCCAGCAGGGAGACGCGGAAGGCCCGTTCGCATCGGAACTGTCGGACGACGAAGTCTGCGTCATCTTCATCACCCACGAGAGCGACGTGAAGACACGCCGCATCTTCAACACGGTCAATCGCTACGCCAAGCAGACCAGCCGTGGTGACAATATCATCACCAGCGAAGACGACGGCTATGCGATCGTTTCCCGCCGGTTGCTTCGGGATGGCGCGCCGCTCGGTGCCCGGATGGCAGGAAAATCCGTCAAGGCGGAAGATCTCGTCGAGTGGAAGAACAACACACTGACTGCCCGTAGCACGCGTCTGACCACGATCGGGGTCGTTTACGAGACGATCAAATTGGTTCTAGGCATGCACGGCGAGGATAAACTCGATCCGCAGGAACGCCCTGACGATGAAGCGCTTGACCGCTACACGCAGACGGCGTCCGACATGTGGGAGGCGATCCTCGAAGGTATCACCCCCTTCGCCGAAGCCATCAAAGACCCGCCGAAAATCCCAGGTCTTCGCAAGGACGACGCACTCACCTCGCTGCTGTTCAAACCGGCGGCGCAAATCGGCCTGATCGACGGCATCTTGCGGGCGGTCGATCTGGGCAAGATCACGCTGGCCGATGCAATCGCCCGGGCCAATCGCATCCCCGATTGGAGTATGGGCGCAGACATATGGCGGGACATTATCATCAAGTCCGGCGGCACGATCGACGCTGGCGGCGATGCCCGCGAACGGATGGCCCTGCTGGTCTGCTACCTGGTCGCCGCAGACCGTCTGTCGGCAGGGGAAAAGGCCAGCATCTGGAAGCGTGTCAGCGCGGCCCGCGGCGACGACACCGAGGATCTTCCGTCGCCGGTCGAAGGGGAGGCGTTTACCGCCGCCGCCGCCAAAGAGATGCGTGCCACGCCGAGCCTGAAAGCCGCGTGAAACGAGAAGGAGGTTCAGGTGGTGAAATTCAGGTTATGTCCGACGGACGACCAGGTTATCCGGTTCCGGTGATGCCCGCGCTTGAGAAGCCGGCCCTCGGCCTCCTCGAGGTCGCGCCGCCAATCTTCTTCGTCCCGGATGATGACGTTCTTCCGGTGCTTTCGGCCGCCATCGGCGGCGCGGAGAGGCTCGATTGTATGATGGGCTTTTTCTCCAGCTCTTCTTTCGCCCAGATCGCGCCGGGTCTTGCCGCGTTCCTGCGTCGATCTTCGGAGCCCATGCGTCTGCTGATAAGCCCATACGTCACTCCGGCGGATCAGCAAGCGATGCGCGAGGGGGCATTGGAGATGGGCGAGCTTGCTTCTCGTTTGGTTGCGTCGTTCGAGCCGGACGCCAATGCCCTGGTGCAACACACCCTGGCTTGTTTGGCGTGGCTGATCCGAAGCGGTCGCCTGCAAGTCCGTGTCGCTTACATGCGGGATGGCCTCTTTCATCCGAAAGTCTGGTTGCTGTCTGTGGGCGCGCATCGTGTCGCGTTCCACGGCTCAAGCAACATGACCGGAGCGGGCCTTGCGAAGAACAAGGAGCAGATAGCACTCGCGCGCGCGTGGATGGACGATGTCCAAGCCGCGACTGAGCGCAGGATTCGGGATGCGTTTAATGCGCTATGGGACGGTGACGACAACAGTTGCGTTGTAATCCGGCTCCCTGAGGCGATCGAGCGGCGCTTACTCCGCGACTATGGTAGCGGCCCGCAACCGGACGAGCAGGATGTTCTCAAGCTTTGGTATCGCGCCTCCAGGACCCATCCTGAGCCCGAAGTATTAGCGGACGTGGTAGGAACGGAGGGGTCGACGGCGGGCGATCAAGCCAAATTCGAGATCCCGGCCTGGCTTGAATATCGCTCCGGACCATACGCACACCAGGGCGCCGCCGTAGATGCCTGGATTGCCAATAATGGCCGAGGGATACTCGCCATGGCGACGGGTTCCGGCAAGACCTTGACCGCGCTGACGGCCTGCTGCGAACTGCATCGGCAGGTTGGGCGCATGTTAATCGTCATAGCTGCGCCGTACGTGCCGCTCGTCATGCAATGGTGCGACGAGGCTGAGGCGTTTGGCCTGAGACCACGTAACCTTTCCGCCGGGCAAGGCCTGGCTGCTCGGCGCAAGCAGATCAATGCGGCGCGCAGAAATCTCCAGCTTGGTCTTTCGCCCGCCGAAGTACTCGTGGTCAGTCACGACATCCTGACCGATCCGACGTTCTTGGCCGCGGTTGGTGAGGTTGACGCATGTCGCGTTCTCATCGGCGATGAAGTCCACAACCTCGGCAGCCCTTCGTTTGTAAAGTCCCCGCCGGAGCTGTTCGAATACCGCCTCGGCCTGTCGGCAACTCCGGTGCGGCAGTATGACAGTGACGGTACCGCCAAGCTCCTCGCATTTTTCGGGCCGATTTGCTTCGAGTTCACGCTGGAAGAGGCGATCGGCGTGTGCTTGGTTCCGTACGACTATTACGTCCACCCGGTCGCTCTCACGTCGGACGAGATGGACACCTACAAGGATCTGACCGAACAAATCAGCCGTTTGAGCTGGAAGCTTGAGCAGGGGATTAAGGACGCTCAGCTTGATAGCTTGCTGAGAAAGAGGCGCCTTGTTGTTGAGACAGCCGCAGGCAAGCTCGGGCGGTTGGGCGAACTTCTCGACGCAATTGGCGCTCGTAACCTGCGGCACGAGCTGATCTACGCCACAGACAAGGATCCTGACCAACTCAATGCCGTGAATGCGATGTTGAGCGCGCGGGGTGTTCTGTTTCATCAGCTGACTGCGGAGGAGACAGGCGACAGGAGAATGACCGCCGACATCCTCAGCGGCTATCAGGCGGGCACTCTGCAAGCTCTTACCGCCAAGCGGGTACTCGACGAAGGAGTCAACATTCCGCAGATCCGCCGGGCATTCATTCTGGCAAGCACGACCGTCGAGCGGCAGTGGGTGCAACGCCGCGGCCGTATCCTGAGACGATGTGAAGAGATCGGCAAGGACCACGGCGTAATCCACGATTTTGTTGCGCTGCCACCCAGGGGCATGTTGGCGGACCCCGATGCTCGGAATCTCGTTCGGGGCGAGCTTAAGCGGGTGGAGGAATTCGCGGCTGCCGCACGTAATTATGCGGCACCCGATGGGCCATTGGCCGCGCTCGCGGCCATGCAATCGGTTGTTCACGGAATCTGATGAAAGGAGGGCGATGTGGATCGTCAGCGTGTCATTGCCATACTGCTCGAAGAGACAGCCAAGGTAGAGCCGCGCTATGCGGGTTACCGCGACGAGCTGAAGGCTTGTGTGGCGGAAATTGTCGAGCTTGAGCGACAGCACAAGCTCGTCTCACGCAACATCAAGCAGGATGTAGCCGCCAAGATCGACGCGTACGCACGCGATCTTGTACGTCATCAAGGGGGAGACGAAACGTGAAAATCATCCGGGCACACTTTGAAAACTTTCGATTGCTTCGGGATCTTGATCTCTCCTTCTCCACGGATTCAGAGCGCAATCTGACGGTCATTCGCGCCGAAAACGAGACCGGGAAGACAACGATCCTGATGGCTCTCCAGTGGGCTTTCTATGGTGACGACGCTCTCCCCGGTGATGCGCGAAAGTTTAGGCTCGGTCCGATCGATTGGGCGTCATCGTCCGTTCGGATCACTGTGGAGGTAGATTTCGAGGCGACCCTAACCTCAAGGAACGGGATGAGGACTGAGCGGCGCCGGCTCCGGGTGGTCCGGACTGTGACCGAGACCGTGACTGGCACCACGTGGCAGAGAGGTGCCTCCACACCGAAGTTGTTTGAACTCACCGAGAGAGGCACGCAGCCGCTGGAGTATGCAGATAACCGGCTCCGCACCGAGTCTGCCACCTGAGTTGCGCGAGGTTTTCTTCACCGATGGAGATCGCGCCCTCAGCTTCATCGAAGCCGACAGCGCAACGGTAAAGAGGCAGCGCGTCGAAAATGCGATCAAGTCGCTTCTCGGTTTGTCGGTGATTGAGGACGCCGCAAAGCATGTCCGGCAGGCGACGACCGACACCAACCGGAAGGTGCGTGAATCAGACGCATCGGAGAAGGCGCGCGCGGCGTCTGACCGTATCGTCGAGATTGATAACGAGATCGGCACGCTCGATGCCCAACTGGCGACGGCACAGGAAGCAAGGGCACGGTGTGAAGAGCAGTACGAGCGCCTGTCGAAAAAGATTGAGGAAGCACTCGCCAAAGGTGATCGGACGGATCTCGTTAACCAGCTGAACAAGATCAGGACGCAGAGAAAGCGTGATGAGGCGCTAGCTCTCAGTTTGGCCAAGGAGCACGGAGAGCTTTTTAAGTCGAAGACGTTGGCACGGCAGCTACTCGCGGGTCACATCGCCAAGGCTTCGCGTCTTTTAGAAGATCTTCGGGAAACCGGTCGCATACCTAACCAGACAATTCCGGTGCTCGTCGATCGGCTTGGACAGGGGACATGTATTTGCGGCGAGTCATTGGACGCCGATGAACCGAACGGGCAGACGCGCCGCACGCATATTCAGCACCTGATCGATGCGAGCCGGTCCTCAGACGAGACACAGCGGTCGATTACGGATCTGTACTTCGGCGGCCGCGAGTCTGATGCAGCCCGTCGACATGAGAGATTGGAAGGGGGAGTACGCCGATCTGATGGACAGACGGCAGAAGATCGCGAAAAATCTCGAGGATGCCAATGCCGAGGACGCACGCATCGAGGCAAAGATTGCGGAAATTCCCGACACGGACATCCAGAGCCTCCGTGAGCAGAGGAAGGTCGCGAAAAAGCATGCCGAGGACCAACAGGATGCTGTAAGTCGGGCTTCCGTTAAACTTGAATCGGCTAAACGTGACAAGAAGCAGGCCGAAGAGGAGCGTGATCGTTATCTCAAAGAAAAAGGAAAGGGCACCAAGCTTGCGGCTGAGCTGACGGTTGGCAGTGATGTCCTGCGGGTGTTCGAGCAGACATTGGAGCGGCTCAAGAAGGAAGAGCTTGCGCGGGTCAGCGACCTCATGAACGAAATTTTCCTCGACATGATTGGGTCTGATGGAGAGCAGGGCGCTATCATCCGCAAGGCGATCATCAGCGCCGAGTTTGATATCGTCGTCTACGGCCCGGACAGCAGGCTACTGAGCCCGGATCGTGACCTCAACGGTGCATCCCGTCGCGCGCTCACTTTGGCCTTCATCCTTGCTCTAACCAAGGTGAGCGAGGTGGAGGCGCCAAACATCATCGACACTCCCCTCGGCATGATGAGCGGCTATGTAAAGTCGAGCGTGGTGGAGGCCGCCGCTAAGTACAGTGCCCAGCTGGTTCTGTTCCTCACGCGCTCGGAGATCGCTGGGACGGAGCGTTTGCTTGAACGGTACGCTGGCAAGGTCATCACCCTCACCAACCCCGCTCACTATCCCAGGATGCTGGTACACGAGCCTCCCGTCCGGTCACTACAGGTGCTGCGGTGCGATTGTTCGTATGACACAAGCTGCAGCGTATGCGAGCGGCGCATGGACGTCGCCGAACCCGCGAAAAGAATTGCGGTCGAACCCGAATTTGAGGAGGCCTGAAATGAGCGAGCGGTTAACGAACCCCTTCGTGACAATGGAGATCAACGCGCCAGTCGAATTTCAGGAGCACTTCCGGCGCTTTTCCCAGACGACTGGAGCGTCATCGGTAGGCGAACTCGACCGAAAGCCATTTCCGCGCATGGTGGACTTCTGGTTCATCGCTCTGTGTGTCGCGGTCAAGAAGGGTCTAAAGCCAGTGTCGTTCGAAGGGATGCAGACCTACAAAGCGGTTGAGGGACCGCAGATCGCGTCACCCGAGTGGCGGGCCCATGCCCTCAAGCTTATCGCTATTGCCGAGACCGGAAATCCCGAGGTGGTCAAGGAACCCCGCCGCGTCCTCGAGATCGCGAACGGGCTGGCCTTCGCTGGGATGCCACATGTACTTGAGGCTTTGAATGAGGCGCCTGACGAAGAGGTGTTCGGTTTGAGTGACGCCCTCGAGAAATTGGTTGCCTGATCACCGAGTGACGCCGGGCGCAATCCAACTCACTGACGTGCGCTCCGTTCTGGTTGGCTGCGACACTGTCAGCAGAGAGCTCAAACTTTCATTTATGGCAGACCAGACAGGCCTTTGACGTACCGTAGAGATCATCGAGATCGGCGGTATCGAGAGCGGGGCGCAGCGGATTGACCGGAATCCGCTGGCGCATCCGCGTCACCCGCTTGGCATGTTCGTCGCGAATTTGCTGGATGCGTTCGGGCTGCGCCAGATCGCTCAGAGACTCGCCCTGACTCCATGTGAAAGGCGAACCGTGATCGATAGCGTTTTTTTCGTAACGCTTGGCGTCCTCGAATTCGCCTGGATGTTCCTCCATCAGACGGACCCATTCGATCTTCTGCTGGAAAAAACAGAATGTGCATCCGCTACGTGAGCGCCAGCGGTAGTAGTCGGGCAATCCGACGCCGGAGGCTTCGAGGATATCGAGCACCCCACTCTTGTCGATCCCGCCTTCCCGGAACGGAAGGCGGACGGTCATATTGGGATGCGAGGAGGTGTGCCCCTCGCGATAATCTTCGTCGGCGCGAATGGCGACGTAACTCGTGACACTGGTGCCCTGATCGAGCGACGGCTGGAGCCATTGCTCAAGTGGTCGGATCTTGAGTTGCCGGGTACACCATCGCGTTTTGGGTGACGGAAGGAAATGCTTATACTGCGTAAGCCAGAAGTCGAAATCGCGATCAGGGTTGAGCCGCTCGATCGGTTTGCCAAGGAACCCTTCCAACCGGCCGAGAAATTCATAGACCTCTGGTAGTTCTTTCCCGGTGTCGGTGAAAAAATATTCGATTTCAAGATCGGGATGATTTTGACGCATGTAAACCGCGAGCGCGGCGCTATCGCGCCCGCCGGAGAGGCCTAGGACATGGCGTTCGGTTGTCGTGACGATCGTCATCAGGCCCTCTGGCGCCGAAGCGCGCGTTTGTTGTCGAACGGCGTGACGACGGCATCGTGTTTGGCAAGCTCGCTCCCGAGTTCGGTGATAGCGGCAAGCGCAACATCGCGGCTGGGAGCCGCCGTTGTCAGGACGGCCCGGAGCGCCGATACGAGACGATCCACCTCGGGCTCCTGGTCGAGCCGGATATCGAATTCCGGCGTGATCGGTGCCGGTCGTGTCGGATCGCCGAGGTAGAGGGCCATGGATCTGCGCCGGTCGCGGCGGCCCTTAACGTGGGCCAAGCTCTCAGCCTTGACGAACTGTTGGGCCAATGAGGCGATTTCGACGCGGGCTTGATCGATGTCGCGATCGGCCCAATCACGCGGAGGCCTGTTGGCCGCAAGGCTGGCGATCGCTTCAATTTCCTCATCCTGGCCTTCATAAGTGGCAAGGCGGGTTATGAAGGCATCGAGGCGATAGTTTCCGGTCAAACCTCGAATTGTCTCCGCGCGGGCGTGCAGCTCGTCGAGTTCGGTCTGCGCGTCACTCTCGATGTGCAGCTCGCGCATCATCGTGTCGGCCAGGTCCGTCAGCATGCGGGGATAGGCGTCGACCAGTTCGGCGAGGCCTGTGTGGACGGCATTGATGATCGGTGCCGCATCGGCCGCTTCGGCGGCGGCAACGAGGCTCGGGTCGCCAAACGCGGCTGGTATGTCGTCAAGCAGGAACTTGTTCGGGTCGTTGGCAAGCTTGGCGAGGTTGCGGACCTGTATTCCCATGGGCGACAGGTGAGCGGTTTTCAAAACCCAGGGCTTGAGGCCGAAGACGACACCGACGAGTCCCCGGGCAACCTCCAGCGGTTCAACCGAGTATTGGCCGGGCGGCAGACCACCATGGCCTGCAACAGCTTGCGCAACGCCGGCCAGGACACGGCGATGGAAGTCTGAGATCGTGCTCCAGCGGACGCGTACTGACGCCGGGTCTTGCGCTAGGCGGTCGGTCAGGAGGGATGAGAGACGCGACTGGAACGTGCTGTCCAGGTAAACGGCGAGATTTTCCGAACGGCTTAGCACATAGGCAACCGCGAACACCGGAAAGAGCCCATAACGCAGACCGAATGGCGGTTCCTGCCAAAGGTCAAGCAACGCTTGAAGGCTTGCGCCTGAGGCACCGGCCTCCTGAAAGAATGTGTCGGCGGCCTGCCATAAGGGCAGCAATCCTGCCTCGCCGTCCGCAGGCGGATCGCTAAAGCTGTAGGCCCCGGCGGCTTCAGGGTGCTGTCGGTAAAGGCCCGTCCGTTCAAGAAGGGAGGCGTAAAGTCCGCCATGCGCCGGATAGCCGTCGATCCCAAGCCTTTCCTGGCCTTGAGTTTCGATCATCGCCTTGAGCAAAGCCTTCTGTGCCGCGATAGCATTGCTGGAAGGCTTGATCCGGTTCAGCAGCTCGTTGTGCAAACGCGGGCTTTTCGGATACCGCCGGTCAGCCAGGGTGGACGCAACGGCATTGAGGGCCGCGAGACCCGCGTCATGCGGCATGACGATCGGCGCGCCATGATCAGCATCGACGCCGCCCTTCCATTCAGCAGAAATGAAGGCGCGACGGACCCGCTCCTCCAGATCGGCAGCCGCGCGCGCCACACGGGCATCGACTTCGCGGCGCGCAACGGCATCGCCGCTGAGTTCTGCACGTTCTGCGCGTACGGATTCGATGGCGAGCAGCTCACGCGCGAGTTCCCGGATCGTGAAGCCGTCCCGCGACCAGCCGACTGCGACCGGGATGGAACCAACGGCGCGTGCGGCGCGATCCCACAAGCGACGGGCCTTGGGTATGTCTTCGTCCTCGGTCGCGATCAGAAGAAGGAAGAGTCCGGTCGCACCACCATGCGGCTTATAGCGCTGAACACGGTCGCTCCCCTCAGAGAGCGGCGCGATATCGATATCGAACCAACGGAAGGCACCGGTCATGTGGTAGTGACGTTTGGCCAGCACGGGCTGAAGCATAGCGAGGTTGCGCAGACGGGTGAAATCGATGCCCGTCATCCGCGCCAGCGCCTCGCCGACAGCGGCATCGATGTCGAAGTCGCTGCCGGCATAGATGGCGTATGCGCCAGCGAATTTCTTGAAGATCACGATTGACCAGGCGGCAAGCTGATCGAGCATCGCCTTGAGACGCCGGGACGTAACGTGCGGCATCGCATGGGCCAGCACATCTTCCGATGGCAGCAGGCCAGAGCGCTCCTTGAACAGATCGATCAGGGCGATGGTTTTTACGAGCTGAACATGGTCAAGGTTGCCGCCGCTTGCTTCGCAGCGATCAACAGCTTCGACCGCGAGAGACCAGCGATGGCCGTCTGGCGAAGCGAGAATCGACGCTTCCAGATTGGCGCGCAGGTAGTCCCAGAGCCGGGCAGGCTGATAGGTGTGTTGGTGTCCGGCCGGGGTCGATTGCAAGAAGTCCTGGAACCCGTGGGGTTCAGCCGAATTGAGAAAACCGAAAACGCTGCGTTGGTTCTGCCCGAAGCGCCGACGCGACAAGGGACCGAGCAGACAGGCCGCGATCGGGTGCAACGGCCAGCAGGCCTGTAATTCCCGGTCGAGATGCGCGCCGGTGCCGGGACGATTGCGCGCGATAGCAGCTGCGATCCCGGCCGCGGCCGGAAGGCTCGGGGCGGGTGGGTCCGCGACGATCGCATGGCCGATAAGAGCGATCTGCTCTTCACCGGCGACATTGATCGGGATGTCAGCGAAACGCCCTTGGATCTTGAGCCACTCGTCACGAACTTCGCGTGCGAGGCGGTGCGCGTAATCGTCAAACGCCTGGTGGAGCACGCCGATGATGATGAGCCGCCGGTTACTGCGGGCAGCAACCTCCGCCATTTGCTGGAAAAAATAGACGTCGGCGTCACCACGGGATGCATGTTCGAGGAACTTGCCCATTTCGTCGAGGATGACGATGAGGCCTGCCCCCGGGGCGTCGGCCGCAGCGGTCTTCAACCGCTCGATGACCTCGTTGCCGTCGACAGATTGGCGGGGTCGCCCGCGGCGTGGGCCTTCCAAGGCGGCGTTAATCGCGAGCGCCGCATCCATACGGCTGCCAACGATCGGCAGAGCGGTCCATGGCTTGCGTCCCGCCTTGAGCAGTGACAGCAGTTCCGCAGACGCTGTCTCGCCGATAGCTGCACGGGCAATGGCGCGGGCGCGGCTGTCGTGGCCGAGCAAAGCCGCAAGCGCGACGGCGAGACTTGATTTGCCGCTGCCATAAGGTCCGGTCCAGGTGAAAGCACCCTGACCGGTTTCAGCGAACTGCCGTGCCATCCCGATCAGAGCTTGTGCCGTCGAAGACGGACATACGAAACCTTCAAGCGCCGCCGGTTCGTCGATGTCGGCATCCACACGAACGGATCGCTGAAAGCGCCGGTTGACCCGGACTTGTGTTGCAAGCTTTGTCATGCGGCCCTCGCGGTGCGCGCACGCCGGTAGAGGGCGCGCACATATTCAAGTTCGTCGATTTTCTCGATCTCCTGCACGTAGACCTGACGCATGCCTGTGCTTTCGTCCCATCGGATCGCGCCATGCGAGAGGTCGGAGATCGCAATCAGTCGGTCGGCGACAGATTCTTCGTCGAGAAGGAAGACGCGGCCCGGACTGCCAGGCTCGTGCGCGATAGCTTCGACAGACATTTCGCGCCGGGTGCCATAAAGCAGCCGCCAGAATTTCACGAGACCATAAAGGAAAACTTCGTCAGGCAGGGTTGGCTTCGGTCCGCGGCGAAACCGGAATGCGTTGCCGATACCGACGGGTTGGAGAAGGGCAAGCTCACTGAGCGGCGATTCAAGGTTGTCTTCTTGCACGGCCCGGCCTGTCAGAGGCCGCGTTTGATAGGTTCGGACAAAGCATTCAATGTCGCGCTTGATGGTCGTGTCGCTGATGCGGGATTCCTTCATGCGCCCGGACTCACGCAGCGATGCGATACGCCGGGCAAGACGCTCAAAGATCAGATCCCGATCGACGCTCGGCTCGTTCAACTCATTGAACGCCCAATACCAGGTCGTCGCGCGGCCCGGCTTCGACGCCAGATGCCAGTGTAGGAGCCATAGCGAGGCGGGATGCTCAAGGTAGGGGTCGCATTCGCCGAGCAGGAGGTCCCCGAGGTCGGTTGGCTCAAGACATGCCGGGCTACCGTCCTTCGGCCGCAAGACCTCGACGGCCAAGGCCCAGTGGCGCATGGACACGACCATATTCTTGCCAACGCCAAACAAAGAAATTGAAGCGTCGTCGATAAAAATAGAATTTGTGTCCGTATTACCAGACCGGAGCGCGCGCGTTACTTGGTCATAGGCTTTGTGGATCCAACCGTAGCGCAGCGGGAAAGTCTCATGACCCGCGAATTGAAGTTTGGACAGTTCGTCGTCGAGAAGGCTGCGGGGCATGGATCAGAAACCGGACTGGAGGGACACGCCAGTTGACCCTAGGATACCGAATCCGCGAAGGTCAATCCCCACTGGCGGTGATCGCCAGTGGCGAGCTGAGATTGGACAGCAAGGTGAAGCGACAGATGCCCGGTGAAGGCCGTAACAGCAGCATCTATATGGATTATCAGGCCTCCACGCCGGCGGACCCTCGGGTCGTGGAGGCGATGGCCGCCTATTGGTCCGATCAGTGCGGAAATCCGCACGCCACAGATCATGCGCTCGGTTGGGCCGCGGATGAGGCGGTCGAAGCTGCCCGCGCGCAGGTCGCCGCACTCATCGGCGCGGAGCCGGACGAGATTGTGTTCACGTCCGGTGCGACGGAAGCCAACAACCTCGCCGTTCTCGGGGTTGCACGTGGGGCAGCGCCGGAAAGACGAAAAATCGTTGTGAGCGCGATCGAGCACAAATGTGTGCTTGGCGCGGCTCATGCTTCCGGTGCGGAAGGCTTCGAGGTTGTTATCGTCCCGGTCGGTCGTGGAGGCGTGGTCGATCCCGACGTTCTCGCTCGGGTCATCGACGATCGAACCGCGCTTGTGTCGGTGATGGCAGTCAATAATGAAATCGGCACCGTGCAGCCTCTGCGGGCGATAGCAGCGCTGTGTCAGGCAAACGGTGTGGTGTTTCATAGCGATGCCGCGCAAGCCCTGAGCGTGCTGCCGCTTGATGTCGCGGATATCGGTGTCGATCTGATGAGCCTCTCCGCGCACAAGGCCTACGGGCCGAAGGGCATGGGCGCGCTCTACGTTCGTCATGGCATCACGCCGCGTCCGCGCCCGATCATGTATGGCGGCGGGCAGGAAGGTGGATTGCGACCCGGAACTTTGCCGACGCCGCTATGCGTGGGCTTCGGCGAGGCTTGCCGCATTCTTTTGACCGGGCGTGACGATGAAACCCCGCGCATCGCCGAGTTGCGCGACCGGTTCATGAGTGGGCTGCGCGCGCTCGTGCCGGATGCCGTGGTGAACGGGGAGGGGTCCGTTCGTCATCCCGGGAATCTGAACGTTATGTTTCCCGGCAGCGAAGCTTCGTTGCTTTTGCAACGCCTTCAACCGAACGTGGCGGCCTCGACCGGTTCCGCATGCACCTCAGGACAGCCGGAACCGTCGCACGTGCTGCGCGCGATTGGTCTCACATCGCGTGAGGCGGAATCCTGCGTGCGCTTCAGCATCGGACGGTTCACGCGTGAAGGCGACATCGACGAAGCGGTTTCGTGCCTGCGCGAAGCCTTGGCCGGAATCGCAGTAGGCCGCTGAGCGATCCCGACTATCGCGGCGCACCGTGGTGCTCAACGAACCTGGCCACGTCGCGACGTTGCGGAACGCGCCGTCCGCTCGGGCCGATCATCATATCGACGATGGCGCGGGCCTGCTGTGGGCCGACACTGACATGGATGGGGTTGTCGGACCCGTAGAAGTAGAGCCGGTCAAAGGGCAGGTGGGATGCGATCCAGGCCGCGATCAGGCCCGACGACACGCCCTCGATTTTGATGTCCACGGCTTGGCCGAGCCGCGGGCATATCGGCGTTCCGTTCGGCCGTAGTTCGTGGCCGGCGTGCTGATCCCGTGATGGGTCGATACGTGAACGGAGTTGCCGCGTGAGGGCCGGAGACGAAAATCCGTAGGTGATGACGACGCGTCCAAACTGTTCCCACACCGGATCCAGAATTTCCGTGGCCAGCCATCGAAGTGCATTCCAGGTTTCGGCTTCGGCCGGGAGATTTGCGATGCGCAGCCGATGCCACGTTTCACCGGCCTCGATCAACGCGCGATAGGTGAAATGAGAACTGCATCGCTGATCGAGTTGATCATCGCTCATTCAGCGTTGCTCGCAAGGCTTGGCTCTGGCGTTTGTGACTTCGAGCGTGCGGGAACCAGCCCGGCTTCCGCCAACCGACGCGCCAGGTGGCGGTATCCAGGACCGAGTCCCGGCGCGGTGAAGATTTCACGCTTCTGCAGGACGGCATCGAAGCTCGCTTGCCGTTCCCGGCCCGGAGCATCGTCCAGCATAAAGTGGGATTTGCCGAGCAGCACGCGCGGGCCGTCGGCCGGGCGCGGAAGAACAGTGGCAGTCCGTTGGCGCGCGAGATCGACGATCGTGCGTCGCGCCAACAGTGGCAGGGCGCGCTCCGAAAAATTGTCGAACGAGAGATAGCTGACGCGCTGCCCGGAGCCGTGAAATCTTGATGAGGTCAAGGTCAGCCGGCTGAGGCTCGATGCGCTCCGCACATCCGAGAATGATGCGTATGGTTGCCGGCTGCCTGGCGATCGATGAAGCGTGGAACATGTAGTCGCTGTCGTCGGCCTCAAGCACGCCGAGATGTGCATCGTTGGCGGCGACGGCCGCCGCACGGGTGCGCTCGGCATTTCCGGCCTCGAAGAGAGCCGCATGGCCATGGTCGAGGGCGGATTTGTAGCTGCCGAAAAAGGCTTTCACGTCACGCTGGACAGCCGTCGGAATCGAGCTGAAGGAGGCGCGGCGGTCAAAGATGTTGAGCGCCAGATAGACGAGCAGATCGTCCTTGCGGATGGCTGCGACGCGCGCGACGTCACGCTCCTTGTCGGCGAATGGCAACGCAGTGAAAGCACGGCGAACCGATCCAGCCGCTGCCAGCAGTTCTCCTCCCTGATCCAATTCGTCCACAAACGGCAGACGGCCAAGCTCCAGGACGCTTGCCCAGAACCCGTCAAGCAGAGGCTGGTGCCGCTCATAAAGGGCAGGGCGGGCTGTATGGCCTTGCAGCGCGATCGGCATGTCGAAGCCGTCGACGGGGATGGCCGCCGAACGCTGCCGACGAGCAAGAAAAGCCTGTTCGTCGTCATCCGAGCGGAACACGAACACGATGCCGGGTGCGATCGTGACCGGATCGCGCTCCAGCACCTGCGCCACGTAGTCACGCAATTCTGTCTGTGTGTAGTAGCGCTGGAACGTCTGACGTTTCGTGAGAACGCCGTCGCCATGGCTTGATCCAGCGCCGTTGCCGTTGAGCATGACCGCAACCGACAGGACGCGTCGGGTCAAACGGTAGGCGGATGTCAGCGCTTCAGCGCGCTCGGTAGCGAACTCGATGACGTTCAGAACAAAACCGAGGTTGACGACATCGGATTCAATCAGCGGCGCTTCTGGTGCGAAATGAGGGTCCCAACCGACAACGTCGATCCCGGCGACAGCAAGGGCGCTCACGTCATCGCCTCGGCCGCAACCGTAGTCGAGGACTGTCCGTGAGCCGTCGAGAAAACCCCAGCGCGCAAGGCTTTGCATGGGCGCGGAAAGGCGGCTGCGCGAGATGGCTGTCCGATGACGCGCGACCGCAACGGTCGTCCGCGGCCCGTCGGCAGGTGGAATATCCGTGCGAATGACTTCGTCGCCGTCGATGCTTAGACCGAGCGATGCGAGAGCTTCGTTCCAGTAGGCGCGTCTGCCAATCAGGTGTGGCGCGAAGTCGAACGCCTGGCAGTCATCGAGCGCCGCCGTGAGGCGGGCGAACCGGGCGCGATCTCGATGCGCCGCCGGCAGGAGAAGCTCCTTCCGATGCAAGATCGGCGGATTGTCCTGCGTAGAAAAATCGCTGTGGGTGGTTTGCGCCGTGGACAGACGGACTAGCCAGGACGACCGCAGGGCTGGGAAGGGTTCTGCGAAAAACTCCGGGTAGTAGAGGAATGCCACCTCCGGGCGGCGCGTCGAGAAGCGGATGACGTTGAAGGCCGTCGCGGGAAGGTTGATCAGGCCAGCTGCCGCCGCTGAAAGTTCCTGCACTGCCGCCGGCTGGCTGGCTAGAAGAGCTTCGTGAAGATAGACTGCATCACCGACGCGCTTGCCGCCTTCGACGAGACGGATCGCTTCCGCGTGACGATCTTCCAACGCCCCGATGTCTGCCAGCTGCTGGTCCACCTAACGCTCCAGTCGTGCCCGGGGGTCTAAATGGGCTGATTCCGCGCCTGATAGGGTGCGTTTAAACAGAGCTTTCCGGCCCGCAGCAACGCAGCCTGCTCGTTGGCCCAGCGGTAGAAATCGCGGTCATATAAATCGCTCATGGCGCCTCCCGGCATCGACCTCCACGCCGCCATATATAAGGTGATCTGGTGGAGCCGCTAACCGCCTCGCCGGTAACGCACCCAGTTCACGCGCCAACCGAAGGGCGGCGGCTTCTGCGTGGGCATGCGCGCTCGCGGCGTATAACACCGAACAACGACCGTCGTTCGGTGTTATATAGCGCCATGAACGGCCGATTTGTTTCCTATCTGCGGGTGAGCACCGACAAGCAGGGCCGCAGCGGCCTCGGCATCGAGGCCCAGCGCGAGGCGGTGGCGCGGTTCTCGAACGGCGGCACCTGGGTGCAGCTCGCCGAGCTGGTCGAGACCGAAAGCGGCAAGAACGCCGACCGGCCCCAACTCCGCGAGGCCATTGCCCAGTGCCGGCAGACCGGTGCCACGCTGCTGATTGCCAAGCTCGATCGGCTGGCGCGCAACGTCGCCTTCATCTCGGCCCTGATGGAACAGGGCGTGCCGTTCGTGGCCTGCGACATGCCGACCGCCACCCCGTTCATGCTGCACGTCTACGCCGCCATGGCCGAGGAAGAGGCCAGGGCGATCAGCCTGCGCACCAAGGTGGCGTTGGCGGCGGCGAAGGCACGGGGTGTGAAGCTCGGCGGTTGGCGGGGCGGTACACCGCTGCGGCGACGGCCGGCGTTGCCCGGAAGGCGAATGCCTTCGCCGCCGACGTCGGTCCGATGGCAACCGAGATGCGCTAGCGGGGCCTGTCGCTGCGCCAGGTCGCGGCGGAGATGACCAGGCACGGCATCAGGACATCCAGGGGTGGCGCCTGGACGGCAACCGCAGTACGCAACGTGCTGGCGCGTACCTCGGCCTGACCTCTTCGCTGCGGATGGCGCAGCGGCATGGCAATCCACCGTGTTGGCGTAAAGACAATGCCGTCTACACGGGATGATGGAAGCTCAGCATCCCCGCGGAAGAGGTGCGGCGCTGCGCCGCCCAGAGATTGCTCGCGAAGACCGCAGGCTCCTGGGAGCATGAACCAACTATTGAAACCGCTGGGCCAAAGGCCCAGTATAAACGCATGTGGGACGTCGCCGACATCTCGTTCGAAATCATCAACGACATGACCGACGACCCCGTGGTGACGGTGCTGGTTCATACCCCGATCGGCCAGCTCACGTTCACGGCAGAGCCTGTCGAAGACGGGAACGTGCTGGTGGCCCGAGGCACCCACGTTCAGGACGCCAGTGCCAATGCGGTTGGGGCTGCGAACCTGATGGTGATCGCGCAGGCCGTGATGAAGGAGATGGGTTATGATGGAATCGTCATTGAGGGAGCGCTTCGCACGACTGGGGCCAATCCGGGGCGTCGACCGCGTACAATCCGGTTCACCCGCCACGTTCGTCCTGCGCCTGCCTACGGACCGCAGGGTTCCTAAGACGATCGACGGCATGTTTGTGCTGGCGCGCCGCGGGCTGACCATGCTGCGGGCGAAGCGGACGATCGAAGCGCTGCTCGAGGATGGCCGGGTCTTCGTGGAACTGCCGACGGTTGAGGACCCGAAGGCGGTCACGGACGACCTCGCAAGGGCTGGCATTGCGGCGGCCCCCGTGGAGCCGCCGCGGTTGCCGGAACGTCAGGCAACTGCGCGAGCGGCTGCGTCTCACGCGCGAACAGTTTGCTGCGCGCTACGGTCTTGAAGTCGAGACGATCAGGAACTGGGAAACGGGCAAGCGCGATCCGGACACGACGGCCCGCAGCTACCTGCGCGTGATTGCCAACGACCCCCAGCACGTCGAAGAGGCATACGCGCCAACGCCATCGATTTAGCTGCACATTTCTAATGCGTTGTTAATGCAGCAAGAATCGCCTCCGACGCCGGTCTTTCTTTCCGAGCGGGATACTACAGCGTGGGACGCCCGTCAGAACCCCTTCGACGCTAAGAAATCGTCGAGCAGCCCGCACAGCAGGTCCTGCCGCAGTGCACGGCGGTGGTACGTATAGGCCCGCAGCCGTTCGTCGAGCTCAATGGGCGCCCGGAAGCTGATCGTCGTCGTGGGTGAGGGGGCCTTGGGTTCTGCCTCCCAGCGCTCACGCTTGTCCGCTGGTGGACTTGTGGGCTGGCCCACTGGTCCACGAGCTGGCCGGCGGGTCATACGAATCGCAGGTTGGTTATTGGGACTGCTTGCGGTTGGGCTGGGCGGCATGTCAACCGCAGGGCTTGTCGGCGGGTCGGATGGTCCGCCGTCCGGCTTGACCGCCTCGTGAACAGCTACCTGTTCAGGTATCACGGCGGTCGTCTTGTCGGCCACAAGGCTGGCCATGCTAACCCTCTTATGCTGGGACATTCGTAATTTCCTCCAACCTCTTAGCGACGTAACCCCACAGCTCCCGCATTTCCTGTTCGGCCTGTGCGCAGCCAATCTCCGGTGCCGTGAGGCCGTTGGTTTTGGCCGCAGCGTAGTCGACGCGGTCGCCGATCTGCACGCTGGCCACCGTGCCGCTCTGCGAAAGCACGATGGCGGCTTCCCCGGTGAGCCTCGACCGGGGCTTCACACGATTGATGATGAAGACCAGCGGCTTCCGGTACGCACGAACGGCTTCCACGGTGCGTCCGACTGCCCGCAGGTCGTCCGGAGACGGCTGCACGGGCACGAGGACCAGATCGGATGCCCGGACCGCAGCCTGTACGACCGGACCGATCGAGGGAGGCGTATCGATGATAGCGACACGGCATCCGGCAGTGCGGAGGACTTCGAGGAGTTCGGAGACAGTGGCTGGGTCTTCAAGGGCAGGGGAGTTTGCCAGCAGCGGGGTTTCAGCCTGCCGCGCCGCGAACCAGGCGGCCAGCCCTTGCATGGGGTCGAGATCAATCAGGCCGACCGGCCCGGCGCCCGAGTCCTCCGCAGCGACCGCCAGGTGGGAAGCGCAGGTGGTCTTCCCAGACCCTCCCTTGCGACTTGAGAGCGTGATGATGAGCACGCCGGCCTCCTGTTCGTTGTTCGATCATAGCGGACTTGTCAGTGGACCTTCAAGACAGTGGACCAGTGGGCTGGTCCACGAACCCACTAAGGGGGTGGCTATGTCCGATTCCATCGATACAGAGGGTTGTTGAGATGGGCAGATGCGGCAGGCGATCATCCTGCGCCGGTCGCAAGTGGGGGAAGCAGCGGCGCGACAATCTCAGTCTTTCCCTTGAGCCGCGCCATCCGACCGAGCTTGCTCCGGCCCCGTTCCTGCAAAGTCGCTCGGAACTCGTCCCCTTGCTTCTTCCACCACGCCACGGTGACGCCGGAGATCGGCGCGCGGGCGTGTCGGCGACACAGCTCGACCTTCACCCCCACATCCGACAGCCCGTTCACTTCAAGCAGGGCCGGGGTGATGACCTTAGTCATGAAGTTGGTGCCGTTCTCATAGGCACCCGGAGGGACGCCGAGCTGCTCCCGGAAACGTTCAATCGGAAATGTCTCCACGCACCTATCGAGATGCGCTCTGAGCTGAATCGTCTCGTAAAGCGCGATGGCGTATTTCAACGTCATGGCGCACACGACCTCGGCTTTGATCCGGCCCCACCGATCCGACCGGGCCAAGAGCGGGGCGAGCTTCTTCGGGAGACCGAACCGTAATGTGGCCCGCTTCTCCAGCTCACGCGCCGACACGTCGAAGAAATCGAACAGGCCTGTAAGGAGGAGGCGCTCCTCAGGCTCCTGGTTGCCTTTCCCGGGCGCGTAGTAGCTTAGCGTCACCTCGACCCGCCGGAGCCGCTGGAGGCTCTCGTAGAGCCGCTCGTTCCCCTGATGCGATGACGGGCGGATTTCGCAGAGCGGGATTTCCCATTCGGCCGTTGGGTCGGTCATTCGACCGGAATCGTGGGCATGCTGGTAGAGGATGTTGAGAATTGCCCGATCCGACGCCTCCAGTGGGTGCGTCCCGGCCATCTGGATGAGCTCACCCGCCTTCGGCCACCCAGCGTTATTCGTCCGCTGCTCCATTGTCAGGCTCATGGACCCTGCATACTAAAACACAACGCGAGTCGCAAGTAAGGTTGCCTTCCGTTTGGTTGCTTTTCGGCCTGTGCGGCTGAGCGGAACAGAAAAGTAGCATAATGCTATTCAAAAGTCCCATGCGGAAGTAGGGGGCTCCTGAACGGCCTGAGACCACCGTCCAGAACGGTATCGGGAACGAGAAGTCGTATGACCATCGGATACGTGGCGTGGGGCATATCGTGCGAAACTTACGACATTTGCGAAGGGGCAGGAGGGCACAGAAATTCAAGGGTTTTTTCCTTGCAAAATACCTATGCGGAAGTGGCCACTTTAGCAATATGTTTTGCGAGGTCTTCGGGGTGCCCGCGTGAAGCTCGGGTAAGCCGAACAAGCGCCGGCAGACTTGCCGCCAACGCGCGCGGCGTCGCCTTCGGACGGCCGAAAAATGCAACCAAATCAGCAGGAACTGGCCCGGGAACTTGTCAGAGACGGGAAATCGATCAGCGCCGTCGCCAGGACCTTCAACGTCCATCCGGCGACGATCTACCGCGTCATCGAGGGATAGGGGCCTTATGCTACTTTTCTGTTCCACTCAGCCGCACAGGCCTTTTCCAGGCTGGCGAGACGATCGGCCGCCAAGGTTTTCCAAGGCCCTACCCGTTTGGTGTCATCTGCCTTCCGTTTGGTTGTCTTTCACCGTCCGTTTGGTTGCAAATCCCCACCCGTTTGGTTGCTTTTACCAGCCCTAACAAACTGTAATCAAACGATGAATCGCGGCCTAAATTAAGAAATTAAGTAGAAATTGAATCTAGGCTGTGGATATCTGCAACCACAGCTGTCAGCCGGCAGTCATTGATGAGACTGCAACGACCTGCCATCTTGTTGGAATCACTGCATTCATGCCAGGCAGTTAATCGTGAGAAATCAGGCAGCCAAAGCTGAGAAAGGCAGCCATTGGTGAGACAACGTGGCCCGCAACGTGCGACTTGCCGGGGTCGCCGGCGACGCGGGCCTTGCCGAGGCTGCGGCGCCTGGGCGGTTCGAACAGGTCGAAGTGGCCCCTGCACCGGGCGCCTGCAACAGCACTCAGCCGGACGGGCTGGCTCGGCGCGGAATGGCAGAAATCAAGGCATTTCAAGCGGATCGCGGCAGCTCCCGAGCTGGTTACCACCGATATTGCCCGCTTATCGGTCATAATCCGCGTGTCGCATGATTAACTGCCGATTTCTCAGCTTTAACTGCCAACGTCTCACCCTCGGCTGCCGGATTCCGGGCCGGAAAAGCCCCTGTCTCATCAATGACTGCCGGCTGACAACAGCGCGGCGCTTGTCTCGAACGAGGCATGCAGCACCACCATGGCGTTAAGGGAGGGGAAAACAGATGCATGCCGGCATGCGCCGATACGTGCTCGGGAGGGATGCAACGCCAGCGTAGTGCCTGGACGACGATTCCTTATCGCGCCTTACTCTGCTCCGCCACATTCAGGAGATGGGCAGGCGGTAGCGGCGAAACCGGCCCCAATGGGCACCGGCTATCCGGCCGATCGCCGCTTGCCGGGCTGCAACCGCGTCACCGGACGGGACACTGCAAGCGCCGGCTTCCACCCGGCGATAGTCCGGGCGCATTCCCGCGCCTTGGCGTTGTCGGTGATGCCGGGAAGTGCCGGCGCAGCTCGATCATGGCGGACAGCTCTCCGTCCTCCTCGAACACGCGACGGATGGCGGCGGATTCGGATTCGGTGACGCTGGACATGGAGTCAGCATGGAGGAGCACGAGCGCAACGGGCAAGCGGCTAGTGCCCGGCGTCCTTGACTCTGCGGTGGATGTCTGACTCGATCGTTCCGCATAGGACCAGCGGAGACGATTTGTGGCGGCCAAAGAGATCGCGGTAAAAAAATACGTGGTGAAGCTCAGCGATGAGGAGCGGGGCCGGCTGACCGCGCTGATCACCAAGGGCAAACACCCGGCGCGGCAGCAGCTGAAAGCGCGCATTCTGCTGAAGGCGGATGCGTCGGACGCCGGCGAAGCCTGGAGTGACAGCCAAATTGCCGCAGCCCTGGAGACCAGCGTCGACACAGTTGCTCGGGCGCGCCAGCGGCTGGTGGAAGAGGGCGTCGATGCTGTGCTGACCTGCAAGCATTCGCCAGCCTCCGCCAGAAAACGCATCTTTGATGGAGAAGCCGAGGCGAAGCTGGTTGCCCTGGCCTGTTCGGCGCCCCCAGCGGGACGCGCGAAATGGACGCTACGGCTTCTGGAAGAGACCGTCGTGGAGCTGAACATCGTTGAGCGGGCCAGCGACAACACGATCGGGCGGACGCTAAAAAAAACACGCTCAAGCCCCACCTGCGACAGCAATGGGTCATCCCGCCGGACGCCAACGCCGCCTTCGTAGCCAGCATGGAGGATGTGCTGGAAGTTTATCAAAGGCCGCACAACCCAACCCGCCCCGTGGTCTGCCTGGACGAGACCGCAAAGCAGTTGATTTCCGAAACGCGTGTGCCGATCGCGGCGAAGCCAGGGCAGGTTGCCCGCTACGACTACGAGTATGAACGCAACGGCACCGCCAACCTGTTCATGATGTTCGCACCGCTGGAAGGCTGGCGGCACGTCAAGGTGACCGATCGCCACGCCGCCGTGGATTATGCGCAGGTCCTCAAGGAATTGTCCGACACGCACTTTCCTCACGCCGAGAAGATCGTCCTCGTGCAGGACAACCTCAACACCCACAAGGCGGCGTCGCTCTACGAAGCCTTTCCGGCCGCCGAGGCGCGTCGGCTCGTCGAGCGCTTCGAATGGCACTACACCCCCAAGCACGGCAGCTGGCTGGACATGGCCGAGTCCGAACTCGGCGTCCTGGCGTCGCAGTGTCTCGATCGCCGCATCCCCGACAAGCAGACCCTGATGGACGAAGTCGCCGCCTGGCAGGCCCGCCGCAACCGACACCACACCAAAGCCGATTGGCAATTCACCACGGCCGATGCCCGGGTGAAACTGAAGAGGCTCTACCCAGCATTATGAGCGACGCAGGGCACTAGGAGGGTGAAGCCGTCGCGGTGAAGTCGAAGGCGGGGCGCTTGCGTCCTTGAGTGTCCAGGTAGGGCGCGGAGATGAACCGACCCGGACCGGATTTTCGGTCTGGGCCTGTTTTCAATAGGTTATCAACCGCGTCGAGCACGTGGCCGTGCCGCTTCTCGAAATAGTCGGGGATGCCAGCACCTTCGGGCGGGCTTCCGGCTTCACCTGGTTGGCGCCGATCCCGAACAGCCAGCCGTTGACCATGTCGAGGCGGAGGGTGACCGTCTCCTGCAGCCCGCCTTTTGAAGGCACCTCCATTATGGAGGCACCTTCGGCAAGCACCTGATCGCGCTGGATACGCTTCCTCTGCGCCTCCCAGTCAATTCCCAACCCCTCGCATATCGGCTTGATCGCCACGAACACGGCGCCGTCGCGCTCCTGGGCGTACAGGGTGTCGTTATGGAACTTGATGGTGGTCAAGGCGCCGGCGGCTCCGTCGACCTTCTGCCGGCCGGTCGCCAGAACCGCAACGGTGGCGGATTTTGGCCAGAAAGCGAAACCCCGCCGGGTGAGGGCGGGGCTATCGTGCCCGGTTTACACGGTGTTGCTGGGTCGATACCGATTCCGCCACCCGAGAGTGGCCCCGCCGCGGTGTTCTTCCCGTGTGGGAAATTCCGGGTTGTCGCGAACCGATCATGCCACCGCAGCGCGGCGCAAGTCCAGCAGGACGCACGCGAGTTTGTAACGGTGGCGGATTTTAGCCATTTTTGCGAGGTAGCAGAGTCAATTTCAGGCTGCGACGGCGTGGACGGGAGAGACCGACTTGGCTGGAACTGCGGCTCGGCTGGGTGCGTCTACCGCGGTCATCGCGATCACAAAAAGTGCCGGGTTCTCCGCCGAGCGGGTCGGGTTGGCGATGCACTGGAACCGCGCCGGCGCTCGGCCGGTGTCGGAGGGCAACCGCCAGCCGCAGCCACACACTGCCTGCAGCGTGCTCCCGGTGTGGCCGCAATCGGCGCACTCGTACCCGTTCCCGGCGCGCAGAATCGCCCCCAGGCAGCGTGCGCAAATGTGCGTCGTCACCTCGTCGAACGACCGGTGCGCTCCATCGTCTTCGGTCATGTTGCGATCTTCTCCTCGGCCTCGGCGGTCTGATCGGGCACCAGCGTCACGCCCGGGCGGCCGATCGCGACCGTGCCGCCGGTCGCCGTTCTGGCGGCCTGCAACAACGCCTCGAACGGACTGACGATCGGACCAAAGGTCTTGACGCTAACGGCTGTGTTGTCGATTACGGCCCATCTCTCGGCGTGCAGTTCGTCGCAGATGTTCGGCCGGGAACCACGGGCATTCCGCTCACGCAAGGCTTCCCTGCGCCGGTTAAAATGCGAAACGCACTGCTTTTTATTAACGAGCCGATCAGAAACTGCGCCGCAGATTTCGCAGCGCACGCGCATCAGGTCGGCAAGCGGACGCTCAGGCGGTGGCTCGTGGCCGGCGTTGCGGCAGCCGGTCGGGCAGCCGATGCATGCCGACCGGCTCTCCCATGGCGCGGGCCGGCCGGTGTCCTGTGCTGCGACGAAACCGCTTCCGCACCGGTGCTGGATGGGTGTGGCGTTCGCGCTTTCCCACAACTTCCCGCAGCCACGAGCGGTCAGCCGCATCGCGATGCGCGGGCATTCAAAAAGAAATGGGAGAATGATGTCATCGGCCATGTCGGTACCGTGCGAGTGAGGACGGACAGGCGGGGTGGAGGTGCCGCGGGCGACACCTCCACGTCGTCGTAGTGACCGGCTAAAGCAATCCGGCCAGCGACGCCTGGCGGCGGATCACGTCGTAAAAACCGGCGGGAATCCATTTTGGGCGCCGCCCGAGGGGCCCGGTCCGGCGCTCCACCTCGCCGAGTTCCGCCAGCGTCTGCGCGAGCAGTTCCGCCAGCCGCCCGGCGTGGATCACCAGCGCGGCTTCCTCCGTCGCGTCCTGCGCATGCTGGTGATGCTGCTGGGCATGCTGCAGCGCCAGCCGAGCGGCGGCGGCGGCGGTGCGCAACGGGGTCGCGGCAGCTTCGGCCTGAGCGAGCAGATCCACCAGACCTTCCCGATCCAAGGCGATCAGCGCCAAGTTGCCGGCATCATCGGGGTGGTGCTGGCCAGCGTTCCGCCTTGCCGCAATCTCGGCCTTTGCGGAGTCGGCGGACGCGATGCGCTGGCGCAGCACGTTCACCTGCGCTTCCACGTGGGCGGAAGTCTGGTCGGCTTCGGCGGCGTCCTGCTCCGCGGCGGCGAGGTGCTGCGCGGCGGCGATCACGGCGGGTGATGGGGTGGGGGTGCTGGGCATCAACGTACGCTCCGAGGATGTTGGGTCGAGATGTTGCGGGCGGGGTCGGCCATGGCGTCGAGGATCGCCGTAAGTTTCTTGTTCGTGGCTCGCAGTTTTCGCCCGATGGGCGGTGCGGGCCGGCCGGCCATGGACGCCTTCCTCCAAGCTTGAAGCGACGCGGCGGTCTCGGCCGCGATGTCGCCAGCGCGGGCGATCAGGGCGGCAGGGTCGGCCATCTTGGCTACCCCCTGGGTGGGACGGGTCATTATCCGCCGCCGAGCTGCCGCTCGAACTGCAGGCGATGCGATTCGAGTTTCATGGCGAGTTCCGGCCGGCCCTGCGCCAGCGCCAGCGCCTCACCGCGGCGGGCCTGCTCGATTTTTTCCTTGAGCGCAGCACCGGGATTCAATTGGCGCGCGAGTGCCTCTATCTCGGGGGCCATTGCATTCATCGCTTGCATCGCCTTGGCGATGACAACTTCCTGCCGCCGCGCGCTGGCGGCATCGGCGGCGGCGCGATGACGCTTGACCATTTCGGCACGCGCCGCGTCGCTGGCCACGCGTTCGCGGCGCGCGATTTCGGCCTGGCCCACGGCAAGTTCACGTTGAAGCAGGGCAAATTCGTCAGCCATATTTCGAAACTCCTTGGTGGAATCGGTAACTGTGGAAGTATTTGAACCTCGCTCCCCGGTCAGGCGCTCCTTGCGGTCGGAGCCGGCGGCGGCTGCAGCGCGCCCAGCGTGGCGGCCAGAGCGGCGGCGGCTGTGGTGGCGAGGTCGGCGGCCCGGGCGGCGATCGCGGCCTGGTGCTCGTGCTGGACCGCGGCTGTGGCTGCTGCCTCCTCGGCGGCCTGGCGCGCGGCGCGGTCCTCGAGCGTCGCGAGCACGGCGCGGGCGGCGCGGGTATCCTGGCCGGCGATCAAGGCGCGGTGCAAAGCGGTGCGGGCGATGGTGATCTGCTCGGGTAGTGCGGTGGCGATCGGCGGCGCCAGCGGGTGCGGAACGGGCGGAACGGCAGTGCCAGCCCGGCGCACAGTTGAGCCTGAGCGCGCAAAGTGAGGGTGATTCCCCGGCAAATTGATCACGGTATGTGATGGGCGCTGCGCCGCCGCCCTCACCGAGCGTGAGCAGCGCGGGTCCCGGTCTCGGCTGATCAGGCCGGCGTATCGGCGCCGGGTGGGTCGAGCCGATCGATGAGCTTCTGGAAGACGGCTTCGAACTCCGGATCGTAGTCGTCAGGGTGGGCGCGGATGACCGCGATGGCCTTACGATAGTACTCGGCTGCCTGGCGGTGATCGCCGCGTGCCTCGCAGACCATGCCGAGACGGTCGTAGCCGTCATGGACGTTGGGGAAGCGGGCGAGCAGATCGTGAGCGGCGCGTTCGGCTTCGTCGAGTTTGCCGGCGCGGACGAGGTTGGCCGCGGCGTTGGAGGCCTCGGTCAGTTCGTCGGTGTCGTGGTCACGGATTTGGAGATACCTGGTGAACCCCGGCCGACGTGGCGGCGCTGCGGCTGCGTGGGCGGCGCGTGCGGTCGCGGCGGCGGCCTCGTCGCGGGCGAGGCAGCACTGCTTGTACTTCTTGCCGCTGCCGCAGGGACAGGGATCATTCCGTCCGGTCTTGGCCCTCATGGCTCCCCTCATTTTCAAATCGCACCGAACATCTCGACGAAGACTGGCTGGGCGTTCAGCAACTCGGCGAACTTTTCGACCAGCGGCAGCAGCCGGTGTTCCGGCATGGTTGGGATGAGTTGGAAGAGCATGATTCCCTGGCGCAGCAGCGAGTGGGTGCGCCGCTTGGTGGTGTTGGACTTGAGCAGCCGGTCGAAGCCGAGCGCTTCCCCGGCGGCGCCAAGCAGGGTCAGCAAGGCGACTGCAAAGGCATTGATCAGCCACAGCCGGTCGCGGCGATCGGGGGTGCTGACGTGGACCTCGCTCATGCCCATACCGAAACGGATGTCCTTGCTATCGCGGAACTGGCATTCGATGCCCCAGCGCTTCGCGTAGAGGTTGATCAGCTCACGTGCCGGCTTGTCGATGGCGGGGGTGACCAGGCACCAGGGCTCTTTCATGCCTTTGGCCTGCACGCACACGACGGTGCCGACCGGATAGGTGAGGCCGGTGACGGTGGCGCCATGCAGCACGCGGGCCCGCCCGCCCGGACCGACCCAGTCGCCCGCCTTGCGGCGCTCGCCATTGGCGGCGGTCACCATAATGTTGGCGCGCATGCGGATGACGAAGTCGAACTTCAGCCCCTCGCGCAGCACACGATAGAGCTTGTGATCACAGAAGCCGCGATCGGCGACGAGGGTGACCTCGGTCCCGTTTGGCAGCGCCGCGGCGAAGCGCACGAGTACCTGATATTCGTAGTAGTTGCGCCGCCCCTTCAGCGTGTTCGCCGCGACGGTCAGCCAGTACAGCGGCGTCGCCCGCCCGTGACGGGTGAGCAGAGACAGCATGAGCGTGGTCTGGCCGTCGGCGTCGAAGTCGGTCCAGTCCAGGGCAACGGCGATCTTCGCCCGCTGGCCGACGATGAAGGGTACCCAATGGCCCAGCAGGGCATCGACATCGATGCCCTCGTTGGCCAGCATGCGGTCGACCTGCTTGACCGCGTGTTTGGTGGTCAGCCCACGCGCCAGCGCCAGGCCCTGTCCGATCAGCGCGACCGCCATCGAGGCGGAGTGGATCGCCCCCAGCGTGGCGCCGGCCAGCGAGAGAATGCGCTTGGCATGCAGGCAGTCGCCGAACAGGGTCTTCAGGTAGCGCTGGACGCCTTCGAACGAGATCTGCTTGCTGGCTGACAAGGCACGGCCCTCTGCTTCGGATGATGAGGGCTCGAATCGGTACTTTCTCGACCTTGGCAACAGGGATTCAGGGTGGGCAATATTTGAACGCCAAGCCGCCGACCACGATTCTTTTCGTAAACCTGCCGCGTCTTACCCGATTCTTTTCTTTATTACGTTCCGTAGTCGAAATGAGGGGAACCCTGAGGTCTTGGCCATCTCGCCAACATCATGGAAAAGGATGTCATCCTTGTACCAAGCCCTGCTGAACGACACCAAATTCCATCAGCAATTGCTCGACTTCGATCGCGACATTGCAACTGCCGCCCGGGAGGTCGGCTGTAGCGAATGCCGCGGTGCACTGCACTCGGCGCGGTTTCCCCGCAAGCCGCGCGGGGTTCCGGCCGGACTGGGTGACGAGGTACTGCCAGCGTTTCAGCTGCTGCTGTGCGGTGGACGGTTGCCGCACGCGGGCAACGCCGCCATCGCTGCGCTTTCTCGGCCCCAAGGTCTATCTCGCCACGGTGGTGACGCTGGCCACCGCGATGCAGCAGGGGGCAACGCCGCTGCGTGTGCAGCGCCTGTCGGCGGAACTTGGCATCGACCGGCGCACGCTCGGGCGCTGGCGCAAATGGTGGCTGGAGACCTTTGCCGGCCCGTTCCGGCCGACCGTCATGGCCGCCTTCATGCCGGCGCTCGATCTGACCGGCGTGCCGGCCACGCTACTTGACCGCTTTGCCGGCGATCTCGCGGAGAAGCTGAGTTGCCTGCTGCGCTTTCTTGGCCCGTTGACTGGCGGGGCGGCGGCGAGGCGGGCTTTCTGAGGGACCGCAACGACCCGCAGAGGATGCCCGTCGCCGTCCGGCGGTAGCCACCGTTACCGTCCGACTCCGCAACTTTCTGGAGAGCGGGCATGGCGGACAAACCCGGATTGCGGGTGCATGAGCGCTGGGCGCGATTGCGTTTCTCGGTGATCGGGCAGCTGCTGGCTGCGCCGCCGGAGAACGGCGCCCTGCGGGCAGCACTGGAAGACCTGGCGGCCCGCGAGTGGCGCCATCCGACGACTGGTGGGCCGGTCCGCTTCGGTGTGTCGACCCTTGAGCGCTGGTACTATCGTGCCCGCAACGAGCGACAGGACCCGGTCGCCGTGCTGCGGCGCAAGCGGCGCGTGGATGCCGGCGAGCAGGCGTCGATGACGACGCAGCCTGCGTCAGGCCCTGCTCGCCCAGTACGACGCGCACAAGAGTTGGAGCGCCAAGCTACATCACGACAACCTGGTAGCGCTGGCACAGACCCGCTCCGAGTTGCGGCCGGTCCCGTCCTACACGACGGTGCGGCGGTTCCTGCGCACGCACGGCCTGAGCAAGCGGCGTCCACTGACGACGCGGCAGACCGTCGGCGCGCTGGCAGCCGCGGCCCGGCTCGATGCCCGCGAGGTGCGCAGCTACGAGGCTGAATATACGAATTCACTTTGGCACTGGGATTGCCATTTTGGATCCAGAAAGGTGCTGACCTCCCGTGGCGTATGGGAGACGCCTGTGCTGTTCGGCGTTCTCGACGACTACTCCCGGCTGGCCTGTCATCTGCAATGGTATCTTTCAGAGGCGGCTGAGAATATCGCCCATGGCCTGTCGCAGGCGATGCAGAAGCGCGGCTTGCCGCGCGCTGCCATGAGCGACAACGGCGCCGCCATGACCGCCACCGAGATCAGCGAAGGCCTCGCCAGGCTCGGCGTTCTTCATCAAACCACGCTGCCGTACAGCCCGTACGTCAATGGCAAGCAAGAGACCTTCTGGGGGCAGATCGAAGGCCGTCTCATGGCAATGCTGGAAGGCGTCGATGATCTGACCCTGGCAAAACTCAACGAAGCGACACAGGCCTGGGCGGAATACGACTACAACCGCCAGCGCCATTCCGAGATCGACGACACGCCACTCGCTCGCTTCCTTGCCGGTCCCAACGTCACGCGGCCCTGCCCGGATGCAGCAACGCTCCGGCTGGCCTTTACCCGCACCGAGCGGCGCACCCTGCGCAAGAGCGACTGCACCGTTACCATCGAAGGTCGCCGCTTCGAAGTCCCGCGCCAGTATCGGCATCTTTCCATGCTGGACGTCCGCTACGCCGCCTGGGACCTCACCGAAGTCCACCTCGCTGACCTGCACACCGGCAAGGTCCTCTGCCGTCTGTTCCCGCAGGACAAGACCGGCAACGCCAACGGCCGGCGCCGAACCTTGCAGCCGATCGCGGCAGGTTCCGTCGCCGCGCAACCCGCCAGCGCACCGCCGGCACGCGGCATGGCGCCGCTGCTGCAACGCCTGATCGACCGGCAAGCGGCGACCGGTCTGCCACCGGCCTACCTCCCCAAGGATGAAGGAGAGGACACCTGAACAAGAAACTGCTCGCCCTCTATGGCCTCAAGTGGAACCCGTTCGCCCCGGGCGTACCGGTCGAGGCGTTGCACGTCACCGCACGCGTCGAGTCGTTCTGCTGGCGCGTGCGCCAGCTTGTGGGCGAAGGCGGTTTTGCCCTCGTCACCGGGGTGCCCGGCACCGGCAAGTCGGCTGCTTTGCGCATCCTCGCGGCCTCGCTGGCGGCGCAGCGTGACGTCAAGCTCGGCGTGATCAGCCGCCCGCAGGCCAACATCGCCGACTTCTACCGCGAGATGGGCGACCTGTTCGGCGTCGAACTCCAACCGCACAACCGCTGGGCCGGCGCCAAGGTGCTGCGCCAGCGCTGGCAGGCCTATATCGATGCCACCCTGTCCCGGCCCGTGCTCATCGTCGATGAAGCACAGGAAATCCAGTCCGCCGTCCTCGCGGAGTTGCGCCTGCTGTCTTCCGCCGAACTCGATTCGCGCATCCTGCTCACCGTCGTGCTCGCCGGCGACGGGCGGCTTGCCGACCGCCTGCGTTCCGTCGCGCGAGGAGCGCGCCTTCGGCGCGACGAGTTCCTCCCCCTCGACAGCCGCATGCGCGTGCGCCTGACGATGGAACGCGCCACGCCGCAGGACCTGCAGGAATGCCTCCGCCACGCCCTGCAGCAGGCCGGCGTGCCGACGCTGATGACCGTGGAGGTGATCGCCGCCCTCTGCGACCACGCCCAGGGCAATTTGCGCGCGCTGATGATCATGGCCGACGAACTGCTCGTCGCCGCTGCCCAGCGCGAGGCTCGCCAGATCGACGAAACCCTGTTCTTCGAGGGCTGCGCTGCCGCCACCGCCGGCGAGGCCAAGGCAGCGATCCGGCGGCGCCGATGACCGCGCTTCCCGTCCAGCCGGCGCATCGCCTCGCCGATCGCCCCGAGCAACAGCACTGGCTGGTTACCGGCCTGTGGGCCGACGAAGCCGTCGGCATCATCGGCGGCGAGCCCAAGTGCTGCAAATCCTTCCTGGCGTTGGACCTCGCCGTCGCGGTCGCCGCCGGCTCTCCCTGCCTGCGCCGCTTCCCGGCGCCGCGCCCCGGTCGCGTTCTGCTCTATCCCGCCGAGGACGCACTGCATATCGTCCGCCGCAGGCTCGACGGCATCTGCGCCGCCAGCGGCCTCGGCCTCGCCCAGATCGATGTTCAGGTCATCACCGCGCCGAGCCTGCGCCTCGATCTCGACACCGACCGCGGACGTCTCGACGAGACCGTCGCCGCCCTCAAGCCGCGCCTGCTCATCCTCGATCCGTTCGTCCGCCTGCACCGCATCGATGAAAACGCCAGCGGCGAGGTCGCGCCGGTGCTCGCCTTCCTGCGCGACCTGCAGCGCCGCCAGCGGTTGCCGTCGCCGTCGTCCACCACGCCCGCAAGGGTGGCGGCGCCGTCCGCGCCGGCCAGGCCTTGCGCGGCTCCTCCGAGTTCCATGCCTGGGGCGATTCCAACCTCTACCTTCGCCGCGACGGCAACGACCGTATCGTGCTCACCGCCGAGCACCGCACCGCCGCCGCCATCCCCAGCGTCACCCTGGCGCTCACCCAGCGCGCCGATGCCCTCGCGCTCGAGCCTGTCCAGCCGCACGTGTCGGCGAAACCCGAGCCCACGCCGTCGTCCATCAACGAACGCATCGCCGCGGCCCTCGCGGACGCCGATCGGCCACGCCCCTTCGCCGAGCTGCGCGCCTGCTGCCGCGTCCGCACCGCCACCCTCTACGCGCACCTCGCCGCCATGACCGCCACCGGCCGCATCGTCAAAACCGGCGACAGCTATCGCCTCGCCGGTCACTGACCGGCGTCCGCGGTCGCCAAGCCTCAGCGTCGCTCCCGGCGGCGCCAGCTTCGCCGGACAGCCGGCCGGCGGGCAGGCCACACCCGCCTCTTCCGCTTCCCGCTTCCCAGCACCCCTACAGAAATCGGGAAGCGGTCGCGGGAAGCCCATCAAAAACCGCGCTCACCAGCCCATCAGAAAGCACGATCGCGCTCACACAGTCCAGACCCGACCGGAACGCCCGCCACCGTCGGGCGGCTGCACCTCGATGCCGGCGGCGGCCAGCGTATCCGTCTCAGCGCGGAGGCGAGCTGAAAAACGCGAAGCGTCAAGCGTCCGGAGGTCGTCGGGCAGCTCGGCGGCGAGCGCGATCTGGATTTCGGTGGCGGTGCCGGTCCATGCGCCGGCGCGCTGGGACAGCAGCGAGGCCAGGGCAGTGGTGAGCGCGGAGGTCATGCTTGCACCTGTGGGCCAGCGCCGGCGAAGTTCTCGACGCTGGCGCGCTGGATCATGAGCGCCCGGCCGACGATTGCCCCGGCCAGGCGCCCGGCCCGAAAGAGCTTTCGGACGTTGCCACGGCTCACGCCAAGCAGCGCTGCGGCGTCTTTGACATTCAAGAGCAAAGACTGCGTTTTCGACTCGGGGGGTGACATATTGGGCGCTCCTGGTGAACGCCCGTAATCTGTCATCACGATCGAATTGCTTTCGCGCGTTTCGGTTGCGATCAGTGCGCGGAACGCTAATTTCGTGCTGTGGACTGTGATGTCAGGAAGTGGCTCGTGGCACTCACGTGTCACGGGCCGGCGCTTGTGTCAGCGGTCATGGCACCAACTGGCGCTGACGCCAGTTGCTGGTGTCAGCGGCGACGGCTTTCTCCGGGCGGCGGAGGCCGGCTTGGCATGTTTCGCCTCGATCTGCGTGCGGTCCTGGTCGGCGAAACGGGCGCGCGTCCTGGCGGACGCTGGGACATAGACAGGACGGATTCTTAAAATCGTGAGCCGAGAATGAGAATCCGTTAGAATCCAAGAGTTCTAGAAATCCGCTGTCCTGGGCTTATTGTTCTGTGATAATCGCCCCGAAAATTACCGGCAGAACACTGCGCGCGAGGGCGGCGAGTCTCACTCTGGCGTGCCGCGACCGCCAGCATTGCTCTGCCCGCCGAGGTCGGTGGATCGGCCCGGAACGCGGAAAAGGGGGAGCGTCTCCTACCGCCCCCCCCTACGCACCAGCACGCGCGCATTGTTATCGCATCACGCGAAACCGCAACGATAGGCAAAATCAGCCAACGTTACGGCAGAGGTCAGGCCGCCACCATGCCGGAGGCAGCTTCGATCGCAGTCGCCCACCGGAGCGCCGCCGGCCTGGTCCCGAAACGCTCGGCTCGTTCTGGATAAGGTGCCCGATCCGGTGGTAACGCGAGCCAGCGGCATCGGTCTGCCGGGCGAAGTGCGCGAAAGGCAGGCATGCTTTCGTCGCCGACCGGCAACACCACCTCGACAAAGCTCCAGCCTGCGGCGCGCAGTTCGGCGATAGATTTAACGGGCGCCTGCATGGTGGAATTCCCCATGCAGGTCACGGCAGCCTCGCCAGGTCGTCCATAGCCCAATTCACGATATCCCAGTGCCACGGCAGCACCGCGCCTTCCTCGGCCTCCTCACCGGGAGCAACATCGTGCTCGACGTGAGCCGCATGCAGCGCAACCCGCAGCTTCGCCACCACGTCGGCCGCGGTTGGCGCCGGCGCTTCGGCGATCGCGTCGGCCTGTGCGTAAAACCGGCGCAGTAACGCATCAGACGGCGCGCCCTGGTCCACATGGTCGCGTAGAGCTACCCATCCCGGCATGAGCGCGGCAGCGGTCTGGGCGTGCGCAGCGGGGGCGTCCGTGGTATCTTTGAAAACAGCCATAGTCGAAACCTCCAGATCGAGTGTGGTTAGCGGGGCGGCTTCCGCTCGAACGGAGCCGCCTCGCGAAACAATCTGGACCACATCACGGTGTGTTGCAAGAACGTTTGCTGAAAAAAGTAAATAAAATACAACTCGTTTTTCTGAAGGAAACTTATTGGTATTTACTCATTTCGAGTTGCCTGTTTATAGAAGCGTCAATGACTTGCGTCTGTTTTTCTATTGGTTTTTGCTTTTGGCATCTGGGCGCCGGGAGCTTGCTGCCGACGATCAGCCGCCCGGTGGCTTCGGTCAGTTCGGCGGAGGCGCCGGGCGCGACCTGGCCGCGGAGCGTCGCCTCCACGGCGTTGAACTGCCGGATGTAGGCCACCTTGAAGGCCAGCGCCTTTTCGCCGGTGAACCCCATGGCCAGGAGCACGAAGCCGTCCCGGGTGAGGTTGAAAGAGCGGTCAAAGCGACCCTGGACGATCGGGTGTGGCGCCTTAACCTCTTGAAACCATGCATGGTCCAGATTTGGACTGCGGAGGAGGTTGTCGATGTCGCGAAGCACGTGCTTGTGCTGCTTCCCGAAGAAGTCGGCGATATCCGTGCTGGAGGTGAGCACGGCACCGTTGCGGGTGAACACGACGGGGAGGCCGGCGGCGGCGCCGGTTCGGGCTCGGCGTCGGTGCAAGCCGCTCTGCCAGGCGTCAACCCCGCGCTCGTGCGCATGATGGCGGATGCGCCGGCGGGGGCGTGCGGCCGGTGCTACTCGTTCGAGGCTGGCCAGTGCACGGCCCGGGGGCTCGCCACGCGGGCGGAGGAGCCGGGCTGCATCATGTATGAGGCGCGCGGCCAGTGAGTTGCGTCCGCAAATGATATCAGTGGCTTGCGCCTGATTGGGGCGGAACTGCGGAGGGCGCGATAAGCCACACTTATCGCGCCCTTTCACCTAAAAATGCTATTCACAGACCGAAACTTCTCTCACCTGAGAGGTCTGCGCCGCCCAGGGTAGGTTCAAGCGGCTTCTCCGGCACCGTCTGCGGACCCTGCTGCCGTTCGTCGCCCACCACCTGTTTGCGCCCGTTCGGCGTGATCATCCCCATCACGAGACACCCCCAATTGCAACCAACGGTGGCCACTCGGGGTCAAAACGACGCGGCAAATCGCTGGCAGTTACGGTGTTCGGTACGGTTCTTCGTTTTCAACGCAGCCGGTTCTCGGCTACATCACGCAAAACCGATCAGCGAGGGCGACAATGGCCGACACGTTGGCTCCGGCAAAGCCTGGAAAATCCTCCGCAGATCCGGCCCGCGAAACGCCGTCAGTATCGAATGGCGGCGCCGTCCAGACCCCGGTGAAGACCGCAAAATGGGTCGCGCTGGCGTCTGGGAAGGGCGGCTGCGGCAAGACGACCTCCTCCTTGAACCTGGCCACGATTGCCGCGGCCGAGGGGCTAACCGTGCTTCTGCTGGACACCGATGAACAGCAAACGCTTTCGACCTGGCACCGTCTCCGCGAAAAGCAGGAGGGGGTTCCGGCCATCCGCCTCATCACCGCCCCACTCTCCTCGTTCGCGCGCGCCATCCGCGAGATTGAAGCAATGGTGGACATCGACCTCGTCATCGTCGACACGCCGCCCGGCCTCGACAATCAGGCTGGCGTCAGCCAGGTCATCCGGCGCGCCGACTTCACGCTGATTCCAAGCAGCCAGGCGAAGCCCGACATGGACAGCGCCGTGGAATTTATGGCCGCCCTGGCCGCCCTGGGTGCCCGCGCCGCATTCCTGCTGACGAAGACTTCGCAGCGCTGGGGCAGCTACAGGGCGGCAAAGAAGCGTCTGAACGGCGCCGGTAACCTCTGTCCAGTGGATGTCCGATTCCTGCGGGACATCGAGGCGACGCACGAGTTCGGTGTCGGCATCAACGAGCTGAGCGGCGCCAGGGGCGCCGACGACATGGAAGCGGTCTGGGATTTCGTGCGCAAGTCTGTGGGGATCTGAGATGGCACTGAACCGCCGGGCGCTTGAGCGCCAGCGTGAGGCAGAAGAAGCCGCCGAGCCAACCCTCAGGACGCAGGTCACCATGCTGCCCACCCGTCACCGGATGGAGGGCATCGTCAACGCCGTCGTGCCGCAAGCCAATGTCGAGGACTACGTCCGGGAGATCAACCGCCTTTGGAACGAAGCCCGGGACAAGTTCCTGGCTATTGGCGAATACCTGATCCAGGCCAAGGAAACGCTGCCGCACGGCGAATACGAGAAGATGATTGAAATTAGGCTGCCGTTCAAACCGGCGGCCGCGCTCCGGATCAGGACCGTAGCCGAAGCCGTCCGCCGGGAGCGGCTTCGGCGTGAGGAAGTGCCGTGCTCTTACAACACAGCCTACGAACTCACACTCCTGGCCCCTGACGAACTCGAAGAGGCAAAAGCCCGGAACCTGGTGCGTCCGGATGTCTACCTCCGCGAGATTAAGGCGTTCCGGGCGGAGATGCGGGAATCGTTCAGCCTAGACCGCCACGTCGCGCTGAGACGAGAGCGCGCCCGCATCCTGCGCGAGATGGACCACCTGCGGACACGGCTCGCCGAAATTGACCACGAGATCGGCTGCGACGCTGGCGGGCAAAGTGTCGCGATAAATGGCAATGCCGAAACCGTGGGAACACCGTAGCAGGTCGGAAGTAACTACCCAGGTACACCCCTTCGGTGCCCAGGTTCGCCTCCGCGGGGCGGACTGAGGGCGAATTTGCGGCGGAAAAATCTGCTTCTCCGCCTCTAGCGCGACCACAGGGCACTTTTCGCGGGACAACCTGGGCAGTTACGGTCGGAATCCATCCCATGGGATGGATTCCATTGGTCACGAACGAACGTCTTCGCGGGGCGGCGGACGGCGACCTCGAGCCTGGGGAACTTCGCCCATGGCCGCCCGACTCGGGTGGCTCCGCGTTCACAGAAATCTGCCTCTTGCCGAGTCGCCCGCTCCTGGTGGGGACCTTCGCCCATGCCTGACAGCAGCCTGTCTCGCCATGTTGTCCACAGCAGCGGGGACCATCACCCATCAGCCTGGGGACTTTCGCCCATCCTGTCTCGTCTCAAATCAATGGCTTACCAAGTTGTCCCGGGGACAATTGCCCACGACTCTATAGATACAATGAGACCTTCAATTGTCTGATGGGTAAAAGTCCCCAGGATAACAGGGGCATGGACAATGGTCCCCATCGACAAACTGACCACAGATCCTGCACGTTGCGACCATGGGTGAAGTTCATCGGCTAATCGACCAGCATGGACGGGAAAATGCCCTCCGGATGGTCAAAGGCAAGAGGGCTTCTGACGTCGTCCGCACGGCATGCGACACGATGTCGGATGAACACGCCGGTGTCGTCGCCAATCTCATCTATAGCGGCTGGACGTATGCCAACCTACCGCACCGTCAGGGGAATCGCACTTGGAATTTCCTTGACAGCGCGACGGCGGCTTGCGCGGGGCGGGGCGATGGATTCTACCGGAGGGCGCGCGAAACCTGCGGTGGGAGGACGCCTTGGATCAGTTTGCCGGCTGCTGGGAGGGTCTGGAAGACCCACGAACCGGGAATGCCGGGCTGCATGACTTCCATGAGTTGCTGATGATTGCGCTGTGTACAGTGTTATGTGGCGGCCAGGGTGCGGTGGACATGGCTCGGTTTGCGGAAGCGAAAGAGCCGTTCCTGCGCGGCTTTCTCAAGCTGGAGAAGGGCATTCCAAGTCACGACACTTTCAGCCGCCTGTTCCGCCTGCTCGACCCGGCGCAGTTTGGCGCGGCGTTTCAGCGGTTCATGGCGCAGTTTTCGAGTACGGTTCAGGGCGTTGTAGCGATCGATGGCAAGGTTCTGCGTCGCTCCTTCGATCGCGCCAGCGGCAAGTCACCGCTGCACATGGTCAGTGCCTGGGGATGCGAGCAGCGCCTGGTGCTGGCGCAGATCGCCACCGACGCCAAATCAAATGAGATCACCGCGGTGCCGAAGTTGCTGGAGATGCTGTCACTGAAAGGCACGATCGTGACCGCCGACGCGCTCAACTGCCAGCGGGCGATTGCTCAGCAGATCGTCGATCAGGGCGGCGACTATGCCCTGGCGCTGAAGGGCAATCAGGGCACGCTGCATGATGACGTCAGCACGTTCCTCAATGACCCGGCCAGCAAACCGGCGACGAGCGCGCAAAACGTGGACGCCGATCACGGCCGCATCGAGACCCGCACGGCCACGGTCTCGACCGATATCGACTGGTTGCAGCGGGATCATCACTGGCCCGGCCTGGCGGCCATCGGCAAGGTTGTCCGTATCCGTGAAACCGCGAGCAAGACCACCACCGAGACCGCCTACTACCTTCTCAGCACAGCGCTATCCGCGACACGCTTCAACGAGGTCGTCCGCGAGCACTGGGGTGTCGAAAACCGGCTGCACTGGCGGCTGGATGTGGTGATGAACGAGGATCAGGACCGGACCAGACTGGGCAACGGGCCACACAATCTTGCGGTCCTGCGACACATGGCCCTGAACGTCATGCAGAAGGACGGCTCCAAGGGCTCTCTGCGCGGCAAGTTCCAACGGGCCGGTTGGAACGATGCCTATCTCTCCAAACTCCTCGGATCCTTCTGAAATGCGATTGCCCTGACCGCACCGTCAACTCGCCGACGACGCCAAGTGGCAAATTCAGACAGACTACGTTACTCTCGTGGTCGAACCGGGCTTCGTCGTCAATCCTGACGGTTCCTACACATATCTAGGATGCCCGTTCGGGCCGACCGCTCGCCTGATCCTCATCTACCTGCAGACCAGGGCGCTGGAAACAGGAGAGAGGACCGTCGAGCTTGGCTCCAGCCTCCGGGCCTTCCTCGGCAGGCTCGGCATTAGCCACGGCGGCAAGACACAGCGGACCGTTCGCGACCAGATCATGCGCATCAGCCATCAGGGGAATCGCACTTGGAATTTCCTTGACAGCGCGACGGCGGCTTGCGCGGGGCGGGGCGATGGATTCTACCGGAGGGCGCGGGAAACCTGCGGTGGGAGGACGCCTTGGATCAGTTTGCCGGCTGCTGGGAGGGTCTGGAAGACCCACGAACCGGGAATGCCGGGCTGCATGACTTCCATGAGTTGCTGATGATTGCGCTGTGTACAGTGTTATGTGGCGGCCAGGGTGCGGTGGACATGGCTCGGTTTGCGGAAGCGAAAGAGCCGTTCCTGCGCGGCTTTCTCAAGCTGGAGAAGGGCATTCCAAGTCACGACACTTTCAGCCGCCTGTTCCGCCTGCTCGACCCGGCGCAGTTTGGCGCGGCGTTTCAGCGGTTCATGGCGCAGTTTTCGAGTACGGTTCAGGGCGTTGTAGCGATCGATGGCAAGGTTCTGCGTCGCTCCTTCGATCGCGCCAGCGGCAAGTCACCGCTGCACATGGTCAGTGCCTGGGGATGCGAGCAGCGCCTGGTGCTGGCGCAGATCGCCACCGACGCCAAATCAAATGAGATCACCGCGGTGCCGAAGTTGCTGGAGATGCTGTCACTGAAAGGCACGATCGTGACCGCCGACGCGCTCAACTGCCAGCGGGCGATTGCTCAGCAGATCGTCGATCAGGGCGGCGACTATGCCCTGGCGCTGAAGGGCAATCAGGGCACGCTGCATGATGACGTCAGCACGTTCCTCAATGACCCGGCCAGCAAACCGGCGACGAGCGCGCAAAACGTGGACGCCGATCACGGCCGCATCGAGACCCGCACGGCCACGGTCTCGACCGATATCGACTGGTTGCAGCGGGATCATCACTGGCCCGGCCTGGCGGCCATCGGCAAGGTTGTCCGTATCCGTGAAACCGCGAGCAAGACCACCACCGAGACCGCCTACTACCTTCTCAGCACAGCGCTATCCGCGACACGCTTCAACGAGGTCGTCCGCGAGCACTGGGGTGTCGAAAACCGGCTGCACTGGCGGCTGGATGTGGTGATGAACGAGGATCAGGACCGGACCAGACTGGGCAACGGGCCACACAATCTTGCGGTCCTGCGACACATGGCCCTGAACGTCATGCAGAAGGACGGCTCCAAGGGCTCTCTGCGCGGCAAGTTCCAACGGGCCGGTTGGAACGATGCCTATCTCTCCAAACTCCTCGGATCCTTCTGAAATGCGATTGCCCTGCATCAGCCATTGCAAGCTGACCTTCCAACTCAGAAAGGATGGCGTGCGTGGCGTCTCGAACCAAGCCATCGTCGACACCGCCATGTTCTGGGAAGGCGATCAAATCAATGATCGGCAGGGGAACCTGTTCCAAGATAAACTAAAGCTGTCGGAAGGCTTCTACCAGCAACTTCGCAGACATGCTGTGAAACTGGACGAGGCTGCCGTTCGCAAGATCCACAAGAACTCCAGGGCACTCGACGCTTACTCATGGCTTGCCTTCCGCCTACACAACATACAGGAAGCGACGTTCGTTACCTGGGCGGCCCTGCGCCCCCAGTTCGGGCAAGGCATCTCGACCAACGTCGAATTCCGACGCACGTTCGCTGATGATCTGCGCTTGGCGCAGTCGGTCTACCCTGACGCCGACCTGGACATCTTGCCCAAGGGTGTTCTCCTGCGTTCGTCGCCACCGCCGATCATCGAAAAGCCGCGCCGCCTGAGCTTAACAGGCTACGGAAACTCCTGAAATGACCCCGACGCGCAATTTTATGTCGTGAACGGTTGGTAAGTGACGGTTATCACGCCCGCGGGGGTTGTGCCACAATAGGCCGCAACAGACTGGTATAACAGGAACTTTCCTGTCTCCAGCCGTCGCAGCCACCTGTCACCGGGCAACCGTCGGCAGGGTGGGGCGCGCCGAACTGCCCATGACGGTACCCCTCAACCGTGCACCCCCGCAGGCGGCCGGGTCGTCGCGCCCGTTTCGCTCTGGCTTGGCGTTCTCTGGCTGACACGTGTTGCTATGACCTCCTCAGGGGAAGATCATGCGGAGCCTTCGGTTGGCCTCTGCCACCAGGGCGGGGTTGGCCTTCCCCTCGTATTGGACATCTCTGCTCTGGTAGTCGAGCGACCGCACGGCGGAGATCACGATGACTCCATTGACCCGCCCAACCTGAATCGGGACCTCGAAGCCGCTCAACTTTCCGCCTTTGGTCGTAATGGGCGCGGCGAGCACCATCCCGGTGGATTGGTTGAACAGGTCGGCCGACATGACCAGGCCATAGTGAGGGCCAGCCATCTCGTGTCCGATCGCAGGCGACCAGTCCACGTGAACCACGTCGCCGAGCAGCGGGACGTAGCTCGCCCGCTGGAAGCTGTCGCCGCGCCGGGGCACGTCAGAAAATCTCTTTCCCGATCGGCGGGTCTGTCAGCCATCCACCCAAGCGCTTCTTCACATCCTCCGCGTCGTAGTCGACCAGGAGGTCCGCCAGCGTCTTCGGCCTCGGGTCGGATGCCTCGGCCACGATTTCGGCCAACTGCTCCTCCCGCATGAGGACGAAGGATTGCCCGCGCCTGGTGACACGCACGGGTCCGCGCGTCGCGGCATCGAGCACAGGCCCAGGAGCCTTGAGGTCCGTGGCGGTGAAGCTGCTTACAAACTGGACATCCATGTTCCGCACCTTATTCGGATACTCCGATAACTACGGAGTATCCGAATATGTGTCAACCACCCGGGGCGGCACGAAGATTCGGGCACAAATTCGCTTATCACGGGTTCGTGAGTTGTGCCGCGATTGGGCGTAATTGGTTGATTTAAGGCGGATTTTTCTATCGCCTGCCGTCGCTGCTGTCGCTGCCGTCGCTGCCGCCGGTCACCCGGCAACTGTCAAAGGGGTGGGGCACGCCGAACTGCCCATGACGGTACCCCTCAACCGTGCACCCCCGCAGGCGGCCGGGTCGTCGCGCCCGTTTCGTTCTGGCTTGGCGTTGGCTGGCTGACAGGTCACGCCCTGACCTCTCAAATTCGAGAGCATGAGGATCTGTGGGGTGCCCTGCGTCATGCGGAAACGTCAGCTTGTCAACGGCGCAGGCTCGCTGGTGCAGCGGCATGACTTACCCCACAGATCCTTATGCTCTCCATCATTGTCGGAGCCTGATCGACAGGGCTGGAACAAAGCGCGCGGCGTCCCTGACGGGAACGGACGCCCCAAAGCCTATGCATTAAATGCTTCAGACGCTGAACGAATTAACCGTAATCTGACATACGCCGAGCATCGAAAATGCTTCCAACCAGGCTCCAACGAACGAACCGCCCCTCCGGTACGAGTTTTGCGACGAAACGGGAACATCGGTTTTCGAAGGCAACTGCAGCGCCGCCTTGGCGCCTGGCGGCGGCCCAGCGCAACCATCGCGGATAACAATCTGAATTCGTTATCGATCGACGAATTGTGGCAGCCACTCGACAGGCGCGGTAATCGTACCTGGCACCGCCGCCACCCGGTCTGCCCGTCATAATCGTTTCGGGCGACGCGCCGCGGAGGCCAGTCTTTCGCTGGCTTTGGCGGTCGTGAACGGAGAGGCGCTCGGCGTGGGCGCGCCTGCAAACGGTGGTTTGGGAATCACTTCCATAATTGTAAATCGCGGTGCCCAGTCCCCAAAGCGGCCAGATGTTCCCGTTTCGTCGCAAAACTCGTACCGGAGGGGCAGTTCGTTCGTTGGAGCGTGTGCCTTGCCAAGGCGCACCGTTCTCCCCGGTGGAAATCCGGGCCGGCAAACTCTCGCTCCAGCCGGAAGCACTCGGGGCGGGTCAGGAGGCGACGAATGGCCTGAAGCACTTCGAGAAAAGGCCCCGTAGGGGGTCAGCGGGCCGTGCGGGCCGCAACGTGAGTGAACATCGGAAAGGCCTCGAAAGACGCAATGTGGGAGCCGACCCGCCGCTCCAACGGGGAAGGCCGCCGCCGTCGGTGAAGTGAGCGAGACATGCAGCCGACGATCCCACCGGGGTAGTGATGGCAGCACGCACGGGACATGAATGGTGCGCAACAAGGGAAGTCTGCGACCGTGGCGGGGAGGCGGCACCTCCGCGCCAACGGCGAACCCGTGAGGGCCAGCGCCGGCGGACGCAGATGGCGGATGGGCTCGTACCTACCGGTGAGGCCGGGTAATGCCGGCGGAGGGAAGGAGCCCTGTCCTGCCCCAAGCGAGGGAAGGGCTGACAGCCCGGTGATTGACGATGAGTCTACCAACGCCGTCTGAAACAGTTGAGAAGCTACAGACCTCGCTACAGGCGAAAGCTAAGGCTGAACCAGACTTTCGCTTCTATGCCCTATGGGACAAGGTCTATCGCAAGGATGTCCTGGCTGAGGCCTTTGCTCGCTGTCCTCAGCGCTCACGAGAATTGACCCGGGGTTGCTCACGGAAGTTGACCCACTGACTTTAGTCCTACCGTTCTGACGATTGTCGTTGGTTGTCCCGGTCTGGCGCCCGCTCCGGGGTGGCGGCGCCTGCGACAACGCCGGTGCGGCGGCATTTGATCGTCGCTGGAGACATGATCAGGACCGGATACGGTCTTGGCGGGGTTGGCACGGGGGATAACAGAGGCACCGAGCACCTCGGCAAGCTGCCGGGAGCCTGCCAGACTTGAGGGCAAGCACGGCGCCGAACTCAACCTGCCAGTTTTGTCTCGACGCCGTGCCCCACATCGTGACGGGCACGAATGCAGGGCGAGTATCCTGCCGACGGTGGCGTTCGTCTACGCCGCGTCTGCGTCGATGCGCAGAGCGAGCCGGGGTCTGGTCGTCTGTTCCTTTGCAGGAAGTGCAGTAGCGAAGTGGTCGTGTGCCGCCACTGCGACCGCGGGCAGATCTACTGTTTCGGCGACTGCGCCGGACAGGCGCGTCACCAGACGCTCCGGAAGGCAGGCGAGCGCTATCAGAAGACCCGTCGTGGCCAGGAGAAGCATGCCGCCCGGATGGGCCACCTGCGAGCGCGCAGAAAAAAAGTGACGCATCAGGGTTCACCCCCGCCGCCGGCGGGTGATCTGCTGGCGGCCGGCGCGATGGCGACCTCGCGCGACGACGCATCTCCGGCCGAGCCGCCCCGGCGAGCGACGACGCCCTGCCATTGGTGCGGTCGTCCCTGTCTGCCGCCGCTTCGCCCGGGGTTCCTGCGCCGCCGCGATCCCCGTCGCGGCCGTGTTGGCCACGCCCGGACGGAGCGCAATGCCCCATGGTGAACCCGATTGATGCGGCGGCGAGGATCCTGCGGGACGTGACCGGGGCAAGCGGGCCGTCCCGCCGGCGATGACGTCCATGGACAGCCATCGTCTGGAGCTTGACCTGCACCAACTGGACCTGCGCTTTGCCGCCAGCCGCCTGGTGGAGCCGCAGGCGGTGGCGCGGATCGCCCAGTCCATCGAGCGGTGCGGTCAGATCGTGCCCTGCATTGTGGCGCCCGCTCCCGGTGGGGCCGGCGCGGGCGCAGCACCGCTGGTGCTGATCGACGGGTATCGGCGCGTCGCCGCGCTACGCCGGCTGGGCCGCGACACGGCCAGTGTCGAGCAATGGACCTGTGGGCTGGCCGAAGCGGTGCTGGGGGTGTTGGCGCGCGCGCAGGATCGCTCGTTCGCCAGCATTGAGGAGGCGTTGCTGCTGCGCGAGCTGATGCAGGGCCAGGGCCTGTCGCAGCAGGAGCTGGCGCGTCGGTGCGGGCGCGACGTGAGCTGGGTGAGCCGGCGGCTGCAACTGCTGTCGGGTTTGCCCGATGCGGCGCTGGCGGCGGTGCGCACCGGCAAGCTGTCGGCTTGGGCGGCCAACCGGGTGGTGGTGCCGTTGGCGCGTGCCAATGCCGCCCATGCCGACAGCCTGCTGGCGGCGCTGGCTGCGTCACCGCTGTCGACCCGCGAGTTGCAGTGCTGGTTCGCCCACTACCAGCAGGCCGCGCAAACGGTGCGCGAACGCATGGTCGGCGATCCCCGCTTGTTTCTCGACGCCCTGCGGGCGAACGACGAACGGCGCGCCGGCGAAATTCTGCGGGACGGCCCGGAAGGCGAATGCGTCGTCGATATGCGCTGCCTCGAGGCGGTCATCGCGCGCCTGACGGGTCGCGTGGCGGCGCTGCAATCGGTGCCGCCGGCGCTGATCGCGGCGGTGCCGCGTCTGTGGTTGGCGCTCGAACGTCCTGGCGATTGCGATCGACCGGGGGGATGCACGTGACCCCGGCTGAGATTCGCACCGCGGTGCGCACGCTGCAGGTGCAGCGGCACAGCCTGCGCGAGATCAGCCGCCTGCTGGCGCTGTCACGCAACACCGTGCGGCGCATCCTGCGTGAGCCGGACGGCAACGTTGCCGAGGTGTTGCCGTGCGACGAGGCGACGCTGGTCCGCGTGAAGGCTGCCTTCGAGCAGGCTCGCGGCAACGTGGTGCGGGTGCGCGAACTGCTGGCCGACAACGGTCTGGAGGTGTCCTACAGCAGCTTGACCCGTTGGGTGCGGGAGGCCGGCCTGCGCAGTCCGCCGCGGCGTGCCGGCGAGTACGACTTCGCGCCCGGGCAGGAGATGCAGCACGACACCTCGCCGCATCGCGTGACCTTCGCGGGCGCCGGCAAGCCGGTGATCACGCAATGCGCCGGTCTGGTGCTGGCGTACTCGCGCCGGCTGTTCATCCAGTACTATCCGCGGTTCACCCGCTTCGAGGCCCGCGCGTTCCTGCTCGAGGCCACGCGCTTCATGGCCGGTGCCTGTCCGGTCTGCATCATCGACAACACCAGCGTGCTGCTCGCCGCCGGCGCCGGCGCCGAGGCCCTCATCGCCCCGGAGATGGCGGCCTTCGCCCGCACTCTGGGCTTCCGGTTCCGCGCCCACCGGGTCGGGAATCCAGATCGCAAGGGCCGGATCGAAAGACCATTCGGCTATGTCGAGACGAATTTCCTGGCAGGCCGAAGCTTCGAAGATTTCGACGACCTCAACCGCCAGGCACTCGCCTGGTGCCGCGAGGTCGCTAACCGCAAGCCCAAGGCAGCGCTCGGCATGTCGCCTGATGCGGCCTACGTCATCGAGCAGCCGCACCTCGTGCCGCTGCCCGACGCGCTGCCGCCGGTCTACGAGTTGCTGGAACGCGTCGTCGACCTGCACGGCTTTGTCAGCGTCGATACCAACCGCTACTCCGTGCCCGAGCGCTTCGTCGGCAAGTCCGTCGCTGTCTACAAGCACCCCGCCGAAATCCATGTCCGCCGCAAGGACACGACGATCGCCGTCCACCCGCGGCTGATCGCCGAGCGCGATGCCAGGAGCACCCTGCCTGGTCATCATACCATCCCCGTGCGGCAGGGTCGCAGCGCGGCGGCGGAAGAGGCATTGCTGAGCGGCCACCATCCCAGCCTCGACCGTTACGCCGCCGCCCTCAAGCTGCGCAGTCACGGATACGGGCGACGGCCACTCCGCCGGCTGATCGAAATGAAGCGCACCTACCCGGCCGGCCCGTTCATCGCCGCCATCGAGCAAGCCCTGTACTACGGCCTGTTCGACCTCGGCCGGCTTGAAGATCTCATCCTCAAACAGGTCGCCGGCGACTTCTTCGCACTGACCAGCGGGAAAGACGACGATGCATGACAAGCTGCGCGCGCTGATCGCCCAGTTGCGCCTGCACGGCATGGCCGAGGCACTCGACGCCGAGATCGAACGCGCCGAGCGCGAAGCGATCGCTGGACCCGAGTTGCTGTACCGGCTGCTCGGCCAGGAGGCCGCCGCCCGCCGCGAACGCAGCCTGGCGTATCGTCTGGGACAGGCGCGTCTGCCATGGCGGTGGTCACTCGACAGCTTCCCGTTCGATCGGCAGCCCGGCGTGAGCCGCGCCCAGATCCAGACACTGGCCGGGCTGGACTTCCTGCGCCGGACCGACAACGTCCTGCTCATCGGCAAACCAGGCACCGGAAAGACCGGCCTGGCGATCGGTCTGTTGCGCGAGGCCTGCCTCAACGGCTACCGTGGCCGCTTCATCAACGCTCAAGTCCTGCTCGATGAACTCTACGCGTCTCTGGCCGATCGCACCACCACACGGCTGCTGGCTCAGCCGAGTTCGCATGCAGCCCTTGCTGATTGACGAGCTGAGCTACCTCACGATCAAGCCGGAACAAGCAAACGCATTCTTTCGTCTGATGGACCAACGCTACAACCGGGTCTCGACGATCATCACCACCAACCTTGAACTGTCCGACTGGTACGAGCTGTTCGACAAGAAGCCGCTGGTCGATGCGCTGCTCGATCGCCTGCAGCACCACTGCATCACCATCCGCATCAACGGCCCGTCCCTGCGCAGCCCGGAGCCTCCGGCGCCAGCGTCGCCAACACCGGCGCGCCGCAGCACCAAGACCTGAAGGCCCCAGCAACACCACCGCCGCAGCACCGAGGCGGTGCCACGGCGCGCAAGGCGCGTCAACAGGTGGGTGCTCACCATGCTCGAAAATCGGCCCGCGCCGATTTTCTGCGCGTGGCTCCGCTCCCGCCGCGCAAGAAAGCGCGCGGCGCCTTTGAACTCGCCTCCCGCGCCGTGGCCTGCGGGTGGTGTCGGGACGGAAGGCGTCCCGACAATTCGACGCCCGGCGTCGAACGGAAGGCTGGGGTTTGGCAGCCGTCACGTCACGATCAATCGCGCCGTCGGGCCGTTGAGCCAGGTCAGCGCTGCCGGCTCTTCCCGGCCCGGCAGCCGCCGGGGGTGTGCCCGCCTCGCCGCGACAGGACGCGCCGCCAGGGCCGTGACACGCGGCGACTTCTGACCGTTGTCATCACTGGGTCTCACGGGGTGTGAGGCCCGGGCGGCAGGCATGGAGCCTTCGGTCAGGCGAAGGAAAATTTGCCGCCGACCACGGCGGCTACCGGCCGATCAGGCCACCTGACCACAAACTCATGCGCACCTACTGGGTCAACTTCCGTGAGCAACCCCGGGTCAATTCTCGTGAGCGCTGAGGCTGTCGCGCCAATGCGGGAGCGGCCGGGGTGGACGGCGAGACGTTCGAGCAGATCGAGGCCCGGGGACGGGAGCAATGGCTGGAAACGCTGCGGCAGGAGCTGATCTCCGGGCGCTACGCCCCCCAGCCCCTGCTGCGCGTATGGATACCGAAGAGCAACGGAGGCCAACGGCCTCTCGGCATTCCGGCTATCTGCGACCGTGTGGTACAGATGGCCGCGGTGCTGGTTATTGGCCCCATCTTCGAGGTGGACCTGCTGCCTGAGCAGTATGGTTTTCGCCCGGGACGGGACGCCAAGATGGCTCTTCGCCAGGTCTGGCGACACGTGACGCAGCAGGGGCGGCGGGAGGTGGTCGACGCGGATTTGCGCGACTACTTCACTTCGATTCCGCACCATGCCTTGATGCGAAGCCTGTCGCGGCGGATCGTTGATGGGCATATGCTTTACATCATCAAGGGCTGGCTGACGGCACCGGTGGTGGAGTACATCGACGGCCGACCGGTGCGGACCACCGAAGCGCGACGGACCAAGCGAGGTACCCCGCAGGGCGGAGTCGTTTCGCCCCTGCTGGCGAATTGCTACTTCCGGCGCTTCCTGCTGGCGTGGCACGGCCACGGCCATCGGGACCAGCTCGATGCCCACGTCGTGAATTATGCCGATGACTTCGTGATCTGCTGCCGTCCCGGCAACGCGCCGGCGGCCATGGAGCGGATGTCGGCGTTGATGGCGCGGCTCGGGTTGGAGGTGAACACGACCAAGACCCGGATCGCCCGGCTGCCGGAGGAGTCGTTCGACTTCCTCGGCTACACGGTCGGTCGCCTCTATGGCCGGGATGGGCGCCCGTATATCGGCACCTACCCGTCACGAAAGGCGGTGAAGAGCCTGCTCCGACGAATCCACGAGCGAACCTCAAGTCGGTGGAACTCGGACGAGCCGGAGACCACGGTGGCCAGCATCAGCAGCTTGCTACGCGGCTGGTGTGCCTATTTCGACAATGGCGCTGTGCTCAAGACCTACAAACTGGTCCGAAACTACACCGATCGGCGGGTTCGCCGCTGGTTGATCCGACGCACGGGACGAGAAGGCACCGGGTTCGGCCAGATCCCGGACGAGTATCTCTACAAGACGCTCGGCCTTTACGACGTTCCAGTGCGTCTCGCCGACCTGCCGAGAGCGAAGGTCTGATGGGACGGGAGAGAGCTGGATGCGGTAGTTCCGCATGTCCAGTTCGATGAGCGGCGACTGGAAACGGAGCCACGGACCGAGCTGAGGCACCGGCAACCGGCGAAAGCCGCCGGACAACGGCCATTCCTCGGGACCTACAGCGACCGCGCCAGTCGTCGACTCTACCATTGAAGGTCGGGCGGTTGCGCAGGCCGCCTCAATCGAAGAGTTCAGTCCGCAAAATCTACCGGCGATCCTGCCCCGGAGCGAACACCCGCAGCACCAGAACGTCGCCGGCGGTGCCGTTGTCCAAGGTGTCCGGGTCAACCTCGTAGACCACCACATGCCCCTCGCAGAACGCTTGCCGGGTGCCCGGTTCATCGCCGGGGGGATACAAGCACGGCATCGTCTTCAGGCGGCGCAGGACGGCCAGGATTGCCTTCACCCGACGCTTGGCAGGGGCGCCGGAACCACGCTGCGTCTGCCAGCGGCGGATGGCGGCCAAGTCATCTGATGCCTCGTCGGTGAGGCGCACAATACGCGGCACGCTGGAAACTGGTCAGCGGCCCGAACGCGGCTGCGGCAGCTCGTGTCCGGTATCCCAGCTTTCGACCCATGCTTCGACCGCTTCCAGCGACACCACGCGGCCAGCCGCAGCGGACGCGCGCGCCGCGGCGATCTGCTCTGCTTGCCATGCCAGCCGCCGGCGCCGCTCCTCGGCAGTCTCGGGTCGGTCGGGGGAGGCGTCCTGGCTGGTGGTCGCGCTGTCCATGCTGGGAAAATAGGGCCTTGGCTCGCGAACCGCCAGCCCTGCGACGGCGCGGTGCCCGCCACGAATCCTTATCGCGCCTTACTCCGCCCCGCCACATTCAGCAGATCGGCAGGCGGTAGCGGCGAAACCGGCTATCCGGCCGATCGGCGCTTGCCGGGCTGCAACCGCGTCACCGGACGGGACACTGCAAGCGCCGGCTTCCACCCCGCGATAGTCCGGGCGCATTCCCGCGCCTTGGCGTTGTCGGTGATGCCCGGGAAGTGCCGGCGCAGCTCGATCATGGCGGACAACTCGCCCTCCTCCTCGAACACACGACGGATGGCGGCGGCTTCGGTCTCGGTGACACTGAACATGCAGACAGCATGTACGGGCAGGGGCGCAACGGGCAAGCGCCAGCCGTCCGCCCGCCCCAGGAAGGCCGATCCGGGAACCGCTTGGCGCTGGCAAACCGGAGCAAATCCAGCCGATCCGACCCGACACAGGGCACCCGCCTAGGGTGACTTGGTCTGTCAGTCAGAGTCGGGCCGCTTTTTCGCAGGGGCATCCAGCATCGGGAACAGGGTACGGAAATGGGTACATTGGTGGGTACGAAACTGGGTACAAAAGTGGGTACGGGCGCGGTGTTCCCGTAAACGCTCCCGCCAATGTTCCCGGTTGCGTTCCCGCAAACGTTCCCGTTTTCGTATCTGTGCAGAAGGTTGGTGCGGTGGAGACGGCCACCGAGAAGTTTTCCCGCCGTCGCGCGGGTGACGCCCGGCCCGAAGACCTTCACGCGGTTCTTGCGCTGAGTCCGGACCGGCCGGCCGATCCGGGCGACGAGCTACCGCCCGGCCGATAATTTTGCCGCGGACATGGCTCACTCCGCCGCGCGTGGCAGGTGCAGCGGGTTTGGATCGAACCGGCCGGCATAGGCGGGATCGGTGAGATAGCTGACGCGATCGAGCAGGTATGGCGGTTCGCCGGAGACCAGGACGATCGGCCGCGCCGGACCGAGCCGCATGATTTCGTCCGGGGTGAGCAGGGAGCGGCCCTGGAAATGTTCGCCGAGGCTGCTGGACGTGCTGCCCGGCTTGAGGAGGCCGGAGGTGGAGTAGGACGAGCCGCTGGTCTCGAAGCGGATTGTCTGCTGGCCGAGGGCGCCGGAGAGATAGCGGGCGGTGTCGTAGTCGGCGGTTCCGAAGAATTGCTGCGAGGTGTTGGCGAGGAAGCTTTGCCAGCGCGGATAGACGGCTTTGAGCTGGGAGAGGTCCTGGACGAACACCCAGAGCTGGGCGCCGTAGCCGCGGAGCAGGGTGATGCTGTCGGCCAGGCGATCCATGCGGCCGAGCTGGCCGAACTCATCGAGGAAGAAGGCGACCCGGTGTTCGGGCCGGGTGGCCACCGTGGTGATGGCGTCGAGCGCGAGGCCGATGAAGCCGCGCACGAAGCCCAGACAGACACGCAGCCGGTCCGGCGGGATGGCGAGATAGACGGTCACCGGCCGCCGCTTCAGCTCCGCCATGCTGAAATCCGAACGGCCGAGGGCGGCGCAGAGCCGGGGATCATCGAGCCAGGCGGTGTGCCGCACGACGGAGGAGAGAACCGAGCCGCGCTCGCGGTCCGGCCGGTTCAGGTGGACCGCCGCGGTGCGCGCCGGCAATCGGTGTCCGCGTTCCGGATCGGCGAGCATGTCGGCCAGGGTGTCGGCGAGATCATCCTCGGGGGCGGTGACGATGCGGCGCAGCTCCGCCATCGAGCGGCGTCCGGCGGGGAGGCCGGCGACATAGACCAGCAGGCCGCGCAGCAACTCGCGTGCGGTGTCGTTCCAATGGGATTCGCTGTCGGCGCCCTCGGCGACGACCAGCATATCGGCGAGACCGGCGGCCCGGCTGACCACATCGGGATCGTCGGGATCGAGGGTGTCGAGCCAGTTGAGGTGGTGGGTGGTGCCGCCGGTGATGTCGAACGGGTCGATGAGGATGACGTCGTGGCCCATGCTCCGGCGCGCGCGTGCGGTGACGGCATAGGTCTCGCCCTTGAAGTCCAGCACGAAGGCCGAGCCGGGATACTCGAGCAGGTTCGGGATGACGCCGCTGATGCCTTTTCCGGCGCCGGTCGGGGCGCAGGTGAGCAGATGGCCGTCCTGTCGGAACCGGCGATCGGTGCCGCGCGGTGCATCGCGCATGACGCCCAGCACGAAGGCATCGGCGGGCGCCGCCGGCGCCAGATGACGCGCGGCGTTCCGCGCCGTCCCGAAATGGGCGGACCCGTGGGTATCCCGCGCCCTGGCGGTGAACATGGACGCCCACAGGCGCCGGACGGGACCAGGCACCAACCCGCCGCCGGCGCGCAGAACGACAACCACCAGCACGACCCAGAGCGGAAACATCAGCCCCCAGGGCGGGAAGCCGGTGAGCGCGCGCGACCCGGCGAGCAGCATCCAGGTGAGCGGCACACCCAGGGCAACGAGCACCGCCCGTTCCAGGGTCGCCTTCAATCCGTACCGGGTGACCACGCCCCAGAAACCCAGACCGGCGAACAGCAGCACCAGGCCGCCGACGAGAACGAAGCCATGACCAACCGCCGGCGCCTCGCCACTGCCGGCAAAAGCGCGCTGGAAGCTGGCGAGAACGATCGCCGCGGCCAGCGCCAGACGCAGCGGCATCACGCGGCGGCGGTGTCCGGCGTGTCGGGGGTCGCGGGAGGCGCGGGGTGGGTGACGCGGCGTGCCGTGCCGGCGTTGGCGCCGGCGAGCTGCTCGGCCTCATTGAACCGGGTCATGCCCTCCCAGTGCTGGAACACCTTGTTGAAGCGGAAGCCGGCCGCGCGGAGGGGCGCGGTCGCTTCCTTGGGCAGCGGGTTCGGGAAGGTCAGCACGACCGGTTCGACCGGTTCCTTGCCTTCGTTGCGGGCGCCGGCCTCGCGGGCGAAGGTGCGGCCTCCCAGGGCGGCCCACTGCTCGACCTGCCGGGTGTTGCTGGCGCCGTCGCGCAGGGAGAGCAGGGCGCCGTAGAGGGCATTGGCATCGAGATCGAGGAGGCCGGTCTTTTCGACCAGGGCGCCGGCCTCGATGAGTCGGCGGGTGCGGGCCTTGCGTCCCGCGTCCTTGAGCTTGGCTTCCTGTTCGGCCAGCCGGGCTTTTTGTTGTTCGAGCGAACGAAGGCGCTCTGCCAGTGAACGAGCCAATCGGTCTCCAATTCCGGTATCGCACAGGTCAAAGTGGCCTGCCCGGGCGGACGGTAGCGGCGAAGGCGCAAGGATTCGCCTGCATATTTGTGTCTTTCCCGCCATGTTCCACCATGTCCGACACCCAACCACCCACGACCAAAGCGAAACCGCGACAGCGGGTTCTGCACCAGGGAGCCGCAGGCGAGCGGTAGCGTGCAGACGCAATATGCATTCCTGCGGAATGCGGCTTGCGGCGGGAGTCCCCCGGCCTCAGTGTGCGGGCTTGGCGATCCAGTTTGCCCGTGCCCGCTATATCTCCCGTGGTTCCGGCGGCAGCGCGGTGCGTTCGGCGGCGTATAACGGCCGTGAGGTGATCGAGGCGGAGCGCACCGGCGAGGTGTTCTACTTCCGCCACCGCGACGCGCCCGAGCACCATGAAATCCTGTTGCCGGAGGGGGCCGCGGCGCGGTTTGCCCAGGCCGGGGTGCTGTGGAACGCGGCCGAGGCGGCGGAGCGGCGCAAGGACGCGCAGGTGGCGCGGGAGATCGTGCTGGCGCTGCCGGCCAATGCCGGGCTGTCCGGCGAGGACCGGATCGCGCTGGCCCGCAGCTTTGCCGAGACGCAGTTTGTCTCCAAGGGGCTGGCGGTGCAGCTCGACGTGCACGCGCCGCACCAGGGCGAAGCGGAGAGCGAGCGGGCGAACTGGCACGCGCATCTGCTGATCACCACGCGGCGGCTGGAGGGCGAGCAGTTCAATTCCAAGAAGGCGCGCGACCTCGACCCCGAGGTGCGGCACGCCGGCGGGCGGCCGCGGGTTGCCGATGGCGCGGCCTGGGGCGAACTCTGGCGCGAGCACCAGGACCAGTATTTTCGGGAGCACGGGCTGGAGGCGCGGGTCGATTCCTGCGCCACGCACGCGCAGGAACATATCGGGCCGGTGCGGATGCGCCGCGCCGGGTCGGAGATCGTCGCGCGGGCCGAGACCATCCGGCAGGCCAACCAGGAGGCGGCGCGCGATCCGGCGCAGGTGCTGGCGACGCTGACGCGGAACAACGCCACCTTCACCGAGCGCGAGCTTGACCGGCATCTGACCAAGCATCTCGGGCCGGCGGAAGGGGACGCCGCCGCGGAGATCGCCGTTGTCCGGGCGGCGGTGCTGAAACACGGCGACCTGGTTGCCCTGCACGACCGGGAGACCGGCGCCGCGGCGGGGCGCTTCACCACGCGCCAGGTGCGGGCGGAGGAGCGGGCGGCGCTGGCCGAGGCGGACAAGATGGACCGCGCCCGGTCCGGCGCGGTGTCCGGCCACGGCGAGAGGGTTGCCAAGGCGGCGCGGAATTTGCGGCCGGACCAGGAAGCGGCGTTCGCGCACGCGACCGGCGCCGGCAATCTGAAGCTGATCGAGGGGCGGGCAGGGACGGGGAAGAGCTACACGCTCGCCGCGATCCGCGACGCGCATGCGGCGGACGGCAAGCGGGTGATCGGGCTGGCGCCGACCAATGCGGTTGCGCAGGATTTGGCGGCGGACGGGTTCGGCGAGGCCGGCACGGTTCACTCGGCGCTGTTCAGGCTGAAGAACGAGCGGACGCGCTGGGACCGCAACACCGTCGTGGTGGTGGACGAGGCGGCGATGCTGGACACCGGCGTCACCGGCGAGCTTCTGGCCGCCGCGCGCCAGGCCGGTGCCAAGCTCATTCTCGCCGGCGACGACCGGCAGCTTGCCAGCATCGAGCGCGGCGGGCTGTTTTCAGAGATGCGGCAACGCCACGGCGCCGCCGAAATCACCGAGGTGACGCGGCAAAAGGTGGACTGGCAGCGGCAGGCGGCGCGCGACCTGGCCGAGGGGCGTTTCGCGGAAGCCGTCGGCGCGTTCGACCGGGCCGGGGCGATCACCTGGACCGACAAGCAGGAGGAGGCCCGCGGCGCGCTGGTCGCGGCCTGGACGCGCGATGCGGAGGAGCGGCCGGGGGCGAGCCGGTTCGTGTTCGCCTACACCAACCGCGACGTCGACACGCTGAATGCCGAGCTGCGCCAGGTGCGCCGCGACCGCGGCGAGCTGACCGGCGCGGATGTGGAACTGGACACCAAGCACGGGCCGGCGGCGTTCGCGGTCGGCGACCGGGTGCAGTTCACCGACACGGACAAGCGGCGGCACATCTACAACGGCAACGCCGGCACGATCACCGGCCTCGATGCCGGTACCGGACAGATCACCGCGCGGCTGGACGCGGCCGGCGGGGCAGGGCGGGAGGTGACCTGGTCCGCCGACGAGTTCGAGGGGTTCCGGCACGGCTATGCGGGGACGATCTACAAGGGGCAGGGGAAGACCCTGGACCGGACCTATCTGTACCACACCGAGCACTGGCGGGCGGCGGCGAGCTATGTCGCGCTGACCCGGCAGCGGGAGAGCGCACAGGTCTTTGTCGCGCGCGAGACGGCGCGCGACGCCCCGCAGCTTGCCCGGCAGATGGCGCGGGGCGAGGTGCGCGCGGCTTCCGTCGCCTGGGCCACGCCGGAGGAGGCGGCGAAGCTGCGGGCGGAGCGCCAGGCCGAGGCCGCCGCGGCTTCCCGGAACGCAGAACGCACCAAGCGGCAGGAAGCGCCGGACGTGGACAGGTTGCGCGCGAAGGTGCGCGAGGCGCTGGCCGCGCGGCAGAGGTCGAACGCCGCGGGTGAAAAGCCGGAGGTGGCCCCGGCACCGGCCGCGCGCGCGGAGCCGGCGGAGCGCCCGGCCGATTCCGCCGCGGCCTACTGGAAGGCCCTCGCGAAGGCGCCGCGGGAAGCGCCGGGCGAGGACAGGTTGCAGGCGAAGGTGCGCGAGGCGCTGGCCGCGCGGCAGCGGTCGAATGCCGCGGGTGAGAAGCCGGCGGCGGCCCGGGCACCGGACGCGCGTGCGGAGTCGGCGGAGCGCCGGGCCGATTCCGCCGCCGCCTTCTGGAAGGCCACGGCGGCGAAGGCGCCGCGGGACGCGCGGGGCGAGGACAGGTTGCAGGCGAAGGTGCGCGAGCGGCTGGCCGCACGGCAGCGGTTGAACGCCGCGGATGAACAGCCGGCGGCGGCTCCGGCGCCGGACGCGCCGCGCCAGGTCGCGGTCCGCAGTCCATCCGAGGACGAACGGGCGCCGGCGGCGTTGCTGCCGGCGTGGCGTGATCCGACCGGGCAGGGGCGGGACAGCCTTGGGCGCGGCACGTCACCCGAGGATCTGGCCCGCGTCGCCGACCAGGACCCGGCGGTGCTGCGCGAAGCCGATGGCCGGAAATGGGCTATGCGGACCATCTATCGCGATCCCGAGGCCGCGGCCGACGCGCTGGACGCGCTCATCAAGACATCGGGGAACGATCTGCGGGCGGCGGCCCGGAAACTGGAGGCTGGGGGGCCGGAGGTGCTGGGTGACCTGCGCGGGCGTGAGGGATGGCTGGCGAGCCGGGCCGTTCGGGATGAGCGGCAGCAGGCGAGGAATGTCGCGCCGGCGATCCCGGCCAGCCTGAAACGCGAGGCGGTGGCGCGGGACGCGGCCGTGAGTTTCCACACGGCGGAGGTGGACCAGCAGCGGACGCGGGATGCGGTCGAGGTGCCCGGCCTGTCCAGGGCCTCGCTGGCCGTGCTCGAGGATGTGGGGGCCGCGCTCCGTGCGACCCGCGAACAGCGCGACGGGGAACGCTATGACGCCAAAGAGCGGCGCCAGGAGGAGGCGGTCGCGGGCGCCTGGACCGCTGGCCGTGCCGATCCGCGCGTGGCCGGCGAGCTGGACCGGTTCATGGCGGCGGCCGAGCGGCGGCTTGGCGAGGAGGGGATGCGCGATGCCTCGCGGGCTACCGGGCAGGCGGGCCGGATGGCCGTGCCCGGCGCCGGGCCGGAGCATCAGGCCGGGCTGGACGTGCTGGCGCAGAGCTTCATGCGTGGCCGCGAGGGCACCGAGCAAAGCGCGGCATGGGGGAACCGGCTTGGGCGCGAGGCCCAGGCCGCGGAGCGGGAGCGCTCGCGGCAGGAGGAGCGGCAGCGCCTTGGGCTGCCGCCGGAGACGCCGCGTGAGCAGCACCGGCTACGGCGGGGGCTGAGCATGTAGGCTATTGCGGGACGCCGTCTGATCGCTGGTGGGCGCGGATCAACCGCCGTGTGCCCGGCGCACGCCCGCTCTCGACCCGTAGCGGTCCTCGGCATCAGTTCCGCGCGCAAACAGCATGTGTTGTTTGGGATAGGTTCGGCTAAAAGCTCCTCTTGACGAGACCCGCCCATCGGTTTCCCGAGTCCGTTGGCGGCAGCGCCGTAACATGTTATACTTAGATAGGAGTTTGGATTGCGCATCCCAGCTTGGATTAAGGTTTGAATGTCAGAGCCTCTTGCCCTATCTACATCTGACAACGTCCTAAGCATTAGCGGTGGGTTTTTGATAAATGACTATCGGAAAGTCCTCGCTGCAATTCATAATATCCAAAGAACGCGTTCTTGCAGTCACTTAGTTGTCGATTTTTCGGGATGCACATTTACGCATCCTCCGCCTATGGTGGCTTTGATCTGCGACTGCATGCGGCAACGGTCGCGTGGAATCGAAATATCGTTGAGATTGCCTCAGAAGCAGGAAGTTCGGAGGCTATTCCTAAATACCAATTGGGCGCATCTTCTGGAGCCAGAAAGCTACTCCCGTTTTGCTTACTCACCGAATAGACATAAATCCGCAACTTTGTACGCCGACGGCCAAGAGCAAGGGGTTCTTGTGAATCAAATAATAGATACACTGCTCTCAAACTTTCGAGGGCTTTCGCGCGCCCATTTGAAGGCCATAGAATGGTCCGTGAACGAAATAACAGACAATGTGTTAGTGCACTCCGGATCTGAAAATGGAGGTGTTGTTCAGGTAACCGCACAACGAACGCGAAAGCGCGTTGAATTTGTTGTCGGAGACGCAGGCGTTGGTGTCGCCAAATCTTTGCGTGATAGCGATAATAGTATAACATCTGACGTTGATGCTTTATCAAGAGCCATTCGGGAAGGTGTAACAAGAGATAAGAGCGTGGGTCAGGGCAATGGATTATATGGAAGTTACAAACTGTCGGTGGGTAGCAAAGGCGCGTTCTCAATTAGCTCAAATAGAGCGACCTTGTACTTTAACGAAGCAACTGGCATGCACAGCAAAACCGAAGCCGTTCCGTTTCACGGGTCGCTCGTCGTTTGTTGTATAGACTATACCAATCCGCTCTTGTTGGAACAGGCGCTTAGGTTTTCAGATAGGGTGTTTGACCCGGTTGATCTGGTGGCTATTAGATACGAAACGGACACGGAAGGGCAATTTGTCTCATGATTAAAGACGAAACGATATCTGTCGGGAGCAGGGCCGGAGGCGGTCGAATTAGAAATAAAATACTTAATCTCCTAGACTTGGCACCAGAAGGGATTGTTGTTATCGATTTCCGCGATGTTGGTGTCATATCAAGTAGTTTTGCCGACGAAGCGCTGGCGAAGATTGTTGTTGAACTTGGCCAAAGTGCATTTGCCAAACGAGTTGCGTTCCGAAATGTGGATCACACGGTTCGCATGCTGATTGATAAGGCGATTGCGCAACGAGTGGCCGTGCAGGCGTTGCAGCAAGAAGCACGTTGAACTCTGTCCGTTTACCACCGAGGCTGTGTGAAAACGCGATTCCTCGGAGGTCGAGCGCAATCTCGCGTCGTCAACGGTCGCGGGAGGGTACGAAAACTCGTGGCTACGCCATGCCGAGTAACATGCTTGCTTGTTGTCGTTACGGCATGACGTTTCCACACGACCTCCACCCAGAGCGGACTCTCCGTTTGCATATTTCAAAAGTTTCGCACCATGCCGCGAGGCGGGGAATCCTAGGAGGTTAGCAGGTGCAGAAGTAACCGGGGCAAAACCCCGGGTAAGCAGGTGCAGCATACGCCCGCCTGCGGAACGGCCGTCGCGGAAATCCGCCATTTTCCTTCCGCCAAAACGGGAATGAACCGCATTCGTTCCGTGTTCACCCGGGGTTTTGCCCCGGTTACGTGCAGAAGTTGGGTGCAGAAGATTAGCCGGCCCAAGGTTCCGTAGGGGGCCTGTGCGGCTGAGTGGAACAGAAAAGTAGCATAAGGCCCCTATCCCTCGATGACGCGGTAGATCGTCGCTGGATGGACGTTGAAGGTCCTGGCGACGGCGCTGATCGATTTCCCGTCTCTGACAAGTTCCCGGGCCAGTTCCTGCTGGTCGAGCCGCATTTTCTTGGGCCGGCCGAAGGTCACGCCGCGCGCCTTGGCGGCCAGCCTGCCGTCGTTGGTACGGCTGATGATGAGGGTGCGCTCGAACTCGGCGATACCTGCGAAGATGGTCATGACCATCCGCCCGGAAGGGCTTGTCGTGTCGGCCCATGGCTCATCAAGCGATTGTAATCCTGCGTTTTTTTCCGTCAGGCGTTCGGCTATGCGCAGGAGTTCGGAGGTAGAGCGGGCCAGGCGATCGAGTCGTGTCACGACCAGGGTGTCATCTTTGCGTAGCTGCTCGATCAGCTTCTCCAGCTTGGGGCGATTGCGCTTCGCGCCGGAGAGTTTTTCCTCGAACAGCTTTTCGCATCCTGCCGCGGAGAGGCGCTGCCTCTGGCCGTCGAGGTTTTGATCCTCGGTCGAGACCCGGGCATATCCCAGCCTCATGCGGGTGCTCCCGAGGCTTCGCAAAACATATTGCTAAAGTCCCGACTTCCGCATAGGTATTTTGCACGGAAAATGTCCAGCATTTTCCGTGCCCGCCTGACCCTCCGCAAAAGTCCTAAGTTTCGCACGATATGCCCACCCGCCACCTGTCCGATGAGCAGCGACAACGCTATGCCAATTTTACCGCAGCCCCCTCTCCGGATCAGTTGGCACGGTATTTCCACCTGGACCGAAGCGACCGGGAGATCACCGATGGGCTGCGTGGTGACCACAATCGCCTCGGCTTCGCGCTCATGCTGGGATCGGCCAGGTTCCTCGGCACCTTCCCTGGCGCCGATCTCGAAATCCCAAGCTCGGTAACGGCTTTCCTGGCCAGCCAACTTGGTTTGAAGGAGAGTCCTTCGCTCAAGGGATATTTTGATCTCGGGGGCCAGCGCAAACGGCACCTCGTGCTGATCCGCGAGCGTTATGGCTTCACGGAATTCGCTGACAACGGACGCGCCCGGTTTCGTCTGACCCGATGGCTTTATGCATTGTGCTGGAGCGGCGACGACCACCCCGGTCCTCTGGTCGAGCGCGCCGCGTCGTGGCTTGTCGTCAACAAGGTGCTGCTGCCGGGCGTCAGCGTCCTCGAACGTTTTGTGGGCCGCATCCGGGACCGGGCGCAAAAGCGTCTTTGGAAACGGCTTGTCGCGGCTCTCGACGACAAACAGCGCGAGCGCATTGCCAAGCTGTTCGATGAAGGCAGCGAAAGCGACTTCGCTGCCCTGGACGCTCTGCGGAGGGTGCCGATCCAGCGGTCCTCTGGCGAGTTCCTGCATCACCTGGACAGGCTCGAAGCCATTCGCGCGTTCGATCTGCGCCCGTCGCCGCCCAAGGGCGTTCCGGCGGCGAGCCTGGAGCGGCTGGCGCGCGTCGCGCGCGCGGGAAAACCGTCCGCGATCGCCGCCCTGCAGGAACCGCGCCGGACGGCAACCGTGGCGGCGCTGTTCCATACGCTCGAAGCGGCAGCACAGGATGACGCCGCCGAACTGGCCGAGGCGCTGGTCACAGATCTCGTCAAGGATGCCGAGGCCGCCGACAAGAAGGCCAGGCTGAGAAGCCTGCGCGATCTCGACGATGCCGCGATCCTGCTGCGTGACATGGCCAAGCTGGTCTTTGAAGAGAACGCCCTGCCGCTGGATCAGTGGCGCGACGCCCTGTTCGAGCGGCTTCCCCGTGATGACCTTGTGGCCGCAATGGCCGAGGTCGATGCGATCGCCAGGTCCCGCGACGCCAAGCCCTATGCGGAGCTTCTCGCCCGGTGGCGCAGGGCGCGCCGCCTGTTCTTCAACATTGCCACCAGGCTGGAGATGGATGCAGCGCCTGGCGGCAAGGCCGTGCAGGAAGCAATCCGCTACCTCGCGAAAATCGCCGACTGGTCCAAGTCCAAAATGCCCGACGCGCCGACATCGGCGATCCCGAAAGCCTGGCAGCAGCATGTGCTGGACTCGGAAGGCCGCGTGGCCGATCCCAAGGCCTACGTGTTCGCTATCATCGACGCATGGCGAGCCGCCGTGAAGCGCCGCGATATTTTCGCCAGCCCGGGCACCCGGTACGGCGATCCCAGGCGCGGGATGCTGGACGGCGCGACATGGCAGGCATCCAAGCTGGTCGTTTGCCGGGCGCTCAACCGCTCGTTGGATGCCGAGACCGAGATAGCCGCCTTGTCGCAGTTGCTCGATGGCGCCTACCGCACTGTCGCTGACCGGGCCGCGAGCAACCCCGATCTGCGCTTTGAGACCGTGGACGGCAAAACCCGCATTGTCGTCACGCCGCTCGACCGGCTGGAGGATACGGAAAGCCTGCGCGCCCTGCGGCCAGCCGTTCAGGGGCGCATGCCCAAGGCCGGCATGCCGGATCTTTTCCTGGAAACCATGCAGCGCACCGGCTTTGCCAAGGCCTTTACTCATCTCAGCGAGCGACAAGCCAGGGTAGAGCATTTTGAGACCAGTCTGTGCGCCGCCCTGGTCGCGGGAGCCCTCAATATCGGCATCGAGCCGGTCAGCCGGCAGGATATTCCAGCACTCCGCCGCGAACGCCTGGCCTGGGTCAGCCAGAACTTCATCCGGCCAGAAACCATCGCGGCCGCCAATGCGCGGATCGTGTCCGCCCATGCCGCGCTGCCGCTCGTCAAAATCTGGGGCGCCGGCGATGTCGCCTCGGCGGACGGCATGCGCTTCACCGCGCCGGCGAGCGCCATCCATGCCGGGCCGAACCCGAAGTATTTCGGCCAGTCCCGCGGCGTGACCTGGTACAATCTGCTGTCCAACCAGTTCAGCGGCCTGAACGGCATCGTCGTCCCCGGCACCCTGCGAGACAGCCTGGTGCTGCTCGCCCTTCTCCTCGAACAGGAGACCGAGCTGGAGCCGACCGAATTCATGACCGACACCGCCGCGTATTCCGATGCTGTGTTTGGCCTGTTCTGGTTGCTTGGCTACCAGTTCAGCCCGCGCCTGGCCGACCTCGGCGACGCCAGGCTGTGGCGGATCGACCGGAAAGCCGACTACGGCCCATTCAACAGCGTCAGCAAAGGCACCATCAATCTGCCGCTGATCCGGGAGAACTGGCCGGATGTCATCCGCCTCGCCGGCTCGCTGAAACTCGGGCATCTCAAGGCGGCGGGCATCATGCGGACGCTCCAGGTCAGAGACAAGCCGACCACCCTGGCGCGCGCGCTCTCCGAAATCGGCAGGATCGCCAAGACCATCCACATCCTTCACTACGTTGACGACGCGGCGTTCCGCCGGCGCATCCTGACCCAGCTCAACCATACGGAGCTGCGCCATCGCCTCGGTCGGCGCATCCATCACGGCGAACGCGGCGAAATCCGGAGTCCGCTCCAGCAGGGACAAGAAGAGCAGCTTGGCGCCCTTGGCCTCGCTCTCAATGCCGTCGTGCACTGGAACGCCATCTATATGCAGGAGGCCATCCGCCAGGTCAGACTCGGACGGCATGGATGTCAGCAACGACGACATCGCTCACCTCTCCCCGCTGATCTGGCGCCATCTCAACTTCCTCGGGCGGTACGACTTCTCGCTGCCCGATACCGTTATGAACGGCGGTCTCAGGCCGCTCAGGAACCCTACTTCCGCATGGGACTTTTGAATAGCCTTATGCTACTTTTCTGTTCCGCTCAGCCGCACAGGCCTAGGGTAGCGAGCGCGGCGCGGCTGCTGTTGGAGGCCCTCAGTTGGCGTTTCGCGTGCGATTTTGGTCGCCTCCTGAAAGGTCAGTTCTCCCCAGATCACCTGCTTCGCCAGCGCCGGATGAGTGTCACTGAGCCTGGCTAGGGCCTCGGTACTTGGCGAGGCATAGGGGACGCGATCGAACACCGCGCGAGCAAGGGACGCAAAAAGCGGTCGCAGAAACCCAACGAACATCGCCAGTACTCCGGGCTAACTGGCCCTCAACCTTACATCGTTCCGGACCGCGGAGAAGCCGCCATTCGGCAAACGTCCCAGGTTAGCTTGGGGTGGGAGTCAGGGCAATCGGGTGAACGGAATCCGAGGCGCTTTGCGGCAGTTTATCGGCGGATTTCGACGCCTGCGGCACGTTTTCCACAGGCTGCACCGAAGAAATCGGCGCGCAGGTCGAGCGTAGCGGCCTTCACCCGATTGTCCTGGGGGGCATGGCTGTTCAACGCTATCCCACCCCGAATAGTTTGAAGAGGTTATCGAAGCCGGCGAGGCTGGCGCGGTAGCGGTCCTGGCTGAGTGTGTTGGTCTGGTTTGCCTTGAGGATGTTGAAGGCGAAGCTGCGCGCGCGGGCGAATACGCTGGGATTGGATCGGATGCGCGAGCGGTCCTCGCCCATGGTGACGTCCCGGCTATAGTGCGAGGTGGTTTCGACGCCCCAGTGCCCACGGATGGCCTTGGCGGCGCGGGTGGCGGTCATTGGCGCGTTGGCGACGTAGAAGGCGGTCTCGGAAGAATGGGACAGCAGGCCGGTCTTGCTGTTGCGGGTGTAGACATCACGCTCGACGCGGATGACGGCAGCGACGTGGGAATGCCAGTCGGTGCCGACGAGTTTGTTGGCGGGATCGAAGACGGTGACGACACGCGTCTCGTCGCGATTGCGGCCCTTGTCGTGGCTGCAGGCCGGACTGACCGGAGCGGTGGTCGCGCTGATCTCCTGGGCCTGCTGGTGCAGCGTCGGCTGGTTGTCCTTGACCTGGACGATCAGGGTGATGTTAGCGTTGCTGGCGACCTCGAACAGTTTTTTTGACAGTGCAGCGCATCGAGCGTGACGATGGTGTCGGCGGCGACACCGAGTTCGGCGAGCAGCGCCTGGGCTGCAGGAATTTCGTTGGACTTTTCCTCGATGTCGACATGGGCGAGCACCAGTGCGGTGTCGGTTGCGAACGCGCTCAGCAGTTGGGTGGCGGCGCGGTCATGAAAGTTGTCGAAGCTGCCGCGCAGCGTCTTGCCGTCCAGCGCGATGCTGCCTTGTCCCGCCGTTCCACGGGCAGCCTGCAGTTGGGCCGCATGGCGGCGGAAGACCGCCTCCACCGCGGTCGGATCAAGCCCCTGTAGGATGTAGCGGATGGCGGTGTGTGCGGGGGCGCGGCGCCATTTCAGGCCGAAGGCCGCGTTCAGCCTGTCGCGATGAACGTCGATGAAGGTGACAATCCCCCGATACGAGTTGCTGCCGGTGACGATGGCGAGGATGGAGAACAGCAACACATACGGCAGCTTGTAGAGCTTGCCCTCCGCCCGACGGGGGTCAGGAACGTCTGACAGCAAGTCCAGCAACGGCGCGAATGCGGCCACGGCAACCTCCTCCTCGGTTGCCGCCCCAGGAGTCAGAGATTTGCCGATTCGGGAATCTGCCGTGATTCCAATGACCTCACTTTGCCCTGCAAGTGTTGCTGATTGGACTCAGCCCGGCTTACCGAGAGCGTTGAACAGCCGTGTCCTGGGGGGCGGCCCTATTGTTCCACTCCTATATATGTGATAACAACATTTGAACAAATATCCTCCGGCTTTCGCCGGGGCAGGCTCCGAGCGCAAGCAAGCGCTCCACGTGGGCGTTGAAGTACAGCCCACAGCGCTCAATCAGGAGCGACTGCCTTCTGTGTGGCTACATATTCAAGTGTGGCCCATCGCGCCTTGCCGCGCGATATCTGAAGGGGCGTGAGTTGATTTGCAAGGGCGTCTCGTGCGTCCGCGCCGAAATCATTTGACCGGGCGACCATGTCGAACAGCGAGTAAGCCAACTCAAGATCTTGTTCGGTTCCCTTGCCTTGTGCGAATAGATGGCCGAGCGTCATCTGCGCCAGAGGTGCGCCACCCTGCGCCGATGGCCAGAGCAATTGGATTGCATCTGATGCCTCCTTATCGCCGCATCCGCGCGCGTGGGCCAGAATGATTCCAGCAAGATAGTCCCCCTGCGGTCCCTCCATCTCCATAGCTTTGGATAGCCAGTTGGACCCGTCTATTATTTCGGATGCGCGGTCCCTCGTGTCGAGGACGATCCTGTGCATGGTCAAGTCGATAGCCTCCGCATCTCCTTGCGTCGCTGCCTCTGAAAGCCATCGCAGTCCCCCGGCAAAATCCTCGGGGACCTGACGCCAGCACAACGCCCCTAATTTCCGCTGTGCATCAGCAAGTCCATTCTCTGCGGCGGCGGTATAGAAATTTTTAGCTAAACCAATATCACGCACGACACCATAACCGGATTCATAAATCAGTACCAAGTTGCAAATTGGCGAATTGATATTCACCTTCCGACGAAGCGTGCAAGAAGTGCAAGATCAAGTACATTCCTTCTGGCGGAGGTGGATCAGCTTCATTTAGATCAAAAAATTTGTTCGCAAAAAGGAAATTAGCTGCTGGATTGCCGTTTTCAGCGAGAGTAAGTAAATTCAATAGGGCGTCAGTGTAGTTGCTTTGTCCAACGTGGACCAAACCCTCTCGGGCCACTGCATATGGGGTTTTTACAGGTAAGGGGTTTGCCAGCAAGGCTCCTTCCGTAGGAGCAGCTTGGGGACTTGGACGATTTTGCGATAATGCGGGAACGGTAGCCACCTGCTGAACGAGGTCGCGCTTCTGGGCGTGACCGGGCGCCTCTCGTCTGGCTTGTTCCGCTCGGTGCGTGTTCAACCAGGCTGATGCGCGTTGTTGCGCATCTGTGATCGCATCGCGCTCTAGCCTGGTCAGTAACTGCTCTCGTCTCTGACCCCACGATTTTGGAAAGTTCTCACCGGAGCCGGCAATAGCAAGAATTATCCAAAAATATGCCTCCACAAAATTCTGTGGAACAGTTATTCCATTTGCGTAAAATTTTGATATCGCAGCCTGCGACTCATGGTAATTTTGTTGTGCTGCATGTAAATACCACTTGAAGGCCGATCTCGGTTCAGGTGGCCTCTTTCCGTTGAGTAAAACCCCGGCGATTACGTGGGCGGCATAGTTATTGCTTGCTGCCTCTTTCTCCATCCACTTACAACAATCTGGGATTTCTAGAGCAAGCTCCGGGTTCTGATATACTGCTGCCATTACAGATCCGCGCGCGCGCTCATGACCTTGGGAAGCTGCTTTGTTGAACCAGCGCAGTGAGAGCTTTTGAGATTCTTCTACCCCGTGGCCAAACCAATAGCAGTCTCCTAAGTGGTAGGCTGCCGCAGTATGTCCTTGATCGGCTGCTGCTCGATATGAGCGCGCCGCGTCAGGCCACGAAATTGGGATGCAGTCGCAACCGTGCTCTTGCAGTATGCCTCTGAGAAATTGAGCATCTGCTAGGCCCGCCCTTGAAGCTTTTCGAAGCCACTTCTCCGCCTCGATTCCGTTCGGCGGAGTGATGCTGGGATATGCCTCCACGCCTTCGATGTTGTCGAGCAACCTGGTCGCGGACCCGAGCATTCGGACTTCTCGCACGAGAGCAAATGCCAGCCAGGTCCTGACACGCGGCATCGCCAGTATCGGCAGCCGACCGGACCCTGCCCACATCGTCACCGAAGCGGCGTGCCACAGTCTCGAGAGGGTTTGCGATTCGCACAGATGCTTCTGGTGAAGGGTATTCACGAAATAGCCAATCAAGCAAGCCCACGGACGCCCTCACATTTGCTATGGCCCAATGTGATATGGGCCGAATCTACGATAATATGTCAGGTTCTCGGTGGAGTCCATTCCGCTACAAATCGGGGAACAGGATACCACACTATTTGGCCGGAACCAACGAAACGCCCGGATTTGACAGATAGGCGGACAAAGCCGGAACGAGCCGGTGCGGCTTTCGAGGCGGAACAGAGGGTTGGACGCCGCCGGCGGTCTGGCGGTGCGTAGGCGACGATGACGGGAATTGCCGGGACCCTAAAGCGGGTGTTTCTGAAGGCGAAATCCTGCACGAAATACCCTGTCGGAATGGACCAGTGTGCGGGAACCCTGGCCATGAGGTTTTCCGCACATAGCTACCGTTGACCACCTCATGGCTGTCGGTGTGCGCGCCCACGGCGTATAACACCGAACAACGACCGTCGTTCGGTGTTATACAGCGCCATGAACGGCCGATTTGTTTCCTATCTGCGCGTGAGCACCGACAAGCAGGGCCGCAGCGGCCTCGGCATCGAGGCCCAGCGCGAGGCGGTGGCGCGGTTCTCGAACGGCGGCACCTGGACGCTGCTCGCCGAACTGGTCGAGACCGAAAGCGGCAAGAACGCCGACCGGCCCCAACTCCGCGAGGCCATTGCCCAGTGCCGGCAGACCGGTGCCACGCTGCTGATCGCCAAGCTTGACCGGCTGGCGCGCAACGTCGCCTTCATCTCGGCCCTGATGGAACAGGGCGTGCCGTTCGTGGCCTGCGACATGCCGACCGCCACCCCGTTCATGCTGCACGTCTACGCCGCCATGGCCGAGGAAGAGGCCAGGGCGATCAGCCTGCGCACCAAGGTGGCGTTGGCGGCGGCGAAGGCACGGGGCGTGAAGCTCGGCGGCTGGCGGGGCGGCGCACCGCGCGACACCACCGCGGCGACGGCCGGCGTTGCCCGGAAGGCGGACGCCTTCGCCGCCAACGTCGGTCCGATGGCAACCGACATGCGCCGGCGCGGCCTGTCGCTGCGCCAGGTCGCCGCCGAGATGACCAGGCGCGGCATCAGGACACCCCGGGGTGGCGCCTGGACGGCAACCGCGGTGCGCAACGTGCTGGCGCGTGTCCCGGCCTGACCTCTTCGCTGCGGATGGCGAGCGGCATGCCAGTCCACCGTGTTGGCGTAAAGACAATGCCGTCTACACGCGATGGCGATACCCCCTCCGCGACAGTGCCGCCGCCGAATAGCTCCTTCCGGCCCGGCCGGGCGCCGCGGACACACCGACCTTTTCGATGGCTGCCTGCAGCGGTGTGAGATCTGCCTGGGGGCGGTGAACCGGGCGCCGACGCCGGCATCTGTAGCGCCATCTCCGTGATCCTTTCCACAACCCCGACCGCCAGCCCGATGCCGGCGCGCACCCCCTCGGATGCGTGCGGTCTGGCAGAAGCCGGCGGCTGGACGAACCCCCGCGCGCAAGCGCGCGCCTCCGGCTCGGCACGCTCGGCTGCGCAAGGCTCAGTCGCGGCCTGCGCAGGGCGCAAAATCGGCACGCAGACGAGCGCGGCCAAGTCGCAGCCGTCGCAGAGCGCAAGGAAATGCGCCCCGCGTCTGCTGCAACCCGGCTGCGCCCGTCAGCACACCCACAGGAAAGAGCGCCCCGCGCAGGCCGCAACCGAACCTCGCTTCCTCGCATGCCTCGGGGGGTCATCCAGCCGCCGGCCTCTGCCCCAGGGACCGCACCCGAGGGGGATCACGCCGGCATCGAGCCAGGCTCTTCTCGGGATGTGAAATGGATCAGGAAGATGGCCGCGAAGCCCGAGACCAGCGCGCAGTCCACCACCCGCAAGCAGCCCCAGCGTGCCGCGATCACCTTCGAAGAGGTGCAGATGCACGCGCAAACTCCCCGCAAGCGCCGGCCGATGAGCGAGGAGCAGCGAGCCAAGCTGTCGGCGGCGCAACTCGCATACGTCGCCAACGACCCGCGTTGGTCCGAACACCGCCGCAAGCTGGCCGCCGCTCAGGAGGCGCGCCGCATGACATTGTGGCCGAACGAAATCGCGGCAATCGTTAACCTGCGCCGCAAAGGCCGCACCTTCTCCTATATCGCCGAGGAGATTGGCGTTTGCCGTGACGTGATCGGCCGCGAACTGACGGAGACTCGGCATCTCGACTGACCGCGTCAAATCGGACCGGCGAGCACGCCGTGGCAACGGTTTCTGGCGCAGCTTCGATTGAGATAACGCCCGTCCACCAGCCTGGTGACAGCCAGGCTGGTGGATCAGTGCTTGTCTCCTGCATGACAACGAAAAGCCGGCTGACGACCGGCCATCCGAGCTGTCGCGCGGCACAAGAGGCAAGGAAACAAGAAGCTTCTTCGCTGGTTCTTCCATTCTACCGCCGGCCAGGTCGTGCTGCGTCAACACCACGCCGCAAGGAAGGGCGACGCGCCGCGCGAAGATGCGCGGCTCCGGCCCGCTCGCTGCGCAGAGCCGGGCCGCTTGGACGCAAGGCTGTCGCCTCGCGCCCTGCGCAACCCGGCTCCGCTTGCTCGCAGACCTCCGGTGTTGACCCACCCCGAAGGCCGGCGGTCCCGCTGATCACCAGCGATTGGCTGGGAGAACAGAGGAAAACAGCATCATGACGATCCTTCGCACCGGCGCCGGCCTGAGCAGCCGCGACATCCGTGGCCTGAAACGCGACCGCTACGAGATCCAGGCAATCGAAACCTGGAACCTCGATGAGGGCGACCTGACCACGATTATCTGGGAACGAGATGACGGCCCGGACGCAATCACGGAGGCGGAGATTCCGTATTAGCGGTAACCGAAACGACCATCGGCCGGGTCCGCAAGGATCTGGCTTTTGGGCTGTACACATCAGCAGGGCGAACAAGCAAGGTACCTTCACCACCCATTGAAGATCGATGCCGACCCAGTCGCGCTGGCCGGCGGCATCGGCGTCCTGCGTGATCACCGACGGCTGACCAGGACTGCCACGGCCAGCACTACTCCTGTCCCATCCTCTCAATCCGCGCCGCCATGGCCTTCACCGCCTGCTGCACCAGCGCCTGGGTCCGCAGCGGCAAATCGGAGGATTGGAATTCGTGCACCAGTTTTTGGAGATCGTCGGCCCATCGCCGCCTCTTGGCGGTCAACCATTCGGCCTGGTCGCCACGCCCACCGTCAACGGCGGCCTGAAACTCGCGCTCCAGCTCGCCGGCAGCACGCATCACATGCAGCAGGCTCGCCTTCAGTGGCTCCGGCAGCTCGGGGAGATCGCCATAGGGATGGGTGCCGGCGGCCGCCATCGCCTGGTTCTGCTCGGATACCTTCTCCATGAGCCGGGCGTAGCGCTCGAACCCCGGGAAGCGACGACACAGATCGCGCAACGTCCGGTCGGAGGCGGTGTTGTAGATCTGGTGCAGGTCCTGCATGTGGCCGATCATATGATTGGCCAAGGCGATGCCGGTGATGCCCTGAGCCTCAAGCTGGCGGACACGGAGGTTGATGGCGGCGGCGATCTGGCTGGCGTCCGGCATCCGACCTCAGTTCCTTTCGATTGCAGGTATTGTGAGCACGAAGCTCCGTTGGCAGCTAATCCGAGCAGGAATCGCCGCTGTTTGCGAGCGCCTACATCTACGCCGCCATGGCCGAGGAAGAGGCCAGGGCGATCAGCCTGCGCACCAAGGTGGCGTTGGCGGCGGCGAAGGCACGGGGCGTGAGGCTCGGCGGTTGGCGCGGCGGCGCACCGCGCGACACCACTGCGGCGACGGCCGGCGTTGCCCGGAAGGCGGATGCCTTCACCGCGGACGTCGGTCCGATGGCAACCGACATGCGCCGGCGCGGTCTGTCGCTGCGCCAGGTCGCCGCCGAGATGACCGGGCGCGGCATCAGGACGCCCCGGGGTGGCGCCTGGACGGCAACCGCGGTGCGCAACGTGCTGGCGCGTGTCCCGGCCTGACCTCTTCGCTGCGGATGGCGAGCTGCGTGCCAGTCCACCGTGTTGGCGTAAAGACAATGCTGTCTACACGGGATGGCGATACCCCCCTCTCGACTCGAGCCGAGTCGCGCGCCTCCAAGCGGGGATTATGCACAACCGGCGTGCGTACTCTTGTCGCGGAGGGTGCGTACTCTTGTCGCGCGCCCGGCAAGGCCAGATAACGTGATTCCAACGGGTTGCCGGACTTATCCCGCGTACTCTTGTCGCGCATACAGGTACAAAGAGATCCAGGTACCTTAACCTAGTACCTGGCGCGACAAGAGTACGCACTTCCACGTCGCGCCAATCCAGGGCAACGTGACCGGCATGGGCGAAGTTCACGACATCCTGACGGCCCGAGGAAAGCAAGCGGCCCTGGAAGACGGTCTCGACCGAGATGTAGTCGAGACGGCAGCGACCTATATGAGCAACGAGGAAAGCGGAGTTGGTTTCCTCTATTCGGGATGGTGCCAATCGGCACTGCCGCACAAGCGCCAACCCGATGACTCGATCTGGCAGATTGAAGGCGAGCGGATCAGTCTCTTAGTCGAGCCTGGTGCTCGCGTAGAAGGCGGCAAACCCGTGCGCGTAGGCGTGCCGTATGGCAGCCGCGCGCGGCTTATCCTGATCTATCTGCAATCTGAAGCCTTACGGACCGGGAAGCCAGAGGTCGAGCTTGGCCGCAGCCTGCGGCATTGGTTCGGAAAGATGGGAATCACTGCCGGGGGCAAGGCAATCCGCGACGTGCGCGATCAGGCTGAACGAATCAGCAGGTGCCGCCTGTCGTTTCACGTCACCGCCGGCAAGCGTATCGGTCTGGTGCAACAAAACATCGTCGAGACCGCTATGTTCGTTGACGATGAAGATGCGCGGCAAGGTGGCCTGTTTGCCGAGACTGCCCGCCTGTCCGAAGGCTTTTTCCACGAGCTGAAGAAGCATCCCGTGCCGCTGGAAGACTCCGCGATCAAGGCGATTTCAAACAATAGCCAAGCTATTGATATATATTGCTGGCTGGCATACCGGCTGCATGCCCTGGCGGCGCCGACACCGATATCGTGGCCTGCTCTCAAGGGGCAGTTCGGGCAGGGCGTGGGGCGCCCGAGAGACTTCCGCACCCGGTTCTTACCGAACCTATCGCTCGCGCTGGCGGTCTATCCGGCCGCGAAGGTCGAGCAAACCGATGTCGGCCTCGTTCTGCACCCTTCGCGGCCACCGGTCGCGCCGAAGATGATCGCTGTGCGCTGACCGCTGTGTCGTCCTTCGTTTATGATCAGGAGGCCGTCTGGACTGCTAGCCATCTGGCCGCCTGGGTGGCTCGACGTCTAGACGCCCATCTTGCGCAACGCCTCCAGGATGATGTCCTGGATCGTCGTGTCCTCCTGGAATGCCTTAGTGCGCAGCTTCCGGTGAAGCTCCGGCTCGATGCGCAGCGTCAGGGCTACCCGACCTGCCCGCGCCGGCGGGGATGTCGCGGCGGACGGTGCTGGCTGGACAGCGGGCGGTGTCGCGGTCGCCTCGCCCTTGACGATCATCAGCCCGGCGTCCAGGCGTGGCTTGTCAGCCATGTTGCGTGTCCTCCAGCCTTTCCGCGAGATAGGTCCAGAGCCGCGCCATTTCGATCGCGGCCTTGCTTTCCGGGTCCAACTCCGCCGCTGTCCTGCCGTCGATCATGGCGGTGCGGAAATCCTGCCGGTCTTCGATCAGCATGGGCGCGACGGGGGCGTGCTGGCTCAATGCCAAGGCGGCGTCGACCGTCAGGCGAGTCCTGGCTCGGGCACGGTTGACGACGAACACCATCGGACGGCGAGTGCGCCGGGCCAGCTCCACCGTCGCGCCAGCGGCCCGCAGATCATGCGGGCTTGGCTGAACCGGGATCACCACTAGGTCGGCCTGCGCCATCGTGGCGGCGATGGCGTCGCCGAGAATGGGCGGCGTGTCGACCACTACCAAGGCGGTGCCGGCCGCGGCCAGTCCGGCCAGTGTCTCGGCGAGGGTGCCCTTTATGGCAGCGAAGCCTGGCGTCTCGGCCTTCCTGCTATTCCACCAGGCGGCCAGCCCGGCCTGCGGGTCGGTGTCGATCAGCGCGACCGGGCCGGCGCCGGCTGCCTCAGCGGCAACGGCCAGGTGCCCGGCGAGCGTCGTCTTGCCCGCTCCGCCCTTTTGGCTCGCCAGCACGATTGTCTTCATCACCGCGCCCTTCTATCGCCGAAACGGCAGGCTAGACGGATAGATGGCGGATAGCAATACCAGACAGACGGCAAGACGGCTAGCCGTCTTGCCGTCTAGGTGGCTAGACTCAATAGATGTAGTGGCCAGCGGAGGCACTGGCGACCACTGCCCTGCCGCGCAAGGAGGCAGCCGCCAAGATGCCACAGCTCCGCGGTCCTCTCTGCTGGGGGCGGCGCCATGCTACAGCGTGGATCGGTCCTGCCCGGGGCCGAAGACGGCCAGCACCAGCACATCACCCGCGGTGTCATTGCGGTTGGTATCCGGGTTCACGGCATACACGATCCGGTGGCCCTCGACGGATAGCTCGCGAGTGCCGGGGCGTTCGCCGCGGGCATGCAAGCAGGGCATTGTCTTCAGGCGGCGGATTGCCGCCCGGATGGCCTGCACGCGCCGAATGCCGGCAGCACCCGATCCGGGTTGCGTTTGCCAGCCCCTGGCCGCTTCAAGGTCGGCAATTGCCTCCTTGGTATAGCGTAGCTTTCTTGGCACGGGTGCGGGGAAAGATCAGCGGCCGGGGCGTGGTGGGGGCAATTCGTGATCCGTGCCCAAGCTGTCGATCCAGGCGTCAACTTCCTCTTCCGAGACGGTGTGCCCGGCAGCAGCCGATGCAAAGGCCTGGTCAATCCGTTCTGCTTCCCAGGCAAGCCGCCCCCGCCGCGCCTCGGCGGTCTCTGGCCGGTCGGGAGGTGCGTCTTGGCTGGTGGTCGCGCTGTCCATGCTGGGAAAATAGGGCCTTGGCTCGCGAACCGCCAGCCCTGCGACGGCGCGGTGCCCGCCACGAATCCTTATCGCGCCTTACTCCACCCCGCCACATTCAGCATATCGGCAGGCGTTAGCGGCGAAACCGGCTATCCGGCCGATCGCCGCTTGCCGGGCTGCAACCGCGCCACCGGACGGGACACTGCAAGCGCCGGCTTCCACCCCGCGATAGTCCGGGCGCATTCCCGTGCCTTGGCGTTGTCGGTGATGCCCGGGAAAGTGCCGGCGCAGCTCGATCATGGCGGACAGCTCGCCCTCCTCCTCGAACACACGACGGATGGCGGCGGCTTCGGTTTCGGTGACACTGAACATGCAGTCAGCATGTACGGGCAGGGGCGCAACGGGCAAGCGCCAGACGTCCGGCCGCCCCAGGAAGGCCGATCCTGGGAACCGCTTACCGCCGGCAAACCTGTGCGTATCGAGCCAAGCCCGGCGCGCCAGCGCTCTGCACCAGACATGCGTCTAGCATGACTTGGTCTGTCAGAGATTGCCTATCCGTCGCTGGCAAACACTGCAAAATAGGGAACACGGGAACGATTGCGGGAACATTAGCGGGAACGCCGACCGGGAACATTAGCGGGAACGATTTCGGGAACTTTTACGGGAACGCAGTGTGGCGCTTCACGTGAATTACTGCGCGTTTCTCTCTGGGAGGATCGCTAAAACGTGTCCTAAAACGTCCCCGTAGCGGCGGGTAGCCCCCGAAGACGTCGCCCTGGGAGGGGTAAGCCGGCCGTCCGGGCGACGAATGGTCCGCTACTTTCTGACAGACGTGGCTCACTCCGCCGCGCGTGGCAGGTGCAGCGGGTTTGGATCGAACCGGCCGGCATAGGCGGGGTCGGTCAGATAGCTGACGCGATCGAGCAGGTATGGCGGCTCGCCGGAGACCAGGACAATCGGCCGCGCCGGCCCGAGCCGCATGATTTCGTCCGGGGTGAGCAGAGAGCGGCCCTGGAAATGTTCGCCGAGGCTGCTGGACGTGCTGCCCGGCTTGAGGAGGCCGGAGGTGGAGGTAGGACGAGCCGCTGGTTTCGAAGCGGATTGTCTGCTGGCCGAGGGCGCCGGAGAGATAGCGTGCGGTGTCGTAGTCGGCGGTGCCGAAGAATTGCTGTGAGGTGTTGGCGAGGAAGCTTTGCCAGCGCGGATAGACGGCTTTGAGCTGGGAGAGGTCCTGGACGAACACCCAGAGCTGGGCGCCGTAGCCGCGCAGGAGGGTGATGCTGTCGGCCAGGCGATCCATGCGGCCGAGCTGGCCGAACTCATCGAGGAAGAAGGCGACCCGGTGTTCTGGCCGGGTGGCAACCGTGGTGATGGCGTCGAGCGCGAGGCCGATGAAGCCGCGCACGAAGCCCAGACAGACACGCAGCCGGTCCGGGGGGATGGCGAGATAGACGGTCACCGGCCGCCGCTTCAGCTCCGCCATGCTGAAATCCGAACGGCCGAGGGCGGCGCAGAGCCGGGGATCATCGAGCCAGGCGGTGTGCCGCACGACGGAGGAGAGAACCGAGCCGCGCTCGCGGTCCGGCCGGTTCAGGTGGACCGCCGCGGTGCGTGCCGGCAACCGGTGTCCGCGTTCCGGATCGGCGAGCATGTCGGCCAGGGTGTCGGCGAGATCATCCTCGGGGGCGGTGACGATGCGGCGCAGCTCCGCCATTGAGCGGCGTTCCGCGGGGAGGCCGGCGACATAGACCAGCAGGCCGCGCAGCAACTCGCGTGCGGTGTCGTTCCAATGGGATTCGCCGTCGGCGCCCTCGGCGACGACCAGCATATCGGCGAGACCGGCGGCCCGGCTGACCACATCGGGATCGTCGGGATCGAGCGTGTCGAGCCAGTTGAGGTGGTGCGTGGCGGCGCCGGTGATGTCGAACGGGTCGATGAGGATGACGTCGTGGCCCATGCTCCGGCGCGCGCGTGCGGTGACGGCATAGGTCTCGCCCTTGAAGTCCAGGACGAAGGCCGAGCCC
>CAVPVB010000013.1:0-57566 GCA_963709085.1 uncultured Alphaproteobacteria bacterium
CCGGCTCGGCCTTCGTGCTGGACTTCAAGGGCGAGACCTATGCCGTCACCGCACGCGCGCGCCGGAACATGGGCCACAACGTCATCCTCATCGACCCGTTCGACATCACCGGCGGCACCACCCACCACCTCAACTGGCTCGATACCCTCGATCCCGACGATCCCGATGTGGTCAGCCGCGCCGCCGGTCTCGCCGATATGCTGGTCGTCGCCGAGGGCGCCGACAGCGAGTCCCATTGGAACGACACCGCGCGCGAGTTGCTGCGCGGCCTGTTGGTCTATGTCGCCGGCCTCCCCGCGGAACGCCGCTCGATGGCGGAGCTGCGCCGCATCGTCACCGCCCCCGAGGATGATCTCGCCGACACCCTGGCCGACATGCTGGCCGATCCGGAACGCGGGCACCGATTGCCGGCGCGGACCGCCGCGGTCCACCTGAACCGGCCGGACCGCGAGCGCGGCTCGGTTCTCTCCTCCGTCGTGCGCCACACCGCCTGGCTCGATGATCCCCGGCTCTGCGCCGCCCTCGGCCGTTCGGATTTCAGCATGGCGGAGCTGAAGCGGCGGCCGGTGACCGTCTATCTCGCCATCCCGCCGGACAGGCTGCGTGTCTGTCTGGGGTTCGTGCGCGGCTTCATCGGCCTCGCGCTCGACGCCATCACCACGGTGGCCACCCGGCCCGAACACCGGGTCGCCTTCTTCCTCGATGAGTTCGGCCAGCTCGGCCGCATGGATCGCCTGGCCGACAGCATCACCCTGCTCCGCGGCTACGGCGCCCAGCTCTGGGTGTTCGTCCAGGACCTCTCCGACTCAAAGCCGTCTATCCGCGCTGGCAAAGCTTCCTCGCCAACACCTCACAGCAATTCTTCGGAACCGCCGACTACGACACCGCCCGCTATCTCTCCGGTGCCCTCGGCCAGCAGACAATCCGCTTCGAGACCAGCGGCTCGTCCTACTCCACCTCCGGCCTCATCAAACCGGGCAGCACGTCCAGCAGCCTCGGCGAACATTTCCAGGGCCGCTCCCTGCTCACCCCGGACGAAATCATGCGGCTCGGGCCGGCGCGGCCGATCGTCCTGGTCTCCGGCGAACCGCCATACCTGCTCGATCGGGTCAGCTATCTCACCGATCCCGCCTACGCCGGCCGGTTCGATCCAAACCCGCTCCACCTGCCACGGGCGGCGGAGTGAGCCATGTCCGCGGCAAAATTATAGGCCGGGCGATAGCTCGTCGCCCGGACCGGCCGGCCGGTCCGGAGTCAAGCGCAAGAACAGTGCGAAGGTCTTCGGGCCAGGCGTCACCCGCGCGCCTGCGGGAAAACTCCTCGGTGGTCGCCTCCACCGCACCAACCTTCTGCGCGACAGCCGCCGCGATCCACTGGTTGAGGGACACGCCATCATCTTTGGCCAGCGTGCTGCCGCAGCCTTGAACGTACCCTGTTCACGATGCCGGGTAACCGGGTGAATCGGCATGTTTGTCGATCTGTCGGGCGTGTTTGCCATCGTGTTGTGCGTGTTTGCGCCGTGTTGTACATGTTTGCCACTCTGTCGGGCGTGTTTGCCCTAGTGTTGTACACAGTGTTATGGGGTGTCAAGCTCTGACAGACCAAGTCACCCTAGACGGGTGCCCTGCGTCGGGTCGGATCGGCTGGATTTGCTCCGGTTTGCCGGCGCCAAGCGTTAGCCGGATCGGCCTTCCTGGGACGACCGGACGCGCGGGCGCTTGCCCGTTGCGCTCCTGCCCGTACATGCTGGCCGCATGTTCAGTGTCACCGAAGCCGAAGCCGCCGCCATCCGTCGCGTGTTCGAGGAGGAGGGCGAGCTGTCCGCCATGATCGAGCTGCGCCGACACTTCCCCGGCATCACCGACAATGCCAAGGCGCGGGAATGCGCCCGGACTATCGCGGGGTGGAAGCCGGCGCTTGCAGTGTCCCGCCCGGTGACGCGGTTGCAGCCCGGCAAGCGGCGATCGGCCGGATAGTCGGTTTTGCCGCTACCGCCTGCCTGTCTGCTGAATGTGGCGGGGTGGAGTAAGGCGCGATAAGGAAATCGTCGTCCAGGCGCTACGCTGGCACGGCACCCCTGGCAGCCAGGACACTACGACTTATGAGCCGGCCAGCCTCCGAGCGGTCGGCGATGGCAGGGTGGTGAGTTTGGTCACCGGCGGCGGCGAAGGGGACAGCCGCAGACCGCGACCGGTCAGATCTACTTTGGCCCCCGGGTAGGCTGCGCAGGCGGCGAACAGGGAGAGCAGGAAGTCGGCGCGGAATTGGCGAATGGCCTTGTAGCCAGGGCCGAACTGTGCCGCCAACGACGACCACGAAACATCTGTCGGCCGCTCTAGGCAATGCAGCCGGTAGCCGAGCCAGGCGTACACATCCATGGCCATCGGGCTGTAGCTGAGGTGACGGATGGCCTCCTCGGAGAACGGCACCGGATGCTTTTTGAGGGCGGCGAAAAACTCGGCATCGATGACCACGGTATCTGAGAACAAACTGTCCTGGCGCTCGTCCTCGTCATGCAGGGTGAATGCCGAGGTGATGATGGCGCCCCGGTGATTGGAATTGCCTCCGTTGTGTTCCCAGGACCACCTGAGACTGCATGCTGACAACCGGGCTCCCTGGTCCCGGATGGCCTTGGCCGATTCGCCGCCGTAGGCCAGACCCATGCGTTCTAGGGCATGCTTGGCCGAGCGGCCCAGTGTCACCTCGCGGCTGTTCGTTCGGACTGCCTGGGTCATCAGGTGGATGAGAAGGATGCGACCGCGGCTGCCCCACGGCACACCGTAACGGGTGGGCTTTCCACGGATGAGCAGGTGGCCTGGCTCAATCAGGAGGGTTACCTGGTGGCCGTTCTTGATCCACACTTGGTCGTCGGGGAGTTTGCGGTAAGGCAGGCCGGTCAGACACATGCCGCTGTAACCGATGCCGATCGCCTGCTGTTCGTCGGCCATTACTTCATGAGCAATATCTACCAGGCGTCGCTCATGGGGTGTCGAGGCCATTTCACGGGCTGCCTCAACGCCATGCAGGCGGACGACCTCGGCCACCTTGGTCAGTTCCATCGCGGCCTTCCTCCAAGCTATGGGGAGGCTGCGCGGTTTGTCCGGCATCCGCAAGGTGGGGAAGTCCCGACGCCTGCTACTTGAAGCTAGTTGATTCTATTAGTTGAATGTGTCGGGACTTCCCCAGGGATAACCCGAGTCGCGTCGGGACTTCCCCATACGGGGCGTCGGGACTTCCCCAGGGATAACTCTCCCGCCTGTGGATAACTGTCGTTTGCCCGGTGCGGCGCCAATGCCCCGGGTCGGTCCGAGTTGCAGGAGGGGGATTGGCGGCACCCGAGTCCCCTGCCGTTTCCCTGGGGGGTGGGGAAGTCCCGACGGTCGGGCGTCGGCTGCGTGGGCTCTCCTCCCCTTCCCTGGCATCGGCACGGCCATCGAGCATGTCTGTCCCGGTCAACCACGACAGGCCCGCCGGCCCGCGTTCTCCCACAGTGCCGCCAACCCATGCTGGTAGGCAGCGCCACGACAATACAAATATTCCAATTAGATAAGCCGGAATGGCCGGGTCGTTTCATATGGTTGCAAACGATTTTTGTCTTTTGTCGGTAGACCTGCATGCATTCATGTCTGCGTAAATGCACGCCGCCATGAATGCATGCAGGCACGACGGCACGCCTGCTCGTCGCCGGACGGATGTGCATGTTGCCTCATCCGTGTACGCCAGGGTATGGATACGCATTAAACTTCAAAGGGAATGCGCATGGGGCAGGTCTACGATACCCAGGCAGCCAAGCGCCCGGTCAACCTGACACTGAACGGCGACCTGGTGGAGAAGGCGCGGGCCGAGGGCCTGAACCTGTCCGCCCTGGCGGAAGGGGCCGTCGCCGCCGAACTCGGCCGACGCGCGCGCGCACGATGGGATGCCGAGATCGCCGAAGCATGCGCGGCGCACGACCGCTACCTGGAAGAATACGGATCTGCCAGCGAGTTGATTCGGGCGCATCTGGAGGCCGAGGGTGATGCCGCCGAGTAGCCCACGCCGCTACGACATCGTGCGCCACCGCGTCCGTGGCATGAAGGCGCCCTACCTGGTTGTCTTGCAGCACCACGATGTCCCCTCGACCACCCGCATCATTGCTCCGCTCACGTTGCCGCAGCGCGGAGACCATGACGGCGTAGCCCCGCTGGTGGACGTGGAGGGAACCGTCTACCGGGCTCGGCTGCTCGACCTGGCGGCGTTCCCGCGCTCGGTCCTACTCGAAACCGTGGCGTCGGCAGAGGCGGCGTCCGACGCCATCGTGCAGGCACTGGACGTCATCTTCGGTGGCTATCCGGTCGGCCGGCCGCACTGAACCGCGGCGGAGAAATCGCTCCTCACCTGCGTGCATTCACGCAGTCACTCCAGCACGCAATCGTGCCGGTGTAACTGCGTGAATGCACGCAGGCATGCTGGACCGTCGGCGCGCAGTCAGGTTAGACTGCCGACGTGCATTCACATCTGGAGCCGTTCATGCAGGCGACGGTGGCTCTTATCGGCCAAAAGGGTGGCAGTGGTCGTACGACCCTCGCAATCCACCTGGCAGTCGAAGCCGACCGGGCAGGGGTCCCGGTAGTCCTGGTGGACACCGACCCGCAGGCGACGGCCGCACTCTGGGGGCAATGGCGGGGGAAGGACAGCACCCCGGAAGTTCTGGATTGCGCCGCGCCGCCGTTGCTCGCCGGCAAGGTGGCGGCGCTCCGGAAAGCGGGGGCGCAGCTCATCCTGATCGATACGCCGCCGCACGCCAACGCGACGGCCGTGGCTGCGGCATCGATCGCCGACATCATCCTGATTCCGGTGCGGGCACGGGCATTCGATTTGGCCGCGGCGCGGGCAACGGCAGATCTGGTGAAGACGTGGAAGAAGCCCGCGTGGGCGGTGTTCATGTCCGGCTCGCCGACGGCCACCACCATCCACGCCGATGCTGCCAAGGTTCTCGGGGTGCCGATCGCGCCGGTGCGGCTGCCCGAGAGGGCGGATTTTCATGTCGGCCTGGCGGACGGCCAGGCGGCGCAGGACTTGGCCCCGACCGGCAAAGCCGCCCACGAGGTGGCCGCCCTGTGGGCGTGGCTGCGCACGCTGCTAACGGAGGGGGAGGGGACGCATGGCTAAGCCAAGGTTTGCCAATCTAATACGGGGGGATGAAGAGGCGCCGCCGCCGCCGGCGACCGCGGACACCAAGGCACCGCCGACGTTGGTGCCTGCCGCTCGCCGGCCGTCCCGTGATGGCAAGAAGGCCGTGATGGGCCACTTCTCGCCGACGCTCGTGCGGACGCTCAATTTGCTCGCTGTCGAGGAGGATACGACGCTTCAAGCCCTCCTGGGTGAGGGCATCGACCTGGTCCTCCGTGCCCGGGGCAAGCACCCGTTTGGCGAGAGGTAGGCATGCTGGCGCGTCGGCGTGAATGCACGCATGCGCGGCGACACGCAGACATGCTGTCACGCCAGACGGCCCGCCGACCGCGGTGGGGGGATCGAAGATTCGGGCACAGATTCACGAGACCGCCCAATTTGGGTCGGAAAAAGCTATGATGAGGCGAGCGGCGGGGATTTGGCATCATCGTCGTTGGATGAGACTGCTTCTTCAACGGGCTGTTAGGTGTAGCCGCTTGCAATCATCGGCGCTCGTGCTCGCAAACGGAGATGAATCCTGCTCGGATTATCTGCCAATGGGGCGGGGCTTGTGCTCACATTATCTGCCACTGTGCTCGCCATCATCGCGTCGTGCTCGCCAACGGAGCTTCGTGCTCACAATACCCGCAATCGAAATGAACTGAGGTCGGATGCCGGACGCCAGCCAGATCGCCGCCGCCATCAACCTCCGTGTCCGCCAGCTTGAGGCTCAGGGCATCACCGGCATCGCCTTGGCCAATCATATGATCGGCCACATGCAGGACCTGCACCAGATCTACAACACCGCCTCCGACCGGACGTTGCGCGATCTGTGTCGTCGCTTCCCGGGGTTCGAGCGCTACGCCCGGCTCATGGAGAAGGTATCCGAGCAGAACCAGGCGATGGCGGCCGCCGGCACCCATCCCTATGGCGATCTCCCCGAGCTGCCGGAGCCACTGAAGGCGAGCCTGCTGCATGTGATGCGTGCTGCCGGCGAGCTGGAGCGCGAGTTTCAGGCCGCCGTTGACGGTGGGCGTGGCGACCAGGCCGAATGGTTGACCGCCAAGAGGCGGCGATGGGCCGACGACCTCCGAAAACTGGTGCACGAATTCCAATCCTCCGATTTGCCGCTGCGGACCCAGGCGCTGGTGCAGCAGGCGGTGAAGGCCATGGCGGCGCGGATTGAGAGGATGGGACAGGAGTAGTGCTGGCCGTGGCAGTCCTGGTCAGCCGTCGGTGATCACGCAGGACGCCGATGCCGCCGGGTAGCACGACTGGGCCGGCATTGATCTTCAATGGGTGGTGAAGGTGCCTTGCTTGTCGCCCGCGAGTGTACAGCCCAGGAGCCGGATCCCTGCGGACCCGGCCGATGGTCGTTTCGTTGTCCGTCAGAACGGGACTCCCCAATCCTGGATAGCGTCCGGGCCGTCATCTCGTTCCCAGATAATCGTGGTTAGGTCGCCCTCGTCGAGGTTCCAGGTTTCGATGGCCTGGATCTCGTAGCGGTCGCGTTTGAGGCCACGGATGTCGCGGCGGCTCAGGCCGGCGCCAGTGCGCAGGATCGTCATGATGCTGTTTTCCTCTGTTCTCCCAGCCAATCGCTGGTGATCAGCGGGACCGCCGGCCTTCGGGGTGGGTCAACACCGGAGGCCTGCGAGCAAGCGGAGCCGGGTTGCGCTGGGCGCGAGGCGATAGCCTTGCGTCCAAGCGGCCCGGCTCTGCGCAGTGAGCGGGCCGGAGCCGCGCACTACGCGCGGCGCGTCGCCCTTCCTTGCGGCGTGGTGTTGACGCACGCCGACCTTGGCCGGCGGTAGAATGGAAGAACCAGCGAAGAAGCTTCTTGTTTCCTTGCCTATCCGGTTGACGCAGACATCCACTGAGGGATAGTGGGTGTTTATAGGAAATTCGTGGAACTTGGGCGACGAACGAAACCGACCCAACACGCTATGACCGGCACTGATACCCGTTAAACGCGATCCGTTTCTTGCGCGGAATCGAAGAAGACGTAGAATGACTAACCTATGCCGAGCTTTACTCCGGCGACTGGGTGCACACCACATTTAGTGGGTGTCTGCGTTAACCGGATAGGCAAGCTTGTTTCCTTGCCTCTTGTGCCGCGCAACAGCTGCGGATGACCGGTTGTCAGCCGGCTTTTCGCTGTCATGCAGGAGGGGGGTGTAAGCCCTAACCGCCGAAAATTCCGTCAGGCCGAATCCGGCCCCGCGGGCGCCCCGTCCGGGGAGACTTTCCGTATTTCAGGTCAAATACGGAAAGATGGAACGCCGCCACAGGCATCCAGGCGGGTTCCAGGTCATCGGATCGCGCCCCGCCAACCATCGAAAACCGGAAAGTTCCCGCTCGCGGGGCGTTCGGCGGAGCGAAATCCGGCTTGGCGGAATTTTCGGCGGTTAGGGCTTACACCCCCCATTTCGGGACGGCGCGGAATGCCGCACGCCATCTGGCGCCGGCGGCGCCCGCCGATGCCTTCGTGCTCGGCGTCATGCGCGATGCGCCGCGCGGCGCCGATCGTCGGTTCCGACAGGACGGCCATCTGCTCACCTGCGCCCCCACCGGCGCCGGAAAGGGAATCAGCGGCGTCATCCCGAACCTGCTCGAGTATCCCGGCTCGGCCTTCGTGCTGGACTTCAAGGGCGAGACCTATGCCGTCACCGCTCGCGCGCGCCGGAGCATGGGCCACGACGTCATCCTCATCGACCCGTTCGACATCACCGGCGGCACCACGCACCACCTCAACTGGCTCGACACCCTCGATCCCGACGATCCCGATGTGGTCAGCCGTGCCGCCGGTCTCGCCGATATGCTGGTCGTCGCCGAGGGCGCCGACAGCGAATCCCACTGGAACGACACCGCACGCGAGTTGCTGCGCGGCCTGCTGGTCTACGTCGCCGGCCTCCCCGCGGAACGCCGCTCGATGGCGGAGCTGCGCCGCATCGTCACCGCCCCCGAAGATGATCTCGCCGACACCCTGGCAGACGCTCGCCGATCCGGAACGCGGGCACCGATTGCCGGCCCGCACCGCGGCGGTCCACCTGAACCGGCCGGACCGCGAGCGCGGCTCGGTTCACCGCCGCATGCTCCGCTGCATCGGTCGCCGCCAGCGCCATCAGTTCAGCCGCCGGCGATCACGTCGCGCAGGTCAGTCAGGTCCGCTGGCTCCTCGGCTTCCTCGCCAGGGTCGCTCTCAACCTTCGTCGCAATCCGCGCCAGCACCGCGCGTTGTTTGTCACTCAGGGGGCGGCAGACCCGAACCGCATCGGAAATGCTCACCAGGAAACCCTCTTCCCAGGCGGTCAGTCGGGGATCGCCGCGGGCGTTCATCACAAAGGCCAACAGGCGAGCCTGCTCGGGGGTATCAACCAGGTCGCGCACCCGCGGCGGCAACTCGATGCCGATCTTCAAAGCAATCCGCGCCAACACCCGCGACTGCTCGTCCGACAGCCACGGTTGCCCGCCTTCCTCGACCTGCGCGCGGATGGCAGCCAGGAACGCACGCTCCCACTGCGTCGTCAGGGGATCGCACCCAGCCGCTTCCAGCAGGTCATAGAACGCATCCGCGTGGCTATTCTGGGCCATGGAAAGAAAGTTGGCACAGCCGGCCGTGATCTCAAGCGCGAGTTGGATACCCGCCGCCGGCGCGCCAAGGAGGGGTTCTACGCCGCCAGGTCGGCCGGAGGAATTTCACCTCCAGCCGCTCACAGAACCCCTTTAGAAAATATCATTACTCTTTACCAAGCAGCCTTCGTATGACCGCATCAACGTCAATTTTCGGACCTGGCACAGGTTCCTTCTTCGGCGGCTTCTCATCATCTGTGATCAGCTTTCCGCTCCAGTTGAGCAAACTGATCGGCTTGAACTCCGGCTCCTCATCCTCGACCGGAATCATGACGCTCGCATTTGCGCCCGCGAACGGCGATTCCCAGGTGCTGACTCTCTGCGTGGCAGCGCTCTTCCTTGGCGCCCGCTTGCGCGCCTCGTAGCGGATGGATGCCATCTTCTTGCGCAGGCTATTGCCAGTCCAGGGCCGCGCGGTTTCGTACCTGATGCCAGCCGAGTTGAGGGCGCGCGCAATCAATTCCCATGACCAGCGTTCGCTTCGGACCTTGCGGGAAAGCTCCGGCTCCATGATCCGCAGCCACGGTTCCACCCCGTCGCCTTGCATCCAGCGCCCCGACAGGTCCTTCGCTAATTGCTCGATCTCGGTGTCATGTCGCAGATGCTTAACTGGCATCGCACGTTGGAAAATACATTTTCTCTCTCACTATATCGGCAAACGATACCCTAAAAGATACCCCATTCGATGCCCTAAAGCATGCCCTATACGATACCCCAAAAGATGCCCCTTGGTCACCGCAGTCGTTTTGGACGGTTGAGCGGTTTTTCTGACAGACCAAGTCATGCTAGACGCATGTCTGGTGTCGGGCCGGATCGGCTCGATCTACCCAGGTTTGCCAGCGGTAAGCGGTCCCTGGATCGGCCTTCCTGAGGTAGCCGAACGCGGGACGCTTGCCCGACGCGGCCGCCCTCCTCCATGCTGACCGCATGTTCAGTGTCACCGAAGCCGAAGCCGCCGCCATCCGTCGTGTGTTCGAGGAAGATGGCGAGCTGTCCGCCATGATCGAGCTGCGCCGGCACTTCCCCGGCATCACCGACAACGCCAAAGCGCGGGAATGCGCCCGGACTATCGCGGGGTGGAAGCCGGCGCTTGCAGTGTCCCGTCCGGTGACGCGGTTGCATCCAGGCAAGCGGCGATCGGCCGGATAGCCGGTGCCCATTGGGGCCGGCTCGCTGCTACAGCCTGCCTGCTTGGACACCACGACGTGCTACAATGCGGCATCCAGATGCGTTATCATTCAGCCATGAGCAAGCCGGCGCCGCTGATCGAGGACGACGAGGCCGAAGGTGAGGCGCGTGCCCTGGCCGCCGCGATCGCCGAGTCCGACGCTGACCCGCGCACCGCGCCGCATGAAGAGGTCCGTGCATGGCTGCTGCGGCTCGCCCTGGGCGAGTTTGACGCACCTCCGCCCGAGCCGCACTGACCTGTGCCCGTCATCTGGCGCGCCAAGGCGCTGGCCGATGTCGGCCGGATCGTACGCTACATTGCGACCGACAACCCGATTGCTGCGCGGCAGGTTGGCCGCGAACTGCTGCTCGCCGGCGACAGCCTGGTAATGTTCCCGCGCCGCGGCCGGCCTGGTCGCCAGATTGGAACCCGCGAGTTGGTCGTGGTGCTTCCCTACATCATCGTCTACCGCCTCAAAGACGAGGACGTGGTGACGATCCTGCGCATCTGGCATGGCGCGCAGAATCGCGCCTGACCGAACCTTATCCGGTGGACCATCGCGGCATCGCGGCATACCATCCTTCCGTCAGACCGTCATCACGTGATGACGGTATAATAGGAGGACGGCATGACGGGCCGCATTCTGCTGGTGACGAAGTTGAAGGGCGGCGCCGGGGCAACAACAACGGTGCGCGAACTGGCCGTCGCCGCGGCCGCCGTGCCCTTGCGTGTCGCCCTAATCGACCTGGACGGCCAGGGCGGCATTACGCGCTGGTGGAACCGGCGGAACGCCCAGCCAGCCGAGACAGTCAACCCCGACCTGCTGCAAATCGCCGCCGACGACCTGCCCGCCAAGGTGCCCGCACTCCGGCGCGCGTACGATCTGACGCTGATCGATTCGCCGCCTACCGTCCATGACACCATCCGGGCGATCGGTGCTGCTGCCGATCTGGCGTTGGTCCCGAGCCGCCCGACCACCGACGATCTTGACGCGGTCGGTCCCGTGGTGCGGCTGCTGCGCGGAGCGGTCGACCTCGGTTTCGTTCTGACCCAGATACCCGGTGGCGGGCGCAGTAGGGACGCTGCGGAGGCCCATGAACTGCTGGCTCGTCTCGCACCTGTGTTCGGCCGGATGACGCTGCGAATCGACTATCCACGCGGCGCAGGAGCTGGCCGGACCGGGTTCGAGGCCGGGGGCACCGCGCAGGAGGAGGTGACCGCATTGTGGCAAACGCTGGCCGAACGGCTCAGTATCCAGCTATCCCGTCATGACGGCATCAAGGCATCCCGTGATGCCGTCGGCGCAGTAGGAGGCGGCCGGTGACTCGCAAGCCTGTGCTGGCCGTAGACCTTGACCTACCAGACGAACCGCTGCCCCGAGCAATACCAGGCCATGCCAAGCCGCCGCTGGCATTCCACGAAACGCCGATCCGCTCTGCACCGGCTCCTTCACTCGGAGTGAAGGAGAATACCATCGCCACGACGTTTTATCTGCTGCCCGATGATCACCGCCGATTGCGACGCCTCGCAGCTGACCGTGGCGTGGCCGCGCAGCAGATCATGATGGATGCCCTGGACACGCTGTTTGCCAGTGCGGGCGAGCCGCCGGTAACGCGCTGGGAGACCCGCCGACGGCAGCGATGATCTTTCACGGCATCGCGGTATCACGTCATCACCTGATGACAGCATAAGAAACGGGCTTTCTATGCAGCGGCTACCACCGGTCGCCGATCTGCTACGATTGGTTTTGGTTGCCCCTGAAAGCGTGCCTTCTTGCGAGGCTCTACCGGATGCTGACCAGACGGGGAGCAACCGGCGGACGTGATGGCTTCAGGACAATGCCGGCATCCACAATTTCCACGTTTGCGTCCGGATAGACCGCTAGCGCCAACCGGACGGCCTGTGCAAACCGCGGCTTGAAATGGAATAGCTCCCGATAAGAATTACCGAACTGCGATTTCAGCGCCTTCCATGTGATGAGCTTGTCTCCGGTTAGCACGTGCAACCGGTAGGCAAGCCACAGATAGGCATCGAGGGCGGCCGAGTTGTTGGCGAGCGCCCGCACCGCGGCCTCCTCGACAGGAACCGGGTGGCGCTTCAACTGATCGTAGAACCCTTCTGAGAGCTTCGCCGTCTCTAACGATAGCCGGCCTTGTCGACCGTTTTCCTGTTCAAAAAACAGGGCACGATCTACGATCGACTGGTTGACTAGTCCGATTCGTCCCGATCCCTGGATATGGAATGTAAGTCGGCACCGGCTGATTCGCTCGGCCTGATCTCGTACGGCGCGTGCAGCCGTTCCGCCTATGCTAGTCCCGATGCGCTCCAACCATTGTCGTAGACTTCGTCCGAGTTCTACTTCCCGTGAGTTGGTCCGCAATGCCTCTGTTTGAAGGTAGAGAAGAATCAGCCGTGCAATGCTGCCGTAGGGCACGCCAACGTGCTCCATCGGGCCATTGTTAACGGAGGGGCGGAGTCCAGGTTCGACCACCAGACGTACCCGCTCACCAGAAATTTCCCAACGTGCATCTGCCGCAAGCTTCCGGTGTGGCAGCGCGCATTGCGCCCACCCTGAGAATACGAAGCCTAGACCAGCATCTTCGTCAGAAGCATACAGTGCCGCAGCTTCTACCACTGCACGGTCAATGCCCGCTTGAAGTGCGCCGGTCCGTCCCCGAGCCATCAGAACGTCATGCACCTCACCCATAACCGCTTTTTGCACTGTTTCTAGGCGGCCGTCTCTGTGCCTTTTTGCGATGAAGCTATTAGCAGAGAATTTTACTTCTAGTTTGCTCGCAAGATGCCACGGGATAACTTCGTAACCCATTGAAATTCCACGTGTGGCGATTGTGCGCGAGAGCGACGGCCATCGCAAGAAGGCACACTTGGCCTGTAGACGGTCATCGCAAAAAGGCACGCCGACTCGGCGGCCCCTCCGGTATCTTCGGGCACGGAGCGGCCAGGCCAGCTTGCCCACACCACCACATCCAACCCGGAACAGAAGCCGACAGTGCAGACGCTCGGCATTGCCTGTCAGCGGAACTGCCAGTCTTCCTGCTCGATCATATCTGCCAACTTGAGATGCGGGATGTTCTCCGCGCTACAGACATCCGGTATCCGCTGTCTCCCGGGGTTCTCCTCGGTAACGACCGTCATCGGGGGACGGCTGGTGGCGGCCAGTGCGATCACGAAGGGGTCACCGCCTGAACGCCCCTTCACCGTGTCCACCAGCCGCGGATAAGCCGTCATGATCCGTATCATTTCCATCTGACAGACGTTATCAATCTCCACAACCAAAGCTTCGCGCCGCTCCTTACACCACGCGAAAAGCTCATCATCCTTCTTTTCCAGCTCATTGAAGATTTCAACGGAAGCCTTCAGTCGCCCTTCGTGAATAAGCAGGTCGATCCGGTCCCATACGAAGCCGAAATTTTTCGGCCGATAGGCGCGGCGCCAGCCATGAATCAGTGCGCTGCTGTCGATGCTGTAAAATGGCCTGCCTTTGGCGATCATCAAAAGCCGGCCATCTGCTCAAGTTTTGGAATGTGCTTGGTTTTGATTCCGAGATAGCCGGCTACATCGCTCAAGGTCAGCCGATCCTGGTAGTAGTTGCCCAAAATCATCCGCACCAAGGGGCCGCCAAAGTTGCTGACCGTCTCCTGTGGCATGTTGCGGGGAATGCCCTCTCCTGAGGTCTCCTCCCGTTGCTTCTGCCGCTGTGCCAGATATTCCGCCAGATACTGGCCGCGCTTCTGCCGATAGAATGCTTCCGTCGTGCGGCCAAAGGTCAGCAGGCGGCGCACCAGCGCCTCACGGCTGACGCTGAAAGTGCGGGCAAGATCGGCAATTTCGCTATCCGTCCAGGTGGTGGCACGGGCACCACGCGCCACCACGCGGGCTTCATTGAGCAACCACCCTTTGGGTATCAGCGCGGCAGCGGCGACATGATTGCAGAAAACCTCAATCGCCTGATCCTCCGGCGGTCTTGCGTCATCGGTATGCAAATCAGACACGCCGCTGACGTGCAACATCAGGTGCGCCAGTTCGTGGAGTAAGCTGAAGCTGCGTCGGGTTGGGGGGTCTTTCCGGTTGACCACGATCAGCGGGGCGCGGTCCTCTGCAACGGCAAAGCCCGATGCCTCCTCAGCGTCAAAGCTGGTCGCCTGGAAAACCAGAACCCCGGCATCCTCGATCCGACTGCGCCAGCCATTGAAGGCCGCGCGACCATCAGGATCGCGCCATCTGGCCTGCTCGTCATTGGCGATGCTGAAGGCGTTACGGATTCGGGAGCCGACAGCCTCCGGGTCTTCGGTCAAGGTGGCCTGAAGCGTGAAAGCCGGGAACTTCTGACCAAGATCGGCCGTCAGCTCTAGCGCCAGTTCCCGGCGCTGGATGGCACGGCGCACTTCCAGCATCAGCGCCGGCGACAGGCGGCGAAGGCCGCTGCCGGGCAGGCGGCGAAGGTCGCGGAGCACCTGGAAGTCAGTTGGCACCGTTTGCAGGTAGAAGACGGCCAGCGGCCGCTTGTAGGCGGCCGCGATTCTGCGAAGCTGGGGAATGGAAGGGGCATCCTCACCGGCTTCCCAGCCAGCCAGCTTCTCTTCCGCAACGTCGATTTTAGCCGCCGCTTCAGACAAGTTGAAGCCGGCGCTGTTCCGCGCCCAAACCAGTATCTCCGGCTTCACCAGTGCCTTAATCCGCGTAGCCATCGTTCAACGCATTCTTTCTGATCGTCTTACGTCGTGGTGAGTTGCGGCTGAGATGGTGCGACATGGCTATATCCGCCGCCGATCGTGCTGCGCCCTCCAGGTATGTGTCGGTAAAGCGTGGCCGGGGCGACACCAAGGCGGCGTGCTACCTCCTCCACGGTCAGGCTACGGTCACGCAGCAGGGCGCGCGCGGCGCTCAAGTCCTTGTCGGTGAAGGATGGGCGACGGCCCCCGATCCGGCCGCGGGCGCGCGCGGCGTCCAGGCCAGCGCGTGAGCGCTCGCGAATGATGGAACGCCCAAACCCCGCGAGTGCGCCGAACAGGTGGAACACCAGGCCCCCGCCGGGGCTGGTAGTGTCGATGCTCTCGGTAAGGGAGCGGAACCCCAGGCCGCGTGCCTGCAAGGCTCCCACTGCTTCGATAAGCTGCCGCATCGACCGGGCCAACCGGTCCAGCTTCCACACCACCACGGTGTCACCCGCGCGGGCATAGTCGATAGCCGCGGCCAGCTCCGGCCGGTCCTTCTGCGCCCCTGACGCGGTTTCCACGAACACCCGCTCGCAGCCGGCGGCCTTCAGGGCGTCGAGTTGCAAGGCGTGGGTCTGTTCCCTGGTGGAAATACGCGCGTAACCGATCAGCATGGCAGGTCGCCGGCCTCTCTCTCAAAATCCCAAGAATCCTAACCTCATGAGAGGCGGATTGCGAGGGAAGGTTCTGAGCGGCCAGGATCGAGGGCAACAAGGCGCGCGACATAGCCCCATAATCCCTGCTTGGAGGTGCGCGACTTGGCTCGAGTCGAGAGGGGGGTATCGCCATCGCGTGTAGACGGCATTGTCTTTACGCCAACACGGTGGACTGGCATGCCGCTCGCCATCCGCAGCGAAGAGGTCAGGCCGGGACACGCGCCAGCACGTTGCGCACCGCGGTTGCCGTCCAGGCGCCACCCCGGGGTGTCCTGATGCCGCGCCTGGTCATCTCGGCGGCGACCTGGCGCAGCGACAGACCGCGCCGGCGCATGTCGGTTGCCATCGGACCGGCGTCGGCGGCGAAGGTGTCCGCCTTCCGGGCAACGCCGGCCGTCGCCGCGGTGGTGTCGCGCGGTGCGCCGCCCCGCCAACCGCCGAGCTTCACGCCCCGTGCCTTCGCCGCCGCCAACGCCACCTTGGTGCGCAGGCTGATCGCCCTGGCCTCTTCCTCGGCCATGGCGGCATAGACGTGCAGCATGAACGGGGTGGCGGTCGGCATGTCGCAGGCCACGAACGGCACGCCCTGTTCCATCAGGGCCGAGACGAAGGCGACGTTGCGCGCCAACCGATCGAGTTTGGCAATCAGCAGCGTGGCACCGGTCTGCCGGCAGTGGGCGATGGCCTCGCGAAGCTGGGGCCGGTCGGCGTTCTTGCCGCTTTCGGTCTCGACCAGCTCGGCGAGCAGCGTCCAGGTGCCGCCGTTCGAGAACCGCGCCACCGCCTCGCGCTGGGCCTCGATGCCGAGGCCGCTACGGCCCTGCTTGTCGGTGCTGACGCGCAGATAGGAAACAAATCGGCCGTTCATGGCTTCGTATAACACCGAACTACGGTCGTTGTTCGGTCCTATACACCGTGAGCAGGCACAACAAGCCGGAACGAGTCGCCGCTCCCGCCGGGGCTACGGCGTTCACACATTTTGCTTGCAGTCCTGCCAACCCTCTGAGTTCTCTGCGGCATTTCTCTACTTGGGGATGTCATGGGGCGGCAGATTGGAGCACTTGGTCATTTTGGGGATGCTCGTCGGGCGGCAATGGGCAGCACACTGATCGAACGGGTGATGGAAACCGGGTCGCTGGTCATCCGCAGGCTTGGCCTTGATCGCGCGGGTGAGGTTGCGATCCATCGCTTCTTGTCGGCGCCGTCGGTCACAACCGTCGAGATCGTGGAGACCCTGGCAGGCCGCACCGCTGCCGCCTGCGCTGGGCGCCGGATCGTCGTGGCGCAGGACACCACCGAGATCAATTTCGCCGGCCGCGAGGAGCGGCGCCGTGGATTCGGGCCGGCAGGGGACGGCGTTTCCGCCGGGTTCTTCATCCATCCGCAGATCGCCATCGACAGCGAGACAGGCGCCGTTCTCGGTCTGCTGGGTGCCAGGATATGGACACGTTCGGACGAGATCGCCCCGACACACCGCCGCGCGCTGGAAGACAAGGAGAGCATCCGTTGGTTGGAAGGGGCGGAGTGTGCGGCAGCGCAATTGCCCGAGGCTGCCTCGGTGGTGGTGGTCGCCGATCGCGAGGGCGATATCTATGCAGGCTTCGCAGGGGCGGCACTTCCGCATGGGACTTTTGAACAGCCTTATGCTACTTTTCTGTTCCGCTGCAGCCGCACAGACCCATCCGCAGCGAAGATGTCAGGCCGGGAAACGCGCCAGCACGTTGCGCACCGCGGTTGCCGTCCAGGCGCCACCCCGGGGTGTCCTGATGCCACGCCTGGTCATCTCGGCGGCGACCTGGCGCAGCGACAGTCCGCGCCGGCGCATGTCGGTTGCCATCGGACCGACGTCGGCGGCGAAGGCGTCCGCCTTCCGGGCAACGCCGGCCGTCGCCGCGGTGGTGTCGCGCGGTGCGCCGCCGCGCCAACCGCCGAGCTTCACGCCCCGCGCCTTCGCCGCCGCCAACGCCACCTTGGTGCGCAGGCTGATCGCCCTGGCCTCTTCCTCGGCCATGGCGGCGTAGACGTGCAGCATGAACGGGGTGGCGGTCGGCATGTCGCAGGCCACGAACGGCACGCCCTGTTCCATCAGGGCCGAGATGAAGGCGACGTTGCGCGCCAGCCGATCGAGTTTGGCAATCAGCAGCGTGGCACCGGTCTGCCGGCAGTGGGCGATGGCCTCGCGAAGCTGCGGCCGGTCGGCGTTCTTGCCGCTTTCGGTCTCGACCAGCTCGGCGAGCAGCGTCCAGGTGCCGCCGTTCGAGAACCGCGCCACCGCCTCGCGCTGGGCCTCGATGCCGAGGCCGCTGCGGCCCTGCTTGTCGGTGCTCACGCGCAGATAGGAAACAAATCGGCCGTTCATGGCGCTATATAACACCGAACGACGGATGTTGTTCGGTCCTATACGCCATGCGCAGGCACAACAAGCCGGAACGAGTTCCGCCGCTCCAGCCGGGGAAGCACGGACGCCGATGATGTCGAGCGGCTACACGTGGGCGGCACCCGCCTGGAGTTCAGCCACGACGCGACGCGCTGACCAGACCGCGAGGCGACGATGGAACAACTGCCGGCGCAGCGGCAGGATCGCGTGACGGCGTTTCTTGAGCATCCGCAGCCAACGAACTCGGGTGTTTATACCGGCAGCCATGACCCGAGCACCTGTTCCACAGTGTACGCGATAGCGTCGAGGTCGTGGCCTGGCTGCTCGCCATACTCCGCCAGGGCTGCCTCGGCCCGGCGTTTCGCCCGGTCCATCTCGGCCACGATGGTGCCGGGAATGCGGGCTCGCAGGCTGGGTGCGTCGGCCAGCAGCCGCTCGATCTCGTCGCGCTGTTCCAGGATAGTATCGCGCCAGCCGGCGCGCGGGGCGCCTGCTGGCGACGCCTGCAATTTCATCAGGTGAAGGAGGATCGTCGCGATCCGGCTGCTCAACTCGCGGCTCTGGCTCTTGCCCAACAACTCGATTTCCTCGGCGATGTTCGGCCAATCCAGGTCTGCCTCATTGACCAGCTCGCCGGCGGCACGACGGCGCAGCAACGCCGCCTGGTGCTCGGACCACTGTAGAATGTCAGCGTCGTACAGGTCGGACATAGCGGACCTCCGCTGGAAAACATGGCCAGGCATGGCGCGATGGGCAAGCCCGGGCTGCGATCGGGTCGGAACCTATTCCTTCGGCTTGGTGGCCGGCTTCCTCAGCCGGGCTGGTGCCTTCGGCTTCGGGGTCCGGGTAGGTGGTCGATCGGCCTCCGGGACCGGGGCAGGGGGGCGGGCGCCAAACACGATATCAAACATGCTGCCCCATACCTCGTCGCCCTCGGGGGACGGCGGCGTTGGTGGTGGTGTGCGGGGCTGGCGCGTCCTTGGTTTGGTACCCAAGCATAGCGTGGAGCCTCTCGGCGGCCAGGAATCGTCGCCTTGCGGAACAGCACGCGGCCCCGGCCAGCCGGCGCTGCTGTCGTCCTCTCGCCGCCAGCACCCAAGAGGGCGGGCCGGCAAAAGTAACACGTGATAACGAATCCCTTCTCGCGTCTTATGCGGCAGCGTCAGATCCGCACGGCAACCTGCCGCCGTTGTATCAGAATCTTACTTTACCGAAAGGCGGCAACTTCCACAAGAGAAACGTTTATACGATCCGAATATCTTCTTACCTCAAGAGGATCGCGTATGCAGTGGAAAGACCTCGGCTCTTGGCCGTCCATTGGAGAGCGGCCGCCCATTTTCTCTACTCGAAAAAGTCCTCGTCAACTTTTCTAATGTGAAGCGTATCCTCAACTCGACACCCGACATTGTGACGGATCATGAGAGCGCTCAGCTGCTCACCATCGATCAGCACGATCCGCTTGCTCAAGAATTCTGCGGTCTCTCTCGCGGAAGAGGAAAAGGCCGAGGTCGTCACAAACAGGCCCTTTGCAGCCTTGTGACGATCAAGGCTTCCAAAAAAATCCCGGATCGCACTGGAGCCGATGTTGTGGCCACTCGCATAGCGTTTAGCTTGGACATAGACGCGATCCAACCCGAGCGCGTCTTGATCAATTACCCCGTCAACGCCGTCATCGCCGCTGCGCCCAAGGGCACGGCCAGCATCGGCGATAGAGCCACCATATCCCATGCTGAGAAGAAGAGTAATTATGAGGCGCTCAAAAAAGTCGGGAGGGGCGGCGCGGATACGCTCCAGAAGGTCTTGCGCCAAAGATGCCTCAATTTGCCTGTGTGCCACCCTCATGATCTCATCCGGTGTCTCTATCTGACCAGCGCCTGGTGGCTCAGCCGGAAGCAAATTCTGCGTCGTGGATTCGGCCGATTTCTCGACAAACTGTCTGAATTCGTCGAACTGGCTAAGAAAATCATTGTCAATTCGCGCTGGATGCGCAGCTAGAACCTGTTGCCCGCGCGTCGTAATCCTAAATCGTCCCCGCCGCGTGCTTTCAATCAAAGCCGCCTTTCCAAGGTAGAATTTAGCCCAATGAACTCTGTTTTCGAAGGCACCTTGCCTTCCAGAGGGGAGACGCTTTTCGAGGTCTTCCGGCGTCAATTTAAGTTGTTCAGCAATTTTGTTCCGGACATCGCCGATACGAACCTCTCCGTTAACTTTGGAGGCTTCGGATAGAACCGGAAGCATCAGCGATTGATAGTCTGGGATACTCATGCAGAGACCTCTTGGACCGACAGCCTTGAAATCGTCGCCACACCAACGTTGTAGCTTTTCGCCGGTTCCTTGAGTGTCGGACCGTCGGGCCGCCGTCGCTGTGCTTCTTTCTGCTGTTGCGGTATCAGTTTGGGCGGCCGATCCATCGTCATCAATAAGCGACCTTGAACGTCGGGCTGTCCTCCGGCCGCGTGCGGCGGTGATCGTAGATGCGCGTGGTGGCGATGTTGGCGTGGCCGAGCCATTCCTGCACCTTGGCGATGTCGGCCTGGTGGTCGAGCGCGTTGGTGGCGGCGGTCGCGCGCAGCGCATGCGCGCCGATCTCGAACCCGAGCTGCGCCGAATAGCCCCGCACCAGCCGATAGACGCCGTCCGCGCGTGATCGCCCGTTCGAGCCGTCCGGTGCGGTTGTTGCGGACCGGCCGGAACAGCGCGCCGCTCTCGTCGGCGCCGTGCCCGGCGGCGTCGAGGTAGTCGTTGATCAGCGCCGTTGGTGCCGGGATGCAGCGGCAGATAGCGCGTCTTGCCGCCTTTGCCGGAGACTTTCAGATGCGGCACGCCTTTGCGCGCGTGCCGGAAATCCTTGACCTTCAGCTTGCACAGCTCCTCGCGCCGCAGCGCGTGGAACAGCAGCGTCGACAGGATGGCGCGGTCGCGCTTGCTCTTGATCGTGTCGTCCTGCGGGCGCGTCGAGCAGCTTGCGCGCCTGGTGATCGCCGAGCGCCGGCGTCTTGCCTTCGCCGCTTTCCGTCTTCGGCCGCTCGACGCCTTTGACCGGGTTATGGGTGACGGCGTTCTTCTCGCACAGATATTCGAACAGCGAGGCGAGCGACGCCAGCCGGTGCCGGATCGTCGCGCCGCCAAGCCCGCGCCGCGCGCAGCTCGTCGCGCCAGGCGATGAGGTGCGCGCGCGTCACGGTGCGGAATTCCTCCGGCCGGACGATGCCGGCGAAGCGCATGAAGTCCTGCACCGCGTTTTCGTAGGCGCGGCGGGTGTTCGGGTTGCTGAGGTTGGCGAACCACTCGACCTCGGGCGGCACGTCGGCGAGCCGGTGGAACTCGGCGGCGGTCAGCAGCCGCGGCGGCCGGGCCGGTCTGGGCGGGAAGCTGGTCGGGTTCGGGCTGGGTGTCGGTCGTGCGTCGCGGCATGCGATCGTTTCTACTCTTGATAAAATCTGTTATCAAGAGTAAATCCGTGGGGGGAGCGGGATCGCCAACCCGCTTTGCCGGTGATGGGTTCCAGTGGGGTTTAACGCGCATGGGGATATTTCGGCTGGACCGCCTTGCAGTCTGTAGCCGGCATTGTTGCCGCCATCGCTGCCGTCATCGCGCTGTGGCCCATCTTTTTTCCGGCCGATCCCGGGGCGTCCTCAGTCCTCAAAGTCCCAGAGTTCTCTACGGGATGGATTGATGGTGATGGCAAATCTACGCCATACTATTGTGACTCTCGTAAAGCCGCGATTGAACAACAATATCCCAAATTCAAGATCACGATGACCTACCTGCCGGAACAGCATCAAGACAATCGGGATTCATTCGGCATAAAGCATGACAAGTATATGTATGGATGCAGCTTCGCCGCTTCGCCGAAATAGCCCGATAATCCGGTTTATCGGGCGCAGCGGCTTTATCCGGCTTTGATGGAGATGTGCCCTTTCCCTATTCCGCAGCCTGAGGAAACGTCTCAACAACCTGCAGTCTGACCCTTGCCAGACTGACTAACCTGACAACTGCCAGTGCTTTGAGTGATTGTGACAGAAACTTGGTCAGGCCTATCAACGGTGTATGTCTCACCATAATGGGCTGGGTCCGATGTAGAATGGTTCGTTGTGCGGGTATTCGGAATGAAAGACCCTCCGGGGTGGAGAGGAGAAATGGTGTCACTGTCCGCTCCCGCAGTGCAGCCTGGGTCTGGGCCGTGAGAGGTAGCGGTCATCACCTTTTTGGAAACAACCCGCTCCCTGAGCCAGACGACACGAGGGGGGTCTTTCACCAAAACTTTGGTCGCAGTTTCCCCTCCTACCTTTAGATTGAGATACATATCGTTGTTGGCATTTCGTCTCACTACGATTTCTTCCGTCTTGGCTTTCAGCCAAGCGTCCGGCTTCCCGATGATTGTGCCGCCATCAACAATGGGCGCCACGTCGTATTTCGCAGCAGGAATATTCGTATTGGCCCCGATCCAGAAAGCTCTAAAGGTGAAATAATCCCCATCTCTGCTCTGTAACCAGAGAGCTAAACCAGGCCTTTCCTTGTCTTTTTCGAGACATTGTGTATAGTTATCTAGTGCCTTGCCAGAAATGGATTGATTTAAATAGTTCGACGCATAATGACTACTGTAATCAAATTTCGTAGTCTGTGCTATTTGGCGGGCCTTTTCTTGAGCTTGGTCATAACTTAACGCACCGGAGATGAGGCCATAAGACCCGCTACCTGCGATATTCGTCTTTGCCTTGTCATACTCTGCCTGCGTTGCGGTTAATACGAAAGCAAGCTCAGTGGCTCCGCTTTGCTGGAGACTCGTAGTCTCTTGCACCATGAACACTTTTGGGTCGCAGTCAGCCCTTGCCGGGGCGGAAATTCCTACACCCAGGAGGCCGGCGAGAAAAACCGGAGGAGCCATCTTCATATTCATTTATTTTCCCCTTCCCTTGAGCGTTCTTGGTTCACAACCTCGTCTTTCCTTGATCAGATAGAGTCGCGTGGTGCGGGTCAAGGCGTGACTGCCATCGCCCGGCTGCTCCCTCCGTCCAGTCCGCCGGCAATCAACCAGCGACGGAAACTTTCCCACGCATAGCGGGCCTACTTCGCCTCCGATCCTCGCTGGGCGGAGCACCGGCTGAAGCTAGCAAGCTTTCCCGGCCATCAGGTGGCGGACAGTTGGAACCAATAGCTGTCAAACCGCCCCGGATGCACGCGATTGCCCCCGGGGTTTCAATTAGCGGGCGATAAACCGGATTATCACGTGCTGATCTGCACATCGCACGCGCGCGGGCCGGACGAGGAACTGAAAGAAGGATCATTTGCAGCGTTTGCCAAGGAGAAGGCGATTGGCACCGAATTCATTGCCATTCTGGGTTGGCTGGAGGAATGGACGTGGGGCGCCCAGGAAAGCCTTCGGCGGAAACGGGAAGAGCGACAACGTCAGCGCATCGAGCAGGATAAGCGGAACGCCGAGGCGCGGGTACGGTCGGGAGCCGACTGTCCGTGGACCGCTTTGGCCGGCCTCGCCGATTTGTACTGCCGCAAGAATGCCCGGTTATTCCGATTAATGGGGATCATCGCAAGGTCCTGACCAAGTCCTGACCAGGTCCTGACCAGTTCCGATCAAAGTGGCACAATAATTTCACGACATGCAACTTGAGGTTGGTTGTTGTGTCGACATATGTTTTCACCCGGCGCCGCCGCTGGTTGGCGATTTTCGTTCCGCCTTCCGGTCAAGCTCCGTGGGTGAAGCGCCCGTTCATCATCGTCATGTCGACCCGCGTCGCGGCGACGTCGTGCGGCGAGACCTCGAACAGATTCTGCGCGAGCACGATCAGATCGGCGCGCTTTCCCGCCTCGATCGAGCCGACCTTGTCTTCGAGGCGGATCTGGCGAGCTGCCGCCAGGGTGGCGGCGTGGATCGCCATCGCCAGATCCAAACGCTCGGCCGCGGGCGACAGGACAGGCGCGTTGGGCTTGCCGATCAACTGACGCGTCACGGCCACCTGAATGGCGTCGAGCGGCTTGTAGGTCGAGAAGTAGCCGGCCGCCGGCCAGTCCGATCCGAACGTCACGGCGCCGCCGGCCGCCAGGATCGACTTCGGCCGATAGATCTTGCTCTGCCGCGCCGGACCGTAGAGGCGGGTCAGGCTGCCGAGAGTGTCCGGATCCGCCGACAGCCAGTTGGCGGAAAATTGGGCGATGACGCCGAGCTTGCCGAAGCGGGGAATGTCCACGTCGTCGTTCAGGACGTTGTGCGCGATCGCGTGACGCCGGTCGCGCGGGGGATTGGCCGAGATCGCCGCCTCGATGGCGTCGAGTGCGACGTGAGCCGCGCGTTCGCCACAGGCGTGGATATGCACGTCGATCCCGGCGCGGTCCGCCTCGAGTATCAGGCTCTTCCACTGCGCCTCGCTGAATGGCGAACTCCCGATCGAATCCGGCTTGTCCGAGTAAGGCTCGGTGAGCCATGCGGTGTAGCCTCCCGGCGTTCCGTCGCCGAGAATTTTCAGGATGCGCGCCTGGACGAGGTCGGTGTTGATCCGCCGCATCAGGTCCTGCGTGGATGAGATCGCGGCCTCGATCGGCGGCGCCTTGAGGAGATACGAACCGACCACGCGGAACGGCAGCCGACCCTGTTCTTCCAGCTCCGTGTAGATTTCGAGGATCGCGCCCTGATCGGCGCCGATAGGCGGAACCCCGGCGTCGTAGACAGATGTGATTCCCGCAGCGGAGGCCTTGGGCAGCCAGTCGACGAGCAGCTTCGCCATCGATTCCAGCGAGATCTGCTCGATGGCGTTAACGACCTCGAGAATGGCTGAAGTCTCCATGACGTAACCTGTCGGCTTCCCGCTCTTGTCGCGGACGTAATAACTGAAGCCGGGGACTGGATCGGGCGTGTGCGCGTCGATCTTCGCGATTTCGAGCGCCTTGCTGTTGGCCCATAGGCTGTGCGCGTCAATCGCGAGGAAGAATGCCGGCCGGTCCGCAATCACCGCGTCCAGCATTTCCCGCGTTGGTCCTTCCGGCGGGAACATGTCAACGCGCCAGCCAAAGCCGCGGGTCGTGCCTGTCGGGTGCGCCTTCGCGAAAGCGGCGATCGCGGCAAGCGCATCATTGGCGGTCGGCACCTGAAGATCGACCCCCGCGGTCATGAACGCGCCGAGGAACGGATGAATGTGCGCCTCGACGAAGCCGGGCATGAGCATCCTCCCGGCGAGGTCGATCACTTTCGTCTGCGGCCCGGCGAACGCGAGGACGTCCGCGTCCGAGCCCACAGCGACTATTGTGTCGCCGGCGACCGCGACCGCCTGCGCCCACGGTCGCGCCGCGTCGAGCGTGTAGACCTTGCCGTTATGGAAGATCATGGACGCGCGATCAGCCCCACCGGGCGCGGTAGCGGCGGCGCTGGACAGCGAGAACGGTGGCGCCACGATGGCAGCGCACGCGAGTGAAGACTGCAGGAAGCGACGTCGGTCAACGCCTCTGCGCGATTGGTCTGTAAGGAGTGCCCCCAAGGCGTCAGCGAACAGGCAGTTCACGCACATGGCAGTGTTCCTTCCTTGCGAATAACATGTTGCTGGTGAGCCACTGGGGGCGTCATGGCGCAATCCCCGTGGTGGCAAGCGCCGCCAGTGCGACGCTCGCAAACAGGAAACTGACCGAAGTCATGAACCAGCGCAGCGTCCTCCTGTATTCGGACACCTGCTCGTCCTCGGGCTGGAGGGCGCGCCATAGCGCGCGGAACTCCAGCTGGATTGCCACAAAGAGCACCATACCCGCAGTGACCGAGGTAATCGTCACTCTCCCGGTCACTTCGAATCCCCAGTAACGCATGAACAGGAGTGAGAAAGCGATGACGACCGTGATCGCAGAGATCACGCCCTGCCGGTAGCCGGGGGGCAGCGGCGATTGCGATTTACCAGTGTCGTCCATCGGCGTCGAACTCCGGTTCGAACTGTCCGGCATTCCCGGCTAGGTTACTTGCGCATCATGATTGCTGCCGGGATGCCTGCTCGTGGAATATGTACGAGACGGGCGACCGACGAGAGCACCGGCCGGTTCCTCCAGCCGATCATTGCCTTTCGCTGACCTGAGCCCACAGCCCCGGATTGATCACGAGCGCTCCGGTCGAGAAATCGAGGACCAGGGGATAACGTGACGGCGCGGCGAGTGTGAACTGATCCAGTGCAGCGGCCACCGGAACCAGTTCGACGGCCTGGTCACGACTGATCTCATAGGCGTCACGCGGGCCGGTTGCCTGCGCGAACAGCTTGCCGTCCCTAGCGGTGATGTCGACAGTGACGAAGCGGCTGAATCGGTACTTGCCGGCATATTTCGCCGGCAGCGGTGCCGTCGTGGCGATGGGCTTCGGCAATTGCGGCTGTTCCGGCACGGACGCCAGGATCGCGTCCCACATTGCCTCGGAGGCGAGGATCGGCAGCAAGGTGACCATGGCGGTGCGCTGGCCTTCGTTCTGCGGCAACTCGACTTCGCCGGTGGACACCGCGAACAGCACGTCGCCGTCGTATTGCGTCGCATAGGGCTGCAATCCGCGCGACATCGACGTGTGGACCTGAATCGCCAGGCGCTGAAGGTCGGCGAAGTTGAGCTTCTGGTTGACGACTACCAGACTGATCGTGGTGTTCTGGCTGGGCTTGACCTCACTGCGGCCGCTGATCCACTTATCCTTCAACGACGCGAGCAGGCTTGCGGCGTCGAGGTTCGCCGGCCAGGCAGGATCGCGGTAGCCGGCCACGATGCGCCCGCTGCGGTCCACGACGGCGCCCAATGCGTTGACCACGGTGAAGGCTGCGATCTTAAGGGTGCCCTGCTCGAAATAAGCGCCACCCTGACCGCCGTATGCGTTGAGCCCGAACAGGTAGCCGGTTTTCGCCATCCTGCCAGCACCGGCCGAGCCGTTGCGAAATACGGTTTCGGTTGCCCCGCGGAAGGCCGCCTGGGCGAGCCGCTTGTCCGGATAGATTTCGTTCAGGCGGCGGTCGCCGAGATCATAGATGATGGCGCCGGTGACATGCGCCACGTCACCGATCGCGCCGGTGCGCAATTGGTCGTCCTTCATGGCCGATCCCACGGCCGTGGTGGATTCGAGGCCGTAAAACGACCCGCCGGACAGGACGACCGCATCGACAGTCGGTGTATCCCGTCCCAGCTTCAGCCAGTCGGTGTTCGCGGTCGCCGGCTCGCCGCGCACGTCGACCACGCCCAGAATCTTCCGGCCGAAGCGGAAGACTGTGACGCCCGTCGGCCCTTCCGCATATTCGGCGGTGCCGATGCGGAGCATGGGCCAGTCGAACCGCAGTTCCCTGCCGCCCTGGTTGACGAGCGGCTGGAGCTGCGACTGGTCGTTTGGAATTGAGCTGTCCGGGGCCGCAAAGGCGTTGATGGCCAGAGCCACGCCGACGCAAGTGACCATCAAGGTTCTCGCCAAGCCGACCCCGAACCCGCCACCGGTCATTCGAGCCTGATGGTGGCCATTCGACGAACGAACGGAAGGGTATGACTCGATAGTGCTGCACCTATTCATAAGACGAATCCTGTCGAAATCTGGAACGCGCCGAGGGCGTGCGCGAAATCGCCGTTCATGCACATGTCGGTGGCCTTTTCCGATGGGTGTAGCGCGAGGCGCGCGACCGGTCAGCGTCTGGACTGGGTGACGATCAGCCATCGCCAAGGGCCCACGCGTCTCCCCTTACTTCACCGCTGCCGGCAGAAACACGAACGGTTTCGATATCGGTGCGAACTGTGAGGATGTCTCGCCCGCCAGTATCTTCCCATCGACTTCCAGCCGCCGCACCGGCTGGCCCTTCGACAGGTCGAGCTTCGTCACATCCACCCAGAACACATTCGGGCTCAGCGTGGACTCGAAATAATATACCATGTGCGTCTGGTCGCTCACCGTCCGCCACAGTGTCGGCGCCACGTTCGGCGCACCGGGCGTCGACGTGCCGAACGGCACCGACACGTTGCGCATCACGCTCATCACCCCGGCTACTGACTCAGTCTCGTTCGCCGTCTGCGGCAACAGGCCGAGATAATAGGATGCGCGCACGAAACGGTCCGCCGGCCGCTCCGTCCCCGGCAGGAACGATTGGCCGCCGATCTCCTTCCAGTATTCCACCAGCGCCAACTGCTGGTCGAAGCTCGGCTCGTTCGTCATCACCTGATACTGCCGGTCGTGATGAATCACGAGCCTGCCTTTGATGTACTCGAAGATGGCCGAATCGCCGCTGCGGTCGGAGATCGACATATGCATCGTCGGCTTGAACCCACCCGGTAGTGCCGGCCCCAGAACCTGGAACGGCTCCGACCGCAGCGCCGCCACGGCCTCGTCGACCGTCGCGAAATTGTCCAGAATGTACTGCGCCCAACCGGCCAATGAGAGCCCCGGTCGCGACGCATCGCGCGCGCCGTAATCCGCTTCGGCCAGATACAGCAAGATTCGCTACCAGCCCCTTCTCGTTGATACCGTCGGTCGTGCCTGCCTCGTACGCCGAGGCGATCACGCTGCCATACTTCAACGTCCAGGTCAGCGAGTTCGGACCCGCCGCGCCATCGCGCGCCAAGCCGGCGGGGAACGCCCACAGATTGGTATGCAGCGGTACCATCCAATCCATCGACCGCCCGGTCACCACCGTACCCTCCGGGCCCAGATAGGTCACCCGCGAACACGCCTCGGCCAGCGGTGCTCCGCCAATCATCAGGCTCAGCGCGGCGTTCAGCAGCAGCAGCCTCTTCCGGCGCAGCATCTTACCTGTCATTGCCTGAAATCCCTTTGCCATATCGTCAGAAAACGAAAGCCACCTGCGTGCTCAGCTGCCAGCCCGGCCCCATCTCCGGTCGCACCACGTTGCGATACGCAGAAACTGACAGATCCACCGGCAGGTCGCCGATCCGCACCAGCTTCCCCACGCCGCCGCCCAGCGGCAGCGTCCATTTCGTCCCCGGGGCCTGCCAGTTCGCCGTGATGTTCGGCGCCGTCGAGAGATACCAGCCACTGTCGAAGTTGTAGGACACGAACGGGTTCGCCAGAAACGTGCTGTAGCTCGTGCTGCCCCGCGTGCCGCCCATCGACCAGATGTTGTTCACGAGCGCGCCGGCTACCCACGGGCCGCCGGACCACACCACCACCGCACTCGGCCCCGCACCCCAAACGTTCGAGCCCAGCGTCGCGCTACTGATCGTCGGCACCTGCACCACCGGCCCCGCGCCCCAAAGCCATCCGTTCGCGTCATGGCTCGGCGCCAGGAACGCGGTGAACGACATCGGCGCCGTTCCCATCGGCACTGTCTGCGCCGGTTGCAGGCTTGGGTTCCATACCAGCGGCAGAATCGCGCGCGTAATAACGTTCCAGTCGTCATTCACATGGAACGGCACCACCGGCTGCACGTTCAGCACGTTCTGCGTGCCCTTGTGCGGCCCGTAATTGAAGTTCGTGTTGTTCTGCAACGGCAGGCTGATCAGGTCGCCGACCGGGTTCTGCAGCTGCTTCGCGAGATCCAGGTTGCTCTCCGACGCCGCGTTGTCGCCCACCAGTCTCTGTGGCGCGTCCTGCCCCGTCGCCGGCACCGTCACCAGCAGCGCGCAGAACAGCCCGAGCGCCACACCCGAAAAGCCGGCTCCGTATCGCCGCGCACCCATGACGCACGCCCTCCGGGAGCGACGGCGCCCACTCAACGCGGCGCGGGCCCTACGTCCTGTCCGCGACTGAAGCGATGATCGCACAACCAAACATTGATCTGCATCAAGGCCGGAACCAACGAAACGCCCGGATTTGACGGATAGGCGGACAAATAGAGAACATCAGGCGGCCTTGGGCGCCAGTTCGGGTGCTGCCCGGAGGGGCCTCAATCCGTCAGTGTTTTCCGTCATTTGTTGCTGGGCGGCCCAGACGTAATCCCCGGTCAGGTTGACATGCTCCCAGCCGAGGGGGGACAGGTGAGCCAGCAGATGGTCGGGGACGTCCTCCGTCTGGCGCAGGGCGGCGACGGCGCGCTCCAGATACCGCGTGTTCCAGAGGATGATGGCGGTGACGAGAAGATTGAGACCGGAGGCGCGATGCTGCTGGTTCTCATAGGTTCGGTCGCGGATTTCGCCCAGCCGATGGATGAACACGGCCCGTGCCAAGCTGTTGCGGGACTCGCCCTTGTTGAGTTCCTGGCCGGTCGTGCGCCGCAGCTCGGGGTCGTTGATCCAGTCCAGCGTGAACAGCGTGCGCTCCAGCCGCCCCAACTCGCGCAGCGCCGCGGCGACGCCGTTCTGCCGCGGGTAGGAGGCGAGCTGGCGCATGATCAGCGACGCCGTCACGGTGCCGGTGCGGATGGACGCGACAATGCGCAGGATTTCCGGCCAGTGGGCGCGGATCAGGTCCACGTTGATGCGCCCGGCGATCATCGGCTCCAGCGTCGGGATAGTCGGACGGCTTGCCGAAGCTGTAGAGCCGCCGATGCTTCAGGCCCGGGATGCGCGGCGCGAACTGGAAACCCAGCAGGGTGCAGAGAGCAAAGACATGGTCGGAATCGCCACCGCCATCGGTATGGTGGCGGCGGGTCGAGACCTCGCTCTGGTGATAGAGCAGCGCGTCCAGCACATGCAGCGCCTCGCTCGCCGTGGCGGCGATCAGCTTGGTGTAGAAGGGGCCGTAGCGGTCGGAGAGGTGCGTGTAGGCCTTGAACCCGGATTTCTGACCGTAGTGAGCATTGAGGTTGCCGGCGTCGCGGCCGAGGCCGGCGGCCTGGAAGAACTGGCCGTCGGACGACGAGGCCGTGCCGCTGCCGAAGATCGCCGCGAACGGCTCGCGCTGCTGCTGGTTGACCAGGCGGCGCAGCGCCAGGGCGTAGGTTTCCTCGCGAATGTGCCAGTCGGATGTCCATGCGAGCTGGCCGAGGCTGGCGATGCTGCATGCCTCGGCCATGCGGGTCAGGCCGAGATTGAGCCCGTCGGCGAGCAATCCCGCCATCAGGATGCGGCTGTCGGCGGCGGTCTCGCCGGTGCGCAGATGGGTGAAGCAGTCGGGGAACAGCGTCCAGCCCGCCACTTCGGCCAGCAGGTCGGTGATGCGGATGCGCGGCAGCATGGCGTAGAGGCGCTCGGCCAGGGCCTCGGCCTCCGGCGGGGTCGATTTCTCGATCGGCGTGATCTTCAGCACGCCCTTGTCGATCGTGACGCCCGGCAGCATGCCGCCCTTGGCGCGGGCATCGACCGCCGTCAGCCGCTCGTCCAGCAGCGTGCGGCGGGCCTCGATGAAACGGTCGAAATCCGCCTCGACCGCGACCGGCAAGGTGCCGCTCTGTTGCAGGTCCTGCAGAGTCTGCGTGGAGATCAGCCGTTCCTCGAAGGAGCGGTATTGCCGGCTGCCGGCCACCCATACGTCGCCGGCGCGCAACCGGTCGCGCAGTTCCGACAGCACGCAGAGTTCGTAGTAGCGGCGGTCGATGGTGCCGCCTGGCAGGACGAGCGGCGCCCAGCGCTGGCGGACGAACCCGGTCGGCGCGGATTTCGGCAGGGTGGAGTTTCCCGAACGGTTCGCCTCGCGCAGCACCTCGATGGCGCGCATCAGCGAGGCGGACGCCGGCACGCTCTCGAACGCGAACGCCTCCAGGAAGGCCGGCGACCAGCGCCGGATGCCGGCGTAGTGCTCGCCAAGCTTCTGATAGGCATCGAATGCCTCCGGCCGCGCCAGCGCCTCGGCTTCGGCGACGGTGGTGCGGAACCGCTCCCAAGCGATCACCGCGCGATGATCGCCCCGAATGCATCCTGCTTGCCATCATGGGCGGTGATCAGCGCGGCGCCCACACGCGCGTAGAGGCGGACTTTCTCGTTGATGGCTCGGGCATCGGCCTGGAAGGCGCGGGCATGCCGACCCTCGGCTTTGCGGAACATCGCGCCGACCAGACGGTCGAACAGATCGATGGCCTGGTCGGTCAGGCTGGCGGCAGAGGTCCAGGCTGATGGCGACCAGCGTCGCATGCCGACGCTGCCGTTCGTAGCCGGCGACATGCTGCACCGTGGTGCGGCCGGCCTCGCGCGCGAGTTGCGCCAGGCGCGCCTGGTGGACCAGATGGCCGCGGCCCGGCTCGATGCCGATCGCGCGAACATGCTCCAGGCGCTCGATCAGGCCGAGCATGGCGGCTGGCTTGGCGGCTTCCGGCATCTGCCGCAGCCAGGTCAGCCAGTTCTGGCCGCTCTCCTCCCGGCGCTGCGTCAGCGCATCGAGGCGCTTGCGCTGTTCGGCGGACAGGCCATCGGTCAGCCGGCGATGCACTTCCCGCCTCGCATGATGGCGGACATCGATGCAGAGCCGCTCAAGCGCCGCGGGCCACGGGACGACGATCCGACGTTGCCGGCACTCCTGCATGACCAGTTCGGCCAGATGGGCAAGCCGGTCATTCTCGATCGCGTGCGGCAGCAGCCAGGTTGCCAACTCAGCCGCGGCACGCGTTGCCAAACGGACGCAACCGCAGTCTGTCCTGCAACTCGACCGCATGGCGCTGGCGGTTCCGTTCCGCAGCCAGATATGTCGTCGATCGATTCTGGAAGAACGTCGATCTGTTCGGCGACAAAGGCCAGCAGCGGTGCCGGTGGCCGCTCGCCGGCGCGCAGTGGACGACCGGGATAGCGCAGGTAGCAAAGCATGAGCGCATGGCCGAGGCGGTTGTGATCGCCACGGCACCGCCGGATCGATGGCGAGGTCGGCGTCCGACAAGCGTGTAGTGGCGCACCAGCTCACGTTGCTCCGTTGGCGGATCGAACAGCGCCGCGATCTGGGCTTCGCTCAGTTGCTGCCGTCGCATCACTCATGCCTCCTGGACCTTGAGGCCGGCAGACCAGCCGATCCGGGCCAGGGAGTCGATCAGCGTGCTGCGCTTGATGCCGAACGTGCGGCAGACCGCGGCCTTGGTGGCGCCGCCGTCGAGCGCCGCGATCACCGCCGCAAGTTTCTCGGCATCGATCGGCGACGGGTCGACCGCCACGGCGTCCGCGACGCCGTGCCGCGGCGAGCCCGGCCTGAACCCGCTCCTGGGTCAGCGACCGTTCGAACTGCGCCAGCGCGCCGAATACATGGAACAGGAACTCGCCCTGCGGCGTCGTGGTGTCCATCTGCTCGGTCAGCGAACGAAAGGCGATGCCGCGTGCCTTGAGGTCGGTGACCGTGGTCAGCAGGTGCGGCAGCGATCGGCCGAGCCGGTCCAGCTTCCAGACGACCAGGCAATCGCCGGGTCTGACGAACGCCAGCGCCTTGGCCAGACCGGCACGATCGCCGCGGCTGCCGCTGACCCGATCCTCGAACAGGTGACGCTCATCGACGCCGGCGGCCAACAGCGCGTCACGCTGCAGGTCCAGCACCTGTCGGTCGCCGTCGGTCGAGACGCGCATGTAGCCGACCAGCATGTGCGGAAAACCTCATCGAACAGGTTTCCGCACACTGCCTCATTCCGACAGGGTTTGTCGTATAGATTTCGACCAGGAAAGCAGGGTGTTTCGGCGTCCTGGCGGGCTGACGGAAATCAGTTGTTTCCCGTCATCACCGCCAGCGCACCGCCAGAACGCCGGCGGCGTCCAACCCACTGTTCCGCCTCGAAAGTCGTGCCGGCCCGTTCCGACTTTGTCCGCCTATCTGTCAAATCCGGGCGTTTCGTTGGTTCCGGCCGAAAGGGTCCAGGCGTCGCCCGGCTTGGCGCGCCCGGGTGGCTGAGTGTCGGAACCAGACGGCCTGGACATCGCACCCTCGCCGCCGCCATCGGCTGGATGCGACCTACGGCCCACACATGCGCCGCTTTCGCCAGGAAATCGGCCAACTCGAACGGCTGATGGCACTGCCGATCGCCGCCTGACCGCGTTGCCCGGCCCCCTGCCCTGCCCGTGACGAGCGCAGCGGAAGCACCCCCGGATTGTCCACGTGCGCAGGCCCGCGAGCCATTTCCCGACGGCAAGGCAGGACGGCTCCACCTGCTCTGCGCCGGCAATCCGGCGGGTCGGCGCGCTCGTGGCGATCCGCTCGTCGGTGCGCATCCACGCGCCGCCGTCTGGTGCGCGTGGCCAGCCCAACAGTCAGGCAGAGCACGGCGACGCGGCGACGCCGGCCGGCAGACCCGCAAGCCTGCGTCCCGCCCCATCCCTGCAACTTCGGCGCAGCCCGGCAGGCTCCCCGATCGCGTCAGTGCCGGCGGTCGAACGTGGGACAGCCGAAGCGGTGCGGTTCGGTATCGGCGGCATGATCCCGGGCAGGCAACCAGCCCATCGGTGTGGATGATCCACCGCGCCGGGCGGGAAACCGTGGGGCTGCGCGGACCGTGCGTGAACCAGGCCATGAGCGCGTCGATCTCTCTCCGGCCACGGGGATAGCCGGTGTGGCGTGTCGGCGTCACCCCCTCGGATGCGTGCGGTTTGGGCCGGGCGCCGGTCACTGCAAGCCCCGCTCCGCCAGCGGCGGAGCGCCTGCGGTTCGGCCGGCACCGTGTCGCTGCGCTCCCGCACCACTGCCGTCCTCAGGGCTTTCCGCTCCCGCCTTTGCCCGGCCAAGGAAACCGCACCCGAGGGGGCGGACGCCGGCACAACGCCGGCGGAACCTCCCGGGCAGAGAGAACGGATCGACATCATGACCAGGAAGATCGCCCCGACGGCCGCGAAGACCACCACGAAGATCACCGCTCCCGCCAGCCGGCCGGACCGCCAGTCCATCACCTTCGAACTGGTCGCCCGCCTCGCCCCGCATCAGGGCCTGACCGACAACCTCGTCCGCACCTTCGGCCTCGAACCCGTCGACTACGACGGCATCCGCGACGCGACCAAGGAGCACATCGCCAGTGCCGCCCAGGCCTTCGGGACGGCGCTGAACGAGAAGGCCTTGCAGATCCACCTGCAACGGATCACCGGCGCCTTCGTCAGCTCCGCCTTCGGGGCCGCCCAGTTCTACGGCACCAAGAAGTCGGCGGCGCTGGAACTCACCAGCAAGCTGCTCAACGACGACCGCGACGAGGACCGCGAAGGTCCGGCCGGCTTCGAGAGCAAGGCCGAGCGCGCCCGCCTGTTCGCCGCCGAGATGGCCCTGCAGTCCTTCGCCCTGCTGGCCGCCGCCGAGGGGGCGATCATCGCCTACGCCGACATCACCGGCGATGACTGGAAGCCCTACGAGGCACCGGTGGCACCTGCGGCGAGCGTGGCCCGCAAGTCCGCCGCCGTCGAGATGGCAGCCTTCCAGATGGCGGCCTGACAGACCACCCGGGAGCGGAGCCGATCGAGGTTCCGCTCCCGCCCGAGATGGCAGACCGGCGCAGGGTTTTGTTCCCCGCGCCTTCTTTCATGAGGTTGCCGAACCGGCATTCGTGGCAACCCACCACCATCCCGTGCCGCCGCGACGCAGGAAGCAAGGAAGAAACCTCCTCGCTGATCTCTCCATCGTACCGCCGGCCAGGTCGTGCCGCGTCAACACCATGCCGCAAGAAAGGGCGACATGCCGCGCGAAGATGCGCGGCTCCGGCCCGCTCGCTGCGCAGAGCCGGGCCGCTTGGACGCAAGGCTGTCGCCTCGCGCCCTGCGCAACCCGGCTCCGCTTGCTCGCAGACCTCCGATGTTGACCCACCCCGAAGGCCGGCGGTCCCGCTGATCACCAGCGATTGGCTGGGAGAACAGAGGAAGACAGCATCATGACGATCCTTCGCACCGGCGCCGGCCTGAGCAGCCGCGACATCCGTGGCCTGAAACGCGACCGCTACGAGATCCAGGCCATCGAAACCTGGAACCTCGACGAGGGCGACCTGACCACGATCATCTGGGAACGGGATGACGGCCCGGACGCGATCCAGGATTGGGAAGTCCCGTTCTGAGTATCACGATGCAGCCGGGTCCGCAAGGACCTGGCACCGCGGCATCCGGCATAAACTGCGCGCACCGGCGCCGAACTGGCCGCCGCGGACATGCAGCCAATTCGATGGTTGGCCGACATGACATCAGCTTCTCGGCTGGCTTTCCGGGTCCGCCCACATCGGCATCGAGCAGACGCGCCGGCCGTCCCTGTCGGCCGTCGCCGCCTTCTGACATCTCGACCAGGCATCCACGAGATTGTTGGCGCGCACCATGCCGACGAGTGCGCTTTCGGCTGCCGGCCCGGCTCGAAGGACAGCGCCGGCCAGTGCGCCGGAGGCGCTGAGGGCCGAGGTATGCCCGGCTTCCCAGCCTGCTCCATACCCCGCCGCCCCCACCCCGAGCGCCAGCGCGACCGCAAACCCGCCGAAGGCCAGAGCCGTCTTGAGCGTGACAGCCCGGCTCCATGTACGTACGTTCTTCGTCGTCAGGTCCGCCAGAATCGGCGCCAGTTTCTCGACAATGGCGACCCGCCGCGTTTCGAGCGCCTGTTCGCCTTGCGCGATCGTGTCCGCGAGCTGGCGGTCCAGCCGGCTGCTCGCACTGTGAAAGTAGCCGACGGCCTGATCGTGCAGCCGCCATTGCAGACCGAGCGACGCCGACAACGCCCGGATCAGCGGCAGCGTCGGATCGTTCCTCAGGCCGCCGAGCTGGGTGGCGCGGTCCAGCTCCGCCTGCATCCGCTCGATTTCGCGCCCCAGCTCATCGCTGGTCCGCGGAAGGTCGGGCGCTTGCGCGCCCTCCCTCACGGAAGCCATGTCTTGATGCCGGCGAAGTTGGTGTCCATCGCCTGAAGCCAGTTGAGGACCCGCGACCGGTCGAACGGTCCCAGCGGCGAAGCTGCCTGACCGACCTGTCCGTCAGCGGCGTCGCGGAAGTGCAGGCGACGAATCTCGACCTGCTGTGCGGCCAGAAGGCGGGGCATCCAGACAGGGATGGCACCACGATCGAGGGCCGCACGAAAGGCACTATGGCCAAAGACGCGGGCGAAGGCGGTCTCCCGCGTATCACCGACTTCGATCATCGCCTCATTGAGCACGATCGCCGTGGCCGTCGGCCTGAACCCCAGGCCCTCCAACGTCGCCAGCGGTGACAGGTCTTCCTCCTGTGGCCCGACCGCGTAAAGCACGACGACCGCGAAGCCCTGCGCCTCGAACATCGCCACCAGGTCGGGCAGCTGGATCACCAGACGGCGAAGCGTCGTGTCGCCGCCGCCCAGGTCCACCAGAAGCGACGTCGCCTGCTGCAAGGCATGCTGCAGGAGCTTGTCCAGCCACTTGAGGGCGATGGCCGGGTCGGATGCCTCGGGCGGACGCAAGACGTCGGCCACGTATTTTGAAAACGTATCGTTGGTCGGGTCCATATCGGCCATGAGCAGGGACCGCTTGTTCGCAACCGCCGTCTCCGCGGCCCACCGAATGCCCGTGGTCTTGCCGGTCTTGCCACGGCCCGTCCAGAAGATGATCTTCTTCTTTCCGGAAAGGTCCGCGCCGTGCCCGACCTTGACCGGGCTTTCGGCCTTCTTGCTGGCCCCAAGAATCTCCAGCTCCGGCACGGCATCGACGTCAGCCTCGAAGTTGAAGACCGGGCGCCTGACGGAGGTGCCCTCACCGTCAAGCGGAGGAGCAAGGGTGGAAGGTTTGTCGTTTTTCGTGATTGTCACTATCGATACCTTTAGAAAATATCTTCACTCTTTACCGAGCAGCCTTCGTATGACCGCATCAACGTTGATTTTCGGACCTGGCACGGGTTCCTTCTTCGGCGGCTTCTCCTCATCTGTAATCAGTTTGCCGCTCCAGTTGAGCAGGCTGATCGGCTTGAACTCCGGCTCCTCATCCCAGACCGAAGAGGCCTGCTCGCCTGGTGACAGAGCGACGGTAGGCTGCGGCGGCCTGAAGCCCGGCTGCTGCTGGGCAGGCAAGCGCACCGAGCCGCCTGGGTCCTGGAGGGCTTTGGCCTGCAGCCTGACGATCTTCGAACGAGCTTCCACTCGTGCCCGGTACGCCTTTCTTCGGAGAAGGTCCGGCGCGATCGGCTCGCCCGTGCGGTAGGTGATGCCGGCGATGTGCATGGCCCGGCCCACGTCTCCCCAGGACCAGCCGTCCTCGACCATCTGACTCAGTTCGCCCAGCTTGCCTTCGTGGCGATTGAGCCAGGTTTGAATGCGATCTCCTGCATGCCAGTCCTGCCCGAAAAGTCGCGCCTGTTCCTCAAGCTCGTCACGGTCGCGGATTCGCTTTGCCGGGGAATGCACCTTGCCGGAATCAAGCTTCATGGCGTGCCGGACCGCCGTTTTTCACGCTGGTTGCGCTCACCCCGTACCCACTTTCGTACCCAGTTTCGTACCCACTTTCGTACCCAGTCGGCGTTCCCGCTAATGTTCCCGACGTTCCCGCTAATGTTCCCGCTAACGTTCCCGCAATCGCTCCCTGTTACCGATTTTCGGAATTTGAGCGACGGACAGGCAATCTCTGGAATAGCCGCTGAGATCGGCTCGCCCGTGCGATGGGTGGTTCCGGCGATGTGCATGGCCCGGCCGATGTCTGTCCAGGACCAGCCGTCTTCGACCATCTGACCCAATTCGCCCGGCTTGCCTTCATGGCGTACGAGCCAGGTTTGAGCACGATCGCCGGCATGCCACTCCTGGCCGAAAAGTCGCGCCTGTTCCTCAAGCTCGCCGCGGTCGCGGATTCGCTTTGCCGGGGACTGCACCTTGCCGGAGTCACGTTTCATGGCGTGCCAGACTGCCGTTTTTCACGCTGGTTGCGCTCACCCCGTACCCACTTTTGTACCCAGTTTCGTGCCCACTTTCGTACCCAGTCGCCGTACCCAGTTTCGTACCCAGTTTCGGATTCTGATTGTTTGAGCGCTGGACAGGCAATCTCTGACAGACCAAGTCACCCTAGGCGGGTGCCCTGTGTCGGGTCGGATCGGCTGGATTTGCTCCGGTTTGCCAGCGCCAAGCGGTTCCCGGGGATCGGCCTTCGTGGGGCAGGCGGACGGCTGGCGCTTGCCCGTTGCGCTCCTGCCCGTACATCCTGGCTGCATGTTCAGTGTCACCGAAGCCGAGGCTGCCTCCATCCGTCGCGTGTTCGAGGAGGAGGGCGAGCTGTCCGCCATGATCGAGCTGCGCCGGCACTTCCCGGGCATCACCGACAACGCCAAGGCGCGGGAATGCGCCCGGACTATCGCGGGGTGGAAGCCGGCGCTTGCAGCGTCCCGTCCGGTGATGCCGTTGCATCCTGGCAAGCGGCGATCGGCCGGATAGCCGGTTTCCCCGCTACCGCCTGCCGATATGCTGAATGTGGCGGGGCGGAGTAAGGCGCGATAAGGATTCATGGCGGGCACCGCGCCGTCGCGGAGATGGCGGTTCGCGAGCCGGCCGATTACATCGGCAAGCTGTTGATCAGTTCCTCTAAAATCACGAACTCGCCTGGCTGCAACAACTCCAGCGGCTCCTGTCCTTCCCAATCGCACCAGCTTTGGCGATCACCGGCCAGGCCGGGGCCGAACGCACGAATGACGGCGCTCAGTTCATCGCCACGCATCCATAGGGAGAACACCCAGCGCTGCGCTTCCCGCGTCCGCAGATGGATCATCCCGCGTCGCGCCTCGGTCAGCGGCACCAGGATGTCCAGCCCGATCGGCTTCAGCGCCACCTCGGCCAGCTTCAGCGCCGCCGCGCTCGCGGGCATCGGTTGCCACCGCCGCGGCCGGCGCGGCAGTCCGCCCGGACAGAGCACGATCTCGATCTCACGCCCATGCCGACTCACGGTCGATGTTGCTCTTCGGCGCTGGAAGCGGCGATCACCACGGCGGCGGATTTCATTTCGGCTTTCCTGGAACAGGGGCGCCTGGCTCCGAGGAACCCTCCTCGCTGCCAGCCGTATCAAATCGCCGCTCTGCCTCGGGCGACTGTGCCATCGCCAGCAGTGCAGGCCAGTCATCGGGGGGATTTCCACCTGCCAGCATGCGGGCGAACACGGCATACGGGTCCGTGCCGGCGCCGGCTTTGCGCAGGGTGTCGCGGTCATTGACCCAGGCGTACACGATCACCTTGGCCTGTAAGTCGGCCCGGAAAAACAGTCTGAAGCGGTTGCCCCCGAATTTCGCCCGGAACCAATGCCGCCGTTCCCGCCCCAGCGTATTGCCTTGCCGGAACTCAGGCGCCAGCGGGTCACGCGGAATGCGATCCAGGATCAGGGCACGCAACGCCGCCAGAAGCCGGGTATCGGCTTTGCTCTGCCATCCCTGCGGGTCCGATCGCTTCGCCCGCTCTACCGCGGCCACGAGGCGTTCGAGCTGGTCCAGGAACAGAGGGTGGGCATGAAGGTGCCAGCCTTGCCGGTCCACGACCGGCTACAGCGTCACGTCACCCTCGATGGGAGCGTCGGGGTCTATCTCCCCCACCTCCCCCGTCAGCGCCTCTATGCGAGCCACCAAGGCAGGCGGGAGCGGGCGCACGGCCTCAGCCGGCCGGCCGGCCAGATCCGCCTCCAGAAGATTGAGGAAGGGCACCAGCGCTGGGTCGCGCTCATCCTCGGCCATAAGGGCGCGAACAGTGACGGCGTCCCCTTCGACCCTGAAGGCGATCTGTCCGCCATAACCGACGCCGAGTGCTTGGCGGATCGCCTTCGGCACCGTCGTCTGTCCTTTGGCCGTGATGGTGCAGATTTCCTCGACCACCGGCATATCCCGACTCCTCAACAGCTAACCCACGCCATCAATGTAAGGCGCTCCCCTTACCTTGTCAGCAGTCTTCTATTTGGTTTCCCCGGCAGCTTGCCAGGGTTGCCGATGTCGATGGTTGGTTGCGGGGCTTTCTCTTGAGCAGTTTTCGTGCTGCCCAGAGGGTAATTTCCTGATGTCGGAGGCTTCCAAAGTTATCCACAGGCCGGAGTTATCCACAGCGGAAAAGTTCAACTTCTCTTAAGTTCAAATTCAGCGAGAAAATCGTTAATTAAATCAATATGTTAAGTGGCATAAATATGAGTAAACGGGCGGGTTAGTATGAGAAAACGGGCGGGCAAATATGAGTAAACGGGCGGGCGAACATGAGTAAACGGGCGGGTGGCTTTCCTCCCGTTTCCCCGGCCAATTCCGGCGTGCGTGGTGTTGCTCGCGGCCCCTTTTGACGGACTCGCGGGCAAATTCGGGGGAAGTTGGCCCTCTTCGCATCTGCTTGCGGGGCATCTGTGCGCGTTCCAGACCCGGAGATATGAGCAAACGGGCGGGTCAGGCTGGAGTTGATATATGAGTTGCGACTAAACTCATATCATGTATTCTGCCGCTGTATGAGCCTTACCCTATTGCAAAGAAGCAATTTTGACGGCTTCCCCAAGGCGGGGGAGCTGATTGAGGTCACGGGGACGCACCTTCTGGAGGCGTCTGACCGTGCGCTGCTCAACACGCTCCTTCAGCGCGCACACGATAGCGGCAAGCTCACGGAGGTGGATGCAGAATGGGAGCTGACGTTCTCGGAACTGCGCCAAGGGCTGTCGCGCCATGAGAGCAACGACCGGGTGCGAGCGAGCCTGGACAGGCTCGGCAATGTCCGGGTGACGGTTCACTATCTGTCCAGCAGCGGCAAGGCACGGACGCTCAAGACCCCGCTCCTCGCCTTCACCGATACCGACGACGAGGACGACGCAAGCGCAACCGTGCAATACGGCATTCCTAAGCGCCTACGCTTCGTCCTTGCCCGCTCGAACAGATGGGGTCGCGTCCGCTGCGAGGTCGCGTATGCGATGAAGTGCAAATACGCGATTGCGCTTTATGAACTGGTCTGTCTGCGGATAAACCGGGAAGTTTGCGTAGACGTATTCACCCTTGAGCGGTTCCGGGAACTGCTTGGCGTTCCTCCCGGCACATATTCACTTGGCGCAGACTTTCAAAGATTCGTGGTGGGGCCTGCCCTGTTAGAGGTCAACGGTCTTTCGGATTTTGGGGTATCCATCAAGTCGCGGCGGCGGCATGCCCGCGCCCCGGTTCATGAGGTCGCCGTTACTTGGTGGAAGAAGGAGGGCGAGGAATTCCGCGCCGCGATTCAAGAGCGGGAACGAAGCAAGGTCGGGCGCAAAGCCCGGCTGCGCGGGCAAGTGCAAGCCGTGGTCGCGGACGTGCCTGCGACTGCCCTCCCGCTGCCTGAGTAGACGGGGCGCGGGCCGTTCAGTCGCCGCGCTTTCTCCGGCCCGGAGTCACTTCGGCGCGGGTCGGTTTGCCGTATCGCTCAAACAGCATGTTGAGGGCTTCGGCGAGCAGTTCCTGGTGCTCCCTGTCTTGTTCGGCCGCCAGCACCCGCAGCGTGTGCGCCACCTCCGGCTTGAAATGGCCTCCGACCGCCCGCGTTCCGGCGCGGGTTTGCGCCTGCCTGGGTTGTGGCGCGACGTCCCGCCGGGTTTCCTGTGCAGGTTGCGCGGGGGGTGGCGGTTGCGTGGCCGTTCCCGCCACCAGGCTTTTGAGGGATGCTTTCATCTTGTCGTTTTATCGGGTTGTCGTGTTGTAGACAATCCCACCTGTGCGCTTAACCAGTTGTATAGCTCAATGATTTCCAAGGCTGCCGCGCTTCCGGGTTCGGTTTCCTGAGAGGTCTTCGTTCCGATGCTCGCCGTCCGGTAGGCGGCGCGGTCGTGGATGGTAACGGGGCACAGCTCGCAGTCGTGCGAAGCCAGCGCTTCGCGCGTGTCGGCTTCTGCCCGTGCAGCTCCGGGCCTCATTCCGTTTAGGACGACGTAGGGGCGCTTTCCTGCGAGGCGGCACAGGTCAAGCGTCCGGCTGAGGGCGCGGAAATCGAAACCGCCGGGGCGGCATGGTATCAGGATGAGGTCTGCCGCCTGGGCGGCTGTATACCCGGCGTTATGGCTGTCCCGGCCCGTGTCGATAATGGCGAGTTGCGCCCCGTTGGCGCGCAGGTCATCCAGGAGTTTGGCGAGGCGCGCGGGCGGAACGGCTGCGGCCTCCGGGTCGCTGCCCCTGCGGTCAGCCCAATCTGCGGCGCTCGCCTGCGGGTCGAGGTCGATGATGACGGTATCTACCCCGGCCATTTGGGCTGCAACGGCAAGGTGAACCGTTGCGGTCGTCTTGCCCGCGCCGCCCTTTTCGCTCAACACCGCTACAACCCGCATTGTCACAATCTCACGTTGTGTGGTCGTCGTGTTGTATACAGCCAAACAACGCGCGCGACAACCCGCATTGTCCGAATTTCGCGTTGTCCTATTGTCGTATTGTATACAACACAACAATACGACAATACGGTTTGTGTCGCTATATACCGTGCGGCGCGTCCACAAGGCGATGCCCTGGTCGGATGCGCTCATCCATCGTCATCCTCATCTGGGATGAACGCATCGCGTGCGCCGTGGCGGATATGCAGCACCGTGACGACGCGGTTCTGCTCATCAATCGCATAGATAATCCGGTAGCGGTGCTTCCTGCGCCCGTAGAGCAGTTGGCGGAGGCTGTCGTCTTCGGGAATTGGCGCGCCTCTGGCCGGATGTTCGTCGAGGCTTAAAACCGCCTTCTCAAGCCCATTGAACCAGGCGCGGGCCTGCGCGGCATCCTCGGCGTTGATGGTCACGTAGATGCGTCTGAGGTTCCGGGCTGCCCGCTCCGTCAGGTCAACGCGGTATGCCATGCTCGGCGCGGAGTTCGTCGAACACTGCACGCGCGGGGCGGGTGCGACCGTTCCTCAAATCCTCAAGCCCTTGCCGGATTCCTTCGGCTGCGCTGGCCTCCGCCGCAAGGTCGAGGAGGTGTTGGTAAGCTTCGGCGTCCTGTACGACCGCTGCCGCCTTGCCGTTCACCGTCAGAATCACCGGGCGCTTGGTGTCCTTGAGGTGCTGCATGATTTCCGCCGAGTGGTTGCGGAAGGTGGTCATTGGCTGGATGTCTTTGGTGATGTCCATAGGGACGCGCCCACGTAAAATGATTACCTAATAAGGTAATATCACGACGGGCGGATTTCGCAAGGCAATCGCGTCAATCACAGTCGTATTGTATACAATACGACATATAGACATTTAGGTTTGTAGCGTCACGCGGTCTCGGCGCAGATGCACGAAGTCCGCCCGCCTGGGCGGAACGAGAACAGGGGACTGTCGGGAAACCACGGGCCATGGTTTCCGCGCACTTTCCCAATCCGACAGGGCTTGTCGCACCGGAAATCGCCCCGTTTTCGAACTCAGAACGCCAGTTCGTCTGTTTGGGCCGGAGAGGCTGGGGGGCGTCCAGCCGGTGGCCATCAGCCGGTAGCGATGGCGTATGCTCATCGCCTTGCCGTAAGGTAAGACTCACGCCATCTTCTTACACAGAGGGCGGATAAGCGGCGGCGCGCCATGCTTGGTACCAATAGGAGAGAAATAGTGGCCAGGGCAAAGGTGACACCGGAGGGAAGGATGAGCCTGCCCGCGGATGTCCGGAAGCGGCACGGACTTGCCCAAGGTGGCGAGGTTCTCGTCGAAGACACGGGCGACGCTATCGTGCTGCGCACGCTCGACCAGGTCGTCGCGCGGGCGCAGGAAATGAGCCGCCGCCTTGCCGCGGGCCGGCCGGGAGCCTCGGTCGATGACTTTCTCGCCGAACGGCAGCGTGAAGCGGATGCCGAATGACACGGCCTGTGCTCGATGCCTCGGCCCTGCTCGCGTTGCTGTTGGGCGAGCCCGGCGCGGACAAGGTGAAAGCGGTGCTCGACGGCGCACTCATGGGCGTCGTGAACCTGGCGGAGGTCGTCAGCCATTACGCCAAGCTCGGCGCGGCACGGGAGGATATCGAGGCGATGTTGCGCCCGCTGCCGATCCGGTTGATCCCGGTTGATGCCCCGCTATCCTACGAGGCGGGAATGTTGCGCCCGATCACGCTGGAGCGGGGCTTGTCCCTGGGTGATCGCTACTGCCTGGCGCTGGCCAGACGCGAGGGCGTGCCAGCCCTGACGGCTGAGCGTCGGTGGCCAGAGATCGCGATGGCGGCCGGCGTCGAAGTTGAGCTAATCCGCTGAAAGCCGACTGCCGTGACGCGCGGAACGAAAGAGGGGAGGGGGCCATCATCCGCGGCCAGGGATGAGCCTATTGCCGGCTCTCGGCATTCTGTGTGGGGCAGATGAAGGTTGCCCGCCATCTCGTGTAGACAGAATTGCCTTCGCGTCTACACAGCGGCAGGCATGTCCGGCCGGATGAAACTTCACGCCGCCAAGAGCTTGTAACGGATGAAATTTTTCTGGGCCGCCGCGGTGACGCGCCGCACCTGTCGGTGATCAGTTTCGGCGTTGGTCAGGCCGAGGCACGCGCCAGCACGTTTTGACGGCAGTTGCCATCCAAGCGCCACCCCGGGGTGTCCTGATGCCGCGCCTCCTCATCTCCGCCGCGACCTGACGCAGCGACAGGCCGCGCTGGCGCATGTCGGTTGCCATCGGACCAACGTCGGCCAACGCCTTGGGCCGCCAGATGACGGGCACTGGTCAGCGCGGCTCGGGTGCAGGCGCGTCGAATTCGCCTTGGGCGAGCCGCAGCAGCCAGGCACGGACCTCCTCATGAGGGGCCGTGCGCGGATCGGCGTCGGACTCGGCGATCGCAGCGGCCAGGGCACGCGCCTCGGCTTCGGCCTCGTCGTCCTCGATGAGCGGCGCGGGGTTGGTCATGGCCGGATCATAGTTGTAGCGGCGCGCAATCGAAATGTGGCCGACGCGCAATCAAGGCCAGTTTCCGGCGCAAATTAGCTGAGACTATCGGGGGCGGCCGACGCACGCTGTTTGAGAATGAACGCACGATCGGTGAGACGGACGCGAGATCGAAAGTTCCAACGCACATTAGCCGAGATTGGCGACTGCACGCCAAGTGCCTGTAAAGGCACGAATGACTAACGGCGAGGGGAGGCATCATGCGCCGCATGGGCTCGGTCGGGTGCTTGCGACCAAGCTCCGAGAAGCTGGCCATGGTCGACGGGCGTGATGCGCTTCGCTGCCACCAGGGTAGATGGAAGGTGTGGTGGAAGCTGACGATGATTTTCGCAACGGGATTTCTTGTGGATTTCTGTCGTCTGCGACCTGCTTTCCGTGGCCGCCAGGAAACCGCCCGTTTTCCAAGCGGACCAGCCACCGCCCCGATCATCCCGTCCGGCGCTGAGTCTCACGCATTTTGCGTTGGAACGCTTGATCTCGCGTCCGTCTCACCGATCGTGCGCTCATTCTCAAACAGCGTGCGTCGGACGTGCCCGATAGTCTCAGCTTGCGTCGGAAACCGCCCTTGATTGCGCGTCGGCCACATTTCGATTGCGCGCCGCTACAGGTGCTGGCGTCGTCGGAGATGCCGCCGCCACTGACCAGACAATGCACATGCGGGTGCAGGTTCAGTTGCTGGGTCCCAGGTGTGCAGCACGGCGAGCACGCCGACGGTGCCGCCGACGTAACGCGGATCGCGGGCGAGTTCGATGATCGCGCGGCGTCGGCCTGCATCAGCACGCCATAGCCGTCGCGCTGATGCGCCCGCAGCACCGCGCGCAGCTCGGCCGGCACCGTGACGGTGATGTGGAAGTATGGCACCGGCAGCATCTCCGCCTGACGGCGTTCGAGCCACTCCTGGGTCTGTGCGGTGTGGCATTTCGGGCAACTGCGATTACCGCAGGAATGGTAGGAGAACACCTCGGTGCTGCACGCCTCGCAGCGCCAGACCTGGCCGCCGAGCGCCGCGGTGCGGCAGTCGAGAATGTCCTCGATGGCGCGCCTGTGCGATGGCTGCATCGACGCGCCATGCGCGTTGAGGTAGTCCGCCGCGAAGCGGCGGAACACGTCGGCGATCTCGATCATGACCGCCTGCCTCAGAGGCCGGTCATCAGCCGATCGAGCAGACCCTGCAGCGACGCCAGGGTTGGCGTGGTCAGGTGGGTGTAGATGGCTGTCGTCGCGATGCTGGCGTGGCCGAGTAGGATCTGCACGATGCGGGTGTCGACGCCGTTCTCGATCAACCGAGTGGCATAGCGAGTGGCGCAGGGTATGCGGGGTCACTTTGCGCTGGATGCCTGCCGCGGCGGCCGCGGCGGCGAAGGTGTTCCGACAGCACGCGCTTGTTGAGCGGCGCGTCGCCACGTGTCGGTTGGGGAACAGCCAGCGGGGGTTGCGATGGGTCCGCCACAGGCGGCCCAGCTCGTCGAGAACCGGCTGTGGCAGCGGCACCAGCCGTTCCTTGTCGCCCTTGCCGACGATGCGCAGCACCTGGTTGGCCCGGTCGATGGCGCCGACTTCCAGCGTGGTGGCCTCGCTGATGCGCAGACCGCATGCATACATGACAGCGAGGCACGTCTTGTGGACCGGATTGCGGATACCGCCGAGCAGATGGCGGACCTGATCCTCCGCCAGCGCGTCAGGCAGCCGCTTCTGCCGCGGCAAGCCGATCCTTTTTTTCCCCGAATAACCCCCAGGCTCGGCCCAGCGTATGTTGGTAGAAGAAGAACGCAGGCCGTAATGAGCGGTCTGGAAGGTGCCGCGCGCTACCCCGCGCTGGCGTAGGCCGAGCAGGTAGCTCCGCACCTCTTCCTCGCTGAGCCGATCGGGCGGCCGGTGGTAATGCGCGGCCAGTCGGCGCACCGCCTGGACGTAGAGCTTCTGCGTCCCTTCGGCCAAGCCGGCCAGGATCATGGAATCGATCATCCGCGCACGCTGTGGCGACATGGTGGTCTCCTTCGGTTGATGTTCCGGCAGGCGACATCCGCCCGCCGACCCAAGGAATACAGCCTGCCTGTCAGCTACGCAGGCCCTGCGCCAGCTACGCATCTCTCGGCGAAGCCGTTCCGTCCAACAGCGTGCGTCGAAGGCCCCCGATAGTCTCAGTTAATCTGCGTCGGAAACCGCCCTTGATTGCGCGTCCGCCACATTTCGATTGCGCGCCGCTACAGGTAGTCGACCACGTGGACGGTGCGGCCCCCGCATGGCGCGGCCTTGCGGTGCCCGACCGCGCGGCAGCGTCAGCACCGGTTCGCCGAGAACCATCCTGATTGTCGCCAGACATCGGCCCCTAAATCTACATGATAATGCCATGGCCGTTGCTGAACGTGAGGTGGCTGGATATCAAGTTCGATGCGGTTTGGCTGCCGCCCATGCCTGTCAGCACTAGACCATGGGTTGGGTCGGCGCTGCTGTAGAGCGAAATCGCAGGCGCGCCGTTCACAGTCGTGTCGGAACCTTCGAGCGCGCTAATCATCGCGCCATTGAGGTTGATATCGAGCCGATCCAGGCCATATTGGAAATTGGCGATGGATTCGATGCCGCTGCTAGATTGCAACGTATAGTCGACGGTAGCAGAAGCGGAACCTAGCGTGACGGCATCTGGCGTCCCAATGAAGGTCAGGTTGGGGGAGCTTAGGCCATCGCTGACAAAGGCAGTGTTGCCGTCGAGGTTGATCATGGTTTGCTTGGTGAAGCCTGTGAGATCTAACGAATCGGCACCGCCTGTGCCAGTTATGACAACTGATGATAACTTGGCGTCGCCATTCAGCGCTCCCAAATTTCCGCTAACGTTGGCCACGGTGTCGCTCACCGAGAACGCGTCAACGCGGGCGCTGCTCTCTAAGTCAGAGGCGGCCGAAACAGGAGTCTCACTGACGGATAAAGAATAACTATTTGAGACGTTGCCTAATGTCGCGACATCAGTTATGTATTGTCCATATGTGATATTGATAGAAGGAATTCCGCCGTATTCAATTATATACCCCCAGCTATCAAAATTGCTTGCGTCTGCCCATTTCCCTGGGTTCAAACCATATCCGCCGATGTCAACGTTTATGATGAGATAATTTTCATTTGGGCTATTAGGTTGCGGCAATGTCGCTTGAAGGTCCCAGTTATTGTAAGAGTTTCCAATCGAGGTCCCATTGGCTTCTCCCTGCCAGAACTGTTGGCCCGCTTCCGGACCGTTTACCCAACTCCAAGTGCCTTGAGAATTTTGCGTTCCTCCTAGCCAATATGCGTTGACCGGAACAGACTGCATGTGGCTAACAACAAAATCTTGTTCACTGCCTGATGTAATTGTTGCCAGATATCCAGCATTTCCGTCAATCGAACGAGATGCTGCTAACGGTTGAGATTGAGTCCAATTGATCGCTGAATTGATATATTCATATATATGACCGTTAGTTGGGTTATAAAATTGGATGGTTGGGTTAGTGATGTCAGCCAGAACTCAGTGGCGGAGTGACCAGCGAGATAGCCGACAGATCGCTGTCCCCGTTCAGTGCATCCAGCCCAGCAGCCACATTGGCGGCCGTGTCCGAGATGCTGAACGACATTACATGCGCGTTGCTTTGCAAACCGGCCGCTGCCGACACAGGCGCGCCAGTTATTATTAATCCGTAGCTGCCGCTGAACTTGCCGATGGCGGTGCTGTCGTTTGTGAATTGTGTATAGGTGATAGATAGCAATGGCATGCTATTATCGGTAAAGAAGATCGAGTTAATTTTGCTGTCCCCGTTCAGTGCATCCAACGCCCCAGCTACATTGGTTGCCGAATCGCTGATGAGAATCCCATGACATGGCTGTCGGCCTGCAACGTGGCCGCAACCGAGACCGGCGCGTTGCTGACCGACAGCCCATAGCTACCGGTGACCTTTGCCAGTGCCGTGCTGTCATTGGTGTATTGCGTGTAGCTGATCGACAACTGCGACGTGCCGCTATCCGTAAACGCGATCGCCGTGAGCTTACTGTCGCCATTCAGCGCAGACAGCCCAGCCGCCACATTGGCAGCCGTGTCCGAGATCGAGAAGCTCGTGACGGCACTGGCGCCTTGCAGCGTTGCTGCTGCCGACACCGGCGCACCACCGATCATCAGGCCGTAGCTGCCGCTGAACTTGCCGATGGCTGTGCTGTCGTTTGTGTATTGCGTGTAGCTGATCGACAGCGATGGCGGGCCGCTGTCCGTAAACGCGATCGCCGTGACCTTGCTGTCACCATTCAGCGCAGCCAGTGCCCCAGCCACATTCGCTGCCGTATCCGACACAGAGAACGACGTGACGTAGCTGTTGGCCTGCACCACGTTCGCGTTCGCAGCGGGAACGCCGCTGACGACGAGCTTGTAGGTCGTGGGCAACTTGCCCAACGCCGCCGTATCGCTCGTCAGCTGTGCATAAGTTATGGCCAGCGGATTGGTGTCTGTGAGAGCGATTGAGGTGAGCTTGCTCGACGCCGCTAGTGTTTGCAGCTTATCGAAATTCGCAGCCACATTCGTTGAGCTGTCTGATACCCTTAAGGTCGAACCGGTGGCGAACGTGAAGTTCGGCAGACCGGACAGCGTAGACGCTTGCGCTGCAGAGACGGTGTTGGAGCCAGTCAGTTGCACGGTAGTGGCCTTGCCCACGCCTGAGGCATTGGCAGAGTCCAACAGGTCGGTAGCGCTGTCCGCGACCACCAGCGTGGCACCCGAAGCCAGCGAAAAGTTCGGCTTACCTGCCAGCGCGGTGGCCTGAGCTGCCGTGACCTTGTTGAAGGCGCCAGTCGAGCTGCACGGTGGTTGCTTTGCCCACGCCTGCGGCATTGGCTGCAAGCAGCAAATTGGCGGCGGTATCCGCAACGACCAGCGTAGCGCCCGAGGCGAGAGCGAAGTGCGGCAAACCAGCCAACGTCCTGGCCTGAGCTGCCGTGACCTTGTTGAAGGCGCCAGTCAGCTGCACGGTAGTGGCCTTGCCCACGCCTGCGGCATTGGCTGCAAGCAGCAAATTGGCGGCGGTATCCGCAACGACCAGCGTAGCGCCCGAGGCGAGAGCGAAGTGCGGCAAACCAGCCAACGTCCTGGCCTGAGCCGCAGTCACCGTATTGGCAGTGCCCGTCAGCTGGCACGGTGGTTGCTTTGCCCACGCCTGCGGCATTGGCTGCAAGCAGCAAATTGGCGGCGGTATCCGCCGCCACCAACTTGGCTCCCGAGGCCAGCGCAAATTTCGGCAAAGCAGCGAGTGACGTCGCCTGGCCGCCAGTGACGGTATTCGCGCTGCCTGTGAGCGTGACCGACGCCAGCTTGCCGGCCGTCTGTAGGGTCTGCAGTCCCGAAAGATTATTAATAAGATTGGCGGCCGTGTCAGCGACGACCTGTGCGGCCACATTATGGTGCGCATTGTAGTTCGCGATTGCTTGAGCAGCAGTCACAGCCATTTTAGAGCTTCCTTAGTCGATTGGGGTGTCAGAGTCCGTCCGCAAGGCTTACGTGGGATTGCGAAGCCTTTTGAGCATCAGCCGGTTCGAGGCAACACGAAGGAACGCGATGGCGTAGCGGGTCAAGTTGGTAGAGTCGGCTACAGCCACCGCGTCTGTTGCCAACTCTACCTAAAACCCGCCTATCAGGCCAGAACTAACCAACTGGCCTCTTGGTACGAATAACGGGACGAAACATGAACATCAAGCCGCTTTGGCGAACGGCGTGGGCGGGGTCCGGAGCGGCCTCAACCCGTCTCCGGTTTCCGCCGTCCTCCGGTCTGTGACCCAGACGTAATCGCCGGTCAGGTTCACGTGCTCCCAGCCCAGAGGGGAGAGATGGGCCAGGAGACGATCGGGGACGTCTTCCGTCTTGCGTAGGGTGGCGACGGCACGCTCGAGGTATCGGGTGTTCCACAGGATGATTGCGGTGACGATGAGGTTGAGGCCAGAAGCACGGTGCTGCTGGTTTTCGTAGGTACGATCGCGGATTTCGCCGAGCCGGTGAATGAAGACCGCACGTGCCAGGCTGTTGCGAGACTCGCCCTTGTTGAGTTCCTGTCCGGTCGTACGCCGCAGTTCGGGATCGCTGATCCAGTCGAGGGTGAACAGGGTGCGCTCCAGCCGCCCCAGTTCGCGCAGCGCGGCGGCAATGCCGTTTTGCCGCGGGTAGGAGGCGAGTTGGCGCATGATCAGCGAGGCGGTCACGGTGCCGGAGCGGATGGACGCGGCGATGCGCAGGATTTCCGACCAGTGGGCGCGGATCAGGTCCACGTTGATGCGTCCGGCGATCAGCAGCTCGAGCGTCGGATAGTCGGACGCCTTACCGAAGCTGTAGAGGCGCCGGTGCTTCAGGTCGGGGATGCGCGGCGCGAACTGGAAGCCGAGCAGAGCGCAGAGTGCGAACACATGGTCGGATTCACCGCCGCCGTCGGTATGATGGCGTCGGACCGTCACCTCGGTCTGGTGGTAGAGCAGTGCATCGAGAACATGCAGTGCCTCGCTCGCGGTTGCCCCAATCATCCTGGTGAAGAATGGCCCATAGCGGTCCGAGAGATGTGTGTAGGCCTTAAAACCAGGCTTCTGGCCATAATGGGCATTGAAGCTGCTGGCGTCACGGCCGGAGCGGGCAGCCTGGAAAAACTGGCCGTCGGAGGACGAGGCCGTGCCGTTGCCGAACGTTGCCGCAAATGGTTCGCGCTGCTGCTGGTTGACCAGACACCGTAGCGCCAAAGCGTAGGTCTCCTCGCGGATGTGCCAATCCGATGTCCAGGCAAGCTCGCCGAGGCTGGCGATGCTGCACGCCTCGGCCATGCGGGTCAGGCCAAGATTGAGACCTTCAGCGAGCAATCCCGCCAGAAGGACACGGTTGTCGGCCACAGCCTCGCCAGTGCGCACATGGGTGAAGCAGTCGGGAAAGAGGGTCCAGCGCGCCACTTCGGCCAGCAGATCGGTCACGCGGATGCGCGGCAGCATGGCGTAGAGGCGCACGGCCAAGGCCTCGGCCTCCGGTGGCGTGGATTTTTCAATTGGCGAGATCTTCAGCACGCCCTTCTCGATCGTCACGTCGGGCAGAAGACCGCCCTTGGCACGAGCGTTGATCGCCGTCAGCCGTTCATCCAGCACGGTGCGGCGGCCCTCGATGAAGCGGTCGAAATCCACCTCGACCGCGATTGGGAGTGTCCCGGCCTGCTGCAGATCTTGCACGGTCTGCTTGGAGAGAAGCCGTTCCTCGAAGGAGCGGTATTGCCGGCTGCCGACGACCCAGACATCGCCGGCACGCAACCGGTCACGCAATTCCGACAGGACGCAGAGTTCGTAGTAGTGCCGGTCGATTATGCCATTCGGCAGCACGTACGGCGCCCAGCGTTGCCGGACGAATGCGGTCGGAGCGGATTCCGGTAGGGTGGACGCCTCCGTGCGGTTCGCGTCTCGCAGCACCTCGATGGCGCGCATGAGCGAGGCCGATGCCGGCACGCTCTCGAATTTGAAGGCGCCCAGGAAACCGGGCGACCAGCGCCGGATGTCGCTGTAATGCTTGTTGAGGCCTTGATAGGCGTCGAACGCTTCCGGGCGCGCCAGGGCTTTGGCTTCGGCGACGGTTGTGCAGAACTGCTTCCATGGGATCACCGTTTTGATGGCTCCGAAGGCGTCCTGCTTCTTGTCGTGGGCTGCAATGAGGGCCGCGCCGACACGTGCAAAGAGACGGACCTTCTCATTGATGGATCGCGCATCAGACTGGAAGTCGCGAGCATGCCGTCCCTCGGCTTTGCGAAACAAGGCGCCGATCAGGCGATCGAACGCATCCATGGCCTGGTCGGTCAGGCTGGTGGCAAGGTCCATGCTGATGGCGACCAACGTCGCGTGCCGGCGCTGCCGCTCGTAGCGGGCGATGTGCTGCACGGTGCTTCGACCAGCCTCGCGAACAAGCTGGGCAAGGCGCGTCTGATGGACCTGGTGGCCTCGATCGGGTTTGATGCCGATCGCGCGCACATGCTTCAGGCGTTCGATCAAACCCAGCATGGCGTCCGGCTTGGCGGCTTGCGGCATCTGCCGCAACCAGGTCAGCCAGTTCTGGCCGCCCTCTTCACGCCGCTGCATCAGCGCATCGAGCCGGCGGCGCTGTTCGGCGGACAGATCACCGGTCAGTCGGCGATGCACCTCCCGGCGGGCTTGGTCGCGGAGTTCGCCGCACAGCCGTTCGAGTGCGGCCGGTGCCGGAACGACGATCCGGCGTTGCCGACATGTCTGCATCACCAACGCGGCGAGATGAACGAACCGGTCGTCTTCGATCGCCTGCGGCACGAGGAATTCTACCAATTCGCCCACCGTCCGCCTACCAAAGGGACGCAGTCCGAGTTGTTGCTGGCAGTCGACAGAATGATGTTGGCGATTTCGCTCTGCCGCAAGGTAATTGTCAATCACCTCCGGGAAAACTCCGATTTGCTCAGCGACAAATGCAAGCAACCCAGCGGGCGGCCGTTCCCCGGCACGCAGTGGGCGGCCAGGATAGCGCAGGTAGCAGAGCATGAGGGCGTGGCCGAGACGATTGTGATCGCCGCGGGAGCGCCTGACTGCTGCACGATCTGCTTCCGATAGCGTGAAGTGACGCACCAGTTCCCGTTGCTCCGTCGGCGGCTCAAACAGTTCCGCAATCTGGATTTTGCTCAATCGCTGCCGTCGCGCCACTTACGCCTCCTGGGCCTTGGTTCCCGCAGATCAGCCGGGCCAAGCCAGTGAGTCGATTGATGTATTGCGCGGGGCTCGAATGTCGCAGACCCTGGAGGCATTGTTTTTGAATGCCGTTACCCTGCGCCTCGGCCTTTTGGCGTCAATAGATGTAGCTGCTCGACATCATCCGCGGCCGTGCTTGGTTTCATCGCCGAATCCTGCGAGCGCGCGGTAGACGCTGGCCCGGCCAATGCCGAGGCGGCGTGCGATGGCGGTCGGGCCGAGCCGATCCTGCTCGCGCAGTCGCTTGATCTCGGCGGCGTCGATGCTGGGCTTGCGCCCACGATAGACGCCGCGCGTCTTGGCCAATGCGATCCCTTCCAGTTGCCGCTCGCGGCGCAAGTTGGTCTCGAACTCGGCAAACACGCCCAGCATATCGAGAAACGCCTTGCCCGCCGCTGTGCCCGTGTCCACCGGCTGCTCAGTAGCGCGCAGCGTCACACCGCGCCCCTTCAGTTCGTGAACGATGTCCTCCAGATCTTTCAGGGAGCGGGCCAGACGGTCGATGCGCGTCACCACCAGTGTGTCGCCTGGCTGCACGAAATCGAGCAGAACTTGCAGTTCGGTGCGTCCGTCGCGGCGAGCGCCGCTGATCTTCTCGGCGCGGATCACACGGCAGCCAGCTGCACGCAGCGCCTGCTGCTGGATGGTGAGATCCTGATCGATGCTGCTGACGCGCGCGTAGCCGTAAGCGGCCATCTTTGTTCCAATAGGATCTAGACTACGGAACGCTAGTGTTCCAGAACCCCAAAAGCAACCCTAATGATACATGGAAAGTGTCTCGTCCCGGCGCCCCGCTGGGGTCTACCCAATTGAGCCGCCCCTGCGATCACCGAACTTGAGCGCCAGTGCCGCGGCACGCTTGCCTTCCGACAGCCACGTTCCCGTTCCGTCCCGTTATTCGTACCAGGAGGCCAGTTGGTTAGTTCTGGCCGTCATGGTCTCCGCGCTGCGGCAACGTGAGCGGAGCAATGATGCGGGTGGTCGAGGGGACATCGTGGTGCTGCAAGACAACCAGGTAGGGCGCCTTCATGCCACGGACGCGGTGGCGCACGATGTCGTAGCGGCGTGGGCTACTCGGCGGCATCACCCTCGGCCTCCAGATGCGCCCGAATCAACTCGCTGGCAGATCCGTATTCTTCCAGGTAGCGGTCGTGCGCCGCGCATGCTTCGGCGATCTCGGCATCCCATCGTGCGCGCGCGCGTCGGCCGAGTTCGGCGGCGACGGCCCCTTCCGCCAGGGCGGACAGGTTCAGGCCCTCGGCCCGCGCCTTCTCCACCAGGTCGCCGTTCAGTGTCAGGTTGACCGGGCGCTTGGCTGCCTGGGTATCGTAGACCTGCCCCATGCGCATTCCCTTTGAAGTTTAATGCGTATCCATACCCTGGCGTACACGGATGAGGCAACATGCACATCCGTCCGGCGACGGGCAGGCGTGCCGTCGTGCCTGCATGCATTCATGGCGGCGTGCATTTACGCAGACATGAATGCATGCAGGTCTCCAGACAAAAGACAAAAATCGTTTGCGGCCATATGAAACGACCCGTCCATTCCGGCCTATCTAATTGGAATCTTTGTATTGTCGTGGCGCTGCCGACCGGCATGGGTTGGCGGCACTGTGGGAGAACGCGGGCCGGCGGGCCTGTCGTGGTTGACCGGGACAGACATGCTCGATGGCCGTGCCGATGCCAGGGAAGGGGAGGAGAGCCCACGCAGCCGACGCCCGACCGTCGGGACTTCCCCATCCCCCAGGGAACGGCAGGGAACTCGGTGCCGCCAATCCCCCTCCTGCAACTCGGACCGACCCGGGGCATTGGCGCCGCACCGGGCAAACGACAGTTATCCACAGGCGGGAGAGTTATCCCTGGGGAAGTCCCGACGCCCCGTATGGGGAAGTCCCGACGCAACTCGGGTTATCCCTGGGGAAGTCCCGACACATTCAACTAATAAAATCAACTAGCTTCAAGTAGCAGGCGTCGGGACTTCCCCACCTTGCGGATGCCGGACAAACCGCGCAGCCTCCCCATAGCTTGGAGGAAGGCCGCGATGGAACTGACCAAGGTGGCCGAGGTCGTCCGCCTGCATGGCGTTGAGGCAGCCCGTGAAATGGCCTCGACACCCCATGAGCGACGCCTGGTAGATATCGCTCATGAAGTAATGGCCGACGAACAGCAGGCGATCGGCATCGGTTACAGCGGCATGTGTCTGACCGGCCTGCCTTACCGCAAACTCCCCGACGACCAAGTGTGGATCAAGAACGGCCACCAGGTAACCCTCCTGATTGAGCCAGGCCACCTGCTCATCCGTGGAAAGCCCACCCGTTACGGTGTGCCGTGGGGCAGCCGTGGTCGCATCCTTCTTATCCACCTGATGACCCAGGCAGTCCGAACGAATAGCCGCGAGGTGACACTGGGCCGCTCGGCCAAGCATGCCCTGGAACGTATGGGGCTGGCCTACGGCGGCGAATCGGCCAAGGCAATCCGGGACCAGGGAGCCCGGTTGTCAGCATGCAGTCTCAGGTGGTCCTGGGAACACAACGGAGGCAATTCCAATCACCGGGGCGCCATCATCACCTCGGCATTCACCCTGCATGACGAGGACGAGCGCCAGGACAGTTTGTTCTCGGATACCGTGGTCATCGATGCCGAGTTTTTCGCCGCCCTCAAAAAGCATCCGGTGCCGTTCTCCGAGGAGGCCATCCGTCACCTCAGCTACAGCCCGATGGCCATGGATGTGTACGCCTGGCTCGGCTACCGGCTGCATTGCCTAGAGCGGCCGACAGATGTTTCGTGGTCGTCGTTGGCGGCACAGTTCGGCCCTGGCTACAAGGCCATTCGCCAATTCCGCGCCGACTTCCTGCTCTCCCTGTCCGCCGCCTGCGCAGCCTACCCGGGGGCCAAAGTAGATCTGACCGGTCGCGGTCTGCGGCTGTCCCCTTCGCCGCCGCCGGTGACCAAACTCACCACCCTGCCATCGCCGACCGCTCGGAGGCTGGCCGGCTCATAAGTCGTAGTGTCCTGGCTGCCAGGGGTGCCGTGCCAGCGTAGTGCCTGGACAACGATTTCCTTATCGCGCCTTACTCCACCCCGCCACATTCAGCAGATCGGCAGGCGGTAGCGGCAAAACCGGCTATCCGGCCGATCGCCGCTTGCCGGGATGCAACCGGGTCACCGGACGGGACACTGCAAGCGCCGGCTTCCACCCCGCGATAGTCCTGGCGCATTCCCGCGCCTTGGCGTTGTCGGTGATGCCGGGGAAGTGCCGGCGCGGCTTCGATCATGGCGGACAGCTCGCCCTCCTCCTCGAACACACGGCGGATGGCGGCGGCTTCAGTTTCGGTGACACTGAACATGCGGTCAGCATGTACGGGCAGGAGCGCAACGGGCAAGCGCCCCGCGTTCGGCCGCCCCAGGAAGGCCGATCCGGCTCAACAATTTCGCCGCGGCCATGGCTCACTCCGCCGCGCGTGGCAGGTGCAGCGGGTTTGGATCGAACCGGCCGGCATAGGCGGGGTCGGTCAGATAGCTGACGCGATCGAGCAGGTATGGCGGTTCGCCGGAGACCAGGACGATCGGCCGCGCCGGCCCGAGGCGCATGATTTCG
>CAVPVB010000014.1:0-159173 GCA_963709085.1 uncultured Alphaproteobacteria bacterium
CCAGCAATCAGGGTCGTCGGCAAACGGTGTCAGGTTCGGGCGGCGATGCGTCTCCCGCTCCTCGCCGGTCTCGGTGTCGGTCGTGACTGAGACGGCCGTGTGGGAAATAATTGTGTGGTTGATCGGCCCGAAGCTGCGGACGAAGCTTGCGTAGGCGACGCGCAGCCGCACCTGCGCCGCCGTCCAGGGCTCGTCGGCAGCCTGCGCGCGCAGGACATCGCGCACGGCGTCCGCGGATCGGCAGCAGGGCGCGGATGACCTTGGCGTCGCGGGGGGCAATGCCCTCGGTGCCCTTGCCGCATTTGACCGCGACGGCACGCGCCGCGCCGCCGATGATCTGCATCAGCCGGTTGTCAGCGTCGACGAGGTAGGAGCCTTCCTTGATCGTGGCACCCTCGGCCGCGGTGCCGACGGCCACGACCATGTGGGTTTTCTCGCCGCTATCGGCTTTGAACTCTGGTGACGGGGTGAAAATGTCCTTGGGCAACCGGTCGAGCGCGGCGGTGGGCCAGCAAGGCCTCGAAAGCCGCGCCGTTCTTGCGCGGCCGGCATGTGTAGGTAAGGGCAGGGCCGTAGATACCGCGACGGACCGCATGATCGCCCAGCACCATCTCCGGGTGCTCGGCGAAATAGCGGTTCACCTGAAGGCCGGACAAGTCCGCGTCGTCGTCGTCCGTCGCCGCTTCGACCATGGCGAGGTCGATCCAGGCCGCGCCGGCCGGGGGCTGACCGGCATCGCGGCGCTGGAACACCAGCAGATCGACCACCACGTCGGTGCCCGCCGTCGCGCGCATGCTGGCCTCGGGCAGGCGCACCGCGCCGACCAGGTCGGCCATGCCGGCGATGTGCTCGCGCGCCGTGGCGCTGGTCTTGTCCATGGTGCCGGTGCTGGTGACGAACAGCGCGAGGCCGCCGGGACGCAGCCGCTCAATCGAGCGCGCGATGAAATAGTCGTGCAGCCGGAGTCGCAGCGCCCGCGTGGCGGGATCGGCCCGCACCACGCGATCGGAGAACGGCGGATTCCCTATCGCCAGATCGAAGCCGCCGGCGAGCGGGCTCCGCGTGTAGTCTTCACACCGCACCCGCGCCTCGGGATGCACAAGCCGCGCGATGCGCGCGGTGACCGGATCATATTCGATGCCGGTGAGGCGGCAGGTGTCGCGCAACGCTTCGGGCAGCAGGGCGAAGAACAGCCCGGTGCCCATGCCGGGTTCCAGCACGCGGCCGCCGCTGAAGCCCAGACGCTGCGCAGATTGCCAAAGTCCACAGATGATCGTCTCCGGTGTGTAATGGGCATACTCGGTCGAGCGTGCGAGGGCGGCGTATTCCTCCGCCGTGACGGCGGCTTCAGCAGCGCCGCGCCGATCTCCTGCCAGCCGGACCGGAATTCCGTCTCGCCGGGACGGCGAACAGTTCTGCGCCAGATCCGTGGCGCCGAAGCCGATGAAGCGCAGCAGACTCGCCTGCTCCTCGGCGGTCGGCGCGCGGCCGGACGCCTCCAGTTCCTTCGACAGACGGATCGCGGCGATGTTGTCGCATGCCCGCGCCGGCCAGCCTGGTGCCAGCTCGCGATCGCCGGCGAGGTGAAAATTGCGGCCGCGCGCGACTGGAGCCGCCGGTTCGGCCGCAGGTGGCGGCGTGTCGTTGGCGTCGTCATCCTCATCGGCATCGTGAAAATTCAGGGCGGCGGACGGCGCGGGATGTGCCCATCCCGACACAGCGGTGTTGTCGAACAGGCCGAGCGTGAAGGTGTTCGTGGGGCATGGTGGTCTCCTCGTGGTTGGTGGTTGGGCTTTGGGCAGCCGCGCGGCTCCGGCCGCCTGAGAGGCGGGCGGACCGAATGGCTGTGGGTTGATCGGAAAAGAGGCTCAGTGCGCACGGGCGAACTCTGTCGCTTGCGCAATGCAGTCATCGAGGCCGTAGAAGCCCCAGCAGGAGTCGACCGTTTCGCCATCCTTGTCTTCGACGATGAAGCCGTAGACAGAGCCGGTGAGATAATCGTCGTAGGCGGCGACTTCCTGGCGCAGGCACTCCTCCGCGCGCTGGCGCGTGCTTCCGGAGATGCGGCGCTTCCCGTAATCTTTCCGCACGTCGGCGAGGGTCACGTAAATGTAGCCGACCTGGCCGCTGTCCCATGGGCAATGAAAGCCCGTCGTGTTCATCGTAATGCCGCTGTGGTCATAGAGAAACAGCGGAAGGACAATGGACGGGTTCGCTGCAAGCCAGTCCCGGAACGTCTGGGGGTCGGCAAACCTGTGCTCGTCGCCAAGCTTGTAGCGGCGATGCCAGCAGATCATCGTGCCGAGGTTGCTCCACGCGCGCGGACTTTCCGGGTCGTCGTCGATGCGGATGCGGACGATGCACGAACCGACTTCGATCCGTCGTTCGTCGTCGCGCGCGGTGCAGACTGGTCTTGTGGTGTTGTGAGGCATGGTGGTCTCCCCTTGGTTGGTGGTTGGGCTTTGGGCAGCCGCGCGGACCCGGCCGCCTGCAAGCGGTCGGGACGAACGGCCACGGCTTGGTTGAAACGGCTGAACGGAAAGGCCGGCCCCCGAGCTGATCGGGGGCAGGGGGCTACGCCGCGACCGGTATTGGCTCCGGTGTCTCGGCGGTTTCACCCTCGTCGGCGGAGCCGCTGTCCGGCGGACCGGCCTGGCTGTTCGCGTAGTCGGGATGGAACGCGAGCAGGTAGTCGGCGATGCGCTGCGCGTCCGCCGCCGCGCGGAAAATTTCCTTGCGGTCGTCGCGCAGCTTCTCCAGCCAGGAGGCGAGATAGGCCGCGTTGTTGGAGAAGTCGCAGTCGGCGATGCCGAGCTCGGCGCAGACCATCACCTGGCCGATCTCGGCGCAGTTCCTCGCGGGCGTAGTCGTGCGAGCCGAACCGGTTGCGCAGATCGCGGTTGAGCCGCGCGGGCGCGCCGGTCCAGTGCCCGAGCTCATGGAGCAGCGCGCCGCAATATCCCTGCGGCGTTGCGAACGCCCCCTGCGGCGGCATCTGAACGTGATCCGTCGCCGGCGAGTAGAACGCGCGGTCGCCGCCGATCCTGAGCACGGCCCGGCTGTTGGCGAGGATGGTCTCGGCGGCCTCCGGCGCGCGCCACGGCGCTTCCTCGATCGTCGGCGCGACGTAATCCGGAATCCCGTCGATCTGGCTGGCGTGGAACAGGGTGAAGGCGCGCAGCAGCGGAATGCGCCGCACCGCGTCTTCGTCGCCTTCTGGCCTCGAGTCATCGCGCAGCACGAGCCGTTTGAAAAAAATCCGGTCGTGCCGCGCTCGCCGGCGCGCACCTGCCAGCCGCGCTCGCGGGCCTGCTTGTAGGTCGCCCAGCGCGGATCGCCGCTGACGAACGCCAGCGGCGACATGCCCAACATCACCACGTTGATGCCACGATAGCGCGCGCCGGTCACCGCATTGCGCGGCATGGCAGGACCTCCGGCCTTGTCGGGGTCCCATGGCCGGCGCCAGGGCAGCGTACCGGCCTCAAGTGCCGCGATAATGCGGTCGGTGACCTCCTGGTAGTGGTCGCGCGGATTGCGACCGGTCTTGCCGCCGCGAGTTTCCTGTCGGCTTGTGGTTCTGCTTGTGATGCTCATCGGGATGTCCTTCCCTTTGTGGGTTTTTGGAAACATCCCCTTCAGCCCCGCATCCCGGCTGACCGGGGCAAGGGCGCGCGCAGCGCGAGGCCAGAGGCCGGTCCCTTGCGGCGGGCAGACGGCGTGCGGTAAGCCCTCCTCATTCATCTTCGTTTGCTGTATTTTTCTCCCGTTACTGCTTCGTGATTCCAATCCGGCTTCACGACACGGGCATCCGCCCACACAGGGCGTCGTTCCAGTCATTCAACCCGTCGGGCGGGAGGATTGCGTCGAACCGCACCCCGGCCTCGGTTGCCAGAGCCGCGAGGCGAACGGCGTAGCGCCGGCCAGCGGCGTCGGCATCGGTGGCGGCGATCAGGATGCCGGCCGGATCAGCCGACAGGCCGACCAAGAGCTGCTGCAACGCACCGACGGTCGCCGGCCCCATGCCGCCAGCAGTGGCGGCATAGAGCGTGTCGCGCCGCGCCTGCTCGATCGCCGCCAGACTGAGCGCGTCGATCGCCGCCTCGCACACCGCGACGCGGATCAAATGGCCCGGACCGCCGGGCAGACGGAACAGCGCCTTGGCCCCGCCGGCCGAAAAGCCGCGCCAGGCGGGGCCGCGCATCTCGATCCCGGTGAGGATGCCCGCGCTGTCCCGGTGCGCGAACCAGGCGCTGCCCCCTGGGCCTTCCCGCACGGCGTCGGCCGCGTCCGCGATGATAAGGATGCGCTCCGGCAGCCCGCGCGGCCCTGTGAGATAGCGCCAGGCGGGCGAGCCGCGCGACAGGGGCGGCCGCCTCGCCCATTGCAGGGCAACGGGAACAGCCCGCATTTGCTGCGCTCCCTGAAGAGTGGGAAGTGGGTGCGCGGCATCGGCGAAGCCGCGCAGCACCCGGCGCGCCGCGCCGAAGTTCAGCCCAGGGTCGAGATGTTGGACGAGGGTGAAGATGTCGCCCTTGCGTTCGCTGCAGGGGTCCCACCAGCCGCGGCCGCCATGGTTGACGATCAGGATTTCGCCGGGGCCGCGTCGGTATTTGAGGCTGCGGCGGGTGCTCTCCGCGCGATCGAGCCGCCACACCGGAGGCAACTGCTCCAGCAGCGCGGCGCAGCTCACGCGGCCCTTCAGCCATTCGATTTCGGATTCCTGTTGTCTCATTGCTCTGCCCTCCTCTCGGGTTCGGCCGGGCGGACGGGGCGGGGAGGACGTTCCTTCCCTCTCTCCGTCGGCTTGGCTGTTCCCTCCCGCCGACCGCGAAGACGGCGCGGGACAAGGGCGTGCGCAGCACGGGAGCGCGCAGCGCGACGCACCCTTGTGGCGCGCCCGGCGCCAGCGGTAGCGCTTGCCGTCCCAGCAACCGGCCTGAGTCCGACGCCATGTTTTGAACGGCTGGAACTGACTTTCGCAAAAGTTATCGAAACCGTTTCGGCCCATCCGCTAGCATGCGCGGGCGCTGGAAAGGAAACGGACCGTGGACGATACGGAGAAGGCCCGCGCGCGCGAGGCGCGCCGCGCGGAGATCGAGGCACAGCGGCAGAGCCTCGCGCGGCGCCGCAGTGCGCTGGAGGCCGAGCGCGAGGAAACGGCGGCCGCGATCGAAACCGCTGACAACAGCGATGTGGTGTTCGAACTGTTTCAGGAAGAGCAGGAGATCGCGTGGGAGACGCGACTCCTCGACTATGAGGAGCGGCGCAGCGCGGCGGCGGAGCTCACAGACGATGCCGGACGGTCACCGACAACACGGAGCAGCGAGCCGGAACGCTCCGCCGTAGCCGCGATCCGGTCAGCCTATCGCGAAAGCAGCGACGCGGACGCCTTCGTTGCGGCCCTCAAAGACCAAGGCTTCGTTGTGGCGCGGGCCGACGGGCCATCGGTCGACATCGTTGCCGTTGGCAGGGACAACGCTGCGTACGGCCTCCTCGATTGCCTGGACGTTTTTCCTTTTGCTCTCGTTCACCACCGCATGGCCACGATCGGCATGGACGAGCTTCCGATGGTTCAGGAGGTCGTCGCCTCTCGGGCGCGCGCCGACGGGGTCGTGCCGAGGGCGCCGGACCATGCGGATGGTAGGGACGCCGAGGCGGCGCCAGCCGATCAGAGCGCAGAAACTTTGACCTCCAACGGTGAGCTGGAAGCCGTCCGGGCGATCCGCACCTATATTGCGGCGGAACGGCGGCACAGAGATCCGCAGGATCGCGCGATGAACCCGGACCAGATTCCCGGCGAGGAACTGGCCAACCGCGCAGGCTGGGCGCGAGAGTGCATGCTCGACACGCTCGCGGCGTTGCCCGATGAGCGGGTGCGCGTTGTGCTGGACACCTATCGGAAGCCCGGTGACGGGAACCGCTCCGTACCGGTAGCGGAGATGGCGGAGATCCAGGAAAACCGTTTGGAGATCGTGGCTTTTGAACGAGGCCTTCCCGCCGATGCCAGCGAGAAGCTGGTGCGGGCGGTGATGAGGAGGGCCGAGGGATATGCCCGTTATTTCGGGGCCGTGGTCGGGAAGGAGCTCGAAGCAAATGCCGCCAAGGAGGGAACCGTACCCACCGACGAGGTCAAAAAAAATAGGGCCTTCCATCGCGAGGCCTCGGTCCGTTGGCAGCAGGCGAAAGAGCGTTTGCTGAGCATGGGGTATGTCGAGCGGGACGGCGACTATGTGAAGGTGTCACCACCTCCCGACCGACAGGCTGACAGCAACGCCGGAGAAAGTCGCCCAAAGACCGCGCCGAGCGATGCGCGGGAACCCCCTGTGGAAGAGCTCGGCCGGCACCGTGCGACGGTGCTGGAACCGCATCCTGCCGAACAACCCGACATCGCCAGGGACATTGGCGGCTTCTTGGAAAGGAAGGCGCTCCGGCCCAAGGGGTTTGTTGTCTCGGTCTACCACATCGACCCCAACGGGGTGGATAGGGAACTCATCGAGGATGGGGATCGGAGCTTCCCGACCCTGGAGGCTGCGGTCGCTGCGTTCCAGAAAGCTGGCGTGGGGCAGATGTCGAGCGCGCAGTTGGTCGCTGAGATGGGATCGGCCCGGGTGGACGTCGCGTGGAAGGGCGGGGACGGCCACATCGACGGGCAGTCGGACAGCTATGTGAGCGAGGGTGAAAACTGGCTGTGGCGTTCGGCGGAGGGGGAGAAACGCCAGCGCGGCGTTCCGACCGGATTTCAGGCTGAGCAAAACCGGCGGCAGCGCAGCGACCGTCCGTTCGACCGGCGGGAGGACATGCCGTCACCCGAACAGCGCCTCGTGAGCAGGGGCGAGGGCGAGCGCGACGGGGAATCCGTCCAACGGCTGCCACGGCTGCCTGAGCATCCAAACCGGGCAGCCTTGAGAGGCATGAACGCGCCGCTTCCCCAGGTGTCCCTGGCGCCGGCGGCAGCGCCCGTGGTCCGTCAGCAGGAGACAGGTCGTCCGGAACCGGCGCAAGCGCGGCCTACCGCGCCGGCAAAGCGCGGCGGGCTCATGGTGGCAGCCGGAGCAGGGCGCGGCGTGATGAGTCTGCTGGATTTTGTGGGAAGCTTCTTATCCGGCGGCTCCCGCCAGCCCGTCGATCCGTCCGACCAGATCACGCGCCAGAGGCGCGCCCAACGGGCGTTGAAGAGCATCGCCGAGAGCATAGCGGCCGGGGAGGGGTTGAGAGCCGTCGACCTTGAGCACCTCACCCCGAGCCACCTGGAGAACATCCGTCTGAGGGGCGACGACGCCGTGCGCCAGCTGTGCGAGGGCATCCAGCGTCGGCGCACGCGCGAGATCTATGGGCGGGAGTTTTGACGCTGGCTTGGCCGGGACATACTGCCGCGCTGCCCGCATCGGGTAGCGCGGCAGCGCGACGCACCCTTGTGGCGCGCCCGGCGCAAGCGGTAGCGCCGTCATCAGGAATCGGCGGCTGCCGTTCTCGCTTTCTCGCCTTCTTCCTCGCGCGAGGAATTGTCACCCCCGGGGACTGACTTATGCTCAGGCGGTTTGAGGCAAATCCGAGTGTTCGATTGCCTTTTCGGGAGGCCGGACCTATACGAGGGTCAACATGGTCGGCTCCTCTGCACGCAAGTGTACGGGTCGGCCTTCTTTTATTTAAGCGTTGGCTGATGAAGCCGTTCCCTAAACCCTGCCTTACGGTTTGCGCTCAGCTCGCGTCGCTGAAGGAGCGGGAGCGGGAAGAGACCAACCCACCTTTTTCCTGACCAATTTCCTGAATTCTTGAATTCTTGAATTTTGCCGTTTATGCCGTCGCGAAGGATCGGCACACCGCCACGGCTTTAGACATTGAGACCCTGAACATTCCCGCATCGATCATTTTTCGATGCCTATGCGGTTGTTATTAACCGCCCGCATGCTATAATGGCAACCGTTCACATCCCCCTCTCCCCATTTCGAATTGGGGCGTATGGTGGCGCCGGCGACAGTTTCGGCTGTGAAGCCAACAAGGGGTCTTGCGTAGCGGGGCGAAGCAGCGTCTACGGTCTGTATGCCACACTCAAGCATCCCGGATCTGACCGATCCCGAACGAGCCCAGCTTTCGGCACTGTCTCGGCAGGAGCTTGAAGAGTTGGCATGGCAGTTTCACGAATTGGCGCATTCGCTTGCGGATCGCCTGGGCGAGGGCTCTACGACCAGTCCGCCTTCGGGCGAGTAGCCGCTTCTGCCGTTTCAGGCGGCCAGCTTGGCGGCGATGCTGGGGAGAGATGAGCCCTTGCGCGCGGCGGCGATGAGGTCGCGTCCGTAGGTCCAGGGATCGACGCCGCGCTTGCGGCAGGTGTCGATGACGCTGAGGCCGGCGGCGTAGAACCGGCTGCCCTCGTCCGTTCTGGTGCCGAAGCTGATGCGGCGCGCAATGACGGCATGCCGCAGCGCCCGCTCGGCGTCGTTGTTCGTGGGCGACAGCAGCGGTTCGGCGACGAAGGCGATCACCGCCTCCCAGTCGTTGAGGATTTCGCGCGCGAGGGCACGAACCTTCTGCTCGATCTCATATTCGTTGCACTGGCAGTTCCACTTGATGCGGGCCACCAGGCGCCTGACGGCGGCGTCGTTGTCGCCGTCGCGGATCCGTTCGATCAGGCGGCGGAGGTCGCGGACCAGGTCCCGCCCGAAGGCGGAGCCGGGGCCGTAATAGCCCTCGGCCAGTGCCAAACCTTTTCGGATGAGATGGGCAAGGCAGCGTTGGCGCCGGGGATGATCGCGATAGGCCATGTAGCCGTCGGTCACCATCCAGCCAAGGAACGCCTGGCCGATCAGCGCGACCAGGTTTTCCTTGCGGCGGCTGCCGATGCGATAGACGACCGTGTTCACGGTCACCGCTACCCACAGCCACAGCAGGGCGCCCTGTTGGTACCATGGGGTTTCGTCGAGATGCACGACCTCGGCGGCCCGCACCTCTTCGATCAGTTGCTCGACCACCGGCTCACTGGCCCGGCCGAATTCGTGGATGCAGCGGTTGATCGTCGCCGCCCCGAGTTCCAGACCCAGCCAGTCCAGCAGGAACTCCTGGACCTTCAGCCGCGACAGGCGGAAACGCAACGCGAGGGCGGCGATGAAGATCGCCAGCGTCGGCCCGACCAGGCAGCGCTCGCTCAGTTGCAGGTCGCGTTTGCGCCCCTCGATCTGTGAGCGCAGTCCCACGCCCGGGCTGGCCATCGTCTCGTGGCCGCACGCGCAACTGGCGGCGAAGTAGCTGTGCTTGGAAGCCGTGACCTGCAGACCCATTTCGCCGCGGTCGAGTTCAAAGACGTGGTGGGCGCTGACGTGGCGGCCCCGGCACTCGGCGCCGAGCGCGGCCTGGCACGCCTCGCAGACCATCGGCACGTGCTCGACTTCTCGGGTCACCACGATCGGCTGCCGGCGCCAGTGCCCAGGCATGCCCGGCCGCTTGCCGGGCGGCTTCGCTGGTGTCTTGTCCTTGCCCGCCGGCGCGGCTGCGTCCTGGCCTTCGCCACCATCGTGGTCCTGACTGGCCGGAGGCTTGCCGTTTCTCTGACCCCGCCGGTAGGGATCGTCGCTCGACGGCGGCCGCGAACTGGTCGTGGAGTCCTCACCCAGGCGATTGGCCAGCGTGCGCGCAACTTCGCGGAACAGCCACGCCAGATCCTCAAGCTCCTTCCGCGGCAGCACCGAGAGGTCTGCTCGTTCGTACTGGGTCAGCTCCGGGATGCTCAGGCGCGGCATAGGGAGCGTAGAATCCGTTTCGCTCCGTCAGGCAAGCCCCTCCGTTCGCCGCCTCAGCCAGGGGAGCCAACCCAGTCAGACGCCCAAGACAGGAGGGGGGATGTGAACGAGTCCCTATAATGCGAGCATGACTGAAATTACAAACCAACTTATTTACGAAGTCTTGAAGAGGCTTCAGGCTGGACAGGCCGAAATCAAAGCGATGCTGACCGATCACACCCGACAAATCATCAGGGTGCGGGAAGAGATCAACGCTTTGCGCGGCGATGACTTGCGCCGCGAAACACTGCAGGCGCAGATGGATACGAGGTTGGAGCGAATTGAAAGCCGGCTCAACCTCACCGATGCTTGACGACACGCAAGCCGCCATGTGGATCGCGTCACTGAAAACCCGGTTATGAGCCGCCCCCAAACCGAGGGCGCGACGTTGAAGGTGGCGGCGCAACGCTATAATATGGGGATGGTGACGATTTCCAGGCTGGAGGCATGAGTGTCCCTTTCCGGCTTGCCGTCTTAATGGCTTCCGATCCAGCTCTCTGATAGGATTGTCCTATGTCAATTTCTCTTATACCTGTGAACAAAAAGCTTGGCTTGGTTCCCGTGTCGTGCGCGGCTATTTTCCTTCTGTCGCCTCACTGCGCGCCGACTGATTGACGAGCGCATCGCCGACCGCATGACCGAAGAGGAAGACGATCTTGTCTGGGCAAAGCCCTATGTGGACGAGGCTCTGGCGGGCGTTGCCAGCGGCAAGGTTCTGACCCGCGAGCAACACGAAACGCGGATGGACGCTCTTTTGTCTTCATTCGAATAGAAGCAATGAAAGCCGCGCGGCAAGGAAAACTCGTTAAGGTCGGCAAGCCTGAAAACTTACTTGGGAGTCTGAATGAGGGAGATTAAATACACAACTCGTTTTCAGCGCGATTACCGACGAGAACAATCCGGACGACACAGCAAGAAACTTGATGCCGTTCTTATGGAAGCGGTAAATCTTCTGGCGGCAGATGCTCCATTGCCGCGCCGGAGTTTCGATCACCCGCTATCCGGCGACGGGAGCGATCACCGCGACTGCCAAATCAGACCCGACCTTATTCTCATCTATCGCAAACCGGATGATGATAGCCTTGAGCTCGTGCGCCTCGGCTCGCACAGCGAACTCGGCTTCTGAAGGAAATGCGGCATGTTGGAGCCGGACATAATGAAAGTGCAAAGCTTGAAGGACCTGGCAGTGGAAATGCGCGCGGTCGCGCGCGGCGAGATCGCCGCGCCGGCGGACGCCGCAGCGCCGAGCGTCGAAACGGCGAAGGCCGGGGCGATCAGGCGTGTGATCGCCTTGCAACTCGGGCGGGACACTGGTTGTTCTCAAACACAAGAGGGTCTCGAATGACCGCCGTGCCATCTGTGCTGAACGTTCCTGTCAGCCAAGACGAGCGCGATGTCCTGGAGTTCGCGGCTGGTCAGACAGGTGCTGATCTGGGCGACTACGTTCGACGCAGAGCCGTCGAGGCGGCGGAGATCGACGTGCTCGAATATCGTCTTGCGACCATTCCTGCGCAGGACTGGGAGAAATTTGAAGTCTGGGTCAATACGCCGCCGAAGGACGTTCACGCGCTGCGCAAACTCGCGGCCAGCCATCCGGCATGGCTCCTTCAGTCGCATCTAAATCCACACCACACCGACGGGTGCAAGGAACTGGTGCCGCCCCGGCCGCTTGCCGCCACGGACAACAGGTATGCGTTCGACTGCGGACGCAACTCTCTGAACCAATGGTTCTGGCGTCATGCCTGGGACAATCAGGAAGCCCGCGTGTCACGGACGAGCGTCGTCTGCGACGCGGCCACGGGGGACGTGGTGGGCTATGTGGCGCTGACCGCCGCGCAAATCGAGCGGGCGTATCTTCCGGAATCGACGCCGCGTGACAGGCCAGATCCCGTTCCGGCGATGATGCTTAGTCCTATGGCCGTCGACCGGCGGCATCACGGCAAGGGCTGTGGCCGCGCCCTCGTGCGATTTGCCATGGTGACGGCCATCAAGTTTGCCGAGAATATTGGCTGCTTCGGGGTTCTCACACATCCGCTCGACGATAACGTGCGCGCGTTCTACGCCCACCTTGGCTTCGAGATGCTGCCCTTCGATCCCAAGCGCAGCATGATCGTCCGTGTTGCCGATTTGCAGCCGAGCGGGTTTTAGGCCTTACCTTTACCCACATCCTAAATTCAGCGCGATATTGAACCCGAAGAGGATGAAGCTGAAGACCTGCAAGCCGCGCGAGAGGGTCTGCCAGCCCGGTTCACCATCGCCCTTGCGATCAAGGAAGCCGCCAAACGTCGCGACACCGTGAGCGAAATCGCGGTTGGTCAGCACCGCGTCGGGGGAACGGTTGAGCGCCAATGCCAGAATCTCGATCGTCTGCTCATCTGCGGCGACCGGGCCGTCGGGACAGGCCCGCACATCGGCGCGGCTCTGTAGCAAACGCACCGCAACGACAGACGCGATGGCGAACAGCGGCAGGAACCGCTCAGCGGTGCGTAGTTGCGGCCGCTCGATCACACAGCCTGTTTTCAATCCTTTATGAAATTCCTCGATCAGCCAACGGAGTTTATACCAGTCAACCTTCTCGAACGCCGCCTCCGCCGTCGTCACCGGCAGTGTCGACAGCAGAACCCACTCCATCCGCTCGGCGTCGTTCCAGACCCGCACAACGGAGCAGCCGATCGCCTGGCTATGGCCACTACTGCAGCACCGCGGCCGCCTCAGGGTTCCCCTCATTTGGACTACGGAACGTAATAAAGAAAAGAATCGGGTAAGACGCGGCAGGTTTACGAAAAAATCGTGGTCGGCGGCTTGGCGTTCAAATATTGCCCACCCTAAATCCCTGTTGCCAAGGTCGAGAAAGTACCGATTCGAGCCCTCATCATCCGAAGCAGAGGGCCGTGCCTTGTCAGCCAGCAAGCAGATCTCGTTCGAAGGCGTCCAGCGCTACCTGAAGACCCTGTTCGGCGACTGCCTGCATGCCAAGCGCATTCTCTCGCTGGCCGGCGCCACGCTGGGGGCGATCCACTCCGCCTCGATGGCGGTCGCGCTGATCGGACAGGGCCTGGCGCTGGCGCGTGGGCTGACCACCAAACACGCGGTCAAGCAGGTCGACCGCATGCTGGCCAACGAGGGCATCGATGTCGATGCCCTGCTGGGCCATTGGGTACCCTTCATCGTCGGCCAGCGGGCGAAGATCGCCGTTGCCCTGGACTGGACCGACTTCGACGCCGACGGCCAGACCACGCTCATGCTGTCTCTGCTCACCCGTCACGGGCGGGCGACGCCGCTGTACTGGCTGACCGTCGCGGCGAACACGCTGAAGGGGCGGCGCAACTACTACGAATATCAGGTACTCGTGCGCTTCGCCGCGGCGCTGCCAAACGGGACCGAGGTCACCCTCGTCGCCGATCGCGGCTTCTGTGATCACAAGCTCTATCGTGTGCTGCGCGAGGAGCTGAAGTTCGACTTCGTCATCCGCATGCGCGCCAACATTATGGTGACCGCCGCCAATGGCGAGCGCCGCAAGGCGGGCGACTGGGTCGGTCCGGGCGGGCGGGCCCGCGTGCTGCATGGCGCCACCGTCACCGGCCTCACCTATCCGGTCGGTACCGTCGTGTGCGTGCAGGCCAAAGGCATGAAAGAGCCCTGGTGCCTGGTCACCCCCGCCATCGACAAGCCGGCACGTGAGCTGATCAACCTCTACGCGAAGCGCTGGGGCATCGAATGCCAGTTCCGTGATAGCAAGGACATCCGTTTCGGTATGGGCATGAGCGAGGTCCACGTCAGCACCCCCGATCGCCGCGACCGGCTGTGGCTGATCAATGCCTTTGCAGTCGCCTTGCTGACCCTGCTTGGCGCCGCCGGGGAAGCGCTCGGCTTCGACCGGCTGCTCAAGTCCAACACCACCAAGCGGCGCACCCACTCGCTGCTGCGCCAGGGAATCATGCTCTTCCAACTCATCCCAACCATGCCGGAACACCGGCTGCTGCCGCTGGTCGAAAAGTTCGCCGAGTTGCTGAACGCCCAGCCAGTCTTCGTCGAGATGTTCGGTGCGATTTGAAAATGAGGGGAGCCATGAGCGCGGCCGCATCACCTGAGCATCGAACCAGGAGACGTTCAGCAAGACGCGCCTCCCCTTGATCTCGGTCAGGCGCCGCGCCATGGGGGCGAGCGCGCGCGCCTTGCCCAGCAGGCGCCCGCCATCTAGCAGGACGCGGTCATGCGCCAGGCGCACGAGGCACTGCCAGTTCAGCTGCAGGCACTTCTCGAAATGCGTGAACACATCGGCGCCGCGGTCGCCGATGCTGATCCACCGCTTGCCCTGCGGGCACCGACCGATTGCCGCTATGGTCTCTTCCCACACTGCCGCTTCGGTCCGCCCCCGCGGCGGCTTCGGCCGGGGCTGGCGTTGCTTCGATCGCGCCGTGGCCAGACGACGCTTCTTCAACGCCTTGAGCAGGCGCCGCTTCTTCCGCACCCTCTCCTTGCGGGCCCAGACCATCTGATGCGCCAGGCCAAGTATCTCGCCGGTGGATCGCACCATCAGGCACGAGTGGGCCATGAACCCCCGGCCGTGGCCGTTGCCGATCGGACCCAACCCGGTCAGGCTGTGCCGGTGCGACAAGTCCACCAGCATGTCATCGTGAATGGCCAAAACCGGTTCATCCGCCGCACAGGCGAGCGCGATCACTTGGTCGCGATGCTGCTGCGTGATCACCGCGTGCGTCACCTCCTCCGCGTCGAACAACCGATACGCCGCCTTCGCCTCCCCAAACGTCTTCGCCTGCAAGGGGACATTCCCGCAGCCGCGCTCCGCCATCGCCGCAGCCACCTTCACGGCCCGCTCAGTCCTCCTGGAGTCACCCAGCTTCACCCGACCAAACTGCGCCTTGGCCCATTCCCATGGGTTCAACATCACCACCCCCCACTCACCCTGTATTGCTCAGGATTTGTGCGATTTACGCATGCAAGGGGAATGTGGGTAAAGGTAAGGGTTTTAGGCTGCTTTTCTCAAGAAGCGGTCGGAAGACATCGTCGGAATTCTGCTGATCGCGACGGGCGAACTAATCGCGAGGCTGCAAGGCCCGCCGGGGATTCCAGCGCTCGACCTTCCAGTCGGTGAGCCAGAGGTCGCGCTGGTACGCGGCCGAGACGCGGGAGCCATAAAATTCAAGGCACCGAGAACGGACATAGCAAATGATCTTCTTGGCCTGGAAGCGCGACGCGACGACAAGTGATGTTGTGCCTGCGCTCAGGCAGTCGAAGTCATAGTAGACATCGACAAAAAATACCTTTCGTCCGGCCTTCTCGCCGTTCAGCCAAAGATGTTTCCTGGGAGCCGTCATTTTGTACTTATAGAAATATCTTCGCCCGTCTTCAACACACCACTGCCAACACCGTCTACCGGAAAGACACGAATACCAGTATATTCCACAGGATGAAAAGCGGGGAAATCCCGGAAATCATCGTTCTCCATCTGGTCAAACTCCAGCGGCGTTGTCTACTATGCATGTCTTGATCGCCTGGCGCCGTTGACGAGAGCGGCCCAAGCAACGCCCACGAAAGGACGACAATGAGCGAGACGAGCGCCGAACCGAGTCACTTGCTTGAGCTGACGGCTCAGATCGTGGCCGCGCATGTGGGGCACAACCAGGTCGCACCGGACGCGCTGCCGGAGCTGATACGCCGCGTTCATGCGACGCTCACCGGCACACAGAAGCCGCCGGCCGAGGCCGCAGCGGAAAAGCAACAGCCGGCCGTCCCGCCGAAGAAATCGGTGTTCCCCGACTACATAATCTGTTTGGAGGACGGGAAGAAGCTGAAGATGCTCAAGCGTCATCTGCAGACCAGCTACAGCCTGACGCCCGCGCAGTACCGCGAGAAGTGGGGCCTGCCCCACGACTACCCGATGGTGGCGCCGAGCTACGCCGAGAAGCGCTCGACGCTGGCCAAGACGATCGGCCTCGGTCGCAGGCCGCAACCCGCCGCTGCGGCCCCTATCCCGGTGCCCCGAAAGGCTGGTCGCCAGCGCAAATCCGCCGCCGCGTAAGTGGTGAAGGTCTGCCCCTGGAGCGGAAACCGGAAAGAAAGGGCGAGAGGCTCTGCCTCTCGCGCTCTGAGCCTGCCCCGGCGAAAGCCGGGGGGGATATTTGAACCAAGATGATGGCCAAGGGACATCTCCTTACCGAAGATCGGCAGAGGTGCCCCCAACCCTGGTAAAGTTCATTGATGAATCAATGATCTGACCCGCCGAGGCACATCGGCACCAAGATCGGCAAGACGACACCTCGAAACGTGATTTCTCCCTTGTGAATCAAGTTGTTCTGCGCCTCAAGGCATCGGCAAAAATTCGAGCTCGGCTGGCACTTGTCTGAAATTTGTATACATATTTCGGACAGAGGTTTTATGGGCAGCTCGCCGACCGCGCCGCCGCCTCGGAGCAATTCCAAACCAGCAGGGCAGAGCGGCAGCAACCCGCTCCTTTCTGGAATTCTTGAATTCCGGAATTTTGCTGGCGGGATTGAGCGCAATGACCCCAACCGGGGCCGAAGCCAGCCGCCGGTCATAAATGGAGACTGATAGTGCATTGATTTTTTTATTGAAACTTCCATACAGGTGTCGTATGTTGGCAGGATGATAAACGCCGTGCCCAAACCGGAAAGCCTGGAAGCGCGCCTGGAAAAGCGCATCGCGCGCAAGCGTGGCGATGTTTTCCTGCGCGAGGACTTCCGTGACCTTGGCGACTACGATCAGGTGGGCCGGGCGCTGCGCAAGCTCGTGCGCAAGGGGCAGCTGATGAAGGCCGGCTATGGCCTCTACACCCGAGCCCGGCTCTCTGTGCTGGACGGGACGCCGACCCCGACCAAGGGCTTGCGCGAACTCGCGACCGAAATCCTCGGGCGGCTCGGCATCGAGACCGCGCCGACGAAACTCGAACAGGCTTACAATGCAGGAAAAACAACTCAGGTGCCGACGGGTCGTGTGATCGGCGTCCGCGGAAGGATCCGCCGCAAGATCAGCTACAACGGCTATCCCCTGAGTTATGAACGTGCTGGACAAACGCCTCGTTGAAGATGTTGCCAGCCGTCTCCGTTCCGATCCGGGACTGGTTGAGAAGGATTGGCAGGTCACGCGCGCGCTCAGCGTCCTCGCCAATCTCGACCATGGTGGAGCGCAGCCGGCGTTCGGCGGCGGCACCTCGCTGTCCAAGGCATGGGGCCTTATCAAGCGTTTCTCCGAGGACATCGACTTCAAGGTGGCAATGCCACCAGCCAGGAGCCGGAACCAGGCCAAGAAGGAGCGCAGCGCCTATCGCGAGCACGTCCTCGCCGCCCTGAACGCCGCCGGCTTCACCCTCGCCGGCACGCCCGCGAAGCGCGACGAAAACCGCTTCTTCTCCGCTGAATTGCTTTACCCTGGCCTGTTCGCGGCCGGGCCAGGGCTGCGACCGCACATCCGCGTCGAGATGCTGTTGGAGGGGTCGGCCTTGCCCTCGGTGGCGCGACCGGTTACCTCGTTGATTAGCCTGGCACAAGGCCGCCCGCCCGAGGTGGCATCTTTCCTCTGCGTCGATCCCGTCGAGACCGCCGCCGACAAGCTGAGCGCGCTCGCCTGGCGGGTGCAGTCCCGGCGGCGGGACAGCGCGGACGACGATCCGACGATTGTCCGGCACATCCACGACCTCGCCGCGCTCAAGGCCCGCGTCGCCGCATCCGACGCGTTCACGCGGCTGGTGCACCTGGCGGCCGAACAGGACACGGGCCGGGGAGGGGAGGCAACCGCCGGCTTCAACCGTGCGGCGCTGCTTGCCAGCATGCTCGAACGGCTGGCCACGGATCGGCTGTGGGCGGATGAGTATCGGGATTTCGTGCGGCAGGTGTCCTATGCCGCCCCGGATGAGCAAATCGGCTTCAGTGAAGCGCTGTCCGCCGTCGGGGAGCTTGTGGCCTTGATCTCGACAAAGGTTTCGCCATGAGGGGGACGCGATGAAGGTGCAAAGCTTGAAGGATCTGGCGGCGGAAATGCGTGCGGTGAGATCCCCGCGCCGGCGGACGCTGGAGGTCATAGCGTGACCTGTTAGATAAACAACGCTAAGCTAGAACGAAACAGGCACGGCCAATCGACAGCCTGCGGGGGCAATGTTGAGGGGGGCCGTCATGGGCAGTTCGGCATGTCCCACTCCGCCGACGGTTGCCCGATGACAGGCGGCAGCAATGGCCGGAGACAGGAAACTCCCTGTTGGATCAGTCTGTTGCGGCCAATTGCGGCACAACTCACGAGTGCGCGATAACCCAGAGTTATCACGTGTGACGATCGAGTTTTGGCGGCGCGTTCCATCCGTTGCTGAGCAGATGGCCATCACCGAACTCCGTGGTGGATTCCTGCCTCACGTCGGCGTCGGCGACGTTTGCTGAGTTCGAGACCGCTGCTTCCAGGCACAGGTGCAGGCTGGGCTCGTGCTGCACGGCGTCGTGGACGCAGCGGCGGTCGCTCCTTCTCTATCGATGCCAAAAGGCCTGTCGCAGGATAACGGCGCTCGAAAGCAGCGGCTCCAATGTCTGCCACATTCAAGGTCCGCGCAATAGACCAATCGACTTCCTGGCTCTGTTTGGTTTGATCTGCGTGGATCAAAGCCCAGGAGGACGCAAGTGGCACGTTGGCAGCGGTTGAGCAAAACTCAGATTGGTGAGCTGTTTAACCCGCCGACTGAGCAGCGAGAATTGATACGTCACTTTACGTTATCAAAGGCCGACCTGACGATAATCGGGCGTTCCCACGGCGAGCACAACCGTCTCGGCCACGCCCTTATGCTCTGCTACCTTGCGCTATCCTGGCCGCGCCCTGCGTGCCGGCGAACGGCCACCTGCCGCGCTGCTTGCATTTGTCGCTGAGCAAATCGGGGTGTTTCCAGAGGCGATTGACGAGTACCTCGCAGCAGAGCGGAATCGCCAGCATCATGCCATCGAATGTCAGCGGCAGCTCGGACTGCGCCCGTTCGGCAGGCGGTCGGCGGCGGAATTGGCTGAAACCCTCCTGCCGCAGGCGATCGAAGACGACCGGTTCGTCCATCTGGCCGCTCTGGTGATGCAAACATGCCGGCAACGCCGAATCGTTGTTCCGCCGCCGGCCGCACTCGAACGGCTGTGCGGCGAGCTCCGCGACCGAGCCCGCCGGGAGGTGTATCGCCGATTGGCTGGTGATCTCTCCGCCGAACAGCGCCGCCGGCTCGATGCGCTGGCACTGCGGCGGGAAGAGACCGGTCAGAATTGGCTGACCTGGTTGCGGCAAATGCCGGAAGCCGCCAAGGCGGACGCGATGCTCGGCTTGATCGAACGCCTGAAGCATGTGCGCGAAGTCGGCATCGAACCCTGTCGCGGCCACCAGGTCCATCAGGCGCGCCTTGCCCAGCTTGTCCGCGAGGCCGGCCGAAGCACGGTGCAACACATTGCCAATGAGCCTGAGCGCGCAAAGTGAGGGTGATTCCCCGGCAAATTGATCACGGTATGTGATGGGCGCTGCGCCGCCGCCCTCACCGAGCGTGAGCAGCGCGGGTCCCGGTCTCGGCTGATCAGGCCGGCGTATCGGCGCCGGGAGGGTCGAGCCGATCGATGAGCTTCTGGAAGACGGCTTCGAACTCCGGATCGTAGTCGTCAGGGTGGGCGCGGATGACCGCGATGGCCTTACGATAGTACTCGGCTGCCTGGCGGTGATCGCCGCGTGCCTCGCAGACCATGCCGAGACGGTCGTAGCCGTCATGGACGTCGGGGAAGCGGGCGAGCAGATCGTGAGCGGCGCGTTCGGCTTCGTCGAGTTTGCCGGCGCGGACGAGGTTGGCCGCGGCGTTGGAGGCCTCGGTCAGTTCGTCGGTGTCGTGGTCACGGATTTGGAGATAGCTGGTGAACCCCGGCCGACGTGGCGGCGCTGCGGCTGCGTGGGCGGCGCGTGCGGTCGCGGCGGCGGCTTCGTCGCGGGCGAGGCAGCACTGCTTGTACTTCTTGCCGCTGCCGCAGGGACAGGGATCATTCCGTCCGGTCTTGGCCATCTCGCCAACATCATGGAAAAGGATGTCATCCTTGTACCAAGCCCTGCTGAACGACACCAGATTCCATCAGCAATTGCTCGACTTCGATCGCGACATTGCAACTGCCGCCCGGGAGGTCGGCTGTAGCGAATGCCGCGGCGCACTGCACTCGGCGCGGTTTCCCCGCAAGCCGCGCGGGGTTCCGGCCGGACTGGGTGACGAGGTACTGCCAGCGTTTCAGCTGCTGCTGTGCGGTGGACGGTTGCCGCACGCGGGCAACGCCGCCATCGCTGCGCTTTCTCGGCCCCAAGGTCTATCTCGCCACGGTGGTGACGCTGGCCACCGCGATGCAGCAGGGGGCGACGCCGCTGCGTGTGCAGCGCCTGTCGGCGGAACTTGGCATCGACCGGCGCACGCTCGGGCGCTGGCGCAAATGGTGGCTGGAGACCTTTGCCGGCCGGTTCCGGCCGACCGTCATGGCCGCCTTCATGCCGGCGCTCGATCTGACCGGCGTGCCGGCCACGCTACTTGACCGCTTTGCCGGCGATCTCGCGGAGAAGCTGAGTTGCCTGCTGCGCTTTCTTGGCCCGTTGACTGGCGGGGCGGCGGCGAGGCGGGCTTTCTGAGGGACCGCAACGACCCGCAGAGGATGCCCGTCGCCGTCCGGCGGTAGCCACCGTTACCGTCCGACTCCGCAACTTTCTGGAGAGCGGGCATGGCGGACAAACCCGGATTGCGGCTGCATGAGCGCTGGGCGCGATTGCGTTTCTCGGTGATCGGGCAGCTGCTGGCTGCGCCGCCGGAGAACGGCGCCCTGCGGGCAGCACTGGAAGACCTGGCGGCCCGCGAGTGGCGCCATCCGACGACTGGTGGGCCGGTCCGCTTCGGTGTGTCGACCCTTGAGCGCTGGTACTATCGTGCCCGCAACGAGCGACAGGACCCGGTCGCCGTGCTGCGGCGCAAGCGGCGCGTGGATGCCGGCGAGCAGGCGTCGATGACGACGCAGGCTGCGTCAGGCCCTGCTCGCCCAGTACGACGCGCACAAGAGTTGGAGCGCCAAGCTACATCACGACAACCTGGTAGCGCTGGCACAGCTTACCTTTACCCACATCCTAGATTCAGCGCGAGATTGAACCCGAAGAGGATGAAGCTGAAGACCTGCGAGCCGCGCGAGAGGGTCTGCCAGCCCGGTTCACCATCGCCCTTGCGATCAAGGAAGCCGCCAAACGTCGCGACACCGTGGGCGAAATCGCGGTTGGTCAGCAGCGCGTCGGGGGAACGGTTGAGCGCCAATGCCAGAATCTCGATCGTCTGCTCATCTGCGGCGACCGGGCCGTCGGGACAGGCCCGCACATCGGCGCGGCTCTGTAGCAAACGCACCGCAACGACAGACGCGATGGCGAACAGCGGCAGGAACCGCTCAGCGGTGCGTAGTTGCGGCCGCTCGATCACACAGCCTGTTTTCAATCCTTTATGAAATTCCTCGATCAGCCAACGGAGTTTATACCAGTCAACCTTCTCGAACGCCGCCTCCGCCGTCGTCACCGGCAGTGTCGACAGCAGAACCCACTCCATCCGCTCGGCGTCGTTCCAGACCCGCACAACGGAGCAGCCGATCGCCTGGCTATGGCCACTACTGCAGCACCGCGGCCGCATCACCTGAGCATCGAACCAGGAGACGTTCAGCAAGACGCGCCTCCCCTTGATCTCGGTCAGGCGCCGCGCCATGGGGGCGAGCGCGCGCGCCTTGCCCAGCAGGCGCCCGCCATCTAGTGCAATGCGTCGTTCATTTTGCGGTAGTTGAGCATTCAGATGTCCCTGATCATCTGCCTACGACAATGAAAGATGCCTGTGCTGCTGAGGCTGCTTCAATACACGGCTCCGCCGTCATGCGGTTTCATTTTTAGCCATTAACCGCAATATTAATGACGCAGAGCACTAGCAGGACGCGGTCATGCGCCAGGCGCACGAGGCACTGCCAGTTCAGCTGCAGGCACTTCTCGAAATGCGTGAACACATCGGCGCCGCGGTCGCCGATGCTGATCCACCGCTTGCCCTGCGGGCACCGACCGATTGCCGCTATGGTCTCTTCCCACACTGCCGCTTCGGTCCGCCCCCGCGGCGGCTTCGGCCGGGGCTGGCGTTGCTTCGATCGCGCCGTGGCCAGACGACGCTTCTTCAACGCCTTGAGCAGGCGCCGCTTCTTCCGCACCCTCTCCTTGCGGGCCCAGACCGTCTGATGCGCCAGGCCAAGTATCTCGCCGGTGGATCGCACCATCAGGCACGAGTGGGCCATGAACCCCCGGCCGTGGCCGTTGCCGATCGGACCCAACCCGGTCAGGCTGTGCCGGTGCGACAAGTCCACCAGCATGTCATCGTGAATGGCCAAAACCGGTTCATCCGCCGCACAGGCGAGCGCGATCACTTGGTCGCGATGCTGCTGCGTGATCGCCCCGTGCGTCACCTCCTCCGCGTCGAACAACCGATACGCCGCCTTCGCCTCCCCAAACGTCTTCGCCTGCAAGGGGACATTCCCGCAGCCGCGCTCCGCCATCGCCGCAGCCACCTTCACGGCCCGCTCAGTCCTCCTGGAGTCACCCAGCTTCACCCGACCAAACTGCGCCTTGGCCCATTCCCATGGGTTCAACATCACCACCCCCCACTCACCCTGTATTGCTCAGGATTTGTGCGATTTACGCATGCAAGGGGGATGTGGGTAAAGGTAAGCGCTGGCACAGACCCGCTCCGAGTTGCGGCCGGTCCCGTCCTACACGACGGTGCGGCGGTTCCTGCGCACGCACGGCCTGAGCAAGCGGCGTCCACTGACGACGCGGCAGACCGTCGGCGCGCTGGCAGCCGCGGCCCGGCTCGATGCCCGCGAGGTGCGCAGCTACGAGGCTGAATATACGAATTCACTTTGGCACTGGGATTGCCATTTTGGATCCAGAAAGGTGCTGACCTCCCGTGGCGTATGGGAGACGCCTGTGCTGTTCGGCGTTCTCGACGACTACTCCCGGCTGGCCTGTCATCTGCAATGGTATCTTTCAGAGGCGGCTGAGAATATCGCCCATGGCCTGTCGCAGGCGATGCAGAAGCGCGGCTTGCCGCGCGCTGCCATGAGCGACAACGGCGCCGCCATGACCGCCACCGAGATCAGCGAAGGCCTCGCCAGGCTCGGCGTTCTTCATCAAACCACGCTGCCGTACAGCCCGTACGTCAATGGCAAGCAAGAGACCTTCTGGGGGCAGATCGAAGGCCGTCTCATGGCAATGCTGGAAGGCGTCGATGATCTGACCCTGGCAAAACTCAACGAAGCGACACAGGCCTGGGCGGAATACGACTACAACCGCCAGCGCCATTCCGAGATCGACGACACGCCACTCGCTCGCTTCCTTGCCGGTCCCAACGTCACGCGGCCCTGCCCGGATGCAGCAACGCTCCGGCTGGCCTTTACCCGCACCGAGCGGCGCACCCTGCGCAAGAGCGACTGCACCGTTACCATCGAAGGTCGCCGCTTCGAAGTCCCGCGCCAGTATCGGCATCTTTCCATGCTGGACGTCCGCTACGCCGCCTGGGACCTCACCGAAGTCCACCTCGCTGACCTGCACACCGGCAAGGTCCTCTGCCGTCTGTTCCCGCAGGACAAGACCGGCAACGCCAACGGCCGGCGCCGAACCTTACAGCCGATCGCGGCAGGTTCCGTCGCCGCGCAACCCGCCAGCGCACCGCCGGCACGCGGCATGGCGCCGCTGCTGCAACGCCTGATCGACCGGCAAGCGGCGACCGGTCTGCCACCGGCCTACCTCCCCAAGGATGAAGGAGAGGACACGTGAACAAGAAACTGCTCGCCCTCTATGGCCTCAAGTGGAACCCGTTCGCCCCGGGCGTACCGGTCGAGGCGTTGCACGTCACCGCACGCGTCGAGTCGTTCTGCTGGCGCGTGCGCCAGCTTGTGGGCGAAGGCGGTTTTGCCCTCGTCACCGGGGTGCCCGGCACCGGCAAGTCGGCTGCTTTGCGCATCCTCGCGGCCTCGCTGGCGGCGCAGCGTGACGTCAAGCTCGGCGTGATCAGCCGCCCGCAGGCCAACATCGCCGACTTCTACCGCGAGATGGGCGACCTGTTCGGCGTCGAACTCCAACCGCACAACCGCTGGGCCGGCGCCAAGGTGCTGCGCCAGCGCTGGCAGGCCTATATCGATGCCACCCTGTCCCGGCCCGTGCTCATCGTCGATGAAGCACAGGAAATCCAGTCCGCCGTCCTCGCGGAGTTGCGCCTGCTGTCTTCCGCCGAACTCGATTCGCGCATCCTGCTCACCGTCGTGCTCGCCGGCGACGGGCGGCTTGCCGACCGCCTGCGTTCCGTCGCGCGAGGAGCGCGCCTTCGGCGCGACGAGTTCCTCCCCCTCGACAGCCGCATGCGCGTGCGCCTGACGATGGAACGCGCCACGCCGCAGGACCTGCAGGAATGCCTCCGCCACGCCCTGCAGCAGGCCGGCGTGCCGACGCTGATGACCGTGGAGGTGATCGCCGCCCTCTGCGACCACGCCCAGGGCAATTTGCGCGCGCTGATGATCATGGCCGACGAACTGCTCGTCGCCGCTGCCCAGCGCGAGGCTCGCCAGATCGACGAAACCCTGTTCTTCGAGGGCTGCGCTGCCGCCACCGCCGGCGAAGCCAAGGCAGCGATCCGGCGGCGCCGATGACCGCGCTTCCCGTCCAGCCGGCGCATCGCCTCGCCGATCGCCCCGAGCAACAGCACTGGCTGGTTACCGGCCTGTGGGCCGACGAAGCCGTCGGCATCATCGGCGGCGAGCCCAAGTGCTGCAAATCCTTCCTGGCGTTGGACCTCGCCGTCGCGGTCGCCGCCGGCTCTCCCTGCCTGCGCCGCTTCCCGGTGCCGCGCCCCGGTCGCGTTCTGCTCTATCCCGCCGAGGACGCACTGCATATCGTCCGCCGCCGGCTCGACGGCATCTGCGCCGCCAGCGGCCTCGGCCTCGCCCAGATCGATGTTCAGGTCATCACCGCACCGAGCCTGCGCCTCGATCTCGACACCGACCGCGGACGTCTCGACGAGACCGTCGCCGCCCTCAAGCCGCGCCTGCTCATCCTCGATCCGTTCGTCCGCCTGCACCGCATCGATGAAAACGCCAGCGGCGAGGTCGCGCCGGTGCTCGCCTTCCTGCGCGACCTGCAGCGCCGCCACGCGGTTGCCGTCGCCGTCGTCCACCACGCCCGCAAGGGTGGCGGCGCCGTCCGCGCCGGCCAGGCCTTGCGCGGCTCCTCCGAGTTCCATGCCTGGGGCGATTCCAACCTCTACCTTCGCCGCGACGGCAACGACCGTATCGTGCTCACCGCCGAGCACCGCACCGCCGCCGCCATCCCCAGCGTCACCCTGGCGCTCACCCAGCGCGCCGATGCCCTCGCGCTCGAGCCTGTCCAGCCGCACGTGTCGGCGGAACCCGAGCCCACGCCGTCGTCCATCGACGAACGCATCGCCGCGGCCCTCGCGGACGCCGATCGGCCACGCCCCTTCGCCGAGCTGCGCGCCTGCTGCCGCGTCCGCACCGCCACCCTCTACGCGCGCCTCGCCGCCATGACCGCCACCGGCCGCATCGTCAAAACCGGCGACGGCTATCGCCTCGCCGGTCACTGACCGGCGTCCGCGGTCGCCAAGCCTCAGCGTCGCTCCCGGCGGCGCCAGCTTCGCCGGACAGCCGGCCGGCGGGCAGGCCACACCCGCCTCTTCCGCTTCCCGCTTCCCAGCACCCCTACAGAAATCGGGAAGCGGTAGCGGGAAGCCCATCAAAAACCGCGCTCACCAGCCCATCAGAAAGCACGATCGCGCTCATGACCTGCATTTTCCCTGCGTTGGCGCTTCGCCCTGAAGGCAAGGACTCGCTCATCGTTGCGATGGCGGTGCTCGAGGAGCAGGCGGCGCGGATTGCGGTTCTGGGCGCGGCGAACGGTGCGCTTCAGGCCGAGAAGGGCGCACAGGCGGAGGAGATCCGCACGCAGGCGGGACGGATCGAGTCTTTGGAGGCAGAGAACCGGGACCTGCGGACCAAGCTGGCTGGGCTGGAGGAGAAGACGGGACGACCGGCGAAGACGCCGAAGAATTCGAGCCTGCCGCCGTTGCGCGGTGCGAAGCCAAACGGCGAGATCGGGGCGAAGGCGAAGCCGAAGCGGCGGGTTCACCCGGGCGCATGGCGCCGCCTGTGCGACAACCCAACGCGGGTGGAGGATATATGGGCGCAGGCGTGCCCGCACTGCGCGGCGGACGTGTCTGGGGTGGAGCAGGCTACGGCGGAAACCTACGATCACGTCGAGATTCCACTGGCCCCGGCCGAAGTGACGCGGGTGGTGCTGCGCGGGGGGGTGTGCCCGTGCTGCCGCAAAATGTTCAAAGCGGCCCCGCCGCCGGACAAGGCGCCGGGTTCGCCGTATGGTCCCAACCTGCGAGCGGCGGTCTTGTATCTGCGGCACGCCCATGCGGTGTCGTATGAGCGGCTGGCGGCGCTGCTGGAGACGCAGTTCGGTACGAAGTTGAGCGAGGGCGCGCTGGCATCGATCCTGGCCGCCGCTGCTCCGGCTTTCGCCGTGCAGTTCGGGACGATCCGTCAGCGTCTGTTGGCGGGATCGGTGATCTGCTCGGACGAGACCGGCTTTCGGGTCGGCAAGCGGAACAACTGGATCTGGGTGTTTCAGCACGCCGACTGCTGCTGCTTCGTCTCCGCGCCGACCCGCGGCAAGGTCGTGGTCGCCGAATTCCTTGGCGGCGTGCGGCCGCTGGTCTGGGTATCCGACCGCCTGAAGGCACAGACTGGATGGGCCGAGAAGCACCAGGCGTGTCTCGCCCATCTCCTGCGCGATGCCCAGTATGCGCTGGATTGCGGTGATGTCGTGCTGGCGGCGCGGGTGATGTCGCTGCTGCGCCGTTCCATTCGCATCTGGCGCTACCGCGAGCGCCTGGAGCGGCGGTTTGGCCCTGGGGTGCTCATTGCGTTCTTCTGGCGCCACTTCATCGAACTCGATGCGTTGCTGGCGGCGCCGATCGTCGGCAACCAGGCCGGTGAGAAGCTCCGCCGAAGCCTGCTCAGAGACCAGGACAAGCTGTTCGTGTTTCTCGCCGAGCAGGACGTGCCGCCGACCAACAACAGCTCGGAGCAGGCGCTGCGCTGGAGTGCCGTTTTCCGTAAGGTCACCAACTGCTTCCGCTCCTTGTGGGGGGCCAAGCTGCACGCCGATGTGCGTTCGGTTATCGAAACGGCGCGGCGGCGAGGGATCGGCGCCTTGGAAGCCATCCGTCTCACCCTCCAGGGACTTCCTCTTCCCATTCCAGCGTAGTTCCCGCGTCGGAGCGCTTTGACACCGTGCCTGCCAGACCTCGCGCGTTCCCGCGACGCGCCGTCGCGTCCGCCCGTATCGTCATTCCATGGCCGATGGGCTGAGCAAATACCACCCCCCTCTTCTCAAAACCCTTCAAGTGATGGGGTCCAGGGGCCTCTCGGCCGTCGCGCCGAAGGCGCGCTACGCGCGACGGCGGGTCCAGGGCAGAACCCTGGCCTTCCTTCACCCGATTGCCCTGGGTGGTCGCTGCTACATAATACCGCGAGGATCAGGACCGGACCCGACTGGGCAACGGGCCACACAATCTCGCGGTCCGGCGACACATGGCCCTGAACATCATGCAAAAGGATGGCTCGAAGGCGTCTCTGCGCGGCAAGCTCCAACGGGCCGGTTGGAACGATGCCTGTCTCTCCAGACTCCTCGGATCCTTCCGAAATGCGATTGCCCTGGTCCAAAGAGGCTCCCATGCCAGGTTCGTTCACCGAAGCCCGCAAACGGCAAATGGCCCGCCTGCAGGGCGCCAAGCCGCCGACCGCCCGCGCCCTTTATGGCCCAGCAGCTTCCGTGCTCAGTGTGTACAGCCGCGCCTTAGCATCTGAATCTCCAAGTGCCGCCGCCTTCCGATACCAATCCATAGCCAGTGCTGGATCGGACCTAAGGCCGACCACCCCCAACTGAGCCAGGAAGGCAGGGTCGTGGGTCCTGGCAAGGGCCGCGACTGCGCGGACGCTCCCAGCGTTGGCGGCAAACATGTAGAACTTGCGCGCGGCTGAAATGTCCTTGATCGCCAGCATCTGATCGCCACGACCCAGGTACAAAGCGGCCATCGACTGCACTTGCCTGCTTGATCCACTCGTTGCTGAAGGCGCGGCCGGCATCGCAAAGGGCAGCACTGTTTGGCTAGTTGCGGGAGCCGGTTGCGCAGCTTTGGAGTCGGATCCACCAGAGACCGGCGATCCTTCGGTGGCAGCGGAGTTACCGCGAGGTGTCCGGGTCTCCGCCATGCCGACGCCGACCTTCGGCAGATCCGCCACGGTGGGGCGGGTTAAGAAGGCGTCAACGGATCGGGCGTCTCCGGTTGCCGCGCTTGGCGCCGAGGCGCCGGGTCCGTGTGGCGTGTAATCCTCATCCAGGATTGGTTGCCGTCTGATTGCCTGGGAACTCGGCGACGGTGGCGCGTTGCCGGCGTCCGTCAGGAGCTTGGTCGCCCCATCCGCAAATACGACATAATCCACCCAAAATATTCTTCCAGCCGCCTTTTCTGCAGCCGCTCGATTCTGCATACGCGTCACGAAATCCGTCAAGGCCTTGCGGACCCCTGGAGAAACTGGCGACGCTCTCTGAACGACGCCTTCCCAGGTCTTCATGGCGTTGTTATTTTCAGGCGAGAGGACGCGTCCAGTAGAGATCTGCTGCTCCGCCCTGACCAGTAGTGCCTCGATGTCATGATCTGCTTCCACTGCAGGCTTGACGCGCGATTCGCTGGCGACGTCACCTGCTGCGAAGGAGGCGCTCCCCATCCACAGAATGCCGACGCAAAGCGTGATCAGCCCAAGGAGAAGGTCGCAACGATATCTGTATCTCGGAACGGTGTTCGGTCCGGAGGAATACCGCTTCAGATCGACACGAAAACAAAACGAAGACTGGAGTACGGTCGTCTGAAGTGCATTCCCGCTCATCATCCGTATCCACGGCGGCCGCGCCGCGCACCAGAAGTGGATCAAACGAACAAGCGGCACTGTCAACGCGCTGCCGCCCGTTGCCGTTGCCAGGCCAGGAACTGCTGAAAAAGCTCTTGCTTCGCTGCATCCGTCAGCTTTCCGTTCATCCCTGGGTTGACCTGAGACAGGAAGTCATTGAACAGCGATTGCGTCGCGGCACCCGCGGTGCCTGCCGTGGTTTGCCGCACCAACCAATCCTGCGCGGGCTGGAATTGGGTCCAGCCTGGCACTTCCGCGGTCAGGTTGACTTCGCGCCACTTGGGATGGCGCGGCGGGTGCTGGAACTGGTCGAACTTGCTAAAGAAGGCGCCCACGAAACGGGAAACCTTATTGAATCTCTCGCTGTTTGGCGGCCACGCGAACACTGCCATCACGTCTCCGACGGCGATCGTCGGCACCGTTCCGCCGGCCTTGACAAGCAAGGGATAGGAGTCATGCGTGAATTGGTCCGGCAGGTAGGTCTGCGCGAGAGCCTGAGTGAGAGGGACCGGAAGAAAATGAATTCCGGTGTCGGCAGATATATCGGCAAAAAGCGGTATCGGTGCGCCACCGACATGAATTATTGCGGCGATTTCACCGCGTTTTAGCTCTTGTACGCCTGTGACCTGCTTTTCATGCTCGATCTTTGCATTGATGCCGAGGGCATCGAGCAAGAGTTCGGCGGTCATCGCGGAACCGCTACCGTTGACATCGACGTTCACGCGCTGGCCGTTCAGGTCTTCGAGTTTAATAATGTCGTTGCGGGCCAGCACATGAATTTCCTCATCGTACAATTTGGCAACATAACGGATGCTTTCCGTGAGGTTCGGAAACATGCTGTGTTGTTTCGCGTACGTCAACGCGTCGGCTTGGACAAAACCGACGTCTATCCCTCTGAGGTATAGTATATCGGAGAGATTTTGCAGGGAGCCCTTCCCGAGGGTGGGCAGTATACGAATCGTTTCGTCATCCAGAATTGTTAGATCCGCCCCGGTCCGCGCATAGGTACCGCCCTCCATCCCGGTTATCACTCCTACGGTGCCTTGGTTCGCTCGTGCGACCGGGTCCTGAAGTGGATGCTGCGCCATGGCGGCACCGGCGAACAGGATGCATAGCCAAGTAAAAACCATATGCTTCACAAAATCACCTTTGCATGATGCACTAGACGGTGTGGAAAAATTCGAGTTTCGGCTCGGTCCGCACATCATGTGGTTTTCGTAGCCTGCCGTCGCATACCATATATTTTGCCACCGTTCGGTGAAGCGGGACTTTTTCCGCAGCCTGCTAGCCGCGTTGGCTGTTGGGAGCGTAAGCCAAGAGCACCGACCCGTCGCGGCCTTAGCGCTGCCCATTGTGATTGCGAAGATATAACCGCCCCCCTGACAATCTCGTCCTTGCGAGTTGCGGCACATCTTGCGCAGTCCCAGCCGACTCGGCGCCGATATCCTGCAACCAACAGCCAACGCAACGGAAACATGGAATTAATCTGTACTCTCGGAATCGTTCTGTCGAATTAATTTGGGCCCCTCGGGCTTCGGGGGCAACGATTCTCGCATCGATGTGATCACACGCTCTGCCGGGGAAGGGGGTCTGGAGTCAAACCCTCGGAATTGTTGAAACCGTGGAGCCTCTTGCAAAACTCTGGCGCGGAAGTGCCAGGAAGATCCCCTGGGAGAGGCAACCAGGAGCGGAATCGAGCGTTTGTTGCAATATCATATCGTGCTTAGCCACGTGTGATACCGACGGGCGGAAGGTTCGACTCCTGGGGTTGTGCCGACGCGGGGCGGCACGATCCATAGGTTGGCATGTCATCGGGAGGCCGAGCATGCCGGCGCTGCGGATCAGGACGGATATCGCGCCGGAGGAACTGCGGCGGCTGGCGTGTCGTGAGGATGACGCGCGGGTGGTACGGCGTCTGCTGGCATTGGCCAATGCGCTCGCGGCATGCCGCGAGCGCGGGCGGCAAGGGCGGCCGGCATGGACAGCCAGACACTGGGGGACTGGTTGATCCGGTACAACCGTGGCGGCGTGGCTGCTCTGGTGGACGCTTGCGGCCATGGACGGCCGTGCCGGCTGAGTGTGAAGGCGAGTAGGCGACGCTGAAGGCGATAGTGCTGACCGGCCCGGACGCAGAGGCCGATAGCATGTCGATCTGGCGGATCAGCAACATTTGCCGGTTAGAGCCTGTTTGACCATATTTATCCGTCGTGCCTTGATCTCTCACAGGCGGTTTTGGAGGGGAGTGGTCGTCAATCTTCCCGTGGTTGGCCTGACGGAAAACCGTCAGGATTTGTGAAGTGCCTTGCCTTTTGAGCAGTTTGCAGGCGGCGTTGGCATGTGCTGAAGGTTGCGCAGGGCGGGTAGGAACGGCTTCCAACACGGGCTCCCAGGAGGGACGTGCGATGTGGACGGCGGAACAGCGTGAGCGGTACAAGGATGACGGTCGGCGCTACCCGAGCGATCTGACAGATGCCGAGTGGGCGACGATTGCTGCCGTTTTTTCAATTTATGCGACCCTGACGGCCGATCTGCGGGAAATGGTCAACGCCTGTTTCTACCTTGAGAAGACCGGCTGCGGGTGGCGCTATCTCCCCAAGGACTTTGGCCCGTGGCAGACCGTCCGGACTTGGTATGACCGGTTTCGCGCCGATGGCATCTGGGCCGATATCGCGGGGTTGTTGATACGTGGCGTCCGCCAACGGTGCGGCAGGCCGGCGGAGCCGGAGACGGTGATCCTCAACTCGCAGAGCGTGGTGTCCGGTCCCCAGGCGGGCGAGCGGGGCGTGGACGGCAACAAGCGGATCAAGGGCATCAAGCGGCACGTGCTGGCCGGCTCGCTCGGCTTCGTGTTGGCCGTGCTGGTCACGGCTGCCAATGTCCATGATAGCACGGTGGCGCCGCCGCTTCTTGACCGGGCCGCCGAGGCCGGCTGGGCGCCAAAGCGCGTAAAGGTTGACGCAGCCTATGTTGGTCCGCGGGTGGCGGCGGCGGCTGAGCGACACGGCATGGAGGTCCAGATTTCATCCAGGGAGGCCGGCATCCCCGGCTTCAAGCCGCTGCCAGTACGCTGGCGCATCGAGGCGACTTTCGGCACCTTGACCAATCGTTACCGCCGCCTGACTCGTAATTTGGAACAAAGTCCAGCCGCCGCAGAAGATGCGGTCGAGATTGCCAATGTACACCGCGTCCTTCGCGCCTACTGCCGCGAAAAAGCGTCTATGGGATAGTCAAACAGGCTCTTAGTCGAGCAGCGGTTTGACGTGACCTACTCGGTCACCGGCATGGGACGTCGCCTTCGCGCGCTTGACCTGTCATGGCAGACCTGCCGGCCGCAACACCCGAAGAGCGATCCGGCGGCACAGAAGGCTTTCAAGAAAAGGTTCTGGCGGGTGCTGGATCAGACCGCTGCCGAGCAGGAGGGTCTCCCGAATCGCCGGGTGTTTGGTGTCGAGCGGGTGGCCCGCGACGCCACAGGCGCGCGCAATCGCGGCGACCCGCCGGCGCAGGGTTGGCATGGCGTAGCCTTCGCTGGCGGCGGCCAGATAGGCGCCGACGATTTCCGGCGTTGCCGGCATCGCCTGGAAGCCGTGCTTGCCGCACCATGCCTCGAAGTTGGTCAGGTCGGCCGCATAGGCAGGGCAATCGCATTTCGGAAGGATCCGAGGAGTCTGGAGAGACAGGCATTGTTCCAACCGGCCCGTTGGAACTTGCCGCGCAGAGACGCCTTCGAGCCATCCTTTTGCATGATGTTCAGGGCCATGTGTCGCCGGACCGCGAGATTGTGTGGCCCGTTGCCCAGTCGGGTCCGGTCCTGATCCTCGGTAACTGCTCACCCCGTCGGGGCGTTGCGGCGCGATGATGCCATGAACGACCGGCTTGACATGGTCACGGCGGGTACAATTCACCCTGATTGTGAATCGCGAAGCCCTTCTTGCTCTCACCGCGGATGACCTGGTTGCCCTGGTTCTGGCCCAACAGGCGCAGATCGAGGTGCTGACCGCACAGGTCGCCGACCTTCAAGCCAGAACTCAACGTTCCGCCCAAGACCCCGGACAATTCCAGCACCCCGCCGTCGCGCGGCGAGAAGCCGAACCGTCCGGATCATCCGCCGAAGAAGCAGCGCCGTCGCGGTCGTCCTGGTGTGGCGCGCCCGCTGGCCGAGCCCCCCGACCGTGTCATCAAAGCGACGCTCGATGCCTGCCCGCATTGCGCCAACCCGCTTGGTTCGGCCGCCCAACCCGGCATTCACGCCTACGACCACGTCGAGTTGCCGTCGATCCGCCCCGTGGTCACCCGCATCAACCGTCATCACGGCACCTGCCGATGACCTGGCTGGTGACGGGGCGCAGCGAAAGGGGTTGATCCTGGTGCGCAACCTGGCATGGCTGCGCACCGGAAAGACCGGAGCGATCGAGCATGCGCGACACCGAGCTGCTACAAGCGGCGCTGGGACTGGGGACGCCATGGGCGGTGTCTGGCAGCCGGTTCGATGCGTTGGCGCGGCGGCTGGACATTGACATCACGTTCGCCAAGGGCGCGCGGTTTGCCTGCCCGTGCTGTGAGGCAACGGGTTGTCCGGTCCACGACACCGAACAGAAGTCGTGGCGGCATCTTAGCTTTTTCCAGCACGAGGCGTATCTGAATGCGCGTGTGCCGCAGATCAGGTGTGAGGTCTGCGGGGTCAAGCGGGTGAATGTGCCGTGGGCAGGCGAAGGCAGCGGCTTCACGCTGCTGTTTGAGGCCATGCTGATGCCCCTGCTGCGAGCACGCCGGTGGCGGAGGTGGCACGCCATGTCGGCGAGCACGACACCAGGCTGTGGCGGGTTCTCCACCACTACGTCGACGAGGCGCGGGCGCGCGACGACCACAGCACGGTCAGCCGGGCCGCCTTCGACGAGACCTCCGCGCGTCGCGGTCACGATTACGTCTCGTTGTTTGTCGATCTCGACGGTCCGCGCGTGCTGTTCGTCGCCAATGGCAAAGACGCGGCCACGGTCGGCGCCTTCGCCGATGACCTGAAGGCGCATGGCGGCGATCCCGCGCGCATCGAGGAAGTCTGCATGGACATGAGCGCCGCCTTCATTGCGGGCGCGGCCGCCCACCTGCCGCAGGCCGAGATCACCTTCGACCGGTTTCACATCGTCAAGATCATCAACGAGGGCGTCGACGAGGTGCGGCGGGAAGAACAGAAGAGCCGGCCGGAACTGAAGCAGAGCCGCTATGTGTGGCTCAAGAACGAGACCAACCTCTCCAGCGGCCACTCGCCAGTTCATTCACGCCGGGACGGCAATAGCAAGAGATTTCAATGCCCAAGGCAGACCGCCTCGCCCCCGGAGCCAGGAAAAAGGGCTGAGCAATTACCAACCACGGGAAGATTGACGACCACTCCCCTCCAAAACCGCCTGTGAGAGATCAAGGCACGACGGATGATTCTGGTCAAACAGGCTCTCAACCTGCGCGTGTGGGCCACCCACATAAAACAGCGAGGAGCCTCGGCCGCAAGCTGGACTGCGCAGGACGTCGGGCTGACACTGTCGGGCGCCACTGCGCAACTAGTGCCCTGCGTCGCTCATAATGCTGGGTAGAGCCTCTTCAGTTTCACCCGGGCATCGGCCGTGGTGAATTGCCAATCGGCTTTGGTGTGGTGTCGGTTGCGGCGGGCCTGCCAGGCGGCGACTTCGTCCATCAGGGTCTGCTTGTCGGGGATGCGGCGATCGAGACACTGCGACGCCAGGACGCCGAGTTCGGACTCGGCCATGTCCAGCCAGCTGCCGTGCTTGGGGGTGTAGTGCCATTCGAAGCGCTCGACGAGCCGACGCGCCTCGGCGGCCGGAAAGGCTTCGTAGAGCGACGCCGCCTTGTGGGTGTTGAGGTTGTCCTGCACGAGGACGATCTTCTCGGCGTGAGGAAAGTGCGTGTCGGACAATTCCTTGAGGACCTGCGCATAATCCACGGCGGCGTGGCGATCGGTCACCTTGACGTGCCGCCAGCCTTCCAGCGGTGCGAACATCATGAACAGGTTGGCGGTGCCGTTGCGTTCATACTCGTAGTCGTAGCGGGCAACCTGCCCTGGCTTCGCCGCGATCGGCACACGCGTTTCGGAAATCAACTGCTTTGCGGTCTCGTCCAGGCAGACCACGGGGCGGGTTGGGTTGTGCGGCCTTTGATAAACTTCCAGCACATCCTCCATGCTGGCTACGAAGGCGGCGTTGGCGTCCGGCGGGATGACCCATTGCTGTCGCAGGTGGGGCTTGAGCGTGTTTTTTTTAGCGTCCGCCCGATCGTGTTGTCGCTGGCCCGCTCAACGATGTTCAGCTCCACGACGGTCTCTTCCAGAAGCCGTAGCGTCCATTTCGCGCGTCCCGCTGGGGGCGCCGAACAGGCCAGGGCAACCAGCTTCGCCTCGGCTTCTCCATCAAAGATGCGTTTTCTGGCGGAGGCTGGCGAATGCTTGCAGGTCAGCACAGCATCGACGCCCTCTTCCACCAGCCGCTGGCGCGCCCGAGCAACTGTGTCGACGCTGGTCTCCAGGGCTGCGGCAATTTGGCTGTCACTCCAGGCTTCGCCGGCGTCCGACGCATCCGCCTTCAGCAGAATGCGCGCTTTCAGCTGCTGCCGCGCCGGGTGTTTGCCCTTGGTGATCAGCGCGGTCAGCCGGCCCCGCTCCTCATCGCTGAGCTTCACCACGTATTTTTTTACCGCGATCTCTTTGGCAGCCACAAATCGTCTCCGCTGGTCCTATGCGGAACGATCGAGTCAGACATCCACCGCAGAGTCAAGGACGCCGGGCACTAGCAGCGCGCGACGCATTCCTCGCCGTCCCACACCCAGACCCGCCGGAGCGCGATATCGACCCGCAACGGGCCGCGCGTGCTGTCACGCAAGGCGCAACGCTTCCAGTCGTGCGGCCGAAACTTCCTGGCCAGGCGCTCCACCGTGACAGGCTTGGTTGTTGCCCGCCGCCGCGTTGGCAAACGCCCGCAGCGCGACCTCGGCTTGGGTACGTGCAATCCGGGAGGCCTGGTCCAGACCCGCTGGGTGGAATGGATGTCGGCTGCGAACACGTCCTTGGCATCATCCAGCGCCCGGAGAAACCAGGGTTCCTTGCCATAGCCGGCATCGACGCCCACCCACCCGAACCGCATGCCGCGCACACGCGCATCGCGCACGATCGCAAGCGCATGCTCGCTTTTCGATGTCAGCTTGCGCGCTTCTGCCGGCACCCCGGCCTGATCGCAGCGCGCCGGATCGTCGATCCAGCGCTTCGGCAGGTAGAGCCGCTCGTCAACCAACGCGTGCTGCTCGCCGTCGGTGAGCACAGCGAACACCGCCACCTGGCAGTTGTCGACCTTGCCCAGCCGCCCCGACCATTGGCGAGCGACACCAACCGAGCGGTCTCCCTGTTTGGCGAAGCTGCTCTCGTCTATAATGAGGCAACTGGTCGGCTTGCCGCCGAGCAAGCGGTCGGCGTCCCGGCCGATCTGCGCCACCACCGGCTCGTGCCGCCACGGCGAGGTGCTTATAAAGTGCTGGAACTGCTGCGCGCAGCCCTGCTCAACCACGGTGGCCATGGACGCGAACGTGGCTTCCGCCGCTTGCGCCAGCCCATGCAGGTAGCGCCTGGCCACCGGAGCGTTGTCGCGTCCACGGGTACGGAAGAACGAGCCGTAGCAGTCGACCATGGCCGCGAACGCGTCGGCAATGCCTTCGACCAGTGATACGGTCGGGGATCATCCGTACGTACATACGGTAACGCGACGAACTGACTGCCCCATTTCGCCCTCCCAGCCACGCGGTGTCGGTGGAGTCCCATTGATTCGACACCGGATTCCATCGTCAAGGAAAAATGTGAGCCGAACTCCCGCCGACGGGTCGGCCGCCGCATCAGCCGGCTGCGACGCCCATCGGGGAATGTGATTTTGTCAAAGTAGGCCCTCGCTTGGCTCTTTAACCGGGTTTGCAACTTAACTGAGTTTGCAACAGAACCGTATTCCGCTCCGCCACCCCGGCCGGGCTGGACAGCCCACAGAAACTCGCCGCCTGATCCTGCGGGTTTCGATCCCAGCCTGTGCGGTCTACGTGCGTCCGGCGCTTGGCCGCCGGCGCACCGCGATGACACGCATCATCTCCCGGGCACGCCACAGTTGCAGGCGGACCAGCACGGCAATGGCACCTGTCCGCGCCCTCATCCCTTGCAGGCGCCCAGACCGCGCGACCTTCAGGGCATGTGGCAGAATCGAAAGCGGCATCACGAGAGCCTTGAGTGCGAACGTAAGGGTGCCGAACCGACGCTCCCGGATAAGTTCGTAATCCTCAGCGATCATCCGGGCCCACCGTCGCTGCAATTGCCCCCAATCCCACCGCGCGGGATGCCCGACCACCGCACGCTCGACATAGCCAAGGCGGTAACCGCGCTCGCGCGCGCGGAATGACCAATCGACATCTTCGGCGACCCCGGCGCGAAACCCTCCGACGTGGTCGAACACGTCCCGAGTCACAAACATGTTACCGCTGCCGGTAAAGCCGACCCGCTCGATGTAGCGCTTGAAGTCGAAGTTGAAGACCATTTCGTAGGCCTCAACGGCATTCGGTCGTCCGTCTTCCCGCGGGAAAACAACGACCTGTCCGCCAACGAAATCGAAGCGACACAAGGCGGCCACGCCTTCAGCGATCCAGTCCGGGCACGGCACGCAGTCGCTGTCCACGAACGCAAGCACCGCGCCACGGCTCGCGGCGACACCCGCGTTGCGGGCCGGCCCCGCACCGGGCGCTGTCTCCTGCACGACGAGCGCGCGCAGAGCGGCTTCCTGAACCGCCGGCACTCCGCAGCGGGAGTTGTTGTCAGCGACTACGATTTCGAAACAGTCCGATGGCCACGTCTGCGCGACCAGCCGGTCATGGCATACCCGCAATCCATCTATGTCATTGTAGTGCGGGACAATGACGGATACAAACGGGCGCTCTGCCGTCGTGCGGCCAGAGAGTTCGGTGTGTTGCATGAGCGAAGCATACTAAAGCGCGCGCCGCAGGCCAACCGAAGACTGGCGGCTCCTCGCCGTTTGGGATGGCCAGTCATGAGCGGCCTTGCTTGGCCCACTGAGGCTACCCACCTACTGGCGTTTCTTGGTTCGGCGGTAAGGAGCCGTTTCTTCGTCCCGGCCTGACGACCCCCAGGGCGTCCGCGCGCAGCCGCGGTCAAGGATGGCCGCAGGCCACCGCGCGAGCTTGCGCGGCGCGTAGCGTCCTTGACGGTGGCGAGCACAGCGCCAGGCTGGACCAGGACGGGGCCGGGCGTGGAGGGCCAACCATGCGTGACACATCTCTTCTGCAACAGGCGCTGGGCCTGACCCCGCCCTGGACGGTGAGCCGCAGCGACTTCGACCCTGAGGCGCACCGGCTCGATATCCAGATCGACTTTGCTCCCGGCAGCCGCTTTGCCTGCCCGGCCTGCGGCGCCGCGGACTGTCCGGCCCACGACACCGAGCGGACGAGCTGGCGCCACCTCAATTTCTTCCAGCACCAGGCTTGCCTGAACGCCCGCGTGCCGCGGGTGCGCTGCGAGCAGTGCGGCATCAAGAAGATCGGCGTGCCGTGGGCACGGCCGGGCAGCGGCTTCACCCTGCTGTTCGAGGCAATGATCATGACCATGGTCCCGGCCATGCCGGTCAGGGCGGTGGCCCGGATGGTGGGCGAACACGACACCAGGCTGTGGCGGGTGATCCACCACTATGTGGACAAGGCCAGGGCCGCATCGGACGCCTCGGGCGTGAGCAGGCTCGCCGTCGATGAGACCGCCGCCCGGCGCGGCCAGGAGTTCATCTCGCTGTTTGTCGACATCGACCAGGCGCGGGTGCTGTTCGCCACCGAGGGCAAGGACGCTGCGAGCGTCGCGGCCTTTGCCGAGGATCTCACCGCGCATGGTGGCGACCCGGCGGCGATCGCCGAGGTCTGCATCGACATGAGCGCCGCCTTCATCAAGGGCATCGGCGAGAACCTGCCCAAAGCAGCCATCACCTTCGACAAGTTCCATGCGGTCAAGATCATCAACGACGCGGTCGATAATTTGACAAAATCACATTCCCCGATGGGCGTCGCAGCCGGCTGATGCGGCGGCCGACCCGTCGGCGGGAGTTCGGCTCACATTTTTCCTTGACGATGGAATCCGGTGTCGAATCAATGGGACTCCACCGACACCGCGTGGCTGGGAGGGCGAAATGGGGCAGTCAGTTCGTCGCGTTACCGTATGTACGTACGGATGATCCCCGACCGTATCACTGGTCGAAGGCATTGCCGACGCGTTCGCGGCCATGGTCGACCGCTACGGCTCGTTCTTCCGTACCCGTGGACGCGACAACGCTCCGGTGGCCAGGCGCTACCTGCATGGGCTGGCGCAAGCGGCGGAAGCCACGTTCGCGTCCATGGCCACCGTGGTTGAGCAGGGCTGCGCGCAGCAGTTCCAGCACTTTATAAGCACCTCGCCGTGGCGGCACGAGCCGGTGGTGGCGCAGATCGGCCGGGACGCCGACCGCTTGCTCGGCGGCAAGCCGACCAGTTGCCTCATTATAGACGAGAGCAGCTTCGCCAAACAGGGAGACCGCTCGGTTGGTGTCGCTCGCCAATGGTCGGGGCGGCTGGGCAAGGTCGACAACTGCCAGGTGGCGGTGTTCGCTGTGCTCACCGACGGCGAGCAGCACGCGTTGGTTGACGAGCGGCTCTACCTGCCGAAGCGCTGGATCGACGATCCGGCGCGCTGCGATCAGGCCGGGGTGCCGGCAGAAGCGCGCAAGCTGACATCGAAAAGCGAGCATGCGCTTGCGATCGTGCGCGATGCGCGTGTGCGCGGCATGCGGTTCGGGTGGGTGGGCGTCGATGCCGGCTATGGCAAGGAACCCTGGTTTCTCCGGGCGCTGGATGATGCCAAGGACGTGTTCGCAGCCGACATCCATTCCACCCAGCGGGTCTGGACCAGGCCTCCCGGATTGCACGTACCCAAGCCGAGGTCGCGCTGCGGGCGTTTGCCAACGCGGCGGCGGGCAACAACCAAGCCTGTCACGGTGGAGCGCCTGGCCAGGAAGTTTCGGCCGCACGACTGGAAGCGTTGCGCCTTGCGTGACAGCACGCGCGGCCCGTTGCGGGTCGATATCGCGCTCCGGCGGGTCTGGGTGTGGGACGGCGAGGAATGCGTCGCGCGCTGCTAGCACCTGATCGTCCGGCGCGAGGTGGCATCGCGCAAGACCATCAAATACACTCTGTCCAAAACTCCGGCCGAGACGCCCCTGCTGCGTCTCGCGCAGATCCAGGGGCAGCGCTATTGGGTCGAGCGCGTCTTCGAAGATGCCAAGGGCGAGTGCGGTCTCGCCGATTGTCAAGCGCTGGGCTGGAGGGCGTGGCACCACCACGTCACCATGGTGATGCTGGCGATGCTGTTCATCGCCGGGCAGCGCGGCGCATCAGCCTGGCCTGGACCTGCTTTCGCCGCGCGACATTGTCGAGATGCTGAAAGAGAGCCTGCCGCGCAAGCCCGAAGGAAAGGAGGCGCTGGTCGCCCGAATCAACCAGCGACATCAACGTCGGCGCAGCGCCATCGCATCTCGCTTCCGCACGCAGCAGAACGCCGAGCCAACGTGACCAGCAGATGTGCCGGCAAGTGTGACTCTGTCAAATTAAGGTTCTGTTGCAAAGTTGGCGATAGGTTCCCGCGTGGGTATGATCGGCCCCGAGGAAGAGGGCAAGGACGCAGGAGTGCAGGGGAATCGCACTTGGAATTTCCTTGACAGCGCGACGGCGGCTTGCGCGGGGCGGGGCGATGGATTCTACCGGAGGGCGCGCGAAACCTGCGGTGGGAGGACGCCTTGGATCAGTTTGCCGGCTGCTGGGAGGGTCTGGAAGACCCACGAACCGGGAATGCCGGGCTGCATGACTTCCATGAGTTGCTGATGATTGCGCTGTGTACAGTGTTATGTGGCGGCCAGGGTGCGGTGGACATGGCTCGGTTTGCGGAAGCGAAAGAGCCGTTCCTGCGCGGCTTTCTCAAGCTGGAGAAGGGCATTCCAAGTCACGACACTTTCAGCCGCCTGTTCCGCCTGCTCGACCCGGCGCAGTTTGGCGCGGCGTTTCAGCGGTTCATGGCGCAGTTTTCGAGTACGGTTCAGGGCGTTGTAGCGATCGATGGCAAGGTTCTGCGTCGCTCCTTCGATCGCGCCAGCGGCAAGTCACCGCTGCACATGGTCAGTGCCTGGGGATGCGAGCAGCGCCTGGTGCTGGCGCAGATCGCCACCGACGCCAAATCAAATGAGATCACCGCGGTGCCGAAGTTGCTGGAGATGCTGTCACTGAAAGGCACGATCGTGACCGCCGACGCGCTCAACTGCCAGCGGGCGATTGCTCAGCAGATCGTCGATCAGGGCGGCGACTATGCCCTGGCGCTGAAGGGCAATCAGGGCACGCTGCATGATGACGTCAGCACGTTCCTCAATGACCCGGCCAGCAAACCGGCGACGAGCGCGCAAAACGTGGACGCCGATCACGGCCGCATCGAGACCCGCACGGCCACGGTCTCGACCGATATCGACTGGTTGCAGCGGGATCATCACTGGCCCGGCCTGGCGGCCATCGGCAAGGTTGTCCGTATCCGTGAAACCGCGAGCAAGACCACCACCGAGACCGCCTACTACCTTCTCAGCACAGCGCTATCCGCGACACGCTTCAACGAGGTCGTCCGCGAGCACTGGGGTGTCGAAAACCGGCTGCACTGGCGGCTGGATGTGGTGATGAACGAGGATCAGGACCGGACCAGACTGGGCAACGGGCCACACAATCTTGCGGTCCTGCGACACATGGCCCTGAACGTCATGCAGAAGGACGGCTCCAAGGGCTCTCTGCGCGGCAAGTTCCAACGGGCCGGTTGGAACGATGCCTATCTCTCCAAACTCCTCGGATCCTTCTGAAATGCGATTGCCCTGCGCAGGAGTGGCGGAGCTCAAGGGGCGGCATTTTCCCGGGGAGGTGATCCTGTGGGCGGTCCGCTGGTATCTGATGTTCCCGGTGAGTTACCGCGACCTCGAACTGATGCTGGCGGATCGGGGCGTGAAGGTCGACCACACGACCATCTTCCGCTGGATCCAGGCCTGCGCCGCCGCGTTGGAGAAGCGGCTGCGAGCGCAACTGCGCACATGCAATGGCTCGTGGCGGGCCGATGAGACCTCCATCAAGACCAAGGGCCGCTGGACCTGCCTGTATCGAGCGGTCGACGGCCGCGGCCGGACCATCGACTGCCTGCTCTCGGCCAGGCGGGATGCCGCGGCGGCGAAGCAGTTCTTCCGCAAGGCGCTCGGCCGGCCGCACACGATGAACCCGCGCACGATCGCCGTCGACAGGAACGCCGCCTGTCCGAAGGCCGGTGCCGAGATGACGGGCGCCGGCGAACTGTGGCGGCGGTCCCGGCTGCGGCAATGCCAGTACCTGAACACCATAACGGAACGGGACCATCGGCGGATCGAACGCTTGACCGGGCCGGGGCTCGGCTTTAGCAGCTTCCGAACCGCCCGACGGACCTTGGCTGGCGACGAGGCGATGGCGATGGCGATGGCGATGATGAGGAAGGGACAGGTTCGCAAGATCGGCAGCTGCGACATGAAGGCCCAGCCAGTCTTCGTGGCTGAACTGTTCCAGCTCGCCGCCTGACCAAAGCCCGCCGTAAGCCCTCGCTCGGCTCTTTAACCGGGTTTGCAACAGGACCGGCAAGACCGTCGGAGCTATGCCAATGAAATTGAACGTCCGCCTGACTCCAGGGTCTTCCGACGGTTGTTTGAGCCGGTCATGACGATCGCTGTCCTCTCACCGACCAGCCTGCGTGCGGGCCGAACGGCCACCTACCGCCTCCGGCCAAGACGCTCAGCCGACGCGGGCCTGGACGGTGCTATCCCACCGTCGGCCGCCACATGACCATGGGAGGCCTATTGGCTTCGCCGCCACGCTACATGTCCTCCCTGGCGAGTGGCCGCGACAACAATTTCAATTTGCTACGGATGCTCGCGGCAAGCGCTGTCCTGGTGTCGCATGCATACCCGATTGCCTTGGGGATGGGGGCCTTGGAACCTCTGTCATCGTTGCTGGGCATCACTCTTGGATGGTTGTCGGTCTTCACGTTCTTCGCGATCTCCGGGTTTTTTATTTCGAAAAGCTTTGATGTCAAGGGCAGGCTCATCGAGTTTTGGGTTGCGCGCTGTCTGAGGATATACCCAGGGTTGCTTGGCGTTCTATTGTTAACCGTCTTGCTGGTGGGTCCGAATTTTACCGAGCTGAGCTTGCAGGCATATTTTTCCAACGGGGCGACATGGACATATTCGTTCAAGAACTGTACACTGAAGTGGCTACAATACGACTTGCCGGGCGTGTTCCGCGACAACCCGTACCCTGCGGCCATTAACGGGTCATTGTGGACCCTATTTTATGAAGTGATGTGCTACGGCATGGTGGCCGTGGTGGGCGTAAGTGGACTGGCGCGGCGAACGTGGTGCTTCGTCATGTTCCTGGGGGTCTATTCGGCGGGCTATCTGGCCGTGAAGATCGTTGGCGTTCACCAGGCAGGCTTTGTTGACTATTTTCATCAGCTGACGCTGCCGTTTGTCATCGGGATGGCGTTCTATCAGTTTCGCCGTTTGCTGCCACTGAACCTGATCCTGTGTTGCTTTGGGGGCAGCGTAACCGCGCTGGCATACGGCGCCCCGTGGTTTCGGGAAGTGTTCTTAATGTTTTGGTCTTACATGATATTTTATTGTGGTAGTATTTCGTGCCGACTGCTCAGGTTGTATAACAAGATCGGCGACTATTCTTACGGCGTGTACATATATGCCTTCCCTTGCGAGCAGATTTGCGTAGCGATCTGGCCAGGAATTACGCCCATTGGCCTGATGGCTGTGTCGTTTCCGGTCACCTTGGCGTGTGCAGTGCTGTCCTGGCATATCCTCGAGCAGCGCGCGTTGGCATACCAAATCGCTGTAGCGAAGTGGCTGCGACCTCAGCTCGACTTTTCGCCGGTGATTTTGCGGGCGCATCAGATCAGCGCCCAGAAGATGTCGTCGTGGGCGATGAAGCGGAGGGCGTCTTCGAGGGGCAGGACGGCGCGGCCGAACGGGCCGGTGGGCGACCAGCCCCCCTTCCCGAGTGACCAGTAGGGGTTCTGTTGCAAAGTTGGCGATAGGTTCCCGCGTGGGTATGATCGGCCCCGAGGAAGAGGGCAAGGACGCAGGAGTGGCGGAGCTCAAGGGGCGGCATTTTCCCGGGGAGGTGATCCTGTGGGCGGTCCGCTGGTATCTGATGTTCCCGGTGAGTTACCGCGACCTCGAACTGATGCTGGCGGATCGGGGCGTGAAGGTCGACCACACGACCATCTTCCGCTGGATCCAGGCCTGCGCCGCCGCGTTGGAGAAGCGGCTGCGAGCGCAACTGCGCACATGCAATGGCTCGTGGCGGGCCGATGAGACCTCCATCAAGACCAAGGGCCGCTGGACCTGCCTGTATCGAGCGGTCGACGGCCGCGGCCGGACCATCGACTGCCTGCTCTCGGCCAGGCGGGATGCCGCGGCGGCGAAGCAGTTCTTCCGCAAGGCGCTCGGCCGGCCGCACACGATGAACCCGCGCACGATCGCCGTCGACAGGAACGCCGCCTGTCCGAAGGCCGGTGCCGAGATGACGGGCGCCGGCGAACTGTGGCGGCGGTCCCGGCTGCGGCAATGCCAGTACCTGAACACCATAACGGAACGGGACCATCGGCGGATCGAACGCTTGACCGGGCCGGGGCTCGGCTTTAGCAGCTTCCGAACCGCCCGACGGATCTTGGCTGGCGACGAGGCGATGGCGATGGCGATGGCGATGATGAGGAAGGGACAGGTTCGCAAGATCGGCAGCTGCGACATGAAGGCCCAGCCAGTCTTCGTGGCTGAACTGTTCCAGCTCGCCGCCTGACCAAAGCCCGCCGTAAGCCCTCGCTCGGCTCTTTAACCGGGTTTGCAACAGAACCCTATGGCACGTTGCATGCGTCCGCCTTCGCCCCATCAACCAGACGTTAGCCTGTCACGAACTCGGTTCAACAAGTACGGAAAGACAACTGTGGATCAGGAGTTAAGTCATGACGATTCGGGACAAAGTTCTCGCGGTCATCGAACAGGTTGCTTCCGAGCAGGATAAGAAGCTTCCACCGCTCGACGACAAGCTTCGTCTGATCGAGTCTCGGACTGGATTCGCTCGCGCTGGCCGTGGTGGTCGCACGCCTCGAGGATCAGTTGGAAACAGACCCGTTTGACACTGTCGCTGAGGTTGCCCTTCCGGTCACGCTGGGCGATTTCATCGCGCTTTACGAGCGCGCCCTCGCGTAACATGTGGGCGACTTTCGATCGGGATCCGGCCGGCAGCGCCGCAACCCGGTTCCTGTCCGATGAAACCGGCACGTTCTGCCTGAATGACCTCCAGGCGCGGCGATGTCTCGCTACCCATCGCGACGCGCTGCGGGGCCGCAGCGTGCTGCTGGCGGTACGCGCCCAGCGCGCGGCGGTGCTTGCCCTGGTGGAGCTCCACGGCCTGGCGCGGCGCGTGCTGCTATGCCCGCCTGACCTAGCCCCCCAGCATCTTCCCGCCGTGCTGGCGGCCGGCGAGGTCGACTGCGTCATCGGCGACGCGTGGCTGGCGGAATACGGCGACCTGCCGTTCATCCAGCCCGCCCCGGAGCCGAGGCCTGCGGCATGGCCGGCGGATTCGTCACCCCACCCGACCGAGTGGGTCCTGTTTACATCAGGAACCACCGGGGCACCGAAACTAGCGCTGCATACCCTGGAGAGTCTGTCCGGGCATCTGCCCCGGGCGGCCCTGTCCGGAGAGCCGCCAGTATGGAGCACCTTCTACGACGTCCGCCGCTACGGCGGCATGCAGATCCTGCTCCGCGCCTTGCTGGGCGGCACCTCGCTGGTGCTGTCCAGCCCCGACGAGTTGCCCGCCGCGTTCTTGGCGCGGGCGGGGGCGGCCGGCGTCACCCACATCCTCGGCACCCCTTCGCATTGGCGTCGCGCGCTGATGTCAGGCGAGGCTGGCCGGATCTCTCCCGACTATGTCCGCCTCTCGGGCGAGATCGCCGACCAAGCCATTCTCGACCGGCTGCGCGCGACCTATCCGGCAAGCCGGGTCATTCATGCCTTTGCCTCGACAGAGGCGGGGGTCGGTTTCGAGGTCGACGATGGCCTGGCCGGCTTCCCCGCCAGCGTGATGGAGCGGGCGGCTACACTCGAAGGCCAGGGGGTCGAGATCCGGATCGTCGAGGGATCGCTACAGATCCGCTCGTCGCGGCAGGCAAGATGCTATCTCAACGACACCCGCGGCGCGCTGACCGGCCCCGACGGCTTTGTGGATACGGGCGACCTGGTCGAACGGCGGAACAACCGCTACTATTTTGTCGGCCGGAGCGCCGGCATCATCAACGTCGGCGGCCAAAAGGTGCACCCGGAGGAAGTCGAGGCCGTGCTCAACCGCTTTCCCGGCGTCGACATGGCGCTGGTACGAAGCCGGCGCAATCCCATCACCGGCTCCGTCGTCACCGCCGAGGTTGTGATGCGGCATCCGCACACGCCGGACGACGCCGGCGCCGTGATCGGCAAACTCCTGGGGTTCTGCCGGGTGAATCTCCCGGGCCACAAGGTCCCCGCGACCATCCGGATCGTCCCGGCGCTCGAGGTTTCGGTCTCCGGCAAGATCATGCGCACCCATGCGTAACGTCCTCGTAACCGGTGGCAGCCGCGGACTCGGGCTTGGCATCGCGCGCCGGCTCGCGGCCGGCGGCGACCGCGTCGTCGCGGTTGCCCGCCAGCCCACCGACGAGCTTGCGGCAGCGATCCGGGACGCTACCGAAACCGGCCACGGCGCCCTGGAATTCCGCGCCTGCGACCTGAGCGACATCGCCGGCATCCGCGGCTTCGTCGCGACGCTGCGCCGCGAGCTCGGCACGATACATGGCCTGGTGAACAACGCGGCTCTGGGCACCAGCGGCATCCTGGCAACCATGCCTGACGAGGAGATCGAGCGACTGGTCCGGCTCAACGTGACTTCGCCGATCGTGCTGACGAAATACGTCGTGCGATCGATGATGAGCGGCGGCGCCGGCAGCATCGTCAACATCACCTCGATCGTCGGGACCACGGGCTACAGCGGCCTGTCCGCCTACTCGGCCACCAAGACCTCGCTGATCGGCTTCACCCGCTCCCTGGCCCGCGAGGTCGGGGCGCTCGGAATCAGAGTGAACGCCGTCGCCCCCGGGTTCGTTGCAACTGAAATGACCAGGGAGATGAGCGGGGCGCATCTCGAAAAGATACGGCGCCGCAGTGCGCTGCGGCGACTTGCTGAGGTCGAGGACATCGCCAGCGCGGTCGAATACCTGCTCAGCGACAGGGCGTGCAACATCACCGGCACCATGCTGACGGTCGACGCCGGCAACACGGCCTGACCGCGTGCCTACAGCCGCACACTGCCTTGGAGAAGACGAGCTCGCAGAGCCGCGTCCAACGGCACGAACATCCGGCTGGCCGGGTCATTGAAGTACACCGGCTCAGCATCCGCGTTCACCGCGAACCCCTCGGCCGCCAGCCGCGTCTTCACCGGCTTGAACGTGGCGGTGGCTTCCAGGGTCGCGCAGATCCGCAGGAACAGAATGCGCGCATAGTCCGGCAGGCACCGGGCCAGATGCGCATGCAGGCGTTCGAGGCTGAAATCCGGTGCCGTGGTGATCGCGGCCATGCCGGCGCGCCCCTCCGCGCCGGGAACCTCGACCCCGTACACCACCGCCCCGGATATGCCGGGGCAGGCTGATATCACTTCGGCAACCTCGCTCGTTGAGACGTTCTCTCCCTTCCAGCGGAACGTGTCGCCGATGCGGTCGACAAAATGGAAGAAGCCGGCTTCGTCGCGGCGCAGCAGGTCGCCGGTCCGGAACCAGGCGTCGCCCGCCGCGAACACATCCCGCAGGATCTTCCGCTCGGTCGCGGCGGCATCGGTATAGCCCTCGAAGCGCCGCGCCCCGGCGTCGTCGCCGACCAGGATCCGGCCGATCGCCTCGCCGGTCTCGTCGACACTGCAGCGGATGCACCGCCCGGCCTCGTCGCGGCACGGCTCCCCCGTCTCCGGGTCGGAGCGGATCACCATCACCGGAAAGCGGTGCGCCAGGAACGGCGGCACGCGCCCGATGGCGCCTGGACGGCCTTCGCAGTTGTAGAGGGCCACGTTCCCCTCGGTCGAGGCATAGAACTCGACAATGTGGGGAATCCGGAATTGAGCCTGGAACGTCTCCCACACCTCCTTGCGCAGCCCGTTGCCGAAACAAAGCCGCAACTGGTGCCCGCGCGCCGCCGGGTTGTCCGCCGTCGCCAGCAGGTAGCGGCACAGCTCGCCGATGTAGAGGAACAGGGTGCAGCCGTGGCCGCCGACATCTTTCCAGAAACGACTGGCGGAAAAGCGCTGCCGGATAAGCACGGATCCGCCGCTCACCAGCATGGCGCCGATCCCGACCACGCCACCCGTGCTGTGGTACATCGGCAGACAGTTGAACAGCAGGTCTTCCGGCCGCACATCCATCATCCCCGAAAACCAATAGCTCCACTCCAGGATGCGATAGTGGCTGAACTTCACCGCTTTCGGCAGGCCGGTCGTGCCCGAGGTGTAGATCAGCAGCGCGGTGTCGCGTGTCGTTACCCTGGCGATATCCGCCGCAAGTGGGTCTCCTCCGTAGGCGCCGTGGTCCAGCACGCACCAGCGGCCGGCCGCAGCTTCGCCCCCGGCAGGCGCCCAGATGCGCGTGCCGGCCGCCAGGCGGGGCCGGATCGCCACGACCTGCGCGACCAGGTCGGCGCCTGCGATGACATGTCGGGGCGATGCCACGGCCAGCACGTGCTCGAGCCCGGCTTCCCTGAGATTGGTGTTGATCAGGGCGACCACTCCGCCCACGCGGGTAATGCCAAGCCAGAGCGCCGCGTAGTCGGGGCAGTTGTGCATAAACAGGGCGACGACCTCTCCGGGTCGCACACCCTGCTCGAGCGCCCAGCGCGTGTAACGGTTCGCCCGCCCGGCGAGCCCGGCATATGACAGCGCCTCATCGCCGGACAGCAACGCCGGCGCCTCTCCGAAACGCGCAGCCAGTTCGTCCATAAGCGACGGCAGGGTCCGGTCCGTAGCGCCGGACAAAAACGTGGTTCGCTCGAGCGCCCGGCTCCACGCCTTTGCGGGCGTAGGCCGGTCGCGCGCGCCGATCCGACCGGTCGTTGCGGAGCGGAGAGGCTCCTGGTTCATCACGCCATGAAGCCCTCGGCTGGAGAGGCAATATGGTTCTGTTGCTCGCCCTCTTCCTCGGGGCCGATCATACGCCGGCCGGAACCCATCGCCAACTTTGCAACAGAACCGGCTTGACGGTCTCTCTGGGGTGTGCAGAAATCCTTGTCACGCCGAGACTTTTCCTGGGTGCGGCGGTGCCGTCATGCAGGCGCGCTGCCTCCGGGGACAGCAACGGACGAGGGAAGAAATCGCAGGCATGTTCGCCTACGCCGTGAGGCGAGTCCTGGCGACCGTCCCCGTGATGGCGGTGGTGGCCCTGTTCGTATTCAGCCTGCTGTACATCGCTCCCGGCGATCCGGCGGCGCTCATTGCCGGCGACCAGGCCACGCCGGACGATGTCGAGCGCATCCGTACCTCGCTTGGCCTCGACCGGCCCTTCCTTGTCCGCTTCGGCGAATGGGTGTGGCAGGTGCTGAACGGCGATCTCGGCAGGTCGATCTTCACGAACCTGCCAGTGACCCATATGATCGCGCAGCGTATCGAACCAACACTGTCATTGATGGTCCTGACGCTAGTGCTGTCGATCAGCATGGCGGTGCCGATGGGCGTGTTGGCGGCATGGAAACACGGCACCTGGGCGGACGGACTGGTGATGGTCATGGCGGTGGCCGGGTTTTCGGTGCCGGTGTTCGTGGTGGGCTACGTGATCGCCTACGTGTTCGCGCTCCGGCTCGACATGTTTCCGGTGCAGGGCTACACGCCGCTCGCCCAGGGGGTCGGGCCGTGGCTGGCCAACCTGGTGCTGCCCGCGGTCACGCTGGGCAGCGCCTTCGTCGCCCTGATTACGCGCATCACCCGAGCGACCATGCTGGAGGCGCTGAGCCAGAACTACGTGCGCACAGCGCGATCGAAAGGCGTTGGACAGCGCTCGATATTGTTCGTGCACGCCCTGAAGAACGCGGCGGTGCCGATCGTCACGGTCGTCGGGCTGGGGGTTGCCGGTCTTATCGGCGGCGCGGTGGTAACCGAGAGCGTGTTCGCCATTCCTGGCATCGGGCGGCTGGTGGTGGACGCCATCCTCCGGCGTGACTACCCGGTCATCCAGGGCGTCCTGCTGATGTTCACCTTGGTCTGCGTGCTGGTGAACCTGGGCGTCGATCTGCTCTACACCGTGTTCGACCCGAGGATCCACTATTGAGCAACGGCGCACGCGCGCCGCGTCCGCTCAGCGCCGCGCCGGACCTGTCTGACGTGCTGCCGCCGTGCCACCGGCGCGGCCAGATCGCCACGTTCATCTATCGCTTTCCGACCATCGCCGCCGGCGGCTTCCTGCTGGCGGTCATCGTCGCGATCGCGCTTCTGGCGCCCTGGCTGGGCACGGTCGATCCCGCCGCGCTGGCGCCGGCGCACCGCACCCGTCCGCCCGGCGCGCAGCACTGGTTCGGCACCGACATGCTTGGCCGCGACGTCTATTCGCGCGTGCTCTACGGCACGCGGGTGTCGGTGATCGTTGGCGTCTCGGTGGCATTTAGCGCGGCTGCCATCGGCACGACCATTGGCCTGATCTCGGGCTTCATCCGCCGGCTCGACGCCGTGGTGATGCGGATGATGGACGGCATGATGTCGATCCCGCCGATCCTGCTTGCGATCGCGCTGATGGCGCTGACGCGGAGCTCGGTGCAGAACGTCATTATCGCCATCACCATCGCCGAGGTGCCGCGCGTCAGCCGCCTGGTGCGCGGCGTGGTGCTGAGCCTGCGTGAGCTGGGTTATGTCGAGGCGGCGGTCGCCGCCGGCACCCGCACGCCGATGATCATCCTCAGGCATATCCTGCCCAACATGCTGGCGCCAGTCACGGTGCAGGCCTCCTACATCTGCGCCGCCGCCATGATTACCGAGGCCATCCTGTCGTTCATCGGCGCCGGCACGCCGCCGACCATCCCGTCCTGGGGCAACATCATGGCCGAGGGGCAGGCGCTCTGGCAGGTCAAGCCATACATCGTGTTTTTCCCGGCGGTGTTCCTGTCCGTCACCGTGCTGGCGGTGAACCTGCTCGGCGACGGGCTGCGTGACGCGCTCGACCCGCGCCTGGCGAAAAGGATCTGAAGACGATGGCTCTGCCGCTGCTTCAGGTGGAGAACCTGCAGACCCATTTCGCCACGCTCGATGGCGTGGTGCGCGCGGTCGAGGGGCTGTCCTTTCACATCGACCCTGGCGAGACAGTGGCGGTGGTGGGCGAAAGCGGCTGCGGCAAATCGGTCACCGCGATGTCGATCCTGCGGCTGATCGCCGAACCGCCCGGACGCAGCGTTGGCCGCATCGCGTTTCAGGGCCGCAATCTGCTGAGCCTTTCCGAGCCGCAGATGCGCAAGATCCGCGGCAAGGAGATCAGCATGATCTTCCAGGAGCCGATGTCCAGTCTGAACCCGGTGCTGACCGTGGGATGGCAGATCGGCGAGACGCTGCGCCTGCACGAAGGCCTGTCTGCCCGCGACGCCGAGCGCCGCGCGGTGGAAATGCTGACCCTGGTGGGCATCCCGGCGCCGCCGCGGCGGGTGCGCGAATATCCCCACCAGCTTTCGAACGGCATGTGCCAGCGCGTCATGATCGCCATGGCGCTGGCCTGCAACCCGAAGCTACTGATCGCTGACGAGCCGACCGCCGCGCTGGACGTCACCATCCAGGCGCAGACCCTCGGTCTCATACGGGACCTCAAAGCGCGGTTGGGCTCCGCGATCATGCTGATCAGCCACGACCTCGGCGTGGTGGCCGAAATGGCGCAACGCGTGGTGGTAATGTACGCGGGCACCAAGGTGGAGGAGGGCGCGGTGGAGGCCATTTTTGCCCGTCCCATGCACCCTTACACGCGCGGCCTACTCGGCGCGGTGCCGAAGCTCGGCTCGTCGTTGGAGCAGAGCGGGCGCCGCAAGCTGGCGGAAATACCTGGCCAGTTGCCCGGCCTGCGCACGAAGATCGTCGGCTGTGTCTTCGCCGGCCGCTGCCCAGCGGCGGCGGATCCCTGCCGCGCGGTGGCACCGGCCGTGGAGGAGAAGCTGCCCGGCCATTTCGCCGCCTGCCACTTTGCCGAGCGCACCGCGGAGCTGACTATATGACCAGGCCGAAGCTGCTCGAACGTCCGCGACATCAAAAAACATTTTATCATTCATGGCGGTCTGCTGGGCGGTTCCTCCAGCCATGTCCACGCCGTCGACGGCGTCAGCTTCGACATCGCCCGCGGCGAGACCCTTTCGCTGGTGGGTGAGAGCGGCTGCGGCAAGTCCACGGTGGCCAGGGCGATCCTTCGGCTGCACAACATTGATTCCGGCGAGGTGCGGCTGGACGGGCAGCGCATCGACAACCTGCCGGAGAGGCGGCTGCGTCCGATGCGCCGGCGCATGCAGGTTGTGTTCCAGGACCCGTTCTCCTCGCTCAACCCGCGCCAGCGCATACGGGACATCATTGCCGAGCCGATTCGTAATTTCGGCCTCGCATGCGGATCCGAGCTGGATGACCGCGTGGCCGCCCTGATGGACAAGGTGCGCCTGCCGCGCGATGCCATGCGGCGCTTCCCGCATGAGTTCTCCGGCGGTCAGCGCCAACGCATCGGCATCGCCCGCGCGCTCGCCCCTGGTGCTGAACTCATCATCTGCGACGAGGCGGTCTCCGCCCTCGACATTTCCGTCAAGGCTCAGATCGTCAACCTGTTGTCTGACCTGCAGGACGAGTTGGGCCTTGCCCTGCTGTTCATCAGCCACGACCTGCCCGTCGTCGAGCACCTCTCGCACCGCGTGGCGGTGATGTACCTCGGCAAGATCGTTGAATTGGCCAACCGCCGCACGCTGTTCGCCGCGCCGCACCATCCGTACACCCGGACGTTGTTGTCGGCAGTGGCGGTGCCCGACCCGCTTGTGAAGCGCCCACGGGTCATCCTGCGTGGAGACGTGCCCAGCCCGGTCAACCCGCCGGACGGCTGCCGCTTCCACACGCGCTGCCCGTTCGCGTTCGGTCGCTGCCGGGTCGAGGAGCCGCTTCTGCGGCCGGCGCCGAGCACGCCGGGAGACGGGCACATGACCGCCTGCCATCGCGATTCGACGCCCGAGTCGGCCGCCGCCTGGCGCGCCGCGCGTGTTCTGCTGGAAGATCCCCAGGCATGTGAACCGGCGTGGAAAATTGACCCCCCTGAGGGGGTGATCGGCGTCCAAAATTGACCCCCTCCTGGTGAGAAGACGCCGCCTGCTTTGGGGCAGGTGGAGCCGAGGGGATGCTGGTTGTGGAGACGATTGCCCGGATCAGGCGCGCGCATTTTGTTCAGGGGCGGTCGATTGGTTAGATTGTCCGGGAACTGAAGGTATCTCGGAACACGGTGCGCCGTGTGATCCGGTCGGGTTCGACGGAATCCCGGTACGCGCGGGCGAAGCAGCCGCGCCCGAAGCTGGGTGTGTGGACGGCGGAGCTGGAACGTCGGCTGGACGAGAATGCGGCCAAGCCGGTGCGCGAGCGGCTGACCTTGATGCGGATCTTCGAGGCGCTTCGGGATGCGGGCTACAGTGGCAGCTATGACGCGGTGCGCCGCTACAGCCGGGCGCACCTACGCGCGCAGGGAGGCGAAGGCGGCGTATCGGTTGTTCGACGCGGAGGAGGTGACGCACGGGGCGATCACGCAGCAGCATCGCGACCAAGTGATCGCGCTCGCCTGTGCGGCGGATGAACCGGTTTTGGCCATTCACGATGACATGCTGGTGGACTTGTCGCACCGGCACAGCCTGACCGGGTTGGGTCCGATCGGCAACGGCCACGGCCGGGGGTTCATGGCCCACTCGTGCCTGATGGTGCGATCCACCGGCGAGATACTTGGCCTGGCGCATCAGACGGTCTGGGCCCGCAAGGAGAGGGTGCGGAAGAAGCGGCGCCTGCTCAAGGCGTTGAAGAAGCGTCGTCTGGCCACGGCGCGATCGAAGCAACGCCAGCCCCGGCCGAAGCCGCCGCGGGGGCGGACCGAAGCGGCAGTGTGGGAAGAGACCATAGCGGCAATCGGTCGGTGCCCGCAGGGCAAGCGGTGGATCAGCATCGGCGACCGCGGCGCCGATGTGTTCACGCATTTCGAGAAGTGCCTGCAGCTGAACTGGCAGTGCCTCGTGCGCCTGGCGCATGACCGCGTCCTGCTGGATGGCGGGCGCCTGCTGGGCAAGGCGCGCGCGCTCGCCCCCATGGCGCGGCGCCTGACCGAGATCAAGGGGAGGCGCGTCTTACTGAACGTCTCCTGGTTCGATGCTCAGGTGATGCGGCCGCGGTGCTGCAGTAGTGGCCATAGCCAGGCGATCGGCTGCTCCGTTGTGCGGGTCTGGAACGACGCCGAGCGGATGGAGTGGGTTCTGCTGTCGACACTGCCGGTGACGACGGCGGAGGCGGCGTTCGAGAAGGTTGACTGGTATAAACTCCGTTGGCTGATCGAGGAATTTCATAAAGGATTGAAAACAGGCTGTGTGATCGAGCGGTCGCAACTACGCACCGCTGAGCGGTTCCTGCCGCTGTTCGCCATCGCGTCTGTCGTTGCGGTGCGTTTGCTACAGAGCCGCGCCGATGTGCGGGCCTGTCCCGACGGCCCGGTCGCCGCAGATGAGCAGACGATCGAGATTCTGGCATTGGCGCTCAACCGTTCCCCCGACGCGCTGCTGACCAACCGCGATTTCGCCCACGGTGTCGCGACGTTTGGCGGCTTCCTTGATCGCAAGGGCGATGGTGAACCGGGCTGGCAGACCCTCTCGCGCGGCTCGCAGGTCTTCAGCTTCATCCTCTTCGGGTTCAATCTCGCGCTGAATTTAGTGCCCGGCGTCCTTGACTCTGCGGTGGATGTCTGACTCGATCGTTCCGCATAGGACCAGCGGAGACGATTTGTGGCTGCCAAAGAGATCGCGGTAAAAAAGGCCTGTGCGGCTGAGCGGAACAGAAAAGTAGCATAATGCTATTCAAAAGTCCCATGCGGAAGTAGGGGGCTCAGGGCTATCGCATTTGGCGCCCGGCCTGGGTGAGCAGGCGTAGGAGGAAGCTGTCGTCCCAGCCTGCTCGCTTGAGCTTGCTCTTCATTGACGCCTTGGAGCCTTCGAGCTTGGCCAGGTTGATGGCCATACGGCGCAATAGGGCGATGTTCTCCGGCCCGTTATCCAAGCGGTTCCGGGTCTGGTCCTCGTTCATGGTGACGTCGAGCACCCAGTGCAGACCGTTCTCAACCCCCCAATGGCTGCGGACAGCGTCGCCGAAACGCACTGCGTTGAGCGGTGTGCTGAGCAGATAGTAGGCGGTTTCGCTGGTAACCTTGGCGCCGACTTCGCGCATGCGGACCACCTTGCCGATGGCGGCCAGTCCCGGCCAGGTATGGCGCTCCTGCAGCCAGTCGATCTCGGTCGAGACCATGCTGGTGCGGGTCTCGATGCGGCCGTGGTCGCCGTCAACGGTGGTATGGGTGACCTCGGCCGCGCGCTGCGGGTCGTCCAGGAAGAGGCGGACGTCCTCGTAGAGGCTGGGCTGGTTACCCTTCAGCGCCAGCACGTAGTCGCCGCCTTGTTCGACCACCTGCGCAGCAATGGCGCGTTGGCAGTTGATGGCATCCGCGGTGACGATGCAGCCCTTGAGCGACAGCATTTCCAGCAGCTTCGGTACCGCCGTGATCTCGTTCGACTTGCCGTCCACGGCCAGTTGCCCGAGAACCAACCGCTGATCCGCAGCCCAGGCACTGATCAAATGCAGCGGCGACTTGCCCGACGCGCGGTCGAAGGAATGCCGCAGCGTCTTGCCATCGATCGCTACCACGCCCTGGATGGTCTCGGCAAAGCGCTGCATGAAGGTCTGGAAGGCGGCGTGGAACCGCTTCGGATCGAGCAGACGGAACACCCGGCTGAACGTGTCGTGGCTCGGGATGCCGTGCTTCAGGCGCAGGAACTGCCGCAGGAATGGCTCCTTCGACTGCCCGAACAGCGCCATGTCCGAGCAGTCCTCGCCGCCGCAGAGCACCGTGCAAAGCGCGATGATCAGCAACTCGTGCAGGTTGTGGCGGGCATTCGGCCGGCGCGGGTCGTCAACGCCCGCGAAGCACCCGACGAAATCCTCCATGGGCCGATCCTCCGATCAATCCCATGCTTCGAATCCATCCGCCCCAGCCCACGCAAGCCCCTACCGTCAAGGATTTCCCATATGCGAATCCCCTGGTAGGGGGCTCCTGAACGGCAGGGGAATCGCACTTGGAATTTCCTTGACAGCGCGACGGCGGCTTGCGCGGGGCGGGGCGATGGATTCTACCGGAGGGCGCGCGAAACCTGCGGTGGGAGGACGCCTTGGATCAGTTTGCCGGCTGCTGGGAGGGTCTGGAAGACCCACGAACCGGGAATGCCGGGCTGCATGACTTCCATGAGTTGCTGATGATTGCGCTGTGTACAGTGTTATGTGGCGGCCAGGGTGCGGTGGACATGGCTCGGTTTGCGGAAGCGAAAGAGCCGTTCCTGCGCGGCTTTCTCAAGCTGGAGAAGGGCATTCCAAGTCACGACACTTTCAGCCGCCTGTTCCGCCTGCTCGACCCGGCGCAGTTTGGCGCGGCGTTTCAGCGGTTCATGGCGCAGTTTTCGAGTACGGTTCAGGGCGTTGTAGCGATCGATGGCAAGGTTCTGCGTCGCTCCTTCGATCGCGCCAGCGGCAAGTCACCGCTGCACATGGTCAGTGCCTGGGGATGCGAGCAGCGCCTGGTGCTGGCGCAGATCGCCACCGACGCCAAATCAAATGAGATCACCGCGGTGCCGAAGTTGCTGGAGATGCTGTCACTGAAAGGCACGATCGTGACCGCCGACGCGCTCAACTGCCAGCGGGCGATTGCTCAGCAGATCGTCGATCAGGGCGGCGACTATGCCCTGGCGCTGAAGGGCAATCAGGGCACGCTGCATGATGACGTCAGCACGTTCCTCAATGACCCGGCCAGCAAACCGGCGACGAGCGCGCAAAACGTGGACGCCGATCACGGCCGCATCGAGACCCGCACGGCCACGGTCTCGACCGATATCGACTGGTTGCAGCGGGATCATCACTGGCCCGGCCTGGCGGCCATCGGCAAGGTTGTCCGTATCCGTGAAACCGCGAGCAAGACCACCACCGAGACCGCCTACTACCTTCTCAGCACAGCGCTATCCGCGACACGCTTCAACGAGGTCGTCCGCGAGCACTGGGGTGTCGAAAACCGGCTGCACTGGCGGCTGGATGTGGTGATGAACGAGGATCAGGACCGGACCAGACTGGGCAACGGGCCACACAATCTTGCGGTCCTGCGACACATGGCCCTGAACGTCATGCAGAAGGACGGCTCCAAGGGCTCTCTGCGCGGCAAGTTCCAACGGGCCGGTTGGAACGATGCCTATCTCTCCAAACTCCTCGGATCCTTCTGAAATGCGATTGCCCTGTCCTGAACGGCCTGAGACCACCGTCCAGAACGGTATCGGGAACGAGAAGTCGTATGACCATCGGATACGTGGCGTGGGGCATATCGTGCGAAACTTACGACATTTGCGAAGGGGCAGGAGGGCACAGAAATTCAAGGGTTTTTTCCTTGCAAAATACCTATGCGGAAGTGGCCACTTTAGCAATATGTTTTGCGAGGTCTTCGGGGTGCCCGCGTGAAGCTCGGGTAAGCCGAACAAGCGCCGGCAGACTTGCCGCCAACGCGCGCGGCGTCGCCTTCGGACGGCCGAAAAATGCAACCAAATCAGCAGGAACTGGCCCGGGAACTTGTCAGAGACGGGAAATCGATCAGCGCCGTCGCCAGGACCTTCAACGTCTTACCTTTACCCGCATCGTGGCAAAGCCCTGCGCTACTATAGAACGACATCATGTCGATCCGCAGCCGAGCGCCGAAAATGGCAGATTTTCCAAATGCCCGTTGCGAAAGCGGGCGTATGCTGCACCTGCGTTCCAAGGGGCTTCCCTCAGCTACGGCGCACAGATGGCTAGGCTAACATAATGATAAAATTGCATCTTTCTAGATGCGGGTAAAGGTAAGCCTTCAACGTCCATCCGGCGACGATCTACCGCGTCATCGAGGGATAGGGGCCTTATGCTACTTTTCTGTTCCACCCTCAGCGCTCACGAGAATTGACCCGGGGTTGCTCACGGAAGTTGACCCACTGACTTTAGTCCTACCGTTCTGACGATTGTCGTTGGTTGTCCCGGTCTGGCGCCCGCTCCGGGGTGGCGGCGCCTGCGACAACGCCGGTGCGGCGGCATTTGATCGTCGCTGGAGACATGATCAGGACCGGATACGGTCTTGGCGGGGTTGGCACGGGGGATAACAGAGGCACCGAGCACCTCGGCAAGCTGCCGGGAGCCTGCCAGACTTGAGGGCAAGCACGGCGCCGAACTCAACCTGCCAGTTTTGTCTCGACGCCGTGCCCCACATCGTGACGGGCACGAATGCAGGGCGAGTATCCTGCCGACGGTGGCGTTCGTCTACGCCGCGTCTGCGTCGATGCGCAGAGCGAGCCGGGGTCTGGTCGTCTGTTCCTTTGCAGGAAGTGCAGTAGCGAAGTGGTCGTGTGCCGCCACTGCGACCGCGGGCAGATCTACTGTTTCGGCGACTGCGCCGGACAGGCGCGTCACCAGACGCTCCGGAAGGCAGGCGAGCGCTATCAGAAGACCCGTCGTGGCCAGGAGAAGCATGCCGCCCGGATGGGCCACCTGCGAGCGCGCAGAAAAAAAGTGACGCATCAGGGTTCACCCCCGCCGCCGGCGGGTGATCTGCTGGCGGCCGGCGCGATGGCGACCTCGCGCGACGACGCATCTCCGGCCGAGCCGCCCCGGCGAGCGACGACGCCCTGCCATTGGTGCGGTCGTCCCTGTCTGCCGCCGCTTCGCCCGGGGTTCCTGCGCCGCCGCGATCCCCGTCGCGGCCGTGTTGGCCACGCCCGGACGGAGCGCAATGCCCCATGGTGAACCCGATTGATGCGGCGGCGAGGATCCTGCGGGACGTGACCGGGGCAAGCGGGCCGTCCCGCCGGCGATGACGTCCATGGACAGCCATCGTCTGGAGCTTGACCTGCACCAACTGGACCTGCGCTTTGCCGCCAGCCGCCTGGTGGAGCCGCAGGCGGTGGCGCGGATCGCCCAGTCCATCGAGCGGTGCGGTCAGATCGTGCCCTGCATTGTGGCGCCCGCTCCCGGTGGGGCCGGCGCGGGCGCAGCACCGCTGGTGCTGATCGACGGGTATCGGCGCGTCGCCGCGCTACGCCGGCTGGGCCGCGACACGGCCAGTGTCGAGCAATGGACCTGTGGGCTGGCCGAAGCGGTGCTGGGGGTGTTGGCGCGCGCGCAGGATCGCTCGTTCGCCAGCATTGAGGAGGCGTTGCTGCTGCGCGAGCTGATGCAGGGCCAGGGCCTGTCGCAGCAGGAGCTGGCGCGTCGGTGCGGGCGCGACGTGAGCTGGGTGAGCCGGCGGCTGCAACTGCTGTCGGGTTTGCCCGATGCGGCGCTGGCGGCGGTGCGCACCGGCAAGCTGTCGGCTTGGGCGGCCAACCGGGTGGTGGTGCCGTTGGCGCGTGCCAATGCCGCCCATGCCGACAGCCTGCTGGCGGCGCTGGCTGCGTCACCGCTGTCGACCCGCGAGTTGCAGTGCTGGTTCGCCCACTACCAGCAGGCCGCGCAAACGGTGCGCGAACGCATGGTCGGCGATCCCCGCTTGTTTCTCGACGCCCTGCGGGCGAACGACGAACGGCGCGCCGGCGAAATTCTGCGGGACGGCCCGGAAGGCGAATGCGTCGTCGATATGCGCTGCCTCGAGGCGGTCATCGCGCGCCTGACGGGTCGCGTGGCGGCGCTGCAATCGGTGCCGCCGGCGCTGATCGCGGCGGTGCCGCGTCTGTGGTTGGCGCTCAACGTCCTGGCGATTGCGATCGACCGGGGGGATGCACGTGACCCCGGCTGAGATTCGCACCGCGGTGCGCACGCTGCAGGTGCAGCGGCACAGCCTGCGCGAGATCAGCCGCCTGCTGGCGCTGTCACGCAACACCGTGCGGCGCATCCTGCGTGAGCCGGACGGCAACGTTGCCGAGGTGTTGCCGTGCGACGAGGCGACGCTGGTCCGCGTGAAGGCTGCCTTCGAGCAGGCTCGCGGCAACGTGGTGCGGGTGCGCGAACTGCTGGCCGACAACGGTCTGGAGGTGTCCTACAGCAGCTTGACCCGTTGGGTGCGGGAGGCCGGCCTGCGCAGTCCGCCGCGGCGTGCCGGCGAGTACGACTTCGCGCCCGGGCAGGAGATGCAGCACGACACCTCGCCGCATCGCGTGACCTTCGCGGGCGCCGGCAAGCCGGTGATCACGCAATGCGCCGGTCTGGTGCTGGCGTACTCGCGCCGGCTGTTCATCCAGTACTATCCGCGGTTCACCCGCTTCGAGGCCCGCGCGTTCCTGCTCGAGGCCACGCGCTTCATGGCCGGTGCCTGTCCGGTCTGCATCATCGACAACACCAGCGTGCTGCTCGCCGCCGGCGCCGGCGCCGAGGCCCTCATCGCCCCGGAGATGGCGGCCTTCGCCCGCACTCTGGGCTTCCGGTTCCGCGCCCACCGGGTCGGGAATCCAGATCGCAAGGGCCGGATCGAAAGACCATTCGGCTATGTCGAGACGAATTTCCTGGCAGGCCGAAGCTTCGAAGATTTCGACGACCTCAACCGCCAGGCACTCGCCTGGTGCCGCGAGGTCGCTAACCGCAAGCCCAAGGCAGCGCTCGGCATGTCGCCTGATGCGGCCTACGTCATCGAGCAGCCGCACCTCGTGCCGCTGCCCGACGCGCTGCCGCCGGTCTACGAGTTGCTGGAACGCGTCGTCGACCTGCACGGCTTTGTCAGCGTCGATACCAACCGCTACTCCGTGCCCGAGCGCTTCGTCGGCAAGTCCGTCGCTGTCTACAAGCACCCCGCCGAAATCCATGTCCGCCGCAAGGACACGACGATCGCCGTCCACCCGCGGCTGATCGCCGAGCGCGATGCCAGGAGCACCCTGCCTGGTCATCATACCATCCCCGTGCGGCAGGGTCGCAGCGCGGCGGCGGAAGAGGCATTGCTGAGCGGCCACCATCCCAGCCTCGACCGTTACGCCGCCGCCCTCAAGCTGCGCAGTCACGGATACGGGCGACGGCCACTCCGCCGGCTGATCGAAATGAAGCGCACCTACCCGGCCGGCCCGTTCATCGCCGCCATCGAGCAAGCCCTGTACTACGGCCTGTTCGACCTCGGCCGGCTTGAAGATCTCATCCTCAAACAGGTCGCCGGCGACTTCTTCGCACTGACCAGCGGGAAAGACGACGATGCATGACAAGCTGCGCGCGCTGATCGCCCAGTTGCGCCTGCACGGCATGGCCGAGGCACTCGACGCCGAGATCGAACGCGCCGAGCGCGAAGCGATCGCTGGACCCGAGTTGCTGTACCGGCTGCTCGGCCAGGAGGCCGCCGCCCGCCGCGAACGCAGCCTGGCGTATCGTCTGGGACAGGCGCGTCTGCCATGGCGGTGGTCACTCGACAGCTTCCCGTTCGATCGGCAGCCCGGCGTGAGCCGCGCCCAGATCCAGACACTGGCCGGGCTGGACTTCCTGCGCCGGACCGACAACGTCCTGCTCATCGGCAAACCAGGCACCGGAAAGACCGGCCTGGCGATCGGTCTGTTGCGCGAGGCCTGCCTCAACGGCTACCGTGGCCGCTTCATCAACGCTCAAGTCCTGCTCGATGAACTCTACGCGTCTCTGGCCGATCGCACCACCACACGGCTGCTGGCTCAGCTGAGTCGCATGCAGCCCTTGCTGATTGACGAGCTGAGCTACCTCACGATCAAGCCGGAACAAGCAAACGCATTCTTTCGTCTGATGGACCAACGCTACAACCGGGTCTCGACGATCATCACCACCAACCTTGAACTGTCCGACTGGTACGAGCTGTTCGACAAGAAGCCGCTGGTCGATGCGCTGCTCGATCGCCTGCAGCACCACTGCATCACCATCCGCATCAACGGCCCGTCCCTGCGCAGCCCGGAGCCTCCGGCGCCAGCGTCGCCAACACCGGCGCGCCGCAGCACCAAGACCTGAAGGCCCCAGCAACACCACCGCCGCAGCACCGAGGCGGTGCCACGGCGCGCAAGGCGCGTCAACAGGTGGGTGCTCACCATGCTCGAAAATCGGCCCGCGCCGATTTTCTGCGCGTGGCTCCGCTCCCGCCGCGCAAGAAAGCGCGCGGCGCCTTTGACTCGCCTCCCGCGCCGTGGCCTGCGGGTGGTGTCGGGACGGAAGGCGTCCCGACAATTCGACGCCCGGCGTCGAACGGAAGGCTGGGGTTTGGCAGCCGTCACGTCACGATCAATCGCGCCGTCGGGCCGTTGAGCCAGGTCAGCGCTGCCGGCTCTTCCCGGCCCGGCAGCCGCCGGGGGTGTGCCCGCCTCGCCGCGACAGGACGCGCCGCCAGGGCCGTGACACGCGGCGACTTCTGACCGTTGTCATCACTGGGTCTCACGGGGTGTGAGCAGGGCCATCGCATACCCGGTCGAAACGAGCAGCCACAGGCGATGTCCGCGGACAACAACGACTGCTGGCGTGGTGAGGGCGAGCGCCAACACGCCGGTGCGGGTCCGGTCGGGTCACGGGGCGGATGCGTCGCCGGGCATCGCCGGTCAGACGTTGGTGGAAGCAGCGGCCTCAGGCGGCGGCGTGCAGTTGGCCGCCGCTGGCGAACCACCATTTCAGGTGTTCGATCGCGGCCGGCACCAATTCGGCCGGCCGGCGCAGGCTGTCGATCACGTTCAAGGCCTGGCGCCGCAGAATGGCGAAGACGGCCGGTCCCATGCCGACGCGCACGCGACAGGCATCCTCGCCCATGCCAACGTCGAGCCGGTTGTGCAGCGACGCCTCCACCCCCCAGTGTTCGCGCACTGCGGTCCGGAAGGCGCGCGGGCGCAGCCGGCGTGCGCAGATGAACACGCACGTCTCTGTCGTCGGCGGCCGGCCGCGCCGCGTGCTGTGGTAGGTGATCCGCCCCAGCGTCGCCAGTCCCTCACAGGCATGAGCCACGGCGATCTCCTGCACCACCCGCGGATCGGTAACCGTCTCGACAACGCGGATGTCGTGCCGCCCGTGCGTGCGTTCCTCGCTGCGCAACGCGTCCGCGGGCGGCACGGCAGGAAACCGCTGGGCGATGTCGGCCTGCAGCACTGCCTGGTTGCCCTTCACCGGCAGCAGCCAGTCGCCGCCGCGGCGGCGGATCAGGTCGCGGGTTTCCTGGTTGCAGTGCAAGGCATCGAGGCTCACCAGCGTGCCGGTGAGGTCGAGGTCGGGCCGCTGCAGCAGCGCGCGCGCCGCCGCGATCTCCTGCCCCGGACCGGGAAAGCCGACCGTGGCCAGCGTGCGCCGGTGGTCGATGTCCCAGGCATTCACCACCGACGCCGCTTGCTGGCCCCGCGCCGGTGACGCGCTGCCGCGGGTGACCTTGCCGTCGAGCGCCATCCGCCGGAGGCGTTGCCGCGCGGCGACGATCGCCTGCCCGGATTGCACCGCCCGGTCCAGCGCATCCGCATCCACCTTCGCCAGTACCCGGCCGATGGTGTCGTGGCTCGGTACCCGCACCAAACGGGTCGCGCGAAAGACGCGCGGCCCAATGTTGGCGCCGAACGCCGCGATCGCCGTCGGGCCGTTCGCACCACACACCATCGCGGCCGCCGCCAGCGACACCACGCCGACAAGGTCATACTGCAGCGCCGGACATGCCTGACGCTGGTCGCGCAAACCAGCAAATAGACGGCGAAACTTCTTGATTAACTCCTTCAAGCCATTCCCCCAACTGCCATGCGAAGGTCGTAGCCGAGAGGTATGTGGGATTCGATTGTCCCGATTCCATGCGCGATGGCCCTGGGGGTGTGAGGCCCGGGCGGCAGGCATGGAGCCTTCGGTCAGGCGAAGGAAAATTTGCCGCCGACCACGGCGGCTACCGGCCGATCAGGCCACCTGACCACAAACTCATGCGCACCTACTGGGTCAACTTCCGTGAGCAACCCCGGGTCAATTCTCGTGAGCGCTGAGGGTTCCACTCAGCCGCACAGGCCAAAAAATACGTGGTGAAGCTCAGCGATGAGGAGCGGGGCCGGCTGACCGCGCTGATCACCAAGGGCAAACACCCGGCGCGGCAGCAGCTGAAAGCGCGCATTCTGCTGAAGGCGGATGCGTCGGACGCCGGCGAAGCCTGGAGTGACAGCCAAATTGCCGCAGCCCTGGAGACCAGCGTCGACACAGTTGCTCGGGCGCGCCAGCGGCTGGTGGAAGAGGGCGTCGATGCTGTGCTGACCTGCAAGCATTCGCCAGCCTCCGCCAGAAAACGCATCTTTGATGGAGAAGCCGAGGCGAAGCTGGTTGCCCTGGCCTGTTCGGCGCCCCCAGCGGGACGCGCGAAATGGACGCTACGGCTTCTGGAAGAGACCGTCGTGGAGCTGAACATCGTTGAGCGGGCCAGCGACAACACGATCGGGCGGACGCTAAAAAAAACACGCTCAAGCCCCACCTGCGACAGCAATGGGTCATCCCGCCGGACGCCAACGCCGCCTTCGTAGCCAGCATGGAGGATGTGCTGGAAGTTTATCAAAGGCCGCACAACCCAACCCGCCCCGTGGTCTGCCTGGACGAGACCGCAAAGCAGTTGATTTCCGAAACGCGTGTGCCGATCGCGGCGAAGCCAGGGCAGGTTGCCCGCTACGACTACGAGTATGAACGCAACGGCACCGCCAACCTGTTCATGATGTTCGCACCGCTGGAAGGCTGGCGGCACGTCAAGGTGACCGATCGCCACGCCGCCGTGGATTATGCGCAGGTCCTCAAGGAATTGTCCGACACGCACTTTCCTCACGCCGAGAAGATCGTCCTCGTGCAGGACAACCTCAACACCCACAAGGCGGCGTCGCTCTACGAAGCCTTTCCGGCCGCCGAGGCGCGTCGGCTCGTCGAGCGCTTCGAATGGCACTACACCCCCAAGCACGGCAGCTGGCTGGACATGGCCGAGTCCGAACTCGGCGTCCTGGCGTCGCAGTGTCTCGATCGCCGCATCCCCGACAAGCAGACCCTGATGGACGAAGTCGCCGCCTGGCAGGCCCGCCGCAACCGACACCACACCAAAGCCGATTGGCAATTCACCACGGCCGATGCCCGGGTGAAACTGAAGAGGCTCTACCCAGCATTATGAGCGACGCAGGGCACTAGGATGTGGGTAAAGGTAAGCGATCCGGCATCCCTCGGCGTCGCACAGCGCATCCTCGCCATCCCCGTAAAGAAAACGCACACCGAGATCACGCGGCATCTTTCCCGGAGCGAAGTTGACGCCCTTATCGACGCGCCGGATCAGCGGACACCACGTGGACGCCGCGACCGAACGTTGTTGCCCTGGTGCCTGGTCACCCCCGCCATCGACAAGCCGGCACGTGAGCTGATCAACCTCTACGCGAAGCGCTGGGGCATCGAATGCCAGTTCCGCGATAGCAAGGACATCCGTTTCGGTATGGGCATGAGCGAGGTCCACGTCAGCACCCCCGATCGCCGCGACCGGCTGTGGCTGATCAATGCCTTTGCAGTCGCCTTGCTGACCCTGCTTGGCGCCGCCGGGGAAGCGCTCGGCTTCGACCGGCTGCTCAAGTCCAACACCACCAAGCGGCGCACCCACTCGCTGCTGCGCCAGGGAATCATGCTCTTCCAACTCATCCCAACCATGCCGGAACACCGGCTGCTGCCGCTGGTCGAAAAGTTCGCCGAGTTGCTGAACGCCCAGCCAGTCTTCGTCGAGATGTTCGGTGCGATTTGAAAATGAGGGGAGCCATGAGGGCGGGCGCATCATTGGGTTGGTTCAGCTCTGGGTGGTCTCCCTCCCGTTGACGTCCATCCATAAGAAACTTAAGTTTCTAATTGTCTAATGGGAGGCGGTGCCATGGCTGGGGGAACTGTCGGAACACACCTCGACGAGGGCACGCTGGCTGCCCTTAAGGCGCTGGCAAGCACAGAGAATCGGCCGACCTCCCAAATTGTCGGGGTCGCCCTGAAGATAGCACTCGACCTCTCGCCTGGGGCCAGGCGGGCGTTGTTCGCGATCGACGGCATGGCCTCCGAGGACGAGCGTGCGTTCGCCATGAAGGCCATCGGGCGGTCGGCACTGAAGGCGTACGAGCGAATCCTGGACGCAAGGCGCCCGACGGGGAACCCGCCCTCGATCAACGTGGCGCTCGACACGGATGAAGCCATCGAGGCCGAAGCGGTGCGCTTGTGCCGCAGTTAGCCGATCAGCGGGTTGTCCGGCTTGCCCTGGATATCAACGTCCTGGTTGCCGATGTCCTGGCTCAGCGAAAGGGGCGGCGCGGCACGGCATGCTCGATGCTGGTCGAAGCCGTCCGGGACGGAACATGTCCGGCCGGACCGGTCCAACTCGTCACCTCGATCCCGATCATCGAGAACTACGCCAACGTGCTGCAACGGCATCTTGGATACTCGGGAGCCGAAGCCAGTGAAAAGGCATGGCTGCTGGAACAGTATGCCATCGAGGGGCCGATGCCCGAACACCCCCGTGTCGTGGTCGGATCGCGCCATATTCCTTTCGAGACAGAGTCGGAGCTGCGGCAGGCGATCGAGAATTTTGCCGATCCGGCCAACGCCGCCAGGCTGTTCAATGAAGTGCAGGATGATCGCTACGTCCTGGAGACCGCCCTGGCTGGTCATGCGGACCTCCTGACCACAGCGGACGTCGGCGACTTTGCCAGGAGATCGGCGATTCACCTGGAACGCGACGACGTCGTGCTGTTTCCGTTTTCCGGCCGCACTCTTGTCATCGCCACCCCGGCGTTTGCCGCGCATTGGCTTCGTCGCGGCGTGGTGCCGGACGCTGCATTTGTTGCTGACAATCCGGATGAGTTTCGCATCCGACAGGCGCGATGAAATCTCCGCGCGCACCATGGGCTTCTGGCCCCCGCCCATGTGGCTTCAACACCTTACCTTTACCCGCATCTAGAAAGATGCAATTTTATCATTATGTTAGCCTAGCCATCTGTGCGCCGTAGCTGAGGGAAGCCCCTTGGAACGCAGGTGCAGCATACGCCCGCTTTCGCAACGGGCATTTGGAAAATCTGCCATTTTCGGCGCTCGGCTGCGGATCGACATGATGTCGTTCTATAGTAGCGCAGGGCTTTGCCACGATGCGGGTAAAGGTAAGGCTTCAACACCGGCCCGGCTGGCGCCGTTCGGCCGCTCTGGCGGTGGCACCGCCCGCGCGCGGGCGGCAGGGTTGTCACCCGTCATCTTCCGGCGGCGGCTCCGCCGTGGGAAGTGCTCCGGCCTGTCACCCAGGGGATTCGCATATGGGAAATCCTTGACGGTAGGGGCTTGCGTGGGCTGGGGCGGATGGATTCGAAGCATGGGATTGATCGGAGGATCGGCCCATGGAGGATTTCGTCGGGTGCTTCGCGGGCGTTGACGACCCGCGCCGGCCGAATGCCCGCCACAACCTGCACGAGTTGCTGATCATCGCGCTTTGCACGGTGCTCTGCGGCGGCGAGGACTGCTCGGACATGGCGCTGTTCGGGCAGTCGAAGGAGCCATTCCTGCGGCAGTTCCTGCGCCTGAAGCACGGCATCCCGAGCCACGACACGTTCAGCCGGGTGTTCCGTCTGCTCGATCCGAAGCGGTTCCACGCCGCCTTCCAGACCTTCATGCAGCGCTTTGCCGAGACCATCCAGGGCGTGGTAGCGATCGATGGCAAGACGCTGCGGCATTCCTTCGACCGCGCGTCGGGCAAGTCGCCGCTGCATTTGATCAGTGCCTGGGCTGCGGATCAGCGGTTGGTTCTCGGGCAACTGGCCGTGGACGGCAAGTCGAACGAGATCACGGCGGTACCGAAGCTGCTGGAAATGCTGTCGCTCAAGGGCTGCATCGTCACCGCGGATGCCATCAACTGCCAACGCGCCATTGCTGCGCAGGTGGTCGAACAAGGCGGCGACTACGTGCTGGCGCTGAAGGGTAACCAGCCCAGCCTCTACGAGGACGTCCGCCTCTTCCTGGACGACCCGCAGCGCGCGGCCGAGGTCACCCATACCACCGTTGACGGCGACCACGGCCGCATCGAGACCCGCACCAGCATGGTCTCGACCGAGATCGACTGGCTGCAGGAGCGCCATACCTGGCCGGGACTGGCCGCCATCGGCAAGGTGGTCCGCATGCGCGAAGTCGGCGCCAAGGTTACCAGCGAAACCGCCTACTATCTGCTCAGCACACCGCTCAACGCAGTGCGTTTCGGCGACGCTGTCCGCAGCCATTGGGGGGTTGAGAACGGTCTGCACTGGGTGCTCAACGTCACCATGAACGAGGACCAGACCCGGAACCGCTTGGATAACGGGCCGGAGAACATCGCCCTATTGCGCCGTATGGCCATCAACCTGGCCAAGCTCGAAGGCTCCAAGGCGTCAATGAAGAGCAAGCTCAAGCGAGCAGGCTGGGACGACAGCTTCCTCCTACGCCTGCTCACCCAGGCCGGGCGCCAAATGCGATAGCCCTGCCTGTCACCCGAGGAGCGCGCGCATGGCTTCCCCCAACGCGGCGGATTACACTTACTTTGCACCGAACTACGACCCGCAGAAGGGCCTGGATGCGTGCCGTCGGCTTGCCGCTGCCTTCGCGGGCGGCCGCGACCCGCGGACCGAGGACATCCAGGCCGCCATGGCGACCGCGACGGCGGCTTTCCCTGGCCTCCAGGATTTCGTTGATGATCTGGCCGACCGCGATCGCGACCCGGAGGATGCCATGCTGGACACGAGCCGGATCGGCGCGGAGCATCAGGGGGCGGTGCTGGCGGCGGCGGCGAAGCTGGCTCTGGTGGGCGCGATGGCCGAAGCGGCGGAACGCTTCGACTGGCACGACGTGGTGGACTGCGCGCGGTTCTGCGCGGATGCGCTGGCTCCCCCGGCGATCGGTGCTCCCTGACCGCGCCGTCGGTGGACCACAACCGTTGCCCGTTGCGTTATTGAACGCCGCCGGAGGATATCTGGCACAGCCGAAGCAAGGCGACCTCCTGCCCCACGCCTTCTGCCCGACGGGCAAGGGGCTACAGGAACCCGCTCCCCGCATGGTCGCGGTAGACCTGGGCATCGCGCACGTAGCCGGCGAGCACCTGGAGGGACCTGTGCCGCGAGATCTCCTGGATTTTGAAGATGCTGGCGCCCGTCCGCGCGGCGCTGGTGATGAAGCCTGCCCGCAGCGAATGGCCGCCGAACAGCGCCGGGTCGTAGCCGGCGGCCTTGGCGACGGCCTGGACCAGCCGGGCGACGGCGCGGTCGTTCATCGGCTCGTCCGTCACTTGGCCTGCCCGCCTGATCCGGCGGAACACGTAGCCCTCGGCCACCCGGGAGACGGCCAGCCAGGCGTTCAGCGCGGCCACCGGACGCAGACGGTCGCCGTGTGGGATAGCCACCACCGCCCCCTCGCCTTCCTGGTCGGCCTTCGATCGCCGGATCACCACCCGGATGCCTTCGGCATCGCGGCGGATATCCTCGACACGGAGGGCGACCAGCTCCGAGCGCCGGAACGCGCCGGCAAAGCCGATGGCGAGCACCGCGCGCGCCCGCACGGCGCGCAGCCGGTCACCGGCGCAGGCGCGCAGCATGTCGCGCAGCACATCGGCATCGGCCGCCGCTTTTTGTGCCGGCGGCACGGCGCGCGATCGCCGGATGCCGGCCATGACCTCGGCGATCGCCCCGCCACCGTCGGCGTGCTGCGGCGGCGTGTGCCCGGCGAGCTTGTGCACCCAGCCGATGGCGGCCAGCCGGCGGGTAATGGTGGACGGCGCGCGTCCGGCCTCGGCCTCGCCGGCGCAGAACCGCGCCACCGCCACCGGATCAGCGGGAAGCGACCGCTCCCCGCACGCGGCGCACCAAGTTTGAAAGCGTTTCCAGTCGGCGTCGTAAATCAGCCGGGTGGAAGCGGCGTGGCTGGCGGCGGCATAGCCACGCACGGCGTCCGCCTCCTGGCCCAACGCCCCCGGAATGCCGCCCGCCGCGGCCGGCACGATGTCGTCCATCTCTCCCCTCCCCCGCTGCCGTCCCTGCCCCGCCCGTCGGCGCGTGAAACCGCCGCAGCATCGCCTGCCGCTCGCATTCTGTCCGAGAATATCTACTATGTCCGAGAATATTGCATTCGTCCGGGAACTTGGCTTCTCGGACGGAATTTGGCGTGTCCGGATTCCGGACGAAAACCCTTATCACGCCTTAGGTAGTGCTGCCCCAATTGGGCGCAGGGCGCGGAAATCCGCCATCCGCCCCCCTGATCGTGTAGCCTGAAGATCATTCGAAAAGTTGCTGCAAGGCCGAGCGATGCCGGGGGCAGCCAAGCCGCGATGCGGCGCAGGTCACGCCGCCGTAGCCGCCTTCGGGCTCGGATCGATACCCAGCTCGCGCCGAACATGGCCGAACCGGACCGGATCGGCGACGCGGGTGTCTGCCATCAATTCGCGCAGAGCGGCCAGGCCCGCCTCCGTGAAGAACAGCCGCGGCAGCCGTTGCGTGGTATCGAGCCGCATCAGCCCGCGCTCAAGCAACCCTTCTGCGGTCGCCGGGATCTTCGGCTGACCGGCCTGCGTGCCGCCGCGCCAGAGCTTGAGAGAGAACCCCTCTGCGACGCTCGGAAGCGTCGAAAAGTACCTGGTCCAGTTCGCGCCTGATGAAGTCGCGCTCGCCTGGCGTGAACCCGGCGATTGTGCGTGTCTGCGTCTTGCCCATGGCTTTGATCATAGCACTGGCCGGGCGGCCGGGCAGCTCACGTCGAGGACGCCCAAGGGCTGCGACCTATCGCCTTCCCGGCGATGCCGAGGACGACATCAACCGCATCCTGCTTCAGGCGCCGGGCAGTGGGGCTTCGCGCCGCCGAGCGATATGATCTGGTGGTTCAGACCCATCAGAACGCAGATGGATGATATCTATTAGATAGCCGCCAGCTAGCGGCCGATCCAAAGACTCGCTGCCAGCGAATTCACTGGCTTGTTATTGTCTGCCTCCTCTCGAGCATGGCGTCCAACAGGGCTTCCGGGGTTACTCCCTCGGCACGGGACGCTTCCAGCAGTTTCCGCCATGCTGCCAGCGCATCTTCCATCACTTCGCAGAGCATCTGTCCACGCTCTGCTGCAACCTCCCGCACACCCTGGTCATAGGCAGGCGTCACCCTCGTAGCGAACTGTACCGCCCTTCCTGTCCGTCGAAGACTGCGCCCGTCAACACGGGTGTAGGTGTCGACAGCGCGAGGGAGCGTGCGGGTCCGGACCTGCTGTGCCGGTTCGGAAACCGGCGCGACAACCGCAGGCCCGGGAAGTGGCGGTACCACTTCGCGTTGTGGGGCCGGTTCTTGGATTTGTGGCGCGTCGTCCACTGGGGGTTCGCCTAGGCGACGACGGCCGCCACGTAGCTTGCTGATGTCGGCCATTATGCGCCCTCCCCTTCTGGAATTGCGTCGATAACAGCCTGGACGACCTCTTCAGCAGCAACTTTCAAGCTTTTGATGCGAACCTCTACCAGTGCCCGCCCTGTGTCCTGGGCCGCCCGGTATGCTGCGCGCTCCGGCAAGTACCCGGCCGACACCGCGTATCCGGCGTCCGTAAGGTAATCGCGGGCTGCCCGCGCCTCAGCATCTGTGGAGATCCGCGAAAGAACGTAGAGCAGCCTGGATGATGGCACACCCCGCTTGACGAGCGCATTGAACACTCTAACAGCTGGACGCAGGTCGTCTAACGAAGCGCCGGTTGGTTGTACCACAAGGTCAGCAGCGCGCGCGATTTCCAGGGTCTCCGCATCGGCCTTAGCCGGCCCGTCGAAGATCAAGACATCGGTACCGTTTGCAGCGGTTATTGCCTCGCCAGGCGACTTGTGCAGTTGGACGGCAACTTCCGGGGTCAGACCAGAGCGCATGCGGTCCTTATGCCAGTCGACAGTCGATCCCTGGCCGATGTCTAAGTCCGCGATTTTAACCGAAAGACCGCCCGCCGCTGCGGTAACCGCAATGGCGCGGGCTAGCGAAGATTTCGACACGCCGCCTTTTTGCGAGACGAGACCAATTGTCGCCACCTGTTAGCCCTCCGCTGCCTAGCGGCTTTGTAGATGTAATTTGTAATATTGTCAACAGCAGTTGGCCAGCCTGTCGCTAGCTAGCAGCTAACTGTAAGTTGCAGGAAATCTTCCCGGCCGCGATGGTTACCGTGCCGCGTAGCTAATAGTTATACGCTAGGTTGCTGCTAGCTATTAAAAAGCTATTAGTCTACAAAAGGCACTGCCACCATACCTCAAGGTAGCGGCTATCAAGCCGCTGTGTGGCGGCTATCTATGAGCTTTCTAAAAGTGCGCGGATGACGGCGGCTTGATAGGCGTTCGGTGAATTTGAATCCCGTTAGGCGCTGGCTGGCCGCTAGCACGCTGCTAGCTTATAGCTATGAATTCCAAAGGCTTATCGCCGCATTAGATTGGTCGGTATGTATCTAGTAGAAAGCTGATAGATACCGGCTATCTTCTTGCGTGCGGCATTTCCGCAATGCCAGCACCGAATTATTGACCCGGCCTGGGCGGTCTTGGAGCGAGGAGGATGGCTACCCAGATATGCGGCATGCAACACATCGACATGCGGAGTTTGGCGCCAGCGGCGCAAGAGGAGCGGCGACGGCAGGTGGTTGGCTTGCGTGAGAGCGGGGTGACCTACAAGGCGATTGGCCAGGTGGTCGGGCTCACCAGGAACGGGGTGTTCGACATCTGCAAGCGCTACCGGAGGCAGGGGATGGAGGGGTTACAGAGCGGCCCGCGCGGCCCGGCGCCGGGCACGGGTCGGCTGCTCACGGCGGCGCAGGAGGCGGAGATTCGCCAGTTGATTTGCGACGACACGCCGGATGGGTATGGCCTGCCGTTTGCGCTGTGGAGCCGCCGCGCGGTGGCGATGCTGATCGAGCAACACTGCGGCGTGTGTCTGGCGGTGCGCACGATGGGAACCTACCTGGCGCGCTGGAACTCCACGCCGCAGAAGCCGCTGCGGCGTACCTACGAGCAAGGACCCTGACGAGGTGCGGCACTGGCTGGCCGGACATACCGCGCAGATCGAAGTGTTCTACCTGCCGGCCTACAGTCCGGAACTCAACCCGGACGAGGGCATCAACGGTGATCTGAAGCAGGCCGCTACGCGCAAGCCGCCGGCCCGCAGCTCTCAGGAACTGAAGCGCAACGTCATCAGCCACATGCGCAAGCTCTCGAAGTCGCCGAGGCGCATCCGCAGCTTATTCCGGCACCCGACGTTCCGCCACGCGGCATGACTCAAGTACACCAAAGCCGGGTCAATAGGTGGGTGTCAGCTAGCTGCTGGATAGCTTATAGAGAGTGGGGGGTTTCTGCTTGGCCTGTGGAATCGAGTGATTTCCTGCTTATCAATCAATTAACTCGCCAATGACCATTGATCGGAAAGCGCAATTTGGTCACGATCGGTCCAGCCTGCTGGACCCGATTGTCGTGCCGCTCACGGCTGGCCCGCAGAAATTAGCCACTTGTGTCGGGTTGCTTGGTTGATAAGCGAAAAGTGATTGGGATAAGTTTAACGAGATATAACCAGTCTCGGGGCCACTGGGGGACGTGACGGCTTTAGGATCACGCCAACAGGCGTAATGTCAATTCCAGCAGCTGGATAGACAGCGGTTGCCATAGCAAGAGTGCCAGTAAATTTATGTTTGAAGTGAGCGAGCTTCGTGAAACCAGTTCCAAACTGACCTTTAAGCGCAGCCCATGTGACAAGCTTGTTCGATGAAAGTGAGTGGAGCCGATAGGCTAACCACAAGTACACATCCAGAGCAGGGGCATTGTTCGAAAGGGCTCTTATAGCTGCGTCTTCGAGCGGAACGGGGTGGCGCTTAAGTTGTTCAAAGAAGCCCTCGCTGAGCTTCGCTGTTTCGAGGTTCAGGCGTCCCTGTGAGCTACAGCCGTCATCAATGAAGATTGCGCGGTCAACTATATTTTGGTTCACTAATCCTTCGCCGCTAGTGCCACGAAAGTGAAAAGTCAGTCGGCATCTTGAAATACGCTCGGCTTGATCTCGGACACTACGTCCCGTCATTCCACCAACAGAAATTCCAAGCTTTCCAAGCCACTCCCGAAGTGACCCACCAAGCTCGACTTCTCTGCGGCCTGTGCGTAGTGCTTCGGTTTGTAAGAATAGTAAGATCAGGCGGGCGTGGCTGCCGTATGGGACTCCAACGAATTCAACTTCGTCGTCGTCGCCAATTGGACGTCGGCCTGGCTCTACCATTAGGCGAACACGTTCGGATGAAATGCCCCAATGAGCGTCGGGAGCTAGTTTTTTGTGGGGTAGGGCGCATTGCGCCCATCCGGAGAACGCGAAACCCAGGCCGGTATCTTCTTCAGAAAGGTACTGCGCGGCCGCCTCAACGACAGCACGATTGATACCGGCTTCCAAAGCCGCCTTCTTGCCTTGTGCTTCTAGAAGCTCGTGGACGACCGCCATCGCCGTTCTCCATTCGTGTTGGATGTTGGCCGATTTGGCTGGGGTTGTCGCTGTGGAATCGAGTGATCGGGCTATTAGTGAAGCTATTTGAGTATCTACTATTAAATTCATCACCCAATTCCACGGGATAACCCTGCAACACATTGATTCGTAGCGGACGGCGATCACCCAATTCCACACTTCGGTCACTCAATTCCACAGTCGGCCTGTGGGCAGCTGGGCTTGGGGAAGGGAAGGACGATCACTCGATTCCACATTCGCTTGGCCAACTCGGAAGCGCCAAGCCGAGTCGCTCCATCGTTGCGGTTCCCAAGTGGTGATGGTGACGTGTGGCGATGGTGGAGCAGGAAAATGGTGTCAGACACCGCACCGGCCTCGGCGGCAACCACGGCCGACTGTGGTCGGCTGACGAGCACGCGGGTGTCCAAAAGAGAGGGCAGTGCAGGATGGGGAACCGTCGTGCTGCGCATCGCGGAACATAGGGAGCCTTGCTCACGGCGTCGCTCGCCTTGGCCAATCTTCCCGACGGATCATGTTTGCGTCAAAGCGGGTTACGCTGAGCCAATTCGGTCCCTGCCGAAGTTGCATAGGTTGCATGTCACCACTGCCGCAACTCGGCCACTCACCTCCGCTTCCAGCGCCTACGCCTTGTCAGGGTCGTCGAGCTGAACGAGATCTTCCGAAACGGTCTCCTCCAATTTGCGCGCTAAGCGACGCGGCCACAATCTCACCGGGGGACACGCCACAAAGTATAAATGCAACTCGTTTCCTATGAAATTAATACATCCGTAGGCGCATTTTGCCGCGGAACACACTGGTCTCGGTATCCCCTTCCGCTCACGTCTCAATTAAGAGTCAAGCCGTCTCTAATCGCGGGAGACGAAGAAAAGTAATATCGAATCGATATGAACACAAGCTGGGGCCGCGGTTGCGATACCTGGGTGTAGAGGCGAAGAAAGTTACAATTTACGGTTGCGTTACCGTGATCGTTCGTGCTTCTACGCCGCCGACGCCGATACGAATTGGCTGTCCAACCGGGGAACTACAGTCCCCCACCCTGGGTGAACTGTGTGTTTTCTGGTATGTCATTGCGCAATCGGCGATTCCAAACCCATCATGCGCCCGGCGTGCCGTGCGACGAGGCTCCCGGACCAAGTAGGGTCGGAAGGGGCAACCGTGCGAAAACGTACGCTAAGGAATCCCCTTCCGTGCGTTTTTGGGGGTTCCTGAGGCCGGTTTGGCCATTTTCGGTTCGAGATAGGCATGAACTGCCCGTTTATTGCGTGCAATCATGGAATGCAATTCGCATTGGACGCGATATCGGTGTTCGAACTGGCGTATTGCACGCGATAAACCTGGGTGCTAACGCGGGGGATGACATCGCGTGCAATACAAGCAGCGCCAGGTTGCGAGCTTATCGACCCGGGGTGGATGACGCTGTTCCTGGCCAGCCTGGCGCATGACGATCTCTCGCCCGCCACCTTGCGCGGCTACCGCTACGACCTGCGTCACTTCCTCGCCTGGCATCGCACAGTCCAGGACGCCCCGTTCACGATCGAGGGCTTGGCGGAGTACCAGTTGATCGCCTACCGCCAGCACATGGTCGCGGCAGGACGCAGGCCCGCCACGGTCAACCGTCGCCTGGACGCCCTGCGCCGGCTGTGCCGATGGGCGCGCGGCACCGGCGGCTTGAACACCAACGTCGCGAGCAATGTCCGGCCGGTGCGTACCATCCGCAATCGCCAGCCGGTCGGCCTGACCGATATCGAAAGCCACGCCCTGCTGCGCGCCGCCGGGGCGTCTTCGCACGGCCTGGCAGCGCGAAATTACGCGCTGGTGCAACTTATGCTGCAGGCCGGGCTGCGGGTTGGCGAGGTCGCAGCGCTGCAAGTTGGCGACATCGCCATGAACGACCGCTCCGGCAGCGTCCGCATCCGCCAGGGCAAGGGGCCCAAAGCACGCGAGGTGCCGCTGAACGCAACCGCGCGCCGTGCGCTCAAACAATATCTCGAACACCGCCAGGCGCCGGGCAAGAGCGCGGCGCTTTTCATCAGCAGCCGTGAGACGGCGATGCCGGTGCGCACGATCCAGTCCGTCATCACAAGTATCGCCTGCCGTGCCCGGCTCAAGCGGGTTGCGGTTTCGGCGCACACGCTGCGCCACACCTTCGCGCTTGGCTACTTGCGCGACAATCCCGGCAGACTGCTGGAGCTGGCAGGCCTGCTTGGTCACGAGTTCCTCGACACGACGATGGTTTACACGCGACCATCACGCGATGATCTCGCGGCCGACCTGGAGCGCTCGCACCTGAATGTCGATGGCTGATTCCTCTGCAGCGGCAACCCGTGCTCGCCGCCGTCTTCCCATTCCAGTTGATCCTGGAGAGGACGAGCTTGCCCGCCACTGGAGTCTGACCCCGGCTGACCTTGCGGAAATCGCCAACTGCCGCGGCGCCGACCAGAAACGGCGCTTTGCCCTACAGCTCTGCGTGCTGCGTGGGTACGGCCGGTTTCTTGATGACTACCGGCAGGCGCCGATCAAGATCGTCAACCATCTGTCACGTCAGCTCGGGCTGGCGCCCGTGCTCTTTCTAGACCGGTCCGGCCGCGAACCAACCGAGCGTGTTCAGGCACAGCGTATTCGCCGCTATCTGGGCTTGAGCCGCTTCGACAGGACAGCCGAGGACCACTTGCGCGAATGGTTGCGCGGAGGCGCCATGGAAGGCCGCACCGCAGCCGAGCTGTTCGATTCTGGCTGAAGAAGAGCTGGCAAACCTGCACGTGATGTTGCCCAGTGTCAGCACACTGGAGCGCATTGTCGCCTCTGTCATGGCCCACAGCACTACGGAGCTGTTCGAATCTATCGCCAACCGTCTGCCGGAGAAGCTGCGCACAGCAATCGACCTCCTGGTCGAGGTGCCTGCCGGCGATGCGCGCTCCAGTCTGTTTCGGCTGAAGGACTACCCGAAATCAGCCAACGCCGCGGTGATCAAGGGCGACATCGTCCGCCTGCACCTGATCGAGGAACTGCTCGGAACCGGAGCCGAGCTGAGCGGTCTCGATCCACAGATCGTCCGCCAACTGGGCCAACTTGGACGCCGCTATGATGCGCGCGATCTCCGCCGCTTCGCCAAGCCCAAGCGTGACGCACTGGTTGCCTGCTATCTGGTGGAGGCCCGCACGACGCTGCTCGATCAGATCGTCGAGATGAATGACCTGTTCCTGACCGGGATGAACCGTCGGTCGCGTTCGGCGGTCGAGCTGCGCCGCAAAAGCCTGCGCCGCCGCGCCCGCGACGGACTGCACCGTGTGCTCGACGGCGTCGACGCCCTGGTCAAAGCCGACAAGGAGCAAACGATCGGTGCTTTCCGCGACGTGGTGAACGCTCCCGCCCTGGTCGAGGCGGCAATTGCCTGCCGTGCTTACGAGCGGCTGGAGACCCGCGGTCATCTCGATGCAATGATCGCGCGCTATGGCACGCTGCGCCAGTACCTGCCGGCGTTCCTCGCCCTGCCATTCCAGGCTGCTGCCGGAAACGAAGCCCTTCTCGGGGCAATCGAGATCCTGCGTGCGCTGGACGCCGGCACGCGCGGCCCGCTGACAACGGATGATCCGCACGCCTTCGTGCAAGCTGACTGGCGGTCCCATCTCGTCATTGATGACAAGGCCGGCGGCAAACTGGATCGCGCCATCTGGGAAATCTCGCTCGCCTTTGCGATCCGTAACGCGCTCCGCGCCGGCGGCCTGTTCCTGGCGCAAAGCCGCGACCACGTATCCTTCTGGAACCTGGTTTACGATGAGCCGAAGTGGCAGCAGGCCCGTGAACAGGCCTACCAACGTCTTGACCTGCCGGTTGACGGGAAGACATTCCTGACTCGGCTTGGCACCGAGTTTGACCGGGCGGCGCGGGCCGCGGAGCGCGGCATGCCCGCCAACCGCTTTGCCGAGATTCGCGATGGCAGGCTCAAGCTCAAACGGCGAGATGCGATGCTGGTTCCGCGCGCGCTGCATGAACTGCGCGCCACCATTGGCGCCAGCCTGCCACGCGTGCGCATCGAGGACCTGCTGCAGGACGTCGATGAATGGTGCGGCTTCACCCGTGCCTTCCAGCCCCTCGGCGGTTACCAGCCGCGCGGCGCCGATCCGCACCGCTCGCTGCTCGCCACCCTGATCGGGCACGGCACCAACCTCGGTCTCGCCGCGATGAGCCAGAGCGTCGACACCCTCACCGCCGAGGCGCTGCAGGACACCAGCCGATGGTTCCTGCGCGACGCCACGCTCAAGGCGGCCAACACCATTCTGGTCGATCACCATCACGGCTTGAAGCTCAGCTTCATCTGGGGCAACGGCCGACGCTCCTCCTCCGATGGCCAGCGCTTCGCGGTCGAGCGGGATAGCCTCCTGGCCAGCTTCTATCCGCGCTACTTCGGCTACTACGAACGAGCGCTCGCACTTTACACGCACACGTCCGACCAAAGCAGCGTCTACGCCACGCAGGCGATCGCCTGCGCGCCGCGCGAGGCGGGATACGTACTCGGGGGCATCCTCGACAACGATACGGCGTTGGCAATCCGCGAACACACCTCGGATACGCATGGCTTCACCGAGCATCTATTCGGCCTCTGTGCCTTGCTCGGCATCGCCTTCGTGCCGCGGATAAAGGACCTGCCAGATCAAGTGCTCAGCCGCATCGACCGTGAGATCGACTACGGTGTGTTGCAGCCACTGCTGCGCGGTCGCATCAACATCGAACTGATCATCGAGCAGTGGGATCAGCTGGTGCGCCTCGCGGCGTCGTTGAAGGATCGGCTGACGCCCGCGCATGTCGTCATGCAGCGTCTTGCCAACGCCGGCGCGTCGGACCGTCTTGCCGACGCGCTCAGCCAGCTCGGGCGCTTGACGAAGACCATGCACATTCTGCGCTACATTCAAGAGGAGCCGCTCCGCGACGCCATCCAGCTGCAACTCAACCGCGGCGAGTTCCGCCACATCCTCGCCAAGTCGCTGTTCTTCGCCAACCAGGGCAGCTTCCGATCCGGCGACTACGAGGAGGTGATGAACAAGGCCAGCTGCCTCAGCCTGCTCTCCAACGCCGTGCTGGTGTGGAACACCGTCCACATCGCCCGTATCGTCGACCAACTCCGCGCCGCCGGCCACGAGGTGAAGGACGAGGATCTCGCCCGCGTGTCACCGCTGGCGCATGCCCACGTCATCCCCAACGGGAGCTATTTCCAATCACCTCGCCGGCGTGCCGAGGCGGCGCCCGAACCCGCCATGGCCTGAGCCAGAGGATCTCGTTATGCCGCACACCGACCCGATAAACTGGCAGCCGATCAGCGAAATGCCGCTGATCGTAGCCATGATCGACGGCACCCTGGGCGACACGCGCACGCATCTCGAGACGCTGACCCTGGCACGGACGCGCCCGCATGTGCTCGATGACGCGACCATTGACCGGAGCGAGCAGGTTCACACCGAGCAACTGGAGTTCGTGGATATCTACGCGCGGCAGATCAGCCGCTGGCGGACCGAACGGCCCTCAGCAAGCCAGATCCGCCAACTGGATCGGATGGAGGAGCAAAACCGACAACTGCGTGCCGTGACAGAGGATGTCCTCGCGTTGGCGCGCGAGTTGCGCAAGGGCACCATCAACCGCATCACGGAGATGAGCGACAACGAGCTCGGTCTTCAGGCGCTCCTTGGAAACCGACCCGCCAACCGCCGCTAAGCCTACCCTCAACATTGCGTGCAATACGCTAGCGTACGTTTTCGCACGGTTGCCCCTTCTGCCCCATCTTAAAGCCTTACCTTTACCCGCATCTAGAAAGATGCAATTTTATCATTATGTTAGCCTAGCCATCTGTGCGCCGTAGCTGAGGGAAGCCCCTTGGAACGCAGGTGCAGCATACGCCCGCTTTCGCAACGGGCATTTGGAAAATCTGCCATTTTCGGCGCTCGGCTGCGGATCGACATGATGTCGTTCTATAGTAGCGCAGGGCTTTGCCACGATGCGGGTAAAGGTAAGATCTTAAAGCCGTTCGCGAGCGGCGCGACGCGCAGCGTTTCAGCGAGCGGTTGGCGCGACGCACAGCGACCGGCTTGCCCAAGATGAATTTGGGATAACCACGCCCCCGTGTGCCGCTGGTCGGCCCGCTTGCCCCGCTCCAACTTCACCTACGGCTTCGCCGGTTCGGGCGAAGCGGGGTTCTTTCCGACGTAGCCTTGCCGGCCAGAACTAACCAACTGGCCTCCTGGTACGAATAACGGGACGGAACGGGAACGTGGCTGTCGGAAGGCAAGCGTGCCGCGGCACTGGCGCTCAAGTTCGGTGATCGCAGGGGCGGCTCAATTGGGTAGACCCCAGCGGGGCGCCGGGACGAGACACTTTCCATGTATCATTAGGGTTGCTTTTGGGGTTCTGGAACACTAGCGTTCCGTAGTCTAGATCCTATTGGAACAAAGATGGCCGCTTACGGCTACGCGCGCGTCAGCAGCATCGATCAGGATCTCACCATCCAGCAGCAGGCGCTGCGTGCAGCTGGCTGCCGTGTGATCCGCGCCGAGAAGATCAGCGGCGCTCGCCGCGACGGACGCACCGAACTGCAAGTTCTGCTCGATTTCGTGCAGCCAGGCGACACACTGGTGGTGACGCGCATCGACCGTCTGGCCCGCTCCCTGAAAGATCTGGAGGACATCGTTCACGAACTGAAGGGGCGCGGTGTGACGCTGCGCGCTACTGAGCAGCCGGTGGACACGGGCACAGCGGCGGGCAAGGCGTTTCTCGATATGCTGGGCGTGTTTGCCGAGTTCGAGACCAACTTGCGCCGCGAGCGGCAACTGGAAGGGATCGCATTGGCCAAGACGCGCGGCGTCTATCGTGGGCGCAAGCCCAGCATCGACGCCGCCGAGATCAAGCGACTGCGCGAGCAGGATCGGCTCGGCCCGACCGCCATCGCACGCCGCCTCGGCATTGGCCGGGCCAGCGTCTACCGCGCGCTCGCAGGATTCGGCGATGAAACCAAGCACGGCCGCGGATGATGTCGAGCAGCTACATCTATTGACGCCAAAAGGCCGAGGCGCAGGGTAACGGCATTCAAAAACAATGCCTCCAGGGTCTGCGACATTCGAGCCCCGCGCAATACATCAATCGACTCACTGGCTTGGCCCGGCTGATCTGCGGGAACCAAGGCCCAGGAGGCGTAAGTGGCGCGACGGCAGCGATTGAGCAAAATCCAGATTGCGGAACTGTTTGAGCCGCCGACGGAGCAACGGGAACTGGTGCGTCACTTCACGCTATCGGAAGCAGATCGTGCAGCAGTCAGGCGCTCCCGCGGCGATCACAATCGTCTCGGCCACGCCCTCATGCTCTGCTACCTGCGCTATCCTGGCCGCCCACTGCGTGCCGGGGAACGGCCGCCCGCTGGGTTGCTTGCATTTGTCGCTGAGCAAATCGGAGTTTTCCCGGAGGTGATTGACAATTACCTTGCGGCAGAGCGAAATCGCCAACATCATTCTGTCGACTGCCAGCAACAACTCGGACTGCGTCCCTTTGGTAGGCGGACGGTGGGCGAATTGGTAGAATTCCTCGTGCCGCAGGCGATCGAAGACGACCGGTTCGTTCATCTCGCCGCGTTGGTGATGCAGACATGTCGGCAACGCCGGATCGTCGTTCCGGCACCGGCCGCACTCGAACGGCTGTGCGGCGAACTCCGCGACCAAGCCCGCCGGGAGGTGCATCGCCGACTGACCGGTGATCTGTCCGCCGAACAGCGCCGCCGGCTCGATGCGCTGATGCAGCGGCGTGAAGAGGGCGGCCAGAACTGGCTGACCTGGTTGCGGCAGATGCCGCAAGCCGCCAAGCCGGACGCCATGCTGGGTTTGATCGAACGCCTGAAGCATGTGCGCGCGATCGGCATCAAACCCGATCGAGGCCACCAGGTCCATCAGACGCGCCTTGCCCAGCTTGTTCGCGAGGCTGGTCGAAGCACCGTGCAGCACATCGCCCGCTACGAGCGGCAGCGCCGGCACGCGACGTTGGTCGCCATCAGCATGGACCTTGCCACCAGCCTGACCGACCAGGCCATGGATGCGTTCGATCGCCTGATCGGCGCCTTGTTTCGCAAAGCCGAGGGACGGCATGCTCGCGACTTCCAGTCTGATGCGCGATCCATCAATGAGAAGGTCCGTCTCTTTGCACGTGTCGGCGCGGCCCTCATTGCAGCCCACGACAAGAAGCAGGACGGCTTCGGAGCCATCAAAACGGTGATCCCATGGAAGCAGTTCTGCACAACCGTCGCCGAAGCCAAAGCCCTGGCGCGCCCGGAAGCGTTCGACGCCTATCAAGGCCTCAACAAGCATTACAGCGACATCCGGCGCTGGTCGCCCGGTTTCCTGGGCGCCTTCAAATTCGAGAGCGTGCCGGCATCGGCCTCGCTCATGCGCGCCATCGAGGTGCTGCGAGACGCGAACCGCACGGAGGCGTCCACCCTACCGGAATCCGCTCCGACCGCATTCGTCCGGCAACGCTGGGCGCCGTACGTGCTGCCGAATGGCATAATCGACCGGCACTACTACGAACTCTGCGTCCTGTCGGAATTGCGTGACCGGTTGCGTGCCGGCGATGTCTGGGTCGTCGGCAGCCGGCAATACCGCTCCTTCGAGGAACGGCTTCTCTCCAAGCAGACCGTGCAAGATCTGCAGCAGGCCGGGACACTCCCAATCGCGGTCGAGGTGGATTTCGACCGCTTCATCGAGGGCCGCCGCACCGTGCTGGATGAACGGCTGACGGCGATCAACGCTCGTGCCAAGGGCGGTCTTCTGCCCGACGTGACGATCGAGAAGGGCGTGCTGAAGATCTCGCCAATTGAAAAATCCACGCCACCGGAGGCCGAGGCCTTGGCCGTGCGCCTCTACGCCATGCTGCCGCGCATCCGCGTGACCGATCTGCTGGCCGAAGTGGCGCGCTGGACCCTCTTTCCCGACTGCTTCACCCATGTGCGCACTGGCGAGGCTGTGGCCGACAACCGTGTCCTTCTGGCGGGATTGCTCGCTGAAGGTCTCAATCTTGGCCTGACCCGCATGGCCGAGGCGTGCAGCATCGCCAGCCTCGGCGAGCTTGCCTGGACATCGGATTGGCACATCCGCGAGGAGACCTACGCTTTGGCGCTACGGTGTCTGGTCAACCAGCAGCAGCGCGAACCATTTGCGGCAACGTTCGGCAACGGCACGGCCTCGTCCTCCGACGGCCAGTTTTTCCAGGCTGCCCGCTCCGGCCGTGACGCCAGCAGCTTCAATGCCCATTATGGCCAGAAGCCTGGTTTTAAGGCCTACACACATCTCTCGGACCGCTATGGGCCATTCTTCACCAGGATGATTGGGGCAACCGCGAGCGAGGCACTGCATGTTCTCGATGCACTGCTCTACCACCAGACCGAGGTGACGGTCCGACGCCATCATACCGACGGCGGCGGTAAATCCGACCATGTGTTCGCACTCTGCGCTCTGCTCGGCTTCCAGTTCGCGCCGCGCATCCCCGACCTGAAGCACCGGCGCCTCTACAGCTTCGGTAAGGCGTCCGACTATCCGACGCTCGAGCTGCTGATCGCCGGACGCATCAACGTGGACCTGATCCGCGCCCACTGGTCGGAAATCCTGCGCATCGCCGCGTCCATCCGCTCCGGCACCGTGACCGCCTCGCTGATCATGCGCCAACTCGCCTCCTACCCGCGGCAAAACGGCATTGCCGCCGCGCTGCGCGAACTGGGGCGGCTGGAGCGCACCCTGTTCACCCTCGACTGGATCAGCGATCCCGAACTGCGGCGTACCGACCGGACAGGAACTCAACAAGGGCGAGTCTCGCAACAGCCTGGCACGTGCGGTCTTCATTCACCGGCTCGGCGAAATCCGCGATCGTACCTACGAAAACCAGCAGCACCGTGCTTCTGGCCTCAACCTCATCGTCACCGCAATCATCCTGTGGAACACCCGATACCTCGAGCGTGCCGTCGCCACCCTACGCAAGACGGAAGACGTCCCCGATCGTCTCCTGGCCCATCTCTCCCCTCTGGGCTGGGAGCACGTGAACCTGACCGGCGATTACGTCTGGGTCACAGACCGGAGGACGGCGGAAACCGGAGACGGGTTGAGGCCGCTCCGGACCCCGCCCACGCCGTTCGCCAAAGCGGCTTGATGTTCATGTTTCGTCCCGTTATTCGTACCAAGAGGCCAGTTGGTTAGTTCTGGCCTTGCCGGGGTGGCAGGGTCATGGTCTCGCCGCTGAGCGGGTCCCAGAACCAGGCCGGCAGCGCGCTGTCAGCGGCAAGATCGAGAAGGGGGCGACGCTCATCGTCGGCGGCGTCCGGCGGCAGGATGTAGAGCGCCACCTCGTGGGGTGTGGTGTCGCGGAGGATCACCGTGGCGAGGGGTTCACCGGCCGGGTGCCCGTAGCGCAGGCACTTCGTGAAGCAGCGCTGCTGCGCTGTCAGCTCTTCGACCAAGCGTTCTTCGAAGGGCGAGACGACCGGAATCCAGTTCGGCGTGACCGCCATCAAGGTCAGCTCTTCGATAAAGGGCAGCCAGCCCGATGACATCGAGAACGTCGCGGCGATCACGAGGTGCAACTCCGGGGTCGCCTCGTGCATGTCCAGTTCGGTCGCGAAGTTTCTCAGCATCCTGCCGTGCAACTCGTTGGACAGCAGGAAGCTGAAGCCGGGCGCGTGGCGCAGAACAACCCTGTGGCCGCGCGAGGTCGGCAGGATCTGCTTCACTTCGCCGATCGCGATCCGGTAGGTCTTCTTGCCCTTGCCCAGCATCGGCGCCAGCAGCGCCATGCGACGCTCCTTGATCTCGGAATCCTGATCCTGGCTGTAGGGCTCCGGCACGTACAGCATCGCGCCGAGCGGCGCGTTACGAATGAGCTTGTTGCGTGCCGCCTGCAAAAGATAATAGCGGATGACGCTCCATTTGCGTTTTCCGGCCATACCGGGCCGCCATTTCGTGAAACCGGCTTCGTCCCACAGGTAGTGCAGGAACGCACGTAGCCCCAGCTTGCGCGGATCATCGCGAACGGTTTCCTTGGGGTCCGTGCTGATGTTCGGCGACCACGTCACCGCAGGTCCCTTGCTCAGGGGAAAGCCAACCCGAAGGACGATGTTGCCGTCCTCCGGCAACTCCTGGATCGCCTTTCCGATATAAGGCGCCACGCCGGACAGCTCCGGAGGCGGCTCGTAAGAATCGCATTCGGGCGCATGTCGTTGCCCGGTGTTGGGCATGCGCTTGACCAGGAACCCAGCACCGCAGGAAGCGATGTACATCTCCGGCCGCGGAGTCCGGCACGGGCACTCCAGCCGGGCGCGGTTGCGATGAAGATCAGCAAGCTTCGAAACGTCAGCGCCGCTCTCCGTGTCGACGCGCATGTTGTCGTAGCTGTAGATTGCCATGGGCGTTGTTGCCCTTCTCCGCCCGGACCCGATGAAGAGAGAAGTCTGGCCCCCGTAGGACCGCGCCTCGTAAACCCCGACGGGCCAGATGATAACCAAGACCAATGCAAATATACAATAATTGTCTTCGAGCGGCAAGGACGCGCGATCACAGTTGCCTGAAGGCCGAGATCGCGATGATACAGCGAAGCCTTCGCCTGCGCGAAACTGCTGGTGCCGTGCGGGTGCTGCTCGATGACCGGTGCGCCGCGCGGCGGGCTTTTTCCGAGCGGAAGCCGGACGACCTGCGGCCGCGTGATTCAAAAGCGAGCGACAGGTTCGGGATGTTTTACGGATACGTGCAGATTTCCATATAGCCGCCCGCAGCGTTGTAACGCATCTGACCCACCGTGGCGGGGTTGCACGGTTCGCTGCCTGAGCCTGCCACCTGAACCGACCCATTGATATTGACCTTGGGGCCTGTTGGCACCGTGGCGGTGCCGATGCCGACGGTGCCGCTGATAGTCGCGTTACCGGTAACAGCTTCACCGGTGTTCGTAACTGTGCCTGCGACCTGTAGCGCTGTGGTCGGCGATGTCGTCCCTATCCCGACATTGCCGCTACTGTTCACGGTTAAGCGCTGCGTTCCGCCGGTGATGATCGACACCGTGCTGCCGGTGGGGGTGTACAAACCGCTAGTCGCATCGCCGCTGATTTGGGGGTTGGCGGCCGTGAGGCTCGAGCCGATGTAGATGCTGGCGTTGTCGCCGCCGGTGGTGAGGGTGGTCCAGCTGCTGCCGATGTAGGCTTCGAGGTCGGGGATGCTCGAATTATACCGGATCATGCCGTTGACCGGCGTGGAGGGTTCCTGCCCTGTCGTACCGACGGGCAACGCAAGGGCATCAGTCTTCTGCGACAGATCAAAACTCGCCCTCGGACTTGTAGATCCTATCCCTACATACCCGGTGGTGCTGACCGTCAGCGCCTGAATCCCGCTCGCCGTCAGAGAGAGCGAATTCGTGGCCGAGGAATACATGCCGGTGGTGGGGATGACCGTTGTCGTCGCGGTCAGGCCGACCCCGCCGGAGATGTCGAGCTTGTCAGTGGGCGTCGTGGTGCCGATGCCGACGGAGCCACTGTTATTGCTTGAAACAGCCAACACAGATGCAGCGCTTGGACTTTGAATTAATACATAAGAGCCGTTTGAGGAAATCGTGCCACCTGATATGAGCTCTACCTTATTTGGTCGAATTGAGTATCCGGGGAAAATAACACGGCCTGAATTTATGTTTAAATCTGCGGGGCTGCCTATTGGTGTCGTAAAGTAGAAACGAGCAGCAGCGCTTCCTGTCGTGTCGTACAAATCAACCGCGTCCGTTCCATTTTCAGTAGTGTTGATTTGAAGGAGAGCACTCGGCGACGTGGTTCCAATCCCGACGTTGCCCTGTACCAACAATCCATTGGTCGGAGCGGTGGTAACACCGACGTAGCTGCTCCCGATGGCAACGCCGCCAGAAATATCGAGCGGATTGGACGGCGAGTTTGTGCCGATACCGATATTGCCACCGGAAGTGATACGCAGATGTTCCGCGTTATTGGTAAAGAAAACCATGTTCGATGCGTAATATTGATCAAACACAGCATCACTTGATGTGTTCAAACCGATACGCAGACCCTGATAGTTCGCACTGCCGGTATTGCCATTCTGAAATCATGATGCCGGGGCAACCGTTCACACTCCCCCCCCTCGCCATTTCAAATCGGGGCGTTTGGCGGGTGGGGTGTCGGCTGTGAAGCCAACAAGGGGTCTTGCGTAGCGGGGCGAAGCAGCGTCTACGGTCTGTATGCCACACTCAAGCATCCCGGATCTGACCGATCCCGAACGAGCCCAGCTTTCGGCACTGTCTCGGCAGGAGCTTGAAGAGTTGGCCTGGCAGTTTCACGAATTGGCGCATTCGCTTGCGGATCGCCTGGGCGAGGGCTCTACGACCAGTCCGCCTTCGGGCGAGTAGCCGCTTCTGCCGTTTCAGGCGGCCAGCTTGGCGGGGATACTGGGGAGAGATGAGCCCTTGCGCGCGGCGGCGATGAGGTCGCGTCCGTAGGTCCAGGGATCGACGCCGCGCTTGCGGCAGGTGTCGATGACGCTGAGGCCGGCGGCGTAGAACCGGCTGCCCTCGTCCGTTCTGGTGCCGAAGCTGATGCGGCGCGCAATGACGGCATGCCGCAGCGCCCGCTCAGCGTCGTTGTTCGTGGGCGACAGCAGCGGTTCGGCGACGAAGGCGATCACCGCCTCCCAGTCGTTGAGGATTTCGCGTGCGAGAGCACGAACCTTCTGCTCGATCTCATATTCATTGCACTGGCAGTTCCACTTGATGCGGGCCACCAGGCGCCTGACGGCGGCGTCGTTGTCGCCGTCGCGGACCCGTTCGATCAGGCGGCGGAGGTCGCGGACCAGGTCCCGCCCGAAGGCGGAGCCGGGGCCGTAATAGCCCTCGGCCAGTGCCAAACCTTTTCGGATAAGATGGGCAAGGCAGCGTTGGCGCCGGGGATGGTCGCGATAGGCCATGTAGCCGTCGGTCACCATCCAGCCAAGGAACGCGTGGCCGATCAGCGCGACCAGGTTTTCCTTGCGGCGGCTGCCGATGCGATAGACGACCGTGTTCACGGTCACGGCTACCCACAGCCACAGCAGGGCGCCTTGTTGGTACCATGGGGTCTCGTCGAGATGCACGACCTCGGCGGCCCGCACCTCCTCGATCAGTTGCTCGACCACCGGCTCACTGGCCCGGCCGAATTCGTGGATGCAGCGGTTGATCGTCGCCACCCCGAGTTCCAGCCCCAGCCAGTCCAGCAGGAACTCCTGGACCTTCAGCCGCGACAGGCGGAAACGCAACGCGAGGGCGGCGATGAAGATCGCCAGCGTCGGCCCGACCAGGCAGCGCTCGCTCAGTTGCAGGTCGCGTTTGCGCCCCTCGATCTGTGAGCGCAGTCCTACGCCCAGGCTGGCCACCGTCTCGTGGCCGCACGCGCAACTGGCGGCGAAGTAGCTGTGCTTGCAAGCCGTGACCTGCAGACCCATTTCGCCGCGGTCGAGTTCAAAGACGTGGTGGGCGCTGACGTGGCGGCCCCGGCGCTCGGCGCCGAGCGCGGCCTGGCACGCCTCGCAGACCATCGGCACGTGCTCGACTTCTCGGTTCACCACGATCGGCTGCCGGCGCCAGTGCCCAGGCATGCCCGGCCGCTTGCCGGGCGGCTTCGCTGGTGTCTTGTCCTTGCCCGCCGGCGCGGCTGCGTCCTGGCCTTCGCCGTCATCGTGGTCCTGACTGGCCGGAAGCTTGCCGTTTCTCTGACCCCGCCGGTAGGGATCGTCGCTCGACGGCGGCCGCGAACTGGTCGTGGAGTCCTCACCCAGGCGATTGGCCAGCGTGCGCGCAACTTCGCGGAACAGCCACGCCAGATCCTCAAGCTCCTTCCGCGGCAGCACCGAGAGGTCTGCTCGTTGGTACTGGGTCAGCTCCGGGATGCTCAGGCGCGGCATAGGGAGCGTAGAATCCGTTTCGCTCCGTCAGGCAAGCCCCTCCGTTCGCCGCCTCAGCCAGGGGAGCCAACCCAGTCAGACGCCCAAGACAGGAGGGGGGGTGTGAACGGGTCCTATTCAAGAGGGAGATCCCGGCCAATTCCGCGGTGTTAACTCACACATTACTGCACACGTGGCAAAATTATTGTGTGGCACATGGGACACCCACTGGGCAATATCTCTGCCTCGATCCGCCTTGGTAGGCGGGCTGCGGAGGAGCTACATAAGGGCGTGCCATCGGGAAACTTGGGAACACCGGAACGTACGACGGGGACGACACAGAGCTGTTCACGGCGTCTTCCAGTTCCCGCTGGCGAGCTTGTTGACGTGCCCTATAATATTCTTCCTCGGTCGCCTGTCGCGCCCGCTCCGCCGCTGCTTGCCGCGCTTGCATCCTAGCCTGCAACTGTGCCTGGGCTTCCTCCTGAGCCGCCTGTTGTGCCGCGAGTTCAGCCTGTTGTTGCTGCGCGGCGATCGCTGCCTGTCGTTCCTGTTCGGCTCGTGCCGCCGCTGCAGCCGCACGAAAGGCTGCAAGCCGGTTGGCTTCCGCTCTCTGTGCCGCGGCCACCAGTGTGGCGACCTCCTGAGACAGTTCACCCATTTGCTGCACAACGGTATCAAGTTGGGACAGCGCTTGGGTCAGATCATTCTGTTGTCCACCCGGTGGATTGCCCAATGTCGCTATCCACTTTCGCTCCATATCCGTGGCGTGCCAGGCAATCATGTCTGGCACCGCTGTTGCGTTGAAGCCAGCGATCGCTGTATCAAGCTGGCCCATCGCATCGCCGTTGATTGCGTGGATGGCATTCACTGCGAAAGTGGTGAAAAACATGCTCCAAGGCGGCAAGTTCGCGCCGAGCAGATCGTTTGCGTAGTCTGCCCCCTGCCAAACGCTGCTATTCAGGTTGCCAGAGGGCGGTGCACCGGTTGTCAATGCGCTAATCACATCCTTTGCAAACTGCACGCGCAGCGCGATGGAAGCGGCTTGCTGCCAACGTTTGATTGCTAGTGAGGCGGTCGCCGTGAAACCCACCAAACTGCTGTTGCTCGACTGTAAGCCGTTCCATGCGCTGTCCGGGATTTGCCCGATGCCGCTCATCCATGCGCTGCCGGCTCCGGAGATGAGGTTGCCGGCAATCGATTGGCGACTGGCAGATTGTGCCGCATTGGCCTCGGTCAAGCATTGCATGTATCTGGCGGATGCCTGGTGGCCGAGCTGCAGCCATTCTGCGGTAATAGAGTCCTGCTCCGTCATCGTTTCGACCATTACGTGACTGCCCCATTTAGCATCTAATGCGGCCTGACTCGACGACAGGAACTGACAAACTATCGCCTGATCAGCCTGCGCCATTTCATTGCACTGCTCCCGGGTCGGGATAGCCGGCATGGGGCCAAATGTCACTGACGAGGCGATCGCGTTACATATCGTCGCCAGAAACAGGCAACCTGCGCCGAACGTGGTTTGGAGCGCTGGAGATGGGGACTTCATTTGATGTCCCCTCACTATTTTGAGGACGGTTTGAAAATATATGGGTTAGGCGAAGAATAGGGGATAATCCGATAGAACTTCGCTGCTCTTGCGAAGGTCGGGCAATTATCTTGTTGTTCTGCCACGTAATCGTTCATTCTACTATACTCTTTCGGGAGACAAAGGGTGCGGTCTCCTCCCCACCAAGCATCACCTCTTTCAGCGCGAACCCAAATTCCGGGTCCGGAGATGGTGTCGCTACCGAACTTTGTTCTATAAAGCCACTTGCAAGCGCCCGGATCAATATTCCACCAACCTGTAACATTTTGTTTGTAAGAAGTTTCGTTAGGATGGAAGACTGCTACAACCTGTATCGTTGAGTCCGTGCCATTACACACACGGAGCGTCCGCTTCAGCGCTTTGTCGAGAGCGATCGGCGCAGCATAGGACGAAAGAAATCTAAACTCGTCATAGAAAGATTCGAGTGCTTTGCGGTTCCTGTCGCCCCAGGAATCGTCTGGCTTGTCGAGACACCCAAGCTCAGCCAGGGCGGCGTTGATTTTCTTCGCGTACGCCTTACCGGCAGCCAAAAGCTTGGCCGAAACCGTCGTAAAGCCTTTCTTTCGTGCCATATCGGCGGCGGTCTGACCGGCGCCGTCATGGCGTGTAGGGTCAGCACCTTGTAGCAACAGGAAATCGACGACCTCACCTTTGCCGTTCGCAGCAGCGATCATAAGCGGCGACGGCACGGTTACAGCGAGGTCCGACAACTCTGCGGTAGCGCCATACTGAATAAGCGCTTCCACGACATCGAGGCTCCCAGCCTGTGCCGCATACATGATCGGGGACCAGCCCCGCTGATCGTCCTGTGTCGCCCAAATATCGTGCCGGTCGAGCATTTCATGCACGGTCCTAGCATCCCCGCGCTTCACAGCATCGACGAAATCTTCCTGATTGTACAACTCGATGGTACCCAATACAGTCCAGTTGGCGGCACGCGCCATGGTAAGAGGTGAAATTCCAGCTTTGTTGGTCACTGTCCAGCTGGCACCGTGCTGTATCAGCAGCGCTGCGATTTTTGTTTGGTGGCCGACTATGGCCGCCATCAGCGGCGTATTGCCGTTGTCGTCGCTGCGTCCGACCTCTGCTCCTTTGTCCAACAGAAGTGTCACTGTCTTCGTCGCACCATAAAAGGCGGCGGCTGACAGTGGCACGACCTGTTTACCCTTAACTAAGCTACCGTCGATATTTGCTCCATGCGCTAACAAGGATGCAGCCAGCAAATCATCGTCCGCGGCGGCTGCCGCTGCGAGTTCGGTCGTTTTTGTTTCGTCGCTGCCCCCGTCGTGGGCTTTGGACCGAAGCAACTGGACGATCTGTCCGTACCCAAGCCCCTCGGCCAAGGATATCGGCGAGACGCCCTTGCTCGCCAGGAGTTGCGGGTTCGCCCCCGCGTCCAACAACGTCTTGACGGCATCGGCGCGGTTCTGCTGGACCGCGACCATTAGCGCGGTCACACCGCTCGGCCCGGCGGCGTCCACTGGTGCCCCCGCGCGTAACAGCCTCTCGATGGCTCCCAAATCGTCAGCCGCCGCCGCGATTACGATGGCCGGATTACCGGTGGCGTCCGCGGCTGTCGGGCGGATATGGGCAGCAAGCAAAGCGTCTAACCCCGTGTGATCGCCAGTCACAACAGCGGCGATAAGATCGGCTTCTGTGGGTTTCCGGTCCGCGGCTGGGAAACGGGCGACAAGGTCGGCATAGCCACGCCACAGTGCGATCGAACGTGCTGTTGCACCATCGCTGCCCGAAATATCTTTCTTTGCCCCACGCTGAAGCAGCAAGTCGGCGATTTCGCGGTTGCCGAAGAAAACCAACGTCATTAGCGGCGTCCAGCCACGTTGGCTGGTACCATCCAGAGTTGCCCCATGTTCGATCAACGTCTGCACGATGGGCGTTCGGCCGAGCGCAGCAGCTGCGACGAGCGGGGTGTCGCCGGTCGACAGACGCGCGTTCAAAGCTTCCTTGTCTGGAAGTGCCTGCAGTAGCGCGGCTTGGTCACCTGCGCCGATCGCGGCAATCACGCGCCGCGAAATATCCTCGGGTGTAGCCGTTTGGGTCTGGGCGATTGCAACGTCGAAGCTAGCCATCAGCAAGACGGCAACGAGAGTGGTGCCCCACCTGATAACTCGCATCAATTTTCCCGACCCTCCGTTCACGGACATAGCGATGACCCGAGCGCCAAAATCCGGGCCTTACTGCGCTCGCCGGAACGTGTCAACGACTTTGAGACACCCGGCGGGTTAATTTAGGCTTATCGGTTCGGGCTTCTTTGCTGGTGGGTTGATCCAGACGGCGGTGGGTTTGTCGGGTGGCGTTGGCGGTTTTTTGACGAAGCGCTCGGGATTGGCGTTGAAGGCACGGTCGAGGGTACGCTGTCGGGCGGCATGGACGGCATCCGCCTGGCCATAATGGACTTGGTCCGGGGTCATCAGCCCAAGACCGACGTGGTGGTGCTCCTGGTTGTACCATGGGAAGAACCCCCGGCAGAATTGCCTGGCGTCTTCGATGCAACCGAAGAGCTTGGGAAACTGCGGCTGATACTTCAGGGTTTTGAAGTGGCTTTCCGAGAACGGGTTGTCATTGAAGTATGCGGCCGGCTATGTGACTTCGTAACGCCAAGGTCAGGGCGGCCTGTTCGATGCGCCCGACGATGCGCGCGCCAAGGCCCGCATGCTGGCGGTCGACAAACTCAACGGCCGCTATGGGCGCGACACCGTGCGCTTTGCCGCAACCGGTATTGGCAGGGCGTGGAAGCTCCGCCGCGAATTCATCTCGCCGCGCTACACGACGTGCTGGGAGGAACTGCTGACCGTGCCCAGCCGCGCGGGCGGGCAGGGGGCGCGTTAGCGATGTGCGGACGGTTCGTGCTTGTGCGGGGCGCAGCGGCACGACAGACGCTTCTCAAAGCGGAACTCTAGACTATAGCCAAAACTTCTAACATGTGTAATAATTTTGAGTGCGCTATGCGGCGACGCATAAACAAAAAATCGTCCTATCAAAGGACAGACAAAGCATGTGTATCTTAATACATCAAATTCCTGCGCCGCAACGGATTGCATAATGAAACGGAAGTTTAGAGAAGCCACAACCTATTTTTGCCCGCGCGGGTGCAACGTATTCACCACGGACGAGCGCGACCCCGAATGTGGGGCGTGCGGCACTATCATGACGACCGACGAAACGAGATTTGGCGACGCTATCGAAGCCATTGAGGAGCAGGGAATTCGAGACGTTCGAGAAGGCAGCTCGCCGCGGCACGCCCGACAAGAGCAATCTGAAGTGTCGGCCCGGATGATCGACGGGACCAGCGCACCATCCCGCGAACTTCGAGGCGCAGGTTTGTAGTCCGAACGCGACATGAAACGCTAAATCTTGATTCGTTCGACCTCATCGGGCGTGATTTCATTCCCGGTGCGGCGGACAGCGGGCCGGAAGAGGGGATTCTTTCTTTCGTTATCAAGACCGGCGGCCTTGTGGCGCTTGCCGCCTTTCTCGTGGAGGTGGCAAGCGCCCAGGGCAATCGCACTTCAAAACAGTCCGAGGAGTTGGGAAAGGTAGGCGTCGTCCCAGCCTGCCCGCTTGAGCTTGCCGCGGAAGGAGCCCTTGCTGGCATCCTTTTGCATGACGTTCAGAGCCATATGGCGCAGAACCGCGAGGTTTTGTGGGCCGTTGCCCAATCGGCTCCTGTCCTGATCTTCGTTCATGACGACATCAAGCCGCCAGTGCAGCCGGTTTTCAACGCCCCAGTGCTCGCGGGAAACTTCGTTGAAATCTTGCACCGGACAGCGCTGTGCTGAGCAGGTAATAGGCGGTCTCGGTCGTGGTCTTGGTAGCGGTTTCACGGATGCGGACGACTTTGCCGATGGCGGCCAGACCGGGCCAGTGGTGATCCCCCTGCAACCAGTCGATATCGGTCGAGACCGTGGCGGTTCGCGTCTCGATGCGGCCAAGGTCGCCATCGACGCTCTGATCGGTCGCAGTGGCTTTGCAGGCCGGGTCGTCGAGCAACAGGCTGACATCATCATGCAGCGTGCCCTGGTTGCCTTTGAGCGCCAGAACATAGTCGCCGCCCTGATCGATGATCTGCTGGGCGATCGCGCGCTGACAGTTGAGCGCGTCGGCCGTTATAATCGTGCCCTTTAGTGACAGCATCGCCAGCAACTTCGGCACCGCGGTGATCTCATTGGATTTGGCGTCGGTGGCGACCTGCGCCAGCACCAGGCGTTGTTCGCAGCCCCAGGCACTGACCATGTGCAATGCCGACTTGCCGCTGGCGCGATCGAAGGACCGTCGGAGGACCTTGCCATCGATCGCCACAACGCCCTGAATGCTCTTGGAGAACCTCTCCATGAACCGCTGAAAGGCAGCACCAAACTGTGCCGGATCGAGCAGCCGGAACAGCCGGCTGAACGTATCGTGACTGGGTACACCGTTCTCGAGTTTGAGAAAGCCACGCAGGAACTGCTCTTTTGCTTTCGCGAACAGCGCCATGTCCACCGCGCCTTGACCGCCACACAGCACGGTGCACAGGGCAATCATCAGCAGTTCATGGAAGTCGTGCAGGCTGGCGTTCCCGGTTCGCGGATCCTCCAGACCCTCCCAGCAGGCGATAAACTGATCCAGAGACGTCCTCCCACGGCATGCTTCATGCGCCGATGGGTAGAGTCGACCATGCTCGAGCCGGGCAAGCCTCCATCCCACTGTCAACGGAATTCCAAGTGCGATTCCCCTGGGCAAGCGCCCCGCGAGGCTGGACAACGTCGGTCAAATATGTTACGATTAGACAACCAGAAAAATTTATTTGAGGCAAGCATCATGAAAGAAGTTGGAGCCTTCGAGGCCAAAACCAAACTCAGCGAGTTGCTCGATGCCGTGGCGACAGGCGAGGAGATCATCATCACCCGGCACGGCAAGGAAGCGGGGCGCCTCGTGCCTCCCCGGGGCGTTTGTAATCGTGAGGCCGCGCGCATGGCGGCACAGCGCATTCGCGAGATGAGCAAGGGGGTCAAGCTTGGCGGGATCACGATCAAGGAACTGGTCAACACGGGGCGTCGATGACTTTTGTTCTCGATACTTCGTTGACCCTCAGTTGGTATTTCGAGGATGAGCGCACGCCAGCCAGTGATGCCTTGCTAGGTCAGCTTAGCGATGTCGGTGCCGTTGTGCCGAGCCTGTGGCGGTTGGAGGTGGCCAACGGCTTTCAGACGGCGATCCGCCGCAAGCGCATTGGTCCCGCCTACCGGGACGAGGCTCTCCATCAGCTCAGTTGCCTGCCGATCACGCTCGATCCGGAAACAAACACCTATGCGTGGACGACAACCTTGAGTCTTGCCCAACGTTTTGGACTGACGCCCTACGATGCGGCCTATCTTGAACTTGCGCAGCGGCGCACCTTGCCGCTGGCTACGCTCGATCAAGAATTGCGCGGCGCGGCCTCCAGTATGGGGATGACCTTGCTTGGACTTGCGGCATGACCACAGAGCGTAAAATGCAGGCAAGCGTGGACGGCCCTGAAAGGCCGTTGCATATTTTAAGATTAGTGCACCAAAAACGGAGCCTTGGAATCTAAGGGCTTTCCCGTTGCATAAACTATGCACATAACGACCTCATAATATACGGATGTGCGCGCCATCGACCGATGGCCAACAGCGTCGATGCCCAGGTGCGCCAACTCCGGGCCGCCGTTGCGCGCTTGATCAGCTCGACGCCGACCATGTGCTTGGTGCTGCCTGCCGGAGCCAAGCCAATGGCGCAGTGAGTTTCCTCTTGACCGAGTCGCAGACTAGGCGCTCCGGCGCGACGGCGGGAGCACAATACTTATTCCACGCACCATTTATCGCCATAGCCGGCAAGCCGGCAGGAGTGATAGGCAGGTTGTGTCCGGCGCTCACACAAGGCTGGGCTGAAAGGAGAAGACGCTATCAGGTTCACCCTTCAAATCGAAATCCCGCCGGCGGCGCTTATCGCGGTCGCAGTGTTTGTCAAGGCCATTGTCGCCCTGATCCACTGAAACGCGAACCAGCCCCCTGCCAGGGGCCGGCCCGCTAGACATCAACCTCGAACCTACGTGTCTGCCCGATGACGCCCTGCCAAGCGTCATCGGGAACCCGTGTGCACTTTTCGCGGGAGATATCCCCCTTTGCAAGCGAATGCTTGTCCGCCTTGTGCGACGGTGAGTGCCCCGTCGATAAAACCGCGAGTTAGGCTCGACTGCAGACTCGCTCGACCCGTGACTTTCTCAACACCCTCGCCAGTATCGCCGCCAAGTGGGCTGGCTTCCGCTCCTTGGGTGACCTCCTGGGCCGATAAGCACACGGTCGAGCCGCCTGTTACCCGGCGCGGCAGATGCACGCTACAGGCGGTGGGAACAAAAGAGAACGGAACCCCAAATAGCGGCTTGATTCCGGTATGCGATCTATCCACATACCGCGCGCGCCGGATCGCGGCGCGACGCGATGGAGTGGTTCATGGCCAAAGACCAGCTATTTGTGGAACGTCGACCGCAGGGTGATTATGCGGTCCGGAAGCCGAATTCGGAGCGGGCAAGCGCTGTGCTGGCCACCCAGGCGGAGGCGATCGCGCGCGCTAAGGAACTGAATCCTGGCAAGACGCCGCTCGTGGAGCGCGTTCGCACAACCGAGCACGGCAAGCCCGACAAGTGGCGCACGCCGTAACATCAATCCGATCAAGGGACGATCCGATGACAACGTCGAAGCGGGTGGGCAGCAAGGCCGGAAAGCTGCTCAGCACATCAAAATCGAAAGCCGTTAAATCGGTCGCAGCCTCGGCTTTGCGACAGGAGCGGAAAACGAAGCCGAAATCGAAGAAGAAGTAACTTCCCCCCAGCAGAGCGGGATGGCGACGGGCTCTTCCGTGCGCCGCGATATGTGATAATGCCTAATTGTCACATAGAACAAGTATTCTGGACGGGCAGAGCCGCCGCTCCAGCCGGCCCTTGAGAAATCCGCATAAGTATGATAAAGTATGACGATAAACTCAAGAGGGGGACAGCGCATGGCCGAGATTGAACGGCTGACGATCACCTTGCCGTCCGACATGGCCGCCGTCGTGAAGGGCGCGGTCGAAGGCGGCGATTACGCATCGAGCAGCGAGGTCGTGCGCGAGGCGCTGCGCGACTGGAAGATGAAGCGCGCCCTGCAACTGGAACAGCTCGCTTCCCTGAAAGCCGACATCGACAAGGGACTGACTGACCTGGCCGAAGGCCGGGTGAAGGACTTCGACGCCGCCCGCATCATCGAACGAGGGAGAAAGCTATTAGCCAGCCGCTTGCCCTCCGCCTAACCGATGCCGCCGAGTCTGACCTCGCCGAAATCTGGTTCACTATCGCCTCCGATGCCTCCGCCGATGTTGCGTCGCGTGTCGTTGCGGCGATCAAGGATGCCTGCGAGCCGTTGCGGCTCTTTCCGCTGGGCGGTCCCCAGCGTGAGCAGTTCGCACCAGGCCTGCGCGTGACCTTCCACAATCCTTACGCCATCTATTACATGCCGCTTCCGGATGCCGTGGTGGTTATCCGGGTGCTGCATGGGGCACAGGATGTCGCGGCGCTTGCCGAGCGCGGAGGGTTCGACGCATGAGCGCAGCATGAAGACGGGCCGGCCGCCGAAGATGACCCCGCACCAGATCAAGGAGGCGCTGCGACGCCGCGACGCGGGGGAGCCAGGACCGACCGCAGCCAGCTCCGCTGCGCGCTCGATCAACTCGACCCTGGCGACGTGCTCATGGTGACGCGACTTGACCGCCTGGCCCGCTCGACCCGCGACCTGTTGAACACCCTCGCCAGCATCGCCGCCAAGGGAGCCGGGTTCCGATCCCTCGGCGACACATGGGCCGACACCACGACCGCGCATGGCCGCCTGATGTTGACCGTGCTCGGCGGGCTGGCTGAGTTCGAGCGGGAGCTGATCCGCGCCCGCACAGGCGAGGGCCGCAAGCGCGCCATCGCCAAAGGCGTGAAGATGGGTCGCCCGCCGAAGATGACACCGCACCAGGTCAAGGAGGCGCTATGCCGCCGCGATGCCGGAGAGCCTATACGGGAGATCGCGCGGAGCTATAATGTCTCGCACGGCACGATTTCGAGGTTGGCGGCATGATCAAAGTCGAATTCGACGCCAACGACCTTCAGGCTCGCGTGTTTCCTCTCCTGTTTCCAGCTTCGCCCAAGGCCGCAAATGATATTGAAGAGTTGAGCGCTCGTGACCATTCCCAGACGAGAAAGGAATAAGCATATGCCCGCTTTAGAGATACCTACGCGCTTCAGGGCATATCAGCTGGGCCAAGCCGGGTCGTCGTTTTCCTACAGCACAAGCAAGGAGTTCACACTTATTGAGGCACGGCTAACGGACGTTAGTCGTCCATGCGTTCAGGAAGAATTAGAATGGAGCGGCCTAGAAGTAATCGATTGCCTTCACATCACCAGCTGGGACGCAGATCACTGCGCACTCAGAGATTTAGAAGAAATACTCGAATTATATCGACCAAAAAAAATCGAGTTTCCCGGATATTCGCCTAAAACAGATTGTGGCAAAAATTGCAAGAAAGCAATTTCAAGATATAAGTCCGCGAAGGCAAATGCGAATCGCACGGTTGAGTGCATTAGCATCGACCCAACCTACATAAGCGGCCTTAACTCTGCCGAAGAGCTGGGATACAGAAATGTATTTTACGGCCCGAAGATAATAGCCGAAAATTCGAACGACAATTCTGTTGTCAAAGTCTTCCGAGCGGGATGCTTCAATGTGGCCAGTTTAGGAGACGTGGAGGATGCGAACGTAGGTTCGCGCCTACGAAGATGCGGAATTTTTAAAAGAGAAATAGACGTTCTAATCTTAGCCCATCACGGCGCAAATTGCCCGACAAATTCAAAAAGTTTTTTTGAAAAGGTGAGACCAAGAGTTGCAATTTGTAGTAGTAACTATGATAATCAATTTGAACATCCTAGGCAGGAAGTGCGGAATGCACTCTACGAGCTTGACATACCGGTCTACACTACAAAGACTGGTGACGTGATTGTCGAGTCATTGTCGCCTCACAAAGACAAGTTCCGAGTGCATAATTTGATTTCTGATTCAACAAAAATATCGTCATGCAGGGATTTTCTTATTAAGAAAAGCCCGCTGCTTTCAATGAACTTAGACACTATCAGGAACATTTACAGGCCTAAGCCGTCCTACGGCAGATAAAACGCAAAATGAACTCGACTGCTAAGGATCGTATATTGTCGCGCCCAGCTCGATTTCGAGGCTCGCAGCCTGTCGTCAGTTCATGGCCGTGGTAGGAGTTCCGGCGCGTGCTGTTGGATCACTGCCAAGGTAAGTTGCTCACCCCTCTTAGAGAGGTTCTCGATCCATTGCTCTGACATGGCACTGAAGTCGGTTGGATAATTCGCGACGGTCTCCCGTGTTACCAAATCCGCGGGAGCATGAGCGAGGCCATCGTCATTCTGATCAAGATATGGCATGGCAAAAGAGCGGATTGAGCCGGCCTTGCGCAGATCGAAGAGCCGCTGAGCGGTCGCGTTCTGTGCGCGGCTATGGACGGCTGCGAAGGCGGCTTTCAAACGTGAGAGCATGAACATGCTCGGAGGAATCAAACGAAGCCCGTAACCGGCGCGGCAGGCAATGATCACGTTAACGGCTTCGACCGAAAGACTAATGCTTGGATCGCGGTCAGGCCAAAGTGGTGCCAATCCGAGGTTGTCGTATACGCCCCCATCCGTAAGCGTTACTCGTTCGGAAACCAGCGATCCGTCTTTTCTTTGGAATCTAAAAATCTCATCCAGTGCAGGCAGCAGTAACGGGAACGCTGCCGAAGCTGTGACTGCCTGAGCTAGGCGGATTCGTGCAGGATCAACCTTGCCAATCCGCCATGAGCCTACGCCCCCCCGTCCGAAATAAAACGCTGATCCGGTTCTGAGTTCAGTAGCGATCGCTACCAACCTCGGCCCCGTGTCGCTAAGATCACCGAGGGTCTTGCCCTGGAACAGTAGAGAATCAAGGGTGCGCAGGAGAATTGTGCTTCGGCTAGCAAAGCGCCTCGGTGCCGAGTTATCGTCTGCATGCTTCAGCGGTATTTTTCTATCGGCGTCGAGGACGCACGAAACAAGGCTGATTACCCATCTTATCGGTAGCAACCAGGCGTAGCTTAGCACGAGCAGCACGACGCATGCGAACGCCTTAGGGCCTTCGGAAGTGGTCAGGGCAACACGCAATGCAGGCCGGACGAGACCAGTCTTCAGAAGTTCGCGGACCTTTTTCTCGAAATCTGCAAATGAGCCTTCGTGAATGGCATACATGGCACCAATCACGCTGCCGCCTGACACTGTCGCCATCACTCGGGCACGATCTAAAATCCCCAGGCGGTCAAGTGTGCGCAGGCAGCCAAGATGAAAAGCAATAGCACGTGAGCCGCCGCCTGACAGTGCGATGCCGATCTTCAAGTCGTCGGTGCGCATTGTCTTACACAGGAGCGTTGTATATGTGTGACGTAACGCCTGACGACGTAATCTCTGTTATTATAGAAATCCCGTTTTGGTGATTAGTGCGATAGACGTTGGCGCCAAGAGAGCCCAAAATCCGAGTAGCTTCAACATGTGGGTGGCCATATTGGTTGTTGACGCCAGCGCTAATTAGAACCGTGTGCGGTTTGATGAGCTTTAATGCGTCAGCAGTGATACCATTTCTTGAGCCATGGTGGGGAGCATCGAGAACATCACTCTTGATGGCATCGCCAAATATGTTGGCGATGCTTTTCCAACGCTCGCTTTCGGTATCGCCAGTCACTAAATACGTGCCACCACTACTGCGTTCCGTTATTTTGCAAACAATTGAGCAATTGTTTGAGGAATTCATATCGGCAGCGTGAGGAGAGAAAATTTCGAATGTAAAATCTTTCGAAATACCACTGTAAAGGCGCTCTATATTCTTAGACAAAATAATCGAATATTTATTAAACGAGTTATTGCTGTTGAATTGATCAATTGCGGCAAATCCGGCGTCTGCGGAGGCCGTCTTTTTAAAATATTTTGGATACATTATCCAGTTCGGGCGGTATTTATTTAGCGCTATCTTGACCCCAATTTCGTTGAAATGGTCGCTATCATAGCCTGTGATCATCAAACCAATAAAGTTTTTCCCTTTCAGGATGTCAGTAAGCGCCGATTTTACGTTGATGATCGGGGGGTCTGCCGAAAGCGGAACGGAGGTATCGACGATGATGGCTTCGGTAGGGCCGGTGACGACGACGAACTGACCTTGGCCAACGTTCAAAGTGTATATCTTCAAATCTGCGGCCTCCTAATGGTGTTGCATTTTTAGCCACAGGCCCACCGCCTCACAGCAGCGGCCCCATTCCGTGACGGTCATCGCCTTTCCAAGGCTGCGCCTCAATCAAGGGTCTATCACTGATCATTCCCTGGTTCAAATGTCTCCGAGAGCACGGGCGGCCTTGGCTTCCGGTATGGTAACCCCGGCGGCTGTTGCCGCTCGGACTCACCCGCCCCCATTTTCCCCCGTCGTTCCGTTTCCCCTTGCGTCCCGTTTTGCACGTGATAATCCGGTTTGGACTAAACCTCACGGAAATATTTGAGTAGTTCGGACAAAGGGAGCAAGTCGGAGGAATACGGTCTGGAACGGCCGCGCTATTACCCGCCTAACCACTGACATTTCGGCCAACAGCCCTGATTGCGGGACCATGGAGCGGCGCCCTGTCGCGCGCTTCACCCCGTAAAGGAGCTGCCAATGAGCCCACTTCGCCATCTCCTGATCCAGGAAATGCAAATTCGGAACCTCGCACCAAACACGCAACGCTCATATGTGGAGCAGATCTCCCGCCTTGCGCGTCACTTTATGAAGTCGCCAGATCTGCTGGGCCCGGCTGAGATTCGTGCCTATCAGCTGTACCTGACCCAGGAGAAGCAGCTCTCGGCCAGTTCGATATTGGTCGCGGTCGCTGCAATACGCTTTCTCTACAATGTCACCCTCAAACGAGGATGGAACCTCGACGAGGTCATTCCCACCTGCCGCAAGCCGCAAAAGCTTCCAGTCGTCCTGAGCCAGGCCGAGGTCAGCCAGTTCCTCGACGCCGTTGAATGCTTAAACCATCGCGTCATCCTGACCGTCTGCTATGCGGCCGGTTTGCGGATCTCCGAAGCGGTCCGGCTGAGACCCGAGGCGATCGACAACCAGCGCATGGTCATCCGCGTGGAGGCGGGCAAGGGCGGAAAAGATCGATACGTCATGCTCTCGCCCAGGTTGCTGGACATCCTCCGGGACTACTGGAGCAAAGCCCGGCCCAAGGGATGGCTGTTCCCCGGTGATGTGCCCGGACAACCGATCTCGACATCCGCCGTGGAGCATGTCTGCAGAAAGACCCGCAGCCAAGCCAACATCTCCAAGCCGGTCACACCCCACTCGCTGCGGCATGCCTTTGCCGTTCACCTGCTCGAAGCCGGCACTGACGTTCGCACCATCCAGTTGCTGCTTGGTCACCGCAGCCTGAGCACCACCGCCCGCTATCTGCGCCTCGCCACCAACAAGGTGTGTGCCACCGCCAGCCCGCTGGATGTCCTGCAACCGCAGGGCCATCCGGTTCTCTGTACGATACCATATTCGTGATTACTCACACGCCCTTCATGACGCATACGGAGGCAACGTCCTGTAGGTTGAGCCAGAAGCCGTGCTGGATGTTGTCGATGCCGTTGGCACGCCCGAGGTTGAGAGCAAAGCTCTTCAGGCGCGCGACGATACCTGGGTTGACGCGGATCTTGCTGGCGTCCTCGCCTAGGGAACCGTCGCGAACGCGGTGGTTGCGGTTCTCTATGCCCCAGTGATCGCGTATGGCCTTGGCATAGTAGGTGACCCGCCGACCAACGCGGTTGGTGATGTACCACGAGATTTCGACAGTGGTTTCCCAGCGCCACCAGGAGCCGGGCACCCGCGTGCATACGGTGCGGGTGACGCGAAGCGCCACGCGCGCATATGGCTTCCACCTCTCCAGGCCGAGCCGCGGCCCAGCTTCGAACATCTCCACGCGCCGCGTCTCCTTCCTACCGCGCTCTATCTTGTCGGTAGTTTCGCAGATCTGAACTGGCGAGTTCGTGACCGCCATCATCTCAACCGCGTCAACCAGTCCCTCCTGGTTGTCCTTGACCTGCACCAGAACATTGCTGCCGACGGCGATCGCCGCCTCGAAGGTCTTCACCTGGCAGTGCATCGCGTCGAAGGTGTAGAGCCTGTCCTTGAGGCCAAGCGCCAGGATAAGTTCCTGCGCCGCAGGTATCTCGTTGGTCTTCTGATCGATTTCGACGTGCGCGAGGATGACACGTCCGACCGTGCCGAACACGCTCAGGATTTGCTTCATCCGCTGATTGGTAGCCATGTCGGCGCTGCCCTTCATCGTCTTGCCGTCGACGGCCGCTGTCTTTTCGTCAATCCCCTTGCCCGCGAGAGCGTCCGCTTCGAGTGCCGCCGCATGGATGCGGAACGCGGATTCAAAGCCCTCCGGGCAGAGGCTGGCGAGCAGGTCGCGTAACTGGCTCTTGCCGATCGGCTTCTTCATGTCGCAGGGAAAGTGCCTCTTCAGCAGCTTGAAATGCCTGCGGATGAACGCCGCCATGCGCTTATAGCTATGCGCCCCGCACAAGTTAGCCAGAATACAGAAGAGTAAAACCTGCGGCAAAGGATGCCGCCTTCCCTCGACCCGGCGCGGGTCAGGAACATCCACAAGCACATCCAGGAGCGTGACTGACACGACCGTAATCTCATATTTGGTTGAAGCCGTGGTACTCCACCACACCCCCGAAATCCAGCGCCTTGCGGCTCCAGGCCGAGAATCACTTCCCCCTGTCAGTTACTGCTGTTTCAGAGAATCGGACGGCCCTGCCTGCAACCGGCCTCGCTTGCCATCGCCGTCCCGCTACCTGTCTGAACCGGCGCGATGCGCCCCGAGCTGGAGGTGGCGGATATCTTCCGCCGCCACGGCCCGGCGTACCGGCAGGCCCACGCCGACCATCTCGGCGGCACCGAGCGCCGTGTGATGGCGGCGATCGAGGCCTGCCGCACGCCGGCGCTGGGCGGGCACGCCGAGCAATGTGCCGATTGTGGCTTCGTTCGTTACGCTTTCAACTCGTGCCGCGATCGGCATTGCCCAAAATGCCAGGGCCTGGCGCGCGCCGAATGGCTGGAGGCGCGCCAGGCCGAACTGCTGCCGGTGCCTTACTTCCACGTCGTGTTCACCGTGCCCGCACAGGTCGCCGAGATCGCCTTCCACAACAAGGAGGCCGTCTATGGCATCCTGTTCCGTGCCTCCGCCGAAGCCCTGCGCAACGTCGCCACCGACAGCCGCTACCTCGGCGCCGAGATCGGCGCGATCTCGGTGCTGCATACCTGGGGACAGGCTCTCCATCACCATCCCCACATTCATTATATCGTTCCGGGAGGTGGGATCTCGCCAGACCAGACACGCTGGGTCTCCTGTCCACCCGGCTTCTTCCTGCCGGTGCGCGTGCTCTCCCGCCGCTTCCGCGATCTGTTCGTGCAGCAGATGCGCACCGCTTTCGCCGACGGTGAACTCCGCTTCCCCGGCGCGCTCGCCGACCTGGCAGACCCCGCCATCTTCACCACCCGGCTCGACGCGCTCGCCCAGACCGAATGGGTCGTCTTTGCCAAGCCGCCGTTCGCCGGCCCCGAGCAGGTGCTCGGCTATCTCGGCCGCTACACCCACCGCGTCGCCATCGCCAACAGCCGCCTCGTCGGGCTCGACGACGGCCAGGTCAGCTTCACGTGGAAGGACTATCGCCAAGACGGCAAGACCAAGGTCATGACCCTGGAGGCGGACGAGTTCATCCGCCGCTTCCTGCAGCACACCGTGCCCGACGGCTTCCACCGCATCCGCCACATCGGCTTCCTCGCCAACTGCCATCGCACCGCCAAGCTGGCGCTCTGCCGCGATCTGCTCGCCGTGCCGCCGCCAATGCCGTGCGATCCATCCCCGCGGCGCTGGCAGGATCGCCTGCGCGACCTTACCGGTGAGGATATCGAGCTCTGCCCCTGCTGCGGCGGCCGGATGGTGACCTGTGGCACGCTGCCGCCACAGCCGCCGCCGCGCCCACCCATGTGGTGCGACAGCTCATGATCCAGCCTTCGTCGCCACTTGTCCGCTCTGTCCTGCGAGGCACCGCCGACCACGGCGCCTGCCGGCACGTGCCGTGCGGTGCCCGGTCGGTCGCCAGCACATCAGCAGCCACCGCAAATGGCGTCACATCTCCGATGGATCGGCGGCCAGCGCGTGTGTGCATCCAATTGCCCCCGCCACAGCGCCCGCACGAACCCGCGAAACCGCCCCGCCGTGCTCCTCTTCAATCGGTGTCCTGGATACAATCCCCATAGGCGAATCCGGGCCGCGGTTTAGCCCAATGCGCTTTTTTGCTCACCGGCGCGGCCCCAACCGCCGTGCGCTGATTGGCGCCGCTCGTGCGCCGCGCCGCTAAGCAAAAAACGCTCTTCATTACCAAGACAGCCCGGCGGGATGATTCGTGCGAGCTAACCGGGGTGTGCGCGGTTGGCGGAATTTGCTTGCTGTCCAGTGGGTTTTGCGCCATGAGTTTCGGTAACAGAAACTCATGAGGGCTTATGGCTGGGACGACGCACCGGAGTAGTCGCAAGGGTATCGGGGGGCGGCCGCGCGGCCTGCCGACCGCTGTGGTGCGGATACCGGTGCCTGTGGCCAGGATCGCCCGGCACATCGCGGCCGGAACGCTGCGCGCCGGCGACCTGAACGCCTTCCTTGATATCGACCCCCGCACGCGGTTGGCCGTTCCTCTTGTAGGTGCGAACGCCCCCTGCGGCTTCCCATCCCCGGCGGACGACTATGTGGAGCGGGCGCTCGATTTCAACGAGTTGCTGGTCCATAACCCCGCGGCCACCTTTGCGGTCCGGCTGTCGAGCGACAGCATGACCGGGGCGGGGCTGTTCCCCGGCGACATCGCCATCGTCGACCGCTCGGTCGAGCCGACCAACGGCTGCATTGTTGTGGCGCTTCTCGATGGTGAGTTCACGGTCAAGCGCTATCATCGCCAGGCGCATGGCGTCGTCCTGCGCGCCGAGAATCCCGCCTATGCCGATATCGCGGTCGGCGAGGAACGCGCCTTCGAGGTGTGGGGCGTGGTCACGAAATCCATCCGCATGCTGTGAGGGCGCATGGCCGCGCCGATCGCCCTCGTCGACTGCAATAATTTTTACGCTTCCTGCGAACGGGTGTTTCAGCCGGCCCTGCGCGGCAAGCCCGTCGTGGTGCTGTCGAACAACGACGGCTGCGTGATTGCCCGCTCCAACGAAGCCAAGGCGCTCGGCATTCCCATGGGCGAGGCTTGGCATATCTGCCGCGCCCGCGTAAATACGCAGGGCGTCATCGTCCGCTCCAGCAACTACACGCTCTACGGCGACATGAGCGCGCGCGTGATGCGGGCGCTTGTCGGCTTCACGCCGGAGCTCGAAATCTACTCGATCGACGAGGCGTTCCTCGGTCTCGGCGGCTTCGAGTACCGGCTCGAAGCCCATGCGCGCGAGCTGCGGCGCACCGTCCTGCAATGGACCGGGATTCCGGTCTCAGTCGGCATCGCCGCCACCAAGACGCTGGCCAAGGCGGCCAATCGCAAGGCCAAGAAGGACCCCGCCTGCCAGGGTGTCTGCATCCTGCTCGACGAGGCGGCGATCGACGCCCAGCTTGCCGGCATGGCGCTGGACGATCTCTGGGGAGTCGGCCGCCGACTGGCCGATCGGCTCGCCGCCTTCGGTATCACGAGCCCGTTGATGCTGAAGCAGGCCGATGCGCGGTTCATCCGCGAGCGGTTCAGCGTCGTGCTGGAGCGCACCGTCACCGAGCTGCGCGGCATTCCCTGCATCGAGCTGGAGGATGCGCCGCCGGACCGCAAAAGCATCATGGCCTCGCGATCCTTTGGCAAAGCGGTCGAGACCCGGCAGGAGATGGAGGAGGCGGTTGCCGCCTACACGGCGCGCGCCGCTGAAAAGCTGCGGCGCCAGCACCTGGCTGCGAGCCGGTTGCAGGTGTTCGTGATGACCAACCGGTTCCGGCCGCAGGACGCTCAGTACAGCCGGGAGCAGGGCGTGCAGATCCCCGTGGCAACCGCTGACAGCGGCAAGCTGATCACCGCGGCCCTGCGCGCTCTGGCCGCGATCTGGCGGGATGGCTTTCGGTACAAAAAGGCCGGCGTGATGCTGCTGGACCTGACCTCGGCGGCCGCCGTGCAAGGCGATCTGTTTAATGCGCCCGACGATGCGCGCGCCAAGGCCCGCATGCAGGCGGTCGACAAACTCAACGGGCGCTACGGGCGCGACACCGTGCGCTTCGCCGCAACCGGCGTCAGCAGAGCCTGGAAGCTCCGCCGCGAATTCATCTCGCCACGCTACACTACGTGTTGGGAGGAACTGCTGACCGTGCCCGGCCGCGCGTGCGGGCAGGGGGCGCGTTAGCCATGTGCGGGAGGTTCACCCAAAATTATGCCTGGGCGGAGGTGCATGCCTTCCTCAATCTGTTCGGCACCCCGCGCAATCTGCGCCCCCGCTACAACATCGCGCCGACGACGAGCGTTGACGTCGTGCGCCAGGGCGAGCACGGCCGTGAGTTGGTCTCGATGCGCTGGGGCTTGGTGCCGTTCTTCTGGAAGAAGACGCTGAAGGAACTGCCGGCCACCTTCAATGCCCGCGCCGAGACGGTTGCCGAGAAGCCGATGTTCCGCGCCGCCTTCCAGAAGCGGCGCTGCATCATCCCGGCCAGCGGGTTCTTCGAATGGACGGGCGAGAAAGGGAACAAGCAGCCGCACCTGTTTACGGCCGCGGACGGTTCGCCGCTGCTGGCCTTTGCCGGGCTGTGGGACAGGTGGCTCGACCCGGCGGCCGGGGAGACCGTGCTTTCCTGCACCGTGATCGTCTGCGCCGCGAGCGCGTGGATGGCCGCGTATCACGACCGGATGCCGGTGCTGCTGCGGACGGAGGATTTTGACGCATGGCTGAACGGGACGCTTGGCCCGGAGGCGCTCAAGCCGGCCTCGGAAAGCGCGCTGCGCGAGTGGCCGGTGTCCCGACGCGTCAACCGCGCCGGTGAAGGCGACGATGATCCGAGCATCATCAACCCGGAACCTCATGTGTGATAACGTCAGCCGCCGTTTACGATGTTTAGCTACTGCATTGAGTTTAATGATATTTTACGGCGAACAGCTACTGGTCACCTGCAAGTACGGGAGGGCGGGGGAGCCAGCCTTGCGTCCCAAAACCGATCCATTGCGGGACAAGCGCTCACGGCACTATCCCATACCGACATCTTATCCGACCGACGAGGATAACCACGATGAGCCGCTTGAAACTAAACGGCAACACGATATAAGTGGGACCATCCTCGGTGTCGATGGTAAGGACTCAAGCAGATGCCCCTTAAGGACGTTCTGACTCAAGACAATCCTTTCGGCCCAATCGATCAAGTTCGCATCGACGATCCTCAAGATGCCGTCCAAGTCCTTGATCTCCATGAGCCACTGTCGTCCGCAATGACAGGAAAGCATACTCTCGTTTATGGTCGCAAGGGATGTGGAAAATCCGCCGTAATTTCCATGTTTCGTGGCCTCGAATACAGTTTCGCGCGCCAAAAATTAAGTGACGTTGGCGTAAAGACGGACGACGGAAATCGCGGAGGAAACATCATTATACCAATCACAACTTGGCTCACTTTTCTTGACATGAACATTTCTGTGCATAGGCACCTTCTTGATCTCGCTAACGTGAGATCAGCAAATGATATTGACTATGATTTGATTCCGGCAGAAGCGGTCGAAGTGGGATGGTTAAATCAGCTTTGGGAGCAAATTTTTCGGGAATTTTACGACAGGATGCAAGACCGCCGCATTTCGTCTGCGTATCATGTTGATCTTAGTAATGTTATTATGCTGTTCAATGATGATTCCATCTCGCGCCTGCGAGGGACAGCAGAATATGTCGCTTCTGCTGTTTTCGCGAGGGCTAAAAATGAGGTTATCAAGTACATAAGCGACCGCAAAATCCGCATTTATATCTTATTTGACAGCATGGAAAAATATCCAATTTCTAACAGTACATTCGCATTGAGTATGAGTGGATTTCTGCGTGCCATCAATACGATGATAATGAATCAAGACATTAAAGTTGTCTTTACGTTACCAGAAGAGTTGATTCCGCATTTCCGTGGATTTTCAGAAAACATTTTAAAAGATTTCGAAAGGTCTTACCCAATGCGTTGGCGCGCTCGCGATCTGTGGCGGATTGCGGCGTATCGGTATATGCTGTTTTTGAAAACACATGACAGGCCTTATTATGACGAGTTATCTCGAAAATACAAGGATTTACTCGACAATCCGATAGTCGCGAAAAAGTTTTTTGCGACGTTTTTTCCAGAATACATTACGAATACGGTTGGCGTTCGGGAAGAGTCCAGGGCATATATTCTGCGGCACACACACTTACTTCCAAGGCATCTAATTCTTTTAATGAACGAAATTGCCCGGAGATCCTTCGAGGAAGCGAAGGGACGGAGTCAATTTTCTGAACAAGCGATTGTTGAAGGGGTTCGTAAAAGAGAAACTGATATAGCAGACCAGGTATTGCAGCCGTATAAAACCATTTATATGGATCTGGAGAAAGAATTAAAGTGGGGATTTTCTGATTTATCGCCAATTTTTAGTTTTGGTGAATTACAAAAAACACTAAACAGGTTCTCAGGGAAGTTGCAGATGGATTACGGTGAAGTGGTAAATCTCTTATTTTCCATTGGAGTAATTGGAAGAATTTCCGCAGATCAAACCTCAACAATATACACAGAGGCAGATTTCAGTTACACATTCGATGGAAGCATCAGCTTTTCGGGATCGGATTCCCTTTGTTTTCATCCTATATTCTCGCGACTGTTTAATGCTGAACGGCACCGGCATGGAGACCAGCGCGTAATATACCCAAGAGGGGTGTTTCCCGACGTTTTACGAGACTACCAATGTTAAGAGTTGCCATCGTAATAGCCGTCATAGTGGCTGTCGGTGCGGTTTACATTGCGCTTCAGTCTGGTGATCACCATTGGGTGAATAGAGGAGGGGCGTTGATTACTGCAATTTCTGCATTTTTGGCGATTTCGGACGCCACATTAGAGCATAAAATACTAGAGGAAAAAATAAACAAGCCGAACCAGCAAACAAAAATGGATAATGTATTCGATGTGACATTGGCTAGGATTGCGAATCGCGTTGCCGGGGCAAGGTTCCGAAAGCAGTTTGGTGGACTTTCGCAGAAGAGGCTGAAAACAGTGTTCTGGATCAGTGGCCTTGCGATTCTGGGGGAAATTCTTCACGGATTCGGTGACTTGGGGATAGCGGCGGTCGAAGCAGTCATTTGCCAATAATAATAAACTCGGTTAGTTTGGAGCCAGACTTAAATATAACCATCTAAATTTCTATATGTTGCGTCAAAATAACGTATCGGGCAGAACTCAGTGTCCCGTTGAAAATGCACGACGGTGGGTTTTGCAACTGCCTCTTAGCGATTAACTTGGTCTTGGCTGCAATGTACGAATAGCGGCGAGATCACCACATTTAGCAGCTTTTATTGCTTGTTCTAAGCGTGTTTGTGGAACTTCGGGTTCGAGTTCAACAATAGAGACGCCAGCTTTTTTTAGATTATCCAGTAATCCTTCTACGAGAAGGCGTAAGGACTGTCCACGAATAGTGGTTGTTAGTCCGGAACCATCAAGATGTCCTGTTTTAAGGATGTCGTATTTCTTTCTGGCGTTCTGGAGATGTTGTCTCTTGCTCATGGTGTGCTGCCGCTTCAAGTGAGAAGACAACCTCGTAGCACGGTTAGGCATTTGTTTCAAGTGTTATGTTGTGCAGGAAGGGGAGGCATGCGTCTGATGGTTCGCAAAAAAAGATTCACGCTGCGCCGGTCAAAATCGGCAATAGTAGATGGTACAGGTCCACTACGGCGAAGGATTAGCGATCCGAATTTGCCCAGAGCCGTGGGTTGGCACTCGCGAGAGTGCCGGCGAAGTGTCGTGGGGGGGTATAGGGCAGCCACGGAGCCGTGAAAACTTAAGACAATCCGGGTGCCGACGGTTTCGTAATCACGGAGGGCAACACGGACGGCGGTGTCATCGCGAGCGCCTGGCCGGCCCGGCGGACTCGTTCCTCCTCGTTTTTGACCGTTCGCTCAACATCCCTTTGCGCCCGCCCCAGCACGTGATAATCCGGTTCACGCCGCCAGCGACAGCTGGTGCCGTTCTTCTGGAAGAAGACGCTCAAGGATCTGCCGGCCACCTTCAACGCGCGCGCGGAGACCGTCGCCGAGAAGCCAATGTTCCGCGCCGCCTTCCAGAAGCGGCGCTGCATCATCCCGGCCAGCGGCTTTTTCGAATGGACGGGCGAGAAGGGGAACAAGCAGCCCCATCTGTTCACGGCCGCGGACGGCTCGCCGCTGCTGGCCTTCGCCGGGCTGTGGGACCGCTGGCATGACCCGGCGACCGACGAGATGGTGCTTTCCTGTACCGTGATCGTCTGCGCCGCGAACGCGTGGATGGCCGCGTATCATGACCGGATGCCGGTGCTGCTGCGGCCGGAGGATTTCGACGCCTGGCTGGACGGGACGCTTGGCCCGGAGGCGCTGCGGCCTGCTGCGGAAAGCGCGCTGCGCGAATGGCCGGTGTCCCGGCGCGTCAACCGCACCGGCGAAGGCGATGATGATCCGACCTTCATCGAGCCGAACGAATAAGTCGCTTACCCTGAATATCACGCAGGCGCTTCGGCGAAGCGCCGATCTTCGGCACATCGGTTCACTTGGCGCACCCGACAGGAGGGGCGCCGTTTCGTGGAGGTTGGCATGGCGGCGGTCGTCTCGGGACTTGTGCTCTACGCGGTCACGACCGTGGTGACCGGCAGTCAGATCCTTGGGGTTCTCTCCGTAGCGGCAGCCGCAGCGGCGCGCGTCGCGGGCTATCCGGTGCCGCTTCTTGTTCTGGCGATGTGAGCCTCGGAAGGCTGCCGATTTGGCGTGACGTGCAGCTGGCGTGCTATGTCTGGTTGTGACACAGGCAGGAGAACGCGATGCTACGGTGCACCATTATGCGTCGCAATCTGCTGGCTATGGCCGCGCTGTCTTCCGTGGTGGTACCGACCGCCGGCGCGCAAGTGCCCGGTACGCCGGACCAGATTGTGGCGGAGCTCTATCGGCGCTGCGTCGTGAACGGAGAATGGAAATCGCTGTTGTTCGACAAGGCCGGCCGCCGCAGCGTCTTCGCACGCGAGCTGTGGCAGGCGATGGACAAGGCCGACAGGCAAGCGGCGCAAGGCGAGGCCGGTTGGGCGGACTTTGACCCGGTTTCCAACTCCGACGATCCCGGCGTGCTGGCGCAGGGCGTGAACGCCGCCAGTGTGCGAGCGAGCTTTCGGTATGCCGCCGACCCGCACAGCCAAAAGCTGGAGGTGCGCTACGAACTCGTGCGCGAGGACGGCGCATGGAAGATCGCCAACATCCATGGCCGCTCCGCGGCGGGCGACCCGGAATGGTCATTGCGGGAAATGCTGCATCTGCGCTGACACGCGCTTACCGTTTTCCCTTTTATCCACCAATTCCCGTGCCACCCCAACCGCGCGGCGAGCCTACAGCCGCTTCAAGTACCTGCTTCCGACGCGTGGGTTGCTGGCGAGCTGGCACGAGTTCGAGTACCATGCGACGGATGAAGCCTTGCTCACATGGCGCACCGATAACGGCATACAACCCACTGCAAACAAGTTGGAATCCTAGCCCCCTTCCAGCAATATCACGTATGATAACGTCCTTTATCATACGTGATATCTTGACAGGGAAGGGGGCGCGTACTAGAATAAAATATGGATAACGCTTCTCCAGATCCGATCCTGATCCGCTTCCGCGCTGCCCTCGCCGAACTTTACGGGGCGCGCTTGGAACGCGTTGTGCTGTTCGGATCGCGGGCGCGCGGCGAAGCGCGGCCGAACTCCGATTACGATGTGGCGGTATTTCTGACCGAACTGCCAGACCGTTGGAGCGAGCTCGACAAGCTCGCCGATCTCAGGGTGCGTTTTCTCGACGAGACCGGCGCGTTCTTCGACGCCAAGCCCTATCCGGCCACAGACTGGCGGGATACCTCGCCGCTGATGCACGAGATTCGGCGGGAAGGCCTACAGCTATGACGCCAGAAGCCACACGCTTTCTCGATAAGTCGCGGACGCTGCTCGCGGAAGCGGACACGATGCTTGGCGTCGGGCTCAATGATGCTGCGGGGCGCACGGCCTATCTCGCTGCTTATCACACTGCGCAAGCCTTCATTTTTGAGCGGCTCAACAAGGTGCTCAAGACGCACAACGGCGTGCAAACCGAGTTTCTGAGGCTGACGAAGAATGACGCCAGTGTCGATCCCGAACTCAGGAATTTTCTCTCGCGCACCTATAATCTCAAGGCGATCGCCGATTACGAAACAGGGCCGGGCTCGTCGATCACGCCGGATCGTGCCGCCGAAGCGGTACATGGTGCGAAGAGCTTCGTCGCGCACTTTTCCGCTTTGGTTCCGCTAGCCGTATCCCAAGCAAATCCTGGCGCGTAGTCGTGAGCAAAGCCATAGGTATGCAGGACGACAAACATGACCACGCTGAAGCTTACCGCCGTTGGCACCTCGACCGGCGTCATCATCCCGAAGGACATGCTGGCGCGTCTCAACGTCGCCAAGGGCGACACGCTGTATGCGACCGAGACGCCGGACGGTTATCGCCTGACGCCGTATGATCCAGAATTTGCCGCCAGGATGGACAAGGCCGACGACATCATGCGCCGGTATCGCAACACGCTCCATGTGCTTGCCAAATGACGCCATGGGTCTGGCTCGACGAACGTGACGCGCGCACGATCCACGAACGGTTGCTTGCCTTGCGTGGCGGCGCTGAGGGCGTGCGCGACGCCGGGTTGCTGAGTCCGCGCTTGCCCGCCCGCAGCAGATCGCCACTTATGGCGATAATGCTGATGTGAGCGACTTGGCCGCGGCCTATACTGCCGGCGTGGTCAAAAATCACCCTTTCATAGATGGCAATAAACGAACGGGTTTTGTGTTAGGAATACTATTCCTTGAACTCAATCATGTCCGGTTTACGGGAAGCGAAGAGATGTCCACACACAAGCGGTGCTCAATCTTGTTGCCGGAAAATTGGATATTGCAGGTTATGCGGCGTTCCTGCGCGAGAATGTCACGCCGTTATCGAGGTTGCCGTGACTGATCATCTCCCTGCCCCTGTCCCAGTTGGCACCCGATATAGCACGATTACGAAATAAATTGACAACCGACAGGCGACGGCTTACAATGTTGGACGATTCGGACGTTCCGACATAAGGGGCTGCGGCGCTTCTTCGAGGCTGGCGACACTAGCGGAATCAATCCCCAGTTCGCGGCCAAGTTGCGTCGCCAGCTCACGGCGCTGAACGGTAGCAGCAGTCCCGACGACATGAACGTGCCGAGCTATCGGCTTCACCAGCTCAAGGGCGACCGCAAAGGGCAATGGGCGGTGTGGGTTTCAGGAAATTGGCGGTTGGTGTTCGAGTTTGATGGATCGGCGGCGGTCAATGTCGATCTGGTCGATTACCACTGACCGCAGGAAAGGTGGCTACGATGGAGATGCACAATCCGGCGCACCCCGGCGAGATCATTCGAGAGGATTGCATCAACGCCCTGGGTCTTTCGGTCACAGCGGCGGCTAAGGGGCTTGGGGTGTCCCGGCAGTCGCTTTCCGAGTTGCTGAATGGACGGACGGGGGTTTCCGCTGAGATGGCTATCCGGCTGGAGCTGGCCGGCTGGAGCACGGCTGCCGCGTGGTTGCGGATGCAGTCGCAGTATGACCTGTGGAAAGCAAGGCAGAGCTCAGGCCACATCAACGTGACGCGGTTTCCCGGGCCTCCCACGGTCTACGCTCCGGCTTCGGTCTGAGATGGAAGGTCGCTCATGCGAACCCTTTCACCCGAACCGACGCTTCCAGATCGCAATTGCGCGCCGGATTTAGCCAAGAGAATCCGCTGGCGCTTTGCGCCACTCGGCGACGTTGAACTCGACGAGAGCCTAGCCGAAGCTCACAAGCAGTTTGCTGATATGACGCCAGAAGCCATCGAAGCGGCTGACCGCCTGAAGCTTTCCGAGCGCGACAGTCTGCTGGTACTTGATCTGCTGGAAAATCCGCCTCCGGCAAACAACAGGCTGCGGGCTGCAGGGGCGACGCACAATCCGGTGCACTCGGGCGAGATCCTTCTTTTGCGCTGCGTGGCCTGCGGATGGTGTCACGTGGCGGTTCCGGCGGGCGAGCCCGCCAACACATGTTGTTTCCGGTGCAGCGGCACGGCCTTTGTCGCGACGGACGTGGGGGATGTTCCGCGCGGGGTGACGGTCCAGGCGTTGACATGGCCGGCGGCGGACGACGCGGCGAGCTGAAGGGTTGGCGTGCTGACGATCCGCGCCGCTGAGCGGCGGGATTTCCCCAAGGAGGCGGAGGTTTAGCCTTCCCCCCCCATTATGGGGGGATTTATGTTGACTTTTGCGACGACCTCCCCCATAATGGGGGTGGGAATGAGGCTGAATGACGGAAAAGCTCAAACCGCACTACGCACTAGCGAACATCAAGGCCGAGTTCGCCGACCCAGATAGGCTCAACCGCTCGTTCGTCTCAAAACAGGGTGCCGACGATTTGGATATGGATGACAGCGCCGTGGTGGCCGTCATTCAGTCATTAAAGCCTTCGGACTTTGATAAATCGATGACCTCCTTTGCCGACCATAAGATTTGGCATGATGTCTACAAGCCGAGTGTTGAAGGCCGGACGATATACGTGAAATTTACGCTCGATGCCAGGCAGTCATTATTTTTGATCAGCTTCAAGGAGGCATGACCGATGCGAAAGAACCCGAGAGATTATCCCGAGACAATGCCGAGCGCTGAATCAGGCCGCCCGATGACCCGCGGCGAAAAGGAAGTGACTCTAACGGTCGAGGGAAAGCGGTTCACCTATTGTCAGCCAGGCTGGTGGTGCTCGCTAACCGATCCCGACGACCTTGAGGGACAGTTGGTTGACGAGGATAATCAGATTGCCGAAATGGCGCGTCGGACGGCGAAGGCCTTGGCCCGCGGTGAAACTCTGTTCGTGCCCGTGGTCATCCGCGCCATTCGGCAAAGCTGCGGGTTGACGCAACGTGAGGCAGGGTTGCTGTTCGGCGGCGGCGAGAAGTCGTTCGAAAAATATGAGAGCGGCGAAATTCAGCCTTCGGAGCCAACGAAGCGGTTGCTCAAACTGGCGATGGAGAGGCCGGAATTGTTCAGGCGGCCGGAACCGGGACAACCTGCTATTCCTTCAGCAGATGACGCGACGCTCATCCGCAGGACTTTGCAGGCCGCAGCCGTTGATCGAATCTACGAGCGACTGTTCACGACCATGGATGCGGCACCTCAGGGAGGATTACATGGGGGAGCGCCTTCCGCATAGAACGAGCTCCAATCGATAACGATCAACCCCGATGACGTTGCCATGACCGACCAGCTTCCCGTGACCATAGAATCAGGCGCACTCGCGACCCCGACCGACACCCACCTGGTGCCGGCGCTGATCGCCGATGCCGGCGAGCGCGCCAGCTGGCGCTATGTCGAATTCTTCACCGCCAACATCCGCAACCCGAACACGCGCCGGGCCTATGCCCGCGCCTGCGCCAGTTTCCTGACCTGGTGCGACGGCCGCGGGCTTACGCTGACCACGATCCGGCCGCACGATGTCGGCGCCTACATCGAGGCGCTGCAGGAGACCGCTGCGCCGCCGAGCGTCAAGCAGCAACTCGCCGCCATCCGGATGCTGTTCGACTGGCTGGTGACCGGCCAGGTGATGCCGACCAACCCGGCTGCCGCCGTGCGCGGGCCGAAATACGTCGTCAAGACCGGAAAGACGCCCGTGCTGGAGGGGCCGGAATGGCGGCGGCTAATCGACAGCATCCCGACCGAGACCGTGCGCGACCTGCGCGACCGCGCGCTGATCGCTACCCTCACCTATGGCTTCGCGCGCATCGGTGCCGCGCTGAAGATGAAGGTCGAGGATCTGGAGCCGAAGGGTTCCGGCTGGCTGATCCGGCTGCACGAGAAAGGCGGCAAGGAGCACGCCCTGCCCTGCCATCACGCGCTCGCCGAACTGGTACACGCCTACATCGCCGCGGCCGGCATCGCCGACGACAAGAAAGGCTGGCTGTTCCGCACCAGCCGCGGGCACCTGGGCGTCACACTCGCCGACGCGCCGATGACCCAGGCCGATGCCTGGCGTATGGTGCGCAAGCGCGCCCTCGCCGCCGGCATCATGGCGCCGATCGGCAATCACAGCTTTCGCGCGACCGGGATCACGGCGTATCTTTCCAATGGCGGATCGTTAGAACATGCTCAGGCTATGGCCGCGCATGAAAGCCCGCGCACGACGAAACTCTACGACCGGACAAAGGAAAGGCTCACGCAGGACGAGGTGGAGAGGATCAGGCTGTGAGTAAGGGGACACTTGAATCGTTCATTGATGAAGCTTCCCGCGAACGAGGTCTTGATCAGCATGCTCTCCGTGCAGCGTTGCGGGATTTCATTAGGGCATTGCATGAGACTGATTTCAGATCATCCTACTTTTCCTCCGAAGATGGTGGATATCTGGCACAAGTGTACTTTTCCCTCGGACCAGAGGCCGCGTTTCATCTCGTCGAGTTTATGGCACGTCAAGGAAAAGGGCACGACCCAGATGCCATGCGCACCGAGCTGCAATATATCGACAATCATGCATATCGCTTCGGCACAACGATTCAGCGCTGGCAGGCCGAAGTAGACGTTGAGTTCGCAAACCGGCAAGAAGAATCAGGAACATAACGTAGAGCGTTTTTTGCTTGGCGGCGCGGCGCACAAGCGTTGCCAGTCGGCGTAAGGTGGTCGGGGCCGCGCCGGTAAGCAAAAAACGGGTTGGGCTAAAGCGCCGGCAGGATGCGGCTATGGGGATTGTTGTGGCGGTCCGCCGGTCGATCCGTCGCCCTTCGGATCGGTTCGGCTGGCTCGTGCAGGCGCTGTGATTGTCGTGTCGGGATGCTGAGGCATGGTTGCGGCCGATTGATCGGGCGCATGGCGCGGTTTGCAGGAGCGGCGGACGTTCCAGCGAGCAGCAGGGCGCCGTGCGGCAGGCGTTGACTGCCACCGTGGTCGGCGTTGCCTGGCAGGATAGAGCAGACAGGGGGCGACGGAGAGTGGATCATGAGCTGTCGCACCACATGGGTGGGCGCGGCGGCGGCTGTGGCGGCAGCGTACCACAGGTCACCATCCGGCCACCGCAGCAGGGGCAGACCTCGATGTCCTGACCGGTAAGGTCGCGGAGGCGATCCTGCCAGCGGCGCGGAGCGGGACCCTCTGGCGGCGGTGGCGGCACGGCAAGCAGTTCGCGGCAGAGATCCAGCTTCGCGGTGCGATGGCAGTTGGCGAGGAAACCGATGTGGCGGATGCGGTGGAAGCCGTCGGGCACGGTGTGCTGCAGGAAGCGGCGGATGAACTCGTCGGCCCCCAGCGTCATGACCTTGGTCTCGCCGTTCCGGCGATAGTCTTTCCAGGTGAAGCTGACCTGGCCGTCGTCGAGCCCGACGAGGCGACTGTTGGCGATGGCGACGCGATGGGTGTAGCGGCCGAGATAGCCGAGCACTTGCTCGGGGCCAGCGAATGGAGGCTTGGCGTTGACGACCCATTCGATCTCGGCCACCGCATCGAGCCTGGCGGCGAAGGCAGCGGGTTCGGCCAGGGCGGCAAGAGAGGCAGGGAAGCGGAGTTCACCGTCGGCAAAGACGGTGCGCATCTGGTGCACGAACAGATCGCGGAAGCGGCGGGAGAGCACGCGCACCGGCAGGAAGAAGCCGGGAGGACAGGCGACCCAGCGTGTCTGGTCCGGCGAGATCCCACCCCCCGGAACGATGTAATGAATGTGCGGATGATGATGGAGGGCCTGTCCCCAGGTATGCAGCACCGAGATCGCACCGATCTCGGCGCCGAGGTAGCGGCTGTCTGCGGCGACGTTGCGCAGTGCTTCGGCCGAGGCACGGAACAGGATGCCGTAGACGACCTCCTTGTTGTGGAAGGCGATCTCGGCGACTTGCGCGGGCACGGTGAACACGACGTGGAAGTAGGGCACCGGCAGCAGCTCGGCCTGGCGCGCCTCCAGCCAGTCGGCGCGCGCCAGGGCCTGGCACTTCGGACAGTGCCGATCACGGCATGTAATGCGCGACGCCCATTACCTGCCTTATGGGCAAAGCCGGTAATGGGGAGCTGGCGACAATTTGTCTGCGGTCCAACAGCAGTCGCCGCCAGCTCGGCTCACCATTACGAGGCACGCTTCAGCAGCGCGATCAACTTGTCAGTGGGCTGGAAGACACCGCGACGCAGGTGTGGCGGCACGATCGCCTCCATTGCATCGAGCTTCTCGGTCGGATCACCACGCGTGTAGACCTCGGTGGTCGTCAATGTGGCGTGGCCCAGCCACAGCGACACCTTCCGGATATCCCCGGTCGCCTGCAGGACGACCATCGCGCACGTGTGCCTGAGCACGTGGGGCGAGACGCGTTTCTTGGTAAGTCCAGGCTGCTTCCGAGCCGCGGTCGCGACGTGTTGCTTGAGCAGGTAGGCAAAGCCCCATCGGCTCAGCGGCTCACCACGAGCGTTGACGAACACCTCGGGTGCCGCGACCTGCCCGCGTATGGCGAGCCAGGCGCGCAGTGCAGCGGCCGCCGGCTTCCACAACGGCAGCGACCGCTCCCGGCGCCCCTTGCCAAGCACGCGGATACTCATCGACTGCGGGTCAATATCGTCGATCTTCAGTCCCGTCAGCTCGGAGACGCGCAGCCCTGCACAGACCGCAACGTGCAACATGGCGCGATCACGAATGCCATCGAGTGTCGCCGGATCAGGAGCATCGAGCACGGCCTGCAACTCATCGCGCAGAAGGTAGGGCACCAGGCGCGTATCCGTTTTCTTGAACGGGATCGCCAGGACGCGGCGGATCTGCTCGAGCGCGACCGGTTGCCGATATTCGAGGAAGCGGAAGAACGACTTGATAGCCGCCAGCCGAACGTTGCGCGTCACGGCCGCGTTCTTGCGCTTGTCCTCGAGATGCTCGAGGAAGGCGCTGACGAGTCCGGCATCAATCTGCTCCAGCGTCAGCGCCGATGGTTTGACCTTAAGGCGGTCGGCGGCGAACACGAACAACAGCTGGAAGCTCGAGGCGTAGGAATCGCTCGTGTGCCGGCTGGCGCCCCGCTGGCGAGCGAGGGTGTCGCGCAGGAACGTCTCGATGAGGGGAGCAATCGGCGTCATGCTGACCTCCCCTCGGACAAGAACGCTTCGCCGGCCGCGGCGACATCGCGCAAGAGGTCGGCCGTGGCCTCCAGATACCAGTAGGTCGCGTAGATGTTGACGTGGCCCATGTAGGTCGCGAGTGCCGCCATGTGCGCCCCGCACCGACCTCGGCCGGCTGGGCTGCCTTGCAGCGCACGCACCGCAAACGTGTGCCGCAGATCGTGCAAGCGAGGGCGACGTCCCGACCTCGACTTGATGCCGGCCTTGTCGACCAGCCTGTCGAAGGTCTCCTTGACGGCAAGGTAACGAAGGGGCCGACCGCACTTGTCGATGAACACCGGATCATCGTCCGCGCCGGGCCCGCGACGGTCCAGGTATCGCTGCAAGCCGGCGACCGCCGTGTCGTGCAGCGGCACCAGCCGCGTCTTGCGGAACTTGGTCTCGCGGATCAGCAGACCATCGCTGGTCACGTCCGCGATCGTCAGCTTCAGGGTTTCGGAGATACGCAGTCCGGTGGCCGAGAGCAGCGCGATCAAGGTCGCATAGGTATACGGACGCAATTCGCCCATCGGCCGAAGCCGCAGCGCAGCTTCGATCAGGCGACCGATCTCGTCTGTCGTGTAGATGTGCGGCGTGCGGCGCCGCTTGCGCGCGCCGAAGTGATTGGCCGGCGGCAGCTTATGCCCGACGTCCTCCACCTGGACATGGAGCACGAAGCGGCAGACGGCTCTGAGCCGAGCATCGCGTTGCGCCACAGTCGGACCGAGAGCGGCCCAGTCGATCGCTGTTTGCGACACGACGTGCGTTTGTCCGCGCTCGGCCGCGAAGGCGGCAAAGCTCTTCAGCAGGCAGTCAGCGGTCGACATCGCGAAGCCCGTGGCGCGCCGCAGAGCGAGATAGGTCTCGATGGCGTTCAGCATCAGAGCGCCTCCGGCCAAGGCTGCGCGACCTGCTTCTGCAGCGCGACATCGGCCTTTGCGTAATAGGCCGTCGTGTCGATGCCGCGATGCCGGAGGACAAGGCCGATCTTGTCGAGTGGAACGCCGTGCCGCAGCATCTGGGTCGCTGCGGTGTGCCGCAGAGCGTGTGCTCCCTTGACGGGCGTCACGATGGCGGCCCGCTTCATGAGGCGCTTCACCACCGACGAGATGCCGTCGCCTCGGCGGAATGGCCGGCACGGTGCGATCGTGCGGAGGAACACGAGATCGCTTCGACAGGCGGACGGTCGGCCTTCGAGGTAGGCAGCGATCGCATCGCCGACCTCTTGCGGCAGCGGCAACCGGACCTCGTAGCGTGACTTGCCGCAGACCCGCAACGAGCCCGTTTGCCACTCGATATCGGTGAGGCGAAGTTGCGCCACGTCGCCGGCCCGCAGCCCGAGGCGCGCCAACAAGAGCAGGATCGCACGGTCACGTCGGCGCGCACCGGCGTCGCCGTCACAGGCAGCAATCAGTCGGTCGACCTGCTCGGTCGACAGATACCTGGGCATGTCGGCGAGCTGCCAATGGGCGTAGGTCGGAACGGCGCCGTCGAGACCTGCTTGGCAGCGGCCTGCGACGGCGAGGTACCGCAGGAAGGCCCGCAGGCTCGTCGTCATCTTCTCGATCGTGCCGCGACCGGACTTGCTCGCGCATGCCAGGAAGTAGCCGCGGATGTCGTTCGGCCTCCAGCCGGCGGGGTCCGATCCAAGCTCGGTCATAAGGCCAGCGGCGTCGCGGGCGTAGAGCCTGACGGTAGCATCGGATGCGCCGCGATGCTTGCGCAGCCACGTCTTGAAGTCAGCGACCAACTTCGGCTCGGCGGGTGCTGCCACCACGGCCGCGGACCGGCAGACGCCGAGCTCGACGAGGTGCCGGCGAAAGAGCCTGGCACCGTAGATGGTATGGTGGTTGCGCCGGCCGCCCTTGGCGCGTGGACACCGGCAGGTGCGCAGGTGCTCATCGAACGCCGCGAGGTCAATGTCCGTCAGGCCCGCGCATTGCTCGGTCATGACGTGGCCAATGTGAGCCGCCGCCCGCAGGTAGCGTACTGCTGTCTCGGGGCCATAGCCCTGCCGTTCCAGCGCCTCAGCAAACCCGTCGAGGTATGGCCCGCTCGGCCCGCTGCGCAGATGTCCCAGCATCATCGCTGCCGAGAAGTAGGTCTCCAACATAATCGTCCCCGTATGTGACCGGCCATCATTGGCCGAGCCGACGGGGCCGTACGGGCAACTTGTTATGGTGAGCAAGAGACCTGCAAAGCACAGGAAAATGCGGTCATCGCGATCGCCAGCTCCCCATTACCGGCTTTGCCCATAAGGCAGGAGTTGTAGGCGCAACGAATCAGTCCGCAATCGGCACAGTGCTCGACATGGCCACCGAGCGCCGGCGTCCGGCACGCCTCGATCGCCGCCATCACGCGGCGCTCGGTGCCGCCGAGATGGTCCGCGTGGGCTTGCCGGTACGCCGGGCCGTGGAGGCGGAAGATGTCCGCCACCTCCAACTCGGGGCGCATCGCGCCGGTTCAGGCAGGTACAGGGACGGGATCGGCCATGACGCAACACACCGCCTGCAGGGCATCCAGCGGGCTGGCGGTGGCGCACACCTTGTTGGTCGCGAGGCGCAGGTATCGGGCGGTGGTGCTCAGGCTGCGGTGACCGAGCAGCAGCTGGATGGTACGCAGATCAGCGCCGGCTTCGAGCAGGTGGACGGCGAAGGCATGACGCAGCGAGTGCGGTGTGACAGGTTTGGATATATTGGAGTGCTGCCGCGCTCTCTTGCAGGCGTTTTCGACGGCGAACCTCGTGATTGGCTGGCCTGGCAGGTCGCCAGGGAATAGCCATTCCTTCGGGCGGGCGATGCGCCAGTAGTTTCGGAGGAGGTCCAGCAACATGGGGGAGAGCATGACGTAGCGGTCCTTGCGCCCTTTGCCCTCCTCGACGCGGATGACCATGCGCTGGTTGTCGATCGCGGAAGCGGTCAGGCGGACGGCTTCGGAAATCCGCAGACCCGCGGCGTAGCAGACGGTCAGGATGACGCGGTGCTTCAGCATCTCGACCCCGTCGAGGAACCGGCGGACTTCTTCCTGGCTGAGCACGACGGGAAGCCGCTGCGGCTTGCGGCAGGTAGGGATACACTCCTCGATATTCCAATCCCTCTTGAGGGTGACCTTGTAAAGGAAGCGGATGGCAGCCACTGCGACCAATATCGAACTGGCAGAAAGCTGCCGGTCCTGGACTAGATAGAGCTGATAGGCGCGGATATCGGCCGGGCCCAACAGCTCAGGTGATTTGCCGAAGTGCCGGGCGAACTGGGAAATCTGCTGAAGATACGAGCGTTGTGTGTCCGGCGCGAGGTTCCGGATCTGCATTTCTTCGATCACGCGATGGCGAAGCGGGGTCATTGACAGACTCCTTTGCGAGATGAGGCGCGCTACAGGGCGCGCTGCGATGATCCCGCAGTCAGGGCCGTCAGAAGAACCGCTACGATATAGCCAAGCACCAGCGTAGATAGGCGAGATCGAATGCGAACAGACTTCTTATTTTGCTCGGATCAGATAAATAATTCGTAGCGCTTTAGTCCAACGTCCTTTATGTTGCACTATAATTGTTGCGACCCGGGCCATTTTCCACGGTCGACCGCAGCGGATTGCCACAGTCGTGAGTCGGATCAGTGGTCCGCCGTTCGCGGGTGCCGTTCTGGCAGCTCACGTGTATGTAACCCTTACCTTTACCCGCATCGTGGCAAAGCCCTGCGCTACTATAGAACGACATCATGTCGATCCGCAGCCGAGCGCCGAAAATGGCAGATTTTCCAAATGCCCGTTGCGAAAGCGGGCGTATGCTGCACCTGCGTTCCAAGGGGCTTCCCTCAGCTACGGCGCACAGATGGCTAGGCTAACATAATGATAAAATTGCATCTTTCTAGATGCGGGTAAAGGTAAGGTATGTAACCACTGCGGCGGGGCAACGGGCGCCTGGAGTTCGGCCAGCCGTGGCACGCCAGGATTGGTGAGCAGCGCCCCCCTGTCTCGAGCCGGATGCAGGCTCATCAGCCACGATTAATGGGTTGAAGATATTCGTGACACCACTATGATGTCACAGTGATTCGAGCGAAGGGATCGGCGGTGACGCGGCGCAAAAAGGAAAGCCCCAGGGTATCCGTGACCATCCGGATTCCCCAGGAACTCGCGACGCAAATCGACGAGGCGCTGGAGCAGCGTCCGATACCGCTCTCGCGGAACAACTGGATTCTGGAAGCCGCGCTCGAGAAACTTGAACGGGCAAACAACAGGGGGGGCAATGGCACGGAGTGACGCGCTTGTGGCCCTCCCTAAGGCTGATCTGACCGACGAAAGGCGATGGGTGAAGACCACAACAGAAGCGATTGTTGCCAAAGAACTGCAGAAAAGAGATATGAGTCTCCTTCATCACTTGGCTTACGAATTTGTGTCGGAACCCGCAGCCGTTTCTCAGGCGTGAGGGGCCGAACAAATGTCGATGGCACCGGGAACGGACTGGCGGGTTGAGTTTGGGATCGAGGATCGGAGTCCACCTGGTCTTTTCACAAGCAAGGAAGAGCTCACTCCGTCCACCCCACAGGCCCACCTACTAAGACGAGCGTTCGACACCCTCAAGATCGACGGGGTGCTGTGCGCCGACCATTCACCACTTGCATATTTCAAACTGGTAAAGCGGATCACGCCAGATATCGTTTCCGAATTGCATCGGAGTTTCTGGAACCACGGTGGCGCAGCACTGCTCGTTCTGGTAACGGATACGCAAGTTCACGTGTATTCTGGTATGACGCGGCCAACGCCGGCCACGGACGGCCGCGACAAAATTCCCAGCTTTGTGCAAACGCTCGAACGAGTGGCCACCACGCTTCAAACGTTCATCGTCTCTGTCGAGACTGGTGAATTTTTCCGCGCCCATCCACGTTCGTTTGACCCGAACCAACGAGTCGAACGCGACCTTCTGAACAACCTTTGGGATACGCGAGCAAAGCTCGACGATGCCACCCCCGGGGGCATTCCTGCACACGTACTCGACGGGCTCCTCTGCCGTCTCGTATTTACCTGCTACCTGTTCGATCGTGGGGTCATCGGTCAGAGTTATCTCGCGGGCCTCGGCGTCCGCGGGGCAGCCGACCTTAGAGGCTTGCTCGGACTTACGGGTCGCAATCAGGCAAAGAATGCCCTCTACCGTCTGTTTGAAAAGCTTCGGGAGGACTTCAACGGGGACTTGTTCAGTGACGACCTGGATGTCGAGAAGGATACTATCCGTGCTGAGCATATAACAACGCTGCATGAGTTCTTTCAAGGGACACAGGTACGTAGTGGGCAGCAGGCACTGTTTTGGCCCTACGACTTCAAATTTATTCCGATAGAAACCATCAGCGCGATCTACGAACGGTTCCTGAAGGACACCGAGAAGAAGCAGGGAGCCTTTTATACTCCCCGGTTCTTGGCTGAAGTCGTGCTGGATACGGCACTCGACGGCAACGGGCGACTGATTGGCAGGCGGTTCCTCGACCCGGCGTGTGGGTCTGGCATCTTTCTTGTTGGGCTTTTCAACCGGTTGGCTGAAGAGTGGAAGCAGGCTAATCCGACGGCTCGGAACGACCGGACGGCAACCGAGCTGATGCGGCTCCTTAAGGAAAGCTTGTTTGGCGTAGACGTCAGTTTGACGGCCTGCCGGATCACGGCGTTTAGCCTTTACCTCGCTTATCTCGACCAGCTCGCGCCAAGGGACATCCAGGCGCTTCAGCAGAAAGGCAAAGCACTTCCACGGCTTGTCGTTTTGGACGAGGATGGGGCCGCGGGTGTGGGAAACATCCGCTGCACCGATTTTTTCAGTGACACCGATCGGATTCCAACGGGCGTATCTCTGGTCATCGGCAATCCGCCGTGGGGAAGCATCGCCGACGAAAGGTCCCCGGCTGCCAAGTGGTGCGCCGGGAATGATCGACCGCTCCCGGATAAGCAGATCGCGGCTGCGTTCGTCTGGAAGGCGACCCAGCACATCGCAGAGGATGGTCGAGTGTGCCTGGTGTTACCGCACGGGGTGCTTTTTAACCACAGCACAACAGCCCTCTCCTTCCAAAAAGCCTGGGTTAGGGCCCACACCATCGACCGGGTGCTTAACCTCGCCGACTTCCAGAGGTTCCTGTTCGAGAAAGCAGGACATCCTGCGATCGTTGTGAGTTATCGTACGTCCGCACCCACGAACACCGCTCATCGTATCGAGTATTGGGGGCCAAAGTCCGACTGGACGGTCACCAAGGCGGAAGTCATCACCGTTGCCCCGCAGGACCGGACCACGTTCACGGTCGGAGCACTGCTCCAGGACCTCGATGGGCCAGACGCCCCGCAACTCTGGAAGCAAAGATTCTGGGCAACGCCGCGGGATTGGAGAACTCCTCGACCGCCTCAGCCTTTACCCCCGGCTACGGGATGTCGTTCGCCAGCCCCATGATCGGTCCAATTCAAAACCATGGCTCATGTCAGAGGGATTTCAGCCGCTGGGGGAGAACGATGATTCAGACAAGGCGGGGACAGTCACCCTTCCTTCGACACACTTCGTCGAAGCAACCAACCCAGCGCTGGATTTGTTCCTTTTGTCCAGGGACTGCACAAAGCTGAGCAGTCAGCAGATGACTGTTCGTGGCAGATCAAATAAAAATACACAAATCTACAAAGCCCCACACGTGCTTGTGGCCAAAGGATATACTAGCGTCGCCTTTGCCGACTTCGATGTTTCCTTCCGGCACGCCCTGCGCGGAATTCATGGGCCATCTGCGGATCGGGACTTGTTGGCATTTTTAGCTGCGTATCTCCAAAGCTCCCTCGCGCGATATTTTTTGTTCCACACATCGTCTAATTGGGGAATTAGTCGGCAAGAAGTCCACGTCAATGAAGTCTTGAGGCTTCCATTTCCGTTACCAGATCAACAATCCGATTCAGACCGTTCCCGGAAGATCGTCCGCGAGGTAGCGAGGATCGTCGATGCTGCGGCTCATGAGGCAGATGCGGATCTAGTCGATCGGGCCGGTATCGTGCAGGCCGCCCGCGTGAAAATTGAGCCGCTGATCGGGAAGTATTTTGACGTTTTGCCTCTGGAAAAGCTCCTGATCGACGACACAGTCAACGTCATCATCGATAGCACCCGGCCCACACGCGCCCGGCCGTTGGTCCCCACCGTCATGCCGGCGACCCAGGCGATCCGCCAAGCGTATCTCGACCGGCTGTGCGGGATGCTGAATGGCTGGGCAAAACACGGCCTGTTCGCCGTCCGCGGCCAGGTTCACGGATCTGATACACTCGGTGTCGGCGTGGCGGTCATCGAGAAGGTCGAACGCTCCCAGGCGCAGGAGCCGATGCAGAAGGTCAGCAGCGACGTGCTCCAGCTTCTCGACAGAGTGCGCAAGGCCCTGCCGCGCCAGCACGCCACCCTTGATATCGTGCGCGGAGTGATGGTGTTCGACCGCAAACGCCTTTACGTGGTGAAACCGGCCGGCCAGAGATTCTGGACTCAGACCGCTGCAATGAACGATGCGGATGAAATCGCGGGCACCATTCTTATGCGTTCTCCTGGGGAGAACCCATGACGCATTTTGGCTCACCGGAAGAGTGGATCGACTTACTCGAATCACAGGTGCCTGCTATTCTCGGTCTCGTCATCGACACGTGGGAGACCATGCCGCCACCGGCCGCGAACGAACGCGAAGACACGGTCTCCGAGAATTTATGTCGGTCCCTTCGCCAGTCCCGCAGCAGCTGTGACCTGCCATTCAGGATCGACGTGCAGTTGGTAGAACTTGACCCTGCCGCCGGTGAGGATCAGGGGCGGATGGACATCGTGTTCTCACCTCTCGCACCGCGCGAGGACATCTACTTCTGCCTGGAGTGCAAACGCCTCAACGTTCGCGAAGGGGATGAAATCCGGCCATATTTCGCCGAGTATGTCCAATTTGGTATGCTCCGATTCGTTCGTGGGCAGTACGCACGCTCCGTGCGTTTCGGCGGGATGCTTGCCTTCGTGCTCGACGGCGACATAGCTGCTGCGATAGCCGGTGTCGAACGCAATATCAGCAACAATCATTGCAAATTAGGTATGGCCATGCCGGGGGCATTCCGACTGTCCTCTGCCCGGCCCAGCGACAGCCGCGTTCGTGAAACCGGGCACCGTCGCGAAGCCGATCTGGGGCAGTTCGTCATTCAGCACCTATTCATGCCAGGCGATCCGAATGCCCCTCTGCGCCCGATGGTAGCGGCGAAGCCGCTGACGAAGTCCATGAGAAGAAACCAAGGAGGGGGGGCGCGAAGAAGCTGACGTAAGTGTAGCCGGCGCCACTTCTTTACGGAGAGAGGGCAGGCTGCCGTGTCGCCGGTCGTTGAAGGGTGCCCTGCCCTTTGCGAGAAAGTGGCAAAGTCGAGCTAAGGGTGGTTGAAAAAGGCAGATCCGTCTCCTGCAACCGTCTCGACGAGCAGCGCGCGATCCAGGAACCAGTTTCGACTCTCGCAGCTGGTCTCAGCGACCAGCAGACAGCCATGGCAGGCAGCGCCATGTAGCGCCCGATCGTCAGCACTCGATGCCGGGATATGGTCGCCACAGACGGGATCGTTCGAGCAGACTTCCAGCCGATCCAGCGCCGAGCGCAGGATCTGAGCGAAGCGATCAGCCGTGGCGACGAGGCCGCCGAGGGTCCCTTGGTTGCCGGCCGTGGCCGTGTAGATCAGGATGCCGCACTGGTCGATGCGCGTCTTCACCAACGGGTTCGGCAGTGCGTAGATGCGTTCCTTCAATGCGGTTGCTGGATAGCCACATTCGAGGGCGATCTCGCCCATCAGGGCGTGCGACAGGCTATGCAGCATCACGTATGTCGCGCCGGCGAACGGGGCAGCGCGCTCGCCACGAGCAGCCGCCCACACGGCATGGCCCGCGAGGAGGTTTTTGACCCGCTCGACAACGCCATCGCGGGCCAGCCAGGCCGCTACAGCATCAGGGTCGAAGTGGATAAAGAGCCCCTCCCCAAACTGCTCAACGGCTGGCAACCAATCGGCGCCCAGGCTCAGCGGAGCGCCGTCAACGGCGAGCCGTACGTCCTCCAGATCATTGTCGCCGACCGTCGCCGCTGCTTCGAAGCGGGTGAATCCATAAAGGCAGGAGACCTCCCGCAGGCGATGCACCGTGACCAGGCTTTTGATCCCGGCGCATTGTTGGGCATGGCTACGGTCCCATCGATCTCGGGACAGTGTCTCCGCAAACAGCAGCGAGCCCGGGCGGTTCTCGCCGATAAGCTCGCGGCCACTGGCGAACACCTCGAATTCAGCGAGCTTTGGTGGCAGAGAGGCATCCTGTTCGGACTGCTGCTTCAGCAACTGCACGCGCGCGAACACATCCGCATCGCTGTAACCTTCCAGCGAAGCCGCAAGGGCCTTGTGGGCACGGCGGACAATTTTGAGCTCGTCCGCGCTCTCGATCGCGACCAGGTCATCGAAATGCTTATGGACGAGACGCGACAGCTCATCTTCTCCAGTCGGCAGGGAGATGACCGTGGCGACCTGAGAGAAATAGGTGTTGGTGGCGGTGCGCGTGAGGAAGCGCAGGTTGTTGGTGCACCCCGCGGCGTCGCTGTCACCCAGCCAGGGCCGGTGCCCGTTGCACTTGCCGAGACGACCTGGCTGGAATGCCTGTTCCAGGGTAATAGATGCACCGCAGCCGCAAGTGACTCGCGTGTCGCGTGGATCGGCGCTGGTGCCACGTTCCTGAAGCCACAGCGGTTCCCGACAGTCGGTGCTGCCATGCACGACCCAGCGCCAGTTGATGTCCTGCAGGTGACCCTTCTCGCATCCGGCGACGAAGCGGATCGGGGTGACGTCCACCTTTTTGCCGCTCTCAAGCTGATATTGGCGCCGACCGCCGTTCGGCAGCAGCTCCTTCCACACGACGAGCCGGCGGCGCTGTGTGCTACCGGGCTCCTGGCTCGATCCTGGTTCCGGTTCACACACGAACCAGGTCGGGAAAATGGTCACGGCCACGCCAGGTGGCTCTCGACCCTGTACCTCCTCGAACAGCGGCGGCGAGCGCAGGCTCAGCTTTTTGTTCTCCTCAAACCGCCCGGTTTCCTTGAGACGCTTTTCCAGTAGTTCGGCGAGGCGGCGCTCGGCGATCGGCTTGAACGCCGCATCCCGCATATCCCATCGTTCGAGGCCGCCGACGAGGACGGAACGGGTTGGCAGGTCGATCATCGCGCCAGGACCGAAGGTTGTAATCAGTTGACTAAAGCGTTGCAGGGTTCGAGCCATGGGCGGTACTCCTCAGTCCAAGTCGGCGGCGTTGGCGATCGGAGCACAGAACGGATCGCGCACCTTCAGGTAGGCATTCGGCTCGACATCACGCATTGAGCGGCCGGCGGTAAACCGCTGATGCGCAGGCGATAGGTTCGACAAGGCAGGGTCGAGCGGTTCGCAAAGAAGGCGTGCTGGCCGCTTCCCATAATTGAAGGTGCCTCCGTTGTGGATCATCTCTCCTCAACGACCGTGATCCAGTCGCGCATCAGGCCCTCGATGGCATCACGCAACGCGGCATGTCCTCCAGCCACTGCGTCAGCGGGCGCCCGCGCGAGCAGTGCGTCGCACACCAGCTTCTGCACTGGCTCGTGATCCAGCAATGCGCACACTGCCTGCTCGGGTGTCAGGCTTGGGTCGATGTGCCGGGCGATGGTGACAACCACGGCGGCGAGCGCTCGGTCCAGAGCCCGCGCTGCCGACGGCGTGACGCTGGTGGCTTCGACCGCGCGGTAGAAGGTCCGATGGAAATGACCGAATTGCTCGTAGTGCATTCGGTCGCGCGGCTTATGAAGGTTCAAAATGGTCACCACAAGGCCGGGCCGGTGATGATCGCGGCCCACTCGGCTGGTGGCCTGGATGTATTCCGCTGCGGTCTTTGGCTGGCCTTGCACGACCATCAGGCCGAGACGAGTGATATCCAAACCGACCGAGATCATGTTGGTCGCCAAAGCGACGTCCACCACGTCTGGCGATCCATCGAAGGCGGATTCGAGAATCCGCTTTGCCTCCGCGACCTGATCTGTGTTAACCCGAGAGGTCAGTTCAAGCACGTCGCGCACAAATCTGTCTTTGAACGGGCCGACCGTTTCCCCGTGGCGCTTGCGATCGGAGCCATAGCACCTGGTGCGCGTTCGAACTTCGTCCTCCACGATCCGTCGTGCGCCGCCGAGTTCACGCAGGGCGTTGAAGTAGCAGAGCGCTGTCATATAGGGATCGGCGGGGCTGCCTTTCCGTGGACCGCCGGAGGCATCATAGGCTGCCTGCGCTGCAGCCTGCAGAGTGGTAAGTGCCCGCAGAAAGACCAGCTTCGGTCCGCGCCCCTGGGCGGCGAGGCCGATGTACCAGCGTGGCGGATTGTAGGCATCGTTCAGCGTCTTCGCGAAGAAGCTGTCGGTCGCTTCGATGCCGGGCGGCGGGAACATCGCGGTTTTATCGCGGTCGAAGAGCGCCCTAATTTGCTGCGCCGCGCGGCGCACCGTGGCGGTGGACGCCACAATCTTCGGGCGGATGCGCTGACCCTCGAATACCCGGGTTGTAAGTCGGTCGATCGCGGCTTCATAAAGTCCGGCGACGGTGCCGAGCGGACCGGAAATCAGGTGCAGTTCGTCCTGGATGATCAGGTCTGGCGGGTCCAGCGACCAGCCATTGAACAGCTTCTGCCCCCCCTGCTCGCTTGCACCGTAGAACCCTTGTGCAGCATCAAAGCGGTCAGCGCCGCCCAGCAGCGCGCCGGACGGGCCTACCCAGGGAAGACTTGCGAATTTGTCGACAGTCGCGATCACGAAGGCGGGCAGGCGCCGATAGATCGGCTCATCGACGGTCAGCACTGGCAGCGCGCGATTGCCGGTGAAGTCGCAGCTGCCGTTGACGCAGCGGATTTCCATGTTCGTCGGCGCGCGGTCGTTCGGCGTGCAGCGGAAGCTCTCGCGCCCAAAGGGAGTGCCGCACCACGGACACGCCTTTATCGGCGCGGGTGCCCGCTTGCCGAACTGGCGGAATTTCTTCACGCGCGTTACCGCGGTGTCGTCGCCGGTGTTGTTCACACCGCCGAGGCGGTTCGGCGACGCATCGCCGCCGACCCACAGCCCGATCTCGATTGGCCAGTCGCCGAGAAGCTTCCGCCCCTTGTCGTCCACCATCTTCGGGTCGATGCGCATCAGCTCCAGCGCGCAGATCACGCCGGCGGCGCGCGACAATTGGTCGAGCGTCAGCAGGCGCAGGGTGTAGCGCATGATCACCGTGACGCCGGCGCCGAGCACCCCCGATGCGGTCAGGCGACGGTGCGCGATCGCGAACGCAGCCAAACCAAGATAGGCTTCCGTCTTGCCGCCGCCGGTAGGGAAGAACAGCAGGTCCACCAGCTCTCGCTCGGCGCTGCGCTTGTCTTGCAGCGAGCGCAGGTTCAGCAGGATGAAGGCAAGCTGGAAAGGCCGCCATGTCGGGTCACGCTGTGCGGCCGGGTCACCACCAGGGCCAGCGTTGCGGCGCCGTGCTGCACGCGCGACAGCGCTGTTCATAAGCGCAAAAGCCTTACGGGCGTGCGGGTCAGACCGCAACAGGCTGATGCCGTCCGTGATACGGGCGCGCGCCTGTTCCATGGCTTGGATCAGCTTCTCGCCCGTCTCGCGGCGCCGGGGTGCGGCGAGCTTGCCGGCAAGGGAGTGCTGGGCCTCGATCCACGCGCCATAGAGCGCAGGCAGGCCGGCGAGCTCTTCTGACAATTCTTCGGCGCCAACATCGGCCAGGGTCGCCAGCTTCTCCATGCCGAACGTCACGCCTGGCATGTCTTCGTTCGGCGCGACACGGGGCACCTCGGCGACCGGTAACGGGTCGGAGTGGGCGTGGCGCACAATGGCGTCCCCGTCTGTTTCCCAAGCCGCAGAGGTGCCGCGGCCGACGGCGTAGTCGGCAACGTCGCGATAGTGGAGATCGGCCAGGCGCAGGTCGTCGTCGCTTGCGTGATAACCGGAGAGATCGTAACGCGGGCTGAAGCCCTGCTCACAGCGCAGGTCGAGGCGGACCTGGAAGGCGTAGACCACGTCGGCGTGGCGGCGATGCACTCTGGGTCGGCGGTTCACGAGGAAGACCGAAACGGCACGGACTGTTCGCGGCCCTTCCGGCGCCTGAAAGGTGAGCGGGCGCGCGTGGACGGTTAATTCCAGCCCGCCGCCAGGCACTTGTGGCGCGGCGCTGTCCGGCACCGTGCGGCGGCTAATGCCGTCCGGTACTGGCAGACGAAGCGTTTGGCGGCGCGGGATGCGGACCCAGTCCACATTGGGAACCGCTGCCTTGCCGTCGGCGCCGTCAGCGGGGCCTTCGATCAGCAGCGTCGGAGGCAGTGGTGGCTCGGTGACGTAGTCGCCCCAGGTGAGCTCGACATCCAGTTCCTTCACGTCGGGAGGCAGCAGAACGGTCAGCCCGAGCGAGGACGGCAGGAAGCGTAGCTTCGTTGTGGCAGGCTCGGCATCGCCGTCGTCGCCGGCTGCGCCGCCGGCTCCGCCCGCATCGCGGCCTTCGACGGCGTTCTCCTGCTCTTCCTGAGCGGCGAGGTCATCGGCGTCGGGGGCGTCATCGGCGGGCGTGATGAAGCCGGTGAGATACCATCGTGACGGCGTCTCGCCGAGCCGCTCGCGGGCGAGATCGGCATCGTCCGGGCCGGGGCCGACCAGATCGCGACGCAGCGTCTCGACCATCCAGCGCCGTACGGCGGGGCTATCGGGGAATGCGGGATCGGTCATGCGTCCTCCAAGTCGTCATCGGCAGGCCCGCGCGCGGGCGCGAGTCCGGCCGCCCGTTCCTCGGCGGCGCGTTGGGCGTTCAGGTCGAGCAGACGGGCCAGCACCTCGTCGCGGAACGGCGCTGGCCAAAACAGCCGGCCCTGGTAGCGGTGGTCGGGTTCGGTGTCCTCGGTGAGGAATTGAGGTGCGGCGCGATCGGCGAGGTCGTCCCAGCCGTAAGCGCGGAGGACCGCAAGGTCCATTTCGTGGTGCAGCTCACGCAGACGCTGGATGTCGGGGGCCGTCTCGGCTGAGTCATGGAAGCGGTTGTAGGTCTTGGTCAGCCCCTCGTTGCGGGCAACCATAAGGGTCGCACGGTGGTCATGGTAAGCCATTGCCGGGGAGACTAAACAAACATCCAGTTCGTGAATTAGTGGAAAGGCGAATGTCTCAAGGCAGTCGGACGGGGTGTACCGGATATCGTCTTTCATTGATGAAGCAAAAAAACGAGCCCATGTCTCGTGCGCCCTGCTTTGAAGGCTCGAAAGCATAGATGGAGACTCGTCAACAATTATTCCAAGAGTATTAGCGTAAATACGGTCTGTCTGGAGCCATACAAACGCAAGGTGCGGCGCCGCGCCTACATTGGTTGCCAATACGCGGCAGGAGTTTCTGAGTGCATCTCGCAAAGCTGGCCGTTTGTCTGCGTACTGCCACCAACGATGGCGGAGCGCATCTCGCTTTTGTACATCACGCTCAGGCTTAACCCGCTGCTGGACGATCGCGAGCAAATCAGGCCAGTCAGCCTGCCACTGGTTCTGGATAATCCTCTGGTACGATGCCGGAAGTACGACATTTCGCTCGCTCCCGTTCGTTCATCACTGCCCAACTCTTCGCTAAATTCTCCCGCTTTAGCGGAAAGTCGTTGAAGTCAATGCACCAGCGGCGATGGGACTGCCGAGGATGGTTGTTTACTTCCTCGCCGCCGAGATAGGGAAAGATGCGGTCGGCATTGTGCCTGTCTATCGCGATCAGTCGGTGCATCTCATTCACTGAGCTCCGCTTTTCCCTTTGTGGCCGCCTCATCGTCGAAAGTGAACCCTAGACCTAGTGCTCTGCGTCATTAATATTGCGGTTAATGGCTAAAAATGAAACCGCATGACGGCGGAGCCGTGTATTGAAGCAGCCTCAGCAGCACAGGCATCTTTCATTGTCGTAGGCAGATGATCAGGGACATCTGAATGCTCAACTACCGCAAAATGAACGACGCATTGCACTAGCAAGATGCAGCCTTGAAATGCCTTGCCCGCATTCGCTGCCAGCGGCGTTGGCGAAGCGTCGAGGTCACCTTCGACCAAGTATGCGGAAATCCGTCGCACCTGTCGCCCGTCCAGAACGGAGCTACGCCCATGGCCGCGCAACACATGCACCACTGACACGATAACCGCTGCCTCGCCCGGCCAGCGCAGCCGTCGAACCGCTCGTACGATGCTCCCGCCTTTTGCTAGCAAGACGCTAGACCCGGTCTCGCGCGTGTCGCCCTGGCCGATTGTGTTGGTGGCGATCAGACCAAAGCAGCTACCACACCGCAGCAAGTTAAATGCTCGGCGGAAGAAATGCGCCACCAGATCAGCGTTTCCATGCGCCCCTTCGTGTAGCATCTGTAGCCACCCAGCATAGCGGTCGCCATGCTCTGTCGAAATATGCCTGCCTCCGAGGAACGGCGGATTGCCAACGATTGCGTCGAACCCCGGATTGTCACGGACGAACACCTCGGGAAATTCGATGTGCCAGTGAAGCGGCCGGATCGTACGCGAACCACAGCGCAGTAGCGCTGTGCGCTCGCCGACGTGCTGCCAGAATGCGGCCTGGTCGGAGCCACCCGCCCACATCTCCAGTTCTGCTCGCGCTCGTTCCCGCACCCGGTCCTTGTCGTCCATGAAGAACGTAGCGACGACTGCGTCGCCGAGGCGCCGCACATCATTCAGTCGCCCTTCGGCACGGCGATGCCTTGCCTCCTGGATGGAGCGCATGACGTCGTCCGCAGCCTCGCGAATTTCGGCTCGCGCTTCCAGCACCTGCGCGACACGTTCGCGCAGGAAGCCCTGGTATAGCGGCAGGGCGGTCTGTGTGTCGGTCCAGCGCAAGCCGGCAATCTGAGCCTGGGTCAGCCCGACCAGGCTGTCGCCCGATTTCAGGGCATGATCGAGGAAGGTGAATTCGTGGTCGCGTGCCAGCGTCGCCAGCCAGAGCGACAGCCGGGCGAGATCGACGGCGAGCGGATTGCGATCCACGCCGTAGAGGCAGCGCTGCGCAACCACCCGTCGGGCATGCAAATCTTCGTCCTCATCGAGCGGGATCGCCGGCCGCTTGTCCGGCCAGCGTGCCCAGGCTTCGGTCAGCCGTGTTGCGAGTTGGCGGCAAGCTTCCACCAGGAAGGCGCCGGAGCCCATGGCCGGATCGCAGACCTTCAGATCGAGCACCTGCTCCGGCGTGGCGTCGGGACCGAGGCGTTCAAAGGCCGGTTCCAGCGCATGGCGCACGATCGGCTCGGTCAGCGTGCGCGGCGTGTAGTGGCTGCCAGTGCGCCGGCGCTCTGCTGTTGGCTGAAGCACCGGCGTTCCGACTGGCAGCACGCGCTTGCCCGGCGAGCCACGCTCGTCGGCAATGGGTTCCAGCGCGGCGGCCATGCCCTCGACGCCGGCGGCCTCCTTGATCGCCTTCTGCTGGCGGGCAGTGAGTTGGCCGCGTTCGGCCTCTTCCTTCAGGAAGCGCAGCCGGTCCTCGCCCTTGCGGGCAGCGAGCGCGGCGAGATCGACGAACACCGGCGTGCGGTTATGCTTGCCGGCGCGGATGGCGAGAACGGGGCCAGTCGCGCGCTCAACCGAGAACCCCATCACCGTCTCATAGACCGAGCCGATCTGCTCGACGTCGAGCGTCCGATAGGACAGGCGCTCGCCCTTCAGCATCATCAACCCGTCCAGGATGCGCAGGACGGTGCCGTCGGTGACGCGGGGGATGCGCGGCGGCTCTGCCACTGTTGCGCGGCCTTCGAGGAACGGAAAGGTGCCGGGGTCGAACAGGCTGCCGCCGCGCGGCCGAATCCAGCCGGTGCCATCGCCGGCATGCAGCAGGCGGAACAGCGCCAGCATCTGCCCCCACGCCCCCAGCCGCTCTTCCATCGTGTCCGGGTTGCGGGCGGAGTCATCCAACAGCCGGGCATGCAGGCCGCGCAGGGCATAGCCCTGATCGTAGAAGGCGCGCGCGGCTGGATCGGTGCGCGACGGGATGAGATCGCGGTCTTCCGCATAGAGCAGGAACACCAGACGCAGCAGGACTGTCAGCAGACCTTCGTAGACGAAGGTCGAGCGGCTCCCGGCCAGGTCGCCGATCAGCGCCGGTTCGGCAGCCCACAGGCCGCGCAGCAATTCGTGCAGGGCACCGAGCACCTGCTCCGACAGCGCGCTGGAAACGGCGGCCTGCGCTTCCCGAGAGCGGCGCAGCAGTGCCGGGAGGCGGCGGTCGGACGCGTCGTTGAACAGGCGGAAGCCGCCGAGCAGCAGCTTCAGCCCGCCGAGCATGGGGCGGCCGGCGACGGTGCCGAGTGGGCGCAGGGGGAACGCGATCCAGCCGGAGGTCTCGCCGCGCGGCGCATGCACCAGGCGCAGTTCGGTATCGCTGATCAGCACGCCCGTAGGGATGTCGAGTTCGCGCAGTAGGCGCTCGAACCGCTGGTGCGGGGTTGCTTCCCAGCCTTCGAGGGCGCCGCGCTGGTCGGGATCGATGCCTGACGGCTCGATCTTCACCAGCAGCTGCCAGCCTTCCTCGCCGCCGGCGGCGCGCACCGCCCAGTCCGGGGCGAGGGTCGTGTCGTATTCCGGCAGCCGGCGGAACAGCTCCTCCGGCAAGGGCGGGCCGCCCGGGCTACCGGCAACCTGTGCGGCGGGCCAGCCAAGGATGTTCCCGAACAGACGCCAGGGTTCCGGCAGTGCGCGGGGAGCGGGCTCGGCTACGAGCAGCTCGGCGAATTCGCTGGTCTGGTACTGGGTCTGGCGTTCCGGCGCGAGGCCAAGCTCCTTCAGCAACGAGGCCGCGACGACAAGGCCGACCGGTTGGACGTGGTCGAGCCACTCGATATCAGGATCAAAGACAGCATCGAACATGGGTCAGCCTGTCACCGGCCAGAGATAGACGAGGCCCACTGGCTCAAGCCGATGGGCGCGGACGGCGTAGCCAGCGCGAACCCGATCCGGTTCGCTCTCAAGCTCGCGCTCGATGTCTTGCAGCCGCCCTGCCCAATGGCGCCGGTCGCGCTCACGCTGCCGGCGCTCTTCATCGGCGACGCCTGGCAAGGACAGCTGCCCGTCATGGGGCAGAAGGGGCAACCGTGCGAAAACGTACGCTAGCGTATTGCACGCAATGTTGAGGGTAGGCTTAGCGGCGGTTGGCGGGTCGGTTTCCAAGGAGCGCCTGAAGACCGAGCTCGTTGTCGCTCATCTCCGTGATGCGGTTGATGGTGCCCTTGCGCAACTCGCGCGCCAACGCGAGGACATCCTCTGTCACGGCACGCAGTTGTCGGTTTTGCTCCTCCATCCGATCCAGTTGGCGGATCTGGCTTGCTGAGGGCCGTTCGGTCCGCCAGCGGCTGATCTGCCGCGCGTAGATATCCACGAACTCCAGTTGCTCGGTGTGAACCTGCTCGCTCCGGTCAATGGTCGCGTCATCGAGCACATGCGGGCGCGTCCGTGCCAGGGTCAGCGTCTCGAGATGCGTGCGCGTGTCGCCCAGGGTGCCGTCGATCATGGCTACGATCAGCGGCATTTCGCTGATCGGCTGCCAGTTTATCGGGTCGGTGTGCGGCATAACGAGATCCTCTGGCTCAGGCCATGGCGGGTTCGGGCGCCGCCTCGGCACGCCGGCGAGGTGATTGGAAATAGCTCCCGTTGGGGATGACGTGGGCATGCGCCAGCGGTGACACGCGGGCGAGATCCTCGTCCTTCACCTCGTGGCCGGCGGCGCGGAGTTGGTCGACGATACGGGCGATGTGGACGGTGTTCCACACCAGCACGGCGTTGGAGAGCAGGCTGAGGCAGCTGGCCTTGTTCATCACCTCCTCGTAGTCGCCGGATCGGAAGCTGCCCTGGTTGGCGAAGAACAGCGACTTGGCGAGGATGTGGCGGAACTCGCCGCGGTTGAGTTGCAGCTGGATGGCGTCGCGGAGCGGCTCCTCTTGAATGTAGCGCAGAATGTGCATGGTCTTCGTCAAGCGCCCGAGCTGGCTGAGCGCGTCGGCAAGACGGTCCGACGCGCCGGCGTTGGCAAGACGCTGCATGACGACATGCGCGGGCGTCAGCCGATCCTTCAACGACGCCGCGAGGCGCACCAGCTGATCCCACTGCTCGATGATCAGTTCGATGTTGATGCGACCGCGCAGCAGTGGCTGCAACACACCGTAGTCGATCTCACGGTCGATGCGGCTGAGCACTTGATCTGGCAGGTCCTTTATCCGCGGCACGAAGGCGATGCCGAGCAAGGCACAGAGGCCGAATAGATGCTCGGTGAAGCCATGCGTATCCGAGGTGTGTTCGCGGATTGCCAACGCCGTATCGTTGTCGAGGATGCCCCCGAGTACGTATCCCGCCTCGCGCGGCGCGCAGGCGATCGCCTGCGTGGCGTAGACGCTGCTTTGGTCGGACGTGTGCGTGTAAAGTGCGAGCGCTCGTTCGTAGTAGCCGAAGTAGCGCGGATAGAAGCTGGCCAGGAGGCTATCCCGCTCGACCGCGAAGCGCTGGCCATCGGAGGAGGAGCGTCGGCCGTTGCCCCAGATGAAGCTGAGCTTCAAGCCGTGATGGTGATCGACCAGAATGGTGTTGGCCGCCTTGAGCGTGGCGTCGCGCAGGAACCATCGGCTGGTGTCCTGCAGCGCCTCGGCGGTGAGGGTGTCGACGCTCTGGCTCATCGCGGCGAGACCGAGGTTGGTGCCGTGCCCGATCAGGGTGGCGAGCAGCGAGCGGTGCGGATCGGCGCCGCGCGGCTGGTAACCGCCGAGGGGCTGGAAGGCACGGGTGAAGCCGCACCATTCATCGACGTCCTGCAGCAGGTCCTCGATGCGCACGCGTGGCAGGCTGGCGCCAATGGTGGCGCGCAGTTCATGCAGCGCGCGCGGAACCAGCATCGCATCTCGCCGTTTGAGCTTGAGCCTGCCATCGCGAATCTCGGCAAAGCGGTTGGCGGGCATGCCGCGCTCCGCGGCCCGCGCCGCCCGGTCAAACTCGGTGCCAAGCCGAGTCAGGAATGTCTTCCCGTCAACCGGCAGGTCAAGACGTTGGTAGGCCTGTTCACGGGCCTGCTGCCACTTCGGCTCATCGTAAACCAGGTTCCAGAAGGATACGTGGTCGCGGCTTTGCGCCAGGAACAGGCCGCCGGCGCGGAGCGCGTTACGGATCGCAAAGGCGAGCGAGATTTCCCAGATGGCGCGATCCAGTTTGCCGCCGGCCTTGTCATCAATGACGAGATGGGACCGCCAGTCAGCTTGCACGAAGGCGTGCGGATCATCCGTTGTCAGCGGGCCGCGCGTGCCGGCGTCCAGCGCACGCAGGATCTCGATTGCCCCGAGAAGGGCTTCGTTTCCGGCAGCAGCCTGGAATGGCAGGGCGAGGAACGCCGGCAGGTACTGGCGCAGCGTGCCATAGCGCGCGATCATTGCATCGAGATGACCGCGGGTCTCCAGCCGCTCGTAAGCACGGCAGGCAATTGCCGCCTCGACCAGGGCGGGAGCGTTCACCACGTCGCGGAAAGCACCGATCGTTTGCTCCTTGTCGGCTTTGACCAGGGCGTCGACGCCGTCGAGCACACGGTGCAGTCCGTCGCGGGCGCGGCGGCGCAGGCTTTTGCGGCGCAGCTCGACCGCCGAACGCGACCGACGGTTCATCCCGGTCAGGAACAGGTCATTCATCTCGACGATCTGATCGAGCAGCGTCGTGCGGGCCTCCACCAGATAGCAGGCAACCAGTGCGTCACGCTTGGGCTTGGCGAAGCGGCGGAGATCGCGCGCATCATAGCGGCGTCCAAGTTGGCCCAGTTGGCGGACGATCTGTGGATCGAGACCGCTCAGCTCGGCTCCGGTTCCGAGCAGTTCCTCGATCAGGTGCAGGCGGACGATGTCGCCCTTGATCACCGCGGCGTTGGCTGATTTCGGGTAGTCCTTCAGCCGAAACAGACTGGAGCGCGCATCGCCGGCAGGCACCTCGACCAGGAGGTCGATTGCTGTGCGCAGCTTCTCCGGCAGACGGTTGGCGATAAATTCGAACAGCTCCGTAGTGCTGTGGGCCATGACAGAGGCGACAATGCGCTCCAGTGTGCTGACACTGGGCAACATCACGTGCAGGTTTGCCAGCTCTTCTTCAGCCAGAATCAACAGCTCGGCTGCGGTGCGGCCTTCCATGGCGCCTCCGCGCAACCATTCGCGCAAGTGGTCCTCGGCTGTCCTGTCGAAGCGGCTCAAGCCCAGATAGCGGCGAATACGCTGTGCCTGAACACGCTCGGTTGGTTCGCGGCCGGACCGGTCTAGAAAGAGCACGGGCGCCAGCCCGAGCTGACGTGACAGATGGTTGACGATCTTGATCGGCGCCTGCCGGTAGTCATCAAGAAACCGGCCGTACCCACGCAGCACGCAGAGCTGTAGGGCAAAGCGCCGTTTCTGGTCGGCGCCGCGGCAGTTGGCGATTTCCGCAAGGTCAGCCGGGGTCAAACTCCAGTGGCGGGCAAGCTCGTCCTCTCCAGGATCAACTGGAATGGGAAGACGGCGGCGAGCACGGGTTGCCGCTGCAGAGGAATCAGCCATCGACATTCAGGTGCGAGCGCTCCAGGTCGGCCGCGAGATCATCGCGTGATGGTCGCGTGTAAACCATCGTCGTGTCGAGGAACTCGTGACCAAGCAGGCCTGCCAGCTCCAGCAGTCTGCCGGGATTGTCGCGCAAGTAGCCAAGCGCGAAGGTGTGGCGCAGCGTGTGCGCCGAAACCGCAACCCGCTTGAGCCGGGCACGGCAGGCGATACTTGTGATGACGGACTGGATCGTGCGCACCGGCATCGCCGTCTCACGGCTGCTGATGAAAAGCGCCGCGCTCTTGCCCGGCGCCTGGCGGTGTTCGAGATATTGTTTGAGCGCACGGCGCGCGGTTGCGTTCAGCGGCACCTCGCGTGCTTTGGGCCCCTTGCCCTGGCGGATGCGGACGCTGCCGGAGCGGTCGTTCATGGCGATGTCGCCAACTTGCAGCGCTGCGACCTCGCCAACCCGCAGCCCGGCCTGCAGCATAAGTTGCACCAGCGCGTAATTTCGCGCTGCCAGGCCGTGCGAAGACGCCCCGGCGGCGCGCAGCAGGGCGTGGCTTTCGATATCGGTCAGGCCGACCGGCTGGCGATTGCGGATGGTACGCACCGGCCGGACATTGCTCGCAACGTCGGTGTTCAAGCCGCCGGTGCCGCGCGCCCATCGGCACAGCCGGCGCAGGGCGTCCAGGCGACGGTTGACCGTGGCGGGCCTGCGTCCTGCCGCGACCATGTGCTGGCGGTAGGCGATCAACTGGTCCTCCGCCAAGCCCTCGATCGTGAACGGGGCGTCCTGGACTGTGCGATGCCAGGCGAGGAAGTGACGCAGGTCGTAGCGGTAGCCGCGCAAGGTGGCGGGCGAGAGATCGTCATGCGCCAGGCTGGCCAGGAACAGCGTCATCCACCCCGGGTCGATAAGCTCGCAACCTGGCGCTGCTTGTATTGCACGCGATGTCATCCCCCGCGTTAGCACCCAGGTTTATCGCGTGCAATACGCCAGTTCGAACACCGATATCGCGTCCAATGCGAATTGCATTCCATGATTGCACGCAATAAACGGGCAGTTCATGCCTATCTCGAACCGAAAATGGCCAAACCGGCCTCAGGAACCCCCAAAAACGCACGGAAGGGGATTCCTTAGCGTACGTTTTCGCACGGTTGCCCCTTCCGACCCGTCATCGGGAGCCGCCGACGCTTTGGCAATGCGGTCGCGCTGCGCCCGCAGCAGATCGCCCAGCGATCGCGCCTCAGCCTCGCCGCGGGCGGCCAGGTCTTTGGTGACCTCGGCGAGACGGAGGGTTGCGCGACGGCTCAGTTCAGGTTCGAGCTCATTGGCATCCTGCCGTGCCAGGGCGCGGATGCGCGCGACGACATGAGCCCCCGGCCCTCGCGCGTCGCGCAGAGCGTCATCGAGCTGGTCGAGCGTGGTTTCCTGACCGCGTTCGCCGAGGGCGCGCAGCGCGCGGCGATTGCGATCAGCTTCCGTCCAGATCGCCGTGACGGGCAGAAACTCCTCGTGCAGCCGGGCGGCGCCGGGGCCGTAAACGGCGAGACGGCCGATAATCACCACGCGCGGCTGTGCGCCAGGCCCGAGCACGGCGCAGACACGTTGGAGTCCGGCCTGGAATCCCTGCGACAGAAAGCGCGACAGCAGTCGTCGCACCAGCCGGTGCTCCAGATGGAGCTGCACGATGTTGGCAACTTCCGGCCGCGTCGGCGGTTCGAAGGAGACGGCGCGGATGGGCGTGGCCCGACGCCATTCGCTCAGCCTCTCGCCGCGGCGCCTACGGCGGTCGCGAAGATCATCAAACACATCCGCCCATGCGGCTTCGCCACTAAACGCAGGGTCGTCGGGATCGAGTTGAAAGGTCGGGACGCCCACCTGCTCGCCCTGGGGCGCGGCACGGAACGCCGTACCGGCGCGCTGCAACGCGGTCGCGACCACCTGCTGTAGCTCGTGCTGATCGACGCCGACCCGTTCGCGCGACCGTTCGAGCGCCTTGCGCAGATCGTCCAGGTCGCGCAGCAGCCGCTGCTGACGCGCCTGGGTCGCGTCGTCCATTTCGGCAACGGCACGGGCGGTGCGGTCGGGATCGGTTTCGGCGAGGATCGCATCAGCTTCGACCTGGATGCGACGGCGATCGATGCCGCCGGCCACGAGACGCTCGGTGATCCGCTCTTCAATGATGCGTCCTGCAGAGCCGAGCTGGGTGCGGATCGTCTCGCCTTTCCGCACCAGCGCTTCAAGGACGATATCCTCCGGTCGCTGGGCGTAGCGGAAATACCGGCAGAACACTTGGGGCGACGGTTGAAGCTTGCGGTCGATGCGCCCGTTACGCTGTTCAAGCCTTGACGGGTTCCAGGGCAGATCGACATGGATCAGGTCGTGGCAGCGGGTCTGGAGGTTGATGCCCTCGCGTGCGGCATCGGTGCAGATCAGAATGCGCAGCGGCTCGATCGCGGGATCGGCATTGAACGCCCGCTTGATCGCTTCGCGGCGATCGGTGCCGGTAATGCCGCTGAAGACGCCGATCCGGTCCTCGCCGCCATCGACGTCACCGAACGCCTCCAACAGCCGCTTCTCAAGCCAGCGGCGCGTGTCTTCGTACTCGGTGAACAAGATCAGTCGCCGCGCGTTCCAGCGCCCGTCGGGGCACAGGTTCTGCTTCACCCAGTCCACCAGCCAGCGCACACGCGCATCGGTGCGGGAAGCATGCTGCCGGGCAAGTGCAAGCATCTCATCCACGAGCACCAGCTCGGCAGCGAGATCGGCCTCGGATGATCCGGCTGCGCCTGCCTCGGTAGCGGCGCGTGCCGCCGACTCCTCGTCGGCATCCAGAGCAGCTTCCGCATCCGCCTCGCTGCCAACCGACAGCAAGTCCTGCACATCATCGGCGGGCCGCACGAAGACATCCACAGCAGCTTCTGGCACAGCCTGTGGCAGTGATACTGAGGCTCCGCCGGTGTACATCCAGCGTTCGCGCGAAGGCGGCAATGGACGAGAGCAGGCGTTGCTGCAAGCCGACGAAGACCAGCTTCGCCTGCGCGACTTGGTTTCGGGGCAACCGGCTGATGCGGCGGCCACGCAGACTCACCATAGGCGCTCAGCATCTGCGCCAGTTTCAGCTCGGGCGCATCCACCGGGAGGTGATCCAGGATGATCGGCTCAACGACCCGTTCGGGGAACGGCTCACCGATCTGCCGCAAATCCTCTTTGAGGCGCCGAACCATAACCGGTTCCAGGTCTCGCGGGCGCACCTCCACGCCGCGCGTGAATCGCTGCGGGTCGAGCATCTCCAGCAGCGCGGAGAAACTGTTGGAGTGGCCGTTGTGCGGTGTCGCCGTGAGAAAGAGACGATGCTCGAACCGACCGGCGATGTCGCGCAGGGCGCGCGTGAACTGGCTGTCGATCGCATAGCGAGCGCCGCTTGCCGGTGCCGCGTGGTGCGCCTCGTCCAGGATCAGAAGCGCACGAGGTCGAAATCCACCAAGGATGTCGCGCAGGCCGGCGGCGTAAGCTTCGTCAGTCAGCAGGCGGTGCGACACGATGAAGCGCGAGCCGGTAGCCCACGGGTTTACCCCGAACCCACGTAGCCGCCGCAACTCCGCCAGGCGCTCGCGATCGATGACGGTGAAGCTCAGGCCGAACTTCGCCTCCAGTTCATCCTGCCATTGCAGGGTCATAGACGGCGGCGCGGCGACAAGCGTGAAGTCAATGCGGCGGCGCAGGAGTAACTCACGCAAGATCAGACCGGCCTCGACCGTTTTCCCCAAGCCGACGTCGTCGGCGATCAGGAGATTTACGCGCGGCAGCCGCAGTGCCTTGCGCAGAGGCAGGAGTTGATAGGCATCGAGGCGGATGCCGGCGCGGAAGGGTGCCTGGAACAGGTCGCGGTCGGCGGCGGTTGCTGTGCTCCATTTCAGCGTGCGGAGATAGGCCGCAAACGTCACTGCATCGTCGGTGCCGTTCTCGGCGATACGCGACCAGACGTCGTCGGTTAGAACGCGCGCGCCAATCTCGGCGTTCCATGTTACTTCGAGCTGATCGCCTTGCGCATCGTCCGAGATGCACGACAGTTTCAGGATCGAGAGACCGTTGCCTCGATCCTCGATGCTCTCCACGAGCCACGGCCGGCTGCGGATATCGACAAAACTTCCAACCGTGGGTGCGGAATGAGCGTGTGCATCCTGGGTTACGGTCAGGCTGGCCCCCGGCAATGGGAAATGCGCCTGGACTTCCAGGGATTCGCTCTGCGCATCATTGCTCAACGTTCAACTCCGTAGCCTGATTCCGCGACTGGCACCGCTTTTTGGGCTTGGGAACCGGCGTGATGAGGTCGCAGCTCCGCATTGATCAGCGTCTTGAGACGTTCCTTTTCACGATCGGTAAGGTTCATACAGCGACTCGAGTCAGGTTGTGGTTGCGGAAGAATATCTAGTAACCTACACATATTTAATGAGAATGTCTCGCCCTCGTTGTGATAGTTGGGCACGCCATTCGAGCTGGGCTCTGGTCTCCGCCTTCGCACGGACCCAAGCCGCACGGCCGCGTCTCGGACTTTTGAATAATGAGACCTCTCGCCCAAAAGGACGACGGCGTCTGTCGCCCTTCCCGGCGCCGCCACAGCCTGCCGGCTGCTCAACTTCGATCGGGGTCGAACAGATCGTAGATGGCGGTCATAATGTCCTCACGCTCGCCGACCGGCAGTTTTGGGTCCCGAAGGGCGGCGATCCATTGGGCGAATTCCGGCGGATCGTCCGGTGCTGGCACGGCTGTGCCGGCCCGCTCAAGCGCTTCAGCCGTCAGTATGGCGGCCTCGCGCCAGTCGGCATTGCCGCGGATCGGGTATCTTTCAGCCTGCCAAATCTGCCGCAGCGCTTCACGCATCGTGGGCGGCGGCGTGGTCGTGTCCTGGTTTGTCATTGTCTCCGTTGCTCAGCTCTTTTGCGGATTCCATGCTCGGCTCCGCAGCGTGAGGTCATAGCGTGACCTGTTAGATAAACAACGCTAAGCTAGAACGGAACGCAAACGTTTCAGGCGGCGGGCCGAATCTGTATGAGGTTGAGGCGGCGGCGGCCAGATGCTGTGGCAGCGGCCTTGTCCCACAGGAAGTCGCCCGACAGGCTGATGTGCTCCCAGCTGACAGGCGAGGTGTGGGCAAGCCACTCGGCCGGGATCACCTCCCCGGCGGCCTGGAGATGGGCGATGGCGTCGGCCAGGTAGGTCGAATTCCAGTGGACGATGGCGGCGATGACGAGGTTCAGGCCGGAGGCGCGGAACTGCTGCGCCTCCGTGCTGCGCTCGGCGATCCGCCCCTGCTGGAATGTGCAGATGACCTGGGCCAGCGAATGCCGTTGCTCGCCCTTGTTCAGGCCGACATGGCAGTGGCGGCGCAGGTCGGGACTTTCGAGCCAGTCGAGCATGAACAGCGTCCGCTCGATGCGGCCGAGTTCCTGCAGCGCCAGGTCGAGTTTGTTCTGGCGGGGATAGGCCGCCAGTTTCTTCAACATGACGGACGGGGCGATGACGCCGGCCTGCAGCGACGCCACCAGACGCATGACATCGTCCCAGTTCTCGCGGATGACATCGGTCTTGATCCGTCGGCCAAACAGTGGCTGCATCAGTTCGCCATAGGATGTCGGCGGCTCGATGCTGGCGAGTTTGCGGTCGGGAAAGTCGCGCAGCCGCGGGCAGAAGCGGAAGCCGAGCATCCGGCAAAGGATGAACACGTGATCCGATGCGCCGCCCGTATCGGTGTAGTGGGTGTCGATCTTCAGCCGCGTGCCGTGATGCATCAGGCCATCGAGCACGAACGGGGCTTCGTGGTCGGTCGCCGAGATCGCGCGGATGTTGTAGGGGCCGTGTTGATTGGAGATGTGGGTGTAGAAGCTCAGCCCGGGGGTAAGGCCGTGTCGGGCGTTCACCTGGCCGGCGGTGTCTCCGCGCTTGCCGGAGCGGAAGAACTGCCCGTCGGAGGACGAGGTGGAGCCGTCGCCCCAGATTGCCGCGATGGGCATGGCATGGTGCGCGTCGATGATCCTGGCGAGTGCCGCTTGGTAGGTCTCGGGACGGATATAGGCGCCGGCTGTCCAGATCAGCTCGTCGCGGGTCACGCCCTGGCTGGCGGCCGCCATGCGGGTCAGGCCGAGGTTGGTGGCGTCGGCCAGGATGGTGGCCAGCAGCGCATTCTCGTTGTCGCAGACTTCGCCGGTGCGCAGGTTGGTGAAGGCGGTGGCGAAGCCGGTCGCCCGGTTGGTTTCGTGCAGGATCTCGGTGATGCGGGCGCGCGGCAGCATCGCGTCGAGCTTCTTGCAGAACTCCAGCGCCAGCGCCGGGGTGTTCGCCGGCAACGCCGCGACATGCAGGCGCTCGTCCCGCAGTTCGACGCCGGCGAGTTTCCCTTGCAGCAGGCTGGTGGCGAAGCGCTTCAACCGCAGGTCCAGTTCCTGTCCACGGGCGGCGAGCCATTCATCGGCGGTCTTCGGCAGGTTCAGGCCGCTCGCGATCGCCGGAACGGCGGCGGCCGGCAGCAGGTAGCTGTCGAAGCGGCGATAGCCGGAGGAACGCTCGACCCAGACATCACCGGAGCGGAGCCTGTCGCGCAGGGTGGCGAGAACGGCGGTTTCGTAAAGCCGCCGATCTGGCTTGTCGTCCTGCAGGATCAGCTTTTTCCAGTCTTTGCGGAATGGCATCGGGAGATCCGTCGGCAGGTCGCGTTTGCCCGAACGATTGAGTTCCTGCAGCAGCTTGAGTGCTGTAAGGATTGGATCGTTGTCGCGGACCGCTTTGAAGTTCAGCGCCTCGATCAGGAGCGGGGCGAAGCGGCGCAGTGCCAGGTATCGCTCGGCGGCGCGCGCCAGCGGCTTCTCTTCGGCGAGTTCGGCCAGGGTCTCGATCGCGCGGCGGGCCTTGAGCAATTTCGACCAGCCGACTTCCTCGTCGACGACCTCGAAGCCGTCGCGCTCGCTTTCCTGGGCGGTGCCGAGCGCTTCGATGGTTGCGCTGAACATCCGCATCAGGCGGCTGACATCCTGGCCGCTGGCAACGTAGCGCTTTTCCTGGGCGCGTTTGGCGCGTGCGAACAACCGGCCGGTCAGCTTGTCCGCTATGCCGAGTATGGTGTCGGTGAGGCGCGCCTCAAGGTCGAGGAGAAGTGCGACCTGCAGCGCCCGCCGCTGATGCACGACGTGATCCTTGAGCTGGCGCACTTCGGCGATCTCGGCTTCGCGGACAAGCTGCCTGAAACGGCCTTCGTGGATCCGTGCCGCCACTTCGGGTGCAAGACCGAACGCCCGCACGGCACGCAGTCTCTCGACCAGTTCCCCGATGTTGTCCGCCTTTGCCGAGGTGGGGAAGTTCTTCAGCCACGCCAGCCGCGACAGACCGGTCGACGAGTCCACGACAAGCAGCTTGTCGATCTCCGCCAGTTGTTCGGCGGAGATGTCGGCGAGCAGGGTGTCCGCCACGCGCTTGCGGGCACGGGCGCGTCCGGCGATGGCACAGCGTTCGATCACCGCCGGCGCCGGAAGGATGATCTGGCCGGCATGCAAGGCGGCGATGACGCCGGCAACGATCGGCGCGCCGCGGTCGGTGCTCCAGGCGGATTGCGCCGCCGCCTCGATCATGACCGGCAGGTCGGCCCGGCCCGCCGGCCGCAGCCCGAGGGTGGCGGCCAGAAGGCGCGCGTGATCGGTCATCGTCTGCGGACGGCGCGCATACTCGGCGAACGCCGCCACCGGCACCTCGAGGTGGGCCGCCAACCAGGCGACCAGGACATCGATCGGTTCGTCCACCTGGGCCAGGGCGCGTCCGGGATGACGCAGCAAGGCGAGTTGCACGGCAAAGCCGAGCTGGTTGGCGGCGCCACGGCGACTGGTAATCAGCTCATGGTCGGACCGAGTGAAGGTGTAATGACGCGCCATGATGTCCGGATCGGGCGGCACGCCCAATAGAGTTTGGCGTTCCTCGTTGGTCAGTAGCTGTCGGCGTCCCACAACGGCTCTCCGGCGTTCCACAACCGTCCGACCTGATTGTGGACAGCGGCCAATCCTGCTGGCGTAACTTCCGCACAGCCGCAGGACAAGCTGGGGCATCGCACGGCTGGGCCTGTCCGAGGCCGCATGCGCTCAGAAAGTCATTATTTTCCAACCTATTGCGGCGCTTCCGGCGCTGGCCAACCGCCGCATCACACGCGATAACTCTGGGTTATCGCGCACTCGTGAGTTGTGCCGCAATTGGCCGCAACAGACTGATCCAACAGGGAGTTTCCTGTCTCCGGCCATTGCTGCCGCCTGTCATCGGGCAACCGTCGGCGGAGTGGGACATGCCGAACTGCCCATGACGGCCCCCCTCAACATTGCCCCCGCAGGCTGTCGATTGGCCGTGCCTGTTTCGTTCTAGCTTAGCGTTGTTTATCTAACAGGTCACGCTATGACCTCCAGCGTCCGCCGGCGCGGGGATCTCACCGCACGCATTTCCGCCGCCAGATCCTTCAAGCTTTGCACCTTCATCGCGTCCCCCTCATGGCGAAACCTTTGTCGAGATCAAGGCCACAAGCTCCCCGACGGCGGACAGCGCTTCACTGAAGCCGATTTGCTCATCCGGGGCGGCATAGGACACCTGCCGCACGAAATCCCGATACTCATCCGCCCACAGCCGATCCGTGGCCAGCCGTTCGAGCATGCTGGCAAGCAGCGCCGCACGGTTGAAGCCGGCGGTTGCCTCCCCTCCCCGGCCCGTGTCCTGTTCGGCCGCCAGGTGCACCAGCCGCGTGAACGCGTCGGATGCGGCGACGCGGGCCTTGAGCGCGGCGAGGTCGTGGATGTGCCGGACAATCGTCGGATCGTCGTCCGCGCTGTCCCGCCGCCGGGACTGCACCCGCCAGGCGAGCGCGCTCAGCTTGTCGGCGGCGGTCTCGACGGGATCGACGCAGAGGAAAGATGCCACCTCGGGCGGGCGGCCTTGTGCCAGGCTAATCAACGAGGTAACCGGTCGCGCCACCGAGGGCAAGGCCGACCCCTCCAACAGCATCTCGACGCGGATGTGCGGTCGCAGCCCTGGCCCGGCCGCGAACAGGCCAGGGTAAAGCAATTCAGCGGAGAAGAAGCGGTTTTCGTCGCGCTTCGCGGGCGTGCCGGCGAGGGTGAAGCCGGCGGCGTTCAGGGCGGCGAGGACGTGCTCGCGATAGGCGCTGCGCTCCTTCTTGGCCTGGTTCCGGCTCCTGGCTGGTGGCATTGCCACCTTGAAGTCGATGTCCTCGGAGAAACGCTTGATAAGGCCCCATGCCTTGGACAGCGAGGTGCCGCCGCCGAACGCCGGCTGCGCTCCACCATGGTCGAGATTGGCGAGGACGCTGAGCGCGCGCGTGACCTGCCAATCCTTCTCAACCAGTCCCGGATCGGAACGGAGACGGCTGGCAACATCTTCAACGAGGCGTTTGTCCAGCACGTTCATAACTCAGGGGATAGCCGTTGTAGCTGATCTTGCGGCGGATCCTTCCGCGGACGCCGATCACACGACCCGTCGGCACCTGAGTTGTTTTTCCTGCATTGTAAGCCTGTTCGAGTTTCGTCGGCGCGGTCTCGATGCCGAGCCGCCCGAGGATTTCGGTCGCGAGTTCGCGCAAGCCCTTGGTCGGGGTCGGCGTCCCGTCCAGCACAGAGAGCCGGGCTCGGGTGTAGAGGCCATAGCCGGCCTTCATCAGCTGCCCCTTGCGCACGAGCTTGCGCAGCGCCCGGCCCACCTGATCGTAGTCGCCAAGGTCACGGAAGTCCTCGCGCAGGAAAACATCGCCACGCTTGCGCGCGATGCGCTTTTCCAGGCGCGCTTCCAGGCTTTCCGGTTTGGGCACGGCGTTTATCATCCTGCCAACATACGACACCTGTATGGAAGTTTCAATAAAAAAATCAATGCACTATCAGTCTCCATTTATGACCGGCGGCTGGCTTCGGCCCCGGTTGGGGTCATTGCGCTCAATCCCGCCAGCAAAATTCCGGAATTCAAGAATTCCAGAAAGGAGCGGGTTGCTGCCGCTCTGCCCTGCTGGTTTGGAATTGCTCCGAGGCGGCGGCGCGGTCGGCGAGCTGCCCATAAAACCTCTGTCCGAAATATGTATACAAATTTCAGACAAGTGCCAGCCGAGCTCGAATTTTTGCCGATGCCTTGAGGCGCAGAACAACTTGATTCACAAGGGAGAAATCACGTTTCGAGGTGTCGTCTTGCCGATCTTGGTGCCGATGTGCCTCGGCGGGTCAGATCATTGATTCATCAATGAACTTTACCAGGGTTGGGGGCACCTCTGCCGATCTTCGGTAAGGAGATGTCCCTTGGCCATCATCTTGGTTCAAATATCCCCCCCGGCTTTCGCCGGGGCAGGCTCAGAGCGCGAGAGGCAGAGCCTCTCGCCCTTTCTTTCCGGTTTCCGCTCCAGGGGCAGACCTTCACCACTTACGCGGCGGCGGATTTGCGCTGGCGACCAGCCTTTCGGGGCACCGGGATAGGGGCCGCAGCGGCGGGTTGCGGCCTGCGACCGAGGCCGATCGTCTTGGCCAGCGTCGAGCGCTTCTCGGCGTAGCTCGGCGCCACCATCGGGTAGTCGTGGGGCAGGCCCCACTTCTCGCGGTACTGCGCGGGCGTCAGGCTGTAGCTGGTCTGCAGATGACGCTTGAGCATCTTCAGCTTCTTCCCGTCCTCCAAACAGATTATGTAGTCGGGGAACACCGATTTCTTCGGCGGGACGGCCGGCTGTTGCTTTTCCGCTGCGGCCTCGGCCGGCGGCTTCTGTGTGCCGGTGAGCGTCGCATGAACGCGGCGTATCAGCTCCGGCAGCGCGTCCGGTGCGACCTGGTTGTGCCCCACATGCGCGGCCACGATCTGAGCCGTCAGCTCAAGCAAGTGACTCGGTTCGGCGCTCGTCTCGCTCATTGTCGTCCTTTCGTGGGCGTTGCTTGGGCCGCTCTCGTCAACGGCGCCAGGCGATCAAGACATGCATAGTAGACAACGCCGCTGGAGTCTGACCAGATGGAGAACGATGATTTCCGGGATTTCCCCGCTTTTCATCCTGTGGAATATACTGGTATTCGTGTCTTTCCGGTAGACGGTGTTGGCAGTGGTGTGTTGAAGACGGGCGAAGATATTTCTATAAGTACAAAATGACGGCTCCCAGGAAACATCTTTGGCTGAACGGCGAGAAGGCCGGACGAAAGGTATTTTTTGTCGATGTCTACTATGACTTCGACTGCCTGAGCGCAGGCACAACATCACTTGTCGTCGCGTCGCGCTTCCAGGCCAAGAAGATCATTTGCTATGTCCGTTCTCGGTGCCTTGAATTTTATGGCTCCCGCGTCTCGGCCGCGTACCAGCGCGACCTCTGGCTCACCGACTGGAAGGTCGAGCGCTGGAATCCCCGGCGGGCCTTGCAGCCTCGCGATTAGTTCGCCCGTCGCGATCAGCAGAATTCCGACGATGTCTTCCGACCGCTTCTTGAGAAAAGCAGCCTAAAACCCTTACCTTTACCCACATTCCCCTTGCATGCGTAAATCGCACAAATCCTGAGCAATACAGGGTGAGTGGGGGGTGGTGATGTTGAACCCATGGGAATGGGCCAAGGCGCAGTTTGGTCGGGTGAAGCTGGGTGACTCCAGGAGGACTGAGCGGGCCGTGAAGGTGGCTGCGGCGATGGCGGAGCGCGGCTGCGGGAATGTCCCCTTGCAGGCGAAGACGTTTGGGGAGGCGAAGGCGGCGTATCGGTTGTTCGACGCGGAGGAGGTGACGCACGCGGTGATCACGCAGCAGCATCGCGACCAAGTGATCGCGCTCGCCTGTGCGGCGGATGAACCGGTTTTGGCCATTCACGATGACATGCTGGTGGACTTGTCGCACCGGCACAGCCTGACCGGGTTGGGTCCGATCGGCAACGGCCACGGCCGGGGGTTCATGGCCCACTCGTGCCTGATGGTGCGATCCACCGGCGAGATACTTGGCCTGGCGCATCAGATGGTCTGGGCCCGCAAGGAGAGGGTGCGGAAGAAGCGGCGCCTGCTCAAGGCGTTGAAGAAGCGTCGTCTGGCCACGGCGCGATCGAAGCAACGCCAGCCCCGGCCGAAGCCGCCGCGGGGGCGGACCGAAGCGGCAGTGTGGGAAGAGACCATAGCGGCAATCGGTCGGTGCCCGCAGGGCAAGCGGTGGATCAGCATCGGCGACCGCGGCGCCGATGTGTTCACGCATTTCGAGAAGTGCCTGCAGCTGAACTGGCAGTGCCTCGTGCGCCTGGCGCATGACCGCGTCCTGCTAGATGGCGGGCGCCTGCTGGGCAAGGCGCGCGCGCTCGCCCCCATGGCGCGGCGCCTGACCGAGATCAAGGGGAGGCGCGTCTTGCTGAACGTCTCCTGGTTCGATGCTCAGGTGATGCGGCCGCGCTCATGGCTCCCCTCATTTTCAAATCGCACCGAACATCTCGACGAAGACTGGCTGGGCGTTCAGCAACTCGGCGAACTTTTCGACCAGCGGCAGCAGCCGGTGTTCCGGCATGGTTGGGATGAGTTGGAAGAGCATGATTCCCTGGCGCAGCAGCGAGTGGGTGCGCCGCTTGGTGGTGTTGGACTTGAGCAGCCGGTCGAAGCCGAGCGCTTCCCCGGCGGCGCCAAGCAGGGTCAGCAAGGCGACTGCAAAGGCATTGATCAGCCACAGCCGGTCGCGGCGATCGGGGGTGCTGACGTGGACCTCGCTCATGCCCATACCGAAACGGATGTCCTTGCTATCACGGAACTGGCATTCGATGCCCCAGCGCTTCGCGTAGAGGTTGATCAGCTCCACGTGCCGGCTTGTCGATGGCGGGGGTGACCAGGCACCAGGGCTCTTTCATGCCTTTGGCCTGCACGCACACGACGGTACCGACCGGATAGGTGAGGCCGGTGACGGTGGCGCCATGCAGCACGCGGGCCCGCCCGCCCGGACCGACCCAGTCGCCCGCCTTGCGGCGCTCGCCATTGGCGGCGGTCACCATAATGTTGGCGCGCATGCGGATGACGAAGTCGAACTTCAGCTCCTCGCGCAGCACACGATAGAGCTTGTGATCACAGAAGCCGCGATCGGCGACGAGGGTGACCTCGGTCCCGTTTGGCAGCGCCGCGGCGAAGCGCACGAGTACCTGATATTCGTAGTAGTTGCGCCGCCCCTTCAGCGTGTTCGCCGCGACGGTCAGCCAGTACAGCGGCGTCGCCCGCCCGTGACGGGTGAGCAGAGACAGCATGAGCGTGGTCTGGCCGTCGGCGTCGAAGTCGGTCCAGTCCAGGGCAACGGCGATCTTCGCCCGCTGGCCGACGATGAAGGGTACCCAATGGCCCAGCAGGGCATCGACATCGATGCCCTCGTTGGCCAGCATGCGGTCGACCTGCTTGACCGCGTGTTTGGTGGTCAGCCCACGCGCCAGCGCCAGGCCCTGTCCGATCAGCGCGACCGCCATCGAGGCGGAGTGGATCGCCCCCAGCGTGGCGCCGGCCAGCGAGAGAATGCGCTTGGCATGCAGGCAGTCGCCGAACAGGGTCTTCAGGTAGCGCTGGACGCCTTCGAACGAGATCTGCTTGCTGGCTGACAAGGCACGGCCCTCTGCTTCGGATGATGAGGGCTCGAATCGTACTTTCTCGACCTTGGCAACAGGGATTCAGGGTGGGCAATATTTGAACGCCAAGCCGCCGACCACGATTCTTTTCGTAAACCTGCCGCGTCTTACCCAATTCTTTTCTTTATTACGTTCCGTAGTCCAAATGAGGGGAACCCTGAGGCGGCCGCGGTGCTGCAGTAGTGGCCATAGCCAGGCGATCGGCTGCTCCGTTGTGCGGGTCTGGAACGACGCCGAGCGGATGGAGTGGGTTCTGCTGTCGACACTGCCGGTGACGACGGCGGAGGCGGCGTTCGAGAAGGTTGACTGGTATAAACTCCGTTGGCTGATCGAGGAATTTCATAAAGGATTGAAAACAGGCTGTGTGATCGAGCGGCCGCAACTACGCACCGCTGAGCGGTTCCTGCCGCTGTTCGCCATCGCGTCTGTCGTTGCGGTGCGTTTGCTACAGAGCCGCGCCGATGTGCGGGCCTGTCCCGACGGCCCGGTCGCCGCAGATGAGCAGACGATCGAGATTCTGGCATTGGCGCTCAACCGTTCCCCCGACGCGGTGCTGACCAACCGCGATTTCGCTCACGGTGTCGCGACGTTTGGCGGCTTCCTTGATCGCAAGGGCGATGGTGAACCGGGCTGGCAGACCCTCTCGCGCGGCTTGCAGGTCTTCAGCTTCATCCTCTTCGGGTTCAATATCGCGCTGAATTTAGGATGTGGGTAAAGGTAAGGCCTAAAACCCGCTCGGCTGCAAATCGGCAACACGGACGATCATGCTGCGCTTGGGATCGAAGGGCAGCATCTCGAAGCCAAGGTGGGCGTAGAACGCGCGCACGTTATCGTCGAGCGGATGTGTGAGAACCCCGAAGCAGCCAATATTCTCGGCAAACTTGATGGCCGTCACCATGGCAAATCGCACGAGGGCGCGGCCACAGCCCTTGCCGTGATGCCGCCGGTCGACGGCCATAGGACTAAGCATCATCGCCGGAACGGGATCTGGCCTGTCACGCGGCGTCGATTCCGGAAGATACGCCCGCTCGATTTGCGCGGCGGTCAGCGCCACATAGCCCACCACGTCCCCCGTGGCCGCGTCGCAGACGACGCTCGTCCGTGACACGCGGGCTTCCTGATTGTCCCAGGCATGACGCCAGAACCATTGGTTCAGAGAGTCGCGTCCGCAGTCGAACGCATACCTGTTGTCCGTGGCGGCAAGCGGCCGGGGCGGCACCAGTTCCTTGCACCCGTCGGTGTGGTGTGGATTCAGATGCGACTGAAGGAGCCATGCCGGATGGCTGGCCGCGAGTTTGCGCAGCGCGTGAACGTCCTTCGGCGGCGTATTGACCCAGACTTCAAATTTCTCCCAGTCCTGCGCAGGAATGGTCGCAAGACGATATTCGAGCACGTCGATCTCCGCCGCCTCGACGGCTCTGCGTCGAACGTAGTCGCCCAGATCAGCACCTGTCTGACCAGCCGCGAACTCCAGGACATCGCGCTCGTCTTGGCTGACAGGAACGTTCAGCACAGATGGCACGGCGGTCATTCGAGACCCTCTTGTGTTTGAGAACAACCAGTGTCCCGCCCGAGTTGCAAGGCGATCACACGCCTGATCGCCCCGGCCTTCGCCGTTTCGACGCTCGGCGCTGCGGCGTCCGCCGGCGCGGCGATCTCGCCGCGCGCGACCGCGCGCATTTCCACTGCCAGGTCCTTCAAGCTTTGCACTTTCATTATGTCCGGCTCCAACATGCCGCATTTCCTTCAGAAGCCGAGTTCGCTGTGCGAGCCGAGGCGCACGAGCTCAAGGCTATCATCATCCGGTTTGCGATAGATGAGAATAAGGTCGGGTCTGATTTGGCAGTCGCGGTGATCGCTCCCGTCGCCGGATAGCGGGTGATCGAAACTCCGGCGCGGCAATGGAGCATCTGCCGCCAGAAATTCACCGCTTCCATAAGAACGGCATCAAGTTTCTTGCTGTGTCGTCCGGATTGTTCTCGTCGGTAATCGCGCTGAAAACGATTCGTGTATTTAATCTCCCTCATTCAGACTCCCAAGTAAGTTTTCAGGCTTGCCGACCTTAACGAGTTTTCCTTGCCGCGCGGCTTTCATTGCTTCTATTCGAATAAGATAAAAGAGTGTCGATCCGCGTTTCGTGTTGCTCGCGGGTCAGAACCTTGCCGCTGGCAACGCCCGCCAGAGCCTCGTCCACATAGGGCTTTGCCCAGACAAGATCGTCTTCCTCTTCGGTCATGCGGTCGGCGATGCGCTCGTCAATCAGTCGGCGCGCAGTGAGGCGACAGAAGGAAAATAGCCGCGCACGACACGGGAACCAAGCCAAG
>CAVPVB010000015.1:0-7151 GCA_963709085.1 uncultured Alphaproteobacteria bacterium
CAAGAAGCGGAATGCTTTCGCCGCCATCGAAACGGTGATTCCCTGGAAGCAGTTCTGCACCACCATCGCTGAAGCCAAAGCACTGGCACGGCCAGAGGCGTTCGACGCCTATCCGGGCCTGACCAGGCACTACGGCGACATCCGGCGCTGGTCGCCCGCGTTCCTGGATGCGCTCAAATTCGAGAGTGTGCCGGCGTCGGCCTCGCTTCTTCGCGCCATCGAGGTGCTGCGCGAGGTAAATCGGACCGAAGGGTCCACGCTGCCGAAAGATGCTCCAACAAGCTTCGTCCGGCAACGCTGGGTGCCGTACGTGCTGCCTGGCGGCGTCATCGACCGACGCTACTACGAGTTCTGCGTCCTGTCGGAGTTGCGCGACCGGTTGCGCGCCGGCGATGTCTGGGTCGTCGGCAGCCGCCAATACCGCTCCTTCGAGGAACGGCTTCTTTCCAGGGAGACCATGCAAAATCTACAAAAGTCCGACACGCTTCCGATCGCGGTCGAGGCGGACTTCGACCGCTTCATCGAGAGTCGCCTTACCCTGCTGGATGAACGGCTGAAGGAGGTCGACACCCGTGCCAAAGGAGGGCTGCTGCCCGACGTGACGATCGAGAACGGCGTGCTGAAAATCTCGCCGATTGAAAAATCCACACCGCCGGAAGCCAAGGCCCTGACCGAACGCCTCTACGCCATGCTGCCGCGCATCCGCATCACCGACCTGCTGGCTGAAGTGGCGCGCTGGACCCTTTTTCCCGACTGCTTCACCCACTTGCGCACTGGCGAAACCGTGGCCGACAATCGCATCATCATGGCGGCCTTGCTGTCTGAAGGCCTCAATCTTGGCCTGACACGCATGGCCGAGGCGTGCAGCATCGCCAGCCTCGGCGAGCTTGCCTGGACATCGGATTGGTACATTCGCGAGGAGACCTACGCTTTGGCATTGCGGTGTCTGGTCAACCAGCAGCAGCGTGAACCCTTCGCGGCGGTATTCGGAAACGGCTCCGCCTCGTCCTCCGACGGCCAGTTTTTCCACGCCGCGGGCCTCGGCCGTGACGCCAGCAGCTTCAACGCTCATTACAGTAAGCGATCCGGCTTCAAGATCTACACGCATCTCTCCGACCGCTATGGGCCGTTCTTCACGAAGTTGATCGGGGCGACCACGAATGAGGCCCTGCATGTGCTCGATGCGCTGCTCTACCACCAGAGCGAGGTGACGGTCCGCTGCCATCACACCGACGGCGGCGGCGAGTTCGACCATGTGTTCGCCCTCTGCTCCCTGCTCGGTTTCCAGTTCGCGCCGCGCATCCCCGGTCTGAAGCACCGGCGCCTCTACAGCTTCGGCAAGCCGTCCGACTATCCGACGCTCAAACTGCTGATCGCCGGCCGCATCAACGTGGACCTGATCCGCGCCCACTGGGCGGAAATCCTGCGCATCGCCGCGTCCATCCGCACCGGCACCGTGACCGCCTCGCTGATCATGCGCCAACTCGCCTCCTACCCGCGGCAAAACGGCATCGCCGCCGCCCTGCGCGAACTGGGGCGGCTGGAGCGCACCCTGTTCACCCTCGACTGGATCAGCGATCCCGAACTGCGGCGCACAACCGGACAGGAACTCAACAAGGGCGAATCACGCAACAGCCTGGCCCGGGCGGTCTTCATTCACCGGCTCGGCGAAATCCGCGACCGCACCTACGAGAACCAGCAGCACCGCGCTTCCGGCCTCAACTTCGTCGTCACCGCGATCATCCTGTGGAACACCCGATACCTCGAGCGCGCCGTCGCCACCCTACGCCTGACGGAAGAGGTCCCCGACAAGCTCCTGGCATATCTCTCACCCTTGGGCTGGGAGCACGTGAACCTGACCGGCGACTACGTGTAGGCGCTCGCCATCATCCCGGCTCGTGCTCGCAAACGGAGCGGATTCCTGCTCGGATTATCTGCCAATGGGGCAGGGCTTGTGCTCACATTATCTGCCACTGTGCTCGCCATCATCGGGTCGTGCTCGCCAACGGAGGTTCGTGCTCACAATCGCTGCCAATGAAAGGGGGCTGCCCGGATCATACGGGGACGCCTGCGATGCGCAGTTGCTCGGTGAACTCGCGGGTGCGGTCGCCGGCGAGCGTGCCGGCAAGGAAGTCGCGCACTTCGGCGGGCTTGGCGTTCAGCAGCACGGTCAGCGCGGGCGCGTCGTAGCCGTTGCGGGTCAGGGTCGGCTCCAGCTCATCGATGGCACGCGACAGCACCTGCTCGACCACCTCGGCGGACACGCGCCTCTCGCCCAGCCGGAATGCGTGCTCAAACGCGAGGGTCATGTGCATCTCGATCTGTAGCGCCGTGCGCAGCCGTTCGGCGAGCAGCTCGATCGCGTCCGCGTCCATCAGGTCGGCGGGTTTCACGCCGTCCTGGGCGCAGGCTTTCAACAGCCAGCCGATGAACTCGCGGCGGCTGCCGGACACGCCCTCGAATTCGAAAGTGGTGGTGCGGTAGCCGATCTGCTCCATCTGCGGCCGGCGCAGGTCGTTGCGCAGCTTGGGATGCCCGATCAGCAGCACCGACAGGATCACCCCGGCGCCGGCTGCCAGTTCCATCAGTCGCTTGAAGCCGATCAGCGTCTGGTGGTGCAGGTCGTGGGCCTCATCGACGATCAGCACGACAGGGTGCTTGCTCTTGCGCATGAGGTCGCGCAGCTCGCGCTCGCGCCGTTCGGGCTGCTTGGGGATTTTGACCTTGCTGCGGTCGCCGGGCGTCAGATCGTAGAACATGGCCTCGATGAGCGAGGGCAGCGAGGTGCGGCGTTTGTCGACCGCCAGCGACTTCGCGACCGCGATCCTGCTGGAACGCGCGAGTTCTTCCTCGATCCGGGTCAGCAGGTGTGTTTTGCCCGAGCCGACCAGGCCCGCGACGACGACCAGCCGGCCGGTTTGCACGACCGCGCACACCTCCCGGACCAGTGTCCGCTGATGCTCGGTCTCGTAGTTGCCGACCCGGTGGAATGGGCGGGCCAATCCGAAATGCGCCTGCACGTCGGCGAGCATCAGCCCCTCCCTGCCGTCTTGAAGTGCTCGCGCACGCGCGCTGCGACGGTGTCCCGGTCGAGCGTTTCCGCCAGCAGCGCGTCGATGAAGCCGCGATCGGGCTCGGGCAGACTGCCGAGCGGCCTTGAGAGCTGGACGGAGATCGCGAGCCTGGCTGCCAGCGGCGTCGGAAACGCCGCAGCCTCAGCGGCCGGTTCCGGAAACGGTGTGTGCCGCACCTGCATGGATGCCGCACCGGGCGGCAGGGACGGCAAGGGCCTGTCTCCGCCGGTCACGGCAGCGCGCGGCAACCCGAGCTGGTCGGCGAGCCGCACCACCTTGTCGAGCCGCTCCTCGGCCCGGCTCTTCTGGTATTTTCGATAGCGGTAAAGCGGGACGGCGCCTCGCGACGGCTGGTAAGGCCCGAAACGCTTGCCCTCGAACTCGACATACAGTTCCTGGTCGAACAACCCCCACCAGAGCGTCACCGTCTCGCCGGCCAACTCGGGCTCGACTTCGTAGGACGCACCCTCGATCGAGACAGTCGCATCGCCGGCGACGCCGCGGCGCTCGGGCTCCCGCGCGAAGGCGCAGAACCGCTCCCACGAGCACATCGCGCGCACGCCGTTGGCCGGCAGGTGCTTCAGCCAATCCTCGATCCGGCTGTGCGGCTCGCTGCGATGGTCGCCGTTGTTGTAGGTGACGAGCGCGCGGCGCATCCAGAGGTTGGCTTCCGCCTCGTCCTTCGGCTTGTGGAAGTGATACAGCGTCTCGTGCACTTCCTTGATGGTGCGGAACGGCCGCTCGACCTTGCCCTTCGACCGCGCGGGTGTCCGGCGCTCGGCTTGCGACGGCGGCATGTGGGTCAGCACACGCACGCCAAGACTGCCCATCACCGACTGGAACACCTTGGAGCGGCTGACCGGGCCGTTATCCATGTAGATCGTGGTCGGGATACCCTGGAACGGCAGCTCGGCCTCGGGCTTGGGCGCCATGGCGTTGAACAGGAAGCGCAGCGCGGACTCGGCATCTTCGCCGTAGACGCAGCGATATTCGTCGTAGACGACCCCGGAGCGGTCATCGACCACCGAGAACAACATCAACGTCGGCTTGCCGCGGCCTTGCTCGATCCAGAGCGGGGCTTCGACCTGCTTGAGATCGGACGGGCTCATGTCGAACTGCCAGAGTTCGTTGGAGCGCTTGGCCTGGAAGCGCACCGCGGCAATCGGGCGGGTGACGCGCGCATGGTCCAGACCCGAAGCGCGCAACACACGGTCGACCGTTGCGCGCTTGAGCAGGCCTGCAGGCGCCCGCACCAGGCCTTCCGGCGTTTCGACGCCGTCCTCCTCGAGCAGCCGGATCGCACGCGCCGTCGAAAGGTGGCGCCCCTTCTTGTTCAAGGTCCTGATCTTGAGCGCGGCGACGATCTCGGCGTAGCGCTCCATCCCGGCCGCGGGCACCGCGCGTGTCAAACCGTGGTCGGAGCGACGCACCGATTTCGGCCGGGTCAACTCGCGCAGCGCCCGATAGATCGTCCAGACCGACACGCCGTAAGCCTCGGCCGCACGCGCGATCACCTCGCTGCGGGCCGGATCGCGCGGTGACAGCAACGCCAGGCGGCGGCGCAGGTCGACCAGCGCCTCTCCCGGCGGCCGCTTCGAGCGGTCAGCCATGCGCAGCGGCGGCATCCGCGGGATCATCGCCCGCGCCGCGCTTGCCAACATGGCGATAGAGGGTGGCCACCGACACGCCCATGCGCTTGGCGACGTCGCGCACCGGCAGCTTGCCCTCCTTCATCAGCGCCCGCGCCGCGGTGACGTCGCCAGGCTTGAACGCCGGCGGCCGTCCGCCCTTGCGACCGCGGCGGCGCGCCTCGGCAAGGCCGGCAGTGGTGCGTTCGCGGATCAGGGCGCGCTCGAACTGCGCAATGGCTCCGAACACATGGAACACGAGCACGCCGCCTGGCGTGGTGGTGTCGATGCTCTCGGTCAGCGACACCAACCCGATGCCGCGTTCTTCGAGCTCCTCGGCCGTCGTGATCAGCTTTTTCAGCGAGCGGGCGAGACGGTCGAGTTTCCACACCACCAGCACGTCGCCCCGGCGCAGCACGTCGTCGAGGACGCGCGCGAGTACGGGCCGATCCACCTTTTCGCCGGAGGCCTTCTCGGTGTGGATCTTCTCGCAGCCGCGCACGCCGAAGCGCCTCGAGCTGCAACTCGGGCGATTGGTCGGTGGTGCTGACCCTGGCGTATCCGACTCGCATTCGCGCACCCGTGTTCTCAAAAGCCGTCAAACACGTAGCGTTTCGGAACCGGTCAATCAAGAACAGTTTTGAGAAGGGAAAAGCGCCTCAACGGACGCTTGGTGCATCACGCGCTGAGGCGCACCAGAAACGTTGGTTATCGAGAACAGCGAACGGCAGCGTGCACGGTCGAATCCCGCTGGCAGCTATTGTGAGCACGGACTTCCGTTGGCGAGCACGACGCGATGATGGCAAGCACAGTGGCAGATAATGTGAGCACGGGCCTCGCCCCATTGGCAGCTAATCCGAGCAGGAATCCGCTCCGTTTGCGAGCGCGAGCCCGGATGATTGCGAGCGGCTACAACTACGTCTGGGTCACAGACCAAAGCGCGGCGCCAACCAATGACGAGATGAGGCCGCTCCGGACACCGCCCACGCCGTTCCCCAAAGCGGCCTGATGTTCACGTTTCGTCGCAAAACTCGTACCGGAGGGGTAGTTCGTTAGTTGGAGCCAAGTGCCGGCGCAGGCTCGATCATGGCGGACAGCTCGCCCTCCTCCTCGAACACGCGACGGATGGAGGCGGCTTCGGTCTCGGTGACACTGAACATGCGGTCAGCATGTACGGGCAGGGGCGCAACGGGCAAGCGCCAGCCGTTCGGCCATCCCAGGAAGGCCGATCCGGCTCAACAATTTCGCCGCGGACGTGGCTCACTCCGCGGCGCGTGGCAGGTGCAACGGGTTTGGATCGAACCGTCCGGCATAGGCGGGATCGGTGAGATAGCTGACGCGATCGAGCAGGTATGGCGGTTCGCCGGAGACCAGGACGATCGGCCGCGCCGGCCCGAGCCGCATGATTTCGTCCGGGGTGAGCAGGGGGCGTCCCTGGAAATGTTCGCCGATGCTGCTGGAGGTGCTGCCCGGCTTGAGAAGGCCGGAGGTGGAGGAGGACGAGCCGCTGGTCTCGAAGCGGATGGTCTGCTGGCCGAGGGCACCGGAGAGATAGCGTGCGGTATCGTAGTCGGCGGTTCCGAAGAATTGCTGTGAGGTGTTGGCGAGGAAGCTTTGCCAGCGCGGATAGACGGCTTTGAGCTGGGAGAGGTCCTGGACGAACACCCAGAGCTGGGCGCCGTAGCCGCGGAGGAGGGTGATGCTGTCGGCCAGGCGATCCATGCGGCCGAGCTGGCCGAACTCATCGAGGAAGAAAGCGACCCGGTGTTCGGGCCGGGTGGCCACCGTGGTGATGGCATCGAGGGCGAGGCCGATGAAGCCGCGCACGAAGCCCAGACAGACACGCAGCCGGTCCGGCGGGATGGCGAGATAGACCGTCACCGGCCGCCGCTTCAACTCCGCCATGCTGAAATCCGAGCGGCCGAGGGCGGCGCAAAGCCGGGGATCATCGAGCCAGGCGGTGTGCCGCACGACGGAGGAGAGGACCGAGCCGCGCTCGCGGTCCGGCCGGTTCAGGTGGACTGCCGCGGTCCGCGCCGGCAACCGGTGTCCGCGTTCCGGATCGGCGAGCATGTCGGCCAGGGTGTCGGCGAGATCATCTTCGGGAGCGGTGACGATGCGGCGCAGCTCCGCCATTGAGCGGCGGTCCGCGGGGAGGCCGGCGACATAGACCAGCAGGCCGCGCAGCAACTCGCGTGCGGTGTCGTTCCAATGGGATTCGCTGTCGGCGCCCTCGGCGACGACCAGCATGTCGGCGAGACCGGCGGCCCGGCTGACCACATCGGGATCGTCGGGATCGAGGGTGTCGAGCCAGTTGAGGTGGTGGGTGGTGCCGCCGGTGATGTTGAACGGGTCGATGAGGATGACATCGTGGCCCATGCTCCGTCGCGCGCGTGCGGTGACGGCATAGGTCTCGCCCTTGAAGTCGAGCACGAAGGCGGAGCCGGGA
>CAVPVB010000016.1:0-20124 GCA_963709085.1 uncultured Alphaproteobacteria bacterium
TTCTGATTGTTTGAGCGCTGGGCAGGCAATCTCTGACAGACCAAGTCATGCTAGACGCATGTCTGTTGTAGGGTGCTGCCGCGTCAGGTATGGCTCGATTGCATGCCGGTTTGCCGGGGACAACCGAACCGCGGTGTCCGACCGGGAACGACAGGAAGCTCAATGACAGCGACGAGAGACGGGGCGTACCTCGCCCACATTTCCGACACCCTGACCACGATCGCCGAGCAGCTGGACGAGCAGCGTGAGGTTCAGCAGAACGTCCTGACCGCCCTGAATGCGCTGCTGGAGACCAACCGGGCACAGTCGGAGATGCTCGCCGAAATCCTTGGCGCCGCCTCGCAGGATGCCGGGCCGTCACCGGTTGCCGTGGCGCTTGAGGCGCTCGCCACGCAGGTCCGGCAGATGGACGAGAACCAGACGAGCCTGCTCGCGCTGGTGGCCGCGCTGCCGGAGGCGGTCGGCAGACAGTTCGAGACCAGTCTGAAAGATTGGTTGACCGCAACCGCGACGAAGCACTGAGGTGCTGACCTACCGGACGGGCGCGGCCGGCGCCCCCTCGGCGGCGCGCGCCATGAGCGAGCACCTGTTGCAGCAGACGCTGTCGCCGGAGATGGCGGCGATGGCGGAGTACCATCACCAGGGCCTGAAGCCGCCGACGCCGGCGGAAGCCGCCGCGGCGCGCTATGCGGCCGAGACCACCGGCGGACGACTGCCGGGCGGCGCAGCGCTCGACGAGCTGGTCGCGCGCGAGGCTGACCGGCTGGCCGAGAGCAGCACCGATGCCGCTGGCCGCTCCCCGCCCCGCGACGAGGTGATGATCCGCGCGCTTGGCGCGTTCATCGCGGCCGGACTGGTGGACCGGGACGAGGCGATCGCCTCCCTCCGCCGCACCGGCCACGACCGCGCCGGCGATGACGGGCAAGGCCCCGGTGAACGGCTCGACCGCGCGACCGAGAGGCGCGCACCGGCAAGGACTACAGCAGCGCGACGGCGACGCCCCGTCGCGACATGAACCCGGCGCTTGCCGGGCGGCTCGGCATCGATATCACCAAAGCCCTCACCGCGAGCGACGTCGCGAACCTGCTGAACGGCCAGCGGGCCGACGGCGGCGATATCGAGGGCAAGCAGAAGCGGTCGGCAACGGAAGGCGTCGGAACCGTCTTCGGCATGGACGAGAGCCGGATGCCCACGCGTGCCGAGTTGGAGAACGTCCTGGCCGGCCGGCGGGTAGACGGAACGGCGTTGCCGCCAGCGGCCGCGCAGCGGGCTGTGCGGCGCTTCCAGGCCGTTCTTGGAGCAAAACAGGCCGAGCTGACCCCGGAGCAGCGTGAGGACATCCTGTCCGGTCGCACGGCCACGGGCGGCGAGCTGACCGCGAAGCAGTACCACGAGCGGATGGACACCTCCCGGGCGCGGATCGGCTACGTCGACCTGACGTTCTCCGCGCCGAAATCGGTCTCGGTTGCCTGGTCCTTCGCCCCGACCGAGGCCGAGCGCGCGATGATCCACCAGGCGCACCACGACGCCATCGGCAGCGTCATGCAGGATATCGAGGCGCAGATCGGCCGCGCCAGGAAGGGAGATGGCGGACAGGCCGGCTGGGAGCCGGGCTCGATCGGCTGGGTGTCCTTCGACCACTACACCGCCCGGCCGACCGTCGAAATCGTCAAGACCGACCGGAGCGGGCAGGACTACACCGAGCTGCACACCTTCAAGGGCGCCGGCGGCCGGGTCGCCGGCGACATGCAGCTGCATACCCACACCGCCGTCTTCAACGCCGTGCTGACCGGGACCGGCCGCATGGGCGGCCTGTGGCTCGACCAGCTCGACGGCCGGGTGAAGGAATGGGGCGCGCTCTATCAGGCCTATCTCGCGACCAACCTGCGCAAGCACGGGGTGGATGTCGTGCTCGACGACCGGACGGAGATGGCCCGGCTGACCGCCGTGCCCGAGCGCGTCACCGAGCATTTCTCGAAGCGGACCATGGGCGGCACCGCCGCCGCCCGCGCCTATGCCGCCGAGCAGGGCCTCGACTGGGATACGCTGGACGCCGACCGGAAGATCGGCCTGCTCAAACAGGGCGTGCAGGACCCGCGCGGTGCCAAATCCGACGACCTGAGCGATGTTGCTGCCTGGCGCGAAGCGGCAGCGGCCATCGGTTACGAGCACCGCAGCGTCCTCCGGCCCGATCAGAAGCAGCAAGCTGCCTCCCGCGACGAACGGCTGGAGGCCGCCTATCAGGCCGCCCTCCCCGTCTTCGACAAGCAGCTGCAGCGCCGCGCCGCCGTCGAAGGGGCGGACGCCCGGCTGGCCGCCGCCAAGGGGCTGATCGCCGCCGGCGTCGAATCTCCCGCCGATGTCAGCGCCATCACCAAGGCCATGCGCGAGCGCGGCGTGACGCAGCGGGGCGAGGCCACGTCGCTCGTCTGGGGCGATCTGAAAGGCGAGAACGGCCGCGACAAGGTCGGCATCACCACAACCCTGCACCGCGACGAGGAGCTCTGGCTCGTCGCCGCCGCGCGCGCCGCCGGCGCCGACAAGACGGCCGCCCTGACCCCGGCGCAGATCGCCGCGGCGGTTCGCCGCTTCCCCGACCTCGACTTCACCTCCCAGCACGGGCAGGCGCAGCGCGCCGTGATGGAGCAGCTCGGCACCGGCGGCCGCCTCACCGTGGCGATCGGCGTCGCCGGTTCGGGCAAGTCCACCCTGTTGAAGCCGTTGGTGGATGCCTGGAAGGAAGACGGCCGCGACGTCCACGGCATCGCCCTGGCCTGGCGTCAGTCGGATGACCTCACCGATTCCGGCATCACCGCCCGGAACGCGCGGGCGGTGGAGAGCTTCCTGAAATCCGTCGAGAAGGGCCGGATCAGCCTCGGCGCCAGGTCGGTCGTGGTGGTGGACGAGCTGGGGCTGCTCGGCACCCGCCAGCTCAACGACCTGCTGCGCGCGCAGAAGGCGCACGGGTTTCAGATCGTCGGCATCGGCGATCCGAAGCAGATGCAGAGCGTCGAGGCCGGCGCCGTCGTCGACCTGCTGCGCCGCGGCCTCGGCGAGACGGCGATCCCGACGCTGGAAACCTCGGTGCGCCAGGTGGAGAAGGAGGAACGGGAAATCACCCTGATGTTCCGCAACGGCGAGACCGCGGCGGCGGTCCAGCGGAAGGTTGAGAACGGCACCCTGCTGGTGACGCCGGGCGGCTACGCCGATGCCGTGCAGAAACGTCGTGGATCTCTGGCAGCAGCGCCGCGCCGCCAACGCCGGCCGGGACCGGTATGCCATCTCGATCAGCGCGCCGACCAATTTCGACGCCCACCGGCTCAGCATTGCGATCCGGAACCGGCGGCGCGACCTCGGCGAGGTCGGCGCCGACCGGATCACCGTGCCGGCGACGAGCAAGGGCGGCGTCGATGCCAGGACATACGACCTGCCGCTGGCCGAGGGCGACCGGGTGCGCCTGTTCGAGCGCACCAACGCCCGCTTCCTCGACACCAACAAGGGCGGCAACATCGGCCGCAACGGCACCGTCCTGGAGGTTGCCGCGATCAATGACGAGGGCCTGGTCCTGCGAACCAGAGAGGGCCGGGAAGGCCTGGTGAAGTGGGACAGCCTCCGCAGCGAGGCGAACGGCCGCGTCCAGCTTGCCTATGGCGACGTGCTGACGACCAACACCAGCCAGGGATCCACGGTCAGCGAACATATCTTCGCCGTCCCGGGCGGCTCGCGCCAGGTGAATGCATTCGGGGCCTACACGTCCGGCAGCAGGCATCGCGAACAGTCATTCATCGTGACCTCGGACGGCGCGGAGCGGCAGGAGGTTGCCGGCCGCCGGCCGCTTGGCGATTTGCGCCAAATCCGCGAGGGCGACGTGATCGAGAACGTGGCCCGCAACTTCGCGCGCCAGCCGATCAAGGAAGGGTCGCTCGCCATGCTCGCGCGGGCCGAGAACCTGCGGACGGGAACGATCCGGATGATGCAGGCCGGCAAGCAGCGGCTTGAGCAGCGCGCGGTCATGGGCAAGGCGAGGAGCACGCTGGCGGCGACCTTCCAGGGCAAGCGGGACGACGCAACGGCGAAGACGCTGCAACCCGTTTCGGAAAACACCACCGCCGAACGCCGCGACCTGTTGCAGCGGATCAGGGACATCGGCCCGCAGGTGCGCGAGGCAATGCGCGCCGCCATGGAGCGCGTGCAGGCGCACCGGGAGCACGCCACCGCCGGCCGCCGCCGTGGACGGCGGATGTAGCGAACGGCGGCGGCCCCCGGAAAGGGGGCCGCCGCGTGTCGTCCGGCGAGGCCGGTGTCAGCCCGCACTCAACCCCCGCGCGCGGCGCGGCGCCTCGGTCGGCTCCTTTTCTTCGCGCTTCGCCGCCGCTGTCAGATCAGTGACCTTCGTCACCGCCACATTGGTTTCGGACCGGTCGGCACGGGCGACGCTCCGCCAATAGGCGGCGGCTTGCAGATCAGCGGACGCGGCTTCCTTGGACATGGGGAATCTCCGAAGAGTGTTGACGGGATCGCTCAGTCAGCGGCGGCGCTGCAGCGACAGGATTGGCATTGAACCTGTTGGCCGCGACCCTTTCCGCCAGTTCCGGCCGCCGGAAGTAGATGGCACGGCCGCAGCGGAGCGGCCTCGCGCCCCGGATGATGACGAACACCTCATCCGTCCGGCAGTCATTCATCAGCTCCTCCCGGCGGATCAGCGGGCGGCTGATTTCGTGGTAGCTGGTGTTGGCGCCGCGTGACCGCGATCCGGTCTCGAAGGATTTGCCCGACGAGCCGGTGTTGGAGCCTTCCGACGTCGCCATCACGGCGTAGCTGCCGAAGGTCTCCTCCAGCTCCTTCGCCGTCTCGAGGTCCTGCACGGCCGCATAGGAACGGTGCGACACGCCGTCGTACCATTCGCGCTTGCCCTCCCGGCCCCACTGCCGTTCGAGCTGGCCGACCGACTGGTAGAGCAGCTGCAGCGTGATGCCGTATTTCCGGCCGGCGTCGCGGGCGGTTTCGAGAATCCGCATCGGGCCAAGACGCGCGGCCTCGTCGAGCAGATACAGGATGCGGCCGGTCACCCGTCCGTCCGCTTCATAGGCGGCGTTGAGCAGCGCGCCGATGACGACCCGGCCGATGGCCGGCGTCGATTGCAAGGCCAGCAGCGGAATTTGCAGGAACACGGACACCTTGCCACCGAGCAGGTCCTGCGACTTGAAGGTGTTGCCGGAGACGATCGAGGCGAAGGCCGGGTTCGCCAGCCAGGACGTGCTCTCGTCGGCATTGGCGTAAACGCCGGAGAATGTTTCGAGCACCAGTCCCATGATGGTGCCGGCGTAATCGCGGGCGAGCGGGCTGAGACTATTGCTGTGGATGCCCCTCAGCACCTCCCGCATCTCTTTCTCGGGCGTGGCGAGGCCGATCCGGAGGGTACGAAGCGTTTTCAGCGCCGGGGGCATGGCAGGGTCCCACAGCATGTGCGCCAGCAAGACACGCCACGAGCGCCCGGCCGCGCGCCTCGAAGAACTCGGACCCCTTGTCCTTCCCTCCGCCGGCCTGCCCATCGCCGCATACCCAGTTGACGACCGACAGGACGTTCGTCGTGGCCAGCGGCGATGCAATGTCGATCCAGTCGAGCACGTTGAAGCCGGTCGCCCCGCGCAGCCCGAGCTGGTGGACGGTGTGGTTCATCTTTGTACGTGCACCAGCCAGCATCGGGCCAAGCTCGCCCGAGGGATCGAGGACGACGACCGAGCCGGTCCAGGTCAGCAGCGTTGACGCGGCCGAGGTGGATTTGAACGAGCCGGCGCCGGCGAACACCAGGCTGTGGGTCGGGCCGGACTTGCACGGGTCCACGAGCAGCGGCGCCTTGCCCCCCTTCCCCCAGCTCGCCTTGTTCGCCGGATCGAATGCCACGGCGGCAACCCGGTCCTGATCCACCCGGTACGCCTCGCCGACGACGATGCCGCCGAACTCAGGCGACGGGCCGGGGAAGACCTCGCATGCCTTCGCGATCGACAGCCAATCGGCATGGCCGTGGTTGTCGGTCGTGCCGCGGATCGGCTGCGGCGTGGCGCTGAACAGCCTCGGCCGGAGCGACGGTCCGACCACGCCGCGGCGGAACAGCAACGCGGCGAGGAAGACCAGCACGGCGACGGACGCCACGCCGGCGCCGATCTTCAGCCAGAGCGTCACCACGGCGTTCGGCGGCGCATAGAGGAGGTACGTCCACCACTGATAGAACGGGTGCGCGAACGAGCCGATCAGGCGGGTGCCGAACAGGAAGACCAGCGACGCGATCAGCGTCCAGGCGGCGGCGAGGAGAACCAGGCCGACGATGATCTTGGCGACGAGCGGCGCGCGCGATGGCGTTGCCATGCCGGGTCAGGCCTCGGACAGCAGATGCGCGACGGTCTCGCCGCGCCGGCGCGCATCCGCCGCCAGCCAGACCTCGCCGATCTCGTACACCTCGCCCGTGGTGTGGAACGGCACGATGACGTCGATCGCCGCCGACAGCATCTCGATCAGCGTCTTGTCCTCCAGCGCGGCGCCCTGCTCGGAGCCCTTCACCAGGGAAAACAGCTTCTTGAAGCCCTGCACCGGGTTCGCCCCGTGGATGGTGGAGATCGAGCCCGGATGGCCGGACACCACCTCGTTGAGGTAGGTCCAGGCCGCGTCGTCGCGCATCTCGCCCAGCAGGATGCGGTCCGGCCGCATGCGCAGGCTGGCCTGCAGGAGCGCCTCGGCGGTGACACCGCCCAGGCCGATGCCGCTTTTCGAGTAGAGCAGCCGGACATGGTTCTCGTGCGGGATGACCAGTTCGAGCGTGTCCTCGATGGTGATCAGGCGTTCATGCGCCGGGATGGCCGAGATGAGCGTCTTGCCCATCGTCGTCTTGCCGCTGCCGGTCGCGCCGCACAGCAGCATCGTCAGCCGGCTGCGGACGCAGGCCGCGAAGAAGCCCTCGATATCGCCGGCGTCATAGAAGGCCAGCGCCTCGGCGTTCTGCTGGTTCGCCGTCTCGCGGCGGCCCTCCCACTTGTTCCAGCGCGACGTGTGATAGCGCTTGCCGACATCGGCGAGCGCGGACACCGACGTGCCCGGCCGCCGGATCGTCAGGCTGGCCGTGCCGGCGGGAACCGACGGCGGCAGGCAGATTTGCAGCCGCTCGCCGCCGGGCAGTTCCGTCGCGCAGAGCGGGCTTCTCGGCCCGACATCCTGCCGGCGCAACGCGCCGGCGAGGATGGCGATGTCTTCCAGATCGTCATAGTCGAACGGCAGGTCGTGGCGGGCGAAGATACCCTTCTGCCGGACGAAGACCTCGCCCGGCTTGTTGATGGCGATCTCCTCCGTCGCCGGATCGTCCAGCCAGTGCAGGATCGGCTTGAGGAGATGCCGGAGCTGCGGCGCGGCCTCACTGGCCATTGGCGGCGCCGGTCACGCGCAGGTTGTAGATGTCCGAGAAGTCCAGGTCCCTGGCGACGAAAATGGCGACGTTGTCGCCCTGGTTCTTCTCCAGCGTGGGCGGAATGTTGATGGTCGCCTGCAACGCCGTGTCGGACACGTTCGTCCCGTTGGACTGGAACGAGTTGAAGAACGTGCCGCCGCCCGATCCGGCGTTGGCGGCCAGCGCGGTGCCGGTCTGCAGGCCGCCCTGGATCACCGAGAGCAGGATCGCCGAGCCGAAGCGCTCCCACCAGTGATTGTTGACGCCGCCCGGCAGACCCGAACGGCCCAGCTCGTCCGTGCCCGGCGAGGACAGCTCGATCACCGCATGGTCCGGCGTCTCGGCGCGGTCCCACAGCACGAAGACCCGATCCTGGCCCTGGGCAAGGCCATGGCCGATTTCACCGACGACGATCGTGCCGCGATCGAGCAGCACGACGTTGCCCGTCGTGCTGCGCACGTCCTGCGGCAGCACGCATTTGACGTAGCCGGCGAGCTGGCTGTCGATCGCCGTTTGCAGGGTGCAGGGGATCATCGTCCCCATGGTCACCATCATGTCGGGATGCGGCAGCAGCCGGGCCTTGGAGCCGCTCAGCACCGTCGGCTTGAGCATGTTCGCCAGCGCCGACGGTTGCGCGGCGGCCAGGCTTGCCTGAGCGCCGGTCACCAGGCCGGCAGGAGACGGCGGACGCCGCCGCGGGCTCCACAACGCCCCCGCCGCCCGAGAACGCGAAGATGGGGCTTTCCGCCGGGGTCATCTCGTGCTGCCGCGGCGGCGCGAACATCGCGGCCGCCGGCGCCGCCGCCGGCATGGGCAACGCGCCGGGCGCAGCGGTGGGAGGCGGTCGACTGCGGCGGCGGCTGGACGAAATGCCCCGCCGGTCCAGGCCGCCAGATCGGTTTGCGGCTTCACCTCCTGGGTGGCCTTGGTGAGGTGACTGATCCAGATGAAGGAGAGGAACACCACCAGCACCAGGCCGGCGACGCCGATTTTCTGCACGGCGGTAAGCTGGCGGCCCGGCGCACCCGAGACGATCGACCCCGAGGCGTTGACGCCGCCCGGCGCGCCATTGTTCCCGCTGCCGCTCATTGTGGCGCATCCTTGACGACCCGCTGCACGTTCGGGCTGGTGGTTTCAGTTTCGGGGTTCTTGCCCACCGGATCGAACGCCCGGTTCCAGATGGCGAGCACCGTCTGACCGTCCCGCAGCCGCCAGCCGCGCGCGACGGAATCGACCTGCACGAGGTCGCCTTTCACCGCGTAGTTCGGCGTCGCCTCCTTGCCATCGGGATTGATGACGAAGACGGAGGGAATGCGGACGTTGCCCGGAAAGCGGAACACGGTGCTGTAGCCGTTGTCGAACACCTCCAACGGCAGCAGGGTGCGGTTGCCCTGGGCGACGTAGTGCCAGTTCCGCTCGCCCGAGAAGGGGTCCCTCGCCTTCTGCTCCATCTGCTGATGCGCGAGCTGCAAGCTGGTATTGCGCGGCACGGGCCTGCGCCTCGGCCAGATCCTTGGCGGCTTGCGCCGCCGCCGCCGCACTCTGCCGCGCGGCATCGTCGGCCGGATAGGTGAACTGGACGCTGTAGTAGATCCCCGGCGCGGTCACGCTGAGGCTCTCGGCCGGAACGGTCGTGATCTCGAACACGTAGCGGCGCATCTCGCCGCCTTCGGTCGAGGTCAGGACGATGGCCGGCTGCAGCGGCAAGGCTTCCTGCGACTTGAGGAACAGGAAGTTGCCCTTCGGCATCGCCTTGAGGTTCTTGCTGTCGGTCACGGCAACGGCCGTGACCGTCTCCCTGGGACCGAAGGCGACCACGAGCGTCGCGCCCACCGCGGTCGAAAGATGCACCACCTGGCCGGGGTTGTAGGCGAGATAGCGCATGCGCGCATCCTGCCGGCCGGGGACCGGATGCTCCTCCGCCCAGGCGGGCGATGACAGGACGGACGCGCAGAGCAGCGCCAACGCGATCGGCTTCATTGGGCGCTGTCCTCCGCGGCCTGGTAGGACATGACGATCACCCCGCCGGGGTTCCTGAGACGCAGCGCAATCGGCAGCGTGGCCACGGTCCCGAATTGCAGGGTCGCCGTCCACGTCGTCACGACGGGCTGCTGCCCGGTGATGGTGAGCACGCGGCGGTAGCGAATTTGCTGCACATCCGCGGCGATGTTCGCCGACGAGATGTGCTGGATCTCGATCACGCCCTTCTTCCCGACCGTCATCTGCGGCGACGCCGCGTTGGGGTAGTTGAACCAGCCCTGGTACTGGGTGCGGGGCGCGTCCGCGCTCATGCCGGACACGGCGTCGTATCCGTACTGCGCGGTGTCGTAGCTGTAGCCCTCGCGCAGCCGCACGTACTCCCACAGCGCCGCCGTCACGACCGCCTGGCTCTGCGTGGCCGGCAGACGGGAGAGGGCGACCGAACTGTCCACCGTCCCGTCCGGGCGTACCCACAGATAGACCGGCACGACCTTCGTCAACGGCAGCAGGGAGGCTATCGTCCAGGCCTGCCCCAGATCGGCGAGGATGGCGATGCCGGCGACGACGGCAAGCGCCTTCGAGGTGCGCTTCACCGCGTTGGTCCGGTCACGCTGGAAGGACTCGACCTGCTTGTAATGCTCACTCAGGCCCGTCCGGCCGACTGGCAGCGCAAGGCTCTCGGCGTTCATTCCGCCCCGCCGGAATGCGGTAGCTGAAGGTCAGCCGGGCTCGCCTGCCAGTGGCCGGTGTTCAGTGCGAAGACAGGCCCCGTCGGGGTTGCCAGCACCTCGGTGTGGCTGCACGCGGCGAGGCCGACCAGCGCAGCCAGAATCACAAGGGTTCTCACCCACGATCTCCTTCTCGTGTTTTCAGTTGGGGGGAGCGTCAGGGTGACGCCGCTCTACGTCGGCTTTCGCGTGGCCATGCTGACCGCCTTCGAAGCACCGCTCGAGGCGAGGCTGGTGAACGCGTTCATGATCGCGGCACCAGGGCTGGTGCCCAGGCCGCCGCCGATCGTCGCGGCGATCGCCGGCAGCGAGATGATGATGAACGCGCCCATGGCGAAGAACATCGCCAGCTCGATCAGAATCTTGAGTTCGACCGACACCGCCGCCAGCCCCGACGCCTGCTGCGTCAGGATGGCCCGCATGTAGTTCTTCTCGCCCGCCAGCACGATGGTAAGCGTGACGTTGATCAGCAGGGTCAGGAGGCTGTAGGTAATCAGCATCCCGATCCACCGGTGCGTCACCGCCTTCGTCGCCTCGAACAGATAGCCGACGATCACGACGGGGCCGATCGCGACGATGATCCCGGTGACGATGATGGCGAATTCGTAGATCGCGAACGTCACGATCAGCAGCACCATCAGGACAAGCTCGATCAGCACGAGGCTCACCGCATCAATGACATCATAGATCGCGATCTGCTTGCCGACGGTTTCGACCGTGTGCTCCGTCACCTGCCACATATTATCGAAAGTGGCGGGAGTGCTGGCAATGGCCGCTTGAGACCCACCCGCTGCCGTGGCAAACCAGTTGGGAATCGTCGTGATGAACAGCGTTTGCACATAGGTCGTGAACAGGCCGGAAGACGTGAGGATGCCCACGACCAGGGCAACCTTGATGATCCGGGTAATGCCCCCTCTCGCGTCCATGTCGCCGCGCATCACCAGGATGCCCTGGATGATGATCCAGAGCGTGACGCACGCCATCAGCGGCGTCGCCACCGCCGCGAGCAGGGACGTGATGGACGACTGGATTCCGGTGCCGAACGCCGTCACCGAAATCCGTCGCCATGTTCGTAAAGGGGGTCTGGTCCATCGTGTTACCGCTGCAGGTTTGCCGATGCCGATTCGCGCAGCTTGGCACCACGACAGGCGGTGCCATGTTGCGAGAGCACATCGAGAGAGTCATGGCGATCACCCCGGCGTCATGCCCGTAATAGGCGGGATCGGCCTCGGGATCAGGCCTTGTCTGGCTTGGCAAGGCTGTCGGCCAGCGCGCCATGCATGGCGCTGGTGGCGTTCCGGCAGTCGGCTGAGTTGTCGTAGCTATGATCGTTCTGGCACATCTTCAGGACGCTCTCACGTTCCGCCTGATGAGTCTGGTACCAGTCAACGGTATGCTGCGCGCGCTCGAGCGCGAACGCAGGGGTCGCGGCCACTGCCAGAAGCGCAACCACCCCGACAGCGCGGAAGCACCTCAATTGAGCGTTCCGGTGAACATGGCCGCGGCCTGTTCATGGCTCTGCCGGATGGCCTGAAGCGCCGCCTGCTGGTCCGCCTGGGCCTGCGCCGTCACCATGGCCTGAAGGTTCTGCGCCTGGGCCTGCTGACCCTGGATCGCGTTGCTCTCGATCGCAATGCGGCCGTTGATAGCGGTCACCTGCTTGATGTCGGTCGCACCCTCCAACTCGGCCTGCATCGCGTTCAGATTTCCCTGGCGCTGCTCGATGGACGCCAGATTGGCCGCCGCGATCCCCAGGATATTCGCCATGGAGATGGCCGAGCGGTTGAGCAGGTTGGCCTGCGGATCAGTGCCCGTCGCCGTGAAGACGTGGTTCAGATTGAAGAATGCCTGACCCTGGCTCGACAGCGTGTTGGCCGACCCGACAACCTGGCCTGGCATCGAACTCGCCGCCGGCATCGAGTTCTGCAGGGATGGCTGGTTCAGGGCGGGGAGCATACCCGTGATGTTCGTTGGGTTGGTGAACATCCGGTAGGTCTGCTCGAGCTGCTGCAGCTGCTGTTGCAACTGCGCGAGCTCCTTCCCCGCCGTCACGACCTCCTTCAACGTGTTGGCAAAATTGCTCGAGTCAAAGACCGCCAGTCTGCGCCTGCGCGCCATGGCTCAGCGTCAGGCAGGCGGCCACCGCCGCCGTTGCCAGGAGAGTCGTTTTCAATGTCTTGGTCCCTTTGGTTCAGTCTCGGGCTTCGTGGTAGCGGGCCATGAACGGACCCAGCCAGGCAGAGGGCTCCTCGCCCAGCTCCCGGCGCAGCCGCTCGGCAAACCGCACCGTGTTCGCGCGCCCTGACAGCACGGCGACGTACTCGCGCATGTCGCCCAGGTCGAACTCGCAGATGACGCTGCCGGACTCCCGCTTGAGCAGAAAGCGGCGCTTGCCCAGCGCCATGTCCTCGCGGACGGCCTTGAACTCGCCCTCGGTGCATTTCAGGCCGTCGATGTAGGCTTCGCGATCCGCCGTGGGCGACGGGTAGAGGATCTTGGTCATGCACTGCGCGACCAGGGACGAGCCGAGCTTGGACTCCAGCACGTGCTCCGGCTGCTGCGTCGCCAGGATCAGCATGCCGTTGTTCTTGCGCACCGTCAGCAGGAACTTGTCCACCACCGCGGCGAACATCGGGTTGAGCAGGTAGGCGCGGAACTCGTCGCACGACATGACGAAGCGGCGCCCGTCCACCACCGACCCGACGCGATGCAGCAGATAGGCGGCGGCCGGCGCGCAGACCTCCTCGTAGTCAAGCAAATGGGTCATGTCGAAGCCGATGATCGACGCCTCAAGCCGCACCTCATCGACGTCACCGTCGAACGCCCAGCCGAGCGCGTTGCCGCGGCACCAGCGTTCCAGGCGGGCGCCGGCGCCTTCGGCCGGGCCGTGCAGCAGGAACTCGCGCAGCCCGGCCAGCGACCGCATGTCCGGCTCGTAGGAAAGCTGGCGGGCGATGCCGCGCTCCAGGCGGCGCGCTTCCTCGGACGAGATGCTCCCCTTCCCGTCTCCCTCGATCAGGCCGGTGACCCATTCGCGCAGGAAGTCGCGCGCGGCCGGCGTGTCTTCCAGCCCGCGCAGCGGCGCCAGGCCGCTCGGCTCGCCACGGCGCAGCACGAGGTAGGTGCCGCCGGTCGCGCGGACCAGCAGTTCGCCGCCGCGGTCCTTGTCGAAGAAGATCACCGCCCCGCCCCGCTCGACCATGGACTGTTCGAGCATCGCCAGCAGGAACATGAGGAAGGTGGTCTTGCCCGAGCCGATCGGCCCGAAGATCGCCGTCATGCCCACGTCATCGACATGCGGCACGTAGTCATACGGCGTGCCGCCATCGGTGCGGAACCGGGCGAGCGCCGGCCCCCAATGGCCTTGGGCCTTGCCCGCAGGGAAGTTGTCCAGGCTGGAAAACCCGGCGAAGTTGCGCGAGTTGATCGCCCCCGGCCGGGTGCGCCACTCGATGTTGCCGGGAAGCTGCGACCAGAAGGCCGCCTCCATGCCGATGCCTTCCTGCACCACGACCGAGCCGGTGTCGGTGAGCCGGGCGCGCGCCCGCGCGCCGCGGTCGCCGAGCTGCTTCAGATCGTCGGCATAGACGGCCAGGCTCAGGTGGTGCGATCCCATGACGAACTCGTTGGACGCCAGCGCGTCCTCCGCCTCCGCCAGCCCCTCGATCTGGCTCAGCGCCTTGTCGCCGGCGCTCGCCATCTGGCTCGACTTCATCGCCAGCCGGCCATGCGCCTGGGCGCGGGTCAGGAACGAGTAGGACTGGCTGAGCACCAGCGGGAACTCCGCGCTCAGCAGGGTATTGAGCATGCCCGGCCGCGTCTTGGCCGGGTATTCGCGGAACGAGAAGATCGTGCCGACGTAGCTCTCGCCAGGGGCGCGGATTTCGAAGCCGCGTTTCCCGCAGATGACCCGGTCGGTGTAGATCGACGCCCCCAGCGACCCGCTCACGACCGGGACAGGCATCCACCGGCAGGTGATGATCAGGCGCAGCGCCTCGCCGATCTCGGTGAACACCACCTCGCCCTTCTCGCGGAGGCCGAGGCGGCGGATGCCATAGGCTTCCAGGCCGTTCGCCAGAACGTGCCAAAGGTCCTCAAGCGTCCGCAGAACGCCGGCGTCGCCGTCCGACGCCGGGCCTTTGCGGAACCGCGCGATCTTGCTGCCGGCCTTGCCGAGGAGATTGCGCGGGGTGACGATCAGCGAGAAGAAGTAGTCGTTGCGGAACAGCCTGCCGTTCAGCACGCGATCGCGATAGGTCCGGTCGAGCCCGGCCGCGAAGCCGGACCGGAACGCGGCCTGCGGCAGTTCCGGCACGTCGGGATGACGGATCAGGTGGGTGCAGACGTTCACGTTGTCGTCGGCGATGTTGCGGAACAGCGTGTTGAGGTTCCGCAGACGCGCATTGCGCATCTCCGGCTCCTCCAGCTCGAAGGCCATGCCGCCGACATGGCCCATGGCCATCACGGAGCCGTCCCGGAGAAGAACGACCTGGTGTGTGACGTGCCCGACATAGGGCAGATAGATTTCGCCCGACCGCTCGCTGTAGCCGCTGTCGCCGAGCATCAGATCATCCCCCGGCCGCGCGCCGGGACCCGGATCAGGTGCGTGCAGACGTTCACGTTGTCGTCGGCAATGTTGCGGAACAGCGTGTTGAGGTTCCGCAGACGCGCGTTGCGCATCTCCGGTTCCTCCAGCTCGAAGGCGACGCCGCCGACATGGCCCATGGCCATCACCGAACCGTCCCGCGAGAAGGACCGCTTGGTCTGCGACGTGGCTCGACATCGGGCAGATAGATTTCGCCGGACCGTTCGCTGGTGCCGCTGTCGCCGGGCATCAGATCATCCCCCGGCCGCGCGCCGGGACCCGGATCGGGTTGGGGCTGACCGATGCCCCTCCCCAGGCCGCGCCATCGACCCCACGCGCCGCCGTCAGGAGGTAGAGATAGACGACGTTGACGGCGTTGTAGTCGCGGGAGACGACCACCCGCGCGCCGAACCACAAGGGCAGCATGACCAGCTCGTATAACGGGTTCTGCAGGATCACGATGACGAACCCGGCCAGCATCAGGAACGCCCCCGCGACCGGAAGAGGCACGCCGGCGAACAGCGCGGGCCGCGTTGCCGCCAGATACAGCGTGTCCTCCTCCAGCCGCTCGGCCATCAGCCGCCAGCCCCGCCGGTGAGGGTCGAACCGAGGTAGGACGCGCCGAACATGATGACGATGCCGCCGATCACGCCGGCAATCAGGCCGAGCGAGACGCGGCCGAACATCCACGACAGGCCGATCGCGATAATGCCGAGCACCGCCAGCGACTGGCCGAACGGGCCGAGGATGAAGGTGCAGATGTTGTTGATCATCGTCGCCGGCGACGCGCCGCCGGTCACGGTCTGGGCATGCGCCAGCACCGGAAAGGCCACCACGGCCCCCAGCGCCAGCACACCTGCGATCTGTGCAGGGTTGTGCCGGTCGAGGATGAGCAGCCCCTTCCCATAGGCTTCGGTCATGCGGCGCTCGGCAGCCAGGACAATACGCTTCGTCATTCGTCACCTTTCAACGGCTGGACCAGAGACAGTGACCGCTGCGGCCGGTCCTCCTCCCGCAGCGGCAGACAGCGCCGGACCGGCCGCCGGCGTCGGCGCGGCCGGAGGCTGAACCTCATGGTGGCGAGCGGCGGCGTACTCGTAGGACGGCCACACATCCCAGGACGGCGGCGCATTCGGGTCCACGGCAGCGGCCGGATGCAGCCGCCGGTGCCGGCTGGCTGTCGATCGCGGCCGGCGCCGCGCCCACGTCGATGGCGGGAACGACATGCCGGGCGGCCACCTCCACCTTGTGCACGTAGCCGTTGGCAAAGCCGCGCTGCGCATCGCCGGTGTTGTATCTGGAGATCGCGACCCGAAGCGCCGCCTGTTGCCCTTCATGGGTGTCGCCGCCGGCATAGTCGCCGGCAAGAATGACGGCGGCGGCGGCAACCGACCGGCACGGATCGAAGGCCGCCTCCAGCGTCAGCCCGAGCCTGGCGAAGTTGGCCGAGTTGATCTGCATGATGCCGATGTCAACCGAATGGCCGGCCTCGAGCAGCTTCGAAGCGATCTGGATCGCAATGTCGCGGGTGGCGGGAACACCGCTGGTGCCCGTGGTGTTGTCGTTGATCGACAGCGGCTGAAAGCCGCTCTCGGTCCGCGCGATCGAGGCCAGAGTGGACGGCGCAACAGACGCGCCGCAGCGCAAGGCGAGCTGACCGAACTCGCCGACGCTGAGCGGATCGGCCCATGCCGGGCCAGCCATCGCAATCGCGGCAGCAAACGCAGCCGCGACAGCGGCCGGTGCCCTATTTGGTCCGGGAGCCTCGCCGCACGGCGCGCCGGGCGCAAGATGGGCCTGGAATCGCTGATTGCGCAATGACATACCTGTAAAAGACACAGTTCACCCACGATGGGGGATTGTAATTCCCCGGTTGCTCAGCCCCCATTCGTCGCGGCGTCGGCGGCGTAAGAGCACGAACAATCACGGTCACGCAACCGTGATTTTGAAAAAATGTCGCGCCTACATGGCGTTGCCTCGGAAGGCGGCTCCGCATTGTATTCAGATCGCTTCTGTATTGCCTTTTTTGTCACACGTGATTAATGGAGTCCACTCTCATAATAAAGACATGAAGGTAAATGGACTACCGTGATTGGCATTGGTCACGGTAACATATGCTGCAGAATCTTTGATATCGAACGAGACGAAAAGCCATTTATTGCGGACGGCGTGTCGCTCCGTGAGATTGTGGCCGCGTGACTGGCGCGCAACCGGAACGGTCCGTTCCGGAAGATTCTCCTTCAGCCCGACGATCCCGATAACGCTTGAGCGCTGGCGGCCGCGGGCAACGGCCGAGTCGCGGCCGTGGTGACGTGCAATCGGTGCGACGTCAGCAAGGCGCGCCCTGATTCGGTGTAGACCCGCTGACGAGGATGGCTGCGTGAGCAAGGGGACCGGCCCTGTGGTGGCGTCGCTCCTTGCTTGCGAGGAAAGCGTCCGGGTAACCGCTGCTGCCGTGGCGGAGAAGATGAGCACGATCGAGACCGCCCGTGCGTTCCCGCGGCAGCACGCCGGCGATCAGCCACCGGGAAGCTTCCCGGCCTTGCCGGCGGCGGCCCCCGATGTGCCGCCCACAGCCTGCCCGAGAGTCATGTCGTCGTGCTCTCCGCGGAGCTCGAACTTGCGGCGGTCACGGCGGCATCGTTATTTTGGCCGGAGATCGGGTTGCCAGAACTGCACGAATGCCCGGTCCGAAAGGAACCAAACGACCATGGCCATCAAGGACGACGCCCGGACGCGCGCTCCGCGCGGGACAAAGAACGTGACGCAGGCGTTCTTCGAAGCGCTCGACGGCATTCCGGACAACCAGCAGGCAGCCGTCGCTACCGCAGCGCTCGCCGGCATTCGCGACGAGGTGAAGGCGCGCCGCCTGAAGGGGAAGGAAGCTGCCGCCAGGGCAAAAGCCAAGGCGCCAGCAAAGACGAAGGCACCCGCAAAAGCGAAGGCAGCGCCTGCGCGGAAGGCCAAGAAGGCGGCGCCAGCCCGGCGCGCAGCCGCCGCACCGAGCAAGCCAGTCGCCGCGAAGAAGGCGCCGGCCAGAAAGAAGGTCGTGGCCAAGGCGGCTAAACGGAAGTCGCCGGGCAAAGCCGTATCCCCGCCGCCGGCGGAAACCGCGACGGAATAACGCACGGCGACGCTGGTTTGGTTCCGTCGTGGGACATGCCTCGCGTGGAAGCGGGAGCGGCGCGAAGCACATGCCTGGTCATGCGATTTGCGCCGGCCCAGCCAGCCACTCCCGCAGCTTCGACCAGCGCCGTCGCGCACCCTGGTTCCTCACCGCAATGGCGAGGGCTTTGCGCTGCCCGACCAGCACGACCAGCCGCTTGCCGCGGGTCACGCCGGTGTAGAGCAGGTTGCGCGCCAGCATGGTGTAGTGCTGCGTCGTCACCGGGATGACAACCGCCGGATACTCCGATCCCTGGCTCTTGTGGATCGTCGTCGCATAGGCCAGCACCAGTTCGTCCAGCTCGCCGAACCCGTAGGTGACGTCACGGCCGTCGAAGGTGACGTGAAGTTCGACTCTTCCATGTCGAGCCGGCTGATGATTCCCAGGTCGCCGTTGTAGACCTCGCGGTCGTAGTCGTTCTCGACCTGCATGACCTTGTCGCCAGGGCAGAACGTCCAGCCGAACCGCTCCACCCTCTCCTCCCCCGGCGGGTTCAGCGCCTTCTGCAGTTCGACGTTCAGCGACCGGGCGCCCAGACCCCCACGGTTCATCGGGCACAGCACCTGGATGTCGCGCACGGCGTCGAGGCCGAACGCCTTCGGGATACGGTCCCGCACGATCGTCAGGATCTTCTGCACCCCGTCCTCGGGGTCGGCGGCGTCGACGAAGTAGAAATCCGATCCCGGCCCGGTCTGGTCGAGCTCCGGCATCTGCCCGCGGTTGATCCGGTGCGCGTTGATGATGACCCGACTCTCCGCCGCCTGGCGGAACACCTCGGTCAGTCGGACCACCGGCACGGCGGCCGAGCCGATGATGTCGGCGAGCACCTGCCCAGGGCCGACGGAGGGAAGCTGGTCCACGTCGCCCACCACCAGCAGCGCCGACTGGTCCGGCAGCGCGCGCAGCAACGCGCGCATCAGCAGCACGTCCACCATGCTGGCTTCGTCGACCACCAGCAGTTCGCAGCTCAGGGGATTCGATTCGTCCCGCCGGAAGCCGCCCTTCGCAGGGTCAGTCTCCAGCAGCCGATGGATCGTCTTGGCCTCGAGGCCGGTGCTCTCCGACAGACGCTTGGCCGCCCGGCCCGTCGGTGCGCAGAGCGCCACCTCGGTCCGTTTGGCCATCAGGATTTTCAGGATGGAGCTCAACAGCGTCGTCTTGCCCACGCCGGGACCACCGGTGATCACCAAAACTTTCGAGGACACCGCCATGCAAACGGCCTGCTTCTGGCTGTCGGCCAGAACCAGGCCGGTCTTGCCCTCGACCCACGGGATCGCCTTGTCGGCGTCGATCCTTGGCCAGGTCGTGGCACCGGCGGCGAGGATGCGCAGCCGCTCGGCGATCTCCTGCTCCGCCCGATAGAGCCCGGCCAGGAAAATGCAGCGGTTGCCGTCCAGCGCATCGGCAACCACATCGCCGGCCTCAAGCTCCAGAGCCAGCGCGGTCTCGATCAGGTCTGCCGGCACCTCGATCAGCGTCTCGGTCTGCGACGCCAGTTCCTCCGCCGGCAGACCGCAATGGCCGTCGTCCATCGCTTCGGCCAGGGCGTAGCTGATGCCGGCGCGAACCCGGATCATCGCCGTCTTCTCGATGCCGAGCCTGGACGCGATCTGGTCCGCGGTGCGGAAGCCGATGCCGCGAATGTCGCGCGCCAGGCGGTACGGGTTCTCGCTGATCACCTGCACGGCATCCGTGCCGTAGGTCTTGTAAATGCGCACGGCGCGGGAGGTGCCGACGCCATTGGCATGCAGGAACAGCATGATCTCGCGGATCACCTTCTGCTCCGCCCAGCCGGCGACGATGCGCGCCGCGCGCTTGGGTCCGATCCCGGCCACTTCGCGCAGCCGGTCGGGCTGCTGTTCGATCAGGTCGAACACCGCCTCGCCAAATCCCCGCACCAGCCGCTTGGCATAGACCGCGCCGATGCCGGGGATCATCCCCGAACCGAGATACCGCTCGATCCCCTCCAGCGTGGTCGGCGGGCTGGCCTTCAGGAAGCTGGCGCGGAACTGCAGGCCGTGGGTGCGGTCGTTGACCCAGGTGCCGGCCAGTTGCACGAACTCGCCGGCGGCGATCATCGCCGCATGCGCGACCACCGTGATCAGGTCCTTCTGCCCGCGCGCCTTCACCCGCAGAACGCAGAAGCCGTTCTCCGGGTTGTGGAACGTCACCCGTTCCACCAGCCCGGCCAGCGCCTCCGATGTTGGTGCGGCGCCTTCGGTCATGCCCC
>CAVPVB010000017.1:0-10566 GCA_963709085.1 uncultured Alphaproteobacteria bacterium
TTGCGGCGCCTTCGGTCATGCCCCCTGCCCTGCTCCGCTTCTCCTGCCCACCGGCACTCCATCTGGCGTCGGCGCCGACGATACGTTGAGACCAGCTGGCGCCTCGCGAACAGCGGATTTGAGCCACGCCCTCGAAGACGACAGATCGCCTTGCTCGCAAGGCCGCTGTGCGCTACACTTGTGTAGTTGACATACACACTACGCCAGGTGCCGTCATGGGTTTGCCCATCTCAATCCGCTTGGACGACGATGTGCGCGATGAATTGGAGACGCAGGCCCGGGCGCGCGGGATCGGGCTGGCAACGCTGCTGCGTGATCTCGCCACCGAGGCGGCTCGCGAGGCACGGCGCAGCCGCATCCGCCAGGCCAGCGCCGCTGTCGGCAGCCGTGTCGCGGCTTCGGCCGAAGGACAAGCCTTCTATGAGGACTGGGGGACACCCCGCGCCGATGCCGGCTGAGACAGTTCCGCTCGTCCTGCGCGCCGGGCAGATCGTGCTCGCCGACTGGCGCGGCGATGCCATGCCCAAGGAACCGAACAAGCGACGCCCGGCCGTGGTGGTGGAGGATGACGGGCTTTTCGCACCAAGCTACCCGAACGCCATCTTGGTCCCTCTAACCGAGGATTCGGCGCTCGCCATTCCGGACCTGTCTGTCGCGATCGCGCCGACCGCGGAGAATGGTTGCAGCAAACCCTGCTGGGCAGTGTCACACTTGGTGGCCACGACATCCAAAGCGCGCCTCCAGGCCACGCCGTCCCGTGTCACATCTGAGCAGCTTACCGCCATCCGTTATCAGATCGCCCTCGCCGTCGGCGTCGAACGATAGGTTTAGTTTCCGCCGACCGCAATCATCGAGGGGGCGGATCGTCTGGCGCGCGCAGTGGTCGAGGCGGGTCCCGTGTCATTCGAAAGGATTCCTTGCGGTGTCGGTTTTCTTTCCGACCTCGACCGCTGCCGGCAAAGAATCGCCTTCCCGCTCAAGCGCCGCCACAACGGCTTCCAGTAGCGCCCGCAATTCGCGCGCACGCCGCAGGCCGTCGCGGTCCTTGGTCATATCGATGCTGCCGAAAAGCGACACCCGGTCCAACCGGTTCTCGATCGTGAGTCCTGCAATCTGCAGACTGGTGGCCTCGTCGGCGAAGGGCTCCAGGCTCATCCCCATTCTCCTTTTTCACCGTCGGCCCAGAATGCGGTAGAGCAGGAAGCAGGCCACGATCGCCACCAGGGCCTCGATAATCAGGGAAGCATAACCACCCGCAGCAGAGGCGGTCGACGAGCCCCGGGCAGACTGTCCGGCTCGCGGGTGGTGAGACGTGACCACCGTGCCATCGTGGTCGCAACTGCCGTGCACGTTATGCGGCCGCGGCTCCGGCAGGGGCATGGCCCGCCCCTGCACCTCGGCCGGGACTGACGGGAAAGCGTCGATCCCGATGAGATCGCGCAATTCTGCCAAGGAAGCGATGCGCCACTCCATCCCGGGCGCATTGGGGGCGATGTAAGCTGCCGCCTCGCGCCGGGATGGCACGTAGACCGCCTTGTAGAGGCTGGTCGGCACCAGCACACGGCCGTCCAGCCGGCGCAGGCTCTCGCCCTGGAAGATCGGCCCGCTGAGGACCCAAACCTCGCCCTCCCGCACGGCGAGGTCACGGACGGTCGTCTCGACACCCTCCCAGAGGCAGCGGTTCGAACCGGGGTCCTGCGGCACCATGTTGGCCAGCGAGAAGCTCTCGGCCTGTGCCTCCGGCGTGGACATGTCGCCGGAGGGCGCCATGTGCCCGCGGTCGAACCCGGAGCGGGCATAGTCGCTGAGGCGCGCCCGTTGGTCGGGCGGCAGCCGCTCCTCTTCGTGGAACACGTCCTCCCGTCGTAGCCCTCGCCCAGATTGTACGCTGTCACGGGTGAGGTGTTCGGCCGACGCAAGTGGCGTCCGGGAGATACCGCTGTAGATGACCGCGAACTCGCGAAAGCACAGCTCGTAGGTTTCCGCCGCGAGTTGGGGGCGCTCGATGCCTGGCGACACCCTGCCGGGATAGTGCTCGGGGCAGGCCGACGGGGCAGCATGACCTATGCTGGTAAACCCAGCGACGAGGACGAAGACAATGAAGGCCAGGCGCGTGCTGCTTTGGACCAATCAATTCAATGCCGGTTTCCTTATGGCGCCCTCCCCTCGGTAGCCCAGCCAAGCAGCTCTTGCCGCGCGCCGGGGACTGGCGTGCGCTTGACGTCGCACAGACCTGCCGCTCGTGAAAGCCACAGCCGACGCTATGCCTTCACGAAAATGGCGGCTTGCATCCTGAAGGGAGAGCAGGATGCAGGCCGGCAAACTCAAGCGACAGGCATGTGCCATGGCCAAAGCTGCAGACGAGAATAGCGGCGAATTCCAGCGGGGCTGGGACGCTGCCATCCGTGCCGCCCGCGAGTGGCACGAGGGGAGGGCCAAGCAGGCGATGGTTCAATCGAGGCGCACGCGGTTCCCGAAAGCCTTGGAGCGCGAGGCGGAGGTTCATCGGCATTCAGCCGAAATGATGGTGACTCTGAGTTCCCTCCGACGTCTGAAGAGACGGGTGTTGAGCAATGGATGACATCCGGCTCACCTGTAAATCGGCGTGCAATCTGAACACCAGCGCGAGTTAATGACATTTGGGGAATCAGAATCTTACCGTGTTTCGTGGCAGAGTCCCGGTTGTGTGCCGATTCACCTTCAAGCCGCGCGCCCGGCAGGGATGCGGCCGACGCCGGCGCGGATCGGTTCGACCGTACCTGCCTCCTCGTGCTGCTGGCGAACTTCCAGCGCCTGCGCGTTGCGCCCCCGCACGCCCGTGGTTGCACCATGTTCGCTGTCTCCGAAGCCCAGGCCAGGGCGCTACGCTGGTGCCGCCTCTCCCGGGCAGCAGGATTTCGTTACCCGTGCGCGACCCGTCACCACCTGGTCACTACGGCTTCGACGCACGACAAATGATCGAAATATTGCTGTGCTGCGGCCGTTTTAACCCTTCATTAATGGCGCTTTCGCCCTGCCTCGACGCCGCGGATAGTAATGTCATGGCATGCCGTCGGTGCGGGTTCACGCGTTCGGACTAATCGGGATGCAGGCGGTTCCCGCCTTAATCCAGATCGACCTATCGCCCGGCCGTTCCGGTATCGTCATACAGGGATTGCCGGAAGCGGACACGGCGGTGCTGCAAGGCAATGTGATGGCGGCGCTGGGCGCGTGCTTTCTCTCGCTATCCAGCAAACTCAACGTGCGGGTGCACTCTGCCGCTGACAGGGGCGGCCCGCACCTGGGGCTACCTCTGGCAGTTGCCGCGCTCGCCGCAGTTGGAGCCTTACCGCCCGAGCCGCTGGCGAGTTGCGCTATCTTCGGTGCGTTGGAGCCGGATGGCACGGTCGCCGACTGCGAAGGAATAGCGGCGGCGGCAATCCAGGCGCTGGCGCACGACCTGGCGCTGATGTGTCCGGATGGTCATGCCCAGGTTGCCGAGCGCGGCACGGTCTATCGGGTCGGCAGTCTGCTGGCGGCCATAAACCACTTCCGCGGGACGCAGCGGGCGTGCCTGGCTTCGGGACTGGCAGAAACCGCAGGAACGTGGCCGCCGGAACGTGAACCGATGCCCGTTTCGGTTCGGACCGACCAACCCCGAAGAGACTGGCGGCATTGGCTGGCATCCGCTTTCAGAGTGCCAGCCGTCGCGCCGAGGCGCCAGGACATGGCGCCGCCGGTCGGCTTCGGTCTGCCGGGTGGGCGGTTTGGCTTCGCGGACTCGCTCGACACTGAGGTGCGGATCAATGAGACCGCCGCGCTCGGGACAAGACTGCTGGGCACCGACACAGACACGGATCCCGATGCAGCGTTTCCTGCCACCATCCCGTTCCCCTCGGTGGGGCCGCATGGCCACCGGGCGCGTATGCGGGAGAAAGTACTTGAGCGGTCTGCCTCGGCGTTGGCGGATTACGAAGTACTGGAGATGCTGCTGTTCCTCGCGTTCAAGCGGGGGGACACTAAACGGCTCGCGAAGGCGGTTATCAATCGGTTTGGTAGCTTTGCTGGCGTTCTGACCGCCCCGGACCTGGAATTGTTGGCGACGCCCGGGTTCGGGGAGCACGCAGTCAGCGCAATCAAGGTTGTCCGCGAGGCGGCGCTGCGTCTCCTCAAGGCCGAGGTGATCGAGCCGCCCGCTGCTGAACAACTGGGACCGGCTGATGGACTACCTCAACGCCGTCCTGGCACGTGAACGGGTTGAGCAGTTCCGGGTGCTGTTTCTCGACACCCGCAACCGCCTGCTGGGCGACGAAGCGCAGGCGCGCGGCACGGTGAACCACACCCCGGTCTACCCGCGCGAGGTGATCAAGCGAGCGCTGGAATTGCAGGCGACCGCGATAATCCTGGTGCATAATCACCCGAGCGGCGACCCCACGCCATCGCGCGATGACATCGAGATGACCCAGGAAGTGCGCCAGGCCGCCAGCGTGCTGAACATCGTGCTGCACGACCATGTCATCGTCGGCAACGGAAGGTGGCTGAGCTTTAGAAAGGAGGGGCTGCTGTAGCCGCCGGTGGACGTTCGCCCGTTGCGTCCGCGGACGCCATGCTGGGGTCACGACATGGCCGAACAGACGAAATCTCTCCTTGACACCGAACGGCCCATACAAGGTCGGCTCGTCTGTTCGGGCCTCTTCGCTTGCGAGGACGGCGTGTCGCTCAACCAGAGGTCGCCTCCTCCGGCGTGGCCCTTGATGCGTAGCCAGCGGGCAGTGGGCGCGGTTGGCATATTGGTTCTTGATCGGGAGTCACCACAGACGTGGGCGCTGCACGCTGCACCCTCCACGACCGCGTTGTACAGATGCCGCCGTGGACGGTTGAGACAGCGGCGGCATCCGGGCATGTTGCTGCCGCGTCCGCCGGGCGCTCCCTCAGCCCCCTCCCCTCCCCGCTAGTCCCATGAGGTCAACGCCTGCCGATGCCGACGCCGTTCTCGCGCACGCACGACCTTGGCCGGGTGTTCGACGCGGGTAGCCTCAACCGCGACCTGGTGTTGATCGGCTCGGCGGAAAAGGTGCAACCCAAGGACGAGACGATCGCGGCGGACGCGGTGGTGGAAGACCGCATGGTGGCGTTGGCAAGCATGGCGCGGCGCCGCCGGCAATGAAGGTCGAGGACATCGACTTCCTGTTCGGACCCGCGCCCGACCAGATGGCCACGTGAAACGGGAAGGACAAAGGCAATGGCCCGACGGGGAAGCGCCGAGGACCAACTCCTCACCGCACGGGAACGCGATTACATCCGTGTGGAGATGAGCATGCACTTCGGCCATCACCCGAGCCTTGCGGATGGGCTCTACCTGCGTTCCTGGCGCAGTGGCCCACAGCAGGGGCAGGCAAGGCTGCCGGCGGCGGTGCAAAGCATGCTGGCCCGGGGTCTCGTCGAGATCACGGTGTCGCGGCCAGGGTGGCGGGCGCTCTTCACTGAGACGGGCCTGGCCGCGTTGCGACAACTGGCGCAGGACCGCCGTGCCCTCGATCCGGCACGCTTCCCTCGTCTGCGAGCAGAGCTTGGGCTGGAACAGGCGGACAGCACCGAGGGATAGGCGGGATCGCCCGCCCTGCTGCCCTCATTTTCCTGATGGCCCAGCGGCCGGGGACATCGAGGTCGCGCCTGGTGGTCTTCCTGAACCGTCTGGCTGCGACCGACGCGAAATTCCTGGAGTCGATCCGCTCAACAAAAGGCGCCGGAAGGCCAACCATTACGACGGACTGCCGATGGGACGGAGGCCGTCGCCGCACCCGAGGTTTACCGTCAGCAATCCGACCGTAAGCCTTCCGTTTTCCAACAGTCTGTTATGGGTAAACTGAAGGCTGACGGTTTACCATTCGTATGCCGTAGGCCTACCGGCGACTTTCGGAATACCGTTGACCTACCGCGGCCCGACGGTCTACAGGCCACCGTCAGCCTTCCGTATACCAACGGTTTACCAAGAGGAGACGTGTATGCCGACCGTGGTGTTCGCCAGTTCCAAGGGCGGCTGTGGAAAATCAACCTCCGCCATCCTGCTGGCGACCGAGCTCGCTGAGCGAGGCGCAACCGTCACGATAATCGACGCCGACCCAAACCGGCCGATGTCCCGTTGGGCGAGGCGAGCAGGCAAGCCCGACACGCTAACCGTCATCGACAACGTCACCGAGAAGACAATCATCAAAACCATAGACGGTGAAGCCGCTCGCGTCGCCTTCGTGATCGTGGACCTTGAGGGCACGGCCTCGCGCATGATCCCGTATGCAATGAGCCGCGCCGACCTTGTCATCATTCCAACGCGTGGATCGGTCTTAGACGCTGTCGAAGCGGTTGCGGCGGTGCGGGAGGTCAAAGAACAAGAAGAAGCCTTCCGCATAAAAATTCCTGCGGCGATTTTGTTCACCTGCACAAGCGCAGCTATTCGTCCTCGAACGCTCTCAAGCATCGAAGCCGAGTTCCACGGCAACGGTGTCCAGGTTCTCAAGACACGTATTAACGACAGAGAAGCGTATAGGGCACTGTTTTCGTTTGGCGGCAACACTATCTCGTCTCGACCCAAAACAGGTAAGGAACATACCAGCGGCTGTCAAGAACGCCCGTGACTTTGCAGCGGAAGTGGTTTCTCTTCTCAAAAGCCAGACTTCCGAGGCCGCAGCATGAACGAACGCACTAGTATATTCGAACCGGACCCGCTCGATGTTAGCGAGTTTAAGCCGAAGACCGCGGGGAGGGCGAAGCCAGACCAAGCACAAATCGACCAAATCTCTCAGCCAAAGTTTAAGAGCCGGGAAGCAGCTGCCGAGCCGGCTGACCAACCGGCTACTAAGCGTTTACCGATGGTATACCGCACCGGGCGAAACACGACGTTCAGCGTCAAAACCACGGCGGCTACGCTCGATCAGTTCTACGAAATCGCGCGCCGGCAAAAATGGAAGGCCGGAGAGACCTTCGAACACGCCATAGAGGCGTTACTCCGGGAGTTGGGCTGAACCAGCTTTGGACTCTGCGGGGAGCCGAGTCGCACGCAGGCTCGCCCGCGCCCAGGCAGGGCCCGCGCTGTCCACCTACCCACATGCGTCACCTGGACTCCTGCGGATGCGGCATGGACTCTTGCGGAGTGCGTTGCTATAGAATTAAGGAGCTAACGTGGTTATCCACTGGATTCTTGCGGGACGCAAGTTCTAATAGAGAATCCAACTAGCTTCTCTAGTTACCTGCTCCCGCAACAGTCCAAGTGGACGGCACCGGCAGGCGCATGCACCTTCCAACAACGGTTCGCATTGAGCGGTTCATGGGTACAGTCCACAAACTGATCGAGAGGGTCGGCCGCCAAGAGGCACTCGAGAGCTGCAACGACGACCAGCGAACGTCGTGCCATCGAAGCCGCATTAAGCTACATGGCCGACGAAGAAGCTGGCGTAGGGTTCTTGTAACTCTGGCTGGTGCCAAGCCGCATTGCCCCACAAGCGGTTACCCGATAACGAACCCTGGAAAGTAGAAACCGAGCGCGTAGCGTTGGTGGTCGAACCTGGACGTAGGAACATCCCAGGAAAAGGTCTGGAATGGGTTGGCGTTCCTTATGGTTCACGCGCACGCCTAATCCTGCTGTACCTGCAGACAGAAGCGCTACGGACCCAAAGTCGGGACATCGAACTTGGGCGAAGCCTTCATGCTTGGTTAGTCCGACTGGGTATCCCCATTGGAGGCAAGAGCTTCAGGGACGTACGAGAACAAGCTGACCGGCTATCTCGATGCCACCTGACCTTTCACATCCAGCAGGGCGAGCGTTCTGGTCTCATCAACCAAACAATCGTAGACGCAGCAATGTTTGTCCCGGACGCCGGGACAGAAGGGCAAGGAACCCTATTCCTTGAGACGGCTCGCCTGTCCGAAACCTTCTTCGAGCAGCTTCGTCGTCACCCAGTCCCATTGGAGGAAGCCTCCATTAGGGCAATCAGCAACAACAGCCAAGCACTCGACGTTTACTGCTGGCTGGCCTATCGCCTGCACGTCTTACCGCAGGCGCGCACGGTCTCGTGGAGAGCACTACACGGTCAATTTGGATCTTCGTACCGTCGCATCGACCACTTTCGAGAGCGGTTTGTTGATGCGCTTACGGTGGCATGCGCGGTGTACCCCGATGCAGACGTTGAGATTGACACGCGCGGCCTTATTCTCAAACCAAGCCGGCCTCCGGTTGCGCCAAGGCAGATCGCCGTAGGATCTTCCGCAAGAGTTCAGAAGAGCTAGGAATTGACGGTCGCCGATTCCCGCAGGAGTCCAAACAGACAAAGCGCGAACATGGACAATTCGTTCTGGCAATCGGAGCCACGTGTGTAGCCGTCAGCCGCTGGCCTTCCGCTGCATTCTCCGCGCCGCTCCGGCGAGCAACATGCGATCATGGGCAACGCCGATGATTTCGACCACGCCATCGGCGGCGACCCGGTAGACGACGATGTGTCGCGGTTGGCCGACGCGCTGTTCCGGGTCCACGAGGCGGCGGCCCAGGCGGAGCGGGTAAACACGGACACCGGCGACCTTTGGGACGGCCTGATGGCCGGGCGGGCAGGGCAGGGTCATTGCCGACGACGTTGAACGCGGCCCGAATCAACAGGTCATAGCGCCTGGCTGCGTCAATGCCCCACTGTCGGGCGCTTTGAAGCAAGATGCGGTCGATGTCGTCCTCGGCGCCGGCGAGAAGGCGATAGCTCACCGGCCTTGGGCGTCCTCAGCCAACCGGGTGCGAAGCTGGGTCATCGCACTCTCGTGGAGTGCCTGGCTGTCCTCCGGCGTAGCCACCGTCACGTAGCGCCCGGCCGCCATATCGGCGTCAGCCCTGTCGACCATCCCGGCGATCTCGTCCTCCGCTTCCAGATGGTCGACGTAAAGCCGGACAGCCTCCGCCAGGAAATCGGCTTCGTTCGAGGCGCGGCCCTTGGCCACCTGCTTCTCGATGACCTGCTTCAGATGATCCGGCAGTTGAACCTGAACGACGCCCATCGAAAGCCCTCCTGGCGGCAAGATACCCCGGTTGCCCGGCCACCGCATCGTCGAGTTTGGTTGTGGAAGATAGCGATCGTCGGCCGGGGGGTGACCCAAGTCTACCTTGGCGTCACGCCGAATTCGACGCCCCGCCGCTCGCCCCATAGCTTCTTCCGACCCACTATAGCTTCTTCCGACCCACTATCGTCTGGGCGCGCGATCGCCGGAACCTGACGGCATCCCGGCCCCATTGTTCTGCGCTGCCCTCGTATGTCGCCAGCCACGCCAGCCTCAGGCAGTCAGGACGAACGCGGCCTTCAGAAGTGCCGCGGCCAAGGAAAAATGACAGTGGCGCCGGAGAGGGCAGGGGAGGGGCTGCTCTCCGGCACGAGGGGGGTGTGGTTGCAAATAGCACCTTTTTCCGGGCCGGCCGGCGAATAAGGCACCCTTCCATAAGGCGCGATAAGGCTTTTCCCCCGGAATCCGTTCCGCAAGCGACCCGTCCGAGAAGATAAGTTCCCGGACGGAATAAATATTCTCGGACAAAATGGAAATTTCCGGACAGAATGCGCGCGGCAGGCGATGCTGCGGCGGAGTCCGGGCGCCGGCGGTCGGTGGCGGGCGCCCGAGCGGGCTGGGCAGTAGGGGAGGGGAGGCATGGACGACATCGTGCCGGGCGCGGAGGGCGGCATCCCGGCGGCGGTGGGCCAGGAGGCGGACGCCGCGCGCGGCTATGCCGCTGCCAGCCGTGCCGCTTCCACCCGGCTGATCTACGACGCCGACTGGCGGCGGTTTCAAACCTGGTGCGCCGCACGCGGCGTGCCGCCGCTCCCCGCCGCTCCACTTGCGGTGGCGCGGTTCTGCGCCGGCGAGGCCGAGGCCGGACGCGCGCCGTCTACCATCACCCGCCGGTTGGCCGCCATTGGCTGGGCGCACAAGCGCGCCGGGCACAAGCCGCCGCAGCGCGCCGACGGCGGCGGGGCCATCGCCGAGGTCATGGCCGGCATCCGGCGGTTGCGCGCCGCGCCGCCGGCGCAAAAGGCCGCGGCCGATGCCGATGTGCTGCACGACATGCTGCGCGCCTGCGCCGGTGACCGGCTGCGCGCCGTGCGGGCGCGCGCGGTGCTCGCCATCGGGTTCGCCGGCGCATTCCGGCGCTCGGAATTGGTCGCCCTCCGTGTCGAGGATCTCCGGCGGGATGCCGAAGGCATCCGGGTGGTGATCCGGCGATCCAAGGCGGACCAGGAAGGCGAGGGGGCGATGGTAGCCATCCCGCACGGCGACCGGCTGCGTCCGGTGGCCGCGCTGGACGCCTGGCTGTCCGCAGCCCGGGTGGCGGAAGGCTTCGTGTTCCGCCGGATCGGGCGGGCCGGTCAGGTGACGGACGAGCCGATGAGCGACCGCGCCGTCGCCCGGCTGGTGCAGGCCGCCGCCAAGGCCGCCGGCTATGATCCGGCGCTGTTTGGTGGCCATTCGCTGCGGGCCGGGTTCATCACCAGTGCGGCGCGGACGGGCGCCGGCATCTTCAAAATCCAGGAGATCTCGCGCCACAGGTCACTCGGCTCCAACTAACGA
>CAVPVB010000018.1:0-262639 GCA_963709085.1 uncultured Alphaproteobacteria bacterium
TCAAGGCGGTCGGCATCATCCAGCCGCCCTCCGTCATTCCGAAGGACGACGGGCTGATGATCGTCGTCGGCAACCGCCGGGTGAAGGCCGCGATCAAGGCCGGACTTGCGGCGATCGACGTGATGGTGTGCGATGCCGACGAAGCCGCCGACGCGATGCGTTCGGTTGCCGAAAACTTGATACGAGCCTCGATGTCGAGCGTGGACATCTGGCGCGCGATCGAGCGGCTCGAGGCCCAGGGCTGGAACGAACAGGCGATCGGCGATGCGCTGGCGTTGCCGGTACGCACCGTCCGCCGCCTGAAGCTGCTGGCGCATCTGCATCCGGCGATGCTCGACGTGATGGCGCTCGGGAGCATGCCGAACGAGGAGCAGTTGCGCACGATCGCCGCCGCCACGGCCGAGGAACAGGCCCAGGTCTGGAAAAAGCACAAGCCGAAGAAGGGCCAGACCGATATCGCCTGGCACGAGGTCGCCCGGGCGCTGACCAAGCGCCGCATGCCGGCCTCGGCCGCGAAGTTCGGCGATGATCTGGCGAAGGCGTACGGCATCGTCTGGGAGGACGATTTGTTCGCCCCGCCGGGCGAGGACAGCCGCACCACCACGAACGTCGAAGGGTTCTTCGGCGCCCAGCAGGAGTGGCTGCAGAACAACCTGCCCGAGCGCGGCAGGCTGCTGCCGGTTGACGAATACGGCCGCTGCGATCTGCCGAAGAAGGCCGAGCGTGTCTACGGTAAGCCGGGCAAGACCTCTGGTCGGCCACTACATCGACACGCGCACCGGCGAGGTCCAGTCCGTCGCCTACCGGCTGCCCGAGCCGAAGAAGGCCGGCAAGCCCGCGGGCGGCACCAAGACGGCGACTGCGGCCACGCCCGGCGCGGCCGGTGGCGACAATGACGATCACATCCCGGTGGCGCGGACCCGGCCGGACGTGACGCAGAAAGGCGTCGCCATGATCGGCGACCTGCGCACCGATGCGCTGCATCAGGCGCTCGCCGACGCGCCGATCGCCGACGACACCCTGCTCGGCATGCTGGTCCTCGCCCTCGGCGGCGACAACGTCACCGTCGACAGCGGCAGCAACCTGAACGGCAACGACCGCCAGGCGATCAGCCGCACGCTCACCGAAGGCGGCGTGCTGACGGCCGATCCCGACCGGCTGCGCCGGGCCGCGCGCATGATGCTGGCCGCGGTGCTGTCCTGCCGGGAGAACCGCACGCAGAGCGGACCCTTCGCCCGGATCGCCGGCGAGGCGATCGGCGCCTCGCTCCGGCTGCCGAACATGGCGACCGACGAGTTCCTGTCCTGCCTGTCGCGCGGCGCGCTGGAGAAAGCCGCCGCGGCTGAGGGCGTGCGCGTCGAGGTCCGGGCGAAGGACACGCGGGCGCGGATGGTCGGGCGCTTCACCGACGGCGCCTTCGTCTATCCCGGCGCCCTCTTCCGGCTGGTGCCCGAGGAACAGGCCGCCGCCGCCGAGCGCCGGCACGGCCACACCGGCTCCGGCTGGGTCAGCCCGGTGACCGGCGCAGACGGCGAAGGCGACGCCGTCGCCGAGCCGGAGGACGGGTACGAAGACGACGCCGACGACCTGCGCGAAGCAGCCTGACCCAAAGCTAAACCTGCCCTGGTCCGGGTTATGCCGGGCCGGGGCTTCCCCGCCAAACGAGGAACCCACCATGACCCACCTGACCCCAGGCGGCGCCGGCACCGCCGCGCGCCCGGCTCTGTTCAGCACCGTACAGTCCAGCCTGCTGGCACCCCACGCAACCCGTGGACGGCTTGACCGCGCCGGTCTGTGCGCCGGCATTGCCCGCCGCCGCCAGACCTTCGCTGATCTCGAGGCCAGCCTGGTCATCGCCTGCGAGCAGGCCGCCGCGCGGGGCGCGGCCAACGCCGTGCGCATCGATGACCGCGCGACCTGGGACCGCCCCACGTGGCAGCGGTACCTGGACGTGGCCACCCGACTGGAACCCGACTATGGCCCGCGGATGCGACGGCTGTTGCAGGAGATCGACCAGCTCTCCCGGTTGATCGATCTGCCGGTCGCCGCATAGCCGCCTTGCTGCGGAACGGATGACGGATGACCGTTTTTCCCCGGGAACGGAATGGCAGCCAGCGGGCGAGCGATGGGCCGAAGCGGACGCCGGCGCCGGCCAAGGGCTTCGGCAACCGCCGACCCTTCGTGGACTTTTGGTGCACACCCCTGTCGGGTCGCCGGGACCAGGAAGACCGCCGTTCCGGCTAATCCGCGGTCCCCGTTTCCTGTGTCCTGGCGGCCAATATTGCCTCGATCCGGTCGATGAGCTGGGCGACGCTGATCGGCTTACGCAGGAGCGAGAAGGGGCGGGACGCCGCGCCGGTGGCGAGCTCCCTGGCTTCCCCCGCAAAGCCGGTCAGCAGAATTGCCGGCAGACCGGGGCGCAGCGCGTGCACCCGCCGGATGAGCGCAAGCCCGTCCATGCCGGGCATGGACATGTCCGACACCAGCGCATCCACGGGTTCCTCCGCCTCCAGCAGCGCCAGGGCCTCCGCCCCGCTTCCGGCGGCGAGCACGACGAAGCCGGCGTCCTCCAGGGTCACGACGAGTGTCTCACGGACCAAATCCTCGTCATCCACCACCAGGACACGGCGGGCGAGGCCCGCGACCGGGGCCAGCCAGGGCTGCACCTGCGCTGCCTGCTGAAGCTCATCGGCGACCGGCAGCCAAAGCGTAACGGTCGTCCCCCGCCCGGGCGCGCTGTCGATGGCCAGGGCGCCGCCGCTCTGCTCGGCAAAGCCTTTCGCCATGGGCAGGCCCAGGCCGGTGCCCTTGTCCTGCGGCTTGGTGGTGAAGAACGGCTCCATGGCCCGTGCCAGCGTCGCCCGGTCCATGCCGGTTCCGGTGTCCGTGACGGACACGCGGACATACTGCCCGGGTTCCAGGCAGGCGGGGTGAAGCTGGCCGGCCGGGACATCCTCCGCGACGGCGGCAAAGGTGAGCGTGCCGCCGCCCGGCATGGCATCGCGGGCGTTGGTGGCGAGGTTGACGAGCACGGTTTCCAACTGGCCCCGGTCGGCCATCACGGTGGGCAGCCTGGTCGCGTCGTTCTTGATGTGGACGGTGATGGGGCTGCCGAGGGTTTGGGCCAGGATGTCGCGCAGGCCGTCCAGCAGACCGGCGGGGTCGATCCGCTCGGCGCGCAGTTCGCCGCGCCGGGCAAAGGCGAGCAGCCGGTAGGTGATGGCGCCGCCGCGTTCCGCTGCGCCGAGCACCGTAGCGGCGAATTTCTTCACGCTGGCCGGGTCGGCCGAATGATTCGTGATCAGCGTGGTGCCGCCCTGGACCGCCTGGAGGATGTTGTTGAAGTCGTGCGCGATGCCGCCGGCAAGCTGTCCGAGCGCCTGCATACGCTGGGCATGGGCCGCGCGCGTCTGCGCCTCCTCGCGCGCGGACACCTCTTCGCGGACGCGTTCCTCCAGGTTGCGGTTGAGGTCACGCAGCCGCGCCTCGCTCTCGCGGAGCGCCTCCTCGGCCTGCATGCGCTCGATCAGGTCCGCAGCCTGTCGCGCCAGGACGTCGAACAGGCGCAGGTCAGGCTCCGGCGGCTCGTGCGGCTCGCGCCAGTGGGTCGAGATCATGCCGAGCAGGCGGCCGGTCCTTGAGATGAGAGGCGTGCTCTGCGCGGCGCGCAGGCCCGAGCGGCGGAACGCGGCGAGATGCCCTGTTCCGACGATGTAGTCGCAGGTCTCAACGTCGCCGATGATTTCGCGGCTGCCCCATCCCAGCGCCCTGCCGCACGTGCTGCCGGATCCGAATGCAACCCATTCCCAATAGGCGGCCGACTCCGGATGGAACCCGCGCGACGCCAGGAGCCTCAGCGCGGACCGCGCCTGCACATACTCCTGCATGCTGGCGGCATCGGAGCGCATGAGCGTCGCCGCCGCTTCCACGATCCGGTCATCGAGCTGCCCAGGGTTCTGCTCGTGGAGGAGTTCGAGGCTGACTTCCTGGAGCCGCCGTGCCCCCTCAAGTTCCGCGACGAGACGGGCTTCGCTTTCCCGCCACGCCTCCTCGGCCTGTTTGCGCGCGGTCACCACCTCGGTGAACAGCAGGGCACCGCCGACCGTGCCGTCGGCCCGGTACCACGGCACCATCTGCCAGCGCACCCAGTCGGTGCGGCCGTCCTGGCGCGGGAACGGCTCGTCCTCGGCGGCGAGGGTCTCGCCCGCCAGCACCCGGCGGTGGACCTCGCGCCAGTGGGCCGGCATCTCCGGGAAGACCTCGTAATGGCTGCGGCCGACCAGCGCCTGCGGTCCCGCGAGGTCGCCGAGGCCATAATCCTCCAGGTAGCGGCGGCTCACCGCGAGATAGCACATCTCGTTATCGAACATGGCAATGGCGGCTGGCGCACCAGGGGAATCGCACTTGGAATTTCCTTGACAGCGCGACGGCGGCTTGCGCGGGGCGGGGCGATGGATTCTACCGGAGGGCGCGCGAAACCTGCGGTGGGAGGACGCCTTGGATCAGTTTGCCGGCTGCTGGGAGGGTCTGGAAGACCCACGAACCGGGAATGCCGGGCTGCATGACTTCCATGAGTTGCTGATGATTGCGCTGTGTACAGTGTTATGTGGCGGCCAGGGTGCGGTGGACATGGCTCGGTTTGCGGAAGCGAAAGAGCCGTTCCTGCGCGGCTTTCTCAAGCTGGAGAAGGGCATTCCAAGTCACGACACTTTCAGCCGCCTGTTCCGCCTGCTCGACCCGGCGCAGTTTGGCGCGGCGTTTCAGCGGTTCATGGCGCAGTTTTCGAGTACAGGTTCAGGGCGTTGTAGCGATCGATGGCAAGGTTCTGCGTCGCTCCTTCGATCGCGCCAGCGGCAAGTCACCGCTGCACATGGTCAGTGCCTGGGGATGCGAGCAGCGCCTGGTGCTGGCGCAGATCGCCACCGACGCCAAATCAAATGAGATCACCGCGGTGCCGAAGTTGCTGGAGATGCTGTCACTGAAAGGCACGATCGTGACCGCCGACGCGCTCAACTGCCAGCGGGCGATTGCTCAGCAGATCGTCGATCAGGGCGGCGACTATGCCCTGGCGCTGAAGGGCAATCAGGGCACGCTGCATGATGACGTCAGCACGTTCCTCAATGACCCGGCCAGCAAACCGGCGACGAGCGCGCAAAACGTGGACGCCGATCACGGCCGCATCGAGACCCGCACGGCCACGGTCTCGACCGATATCGACTGGTTGCAGCGGGATCATCACTGGCCCGGCCTGGCGGCCATCGGCAAGGTTGTCCGTATCCGTGAAACCGCGAGCAAGACCACCACCGAGACCGCCTACTACCTTCTCAGCACAGCGCTATCCGCGACACGCTTCAACGAGGTCGTCCGCGAGCACTGGGGTGTCGAAAACCGGCTGCACTGGCGGCTGGATGTGGTGATGAACGAGGATCAGGACCGGACCAGACTGGGCAACGGGCCACACAATCTTGCGGTCCTGCGACACATGGCCCTGAACGTCATGCAGAAGGACGGCTCCAAGGGCTCTCTGCGCGGCAAGTTCCAACGGGCCGGTTGGAACGATGCCTATCTCTCCAAACTCCTCGGATCCTTCTGAAATGCGATTGCCCTGGCTGGCGCACAGTCAATGAACAGCTTCAACCGCTGCTCCGAGCGGCGCAGTTCCGTCGTGCGCAGTTCCACCACGCGTTCCAGATCGCGATGGCTGGCTGCCAGTTCGATTTCGGCGGCCCGACGCGCGGCGTTCTCGTCGGCCAGTTTGATGTTGATCTTTCTCAACGTGCGGGCGTGAGTAAAGAGGTGAACAGAGATGCCGGCCAGGATGACCCCGCAAGTGGCAACAGCGAAAAATATTAATATGTCCAAAAATTGCTTTGTAATATACAAAACCTCTTTCGATTGCCACCTCTCCACGATAAGCTGATAGGTGCCATCCTGTTTTATCAATTTGATGCCGGTATTTATCTTATCAAGTAAATCCTTATTTCCCTTTTTGACGGCAATTCGTGAATAGCTTTGAACCACGGGCGGATCGACGACGGTTATTCCCTCAAATCGATTGACGGCCAACTCATACTCGCCAACCCATCGATCGACGATCACTGCGTCGATCTGGTCCGTACTGAGCAAGGTAAACGCCGCCTTCCACGAGGGGACCGCGACCAACTGGAACTCGCCGGCCGCTCCCAGTTGCTGGGCCGGGAAACCGCCGCTTTCGACGCCCACCTTCTTTCCGCGCAGGGACTGCAGCGACTGAATGTCAGTCCGGGTGGCTTTGCGGAAGATCTGGAAATTCGACACCAGGAGAGTGTCGGAAAAATCATAGGCTTGTTCCCGCTGGGGATCGGGGTTGATTTGCAGGAGGGCGTCAGCCTTGCCCTGCAAAACCTCCGACTGGGCCACTGGCCAGTCGATCGCTTCGACGGCGATGGACAAGCCGGCCTTGTCGGCCAGGGCGTGCGCAAGATCAACCACGATCCCGGCCGGTTTGCCGTGTTCCAACGAGATGAACGGCGCGATCGCCTGGTTGCCGAGAAATCGTAACGGTTGCTTCTGGTCCTGGTCAACAGCGGCACAGGGGGCAACTGCAATAGCCGCCATCACCAGCAACAGCAGTTTCGAAACGATGCGGGGACCATTACGCAAGACGCGCAATCTCCTCAGTGCAGAGAACACGGTGGTTGGAAAGGTGACTCTTGTAACAGGCCGTGTCCAGGTGATTGACCACAACCCATGCCGCCAGACCGGGCTGAAGGCCTTACCTTTACCCACATCCTAAATTCAGCGCGAGATTGAACCCGAAGAGGATGAAGCTGAAGACCTGCGAGCCGCGCGAGAGGGTCTGCCAGCCCGGTTCACCATCGCCCTTGCGATCAAGGAAGCCGCCAAACGTCGCGACACCGTGGGCGAAATCGCGGTTGGTCAGCAGCGCGTCGGGGGAACGGTTGAGCGCCAATGCCAAAATCTCGATCGTCTGCTCATCTGCGGCGACCGGGCCGTCGGGACAGGCCCGCACATCGGCGCGGCTCTGTAGCAAACGCACCGCAACGACAGACGCGATGGCGAACAGCGGCAGGAACCGCTCAGCGGTGCGTAGTTGCGACCGCTCGATCACACAGCCTGTTTTCAATCCTTTATGAAATTCCTCGATCAGCCAACGGAGTTTATACCAGTCAACCTTCTCGAACGCCGCCTCCGCCGTCGTCACCGGCAGTGTCGACAGCAGAACCCACTCCATCCGCTCGGCGTCGTTCCAGACCCGCACAACGGAGCAGCCGATCGCCTGGCTATGGCCACTACTGCAGCACCGCGGCCGCATCACCTGAGCATCGAACCAGGAGACGTTCAGCAAGACGCGCCTCCCCTTGATCTCGGTCAGGCGCCGCGCCATGGGGGCGAGCGCGCGCGCCTTGCCCAGCAGGCGCCCGCCATCTAGCAGGACGCGGTCATGCGCCAGGCGCACGAGGCACTGCCAGTTCAGCTGCAGGCACTTCTCGAAATGCGTGAACACATCGGCGCCGCGGTCGCCGATGCTGATCCACCGCTTGCCCTGCGGGCACCGACCGATTGCCGCTATGGTCTCTTCCCACACTGCCGCTTCGGTCCGCCCCCGCGGCGGCTTCGGCCGGGGCTGGCGTTGCTTCGATCGCGCCGTGGCCAGACGACGCTTCTTCAACGCCTTGAGCAGGCGCCGCTTCTTTTGCACCCTCTCCTTGCGGGCCCAGACCGTCTGATGCGCCAGGCCAAGTATCTCGCCGGTGGATCGCACCATCAGGCACGAGTGGGCCATGAACCCCCGGCCGTGGCCGTTGCCGATCGGACCCAACCCGGTCAGGCTGTGCCGGTGCGACAAGTCCACCAGCATGTCATCGTGAATGGCCAAAACCGGTTCATCCGCCGCACAGGCGAGCGCGATCACTTGGTCGCGATGCTGCTGCGTGATCGCCGCGTGCGTCACCTCCTCCGCGTCGAACAACCGATACGCCGCCTTCGCCTCCCCAAACGTCTTCGCCTGCAAGGGGACATTCCCGCAGCCGCGCTCCGCCATCGCCGCAGCCACCTTCACGGCCCGCTCAGTCCTCCTGGAGTCACCCAGCTTCACCCGACCAAACTGCGCCTTGGCCCATTCCCATGGGTTCAACATCACCACCCCCCACTCACCCTGTATTGCTCAGGATTTGTGCGATTTACGCATGCAAGGGGGATGTGGGTAAAGGTAAGGGCTGAAGGCCGGGATCGCCGCCGAACGCACCGCCCCCCGCGCTCTACGCCCTCGCCAAGGGATCGCTGCTGAGCGGCCCAAGCTTCCGGTCGCATTGGCTGGTGTCCGCATGGCGCAGCAAGTCGCTGCGCGTGACGGTTGAAGGGTGGGAACCCCACCCATTCCGCCATCCGACGGTGCCGCAAGAAGTCCGCTTCGAAGCCGGGGCGGCGATCGACGCAATGACCTGACTGGGCGCAAAGCAGACTTGACGTGTCGGATGAGGCTCGTCTGCGACCGATGCTTCCGGCTGGCTCTCTCTTGGGATCTGGTGTGGTTGCGGACATGCCCGCAACCGCGTGATCGAACGGTTCGTAGGCGCGATTTGGTCGCTGGTCGGGCCATATTGGTAGGTCGTCGGTGGGCTGTGCGGCCATCGCCTGCGCATTTTCGACGGCGCCCCAGCATCAAGGTAGCACCCGCGGGCGCTTGCCATTGGCGAGGTCAGCTGCGACCGGGCAGGGGAAACGACAGCCTCTTAAATCGCGATCACTCCCTCACAAATACCATCCACATGGATGGCTCAGGGATGGTAAGCAATGAGCGCGGTGCGGGACATGCGGCCGAAGGTTACCGACACCGAGAAGATCACCATCAATCTCGGATATGTCGATCTCGGGCAGGTGGACCTTCTGGTGCGCGATGGCTTCTATTCCAACCGGACGGACCTTATCCGGACGGCGATCCGTAATCAGCTCGAACGGCATGCCGACGCCGTCCGGCAGTCGATTACACGAAAGAGCCTGGATCTCGGCCTCAGGATCTTCACCCGCAACGACCTCGAACGCGTCCGGTCGGCGGGTGAAATGCTCGACATCAAAGTGCTCGGATTGGCTACCATCGCCGACGAGGTAACCCCTGAACTGGCGGTCGCCACCATAGCGTCGGTGACCGTTCTCGGCGCTCTGCAAGCCAGTCCAGCCGTCCGGCGGGCCTTGGCCGACCGCATCCACTGATTGGCTCTTCGCCAGCAGCGGCACGCGAGCCTTGACGGGCGCGCGACGACGGAAGCCGCCAGGCGGTTCCGAACGGGATTTCTTGCACGAGGTAACAACACCATGCTCAACGCCCTCGCCGACGGCTTGCGCGAAGCCACCAAGCTGACGGGAGCCGGCCGCCTGATGGACGCTACCGCTGCGATCCAGCGGCTGCTCAGGGGTCAGGTCCAACCTCTGCGAGATCCTGCTCACGGGACGTGCGAGCCCCCGGCCATCGACGGGCAAGCCGAACGGGTGAACTCGCCGGCCGCCGGGCTCAGCGATGCGATCGTGCAACAGGCGGTTGGCTTGCGCGCCAGGGTACTCGCCGGTGACGTGGTTCGAGGGAGAACGAAACGCCCGTCACCCACGATTGCAGTTCCGGACGGGGCGCAGTTCCTGGTGCGCTCGTTCGCCAACGATGCGGGCAGTCGACCCTACAAGCTCTATGTGCCGGCGGGCTACCGCGCCGGCGCGCCGGTTCCCCTGATCGTCATGCTGCATGGTTGCACCCAGACACCGGATGATTTCGCAGCGGGTACGAGGATGAACGAGCTGGCCGGGTCGGGCAATTTCCTTGTCGTGTATCCCGCCCAGACCCGGTCAGCGAATATGCAGAAGTGCTGGAATTGGTTCAACGTGACTGACCAGGCCCGGGATGCCGGCGAACCGTCGTTGATCGCCGGCATCACCCGCCAGGTGATGGCGGACTACTCGGTGGATGCGGCGCGGGTTTTCGTTGCCGGTCTGTCGGCCGGGGGCGCTGCCGCTGCCATTATGGGCCACGCCTATCCCGACCTGTATGCAGCGATAGGGATTCATTCTGGCCTGGCATGCGGCGTAGCCCGCGACCTGCCGTCAGCGTTCGCTGCCATGCGGCAGGGCGCCGGCGGCCCAGGAGCCGGAACAATCGTGCCGACGATCGTGTTCCATGGCGATCGCGATACCACGGTGAATCCCCTCAACGGCGACGCAATCGTGTCGCAGTCGGCTAGCAACGCTGTGGCCAGAACCCGGGTCGAGGTTGGCCAGGTCCCGAATGGCCGCAGCTTCACCCGCACGGTGCATAGCGACGCGCGCGACAGGACCGTCGTCGAGCATTGGGTCGTGCGCGGAGCGACCCATGCCTGGTCGGGCGGCAGTTCGAGCGGTTCGTATACCGACCCGTTAGGGCCGAACGCATCCGTCGAGATGGTACGCTTCTTCCTGGAGATCACGGCGCAGGAAGGCCGGGCGCCTCGATCTGGCCACATACCTACCTTCCATTCGCCTGGCTAAAAGCAAAGCAATGTGGGGCGCTCTGGCTGATGGAACGTCGCGCGGGACCATGTCCGCTTTCGGGTAAAGGACTCCTGCGCTTGAGCGACTGGAGTGGGCGCAGAGCGGAAATGCAGCGGCGAGCCATTTGCGGCCACTGCCCATCCAAAGCCGACACGAACGGTGCCGCCCATGATCGCCCACCGCAGCCTGGGGCTGGACCGCCGCCAGGCGCTATGGGCCATTCGCGGCCTGCCCGACGCGGCGCTGCCGCTGTTCGTCGCCGCCGACCGCGGCCGCCAGCCGCAGCCCGAACTCGTCGAGACGCCGGTAAGGTTGATGTCGATGGCCGCCGGCGGCGAGGTGATCGAGGACTACCGGCGCGTGGGCGTGGGCCTGAGCCTGCGGTGCCACCCGGTGGCCTTCCTGCGGGCGGAATTCGCCAGCCGGAAGATGTTCACCTGCGCCGACCTGGCGCACAGCCGTGATGGCCGCTGCGTCCTGGTGCCGGGCATTGTGCTGGTCCGCCAGCGGCCCGGCAGCGCGCGGGGCGTGACGTTCATCACCGTCGAGGACGAGACCGGAATCGCCAACCTGGTCGTCTGGGCCTCGCTGTTCGAGCAGCAGCGGCGGCTCATCCTGAACGCCAGCATGCTGGCCTGCCACGGCCGGGTGCAACGCGAGGGCGACGTCATCCACGTCATCGCCGACCGGCTGGAGGACCTGTCCGACCTGCTGCGCAGCGTCGCCAGTCGCAACGAGAACCTGCCTGTCCGGCCGGCGCGCGGTGACGAGGTGCGCCATGACAACGCCCCGGCTTCTCGCGAAGACGGCGTGCCGGGAAAATGTGAACCTCGGGTCCTTGTTGTTCCGGACCGCCACCGGGGCAGCAGCATCAAGGTACGGACACGGGATTTCCGCTAGCGGGGCTGTGGCCTTGACCGACGGCCCGTCGCCGCGTCCTCTCACAACGAGCTGCGGGACAAGGTGACGCGAAGGGAAGCGCCGGAACTCAGCGAGCCGCCTGCCGGGTTCCTGGCGACAATCGCCCACGTTGTGCCGATCATGCAGCAGTCGGCAACCCGATGATTGTTTCTGATTTCCGAACGGTCGCCCCTTGAAGCCGCTTGGCATGAATCCGAATGTGCTGATACGTGTCGGAGTTGTTCAGAGCGCTGCACAAGGAACACGGCATGTCGAAGGCATTCATCGCGTCAGTCATTCAGGACTCGGCCGCCCTGACCGGGGTGGCGGCCAATCGGGCGGCGGGCGACCTGATCGACGCGATCGTCAAGGAGATGAAGAAAAGCGGTGGGTTTACGCTGCCGAGCTTCGGCACGTTCCGCGTGGTGAAGACCAAGGCGCGCAAGGGGCTGAACCCCCGGACGGGTGAGGCCATCAAGGTCAAGGCCGGGAAGACCGTACGCTTCAAGGCATCGCCCACGCTCAAGAAGGCCGTTTGACCTCACCGGACCGGCATCCGGGAGCGGGAGCGGCGGCGTTTCGTCCTCCGAATTGCCGTGGTCACAACGGCATCGTTAGCGTGGACTGTAGCCGGGGCTGAATGAGCGCCCGGCCGGAAAGGAACCAAACCACCATGGCCATCAAGGCAGACAAGGCGCGCGCTCCGCGCGGGGCGAAGAATGTGACGCAAGCCTTCTTCACGGCGCTCGATGCCGTTCCCGACAGCCAGCGGGCAGCCATCACGGCTGCCGCGCTGACCGCCATCCGCGACGAGGTGAAAGCCCGCCGCCAGAAGGTCAAAGATGCTGCTGCCAAGGCAAAAGCGAAGGCACCGGCAGCCCGAAAGGCCAAGGCACCAGCAAAGGCGGCGCCATCGGCAAGGACGAAGGCAGCCGTAAAGGCGAAGCCCGCAGCAAAAGCCAAGGCGCCGGCAAAGACGAAAGCACCCGCCGCTCGAAAGGCCGCCACGGCCGCGCCGAAGCGCCCGTCAACCGCAGCGGGCAAGCGGACCGCCGCGAAGGCGGCTCCGGCAAAGAAGAAGGTCGTGGCCAAGGCCACCAGGCGGAAGGCCGCACCGCCCGCACCACCCCCGGCCGTCCCGCCCGCACCGGATCCCGCCACGGAATAGAGCCCTGCGACGCGGGCGGCTCAGTTCGTCCGCGACTGCCGTCAAACGTACCACGCCCGGTCACGGGCTCAGGAAACCAATCCGGTCATGCCAACAAAGAAGCCCCCAGCGAAAGCCGCCGCCGCGAAGAAATCTCCGGCGGCGGCAAAGCCCCTGTCCGGTGCGAAAGCCCCGCCTCCGGCGAAGCCAACCCCCGTCGCCACGCTCACGCTGAAGCAGCTCGCGGCCGAGGTTGCCGGGCAGCAGCAGATTGAAAAGCGTGACGCCGAGGAGATCCTGAGCGGACTGGTCGGCATCCTGGTGCAGCACCTCAAGAGCGGCGATCGCCTGCGCCTCAACGGTCTTGGCATCCTGGAAGTGAAGGACAGGCCCGAGCGGGCGGGCCGCAATCCCGCAACCGGCGAGGCGATCACCATCAAGGCCAGCAAGAAGATTGCTTTCCGGCCAGCGAAGGAACTGAAGGAGGCGATCTAGCGCCGCGGCGCAGAGCGGCGTTGACGGGCTGCCGGGCATGCCGCCTTGCGTCCGTCACGCGTCGGCTCCGTGTAGCCAGTTCACAGGCCTGGCGAATGGGGCGAACCCAGTGGTGGTGCTGCCGTGCCATCTGGCGATTGGTCCTGATGCCGGCCCGATCGCCTGTGGTGGCCGCCTGCCGCGCAAGGCCTGGCGACTCAGACACGAAACGGGAAGGCGCGGAGAGCTTGTTGGCAACCGCCGTCACTTCCGCGGTGTTGGCGGCGCCCGCGTTCTTGATGCCGGCGATGGCGGCCGTGAGGTTGGACAGTCCAGGGCGGCATCCCGTTAGCTTCAGAACGAGTTTTTAGGTCGCCAGGCCTGCGGGCGTTGGCGGCAAGGCAAGCCGCTACCCGCGAACCCAGCGCACCGCTGCCGCCAATCGCCGGCCCATCCGGCCCCGGCTGCGAGCGACGATGTGCTCACGAACGAACTCACCGGCCACAATGACCGCATCACGTGCGGCAACATGGAGGCGATGCGCATACCGCTGCGCCGCCGCCCACCCAGGCAGGCGTTCGAGGGTCTCATGCCCGAGGGCAAGCAAGCGCGTCGCCCCGCCATAGGCCCGCGCGAACCAGGGGACCTGCAGCAGCTTCGGCCGTGCGGTCGCGAAGATCCGGGTCGAGAACGCGGCACCGACGACCTTCGCGGCGACGATGACGATGGCGGCCCACACGAAATGGTGGTGGTCGATGAGCCATAGCTCCGCCAGCTTCACCAGCGGGATAATCGGGATGAACGGCAGGACGAACAGCGCCACCACCGCGGTGGGGCTGAGCCGCTGGATCAGCCGCTCCAACGCCGCGAAGAAGGACAGGCGCGCCATGGCCTGGCCGAGCGCTGTGAGCCAGCGCCAGACCGTCGCTTCCAGCAGCACGAGGAAAATTGCGACGACGATGAGCAGCGGTGTGAGTGCCCGTTGCACAAGGCGGCTTGACGGCGTTGTCGGTTCTGGGATGACGGCCATCCGATCCTCTGTCGTTCGCTGCACCACGCCGCTGCGCGCAGCCATCATCTGGCGGCACCAGCCGTCGTCTGCAACCCGACCCGGTGGTGAGCCGCGGCAGCAGGACCGCCGACACTGCCGCAGCAGGCCGCCCGGCCGAGGTTGACCGCGTTGCCCGGCCCCCTGCCCTGCCCGTGACGAGCGCAGCCGAAGCACCCCCGGGTTGTCCACGTGCGCAGGCCCGCGAGCCATTTCCCGGCGGCAAGGCAGGACGGCTCCACCTGCTCTGCGCCGGCAATCCGGCGGGTCCGCGCAATCGTGGTGAGCCGCTCGTCGGTGCTCATCCACGCGCCGCCGTCTGGTGCGCGCGACCGGCCCATCGGTCAGGCAGAGCACGGCGACGCGGCGACGCCGACCGGCAGACCCGCAAGCCTGCGTCCCGCCCCCTCCCTGCAACCTCGACGCACCCGGCAGGCTCCCCGGTCGCGCCGGCGCCGGTGGTCGAACATGTGCCAGCCGAAGCGGGGCGGATCGGTGTCGGCGGCATGATCCCGGGCGGGCGACCAGCCCATCGGTGTTGATGATCCACCGCGCCGGGCGGGAAACCGTGGGGCTGCGCGGACCGGGCGTGAACCAGGCCATGAACGCGTCGATCTCTCTCCGGCCACGGGGATTGCCGGTGTGGTGTGTCGGCGTCACCCCCTCGGATGCGTGCGGTTTGGGCCGGGCGCCGGTCACTTCAAGCCCCGCTCCGCCAGCGGCGGAGCGCCTGCGGTTCGGCCGGCACCGTGTCGCTGCGCTCCCGCACCACTGCCGTCCTCAGGGCGTTCCGCTCCCGCCTTTACCCGGCCGAGGAAACCGCACCCGAGGGGGCGGACGCCGGCACAACGCCGGCGGAACCTCCCGGGCAGAGAGAACGGATCGACATCATGACCAGGAAGATCGCCCCGGCGACCGCGAAGACCGCCACGAAGATCACCGCTTCCGCCAGCCGGCCGGATCGCCAGTCCATCACCTTCGAACTGGTCGCCCGCCTCGCCCCGCATCAGGGCCTGACCGACAACCTCGTCCGCACCTTCGGCCTCGAACCCGTCGACTACGACGGCATCCGCGACGCGACCAAGGAGCACATCGCCAGTGCCGCCCAGGCTTTCGGGACGGCGCTGAACGAGAAGGCCTTGCAGATCCACCTGCAACGGATCACCGGCGCCTTCGTCAGACTCCGCCTTCGGGGCCGCCCAGTTCTACGGCACCAAGAAGTCGGCGGCGCTGGAACTCACCAGCAAGCTGCTCAACGACGACCGCGACGAGGACCGCGAAGGTCCGGCCGGCTTCGAGAGCAAGGCCGAGCGCGCCCGCCTGTTCGCCGCCGAGATGGCCCTGCAGTCCTTCGCCCTGCTGGCCGCCGCCGAGGGGGCGATCATCGCCTACGCCGACATCACCGGCGATGACTGGAAGCCCTACGAGGCACCGGTGGCCCCCGCGGCGAGCGTCGCCCGCAAGTCCGCCGCCGTCGAAATGGCCGCCTTCCAGATGGCGGCCTGACAGACCACCCGGGAGCGGAGCCGATCGAGGTTCCGCTCCCGCCCGAGATGGCAGACCGGCGCAGGGGTTTCGATCCCTGCGCCTTCTTTCATGAGGTTGCCGAACCGGCTTTCCCGGCAACCCCACCACCAGTCCGTGCCGCCGCGACGCAGCAAGCAAGGAAGAAACCTTTTCGCTGATCTCTCCATCGTACCGCCGGCCAAGGTCGTGCTGCCTCAACACCACGCCGCAAGCAAGGGCGACGCGCCGCGCGGAGTGCGCGGCTCCGGCCCGCTCGCTGCGCAGAGCCGGGCCGCTTGGACGCAAGGCTGCCGCCTCGCGCCCTGCGCAACCCGGCTCCGCTTGCTCGCAGACCTCCGATGTTGACCCACCCCGAAGGCCGGCGGTCCCGCTGATCACCAGCGATTGGCTGGGAGAACAGAGGAAAACAGCATCATGACAATCATCCGCACCGGCGCCGGCCTGAGCAGCCGCGACATCCGTGGCCTCAAACGCGACCGCTACGAGATCCAGGCCATCGAAACCTGGAACCTCGACGAGGGCGACCTGACCACGATCATCTGGCACCGCGACGACGCGCCGGACGCGATCCAGGATTGGGAAGTGCCATACTAAATCGCGATGCCGCCGGGTCCGCAAGGACCCGGCACCGCCGCCTCTGACGCAACCTGCATGCCTCGGCGCCGGGCTGGCCGCCGCGGCACGGACATACGCATCATGGCGACCTTGTCGGCGCGATCATGCACGATGATGTCCGGCCGCTTGGTGGCAACCAGCGCGCAGCCAATTCGATCATTGACCGACAGGACATCAGCTTCTCGGCTGGCTTTCCGGGTCCGCCCACATCGGCATCGAGCAGACGCGCCGGCCTTCCCGATCGGCCGTCGCCGTCTTCTGGCAGCGCGACCAGGCATCCACGAGATTGTTGGCGCGCACCATGCCGACGAGTGCGCTTTCGGCTGCCGGCCCGGCTCGAAGGACAGCGCCGGCCAGTGCGCCGGAGGCGCTGAGGGCCGAGGTATGCCCGGCTTCCCAACCTGCGCCATACCCCGCCGCCCCAACCCCGAGCGCCAGCGCGACCGCAAACCCGCCGAAGGTCAGAGCCGTCTTGAGCGTGACAGCCCGGCTCCATGCACGTGCATTCTTTGTCGTCAGGTCCGCCAGCACCGGCGCCAGTTTCTCGACAATGGCGACCCGCCGCGTTTCGAGCGCCTGTTCGCCTTGCGCGATCGTGTCCGCGAGCTGGCGGTCCAGCCGGCTGCTCGCACTGTGAAAGTAGCCGACGGCCTGATCGTGCAGCCGCCATTGCAGACCCAGCGACGCGGACAACGCCCGGATCAGCGGCAGCGTGGGATCGTTCCTCAGGCCGCCGAGCTGGGTGGCGCGGTCCAGCTCCGCCTGCATCCGCTCGATTTCGCGGCCCAGCTCATCGCTGGTCCGCGGAAGGTCGGGCGCTTGCGCGCCCTCCCTCACGGAAGCCATGTCTTGATGCCGGCGAAGTTGGTGTCCATCGCCTGCAGCCAGTTCAGCACCCGCGAGCGGTCAAATGGTCCGAGCGGCGTCTTCCCCTTGCCGATCATGCCATTCGCGGCATCGCGGAAGAGCAGGCGACGTGTCTCGACCTCTTGCGCCGGCAGCAGCCGGGGCATCCAGATCGGGACCGCACCGCGCGCCATCGCCGCAAGAAAGACGCTGTGACGGAGAATCCGGGCGAAGGCGTTCAGTGGCGTCTCGCCAACCTCAGCCATCGCCTCGTTGAGAACGACCGCTGTGGCTGTCGGCTTGAAACCCAGCCCCTCCATGGTGGCGAGCGGGGACAGATCCTCTTCCTGCGGGCCGACCGTGTAGAACAGCACGATCGCAAACCCTTTGGCCTCGAATGTCTCGACAAGATCGGGAAGCTGCGTGACCAGACGGCGCAGCGTCGTGTCGCCGCCGCCCAGGTCCACCAGCAGCGACACCCCGTTCTGCATGACGTGCTGAAGCAGCTTGTCAAGCCATTTCAGCGAGATTGCCGGGTCCGATGCCTCAGGCGGACGCGCGACGTTGGCGACGTATTTTGAGAACGTGTCGTTGGTCGGGTCCATGTCCGCCATGAGCAGAGCCGTCTTGGCCAGGACCGCCGCCTCGGCCATCCAGCGAATGCCGGTGGTCTTGCCGGTCTTCCCGCGCCCGATCCAGAAGATGATCTTCTTCTTGTCGGACAGGTCCACGCCTGACACGGCCTCGATCGGGCTCGTCGCCTTTCTGGTGGCGCTGAGGATGTTCAGCTCGGGGCCGGCGTCATCATCGGCTCCGAAGTTGAAAGCCGGGACAAGGTTCAGGCGCCTGGTGCGAGCGTTCTCACCATCCTCGCGCAAAACCGTAACGTTGGAAGGCATATCAATTTTCGTATCAACCATTTTCATAAGTCCTGATGGGCAAGGGTTATCTTCTGCCGGTGAATTTTGCGAGGACGGCAGCTACGTCGATCTTCGGGGCTGGCACGGGTTCCTTCTTGGGCGGCTTCTCCTCGTCTGTGATCAGCTTGCCGCTCCAGTTGAGCAGGCTGATCGGCTTGAACTCCGGCTCCTCGTCCTCGACCGGAAAGTCTGTCTCGCTTGCCGACGGGGGGACGAATGGCTGCGTCGGCCTGAAACCCGTCTGCTGCTGGGCGGGCACCACCATGGGCGCGTCGACGTTTTGGCAAACGGTGTCCTGCGGCTTGGCACTCTTCGCCCGAACGGCCGAACGAGCCTCGGACGCCTTCTTCCGGAGAACAGCCGCTGAGATCGGCTCGCCGGTGCGATAGGTGATGCCGGCGATGTGCATGGCCCGGCCGATGTCTGTCCAGGACCAGCCGTCTTCGACCATCTGACTCAGTTCGCCCGGCTTGCCTTCATGGCGTACGAGCCAGGTTTGAACGCGATCCCCAGCATGCCAGTCCTGCCCGAAAAGTCGCGCCTGTTCCTCTAACTCATCACGGTCACGGATGCGCTTTCCCAGAGTCAATCTCTTAGGCTGCTCGGGCTTCATGGCGTGTCAGACTGCCTTTTCCACATGGTTGTCACTTGCTGCGTTCCCGGGAACGTTCCCGGAATCGTTCCCGCTAATGCTCCCGGTCGGCGTTCCCGCCAACGTTCCCGCAATCGTTCCCAACGTTCCCGCTAGTGTTCCCGCTGACGTTCCCGCAATCGTTCCCGATTGCGGATTTTCGGCATTTGAGCGACGGACAGGCAATCTCCGAAACCGCCGCTGAGATCGGTTCGCCCGTGCGATAGGTGATGCCGGCGATGTGCATGGCCCGGCCGATGTCCGTCCAGGACCAACCGCCCTCGACCATCTGACCCAGTTCGCCCGGCTTGCCTTCATGGCGTACGCGCCAGGTTTGGACACGATCGCCGGCATGCCAATTCTGCCCGAAAAGTCGCGCCTGTTCATCTAACTCATCACGGTCACGGATGCGCGTTCCCGTGGTCAGTCCCTTGGGCGGCTCTGGTTTCATGTCGTGTCAGACTGCCTTTTTTCCACATGCTTGTCTCCTGATGCGTTCCCGCAAACGTTCCCGGAATCGTTCCCGCTAATGTTCCCGGTCGGCGTTCCCGCTAACGTTCCCGCAATCGTTCCCGGTTCCCGTTTTTCGGTGTTTGAGCGAAGGACAGTCAATCTCTGACAGACCAAGTCACCCTAGACGGGTGAGTATTGTGGGGTGCTGCCGTGCCGTGTATGGCTCGATTCATGCCGGTTTGCCGGGGACAACCGAACCGCGGTGTCCGACCGGGAACGACAGGAAGCTCAATGACAGCAACGAGAGACGGGGCGTACCTCGCCCACATTTCCGACACCCTGACCACGATCGCCGAGTAGCTGGACGAGCAGCGCGAGGTTCAGCAGAACGTCCTGACCGCCCTGAATGCGCTGCTGGAAACCAACCGGGCGCAGTCGCAGATGCTCGCCGAAATCCTTGGCGCCGCCACGCAGGATGCCGGGCCGTCGCCGGTTGCCGTGGCGCTTGAGGCGCTCGCCACGCAGGTCCGGCAGATGGACGAGAATCAGACGAGCCTGATCGCGCTGGTGGCCGAGCTGCCGGAGGCGGTCGGCAGACAGTTCGAGACCAGCCTGAAAGATTGGTTGACCGCAACCGCGACGAAGCACTGAGGTGCTGACCTACCGGACAGGGGCCGCTGGCGCCCCCTCGGCGGCGCGCGCCATGAGCGAGCACCTGTTGCAGCAGACGCTGTCGCCGGAGATGGCGGCGATGGCGGAGGACCATCACCAGGGCCTGAAGCCGCCGACGCCGGCGGAAGCCGCCGCGGCGCGCTACGCGGCCGAGACGACCGGCGGACGACTGCCGGGCGGGGCAGCGCTCGACGAACTGGTCGCGCGCGAGGCTGACCGGCTGGCCGAAAGCAGCACCGATGCCGCCGGCCGCTCCCCGCCCCGCGACGAGGTGATGATCCGCGCGCTTGGCGCCTTCATCGCCGCCGGCCTGGTGGACCGGGACGAGGCGATCGCTTCCCTCCACCGTACCGGCCACCACCGCGCCGGCGATGACGGAGAAGGCCCCGGCGAGCGCCTCGGCCGCGCGACCGAGAGCGCGCGCACCGGCAAGGACTACAGCAGCGCGACCGCGACACCGCGCCGGGACATGAACCCGGCGCTTGCCGGGCGGCTCGGCATCGATATCACCAAAGCCCTCACCGCGGGCGACGTCGCGAACCTGCTGAACGGCCAGCGCGCGGATGGCGGCGACATCGATGGCAAGCAGAAGCAGGCGGGCACCGACGGCATCGGCACCGTTTTCGGTATGGACGAGCGCCGGCTGCCCACCCGTGCCGAGCTGGAGAACGTCCTGGCCGGCCGGCGCGTAGACGGGACGGCGTTGCCACCGGAGGTCGCGCAGCGGGCTGTGCGGCGCTTCCAGGCCGTTCTGGGGGCGAAGCAAGTCGATCTGACCCCGGAGCAGCGGGAGGATATCCTGTCTGCCCGCACGGCCACGAGCGGCGAGCTGACCGTGAAGCAGTACCACGAGCGGATGGATACCTCCCGGGCGCGGATCGGCTACGTCGACCTGACCTTCTCGGCCCCGAAGTCGGTCTCGGTTGCCTGGTCGTTCGCCCCGACGGAGGCCGAGCGCGCGATGATCCACCAGGCGCACCACGACGCCATCGGCAGCGTCATGCAGGACATCGAGGCGCAGATCGGCCGCGCCAGACTGGGCGCACAGGGCAAGGCCGGCTGGGAGCCAGGCTCGATCGGCTGGGTGTCCTTCGACCACTACACCGCCCGGCCGACCGTCGAAATCGTCAAGACCGACCGGAGCGGGCAGGACTACACCGAGCTGCACACATTCAAGGGCGCCGGCGGCCGGGTCGCCGGCGACATGCAGCTGCACACCCACACCGCCGTCTTCAACGCCGTGCTGACCGGGACCGGCCGCATGGGCGGATTGTGGCTCGACCAACTCGACGGCCGGGTGAAGGAATGGGGCGCGCTCTATCAGGCCTATCTCGCGACCAACCTGCGCAGGCATGGGGTTGATGTCGTGCTCGACGACCGGACGGAGATGGCCCGGCTGACCGCCGTGCCCGAGCGTGTCACCGAGCATTTCTCCAAGCGGACCACGGGCGGCACTGCGGCCGCCCGCGCCTATGCCGCCGAGCAGGGCCTCGACTGGGACACGCTGGACGCCGAGCGGAAGATCGGCCTGCTCAAACAGGGCGTGCAGGACCCGCGCGGTGCCAAATCCGACGACCTGAGCGATGTTGCTGCCTGGCGCGAAGCGGCGGCAGCCATCGGTTACGAGCACCGCAGCGTGCTCCGGCCCGATCAGCCGCACCAACTGTCCTCCCGCGACGAACGGCTGGAGGCGGCCTATCAGGCCGCCCTGCCCGTCTTCGACAAGGAGCTGCAGCGCCGCGCCGCCGTCGAAGGGGCGGACGCCCGGCTGGCCGCTGCCAAGGGGCTGATCGCCGCCGGCGTCGAATCTCCCGCCGATGTCAGCGCCATCACCAAGGCCATGCGCGAGCGCGGCGTGACGCAGCGGGGCGAGCTCACGTCGCTCGTCTGGGGCGATCTGAAGGGCGAGAACGGCCGCGACAAGGTCGGCATCACCACGACCCTGCACCGCGACGAGGAACTTTGGCTCGTCGCCGCCGCGCGCGCCGCCGGCGCCGACAGGACGGCCGCCCTCACCCCGGCGCAGATCGCGGCGGCGGTCCGCCGCTTCCCCGAGCTCGACTTCACCTCCGGCCACGGCAAGGCGCAGCGGGCGGTGATGGAGCAGCTCGGCACCGGCGGGCGCCTCACTGTCGCGATCGGCGTCGCCGGATCGGGCAAATCCACCCTGTTGAAACCGCTGGTGGACGCCTGGAAGGAGGACGGCCGGCAGGTCCACGGCATCGCCCTGGCATGGCGTCAGTCGGACGACCTCACCGATGCCGGCATCACCGCCAGGAACGCGCGGGCGGTGGAGAGCTTCCTGAAATCGGTTGAGAAGGGCCGGATCAGGCTCGGCGCCAGGTCGGTCGTGGTGGTGGACGAGCTGGGGCTGCTCGGCACGCGCCAGCTCAATGACCTGCTGCGCGCGCAGCAGGAGCACGGCTTTCAGATCGTCGGCATCGGCGATCCGAAGCAGATGCAGAGCGTCGAGGCCGGCGCCGTCGTGGATCTGCTGCGCCGCGGCCTCGGCGAGACGGCAATCCCGACGCTGGCAACCTCGGTCCGCCAGGTGGAGAAGGAGGAACGGGAAACCACCCTGATGTTCCGCAACGGCGAGACCGGAGCGGCGGTCCAGCGGAAGGTTGATAACGGCACCCTGCTGGTGACACCGGGCGGCTACGGCGATGCCGTGCGAAACGTCGTCGATCTCTGGCAGCAGCGCCGCGCCGCCAACGCCGGCCGGGACCAGTATGCCATCTCGATCAGCGCGCCGACCAATTTCGACGCCCACCAGCTCAGCATTGCGATCCGCAACCGGCGGCGCGACCTCGGCGAGGTCGGCACTGACCGGATCACCGTGCCGGCGACGAGCATCGGCGGCGCCGATGCCAGGACCTATGACCTGCCGCTCGCCGAGGGCGACCGGGTGCGCCTGTTCGAGCGCACCAACGCCCGCTTCCTCGACACGAACAAAGGCGGCAACATTGGCCGCAACGGCACCGTCCTGGAGGTTGCCGCGATCAATGACGAGGGCGTGGTCCTCCGCACCAAAGCAGGGCGCGAGGGTTTGGTGAAATGGGACAGCCTTCGCAGCGAGGCAAACGGCCGCATCCGGCTTGCCTATGGCGACGTGCTGACAACCAACACCAGCCAGGGATCCACGGTCAGCGAACATATCTTCGCCGTCCCGGGAGGCTCGCGCCAGGTGAATGCATTCGGGGCCTACACGTCCGGCAGCAGGCATCGCGAACAGTCATTCATCGTGATCTCGGACGGGGCGGAGCGGCAGGAGGTTGCCGGCCGCCGGCCGCTTGGCGACCGCCGCCAGATCCGCGAGGGCGACGTGATCGAGAATGTCGCCCGCAACTTCGCCCGCCAGCCGATCAAGGAAAGCTCGCTCGCCATGCTGGCGCGGGCCGAGAACCTGCGGACGGGAACGATCCGGATGATGCAGGCCGGCAAGCAGCGGCTTGAGCAGCGCGCGGTCATGGGCCAGGCGAGGAGCACGCTGGCGGCGACCTTCCAGGGCAAACGGGACGACGCCACGGCGAAGATGCTGCAACCCGTTTCGGAAAACGCCACCGCCGAACGCCGCGATTTGTTGCAGCGGATCAGGGACATCGGCCCGCAGGTGCGCGAGGCAATGCGCGCCGCCATGGAGCGCGTGCAGGCGCATCGGCAGCGGACAGCGGAAAACGCCACCGCCGGCCGCCGCCGTGGACGGCGGATGTAGTGGCGCGGACGCGTTGCACGCCGACAGACGCGGTGCCGGCATCCTCGCAACGCCGAAGCACGACCAGTATCCCGGTGTGCGGCAACGAGCCGCAAGCCGTGGCCGGACGTCGCCGGCTAGATCGGACGCATCGCTTCCCCGCTGCGTGGGCGCGGGCGGGTTAGCGGCCCGAAGTAAAGCCCTGCAAACAAACCGAAGGCAGCGCTCCACGCAACCCCGGCAAGCGACAAGACCAGGACGTACTGCGCTCCGGCTAACGGCGCCAGAAGCCGAAGCACCGCGGCCAGTGTCACCAGACCATACACCGCCGTGGTGCCTGGGCCGGCGATCAGCGGGCGCCCGGTGTGCCCGAGCGTGACACGGATCATGACCGCGAGCGTTGCCGTGCCGATCGCCCCGGCGGTGAGCGCATGCAGTGCAGCGGTGGGCGGCAGCCAGGGGAGGAAAGCATCGAGCCCGAGCAACAGGAAGCCGACGCCGAGCCACGCATAGGCAAGGTGCAAGATCCAGAGCAGCGGCTCGCGCCATGTCGCAATGCCCTGCCAGCGCAGCAGGCGAACGCACAGCGCCGTTCCGGCAGCAAGGTCGCACCAGGGCGCGACTGCTGCCTCCGGCATGACAACCCAGATGGCCAATACCACTGCCGTCAGGCCCAGCGCCGCACGGTCGAACCCATCGAACGGCGCCGGCAGTGGGCCGGCCGGTCGCTGTTTGACCAGCCAGTTCCGGGTGAAGCTCGGGATGATCCGCCCGCCCACGAAGCTGATCAGCATCACCAGCGTCGCGACCCCCAGCCGGTTGCCGGCCGCGGCCGTCGTGGTGAGGTGCGTGGCTTCCAGGTGAACCAGCAGATTGGCAAGGAACAGCAGGCTGAGCGCCGTCACCATCGGCAGGTTGCGCCAGTTCCGCCCGGCGATGATCTCGCGGCTGACGACGGCGAGGAAGGCCAGCGGAAAGGCCAGGTCGAGCACGGAGGCGAAGCCGGCGCCGATGTCCTGGGAAAGCAGTACCGCCACCCGCCCGGCCAGCCACAGCAGCACGAGACCGGCGAGCGGCCCGCCCTGCAGCGGCAGGCGACCGGTCCAGTTCGGAATGGCAGTCAGCAGGAAGCCGGCGACGACGGCCGCGCCGAAGCCGAAGACCATCTCGTGCACGTGCCAGACGGAAGGCGAAAGCGCCGTCGGCAATGCGGCGCTGCCCGTGAACACGACAACCCAGGCCGGGATGGCGATGGCTGCCCAGAGCGCTGCCGCGAGAAAGAACGGACGGAATCCGGCGGAGAGTACGACCGGCCCCTCGGCCGGACGGTAGCGAGGGATGGCCGACATCACGTCGTGACTTTCGCAGGGAATGTGGGGCTCGGTTCCCGTCCGGCAGGCCATTCCAGCATGGCATGCAGTGCCGGGTGGGGATGCGGAACGGCCGAAGCAAACCGGCATTGACAGTACCACTTTCCCGGGGGCACTCAAGGGCCATCACCGACGCTGTTCCGTGGTGGTCGCCGCCAGCCCGCTGCGTCGTGCGGGCGCCGGTGCGCCGTGGCACCGGACCAGGAGACAGACTATGCGCTCGCCGCTTGACACCCTCTCGCGACCGCGGTTCGCCAACCACCCCCTGGATATCGGCGACGGCGCAAGCATACCGCCTGGCGACACGCCGGCCGCCATCTGGCCGCACGACACCGACGCGCTGATCACCGTCATCGAGACGCGGTTTCATGCCGTCCATCGGCGCGACCTGCCGGACCTCGTCAGGTTGGCCCGGCAGGTCGAGGCCAGCCACAAAGCGCACCCGGCCGCACCGCCTGGGCTCGCCGACCTGCTTCAGCGCATCGAATGGGACCTCGAAGCGCACATGCAGAAGGAAGAGCAAGGCCTGTTTCCGTCGATGCGGCACGACGAGCCCCCCGCGCCGGCCGCCATCGCCCTGATGCTGGACGATCACGAAGAGCATGCCGCGAATCTGCAACGGCTCGTGTGGCTTACAGGCGATTTCTCGATTCCGGAGAATGCCTGCCCGACCTGGCGGGCGCTTTATGCTGGCGCCCGGAAGCTCGCTGGCGATCTCGTAGAGCACATCCGCATCGAGAACGATGTGCTCTTCCCGCGCTTCGCGGCGCAACCGGTGCCAGGCCCCTGAACAATGACAGACCTTGCCCTCGCCCGCGCGCTGCATGTTCTCGCGGTCGTTCTCTGGATCGGCGGCGTCGGCATGGTCACCACGGTTCTGCTGCCGGCCATCCGGCGATCCTATCCGGCCGCCCAGCGCTTCACGGTGTTCCATGCGCTGGAAGAACGCTTCGCCCGGCAGGCGCGCGTCACCACCCTGCTCGCTGGGACAAGCGGTCTCTATATGGTGTGGCAGATGGACGCGTGGGACCGCTTCGCATCGGGCGCCTTCTGGTGGATGCACGCCATGGTGCTCACCTGGGCCATCTTCACGCTGATGCTCTTCGTGCTTGAGCCGCTGTTCCTGGAGCGGCTGCTGGCGCGCCGGGCGGCAACGGCACCGGAGGCAACCTACCGCCTGGTCGAACGGCTCCACTGGACTCTGCTGACGCTGAGCCTGGTCACCGTTGCCGGGGCTGTCGCCGGCAGCCATGGCTTCGATTTCTTCCGCTGGTGACCGCCACCGCCGGTTGCAACGATCGTCAACCCGCACTCAACCCCCTCGCGCGGCGCGGCGCCTCGGTCGGCTCCTTTTCTTCGCGCTTCGCCGCCGCCGTCAGATCAGTGACCTTCGTCACCGCCACATTGGTGTCGGACCGGTCGGCACGGGCGACGTTCCGCCAATAGGCGGCGGCTTGCAGATCAGCCGATGCGGCCTCCTTGGACATAGGGAATCTCCGAAGAATGTTGACGGGATCGATCAGTCAGCGGCGGCTGCAGCGACAGGATTGGCATTGAACCGGTTGGCCGCGACCCTTTCCGCCAGTTCCGGCCGCCGGAAGTAAATGGCACGGCCGCAGCGGAGTGGCTTCGCGCCGCGGATGATGACGAACGCCTCATCCGTCCGGCAGTCATTCATCAGCTCTTCCCGGCGGATCAGCTTGCGGCTGATTTCGTGGTAGCTGGTGTTGGCCCCGCGCGACCGTGATCCGGCCTCGAAGGATTTGCCCGACGAGCCGGTGTTCGAGCCTTCCAACGTCGCCATGACGGCGTAGCTGCCGAAGGTCTCCTCCAGCTCCTTCGCCGTCTCAAGGTCCTGCACGGCGGCATAGGAACGGTGCGACACGCCGTCGTACCATTCCCGCTTGCCCTCCCGCCCCCACTGCCGTTCGAGCTGGCCGACCGACTGGTAGAGCAGCTGCAGGGTGATGCCGTACTTGCGGCCGGCATCGCGGGCGGTTTCGAGAATCCGCATCGGGCCGAGACGCGCGGCCTCATCAAGCAAATAGAGGATGCGGCCGGTCACCTGGCCGTCGGCTTCGTAGGCAGCGTTGAGCAGCGCGCCGATCACGACCCGGCCGATGGCCGGCGTGGATTGCAGGGCCAGCAGCGGAATCTGCAGGAATACGGAGACCTTGCCGCCGAGCAGGTCCCGGGACTTGAAGGTGTCGCCGGAGACGATCGACGCGAAGGCCGGGTTCGCCAGCCAGGACGTGCTCTCGTCCGCATTGGCGTAAACGCCGGAGAATGTCTCGTCCACCAGGCCCATCAGGGTGCCGGCGTAGTCGCGGGCGAGCGGGCTGCGGCTGTTGCTGTGGATGCCCCTCAGCACATCCCGCATCTCTTTCTCCGGCGTGGCGACGCCGATGCGCAGCGTGCGCAGCGTTTTCAGGGACGGGTCAATCGCGGGGTCCCACAGCATATGGGCCAGCAGGCAGGCCACGAAGGCGCGGCCGCGGGCCTCGAAAAACTCGGACCCCTTGTCCTTCCCTCCGCCGGTGTGCCCATCGCCGCAAATCCAGCCGACGACGGACAGGACATTCGTGGTGGCCAGCGGCGAGTCGATGTCGATCCAGTCGAGCACGTTGAAGCCGGTCGCCCCGCGCAGGCCGAGCTGGTGGACGGTGTGGTTCATCTTTGTGCGTGCACCGGCCAGCATCGGGCCAAGCTCGCCCGAGGGATCGAGGACGACGACCGAGCCCGTCCAGGTCAGCAGCGTTGACGCGGCCGAGGTGGATTTGAACGAGCCGGCACCGGCGAACACCAGGCTGTGGGTCGGGCCGGACTTGCACGGGTCCACCAGCAGCGGCGCCTTGCCCCCCTTTCCCCAGCTCGCCTTGTTCGCCGGGTCAAAAGCCACGGCGGCAACCCGGTCCTGATCCACCCGGTACGCTTCACCGACGACGATGCCGCCAAACTCAGGCGACGGGCCGGGGAAGACCTCGCATGCCTTCGCAATCGACAACCAATCGGCATGGCCGTGGTTGTCGGTCGTGCCGCGGATCGGCTGCGGTGTGGTGCTGAACAGCCTCGGTCGGAGCGACGGTCCGACCACGCCGCGGCGGAACAGCAGCGCAGCCAGGAAGACCAGCACGGCCACCGACCCCGCCCCGGCACCGATCTTCAGCCAGAGCGTCACCACGGCGTTCGGCGGCGCATAGAGGAGGTAGGTCCACCACTGATAGAACGGGTGCGCGAACGACCCGATCAGACGGGTGCCGAACAGGAACACCAGCGACGCGATGACCGTCCAGGCGGCGGCGAGGAGCACCAGGCCGACGATGATCCTGGCCACGAGCGGCCCGCGCGACGACATTGCCATGCGGGTCAGGCCTCGGACAGCAGATGCGCGACGGTCTCGCCGCGCCGGCGCGCGTCGGCCGCCAGCCAGACCTCGCCGATCTCGTAGACCTCGCCCGTGGTGTGGAACGGCACGATGACGTCGATCGCCGCCGACAGCATCTCGATCAGCGTCCTGTCCTCCAGCGCGGCGCCCTGCTCGGATCCCTTCACCAGGGAAAACAGCTTCTTGAAGCCCTGCACAGGGTTCGCCCCATGGATGGTGGAAATCGAGCCCGGATGGCCGGACACGACTTCGTTGAGATAGGTCCAGGCCGCGTCGTCGCGCATCTCACCCAGCAGGATACGGTCCGGCCGCATGCGCAGGCTGGCCTGCAGGAGCGCCTCGGCGGTGACGCCGCCGAGGCCGATCCCGCTCTTGGAATAGAGCAGCCGGACGTGGTTCTCGTGCGGGATGACCAGTTCGAGCGTGTCCTCGATGGTGATCAGCCGTTCATGCGCCGGGATGGCCGAGATGAGCGTCTTGCCCATCGTCGTCTTGCCGCTGCCGGTGGCGCCGCACAGCAGCATCGTCAACCGGCTGCGGACGCACGCCGCGAAGAAGCCCTGGATATCGCCGGCATCATAGAAGGCCAGCGCCTCGGCGTTCTGCTGATTGGCCGTCTCGCGGCGGTCCTCCCACTTGTTCCAGCGCGAAGTGTGGTAGCGCTTGCCGACATCAGCGAGCGCGGAAACCGACGTGCCCGGCCGCCGGATCGTCAGGCTGGCGGTGCCGGCAGGAACCGACGGCGGCAGGCAGATTTGCAGCCGCTCGCCGCCGGGCAGCTCGGTTGCGCAGAGCGGGCTTCGTGGTCCCACATCCTGGGGCGGTGAAAGGCGGTGAAGCTGGGATGCTCGGCCAGACCCAGGGCGCGCAGGCAATTGGCGACCGTGCGCGGGCCGATCGCCAGCAGCGCGCCCACCGCCAACGCCGCAACGGTAGCGCGGCTGCGTCGGATGAAGGCGGCAAGGAAAGGCGCCATCCACGTGACGAAAGCTTGCGGGAGATGCAGATCGGGGCGGACCATGACAGACCTCCTGGGACCATGCGGAACACCGAGATCGTAGATGGCGACGCCCGCCAAACCCGTCCCTGATCCGGTCATCGAGCGGATCGAAGCGTACCCTTGGCCGCGTGGCGGCGTGACCGTGCGCCGGATCAGCGGCGGCTATTCTCTGATGTCCACTCGCACTGGCGCACCGGTCGCCCGACTGCGACCGCTCCCAGAGGACAACCTCTTCGAGGTGCTGTGGTGGCGTCGTAACGCCTGGGGCCGCGCCGGACCCTTCGGCGCCGTCCTTCCCCTCGACGACGCCCTCAACTTCATCGCCTCAGAAACACCCTTCTGGATCCGCGCCTGACATCACAGGACAATGATATGGGCAAAGTCGAGCCATAGTTTCTATTGACCCGGCCTGGGCGGTCTTGGATCGAGGAGGATGGCTGCCCAGATATGCGGCATGCAACACATCGACATGCGGAGTTTGGCGCCAGCGGCGCAAGAGGAGCGGCGACGGCAGGTGGTTGGCTTGCGTGAGAGCGGGTTGACCTACAAGGCGATTGGCCAGGTGGTTGGGCTCACCAGGAACGGGGTGTTCGACATCTGCAAGCGCTACCGGACGCAGGGGATGGAGGGGTTACAGAGCGGCCCGCGCGGCCCGGCGCCGGGCACGGGTCGGCTGCTCACGGCGGCGCAGGAGGCGGAGATTCGCCAGTTGATTTGCGACGACACGCCGGATGGGTATGGCCTGCCGTTTGCGCTGTGGAGCCGCCGCGCGGTGGCGATGCTGATCGAGCAACGCTGCGGCGTGTGCCTGGCGGTGCGCACGATGGGAACCTACCTGGCGCGCTGGAACTTCACGCCGCAGAAGCCGCTGCGGCGTGCCTACGAGCAGGACCCTGACGAGGTGCGGCACTGGCTGAAGAAGACATATCCCGCCATCCAGGCCAAGGCGCGACGGCAGAAGGGCCAGATTTTCTGGGGTGATGAGACCGGCCTGCGCTCGGATGACGTGCGCGGCCGCAGCTACGCCCCCCGCGGCCAGACGCCGATCGTCCGACCTAGTGCCCGGCGTCCTTGACTCTGCGGTGGATGTCTGACTCGATCGTTCCGCATAGGACCAGCGGAGACGATTTGTGGCGGCCAAAGAGATCGCGGTAAAAAAATACGTGGTGAAGCTCAGCGATGAGGAGCGGGGCCGGCTGACCGCGCTGATCACCAAGGGCAAACACCCGGCGCGGCAGCAGCTGAAAGCGCGCATTCTGCTGAAGGCGGATGCGTCGGACGCCGGCGAAGCCTGGAGTGACAGCCAAATTGCCGCAGCCCTGGAGACCAGCGTCGACACAGTTGCTCGGGCGCGCCAGCGGCTGGTGGAAGAGGGCGTCGATGCTGTGCTGACCTGCAAGCATTCGCCAGCCTCCGCCAGAAAACGCATCTTTGATGGAGAAGCCGAGGCGAAGCTGGTTGCCCTGGCCTGTTCGGCGCCCCCAGCGGGACGCGCGAAATGGACGCTACGGCTTCTGGAAGAGACCGTCGTGGAGCTGAACATCGTTGAGCGGGCCAGCGACAACACGATCGGGCGGACGCTAAAAAAAACACGCTCAAGCCCCACCTGCGACAGCAATGGGTCATCCCGCCGGACGCCAACGCCGCCTTCGTAGCCAGCATGGAGGATGTGCTGGAAGTTTATCAAAGGCCGCACAACCCAACCCGCCCCGTGGTCTGCCTGGACGAGACCGCAAAGCAGTTGATTTCCGAAACGCGTGTGCCGATCGCGGCGAAGCCAGGGCAGGTTGCCCGCTACGACTACGAGTATGAACGCAACGGCACCGCCAACCTGTTCATGATGTTCGCACCGCTGGAAGGCTGGCGGCACGTCAAGGTGACCGATCGCCACGCCGCCGTGGATTATGCGCAGGTCCTCAAGGAATTGTCCGACACGCACTTTCCTCACGCCGAGAAGATCGTCCTCGTGCAGGACAACCTCAACACCCACAAGGCGGCGTCGCTCTACGAAGCCTTTCCGGCCGCCGAGGCGCGTCGGCTCGTCGAGCGCTTCGAATGGCACTACACCCCCAAGCACGGCGACTGGCTGGACATGGCCGAGTCCGAACTCGGCGTCCTGGCGTCGCAGTGTCTCGATCGCCGCATCCCCGACAAGCAGACCCTGATGGACGAAGTCGCCGCCTGGCAGGCCCGCCGCAACCGACACCACACCAAAGCCGATTGGCAATTCACCACGGCCGATGCCCGGGTGAAACTGAAGAGGCTCTACCCAGCATTATGAGCGACGCAGGGCACTAGCCAGAAGCGGGCCAATGTTGGCGTGATCTCGGCGGTGAGCAACCAGGGAGAGCTGCGCTGGATGGTCCTGCATGGCGCGATCACGGCGCCGGTACTGATCGTCTTCCTTCAGCGCCTGATCCGCGATGCCGGCTGCAAGGTGTTCCTGATCCTCGACCGGCTGCGGGTGCATCGCGTGCGCATCGTGATGGACTGGCTGGCCGGACATACCGCGCAGATCGAAGTGTTCTACCTGCCGGCCTACAGTCCGGAACTCAACCCGGACGAGGGCATCAACGGTGATCTGAAGCAGGCCGCTACGCGCAAGCCGCCGGCCCGCAGCCCTCAGGAACTGAAGCGCAACGTCATCAGCCACATGCGCAAGCTCTCGAAGTCGCCGAGGCGCATCCGCAGCTTATTCCGGCATCCGACGTTCCGCTATGCGGCGTAATCCAAGTGTACCAAGGCCGGGCCAATAACTGACGAGGCTTTTCGTACGTGTGAGACCGTCCATTTTGTGGGGGGGCAGGCGGCCCGGCGATATGGGCGTTTGGCCCGCCACTCGGCGGTAGCATGGTCCTTGTCGAACGTGCCGTTCATAACCGCGGTCCGGACCTTGAGCATCAGATGTGCCCCACGGGGCGACCATCGCATTTGTTGGTTGGCATTCATCTGGCGGTGCAGCAGCCACTGCACCGTGCTCTCCGTGGTCGCCGTCGAGATCGGCTGCTCGCAGCGGCGGGCCGTCGCGTAGTCAATGATCAGTTCGGATTGCCCGGACACGTAGGTCTCCAGAGCACGCAGCACAGCCGCAACCTTGCTCGCTGGTGCGGCAACGGGCGATGTCGCGTCGTTTGCCGTGGCCGCGAGCGGGCCGATTGTGTCGCCGATGAGATCAAGCGCCCGCTGCACCTGACCGTGCCACAGGCGCCAGCGGATGTGCTGGTCAACGACATCCGCGAGGCGGGCGCCTTCCTGGCGGTCCTCGGCCGTGTTGTCGGGCCAGCCTTTGACGGTCTGGGCGACGTGCTGGATGCGCATCGAAAGATGAAACCAGTCGAGCACGTGCCTGGTCGGACCGACACTCGCCGCCTCGCCAACGGAACGCGGTCCATCGGCACCGTCGCTCAGGATGGTGACCGGCGTCGCCGGTGTCGCACCCAGCTCGTGCAGCACGCCGCGCAACTGCTGCGCCTGGTGGGTGGCCTCCGCCGGCACGCTGGCGAAGACGACGTGCCTGCCGTTGTCGTTGCTGGCCTGCGCGACGATGATCTCGAAGGAGCGAATCTGGTAGCTGCGCACCGACCGAACGTGACCGCCATCGATGGACAGCGCGATCGACTTCGCCTCGGCCGCCGGCGGCGACCTTGGCGGCGCCGCTGGCTGGCACTCCAGCCTGGCGCCGACCTTCAAGGTCCGTTGCCGGATGGTCTCCACCATCGGCGGCTCGCCGAGCGGGAACAGGTCCTCCAATAAGGTACGGGCGCGGCGATACGGCAGCAACGCCCCCATCTCGGCGAGGCTACGCTCATACTCCGGCGTGCACTGATCGGGCATGATCTCCACGACGGGCGAGAGGATCTCGCGCCGGGTCTGGCTGCATCGGCATGGGGTGAAGCGCGGAGCATGGACCTCGACGACGCCGAACAGCGACCGCAGCCGCCGGGGACGGCGGTCCTTCAGCGGCCGTTGCGCGCCACAGCGCGGGCAGCGGCGTCGGCTCTGGCAGTGCTCCTCGGTTTGCGCCTGAACCAGGTCGCGCTGCAGCCCGGCCAGGATTTCCTTGGCTTCCGCCAGGGTCAGGCCCAACGTCGCCGCCGAGCAAGCGGTCGTGGTGGAACCGCCGGCGTGCACCTCATGCAATTGCACACCGCTCGTTCCGGACAACTCGATCATGACTCGCCACTGCATCCGCCCCCTCCATCCCGCTGTGATCATGGCCCTGTGAGGTGCTGAAAGCCTCGCGTGCGAGAGCATCGCCATGCACCGGGTTGAATGTCAGCATGGACGCAGGCGGCCCGTTGGCCTCCGGGAGGTCAGGATTGGTCCCCGGCGGTCGGAATTTTGCAGTTCTATCAAAACTTTGCCGCCAATCAGGGCGTAATTCATGGCCGCGTGATAAGCTGCCATTATTGAGTCTGACCGGGCCAATCGCCACCCTGCAGCTCAGGGGTGGTACCGACCCAATCAGCTGGGTCCAGGGTACCCCCCAGAAACTGGACGGTCTCTTCTCCTGACCGAGGGCGCACCGCCATCCATCGTTCACCCCCATCGTTCGCGGCCATTATGCCACAATTAGATCCCACCGGGCATGCCGGCGCAAGATGTGTGATGTTTTGCGGTGTAGGACAGCAACATGTGGTGCGCACCGCACCGCCAAGGGGGCGGTGCCCGCGCGTCGCGCCGGCGGCGGCAGTCAGCTCTCCGGAAGGTCGTAAGTGCCGATATCCGCGTGCGCCTGTTCGACCAGCGCGCCCAACTCTGCCAGTTTGCCCATATCCAGATCGGTTAAAGCCTGGCGCGTCGTTCTGGCCACCCGCTGCAGGCGCGCCGTCGTCCTCTGGTCCGGTGCGAGCGGGATAGCGTCGGCCAAAGCTTGCAGCACGTCTTCCAGCCCTTGTCGCAGTTCTCCACCGCGTGCCTGTGCTGCTGCCTCAAGCGCCCGTTCCATCGCGCTCTCGGCGGCTTCCCTCAGCGCCATGTAGAGGTCTACATCCGGCATCGTCGGACTCCTCCCGCCGTGTCGCTCCAACGGGCATCTTGGCACCAGCCCACCGGAAGGCAACCTTTCGACGGGCTCCGCGGAGATGGAACAGGGTCGCCCAAACGTCACCAGGCTCCCCGCTTCGGTATGCCCTGAAGTCGGGGGAGGGGGGGGGAGATCACGCAGGGGCAATCGGGTGCAGATATTCGCGACAGAGATGCGCCGGCTCTTTCGGGCCGGTGCAGTCGGCTGGAGGAAGGTCCGTCTCTATGTCACAACCAGACCTGCAGGCCGTTCGCCATGATGGTTTGCACACGTCCTTCGTCCTGAGCCATCTGGGCCGGCACACCACGCGACGGCACCACCCGCAAGCGCAGCACGCTGTCCTGCGGCTCGCAACGCAGCCAATGCAGCACACCGGGGCCGATGATGGCGATCGAGCCGGGCTTCACCTCGTGGCTGTCGAGCACCCCGCTCTGCTGCAGATCGACACCGCCGGCGCCGAGCGTGGGCTGATGGAGCCAGCGTGACCGGCCGTTGCGCATGAACTCGGGCAAGCCGTGGCTGTTGCGTACCACGTCGATCAGTGCTGCCTGGTCGCCGGTTGGCATGACCAGCAGCAGGCATTCCGCCGGTGACGGCAGAGTGGTGTCGGCGCTGGGCTGCAGCATCGACTGGCTGGAATACAGAATCTCAGCGTTCAGCACTGCAGGGTTGGATTCCAGCACCCCCTGCAGCAGCCGTAGGATTCGTTGGTTGACCACCATGCCGAGCAGTTCGGCGGTCAGCAAGGACAGCCGGCGGAACGTGGTCAGCCCCGGCACCACGGCAACGCCGCTGGCGATCAGCCGCCCCACCGGCCCGGCGTCTTCCGGATCGAGCTGGCCGATGGCGAGCTTGCCGCGCAGCACCGCGGCGGCATCGGTGCGATCGGTCCACAGCCCGCCATAGACGCTGCGATACCGGCCAACCGATGGATAAGCCTGGTGCAGCGCGTTGAAGAACGGGACATAGCCGGTGGCGATGCCGCGCGGCAACTCAAGGTCGCTGCCTTCCGGTCGCACCACGATGAAGGGCAGCTGGGCCGGATCGATACGGCGATAGAAGCGGATCATGTAGGCGCAATGGCCATCGCCGAAGCCGGCCGTCTCGAGATCGCTGCGATACATGTCGGCGATCGCCTCGCCGATGATCTCGCGGTTCAGCATGGCCTGCACCGCCATGCCGCCGTGGTTGTCAGGCGAGAGCGCCCACCCCTCCGCCTGTTCTGGGGTGACCGAATCCAACGAGCCTCGAATCATCAGAGAACCTGTCTTGCTGGTGTCACGTGGGGACGGTTAGCTATTGTATAATCAACAAAGATTGCCATGTCGATACAATAAAATTGCTGTGACGATATGAAATAGGATGCCGCGTCATGACGCCGCCGCGCACGAATCATGGTCCTGCGGGGCCGGCGTGACGAGATCCTGGTACAGCCCGATATGGGCATCGAGGATCTCCTGCACGGTCGGCGGCTGGCGCATCGTGGCCGATACCTCGCGAATCAGTTGGCGGTTGCCGCACAGCCGCTTCAGCAGCGCGACCAGCCCGGCCGGGCTGCCGGCCGGAAACTGCCAGCCATCCAGCCCGTCGCGAATTTTCTCGGCCATGCCGCCGATGTCGGAATGCACCACCGGCCGGCGGTTGCGGAACGCTTCCTGTATGACGACCGGCGAGTTCTCCCACCAGATCGAGGGGATGACGGTGAGATCGACCTGGCGCATGAGCTGATCGACACGGGCCGGCTCGTACGGGCCATGGAACTTCACGTTGCGGCTGGCACCTTCCAGCCGCTTGAGGAAATCCTCCTGGAACTCCGGCGGCTGGCCGCGATAATCGCCGTGGATGTCGAAGACGATGTCCTCGATGCCTTCGCTTTCCAGCGCCTGGGCGGCGTCGAACAGCACGTTGATGCCCTTCAGCCGGGATATCTGGCCGAAGAAGCCGATCCGCAGCGGGCCGTCCTGGTCCTGCACCGCGGTCGTGCGCAACGCGACCGGATGCGGGATGACGTTCTCGATGACACTGACCTGCCGCTCGGGAATGCCCCAGGCAACCAGCCGCTCGGCGAGGAAATGGCTGGGCGAGATGAACCGGTCAACGTAGCCGAAGAAATTCTGAATATAGAGCTGGCGCAGGAAGAAATCCGACGGCGAAATATCCGGGAAGCACTGATGGCAGCGCATCAGGCTGGACGCGTAGCAGAGGTTCTGGTGCTTGCGGGTCACCATCTGGCCGTAATGGTGGCAGATCGCCAGGTACTCGTGCACGGTCAGCACGATCTTGGCGTCCGGCAGCGCCTCGCGGACGTGGCGAAACACTTCCACGCCAAAGTTGATAAAATGGTGGAAATGCACGATGTCCGGACGCAGCAACTGCATCAAGGCGCGGAATTCAGGCGGGAAATTCGGGTCGCGGTTGGCGAACTTGAACCACTCGAAGCTGCCGACGCTGTAGACGAACTCGCGCCCGGAAAAGGGCTGGGCGATGGCGGTGCCCAGCCGCCCGCTGCCCGGCACATTCTGGCAGCCCAGGAACCAGGTTTCGTAGTCCGGCATGTTGCTGAATTCGCGGAACAGCTGGAATGCCGCGATCTCGGCGCCGCCGCGGGTGAGCTGCGGATGGCTGTGCGAGGCGAACAACAGACGCAGCGGCCGGCCGGGGGAATCGGCCTGGGCGTCGTCAAGCATGGCCGTCATCCTGTGTGGCTGTGCCCGGCATGGACCAGCGGCAATGGTGAACCCAGGCATTGTAGAGCGTGAGATTCATGCGCCAGCGCTGGCCCGGGCCCTGCTGCGACTTGCGTTCCAGGTGATACAGCCGCACGTCGTGGTCAACCGCGCAGCCGAGCCCGCGGTCGCGGATCTTCATGCAGAGATCGGTGTCCTCGAAGTCGCCGATCGCGTACGCCTCGTCGAACCCGCCGAGCTGCTCGGCAAGACTGCGGCGCATCACCATGCAGGCGCCGGTGATCAACTGCTCGCGCACCAGGCCGGCTGTGTCGCGTGGTCGCCAGCCCTTGCGGGTGTGCAGCGGAAACGGCAGGTCGCCGAGCAGCGGGATCGGCTGGAACGCCATGCCCTCGTGCTGCACCGAACCGTCCTCGAACAGCAGCAGCGGACCAACCGCGCCGAGCGTCGCGTCGGCCTCCAGCCGCGCCACCAGCCGGGCCATCCAGTCCGGCGTGCCGGGGAAGACGTCGGAGTTGAGGAAGCAGATAAATTCGCCGCGTGCGTGGGCAAGGCCGATATTGTTGGCGGGCGCGAACCCCACATTGTGGCCGAGCAGCAGCAGGCGGAACGGCAGGCCGAAGCGCAGGTACAGGCTTTCGGCCAGCAATTGCAGCTCGCGCCGCTTCGGCGGGTCGTCGAGCACGTAGATCGAGCTCGGTGCCGGTCATGCCGCCGCCGCTTGCCAGCAGGCCGAGCTGGTATTCCATGAAGTCGATGCGGCCGTACAACGGCACGATGATGCTGTGCCGCGGCGCTGGGTCGGCCGCATCGGCGGGCAGCGGGCCGAAGCGCATTTCGGTGATCTTGGGGCGCTCGGCCAGGCGGGCGCGGTTGAGCCGCTCGACCGCCGGCGCGACCACGTGGGCAAGCGCCGGCACAACCGCGCCATACTGCACGTCGAACCCGTCGAGGATGCGCCGCAATGCGGCCATGCCGCGCAGCCGGCAGGCCGGGGCATTCTTGAAGCCGATCTCGCGGCGGCGGGTTTCGATCTGCAGGTAGACCGGTTCTTCGCCCGACACGATGTCCGGCACGTAGGCCATGAAGCCGCAATTGGCGTCGGTGAAGCCGCGAGCGTGACCAACCGCCTCGATCACGTCGCCGCGTTCGATGGGAAGGAAGTTCTCGGGGTGGAGTGCCGCGATGTTGGTGCCGCAGCGCACGCGGATCTGTTCGACCACCCCCGGCATGGCCAGGTACCAGCCGATCAGCAAAATGCCGTCGGGCGGGCAGAGGATCGCCTCGTCGATCTCGATGGCGACGAAGTCGGACAGCCGGTCGAGCGTGTTCTCGCCGCTGTAGCCGCGCCGTGCCACCAGGGCGAGCAACTCGTTGCGCGCGTCGTCGCGCAGTGCGCCGCCCAGGATGGGCCGCAGCCGGTTGGTCACGTCGACATCGCGCAGTTGCGGCGCCTCGTCGGCGGCGACCAGGCGAAAGCGGGCGTCGTCCTCCTGCAGCTCCAGCGACTGCAGCCGGCCGTAGAAGCGGCCGGTTGAGGCCAGGAACAGCACCACGCCGATACCGCGGTCCTGCAGATCGTCGCGGTGGAAGCGGCTGATCACCACCTCGCCGGCGGCTTCGCCGCCCTCGAAGGTGATGCGCGCCCGGCCGTGGCCGCTGCCTGAGCGGGCCGACCGGGGGGTAGGCAACGGCACCCAGCCGCAGACCATCCAGCCGCCGGCGGCGGCGTGGTAGCCGTAGAAATCGACATAGCCTCCGGAGGTTACCCAGCCGGCCGTATCGGCGCCGGTGGCAACGGAGTTCACGCGCGACCGTCCGGCCGGAGACGGCCGCCAGCGGGTGACGGAGCGCTCAACCTGATGGCGGGCCACCCCGCTGCGAACGCAACCATAACGAAACTGCCGCCGGCCTGCCGTGTCATGCAGATGACCTCATGAACCACGGCAGGTTGTAGAATCTCCCGCCCTACCCGGGCAAGTAGCATGCATGCCGGGGCTGCTGAAACCAGGGGGTGCGGGCGCGCATGGGCAGGTAACCCTTTACTCACCAAATCCGATCCGCGATCGATCGCCACGCAAGCGTCACGGTTTGCCCCGATAGAGAGGGCGGTACATGGTCGTCATTCACCATGTTCCGGGTGGCTCTCCCCGTCATCTGAGCCGCCGGAAACCCTGAAAATACCTGGTCTTCCCTGGCTTTCCTGCCGCCTGACAGGATGACGCTTTCCTAGCGGACTCTTAAAAGTCACAATACCCGGATCGCCCACGGCTATCCAAAAGGTCCCGCATCAATGTCTTTTCCGTCATGCGTCTTCCTCACCATGCCGACCAGCGGCACCGGGTCGATGTGGCGGGTCATCACCGCCCTGACCGAAAAGAAGCTGCGGCCGACGAAGATTTCCGAGCAGTACAGCAACAGCGGGCGCATCGGCGCGTTGACGGAGTGGAGACCGGAGCCGCTCGACAATATTTATATGTACAATACTCCGCATATTGTTAACCAATCTCTGTTGGACCAAAATATCAGGATTGTTACGAATTTTCGTGATCCGCGGGACATGGCCTGCAACCAGTATTACTGGGCTCTCCAACATCCAATGCCAAACAGAACTGAACAGGAGATCGCTGAATACCGCGAGAGGGTCAAGGCCAATGGCATGGACCAGTTCGTCGTGGAAGTCGACAACAACCTTCATTTCAAGGCGTTTCGTGCCGTTGCCGACAGGCTAAAGAATGATCACGAGAACGTCCTGATACTTTCCTATAACCAGCTATGCCTCGATTTCGATAATCTTGTGGCCCGACTGATCCGCTTCTTCAACGTCTCCCCCGCGGATGTGCCCCACGAGCGGATCGAGCGCGAGCGGACGACCAACCTGAAGCAAAACCCGGCCTGGATCGGCCAGATCTGGACCGGCACGGACATCATGCCAGGCCGCTACCGCAACGAGCTGCATCCGGAGACGATTCGCCAGCTCGACGAGAAATACCGTGACAACCTCGCCTTCATCCGCACGCTCGAGCTGCCCTGCTTCCGCCACTGTCTGGCCACCGAGCGCGAGCGCGCGGAGATGGGCCGGGTGCTGGTCGGCCGCAACGGCCAGCTGTTCCTGGTCAATGACGCCAACGATGTGATCGGCCAGACCACCGGCCGGCGCCAGTTGCCGCGGGCCGACCTGTACCGGATCGCCATGGCGCACCGCAGCCGTCAGGTATTCGGCGAGAGTGCCACGAATTTCCGCTATGAGCACATGATCGTTCCCAACAAGGAGGTCGTGTTCCGCGACAATCTGCCCGAGCACGTTCACTTCGAGGGCGAGGGGCCGCGGCCCATCACCCAGTACCTGGCTTCGCCGGCGGCGCGGGTCTGGCCGCCCTTCTACGACCCCACCGTGCTGGAACCCCGCGAGGGCGAGGACAAATATTTCGCCGACACCAACTCGCACTGGAACCATGACGGCGCATTCCGCTATTTCGCCGCCTTCCTGCGCGCCAGGCTGCCCGCCATTGCCGACGCCATGGACGCCGTGCCGCTGCGCCGCTTCCCCGGCCGGCAGCAGGGCGACCTCGGCCTCAAGCTGGAGATCCCGCCCGAGGAGATTCAGATCCTGGCGCCGCAGCGTGGCAATGCCAGGCTTTTGTTCGAGAACGGCATCAACAATGAAGGCTGCATTCGCTGGTACCGGAACGAAAAAGCCACATCCGAGGACCGGGCGTTCGTCATGCACGACAGCTTCACGCTGTGGCTGCTCGGCATCATCCCTGAGCTGTTCCGTGAGGTCATCTTCTTCCACGGGACGATCTTCGACTATGAGTTCGTCGAGCGGTTCGCTCCCTCCGTGATCATGTGCCTGCAGGTCGAGCGGTTTTTCATCCGTGTCCCGGAGTCCGGCGGATCGATGTTCCCCTTCATCGCCCAGCAGGAGGAGGAGAAGCGGGCCAAGCACCGGTTTGCCGAATTCTGGCGCGAGGCATATCCCTGAGGAAACCCTGGCAGGCCGCCGGGCGATCATCCTGGCACCGTCCTCACGAGTTCGTGTAGTATCCGGCCTGGAAACTTCAACGCAGGTCGCCTCTTATGGTTGGTCATTCGCCGCAAGCCAGCGTCCCCGTCGGCAACGTGGTATTTGCCAACGCCGCTCCGCTCGCGCTGATCGCCGGGCCGTGCCAGATCGAGAGCCGTGCCCACGCGCTCGAATGCGCCCACGCGCTCGCCGAAATCGCGGCCCGGCTCGGCATCGGCCTGGTGTTCAAAAGCTCCTACGACAAGGCCAACCGCACCAGCCTGGTCGGCGCGCGCGGCGTCGGGCTGGACGCCGCGCTGCGGATCTTCGCCGACATCCGCGCCGAGACCGGCCTGCCGCTGCTCACCGACGTGCATGAGCGCGAGCACTGCGCGCCGGTCGCCGAGGTGGTCGACGTGCTGCAAATTCCCGCCTTCCTGTGCCGCCAGACCGACCTGGTCCTGGCCGCCGCCGCCACCGGCCGGGTGGTCAACATCAAGAAGGGCCAGTTCCTCGCGCCCTGGGACATGGGCAACGTCATCGCCAAAGCCTGCTCGACCGGCAACACCCAGGTGCTGGCGACCGAACGCGGCGTCTCGTTCGGCTACAACACGCTGGTCTCCGACTTCCGCGCCCTGCCGATCATGGCCGGCTTCGGCGTTCCGGTGGTGTTCGACGCCACCCACTCGGTGCAGCAGCCCGGCGGGCGTGGTGGCTCCTCGGGGGGGCAGCGCGAGTTCGTGCCGGTGCTGGCGCGCGCCGCCGTGGCGGTCGGCGTGGCCGGGGTGTTCATCGAGACCCACCCGGACCCGGACAGCGCTCCCTCGGACGGGCCGAACATGATCGCGCTGGGTGATTTCGAGGCGTTGATCCGGGAGTTGATGGAGTACCGATCGTATCACAAAGGGGCGTGGCCGGGGCGCGGCCCCGGACGCACCCCACCAGGGGTCTTAGGTCCCTGGACCCCCAAGGGGGTGCGGGGCAGTTCTTTGAGACAGCCATGAACCCAATCGTCCTGATCCCCTCCCGCCTGGCCGCCACGCGGCTGCCCGGCAAGCCACTCGCCGACATCCATGGCGAACCGATGATCGTGCATGTCTGGCGCCGCGCCTGTGAGGCCGATCTCGGTCCGGTGGTGATCGCCACCGACCATCCCGACATCGCCGCCGCGGTAATCGCGGCCGGCGGGCGGGTGGTGATGACCCGCGCCGACCATCCCTCCGGCACCGACCGCATCGCCGAGGCGCTGGCCTTGGCCGACCCGGACCGACGCTACGACGTGGTGGTCAACCTGCAGGGCGACCTGCCGACGGTGGCGCCGCACGTGCCCCGCCAGGCCGCCGCCGTGCTGGCCGACCCCGAGGTTGCCGTAGGCACCCCGGTGGCGCCGATCACCCGTGCCGAGGAAGCGGATGCGCCGAGCGTGGTGAAGATGGTCGGCACCCCGGTCGGCCCCGGCCGGTTCCGCGCACTCTATTTCACCCGCACCCGCGCGCCCTGGGGCGAGGGAACGCTGTACCACCATATCGGCCTCTATGCCTGGCGCCGGCAGGCGCTGGAGCGCTTCGTCGCGCTGTCCCCCGCGCCGCTGGAGCGGCGCGAGAAGCTGGAGCAGTTGCGCGCGCTGGAGGCCGGCATGCGCATCGATGCCGTGTTGGTGGACGACGTACCGCTCGGCGTCGACACGCAAGAGGACCTCGAGCGCGCCCGTCAACTGCTCGCCCCCTGATTTTTGCCCCCCGATTTTTGCACCAGCCACGGAACAGCACAGCATCATGTTGGAATCGCACGCAGACCAGGCTGCCACAGTGCCCGGACCGGACGAGGCGCTGCACAGCGCCGCCCGCACGCTGCAGATCGAGCGACGCGGCCTGGAGGCGGTCGAGCAGGCGCTGCACGGCGAGCTTGGCACGGCCTTCGCCGCCGCCGCCGCCGTGATCGAGGCCGCCGGCGGCAACGTGGTTGTTACCGGCATGGGCAAGTCGGGCCATGTCGGCCGCAAGATCGCCGCCACCCTGGCCTCGACCGGTACGCCCAGCCATTTCGTCCACGCCGCCGAGGCCAGCCACGGCGATCTCGGCATGATCGGCCCGCGTGACGTCGTGCTGGCGCTGTCCTGGTCAGGCGAGACGCCGGAGCTGTCCGACATCGTCGCCTATACGCGCCGCTTCGGCGTCAAGCTGATCGCCATCACCTCCTGCCGTAGCAGCGCGCTGGGCAGTGCGGCGGATGTCGGCCTGTTCCTGCCGGCGGCCCAGGAAGCCTGCCCGAACGGCCTGGCGCCGACCACTTCGACCACCCTGCAGATGGTGGTGGGCGACGCGCTGGCGGTGTTTCTGCTGGAACGGCGCGGCTTTACCTCTACCGACTTTCAGCGTTTCCACCCCGGCGGCAAGCTGGGCGCCCGGCTGTCCAAGGCGCGCAGCCTGATGCACATCGGCGCCGAGCTGCCGGTGGTGGCAGGCAGCGCCGTGCTGTCCGAGGCGATCGTCGAGATGACCTCGAAGCGCTTCGGCATTACCGGCGTGGTCAACGAGACGGGCGACCTGATCGGCGTGCTGACCGACGGCGACCTGCGCCGCGCCTTCAAGCGCGGCTTCGTCGATGGGCCGGTGACCGGGGCGATGGGACGGCGTCCGCACAGCGTCGGCCCCGACGTGCTGGCGGTCGAGGTGCTGGCGCAGATGAATGCATCACGCATCACCTGCATCTTCGTGGTCGAGGACCGCAAGCCGGTCGGGCTGATCCATGTGCACGACCTGTTGCGCGTGGGAATCGTGTAGGAACCATCGCGGATCGGCGTCCATCCCGGACCGCCGCACGGGCCAGCGGCCCACGCAGGGTTATAGCCAGATGTGCACGTTCTTGGACGTTACCATCTCCTGTCGCGCCGGGTCCTGCAGCAGGCGCGCCGGCATGCCGCGGGCGGGCACCACCAGCAGCCGCAAGGCACGCGCCTGACTCTCGTAGCGCAACGCATGCAGCAGGCCCGGGTCGACAATCGCCGCCGTGCCTGACGGTACCTCGTGGCGGTCCAGCAGACCGTGGTTCTCCAGCTCGGCGGCTTCGGTGATGTCCGTTGCCCCGGAGCGGACCCAGCGAGAGACGCCGTCGCGGTTGAACTCGGGCAGCAGATGGCTCTGACGCAGCGCGTCAACTTGTACTGACGCCCGTCGTCCCAGCGGCACCACCACCAGCAGGCATTCGGCCGGCGAGGGCAGCTCCATCTCGGTGCTGGGTTGCGCCAACGGGCGGGTGGCGTTGGCGATCTCCGCCTTCAGCACCACCGGCTGATCGTCCAGCTCGAGTTGCAGCAGGCGCAGCAGCGGTCCCCGCAGCACCCGGTCTATCGTTTCGTCATCGGCGTCTGCATCGGCCGGCAATTCGGCGACGTCCTCAACCACCGTCAGCCCGTCACGAACCATGCGCCCGAGCGCCTCGGCCTCGGCGGCTGTGACCTGGCCGATCTCGACCTTGCCATCCAGCACCGCGGCGGCATCGATCCGATTGCTCCAGAGGCCGCCGAGCACGCTGCGGTGGCGGCCCGCGGCAGGATGCGAACGATAGAACATGCTGAAGAACTCGACCATGCCGGTGGGCGTCCAGCGCGGCAGCTCGGCGTCGCCGCCATCGGGCCGGACGGCGATGAACGGCAGAAAGAGCGGGTCGATGGGGCGATTGAACTGGATCGTATAGCCGCACTCGCCGTTACCGAAGCCGGCCGCCGCCAGGTCATCGCGGAAGATGTTGGCGACTCCTTCGCCGATGATTTCTCCGTTCAGGATGGCCTGGACGAAAATGCTGTCCGGGAAATCGGGCGAGAAGGCCCATCCCGAAACATGGTCGGTCGTGACGATATCCAGCGAACCGCGAATGCTCATAGACGCCTCTTGTTCTCATCGGTTCCCCCCCGGTCCTTGATCGAGGCGGACGTTTCCCAGGGCGGCACTGCTCGCTGCTCTATGGGCAGCATGGTTACGGATGAGGCGAGTGGCCCTGCCCGATCGGGAAGCGTGGCACGACGGATAACAAGCTCCGCTCTTCTTTGCACGCAATCAATCACTGCCGATCCATGACAAGACGGCAGCAGGAGATTTGCTGACGCTTGTCTACATATTTTATCGGGATGGCTGCAGCCTTGCTGTATCAAAACATGTATATTCCTCGTTATATTTGGCGGCGCTGGCTACCCTGGAATGGTTTTGAGCGAGTGCGTGATCGTTTGCCTCAGCAGGGACGTTGGAGAATGAGATGTTGCCTCTCAGTTACGGCGTGGCGGGGATTTCCCGTGCCGCTGCCCGGCGTGATGGCATGTCGAGACCACACAGTAGGAAGCGCCGCAATCTCTGCTTGACAGCCGGCGCGATGTATGTTAGTAAAACTAACAACGGAGGGTAAATTGTGCGTTACAAAGTTGCACGGCCTTCCTCTGCCATGTCGCAGCCGGTCGAGCTGTTCGGCGTTCCTGCGGGGACGAAATACGGCACGGCGCTTCGTCCCGTAAGCTTTCGGTTGCCCTTTCATTGCCTGAGGTAACAGAGCCATGCTCAAACGCAACCTGATCCTGTTGATCATCTTCGCTGCCTGCATGCCGGCGTGGGCGCAGATAGCGCCCGGCTCGGGCGGCTCTGTCCCGTTCATTGCCACCGGCGGCACAGCGGCGCGCTCACCGGCAAATCGGGGCGCCGACGTGGTGAACGTCAAGGATTTCGGTGCTACCGGCAACGGCACCACTGACGATGCCTCGGCAATCAACAACGCCATCGCCTACGGGCGCACGACGTACACCAACAATGGTGGCATAGCGTGGACACTGTATTTCCCGGTCGGCAACTATCTGGTGCAGTCCTCGCCGATCAACCTGACCAATTTCGGCGGGCGCGGCCTCAATGTCGACGGCTACGGCGCCACGCTGATGGGCCAGACCAGCGGCAAGGCGGTCGTTGATGCGCTCGGCACGCAATGGATGCGGCTGCGCGGCCTGCAGGTCTATGGCAGCTCCACCAACACGCCGAGCATCGGCATCCAGATCGGGCGCGACGGCACGTATGCGGCGGCTCAGCAATCCTGGTCGAATGTCATGGTGTGGGGGAATTTCACCTTCGCCGGCGTCTATATGTTCAGCGGAGAAACCAATAATTTCACCGATCTGCGGGTGTTCAACAACTATGCTGGCGGCACACCCACGTCATGCTTCGGGCTGGTGCTGGATGGCATCAACCACTGGAACGTGCCGTCCAACTTCGTTACTCAAACGCAGACGGTAAACGCCTACCACTCGTTCAACGAGAACCTTTTCATCCAGCCGCATGTCGCCACGGCCTATGGCTGCACGCCGGTCTGGATGGCGAACACGCGGCGGCATAAATGGGTCGGCGGCTATGTCGCCAGCGGCACCGGCGTGCCTGGCGACGGCGGCAGCCCGAATGCGTTCCAGCTCTGGAGCGAAAGTTCCGCGGATGCCAATTCCATGCTCGATCTCGACGTTCATGCCGAGACGGGTGACCTCACGGATGAAATCCTGATCACCGGCCCCAACCCGACGCCGATCCTTGATGGGCTGCACATCAAGGATCACGCCAGCGAGGCAACCGCCTCCATCCTGAAGGCCGATACCGGCATCACCAGCGTGACCGCGCGCGGCATTGACTTCGACTTCAGCAACGACAGCGGGGGAACCCTTTCGATCGGCTCGGCGGTGATGTTTTCGCAGCCGTCGCTTTGGTCGGTTTCAGGCATCTACCGGATGCCGCCGGCCTCGACGGCGTGGAATCTGGGCAGCAGCGCGTTCGCGGGCGTCGGCATGGTCGGCGCCTCGGCCACGTTTTCCGGCAGCGGGGCGGGTCTGACCGGGCTCGTGGTTTCGATGCCGTCCACGCTGACCGCTTCGCAGATCAGCAACCCGGGCGATGTCAGCGCGATCAATCTGAGCTACGCCGGGCACTACAACATTCAGGGCTGGTGCTATCACACCGGCAGTCCCTGCAGTTCGACCTATGCCGGGCAGTTCCCTGTCATCACCATCGGCGCGCCAGCGGCGGGCGGCAGCCAGGCCACGGCCGCCGTAACGGCGATGATGTACGGCACCGCCACCAACCTTGACGCTTACATCAGCGGTGCCTACGGCGTTCCCGCCAGCGGCGGCACCGGCTATCAGGTCAACGACGTGCTGACGATGGTCGGCGGCACCTGCACCACGCAGCCGGCCATCAAGGTGGTGACCGTCAGCAGCGGCGCGGTTGCGACCTATTCTCCCAGCGTCGCCGGATCGTGCTCCGTGCTGCCGACCGAGCCGATCAGCCTGACCGGCGGCCACGGCACCGGGGCGACGCTGGCCGGGTTGGAATGGCAGGTCGCGAGCATAGCCCTTACCGCCGCCGGTTCCGGGTATTCCTCGACGCCGGCGGTGTCGTTCCAGAACACGAACACGGTGTCGCCCGCCACCGGCACGGCCAGCCTGTCATCGGTCATGACGCTGGAGTCGGGCAACGCTGCCATCACGCTCGGGCCGACCAATACCGTGCTCGGGGTATCGGGCGCGACCGGTTCGCCGGTGCTGTCGGCGGGCGCGCTGATCGACAACAGCGGCGTGCGCCAGACGCTGACGACTGCCGGCTACACGGTGCCCGCGAACACGTCGCTGGTGCGGTTCATCCAAGCCGGCACGGTCGCCACCGCCACGGTGACATTGCCGACCGCCCTGGCCGACGGTCAGCCGATCCAGTTCGTGAACTATGCCGGCGCGGTCACGGCGCTGACTTTCTCGCCTGCGGTCAATGGGTGGACGAACGCTAGCACGCTCGCGGCCTATACGGGACTGCGCGTGCGCTGGGACGCGACCTCGGCGGCGTGGTATCGAGAGCAGTGAATTGCTCTTTTTGACCTCCTGCCGGCGCAGTCGCAGGGAGAAGGGGCGCCTCGACGCCGCTGCCGATTCATGGCATCGGGCAGCGGCCTGACAAGGAAGTCCCGGCGATGGCTGACCTCGCGAGCCTCATTTTTCTCACGACCCCCACCAGCGGCACCGGATCGCTCTGGCGTATCCTGACCGCGCTGGTGGGGGACCGGCTGACCCCGGTGAAGATCGCCGAACAGTACATGAATGCGGGGCGTGGCGCCGAGTTGCCGGATTGGCAGCCGGAACCGACTGGTCACCTTTACATGTACAACACCTCCCATATCGTAAATCGCCATCTTGGCGACCGCCGGCTCAGGCTGGTGGCGAATTTCCGCGATCCGCGCGACCTCGCCTGCAACCAGTTCTGGTGGGCATTGCAGCACCCGACGGGCAATCTGCCGGCGGAGGAAATCGCGGCCCATCGCGCCCAGATCGAGGCCAATGGGATCGATGCGTATGTCGGGCGGGTGGACAACCGGATCCAGTTTCGCCAGTTCGAGGCGCTGTCCGAGCGGATTGCCACCGATGCCGCTGACACCCTGGTCGTATCCTACGCCCAGCTCTGTCTTGACTTCGATCCGATGGTGGTGCGCCTGGCGGCATTCCTCGGCATTACCGAGGCCAGGATTCCCTGGTCAAAGATCGCGCTGGAACGACCGGAGGCGCTGACGCAGAACCCCGCCTGGATCGGCCAGATATGGACAGGCAGCGACATCTCGCCAGGCCGCTACCGCCGTGACCTGAATCCCGAGAGCATCGCCGTGCAGGACGACCGCTATCGTAGCCTGCTCGCAACGCTACGCGTTCTCGAACGGCCGCATCTGCAGGAACTGCTGATGACCGAGCAGGAGCGTGCCGCCACACCGCCCGCGGCCCCCGCCGCTGCCGCCCCGGTGCGAGGCGACTTCGTCCGCGTTGCCCTGGTGCACCATGGGCGCCGGGCTTTCGGCGAGACTGTTGGCGGCTTTCGCTACGCCCATGCTGTGCTGCCGCGCCGCGAGGCGACACCGCCGTCCACGCCGCGTCCGATCCTCGATTACATCGCATCGCCGGTGGCGAAGCTGTGGCGGCCGTTCTACGAACCGCGCCTGTTGCCGACCCTGCCGCCCGCAGGCGCCCGCGATGATGCCGGCGTACTGCGCTATGTCGCCGCCTTCCTTGCCAAGGAGAACTCCGACCTCGCCGCCGCGCTGCCGGCGGCAGCGGCGGCGGAGCCAGCGATCATCACGGTATTTGACAACGAGCTGCCGGCGCGCGGCGGCGTGCGCTGGTACCGAAACCCGCACAACGCCTCCGGCGCCAGGGGCTACGTGCTGCACGACGGCGGCATCTCCCGGGTACGGAAGGTGCTGGCGGAGGTTTTCGCCGAAATCTTCTTCGTCTACACGACGGTCTTCGACCACGACATGATTGGCCGTTTCGCTCCCGACATCGTGCTGTGCTTCGAGGAGGAACGGTTCTTCGGCCGCATGCCGGAGCCGGGCCATTCCATCCTGCCCGTGATCGAGCAGGAAGAGAGCCAGGCCCACATCACCCCGCGTTTCGCCACGGTGTGGCAGGCATGACGCACATCAGACCGCGATCCGCGATGATCGAGAGCTTCGGCCGGCTGTTGCCGGATGGCCCTCAGCAAGGTAGAAGTCCTGACCCGGACCGGGTCAGCCCTGGCGTTGGCTCGGGCCCCGGATGCAGGTGCGACGATCCACGTTGTTGTGGAGATTACCTGAGGAGCCTCCCGGATGCGTCCCGGCCGGAGTTCGCCGAATGTCGCTGACGCACACGCATGAAACGGGCACGCATGAAACGGGCAAAGTTTGCCTCGCTGCTGTGTTCGCCGGTCCGTACGGTTCCCGTTTCGTGTCGGCAATGTGCGCACGCCGCAGGGTTTCCGGCGTGATGATCGCGCGAGTCCGGAAGAAAATGCAACGATCTGGCCTGGATGCCAAATATGAATGAAAACAGCAGCCTTTTTGTCGTGTGCGTGAAATGGGGCACGAAATACCCACCATTATACGTTAAAAATCTCAGAAACATGGTTGGAAGACATCTAAGCAACGAGCACGAGTTCGTCTGTTTTACAGAAGACAACACCGGGCTAGAGAACGTAAATTGCCGACAATTGCCAGATAAATATGAGGGATGGTGGAACAAGATTTCATTGTTCAGAAATGATTTATTTCCTCGGGGTTCGACAGTTCTTTTCTTTGACCTTGATGTCGTTATTGTGAGGTCGATCGATTTTCTTCTGGACGATCCCGGCGGCTTCCGCATATGCGGTCCGTTCCCGGGATCGCGGACCTATAACAGTTCGTTGATGCGCCTACAGGCCGGTGAGTTGCATTACGTCTATGCGCAATTCCTGAAATACCTTGCCAGCGATGCGCCCGGCATGGAAGTCATCGGGGATCAGGACTGGATCTACGCCCAAGTTCGGGAAGCCAAGCTCTGGCCTCCCGAGAAGGTCGTCTCGTTCAAACTCGATCTGGCTCCGCGGGTAAAGCCCGGTGAGGATGTTCCCCTCACCGACGACTGCGCCGTAGCGGTATTCCACGGCAAGCCGGACCCTTTGGATGTCTTGGACCGGCCGCTTGGGCCTTTTGGACGCGCGCCTTTCGTTCGCGAGCACTGGCGCTGAGACAGACGCAGCCGGGATGCCCATGACAGGCGGGTTGCTGGAGCCGCACGCCATTTATTTGTGGCAGCGCAGCAGAACTTGCAGATTGCCGGCCCATAGACGATTGAGCGGAACCCGACTGACCATGCCCTTGGCGGAAAAGATGTCGATCAGCGCATCCAGGTGATAGGCGCCCACATCGTCGAAGAGGATGACCTGGTTGGTTTTGCACATATGCAAAACATTGATGAGATCGGTCCTGGCCAGGTCGAAGCCATGGCCGCCATCGATATGGTACAGATCGAAATCCCCATCGAGCCCGAGATGGGGCACCGCGTCCCGGGAATCCGAGAGCAGCAGTTCGACCCGGTCACCAAACACGCTGCGCAGGTATTCGAAGCAGGGCCGGGTATAGGGGTGCGCGCCAAGATCGACGCCGACGTACCGCAATTTTGGGTTGACGGTCAGGGCAAGCAGGCAGCTGTGGCCGGCGTTGAAGCCAATTTCAAGAAGCTTTGTTCCCAAAGACACATAAAGGGCAAAGTTGCGGCGTTTGTTGATGAACGTTCGGTCAGGCTGATCCTCTATTTGCTCGGGATATTGTTTATAAAAAAGATTTCCTTCCATTTTTGTCGTATCAAAACTGCGTATAATCTTGTTTAATTCGATAAGATTGGTAGTATATGCTGGAAATCCAGGCTCCCAATCTTGTTTTTGGAAATTAGTGATAAAGTCATTTCTTACGTACAGCACAACTTAGGTCCTCCGATCAGGGGCTTATCTTCGGAAAAGCCAGAAAACGAGTCAATCCGCACCACCCCATGCACCAAACGTCTTGGAACCACAGTCAGCGTAGGACAAGTTCCAAATATTTGTCAGCACTCTGGTTGCGGCGGGTCGTGATCGCCGCAACCAGGACTGTCCATCATACCCGTCCAGGTTCTGGATGCTTTCGCTCGGCGGCAGTGACCGTGCGGCCTGCGGCTATTGCCTTAGAAATCCCCAGAATGAACGCGACCGTGTCTCCAGCTTCGCAGCGGCAGGCGTCGGCTTCGGGGTTTCCACCTCCTGCACCGGTTCGGCGGGCGCCACGGCAGCCGCCTGACGAGCGCGTAAATCGGCAAGCCTGTTGGCAAAAGCTGCATCCGTCGGTGCCAGCGCCGTCGCTTCGCGCGCTGCCTCGATTGCTGCGTCGATCCGATCCTGACGAGCAAGCACGTTCGCGAGGTTGATATGGAACCCTGGGGTTTGCGGCTCGAGTTCAATGGCCCGCCGCTGCTCGGCTTCCGCCTCCGCAAGTCTGTCCGCCCTGGCGAGCAGATTGCCCAGATGCGTGTGTGGGTAAGCTTCGGTCGGCTTCAGCGCGATCGCCGTTTGCACGGCCTCGATGGCCTCGTCCACCCGGTTCTGCCGCGCCAGCATATGGCTGAGGTTGATGTGGAACAGAGGAGTGTTCGGCTCGAGCTCGATGGCCCGCCGTTGTTCCGCTTCCGCCTCCGTAAGCCGATCGACCCGCGCGAGCAGATTGCCCACGTGCGCGTACGGGTATGCTTCATCCGGCTTCAGCGCGATCGCTGCGCGTCCGGCCTCGATGGCCTCCTCCACCCGGTTCTGCCGGGCCAGTGAGTGGCTGAGGTTGATGTGGAACAGAGATGTGTGCGGCTCAAGTTCGACAGCCTGCCGCTGCTCCGTTTCCGCCTCTGCAAGCCGGCCCGCCCTGGCGAGCAGATTACCGGCATGCGCGTGCGGATACGCCTCGTCCGGCTTTAGCGCGATCGCTGCCCGCACGGCCTCGATGGCCTCGTCCACCCGGTTCTGCCGGGCCAGATTTTGGCTCAGGGCGATATGCGCTTCCGTGGTATTGAATGCGAGATTGCAGGCGGTCCGCAGTTCGCGCTCCGCTTCCCCGGCACCTACCCGCTCCTCAAGCAGCTTGGCGAGGCGCAGGCGCAGACCGAGATTGTCCGGCTCCTCCTCAATTGCCTGGCGGGCAACCGCTACGATGTCATCATGGTCGTGGTATTGGAGAGTGTCGCTCATCGTCTGCCTCTGCATCGTCATAGTTGTGCAGCCACCGAGTAGTCCACTTATCTCATTGATGGCGGTGATGCAAGTCGTGCCTACCGAGTGGAGGGTGCAGTGACCGGTTGCGCCTTTGCCACCGCGCTTTGGGACAAAGCGCGGCAGAAACTGGGGTTTACGATATCTGGTGGGGTCCGGACAGGCCGCTCCACGTGCCAGATTTTGACTTAAATCGTCATCACAACACATTCCCGGACGGCCTTTCCTGAGAAAATGTCTCGTACAAATGTTTCAGGCTACGGCGATGCGTCACGATATAAATTTGACGCCGACGATACCAGGCTAGATCATTTTACTTTCGATTTGCATCTTAACATGGAACGTTTCACTGACTTTGAGACGGCTGCCGGTCTAATTTTGTCAACCCGACACAAGTAAGGTCTCTCAAGAGTTCGTGCGTAACGTTTTTTGGCTTTTGTCGGATTTTCTCACCGTCAGCCGAATGAAAGCGGGTCCTGCGAGTGGCCGTAGACGACCCGCTCCGGGCACGCGGCGAGACGGAACGTGATGGCCTTCCCCGTCTTCTGGGTAAGAGAGGTGGCCGGTGTCATCGGGCACCACGGTGACCTCGTAGTGCTGGCCGATGCCGCGGCTGCCACTCTTCAACTTGCCAATGCGCTGCTGGATTACCGCCATCTTCTTCTGCCCACGCGGCTTGGCCAGACCGTCGGCCAGTCTGGCGAGGCCGGCCTCGAACTTCCTGACGAAGCGGTCGGTGATCGCGGTCTCCTTGAGGTCATAGCGTGACCTGTTACTCGACTTTGCCCATATCACTGTCCTGTGATGTCAGGCGCGGATCCAGAAGGGTGTTTCTGAGGCGATGAAGTTGAGGGCGTCGTCGAGGGGAAGGACGGCGCCGAAGGGTCCGGCGCGGCCCCAGGCGTTACGACGCCACCACAGCACCTCGAAGAGGTTGTCCTCTGGGAGCGGTCGCAGTCGGGCGACCGGAGCGCCAGTGCGAGTGGACATCAGAGAATAGCCGCCGCTGATCCGGCGCACGGTCACGCCGCCACGCGGCCAAGGGTACGCTTCGATCCGCTCGATGACCGGATCAGGGACGGGCTTGGCGGGCGTCGCCATCTACGATCTCGGTGTTCCGCATGGTCCCAGGAGGTCTGTCATGGTCCGCCCCGATCTGCATCTCCCGCAAGCTTTCGTCACGTGGATGGCGCCTTTCCTTGCCGCCTTCATCCGACGCAGCCGCGCTACCGTTGCGGCGTTGGCGGTGGGCGCGCTGCTGGCGATCGGCCCGCGCACGGTCGCCAATTGCCTGCGCGCCCTGGGTCTGGCCGAGCATCCCAGCTTCACCGCCTTTCACCGCGTACTCAACCGCAATGTCTGGTCGGGTCCGCGGCTCGCCTACACTTTGCTGCAGCAACTGGTGGCGACGTTTGCGCCGCCAGAGCCGGATCCCCGCAAGTCGGCGAAGCCGGTCATCGTCGGCGTCGACCATACCCTGGAACGGCGTCGGGGCCGCCAGATCGGACCCGCCAGCCACTACCACGATGCGGTGCGCTCCACCCCCACACGCACGGTCACCAGCCGGGGCCTGCGATGGATCAGTGTCATGCTCCTGACAGAGGTGCCGTTTGCCCATTGCATCTGGGCGTTGCCGATGCTGACCGCGCTGATGCCATCCAAGACATGGTGCGAAAAGCACCAACGGCGCTATCGGACGGTGACCGAGTGGGCTGAGCGATTGCTGCTGATTTTGCACCGCTGGCTGCCGGGCCGCCAGATCGTGGCGGTCATGGACGCCGAGTTCGCCGCCATCGACCTGTTGCATCAACTCCGCCACCGCATGGTCGCCATCACGCGCTTGCGGCTGGACGCTTGCCTGTTCGATCCGCCTTCGGAATACAAAGGACGCGGTCGCTATCCCAAGAAAGGGGCGCGGCAACCATCCCTGGCGGCACGCATCATTGATCGTGCCACACACCCACTCTGCCGAAAGCCGCTCCAACAAGCTTCGTCCGGCAACGCTGGGTACCGTACGTGCTGCCCGGCGGCATCATCGACCGACGCTACTACGAGTTCTGCGTCCTGTCGGAATTGCGCGACCGGTTGCACGCCGGCGATGTCTGGGTCGTCGGCAGCCGGCAATACCGCTCTTTCGAGGAACGGCTTCTTTCCAGGGAGACCACGCAGAATATGCACAAGGCCGGCACGCTGCCGATCGCGGTCGAAGCAGATTTCGACCGCTTCATCGAGAGTCGCTGTACCATGCTGGATGAACGGCTGAAGGAGGTCGACACCCGTGCCAAGGGCGGCCTCCTGCCCGACGTGACGATCGAGAATGGCGTGCTGAAAATCTCGCCGATTGAAAAATCCACACCGCCGGAGGCCAAGGCCTTGACCGAGCGCCTCTACGCCATGCTGCCACGCATCCGCATCACCGACCTGCTGGCCGAAGTGGCGCGCTGGACCCTTTTCCCCGACTGCTTCACCCACTTGCGCACCGGCGACACCGTGGCCGACAATCGCATTCTTATGGCAGCCTTGCTGGCGGAAGGGCTCAATCTTGGCCTGACACGCATGGCCGAAGCATGCAGCATCGCCAGCCTCGGCCAGCTTGCCTGGACATCGGATTGGTACATCCGCGAGGAGACCTACGCTTTGGCATTGCGGTGTCTGGTCAACCAGCAGCAGCGCGAACCCTTCGCAGCGATATTCGGCAGCGGCACGGCCTCGTCCTCCGACGGGCAGTTCTTCCAGGCTGCCGGCTTCGGCCGTGACGCCAGCACCTTCAATGCCCATTACAGCCAACAATCCGGCTTCAAGACCTACACGCATCTCTCCGATCGCTATGGGCCGTTCTTCACCAAGCTGATCGCGGCAACTGCAAGCGAAGCACTGCATGTTCTCGACGCGCTGCTCTATCACCAGAGCGAGGTGACGGTCCGCCGCCATCATACCGACGGTGGCGGCGAGTCCGAACATGTATTCGCTCTCTGCGCGTTGCTCGGTTTCCAGTTCGCGCCGCGCATCCCCGGCCTGAAGCACCGGCGCCTCCACAGCTTCGGCAAGCCGTCCGGCTATCCGACGCTCGAGCCGCTGATCGCCGGGCGCATCAATGTCGACCTGATCCGCGCCCACTGGTCGGAAATCCTGCGCATCGCCGCGTCCATCCGCACCGGCACGGTGACCGCCTCGCTGATCATGCGCCAACTCGCCTCCTACCCGCGGCAGAACGGCGTTGCCGCTGCGCTACGCGAGCTTGGACGACTGGAGCGCACCCTGTTCACCCTCGACTGGATCAGCGATCCCGAACTGCGGCGATCAGCCGGACAGGAACTCAACAAGGGCAAGTCACGCAACAGCCTGGCCCGGGCGGTCTTCATTCACCGGCTCGGCGAAATCCGCGATCGCACCTACGAGAACCAGCAGCACCGTGCGTCCGGCCTCAACTTCGTCGTCACCGCAATCATCCTGTGGAACACTCGATACCTGGAGCGCGCCGTCGCCACCCTCCGGCAGACCGAAGATGTCCCCGACCGTCTCCTGGCCCATCTCTCTCCCTTGGGCTGGGAACACGTAAACCTGACCGGCGATTACGTCTGGGTCGCAGATCAGAGCGCGTCGGAAATCAACGACGGGTTGAGGCCACTGCGGACCCCACCCGCGCCGTTGGACAAAGCGGCCTGATGTTCACGATTTGTCGCAAAACTCGTACCGGAGGGGCAGTTCGTTCGTTGGAGCGTGTGCCTTGCCAAGGCGCACCGTTCTCCCCGGTGGAAATCCGGGCCGGCAAACTCTCGCTCCAGCCGGAAGCACTCGGGGCGGGTCAGGAGGCGACGAATGGCCTGAAGCACTTCGAGAAAAGGCCCCGTAGGGGGTCAGCGGGCCGTGCGGGCCGCAACGTGAGTGAACATCGGAAAGGCCTCGAAAGACGCAATGTGGGAGCCGACCCGCCGCTCCAACGGGGAAGGCCGCCGCCGTCGGTGAAGTGAGCGAGACATGCAGCCGACGATCCCACCGGGGTAGTGATGGCAGCACGCACGGGACATGAATGGTGCGCAACAAGGGAAGTCTGCGACCGTGGCGGGGAGGCGGCACCTCCGCGCCAACGGCGAACCCGTGAGGGCCAGCGCCGGCGGACGCAGATGGCGGATGGGCTCGTACCTACCGGTGAGGCCGGGTAATGCCGGCGGAGGGAAGGAGCCCTGTCCTGCCCCAAGCGAGGGAAGGGCTGACAGCCCGGTGATTGACGATGAGTCTACCAACGCCGTCTGAAACAGTTGAGAAGCTACAGACCTCGCTACAGGCGAAAGCTAAGGCTGAACCAGACTTTCGCTTCTATGCCCTATGGGACAAGGTCTATCGCAAGGATGTCCTGGCTGAGGCCTTTGCTCGCTGTCGCGCCAATGCGGGAGCGGCCGGGGTGGACGGCGAGACGTTCGAGCAGATCGAGGCCCGGGGACGGGAGCAATGGCTGGAAACGCTGCGGCAGGAGCTGATCTCCGGGCGCTACGCCCCCCAGCCCCTGCTGCGCGTATGGATACCGAAGAGCAACGGAGGCCAACGGCCTCTCGGCATTCCGGCTATCTGCGACCGTGTGGTACAGATGGCCGCGGTGCTGGTTATTGGCCCCATCTTCGAGGTGGACCTGCTGCCTGAGCAGTATGGTTTTCGCCCGGGACGGGACGCCAAGATGGCTCTTCGCCAGGTCTGGCGACACGTGACGCAGCAGGGGCGGCGGGAGGTGGTCGACGCGGATTTGCGCGACTACTTCACTTCAATTCCGCACCATGCCTTGATGCGAAGCCTGTCGCGGCGGATCGTTGATGGGCATATGCTTTACATCATCAAGGGCTGGCTGACGGCACCGGTGGTGGAGTACATCGACGGCCGACCGGTGCGGACCACCGAAGCGCGACGGACCAAGCGAGGTACCCCGCAGGGCGGAGTCGTTTCGCCCCTGCTGGCGAATTGCTACTTCCGGCGCTTCCTGCTGGCGTGGCACGGCCACGGCCATCGGGACCAGCTCGATGCCCACGTCGTGAATTATGCCGATGACTTCGTGATCTGCTGCCGTCCCGGCAACGCGCCGGCGGCCATGGAGCGGATGTCGGCGTTGATGGCGCGGCTCGGGTTGGAGGTGAACACGACCAAGACCCGGATCGCCCGGCTGCCGGAGGAGTCGTTCGACTTCCTCGGCTACACGGTCGGTCGCCTCTATGGCCGGGATGGGCGCCCGTATATCGGCACCTACCCGTCACGAAAGGCGGTGAAGAGCCTGCTCCGACAAATCCACGAGCGAACCTCAAGTCGGTGGAACTCGGACGAGCCGGAGACCACGGTGGCCAGCATCAGCAGCTTGCTACGCGGCTGGTGTGCCTATTTCGACAATGGCGCTGTGCTCAAGACCTACAAACTGGTCCGAAACTACACCGATCGGCGGGTTCGCCGCTGGTTGATCCGACGCACGGGACGAGAAGGCACCGGGTTCGGCCAGATCCCGGACGAGTATCTCTACAAGACGCTCGGCCTTTACGACGTTCCAGTGCGTCTCGCCGACCTGCCGAGAGCGAAGGTCTGATGGGACGGGAGAGAGCTGGATGCGGTAGTTCCGCATGTCCAGTTCGATGAGCGGCGACTGGAAACGGAGCCACGGACCGAGCTGAGGCACCGGCAACCGGCGAAAGCCGCCGGACAACGGCCATTCCTCGGGACCTACAGCGACCGCGCCAGTCGTCGACTCTACGTGTGCCTTGCGAAGGCGCACCGTTCTCCCCGGTGGAAATCCGGGCCGGCAAACTCTCGCTCCAGCCGGAAGCACTCGGGGCGGGTCAGGAGGCGACGAATGGCCTGAAGCACTTCGAGAAAAGGCCCCGCAGGGGGTCAGCGGACCGTGCGGGCCGCAACGTGAGTGAACATCGAGAAGGCCTCGAAAGACGCAATGTGGAAGCCGACCCGCCGCTTCAACGGGGAAGGCCGCGGTCGTTGGTGAAGTGAGCGAGACATGCAGTCAACAATTCCACCGGGGTAGTGATGGCAGCACGCACGGGCCTCAGCGCTCACGAGAATTGACCCGGGGTTGCTCACGGAAGTTGACCCAGTAGGTGCGCATGAGTTTGTGGTCAGGTGGCCTGATCGGCCGGTAGCCGCCGTGGTCGGCGGCAAATTTTCCTTCGCCTGACCGAAGGCTCCATGCCTGCCGCCCGGGCCTCACACCCCGTGAGACCCAGTGATGACAACGGTCAGAAGTCGCCGCGTGTCACGGCCCTGGCGGCGCGTCCTGTCGCGGCGAGGCGGGCACACCCCCGGCGGCTGCCGGGCCGGGAAGAGCCGGCAGCGCTGACCTGGCTCAACGGCCCGACGGCGCGATTGATCGTGACGTGACGGCTGCCAAACCCCAGCCTTCCGTTCGACGCCGGGCGTCGAATTGTCGGGACGCCTTCCGTCCCGACACCACCCGCAGGCCACGGCGCGGGAGGCGAGTCAAAGGCGCCGCGCGCTTTCTTGCGCGGCGGGAGCGGAGCCACGCGCAGAAAATCGGCGCGGGCCGATTTTCGAGCATGGTGAGCACCCACCTGTTGACGCGCCTTGCGCGCCGTGGCACCGCCTCGGTGCTGCGGCGGTGGTGTTGCTGGGGCCTTCAGGTCTTGGTGCTGCGGCGCGCCGGTGTTGGCGACGCTGGCGCCGGAGGCTCCGGGCTGCGCAGGGACGGGCCGTTGATGCGGATGGTGATGCAGTGGTGCTGCAGGCGATCGAGCAGCGCATCGACCAGCGGCTTCTTGTCGAACAGCTCGTACCAGTCGGACAGTTCAAGGTTGGTGGTGATGATCGTCGAGACCCGGTTGTAGCGTTGGTCCATCAGACGAAAGAATGCGTTTGCTTGTTCCGGCTTGATCGTGAGGTAGCTCAGCTCGTCAATCAGCAAGGGCTGCATGCAACTCAGCTGAGCCAGCAGCCGTGTGGTGGTGCGATCGGCCAGAGACGCGTAGAGTTCATCGAGCAGGACTTGAGCGTTGATGAAGCGGCCACGGTAGCCGTTGAGGCAGGCCTCGCGCAACAGACCGATCGCCAGGCCGGTCTTTCCGGTGCCTGGTTTGCCGATGAGCAGGACGTTGTCGGTCCGGCGCAGGAAGTCCAGCCCGGCCAGTGTCTGGATCTGGGCGCGGCTCACGCCGGGCTGCCGATCGAACGGGAAGCTGTCGAGTGACCACCGCCATGGCAGACGCGCCTGTCCCAGACGATACGCCAGGCTGCGTTCGCGGCGGGCGGCGGCCTCCTGGCCGAGCAGCCGGTACAGCAACTCGGGTCCAGCGATCGCTTCGCGCTCGGCGCGTTCGATCTCGGCGTCGAGTGCCTCGGCCATGCCGTGCAGGCGCAACTGGGCGATCAGCGCGCGCAGCTTGTCATGCATCGTCGTCTTTCCCGCTGGTCAGTGCGAAGAAGTCGCCGGCGACCTGTTTGAGGATGAGATCTTCAAGCCGGCCGAGGTCGAACAGGCCGTAGTACAGGGCTTGCTCGATGGCGGCGATGAACGGGCCGGCCGGGTAGGTGCGCTTCATTTCGATCAGCCGGCGGAGTGGCCGTCGCCCGTATCCGTGACTGCGCAGCTTGAGGGCGGCGGCGTAACGGTCGAGGCTGGGATGGTGGCCGCTCAGCAATGCCTCTTCCGCCGCCGCGCTGCGACCCTGCCGCACGGGGATGGTATGATGACCAGGCAGGGTGCTCCTGGCATCGCGCTCGGCGATCAGCCGCGGGTGGACGGCGATCGTCGTGTCCTTGCGGCGGACATGGATTTCGGCGGGGTGCTTGTAGACAGCGACGGACTTGCCGACGAAGCGCTCGGGCACGGAGTAGCGGTTGGTATCGACGCTGACAAAGCCGTGCAGGTCGACGACGCGTTCCAGCAACTCGTAGACCGGCGGCAGCGCGTCGGGCAGCGGCACGAGGTGCGGCTGCTCGATGACGTAGGCCGCATCAGGCGACATGCCGAGCGCTGCCTTGGGCTTGCGGTTAGCGACCTCGCGGCACCAGGCGAGTGCCTGGCGGTTGAGGTCGTCGAAATCTTCGAAGCTTCGGCCTGCCAGGAAATTCGTCTCGACATAGCCGAATGGTCTTTCGATCCGGCCCTTGCGATCTGGATTCCCGACCCGGTGGGCGCGGAACCGGAAGCCCAGAGTGCGGGCGAAGGCCGCCATCTCCGGGGCGATGAGGGCCTCGGCGCCGGCGCCGGCGGCGAGCAGCACGCTGGTGTTGTCGATGATGCAGACCGGACAGGCACCGGCCATGAAGCGCGTGGCCTCGAGCAGGAACGCGCGGGCCTCGAAGCGGGTGAACCGCGGATAGTACTGGATGAACAGCCGGCGCGAGTACGCCAGCACCAGACCGGCGCATTGCGTGATCACCGGCTTGCCGGCGCCCGCGAAGGTCACGCGATGCGGCGAGGTGTCGTGCTGCATCTCCTGCCCGGGCGCGAAGTGGTACTCGCCGGCACGCCGCGGCGGACTGCGCAGGCCGGCCTCCCGCACCCAACGGGTCAAGCTGCTGTAGGACACCTCCAGACCGTTGTCGGCCAGCAGTTCGCGCACCCGCACCACGTTGCCGCGAGCCTGCTCGAAGGCAGCCTTCACGCGGACCAGCGTCGCCTCGTCGCACGGCAACACCTCGGCAACGTTGCCGTCCGGCTCACGCAGGATGCGCCGCACGGTGTTGCGTGACAGCGCCAGCAGGCGGCTGATCTCGCGCAGGCTGTGCCGCTGCACCTGCAGCGTGCGCACCGCGGTGCGAATCTCAGCCGGGGTCACGTGCATCCCCCCGGTCGATCGCAATCGCCAGGACGTCGAGCGCCAACCACAGACGCGGCACCGCCGCGATCAGCGCCGGCGGCACCGATTGCAGCGCCGCCACGCGACCCGTCAGGCGCGCGATGACCGCCTCGAGGCAGCGCATATCGACGACGCATTCGCCTTCCGGGCCGTCCCGCAGAATTTCGCCGGCGCGCCGTTCGTCGTTCGCCCGCAGGGCGTCGAGAAACAAGCGGGGATCGCCGACCATGCGTTCGCGCACCGTTTGCGCGGCCTGCTGGTAGTGGGCGAACCAGCACTGCAACTCGCGGGTCGACAGCGGTGACGCAGCCAGCGCCGCCAGCAGGCTGTCGGCATGGGCGGCATTGGCACGCGCCAACGGCACCACCACCCGGTTGGCCGCCCAAGCCGACAGCTTGCCGGTGCGCACCGCCGCCAGCGCCGCATCGGGCAAACCCGACAGCAGTTGCAGCCGCCGGCTCACCCAGCTCACGTCGCGCCCGCACCGACGCGCCAGCTCCTGCTGCGACAGGCCCTGGCCCTGCATCAGCTCGCGCAGCAGCAACGCCTCCTCAATGCTGGCGAACGAGCGATCCTGCGCGCGCGCCAACACCCCCAGCACCGCTTCGGCCAGCCCACAGGTCCATTGCTCGACACTGGCCGTGTCGCGGCCCAGCCGGCGTAGCGCGGCGACGCGCCGATACCCGTCGATCAGCACCAGCGGTGCTGCGCCCGCGCCGGCCCCACCGGGAGCGGGCGCCACAATGCAGGGCACGATCTGACCGCACCGCTCGATGGACTGGGCGATCCGCGCCACCGCCTGCGGCTCCACCAGGCGGCTGGCGGCAAAGCGCAGGTCCAGTTGGTGCAGGTCAAGCTCCAGACGATGGCTGTCCATGGACGTCATCGCCGGCGGGACGGCCCGCTTGCCCCGGTCACGTCCCGCAGGATCCTCGCCGCCGCATCAATCGGGTTCACCATGGGGCATTGCGCTCCGTCCGGGCGTGGCCAACACGGCCGCGACGGGGATCGCGGCGGCGCAGGAACCCCGGGCGAAGCGGCGGCAGACAGGGACGACCGCACCAATGGCAGGGCGTCGTCGCTCGCCGGGGCGGCTCGGCCGGAGATGCGTCGTCGCGCGAGGTCGCCATCGCGCCGGCCGCCAGCAGATCACCCGCCGGCGGCGGGGGTGAACCCTGATGCGTCACTTTTTTTCTGCGCGCTCGCAGGTGGCCCATCCGGGCGGCATGCTTCTCCTGGCCACGACGGGTCTTCTGATAGCGCTCGCCTGCCTTCCGGAGCGTCTGGTGACGCGCCTGTCCGGCGCAGTCGCCGAAACAGTAGATCTGCCCGCGGTCGCAGTGGCGGCACACGACCACTTCGCTACTGCACTTCCTGCAAAGGAACAGACGACCAGACCCCGGCTCGCTCTGCGCATCGACGCAGACGCGGCGTAGACGAACGCCACCGTCGGCAGGATACTCGCCCTGCATTCGTGCCCGTCACGATGTGGGGCACGGCGTCGAGACAAAACTGGCAGGTTGAGTTCGGCGCCGTGCTTGCCCTCAAGTCTGGCAGGCTCCCGGCAGCTTGCCGAGGTGCTCGGTGCCTCTGTTATCCCCCGTGCCAACCCCGCCAAGACCGTATCCGGTCCTGATCATGTCTCCAGCGACGATCAAATGCCGCCGCACCGGCGTTGTCGCAGGCGCCGCCACCCCGGAGCGGGCGCCAGACCGGGACAACCAACGACAATCGTCAGAACGGTAGGACTAAAGTCAGTGGGTCAACTTCCGTGAGCAACCCCGGGTCAATTCTCGTGAGCGCTGAGGCACGGGACATGAATGGTGCGCAACAAGGGAAGTCTGCGACCGTGGTGGGGAGGGGGCACCTCCGCGCCAACGGCGAACCCGTGAGGGCCAGCGCCGGCGGACGCAGATGGCGGATGGGCTCGTACCTACCGGTGAGGCCGGGTAATGCCGGCGGAGGGAAGGAGCCCTGTCCCGCCCCAAGCGAGGGAAGGGCTGACAGCCCGGTGATTGACGATGAGTCTACCAACGCCGTCTGAAACGGTTGGGAAGCTACAGACCTCGCTACAGGCGAAAGCTAAGGCTGAACCAGCCTTTCGCTTCTATGCCCTCTGGGACAAGGTCTATCGCAAGGAACGTCCTACTGGAAGCCTATCTCCGCTGCCGCGCCAACGCGGGAGCGGCGGGGGTGGACAGGGAGACGTTCGAGCAGATCGAGGCCCGGGGACGGGAGCAATGGCTGGAAACGCTGCGGGAGGAGCTGATCTCCGGGCGCTATGTCCCCCAGCCCCTGCTGCGCGTATGGATACCGAAGAGCAACGGAGGCCAGCGGCCTCTCGGCATTCCGTCCATCTGCGACCGCGTGGTACAGATGGCGGCGGTGCTGGTCATAGGCCCCATCTTCGAGGTGGACCTGCTGCCACAGCAGTACGGCTTTCGCCCCGGGCTGGACGCCAAGACGGCTCTCCGACGGGTCTATTGGCATGTGACGCAGCATGGGCGGCGGGAGGTAGTGGACGCGGACTTACGCGACTATTTCGATCATGCATGTTGATACCCTCTTCAAGAAGCCGTCTCTGGATGGAAAGTGAGGTGCTCAACCTCGCCAGTCCTGAGTTTCTGCAAGTCGGTCAAGGTGTCGGGCGTATCAGGGAAGAGGTACAAGCCCGAGCTCTTGTCACGTAGGATCGCAATAGTACCATTGTGGATGCGGTCATAGATCCAGTGCCTGGCAACGCCGAGCCGGACCGCGAGCTGCGGAATCGTCAAGTATCCAGGGATGCGGCGCGGGTGCGATTGGCTCCACGTGTGCAGGACGCCGTGTCGCAAGCGGATGGCCCGCACTGTGCTCGGCAGCACCTGCTTGCGCATCGGCGAGCGGAGGCCGGCAGCACTCAGTTCGGCTGCGATCTCCGTATCATTTTGACCCGCGTTCGCGCATTCGAGAACTCGCTTTTCCATTTCCTCGTGCCGTGACAATGCGGAAAGCGAGCCGACCGAAACTGCAACGTCGAACACGCTCGCATCGCCACCGCGCCAGACGACGCGCATATGAATAATATCCGCCGCGGTGCGATGGATGACGACCTTATCGATCAGGCAACGCAACAGAGCTTTCTTGCGGGCGGTCGTCAGGATCGCGCCGTTCCAGATTTCAGGCAGCCGCCGACCGGCATCGGCGAACGCCGCTCGGAGTTCATCATCCAGTTGGAGGGGAACTTCGTTTTCCGCTTGTGCTTTGACCAGAGCTGCTTCGGCTTGCCGCAGGTCGCGCAGTGTTTCCTCCCAACGGCGCTCCAGTTCAGCCGCCACCAGGCGATTTGCCGGATCAACCTGGTCAAATTGACGCTCAGCCAGTGCTGTCCGATAGCGTAACCTCTCCACCTGCTGCGCTTGAGCGCGCAGCATCGTGCAGTCCGCCTCGTGTCGTGTCGCGATCGTCCGTGCGTAGATATCGAGTTCAGCCGGTGCGAGTGCTTCGAAGAAGGCAGCAACTGCCTTAGCGTCAACTGGGTTAGCTGGGATGTACTGACACACGGGCGTGCGGTCCTGTCCGCGTAGGTAGTTACAGAGGTAGCGTGTGCCGGCTTTGTATTGCACGACCATTTTGTGGCCGCATGCGCCGCAGTAGACGATGCCGTGCAGCAGCGCCTCGCCGTCGCGTGGCACACCGCGCGTCTTGTTGCGGTCATACTCAGCGTGGTTGTCGCGCAGCATCTCCTGGATCTTCTCGAACGTGTCCCAGGTAACGTAGGCAGGATATTTGTCTTTCACGACAACCCTCCACTGCTCACGTGGGAGTATTTTCTGGCGTGCCTTGGACAACTGCGGACCTGTGCGCACCGAGCGACTGCGGCCATAGACGAAGCTGCCAGCATACGCGGGATTCTTGAGTATGCGCAGGATTGCAGCGATGGTCGGCGGCCGCCACACCGTACCGCCGAGGCGGCCATGGCGGGCGAGGGTCAGGCCACCCTCGTCGAAGCAGCGGAGCACCTGGGTCGCCGAGCGGACTCGCAGAAAGGTTGCAAAGACCAGCTCGATGCGGGCCTGCACTTCGCGGTCGGGATCCTTGACCACCACACCGGCAACGTCGCGGATCAGGCCGACGGGCAGCACAAGCGCGAGGTCGCCGCGTTCGGCTTTGTTCAACAGGCCAGCGGTCAGGCGGGCACGGATAGTGTGCAACTCCATCTCGGAAATCGTGCCTTTGAGGCCAAGCAGGAGCCGGCCATTGGCAGAGCCCGGGTCGTACACTCCATCGCGATCGCCGATCAGGCACTGGCGATAGCCACACAGATCCAGCAGCGGATACCAATCTGAGCAGTTCCGACTGAGACGGGTGACCTCGGAAGACAGCACGATGCCGACCTGACCCAGCGTGACACGCGCGATCAGGTCTTTGAAGCCTTCCCGCTGCACAGCCGCAGCTCCGCTCAAGCCGAGGTCCGTGTCGATGACCTCGATATCCTCCTCGCGCCAGCCGAGGTCGAGGGCACGCCGGCGCAGATCATATTGTAAGCGCAGGCTCTCCTGGTTGGTGAGCACCTGGTGCGGGCTCGACTGGCGTATGTAAATGACGGCGCGCCGCGCCAGGTGACGGTCGTCGATGAGCTCTGATTTCATGGATCACCTCTGCGAGGAGTGCGGTGACCTCGCCGGCGATGTCGCGCCGCAGTGCATCAGGGGCGCGTTCCCAGACCCGCCTCGGTCGGACGAGCATGTCTCCCCCCTCTTGTTCTCGGCCAGGGTGACCAGTTCCCGCATCGCCTCGACGGTGAGTTTGGTCGGCACCCCGTCGGGTGGCCGCGGAGCGAGGCTCGTTGCCGCGACCGCCAGCCTCAGCAGCATGTGGTCCCGATAGGCAACGAGGGCGTGGCCGCCGCCTGCCGCGCTCGGCCTGCTCACCGATACCAGCGCGAACCGCCGACCGAAAAGCGGGTGCCTGGGATCCGTGACCTCAATCTCAATTACATCCCTGCTGGGCGGGTTGTGGAAGGGGGCATCAATTGATGCCCTCGTTCACCTCAATTCCGCATTCGACCCTGATGCGCAGCCTGTCGCGGCGGATCGCCGATGGACGTATGCTCCATATCATCAAGGGCTGGCTTACGGCACCGGTGGTGGAGTACATCGACGGCCGACCGGTACGGACCACCGAAGCGCGACGGACGAAGCGGGGAACCCCGCAGGGCGGAGTCATTTCGCCACTGCTGGCCAACTGCTACTTCCGGCGTTTCCTGCTGGCGTGGCACCGCCACGGCCACCAGGACCAGTTCGACGCTCACGTCGTGAACTACGCCGATGATTTCGTCATCTGCTGTCGGCCCGGCAACGCGCCGGCGGCAATGGAACGGATGACGGCGCTGATGGCACGGCTCGGGCTGGAGGTGAATACGACCAAGACCAAGATCGCCCGACTGCCTGAGGAGTCGTTCGACTTCCTGGGCTACACGGTCGGTCGCTGCTACGGCATGAACGGGCGCCAGTATATCGGCACCCAACCGTCGCGGAAGTCGGTGAAGAGCCTGCTCCGACGAGTCCACGAACGGACCTCAAGCCGATGGAACTCGGATGAGCCTGAGAGCACGATCGCCAGCATCAGCAGCCTGCTACGCGGCTGGTGTGCCTACTTCGACCAGGGCGCGGTTCTCAAGACCTACAAACTCATCCGTCAGTACACCGACCGACGGGTTCGTCGCTGGTTGATGAGACGCACGGGACGAGAAGGCACCGGGTTCGGCCAGCTCCCGGACGAGTACCTCTACAAGACGCTCGGCCTCTATGACGTTCCGGTGCGGCTTGCCGACCTGCCGAGAGCGAAGGTCTGACGGGACGGGAGAGAGCCGGATGCGGTCGCTCCGCATGTCCGGTTCGATGAGCGGCGACTGGAAACGGAGCCACGGTCCGAAGTGAGGCACCGGCAATGGGCGAAAGCCGCCGGACAACGGCTACTCCTCAAGACCTACCGCCACCGCGCCAGTCGTCGAACTCTACCCGCAAGCTGGCGGCGTAGGGCGAACACCTTTCCTGGAGCGGCCTGCGTGAGATCCTGGCGGTGCAGCAGCGGGTCACCGCCACCTTCCGACAGCGCGACGGTCGCACGTTGCACGTCCGCAAGGCCACCGTCGCCGAACCCGCCCTGCGCAAGCTGTACGACGCGCTGGTCATCGATGCCGCCCCGGGAGGCTTCCACAAACACACCGTCTAACCCCACCACGACGCGGATGTAGTGCCACTCGGTCGAAAAGAGGCTGCTAAGGCGCTGATAATAAGCCGCTTATTTTGGTTGCCGTTAAACCTGGGCTAGGTCATCGGCCGGTCGCCCCAACACTCAACCTGCGCGTGTGGGCCACCCACATGAAACAGCGAGGAGCCTTGCTCGCATGTTTTTGACTGTGCCGACATGTGGTGAGCCCACAGATGCTGAAAGTGACTGTTGCTGATATGCGCTGAAGCCAAGTTAGCATTTGACGGGTCGTTCAACATCATCGAACAGCCACGATCCCGGCTGGCGAGGCACAAGCGGCTTTTTATTCCCAGCGTTTGTCCAGAAAAAGACGAATAACTTCGAGGGATGGTTCGATTTCGATAATATTTGGTATAAAAAATGACTGATTTCAGTGGGCTATGTTTCGCAGGCAGGCTATAGGTGCTTCAAAAATCTCAGGAGCTTCCCGGCTAACACTACTTTGGCACTTGAAAAATAGGTCTGCGTTTCCAGCTTACAGGCATGCCGATAGGAACCTCTTTTGCGCTGCCGCGTGACATTGATCGCGACCTCGACGGCTGGCTTGAGCTTTTCGTCGATGTGGCTGGCCGCAGCACGCGGCGCAAGATGGCGCCGCTGTATGTGCGTGGCCTGTTGGGGCCGGACGGGCCGAAGAGCATCCAGCCGATGACCGAGCGGCTCGGGCTGCCCGGGCACGACCAGTTGCGCCACTTCGTCACCAGCCCGGCCTGGGATGACGGGCCACTGTGGCGGGTGCTCGCCGAGCAGGCCGACCGGCAGGTCGGTGGCGCGGATGCCGTGCTGGTGGTCGATGACACGGGCAATCCCAAGAAGGGCACGGCTTCGGTCGGCGTGGCGCCGCAATACTGCGGCGAGTTGGGCAAGACGGCGAACTGCCAGGTGCTGGTCTCGCTGACGCTGGTGCGCGGCGAAGTGCCGGTACCGGTCGGGCTGCGGCTGTTTCTGCCGACCTGCTGGACCGACGATGCGGACCGCTGTGCGGCGGCGGGCGTGCCGCAAGCGGCGCGGGCGGCGCAGACCAAGCCGGAGATCGCCCTGGCCGAGATCGACCGGTTGATCGAGGCCGGGCTGCACTTCCGCTGCGTGCTGGCCGATGCCGGGTTCGCCAGCAGCCCGACCTTCCGCCAGGGACTGGATGAACGCGGGCTGTCCTGGGCGGTCGGCATCGCCTGCACCCAGTTGGTCTACCCGACCACGGTCAAGCTGCGTCCATCGCGCACGCCCACCGGGCGTGCGCGCAAGCACCCGGTGCCGAACCAGCCGCCGCGCACGGCGGCCGAGACGCTGGACAAGCAACGCTGGCAGCGCATCACCTGGCGCAACGGCACCAAGGGCCCGCTCAGCGCCCGCTTCGCCGCCAGGCGAGTGCGTGTGGCGGACGGACCGACCAACGCGGACAAGGTGCGCCTGCCCGGCGAGGCGGTCTGGCCGATCGGCGAATGGCGCAACAGCGGCGAGAAGAAGTACTACCTCAGCAATCTGCCGAAGCTGACTTCGCTGCGGCGGCTGGCCGCCACCGTCAAGGCGCGCTGGTCCTACGAGCAGGTGCACCAGCAACTCAAGCAGGACCTCGGCCTCGGCGACTTCGAAGGTCGGTCCTGGATCGGCCTGCATCGGCACGCGCTGATGGCCTGCATCGCTTTCGCCTATTTGCAACACCGGCGCCTCAAGGCTGCGGGTCGGGGAAAAAAAGATGGACCCCAACGGACCGCCGCCGCAGCCCTCGCTGCCTGAAATCCGCCGCGCCATCATCGCCAAGCTGTTCGCTCCGCCTGCAATTCCTCATCGTTGTCCGCACTGCAACCGAAGGATTTCGCAACACGCTTCCAAAGTGCCAAAGTAGTGCTAAACACTTGGAGAAGGTTTCGTCCATGTCGCAGACCACAGCGCTCCCCACCTCCAGCGCTATCTATGCCTTCGGCGACAGTTTATCGGACGCCGGCAACCTCTCGGTCCTGACCAAGCTCACCGGCACCGAGCCGGTGTCGCCGCCATATTACCAGGAAAAATATGGCGCGATCAGCGGCAACGTGTTCAGCAATGGGCCGACCTGGGTGCAGGATTTGTCCACTGCTCTCAAGCTCGGCACGCTCGCACCCAGCTTGGTCGGCGGCACCGACTTCGCATATGGCGGTGCCGAGACAGGGCTGACGCCGCAGAACGCAAACGACACGGAAATCCAGGCGATCTCGCTGCCGTCGCAGATCCTGCAGTTCCAGGCAGCAGTGCCGCAGCCATCTGCGAACGCGATCTACACGCTGTCGATCGGATCGAACGATCTGCTCGACATCCTCGGCGCCACCGGCTTGACCACTCAGCAGCAGACCACCGACGTGAACGCGGCCGTCGCTAACGAGATCGCCTTCATCAAACAGCTCGCCGGGGATGGCGCGAAGAACCTGCTGGTGCTCAACGTGCCCGATCTTGGCAAGGTGCCGGATATCACCGAGGGGATTGTCAATGGCAGCAATACGCCATCGGCCGCGCTCGATGCCGAGGCCTCGCAGCTTGCCGCCCAATACAACACGGATCTCGACAGCCAACTCACCAGCCTTGCCAGTGCCAACTCGCTAAACGTGCATGTGGTCGACGCCTACCAGCTCATCAACAATGTGGTTGCCGATCCGGCACCTTATGGGCTCACCAATGTGACCTCGCCAGTGTGGAGCGGCAACTACACGTCGTCCACCAGCGGCACGCTCGCGGCGACCGGTTCCGCCGCGCAGGACCAGTACCTGTTCTGGGACCACCTGCACCCGACCGAGACCGGCCATCAGCAGATCGCCGCCGCGGCCGAGGTGGAACTCAGCGGCAGTGCCGCAACTTCGCAGATCACCCAGTTCTACAATAACATCCTTCAACGCGCGCCCGATCCGGCTGGGCTGCTGTACTGGGATACGGCCGTGGACAGTGGTGCGCAGACGCTGGCACAGGCTGAGTACGCGATCGCCACTTCTACGGAATCTGAGGCGAATGTGGTGCCAATCGTCGAGCTATATACCGTGTTCAACCGGGCACCGGATGCGGCTGGTCTGCAATATTGGGTGGGCGCCCTGAGAGGCGGCGAATCACTGACGTCAATAGCCGGCAGCTTTCTCACTTCGGCCGAGGGGCAGAAGATCTATGGGACTACTGTTGGAACCAACCCCGCTGCGAACATTGCCTTCCTCGACACGGCCTACCAGAACGTGCTCGGCCGGGCACCGGATGCGGCCGGCGAGCAGGTACCTGGGCTGGTCAGCTCAACGCCGGAATATCGACGCCAGCTCAGGTGCTCGCGAGTATGGTCGAGTCCTCCGAGGCGCAGGTGCGCGATGCAACGCCCGTCACGAATTTTCTACTCGCCGCCGGTGAGGGAACGGCGGATTACAGTGGCAATCTGTTCGCTCCCAGCGGCGCGGCCGTGGCCGCCGTCAGCAGCGCCGGCGGTAGCACGTTTGATCTGGGAACCTCAGCCGCCCAGGCGATCACCCTGGGCACCCACTCAGCAGCAGACACAATCGTCGTTGGGAGTGACCACGACGCCGTATACGGCAGTGGCAACGTGGTCGCGATAAACAATTTTACCATCGGCTCCACGTCGGGTACGTCGGACGTGTTGGAATTCCTGGCGGGTGGCGCCACTGCAGTGGCAGTGACCGGCGTGAGCGGAACCTTCGGCAGCGGCATCAACGGCACTGACCTGAGCAACCTGACCGCGTCCGCCGCCGCCGGGGTCCTGACCTTCACCGGGTCTGCCGCAAGCACCGATACTATGGCGCAGTTGGTTGCCGCTGCGGCGAATGTTCTCGATACCCTCCCCAACCCCGCAAACACCGCCACAGCGTTCCAGTACAACGGCAGTACCTATCTTGTTGTCACTCCGAACGCGCCGGGCGCGGGTACCGGTTTCAGCCTGGCTACCGATCATGTGTTCGACCTCAGCGGCGTAACCGGCGCGACGGCAATCGGAACGGTCGCCGGCGCGCACTCGATCCTCGTTTGAGGCGCAACGCGAAGCCGGCGGGCCGGAGATGCATCCGAACGACGCCGAGTCCTACGCTGCCTCCCGATCGTCCTTGTGCCCATGTCGGGCCAAATGGGACAGGGTTGCGATCATGGAGCCACCAGTGCGGGTAATGGAAGCCTCGATCCGCCGGGCTGTGCATCCCGCACCTTCCCGATCTCCACGTACCGTTTGATCGGCCAGTTCTTCCAGTGCATCGGCCAGGCCAATGGCTCCGAAATCTCCTGCACGTCCGCCGATATCGTAGCAGATGCGTATGATCGCGTCGGCCTCCCATCCGGGCAGGAGTTCCGAGAGGCGAGAACAGCGTGCGGTGACGTCGGCGATAAACTCCTGCATGCAGGCACGGGTCCGGTCCAGGCCGATGTCGGAGACCATGCTTTCAAGGAAAATGACCGAAACCTCCGCGCTTCCGTCGACAGGGCCGCTCTCGGTCATTGCGCCGGTTTCGTCGCCGCCGCTGTCGTTGGATATTGTGGACCTGCTTTTCTCGATCCACCGCGACAGCTCAGCCGCCAACTGATCGAGGTTGACAGGTTTCACAATCCTGGCCGTCATCCTCTCGTCGGCACAACGCTTCCGGACGACCGCGCCGGTCAAGGCGGACAATGCGATGATCGGCATCGACGCCATGCGTCCGCCCATGGCGCGAATCCGTCGCGTGGCCTCGAAGCCGTCAACGCCTGGCATCTGGAGGTCCATCAGGATTGCATCGAAGCCGACGCTGGCGGCCAGGCGGACCGCCGCTTCCCCGCCGTCGGCCACGAAGGTCGTGAACCCGCGCCGCGACAGCGCCGCCGAGAGAAGAGACTGGTTCACCTTGTTGTCCTCAACGACGAGAACGCGGGCGGCACCAGGCAGCGGCGCGGAGGGATGAATGCATTCAAGTGCCGGGACAGCTGCCAGGAAGGTGGCGACCGTGGTTGCCACCTGCTTCCCGTCGGCCGATTGGGGCAAGACGGCGTCAGCCATCGAAACACCGCTGCCGAGCACGCCGACCGCGACGATGGCCGATCGCTGCCCGTAGGCGGTCGATCGCAGGCGGGTGAAAAACGCGTCGGGTTGCATGCCGGTCATCCCGGCGTTGACGATGACCGCGTCGAGAGCGCCGCAGCGCGAGGCCATCCGCTCTCCTTGCCCGATCGCAAGAAATCCGTCCTCCGCCGTCTCGACGGCGACGCCCATGCGTGCCAAGTGGCTGGAAAAGCGGGAAGCGTGTGCCTCGTCGAAGCCGACGACAAGAGCGGTGCGGCCAATATAGGGCTGCCTCTGCCGTTCGGGGCCGGGGCGCCCGGCGGGAAATTCGAAGGTGAACTCGCTACCCACGCCGACGGTGCTCTCCACTGTGAGCGATCCGCCCATGAGGGCGGCATTCTCACGGCAAAGCGCGAGCCCGAGTCCGAGCCCTTCGCGTCCCTCCGACGCTTCGCCGCCGCCGCGCTTGAAACGTTCGAAAATCAGGCTCCGGTCGCCATGGGCGATGCCGGAGCCGGTATCGGACACCGTGAGCCGGATCGACGTGCGGGCATCGGCGTCCGTGATGGCGGAGGCGCGGATTTCCACCGACCCGCTGCTGGTGTACTTGATCGCGTTGCTCGCTAGATTGAAGAGCACCTGCCGCAACCGCGTTGGGTCCGCCATCCAGCAGCCATGCACGGCATCATCGAACCGCGTGCTGATCTGCAAACCCTTGTCATGTGCCTGCGGCGCCAGCACGCCGCACACTTCATCCACCAGCCCGGCCACGTCGACCTCGGCGGGTTGCAATTCGACACTGCCCGCGCCACTCGCCATCTCAAGCAGGCCGTTGAGCATGGCCAGCAATGCTTCGCAACTCGCATCGATCCGCTCGATCCAAGTACGTTGGGTGTCTTCCAGATCGCCTTCCTCCAGCAGCAGGGCGCAAATGCCGAGGATGCTGTTCATGGGGGTGCGGACATCATGGCCAACGGCGGCGAGCACGCCGTCGCGATCGCTTGCGACCGCCTCCACCTGCTCGCGTAGCGTGGCCGCCTCACCCTCCGCCGCTTCGGCCCTCACGCGGGACCCCACACTCTCGGACACATCACGCGCCGTGCCGCGGACGCCGCCTGATGGCATGGGCGCCAGACTCAGCCGATGGATGTGATCGCCGCCTTCGGCGGCCCTGACCCTTATGTCAAGCGCGTCCAATCGAACCCGCGCCTTTATGGTCGATGCAATACACTTGCAGGCAAGGTCATTTTCCCCTGCGGCTCCTTCCAGGACATCGATAAACGGCTTGCCGAGACCTCGGCAGATAGGCTCGGGCACGAACCCATCTGTGGATGTGAGCCTGCCCTGGTCGTCCAGATCGAAGGTCCAGTCCGCCCCATAAACCGCCGCAGTCGAGAAGACGTCACCACGCTTTCGGCCGCCAGTGAGGATTGCCATGAGAAGCAGGCAGACCATCGCACCGACAAGGAGGAACCCCGGCATGGCAGCGGAAGGGTCGCTCCAGGTGGCGCGGATGGCAATGTCGGAGGGGAGTGACGTTTGAACCGTGGCGCGTATGGAGGGCACTTCCGCTGAAGCGACCAGCGTCGTTGGCCGCCCTGTCAGCCTGTCGAGTGCAAGCAGCAGGCGGGGAAGCACGTCAGATAAAACCGAGGCTTCATTCAGCACCGCCGTGGGCGATGTTTCAGTCTCGATTCTGGTCGAACCGTCTTGTGCGATGAGGCTGGAGGACACCGTGGGCGATATCCAGGTAGGCCTGACGAGCGCCCGGATGTCCTCAAGGCGGAAAATGGCGCCGACCAGGCCGACGGAACGTCCGGACTCATCAATGACGTTCCGGGTGACCACGACCATCGACCCGACCCGCAGCCAGGAAGGATCAATCCGCTGGAGAGCGAGGGCGCCGGCGGATTGCTCGGCTCCGTGCTGGAACCATTTCGACTGCCCTACATCCGCTTCGCCAGGGGGAACCGGAACGGAGGCGGCGATCACCTGGCCTGCCCGGTTCACGAGGAAGGTCGTGCTGGCGTAAGGGACCGCGCCCTGCAGCCGGATCTGCCGCGCCGTCATTGCCAGCCGGTCGGTTGACACGAAATCGGCGGGGCGAAAGCCCTCAGTCAGTTGGGCGAACCGCGCGAGCGGGGCGTCGATCGCAGCCGCCAGCGCTTGCGCGGTAACAGCGAGATTTCTTGCGGCGTATTCTTCAGTGCCGCCGGCCGATGCGATGAGCCACCAGATGGTTGCCGTTATGAGCAACGCGGCGGCCATCAAAGGGACCGCGGCACGCATGACGCGATGGATGGCCGCCGCCCAGGAGACGTCCCGAAAGTTCATGATCTCCCTTGTTAGCGGGAGGCTCCGAAAGCCACCGACAAAATGCGGTCAATATCTCGTTAATAAACTTCCCCCGCATAAAAAAAGCAAATCCGTAACATCATGGGGCGAGAGTTGTTCCGGCTTCGCAGCCGTCGGATTGACGCATATCGCACCGCTTTTTCGTTTAAAAACTGAATATTGCGCGTTCATGGATCGGAATCGGAAAGAATTTTCACCCTCTCAGATCATCTGACGGCGGGCACAATCAGACCATGCCTGCCCTTCCGGGCCTGCTGGCGGAATATGCAACGGTGGCAGGGCAGAGGGGGAAACCGTGATATTCAGGGTGCCGCCTCCGAGTAAAATGAGGACCCGTCCGAGTGATACCTCGTCCGGGGCTGATGAGGCGCTGATGCCGTGTCGTGCATTACCGCTCGCCTGCAGGTTCCAGTTACCCGACGGACCGCTGAACCGGAGGTGCGCCGAGGCGTGAGTCCTGATCCGCGAAGCTTCGGAAGACGGAAAAGCCAGATTGAGGTCGATGGTTGCGTTTCTGACGACCGTGACCGTAAGGGTTGTAAGGTGGTCGGCGGCCGAGGCGATGCAACGGTCCAATTCGATATCGAATGTCCACACCAGGTGAACGATACGGTGGGCGGGTTGAGGTGGCGGTTGCCGCTGGGCTGGCGGCGGCGCGACAGCGACTGTCGGAGCGGGCGGCGGCTGGTTCTGTTGACAGGCGCCAATCACCATCACCAAACTCAGGGCAATTGCCGGATTGAGAACAGAGAAGCCAACAATTCTAGGCCGCTGCAATCGTGGCGCTGAAAAGGGGCGGTTCAAAGCGGCTGGCCGCTCGCGACCCGATATCCATTCCCGCCCGATGTGGCACATACGAATGTCGATCATCTCAGCCGCGAGAACACAATCATACGTCCGTATGCCGGATTCGGCAAAATGGTTGACGTATATTCTGTAAGTTATTGACATAATGTGAAATCATGCTTCGATATCAATCCTGTTCGATGCTGGAGCGTCATGCCCATCGGTTAAATCTAACGCGCCGGCACCGGGTCTGTCATTGGCCGGCGGCACGTCGATTGTGGCATGATTCGCCATGCCGGACGGCCCCCTTGAGCCGTCATCAAACCGTCACGGGAGTGTGGGTGGCGCCGGCCGCTCCAGATAAGGTTCAAGAAACCCCGCCACCTCACTCAACGTCACAGGCTTCGAGCCTCCTACTGCGAAGCTCACGTGTGATAACGTTTTCGCACGGAAGAAGCTATGGGGCGAGCGGCGGGGGAGTTGGCATCATCGTCGCTGGATGAAGCAAGGTGGACATTCCCCATGACCCAAGTTGATGACCTGGGCCGTTCCGGAACGTGTCAACGACTTTGAGACACCCGGCGGGTTATTGACCCGGCCGGGGCGGTCTTGGACCGGGGCGGGTATGTGCCCATATTTGAGGTATGGTTCATATAGACATGCGGAGTTTGACGCCGGCGGCGCAAGAGGAGCGTCGGCGCCAAGTGATCGGCTTGCGTGAGCGCGGCCTGACCTACGAGGAGATCGGCGCCCAGGTCGGGCTGACGAAGAACGGGGTGTTCGACATCTGCAAGCGCTACCGTGAGAAGGGGATGGCGGGGCTGCAGACCGGGCCACGCGGTCCGGCCCCGGGCACCGGGCGGTTCCTGACCGCGGCCGAGGAGGCAGACATTCAGCGTCTGATCTGCGCTGGCACGCCGGACGACTATGGCCTGCCCTTCGCGCTGTGGAGCCGGGCGGCGGTGGCGACGCTGGTCGAGCAACGCTGCGGCGTGCGCCTGGCGGTGCGCTCGATGGGGACCTACCTGGCGCGCTGGAACTTCACGCCGCAGAAGCCGCTCCGGCGCGCCTACGAACAGGATGCGGACGCGGTGCGCACCTGGTTGCAGCGGGACTACCCGGCCATTGCTGCCCGCGCGCGCAAGGAGAAAGCCAAGATCTTCTGGGGTGACGAGACGGGCCTGCGCTCCGATGACGTGCGTGGCCGCAGCTATGCGCCGCGCGGCAAGACGCCGGTCGTGCGCCCCAACCACAGGCGGGCGAATGTCGGCGTGATCTCGGCGGTGACCAACAAGGGCGAGCTGCGCTGGATGGTGCTCGACGGCGCCATCAACGCGCCGCTGCTGATCGACTTCCTGGAACGGTATCCTTCGCTGGCACGACAGCAAGATCGCCAACGGCATCCTCGATGGCATCAACAGCTTGGTCCAGGCCGCAAAGGCCAAGGCTCGCGGCTACCGCTCCTCCCGCAACCTGCACGCGATGATATACCTCATCGCAGGCAAGCTCGAACTCGCCCTACCCACATGAAACAGCGAGGAGCCAAAATGGACGGTCTCCCAGACCGGCACGGATGACCGATAACCCATCCTGTTGAACGGCCTCGAGCGAGGGGTTCCCTGCGTCAAGGGGCGGCGGACCGCTCGCGGGATGGCTGCTGCCAGCTTGGTTAACAGGACGGTAACGCTTGCAGGCGACTGTCAACGGGTCAGCACGAGCGACGGGTCATCGATACAGGCCGCCCGGCTCTCCGCCGCTTGTGTTTGCAAAGTTCGTGGAGGTATGCGGTGTCTTTTCTATCTCAATCCGATGTTGCCCGGCTTTTGGCGGAACCTTCCGCGCATGTGCGCGCCGAGCTGGCCGGAAAGCTGGCTCAGGAAATCGACAATCCGGGACTGAGTCCGCACGAATTACAGATTGCGCACGACATCGTCCGCATTCTGGCGAATGATATCGAAGCGATAGTACGCCAGAATGTATCGCAAAGCCTGCGCCACTCCAGTCGGTTGCCGCATGACGTGGCCCTGCGTCTGGCAAATGACATTGAACATGTGGCGCTACCCATCCTGGCCGATTCCGCCGTGCTCACGGCGGACGACCTAGTTGAAATCATACAGTTCGGTTCCCCGGTCAAGCAGGAAATTATTGCGGGGCGACATGACCTGTCCGAACCCGTCGCCGATCAGATAATCACGACAGCCCATGTCGGTGCAGTCACGGTATTGATGAGAAATTCGACAGCGCAAATCAGCGAGATTGGGTTCAGCAAGGCGATCGAGCGATTTTCAGACAATGACAGCGTTACGGAAAGCATCGTGCGGCGCGAGAAGCTGCCAATAGCCATCGCTGAACGCCTGGTTGCACTGGTTGCGGACCATTTGAAAAATTATCTCGTCCGTCATCACGAATTATCGCCTGGCGTGGCAACTGATATCGTATTACAGGCTCGTGATGTAACGACGATCAATCTTAGCCATGGCAGCCAGGAACAGGAATTGGAGGGCCTGGTCGCGGAGATGCATCGCCATGGCCGCCTGACGCCGTTCCTGGTATTACGCGCTCTTTGTCTGGGTGATATGGGGTTCTTTGAGGTGGCAATGGCGGCAATAGCGAACATCCCCGTCGTGAACGCCCGACCACTGATTCACGACGCCGGCCCGAACGGCCTGCGATCGCTCCTTGAGAAATCCGGCTTGCCGTCCCGTCTCTTTCCAGCCATTCGCGTTGCCGTGGACGTTGTAGAACGCGTCCGGCTTGGCGGTGGCGTTCACGATCTTCAACGCTATCGCGCGCTGGTCATAACGCGTGTTCTGGCTCAGTTCGAGCAATTTGGCGAGGAAGACCTCGATTATCTCGTGGACAAGCTCATCGCCGTCCTTGCGGTTGGCTCCGCACGCGCATGATTGCACGACCGGCACGTTCGGAACGAACAGAAGTCAGGGAAACGCTCGCCCGCGCCCGGGTTTTTGGCATTCAGCTGACGCCGATGCGGCAGCGCCCGGCTGCCCCATCGGCGTCAGTCTGAATTGCGTATCGCTCGCTATTTGCCGGCGAGCTTGAGGGAATCCCCGTCGGCTGGCGTTGTCCGGGTGCTGTCCGCGGTCTTGGCGCTGCCATCGTCGCGGTGCCACCAGCCGCCCCCCAGCGCCTGGTACAGCGCCGCGGCGTCGCCGAAGCGGGTCGCCTGTGCCTGCACCCGCGTTGACACGGCGGTCTGATAGGCCTGGATGGCCTGCAGCAGCGTCAGATAGTTCACGTAGCCGGTTTGTTGCTGCTTTTCCGTCAGATCGAGCGTGACCTTCGCTTCCTTTTCGGCATAGGCGGCGGTCTTCAGCGCGGTGGCGTCAGAGACCAGCGCGTGCAACGTGTCGGCCACGTTCTGGAACGCTGCGATAACCGTGCTGCGATATTGCGCTTCCGCCTGCAGCAGCGCCTGGTCGGCAGCGCGCCGGCGGTGCAGCAGGGTGAAACCTTCGAACAAGGGCTGAGTGACGCTCCACGACGCGTTCCAGAACGGACCGCCCGGTTGCAGAATTTCGCCGAGCACGGACGCCGTTCCGCCGGCACCGGCGGCGATGTTCAACTGCGGCAGCATATTGGCGATGGCGACGCCGACCTGGGCGCTGGCGGAGTGCACCTGCTCTTCCGCCGCCCGCACATCCGGCCGCTGCTGAAGCAAGGACGACGGCAGGCTGACCGGCAGCTCTTCGGGCAGTTGGATGGCGCTCAGCTCGAAGGTCTGCGGAACGTCCTGGTTCGGCAGATTGCCGACCAGGGCGCGGATCAGGTCGCGGGTCTGCTCGTACTGCTTTTCCAGCGGCGGCAGCAGCGCTTGCGCGGCGGCCAAGGCCGCCTCCTGCGCCGCCACGTCGATGCCCATGGCATAGCCGACGCGCTGCTGGTGCTTCAGGATTTCCAGCGCCTTCTCGTTGACGCGGATGATCTCCTTGGTCGCCGCGATCTGCGCCCGGGTCGAGGCTTCCTGTAGCGCCGCAGCGACAACGTTGGACGCCAGCGTGATATAGGCTGCCTCGAGGGCGAAGCGCTGGATTTCCGCCTGCGCCTTCAAGGATTCGACGGTCCGGCGATTGAGACCGAACAGGTCGGGGGCATAGCCAACGGTCAACTGGGCCGTATGGAACGTATAAATAATTGGTGCATTGGGGCGTGAGGGAGAGATATAGGCACCGTTCCCCTGGTACCCGGGCGCGCTGGAGCCGGCGGTATTACCAGCCGTCTGCTGACTGACCCCGGTGTAGTTGGCCTGTATGGTCGGGTAGAAGAAGCCCTGCTGAGCATAGACTTGCTCTTCCGCCTGTTTCAAGGTCGCGAGCGCCGTATCGATCGTCGGGTTGGCCTTGAATGCCTGGGCGACCAGCGCATCCAGGGCAGGCGACTTGAACAATGTCCACCAGTCGAACTCAATATCATGGCCGAGCGCAAACTGCTGTGCCTCGCCGCCATGCACCGGTGCCGAATCGGTTTTCGGCGGTAATGGTGTCGGCGTGTAGTCGGCCCCTGGCGGTGATTCAGCGGGCTTGAAATCGGGCCCGACGGCGCAAGCTGATAGCAAAGAGGCGACACCGAAGGCCGCCGCGATCGCCGGGGCACGGGTCGCTCGTATCCGATCGTGTTGTGGTCGCGCGGCCACGCCTGCCACTCCCTCTGAACAATGAGGGACAAAGTTACGGAGTAGCGGCGCCGGGCGGAACTGCTACAAATCACAGGAGAGAATGTGATTTGTCACAGTAGACCCAAAGTCGCTTAGCCGCGATCGTTGCCGCCTCTTGCAGTACGAGGTGGTTGCATGGACATCCGGGGTTTGCTGCGCAATGCGACGGCCAGGTATCTGCTGGGCGGCACGCTGGGCGGGGTGGTTGTGGCCGTGGCGCTGGTCGGCACGTTCTCGCTGGTCGGTCGGCCGACATGGTCCGGCTTTGCGCCTGGCCGCGCAAATGCGGCGTCCAATGACAAGGCTGCCACGGCGCCGGCTGACAAGTCCACGGCCGAACAAGGCAAAGCCAATGCCGGCGATCCGCTTGCCGCGGAAAGTGTCGAGCTCGAGTTCCGCGCAGCTGAAGGCGTTCAAGGTCGAACCTGTCGAATACCGCGCCTTTCCGGTCGAGGACCAGGCAATCGGCAGCATCGACTTCAACGAAGACCTGGAGGTCCAGGTCTTCACCCCGTACCAGGGGCGGATCGTCAGCCTGTTCCCCAAGGTCGGCGACGACGTGCAGAAGGGGCAGACGCTATTCACCATCGACAGCGCCGATCTTCTTCAGGCGGAATCGACCCTGATCAGTGCTGCCGGCGTGCTGCGATTGACCACGCGCGCGCTGGCGCGTGCCAAGGATCTGTACGCGGCCAACGGCATCGCGCAGAAGGACTACGATCAGGCGATCTCCGACCAGCAGGGTGCCGAGGCCGCCTACAGGGCGGCGTTCGACGCCGTGCGTATCTTCGGCAAGAGCCAGGCCGAGATCGAGAAGGTCGCGACGACGCACCATATCAATTCCACCCTGGTCGTGCCCAGCCCGGTCTCCGGTCGGGTAACCGCGCGCGTGGCGGCGCCGGGGCTGTTCGTGCAGCCCGGCAACGCGCCGGCGCCGTATACGGTCGCCGACATCTCGACGATGTGGATGCTGGCGAACGTGCCGGAGAGCGAAATCGCCCGCTACAAGGAAGGGCAGGCCGTTTCGGTCAGGGTGCCCGCCTATCGGGACCGCGTGTTCGACGGCCGGATCACCACCCTTGGCGCGACGGTGGACCCCAATACGCGGCGGGTATTCCTGCGCTCGGAAATTGCCGATCCGAACCACCTGTTGCGGTCCGGCATGTTCGCCAACTTTGTCATCAACACCGGCGAGACGTTGCAGTCTCTTGCCGTGCCGCTCGATGGCGTCGCCCGCGAAGGCGACGGCACGATGACCGTCTGGGTGACCACTGATCGCAAGCGCTTCACCAAGCGGACAGTGAAGCTGGGCGTGCAGCAGGTTGGCTATCACCAGATACTCGAGGGTCTGCAGCCGGGCGAGCTGATCGCCGCCAGTGGCGCGCTGTTTCTCAGTAATGCGCTGAACGGAGTCGACGAGTGAGCCGGCTGCGCAGGTTACCATCAAGCCGTGGCCGGGCTGTCGCCTGGCCCGGCTTGCGCCGGTCAAAAAGCCGATTCTCCAGGGGGCTTGTCAGGACCGTCGCGATGTCCAGGATAAATTTGCCGGCCCCTGTGAAGAACTTCCCATTTCATTAGGCTCCACCGGTCCAGCGGCCGCCCAGGAATAATCCAGGATAGGTAGTTCGATGTTAAAATCGGTTCTTTCTTTCGGTCTGAGCAAGCGCCCGCTCATCATGCTCGGCCTGTTCGTGTTCATCTGCACCGGCGTTGCCGCTTACTTCAAGCTGAACATCGAGGCCTATCCGAACCCGGCACCGGTGATCCTGGAAATCACCGCCCAGTCGGCCGGACTGTCGGCCGAGGAGATGGAGCGGTACTACACCATCCCGATGGAGGTCGGCCTGGCGGCAACTCCCGGGGTGAACAATATCCGATCGACATCATTCTATGGCTTGTCGTTCGTCCGCGTGACCTTCGACTACGGGGTGGACTACTATTTCGCCCTGACGCAGGCCGCGCTGAGCCTGCAGCAGAACGTCAGTCTGCCCAACAACGTGCAGCCGCAGATCCAGGGCTCGAGCCTGGTCGGCGAGGTGTTCCGCTATCAGGTGACCGGGCCGCCCCATTTCGGGCTGACCAATCTGCGCACGGTGGAGGACTGGGTTCTGCAGCGCCGGCTGCTGACCGTTCCGGGCGTCGTGCAGGTGAATACCTGGGGCGGCACCACCAAGGAATTCGAGATCGAGGCCGATCTGCACAAGCTCGATGCCTACGGCATCACCATCCCGCAGATGCTGACCGCGATCGGCAACGCCAACATCAACGTCGGCGGCCGGACGATCAATATCGGCCAGCAATCGGTCAACATCCGCGGCGTCGGCCTGATCGACAGCGGCGGCGCCGATAATCTGGCCCAGGGCTACAAGACCGGCGACATCGAAAACATCGTGCTGACCCAGGTCAACGGCATTCCGGTCACGGTGAAGGACGTAGCCCACGTCTATGTCGGCAATGTGCCGAGGTTGGGCAAGGCCGGCCGCGACGCCGAGGATGACGTGGTGGCGGCGATCGTGGTGATGAACCGCACGCTGCACACCAACGACGTGGTGCCGCGCATCAAGGCCGAGGTTGAGAAGATCAACAGTGACGGCAGCCTGCCGCCGGGCGTGAAGCTGGTGCCGTTCTATGACCGGACGGACCTGGTGGCGGTGACGACCCACACCGTCATGCACAACCTGGTGTTCGGCTGCGTGCTGGTGTTCCTGATCCAATGGATCTTCCTCGGCGACCTGCGCAGCGCGATCATCGTCGGCGTCAACATTCCTTTCGCGCTGTTCTTCGCCATCTGCATGCTGGTGCTGCGAGGCGAGGACGCCAACCTGCTGTCGATCGGTGCCGTGGATTTCGGCATCATCATCGACTCGGCTGTCATCCTGGTGGAGAATGTCTTCCGCAATTTCCAGGCCGAGCCTGGCGAGAGACGCCAGGTGCTGGAAGACCTGAAGGAAGGCGTGTTCGGCGACGACCCCACCTCCGGACCCACCGCCACCGGGTGGACGGACCGCCTGCGGCTGATCCTGTTCAGTTGCCTGCAGATCGACCGTGCCATCTTCTTTTCCACCGCGATCACCGTCGCCGCCTTCGTGCCGCTGTTCACCATGCAGGGCGTCGAGGGCCAGATTTTCAGCCCGATGGCACGCACCTATGGCTATGCGCTGGCCGGCGCGCTGATGGCTACCTTTACCGTCACGCCGGTGCTCACCTCCTACCTGCTGCCCAAGGAGGTCAGCGAGAGCGAGACGATCGTGGTGCGGCTGCTGAGCCACATCTACAACCCGGTGCTGCGCTGGTCGCTCGATCATCGCAGGCTGGTCGTCGTATTCGGTCTGCTCATCCTGGTCGGCACCGGCTTCCTCGGGCGCAATCTTGGCAGCGAGTTCCTGCCCGCCCTGGAAGAAGGCAACATGTGGATCCGTGCGTCGATGCCTTCCACCATCTCGCTGGAAGCGGCGATGCCGTACGTGTCCAAAATGCGCGAGATCCTGAAGAGCCATCCGGAGGTCATCACCGTCGTCTCGCAGCACGGCCGGCCGGACAACGGCAGCGACGCGGCCGGCTTCTTCAACGCCGAGTTCTTCGTGCCGCTGAAGCCATTCGACACGTGGCGGCCCGGCTACACCAAGGACATGCTGATCAAGGATCTTCAGCACGAATTCGCCCAGGAATTCACTGGCATCGGATTCAACTTCTCGCAGTATATCCAGGACAACGTCGAGGAGGGCCTGTCAGGCATCAAGGGCGCCAACTCGGTGAAGATCATCGGCCGCGACCTCAACGTGCTGGAGACTCTCGGGGCGCAGGTCATGGCTGAAATGCAGCAGGTCAGGGGGATCACCGATCTGGGGATTTTCCGGGTCCTGGGGCAGCCCAACCTGAATGTCACCGTCGACCGCGCCAAGGCGGCCCGCTATGGCCTCAACACGGGTGACGTGAATACGGTGGTGCAGGCCGCGCTGGGCGGCACGGTGGCGACCACCCAGCTCGAAGGCGACCGGCAATTCAACGTGACGCTGCGGCTGGCACCGGAATACCGCGAGGACATCGACCAGGTGCGCGCCATCAAGGTCGGCTACACGACTCCCTCGGGTGCCAACGCCTACATCCCGCTGAGCGAACTCGCTGCCATCACGCTGGACACCGGCGCCTCCTACATCTTCCACGAGTTGAACGAGCGCTTCATTCCGATCAAGTTCAGTGTCCGCGACCGCGATCTGGGTGGCGCCGTGGCCGAGGCCCAATCCCGGATTGCGCAGAATGTGAAGCTGCCGAACGGCTACCGGCTGGTATGGGCCGGCGAGTTCGAGGAGTTGCAGCAGGCGCAGAAACGCCTGGCGATCTCGGTGCCGATCAGCCTGGCCATCATCCTGGTGCTGCTCTACGTCCTGTTTAACTCGCTGCGCGACAGCCTGCTGGCCTTGTCCGGCATTCCCTTCGCGATAACCGGCGGCATCCTGGCGCTGCTGGTGACCGGCCTCGACTTCAGCATCTCCGGTGCCATCGGCTTCATCTCGCTGTTTGGCGTGTCGGTCATGAACGGTATCCTGGTGCTCACCTATTATCACCAGGTCCGGCAGGGAAGCGGAGCCAACCCGCGCGATGCCATGTTCCGTGCCGCCAGCCAGCGCATGCGACCCATGCTGATGACGGCGCTGTCCGCCTGCATTGGGCTGCTGCCGGCGGCGATTTCGACCGGCATCGGCAGTCAGGTGCAGCGTCCGCTGGCGACCGTGGTGGTCGGTGGGATGCTGGTCGGGCCGCTGCTGCTGCTGGTCGTCGTTCCGGCAGTCGGCTTGTTGTTCCTCAACAAGAGTGATACCCCCACCGGCGACGCCAAGCTGTTCGGACCCGAGACGCCCGAAAGCTGATGCCAGGCAAAGGAGAAGCGCAGGATGTTCGCACGTATCGTGCTGGTTTTTGCACTGCTCGGCGGCTGGGTCACCTTCGGTGTGACCCCGGCTTCCGCCGTCGGCCCGAGCGGTACAGGTCACTACAGCAAGCCGGGGATGATCAACAGTTCCGTCGGTGGGCCGACGAAGAGAACCGGTTACATCGGCTCGGTGCCGAAGCCCGGTGCTGTTCCGGTCAAACCGAATACTCGCCACTAGCCGGGCGACAGCAAGAAGAAGTTGGGCGGCGGCCCGTCCTACGGTTCGATCAACTGGCCGGCCGCCGCTTTGACTGCTGCATGCATGCGTGTGGTGGTGTTCAGCTTCACACGGGCATTGTCGATATGGAAATCGACCGTTCGCTTGGTCAGGCCGAGGATCTGGGCGATTTCCGACAACGTCTTGCCGCGCGCCGCCCAGGTCAGCGTCTCCACCTCGCGCTCGGTGAGGTTCACCTGTCTCGGCCAGATTGCCGTCCGCGCCACCCGCGCCAGCCGAGCGGTAATGATCGCGATCAGGATATCGAAATCGACCGGCTTGGTGATGTAGTCGTCCGCGCCGAGCTGCCGCCCCTTGAGTTCGCTCGCCCGATCGGAAAGAGCCGTCAGGTAGACAAAGGGCATGCTACTGAAGCGCGGCGCTATTGCGGTCAGCCGCTCCAGAAGATCGAAGCCAGACAGCACGGGCATGCTGATGTCAGCCAACACGATATCCGGCTGCTTCGCCAGGATTGCCTGGAACCCTTGTTCCCCATCATACGCCGTGCTCACCTTGAAGCCGCGGTCAACCAGCTCTTCGGCGATCAGGTCCACCGTATCATGGTCGTCGTCTATGCACAGCACGTGCCGGCGTAGGTCTCCCATTGTCTCCCCTGTTCATGCAAGCGCCGTCCCCGGCATGCGGCAGGCATACCGCCTCGGCCCTTACCAATCGGCAGCTTCCCCTATCTTGTTGCAGTTCACCAGTCAAACCCGACAGATGGCAGGGGAATCGCACTTGGAATTTCCTTGACAGCGCGACGGCGGCTTGCGCGGGGCGGGGCGATGGATTCTACCGGAGGGCGCGGGAAACCTGCGGTGGGAGGACGCCTTGGATCAGTTTGCCGGCTGCTGGGAGGGTCTGGAAGACCCACGAACCGGGAATGCCGGGCTGCATGACTTCCATGAGTTGCTGATGATTGCGCTGTGTACAGTGTTATGTGGCGGCCAGGGTGCGGTGGACATGGCTCGGTTTGCGGAAGCGAAAGAGCCGTTCCTGCGCGGCTTTCTCAAGCTGGAGAAGGGCATTCCAAGTCACGACACTTTCAGCCGCCTGTTCCGCCTGCTCGACCCGGCGCAGTTTGGCGCGGCGTTTCAGCGGTTCATGGCGCAGTTTTCGAGTACGGTTCAGGGCGTTGTAGCGATCGATGGCAAGGTTCTGCGTCGCTCCTTCGATCGCGCCAGCGGCAAGTCACCGCTGCACATGGTCAGTGCCTGGGGATGCGAGCAGCGCCTGGTGCTGGCGCAGATCGCCACCGACGCCAAATCAAATGAGATCACCGCGGTGCCGAAGTTGCTGGAGATGCTGTCACTGAAAGGCACGATCGTGACCGCCGACGCGCTCAACTGCCAGCGGGCGATTGCTCAGCAGATCGTCGATCAGGGCGGCGACTATGCCCTGGCGCTGAAGGGCAATCAGGGCACGCTGCATGATGACGTCAGCACGTTCCTCAATGACCCGGCCAGCAAACCGGCGACGAGCGCGCAAAACGTGGACGCCGATCACGGCCGCATCGAGACCCGCACGGCCACGGTCTCGACCGATATCGACTGGTTGCAGCGGGATCATCACTGGCCCGGCCTGGCGGCCATCGGCAAGGTTGTCCGTATCCGTGAAACCGCGAGCAAGACCACCACCGAGACCGCCTACTACCTTCTCAGCACAGCGCTATCCGCGACACGCTTCAACGAGGTCGTCCGCGAGCACTGGGGTGTCGAAAACCGGCTGCACTGGCGGCTGGATGTGGTGATGAACGAGGATCAGGACCGGACCAGACTGGGCAACGGGCCACACAATCTTGCGGTCCTGCGACACATGGCCCTGAACGTCATGCAGAAGGACGGCTCCAAGGGCTCTCTGCGCGGCAAGTTCCAACGGGCCGGTTGGAACGATGCCTATCTCTCCAGACTCCTCGGATCCTTCTGAAATGCGATTGCCCTGGACAGATGGCGTCAGCTTGCCGGCGGCCGATTACCGAGAGCGCGCCGACCCCGGCCAGACCGGGGTCGAACCGGACAGCAGCAGCGGACCAGCGCCGTGAAATACCGTGAGTCCCTCAGGGGGCGACTTTCGCTGTTTTTCCTGGCGCTCTTCGCGACAATCGTGAGTCTGGGCATCGTCGGCGTCTGGAGCTTGCGCACCTCCAACGAGGCGTCGACCGACGTGCGGGACCGCTGGCTTCCCAACACAAGGTTCCTCGGCGATATCAATAACTTCTCCTCGGATTACCGGGCCGTCGAAGCCGACAGCCTGCTGGTGTCCTCCGCCGCCGAGCGGGCCGAGACCATGCATGATCTCCATGTGCTCGATCAGGAGGTCACCCGCGCGCAACAGGGATATGAGCGCATAGGCCATGATGACAAGGAAGCCGGCCTCTATCGGCAATTCAGTTCAACCTGGACCGCCTACAAGATTTTGGCCGATCGGGTCGCCGCGCTGTCGTCCGCAGGCCGCCATGTCGAAGCGGCCGAGCTCTACCGAACCACATCACGGACGACATACCGCGCCGCGAGCGATCTGCTTGAACGACTGACCGCCTACAACGAGACCCGGGCGGCACAGGCCAGCGAACACTCCGTGCTGGCCTATCAACGGGCGCGCTGGCTGATGGGCGGGGGATTGCTGGCGGCGGGTCTGATGCTGGTGGTCGTCATATCCCAGGTCCGGCGCCTGGTTTCCCGTCCCTTGCTCGATCTGGGCGAGGCGATGCGTCAGCTTGCCGCGCACAACACCAATATCGAAATCGGCCACACCGGCCGTAGCGATGAAATCGGCGAAATGGCACGCGCCGTCGTCGTATTCCGCAGCAATGCGATCGAACTGGTGCTGAGCCAGCGCGGCCTGGCCCAGCAGGCCGCGCTGCTGGAGGAGCAACTGGCACACGAACAGAATGTGACCCAGTTGCAGCGCAACTTCCTGACGATGATCACACATGAATTCCGCACCCCGCTTACCCAGATAGATGCCCATGCCCAGCGTCTGATCAGCTTGAAGGACCGGTTGCGCGGCGAGGATATTGTCGAGCGTGCGGGCCGGATGCGGGCCGCGGTGGTGCGGATCGTCCGGCTGATCGACAACCTGGTGGATACCTCGCGCCTGCTGGATGGCGATGCAAACATGCTCCTCCGTCCGGCGGATATCGATCTGACTTCTGTATTGCGTGATGCTTGCCGCTGGCACCGGGAAATGTCCCCCGATGCGCGGATGCTGGAAGAGTATGCCTCATACCCATTGCTGGTGCGCGGTGATCCGAAGCTGCTGTTCCAGGTGTTCAGCAATCTTCTTTCAAATGCAATAAAATATTCGCCCGAAGGTGCGGATATAAAAATCGTGGCAGAGCAAATAGCCGGGGTGAATTTTATCGTCATAGAAGATCATGGAGTCGGAATTCCTGAACAGGACAGAGCAAAAATATTCACACGATACTACCGTGGTAGCAACGTAACTGGCTTCGAGGGAACCGGTGTCGGGCTTTTTCTTGTTGCGACGGTCGTGCGTCTGCACGGCGGCGACATCACGGTTGAGAGCCATGAAGGCAAAGGATCGCGGTTCACTGTGACCCTCCCCAATGGCATGGCCCCGGCAGCGTTGCACGGCGGCGGGACGCCTGCGCAAAGGCTGAGATTAGGACAGTAATGGACGATCTTGGAAAATATCACCCCGGAGGCAACGTGGATGTACGAGCATACAGCACAGCAATGGCTGCAGAAAGCCTAATCAAACGATAAACGAAAAGGAGCTGAATATGGTTTGGTATGGAAGTCCAGAATATAACGCGCGACTCAAGGCAGCAGCTAAAAGAATCGCACTCGATCACATATTGGAGGAACTGCTGATACAAGTGGCGAAATTGCATGAATACCCAATCGAAAGCTTGAAAGAACTGCACACGCGGGTGCACAGTCAATTCATTCTTTCCGACGAGCAGAGCCACCATGAAAGCCACGTCCAGGCCGAGGCGGCGCATTTCGCCGAAGTATATTTTGAGACCGCCCGTAACAGGCTGGAGGGCAAAGCGCCGCCTGCTGGCGACCAACCGGGCCCAGGGCCTGCCGGATCGATCATAGAATAAAAGGACGCAGAGCCAGGTGATGCGGATCGCGAACCATACGCATGGCGCGCGAGGCATTCCTGGGTCGGTCCAGCCAGGCAAAAACGCACCCTGGGTTATCCGCCCAGATCGCTCGTCAATTCCCGGGTCCTGCCGACCATTCCCCTCCCCGGCGGGTCTATGGCGACCTGCGTGGCGGCGCGCCATGCGGGACCGCGGGTTACCTGTGACAAATCACACCTCACCTACCCTGTGATTTGTCACAGGTTCCACCTGTCAGCGCCACTCTGTTAGATTTTGTCACATTGCTCAGATCCGGTGGCCGGGGCGGCTACCGGAAATCGTATCCATGTAGTCATGAATCAGCCGGTTTCAGCCCTATAACGGGGCTTTCGGTCCGTATTCGCCATCTATCCGCGGATGCGTATCAGGATACCGGTTGATCTGTTCTGGCTTCTCTGCGTGTCCGGCGTGATGTCGTGACGGCGCAACGAGATGCCGTGCGGCAATCATTTGAATTTATTGATGTTGTGGTTCAAGCGGAAAGCCTAAAAAAAATGTAACAAAATGTTGCACAAAACGTAACACGCAGCTTGGCCCTTGTCCAAAAGCCTTGTCCCTGCCAAAACTATCCACAGGCTCTGGCTCGGCCAAAGCTAATGCTATGACGTCGTGTCTTTCCCGCGCTCTCATAAGTTGGTAAATCGCCAGTGTCGCTTCATGAATCCAGGACCACCTCGCCAGATCAGCATGGTGCACGACCGGCACGCGGGTTGCCGCGGAGCGTCCAGTTCATCGCCGTCGCAATCGCGGCAGGCGGTCTGCTCGTCGGCCTGCTCGGCAAGTCTCTCCTCTCCTCGCCGGAGATCGCCGCCCCGAAGGAGAAGCCGGTCACCGAGCAGACCTTTACGGTCCCCACCTTCACCCCCAGCCCAGACCAATGGGCGGCGTTCGCCATTACCGAGGTCGCGACGCGCACCTTCGAGGCCGCGCGGCGCACCGACGGCATGATCGCCATCGACGACGACCTGAACACACCGGTGTTCTCCCCCTATTCCGGCCGCGTGACCCACGTGATTGCCAAACCCGGCGATGTCGTGAAAGCAGGCCAGCCGCTGTTCGCTATTCAGGCCAGCGAGTTCGTGCAGGCGCAAAACGATCTGGTCGCCGCCGTTGCCACGCTGCGCACCGCCCGCGCCCAGTTACGCATGGCGCAGACGAGCGAAAAGCGCGCGCATGATCTGTTCAACGCCCAGGGCGGCGCGCTGAAGGACTGGCAGCAGAGCCAGGTAGACCTCGCCACCGCCCAGGGCGGGCTGGATTCCGCCAACATCGCGTTGGGCGCCGTGCGCGGCCGCCTGCGCATCCTCGGCAAGACCGACGCTGAAATTGCGACGCTGGAGGAACACCCAGAGAACGCCACGGCCCGGCCTGAAGTCGAGGTGCTGGCGCCGATCGGCGGCACGATCATCCAGCGCCAGGTCGGCGTGGGCCAGAACATCGTCAGCGCCTCCAGCGGCGCCTCCAATCCGGTCTACACCATCGGCGATCTCTCCAAGGTCTGGCTGATCGCCAACGTGCGGGAGGCCGATACCGGGCTGGTCCATGTCGGCGATCCGGTGTCAGTGCGCGTGCTCGCCTTCCCGGACCGCAGCTTTACCGCTCACCTTACCTACGTCGCCCCTTCCATCGACCCCAACACGCGCCGGCTGCCGGTGCGCGCCGAGATCGACAACACCGATGGCGCGCTGAAGCCGCAGATGTTCGGCTCCTTCAGCATCATTACCGGGGCCTCTTCGCAGTCGCCCGCCGTGCCGGCGCGCGGCGTGGTGTTTGAAGGTGAGAAGGCGCATGTCTGGGTGGCCGATCCTGCCGCAAAGACGGTGGAAATGCGACAGGTGCACACCGGGCGTGCCGAGAATGGTCTGATCGAGATCACCGAAGGGCTGAAACCCGGTGAGAAGGTGGTGACGACCGGAGCCGTGTTCATCGACCGCGCCATCGAGACGGATTGAGGGCGGCGACATGAACGGCATCATTACTTTTGCCATCAAGCAGCGAATCCTTGTCTTTATTTTCCTTCTGCTTGTGCTCGGCGGCGGCTTCGTCAGCTTCCTCAACCTCAACATCGAAGCCTATCCGGACCCGGTGCCTCCCCTCGTCGAGGTAATCACCCAGGCCTCTGGCCAGTCGGCCGAGGAGATCGAGCGCTATTACACGATCCCGGTGGAAATCGGCATTCTGGGCATCCCGAACATCAAGGCGATCCGCTCGATTTCGCTGTTCGGCCTGTCTGACATCAAGGTGCAGTTCACCTACGACTACACCTACGAACAGGCGCAGCAAAAGGTCATCAATAATCTCGCCGAGATCGGCACGCTGCCGGGCGGGGCGCAGCCGCAGCTGTCCCCGACCAGCCCGATCGGTGAAATCTACCGCTACCGCGTCGTCGGGCCGCCGGGCTATTCACCGCTCGACCTCAAGACGCTGCAGGACTGGGTGCTGGAGCGGCGCTTCAAGGCGGTGCCCGGCGTGATCGACGTGACCGGCTGGGGCGGCCGGACCAAGACCTACAACGTCACTATCGACCAGAACAAGCTGATCAGCTACGGCTTGACTTTGCAGCAGATTTTGGCGGTGCTGAACAACAGCAACATCAACGTCGGCGGCCAGACCATCGACTTCGCGCAGCAATCGGCAATCGTCCGCGGCGTCGGCCTGATCTCCACGTTGGACGGCCTGCGCAACACCATGCTGACCTCCAACAACGGCGCGCCGGTGATGCTGGGCAACGTCGCCACCATCGCCATCGGCAACCTGCCGCGCCTCGGCATCGCCGGCAAGGACGAGGACGACGATATCGTCCAGGGCATCGTGCTGATGCGCCGCGGCGGCGAGAGCAAGCCGACGATCGCCGCCGTCGAGGCGGAGGTGCAGAAGATCAACAACGGCATTCTGCCGCCCGGTGTGCATATCGAGCGCATCTACGACCGCGCCGACCTGATCGCGATCACCACGCGCACCGTGCTGCACAATATGATGGAAGGCATCTTCCTCATCTTCCTGGTGATGTGGATCTTCCTCGGCAATTTGCGCGCCGCCATCATCGTCTCCATCACCATCCCCTTCGCCCTCGCCTTTGCCGTCATCATCATGGTGATGCGCGGGGAATCGGCGAACCTGCTATCGGTCGGCGCGATCGACTTCGGCCTTGTCGTCGATGCCACGGTCATCATGGTGGAGAACATCTTCCGCCATCTCTCGGAACCCGCAGAGCATCGCTTCGACCCTGTGCCTGAACTGCAGCGCGTGCGCACGCCGGGGGAACTGCGCGGCAAGTTCCTGGCGATCGCCGAATCGGGCTTCGAGGTCAACAAGAGCATCTTCTTCTCGGCCACCATCATCATCGCGGGCTTCCTGCCGCTGTTCACCCTCTCCGGCGTGGAAGGCCATATCTTTGGCCCGATGGCGAAGACCTACGCCTACGCCCTCGCCGGCGGGTTGCTGGCGACCTTTACCGTGTCGCCTGCCCTGTCCGCGTTGATCCTGCCGGCGAAGGTGGAGGAAACCGAGACCATCGTCGTGCGGTTCCTGCACCGGATCTACAGCCCGGTGCTTCGCGTGGCGCTGGCCAACCGCATCATTGTGCTGGGGGGCGCCGCCCTCACCCTGCTGACCGCCGGGGTTGTGGTGCAAGGGCTCGGGCTGGAGTTCCTGCCCAAGCTGGAAGAGGGCAATTTCTGGATCCGTGCCACCATGCCCATGTCGGTCGGGCTGGAGAGCACCAACTCCATGGTCGACCGGATGCGCGAAATCTTCCTGGAATACCCGGAAGTGGAGACCACCGTCTCCCAGCACGGCCGGCCCGACGACGGCACCGACGCCACCGGCTTCTTCAATGCCGAGTTCTTCGTGCCGCTCAAGCCGTTCGATGCCTGGCCGAAAGGCGTCACCAAACCTGACCTGACGAAGACCATCAGCGACCGACTGCAGAACGAATTTCCCGGCGTCGATTTCAACTTCTCGCAGAACATCGAGGACAACGTCGAGGAAGCCGCCTCCGGCGTGAAGGGCGAGAATTCGGTCAAGCTGTTCGGCAACGATCTCAAGTTGCTTGAGAAAACCGCGGCTGAAATCAAAGACGCAATGGCCGATGTGCCCGGCATTGTCGATCTGGCGATCTTCAACTCGCTTGGCCAACCGACCGTGCAGGTGGATATCGACCGTGTGAAGGCCGCCCGCTACGGGCTGCAGCCGGGCGATATCAACGCGACCCTGCAAGCGGCCGTGGGCGGCCAGGCCGCCGGCAATCTGTATGAGCCGGGCAGCGACCGGAACTTCCCGATCATGGTCCGCCTCTCGCCCGAATACCGCACCAGCCTCGATGCGATCCGCCGCATCCCGATCGGGGCGCAGTCCCCCAGCGGGTCGGGGGTGATGCAGATCCCGCTATCCGATGTGGCCGAGGTAAAGCTGCTCAGTGGCCCGGCGTTCATCTATCGCGAGGGCATGGAGCGCTACATCCCGATCAAGTTCAGCGTCCGTGGCCGCGACCTCGGCGGCGCGGTGATCGCGGCACAGAAGGCGGTGGCGGAGCACGTCGTGCTGCCGGGCGGCTATCGCCTGGAATGGGTGGGCGAATTCGGCAACCTGCAGGATGCGGTGAAGCGGCTGAAGGTGGTGGTGCCGCTGGGCATCGGCCTGATCATCGTGCTGCTCTACGTCAACTTCAGTTCGCTGCGCGACACGCTGCTGGCGGCGAGCGTCATCCCGATGGCGCTGGTCGGTGGTATCTTCTCCCTGGCGGCCACCGGCACGCCGTTTAGCGTCTCGGCGGCAATCGGCTTCGTGGCGCTGTTCGGTATCGCCGCCATGGACGGCATCATCGTGATTTCCTACTACAACTCCGTGCTGGAGGACGGGCTGGACAAGGCGAGCGCCTTGGTGAAGGCCTGCGAGACCCAGATGCGACCGGTGGTCCTGACCTGTGTGGCGGCCTGCGTGGGCCTGCTTCCCGCGGCCTTCTCCACCGGCATCGGCTCACAGGTGCAAAAGCCGCTGGCGCTGGTGGTGGTGGGCGGCATTACGCTGGCTCCGGTGCTGATCCTGCTGATTTTGCCGGTGCTGATAAGCTTTGTTTCTCGCCGCGCCGAAGAAATTGAAGCTATCCACGCCGGACAGCCAGCGGAGTGACGCACATGACCTATTCTTTTCGGTCCGCCCTACTCGGGGCGGCCCTCCTGCCGGTTGCCCTGCTGCCGGGCGCCTGCGCCGTCGGTCCTGACTATACAACCCCTCCGCCGCCCACGGCGGAGGGTTACCTCAGCACAAAGCTGCCGGACGCCACCGTCGCGACACCCATCCCCACCGGCGACGCGCAGCGGTTTCTCGCCGGCCAGGATGTCGAGGCCCAGTGGTGGAAGCGCTTCGGCAGCCCGAAGCTTGATGACCTGGTTCTCCGGGCGCTGGCGACCAACGCCAGCCTCGACGCGGCCCGCGCCGCCCTGCGCCAGGCAAACGAACTGGTGGCGGCGCAGCGCGGCGCCTATTTCCCAAGCGTGAGCGCCGGGCTTGGGGCCAGCCGCAACCTGAGTCCGACAAAATCGCTCTCCCCGGGCGGTCCCACGTCCAATCCCTACTACTCGGTGTTCACAGGCAATCTGGGCGTGACCTTCACGCCTGATGTGTTCGGGGCCAATCAGCGCCTGATGGAAAACCTGCACGCGCAGGCCGACAATCAGCGCTTCCAGCTGGAAGCGACCTACATCACCCTGATTACCAATCTGGTCGGGGCGGCGGTGCAGGAGGCGTCGCTGCGCGGGCAGATCGATGCGACCAACGCCCAGATCAAGGCGGAAACCGACCTGCTCGACATCCTCCGCCGCCAGCTCGGCTTCGGTCAGGTTGCGGTGGCCGATGTGGTCGCGCAGGAAGCGGCGCTTGCCCAGGTGCAGGAACTGCTGCCGCCACTGACCAAGCTGCTCGGCCAGCAGCGCGACCTGATCGCGACGCTCGTCGGCGTGCCGCCGAGCGAGGAGCCGAAGGAGATCTTTACCCTCGCCGATTTCCACTTGCCGACCGATCTGCCGGTCAGTCTGCCCGCCAAGCTGGTGGCGCAGCGGCCCGACGTGCTGGCGGCCGATGCGTTGCTGCATGCGGCGAGCGCCCAGATCGGCGTGGCCGTTGCCGCACGGCTGCCGCAGCTGACCCTTACCGGCATCGGCGGCAACAGCGCGCCCCAGGTCAGTGATTTCTTTACGCCCGGCACGAACTTCTTCACCCTCGGTGCCGACCTGACGGCGCCGTTGTTCGACTTTGGCACGCTGCTGCACCGCGAGCGTGCTGCCAGGGCGGCCTTCGACCAGGCGGGGGCGCAGTACAAGGTCACCGTGCTCGCGGCGATGCAGAACGTCGCCGACGTGCTGCGGGCGCTGGTGGCCGACGCGGAAGCGTTGCAGGCGACGTCCAACGCCGAGCAGGCGGCGGCGCACAGCCTGCAGATCACCCGCAGCCAGCTTGAGTTGGGGCAGATCGCTTATCTCGCCCTGCTCAATGCCGAGCAGACCTATCAGCAGGCGGCGCTCGCTTTGGTGCAGGCGCGTGCCGCCCGGCTGGCAGACACGGCGTCGCTGTTCCAGGCACTCGGGGGCGGATGGTGGAACCGTCCTGCGGACGAAGATACCAAGGCTGCGGACAATGCCGGGACGGCGCCATCCGGCGCGCATCCCCTCAAGGTTGCCGGCGACTGACAATCGCGACCCTGATGATGCATCATCAGGGTCGCGAAAGCCGCCGTCTGTCGCCCAGGAAGTCGAAACGCTCCTGCCATGCATTGCGCACGGCAGGAGCGTTTTGGTTATTTCGTGTGCGTGCGGCGCCGATTCAGGCCGAAAGGCGCCGTTCAAGCCCGTGGCGATGAGCGTCGATCAGGGCAACGATGCTCCGGCGGGGGTTGCCGCCGGGAACAACTCTGCCACCGGGTCGCCGGCGAACGACCCGTTACGGCCGATCGTGAATTCCAGCCCTGCCAGGCCCGCCACCTGGCGGCGCGCGTCCAGCAGGCGCGCCAGCAGCGTGGCGGGTCCGGTCTCGAACGGCAGCACCACGCCGGCGCCGGTCGCGCGGATGCGTTCGGCGATGGCGCCGATGTCGAAGGCCACCACGGGATACCCGGCGGCCCAGACCTCGGACAGCACGAATGAATACGTCTCCGGCCAGACGGCCGGAAAGAACACGACATGCGGGTCGAACCGGGCGAGCCGTCCGGCCAGTTCCTCGGGACGGTAGGACCCGCCGATCATCACCGTGGCGATGGCGGCGAACAGGGACGGGTCTTCCACCGTGCCGATCACCTCGATGCTCACCGGCGCACCGGTCGCCTCGATGTGCAACGCGAGGCTGCGCAGCGCCTCGCTGCCCTTCTGCAGGCTGATGCCGCCCACCACAGCAATGCGGGTCCGGCGGTCCGCATCCGGCATCCGGCTGATCAGGCCGCGCTCCACCGTCTCCGGGTGAGGCACGCAGCGCAACGCAAGACGGGGAAAACGGGCGGCGATGCGCCTGGCGGTGTCGCGTGAGGGCACCACTACGACCCTGGCCCGCTCCAGCAACAAGGCGTTGCGTGCGATCCAGCGCGGCAGATCGGTGCGGATCAGCGCGTCGTCCTCGGCGAAGTCGTAGATCGGATTGGCACGAACGCAGAGCTGGCAGGTACCTGCGCTCCGGGCTCGCCGCAGTACCTGCCGGGTCTGATCGACCAGCACCACCCGCGGGCAGTACCACTGGAAGTCATGCACATAGACCGCGCAGGGCAGCGCGGTCGCCGCCGTCACGGCGTAAATGTCCGGCCCCACCCCGGTCAGCGAATGCACCACCAGCGCCGCCCCCGGGAAGCCAGATTTCTCCAGGCCAAGTTTCTCCAACCCGAGCACGAAGTCGGTGATCGCCGCCGGGCGCAGACGCAGCGTCAGGTTGCGCTCGCGCCAGTGCACCTCGTAGCCGGGCGCGCCGAGCCAGGCGTCGGTCACACGTGTGCAGATGAGGTTGATTCCGCCGGAAGCGGCGAAGCGTCCGGCCAGTGCCTCCAGCAGCTTGCTGGTGCCACCGCCCATCTTGTGCGTGAAGTGAACCAGGCAGGGCTGGCCGGCCCGGCGCAGCAGCAGGCAGAACACCTCGCGTCGCACCGCCTGCAGCGGATCATCCGCCATGGTGGCCTTGAGGTCGCCGAGATATTCCGGGTAGCGCTGCTCCAGCAGCGCATGGTTACGCGCCAGGATCAGGTTGCGCTCGTCGGCGCCGAACGAGACGCTGCCGCGGTGGTGGACGAAGGTGTCGAGCGCCGCCGCATGCGTCCAGCCGCGGTCGCGGGCGCGCAGGCACCAATCCACCTCCTCGCAATAGCCGCGGCCCCATTCGCTGCCGAAACCGCCGACATCGTCCAGCGCCGCCCGCCGGAGCAGAATGCAGAAGCCGACGCCGACCGGGATGTCGCATACGCGCTCGCCGCCACGGGCCTGCAGGAAGCCGTCCAGCACGGGCACCAGCTCGGCTCCGAGCGGGTTGCCGCCGGTCCGGTCCGGCAGGCTGAGGATGGTGGCGTCGTTCGACAGCGGCGTCACCGAGGCGATGTCGGGCCGGCTGTAGGCGGCTGCCTGCAGCCGGGCGGCGAACCCGACCGGCACCACGGTGTCCGAATTGAGCAGCAGGATGTCATTGCGCGGCATGGCGGCCGCGATACCGGCGTTGACCGAGGCCACGAAGCCCAGATTGCCCGGGTTGCGCAGCACCTGCACGGCAACTCCGAGCCGGCGGTACAGGCCCTTGCCCGCCTGCTCGCGCAGCAATTCCGCCATGGCCGGCTCGGGCGAGGCGTCATCGACCAGGATGATTTCGGCAATCCCGCTGACACCCGTGCGCACCGCCTCCGCCAGCGAGTCCAGGCATGCCTTTGTGTCCGCAATCCCCTTGTAGACCGGCACCAGCACCGAGACGCCACCCGGCGGACAATGTGCCACCACGTGCAGCCCGGGCCGGATGGTCCGCTCCAGCTCCGGTCCCGCCCGCAGACCGGTCAACCGGTCCCGGCTCCAGCCGGTATCCAGCCCGAGCGTCCGCTCGGCCCGCAGCAACTCGGCGGCGATCCGGCGGAACGCCCTGGCCACCGTGGCCGGTGTCCGCGGCTGCAGGCTGGCGAAGGCCAACTGAGCATCGCGACCGGCGCGCAGCTCGATGCCGGCGCCGGCCGGCGCCGGCAGAGCGGCGGTGAAGCCGGTCTGCGACCGCCCGGCCAGCACCACCGTTTCGGCGTGCGGCCGGGTGGGGCCGCTGTGCAGCACGGTGCCGTCGCGGCAGAGCGAAATGGTGACCGGCGTGTCAGGCATGGCGGCATCGAAGAACCAGAGCGACATCGCGCCGTCCCGATCGGCCTCGACCTCGAACCGCGGCCTGGCCTGCCAGGCCAGGGCGAAGGTTGCTCTGCCACCGACCCGCACCCGGATGTCGTGTGCGGCCCCGTCCAACACCCGGGCCGGCAACGGAATGCGGAAGCCGATGCAGGAAGGCGGCAGCACGTAGCGGTTCAGGTCATGCCGGGTGATCGCGATCGCGGCATCGGCAACGGCCTCGCCGTCGATCAGCAGCTCGAGCGGCGGCACCGTCCCGCCGTGCAGGTCGGCGGCCCAGCCCGTCAGGCAGTAGTCGCGCACCGCCTCGATACGGCCCACCAGGGCGCGCCCCCCCGGCGAGACGATTTCCGGAAAGCTCCGGTCCCACGCCAGGTAGCCTTGCACCCAGACCTGGATGCGCAGGTCCGGCCGCGACAGCAGATCCTGGAGATCCACCTCCATCACCAGCGCGGTTTCCTGCCGCAGCGGGTCGACGCTCATCCAGCGATGGGTGGACCGCAGCTTCTCGCAACGTCCGCTGCCCCGCACGACCGGCTTGACCTTGTCGGCCGGAACGCCGCTGGCCAGGCGGATAACCACGCAGCCGGGCAGCACGAGGACGCCAACGACATCATCGAACGGGTTATCTGCAGACGCGGTTTCCGGTGGCGACATTGCTGGCCCGTTCTGGTCGGTGCGACGATCTATGGCGAAAGCCATCCAAAGACGAGAACTCGTTGTCCGTCGCAGCGGGATGGCCGCGGGAAGCGCACCGGCGCCGGCTTGGCAGCCACCCGCGCCAAGGGCCGTGGGGGCGGCCGGCGCAAAAAAAAGCTGGATGCTGCCAAACGGCGCGAAATCGCCGAGAGCGTCCTCTCAGAGGTCATAGCAGCACGTGTTACTCGACTTTGCCCATCACGCGTCTGTGAAGCTTGGGCTGGACTGATAAGGGTCTGCACTGACCGCTCGGGCCTTCCGTGTGGAAGCCCGTTCTGCACTGGACCTTTGCTGATTGTTTTAGATCATGAAGCGTAGCACGCCAACTGTATCAGCCGTTGCACTTCAGGTGTGAGCGATTTCGGCACGTCGCTGCCGTCGGCCGACACGCAGAAAATCCCGAACCAGAGGTGCCGGCGCAGCCGCGCCAGCGCCTCGACGAGCGTTGCCGCCGGCTTGGGATACCAGGCGGCGCAACGCGGCGACAGCGCCAGCCGCTCGGCGTTCTGCTGCACATAGAGGGCGACTACCACTGCTGTGTCACATCTCATGTTAAAGCCAAGATATCTCAATATGTTAGCCAATTCGTTGCGAGTTACTTAGCGCTGAAATCTGCTATATTATTCAATATGTTAGCCTGGAAGTGACACAGCAGTGCTACAGAGTAGAGCCCGAACAGCAGCGGCGTGGTGCGGAAGATCGCCGGGTCCGACCACTGACGTTCGGTTTCGATGCCGAGGTGGGAACGCGATTCTTCGTAGGTGCTCTCCATCGCCCAGCGATGATTATAGCAGTCGAGCACATCGAGCGGTGCTGCCTCGGGATCAGTGCAGAGGAAGGCCTCGGTATCACGTCGGCCATCGGGATAGCGGACCAGGACCCAGCGGATTGGCAAGGGATCCTTGCCGCCATGGTACCACAGTGCCATGTCGGAGGCATATTCGATCCAGCCGCCGCTGTGCCAAGAGGTGCGGCTGTCCCGCACCGCGCGCATCCAGGCCGGAACTAACCAATAGGCCTCCTGGTACGCATAAGGGGACGGAACGTGAACATCATGCCGCCTTCCTGAGCGCCTCGGGAGCGGCGCGCAGCTGCCGCAATCCGTCATGGTTTTCCGACAGGTCTTTTGAGGGCGACCAGACATAGTCGCCGGTCAGGTTGATGTGCTCCCAGCCCAGCGGAGAGAGGTGCGCCAGAAGGCTGTCCGGGACATCTTCCGTCTGGCGCAGCGTGGCAACGGCGCGTTCGAGGTATCGGGTGTTCCACAAGATGATCGCGGTGATGACCAGGTTGAGGCCGGACATGCGGTGTTGCTGGTTCTCATAGGTGCGGTCACGAATTTCGCCGAGCCGATGAATGAACACGGCACGTGCCAGGCTGTTGCGGGACTCTCCCTTGTTCAATTCCTGCCCGGTTTCACGGCGAAGTTCGGGGTCCTCGATCCAATCCAGCGTGAACAGCGTGCGCTCCAGTCGGCCAAGCTCCCGCAGCGCAGCGGCGACGCCATTCTGCCTTGGGTAGGAGGCAAGTTGCCGCATGATCACCGAGGGGGACACGGTGCCGGCCCGGATGGACGCGACGATGCGCAGGATTTCCGACCAGTAGGCGCGGATCAAGGCGACATTGATCCGCCCGCCGATGAGCGGCTCCAGGGTCGGATAGTCGAACGGCTTGCCGAAGCTGTAGAGCCGCCGGTGCTTCAGGTCAGGGATGCGGGGGGCGAACAGAAAGCCCAGCAACGTGCACAGGGCAAAGACATGATCGGAATCGCCGCCGCCATCGGTGTGGTGGCGGCGGATCGTGACCTCGCCCTGGTGGTAGACCAGCGCGTCCAAGACATGCAGCGCCTCGCTGGCTGTCGCCGCGATCAGCTTGCTGGAATAGGGTCCGTAGCGGCCAGAAATGTGCGTATAGACCTTGAACCCTGGCCGCTGGCCGTAGTGGGCATTGCGGCGGCCGGAGTCGCTGCCGAGACCGGCCGCCCGGAAGAACTGGCCGTCCGACGAGGAGACGCTGCCGCTGCCGAAATTGGCGGCGAATGGCTCACGCTCCTGCTGGCTGAGCAGACACCGCAGCGCCGCCGCGTAGGTTTCCTCGCGGATGTGCCAGTCCGATGTCCAGGCGAGTTCCCCCAGGCTGGCTATGCTGCAGGCTTCGGCCATCCGGGTCAGTCCGAGATTGAGCCCTTCAGCCAGCAGCCCCGCCATGAGGATGCGGCTGTCGGACGCCGTTTCGCCGGTGCGCAGATGGGTGAAGCAGTCGGGGAACTGGGTCCAGCGCGCCACCTCGGCGAGCAAGTCGGTCACGCGGATGCGCGGCAGCATGGCGTAGAGGCGCTCGGCCAGCACTTCTGCCTCGGGCGGCGTGGATTTCTCGATCGGCGAGATTTTCAGGACACCTTTCTCGATCGCCACGCCTGGAAGCAGATTGTCCTTGGCGCGGCTGTTGACCTGCATCAGCCGGTCGTCGAGCAGAGCGCGCCGTTGCGCGATGAATGTATCGAAATCCGCCTCGACCGCGACCTGCAGGGTGCCACTGGTCAGCAGAGCCTGCAGCGTCTGTTTTGAAATCAGCCGTTCTTCGGCCGAGCGATAGTGCCGGCTGCCGCTGACCCACACCTCGCCGGCGAGCAAGCGGTCGCGCAATTCAGACAACACGCAGAGTTCGTAGTGGCGGCGGTCAACGGTCCCGCCCGGCATGACGTAATCTGCCCAGCGCTGCCGGACGAATCCGGTCGGCACGGACTTGGGCAGGGTTGCCACATCCGTCCTGTTCATCTCCCGCAGTACCTCGATGGCGCGCATGAGCGAGGCCGACGCGGGCACACTCTCGAATGCGAACGCCGAAAGAAATCCGGGCGACCAGCGCCGGATTGCCGAGTAGTGCTCTCCGAGTTTCTCGAACGCATCAAATTCCTCCGGCCGCGCCAGCGCCTTCGCCTCAGCGACGGTCTTGCAAAAGCGTTCCCACGGAATCACCGCGGCGATCGCGCCAAATGCGTCCTGCTTGTCGGTCCGCGCGGTGATCAGGGCGGCGCCAACGCGCGCGTAAAGCCGGACCTTCTCGTTGATGGCGCGGGCATCCGCCTGGAAAGCACGCGCGTGCCGTCCTTCGGCCTTGCGGAATAATCCACCGACCAGGCGGTCGAACAGATCGATCGCCTGGTCGGTCAGGCTGGTGGCGAAATCCAATGTCATCGCAACCAGTGTCGCATGGCGGCGCTGCCGTTCGAACCGAGCGACGTGCTGGACCGTGGTCTTGTCGGCCTCGCGCGCGAGCTGGCTCAGGCGTGCCTGATGGATCAGGTGCCCCTGGCTCGGCGCGATGCCGATCGCGCGGACATGCTCGAGGCGTTCGATCAGGCCAAGCATCGCCCCGGGCGTGGCGGCTTGCGGAGTTTGCCGCAGCCAGGTGAGCTGGACCTGGCCGGCGTCGTCCCGCGGCCCGGTCAGCGCATCGAGCCGGCGCCGTTGTTCGGCGGAGAGTCCGCTGGTCAAGCGGCGATGCACTTCCCGGCGGGCCTGGTGGCGCAACTTGCCACACAGCCGTTCAACGGCGCGCGGCGACGGCGCGATGATCCGCTGCTGACGGCAGGTCTGCATGACCAAGGCCGCCAGATGCGCAAGTCGATCATCTTCCATCGCCTGCGGCAGTAGAGCCGCGGCAACTTCCGCCGCCGCCCGCTTGCCGAAATAACGCAGTCCGAGCTGTTCCTGGCACTCGACGGCATGGCGCTGCCGGTTCCGCTCCGTCGCCAGGTAGTCATCGATCGTGTCCGGGAAAACGCCGATTTGATCGGCGACAAATGTGAGCAGCGCTGCGGGCGGCCGCTCGCCCACACGCAGAGGCCGGCCCGGATAGCGCAGATAGCAACGCATCAGGGCATGCCCCAGCCGGTTGTGGTCGCCGCGCCGGCGCGCGATGGCCGCCAGGTCGGCCGCCGACAAGGTGTAGTGGCGGATCAGCTCACGCTGCTCGGTCGGCGGATCGAACAGCTCCACGATCTGGGTTGCGCTCAGTCGCTGGCGTCGCGTCACTCATGCCTCCCGGGCCTTGATCCCGGCAGACCAGCCGATCCGCGCCAGGGAGTCGATCAGCGTGCTGCGCTTGAGGCCGAACGTGCGGCAGACCGCAGCCTTGGTGGCGCCGTCATCGAGCGCCGCCGTCACTGCGGCGAGTTTTTCGGCGCCGATGCTGACGGGGCGGCCGCCATGCCGGCCACGACGCCGTGCCGCGGCAAGTCCGGCCTGGACCCGCTCTTGGATCAGCGAGCGTTCGAACTGTGCGAGCGACCCGAAAATGTGGAACAGCAACTCGCCCTGCGGCGTGGTGGTATCCATCTGCTCGGTCAGCGAACGAAAGGCGACGCCGCGCTGCTTCAGATCGGTGACCGTGGTCAGCAAATGCGGCAGCGATCTGCCGAGTCGGTCCAGCTTCCAGACCACCAGGCAGTCGCCCGGTCTGATGAAGGCCAGCGCCCTGGCCAGCCCAGCACGGTCACCACGGCTTCCGGTCGCGCGATCCTCGAACAGGTGGCGTTCATCGACCCCAGCGCCGAGGAGCGCGTCACGCTGCAGGTCCACGACTTGGCGGTCACCGCTGGTGGAGACGCGCATGTAGCCGACCAGCATGTGCGGAAAACCTCGCCAGAGCAGTTTCCGCACACTGCACCAATCCGACACGGTTTGTCGTATAGTTTTTCGGCCCGAACCGGACGATTTTCGCCGGTGCCGCGTGGCTGACGGGAATCAAATGATTCCCGTCATCGCCGCCGAAGGGCCCGCCAATTGCTGGCACGCGAGTTTGGCGGATTTCTGCGGGTGGACCGCCGGGCCGTTCTGGTTACGTCCCCTTATGCGTACCAGAAGGCCAGTTGGTTAGTTCCGGCCGTTTCGGGAGAACGACGAAGCCCTTGGCAGCATCGGATCGTTTGACGATCTCCAGCTTGACCCGCCGCAGGACTCGCTTCAGCGCGTTCTGGAACTTCGGTCCCTGGTAGCCGGCGTCGGCGTAGAGCTTGCGCAGGAACGGGAACAGGCCGAACAGGCTTGCCAACAGCAGCACGCCGCCGTCGCGGTCCTGGATGTTGGCGGCATGCACAATGAGTTGGAGCACCAAGCCTTCGGTGTCTACCAGCAGATGGCGTTTCTTGCCTTTGATTTTCTTGCCAGAATCGTACCCTTGCGGATCAATCGCGCGCCCCCTTTTTCGGCGCTCTTCACGGTCTGGCTGTCGATGATCGCTGCCGTCGGGCTGGCCTCGCGCCCGGCCTGCTCGCGGCACTGCACATAGAGGGCAAAGTGGATGCGCTCCAGCGTACCGTCCCAATCCCAGCGATCGAGATAGTCGTGCAGCGTGCTGCGCGGCGGCAGGTCCTTGGGGATCGCCCGCCACTGGCAACCAGTGCTCAGGATGTACATGAGTCCGTTGACGATTTCGCGTTCATCCACGGTGCGGTGCGCGCCGCCGTGCTTGGCCGGCGGGATCATCGGGACCACCATGCCCATTCAGCATCAGTCAGGTCACTCTCATAGCGGAGTTGACTACGGTCGTAGAGCGCGCGGTTTTCCTTGGTCCACACGCCCACAAAGTGGTAATTGGCTTACCATATTCAAGATCTTCCCGGACGGACACTTAGAGGTGGCCGGGGAAATTCGGACAGGGCGATAAGTGGAAAATCTGCCTGAGAGCGGCGAGGATGCTGCGGATCAGGAGAGAGAATGGCAAAGCGAGCGCGGCGGACGCATAATCCGGCTTTCAAGGCGAAGGTGGCGTTGGCCGCGGTCAAGGGGGAGAAGACGCTGGCGGAACTGGCGCAGCAGCATGACGTGCATCCGAATCAGATCACGGCCTGGAAGGCGCACCTGGTCGACGGCGCCGCCGGGGTGTTTGGTTCGATGGCCGCGGGGATTGAGCCGGCGCCGGCGGTGAATGTGAAGCTGCTGCACGCCAAGATCGGTGAGCTGACGCTGGAGAACGATTTTTTGGCCGGTGCGCTCAGCAAAGCCGGGCTTCTGAGCGCGAAGCGATGATCAACCGCGAGCACGAATTGCCGTTGGTGCGTCAGGCGGAGCCACTGCCGCAGCAGCCTTTACTGGCTCCTCGCTGTTTCATGTGGGTGGCCCACACGCGCAGGTTGAGTGTTGGGGCGACCGGCCGATGACCTGGCTGGTGACGGGGCGCAGCGAAAGGGGTTGATCCTGGTGCGCAACCTGGCATGGCTGCGCACCGGAAAGACCGGAGCGATCGAGCATGCGCGACACCGAGCTGCTACAAGCGGCGCTGGGACTGGGGACGCCATGGGCGGTGTCTGGCAGCCGGTTCGATGCGTTGGCGCGGCGGCTGGACATTGACATCACCTTCGCCAAGGGCGCGCGGTTTGCCTGCCCGTGCTGTGAGGCAACGGGTTGTCCGGTCCACGACACCGAACAGAAGTCGTGGCGGCATCTTAGCTTTTTCCAGCACGAGGCGTATCTGAATGCGCGTGTGCCGCGGATCAGGTGTGAGGTCTGCGGGGTCAAGCGGGTGAATGTGCCGTGGGCACGCGAAGGCAGCGGCTTCACGCTGCTGTTCGAGGCCATGCTGATGCCCCTGCTGCGCAGCACGCCGGTGGCGGAGGTGGCACGCCATGTCGGCGAGCACGACACCAGGCTGTGGCGGGTTCTCCACCACTACGTCGACGAGGCGCGGGCGCGCGACGACCACAGCACGGTCAGCCGGGCCGCCTTCGACGAAACCTCCGCGCGTCGTGGTCACGATTACGTCTCGTTGTTTGTCGATCTCGACGGTCCGCGCGTGCTGTTCGTCGCCAATGGCAAAGACGCGGCCACGGTCGGCGCCTTCGCCGATGACCTGAAGGCGCATGGCGGCGATCCCGCGCGCATCGAGGAAGTCTGCATGGACATGAGCGCCGCCTTCATTGCGGGCGCGGCCGCCCACCTGCCGCAGGCCGAGATCACCTTCGACCGGTTTCACATCGTCAAGATCATCAACGAGGGCGTCGACGAGGTGCGGCGGGAAGAACAGAAGAGCCGGCCGGAACTGAAGCAGAGCCGCTATGTGTGGCTCAAGAACGAGACCAACCTCTCCAGCGGCCAGTGAGCGCGATCGTGCTTTCTGATGGGCTGGTGAGCGCGGTTTTTGATGGGCTTCCCGCGACCGCTTCCCGATTTCTGTAGGGGTGCTGGGAAGCGGGAAGCGGAAGAGGCGGGTGTGGCCTGCCCGCCGGCCGGCTGTCCGGCGAAGCTGGCGCCGCCGGGAGCGACGCTGAGGCTTGGCGACCGCGGACGCCGGTCAGTGACCGGCGAGGCGATAGCCGTCGCCGGTTTTGACGATGCGGCCGGTGGCGGTCATGGCGGCGAGGTGCGCGTAGAGGGTGGCGGTGCGGACGCGGCAGCAGGCGCGCAGCTCGGCGAAGGGGCGTGGCCGATCGGCGTCCGCGAGGGCCGCGGCGATGCGTTCGTTGATGGACGACGGCGTGGGCTCGGGTTCCGCCGACACGTGCGGCTGGACAGGCTCGAGCGCGAGGGCATCGGCGCGCTGGGTGAGCGCCAGGGTGACGCTGGGGATGGCGGCGGCGGTGCGGTGCTCGGCGGTGAGCACGATACGGTCGTTGCCGTCGCGGCGAAGGTAGAGGTTGGAATCGCCCCAGGCATGGAACTCGGAGGAGCCGCGCAAGGCCTGGCCGGCGCGGACGGCGCCGCCACCCTTGCGGGCGTGGTGGACGACGGCGACGGCAACCGCTGGCGGCGCTGCAGGTCGCGCAGGAAGGCGAGCACCGGCGCGACCTCGCCGCTGGCGTTTTCATCGATGCGGTGCAGGCGGACGAACGGATCGAGGATGAGCAGGCGCGGCTTGAGGGCGGCGACGGTCTCGTCGAGAACGTCCGCGGTCGGTGTCGAGATCGAGGCGCAGGCTCGGTGCGGTGATGACCTGAACATCGATCTGGGCGAGGCCGAGGCCGCTGGCGGCGCAGATGCCGTCGAGCCTGCGGCGGACGATATGCAGTGCGTCCTCGGCGGGATAGAGCAGAACGCGACCGGGGCGCGGCGCCGGGAAGCGGCGCAGGCAGGGAGAGCCGGCGGCGACCGCGACGGCGAGGTCCAACGCCAGGAAGGATTTGCAGCACTTGGGCTCGCCGCCGATGATGCCGACGGCTTCGTCGGCCCACAGGCCGGTAACCAGCCAGTGCTGTTGCTCGGGGCGATCGGCGAGGCGATGCGCCGGCTGGACGGGAAGCGCGGTCATCGGCGCCGCCGGATCGCTGCCTTGGCCTCGCCGGCGGTGGCGGCAGCGCAGCCCTCGAAGAACAGGGTTTCGTCGATCTGGCGAGCCTCGCGCTGGGCAGCGGCGACGAGCAGTTCGTCGGCCATGATCATCAGCGCGCGCAAATTGCCCTGGGCGTGGTCGCAGAGGGCGGCGATCACCTCCACGGTCATCAGCGTCGGCACGCCGGCCTGCTGCAGGGCGTGGCGGAGGCATTCCTGCAGGTCCTGCGGCGTGGCGCGTTCCATCGTCAGGCGCACGCGCATGCGGCTGTCGAGGGGGAGGAACTCGTCGCGCCGAAGGCGCGCTCCTCGCGCGACGGAACGCAGGCGGTCGGCAAGCCGCCCGTCGCCGGCGAGCACGACGGTGAGCAGGATGCGCGAATCGAGTTCGGCGGAAGACAGCAGGCGCAACTCCGCGAGGACGGCGGACTGGATTTCCTGTGCTTCATCGACGATGAGCACGGGCCGGGACAGGGTGGCATCGATATAGGCCTGCCAGCGCTGGCGCAGCACCTTGGCGCCGGCCCAGCGGTTGTGCGGTTGGAGTTCGACGCCGAACAGGTCGCCCATCTCGCGGTAGAAGTCGGCGATGTTGGCCTGCGGGCGGCTGATCACGCCGAGCTTGACGTCACGCTGCGCCGCCAGCGAGGCCGCGAGGATGCGCAAAGCAGCCGACTTGCCGGTGCCGGGCACCCCGGTGACGAGGGCAAAACCGCCTTCGCCCACAAGCTGGCGCACGCGCCAGCAGAACGACTCGACGCGTGCGGTGACGTGCAACGCCTCGACCGGTACGCCCGGGGCGAACGGGTTCCACTTGAGGCCATAGAGGGCGAGCAGTTTCTTGTTCAGGTGTCCTCTCCTTCATCCTTGGGGAGGTAGGCCGGTGGCAGACCGGTCGCCGCTTGCCGGTCGATCAGGCGTTGCAGCAGCGGCGCCATGCCGCGTGCCGGCGGTGCGCTGGCGGGTTGCGCGGCGACGGAACCTGCCGCGATCGGCTGCAAGGTTCGGCGCCGGCCGTTGGCGTTGCCGGTCTTGTCCTGCGGGAACAGACGGCAGAGGACCTTGCCGGTGTGCAGGTCAGCGAGGTGGACTTCGGTGAGGTCCCAGGCGGCGTAGCGGACGTCCAGCATGGAAAGATGCCGATACTGGCGCGGGACTTCGAAGCGGCGACCTTCGATGGTAACGGTGCAGTCGCTCTTGCGCAGGGTGCGCCGCTCGGTGCGGGTAAAGGCCAGCCGGAGCGTTGCTGCATCCGGGCAGGGCCGCGTGACGTTGGGACCGGCAAGGAAGCGAGCGAGTGGCGTGTCGTCGATCTCGGAATGGCGCTGGCGGTTGTAGTCGTATTCCGCCCAGGCCTGTGTCGCTTCGTTGAGTTTTGCCAGGGTCAGATCATCGACGCCTTCCAGCATTGCCATGAGACGGCCTTCGATCTGCCCCCAGAAGGTCTCTTGCTTGCCATTGACGTACGGGCTGTACGGCAGCGTGGTTTGATGAAGAACGCCGAGCCTGGCGAGGCCTTCGCTGATCTCGGTGGCGGTCATGGCGGCGCCGTTGTCGCTCATGGCAGCGCGCGGCAAGCCGCGCTTCTGCATCGCCTGCGACAGGCCATGGGCGATATTCTCAGCCGCCTCTGAAAGATACCATTGCAGATGACAGGCCAGCCGGGAGTAGTCGTCGAGAACGCCGAACAGCACAGGCGTCTCCCATACGCCACGGGAGGTCAGCACCTTTCTGGATCCAAAATGGCAATCCCAGTGCCAAAGTGAATTCGTATATTCAGCCTCGTAGCTGCGCACCTCGCGGGCATCGAGCCGGGCCGCGGCTGCCAGCGCGCCGACGGTCTGCCGCGTCGTCAGTGGACGCCGCTTGCTCAGGCCGTGCGTGCGCAGGAACCGCCGCACCGTCGTGTAGGACGGGACCGGCCGCAACTCGGAGCGGGTCTGTGCCAGCGCTACCAGGTTGTCGTGATGTAGCTTGGCGCTCCAACTCTTGTGCGCGTCGTACTGGGCGAGCAGGGCCTGACGCAGGCTGCGTCGTCATCGACGCCTGCTCGCCGGCATCCACGCGCCGCTTGCGCCGCAGCACGGCGACCGGGTCCTGTCGCTCGTTGCGGGCACGATAGTACCAGCGCTCAAGGGTCGACACACCGAAGCGGACCGGCCCACCAGTCGTCGGATGGCGCCACTCGCGGGCCGCCAGGTCTTCCAGTGCTGCCCGCAGGGCGCCGTTCTCCGGCGGCGCAGCCAGCAGCTGCCCGATCACCGAGAAACGCAATCGCGCCCAGCGCTCATGCAGCCGCAATCCGGGTTTGTCCGCCATGCCCGCTCTCCAGAAAGTTGCGGAGTCGGACGGTAACGGTGGCTACCGCCGGACGGCGACGGGCATCCTCTGCGGGTCGTTGCGGTCCCTCAGAAAGCCCGCCTCGCCGCCGCCCCGCCAGTCAACGGGCCAAGAAAGCGCAGCAGGCAACTCAGCTTCTCCGCGAGATCGCCGGCAAACCGGTCAAGTAGCGTGGCCGGCACGCCGGTCAGATCGAGCGCCGGCATGAAGGCGGCCATGACGGTCGGCCGGAACGGGCCGGCAAAGGTCTCCAGCCACCATTTGCGCCAGCGCCCGAGCGTGCGCCGGTCGATGCCAAGTTCCGCCGACAGGCGCTGCACACGCAGCGGCGTTGCCCCCTGCTGCATCGCGGTGGCCAGCGTCACCACCGTGGCGAGATAGACCTTGGGGCCGAGAAAGCGCAGCGATGGCGGCGTTGCCCGCGTGCGGCAACCGTCCACCGCACAGCAGCAGCTGAAACGCTGGCAGGTACTCGTCACCCAGTCCGGCCGGAACCCCGCGCGGCTTGCGGGGAAACCGCGCCGAGTGCAGTGCACCGCGGCATTCGCTACAGCCGACCTCCCGGGCGGCAGTTGCAATGTCGCGATCGAAGTCGAGCAATTGCTGATGGAATCTGGTGTCGTTCAGCAGGAATCCGCACTACGCCGCCCAGGACGGCCACGGCGCGGCGCGCCAGCTTTGTCTGGCGCATCTGCTGTGCGATGCGCAGTATGCGATCGACGAGGGCGATAGCATATTCGCCTGCGGCTTCAAGTTCCTGCTGTTGCGGGCAATGGCGATCGGTCGTCGCCGGCCTGACCTCAAGGACAGCACGCTGCGGCAATACCTTGGCGATCTCAAACGCCGGCTCGACCGGCTGTTGTCGGGCGCCATCCCCGACACGCCGGCAGCCCGCCGCCTGTTCAACGCCATGCGTCGTGACCGCGACGACCTGTTCCGCTTCGTCATCCGCCGCGACGTGCCATACACCAACAACGCTTGTGAGCGGGCGCTGCGGCCATCGGTGATCTTCCGCAAGGTCACCGGCTGCTTCCGCTCGCAATGGGGCGCCAAGGTCTCCGCCGCCGCCGCCTCGGTGATCGCCACCGGTCGCCTCTATGGCCTCACCGCGCTCCAGGCGCTCGCCAACGCACTCGCCGGAAAGCCCGTTATCCAGGCAGTTTGAACCCCGCCGCCAAGGGGTGAGCAGTTACGGGCGATCTGTTGCGCGGCGAGGGCGTTGCGATCGGGTAACCACGATGATGCGGGTCATGAACCTTGAAGCGCTGAATTGCAAGCCGAACATGTCCAAACCCGCGCCTGACCACAAGGTTTATCCATATCTTCTGCGAAGCCTGGTAATTGACCGTCCCAATCAAGGATGGGCCATGGACATCACTTATATTCCGATGGCGTGTGGATTTGTCTATCTTACTGCCGTGGTAGACTGGTTCACTCGGCGGGTTTTGTCTCGGCGGCTGTCGATCACGATGGAAGTGGACTTCTGCATCGAGGCGGCGCTGGCCAGGCACGGCAGGGGTTTTCAACACAGATCAGCCAGTTCACCAGCGCTGATTTCACGGGATTGCTACTGAAGAATGGCATCTCCATCAGCATGGATGGCCGCGGTGCGTGGCGCGATAACGTCTTTGTAGAGCGTCTTTGGCGCTCTGTCAAATACGAAGAGGTCTACCTGCACGCTTATGGAAGTGTCAGTGAAGTACGCGCCTCGCTTGGTCGGTATCTTCTCTTCTATAATAGCAAGAGGCCGCATTCAAGCTTTGACGCGCAGACGCCGGATCATGCATATTACGGTCACGCAAGGCAATTTGCGGCAGCGTAATTTTTTTTGTCGCGGCGTCACGCAGCGAGGGCGAAGCCCGACCGGAGTGACGCCGCGACAACGCTACCCTACGATACCCACCGGCAGAGGCTCCACTTAACGGCAGCGAAACGCTGTCTCGAGGAACCCGGCCACCTCTCTGGCGACACTGCAGGCCCAGCACACCGAATGGTTCGAAGCGCTACCGCCGAAGCATTGCAGGCGATCTGCAACCTCGACCTCTCCGACCTCCATGCCATCATTCCGCCTCGTGGCTTCGGCAGGGAGTGACCGAGTGACGACGACGCGCTCCCCCCGCTCGATTTCGGACACCGATTGATACCATTCCGCTGCCAGGCCGCCCTACTCGGACGGCTCTGACAGATTAAGCAGAGCCCTGATCTCATGTATGCGGCGACGTAGCTTGAGCAGTTCGCCGATAGCGTTGCGACGTTGCCGCTCAAGCCGTTGCAGTTCTCCGCGCATCTTTGCCGGATCAAGGCTGTGGGATTGCCGCAACTGCACAGCGTCAATTTGCTTGCGGAAATCCAGAAGTGCGTCACGGGAGACGTCCGGACGCAGAAGCCCGCGTGACCTGGCCATCTCGCGCTGGGCAGGTGTCAGCAATGCCATCTGGTACGCCGCACCGTAGCTCCCTGGCACCAGGTCGCGGGAGAGATTTCCCTCGTCCACGGCTCTCGCGATAGCCCGGAACTGGCTGGCAACGGTTTCTGAGAACGGGAACAGGCGTCGGAACCCGGCCTTGAACTTGTCGCGTTCCACCGGCTCCAACTCGCGATCTACATCGTTGAGCGCTCGCCCGATCTCCAGGAACGCGTCTCGTGTCTGCCCCCATGCAACGGCCACGTCCGTCCGCAGCTTAAGCAGCAGCTTGACCTTCCGCTGGTCTTGGACGAGGCCGGTGCCCTCAAACACCTCTCGCAACGTCTCGTAGACATTTGCGTCTATGGCAGTCAACGCCGTGATATCGGCTGCCCGCTTGTCTGGCAGCACATCCTCAGCCAGCACCCGATCGGCGTCGATGCCTCGCATCTTGCTGCGGCTGAGCCCCTTCATGCCGCCACTCCAACCGGCAGCTTCAAGCCAGCCTCTCGTGCCACGTAGCACCATAGCGCCTCAAAGGTCGCTGCCGCCTTCGCGTTGTTAAAGTCTGGAACCGCCAATCCCTTCCCAGCAGATACATGAATGTCTTCCAGGGTCGGCACTTCAACGGGGCAAAGCGAGCCGACTTGAAGTAACTTTGCGCGAACTGTCTCGTATGACTTAACGCGGCGGTTGGCCTTATTGAGGACGAAGCTCGCGCGGATTTCAGCATCAACCAGCACCTTCATCCAAGGGGCACAGCTGTCCACGTCATCCTGGGTGGCCCCGGTGGGAACCAGAACAAAATCAGCCGCTGAACACAGACTCAAAGCCGCCCCGTATTGTGCTTCGATATTTGGAGGCGTGTCGATCACAACCAACTCATAACCGTCGGCCGCCTTAATAGCGCTACGCCACTCGGCAACTGGCACAGCCATGACGGGCACTTCCGCGCAGTCAGGAAACGTCTGGCGCACCCGTTCGCGGCGAGCATGCCATTTTGCCAGGGTCTGCTGCTGGTCAAGGTCGACTCCGAGCACACGGATGCCGCCCTTGGCGGCGCTGACGAGGATGTTTCGGCATAAGCAACTCTTTCCAACACCTCCTTTTGGGCTGGCAAGCAGGATCAACCGACCCCTTTGCGGCTTATCAGGCTTTGATCCAGCCATGCGATCCCCCTATTATTGACCCGGCTTGGGCGGTCCCCAGAACCGCCATCTCGGAAACACAAGCCATACACTGCAAAGTTTGACATCGTATGTCCAAGATCGCACAAGCCGCGTCAATAACAGCAGAAAGCGTATCGTTGCGCTATCTGTAATATGAGGCAAGCGAGTTTTCCGACGGAAAAGTCTGGGAACCGAAAATGACGCGATGGATGTGGCCTGAAAGAGATAGGTTCGAGATGCCTCGGAGACGACGAGATGTCGGCGGTCGGAGTGCGGGGGGGGGTAACAGTTCATAGTCTGTGCCGAGGCGGCTGATCCGCCTCTGACTTTCCTGCCGCTGGCTGCGGCTCTCGTTCGCCTCCACGTCGTCTGCGAGATGGTGGATGCCGCACTACCTGCGGACGATGCCCTTTCAACCGCGCGCCAGGGCAAGCCGCCGCCTGAGACATGGTCGTTTCATTCTCAGAGCAATCGGGTGAAGGAAGGCCAGGGCTCTGCCCCCGGACCCGCCAAGGGCCGAGAGGCTCCTGGCCTTCCTTCACCCGATTGCTCTGGTTTCATTCTGGCTTGGCGTTGACACCGAAACCCCGTACACGGTCTTGGACGGTCTCCGGTTCCTTTTCCCTCCCGATCCATGCCTGCTGCTATGCCGGTTTGCCGTCTGTCGCACAGGGGCGGAACGTCACCTTCTCGCCATAGAAGCGGCTAGCCAGAGCCGAGACACGCTCGGCGCAGCCGGTGGTATTGAAACGCACCGGTTGCGCCCCGGCCGCATCGAATTCGGGATGACGCTGGAGATAGGCGGCCAGGCTGCGCGCGGTGATGTCGGGCTGCGAGAGGATTTCCACGCCGGGCAAGGCCTCGGAGAAGAACGGTTGCACCAGCGGGTAGTGGGTGCAACCGAGGATCGCCGCATCCGGTGCCACACCGGCCAACCTATGCATCAGTTCTGCCGCGTAGCCTTGCACCGCCGCGCACAGTTCTTCGGCCCCGGCGGCGCGTTCGATCAGCGGCGCCAGCGCTGGACACGCCTGCTGCACCACCGTGATCTCCGGTGCGCGTTTTTTGATCTCGCGCACGAAGGCGCCGCTCTGCACCGTGTGCCGCGTGGCGAACACTGCGATCGTGCGCGGCTCGCCGCGGTGCTGCCCGGCCTCGATCTCCGCGAGCCACGGCACGCCTGTGACGGCTTCGACCATTGGCACCAGCACACCGATCACCCGCCGTTCGGGATAATGCTGCATGAGCCAGGTCTGCTGCAGGCGGCGCAGGCCGATCGCCGCGGCGGTGTTGCAGGCCACCACCACCAGCCGGCACCCCAGCACGAACAGCCGCTCGATCGCGGCGAGTGTCAGCCGGTAGATGTCGTCCGGTGCGCGGTCGCCATAGGGCGCATGGGCGTGGTCGCCGAAATAGACGAAGGTCCGGTCGGGCAGGTGGCGCGTCAGGGCACGCAGCACCGTCAGCCCACCATGTCCGGAATCGAATACGCCGATCATCCCGCTGCCGTTCAGCCCGGGCGTGTTGGTGCAACGGCCGCGCGGGCAGCGGAAGCGATAATACTGCGTGGCTGCTCAGTGGCTGGCGGAATATTTCCACCGCCCTCGCTGGACCAGGCTGCCCACCAGGTCTAAAAGCACCGCGCTTGCGCCGGTAATACCAACCCGTAGGAAGGGACGGGAACGGGCGCGTCAGCCGCCTCATGAGCCATGCGATGGCTCGCCGCCGGGATCGGCGCGCACGGGCTGCGGTCGGTGTCGCATGGCACCGAAAGCCGCGGCGAGTACAAACGCATGATAGATCACGCCGACAGCCCGCGGCAACCTCTCGCATCGGGAATTTAAACCGAAAGCCTTCAACTTCCGCAAACAGACCTTGCGGCGCGGCGAGGCGGCGTGCGTCACTGGCCTGAAGGAGCGTGGCACTCGCGAGCTGTTGTCGGCGCTAGTCGCCGACGGCATCATCGGCTCCGAAACTCCGAAAGCGTCGGTCTCTCTGCGCTTTTCGCTCGATGCGGTAGAAACCCCGTTTCCGAATCTGTTCCCGGAGACCTGAATGGCGCTGACGCGGAGCTTCAAGGAACTGGTGCGCCGCCGCGCGCCAGCCACGACGCCCTCCATCCCGGCGCGGCGGAAGACCGCCGGTCGCCCGGGCACAACCAAGGCCGTGATGGCCAAAGGAGATCACCGATGAGCGAAGCATGGCAGTATCAGGTACGGATCACTCTGGGCGATGCGGCCGCGGCAGCGGCGCGCAGCGACCCCGGCAATGCGGCACTCAAGCCGCTCACGGACATCCTGAGCAGACACAACGCAACCTTGAAATGTCTGTTCGACGCCTTCGCGGAGTATGTCGCCGAAGCGGAGAAGCAAGGCACTGAAAATTTCCCGCTTTACAAGTGGACCAAGGTGACGATCGAAGATCCCGCGAGGAAGGCAAAGCACCTCAAATCTTTTACGATCTATGTCGACGGCCAAGAAGTCTATGCGAAGAAGATTGCCGACGCGCTCGAGTCCGACTTGCAGCCTCTCGTCGGCGGTGCCTTGATCACAGGATTGTCGAAGGGTGATACCAATCCGGCAAACAACCCGCAGGTGCCGGAGCACCTTCGCGCATAGCTTTGCGACGTCGCTCGGCCTCGGCGGGAAGCCGCGAGCGGGCGTCGCGGCTTCCATCCCGGCGTCACGGGAATCAACGGATCAATCGCCGCGCCACGCCGCCCATAGCCGCGCGAGCAGACCACGCGCCCGGCTGGCCGCCTCCGCCTGGATGGCGATCTGCACGGCGCGATCCATCGGGACAATGTTCTGTACCGCTTCCTCCGCAGCCACGCGCGCCTTCCGCTCTGCCCCGAGTTTAACAGTTAGGCGCACATCCGTGCTGGATCGTATTTAAAAGTTGGGGAATTTCAGTTGGTTCCATAGGGGGTCCGAGACGCTGCAAAAAAACGTAGTGCTAAATTCGGCGGAGTTCTCCCCTTTCATGCTTGACTAATCGGCGAATATATGAATGCTAGAACCATGTTCGTCCGCGAAAAGCGTATCGGCCCCTACACATACCTCTACCTGGTCGAGACCGTCCGCGAGGAGGGCCACGTCAAGCAGCGCATCATCCGCAACCTCGGACGCAAGGAAGAGGTCGAACGCCGCGGCGATCTCGACCGGTTGATCCGCTCCGCCGCCCGCCTGGCACAGCGCTCGATCATCCTCTCTCCCCTCGACGAGAGCGGCACTCCCCGGCTCGGCTGCAAGCGCATCGGCCCGCCGCTGCTGTTTGAGCGCCTGTGGCGCGACACTCACTGCGACGCCGTCCTGCAGGAGTTGCTGGCTGATCGTGACTTCGCCTTTCCCGTCGAACGCGCCGTCTTCCTCACCGTCCTGCACCGGTTGATGGTCTCCGGCTCCGATCGTGCCTGCGAGCAGTGGCGCGACGACTACCGCATCGACGGCGCCGGCGATCTGCAGCTGCATCACCTCTATCGCGCCATGGCCTGGCTCGGCGAGGAATTGCCGCCAGCCGGGCAGACCAACCGCACGCTGGTGGCCCGCTGCGTCAAGGATCTCGTCGAGGAGCGCCTGTTCGCGCGCCGGCGCGACCTGTTCGCCGACCTGTCGGTCGTGTTCATGGACACCACCTCGCTGTATTTCGAGGGCGAGGGCGGAGCCGAGCTCGGCGAGCGCGGCCATTCCAAGGATTATCGGCCACACCTGAACCAGATGATCGTCGCCATCATCGTCGATCAGAACGGCCGGCCGGTCTGCTCGGAGATGTGGCCCGGCAACACCGCCGATGTCACCACGCTGATCCCGGTGATCGACCGCCTGCGCGGCCGCTTCGCCATCGGCCACGTCTGCGTCGTCGCCGATCGCGGCATGATCAGCGCGGCGACGATCGCGGCGCTCGAGGAACGCGGTCTCGAATACATCCTCGGCGTGCGCGAGCGCAGCTCCAAGGAGGTGCGTGAGATCGTCATGGCCGACCCGGCGCCGGGCGTGCCGCTGGTGATCCCGCACAACGGGCGGCCGGACGCCGACCTGCAGGCCAAGGAGGTAAAACGCGACGGCCGCCGCACCATCGTCTGCCGCAACCTGGTCGAGGCGGCGCAGGCGGCGCGCACCCGCGAGGCGGTGCTGACCACGTTGCGCGCCAAGCTGAAGCAGGGCGACAAGGCGCTGGTCGGCAACAGCGCTTATCGGCGCTACCTGAAAACGCCCGACCAGCAGCACTTCACCATCGATGCGGCGCGCATCGCCGACGAGGCCCGCTATGATGGACTCTATATACTACGCACCAACACAAGGCTGCATCCGCTGAACGCGATGCTCCGTTACCGCGATCTCCTGGTAGTGGAGCAAATGTTCCTCTCGCACAAAGCCCTGCTGGAGACACGGCCGATCTATCACCAGACCGACGAGGCGATCCGCGGCCACGTGTTCTGCAGCTTCCTGGCGCTGGTGCTGCGCAAGGAACTGGAGGACCGGCTGGCCGCCGCGCGGCTGAAGCCCGAATGGCGCGAGTTGCTCGCCGATCTCGATCGGCTGCAGGAAATCGAGGCCGAGCAGGACGGCAAGCGCTTCATCCTGCGCACGCCGGCGACCGGCGTGGCCGGAAAGGCCTTCCAGGCGGTCGGCGTCGCGCTGCCGCCGAACATCCGCGAGGCCGATCCCACGCCCGCCGCCGCCTGATCGGTCCGTCCCCACCGCGGCAGTGTAGTGCTAAGAACCCTTCGCGCGCCTGTAACCTATTGATGGAGAAAGATCGTTCGGTTTTCACTGTTAAACTCGGGTCTGCCGCAAGAGCCGCTTCAGCACGGGCGAGCAGCGTGGCCGCCCGGTCTTGCTCTCTCCTGGCCGCCGCCTCCGCCTCGCATGCCCGCTTTTCGGCCCGCTCGGCCCGTTGCTCGGCCGCCTGCACCCGCTCCCGCAACGCGCGGGGTACCGCCGCCTGTCGGTCGCACTGACCATCCAGGGGCGCCTCTGCGGGTTTCTCTCCCGCAGACTGCAACGCATCATAGGGGACAAGAAACCGAGCCTGGCCCTGCGGGTTCGGCTGTCGCCGCCATCGCCGCTGCCGGGCAAGCCGATCGACCGATCCCTTGCTGATCCCTCGTATGGCCGCCAGTTCGGCAACCGTCATCCATTGACCGTCCGGGGAAGCATCGGTCGATGCGTCCGACAGGCTGCTCTGGTTGTCCATGCCGCAGTGGTATCCATCTCGGGTGATGTGCTCGCGGCACAAGCTGGTCTAATACCAATCCCAGGAAGGTTTGACCTATCCGGCCGAATTCTGGCCACCCGGCTTGCCCCGGTGCCTGGCACGCGAGTTGCCGAGGTTCCCGGCCCGGACGGCGGTTTGCCTGGGGTCAGACCTTACTGGGATTAGTATAATCGGCGCGCGTCGGGCAAGCGCGCCACAGCGCCGAACATGGGATGGCGCTGCGGGCGGCACGACACCTACTGCCGGCGAAGGGCACCGGCGAATGTCAGCATCGGGGTTGTCTGACCGGCCAGCGACAGGCTCTCCTCGAAAATCATGTTGTCGCCTTCACGGCGCATCGTCGACCGCCAGACGCTCGGTTTCCCTTCCACGCCCGGCATGACGAAGTGCACCTCGATGAAATCTGTCTCGTAACGGCCTGCCGGTTTTCCGTCGGGACCGAACAGCATGCCGTCCTTGACCGACATGACTTCCCGCGCAAGGTCGGAGTCGATCTGCAGGTCAGCGCAAACACGCTTGCCGCCATCGAGGATGAACGAGCCATCCGGCCCCGCGACAAACGAGAGCGAAAACAGGGAGCAAGGCGCCAGTTGCCCATAGCGGATGAGGACGCCCTGACCTTTCCATGCGCCATTGAAGCCGGCCACGGCCTCGTCCGCGCAAGCTGCCTGAGAGATCAACCCCATCGCCAACGCGATACCAATCGTTCTGCACCACGTCGCGAACCGTCCGCCGCTGTCTGTTGTCGGCGTCATCCCGCCGCGGGAAAGTCGGTCCCCAGCGATACCTCCCGCCAGGCTTCCATTTCGTCGGCAAACGCCTTGAGATCGGCGACGACCGCATCGTAGGCCACGCGGCCGAGCAGCAGATGCAGCGGCGGCGCCGGAGCCTCGACGGCGGCGATGATGGCGGCGGCGGCCCGTACGGGGTCGCCGGGCTGCTGGCCGCTGTAGCCCTGGATGGTGGCCCGCCTGGCTCCAGCCGTTTCCGCGTAATCAGGGATCGCGGTCTTCGGCACTTTCAGCGAGCGCCCGCCCCAGTCGGTGCGAAACGGCCCCGGCTCCACCACGGTCACCCGGATGCCGAGCGGCGCGCACTCCTTGGCCAGCGCCTCGGACAGCCCCTCCACGGCGAACTTGGTGGCGTTGTAATAGCCGATGCCGGGGAAGCCGATCAGACCCCCCACGGATGAGATATTGACGATGTGGCCGCGACGGCGCGCCCGCATGCCCGGAAGGACGGCCTTGGTCACGTTGACGAGGCCGAACACGTTGGCCTCGAACATGGCGCGGACCTCGTCATCCTCGCCCTCCTCCACGGCGGACAGGTAGCCGTAGCCGGCATTGTTGACGAGGACGTCAATCCGGCCAAAGCGGCTCTCGGCCTCGCGCACCGCATCGGCGATATCCTGTGGCCTAGTCACGTCCAGCGCGGCGGTCAGGACGGCCGGATCGCCGGCGAATTCATCCAGGCTGGCCGGATGACGGGCCGTGGCGACGACGCGATGACCGTGCTGCACGACCGCCCGCACCAGTTCCCGGCCAAAGCCGGTCGAGCAACCAGTGATGAGCCAGACGGGAGCATTCTCGGTCATGATCGACATCCTTTTGAACGACGGTGGCATGCACAACAAGGCTGACCGGCCCGGGGTAAATCAAGGACCTTCCGCCGCGCGCCTGCCGTCGCATTCGCGCGCGAGAAGGCAAGGCGGGCTCCTGGGTTCACCAGCTGATCACGGGCACCCCGATCAGGACGGGGTGCAGGAAGATCATCGCCACATAGGCCACGGTTCCGGCGCCGAGCGCGATCGCGTCGGCGCGGGTGAACGAGGCAACCCGCGATGCGCCCCTATCGCCGCGCCGTTTGACCGCGATCCTGTCGAAGATTGCCCAGGCGAGGAAGGAGCCGAACAGCAGCATCCCGCCCGCGTCGCCGTTGGCGAGCAGATGCGCCAGCGCCCAGATTTTGATGGCGACCAGCATCGGATGGCGCAACCAGCCCCTGATCCGGCCGGGCGCCTTGTTCATGCACGCCAGCGCCACGAAGGCGAACCACATCAGCAGAAGGGTCAGATGGCCGGCCCATGCCGGGGGCGTCCAGATGTGGATCAGCCCTTCCGCCCGGTAGCGCGCGAAACCCCAGACAATGAGGACAAAGCCGATAAGGGAGACCAGAGAATAGAGGCCTTTGAACGCCGCGGGGCCGAACCGGGCGATCAATGCCAGCCGTGTCTGGCGGAACGTGGTGAAACTGTGCGCGCCGAGAAAGATGATAATTCCGGCGATGAGAATCGGCATGCCCCGCCCTCCTGATGCTGCCGGAACATAGCGCGTGACGCGACGCGGCGCACCCGCTGCACGCCGAAGCTTCTCCCCGGCTGTCCACGATTTTTACCGGCTTCGGGAAGTCTGGCGACCTGCCTTCGAATCTCGGGGGCCGACGCCGGGCTAAATGCGTTCCAGTGTCGCCTCGTCTGCCGCGCCGTGGAAATACTTGCGCAGCGCCTCCGCGAATTCCGTCTGCTCTGGCGCCACGGCCGCGAACAGCGTCATGCAGGAGCGGAACTTCATCGCATCCACGTCGCCGAAAATCCGCGCCGCCGAGGCGCCGTCGACCGCATTGACCAGGCGCGTGCATTCCAGCAGTCGCTGCCCCAGCACCGGATGCGCCAGGTACGCCGCCGCCTGGTCGCGCGAACCGATGGCGTAGAAGCGTGCCGTCTCGCTCCGCCCCAGGCTGGCGATCTGGGGGAAAATGAACCACATCCAATGGCTGGATTTTTGCCCGGCGCGCAACTCCGCGCGGACCTGGTTGATTACCTGCGACTGGGCAGAGAGGAAGCGCTGCAGATAGTGCGGATCGCTGGTCGTCTGGAAGCTGGAGTGGCGCGGCGATGCTGAAAATGCTCCAGGGCGGCACCTCGTCAGGTCCGGAATGGATAGGGTGGACGTCATATAACTATTTGAAATTGTTTAATAAAACAGGCCATAAGATCACTCGACAGGCGCTCAGGCAGATTTCCACGTATCGAGCCGTCCGAATTTCGCCGGCCAACTCTCTCACATTTCTACACTTTGCGTCCGCAGCAATTCATCGATCTCTCGTCGCAGCCGCACCAGACAATCCCGTTCCTTGCCGAGAACCGGACAGCCCGCTTCCCGAGCGACTTGCAGGCTTTTGAGCAGTCGTTCGAGCGATCGGAACGAAAACCCATGAGCTTCCTCTCCCGTCAAACGCTTCGGGTCGCCCCCGATCAGAGCCGCAGCAGCCCTGTCTTTCATCTGGCGAATCACCCTGACGGTAAGGCTTCCCTCTCGTGCTATCCTGAGAAGCTGAGTCCGGACAGGCTCGTTCTCGACCCGTGCCAGTTCGATCAGGACATTCTTCGGAATGCTCGGTTCTGATGTCAGAACTGCCTCCAGCAGGTCAGCCGGAAGAGTCAGGATGCGCAGAGTGCCGCTTATGTCGCTCTTTGGTTTGCCAATCGCATCGGCAGCCTGGTCCTGGGTCCAGTTTTTTTCCTCGATTAAGCGCTGCAGGCCACGCGCTTCTTCGACCGGCGTCAGATCGACGCGCTGCAGATTTTCCAACAGCGATGCGACTTCCGGATCGCCATCATGCTCAATGGCCAGGATTGAGAACCAGCCATTCCGCTTTGCCGCCCGCCAGCGCCGCTCCCCGGCGACAATGAACCAGCGTCCCTTTGCAAGCGGATCGCGACGCAGAAGAATGGGTTGGAGCTGCCCGCGCTCCTCCATCGTCGCCGCCAAGGACGCAATATCATCATCGTTGATGATCTTCCGCGGCTGGTTCGGATCGGGCTGTATCGTCTCCATGGCGGCTTCGAAGCTGTGGCGGAAACGGCTCGCCCCCGAGACCAAATTATCCGAGGCCTCATTGATCATGGCGGAAGCGACGCCAAGAATCGGCGACGGGCGTCTGGATTTCATCCTCATTCTCCGATCTCCGCCATAATCGGGTCGATCAGGGCAGCCTCCGCACGCGGCAAAGGACTCCCTGCAGCAAGCGCCTGCGCGAGGCGTATATAGACCAGGACGGCAGGGGCGGTCGGTGAGGTTTCAACGGCAATGCGTCCGTTGCGAGCTGCGTGGCCAAACACGGCACTGTCAGGAACCGGCTCCAGGATAGGCGCTTTCTCTCCTATCGCCATTGAAAGATGGGCGAGGACCTCGCGATCGACTGATTTTCGCCTGCCGTACTGGGTGGGAAGAATCCCGGTCAGGCGGAGCGCGGGATTGAGGCGGCGCTGCACCTTGTTGATAGTGCTGAGAATCAGCCCCACACCCATGGTATCATAGGGTTCCGTGCGGACAGGGATGATGGCGTCCTCCGCCGCAGCGAGGGCCATCCAGGTCAGCATGCCCAGATTCGGCGGCGCATCCAGCACGATGAAGTCGTAATTGCTGCGGCAAGGCTCCAGCGCCTCCCGCAGCGCCACGTCATATCCCGGTTCCCTCCGCCCATCAGTCTCCGCCAGGTCGATATGGCTTGCGGCCAGATCGAAAGGAGGTCCCCGCCCAAACGCAAGCTCTTCACCCGCACGAATAATGATAGCAGGGAGTGACGCGCCACCGAGAATCACCTGGGACATTGTCCGCCCCCGGCGGTACGCCTCTACGCCACCTTCTGCCAGCAGCGCGATGGTGGCGGTTGCTTGCGGGTCCATGTCGACCAGCAACACGCGCTTTCCGGAGCGCGAGAGCGCCGCCGCGATATTCAGCGCGCTCGTTGTCTTGCCCACCCCACCTTTCTGATTGGCCAGAACAATAGCACGCGCGTCATGCGGTAGACTTGCAGTCATAGTAGTCAGTTCCGTGGCGACGTCCTCCGGAATCAATTCGCGTCCATTTTCCCAACGGCTGACTTTTGGTTTGTCATAACTGCGACCGAGGCGTCGGTTCAGTTCGTCTTTGAGTTCTCCCTGACTTAAACGCAGCTGCTGTCGCAACCCACGCATCTGCTCTCCATCCACTGCAACACCTCCGGTTGATCTGCGCCGGACAAACCGACCAAAAAATTCTGACATCAGAACCGCAACTCGACATAACAGTGACCTTGCAACCAACGACTTGTCAACCATCAACGTTGATGGTTGATGGTTGATATTCACATCAATGATGTCCTCCCGCACAGGAGAGGCGTCGCAACTTCAGCGAAGCGGCCGGAAGGGGTATAGCGCTTCGAACGGCAAGGTTGCTGCGAAACAGGGGCTTCCCGAAGCAATTCCACAAGGCGGTGCGACCTGAATCTCGCCCCAAGTTATCCACGCTGAAATTGGAACGCCGTGACGCTGAATTTGAAACGCCGCCCCCTCCGTGCGCGCTGAAGTTGAAACCCAAATCGGGGTTATCCACGCTGAATTTGTGACTACTACCTATAGTTAAGTCCTATAGCCTTTCTTCCGATAGGGTGGCCTCACCACACCCGCTTATCCACATGAGCCAAAAGGCCAGGAAAGGGTGCTTCACAACCGGCGAAAGACGCAGGGACCCCGATCCGACACATTCGCTGAAGTTGAGACGATGCAAGGCCAGCGAATTTCACGTGCACAAGCAACTCCTGCGTCGCTTCGCTGAAGTTGAGACACGATCTGCGCTGGTACGACGGCAATCACTCGGTCCCCTCTATCCAAAGCTTCGACAATGTGTAGGTTTAGCGAACGGACGAAGGCATCCGGAGACGTTATGGCCGAACTTCATCGTCAGTTGCTGCTGAAAGGACTGGACGGCGTTCTCGCTGAAACCGAGACACCTGCGGATCGTCGCCGTGCGCAATGGGCGCATGAAATTCTGACCACAGAACATGACGTCGTAAACTACCTTCACTCCGGCTTCTGCCAGGCAGCGCTTCCGCATCGCGAACCGAAGAATCCGACGGAACCCTGGGTCCGACGTAATGGATCCTACCAGCTTGTCATCCGGCCAGGAATTCTTCCTCTGCGGGACAGGGTGGTCGAAATCGGGGTTCCCTATGGGACCAAAGCGCGATTGATTATGATTTATTTTCAAACCGAGGCTGTACAACAACGGAGCCACGTTATCGACCTGGGACCAACGATGGCCTGCTGGCTGAAAAAGATGGGGCTAGGGACGTCCGGAGGCCCACGTGGAACTTACGCTCCCGTCCGGGAGCAAGCGCTGCAAATCGCCCGAAGCGAATTTACCATGCGTTTCGAACGGGGTGCCCAGGAAGCACGTCTCGCAGACCAACGCATCGTTGATGGAATGGACCTCTGGAAAGACGATTTCAGCGACCGGGACGATCTGTTCAGAACCGGCGGGGAATGGGTGCGCCATATCAAACTCAGCGATGTTTTCTTCGAACATCTGATGGAACACTCGGTACCACTCTCCGAGGAAGCTATCGCTAAATTGAAACAATCCAGCCTTGCGCTCGACCTGTATGTCTGGCTGACATATCGTCTGCATGCCCTGAAGAAAGAGGTTACCATTCCTTGGCATGCTCTTGCGGAACATTTCGGAAGTGAAAGTGGACACCGGCAACTGGCCTTCCGCTTAAAGGAAGTTTTGCGCGATGTTATTGCTGTCTATCCGGAAGCGGATGTCGAGCCTTCCGGACGTGGTTTACTTCTTCGTCCGTCGAAACCGTCCGTTCCAGTCAGCAGCGTTGTCGTTCAATTGCCGCCACGGATAGTCAATTCTTGATCTTATATGCTGTATTCACGCTAAGACCAGAAAACACGTAGAAAAAATAACATAGAAATTGTCTGTCGAGATTTGTTCGCTGCGTTCTTATCGGCTTTTCGATTATCTTGGCTCGATCTCTTGCAGGTGGCCGAACCGGCCGGCAACGACGCGATGAAGAGTTAGCCAGCAGCTTTCGTCGCGATGTCCGTCTCCGCAGGCAGAGCTTGCGCCTGCGGAGACGTTCGGATCGGATCAGGCGTCCGCGGGCACGCGCACCGCGCAGGCGGCCAGAGCGGCGGCGGCTTCCTGGGCCTGGATTTCGGCGAGTTCCTGCTCGGCGGTCTTCATGATGCCGAACTCCAGCAGCATGTCCTCCAGTTCCTCCATGCTGATCGGCGTGGGGATGGTGCCGTTGCCGGAGTTGTTGTGGATCTTGGTGGCCAGCGTGCGGTACTCCTGCGACTGCTTGGAGTCGGGCGCATACTGGATGCAGGTCATCTTGCGCAGTTCGGCATGCTGCACGCTGTTGGACCGCGGCACGAAGTGGATCAGCTTGGTGTTGATGCGCGCGGCCAGAGCCGAGGCCAGTTCTTCTTCGCGGTCGGTCTGACGCTCGTTGCAGATCAGCCCGCCCAGGCGCACGCCGCCGGAATGCGCATACTTCAGAATGCCCTTGGCGATGTTGTTGGCGGCATACAGCGCCATCATCTCGCCGGACATGACGATGTAGATTTCCTGCGCCTTGTTTTCGCGGATCGGCATGGCGAAGCCGCCGCACACCACGTCGCCGAGCACGTCATAGGAGACGTAGTCGACGTCGTCATAGGCGCCGTTTTCCTCCAGGAAGTTGATGGCGGTGATGACGCCGCGGCCGGCGCAGCCAACGCCCGGCTCCGGGCCGCCAGAACTCGGCGCATTTGATGCCCTTGTAGCCGATCTTGAGCACGTCCTGCAGTTCGAGGTCCTCGACCGAGCCGGCTTCGGCGGCCAGGCTCAGCACCGTATCCTGCAGCTTGGTGTTGAGGATCAGGCGGGTGGAGTCAGCCTTCGGGTCGCAGCCGACGATGAGGATCTTCTGGTCCATCTCGACCAGGGCGGCGAGGGTGTTCTGGGAGGTGGTCGACTTGCCGATGCCTCCCTTGCCGTAGAACGCAATCTGACGAAGCGCGGCCATATGCATGTCCTCTCAGGTGACGTTGAGCGCTGGTTCGACGACGGGCGCGGCTGATCGGGCGTCCACTCGCCTGGGGCCATGGTAGCAATCGCTATGCCAAGGGATGCCGGTCGTGCGGGACGCCAGGATGCCGGCGAATCACACGCTCTCACGCGCAAACGCACGTTTCAGAACAATCCCCGGCAGAATGTACTTTTACGACGATTCGTCGCTGCCGGCCGGACGCTGCACCAGCTCGATCCGGTAGCCGTCGGGATCGTCGATGAAGGCGACGATGATATTGCCGTGGCGCTGGCTGCGCGGGGGCCGCGGCATCGTCACCCCTTCGGCAGCCAGGTGGTTGCACAACGCGGTAATACCGGTCACCGCAATCGCGATATGGCCGAAGGCGTCACCGTGCTGGTACGGTTCCTCGCGGTCCCAGTTCTGGACCAGCTCCAGGCCAATGTCGGCGTCGCTGTCGCCGTAGCCAAGATAGACCTGGGTAAACTGGTTCTTGCGGTGCTCGCGCTGGCTGATCACCCGCATGCCGAGCAGCCTTGTATAGAAGTCCACCGAGCGCTCGACATCGCTGACCCGCAACATGGTGTGCATCAGCCGCTCGGCCTTTCCTGGGCCGTCGGCTTCCGGTGCTAGTGTCGGCTCCGTCATGCCGTTTGCCTGCCATCGCGCGAAGAAGGCGGCCACCGCTTCATCGACCGGCTGGAAGGCGAAGTCGTCGGCCGCATCCAGGCCGGCCGCTGCCAGCATCTCCTTCGGCACCGGACCGATGCGCGCGATCAGGACCCCCTTGCAGTCGCCGATGACCTGCAGGATGCCCTTCATTCGCGTGGCGCGGTCGTCGTCGTCCTTGCAGTATTTGTCGATCCCCCGCTGTTCCAGGTGGGTGACGCCGTCAGCGGTCGCCTCGTAGATCTCGAATGTACGCACATGTCCGAAGTGCAGATCGACCAACGCACCGTTCTTGGTCGCGACGGCCACGCGGATCCTCCCGGGGCCTGGTTGGACCGTCGCCGCGAAAGCACTATTCGTCGTCTCTCCGACATCCATCTGTCCGTTATCCACCTGTCCGTTCCTTGCTCAGTGCTCGCATTCCGACAGGCCGGCACGCAACGGACATGCCAATCCGACAGGAAAGCCGGCACATGGCGGTGTTCGTACGATCGGGAACGAACAAGCTGACTCCGTACATCCTGGAACCGATCGGCGGTCGCACCATTTGTTCATCGTAGAACGTTACTCCAGGATTCGGTACTCAGAAGTACGAAATATCTACTTGGAGCCCGTTTTTGTTGGCCCAACGTGCATTCAGCCGAGTTGGCACGCTTTCTGCTGTAGCTGTCCCGGACGCGATCGCGCCGCCTCTCAGGCCGGCGTGGCGATGCCAAGACAAGAGCTGAGCCCAAGACCTGACCTGAGCAAGGAGATCCACAACATGCCTATGGTACTGCTCAAGTGCGACCAGGACATCCCGGAGCGCGAGAAGCACGTCTACCTGAAGGCGGCTGGTGAAGACACGCGGGAGTTCCTGCCGCTGGCGAACGCGGCCACCATCCCCGGCACGCTGTCCGAGCGTGGCTGCGCGTTCTGCGGTGCCAAGCTGGTCATCGGCGGTGTCCTGAAGGACACCATCCAGATGATCCACGGCCCGATCGGCTGCGCCTATGACACCTGGCATACCAAGCGTTATCCGAGTGACGACGGCAAGCACTTCCAGATGAAATACGTCTGGTCGACGGACATGAAGGAAAGCCATATCGTCTTCGGCGGCGAGAAGCGGCTTGAGAAGGCGATGAACGAAGCCTTCGACGAAATGCCCGAGATCAAGCGCATGATCGTCTACACCACCTGTCCGACCGCGCTGATCGGCGACGACATTCCCGCGACCGTCAAGCGCGTGACCGACAAGCGGCCTGACGTAGACGTGTTCATCGTCGAGTGCCCGGGCTTCGCCGGCGTCAGCCAGTCGAAGGGCCATCACGTGCTGAACATCGGCTGGATCGACCATAAGGTCGGCACGATCGAGCCGGAGATCACCAGCAAGTACACGATGAACTTCATCGGCGATTACAACATTCAAGGCGATACCCAGCTGCTGCAGCAGGTACTGGGACCGGCTCGGTATCCAGGTGATCTCGCACTTCACCGGCAACGCCAACTACGATGACCTCCGCGGCATGCACCGCGCTCAGCTGAACGTGGTGAACTGCGCCCGCTCGGCCGGCTACATCGCCAACGAGCTGAAGAAGCGCTACGGCATCCCGCGCCTGGATATCGACAGCTGGGGCTTCAACTATATGGCCGAAGGCATCCGCAAAGTGTGCGCCTTCTTCGGCATCGAGGAGAAGGGCGAGGAGCTGATCGCCGACGAATACGCCAAGTGGGGCCCCAAGCTGGAGTGGTACAAGGAACGGCTGAAGGGCGCCAAGATGGCGATCTGGACCGGCGGTCCGCGGCTGTGGCACTGGACCAAGTCGGTCGAGGACGATCTCGGCATGCGCGTGGTGGCGATGTCGTCCAAGTTCGGCCATGAGGAGGATTTCGAGAAGGTCATCGCCCGCGGTCAGGACGGTACCTATTACATAGATGACGGCAACGAGCTCGAGTTCTTCGAGATCATCGACCTGATCAAGCCGGATGTGATCTTCACCGGCCCGCGCGTGGGCGAGCTCGTGAAGAAGCTGCACATCCCCTACGTCAACGGCCATGGCTATCACAACGGGCCGTATATGGGCTTCGAAGGGTTCGTGAACCTCGCGCGTGATGCCTACAACGCCGTCAACAATCCCCTGCTGTCGCTGGCCGGTGTGGACATTCGCAGCGGCACGCGCGTGGCATACAAGGAGGCCGCGGAATGAGCAGCAAGCTCGACGATCTGTTCGGCTACGTGCAGGAGCGCTGCCTGTGGCAGTTCTTCTCGCGCACCTGGGACCGGCAGGAGAACATCGACGGCATCCTGGCGACGGCCACCGATCTGCTGGCCGGTGCGGCGCCGAAGCGTGACACGCCGATGGACCGGCTGTTCTATGCCGATGCCACGGTCATGGTGGCCGATTTCCGCAAGCGTTTCCCGTGGTTCGCCGAGACCTCGCCCGAGGAGGTGCGCAGCCTGATGGCCGGGCTGAAGGCGCGGCTTGAGGAGATCGCCATCACCGGCTCGAAGAACCGCGAGCTCAGCCACCAGCTCTATTGATCCGGCGCCACGGCGCAGGTTGAGAGGCATTCCCGATGGGTTGCGAAATCACTTCCAAAAAGCGTGCTGGGGTCATCAACCCCATGTACGACTGCCAGCCGGCAGGCGCACAGTTCGCCGGCATCGGCGTCAAGGACGCCATTCCGCTAGTGCATGGCGGCCAGGGCTGCAGCATGTTCGTCCGCCTGCTGTTCGCCCAGCACTTCAAGGAGAACTTCGACATCGCCTCGACCTCATTGCATGAGGAATCGGCGGTGTTCGGCGGCAACAACCGCATCCGCGAAGGTGTGATGGTGCTGGCGCAGCGCTATCCGCATCTGCGAGTGATACCGGTCATCACCACCTGCTCGACTGAAGTGATCGGCGACGATGTCGAGGGCACGCTGAACCTTTGTCGCGAAGACCTCGCGAAAGCGTTTCCCGGCCGCGAGATCCACCTCGTCACCGTGCACACGCCGAGCTTCAAGAGCAGCCAGGTCGGCGGCTACAATGAGTGCGTGAAGTCGCTGGTGAAGTCGCTTGCCACGCAGAAGACCGCGCCGAACGGCAAGCTCAACCTGTTCACCGGCTGGGTGAACCCGGGCGACACGGTGCTGCTGAAGCACTACCTGACCGAGATGGGTGTCGACGGCACCGTGCTGCTCGACATCGAGGATTTCGACTCGCCCATGCTGCCGGACAAGTCGATCAACACCCACGGCCGCACCACGGTCGAGGACCTGCAGGGCCTGCCGAACGCCGCCGGCTCGATCGCGCTGGCGCGCTACGAAGGGGCGGTGGCGGCGGAGTACCTGACCCAGGAATTCGGCGTGCCGAGCGAGGTCGTGCCCACGCCGTACGGCATCCGCAACACCGACGAGATGCTGCGGGCGATCTCCCGGCTTACCGGCAAGGAGATTCCGGAGTCACTGGTGCATGAGCGCGGGGTGGCGCTGGATGCGCTGCAGGACCTGGCGCACATGTTCTTCGCCGATAAGAAGGTGGCGATCTACGGCCATCCCGACATGGTGATGGGCCTGGCGGAGTTCTGCCTGGAGGTCGAGCTGAAGCCGGTGCTGCTGCTGATCGGCGACGATAACTCGGCCTATAAGAAAGACCAGCGTCTGCTCGACCTCAAGAAGCGGGTCGATTGGGACATGCAGGTGGTGTGCAACGCCGATCTGTGGGAGCTGGAGCGGCGGATCGACAGCAAGGAGATCGATGTCGATCTGATCATGGGTCACTCGAAGGGCCGCTACATCGCCATCGAGCGGCAAATTCCCATGGTCCGCGTTGGTTTCCCAACGTTCGACCGGGCCGGGCTGTACCGCCATCCGACCGTCGGCTATCGCGGCGCGATGCTGCTGGGCGAGGCGATCGCCAACGCGCTGTTCACTCATATGGAATATACCAAAAACAAGGAGTGGTTGCTGAACACTTGGTGAGATCATAAAGGTGTGGTCGGGTCCGTGGGATCCGGTGCCCGACCGACCTGCCATCCTGCCGTCCATTTTTCGGCAGATCGTCAGCATGCAAGGATGACCCATGGACAAGCTGCCGGAACTTGCTGGCGAACTCGCGACCCGTTTGTCATCACCACTTTCCTTGCCTGAGCATCGGCAGATCGAGCTGTACACGCGCAAGAAGACGCTGGCCGTGAGCGCGGCCGAGACGCGTCTGCCGGAAGCGGCGCGGGTCGCCGCTGCCTGCACCGCCTGCCTGTTGCTGCAGGCAAGTTTCGAATCCGACGATCCCGCGCAGGAAGGCCGCACCACGTGGGACATCTACCGCGCCCTGCCACGCACCAGCAGCGGCGACCGGGCGGTGGCGGAAATCTTCCGCATCCTGCGCATCGTCCGCAAAGTGGCGCTACACCGCGAGGCCACCGTGGTGGCCGAGGGTGGGCTGCTCCGCTTCTTTGGTGCCATCGACGGCACCGTGCTGGCGCTCAACATCTCGCCCGCGGGGCTGGCCCTGCTGGAATCGGTCGTGGCCTACTATCTCGGTTCGTTTTCACAACCGTACAGCGCCGCCTATGTCGAGGCCATGGTGCTCCGCTACTTCGCGGACATTGTGGGAGAAATAAAGCGGTTCAGTGACGAGGGCCGCTCGCTGTTCCAGTTCCGGGAGCCGCTTCGGCTCAACCGTCACCTGCGGCTCGAGTGCGACACCGGACGGGTGCGCATCATCGATGATTGCTGCCATTTCGAGATCAGCGAGGCGTCGCGTGATGCCGCGCGCTTCCCAATCGATTTTTTCGCGGTGATCCGCGACGTGCTGCACATCATCCCCGTCGAGGCGCTGTCGAACGGCACCATCGCGATTGCCGATCTGCCGCGCTGGCGGGCGCGTGGCGCCGAGGGCGGCACCTTGCCCGCAAGCTTCCGCATGCGCTTTGCCCACGAGATCATGCCCACCGACGTGCCGATGACGTGACGCGCCGTCCCCCCAGTCCCGCAGACGCACCCCGCACACGCACGAGGTTTCCATGCCCGCAGACGCCCATCTCAAGGTTGCCCTGACCACCAACAGCCTGGTGCAGGTGGATGCCGGTTTCGCCGATGCACGCCAGGTTGTGTTCTACCGGGTGACCCGCGACGGCGCGACATTCGAGGACGTGGTCAAAATGCACCGCGCGGTGCCCCAGACCACCGGGAAGAAGACCACCGGCGAAGTGAAGCCGGGCTTCGGCCGCAACGGCGGAGCCTGCATGATGGAGGAAGATCTCGCCTCCGACGCGGCGTCGGGCGACATGGTGAGCACCCGCGTGGCGCTTCTCGCCGGTTGCTCCATCCTGATCACGCGCGGCATCAGCGACCTCGCCGCCATGCGCGTCAAGAGTGCCGACATCTTCCCGGTCAAGACGGAAGGCACGCACGACATCGACACCGTGCTCGAGCGGCTGCAGGTCTTATTGAACGGCAATCCGCCGCTCTGGCTGCGTCGCGTGTTGCGCGATGAGCAGGGCAGGGCGGTCCCGCTCGACGATCAGGGGTTGTGATCGGGCCGCCACTGCAGGACCATGCCATTCCGACGGCGCCATGTGGTGGTGTCGGACGCTCTGGTGACGGCGACCCGCCCGGCAACGCCCCGCAGGCAATCGGTACTGGACCAGATCACGGTGGCTCCCGCTATGGCTCCTCACTACTTCATATGGGTGGCCCACATGAAACAGCGAGGAGCCAGATTGACGACCACTCCCCTCCAAAACCGCCTGTGAGAGATCAAGGCACGACGGATGATTCTGGTCAAACAGGCTCTGATTATTCGGAGATTTATGAGAGAAGGGTCGTTCGTTTCGATCTGCTCGACAACTTTAAGCCCGGCACGCTGCTAGCGTGCAGTCTTGAACAAACCGTGCAGTGACCCCAGCTTCACCCTTTGCGACGGCCCTGTGAGGGGCTGAAAGCATCGCGTGCGAAAATTGCAACGTATAGGCAACGTTTTTGCCGGGTGACACCCATTTCTTACAACGTCACTGAACTCCTTATACTCGCTGGCGCAAGTCAATGACGCGCCTGGCTTTTCCAACCGAGCGTTCGATCTCTCCCGCTTCAGTCATGCGTATCCGCACGGTCACGCCGACATAGGCTTTTACCGCATGGGCGAGCCTGGCCGCGCAGGCCTGCCTTGCCGCCCCATCATGCGCGCTGCTGCCCGGCCGTGTCTCCACCACCACCGTGAGGGTATCGAGGTGATCGGGACGGGTGACTTCCAGGACGTAATGCGGCGACAGCATGGATTCCTTCAGCAGCAATTCCTCAATCTGGCCCGGGAAGACGTTGACACCGCGGATGATCAGCATGTCGTCGGTGCGCCCGGCGATCTTCTGAATTCGCCGCATCGTCCGCGCCGTGCCCGGCAGCAGGCGCGTCAGGTCGCGGGTGCGGTAGCGGATGATCGGCATCGCCTCCTTCGTCAGCGTGGTCAGCACGAGTTCGCCGGGCTGCCCATCCGGCAGCGTCTCGCCGGTCGCCGGGTCGATGACCTCGGGATAAAAATGGTCCTCCCAGATATGCAGGCCGTCCTTGCTTTCGGCGCATTCACAGGCAACGCCGGGGCCGATCATCTCGGACAGGCCATACAGGTCGAAGGCGCTGGCGTCGAAACGCGCCTCGATTTCGTGGCGCATGGCGACGGTCCAGGGCTCGGCGCCGCACATGACGATCCGCAGCGAGCTGTAGCGGGGGTCGAGGCCCTGGCGTTCGAACTCGTCGGCGATGGCGAGCATGTAGGACGGCGTACCGATGATGATGCCGGGACGGAAATCGGTGATCAGTTGCACCTGGCGGGGGGTCTGGCCGCCGGAGATAGGCACCACGGTGCAGCCCAGATGTTCGGCGCCGTAATGGACGCCGAGGCCGCCGGTGAACAGGCCGTAGCCATGGGTGATGTGAAAGATGTCGCCCGGACAGCCGCCGGCGGCGCGGATCGAGCGGGCCATTACCTCTGCCCAGGTCTTGATGTCGGCACTTGTATAGCCGACTACCGTCGGCTTGCCGGTGGTGCCGGAGGAGGCATGGATGCGCACGACCTGCTCGCGCGGCACGGCGAACATGCCGAACGGGTAGTTGGCGCGCAAATCGTTCTTGGTGGTGAAGGGAAAACGGCGCAGGTCGTCGAGGTTGTGCAGGTCATCGGGATGCACCCCGGCGCGTTCGAACGCGAGCCGGTAATGCTGGACTTTGTCGTAGGCAAGCCGAACCGTTGCCCGCAGGCGGGACAGTTGCAGTGCGGCGATCTCGTCGCAACTCGCAGTCTCGATCGGCTCGCGCGCCGCCGTTCGATCGCCCGTATCCAGCATCGTGCGTCCTCTCGTTACGTCGACCGACCGCGGCACCACGGAGTTCAGGATCAGGAGCCTCTCTCCTCTCCTGCTCAGCCCGGTCGGCCATGTATCGACGGCCCTTCGGATGCAAGAGCAAAATCGGGAGGTCTGACGGGCGGGGCGAATGCGCTCATGGGTCCGGCCGGTTGACGCGGATCAGCGCGGCGATCGACGCGGCACCGCAGGGCCGTGACCTGAATCTGCGGTGACGCTCTTGCCTGCGAACCTGGGTGACGTGGGTTGGCCCGGGATGCTGGGTCGGGCGGTTCCTTGTGACCTGCCGACCCCGGTGATATGCGTATGGTATCGCATCGGGGTGTTGCATGTTCTTCCGTATCGAACCGTCCGGAAAGCGCTGCTACCCGCAGATCGTGGACAATGGGAGATCACGGTCGTGGTGAGTTGGAGAGCGATGCTGTTCTTGAGGAATAATGAGAGAATCGATTTTGGAGAATTGGAGCGGCGCGTTTCATTGGAGATCACGAAGCTTCCAAGTTCTACGTCCTCTTTGCCGGAAGGTGGTGAGCCGCATGCGGTCGTTTCGCGGCTTGATGCCAGTATGCGGCGTGCAGACACGACTGGAGAGACCAGGATGACTGACGAACGGACCGCACGTCGGTCGCTCAGGAGCCGTTTGTCGGTTTGGATTTGGGCTGTGCTGCACGTCCGCGTCCTGCTCAGGCGTGCCATCGCAGACTGTGTATGCGGCGGAAGACGCGAACCAGCGCATCGGTGTGATCGAAGATCGGGTCAATGTCCTGATCAGTCAGCTCGAACATCGGAGAGCGACGATCGAGGATTTGAGTGGGCGGCTGGATACCCTGACGACCACAATGACGCCGATGCCATGGCGCCTGGCGGCTCTCACGTCAGACCTGGCGGCTCTCACCTCAGAGGTGTCGGCACAGCCGGAATATTTTTCGACGCTAACGAAGGCGATCGACGTGCAAATACTGGCACTGCGGGGAGAGATTCTGTTTCAACAGCGGCGGCTTACACGTTTGGGAGTGCCGGCGGCAACGAGACCGGTCGACGAGTTTGCGGCCGGTATGGTTGAACAACGCCTGGATTCGCTGTATTTGGCCTTCGAGGACGTATTTCGTGGCAGTCGCACGGATATAAAATCACGACTGGTGCCATATGTTGATCCGCTCTCGATTGCAGGGACTGGTCAGAAAGACAAACCGATCATAGACATCGGCTGCGGCAGGGGAGAATGGCTCGAATTACTGAAAGAGAACGGCTTCAATGCATATGGTATCGATATAAACACGATGATGGTCGAACGCAGCCTTTCGTTCGGCCTTGATGCCCGCCACGCGGACCTCATGGCGCATCTTCACAGTATCGAGGATACGGCCCGCAGTGGCGTGACGGCGTTCCATGTGGTCGAGCACCTGCCGTTCGGCACTCTGGTGGACTTTCTTGATGAAGCCTTCCGTGTGCTCATTCCGGGCGGTGTGTTGATCCTGGAGACGCCAAATCCGGAAACCATGCGGGTCGGCGCCACGACATTCTACAACGATCCGACGCATCGCAATCCGCTGATGCCGGAGGTGCTTCGGTTCATCGTCCAGCACCGTGGATTTTCCGAGGTCGAAGTTCTCAAGCTGCATCCCTTCACCCAGGGGCTGCTGCAGGAAAAGACCGCTGACGCAGAGATGCTCAACGGAGTCTTGTTCGGACCACAGGATTACGCGATCCTCGCGCGGCGCCCCTAGCGTTGCAATCTCGCCCGGCTCACGCGCGCAGTTGCTGCATCTGGGCCAGAATCCAGTGGCGCAACCGCGCCAGCGCCGGCTCGTTCCAACGGTCGCGACGGGTCACGAACCGGTAGGGGTGCAGCGCGATGTTGCTGGTGCCGATCTCGGTCAGTTCCCCGGCGGCCAGCTCGCCGGCACACAGCAACTCGTTGCCGAGCGCCACCCCCTGGCCGAGCTTGGCCGCCTCCAGCGCGAGATTGGCGTGCCACAACCGCGGGCCGCGCAACGGGTCGGGCGGATCGACGCCGAGGGCGGCAAACCAGGCGCGCCACTGCGCATGGCTTTCCTCGTGGATCAGCGGCATCGACACCAGCTCGGCCGGGTTCCGCACTGACCGGTGTGCCGCCGCCCAGTAGGGGCTTGCCACCGGAAACACGCGCGGGCGCACGATGATGGCACTGCGCAGGGCCGGGGCCGTCACCTCGCCATAGATGATCTGCGCGTCGGCTTCGAACCCGGCAAGGTCGGCCATGCTGTCATGCGGCCGCACGCTGATCTCGATCGAGGGATACAACGCATAGAAGTCCGGCAGCCGCGGCGTCAGCCAGCGCAATGCGAAGCCGGGAATCGACCAGATGCTGAGATTGGCTGAACGGCGGCTGCAATCCACCCGCGCGGTCGCCATCGTCAGGTCGGCCAGGATGCGGCTGAGCCCGGCGGCGTATTCGGCGCCGGTGTTGGTCAGCGCCACCCCCTGGCGGGAGGTCCGCACCAGTTGCACATCCAGCAGCGTTTGCAGGCTGCGCAGGTGCCGGCTGACGACGGTATGGTCGATCCCCAGCTCCTCGGCGGCCCTGCGCACGCTGCGATGACGGGCCACCGCCTCGAAAGCGCGCAGCGCGGGGAGAGGCGGAATCCGCGCCATCGCCGCGTCAGGCACCGCCGGCGCGCAGCCGCTCGCCGCGCCGGCGCAGCGCTCCCACCGCCGCCAGCAGCGCCACCGAGAACAGCGTCAGCAGCGCCGCCGCGGCGGTGATGGCGGGGCTGATGTTCTCGCGGATGCCGGCGAACATCTCGCGCGGCAGGGTGCGCTGATCGGGTCCGGCCATGAACAGCACCACCACCACCTCGTCGAAGGAAGTGGCGAAGGCGAACAGCGCGCCCGAGGCGATGCCGGGCAGGATCAGCGGCAAGGTCACCGTGCGGAACGCGGCCAGCGGCGTCGCCCCGAGCGAGGCCGCCGCCCGCACGAGCGTCTGGTCGAACCCCTGCAGCGTCGCGCTTACGGTGACCACCACGAACGGCACTGCGAGGGCCGTGTGCGCCAGGATCAGCCCGGGAAAGCTGTTGGTCAGGCCGAGCGGGGCGAAGAAGAAATACAGGCCGACCGCGGTGATCACCACCGGCACCACCATCGGCGACAGCAGCACCGCCAGCACCAGCGGTTTCCACCGGCTGCGCCATTGCGAGAGGCCGAGCGCCGCCAGCGTGCCGAGCAGCATCGCCAGCACGGTCGTGCTCACGCCGATCACCATGCTGTTGCGCAGCGCCATCATCCAGCGCGCCGAGCCCAGGAACTCCTGATACCAGCGCAGGCTCAGGCCTGGCAGCGGATACAGGAGATAGCCGCCGGAACTGAACGAAAGCGGGATGATCGCCAGCACCGGCGCCATCAGGAAGAAGAACACCAGGCCCGACACGATCACCACGCACATCCAGCCCAGGCGCTGACCCGCCGTGCGCGGGGTCTGGTTCGCGGTCCTCACTTCAGTCCTCCGGTGGTTTGACGGTCCGCGACCAGCCTTGCATAGGCCATCGCCAGCAATGTCGTGACCGTCAGCAGCACCGTGCCGAGGGCGGCGGCCATGCCCCAGTTCACCGTCTCGTTGGTGAAGAAGGCGATGAAATAGCTGATCATCTGATCGCCGCCGCCGCCCACCAGCGCGGGCGTGATGTAGTAGCCGATGCACAGGATGAACACGAGCAGCGAGCCGGCGCCGATTCCGGGCAGAGTCTGCGGCAGATAGATCTGCACGAAGGCCCGCCAGGGCGGCGCCCCGAGCGAGGCGGCGGCGCGCATATAGGCCGGCGAGATCGCCTTCATGCTGCTGTACAGCGGCAGGATCATGAACGGCAGCAGCACGTGCGTCATCGCGATATAGACGCCGGTGCGGTTGAAGATCAGTCGCAGCGGTTCGTCCACCAGGCCGGACCACAGCAAGAGCCCGTTCACCAGCCCGTTGCCCTGCAGCAGCACGATCCAGGCGCAGATTCGCACCAGCAGCGATGTCCAGAACGGTAAAAGAACGAATATCATGAACAGGTTCGCCTGCCGCGCCGGCAGGCTCGCCAGCAGGTAGGCGGTTGGAAAACCGAGCAGCAGGCACAGCACGGTGACGATGAAGCCGATTTCCAGCGTGCGCAGCAGCACATCGACATAGACCGCCTGCTCGGCCGGCGTGGTGGCGATATGCCCGTCGGCGGTACGGTGCAGGTCGAGCGCCGCCAGCAGATAGAAATCGGTCAATGGCCCCGCGGCGCGATGGATCGCGCCCCAGCTCTCCAGTTCACCCCAGCGCGGATCGATCGCCAGCAGCGTCGCCTGCGCGTCGCCCGCGGCGGGGGGCTCGGCCTCGAGGTGGCGGGCGGTATTCATCAGCAGCGAACGGAATCCGGCCACGTCGTAGTTCAGCCGCTTGGCGGCGGTCGATGTGGTCTGCTCGCGCGCGGCGTCATCGAGATCGGTGGCGAGGGCCACGAAGGCCGCCTCCCCGGGCAGCGCCTGGCCGTTCCAGCCGTGCAGCGCGGCCACGGTGCGTGGCAGCACGCGGGCGACATCGGGATCATCCACGGCGTGCCACAGCATGGTGCCGATCGGCACCAGGAAGGTGAAGCCGAGGAACAGCAGCAGCGGCAGGATCAGCACGGCATGGCGAAGCTGGCGGGCCCGTTCGACCCGCCGCAGGCGCAGCTTGAGCGAGGCAAGGGGTGCGGCCACGGTGCCATCCTGATCTGGAAACGGCGACACGCGGCCGGGGAAAGGCATCCCCGGCCGCGACGGACGGCGTGTTACTTCGCGGCCCATGTGTTGAACCGCTCGGTCAGGCGGTCGAGATTCTCCAGCCAGAACGCATCGCTGACTTCCGTGGCCGAGCGCAGGTTGACCGGATTGGTCGGCAACGCGGCGAGGTACTCTGGCGCGATCAGGGAGTTCGCCCGCTTGTTGGGCACGCCGTAGGCGATGTACTGGGGCAGCTTGGCCTGGTTTTCGGCGGTGCTGGCGAAGTTGAGGAACTGGTAGGCGGCGTCGGTGTTGGGCGAACCCTTCAGGATCACCCAACTGTCGATGGTGTACAGCGCCCCGTTCCAGACGATGCCGAAATTCTTGTGCTCGTTGCGGTTCGCCGCATCGATGCGGCCGTTATAGACCGAGGTCATCGCCACCTCGCCCGAGGCCAGCAGACTGCGGTGGCTGCGCGCCGGCTTTCCACCAGACAAGGTCCGGCTTGATGGTGTCGAGCTTGCGGAAGGCGCGGGCAATCCCGGCTTCGGTGCCGAGCACCTTGTACACCTCAGCCGGCGCCACCCCGTCGGCGATCAGGGCGATTTCCAGGGTGGTCTTCGGCCCCTGGCGCAATGCGCGCTTGCCCGGGTACTTCTTGGTATCGAAGAAATCAGCCCAGCCCTTCGGCGCCACATGAATCTTGTCGCGGTCATAGCCGAGGACGAAATCGTACACGATGGCGCCGATGCCGCACGGGCTTACCGCCGCGGGCAAAAAGGACGGCTTGCCGCCGAGGCGGCTGTAGTCGAGCTTCTGGAACAACCCTTCCTCGCAGCCGAGCGCCAGTTCCTCGCTCTCGACCTGCACCACGTCCCAGGGCGCATTGCCGCCCTCGACCTTGGCGCGCAGTACGCCGATGCCGCCGTCCCATGATTCGTCGGTCAGCGGGATTTTCGTCGCTGCGGTGAACGGCTCGAAATAGACCTTCTTCTGGGCATCCTGGTAGGCGCCGCCCCAGGAGACGACGGTGAGGTCGCGCGCCGCGGCGCCGCCCCCGTACAGCAGGCCGGCGAAAAGCAGGGCGGCAAGTCCGAGTGGGCGACAAGGAATATGCATGTCTTTCTCTCTCTGTTCCCGTGATGGCAGGGTAAAGGAAGGCGGCGGTCAGATCGGATCGAGCGCACGGCAATCATCGGCGGCGAAGGCAACCGCTACGTCCTGCCCGCAGGCGAGGCCGGCCTGCCGCCCGGCGGCCAGCCTGACCATGAAGTCGGTGGTACCGGCAACGTCGAGCAGCGCCAGCACGTGATCGCCAAGATAGATCAGCTCGGTCAGGCGGCCGGGCAGGCGGTTGTCGCCGCGCGGGTCATCGCGCATGGCGAGCAGCCGCACCCGCTCCGGACGGATGGACAGCGAGGTCGCGCCGTTCGCCCGCGGGCTGACCGCCAGCGCCTGCACCAGCCCGCCGCCGCTGAGGCGCACGCTGCAATGCGCGCCGCGGCGCTGTTCGACCTGGCCGGGAATTGTGTTGTTGTCGCCGATGAAGTTGGCGACGAAGCTGTTGGCCGGCCGTTCGTACAGCACGTCGGGGGCGGCGACCTGCTGGATCGCGCCGTCGTTGAACACGGCGATGCGGTCCGACATGGTCAGCGCCTCGCCCTGGTCGTGCGTGACGTAGACGACGGTCACGCCGGTACTCTGGTGCAGGCGCTTGATCTCCACCTGCATATGCTCGCGCAGCCGCTTGTCCAGCGCGCCGAGCGGCTCGTCCATCAACACGAGCTGTGGGTTGAACACCAGCGCCCGGGCGAGCGCCACGCGTTGCTGCTGGCCGCCCGAGAGCTGGCTGGGCCGGCGCTGCGCCAGTGTCTCCAGCTTGATCATCGCCATCGCGCGCGCGACCCGCTCGGCGGTCTCGGCGCGGCCTGTATTGCGTACACGTAACGGGAAGGCGACGTTCTCGGCCACCGTCATGTGCGGGAACAGGGCGTAGTTCTGGAACACCATGCCGATGTTGCGCCGGTGCGGCGGCACGTTCTTGATCGGCCGGCCATCGACATAAATTTCGCCACTGGTCGGCGTCTCGAACCCGGCCAGCATCATCAGGGATGTGGTCTTGCCTGACCCCGACGGTCCCAGCAGGGTGAGGAACTCGCCGCGGCTGATGTCGAGGTTGAGGCTTTTCACCACCAACTGCTCGCCGTCGTAGGTCTTGTCGACGTCCTCGAAGCGCACGAGCGGTGCGGCGTCCGGTTCGGCGACGTGGCGCAGCGCGGTCTCCGTGGCGCTCATCGGCATGGGCGCGGCGGCTGACACGCACCGGCCAACGAGACAGACAGCACAGGCATCGAGGCGTTCCTTTCGTGCTGTATCGCGCCAGGGGAAAAGCCAGGCGCCGGGAAAGGGAGTGGCAAGCGGGATGCCAGTGGCTGCGGTCCGGCCGTTCCCCCGCCGTACTGCCCGTTTGCGTTGGCAATTTCTGGTGAAATCGTCACAAGATCTTCCCAAGACAATAACGCAACGTCGCAGCACATGCCCAAATAATAGGCATTATTGGCCGCGCAGACCGAGGCATAGCGCAAGAACGAGCCGTCCGGGGAGTGTCAATTGACTGAGACCGCTTGGCAGGCTTGAAGCTGACGCCGATCTGACCAGAAAATGGGCCGTTTCGGCAAGACGCATCCTGCACCACTTTTGGTGCATGTCATGCACCAGGCAAGACGGGCATCTCTGCCGCCACGGTGCATGCGAGGCCCCACAGATGGTGGATTATGCACTTCGGCCACCCCGCCCTGTGGTGCTCAATCGCCGCGCCGCCCCATCCCCAGGGGCAGCCTCACGCCAGGAGCGATCATGCCGACCAATGCCGAGCTGCTCAGCCGCCGCAACGCCGCCGTGCCCCGCGGCGTGGTGCATGCCACCGCCCTCTATGCCGCCCGCGCCGAGAATGCCGAGTTGTGGGATGTCGAAGGCCGCCGCTTCATCGACTTCGCCGGCGGCATCGCGGTGCTCAATACCGGCCACCGCCATCCCAGGGTGATGGCGGCGGCGACCGCCCAGATGGCGAACTTCACCCACACCGCTTTCCAGGTGGCCGCCTACGAACCCTACATCGCGCTCGCCGAGCGCCTGAACGCGCTGGCACCGTTCCGCGGCGCGGCGAAGACCGTGTTGTTCACCACCGGCGCCGAGGCGGTCGAGAACGCGGTCAAGATCGCCCGCGCTGCCACCGGCCGCCCGGGGGTGATCGCCTTTGCCGGCGCTTTCCACGGCCGCACCCTGCTGACCTCGGCGCTGACCGGCAAGGTGGCGCCCTACAAGCACGGCTTCGGCCCGCTGGCCTCCGAAATCTACCACGTGCCGTTCCCGATCCCGCAGCAGGGCGTGAGCGTGCAGGACAGCCTGCGCGCGCTGGAGTTCCTGTTCCGCGCCGATATCGAGCCGAGCCGCGTCGCCAGCATCATCATCGAGCCGGTGCAGGGCGAAGGCGGCTTCTACCCGGCGCCGGTTGAACTGCTGCAGGCATTGCGCACGCTGTGCGACCGCCACGGCATCGTGCTGACCGTGGACGAGGTGCAGACCGGTTTCGCCCGCAGCGGCAAGATGTTCGCGATCGAGCATTCCGGCGTCGAGCCCGACCTGCTGACGGTGGCGAAATCGCTCGGCGGCGGCTTTCCGATCTCCGGCGTGATCGGCCGCGCCGCGCTGATGGACGCGGCCGAGCCGGGGGCGCTCGGCGGCACCTATGGCGGCAACCCGGTCGCCTGTGCCGCGGCGCTCGCGGTGCTCGATGTCATTGCCGAGGAGAAATTGCTCGACCGGGCGACCGCGATCGGCACCGCGATCAAGCAGCGGCTGCAGCAATGGACGGCGCGGCCGGACTTGCTGCCGATCGGCTGCGTGCGCGGCCCGGGGGCCATGGTTGGCTTCGATCTGTTCAGCGAGCGGGACGCCAGCACGCCCGACGCGGCGGCGGCCAAACGCGTCACCGCGCGGGCGTTGGAGCAGGGGCTGATCCTGCTGTCCTGCGGCAATCTCGGCAATGCCATCCGCATCCTGGTGCCGCTGACCGTCCCGGATGCGGTGCTGGAAGAGGGGCTGGGCCGGTTGGAGAAGGCGCTGGCGGCGTGAAGGCGCGCGCCATCATGCGGCCACGGGTCGGGAACCGCGGGCTCCGGCGAGAATTTCGACCGACATCGACTTGATCAGGACCGAGACCTGGGTCCCCGGCGCCAGCGCGAGCCGCGCGATGGCGTCGGGGGTGACGCGAGCCAGCACGGAACCACTCCCGACCGCCGCCTCGACAAGCGCCGCCCGATGGTCGGGGTCGGCGGCGATCGCCCGCACGGTTCCCGGCAGGACGTTGTGCAGGCTGAGCGCGTCCTTGAAAAAATCGACCTCTCCCCGCGCCAGGATGACGTCGCGGGCCGGAACACGGACGCGGACGTTGAGCCCCTCCGGCAGGTCGGTTTGCGGCACCCAAAGCGGGACAGGACCGCAGCTGAGGCGAGTGAGTTGCCGGCTTGTATCATGGGCGGCGACGCGACAGGCCAGCACAGCGCCGGCATCGTCCCGCCGCGCCAACGGCAGATCCGCCCGCGCCGAGATCTCCGCCACCGGCCCCGCCGCGAGAACCGATCCGGCCTCGATCAGGACAACGGAATCGGCCAGCCGCACGAGTTCGTCCAGCGAGTGCGTGACATACAGCACAGGTAACCGCAGCATCGTTTTGAGACGCGCAAGATAGGGAAGAATCTCGGATTTCCGCGCGGCGTCCAGGCTGGCCAGCGGCTCATCCATCAGCAGCAATTGCGGCTGCCGCAGCAGGGCGCGGCCAATCGCAATCCGTTGCCGCTCGCCACCCGAGAGCGTGTTCGGACGGCGGTCCAGCAAGGCATCGATGCCGAGGAGTTCGACGACCTCGTCGAAATCGATCTCCCGCTCGCGGGTGCGGCGCATCCCGAAGACGAGATTGTTCCGGACCGACATGTGCGGGAACAGGCGCGAATCCTGAAACACCAGGCCCACGCGACGCCGCTCCGGCGGCAGCCAGATGCCGGCCCGCGTGTCCGCCAGCCTCGCGCCGTCGATGGCGATCCGGCATTGGTCGGGACGCAGAAGTCCGGCAGCGGCGGCGATCACCGTCGACTTACCCGACCCGGATGGACCGAACAGCACGGTGATGCCCGGGCTCTGGACGCTGAATTCGATCGCAATGTCGATGGCAGGAAAACGATGCCGGAGTTCGACCGAAAGACTCATCGGCCGGGCACGGCGCGGCGGCGCCTGCCGCCCCCGCGCCGCACTGCGATTCGGGGATCACCGGCAGGAACGGCATCGCTCGTCATATACCCCGATTATATGACGCAGACCCGGCTGGCAACGCCGGCAGGCCGCCGCGAACACGAAAAGGGCCCTGGCGGTTGCCAGGGCTTCTGCCGGACAGGCGGCGGCTTACTTGCCGATGATGACGTCGGATGACTTGATGATGGCCGAAACCTGGTCACCGACCTTCAGGTCGAGGTCATCCGCCGCCTCGTTGGTAATCGAGGACGTGATGTGATGGCCACCGGGCAGCGTCACCTTCAGCGTGGTCGTCACGGCGCCCTTGTGCAGGCTCTCGACGGTGCCGGTCAGGATATTGCGCGCGCTGAGCTTCATGAGGGGATCCCCTTGATGTGTTGCGTCGATGGTTTCTGGCGGCAAAGGCAGCATGCCCTTACTAAAAAAATAGATACCGCGGTACCCTCAGCAAGAGGACATCATTCACGTAATGGCGGCTTTGCGTAAAGCGTCATACATCTTTGATACATATCGGAAAACATAGCTTAACACGATTCGTTCCGGATTTCGTCTCCTCGCCGTCTGGCGTGGCCGGTCACGACCGCTCTTGCTTGACCGTCAGGTGTGCAACCCGGGCGCCTCCTGCCCGGTCCGCGCGACGTATTCCGTGTAGCCGCCGTCATACTGGTGGATGCCCTCTGGCGTCAGCTCCAGCACCCGGTTGGACAGCGCGGCCAGGAAATGCCGATCGTGGGAGACAAACAGCATCGTACCCTCGTACTGCGCCAAGGCGGTGATCAGCATCTCCTTCGTCGCCATGTCGAGATGGTTGGTCGGTTCGTCCAGCACCAGAAAATTCGGCGGATCGAACAGCATCAGCGCCATCACCAGCCGCGCCTTCTCGCCGCCCGAGAGCACGCGGCAGCGCTTGTCTATCTCGTCGCCGGAGAAGCCGAAGGCGCCCGCCAGCGTCCGCAATGAGCCCTGGCCGGCGTGCGGAAAGGTGGCGTCCAGCGTTTCGAACACGGTGCTTTCGCCATCCAGCACTTCCATTGCGTGCTGGGCGAAATAGCCCATCTTCACGCTGCCGCCCAAGGTAACGGAGCCCGCATCCGGTTTGGTCGTGCCGGCCACCAGTTTCAGCAGCGTCGATTTCCCGGCGCCGTTGACGCCGAGCACGCAGCAGCGCTCCCGCCGTCGCACCAGCAAATCCAGCCCCTGGTAGATCACCCGGTTGCCATAGCGCTTATGCACGCCCCGCAATCTGGCCACGTCGTCGCCGGAGCGCGGTGCCGGGGGGAAGTCGAAGGCAACTGACTGGCGCCGCACCGGTGGCTCGACCCGTTCGATCTTGTCCAGCTTTTTCACCCGGCTTTGCACCTGGGCGGCGTGCGAGGCGCGCGCCTTGAAGCGTTCGATGAAATTGATCTCCTTCGCCAGCATCGCCTGCTGCCGCTCGAACTGCGCCTGCTGGTGCTTCTCGTTCAGCGCCCGCTGCTGCTCGTAGAATTCATAGTCGCCGGAGAAAACCGTGAGGCTGCCGCCATCGATCTCGATCACCCTGTTGATGACGCGGTTCATAAACTCGCGGTCGTGCGAGGTCATCATCAGCGCGCCGTCATAGCGGGCCAGGAATTGCTCAAGCCAGATCAGGCTTTCGAGGTCGAGGTGGTTGCTCGGCTCGTCCAGCAGCATGACGTCGGGGCGCATCAGCAGAATGCGGCCGAGCGCCACACGCATCTTCCAACCGCCGGAAAGCTTGCTGACATCGCCGTCCATCATTTCCTGGCTGAAGCCCAGGCCGTCCAGCACCTCGCGGGCGCGGCCGTCCAGCGCGTAGCCGCCCAGTTCCTCGAAGCGGGCCTGCGCGTCGCCAAATCGTTCTATAATAGCCTCTAGCTGGTCGGCCTGGTCAGGGTCCGCCATCGCGGCTTCCAGCGTCGCCAGCTCGGCAGCTACCTCGCTGACGGCGCCGGCGCCCTCCATCACCTCGGCAACGGCGCTGCGGCCCGCCATCTCTCCCACGTCCTGGCTGAAGAGGCCGATGCTGATGCCGCGGTCGATCAGGATCTGGCCTTCATCCGGCTCCTCGTGCCCGGTGATCATGCGGAAAAGCGTGGTCTTGCCGGCGCCATTGGGGCCGACCAGGCCGATCTTCTCGCCCTTCTGCAGCGCCGCCGATGCCTCGAGGAAGATCAGGCGCTTGCCGTTCTGCTTGCTGATGTTGTCCAGGCGAATCATGGGTCCTCGGCGGCCGGGCGGTTGCGGCGCGCTTATACCAACTTACCGAAGCCGTGCACCGCTCCGGGTTTATCGGAGGCTGTTGATTCTGGGGCAGGCCGCCGATGGGTGATTCCGGTCGGGTCACCACGAAGCCGTCTCTCCCTCCGGCGTAGAGCCGCGACTCAACCCATCCTATGGTTTCATAAGAAGTTACTTTGATTCTATACCCATTCGTATGATGGTCTGTCTCACGCCCCTGGCTTCCACTTGATGGAACAGCCGATCGACGGAATTTGCCGGCTCCCCGCCATTTCAGGTGGACCGCGTACCCGCGCAGGTTGAGGTCTGTGCATGTTTCGCGGGCGATTGTTGCGGTCGGTGGTGGGGTTGTCCACGGCGGAAGCTGCTTTGGCGGTCACCGACGACCAGCCTTGACGGCCCCACCGACCGCTGTCCTGCGGCGATGCACGATGCGGCGGCGCGCAGACCTCGCGGCTGGTTGCGTTGCGGAGCCGGAGTGGGGTTTGACCCTGGCGCTCCATCTCGACATGAACGCGGCGCGGACATGGCCGGGAGACGGAGATGCGCGACCTCGAGACGTTTCAGGCGGCGTTGGCGCTGAAAGACCCGTGGTTTGTCGCCGGGTCACGCTTCAATGCGGCGACGCGACGGCTGGACCTCGACATCTCGTTTACCAAACGTGCACGGTTTGCCTGCCCCTCCTGCGGCGCGGCGGGATGCCCGGTGCACGATGCCAGGCCGCTGACGTGGCGGCATCTGAATTTCTGGCAGCACCAGACCTATCTGAATGCGCGGGTGCCGCGCGTCCGGTGCACGGCTTGTGAGGTGAGGAAGGTGAGCGTGCCCTGGGCGCGCGACGGCAGCGGCTTCACGCTGCTGTTCGAAGATCATGTCATGGACCTGATCCCGGCCATGCCGGTTGCCGCAGCAGCTCGCACGGTTGGCGAGCATGACACCCGACTGTGGCGGGTCATCCATCACTATGTCGACGGGGCACGTGCCCACGACAATCACAGCAAGGTCACCCGGGCGGCCTTCGATGAGACCGCCGCGCGCCGTGGCCATGATTACGTCTCGCTGTTCGTCGATCTCGACCATTCGCGGGTGCTGTTCGTGGCCGATGGCAAGGACGCTGCCACCGTCGGTGCATTCGCCGAGGACCTGACCGAGCACGGTGGCAACCCGGCAAAAATCACCGAGGTCTGCATCGATATGAGCGCGGCTTTCATCAAGGGAGCCACCGAACATCTGCCGAAGGCCGAAATCACTTTCGACAAGTTCCACACCGTCAAGATCGTCAACGACGCGGTCGACGAGGTTCGCCGCGAGGAGCAGAAAACCCGACCGGAGCTGAAGAAAACCCGCTACGTGTGGCTCAAGAACGAGACCAACCTCTCCAGCGGCCAGCGCGAATTGCGCGACAGCCTCGCCACGCGCAACCTCAAAACCGCCCGCGCCTACCAGATCCGGCTGACCTTCCAGGAGTTCTACCAGCAACCGACACGCCAGGACGCCGAGGCGTTCCTCAAAAAATGGTACTTCTGGGCGACCCACAGCCGCCTCCAGCCGATGATCGACGCCGCCAGGACCGTCAAGCGGCACTGGGACGGCATCCTCCGCTGGCACGACAGCCACATCGCCAACGGCATCCTCGAAGGGATCAACAGCCTCGTCCAGGCTGCCAAGGCCAAGGCGCGGGGATACCGCACATCTCACAACCTATTGACCCGGCCTGGGCGGTCTTGGATCGAGGAGGATGGCTGCCCAGATATGCGGCATGCAACACATCGACATGCGGAGTTTGGCGCCAGCGGCGCAAGAGGAGCGGCGACGGCAGGTGGTTGGCTTGCGTGAGAGCGGGTTGACCTACAAGGCGATTGGCCAGGTGGTTGGGCTCACCAGGAACGGGGTGTTCGACATCTGCAAGCGCTACCGGACGCAGGGGATGGAGGGGTTACAGAGCGGCCCGCGCGGCCCGGCGCCGGGCACGGGTCGGCTGCTCACGGCGGCGCAGGAGGCGGAGATTCGCCAGTTGATTTGCGACGACACGCCGGATGGGTATGGCCTGCCGTTTGCGCTGTGGAGCCGCCGCGCGGTGGCGATGCTGATCGAGCAACGCTGCGGCGTGTGCCTGGCGGTGCGCACGATGGGAACCTACTTGGCGCGCTGGAACTTCACGCCGCAGAAGCCGCTGCGGCGTGCCTACGAGCAGGACCCTGACGAGGTGCGGCACTGGCTGAAGAAGACATATCGCCGCAGGACCTGCAGGAATGCCTCCGCCACGCCCTGCAGCAGGCCGGCGTGCCGACGCTGATGACCGTGGAGGTGATCGCCGCCCTCTGCGACCATGCCCAGGGCAATTTGCGCGCGCTGATGATCATGGCCGACGAACTGCTCGTCGCCGCTGCCCAGCGCGAGGCTCGCCAGATCGACGAAACCCTGTTCTTCGAGGGCTGCGCTGCCGCCACCGCCGGCGAGGCCAAGGCAGCGATCCGGCGGCGCCGATGACCGCGCTTCCCGTCCAGCCGGCGCATCGCCTCGCCGATCGCCCCGAGCAACAGCACTGGCTGGTTACCGGCCTGTGGGCCGACGAAGCCGTCGGCATCATCGGCGGCGAGCCCAAGTGCTGCAAATCCTTCCTGGCGTTGGACCTCGCCGTCGCGGTCGCCGCCGGCTCTCCCTGCCTGCGCCGCTTCCCGGCGCCGCGCCCCGGTCGCGTTCTGCTCTATCCCGCCGAGGACGCACTGCATATCGTCCGCCGCAGGCTCGACGGCATCTGCGCCGCCAGCGGCCTCGGCCTCGCCCAGATCGATGTTCAGGTCATCACCGCGCCGAGCCTGCGCCTCGATCTCGACACCGACCGCGGACGTCTCGACGAGACCGTCGCCGCCCTCAAGCCGCGCCTGCTCATCCTCGATCCGTTCGTCCGCCTGCACCGCATCGATGAAAACGCCAGCGGCGAGGTCGCGCCGGTGCTCGCCTTCCTGCGCGACCTGCAGCGCCGCCAGCGGTTGCCGTCGCCGTCGTCCACCACGCCCGCAAGGGTGGCGGCGCCGTCCGCGCCGGCCAGGCCTTGCGCGGCTCCTCCGAGTTCCATGCCTGGGGCGATTCCAACCTCTACCTTCGCCGCGACGGCAACGACCGTATCGTGCTCACCGCCGAGCACCGCACCGCCGCCGCCATCCCCAGCGTCACCCTGGCGCTCACCCAGCGCGCCGATGCCCTCGCGCTCGAGCCTGTCCAGCCGCACGTGTCGGCGGAACCCGAGCCCACGCCGTCGTCCATCAACGAACGCATCGCCGCGGCCCTCGCGGACGCCGATCGGCCACGCCCCTTCGCCGAGCTGCGCGCCTGCTGCCGCGTCCGCACCGCCACCCTCTACGCGCACCTCGCCGCCATGACCGCCACCGGCCGCATCGTCAAAACCGGCGACAGCTATCGCCTCGCCGGTCACTGACCGGCGTCCGCGGTCGCCAAGCCTCAGCGTCGCTCCCGGCGGCGCCAGCTTCGCCGGACAGCCGGCCGGCGGGCAGGCCACACCCGCCTCTTCCGCTTCCCGCTTCCCAGCACCCCTAGAGAAATCGGGAAGCGGTCGCGGGAAGCCCATCAAAAACCGCGCTCACCAGCCCATCAGAAAGCACGATCGTGCTCATTCACGATCGACCGGAACGCGCAGCTTGGGCCGCAGCTACCGTCTGGTTGGCCGCGAGCTCGGGCTGAGCAAGAATACAGTGGCCGACATCGTCAAGCGAAGCCGCGCCGCTACCAGCGGCGACTGATCCAGGCAGGGCTATCGCATTTGGCGCCCGGCCTGGGTGAGCAGGCGTAGGAGGAAGCTGTCGTCCCAGCCTGCTCGCTTGAGCTTGCTCTTCATTGACGCCTTGGAGCCTTCGAGCTTGGCCAGGTTGATGGCCATACGGCGCAATAGGGCGATGTTCTCCGGCCCGTTATCCAAGCGGTTCCGGGTCTGGTCCTCGTTCATGGTGACGTCGAGCACCCAGTGCAGACCGTTCTCAACCCCCCAATGGCTGCGGACAGCGTCGCCGAAACGCACTGCGTTGAGCGGTGTGCTGAGCAGATAGTAGGCGGTTTCGCTGGTAACCTTGGCGCCGACTTCGCGCATGCGGACCACCTTGCCGATGGCGGCCAGTCCCGGCCAGGTATGGCGCTCCTGCAGCCAGTCGATCTCGGTCGAGACCATGCTGGTGCGGGTCTCGATGCGGCCGTGGTCGCCGTCAACGGTGGTATGGGTGACCTCGGCCGCGCGCTGCGGGTCGTCCAGGAAGAGGCGGACGTCCTCGTAGAGGCTGGGCTGGTTACCCTTCAGCGCCAGCACGTAGTCGCCGCCTTGTTCGACCACCTGCGCAGCAATGGCGCGTTGGCAGTTGATGGCATCCGCGGTGACGATGCAGCCCTTGAGCGACAGCATTTCCAGCAGCTTCGGTACCGCCGTGATCTCGTTCGACTTGCCGTCCACGGCCAGTTGCCCGAGAACCAACCGCTGATCCGCAGCCCAGGCACTGATCAAATGCAGCGGCGACTTGCCCGACGCGCGGTCGAAGGAATGCCGCAGCGTCTTGCCATCGATCGCTACCACGCCCTGGATGGTCTCGGCAAAGCGCTGCATGAAGGTCTGGAAGGCGGCGTGGAACCGCTTCGGATCGAGCAGACGGAACACCCGGCTGAACGTGTCGTGGCTCGGGATGCCGTGCTTCAGGCGCAGGAACTGCCGCAGGAATGGCTCCTTCGACTGCCCGAACAGCGCCATGTCCGAGCAGTCCTCGCCGCCGCAGAGCACCGTGCAAAGCGCGATGATCAGCAACTCGTGCAGGTTGTGGCGGGCATTCGGCCGGCGCGGGTCGTCAACGCCCGCGAAGCACCCGACGAAATCCTCCATGGGCCGATCCTCCGATCAATCCCATGCTTCGAATCCATCCGCCCCAGCCCACGCAAGCCCCTACCGTCAAGGATTTCCCATATGCGAATCCTCTGCTGATCCAGGCAATGTTCCCGGTTCGTGCCGCCAACCATGCTATCCTGCCCGTTCTATAGCGTGACCCCTACCTGCCGTTCGCTCAGTCCGGTGGCCAGCTGCTGTTCCATCTGGTCAGCCGTCTCTATGAGCGCACCTCGATCATCGTCACCACCAACCTGACCTTTGCCGAATGGCCGTCAGTGTTCGGCGACCCGACGCTTTCATGCTTCCTCTCTCTTTGAGCGGCTGGTGTGTCGTACACGTGTTTGGAGTTCGGCTGCCTGGTCGGGTGACAAATAAATCTGCCATGGCATGCCCTTGGCAAGCTGTCGTCCGGTCAACCAACCTTTGCGTAGCCAATCGAATATGGTCTGCGAGGTAATTCCTAGAATTTCGGCGGCGCCCTGCACCGAATAAGTTCCATCCGGCCAGCGAGACGGATTGGGGCCTGTTCCGTTGATTTTGACAGTCTCTATCCTCCATTTCTTTCGCAGGACGTGGATCATCTCGCCGGAGAATGGCGGGCCATGGGCCGTTTGGAACCCCTCGTCGTTCAGGATGGTGGCGATTTCGACATCCATCTTCTGCATCCCGTTCAGCTCGATGATGCGGGTCCGCAGCAGGTCAGCGTCGGCATGCTGCGTGTAGCTCTGTACCCGCCGCTGAATCCAATGCTCGGTTACCGCGCCGGTCTGCCAGACGATCCTGATCCAAACGAAGCCCCGCCGCCGCTTCTGGTCCAGAGCGACTTCCTTGATGACCAGTCGGGCAATCTGCTTGCGATCTGCCGATGTCGTCGTTTCGGCACGCCAAAGCTGAGGCAGGTTCTCGCCGAGTGCCAGTATCTCCAGGCGATCGGCGTCAGCAAGAGAAACTAGCTGTTCCCGGCGCCAGGCGTCGTACTCCTGCTCTATTTGCTCTACTCTCCGTAGCTTTTCTTCCCACACGTGCTCCAGAGAGCGGGCCACAAGGCGGTTCTCGGGTTCCACTGCATCATACTGTCGCCGCGCGCGTTCGGCATCGTAACGCGCCCGCTCGCGCTTGAGCGACCATTGGCGCTCCAGCAGCCGGGCCTCCTCTTCGATCTCGCCCAACGCGGCGACCGCCAGGGCGATCTGATCCGGCGCAAGGGCGGTCAGGATCAGCCGCTCGACTTCGTCATCGACCAGGAGCGCACGCACCTCCTGGCAACGCGGTTGTCCCTGCGCGCTGTGATCGGCAACGCACATGTAGACCGGGTAGTCGCCATGCGGCCCGGAATAACGCAGACACATCCGCCGGGCGCAGCGGCCGCATCTGACGATACCCTGCAACAAAGCAGTGCCTTTTCGCGGAACTCCAGGATGGTCTTTTTTATATCGGATGAGGTTGTCCGCGAGTTGTCTTTGGATGGACATGAACTCTTCCCAGTCCACGTATGCCGGGTGGGCATTCTTGAGACAAATAGACCAATCCTCCGGCGCGACAGCCATCGTTCCGATCCGGCCGCTCTGGGGATGCCGCCGCATCGGGTTCGGCTGCCGCCGTCCGTACACGTAGGCGCCAGCATAGGCCGGATTCTTCAGAATATGGATCACACGTGCACTGTCCGCCGGCTGCCAGATGACGTCATGTGGCGCCGGGCCATGCAGCGGTCGCACCGGCAGCAACAGATTGCCGCGACGCAGATATCGCATCACCGCCTTGGCGCTGCGCAACTCTCGAAACTTCGCAAACACCAGTCGGACCCGCTCCTGCACCTCTTCGTCCGGGTTGAGCGTCACGCCGCCGTCGCGGCCGTGCGTCAAGCCAGCCGGAAGCGGCAGCCGCAGCTCGCCACGCGCCGCCTTCTGTCGTTCGCCCTGGTGCAGACGGACCTTGATCTGATGCAGTTCGGCCTCGCTCATGATCCCCGACAGCCCAAGCAACAGCCGATCGTGATATGCCGCCGGATCATACAGTCGTTCTCCATCGGCGATCAGCACGCCGAACAGCGAACACAGTTCCAGAAGCTGATGCCAGTCGCGGTTGTTTCGTGCCAATCTTGACGCATCCAGGCTCATAACGAGTCCTGCCTTGCCGAGTCCAACCTCGGCAATCAGCCGCTGAAATCCATGCCTGTCGCAGCTCGACGTTCCAGACTTCCCAAGGTCATCATCAATGACATGGACACGCTCTCGCGGCCAGCCCAGCAAGACGGCTCTCTCCACCAAACGATACTGCAGCTCCGTGCTTTCCTGGTGATGACGGACTTGGCCAAGCGACGACTGGCGTACATAGACATACGCGAGCTTGGCACGGTGCGCCGTCGCAATGCGTTCTTCAGGGAACGATGCCGTTGTCAGCACGATGCGTCTCCAACTCCCGGGGTGCCGCCCGTCGCAAGCGTTGGAGAAGCTGGCCGACATGCTGAGCCAGTTGGCGCTGCTTCTCCACCGGGAGTTGGGGCCACAGGCGAAACGCCCCCGCTCGGGATTTCGTCGGCCCCGATCTTCTCTGGCTGGCTGGGCGTTCGATCGGGCAATGCTCTGCCCTCGAAATCTCCATTGCCGGAGGCGAGCATGGCCCGGACGTGATTCGCCAACGGCAAAAGGGTGCGCACGGAAATGTGCATTTGCCGGTCCGAAGCCTGCGGCGACGCCTCCAGTCCAGGAGACAGGTCCGTGGCAACGCGCGGGATGGACCGCTCCCGCCCGTCCGGTAGTCGGACCACGATCAGGTCAGGCCCGCGCCCTGACCAACGCCCGCTGACCGGCAAGCAACTGCCATAGAGCGGATGGTGAGGATCAATGATCCGGACTTGAGAGACTCGCCGCTCAATCTCAGCGGCATCATGCGATGATCGGCGACGCCAAGATGACCACGGCCCTGCTCGATCGGCTGACGCTTCATTGCGATATCATCGAGACCGGCAACGACAGACTGGCGCTTCAGGCACCGTGCCTGAGCTGTCGTGTGCCCAGCATGTTCAACAGCTTAGGGGTGCAAGTCCCCCATCCAGCCTGATGGAGGTGAAGGATTAGCAAAGCACAAGGGCAGCCACCGCGAGGTGGTGTCTGAAGGAAGTGCGGCGCAAAACCGCGACCTGACGAACAGAAACCGGATATGAGGCACTCTTGGTCGGACGAGCGGGCGACAGATCGCGAAGTCCTTATCCATCAAGGGCCAAGAATGTAGATCCGGCAGGTGCGCGGGGAAGGCGGTTGAACTTACCTGGGGAGATCTGCGTCGTGTTCCGCAACTGGAACTAGAGAAGCCGAGAGGCAACTCGATCGCGGCGCAGAAGTCAGCAGAGGGCGTAATAGGTCAAGCTGTCGGCAAGGCCAGTGAGGCACTCCAAAGCCGAAAGGCGGAGCAAACAGATATGCCGAGCCGGAAACGTTGGCTGAAGGCCCGAACGAGTGAGAGTGGAAAGTAGGACTGGCAACTCATGAGTGGAACGCGGCAGAAGATCCAGAGCGAGCTGGCCTTGGAACCGAAGGGCCGGGGTGAACCCCCCGGCTGCGGCCGCCAAGGGTCCGAACCACCTGTGGCGAAGCCAACCCCCGAAAACCCGGCTTCGGCTGAACAGCTGATGGAGGAAATCTGCGACAGAGAGAATCTCGAAGCAGCGTGGAAACGCGTTCGAAGGAACCAAGGTAGTCCGGGCGTTGATGGGATGACCATCGATGACACCAGAATCTACCTACGTGAGCACTGGCCAAACATCCGGACCCATCTCCTCGACGGGACCTACCAGCCTCTACCGGTCAAGCGGGTCGAAATACCCAAGCCGGACGGCGGGATCAGAAAGCTCGGCGTGCCTTGCGTCGTCGACAGACTGATCCAGCAAGCCGTGCTGCAGGTTCTCCAGAAGCGATGGGACCCGACGTTCTCCGAGCACAGCTACGGTTTCCGGCCGGGGCGTTCTGCTCATCAGGCGGTGGCTCAGGCACAACAGTACGTTGCCGAGGGCTATAACGTCGTGGTCGATCTTGACCTCGAGAAATTCTTCGATCGAGTCAATCACGACAGCTTGATGGCGCGGGTCGCCGCACGAGTGGCCGACAAGCGTGTGCTCAAACTCATCCGGGCCTTCCTGAAGGCCGGGGTGCTGGAGGACGGTTTGGTGCAGTCGGTGGATGAGGGCACCCCGCAAGGGGGTCCGCTTTCGCCCCTCCTCAGCAATATCGTGCTCGACGACCTCGACAAGGAACTGACTCGCCGCGGTCACCGCTTCTGTCGGTACGCGGACGACTGCAACATCTATGTTCGCAGCCTCCGCGCCGGCCAACGGGTAATGGCCTCGGTAAGCCAATTCCTGACTCAAAAGCTACGGCTGAAGGTCAACGAGGCGAAGAGCGCCGTGGCGCGCCCGGAGGAGCGCAAGTTCCTGGGGTTCAGTATCGCGAACGACGGGAGGGAGCGGCGCATCGCGCCGAAAGCCCTTGACCGGTTCAAGGGAAGAATCCGGGACATGACTCGCCGGACACGAGGGATTAGCCTGGCGCAGGTGATCGAAGAACTCACGCCCTACCTGATCGGGTGGCGCGGATACTTCGGCTTCTGTCAGACCCCTCGCGTGCTCACGAACCTGGAAGCGTGGATCCGCCGAAGGTTACGCTCATACCTTTGGCGGCAGTGGCTGAACGGGCCAAACCGCTACAAAGAACTGCGCCGACGTGGCGTACCAGAGTTCAAAGCAGCGGTCGCCGCCGGTTCGCCGACGGGCCTCTGGCGCATGTCAGGGCACCCGGCGGTCCACCAGGCCCTGCGCAACCACACTTTCAATTCACTCGGCCTCCCGCGGCTCTACATTCCAGCCGAAGCATAACTCATTCGAACCGCCGAGGTACGGACCCGTATGCCAGGCGGTGTGGGAGGGGCGGTGTCGCGAGACACCCCCCTATCCCGATCAGCATGCCCTCACTATCGTGACGTCACGGTTCGGAGTGGATCACGCCGCGCAAGCCGATCGGCGACAAACCGATGACCAACGCCGAACGCCAGGCCCGTTGCCGGGCTGCCCGCGCCGCCGGCAAGCCCATCATCCGCATCCGCCATCCGGCCGACCTCCGCAGCCGCGCCCAGCGCTGGCGTGATGCCGTCGCCGAACTGGCGACGCTGCAAGCCCAATACGCCACATGGCTCGAAGCGCTACCGCCCAATCTGCTGGACAGCGCGACCGCCGAAGCATTGCAGGCAATCTGCGACCTCGACCTCTCCGACCTCCAGGCCATCATCCCGCCCCGTGGCTTCGGCAGGGACTGACCAGGGGCCGCCGATGCGCCGCCCCCCCCGGTCAATTTTGGACGCCGATACCCGGTCAAAATTGGACGCCGATTGACAACGGTGGCGCGCAAGCACGGCATCAGTAGCGGGCAGTTCTATGCCTGGCGGCAACAACTGCTGCTGCGCGGCGCGCGCGACGCCGCGCTTGAGGCCGCGGCGAATTCCGTGAGCACCGATGTGCTGACGGCCGCCCCGTTCCGGGAGCCCGCCTTTCCTGTGCCGCCGGAGCCAGACGTTCCAGCCGCGCCGGTCGTGCCACCTCCGTCCGCCCAGTTGGGAGCCCGTTTGCACAATTCGCTTCCGCAACGCGATTTGTGCCGCGTATGCAGCAGTCTTCCATTGACTGCGGTGAATTGGCGGGATTCCATCGGTCTGCCCCACCGACACGGACCAACCAATGGCCCACCACTTCCGCGCACCGGAACGACGCCAAAAGGCGCTGCTGCCAGCCGACATGATGGAATGGCTGCCGGAGAACGACATCGTCCATCTGGTCGTGGAAGCGGTGGGCATGATGGACCTCTCCAAGTTCGAGGCCAGCTACAGGCTTGGCCGTGCGGGGCAAGCGCCGTTCGCGCCGCAGGTTCTGCTGGCGCTGTTGATCTATGCCTATTTGCAAGGCGTGCGTTCGAACCGGGCGATCGAGCGACTGTACCAACACGATGCCGGCTACCGATTTATTGTCGATAACAACATCCCCCGACCACACGGTGATCGCGCGGTTCCGCCAGCGTCATAGCGCAGAGATGAAGACAGTGTTCAGAGGTGGCCGGGGAAATTCGGACAGGCCGATAGGTGGAAAATCTGCCTGAGAGCGGCGAAGATGCCGCGGATCAGGAGAGAGAATGGCAAAGCGGACACGCCGGACGCACAATCCGGCCTTCAAGGCGAAGGTGGCGTTGGCCGCCGTCAAGGGTGAGAAAACATTGACAGAGTTGTCACGTCAATATGGCAATGGCATGTATCCGAACAAGAACACGCCAGTTGGCTCCAACCCCGTGGAGCATGGCGGGTCCGATCGGCAGGGCGGCCGGCTATATTTCTTCGCCTCGCTGGTCGCTCAGGCTTCCGCCCTCTTGCGGTATGTTGTGCTGGCGCGCCTGCTCGGCCCCGAGCAACTGGGGCTCGCTGCCGCCCTGAACGTCACCGCCGCGTTCTTCGAACTGATTAGCGACACAGGAGGCGACCGCTTCCTCATTCAGGACCGACACGGCGAGACTGCTCAGGTTCAGAAGCTTGTCCAGCTTGTCTATGTGGGTCGAGGCCTCCTTGTCGCCGCCAGCCTGGTGATCTTCGCGGTCCCCATTGCCAATTTTTCCAATACCCCTCAACTGGCGAAGGGCCTCGCCCTCATCGCCCTCTCGCCGCTGATATCGGGGTTCTTCCACCTCGACGTCCGACGGGCGCAACGCGGTCACGACTTCCGATCCGAGGCGATTTGCATGATCGCCTCCGAGTCCGCCGGTTTGGTTGCCACAGTGATCGGGGCCTGGGTCACACGTGATTTCACGGCCGTCGTCTATGGCGTGATCACCCGCGCAATCGTCGTGGTTCTTGCGTCGCATATTCAGGCCAAGCGACCCTATCGCCTGGGGTGGGATTCGGAGCATGCGCCTCGGCTGGCGCGTTTCGCGGCGCCGCTCATGTTAAATGGCCTCATGATATTCATAGCTTCTCAAAGCGATCGTGTGTTTGTGGGCAGTCAGTTGGGCGTAGAAGTACTTGGGTATTACTCAGCTGTCATGTTGCTGGTCTCCTATCCTTCCAGCATGTTGGCGAACTACATGCAAGTCATCTTTATCCCCGTGATCGCGGCGCAACGCAACTCTCCCAGCGATCGGGATCGCATTAGCGACGGTTTGGGCGGCCAAATCTTGGTCCTGGCGCTCGCCCTGACCGTAGGTTTCGCTATTGTGGGGCCCTTTATGGTTCCAATCCTGTTTGGTGCCCAGTTCGCTCAACCCGCGCTCTTGATCGGCCTCATCGGGGTCCTGCAGGCAGAACGCCTCTTGGTCGTCTGGCCCACGACCACGGCGCTTGCTATGGGACGGAGCGTAACGGTTTTGATGAGCAACCTTGGCCAGTTCCTAATCTTTCCAGGCGCCTTCATCGGCCTGCGGCTGATCGGTGGGCTAAGCGGAGTTGTGGTCGGCTTCATTGGGGGGGAACTGATCGCCGTAGCCGTGACCTTGACGCTGCTCAACCATGCCACAGACCGTAAGCCTTTGCATGGGTTTGATCGCCTCGGCGCGCTCGTGCTCGCCTGTGGCGCCATCCTAGGCTGGAACCTGGCCCTGGGCGCAAAACTCTGGCCCGCAGAGGCCTTCATGCTGATGGCCTCAATGGCCCTGATAGTCTGGTTATGTCGCCGTGAGTCCTCTGTCATCGGCGAGGTCATGGCCGTTGCACAACGCTTGATCTCGGCGCCGTTTTTTCGCCGGAGACTTCTGAGTCGACGCAATGGTCCTGTTGCAAACCCGGTTAAAGAGCCGAGCGAGGGCTTGCGGCGGGCTTTGGTCAGGCGGCGAGCTGGAACAGTTCAGCCACGAAGACTGGCTGGGCCTTCATGTCGCGACCGCCGATCTTGCGAACCTGTCCCTTCCTCATCATCGCCATCGCCTCGTCGCCAGCCAAGGTCCGTCGGGCGGCTCGGAAGCTGCTAAAGCCGAGCCCCGGCCCGGTCAAGCGTTCGATCCGTCGATGGTCCCGTTCCGTTATGGTGTTCAGGTACTGGCATTGCCGCAGCCGGGACCGCCGCCACAGTTCGCCGGCGCCCGTCATCTCGGCACCGGCCTTCGGACAGGCGGCGTTCCTGTCGACGGCGATCGTGCGCGGGTTCATCGTGTGCGGCCGGCCGAGCGCCTTGCGGAAGAACTGCTTCGCCGCCGCGGCATCCCGCCTGGCCGAGAGCAGGCAGTCGATGGTCCGGCCGCGGCCGTCGACCGCTCGATACAGGCAGGTCCAGCGGCCCTTGGTCTTGATGGAGGTCTCATCGGCCCGCCACGAGCCATTGCATGTGCGCAGTTGCGCTCGCAGCCGCTTCTCCAACGCGGCGGCGCAGGCCTGGATCCAGCGGAAGATGGTCGTGTGGTCGACCTTCACGCCCCGATCCGCCAGCATCAGTTCGAGGTCGCGGTAACTCACCGGGAACATCAGATACCAGCGGACCGCCCACAGGATCACCTCCCCGGGAAAATGCCGCCCCTTGAGCTCCGCCACTCCTGCGTCCTTGCCCTCTTCCTCGGGGCCGATCATACCCACGCGGGAACCTATCGCCAACTTTGCAACAGAACCGTCTGCGGCCAAGTCAATCTGGACATCATCAAATGCTCGGAGTTGCACAAATTCGTCGCCTTGTCGGAACGCTGGATCGTCGAGCGCACCATCGCCTGGCTCAACCGCTGCCGGGGCTTCGCCAAGGATTGGGAGTGCCTCAACCGAAATGCCCTCACCTTCCTGCGGTGCGCTTCGATCCGCCTCATGATCAAAAGTCTCTGCAATCCCCGATCAACTTTCCGGATGGGCTCTGAGCTCGATAAACCATTTGTATTGGATATGTTTGGTGATAACATAGAAACTCTAATAAACGGCACTCTAGTACCATGAATGACGTTCGGTTTCCGTACAAGCGGCCCTTACAGCTCATAATCGCTTCCATCTTTTTGCCAGAAGGATTGTCAATATTTATTGGAGACTTTCGGATGCCGGTTGTTCGAATTCTGCTTATCGTGTTTATTTTTGTTGCCATGGGCGAGTCAAAACGTCGCGCGGCCGCAACAGCCTCGGCTCGGGTTCCGTCCGACTTCTATGCATTGGTGGCCGCCATTTGGATGATCCTTGCCGGCGTGGTGACGGAAGGACCAGAGGTCGGACTCAAGGGCGCCGGAGCAAATGCACTTGAGTTCACGGGTGCTTACTATGTCTATCGTCATCTTCTTGGCGCGGTTAACAGTTCAGTAAATATTGTATGCTTTCTTTCCAATACGATGATTTTCGTCGTTTGCCTTGCGCTGATGGATCCGCTCACCGGCCACCTCTACGTCTGGGACCTCGTGGCAAAATTCACCGGCTACTGGAGGGCCTTCGATCCCTCCTCCTCCGCATACGTCCGCGATGGCCTGGTGAGGGCCCAGGGACCGCTGGAGCATTCGATCTTGTTCGCAACAGCCTGCATGTGGACCGGCGCGCTGGCGCTGTGCACGTTCAAATTCTCCATATACAGTGTCCTTATCAGTATCATCATGGCAATCGGGATTTGGTTTTCGCAGTCGCGGGCGCCACTTGCAGCTTTCATGTTCGGAATAGGGCTGATTGTATTCTATTATAACACCATGTCATATGAAGCGCGCTGGAAGATTTTGAAAGCCCTCGTAGCCACCTATATTGTTGCTATATTTTTATTTTCGAACAGCCCCGTAACGGCCTTGATAAAATACAGCGGCGTGGACCCGGAAGCGGGATGGTACCGTCAGCTCATTTGGCAATCGGCCGGCTCGCTCGTATTGGCTTCTCCCATTTTCGGCATCGGATTGCTCGATTGGCCCTGGGAAAATTTCGACGGTCTGTATGGGCCGAGCGTCGACGCGCTCTGGCTTCGATGCGCCATGATCTCCGGCATTCCGGGATCCGCGCTGATCGCCCTCACGCTCATCAGCCCGGGGTGGCTGGGCCCGGTCGACAAGTCGGAAGATCTCACCGAAGACGAGCAACGTTTGTCGGTGGCGCTCGGCATCGTGACGGCGCTGGCGGTGTTTCAGGGGTTCACCGTACACTACTGGGGTTCCTGCTGGATCCTCATTGGGGTCTTTGCAGGAATGCGAGCCAATCTGGCCGAGGCGGCGATCGTGCGGGAACGGCTGCGATTGTCCGAGATCGCCGAGTTCGAGCCGGCGTGACTCAAACCCCTTACCTTTACCCGCATCTAGAAAGATGCAATTTTATCATTATGTTAGCCTAGCCATCTGTGCGCCGTAGCTGAGGGAAGCCCCTTGGAACGCAGGTGCAGCATACGCCCGCTTTCGCAACGGGCATTTGGAAAATCTGCCATTTTCGGCGCTCGGCTGCGGATCGACATGATGTCGTTCTATAGTAGCGCAGGGCTTTGCCACGATGCGGGTAAAGGTAAGGACTCAAACCCATGCTTGGCTCTTCAACCGAGTTTGCAACAGAACTTTTTTGCGGTTAGCGGCTCAGGATATCAGGCCGACGGCGTCGACAATCACCTTGTCCAGGAGAAGCTTTCGCTCCAGGCGACGGAAAGGACGGTGGCCGACGAGGAAGGCCACGATGTCCGCCTGTTTCAGCGCGGCGTCCGAATCTACCAGCGAGACATTGTCCAGACGCGCCAGCGACACGGGCATTTCCCTGATATTAGGGCCTGTTAGTCCTTGAGTGCTTCCCCATATAGGGAAGTATGACAGACACCCAATGGAAGGGACTCGCACCTCTGATTGAGCAGTGCCGTCCCCCGCACAAGACCGAGTTCCTCAATCTCCGCCGGACCATCGAGGCGATCATCTGGCGCCATGAGAACGGCGCCAAGTGGCGGCAAATACCCACCGAGTTGGGACCGTGGTGGATGGCGGCGCAGGCGTTCAACCGCTGGAGCCATCACGGTGTTTGGGAGCGCCTGCTGGAACTGGCGCAGGCACGGGGCGGCGTGCAACTGGGCATGGCCTTTCTCGACGGCAGCACCATCCGCGCCCATCACAAAGCCGCCGGCGCCGTCAAGCATGGCAGAACGTCGGCCCAGCGCGATCAAGATGAAGGACTTGGCCGCTCGCGCGGGGGCTTTGGCACCAAGGCCTGCGTGCTCGCCGACGCTTCCGGCTGCGGATTCCAACGCAAGGCGGCCAGGTATTCCGATTTCATCGCGGCCACCATTCCGACCTGATCGCGGCCACCGTTCCGATTTGATCGCGGCCACCATTCCAATCTGATCCCGGCCACCCCTGAGGGGGCATCCGGGGGAGGAGATCGTCTCGCAGGCCAGTGTGCACCTGGCATCCAATCCACCATCGCAACCGATGGAGGGATGGGATGCCGACGGAGAGACTGACCATGCGGCGGATACGCCAGGTTCTGCAGCTGCATTTCGGGGATCATGCGAGCGCGCGCGTGATTGCTCGGGAGGTCGGCGTCGGCCGCACCACGGTGCAGGACTATCTGAGCCGGGCGGGTGCGGCCGGGCTTGGCTGGCCGCTGCCGGCGGATCTGACGGACGAGGCGCTGGAGCAGCTGCTGTTCCCGGCGCCAAGTTCCAAGCCGGGCGCCCGGCGCTATCCCGAACCCGACTGGGCGGCACTGGTGCGGGAGATGAAGCGCCCCGGCGTCAGCCTGTTGATTTTGTGGGAGGAATACGACGCGGCCCATCCGCAGGGCTACGGCTACAGCCGGTTTTGCGAGCTGTACCGGGAGTTCGAACGCCGGCTGTCGCCGACCATGCGCCAGACCCACGTTGCCGGGCACAAGGCGTTCGTCGATTACTCCGGCAAGAAGGTGCCGATCACCGACCCGCTCACCGGCGAAGTGCGCATGGCGGAGATCTTCGTCGGCGTGCTGGGGGCGTCGAACCTTACGTACGCCGAGGCGACCTGGACACAGAGCCTGCCGGACTGGATCGGCGCGCACGTGCGGATGTTCCGGTTCTGGGGCGCGGCGCCGCGGCTGCTGGTCCCGGATAATCTCCGCAGCGGCGTCAACAAGGCCTCGTTCTACGATCCCGAGATAAACCGCACCTACGGCAAGCTGGCAACGCACTACCACGTCGGCATTCTCCCAACGCGTCCGAGAAAGCCAAAAGACAAGGCTGCTGTTGAAGCGGGCGTGCGTTTCGCTCAGTACTATATTCTCGGACGTTTGCGGAACGTCACGTTTTTCTCTTTGGCCGAATGCAACGCCGCAATCGCTGCAGCCGTCGAGCGGATGAACGACCGCGAGATGCGCCGCCTGGGCGCGAGCCGCCGCCAGCTGTTCGACACGATCGAGCGGCCCTTCATGCAGCCATTGCCTGATGAAAACTACGAGTATGCCGAATGGCATCTCGCCCGCGTCGGCATCGACTACCACGTCGAGGTGGCCGGGTTCTTCTACTCGGTGCCGCATGCGCTGATCCGCGAGCAGGTCGACACCCGCGCCACTGCCCGCACCATCGAGGTGTTCCACCGCGGCAAGCGCGTCGCCGCCCATGCACGCCGCTACGGCGGGCCGCGGCACGGTACCCTGCCCGAGCACATGCCAAGCGCGCACCGGCGCTACGCGGAATGGACACCGGAGCGCTTCCAGCGCCAGGCGCGCGAGATCGGCCCCAACACCGAAGCGCTGATCCTGGCCGTGCTGGCCCGCCGGCCGCATCCGGAGCAGGGGTTTCGTACCTGCCTTGGTGTGCTGCGGCTGTTCCGCGGCATCGAGGCGGCCCGCGCCGAGGCGGTCAGCCTGCGCGCCATCGAGATCGGGGTGCTGTCCTACGCCTCCGTCGCCTCGATCTTCAAACACCGGCTCGACCAGAAGGCGTCGCCGCAAACCGCGGACGGCACGCCCCTGCTGCACGCCAACATCCGCGGCTCCGGCTACTTCCATTGAGGAGAATAAAGACCTTGCTGAAGCATCCAACACTGGATCGACTACGCGAGCTTGGGCTGGAGGGCATGGCCAAAGCTTTCGAGGAACTGGCGGCTAATCCCGAGAGCCGCGCCCTTGAACACGCCGAGTGGCTCGGCCTGCTGGTCGAGCGCGAAGCCACGCTGCGGCAACAGAAACGCTTCGAGGCGCGCGCGCGCACCGCCAAGCTGCGGCACGCCGCCACCGTCGAGGACGTCGACTTCCGCACGCCGCGGGGGCTCGACCGAACGCTGTTCCTGCGCCTGGCCAACTGCGACTGGATCCGCGAGCACCGGCACTGCCTGATCACCGGCAAATGCGGAACCGGAAAGTCGTGGCTCGCCTGCGCGCTCGGCGACAAGGCATGCCGCGATAACCTGTCGGTCCTCTACCAGCGCTGCCCGCGCCTGTTTGCAGCACTGGCCCTGGCGCGCGGTGACGGCCGCTACGCCAGGCTCATGCGGCAACTCGCCAAGGTCGATCTGCTGATCCTGGACGACTGGGGACCGGAACCGCTGACCGCCGAGCAGCGCCGTGACCTGCTGGAGATCGTCGAGGACCGCTACAACGCACGCTCGCTGATCATCACCAGCCAGGTGCCGGTCGACCACTGGTACGAGATCGTCGGCAATCCCACCCTCGCCGACGCCATCCTCGACCGTGTCGTCCACAACGCCCACCGCATCGACCTCAAAGGGGAGAGCCGGCGCAAGCCGGCGGCTGCCTGATGGACGCGCCCGAAATGCCGGCCGAGATGTCCGCCGGCTGTGCCGACCCGCCGGCGCCGGAGCAGCCACCAACGCGCCGACCAACCGACCCGCGGATCAAGTCCGCCAGCCGCAGCCGTCCCCAGCGCTGGCGTAACGCGGTCGCCGAGTTGCTCGCACTACAAACCGAGTATGCCAAGTGGCTCGCCGCGCTCCCCGACAGTCTGAGCGACAGCCCAACTGCCGAGGCGCTGGAGGCGATCGTCGATCTAGACCTCACGGAACTTGCCGACATTGAGCCACCACGTGGCTATGGACGCGACTAAACTGCCATAGAGGGATCTCATCTGCGGAGGTCTTCAAGCAGCATTGACGCAAGCAGCGCCCTGACGCTTGACCCGGACCGCCCCCCTATGACATGACCAAAACCGACCTTCGAGACGATGCCAGCCTGGCCGCCATGAGATTGGAACGGTGGCCGCCATCAAATTGGAATGGTGGCCGCGATGCGATTGGAATAGGTGGCCGCCTTCGTCGGAATCCGCACTTCCGGCCGGGCAATCGGCTTCAAGCTCGCGCCCGGGCAGGCGCACGAACTGCCGCTGGCGCCGGCGCTACTGGCCCTGCTCGTCGCCATCCCGCGGTGGATTCTGGGTGACCGCGGCTATTCCTCGCATCTTTTCCGCACGTTGATCTGGAACCTGGGCGCCCGTCCGGCGATCCCACCCAGGCGCAACGAGGCGCCGGTCGCCTGTCCACCCTGGATCTACCACAACCGTAACCTGGTCGAACGCCTGTGGAACCGGCTGAAGGAATGGCGGGCGGTTGCGACGCGATATGAAAAGACCGCGCGCTCCTTCATGGGCGTGCTTTGCATGGCTGCAACAATGGACTGGCTAAAGGCATAGACAAGAACTCAAGGACTAACAGACCCTAAGGAAACCGCAAATGTCTTGGTTCGTGGCGGGTGCTGCTTTGTTCTTTACGCAGGTTCTGGATGGTTTTCGGTAGCTGCCAGCCAGGGTTGTTGATCCGCAAACCGTCATGGCATTGGAAATAGGCTTGCGCCCGTGATCACCGATGACTGGAACGCAGCTTATCCAAAGGGGGTTGCCGTGATGAGTTGAGATTAAGTGCGCGGATGAACGGCAGCGCCGGTACGCGGTGCGGAACATGAACGATGGGAATCGTAGGGGGAAAAAAGGAACCCTTCAGGAGCTTCTCGCAGGGAGGGTGAACCTATTGGGCAAGAAATTATCCCCAGAGTCGTCCCCCATTGCCGTCTTAGAAGTCTTTCAAGAATTTATTAGAAAGAGTCTATATTGGGTTTTCTCTGTCTTTTCAGAACCTTGCACGCGAGTTGTCCCCCCGCGATTCCCAAATGTACCCCCGGCCTTACGCATTTTCCCCCCGCATTTCCGGCCTTTCCCCCTGCGATTCCCGCAGCGGTGGAGTTATCCACAGCCGCGAGGAGCGTTTGGGCGCCGAGAGGCAGATATCCCCCCGTCATTCCCGTTGCTCCCCCCGCGATTCCCGTTTACCTTGCGGCAACCCGGAATTGCGGGGGGAGATTCGCGGTTGTATGCGAAGCTCTTGATTGTTCGGGATACGTTTGGTGTGTGGGTGGACGGCAAGACAATGGCGGCTGAGAGCAAGCTGAGCACTGACACGCCTTTGACGGAGGCGGAGGAAAAGCGCCTCAGGCGCTTCCGACGATCGGTGGAAAATCGGCGCGGTCGTTCTAACCCCGCGATTGTGCCCAATAAGCTCGCCAGAACCTCAGCATTCGCTCCGCGAAGGCACAACCTATCCACTGACGGTACCTTTGAGTCCGTTTACATAGTAAGGCCGCACACCGTCGTGCACGTGTATGGTCGTGAGCTTGGCAGCCAGCATAGAGACGCAATTTATGCTATCTTTCGGTCTCGTGCCCGGAAGATTTCCGAACCGAATTTGGCTCACGTTCCGGGCAGCACAGACCCTTTGACTGCGTCTCCTCGCATTGATTATTACTACACACAGACGACGTGGCGCGATTTGCTGCTGACCACTGGTCGGACGGCCCATGTGAATAACCTTGGCAGTCTGCTCCGGTGTTTTGAAGAGATCCGATCGGTCTCTTTCCGAGTTTACCAAGGGAGGTTTGACGAATACGAATCGCAGATACAGCATGGCCGGCTGCCTGGCGCTGGCTTCAGCGACAATCTTATCAACGAGATTCGGTGGGATGGCGTAAGCCTCGACGCCAAAGTTACTGTGAAATACGGGGCCTGGGTTCGCCGGACCTTTGAGGCCAAGAATCTGGTAAGTCTTAACGCTGACGTGTATTTTCGGCTCCGTTCTGACTATGCCAAGTCTTTCTGGCCTTTTGTTGATTCCCAGCCCACCTATACTTACGTTGACGACGTTACGCTTGCGGAGCTTGCTGGCCGTGACTACCGGTCCGAAAATTCTAAAAAGCGCGCGAAGTTCCGTGAGGATATCGTGCAGGCATTCAACGACATGGTGTCGGCAGGTGGGTTGTCGGGCTGGAACTGCGAGGTCCTCGGCGTCGGGCGGCAGAAGACCTACCGCTATCACTACGGCCACGCGCTTGAACGCCAGGGCGTGCTGTCTCTGGATGCACCCAACGAGGAACTCCCCTGAAGCCGTGCCTGTCTACGATGGTTTCATACTGAGGTGCCGCTCGGGCCGCGTGTGTTGCCTTGCCCTTTGGCCAAATCACTGGCCTTCGAGGGCTGAAGGCGGCTGTTGGCTGCCTTCCGATGTTCGACATGTCTAACCTCGAAGACCACCGAACAAATCTGATTGCCTGCCCCCCAGATTTTCTGTGCGCTGATGGCGGTGATCGGGTTACACCGGTGCCGGCGCGGAACGGAGGCGGGCATGAAGGACGCTGGAGTCGTCATTACGAAGCGACATGACGTTATCGAAATGACTGAGGCGGCCTCGTCGTCTAGGGCAGCCAAGATGGCGCAGGAACCGACAGCACAGGCGGCGAAGAGGGCTAAGCTCCTGCTGCTCAGTTCGGCCAAAGGCGGGTCCACGAAGACCACGACCGCCCGAAACCTTGCCGTCGCTGCCGCACACGCGGGGTTGCGCGTGGCCACTATCGACCTCGATCTCCAGGCCACGTTGACCAACTGGTGGCAGAAGCGGCCCGATGAGGCTCCAGCCATCTTGCATTACCAGGTCCCCATCCAAGAGAGCGAAGCCGCACTGGACGAGGCTGTAGCGGCCAACAACCTGGACATCATCATCGTGGACACCCCGCCCGGCGTCGAAAATCACCCCGTCGCGATGCGAAGTCTTATCCGCCGAGCTGACTTTGTGCTGATGCCGACAACGCAGGGCGGTCCTGATTTGGATTCGGTAATCGAGTGGTCGAGAACCGTGAAACGCGAAGGGCGCCCATCAGCGTTCTTGCTTTCCAGGACCAAGCGGGCGGCCAAGAGCTTTAGTGCTTACCTTTACCCGCATCGTGGCAAAGCCCTGCGCTACTATAGAACGACATCATGTCGATCCGCAGCCGAGCGCCGAAAATGGCAGATTTTCCAAATGCCCGTTGCGAAAGCGGGCGTATGCTGCACCTGCGTTCCAAGGGGCTTCCCTCAGCTACGGCGTACAGATGGCTAGGCTAACATAATGATAAAATTGCATCTTTCTAGATGCGGGTAAAGGTAAGAGCTTTAGTGAGGCCAAGCAGCGCCTCATCAAGTATGGGTCTCTGTGTCCGTTTGATGTCCGCGATCTCGAAGATATCCAGCGTACTCACTATAACGGCCTGGGAATTATCGAAGTTCGTGGAGCTCCGGGACGCGACGATTTTGAAGGCGTCTGGGCCTACGTTGCGCGAGAACTCGAACTCGGGGATGGCTGACCGATGGCGTTAGCAACTTTCGCCGTTAGCAAGCGGCGCAGTAGCCGTTTGGCCGCTGACGCGCTCGGGATAGAGGCGCCCGAGACCGGGCGGACCCAAACTCTGAGTAACTCCATCTTGGACCTGCGGACCGAAGGCGAGGTCGTCGAGGAAGTCTCGAAGCTGTGGAACGAGGCCCAAGAAAAATTTCTCGCCATCGGTCGATACCTCCGTGACGCAAAAGCGAGGTTTTCAGGCACCTTTGAAAAGCAGATCGTCGCGGCTTTGCCCTTCGGGAAGAACATCGCCTACCAGCTTCGCACGGTGGCTGAAGCCGTCGATTCAGGCAGGTTACCCGAAGAGAGCTTGCCGCGGTCCTACGCAACGGCATTCCAGCTCGTCACCCTGTCGCCGCCCGACTTTGAAACAGCTCGGTCTCGCGGCTTGGTCCGAAACAGCGTGACTCGGCCGGAGGTGGACGTCTTCAAACGCGAACTCAGGGCCGCCCGTCTTACTCAAGGCGACCGACGTTTGGTTCTTGCCAACGAACGACGCTCCCTGAAAGCCGAGATGGAGCGGATCCAGGCTCGCGCTCGGGAAGTTGCGGTCAGGTTGGAGGAAATTGAGGCAGAGATTGGTGGCGAGGTGAAGGGTGTTGTTATTGATGGTTGCGCAGAGGCCGTAGAGGCCAAAGGTTAGACAGTGTCGAACATCGGGGCGCCGCGTAGAAGCGGGTCCGCCCAACCGCCGACACCGAGGCGGAACGCCGTGATATCCTCCTGGCAGTCAGGCCTTTAGGCTAGGGCCTGTTAGTCCTTGAGTGCTTCCCCATATAGGGAAGTATGACAGACACCCAATGGAAGGGACTCGCACCTCTGATTGAGCAGTGCCGTCCCCCGCACAAGACCGAGTTCCTCAATCTCCGCCGGACCATCGAGGCGATCATCTGGCGCCATGAGAACGGCGCCAAGTGGCGGCAAATACCCACCGAGTTGGGACCGTGGTGGATGGCGGCGCAGGCGTTCAACCGCTGGAGCCATCACGGTGTTTGGGAGCGCCTGCTGGAACTGGCGCAGGCACGGGGCGGCGTGCAACTGGGCATGGCCTTTCTCGACGGCAGCACCATCCGCGCCCATCACAAAGCCGCCGGCGCCGTCAAGCATGGCAGAACGTCGGCCCAGCGCGATCAAGATGAAGGACTTGGCCGCTCGCGCGGGGGCTTTGGCACCAAGGCCTGCGTGCTCGCCGACGCTTCCGGCCGGGCAATCGGCTTCAAGCTCGCGCCCGGGCAGGCGCACGAACTGCCGCTGGCGCCGGCGCTACTGGCCCTGCTCGTCGCCATCCCGCGGTGGATTCTGGGTGACCGCGGCTATTCCTCGCATCTTTTCCGCACGTTGATCTGGAACCTGGGCGCCCGTCCGGCGATCCCGCCCAGGCGCAACGAGGCGCCGGTCGCCTGTCCACCCTGGATCTACCACAACCGTAACCTGGTCGAACGCCTGTGGAACCGGCTGAAGGAATGGCGGGCGGTTGCGACGCGATATGAAAAGACCGCGCGCTTCTTCATGGGCGTGCTTTGCATGGCTGCAACAATGGACTGGCTAAAGGCATAGACAAGAACTCAAGGACTAACAGACCCTACTGCCCTGCGTCGCTCATAATGCTGGGTAGAGCCTCTTCAGTTTCACCCGGGCATCGGCCGTGGTGAATTGCCAATCGGCTTTGGTGTGGTGTCGGTTGCGGCGGGCCTGCCAGGCGGCGACTTCGTCCATCAGGGTCTGCTTGTCGGGGATGCGGCGATCGAGACACTGCGACGCCAGGACGCCGAGTTCGGACTCGGCCATGTCCAGCCAGCTGCCGTGCTTGGGGGTGTAGTGCCATTCGAAGCGCTCGACGAGCCGACGCGCCTCGGCGGCCGGAAAGGCTTCGTAGAGCGACGCCGCCTTGTGGGTGTTGAGGTTGTCCTGCACGAGGACGATCTTCTCGGCGTGAGGAAAGTGCGTGTCGGACAATTCCTTGAGGACCTGCGCATAATCCACGGCGGCGTGGCGATCGGTCACCTTGACGTGCCGCCAGCCTTCCAGCGGTGCGAACATCATGAACAGGTTGGCGGTGCCGTTGCGTTCATACTCGTAGTCGTAGCGGGCAACCTGCCCTGGCTTCGCCGCGATCGGCACACGCGTTTCGGAAATCAACTGCTTTGCGGTCTCGTCCAGGCAGACCACGGGGCGGGTTGGGTTGTGCGGCCTTTGATAAACTTCCAGCACATCCTCCATGCTGGCTACGAAGGCGGCGTTGGCGTCCGGCGGGATGACCCATTGCTGTCGCAGGTGGGGCTTGAGCGTGTTTTTTTTAGCGTCCGCCCGATCGTGTTGTCGCTGGCCCGCTCAACGATGTTCAGCTCCACGACGGTCTCTTCCAGAAGCCGTAGCGTCCATTTCGCGCGTCCCGCTGGGGGCGCCGAACAGGCCAGGGCAACCAGCTTCGCCTCGGCTTCTCCATCAAAGATGCGTTTTCTGGCGGAGGCTGGCGAATGCTTGCAGGTCAGCACAGCATCGACGCCCTCTTCCACCAGCCGCTGGCGCGCCCGAGCAACTGTGTCGACGCTGGTCTCCAGGGCTGCGGCAATTTGGCTGTCACTCCAGGCTTCGCCGGCGTCCGACGCATCCGCCTTCAGCAGAATGCGCGCTTTCAGCTGCTGCCGCGCCGGGTGTTTGCCCTTGGTGATCAGCGCGGTCAGCCGGCCCCGCTCCTCATCGCTGAGCTTCACCACGTATTTTTTTACCGCGATCTCTTTGGCAGCCACAAATCGTCTCCGCTGGTCCTATGCGGAACGATCGAGTCAGACATCCACCGCAGAGTCAAGGACGCCGGGCACTAGTAGCCCCCAATACGCCAGCATGTCGCCGGGCGCATGGCATAGGACTCCAGACTTTCGGCTTCTGCCGCGTTAGCCCGCCCCCGGTCGCCGCAGGGGCAGATCGCTGCGGGTTTATCGCAAGAGTCCAATAGGGCCAGAAATCGGAGGTTGCGGCTTCCCGCAGGAGTCCAAACAAACAAAGCGCGAACCATGGACCGGCCTTTCAAGCGCATCGTTGCGGCAATCGGATGCCTGTGCAGCCCGCCCCTTAGCCCTTACCTTTACCCACATCCTAAATTCAGCGCGAGATTGAACCCGAAGAGGATGAAGCTGAAGACCTGCGAGCCGCGCGAGAGGGTCTGCCAGCCCGGTTCACCATCGCCCTTGCGATCAAGGAAGCCGCCAAACGTCGCGACACCGTGGGCGAAATCGCGGTTGGTCAGCAGCGCGTCGGGGGAACGGTTGAGCGCCAATGCCAAAATCTCGATCGTCTGCTCATCTGCGGCGACCGGGCCGTCGGGACAGGCCCGCACATCGGCGCGGCTCTGTAGCAAACGCACCGCAACGACAGACGCGATGGCGAACAGCGGCAGGAACCGCTCAGCGGTGCGTAGTTGCGACCGCTCGATCACACAGCCTGTTTTCAATCCTTTATGAAATTCCTCGATCAGCCAACGGAGTTTATACCAGTCAACCTTCTCGAACGCCGCCTCCGCCGTCGTCACCGGCAGTGTCGACAGCAGAACCCACTCCATCCGCTCGGCGTCGTTCCAGACCCGCACAACGGAGCAGCCGATCGCCTGGCTATGGCCACTACTGCAGCACCGCGGCCGCATCACCTGAGCATCGAACCAGGAGACGTTCAGTAAGACGCGCCTCCCCTTGATCTCGGTCAGGCGCCGCGCCATGGGGGCGAGCGCGCGCGCCTTGCCCAGCAGGCGCCCGCCATCCAGCAGGACGCGGTCATGCGCCAGGCGCACGAGGCACTGCCAGTTCAGCTGCAGGCACTTCTCGAAATGCGTGAACACATCGGCGCCGCGGTCGCCGATGCTGATCCACCGCTTGCCCTGCGGGCACCGACCGATTGCCGCTATGGTCTCTTCCCACACTGCCGCTTCGGTCCGCCCCCGCGGCGGCTTCGGCCGGGGCTGGCGTTGCTTCGATCGCGCCGTGGCCAGACGACGCTTCTTCAACGCCTTGAGCAGGCGCCGCTTCTTCCGCACCCTCTCCTTGCGGGCCCAGACCGTCTGATGCGCCAGGCCAAGTATCTCGCCGGTGGATCGCACCATCAGGCACGAGTGGGCCATGAACCCCCGGCCGTGGCCGTTGCCGATCGGACCCAACCCGGTCAGGCTGTGCCGGTGCGACAAGTCCACCAGCATGTCATCGTGAATGGCCAAAACCGGTTCATCCGCCGCACAGGCGAGCGCGATCACTTGGTCGCGATGCTGCTGCGTGATCGCCCCGTGCGTCACCTCCTCCGCGTCGAACAACCGATACGCCGCCTTCGCCTCCCCAAACGTCTTCGCCTGCAAGGGGACATTCCCGCAGCCGCGCTCCGCCATCGCCGCAGCCACCTTCACGGCCCGCTCAGTCCTCCTGGAGTCACCCAGCTTCACCCGACCAAACTGCGCCTTGGCCCATTCCCATGGGTTCAACATCACCACCCCCCACTCACCCTGTATTGCTCAGGATTTGTGCGATTTACGCATGCAAGGGGGATGTGGGTAAAGGTAAGCCCTTAAGTCGCTGCAACTGACTTACAGCCACAAAGGTCAGGGATTTCCTCTCCCTCTATCTTACATCACCAGTGTTACCAGTTCCGAGTAAGGCGGCAGGAGGGAATCGGTCGTATACAGCCGCACCGGCTCCGAGATGGCCTGAGCGATGAGCAGTCGATCGAAGGGGTCACGGTGATGCAGCGGCAGGTCGGCCACGAGCGTCGTGGCCCGTGCCCGCACTGGCAATTCGACAAAGCCGGTCTCCTGCGCCGCCAGTAGAATCTCCTGCGGGCGAAAGGCGAAATCGGGGCGGCCGAGCCGGGACTTAATGGCGATTTCCCAAATGCTGGCGGCGCTGAACAGCACCTCGTTCTCCGGATCCTCGAGCGCAGTACGGGTGACGCTATCAAGCCGATCAGGTTCGGCCACGGCCCAGAGCAGCAGATGCGTGTCGAGCAGCAGACGCATCAGCGTCCCTCGAAACTGTCGAGCACGTCATCGGGGAGCGGTGCGTCGAAATCCGGTGGCACGGTCAGCTTGCCACCCAAGATCCCAAGATGGCGGCGTGGTCGGACCGGCGCGTCCTGCAGCGGGACCAGACGGGCGATTGGCTTGCCGGCGCGGGCGATCAGGATTTCCTCGCCGGCGGCGGCGGCATCGACCAGGCGGGAGAGATGGGTTTTCGCGGCGTGGATGTTGACGATGTGCATGGCGGCCCTCAACCGGACTAAGTCTAGTTCATTTGGGTGGACAGGACCAGCAACAGATCTCCGGGAGAATGGGTTCCCAGCCATTGTGGAACGCCGGTTGCGGTATGGCTTGCGGGCGCCGATCGATGCCACCCAGCCGGGCACTCTGGGTCGTTGTCCTTCTCGGCACCGCTGGGAAGGCGATGGGTCACAACTCCTCGGTGTCTTCAGCCAATCGGGCCCGCAGCTGGGCCATTGCGCTTTCGTGGAGTGCCTGGCTGCCCCCCCCCGGCATAGCTACCGGCACGCTGCGCCCGGCCGCCATATCGGCGTCAGCCCTCTCGACCATCTCCGCGATCACGCCATAGCCAACGGATGGACCCCGCCTAGCTCGTCTTGCCAGGGCGCAGTCGCGTCACTGAGCACGGCGTGGCTGGCAGCGGCGTCCATCCGGCGATGGTCCGCGCGCATGCCCGTGCCTTCGCGTTGTCGGTGATCCCTGGAAACCGCCGGCGCAGTTCGATGGCGGCCGACAGCTCGCCCTCCTGATCGAAGACAGCGCGGATCGCGGCGGCATCGGCTTCGGTGACGACGAACATCCGTGAAGCATGGGGATGCGGATCAAGGCAGGCAAGCACGACGAGCGAGAGCCTCTCGGCGGCACATTCGTGGCGGTCGTCACGGCGGCGCCGGAGAGGGCAGGGGAGGGGCTTGTCTTTGGTCGTGTGGTTTGAAAGTGTGCGCCACGCATACACACGACAGGTGTTCGAATGGGAGAGAAGGCCCGCACCAACGTTTCCGTTGACGCCGGGCTGCTGGCGGAGGCCCGTGCGTTGGGCATCAACGTCTCCGCGGTGTTGGAGACCGGTTTGCGCGCGACGGTCGCCGACGAGCGGCGCCGGCGCTGGCTCGACGAGAACCGCGGCGCACTGGCCGATGCCAATGCCTTCCTCGCCGCCCATGGCCTGTGGAGCGACGGCAAGCGCCAGTTCTGATGCAGGGCGATGTCCACCTGAACGTTGATGAAAGTCGCGACTACGCGCCGTTTCTGCTCGACGTGCAGGTCAACCTGCTGAGTGACCTGGACACAAGCGTCGTCGTCCCTCTGGTGCGCGCGGCCGCTTTCGGGCGTCCGGCCGGGCGACTGCACCCGCGGTTCACCATCGACGGGCAGGAAGTTGTGATGGCAACCCACCTGCTTGCCGCCGTGCGGCGCAGCAGGCTCGGTGACGTCGTGGCGTCGTTGTCCGAGCACCGGGACACCGTGATCTGTGCGATCGACGTGCTGCTGACCGGGGTGTGACGGGTCCCTTACCGGCCCGAATCAACAGGTCATAGTGCCTGACTGTCGGGCGCTTTGAAGCAAGATGCGGGCGATGTCGTCCTCGGCACTGCCGAGAAGGCGATAGCTCACCGGCCTCGGGCGTCCTCAGCCAACCGGGCGCGAAGCCGGGCCATCGCACTCTCGTGGAGTGCCTGGCTGTCCTCCGGCGTAGCCACCGTCACGGTGCGCCCGGCCGCCATGTCGGCGTCAGCCCGGTTGACCATCCCGGCGACCTCGTCCTCCGCTTCCAGATGTTCGGCGTAAAGCCGGACAGCCTCCGCGAGGAAATCAGCTTCGTTCGAGGCGCGGCCCTTGGCCACCTGCTGCTCGATGACCTGCTTCAGATGGTCCGGTAGTTGAACCTGAACGACGCCCATGAAGACCCTCCTGGCGGCAGGATACCCCGGTTGCCCGGTAGCCGCACCGTCGAGTTTGGCTGTGGAAGATGGCGGTCGCAGGACGGGGGAGACCCGCGTCTACCTTGGTGGTCACGCCGAATTTGACACCTCGGCGCTCTCGATACCGGCGCCGGATCACGCTGTTATCCGGTGTTGGCCTGGAAGCCAGGATGCTGGGGCGCACCATCGGCAGGCACGCGGTTGGCGAGAATGAACACTTGTCGGTAGAGTCGACGACTGGCGCGGTGGCGGTAGGTCTTGAGGAGTAGCCGTTGTCCGGCGGCTTTCGCCCATTGCCGGTGCCTCACTTCGGACCGTGGCTCCGTTTCCAGTCGCCGCTCATCGAACCGGACATGCGGAGCGACCGCATCCGGCTCTCTCCCGTCCCGTCAGACCTTCGCTCTCGGCAGGTCGGCAAGCCGCACCGGAACGTCATAGAGGCCGAGCGTCTTGTAGAGGTACTCGTCCGGGAGCTGGCCGAACCCGGTGCCTTCTCGTCCCGTGCGTCTCATCAACCAGCGACGAACCCGTCGGTCGGTGTACTGACGGATGAGTTTGTAGGTCTTGAGAACCGCGCCCTGGTCGAAGTAGGCACACCAGCCGCGTAGCAGGCTGCTGATGCTGGCGATCGTGCTCTCAGGCTCATCCGAGTTCCATCGGCTTGAGGTCCGTTCGTGGACTCGTCGGAGCAGGCTCTTCACCGACTTCCGCGACGGTTGGGTGCCGATATACTGGCGCCCGTTCATGCCGTAGCAGCGACCGACCGTGTAGCCCAGGAAGTCGAACAACTCCTCAGGCAGTCGGGCGATCTTGGTCTTGGTCGTATTCACCTCCAGCCCGAGCCGTGCCATCAGCGCCGTCATCCGTTCCATTGCCGCCGGCGCGTTGCCGGGCCGACAGCAGATGACGAAATCATCGGCGTAGTTCACGACGTGAGCGTCGAACTGGTCCTGGTGGCCGTGGCGGTGCCACGCCAGCAGGAAACGCCGGAAGTAGCAGTTGGCCAGCAGTGGCGAAATGACTCCGCCCTGCGGGGTTCCCCGCTTCGTCCGTCGCGCTTCGGTGGTCCGTACCGGTCGGCCGTCGATGTACTCCACCACCGGTGCCGTAAGCCAGCCCTTGATGATATGGAGCATACGTCCATCGGCGATCCGCCGCGACAGGCTGCGCATCAGGGTCGAATGCGGAATCGAGGTGAACGAGGGCATCAATTGATGCCCCCTTCCACAACCCGCCCAGCAGGGATGTAATTGAGATTGAGGTCACGGATCCCAGGCACCCGCTTTTCGGTCGGCGGTTCGCGCTGGTATCGGTGAGCAGGCCGAGCGCGGCAGGCGGCGGCCACGCCCTCGTTGCCTATCGGGACCACATGCTGCTGAGGCTGGCGGTCGCGGCAACGAGCCTCGCTCCGCGGCCACCCGACGGGGTGCCGACCAAACTCACCGTCGAGGCGATGCGGGAACTGGTCACCCTGGCCGAGAACAAGAGGGGGGAGACATGCTCGTCCGACCGAGGCGGGTCTGGGAACGCGCCCCTGATGCACTGCGGCGCGACATCGCCGGCGAGGTCACCGCACTCCTCGCAGAGGTGATCCATGAAATCAGAGCTCATCGACGACCGTCACCTGGCGCGGCGCGCCGTCATTTACATACGCCAGTCGAGCCCGCACCAGGTGCTCACCAACCAGGAGAGCCTGCGCTTACAATATGATCTGCGCCGGCGTGCCCTCGACCTCGGCTGGCGCGAGGAGGATATCGAGGTCATCGACACGGACCTCGGCTTGAGCGGAGCTGCGGCTGTGCAGCGGGAAGGCTTCAAAGACCTGATCGCGCGTGTCACGCTGGGTCAGGTCGGCATCGTGCTGTCTTCCGAGGTCACCCGTCTCAGTCGGAACTGCTCAGATTGGTATCCGCTGCTGGATCTGTGTGGCTATCGCCAGTGCCTGATCGGCGATCGCGATGGAGTGTACGACCCGGGCTCTGCCAATGGCCGGCTCCTGCTTGGCCTCAAAGGCACGATTTCCGAGATGGAGTTGCACACTATCCGTGCCCGCCTGACCGCTGGCCTGTTGAACAAAGCCGAACGCGGCGACCTCGCGCTTGTGCTGCCCGTCGGCCTGATCCGCGACGTTGCCGGTGTGGTGGTCAAGGATCCCGACCGCGAAGTGCAGGCCCGCATCGAGCTGGTCTTTGCAACCTTTCTGCGAGTCCGCTCGGCGACCCAGGTGCTCCGCTGCTTCGACGAGGGTGGCCTGACCCTCGCCCGCCATGGCCGCCTCGGCGGTACGGTGTGGCGGCCGCCGACCATCGCTGCAATCCTGCGCATACTCAAGAATCCCGCGTATGCTGGCAGCTTCGTCTATGGCCGCAGTCGCTCGGTGCGCACAGGTCCGCAGTTGTCCAAGGCACGCCAGAAAATACTCCCACGTGAGCAGTGGAGGGTTGTCGTGAAAGACAAATATCCTGCCTACGTTACCTGGGACACGTTCGAGAAGATCCAGGAGATGCTGCGCGACAACCACGCTGAGTATGACCGCAACAAGACGCGCGGTGTGCCACGCGACGGCGAGGCGCTGCTGCACGGCATCGTCTACTGCGGCGCATGCGGCCACAAAATGGTCGTGCAATACAAAGCCGGCACACGCTACCTCTGTAACTACCTACGCGGACAGTACCGCACGCCCGTGTGTCAGTACATCCCAGCTAACCCAGTTGACGCTAAGGCAGTTGCTGCCTTCTTCGAAGCACTCGCACCGGCTGAACTCGATATCTACGCACGGACGATCGCGACACGACACGAGGCGGACTGCACGATGCTGCGCGCTCAAGCGCAGCAGGTGGAGAGGTTACGCTATCGGACAGCACTGGCTGAGCGTCAATTTGACCAGGTTGATCCGGCAAATCGCCTGGTGGCGGCTGAACTGGAGCGCCGTTGGGAGGAAACACTGCGCGACCTGCGGCAAGCCGAAGCAGCTCTGGTCAAAGCACAAGCGGAAAACGAAGTTCCCCTCCAACTGGATGATGAACTCCGAGCGGCGTTCGCCGATGCCGGTCGGCGGCTGCCTGAAATCTGGAACGGCGCGATCCTGACGACCGCCCGCAAGAAAGCTCTGTTGCGTTGCCTGATCGATAAGGTCGTCATCCATCGCACCGCGGCGGATATTATTCATATGCGCGTCGTCTGGCGCGGTGGCGATGCGAGCGTGTTCGACGTTGCAGTTTCGGTCGGCTCGCTTTCCGCATTGTCACGGCACGAGGAAATGGAAAAGCGAGTTCTCGAATGCGCGAACGCGGGTCAAAATGATACGGAGATCGCAGCCGAACTGAGTGCTGCCGGCCTCCGCTCGCCGATTGTCGATGGTTGTCTCAACCGGCGTATAGTTGGTGTCGAGGGCCGCTCCGACGTGATCGCCCCTGCTGTGAGCGAGCTCTGGAGGCTCCCAGGAACAGTGTCGTGAGCGGATGGGGTCATGACCGAACCGCCTGAGGCGGTAATTAAGGGACCGTGCACCTCGGCAGCAGGCCGGCAGCCTGCCAGAATTGAGGGCAAGCACGGCGCCGAGCCCAACTTGCCAGTTCCGCTTCGACGCCGTGCCCCACACCGTGCCAGGCACGAATGCAGGACGACTATCCTGCCAGTGGCGGCGTTCGTCTACGCCGCGTTTGCGACGACGGGCAGAGCGAGCCGCAGTCTGGCCGTCTTTTCCTGTGCGCAAGGTGCCGCGGTCAGGCGATCGTCTGCCGCTGTTGCGACCGAGGTCAGATCTACTGCGGTGCCGAGTGCGCGCGGCAAGCGCGCCAGGAGGCGCAGCATGCCGCCGCGAAGCGCTATGCGGCGAGTCCTCGCGGCAAGCGACGCCAGGCCGGCCGCTCGTGCCGTTACCGGAAGCGGCAAAGAGAAATAATCACGCATCAGGGTTCACCCCCGTTGCCGGCGGGTGATCTGCTGCCGGCCGACGCGATGGTGACGCCTCGCGACGACGCCCTCCCGGCCGAGCCGCCCCGGCGGTCGATGGCGCACTGTCATTGGTGCGGCCGTCTCTGCCTGCCGCTGCTTCGCCAGGGGTTCCTGCGCCGTCGCGGTCACCGCCGCGGTCGTGTTGGACCCGCCCGAACGGAGCGCAATGCCCCATGGTGACCCCGCCTGACATCGAGGCGCAGATCCTGCGCTGCTACCACGCAGAGAAATGGAGGATCGGCACCATCGCCGCCCAGTTGCATGTGCACCATGCCGTGGTGACACGTGTGCTGGCGCAGGCGGGCTTGCCCCGGCACGGCCGGCCGCCGCGGTCATCGAAGGCGGATGCGTATCTGCCGTTCATCCGGCAGACGCTGGAGAAGTTCCCAACCCTGACCGCCAGCCGGCTGTATGCGATGGTGCGCGAGCGCGGCTACCGCGGCGGCCCGGATCACTTTCGCCACCTCGTTGCCTGCCACCGGCCGCGTCGTCCGGCCGAAGCGTATCTGCGGCTGCGCAGCCTGCCTGGCGAACAGGCACAGGTCGACTGGGCCCATTTCGGCCACCTGGAGATTGGCCGTGCGCGGCGTCCGTTGATGGCGTTCGTGATGGTGCTGAGCCATTCGCGGCAGATTTTCCTGCGCTTCTTCCTTGATGCCAGGATGGAGAACTTCCTGCGCGGGCACGTTGCAGCCTTCCAGGCATTTCAGGGCGTACCACGCGTCCTGCTCTACGATAATTTGAAAAGCGCTGTGCTCGAACGGCGCGGGGATGCGATCCGCTTCCACCCGACGCTGCTGGGCTTCGCCGGACATTACCGTTATGAACCTCGCCCGGTAGCCGTGGCGCGCGGCAACGAAAAGGGCCGCGTCGAGCGGGCAATAAGATACGTGCGCGACTCGTTCTTCGCAGCCCGAAGCTTCACCGATCTCGACGATCTCAATGCGCAGGCCGAGGCCTGGTGTACCGGCGTGGCCGCCGACCGGCGCTGTCCGGCCGAGCCGGCGCGTACGGTACGCGAGGTCTTCGCGGAAGAAGTCGTCCACCTGATGAAGCTGCCCGACAATCCCGCCCCGCTGCTTGAGTGTGTCGAAGTCAGGGTCGGCAAGACACCTTATGCCCGGTTCGATGGAAACGACTATTCGCTGCCCCATACCCATGTGCAGCGCACCCTGACCGTGCTGGCCGACCCGCTCGAAGTCCGCATCGTCGATGGCGCGGACATCCTGGCCTGCCATCTCCGCTGTTATGACAAGGGCGCGCAGATCGAGGACGCCGCCCATATCCAGGCCCTGGTCGACCGCAAGCGTGCCGCCCGCCAGCACCGCGCCACCGACCGGCTGACGCAGGCAGCGCCCGCCGCCAAGGATCTGCTCGTCCGCGCCGCCGAGCGCGGCGCCAATCTCGGCGCCATCACCGTAGGTCTGCAACGGCTGCTCGACCGTTATGGCGCCGCCGAACTGCAGGCCGCCATCCTGGAGGCGCTGGCGCGTGACGTGCCGCACTCGAACGCGGTGCGACTGGCGCTGGAACGTCGCCGCCAGCAGCGCGGCGAGGCGCCGCCGATCGCCATCGCAATGCCCGCCCATGTGCAGGCTCGTGATGTGCCGGTGCGGCCACATGATCTCGGAACCTATGACCGGCTCAAGGATCTGGCCGATGAGTGATCCCGACAGTCTGCGCGAGCGCGCCCGCGCGATGCACCTGCATGGCCTGCTCGCGCACTGGAGCGAAGTGGCAACCCAGCCCTGGCTCGCGCAGCTCATTGGCTGGGAAGAGCAGGAACGTGCCCGTCGCAGCCTGGAGCGGCGGCTGCAGGAGGCCCATATCGGCCGCTTCAAGCCGCTGTGCGACTTCGACTGGAACTGGCCGACGCGGTGCGACCGCGCCGCCGTCGAGGCGCTGATGACGCTCGACTTCCTCAAGGATGCCACCAACGTGGTGCTGGTCGGCCAGAACGGCCTCGGAAAGACCATGCTAGCGCAGAACATCGCTCATCAGGCGCTGATCGGCGGCCAGACCGCGCTGTTCACCACCGCAGGCCAGTTGCTCGGCGACCTTGCCGCTCTGGACAGCGATTCCGCGCTGCGCCGTCGCTTGCATTACTATGCCCGCCCGACGCTACTGGCAATCGACGAGGTTGGCTACCTATCCTATTCTAGTCGATACGCCGACCTGATGTTCGAACTGATCTCGCGGCGCTACCAGAACAAAAGCACCCTGGTCACCACCAACCGCTCGTTCAGCGAGTGGAGGGAGGTCTTCCCCAACGCCGCCTGCGTGGTCTCCCTGGTAGACCGTCTTGTCCACCGCGCCGAGATCATCGTCATCGAAGGCGAATCCTACCGCGCCAAGGAAGCGCAGGAACGCAACGAACAACGCGCCCGCCAGCGCCGTGGACGCAAGCCATGAACCCGCCGCCGCCACCCGCCGGCCCACCCCGCTGGGCAACCACCGTCGTCGTCCCTGACACCTGGACGCCCGAGCAGGCCCTCGCCATCTTCGAACTGCTCGACCAACTGCGCGAAACGGTGGCGACCCTCTACCTCGACCAGATCCAGGCTCACCTTCGCCAGGAACAAGGTGGCGACGGCACCGCCGCAGTTGGTGACGCCGACCTCCCCGCCGGCGACGACATCACGTTCTGAACCGCCGCCCAGTCGCCACCATTGGCCGTCGGCGTGCGCCACCTCCGCCGGCGCGCCCGCAGGCTTCTCTCGTCGCCGCCGGCCACGGGACCAGCCCAAGGCCGCCGGCGCTTGCGCATAATCCTCCACATCGGGCTGTCGCCATGACCCCGGCGGCCCGATCGCCTGGCGTCACATCGCCAATTCCGCACCGTCTATGCGCGGATTCAGACCGCCGCCAACACCGATGCGCAAGCAGGTGCTGCCGAGCACAGTGCGGGCCATCCGCTTGCGACACGGCGTCCTGCACACGTGGAGCCAATCGCACCCGCGCCGCATCCCTGGATACTTGACGATTCCGCAGCTCGCGGTCCGGCTCGGCGTTGCCAGGCACTGGATCTATGACCGCATCCACAATGGTACTATTGCGATCCTACGTGACAAGAGCTCGGGCTTGTACCTCTTCCCTGATACGCCCGACACCTTGACCGACTTGCAGAAACTCAGGACTGGCGAGGTTGAGCACCTCACTTTCCATCCAGAGACGGCTTCTTGAAGAGGGTATCAACATGCATGATCGAAATAGTCGCGTAAGTCCGCGTCCACTACCTCCCGCCGCCCATGCTGCGTCACATGCCAATAGACCCGTCGGAGAGCCGTCTTGGCGTCCAGCCCGGGGCGAAAGCCGTACTGCTGTGGCAGCAGGTCCACCTCGAAGATGGGGCCTATGACCAGCACCGCCGCCATCTGTACCACGCGGTCGCAGATGGACGGAATGCCGAGAGGCCGCTGGCCTCCGTTGCTCTTCGGTATCCATACGCGCAGCAGGGGCTGGGGGACATAGCGCCCGGAGATCAGCTCCTCCCGCAGCGTTTCCAGCCATTGCTCCCGTCCCCGGGCCTCGATCTGCTCGAACGTCTCCCTGTCCACCCCCGCCGCTCCCGCGTTGGCGCGGCAGCGGAGATAGGCTTCCAGTAGGACGTCCTTGCGATAGACCTTGTCCCAGAGGGCATAGAAGCGAAAGGCTGGTTCAGCCTTAGCTTTCGCCTGTAGCGAGGTCTGTAGCTTCCCAACCGTTTCAGACGGCGTTGGTAAACTCATCGTCAATCACCGGGCTGTCAGCCCTTCCCTCGCTTGGGGCGGGACAGGGCTCCTTCCCTCCGCCGGCATTACCCGGCCTCACCGGTAGTACGAGCCCATCCGCCATCTGCGTCCGCCGGCGCTGGCCCTCACGGGTTCGCCGTTGGCGCGGAGGTGCCCCCTCCCCACCACGGTCGCAGACTTCCCTTGTTGCGCACCATTCATGTCCCGTGCGTGCTGCCATCACTACCCCGGTGGAATCGTTGACTGCATGTCTCGCTCACTTCACCAACGACCGCGGCCTTCCCCGTTGAAGCGGCGGGTCGGCTTCCACATTGCGTCTTTCGAGGCCTTCTCGATGTTCACTCACGTTGCGGCCCGCACGGTCCGCTGACCCCCTGCGGGGCCTTTTCTCGAAGTGCTTCAGGCCATTCGTCGCCTCCTGACCCGCCCCGAGTGCTTCCGGCTGGAGCGAGAGTTTGCCGGCCCGGATTTCCACCGGGGAGAACGGTGCGCCTTGGCAAGGCACACGCTCCAACGAACGAACCGCCCCTCCGGTACGAGTTTTGCGACGAAACGGGAACATCGGTTTTCGAAGGCAACTGCAGCGCCGCCTTGGCGCCTGGCGGCGGCCCAGCGCAACCATCGCGGATAACAATCTGAATTCGTTATCGATCGACGAATTGTGGCAGCCACTCGACAGGCGCGGTAATCGTACCTGGCACCGCCGCCACCCGGTCTGCCCGTCATAATCGTTTCGGGCGACGCGCCGCGGAGGCCAGTCTTTCGCTGGCTTTGGCGGTCGTGAACGGAGAGGCGCTCGGCGTGGGCGCGCCTGCAAACGGTGGTTTGGGAATCACTTCCATAATTGTAAATCGCGGTGCCCAGTCCCCAAAGCGGCCAGATGTTCCCGTTTCGTCGCAAAACTCGTACCGGAGGGGCGGTTCGTTCGTTGGAGCGGTAATATGTCTCGTTAATTGAATCCGGCAAAAGGAATGTGACGCTGGAGACGACACAATCTCTGACAAAATTCCCCGCTCGTCACCCAGGCGATATGCTGGTCCTGCGCGGTACAACACGCGCAGGAAGAAAGATCAGACCGCCGCCAAACTGCTTGCCCGCGGCCCGTTCACGGATTATTGCAGATCGATCGGCTCTCGCACTTGCCGTCTGATTGTACGGACTGCGTTTGAGGTTCGCTGTCCAGATTTTATTTAACATCCGGTGGTTGGGTCACCTCCCGTGCGTGAGCTCCGATGACCCCGACCACCCTCCTGGCCAGGCTGCATCGGCCGGAGGAGATTTTCATGACCGACACTACCATCGCGGGACAGATCCACGTCCTGTTCGGGCGCAACCTCAAGGCCGCGCGCCTCAAGGCGGGCCTGTCATCGGAAGAAGTCGCGCTGCGGGCGCGCACCACCGTCGGATACCTCGACCAGATCGAAGGCGGGACAACCTATCCCGACCTCGACCTGATCGGCCGCCTCGCAGGCGTGGTTGGCTGCGAGGCGTACCAGCTCCTGCACGATGATGCGCCCCGCCAGCACAAGAGCGGCGTTGGCGCTGCGGCGCCTCAATCACGTTGATGCCCGCAGCATAAAAGACACATTGGGAAGTTTTTCACCCGCGGCGTCTGGCGTTCCGCCGGCGGGTCGGTCAGATTTGCCTCTCATCGTGTGCACGTACCGTCCGTGCCACACATCTGGCCGGAGACTGCCCTTTCGTGACGAAACGAGAGACCCGATCGGCTGACAAGAACGCCTCAGCCCTTCGCACAACCGCGGACGGCGAGGCGTTGCGCATCACCTTCGGAATCAACTTCAAAGCGGCCCGCATCAAGGCCGGCCTGACACAGACCGACATCACCGGTCTGACCGGGATCGCCCAGACCTACATATCGAGCATCGAGTGCGGCAAGCAGAACCCGACACTCGACACCCTGGCCGCGCTCGCCGAGGCGATCGGTTCGGACGTGCGCACGCTGCTCAAGCAGCTGCCCCCGCCCGCCACCGGCCGAAAGCGCTCCCCGCGCTGACGGCGGGCAAGGGTTTCATGCCAGCAGTTATATATACTGCGGTCTGAATTCCACAACCGCTCACCTGCGCACCCTCGTGGCCGCGCCGAGGCACAAACGCTTACGGCGACGATCCGGAAGAAAGCGTTTGCTTTTAGCAGTTATAACACCTATTGCCTGAACCCGGCGCCCGCCCGGGCAAGCAGCTTTGTGAGCACCGATGGACCATGACAGGCCGCCTCCGCGACAGGAGCAGGCGCGGCGAATCGCGGAATCCCTGAAGCGTCAGCTCGGCCCGCATTGTGCGCTGCTGTCCGAACCCGATGTGGTCGAGCTGATGCTCAACCCGGACGGCGCGCTCTGGCTCGACCAGCTTGGCCAGCCGATGCGCTGCGTTGGCTCGATGCAGGCCACGACCGCAGAGTCCTTCATCGCCACGGTCGCGGCAACGCTGCGCGCAACGGTCACGCGTGAGAATCCGATCCTCGAATGCGAACTCCCGGAGGAATGGCCGTTCGACGGCTCGCGATTCGAAGCGCTGCTGCCGCCCGTCGTGTCCGGGCCGGTGTTCACCATCCGCCGCAAGGCCTCGTCGGTGTTCACGCTGGAAGAGTATGAGCGCCACGGCATCATGACCGCACGCCAGCGCGCCGCGATCGCCGCGGCCGTCGCCGGCCGGCAGAACATCCTGGTGGTCGGCGGCACCTCCACCGGCAAAACGACGCTCACCAACGCCATCATCGACCACATGGTGCGCGCCACACCGCGGCACCGCCTGGTGATCATCGAGGACACCGCGGAAATCCGCTGCGCGGCGCCCAACGCGGTGATCCTGCGCGCAACCGACACTGTCAGCATGCAGCGCCTGCTGAAAGCGACGATGCGGCTGCGGCCTGACCGCATCATCGTCGGCGAAGTGCGCGGCGGCGAGGCGCTGGCAATGCTCAAGGCCTGGAACACCGGCCATCCCGGCGGCGTCTGCACGGTCCACGCCAATCATGCCCGCGCCGGCCTGACCCGCATCGAGCAGATGGTCGCGGAAGTCAGCCAGACACCGATGCACGCGCTGATCGGCGAGGCGGTCAACCTCATCGTGTCGATCGTGCGGACCGATGCCGCACCCGGCCGCCGCATCGATGAAGTCCTCACCGTCAGCGGCTTTCGCGACGGCGACTACCGGTTCGTCACTATGGAGAACGCCGAATGAGCCGTGAATGATCAAAAACCGGTGGCAAGGCTGGTCGGGAGGGAAAGGCAGAAAGTTGGCGCGGGGGGATTCCAATTGTTTCGCGTTTGGGATTCCCTGCGGGCATGGCAACCGCGCCGCGCATTCCCGATCTGGCCGCTTGTTCCGCAGACGAGTTGCGGACGCTGGTGATTGAGCTTTTGGAGAGGAATGCCAAGCTTGAAGCGGCGGTGGCGGCGATGGCCGAAGAGATCGCCCGGCTCAAGAATTTGAAAGGGCGGCCGCCGATCAAGCCGAGCGGGATGGAGAAGGGCACCGATCCGGAGGCGGGTGTTGCCCCCGGCGACGACACGACCAAGAACAAGCGCCTGCTGCGGAGGCGAAAGCGGGGTCGGCCCAAAAGCGCGCGCCTGATCGTCGATGACGACGTTGTGGTGCCGTTCACGCCCGAGCCGGGCTGGCGGTTCAAGGGATACAAGCCGTACACGGTTCAGGACCTGGTCATCGAAGTCCAGGTGATACGCTACTGGCGTCCGTTCTACCTGACCCCGGAGGGGAAGATCGTCATGGCGCCGCTGCCTGAGGAGGTCAACGGGCACTTCGGGGCCAATCTGGTGCGCTACCTGTTGAGCCAGCACTATCAGTGCCGGGTGACGATGCCTCTTCTGAGACAGCAACTGCGCGATTTCGGCATGCTGATCTCAGCCGGGCAGATTTCCAACCTGCTGACCAAAGGCCACGACGACTTCCACGCGGAAAAGGCGGCGGTTAAGCAAGCCGGCCTGGAGACGGCGCGGTGGATTTCGGTGGACGACACCACGGCTCGCCACCTGGGCTGCAACGGCATCATCACCCAGATCGGTGACGACCGCTTCACCAGCTTCGATACCGTCGGCCACAAGAACCGGTTGATGTTCCTGATGACCCTGCGCGGTGCGTTCAAGGATTACGTCATCAACGCCGCCGCTCTGGTCTACCTGCACGAGCAGGATGCGTCTCCGGCGCTGATCGACCTTCTGATGGCCCACGAAGGCAAGGTCTTTGCCGACGAGGACGTTTGGACCGACCACCTGATCGCGACTGGCATCACCGCCGGCAAAGCGGTGCGCCTGGCCAGCGAGGCCGCGGTCGCCGGCAGCCTCGACCATCATGGTCTGCTCAAGGATGCCGTGATCGTCAGCGACGGCGCCGGCCAGTTCAACGTGTTTCTGCACGCGCTGTGTTGGATTCACGCCGAACGCCTGATCAACCGTCTGATCACGGTGACCGATGCGCAACGCGCCGCCGTTGGCCTGGTGCGCCTGCTGATCTGGTGGTTCTATCACGACCTCAAGCTCTATCGAATCAGCCCATCGGCCCAGGCGAAGGCATCGCTCAGAGCCAGGTTCGATCGCATCTTCGGCCGCGTTACCGGCTTTGCCGATCTTGACGATGCGCTGGCCCGGCTCGGGGAACGGAAAGCCGAGTTGCTGGTCGCGCTCGACCGGCCTGAGGTTCCCCTCAACACCAATGGTTCCGAAGGGGATGTCCGCGATCCGGTCACCATACGAAAAATCAGCGGCGGCACCCGTAGCGAGGACGGCCGACAATGCCGCGACACCTTCCTCTCGCTGAAAAAGACATGCCAGAAGAACGCCATCTCGTTCTGGGCCTACCTCGGTGATCGCCTCGGCATCGCCGCCAATACCGTCGCCCGCCTTCCCGACCTCATCCGCCGCAGAGCCGCTCCCGCCCCAGCCTGATCGCCACCAGTTTTTGAGCATTCACAATGAGCCTTGATGCCCCAGCCCTGCGCCGGAACTGGCTGCCGCTGCTGATCCTGATTCTGGCCGTCGCCGTGATCTGCCATCCCGATGTGGCGCAGGCGTCCAGCAGTGGCGGCAGCCTGCCCTGGGACACGCCGCTGCAGACCCTCAAGAACGATCTGACCGGGCCGGTGGCCTTCACCATCTCGCTGCTCGCCATGGTCGCCTGCGGTGCGGCGCTGGTGTTCGGCGGCGAGATCAACGAGTTCATCCGCCGCATCGTCATGCTGGTCCTGGTCTGCGCCTTCATCGTCGGCGTGACCAATCTGGCCAGCGCGCTCGGCATCACGGGCGCCGTGGTGTGAGTCTGCATCGCCTGCCCTTTCACCGCGTGCTGCACCGCCCGGGTCTGTTCCTGGGCGGTGAGCGGGAACCGGCGCTGGTCACGGCCATCGTCGCCGGCGGTCTCGCGGTCTCGGGCATGAACACCGTGTCGTTCGTCATCGGCATCACGCTGTGGTTCGGCGCCATTCCGATCCTGCGCTGGATGGCCAAGGTGGACCCGCAGATGACCAGAGTCTACCTGCGGCAATTGCGCTACCGCGGCTACTACCCGGCACGCTCGCGCCCGTTCCGGACCGCATAACCCATGCTCGCGCTCAAGCCGTTCCGCGACACCGCTTCAGGCCTCGTCGATCTGCTGAACTGGAGTCATCTGGTCGCCGACGGCGTCGTCCTCTGCAAGGATGGCAGCCTGCTCGCCGGCTGGTTCTACCGCGGCCCCGACATCGCCAGCAGCACCGATGACGAGCGCAACTGGCTGACCGGACGGATCAACGCCGCCCTGGCGCGGCTCGGCAGCGGCTGGGCCACCTGGGTCGAGGCCGCGCGCCTGCCCGCTCCGGGCTACCCGCGCCGCGAGTTGTCGCAGTTTCCCGATGCGGTCTCCCGTCTCGTCGATGAGGAACGCCGCCGGCAATGCCTGCGCGAGGGCGCCCATTACGAGAGCGAGTATGCGCTGATCGTCCAGTACGGGTCGGAAGGCCCATCCGTGCGAAAACGTACGCTATGGAACGACGATTCCGACAATTTTCCTACGATTTTGCCACGATCGGCCCCAATCCCCCCGATTCCATTCTGACGGCGGCATGAATGGCCTGTTTGCTGCGTGCAGTCATTGCGTGCAACTCATATTGCACGCAATATCGTCATTTGGATCGATGTATTGCACGCAGCAAACGGGGGGTCTAACGTGGGGGATGACATTGCGTGCAATACACACTGCGGAGGCAGATGTCCCGGCCGATCCGGGGTGGATGGCGCCCTTCCTTGCCAGCCTGGCCCGTGACGACCTCGCGCCGGCAACCCTGCGCGGGTACCGCTACGACCTGCGCCACTTCCTCGCTTGGCACAGCACGGTCCAGGACAGCCCCTTCATCATCGAGGGACTCGCTGAATATGAGATGATCGCCTATCGCCAGCATATGGTCGCCGCCGGTCGGCGGCCGGCCACGGTCAATCGCCGGCTGGATGGGGCAGAAGGGGCAACCGTGCGAAAACGTACGCTAGCGTATTGCACGCAATGTTGAGGGTAGGCTTAGCGGCGGTTGGCGGGTCGGTTTCCAAGGAGCGCCTGAAGACCGAGCTCGTTGTCGCTCATCTCCGTGATGCGGTTGATGGTGCCCTTGCGCAACTCGCGCGCCAACGCGAGGACATCCTCTGTCACGGCACGCAGTTGTCGGTTTTGCTCCTCCATCCGATCCAGTTGGCGGATCTGGCTTGCTGAGGGCCGTTCGGTCCGCCAGCGGCTGATCTGCCGCGCGTAGATATCCACGAACTCCAGTTGCTCGGTGTGAACCTGCTCGCTCCGGTCAATGGTCGCGTCATCGAGCACATGCGGGCGCGTCCGTGCCAGGGTCAGCGTCTCGAGATGCGTGCGCGTGTCGCCCAGGGTGCCGTCGATCATGGCTACGATCAGCGGCATTTCGCTGATCGGCTGCCAGTTTATCGGGTCGGTGTGCGGCATAACGAGATCCTCTGGCTCAGGCCATGGCGGGTTCGGGCGCCGCCTCGGCACGCCGGCGAGGTGATTGGAAATAGCTCCCGTTGGGGATGACGTGGGCATGCGCCAGCGGTGACACGCGGGCGAGATCCTCGTCCTTCACCTCGTGGCCGGCGGCGCGGAGTTGGTCGACGATACGGGCGATGTGGACGGTGTTCCACACCAGCACGGCGTTGGAGAGCAGGCTGAGGCAGCTGGCCTTGTTCATCACCTCCTCGTAGTCGCCGGATCGGAAGCTGCCCTGGTTGGCGAAGAACAGCGACTTGGCGAGGATGTGGCGGAACTCGCCGCGGTTGAGTTGCAGCTGGATGGCGTCGCGGAGCGGCTCCTCTTGAATGTAGCGCAGAATGTGCATGGTCTTCGTCAAGCGCCCGAGCTGGCTGAGCGCGTCGGCAAGACGGTCCGACGCGCCGGCGTTGGCAAGACGCTGCATGACGACATGCGCGGGCGTCAGCCGATCCTTCAACGACGCCGCGAGGCGCACCAGCTGATCCCACTGCTCGATGATCAGTTCGATGTTGATGCGACCGCGCAGCAGTGGCTGCAACACACCGTAGTCGATCTCACGGTCGATGCGGCTGAGCACTTGATCTGGCAGGTCCTTTATCCGCGGCACGAAGGCGATGCCGAGCAAGGCACAGAGGCCGAATAGATGCTCGGTGAAGCCATGCGTATCCGAGGTGTGTTCGCGGATTGCCAACGCCGTATCGTTGTCGAGGATGCCCCCGAGTACGTATCCCGCCTCGCGCGGCGCGCAGGCGATCGCCTGCGTGGCGTAGACGCTGCTTTGGTCGGACGTGTGCGTGTAAAGTGCGAGCGCTCGTTCGTAGTAGCCGAAGTAGCGCGGATAGAAGCTGGCCAGGAGGCTATCCCGCTCGACCGCGAAGCGCTGGCCATCGGAGGAGGAGCGTCGGCCGTTGCCCCAGATGAAGCTGAGCTTCAAGCCGTGATGGTGATCGACCAGAATGGTGTTGGCCGCCTTGAGCGTGGCGTCGCGCAGGAACCATCGGCTGGTGTCCTGCAGCGCCTCGGCGGTGAGGGTGTCGACGCTCTGGCTCATCGCGGCGAGACCGAGGTTGGTGCCGTGCCCGATCAGGGTGGCGAGCAGCGAGCGGTGCGGATCGGCGCCGCGCGGCTGGTAACCGCCGAGGGGCTGGAAGGCACGGGTGAAGCCGCACCATTCATCGACGTCCTGCAGCAGGTCCTCGATGCGCACGCGTGGCAGGCTGGCGCCAATGGTGGCGCGCAGTTCATGCAGCGCGCGCGGAACCAGCATCGCATCTCGCCGTTTGAGCTTGAGCCTGCCATCGCGAATCTCGGCAAAGCGGTTGGCGGGCATGCCGCGCTCCGCGGCCCGCGCCGCCCGGTCAAACTCGGTGCCAAGCCGAGTCAGGAATGTCTTCCCGTCAACCGGCAGGTCAAGACGTTGGTAGGCCTGTTCACGGGCCTGCTGCCACTTCGGCTCATCGTAAACCAGGTTCCAGAAGGATACGTGGTCGCGGCTTTGCGCCAGGAACAGGCCGCCGGCGCGGAGCGCGTTACGGATCGCAAAGGCGAGCGAGATTTCCCAGATGGCGCGATCCAGTTTGCCGCCGGCCTTGTCATCAATGACGAGATGGGACCGCCAGTCAGCTTGCACGAAGGCGTGCGGATCATCCGTTGTCAGCGGGCCGCGCGTGCCGGCGTCCAGCGCACGCAGGATCTCGATTGCCCCGAGAAGGGCTTCGTTTCCGGCAGCAGCCTGGAATGGCAGGGCGAGGAACGCCGGCAGGTACTGGCGCAGCGTGCCATAGCGCGCGATCATTGCATCGAGATGACCGCGGGTCTCCAGCCGCTCGTAAGCACGGCAGGCAATTGCCGCCTCGACCAGGGCGGGAGCGTTCACCACGTCGCGGAAAGCACCGATCGTTTGCTCCTTGTCGGCTTTGACCAGGGCGTCGACGCCGTCGAGCACACGGTGCAGTCCGTCGCGGGCGCGGCGGCGCAGGCTTTTGCGGCGCAGCTCGACCGCCGAACGCGACCGACGGTTCATCCCGGTCAGGAACAGGTCATTCATCTCGACGATCTGATCGAGCAGCGTCGTGCGGGCCTCCACCAGATAGCAGGCAACCAGTGCGTCACGCTTGGGCTTGGCGAAGCGGCGGAGATCGCGCGCATCATAGCGGCGTCCAAGTTGGCCCAGTTGGCGGACGATCTGTGGATCGAGACCGCTCAGCTCGGCTCCGGTTCCGAGCAGTTCCTCGATCAGGTGCAGGCGGACGATGTCGCCCTTGATCACCGCGGCGTTGGCTGATTTCGGGTAGTCCTTCAGCCGAAACAGACTGGAGCGCGCATCGCCGGCAGGCACCTCGACCAGGAGGTCGATTGCTGTGCGCAGCTTCTCCGGCAGACGGTTGGCGATAGATTCGAACAGCTCCGTAGTGCTGTGGGCCATGACAGAGGCGACAATGCGCTCCAGTGTGCTGACACTGGGCAACATCACGTGCAGGTTTGCCAGCTCTTCTTCAGCCAGAATCAACAGCTCGGCTGCGGTGCGGCCTTCCATGGCGCCTCCGCGCAACCATTCGCGCAAGTGGTCCTCGGCTGTCCTGTCGAAGCGGCTCAAGCCCAGATAGCGGCGAATACGCTGTGCCTGAACACGCTCGGTTGGTTCGCGGCCGGACCGGTCTAGAAAGAGCACGGGCGCCAGCCCGAGCTGACGTGACAGATGGTTGACGATCTTGATCGGCGCCTGCCGGTAGTCATCAAGAAACCGGCCGTACCCACGCAGCACGCAGAGCTGTAGGGCAAAGCGCCGTTTCTGGTCGGCGCCGCGGCAGTTGGCGATTTCCGCAAGGTCAGCCGGGGTCAGACTCCAGTGGCGGGCAAGCTCGTCCTCTCCAGGATCAACTGGAATGGGAAGACGGCGGCGAGCACGGGTTGCCGCTGCAGAGGAATCAGCCATCGACATTCAGGTGCGAGCGCTCCAGGTCGGCCGCGAGATCATCGCGTGATGGTCGCGTGTAAACCATCGTCGTGTCGAGGGACTCGTGACCAAGCAGGCCTGCCAGCTCCAGCAGTCTGCCGGGATTGTCGCGCAAGTAGCCAAGCGCGAAGGTGTGGCGCAGCGTGTGCGCCGAAACCGCAACCCGCTTGAGCCGGGCACGGCAGGCGATACTTGTGATGACGGACTGGATCGTGCGCACCGGCATCGCCGTCTCACGGCTGCTGATGAAAAGCGCCGCGCTCTTGCCCGGCGCCTGGCGGTGTTCGAGATATTGTTTGAGCGCACGGCGCGCGGTTGCGTTCAGCGGCACCTCGCGTGCTTTGGGCCCCTTGCCCTGGCGGATGCGGACGCTGCCGGAGCGGTCGTTCATGGCGATGTCGCCAACTTGCAGCGCTGCGACCTCGCCAACCCGCAGCCCGGCCTGCAGCATAAGTTGCACCAGCGCGTAATTTCGCGCTGCCAGGCCGTGCGAAGACGCCCCGGCGGCGCGCAGCAGGGCGTGGCTTTCGATATCGGTCAGGCCGACCGGCTGGCGATTGCGGATGGTACGCACCGGCCGGACATTGCTCGCGACGTTGGTGTTCAAGCCGCCGGTGCCGCGCGCCCATCGGCACAGCCGGCGCAGGGCGTCCAGGCGACGGTTGACCGTGGCGGGCCTGCGTCCTGCCGCGACCATGTGCTGGCGGTAGGCGATCAACTCGTACTCCGCCAAGCCCTCGATCGTGAACGGGGCGTCCTGGACTGTGCGATGCCAGGCGAGGAAGTGACGCAGGTCGTAGCGGTAGCCGCGCAAGGTGGCGGGCGAGAGATCGTCATGCGCCAGGCTGGCCAGGAACAGCGTCATCCACCCCGGGTCGATAAGCTCGCAACCTGGCGCTGCTTGTATTGCACGCGATGTCATCCCCCGCGTTAGCACCCAGGTTTATCGCGTGCAATACGCCAGTTCGAACACCGATATCGCGTCCAATGCGAATTGCATTCCATGATTGCACGCAATAAACGGGCAGTTCATGCCTATCTCGAACCGAAAATGGCCAAACCGGCCTCAGGAACCCCCAAAAACGCACGGAAGGGGATTCCTTAGCGTACGTTTTCGCACGGTTGCCCCTTCCGACCCACAACGTCTCCGGCCGCGCCCGGACGCTGATCGTGTCCGCCTATGTTGAGTGGGTGCTCGGCGCCTCCCGGACCGCCACGGCGGCCTTCGTCACGACGGAGATGGATGCGCAGACCGGCGCCATGTTCGCGCGCAATCCCTGGGGCGCCGGCACCGCGGGGCGCGTTGCCTTCGCCGACCTGGGCGGCAGGCAGACGGGTTGGACCGGGGATCGGCGCGAGTTCATCGGCCGCCATCGCACCCTGGCCTGCCCGCTGGGTGCCGCCGGCGCTGCACCGCTGTCCGGGCGCGTCGGCGCCGGGCTGGACCCATGCGGCGCACTGCAGGCGACCATTCATCTGGCGCCCGACGCCCATGCCGAGGTCGTTTTCCTGCTCGGGGAGGCCGCGAATGAGGACGAGGCGCGCGCCCTGGTCGCCAGGTATCGCGCGACAGACCTCGAGCCCATCCTCGCCGGGGTTCGTCGGCTATGGGACGACGTGCTGGGCGCGGTAGCGGTGCGGACACCTGACCGGACCATGGACATCATGCTGAACGGCTGGCTGCTGTACCAGGTGTTGGCCTGTCGGGTATGGGCGCGCGCCGGCTTCTATCAGGCCAGTGGCGCCTATGGGTTCCGCGACCAGTTGCAGGACGGCATGGCGCTGGCAGCGTCCCGCCCGGACTTGGTGCGCGAGCACCTGCTGCGGGCAGCGGGGCGGCAGTTCGTGGAAGGTGACGTCCAGCACTGGTGGCTGCCGGAAACCGGCATGGGCGTGCGCACGAGGATTTCCGACGACTGCGCCTGGCTGGCCACCGCCGTCGCGCACTACGTCGAGGCAACCGGCGAGCTGGCGGTGCTGGATGAACATGCCGGCTTCCTGCAGGCGCCCGCGTTGACGGCGGCGGAGCATGACCGGTTCTTCGCGCCGGCCGCTGCGAGCGAAGGCGGGAGCTTGTTCGAGCATTGCGCCCGGGCGCTCGACCACAGCCTTGCCACCGGCAGCCATGGCCTGCCGCTGATGGGCACGGGTGACTGGAATGACGGCATGAGCCGTATCGGCGAGGCCGGGCGTGGCGAAAGCGTCTGGCTCGGCTGGTTCCTGCACGCGGCGCTACTGGCCTTCGCGCCATTGGCCGAGGCGCGGGGCGACGCCCGTGCCGCAGCCTGGCGTGCCCATGCCGCAGCACTGGAGCCTGCGCTTGAGGCGGCCTGGGACGGTGAGTGGTATCTGCGCGCCTATTACGACGACGGCGCCCCGCTCGGGTCCCACGGCGATGCCGAGTGCCGAATCGATTCCATCGCCCAGTCCTGGGCGGTCCTGTCGGGCGTGGCACCGCGGCACCGAGCGGCGGCGGCGATGGCCTCGCTTGAGCGGGAGCTGGTGCGGCCGGATGCCGGGCTGGTGCTGGTTCTAGCCCCGCCGTTCGACCGGACACCGCACGATCCCGGCTATATCAAGGGCTATCCGCCGGGCCTGCGGGAGAATGGCGGGCAGTACACCCATGCTGCCACCTGGGCGGTGCTGGCCACAGTGGCGCTGGGAGACGGGGACCGGGCAGCGAAGCTGTTCGGCCTGCTCAATCCAGTCCGCCGGGCGCTGACGCAGGCCGATGCCGACCGGTCGAAGGTGGAGCCCTATGCGGCGGTTGCCGACGTGTATTCCGTGCCGCCACATGTCGGGCGCGGCGGCTGGTCCTGGTACACCGGGTCCGCCGGATGGATGCAGCGGGTGGGGGTGGAGGGAATCCTCGGTATCCGCATCCGCAGCGCCACGCTGCACATCGACCCCTGCATTCCGCGGGACTGGCCGGGCTTCGAGGCCACCATCGTCTGGCGCTCCGCCCGTTACCGCATCATCGTTGGGAACCCCGGCCGGATCTGCAAGGGCGTGGCGACGGTCCGGCTGGACGGCGCGGACGCGGCGCCCGGCCCGGTCGGATTGCTGGACGACGGCGGCACGCACCTGGTCGAGGTGACGCTTGGCATGAAGGACAGGGCATGAGGGTCAGCCCGCTCGCCGGCAAGTTGCTCCCTCCGGGGCTTCTGGTGGACGTGCCGCGTCTGGTCACGGCCTACTTCACACAAGCGCCCGACCCGATGGACCCGGCGCAGCGAGTGGTCTTCGGCACATCGGGCCATCGCGGGTCCTCCTTCGACGGCACTTTCAATGAGGGGCATATCCTGGCGATCAGCCAGGCGGTTTGCCGGCGCCGTCGTGCGGCCGGGGTGGACGGACCGCTGTTCATCGGTATCGACACGCACGCCCTCTCCCGCCCCGCTTTGGCCACCGCGCTGGAGGTGTTCGCCGCTAACGGAGTGGACTCATTTATCGACGAACACGATGGCTTCACGCCGACGCCGGTCATCTCGCATGCCATCCTGACCTACAACCGCGGCCGCACAGCGGGGCTGGCCGATGGGGTTGTCATCACGCCGTCGCACAATCCGCCGGAGGATGGCGGCTTCAAGTACAACACCCCCGACGGCGGGCCGGCCGACCTCGACGTAACGGGCGACATCGAGCGGGCCGCCAACGCGCTGCTGACGGCGGGCCTTGATGAAGTCAAACGCATCCCGCTCGGCCACGCGCTGAAATCGGCACAGGTCCACCGCCACGACTACATCGGCCCTTACGTCAAGGACCTTGCCCATGTCGTCGACATGGACATCATCCGCTCGTCCGGCGTGCGGATCGGCATCGACCCGCTCGGCGGCGCGGGTGTCGGCTATTGGCAGCCGATCATCGAGCGTTACGGCATTGCCGCCACCGTCGTCAGTGATCTGGTGGACCCCACGTTCCGGTTCATGACCGCCGACTGGGACGGCCGGATCCGGATGGACTGTTCCTCCCGCTACGCCATGGCACGCCTGATCGCCATGCGCGCCGGGTTCGACCTCGCCTTCGCCAATGACACGGACGCGGATCGACACGGCATTGTGGCCGGGTCGGACGGGCTGATGAACCCCAACCACGTCCTGGCGGCCGCCATTGACTACCTCTACGCGCACCGCCCCGCATGGGGGCCGGCCGCCGCAGTCGGCAAGACGATCGTCAGCAGCGGCACCATCGACCGCGTTGCCGCCCGGCTCGGCCGCGCGCTCGTCGAAATGCCTGTCGGATTCAAGTGGTTCACAACAGGTCTGCTGGCCGGCACGCTGGGCTTCGCAGGCGAGGAAAGCGGCGGGGCGAGCTTCCTGCGGCGGGACGGGTCGGCCTGGACAACGGACAAGGACGGCCTGATCGTCGGCCTGCTGGCGGCGGAGATCATGGCGCGGACCGGGGCGAACCCGGCGGTCGCCTATGGCCGCATCGTGCACGACCTGGGCCAATCCTGGTACGAGCGCATCGACGCGCCCGCGACGGGGGCGGAGCGGATGCAACTGAAGGCGGTCACGCCCGAAGGGATCGGAATCGCGGAGTTGGCGGGAGAGAAGGTGCGGGCGACGATGACCGCGGCCCCGGGCAACGGCGCTCCGATCGGCGGGGTGAAGGTGGTGGCCGACAATGGCTGGTTTGCCGCGCGGCCGTCGGGCACGGAGGACATCTACAAGGTCTACGCCGAAAGCTTCCGCAGCGAGGCGCACTTGCGCGAGGTCCAGCAGGTGGCCCGGGACGCCCTGGCGCAGGTATTCCGCCAGCCTGCGCCGGCCGGACCTGCGTCCTGATGCCGGGCGCCATCCTGGCGCTCAACGCCGGGTCGAGCAGCATCAAGTTCGGGCTGTACGAGGTCCGCGAAGGGTCGGGGCTCGGCCTCAAGTCGAAGGGGGGGATCGAAGGCATCGGTGGCGACCCACACTTCACCGCGACGGACGCGGCTGGCCTGATTCTTGAGGACAAGCATTGGCGGGGGAAGGATGCGGAGTACGACACCATGCTGGCCGCCTTGCTGGCCTGGGCTGAGGGCCACGTGCAACCGGATGCCCTCGCCGCGGTGGGGCACCGCGTGGTGCATGGCGGATGCCGTTTCACCGACCCGGTCCGGCTGACGGCAGAAATCCTCCGGCAACTGGACGCGCTGACGCCTTTGGCGCCGCTGCACCAGCCGCACAGCCTGGCGCCGATCCGCGCGCTGATGACGCTGCGGCCCGGTCTGCCCCAGGTCGCGTGTTTCGACACGGCCTTCCACCGTACCATGCCCGCGGTGACCACCCGCTTCGCGTTACCGCGCGAGTACGAGGTCGAAGGCGTTCGGCGCTATGGCTTTCATGGCCTGTCTTACGAGTACATCGCCCGCACCCTGCGGCAGACGGTCCCGAGGCTGGCGGCCGGGCGGGTTGTCGTCGCGCACCTGGGCAACGGCGCCAGCCTGTGCGCCATGCGGGACGGTCGCAGCCAGGATACCACGATGGGCTTCACCGCGCTGGACGGCCTGGTGATGGGGACGCGCTGCGGCACCCTGGACCCCGGGGTCGTGCTGTACATGCTGCAGCAGAAGGGGCTTCCGGCGAACGAGGTGGAGCACGTGCTGTACGAACGCTCCGGCCTCCTTGGCGTGTCCGGCATTTCGAGCGACATGCGAACGCTGCTTGCCAATTCCGACCCTCGCGCACGCGCGGCGGTCGAGTTGTTCGCGTTCCGCGTCGGGCAGGAGACGGCCGCGATGGCGGCCTCGCTGGGGGGGCTGGACGGCTTCGTCTTCACGGGCGGGATCGGCGAGCACGCGGTGGATGCCCGCGCCATGGTGTGCGAGCGGCTGCATTGGCTGGGCGTGGCGCTGGACGCCGTCGCCAACACGGGCGGTGTGGGCCGGATCAGCGGTCCAGGTAGCCGCGTCGAGGTCCACGTGATCCCGACGGACGAGGAGGTCACGATCGCACAGCATACGCTCGACACGCTGTGCGAAAACTGTTCATTCTGATACGCTAATGCGTAGTTCCCGAGGCTGCTTTCCGGCACGCCGCGGTGCGATGGCGGCGGCGCTGAGGCGCCGATTGCGGCCCATGGCAGGACCCGGATCGACCCCGCCCAATTGGATTCCGACGGCGCGAAGGGGATCTCCAACTCCTGGTGCGAACTGCTCGCCGCGATCGCCGCTAGCAGCAAGGCCACAGCCTGACACAACGGAGAACGCCGATGCCCGTCCTTACCGGCTCGCCCGTGTGGCAGGCCATCATCGCCCATCATGCCCGCATCAAGGACGTGCATCTGCGCGCCCTGTTCGCCGACGACCCCGGACGAGCAACGCGCTTCTCCGCCGAGGGTGCCGGCCTGTTCCTCGACTATTCGAAGAACCGCATCACCGACGAGACGCTGCAGCTCCTGCTGGCGCTGGCCGAGGAGCGCGGAGTCGCCAGGCGGCGCGACGCGATGTTCGCCGGCGAGAAGATCAACGCGACAGAACGCCGCGCCGTGCTGCATGTCGCGTTGCGCGCGCCCCGCAGCGCCCGTATCGAGGTCGACGGTGCCGATGTCGTGCCGGACGTGCACAAGGTGCTCGACGCGATGGCCGATTTCGCCACGCGCCTGCGCAGCGGCACTCTCACCGGTCATACCGGCAAACGCATTCGCAATGTGATCAACATCGGCATCGGCGGGTCCTATCTGGGGCCGGAGATGGCCTATCGGGCGCTGCGCCCGTTCAGCGACCGATCGATGACGATTCGCTTCGTTGCTAACGTGGACGGCGCGGATTTGAGCGAGGCCACCGTTGATCTGGACGCCGCCGAGACGCTGTTCATCGTCTCGTCCAAGACCTTCACGACGCTGGAGACGATAACCAACGCAGCCGCGGCCCGGACGTGGCTGGTGCAGAACCTCGGCCAAGATGCAACGGTTGCGAAACACTTCGCCGCTGTCTCCACCAACATTGAGGCAGCGACCGAGTTCGGGATAGATACCGACCAAATCTTCGGCTTCTGGGACTGGGTGGGCGGCCGTTACTCGATGGACAGTGCGATCGGCCTGTCCACGATGGTGGCGGTCGGGCCTGAGAATTTCCAAGCCATGCTAACCGGCTTCCATGCCATGGATGAGCATTTTCGCACCGCCCCGGCCGCCAGCAACCTGCCGATGCTGCTGGGACTGCTGACGGTCTGGTACAATAACTTCTTCGGCGCCCAGACGATCGGCATCATGCCCTACGCGGCGAACCTGGCGCGCTTCCCCGCCTATCTTCAACAGCTTCAGATGGAGAGCAACGGCAAGCATGTAGACCTGGACGGCCATGTCGTCGACTACCAAACTGGCCCGATCATCTGGGGCGAGCCCGGCACGGACGGCCAACACTCGTTCTACCAACTGCTCCACCAGGGGACGAAGCTGGTCCCCTGCGACATGATCGGATTCTGCCGGCCGCTCAGCATGCTCGCCGACCAACACGACCTGCTGATGGCCAACCTGTTCGCCCAGGCCGAAGCGCTCGGCTTCGGCAAGACAGAAAACGAGCTGATTGCGGAGGGGTCGCCCGGCTCCCAGACGCCGTTCCGCGCTACCGAGGGCAACCGGCCGACCAACATGATTCTTGCCTACCAACTCGATCCCGCGACACTCGGCAGGCTGGTCGCACTTTACGAGCACAGTGTGTTCACGCAGGGCGCGATCTGGGGTATCGACAGTTTCGACCAGTGGGGCGTCGAGCTAGGCAAGGTCCTGGCCAGCCGCATCGTCCCCGAGCTGGATCACCATACCGAGCCGAAGCTGAGCCACGACGCTTCTACTAACGCGCTGATCGAGCGCTACCGGCGATTGCGCGCATGACGGAGGACACGACCCGCTTCAAGCAAGAGGCCGGCGAGTATGCGGCTTCGTTGGTCGAGTCCGGCATGGTGGTCGGCCTTGGCACCGGATCGACGGCAATTTTTGCGACGCGCCGGGTCGCGGCCCGGCTCCGCGCCGGCGCACTGCGGGATGTCGTCGGGATCGCTACCTCCCGCGCCACCGACGCCGCCGCGCGCGAGCTCGGGATTCCGATGCTGACCGATGACATCCCGCGCGAGATCGACCTGACCATCGATGGCGCCGACGAGGTCGACCCGGCGCTGGACCTGATCAAAGGCGGCGGCGGCGCATTGCTACGTGAGAAGATCGTGGCCCAGGCCAGCCGCCGGGAAGTCATCGTCGTGGATGCGTGCAAGCTGTCGCCCCGGCTCGGCACGCACAGGCCGCTGCCGGTGGAGGTGCTCGAGTTCGGCTGGCGCTCGCAAGCCCGCTTCCTGGAAAGTCTCGGCGGCGCCGTGACGCCGCGGACGGGCGACGGCGGCCTCTACCGCACCGACCAGGGCAACATCATCCTCGACAGCCAGTTCGGGCCGATCACCGACCCCGCCGACCTTGCCGGCACGCTTGACGCACGCGCCGGACTCGTCGGGCACGGGCTGTTCATCGGTATCGCCTCCGACTTGATAGTGGCGGGTGCCACCGGGGTGCGTCATCTCCAGCGCGGCGTGGAAGCAGCAACGGTCGGCTAGCGCACGGGGCCTTGCCGTCGAGGGTCGTCCTGGACTGGCTGTCGGCCGACGAGCACGAGATGCATCTTGCCGCGGGGCCGCTCCACGGTTCTCCAGGCCAGGCCAGGCGCGGTTCGGGCGGTCGTGACCGCGGCGCTGCCTGCGTAGTTTCCGACCCTGCCGGACGAGGCGTGAGCCTGGGTAGCATCGCCTTGCTGCTGATGGATCCTGTGTTTGACGGGCATCGCCGACAAATCGTCGACGTCAGAGAGCGAGACAGGCAAGGACCAAGAGGTTGGACACGACGATTGCAGCGCTTGGCGTCGATCACCCGGCCGCCGCCGGGTCGACGGCGACGGTGAACCAGTTCATTGCGACCGCGGGCGAAGTGCGTTTGATTGACGCCTATTGGCGCGCGACCAACTACCTGTCGGTCGGCCAGATCTATCTCTACGATAACCCGCTACTGCGGGAACCGCTGACGCTGGCGCACGTTAAACCGTTGGTGGTAGGGCACTGGGGCACAACGCCGGGCCAGAACTTCATTTATGTACACCTGAACCGCATCATAAAGCGATGCAATCTTGATATGTTCTACATCGCCGGTCCCGGGCATGGTGGTCCGGCGCTGGTGGCCAACACCTACCTGGAAGGTAGCTACACTGAGATCTACCCGAACATCAGCCAGGATGAGGCCGGGCTGAAGAAGCTGTTCACGCAGTTCTCGTTTCCGGGCGGCATCTCCAGCCACGTGGCGCCCACCACGCCGGGCTCGATCCACGAAGGCGGCGAACTCGGCTATTCGCTCAGCCATGCGTTCGGCGCCGCGTTCGACAACCCCGGCCTGATCGTCGCCTGCGTCATCGGCGACGGCGAGGCGGAAACCGGGCCGCTGGCCACCGCTTGGCAGTCCAACAAGTTGCTGAACCCGGTCACCGACGGCGCCGTCCTGCCCATCCTGCACCTCAACGGCTTCAAGATCAGCAACCCCACTGTCCTGGCCCGAATCGAGCATGACGAACTCGACCAGTTCATCCGCGGGTGCGGCTGGGTGCCCTACTTCGTCGAGGGTGAGGACCCGGAAACGATGCACCGGCTGATGGCCGCCACGCTCGACCAAGTGGTGGACGACATCGGCAGCATCCAACAGAATGCGCGTTCAGGCCGGGATTCCAGCCGCCCGCGCTGGCCGATGATCGTGCTGCGGTCGCCGAAGGGTTGGACCGGGCCGAAGCTGGTGGATGGGCTCAAAGTCGAGGGTACGTTCCGGGCGCATCAGGTGCCACTGCTCGTGGATGCCGCGCACCCCGAGCACGTCGCCCAGCTCGAGAGCTGGATGCGGAGCTACAAGCCCGAGGAATTGTTCGACGAGACGGGGCGGCTGATCGCAGAACTGGCCGAACTGGCGCCTAAGGGCGACCGCCGAATGGGCGCCAATCCGCATACCAACGGCGGCGTGCTGCTTCGCGACCTGGTCATGCCCGACTTCCAGACCTACGCGGTCAACGTCCAGTCGCCGGGCGCTGTCACGGCGCAGGACACCATGGTGCTCGGAACGTTCCTGCGCGACGTGTCCGCCTTGAATGCGGAGCCGCGCAACTTTCGCATCTTCGGACCGGACGAAACCCTGTCCAACCTGTTGGGCGCCGTGTTTGAGGTGACCCCCCGCCAGTGGGATGCCCGCACGGTGGACGACGACGAGTTCCTCGCACCTGTCGGCGGCGTGCTCGACTCGATGCTGAGCGAGCATCAGTGCGAAGGTTGGCTGGAAGGTTACCTGCTGACAGGGCGGCACGGGCTGTTCAACAGCTATGAGGCTTTCATCCGCATCGTCAATTCCATGTTCAGCCAGCACGCCAAGTGGTTGAAGGTGACGTTCGAGTTGCCGTGGCGCCGCAAGATTTCCTCGCTCAACTACCTGCTCGCCTCGCATGTCTGGCAGCAGGACCATAACGGCTTCACCCACCAGGACCCCGGCTTCCTAGACCACGTCATCAACAAAAAGGCCGACATCGTCCGGGTGTATCTGCCGCCGGATGCCAACTGCCTGCTGTCGGTGTTCGACCACTGCCTTCGCAGCCGCCACTACGTCAACGTGGTGGTGGCCGGCAAGCACGCCCTGCCGCAATGGCTGACCATGGAGGCGGCCGTCATTCATTGCACTCAGGGCCTCGGCATCTGGCAATGGGCCAGCAACGACCAGGACGACGATCCTGACGTCGTGATGGCCTGCTGCGGCGACACGCCGACGCTGGAGATCCTGGCCGCTGTTTCGATCCTGCGCAAACACCTGGTGGCGCTGAAGATACGCGTGATCAACGTCGTCGACCTCATGCGGCTGCAGCCCTGCTCCGAACACCCGCACGGGCTGAGCGAAACGGACTACGACCAGCTCTTCACGACGGACAAGCCCATCGTGTTCGGCTTCCACGGCTATCCTTGGCTGGTTCACCGGCTGACCTACCGCCGGACCAACCATAACCTGCACGTCCGCGGTTACAAGGAGGAAGGGACGATCACGACGGCGTTCGACATGCGCGTTCAGAACGAGCTGGACCGGTTCCACCTGGTTCAGGACGTGGTCGACCGCGTGCCGGGCCTTGGAAGCAAGGGCATCTATTTGAAACAGTTGATGCGCGACAAGCTGATTGAGCACAAGCACTACATCGACAAGCACGGGAAAGACCTGGCCGAGATTCGCGACTGGACATGGGGAGCGGCCCCGTGATCCCGGAGGAGACCCTCGCGGCCACCGCGCAAGCCCTTGTCGCCTGCGGCAAGGGCTTGCTCGCGATGGATGAGAGCACACCGACCTGTAACGAACGATTCGCCGCGACAGGAATACCGCAGACCGAGTCAGCGAGGCGCGCCTGGCGGGAATTACTCGTCACGGCGCCGGGCCTCGGCACGTCCGTCAGCGGCGCCATCCTGTTTGACGAAACGATCCGGCAGAGCGATCGGCACGGCAACCGGTTCGTCGACCTGCTCACTGCGGTCGGCGTGATCCCCGGGATCAAGGTCGACCTGGGGGCCAAGGAGCTGGCGCTGCATCCCGGCGAGAAGGTCACCGAGGGTCTGGATGGGTTGCGCGGCAGGCTGCACGAATACGGGCTGATGGGTGCCCGGTTCGCCAAGTGGCGCGCGGTCATCGGCATCGGCGACAACCTGCCCGGCCCGGCTTGCATCGACGCGAACGCGCAGGCACTGGCGCGCTACGCCGCGCTGTGCCAGGAGGTCGGCCTGGTCCCGATCGTCGAGCCCGAGGTGCTGATGGAGGGGCGCCATACGATGCAGCGGTGCAGCGAGGTGACGCACGCCGTGCTGCGCGCCGTATTCGACGCCCTGGACGTGCAGGGGGTTGTACTCGAGGCCATGGTTCTAAAGGCGAACATGGTCCTGCCGGGCCTGGACTGTCCGGAGCAGGCGCCGGCCGATGTGGTGGCGCGGGCCACACTTGCCGGTCTGCGGCGAACGGTGCCGGCGGCCGTCGTCGGCATCGCGTTCCTGTCGGGCGGGCAGTCCGCCGAGTTGGCGTCCGCGCGGCTGAACGCCATGAATGTGGAACACGAAACCTCAGCCGGTCGATCGCCCTGGCCGTTGGTGTTCTCGTTCGGCCGCGCACTCCAGCAGCCTGCCTTGCAGATCTGGCGCGGCCAGGAGGAAAACGTCTTGGCGGCTCAGCACGCCCTGATCCACCGGGCGAACTGCAACGGAGCTGCGGTTCGGGGCTGGTACACGCCATCGATGGAACACGAATCTGCTTTGCGGCTGGCGTCATAATCCGTATGGACCAGGCGCCACTCCAACTCTACCTCATCCGCCACGGTGGAACTGAGTGGTCGCTCTCCGGGCGCCACACGGGCCGCACCGACTTGGCGCTGACCACACGCGGCCAGGACCAGGCCCGCGCCCTCGAACGGGTGCTGCGGGCCATTCAGTTTGATCACGTTCTTACCGGCCCGGCACGCCGAGCCCAGGACACATGCGCGCTGGCCGGCCTCGGCGGATCCGCCGAGATCGAGCCCGACCTGGCGGAATGGGACTATGGCGAATACGAGGGCCGCACGTCCCGCGACATCCGGCAGGAGCGGCCCGATTGGAACGTCTTCCGGGATGGCTGTCCCGGCGGCGAGTCGGTCGATGCGGTTTCCCAGCGGGCCGACCGGCTGATCACGCGTGGCGCGGCATTGCGTGGCAACGTCGCGCTGTTCTCTAGTGGCCAGTTCGGTTGCAGCCTGGCTGCGCGCTGGATCGGCTTACCCATCATCCAGGCGCGCCATCTGATGTTGGATACCGCGTCTATCAGCGTTCTCGCCTACAACCCCGACCACCCCGACTTGCGGGTCATCACGCATTGGAACCAAACCTGGGACTGATCCGCTTCGTTAAGGTTGAGTCCGCGCCGCGATCAGGTGTCGACGACTGCGACGACCGGTGCGTGGGCTATACCCTGACCGGCCGTGCGAGCATCACCGTTCTGGCTATGCCCCTTGCCGTGCTTGTCGAACAGCTCAAGGAACGGCTTGATGATGTCGATGGGCATCGGGAACACGACCGCCGAGTTCTGCTCGGCGCCGCTCTCGGTGAGGGTCTGCAGATAGCGAAACTGCATCGCCGCAGGGACGCTCAAAAGGATCTCGGCCGCATGGACCAATGTCTGCGACGCCTTGAACTCGGCTTCCGCGTGGATGATTTTTGCCTGCCGGTCGCGTTCCGCTTCCGCCCGCTTGGGGATCGCGCGCGCCATGTTCTCCGTCAGTTCGCCTGGCGCTTGCGCGAGCGGAAAACTCGCGGCTCCGTCGGGTGCAGCCTGCGCACGGCCAGCCACATGGGCCGGGGGCTCCTGTGCTCGCGAAAGGGCTCCAACTTGTATGGGGTTTTCCCTGTCAAGGGGTTTTCATCGCGTATCCCCTCTGGGTAACGGTTCAATCGCGGCCGTAGCCGCGTGGCGGTACGATTGCGGCAAGCGCATCGAGGTCGAGCTCGGCGATCTCGCGCAGAGCTTCGGCGGTGGCACTGTCGCGGAGGCTGTCGGGCAGGGCCTCGTACCAGTGGGCATATTCGGCTTGGAGCGCGAGCAGTTCGGCGACGGCGGTCCGCCAGCGCTGCGGTCGGGCGCGGCGATCCGCCGGCCGGCGGTAACGGACCACCGGGGGTGGTTGCTCAGCTTGGTGGCGGGCACGGTAGCGTGCCTGGCGCTCAGCGTTGCTGAGGGCATGCTCGCCTTCCGGCTGGCGACCTCTTGGCATGTTCCATTCTCCGTTACATAACCGAATACAATAGGAGCATCAGGCGGCTGGTCTGGCGCGACGGCGCGTCGGTCAACCGGCGCGGGCCAGCGGTGACGAAAGCGCAGCCTGGCGGCGGGCGGGGTAGCGTGCCCGTCGTTCGGCATTGCAGAAGCCATGCTCGTCGTCCGTTCGGCGGCGTCGTGGCACGCATTGTTCACCGTTACGTAACGAATTAGGAATGCCGTATCATGCGGCACGGCGGCAATTTGGCGGCGATAGCTTGGCTGCGATGCCGCCGGTGGAAAGCAAACGAACCGAGGGGAACCCGCCTTGGTGCGCGGAAGCTCGCGCCACAAACTTGTATTCGGTTGGCCCACGTGGGACCGGACCATGAAGCAGACATGCGCTTCGGCAGCGAGGCTCCGGGGCGGCGGGCCCATTCTAACGAACGGTTCAATGACCATGTTGGAGCTCGGGTCACCACCACCTCGGATCGTAATCGGCAGCTGGGCAAGGTCGCTTGGCCAGACGCGCCGAAATTGTGTGCTTGCGTTACGATATGGCTGTGTCGATCAGGCTGGTTGGCGCAGCACCACGCCGTGTGGCACCTCGCCGGTGTGGACCATGCGCCACAGCGCGATGATCAACTTGCGGGCAAGAGCCACGATCATTTTCGTTTTGCGCGCGCCGCTGGGTCCCTCCGTCCTGCTTCGGAACCACCTGACCAGCGCGCTGTCCTTTTGAAACAAGAGGAAGCGCCAGGCGAGCTGGATCATGCCGCGGCGCACGCGGGCATTGCCCGATTTGGCGAGACCTTTCTCACGCCGCTTGGCCCCGCTTTCATCCGGCGCGCCGGTGAGCCCCACGAAACGTCCGACGGCTCTGCGGTCGCGCAGGTTGCGCGAGAGGACTTCCTGCACCAGCATGTCTGCCGTTTCGATACCGACTCCGAGAATGCTCGCAAGCAGTCGGATCATAGCGTTCGGTCCGGTGTCCGGCGCCAGCTGCAACCGTTCCAGACGCGCTTGTTCAATGGCCGCGATCTGCTCTCGCAAAATCGTCAGTCTGGCAAGGTCACGCCGCATTTCGTCGAGCGTGTTCGGCGGGATTGGAAGTCCTTCCGGTGTCCGAAGAGATTCCAAATGCTCCGGCGCCTTCCGCAGCTTCGGATTGAAGCCGCGGATGCCGAGCCGCGCTAGCGCCGCCTTCAGGCGATTGATAACGCGGGTCCGTTCGCCGACCAGGTTCTCCCGCTCACGGCTTGGCCGCTTGGCGTCCTCTTCCTCGAGCGTCGGGACCGCGACCATTGCGCAGTGGCCGCGTTCGCCGCGCAGCCAGCCAAGGAACACCCGGATCAGCATGGCGGTGTCGAGCCGATCCGTCTTGGCGCGCCTGTGCTCGCGTGAGACTGCGACACTGCTGGAATGGATGACATGGACCTCAATGCCGTGCGTCGTCAGCCACCGTGCCAGCCAGAACCCGTCACGGCCGGCTTCAAGGGCAACGGCGATGCGTGTAATGGCCCGACCATTCTGGATCGCTTCATCACGCCAGCGGTGCAGCAGCCGTAGTAACGCTGCCTCGTCCGGCTCCATCTTCTTCAGCGGCTGCCGATCGACGCTCGGAACGACTCCGGCGATCAGCCAGCTTGACTGGCTGAGCTCGATGACAGCGACAAGAGTGGTGTCCTGCTTGAAGGGGACGAGGGACCGGCTCAGATCGTTGGGCTGGGACATCGGACGCTCCATTGCGGTGATCACTGCGGCAATGATGCCGGCTCTTCGCCGGCCGCCCCATAGTTTCTAACGAACTGCCCCTCCGGTACGAGTTTTGCGACGAAACGTGAACATCAGGCCGCTTTGGGGAACGGCGTGGGCGGGGTCCGGAGCGGCCTCAACTCGTGATTGGTTGGCGCCGCGCTTTGGTCTGTGACCCAGACGTAGTCGCCGGTCAGGTTCACGTGCTCCCAGCCCAAGGGTGAGAGATATGCCAGGAGTTTGTCGGGGACCTCTTCCGTCAGGCGTAGGGTGGCGACGGCGCGCTCGAGGTATCGGGTGTTCCACAGGATGATCGCGGTGACGACGAAGTTGAGGCCGGAAGCGCGGTGCTGCTGGTTCTCGTAGGTGCGGTCGCGGATTTCGCCGAGCCGGTGAATGAAGACCGCCCGGGCCAGGCTGTTGCGTGATTCGCCCTTGTTGAGTTCCTGTCCGGTTGTGCGCCGCAGTTCGGGATCGCTGATCCAGTCGAGGGTGAACAGGGTGCGCTCCAGCCGCCCCAGTTCACGCAGGGCGGCGGCGATGCCGTTTTGCCGCGGGTAGGAGGCGAGTTGGCGCATGATCAGCGAGGCGGTGACGGTGCCGGTGCGGATGGACGCGGCGATGCGCAGGATTTCCGACCAGTGGGCGCGGATCAGGTCCACGTTGATGCGGCCGGCGATCAGCAGCTCGAGCGTCGGATAGTCGGACGGCTTGCCGAAGCTGTAGAGGCGCCGGTGCTTCAGACCGGGGATGCGCGGCGCGAACTGGAAACCGAGCAGGGAGCAGAGGGTGAACACATGGTCGGACTCGCCGCCGCCGTCGGTGTGATGGCAGCGGACCGTCACCTCGCTCTGGTGGTAGAGCAGCGCATCGAGCACATGCAGGGCCTCATTCGTGGTCGCCCCGATCAACTTCGTGAAGAACGGCCCATAGCGGTCGGAGAGATGCGTGTAGATCTTGAAGCCGGATCGCTTACTGTAATGAGCGTTGAAGCTGCTGGCGTCACGGCCGAGGCCCGCGGCGTGGAAAAACTGGCCGTCGGAGGAGGAGGCGGAGCCGTTGCCGAATACCGCCGCGAAGGGTTCACGCTGCTGCTGGTTGACCAGACACCGCAATGCCAAAGCGTAGGTCTCCTCGCGAATGTACCAATCCGATGTCCAGGCAAGCTCGCCGAGGCTGGCGATGCTGCACGCCTCGGCCATGCGTGTCAGGCCAAGATTGAGCCCTTCAGACAGCAAGGCCGCCATGATGATGCGATTGTCGGCCACGGTTTCGCCAGTGCGCAAGTGGGTGAAGCAGTCGGGAAAAAGGGTCCAGCGCGCCACTTCAGTCAGCAGGTCGGTGATGCGGATGCGCGGCAGCATGGCGTAGAGGCGTTCGGTCATGGCCTTGGCTTCCGGCGGTGTGGATTTTTCAAGCGGCGAGATTTTCAGCACGCCGTTCTCGATCGTCACGTCGGGCAGCAGCCCTCCTTTGGCACGGGTGTCTACCTCCTTCAGCCGTTCATCCAGCAGGGTGCGTCGACCCTCGATGAAGCGGTCGAAGTCCGCCTCGACCGCGATCGGAAGCGTGTCGGACTTTTGCAGATTCTGCATGGTCTTCCTGGAAAGAAGCCGTTCCTCGAAGGAGCGGTATTGGCGGCTGCCGACGACCCAGACATCGCCGGCGCGCAATCGGTCGCGCAATTCCGACAGGACGCAGAACTCGTAGTAGCGTCGGTCGATGACGCCGCCGGGCAGCACGTACGGCACCCAGCGTTGCCGGACGAAGCTTGTTGGAGCATCTTTCGGCAGGGTGGACCCCTCGGTCCGATTTGCCTCGCGCAGCACCTCGATGGCGCGAAGAAGCGAGGCCGACGCCGGCACACTCTCGAATTTGAGCGCATCCAGGAACGCGGGCGACCAGCGCCGGATGTCGCCGTAGTGCCTGGTCAGGCCCGGATAGGCGTCGAACGCCTCTGGCCGTGCCAGTGCTTTGGCTTCAGCGATGGTGGTGCAGAACTGCTTCCAGGGAATCACCGTTTCGATGGCGGCGAAAGCATTCCGCTTCTTGTCGTGAGCAGCGATCAGCGCATCACCGACGCGGGCAAAGAGACGGACCTTGTTGTTGATGGATCGGGCATCGGCCTGGAAGGCGCGGACCTGCCGTCCTTCGGCCTTGCGAAAGAGGGCGCCGATCAGGCGGTCGAACACATCGACGGCCTGGTCGGTCAGGTTGGCGCCGAGGTCCAGGCAAATTGCGACCAGCGTCGCGTGCCGGCGCTGCCGTTCGTGGTCGGCAACATGCTGGACCGTGCTGCGGCCAGCCTCACGAACAAGCTGAGCAAGGCGCGCCTGATGGACCTGGTGGCCGCAACTGGGTTGGATGCCGATCGCGCGCACATGATAGAGGCGTTCGATCAGACCGAGCATGGCATCCGGCTTGGCGGCTTCTGGCATTTGCCGCAACCAGGTCAGCCAGTTCTGACCGGTCTTTTCCCGCCGCTGTGTCAGCGCATCGAGCCGGCGTCGCTGTTCGGCGGACAGATCCCCGGCCAGGCGGCGATACACTTCCTGATGGGCCTGGTCGCGGAGTGCACCACACAACCGTTCAAGTGCATCTTTGGTCGGAACGATAATCCGGCGCTGGCGGCATGTCTGCATCACCAGCTCGGCCAGATGGACGAAGCGGTCGTCTTCGATCGCCTGCGGCAAGAGGACCTCAGCCAATTCTGCCGCCGTTCGCCTGCCGAACGGACGCAGTCCGAGCTGGCGCTGGCATTCGACGGAATGGTGCTGGCGATTCCGCTCCGCCGCGAGGTATGCGTCAATCGCCTCCGGGAAAACCCCGAGCTGCTCGGCAACAAATGCAAGCAGCGCAGCCGGCGGCCGTTCGCCGGGGCGCAGGGCACGACCGGGATAGCGCAGGTAGCAGAGCATAAGGGCGTGGCCGAGGCGATTGTGATCGCCGTGGGAGCGACCGATTGCGGCAAGATCCGCTTCCGACAGCGTGAAGTGGCGCACCAATTCCCGTTCCTCGGCCGGAGGGTCAAATAGCTCTGCAATCTGGGCTGTGGTCAATCTCTGCCGTCGCGCCACTTCCGCCTCCAGGACCTTGATCCTCCGCAGATCAGACAAACCGCCCAGAGAGTCGATTAGTGTATTGCGCGGATCTCGAATGTGTCAGAGCTTGGAGGCACTGCTTTCGAATGCCGTTACGCTGTCTCAGACCTCATGGCATGGTGCCGCGGCCAGATGTCTGCCGAACGTCGCCGGGTCATCGGGCGGCTGGTCCATGAGGCTCGGCACCAGGACCGAGCAAGCCGCGCCGCTGCGCCTGTCGCAGCAGGTTCCTGACCGACGATGGATGCCAGCGCGTGCCGCCCCGCGGCGTGCGTTCATGCATGGCCTCGAGTTGGCTGGCGACCTGCTGCAGCGTCATCGCCGGCGCGGCCAGGACAATGCCGGCCACCAGCGCCACCAGCCGGTCGTCGGCTGGCCTGCGCCTGGCACTCCCGAGCAAGCCGGGTTCGACGATGCCTTCGCTCGCCAGCCGGTGCACCGCCCGGCGCAGGCGCTGCGCGGTCCAGGCATGGCCACCGCCGCGGCGGTTGAGCACCTGCACCACATCGCCCCAGGGTTGGTCGGGGCGCATCCGCCGCACTGTCGGCAGCCAGGCATCGAGACCGGCAAGCATAGCGTCGAGGTGGACGGCATCGCGCGCCGACCGGAGCTTGCGGATGGTGCCTGGATCACGGGCGCGCAGTCCCGGGTTGCCGCCCACCCGTCCACGGGCCTTGGCCGACCGCAACCCGGCCTTGGTGCGCTCGGCGATCAGCGCCCGTTCCAGCTGCGCGACGGCCCCCAGCACCTGCAGCGAGAACATGCCCTGCGGTGTCGTGGTGTCGATCGGATCGCGCAGGGAGCGGAAATGCGCCCCTTTGGCCTCCAATTGCTCGATGACGCTGAGCAGATGCGCGACGGAGCGGGCCAGGCGGTCGAGGCGCACCACCACCAGGGTCTCGCCGGGCCGGATGTCGCGCAGCACCTGCGCCAGCACCGGACGGCCATGGTCGGCGCCGGAAGCATGCTCCGCATGCACCAGCGCGCAGCCGGCGGCGCGCAGTTCATCTGCCTGCGGATCAGTCTGCTGTTCTTCGGTTGATACCCTGGCGTAGCCGACCAGGCGCGTTTTTGAGGCCGCCGTTGCTTTCCGCATCCGCATGCCCGCGTCCTTCCCGGCCGCCATGGCGGGCACCGCCGATTTACAATTACGGAAGTGATCCGCAAACCACCGTTTGCAGGCGCGCCCACGCCGAGCGCCTCTCCGTTCACGACCGCCAAAGCCAGCGAAAGACTGGCCTCCGCGGCGCGTCGCCTGTCAGCCGGCAGTCATTGATGAGACTGCAACGACATGCCATCTTGTTGGAATCACTGCATTCATGCCAGGCAGTTAATCGTGAGAAATCAGGCAGGCAAAGCTGAGAAAGGCAGCCATTGGTGAGACAACGTGGCTCGCAACGTGCGACTTGCCGGGGTCGCCGGCGACGCGGGCCTTGCCGAGGCTGCGGCGCCTGGGCGGTTCGAACAGGTCGAAGTGGCCCCTGCACCGAGCGCCAGCAACAGCACCCAACCGGACGGGCTGGCTCGGCGCGGCATGACGGATATCGAGGCAATTTCAAGCGGATCGCTGGCACTCCCGAGTTGGTTACTACTGATAATATCCGCTTATCGGTCCTAATCCGCGTGTCGCACGGTTAACTGCCGATTTCTCAGCTTTAAATGCCTGCGTCTCACCCTTGGCTGCCGCAAACCGGGCCGGAAAAGCCCCTGTCTCATCAATGACTGCCGGCTGACATCGCCCGAAACGATTATGACGGGCAGACCGGGTGGCGGCGGTGCCAGGTACGATTACCGCGCCTGTCGAGTGGCTGCCACAATTCGTCGATCGATAACGAATTCAGATTGTTATCCGCGATGGTTGCGCTGGGCCGCCGCCAGGCGCCAAGGCGGCGCTGCAGTTGCCTTCGAAAACCGATGTTCCCGTTTCGTCGCAAAACTCGTACCGGAGGGGCGGTTCGTTCGTTGGAGCGTGTGCCTTGCCAAGGCGCACCGTTCTCCCCGGTGGAAATCCGGGCCGGCAAACTCTCGCTCCAGCCGGAAGCACTCGGGGCGGGTCAGGAGGCGACGAATGGCCTGAAGCACTTCGAGAAAAGGCCCCGTAGGGGGTCAGCGGGCCGTGCGGGCCGCAACGTGAGTGAACATCGGAAAGGCCTCGAAAGACGCAATGTGGGAGCCGACCCGCCGCTCCAACGGGGAAGGCCGCCGCCGTCGGTGAAGTGAGCGAGACATGCAGCCGACGATCCCACCGGGGTAGTGATGGCAGCACGCACGGGACATGAATGGTGCGCAACAAGGGAAGTCTGCGACCGTGGCGGGGAGGCGGCACCTCCGCGCCAACGGCGAACCCGTGAGGGCCAGCGCCGGCGGACGCAGATGGCGGATGGGCTCGTACTACCGGTGAGGCCGTTCTGGGGTGGGCTCTGGGGCCTGTTCATTGGCGGAATGTTCATAGCCGTTCCCGTCGTCGGCCCCGTCATCGTGCTCGGCTACGTGGCAGCCGTAGCCGCCTCGGCGTTGGAAGGCGCCCTGCTGGTCGGCGGACTGAGCGCTTTTGGCGCCGCACTTGCCAGCATCGGCATACCGAGGGATAGCGTCATCGAGTACGAGACGGCCGTCAGGGCAGATAACTTCCTCGTCATGGCCCATGGTGCCGCCGACAACGTGGCGCGCGCCAAGGCCATCCTGGCGACGGCCGAGCCCTCGCATCTGGATGTCCACGCCGGCATCGCGGAGTTCCCGTCACCGGACCGGCTCGTCCCTGCCGGCGCCTGAGCGACGGCTTCGCCGAAACCAAAACCGGCGGCGGCCGCCACCTGCCGCCGGGGTTGCTAATTCTTCCGCCACGCAAGCGGCCACGGCTCAGCTTCGTCGCTGTGACGCGTCCCGCTGTGCCGTCTGCCGCGGACGTGGGAACAACCGGCGCGTGAGTAGATTCCGAAACTGCCACCAGCGTGCCGGAGGCGCCTACGGAGCGTGTGAGAGCCATCGCGGGGAGACCGTATGGACGGCGAAGTGACAATTTTCGGCGAAACGCCACGCAGTTCGTTGGCACGGGAACCGCGGGAAATTCTCGTCCTTGGCCTGGGCAACACATTGCTGGGCGACGACGGCGTGGGCGTGCATGTCGTACAGTGCCTCGCCCGTGCCCCCTATGCGCGTGCCGGTCTTCGCCCGCTCGACGGAGGCACGATGGGCTTTCGGCTCATGGCCGCCGTCATGCAGACCGGCTCGGTCCTCTTTGTCGACGCGGCTCAGCTTGGCGAAACGGCGGGAACGGTCCGCCTGCTGGACGGGACTGCGCTTGCGGAGACTGTCCGGCACAGCGGAAGCACGAGCGCGCATGCGGCGGGCTTGGCGAGCCTGCTGACGCTGGCTGGCCTGTCCGGTTGGCAGCCGATCCATCTCGCGCTCCTCGCCATTCAGCCGCAGCGGATCGGCTGGGGCGACGAACTTAGCGACACCGTAAGGCAGGCGCTTCCCGCCGCCTGCAGGATGGCGATCCAAACCGTGCGGGACTGGCAGGCTTTCGCATGAACGATCCGGCATCGCACACCAATGACGGGTTGGTGGACACGTTGGCGACGGAAATCGCGTCCTTGCTCGCGCGGCTGCTGGAACACGGCGAGGGTGGGAGCATCGATCTCCGCAGCCTTCCCTTGTCACCCGCCTGCATCGCAGCTCTTGAGCAGTGCCTCGGCCAGGGCGAGATCACCGCCCGGCTCGACGCCGCCGGAAAGAGCGACATCCGCGAAACCGGCTTCCCGGCAGTCTGGTGGACGCGGCATTACGACGAAACGGGCCATCTCATCGCAGCGCTGATCGAGGTTGCCTACGTGCCGGGCATCCTCAAGGCCGACATCGACGACATCCGGTACGGTGCGCGACGCCTGGCCGCTCGCACGAACCTTGCCCAGCATTGGCGCAGGATTGCGGAGTGATGGACGACAACGAGACCATGGGTGCCATGCTCGCCCGCCGCGGCTTTGGGCGGCGTGGCCTGCTCAAGTTTGCCATCGCCATGACATCCAGCCTGGCCCTGCCGCCTTCCGTCGCGCCTGTCATGGCGGCGAACCTGGCCCGCGCCAGGCGGCAGTCGGTGATCTGGCTGTCGTTCCAGGAGTGCACGGGATGCCTGGAGACGCTGCTGCGCTCGCCAAGCCCAACCATCAGCTCGTTGATCTTCGACTTCATATCCCTGGACTATCAGGAAACGCTGATGGCAGCGGCCGGCTCCGCGGCGGAACAGACGCTGAGGGAGGCCGTTGCCGCCGGCAAGGGCGAGTATCTTTTGGCCATCGACGGGTCGATCCCCGTTCGGGACGGCGGCGTCTATTCCATGACCGGTGGACGCAGCAACGTCAGCATGCTGGAGACGATCGCAGCCGACGCGAAAGCGGTGCTGGCGATCGGGACCTGTGCAGCCTTTGGTGGAATCCCGAAGGCCTATCCCAATCCCACCGGGGCCGTCGCGGTGGAGGATCTGGTGGCCGGCAAGCCGGTCGTAAACATCCCGGGCTGCCCGCCGGTGCCGGAAGTGCTGAGCGGCGTGCTGGCCTATTTCATCAGTTTCGGCGCTCTGCCCGCGCTCGATGACCGCAGGCGCCCGCTCGCCTATTTCGGCACCACGATTCACGATCAATGTTACCGGCGCCCGTTTTATGACCAGGGCAAGTTCGCCAAAAGCTTCGACGACGATGGTGCCCGGCAGGGCTGGTGTCTCTTCGAGCTCGGATGCAAGGGCCCGACCACACACAATGCCTGTGCCAGCCTGAAGTGGAACGGCGGCACCAGCTTTCCGGTCGAGTCCGGCCATGGCTGCATCGGCTGCTCCGAGCCGGATTTCTGGGATGCGGGCAGCTTTTACACGCCACTCGCCGGCGCAACCCTGCCCGGGTGGCGAAATGCCGCCATCGCCGCATCCGTGGGCCTGGTCGGCGGTGCCGCTGCGGCGCTGAGCGGCCGACGCAAGACGGCACCCAAGCCGGAGAAGACGCCGTGACGATGCTGGAGATCGCCCGTGGGCCTGCCATGCAGGTTTCCATCCTGATCATGGTTGGCGGGATCGGCTGGCGCCTCGCCGGGATCCTGCTGCTGCGTCGCCGTCCGCAGCGTGCTGCACCACGCCATGGTTTTGTCCGCCGGATTTGCGGAGGGCTGTCGGCTATCCTGTCGCGTTTCATCCCGCGCCGCACGTTCCGCCGCGGAACAGCGGTCAGCGTCGTGCTGAGTGCGGTCTTTCATCTCGGCCTCGCGGTGGTCCTTTTTGGAGGGGCGCCGCACATTCTGCTGATCCGGCAGATCACCGGCCTGACATGGCCCGGCCTCCCCAAGGGCATCGTTGTCATGGCCAGCGGTCTCACGTTGGCGAGCATGATCGCCCTGCTGGTCCGCCGCATGACCCATCCGGTGCTGCGTCTGCTTTCGACCGTGGACGACTATCTGAGCTGGCTGGTCGTGTTCCTGCCCGTCTTTACCGGCATATTGCTGTCGGGCGAAACCATCGGCGGGTATGCCACTCTGCTGAGCCTGCACATCCTGAGCGTGGAACTGCTGTTGGTCTGGCTGCCTTTCGGCAAGCTGATGCACGGGCTCTTGGTGTTCGCCGGGCGCGGCGCCATGGGCGTGACATTCGCCCGCAAAGGCGCAGCGACATGAACAGCCCGGTCGTGGCTCCCTCCCGCGCCGCGACCGTGGACGATGCCGGGCGGGTCGACCAGGCGATGCGCGGCTTTCTCGCCGAGATTGGTTCGGGTGCGGCGCTCGCCATGGAGGCCTGCGTGCATTGTGGGCGCTGCGCGGAAGCCTGCCATTTCTACGTGCAGACAGGCGACCCGCGCTACACCCCGATCCACAAGATCGCACCGCTCAGGCAGGCCTATCAGCGCGAGGTTGGTCCCTTCGCGTTCGCCTACCGCCTGTTCGGCCTGACGCCGCGGGTGACGGCTGGCCAACTGGCAACCTGGCAGGATCTGATCTACAATTCCTGCAATATGTGCGGACGGTGCTCGCTGATCTGTCCGATGGGAATCGACATAGCGGGTCTGGTCGAGCAGGCCCGGCATGGCATGTTCGACGCGGGGCTCGCGCCGGCCGACTATCTCGGCGTCCTCGCGGAAAAGGAACACGCGACCGGCAGTCCGTTCGGACTGACCAGGGCCCAGTTTCGCGACATGCTGCACCAGGTTGGCCGCACGCATGACGTGGTCATGCACGTGGATGAACCGCGGGCTGACATCGTGCCTACGGTGTCATCGGTCGACCTCAAGACATACCCGGCCTCGATGGCGGCGATCGCGAAGATACTGAACCACATGGGAGCCGCGTGGACGTTCCGTACGGACGGGTTCGACGCCGACAACGCCTCGTTGACCGCCGGCGACCGGGCCGGCCAGCGTGCGATCACCCTCTCCATTGTTCGCGCCGCCATGGAATGCGGCGCGGGCACCGTGGTGATGCCGGAATGCGGACACTCCTTCACTGAAATGCGGTGGGAGGCGGCAAACACCTTCGGCCGGTCCCTGCCGTTCAGGGTCCTGCAAATCACCGAACTTCTGGCCGAAGGACTAGCGGACGGGCGCATCCGCGTGAACCGGGTCGCGCAGACCGCGACCTACCACGATGCCTGCCAGCTTTCGCGGCGCGGCGGCGCCACCGCCGCGCCGCGTGTCGTTTTGCATGCCCTCGGCATTGATGTGCGTGAGATGGCAGACTCGGGGGATACAGGCTGGTGTTGCGGCGGCGGCGGCGGCGTTGCCCTCATCAAGCGCGCCCAGGCCCTGCGCGCGCATGCCTTCGAGATCAAGCGCCGTCAGGTCGAGGCGACCGGAGCGGACACCATGTACACCAGCTGCTCCGGCTGTCGGCAGACCCTCGATCATGGCGGCAAGTCGGTGAACTGGACCACGACGGTCGCCAGCCTGCTCGAACTCGTCGCTGCCAATCTCAAGGACTGAGCCATGACGAACCGGCGCGTCGTCGTCGATCCGCTGACCCGAATCGAAGGACATCTGCGCATCGAGGTGGAGATCGATGCCGGCGGAAACATCGTTCAGGCCCTTAGCGCCGGAACGCAGGTGCGTGGCATCGAGATCATTCTGCGTGGACGCGACCCGCGCGACGCCTGGGCCTTTGCGCAACGCATTTGTGGCGTCTGCACGTTGGTCCATGGACTGGCCTCGGTGCGGGCGGTTGAAAATGCACTTGGCGTCGAGGTGCCGCCGAACGGCGAGCTGATCCGCGACCTGATGGCAGCGGCCCAGATGCTGCAGGACCATGTGATCCATTTCTACCATTTGCAGGCGCTGGACTGGGTCAACCCGCTCCATGCACTGACGGCGGACCCGCGCGATTCGGCAGGGGCGGCCCAACGGCTCGGCTGCCGCGAAACCTCGGTCGATTTCTTCGCCGCGGCGCAGTCCCGGCTCAGATCGCTGGTGACATCCGGGCAACTCGGAATTTTCGCCAACGGCTGGTGGGACCATCCGGGTTACCGGCTGCCGCCCGACATCGACCTTGTATCACTCTCGCACTACATCGAGGCACTGGCATGGCAGCGCCAAATCGGCGATGTGCTGACGATCTTTGGGGGAAAGAACCCGCATCCCAACGTAGCCGTCGGCGGGGCGCCGTGCGCGATCGCGGCCGACGGCAAACTTCCGGGCGGCGGCGATGCCACTGCAGTGACACTGTCCGCGCTGCTGCGGGTGCGCGAGCTGATCGAGGTGATGCGGGACTTTGTCGAGGGTGTCTATCTCCCCGACCTCATCGCGATCGGCAGCGCCTACAAGGACTGGTTCACCCGCGGCGAGAACGTTCGCAATTTTATGACCTATGGCGAGTCCGGCCGCTCGGCAGGAGGCGGCGGCTTCGGCGTGCCGCGCGGCGCCGTCCTGGACCGCGACCTGTCGCGCATTCATCCCGTCGACCTGCAGGATCCTGACCAGATCCAGGAATGCGTGACGCATTCCTGGTATAAATACGGCAAAGGTCCGGATGCCGCGTTGCATCCCTATCAGGGCGAAACCACGCTGGACTATACGGGTCCGCCGCCGCCCTTCGAGCAGCTCGATTTCAGCGGCACCTATTCCTGGGTGAAGGCGCCGCGATGGCGCGGCAAGCCGATGGAGGTTGGGCCACTGGCTCGGCTGGTGTTGCTGCACGCCGCGGGGAATGCCCCTGCAATGGCGCTGACCACTGAGGTACTGCAACGGCTGCACTTGCCCTTCGAGGCAATCTTCTCGACCTTCGGACGCATCCTCGCTCGGGGTATCGAAAGCAAGCTGCTGGTCGACCGCATGGCGGGCTGGCACGCCATGCTGATGGCGAACATCGCCGCTGGCGACTGTCGAACTTTCAACAATGCGAAATGGGAGCCCGGCACCTGGCCTCAGCACAGCCGCGGCATCGGCACGGTGGAAGGCCCGCGCGGAGCGCTGGCGCACTGGATCATCATTGATGACGGTCTGATCACAAACTATCAGGCCGTCGTGCCGACAACCTGGAATGCCGGGCCCCTGGACGATCGCGGACAGCATGGCCCCTACGAAGCTGCGCTGATGGACCGCCACCGCCTGGTGCGCCCGGAGCAGCCCCTGGAGGTGCTGCGCACCATCCACAGTTTCGATCCGTGCATGGCCTGCGCCGCGCATGTCTTCGTGCCACACCGCGGTGAGGTAGCGCGGGTGAAAATCTGCTGAAGCGAGCACGCCGGACGAGGTGACGCTGAGTAGATTCCGAGTCTCCCGAAACGAGAGGTTCCACACCATTCTGGCACCTTGTTGCGAAATCGGACCGTGCTGACGCCCCAGCAGCCGAAGCGCGGGGACGGTCCGACGCGCGACCTTATCCAATCGATGGAGCGAAGCAGATGGATACGAACGCGCCCGGCCCCGTAATGCCCTTCAATGCGACCGGGCAGAACCGCAGCCCGCCGAACAGCTACCCCATCCTGCGTCTGACCACGCAATATATCATCCCCGGCGTGATCCTCCTGCTGATCGCGATCAGCATGGTCACCGGTTACCTCGAGAAATGGCTGTGGATGGGCCAGCTCCATTACACTGGTATCTTCTGGACGATGTTCTCCGTCCAATGGACGATGTACGCCGCCTCGTTCGCCATCGTGTTCGCCTTCGTCTGGTTGAACCTGCGGCAGGCGCTGCTCAATGGGGGGGTTCCGGCCGGTCGCGGCCTGATGCCGCCCGCGCTGCGTCCGGCCAAGGCGGATGCCGAAGAGCTGGAACTCGACTCCGCACCTGCTGCACTCCGCCATTGTCATTGCCAGCCTTGCGCTCGCGTGGGTCGCTGCCAGCGCGTTCTTCGGTCAGTGGGACACCTGGCTGCGCTTCCGCTACGGCGGCGCGTTCGGCATATCCGATCCGCTGCATGGGATCGACGTCGGATTCTATGTGTTTCAATTACCCTTCTATCAGATGCTGCAGACCAGCGTGATGCTCCTCACCGTTCTGACCATCGGCGGCGTCGGCCTCGTCTACACGTACTTTCAGGCTGTCAGCCTCAGCCGGGGGAACCCAGGCGGTTTGAACGGACGCGCAACGTCGCATCTGTCGGTGCTGCTGTTGATCCTCGCCGCCACCTGGGGCGTCGGCCTGCTACTCGCCCACTACGAGCTCGTGTATTCGACCATGGGCGTCGTCTACGGCGCCGGCTACACTGCCGCTAATCTTACCAACATCGCATTGTGGGGCATGGTCATCCTCTCGGTGATCGCCTGCGCACTGCTCGCGGTGAACGCGTTCCGGCCGCGCCTCAAGCCGATGCTGGTGGGCTGCGGAGGATTTATCGCAATCTACGCGGTCGCCGTCATGCTGGTCCCGACCCTGTTTCAGAAGTTCCTCGTCCAGCCCAGCGAGCTCGCCTACGAAACCCCGTACCTGAAGTCCTACATCGACTACACGAGACGCGCCTACGATCTCGCGAACGTGCAGGAAACGTCCTATCCGGCGCTCGCCGACCTTACGCCGGCGGTGATCGCGCGCAACCAGGACACGATCGAGAACATCCGACTGTGGGATGCCCGCCCGCTGCTGCAGATGTACCAGCAGACCCAGGCGATCCGGCTCTACTACGAGTTCTACGATGTCGGCGTCGATCGCTACCGTCTCGCCGACGGCTACCATCAGGTGATGCTGGCGACGCGGGAACTCTCGCGCGAACTGCCCGCCGCGGCGCGGACCTGGGTGAACGAGTATCTGCAGTTCACACACGGTTACGGTCTCGTTATGAATCTGACATCCAAGACCGTCGGTGGCGGGTTCCCGCAATACCTCCTCGAAAACGTCCCCGCCACGTCAACCGCCGGCCTCAGCATCGCGCAGCCGGCGATTTATTACGGCAGGACGATGCCCGGCTACCGGATCGTCAGCACGGGGACCAAGGAGTTCGACTATCCGAAGGGCGACGACAACGTCTACACCAGCTACGCCGGATCCGGCGGCATTCCGCTCGACAGTTTCTGGCGCCGGGTGCTGTTCGCCTGGACGCAAGGGGACATCAACATCCTGCTGACCTCTTACATCGAGCCGCAGAGCAAGATCCAGATCTGGCGCAACATCCAGCAGCGCGTCACCAAGATCGCACCGTTCCTGCAACTCGACGCGGAGCCTTATCCGGTGCTCAGCAACGGCCGGTTGTTCTGGATCCAGGACGCGTACACCACGTCCGACCAGTTTCCTTACGCCAACCCGCATCCCGCCGGCCTCGCTACCAACATCAACTACATCCGCAACTCGGTGAAGATCGTCGCCGACATGTATGACGGGTCGGTGCAGTTCTACACCATGGACCCACAGGACCCGATCCTCGCCGCATACAAACGCGCCTTTCCCGGTGTCTTCAACGATCTCGCCTCGCTTTCGCCAGACCTCAAGGCGCACCTGCGCTATCCTCAGGACCTGTTTGCGATCCAGGCGGACGAGTACAAGACGTTCCACATGACCGATCCCCAGGTATTCTACAACCGCGAGGATCTTTGGGTCGCGCCGAACGAGACCTATGCCGGTCAGCAGGCGCCGATGGAGCCCTACTACATGTTGATGAAGCTACCGGGGAGCGACACGCTGGAATACCTGCTGATGACGCCGTTCACCCCGCAGGGCCGCAATAACATGATCTCGTGGATGGCCGCGCGGTCGGACTTCCCGGGTTACGGCTCGAAGCTGTTCTACCAGTTGCCGAAGGAAAAGCTGATCTACGGGCCGAACCAGATCGAGGCGATGATCGACCAGGACCCGACCATCTCGCAGCAGTTCACACTGTGGGACCAGTCGGGCTCCCACGTGATCCGCGGCAAGCTGATCGTGACACCGATCGAGAATGCGTTTCTCTACATCGTGCCGATCTACCTGCAATCGGCCGGCGAGAACTTCCCGCAGCTCAGGCGGGTGATCGCCGTCACCGGCGACAAGGTGGTGATGGAGCCGACGCTGGACGAGGCGATGGCCAACCTGTTCATCGCCCAGAAGCCGCTGGCAGTGTTCGGCAAGACGCCGGGCGGGTGAAACGTCGGCCGGGCGGAAGCCCGGCCGCGTGAGCAGGTTCCGGAGATTCCTGCTCGGAGTGGGCAATGGGTAGCGGACATGTTCCGGACGGGCGATACATGGCAGTCGATCAGCATAGCCCGGCGGCGGGAAAGGGCCCGAGCCATGCAAGGCCATGTCGGGGCTTCAGTCCCGCCTCGTTCGGGTGTGGGGTTCTGGGCTCAAACCCTCGGAATTTTTGAAACCATTAAGATTCAACTGGTTAGGCTGATCCGGTTCAGGCTCGCCGCCACGATTGTGGGCTACTGAGCAGGCCATCCCGACCAACTTTCCCGAAAACGATGCTTGGCCAACGTCCGGCAGCGGCCTGCCTGCCGCGGTTTTCCGTGATGGCGGCCCGGTGACTTTCCCGAAATCGGGCCTTTTAGGGAGAGTTTCTCCAGCTTTCTCCTCATCAAGGCGCTTTCGGCCCTATCAATCTCAACCGATGTGGGCGGCCGCTGGCGCTAGATCGCCCGTGATGGTCCCCGCGGCAGGCCCATTTTCGGCTACGCAATTGATTTCAAACACTTTCAAAAATTCCGAGGGTTTGAGCCCAGAACCCCATTCTCTACAACAAAAGCTCCCAGCTGGTGCTGAACGTCAAGGCGACATCGTTAGCGATGATGACGCTGCTGGCGCTCGGCACGTTCACCGCCGGGCTACAGGCGCGGGTCTGGCGAATCTGCGCGGTCGGCGGCATTCTGTTTCTTGCCGTGGTCGCCATGGGCTGGATCGAGCAGTCAATACTGCTTCTGGTTGCCGCCGTCGTGGTTATCGTTGCAGTTGGCGGTCTCACCTGGTGGGTAGATCAGCGTCGCCACGGCGCCGTCTAGCCCTTACCTTTACCCGCATCGTGGCAAAGCCCTGCGCTACTATAGAACGACATCATGTCGATCCGCAGCCGAGCGCCGAAAATGGCAGATTTTCCAAATGCCCGTTGCGAAAGCGGGCGTATGCTGCACCTGCGTTCCAAGGGGCTTCCCTCAGCTACGGCGCACAGATGGCTAGGCTAACATAATGATAAAATTGCATCTTTCTAGATATGGGTAAAGGTAAGCCGTCTAGCCTGCGGAAGCTGTCCCTGCACTGTCGGGCGTGGCGCTGAAGACGCTTCGGGCGCCAGTCCGACCCTCCACTCTCAAGCCAAGGACCATCACGATGTTCAGGACCCTTTCGATCATCCTCGTCCTTCTCGCCCTGATTGCCATCGCGCCGTTGCTTGCTGCGTGCCACACGACCGCTGGCGCGGGCGAAGACATCTCCGCGACGGGCAAAGCCGTGACCCACGGTGCCGACCAGCTCACGCCGTAGAAACACGGTGCATGGGTTGCTCCCGGCGCTGCCACGACACCTCCGGCCTTCTTCCCACGCTTGCACTACGGCTACACTGCGCCTGCACAGCTCCGTGAGCGTCGTGTGGGCCAGTGCTCGGCCATCTGTGTTCATAGAGAGATCGATACCGCATGGCGGCAGTAGTGGCGACAGCTGTAGAAAATTTAAGTCGTTATGACTTGCGAATGTGAGATTAATTATTCAGCTCGAAAATTTTCCGCAGCACGGGAGGTAATCTGAGTAGTTTCCGACGCTGTTGAGCGGGCAAAGTCGGCCTTACGACTACATCCTGCAAAGTCTGGATACCACCGGAACTGCCGTCAAGAAGTTATTTTGCCGTAATAAACTATGTCCCTTCGTTCCGCCACACCTAAGGGATTGAGGAAAGGCGGCGTTGTGCCGGTGGTCTCTTCCCATCCGAAGGAACACGCGAATGGCCAAGGTAATCTCGGCAAGCAACGCTGCGGCGATGATCAAGGATGGCGCAACCCTCGGCGCCAGCGCGCTCGGCCTGTCGGGCTGGCCCGAGGAAGTCGCGATTGCCATTGAGAAGCGCTTCTTGGCATCCGGTCACCCTGCCGGGCTCACTTTTGTCCACGCCTCCGGGATCGGCGACTGGAAGACCAAAGGCCCCCAGCACTTCGCGCATCCTGGCCTGATCTCGCGCTGGATTGCAGCCCATGCCGGGCTGTCGCCGGACATGGCCAGGATGATCGCCGATGGCGGATTCGAGGCCTGGTGCCTGCCGCAAGGCGTGATCTCACAGTTGTGGCGCGAAATCGCTGCCCACCGACCCGGCCTGATCACCAAGACGGGCCTGACAACCTTCATCGATCCTCGCGTGGAGGGCGGCAAGCTGAACAAGGTCACCACCAAGGACCTCGTCAAGGTGATCGACTTTGAAGGTCAGGAATGGCTGTTCTTTGCAAGCTTCAGGGTCGATGTCGCCATCATCCGCGGCACCACCGCCGATGAGAAAGGCAACATGACCGTTGCCGACGAAGGCGCACTGCTGGAATGCCTGCCGCTGGCACAGGCGGCCAGGAACTGCGGCGGTATCGTTATCGCCGAGGTCGAATATCTGGCCAGGAACGGCAGTCTGCATCCCAAGTCGGTTCGCGTGCCTGGCGTTCTAATCGACCATGTCGTCCTCTCCGGTCCGGACAATCATTGGCAGTCGGCTGGCACACGGTTCAATCCCGCCTTCGCCGGCGCGATCCAGGTTCCCCTGGACGAGGTTCCGGCGATGGCCCTGAACGAACGGCTCATCATTGCCCGGCGGGCCGCGATGGAACTGGTGGAGGGATGCACCGTTAATCTCGGCATCGGTGTGCCGGAGGGCGTTGCCGCGGTTGCCGCCGAGGAAGGTGTCGGCGACAAGATTACGCTGACGACAGAGGTCGGCACGATTGGCGGCATCCCGGCGGGCGGCCATGATTTCGGCATGTCGCTCAACGCCGAGGCATTCGTCGAACAGCAGGTCCAGTTCGATTGGTATAACGGTGGCGGGCTGGATCAGGCCTATCTGGGTGCGGCCCAGGTTGACCGCGACGGCAATGTCAACGTCAGTAAATTCAATGGGCAGTTTGTCGGCTGCGGCGGCTTCATCGACATCACGCAACATGCGAAGAGGGTCATCTTCTGCGGTGCATTCACCGCGGGCGGCCTGAAGGTTTCCGTCGCGGACGGCAGGATTGCCATCCTGCGGGAAGGAAAAGCCAAGAAATACGTCAATACGGTCGAGCAGATCACCTTCAGCGGGGCTTACGCAACAAAAACTCGCCAGCCGGTGCTTTTCATAACCGAGCGTGCGGTGTTTGAGCTGCACGACGGTCAGTTAATCCTGACAGAGGTCGCGCCCGGCATCGATGTGGACAAGGATATTTTTGCCCAAATGGAATTCAAGCCGCGCACGTCGCCGGCGCTTCGCCCGATGCTCGCCGGGATTTTCCAACCCAGGTGGGGCGGCCTGAAGGCGGCCTTCGCGGCGAAGAATTCATCACCCGGCTAGGGAAAGGCAGGCAGTCATGACCCCCGAGCAACAGGCGATACGGCAGGCGGCGAAGGAGTTCGTCGCCAAAAAAATTATTCCGCATGCGGCCGAATACGACAAATCAGGAGAATTCCACGCCTACCTCCTGGAAGCCGCGAAGCCAAGCGGGATTTTCGCGATGGCGGTGCCGCAGGAATATGGCGGCCTTGGCTATGGCCCGCTAACCCAGGCACTGGTGCTGGAGGAATGGGGATACGGGTGTGCGGCAATGGGAACGACACTTTCGGCCAGTATACTGAGCATGGAAGCAGTCCTGACCGCCGGCAACGATGACCAGAAGCGCCGCTTTTGCAAGCCGATGCTCAGCGCCGGAATCGGTGCCTTCGCCTTGACGGAACCGGCGGCGGGCTCCGATGCCGGCGCGGGCGTGGCGACCGCGGTCAAGAGCGGGGGCGAATATATCCTGAACGGCCCGAAATGCTGGATCACCAATGGCGGGGAGGCCGCCGTCTACGTCGTCTTCGCCGCGACCGATCCGGCGCAAGGTGCGAAAGGCCTCAGCGCCTTCATCGTCGAGCGTGGGCTGCCCGGATTTATCATGGGCGATCGGGAAGAAAAGCTTGGTCTGCGCAGTTCCAACACGGTGTTTTTCTTTCTTAAGGATGTCCGCGTCCCCGTCGCCAATCTTCTCGGAAAGGAGGGGGAGGGCATGAAGATTGCCATGGAAACACTCGATCTTGCCAGGCCTTCCATTGGCGCACTGGCGGTTGGCCTGGCCCAACGTTGTCTCGACGAGTGCGTGAAGCATCTGCGAAAGCGCTACCCCGCCAAGTCTTACCCTGGCGAAACGCTTCAGTTTGACCTCGCGGACATGCAGATCGCGATCGAAGGTGCGCGGCAGGCCCAGCATCACACCATGTCGCTGCGGGAGGCGGGGAAGCCTTTCTCCATGGAATCGGCGATCGCCAAGACGCTGGGCACGGCGGTCGCGATGAGCGTCACATCGCAGGCAATGCGCCTGATGGGATCGCACGCCTACACCTCGGAATTCGGCAAATTCATGCGCGATGCCAAGGTCATGCAGATATATGAGGGAACAAATCAAATCCAGCGCCTGGTGATCGCGCGTTCGGTCCTCGCGCCGCCCAAGGCGCCGGCTCCAACAATGAAGGCGGCAGCGGAATGACGGCCCATTTGACGGAAGCCCAGCAAATCCTGGTGCAACGCGCACATGAGTTTGCCGAGGAATTTCTCGAGCCGATCGCAGCGGAACTGGATCGCGGTCAGGTCTTCCCCAAAGCGCTGATCGGACAACTCGCGGCACAGGATTTCCTCGGCCTTGTGGTGCCGGAACCGTCCGGTGTGGCGGGCGCTGGCTTCGTCAGTCATGTGGAGGTCGTTCAGGCATTGTCGCGATCCTGTCCGGCCATCGCTTCCATCATCAACAATCACGCGCTGTGTGTCTACGCCATTGCACATTGGGGCAGCGCGGCACAGAAAGAGCGGTATCTGCCAGCGCTGATCAAAGGCGAAAAGCTTGGTACGGTTGCCATCCAGGAGGCGGGTCCAAGCCTCGGAAATGGTCCTGACGCGCTTTTGGCCACGCGTCAGGGAGGTGGATTTAACCTCAATGGACGCAAGGCTTTTGTGCGCAACGCCGGTGCGGCCGATGTCTATCTCACATTCGCCACGATCCAGCCGGATGCCGAAAGCAACGGAGTGACTGGATTCATCGTGGATGCCGGGACGGATGGATTGACCGTGGGCCCCAGGCTGGAAACCATGGGGCTCAGGGCCTGTCCGGTCGCCGATCTGAGCTTTAAGAACGTTCTGGTGACCGAAGGCAGCGTCATGGGCACGGAAAACTGCGGATCGGTCGTCGCCACCCAGGTGCTTTCCGTCAGCGCCGTGGCTGAGGCAGCGCAGACCGTGGGTATTGCCGGGGCGGCGGTTTCACATGCTGCCGACTATGCCCGGCATCGGGTGCAGTTCCGCCACCCGATCGCGAGACTACAGGCGATCCAGACACTGCTGGCAGAGATCGTTGCTGACAGCCACATGGCCTGGCTCGGTGTACAACATGCCGCGCGCCTGATCGACGACGACGCGCCATTTGAACCTGAAGCGGCGATGGTGAAGATGTTCGTCGGCCGTCTCGGCTCGAAGATGCTGGTCGACGCGATCCAGATCGAAGGTGGCATGGGGATATGTGAAGTCGTCCCCAAGCATATCGGCGGGACTCTGCCGCTGGCACGGATGTTCCGCGACATCGCCGGAACCACCCTGCTGGATGCGCCCGATGACTTCCCGGACAGGCTTATCGCCGCGCGTATCGCCTGATCCTCGGAGACCTGCCGGTGACGGGAAGGCCAGGCGGCGCCGGTCGCGGAAATGAAGCAACAAGAACAGGAAAATGAATATGTCTGCCGCTGTCAAAACAACCTCGGCCGCCGATTTTGTTGTCGGTCAAACCTGCACCTACGAGCAGCTTGTCGATGACAAACTGGTTCGCGGCTACGCGGATCTGACCGGCGATCACAACAAAATCCATGTCGACGACGCCTTCGCTAAAAGGACGAAATTTGGCCAGCGGATCGCGCATGGCGGAATCATGTTCGGCATGATCTCCAAGGTACTCGGCGGCCAGATGCCTGGTCTGGGAACGGTCTTTCTCAACCAGTTGGTAAATTTCCACGCGCCTGTGTTCATCAACGACACCGTCACCCTTGAACTGACGATTACCGCCTTGCTTCCAAAGCATGTCGCCAGGATCGGTTGTGTCATGAAGAAGCAGACCGGCGAGGTGGTCGTGGACGGAGTCTCCACGGTCAAGCTGCCCGGCTGGCTGATGAAGACCTGATACCAGTGGCCGTGGAGGTCGACTCCTGGTGGGGGCTTCCCTTCCCGGGCGATCTGCGATTCGATGCGCGCTGGTGTCGATTTGTGGAGTTGGCGATGGGAGCGGTGGCGATCACCCGGACGGATTTGTCGGCGGCGGAACTGCGCGCCAGCGCGGCGCAGATGAAGGATGCGCGTCCCGCGCGCCGCGCATTGGCGATCGCGGCGGTGCTTGAAGGAGCGTCGCGCGAAGACGCAGCGCGGTCGATGGGAATGGACCGTCAGACGCTGCGGGACTGGGTGCACCGCTGTAACGACAACGGCCTTGACGGGCTGTGCGATCTTCAGGCGCCGGGCCGGGACCCGGCGTTGACGCAGGCCCAGGAACAAGAGCTGATCCGATGGGTTGAGGCTGGCTCCGATCTGGAGCGGGACGGGGTGGTCCGCTGGCGGCGTGTGGACTTGCGGGATCGCATTCTGCGCGAGTTCGGCGTTGGCATACACGAGCGGACCGTCGGCAAGCTGCTGGAGAAGCATGACTACTGCCGCCTCACCGTGCGCCCACAGCATCCCAAATCTGACCCTGTGGCACAGGAGACTTTCAAAGCCGGCTTCACTGATCTCGTGCACGCCACGATCCCGCCGGAAGCCGCAGGCAAACCAATCGAAATCTGGTGGCAGGACGAAGCGCGCGTCGGTCAGCAAGGCACTCTGACCCGGATCTGGGCCAAACGGGGAAGTCGGCCCCAGGCCATGCGCGACCAGCGGCGCAACTCGGCATACCTGTTCGGCGCGGTCTGCCCCGAACGCGACACCGGCTGTGCCATCGTCATGCCGAAGGCCAATACCGACGCGATGAACGAGCATTTGGCTCAGATCAGCCGCTGCGTCACAGAAGGGGCCTATGCGGTCCTGGTGGTCGATGGCGCCGGTTGGCACATCGGCTCTCGCCTCGTCCTGCCGCACAACATCGGCCTGCTCAAGCTGCCGCCATACGCGCCCGAACTCAATCCTACCGAGAATATCTGGGCCTACCTGCGCGGCAATGTCCTCAGCAACGTCGTCCACGACAGCTATGATGCGGTCGTCAAAGCTTGCTGCAACGCGTGGACCTGGCTCCTCGCCACACCAGGTCGCATCCGATCCATCTCCACCCGCAAGTGGGCACAGGTCAATGTCTAGGGCCGTTGGTATGAGACAGAGCGCGGAGCATCGGCGACGAGAACGGCTGGCCCAGGGCATATGCACCATTAAATGCTTCAGCCGCTGAACGAATAAACGAGTCAGCCGGCGCTGCTGAATGCTTTAATGGTGCTGCTGAACGAATTAGCCGTACGCCGACAGCCAACAAGAACAGCTTAAAAGCAATGCGCTAACCCATAATTACAACACGCGAGAAGGAGCATTATCAAGTCTTATCGGTTGTGGTAGGTCTTCCCCATGTCCGGTTCCTTCACCGAAGCCCGCAAGCGGCAAATGGCCCGCCCGCAGGGTCGCCGATGCATCGGTGACCCTGCGGGCCTATGCGGCCAATCTGGCCAACTTCGAGGCCTGGTGCGTCAAGCATGGCTTTCAGGCCACGCCGGAGATCGTCGGCGCCTATCTGGCCGCCGCCGGCGAAGGCTACGCTCTGCCAACCCTGCGCCGGCGAGTCGCCGCGATCGCGCGGGCCTGCAGCGTCGCAGGCCACCCGCTCGACACCAAGCACCCGGCAATCCGGGAAACACTCCGCGGCATCGGGCGCAAGCACGGCACGCCCTCCCGACGGACAGCGGCCCGGACCACGGCCGAGATCAGGAAGCTGAGTCGGCGTGCGGCACCACGCTCGCCGGCGCGCGCGACCGGACACTGTTCCTGCCGCACTCCGGACAACCACCGCCTCCACCGCGTCGGCGCGCGCCCTCTCGTCGGCGGCCATCGGCGGCCCTGCACCGCTTTGGTCAGCACCAGCGAATGCGCCCTCCTTTGAGCACGAAATGGCTGCAGCAGCCGTCAGTACGCCAGACTGAAGGGTTGAGAGAGGCCACCGCGCGTCGGCCAGCCTGGACCGTCCAGTGCTCGCCATCACCAGGCATGAGGTCCAGCCAGATTGGGCTGCCGCAGCCGCATGGGCAGTCCATCACTGCTTGGAATGGGTGTTCCTGCCCACCAACGATGTAGACATGGCCCACCTGTGGAACATTGGGCGCATCCTCGACGTAGGCGATCTTCCAGCGCGACCAAGGCCAGAGGTTCCAGATCCACCGCCGCGCGGCATTCATTGCAATCAACATGGTGCCAACAGCCTGTCGGCGGCACCTACCAGGCGCGCCATGATTTTGCAGGGCACCCCGTCCGGCACCTGCTCGTAGTAGCCATGGGTCAGGCTCATCGTCTGCCCGGCAAAGCGGGCATTCGGGTCTAGCCGGAAGCCGTGGATCCGGGCGAGGAAGTCCAGGATGCCCAGGTTCGCTGCCATCATATTGATCGGCATGACGGCCGGACGGTCCTCGTCGACAGCCCTGAGGTATCCGGCCGCGACGCGCCTGTCGTAATCCTCTGGCGCCGTGCGCCGTGCGGCCTCAGCATCAAGGTCTTCGCCGGTGTAGATGCCACGACTCAGCAGGCTCGATCCGCCTGGCTGGATGTAGTGCGCCGCCACCACGGCATGGCTGATGCCACCCGCTCCATCCGGCTCGATATGCACACCGACATCGAATAGCGGAATCGCATAAGCCGAACAGATCTGGCCTAGGATGTGGCGCCCCTCGGCCGTGTCCATGCAGCCAAACACGATGTCGCACGTGGACACTCGCTCGGAGCCCACCGCATCCAGCAGCGATGCCTTGACGGGCTCGACCAGGGTCCCGAGGCCGAACTCCCGGATCGCTCCCGCGAGAACATCGACCTTTGCCGCTCCCCGTTCGGCATCGGCCGCCCGGGAATTCAGTATTCGGTTCAGATTCTTGTCCTCGACGATGTCGTCGTCGACCAGCAAGAGTTCGCCGACGCAGTTCCGGGCCAGCAACTCGGCCACGATGCTGCCAGTACCCGAGCACCCGACCACGCCGATCCGCAGGCTGCGCAGCAGCGCATAGGTGCCCGACCCGAATGTCTGGCTGACCCTCCTGGCGGCAGCGGGCACGACCGTGAGCTTGGAGGGTTTGGGGAAGAACAGCAAGTCGTCGCCGGCGACCGATATCCGCCGGAACGGGGCGAACCTTCCAGCCGGATCGACCGTCCGGCCGAATATCGCTCCGTCCGGCAGCATCACCGCCGCTCCGTGTCCGCCCGGCACATCGAACCAGGAGTGCACGGACGGAAACAGCAGGCGGTCTGCCTCGTCATCGGTTGCCGAGAACCTGGGGTACCCGCCCGGGTGGCAGTGCACCACGACGAGCGCGAGGTCATCGCGCTCCATCTCTTCGACCAAGGGTAGCACATGGTCCTCGACCGACCACTCGATCTCGTCTGGCGCACGCACGATCACGTTGTCATGCGGAACGAGGATCACGCGCCTGGCGACGAGACGCTCGGTTTCGGCAACTCGCCCCCGGCCGCACAGGACAAGGGCGATGCCTTCGTGGCCGTCACCCGGATAGAGATGCTGATGAAGCTCGGCATGTTGGTGCCCGCTCAGGGCTAAGACAGTTTCCATGGTGACCTGCTCCTACGCCGCATCCTGGGCGAAAGCGTCTTCGATAACCGCGAAGTGGGTGGCGACGCAGTCGACCTCGGGATTCCAGGGGTTCTCATCCAGGCGGTGCCTGGACCACTGCTGCCACTGCGCCCCCTGGAACGGGAAGAGGCTCAGGTTGGGCAGTGCCCTGCCATCCCGGTGGCCGACCGGCGGATGCAGGTTCACCATGTCGAGGCCGGACACCGGGTAATGGATGGGGATCCTGAACATCAGGTCCGCCACCTGCGGCACCAGCCCATCCGGCAACTGGTAGCCTCTGATGATCACGACCCATGCTTCGCCATCCTGGGTGGCAGACCAATTGTAGCCTCGGCCATCGAGAAAGGCGCGGTCATCGGCGGTGAGGGGGGCCGCAAGCCCCCCCTCACCGTTCTTCACCTTGTTCGGCGAAGTTTCGAACCGCTCCACGGCGTGGTGGTGGAAGACCACGACCTGGTCCGACTTGATCCGCTCGCGGCGGCCATCGGGGAGCTTCTCGGACAACGACCACCCGGCAGGCAGCTTGCCGACCAAGGCCAGGATCTCGGCCCCCGTCATGCTGTGCTGATGCACGGTGAACGGCATCCGATCCACCACGATGCGGTAGGATTTCGCGCGCCGCGGCTTCCTGCCATGCCGTCCGCATTCCTCGAGGTCTTCGAGTTCGACCTCGATGACCTCAATTATCTCGACAACCTCGACCTCCATCCCAGCCTCCTCTTGACCAGACGAGGATGGCGCGCGACTTTGTCGGTATCGCCATTCCCCAGATGGCGATACCGTATTTGTTCGTGGCGCTTTCGTCAAGCGTCGCATGGAGAGTTCGCCATGTCGGAAAATTCGTCCCCGCCTGACATCTTCCAGGACCGCCTGCGTGCCGCCCGCCGCATGCGCGGGATGGAACAGGCGCAGCTGGCCGTGAAGGCCGGTCTCCCGGCTGCATCGATCTCGCATTTCGAAAAGGGCAACCGGAAGCCATCCTTCGACAACCTGCGGCGGCTGGCACGGGCCCTCGATGTCTCCACCGACTTCCTGCTCGGCACTGTCGACGAGGTTGGTCTCGGCGCGGCTGGCCAAACTCTGTATCGGCACGTCGAGAGCCTCAGCGATGAGGATCGCCGCCTTGCCGAGGGCATCATGGGGCTTCTTGCCAACAAGAACCGTCAGGGCGGTGGCGCCTGATGAAACGGCGGCCCCCTGAGGACGCGGCCGCCAAGGCCGAAGCGTGGCTGCGAGACAACGGCTTCACCAGCCTGCCGATAGATCTCGTAAAGGTCGCCGAACTTCTTGAAATTCCCTTGCATCCCTTGGCGCAGACCAAGCCGGGTGTCTCGGGCATTCTCCGGCGTGATGGCGATCAGTTCGTCATCATGTTCGGGACCTACATCCAGAGCATCGGCTTCCAGCGCTTCAGCATCGCCCACGAGATCGGCCATTACCTGCTCCCTGGCCACCCCGAGTATCTGTTTCCGCCAGGGGTCACCAGCCACTCTTCCCAGGCGGGCTTCACGTCGGCGGACCATTACGAACGTGAAGCGGACTACTTTGCGTCTGGGCTGCTGATGCCTGATTCATTGGTTAAGTCGGCGCTCCGGCGCCTCGGCGAGGGTCTGGAAGGCATCGAGGCGCTCAAGGAGAAATGCCTCACCTCGATGACGGCAACCGCGATCACCTACGCGCGGAAGACGTCCGTCCCGGCCGCCATTGCCGTCAGCACCGATGGCCGCATCGACTATGCCTTCCTGTCCAAATCGATGAAGGAGTTCGATGGGTTGTTGTGGCCCAGGAAGGGGATGTCGGTGCCGATGGGAACCGCCTCGGCAACGCTGGCAGCCTCGGCTTCCGATGTGCGGGCGGGTAAGCGGGCCAACGGCGACATCGACCTTCGGACTTGGTTCGGCGGTCGGCGCGCCATCAATGCGACAGAGGAGGCGGTGGGCCTCGGCTCTTACGGAAAAATTCTCACTGTTCTGACGACCGAAGCCTTGCCGGAGGAGCCGGATGAGGAAGAGGAACTGGAGGAAAGCTGGACCCCACGGCTCAGGCGCTGATAAGCTTCTGCCGTTATCTGACAAAAGGTGGTTGTCCGTCCGCATCGATCTTGAGGACGACATGCAAGGCGGTGCCTCCGCGCGGAGCGCGGCACGGAGGACCTTCTCACCCAGTGATGCCGCCTTTCCGCGGGACGCTTGCCCCGTGGCATGGCAGACTGCCTGACCTGCACCGACGCTTGCATCTGTGTCGGACCAGTCAGGAGAGTAGGAATCGGCTTCCATCCCCTGCCCGGTTTTTGTCCAGTCGGAACTGTGAACAAGACGCCCCTTCGCGTTTTTTGCGGGCGCGCCCTTCGGGCCGGGCTCTAGGCTATGCCCCGAGCTGCCGGAAGAGCGGCGTCTCCGCCCTTCGGGTGACGATCCCTCGCGCATGTGCGCACAGAACCAGACACTCAGATGACGGTAGCAAGTTCGAGATACCGGCAGAAAGCGTTGGCGAGCTGCATCTGTCGGGGCGTACGGCAGTTGGCTTCGAACACGGCTGGAGATGCGACGAGGATGCAGAGGCATTTCGCGCGCGAGGTCGCGACGTTCAGGCGGTTGAGGCTGTAGAGAAATTCCATGCCGCGCGGCGCGTCCGCGTAGCTCGAAGTCGTCATAGAGTAGATCACGATCGGAGCCTCCTGCCCCTGGAACTTGTCGACCGTTCCGATCCTGGCACTCGTTAGCCGGTCACGAAGCTCGAAGACCTGCGCGTTATAGGGAGCGATGATCAGGATATCGTCCAGCGTTAGGTCGTGACGCGTGCCGCTGCGGTCAATCCACTGTGGCGTATCTGCCAGAATCTCGGCCACCAGCGTTTGAACACAGTCGGCTTCCTCGGGCGAAGAGCTTTGATTGCCAGCGTGAACGACCGGCACGTACCTCAGACCTGTGCCCGTCACCCGGCCGGCGGTGATCACGTTCTGAATTTCGAGGCCGGAGCACGGCTGAAGGCGGCCTTCGTAGAAAAGCTCCGACGTGAATTGGCAGATATCGGGGTGGAGCCGCCACGTCTCTTCCAGAAACAGGCCCCGATCGGCCGGAATTGTCTGGTGCCCGCCCAGGATGTGATGCAGCGCGGAGACATCCGTGCCGTCGGGGTGGCTCCCCTGCACCGGCTGGTCGAGCTGTTGCGGATCGCCGAGGAGTACGACGCTACGCGCGGCCTGCGACACTGCCAGCACATTGGCAAGCGACATCTGCGCGGCTTCGTCAATGAACAGCATGTCGACGACGTCCGCAGCGTCGGCGCGGGCCCAGAGCCAAGCCGTGCCGCCAGCGACATGCGCAATGGCGCCGATCGCGCCCAGTAGCGCGCCGTTGTCCGTGGTGAAGCGAAGCCCTGACTGGTCCGGTTCCCGTTCTGCCACCTTCTGAATGCAGCGGACGTCCACACCCATTTCACCGGCTGCTTTGACCACGCCGTCCAGCAGGTTCCGGATCACCTTGTGGCTGTTCGCCGTGATGCCGACCGACTTTCCGGCTTTGACAAGCGTGCAGATCATGCGCGCGCCCGTGTGGGTCTTGCCGGTGCCGGGAGGGCCCTGAATGGCCAGCACTCCTCCAGCAATCAGTGGGGCGATCCGGAGCGCCGCCTGCAAGGGGGATTCGTCGGCGCGGCGGAGCAGCTGGCCGCCGATCCGCGGTGCTTCTCGGAGCAACAGGTCCCGCGCGCCCTGATAAGCGCCCTCCCCATCCATGCCGCTGGCGATGACGTGCTCCGCGAGCCGGACGAGCGAGTCGGCGAGGACCTGCGCACCGATCACGTCGTGTGCGTAAGCGGCGTCGGGATGGATGGCCGCACTATCCTGGCGCTTCTTGATGTCGAGCCAACGCTCGTCGAGCGAGATGTCCGCAACCGCGCCGAGCTTGACCCCGCCACGGCTGCGCAGATCTTCGCCGCCGCGTAACTCAGTTTCCTGTGGCGGGAAGCGATAGCGATGGATGGGAGCTTTGGCAGTTCCGCCAAAGGTGCCGAGGAATTCCAACCCTGCGATACCGGCTCGCTCGTCCATCAGGTCCTCGGCGCTCAACGTCGCAAGGCGGAAATGTTCCCACCAAACGGCCTTGTTTTCGCGGCGATGCCAATCCACGAGATGCGCGAGCAACCAGCGCGCGTGTTGCTCCTTGGTTCGCTCACTGATATCCACCGGCACGTCAGCGGAAAGATGAGCAATGAGGTCGTTGATCTTCGTTTGCCAGATGCTCAAGTTTTCACTGGCATCACCGCTCTGCGGTGCCGGGCGGTCAATCGCGACGCCCTGCGCGATGGTCTGCGTGCGCAGGATTTCGAGCCAAGCGCGCAGCGACGCTGTCGCCAGGCAGTCATCCCGATTGTATCCCGCCACCAGCGCTCGCTGAGCGGGGTCAATGAGATCGAGGTAGCCAAGTTCGAGGTAGGCCTGGACGTTGGCCAACGCTCGGTTCGCCTCGGCAAGTGAAATCGATCGCAAAAAGCCGAATAGCGGTTCCAGCTTCTTGAGCGAGTAGCTTTCGACGCTCACCCGCACGGCATGGCGGACGACAGCATGAAGGTCAACGAAGAGCTGGGAGCGCAGGAAGCGGTCGAGCTCCTCTTCGCGTGTCACGTAACGTCCCATGAGCCGCTTCAGCGCCGCAGGCTCGTAGGGGGCATAATGGTAGATGTGGAGGTTCGGAAATTGCCGGAGCCGGTCGGCGACGAAATCCATGAACCGCTCGAACGCGAACTTTTCGTCCGTGCGCGAGACGGCCCAATCGGCAGTGTAGGTGAGCGAGCCGTCCGCATCGGCAATAGCATAACCGAACAGGTATTCGAGCCCCCCGTCCCCGGCGAACGGATCGCCTTCCAGGTCGAAGAACACGTCGCCCGGCGACGGCTCGGGCAGCAGGTGCAGGCCAAAGCCCGCCACTACCGGGAGCAGCTCGTGCAGAAGCTTACCGGCGGCACGCCCTTCAATCTGGATCCGGGCCTGCTCGCGCACCCGTTCATAGGCCGGGGCCGAGCCGCGCTCCGGCTTCCAGGACAGCGGCAGCGGCATATGGGCCAGATCCGTTGCAGTCGCGATGCCATGGCGACGCAGGCTCGTCTGTGTGAAGTTTCGTGATTCCTGCAACGAGGCAAAGATGATCATCAGCGCGGCGGCGCGCGTCGCAGTCGCCTCCTCGCCGTTTGGGGTGGCCAGTCACGAGTGCCCTTGCCTGGGCGACCGGAGCGCCCCACTTCACGGCGTTTCTTGGTTCGGCTGCAGGGGGCCGTTTCTTTGTCCCGGCCTGACGACCCCGATGGCGTCCGAGCGCAGCCGCGGTCAAGCATGGCCGAAGGCCACCGCGCGAGCTTGCGCGGCGCGCAGCGTGCTTGACGGTGGCGAGCACGGCGCCACGCTGAACCAGGACGGGGCCGGGCGTGGAGGCCAACCATGCGTGACACATCCCTGCTGCAACAGGCACTGGGCCTGACCCCACCCTGGACGGTGAGCCGCAGCGACTTCGACCCCGAGGCGCAGCGGCTCGATATCCAGATCGACTTCACCGCCGGCAGCCGCTTTGCCTGTCCGGGTTGCGGCGCCGCGGACTGCCCGGTGCACGACACCGAACGGATGAGTTGGCGCCACCTCAACTTCTTTCAGCACCAGGCCTACCTGAATGCCCGCGTGCCGCGGGTCCGCTGCGAACACTGCGGCGTCAGGAAGATCAGCGTGCCGTGGGCACGGCCGGGCAGCGGCTTCACCCTGCTGTTCGAGGCGATGATCATGGCCATGGTGCCGGCCATGCCGGTCAACGCAGTGGCCCGGATGGTGGGCGAGCACGACACCAGGCTGTGGCGGGTGATCCACCACTATGTGGACCAGGCCCGGGCGAACGCCGACGCCGCGGGCGTGACCAGGCTCGCCATCGATGAGACCGCCGCCCGACACGGCCAGGAGTATATCACGCTGTTTGTCGACATCGACCAGGCCCGGGTGCTGTTTGCAACCGACGGCAAGGACGCCGCAACCGTCGCGGCCTTTGCCGGGGATCTCACCGCTGTTGGCGGCGGTCTGAATCCGCGCATAGACGGTGCGGAATTGGCGATGTGACGCCAGGCGATCGGGCCGCCGGGGTCATGGCGACAGCCCGATGTGGAGGATTATGCGCAAGCGCCGGCGGCCTTGGGCTGGTCCCGTGGCCGGCGGCGACGAGAGAAGCCTGCGGGCGCGCCGGCGGAGGTGGCGCACGCCGACGGCCAATGGTGGCGACTGGGCGGCGGTTCAGAACGTGATGTCGTCGCCGGCGGGGAGGTCGGCGTCACCAACTGCGGCGGTGCCGTCGCCACCTTGTTCCTGGCGAAGGTGAGCCTGGATCTGGTCGAGGTAGAGGGTCGCCACCGTTTCGCGCAGTTGGTCGAGCAGTTCGAAGATGGCGAGGGCCTGCTCGGGCGTCCAGGTGTCAGGGACGACGACGGTGGTTGCCCAGCGGGGTGGGCCGGCGGGTGGCGGCGGCGGGTTCATGGCTTGCGTCCACGGCGCTGGCGGGCGCGTTGTTCGTTGCGTTCCTGCGCTTCCTTGGCGCGGTAGGATTCGCCTTCGATGACGATGATCTCGGCGCGGTGGACAAGACGGTCTACCAGGGAGACCACGCAGGCGGCGTTGGGGAAGACCTCCCTCCACTCGCTGAACGAGCGGTTGGTGGTGACCAGGGTGCTTTTGTTCTGGTAGCGCCGCGAGATCAGTTCGAACATCAGGTCGGCGTATCGACTAGAATAGGATAGGTAGCCAACCTCGTCGATTGCCAGTAGCGTCGGGCGGGCATAGTAATGCAAGCGACGGCGCAGCGCGGAATCGCTGTCCAGAGCGGCAAGGTCGCCGAGCAACTGGCCTGCGGTGGTGAACAGCGCGGTCTGGCCGCCGATCAGCGCCTGATGAGCGATGTTCTGCGCTAGCATGGTCTTTCCGAGGCCGTTCTGGCCGACCAGCACCACGTTGGTGGCATCCTTGAGGAAGTCGAGCGTCATCAGCGCCTCGACGGCGGCGCGGTCGCACCGCGTCGGCCAGTTCCAGTCGAAGTCGCACAGCGGCTTGAAGCGGCCGATATGGGCCTCCTGCAGCCGCCGCTCCAGGCTGCGACGGGCACGTTCCTGCTCTTCCCAGCCAATGAGCTGCGCGAGCCAGGGCTGGGTTGCCACTTCGCTCCAGTGCGCGAGCAGGCCATGCAGGTGCATCGCGCGGGCGCGCTCGCGCAGACTGTCGGGATCACTCATCGGCCAGATCCTTGAGCCGGTCATAGGTTCCGAGATCATGTGGCCGCACCGGCACATCACGAGCCTGCACATGGGCGGGCATTGCGATGGCGATCGGCGGCGCCTCGCCGCGCTGCTGGCGGCGACGTTCCAGCGCCAGTCGCACCGCGTTCGAGTGCGGCACGTCACGCGCCAGCGCCTCCAGGATGGCGGCCTGCAGTTCGGCGGCGCCATAACGGTCGAGCAGCCGTTGCAGACCTACGGTGATGGCGCCGAGATTGGCGCCGCGCTCGGCGGCGCGGACGAGCAGATCCTTGGCGGCGGGCGCTGCCTGCGTCAGCCGGTCGGTGGCGCGGTGCTGGCGGGCGGCACGCTTGCGGTCGACCAGGGCCTGGATATGGGCGGCGTCCTCGATCTGCGCGCCCTTGTCATAACAGCGGAGATGGCAGGCCAGGATGTCCGCGCCATCGACGATGCGGACTTCGAGCGGGTCGGCCAGCACGGTCAGGGTGCGCTGCACATGGGTATGGGGCAGCGAATAGTCGTTTCCATCGAACCGGGCATAAGGTGTCTTGCCGACCCTGACTTCGACACACTCAAGCAGCGGGGCGGGATTGTCGGGCAGCTTCATCAGGTGGACGACTTCTTCCGCGAAGACCTCGCGTACCGGTACGCGCCGGCTCGGCCGGACAGCGCCGGTCGGCGGCCACGCCGGTACACCAGGCCTCGGCCTGCGCATTGAGATCGTCGAGATCGGTGAAGCTTCGGGCTGCGAAGAACAAGTCGCGCACGTATCTTATTGCCCGCTCGACGCGGCCCTTTTCGTTGCCGCGCGCCACGGCTACCGGGCGAGGTTCATAACGGTAATGTCCGGCGAAGCCCAGCAGCGTCGGGTGGAAGCGGATCGCATCCCCGCGCCGTTCGAGCACAGCGCTTTTCAAATTATCGTAGAGCAGGACGCGTGGTACGCCCTGAAATGCCTGGAAGGCTGCAACGTGCCCGCGCAGGAAGTTCTCCATCCTGGCATCAAGGAAGAAGCGCAGGAAAATCTGCCGCGAATGGCTCAGCACCATCACGAACGCCATCAACGGACGCCGCGCACGGCCAATCTCCAGGTGGCCGAAATGGGCCCAGTCGACCTGTGCCTGTTCGCCAGGCAGGCTGCGCAGCCGCAGATACGCTTCGGCCGGACGACGCGGCCGGTGGCAGGCAACGAGGTGGCGAAAGTGATCCGGGCCGCCGCGGTAGCCGCGCTCGCGCACCATCGCATACAGCCGGCTGGCGGTCAGGGTTGGGAACTTCTCCAGCGTCTGCCGGATGAACGGCAGATACGCATCCGCCTTCGATGACCGCGGCGGCCGGCCGTGCCGGGGCAAGCCCGCCTGCGCCAGCACACGTGTCACCACGGCATGGTGCACATGCAACTGGGCGGCGATGGTGCCGATCCTCCATTTCTCTGCGTGGTAGCAGCGCAGGATCTGCGCCTCGATGTCAGGCGGGGTCACCATGGGGCATTGCGCTCCGTTCGGGCGGGTCCAACACGACCGCGGCGGTGACCGCGACGGCGCAGGAACCCCTGGCGAAGCAGCGGCAGGCAGAGACGGCCGCACCAATGACAGTGCGCCATCGACCGCCGGGGCGGCTCGGCCGGGAGGGCGTCGTCGCGAGGCGTCACCATCGCGTCGGCCGGCAGCAGATCACCCGCCGGCAACGGGGGTGAACCCTGATGCGTGATTATTTCTCTTTGCCGCTTCCGGTAACGGCACGAGCGGCCGGCCTGGCGTCGCTTGCCGCGAGGACTCGCCGCATAGCGCTTCGCGGCGGCATGCTGCGCCTCCTGGCGCGCTTGCCGCGCGCACTCGGCACCGCAGTAGATCTGACCTCGGTCGCAACAGCGGCAGACGATCGCCTGACCGCGGCACCTTGCGCACAGGAAAAGACGGCCAGACTGCGGCTCGCTCTGCCCGTCGTCGCAAACGCGGCGTAGACGAACGCCGCCACTGGCAGGATAGTCGTCCTGCATTCGTGCCTGGCACGGTGTGGGGCACGGCGTCGAAGCGGAACTGGCAAGTTGGGCTCGGCGCCGTGCTTGCCCTCAATTCTGGCAGGCTGCCGGCCTGCTGCCGAGGTGCACGGTCCCTTAATTACCGCCTCAGGCGGTTCGGTCATGACCCCATCCGCTCACGACACTGTTCCTGGGAGCCTCCAGAGCTCGCTCACAGCAGGGGCGATCACGTCGGAGCGGCCCTCGACACCAACTATACGCCGGTTGAGACAACCATCGACACACCGCCCATGGCGGCGACCCGGCGGCAATCGCCGAAGTCTGCATCGACATGAGCGCGGCCTTCATCAAGGGCGTCAGCGAGAACCTGCCCAACGCCGCCATCACCTTCGACAAGTTCCACGCCGTCAAGATCGTCAACGATGCGGTCGATAGGGTGCGCCGCGAGGAGGTGAAGAGCCGGCCGGAACTGAAGAAGAGCCGGTATGTGTGGCTGAAGAACCCAGCCAACCTCTCCAGCAGCCAGCGCGAGACCCGCGACAGCCTCGCCCGCAGCAACCTCAAGACCGCCCGCGCCTACCAGATCAGGCTGGCCTTTCAGGATCTCTACGATCAGCCCTCGGTCGAGGCGGCCGCCGACCATCTCAAGAGATGGTACTTCTGGGCCACTCATAGCCGGCTCGAGCCGATGATCGAGGCCGCGCGTACTGTCAAACGCCACTGGGACGGCATGCTGCGGTGGTTCCACAGCAATATTGCCAACGGCTTGATTGAGGGCATCAACAGCCTCGTGCAGGCCGCCAAAGCCAAGGCACGCGGCTACCGCTCAAACCGCAATCTCATAGCCATGGTCTATCTCCTTGCCGGGAAGCTCGACCTTAGGCTGCCGGCATAAGCCCGTTCCCATCCACAGAGGATAGCGAGGAGCCGTCGCAGTCACCCTGCCATCTGCAAATGTCGCAATGATCCTTGGGCTCGGGATAGCTGTCGTCGTTGTCGCTGGCAGCGACGAACGTCTCCAGGCTACGACGGACCTGCCTGTAGTAGGCCGCGAAGTCGGCGATGCGGAACGCCTGTGCTTCATAGTTGGACCACGGAGCGATGACGTAGCCGAATTCCGGTCCGGTTCCCTGCGCGGCTTCGACCAGATCGGCATAGAGGCAGAGCTGGAGGATTGTGCCGCCGCGCGTCTCGCGCGCCAGCTTGGTGTCGATGACTTCATACGACCATGAGCCGAGGACGCTTGGCTCGTCGGTGCGGCGTAGGACATCGGTTCGACCAACCCAAACCCCGGCTTGGAAGGCTCCCTGAACAATGATGGGGTCGCCGCGGTCCATGGCCTTTCGGGTTTCGCGGACGGCGGTCGGATCGACGCCGACGCCGTCGATCACTGTGACGTCAAAGCCTGCGGATCGGAGATGATCGACGAATTCCTGTTCATGTCGGGCGCCCCGTTCCAGCAGGGTTACGAACAGCGGATCCCAGAACCGGGGCTTTTCGAGCGCGCCGGCAGCAACTGCCCTATCGAGGAGAGTGAGGTGCCTGCAATTCAGGTGGCCGACCAAATCGGTCGCGCTGAGCCGGACAAATTCGCTGATTTGCTCCATGCGTTACAGTATAATGCGAAACCCCTCAGCGCACGTCATTTCGCTCGAAGCAGCTTATCATTGTCTCGGCCATCGGCGGCGAGACCGACCCAGTGCGCTACGGCGCCGCCCGAGCGGCGCTGCTGCAAGAGCGCCTGACGGCCCTGGCTAGCAGCGGCGCGTTGGATGGCGGTCGAGATCGAGGAGGCAATTCTACATCACGCGGCCAAAGCCCGCCATCCCGGACGAGGCCGGACTGTTGGCGGATCGCTACGGCATGCTGCCCCGGGCGCGGGTGACCGAAGTGATGGCCGACGTCGAGCGCGACACCGGCTTCGCCACATGCTTCACGCACCTACCCACCGGCAGCCTGGCCACTGACACACCCGCTCCGCTCGCCACGCCACGGTGCCGGCAGACGGCGCCAACCTTGGCCTTTCGCGCATGGCCGACGTTCCGGTTCGGCGATTTCCGCACCCTGGGCACGAGCATCCCTGGAGTGGCGGCTGTGGCCGCCGCCGGCGAATGCTATGCCATACCTGTTCAGCGACAATCAGGACGGTCGCTGTGCTCCCATGGCGGAGTTGGCAACTATTTGCGGAACCACCTTGCCCGCCGATGCCAGCTCGCGCAGCGCGAAGGCGCTGTCAGGGTCACGCAGGTGATCCTTGAGTGTCGACACCTGGCTGATATGTCGAAGAAAATACCCAGTCGCCAAGCCACTTCCTGAATGACTCGTTGTCGCTGAACTGTTTGAACAGTTCCGTATCGTCCTTCATAAGGCTAATGATAACCCGACCGAGCGCCTTGTCGTGCTCAATCCTCGCATTTTGTTTGTCCGAATTTTGGCGAGCGTTCTGATAGGCGACATCAACAGCGACCCGTGCCGGAATGTCCTTGGAAATCAGGCCCCGCACGCGGTCGCCGTCAACCCATGGGATATTTCCAAACAGATCGTTGAAGCTGCTCAAAATGTTGGAAAGCCTGTCCAGTTCCGGCTCCGGCTTCGCCCCGCCGCCCGAGGTCGGCACCGGCTCGATCTCTGCATCCTGGTCGGGAAGCTGAATGCGTACGACCGCCTGCTTTTCGACGCGGTAGCTGTCCATGTCGATGGTGTCCAGGATGCCTTGGGACAGGTCCTCATCCTTGGGGGCCGGGAGCTTGGGCGTCAGAAACGCGAGGAAGGTAGACAGTTTTTCCCATGCGGCACTGGTGTAGGGAAGAATAGCGGCGAGGAAGCCGTATGTGCGCGTAAACGCCTTGGCCTTCCCCTTGAAGTCGACCTGACCATTCTCGTCGAGTTCCTTGTAGACGGCCACGCAGGCATCGAGGATCGGGTCAAGTCGGTCGCGTTGGGCACCGCCGAGGTAGAGTTCCACCAGCCGTTCGACCTGCTCCGGCGCATAAACTTGGTAACCGTCCAACGCCGCCTGCAAATCGTGCAGCTTATTCGGATCGGTTTCGTCGCTCAGGATGGTGGTGCGATAATAGTCGGCGAATGATGCCTTGATGGTTTCCACATCATTCTGGAAGTCGAGGACGAACGTGTCGTGCTTCTTCGGGTGGGCACGGTTCAGCCGCGACAGCGTTTGCACCGCCTTGATGCCGGACAACGGCTTGTCAACATACATCGTGTGCAGCAACGGCTCGTCGTAGCCTGTCTGGAATTTGTCGGCGCAGACCAGAAAGCGATAGGGCGCCTCGACAATCCGCTCTGCGATGAGGTTGGACGAAAAGCCGTTCAGCGATCCCTCGGTCACCTTCTGGCCGCCGACTTCGTGTTCGCCGGAGAACGCGACGATCGCCCTGTAGAGACTCTTGCGTTCCTTCAGGTAGTCCCGGATAGCGCCGAAATACTGGATTGCCCGCTCGATACCTCCGGTCACAACCATCGCGCGGGCCTCGCCACCGATCTTGCCCAGCGCCAGCACCTGTTCGTGGAAGTGGTCCACCATGATCTCCGCCTTCAATCCGATGGCATGCTCATGGCCTTCGACATATCGGCGCAGCTTCTTTTTGGCTCGCTTGGTGTCGAAAACGGGATCTTCTTCTACTGTCTTGACGAGCCTGTAGTAACTGCTTACGGGAGTGTAGAATTTCAGAACATCAAGGATAAAGCCTTCCTGAATCGCCTGCTTCATTGTGTAGCTATGGAATGGGCGATGCTTTACTTGGTCACCATCCTTGAAGCCATCGCCAAAAATTTCCAACGTCTTATTCTTTGGTGTGGCGGTGAATGCGAAATAGCTGGCATTTGGCAGCAGCTTGCGCCCTTCCATCACCCTGTTGATGCGGTCCTCGGCTGTCTCATCCTCGTCCGCCTCGCCGTTTGCCGACAGGGCCATGTTGACCGCGGCGGATGCCTTGCCGCCCTGGCTGGAATGGGCCTCGTCGATGAGGACGGCGAAACACCGAGTCCGATGGTCGGCCCCGATTTCGTCGACAATCCAGGGAAACTTCTGCACCGTGGTGATGATGATCTTCTTGCCCTCGGTGATGAAGCGCCGAAGGTCGCCGGAATGTTCGGCATGGCCCACGGTCGCGCCCACCTGGGCAAACTGCTTGATGGTGTCCCGTATCTGCTTGTCCAGGATGCGGCGGTCGGTCACCACGATAATGGAGTCAAACACCGCGGCGCCGCCCCTGGCTACGCCGATAAGCTGGTGCGCGAGCCAGGCGATGGAGTTCGACTTGCCGCTCCCGGCCGAGTGCTGAACCAGATACCGCTTGCCGGCGCCACGTCCCCTTGCATCGGCCAGCAGCGCCCGAACCACGTCAAGTTGGTGATAGCGGGGGAATAGCTGCTCGCGCTTCTTCTTCCCGGTCTTCGGATCGACCTTCTCGACGACCTGGGCGTAATTCTCCAGAATGTCCGTCAGGCTGGCTGGCGTCAGAACGCGCTTCCAGAGGTAGTCGGTCTTCACCCCATCGGGGTTCGGCGGGTTGCCAGCGCCATCCTGCCAGCCAAGATTGAACGGCAGGAACCAGGATTCCTTGCCCTTTAAGTGGGTGCAAAACCGCGTCTCCTGGTCATCCACGGCGAAATGGACGACGCAGCGGCCGAATTCGAACAGCCGTTCACGGGGATCGCGGTCGTGCTTGTATTGCTCGACGGCATCGGCAACCGTCTGCTTCGTCAGGCTGTTTTTCAGTTCGAACGTCGCAACCGGCAGCCCGTTGATGAACAGGGCCACATCCAGCGCCAGTGCCGTCTCGTCGCGGCTGTAGCGAAGCTGGCGGGTCACAGTGAAGCGGTTCAGCGCATGCCGCTCGGCGGCGCGGGCATTGCCCGGCGTCGGCGTGCCATAGAAGAGGTCCAGGCGATGCGGCCCGTGCTTGAGGCCGTGGCGGAGTACGTCGATCACGCCACGCTTGGTAATCTCTCCCTGGAGCCGCGCCAGGAACTTTTGGCGCGTCGGGCTGGCCGCGCCGAGATCCAGCGCCTCGCCAGCACCGGGTTGGGTGGCATCGAGGAACGCCGCGAGCTGGGCGAGGTCGACGGCATAGTCCCGGTCGTAAGCCGGCGGGTCGCCCGTCTGCCAGCCCCGCTCCAGCAGGGCGGCGGTGATCAGCGCTTCGAGGCCCTTCTCGGTCGTATCGGTCGTCATCCCTGACCTTATGCCGGAACCGGCTCGATCCACCCCTTTTCAGCCAGGACATCCAGGGCAAGCCGGATCTGCCGGGGCGCGAACTGGCGCTTGCGCGGATTCCAGGCATACGTCGTTGCGACCACGTCGTCCATCGATCCGGCACCGTGCTTGACGACCCAGTGCACCGTCGAGAGCAGTTCCAGGCCGAACGGCGTCTCGAACCCGTCCACCAGGTCGGCCACGCGGTCGAAGCGGCTGCGCGTCTCCGAATCCTCGGTCAGGAAGGCTTCCGCGTCCGCTACCGCGCCGGGTACCAGCCCCAGCTGCTTGTCCGGAGCATCGCCGCCGTCCCCATAGCCGGAAACCAGATGCCCCTCGATGTGCCGCAGCACGTGCCGCAGGTTCTCGGCATAGGGGCCGTAATAGTGCGGTACGTAATTCAGGCTCAGTGGCTGTCCGGCCTCCTGCATGAAGTACATCAGCTTCTGCACTTCCAGCAGCGTGACGAACGGGTCAAGCAGCCCGCGGAGATAGCGATCCATGAGCACCACCAGTGCGGCGCGACCGTGCGTCATGTTCGGCACGTCGCGGGAAGCCGCCATAGGGCGGCTGTCCGGAGCGCCGTTTGGCTCGTAAACGAAGACCGTGACGTCGTTCAATCCGCGCAGCGCGTCCACGATCCGGGGCCGCACGTCCGGCCAGTTCAACCCGCCGAGGCCGCTGCCGAGCGGGGGGATGGCAATGGACCGGATGCCACGCGCCCGGATTTCGTCCACCAGGGCGACCAGACCCGAGTCGATGTCCTCCATCCGGCTCTTGCCGCGCCAGTGGCGTTTGGTGGGGAAGTTGATGATGAAGCGCGGGTTGGTCAGCGCGCCGGTCTCCGTGACGAACATGCGGCCGGGCTGCACGTCCTGCCGCTTGCAGGCGCCTTCGTAGGCGGCGAAGTTGGCCGGGAAAGCATGCTTGAACTGAAGCGCGATGCCGCGCCCCATGACGCCGACGCAGTTGACCGTGTTGACCAGGGCCTCGGCATCCGCGGCGAGGATGTCGCCGGACGTGAACTCGATCATCGTCGCAGCCTCCCTCAATAGTACCAGTGTGGCAGAATTTGCACGGCCGGGCGATGGGCCGCCCCCACCATGGCCAGCACGGCTTGCTGTCCGATCGCCTGCGACTGCACGCCGACACGGCGGACGAGGGTCCATGGGAACGACTCGTGCACAAGGAACTCCGCCTGCTTGCCTTCCTTGACCTCCGCCGGTCGGAAATCGGTCGCCGCCACGGCGGTCCAGTTCACTTCGTCCAGCCTTGCCAAGTCGCTGCGGAACTGCGCGTAGCGTGCCCCGGCGTTCGACAGAGAGAAAGCCCACCGTCGCCCCGTTCGGTCCGCCCAGGCCACAACCTCCCGCAGGTCAGCTTCCAGATGCACGATAGGCCCCTGGCCACCCCGGTAGGCCAGCTCCGGAAGGTTGGCCATGCGTATCACGTAGAGCATCACCGAGCGAGAACAAAAATAGAACGGAACGTAGTCGCCGACATGGGTGCCAGGATGGCAATGCACGGGCAGCGTCAGCCGCCGCGCCTTGATCCCGGACATGCCGATCGTGGTGCCGCACCCCGGCCGCTGCACCATCGCCGCGTCGGACCACAGGCCACCGTCGGCGATGATGGAGCCGAGACGGTCGACATGGACGATGTGGTAGATCTTCGGCGCGTCAGGCGGTGGCGGCATGGTCAGGCGTCAGCTTCCGCGAGTTCATCCTCGGCGAACTCTTCGTCGGTTGCAGTGGTTTCGGCTTCCAGAACATCGGAAGAGTCCATACCCACCGTAAGCAAGGCGGCCGCTTCTTGCACGTCGAGATTGCCTGTTACCACGTCCATAACAATTTTAGTGTGATATTTATTTATAGAATCTACTCCATTCTGCACAACTTCTTGTAAAAGACCATCATTTTCCAAAGCGTCATCTAAATAGTTTACAATCGCCTCCATTTCATCTCTTGGTGGAAGAACAATTCGGAACTCCTTCAGCGAAGTTAGTGGGAGGTTATTTGCTAGACCTTCGGCGCCGCTAATGGCCAGCTCGACCTGGCGTCGGAAATAATGGCTATTCATCACAAAAAACATGAAATCCGCGTCCATTTCATTTCTAAATATAGGGCGAAATATCTTGTCGGATAATATAAGTTTGCGAGACAACGCCGTTACCTTGCCTGCCGACCCCACGAGAGTTGGAGAACCGCTCGCTCGCGATATCAATACGTCCCCCAATCTGACACGCAAGTTCTCGTCGAATTCCAACCCCTCTGGCAAGCGCTTGTGCTGCAATTCTCTGAAAACGCCGCCATTTATGCAGCCCGCCTTCAAGACGCCCCAATCCTCGCCTTCAGCAAGCCGATTCTCGGCTTGCGGGCTGATGCCCTGGTCGATTTGAGAAACCAAATTCTTCAACCGCACGACATTCCAGTGTCTTGGAATATCCCCAACATATGGTGTGCCAGAGGGTTGAAGGACTACATTTGAGATTAGGCCCCGAGTAACTGCCTGTTGAATGATAGCCCGCTTCTGCTCGTTCAGTAGCCCGATGAGCTTCTTCTTCGCCCGGATTAGCTTCGCCGTCCGTGCCCCATGCCAATCCAAGAACCGCACGATCAGCCGCTGCTCGTCGAGCGGCGGATAGACCGACGGCATCTGCTTGAATGCCTCCCAATAGAGGCGGTTCCGGTCAGGCACGATGCCGCGCGAGAATGCGTCAATCTCGCGCATATAGGCGGCTGTCCGGAATAGATAGGCATAGTAGGCGCTGTCGGTCTCCGGAAACGGCCGGGCAACGACATAGGCGGGACTGACAAGCCCATCGGCAGGTACGATCCCGACCGCGCCTTGCCACATGCGCATCATGTTGTAGGCAATGTCGCCCTGCACAGCCCGCTGATACTTGGAACGGTCGGCCATCTCCTGCTTGCGTCCGCCGTCCCCGAAGTTCCGGACGCGAACACCGCTTCGGATCGACACCTCAAGGATAGGTAGGTCGGGAAAGTCGGTTTCCCGCCGGGCACCGAACAGACGACCATTCCGACGTACCTCCCAATGCGCCGGAATGTCTCCAAGCGACGGCAACCCGCTCGGTTTCATCTGCGGATAAGGGCGAAGCCCGTCGATCACCGGACGGCTCCAATGATGTCAGCCAGCAGTCCTTCGGCCTCCCGCTCCGCCGCCAGGATGTCGGCGCGGATCGCCTCCAGCGACCGCAGGTCCTGCGGCTTGTAGAAATACCGGGTGAAGCTGATTTCATAGCCCACTTTGGTCGCGTCCTCATCCACCCAGGCATCCGGCGCGTGCGGCAGCACCTCCCGCTCGATGAAGGCGCCGATGCCGCCCGGCTCCAGCAACGGCACTTGTTCGGTGTCCCGCAACTCGGCGTCCGGCTCGTATTCCACCACCACGCGCTTGCCGCCGATCTTCGCGGCATAGCGGCCATGGAGCGGCGCCGCCTCTGCCTTCCCCGGCTTGAACACGCGGGCAATGACCGGCTCCGCCGCCTCGTCGCGCTCAGCCAGCGCCGATTGAACCAGCTTGCGCCGCTTCGCCGTCAGCTTCACGCCATGGGCATCGGCATCCTGCTCGACCGCCTCCATGACCCGGTTGAAGTCGCGATGCGGTCCGGCCCCCAGCCGCTCGGCCAACCGCGCCGCGAGGTTGACCAGCGGCGCGTCGTCGGCATCTGTGCAGGTGCGGCGGAACGCGGCCATCCGTGCCGCCGACAAATCCACCTTCAACCGCAGCGGCCGTTCCACCGTGACCTTCCAGTAACCGAAGGCGGCATTGGGGAAAATCTTCGATTGCCCGGTTGGCGCGAAGTCGAGGAATGTATTGCAGATCCTCCCAATATCGTCCTCCGTCAGTTCGCAGTTTTTTTTGCCCATGTTCTTGCGTAGCGGCTTGAACCATGCGGTCGCGTCAATCAACTGCACATGGCCACGCCGATGCGTTGGCTTGCGGTTGCTCAACACCCAAATGTAGGTGGCGATGCCGGTATTGTAGAACATATTCAGAGGCAGTGCGACGATGGCTTCCAGCCAGTCATTCTCGATGACCCAGCGGCGGATATTGCTTTCGCCCTGGCCCGCATCCCCGGTGAACAGCGACGAACCGTTATGTACCTCGGCAATCCGACTTCCGAGTATTGTCATGGTCTTCATCTTGGACAGCATGTTCACCAGGAACAGCAACTGCCCGTCGCTGGACCGGGTCAGCAGCGAATATTCCGGGTCGCCGTCGTGCTCGATGATGAAGCGGGGGTCCTTGATTCCGTCCTTCCCGCCCATCCGCTCCAGGTCGCTTTTCCAGCTTTTCCCATACGGCGGATTAGACAGCATAAAGTCGAACTCGTGCCGCGGGAACGCGTCATTGGCGAGCGTCGAATACTCCGGCCCGCCCCTCAGGTTGTCGGCAGCCTCGCCCTCGCCCTTCAGCAGCAGGTCGGCCTTGGCGATGGCATAGGTTTCGGCGTTGATCTCCTGCCCATAGAGATGGGCGGCGACCTGCTTGCCACGTTCGGCGGCAAGATCCGCCAGTGTTTCTTCCGCCACCGTCAGCATGCCGCCGGTCCCGCAGGCGCCGTCGTAGAGCAGGTAGGTGCCGGACTCAATCCGGTCGGCGATGGGCAGCAGGATCAGCCGCGCCATCAGCTTCACCGCATCGCGCGGCGTCCAGTGCTCCCCGGCCTCTTCGTTGTTCTCCTCGTTGAACCGGCGCACCAGTTCCTCGAACAGGGTGCCCATGGCGTGGTTGTCGAGGCCGGGGTGTTTGACCGAATCGTCGCCGTTGAGCACCGGGTTCGGGCTGAGGTTTACCGCCGGATCGAGAAATCGCAGGATGAGGGTGCCAAGCACGTCGGCCTTGGACAGGCGGGGAATCTGGTTGCGGAACTCGAAGTTATCCAGGATTTCCTGGACGTTGGGCGAGAAGCCGTCGAGATAAGCCTCGAAGTCGGCCTTCAGCGCCTGATGGCTCGCCCGGCCCTTCAAGTCGCGCAGCGTGAACGCCGAGGTATTGTAGAAAGCCTGCCCGGCAGCCTGGCGCAGGGCAGCGTCCTGATTGGTGATGCCCGCCGCGTCGAGCCCCGCCTTCATGTCCAGCACCGCCTGCTTCGTCGACTCGAGGACGGCATCGAGGCGCCGCAGCACGGTCATCGGCAGGACGACGTCGCGGTACTTGCCGCGGACATAGAGGTCACGGAGCACGTCATCGGCGATGCCCCAGATGAAGTTCGTGATCCAGTTGAGGTCGCCGTTAGCCATGCCAATCTCCCTGTCCCGCCTACCAGTCCGGCGAGACGGCTTTCACGCTGATGTTTGTAGGCTACCCTTCCCCGTCGAACAACGCGGGCGACCCGCAGCCAAGGCGACCGGCCGCGCCGGGGCGCCTTGAAGGAACCGGCACCGATTCACGCTGGGACCGTCCAGAATGCGTGGGGTAGGGCAACGAGCACCGCCCTTTGGGGGGTACCCAGGACAGGACGGTGTCGGTCGCCGACATATCGGAAAAGCCCAATCGGAAATACGCACAGCAAGAAATGCTGCCGCTTGCGAGCGCGCCGCCGCAAGAGTTCGTCGCTACGCTCCCGGGCTTGCCCCCCCACGCGCAGGCGCGTGGGTCCCCGCCTGCGCCCGCTCATGCCCCGGCGCTCCCGAAGCAGCCGCTGGGATAGGTCTTCGAGAAGAAGATCCAGAACAGGAGCGGCAAATGGAAATGATCGGCAAGAGTCTACGAATCGCAGCGGGAGCAACGCTTCTCTCCGCCGCGATCTACCTCATCCTCGCCGTTCCCGGCTTCGTGTCGGACCGGGACAGCACGGTCCCGATCCATGACCTGCAGGAGACCCGGCGATGAGGGCGCCGGAACGGGATAGCACCGAGGACCTGATCGGTCGCGCGTTGCGAACCGAGGGCGGTCATCTCTCGATTGGCCGGGGCGGTTTTTCGTTGCATTTTGGCCGCGGCTGCACGCTCAGCGGCTACGATTGGGAATCGATAAAGGCCACCTGCATCGCTTGCGGATTGCCGGTAATTGACAGCCGCGAAATACCATTCGACGAGGCGTTCAGGCTGGCGGTGCGCGGTCCGATGATCGCAGTCGGTCAGCCGGCGGACGCGCCGCCCTGGGGCTCGCTGTCGAACGCGCCGCTGCGCGTTGTGGCCGCTGCCTATCGCAGAGCGGGAGCTGACGTCGTGAACCTCCCGGCCGATGAGTTGTAGGCTGCCGCTCCCAGAGTCACGCCCGCAACATCAAGAGGCGAGGACGGCAGCATGACCATGGCTGCCGCACTCGCCATGACGTGGCGGAATCAGGTCCCCGCAGCCTATTCGGCGGCAGCCTTGCGCGGGCGACCTGGTCTCTTCCGGGGCGCGATGGCCGGCTCAGGGGCTTTCTTTCTGCCGAGGCCGATCGATTTCGCAAGCGTCGAACGCTTCTCGGCGTAGCTGGGTGCGACCATCGGGTAATCGTGGGGCAGGCCCCACTTCTCGCGGTACTGCTCCGGCGTCAGGCTGTAGCTGGTCTGGAGATGCCGCTTGAGCATCTTCAGCTTCTTCCCATCCTCCAGACAGATGATGAAATCCGGGAAAACCGATTTCTTCGCCGGCACCGCCGGCTGCGGCTTTTCGGCAACCTCGGCCGGCTTTCCTGCGCCGGCGAGCGTCGCATGCACGATGCGGATCAGCTCAGGCAGCGCTGCCGGCGCGACCTCGTTGTGTCCCACTTGCGCAGCCACGATCCGGGCCGTCAGCTCAAGCAGCTGACCGTGTTCGGCGTTCTCGCCCATCGTCATCCTTTCGCGGGCGATGCTTGGGCCGCTATCGTGAGCGGCGCCAGGCAACAAAGATAGGCATAGTAGACACCCCGCCGGAGTTTGACCAGACGGGGTTTCCCGCGTTCCAGGACTGACCTGTTTTGATCCGGCAACAAGGCCTGACCCTCCGTGTCTTTGCTGGCGCGTCTTGCAGGTCGGACTCTTGGCTTCATCCCAGGCCACAAGGCGCCGTTCCGCCGCCTACGGGCGACGATCTCGCGCAGGAAGGCGAAATCTGCCGACAGACGACAGCGCTACCGCTTGCGCCCTGCGCACGACAAGGGTGCGTCGCGCTGCGCGCTCCCGTGCTGCGCCCGCCCTTGTCCCGCGCCGGCTTCGCGGTCGGCGGGTGGGCAGGCCGAGCAGATGGACAGAGGAAGGCATGGCGCCGCACCCGCCCTGCCCGGCCGATCCCGAAAGGACGGCCGAACCGTGCAGAACACCGAGATTGAATGGCTGAAGGCCGGCGTGAGCTGCGCCGCGCTGCTGGAGCGGCTGCCGCCGGTGTGGCGGCTCGACCATGCGGAGAGCACCCGACGTAGCCTCAAATACCGCCGCGGCTCCGGCGAAATCCTGATCGTCAACCATGACGGCCGCGGCTGGTGGGACCCGTTCAGCGAACGCAAGGGCGACATCTTCACCCTCGTCCGGCACCTCGATCCGGGGCTTGAACTTCGGCGCGGCCTGTCTCGTGCTGCGCGGCTTCGTGGGTATTGCCCCCGCGTTTCCCGAGGCCATCCGCACGCGGCGGACACGGGCATTGCTCATCCCCATCGCCATGCGGTGGACGAGGCGTCCGCCCCTGTCGCGCGGCTCGCCGGCTTGGCGCTACCTGACCGGACAGCGCGGATTGCCGGAGCGCATTCTTGTCGCCGCCGGCATGGCCGATGTCCTCCGGGAAGGTCCGCACGGCAGCGCCTGGTTCGCGCACCGGGACGACGCGGGAACGCTGACCGGGATCGAGATGCGTGGTCCCGCCTGGCGCAGCTTCTCGGCCGGCGGCGGCAAGACGCTGTTCCGCCTGCCCGGCGGCCCTGGCCGCCCGACCCGCGTCGCGGTGTGCGAGGCGGCGATCGACGCCCTCAGCCTGGCGGCGATCGAGCGCCAACGCCGCGACACCCTCTATGCCGCCACCGCCGGCGGCATGGGGCCGGCGACCGTCGCCGCGTTGCAGCAGCTCCTGCACGGACTGTCGGCCGACCCGGCCAGCATCCTGATCGCCGCGACCGACGCCGACACCGCCGGCCGGCGCCATGCTGCCCGCCTCGCCGGTCTGGCGACCGAGGCCGGTGTGCCGTTCGACAGGCTCCTTCCACCCGACGGGCTGAACGACTGGAACGACACCATCCGTGCGCTCGCGCCCGTGCCGTAATGCCGGATCATGCCCGGGCTCAGCGCAGCCAGGATCAGCATCACGGAGCAGGAATCAAAGAGGGGATCGGAAAACAAAGATGCAATGAGAACCGCTACCGCATCGCCGTCTGCCCGCCGCAAGGGACCGGCCTGCGGCCTCGCGCAAGTGGCGCGCCCTTGCCCCGGTCAGCCGGGATGCGGGGCGGGAGGGGTGTTCCAGAAACCCATGAAGGGAAGGACATCCCGATGAGTTCCAGCAGCACCATGACCAGACACGCGAACCGCGGCGGCAAGACCGGCCACGTGCCGCGCGATCACTATCAGGAAGTCACCGACCGCGTCATCGCCGCGCTGGAGGCCGGCACGCCGCCATGGCGCAAGCCGTGGGACCCCGACAAGGCCGGTGGTCCGGCGATGCCGTGCAACGCGACGACCGGTCAGCGCTATCGCGGGATCAACGTGTTAATGCTCGGCATGTCGCCTCTTGCGTTCAGCAGCGGTGATCCACGTTGGGCAACCTACAAACAAGCCGAAGATCGCGGCTGGCAGGTTCGCAAAGGCGAGCGCGGCACAGCAGCGTTCTTCTTCAAGCGGCTCGAACTGCGCGATGAGTCCAAGCCGGCCGATGACGAAGACGCGATGAAGCGCATCCCACTGCTGCGCGCCTTCACCCTGTTCCACGCCAGCCAAATCGAGGGTATCTCGGACTTCGTGCCGCCTACCATCGAGGAAGCGCCGTGGCGCACGCCGGAGGCCGCCGAGATCATTCTCGGCAACAGTGGCGCTGTCATCAGGATCGGTGGCGACCGCGCGTTTTATTCACCTTCGACGGATCACATCCAGATGCCGCCGCAATCGGCCTTCGCGACGGCGGAAGGATATTGCGGAACCGTTACGCATGAGCTGTGTCACTGGTCGGGCGCGGTGAAGCGGCTCAACCGCGATTTGCGAAATCGGTTCGGTTCGTATGACTACGCGAGGGAGGAGTTCCGGGCTGAGCTTGGGATGCTCATGCTCTGCGGTGAGCTTGGCCTCGCAGTCTTAGACAGCGAGTTTGCCAACAACGCCGCTTACGTGGCCTCCTGGTTAGAGCGGCTTCGCTCTGACCGCAAGGAGATTTTTCGGGCGGCAGCAGACGCGCAGCGCATCGCCGATTACCTGCTTGCCTTCCATCCCGCCTACGCAATCAGCCAAGCCGGACCATCGGACAGCCTGTCCACCGGCGACGATGGAAATGCGGCCACTGCGCCGGAACCGATGCCGGTCGCCGCGTAGAGCCACCCGTTCCGATCAACCTGCAGTCGCCGGCTCGGCCGCCTTCCAGGCGGTCGAGGCTGTGCGGCTGCCCGCACGAGGACACCATCATGCCAAACGACACCTTTGGATTCACGCTGTTCGACAACACCGCGTTGTCGGGCTGGAGCTACCCCGCGGCGTCAACCGCTGCGGATATGTGCGCATTCGATGCGGCCGATGACGACGACGACACGCTGCCGCCAGAAGCTGCACCAGCGGCTCCGGCCGCACGCGGCAGCAACTTCCATCTTGCCGGTGATCGCGACCTTGCCCTGGGCTGGCCGGCCCGGGCACGCGACAACATCGCCGCGATCCGTCTGTCGAAGGCGCTGGAGCAGTCGGGCCGCGCCCCAACGCCGGAGGAGCAGGCGCAGCTGCTGCGTTTCATCGGCTTCGGTGCCACGGACCTGGCGCAGAACTGCTTCCGCCGTCCTGGTGAGGACGACTTCCGGCCCGGCTGGCAGGAAATCGGCGCGGCGCTCGAAGCCGCCGTTACGCCGGAAGAATACGCCGCCCTCCAGCGTGCCACCCAATATGCTCACTTTACACCTGAAACGATCATCTCTGGACTCTGGCGGGCCGCGGTGCGGCTGGGGTTCAGCGGCGGTCGTGTGCTGGAACCCGGCATGGGTACCGGCCTGTTTTTCGCTCTGCTCCCTGCCCCGCTGCGTCCGGCCTGCCAGCTCACCGGCATCGAATACGATCCGGTCACCGCCCGGATCGCCCGCCTCGTGCATCCCGAGGCACGGGTACGGTGCGAAGATTACACGCGGAGCCCGCTCGCCGGCGGCTTCGATCTGTCGATCGGGAATCCGCCGTTCTCCGATCGCGTGGTGCGGGCCGATCCCACCACGCGGGCGCTGCGGCTCCGGCTGCACGACTATTTCATCGCGCGCTCGATTGAGCGGCTGCGTCCCGGCGGCCTCGCGCTGTTCGTCACCAGCACCGGCACGATGGACAAGGTGAGCACCACGGCGCGCGAGCACATCGCCGGCATGGCCGACCTGATCGGCGCGGTGCGCCTGCCCGAGGCCAGCATGCGCGCAACCGCGGGCACCGACGTGGTGGCCGATCTGCTGGTGTTCCAGCGCCGCGACGCCGGCCAATCCTCCGCCGGCGCGGCCTGGATCGACCTCGCCGCGGTCGAGGCGGCGCCGGATGACGACGGCGATGACGCGGACCCGGCCGGCATCCAGGTGAACCGCTACTTCGCCGAGCACCCGGAGATGGTGCTGGGCGATCATGCACAGCGGCGCGGCATCTACGGCCCTGCCCTCACCTACACCTGCCGGCCGCGCAAAGACGGCACGACCTTCGAGACCTTGCTGACCGCCGCGCTCGACCGGCTGCCCACCGGCATCTTCACCCCGTCAGCAGAGTCCGAGGCGGGCTTTGACGACGATGCCACGACAGAAGTGGGCACGGCCGCCGACGGCGCCACGATCAAGGAAGGCTCCTACCTCCCCGGCACGGCCGACCGGCTGATGCAGATCGTGAACGGCGAAGCGCACGCCGTCGCGATCAAGGAGGGCAAGGGCGCCGACGGCATCCTCGCCCGCACCGCCAAGGTCATCCGTGCCCTGCTGCCGATCCGCGACGCGGTGCGCGAGGTGCTGCGCGCCCAGGCCGCCGACCAGCCCTGGGCGCCGGCGCAGGTCCGGCTGCGCATCGCCTACAGCAGCTTCGTCCGCAGCTTCGGTCCGATCAACCACACGGTCGTCTCGGTCACCACCGACGCCGAGACCGGCGAGGAACGCGAGACGCACCGTCGCCCGAACCTGGCGCCGTTCGCCGACGACCCCGATTGCTGGCTGGTCGCCAGCATCGAGGACTACGACCTGGAGTCCGGCCTCGCCCGCATGGGGCCGATCTTCCGGGAACGGGTGATCGCGCCGCCATCGGCGCCGCTGATCGCGACCGCGGCCGACGCACTGGCCGTCACCCTCAACGAGACCGGCCGCGTGGACATCGACCACCTGGCCGAGTTGCTGGACCGCGACCCGGAAACTGCGCTGGCGCAACTCGGCACCGCGGTGTTCCTCAACCCGCGCACTGAAGTCTGGGAGACCGACGACGCCTACCTGTCGGGGTCCGTCCGCACCAAGCTCGCCGACGCCGAGGCGGCGGCCGGGCGCGATCCGCAGTATGCGCGCAACATGGCGGCGCTGCGGCTGGTGCAGCCCGACGACCTTCAGCCCTCGGACATTACTGCCCGGCCCGGCGCGCCGTGGATTCCTGTGGCCGACATCGAGGCATTCATCGCCGAGGTGATGGGCGCCGCCACGCGGGTGCGCCACACCGTCGAGATCGCCTCCTGGTCGGTGGATGTCACGCCGTTCATCGGCACCGCCGCCGGCACCTCCGAATGGGGCACCGCCCGGCGCAACGCCGGCTGGCTGCTGCACGACGCGCTGAACAGCGCCACGCCGCAGATCTTCGACACGATCATCGAGGACGGGGTGGAAAAACGCGTCCTCAACAGCGAGGCGACCGAGGCCGCGAAGGAGAAGCTGGCCAAGATCAAGGACGCCTTCACCAACTGGGTCTGGACCGATCCGGACCGCACCGACCGGCTGGCGCGAATCTACAACACGCACTTCAACAATCTGGTGCCACGCCGGTTTGACGGGCGGCATCTGACCCTGCCCGGTGCCAGCAGTATCATCCGGCTCTATGACCACCAGAAACGGGTGATCTGGCGCATTGTCGCGTCCGGTTCGACCTACATCGCCCATGCGGTTGGCGCCGGGAAATCCTACGCCATCGCCGGCGCCATCATGGAGCAGAAGCGGCTCGGCCTGATCAGCAAGGCCCTGCTGGTCGTGCCCGGCCACTGCCTGGCGCAGGTATCCCGGGAATTCCTGCAACTCTATCCGACCGCCCGCATCCTGGTTGCCGATGAGACCAACTTCGTGAAGGAGAAGCGCTCCCGATTCCTGGCGCGCGCGGCGACGGCGAACTGGGATGCCGTCATCATCACCCACGCGGCTTTCCGCTTCATCCCGGTGCCGACGGCCTTCGAGCGGGCGATGATCGAGGAGCAGATCACCGCCTGCGTCGGCATCGCGCTGCGCGTCGATTCCGACGACCGCATCACCCGCAAGCGCCTTGAGGCCATGAAGGAGAAACTGGCCGAGAAGCTAGCGGCGATGAAGGGAAGGCGCGACGACATGGTCACGCTGGAGGAGATGGGAATCGACCAGATCATCGTTGACGAAGCGCAGCAGTTTCGGAAGCTCGGATTCTCAACCAACCAGGTGAACCTGAAGGGCGTCGATCCGGACGGCTCACAGCGGGCGTGGGATTTGTTCGTGAAGGCGCGCTACCTCGATCGCAAGCGCCCTGGCCGTGCGCTGATCCAGGCCTCTGGCACACCGATCACCAACCTTGGGCGAGATGTATACATTATTACGGTTCCAGGCGCCGGAGGCGCTGCGGGACCGCGGCGTGCACGAGTTCGATGCCTGGGCCTCGGCCTTTGGTAATACTACCACAGAATTGGAGCTGCAGCCCAGCGGAACCTACAAGCCAGTGACCCGCTTCGCCGCCTTCATCAACGTCGCCGACCTGATGATGATGTTCCGCTCGATCGCCGACGTGGTGCAGAAGGCGGACCTGCGCGGCCATCTGACGCTGCCGCGCATCCGCGGCGGCCAGCGCCAGCTGATCACGGCGGAGGCAAGCCCGGCCTTCAAGGACCACCAGCGCCACCTCGCGGGCCGGATCGCGGCAATCGAATCCCGCACCGGCCGGGTGCAGAAGGGCGGCGACATCCTGCTGGCGGTGATAACCGACGGAAGGCACGCCGCCATCGACATGCGGCTGGTCTGGCCTGCCAGCGGCGACGAGCCAGCGAACAAGCTCAACAAGCTGATCGACAACGTGCATCGCATCTGGACCGAGACTGTGGCGCAGAGTTACCTCCGGCCGGACGGCACGCCGTATCCAATCACGGGCGGCGGGCAGATGATCTTCTCCGATCTCGGCACGATCAATGTCGAGGCGACGCGCGGCTTCTCGGCCTATCGCTGGATCAGGCAGCAGCTCATCGCCCGCGGCGTTCCCGCCGGCGAGATAGCTTTCATGCAGGACTACACCCGTTCGGCTGATAAACAGCGGCTGTTCGGCGATTTCCGGGCCGGGCGCGTGCGGGTGCTGATCGGCTCGTCGGACACCATGGGCACCGGCGTCAACGTGCAGCAGCGGCTGAAGGCCCTCCACCATCTCGACGTGCCGTGGCTGCCAAGCCAGATCGAGCAGCGCGAGGGCCGGATCGAGCGGCAGGGCAACCAGCACGCCGAGATCGACATCTGCGCCTATGCCACGCTGGGCTCGATGGACGCCACGATGTGGCAGAACAACGAGCGCAAGGCGCGCTTCATCGAAGCGGCACTGTCCGGCGACCGCGCCATCCGCCGGCTGGAGGATGTGGGCAGCCAGGCCAACCAGTTCGCCATGGCCAAGGCGATCGCGTCGGGTGACAGCCGGCTGATGCAGAAGGCCGGACTCGAAAGCGAGATCGCCCGCTTGCAACGGCAGCGCGCGGCGCATGTGGACGACCAGCACGCCATCCGGCGGCAAATCCGCGACGCGACGCGCGAGCAGGCCCATGCCGAGCGGCGGATCAGG
>CAVPVB010000019.1:0-16349 GCA_963709085.1 uncultured Alphaproteobacteria bacterium
GTTCTTCTTCAAGCGGCTCGAACTGCGCGATGAGTCCAAGCCGGCCGATGACGAAGACGCGGTGAAGCGTATCCCGCTGCTGCGCGCCTTCACCCTGTTCCACGCCAGCCAGATCGACGGTGCGCTGTGAAAGCGTGAGTTAAGGAGTGTCTTAAGTGAGACTAGGATAGCTGGAAATGTCCTATACCCACCAGCCTTACTCTGGCTTGAAAGAGCTTGATCCTCGAAAGGGGCAGGGAAACATAGCATGGTTGGAAAAGTCTGTAGCCCCCGAAGCCGTTGTAGGGGGTAACAGGCAGGGTAAGACTTGCATGGTCAAAGCTACACTGCCTGAACCCGAGTTCCAAGTGGTCTATCTGGCGACGGCCGCGCAGCAATGGCTGAGGCGCGGTCCCGAGTGCTCAAAGGTACATACCGCGCCGTCGACGGCATGTACATCCAGCCTACTCGGCACAGCCCTATCTGGGGACAAAGGGACGAAATGGGGACCTAACCAAGTCGCTTCTCCTTACTTGCGTCATCACAGGATGGCCTGTAGCAGGCGGGCGGCAACGCTCGGCCTGTATGGCCACGGAGCCGGAGTAGTACCCAAATGCCCACGGTAATGCGCGGGACAGGTGCTCTATTGCGAGCACACGATCGGCGGCATAAAGGAGGGGCAACCCTCCCGAAAACCCAACCGATTGGGGGAAGTCCGGCAGCTTACGTTGCCCCATCGAAGCAGGGAGGGACCAGCTGATGCTGTCACATACCGCCCTGAAGCGACTGGAGCAGCTGCCGAAGTTGTCTGTCGCAGGCAAGCAGGTTAATGGGCTATTCAACCTCATGAAGTGCAACTCCTTATGGGAAAGCGCCTATGAGCGAATCGCCCGCAACCAGGGATCGCTGACACCAGGAGTAGACGGGAAAACCTTCGATGGCTTCTCGCCAGAAAGGCTTCACGCGCTCACCGCCCGAGTGTTCAGCGGCACCTACGCTCCACTGCCTGTTCGCAGAGTTTACATCCCGAAGGCCAATGGCAAGTTGCGCCCTCTCGGTATTCCAACGGTTGACGACCGACTGGTGCAGGAAGTGGTCAGGGACATCCTGGAACGGATTTACGAGCCTGTGTTCTCCGAACATAGTCACGGTTTCCGTCCCGAACGCTCCTGCCACACGGCCCTCCACGCCGTTCACGGCGTCTGGACCGGCGTCAAATGGTTCGTTGAGATCGATGTGGTTGGATTCTTCGACAACATCGACCACGAGACACTGCTCAAGCTGCTCGCGAAAAGGATCGACGACAGCAAGTTCATCGGCCTGATCAGGAGCATGCTGAAAGCGGGATATCTCGAAGACTGGCGAGTTCACAAGACCTACAGTGGAACGCCCCAAGGCGGCATTGTCTCACCCCTTCTGGCCAACGTCTATCTTCATGAACTCGACGAGTTCATGGACGTCTACCGTCGTCGGTTCGATCAAGGGAAGGTACGTGCTGTCCGGGCGGAATACTCACGGCTCAACATGAATGCGCAACATCGTTGGAAGAAGGTTCACCGGCTGCGCTCTGAAGGCAAGGCTGATGACCCCGCCGTTGATCGCGCGCTACGCGAGATCGCGGTCCTGAACGAGAGGCGGGCCGCCATGCCCGTCACCGAACCCTTCGATCCTAACTTTCGTAGGTTGCGCTACGTTCGATATGCCGACGACTTCCTCATCGGGGTTATCGGTTCCAAGAACGACGCGCATGAGATCATGGCCAATGTCAGGACGTTCCTGGCTGACCGCCTGAATCTCGAAGCCTCCGAAGAAAAAAGTAAGATCGCCAAGGCAAGTGACGGCGTCCGGTTCCTTGGTTACGACGTAAGAACCTTTAACCAGCGTCGTACCCATAGGGTTCGCAGGAATGGGCGGACATTCAAACCACGCATCTCTGCGGACCTGGTGCAACTCAGCCTTCCTTGGGACAAAGTCGCACAGTTCTGCGCCGCGAAGGGATATGGAGACTGGTCAAGCCTCAAATCTTGCCATCGCTCCTACCTTCTCCATTGCAGCGACGTAGAAATTGCGATGGCTTACAACGCGGAGATTAGAGGATTTGCAAACTACTACGCGCTGGCCTGGGACGTGAAGAAGAAGTTGAACAAACTCCACCATGTGTGGATATCCAGCTTCGGACGCACACTCGCAGGAAAGCACCAGTGCAGACCGCAGCAGGTTTTCGACCGGATGCGTTGCAAGCAGGACTACCAGATCAGCTACGAGATCGATGGCAAGGCCAAAACGGTCAAACTCTGGACGTTGAGAGAGTTGATGAACAAGCCGGCGCGTTACGGTGCGATTGATACCGCTCCGAACATGGCGGTTTGGAATGTCAACCGGAACGAGTTCGTCGAACGTCTTAACGCCAACCAGTGTGAACACTGTGGGGCATCAGACACGGCGTGCGAAGTCCATCATGTCCGGAAGATGGCCGACATGAAAGCCGCGCCGTTTGGCAGGTTGATGATTTCAGCACGCACGCGCAAGCGCATCGTGCTCTGCAAAACCTGCCACGTCGATCTCCACGCTGGGAGGTTGCAAGACAGACGACACGCGACAGCCTGACGTAGGTGGAGAGCCGGATGCGCTGAAAGGTGCAAGTCCGGTTCGGAGGGGGGCCGAGGGGTGTTCTCACTGAGACATCACCCGGCCTACCCTACGCATTTCCGACTTCGTTCCGCCTACCATCGAGGAAGCGCCGTGGCGCACGCCGGAGGCCGCCGAGATCATTATCGCCAACAGTGGCGCTGTCATCAGGATCGGTGGCGACCGTGCGTTTTATTCACCTTCGACGGATCACATCCAGATGCCGCCGCAATCGGCCTTCGCGACGGCGGAAGGATATTGCGGAACCGTTATGCATGAGCTCTGTCATTGGTCGGGCGCAACGAAGCAGGCTCAATCGCGATTTGCGAAATCGGTTCGGTTCGCATGACTACTCGAGGGAGGAAATTCGTGCTTTATCCGCACGCGACGCAGGTGTCTCACCGCCCGCATGGAGCAGCCAATAGGCTTGCGGTCGCCGCTTCCTTCGGCTAGAATTATTACTTATTCACTGCTTGCAGCTGTTGTGGCAGGCTGTGGATTGTGTGAGTAATGGGGATAAGTCTTCTAACTCATTATTTTTACTTATTCTTTTATCCACAAGCCGCTCCTGGGGGTCGTATCCCTCGCCTTTGGCCCCGAGGACGCCCGTGCCCCAACTCCATTTCACCGACACCCCGATCCCAGTCTGTCCCATTCAGCCAGCTGGCGCGACGGCCAGCCAGGCGGACGAGACCATCAACGATGTTGACTGCCCCGGACTCGTCGCCGGTATCCCCTTCATCCTCGCTGATGACGGGACGTACGATCTCGATTTGAACCGATTTTTCCGCGAGTGCCCCAGCATGGGCGTGCGCTCACTCAACAGCGTCCGCGCCTATGCCCACGACATTCTAACCTGGCTCCGCTTCCTCGAAGAGCGTCGCGGCAGCACGAGCATCTGGCAGGCCGATCGCCAGGACGTTATCGCCTTTCACCGCGCGCGCCGGCTTGTTGCCGGCCCGGGTCAGATCTCGGCATCCTCCTGGAACCGCTGCGTCACTGCCCTGGAGAAGTTCTACACTTGGGCCTGGGACGAGAATCTCGTCGCCGCCACGCCGCTCTTGCGCGGAGCGCTGGCCGCACCGAGCCGTTCGACGCCGGCACATGCACAGCGGCGCTCCCGCTCTTTCCGGGAAGCAGCCGCCCGGCCACACAACATGCGCTTCATCGACATGGAACGGTTCATTCTGTTCCGCGACGTTGGTTTGCGCGCTCGCCACCCGCAGGGACAAACTGACGCCACCTGGCGCGGCCACAACGGTGAACGCGACGCACTTTTCGCCGAACTTCTCGTCGCGACTGGTCTGCGGCTGGAAGAGGCATCGAGCCTGTTGCCGGCCGATCTCCCACGTCATGATGATCCGCTCCTGGGTGACACACGGTCCTGCCCCGTCGCGCTGCCGGCCGCGATCTGCAAAGGAGGCAAGGGCCGCGAGATACGGATACCCCGCCGCCTCTTGCGGCGGATCGACGACTACATGGAGATCGAGCGGGCGAATGCGGCTGCGCGCTGGCGGTCTCGCCGTGACTGGGAGCGACTCCGCGATCCGGTCAGGGTGCTCGACTGGCAGGGCCACAGCGCGTTGATCGCCATCGCCGGCAGCCGGCCGGGCCGCCGGCGTCTCGACGTCATGCGTCCCGGCGAGCGGGCACGTCTCGTTAACCTCGCGGCGAATGGCATGCCCTCGGAACCCGCCGCGCTGTGGCTAGCCGACAACGGCCGCCCTATGCGTCCGGCCGCCTGGGAGGCCGCATTCTTGCGCGCCGGCACGCGCTGCCGCGGACGAGGTATTGATCTGCATGTGACTCCGCACATGCTCCGACACACATTCGCCGTTCACATGCTGTCGCTTCTTATCCAGGCCCAGATCGGTGCCGTGATGGCCAAGCCGGATCTACACGGCGCTGTATACCGGCGCGTCATCGGCGATCCCCTCCAGAAGCTCCAGCGGTTGCTCGGCCACAGCAGCATCACCAGCACCTACATCTACCTCGACAGCCTTGAGGAGAGCCGTGCGCTCATCGATGCCGCGGCCTCGCGGTGGGCTGACGACCTCGACGCACCGGCATCGTGATGCGCGCCGCCGGACCCAACCATCGTCCCCGCCGGCGGGTCTGGTTCCCAGAGACGCCGGATCCCGACGTTGAGATAGCTGCCGCGCTGGCAAGTTTTCGATTCGATGTTTGCCTTCGTTATGGGGAACACATCAGCGTCGATATGGCCGATCTTGGACGGCGGGCTCTGCTGCGACCGTTCGTCCTTACGCTGTGGCGCATCTGCCAAATTGGTGGCCCGGCTGGCGCACTCTCGACGGCAAAAGCCTATGTCAACGCAGTTCGGCGGTTCTGGGCTTACCTCGATGACCGTCATCCGGCGATCCGACGCCCGAAGGACCTTGCACCCGAACATGTCAACGGCTTCGAGATATGGTTGCGCGCCGGCCGCCACAGTGAGATCACCGCCTACCAGATCATGGCCAAGCTGACCGGGTGCCTGCGCGTGATGCACGAGGAGCAACCCGGGTCGATTTCTGCGAGCCTTTTTGCACGCCTGCATCACGTCAGTAGTCGCTATTGCGGCAAAAGCCGTCCACGCGACGCGTACAGCGAACGGGTTACCGCATCATTGCGGGAGGCCTCGCGGCGAGAGGTGCTTGCTATTCACCAGCGAATTGTCGTCACCGGAGAAGCCGTTCTGCGGAATGGGCCGGCGGGGGGCGACGCCAAGATGCGCGCCGCCTACAGGGTGGTGATGGAGCATCTCCGCTCTGATGGCGCGATCAGCTGTGCTCTTCCGATATACCGCGAACTATACTGGCTCCGCCGCGTTGCGGGGGCGGACAACAGCACGCTTCTCGGCGAGCTGCACGGCCATTTTTACCTCTCTTGCTCTGACGTCGTGGCTTTCCTCATTCTGCTCTCGCTGGAGACCGGCATTGAGATCGAGTGCTGCAAAGGACTGACTGCAAGCTGTCTCAAGAACCCAGCGGCAGGCAGCGTCGAGATTGAATATCGCAAGCGACGCGCGCGCGGCGCGGAGTGGCATCGGCTACGGGTCCGCGATGGCTCCAGCGGAACACCGGGCGGTCTGGTTCGCATGGCGCTGCGGCTCACTGAACGGGCCCGACAGTTTCTTGGTGCCGACAGCCTATGGTGCTACCATTCGGGATGGTAGCCTTGTCGCCGGCGTCGGTCATCCTGGGATCAAGGCTCTCAGAGACTTTATCGACCGCAACCACATCCTCGACGATAATGGCAAGCCACCCAGGCTTGTATTGGCGAGGCTGCGCAAGACCTTCAAGGCGGAGTGGTATCGGCGCACAAACGGCCAGATGGAACAGTTCGCAGTTGGGCACACTGCCGAAGTTGCCGCGAACCACTACGCTGACATCCCGGCACTACGACCACTACACGAGATGGCGATTGCCGCAGGCCTGCAGGATGCTCACGATGCTGCGCTGAGCCCACGCATCGTGCCGCCCAAGATAGAGGCCCGTATGCGCAAGGCGCCCGCGAAGGCAGACTTGCCGGTGCCGCCGGCCGCCGGGCGGCACCTGGTGCTTGGCGACGGCGTCGTCGAACAGCGGCTTGAACAGGGTGGCGGTTTCGGCGTCGGCGACACACCAAGCGACCACGCGGCGGCTGAAGATGTCGAGGATGACGTAGAGATAGAAGTAGCTCCACTTGGTTGGTCCCATCAGCTTGGTGATATCCCAGGACCAGACCTGATTGGGACGTTCGGCGAGCAGTTCGGGCTTTTGATAGACGGGATGGCGGAGCTGATTGCGGCGTTCACGGACTTCGTCGTGCTGGTCGAGGATGCGGTACATGGTGCGGATCGAGCAGTGGTAGACGCCCTCATCGAGCAAGCTGGCGTAGACTTCGGCCGGCGCCTGGTCGGCGAAGCGCGGCGCATGCAGCAGATCCAGCACCACCTGCTGCTGTGGGGCGGTCAGCGCGCGGGCGGGCCTCGGCCGCGGACGGGGCAGCGTCGGCGGTGCAACCAGACGGGCGCGCCGACGCTGCACGCTGGCGCGTGAGACCCCCAGTGCAGCGCAGGCTGCGGCGGTCATGCCGCTGTCCGGCGCCAGCGCGACGACGGCATCGGTCAGGGCTCGTCGTCGCTGCGGGCCAGCGGGATGCCCAGCAGCTCCGCAACTTTTTTTTGGAGGTCGATGATGGCCTCCGCGCGTGTCAATCGCTGCGTGAGACGGACATTGTCCCGTCGAGCGAGGGCGAGTTCGGCTGCCAGCGGGTTGGCTTCGATGGTCTTGCGGCCGCGCTTGCCCGGGACCAGTGCGGCGAAGGCCCCAGCGTCCCGCTGTCTGCGCCAATCGGTCAAGGTCGAGGAATAGAGGCCCTCGCGACGCAGGATGGTGCCGATGCCACCGGTCTCAGCAGCGCGATCAGTATCGGCCAGGATGCGCAGCTTGTCCTGGACCGTGAAGCGTTCGGCGCCGGGGGCGGTTGGATAATTCGGGCGACGCGGCGGCCGGCGACGGCACAACGGTCGGCCTGCGACCTCCCTTCGTGCCGTCGCCGGTCGCTGGAGGTGATAGCATTTCTGGATGGCGCCCAGGACCTGTGGCTTGCGAGCTGCAGCGGCTTTTACGCAAGCCCGTTCGGTAAGAAGGGGCAGGCATGCCCAGTTCCTTTCTGGGGATGCCTGGATTGTAGCAACGCGGTGATCACCAGCCGCAAGCTGCCCTCGCTGATCGCTTTCCTGGAGTTCATGGTGGCGCAGCGCGAAATCTTCATGCGGCCGATTGGGCCGCCAAGTTCGGCCATGCGCATCGGCGTATCGCTGACCAGATACTGCCCGCGTTTCCAGCAGCCGTCGTTGCGGCGGCGCGTACTATCGCGGCAAACCAAGGGTGTCTGTTGCACCTACCGCCGGAGGCAGCGGCGGTATGAGGGTCTTGCCTGCACGAGCCAGCACCAACTCCGAACAGGCAGTATCTCAATACGTACGTGATGGTGAGGGCGTGCTGACAGGGCTGCAAATTCGCCGCGGCATCCCGTTCGCATCGCTCCCGCGTTTCGGCGACAATCACTGGGATGTCACGCCTGCCGTGTTCCGGGAGAACGCCAGACGGTGCCATTGCACTGTCGATTTCGCGCAGCTTGCCGATCCAATGCAAATTCTGACGGCCAAGGAATATCTCTACGCCCGCTTGCACGAGCCCGAGGGCAGCCTCAGGCCGCGTCTGATACCTTCGTCCGTGCGGCAAGTGTTCAATCGCCTCCGCCGTTTCATGAGCTTTGCTGAGAGCCGCCGAGGCCGTTTCAAACTCAGTTTGCTGGACCAGGCTGATCTCGATGCGTGGCTCGCCCACCTTCAAGCGGGTGGCCAGCGTGGACCTTACCACGTCGCATCTTTACTCAACGTCCCCATCGATCTGCACGAGCATGCCGATCGGCTGAGCCACGGCGGTTTCAAATTCACGCCGTGGCGTGGGCGGCCCGCGTTCCAGATCGCGGGTTGCCGTCCTATCGGTCTGGAGAATAGCACACCGCGTATTCCGGAGCCGGTGATTACCGCAATGCTGCGCTGGTCTCTCCGCTACATCGACGACTTCGCAGCCGACATCCTTCTCGCCCGTGCCGAGCTTGACCGGCTCGAAGCCCGCGCCCGCAAGATCAACGTCCATGAGACACGCGGTTCCCGAACCATTGGTGCCGCCGTTGCCAAGCGGCTCGATGCCTACATTGCAAGCCGGCGGGCTGCTGGCCGTGGCATTCCGGTGTGGCCCGATGACGCGCATGTGTTCAGCCGGCTCGATCCAGTCCCCATCAACTATGCATTGATCGCACTCCATCTTGGCTGCATAACCTGCGAGATCAGCCAGATCGATTGCAATCATGCGCGCGTGCTTAATGCCGTTCGTGAGATCGGTACCGAGGTCGGCGGGATGGATCCTCCGATCTCAACGATGATCGAGACGGGACAGCCATGGCGCCCTGATCGCTTCGACCAGAAGAGCCTCATGCAGGAAGAGAAGTGGCTGCAAGCGGCCTGCTACGTCGTGTGCGCCTACCTGACGGGGATGCGCGACAGCGAGGTGCAGGCAATGCGCACGGGCTGCCACTCGGTCGCACGCAGCGTCGACGGGTTAGTCGAACGTCATCTCATCCGCAGCAATGCCTACAAGCATGCCGGTGTCGCTGGTCGGGCCGAGGATTGGGTGACGATCGCGCCTGTCAGCCGTGCCGTTGCAATCCTCGAGCGCCTGACAAAGCCAGCACGCGCCCGGCGAGGCATCGACAGCCTCTGGGTTGTGCTCAAGGGCGGCGTGGCGACCAAGGACCACCTGTCGAGCGAGATTGTGCGTACGCTGAACCAGTTCAGGGACCACCTCGACCGTACGCGCGGCAAGCCAGACGCGCCGGCGATTCCGCGCGGGTCGGACAACCAGCCGTGGCACTTCAGCACCCGCCAGTTCCGCCGTACTGTTGCCTGGCACATCGCCAACCGGCCATTCGGCACGGTCGCAGGCAAGATCCAGTACAAGCATGCCTCCATCGCAAGCTTTGAGGGCTACGCCGGCAAGTCCAGTTCCGGCTTCCGCGCCGAGATCGCGCGCGAGCACGCGCTTGGGCAAATTGACAACGTCGTCGAGCACTACGAGGACTTTCGACGCGGGCTGACGCCGACCGGCCCAGCTTCTGCGCGAATTCTTGGCGAGTTCGCGCGCATCCGGGACGAGGTTGGCGACCTGCCTGGCCGCATCGCTGACCCGGCCCGGCTGCGCGCAATGCTGCGGCACCTTTCGCGTACGCTGCATGTGGGCCTCCTCAATGACTGCTTCTTCGAGCCCTCCAGCGCGTTGTGCCTGCGGCGCGCCCCCATGGAGGAGCGCCGTGTACCGGTGCTGTCCCGCTGCAGCCCGGACCGATGCCCCAACTCCTGTATCGCGTCACGTCATCTGCCGCCGTGGCAGGCCTCGATCGCCGACGCCGCCGAGATGCTACGCGATCCGCGGCTGTCACCGCTTCAGCGCAAGACACTCGTGGCCGAACAGACGCGCATGCGGCGGCTGATCGCCCCGCTCAAGGCCGTGCATTGAAGCCCGTCAGCGCACGCTGCGAGGCCCTGTTGCAAGAGGCGATGGCGCGCCTGGTTGCCGGTCGCCCGCGCGTGACCGATGGCCGCCTTACCGTCGCGAACCTGGCGCGAGAGGCTGGCGTCGGCCGATCGACGGCGAACCGGGCTATCAACGTGCTTGAGGCATTTCATGGGGCGGCTGCACGAGTTCCCGCGCCGGCGCAGCCCGGAGATGGAAACGGCGGCGGTTCGCTCGCGCGACGCGGCCGACATCGCGGCACTCAAGGAGAATGTCAACCAACTCGCGCAGCAGGTGCAACGGCTCGCCGTACACGGAGCCGAACAGCGCCGGATCATCGATGCGCTGCGCGCCGCCCTCGCCGAGGCTACCGCGGGCAAGATAGTACCGTTCCCGGCAGTCGAGCGGTAGCCATTCCGCCACAGTGGATGCCGGAACTTTATAGAGTCAACGTCGTACAGAGGGTGAATTGAAGGAGGCAAAGTGGCGACCGGTGCCAGCAGTACCTGTCGCCCAGCATTCCTCTCGCCACACTCCCCGACCGGCCTGAGCCCACCCCGGCTTGCGACGGAGGTCGCGCCGCCCGTCCACCACCCGCAACGGCTTCGCCGTCCTTCGCTGCGCTGCGGCCCTTCGGGTGCGGATGTCGCTCCGGGGCGGCGCAGCAGGACCTCCGCCGCCGGGGATGGGCCCAGGCGAGATCGGAGAGCAAGGTCATGGCGAGCGAAGAACGCAGCGACATTTACAGCCGCATCACCGCCGACATCATTGAAGCAATTGAAGCTGGAGCAGGCGAGTTCCGGATGCCCTGGCATCACGATGGGAGCAGCAGTTCGCGTCCAACCAATGTCGCGTCGAATAGACCGTATCGCGGCGTGAACACTCTTGCGCTCTGGGCTGCGGCGACACGTGCCGGATATGGCGGCGGCGTATGGGGTACATATCAACAATGGAATGCCAAGGGCGGCCAGGTGCGTCGCGGCGAGCACGGCGCGACCGTCGTGTTCTGGAAGATCAACAATCGCGTAGATCAAGGGGAGCGTGACGATGAGGCCGAACGGGGCGACGGTCGTCATCGCGTCTTCGCTCGCGCATACAGCGTCTTTCATAGCGCGCAGGTCGACGGATACATGCCGCCGGTTCTGCCCAGGCTTGCCGATGAGGAGCGGATCGAACAGGCGGAACGGTTCTGCGCAAATCTTGGCGCCGAGGTTCGCCACGGCGGCGACAGAGCCTTCTACACGCCCACTGGGGACTTCGTGCAAATGCCGGATTTCCAACGGTTCCGCGACGGCGTCTCATACTACGCCGTTCTGTTGCATGAATGTGGGCACGCCTCTGGTGCCAGGCATCGCCTCGACCGCGACCTCTCGGGCCGCTTCGGCACCGAAGCCTACGCGATGGAAGAATGCATCGTGGAGCTTCTCAGCGCCATGATCTGTGCCGACCTGTCACTCAGCGTCGAGCCGCGTCCAGATCACGCCGGCTATATCGCGTCCTGGCTCAAGGTGCTGCGCGACGACCCGCGAGCGATCTTCACCGCGTCGAGCAAGGCGCAGCAGGCTGCCGACTGGATGCACGCCCGGCAGCCAGCAGTCGATGCCGAGTATCGAGGTGCCGCATGAGGTGCTTGGGTCCGGCCAATGTGTCTCACCTGACCAATCGCCGGAGAGCTTCAGAGAGATCAGCGGCTTGCCTCACCTTTGACCCAAGTGAGACATGGCTCCCGTATGGATACAGAGTTGAGATCGGAATGATGATGCTCTGCGCAGAACTTGGAATCGCGGTCTCCGACGCCGAGTTCACCAACAACGCTGCCTACGTGGCCTCCTGGTTAGAGCGGCTTCGCTCTGATCGCAAGGAGATTTTTCGGGCGGCGGCAGACGCGCAACGCATCGCCGATTACCTGCTCGCCTTCCATCCCGCCTACGCAATCAGCCAAGCCGGACCGCCGGACAGCATGTCCACCGCCGACGATGGCAATGCGGCCGCTGCGCCGGAACCGATGCCGGCCGCCGCGTAGAGCCACCCCTTCCGATCAACCCGTAGCCGTCCGGCTCGACCGCTTTCAGGCGGTCGAGGCTGTGCGGCTGCCCGCACGAGGACACCATCATGCCAAACGACACCTTTGGATTCACGCTGTTCGACAACACCGCGTTGTCGGGCTGGACCTACCCCGCGCCGTCAACCGCTGCGGATATGTGCGCATTCGATGCGGCCGATGACGACGGCGACACGCCGCCGCCGGCAGCTGCACCGGCGGTTCCGGCCGCGCGCGGCAGCAACTTCCATCTTGCCGGTGATCGCAACCTTGCCCTGGGCTGGCCCGCCCGGGCACGCGACAACATCGCGGCAATCCGCCTTTCGAAGGCGCTTGAGCAGTCGGGCCGCGTGCCGACGCCGGACGAGCAGGCGCAGACTGCTGCGCTTCATCGGCTTCGGCGCCACGGAGCTGGCGCAGAACTGCTTCCGCCGCCCCGGCGAGGACGATTTCCGGCCCGGCTGGCAGGAAATCGGTGCGACGCTCGAAGCCGCCGTCACGCCAGAAGAATACTCCGCCCTCCAGCGTGCCACCCAGTATGCTCACTTCACACCTGAAACACTCATCTCTGGACTCTGGCGGGCCGCGGTGCGGCTGGGCTTCAGCGGGGGCCGCGTGCTGGAACCCGGCATGGGCACCGGCCTGTTCTTCGCCCTGCTCCCTGCCCCGCTGCGTCCGGCCTGCCACCTCACCGGCATCGAATACGATCCGGTCACCGCCCGCATCGCCCGCCTTGTGCATCCCGAGGCGCGGGTGCGGTGCGAGGACTACACGCGCAGCCCGCTCGCCGGCGGCTTCGATCTGGCGATCGGGAACCCGCCCTTCTCTGATCGCGTGGTGCGGGCCGATCCCGCCACGCGGGCGCTGCGGCTCCGGCTGCATGACTATTTCATCGCGCGCTCGATCGAGCGGCTGCGTCCCGGTGGCCTCGCGCTGTTCGTCACCAGCACCGGCACGATGGACAAGGTCAGCACCACGGCGCGCGAGCACATCGCCGGCATGGCCGACCTGATCGGCGCGGTGCGCCTGCCCGAGGCCAGCATGCGCGCAACCGCCGGCACCGACGTGGTGGCCGATCTGCTGGTGTTCCAGCGCCGCGACGCCGGCCAGTCCTCCGCCGGCGCGGCCTGGATCGACCTCGCCGCGGTCGAGGCGGCGGCGGATGACGATTGCGACGACGCGGACCCGGCCGGCATCCAGGTGAACCGCTACTTCGCCGAGCACCCGGAGATGGTGCTGGGCGATCATGCACAGCGGCGCGGCATCTACGGCCCTGCCCTCACCTACACCTGCCGGCCGCGCAAGGACGGCGCGGCCTTCGAGACCTTGCTGACCGCCGCGCTCGACCGGCTGCCCACCGGCATCTTCACCCCGTCAGCAGAGTCCGAGGCGGGCTTTGACGACGATGCCGGGACAGAAGTGGGCACGGCAGCCGACGGCGCCACGATCAAGGAAGGCTCCTACCTCCCCGGCACGGCCGACCGGCTGATGCAGATCGTCAACGGCGAGGCGCGCGCCGTCGCGATCAAGGAAGGCAAGGGCGGCGACGGCATCCTCGCCCGCACCGCCAAGGTCATCCGTGCCCTGCTGCCGATCCGCGACGCGGTGCGCGAGGTGCTGCGCGCCCAGGCGGCCGACCAGCCCTGGGCGCCGGCGCAGGTCCGGCTGCGCATCGCCTACAGCAGCTTCGTCCGCAGCTTCGGCCCGATCAACCACACGGTCGTCTCGGTCACGACCGACGCGGAGACCGGCGAGGAGCGGGAGACGCACCGCCGCCCGAACCTGGCACCGTTCGCCGACGACCCCGATTGCTGGCTGGTCGCCAGCATCGAGGACTACGACCTCGAAAGTCGGCCTCGCCCGCATGGGGGCGATCTTCCGCGAGCGGGTGATCGCGCCGCCGTCGGCGCCGCTGATCGCGACCGCGGCCGACGCGCTCGCCGTCACCCTCAACGAGACCGGCCGCGTGGACATCGACCACCTGGCCGAGCTGCTGGACCGCGACCCGGAAACTGCGCTGGCGCAACTCGGCACCGCCGTGTTCCTCAACCCGCGCACGGAGGCCTGGGAGACCGACGACGCCTACCTGTCGGGGTCCGTCCGCACCAAGCTCGCGGACGCCGAGGCGGCGGCCGGGCGCGATCCGCAGTATGCGCGCAACGTGGCGGCGCTGCGGCTGGTGCAGCCCGAAGACCTTCAGCCCTCGGACATTACCGCCCGACTCGGCGCGCCGTGGATTCCCGTGGCCGACATCGAGGCGTTCATCGCCGAGGTGATGGGCAGCGCCACGCGGGTGCGCCACACCGTCGAGATCGCCTCCTGGTCGGTGGATGTCACGCCGTTCATCGGCACCGCCGCCGGCACCTCCGAATGGGGCACCGCGCGGCGCAACGCCGGCTGGCTGCTGCACGACGCGCTGAACAGCGCCACGCCGCAGATCTTCGACACCGATCATCGAGGACGGCGTCGAGAAGCGCGTGCTCAACAGCGAGGCGACCGAGGCCGCCAAGGAGAAGCTGGCCAAGATCAAGGACGCCTTCACCAACTGGGTCTGGACCGATCCGGACCGCACCGACCGGCTGGCGCGCGTCTACAACACGCACTTCAACAATCTGGTGCCGCGCCGGTTCGACGGGCGGCATCTGACCCTGCCCGGTGCCAGCAGCATCATCCGCCTCTATGACCACCAGAAGCGGGTGATCTGGCGCATCGTTGCGTCCGGCTCGACCTACATCGCCCACGCGGTCGGCGCCGGGAAATCCTACGCCATCGCCGGCGCGATCATGGAGCAGAAGCGGCTCGGCCTGATCAGCAAGGCCCTGCTGGTCGTGCCCGGCCACTGCCTGGCGCAGGTATCCCGGGAATTCCTGCAACTCTATCCGACCGCCCGCATTCTGGTCGCCGATGAGACCAACTTCGTGAAGGAGAAGCGCTCGCGGTTCCTCGCGCGCGCGGCAACGGCGAACTGGGACGCCGTCATCATAACCCATGCGGCCTTCCGCTTCATCCCGGTGCCGACTGCCTTCGAGCGGGCGATGATCGAGGAGCAGATCGCCGCCTGCGTCGGCATCGCGCTGCGCGTCGATTCCGACGACCGCATCACCCGCAAGCGCCTGGAGGCCATGAAGGAGAAACTGGCCGAGAAGCTGGCGGCGATGAAGGGAAGGCGCGACGACATGGTGACGCTGGAGGAGATGGGAATCGACCAGATCATCGTTGACGAAGCGCAGCAGTTTCGGAAGCTCGGATTCTCCACCAACCAGGTGAACCTGAAGGGCGTCGATCCGGAAGGCTCACAGCGGGCGTGGGATTTGTTCGTGAAGGCGCGCTACCTCGATCGCAAGCGGCCCGGCCGTGCGCTGATCCAGGCCTCGGGCACACCGATAACCAACACCTTGGGCGAGATGTATACATTATTACGGTTCCAGGCGCCGGAGGCGCTGCGGGAACGCGGCGTGCACGAGTTCGACGCCTGGGCCTCGGCTTTCGGCGACACTACCACCGAACTGGAGTTGCAGCCCAGCGGCACCTACAAGCCGGTGACGCGCTTCGCCGCCTTCATCAACGTCGCCGACCTGATGATGATGTTCCGCTCGATCGCCGACGTGGTGCAGAAGGCGGACCTGCGCGGCCATCTGACGCTGCCGCGCATCCGCGGCGGCCAGCGCCTGCTGGTCACCGCCGAGGCAAGCCCGGCCTTCAAGGACCATCAGCGCCACCTCGCGGGACGGATCGCGGCGATCGAATCCCGCACCGGCCGGGTGCAGAAGGGTGGCGACATCCTGCTGGCCGTGATCACCGACGGAAGGCACGCCGCCATCGACATGCGGCTGGTCTGGCCTGCCAGCGGCGACGAGCCGGCGAACAAGCTCAACAAGCTGATCGACAACGTGCATCGCATCTGGACCGAGACCGCGGCGCAGAGCTACCTCCGGCCGGACGGCACGCCGTATCCGATCCCCGGCGGCGGGCAGATGATCTTCTCCGACCTCGGCACGATCAATGTCGAGGCGACGCGCGGCTTCTCGGCCTATCGCTGGATCAGGCAGCAGCTCATCGCCCGCGGCGTTCCCGCCGGCGAGATAGCTTTCATGCAGGACTACCAACGCTCGGCAGATAAGCAGCGGCTGTTCGCCGATTTCCGGGCCGGGCGCGTGCGGGTGCTGATCGGCTCGTCGGACACCATGGGCACCGGCGTCAACGTGCAGCAGCGGCTGAAGGCCCTGCACCATCTGGACGTGCCGTGGCTGCCGAGCCAGATCGAGCAGCGCGAGGGCCGGATCGAGCGGCAGGGCAACCAGCACGACGAGATCGACATCTGCGCCTACGCCACGCTCGGCTCGATGGACGCCACGATGTGGCAGAACAACGAGCGCAAGGCGCGGTTCATCGAGGCGGCACTGTCCGGCGACCGCGCCATCCGCCGGCTGGAGGATGTCGGCAGCCAGGCCAACCAGTTCGCCATGGCCAAGGCGATCGCGTCGGGTGACAGCCGGCTGATGCAGAAGGCCGGACTCGAAAGCGAGATCGCCCGGCTGCAACGCCAGCGCGCCGCGCATGTGGACGACCAGCACGCCATCCGGCGGCAGATCCGCGACGCGACGCGCGAGCAGGCCCATGCCGAGCGGCGGATCAGG
>CAVPVB010000020.1:0-165475 GCA_963709085.1 uncultured Alphaproteobacteria bacterium
TCAGAGCCGTTGGCATCATCCAGCCGCCCTCCGTCATTCTGAAAGACGGCGGGCTGATGATCGTCGTCGGCAACCGCCGGGTGAAGGCCGCGATCAAGGCTGGACTGCCGGCGATCGACGTGATGGTGTGCGATGCCGACGAAGCCGCCGACGCGATGCGTTCGGTCGCCGAAAATTTGATACGAGCCTCGATGTCGAGCGTGGACATCTGGCGCGCGATCGAGCGGCTCGAAGCCCAGGGCTGGAACGAACAGGCCATCAGCGACGCGCTGGCCCTGCCGGTGCGCACCGTCCGCCGCCTGAGGCTGCTGGCGCATCTGCATCCGGCGATGCTCGACGTGATGGCACTCGGCAGCATGCCGAACGAGGAGCAGCTGCGCACGATCGCCGCGGCCACGCCCGAGGAACAGGCGCAGGTCTGGAAGAAGCACAAGCCGAAGAAGGGCCAGACCGATATCGCCTGGCACGAGGTCGCACGCGCGCTGGCCAAGCGGCGCATGCCGGCCTCGGCCGCGAAGTTCGGCGACGATCTGGCAAGGGCCTACGGCATCGTCTGGGAGGACGACTTGTTCGCCCCACCGGGCGAGGACAGCCGCACCACCACGAATGTGGAAGGCTTCTTCGGCGCCCAGCAGGAGTGGCTGCAGAACAACCTGCCCGAGCGCGGCCGGCTGCTGCCGGTTGACGAATACGGCCGCTGCGATCTGCCGAAGAAGGCCGAGCGCGTCTACGGCAAGCCCGGCAAGACCGACCTGGTCGGCCACTACATCGACACGCGCACCGGCGAGGTGCAGTCCATCGCCTATCGCCTGCCCGAGCCGAAGAAGGCCGGCAAGCCCGCCGGCGGCACGAAGACAGCAACCGGCGCCACGCCCGGCGCTGCCGGCAGCGGCGGTGACGACGACATGCCGGCGGTGCGGACCCGGCCGGACGTGACGCAGAAAGGCATCGCCATGATCGGCGACCTGCGCACCGATGCGCTGCATCAGGCGCTCGCCGACGCGCCGATCGCCGACGACACGCTGCTCGGCATGCTGGTCCTCGCCCTCGGCGGCAACAATGTCGCCGTCGACCGTGGCAGCAACCTGAATGGCAACGACCGCCAGGCGATCAGCCGCACGCTCACCGAAGGCGGCGTGCTGACGGCCGATCCCGACCGACTGCGCCGGGCCGCGCGCATGATGCTGGCCGCGGTGCTGTCCTGCCGGGAAAACCGCTCGCAGAGCGGACCCTTCGCCCGGATCGCCGGCGAGGCGATCGGCGCCTCGCTCCGGCTGCCGAACATGGCGACTGAGGAGTTCCTGTCGTGCCTGTCGCGCGGCGCGCTGGAGAAGGCCGCCGCGGCCGAAGGCGTGCGGGTCGAGGTCCGGGCGAAGGACACGCGGGCGCGCATGGTCACGCGCTTCACCGACGGCACCTTCGTCTATCGGGGCGCCCTCTTTCGGCTGGTGCCCGAGGATCTGACCGCCGCCGCCGAGCGCCGGCACGGCCACACCGGCACCGGCTGGGTCGGCCCGGTGACCGACGCAGACGGCGAAGGCGACGCCGTCGCCGAGCCGGAGGACGGCTACGAAGACGACCCCGGCGACCTGCGCGAAGCCGCCTGACCCGAAGCTGAACCTGCCCTGGTCCGGTTATGCCGGGCCGGGGCTTCCCCGCCGAACGAGGACCCTACCATGACCCACCTGACCCCAGGCGGCGCCGGCACCGCCGCGCGCCCGGCTATGTTCAGCCCCGCGCAGTCCAGCCTGCTGGCACCCCACAAAACCCGAGGACGGCTTGACCGCGCCGGTCTGTGCGCCGGCATCGAGCGCCGCCGCCTGACCTTCGCTGATCTCGAGGCCAGCCTGGTCATCGCCTGCGAGCAGGCCGCCGCGCGCGGCGCGGCCCACGCCGTGCGCATCGACGACCGTGCGACCTGGGACCGCCCCACGTGGCAGCGGTACCTGGACGCGGCCACCCGCCTGGAACCCGACTACGGCCCGCCCATGCGCCGGCTGTTGCAGGAGATCGACCAGCTCACCCGGCTGATCGACCTACCGGTCGCCGCATAGCCGCGCTTTGCCGCGGAACGAATGACGACTCACCCGCCGGGCGGAGCTGGAAATGCCGTGGCCTCCGGCAATATGCACTCATCATAGCGGCATATTGCCGGAGGGGCCATGGTTCGCTCAGATGCGCTTCGCGATGCGTTCGTGACTTCCGTCACCGCAGGGAACCTGGAACTGGTGCACGCCGTTTGTGAGGGGCTGTGGGTCGATGTCGTGGATGACGCTGTGCAGGCCGGCCGGCTGTCCCCGGCCAATCGGGCAGAGGCTCAGGTTCCTGCGTCATTATCACGAACCTCTTGTAGAATTTGCCATAATGGCTGACCGACATGGGGCCATCCATGACCCCAGACCTCGTTGCTGATACATGAGTGGGACTCGACGGTTGTCGCGGCCGTCATCCGTTCCGGTCAGACCGCCAGCCAAACCGCCCTTGGCGTCACTCAGTTGCGCTCGATCGACGTTCGTTGATATGAAGCGCGCATGTTACCGCTTCGCGACATGGACATTCGCACAGCCGCCAAGGCGCGGCTGCTGGCGCGTGCCCAGTCGTGTCCTGATACACGGATCGTCGAGGAACTCGGCCTGTCCCACGGTGCGGCGCGCGTCGATATCGCCGTGATCAACGGCCATATCCGCGGGATCGAGATCAAGGCCGAAGCCGATACGCTGTTCCGGCTGCCCCGTCAGGTCTCGGCCTATGGTCGCGTCGTCGACCTCGCAACGCTCGTCGCCGCTGAACGCCACATCGACGCCGCTGCCGCGCAGCTTCCCGACTGGTGGGGCATCATCGAGGCGCGCAAGACCGGCAAGGGCACCGTCGCCTTTCGGCGGCTGCGCGACGAGAAGGTCAATCGCGGCCTCGATCCGGTAACCCTGGCGCAACTGCTTTGGCGCGCTGAGGTCGCCGGGTTGCTTCGCCAGTTCGGCGCCGACGAGCGGCTTTTGCGGTCACCACGTGCGATCCTTTACGCCGAACTGGTCGCCGCGCTCCCGATCACCCGCTTGCGCCGCTCTGTGCGCGAGACGCTCAAAGCCCGTGAAAACTGGCGAGATCGTGCACGACCTTCGTCATATGATGGTTCGTTCCAACCCAGCGCCACGTGCTGAGATTGCCGGTCGCCGCCGTGCCCGATCGGCAGCGCTCGATATACTCGCTACCGGGTGAGAAGCCCGCGCCGAGATAGGATACCGCCCCCGTCACCGCTCCGCAGCACGCCCGATATTGCTCGAAGCCATTGTCGCGAACGTTCAGTCCTTTGGCGATGATCCACCCGTCATTGACCGTATAGCGCACCGTTGCCGACGGTTTGAGCAGGCGCATGTCGCCTTGCGGAAGTTCAGGGGAGGCGATCGCGTAGTCGCCGAAGGCGGGGGAGCGGGTGCCCGCTGCCAACAGGCCCATAAGCGCCTTGTAGAGCAGCCACTCTCGGCGGCTGATGAACTGTATCGGCCTCATCACTTCCGCCATCGACGGCGGAAAGGCGGTCGCCAAGATCGTCAGGCTGCGTGCCGCCTGGCACGCCAGCGATGCCGAGAGGACGTTCGACAGGAGTGTGGCTAGCCCGTCTAGCGGCTCGAAATTCGGCGACTTGAGGTCGATCACGATGTCGAGCTCGTTGATGTCCAGATCGAGTGTCTCAGCCAGGGTTTCGACATTGTCGGCGAAGTCCGGATCGGCCGTATCCTCCAGGCTGCATCGCAGCGCCGCGCCATGTCTATCGACCGCGTGCGCGAAACGAACGGCGCTCTGATAGCAGGTATCCCGTTCAAAGCTGGTCACTGGGATGAGGTTCGCGCCATTCGGGCGCACCTGGTCCATCAGCCACAAGAGCGGATGCGTGGCGCCAATCATGCGCGCCGCGGGATCGAGCAGCCCGGCGTCGAGCAGGGCGGGGCGTTCGCCCCACTTCTGCTTGAACCGGCCCGCGAACTTCTCGAGATGCTCATCGATCGTCTTCTTGGGCTGCCATTGCTCGAAATCGAAGTCGGGCGGCGTCACCTCGATCAGCGGCACTATCCGCGCTTTCTGTGCGTCCTTGAGTTGCCACAGCGCCTGATACTCTCCCTGCCGCCACTTCAGCACAGGCACATAGTTGGTTGCGGTGATCACCATCGTTCTGGCCTCACTCGATTAGCTGCCGCCACGGCTCGCCTGACCCCACGAGGCTGCGCAGCAGGGTATAGTCGTTCGCCTCGCGCCGGATGCGCCCGGCGATGATCGCCGGACTGATGCTGAGACGCTTGGCATCGGCAAGCACCGCCTTCTCGGTCCGCGTGAACCGCGACATGCAACTGTGCCAGATATCCGACGGCAGAAGGGCTTCCTGGGCAAATTGGTCCGCTTCGGTCTCGATCTTCGAGTTGGCCGGGCTCTCGGTATCGTCGAAGATCGCCGTGAACTTGCCATCGATGTGCAACACCAGATGGGCGACCTCGTGCAGCAGTGTGAACCAGAAATTATCCAACCGATTGTGCCGCAAGGTCATGCCGACGATCGCAGTGTTTAGTGCGCTGCGCAGCGCAGCGCCGTCGAGCAGTGTGCCCGGCAGATGCTGCTCGATCACCAGCACTATGCCAGCCGAGCGCAGATGGCCTTCGACACGCTGCGGTCCATCAGGCGCGGCGCTCAGATGCACGAGCGCCTTGATCCATTCCGAACTTGCGCGGGCGGGGTCGAATATGCAGGCCGGCGGGTGGCGGCAGGGCCATCGCATACCCGGTCGAAACGAGCAGCCACAGGCGATGTCCGCGGACAACAACGACTGCTGGCGTGGTGAGGGCGAGCGCCAACACGCCGGTGCGGGTCCGGTCGGGTCACGGGGCGGATGCGTCGCCGGGCATCGCCGGTCAGACGTTGGTGGAAGCAGCGGCCTCAGGCGGCGGCGTGCAGTTGGCCGCCGCTGGCGAACCACCATTTCAGGTGTTCGATCGCGGCCGGCACCGATTCGGCCGGCCGGCGCAGGCTGTCGATCACGTTCAAGGCCTGGCGCCGCAGAATGGCGAAGACGGCCGGTCCCATGCCGACGCGCACGCGACAGGCATCCTCGCCCATGCCGACGTTCGAGCCGGTTGTGCAGCGACGCCTCCACCCCCCAGTGTTCGCGCACTGCGGTCCGGAAGGCGCGCGGGCGCAGCCGGCGTGCGCAGATGAACACGCACGTCTCTGTCGTCGGCGGCCGGCCGCGCCGCGTGCTGTGGTAGGTGATCCGCCCCAGCGTCGCCAGTCCCTCACAGGCATGAGCCACGGCGATCTCCTGCACCACCCGCGGATCGGTAACCGTCTCGACAACGCGGATGTCGTGCCGCCCGTGCGTGCGTTCCTCGCTGCGCAACGCGTCCGCGGGCGGCACGGCAGGAAACCGCTGGGCGATGTCGGCCTGCAGCACTGCCTGGTTGCCCTTCACCGGCAGCAGCCAGTCGCCGCCGCGGCGGCGGATCAGGTCGCGGGTTTCCTGGTTGCAGTGCAAGGCATCGAGGCTCACCAGCGTGCCGGTGAGGTCGAGGTCGGGCCGCTGCAGCAGCGCGCGCGCCGCCGCGATCTCCTGCCCCGGACCGGGAAAGCCGACCGTGGCCAGCGTGCGCCGGTGGTCGATGTCCCAGGCATTCACCACCGACGCCGCTTGCTGGCCCCGCGCCGGTGACGCGCTGCCGCGGGTGACCTTGCCGTCGAGCGCCATCCGCCGGAGGCGTTGCCGCGCGGCGACGATCGCCTGCCCGGATTGCACCGCCCGGTCCAGCGCATCCGCATCCACCTTCGCCAGTACCCGGCCGATGGTGTCGTGGCTCGGTACCCGCACCAAACGGGTCGCGCGAAAGACGCGCGGCCCAATGTTGGCGCCGAACGCCGCGATCGCCGTCGGGCCGTTCGCACCACACACCATCGCGGCCGCCGCCAGCGACACCACGCCGACAAGGTCATACTGCAGCGCCGGACATGCCTGACGCTGGTCGCGCAAACCAGCAAATAGACGGCGAAACTTCTTGATTAACTCCTTCAAGCCATTCCCCCAACTGCCATGCGAAGGTCGTAGCCGAGAGGTATGTGGGATTCGATTGTCCCGATTCCATGCGCGATGGCCCTGCGGGTGGCGGTCAGCAACCGTCAACACACGCGCTTCCCACGCCGCAATGGCGGGCTCATGCACCTGCCCGCTCGCGCGCACCGATTTCCGATGCAGCGCAGCCGGCGTCCAATGCGCATTGGCATTACGGAAGAACTGCAGGATGAGCTCGTTTCCCGACTTGCGAGCATCGGCGCGCGAGCCAGAGAAGTCCTCGAACCAGCCGCGTTTGAACATCTCCGCGACCGGGAACGCCGTCCACACGCTCGGATCGACACCGCTCAGCTGGCCGTCGCCGAGCAGTTCGCCGCGCTCGCTGATCCGCACGTCCAAGGCTCCAGCGACCTCGATCAGGCGATCTAGGCTCGCCGAGCGATAGCGCTCGGCTTCATAGCGCTGAATCTGCTGCTCCTTCAGGCCCAGAAAATCGGCTAGGTCCTTCTGGCTCATTCCCCGCGCAATCCGCGCCCGGATCAGGATGTCGGGAAGGTCGTGCAGTCCCTCCGCATCGAAGGTGCGAATCTGACCGGAGCGCAGCGCCTCATACAGCGCCACATCCTTTTCCAGGTCTTCAATCTGGCTGGTGAGCGCCGAGCGCTGCGCCTCCACAAACATCGGATGGACGTTCTGAACTCGTGTCGAGTGCGGCAAGGCCAACCCGGAAACGGTCAATGAGCGAGCGGGTCGACCGGAACTGCTTTTCGTTGGTAATCATAGTGCCGGTCCTTTGATGTCGGGGAGCCGGATACGGATGATGCCCTTCGGGAGGCCAGAGAACTTCTCGATCTGGAAGAATTCGAGGAAGGCAACGCCCGGGGAACCCGGAAATTCGGCGATGAACATTTCTCCCTGAAACTTATGCTTCTGCGCTTCCCGCTGGTTCTGGCCTGTGCGGCTGAGTGGAACAGAAAAGTAGCATAAGGCCCCTATCCCTCGATGACGCGGTAGATCGTCGCCGGATGGACGTTGAAGGTCCTGGCGACGGCGCTGATCGATTTCCCGTCTCTGACAAGTTCCCGGGCCAGTTCCTGCTGATTTGGTTGCATTTTTCGGCCGTCCGAAGGCGACGCCGCGCGCGTTGGCGGCAAGTCTGCCGGCGCTTGTTCGGCTTACCCGAGCTTCACGCGGGCACCCCGAAGACCTCGCAAAACATATTGCTAAAGTGGCCACTTCCGCATAGGTATTTTGCAAGGAAAAAACCCTTGAATTTCTGTGCCCTCCTGCCCCTTCGCAAATGTCGTAAGTTTCGCACGATATGCCCCACGCCACGTATCCGATGGTCATACGGCTTCTCGTTCCCGATACCGTTCTGGACGGTGGTCTCAGGCCGTTCAGGAGCCCCCTACTTCCGCATGGGACTTTTGAATAGCATTATGCTACTTTTCTGTTCCGCTCAGCCGCACAGGCCCTCCTCGATGCGGAGAGAACGCTTGTCCTGCCGCTGGCCACCATAGAAGGTTTGTTGAAGGAGCTAGGGAAGCTTTCACCATGACTGTTGGCAGAAAAGCCAAAATAGAGATGCATAATCCGGCTCACCCGGGCGAGATCATTCGAGAGGACTGCATCAACGCGCTGGACCTTTCGGTCACGGCGGCGGCGAAGGGGCTTGGCGTGTCCCGGCAGTCGCTCTCCGAGTTGTTGAACGGACGGGCGGGGGTTTCCTCCGAGATGGCTATCCGGCTTGAGCTGGCCGGGTGGAGCACTGCTGCCGCGTGGTTGCGGATGCAGGTGCAGCATGACCTGTGGAAGGCACGCCAGAACTCGGGCCATCTCAAGGTGACCCGGTTCCCTGAGCCTCCTGCCGTCTACGCTCCGGCTTCGAGGTAATATGAAAGAACCGTCAGAACCTAAAGGCACACAAGATTATGCGACTTTGAAAGCGGATCTCGAAAAAGGGCTGTCGGATCTGGCCGCAGGCCGCGTGAAGGATTTCGATGTTGCCGTTGTTATCAAGAGAGGACGCGAACTCGACCAGACCATAGCTGAAGTTCGCAGCCGCTTCGCCGATATATCGGCTGAAGAACTGGCGGCGTTGATCGAGGAAGCCATTTCCGCGGCGCGCAGCGGATAAGCCCAGGATAAAAGAGCGCACGCCTGCTGACGGAACGATATGAGCCTTGCTGGGTGGCGTGAACCCGCGACGGACAAGCTGATTTGACAATCCTGGCCAATTATATTACGGTAAACCAACTAGTCAACCATATATTTTGAGGCAAAATCATGAAAGAAGTCGGGTCCTTTGAGGCCAAGACCAAATTCAGCGAGCTGCTCGATGCCGTGGCGGCCGGTGAAGAGATTATAATCACCCGCCATGGCAAGGAAGCCGCGCGCCTTGTGCCGCCCAAGGGTACAGTGAACCGCGCCGAGGCCCGCGCCGCCGCAGCGCATATCCGTCAGCTCGCCGCTCAGGCGAAGCTCGGCAAATTCGACTGGACTGAATGGAAGGCTTATCATGACGAAGGTCGCCGATGACCGTCGTCCTCGATACCTCGGCAACGCTGGCCTGGATATACAGCGACGAGACCACACCCGCCATCAATGCGCTCTTTGACGGGGTGACCAACGGCGGCGCCATCGTTCCATGTCCGTGGCGGCTGGAGGTCGCAAACAGCTTGCACGTCGCGGTTCGCCGCGGCCGGGTGACTTCAGCGTTCCGCAATGGTGTCCTGGCTGGCCTCACGGTTCTGGCAATCACGGTCGATCCGGATACAGGCCTTACCTTTACCCACATCCTAGATTCAGCGCGAGATTGAACCCGAAGAGGATGAAGCTGAAGACCTGCGAGCCGCGCGAGAGGGTCTGCCAGCCCGGTTCACCATCGCCCTTGCGATCAAGGAAGCCGCCAAACGTCGCGACACCGTGGGCGAAATCGCGGTTGGTCAGCAGCGCGTCGGGGGAACGGTTGAGCGCCAATGCCAGAATCTCGATCGTCTGCTCATCTGCGGCGACCGGGCCGTCGGGACAGGCCCGCACATCGGCGCGGCTCTGTAGCAAACGCACCGCAACGACAGACGCGATGGCGAACAGCGGCAGGAACCGCTCAGCGGTGCGTAGTTGCGGCCGCTCGATCACACAGCCTGTTTTCAATCCTTTATGAAATTCCTCGATCAGCCAACGGAGTTTATACCAGTCAACCTTCTCGAACGCCGCCTCCGCCGTCGTCACCGGCAGTGTCGACAGCAGAACCCACTCCATCCGCTCGGCGTCGTTCCAGACCCGCACAACGGAGCAGCCGATCGCCTGGCTATGGCCACTACTGCAGCACCGCGGCCGCATCACCTGAGCATCGAACCAGGAGACGTTCAGCAAGACGCGCCTCCCCTTGATCTCGGTCAGGCGCCGCGCCATGGGGGCGAGCGCGCGCGCCTTGCCCAGCAGGCGCCCGCCATCCAGCAGGACGCGGTCATGCGCCAGGCGCACGAGGCACTGCCAGTTCAGCTGCAGGCACTTCTCGAAATGCGTGAACACATCGGCGCCGCGGTCGCCGATGCTGATCCACCGCTTGCCCTGCGGGCACCGACCGATTGCCGCTATGGTCTCTTCCCACACTGCCGCTTCGGTCCGCCCCCGCGGCGGCTTCGGCCGGGGCTGGCGTTGCTTCGATCGCGCCGTGGCCAGACGACGCTTCTTCAACGCCTTGAGCAGGCGCCGCTTCTTCCGCACCCTCTCCTTGCGGGCCCAGACCGTCTGATGCGCCAGGCCAAGTATCTCGCCGGTGGATCGCACCATCAGGCACGAGTGGGCCATGAACCCCCGGCCGTGGCCGTTGCCGATCGGACCCAACCCGGTCAGGCTGTGCCGGTGCGACAAGTCCACCAGCATGTCATCGTGAATGGCCAAAACCGGTTCATCCGCCGCACAGGCGAGCGCGATCACTTGGTCGCGATGCTGCTGCGTGATCGCCGCGTGCGTCACCTCCTCCGCGTCGAACAACCGATACGCCGCCTTCGCCTCCCCAAACGTCTTCGCCTGCAAGGGGACATTCCCGCAGCCGCGCTCCGCCATCGCCGCAGCCACCTTCACGGCCCGCTCAGTCCTCCTGGAGTCACCCAGCTTCACCCGACCAAACTGCGCCTTGGCCCATTCCCATGGGTTCAACATCACCACCCCCCACTCACCCTGTATTGCTCAGGATTTGTGCGATTTACGCATGCAAGGGGGATGTGGGTAAAGGTAAGGCCTTGATAGCTTACCTTTACCCGCATCTAGAAAGATGCAATTTTATCATTATGTTAGCCTAGCCATCTGTGCGCCGTAGCTGAGGGAAGCCCCTTGGAACGCAGGTGCAGCATACGCCCGCTTTCGCAACGGGCATTTGGAAAATCTGCCATTTTCGGCGCTCGGCTGCGGATCGACATGATGTCGTTCTATAGTAGCGCAGGGCTTTGCCACGATGCGGGTAAAGGTAAGGCCTTGATAGGCGTCGAACGCTTCCGGGCGCGCCAGGGCTTTGGCTTCGGCGACGGTGGTGCAGAACTGCTTCCATGGGATCACCGTTTTGATGGCTCCGAAGGCGTCCTGCTTCTTGTCGTGGGCTGCAATGAGGGCCGCGCCGACACGTGCAAAGAGACGGACCTTCTCATTGATGGATCGCGCATCAGACTGGAAGTCGCGAGCATGCCGTCCCTCGGCTTTGCGAAACAAGGCGCCGATCAGGCGATCGAACGCATCCATGGCCTGGTCGGTCAGGCTGGTGGCAAGGTCCATGCTGATGGCGACCAACGTCGCGTGCCGGCGCTGCCGCTCGTAGCGGGCGATGTGCTGCACGGTGCTTCGACCAGCCTCGCGAACAAGCTGGGCAACGCGCGTCTGATGGACCTGGTGGCCTCGATCGGGTTTGATGCCGATCGCGCGCACATGCTTCAGGCGTTCGATCAAACCCAGCATGGCGTCCGGCTTGGCGGCTTGCGGCATCTGCCGCAACCAGGTCAGCCAGTTCTGGCCGCCCTCTTCACGCCGCTGCATCAGCGCATCGAGCCGGCGGCGCTGTTCGGCGGACAGATCACCGGTCAGTCGGCGATGCACCTCCCGGCGGGCTTGGTCGCGGAGTTCGCCGCACAGCCGTTCGAGTGCGGCCGGTGCCGGAACGACGATCCGGCGTTGCCGGCATGTCTGCATCACCAACGCGGCGAGATGAACGAACCGGTCGTCTTCGATCGCCTGCGGCACGAGGAATTCTACCAATTCGCCCACCGTCCGCCTACCAAAGGGACGCAGTCCGAGTTGTTGCTGGCAGTCGACAGAATGATGTTGGCGATTTCGCTCTGCCGCAAGGTACTTGTCAATCGCCTCCGGGAAAACTCCGATTTGCTCAGCGACAAATGCAAGCAACCCAGCGGGCGGCCGTTCCCCGGCACGCAGTGGGCGGCCAGGATAGCGCAGGTAGCAGAGCATGAGGGCGTGGCCGAGACGATTGTGATCGCCGCGGGAGCGCCCGACTGCTGCACGATCTGCTTCCGATAGCGTGAAGTGACGCACCAGTTCCCGTTGCTCCGTCGGCGGCTCAAACAGTTCCGCAATCTGGATTTTGCTCAATCGCTGCCGTCGCGCCACTTACGCCTCCTGGGCCTTGGTTCCCGCAGATCAGCCGGGCCAAGCCAGTGAGTTGATTGATGTATTGCGCGGGGCTCGAATGTCGCAGACCCTGGAGGCATTGCTTTTGAATGCCGTTACCCTGCGCCTCGGCCTTTTGGCGTCAATAGATGTAGTGCTCTGCGTCATTAATATTGCGGTTAATGGCTAAAAATGAAACCGCATGATGGCGGAGCCGTGTATTGAAGCAGCCCCAGCGACACAGGCATCTTTCATTGCCGTAGGCAGATGATCACGGACATCTGAATGCTCAACTACCGCAAAATGAACGACGCATTGCAGTAGCTGCTCGACATCATCCGCGGCCGTGCTTGGTTTCATCGCCGAATCCTGCGAGCGCGCGGTAGACGCTGGCCCGGCCAATGCCGAGGCGGCGTGCGATGGCGGTCGGGCCGAGCCGATCCTGCTCGCGCAGTCGCTTGATCTCGGCGGCGTCGATGCTGGGCTTGCGCCCACGATAGACGCCGCGCGTCTTGGCCAATGCGATCCCTTCCAGTTGCCGCTCGCGGCGCAAGTTGGTCTCGAACTCGGCAAACACGCCCAGCATATCGAGAAACGCCTTGCCCGCCGCTGTGCCCGTGTCCACCGGCTGCTCAGTAGCGCGCAGCGTCACACCGCGCCCCTTCAGTTCGTGAACGATGTCCTCCAGATCTTTCAGGGAGCGGGCCAGACGGTCGATGCGCGTCACCACCAGTGCGTCGCCTGGCTGCACGAAATCGAGCAGAACTTGCAGTTCGGTGCGTCCGTCGCGGCGAGCGCCGCTGATCTTCTCGGCGCGGATCACACGGCAGCCAGCTGCACGCAGCGCCTGCTGCTGGATGGTGAGGTCCTGATCGATGCTGCTGACGCGCGCGTAGCCGTAAGCGGCCATCTTTGTTCCAATAGGATCTAGACCACGGAACGTTAATGTTCCAGAACCCCAAAAGCAACCCTAATGATACATGGAAAGTGTCTCGTCCCGGCGTCCCGCTGGGGTCTACCCAATTGAGCCGACCCTGCGATCACCGAACTTGAGCGCCAGTGCCGCGGCACGCTTGCCTTCCGACAGCCACGTTCCCGTTCCGTCCCGTTATTCGTACCAGGAGGCCAGTTGGTTGGACTCGTTCACATCCCCCCTCCTGTCTTGGGCGTCTGACTGGGTTGGCTCCCCTGGCTGAGGCGGCGAACGGAGGGGCTTGCCTGATGGAGCGAAACGGATTCTACGCTCCCTATGCCGCGCCTGAGCATCCCGGAGCTGACCCAGTACGAACGAGCAGACCTCTCGGTGCTGCCGCGGAAGGAGCTTGAGGATCTGGCGTGGCTGTTCCGCGAAGTTGCGCGCACGCTGGCCAATCGCCTGGGTGAGGAACTCCACGACCAGTTCGCGGCCGCCGTCGAGCGACGATCCCTACCGGCGGGGTCAGAGAAACGGCAAGCCTCCGGCCAGTCAGGACCACGATGGTGGCGAAGGCCAGGACGCAGCCGCGCCGGCGGGCAAGGACAAGACACCAGCGAAGCCGCCCGGCAAGCGGCCGGGCATGCCTGGGCACTGGCGCCGGCAGCCGATCGTGGTGACCCGAGAAGTCGAGCACGTGCCGATGGTCTGCGAGGCGTGCCAGGCCGCGCTCGGCGCCGAGTGCCGGGGCCGCCACGTCAGCGCCCACCACGTCTTTGAACTCGACCGCGGCGAAATGGGTCTGCAGGTCACGGCTTCCAAGCACAGCTACTTCGCCGCCAGTTGCGCGTGCGGCCACGAGACGATGGCCAGCCCGGGCGTGGGACTGCGCTCACAGATCGAGGGGCGCAAACGCGACCTGCAACTGAGCGAGCGCTGCCTGGTCGGGCCGACGCTGGCGATCTTCATCGCCGCCCTCGCGTTGCGTTTCCGCCTGTCGCGGCTGAAGGTCCAGGAGTTCCTGCTGGACTGGCTGGGTCTGGAACTCGGGGCGGCGACGATCAACCGCTGCATCCACGAATTCGGCCGGGCCAGTGAGCCGGTGGTCGAGCAACTGATCGAAGAGGTGCGGGCCGCCGAGGTTGTGCATCTCGACGAAACCCCATGGTACCAACAAGGCGCCCTGCTGTGGCTGTGGGTAGCGGTGACCGTGAACACGGTCGTCTATCGCATCGGCAGCCGCCGCAAGGAAAACCTGGTCGCGCTGATCGGCCAGGCGTTCCTTGGCTGGATGGTGACCGACGGCTACATGGCCTATCGCGATCATCCCCGGCGCCAACGCTGCCTTGCCCATCTCATCCGAAAAGGTTTGGCACTGGCCGAGGGCTATTACGGCCCCGGCTCCGCCTTCGGGCGGGACCTGGTCCGCGACCTCCGCCGCCTGATCGAACGGGTCCGCGACGGCGACAACGACGCCGCCGTCAGGCGCCTGGTGGCCCGCATCAAGTGGAACTGCCAGTGCAACGAATATGAGATCGAGCAGAAGGTTCGTGCCCTCGCGCGCGAAATCCTCAACGACTGGGAGGCGGTGATCGCCTTCGTCGCCGAACCGCTGCTGTCGCCCACGAACAACGACGCTGAGCGGGCGCTGCGGCATGCCGTCATTGCGCGCCGCATCAGCTTCGGCACCAGAACGGACGAGGGCAGCCGGTTCTACGCCGCCGGCCTCAGCGTCATCGACACCTGCCGCAAGCGCGGCGTCGATCCCTGGACCTATGGACGCGACCTCATCGCCGCCGCGCGCAAGGGCTCATCTCTCCCCAGCATCCCCGCCAAGCTGGCTGCCTGAAACGGCACAAGCGGCTACTCGCCCGAAGGCGGACTGGTCGTCGAGCCCTCGCCCAGGCGATCCGCAAGCGAATGCGCCAATTCGTGAAACTGCCATGCCAACTCTTCAAGCTCCTGCCGAGACAGTGCCGAAAGCTGGGCTCGTTCGGGATCGGTCAGATCCGGGATGCTTGAGTGTGGCATACAGACCGTAGACGCCTTACCTTTACCCGCATCTAGAAAGATGCAATTTTATCATTATGTTAGCCTAGCCATCTGTGCGCCGTAGCTGAGGGAAGCCCCTTGGAACGCAGGTGCAGCATACGCCCGCTTTCGCAACGGGCATTTGGAAAATCTGCCATTTTCGGCGCTCGGCTGCGGATCGACATGATGTCGTTCTATAGTAGCGCAGGGCTTTGCCACGATGCGGGTAAAGGTAAGCCGTAGACGCTGCTTCGCCCCGCTACGCAAGACCCCTTGTTGGCTTCACAGCCGACACCCCACCCGCCAAACGCCCCGATTTGAAATGGCGAGGGGGGAGTGTGAACGGTTGCAGGCAAACAGGTAATTGGAATATACCGCAATCAAGCAGGCAAGTCGGCTCCAACGACCCGCGGGATTATTCACTATTCGAACAAAGGCGCACACATTGTGCCGGCAGCACCGAGGAATTGGCAGCCATGACTTAAGATGAACAACTCGTCCAACTCGTGTGCGGTTCCGCAAAACGCGCACTGCGCGGCCAAACTCCCACCACATTACGCGCCTACTCCTTCGAAATAGATAACAAAAATAAGAAGATTTTTTTGCGTGCCCACTTTTCCGCGAAGCCATCCGAAGAAGACCTAGATATGATCTCAATTATTGAGACAGAAATTGATGCAGACTTCCTTGATCACTTCGAAGAAGTGACAGATATCGAGGTAGTTGCGCCAAATGAAGCTCCATCGTTTCTTTCCGGAGGCGTTGCTTATCTCCGGGAAGGAGAGGTCGGAAAAACCTGTTGTTAGTCAAACGCAAATGTACGGATGGTTTTAATCGCTCGGTTCAGCCGGTTTCGGCTGGAGGTGGCCTGCTCGCGTTGCGATGGCTAGAGGAGCGTTCACCTATATGAGGATTCTTCAGACAAAATCCACGTCCATACTTCAGGACCACAGACATCATGAGCCAAGAAGATACGTCAGCCGATCCAAGATTGCAGATAATCATGACGGCGCTGCATTCCTGCTATGGGAATCTGGAAGACCCGAACTTTCAAAATGTTTCCACAAATCTCGACGCCTCCCCGTACCAATCTCTGATTGCCTCTTTGCAATCTAGTGGAATCGATATTACTAAAACAACCGACATTAACGACGATGTCTCAGTTCAGTTGGCGGCGAACCGTGATGGCGATCGCGTTGCCCTGGAATTATCTGCGGTAGGCCCGTTTGCAGCCGTTCGGCATTTGGACGCGGATGGGCGGTCTTGCTGGGTAACGCGGTCGGACCAAGCGCCTACGCCATTGGCCAACTTAGTTGCGACTACCGTGGAAGGCGCTGGCCTACAGCTGTTGGATCGTGTCATAGTGACCAAGACGATCAGAATGCAGCGCGCGGATGGCAAAACTGAATCAACGCTCTACCAGGCTTTATTCACAGACGGCGATATCGTTCCGTAATTGGGTGAGGCACTTTGTGTGGCGGGCTTTGATCTGCCGATTAACATCACCACGTCAGCGAGCCAGCTTGGCGTGGTCAGGATCACTACCATATCCGCAATCCCGACGCGACGGGCAAAGGTGACAAATACCTTAGTCGAGATGGTATCCCTGTGCCAGATGGCAGCAAGCGGTCGAATATATCCGCAGATCGGTGAAAACAATGGAATTGGCGAAACTTATCGAGCGGACGGAACTCCACGATTCTTCCATTGTCCAGATGGCGAGAGAAGGGGAGAGCGTTCACCTGAAATTCGAGAATGTGTTGATGGATGATGAAAATTGCTATACGGTCAGCATAACTCTTGGGGGCGTTCACGATATAACATGCGACGATGAGGTCGTGAACGATCTACAGATGGAAACAGAAGACGGTGGCGTTCTGACATTCAAGAGGTCCGACACGATTGCAGAATTATTCATCACATGGACTTCTTACAAGCCGCGCGTTGACGAAACGCGCTCTTATAAATTCGACTACACAACATTCGATTTGCATGCCGAGAAGCAGAAATAGGGCGCCTAAAATAGTGGGCAAGCCGCACTGGCCGGGAACCGATAGGGGTCTGAAGGTAAGTAATTCCAAGTCGACATAATATACGGATAATTCGAAGTCGATCGAACAGATGGGTAGAATGGTTTTGGCGCCCCATCGTTTTCATCGTATGTTGCCAGGACCACGATGGCCTAACCGTCTTTGATCATCTGCGTTTGGGACGGTCGTTTTTTACCAGGGCAAGGCTCGGCTTCACCCTCCCGCGCATGGGTTCGGATATGGAAGGAGCAGCGTCCAGGTCGCGGTCAATTTGCAGGATGGCATCAAGCAGCGCTCCCACGCCTGCCGCACTGGACGGAACGTCATTGACATAGACGGTGCGGGTGCTTGGCTCATAGACGCCGTAAAACGGTTCGCCACCGCTCGAATGGCTGGTGCCGTGCGGACTTCTCCGCCGGGAGCGGTAGCGCCGGCATGCTTCGCGCTTCTCGGCAAGCTGCTGTGTGATTTTTTTCCAGTCGAAAGCAACATCCGGGTACAGCCGGCGCATGTGACGCTTCTCTTCGGCATCAATATTGTAGTTCCGAATGCGCATCATCTCATGGTTGCGCCCGAAGGATTTGATCGTGAGATAACAGAACCCCTTTCTGGCCGTGATAAAGGCGTTGCTCTGCTTGCGCTCCATTCCCTTACCCTGCTCTGATTTTGGTTCTTCCGGTTTCACCGGCCCGCGGTCGTGTCCGTCAAGCTGGTGTAATTTGGCATGCGCGACGAGGCGGTCATGGATCAGGCGGCTGCGGCGGTGATCTGGTTAGGTTCAGCGTCGATGGTCGGCGCGATGAATTCTGCCATCGCCTCGACCTGCATGTAGCGGTGCTGAAGCAGCCACTCGTCGTTCTGCTCCAGCAGCACCGCGCCGATCAGACGGATGATCGCGCCTTCATTGGGGAAGATTCCGACCACGTCGGCCCGGCGCTTGACCTCCTTATTCAACCGTTCCAGCGAATTGGTCGAGTGCAGCTTGGCGCGATGCGGGGCCGGGAAGTCCATGTAGGACAACACGTCCATCTCGCTGTCGTCGATGAAGGCGGCGAGCTTGGGCCATTTCGGGCGCAACTGGTCGGCGACGTGGCGCAGCGTCTGGCTGGCGGCGGCGCGGTCGGGCTGCAGGAAGGCCTGGCGCAACGCCGCGGCAACCATGCTCTGCTGGGGCTTCGGCACATAGGCCAGCGCGTTGCGCATCCAGTGCACGCGGCAGCGCTGCCAGCTCGCCCCGAAGGTGCGCCGGATCGCCGGCCCGCCCCCCGCTCACGAACAAAGCACCAGGTGGGAAGCATGGTGACGGCGCTCATACTGCCACCTCGGCGCGAGCCAGCAATCTTCGAACCTGGGCAGGCGACCACTGAGCCTTGCCAGCAGGGGTGAGCACACCACGCACGTGCAGCTCCACCGCGATGGCGCGGAGGCTGTGCGCGCCATCGGCCTGCACCTGGCGCAACACGGCGAGCACGTCGGACGCCCGGTCGGCCACCTGGCGGCTGCGCGCCTGCCGCGCCGCTGCCGCCATCGCTGCCGTCGCCGGGGTAGGGGAGGGGTTGCCGAGACGGACACCGCGCGCCTTTGCGACCGCCAAGGCCGCGCGCGTGCGCTGGCTGATCAACCCAGCCTCCAACTCGGCAACCGCCGCCATCTGCGTGACCAGAAACTTCCCCACCGGCCCGGCTGGCACCGTAGGCAGGTCGCAGAAGACGACGCCGGCCTCGCCGCTGCCCTCCACGACGGACAGAAGAAAGCGCGCGTTGCGCGCCAGCCGATCGAGCTTGGCGATCACCAGCACGGCGCGGCGAGTGCGGCAGGAGGCCAGCGCGGCGATGAGCTGCGGCCGATCGGCGCGCTTGCCGCTCTCCACCTCCCGAAACTCCGCCACCGTCTCACCGCCGGCCTGGGCGACGTACGCGGCAACGGCTTGGCGCTGCGCCTCAAGGCCGAGGCCGGACCGCCCCTGGCTATCCGTCGAGACGCGCAGATAGCTGACGAAACGGGGAAGGGGAGAGGCCATGGCCCGAGTTTAGGGTCTGTTAGTCCTTGAGTTCTTGTCTATGCCTTTAGCCAGTCCATTGTTGCAGCCATGCAAAGCACGCCCATGAAGGAGCGCGCGGTCTTTTCATATCGCGTCGCAACCGCCCGCCATTCCTTCAGCCGGTTCCACAGGCGTTCGACCAGGTTACGGTTGTGGTAGATCCAGGGTGGACAGGCGACCGGCGCCTCGTTGCGCCTGGGCGGGATCGCCGGACGGGCGCCCAGGTTCCAGATCAACGTGCGGAAAAGATGCGAGGAATAGCCGCGGTCACCCAGAATCCACCGCGGGATGGCGACGAGCAGGGCCAGTAGCGCCGGCGCCAGCGGCAGTTCGTGCGCCTGCCCGGGCGCGAGCTTGAAGCCGATTGCCCGGCCGGAAGCGTCGGCGAGCACGCAGGCCTTGGTGCCAAAGCCCCCGCGCGAGCGGCCAAGTCCTTCATCTTGATCGCGCTGGGCCGACGTTCTGCCATGCTTGACGGCGCCGGCGGCTTTGTGATGGGCGCGGATGGTGCTGCCGTCGAGAAAGGCCATGCCCAGTTGCACGCCGCCCCGTGCCTGCGCCAGTTCCAGCAGGCGCTCCCAAACACCGTGATGGCTCCAGCGGTTGAACGCCTGCGCCGCCATCCACCACAGTCCCAACTCGGTGGGTATTTGCCGCCACTTGGCGCCGTTCTCATGGCGCCAGATGATCGCCTCGATGGTCCGGCGGAGATTGAGGAACTCGGTCTTGTGCGGGGGACGGCACTGCTCAATCAGAGGTGCGAGTCCCTTCCATTGGGTGTCTGTCATACTTCCCTATATGGGGAAGCACTCAAGGACTAACAGGCCCTAGGCGCGGGTGTAACACTGTGTCAAACGACCGTTTGACACAGTGTTACACACTATCTGATTTAAAGACGACCCTTCAACGGACGAAAATGGGTCTCTATATGTTCTCACCCACATGGGGTCCGTGGTCGATGGTTTCGTTGGTCCAAGAACTTGAACAGGACGCCTACGACAGTAAGGCTTCACTCTCGAACATGCTACGAAAGGCCAAGGCGATTGCGGTCAAACTCCAGCTCAGGCAGCCGATGGAGTGGGTAAAAGCTGAACTGGACGGGTATGGTGGCGGCGATGTGCCTGATTACCGCAAGTTGTCAGGGCGGATAAAAGCCCACAATCCCTACGTTGGATTGATACCCATGTTGTGTTCTGACCCGGAGATGGAAAGGATTATCTCTGAGCATTGGGTTAGGGAACCAGTCGGTGCAATCGAACACCTGCTTTCATCTACAAATGAACCAATGGTGCCGCTCTCTGGAAAGAAGGGTCAGTTTCTTTCTCGATTTAGCAACGTGCCAGATTTTCCCATGTACTTGCTGCTGTCGCCTAGCTCCCTTATCTCCATTCTTGATGCAGTTAGGAATAAGGTGCTTGACTGGTCGCTCCAGCTACAGGCGGACGGCATTGTGGGGGAAGGCATGTCTTTCCGCCCGGAGGAGAAGGCAAAGGTGAGCGGCAAGGGTGACATGTAGGCCAGAACTAACCAACTGCAACCGTTCACATCCCCCTCTCCCCATTTCGAATTGGGGCGTATGGTGGCGCCGGCGACAGTTTCGGCTGTGAAGCCAACAAGGGGTCTTGCGTAGCGGGGCGAAGCAGCGTCTACGGTCTGTATGCCACACTCAAGCATCCCGGATCTGACCGATCCCGAACGAGCCCAGCTTTCGGCACTGTCTCGGCAAGAGCTTGAAGAGTTGGCATGGCAGTTTCACGAATTGGCGCATTCGCTTGCGGATCGCCTGGGCGAGGGCTCTACGACCAGTCCGCCTTCGGGCGAGTAGCCGCTTCTGCCGTTTCAGGCGGCCAGCTTGGCGGGGATGCTGGGGAGAGATGAGCCCTTGCGCGCGGCGGCGATGAGGTCGCGTCCGTAGGTCCAGGGATCGACGCCGCGCTTGCGGCAGGTGTCGATGACGCTGAGGCCGGCGGCGTAGAACCGGCTGCCCTCGTCCGTTCTGGTGCCGAAGCTGATGCGGCGCGCAATGACGGCATGCCGCAGCGCCCGCTCGGCGTCGTTGTTCGTGGGCGACAGCAGCGGTTCGGCGACGAAGGCGATCACCGCCTCCCAGTCGTTGAGGATTTCGCGCGCGAGGGCACGAACCTTCTGCTCGATCTCATATTCGTTGCACTGGCAGTTCCACTTGATGCGGGCCACCAGGCGCCTGACGGCGGCGTCGTTGTCGCCGTCGCGGATCCGTTCGATCAGGCGGCGGAGGTCGCGGACCAGGTCCCGCCCGAAGGCGGAGCCGGGGCCGTAATAGCCCTCGGCCAGTGCCAAACCTTTTCGGATGAGATGGGCAAGGCAGCGTTGGCGCCGGGGATGATCGCGATAGGCCATGTAGCCGTCGGTCACCATCCAGCCAAGGAACGCCTGGCCGATCAGCGCGACCAGGTTTTCCTTGCGGCGGCTGCCGATGCGATAGACGACCGTGTTCACGGTCACCGCTACCCACAGCCACAGCAGGGCGCCTTGTTGGTACCATGGGGTTTCGTCGAGATGCACAACCTCGGCGGCCCGCACCTCTTCGATCAGTTGCTCGACCACCGGCTCACTGGCCCGGCCGAATTCGTGGATGCAGCGGTTGATCGTCGCCGCCCCGAGTTCCAGACCCAGCCAGTCCAGCAGGAACTCCTGGACCTTCAGCCGCGACAGGCGGAAACGCAACGCGAGGGCGGCGATGAAGATCGCCAGCGTCGGCCCGACCAGGCAGCGCTCGCTCAGTTGCAGGTCGCGTTTGCGCCCCTCGATCTGTGAGCGCAGTCCCACGCCCGGGCTGGCCATCGTCTCGTGGCCGCACGCGCAACTGGCGGCGAAGTAGCTGTGCTTGGAAGCCGTGACCTGCAGACCCATTTCGCCGCGGTCGAGTTCAAAGACGTGGTGGGCGCTGACGTGGCGGCCCCGGCACTCGGCGCCGAGCGCGGCCTGGCACGCCTCGCAGACCATCGGCACGTGCTCGACTTCTCGGGTCACCACGATCGGCTGCCGGCGCCAGTGCCCAGGCATGCCCGGCCGCTTGCCGGGCGGCTTCGCTGGTGTCTTGTCCTTGCCCGCCGGCGCGGCTGCGTCCTGGCCTTCGCCACCATCGTGGTCCTGACTGGCCGGAGGCTTGCCGTTTCTCTGACCCCGCCGGTAGGGATCGTCGCTCGACGGCGGCCGCGAACTGGTCGTGGAGTTCCTCACCCAGGCGATTGGCCAGCGTGCGCGCAACTTCGCGGAACAGCCACGCCAGATCCTCAAGCTCCTTCCGCGGCAGCACCGAGAGGTCTGCTCGTTCGTACTGGGTCAGCTCCGGGATGCTCAGGCGCGGCATAGGGAGCGTAGAATCCGTTTCGCTCCATCAGGCAAGCCCCTCCGTTCGCCGCCTCAGCCAGGGGAGCCAACCCAGTCAGACGCCCAAGACAGGAGGCTACGGCATTCACACATTTAACTGTGTTGTTGCGATGAAAAAACCTGCGGCCATGGCAGCGAACTGGGTCCAGCCGGCGCGCATGGTTTTGGGACCGGGCGGCTTGTAATAGCAGTTCCATCCGCCGAGGCGGGCGATGATCCAGGCGAGCCAGGCGAGCGAGTGGCGCGGATGAGGGTTTTGCTGACGCAGGGTTCTGCCTTCGAGAGTTGCGCCAATGGCTTCGGCGGCCGGCAGCAGGGCCGCATCGATGACATCGGTCGCGGGTCGCGGGCTGCCATCACGGGCGTTGACCAGTTGCATTGTACGGATTGCCGCGGCAAGACCGACCAGAGCCAGCTTGAACAGCCGCCCGGCCTCATGCATTTGGGTTTCCTCTAGGCGTATACCGTCGCTTTTCAATGCACGAAAGATTTCTTCAATCCGCCAACGCAACCGATAGAGGCGCACGATGTCCTGCGCCTCGGCAGCGCTGGTGGCATTCAGCGTGGTCAACAGCCGCCACAGCAGCGGCTGTGCATCAGCCGGAGCATTGATCTCTCGCGCCTCGACCATATACAGCGTCAGGCTGCGGCGGGTCCGAGCGATCACCGCCATGACGTGGACGCGAGATCACGACCGGCCCGGCGCGCAGCACAACGGTGGCGATCCGGCCGCGCCCGCCGGCCCGGGATGGAGCCACACGAACCTCGGTTCGTGCCAACTCCGGCCATGCGGCGGGCGCCGCGAACAGGCGCGCTCCGTCGTCGAGCGCGCGGTCCTGCGCTGCTCGCACAATCAGATCGACCCCTGCCGGGCATCGTGCGAAGCTTGCATAGATATCGCCCTCGCGATCGGCCACGACCACCACCGAGGCGGCGTCGGCTAAACACGCAGCCGCACACTCTGCCCCTTCCAACCAGCGGACGCTCTCCTTGTCTTCCAACGCGCGGGCGTGGGTCGGGGCGATTTCATCCGTTCGGGTCCAAATCCTGGCGCCGACCAGACCGAGAACGGCCTCTGTCTCGCTGTCAATGGCGATCAGTGGATGGATGAAAAACCCGGCGGAAACGCCGTCTCCTGCCGGCCCCAGACCACGTCGCCGCTCCTCGCGGCCGGCGAAATTGATCTCGGTCGTATCCTGCGCCACGACAATCCGCCGTCCGGCGCAGGCGGCGACGGTGCGGCTCGCCAGCGTCTGCACGATCTCGACCGTTGTGACGGAGGGTGCCGCCAAAAACCGATGGATCGCCATCTCGCCAGCCCGATCACCGCCAAGCTTGCGGACGACCAGCGACCCGGTCTCCGTCACCCGCTCGATCAGCGTGGTGCCCATCGCCGCACGACGGGCATCTCCAAAATAACCAAGCTCCCCTCCCTTTTGCCTCACACAGTCTCCTGATCCACAGAATACGTCATAGATTCAGAGAGTTGTCCGCTATACAAGCAAAATGTGTGAATGCCGTAGGACAGGAGGGGGGGTGTGAACGGGTCCTATGCCGGCATCAAATACTTCTTTCGAGCCGGCTTGACCAACCGGCAGCCGCCCGACTCGCTGTCCTCGACCAGCAAACCGCTCCAAAAGAGTTTTTGGATCAGCCGTCAGTGTACTGCGGGTTGGATCAAAGTTTCTTGATCCCTCAACATGCCAGGGGAATCGCACTTGGAATTTCCTTGACAGCGCGACGGCGGCTTGCGCGGGGCGGGGCGATGGATTCTACCGGAGGGCGCGGGAAACCTGCGGTGGGAGGACGCCTTGGATCAGTTTGCCGGCTGCTGGGAGGGTCTGGAAGACCCACGAACCGGGAATGCCGGGCTGCATGACTTCCATGAGTTGCTGATGATTGCGCTGTGTACAGTGTTATGTGGCGGCCAGGGTGCGGTGGACATGGCTCGGTTTGCGGAAGCGAAAGAGCCGTTCCTGCGCGGCTTTCTCAAGCTGGAGAAGGGCATTCCAAGTCACGACACTTTCAGCCGCCTGTTCCGCCTGCTCGACCCGGCGCAGTTTGGCGCGGCGTTTCAGCGGTTCATGGCGCAGTTTTCGAGTACGGTTCAGGGCGTTGTAGCGATCGATGGCAAGGTTCTGCGTCGCTCCTTCGATCGCGCCAGCGGCAAGTCACCGCTGCACATGGTCAGTGCCTGGGGATGCGAGCAGCGCCTGGTGCTGGCGCAGATCGCCACCGACGCCAAATCAAATGAGATCACCGCGGTGCCGAAGTTGCTGGAGATGCTGTCACTGAAAGGCACGATCGTGACCGCCGACGCGCTCAACTGCCAGCGGGCGATTGCTCAGCAGATCGTCGATCAGGGCGGCGACTATGCCCTGGCGCTGAAGGGCAATCAGGGCACGCTGCATGATGACGTCAGCACGTTCCTCAATGACCCGGCCAGCAAACCGGCGACGAGCGCGCAAAACGTGGACGCCGATCACGGCCGCATCGAGACCCGCACGGCCACGGTCTCGACCGATATCGACTGGTTGCAGCGGGATCATCACTGGCCCGGCCTGGCGGCCATCGGCAAGGTTGTCCGTATCCGTGAAACCGCGAGCAAGACCACCACCGAGACCGCCTACTACCTTCTCAGCACAGCGCTATCCGCGACACGCTTCAACGAGGTCGTCCGCGAGCACTGGGGTGTCGAAAACCGGCTGCACTGGCGGCTGGATGTGGTGATGAACGAGGATCAGGACCGGACCAGACTGGGCAACGGGCCACACAATCTTGCGGTCCTGCGACACATGGCCCTGAACGTCATGCAGAAGGACGGCTCCAAGGGCTCTCTGCGCGGCAAGTTCCAACGGGCCGGTTGGAACGATGCCTATCTCTCCAGACTCCTCGGATCCTTCTGAAATGCGATTGCCCTGCTCAACATGCTTTCCTTGCTGACCCTCGTGAAGTTTGGGAATCTGTCTGGTCGGCCCCGGCTCGGTTCCTTCGCTCTGGCCTGCAGCTGGATTATCACTCCGCAAGCGATTATTAGGCAACACTTGTCTCAGAATCGCGCCTCCAGCGGCCCGAGCGACCGCCGCTGCGCTGCCCGCAATACCGAGTCCGATAGCGGTCTCAAGGGGATACACTGGCCGGATTGCGTCCTTCCCCGGATCGGGCGGCTGCCCGCTTTTCTCAACCGCCGCGACGGTTGCCGGATCGCGAGCGCGTTCCAGCGCACCGGCAAGAAATTGCGGCCAGCGATCGAGGCCGATGGCTTTCATGGCATCCGCAAGCTGATCCGAGGCTTCCCGCAACTCTGCATGGCTTTGCGCCAAGCCGACGTTGAGTGCCGCGCGGTGCAACTGTTCGACGCCAGGGTCGTCCGCTGCCTGCCCGAAGAACCGTTCGGCGAACTCATCGACACCAAGCTTGGTACCACGGCTCCAAGCTGTCATTGCCTCGGTCAGCCGGTCCAGATTGCCAGCGTCATACTGGGCCGCCGCGCGTGCCCGCAACGCTTGCGGCAGCGCGCCGACGGCGCCATGGGCAACAGCATCAATGCGCTGCGCAAGGCCATTCCGGCCGAAGACGCCGTCATCGGATGCATCTTTGGCCTTCACCGGAGCCGTGCCGTGACCGAACCACATGTGATACTGGCGCCCCTGATCCTCCCAGCTCACCAGTCACTCCATCAGCTTTGATGATAGCATATCTAACATTATCTCTAACAATTTGTCAAGCCTCGGCGGGCACAAAAGGGGAACATTGGGCGGGACGGCTGCCGGGTGCCCGCCGTGCTGCGCCAGGGGCAGCAGGCGGAGGGTGCGAACTGCCTTCGCGCCATCGCGGCAGCTGCACGCGCGCGGCGTGCTCACCCCGACCGGCAAGGCGCTGTGGTCGCCAGAGCAGGTCTGGCGCTTTTGGCCCGCGAGGTGGCGAGCGTGAGGACGTGACGGGATATGCATCATAAAAGCAGATATTTCGTTTATTGCATTTGAGGCGGTTGATGGTGTTTAATGGGCCGACAGATTAGGAGGCCCCATGACCGCTCTCGCACATCGTCAGCCCCCGCCCAGCGCCCAGGAAGCGGCCCTGGCCCGTAGTTCGGGGCAGAGCCTTTCGCGCCTTATCCGTAAGAGCCAGCCGGTAACCCTGAAGGTGACGGACGCCGACCATGAGCAGCCTATCGAGTTGCCGCCCGGCGCGGTACTGCTGTTGATGGATATTCTCGAAGCCATGGCGGCGGGGCGCGGCATCACGCTGATCCCGGAAAACGCCGAGCTTACAACGGTGCAGGCGGCTGACGTGCTGAATGTCTCCCGCCCCTTCCTCATCAAGCTACTGGAGGAAAAGGCCCTCCCGTGCCGCAAGGTCGGAGCGCATCGCCGTATCCGCATGGAAGATGTCATGGCCTACAAGGCACGGATCGATGCCAACCGCGAAGCGGTCCTTGATCAACTCGTCGCCGAGGCACAGGAACACGACATGGGTTATGGCAACCCGTGAGTGTCTACACTGTCCTTTTTGATGCGAACGTACTCTATCCTGCCCCCATGCGGGATCTCCTGCTTCAGCTCGCGGTCGCGGATATATTCCGGGCCAGGTGGACCGCCGATATCCACCGCGAATGGATCGAGGCGCTGTTGCTCAATCAGCCTCATCGGAACCGGACCGCGTTGGAACGGACGCGTGACCAGATGGACACCGCGACGCGGGATTGTCTGGTGACCGGCTATCACAGCCTGATTTCGTCGCTTCAGCTTCCCGATCCCGACGACCGGCATGTTCTCGCCGCTGCCATCGTCGGGCGTTGCGACGCCATCGTGACCCAAAATCTGCGTGACTTCCCGGATGAAGCTCTCGCTCCCCATGGGATCGAGGCAGTGCATCCCGACGCATTTCTCCATGCTCAGGTCGGGCTTGAACCAGCCACCTTCTGCACCGCCGTGCGCAAGGTTCGGGCGCGTTTGAAAAACCCGCCCTATTCGGTCGATGACTACCTGGACACGCTGACCCGGCAGGGGTTGGTGGCAACAGTGTCCGAACTCCGGCCATTCGCTGCTTTTATTTGACCGGCGGCTGTCGCCTGAGCGTCCAAGCTGGCCACGGATCGACACATCTGCTAGGTGACATGTCATACAGTCTGAGTGCAGATGTGTCGACAACTCGAAGGTGTCGCAATGCTGACATTGGCTATGATCGCTCAGAAGGGTGGTACCGGTAAGACCACGTTGGCCTTGTCGCTTGCCGTCGCGGCCGAGGCCGCCGGCCGAAGCGTTCTGGTGATCGACCTCGATCCCCAAGCGAGCGCCTGCAAATGGGGAGATAGGCGCGCGCGTGACGTGCCGGCGGTGATGGATGCCCAGCCCGCGCGCTTGAGGTCATAGCGTGACCTGTTAGATAAACAACGCTAAGCTAGTGCCCGGCGTCCTTGACTCTGCGGTGGATGTCTGACTCGATCGTTCCGCATAGGACCAGCGGAGACGATTTGTGGCTGCCAAAGAGATCGCGGTAAAAAAATACGTGGTGAAGCTCAGCGATGAGGAGCGGGGCCGGCTGACCGCGCTGATCACCAAGGGCAAACACCCGGCGCGGCAGCAGCTGAAAGCGCGCATTCTGCTGAAGGCGGATGCGTCGGACGCCGGCGAAGCCTGGAGTGACAGCCAAATTGCCGCAGCCCTGGAGACCAGCGTCGACACAGTTGCTCGGGCGCGCCAGCGGCTGGTGGAAGAGGGCGTCGATGCTGTGCTGACCTGCAAGCATTCGCCAGCCTCCGCCAGAAAACGCATCTTTGATGGAGAAGCCGAGGCGAAGCTGGTTGCCCTGGCCTGTTCGGCGCCCCCAGCGGGACGCGCGAAATGGACGCTACGGCTTCTGGAAGAGACCGTCGTGGAGCTGAACATCGTTGAGCGGGCCAGCGACAACACGATCGGGCGGACGCTAAAAAAAACACGCTCAAGCCCCACCTGCGACAGCAATGGGTCATCCCGCCGGACGCCAACGCCGCCTTCGTAGCCAGCATGGAGGATGTGCTGGAAGTTTATCAAAGGCCGCACAACCCAACCCGCCCCGTGGTCTGCCTGGACGAGACCGCAAAGCAGTTGATTTCCGAAACGCGTGTGCCGATCGCGGCGAAGCCAGGGCAGGTTGCCCGCTACGACTACGAGTATGAACGCAACGGCACCGCCAACCTGTTCATGATGTTCGCACCGCTGGAAGGCTGGCGGCACGTCAAGGTGACCGATCGCCACGCCGCCGTGGATTATGCGCAGGTCCTCAAGGAATTGTCCGACACGCACTTTCCTCACGCCGAGAAGATCGTCCTCGTGCAGGACAACCTCAACACCCACAAGGCGGCGTCGCTCTACGAAGCCTTTCCGGCCGCCGAGGCGCGTCGGCTCGTCGAGCGCTTCGAATGGCACTACACCCCCAAGCACGGCAGCTGGCTGGACATGGCCGAGTCCGAACTCGGCGTCCTGGCGTCGCAGTGTCTCGATCGCCGCATCCCCGACAAGCAGACCCTGATGGACGAAGTCGCCGCCTGGCAGGCCCGCCGCAACCGACACCACACCAAAGCCGATTGGCAATTCACCACGGCCGATGCCCGGGTGAAACTGAAGAGGCTCTACCCAGCATTATGAGCGACGCAGGGCATTAGAACGAAACAGGCACGGCCAATCGACAGCCTGCGGGGGCAATGTTGAGGGGTGCCGTCATGGGCAGTTCGGCATGTCCCACTCCGCCGACGGTTGCCCGATGACAGGCGGCAGCAATGGCCGGAGACAGGAAACTCCCTGTTGGATCAGTCTGTTGCGGCCAATTGCGGCACAACTCACGAGTGCGCGATAACCCAGAGTTATCGCGTGTGATGCGGCGGTTAGACGGCGCCGGAAACGCCGCAATAACTTGAAAGATAATGACTTTCTAAGCGCATGCGGCCTCGGACAGGCCTAGCCGTGCGACGCCCCGGCTTGTCCTGCGGCTGTGCGGAAGTTACGCCAGCAGGATTGGCCGCTGTCCACAATCAGGTCGGACGGTTGTGGAACGCCGGAGAGCCGTTGTGGGACGCCGACAGCTACTGACCAACGAGGAACGCCAAACTCTATTGGGCGTGCCGCGCGATCCGGACATCCTGGCGCGTCATTACACCTTCACTCGGTCCGACCATGAGCTGATTATCAGTCGCCGTGGCGCCGCCAACCAGCTCGGCTTTGCCGTGCAACTCGCCTTGCTGCGTCATCCCGGACGCGCCCTGGCCCAGGTGGACGAACCGATCGATGTCCTGGTCGCCGGGTTGGCGGCCCACCTCGAGGTGCCGGTGGCGGCGTTCGCCGAGTATGCGCGCCGTCCGCAGACGATGACCGATCACGCGCGCCTTCTGGCCGCCACCCTCGGGCTGCGGCCGGCGGGCCGGGCCGACCTGCCGGTCATGATCGAGGCGGCGGTGCAATCCGCCTGGAGCACCGACCGCGGCGCGCCGATCGTTGCCGGCGTCATCGCCGCCTTGCATGCCGGCCAGATCATCCTTCCGGCGCCGGCGGTGATCGAACGCTGTGCCATCGCCAGACGCGCCCGTGCCCGCAAGCGCGTGGCGGACACCCTGCTCGCCGACATCTCCGCCGAACAACTGGCGGAGATCGACAAGCTGCTTGTCGTGGACTCGTCTACCGGTCTGTCGCGGCTGGCGTGGCTGAAGAACTTCCCCACCTCGGCAAAGGCGGACAACATCGGAGAACTGGTCGAGAGGCTGCGTGCCGTGCGGGCGTTCGGTCTTGCTCCCGAAGTGGCGACGCGGATCCACGAAGGCCGTTTCAGGCAGCTTGTCCGCGAGGCCGAGATCGCCGAAGTGCGTCAGCTCAAGGATCATGTCGTGCATCAGCGGCGGGCGTTGCAGGGGTAAGTTCAGGATACACTCTTATGCCGATATCGGCATAAACACGTTCTGGGGTATCCATTTAACCGGAGCTGGGCTAGGGCCTGTTAGTCCTTGAGTGCTTCCCCATATAGGGAAGTATGACAGACACCCAATGGAAGGGACTCGCACCTCTGATTGAGCAGTGCCGTCCCCCGCACAAGACCGAGTTCCTCAATCTCCGCCGGACCATCGAGGCGATCATCTGGCGCCATGAGAACGGCGCCAAGTGGCGGCAAATACCCACCGAGTTGGGACCGTGGTGGATGGCGGCGCAGGCGTTCAACCGCTGGAGCCATCACGGTGTTTGGGAGCGCCTGCTGGAACTGGCGCAGGCACGGGGCGGCGTGCAACTGGGCATGGCCTTTCTCGACGGCAGCACCATCCGCGCCCATCACAAAGCCGCCGGCGCCATCAAGCATGGCAGAACGTCGGCCCAGCGCGATCAAGATGAAGGACTTGGCCGCTCGCGCGGGGGCTTTGGCACCAAGGCCTGCGTGCTCGCCGACGCTTCCGGCCGGGCAATCGGCTTCAAGCTCGCGCCCGGGCAGGCGCACGAACTGCCGCTGGCGCCGGCGCTACTGGCCCTGCTCGTCGCCATCCCGCGGTGGATTCTGGGTGACCGCGGCTATTCCTCGCATCTTTTCCGCACGTTGATCTGGAACCTGGGCGCCCGTCCGGCGATCCCGCCCAGGCGCAACGAGGCGCCGGTCGCCTGTCCACCCTGGATCTACCACAACCGTAACCTGGTCGAACGCCTGTGGAACCGGCTGAAGGAATGGCGGGCGGTTGCGACGCGATATGAAAAGACCGCGCGCTCCTTCATGGGCGTGCTTTGCATGGCTGCAACAATGGACTGGCTAAAGGCATAGACAAGAACTCAAGGACTAACAGACCCTAGCCTGGGGCGATGGAACGTCCGCTGGCCGGTACCCACTACCCCAAGTCTCTTGGGGAGTTTCGGGCTTGGTTCCGGACTGATGCAGACTGCCTGGACTACCTGGAATGGCTGCGGTGGCCTTGCGGCTTCTTCTGTCCGTCCTGTAGTCATCCGGGAGGATGGCGGCTTGGGGACGGGAGGTTCATGTGTAATGGATGCGGTAACCGCACATCGGTCATGGCGGGGACCATCTTTGACCGGACCCGTACACCCCTTACTGTTTGGTTTTCAATCTGTTGGCACTTTGCTACCGGCAAGGACGGGATTTCGGCGCTGAGTTTGTAGCGAACTCTGGAGATCGGCTCCTACCAGACAGCGTGGGCGATCCTTCATCGCCTGCGGTCAGTGCTAGTTCGTCCCGACCGAGAGCGCCTTCGCGGGAAAGTGGAGGTGGACGAGACCTACATCGGAGGCAAAGAAGCTGGACTTTCGGGAGGTCGTGCGAAGGGGAAGAAGATTCTTACGTGTATCGCGATCGAAATTTTGGAGCCGAAAGGATTCGGGCGCTGTCGCATGGCGCCCGTGGCGGATGCCTCCTCGGAATCACTTCACGCCTTCGTGTTGGACAATGTCGAGCCGGGGGCGACGGTCATCACCGATGCCTGGCAGGGTTACCGGGGATTGGAGAAAAAGGGGTACATCCATGACCGCCGTAGCCAGCGCGCCGCATCAGCGCAAGGCGAAGATCCCGGAGACCTTCTGCCAGGCGTGCACCGAATAGCGTCCCTTGCAAAACGATGGCTGCTGGGCACCCATCAAGGAGCGATGGATTCCGAACACTTGCCAAGTTACTTGGACGAGTTCGTGTTTCGCTTCAACCGCCGTCGCTCACGTAGCAGAGGGATGCTGTTCTACCGGGTCATGGAACTTGCCGTCGCGCATGGACCCGTTCGTTACAAAGACCTTATCATGAGCCAGAGCCCAAAGGCCGTTCCCCCCAAACCGCCGAGGCATCGCGGCCATCCGCCCAGCTTGGAGCTACCTTCGCCAAACCGCCCGTGGAGGCAAATCTCCAACTCCGGTTAAATGGATACCCCAGAACACGTTTATGCCGCGTGCCGGATAATGCCGCGCAGGGCGTCCCATTGCAGCAGGACGCCCCCTTTTGTCGTGATCAGCGCGGCATAATCACAAGGCGGCCAGGAAGGCCAGGAGCTTGTCGTCGGGGTGGTAGCGGGCGGGCATGCCCGGCATCGGCGCCAGCTTTTCGAGCGCCCGCTCCTTGGTGGCCAGGTCGGCCTCGACGTAGACGTGGGTCGTCTCCAGGCTCTCGTGCCCGAGCCACAAGGCGATCACCGCCATGTCCACGCCGGACTGGAACAGGTGCATTGCCGTACTGTGGCGCAGCACATGGGGCGAGACCTTCTTCGCCCCCAGGCTCGGGCAGGCTACCGCCGCGGCGGTGACGGTCCGGCGGAGCAGGTGATCGACGCCGTCGCGCGACAGCGCCTGGCCGCGGGCGCCGGGAAACGCGACGGCACCGCCAAAGTCGCCCAGCTCGCGGAACCACGCCCGCAGCACCCGGGCGGTGTCGTCCCAGAGCGGCACGACCCGCTCCTTTCGCCCCTTTCCCAGCAGTTCGACGTGGGCGCCGGTGACGAGGTCAAGTCGCACCTGTTCGCGCCGCAGCGTGATGATCTCCGAGACGCGCGCGCCGGTATTGTACAGGGTCAGCAGCAAGACGTGGTCGCGCCGGCCCGTCCAGACCGTCTGGTCGGGGGCGGCGAGCAGGGCTTTGACCTCGTCGCGGGTCAGGTAGTGGATCAGCCGCTTGTCGCCGCGCTTGATCGGAATCGCCATTACCCGCGTCACCTGCTCCAGGCGGTCGGGCGCCCGCAGGGCGACCACGCGGAAGAACGAGCGGATGGCTGCCAGCCTGTTGTTGCGCGACCTCACCGAGCAGCCGCGGTCGCGCTCGAGGTGGTCGAGAAACACCAACACCGCGTCGGCGTCCAGCGCCGCGAGCGGCAGCGCTGCCGGTTCAGTGCCCGTCCTCTCCCGCATGAACCGCAGCAACAGGCGGAAGGTGTCACGGTAGCAGGCGATGGTCTGCGAGCTGGCGCGCTTGTGGGTGAGCAGGTGCTCGGCGAAAAACGCTTGCAGGTACGGACCAACGAGGCCGCTGGCTTCGGCCGACGTCTTCACGGCGCACCTCCCACCACGCCCTCCGGCGTGAAGCGTGCGCCGGCCGCCCGCAGCAGGTCCGGCGTGGCGGTCAGGTACCAGTAGGTGTCCTCCGGCCGGACGTGGCCCAAATAGACCGACAGCGTCGGCAGCAGCGCCTGTACGTCCAGGCCGGCCTCGTGCCATGCCCGCAGGCGACGGACGGCGAAGCTGTGCCGGAACGAATGCAGCGAGGGGCGGCGCGCGCCCGCCTGGATCGGCCGCAGCCCGGCCTTGCGCGTCAGCTTGCCGAACCAGCGGCCGAGTTCGCTGACGTTGTGTGGATTGCCGCGCTCATTGACGAAAAGGTTCTCGGACAGCGCGTGGTAGCCGAGTTCCTCGCGACGGCGAACGTAATCGGCCAGCGCAGCGGCGGTGGTCGGGTCGATCGGCACGAGGCGCGACTTCCGGAACTTGCTCTCCAGGACGCGCAGGTGCGCCGGCTGGCCGTCCAGCCGGAGGTCGTCCATGGTCAGCCGGATCGCCTCGCCGGTTCGCAGGCCGGTGCTGGCCAGCAGGCCGAGCAGCGTGGCGAGCATGCTCGGTCGCAGGCCGTCGCGTGGCGGCGCTTTCGCCGCAGCCGTGGTCAGCACCTCGATCTCGGTGTCGGAAAAGATGTAGGGCCGGCGTCGCCGATGGCCGGCCAGGAGCCCATGCGGGGGCACTTCCGTGCCGGGCACGACGGCCGCTAGGTAGGCGAGAAAACCCCGCGCCACCATGAGCCGGTGCGCTTTGCCCGGGTCCCCGCAGCCAGAAGGGGCATGATCGCAGGCCCAGTCGACCGCGATCGTCGCCCGGATCGGTGTGCCAGGCGCGGTCACGCCACGGGCGTAATCAAGGAAGCTGCGCAGCAAGCGGGGCCGCGTGCCGGCCGTGAGACCGAGGGCATCGCGGATCGCCAGATACGCATCAAGGTGCCGGTCGAAGTCGATGTCGCTGCTCATCGCGCGCCCCCGATCCAGGGCAGCGCCACACCGGCAAGCGCGTCGAGGTCGAGCTTGGCATAGATGCCGGTCGTTTGCAGGGAACGATGTCCGAGCACGTCGGCAACATCCTTGTAGGTGGCGCCGGCGTTGACCATGCGGGAGGCGGCAGTGTGGCGGAGCATGTGTGCCCCGCTCAGTCGCCCAAGCGGGATGTCCGCCCGCGCCAGATGGCGCTGCACGAGGGCGGTCACCGCCGCGGCCTGGAAGAGCCGCGGCGGATCGGTGAGGGTCAGGAACACCCGACGGTCCGGATGGCGTGGGCGCCCGTGCCGAAGATACTCGGCCACCGCGGCGCCAACCTCCCGGGGCAAAGGCAGCGCTCGCTCGCGGCGGCACTTCCCGGCGCGCAGGCGGAGCTGCCCTGCACCCCAGTCCAGATCGTCAAGTTCGAGGGCGGCGACCTCGCCGGCGCGCAGGCCCAGACCAGCCAGCAGCGAGAGAATCGCCCGGTCACGATACGCCGCCGGAGAAGGCGCGGCGGGAAGTTGTAGCAACCGCGCGAGTTGTTCCGTGGAGAGACGCGTGGGCAGGCTGGCATGCCGCGCCCGCCGGGTCCTTGGGATGGCGCGATCGAGCCCGCTCGGAACAACACCACGCCAGGCCAGGAACCTCAGGAAAGAACGAGTGGCGCTCGCCGGAGCTGTGCGGCCATGCCCGGTCCGGTGGGCGGCTTCCTGCCGGATGAACTCGGTCACCCGCTCGACGGACAAGCCGGTCCAATCGGGAATCCCCGAGCCGAAACAGGTCGAGATGAAGCGCCGCACGGTGGGCAGGTAGCGCACCTGCGTGCTGTCGGCCGCTCCCACCACGTCACGCAGGTAGGCGGCGTAGCCGGTGATCCAGGAAGCGGCATCGCTGTTCGTCGTGTTCATCATCATCTCCCAGCGGCCGTGCTGGCCGCCGGAAGACGCTCACGGATTATGCCGAGACCGCGACGCGGGAAACGCTGCTGGATTGGGCACGCAGCGGGCGCTGATCAGCCTGACTCGGCATAATCCGGCACGCGGCATAAACACTCTTGGACTAAAGCGCTACGAATTATTTATCTGATCCGAGCAAAATAAGAAGTCTGTTCGCATTCGATCTCGCCTATCTACGCTGGTGCTTGGCTATATCGTAGCGGTTCTTCTGACGGCCCTGACTGCGGGATCATCGCAGCGCGCCCTGTAGCGCGCCTCATCTCGCAAAGGAGCTGTCAATGACCCCGCTTCGCCATCGCGTGATCGAAGAAATGCAGATCCGGAACCTCGCGCCGGACACACAACGCTCGTATCTTCAGCAGATTTCCCAGTTCGCCCGGCACTTCGGCAAATCACCTGAGCTGTTGGGCCCGGCCGATATCCGCGCCTATCAGCTCTATCTAGTCCAGGACCGGCAGCTTTCTGCCAGTTCGATATTGGTCGCAGTGGCTGCCATCCGCTTCCTTTACAAGGTCACCCTCAAGAGGGATTGGAATATCGAGGAGTGTATCCCTACCTGCCGCAAGCCGCAGCGGCTTCCCGTCGTGCTCAGCCAGGAAGAAGTCCGCCGGTTCCTCGACGGGGTCGAGATGCTGAAGCACCGCGTCATCCTGACCGTCTGCTACGCCGCGGGTCTGCGGATTTCCGAAGCCGTCCGCCTGACCGCTTCCGCGATCGACAACCAGCGCATGGTCATCCGCGTCGAGGAGGGCAAAGGGCGCAAGGACCGCTACGTCATGCTCTCCCCCATGTTGCTGGACCTCCTCCGAAACTACTGGCGCATCGCCCGCCCGAAGGAATGGCTATTCCCTGGCGACCTGCCAGGCCAGCCAATCACGAGGTTCGCCGTCGAAAACGCCTGCAAGAGAGCGCGGCAGCACTCCAATATATCCAAACCTGTCACACCGCACTCGCTGCGTCATGCCTTCGCCGTCCACCTGCTCGAAGCCGGCGCTGATCTGCGTACCATCCAGCTGCTGCTCGGTCACCGCAGCCTGAGCACCACCGCCCGATACCTGCGCCTCGCGACCAACAAGGTGTGCGCCACCGCCAGCCCGCTGGATGCCCTGCAGGCGGTGTGTTGCGTCATGGCCGATCCCGTCCCTGTACCTGCCTGAACCGGCGCGATGCGCCCCGAGTTGGAGGTGGCGGACATCTTCCGCCTCCACGGCCCGGCGTACCGGCAAGCCCACGCGGACCATCTCGGCGGCACCGAGCGCCGCGTGATGGCGGCGATCGAGGCGTGCCGGACGCCGGCGCTCGGTGGCCATGTCGAGCACTGTGCCGATTGCGGACTGATTCGTTGCGCCTACAACTCCTGCCTTATGGGCAAAGCCGGTAATGGGGAGCTGGCGACAATTTGTCTGCGGTCCAACAGCAGTCGCCGCCAGCTCGGCTCACCATTACGAGGCACGCTTCAGCAGCGCGATCAACTTGTCAGTGGGCTGGAAGACACCGCGACGCAGGTGTGGCGGCACGATCGCCTCCATTGCATCGAGCTTCTCGGTCGGATCACCACGCGTGTAGACCTCGGTGGTCGTCAATGTGGCGTGGCCCAGCCACAGCGACACCTTCCGGATATCCCCGGTCGCCTGCAGGACGACCATCGCGCACGTGTGCCTGAGCACGTGGGGCGAGACGCGTTTCTTGGTAAGTCCAGGCTGCTTCCGAGCCGCGGTCGCGACGTGTTGCTTGAGCAGGTAGGCAAAGCCCCATCGGCTCAGCGGCTCACCACGAGCGTTGACGAACACCTCGGGTGCCGCGACCTGCCCGCGTATGGCGAGCCAGGCGCGCAGTGCAGCGGCCGCCGGCTTCCACAACGGCAGCGACCGCTCCCGGCGCCCCTTGCCAAGCACGCGGATACTCATCGACTGCGGGTCAATATCGTCGATCTTCAGTCCCGTCAGCTCGGAGACGCGCAGCCCTGCACAGACCGCAACGTGCAACATGGCGCGATCACGAATGCCATCGAGTGTCGCCGGATCAGGAGCATCGAGCACGGCCTGCAACTCATCGCGCAGAAGGTAGGGCACCAGGCGCGTATCCGTTTTCTTGAACGGGATCGCCAGGACGCGGCGGATCTGCTCGAGCGCGACCGGTTGCCGATATTCGAGGAAGCGGAAGAACGACTTGATAGCCGCCAGCCGAACGTTGCGCGTCACGGCCGCGTTCTTGCGCTTGTCCTCGAGATGCTCGAGGAAGGCGCTGACGAAGTCCGGCATCAATCTGCTCCAGCGTCAGCGCCGATGGTTTGACCTTAAGGCGGTCGGCGGCGAACACGAACAACAGCTGGAAGCTCGAGGCGTAGGAATCGCTCGTGTGCCGGCTGGCGCCCCGCTGGCGAGCGAGGGTGTCGCGCAGGAACGTCTCGATGAGGGGAGCAATCGGCGTCATGCTGACCTCCCCTCGGACAAGAACGCTTCGCCGGCCGCGGCGACATCGCGCAAGAGGTCGGCCGTGGCCTCCAGATACCAGTAGGTCGCGTAGATGTTGACGTGGCCCATGTAGGTCGCGAGTGCCGCCATGTGCGCCCCGCACCGACCTCGGCCGGCTGGGCTGCCTTGCAGCGCACGCACCGCAAACGTGTGCCGCAGATCGTGCAAGCGAGGGCGACGTCCCGACCTCGACTTGATGCCGGCCTTGTCGACCAGCCTGTCGAAGGTCTCCTTGACGGCAAGGTAACGAAGGGGCCGACCGCACTTGTCGATGAACACCGGATCATCGTCCGCGCCGGGCCCGCGACGGTCCAGGTATCGCTGCAAGCCGGCGACCGCCGTGTCGTGCAGCGGCACCAGCCGCGTCTTGCGGAACTTGGTCTCGCGGATCAGCAGACCATCGCTGGTCACGTCCGCGATCGTCAGCTTCAGGGTTTCGGAGATACGCAGTCCGGTGGCCGAGAGCAGCGCGATCAAGGTCGCATAGGTATACGGACGCAATTCGCCCATCGGCCGAAGCCGCAGCGCAGCTTCGATCAGGCGACCGATCTCGTCTGTCGTGTAGATGTGCGGCGTGCGGCGCCGCTTGCGCGCGCCGAAGTGATTGGCCGGCGGCAGCTTATGCCCGACGTCCTCCACCTGGACATGGAGCACGAAGCGGCAGACGGCTCTGAGCCGAGCATCGCGTTGCGCCACAGTCGGACCGAGAGCGGCCCAGTCGATCGCTGTTTGCGACACGACGTGCGTTTGTCCGCGCTCGGCCGCGAAGGCGGCAAAGCTCTTCAGCAGGCAGTCAGCGGTCGACATCGCGAAGCCCGTGGCGCGCCGCAGAGCGAGATAGGTCTCGATGGCGTTCAGCATCAGAGCGCCTCCGGCCAAGGCTGCGCGACCTGCTTCTGCAGCGCGACATCGGCCTTTGCGTAATAGGCCGTCGTGTCGATGCCGCGATGCCGGAGGACAAGGCCGATCTTGTCGAGTGGAACGCCGTGCCGCAGCATCTGGGTCGCTGCGGTGTGCCGCAGAGCGTGTGCTCCCTTGACGGGCGTCACGATGGCGGCCCGCTTCATGAGGCGCTTCACCACCGACGAGATGCCGTCGCCTCGGCGGAATGGCCGGCACGGTGCGATCGTGCGGAGGAACACGAGATCGCTTCGACAGGCGGACGGTCGGCCTTCGAGGTAGGCAGCGATCGCATCGCCGACCTCTTGCGGCAGCGGCAACCGGACCTCGTAGCGTGACTTGCCGCAGACCCGCAACGAGCCCGTTTGCCACTCGATATCGGTGAGGCGAAGTTGCGCCACGTCGCCGGCCCGCAGCCCGAGGCGCGCCAACAAGAGCAGGATCGCACGGTCACGTCGGCGCGCACCGGCGTCGCCGTCACAGGCAGCAATCAGTCGGTCGACCTGCTCGGTCGACAGATACCTGGGCATGTCGGCGAGCTGCCAATGGGCGTAGGTCGGAACGGCGCCGTCGAGACCTGCTTGGCAGCGGCCTGCGACGGCGAGGTACCGCAGGAAGGCCCGCAGGCTCGTCGTCATCTTCTCGATCGTGCCGCGACCGGACTTGCTCGCGCATGCCAGGAAGTAGCCGCGGATGTCGTTCGGCCTCCAGCCGGCGGGGTCCGATCCAAGCTCGGTCATAAGGCCAGCGGCGTCGCGGGCGTAGAGCCTGACGGTAGCATCGGATGCGCCGCGATGCTTGCGCAGCCACGTCTTGAAGTCAGCGACCAACTTCGGCTCGGCGGGTGCTGCCACCACGGCCGCGGACCGGCAGACGCCGAGCTCGACGAGGTGCCGGCGAAAGAGCCTGGCACCGTAGATGGTATGGTGGTTGCGCCGGCCGCCCTTGGCGCGTGGACACCGGCAGGTGCGCAGGTGCTCATCGAACGCCGCGAGGTCAATGTCCGTCAGGCCCGCGCATTGCTCGGTCATGACGTGGCCAATGTGAGCCGCCGCCCGCAGGTAGCGTACTGCTGTCTCGGGGCCATAGCCCTGCCGTTCCAGCGCCTCAGCAAACCCGTCGAGGTATGGCCCGCTCGGCCCGCTGCGCAGATGTCCCAGCATCATCGCTGCCGAGAAGTAGGTCTCCAACATAATCGTCCCCGTATGTGACCGGCCATCATTGGCCGAGCCGACGGGGCCGTACGGGCAACTTGTTATGGTGAGCAAGAGACCTGCAAAGCACAGGAAAATGCGGTCATCGCGATCGCCAGCTCCCCATTACCGGCTTTGCCCATAAGGCATGTAATGCGCGACGCCCATTACCTGCCGTGATCGGCACTGTCCGAAGTGCCAGGCCCTGGCGCGCGCCGACTGGCTGGAGGCGCGCCAGGCCTCAGCGCTCACGAGAATTGACCCGGGGTTGCTCACGGAAGTTGACCCAGTAGGTGCGCATGAGTTTGTGGTCAGGTGGCCTGATCGGCCGGTAGCCGCCGTGGTCGGCGGCAAATTTTCCTTCGCCTGACCGAAGGCTCCATGCCTGCCGCCCGGGCCTCACACCCCGTGAGACCCAGTGATGACAACGGTCAGAAGTCGCCGCGTGTCACGGCCCTGGCGGCGCGTCCTGTCGCGGCGAGGCGGGCACACCCCCGGCGGCTGCCGGGCCGGGAAGAGCCGGCAGCGCTGACCTGGCTCAACGGCCCGACGGCGCGATTGATCGTGACGTGACGGCTGCCAAACCCCAGCCTTCCGTTCGACGCCGGGCGTCGAATTGTCGGGACGCCTTCCGTCCCGACACCACCCGCAGGCCACGGCGCGGGAGGCGAGTCAAAGGCGCCGCGCGCTTTCTTGCGCGGCGGGAGCGGAGCCACGCGCAGAAAATCGGCGCGGGCCGATTTTCGAGCATGGTGAGCACCCACCTGTTGACGCGCCTTGCGCGCCGTGGCACCGCCTCGGTGCTGCGGCGGTGGTGTTGCTGGGGCCTTCAGGTCTTGGTGCTGCGGCGCGCCGGTGTTGGCGACGCTGGCGCCGGAGGCTCCGGGCTGCGCAGGGACGGGCCGTTGATGCGGATGGTGATGCAGTGGTGCTGCAGGCGATCGAGCAGCGCATCGACCAGCGGCTTCTTGTCGAACAGCTCGTACCAGTCGGACAGTTCAAGGTTGGTGGTGATGATCGTCGAGACCCGGTTGTAGCGTTGGTCCATCAGACGAAAGAATGCGTTTGCTTGTTCCGGCTTGATCGTGAGGTAGCTCAGCTCGTCAATCAGCAAGGGCTGCATGCGACTCGAGCTGAGCCAGCAGCCGTGTGGTGGTGCGATCGGCCAGAGACGCGTAGAGTTCATCGAGCAGGACTTGAGCGTTGATGAAGCGGCCACGGTAGCCGTTGAGGCAGGCCTCGCGCAACAGACCGATCGCCAGGCCGGTCTTTCCGGTGCCTGGTTTGCCGATGAGCAGGACGTTGTCGGTCCGGCGCAGGAAGTCCAGCCCGGCCAGTGTCTGGATCTGGGCGCGGCTCACGCCGGGCTGCCGATCGAACGGGAAGCTGTCGAGTGACCACCGCCATGGCAGACGCGCCTGTCCCAGACGATACGCCAGGCTGCGTTCGCGGCGGGCGGCGGCCTCCTGGCCGAGCAGCCGGTACAGCAACTCGGGTCCAGCGATCGCTTCGCGCTCGGCGCGTTCGATCTCGGCGTCGAGTGCCTCGGCCATGCCGTGCAGGCGCAACTGGGCGATCAGCGCGCGCAGCTTGTCATGCATCGTCGTCTTTCCCGCTGGTCAGTGCGAAGAAGTCGCCGGCGACCTGTTTGAGGATGAGATCTTCAAGCCGGCCGAGGTCGAACAGGCCGTAGTACAGGGCTTGCTCGATGGCGGCGATGAACGGGCCGGCCGGGTAGGTGCGCTTCATTTCGATCAGCCGGCGGAGTGGCCGTCGCCCGTATCCGTGACTGCGCAGCTTGAGGGCGGCGGCGTAACGGTCGAGGCTGGGATGGTGGCCGCTCAGCAATGCCTCTTCCGCCGCCGCGCTGCGACCCTGCCGCACGGGGATGGTATGATGACCAGGCAGGGTGCTCCTGGCATCGCGCTCGGCGATCAGCCGCGGGTGGACGGCGATCGTCGTGTCCTTGCGGCGGACATGGATTTCGGCGGGGTGCTTGTAGACAGCGACGGACTTGCCGACGAAGCGCTCGGGCACGGAGTAGCGGTTGGTATCGACGCTGACAAAGCCGTGCAGGTCGACGACGCGTTCCAGCAACTCGTAGACCGGCGGCAGCGCGTCGGGCAGCGGCACGAGGTGCGGCTGCTCGATGACGTAGGCCGCATCAGGCGACATGCCGAGCGCTGCCTTGGGCTTGCGGTTAGCGACCTCGCGGCACCAGGCGAGTGCCTGGCGGTTGAGGTCGTCGAAATCTTCGAAGCTTCGGCCTGCCAGGAAATTCGTCTCGACATAGCCGAATGGTCTTTCGATCCGGCCCTTGCGATCTGGATTCCCGACCCGGTGGGCGCGGAACCGGAAGCCCAGAGTGCGGGCGAAGGCCGCCATCTCCGGGGCGATGAGGGCCTCGGCGCCGGCGCCGGCGGCGAGCAGCACGCTGGTGTTGTCGATGATGCAGACCGGACAGGCACCGGCCATGAAGCGCGTGGCCTCGAGCAGGAACGCGCGGGCCTCGAAGCGGGTGAACCGCGGATAGTACTGGATGAACAGCCGGCGCGAGTACGCCAGCACCAGACCGGCGCATTGCGTGATCACCGGCTTGCCGGCGCCCGCGAAGGTCACGCGATGCGGCGAGGTGTCGTGCTGCATCTCCTGCCCGGGCGCGAAGTCGTACTCGCCGGCACGCCGCGGCGGACTGCGCAGGCCGGCCTCCCGCACCCAACGGGTCAAGCTGCTGTAGGACACCTCCAGACCGTTGTCGGCCAGCAGTTCGCGCACCCGCACCACGTTGCCGCGAGCCTGCTCGAAGGCAGCCTTCACGCGGACCAGCGTCGCCTCGTCGCACGGCAACACCTCGGCAACGTTGCCGTCCGGCTCACGCAGGATGCGCCGCACGGTGTTGCGTGACAGCGCCAGCAGGCGGCTGATCTCGCGCAGGCTGTGCCGCTGCACCTGCAGCGTGCGCACCGCGGTGCGAATCTCAGCCGGGGTCACGTGCATCCCCCCGGTCGATCGCAATCGCCAGGACGTTGAGCGCCAACCACAGACGCGGCACCGCCGCGATCAGCGCCGGCGGCACCGATTGCAGCGCCGCCACGCGACCCGTCAGGCGCGCGATGACCGCCTCGAGGCAGCGCATATCGACGACGCATTCGCCTTCCGGGCCGTCCCGCAGAATTTCGCCGGCGCGCCGTTCGTCGTTCGCCCGCAGGGCGTCGAGAAACAAGCGGGGATCGCCGACCATGCGTTCGCGCACCGTTTGCGCGGCCTGCTGGTAGTGGGCGAACCAGCACTGCAACTCGCGGGTCGACAGCGGTGACGCAGCCAGCGCCGCCAGCAGGCTGTCGGCATGGGCGGCATTGGCACGCGCCAACGGCACCACCACCCGGTTGGCCGCCCAAGCCGACAGCTTGCCGGTGCGCACCGCCGCCAGCGCCGCATCGGGCAAACCCGACAGCAGTTGCAGCCGCCGGCTCACCCAGCTCACGTCGCGCCCGCACCGACGCGCCAGCTCCTGCTGCGACAGGCCCTGGCCCTGCATCAGCTCGCGCAGCAGCAACGCCTCCTCAATGCTGGCGAACGAGCGATCCTGCGCGCGCGCCAACACCCCCAGCACCGCTTCGGCCAGCCCACAGGTCCATTGCTCGACACTGGCCGTGTCGCGGCCCAGCCGGCGTAGCGCGGCGACGCGCCGATACCCGTCGATCAGCACCAGCGGTGCTGCGCCCGCGCCGGCCCCACCGGGAGCGGGCGCCACAATGCAGGGCACGATCTGACCGCACCGCTCGATGGACTGGGCGATCCGCGCCACCGCCTGCGGCTCCACCAGGCGGCTGGCGGCAAAGCGCAGGTCCAGTTGGTGCAGGTCAAGCTCCAGACGATGGCTGTCCATGGACGTCATCGCCGGCGGGACGGCCCGCTTGCCCCGGTCACGTCCCGCAGGATCCTCGCCGCCGCATCAATCGGGTTCACCATGGGGCATTGCGCTCCGTCCGGGCGTGGCCAACACGGCCGCGACGGGGATCGCGGCGGCGCAGGAACCCCGGGCGAAGCGGCGGCAGACAGGGACGACCGCACCAATGGCAGGGCGTCGTCGCTCGCCGGGGCGGCTCGGCCGGAGATGCGTCGTCGCGCGAGGTCGCCATCGCGCCGGCCGCCAGCAGATCACCCGCCGGCGGCGGGGGTGAACCCTGATGCGTCACTTTTTTTCTGCGCGCTCGCAGGTGGCCCATCCGGGCGGCATGCTTCTCCTGGCCACGACGGGTCTTCTGATAGCGCTCGCCTGCCTTCCGGAGCGTCTGGTGACGCGCCTGTCCGGCGCAGTCGCCGAAACAGTAGATCTGCCCGCGGTCGCAGTGGCGGCACACGACCACTTCGCTACTGCACTTCCTGCAAAGGAACAGACGACCAGACCCCGGCTCGCTCTGCGCATCGACGCAGACGCGGCGTAGACGAACGCCACCGTCGGCAGGATACTCGCCCTGCATTCGTGCCCGTCACGATGTGGGGCACGGCGTCGAGACAAAACTGGCAGGTTGAGTTCGGCGCCGTGCTTGCCCTCAAGTCTGGCAGGCTCCCGGCAGCTTGCCGAGGTGCTCGGTGCCTCTGTTATCCCCCGTGCCAACCCCGCCAAGACCGTATCCGGTCCTGATCATGTCTCCAGCGACGATCAAATGCCGCCGCACCGGCGTTGTCGCAGGCGCCGCCACCCCGGAGCGGGCGCCAGACCGGGACAACCAACGACAATCGTCAGAACGGTAGGACTAAAGTCAGTGGGTCAACTTCCGTGAGCAACCCCGGGTCAATTCTCGTGAGCGCTGAGGGCCAGGCCGAGCTGCTGCCGGTGCCCTACTTCCACGTCGTGTTCACCGTGCCCGCGCAAGTCGCCGAGATCGCCTTCCACAACAAGGAGGTCGTCTACGGCATCCTGTTCCGTGCCTCGGCCGAAGCACTGCGCAACGTCGCCGCAGACAGCCGCTACCTCGGCGCCGAGATCGGTGCGATCTCGGTGCTGCATACCTGGGGACAGGCCCTCCATCATCATCCGCACATTCATTACATCGTTCCGGGGGGTGGGATCTCGCCGGACCAGACACGCTGGGTCGCCTGTCCTCCCGGCTTCTTCCTGCCGGTGCGCGTGCTCTCCCGCCGCTTCCGCGATCTGTTCGTGCACCAGATGCGCACCGTCTTTGCCGACGGTGAACTCCGCTTCCCTGCCTCTCTTGCCGCCCTGGCCGAACCCGCTGCCTTCGCCGCCAGGCTCGATGCGGTGGCCGAGATCGAATGGGTCGTCAACGCCAAGCCTCCATTCGCTGGCCCCGAGCAAGTGCTCGGCTATCTCGGCCGCTACACCCATCGCGTCGCCATCGCCAACAGTCGCCTCGTCGGGCTCGACGACGGCCAGGTCAGCTTCACCTGGAAAGACTATCGCCGGAACGGCGAGACCAAGGTCATGACGCTGGGGGCCGACGAGTTCATCCGCCGCTTCCTGCAGCACACCGTGCCCGACGGCTTCCACCGCATCCGCCACATCGGTTTCCTCGCCAACTGCCATCGCACCGCGAAGCTGGATCTCTGCCGCGAACTGCTTGCCGTGCCGCCACCGCCGCCAGAGGATCCCGCTCCGCGCCGCTGGCAGGATCGCCTCCGCGACCTTACCGGTCAGGACATCGAGGTCTGCCCCTGCTGCGGTGGCCGGATGGTGACCTGTGGTACGCTGCCGCCACAGCCGCCGCCGCGCCCACCCATGTGGTGCGACAGCTCATGATCCACTCTCCGTCGCCCCCTGTCTGCTCTATCCTGCCAGGCAACGCCGACCACGGTGGCAGTCAACGCCTGCCGCACGGCGCCCTGCTGCTCGCTGGAACGTCCGCCGCTCCTGCAAACCGCGCCATGCGCCCGATCAATCGGCCGCAACCATGCCTCAGCATCCCGACACGACAATCACAGCGCCTGCACGAGCCAGCCGAACCGATCCGAAGGGCGACGGATCGACCGGCGGACCGCCACAACAATCCCCATAGCCGCATCCTGCCGGCGCTTTAGCCCAACCCGTTTTTTGCTTACCGGCGCGGCCCCGACCACCTTACGCCGACTGGCAACGCTTGTGCGCCGCGCCGCCAAGCAAAAAACGCTCTACGTTATGCCGATATCGGCATAAACACGTATCCTGAACCTACTGCCCTGCGTCGCTCATAATGCTGGGTAGAGCCTCTTCAGTTTCACCCGGGCATCGGCCGTGGTGAATTGCCAATCGGCTTTGGTGTGGTGTCGGTTGCGGCGGGCCTGCCAGGCGGCGACTTCGTCCATCAGGGTCTGCTTGTCGGGGATGCGGCGATCGAGACACTGCGACGCCAGGACGCCGAGTTCGGACTCGGCCATGTCCAGCCAGCTGCCGTGCTTGGGGGTGTAGTGCCATTCGAAGCGCTCGACGAGCCGACGCGCCTCGGCGGCCGGAAAGGCTTCGTAGAGCGACGCCGCCTTGTGGGTGTTGAGGTTGTCCTGCACGAGGACGATCTTCTCGGCGTGAGGAAAGTGCGTGTCGGACAATTCCTTGAGGACCTGCGCATAATCCACGGCGGCGTGGCGATCGGTCACCTTGACGTGCCGCCAGCCTTCCAGCGGTGCGAACATCATGAACAGGTTGGCGGTGCCGTTGCGTTCATACTCGTAGTCGTAGCGGGCAACCTGCCCTGGCTTCGCCGCGATCGGCACACGCGTTTCGGAAATCAACTGCTTTGAGGTCTCGTCCAGGCAGACCACGGGGCGGGTTGGGTTGTGCGGCCTTTGATAAACTTCCAGCACATCCTCCATGCTGGCTACGAAGGCGGCGTTGGCGTCCGGCGGGATGACCCATTGCTGTCGCAGGTGGGGCTTGAGCGTGTTTTTTTTAGCGTCCGCCCGATCGTGTTGTCGCTGGCCCGCTCAACGATGTTCAGCTCCACGACGGTCTCTTCCAGAAGCCGTAGCGTCCATTTCGCGCGTCCCGCTGGGGGCGCCGAACAGGCCAGGGCAACCAGCTTCGCCTCGGCTTCTCCATCAAAGATGCGTTTTCTGGCGGAGGCTGGCGAATGCTTGCAGGTCAGCACAGCATCGACGCCCTCTTCCACCAGCCGCTGGCGCGCCCGAGCAACTGTGTCGACGCTGGTCTCCAGGGCTGCGGCAATTTGGCTGTCACTCCAGGCTTCGCCGGCGTCCGACGCATCCGCCTTCAGCAGAATGCGCGCTTTCAGCTGCTGCCGCGCCGGGTGTTTGCCCTTGGTGATCAGCGCGGTCAGCCGGCCCCGCTCCTCATCGCTGAGCTTCACCACGTATTTTTTTACCGCGATCTCTTTGGCAGCCACAAATCGTCTCCGCTGGTCCTATGCGGAACGATCGAGTCAGACATCCACCGCAGAGTCAAGGACGCCGGGCACTACCCCCAGGGGATTCGCATATGGGAAATCCTTGACGGTAGGGGCTTGCGTGGGCTGGGGCGGATGGATTCGAAGCATGGGATTGATCGGAGGATCGGCCCATGGAGGATTTCGTCGGGTGCTTCGCGGGCGTTGACGACCCGCGCCGGCCGAATGCCCGCCACAACCTGCACGAGTTGCTGATCATCGCGCTTTGCACGGTGCTCTGCGGCGGCGAGGACTGCTCGGACATGGCGCTGTTCGGGCAGTCGAAGGAGCCATTCCTGCGGCAGTTCCTGCGCCTGAAGCACGGCATCCCGAGCCACGACACGTTCAGCCGGGTGTTCCGTCTGCTCGATCCGAAGCGGTTCCACGCCGCCTTCCAGACCTTCATGCAGCGCTTTGCCGAGACCATCCAGGGCGTGGTAGCGATCGATGGCAAGACGCTGCGGCATTCCTTCGACCGCGCGTCGGGCAAGTCGCCGCTGCATTTGATCAGTGCCTGGGCTGCGGATCAGCGGTTGGTTCTCGGGCAACTGGCCGTGGACGGCAAGTCGAACGAGATCACGGCGGTACCGAAGCTGCTGGAAATGCTGTCGCTCAAGGGCTGCATCGTCACCGCGGATGCCATCAACTGCCAACGCGCCATTGCTGCGCAGGTGGTCGAACAAGGCGGCGACTACGTGCTGGCGCTGAAGGGTAACCAGCCCAGCCTCTACGAGGACGTCCGCCTCTTCCTGGACGACCCGCAGCGCGCGGCCGAGGTCACCCATACCACCGTTGACGGCGACCACGGCCGCATCGAGACCCGCACCAGCATGGTCTCGACCGAGATCGACTGGCTGCAGGAGCGCCATACCTGGCCGGGACTGGCCGCCATCGGCAAGGTGGTCCGCATGCGCGAAGTCGGCGCCAAGGTTACCAGCGAAACCGCCTACTATCTGCTCAGCACACCGCTCAACGCAGTGCGTTTCGGCGACGCTGTCCGCAGCCATTGGGGGGTTGAGAACTTACCTTTACCCGCATCGTGGCAAAGCCCTGCGCTACTATAGAACGACATCATGTCGATCCGCAGCCGAGCGCCGAAAATGGCAGATTTTCCAAATGCCCGTTGCGAAAGCGGGCGTATGCTGCACCTGCGTTCCAAGGGGCTTCCCTCAGCTACGGCGCACAGATGGCTAGGCTAACATAATGATAAAATTGCATCTTTCTAGATGCGGGTAAAGGTAAGGGGTTGAGAACGGTCTGCACTGGGTGCTCAACGTCACCATGAACGAGGACCAGACCCGGAACCGCTTGGATAACGGGCCGGAGAACATCGCTCTATTGCGCCGTATGGCCATCAACCTGGCCAAGCTCGAAGGCTCCAAGGCGTCAATGAAGAGCAAGCTCAAGCGAGCAGGCTGGGACGACAGCTTCCTCCTACGCCTGCTCACCCAGGCCGGGCGCCAAATGCGATAGCCCTGGCACTACCCCTAGCCGGACGAGCCGTTCGCCCAACTACACCCAACCGCCGACCATGGTCGTGCCTGTGTGAACACGTGGACGGAATCCTTGCCATCGTCCCTGATGTGCTGCGGCCGTGGCGCGAATGATGGAGCGGCACGCCGGCTGCGCAGTGCGCCTATTCAGGCGCGATCACCTCGCACTGGAACCGACGGGCATGCACGCGCCGGCAAAATTCAGCCGCCTGCTCGGCATCCGCAAAGCCGCTCGTCCGCACCAGCCAGAATGTGCGACGTCCTTGCTCCGTTCTGCTGAGGATCGGGTCGTGACTGCCGAGCAGGTCTGGCAGGCGGTTCTGCAGGCGGTGCCAGTCATATGCCGCACTCGCTTGGGAGTTGTCGGTGGCGAGTTGAACAGTGACCTTGCCTTTGGCGCCGGCTCTTTCCCGCAGCGGCGCGGTCGAGTTGGAACTCGCCGGTTCCACGGCAACCGCTGCCGGAGGCGGGGCAGGAGAGCGCACCGCGAGATGGTCGGCGGACGGTTTCGCGGCCTTTGCCGGCAGCGCCTCCGGCGCCCTGACTGGGTGACTGACGTCCTCGGCACTGCGAGGCGCGCCCGGGCTGGTCTGCCCAGCGGTGGGAGGTGCGGCTGCCGGCGAAAACGTCGGCAGGTCCGATCGCAAGGTGGCCAGCGTCGCCTGCCCCCCGTCCCCAGGCTCAAGCGTCCAGAAGGTGCCGCCAATGAGCAGTGTCAATACGCCGATGCCGGCCGCCAGCAGGAACGGTTCTGTCTGAGGTCCGCGGAAACGGAGCCGGGCGTGTGTCGGCGTCGGGCCGCCAACCGGTGCGGCAGCGGAACTCTGGTCCGGATGCAGGGACACGGAAGCCATGCCGTCCGGCATCCGTTCCGAACCGCTCTCGACCGGATCGAGTAACCGGTAGGCCAGTAGTTTCACGCTGTCATTCACGAGGAACCAGGCCAGCGCATAGACCCACACGAAGGTCGCCCACCCCCAGCCGAGCGGCGTCATGAACAGCCCATAAACCGCTATCAGCGTCGCCAGTATCTGCGTGCCGAGCACCGCTGCCCAGAGAATCCGCGCCGGGCGGATTGTCCAAAACGGGCCGCGGGTGCGGGTCAGAAAAATCGTCAAATGTCCGGCCACCGACAGCATGAGATACATCATTGTCTGGAGATGCGGCCGGTCGAAGTCAAAAACGCGGTCGCCGATATAAAACAGACCAAATGCAGCGATGGGGCCGACGACACCGAGAACCGTGGCGATCCCCAGCACCAGACGCATGTTCCATGCCTCTGGCTGGTCGCGGTAGAGAACGTTGTCATATGCGATAGACAGGATGGCGCCGTCGTTGAGCAAGGCCAGCATGACGATCATCACTGCCGTCAGCGGATAGAAGTTGAATACCAGGATCGCCAGCGTCATGAACAGCAGCACGCGCAGCGTCTCGGCGATGCGGTAGATCGCGTAGCTGTTCATCCGCTGGAAGATCTTCCGGCTCTCCTTGATCGCGTCGATGATCACGGACAGGCCGGGGGTCGTCAGCACGATGGAGGCCGCGGCACGCGCCGCGTCGGTCGCGTCGGAAACGGCGATGCCGCAGTCGGCCTGTTTCAGTGCGGGGGCGTCATTCACGCCGTCGCCGGTCATGCCGACGATGTGCCCGCGTTTCTGGAGGGTATCCACAATGTGGAACTTGTGTTCGGGGAACACCTGGGCGAAGCCGTCCGCCTTGTCGATCAACTCCGCCGCCGCCGGCGACACCTGATGGCTCAGGTCGCCAAGGCTGGCGGCATCGAGTATGTTCGCGCCCATCCCCAGCTTCTTGGCGGTTTCCACGGCGATCGCCAGCGCGTCGCCGGTGACCATCTTGACCGCAACACCCATCTGTCGCGCGGTGGCGATAGTGGCTTTGGCATCCGGCCGTGGCGGATCGAACAGCGGCAGCACACCGACGAATTGCCATGCGCCGTCACCATCTGCCCGTGCCACGCCCAGTGAGCGAAAACCGCGCGCGGCAAATCCGTCAACGGCCTTGTCGACGGCGGGCTTCACCTGCGCGGCATTGGCCGACAAGGCCAGGATCACCTGTGGCGCGCCCTTCGTTACCTTGAAATTCTGCCCGTCGGCGGATTTGACGGACGCCTCGGTGCGCTTGTGCACCGGGTCGAACGGCTGGAAATGCTGCACCTGGTAAGGCTGCAACGCCTGATCGTTCTTCAGGCCGCCCAGCACGGCGAGATCAATGGTGTCGTTGTCGTCGGCGCGCGACGCCAGGGCTGCATCAAGGATGACCTGCTCGGCGGGGATGTCGCTGACGCTGAACGGATCGCCCAGCGTCAGCTTGTTCTGGGTCAGCGTGCCGGTCTTGTCCGCGCACAGGATGTCGACGCCCGCCAACTCCTCGATCGCCACCAGATGGCTCACAATCGCCTGTTTTCTGGCAAGCAGGCGGGCGCCGACCGCCATAGTCACCGACAGCACGGTCGGCATGGCGACGGGAATCGCGGCCACGGTCAGCACCAGGGCGAACTGCAAGGTGGAGAGGATCGGATCGCCGCGGAAAATGGCGACGGCGATGATCATCGCAACCAGCGCCACCGCGAGAATGATCAGGTAATCGCCGATCTTCAGCACCGCGCGCTGGAAGTGGCTGACGGTGTGGGCCTCCTGCACCAGTTGCGCCGTCTTGCCGAAATAGGTGTTCGCCCCGGTGGCATAGACGAGTGCGCTGATTTCACCCTGGCGAATGATCGAACCGGAAAACACCGCATCGCCGGATTTGCGCGTGGCGGGCAGCGACTCTCCGGTCAGCGCGGACTGATCCACCTCCACCGGGTCGCCTTCCAGCAGGCGCGCGTCAGCCGGCACGATATCGCCCAGGCGCATGCGGACGACGTCGCCCGGCACCAGTTCACGCGCCGCCGGATTGATCCATTTGCCATCCCTTTTTGCCCGGGCCTTGATCGCAAGCTTCGCCTTCAGGGCCGCGATGGCGTCTCCGGCCTGGCGCTCTTCCCAGAAACCGATCGTCGCGTTTGCGACGAGCAGGACGAGGATGATGAAGAAATCCGGCCAGTGGCGCACCACCCCCGACAGGACAACCGCCACTTCGATCATCCAGGGGATCGGCCCCCAAAAATAGCTGAGAAATTTCAGGAAAGGATTGGTTTTCTTTTCCTCAATCTCGTTCGGCCCGTATTGCGCAAGTCGCTTTTCCGCCTCGGCCTGGCTGAGACCGTCCGGCGAGGATGCCAGCCGCTTTTCCACCTCCGGCAGGGGCAGCGATTTCAAATCCGCCGTCGCATTGGGCTTCGATACGGGAGCCTTGGGCGGGGCTGGATTGTGGTCCATGAGAGATTTGTCCTGTGGTCTCGCCGTGCTCGACGTTCGGTTCCGTGCGGCGGGTGGGCATGCGCCTTCGCGCGATCAGGGGCGAACAAGCGCCAGCGTGTGCTGTGCGATCATCAGATCCTCATCGGTCGGAATGACCCACACCGAGACCCGGCTGTCCGCGGTGGAGATGCGCGGGCCATTGCGTTCGTTCGCCGCCTCGTCCAGCGCCACGTCGAGCCAGCCGAGGGCGCGGCACAGCCCCCCCCGCACCGGGGCGGAATTCTCGCCGATGCCGGCGGTGAATACGAGGGCATCAAGGCCGCCCAGCACCGACGTATAGGCGCCTACCACCTTCGTCATGGCGTAGACAAAGAACGCGATGGCCGCAGCAGCTCGCGGATCGGTGCTTGCCTGCAGGTCGCGCATGTCCTCGCTGATGCCGGACAGGCCGAGCATGCCCGAACGCTCGGACAGCATCGTCTCCAGCGTCTTGGCGTCGAACAACCCGCAGCGCAGCAGATAGAACAGCAGGTCCGCCGGCACGTCGCCCGACCGCGTCGCCATGGGCAGGCCGGTGAGCGCGCCGAATCCCATGGTCGTCTCAATGCTTTTGCCGTCCAGCATGGCGCACATGCTGGCCCCACCGCCGAGATGGGCGGCGATCACCCGACGCGCGCCGGGCGCGTAGGTCGGCACCTGCCGGCTGATGTAGTCGTAGGAGATACCGTGATAGCCCCAATGCCGCGCCCCGGCGTCCTGCACGTCCTTGGGAAGGGCGTAGATCTGTGCCAACTCGGGCATTGTCCGGTGAAAGGACGTGTCGAAACAGGCCACCTGCGGCAGGCCGGGAAACGCCTCGGCCATGGCCCGCGCGCCGCGCAAATTATAGGGCTGGTGCGACGGTTCCATGATCACGAGCGAGCCGAGATACGCGAGCACATCATCATTGATCAGCACCGGCGCTTCGAAGCGGGTGCCACCGAGCACCACCCGATGCCCGGCTCCCACCACCGTCATGGTGGCGACGCTCTTCTTGAGCCAGGCGACGACGAAAGCGAACGCGGCGCGGTGGTCGATCGCGTGACCCTTGCCCCAGGCATGCGCATCAAGCGGTTCGCCGGCCGCATTCTTCGCAGTGAACTTTGGGTCGGTCTCCATGGCCGCGACTTCGCCGTGACGGATCGGAGTCAAATCAGCAGGCCCCTCCACCGCATAGGCGGCGAATTTGAGGCTGGTGGAACCCGCGTTGAAGACGATGATGGCCTCGCTCATCGCCGGTCACTCCGCGGTTTCGGGCGTCAGGATGGTGGGATCGTGCGCTGCCGCATCGGCATATAGAACGGCGGCGGCGGCCGAAAACAGCCGGGCAGCGGGCGTGTCGGCACGGCTGGTCAGGACCACCGGCACCCGCGCGCCGACCACCAGGCCCGCGGTCTGTGCATCGGCCATGAAGGCCAGGTTCTTGTAGACCATGTTGCCGGCTTCGATGTTTGGTACGATCAACACATCGGCGAGGCCGGCGACCGGCGACGAAATATGCTTGATCCGCGCGGCTTCGGCATCCACTGCGGCATCGAGGTCGAGCGGCCCATCGACGATGCCGCCGGCAATCTGGCGGCGGCCGGCCATCTTCGCCAGGATCGCGCCGTCGAGCGTGGCTTGCATCTTTGTGCTTACCATTTCCACCGCGGCCAGCACCGCCACTTTCGGCAGGTCGATGCCGAGGGCTCGCGCGAAGCCGATCGCATTCTGGCAAATGTCGCGCTTCTGGTCGGTGTCCGGCGCGATGTTCAGGGCCGCGTCACTGACCACGACCCGACGCGCGTAGGTTGGCACGGACACCATGGCGCAGTGACTGAGCAGGCGTCCGGTACGCAGTTTCGCGTCCTTCTGGATGATGGCATGCAGGAACACATCGCTGTGCAGGCTGCCCTTCATCAGCGCCTGCACCTCGCCGGCGCCAGCGGAAGCGGCTGCCTTCAGCGCCGAATCCTCCGGCCCCTCGGTGGCGACGATTCGCCAGCCGGCAAGGTCGAGCTTCGCCGCCGCGGCGATCCGCCGCAGTTCCTTGTCCGGTCCGAACAGCACCGGCACGATCAATCCGGCCTCGGCTGCCTCCACCGTGCCGGCGAGTGCGTCGGGGCTGCACGGATGCACGACGCCGGTGAGCATCGGTCTAAGTCCGCGGCAACGCTCCAGCAATCCCTCCAGCCGATGTTCCTGCATGTCGCGGCACATCCGGGAGGTCGGCGCCAGGACTTCGAGCACCGCCGTTGCAACCACCTGCCCCGCCGGGTCCGAGCACTGCGCGTCGAGTACCACGAGCCCCTCGCCGGCCCGCTTTTCCCGCACCACGACCTTCGCGGTTATAACTTCATTGATCGGCAGGGCGGATCGCACTTGTACGGCGGTCGAACGCACGGAGGATCCGGGGCCGGGCAGCGCGGACCCCACCAGCGCGGTGAGGATTGCCGTGACAATGCCCGCGGCGTCATATCCGCGGTCTGATTCGGCGAGCGCGCCGACATCGCCGAACGCTGCGGCCCACGCTCGCACGTCGCCCGCCTGTATGGTGCGCTTCACCGACGCACGGTCGCCGAGCCGGATCTCGTCGAATGTCTTATTCTCAATGGACTGCACGATCATGTCTCCATGCGGGGGACAATTCGGGATATTGTTCCGCATCCCACCAGGGGTCTCGCCGTCCGGTTCAACCTGCTGCCGTGGCGGGCTCGACAGTCGCGGACGTTCGGGCAGACGCGGGCTTCTTCGTCACCACCGCCAGCACGCTCGCAAAACGGGCCAGGCGGTCACGTTCGGCCGCGCTCGGCGGACCGCTCGCACGGACGATGGCCTCGACCTGTTTGAGCAACTCCGTCCGCGCGTCCGCCTCCGGCACCATCACCGCCAGCGCGTCCACTGCGCGCTCCTGTTCGAGCTGCAGCACAAAGAACTGGTCCCGCACCAGGGTCTTGAACTCAGCAAGCGACAGCCGCATGAACTGCCGGCGCGCAACGTTCAATGCAAGTGCGCAGCGCTGGTCGAGCGACCGATCGGCCGCGATGACATACAGCACCGCCCGGGTCAGCGCTTCGTCGAACCCACCGCTCCGCAGCTTCGTCGCGTAGGCGTCCGACTGGGCCTTTTGTGCCGCCAGCTTTTCCGGCGACGTACCGGGCAACGGCCGCACATCGCTGCCTTCGTTGATGCCGAGAAGGGACTGCACGAAGGGCGAGCCATAAAAGCCAAAGAACATCTGTTCGGCGAAGTTGTCACGCGCTGCCTGATAGGCATTCAGGGCCGATTTGATCTGGTCCGAGACCAGCCCCTGCAGCACAAGGAACGGATTGTCGGCCGCCACCGGTGCGCGAGTGGCTGCCACGTTTGCTGCCACCGTCTGCACGCCTTTCATCCAGGGGTTGCTGTCGGCGAAGATCGTGTAGCTCAGCCTCAGCGGGTTCAGCATCCGGGCCATGTCCGCCGCCGGCTGGCTGGCGAGTGCGCGCATCAAGGGTTGCAGCACGGTGCGGTAGGCCGCGAGGTTCAGCTCCGACAGCCGTGCTACGGCGGCGAAGGCGCGGTCGTCCGTTGGGCTGTTGCGTCCGACCGCACGTATGTCGTCAAGCGAACGCGCCTCGAAGCGGGCGTTCCAATCGCCCTGAATGTCGGTGCCTGCCTGTGTCTCAGCCGGCCGCGGCGAGATGACCATCTCATAGAGACCAGGTGGCAGGCAGTCGATAACCTCGATAAGCTGCACGAACTCCTCGTCCTCTTTTGCCCCCACTTTGGACGAGACGAAGATGGCGAGATGGCCGATTTTGTGGTCCAGACAGTAGATGATCGTCCGTCCGGTGGCGCGGATGTCGTCGACATCGCGGTACAGATCGAGGATCCAGCCGAGCGTTTGCGGGGGTGGGCTGATGTTGTCGCCGGTCGACGTGAACACGATGATCGGCGAGGTGATGTTGCGGACATCGAAGATCGTGCCGTCGTGCGAGCGCAGTTCGTTGCGGGTCAGCTTGTCGCCGATGAAAAGATTGTCCACCAGGAACTGCAGCTCGTCGCCGTTTAGCTGGATGAAGTCACCCCACCATTTCTCGAAGCCCAGGAAGCGTGCGCCTCCGGTATCGATGTTGGTGTAGATGTCGGTACTGCTTTCCCCACAGCCAGTTTGCCGGCCCCAAACTGTCGAAATTCAGGACCAGCCAGGTTCCGTCGAACTTGCCGCGGCCGAGGTCGCTGGCCATTGCGGTGAGCCAGCTGCCACCAAGCAGGCCACCGGAATACCGCATCGGGTCTTTCCCGCGCACCCCCTGCCAGTACCGACATCGGCGAACCCGCCACCAGGCAAGGTCCGAACAGGTCCGGCCGCAGCATGGCGACCATCAATGTCTGGTAACCCGCCTGGCAGTTACCGATGGCGAACGGACGCGGCGAGTCCGGGTGGAGCTCGACCACGCGCTCGAAGAACGTCACTTGCCCCTCGACGACGTCGAGGAACTGCTGGCCGGGCTCAGGCACCGCTCCGAAGCCGATGAAGTAGACCGGATGGCCCGCACGCAGGGCATCGCCGATCTCGCTGTGTGTCTTGAAGCCGCCGATGCCCGGCCCCTGGCCGGCGCGCGGATCTATCACCATGACCGGCCGCTTGCGCGGATCGATTGTGACCCCTGGCGGCGGGACGATGCGCGAGAGCGCGTAGTTGATCGGCCGCTTCAGCGACCGGCCGCTCATCAGGACTTCATGGTCGAACAGCAGCACGGTTGCCATCGGCCGCGATGTGATTTCGATCTCATCGTTGCCGCGCTCCCGGAGCAACTCCAGGAACAATACGCCGCGCTGCAACGCGTCGACCATGAACTCCGGCCAGCTGTTTAGCGCCCTCCCGGCCAACGGGAGGAAGGCATCCGATGCGGCCGACAAAGCGAAACCCGACAGGCTAGTCGTTGGCTTGGTCTGGGAACCCGACTGCGGGGCCATGCAAAATGTGTCCTGGTTTGTGATTGCGGCTTGGGTCGCCGTCCGCCTTGACGCGGACAGCCTCCATAACCTGCGTGCGCAGAGCACTCTCGCACTCGACCTTCGCAGCAGATACTCCTGCGCTCCCGTCAAGTTAACGTCAAGACACGTAATTGTGTCATCTGCGACGATCACATCATGAGGAACGTCTGCTTAAATTCAACGGCGCGTTGACTAAACTACCATAAGCGGGGCGGACTTGAACTGTTCTAGCTGTTGGATCCTGGCAATGTCGTTGATATTACATGTTGATCTGGACACTGTGTCGGTAACTGTGATCGCTTTGGAGCGCCGGCACGGATACTTGTCAGAAATTCTTAGCCGTGCCGACCGCTGGGCTGCGACTGACGCGCCGCGATAAAGCCTTCACACAGCGACCACGAAGCTGAGGAGATGGCGAGACAGGAAGCGGAACACGGCCGCCTAAACCGGTTCGGCAGAAGCCCTGCTTCAGAGCCTGTTGCAGAATTCGGGCTCGGAACGGCATTCGTGCCGCGCTTGCACCTAATAGTCTTTGACACTGCTGACGCGGCAGGATTCACTCGGCCCGACGCACCGACACGGATCACGCAATGGCCGAGCACTTCCGCGAACCCGAGCGCCTCCAGAAGGCCCTTCTGCCTGCCGACATGATGGAGTGGCTGCCGCAGGACGACATCGTGCACCTGATCGTCGAGGCGGTGGCGATGATGGACCTTTCGAAGTTCGAGGCCGGCTACAAGCTCGGCGGAGCGGGCAAGGCGCCGTTCGCGCCGCAGATGCTGTTGGCACTGCTGATCTACGCCTATTCGCAAGGCGTGCGCTCCAGCCGGGCGATCGAGCGGCTGTGCCATCGTGACGCCGGCTACCGCTTTATTGTCGGTGACGCCATCCCCGACCACACGGTGATCGCGCGCTTCCGCCAGCGCCACGCGGCGGAGATGAAGGAAGTGTTCCTCGGCGTGTTGCGGCTGTGCCGCGAGGCGGGGCTGGTGAAGCTGGGCCTGGTAGCGCTGGACGGCACCAAAGTTCAAGGCAACGCCTCGCTGGAGGCCAACCGTACCATCGCCAGCATCGAGGCGGAGATCGCGCAGATCCTAGCCGAGGCCGAGGCGACCGACGCACGGGAAGACAGCCAGACCGCGGCGCAACAAGGCGCGACCTTGCCGAAGTCGCTGGCAGGACGGGCGGACCGGCTGGCGCGGCTGCGCACATGCAAAGGGAAGCTCGAACGCCAGGCGGAAGCGGCGGCGGCACGCCAGCAGGCGAGGATCGACGCCCGCGAGGCGGAGGAGCAGGCCACCGGCAAACGCCGCCGTGGCCGCAAGCCGAAGGCCGCCGATCCCAGCGTCGATCCCGATACCAACGCCTGCGTCACCGACCCCGACAGCGGTATCATGAAGACGCGCCGAGGCTGGTTGCAGGGCTACAATGGCCAGATCGTTGTCACAACCGGCCAGATCATCATCGCCGCCGAAGTCACCACCGATGCCAACGACGTGCAGCAGTTGCACCCGATGCTGGCGCAGGCGCAGGCCAACGTCGTCGCCGTGACCGAGGAAGGCCAGCAGGACGAGATCACGCTCGGAGCGGCGGTAGCCGATGCCGGCTACTGGTCCGAGGCCAACGTGGCCGGCGAGACCGAAGACTGCGAGTTGATCATCGCCACGCAGAAAGACCACAAGCAACGCGCTGCGCGACGCGCCGTCGCCGCGGGGGCGCATGCCCAAGCACATGACGGCGCGCGAGCGCATGGACCGCAAGCTGCGCACCAAGCGTGGGCGCGAGCGCTATCGCCGCCGCGGCGCCTCGGTCGAGCCGGTGTTCGGGCAGATGAAGGATCGCCAGGGTGCCCGCCACTTGGCCTGTGCGGCTGAACGGAACGGAAAAGTAGCATAAGGCTATTCAAAAGTCCCATGCGGAAGTAGGGTTCCTGAGCGGCCTGAGACCGCCGTTCATAACGGTATCGGGCAGCGAGAAGTCGTACCGGCCGAGGAAGTTGAGATGGCGCCAGATCAGCGGGGAGAGGTGAGCGATGTCGTCGTTGCTGACATCCATGCCGTCCGACCTGACCTGGCGGATGGCCTCCTGCATATAGATGGCGTTCCAGTGCACGACGGCATTGAGAGCGAGGCCAAGGGCGCCAAGCTGCTCTTCTTGTCCCTGCTGGAGCGGAACTCCGGATTTCGCCGCGTTCGCCGTGATGGATGCGCCGACCGAGGCGATGGCGCAGCTCCGTATGGTTGAGCTGGGTAAGGATGCGCCGACGGAACGCCGCGTCGTCGATGTAGTGAAGGATGTGGATGGTCTTGGCGACCCTGCCGATTTCGGAGAGAGCGCGCGCCAGGGTGGTCGGCTTGTCTCTGACCTGGAGCGTCCGCATGATGCCCGCCGCCTTGAGATGCCCGAGTTTCAGCGAGCCGGCGAGGCGGATGACATCCGGCCAGTTCTCCCGGATCAGCGGCAGATTGATGGTGCCTTTGCTGACGCTGTTGAACGGGCCGTAATCGGCTTTCCGGTCGATCCGCCACAGCCTGGCGTCGCCGAGGTCGGCCAGGCGCGGGCTGAACTGGTAGCCGAGCAGCCAGAACAGGCCGAACACCGCATCGGAGTACGCTGCGGTGTCGGTCATGAATTCGACCGGCTCCAGTTCGGTCTCCTGTTCGAGGAGAAGGGCGAGCAGCACCAGGCTGTCGCGCAGGGTGCCGGGGACCACGATGCCGTTCAGGCCGCTGAACTGGTTGGACAGCAGGTTGTACCAGGTCACGCCACGGGACTGGCCGAAATACTTCGGGTTCGGCCCGGCATGGATGGCGCTCGCCGGCGCGATGAAGCGCATGCCGTCCGCCGAGGCGACATCGCCGGCGCCCCAGATTTTGACGAGCGGCAGCGCGGCATGGGCGGACACGATCCGCGCATTGGCGGCCGCGATGGTTTCCGGCCGGATGAAGTTCTGGCTGACCCAGGCCAGGCGTTCGCGGCGGAGTGCTGGAATATCCTGCCGGCTGACCGGTTCGATGCCGATATTGAGGGCTTCCGCGACCAGGGCGGCGCACAGACTGGTCTCAAAATGCTCTACCCTGGCCTGCCGCTCGCTGAGATGAGTAAAGGCCTTGGCAAAGCCGGTGCGCTGCATGATTTCCAGGAAAAGATCCGGCATGCCGGCCTTGGGCATGCGCCCCTGAACGGCTGGCCGCAGGGCGCGCAGGCTTTCCGTATCCTCCAGCCGGTCGAGCGGCGTGACGACAATGCGGGTTTTGCCGTCCACGGTCTCAAAGCGCAGATCGGGGTTGCTCGCGGCCCGGTCAGCGACAGTGCGGTAGGCGCCATCGAGCAACTGCGACAAGGCGGCTATCTCGGTCTCGGCATCCAACGAGCGGTTGAGCGCCCGGCAAACGACCAGCTTGGATGCCTGCCATGTCGCGCCGTCCAGCATCCCGCGCCTGGGATCGCCGTACCGGGTGCCCGGGCTGACGAAAATATCGCGGCGCTTCACGGCGGCTCGCCATGCGTCGATAATGGCAAACACATAGGCCTTGGGATCGATCACGCGGCCGTCCGCATCCAGCACATGCTGCTGCCAGGCTTTCGGGACCGCCGCGGCCGGCGCATCACGCATTTTGGCATGGGACCAGTCGGCGATTTTCGCGAGGTAGCGGATTGCTTCCTGCACGGCCTTGCCGCCAGGCGCTGCATCCATCTCCAGCCTGGTGGCAATGTTGAAGAACAGGCGGCGCGCCCTGCGCCACCGGGCGAGAAGCTCCGCATAGGGCTTGGCGTCGCGGGGCCTGGCGATCGCATCGACCTCGGCCATCGCGGCCACGAGATCGTCGCGGGGAAGCCGCTCGAACAAGGCGTCGCGCCATTGATCCAGCGGCAGGGCGTTCTCTTCAAAGACCAGCTTGGCCATGTCACGCAGCAGGATTGCGGCATCGTCGAGATCGCGCAGGCTTCGCAGCCGGGCCTGCTTGTCCGCGACCTCTGCATCCTTGACCAGGTCGGTGACCAGCGCCTCGGCCAACTCGGCGGCGTCATCCTGTGCTGCCGCTTCGAGCGTATGGAACAGCGCCGCCACGGTTGCCGTCCGGCGCGGTTCCTGCAGGGCGGCGATCGCGGACGGTTTCCCCGCGCGCGCGACGCGCGCCAGCCGCTCCAGGCTCGCCGCCGGAACGCCCTTGGGAGGCGACGGGCGCAGATCGAACGCGCGAATGGCATCGAGCCTGTCCAGGTGATGCAGGAACTCGCCAGAGGACCGCTGGATCGGCACCCTCCGCAGAGCGTCCAGGGCAGCGAAGTCGCTTTCGCTGCCTTCATCGAACAGCTTGGCAATGCGCTCGCGCTGTTTGTCGTCGAGAGCCGCGACAATCCGTTTCCAAAGACGCTTTTGCGCCCGGTCCCGGATGCGGCCCACAAAGCGTTCAAGGACGCTGACGCCCGGCAGCAGCACCTTGTTGACGACAAGCCACGACGCGGCGCGCTCGACCAGAGGGCCGGGATGGTCGTCGCCGCTCCAGCACAATGCATAAAGCCATCGGGTCAGACGAAACCGGGCACGTCCGTTGTCAGCGAATTCCGTGAAGCCATAACGCTCGCGGATCAAGGCGAGATGGCGAAAGCGCTGACCGTTCTTAAGGTCAAAATAGCCATTGAGGCCGGGGGCTTTCTTCAAACCAAGCTGGTCGACCAGGAAAGCCGTGACAGAACCGGGAATTTCGACATCGGCGCCAGGAAAGACGCCGATGAATCTCGCCGATCCCAGCATGAGCGCGAAGCCGAGGCGATTGTGGTCACCACGCAGCCCATCGGTGATCTCCCGATCACTTCGGTCCAGGTGGAAATACCGCGCCAGCTGATCCGGCGAAGGAGCGGCGGTAAAATTGGCATAGCGTTGCCGCTGCTCATCGGACAGGTGGCGGGTGGGCATATCGTGCGAAACTTAGGACTTTTGCGGAGGGTCAGGGGGGCACGGAAAATGCTGGACATTTTCCGCGCAAAATACCTATGCGGAAGTCTGGACTTTAGCAATATGTTTTGCGAAGCTGCGGGAGCACCCGCATGAGGCTGGGATATGCACGGGTCTCGACCGAGGATCAAAACCTCGACGGACAGCGCCTGCGCCTCTCCGCAGCCGGATGCGAAAAGCTGTTCGAAGAAAAACTCTCAGGCGCCAAACGCAATCGCCCCAAACTCGAGAGGCTAATCGAACAGCTCCGCAAGGATGACGTCCTCGTGGTAACCCGGCTCGACCGCTTGGCGCGGTCAACATCCGAACTGCTGCGTATAGCGGAGCGGCTGACCGAGAAAAACGCAGGATTACAGTCGCTTGATGAGCCATGGGCCGACACTACAAGCCCCTCTGGGCGCATGGTTATGACGATCTTCGCCGGCATTGCCGAGTTCGAGCGCACCCTCATCATCAGCCGGACAAACGAAGGCAGGCTGGCCGCGAAAGCGCGCGGGGTGACCTTCGGCCGGCCAAAGAAAATGCGCCTCGACCAGCAGGAACTGGCCCGGGAACTCGTCAGGGACGGGAAATCGATCAGCGCCGTCGCCAGGACGTTCAACGTCCACCCAGCGACGATTTACCGCGTCATCGAGGGATAGGGGCCTTATGCCGGTTTTCTGTTGTTGCCGGCGGCGAGAATCCGCGGATAAACGGCGGCGACTTCGTTGCGTATCTCCAACCGTCTTGGCCGGAGGCACAGCCCGCGCTGTCGGCATCGCCTACCGCGGCGTCCGCACGACACGATGGCCGCCAGCCGCTGAGCCTGAGCGCGCAAAGTGAGGGTGATTCCCCGGCAAATTGATCACGGTATGTGATGGGCGCTGCGCCGCCGCCCTCACCGAGCGTGAGCAGCGCGGGTCCCGGTCTCGGCTGATCAGGCCGGCGTATCGGCGCCGGGAGGGTCGAGCCGATCGATGAGCTTCTGGAAGACGGCTTCGAACTCCGGATCGTAGTCGTCAGGGTGGGCGCGGATGACCGCGATGGCCTTACGATAGTACTCGGCTGCCTGGCGGTGATCGCCGCGTGCCTCGCAGACCATGCCGAGACGGTCGTAGCCGTCATGGACGTCGGGGAAGCGGGCGAGCAGATCGTGAGCGGCGCGTTCGGCTTCGTCGAGTTTGCCGGCGCGGACGAGGTTGGCCGCGGCGTTGGAGGCCTCGGTCAGTTCGTCGGTGTCGTGGTCACGGATTTGGAGATACCTGGTGAACCCCGGCCGACGTGGCGGCGCTGCGGCTGCGTGGGCGGCGCGTGCGGTCGCGGCGGCGGCCTCGTCGCGGGCGAGGCAGCACTGCTTGTACTTCTTGCCGCTGCCGCAGGGACAGGGATCATTCCGTCCGGTCTTGGCCATCTCGCCAACATCATGGAAAAGGATGTAACCCTTGTACCAAGCCCTGCTGAACGACACCAAATTCCATCAGCAATTGCTCGACTTCGATCGCGACATTGCAACTGCCGCCCGGGAGGTCGGCTGTAGCGAATGCCGCGGCGCACTGCACTCGGCGCGGTTTCCCCGCAAGCCGCGCGGGGTTCCGGCCGGACTGGGTGACGAGTACTGCCAGCGTTTCAGCTGCTGCTGTGCGGTGGACGGTTGCCGCACGCGGGCAACGCCGCCATCGCTGCGCTTTCTCGGCCCCAAGGTCTATCTCGCCACGGTGGTGACGCTGGCCACCGCGATGCAGCAGGGGGCAACGCCGCTGCGTGTGCAGCGCCTGTCGGCGGAACTTGGCATCGACCGGCGCACGCTCGGGCGCTGGCGCAAATGGTGGCTGGAGACCTTTGCCGGCCCGTTCCGGCCGACCGTCATGGCCGCCTTCATGCCGGCGCTCGATCTGACCGGCGTGCCGGCCACGCTACTTGACCGCTTTGCCGGCGATCTCGCGGAGAAGCTGAGTTGCCTGCTGCGCTTTCTTGGCCCGTTGACTGGCGGGGCGGCGGCGAGGCGGGCTTTCTGAGGGACCGCAACGACCCGCAGAGGATGCCCGTCGCCGTCCGGCGGTAGCCACCGTTACCGTCCAACTCCGCAACTTTCTGGAGAGCGGGCATGGCGGACAAACCCGGATTGCGGGTGCATGAGCGCTGGGCGCGATTGCGTTTCTCGGTGATCGGGCAGCTGCTGGCTGCGCCGCCGGAGAACGGCGCCCTGCGGGCAGCACTGGAAGACCTGGCGGCCCGCGAGTGGCGCCATCCGACGACTGGTGGGCCGGTCCGCTTCGGTGTGTCGACCCTTGAGCGCTGGTACTATCGTGCCCGCAACGAGCGACAGGACCCGGTCGCCGTGCTGCGGCGCAAGCGGCGCGTGGATGCCGGCGAGCAGGCGTCGATGACGACGCAGCTGCGTCAGGCCCTGCTCGCCCAGTACGACGCGCACAAGAGTTGGAGCGCCAAGCTACATCACGACAACCTGGTAGCGCTGGCACAGACCCGCTCCGAGTTGCGGCCGGTCCCGTCCTACACGACGGTGCGGCGGTTCCTGCGCACGCACGGCCTGAGCAAGCGGCGTCCACTGACGACGCGGCAGACCGTCGGCGCGCTGGCAGCCGCGGCCCGGCTCGATGCCCGCGAGGTGCGCAGCTACGAGGCTGAATATACGAATTCACTTTGGCACTGGGATTGCCATTTTGGATCCAGAAAGGTGCTGACCTCCCGTGGCGTATGGGAGACGCCTGTGCTGTTCGGCGTTCTCGACGACTACTCCCGGCTGGCCTGTCATCTGCAATGGTATCTTTCAGAGGCGGCTGAGAATATCGCCCATGGCCTGTCGCAGGCGATGCAGAAGCGCGGCTTGCCGCGCGCTGCCATGAGCGACAACGGCGCCGCCATGACCGCCACCGAGATCAGCGAAGGCCTCGCCAGGCTCGGCGTTCTTCATCAAACCACGCTGCCGTACAGCCCGTACGTCAATGGCAAGCAAGAGACCTTCTGGGGGCAGATCGAAGGCCGTCTCATGGCAATGCTGGAAGGCGTCGATGATCTGACCCTGGCAAAACTCAACGAAGCGACACAGGCCTGGGCGGAATACGACTACAACCGCCAGCGCCATTCCGAGATCGACGACACGCCACTCGCTCGCTTCCTTGCCGGTCCCAACGTCACGCGGCCCTGCCCGGATGCAGCAACGCTCCGGCTGGCCTTTACCCGCACCGAGCGGCGCACCCTGCGCAAGAGCGACTGCACCGTTACCATCGAAGGTCGCCGCTTCGAAGTCCCGAGCCAGTATCGGCATCTTTCCATGCTGGACGTCCGCTACGCCGCCTGGGACCTCACCGAAGTCCACCTCGCTGACCTGCACACCGGCAAGGTCCTCTGCCGTCTGTTCCCGCAGGACAAGACCGGCAACGCCAACGGCCGGCGCCGAACCTTGCAGCCGATCGCGGCAGGTTCCGTCGCCGCGCAACCCGCCAGCGCACCGCCGGCACGCGGCATGGCGCCGCTGCTGCAACGCCTGATCGACCGGCAAGCGGCGACCGGTCTGCCACCGGCCTACCTCCCCAAGGATGAAGGAGAGGACACCTGAACAAGAAACTGCTCGCCCTCTATGGCCTCAAGTGGAACCCGTTCGCCCCGGGCGTGCCGGTCGAGGCGTTGCACGTCACCGCACGCGTCGAGTCGTTCTGCTGGCGCGTGCGCCAGCTTGTGGGCGAAGGCGGTTTTGCCCTCGTCACCGGGGTGCCCGGCACCGGCAAGTCGGCTGCTTTGCGCATCCTCGCGGCCTCGCTGGCGGCGCAGCGTGACGTCAAGCTCGGCGTGATCAGCCGCCCGCAGGCCAACATCGCCGACTTCTACCGCGAGATGGGCGACCTGTTCGGCGTCGAACTCCAACCGCACAACCGCTGGGCCGGCGCCAAGGTGCTGCGCCAGCGCTGGCAGGCCTATATCGATGCCACCCTGTCCCGGCCCGTGCTCATCGTCGATGAAGCACAGGAAATCCAGTCCGCCGTCCTCGCGGAGTTGCGCCTGCTGTCTTCCGCCGAACTCGATTCGCGCATCCTGCTCACCGTCGTGCTCGCCGGCGACGGGCGGCTTGCCGACCGCCTGCGTTCCGTCGCGCGAGGAGCGCGCCTTCGGCGCGACGAGTTCCTCCCCCTCGACAGCCGCATGCGCGTGCGCCTGACGATGGAACGCGCCACGCCGCAGGACCTGCAGGAATGCCTCCGCCACGCCCTGCAGCAGGCCGGCGTGCCGACGCTGATGACCGTGGAGGTGATCGCCGCCCTCTGCGACCACGCCCAGGGCAATTTGCGCGCGCTGATGATCATGGCCGACGAACTGCTCGTCGCCGCTGCCCAGCGCGAGGCTCGCCAGATCGACGAAACCCTGTTCTTCGAGGGCTGCGCTGCCGCCACCGCCGGCGAGGCCAAGGCAGCGATCCGGCGGCGCCGATGACCGCGCTTCCCGTCCAGCCGGCGCATCGCCTCGCCGATCGCCCCGAGCAACAGCACTGGCTGGTTACCGGCCTGTGGGCCGACGAAGCCGTCGGCATCATCGGCGGCGAGCCCAAGTGCTGCAAATCCTTCCTGGCGTTGGACCTCGCCGTCGCGGTCGCCGCCGGCTCTCCCTGCCTGCGCCGCTTCCCGGCGCCGCGCCCCGGTCGCGTTCTGCTCTATCCCGCCGAGGACGCACTGCATATCGTCCGCCGCAGGCTCGACGGCATCTGCGCCGCCAGCGGCCTCGGCCTCGCCCAGATCGATGTTCAGGTCATCACCGCGCCGAGCCTGCGCCTCGATCTCGACACCGACCGCGGACGTCTCGACGAGACCGTCGCCGCCCTCAAGCCGCGCCTGCTCATCCTCGATCCGTTCGTCCGCCTGCACCGCATCGATGAAAACGCCAGCGGCGAGGTCGCGCCGGTGCTCGCCTTCCTGCGCGACCTGCAGCGCCGCCACGCGGTTGCCGTCGCCGTCGTCCACCACGCCCGCAAGGGTGGCGGCGCCGTCCGCGCCGGCCAGGCCTTGCGCGGCTCCTCCGAGTTCCATGCCTGGGGCGATTCCAACCTCTACCTTCGCCGCGACGGCAACGACCGTATCGTGCTCACCGCCGAGCACCGCACCGCCGCCGCCATCCCCAGCGTCACCCTGGCGCTCACCCAGCGCGCCGATGCCCTCGCGCTCGAGCCTGTCCAGCCGCACGTGTCGGCGGAACCCGAGCCCACGCCGTCGTCCATCGACGAACGCATCGCCGCGGCCCTCGCGGACGCCGATCGGCCACGCCCCTTCGCCGAGCTGCGCGCCTGCTGCCGCGTCCGCACCGCCACCCTCTACGCGCGCCTCGCCGCCATGACCGCCACCGGCCGCATCGTCAAAACCGGCGACGGCTATCGCCTCGCCGGTCACTGACCGGCGTCCGCGGTCGCCAAGCCTCAGCGTCGCTCCCGGCGGCGCCAGCTTCGCCGGACAGCCGGCCGGCGGGCAGGCCACACCCGCCTCTTCCGCTTCCCGCTTCCCAGCACCCCTACAGAAATCGGGAAGCGGTAGCGGGAAGCCCATCAAAAACCGCGCTCACCAGCCCATCAGAAAGCACGATCGCGCTCACCAAGCGGCAACAGGAGGCGCCCCGCGTGGGGCGAGTGCTGCTGCTCTATGCCGACGAAGCGGTCGAGGACGTGACGCCGTTCGGTACCGTCCGCAGCCAGGCTTTTGCAATCCTGCCGCGGGAAGCGTTGCTCACGGCCGGCAAGCGGCTGTGCGAGAAACCCGTCAGCCAACTGGATCTGCGCTGGCAGGCAATCGACCGTACGGCGCCGCGGTTCAAACAAAACCTGCGCCCACTCGCGACGGCGCTCGAATTCTCGGCGGAGCCGACGACGAGCCCGTGGCACGCGGCACTCTGCTGGATGCGGGGTGTGTTCTCTCGCGAGCAACGCCTCTCGCAACGTCCTGTCGCCGAAATCCCCCAGGACACGATACCGAAGAAGCTGCGCCAGCACCTCTTCAACCTCGATGCTGTCGGCAATCCAACCGGCCTGCGCGGCGACCGTTATGAATTCTGGATCTATCGACAGGTCAGCAAACGCCTTGCCACCGGCGAACTGGCCGTTGACGACAGTTTCCGCCACCGCCGCTTCAGCGACGAACTGGTGAAGACGGATCGGCAAGCCGAGATCCTCAAAAACCTCGACATCCCGTGGCTGAGCCGGTCCGTCGAGGCGGAACTCGATGTTCTGTGCGCCGATCTGGATCGGCGATGGCAGACCTTTGACCGAGAACTGCGCCAGGGCAAGCTCAAACATCTCGACTATGATCCTCAGCGCAAAACCCTGAGCTTGCGAAAGCCCAAGGCCGACCACGAGGAAGAAATCCTGCAGGACGCGTTTTACGGCAAGCTGGCGGCACATGGCATCGCCGATGTCTTTCATTTCGTCAACGTGCAATGCGGCTTCCTGTCGGCGCTGTCTCCCTTGCAGCCACGCTACGCGAAGAGGATCGCCGACGATGACAGCCTGACAGCAGCAATCATCGCCCGGGCCATAGGGAACGGCAATCTCAGAATGGCCGAAACCTGCGACATTCCGTACCATGTCCTGGAGGAGACCGACCGGCAGCATATCCGGCTGGCCACGCTCAGGGACGCCTGCGACCGGATCAGCAACTTCATTGCCGATCTTCCCATCTTTCCGCTGTACTCGTTCGATCCCGAGATCCTATATGGCAGCGTTGACGGCCAGAAGTTCGCATCGGCCGAACCGACGATCAAGTCGCGCTACTCGCGCAAGTACTTTGGCAAGGGCAAGGGGGTCGTCGCCTACACCCTGCTCGCCAACCACGTGCCGCTGGAGACGGAGTTGATCGGGGCCAATGAGCACGAAAGCCATTATGTCTTCGACATCTGCTATCACAACACCTCAGACATCGTGCCGACCGCGATCACCGGCGACATGGACAGCGTCAACAAGGCGAACTTTGCCGTCCTGCATTGGTTCGGACTGAAATTCGCGCCGCGTTTCACCAGCCTCCAGACGCAGCTCCCGCACCTATATTGCGCCAGCGATATCGCACAGTACAACTCCTACCTTCTGTCACCAGCCGGACAGATCGACCGTTGTATGATCGCCGCCGAGAAGGAGAACATCGATCGGATCATCGCCACCCTGGGGCTCAAGGAGATGAGCCAGAGCACGCTGATCCGCAAGCTGTGTGCCCTGCCTCAGCACAACCCAACCAGAAAGGCAGTCTTCGAATTCGACAAGCTGATCCGCAGCATCTACACACTCGACTACCTCCGTGACCCACAATTGCAGCGCGATGTCCATCGGTCTCAGAACCGTATCGAGGCCTATCACCAGTTGCGCGCCGCCATCGCCCAGGTCGGCGGAAAGAAGCAGCTGATCGGGGCCACCGATCTCGATGTCGCGATCGCCAACCAGTGCGGCCGGCTGACCGCCAACGTCGTCATCGCCTACAACACCCTCCTGCTTTCCGCCCTGCTGCAACGGTATCGCGTCGCCGGCGACGAGAAGGCCATCATGCTGCTGCGAAAGATATCGCCCGTGGCTTGGCAACACGTCCATTTCCTCGGGCGCTACCTGTCCCGCGGCAGCCGACAGCCAATCGACCTTGTGGCACTCCTCGCTGACGTGGCTCTGGTAACCGGGGCAAAACCCCGGGCGACGCGGCATTTGCCGCTTGCCCCGACGCGGTTGAGTACAATTCCCTCTGGCCATGTCGCCACCCAAAGCCCCCTCCGATCTGTCGCGCGCCGAGTTGGAAGCCGAGGTCACGGCGCTACGTGGCGAGGTGTCCGAGCTGAAACAACTCGTGCTGGGGCTGCGCGAGGAGACCGCCAGGCTGAAGGGCCTGAAGGGCTTACCTTTACCCGCATCGTGGCAAAGCCCTGCGCTACTATAGAACGACATCATGTCGATCCGCAGCCGAGCGCCGAAAATGGCAGATTTTCCAAATGCCCGTTGCGAAAGCGGGCGTATGCTGCACCTGCGTTCCAAGGGGCTTCCCTCAGCTACGGCGCACAGATGGCTAGGCTAACATAATGATAAAATTGCATCTTTCTAGATGCGGGTAAAGGTAAGGCCTGAAGGGTCGGCCGGTGATCAAACCCAGCGGCATGGAGAATGCGACCGAGCCGAAACGCGTCGGCAAGCGGGTCAAACGGCGTGGTCGCGGCAAGGTCACCCCACGGGTCGCGGTCGAGACGCAGGTGATCCGGGTGACGCCGCCGGCGGGCTCGCAGTTCAAGGGCTACGAGCCCTACCAGGTGCAGGACCTGGTGATCACGGCACGGGTGGTGCGCTATCGGCGCGAACGCTGGCTGACGCCATCGGGCGAGACCATTTTGGCGCCGCTGCCCGAGGGCACGCGCGGCCATTTCGGACCGGAGCTGCGCCGCTACGTGCTGATGCAGTACCACCAGGGCCAGGTCACCGTGGAACGGCTGGTGGCGCAGTTGCAGGCGGTCGGCATCGCCATCTCCAAGCGCGAGGTCATGCGCCTGCTGATCCACCGGCAGGATGACTTCCTCGATGAGAACCGGGAGGTGCTTCGGGCGGGACTGGAGACCGCGGACTGGATCACCGTGGACGACACCGGCGCACGCCATCGCGGCGCCAACGCCGTCTGCACGCAGATCGGCAATGACAATTTCACCTGGTTCGGCACGACCGGCAGCAAGAGCCGGATGAACTTCCTGGAACTGCTGCGCGCCGATCACACCGATTACGTCGTCAACGCGGCGGCGCTGGACTACATGCGCGAGCACAACCTGTCCGCAGCGGTGATCCAGCAATTGGCCGGGCATCCTCAGCGGCAGTTTGCCGATCCGGCCGCCTGGCAGCGCCATCTGGAGCAACTCGGCATCAGCGCGCTGCGGGTGACCCCCGACCCAACGCGCGTCGCCACCGAGGGCGCGTTGTGGGGCGCCATCGCCGCGCACGGGTTCCTGCATGAGGCGGTGATCGTCAGCGACGACGCCGGCCAGTTCAACGTCGGCACGCACGCCCTGTGTTGGATCCATGCGGAGCGGCTGGTGCATAAGCTGGAGACGTTCACCGACCCGCAGCGCGCCGCCCAGCAACTCGTTCGCGGCCTGATCTGGTGGTTCTACGCCGATCTCAAGGCTTACCAAGCTGCGCCGACGGCGCGCCGGCGCAGCGAAATGCGGGCCCGCTTCGACCGCATCTTCCTGCGCACCACCGGCTTCGCCACGCTCGACCGGCTGCTCCAGCGCCAGCACGCCAACAAGGCCGAGTTGCTGATGGTGCTCGACCACCCGGTTGATCCGCTTCGCGGCTCAACCCCGCTGCACACCAACGGCTCGGAGAACGACATCCGCTGCCAGGTGACCAAGCGCCAAGTCAGCGGCGGCACCAAGACCGATATCGGCCGCGACTGCCGCGACGCCTTCCTTGGCCTCGCAAAGACCTGCCGCAAACTCCGCGTCTCGTTCTGGAACTACCTGGGCGCCCGGCTCGGCGTCGCCGGTACCCCGGTCGTGCCACGTCTCGCCGAAATCATCCGCTGCCGCGGCCAGCCCGCTTGATGGGCTGCGCCGCCCGGGGTTTTGCCCCGGTTACTGGCTCTGAGATTAACCATTTGAATTCATTCAAAATCAAAAATTTCGAGGGTTTGGGCTTACAACCCCCGGAAGCCGTCCTCGCTGCTGCGGTCGCAGAAGACGATGATGTCGAAACACAGCCGCACCAATGCGGCGAGCTGCGCATCGGGCGTGGTGCGGCACGATTCATGCTGGCGCAGCATCATGCACATGGCGGCCACCTCGCCGCCTTCGGCGCCATGCCAGGAGGTGAAGCTGTTGTGCCCGCTCAGAATGGCGCGCATGAGCGCGAAGGACTCCGGGCCGCGAACCTCCTGGAAGGCGATGGTCGACGGAAACATCCGCAAGGATGCCTTCACGACATCCACCGCCCGCTGGCCGTCGCGGTCGTCGTTGTAGAACAGGCTGACCCGGTTGCGCGGCCCGACCTCGCCAAACTCCGGGTCGCTTTCGATCGTCACGACGCGATGGTCTTCCGGCACCGCACCCAGCAGGCGCCGCAACAGATCGCTCTTGCCGCTGCCGGTCAGGCCGGCCGTGCCGATCGTCTTGCGCGCCTTCACCGCCCCGGCAAGGAACGCCATCCAGTCCTTCGCCCGGTAGAGCGCGACCAGCTTCGCATCCGCCTCGCGGCCCCGGGCCGGTCCCTCGTTGGCCACCGCGAACAGATCGGCCAGGTCCGGGTCCTCCAGCCGCCGGGGCGACTGGGGCGGCTTGCGAATGCACATGGCGATGACGCCCGGCGGCGTCGCCGGCGGCCGGCAGATCTGGATGCGCTGGCCATCCGGCAGGGTTGACCCGCAGAGCGGATGCGCCGGGTCCGCCTCCCGGCTGGTCATGCGTCCGGCCAGCAGCGCGATCGCATCCAGCCGCTGGAAATCGAACGCCTCGGCGGTTCGCCAGAGCCATGCGCCGCCGCGCTCGGTGCCGATCTCGCCGGGCCGGTTGATGACAATTTCGGTCACCTCCGGATCGCTCAGCAGATCCTGGATCGGCGCCAGCAGGTGGCGCAGCGTCGCCTCGCCGTTCCTCACCGGCGCACCTGACGCAGGCGATAGCTGTCGGAAAAGTCGATCGGCTGATCGAGGAACAGCGCGATCGTCTCCCCCTGGTGCTTGCTGAAGGTGGGCGGAATGTCGATCTGCGATTGCAGGATCTGCTGCGCCACGCCGCCGATGCCGCTGCCGGTATTCAGATCGAGATAGGTGTTGCCGCCCTTCGCCACCTCCGCCTGCAGGATGCCCAGCGCGCTTTGGGTCAGCGTGAGCAGGATGGCGCCGCCGAAGCGTTGCAGATAATGCTGGTCGACCGCGCCATCCAACCCGGTCCGGCCGAGATCGTCGGACAGGGACTCGCCGGTCAGCGGTACCCAGATGCCGTTCGGCGTATGCGCGTAGGTCGATACCGCCATCAGCCGGTTGCCGCCATGCCGGCTCATCGTCTGGTACTTGCCGATGACCTGCGTCGCCGCCTCCATGAGCAGCACGCCCTTGGGCGAATAGACCGGGCCGGGGAGATGGCAGAGCAGCGGCCCCGGCAGATCGCTTTCGATGGCGGTATCCAGGACGCAGGGCAGCAGCCCGGGCATCAACTGATAGGTGTCGTCGATCGCCGGCGATGCCTTCACGCCCGGCAGAGTGGAGGTCTTGAACTCCAGCCCGGTCCGCGCCGGCTCGGCAGGCGCCGGGGCGGGCCGCGGACCCTCGGTATGCGGCACCACGTAGGACAGCATCGCCGGCCGCACCGGCCTGGCCTGCACGCCCGGCGGCAACGGCAGCTGCGACCGAAGGTCCGGGGCGGCCGGCGGCGTGGGTGACGGCGGCGACGCCTCTGCCTGTTTGGCCGGCGGCGATGGCGGCGCCGGCTCCGCCCTGGCCGGTTGATACGGCACCACCACGCCGATGAACTGGTCGGCGCCCTTGTCCGCCGGTGGTTTCTGCGGTGCCGGGCCCCGGGTGAACAGGAACGCCAGCACCAGCACGGCGGTCAGGCCGATCAGCTGGACATTCCGGCGTCGCCAGAACGGCCTCGGCTCGACCTCGTCGTCCCGTTCGTCGTCGTCGGAATCGCGGGGGGCCATCAGCGTGTCACCTGAAGCAGCTCGCGCTCGACCGTCGGCGCCGTCGTGCCGGTGCCCGCCGGCTTCCCGGCCGGGTCGTAGGCGTCGTTGAAGATGTCGAGGACGTTCGGTCCCAACCGCAGCCGGAAGCGCCGGGCGATCTCTTCCACCACAACGAAATCGCCATCACCGTGCTGGCGCGCCAGCCGTTCCTCGTTGTCGCCGGTAACCACGTAGACCGCCGGCTTCCTGGACAGGCCGGGGAACCGCATCAGCGTCCACTCGCCATTGTCCATCGGGCAGCGTGGCTCGATGTCATTCGGCTTCTTCCCCTGTGCGAAGTAGTGGCAGAAGCCGTCCGCCCCGTTGAAGGCGTCGGTCCGCAAATGCTCGCGGGCGGCCTCCAGTTCCGCCTGGGCGGCCTTCTGCCGTGCCGTCAGAGCGGGGGCAGCGGTGGCAACGGGAGTTGCCGCAGGGGCGGCGGCCGGCGCCCCGCTGCCGGTAAAGATCAGGTTCAGCACGACGCCGGGCGCATCCACCGCGCCGGGTTGATCCGGCTTCGCCAGCAGCCGGAACGGGTAGACCTTCTGACCGCCCTCCGACGACATGGTGATGACCGTCATCGTGCTTTCGCCAGGGACGGCCGGCCACAGGGTCAGGTTGTTGCCGAGCGGCGTGTCCTTCACCTCCGCCGGCGACGCGCCCTGCCAGCCCGCATCGGCCAGGGTGCCGTCCTTGTCCGGCTTGCCGGTCTGCACCACACGATAGACAAACTCGCCTCGGGGGAAGGTGATCGTAGTCGGCTGTCCGACCACGCCGACGATCTCCGTTCGCTTCAGCGGCGAGTAGGAAGCGACGCGAATCTGCGTGCCGCGCCCGGCGTCCTCCGCCGCCGCCGGATGGCAGATGGCAGCAATTGAAACCGAGGCCGCCAGGATGGCCGCTGGAATATGCATGACGGTCACTGCCTCCTCTGGTCAGGCGTGTCCGAACTGGCGCTGTAGCCGAGCACCTGGAAACCGCCGGGGTTGTCGCTGCGGTCATCCGGCCGCATCGGCAGGTTCGGATGCCACTGGAAATCCACCGTCGCGCTCCACGCTCTTGCCGGGTCCCTGTTCGCCCCGTGCCAGACCGTGCGATCGAACTGCACCAAATAGCGCCGGGTCTCGCCGTCCTTGCCGAGCGCAAGCGGGTGAAAGCGGAAGTTCTCCACCGTCACATGGCCCTCCTTGCCGAGCGCCTTGACCGGATTGCCAGGCGCGCTGCGGGCGTCGGCGATGCGCGCCTGCTCGTCCGGCGTGGACATGATCTTCACGACGTGGTCGTTGCGCTCGTCCATCTCGGGCACCCAGCCTTCCCGCGCTTCGACGTACCGCCGCAGGTATTGCTGCTCCACCGCGGCGCCGAAGAGCTTCGGCGCATCCTGCAGCCCGACAGGCTCGCCGATGATGCCGGTGGACCTGTCCACCAGGAAAAACTTTACCTCCGTGGTCTTCAGCGGCAGCAGCGTGACCCAGCCGAACACCGACGCCGCCAGGCAGCTGACGCCCACGGCACCGATGACCCAGCCGGTGACGATCGCCGACCGGCCGAGAATGACCCGCTCCGCCGACAGGTCCATCACAGCCCGGAACTTCGCGTGCTTCGACGCGTCGGTCAGCGGCTTCGCCGTCCAGGGAGATATCTTGCTGACCTGGCTCACTTCGGCAGCGCCCCGAACTCAAGATGATCGGGGACCAGCGGCCAGGTCGGATCGCTGTTCCTGACCATCGGCAGCGCCTTGCCGCTGACGTTGCCACAGCCCGCCAGCACGCCCAGGCCGAGGGCAAGCACGATCCATTTGACTCCCGAACGTACCATCTACGCTCTCCCTGAGAGTGACCGGCCGGTCGGAACGGTCGGGCGGCCACCGCCTGACCTCCCGCCGCTTGAAGACCGGGCCGAACCGAGCCTGGGTCAGGACTTGACCGGCAGCGCCGGCGCTGCCCGCAGCCGCGCGCACGCCCCAGCCGGCCAGTCCGAACGTCGCGCTGTGCGCACCCGCCGTCCCGTGATAGACGCCGCCGGCAATCTCCTGCGCGATGGACGGGATTTTCTTCACGACAGCGGTGCACAGCGCCAGGAACAGCCCGCATTGCGCCAGGCCCCAGAGCATTCCCAGGCTGTTGGAGTTGCTGCTGGCCGCCGGACCCACCGTCTGCTGGATCATGCTGTTCTCGGCGCTCGTCAGAAACAGAATGACTGCAACAGCCATCGAGCTGGGTGACGCAACCACCCACCACCACGCCAAGCCATCCGGCCGCGAAGCGCCGCGTGGCGGGGATGGCGGCAAGCGCCAGGAACACCGGGCCAACCACGATCACCGCGACGTTGATGATTGCCGCCGTCATGTAGACCGCGAAGGCGTAGCCGACCGCGACCAGGGCCACCACGACGTAGACGATGACGCCAAGCGCCAGCGGTATCGTCTTCAGCGCGAGGCTCGGAAGCGCCTCATAGGTGTTGGCGGCGGCGGTGACGGCGGAATCGAGAACCGTGTCCAGCCCGGCGACCGGCGATGTCGTGCCGCCCAACGCAGCGCCCAGGGTGTTCGGCACCGCCTGCAGGAAAAAGTCGGACACGTACTGCGTATATTGCCCGGTCTGCAGCGCGCCGATCACCATGCCGGCAATGAAGAAGTCGCGCGTCGCCTGCTGGAGGGTCCTGGAACCGTTGGCAATGTCCATCCCGACAAACGCCAGCCACAGCGTGACCATCGCCAACGCCACCGGCTGCATGGTGCTGCACACGCTGCCCACCATGGCCTGCATCTGGCCGATGAGGGGCGCTATGAGCGTGTTGTAGAGATTGGCAAACAGGGTCCAGTTGACGTTCATCACGAGCCGCTTTCGCAGTGGTGCGCTACCGGGATCCCCGCAGCAGCCTGACGAAGCCAAGGACGATAACCACCCTGAAGGAGCCGAGGAAAACCACCACCATCGCCAGGAGCGCAAGGCAGGCTATGCCGTACGCCCCGTGCTGCGCGGCATAGATCGCCATCAGCAGCAGGATCAGGCCAATGGTCACTTCGGCGCTCCCGCAAGGAACTCTTTGAAGTCGATATGCTCCTTGGCGGTCGCGGCGTTCTCACACTCCGGGTCGGCCATGGCGCCGCCGGGATTGTCGTTGCACGTCGCATTCTTCTGCGTCATCTCCGCCCGGTGCGCCTCAAACCAGGAGACCGTGCGCACCTGATGCGGGACCGCTGCCGCGTCCTGCCGCGCCGGCACCGGAGGCATGCCCCTGGTGAAATACCACGTGCCGCCGGCACCGGCCGCGACGCACGCAATGTAGATGGGAACGTGATACAGGTGACTCGCACGAAACATAACGAATGCCTCCACTATGGGTGCGGGTTAGGCGACGAAGCCACGAAGGCTTCGATATCCATCGCCAGCTTTTCGTTGTCGCGCTGCACGATGCTGTCCGACTGCGCCTGATAGGTCGCCGATATCGCGGCCAGCTGCGCCGCCTCATTGGTGGTCCAGGTTGTCTCCAGCTCGATCTGCGCCTGGGTGTCCTGAACATCCTTCGGCGTGGTTGCGGTCGCCAGGTGCTCGCGCAGCGGCTGAAGCGCCAGCTGGTGGGTGCGGAGATCGCTGTAGGCGGCCTCCGCCGCACCCTGCTCACCGGCGATGCCGTTTGCCCGGGCGATGACCTGCTGCGAGTTCCATGACCCGTCGGTCGGCGTGTAGACATGCGAGGTCGCATAGGAGCTGCCGACCAGGCCGGAGAGAGAACTCATTATCCCGCCGATTTCCGGGATACCCCCCTGCCCGTACGCGAAGCCGTTCACCAGACCGAGGACCGCGTACGGATTGATCGGCAGACCGTTGCTCAGGCCAGCGGTACTCATAAGTCCCATCGCCGTGCCGAGGCTCGGGTTGTGCACGAACGATATGAACATCGCGAGTTCGTTGGCGTATTGTTGCAGTTGCGTCGCATATTGCTGCGCCTGCCTGAGCCACGAAAGCTCGTCGCCAATGTAGGTCTTGACCTCGGTGGCATATTGCTGGAGCTGAAGCGCATAGGCTTTGGCGTCATTGAACAACGCCGTCGCCCATTCGCCCAGCGCGGCGCTGTCGATCACCGGCAGGTCGGCGCGCGCCGGCGCTACATAGCAGGCGGCCAACAGCGCAATCCCCGCCGTCGTGCCAACAAGGTACCGCCGGGTGGGTGTCATTCCGCCAATTCCTTCTCCCGGTGGAACACCTCGAACGCGTCGGCGCCGGTGACTCTTGAGCGGATGCGGTCCATGCGCCGCAGGTCTTCCTCGCGCGCCGACAGCACGGCGATGAAACTGTCGAGCCCGCGCAAGGGAAGCTGCGCGACCACGCTCCGGTCGCCCTGCACCAGCAGAAACAACCCCTCCCCGCCCGGCAAACCGCGCAAGGCCTCATACTGGCCCTCGGTCAGCTTCAGACCGTCGACATAGTCCGCGCGGGTGCTCCTTGGGTTCGCCAGATGCAGCGCGGTCGGGCATTGCTCGACCAGGATGTTGGCGATCCCGCTATCGATGATGTCCCGCGGCGACTGGGTGATGAACACCACCGCGCCGCCCTTGCTGCGGAGGGTGCGGAGCTGCTTTTCGATGTTGGCCTGGAACACCGGGTCCAGCAGCGCCCGCCACCCCTCGTCCATCGGGATCAGCAGCGGCGTACCGTCCAGCAGCAGCGAGATGCGGTGAAACAGGTAGCTCATCGCCGGGCCGCGCGCCCGCGGGTTCTCCAGCAGCGCCGTCGTGTCCAGCCCGTTCAGGTTGCCGAACCTCACCGTGTCGGCCGGCGCGTCGATCACCCATCCCAGTTCGTTGCCGTGGCACCACTTGTCCAGCCGCGCCCCGGCGCCTTCCGGCGCGTCGTCGAAGAACGCCCGCAACTCGCCCAGGCATCGATCCTGCGGCGGCAGGCGCATGACCGTGGCCAGTCCGACCGCGAGCCGCCTTCCCTCCTCCTCGGTCATCGCCCCGCCGACGCAGCCCCGGATCAGGTCGGTCAGGAACTCCATGTTGCGCGGCGACACGTCCAGGGCCTTCAGCGGCGCAAAATGCGGCTCGCCGGCTCCCAGCACGGCATAGTCGCCGCCCATGCGGTGGATCAGCAGGTCCCAGCCCCGCTTGTGGTCCAGCGCCACCACCCGGGCACGCCCGGCGGTCATGGCCAGCAGGAACGCCGTCGTCAGCGTCTTGCCGCTGCCAACGGCGCCGGTGACCAGCGTGTTGCCGACATCGCCGACCTGCCAGTGGAACCGGTAGGGCGTGCCCGCCATGGTCCGGAAGATCGCAACCGGCGGTCCCGGCCAGTGACCCCGGGCCTGGCCGGCCGGCCAGTTGTAGAACGGGGCGAACGCCACCAGGTTCGACGACTTCACGAACCCCGGGCGCGGGCGCCAGAACGCGCCGCCCGGCAGCATGGACAGATAGGCGGCCTGCAGCGCCTTGGTCATCCGGGTGGCCACCAGGCCGCAGGCCGCCAGGTCGCGCCAGGCGGCGTTGCCCACCTCCGCCATGGCGCGGCGGTTGTCGGCAAAGGCGATCAGGACCAGCGAATGGTCGCCCAGCACCCAGCGTCGCGACATCAGGTCATCGGCGGCGGCGTCCAGCGCCTCGGTTTGCGAGACCGCCTTGTCACCGGCCGCCAGCATCTTGTTCTGCTTGCGGGTGATGGCGCCCATGCCGGCCGCGTTCGACAGGAAGCGGTAGGACTGCATCAGCGTGTTGCGATACGGCGCCATCGCCAGCCCGTGGAACATGCCCGGCCAGGTCGTGACGGGGTATTCCTTGAACGCATACATCTGCGCGAAGGTGGTCTCGCCGGCGCCGTGGAATTCCACCCGCTGGTGGCGGAACCGGATCGCCTCGGAGAACATCGCGTTGCCCATCCGGCCGGTGCTCGCGCCGATCTGGCGCCAGGTTCCGGTCATGGCGAAGACCACGGCCTCGGCGATTTCGCTGAAGACGACATGGCCGCGGGTGACGTAGCCCAGCCGGCGCAGGCCGAACACGCCAAGCTGGGACTGCAGCAGGTCGCAGATCTCGTTGAGGCGGGCCTTCCGCGCGTTGATCCCTGCCCGCGGGTCGGTGACCGCATCGGACAGGAACCGCGAGACGCCTTGCGCCGCGGCGTTCGGCGCATGCACCTGGATCGCCAGGAACAGCTGGTTGGAATACAGCGATCGCCGGAACAGATTGTCCCGGTAGGCATTGCCGAGGTCACGCGCGAACGGCGAGCGGTGCAGGCCATCCTCATAGACCGAGCGGTCGGCCTCGCCCCGGCACTGGTATATCGTCAGACTCGGTGTCCTCGGCCGCTATGTTCTTCAGCGGGTTGTGCAGCCCGTCGTACCATCCGGCGATATCCACCTCGTCGGCGGTGTCGGGGAACACGCCGGCAACGGCGAACATCGCCATGACGCCGTTGCCCTTCATCAGCACGACGTCGTCGGCGATATGATCCTCGAACGGAATCCTCTCGCCCAGCAGGGCCTCGGGGAGGTCAGCCACTGCTCGCCACCTCCCGTCCGGACCGCGGCCGTCGCGTCGGCAGGCTTTCCAGCGTGGTCCGACCGGTTCCCGTCGTCAGCGCCCAGATCCGGATCGTGCGGAACCAATGGAAGTCGGTACGAGGTCATTCGCTGCATGATCATGTGGATCGGCACCGCCGCCAGCCAGAACATGATCGGTGATCGCCACACTGTCGGGCCTGACAGCTCAAGCCCGGCGGCGAAGGTGCAAAGCACGTTGATCGCCGCCCCCTCGAACGGCACGCCCCAGACCAAAGCTGGCCGTGTCAGGGCCACGAACAGCATCTCGGATCTGCTGTGCTCGCTCATGCTGCCTCCCGTATCGTCGACGGCTGACTGTGCCCCTCGACGGCGCCGGTGCGGTTGTCCGCACCGGCGCCGTCCAGGCAATCAGACAGGATGGTGGCGTGCGCCGGTCAGCCGCCCATGAAGGTGTTGATGGTCCAGGCGGAACTCATGAGGACCGCGCCGCCGCCTATGGCCGACCAGAACTGGCCCCAGTGGCCATGCAGCATGGCCCGCGCGCCGGCGATCGCGACGGCGATGATGCACAGCGTCGATCCGAAGGTGCCCGTTATGAACTGGCTGATATTCTGCACAACGGTTAGCCACGACATGACGTCATCTCCTGTCGGTTTGCGCGAACACGAGGTCCCGGCCTGTCCGCGATGGCCGGTTGAACGGGTTGCGGGCGGCCTCTGCCGGTTGAGGCGCGGCAGGAGCGGCGCGGTCGGTTGCCATCGCCATGCGCAAGGCCGCGGACACCCGAAGCGCGTAGCCGTTGGCAATGCCGCGCTGCAGGTCGCCGGTGTTGTAGCGGGAGTGCGCCGCGCGCCATGCGGCCTCGAAATCCGCGGCCAGATGCGCCGCCCCGGCACGCAGCGACGCACAGGCGTCAAACGCCGTCTCGACGGTCAGGCCGTCATGCGCCAGGTTCGCGCTGTTGATCTGGGTCAGGCCCAGGTCAATCGACTTGCCCTGCGCGAGCAGCGTTCGCGCCGTTGCCACGGCCGCGTCCTTCGTGGCCGGGTGCAGCGTGGCCGGATGATCGCCGTTGACACCGATCGCCAGCGGGTCGCCGTTGCTCTCGACCATCGCCACCGCGGCCATGCGTTCCGGCGGAACGCCTTGACCGGCACCGCACTCCGGCAGGACAGCGAGCCCCATGATAGCGGCCACCGCGAGCGCGCTCATCGGCCGTCTTTCCTCTGTTCGGGGAGCCAGTATCGAGCATCCCGCGTGAGCGCGCGCACACGGCAGCGGCGAACCGCCGCCTCCTGTGCCTCGGTCAGAGAGCCACGATCGAGCAGGTCAGCCAGCGCCCGGAACAGAAACTCACTGCCGCGCGCGGCATTGACGGCGAGCCACCGCACCATTTCGGAACGGTCGGGGCGCTCACCCAGCCAGGCGTCAGAGGTCGAATGGCGCATCCCACCGCCGGCCGCGCAATCGGTCAGCGCCACGCCCGGCGCACGGTGACGGTTGCGGTGGCGGACCGGCAAGGTGGGCGGCAACGCCGCTTGCCGCGGCGAGACGGCGCTCCAACGCGCGGTCTGAAGAGGCTCGCGGATATCGCCGCCGAACCCGGCCTGCCGGTTTCCATGAACCGTGCCGCAGCGCACGGGCGCCCCGGGCGACAACGGCTTGAGTGACACGCGTCGAGCAGCAATTCGCACGGGATTCCTCCTCGCCGAATGGTCATGCTCAGGAGGAAGTGCATCCGCCCCCTGTGCCGCTGATCGTCAGGCCGGCGGGATCACCATCCCTGCCAGCCTCCGCTGGTTGACCCTGCGTGGGCATCTGATCGCCCACAATTCCCTGAAGCCGCACCAGCACTTGGCAAACTTCAGGCGCCGGCAGGCCCACGGATCGGGGCCGCACGTGATAGTCAGCGAGTCCAGCACGATGGCCCTTGCGGGCCGCTACAGGCCTACGAAACCCAGGCGTCCACGCAGATGCGATCCTGCTCCGCTGCCAAGCACGGCCAGCCTTGGTATGTTACGTCCGTAGTCGAACCGAAGGAGTGTCGCCATGAACCTTGCTCACTGCCTCGTCGCGGCCTTTTTTCAGCCATATGGCGCATTTTAAGCCATATGGCTGATGTTGTCAAATGGATTGCGCAGGTCAATTCGATCACCGCTGCGCAATGCCGGGCTGGGCGCGCACTGGTGGGTTGGAGCGTTGCCGAACTCGCTGAACGTGCTCGTGTAGGCGCACGTACCGTCACGAGATTGGAACGAGGGGAAACAGGCACAACTTTAAACAACACGAGCGCCATCATCGCTGCGCTGAAATCAGCCGGTGTTTCGTTCGAATCTTCTGACGATAAGAAACTGCGAGTTACTTTAGACATGAATATAGCAAAGTCCAACAATACGGACGTCACTCAACCGTAGCATTACGCTTTTTGGAAAAACATCAAAGTGCACAGCCGGTGCTTTGCGAAACGGTGATTTCATTGGAGTTGCCGGCACAGCAGCTCGTACAACGTTACTCTTTAGCAAAACGGCGGCACTAACTGTCGATCGGGGATATCTGTTCTCTCTGGTGAGCCACGCTTGTACATTCCTGCCGCAATGATCTAATGTCGTTGAAACTCCGCGCGCCACACGAGCCGTGCCATTACCGGATAATCCGGAAGCCTCGGTCCTGTATCCAGTAGCAGCGCAGCCAGATAGATAATGTGTATTTACTGTGTGCGCCAATGAATGCGCCGAACACCTCCCTGCCCTCTTTGAGAGCCGAACGCAGATCAGCCTCCTTGAAGGCGGCACCCAACCGCACTCCCCCATCCACGTAGCCTCCCTCTCCCCGTGCTACGGCATTCACACATTTAACTGTGTTGTTGCGATGAAAAAACCTGCGGCCATGGCAGCGAACTGGGTCCAGCCGGCGCGCATGGTTTTGGGACCGGGCGGCTTGTAATAGCAGTTCCATCCGCCGAGGCGGGCGATGATCCAGGCGAGCCAGGCGAGCGAGTGGCGCGGATGAGGGTTTTGCTGACGCAGGGTTCTGCCTTCGAGAGTTGCGCCAATGGCTTCGGCGGCCGGCAGCAGGGCCGCATCGATGACATCGGTCGCGGGTCGCGGGCTGCCATCACGGGCGTTGACCAGTTGCATTGTACGGATTGCCGCGGCAAGACCGACCAGAGCCAGCTTGAACAGCCGCCCGGCCTCATGCATTTGGGTTTCCTCTAGGCGTATACCGTCGCTTTTCAATGCACGAAAGATTTCTTCAATCCGCCAACGCAACCGATAGAGGCGCACGATGTCCTGCGCCTCGGCAGCGCTGGTGGCATTCAGCGTGGTCAACAGCCGCCACAGCAGCGGCTGTGCATCAGCCGGAGCATTGATCTCTCGCGCCTCGACCATATACAGCGTCAGCTGCGGCGGGTCCGAGCGATCACCGCCATGACGTGGACGCGAGATCACGACCGGCCCGGCGCGCAGCACAACGGTGGCGATCCGGCCGCGCCCGCCGGCCCGGGATGGAGCCACACGAACCTCGGTTCGTGCCAACTCCGGCCATGCGGCGGGCGCCGCGAACAGGCGCGCTCCGTCGTCGAGCGCGCGGTCCTGCGCTGCTCGCACAATCAGATCGACCCCTGCCGGGCATCGTGCGAAGCTTGCATAGATATCGCCCTCGCGATCGGCCACGACCACCACCGAGGCGGCGTCGGCTAAACACGCAGCCGCACACTCTGCCCCTTCCAACCAGCGGACGCTCTCCTTGTCTTCCAACGCGCGGGCGTGGGTCGGGGCGATTTCATCCGTTCGGGTCCAAATCCTGGCGCCGACCAGACCGAGAACGGCCTCTGTCTCGCTGTCAATGGCGATCAGTGGATGGATGAAAAACCCGGCGGAAACGCCGTCTCCTGCCGGCCCCAGACCACGTCGCCGCTCCTCGCGGCCGGCGAAATTGATCTCGGTCGTATCCTGCGCCACGACAATCCGCCGTCCGGCGCAGGCGGCGACGGTGCGGCTCGCCAGCGTCTGCACGATCTCGACCGTTGTGACGGAGGGTGCCGCCAAAAACCGATGGATCGCCATCTCGCCAGCCCGATCACCGCCAAGCTTGCGGACGACCAGCGACCCGGTCTCCGTCACCCGCTCGATCAGCGTGGTGCCCATCGCCGCACGACGGGCATCTCCAAAATAACCAAGCTCCCCTCCCTTTTGCCTCACACAGTCTCCTGATCCACAGAATACGTCATAGATTCAGAGAGTTGTCCGCTATACAAGCAAAATGTGTGAATGCCGTAGCTCCCCGTGAGGCAGGTCAGGCACATGATGGGCCGGAAAGAGATTAAGATGTAATGGCTTACCGCTAGACATGCACCCCATCCAAAGCGATGAACTGGAGCGAACCCAAAACACTCGGCCCGTATTGAATCGGGCGATGACGTTAACACATCACAAATCTTCACATTCATGCAATCGGAAATTGCAGAGCCCGTGGAGCATGACGGTTTCGTCTGAAACGCTCTTCTTTTCAGTCGGATAGCGTATTTCCGTTGCGCTTTTTTAACTCGCCGGAAAAAAATTTATAGCTTCTGTGACATTGGTACAACTTGGAACGTCATCATAACCATTTACGCAGAACGGGATACCGTCGAACTTCTATCGTGTGATGCAAGAACGGTAGCCGTCTACTCTTCTCCCCGTCTTGCCTGGTGAGAGCCCGCAGCGCCCAAAACCGGGTAGCATAACGGAGAAGGCTTATCCTGGGTTTCGAGGTGGTGAGTTAGCCTTGAAACCATGATGGCGAGACTCTTCTGAAATCGTAATCTTGCGATGGTTATGGCACCGATAGATTGTTTTGATACTGGAATTTCGTGGCCGATTCGGTGTCGCCGTGGCTGTTCCTGAGTCGATCAACCTTGCCTCTCTGATGGATGACGAGAATTGCTATGATTTGATCCGTCAACATCATTGGCTCCTAGAACGTCCAATGTCCGGGCTGTTCGGACCATTCGGTGATTTGCGGTGCCACGATGAGGCGCAACACCACCGCAGCGCTACCGTTGTCAAGACTGCGGCGGTAGTTTCGATTGCCTAACCGGGACGAACTTGGCCGGCCATCATCAGCCGCTACGGGTCTGGTTGTCATACCTGTGTTTCATGGAACTGAACCTCCACGGTTTCCAGGTCGCCCGGAAACTGGGTTCGAATGAAGACAACGTCCATGCGATGGCTGAAGCCTGGGGGAATGCCTTGTTGCTAAGGCCTATCCCAGGCTTGAGGGCGCGGTCGAGAACAACGAGGTCTATGTGGTTGCCGGGCACAGGAGAATTCGGTCTCCGCCCAAAAAATGGCCGCAAAGGAGGGCGCCGGCACCTCATGCGCATACCGGACCGCGACACTCTGGAAAAAGAGAACCAGCCCATCCTCGAGATGATTCAACGTGGTAGACAGGCGTTCTCCATACGCCGCCTAATCCGAGCAGCTCATACTGGATTCCTGGGTGGTGGAGATTTGAATTTTCTCGGCGTGTTGTGGGCACTTGCGCCTGCCAGAAAGTCACCTTGGGGCTACCCCGAGCGCCACCGGGGCGCAAACCAACCGGAAAACCCACACAGCGTTGCCCGTCGTTCTATGCCAACCAATTGAATTTTAGGGCGATTGCCGCGCCCTCAAATCCAGTATGAGCCAGCATTTATTTACCGGTAAATAAATGATACGTGACTACGCGTTGACCTTCACACTCCGACATTCTGATGCCGACCACCCAACGCGTCTGGGTAGACGGCCTGTTTCACTTTACCCGCCATGGGAAGTCACATATTATCTCGAAGTCGGCAATGGTGGAGATTAGTATGCGAAATACCGTCGGGAGCGACGACACGCAAATCGTCAGTGATGCGCCGTCTCGGCGCCTCAACCGGACAATTCGCATATTGAGCGCGGGTGCTAAGGGAGGTCCAGGCAAGACCTTCCTCGTAAAAAATCTTTCGGGGGCGGCCGTCTCGGAAGGATATAATGTAGGTATCGTCGACTTCGATACTCAGCGCAGCATTGGAAAATGGCTGCTTCGAAGAGCGCGGAAGAGTAGCCATAAGCCTGGCATAACTGGTTATGAGGCAGATCCGACAGAAGCCCGCGATGCGAAGGATGTCCTCGGCATCGACTCGCATGATATTATTTTCTTTGATACTCCGCCAGCCATTGACCAGCACCCGGAAGTATTGAAGACGTTGGCATATGGCGTAGACCTAATCTTGGTCCCATCCGCAGTCGGTATTACCGATACGGAGTCAGCCAAATCGCTCCTGCGCCCCCTTAATGGTTGGCGGCTCCCGACATTGGCTGTCCTGAACAAGATAAAGCCGAAAGCGAATAGGGTCATCGGGCTCGCGAAGAAGCGATTGGTGCGAGTTGCGGACTTATGTCCCACCGAGATTGGAGAGTATTACGATTTTCTTGCTGCCGACGAAGTTGGGCTCGGAGCAACTGAAATGACATCCTGCCTGGGCGTAGAAGATATTGGAGCGGTCTGGTCCGTTGTTAAGCGCCGCTTGGGATTGGAGGAGAAATAAGTCATGGCCGTAAAACGCAATATCACAGCGGTTCCCGTTTCCGACCGTATGTCGGCACCACGGAGGATCCGGGACGCGGCGCTGGCGGAAGAGGATGCAGCGGAGTCCTTGCCATCGGTAATTGACCCGCGTAGCGAGGCGCTGATGAGTGCCCCGTTTGAAAGCCGAGACCCACAGAAATACGTTGCCGAAATCGAGAGCCTTTGGCGGCGCGCGCAAGAGTCGTTCCTCGACATTGGCAAACGGCTGATCAGCGCCCGTAGACTTATCGAGGAACGGGTATTCAATGATAATGCCGTGCAAAATATGCCGAAGTCAGAACAGCGGCGGACGACAGAGCGAATTTGGAAGGAATTTTTGAGCAAACTGCCTTTTTCACAGGGCATCGCCAGCCAGCTTGAGATTGTCGCACGGGCACTAGAAGCCGGACGGCTCGGCAGGGAAGAGCTTCCAAACAACTATTCGACGGCCTATCAGCTGACAACACTGACAGATGCCGAGCTCGACGTGGCCAGGACAGAGGAGGGAGTGGTCGGACCGCGCGCTACTCGGCAGCGCGTTATGGAGTTCAAACAACGCCTCCGTGAAAAGCGTGTGGAACATCGCGAGGCCCTCAAACGACGGCACAAGCGGGTTTTGGATGAAATCGCGCGGCTGCAAGAGGAGGCAGCAAGTCTACTCCGTCAGTTGAGCGATGATCAGCAATCTGGAGAGGAACCCCAAACTGAATAGCGACGGAGGAGATGGCCCGGTCCGTCTGGACGGTCCAGGCATGGTCCTCTGTGAAAAGATGCACGCCCGCGGCGTAGCCCAGACCACCAGCCTTCTCCGGAACTGTAAGTGGACGATATCGGCGGGCTCCTCCCTTGGCTCCTCCCTTGGAACTTCTACGGCCAACGCCTTCCGGCTCGCCCTGCGAGCGCACTCCAGGGCGTCCCAACCCAGGGACCTGGACGGCACGGAGATGAGCGGCCTTGGTCCGGTTCAGCAGGCGCGCGCCCGCTACGCAGTCGTCAGGGGAACAGCACCAGGACCATGACGGGCGATATCTGGCCAACATCAACTGCGCGGCGGCGCGCTTGGAGCCTATCTCAGTAGGGCGATCGGGGAGCAAAAAGAAAGGCCAAATCAGTTCGTTGGCCCGCCCGGTGGTAACCGGGGCACAACCCCGGGAAAGCGTCGATTTTTTGCTTGGTGCGACGCGGCCGGGTACGATTCGCTCGGGCCATGTCACCGCCCGCCGACCTATCAGGCCTATCACGTGCCGAGCTGGAATCCCGGCTGGTGGCCTCAGCGCTCACGAGAATTGACCCGGGGTTGCTCACGGAAGTTGACCCACTGACTTTAGTCCTACCGTTCTGACGATTGTCGTTGGTTGTCCCGGTCTGGCGCCCGCTCCGGGGTGGCGGCGCCTGCGACAACGCCGGTGCGGCGGCATTTGATCGTCGCTGGAGACATGATCAGGACCGGATACGGTCTTGGCGGGGTTGGCACGGGGGATAACAGAGGCACCGAGCACCTCGGCAAGCTGCCGGGAGCCTGCCAGACTTGAGGGCAAGCACGGCGCCGAACTCAACCTGCCAGTTTTGTCTCGACGCCGTGCCCCACATCGTGACGGGCACGAATGCAGGGCGAGTATCCTGCCGACGGTGGCGTTCGTCTACGCCGCGTCTGCGTCGATGCGCAGAGCGAGCCGGGGTCTGGTCGTCTGTTCCTTTGCAGGAAGTGCAGTAGCGAAGTGGTCGTGTGCCGCCACTGCGACCGCGGGCAGATCTACTGTTTCGGCGACTGCGCCGGACAGGCGCGTCACCAGACGCTCCGGAAGGCAGGCGAGCGCTATCAGAAGACCCGTCGTGGCCAGGAGAAGCATGCCGCCCGGATGGGCCACCTGCGAGCGCGCAGAAAAAAAGTGACGCATCAGGGTTCACCCCCGCCGCCGGCGGGTGATCTGCTGGCGGCCGGCGCGATGGCGACCTCGCGCGACGACGCATCTCCGGCCGAGCCGCCCCGGCGAGCGACGACGCCCTGCCATTGGTGCGGTCGTCCCTGTCTGCCGCCGCTTCGCCCGGGGTTCCTGCGCCGCCGCGATCCCCGTCGCGGCCGTGTTGGCCACGCCCGGACGGAGCGCAATGCCCCATGGTGAACCCGATTGATGCGGCGGCGAGGATCCTGCGGGACGTGACCGGGGCAAGCGGGCCGTCCCGCCGGCGATGACGTCCATGGACAGCCATCGTCTGGAGCTTGACCTGCACCAACTGGACCTGCGCTTTGCCGCCAGCCGCCTGGTGGAGCCGCAGGCGGTGGCGCGGATCGCCCAGTCCATCGAGCGGTGCGGTCAGATCGTGCCCTGCATTGTGGCGCCCGCTCCCGGTGGGGCCGGCGCGGGCGCAGCACCGCTGGTGCTGATCGACGGGTATCGGCGCGTCGCCGCGCTACGCCGGCTGGGCCGCGACACGGCCAGTGTCGAGCAATGGACCTGTGGGCTGGCCGAAGCGGTGCTGGGGGTGTTGGCGCGCGCGCAGGATCGCTCGTTCGCCAGCATTGAGGAGGCGTTGCTGCTGCGCGAGCTGATGCAGGGCCAGGGCCTGTCGCAGCAGGAGCTGGCGCGTCGGTGCGGGCGCGACGTGAGTCTGGGTGAGCCGGCGGCTGCAACTGCTGTCGGGTTTGCCCGATGCGGCGCTGGCGGCGGTGCGCACCGGCAAGCTGTCGGCTTGGGCGGCCAACCGGGTGGTGGTGCCGTTGGCGCGTGCCAATGCCGCCCATGCCGACAGCCTGCTGGCGGCGCTGGCTGCGTCACCGCTGTCGACCCGCGAGTTGCAGTGCTGGTTCGCCCACTACCAGCAGGCCGCGCAAACGGTGCGCGAACGCATGGTCGGCGATCCCCGCTTGTTTCTCGACGCCCTGCGGGCGAACGACGAACGGCGCGCCGGCGAAATTCTGCGGGACGGCCCGGAAGGCGAATGCGTCGTCGATATGCGCTGCCTCGAGGCGGTCATCGCGCGCCTGACGGGTCGCGTGGCGGCGCTGCAATCGGTGCCGCCGGCGCTGATCGCGGCGGTGCCGCGTCTGTGGTTGGCGCTCAACGTCCTGGCGATTGCGATCGACCGGGGGGATGCACGTGACCCCGGCTGAGATTCGCACCGCGGTGCGCACGCTGCAGGTGCAGCGGCACAGCCTGCGCGAGATCAGCCGCCTGCTGGCGCTGTCACGCAACACCGTGCGGCGCATCCTGCGTGAGCCGGACGGCAACGTTGCCGAGGTGTTGCCGTGCGACGAGGCGACGCTGGTCCGCGTGAAGGCTGCCTTCGAGCAGGCTCGCGGCAACGTGGTGCGGGTGCGCGAACTGCTGGCCGACAACGGTCTGGAGGTGTCCTACAGCAGCTTGACCCGTTGGGTGCGGGAGGCCGGCCTGCGCAGTCCGCCGCGGCGTGCCGGCGAGTACGACTTCGCGCCCGGGCAGGAGATGCAGCACGACACCTCGCCGCATCGCGTGACCTTCGCGGGCGCCGGCAAGCCGGTGATCACGCAATGCGCCGGTCTGGTGCTGGCGTACTCGCGCCGGCTGTTCATCCAGTACTATCCGCGGTTCACCCGCTTCGAGGCCCGCGCGTTCCTGCTCGAGGCCACGCGCTTCATGGCCGGTGCCTGTCCGGTCTGCATCATCGACAACACCAGCGTGCTGCTCGCCGCCGGCGCCGGCGCCGAGGCCCTCATCGCCCCGGAGATGGCGGCCTTCGCCCGCACTCTGGGCTTCCGGTTCCGCGCCCACCGGGTCGGGAATCCAGATCGCAAGGGCCGGATCGAAAGACCATTCGGCTATGTCGAGACGAATTTCCTGGCAGGCCGAAGCTTCGAAGATTTCGACGACCTCAACCGCCAGGCACTCGCCTGGTGCCGCGAGGTCGCTAACCGCAAGCCCAAGGCAGCGCTCGGCATGTCGCCTGATGCGGCCTACGTCATCGAGCAGCCGCACCTCGTGCCGCTGCCCGACGCGCTGCCGCCGGTCTACGAGTTGCTGGAACGCGTCGTCGACCTGCACGGCTTTGTCAGCGTCGATACCAACCGCTACTCCGTGCCCGAGCGCTTCGTCGGCAAGTCCGTCGCTGTCTACAAGCACCCCGCCGAAATCCATGTCCGCCGCAAGGACACGACGATCGCCGTCCACCCGCGGCTGATCGCCGAGCGCGATGCCAGGAGCACCCTGCCTGGTCATCATACCATCCCCGTGCGGCAGGGTCGCAGCGCGGCGGCGGAAGAGGCATTGCTGAGCGGCCACCATCCCAGCCTCGACCGTTACGCCGCCGCCCTCAAGCTGCGCAGTCACGGATACGGGCGACGGCCACTCCGCCGGCTGATCGAAATGAAGCGCACCTACCCGGCCGGCCCGTTCATCGCCGCCATCGAGCAAGCCCTGTACTACGGCCTGTTCGACCTCGGCCGGCTTGAAGATCTCATCCTCAAACAGGTCGCCGGCGACTTCTTCGCACTGACCAGCGGGAAAGACGACGATGCATGACAAGCTGCGCGCGCTGATCGCCCAGTTGCGCCTGCACGGCATGGCCGAGGCACTCGACGCCGAGATCGAACGCGCCGAGCGCGAAGCGATCGCTGGACCCGAGTTGCTGTACCGGCTGCTCGGCCAGGAGGCCGCCGCCCGCCGCGAACGCAGCCTGGCGTATCGTCTGGGACAGGCGCGTCTGCCATGGCGGTGGTCACTCGACAGCTTCCCGTTCGATCGGCAGCCCGGCGTGAGCCGCGCCCAGATCCAGACACTGGCCGGGCTGGACTTCCTGCGCCGGACCGACAACGTCCTGCTCATCGGCAAACCAGGCACCGGAAAGACCGGCCTGGCGATCGGTCTGTTGCGCGAGGCCTGCCTCAACGGCTACCGTGGCCGCTTCATCAACGCTCAAGTCCTGCTCGATGAACTCTACGCGTCTCTGGCCGATCGCACCACCACACGGCTGCTGGCTCAGCTCGAGTCGCATGCAGCCCTTGCTGATTGACGAGCTGAGCTACCTCACGATCAAGCCGGAACAAGCAAACGCATTCTTTCGTCTGATGGACCAACGCTACAACCGGGTCTCGACGATCATCACCACCAACCTTGAACTGTCCGACTGGTACGAGCTGTTCGACAAGAAGCCGCTGGTCGATGCGCTGCTCGATCGCCTGCAGCACCACTGCATCACCATCCGCATCAACGGCCCGTCCCTGCGCAGCCCGGAGCCTCCGGCGCCAGCGTCGCCAACACCGGCGCGCCGCAGCACCAAGACCTGAAGGCCCCAGCAACACCACCGCCGCAGCACCGAGGCGGTGCCACGGCGCGCAAGGCGCGTCAACAGGTGGGTGCTCACCATGCTCGAAAATCGGCCCGCGCCGATTTTCTGCGCGTGGCTCCGCTCCCGCCGCGCAAGAAAGCGCGCGGCGCCTTTGACTCGCCTCCCGCGCCGTGGCCTGCGGGTGGTGTCGGGACGGAAGGCGTCCCGACAATTCGACGCCCGGCGTCGAACGGAAGGCTGGGGTTTGGCAGCCGTCACGTCACGATCAATCGCGCCGTCGGGCCGTTGAGCCAGGTCAGCGCTGCCGGCTCTTCCCGGCCCGGCAGCCGCCGGGGGTGTGCCCGCCTCGCCGCGACAGGACGCGCCGCCAGGGCCGTGACACGCGGCGACTTCTGACCGTTGTCATCACTGGGTCTCACGGGGTGTGAGGCCCGGGCGGCAGGCATGGAGCCTTCGGTCAGGCGAAGGAAAATTTGCCGCCGACCACGGCGGCTACCGGCCGATCAGGCCACCTGACCACAAACTCATGCGCACCTACTGGGTCAACTTCCGTGAGCAACCCCGGGTCAATTCTCGTGAGCGCTGAGGCTGGTGGAACTGCTGGGTGAGGTGGCCGAGCTGAAGCGGCTGGTGGCGGCGCAGCGGGACGAGATTGCCCGGCTGAAGGGACTGAAGGGCCGTCCGGCGATCAAGCCGAGCGGCATGGAAGACGCGAGCGAACGCAAGACTGGCGGCAAGCGGGGAAAGCGGCGCGGCCGTGGCAAGGTAACACCGCGGGGCATCGTCGAGACCAAGGTGATCGGCGTGGAGGTCCCCGAGGGGTCGCAGTTCAAAGGCTATGAGCCGTATCAGGTACAGGACCTGATACTGACCGCCCGGGTCGTGCATTACCGGCGCGAGCGCTGGCTGACGCCTTCGGGCGAGACCATCGTGGCGCCGCTGCCGAACGGCATCCGTGGCCATTTCGGGCCTGAACTGCAACGCTTTGTGCTGATGCAATACCACCAGGGGCAGGTGACGGTCGAGCGGCTGGTCATGCTGTTGCAGGCGGCCGGCGTGAGCATCTCCAAGCGGCAGGTGATGCGCCTGCTGATCGACGGGCAGGACGACTTCCTCGCCGAGAACACCGAGGGTACTGCGGGCCGGGCTGGAGACGGCGGCCTGGATCACGGTGGACGACACCGGCGCGCGCCATCGCGGTGCCAACGCCGTCTGCACGCAGATCGGCAATGACAGCTTCGCTTGGTTCGGCACCACCGGCAGCAAGAGCAGACTGAACTTCCTCGAACTGCTGCGCGCGGACCATACCGATTACGTGATCAATGAGGCGGCGTTGACCTACATGCGCGAGCACGCACTCGCCGGTCCCGTCATCCAGCAGTTGGCCACACATCCAAATCGGCAGTTCGCCGACCAGGCCGCCTGGCAGCAGCATCTTGAACAGCTTGGCATCACCGCTCTGCAGGTGACCCCAGACCCGGTGCGCGTCGCCACCGAAGCCGCGCTATGGGGGGCGATCGCCGCACACGGGTTCCTGCACGAGGCGGTCATCGTCAGCGACGATGCCGGGCAGTTCAACGTGGGTCAGCACGCCCTCTGTTGGATCCATGCGGAGCGCCTGGTGCACAAGCTGGAGACGTTCACCGACCAGCAGCGCGAAGCCCAGCAGCATGTCCGTGGCCTGATCTGGTTGTTCTATGCCGACCTGAAGGCCTATCGCGCCAAGCCCACGTCGCGCCGGCGCAGTGAGTTGCGCGCGCGGTTCGACCGCATCTTCTTGCGTACCACCGGCTTTGTCACCCTTGACCGTCTGCTCCGGCGGCTGCACGCCAACAAGGCGGAACTGCTGATGGTGCTCAACCACCCGGAAATACCCTTGCACACCAATGGCTCGGAGAACGACATCCGCTGCCAGGTGACCAAGCGCCAGGTCAGCGGTGGCACCAAGACCGATAGAGGGCGCGACTGTCGCGACGCCTTCCTCGGCCTCGCAAAGACCTGCAAGAAGCTCTGCGTTTCGTTCTGGGACTACCTCGGCGCCAGGCTGGGCGTCTCCGGAGCCCCGGCCGTCCCTCGCCTCGCAGACCTCATCCGATGCCGCGGCCAGCCAGCCTGACCGGTTCGGCGCCCCGGATTATGCCCCGGTTACGCCCGGTGTGGCCTACTGAGATCCCGCTTATCAACCAATCGACCCGCTTCGAGACATTGATTGAAAAGCACAATTTCGATGGCAGGCACCGATTTACCGCCGCGTGCCGGGGCTGATCGGCGCCGCCCAGCCGTTGCCCCCGTCTGACCCGCCGGAACCCGCCACCTACGTCGGGTCGATTGGTTGATAAGCGGGTACTGAGATAGGCTCTTAGTAGACAGTCCGGTGGTCGCAGCCATAACGTTCGACGATGTCGGCGAAGGAATCGCCAAGCTGCCTCTGCTGCATGATTTCTGAGATCGAAGGCGCGGAGCGCGGATTCGGTTGTAGTCGCGTGCCACGGAGCTCTTCCTGTTGTCGGGAGATGGTGAGGTATGCGGGCAATAAAGCGGGGGGTAGGGCTGTCCAACGCTCCGGAATAGTGGAGGTAGTTGGCGCGGCTGTGGGTGCTACTGAGTGGAACCGTGCCAGTGCAGATCTCCTGGGCCCACCGGTGCGGGGTGATCTCGTTGTCCTCGACCTGGACAACCAGCGCGACGTTGGCGACGACTCCGCCTCAAAGGTTTTCTTCTAGTAGTGCAGAGAATCAAGAGTGACGAGGTGGCCAGCAACGGCAAGTTCGACGCGCGGGGCTTGGGCGCCCGGGATCTCGGTGGACTTCTCGTCAACGTCCAGATGCGCGAGCAGCGGAGCGGTTTCGGTGGCCCGCCGACGACATTGGCCGTGCGATGTGCAGATTGCCAGCCGCCCAGGGCAGCACACCAACGCGCCTTTCGGGAGAACCAGCGGCCGCTGATGTGCAGATTGCCAGCCGCCAAGACAGGACACCAACGTCCCATCGGGAGACACCAGCGGCCGTTGGTGTGCAGATTGCCAGCCGCCAAGACAGGACGCCGACGCTCCCGTCGGGAGACACCAGCGGTCGCTGGTGTGCAGATTGCCAGCCACCCGAGTCGATCGGAATCAGTGGTTTGTGACATGGTGACCGGCGCGGTCGGTTTTGTGCATCGTGCCAGCCGGGGACGAGGTTATCCCGAGCAGACTGCAAGCCGACGTTATCAAGCCATCCATTGCAAACCAACGGGTTAGCCACGTTACCCCCAGCAATTTGTCAGCTTATTACTATATCTAAGCTAAAGTAAAATCTTAACTAGTTCTCGGCTGACAATCTGCACGTGCCCAGGCTTGCAAACTGCACATGGACATGCTGGCGGAAACGATCAAGGGTTGGTCATGGTGGTAAGCAAGGCAGGCCAGGACGACCTATTTGGTAGCCAGTCAGTGCATGAGCTGGTTGAAGCTCACGCTGGACGCGACCTACTACGGGTAGCCGCTAACCACATCCGAGAGCCTGGGCGCAACTCACCCTTAGACATCCTGGCGGGACGCCGCGGATCTCGCACCATCAAGTCGGCAGCCGCCAGGGCAGAGAAAGCAGCCGGGGTGCTGCTCGGGGAGGATGTCCACTCCGATGACCTGCGTAGCTACGCCTACGCCGCCTGGGCCCATGCCGGGCTTCCCCGGCGTGATCTGAAGAACCCGAGGCAACGGTGGAGCGTCCAAACGGACTACGCCACCCTGACGGTCTCCCCAGGCGTTCGGAGGCTGACTGACGGTAGCGAGCCTATCCCCATCGGCGTCCCATTCGGGGCCTATGCCCGCCTAGTGCTCCTTGACTGGCAGTCCGAGGCAATGCGCCACCACTCCAGGCAGGTGCACATCGGCAAGTCCCTGTCGGGCGCCCTAAAGCGCATGGGGCTGCCGCATGGCAGCGAGGCCATGAGGATGCTCCAGGAACAGACCGAGAGGCTGACAACCTGCACAATTTCATTCGCGTTGGAGAATGGAGGCCGCGGCCTGTACCTCAACCAGCCGGTGGTCGAAGCGGCCGAATACTCCTACGGCCGCGGGAACAAGCGATTCATTGAATCCGTTATGCTCAACCAGGGCTATTACGAACAGCTCCTCCGGAATCCGGTTGTCCTAGATCCTGCGGCAATCGTGGATCTCCGGGACAGCCCGACAGCGCTCGATATTTACACGTGGATGGCCTGGAGGCTCCCAGCTCTTCAGCGCGAGACCAAGATTGGATGGGTAGCCCTGAAAGCGCAACTCGGCGGGGGTGCGGTACTGATGAAGAACTTCAAGCCGCACTTCCGCCCGTCCCTGTTGGCTGCCCATGCCGTCTATCGGGATGCCAACATCGAGCTTACGAACGATGGCCTGATTATCCGGCCGTCCCCCCCTCCGATGCCCAGGAACCGAATGATCGCCGTGGGCTGACTCGATTCGGAAACATGTTGGATTGCAGTCTGGTAGAGATCAGGCCGGATCGCGCCCGATGGACGTACGCTTTATTTCCCATCGACCCATCACCCGTGGCAGTGAGCGACTGGTTCGACGCGGCGGTGCCGCTCAGTCCGACCCGAGTTTTACGAGAGCATCAGGATCTTTGGGGTGCCGAGGTGACGTCCCAGGCAGCCAACCGGCGTGCCAAACACCCGTCATGGAGCCACCTCACAGATCCTGATGCTACCTTCTCTGGATGTCGAAACGACGCCGACGTTCAGTTTCAGATCCGCTCCAGCCGACGGCTGGCGGATTTCTGCGCCCGGCCGGCGAATAAGGCACAACTGACTAAGGCGTGATAAGGGTTTTCCGTCCGGAATCGGTTCGGTTACGATCTGTCCGAGAAGAGTAAGTTCCCGGACGGAAGGAATATTCTCGGACATAGTAGGAATTCTCGGACAGAATGTGGGTGTCGCGTGCCCTATCCGATCGGAAAGTCCGGAGCATTGGGGGTTGGCGACCCGAACATGCCCCCAATGCTCCGGAAAATGGGCGCCATCGCTCCGGAAAATGGCCGGATCGGGCCGGAAAAGCTTCGGCAAATCGTCTTGCAGGACGACCCGCCCCATGCGGCAAAACCGCTCCGGGTAGCGGGCAGCCCCCCGGTGCAATCCGCCCTGATCCACGGTGCGCGGGCGCCGGCCCGCCTCGGCCACCTCTGCAAACGAGGGATTCGGGGCATCTCATGAGATTGTACAAGGCGCTCTGGGTCCGGGATCCCGGTGCCCTCGGCCGTACTTACATTCTGGCCACGTTGCTCCCCAACTTTTCCGGTCCATGGAGGATTTTTTCCGGAGCAGTAGCGCACTTTCCGGAGCAATGGGGAATCGACAAGTGCTTGATTAAGAAGGCTTCCCGTTCCGGTCGTTTAGGATACGCGACAGCGGCAGGCGATGCTGCGGCGGTTTCACGCGCCGACGGGCGGTAGCCGGTGGCCGAGCGTGCGGGCAGAGGCGGCAGCAGGGGAGGGAAGGGATGGACGACATCGTGCCGGGTGCGGCGGGCGACGCCCTGGCCGCGTTGGGCCAGGAGGCGGACGCCGCGCGCGGCTATGCCGCCGCCAGCCGCGCTGCTTCCACCCGGCTGATCTACGACGCCGACTGGCACCGTTTTCAAACCTGGTGCGCCGCGCGCGGCGTGCCGCCGCTCCCCGCCGATCCGGGGGTGGTGGCGCGGTTCTGCGCCGACGAGGCCGAAGCCGGACGCGCGCCGTCCACCATCACCCGCCGGCTGGCCGCCATCGGCTGGGCGCACAAGCGCGTCGGGCACACGCCGCCGCAGCGCGCCGACGGGAGCGGGGCGATCGCCGAGGTCATGGCCGGCATCCGGCGGTTGCGCGCCGCAGTGCCGGCGCAAAAGGCCGCGGCCGATGCCGATGTGCTGCGCGACATGCTGCGCGCCTGCACTGGTGAGAAGCTGCGCGCCGTGCGGGCACGCGCGGTGCTGGCCATCGGTTTCGCCGGCGCTTTCCGGCGCTCGGAGCTGGTCGCCCTCCGTGTCGAGGATATCCGCCGGGATGCCGAAGGCATCCGGGTGGTGATCCGGCGATCCAAAGCCAACCAGGAAGGCGAGGGGGCGATGGTGGCCATCCCGCATGGCGACCGCCTGCGCCCGGTGGCCGCGCTGGATGCCTGGCTGGGCGCCGCCCGGGTTGCCAACGGTTTCGTGTTCCGCCGGATCGGCCGGGCCGGTCAGGTGACGGACGAGCCGATGAGCGACCGCGCCGTCGCCCGGCTGGTGCAGGCCGTCGCCAAGGCCGCCGGCTATGACGCGGCACTGTTCGGCGGCCATTCGCTGCGGGCCGGCTTCATCACCAGCGCGGCGCGGACGGGCGCCAGCATCTTCAAGATCCAGGAAATCTCGCGCCACCGCAGCCTCCAGGTGCTCGCCGGTTACGTGCGCGACGCTCAAGTCTATCGCGACCATGCGGGGAGCGGGTTCCTGTAGCGTCGTCGCCCGGCCGCCAGGGCATCCGGGTAACAGGCAGGCAGGGTCAGGGTCGATGCCATGGAGCCGACGCCGTCAATGGGAGGAAATCTTGCCCTGGTCGTCGCCCGTGCGCGCCAACGCCGCTGGCTGGCCGTGGTAGACGGTACGCATGCGCGATCACGATGGCCTTTATCACCGCCTGTTCGACCATCCCGGCATGGTGGCCCAGCTGCTGCGTGAGTTCGTCGCCGGACCCTGGCTCGACGACCTCGATCTGGAGCGTATGGAGCGGCAGAACGCCAAGTTCCATGCCGAGACGGGCGATCGACGCGAAGGCGACATGATCTGGCGCATCCCGCGGCGCGGCGGCGGCGACACTTACCTGGTGCTGCTGCTGGAGTTTCAGTCCACCCCCTACCATTGGATGGCGCTCCGCGTGCTGGTCTATGCCAGCCTCCTGTGGCAGCAGCTGCTGAACGAGAAGAGCCTGCTGCCCGACGGAAGGCTGCCGCCGATCCTGCCGGTCGTCCTGTACAATGGTGACCGGCGCTGGGCGGCGCCGCTGGCGCTGCACGAACTCGTCGGGTTGCCCAGGAATTCGCCATTGTGGCAATGGCAGCCGGCGATCAGCTACCAGATAGTGGACGAAGGCGCTTTCCCCGAGGATGATCTGGCGAGGCGCGACGCCCTGCCGGCGCTGCTGTTCCGGTTGGAAGGTTCTCCTGACCCGGAGCAGGTGGTCGTCCTGGCCGACGCGCTGCTGGCGTGGTTCAGGCGTCATCCGGGGTTTGAGGGGGTACGGTCGGTCTTTGCCGAGTTGCTGGGCGCGATCATGGAGCCGCTGGCCCCGGGCGTTCGGGTGCCGGAGGAGTTGTTGGAGGTCAGGAACATGCTGGCGTCACGGGCCGAGGACTGGAAGCGGCACTGGTTGCAAGAGGGCGAGCTGAAGGGCCGTCAGGAAGGCGAGCAGAGAGGCCGCCAGAAGGGCGAGGCGGCCATACTGCTGCGCCAGCTGGAACGCCGGTTTGGTGCACTACCGGGCTGGGCCTCAGAGCGCATCGCCACTGCGGACACCGGCTCGCTGGAGGAGTGGAGCCTGCGCGTATTCGACGCCACGAGTCTCGACGACGTCCTGCGCTGATCCGACGGACGCCACAGGCGGCCTGGTCAGGAAAGTACCCGCCCCGGCGCGCCGCAGCATTTCTTGAACTTTCGGCCGGACCCGCACGGGCAGGGATCGTTGCGGCCGACTTTGCTCGCGTGGTGCGGCGGCGGATTGATCCTGCGCGTCCGCCAGAACTCGGCGATAGCGGCGATCATCTCCGGCAACTGCTCGGCCGCATCGGTCACCTCCTTGGGAGGGGCCATGACGTCTTCGTCGTCGGGCTCTCCCCCAAGGGAGGCGATCAAGCCGACGATGCTCGCTCCTTGCCGGTCGCTGAAGAGCGTCCGCCAGGCGTCTTCGCGCGGAGCCACCCCGCACATGAACCCTTCCGCCCACTCGGAAACATCGATCGCCAGTGAATGCCGCCGGATCAGCGGCAGCCGGGACATCTCGATGCCCAGCACCAGCCCGACATGACCGAGCCCGACCTCGGCCACCAGTCGCTGAAAGCCAGGGCGATCGGCCGCTGACGCGCCGGAGCGCCCGAGATCGTCATCGATCACCTCCACTCGCTCGCGGGGCCACCCGAGCTGCAGCGCCCGCTCGACCAGGGCGTATTGCAGGCGCGTCGATTCCTGGTGCTGCTCGATCTGGCGCAGCGTCGATTGTCGGATGTAGACGATGGCCAGGCGGTCGCGATGGCGCCCCTGGACCTTCTCCGAGATAAACATCGCCCCTTTCCTTGCCAGACGGACACCGGTCATGACCGAGGTCCTCCGGAACGGGAACGTGCGCGAGAGGGCGACGGAGAAGGTGACTGAGCAGGACCGCGATCCGCCGGCGTGTCGGCGCCGGCAGCTGCGTCCAGGTCATGGCCGCTGTCGGAAGTGCCCGCTTCATGGCGCCTCGCGACCCACTTCACCAAAGAGAGTAATGCGGCGCGACCCAGCCGCGGCTGGGCGATCACCGAGAATTGCTCTTCAGACGTTTTCAGGGGGGAGGATCGAGAACCTGATCAAGCTACATGAGACGCAGCTTGCTTCCGACCGTACCATTTGCCGCGAGCCGCTCGCCAACCAGGTGCGGCTGATCCTGCACACCGCCGCCTACTGGCTGCTGCTGACCGTGCGGGATGCCATCCCCAGCCCTCAGCCGCTCGCCACCGCCGAGTTCACCACCCTGCAGATGCGCATCATCAAGATCGGCGCGCGCATCACCGAAGCTGCCAGGCGGGCGCCCACCGCTTTCGCCGCTGCCTGCCCAGAAGCCGCGCTGTCCAGCGGCTTGGTGCGCAGCCTCCCGCCCGCAGGGCCGCAACCTCGCGACGGACCCCCGCGCCCGGCGCGCAATAGTCATCAGCACTGCCGCGCCACGGAATACGACGGGCTAGAGCATTTTCCGACCGCGGTGAATCGCTGGGGGATTCCCGAATCGGCTTGGCTCTGATTCAAGCTGCGTGCTGGCGGAGGAGGCCGGCATGCATGGGCAAAGCGCTGTCGGTTGATCTTCGTGAACGGGTGGTAGCGGCGATCGCGGGAGGCATGTCGCGGCGGGCTGCGGCGGCACAGTTCCGGGTGAGCGCGGCCAGCGCGATCCGATGGGCGGCGCTGGCACGCAGTTCGGGCGATGTGGCGCCGAAGCCGCAAGGCGGCGACCAGCGGTCGGCGCGGATCGAGGCGCATGCGCCGTTGATCCTTGGCGTGGTGCAGACCACCCCCGACATCACGCTGGCCGAGTTGCGTGCGACGCTGGCCCAGCAAGGGATCGGCGTTGGCATCGCCACGCTGTGGCGGTTCTTCGCGCGTCGGCGGATCACGCTCAAAAAAAGACCGCGCACGCGTCCGAGCAAACCCGTCCCGACATTCTGACGCAGCGGGAGGAGTGGTTCGAGGGGCAACTCGACCTCGATCCGCAGAAACTGGTGTTCATCGACGAAACGGCGGCCAGTACCACGATGGCGCGCCTCTATGGACGCGCGCCCAAAGGCGAGAGATTGCGCGCCAGCGTGCCGCACGGCCACTGGAAGACCGTCACCTTTATAGGGGCGCTGCGGCTGTCCGGCATGACCGCTCCCATGGTTCTGGATGGACCGATGACCCGGGATTGGTTCTCGGCCTACGTGCAGCAGGTGCTGGTGCCGACGTTGCGTCCGGGCGACGTTGTCATCATGGACAATCTCGCCGCCCACAAAGGGGTCACCACGCGGCAGGCAATCGAAGCCGCCGGCACGACCATCCTGTTCCTGCCGCCCTATTCCCCCGAGTTCAACCCAATCGAGAAGGCCTTCGCAAAACTCAAGGCGCTGCTGCGAAAGGCCGCAGCACGAACGCTGGACCAACTCGGCCGCGCCATCGCAGGCATCCTCGATACCTTCACCCCTCATGAATGCACCAATTACTTCGCCGCCGCTGGGTACGATGCAGACTGATCGGAAAATGCTCTAATGCTCTGCGTCATTAATATTGCGGTTAATGGCTAAAAATGAAACCGCATGACGGCGGAGCCGTGCATTGAAATAGCCTCAGCAGCACAGGCATCTTTCATTGTCGTAGGCAGATGATCAGGGAAATCTGAATGCTCAACTACCGCAAAATAAACGACGCATTGCACTAGGTTCGCGGCAAGGGTATTGCTGTCACTCGCCTTGCCCGGCCCGCCATCAAATTGCTGTCACTCGCCTTGCCCGGCCCGCCACCAATATGCAAAAACGAGCAACCATCGACCCGGTTCCAACTCGGAGACGAGGCATGACGCAATCCGTCGGCCGAGCAATCTTGCCTTGGAGGATCGATGAAGCCGTGTCGCGTTTGGTAACGCGAACGAGAATAGAGGAGATGAATACGAATGCCGAGATTTATCATCGTTGTTTGGCAAAAGTCAGAACGGTGACCTGTTGATTGTACCGAATGGCAGTGTATTCGAGTTCCATTCCTCACGAACGGAGCATAGGTCATGCTTGACCTAACGCGGATCGTATATGTTGTCGATGACGACATCTCAATGCGCGAATGCCTCGCGGGGCTGATCCATGATGCCGGTTGGCGACCCGTGATGTTTGCATCGGCACAGGAATTTCTCTCTTACCCACGCACGTTCTGCCCGAGTTGCTTGGTTCTCGACGTAATGCTCCCGGGCCTCAGTGGCCTCGATCTCCAGCAGCGGATCGCTGGTGACCGGACGAACATTCCGATCATTTTTATCACCGGCTGCGTCGACGTTCCAATTATTGTGCGCGCGTTGAAGGCCGGCGCGTTCGAGTTCTTGACGAAGCCGTTCAGTGAGGAGGTGTTGTTGGAGGCAATCCGATCAGCTTTAGATCGCAGCCAGGTGGCACAGAGAGCAGCATCGGAAATGAAAGTGCTTCAGGAACGCTACGCGTCGCTTACCGGCCGCCAACGCGAGATCATGGGCCTGGTGATCTCCGGTCTAATGAATAAGCAAGTCGGCAGCGAGCTTGGAATCAGCGAGATCACCGTGAAGGCTCATCGGGGCCGTATGATGCGGAAAATGAAAGCGGGCTCATTGGCCGAACTCGTGAGCATCGCCGGCAAGCTGCATAATCCGCGACAGGGATGCCGACCGATGGCGATGCCAAATGCCGATCTCCTAGAGCACTTTCACCATGACTGGGCATAACCGGCATGCCGGATGAAGTTCCCGCACCCCTCCGGTGACACATATCCGATGATGGAGCCGGGCGCGTTCCAGAGTGCCTCGACGGTGCGGGCGGCTTTAGCTCGCAACTGGGCTTTGATTTTGGCGAACACCTGCTCAATAGGGTTCAGGTCGGAGCTGTAGGCGGGTGGGAACCGTACGCTGGCACCGACTGCATCGATGGCTCGGCGCACAGCGGGCTTCTCGTGCGAGGACAGATTGCCCACACGGCGGTGTCGCCGGCTGTGAGTGTCGGCGCCAGGATCTGCTCGACATAGGCCAGAAACCGGTCGCCGTTGATCGGCCCATCGAAAACCGCCGGCGCGGGCAGCACGTCTTGACGCAAACCGGCAAGGAAGGTGGCGGTCTTCCAGCGTCCGCGCGGGCTGGTGCCGATCAGCCGTTCGCCGCGCGGCGGGCGACCGTGCAGTCGGACCATGTTGGTTTTGGTCCAGGTTTCATCGACGAAGGCCAGCTTGCCCGGGTTCAGGTTGGGTTGGGTCTCGCGCCATTCAGCACGGGCCTTGGCGACGTCCGGGCGGCTCCGCTCAGCGGCGTGCAAGGTCTTTTTTCGTGTCAGGTTCACTGGACTTTGGCCATCCTTGGCGACGTAAGCAACCCGCTCACCTTGACGAGGTGGCTGCGCGATGAGCGGACTGCATCCCGGAAGATGCCACGTGCCTTGATCGAGCGTCCCTGCCGGCGCTCGATGGAATCGTCAAGGCCAACAACGACCGGGCTGCCGTCCGGAAAGAACGCGTTGACGAGCTGAGGCAACAGGCATTGCGACGGCCACCGGCAGGACCAAACATTGCGGTCCCGCAAGCGGTGGCAATTGGTAAAATTCCGAACCTAGCTGAGCCCCGTGAAACGAAACGCGGATACGACAGTCCGGCGGCCGGGGACGCGGGTCGCGCCCGTCACGAGCGCCAGTACGTTCTGCCACGATATCACGAAAATGCATCTTTGGATGGCTGCAACCATGCGACCAGATTGCCTCGCACCACATCCCAAGTTGCCTCCGCCATCCCCTCCTCCCCGATTCGATTGTTCTGGGAGACCCGCTGAGTTCGAATTCTGCACGAAAAGACCATGGCATCACGTTCGATTCAATCACAGCATATTCAACGCAACCGTTCACCATATGCCGGAATAGCAAGCTGCGGGTAGCCGTTCATCGCCGCCCTGCGGTATCCTGAGGGCGTGCCTTCGGCGTGCAAAAAATGGCCAAAGTCGAGATCAGAACATCGTGTTCTGGTTTGCCGCCGTTTCCGGGACCGGCTGAACCACATCCCAGTGCTCAACCACCTTGCCATCTTCCGACCGGTAGATGTCCACGACGGCTTCGCCGCGCGGATTGTCCGACAGGCCGTGCCAGTGGCTATGGAGGATGACGTGGTCGCCGTCCACGAAGACGCGCTTGATCTCGCCGTGCGCATCCCGACGATTGGCGCGGATCCGGGCGACGAACTTGCGAAGGCCCTCCATGCCGTCCTCAATGAGGGGATTGTGCTGGCGATAGCCGCTTCCGGCATAGAGGCGGAACGCGTTCTCAACGTCGCCTTCAAAGACCGCTTTCTTATGGAAGGCGACAGTATTGGCCTTGTTCGCTTCAGACATGACCGTTCCTTTTGGATCGTTCGCACCTATCTACGACACCGTTGCTGGGGAAGCGGCGCTGGCCTTCACGTCCCTATTCCGGTCACGAGGGCTTGATGCCCTCTTCGGAGGGACGGTCGTGACCCTGCTCTTCATCCTGAGGCAGGCGGAATGCTCCGATCGGCCACGCTCCAATTGCGCCGGTCCACGGCCCCGGACAGTGTGGAGGTCTCCTGAGCCAAAATGACGGTGAAAAGCTCCTCCTGATCCGTCCACGTCATCATAGGCGACCAACCGCCCGCTCGAAGAAGAACCCCAACGTCTCTCAGCCCGTATTTGAAACTGTTTTCCGTATGGATCGTCTCACCCTCCGTCATACGAAAGAAATGACCGTCCACTTGAAAATCCACATCGCGTTCAGCCTTCAGATGCATTTCAATCCGCGCTTCGTTATCGTTCCAACGTGCGAGGTGGCGAAAGGCGTCAACAGGAATCGACCCGCCAAGCTCCCTGTTGATCCGATGTAAGACATTGCGGTTGAATAGAGCTGTTACTCCCGCCACGTCGTCATAAGCAGGCAAGAGAATGCTCTCATCCTTAATTCGATCGACGCCAATCAACAGCATCGACGCGCCGCCCAAAGTGGACGCCATACTCCGCAGCAAATTAACCGCATCAGAAACGAGAAAGTTACCGATCGTAGAGCCAAGAAAAAACCCAAGCCGGGGAAGCCGCCGGACTTCCGGCGGGAGCCGTACAACATTGGTAAAGTCCCCTTCGATAGGGTGTACTGCCAGATCACGAAATAATGCCGAAATTTTTGTCGCCGACTCAATAAGCATGCCACCGGAAATATCGATCGGCACGTACGCTGCTGGATTGAGCGCGTCAAGCAGAATTGGCGTCTTCGAGCAGGAGCCAGACCCGAATTCGACAACCGCTCGCCCAGGTTCAACAAGCGCGGCGATTTCCGCCGCCACGCTCTGCAGAAGCCTTCGCTCGATCCGAGTTATATAGTATTCCGGCAACATGGTGATTTCTTCGAACAACGCCGACCCCTCGCGGTCGTAAAACCAACGTGGCGGAATCATCCTGGGACGAGCCGCCAGGCCGTTCAGGACGTCGCGTCGAAAAGCGGGATCGGCGGCGAACGACGGACGATGGTCTGTACGGAGCATGGCTAGATATCCTTTGCGAGGCGGACGCCGGTAAACTGCCAGCGTTGGTGCGGATAGAAAAAATTGCGATAGCTTGCGCGCACGTGCCCCCGCGGCGTCGCACAGCTTCCGCCTCTCAGCACAAACTGACCCGACATGAATTTTCCGTTGTACTCGCCAACCGCCCCCGCCGCCGGGCGAAAACCGGGATACGGGAGATAGGCCGACGCCGTCCACTCCCACAGGTCGCCGAACAGCTGACGAATTCCGTCCTCGGCGGGCGCGGGCGCGGGTTGTACCGCACCCGGAATGTCCAGAAAGGTTCCCTGTTCGGCGTTCAGGCCGTCGGCGGCGCTTTCCCACTCGGCTTCGGTTGGCAATCGGGCGCCGGCCCATCGCGCGAAGGCATCGGCCTCGTAGTAACTGACGTGTTGGACCGGGGTCACGGGATCTATCGACACGAGGCCGCCGAGTCCGAAATGTCTGGACCATCCGCCGCTACTATCGCGACGCCAGTATAAAGGGGCGTCGATCCCGTTCTGTCGCACCCATGCCCAGCCGTCCGACAGCCACAGGTTGGCAGTGTCGTAGCCTCGGTCGTCGATGAAGGCGCGCCATTCGTCGTTGGTGACCAGGCGATCTGCGAGCGCATGCGACGCCAGCCACACAGTATGGCGCGGGCCCTCGCAGTCGAAAGCAAAGTCCCTACCGTCGTGCCCTATATCTATCGGCCCCGCGCGCCCCTCAACCCAGCGCAACCCATCGGTTGCGGCTCCGCTACGAACATTGCCTGGCGGGTAGGCGCGCGGAAGGAGGGGGTTCTGGGCGAACAGATGAAGGAGGTCCGTAAGAAGGAGTTCCTGATGCTGCTCCTCATGATGACACCCCAGCAGCACGAGGCGCCGCGCCGGCGTCGGCAAGTCACCGAGCACCCGCCTCACCGCAAGGTCGACGTGGCGGCGATACGCCAGAACCTCGTCAAGCGATGGACGGGTCAGCATCCCCCGCGATGGCCTCGCGATGTGGTTTCCTTCAGATTCGTAATAGCTGTTGTAGAGGAAGGCGAACGCGGAATTGAACGGACGGTAGTTCCGGACGAAATCGCGCAACACAAACGTCTCAAAGAACCACGTCGTGTGCGCCAGGTGCCATTTGCTCGGCGAGGCGTCTTGCATCGATTGGGCGCTCACATCTGCGTCGTTTAGCCCAGCCGTGAACTCGGCCGAAATCGTGCGCACACGGTCAAAACGCTTCCGCAGAGCGTCCTCGGATGGCGGCATCGTCAAAATCACGTCGCCAGGAGCGCTGTCATTGCGTGCGATCATTGGTGTCTCGCGCAAATTGTTCGGGCGATACGCCGCTGCAACTCACGATATTGGGACGCCGCACCTTCGACCGACACCCACTGCACTTTCGTCGCTCTGGTCGCGCCACACATAATTGATCCACCGTTGGGAATCGGGTGGGGACAGCCCAGCACCATGGCCTTAGCCGCAGCCACGTTAGCCGAGCCTGACTGTTTCCGCGATCAGTTCGAGCTGAAATAGCGGAAAACTGATCAGGTGGCCGTTGCACAAAAGTATCGTAGATACTTAGGTGTCTATAGCGGCGTGCCATGATCCTACCTTGCTGCTTTGTAAGACCTGATACGGCACTGACATTCCAACGCCGAATGGCGGCATGCTCATTCGGTCACAAGCCGGCAGCGCCGGAAGCGTTCCCGTCGAGCTTCATGCCAACGCGGGCGACCATGCGCCCCCGCTGGCCCGTTTTATTCGTCTCAACCTGGTGGGGGAGCGGGTCAGCGTGCTCGTGACCGTCAAGAACGCTTCGCGTCGCTGCGCGATGGCCGCGGCCATCCCCAACCATCAGTGCGCGCGCTGACCGTGCATGCGCAGGTCGGGACGAGAAGATGGTCGTCGACCAATCGAACCGGAGGATGGCACGCCGGCAACCGATGCCCAATCATACGGGCATTCCCTGTCGCGAAAACAACCTGGCGCGGCGAGGAGGCGTTAAAAGACAGATACTAAAGTATCAGCGACACCATCGTGCTATAGATTCCGCTTCGTGTTTCTGATGTGATGGTGGCGGTGTTCCGCGACTTGCTAAGACGGCGACGCCAGGAGAACGAATATGTCGGGTGTTTTGCCATTGCCCAACAGGTGCGGCGTACTTGTGAGCGCAGCAGCCGCCAGCGCTGCCAGCCAGTTTTTCACCGGCCCTTGATCGCCCAATCAAGCGGAGGCGGAGAGGTGGAGATTTGTCACCGCGAACCCCTGGGAAGCGAAGCGGCTTTCATCGCCGGTGCTGCGATTGCTCGCGCCGATGCCCCCTTGGCGGTACCCCGGCGGCCGGAGGCCGGCTCGCCGCCCCGACCGGTCAGACCCGGACGATGGCTCGTCTTTGATGCAAAGAAAGCGGCGGCAGGCGAGGCGTTCGCCGATCGCCTCATCCCGCCGGATCCCGACACTCCCGAGGGCAAAGACGCCGGGTGTGCGGGCTTCGTCGATCGGCAGCTTGCTGGCCCTTTGGAGCACCGGGCCGGCCTCTGTGTCAGCCCGCCATTCATTGGGAGAATGAAGGAGCACGGCCCGCAGGACGAAGACGGTCCAACCGTCCAATGTCGCCAGGCGTTGGCGGCTCTCGACCAAAATTGCCGGACACAGAAAGGCGGCGCTTTCGCCTCTTTTGGTGATGCGGACAAAGATGAACTCATTGGCGATTTGGCGGGCGGCGCAGCGAGACTGGACGGAGTCGACGGGCAGGCGTGTTTCGAACTGCCGCAGACAAACGCGCGCGAGGGCTTTTTCGCCGATGCGAACTACGGCGGCAACCGAGACGTGTGCTCTCGCCGGATGATCGGCTATCCCGGCGCGCGTTACGATTATCGCGACTGGGTCCGGCGTCGCAACGAGGGCTGCCCCCCGTCCGCCAGTCAGTTTCATCGGACGGGCGGATTAGGGCGCACGCAAAACCTGAGGGCGAACCATGGCGCGCAAGCTCCCCGGCAAGGACGAGGCAATTGTCGGGCTGGGCTGGACGGACTCGATCCTCGCGCAGGAGCTGACCGCCGACGGTCTCCACGTATTCACGGAAGAAGCGCGCGGCATTGAGACTGCCGGAAAGCCGACAGGCCCGGGCATGCCATGGTTCGCTTGGAAGCTGAATGACGCAGAAATCGCCGCGGCGCTAACCTATGTCCGCAATAGCTGGGGCGTTGCCGCTCGGGCGGTCACAGGGGAGCAGGTCAAGAGCGAACGTGCCGCCGTTTTGGGAAGCGCAAGCCTATATTCGGGATTGCCCCGAAAGCAAAGCTTGCGATTTGTGAAGCGTCTGATCTAGCCATGTCAGAATGGGAGCCATGTATGAACCAAGTACAGGTCGACCAAAAAGCCTATCAGATGCCGCCGCAGGATGGTTTTACCGTCGCACACTTTCTCACCGTCGCCGATATCGAGCGATCGGCTCGATTTTACGAAACCGTCTTTGGCGGTCGCATTCTGAGCAGGGGCGACGTGAGCGGCGCGCCGGGCTACATCCAGATCGCGAATACGTGGCTCATTGTGAACGTCGGGGGCGGTCCAACACCCGATAAACCATCGGTAACACTTAGCGTCCCTGTCAACCAAGATTCATTTAGCAGCTTTATGAATATCCGTGTTACCGATATTCAAGCTTGCTACGAGCTATGGCAAAGTCGAGGGGCCACGTTTATCACCGAGCCAAAGGAAAAGTACGGTGAGACACGCTGCTACATTCGTGATCCGGATGGTTACATTATCGAAGTTGGGCAAAGCAAGCCCGGCTTTACCTATGGCTGATGGGCACAACACATGAAATTACGGTGGCCCATTGGTGCGGCGGCAAGCCGCACAGCCTTATCTCGGTGTCACAAGGCCGCACTAAGAATCCGAGCGGTTACAGCGAAAGATGGTGCCGTGGATGGAGACGGCTGTCGTAGCCGAATTTTAATAATTCGCTGGTTTCAATCGCAACGTCAAGAAGGCGCGGAGGGACGGTGGCGTTAGGAGGAATGACATTAACGATGGACTTATTCTCGTGGCACGTCTATTTCTCGCGACACTGTTTCTGATCTTCGGCTGGAGAAAACGGTGAGATTATTCTAGCGCGGCAGGTCAGATGGTAAGGGCTGGCGTTCCAACATCGGTAGTGGCTGCCGTCTTGGCGATCTTCATGGTGCTTCCAGTTGCGTTTGCGGTCGATATGTGCGTCTTTACACCTCGTTCGATCAATGTTTCGCAGAATTTTCGCACCAAGTTCGAATTCAATACGCGAATGCCATTTTTATTTGCTCGATAATAGAAATGCGCTGCGCCAACCCGGAGGCAAAAAAACTGGCGCCACGCATACGCTGATTTGAAGTCTGCAGGTTCAATAGGCTGAAGGTGTAATCGCGATCTGGGATTGGTCGAGGCTGTGTGAAAACGCGATTTCGCATCACCCGCGCACAATATTCGCTCGTTAGTGACGTTCTTGGACGCACGAATGCTTCAAGGGGACCTCGGGCCGAGCAACGTGATTGCTTGTTGCCGTTGCGGTCTGGCGTTTTCACACAGCCTCGGTCGTTAGGGGACGGCAACCTCAGACGTGTTTTCAGCCTTTAGAAGGGCAATAGGAAAGGAGAACGTCATGAAAGTGCTCATGGTTATCACGTCCCACGACCAACTCGGCAACACTGGACGAAAAACGGGATTCTGGCTCGAAGAGCTCGCAGCCCCCTACTACGTTTTCAAGGACGCCGGCGTCGAGATCACGCTCGCATCCCCGAAAGGCGGCCGCCCGCCGCTCGATCCTAAGAGCGCCGAACCCGGATCCCGTACTGATCTAACCATCCGGTTCGAAAAGGATACGGCTGCGGAAGCTCAACTCGCCAAGACTGTTCAGCTAAACAGCGTCAAGCAAGAAGACTTCGACACAATTTTCTATCCGGGTGGTCACGGTCCGATGTGGGATCTTGCCGAAGATAATCATTCCATCAAACTGATCGAGTCCTTTATTGCTGCCGGCAAGCCGATCGGCATTGTGTGCCATTCAACAGGGGCGCTGCATCACGTCAAGATGACGGATGGCAAGTTTCTGGTTCAAGGCAAGGAAGTCACCGGCTTCACCAACGGCGAGGAGAAAGAGATGGGTCTCACTGATGTCGTGCCCTTCCTTGTCGAAGATGAGATGTTGAAGCTGGGCGCTGTCTTCTCGAAGGTTGCGAACTGGGGTGTTCACGTGGTCCGCGACGGCTTGTTGATCACGGGGCAAAACCCAGCGTCCTCCGGTCCTGCCGCGAAGGCGCTGATGGCAGCGACACAGCAAAAGTCCAGACCGGCGGTCACCGCCTGAGTGCCGTAGATCGCATATCCACGAGCGACTGCCGATTTTCTACGGTTGCGGGAGCGCTTCTTCTGGCGCCTCGCGGACCGAACTTCGAGCGGCGGAGCCAGGTGGGCGGAAGCGGAGAGTCCGATGCTTCGCTCAAGCCACACGTCGATGCTCTCCCATCCAGGGCGGGTCGCGGTTATGACCCAAGAGGCCGCCACCGCACGGCCAGCAACAGGCTGCCGTCGGCTGAAAACGAAATCCAGAGGGTCGGCTTGGACGATCAATTTTATGACGACAGCAAAATGATACGTCAAGCAGAATGACTGAGCGCCCGGTCAACGCGGAGCGAAATTGTGGAAACTGGAACTTCTCTGAAAACTGCGCCGACGTTGACCGTTGGTCACGCCACGCAGGCTATTTTGCTAGAGTTGACGTCCGCGACAACGACCTATCACCGCATGACGGTTGACGGTGTCGGCGTTTTCTATCGCGAAGCTGGCCCGAAGGACGCGCCGACGATCGTGCTCCTGCACGGGTTTCCCTCTTCCTCGCGCGAGTTCGATACGTTTATCCCCTTGCTCGCAACACGCTATCATCTGATAGCACCGGATTTCCCGGGATTCGGTCAGAGTGACGCCCCGCCACCGTCGTCGTATGTGTACACCTTCGACAATTTGGCCAAGACAATCAACGTCCTCCTGGAGCAACTCAAGATAAATAAGTACAGCCTCTACCTTCATGACTACGGCGGGCCAGTCGGCTTTCGCGTCGCCTCGGCGCATCCGGAGCGGTTGCAGGCGCTTATCATCCAGAACGCTAATGCCTATAAGGAAGGCTTGGGCGCCAAGTGGGCCGGCATTACGAAATATTGGGTCGATCCCAAAGCGCATTCTGAAGTGTTTGATTGGTTCTTGTCACTCACAGCGGCCGAAGAGCGTCACACTCTCGGCACCTCGCATCCTGAACGTTACAACCCGGACACCTGGACTGACGAGTACGCCCACCTGTCGAGACCCGGCCAACGCGAGATCCAGGCTGATTTGCTGTACGATTACCGGACAAACGTCGCTTCGTACCCGGCGTGGCAAGCGTGGTTGCGCGAGTACAAACCGCCGATTTTGGTGGTTTGGGGGCGAAACGATCCCTCGTTCATCGCTCCCGGCGCGGAGGCGTTCAAACGCGATCTGCCAGATTGCGAAGTCCACCTGTTAGATGCTGGCCATTTCGCGCTCGATGAAAAGAACGACGAAATTGCGCGTCTCGTTCTCGCGTTCCTGGCCAAACACTCCCTCTAATCGGTCGGTCCCTTGTTCCACTATGAACCAAGTGCAAGGCTAGCAGAAAACTTATCAGGCCAGGGGAGTGCTGTCGCCACTGCGCGCGCTGCTAGCAACCGCAGAGGTTTCGGTCACGCCGGCCAAAACGTCCGGATATGGAGGGCGGCAATGATTCAGACCCACAAGCCGGGGCAGGCCGCATCCAGATCGGTCTTGCTAGGAGACAATGAAGCGAACATCGAATGAGATGGACCATGGTGCGTCTACTGTTTGGCGGTCTCGGCTGGACGGACTTTGCGATCACCCTGAACCGTATCGCGGTCGGAGCATTTTTTATGCTGTCGGGATATCACAAACTGTTCAACGCAGAGCGCCACCGTACGATCGTCGTTGAACTCAGGGCGCTCGGCGTCCCAGCAGTGGGCTTCAATCAATGGTGGGTGCCATTGGTCGAGTTCGCTGCCGGCGGCGCCATCCTTATCGGGCTCTTGGCGCCACTCGCCGCGCTTGGCCTGCTTGTCATCATCCTCGTCGCAATCGCCACGTCCGGGCGGCAGCGAATTAAACTCTACAAGCCGATTGATGAAGCGGATCGTGTCGACGATTGGCTCTATTTGCCGGAGACGCTTTATGCCTTTATGTTGATCATGGTGATCTCGGCCGGCGCCGGGCCGTATAGCCTCGATGCGCTGATCCTCGGCCTGATTTATAGGCATGTCGCGTGACACCGCGTCCTCACCGGTTATTTTTTCCGATGCCGCAGGCCGGCGAACCGCCGCCATCTTGGGTGGTCCACCGTGATCAACGGCGCCATCATCGACGCCGCCTGCGTGGCTTTGCGAAAGCTTATCGCCCAGGCCGAAATCATCACCTCAATCGGAATTCAACAACGGACTCACGTCTGTCAGCGCTCGTGCGGAGTTCCACCTCGCACGACTGCGTGGGTAAAATGCCCGTATTTCGACTACTCCCGACGCATTCGGTCCGCAGCCGCGCACCACCAACCGGTTCGCCAACGTGAGTGAAGCACAGACAAACACTACCGTATCCGCGACACCATCGTGCAGTAGAGTCCGGATCGCGTTTCTGATTTGATCGTGCGGATGTTACGCGTGTCGCTACGAAAGCGCTGCCAAGACGGGGAGAACGAACATGTCGGGTGTTTCGCCATTGCCCAACAGGCGCAGCGTCCTTGTCAGCGCGGCGGCCGCCAGCGCCGCGAACCTGTTTTTCGCTCATCAACCGGCAGTCGGCGAGACGCCGCCCAGTCAGCCCCCGAAACAGGGAGATGGATCGATGCGTAAAGTCGAGGACGCCGCAATTCGACCCTTCAGCTTCAATGCGTCCGATGAGGACCTTACGGGCCTGCGTCAGCGGATCGCCGCGACGAAGTGGCCGTCGCAAGAACTGGTGACGGATGCGTCGCAAGGCGTACAGCTGGCAACGATGCGCGAACTTGCGCGCTATTGGCAGACGGATTTTGACTGGAGAAACGTGGAAGCCAGGCTCAACGCCTTGCCGCAGTTCACCACAAGCATCGACGGGCTTGACATTCATTTCATCCACGTTCGTTCGAATCACGACAATGCCTTGCCGATCATTGTCACCCACGGGTGGCCGGGCTCGATTATCGAACAGCTGAAGATCATCGATCCGCTGACGAACCCAACGGCGCATGGCGGGCGCACATCGGACGCTTTCGAAGTCGTGATCCCGTCGCTACCGGGCCACGGGTTTTCAGGCAAGCCCACCGTTCTCGGTTGGGACCCCATTCGCATCGCACGCGCCTGGATCGTGCTGATGAAACGCCTCGGGTACACGCGCTATGTGGCGCAAGGAGGCGATTGGGGGAACGCCGTCACGGAGCAGATGGCCTTGCAGGCCCCTCAGGAATTGGTCGCCATTCACACCAACATGCCCGCCACGATTCCCGACGAAATCGCCAAGGCGCTCCAGTCCGGCGGCCCAGCGCCGTCCGGCCTCTCGGGTGACGAAAAATATGCGTACCGATCAACTCGACTTTTTCTACAGGCACGGCCTCGCCTACTCGCAGGAGATGGGCAACCGTCCCCAGACGCTCTACTGCATCGAGGATTCGCCGGTCGGCCTCGCTGCCTGGATGCTCGACCACGACGCCCGGAGTTACGCGCTCATCGCACGAGTCTTTGCCGGCCAGACCGAAGGCCTTACGCGAGACGACGTTCTCGAGAACGTCACACTCTACTGGCTGACGAACACGGCAGTTTCCTCGGCCCGGCTTTATTGGGAAAGCAAACTCGCATTCTTTGCTCCGAAAGGGGTAGCCATACCCGTCGCCGTCAGCGCCTTCCCGGACGAGATCTATACGGCGCCGCGGAGTTGGACGGAAAGAGCCTACCCCAAGCTCATTTACTACAAGCGGCTCGACAAAGGCGGCCATTTTGCGGCTTGGGAACAGCCAAAGATCTTCGCGGACGAGATGCGGGCGGCATTTGCATCGCTACGTCAGCCGACCTGAAACTTCTACGACGCGACGGTGTCGCCGTCCTCGGGGCGCCAGCAGTGCGCCGTGACCTCACCCCTGCACTCCCGGCCTCGTCCGTGGCCCGCCGTCATGATTGGGAGGAGTGGGCAAACAAAGGATGAATGCGGCCGGCTGCGGCCAGGCGTGGGACGGACAGGGGTCTCGTGCACCGGATTGTTACCGGGGCCGCCGGTTACCGGCCCCGGGGGGGTGGCGGCACGGCCGGAATCCCATGGAACGTTTTGAGTTCTGGAATTATATATATTGACGTAAACGAGCGGTCTGATCCGCGGCCGCAATAGCCGGCTGGCCAAAAGGCGCGACCGGCGAGGGGGAACAAGCATGCGCGCCCGTCCATGGCTGGCAATAGCGGCACCCGTGCTGTGGCTCGCGGTTTCGGCCGGCGGGATGCTTGCCGTGCCGGGGGCGCCCGCACGGGCCGCGCCAGCGGGCGGCCCCGCGCCGGTTGTCCAGTCCGCCGATGCCGAGGATGCGCCGATCACGGTGGTGGTGGTGCGGCACGCAAGGCCGGGCTGCGCGGCGGTGTTCGAAAAGCTGGTCCATGATATGTTTCAAGTCCGCAACCAAATCCCCGGCCATCTCAGCACCGATTTCGTCCGCCCGACCGAACCCAACAGCACCGCCTACACCATCATCTTCAAGTTCGACCGGATGAGCCATTACCAGCAATGGCTCGACAGTCCGGAGCGGGTGGTATGGCTGGAGCGCGTGGCGCAATTCACCGAGGGGGCGCCGGCGTACCAGTATCATCCCGGCCTGGAAGCCTGGGTGACGCTGCCCGACGAACCGGGACGTCGTTCACCGGACAAATACAAGACGGTGGCCGTCACCTGGCTCGCGATCTATCCGCTGGCGCTGGGCGTATCGACGGTGATTGCGCCCATTACGACCGGCTGGTCACCGGTGGCTGGCATCGCGCTGCTCACCGGCATCGTGGTGCCGACACTGGGCTACGGACTGATGCCGGTCATGACCTGGCTGTTCCGGGACTGGCTGTATCCGCCCGCCCCTGAGTGCCAGAGCTGAGCCACCGGGATTGCCGCGGCGCGGGTGCGGTGGTGGCCGCCGCAATGTCCGGAATTCGTTGGAACGTCGGGGCGAAACCAAATAGTACCAGCGGTCCTAAGGATTGACCGGTGCTGCCCTGTTGCGGTGTGGGATTGATCGGGTGCGTCTGGTTTCGGCAAAGATCGCGTCCCAGAGCTTGCAGCAGGCGTCGATGACGGCGGCAACGCTGGTGAACAGGCCGCCCGAGAGGTCGCGCTCGCGTAGGGTACTGCCACACTTTTTCGATAGCGTTCAGCGCGGGATTGTAGGGCGGGCAAGGGGATCAACGTCAGATTGGCCGGGACCTTCAGGTGATCGCTCACATGCCAGCCGGCGTTATCGATGAGCACAACCGCATGTGTCCGTGCCAGTATCTGGGTGGAAAGTTCCTCAAGCAGCAGGTTTATTCCTTCAGTCGAGGCGCGCGGCAATACCAGAGCGACACCGGTGTCGCGCTCGGGGCAGATCACACCGAAGATATAGGCCGAGCTGTTGCCGAGATCAGAGGTGGCCGGGTTCCTCTGGCCACCCCGATGGACGCGGTGCCGGTGGAGCGGGACAAGCTGCGAGCGATGTTCGGGTTCCCGGCCCGCTGAAAGGAATGGCGGTTCGGGCGCGGGCGGCGTTCCTGGGTGGCAAAGTCGCTCGCGAGCGCCAGTCCTTCGCGACTAGTTCGAGCCCGGACCTTCGCGCGCGCAATGGGTGGAGCAAAGGATGGAAATCGGCGCGACAGTAATATGCCCGCGCGTGCTGGATCGGACAGAGCTGCCGATCGAAACCGCCCGGCTCGCTCGGTTTCTGATCGGCAAAATGCTGGTGCGAACACTGGCCGAAGGCGTGGCGGGCGGCCACATCGTCGAAACCGAGGCGTATGGTATCGGCGACCCCGCCGGTCACGCCTATCGCGGCATCACCCCCCGCAACCGGGCACTTTTCCTCGAGCGCGGGCACGCGTACGTCTATCTCGCCTATGGCTGCTCATTCCTGCTGAACGTCTCGAGCGAGACGTCCGGCGTGGGCGCTGGCGTCTTGATCAGGGCGATTGAGCCAACCCATGGCCTCTGGATCATGCAGCGAAATCGCGGCCCCCTGCGGTTGAGAGACTTGGCGCGGGGCCCGGGACGGCTGAGCGCAGCCCTGGAGATTGATCGCCGATTGGACGGGATCGACCTTTGTCAGACGGGTCCGCTGTGGCTCGGATCTGACGGCCGGGCGCCCGGCGAAATCGGGCAGAGCAAACGGGTCGGCATTACCCGCGCAGCCGACAGTCCGTCGCGATTCTACGTGCGGGGCAATCGGTTCGTCAGCGGCCCGCGAACGCTCAACAGCTGAGAGAACCAACCTTTCCATCCTTACAGGAAAGCCGGTTCGGTCTTGGGCAGGTAGCGCGTCAGTACCAAGCATAGCAGCGCGGTTGCCGCCAGATAGAGTCCGGGGGCCAACTGCCAGCCGGAGAGCTTCACCAGCAGAGTGGCGACCAGCGGCGCCGTACCGCCGAATAGGGCCAAGGCCAGATTGTAGCTCAACGCCAGCGCGGTGCAGCGCGAAGTCTCCTGGTAGAGCGAGACGAGCACCGCCGGCAGCGTGCCGAGAAAGGCCGCGACCATCAGTGCCAGCCCCAGCTGGGCGGTGGTGGCGGCGGCGATGCTGCCTTGCCCCGCCAGTATCATCATTGGCACCGCCAACAGCGCGTTTGCCACGGCGCTGCCGGCCAGCATCGGCCGACGCCCGTAACGGTCGGACAACTGCCCGAACAATGGCGTCATTGCCAGCCCGAACACCAAGCCCAGCGTCTCGATGCCGAGCGCGATGCGATAGGGCAGCCCGACCACCATGGTCAAGTCGCTGGCCAGCCACACGAAGGCGAGATAATAGCCAGCCGAGACCGCCCAGTTGAGCCCCGCCGCCAGGACCATCGGACGCCATGCGCGCTGCAGCGCCTGGCGCACTGGCTGGCGCGGCAACGCGCCCCCCGCCGCCAGCCGGATATAGGTGGGCGAATCAGGAATGCCGCGGCGCAGCCACAGGCCAAACACCCCGACGACGATGCCGGAAAGGAAGGGCAGTCGCCAGCCCCAGGCCAGCATCTCCGCTTCCGGCAACCAGGTGGTCATCAGCCAGCCGACGCCGCCGCCCAGCACGCCCCCGATCATTGCCCCGAAGTTGGCGATGCTGCCATAGAGGCCGCGCCGGTCCGGCGGCGCCGATTCAACCAGCAGAATGATCGAACCGGAGAACTCGCCGCCGGCCGACAGGCCCTGCAGAATCCGGAGCAGCGCCAGCGCCAGCGGCGCTATCAACCCGGCCGTGGCGTAGGTGGGCAGCAGCCCCATTCCGCAGGTGGGAACGGCCATCAGAACCACCGACAGCACCAGCGACGGTTGGCGCCCCAGACGGTCACCCAGCCGTCCGAACATCAGGCCGCCCAGAGGCCTGGCCGGGAAGCCGAGGGCAAACACAGCATATGTGTTGACGAGCGCCGCCAAGGGATCGGTCGCGGGAAAAAACAGCTGGGCGGTGACGGGCGCAAGGGTGCCGTAGAGGGCGAAGTCGTACCATTCCAGCAGGTTGCCGACGACGCCAGAGGCCAGAAAGCGTGCGCGTCCCCGGGAATAGTCAGGCTGGGTCATCGGTTCCCTTAGGGCCTGAGCCATGATAACTGCGTCACGTGTCAGGCAACCTCGGCGTGAAGGTGTAGTTCCATTCGCCGTGGAAGTCGGCGGTCCGGATGTTGAGTGCGGCCATCTCGGCATCGGAAACCTTGATGCCCTTCTCGTAAGCGCCGGCGTCGATCCGGCAGGCAACGGAAAGGCCCGTTTTGGTGCGGGTGTTGGCGATCAGCTGCACGATGACCTGATGGCTGACCAGCGGCTTGCCGCGCCAGTTCAGGGTGATGAAGGCGAACAGGCGGTGCTCGATACGGTTCCATTTGCTGGTGCCGGGCGGCAGATGGCAGACCGTGATGGCGATCCTGAGTTCGTCGGCCAGGACTTGCAACTCCCGCTTCCACAGACGCACCCGCACGCCGTTGCTGCCGCCGCAATCGGCGGTGATCAGCAACCGGGTCGCGGCGGGATAGCGGACAGCGCCGAGTTCGTGCCACCAGCGGCGGATGCTCTCGACGGCGAAAGCGGCGGTGTCGTGGGTGATGCCGAGATTGACCCATCCGGCGTTGGCAGCGATGTCGTTGACCCCATAGGGCACCGCTTTGCCGAGGTCTGGGATGACGAAGTCGTGCACCCGAACCGGCTCGGGCTGACCCTTGGGCCGCAACTCCCGGCCGCCATTCTTGAAGTCGCCAACAAGCTCCTTCTTCTTGGTATCGACCGATATCGCCGGCTCACCGGCGGCCTGGAAGGCGGCCACCTGGGCGTTGATGTGCTCGAACTGGGCGTTGCGGTCGGGATGGTTGGCGCCTTCGCGCGTTTTGGCATTGGCCTGCAGGCTGAAGCCCAGGCGCTTCAGCAGGCGGCCCACCAGTTTCTGGCCGGCAGTGAATCCCCGCTCCGCCAGCGCCGCCGACAGATGGCGCTGGCTCTTGCTGACCCAGCGCAGGGCGGCCTCGGGATCGCCGCGGATAGACGGTTCGACCAACGCGTTCAAGGCATCCAAAATCCCTGGCTGCGTCTCGGTCGCCGGCTTGCCGCCGCCGCCCGGTCGGCGAACCCGCGGGCTGGACATCACCGCGCCTGAACGCAGGTCTGCCAGGCCGCGATCAATCGTGCTGCGCGCAATCCCGGTCGCCCGCAATACCGCGACCACGTCACCATGTCCGGCCGCGCGCGCCTCACTGGCCGCAAACAAACGCCGCCCTCTCTCGTCCAGGACCGGCGCAAGCGCCTCGAAGCGAGCTTTGATGGCAGCGATGTCGATCACTCGGTCAGGATAGACGCTCCAGCCGGCAAATCACCCCAATTCCCGGATTCGTTCGTTGCGTTCTTACCGTCCACTCAATTCTTTTCTTCCGATTCGGTTGCCCTGGCTCAGGCCCTTAGTGACGGCGATGACACGCCGGCCCGGCAGCCAGAGCGCGGTCTGGATCAGACCTTGCCGGGCCCAATCCGTGAGCTTCTTGTATTCTCGCTGGCCCTTTTTGTGCTTTTCCCGGTAGCGCCGTGAGGGCGTCAGCATGGTCAGGAACGGCAGCGCCCAGCAACGCCTGGCCCAGCCGATCTCGGGCAGCAGCATGAACGACAGCCAGCGCAGGCGGCTCGCCTTGACGAAGTGGCTGCGCGAGGAGCGCACTGGATTGCGGTAGATGCCACGTGCCTTGATCTCGGGTCCCCATCGCCACTCGATGGTGTCGTCGCCGCCGATCACCACCGGCTCGCCCTTCGGCACGAAGGTATCGACGAGTTGTTCGAGCAGGCAGCAGGACAGCCAGCGGGCGGACCATCTGGCACGGTTGAGTACGCGGTAAAAGTTGGTGAAGTTCGAGATCTGGCCGAGCCCCATGACGCGCAAGGCGGCGGCGACGGTCCGCTGACCGGGGACGAGGATCGCCCCCATCACGAGCACCAACACAAGCCGCCCGGTCGGCGCGGTGAACGCATCCATGAATGGCTGCATCCAGGTCGTCAGTCTGGTCGGCACGTCGTGCCCACTTGTCCCGGACATTCGCATCTCCCCGCATCAATGCCCTACAGCATTCACACATTTTGCTTGCGTGACTACCAACCGTCTGACTCTCTGCGTGTCTGTCCGGGAGAATCTTGAAAATTCTGAGTAGCTTACCAGTTTCTGGGTATGTGGACGAAGGAAAACCGGGCGCGGTATGACCGCAGCCACCTGCGCTATGAGAGCGACCTGACCGACGAGGAATGGGCCCTTGTCGCTCCCCTGATTCCTCCTGCCAAACATGGTGGGGCCCGCCGGACCGTGGATGAACGTGAGATCGTCAACGGGCTGATGTATATCCTCAGTGTCCGTCCGAAAGCGCCTCTTGCAATTTCAATGACTTAGCTGTGGTCTGTGTTGCGCGATCACGAAAACTGCCGCAAGTTTTCGGGCTGGCCCGTCACGCATGGTGGTGTAAGCCTTTGATTTTGCCGAGTTAGCTTTCGAACAGACACTGAGATGATTGGCGGAGGACGGCGATGGATGGCACAGCGACGGACGACGTGGCGGTTTTCGAAGCGGCGGTCTTTCTCAGCCATTTCAATGATCTTCGTGAACCACGCCGGAATGCCTCATGTTTGGGGGGCAGGCGGCAGCGGCCGTCCGCCAAGAGATGTCGTTCGCCGGCGCAAATCTTTGTCCGAATATGGAACCGAGGGTACTATTGTAGACGGTGCATCGAACTTGGCCAGAACAGACGAACTGGCCTTCTGGTACGAATGAGACCGTCTAGAACCTGGGGGGTATCTCATGTTCATCTTGCCATCTGCACGATACTAAGGCCTATTAGTCCTTGGATACGACCTTGTTGTTGCGCGAGGTCTACTTTCGCACTCCGTCGCTGGCGAAAAGCCGCCGACGAGGCAACGATTTCGCTGCATTTTCCAACCGAGACCACGCTCTCGAAGTAAAATTCTGAACGGTTCCAGCGTTTCGAGACACCTCATGGGATCACCAGCCTCACCACGCCCCTGGGGCCAATCGGGGCAAAACGGATGGGCCCTCTGCCCCAATCCGGAGATTATCCTCTTCCGTTACCCTCGACGTCGACCACGGCCTGTGCGAAAGCCTGCGGGGCCTCCTGCGGCAGGTTGTGTCCAACCCCGCCCGTGATGACCCGGTGCATGTAGCGGCCTGAAAACTTCTTCGCGTACGATGCAGCATCCCCGTGCGGCGCACCATTCGCATCGCCCTCAAGCGTGATTGTGGGTACTGTGATAACCGGACCTTCGGCGAGCCGCTTTTCGAGCTCGTCGTATTTCGGCTCACCCTGAACCAGGCCGAGCCGCCAGCGGTAGTTGTGGATAACAATAGCGACGTAGTCCGGGTTCTCGAACGACGCCGCGGTACGATCGAACGTCGCATTGTCGAAGTGCCATTTCGGCGACGCGAGCTGCCAGATCAACCGCGCGAACTCGCGCCGGTACTTCTCGTACCCGAGCGCCCCGCGATCGGTGGAAAAGTAATACTGATACCACCACTCGTATTCGGCTTGCGGCGGCAACGGCGTCCTGTTTGCCTTTTGACTGCCGATCAGATAGCCGCTCACGGAGACGAGGGCCTTGCAGCGCTCCGGCCAGAGCGCCGCGACGATATCTGCCGTCCGCGCCCCCCAGTCATAGCCGGCAAGGATTGCCTTCTCGATCCTGAGCGTATCCATCAGATCGATGACGTCGGCGGCAACCGCGGCCTGCTGCGCGTTGCGGGGGGTTGCATCCAAAAGAAAGCGCGTCGTCCCGCACCCACGCACATACGGGACGATCACCCGGTAACCCGCCGATGCGAGCAGCGGCGCCACGTCGACATAACTGTGGATGTCGTACGGCCACCCGTGCAGCAGCATCACGACAGGGCCGTCCGCGGGGCCGGCCTCGGCATATCCTACGTTCAACGCGCCTGCCTCGATCTGCCGGAGGGAGGCAAAACGCGTGTTCGTCCCCGGCCTGATCGGGGGCACGGTCATCGATCTTGCGTTGCCGGCCTGCGCGCGCGTGGGACCGTTCATGCCGAGTTGGCCGGCAACGACGGTTATCGCTGCCGCTGTGAACAAGCGGCGTCGACCCTGGTTGATGGCCTCGGGCTTTTCGATTGTCGTCATCGGCAGAACCTTTCCGTTCGATGATCGGCTGGGAGATGCACGCCCGCTGACGGCCTCGACAGCGTCCGATGGGCGCGAGAACCCGATCGCGTTGGCTCGGTGTGGTCGACCGCTCTCATCAGCGCAGGAAGCGGAACGCGGCCCGGAGTTCGGCCGCCGGGAGGCCCGACTTCTTCCCCGTCGCGAAGTGGCCGCCTTCGTCCCTTTCGCCATAGTCGATAGGCTTGCGGTAGCGCCGCGCACAGTTGGCCAACGCGGTCATCGATCGCCCACCTGCGTCGTCGATCGCGACTGCTGACCGATTTCTGGAATCACGAATTTGACGACATGCTGATCAAGGGCTTGGTGGTTGGCGTCGACGAGCTCGACCCGGACCCGGTGCGGACCGGGAGGCAGGTTCTGGATGATGATGGGATCGCCGCTCGCGTCCGCCCAGTGCCAGGGCAGATCGTCGACGGTGACGTGGACGTGTCCGATGCGCGGCGAAACCGCGAGCGCCGCCGGGCCGAACACGGACACGATCTGCAGGTTCTCGGGCCGGTACTGGAGGAAGAGTACTCCGCGGGCCAATGGCTCTGCCAGGGGCGGATCGACGACGATCCTGGCAGGCGGCTGCTCCGCGGCCGCGGTGCCCGCCCGGGTCGCCGTGTCCACCTGTGTCATTGACCGTTGTCGCTGGCCGATGTCTGGAATCACGAACTCGACGACGCGTTGGTTAAGGGCGTGGTGATTGGCGTTGTTGAGCTCGACCCGCACCCGGTGCGGGCCGGGTGGCAAGTGCTGGATGATGAGGGGATCGCCGCTCACGGCCGCCCAGTCCCAGGGCAGATCGTCGACGGTGACGTGAAGATGCCCGATGCGCGGCGAAACCGCGAGCGCCGGCGGGCCGAACACGGGCACGATCCGCAGGTTCTCAGTCCGGTACTGGAGGACGACCAGGCCCTGGGCCAACGGCTCTGCCAGGGGCGGATCGACGACGACCCTGGCGGGCGGCTGCTCTACTGCCAACGGTACGACGGCGGCGGGCCCGAGGACCTCGCTCGCGGTCTGCGCGAAGGCGCCGGAGGCACACAGCATGGTAGCCGCTGCCAGCAGCGAAAGCTGCCTGGACGTCCTGGACCATGTTGGTGCCATGCGGCCTGATGGCGATGGATGCGTCCTGGTTGCTCGGTTCACCAGAATCTCCGCCGCCTTCGCACCCGGTCTTCGGTCTTCAAACGCCTCGCGGTCCGACCAGCGTGTCGTGGTCAGGCGTTGCCGAAGATAGGCCAGGTCCGCCTCCGGGACGGCGATCCGGAGTGGGTAGATCGCGGCGGCTTCGGGCGGTACAGTCGTCTCGACCGGATGCATCGGCGACTTGATGACAGCCGGCGCAACGGTGTTGACTTGGATGCCGCGCCTCGCACACTCGATGGCGAGCCGCTTTGTGGCGGCGCTCAGGCCGCCTTTCGTCAGCGACGGCAAGGGCAGGGCGGCCGAGTTCTCATCGTCTACCACGCTCGTCGTGATCTGCATGACGTGGCCGCTCCCCTGCTTCTGCATCTCGGCAATGGCGAGTTGTGTCATATGGAAGAAGCCAGCGATCCTGATATTCAGCTTTGCGGCGTAGTTGTCATTTGTCAAAGCCGACTGCAGTAAATTTTCAGAGTAGGCCGACCGAACACGCAGCCCATTCGGTTTGCGGCGAATCTTACCTTGTGATCTGCAACGCGCTGCGGTCGACTTTGACGAAATTCGGGTTTGTACAACTCTGTCGCTTTGCTTTGAGCATTGCACTCGGATATGTTGAATATCAATTAGTTGGCCTTTGAGCATTGCACTCCGGCTTGGCCTTTACGACTGCACTGTGCGGCAAATTCACCCTTTGCGACTGCACTGTGTGGCGCTGAAAGCATCGCGTGCGAGAGCGACGCCATGGCGGGTAGGCTGTGGGCATGGACGAAGGAGACCCGCCCCCGCCTGATGACGTCCAGCTGCGGTTCGACGGGTTTGCGGGCCCTCTCGATCTGCTGCTGGAACTGGCGGGCCGGCAGGAAGTTGACCTCGGCCAGATTTCGGTCACTGCCCTCGTCGATCAGTACCTGTCAGCCACCTCGGACATCGGGCGCGTTGACCTCGCGCGCGCGGCCGATTGGCTGGTGATGGCGGCGTGGCTGGTCTGGCTCAAGTCGCGGTTGCTGCTGCCGAAGGACGTGGAGGAAGCACGCCAGGCCGAAACGGCGGCGAAGACCCTCACCGACCGGCTGGCCGCGCTGGAACGTATTCGCACTGCCAGCGCTTGGCTCGAGCAGCGACCGCAGCTTGGACACGACATCTTCGGACGGGGGCGCCACGACGACCTTGCGCCGGTCAGGCTGGAGTTGGCAGGCTACGTTGGGCTGCTCGAGGCGGCTGTCGCTGTCCTGCAAACCACCCTGCCGCCGGAGCCGCCCGAAGCTTCCCACCCTCCGCGGCCGAGGTTCTGGACGCCATACCAGGCGTTGGCGCGGATGCGGCAACTTGTTGCCGGGTTGCCGGATGGCAGCGACCTGTTGCTGTTCGTGCCGCAGCTGGCGCCCGACCTGCCGGCGCTTTCCCTGCGCACGCGGGTGGCCGTGTGCAGCACGCTGGTGGCGGGCCTGGAGCTGGCCCGCGGGGCCGAAATCCGGTTGCAGCAGGCGGAAACGTGGGGCGCGGTCACGGTCCACGCCGCCGTCGGGATGTCGGCAGAGCAGGATGCGGGCAGTCAGGTCAGCGTGAACGCCTGACGTTCAGTTCCCAGGGGTGGTGCCCCAACCGGTTGGCGCTCGAACCCGTGCATCGTCCCGCTGATGTGGGAGGTGGTAGGGTGTGGCCGGAGAACAGCGCAGAGACCCGCAATGGAGCGGCACATTGTCGCCGGGGCTGTGGTGGACCATGCCGGCGGCCGCTGGCGTGTCGACCGCCTGCTCGGGGCCGATGCTGTGATTCTGCGCAACGAGGCCGGAGAACTTGTCTCGGCTGACCCGGCAAGGATCGGCTTTCCAGACGACATCGCGCTCACTGCGCCGGGCAGCCCCAGGAACGAGCTTCGCTACACCGATGCCGAGTGGTCCGAAGCCGCAAGGCGGCTTGATCTGCTGACGGCGTTGGCCTGTTTGCCGCGCCGCGGCCGCGCGGATGTCGATCGGGTTGGGAAGGAACTCGGTGTGGGCCGGCGGCATGTCTTTTCGCTGCTTCGCCAGGTGCAGGCCGGTGCCGGGATCACGGCATTCCTGCCCAGCCGCAAGCCGCGCGCCAGGCGCCTGGACGCTGCCGTTGAGGCGATCATCACGCACGAAATCGAGCAGCACTACGCCAGGGCAAACCGTCCGAGCCTCAGCTCCCTCTGCGACGAGATTGGCAAGCGATGCCGTGTCGCCGGGCTGCTGCCACCATCCTGGTAGAGTCGACGACTGGCGCGGTCGCTGTAGGTCCCGAGGAATGGCCGTTGTCCGGCGGCTTTCGCCGGTTGCCGGTGCCTCAGCTCGGTTCGTGGCTCCGTTTCCAGTCGCCGCTCATCGAACTGGACATGCGGAACTACCGCATCCAGCTCTCTCCCGTCCCATCAGACCTTCGCTCTCGGCAGGTCGGCGAGACGCACTGGAACGTCGTAAAGGCCGAGCGTCTTGTAGAGATACTCGTCCGGGATCTGGCCGAACCCGGTGCCTTCTCGTCCCGTGCGTCGGATCAACCAGCGGCGAACCCGCCGATCGGTGTAGGGCCTGTTAGGGTCTGTTAGTCCTTGAGTTCTTGTCTATGCCTTTAGCCAGTCCATTGTTGCAGCCATGCAAAGCACGCCCATGAAGGAGCGCGCGGTCTTTTCATATCGCGTCGCAACCGCCCGCCATTCCTTCAGCCGGTTCCACAGGCGTTCGACCAGGTTACGGTTGTGGTAGATCCAGGGTGGACAGGCGACCGGCGCCTCGTTGCGCCTGGGCGGGATCGCCGGACGGGCGCCCAGGTTCCAGATCAACGTGCGGAAAAGATGCGAGGAATAGCCGCGGTCACCCAGAATCCACCGCGGGATGGCGACGAGCAGGGCCAGTAGCGCCGGCGCCAGCGGCAGTTCGTGCGCCTGCCCGGGCGCGAGCTTGAAGCCGATTGCCCGGCCGGAAGCGTCGGCGAGCACGCAGGCCTTGGTGCCAAAGCCCCCGCGCGAGCGGCCAAGTCCTTCATCTTGATCGCGCTGGGCCGACGTTCTGCCATGCTTGACGGCGCCGGCGGCTTTGTGATGGGCGCGGATGGTGCTGCCGTCGAGAAAGGCCATGCCCAGTTGCACGCCGCCCCGTGCCTGCGCCAGTTCCAGCAGGCGCTCCCAAACACCGTGATGGCTCCAGCGGTTGAACGCCTGCGCCGCCATCCACCACGGTCCCAACTCGGTGGGTATTTGCCGCCACTTGGCGCCGTTCTCATGGCGCCAGATGATCGCCTCGATGGTCCGGCGGAGATTGAGGAACTCGGTCTTGTGCGGGGGACGGCACTGCTCAATCAGAGGTGCGAGTCCCTTCCATTGGGTGTCTGTCATACTTCCCTATATGGGGAAGCACTCAAGGACTAGGGCCTGTTAGTCCTTGAGTTCTGCACCATGAGCTGAATCTGCTCAGGATTTTCTTGCACGCCAGGCAACTCAGCGACGCCAACGTCATATGTGATTCTCTATGCGGATCAATATGCGTCTTTTCCCGATCGTCCGCCGAAATTCTCCAATATTTTCATGGAACTCAAGGACTAACAGGCCCTAGATTAGGCATTACAGGTTCTCCGTTGGAACGGTCGTCCGCGGCTACGGCATTCACACATTTTGCTTGTATAGCGGACAACTCTCTGAATCTATGACGTATTCTGTGGATCAGGAGACTGTGTGAGGCAAAAGGGAGGGGAGCTTGGTTATTTTGGAGATGCCCGTCGTGCGGCGATGGGCACCACGCTGATCGAGCGGGTGACGGAGACCGGGTCGCTGGTCGTCCGCAAGCTTGGCGGTGATCGGGCTGGCGAGATGGCGATCCATCGGTTTTTGGCGGCACCCTCCGTCACAACGGTCGAGATCGTGCAGACGCTGGCGAGCCGCACCGTCGCCGCCTGCGCCGGACGGCGGATTGTCGTGGCGCAGGATACGACCGAGATCAATTTCGCCGGCCGCGAGGAGCGGCGACGTGGTCTGGGGCCGGCAGGAGACGGCGTTTCCGCCGGGTTTTTCATCCATCCACTGATCGCCATTGACAGCGAGACAGAGGCCGTTCTCGGTCTGGTCGGCGCCAGGATTTGGACCCGAACGGATGAAATCGCCCCGACCCACGCCCGCGCGTTGGAAGACAAGGAGAGCGTCCGCTGGTTGGAAGGGGCAGAGTGTGCGGCTGCGTGTTTAGCCGACGCCGCCTCGGTGGTGGTCGTGGCCGATCGCGAGGGCGATATCTATGCAAGCTTCGCACGATGCCCGGCAGGGGTCGATCTGATTGTGCGAGCAGCGCAGGACCGCGCGCTCGACGACGGAGCGCGCCTGTTCGCGGCGCCCGCCGCATGGCCGGAGTTGGCACGAACCGAGGTTCGTGTGGCTCCATCCCGGGCCGGCGGGCGCGGCCGGATCGCCACCGTTGTGCTGCGCGCCGGGCCGGTCGTGATCTCGCGTCCACGTCATGGCGGTGATCGCTCGGACCCGCCGCAGGCTGACGCTGTATATGGTCGAGGCGCGAGAGATCAATGCTCCGGCTGATGCACAGCCGCTGGTGTGGCGGCTGTTGACCACGCTGAATGTCACCAGCGCTGCCGAGGCGCAGGACATCGTGCGCCTCTATCGGTTGCGTTGGCGGATTGAAGAAATCTTTCGTGCATTGAAAAGCGACGGTATACGCCTAGAGGAAACCCAAATGCATGAGGCCGGGCGGCTGTTCAAGCTGGCTCTGGTCGGTCTTGCCGCGGCAATCCGTACAATGCAACTGGTCAACGCCCGTGATGGCAGCCCGCGACCCGCGACCGATGTCATCGATGCGGCCCTGCTGCCGGCCGCCGAAGCCATTGGCGCAACTCTCGAAGGCAGAACCCTGCGTCAGCAAAACCCTCATCCGCGCCACTCGCTCGCCTGGCTCGCCTGGATCATCGCCCGCCTCGGCGGATGGAACTGCTATTACAAGCCGCCCGGTCCCAAAACCATGCGCGCCGGCTGGACCCAGTTCGCTGCCATGGCCGCAGGTTTTTTCATCGCAACAACACAGTTAAATGTGTGAATGCCGTAGCGTCCGCGGGGGGGCATGCTTACTATTATCGTAATGTAACGCGCAGAAGCGTCCGCAAACAGGGAGATTCTGATAAGTTTACCAAATTCTCCGAAGTCACCCCGGTCAGCGTTCGCCTGCCGGATGTTGACACTCCCATCCCCTCAGTGCTCGTGAATGCCCGTTCAGGCGGCCCAACTCAATGCCTTGCGTCAGCGGCGGCAAACCGCGGACGGACCGGCGGTCATTGAAACCGTTTTCCTGCGAGGGCGGCGCTGCCTCGCACGCGTGCGCCCTGCCTGTTGGGGCTTCGGTTTGCGCGAAAGGCCGGGATATCGCAGCATTGACGCTCGATCCTCGCTCATCGCCGCGGCGGGGCTGCGAAGTGGAAGGAATAGGGAATAGGCCGATGAGCGTGCCGAGAGATCGCGAGGCGAGGCTGCTGTCCGGCCAGGAAGGCGAGGACGTGGCGGCGACGCGCTATCCGCGGATTCTCGAACTTGCGCCGGCCGAACTGCGAGCCTTGATCAGGCGGTTGCGCGAGCACCGGGATCGCGCCCAATCGATCGCCCGCCAGCAGCGCCGGGAGATGCGCGGCAAGGCGGAGCCGCGGGGCGGGTCGCCGGCGCGAGACAATCTGGGGACCGTCGGCAAAGCACAGTTGCTGATGCAGGCGCTGAAGCGCGCCAACAAGGAACTGGCGCGCCACGATGAGCCAGAGCCTGCGTCCGCGGCGCCGACCCAGGCGGAGCTGTCACTGAAGGCGTTCGAGATGAAGCAGGCCGCCCGCGCCGCCGCTCACCCAAGTGCCGGCGCCACCGCCTCATCGGGCATGCGCCCGACTTCGAGCAACCGTCCAACGGTGCGGATGGACCCGCGAGAAATCGGTCGCGTCTCGCAGGCCACGCGGGTGGCGGAGGCGAAGCGGGACAGGTGAGGCGGCGGCTTGCCGTGTCGCCCGCGCCGGCGAGGCTGGCGGGCGACGCTGTGAACCGGCGTGGCGTTTGACCCGCGATCGGCGTCCGCCTCTTGATGCAATTCCGCCGGAACGCCGCCGGCTACGTGCGGCACGATGTCGTTCATGCCTCCCCTCCCCTGCTGCCCTGCCCGCTCGGGCGCCCGCCATCGACCACCGGCGCCGGATTCCGCCGCAGCATCGTCTGCCACTTGCATTCTGTCCGAGAATATTCATTCCGTCCGGGAACTTGTGATTCTCGGGCAGATACCGCCGAACAATCGGGGGGTGAGGGCGCGGTCGGCGAATTAACAGTTTCTGCGCCGGCTTCGCGCAGCAGAAACTGTTAACCCGTTCCTGGGCGCGCGTTCGGCCAGGGTAGCAGGCAGCGGTGCCTGCCATGATGGAGGCGTCGGCGGCCAACATTTCCATTTCAGAAAAGCCCAATTGGAAACACGAGGAAAGATGCTGCCGCTTGCGGGCGCGCCGCCGCAAGAGTTCGTCGCTGCGCTCCCGGGCTTGCCACCCCACGCGTAGGCGCGTGGGTCCCCGCCTGCGCCCGCTCCTGCCCCGGCGCTCCCGAAACAGCCGCCGGGAAGGGTCTTCGAGAAGAAGATCCAGAACAGGAGCGGCACATGGAAATGATCGGCAAAAGCCTGCAAATCGCAGCGGGAGCAACGCTTCTCTCCGCCACGATCTACCTCATCCTCGCTATTCCCGGCTTCGTGTCGGACCGAGACAGCACGGTCCCGATTCATGACCTGCAGGAGGCCCGGCGATGAGGGTGGCGGAACGGGACAGCACCGAGGACCTGATCGCTCGCGCGCTGCGAATCGAGGGCGGTCATCTCTCGATTGGACGGGGCGGCTTTTCGTTGCACTTTGGCCGCGGCTGCACACTCAGCGGCTACGATTGTGAATCGATAAAGGCCACCTGCATCGCTTGCGGATTACCGGTCATCGACAGCCGCGAAGTGCCATTCGACGAGGCGTTCAGGCTGGCGGTGCGCGGCCCGATCGGCGGACGCGCCGCCCTGGGGCTCGCTGTCGAACGCGCCGCTGCGCGTCGTGGCCGCAGCCTACCGCAGAGCGGGAGCTGACGTCGTGAACCTCGCGGCCGATGAGCTGTAGGCCGCCTCTCCCGATGCCGTTCCTGGCATCACTCCCGCAACATCAAGAGACGAGGACGGTCATGGGTTTCCCGTGTCCGTCCCGTGGGGGGAGGCATCTGTGTCACCTCGGCGCTTCCTGCCCGGGCTTCTCCGGTTCGAAGCGGATACGAAGTTTGGTGTGCGTGGCCTTGGCGAACCGCTCCAACGTGCGGGTCGAGGGCAATACCTTGCCGCTTTCCAGCCGGGCAACGAAAGCCTGCGACGTTCCCATCGCGGCGGCCACCTGCTCCTGCGTCAGGTCCGCGTCGCCGCGCGCCTTGATCAGCGCCGAGGCAAGGGCAAACTCGTCTTCCAGCGCGTCATACTCTGCCCGGAATTCGGGGGCTTTCATCCACTCCTTCGCGGCTTCCTCGACAGGGATATACCTGCGGGTCATGTCACCTCCTTCGCCCGTTTAATGGCCATCTCGATCTCGCGTCGTGGCGTCTTCTGGGTCTTTTTTGAAAACACATGCACGACGACGACCCGTTGCCCCGATGCGGTGACGTATGCCGCGCGGGCGATACCGTCGCGACCCTTCATGCGCATCTCCCATATCGGCCCTTCGAGGTGCTTCACGTACGGCTCGCGCAGCTTGTGAACGCCCTCGGCTTCGATCAGCCGAGTGATGCGCAGGAAACTGGCCCGGATGTCCACCGGCAGTGCTTCCAGCTCCGCCAGCACCTCTTCGTTCAGAAATTCCACGCACCACGTCATCGCGACAATATATCTTTTTCGGCATAGCCCGCAAGGGAAATCGGCGGGGCGGACGCCCACGCTGCGGGAGCAGGCTCTACTCGCCGCAGGGGCGGCCCCCCGGGCCGCGGAAGCGGCGTTCCGGCCATCCCAGTTATCCATCCCGCGCAGAAAAGCGAAATCTGCCGACAGACGACACGGCTACCGCTTGCGCCAGGCGCGCCACAAGGGTTCGGCGCGCTGCGCGCTCCCGTGCTGCGCCCGCCCTTGTCCCGCGCCGGCTTCGCGGTCGGCGGGAGGACAGGCCGAGCAGATAGAACAGAGTACGGCATGGCGCCGCACCCGCGCTGCCCGGCCGATTCCGAAAGGACGGCCGAACCGTGCAGGACACCGAGATTGAATGGCTGAAGGCCGGCGTGAACTGCGCCGCGCTGCTGGAGAGGCTGCCGCCGGTGTGGCGGCTGGACCATGCGGAGAGCACCCGCCGCAGCCTCAAATACCGGCGTGGCTCCGGCGAAATCCTGATCGTCAATCATGACGGCCGCGGCTGGTGGGACCCATTCAGCGAACGCAAGGGCGACATCTTCACCCTCGTCCGGCACCTCGACCCCGGGCTTTCCTTCGGCGCGGCGTGTCTCGTGCTGCGCGGCTTCGTGGGAATTGCCCCCGCGCTTCCCGAGGCCATCCGCACGCGGCGGACGCGGGCATCCCACGTGGCTGTCACCCTGCAATGGGCGAGGCGCCGGCCCCTGTCGCGCGGATCACTGGTCTGGCGCTATCTCACCGGACCGCGGGGACTACCGGAGCGTATCCTTGTGGCTGCGGACGCGGCTGACGTCGTCCGGGAAGGCCCGCAAGGCAGCGCCTGGTTCGCGCACCGGGACGGCGCAGATGTTCTGACCGGGTTCGAAATGCGCGGCCCCGCCTGGCGCAGCTTCTCGGCCGGCGGCGGCAAGACGCTGTTCCGCCTGCCCGGCGGCACCGGCCGGCTGATCCGCGTCGCGGTGTGCGAGGCGGCGATCGACGCCCTGAGCCTGGCCGCGATCGAGCGCGGGCGGCGCGACACGCTCTATGCAGCCACCGCCGGCGGCATGGGTCCAGCAACCGAAGCCGCGCTCCGGCAACTCTTGCATGGCCTGTCGGTCGAACCGGCGGGCATCCTGATCGCCGCGACCGATGCCGACACCGCGGGCCAGCGCTACGCCGCCCGCCTCGCAACCCTGGCGACCGAGGCGGGGGTGCGGTTCGACAGGTTCCTCCCGCCCGAAGGGCTGAAAGACTGGAACGAGGTGTGGTGCGGGCGGATGCCGGTGCCATGACGCCGGATCACGTCCAAGTCGAGCGCAGCTAGGATCAGCATCACGAAGCAGAAACCAAAGCGGAGACCGGAAAACGAAAATGGAATGAGAGCCGCTACCGCATCACCGTCTGCCCGCCGCAAGGGGCCGGCCTGCGGCCTCGCGCAAGTGGCGCGCCCTTGCCCCGGTCAGCCGGGATGCGGGGCGAGGGGGGTGTTCCAGAAACCCATGAAGGGAAGGACATCCCGATGAATTCCAGCAGCACCATGACCAGACACGCGAACCGCGGCGGCAAGACCGGCCACGTGCCGCGCGACCACTATCAGGAAGTCACCGACCGCGTCATCGCCGCGCTGGAAGCCGGCACGCCGCCATGGCGCAAGCCGTGGGACCCCGACAAGGCCGGCGGTCCGGCAATGCCGTGCAACGCCACGACTGGCCAGCGTTATCGCGGAATCAACGTGTTGATGCTCGGCATGTCGCCTCTCGCCTTCAGCAGCGGTGATCCGCGCTGGGCGACCTACAAACAAGCTGAAGATCGAGGCTGGCAGGTTCGCAAAGGCGAGCGCGGAACAGCAGCGTTCTTCTTCAAGCGGCTCGAACTGCGCGATGAGTCCAAGCCGGCCGATGACGAAGACGCGGTGAAGCGTATCCCACTGCTGCGCGCCTTCACCTTGTTCCATGCCAGCCAGATCGACGGCATTTCCGACTACGTGCCGCCCACCATCGAGGAAGCGCCGTGGCGCACGCCGGAGGCCGCCGAGATCATTCTCGGCAACAGTCGCGCTGCCATCAGGGTCGGTGGCGACCGTGCGTTCTATTCGCCAGCGACCGATCACATCCAGATGCCGCCGCAATCGGCCTTCGCGACGGCGGAAGGGTATTGCGGAACCGTCATCCACGAGCTGGGTCACTGGAGTGGATCGGCATCGCGGCTCAACCGCGATCTACGCAACCGGTTCGGTTCGCATGATTACGCGAGGGAGGAGTTGAAAGTTGAAATTTCCCAAATGATGGTCTGTGCAGAACTCGGGATCGCTGTTTCCGACAGCGAATTTTCCAACAATGCTGCCTACGTTGCATCCTGGTTGGAGAGATTGCGCTCTGACCGCAAGGAGATTTTCCGCGCGGCGGCAGACGCGCAGCGCATCGCCGATTACCTGCTTGCCTTCCATCCCGACTACGCGAACAGCCAGGCCGGACCACCGGACAGCCTGTCCACCGGCGACGATGCCAATTCGGCCGATGCGCCGGAACCGATGCCGGTCGCCGCGTAGAGCCACCCCTTCCGATCAAACTGCAGTCGCCGGCTCGACCGCTATCAGGCGGTCGATGCTGCGCGGCTGCCCGCACGAGGAGACCATCATGCCAAACGACACCTTTGGATTCACGCTGTTCGACAACACCGCGTTGTCGGGCTGGACCTATCCCGCGCCGTCAACCGCTGTGGATATGCGCGCATTCGATGAGGCCGATGACGACGGCGACACGCCGCCGGCAGCTGCACCAGCGGCTCCGGCCGCATGCGGCAGCAACTTCCATCTTGCCGGTGATCGCGACCTTGCCCTGGGCTGGCCCGGCCGCGCACGCGACAACATCGCGGCAATCCGCCTTTCGAAGGCGCTTGAGCAGTCGGGCCGCGCCCCAACGCCGGAGGAGCAGGCGCACCTGCTGCGCTTCATCGGCTTCGGTGCCACGGACCTGGCGCAGAACTGCTTCCGCCGCCCCGGCGAGGATGACTTCCGGCCCGGCTGGCAGGAAATCGGCGCGGCGCTCGAAGCCGCCGTTACGCCGGAAGAATACGCCGCCCTCCAGCGTGCCACCCAATATGCTCACTTTACACCTGAAACCATCATCTCTGGACTCTGGCGGGCCGCGATGCGGCTGGGGTTCAGCGGCGGTCGTGTGCTGGAACCCGGCATGGGTACCGGCCTGTTTTTCGCTCTGCTCCCTGCCCCGCTGCGTCCGGCCTGCCAACTCACCGGCATCGAATACGATCCGGTCACGGCCCGGATCGCGCGCCTCGTGCATCCCGAGGCGCGGGTGCGGTACGAAGATTACACGCGGAGCCCGCTCGCCGGCGGCTTCGATCTGGCGATCGGGAATCCGCCATTCTCTGTTCGCGTGGTGCGGGCCGATCCAGCCACGCGGGCGCTGCGGCTGCGGCTGCATGACCATTTCATCGCGCGCTCGATCGAGCGGCTGCGTCCCGGCGGCCTCGCGCTGTTCGTCACCAGCACCGGCACGATGGACAAGGTCAGCACCACGGCGCGCGAGCACATCGCCGGCATGGCCGACCTGATCGGCGCGGTGCGCCTGCCCGAGGCCAGCATGCGCGCAACCGCGGGCACCGACGTGGTGGCCGATCTGCTGGTGTTCCAGCGCCGTGACGCGGGCCAGTCCTCCGCCGGCGCGGCCTGGATCGACCTCGCCGCGGTCGAGGCGGCGGTGGATGACGATTGCGGCGAGGCGGAGCCGGCCGGCATCCAGGTGAACCGCTACTTTGCCGAGCACCCGGAGATGGTGCTGGGCGATCATGCGCAGCGGCGCGGCATCTACGGCCCTGCCCTGACCTACACCTGCCGGCCGCGCAAGGACGGCGCGGCCTTCGAGACGCGGCTCGCCGCCGCGCTCGACCGGCTGCCCACCGGCATCTTCACCCCGTCAGCAGAGTCCGAGGCGGGCTTTGACGACGATGCCGCGACGGAAGTGGGCACGGCAGCCGACGGCGCGACGATCAAGGAAGGCTCCTACCTCCCCGGCACGGCCGACCGGCTGATGCAGATCGTCAACGGCGAGGCGCGCGCCGTCGCGATCAAGGAGGGCAAGGGCGGCGATGGCATCCTCGCCCGCACAGCCAAGGTCATTCGCGCTCTGCTGCCGATTCCCCGTAAGCGGGGTGGCGGCGACACCCTGTGCCGCGGGGGTGGTTTGGTGCCAGATGTCGTCCATGGCGGAGGACGACGACATGGCGAAGCGGTCTTTGCCGACAGAGAGCGCTCTTTTGACTGATCATACGAGCGCTCACAGTGAGGCCGCCGAGGGGACTGCCTCTGGCAAGCGTCGGCGCTGCTGGACGGCTGAGCAGAAACGCCAGATCGTGGCCGAGAGCTTGGAGCCGGGCGCGTCGGCGGCGATGGTGGCGGCCAGGCACGGCATCAGCCGCGGACAGTTCTATGCCTGGCGGCAGCAACTGCTGCTGCGCGGAGGGCGCGGTGCTGCGGCCGACACCCCGCCGAACTCTGTGGGCATCGATGTGACGACGGCTGCCCAGCGCCAGGAGAGCGCCATTCCCGCGCCGCCGATGTCAGGCATCCCGGTGGCGCCGGTGGCGCCGCCGCTGGCCGCCCAACCGGACACCGAGATCGTGCTCCCACGTGATTTACCGCCACCGGCGGCCGACGGTTCCGGCGCCAGGAGCGCTCCTACGACTAGTGCCCGGCGTCCTTGACTCTGCGGTGGATGTCTGACTCGATCGTTCCGCATAGGACCAGCGGAGACGATTTGTGGCGGCCAAAGAGATCGCGGTAAAAAAATACGTGGTGAAGCTCAGCGATGAGGAGCGGGGCCGGCTGACCGCGCTGATCACCAAGGGCAAACACCCGGCGCTGAGGCCCGGCTTCGACGTCGCGGTCGGCCCAGGCCTAGATGACCACGACGGGGCGTAGCCCGAAGACGCTCCTGATCCATCAACCTGGTTTACGGTCAGCGAACCTTCACGAATGGATGCAATTGGCTGGACAAACGGATGCCAGCGGCGCATTTTTGATTGGATGGAATCGGATGGAAAAATGGCTCTGGGGCCGGCCGTCGCCGCTCTCAGGATCACACCGAGCATTCTCTCGCTGATCGCGGAGATCGACGAGTTCAAGGGCGCCTGGCGAGCGATCGGCCGGATTGCTCCCGACAGGCTCACCAGCCTCCGCCGCGTTGCAACCATCGAGAGCATCGGCTCATCGACCCGCATCGAGGGTGCAAGGTTAAGCAACCGCGACGTTGAGAAGCTGCTCTCCAATCTTAAACTCAAATCCTTCTCCACCCGCGACGAGCAGGAGGTCGCCGGCTATGCCGAGGTGATGGAGACGATTTTCGAGCACTGGGCCGACATCCCGGTTACCGAGAACCACATCCGACAACTTCATCGGGACCTGCTGGTCCATTCGCCGAAGGACGAACGCCATCGGGGTGCCTACAAGACCATTGCCAACCACGTTGAAGCGTTCAACGAGGAGGGAAAGAGCCTGGGCGTTGTTTTCGCCACGGCAACGCCATTCGACACGCCGCGGCTAATGGGTGAACTAATCACGTGGTTGCAGGCTTCCGAGGACAGCAAGGCGTTTCACCCATTGCTTGTCATAGCTGTCTTCACCGTAGTGTTCCTTGAGATCCACCCGTTCCAGGACGGGAATGGCCGCCTGTCACGAGTGCTGACGACGTTGCTACTTCTGCGCGCTGGATACGCCTACGTGCCGTACAGTTCGCTTGAAAGCATTATTGAGCAGAGCAAGGAAGGGTACTATCTGGCCTTGCGGCGAACCCAGGGAACCATCCGCACGGCCGCAGCTGACTGGGAACCGTGGCTCGACTTCTTCTTGCGTGCGCTGCAGCAGCAGAAACGGCGACTTGAGCGCAAGGTCGAACGCGAATTGCTCGTCCTGGGCGATCTGCCCGAACTCTCGGCCCAAATCCTGGAGTTGGCCCGGGAGCGCGGTCGGGTGACTGTTGCAGATGCTGTGAAGGTAACTGGGCAAAGCCGCCACACGATCAAGGACCATATGAAGGCTCTAACGAATGGCGGACACCTCATACTCCATGGTGCCGGTCGCGGTGCTTGGTACGGACTGACCTGAAACATATGCAGACGAAGGAAAATGTTACAGACCACGGGCCTCGATCTGGCTACCGTTTCAGGCGGCAGCCTCGGCCAGTTCCGCCTCGAACGCGCTCTATGATGCCATGATCGTCGCATCCGCGGTCTTGTCCGGTTGCGCGACGCTCTGGTCGGAGGACATACAGCACGGCGTGGTGATCGATGTCGTCCGGATCATGAACCCGTTCAAAGCGGCTTGAGGCGACAGTCGGCGCGAGCCGAATTGGCCCATATAATACGTGATAATGCTCCTTACCGCGTGTTATTTTGTGGCCTAGCGACCTGCTATTCAAACGGAATTTGTCGGCTTACGCCTAATTCGTTCAGCAGTACCATTAAAGCGTTCAGCAGCGCCGGTTGACTCGTTAATTCGTTCAGCGGCTGAAGCGTTTAATGGTGCGTGGGCCTTGGGGTATCCGTTCCCGTCGGGGACGCCGCGCGCTCTGTCCCAGCCCTGTCGATCAGGCCCCTGAAGCACCGATCATGCAGCATGTGCACCCGACGGCGGTCCCCCTCGGTCTCGTCCGGGCCTGAATGGCCTTGCCGCACAGGTGCAAGGTTGCAGCCACCCTGCTGAACGAATTAACGACTCAGCGGGGGCGTCTTCACCCTTGCTGAACGATTTAACGAGTTACGCAAGCCATTGATCGAACTTAATACCCGCTGAACGGTTTAGCCGTACGCCGACAGAATTTGTCGGTGTACCGCTTGTCAGGATGCCTTTAACCTGTTTCGCGACTCATCCGCCGCGGAGAAAGGCCCTTTACCTGTTTCGGCCGGAAACGGGTTAAGGTCTCCATCGATGCTCCAGGAGTGAGGTGGACCTCTTATGGCCCCTTGTCTGGCGGCTTTGTATCGTGCGAAATCGTCTGGCGGTTACCGCTGCCTCGCTGTGTGGCGCCGTCCGCCCGGCGCCGCTCGCTTCAATTGACGTAGCGATGGACGATATGCCCCCTGACGCACGCAAACCGCCGGAGCCATTTCCACCGTACGACGGGGACCAGCCCTATCTGTTCGTCAGTTACGCGCACGACGATTCGGCCGCGGTATTCCTCGAAATGGCATGGTTGCATGCCGATGGCGTGCGCATGTGGTACGATCGGGGCATTCAGCTAGGTACCGATTGGTGGCTTAAGAAGGTGGTCGCGCAGATCATGTCGCCTTCCTGTCACGGCCTTGTATTTTTCCAGACACTGCAATCGGTCCAGAGTGATTACTGCTGTACGGAAATTACCGAGGCCCGGCATTGGAGAAAACCCATATACGTTGTCGTCATCGAGAACGACATCTCCGCGCGCCTCAACGCGCTGACTGATGCTGAGAAGAGCAAATATGGCAATGCGTTGCTGGCGTTGCTGCGGAAAACGCAGCGCATCACCCGGAATGAGTGGGCGGAATCCGACTATCGTGCCAAGCTCTTGCGGGATTTGCCAAGATCGGTCCGGCTTCCGCCTCCGCCTCCAAAAGAGCCTGCACCCGGAGGTGCGGTATTTTCTTGGCGTCCGCACCGCTGACAACGGCTCCTTCCGCGCACTCGACCCCGATGCCGAGGTCGATCGCCGCAGCCGCTTCCGCGCGCTCGTCAGCGCCAATGTCCTCTGCCATGCCTTTCTGCTGATCGAGGCGCTCGACGCAGCCGGGCACAGCACCGGCGTCGCCCGGCGCTGGCCTTGTGGGTTTACCGAACCGTCGTCCGATGAACCGCCGGGGTTGCAGCCCGCCACCTGGAACCCGATTCCGGATGGACACCAGCTGTTCGAAGAGCAACCTGAGCACGTCAGTGACTGGCGGATCGGCCTTGTGGTCTCCACCGCCCCGATCGACGGGTTAATCCGCCGCATCGAACGATGGATGAAGGCCAGTCCCTTCCCTGGCTGGCCCGACAGCGTGGCACCGCGGGGCGCACTTTCCGTCCCGCCGGTCACCTGCGTCAGCTATTGCGTAGCCGCCGGTGCGCCAGCCCAGGTCTTCGATCTCAAGGGCGAACTCTGGCATTGGAGCAAGGTGCGGTTCCTCCCATGATCGCCACGGACGACAGCGCCATCTCCAAGGTTGCGCAACTGTGGCAGGCAGGACAGCCCGATGCGGCCGTGGCAGTGGCCCGCGCGCAGGTTGCCGCCCGGGCGGATGATGCGCAGGCCACTGGTCTGCTGGTCCGGACGCTCGCCGCCTTGCCGGCCGCCTGTCCGCCCGAGCGGCTTACGCTGGCGTTGAGCTGGCTGGACGAAGCGCTGGCTACCGGGGGCGCAACGGACGACTTGGTCTATGCGCGGGGCCTGGCGCAGTGGCGCATGGGCGCGGCGACCGACGCGCTGGCGACTTGGCACAGGCTATCTGATGCGGCGCGGGCCCAGATCGCGCCGCTGCTCGACGGTGCCCGGATTGCCCATGCCGTCGAGCTTGCCGGCCGCGGCGCCCTCGGCGAGGCGGCGGTCGTGTTGGCCGGGGTCTCCGACGCTGCCGTGCCACAGGCGGCGCAGGCCCGACGGGCGGTGGCTGCGGCCGCATCCCGCGCCGGCATGCCGGGCCTCGCGCGGCTGGTCAGCGAGCAACTGTGCCGCAGCACCGCCTCGGCCGATCAGGCATTGGCGGCATTGCTGGCGCCGGCGGGCGAGGAACGGTTGGCACACATGCTGGACCTGCAGGCACGCGCCCCCGCGACGCTGCGCCGCGCGCTGCTGCGGGCCGCTGCCATCGAGGCCCTCCGCGCCGGCCGCGGCGACCTATTGGCAGGGCTGGCCGCCGGGCTGCCCGACGACGGCGACCTGCAGGCGATGACGGCGCTGGCCCAGGCCGCAGGCGCCGATGGCGCGGCCGCCGAGGCGGCCCGCCATGCCCCGGCGCTGGCTGGCCGGCCGGACATCGTGGCAGCCTCATTGGGGACGCCGGATCCGGAGGCGGCAGCTGACGAGCAGGCCAGCTTCTGGCTCGCCTCCGGCCAGCACGCGGCGGCCGCTGCGGCGCTGGCCGGCGACGGCGATGCCTGGGAGCCCGAACGAATCCGCGCGCGCGGTGCTGGCTTACACCCGCGCCTTTCGGGCCTTGCCCGCGATTGACGCCGCGGCCTGGCGCGACGCCATCGCCGCGCTGACAGCGTTCCTGGAAAACGAGCGCTGGCTGGGCACCTGGGTGGCACGCCGTCTGGCCGCCTACGGCCTTGCCGACGACCATCGCGGCCATGCGGCTGCCGTGAAAGCCGAGTTGGAGCAGTTGCTGGACCGACGGCTGGCGCGGCTCCTCGCTCAGGCGCAGCGCGATGGCCAAGCCGATCGCGCCGCCCTGGCAGGGCGTCTGACGCTTGAACTGGCGCGTGAGCGCAGGGCAGCGGCTGCAGTATGGAAAACCGATGGGCTGCATGTCGATGGCATGCGCATGACGCTTGGCCCCTTGTTCGCTGCCCGCTGCGGGCAGACGGAGCGGCTGCAGCGGTTTTTTGCCGAACAGAATGCCTCGGTTTCCGGCGCCAGCAACGCGGTGCGCGAGATCATTGACAGGTTGGGCATGGATGCGGGCGAGTTCGCGCACCTCCTGCCCGGTGCCGACGACAACGCGGTCGTGGCATGCCGGCAATGGTTTTCCGAACTGAGCGAGGCCGCGGCGTTGCAAACCGCGGGTAACCCCAAGGCGGCGCGCGATGCGGCGCTGGTGGTGTACGTGCGCTGGGCGCCGCCGGACCACGCGCTGACGGAAACATTCTGGCAGAACAATATCGGCTACATCGGGCTGGTCGACCCGGTCGCAGCCCTTCGGGCCGACGCCGCGAAGATGGTCTCGGGCACCAGCCTCGCCGCCTTCCGCGAGGACTTGGCGTCGCCCGATTTCGATCCGGAGACCACGCGCCCGCGCCTGCGCGCATTGATCGGCGAGGCGGTCGGCCTGGACTGCGAAAGCGACACGCGGCGGCAGCTTTCCGCCCTGTTGCTGGGCAAGCACGAGCAACTGATGAGGGACGGATCGGCGGACGCGCTGATGGCCGACGCCGCCATGCTGCGCCACGCGCGCCAGTTGGAACTGGACGGACTGGATCGGGCCAGCAGCCTGGCGCTGAACCACCTCTGCGCGATTCTGATCCGCCAGCAGCGCTATGCCGAGGCGGCATGCTACGCTGAGGAGGCATGGCGCGCGCAGCCGGAGATTGCCGCGCTGGCCGAAAACTGGGTTGGCACATTGCTGCGTCGGCGCGAGCAGGTGCTGACCGCGCGTGGCGCGGCCGCCGGCGCGGCGGAGCTCGATCAGGCCGATGCGGCCCTTGATGCGATCGCCGCGAAGCTTGGGCACAACGAAACGGTCGAGAAACTGCGACAGGTTGTCTCGTTGCTGCGGATCGGCGCGCCGCTCGCCGATTTGTTGCAATACACAGAAGAAAATGCCACGCTTCCGCCCGCCACAGCGATCACGCCCGAGGCCGCCGCGGCGCTCGAGCAGGCCAGGACCGCTGGGCAGCAGGGAGATGTCGGAATGCTGGCCCCTGCCATCGATCGGGCCATCGCAGACTGGCGCCGACCATCCCGATGTGATGGTCGCGGCGCTCGGCCTGCTGGCCCAGCACGCCGTCGCCGCCGCGTCGGTGGCCGGCGGCGGTGCTGCCCGGTTGTTCGATCGCCTGCAGGCATCGGCCGCGGCGTCGGGCAGGCGCTATCCGTCGCATCTCCCCCTGGAGCAGGCGCGCGGCGCATTGGAACGCCTGCGCCGTCTGTTCGACGCGCAAGGCCCGTTGGAGACGCTGCATCGCAAGGCCATTCTGCTGTACTTAGATGGCGCATATCGCGACGCGGGCGGGCTGATGCAGACGGTGGTTGCCCTGGCGCCGCGGCGCGAGGCGGAGGCGATGGTCTTCCTGGCCGAATGCCTCATCGGCTGGCTCGCCCATGGCACGTCGGATGCCGACGAGCGGGCCGCCAAGCGCGAACTGGTCGACCAGGTTTTGAACATCGCCGAGCGCCTGCCGGCCGCGCATCGCCGCCTGCAGGCGGCGCGCGATGCCGCTGCCGCCCTCGACGACGTGGATGGCGGCTGACATGCACATCGAAATGCGCGTTCACCATCAGGGCCTGCTACTGCACCAGCTGGAGGCGCCCGACAGCAACATCAATTTGACAATAATCGATCCGACGAAGATCGAGCTTTTCCGCGCGAGGGTCCGTGCCCTGGCGGGCGGCGACGCGGTGACTCGGGCGGAACGGCTCCGGCAGTTGCAGGAAGCCAGCCGCGATCTTTGGGCTGATCCGCAACTGTCAGCCGATGGCCCGCACTGTGTGCAGCCTGCTGGCGATCCTGCCCCATTGTGGCAAGACTACGAGCACCTTCCCTTCGAAGCGGCATTGCAGGCCACAGGCAGCAGAACGGGGTCTGCAGGCATGGTGATTCGTGGCATCTGCAAATCGAGCGCGCCGCCGGTCACGATCTGTTCGGACGGACTGCGCGTGCTGGTCATCGCCGCGAGCCCGAAGGACATGCCGCTGGCGATCGCCAGTTCTGAAGCTACTGCAATGGTCGAGCGGGCCGTTGGCCGTGCTGCATTCGTCGAAGTCAAGATCATCTCCGGAGATGGCACGGTCGACCTGCTGACAGAGGTCGTCAAGAAGAACCAGAGATGGGATATCGTTCACATCGTGGCGCACGGCACCCGCGCGAACAACGGCTCGGTTGTTCTTGCGACTGGGCGGGGTTCAGAGCAAAATCGCTTATTCGATGAGTTTGTAGAAATACTCGCTATACATCTGCGGGCGCCACGGTTGTTCACTTTGGCCATGTGCGATTCTTCGCCACTGGCCGCGCGGATCGCCAATCGGTTCGCAGGGGTCCAGGTGGTCGGCCTGTTGGGCGAGACCGACGAGCGAACTGTCTCTCGTTTTTTCGGTGCCTTCTACGATGAATTGCTCGGCTGGACGAAGCCTGGCCGGGAGGTCGAAAAGGAGGTCAGCGCCCACAGTGCCTTCGCCCACGCGGTTTCCTCGCTCTACCTCGCCAAGAACCCTGAGTGGATGCTGCCAGTATTCTATGGGCCGGTCAGGGCGCAGCCGTTACTCGATATGACCGGGTATGAGAGGATCGAACGAATCGAGACTATGGCGCGGAAAAACGACCTTTCAGGGGCGCGGGAAGAAGCTCAGGGCCTCGAGCACGCCCGTGCCGCGAGGATCGCCAAGTGGGCGGCCGGAATCGTCAGAGAAATCGCCATTCTCGAATGCTACGAAGCCAATCTGCTGGCGCTGACGGTGGAAGTACGGCAGGCCGCCTCCCAAAACCCCGTGTGGGAGCCGTTCGGCCGCATCCATGCGGCATGGCACAATCGGCATTTCGATAAGGTGATCATGGTGGGCCCGGGAGCCGAGGCAGCGGGAGAGCCGCTTCCCGTGCTTGAGATTCTGCGCAAGACCCAGGACATCTACGACGTATGGCGGGACCATGCGCTGGCTGCCGCCAAGGCGCTTGCCGAGTTGGGTTCGACCGCCGGCGATTGGGTCAACCTGCTGCTCGACGGCTGTGGCAAGTTGAAGTTGTTCCTTCAGGCGAAGGACCCCACTCCACAGGAACCAGCCACGATCCTGCACAGTGTCGTCTGCAACCGGCTGCTGGCGATCAAAGACCGTCTGGACGAGGCGAACGGCCTGACGGCGAGGCGCGAGGCCATTGCCCTGGCACGGGTCATGCTCACCGATTTGCAGCGGCTGGTCGACGAAGCCTCCAGGGAACTGCTCGACACGGCGCGAGCCGAGAGCCTGATGACCGAGCACAGCAACCTGTGCCAGTTGCTCGACAATCTGCCGGTCGAGGAGGCGCGCAGGCAGGTTGCTGCGGCGGGGGTAACGCTGACGGAATCGGCCGACTTTGGGCCGCGATGCGATGCGATCGACGCGGCCATCACAACGGTGGAGGATGCCGAGAAGGTCGCGTCCGAGCGCGGTCACTCGCCTCTTAGCGATCTTCTTGTCGGCGAGTGCCGCACGCTTCGCGAGACGATTCATCGCCTGTTCCCGCCCGCACCACCCGATGGCGGCCTGCCGGAGGAGTTGGCCAAGCCCGGCCATCGGCTGGATCTGCTCGACCGTCTGCGGGCACCCGCCGCGGCTGCTCCCGCGACGCCCCCCGCCCCGCTGCCGGACGACCTCGCCTCACTGCGGCGCCTGCTCGACGAGCGGCGCAAAGCCGCCACCCGGTCCTTCACGGCTCACACGCTCACCGCGCGTCGAGCTCAGCGCGGCCGCCAATGAAACCGCACCGATTCGGCTGGTCGCGACGCTGGATGAAGCGGCACACCCGTATTTGTTGCTGCACGCCGATGGCGGCGCGATCGACCTGCCCACCGACGGGTTTCTGCGCATCGAGACGGACGTGACCGGCTTGGCCGAAAGCCCTCTCAAGTGGCGAAGCAGGCCGCGCTGACCTCGCTGATCCGTGATGTCGACCGGGTTTGCGTCGATGCCCTGATGCTGCCCTGCGCGGATGCCGAGAGCTTGACCTCGGCGGCTGGCGAGGCGCTGGCAGCAATGTTGCACGGCCGCACCCTGGCCGCCGCCGATGTCGGCCGCGTTGCCGATACCGACCGCACAGCCATGCTGGCCCTGATCGGCCGCACCCGCGAAGCCGCAGAGCACGCGATCGAACTTGCCGTGCGTGGCAGATTCAGCGGCGATCGCCAGCAATTCGACAGTGTGCGGGCTGCCTATCTGTACACGCTGCACGACATACGCTGCGACCTGGCGGAGACCTCCGCCGGCGACGCCGATGAGATGCGTCGCCGCTTGTGCGCGGCGATCGGGTTGTTGAGCGTAATCGACGGCGACCAGGCCATGGCGGCCTGGGTGAAGAACCGCTTCGTGACCTATGGCAGCATCAGCCCCGACGACGTGAACAGTTTGGTCAGCACGGTGCGGCTGCACCTGCGACGCCAACTCGAGGAGGTGCTGAACCTGCTCGACCGCCGTGGCGGCGGGTCGGCTGTGGTTCGCGCGCTGCGAACCGAGATGAAGACCGAGACGATCGCCATGGAGCGCGTCGCCGCGCTGGGCGTCAGCCGTTCGCCTGCGGCCAGTTTCCACGGCGGCTATCAGGCGGCCCGCCTGTTCGGCTACCTGCCCGACATCGGCGAACGGTTGTGCTTCGTGCAGCGCCGGCTGATCGACATGAGCTACGAGGACTACGTGCATTGGGTGACCGCTCTGCGCATCGACAAGGAGCGGTTCCATGAGCTGCTGATCGCGATGAGCGGCGCCCGTTTCGCATTGGTGGACAGGGACAGCGCGCAGGCCCTGCGCAGGCTGCTGCCCCCTGCGGACGGGCTACGCGCCGGCGAAGTTGCCGAGGTGCGCGACCTGCCCGGCAATCGCGACGCCTATCCCATGCACAGCATGCTGCCAGCCGACGAAGCGGTGCACTACCTCAGCGCGCATTTCGCCTGGGCGGTGGCGCATGCCAACGTCGCGCAGCTTGGCGAAGCGCTGCTGGATTGGACCCGGCCGACTGTGCCGCAGGAAGTCCGCAGGACGCTCAGCACGATTGCGCAAATGGGCGTTTATCTGGGGGCGCTGGGCTACCGCATCGCAGGGGAGCCGGTGGAATTCGCCGCTGCCGTCGAGGCCGTCTGCACCGGTTGGGCACGGCGGCAGATCGATCACCACAACGCCCGCGAGGAGCAGGTCGACGCCGACGCCGACCGTGACTGGCGCGATCGCTACGCAGCCGCCTGCGGCGTGGCTGATACACTACAGAAAAGCAAGGACTTCCCCGGTCTGGCCGGGACCGCCTTCACCCAACTTGTCCGCCAGATGCATATGACCTACGGCATTTACCTCGCCAATACGTTCCGGGACACCAAGGGTGCGTACGAGCACATACGGCAGGGCTACACCCAGGATGACAGCCGGAGCCTCAAGCAATTCATGATCGCGGCACGGGTGTACGGCTATGAAATCTGGATCCCCGGTGGCAGCCAGGCAATCAATGCCGAGGCGGTGCGCGTGCTGGAGGAGGCGGAGCGGGTCGGCGAGGTATTTGTTGCCGCGCACCCGAACGAGGGGGGGGCGTCACTGACATGCTTGCGGATGTGCGCGAGGTGATGGAGCGGGTGAAAATAAACCTGCCCCCAATCGGACCCAGGAAAGGCAAGCCGGGATGACTGAGCGCCGTCTTCGGATTGATCCGCTGCTGCCATGGGATGGGGTTTTTCCTTACCTAGTGCCCGGCGTCCTTGACTTTGCGGTGGATGTCTGACTCGATCGTTCCGCATAGGACCAGCGGAGACGATTTGTGGCGGCCAAAGAGATCGCGGTAAAAAAATACGTGGTGAAGCTCAGCGATGAGGAGCGGGGCCGGCTGACCGCGCTGATCACCAAGGGCAAACACCCGGCGCGGCAGCAGCTGAAAGCGCGCATTCTGCTGAAGGCGGATGCGTCGGACGCCGGCGAAGCCTGGAGTGACAGCCAAATTGCCGCAGCCCTGGAGACCAGCGTCGACACAGTTGCTCGGGCGCGCCAGCGGCTGGTGGAAGAGGGCGTCGATGCTGTGCTGACCTGCAAGCATTCGCCAGCCTCCGCCAGAAAACGCATCTTTGATGGAGAAGCCGAGGCGAAGCTGGTTGCCCTGGCCTGTTCGGCGCCCCCAGCGGGACGCGCGAAATGGACGCTACGGCTTCTGGAAGAGACCGTCGTGGAGCTGAACATCGTTGAGCGGGCCAGCGACAACACGATCGGGCGGACGCTAAAAAAAACACGCTCAAGCCCCACCTGCGACAGCAATGGGTCATCCCGCCGGACGCCAACGCCGCCTTCGTAGCCAGCATGGAGGATGTGCTGGAAGTTTATCAAAGGCCGCACAACCCAACCCGCCCCGTGGTCTGCCTGGACGAGACCGCAAAGCAGTTGATTTCCGAAACGCGTGTGCCGATCGCGGCGAAGCCAGGGCAGGTTGCCCGCTACGACTACGAGTATGAACGCAACGGCACCGCCAACCTGTTCATGATGTTCGCACCGCTGGAAGGCTGGCGGCACGTCAAGGTGACCGATCGCCACGCCGCCGTGGATTATGCGCAGGTCCTCAAGGAATTGTCCGACACGCACTTTCCTCACGCCGAGAAGATCGTCCTCGTGCAGGACAACCTCAACACCCACAAGGCGGCGTCGCTCTACGAAGCCTTTCCGGCCGCCGAGGCGCGTCGGCTCGTCGAGCGCTTCGAATGGCACTACACCCCCAAGCACGGCAGCTGGCTGGACATGGCCGAGTCCGAACTCGGCGTCCTGGCGTCGCAGTGTCTCGATCGCCGCATCCCCGACAAGCAGACCCTGATGGACGAAGTCGCCGCCTGGCAGGCCCGCCGCAACCGACACCACACCAAAGCCGATTGGCAATTCACCACGGCCGATGCCCGGGTGAAACTGAAGAGGCTCTACCCAGCATTATGAGCGACGCAGGGCACTAGCCATGCGTCGGTTCGGCATTACGCCGGACTCGACGGCAACCGAGGTGCTGGACGCGTCCTTCGCGATGACGCCGGAGCAAAGTGCCAACTCGTCGATCAACGACGCCTGGGAGGCACTGCGCATCACCAAGACCCGCCTGCTGGCTGACTTTTTCTGCCTGAACCTGCCCGCGCCCGGCCCGGCCGCGCCGGGCAGCGCCCACGCGTCGTCATTGGCTTTCGCCCTCGCGGCCGCGATGGACACAACCCTTCCCGACCTGCCCCTGCCGGATGTCCGGCCGGAATTTCCCCCGGCTTTGCGCGGCGAGGTGGATCCGGGTCGCGAGGCCCAGGCACCGGCGCCCTTTCCTGAAGACGCGAAAGGCAACGGACGATGACCGCCTCCGCATCGGGCGCGACCACACCGGGCGCGGGTCACGACGAGAAACGCCTTGCCGCCCTGGCGCGCGACCACCAGTCGCTCATCCACGATATCATTCACGTGGTGGATTACGTCGACGGCTGGCTGTGTGCCGCCTCCGACGCCGAGCGCAGCCACATCGAGCAGTTGCGCCAGCGCCTGCTCCGCTCGTTGATCCGCCACGGCGTCCGGCCGACGGCGCGCCAAGGTGCTGGCCTGGACCTGCGTTACCACGAGGTGGTCGAGACGGTGCCCGGCACCGGCGCGCCAGCCGACACGATCATGGAGATCGTGCTGATGGGCTACGAACTGCTTGCACCTGGCTTCGATCCGACAACCCTGCGCCAGGCCAAGGTGAGCGTTGCGGCCACGGAGCAGGACCCGATCCCCCACGGAGAACCAGCATGAGCGACCGGGACACGGCTTCCAGCTCGAAAGGCGCACGGGACACCGGCACCGGCGCGGCGAGTTCCGGCGCGACCAACGCGGGCGCGGCCGGGCTTCGCGTCGGCATCGATCTGGGCACGACCAATTCGCTGTTGGCCGTCGTGCGGCCCGGCGGGGTCGCCGAGGTGATCCCCAACAAGGAACAGGAGATGATCACCCCTTCGGTCATCAGCCTGCCGCGCCGGCGGCCCGACGCGCACGACCGATCAGACCACTGCCTAGTGGGCCGGCAGGCGGTGAACAACACCGAGCGTGCACCGGAAAACACAATCCGCTCGATCAAACGTTTTATCGGTTTGTCTTTTGCCGATCCCAAAGTGCAAGTGGCGAAGCAGCATGTCTCCTACGAAATCCAGGCCGCCCCCGGCGGCGGCGGGGGCGTGACGGCGAAGATCAGCGAGAAGCTGCTCACGCCCGAAGAGATCTCGGCCATGATACTGCGCAAGCTGAAGGAGGACGCCGAGGCGCGGCTTGGCAGCCCGGTGACCCAGGCAGTGATCACGGTGCCGGCGTATTTCGAGGAGCATCGCCGCCGGGCGACCCGCAATGCCGGGGCGCTGGCCGGCCTAACGGTGCTGGCCATTCTCGACGAGCCCACCGCGGCGGCAATTTCGGAAAGCGTGGGCGAGACGGAAAACGCTCGCGTGCTGGTGTTCGATTTCGGCGGCGGAACACTGGACATCTCGCTCATCATCCGCGCCGGCGGCAACCTCAACGTGCGCAGCTACACTGGCGACGCCTTCCTGGGCGGCGACGATATCGACCGTGGAATCGCCGACCTGTTCCGCGCATACATCAACGCGAATAACGGCGACCTGAAAGTGCGCAACGCAAGGATGGACGTGACGCTGCAGACGCAGGCCGAGGCGGCAAAAAAGACGCTTGCCTCGGGCCAGACGGCGACGGTCTATGTTGCCGGCATCTGCAAGAACAAGGATGGCGACTTCATGGACCTAGACTTGGAGCTGACCCAGGAAGATTTCGCTGGCGTGCTGCGGAGCATGCTGGACCGGGTGCGCCGCTTGCTGGAGAAGTTTCTGGCCGACGAAAGCCTTTCGCCCACCCATGTTACCGAGGTGCTGATGGTTGGCGGATCGAGCGCGGTCACGCCGTTTCGTACGTTGTTGGAAGACATGTTCGAGGCGGACGGCACCAAGCGCGTGAAGCTAGCCAGAAGCCCGATGGAGGCTGTTGCCAAGGGCGCGGCCATTTATGCCAGCCGGCTGCGCGCTCTGATCTGCCCCAAGTGCAGGAGTGAGAACAGCATCACCGCCAGCGTTTGCAGGGAGTGCAAGGAAGATCTCGCCCTGGCCGCGGCGGAGATCGGCGGCGTGGGCGAAGGCATCACCCAGACGCTGCCGCGATCGCTCGGGGTGGCGTATCGCCAGGGTGACAATCCCGATTCCTACCAAGTGCTGCTGAAGAAGGGTTCGCGCTACCCTATACAGGAGCCGGTGACGGAGAAGTTTTATTTGCCGGCTGCGAGCAGGTTCAAGATATTCATCCGTGAGGGCGAGAGCCCGCGGGCCAGCGACAACGCGTTGATCGGAATAATTGACGTGGAGGAGATCCCCCAGGATGTCGGCAAGGGCGATCCCGTCGATGTTGCGTTTTCGTACACCCGCGACCGCACCCTATTCATCAGGGTGAGCTACCCGACATCGAAGACGAAATTCGAGCCGCGTTGGAAGTTCGAGCCGCCTGACGGTACCTCGGAGAACGACGACGACCCGACCAGGGCCCTGAGCGAACTGTTGCCGCGGGCGCGCGCCTTTGCCAGCGACTACGACCAGTTCATGGAACCGGGCGCGCGCAAGGCGGTGGCCAATAACCTCGACCTCGCAGAGAAAGCCGTGCTTGACGGCAACAAGGACGAGGCGGGGCGGCTGCGCTATGTGTTGCACCAGTCGATGCTTTATGGCTGCGGTATCGCTTCGACCCTGTTCATGGCCGAGAACACGGTGGCCAACGAAGACGCCGATCTCGGCAAGGTGATCAGGGAAGCGGCCGAAAAGCTGCGCCACGAGTTTACCACCAACAGCCCCAAGCGCGAGCCAACCCGGCGCGCGCTCGATCAGGCCATCATGAAGGCATTGTCGCGAAAGATCGGCGAGGTGCCAACGGAGTCGCTAGGTACCGCTACGACACTCATCCGCTAGGAGAGACGGCGATGACAGTGCAATCGGCTGCGATTCGCCTAGGCATCGATCTCGGCAACACAAGGGTCCGGGCCGCTTATGTGTTCCCCGATGGGGGCCGTACGGTCGTGACGCTGCCGGTTTCGCCCGGGCCGTTCGGCGGACGGCTGCCGATCTGCGAGCGTCTGCCGGTCAACGATCCCTATCTGCCGCCGTTCTTTCCCGGTCTGTCGCAGCGTATAGAGCGCGACTTCAACGTCCGCGTCGGCCATGATCGGCGCACGACCATGCAACTGATCTCCCATATCGTCGTCCACACGGCTGACATGGCGCGCAATTTTTCCGGCGCCATAGTTGACGGGATTATGCTGACCCTGCCAGCTTGGCAGCTGCCGAGTTCCGCGACCTGCTGCGCGCCACGATCCTGGATGCCGGGTTTGACCCCAGCATGCTGGCGGCTCATTCCGACGCGACTGCCGCACATGTGCGCGCCGAGATGATGAGCGAGCGCAACCACGAAACCACATTGCTGTTCTCCGCCGGATATACCGGCGTCGAGATTGCGGTGATGCGCCTGACCCAGAAGGGCCATCGCGTGCTGGCGGAGGCCGCCAGCCAGGGCGTTCTGGCGGGCAACTGCCTGGACTTCGCGATCATCAATGCCGCCCTGCATCAGCTCAAGGCTAATCGGATCCTGATATCGGGGCTGCGCGAGACGACACCGGCCAGCGTCGAACTGTGGACCGAGTTGCAGCAACGCGTCGAGGCCGCCAAGCACGAGTTGGACGAGGCGGCCGAAGCAACCTTCGCCATTCCCTGCGCATTGCTGCCGGACAACACAAAGGATGTCGAGATGCGTATCGACGGACGGCGCTTCCAGGTGCTGGTCGGCCAGCATCTGCAGGTCGCACGCGGTATGATCGACACCCTTTTGCGTGAAGCCGACGTGGACGCCGGCGAGGTGGACCACATCGTTCTCGAAGGTGGCGGCACTCATCTTCCCGGCATCGCGGCGGCGCTGGGCGAGCACCTGCCGCGCGCCGGACTGCGTTACCTGCCGACCGACGCGCTGGCCTCGGGGGCAGCGCTGCTTGCCACGGAACGCGATTTCCACGAGCGTTTCGAGCCACCGGCAAGCAGTGCAGCGGGACGTTTCGTGCCGAGCCTGCAGCTGGTCAGCGACCTGGTGGCCGTGGTGACGGCACCGGCCGACCTGCGGCCCGTAGCCGATGTGCCCGCGGCATCCCCGGCCACGCCGAATGCTGCGTTTCCGCAACGCGCAGCCGCACCGCCTGCCGAAATTGCCGATCGTCCGATCGAGGACATGACGCTGACCGAGCTGCGCGGCCTGATCGCTTCCGCCCCTGGCTACGCGATCCGCCGGCTGACCGAACTGCGTGATGCGACAGCTGCCCAGATCGACGCGCTGCAACGCAATTCCGGGTCGTCATGAGCCGCAGTGATGCCCACCGCTGATCGTGACTTCAGTCCTGCACGTTCGCCAAGCTGCAGGAGCACGTTGCCGTGGCCGTAACCCTCGCCGCCGTCCGTCGTGGGCTCGATAGCCTGGATTTGAAATACCATGTGATCGACGCCACCACCATCGGCCTCAGCCAGGTGGGTGACCACGCGCGGCTGTTGGTGACGGTGTCACTGGCCGAGGATGGCGAATATCTGCGCATGCGCACGATCGGTTTCGCCACCTGCCCGCGCACACATGCCAAATTTGCCCCGGCGATGGCTGCGCTGGCCGACGCCAACAGAAGGTTCACCGCCGTCTGCTTCGGCTGGGACAAGAACGATGGAGAGATCGCCGGCGAGGTGTCGTTACCGCTGGAGGACAACACCAGCCTGACCAATTCCCAGGTGCGCATACTCTACGGCCTGCTCGTCGTCTCCTGTGATCAGCTGTTCGAGACGCTGGAGGCCCTTCTGGGCCGGCAGGAGCCGACCAGCCTCGGAACGGCGTCCGGGTCCGCTGCCTCCCCGGTGCGGAGCACACCTGTCGGCGGATCCGGGCGCAAGGAATGGGCGCTGCTGCGCTGGGGCATTTTCTTGATTGGTCTGGCTGCCGTAGGCGGTGTCGTGTGGCTGTATCTTCACTAGCCGATCGCGCACGCAGCGGTGGCCGGCGTGCTGTGTCACCTTGGCCGGCACCACGAGGCGTTTCGGCGAGCCGATCGGCATGACCTGGGCATGGTCCAGAATCGCACAGAAGCGGACGGAGGCGGCGGGGTCCGGGAGAGCGGAATGGCAATAAGCAGGAGTCAATTGGCGAGCCAATTGCGTAAGGCCGATCATGTGCAGGTTATTAACGACGACCATGACGGCATGATCCTGACGGCGATCAACATTCCGCATGGCGAGCGGATGGCGGTGATCGCCTCGGTCAGGAACAACGAGATGGCGCAGTTCCGCTCGCTGAAGCTGGTGATGGCGCCCGGTGCGGCCTATCGGACGACCCTGCTGCAAGCGTTGGCGGATATGAACTGCCGCTACAAGATTGCCAAGTTTGGCTTCGACCCGAGCGACGGCGAGGTGATCGCCTCCGTCACGCTGGCGGTGATGGACGGTTCGCTGACGGCAAAGCAGATCGATCGCGTGGTCGGCGTGTTCCGTTCGGTCGCCGCCATCGGGCGGCAGCGTTGCGAGCGTATCCGCGACACCGGGCGGGACAGTGACGAGGCGGGCGGCGAGGCCGGGCTGGCATTGCTGGAGGAGGTGCTGTCCAGGGCCCTGGCAGGGGCGGCGGGTTTGCCGGGGCGCGCCGGTTCTCCTCCACCGCCTCCTCCAGCGCCGCCAACCAGCGCCAGGCCCCCCGCAACTGGATCGCGCGCGGCAAAGACGCGCGGGCTCGGCAAATGGCTGGAAGACGAGAACGGCTGACACTGCGGCCTGCGGCCAGAGACAGGGGGGATGGCAGACGGGCAGGCGGCCGCACCTTCCAGCGCTGTTCTTGCCGGTGTCCTTCTGCTCCTTCTGCTCCGGCGAGGAGGTGATGCATGGCCGGTGACGAGTTCCGCATCTTCCTATCCGCGGTCACCAGCGAATTCGGCAAGGCCCGGATAGCCGTATCCGCCCGGTGACGGCCGCCTGGGCATAAGCCGCTTGCCACGTTAAGGCGGTGGTTAAGGCGGTGCTTGAGGTGTGTCGATGGATGGCGTGGTGGAGGTGATCACCGGTCGGGAGCGTCGGCGGCGCTGGAGCGTGGATGAGAAGCTCCGCATTGTTGGGGAGAGCGAGGAGCCTGGGGCTGGGGTCCGCGCTGTCGCGGCCCGACACGGGGTTTGCGAGAGCCTGGTGTTCACGTGGCGGCGGCAGGTGCGCGATGGCGTGCTGGTAGCGCGGGACATGCCTGTATTCCTGCCGGTGCAGATGCTGGAACGTTCCGAGGCGACCACGGCTGGTCTGTCCCGCCCCGAGCCGCGCCCGGGTGCCACGTCAGCACCGAGCCGCCCGCAATCGGGTCTGATCGAGATCGAACTGGGCAATGGCAGCCAGGTGCGTGTTGGCAGTGACGTGAACCTGGCCGCATTGCGGCGCGTGCTGACGGCGTTGCGCGGATGATCCCTGTTCCGTCCGGTGTACGGGTCTGGCTGGCGACCGGCGCGACCGACATGCGCAAGGGCATGAACGGACTTGCCCTGCAGGTGCAACAAGCGCTGGAGCGCGATCCCCATGCCGGCGATCTTTATGTGTTCAGAGGACGCCGTGCCGACCTGGTGAAGATCCTTTGGCATGACGGGCTCGGCATGTCGCTGTATGCGAAGCGCCTGGAGCGGGGCCGGTTCGTGTGGCCTCAGGCCAAGGAGGGTGTGGTCGCGCTCACCCCGGCCACTCTGTCGATGCTGCTGGAGGGGATCGACTGGCGGCAGCCGCAGCGGACATGGCGGCCGGAGATGGCAGGTTAGGACTGCATCTTTATGCACAAAATGGGTACCCGACGCGGCGCAGATGTGCTTGAATCACGACGTGATGCAAGCCGCTGCTTCAGCTCCGGACGACCTCGCCGCGCTGCGTGCCGCGCTCGCGGCCGAGCAACTGGCACGCCGTGAAGCAGAGGCACGCGCATCCGGTGCCGAAGCGATGGTGGCGCACCTCAAACTGCTGATCGCCAAACTTCGGCACGACCGGTTTGGCGCCTCGTCCGAGCGCGGCCGCAAGCTGCTGGACCAGCTGGAACTCCAGCTCGAAGAACTCGAAGCTGCTGCGGCCGAGGACGAGGCGGCTTTGGATGCGGACAAGAAGGCGCAGCCTGCGCGCAGCACGACGCGGCGCAAGCCGGTGCGCGGGCCACTGCCGGCGCACCTGCCGCGCGAGCGCCGCGTGGTACCAGCCCCGACTGCGTGTCCGTGCTGCAACGGCAAGCTGGCCAAACTCGGCGAGGACATCACCGAGACGCTGGAGGTGATCCCGCGGCAGTTCAAGGTAATCCAGACGGTGCGGGAGCGGTTCACCTGCCGGGCCTGCGAGACCATCACCCAGCCGCCGGCACCTTTCCATCCGATCGCGCGCGGGCGGGCCGGCCCCGAGCTGCTGGCGACGATCTTGGAAGCCAAATTCGGGCAACATCTGCCGCTGAATCGGCAGAGCGAGACGTTTGCCCGCGAAGGCATCGAGCTTGATGTCTCGACCCTAGCGGGCTGGGTCGGCGCCTGCACGGCCACGCTGGCGCCGTTAACCGCGCTGATCGAGGCGCACGTCATGGCGGCCGACCGCATCCATGGCGACGATACCACGGTGCCGGTGCTGGCGAAGGGCAAGACCGTCACCGGCCGACTATGGACTTACGTGCGTGACGACTTGCCGTTCGCCGGACCCGCGCCGCCGGCGGCGATATTCTACTACTCGCCGGACCGCGGCGGCGAACATCCGCGGAAGCATCTGGCCGGATATGCCGGCATCCTGCAGGCGGATGCATATGCCGGGTTCAATGAACTCTACCATGAAGCGCGCAAACCCGGCCCAATTGCCGAGGCAGGATGCTGGGCGCACGGTCGGCGCAAGCTGTTCGATCTGGCGCAACTGGCGCGCGCGCCGCTTGCGGCCGAGGCGGTACGGCGGATCGACGCGATCTTCGATGTCGAGCGCAGCATCAACGGGCTGCCGGCAGAGCAGCGCCTGGCTGTGCGGCAGAAGGCCGTGGCGCCGCTGGTGACCGAGCTTGAGGTCTGGATGCGCGCGGTCCGCAGCAAGATGTCGCGGCATGCCGACGTGGCCAAAGCAATGGACTACATGCTCAAGCGCTGGGGCACATTCAGCCGGTTTCTGAACGACGGCCGCATCTGCCTGACGAACAATGCGGCCGAGCGGGCACTGCGCGGCGTTGCCCTCGGCCGCAAGGCATGGCTGTTCGCCGGCAGCGATCGCGGCGGAGAGCGGGCGGCGGCGATATATTCTCTCGTCGTCACATGCAAACTGAACGACGTCGATCCGCGCGCCTGGCTTGCCGACGTGCTGGCGGGCATTGCCGATCATCCAGCCTCGCGCCTGGACGAATTGTTGCCATGGCACTGGTCGCGGCGCCGCGAGGAACGTAGCCTGGCGGCATGACCGCCGCCAGCATCGCGCACCTCAAGATCAAGCTCGATGACGTCGAGCCCGCCGTCGTCCGTCGGCTCGAGGTGCCGCTCGCGATCCGCCTCGACCGGCTGCACCAGGTTCTTCAGGCGGCGCTGGGCTGGACTGACAGCCATCTCTATGAACTCCGCGCCCGTGACATCGGCTGGGGCGTCCCTGACCCGGACTTCGGCGACGGGCCGCTCGATGCCCGCAAGGCCCGCCTCCTCGATGTCTTGGAGGATGTCGGCGTGCGATCGCTCAAATACCTCTACGACTTCGGCGATGGCTGGGAACACACGGTTCGGATCGAACGCGTCACCGAAGCGGTCGCCGGAATCGTCTATCCGCGTCTGATCGACGCGACCGGACGTTGTCCGCCGGAGGATGTCGGCGGACCCTGGGGCTACCGCGAGTTCCTGGAGGCGATCGCCGACCCGAACCACGAGGAGCACGCCGAGCGGCTGGAATGGGTGGGCGGCCACTTCGATCCGTCCGACGCCGGGGTCGACACCCTAACCCAAGCCGTCAACCATCTCGCCAAGAAGTGGACGCGCAAGCCGGCAGGCCCCCGGAAGCGAACCATCTGACCCGCGGTCCTCGCCGGATGGATACGGATAGCCATCGCCGAGGATCTCCGCGCGCGCGGCCTCAAGGTGCGGGTGCAGACCGAATTTACCCTTGGCCGTAACCCCGGCTTTCTGCTGCAACGTCTGCACGACTACATTGAGGCATGTGACGCGGTCATCTGTCTGATCGGCAGGCGCAGCGGCGAATTCCCGCCGGAGGCGGAGCAGGCCGCTTTCGCTCGCTTGCTGCCATCCGGTGTACCTCCCACCTCCTACACGCAATGGGAATTCCATTTCGCAGAGCGCCATGGAAAGCCTCTTTACGTCTTCATCGCCGACGCAGCCTACACTCCCGACGACGATGCCCTGAACGACGATCACGCGTCGCAGCGGGCGCATATCGACCGCATCAAGGCACGCGGCCTGGACCGGAAGGGGGGAGGGACCGCAGACGCCCTGCGTGCCACCGTCATGCGGGAGCAGTGGCCGGACCGACGACGCGGCAGGCCCAGCAATCTTCCCTACCCCGCGCTGCTCGACGACCGGTTCATCGGCCGAGGGGCCAGCCTGGATGAGCTCTCCAAAGCGCTTATCGGCGCCCCCCCGGCCTCTCGGACCGTTGTCGCCGCGCTGACGGGTCTGTTCGGAGTAGGCAAGACCCGGACCGCCGTCGAATACGCCCACAGGAATGCCGAATACTATGAGGCGCTGCTTTTCGTTCCTGCCCAATCGCCCGATATTTTGCTCAATGGTCTCGCCGACCTTGCGAAGGTGCTGCCGCTTGGCTGCCGCCGCGACGAGCCGCGCGCGCCGCTCAAGGACGTGCGTGACTGGCTCAACGCCAATCCCCGCTGGCTGTTGATCCTCGACGGCGTCAATACAGTTGCAGCCCGGGATGCGACCACGGTCCAGATCGGCAACCTCTGGGGTGGGCACGTGGTGATCACCACTCAGTTTGCCACCCACCCCAACGACATAAGGACTCTCAGGCTGGACATGTGGCCGCGGGCTGATGCCGTGAAATTCCTGCTGGCCGGGACTGACAAGCGCCAGGCAGCGGCGCGCGACGACGAAGCCATGGCTGGAATTCTGGCCCGTGAACTTGGCGGGCTCCCCCTCGCCCTTGAGCATGCCCGCGCCTATATCAACGCGACGGGCATCGGCTTCGCTGGCTACCTCCACCTCCGGCGTACGAACGATCATCACTTGCGGAGCTGGCTCGATCCCCATATCATACGCTATCCTCGTTCCATCGAATGCAGCTGGGAACTTTCGTTTCATCAGCTCGACGATGCCGGCAGGCTGCTGTTGCAGTGGCTCGCCTTGTTTGCCCCCGCGCCGATTCCGAACTTCCTGTTGGATGTCCCCCCGCTCCGTGCAACACCTGCGAAAGCCCGGGCGGCGCCGGATAAATTTAAAGACGCGCTGAGCGCTCTCGCCGATTGTTCGTTTGTCACGCGAAACGCGGTCGCCCAGACGTTCACCGTCCATCCGGTTGTCCGGGACATCACCCAGTGCAGATTATGCGGCGAGAAACCCAGGATACTGCTTGCGGAACTCCGCCGCTGGATAACCAACGTCGTCAAACGCACCGTACCGGGCTGCGCCTGGTGGCCGGGTACCGCGCTTCTGGCGCTCCTCGCGCCGCATGCGACGATGATTGGCGTTCTCGCGACCGCCGTCAGCATGAACGCTCCGGTTAACCGGCTGGAAGAATTCGCCAAAGGCGTAATGCACGAGCATGATGTGTCACCGGAACTGGAGGAGTTTCTCGCGCCCGCTTCCGGCGCGGCCGGTGAGGACATCCCTGGCCCGGTGAGCGATGCGAGCTGGCCATGGATTATCGGCACCAACATCCAAGCCGATATTGGTCGGACCTTCACGAATGTGTTCGGTCCCTGCCGGCGTCGTTCACGAAAACGACCGACGGCCGAGACGAATGGCGGTAGCCTTCGTCAGCAGCACCCTCCTCCTGGCTTGTTGTCCGTCGCCCTGCCAGTCGCCGAGGACGTTGTCGCGCCCCGAACGGGCGCCACGCTCGTCAGCAGTGATATTCTGGAATGGCCTCTGGCGCGGAACATTTGCCTTCACGATTGGGGCCAACTCCTAGAACTAAATTATAACGACATATCCGTGCGATTCAGTATTAGCCTTCCAATCGAAACACTCATAAAATCTGTGAATTTCACGATGCCGAACGGCAGTCCCATCACCCGCAAAACTCTTAGTAACGCCTTAGAGAATTCATATACATCCCGCAATATATACATTGTTTTTGATGCTATGTTTTCGGTAACTGAATATTCAGGCCGATGGATGGAAAACAATTCTCGTCGCCTCCGCGCCGACGCGGCTACGGGCGAACTGAAAACTCTGAGATTCGGGACCAGCGTCAACGATCGTGCGGGGGCGTCAACGGTCTTCATGATATTGTGGCAGGCTGTGGTCCGTGCAACCGAAAGCGAATCGCTGTACGCGGTCACCGGCAAACCAGATCGCTTTGAGGGCGTCACTGGGGTGATCGGTCAAGTGATTTTATTATACAACACCAACATCATCGCCGCGGCGGCCTCTCCGCTTTGCGCCATTATTCACACCCTGGCGCGTTACAATACACAAAATTGTTTTCAGTATTCAGAGCTTGCGATGGCCGCCGCAGCCGCCTGCAAGAAAATTGCTCGTGGTGGCGTCCGGGGAAAACAGGAACTTCAGTCCCGCCTGTCCCGTACGGTCAGCAACGACAAACTGCATCCTGACCGTGCCGTCTTCGCCGGTCTGTTCAACACCTTTGGCAAATTGCCAATCTTGCGCGTCGTCACCGCGCGGCGAGAACAGTGAACATCCATCCAGGAACTTTTTCCGCCCTTTCGGGGCGAATCTGCGGTTCGTCGGCAGGGCGCACGCGTGCGGGAGATGCGCGGGCTACTGCAAGCGGGCGTAGCGCCCGGACGGCCGCGGGATCGCCGCTCGAGCGCGTCCTCAGCAAGCATCGGGCAGACGAAGCGAGGCAAGCTGTGAAGCGTCGCGGGGCCTCCTTTGCACGGCCCGAGACGCTGCGCCCGGAACAGAAGAAACTTACCCCGGCCGGGGACGCCCGTCTTCCCCGCGAGCTGGCCCCGACAGTCAACGTCCACCCGGCAAGGATCGATCGCTCTGCCAGTGCGCCAAAGTCCGCGAATCGGTCCATATGATAGTACAGTAGACGGCCTTGATGCGCGGGCCGAAACCGGAACAAGGGATACGAGAATGCAGGAGGCGATTCCCATCCTGGTCGGGCTGTCCGGCAAGCGCGATCTCGGCCCCCACGCCGCGGCGGCGGGAGCCACGCTCGACGCCGTGCTCGCGGCGCTCGAATGCGCCTTCCCGCACGCACCGAAGGTGCTGGTCAGCGGCCTCGCCGCCGGCGCAGACATTCTGGGAACCCAACTCGCCCTCGATCGCGGCTGGCGCGCCATCGCCCTGCTGCCCTTCGATCGGACCTGCTACCGCGCCACGCTACCGGCCGAAGCGCAAGAAACGTTCGACACACTTCTTGCCCATCCTGGCGTGCAGGTCCGCACCCTGTCCCCGTTGCGCCCCGATGCGCCGGCATGCGGTACGACGCACGGGCCGGAATACGAACAGCTCGGCCTGTTCCTTGCCGACAACACCCCGGTGATGATCGCGCTGATGCCGGCCGATGAAAAGCCGGGCCGGCTCGGCGGCACCGGCCGCGTCGTCGCCCATCGCTGCCGCCGGGAGCCGGACGTGCAGGCGCAGGACGTCATCGGCCGCAGTCAGGACCTGCCGCCCCGCCTGCCGCTGCAGCTGCCCGAACGCGGCACCGTTTGCGTCATACACACCGATGCCACGCCGGATGCCGCCGGGCTGCTGGCGGCAACCCTGCGCGACGATGAATCGACCACGAGCGACAACGCGGCCAGGCTGCCGGCCGGAAAGCGGGCCATGGCGGCGGCGCTGCGCCGCGCCTTCCCCGCCGCCGCCAACCTCGATGCCTACAATCGCCGCGCCGGCGCGAGTTTGACAGCAACCTGGCCCGCCCCCCCCCAGCCGGTCCAGGAAACCGTGAGGAAGCTCCGTGGCAGCATCTCCGCTGTGCAGCGGCGCCACCAGACCGCGTGGCGCCGCATGGTGTGGACGCTGACCGGCCTGTTCGTGTTGGCGGTGGCGCTGCTGGAAGGCTTCGCGAAGTTTCACGGCTGGCCATTCGCCGAGCGCCTGCTGCTGTCGCATTGGGGGGGGCCGGTTACGCCACATTAGTACTTGCCGGCGTTGCAGTGCACCAGATCGGGCGGCGGCGGCGCTGGCAACTCGTCCACCAGGATTACCGTGCGGTGAATGAGGTGCTGCGGGTGCAGATGGCGTGGTGGGCCGCCGGGATTTCTTCTCCGGCCGACCGGGCGGACCGGCATTACCTTGTGGGGGCCGTCGGTGCGTTGCGCCGTGTGCGCGATGCCGCCAGCGCTGCCATTGTCTGGATCAGACTCGCCGCTGCCCCAGCGAAACCGGACGATGCTGCGGTGGACGGAGAGAAGGGCTGGGTGCCGGAGCAGGTGAGCTACTTCGCCCGCCGCACGCGAGAACGCGAGACGGAGATGCGCCGGGTTGCCCTGGTCAGCTGGGGCGGTTTCTGCCTAGCCCTCGGACTTGCTGTCTGGCTTGGGGCCTACGCGGTCGGCGAGGACACGTGGCCGGGATCGCTGGCCCGAGAGGTAACTCTCCTGCCTGCGGCGGCGGTGCAGATCGCGCTCGCCATGGTGCCGTGGCTCGTGACCTGGGAGGAGGTGGCGGGTCCGGAGACCGCACCGGGCTTGTCCCTGTTCGCGGGCATCTGCGTCCTGGTCGGCACGGCTGCGCTGCCGGCAGCCTTGTGCCCGCTCGCCGCCTATGCCGCTCCCGGCCTACCCGAGGCTCCCAAGACGCTGGCCGTCGTGGCCGTGGTGCTGTTGCTGGCGGTGGCCGGCGCGGTCCGCTTCGTCGCCGAGAAGCTGGTCTGGGAAGCTGAAGCGCATGCCTATGCAGAGGCCCTCGCCCGGTTCGACGAGGCACGGCGCCGGCTACGCCTTATCGACACCATGCCGGAGCCATCCCGCACCCAGGCCCGCCGCGCGCTGGTCCGTGCCCTCGGCCTCGCCGCCCTGGCCGAGAGCGAATCCTGGCTCCGCGCCCATCGCGAGCGCCCAGCCGAGCCGGTGGTCGGCGCCTGAGGCACCGGCGCTGCGCCCTGGTGCTGGCGCTTCGCCCACCGCATCGTTTCGGCATGGACAGGCCGACCCGTATCGTCATCTCTACGCCCGCGCCGACGGGGAGGGGGTGCCGGCCTCACCCATCCCCTCATTTCGTTTGTAAGCGCCCGGTCTCCCGCGTGTGGCTGTTTCTGGTTTGGGCCCCCAAGCTGGCTGCCTCGGGAGCTCCTTCTGTAGCTCCAGAAGGGGGTGACTCGAGGGAACGGGCACAGATTCACGCTGAGACCGTCCATTTTGTGGGGGGTCATGCGGCCCGGCGGTAGGGGCGTTTGGCCCGCCACTCTGCGGCGGCATGGTCCTTGTCGAACGTTCCGTTCATGACCGCGGTCCGGACCTTGAGCATCAGATGTGCCCCTCGGGGTGACCATCGCATCTGTTGGTTGGCGTTCATCCGGCGGTGCAGCAGCCACTGCACCGTGCTCTCGGTGGTCGCCGTCGAGATCGGCTGCGTGCAGCGGCGGGCCGTTGCGTAGTCAATGATGATGTCGGATTGCCCGGCCACGTAGGTCTCGAGAGCACGAAGCACCGCCGCCACCTTGCCGGCTGGCACAGCAACGGGTGACGTTTCGTCGTTCGCCGCGGCCTCGAGCGGGGCGATGGTGTCGCCGATGAGGTCGAGCGCCCGCTGCACCTGGCCGTTCCACAGACGCCAGCGGATGTGCTGATCAACGACATCCGCGAGGCGAGCGCCTTCCTGGCGGTCCTCGGCCGTGTCGTCCGGCCAGCCTTTGACGGTCTGGGCGACGTGCTGGATGCGCATCGAAAGATGAAACCAGTCCAGCACGTGCCGGGTCGGACCGACGCTCGCCGCCTCGCCCACGGCCCGCGGTCCGTCGGCGCCGTCGCTCAGGATGGTGACCGGCGTTGCCGCTGTCGCACCCAGGTCGTGCAACGCGCCGCGCAGCTGCTGCGCCTGGTAGTAGGCTTCCGCCGGCACGCTGGCGAAGACGGCGTGCTTGCCGTTGTCGTTGCTGACCTGCGTGTACAGCACGGAGGAAAGCGGCAGTGGATCACGCTCGAAACCGGCACCCTGTCACGTTTCAAACCGGCACCCCATCACGCTCGAAAGCGGCAGTGGATCACGCAGCAAACCGGCACCTCCGGACGGGGTGAGTCGGCACCGGCTTCAGGGCGTGGGTCTCTCCTGGCAGGCGAGTAATCGCGAGTAACGTCGCTCCCTTTTGCCGGGAGTGGCGGATGCCGAGGAGAAGGACACTGATGCGCCGGATCAAGGAAGTGCTGCGGCTGAAATACGAGATGGGGCTGAATGACCGCCAGGTCGCCAGCAGTGTGCGGCTGGCCCGGTCGACGGTGCAGGACTACGTGCAACGCGTCGCCGCCAGCGGGCTGAACCCGCAGCAGTTGTGCGCCCTGGGCGATGCGGAGCTCGATCGCCGCCTGTTTCCGCCGCGCGAGCAGCGCAACACGGCGCGGCCGCTGCCGGACTGGGAGGCGGTTGAGCGAGAGTCTCGTCGCCGCGGCGTGACGCTGCTGCTGCTGTGGCAGGAGTATAACGACGGGCAGCCCGACGGGTACCAGTACACGCAGTTCCTGCATCACTTCCGCGCCTGGCAGAAGGTGTCGCGGCCGCCGACGATGCGGCAGATTCACCGCGCGGGCGAGGCGCTCGAGGTCGACTACGCCGGGATGACGCTCACGGTGATGGACATGGGCCTGCCGCGGGAGGCGCAGGTGTTTGTGGCCTGCCTGCCGTGCTCGAACCTGGTCTACGCCGAGACGACCTGGACGCAGGGCCAGGAGGACTGGCTTGGCTCGCACGTGCGGGCGCTGACCGCCATCGGCGGTTGCCCCGAGAAGCTGGTGCCGGACAACCTCAAGAGCGGCGTCACCGACGCCTGGTACTATGACCCGGGTCCTGAACCGCGCCTACTACGAGCTGGCGCAGCACTATGGCATCGCCATCGTTCCGGCCCGCGTGCGCCGCCCGCGCGACAAGTCGTCGGTAGAAAGTGCAGTCAAGCACGTCGAGAGATGGGTTCTGGCGCCGCTGCGTGACCGGCGTTTTCTGTCACGCGCCGAAGCCAACGCGACGATCGCCGAGCTGGTCGAGGCCTGGAACAACCGCCCGTTCAGCCCGCCGCGTGAGGGCAGCCGGCGGTCGCTGTTCGAGGCGATCGAGCGATCGGCGCTGAAGCCGCTGCCAGCCGAGCCGTTCGCCATCGGCCAGTGGCTGACCGCGCGCGTCAACGTCGACTACCACATCGCTGCCGACGATCACTATTACTCGGTGCCGTATCGTCTCGTGCACGAACGGGTCGACGTGTTCGTGACCGCGACGGCGGTGAGCGTGTTCGCCGGCGGCGAGCGGGTGGCCAGCCATGCGCGCAGCTTCCGGCGCGCCCAGCACACCACGCTCTCCGAGCACATGCCGCCGGCGCACCAGGCGATGGCACGGCGCACGCCGGAGAAGCTGCGTGAGGACGCGGCGGCGCTGGGGATGGCGACCGGCGCCTATGTCGCCCGGCTGTTCGAAACGCGCGAGCATCCCGAACAGGGCGTGCGCGCCGCTCTCGGCGTGCTGCGGCTGGCGAAGACCTATGGCCGCGCCCGGCTGGAACTGGCCTGCGAGCGCGGGCTGGCGGCGGGCGCGCTGTCGTCGCGCTACGTCGAGCAGTTGCTCAAGGCCGACCAGCGCCAGCCCTTCCTTGACGCGCCGCACGACGAGGGCCTCGGCCAGCACGCCAACGTGCGTGGTCCCGGCTACTACAATTGAGGGGGCGAGCATGATCCACCCATCGATCGAGAAGCTGCGGCAGATGCGCCTGACCGGCATGGTCCGCGCGCTGGAAGAGCAACTCGGCCAACCCGACATCGCCGGGCTGTCGTTCGACGAACGCCTCGCCCTGCTGGTCGACCGCGAGGAGGTCGAGCGGCACAATCTCGCACTGGCGCAGCGACTGCGCGCAGCCCGGCTGCGCCAGGCCGCCTGCCCGGAGGACATCGACTACCGCACGCCGCGCGGCCTGGACCGCAGCCTGATGCGCAGGCTGGCGAGCG
>CAVPVB010000021.1:0-7443 GCA_963709085.1 uncultured Alphaproteobacteria bacterium
CCTGATCCGCCGCTCGGCATGGGCCTGGTCGCGCGTCGCGTCGCGGATCTGCCGCCGGATGGCGTGCTGGTCGTCGACATGCGCGGCGCGCTGGCGTTGCAGCCGGGCGATCTCGCTCTCGAGTCCGGCCTTCTGCATCAGCCGGCTGTCGCCCGACGCGATCGCCTTGGCCATGGCGAACTGGTTGGCCTGGCTGCCCACATCCTCCAGGCGGCGGATGGCGCGGTCGCCGGACAGCGCCGCCTCGATGAACCGCGCCTTGCGCTCGTTGTTCTGCCACATCGTGGCGTCCATCGAGCCGAGCGTGGCATAGGCGCAGATGTCGATCTCGTCGTGCTGGTTGCCCTGCCGCTCGATCCGGCCCTCGCGCTGCTCGATCTGGCTCGGCAGCCACGGCACGTCGAGATGGTGCAGGGCCTTCAGCCGCTGCTGCACGTTGACGCCGGTGCCCATGGTGTCCGACGAGCCGATCAGCACCCGCACGCGCCCGGCCCGGAAATCGGCGAACAGCCGCTGTTTATCCGCCGAGCGTTTGTAGTCCTGCATGAAAGCTATCTCGCCGGCGGGAACGCCGCGGGCGATGAGGTGCTGCCTGATCCAGCGATAGGCCGAGAAGCCGCGCGTCGCCTCGACATTGATCGTGCCGAGGTCGGAGAAGATCATCTGCCCGCCGCCGGGGATCGGATAGGGCGTGCCGTCCGGCCGGAGGTAGCTCTGCGCCGCGGTCTCGGTCCAGATGCGATGCACGTTGTCGATCAGCTTGTTGAGCTTGTTCGCCGGTTCGTCGCCGCTGGCAGGCCAGACGAGCCGCATGTCGATGGCGGCGTGCCTTCCGTCGGTGATGACCGCCAGCAGGATGTCGCCGCCCTTCTGCACCCGGCCGGTGCGGGATTCGATCGCCGCGATCCGTCCCGCAAGGTGGCGCTGATGGTCCTTGAAGGCCGGGCTTGCCTCCGCCGTGACCAGCAGGCGCTGGCCGCCGCGGATGCGCGGCAGCGTGAGATGGCCGCGCAGGTCGGACTTCTGCACCACGTCGGCGATCGAGCGGAACATCATCATCAGGTCGGCGACGTTGATGAAGGCGGCGAAGCGGGTCACCGGCTTGTAGGTGCCGCTGGGCTGCAACTCCAGTTCGGTGGTGGTGTCGCCGAAGGCCGAGGCCCAGGCGTCGAACTCATGCACGCCACGCTCCCGCAGCGCTTCCGGCGCCTGGAACCGTAGTAACGTGTACATCTCGCCCAAGGTGTTGGTGATCGGCGTGCCCGAGGCCTGGATCAGCGCGCGGCCGGGGCGCTTGCGATCAAGGTAGCGCGCCTTCACGAACAAATCCCACGCCCGCTGTGAGCCTTCCGGATCGACGCCCTTCAGGTTCACCTGGTTGGTGGCGAATCCAAGCTTCCGAAACTGCTGCGCTTCGTCAACGATAATCTGGTCGATTCCCATCTCCTCCAGCGTGACCATGTCGTCGCGCCGTCCCTTCATCGCCGCCAGCTTCTCGGCCAGTTTCTCCTTCATGGCCTCAAGGCGCTTGCGGGTGATGCGGTCGTCGGAATCGACGCGCAGCGCGATGCCGACGCAGGCGGCGATCTGCTCCTCGATCATCGCCCGCTCGAAGGCGGTCGGCACCGGGATGAAGCGGAAGGCGGCATGGGTGATGATGACGGCGTCCCAGTTCGCCGTCGCCGCACGGGCGAGGAACCGAGAGCGCTTCTCCTTCACGAAGTTGGTCTCATCGGCGACCAGGATGCGGGCGGTCGGATAGAGTTGCAGGAATTCGCGGGATACCTGCGCCAGGCAGTGGCCGGGCACGACCAGCAGGGCCTTGCTGATCAGGCCGAGCCGCTTCTGCTCCATGATGGCGCCGGCGATGGCGTAGGATTTCCCGGCGCCGACCGCGTGGGCGATGTAGGTCGAGCCGGATGCGACGATGCGCCAGATCACCCGCTTCTGGTGGTCATAGAGGCGGATGATGCTGCTCGCGCCGGGCAGGGTCAGATGCCGCCCGTCGAACCGGCGCGGCACCAGATTGTTGAAGTGCGTGTTGTAGACGCGCGCCAGCCGGTCGGTGCGGTCCGGGTCGGTCCAGACCCAGTTGGTGAAGGCGTCCTTGATCTTCGCCAGCTTCTCCTTGGCGGCCTCGGTCGCCTCGCTGTTGAGCACGCGCTTCTCGACGCCGTCCTCGATGACCGTGTCGAAGATCTGCGGCATGGCGCTGTTCAGCGCGTCATGCAGCAGCCAGCCGGCGTTGCGCCGCGAGGTGCCCCATTCGGAGGTGCCGGCGGCGGTGCCGATGAACGGCGCGACATCCACGGACCAGGAGGCGATCTCGACGGTGTGGCGCACCCGCGTGGCGGCGCCCATGACCTCGGCGATGAACGCCTCGATGTCGGCGACGGGAATCCACGGCGCGCCCAGCCGAGCAGTAATGTCCGATGGCTGAAGGTCCTCGGGCTGCACCAGCCGCAGCGCCGCCACGTTGCGCGCATACTGCGGATCGCGCCCGGCCGCCGCCTCGGCGTCGGCGAGCTTGGTGCGGACGGACCCCGACAGGTAGGCGTCGTCGGTCTCCCAGGCCTCCGTGCGCGGGTTGAGGAACACGGCGGTGCCGAGTTGCGCCAGCGCAGTTTCCGGGTCGCGGTCCAGCAGTTCGGCCAGGTGGTCGATGTCCACGCGACCGGTCTCGTTGAGGGTGACGGCGAGCGCGTCGGCCGCGGTGGCGATCAGCGGCGCCGCTGGTGGCGCGATCACTCGCTCGCGGAAGATCGCGCCCATGCGGGCGAGGCCGGTCTCCAGGTCGTAGTCTTCGATACTGGCGACCAGCCAGCAATCGGGATCGTCGGCGAACGGTGCCAGGTTGGGGCGGCGGTGCGTCTCCCGCTCCTCGCCGGTCTCCGGCGTCGGTCGTGACCGAGACGACGGTGTGGTTGATCGGGCCGAAGCTGCGGACGAAGCTGCTGTAGGCGATGCGCAGCCGGACCTGCGCCGGCGCCCAGGGCTGGTCGGCGGCCTGGGCGCGCAGCACCTCGCGCACCGCGTCGCGGATCGGCAGCAGGGCGCGGATGACCTTGGCGGTGCGGGCGAGGATGCCGTCGCCGCCCTTGCCCTCCTTGATCGCGACGGCGCGCGCCTCGCCGTTGACGATCTGCATCAGCCGGTCGGCCGTGCCGGGGAGGTAGGAGCCTTCCTTGATCGTGGCGCCGTCGGCCGCCGTGCCCACTTCCGTCGCGGCATCGTCGTCAAAGCCCGCCTCGGACTCTGCTGACGGGGTGAAGATGCCGGTGGGCAGCCGGTCGAGCGCGGCGGCGAGCCGGGTCTCGAAGGCCGCGCCGTCCTTGCGCGGCCGGCAGGTGTAGGTCAGGGCAGGGCCGTAGATGCCGCGCCGCTGCGCATGATCGCCCAGCACCATCTCCGGGTGCTCGGCGAAGTAGCGGTTCACCTGGATGCCGGCCGGGTCCGCCTCGTCGCCGTCGTCATCCGCCGCCGCCTCGACCGCGGCGAGGTCGATCCAGGCCGCGCCGGCGGGGGATTGGCCAGCGTCGCGGCGCTGGAACACCAGCAGATCGGCCACCACGTCGGTGCCCGCGGTTGCGCGCATGCTGGCCTCGGGCAGGCGCACCGCGCCGATCAGGTCGGCCATGCCGGCGATGTGCTCGCGCGCCGTGGTGCTGACCTTGTCCATCGTGCCGGTGCTGGTGACGAACAGCGCGAGGCCGCCGGGACGCAGCCGCTCGATCGAGCGCGCGATGAAATAGTCATGCAGCCGGAGCCGCAGCGCCCGCGTGGCGGGATCGGCCCGCACCACGCGATCGGAGAATGGCGGATTCCCGATCGCCAGATCGAAGCCGCCGGCGAGCGGGCTCCGCGTGTAATCTTCGCACCGCACCCGCGCCTCGGGATGCACGAGGCGGGCGATGCGGGCGGTGACCGGATCGTATTCGATGCCGGTGAGGTGGCAGGCCGGACGCAGCAGGGCAGGGAGCAGGGCGAAAAACAGGCCGGTGCCCATGCCGGGTTCCAGCACGCGCCCCCCGCTGAAGCCCAGCCGCACCGCGGCCCGCCAAAGTCCAGAGATGATCGTTTCAGGTGTAAAGTGAGCATATTGGGTGGCACGCTGGAGGGCGGCGTATTCCTCCGGCGTGACGGCGGCTTCGAGCGCCGCGCCGATTTCCTGCCAGCCGGGCCGGAAGTCATCCTCGCCGGGACGGCGGAAGCAGTTCTGCGCCAGGTCCGTGGCGCCGAAGCCGATGAAGCGCAGCAGTTGCGCCTGCTCGTCCGGCGTCGGCGCGCGGCCCGACTGCTCCAGCGCCTTCGACAGGCGGATCGCCGCGATGTTGTCGCGTGCCCGGGCCGGCCAGCCCAGGGCAAGGTCGCGATCACCGGCAAGATGGAAGTTGCTGCCGCGCGCGGCCGGAGCCGCCGGTGGAGCTGCCGGCGGCGTTTCGCCGTCGTCATCGGCCTCATCGAATGCGCGCATATCCGCAGCGGTTGACGGCGCGGGATAGGTCCAGCCCGACAACGCGGTGTTGTCGAACAGCGTGAATCCAAAGGTGTCGTTTGGCATGATGGTGTCCTCGTGCGGGCAGCCGCGCAGCCTCGACCGCCTGAAAGCGGTCGAGCCGGCGGCTGCGGGTTGATCGGAAGGGGTGGCTCTACGCGGCGACCGGCATCGGTTCCGGCGCATCGGCCGAATTTCCGTCGTCGCCGGTGGACAGGCTGTCCGGTGGTCCGGCCTGGCTGTTTGCGTAGTCGGGATGGAAGGCGAGCAGGTAATCGGCGATGCGCTGCGCGTCTGCCGCCGCCCGAAAAATCTCCTTGCGGTCAGAGCGAAGCCGCTCTAACCAGGAGGCGACGTAGGCAGCGTTGTTGGCGAACTCGGTGTCGGAGGCTGCGATTCCGAGTTCAGCGCAGAGCATCATCATTCCGATCTCAGCACGGAATTCTTCCCTCGCGTAGTCATGCGAACCGAACCGGTTTCGCAAATCGCGATTGAGCCGAGTCGTTGCGCCCGACCAATGACATAGCTCGTGCGTAACGGTTCCGCAATATCCTTCCGCCGTTGCGAAGGCCGAATGCGGCGGCATCTGGATGTGATCCGTCGAAGGTGAATAGAACGCACGGTCGCCACCGATCCTGATGACAGCGCCACTGTTGGCGGTTGTTTCGGTGCGTCTGTGTTGTGTGGAGAGAGCGCATCCTCGAGTTCGGCGCAGACCATCATCTGGGAGATTTCAGCTTGCAGCTCCTCGCGCGCGTAGTCATGCGAACCGAACCGGTTGCGCAGATCGCGGTTGAGCCGCGATGCGCGATCCACTCCAGTGACCCGAGCTCGTGGAGGAGGGTTCCGCAATACCCTTGCGCCGTCGCGAAGGCCGATTGCGGCGGCATCTGGATGTGATCGGTCGCCGGCGAATAGAACGCACGGTCGCCACCGACCCTGATGACAGCGCGACTGTTGCCGAGAATGATCTCGGCGGCCTCCGGCGTGCGCCACGGCGCTTCCTCGATCGTCGGCGGGACGTAAGTCGGAAATGCGTAGGGTAGGCCGGGTGATGTCTCAGTGAGAACACCCCTCGGCCCCCCTCCGAACCGGACTTGCACCTTTCAGCGCATCCGGCTCTCCACCTACGTCAGGCTGTCGCGTGTCGTCTGTCTTGCAACCTCCCAGCGTGGAGATCGACGTGGCAGGTTTTGCAGAGCACGATGCGCTTGCGCGTGCGTGCTGAAATCATCAACCTGCCAAACGGCGCGGCTTTCATGTCGGCCATCTTCCGGACATGATGGACTTCGCACGCCGTGTCTGATGCCCCACAGTGTTCACACTGGTTGGCGTTAAGACGTTCGACGAACTCGTTCCGGTTGACATTCCAAACCGCCATGTTCGGAGCGGTATCAATCGCACCGTAACGCGCCGGCTTGTTCATCAACTCTCTCGACGTCCAGAGTTTGACCGTTTTGGCCTTGCCATCGATCTCGTAGCTGATCTGGTAGTCCTGCTTGCAACGCATCCGGTCGAAAACCTGCTGCGGTCTGCACTGGTGCTTTCCTGCGAGTGTGCGTCCGAAGCTGGATATCCACACATGGTGGAGTTTGTTCAACTTCTTCTTCACGTCCCAGGCCAGCGCGTAGTAGTTTGCAAATCCTCTAATCTCCGCGTTGTAAGCCATCGCAATTTCCACGTCGCTGCAATGGAGAAGGTAGGAGCGATGGCAAGATTTGAGGCTTGACCAGTCTCCATATCCCTTCGCGGCGCAGAACTGTGCGACTTTGTCCCAAGGAAGGCTGAGTTGCACCAGGTCCGCAGAGATGCGTGGTTTGAATGTCCGCCCATTCCTGCGAACCCTATGGGTACGACGCTGGTTAAAGGTTCTTACGTCGTAACCAAGGAACCGGACGCCGTCACTTGCCTTGGCGATCTTACTTTTTTCTTCGGTGGCTTCGAGATTCAGGCGGTTAGCCAGGAACGTCCTGACATTGGCCATGATCTCATGCGCGTCGTTCTTGGAACCGATAACCCCGATGAGGAAGTCGTCGGCATATCGAACGTAGCGCAACCTACGAAAGTTAGGATCGAAGGGTTCGGTGACGGGCATGGCGGCCCGCCTCTCGTTCAGAACCGCGATCTCGCGTAGCGCGCGATCAACGGCGGGGTCATCAGCCTTGCCTTCAGAGCGCAGCCGGTGAACCTTCTTCCAACGATGTTGCGCATTCATGTTGAGCCGTGAGTATTCCGCCCGGACAGCACGGACCTTCCCTTGATCGAACCGACGCCGGTAGACGTCCATGAACTCGTCGAGTTCATGAAGATAGACGTTGGCCAGAAGGGGTGAGACAATGCCGCCTTGGGGCGTTCCACTGTAGGTCTTGTGAACTCGCCAGTCTTCGAGATATCCCGCTTTCAGCATACTCCTGATCAGGCCGATGAACTTGCTGTCGTCGATCCTTTTCGCGAGCAGCTTGAGCAGTGTCTCGTGATCGATGTTGTCGAAGAATCCAACCACATCGACCTCAACGAACCATTTGACGCCGGTCCAGACGCCGTGAACGGCGTGGAGGGCCGTGTGGCAGGAGCGTTCGGGACGGAAACCGTGACTGTGTTCGGAGAACACAGGCTCGTAAATCCGTTCCAGGATGTCCCTGACCACTTCCTGCACCAGTCGGTCGTCAACCGTTGGAATACCGAGAGGGCGCAACTTGCCATTGGCCTTCGGGATGTAGACTCTGCGAACAGGCAGCGGAGCGTAGGTGCCGCTGAACACTCGGGCGGTGAGCGCGTGAAGCCTTTCTGGCGAGAAGCCATCGAAGGTTTTCCCGTCTACACCTGGTGTCAGCGATCCCTGGTTGCGGGCGATTCGCTCATAGGCGCTTTCCCATAAGGATTTGCACTTCATGAGGTTGAATAGCCCATTAACCTGCTTGCCTGCGACAGACAACTTCGGCAGCTGC
>CAVPVB010000022.1:0-166998 GCA_963709085.1 uncultured Alphaproteobacteria bacterium
GCAGCCATGCGCTGACACCGGCGAGCCAGGACGGGCTTGAGCGCTCCGGTGGTGCCGGTGCCGGCACCGCCGAAACTGCCGGTGGCATCGCCGCGGTGGCGGGCGCCGCCGACAACTCTTGCACGATGGCGGCCGGACGCAATTCAACAGCGCGAGAAAGAGGACGGACCGGGGCTTGTGCCGGTGGCCGCCGCGGGTGCTCGCGCGGCACGGGCGGAGCAGGAGCCGGCACGGACAAAACGGCTGCCGCCGGTGGTTCGGGCGGCGGGGCAGCAGGGGGCGGGTTCGGCTCGGGAGGCGTGGCCGGGGAAGGCGCCGGGTCAGGTAGCGCCGCCGGCAAGGCCTCCACGCCGGGCGGTGCGGCAGGCGCCGGCGAGTCCGTCAAAAGAACCAGCTCGACCTCTGCCACGACCGCCTGCTGGCTCGTGACCGACTGCACCACCAACAGGCCGAGCGCCACCACCGCCGCCACGTGCAACGCGACCGACAGGCCACAGGCACGCCGGAGAGCCGCCGGGCCGGGCCGCGACCCGGCCGGCAAGGCCCATCCCGGCTCGACCACCAGGCGCGGCAAGTCGCCGCGCACCGCAATGGTCAAAGCGGGACCGAGGGCATCCATCCCTGTCAGAACGTCGCCGTCAGGGTCAGCCGGGCCGAGAACGGCTCGATCGGATGATAGGTCGCGCCGAACTCGGGGGCCGCGGTCGGGCTCACCTGGTATTCGTAGGCGTATTGGGACCCATTCGCCGTGGCGTTGAACAGATTGTATAGGCCCAAACGAAGCTTGATGTGCTCATTAATTTTGTACCCGGCCTCCAGGTTGACCACTCGGTAACCTGCGGTGCGCAGAGAATTGTCCGAGACCAAGGGCTGAGCGCCCAGCCAGCGAAATTCGATGCCGCCGAACCACGGGCCGATATTATCCCAGATTGCGCCGAACGAACCGATGAAAGCGGGCGCATTGGGAATAAACAACCCGCCGTTGTAAGGCTCGACCAGGCCGTACTGAGCGAGGTTGGTCGTGCTATAGCGGCTATGAGTGAAATTGACATCGGCGTTGAGCTCGAGCCAGTCGTACGGCCTCACCTGCGCCGAGAGCTCAATCCCGTCGAGTTCAGCCGGCGGTCCGGCGGCGTTGGCGCCGATGTCGGCGTCGTAGGTCAGGAACGAAGCGAAATACTCGCGGAACACCGCCCCCGTTAAGGTGGCGTGCGGCACGATGTCGGTGCGGATGCCGATTTCCTCACTGGTGATCTTGGTCAGCAGCGGCGTCGTCTGGTTCGGATTGGGCACACCGGATGTCGGCACGGTACCGAGCACGCCGCGCAGGTCATTGCTGTGAAACCCCTGGCCCATGCTGAGATAAAGCTCGGTCTTGCGCCACGGCCCGAAGATCAGGCTGCCGCTCGGCAAGGGCAGGAACTGCGACACGCTGCCGTTGAAGCCGGTGAGCAGGCTGTGATCGGTGCCGCTGACGTCTTCGAGCCGCAGGCCTGCGACAGTGCGCAGCCAGGGAAGCCAGTGCGTGGTGTTGGTCCCCCACACGGCGACATCTCCGAGGGTTACCTGGTCGGCGACGCAGAAATAGCGGCCGGCGGAAAGCGCCTGCATTTCATCCGAGCCGAAGCCGGGGCAGTTCGGCAAAGCCACGCGTGCCTCGGTGTGGCGGCGGTCGATATATTCGCTGTCGTAGCGTCCCGACAGCCCGAACTGAGTCTCAGTCGGCAACCCCATCACGGTGTCGAAGCGCTGGTAGACGGTCTGGCCGCCGGCCGTGGTGCGGTTCTCGTCCTGCTGTTCCTGATCTCCGTGCACCGGGTCATCAAGATAGTGTGTGAAATCGTTCCAGAGCGTCAAGTGATAGTGGATAACGTAGGCGCTGGTCGTGACCTTCCAGTCGTCGCCACTCACGTAATAATGTCCGGAGAGGCTGAACCGCTCGGTATAGTTGCCGTCGGTCGGATCGAGCGAACCGAAGCGGCCGATCAGCCCTTGTTGGTTGGCGCTCACCGGCTGGTCGGTGGTGAAGTTGCCGGTGCCCCGGTAGGCCATGGCGGTCAGGTCGAAGCCGTTGCTCTGATCGCCGTGCGTGTAGCGGGCGGTGCCGTTGTAGCTCTGGTAGTCGTCCGGATTGGTCCATGGGCCATTGTAATGGCCGAACGCGAAAGCGCCGAGCAGCCTGTCGCCGTTGTCGAAATGCGCCGTGCCGCCCATGAACACGCGCTCGGTGCCGAACATGCCGCCGGTGACCGAGACCTGGGTTGGAATTTCATCAAGCAGGCGGACATGCGCCGATCCCAGGGCGCCGAAATCACCGATGTTCGCGTAGAATGGCCCTTTCGTGTAATCGATCCCGGCCGCCAGTTCGGGCATCAGAAAATGGATGTCGGTGTATCCCTGGCCATGCGCATTGGTTGGCTCGTTGACCGGCATGTCGTCCACATAAGTCGCGAAATCGGTGCCGTGGTCGAGGTTGAAGCCGCGGATGAAATACTGGTTCGCCTTGCCCTCGCCGGAGTGAACGGTCACCATCAGCCCGGGCACCGTCTCCAACACCTGTCCGACGCGATAAGCGGGACGGAGGTCGATCTCCTGCTGCGTGACCGTTCCCTGGCTGGCCGTTGCTGCGGTTCCGAGCAGATCGACCCGGGAGCGTACTTCGACTGTCGGCAGCGTCTCGCCGGACTGGGCCGCGTCCGGGGATGGCGTCTGTGCCGCCGTTCCGCCGGACGGGACCGCATCCGGGGCTGGTGTCTGTGCCGCCGCCCCGCCGTCTGGCGGCGGATCGGCAGCCTGCGCTGACGGCATGGTGGGAGCAGCAAGGCAAAGGGTAAGACCTGCCACCAACGGGCGTGCCCAACGCTTCGGCGTAAAGCAGCAAGACTGGACCCGAGGGAAGGTGGCGGGCTTTCGGAACATCGGGTCCTCCCGTCGGCGGGTATGATGAAGCGATAAGAAGATCATATCCGCCCGCAGGCCGGCCGCAACCGGTTTCTTTCCGGGCTCGATTTTAGTCGTTAACCTTGCCGAGCCTCCTCGCATCTTCGGCAACGGTGTAATCCCCGACGATCAAGGCCAGCGCGATGCCGACCGCGCCAACCAGCTCATCTCTCCCCTCCCTCCCCCTACAGGTGTCGCCGTCATCATTGCGCAGCGAGTCGCCGTCTCCAGCCTTTCCCAGCAATAGTCTGCCACTCGGATACCCGGTCCTCCAGGCCACCGGTTGAAGTATCTCAACTTCAGTGCAGCCCCCCGTCCGGTGACCATCTTGTCTTCCAACTTCCCGGCGCCCTGTTTTCCGACACATTGTTTAGTGGTGCTTCGACGCTGTCGGTGTGTGCCTAATTCGTTTGGCAGCGTGACTGAAGCGTTCGGCAGCGCCGGAAGACTCGTTTATTCGGTCGGCGGACGCCGCCGTTTGAATCTCAATCTCGCTGCGCATTGATCTGGATCAATTCGACTGCTGCCGCTTGATTCTACGGTCGATCATAGGTGACGGTGGCCCGCAAGGGCTGAAACGGGAACGCGTGAAGGCCCCGCGAGGGGTCAGGCCGCGGCTGCCCCCGCAACTGTAGGCGGCGACGGGACGCACTTTGCGTCTCCACCCGGTCCCATCGGCCATTGCCCCGCGCGGGGCGAGAAGGCGGGGCCGGGCGCCGCGAGCCAGGAGACCGGCCGGCACCGAGACTGTGCGCGCGCGACGGGCGGGGAAGGCCGGCGCAGCGGGAGCAAGACCCGTAGGCGGCATTCGACCCATTGAACGGCCCCCCGCAGGGGGCCATGCCGTACGGAGTTGCGCATGCGCCGCATGCTGCTTTGCTCTGTCCTGATTCTGCCGGCTGTTGCCGCGCAGGCGCAGGACGCGCCCGCCCAGACCACCACGCCGGATACAGTTGTCCTGCCCGAGACCGTGGTCACCGCCACCCGCGTTCCCACCCTGGTCGATCAGATCGCCGCCGGCGTCACCGTCATTGACCGCCAGACCATCGAAACTCGTGGCTACACCACGCTTGCCGACGCGCTGGAAACGGTGCCCGGACTGCACATCGTCCAGTCCGGCGGACCCGGTGGTCAGGCCAGTGTGTTCATCCGCGGCACCAACTCCAACGACGTCCTGGTGCTGCGCGACGGCGTGCCGGTGAACGACCCGTCCGATCCCAACGGCGCCTACAATTTCGGCGTCGACACGCTGGCTGATGTTGAACGCATCGAGGTGGTGCGCGGACCCATGTCGAGCCTCTGGGGGTCGGCCGCGGTAGGCGGCGTCATCAACCTGATCACCCGCACCGGCAGCGGCGGCCCGCACGGGACCGTCGAGCTGGCCGGTGGTCTTCCGCTTGCGGGACTTGCCGCCGCTTCGTTGTCTGGCTCCGAAGGGAGGTTCGACTACAACGTCGCGGTCCAGGGCCAGTCGGACATTGGGTCCGACACCACGCCGCGGCGCGAGAGCGTCTATACCGGTGCACGCAACGGAGACCGCACGCAGGTTGCCACAGTTAACCTCGGCTTCACGCCGATCGACGGCACCAGGTTTTACGCCCTGCTGCGCTACCGTGCCTCGGTGTTCAATCTCGACGAGTTGGGTTCTCCCGCCTACGACGCGACCGACTACACCGGCCGCGACCGCAGTTATATCGGTCGGCTCGGTGTCACCTCGAAACTGTTCGACGGCGTGTGGGAGACCGGCCTTTCCGTTGCCCATCTCGACACTCTGCGCCGCTATTCCGAGCCGCTGGAAGCAGCCGACCCGAATGTCGCGTCCGGCTATTCGCGCTACAACGGCCGCCGCACCACGATCGAATGGACCAACACGGTGCACATTGCGGACTGGAGCCAGGCCCGCGCCACCACGCTCACCTTTGGCGCGCTTTACCAGCAGGACAGCGCAAGTTCCACCGTGAACGAAAGCTTCGCCGGCTATCCCTACCTGTCCAACGTCAATGCGCATGACAGTTACGCCGCCGGCAATGTCGGATTGCAGAGCACACTGTTCAATCGGCTGACGATCACCGGCGGCCTGCGTCAGGAGGGCGCCACCTATGGCGGCGATGCGTTCACCTGGCGGCTGGGCGGCGTGCTTGCACTCCCCGAAATCTGGTCGCGCCTCAAGCTTGCTTATGGCACCGCCTTCCTGGCGCCCTCGCTGTTTCAGTTGTTCGGCACCGATGGCTACGGCTACGTCGGCAACCCCAATCTTCGTCCCGAGCGCAGCCAGGGCGGGGATGTCGGATGGGCGATTGACCTGCCGGCACTGGGCCGGAGCGATGCGGCAACAATTGAGGTCGCCTACTTCACCAACCGTATCCATGACCTGATCCAGATCGTCTACGCGGCCAACTACGTCTCCTCGACCTCGCAGAACATCGCATCAGCGCGCACCAGCGGCGTCGAGTCCAGCCTCACGCTCCGCCCGGCCAACTGGGCCGAGGCGGTGTTGACGTACACCTACACGGAGGCGGTCAGCGGCACCGGCGCCCCGCTGCTGCGACGGCCACGCAATCAGGCCAGTGCAAACCTGCACATCAACCCCTTGCCCGGCCTGACGATTGCCCCGGAGCTGATCTATGCCTCCGGTGCCTCGGACTATCTGGTGAGCAACGAGGGTTTCCCTGCCGGCATCGGCATGACCAAAGCGGGGCTGATTTTCAATCTTGCGGTCAGTTACGCGGTGACGCCGCACATCACCCTGTTCGTCAACGCCCGCAACATTGGTGATTCCCGCTACGAGCCCGCCAGCGGCTACCAGACCCCCGGCCCCAGCTTTCTGGCCGGGGCACGGGCGACCTTCTGAACATCAACGGCGGGGTTGCCAGGGAGTTCCTGGCAACCCCGCCTTGGCCGCCCTGCAACCGGTGCGTCGCGCGATTAGCGCACGGCCGTTACGAGTCTGGCCGCTCCAAACGTTGGCTTGTCTCCGGATCAGCAGGATGCCGTCAGCGCCGAGAGCTTCGATCTATCCCGCCACGCGACGAGCACCGAAGAGACGTCAGCGCGGACAAACGCCGACGCCGCCAGTTCACTGCGACGCCGGGTTTGAATCGTGCTGCTATGCGTGCCGACCTCCCAGCGGGAACAGGAAGGCCGGCCTCGCAACGAGGCCCGCAACAGTGGCAAGCCGGTTTACCACGAGCAGTCCGATGAACGCCGCGGCATTGATCTCGAGAATGCGCGTCACAATGGCCACGGTATAATCCTCAGCCCCGCCCAGCAGCGTTGCCGCGATAACGAACAGGCCACCCTCGTAGACGATGAAGGCGCCGATAAAGGCCGCCGACGAAACAACTACCCCGCCGCGTCCGTCCAAACGTCCGGCGATCGCTTGTGCGGCGATGGCCGCGAGAACAGCCACGACACCCAACGCAGCACCCCAGGCAACGCAATGTGTCGTCCACGGATAGCCCAGCCAGGCAAATCCAACGAGCTGATTGGCAAGCCACACCGCACCGCAAAGCAGCACGGCATCCCGCCGGGTCAGGGTGAGCACGCCGGCAGCGGCGAATGCCGCGAACGGAACTGCGCAGGCAAAGCCGAAACTGAACGCGACGCTGGCTGCGACAAGCAGTGTGAGCCAGAGCACGTGGCGCCAGCCCAACAGCGTTTTCGCATCAAGGTTGCGCGTGGTCAGGGCCGGTTGCCGGGAAACTGTTGTCTGCTGTTGCATGTCACTTCTCCGTTGTTAGGGTCGCATCGGGCAGGCAAATGGAAGTTCGACATCTTCGTGCGGGGTGGACGCCGCAATATCCGCCGGCATGCTACCTCACCCCCCGCGGCGCCCACCGATCATCGTCCGCGCCGTTGCCGTTCAGCCGGCGCGCCAGCACGAACAGGTAGTCGGACAGCCGGTTGAGGTAACGCAACAACTCGAGGTTCACCGCTTCGCGCCGCGCGAGCGCCACCACGCGCCGTTCGGCGCGGCGCGTCACGGTGCGCGCGAGATGGGCCAGCGCCGCGGCGCGCGTGCCGCCGGCCAGAATGAAGTTGGCCAGCCGCGGCATGGCCTCATTCATCGCGTCGAGCTCGGCCTCGATGCGCCGCAACGCACCATCGTCGATGCGTAGCGCGACTGCGGCGCCGACCCCGGCATCGTCGGGCATGTGCAGGTCGGCGCAGACGTGGAACAGGTCTACCTGGATGGCCCGGAGCATTGCATCGACCTCGGCATCGCCCTCCAGCGTCGTGCGCAGCACGCCGAGCAGCGCGCTCGCCTCGTCGACCGCGCCGCAGGCCTCGATCCGCGCGGCATCTTTTGGTACCCGGACGCCACGGCCGAGCGCGGTTTCGCCGCCGTCTCCGCCGCGTGTCACCACCCGTGTTGTCTGCATCGCTCGTTTTCCCCCTGGATTATCAATCGGCACACGCTGCAGCAGCGTCCTGCCCCACCCAACGCCAGCCGGGCAGAAGAACCCTCGCCACACACCGCACCTTCAGCGCCCCTCGTCGACGGCGCGCACGATGCTCAGCATGACCGCCTCGCCCTCGCCGCGAATGACCGCATCAATCCAGGGCGCTTCCACCAGCACCGGCTGATACATGAAGGTGGGGTGGATGCCGCCGAGCACCGTGATCGTGTCCGGTCTGGCCTCCTTGGCGATCTTCAGCACGCGTTCGGCGGTGTAGATGGCCGGTGTGATGGCCGCGGTGCCGACGAGATCGGCCTGCTCGGCGACCAGGATGGCGCGTAAATCGCCATTGGAGATGTCGTCATTCATCGCGTCAATGAAGCGGATGTCGGTATAGCCCGCCGCCTTCAGGTATCCCGCGAGATAGGCGACCCAGGCGGGCGACCATTTGCCGGCGATCTCTGCACCGCCCGAATGGTAGTTGGGATGGACGAATACGATCCGCATCGTTGGTCTCCGCGCCAATGTTCCGCCGCGCCACGCCCGGCACAGCGAAGGGCGGCCCGCCGCGCGGCAGCATCGACGATGCCGCACGCCGGCCGGAGCCGTGGTCCCGTCAGGCCGAACGCACCGAGGCGGGACGGTCCCATGGCAGCAGAAGGAACGGCGGCAGAACGGCCGCACCGACGCGCGCCCATATGGGCTGGTCGGTCGGCAGGTCCTGCGCCCGGGTCTGGCAATCCAGCGCCACCCTCACACCCCTTCGGCAACCAGGGACGTGGCATTGGCGGAAACGCAATGCGAAGGTCGGGACAGCAGATGGCACCCGCTCGCAAGCGCACCACCGGGACACCCCGCCCGAGTACGAACGACCGCCGTGGCAGGTCTCCTGGCTTGCGGGTCATCGCCTCTGTCTGGCCTTCCCGATGCCGGCCGGCACCAGTGACACGTATTCGACAGACGCTCACCGCTCACAGTTGCGGGGGCAGCTCCGGCATGGCCTTCGGGTGCACGCACCCTCGGACGCACCGGATTCCCTCTTAGCTCTTGCCCCCATTGCTGGGGACGCGAGAACCACGACGGCACGATCCGTAGGCGCACGGAACCTGTGCTGTCAAGCGCGACGCATCGCCTCGCCTCTGGTCACAAGCCGTCAGCGGGGTTAAATGCGCTTGACGCCCCGTCAGTCGACGGTTAACAAGATATGGTGGCGTTGTAGCGCTTTTGTCACTATATATGGTCCATGTCATCGCGCGCGCCCAGACGGAGCGGCGCGCCGCGGGCACGGAACGGACGTGGCGGCGCAGCCGCCTGGTCGCGAGGGTCACCGATGCAATCCGATCTGTCCGAGCCTGCAGAACACCCCATCGCCGGCGTGCCGCCCGATCCGCGCGGCGTGGTGACGCGCAGCGGCCAGACCGCGCCGTTCGACAGCGCCCGCATCCGCTCGGCCATCGAACGGGCGGGCCTGGCAACCGGCGAGTTCGGCGGCGACGAAGCCGAACTGCTGGCGATCCAGGCGGTGAGGGTGCTTCGCCACCGCTTCCCCGATCAGACTCCCCACATCGAGCAGATTCAGGACGTGGTCGAACAGGTCCTGATCAGCGCGGACCATGTCGCCACCGCCCGCGCCTACATCGTCTATCGCGAGCAGCACGCGAAGCTGCGCCGGTCGCAGCAGACCGTGGTAGACGTGGTGTCCTCGATCGAGGACTACCTGGGGCGCACCGACTGGCGGGTGAGCGCGAACGCCAACCAGGGCTACTCGCTGGGCGGGCTGATCCTGAACGCCTCGGGCAAGCTGATCGCCAACTACTGGCTGTCGCACGTCTATCCGCCCGAGGTGGACCGCGCCCATCGCGAGGGCGACCTGCATGTGCATGACCTCGATATGCTGGCCGGCTACTGCGCCGGCTGGTCGCTGCGCACGCTGTTGCAGGAAGGTTTGAACGGTGTGCCCGGTAAGATCGATTGCGGACCGCCGCGGCACCTGTCGAGCGCGGTCAGCCAGATCGTTAACTTCCTTGGTACGCTGCAGAACGAATGGGCGGGCGCGCAGTCATTCAGCTCGTTCGATACCTATCTCGCCCCGTATATGCGGGTGGATCGCCTCGGCTACCGCGAGGTGCACCAGGCGATTCAGGAGTTGGTACACAACCTGAATGTGCCTTCGCGCTGGGGCACGCAGACGCCGTTCACCAACCTTACCTTCGACTGGACCTGCCCGGAGGATTTGCGCGAGCAGGTGCCCGTCATCGGCGGCGCGGAGGTGGACTTCACCTACGCCGATCTGCAGGCCGAAATGGACATGATCAACCGCGCCTATCAGCCCGTTGAAGAAGTCGCCTTTCATCCGCACGGGTCAGGCTGAAGGCTGACGACGAGAAGCGCGGCCTGTTCATCGCAGGTAACGATGAACAGGAAGATCAGGCCGCCATTCGGTGTGGCAACGGGTCCGAGCCAGGCCGAAGCCGCGTCCCGGAGTTGCCGGGGCGTCCCGGCGCCGGTCAGGAAGCGCATGATCAGGCCGAGATTGTAGCCGGCGACGTGGATCAGGTATCGCTTCTGGACGTTCTCGCGACCGCGGAGCCAGGTTCGTCGCATGCCGCCGCGATTGAGGGTCAGGGCGAAGCTGCGTTCCACGTGTTCGGCCCGCAATCGGAATGCAGCCCGGGCAACCCCCAACTGCAGGCGGGCGCGATTGTTATAGACGGCACGGCGCGCGGCCTCGTCGCCATTCCAGCGCAGGCATTGCTTGCGGTCCGGCTCAGCGATCCGGGTCTTCCACGGACTATCATCGAGCGCGTTCAGTGTGGCGCGTGAATGGTAGCCCTTGTCGGCGACCAGTTCGGCCGGATCTTCGGGCGTTGGCGCCGCTTCCACCGCGGCCAGTTGCTTCGTCGCAGCAGCCAGTGTGCCGGGCAGCGTCGTGGTGTCGCCCTGGTCGGCGGCATGCACTTCGACGGCAACGATGGCACCGGTGTCGAGGTCGACCGCATGCTCGGGCTTGTAGGCAAGATGCGTGCGGCCATCCTTCAGCTTGGCGATCTTCGCGTCCGGATCGGTCGGAGATTCCCACTCATGGTTGGACAGCGTCTTGTCCTTGCGGGCGCGGTCGAGCCGGATCAGGTCCTCCGTGGACGGCGTCTCGATGCCGCTTTCGCGCGCCATGCGCTTCAGCATTTCCCGATGGGTCTCGCCGCTGTCGCGCCGCACCAGCGTGCGCAGCGCCGCGTTGGCTTCCATGGTCGAGGCGTCCACGCCGATCCGCTCACCCTGGACCAGGCCACGCTCGGCCAAAAGCTGCAGCACCCAGGTGAAGACCTTGTCGTGCATCTCCAGCGGCAGGCGCGAGCGGGTCCGGCTGAGCGTCGAGTGGTCCGGCACAGGCTCGCATTCGCCCAGCCGCAGGAACTCTCGCAACGACAGGCTGTCGGCGCAACGCCACTCCAGGCCACGCTCGCTGTCGATGCCCTCGAAGTAGCCGACCAGCAACATGCGGAAGTAGCGGCCCGGTGGCAACGACGGGCGGCCACGCGTGCTCGCGTAGTAGGGGGCGCTCTCAGCTTCCACGAACACGTCGAACCCGGCGCCGATCAGTTCCGCTTGGAGACGGTCGTAGAAGACGTGGCCCGGTGAGCGTGGCAACTCCGCCCAGGTCACCATCATCGATCCCTGCCGCTCCCGCTGCCGACCCAGTGCCATCCGCCGTCAACCTCGTTGCCTGCCTACCTAACGAGTTCAGGCAGGGACGATTTTGTCAACGGGCTGCTATATCGAGGTGGTCATGGCCGGAGATGCGCGCGGGCGCGTGTTCACCTTCCCGATCCCCACCTACAACATCACCCCCGATTTCCCCTGGGAAAGCGATAACGCCGAAAGGCTGTTCGCGCTGACTGCCAAGTACGGATTGCCGTATTTCCAGAACTTTCTGAACTCCGAGCTGAAGCCGAACATGATCCGGTCGATGTGCTGTCGCCTGCAGCTCGACCTGACCGAGCTGCTTGTCGATGGTTGTCTCAACCGGCGTATAGTTGGTGTCGAGGGCCGCTCCGACGTGATCGCCCCTGCTGTGAGCGAGCTCTGGAGGCTCCCAGGAACAGTGTCGTGAGCGGATGGGGTCATGACCGAACCGCCTGAGGCGGTAATTAAGGGACCGTGCACCTCGGCAGCAGGCCGGCAGCCTGCCAGAATTGAGGGCAAGCACGGCGCCGAGCCCAACTTGCCAGTTCCGCTTCGACGCCGTGCCCCACACCGTGCCAGGCACGAATGCAGGACGACTATCCTGCCAGTGGCGGCGTTCGTCTACGCCGCGTTTGCGACGACGGGCAGAGCGAGCCGCAGTCTGGCCGTCTTTTCCTGTGCGCAAGGTGCCGCGGTCAGGCGATCGTCTGCCGCTGTTGCGACCGAGGTCAGATCTACTGCGGTGCCGAGTGCGCGCGGCAAGCGCGCCAGGAGGCGCAGCATGCCGCCGCGAAGCGCTATGCGGCGAGTCCTCGCGGCAAGCGACGCCAGGCCGGCCGCTCGTGCCGTTACCGGAAGCGGCAAAGAGAAATAATCACGCATCAGGGTTCACCCCCGTTGCCGGCGGGTGATCTGCTGCCGGCCGACGCGATGGTGACGCCTCGCGACGACGCCCTCCCGGCCGAGCCGCCCCGGCGGTCGATGGCGCACTGTCATTGGTGCGGCCGTCTCTGCCTGCCGCTGCTTCGCCAGGGGTTCCTGCGCCGTCGCGGTCACCGCCGCGGTCGTGTTGGACCCGCCCGAACGGAGCGCAATGCCCCATGGTGACCCCGCCTGACATCGAGGCGCAGATCCTGCGCTGCTACCACGCAGAGAAATGGAGGATCGGCACCATCGCCGCCCAGTTGCATGTGCACCATGCCGTGGTGACACGTGTGCTGGCGCAGGCGGGCTTGCCCCGGCACGGCCGGCCGCCGCGGTCATCGAAGGCGGATGCGTATCTGCCGTTCATCCGGCAGACGCTGGAGAAGTTCCCAACCCTGACCGCCAGCCGGCTGTATGCGATGGTGCGCGAGCGCGGCTACCGCGGCGGCCCGGATCACTTTCGCCACCTCGTTGCCTGCCACCGGCCGCGTCGTCCGGCCGAAGCGTATCTGCGGCTGCGCAGCCTGCCTGGCGAACAGGCACAGGTCGACTGGGCCCATTTCGGCCACCTGGAGATTGGCCGTGCGCGGCGTCCGTTGATGGCGTTCGTGATGGTGCTGAGCCATTCGCGGCAGATTTTCCTGCGCTTCTTCCTTGATGCCAGGATGGAGAACTTCCTGCGCGGGCACGTTGCAGCCTTCCAGGCATTTCAGGGCGTACCACGCGTCCTGCTCTACGATAATTTGAAAAGCGCTGTGCTCGAACGGCGCGGGGATGCGATCCGCTTCCACCCGACGCTGCTGGGCTTCGCCGGACATTACCGTTATGAACCTCGCCCGGTAGCCGTGGCGCGCGGCAACGAAAAGGGCCGCGTCGAGCGGGCAATAAGATACGTGCGCAACTCGTTCTTCGCAGCCCGAAGCTTCACCGATCTCGACGATCTCAATGCGCAGGCCGAGGCCTGGTGTACCGGCGTGGCCGCCGACCGGCGCTGTCCGGCCGAGCCGGCGCGTACGGTACGCGAGGTCTTCGCGGAAGAAGTCGTCCACCTGATGAAGCTGCCCGACAATCCCGCCCCGCTGCTTGAGTGTGTCGAAGTCAGGGTCGGCAAGACACCTTATGCCCGGTTCGATGGAAACGACTATTCGCTGCCCCATACCCATGTGCAGCGCACCCTGACCGTGCTGGCCGACCCGCTCGAAGTCCGCATCGTCGATGGCGCGGACATCCTGGCCTGCCATCTCCGCTGTTATGACAAGGGCGCGCAGATCGAGGACGCCGCCCATATCCAGGCCCTGGTCGACCGCAAGCGTGCCGCCCGCCAGCACCGCGCCACCGACCGGCTGACGCAGGCAGCGCCCGCCGCCAAGGATCTGCTCGTCCGCGCCGCCGAGCGCGGCGCCAATCTCGGCGCCATCACCGTAGGTCTGCAACGGCTGCTCGACCGTTATGGCGCCGCCGAACTGCAGGCCGCCATCCTGGAGGCGCTGGCGCGTGACGTGCCGCACTCGAACGCGGTGCGACTGGCGCTGGAACGTCGCCGCCAGCAGCGCGGCGAGGCGCCGCCGATCGCCATCGCAATGCCCGCCCATGTGCAGGCTCGTGATGTGCCGGTGCGGCCACATGATCTCGGAACCTATGACCGGCTCAAGGATCTGGCCGATGAGTGATCCCGACAGTCTGCGCGAGCGCGCCCGCGCGATGCACCTGCATGGCCTGCTCGCGCACTGGAGCGAAGTGGCAACCCAGCCCTGGCTCGCGCAGCTCATTGGCTGGGAAGAGCAGGAACGTGCCCGTCGCAGCCTGGAGCGGCGGCTGCAGGAGGCCCATATCGGCCGCTTCAAGCCGCTGTGCGACTTCGACTGGAACTGGCCGACGCGGTGCGACCGCGCCGCCGTCGAGGCGCTGATGACGCTCGACTTCCTCAAGGATGCCACCAACGTGGTGCTGGTCGGCCAGAACGGCCTCGGAAAGACCATGCTAGCGCAGAACATCGCTCATCAGGCGCTGATCGGCGGCCAGACCGCGCTGTTCACCACCGCAGGCCAGTTGCTCGGCGACCTTGCCGCTCTGGACAGCGATTCCGCGCTGCGCCGTCGCTTGCATTACTATGCCCGCCCGACGCTACTGGCAATCGACGAGGTTGGCTACCTATCCTATTCTAGTCGATACGCCGACCTGATGTTCGAACTGATCTCGCGGCGCTACCAGAACAAAAGCACCCTGGTCACCACCAACCGCTCGTTCAGCGAGTGGAGGGAGGTCTTCCCCAACGCCGCCTGCGTGGTCTCCCTGGTAGACCGTCTTGTCCACCGCGCCGAGATCATCGTCATCGAAGGCGAATCCTACCGCGCCAAGGAAGCGCAGGAACGCAACGAACAACGCGCCCGCCAGCGCCGTGGACGCAAGCCATGAACCCGCCGCCGCCACCCGCCGGCCCACCCCGCTGGGCAACCACCGTCGTCGTCCCTGACACCTGGACGCCCGAGCAGGCCCTCGCCATCTTCGAACTGCTCGACCAACTGCGCGAAACGGTGGCGACCCTCTACCTCGACCAGATCCAGGCTCACCTTCGCCAGGAACAAGGTGGCGACGGCACCGCCGCAGTTGGTGACGCCGACCTCCCCGCCGGCGACGACATCACGTTCTGAACCGCCGCCCAGTCGCCACCATTGGCCGTCGGCGTGCGCCACCTCCGCCGGCGCGCCCGCAGGCTTCTCTCGTCGCCGCCGGCCACGGGACCAGCCCAAGGCCGCCGGCGCTTGCGCATAATCCTCCACATCGGGCTGTCGCCATGACCCCGGCGGCCCGATCGCCTGGCGTCACATCGCCAATTCCGCACCGTCTATGCGCGGATTCAGACCGCCGCCAACACTGCTCAAGCGCGGCAACGGGCTGTTCGGGCGCGCCGAGCAGACGGGTTCGCTCGGCGTGGTGACGCTGAACTGCGCGCGGCTGGGCTTCGTGCACAAAGGCGACGAGGCGGCGCTGCTCCGCCGCACCGACGAGCTGCTGGAGATCGCGCGCACCAGCCTGGAGATCAAGCGCAAGGTGATCCAGCGCCACATGGATGATGGTTTGTTCCCTTACACCAAGCGCTACCTCGGCACGTTGCGCAACCATTTCTCCACCCTTGGCGTCAACGGCGTGAACGAGATGATCCGCAACTTCACCGGCGACGCCGAGGACGTCAGCACGCCCTGGGGACACGCCTTCGCGCTGCGCTTCCTCGACCACATCCGCGCCCGCATCGCCGAGTTCCAGACCGAGACCGGCCATATGTACAACCTCGAGGCAACGCCGGCCGAAGGTGCCACGCACCGGTTCGCCCGCGAGGACGGCAAGCGCTTTCCGGGAATCCTGCAGGCCGGCTTGGCGGAGATGTGTTACTATACCAATTCGACCCAGCTGCCGGCGGGCTTCACCGACGACCCGTTCGAGGCGCTGGCGCGGCAGGAAAAGCTGCAGCAGAAATACACCGGCGGCACCGTGCTGCATCTTTACATGGGTGAGCAACTCGCCTCAGTGGAAGCGTGCCGCCGGCTGGTGCGGCGGGCGCTGGAGAATTTCCGCGTTCCGTACATCACCGTGACGCCGACGTTCTCAGTCTGCCCGCGCCACGGCTACCTGTCGGGCGCGCATCAGTTCTGCCCGATCTGCGACGAAGAAATCCTCACGCGAAAGCGCAAGTCTGCGCCGGCAGCAAACATGGAGCGTACCGCATGAGCACGACGACCGCCGAGACCAGCCCCGCCACCGAGCTGCGTGACGATGAGCGTCAGCCCTGCGAGATCTGGACCCGCGTGATGGGCTACCATCGCCCGGTCAGCTCGTTCAATCGCGGCAAGCAGGGGGAGTTCTGTGAACGCGTCACTTTCAAACTCGACCGAACCACGCCGTGCGACGAGGCTGACTGAGCCGGCAGCGGAACGTCTGGAGGTCGGTGGGTTCACCGCCTTCTCCACCTGCGACTGGCCAGGCGAACTGGTGGCAACCGTGTTCTGCCAGGGCTGCCCATGGGATTGCGGCTATTGCCACAATCCGCATTTGCGCCCTCGCGGCCTGCAGCGTGGCGCGACCGGTGCCGGCACGATCAGTTGGGCTGACATCATCGAGCAATTGCGTGAGCGCGTGAGCCTGCTCGATGCGGTGGTTTTCTCCGGCGGCGAGCCGACGCTGCAGGCTGCCTTGCCCGCGGCCATGCAGGCAGTGCGGACGCTCGGGCTGCGCGTCGGCCTGCATACGGCGGGGCCATATCCTCAGCGGTTGACGCGGGTGCTGGGGCTTGTGGACTGGATCGGCTTCGACGCGAAGGCGCCGTTCACGCAGTACCAGGCGGTAACCGGCGTGCCCGGCAGCGGTGCGCGCGCGAGGGAAAGCCTGCGCCGTGTGATCGCCGCCGGGGTGGCCTGCGAGGTGCGCACCACCATCCATCCGGCATTGTTGGACACGGCCGCGATCGAGGCACTGGCCAGCTATCTTGCCGGGCTGGGCGTGCAACACTACGCCGTGCAGGCGTTTCACGAGGCAGGCTGCCGGCCCGCCTTCCTGCGCGCGCACGGCACCGCGGCCATGGCTGTTCAGTTCTCTGATCTTGGTTGGGGTGAGTCCGGTCGGTCACAGGTGCCTGGCAAGGTGAACTGACTGATGAGAAGGGGGATTCCCGAACGACGGACGATCTGACTCATAGGGCGGCAGCCGCGTTGGAGGTTGCCGTGTCTGCATTCGCGCCGTTGCTGAGCCTGCTCGCCGAGATCCCCGATCCGCGCCGGGCGGAAGGGAAGCGCTACAAACTCCCCCACGTGCTGCTGTTCTCAATCCTGGCGCTGGTGACTGGCGGCAACTCTTACCGCGGCATCGTCACCTTCATTGATGTTCACCGCCACCAGCTCAACGCTGCGTTCGGGCTGCGCTGGCGGCGGGCGCCCTCGCACACGGCGGTCCGGGCCATCCTCCAGGGGCTGGATCCGGCCGGGGTGGAGGTGGCTTTCCGCCGCCATGCGGCCCTGTTGCAGGCGGCCCGCGCCATCCCCGGACAGGGCAGCATCGCGCTCGACGGCAAGACCCTGCGCGGCAGCTTCGATGCTTTCCACGACCGTGCCGCCGCCCAGGTGCTGAGCGCCTTCGCTACCGACACTGCCCTGGTGCTGGCGCATGTCGATGTCGCCGAGAAGTCCAACGAGATCCCGGCAGCCCAGGCGCTGCTCGCCGAACTCGGCCTCGCCGACGGTGCTCTTGTCACCCTTGATGCGCTGCACTGCCAAAAAAACATTTCGATGTCGCCGCCGCCGCCGACATCACCCTGATCGTCCAGGTCAAGGACAACCAACCGACCCTGCACCAGCAGATCCAGGATATCTGCGCGACCGCGGTGCCACTTACCTCCGCCGACAGCCACGACACTGGCCGCAACCGCGACGAACGCCGCCGCGTCACCGTCTTCGATCCCGCCGGCCGGCTCGCCGGCACCGATTGGCAGCACCATGTCGCCGCCATCATCCAGGTCGAGCGCACTGCCTTCACCCGCAACAGCAAAACCGGCTTCCTGCACCGCTCCGCCGAGATCGCCTTCTACATCTCGAACGCACCCCTCACCGCCACGCGCGCCGCCGAAGCCATCCGCGCCCACTGGAAGGTTGAGACTACCTCCCACTACAGCCGCAACGTCACCATGGGCGAGGATGCCTCGCGTATCCGCACCAACCCCGGAATCGTCGCCCGTCTGCGCAGCTTTGCCTTCAACATCCTCAAGGCCAACCGCATCGGCACCTTGCCCCAGGATCGATACCGCGCCGCCCTCGCCGGACTCAATAACCTCCTCAAACTCCTTGCCGTTCCACAGAACTGAACAGCCTTGGCACCGCGGCCGGCGTGCTGCCTGATGGGCTGGAGCGGCTATTCTTTCGCTTCACGCTGCGCGGAGCGGGTATAGAGCTGGCATGACAGCACGCCACGACGGTTCAGACCTTGAATGTGCTGCCGCTGTAGCGCGACAATCAGGACGGTAACAATCCCGATTGTCGCCGGACATGCCGCGGAGGTTTCCGGGGATGCAGTAAGCAGCACCCGAGCAGAAGTGCAACGCAACACGAACGCGAGCCCGGTCATTTAGGCTGTCCCTCTACCCGCGCGCGCCAGCGCGTAGTGAGCCGTCCGGCAAAGGATCGAGTTTGGGACTCGCAGCGCCGGCGCGACGACCGCACGGCCGCGGTTGTCGCAGAAGCCCCCAGTATGGAAACCAGCCGGCTGGCGGCCCGCAAAGAATCGTCCCGGACGGCGGCGCACGAGGCCGCGCCGCGCTACAGCGTAGCTCGGTCCCGGCAAGACTGCCGGCCGCGGCGGCGTGAACCCGCGCAGAGGCAGTGCGTGTTTATTCCACGTGTGGCGGCTTATGCCTGGCAGCGCAGTGGGGGACCCGGCAGGTGGGTTCGGGGACGTGGCACAGGCCCGTCCCCGGTCTCATAGCCGCATCCTCAGCCGCTACAGCAGGGCCGCCACCGCTTTGGTCTCAGTATAAAGCTCGATCGCCTCGTAGCCCATCTCGCGCCCCCAGCCGGATTGCTTGTAACCGCCGAACGGTAGCGCGGCATCGAGGAAATTGTGCACGTTGATCCAGACAGACCCGGCTTTAACAGGCTGCGGAAAAAGTCCCTTGTCGAGCCGGCAGCGATTTGATTCCCTGTGGTCATAGCGACTGCGTGGAAGCGGACGGATGCGCGGGACGGACAAGCAGACTGCCGAGATGTTCAGCTACCTGAGCCCGGAGGCGATGGTGCCGCAGGACCATCCGCTGCGGGTGATCCGCCCGCTGGCGAACGCGGCGCTGGATCGGCTGTCGCCCGCGTTCAGCAAGCTGTATTCGGCGATCGGCCGCCCTTCGATCCCGCCCGAGCAACTGCTGCGGGCGCTGCTGTTGCAGGCATTCTTCACGGTGCGCTCGGAGCGGCAGCTGATGGAGCAGCTCACCTATAATATGATGTTCCGCTGGTTCGTGGGCCTGTCGATGGACGCGCCGGTGTGGGACGTGACGGTGTTCACCAAAAACCGTGACCGGCTGCTGGAAGGCGACATCGCCCGCGCGTTCCTGGCGGCGCTGCTGGCTGACCCGCAGGTCAAACCGCTGCTGTCGGACGATCACTTCTCGGTCGATGGCACGTTGATCGAGGCCTGGGCGTCGATGAAGAGCTTCCGTCCGAAGGACGGCAGCGGCGAGCCGCCCGCCGATGGTCGCAACGGCGAGCGCGACTTTCATGGCGAGAAGCGGAGCAACGAGACGCACGCCTCGACCACCGATCCTGATGCCCGGCTCTATAAGAAGGCAACGGGCCAGGCGTCGAAGCTGTGCCACATGGGGCATGTGGTCATGGAGAACCGCAACGGCCTGGTGGTGGATGCGAGCGTGACGCTTGCCACCGGCACGGCCGAACGCGAGGCGGCTGAAGCGATGATCGGGGAGATGCCGGCCGGCCATCGCATCACGGTCGGTGCGGACAAGGCCTACGACACGGCCGGCTTCGTCGGCGGGATGCGCGAACTCGATGCGACGCCGCACGTGGCGCAGAACAACAAGTGCCGCCGCTCGGCTATTGACGGACGCACCACCCGCCACGCCGGCTACCAAGCGAGCCTGCGCGCGCGCAAGCGGATCGAAGAGGCGTTCGGCTGGATGAAGACGGTGGGCGGGCAGCGCAAGACGCGCACCCGCGGCACGAAGCGGGTGAACTGGTTGTTCACCCTGTCGGCGGCGGCCTACAACCTGATCCGGATGCCAAAGCTGCTGGGTGCCGCGGCATAGCCACACCCGGAGTCTGTCCGAAACCCGCCCGCCCCCATGTTTTCCGCCGGGCAGGACAGCGAAAAACCCCAAATTCCCCTCCCCCAAGGCCTTCCCAGGCATCAGAAGCCAGGGAAATGGCCGATCTCTCCGGGTTTTTCCGCAGCCTGTTAAGCTTGCGCGCCAGCTTATGAGCGATGCCGATGTCGCGGGTCCAGATCGACGCCGCCAGGCCGTATTCGGTCGCATTGGCCTGTCGCGCGATGTGATCCAGATCATCGTTGCCAAAAGGCATCGCGCAGACCACCGGACCGAAGATTTCCTCGCGCACCACTCGCATCTCGGGCGTCGTCTTCGTCAACACCGTCGGCTCCACGAACCAGCCTTCGGTGCCGTGCCGCTTGCCGCCGGTCACCACCTCGGCGCCCTGCTGGCGGCCGCTATCGAGGTAGCCGGTCACGCGATCGAACTGCTCGGCGGATACCAGCGGTCCCATGCTGCTTGCCGGGTCGAGGCCCGGACCGATCCTGATCCTGGCCGCCTCGTTGGCGAGTCCCTGCATCATGCGGTCGAAGATACGTTCGTGCACGAACAGCCGCGAGCCGGCGGTGCAGCACTGTCCCATGTTGAAGAAAATGCCGGACGCGGTGCCGGGAATGGCGACGTCGAGGTCGGCATCCGGGAAGACGATCGCCGGCGACTTGCCGCCGAGTTCGAGACTGACCTTCTTGAGGTTGCCGGCGGCGGCCTGGACGATCAGTTTGCCCACTTCCGTGCTGCCGGTGAACGCGACCTTGTCGATGCCGGGATGGCCGGCGATCGCGGCGCCCGCCGTTCCGTCGCCGGTGAGGATGTTGACCACGCCGGGCGGGAAGCCGGCCTCCTGGATCAGTTCGCCAAGCCGGATCGCCGACAGCGGCGTCTGCTCGGCGGGCTTGAGGAGGATCGTGCAGCCCGCCGCCAGCGCCGGCGCGATCTTCCACACCGCCATCAACAGCGGGAAATTCCAGGGAATGATCTGCCCGACCACGCCGACGGGTTCGCGGGTCGAATAGGCATGCCAGTCCCCGGGCGCCGAGACCGGGACGGTCCGGCCCGTGATCTTGGTGGACCAGCCAGCCATGTAGCGCAGCACTTCGCAGGCGAACGGAATGTCCACCACGCGCGCGTCACTGATCGGCTTGCCGTTGTCGAGCGCTTCCAGCTCGGCAAGTTCCCCGGCATGGGCCTCCAAGACGTCGCCAAGTTGCCATACCAGCTTGCCACGCTGACTCGGCGTCAGCTTTGCCCACGGTCCGTCCTCGAAGGCGTGACGGGCGGCCACCACCGCGGCGTCGACATCTTCCAGCCCGGCTTCGGCAACCTGCGCGATCTGCTGGCCGTTGGAGGGGTCGAACACTGCGAAGGTCTTGCCCGACCGGGCATCGCTCCACTTTCCACCGATCAGCAGTTTGTGGCGACGCGCGATGAAGTCGCGGCCATTGCTGCTCAACCGGGCATGTGACGATGTTACGTTCATTGGTCGCCTCCCGCAGTCACGTATTTTATGTAACTACCATACGGCGGGCCAGGGCCCAGGTCGAGCGGCAACGGGCTATGCGGCAGCGCGCCGGTGCCCGCCCGCTTCGCCCGCCCGGCAGGTCTTCGTGCGGCACCACATCATCCGGCGCAGTACGCGGTCACGCAGCACGAAACGATGCCCCAGCGCCGCCGCGGCGTGCAGGCCGGCGATAGCCAGCAACAGGTTGGCGCTCCACTCATGCGCCTCGTCGACGATGTGGCGCAGTTCGGACCAGCCCGGCGCTAGCGCCGGCACCTTCACCCAGGTGAACACGGCATCGCCGCGCACCAACACATTGAGCAAGCCGAGCGCAACAGTGGCGATCAGCAGCACCACCAGCCCGAGGTGCACCGATTGCGCCGCCAGGTCGCCGAGGCCTTTGCGGACCGGCTGGCGGCGGCCCCAGCGGGTCTTGCGCCACATCAGGCGGATTACGATAGTGCCGGCCAGCACGACGCCGAGCACGATATGCACCGAGCGTGCCTCCGGCTGGCCGGCGTCACGTGGAAAGACGTCGATCGTCTGGCCAACCATCCACAGCAGCACGACCAGGAGGAAAGTCAGCCAGTGGAGATAGCGGGTGACCACGTCGTAGCGGAACATATCGGGGGCGTCGCTCATGCGAACTCCATACATGCGGAATGGGAACGGGCGTTTCCGTTCCCGGGAAATAGCGATTTGCGTTGGTTTCCCCGAACGCGCTTATATCCGGTTGCGCGACGTATTGAACGTGTCTCGGCTGCAGGCAGTCGGCCGTCGTGGACCCCGCAGCCCGCGCTGCTCTGACTGCAGCAGCAGGTGCCGTATGAACGAAGAAGGCCAGCGCGTGCCGCCGCACGGCGGTCGCTCGAGCATGCATCGAGCTGGACGCAATCCGGCGCAGCGCCGCGAGAGGTCGGGATGCGGCTCGGCGATCCGCCCCCAACGCTGTGTCGCGTCTCTTGATCAACATCATTCCAACCGGCTATGCCTTGCCACGGCAAGGCGAGCATCCGACCATGCATATTGCGCGCATTTTGCGGGCTATGGTGATGGCGGCCGCGGTCCTCGCCACGGCCCAGGCGGCTCGCGCTGACCGTCTGGCGCTGTGGCACATCGTGCACGATCAATGTGCCGTCGATTTCACCACGAGCGGCGATCCCGCGCCCTGCCGGGCGGTCCGGTTCGACGGGGGCAAAGACCGGGACTACGCGGTCCTCAAGGATCTGCGCGGCGCCACGCAGTTCCTGCTGATTCCGACCAGCCGGATCACCGGCATCGAGGACCCCGCCGTGCTGGCGCCGGAAGCCGGGAATTTCTTCGCAGATGCATGGCGCGCGATCGGAATCGTCGCGGAGACTGCGCACGCAAACCTGCCGCGCGATGACCTGAGCCTGGCCATCAACGCAGAAACAGGACGCAGCCAGGACCAGTTGCACATCCACATGGACTGCATCCGCGCTGACGTGCGGGACGGGCTGCACCGCCTGGTGGGAAGCGTCGGCCACTCCTGGGCACCCTTGCCCCAGGACCTCGGCGGCCACCCGTACCGGGCGATACGCGTCGACGGCGACAGCCTGGACGCTGTCAATCCGTTCCGCTTGCTTGCGGATGACTTGCCAGCCACCGCTGCCGAAATGGGACTTCACACCCTGGTCGTGATCGGGATGACCTTCGGCGAAGGCGCGCCCGGCTTCATCCTTCTGGACGGCCGCAGCGACCTTCCGCATGGCGACCTTGGCAACGGAGAGAGTTCTTCAGGACCATGACTGCGCCGTCGCGCAGCAGTAGCGGCGGGTTCGCAAGCGCCTGGATCGGCATCTCGAGCTGCCGCGGCGGCAACGGCGAACGGGTGCGTCAGTGCAAGCGCGAACCGCAAGTCGGGCCAGGCGGAGCGGAAGCGGCAAAGATAGCGGTGCCATCGCGGTCAGCCGGATTTCTTCAACTTCGTGGCTCTGAACTCGTGCCATCGCCGTTCAGCATCGGTCCAGTCGCCTTTCCAGTTCGTAATAGGGCGCACCATGAGCAGCGTTACGACGCCGTCTTCGTCATAACTGCCCTCCGAAACCACCAGCCACGCGGCCATACCTATGGCCTCCAACGAATCTCCAACCGACAGAATTTCCTCCGGTGACGGATCTGTGCGTATGCCGATTGTTGAGTGATGGCCGTCTTGGGCCACTACCAGCCAACGTCTATCCTTGCTCACGCCACCATCGCCCCAGCCAGATGTTGCCAACAGCTGTGTAAGCAAAATTCCTGCCAACGCATGCCGAGCGAACGGTCCGATCAGACGTAGCTGCTCCAGGTCGTCCGAGTGCCCTGCTATCCCGCCCGCGCTACGGCGTCCCTCCGCTGCATGCGGTGCGGCACCACCTGGCAATTCCTTCGGCGTCTCCGCTGACGGCGCCGAGAGGCCGCAATCCTCGGGGGAGCAGGCCACGTTTGCTCCCGGCGACCATGGCCGATCGGCCGCATCGCTCCGGCACCGATCACTTGGACGTGATCGCTGCTCGTCGCGTAACACAACAGCCCCCTGATCCGTCTCTGATCAGCGGACCTGCGCCTGACCAGGCCCGATCGGGAGATCTGCATCATGATGACGAAGCGCCTGCTGCTGACGGGCGGAACCAGCGGCCTCGCGGTGGCACTCAGCCCGCCCTGGTCGGCGACCGTGTTACATGCTGCCGAAACGTTCGCGGTGACCCATAGCGATGCGGATTGGCGCAGGCTGCTGACCCCCGATCAATATGCGGTGTTGCGTCAGAGTGCGACCGAGCGTCCCTACAGCAGCCCACTGCTTCACGAGCAACGGCGCGGCACGTTCGCCTGCACCGGCTGCGACCTTGACCTGTTCTCCTCGACCACGAAATTCGAGAGCCGCACGGGCTGGCCGAGCTTCTGGGCGGCACTGGACAAGGCCGTCGGCACAGCCCCGGACGCGTCATTCGGCATGGAGCGCACGGCCGTCCATTGCGCGCGCTGCGGCGGCCACCTGGGCCATCTCTTCGATGACGGTCCCAAGCCAACGGGCCTTCGCTTCTGCATGAACGGCGTCGCCATGACCTTCAAGCCCGCGACGGCCTGACACCGGAAATCCCACAACCATGATCCTGTTCCTGCTGGCGTACCTCGGCGGCGTTCTGACCATCATCAGCCCGTGCATCCTGCCGGTCCTGCCATTCGTGTTCGCACGAACGGGCCAGCCATTCGTGCGCAGCGTGCTGCCGATGCTCGCCGGTATGGCTGCAACCTTCGCCGCGGTGGCAACCCTGGCCGCCGTGGGAGGCGGATGGGCCGTCGAGGCCAACCAGTATGGCCGAATCGCAGCCATCACCCTGTTGGCCCTGTTCGGCGTCACGCTTCTGTTCCCCGTGCTGTCCGACCGGATGACGCGCCCCCTTGTCGCGCTTGGTGCGCGCCTGTCCCGCTCCGCCGGGCGAGGAGGTGCGGATGGCAACCCGGCCATTCTCCCGTCGCTGCTGCTTGGCGTCGCGACGGGCCTGCTCTGGGCCCCCTGCGCCGGTCCGGGACCTGGGACTGATCCTGACGGGGGCGGCGCTCCAGGGCGCAAGCGTCCAGACCACGTTGCTGCTGGCGATTTATGCGGCCGGTGCGGCGACGTCGCTCGCGCTCGCCCTGCTGATCGGGGGGCGGGTGTTCACCGCCATGAAGCGCTCGCTACCCGTCGGCGACTGGATCAGGCGGGGCCTGGGTGCCGCGGTACTCGTCGCTGTCGTCGCCATTGCCCTCGGTCTGGACACCGGCCTGCTCACCCGCGTGTCGCTTGCCAGCACCGCGTCACTCGAACAGGGTTTGCTCGATCGGTTCAATGCCGCCCCGGACAACCAGCGGCAGCCCTCCGTGATCATGTCCGGCGGCCCCGCAATGATGATGCGCGCCGGGCCGCCGGTTCAGGCCGAAGCCCTTCCGGTCGAAGGCACGCTGCCATCGCTGTCCGGCGCGGTCGCATGGCTGAACTCGCCGCCGCTGACGGCGGACGGGCTCAAAGGCCACGTCGTTCTCGTCGATTTCTGGACCTATTCCTGCATCAATTGTCTGCGGTCGATCCCCTATGTGCGCGCCTGGGCGGAAAAGTACAAGTATGCCGGGCTCGTGGTGATCGGCGTGCACGCGCCGGAATTCGCCTTCGAGAAAACCATCGCCAATGTCAGGAAAGCCGTCGCCGACCTCCAGATCGCCTACCCGGTGGCCATCGACAACGATTACGCGATCTGGCGAGGCTTCAACAACCAATATTGGCCGGCACACTATCTCATCGACGCCGAAGGTCGCATCCGCCACCACAGCTTCGGCGAGGGTGAGTATGACGCCACCGAACGGGTGATCCGGCAATTGCTGGCGGAGGCCGGCAAAACCGACCTGTCCGCTGCGCCGGTCATCGTGCATGCCGCCGGCGTGCAGGCGCAGGCGGATATGAACGAAATCCGCTCGCCGGAGACCTACCTCGGCTACGACCGGGCGGAAAACTTCGTCTCGCCGGGCGGCTCCGTCGGGGACGTCCCGCATGGCTACACGGCGGCAACGCCACGGCTCAATGAATGGGCGCTGTCCGGCGTTTGGACGATCGGCGCCGAGCATGCCACGCTTGATGCGAAAGACGGCGGCATTATCTACCGGTTCCACGCACGCGACCTGCATCTGGTGCTTGGCCCCGCGCCGGATGGCGGCCCGGTCCGCTTCCGCGTCACGATCGACGGCGCCCCACCAGGCAACAGCCAGGGCACCGATGTCGACGCCGATGGAGACGGCGTCGTGACCGCACAGCGGCTCTACCAGCTCATCCGGCAGAGCGGCCCAATCGCCGACCGCACCTTCGAGATCCGGTTCCTCGATCCCGGCGTGCAGGCGTTCGCATTCACCTTCGGCTGACACAGGAGATCGACGATGTTCCGCCACCGCACTGCGTCAACGCCGGGTCCCATCGTCCGGTATCGCCGGCCTGTTCTGGTCTTCATGATGTTGTTCGGCTTGGCCGGCATCGGACTGCGGGTGTCGTCCTCGGCTGCCGAGGACGCACGCCTGCTCCCGCCGCCCGCCCTCGATGCGCCTGCCGGACCAGCGAATTCGGCCATTGCCGTCTTCGCCGGCGGATGCTTTTGGGGCGTGCAGGGCGTATTCCAGCACGTCGAGGGCGTCAGCAACGCCGTGTCCGGCTACGCCGGCGGCGACAGCAGCACGGCGCAGTACGAAAGGGTCGGCAGCGGCACCACCGGACACGCAGAATCCGTGCAGGTGACCTTTGACCCGCGGAAAATCAGCTATGGTCGCCTGCTGCAGATCTTTTTCTCGGTCGCCCACGAACCGACCGAACTCAACCGCCAAGGCCCGGATGTCGGCACCCAGTACCGCTCAGCGATCTTCCCGACCGATCCGGAGCAGGCCCGCGTGGCGAAGGCCTATATCGCCCAACTCAACCAGGCGCACGCATTCGACGAGGCGATCGTCACCCGCGTCGAGCCTGACCGCGCCTTCTACCCGGCGGAGAGTTATCACCAGGACTTCCTGACACGGCATCCGACCTACCCCTATATCGTGGTCAACGACCTGCCGAAGATTGCACAGCTGAAGCGGCTTTTTCCGGACTCCTATCGAGCCGACCCAGTGCTTGTAGCCAGTGCGCGGTCGTCGAACTGACCGCTCCGGGGGCAACAGAGTTCTGTCCCGACTCTCGGGAACATGGACACGGAGCGAGGTCCGCTGAAAGTCGAGCCGGGGGCTGGGCATCGCCGGTTTGCCTTGACTTCGTGCAACCCCCGAACGCTCGCAGATGTCGAGGCGCCGGGACCCGCTGGCATCTCAATCGGGCCAGGCAATGACCCGAGCATGCGCACGGGTTCGGACGAGCGGACGAACCCAGGCCAGAATGCGCTGTGGATCAGGCGGCAGGAGCATTGCCGGTGTGCAGAGGAAGCTGGCCCAGGCGTCGAGCAGATCAACGCGGACGGCGATCAGTAAGGGAATTCCGGCCCCCATCACCTCGGCAATCTCGGCGCGCAATCCCCGCCCCTCCGCTTCCGACTTGCCGAACCTGTTGACCACCGCAAGGTCGACGTTGGACTCAGCAACGCGGCGGAGGTCACAGGCGGCATACGCAGGAGCGTCAGCATCGAGCAGGCAGCTGGTCGCGCCTGGATCGTGCGGCCGATCGATTCTGCGCAGCGCTCCGGATGCGACATCTTGCAGCCACATGCTGCGCTCGCCATTGGGAAGAAGCTCGCCGAAACGTTGTAACAGGCCCCCCACACGGCCGCCCTCGTGCCGGAGGGTAACCACTACCTCGGCGAGTACGGCGTCGATGTTCACGGTGCTTGTGAACGGGATCGCCACGGCCGGCGCCCAATCGTCGATATTGGCATCCATAGCATTTCACTCCAGGTCATCGTTTCGAGTGGCAGCCTGACCAGCCGCGTGAATGAGGGTGCTGAATTCCATACCTGAGCCCGGTGTCCTGCACATCTTTGAACAGCGGTTTCGCCTTCGCATCGGCCCGGCGTGCGTGAGCGTACCGATCACGCTCAGCGGCAGCGCACGCGGAGCACTCGGATTCCAAACATCACTGCGTCATGTTCCTTGTCTTCGCTTTGCGCCCGTTAGGCCGTCAGTTGCGTAGGCAGGCGGTACCGCGCCCCGTACCAGGCAGCAATGCCGGACTCGATCCACTCATAGGCATGGTCCTCGCTCGCCTCGATGCCGGCACTGCTCAGGCTCTGGCGCGGGCAATCGCCGATCTTTGCCACCAGCACGCAGGCAACCCCGGCCAGCATGGCCAGCACGCCGTCGAGTGTCGCGTCCTCTCCCCAGCCGCCCTGGCAATACTGCTCCGCCCGACGATGGTTGACGAAGCGGATGCCGGCGGAAGAAACCTCGTAGATCTGGAACTCGCGTGCGTGCCCGAAATGTTCGTTGATACGCCCGCCGCCGCTGGTGGCGACAGCGACCAGCACCGCCGACGCGTCAAGAGCGGCCACGTCGTCGCGGGCGGCCTCCCGGTGCGCCGCGTGCTCGCCGCGCGTCTCGGCCACCAACTCACGGTAGGCGGCGCGTGGGGCGGGATCGTAGGCCGCCTCGGCCGCCAGCTGGTCGAGATTGAACTCCTGGCCGCGATCCTCGCCGATCAGGCCGACCGCATCGGCACGGCACTGCCGGCAATGCCGCATCACCTTGGCGCCGCCTTCGAGGCGGTCCTGTAATGCCTTCAGTTCGGCCGGCGTCGGGCCGCGCTGGCCGGTGAGGCCGAAGGCGGTGCCATGCGCGGGATCCGAGATCAACGGCATGATGTTATGCACGAACGCGCCCATGCCAGTGACGACGCGGTTCACCTCCACCAGATGCTCGTCGTTGACACCGGGGATCATCACCGAGTTCACCTTGGCCAGAATACCGTGGCCGACCAGCATTTTCAGCCCAAGCATCTGCCGCTCGTGCAGGATGCGGGCGGCCTCCAGGCCGGTGTGGCGCTGATGGCCGAAGAAGATCCACGGATGGATGCGCGCGCCGATCTCGGGATCGATGAAGTTAATGGTGACGGTGACATGGTCAACTCCCATGGCCGCGATGGCGTCCACATGATCGGGCAAGGCAAGCCCGTTGGTGGAGAGACATAGCCGTAGGTCGGGAATGACGGATTGAACGCGCTTGAACGTCTCACTCGTGTGGCGCCAGTCATAGACGGCATCACCCGGGCCGGCGACGCCGAGAACTGACAACTGGGGCACGGCATTGGCGACCGCGACCACCTTGCGCGCCGCCTGCTCGGGGGTAAGCTTTTCGGAAACGAAGCCGGGGCGGCTTTCGTTGGCGCAGTCGTATTTGCGATTGCAATAATTGCACTGGATATTGCAGGCGGGAGCGACGGCGACGTGCATGCGGGCGAAATAGTGGTGCGCCTCTTCGGCGTAGCAGGGGTGATTCTTCACACGTTCCCATACAGCCGGGTCCATACCCGATGGGGCTTGCGACGAACCGCAGCCCGAGGAGGAACAAACGTCTGCCGCGCTGGTGGTGGGCGGGGCGGCTGGCGCCAGCAGGCTTTCCAGGGTGATGATCTGCGCCACGGTCTGTTCCTCTGGCTTGGTCGTGACGACATACGCAAGCTTGGTGCCAATGGCCGGACGGCACCGCCGGCGAGGCATTCCGCCGGTTCCACCGACGGCAGACGGTGTCCGTGCGGGAACTGCGTCCGAATTTCCTACGTTTCCGTACGATCAAGCGCGCATCAGCACGAAATAGTACAAGGTCGACGCAGATCGCCGGCGAATCGGCGATGGCATGATGGCCTCGCTTGCGGTTACCCCGACCGCAGCTGCCAAGTGTGGCGTCGTCAAGACTCCCGCCTAGAATCGCCTGATCGGAATCTTGTGCTTGCGCAGAGCGTATCCGAGTTGCCTGGGGGTCAAGTTCAGCAGGCGCACTGCCTTCGCCTGCACCCAGCCCGACTTCTCCATCGCCGCCAGCAATTCGTCGGGCTCCGATGAAACGTCGGCACACGGGACCCGGGCTGCACAGAATCCTGAAATTCTCATTAATGCCATAAAGCGCGAGATCGGCGCGCGGCGGTGGAGCCTGTCGTTGCTGCGTGTTCACCGATACCGAAATGGCTGATTGGCCTTGCGTTGGAGCGCGCCCATCGCTGTCGTGCAACCCGGCCGACGATGACCCTGTCGGAGGGGAAGCACAGTGTCGCACGCTGTCCGACTTTGGCTCTCGCGCCGTGGAACCTTCGATAAGCGCGATTCCGGTCAGCCCCGAACCAAGATCGACGGCTACCTCGCCGGTATTTCCGCCGCGGACTACATGCGAGATTTTGCCGGTGAGCCGGTTCGGATCGCCCCCGATCCTGCCGCCGCCACCGACGCACAGATCGACCGACGAGGCCTTCACCAGCGCGACCACCTCCAGCCCCGGTTTCAACCCCAGCGCCAGCACGCTCTCATGCGTGATCGCCACCTTGATGAAGCGCCGGCCCGCGAGTTCCAAAAGGATCTCCTCGCGAAGCGTTCCCTTCGGGCGAGACACGACGCGCGCCACGAACTGGTTCCGGGCGCTGGTGCGCACGGCAACGCGATCGAGCAGGCGGATGTCCTCAGCGAAAGCCTCGCCGAACCGATTGAGCAGCCGCTCATGCTCGAGCCGTAACGCCAGTAGCGCCACGCAGAGCCGTCGCCCGCGCGGGGTCAGCCGGATGCCGGTGACGCTGGCCGACTCGGTCCATTCCGCCAGCGCCTCACCGCTCAGGTTATTGAGCTCTTGGACCGCTCGCCTGGCGGCGTCGCGGCTCTCCGCCTCGACTACCATGACAGTCCGCTGCCGACGTGGCACGAAGCAGCCAGACAAGGCGTTCGTGGCAGGCCAAGGCTGCCGTCCGGCTCGACCTGGTGAGCGCGTCCTGCGCCGAAGGATCTGGTGCGTCGTTGCCGCTTCCGTCCCACATCGCGCTCGCGCCCCATTGTGCGCCTCAATCCGGCGGTCTCGCCCGCGCATCCGGCCTTTTGGCCGCCGGAACGCCTATCGCAAGCCTCGTACGTCGCACAGGCTCCTCGCCACATCCTGCGGTGCCGGACACCGCGTCTCGTGGTCGCTCACCAAAGTCCGGGGCGGCTGCACGGTGCCTGAACGCCCTTGCGCACCCAAGTTCCTCCCGGACCGGCGTTTCTCATCCCGGCAGCACGCGCACGGGTTCGCCGAGCGCCTGCATCATGCGGCGGCGGAGCGCGCCGAGGGTGTGGCCGGCCATGGCACAGCCGACGCACGCTCCGGTCAGGCGCACGCGGATGCGGTCGCCGGTGATGTCGAGCAGTTCGATGTCGCCGCCGTCCCGCTGCACATCGGGGCGGGCCTGCGCGATCACCTGCGCGACGATGGCCCGGCGCGGATCGTCGGGTGGGGCTGCGACGTTGGGTGGGATGTCCATCTTCTCAGTCCAGATCGTCGATGGAGGTGATCAGCGCGCGGCTCTCGCGCGGCGGTGCGGCGGCTGCGGGCTGCCAGCCCTCCGCCGCCATTGCGTCGAAACGGTCGGCCGGTCGGGCGCGCGCCTTCGCGCGGTCCACCCAGGCCAGACCGCCGTGCACCAGAGCGAGGCTCACCTCGTTCAGCAAATCCTCGATGTCGTGGCCATTGTCGACGATCACCGGTTGGATCTGTGCCCCCATCAGGCGGCGGATGGAGGAGGTGCCGATCGAGGCGGCATAGACGGCCGAACAGCCCTGCAGGAATTCGAGTTTCGCCGCGACCTTGTCCTCGACCGTGCCGGCAAGGCCCGCTCGTCCGTCCGCTCCCACCTGCTCGGCCAGCACGAACTGGCCGACGCCGATCAGGTCTGCGCGCCCCGGCGAGATGTCGAAAATAACCAGACGTTCGGCCGATCCGAAATGCATGTCGACGTGGATCCGGTCGGTCGAGGCGAAGGCGACCCTGAGCATGTGCGTCCTCTCGGCTTACGTGGCGAGCCCGGTTTGTGCCACCGTGGCGGCTTCCTGCTCGCGCGGCGTGCCCTGCCAGTAAAGCGAGCGGTAGGGCGGCACTGCGCGTTGGCGGGCGGTCAGCAGGTTGGCGATGTCGAAGAGCATCTGGCGGCTGCCGCGATAACCGACCTGGCAGCGGGCGTGACCGCCGTAGATGTCGCTCAGCGGAAACCCCGCGCGCAGCAGCGGAATCCCCAGCCGCGCCGCGACTTCGGTGCCATGCGAATTGGTGATCAGCAAATCTGCGTTTTCAGCGCGCGCCAGTGTCTCGAGGTCTTCGAGATCACCCACAACTACGCGCTCGATTGGCAATGCGGCGAGGCCGCGCGCGCGCGCCGAGGCGACCGCGGCCACCACCTGCGCACCGGCGCCCGGCAGGAAGCGCAGGAAGGCCTCCAGCAAATCGGCATCCGCGGCGATGGCGATGCGGGCAGCGCCGATCTGGAAGTGGCAGTCCACCATGGCGTCGATCAGCTGGGCGCGCTGCCGTTCCAGGCGCGCCGGGACGGGCCGGCGCGCGATGTCGCTCAATGTTTGCGTGAAGGCGTCGCAGGCTTCCACGCCGGCGAGGCTGGCGAAGCGATGGTCGGGCACGCCGGTGCGGTCGTGCAGCAGGTCGGCCGCGCGCGACAGCGCGTTGCCGATCACCAGCGTGGCGATCGATTCGCCCATCGCGGTGATCGCCGCACGCGGTGTGCCGCCATAGGTGAGGGTGGAGAAACCGGCCTCGATCATGTGGCCATCGAGCGAATCGCCGATATCGGGCAGCACCACGGGCTGCAGGCCGAAGGCCTCCACCCATTCGCGGATCGCCTCGATATCGGCCGGGCTGAGCATGGAGGAGGCCAGCACGTTCACCTGACGCGCCCTCCGTACCGCCGAGGCGGAACTGGGCACCAGGGCGGCGATGATCGCTTCGACCGCCGCGGCGAAGCCGGTTTCGAGACAGCCCAGCGTATCGCTGGCGCTCACCGGGACGATGGCGATGCCCCCATGCTCGGGATAGCGCTCGCGAAAGGCACGCACGGTGCGGGGGATGTCGGCGCCCTGCGTCTCGGCGAGCGCGGTGGTGATCAGGCCGATCACCTCGGGCGCGTTCTTCCCGGCGATGGTGTGCAGCGCCTCCACCACATTGCCGTCAGCGCCGATCACCGCGGCGATCTGGTCCATCGCGGTGGTTTGCAGCGCGATCGGCTCCTGGAAGTGGCGCATGAAGAATAGCTTGTTGAACGACGTGCAGCCACGCGCACCATGTTCAAGCGGCATCGCCTGGGCGAGCCCCAGGAAGGCCAGTGATGCGCCGACGGGCTGGCTGATTTTCAGCGGGTTGACCGCCAGCGGCTTCTCGGAGGGGACGACCTCGGCCATGGGCTTGCGCTCAGGCTGCCTGCCGCGCCCAGCGCGGCGCTGTGCGGGCATGGTGCCAGACCGGGCTGTGCAGGGTCACCGCAAGATTGTTCGCCAGCTCGATCGCGCCCGCATAGCCGGCATAGCCGATGCTGCGCACGTGATCGACGTCGAGGAACGGCACGCGCGCCTTGAGCGCCGGATAGATATAGCGGTCACCGGCGATCAGGATGTCGGCGCGGTGTTCGTGGAAGCTGCGCAGCAGAGCGGTCTGGTCGTTGTCCTGGATCATCAGCCCGTCCGGTCCCATCAGCTCGCGGATGCGGGCCTTGTCCTCCTCGGTCGATTTCTCGGTGCCGGTGGCGACAACGTTCATGCCGAGATGCTGCATCGCGGAGACCAGCGACCAGGATTTGTGGCCGCCGGCGAAGATCAGCACGCGCTTGCCCTCCAGCAGGGGGCGCAGCGGCAGGATCGCCGCCTGCACCGCCGCTTCCTCGCGCGCGATGAGCGCGTCCGTTCGCTGCGCAAGATCCGGGTCGCCCAGTACGGCAGCGAAGCCGCGCAATGCCGCCGAGGTCGCGGCGACACCGTAGAACCCGCCTTCGAAGAACGGGGTGCCGAAGCGGTCGCGCAGCGTATGCGCCACCCGGATCATGGCCTTGGAGCAGACTACCATGTTGGCCTCGCCGCGGTGCATGGTCTGCACTTCGCGGAACCGCGCATCGCCGGTGAAGCTGCACAGGATGCGCAGGCCGAGTTCGTCGAACAGCGGCGCCACGCTCCAGAACTCGCCGCCGATGTTCCATTCGCCGATCAGGTTCACGTCATGCGTCGTAATTCCGGGGCGTGTCGCGCCCGCCGGCACCGGATCGGGCTCGCGCGTCCCGATGACGTGCCGCAGCATGACGTCGCCGGCAATCCGGTTGCCGAAATTCTTGTTGCCATAGAACCCGGCGCAATCGACCGGCACCACGGGCACGCCCCAGCGCGCCTGCGCCGCCTTGGCGAGCGCGACGTAATCGTCGCCATGCAAGGCGGGGACGCAGGTGGCGTAAACGAACACGGCGGCGGGACGGTAGCTGTCGATAGCCTGCTTGATCGCATGAAACAGGCGCTTTTCGCCGCGCCCCATGATGACATCCATTTCGGACAAATCGGTGGTCATGCCGATCCGGTAGAGGGTGGCGCCACTGGAGCGCGAGCCGCGGCCATCCCAGGACGTGCCCGCGCAGCCGATCGGGCCATGCACGATATGCGCGACATCCGCGATCGGCAGCAGTGCGTTGCGGGCACCATCGAAAGCACAGCCGCCCTGAGTTCGCGCCGGGCTGCGGTTTCGCGCAGCCGCTCTTCGGACCTGCATTGTGCGCGCAGTTGGGCTCGTTACGCAGGGCGGAGGCTTCGTCTGGTCTCATGCCACACTCCCGGGCTACGGGCCAGACAACGCAAGCATTGTGCCACGACGAGGCTGTTGGCTTTCCCCGGGATGTTGTGCCAAAGCAAGCAGCACTTCGTACGCGGCTGTACAAATGACCCCGCTTCGTACATTACAGAACTTTCCTGACCGGCGTGCCCGGGCTCATTTTCGGCGGCGAACCCCGCTGCCGCGTGGTTCCGCACTTGGCACGCGTTATGCTTATCTGCATATAGCCAAACCGTACATACCCGAACCATTCAGGTGGCAGTGCACGCCATCCGGGGGACCTCATCCTGCATGACGCGCTTCATCACCCCGAAAGTTCGAGACATGGCGCCCCGCGAGATGACGCCCGACGACAGCGTCGCCATCGAAATCGACGATTTCAAAGACGAGTTCACCGGCTGCGCGACCGGCGAATGCCGCGTCAGCGTGCTGCCGATCCTGTTCCAGATCAGCCAGATCATCAACGAGAGCGAGGACCTTACCAGCGCGCTGACGCTCATCCTGGGCGTCATGGAAGAGCGCATGAAGATCGCCCGGGGCATGGTGAGCCTGTATGACCGGCAGTCAGAAACGATTTTTGTCCATGCCAGCTTTGGCCTGACCGAGGAGCAGAAGCAGCGCGGGATCTACTCGCTCGGCGAGGGCATCACCGGCAAGGTCGTCGAATCCGCCAAGGCGGTCATCGTGCCCCATATCGGCAGCGATCCGGGTTTTCTCGACCGCACGCGTAGCCGCGAGGAGACGGTAGCGAAGAACTGTACATTCTTCTGCGTGCCGATCATCCACGGCAAGAAAGTGCTCGGCACGATCAGCGCCGAGCGGGTCTATGCCAGCCGCCGGCTGCTTCGCCAGGACGTGGAGCTGCTGGCCACAATCGCCTCAATGGTCGCGCCCGCGGTCGAGCTTTACCTCATGGAGAACGTCGAGAAGGTTCGCCTTGAGAACGAGAACCGTCGGCTGCGCAGCGAACTGAAACAACGCTTCCACCCGTCCAACATCATCGGCAAATCCAAGCCGATGCTGGCCGTCTACGACCTGATCCAGAAAGTGGCGAGCGCCAAGGCCACGGTACTCGTCCTGGGCGAAAGCGGGGTCGGCAAGGAACTGGTGGCCAATGCGATCCACTACAACAGCGCTTTTTCCGACGGGCCGTTCGTCAAGTTCAACTGCGCGGCGCTACCGGAAAGCATCGTGGAAAGCGAGTTGTTTGGCCATGAGAAGGGATCGTTCACCGGCGCCGCCGGACTCCGCAAAGGCCGGTTCGAACTGGCCGATGGTGGCTCGATCTTCCTCGACGAAATCGGCGAGTTGAGCCTCGGCATGCAGGCCAAGCTGCTGCGCGTGCTGCAGGAGAAAACCTTCGAGCGGGTCGGCGGCAACCAGCCGGTGAAGGTCGACCTGCGCATCATCGCCGCCACCAACCGCAACCTGCCGGACATGGTGGAGAAAGGGCTGTTCCGGGAAGACCTCTTCTACCGGCTGAATGTCTTTCCGATCACCATCCCGCCGCTGAGCGAACGCGGGAGCGATGTGATCACACTGGCCGACCATTTCGTGGCCAGGTTCGCCCGCGAGACCGGAAAGGAGGTCAAGCGGATCTCCACACCGGCGCTGAACATGCTGATGAGCTACCACTGGCCCGGCAATGTCCGTGAGCTGGAGAACGTGATCGAGCGCGCCATGATCCTGTCGGCCGACGGCGTCATCCATGGCTACGACCTGCCGCCCTCGCTGCAGACCTCCGAGGAGACCGGGACGTCCTTCGGCTGCGGACTGGATGCCAAGATCGCGGCAGTGGAATACGAGATGATCGTGGAGGCCATGAAAACCCATAAGGGCAACATGACCAAGGCGGCTGAGGAATTGGGGCTGACCCGCCGGATGCTGGGGCTGCGAATGGAACGGTATAAGCTCAGCTATAAGCCGTTCCGACGGGACTGAAGGAGGGCCATGGCTCTGCCCTGGACCCTCACCGCGCGTCAGCGCGCCTTCGGCCGGTCGTGCGTGAACGCGCCTTCGGCAGGTCACGCGTGAACGCGCCTTCGGCACGATGGGGCAGCGGCCCCCTTGTCCCATTCCTTACGCGAGGAACCGACCGCGCAGCCAGGCGCCTAACACATTGATGACGGTGACCAGGATGAGCAGAACGAGAATCAGCGCCATCGCTTCGCGATAGGCGAACAGGTGAAACGCGGTGATCAGTTCGATCCCGATGCCGCCGGCGCCAATGACTCCCAGTACCGTGGCGGCCCGGACATTGTGTTCCCATCGGTACAGCGTCACATCGACGACACGGGGCAGGATCTGCGGCAGCACGCTGAAGCGAAGCACCGCCAGCCGCGACACGCCATGGCTGCGCAGCGCGTCGCCCGGTGCCGTGTCCACGTGCTCGATTATTTCGGCGTAGAACTTCCCGAGCATGCCGGTGGAATGGCAGGCCAGTGCCAGCAGCCCGGGCAAAGGCCCGAAGCCGACGGCCGCCACGAACATGATGCCCCAGACAAGGTCAGGGATCGAGCGCAGCGTGTTCAACACCAGCCGCGCCGCATGGGACACCACAGGAAACCCGGCCCCCTGTACAGCAAGTGCGCCGAGCGGCGCGGCGGCAGCGGCGGCCAGCACGGTGCCGCAGATGCTCATCGCCAGCGTCTCGGCCAGCGGCCGGCCCCAGCTTTGCCAGCGGCTGAAGTCGGGCGGCAGCGAGTCGCCAAGCAGGACCAGGATGGTGGGCAACGCATCGCGAAAACGCGCCAGGTTGAACGCGTCGGCATAGGCGAAGGCCGCGGCGATCGCCAACGCGGCGATGACAAAGCCGGCGTAACCCCGCACCACCCGGCGGCTTCCGTCCGCGAGGACGGAAGCCATAGGGTCAGCCAAGGCGTCGCGATCCGCGGCGAAGCTCATGGCGCGGGAACGGCGTCCGGGCTCTCCTTGCGGATCGCCTCGATCCAGGTGCGCACGCGATCGACATCGGAGTCGGTGCTGGCGATGAAGGCTTCGGCATTGAATACCTTCAGGGCCGCCGGATCGGTGACCTCGATGAAGGCCTTGCGTATTTCCTCGCGGAATGCCGGATCGAGTCCCTCGCGGAAGGTCCACATATATTCGGGAATGGCCGGCGATTCCGCCAGCACACGAGTTGCAGCGGCATCGATCCTGCCTTCACGCAGCAGCCGCCGATAGATCGGCAGCGACAGCCCGCCGCCACCGGCATGGCCGTTGGCGACAGCGAGTGCCACCGCATCATGCGCGCCGAGCACCCGCAGCGTGTAGTCGCGCCCGGCAACGAGGCCGGCCTCAAGCAACTGATAGCGCGGCACCCAGGTGCCCGACGTGGAGGCGGGATCGCCGAACGCAATCTCCTTGCCGCGCAGATCGACAAGGGTCTTGGCGGGGCTGGCGGCCGGCACGATCACCACGGCCTGGAAAGTCGGCCCGACCACCGGGTGCGACGGCCGCGCAAACGGCTGCAACTTTGCGCGCCGGCTCTGCAGGATATAGGTCACCGGCCCGAGATAGGCGATGTCGAGCCGGCCGAACCGCAGCGCTTCGCTGGTGGCCGCATAGTCGGCGCCGACAACAAGCTCTACGGGCAGGCCGAGCCGCTTCTCCAGATAGGCGCGCAGCGGCTCGTTCAGACGGATCACTGTCGGTGCGGACTCGGTGGGCAGCAGCCCGATGACCAGTTTTGCCGGCCGCTCATCAGCGTGGGCCAGCGTGGCGGCGGAGGCAAGAAGCCCGACCAGAGTTGCGCGGCGGGACAGGAACGTCATGGCATTTCCTTTGGCAACGGCGACAGCGTACGGAGGTTGTGAAAGATCCGCCCGCGCGCGGCGCTGTCGAACGCGCAGGGGGTGCCGTCGAAGGCAATGCGTCCGTCCACCAGGCCGATGATCCGGTCGGCGATCGCCAGCGCAGTGTCGAGCTGGTGCAGCACGATGACGACGGTCTGCCCGCATTGCCGCACCGCGGCGCGGAAGTCGCGGCTGAGCTGGCCGACCAGGGCGGGATCGACCGACGCGAACGGCTCATCGGCCAGCAGCAGCGCCGGCTCACGCACCAGCGCGCGCGCCAGGCCAACCCGCTGGCGCTCGCCGCCGGAGAGTTTGCAGACCGGCGCGTCGGCGCGCGCCAGCAGGCCGACCGCGGCCAGCGCCTGCGCCGCCCGCTGGCGCAGCGAGCGTGGCCAGGGCAGCAGCGAGAGCGGATGGCGCTGGTCAGCAAGACCCAGCAGCACGTTGTCGATCGCCGAAAGGCGGCCGATCAGCGCATGGTCCTGAAACACCGTGGCCGTGCGCCGCCGATGCGCGCGCCACGATTGCGGCCCGTCCAGCGTGCCGAGCCCGGCGACCTGCACCGTTCCGCAGCACGGACGAACCAGGCCGTTCAGGGTACGGATCAGCGTGGTCTTGCCCGCGCCGGACCGGCCGACAATGGCCGTGATGGCACCGGCAGGAATGGCGAGCGACACATCCTGCAGCACCAGCCGTCCGCCGAGCCGGGCCGTCACCTGCTCCAGCACGACGGCCTGGGCGGCATTGCCCCACAGTTTGCCGCCACAGAAGCAGCCGGGGCGGCCACATCGCCCCGGTGGCCTGGCACAATCCTGCAGAGCTGGCGTGGTCACAATCCCTGCTCGTCGAGCGGGACCACCCTGCCCTGCGCATCGCGCAGCACGCGGCGCAGCCACAGCGGCGGGTTGCCCTTCAGCAAGGCCTGCAGCCGGTCGAGCACGGCGTCGATGTCATGCATGCCCTCGGTCTTGACCGGAAAGATGTCGGCTTCCTGCACGCGCACGGCGGCCAGATCGCTGATGCCCTTGGTGATCAGAATCGAACATCCTGCAAGCGCGGCCACGCGGGTGCTCACCATATCGCCCGATGCCGCGTCGGCAGCGAGGTCGGCGGCCATCATGCAGGCGCCGCCGTTGCGGCCGAAGCCCGGCTTCACCTCACCGGCGGTGCTGCCATCGACGGTTTTGCGCACCTGACCGTTCAGTTTCACCACGTCCTCGAATGTCGAGCCCTCCCGCGTCACCCGGTAAAACACGACCTGCCGTGCATCGGCGAAGCCGGCATCCACCTGCACCAGGCTGTTGGTGGTCAGGGCAACCTTGAGATGGCCGTCTGCGGGCATGGGAACCTCGTGCGTTTGCGGGACTGGAGGGGGTCAGGACAGTGCGTCACGTCATCGGCACGTCGGTGGGCATGATTTCATGGGCAAAGCGCATGCCAAAGCTTGCGGGCAAGGTGTTGCCCTCGGTGCCGCGCGCCCGCCAGCGCGGCAGGTCCCCGATCGCGATCGTGCCATTCGACAGCGCCTCGACGGGAATGATGTGCAGCACGTCGCGGATCAGTACGAAAAAGTCGATCGGGAATCGCGCGGCATCGCGCGACGCCTCGCTGATCTCGAAATGGCAGGAGTCATCGATGATGCGCACGCGCCCGGTGTCGCAATCGAGCCGCAAATGTCGGTTCAGCCGCCGCGGCTCGCGAAACTGGAACAGCGAGCGGCCCTCATCGCTGAACCGCTTTATCTCGCCAACAATGTCCGCGTAGTAGCGGAGCACCATGGCTTCGACATAGGCGGCGCTGTACGGCTGTGAAAACGAACCGAGGTAATAGGCCACGGCCAATTCCAGCAGCGCCAGCCCTGCCGGCGAGATGTTGAGCGCCAGCACGGTGCCGTCGATCGCACCAAAGAAGCGGAGCAGTCCGCCTTCGGCCACCGCGGTGCCCTCGCGGTGTAGCGCCACTTTGCGGACGATACGCAGGATGCGGAAAATTTCCGCCACGGCCCGGTCGCCGCTGCTGCCACGCGGCAGCGCACGGTAGATGTCCCAGGTGGTGCGGCCTTCCTGGGCGGGATCGTCGGCTTCGAAGGCGGCCTGCAGCAGCAGGCAGGCGGTGCAGGCGGCGGCGACACGCGCCGCCTCCGGCAGCCGTGGCTCGTCGGCGCTCACGGCCAGCGTCTTCTTGCGGGTGTAGAGCTCGATCTGCCGGTGCTCGGGCAACGAGAGCCGGGTGGACGACCGTGCCACGAGTTCAGCTCCGAGTTCCGGCAACTTGTTCATGGTCGTGCGTTTCCAATGCAGGGATACCGGGCTTGATGCCGCTCGCAGGAAGGCAGGCCGGTCGGGCACCGGATCCCACGGCCCCGACCGTCCCCTTACGATCTCACCATGTGTTCAGCAGCCACTCCTTGTTCTTGGTGTACTCCATGTGGGTGAACAGCGCGTTGGCGATCGCCTCGCCCAGCAGCATCGCGCCGCGATAGCCGACGGTCGGGTGCCGGTACAGCCCGGCGCGGTCAAACGTCGGGAAACCAACCCGCACCATCGGAATCTGCCGTTCGATGGCGATGTAGCGGCCCTTCGAGTGGCCCATGATCAAATCGACATCGATCTCCTTGCTGTCAATCCGCCGCTCCAGCTCCCACAGGTCGGCGTTGGTCACCACCTGCATGTCCCAGTCGACCCGCTTCTTCAGGTCGAGCAGGCGCGGGTCCTTCTTGTACGCCGAGTTGTCGTCACCGAGCAGCAGCAGCACCGGCTTCAGCTCGACCTCCAGGCAGAATTCCGCCAGGCCCATCACCAGGTCGGGGTGGCCATAGATCGCCACCTTCTTGTCGGCGAAGAACATATGCGCGAGATCCTGCAGCGCATCCAGCGCCACCCCGCGCTCGTGCACCAGCGACTCCGGAATCTCCTTGCCGGTGAGCCGGGAGATCGCCCGCAGCATCTCGTCGGTGTTGCGGATGCCGTACGGCGTGGGCACGACCGCGCTCGGCACGCCGAACTCCTGGGTCAGGTACTCCGCCGCCACCGCCCCTTCGTAGCGCGCCAGTGCGATCGAGCCGGCGGCGTTCGGCAGCCCCTGCAAATCCTCGACCGTGGTGCGGCCGTGGGTGTTGATCGACTTGTCCGGCAGCATCGGCGAGTCGAAGTCCTCAATGTCGAGCAGCACGGTGCCGTCGATGCCCATCTCGGTCAGGTAGTGCTTCAGCAGCACCGTGTCGCCCGGGTTCACCCAACCGGTGAACAGGTTGAGCTTGCCGTTTGGCTCAGTCTTCGCCGTCGCTAGCGACTTCACCAACGACTTCACGCACTCATTGTAGCCGCCGACCTGGCTGCTCTTGAAGCTCGGCGTGTGCACGGTGACGAGGTGGATTTCGCGGCCGGGAAACTCGCGGGCCAGATCCTCACGGCAGAGGTTCAGCGTGCCCTCGACGTCGTCGCCGATCACCTCGGTCGAGCAGGTGGTGATGACCGGAATGACCCGCAGATGCGGATAGCGCTTGGCCAGCACCATCACACCCTCGCGGATGCGGTTGTTGCCGCCGAACACCGCCGATTCCTCATGCAACGAGGTCGAGGCGATGTCGAAGTTTTCCTTGAAGTGCTGGGCGAACAGCAGGCGGACGAACATGCTGCAGCCCTGGCCGCCATGCACCAGCGGAATGGCGTCTTTGACTCCGATCCCGGCAAACTGCGCGCCGGCTGGCTGGCAGTCGTACATGGGGTTGATGACCCCGGCACGCTTTTTGGAAGTGATCTCGCAACCCATCGGGAATGCCTCTCAACCTGCGCCGTGGCGCCGGATCAATAGAGCTGGTGGCTGAGCTCGCGGTTCTTCGAGCCGGTGATGGCGATGTCCTCAAGCCGCGCCTTCAGCTCGGCCATCAGGCTTCGCACCTCATCGGGCGAGGTTTCGGCGAACCACGGAAACCGCTTGCGGAAGTCGGCCACCATGACCGTGGCATCGGCATAGAACAGCCGGTCCATCGGCGTGTCGCGCTTCGGCGCCGCACCGGCCAGCATGTCGGTCGCGGTGGCCAGAATGCCGTCGATGTTCTCCTGCCGGTCCCAGGTGCGCGAGAAGAACTGCCACAGGCAGCGCTCCTGCACATAGCCGAACAGATCGTCGATCTTGCTGCTCATTCCGCAGCCTCCTTGTAAGCGACGCGCGCGCTGCCGCGGATGTCCACGCCGGCCAGCGACAGCAGCGGGTTGTTGACGGCGTTGTAGGCGTCACGGGCCAGGTTCACGAAGCCCTCGAAGCCCATATACGGCCCGTTGTGATAGCCATGGCCGTTGACGTAGGGGATGTGCAGCTTCTTCACCAGTTCGCCCACGCGCGGGCCGGTGAAGATAACGTCCGGCTTGATCAGCTCGATGATCTCGAAGAACTCAAGCTCGTTGCCGTCATCGATATAGTAGGTGCCATCCTGACCGCGGGCGATGACCTTTTCGAAGTCCTCCTCGTGGCCGAACTTCGATGACATCGCCACCACGCGCATGCCAAGGTCGTCCTCGACCGACTTGGTCCAGTGCCAAAGCCGCGGGCCACCGGTCCAGATCGCCATCTTGGCGCCCTTCAGCCGCTCCTTGTACCATTCGAGCTTGGGGCCCCACTTGGCATACTCGTCGGCGATCAGTTCCTCGCCCTTCTCCTCGATGCCGAAGAAGGCGCACACCTTGCGGATGCCTTCGGCCATGTAGTTGAAGCCCCAGCTATCGATATCCAGCCGCGGGATGCCGTAGCGCTTCTTCAGCTCGTTGGCGATGTAGCCGGCCGAGCGGGCGCAGTTCACCACGTTCAGCTGGGCGCGGTGCATGCCGCGCAGATCGTCGTAGTTGGCGTTGCCGGTGAAGTGCGAGATCACCTGGATCCCCAAGCGGTCCCAGGTACCTCCTGCAACAGCTGGGTGTCGCCCTGGATGTTGTAGTCGCCGATGAAGTTCATCGTGTACTTGCTGGTGATCACCGGCTCAACGGTGCCGACCTTGTGGTCGATCCAGCCGATGTTCAGAACGTGGTGGCCCTTCGACTGGCTGACGCCAGCGAAGCCCGGGCACTCGACGATGAACACGTCGACATCGGGGCGTTTGTCGGTGACGCGCTTGACGGTGGCGGGAACGTCGTCGCCGATCAGCGCGGTCGGGCAGGTGGTGTAGACGATCATGCGCTTGATATCGGGCATCTCGTCGAAGGCTTCGTTCATCGCCTTCTCAAGCCGCTTCTCGCCGCCGAAGACGATATGGCTTTCCTTCATGTCCGTCGACCAGACGTATTTCATCTGGAAGTGCTTGCCGTCGTCGCTCGGGTAGCGCTTGGTGTGCCAGGTGTCATAGGCGCAGCCGATCGGGCCGTGGATCATCTGGATGGTGTCCTTCAGGACACCGCCGATGACCAGCTTGGCGCCGCAGAAGGCGCAGCCACGCTCGGACAGCGTGCCGGGAATGGTCGCCGCGTTCGCCAGCGGCAGGAACTCCCGCGTGTCCTCGCCAGCCGCCTTCAGGTAGACGTGCTTCTCGCGCTCCGGGATGTCCTGGTCGCACTTGAGCAGTACCATGGGCATGTTGTGGATCTCCTTGCTCAGGTCAGGTCTTGGGCTCAGCTCTTGTCTTGGCATCGCCACGCCGGCCTGAGAGGCGGCGCGATCGCGTCCGGGACCTCTACAGCAGAAAGCGTGCCAACCCGGCGGAATACACGCGGCGCCAACAAAAACGGCCTGCAAGCGGTTAATTCGTACTTCCGAGTGCGAACTCTGAAGCAACGTTCTTTTATGAACGAATGCCCAGGCCAACGATCCGTTCCGGGATGTACAGAGTCAGGGGGTTTGTTCCCGATTGTACGAACGTCGCCGTGTGCCGGGTTCGCTGGCGGATTGGCATGTCCGTTGCGTGGTAGTCTGTCGGAATGAGACGCTGTAGCAAGGAACGGACGGGTGGATAACAGACAGATGGATGTCGAAGAGCCGGCGAACAGTGCTTCTGAGGCGACGGTCCCACCGCGCCCCGGGAGCATCCGCGTGGCCGTCGCGACCAAGGACGGTGCGTTGGTCGATCTGCACTTCGGACATGTGCGCACATTCGAGATCTATGAAGCGACCGCTGACGGCGTCACCCACCTCGAACGCCGCGGCATCGACAAGTACTGCAAGGATGACGACGACCGGGCCACGCGGATGAAGGGCATCCTGCAGGTGATCGGTGACTGCAAGGGCGTCCTGATCGCGCGCATCGGTCCGGTGCCGAAGGAGATGCTGGCAGCTTCCGGCCTGGATGCGCCCGACGACTACGCGTTTCAGCCGGTTGTCGACTCCGTAGCTGCTTTCTTCGCGCGATGGCAGGCAAGCGGCACGAAGGAACCGGCTCTCACGCCGGAAGCAGACGGTCCGGGAAAAGCCGGGCGGCTGATGCACACCATGTTGCGGGTCAGCGACGTCGAGCGTTCGGTGGACTTCTATACAAGGCTGCTCGGCATGCGGGTGATCAGCCAACGCGAGCACCGCAAGAACCAGTTTACCCAGGTCTATCTTGGCTACGGCGACAGCGACGCTGATATCGGCCTGGAGCTGGTCCAGAACTGGGACCGCGAGGAGCCATATCAGCACGGCGACGCCTTCGGTCATATCGCGATCGCGGTGACCGGCATCACCGCATTGTGCAACCGCCTGGCCGCCGAAGGCGTGACGATGCCCCGGCCACCGCGCAGCCAGCGCCATGGCAATATCGTCGTGGCCTTCATTGACGATCCCGACGGCTATCGGATCGAACTGGTACAGCGTCCCGCGGACAGCGCGGAATCGCCGTAAACGTACATTCCGCCGAGGATCGTTCTTAAACGTGCGTTTGCCCGCGACGCGATCGGATTGCCGAGGCATCCATACGTCAAGCGGCAAGACCAGTGCCCCTTGGCACAGCGATTGCTATCCACACCCCAGGCGAGTGGACGCGCGACGGGCCGCGCCGGTCGCCGAACCAGCGCTCAACGTCACCTGAGAGGACACCAGCATGGCCGCACTTCGTCAGATTGCATTCTACGGCAAGGGAGGCATCGGCAAGTCGACCACCTCCCAGAATACCCTCGCCGCCCTGGTCGAGATGGACCAGAAGATTCTCATCGTCGGTTGTGACCCGAAGGCCGACTCCACCCGCCTGATCCTCAACACCAAGCTGCAGGACACCGTGTTGAGCCTCGCCGCCGAAGCCGGCTCGGTCGAGGACCTCGAACTCCAGGACGTGCTGAAGATCGGCTACAAGGGCATCAAGTGTGCCGAGTCCGGCGGCCCGGAGCCGGGCGTCGGTTGCGCCGGCCGCGGTGTCATTACCGCCATCAACTTCCTGGAAGAAAACGGCGCCTATGAAGACGTGGACTACGTCTCCTACGACGTGCTGGGCGACGTGGTGTGCGGCGGCTTCGCCATGCCGATCCGCGAGAACAAGGCGCAGGAAATCTATATCGTGATGTCGGGCGAGATGATGGCGCTGTATGCCGCCAACAACATCGCCAAGGGCATTCTGAAGTATGCGCATTCCGGCGGCGTCCGCCTGGGCGGGCTGATCTGCAACGAGCGGCAGACCGACCGTGAGGAGGAACTGGCCTCGGCTCTGGCCGCGCGCATCAACACCAAGCTGATCCACTTCGTGCCGCGGTCCAACAGCGTGCAGCATGCCGAGCTGCGCAAGATGACCTGCATCCAGTATGCGCCGGACTCAAAGCAGTCGCAGGAGTACCGCACGCTCGCCAACAAGATCCACAACAACTCCGGCAACGGCACCATCCCCACGCCGATCAGCATGGAGGAGCTGGAGGACATGCTGCTGGAGTTCGGCATCATGAAGACCGCCGAACAGGAACTCGCCGAAATCCAGGCCCAGGAAGCCGCCGCCGCGCTGGCCGCCTGCACCACCCGCGTGCCCGCGGAGGCCTGATCAACTCCGGCCGTCTCCGCTGGCAAACGTCAAGCCTGCGGAGACGGATGCCGCAACGAAATGTGGTGGTCACCCCGTCGTTGCAGGCAGGCCGCTCGCAAGGCTGCCAAGCCCGACTACGCACGACCCAGGAGCAGATCGGCCATGAGTGACACGCCTGAGCCTCCCATCCGCGCCAGCGATCGGCCGATTCAGGCGATCCATTGCTATTCCGTCAACGTCCGCCAGGGATTGTTCCATCTGAGCTGTCGCTGATCCATGGCTGACACCACCCGCGCTCACGCGGCTGATCAGGCTGGCGGCATGTGCGCCACAGTCGTGCCTGGCCAGGCCCCCTGGATCAGACCCGGCGTGGTGGTCCACGATCCCGCCGAGGTCGTTGACGATCTGCTTGCGGAATTCGCCCTCACTCTGCGCGCCCGCGGATTCAATGTTGCCGGCTATATCCAGCACAACAACCGCGGCAACACCGGCAAGGGCCAGGGATGCGCGCCGCGAATCGAATATCTCGACATCAGCAGCGCTACTGTCCGGACGATCGAACGAACCGCTGCCACGACCTATCTGCGCAATGCCATGCGCGAATTGGCCGACCTTCTGGTGATCAGCCACTTCTACGCCTGCATCGGCGCGACCGACAGCGTCGGCGCGAGCCTTGATCCCCAAGGGACACGAGGCGTGCCACTGCTGACCTCCATCGCCGGGCAATGCATCCACAAATGGCACAGCTATGTGCGGCGTGACGGCTCAATGATCGCACCGGACGTTGCTTCGCTCTGGTCCTGGTGGGGACCGGAACAGCTGTACCTCGACCTTGCCCTCGGCGTCGCGGAGCATGAGGTTCGCGGCATCGTCTGTGGCCCGCGATGGATCATGGTGGAGGGGCCGAACGGCGCGGGACTTGCGCCGTTGCCCCGGCACCCACGTGACCTGCTGCCCCGGCTGCCGCGTCTGGCCCGGCAAAACCTGCGTGCCCTGGCGGAACTTTCGCGGTCATGGGACCCACTGGAAATGGCGCTCGGTGTCCCCGCCATCAACGCCCATTATAACCGTTTCGATCTCGTCGGGCAGGCCGGCAACGGGGTCAAGGCATTTCGCAAGCTGACCGGACAAGTGGTGGCGATTGGCGCCTTTCCCGGCATCGACGGCGTCCTGCCGAATTGCGCCGTGATCGAGGCCGATCCGCGGCCCGGTGAATTCCCGATTGTCGCGATGGATACGCTGCTGCCCGGGTGCAGCGCGGCGGTGGTCAATTCCTCGACCGTGGTCAACCGAAGCCTGCCGCGAATCCTGCGGCTTGCACGCAACCGCCCGGTCGCCCTCATCGGCCCGGCGACGCCAATGACACCGCGGCTGCACGACTACGGACTTGACGTGTTGGGAGGTCTGGTCGTCACCGACATCACGGGTCTCGCGACGGCGATCCGTGCCGGCGCAACGGCCCGCGAATTCGGACGCTTCGGACGTTTCATGCACATCTCCCGCAAGCGCGCTGCACAGGCCACAGAACGTGCCGACAACGAATCCGGTAACGCGCGACGCACAGCGGCATCATCGGCTGGGCCGGCCTGATCGTACCGCATTTCGCCCGGATGCTGGCCGGCCCCGACCATCGCCGGTTGTTGCCGGCGTCGGGGCTGACCTGCGGCCTGTTTCTGCTGGCGATGGACGACATCGCCAGGACGCTGCTGCCCCAGGACGTGCCGATCGGCATCCTGACCGCCGGAATCGGCACCCCGATCTTCATCCTGCTGTTCTGGCGCACGCAGGGCACGGGCTGGTCGAATGCCTGAGTCCGCCATCGCCTTTGCGGGGCTGGGTCACGCTTTCCGGCCGGGTCGCTTTGTGTTCCGTCGCTGCTCCGCCGCGATCGGGCGGGGGCGCATCGTTGCCCTGCTGGGGGCGAACGGAAGCGGCAAGACCACGCTGCTGCGCCTGCTGCTGGGCGTTATTCGTCCAACCGAGGGAACGCTCGCGGTGCGCGGCCGGACCGCCTTCGTGCCGCAGTCCTTCCAGCTCGGGTTCGACTATTCGGTGCTCGAAGTGGTGCTGATGGGCCGGGCCGCTCACATCGGCCTGCTGGCCCAGCCGTCGGCCCGCGACGCGGCGGCATCGCTGGAGGCCCTCGACCGCTTTGGCCTGGCCGGCCTGGCGGGGCGTCCGTTCCACGAATTGTCGGGCGGGCAGCGCCAGCTCGTGATGTTTGCCCGGGCGATGGTATCCGAAGCCGACATCCTGATCCTCGACGAACCGGCGTCGGCCCTTGATCTCAGCAACCAGGCCGCCATCCTCGACTGGATCCGCCGGCTGTCGCGCCAGCACGGGCTGACGGTGCTGTTCTCCACCCACCATCCGCAGCACGCCCTGGAAATCGCCGACGAGGCCCTGCTTATGCTGGGCAGCGACCGCTTCGTGCATGGCCCGGCGGCCAAGGTGCTGAACGAAGCCAACCTGCTGGCGCTCTACGGCATCCCGTTGCGGCGCGTTCCGTTCGAACACGGCGGCAGACCATTGGAGACGCTTGCTCCGGTCTGGGGCCCCGGTCCGGCGAGGCTGAAAACCCCATGACCGCGCTTTCACCTTCCTCATGACCCAGGCGTTCCCCATGCGATCACCGCCTTTGCTCTGGCCTGCCGACCCGCACTCGACGCGTATCCTGTACCTGGCCCGCTTCGCCCCGGACGACCCGATTTTTTCAGTCAAGCCGGAAGGCATCACCTCGGGCTACGCCGAGTACCATTTTCGCCTGTTCGAAGCCTTGCAGAGCATCGGCTACCTGGTCGCCTCCAGTTCCAAGCCCTATGCGGCGCTGATGGCGGGCGGCAACGTCGATTTCGTGTTCTCCCTGCTCAACCGAATGCCGATCCGCAATCCGGAGCTGCTGGTGCCGGCGATCTGCACCTATCTGCGGCTGCCCTGCCTCGGCGCGCCGCCCAACATCCGGGCGCTGGCCGAAGACAAATACCTGAGCAAGCTTGCCTTTGCGGCCCTTGGCCTGTCGGTGGCGCCGGGACGCGTGTATCTGCCCGGCGGCGCGCTGGAGCCGCCGGAGTTCGCCGGTCCCTATTTCGTCAAGGACCGTTTCGGTGCCGCCTCGGAAGGCGTGACCGAGGCCTCGTTGCAGTCCGGTTGGGAGGGCGCCGCGCACATCGTTGGGGAGTTGCATGCCAGCGGTAAGGAGGTGCTGGTGGAGCGGTTCTGCCCGGGAATCGACGTCACCGTACCGGTGCTCGGGCTGGCGCCGTATTTCGTACTCGGCCATGTCGCGCCGCGCTCCGACCGGGTCGGCAGCATCCTCACCGCCGATCTGAAAACCGACGACCGGTTGGGCAACGAACTGATCGATGTCGGCGCGGCCACCACGACGGCGATCGAGGCGGATGTGCGGGCGGTGTGGGCGGCGCTCGGGCCGATCGACTATTTCCGCCTCGATTATCGCTGGGACCCGGCGACCGGGCAGCGCTTCCTGATCGAGATGAACATCTGCTGCTATCTCGGTGTGCGCGGCGCGTTCGGCCTGGCCGGCAAACGTCACGGCTACGACCGCACACAGATCCTGGCGCATGTGGTGGAATACAGCCTGGCCCGTCAGCGCGGCGCCCGCACAAACGAACGCTGGGTGATCTGACGGACATGCAGCAAATGCACGCGACGGAACATTTTCCCGAGGATTGTTCGGGTTCGTGCATCTCCCGCTGCCGCAACGCGTCGCCGGGCGTTTGCCCTTCCAATGGCACGGTTCTTGAAGAGAATTTCACTGCGGCCGTCGTCCTACGGTCCGCAATCTGGGGTATCAGGCAATGCTGCACCGTCGGCTGACTGATCTCGACCACTCTGACCATGCAGCTGTGCCGATCCGGACTCCGGCGCCGCATGTTCCCGCACTGGATTTCCTCGGACGGATGCCGGTGCCGCTGCGCTACGGCTTCGCAGCCGGGTTGGAGCATGCCGCCGTCGCGGCGGGCGGACGCAGCATCTGCTTCCTGATGGGCAACGAATGGTACGCGCCGTTCGACGAGCTGGCGCGCACCGGCTTCAACTCCGCCTTTCCCCGCATGATCCTGTCACCCTTCACCCGCGACGTTCTGTCGGTTCCTTTCCAGCAGCGGTTGCGTGCGGCCGGCCATCGCGCCGCCTCTGCAAAGGCCGTGCATCCGGCGGTCACCGCCGCCGGTCTCGTCGATCCGGCCGGCCTGTTCACGGTGTTCAGCGTGATTCCCTGGGTGTTCCTGATCGACCACCGCAAGCTCGGCACGCGGCCGATGCCACGACACTGGGAGGACCTGCTCGATCCGGTTTATCATGACCAGATCGTGTTCGGCGGCTGGCAACGCCCGAGCGACGGCACCTATCCCGACTGCAACGATTTCCTACTGCTCACGCTGTACCGTCGCTTTGGCGCCGCCGGCCTGCGTGCCTTCGCCGCCAACACGCGCGCGATCATGCACAATACCGTGGCCGCACGCCTGGCCGGCAGCAACAGCGAACAGGGCGGCGCGATCTCCATCCTGCCCTGGCTGCAGGCCGATATCTGCCCGCGCCGCGACCGGACCAGCGTGATCTGGCCGGAGGATGGCGCCATGACCATGCCGATCGGCTTCTCGGTCGCCGCCGGGCAGCGCGCGCGGGTTCAGCCCCTGCTCGACTTCATCTGCGGCGACGCCTATGGCGCCGTGCTCGCGCGCAACCGCTATCCTGCGGTCTGGGCCAGCCTCCCGCAAGGACTGCCGCCGGGTGCGCGGCTCAACTGGCTCGGCTGGGATTATACCCGCACGCATGACATGACCGAGGAAACCGCCATCGCCACGCGCATCTTCTTCACCGCCTGGGACGAAACCTGATGCGCCTGGTCACGGTTGCCGGGCCGCCCTCGGTCGGCAAGACCTCGCTGTTCCTCAAGGTCGCGGCACGGCTGCGCGACGATGGCGCGCAGGTCGGCGTGGTGAAGTTCGACGCCCTCTCCACCACCGACGATGTCGCCTACGCGGCGCTCGGCCTGCCGGTGCGGGTCGGGCTGTCCGCCGGGCTGTGCCCGGACCATTTCTTCGTCAGCAACATCGACGACTGCGTCACCTGGGGAAGGAGCACCGGGCGTGACGTGCTGATCGTCGAGACCGCCGGGCTGTGCAACCGCTGCTCGCCGCATATCCGCGACGTGCTGGCGATCTGCGTGGTGGACAACCTCGCCGGCATCCACACGCCGCGCAAGATCGGCCCGATGCTGCGGCTGGCCGATGTGGTCGCCATCACCAAGGGCGACATCGTGTCACAGGCCGAGCGCGAGGTGTTCGCCTTCAACGTGCGTCTCGCCAATCCGCGCGCGCCCGTCGTCTGGTGCAACGGCATCACCGGGCAGGGCTCGGTCGATCTCGCCTTCCGCATCCAGGCGGCGCCGCGTGTCGCCACGCTGGAGGCGCATCACCTGCGGTTCTCGATGCCGTCGGCCGTCTGCCCCTATTGCGTCGGCGAAACCGCGATCGGCGAGACGTATCAGCGCGGCAACGTGCGAAAGATGAGCTTCGAGGACATCGCATGAACGCCGTGCCGCCGGAGGAGATGGTGCACGCCTCTCCGCGCATCGCCGCCTTTCTCGCCGGCCTCGGCTTGCCTGACCCGCCGGCGGGCATGCCGCCCGATGCGTGGCTGGCCGGCCTGTCGGACTCAGCGCTGCACGATGTGGGCCTCGACCGCGAGCAGCTTGCCGCGCATCTGCACCTTCTGCTGGACTCCGCCACGACCGTCCCGGCCGCGGCGAAGCAGGCCATCCACACGCTCACCATCCTCGGAGGACACGGCAAGGACGGAGCGCGCGAGCACGAGGCCCTGGTGATCAGGGCCGGCGAGATCGTCTGCATCGTCGGCCCGACCGGTTCCGGCAAAAGCCGCCTGTTGGCCGACGTGGAATGCCTGGCGCAGGGCGATACGCCGAGCGGACGACATATCCTGCTGAACGATGCCGTGCCGACCGCGGACCAGCGCTTCGCGCCCGACTGCAAGCTGGTGGCGCAGCTTTCGCAGAACATGAACTTCGTGGTGGACCTGAAGGTCGGCGCGTTCCTGGCTATGCATGCGGCCTGCCGGCAGGTCGATCCGCAGAGCGACGTGACCGAGCGGATCATCGCCATCGCCAACACCCTCGCCGGCGAGCGCTTCGGCCCCGACGTGCCGCTGACCCAACTCAGCGGCGGTCAGGCAAGAGCGCTGATGATCGCCGATGCCGCGTTGCTCAGCGCCTCGCCGATCGTGCTGATCGACGAGATTGAGAACGCCGGCATCAACCGTCGCCAGGCACTCGATCTGCTTGTCAGCGAGGAGAAGATCGTGCTGGTGTCAACGCACGATCCGCTGCTGGCGCTGCTCGGTCACCGTCGCGTGATTGTGCGCCACGGGCGTATTGCCGATGTGATGGCCACCAGCGAGGCGGAGAAATCCGTGCTCCGTCGGCTTGAAAGTGTCGATGCGGCGATGGCCGCGTTGCGTGACCGGCTTCGCCGCGGTACCCGGATCGAAGACCCGATCGACTGGGGGCCGTCATCTGCCGCGCCCCGTCTGGCCTGACCGGCCGAGCCTTGCCGAAGGAAGATCGTACATCTATGCCCGAACCGACCGAGCTGCCGGACCGGCTGCTGTTTCTGCTGGAACGCCAGTCCTGCGGGGCGCTTGGCGCGCCCGCCCCCGACGGCGATGCTCTGCATCTGATCTTCAGGGCTGCGCTGCGGGTTCCAGACCATCTGCGCCTGCGCCCTTACAGCTTCATCGTCGCAACCGGTGAAGGACTGGATCGAACTCGGGACGATCATGCAGCGTGCGGCCATTGCGACCGGCAAGCCGGACGACGTCGTGCAACGCGCGATTCGCATGCCTAAGCGCGCACCGATGGTTATCATTGTCGTGGCAACGCCACGACCGCATGATCTGGTGCCAGTGTTTGACCAGCAGCTGACGGCAGGATGTGCGGTGATGGCGATGCAGATGGCCGCCCAGGCGCTCGGTTTTGGCGGCATCTGGAAATCGGGCTGGTTCATGTACGACCGTGGTCTGCACCGCGATCTCGGCCTTGCCGACCAGGACCAGATCGTCGGCTTTCTGTATCTCGGTACCCCGCAACGCGAGCTTCCGCCACCACCAAAAGTTGAGGACGTGGACGACTATTTTCGCAGGCTCTAATCAGTAATAACATCACAAAAAGCCAGGAAAACGCCCGATGTTGACCATACATGTGGCGCAGCTATCTACGGCCTGATTATTGATCCGGCCAGGGCGCTCTTGGCTCAAGTCTCGTTGCGGGTCAATTCGACTTGGCAATCCGTCGCTTCATAGATCGGTCCACTCACCTGATATAGACTTTCACGTAATCCAACACTTATCCTGAGCCGTTGGTGCCAAACTCCGCATCTCGACACGCTTCATCGCCGATCACACGCGTTCGGACAGCATGCGCCAAGACTACCTTGGTCAGATCAATAATACAATCCGCTACCAAGTCTGCCGCTCCTCAGCATGTTCCTGCGGACGCAGTAACATGCTGAGAAGGCGTCAAAAGACTGCCTGCATTAGCCGCCACCATTTCAAGGTTGTCTCCGTATCTGGCGCGATGTGATCCCGGTACTCGTTGATCGCCATGAACGCTTGGTGCGCCGCTTCGGTCGGGACCCGGTCGCGCACCACGATGGTATTGAAGTTGATGAACAACTGGGCGAGCAGCTGATCCGGCGACCGCTGGCGCATGTCGGCTTCGCAGGGAGCGGTTGTCATCTCATACCGATCCGACCACCCATGCCTGTCCGGCCATGGGCCGACCTCGATCTCAGGTTTGCCGACGTTCCAGGCAATCATTGTTTCTCGGTAATTCATCGGCCTAATCCCTCGGTGCCTAACGCTGGCTGACGGGGCACCATTATATTGGTAGAGGAGGCTCCGGAGAAAGCCCCGCCACAGGGTTACCTGGGCCGCGGGGGGCACCAGGTCCGGGTCGCGCTCAATGCAACCCGCCACCAGAAAGATTAAGGGCGCGGAACACCACTACATTGCGGGACCCAGTGGCGCATCTCCGACGATCCGCGATGGTCGACGCCTTACAAGAATCCGCTCCCCGCAAGGTCGCGGTAGTAGACTTGGGCATCGCGCACGGAGCCGGCGAGCACCTGTAAGCTGCGGTGGCGCGAGATCTCCTGGACTTTGAAAGCGCTGGCCGCCGTCTGCGCCGCACTGGTGACGAAGCCGGTCCGCACGAATGCCCACTGAACAGCGCCGGGTCGTAGCCGGCGGCCCAGGCAGCGGTCTGGACCAGCCAGGCGACGGCGCGGTCGCTCATCGGTTCGTCCGTCACTCGACCGGCCCGCCCGACCCGGCTAAACGTGAAGCCCTTCGTCACCCGGGCGGCGGCCAGTCAGTCGTCGAGGGCGGCCACCGGACGCAGGCGGTCGCCGTTCGGGATGGCCACCGTCGCCCCCGCGCCTTCCTGATCCGCCTTGGATGGCCGGATCACCACCCGGATGCCACCGGCATCCCGCCGGAGGTCCTCGACACGGGGGGCGACCAGTTCCGAGCGCCGGAACACGCCCGCAAACCCGATGGCAAGCACCGCGCGTGCCCGCACTGCGCGCAGCTTCTCACCGGCGCAGGCGCGCAGCATGTTGCGCAGCGCCTCGGCGTCGGCCGCGGCCTTTTGCGCCGGCGGCGCGGCGCGCGATCGCCGGATGCCGGCCATGACTTCGGCGATCGCCCCGCTCCCGTCGGCACGCTGCTGCGGCTTAATCCCGGCGATCTTGTGGGCCCAACCGATGGCGGCCAGCCGCCGCGTGATGGTAGACGGCGCGCGGCCCGCCTCGGCCTCGTTGGCGCAGAACCGCGCCACCGTCACCGGATCGGCGGGAAGCGGCGGCGCGCCGCCTGTGGCGCACCAGGTCTGAAAGCGCTGCCAGTCGGCGTCGTAGATCAGCCACGTGGAAGCGGCCAGGCTGGTGGCGGCATAGGCGCTCGCGGCGTCCGCCTCCTGGCCCAACGCCGCCGGACTGCCGTCCTCCGCGGCCGGCACGATGTCGTCCATGCTTCCCCTCCCCCCACTGCCCTGCCCACTCGGGCGCCCGCCACCGACCGCCGGCGCCGGATCGTCTGCCATTCGCATTCTGTCCGGAAGTTCCTACTTTGTTCGAGAGTATTCATTCGTTTGAAGGAACGGCTTCGCCGAGGCGACGCTGGTCAAGGCGGGGGCGGGCTGGAGCTTTCGCTCTAAACGCCGGCTGGCCGTTTCGTCGGAAGCATGAACCTGCCGGCCGAGAGGATGCCAGCCGGAGCCGAGGACATGCTCCGATTGGTCGAATCGATCGTGCCCGTGGTGTAGAACCCGCCGGGCCGCTGAGGGGACGACTCAATCTCGGTGCTCGCCTCGTGACGGAGTGCTCCGGACCCGTTGCAACAGCTGCCGGGCGTGCGCCTGCAACTGGTCCGCCAGCCCGGGCATGTCGGCCATCCGCGCCAGTTCCTCAATTGAGGCGTCGCCGTGGTTGATCACGGCAAGCAGGCGCACGAAGGGAAAATCCGGATTGGGCCGCGCGTGCAACATGACCGTGTCCCCGGCCGCAACCGTCCCGGTCTGCAGCACACGATAATACCAGCCGCTGCGTCCGCTGCGCACCATCGCCTTGGGCAGGCTGTTGTTCTCGAAGCGCAACGCGAATTTGAAGCAGGGCTGTCGTGGCTGGCATACTAGCAGCAGCGCGCTGCCAACCGCATGCACGTCGCCCGCGCAGATGTCCGCCTCAACCATGCCAGCGATCGCCAGGTTCTCCCCCACCCCGCCCGGCACGAACAGCGCCGCGTGCTGAGGAAATTCCGCCGCCCAGGCGGCATAATGGGAAACGGCATAGGCGTACACGGCCTTGTCCGGCCCACCATGCACGCGAAGGTCGGCCTGCTCGTCACCCGCCAGCCCAAGTCGGTCCACCGCCACCGGTCCCGCAACGGCGTGCTTGACGAACCCGCTCGGCTCCGCCTCCGGTCCCAGCGGTGCCACGCGGCCAACATGCACCGAAACAACCCGACCGATGATCGAACTTTCGCTCACGGTGTCTCCCCCGGTAGATTTCGCGGCATGCTGGCCAGCCGCCGCCGGAATGGCGCGATCTCGTTCAAACCGGCCGCCAGGATCAGGCAGGCGCCGCCCGCTTTCTTCCCGAAGTCGGGCCCGACCTTGCCGAGCGGGGACGCTCGGAGAGCCAGGTCGAGACGATGTTGGCGTAATCGGCAAAGACCATCTCGTTGGGGTGGACGCCCATCGCCGAAAGGATGTCCGGGAGTTCGCCGCGGAAAGCCCGGTATCGCGCGGCGATCGCTGCACCGCCGGGAAGGACATCTTTCCGCGGCAGGGTCGCGAACCAACTTCTCAGCTGCGCGATGGCACGCTCCGGGTCGTCTCCATGTTCGCGGATGTCCTGACCGGCGACGTCGGAAATGAACTTCTGGAAGCGGTACCGTTCGCGATCAAGGACCAGGCAGACCTTGAGCCGCTGCTCGCGGCCACCGAAGCGTGCTGCACCCACGAACACCCCAAACTCGAACGGCATGTTGAAGCGAGGCAGTTGGTTAACCGCGTCAAGCTCGGTCCGAGAGATGTCGTGCACGCCCAATCGGCAGCCCCTGATGATCGAGATTATTTTCTCGACCCGAACCTGGCCGGCGTCTTCTGTCTCCAGGGCGCAACGAGGAACGTAGCCGCAGTCGAAGGCCGCGAATATCAGAGCCTCAAAAATTGGCTTGTATTCATTGTCGAAGGGACATTTGAAAAAGACGCTCTCTTCGTAAATCGACGCGCGAGCCGCGCGCTCAGGCATCCGCTGGCGGGCGCTCCGCCCCAACGGCCCGCACGGCCCGTCGGATGTCCGATCGGGTGGCATGCACAGGCTTCTGGGCCGCCTGTCGGACAGCGACCAGCTTTTTCGCGGCGGGCTTCGCGGCCAGTTTTGTGGCCGCGCGCTTGGCGGGAGAGCTGAGGTGGGCCTTCTTCATGCGAGAATAATGGGATCAGCCGGTCCGAATCGCAAGCGCTGCCGGGCCTTCCGCGCCACCATCGCGCTGCCAAGCCGGTCTGCATCCTCCCGGGTAGGCTGGGCGTGAATCAGCGAAAATCTTTATGGGATCAACGTTGGGTGTCCACGGCGATCCGTCCTGCAGGAGGTTGCGCTACCGCGTCGAGCGCTGATCGCATCCGGATGCTGGCCCAGGGCTCCGTCTGGTCGAGCGTGACCGTTCCCCCGCGCGCCAGTTCCAGCCCAGCAACCAGCGTGCTGGCGACGGCGGCCCGGCACTGCAGATCGCGGGCGGGCACGCCGGCGGCGATCTCGGGGAGGAAGCGCGCGAATTCGTCGCCCTCGGCGCAATCTTTCAGCAGCTGCGTGATGCGCAGGATGGCATCGCTGACCTGCCAGATTTCGGGCCAGCGGGGCCGATAGAACTCCACCCACGCGGGCAGACGAAGCGCGACCAGGCAGCCGCGCAACAGCTCCGTGAGGTCGCCGTCCCGCCCGGCCGGCACGCTCTTCGCGGCACCGCGCGGGAACACGTCTCGGCCAAGCTGGAGCCGCCGTTCAAGCCAGTCGGCAGCGGCCAGCATACGGGCGCGTTCAAGAAGCAGGTGCCGCAGCGTCTCGGCGGCGTGGTGCGCGGCGCGGGCTTCAGGCGCGCTCGCCGGCAGCAGCAGCCGCGAACGCAGCCAGGCCAGCGTCGCCGCCATCACCAGCCACTCGCCCCAGCAGCCAAGCGTCATCGCCGATGCCGCCGGCGACGGCGCCTTCCCCCGGGCCAGTGCCGCCTCCAGCGCCGCGGCGAACGCCCCGATCAGCTCGGCGATCGGCAGGCGGGCGAGGTCGATCCGCTCGTCCCGCGCCATCTCCAGCAGCCAGTCGAGCGGCCATTCGAAGCCTCTGGCCCGCAGCACCGGCGCATCGGTCGCGGAGTCGCGCCGCGGCTTGTCCTCCCAACCGGGATCCTCGGGGCCAGAGGCCGGCTCGCCTTCCGCCGGGACGGCGATGTCCATCACCAGTCTTCGGCGCCAGCGGCGTCGTAGCTCGGACGGATGTCGAAGCGCAGCGCCGGCCAGGCCGCGCGCAGACTCAGCAACGCCCGCCACGGCGTCCAGTCCGCTGACCAGAAATCCACCCGGAAGACCGCCTCCCCCGCCGCCGCGTGTAGCGGATTGGAGGCGGCGTCCTCGGCGACATGGCGCAGCGTCTCGGTGGTGCCCCAGTGCTGCCAGAGCCATGCAAGCGCGTCCGGGTGATCGGGCCCGAGCCGGAGGATGGGGTAGGGCACCGGCAGCAGCGCGTGCAGATCGAACGGACAGGCGCGGCTGCGCCCGACGCGCGCGCAGGCTGCCGCCTGGCGGGCGGCGACCGCCTCGCGCAACTGGGCGGCCAGCACCCGCGCGCCGGTGAGGCTCAGGGTCCGTTGCTGGGGCGCCGGCGGGGCCGCCAGCAGCAGGAACCAATCTTCCGCCAGCGCGTCGACATCGAGCTGCCAGGGGATGATCCCGGCGCCGGCCGCCGCCGCGCGAAAGGCAGCGACCGTCCCTTCTGCCCCGCTGATCGTCAGGCGATGCTGCAGCCAGTCGGGGTGCGGCAGCCGCAACGGCGCGGCACTGGCACCGCCATCATGCCGGTGCTCCGACGGCGCCGAATGGTGCGGCACTTCCTCCCGGTCGGTGAAAATCGCCGCGGCGCCGGCAGCAACGGCATCCGGCACCGCCGCATCAGGCGGCGCACCGACCTCTGATTCGCCGGCCGGCGCAGGCATTCCGTCGCCCGGCACCGCGACACCTTGTCGCTGGTCAAGCCAGGCCGACAGCGCCGCCGCCGCTTCGCTCGCCTGATCCGCGGCCGAGCGGGTCATCTGCTCAGGCCTTCGTCGCAGCGACGCGACGCGTCCGGCCCGCCCGTTTGTCGCGGCGCCGCAGTATGCGGCGGATGGCGTCGGCGCCGAGCCTGCGGTGCTCGACATTGCCCCAGCGGTCGACCTTGCGGAACACCGGCCCGAAGCCGCATTCCGAGGCCCGCATCCAGTCCTGCAGCGCGCGCACCGGACAGGAAGCCTGCGCCCGGGCGATGGTGACCATCGCCGGCGCGGCATCCGGCACGCGCCGGATCAGCAGGTCACAGCCGTCAGCTTTGAACCGCAGATGCTCGGCGTCGATGGCAACCAGGGCGGCCCGGCCGAGACCGGTCGCCGCGGCAAGCAGCAGCAGGGCGCGGTCGCGCAGACCGGCGAGGTTGCCGGGGCAGGCGCCGGCCATCCGGGCGAGACGGGGGCCGGAGGGCGGCTGCGGGCGGCGAGGCCCCGGCGCCGCCCGGCGCTTGACGGCGCGCAAGGCGCGGCGGGCCGCCGGATCGCTATCGGGCGGCGGCAGAGAACGGACCCGATGGGCATGGGCGATGGCGGCGACCCTGCGGTCGAGCGCACTGCGGCTGAGCGTGGGGGCGAGCGCCGCCAGATAAGATTCGAGCGTCGCGGAAGCGGCCGGCAGCCTGGCATGCCCTTGGCTGCGGCACCACTCGGAGAAGTGGCGCCAGTCGGCGGCGTAGGCCCGGCTGGTCGTCGGCGCGAGCTCCGGGCCCGAGCGGCCCTCTGCCAGGGGCATGCCGGGCGCCGCCGTCGCGGCACTTACCGCGTCCCCGCCGAGCCCCCTGCCCGCTCCGCTGTCCATCCGATCGCCTCTCCGCTTGCCCTTGGTCCGTCGCTTTCGGTCCGCGCGGCGCCGCCGCGGGAGGCGCCGCTGAACCGAGCTATTCTGAGGGGCCTCAACGAATGTGGCAACTCTCACTAAGGCGCAATAAGGCTTTTCGCCCGTTCGTATGCCTGATAAATGCGATTGTCAGGCAGACGGAAATGGAGGTAAGATTCGCGTTGAAATTTTGTCAACCGAGCCGGAAAACCAGCATGAACGCCCTGCCGGGGACCACAGACACCGCAGGGGACGAGGCCGAAGGTCCATCCCCTGCCCTTCCGGCGCCCATTGCCGCTGCGCCACTCGGCCTGGCCCCCGTGGCCGTGCGTGACTGGTTCGACGCAGCGGCCGATGCGGCGATCCCGGAGCACGACGGCACCATCGGCACCGCCCGCATTGCCGCCGACGCCTACGCCCGCCGGGCCAAGGCCGACAACACCCGCCGCGCCTACCGCGCCGGCGTGCGTGCCTGGTGCGCCTGGTGCGACCAGCACGCCCTGCCCTGCCTGCCCGGCCAGGCCGCCGACGTCGTCGCCTTCCTCGCCGCCGAGCGCGGCCGCGGCCTGTCCGTCACCACGGTCGAGCTGCGCCGCGCCGCCATCCGCTACCTCCACTTCATCGCCGGCTGCCCGGTGCCGACCGCCGAAGCACGGGTCGCCGAGACCGTCGCCGGCATCCGCCGCCACGCCGCCGATGAGGGAGAGACCCCGAAGAAAAAGCTTGCCGCGACCGTCGAGCTGCTGCGCGACATCATCACCCTGATCCCCGACGATTTGCGCGGCCTGCGCGACCGCGCACTGCTGCTGGTCGGCTTCGCCGGCGCGTTGCGCCGCAGCGAACTCGCCGCCATCCGGGTCGAGCACCTCGAACAGCGCGACCGCGGCCTGCAGCTCACCCTGCCCCGCTCCAAGGGCGAGCGCGACGGCAAAGCCGTGACCGTTGCCATCCCGTTCGGCAGCACGGCGCTGTGCCCGGTTCGCGCGCTGCGGCGCTGGCAGGATGCCGCCGGGATCACCGAGGGGCCGGTGTTCCGGCGCATCTGGGTGCCGCCGCGGCGGAATGCCGAGGAGGACCCCCTCCCCGCCCTGATCGTCGGCACCCAGGCCATCGACTCCGGCACCGTCGCCCGCATCATCCAGGCGCGCGCCGCCGCCGCCGGCTTCAAGCGCGACGCCATGGGCGGCCACAGCCTTAAACGCGGCGCCCTGACGACCGGCATGGACCGCTTGGTGCATCCGACCCACCTCAAGCGTCTCGGCCGGCACAGGACCTACGCCGTGCTCGATGAGTACCTCCAGGTCGGCGATCCCTTCGAGGCGCACCCGCTCAACCGAGTGCTGTAACTGCAGCGGATAGCAATGGATGGCCGGTCGGACCCTTCAGGTCCGTTGCAAGGATCGTGTGCACGAGACGCCGATGATGGCGGTCCGCTGCACCAATGGGTCGGCGAGGAACCCTCACACCGCTTGTGTGCGCCGGCGCCGGGCTGCAGCCGCTGTCCGGCGACCTGGGCCTTCTGGATCTTTGCTTGCGCAAGCGCGCCGAAAGCGAACTCGTGCGTCTCCAGCCTGACCGTCGGCCGCGCGGCGATCCGGGCGGTTCACCGCCTCGCCGGCGCAAAGCTCGAACCCACTGGGGCGCGCCCGGCGTCGGCAAATCCCAGGTCGTGGCGCAGGTGGCAGCGGCGCTGGACGTCCGCCTGATCGACATCCGCGCCATCCTGCTCGACCTAGTCGATCTGCGCGGTCTGCCCACCGTCGAGCATGGCAAGGCCGCCTGGGCCACCCCGGCCTTCCTGCCCGACGAGGCCGCCTGCTACCAGCTGGTGCTCGACCGGGCGCTCGGCGAATACCGCCTGCCCGACGGGTGGACCGTGTTCGCCGCCGGCAACCGCGAAGGCGATCGCGCCGTCACGCCGCGCATGTCGAGCGCGCTGGCCAACCGTTTCGTCCACCTCAGCTTCGAGCCCGATCTCGACGACTGGTCGCGCTGGGCAATGGGCCAGGCCGATCTGCGGCCGGAGGTCGTCGCCTTCCTGCGCTGACGCCCCGACCTGCTGCATCGCTTCGAGCCGGCGGACAAAGCCTTCCCCTCCCCCCGCGCCTGGGCCTCGGTCTCGCACATCCTCGCCGCCACCCCGCCACCCGAGATCGAGTTCGCCCTCTACGAGGGCACCGTCGGCCGTGGTGCCGCCATCGAGTTCACCGGCTTCCTGCGCGTGTTCCGCTCCCTGCCCTCGCTCGACGGCATCCTGCTGAACCCCGCCACCGCGCCGGTCCCCGACGAGCCCTCGGCCTTCGGGGTCATCGTTTTCCCCGGCTCCGCCACCAGTCAGCAAGAACCTCGACGACAAAGCCAGAGTGCTCGGCATCCCGGTGTGGCGGTTCAACGGGCGCGCGTGGGGGTGGTGGGCAGAAAGGGCGCCCGATTATCGCCCTTCCCGCATGTGCCGTTTCGCTGCCCCCTATGCCTCTTGAGCGCCCTGCTTAAGAGTCTGTCCGATCTCTTTCAGTTCTCTGGAAATATTCTCCAGCCTTTCTTTGAGACGGTTCTGCTCGGCTTCTAGCGCAGCTTTACGGGCAAAAAGTCGCTCTCGCGCGGCCCTGTCCGACTGGACCAAGTGGCGTTCGTTCAACGACCTCCTAAACCGAAGGACCTCTGAGCGAGGAACGTCGGGGCGCATCAGGTTCAGCCGGCGCGCTTCGGCCAACTCGTCATCCTCGAGCAAAGTTAGGTGATATGCAGTTGAGTAGGCCGATGGACACAGAGCCTCGGGAATTCTCCCGTCCCGGACGGCTCTGGCAACCTGACGGAGCTGGGAAGCGATCGCCTCAGAGAACGGAAACACCCTCTCGCTTCCACGCCGCAACCGATCCTTTTCGGCTTTGCTAAGAAGAACATCTTCGTCTAGAGCCAGCAGCGCACGGCCTATGGACAGGAATGAGTTGCGGGCCTTCGTCCAATTGTCGAGAACCTCCGCGCGAACCCCAAGAATTAGGTTGATTTTCGCTTCGTCCAGCAGAAGATCGGTCCCGGCAAACACTTCCGCCAGCGCAACTCGCCCCGCCTCTGAGCTGGCGGATATCTGCCGAGCGTCTTCGGCCCTTGGGTCAAGCTGAGTGAGCCGATAGCCTTCCTGGTTGTTCGATGGCGCAGGCGGGGCAACCATCCCGGAGACTTCCGAACCGGAAGGCTCGCGGGAGCTAAGCGTTCCGCCGCTTCGCAGCCTTAGCTTTGCACTCACAGACCGGCCTCCCGTCGAACGAATTGCCAAACACTTTCTATGGGCTCGCCGCCACGAGCGTTTTCGAAGTCCATCGCAGCAAGGCCTTCAGCCGCAGAACCGTGAATGTCCTCCAATAAGGGAATTTCAACAGGACAGAGCGGGCCATATCGATGGAGGGTGCTCCTCGCCGTCGCAAAAGATTTCGTTCGGCGATTCGCCTTATTTAGCACGAAGGCAGCCTTAACCTTGTTCTGGAGGAGCGTGGTCATCCATGGAACGACGGACTCAATGTCGTCGTGGCTTACCCCGCATGGAACCACGACAAACGTTGCGGCTTGGCAAAGCGAGAGCATGCTGGCCATGTTCTCTTCAATCCCAGGCGCAGTATCGATTATCGCCATATCGAACTCCGCGGCTGTCGAGACGATTGATCTCCAGTCTGAGACATGCGCGAGCCGAACATCCGTGGCCGGGCAGGCGGGAGCTTCCTCGCGAGTCTTCACCCGTCTGAGGTGCCATTTTTGGAAAGTGGCCTGTCGGTCCAGGTCAAACCCAACAGCGCTTATCCCAGCCAAACCTCCTGCGACCAAAAAGTTGCGGGAAAGCGTGGATCGGCCCACCCCTCCCTTTCCTCCGCTCAGGACGATAATCTTGCAGCCCATGGTGAATCTCCCTTTCGCGTCGGCAGACTGTTCGGTTCGACGATCGCGTTCAAGCCCTTTGCGTTTAACCGCGGTTAAAACGTCCGAATCGGACCTATTGGGGCTTCTAGTACACCTCGCCGGAAGTGGCGACTCCCTTCCGGCGGCCGGGTCGGAGGGGGGTGAGTTTGGTCTGCCACAGGGCGGCACCAATCGTCATGGCGGCGGCAAACTCGGCGGTTTTCCGCGAGTTCAGCGGCCTTGCGGATATGGCAGGGGCGAGTCTCGACCCCTCGTCCTGATTCGCCGGAGCCTGTGCATGCCCCGCCTGTCCGCTGCCCCGATCGCCCTGACGCTTGCGCAGGAGGAAGAGTTGCAACGGCTCGCCCGGGCGCACAAGACGCCGCGTAAGCTGGCCGAACGCGCCGAGATGATCCTGCGCTCGGCGGCAGGAACGCCGGTGCGCGAGATCGCCCGCGAACTCGGCGTCTGGCCGAAGACAGTGCGGCACTGGCGCGCCCAGTGGCTGGCCAGTGCGGCGGACTCGCCGGTAGTGGCGCGGCTGACCGACGCGCCGCGGCCGGGCGCGCCGGCGACGTTTTCCCCCGAGCAGGTCTGCGCGATCGTGGCGCTGGCCTGCGAGAAGCCGGACGAGCAAAGCAACCTGCCCCTCAGTCATTGGAGCCAAAGCGAACTGGCCCGAGAGGCGGTCAGGCGTGGCATCGTGGACAGCATCTCGCACGGCTCCGTCGGGCGCTTTTTAAAAAAGAGGCCGACCTCAAGCCGCATCTCGTGCGCGGCTGGCTGACCCCCAAGCCAGATCCTGAGTTCGAGACCAAGTGCGCCAACGTCTGCACCGTCTATCATGCGGCACCGGCGGCGGCGCAGCAGGACATCCGCACGGTCTCGATCGACGAGATGACCGGCGTGCAGGCGCTGGAGCGTGCCGCCCCGGACCTGCCGATGCTGCCGGGCAAGGTCGGCCGCCGCGAGTTCGAATACATCCGCCACGGCACCCAGACCCTGATCGCGGCCTTCAACGTCGCCACCGGCCAGGTGATCGGCACCGTCGGCGACACCCGCACCGAGCAGGACTACGCCAGCTTCCTGGAGCGCCTGTTCGCCACCGGCACCTCGACCACCGGCTGGCGCGTGGTCGCCGACAACCTCAACACGCATGTCTCGGAAAGCGTGGTGAGACTGGTCGCCGACCTGTGCGGCATCAAGGACGACCTCGGCGAGAAGGGCAAGTCCGGTGTGCTCGCCTCGATGGCGACGCGCGAGGCGTTCCTGCGTGATGCCACCCACCGCATCCAGTTTCACTTCACGCCCAAGCATGCGTCGTGGCTCAACCAGATCGAGATCTGGTTCTCCATCCTCGTGCGCAAGCTGCTGCGCCGCGCCAGCTTTGTGTCCAAGCAGGATCTGAAGGCTCGGATCGAGGCGTTCATCGCCTACTTCAACCGCACGCTGGCCAAGCCGTTCAAATGGACCATGACCGGCAAGCCGCTCGCTGCGTGAGGGCCGCCCGAATGGGGTCCACTTTTCCGGCAAGGTGTACTAGATGCGCGTGGGAGAGTTCGGGGCACGCCGCTGGCGGCGCTGAAGAAGCTGCGCCGTATAGGCGTCCCTACGTAATTCCCGGTCTCGGGGGCGCCTCTCTGGCGTCCGGCTGGAAAGAGGGACGGGCCAAACAGAAGCCGTCTGCCCGACGGCTTGGTGGCAGCGCGGTAACCGCCAATTCTGTACTCCCGCACCGCACCATTTTGAATTGGGTGGCGGCGGCCGGCCTGTCAGCTGTGCGTGGTTCAACTCGATCTGGTCGGTTACATCAGCCACGGTCATGGCCAACACTAGGCTGGCGCCGCCCTCGGGTTGCGAACCGGGCACCTAAATCGACATCGTCAGCAAGGAAGGAGGCAGCGGCTTCCCAACTACAAGGTGGACGCGCTCCGCCATGCCCACGCCGCGTCGGATCGCCGCTGCATATAGACGCACCAGACGGCGAGATTGAGGAACCCGCGCCGCCACCATCGCCGGCGGCCTGCGTCCAGAAGGTGAGGGCGCGCCGTTCTTCACCACCAAGCACACCAGCCGATCTCAGCGCCGCCCTGCAAGCGACACACAAGCTGCTCTTTCCAAGCAGATGTCCGATCCATGCCGTGCTGTCGTAATGTCCTCGACGCTGGCCCGCCGCACCGTCCACGCTAAGCTGGCCAATTCGCTGATGTATCAGCCAGCGACCCACCGACCTGCCTCATGAAACTGGCGCGCGCGCCCACCAGTCATCTGAAACGGGGATGTGTCTCGTTGCCGGGGGGCTGCCGTCACCAGGAATTTCATGTGCACTTCTCAGACAACCACACGTCGGCGGTACCCCTCCAGGGTGAGCCTCGGAAGGTTTCGAAAGGAACATCTCGAAATAGTTTTCTACTTGCTGGCAGGCTTTCGTGCGGCGGCGCCATCCCTGTCAAACGTAATGTCGAAATGCCAGCGACCGTCGATCCTCAGGGCGCACGGCCGCCGAACTGCAAGGCGACATGGCATGTTGCCTGTAGCGGCCTGCTGCATCAGTCGGCGCAGCCTCGGCCCATTCGACCTGAGCGTCCTGTCGTTCGTGCAGACAGTGGCGTGGGCGGCGCCATCTGAAGGCCCTATTGTCAGCGCCGCGCTGAATTGCGTTTTTGAGATCGAGCTGGCCGATTTTGTCGCCAACTCAACTGGTAGCCGAGGCGAAGTCCAGTTCGGCCGATCCGGCAGCGACAGCAACTGCCCAAGCAGAGCCAGCGCCGCGGCTGGCAGCGGAATTACCCGCAAACCCTCTATGTACCGGACATGAACCATGTCGGAACGTGTCAACGACTTTGATACAGGCCGGGTCGTCATTTAGGCTTGGGTCTTCAGCGCTGCGGCTGGGGGGTTGATCCAAGCTGCGGTTGGTTTGGTTGGCGGGTTTGGCCGTTTGTTGACGAAGCGGTTGGGGTTGTCGCGGCAGGCCTGATCGAGCGTGTGCTGGCGAGCGGCGTAGACGGCATCAGTCTGGCCGTAATGGACCTGGTCTGGTGTCATGAGGCCGATGCCGGAGTGGTGGTGGTCCTGATTGTACCAATTGAAGAAGCGGCGGCAGAAGCTTCTGGCGTCCTCGATGCAACCGAAGCGCTGGGGGAAATGCGGCTGGTACTTGAGGGTTTTGAAGTGGCTTTCGGAGAACGGGTTGTCGTTGGAGGTATGCGGTCGGTTGTGTGAGCGGGTAACGCCGAGATCGGCGAGCAGCAGGGCGGTGGCCTTGGCCTTCATCGGGGCGCCGCGATCGGCATGGAGAGTGAGCTGGCCGGGCGGCACCTGGTGCTTGGCGACGGCGTTGTCGAACAGCGGCTTGAACAGGGCGGCAGTTTCAGCATCGGCGACACACCAGCCCACGACACGGCGACTGAAGATGTCGAGGATGACATAGAGATAGAAGTAACTCCACTTGGTTGGCCCCATCAGCTTGGTGATATCCCAGGACCAAACCTGATTGGGACGTTCGGCGAGCAGTTCGGGCTTTTGATAGACGGGGTGGCGGAGCTGATTTCGGCGTTCGCGGACTTCGTTGTGCTGGTCGAGGATGCGGTACATGGTGCGGATCGAGCAGTGGTAGACGCCCTCATCGAGCAGACTGGCATAGACTTCAGCCGGGGCTTGGTCGGCGAAGCGTGGCGCGTGCAGCAGGTCCAGCACCGCCTGCTGTTGCGGGACGGTCAGCGCGCGGGCGGGCCGCGGCCGCGGCCGCGGCCGGACCAGCGCCGGCGGCACGGCCAGCCGGCCGCGTCGGCGCTGCACGCTGGCGCGTGAGACGCCAAGGGCGGCGCAGGCTGCGGCGGTGGTCATGCCGCTGTCGGGCGTGAGCGCGACAACGGCTTCGGTCAGGGCTCGCTGTCGTTGGGCGCCAGCGGGATGCCCAGCAACTCCGCAACTTTTTTTTGCAGATCGATGATGGCCTCGGCGCGTGCCAGGCGCCGCGTAAGGTTGGCGATATTCCGCTCGGCGACGGCAAGGTCGGCAGCCAGCGGGTTGGCCGTCACAGCCTTGCGGCCGCGTTTGCCCGGAACCAACGCATTGAAGGCACCGGCGTCACGCTGCCTGCGCCAGTCGGTCAGGGCCGACGAGTAGAGGCTTTCGCGGCGCAGGATGGCGCCGATCCCGCCGGTTTCCGCGGCCCGGTCAGTTTCGGCCAGGATGCGCAGCTTGTCCTGGACCGTGAAGGTCCGGCGGCGAGGACGATCGGACAGTTCGGGCGACATGGCGGCCGGCGCCACCACAATCTTCGGCCGGCGACCTCCGTTCGTGCCGGTGCCGGCCGCCGCGTCGTCCTGTGTCAGATGCATGGGCATGGGCGAGACGATCCTTCAGCGCCCTCAAGTCTAATTTCCCGGGGGGGCGATGTCTCATCATCATTGGCACGGAGGGTGTCTCCGCCGTCGTCCCATTCATGACGTTGACTAACCATGACCTATCACCACAGATGGAACCTATCCGACTCACAACTACCGAATGTGGGGTGATCAATGGGATCCGCTTGGTGTGGACTTTGGAAGAGGGAGCGCGTCCAGACAGGAAGCGTTGGCTTCCAGAGTCCACGCGGTGGGAATGGCAGGCGTGGACTTTGGAAACCTCCGGGCTTCGGTAACCCTTTGAACCCTATTGGGTGTGGACTTTGGAAGTACCTAGGCGGCCGGGGGACTGTGGACTATGGAAGTACGCCCCATCCCAACCGAGTGTGGACTTTGGAAGCGATCCACGATTCCTGGGGTTCCAGTCGGCCGTGTGGACTCTGGAAACCGCTTCCCGAGTTGGGTACCTCCACGGAAGAGGACACCGTGGACTTTGGCAGCCCCCGCGCACGGTTGCCCACCGGGAAACTATGGACTTTGGCAGCACCGCCTATGGACTCTGGAAACCCAACCGCGGCGGGCCTTCCAATGATTTCAAGAGGATGCAACGTTATCCCGTGGACTCTGGAAGCTCACACTAGTACCCTAGAATCTCAATACCTAACCCTAGTACCTTGCAGCTTCCAAAGTCCACAGCGACAATCGGGGTTGCTCCAGTTCATACAGGCCACATGGGACAGGTTCATGACTTGCTTGGTGTTCGTGGAAAGCTCGAAGCCCTGAAGGCGGCCGAGTTCGATCGTCGCGAGATCGAAGCGGCCGCAGCCTACATGTCCGATGAAGACTCCGGGATAGGGTTTCTCTACAGCGGGTGGTGCCAGGCCGCTCTTCCGCACAAGCGACTGCCAGACAACAAGGGCTGGCAGATCAAGACCGACCGGGTAACCCTGATCGTTGAACCAGGCATGCGACCCGGACTAGGAGAAGAACCTGAACACATCGGGGTGCCGTTTGGCTCGCGCGCCCGTTTGATCATGCTCTACCTGCAATCCGAAGCTCTCCGAACTAGGTCGCGCGAGGTCGAGCTTGGGAAAAGTCTCCGGGGATGGCTCCTCCGCATGGGAATCTCCGTCGGGGGCAAGTCAGTCGATGCCGTGAGAGAACAGGCCGAGCGAATCAGCCGATGCCGACTTCTCATTCCATCTCCTCTCGGGCAAGAGCGCCGGGATGATCCAGCAGAACATTTTAGACAAGGCCTTCTTCCTGCAAGACGCAGACGACCGCCAAGGAACTTTGTTTTTGGAAACAGCAAAGCTTTCGGAAGCTTTTTTCGAGCAGCTTCAGCGCCACCCCGTACCAGTCGAAGAAGCCGCGATCCGAGCCGTGAACAACAATTCCATGGCCCTCGATCTTTATGCGTGGCTCGCCTACAGGCTACATAGCTTGCCAAGCGCGAGACCGATTTCGTGGAAAGCATTAAACGGGCAGTTTGGCCAAGGCTTTGGAAAAATCGGGAACTTCAAGGTGAAGTTCCTGATGAACCTAAAGCTAGCCTTGGCCGTCTACCCTGACGCCAAAGTAGATGTCGACGAAAGGGGTCTGATCCTCCACCCCTCTCGGCCTCCAGTCGCGCCAAGAGTGAAGGTAATAGGCTGAGGGTTTCCAAAGTCCACACCTTAGGTGAGGGCCCAAAGAGACTGACCGCCGATTTTCCGGGGGACGGAAAGCGGAAGCCGCGCGATGGGCGCCAGTGTCTCCGGCAAGTCAAATCACTTCGAATGGCACCAAACGGACGATCCGTCGTGAACGGCTCATTGGGCCGCCACGGACGCAAACCTGACCCCGACACCGACCCCAGCTTCGTCCAGGAACTGCACTCCACCTGCTTCCAGGGCGCGGCGGATGGCAGCGACCGTGCTTTCGCGCGGCCGGACGGTCTCGTTCTCGATCATGTTCAGGGTGACGGTGGAAATGGCGGCCCGATGCGCGACGGCGGCCTGGGTCCATTTCAGCAGGCCGCGCGCCGCGCGGATCTGAGCGGTATTGATCATCGCGCCACAGGCTAGCACAAACTTTAGGAAATCTAAGGTTTGTCGTTGACGGCCGGGAAGCGACGGGAGCATACCGCCGCCCCGACGGGCCGGATCGGGCTGGGTTCTCTTTCCCACGAGCAAACCCCAGACCGGGACTTGCATGCCCGTCACTGCAAGGATTCGACGCGGGCCGAAAGCCGAGGGTTATCCTCAACCAGGGGTTCGCCCCGACAGCCGGTGGGCTCGGGGGCCCACAGTTCCAGTTAAGGAACGGCGCCCCTCGGCGGCACATGTCCGTGCTTTTCGTGCGTTGGCCCGGGTGGGCCGGGTGGGCCGGAGTTCGACGGTTATCATAACCTGTGTGTCGCGGGTTCGAAGCCCGCCGGCGCCGCGAGGCGCGGTAGCTCAGTCTGGTAGAGCAACAGTCTATCGTCGGCGATCACATGTCCACCTGGCACATGACCGCCCGGCAGGACGGAAAGGCGAGAGGAGGCAGGCGTGAAACGACATGACCGACCACAAGGCGCGCATGACGCGCTCGTCCGCTGTTTTCGTCAGCCCGGATCGTGGCTGCCCACAGCGCTGATCCGGGCATGAGCATGCATCCAGACATTCCTCCGGCGGGCCGGAGGTCGAGGGTTACCAGGGAGAGCCGGTCCCCCAATCCGGCGGCATCCAACAGGATGCCATAGACCCTCGCCACACCACGCCCGCCGGTCCCTCGACAGGAGGCGGGCTATGAAGAACTACCTGAACATTTTCGCGCGGCGTGCGGCGGCGGTCACGCCGCAGGCGCAGCCGGTCCCCGGCACCGTGCCGAACTCCGCCGGCGGCTATGCCTTCGCGGTCGATGACTGGGTGCGGCTCGACCGCTTCCTGATCCTGGGCTCCGAGGGCGGCAGCTACTATGCCGGCGAGCGGGCGCTGACGCGCGACAACGCGCAGGCGGTGCTGCGCGCCATCGCGTCGGACGGCGTGCGGGCGGTGGCGCGGATCGTCGAGGTGAGCGAGGGCGGCCGGGCGCCGAAGGACGAGCCGGCGCTGTTCGCGCTTGCCCTGGCTGCCTCGGCGGCTGATCTGGCGACGCGCCAAGCGGCGCTGGCTGCTCTGCCGCGCGTTGCCCGAACCGGCACACAGCTGTTCCAGCTCGCCGGGTTCGTGCAGGGCTCGCGCGGCTGGGGCCGGGCGCTGCGCCGCGCTTTCGGTGCCTGGTATCTGGCCCAGCCGGTCGAGCGGCTCGCCTATCAGCTGGTGAAGTATCGCCAGCGGGGCGGCTGGTCGCACCGCGACCTGCTGCGGCTGGCCCACCCGGAGACGCCGGAGCCGGCGCGGGTGGCGCTGTTCGATTGGGTGTGCCGCGGCACGGAGAGCGAGGCGTTGCCGTCGCTCGTCCAGGCCGCGGCGGCGCTCGGTCGGGCGGCGAGCGGTGCGGCGGCAGCGGCGCTCATCCGCGCGCACGACCTGCCGCGCGAGGCGGTGCCGACCGAGTTGCTGAACGACCCGGCGGTGTGGGAAGCGCTGCTGGAGCGCATGCCGCTGACCGCGCTGGTGCGCTCGCTTGCCAAGCTGACCGCGGTCGGCGTGGTCAAGCCGCTCGGCGACCAGTTGCCGCTGGTGCTGTCGGCCCTGGGCGACGCCGAGCGCATCGCCCGGGCGCGGCTGCACCCGCTGGCGATCCTGTTGGCTTTGCGCACTTACGCGCAGGGCAGGGGAGATCGTGGCGCGCTGCAGTGGGAGCCGGTGCAGCCGGTGATCGATGCCTTGAACGCGGCGTTCTACACCGCGTTCAGGGCGGTCGAGCCGACCGGCAAGCGCCTGCTGCTGGCGCTCGACGTGTCGGGGTCGATGGCGGCCGGCCGGGTGGCCGGCTCGTCGCTGACGCCGCGCGAGGCATCCGCGGCGATGGCGCTGATGACGGCGGCCACCGAGGCGAACACCCACATCCTGGGGTTCACCGCGGTAGGGCAGGGGACGGCGTGGGGCCGGCGGGCCGAGCTGACCAGGCTGCCACTGTCGCCGTCGATGCGGCTGGACGACGCGGTGCGTGCCGTCTCGGACCTGCCGTTCGGCGGCACCGACTGCGCCCTGCCGATGCTTTATGCGCTGGAGCGGCGCCTGTCGGTCGATGCTTTCGTTGTCTATACCGACAGCGAAACCTGGGCCGGGATGATCCACCCGGCGCAGGCGCTGCGGCAGTACCGCGAGCGCACCGGAATCGCGGCGAAGCTGGTGGTGGTCGGCTTGGTGTCGAACGGCTTCAGCATCGCCGACCCGAACGATGCCGGGATGCTGGATGTGGTCGGGTTCGATACGGCGTCCCCCGCCGTGATCGCCGACTTCATCCGGCAGACGTGAACAATCTCCGGCGGCCCCGCAAGGGACCGCCGGAGTGCTTCTTCCGACTCTGATGACACAGGAGGCCGACCATGCGTCGCCCCGATGCCTACGAAACCCGCGCCCGCGAATTGGCCCTGGCGGCCGGCCTCGATCCCGACAGCCGCATTGCCCGTCCTGGCGAGGAAGCGGGTGGACGCGGCATGCCGGCCTGGTGCCAGTTCCGTCAGGCAGTGCGCGACGAACATCTCGCCGCGCAGGCTGCCGCACTCGAACTGCCGCCGCAGGAAGCGGCCTACCGCGACGCGCCGCTCACCGCCTTCGGTCAGCACAGCGAGGCGACGCTGGCGCAGATGCGCACCTGCATGGGCGTGGGCAACGCGGTCGCCGGCGTGATTTGCGCCGACGGCCACCTGGGCTATGCCCAGCCGGTCGGCGGGGTGATCGCCTACGAGCGCCAGATCAGCATCTCCGGGGTCGGCTTCGACATCGCCTGCGGCAACATGGCGGTGCGGCTCGACACGAAGTTCGCGGCGATCGCGGCGCGCGCCGGCGACATCCTGAGCGATGTGCGGCGGACGATTTCCTTCGGCATCGGGCGGGCCAATGCCGAGCGCGCCGAACACGAAGTGTTCGACGACGCCGATGCCTGGCGCGAGGCGGACATGGGTGCCTACCGCCAGAAGGCGGCCGCCCAGCTCGGCACCGTTGGCGGCGGCAACCACTACGTTGACCTGATGCGCGACGAGGACGGGTTCGTCTGGATCGGCGTGCATTTCGGCAGCCGCGGCCTCGGCCACACCGCCGCGACCCGCTATCTCAAGGCGGCGGGCGGCAAGGACGGCATGAACGTGCCGTCGGCGGTGGTGGACGAGGCCAGCGAACTCGGCCGCCGCTATATCGCCGCCATGGAACTCGCTGGCCGTTACGCTTACGCCGGCCGGGAATGGGTGGTGGAGCGCGTGCGCCGGATCATCGGCGGCGCGGTGACCGAAACGGTCCACAACCACCACAACTACGCCTGGCGGGAGACGCATGACGGGCGCGATCTGTGGGTCGTGCGCAAGGGAGCGACGCCGGCCTGGCCGGGGCAGCGCGGTTTCGTGGGCGGCTCAATGGGCGACGATGCCGTCATCGTCGAGGGCATCGACGGCCCGTCGGCGCGGGCTTCGCTGTATTCCACCGCGCACGGTGCCGGCCGGTTGGTCGGCCGCCAGGAGGCCAAGCGTATGTTCACCCAGGCAGAGATGGATGCGTGGCTGAAGGAGCGCGGCGTGCTGCTGGCCGGCGGCGATCTCGACGAGAGCCCGATGGCCTACCGGCGGCTGCCGGAGGTGCTGGCGCAGCACGCCGACACGATCCGGGTGCTGCACACGCTGCGGCCGTTCGCCGTCGCCATGGCGGGGGCTGGCGAGTTCGATCCGTTCAAGGACTGAGCGATGTTGTTGCGGAGCTTCCGCATCGATCCGGCACGGGGCGGCGACCGCATTGAGCGGTTGCCGTTCTTGTCGCATGGACCTGTCGAGGTTCAGCTTCGCAGCAAGCTGACCTTCCTGATCGGCGAGAACGGCTCGGGCAAGACGACGCTGCTGGAGGCGATCGCCGCCCGCTGCGCCATCCGGCCGGGCGGCGGCCGCAGCTACGCCGAAACCGACGACGAGCGCGAGCCGACCGCCATCTCCGCCGCCGTCGAGGTGATGTTTGGCGTGCCGCGTCGGCCGAAGGGCCTGTTCCTGCGGGCCGACCGGTTCGCCGAGACGATGGCCCGGGCTGGGCGCCTCACCATGCCGGGCACCGGCGAATGGCGGCTGGCCGACGAACAGAGCCGTGGTGAAGGCGTGCTGTCGCTGCTGACCGCGCGGGTGGATGGCAGCGAGGGCCTGCTCTACTTGCTGGACGAGCCGGAGACAGGATTGTCGCCGCAGCGGCAGATGGCGCTGCTGTGTCTGCTCGATGAACTCCACCGCGATGGTCGATCCCAGGCGCTGGTGGCAACCCATTCGCCGATCCTGATGAGCCATCCTGCAAGCGATCACCTGTGGATCGACGAGGGGGGCATCACGCAACGGTCGCTGGAGGAGCTTCCGCACTGGCGGGACACACGGCGGTTCATGCGCGACCCGGAGGCAGCGCTGCGCCGCCTGCTGGAGTGAGCCCCAGCGGGGCCCGGTCGCCGACCTTGCGGCGTCGGCGGACCTGAGGGGCGCCAACCCGAAGCGGGGAGAGGGGTCTGAAGGCTGACGCCAGACAACGTCATCATCCGGCCGAGATCAAAAATTCAGCTCTGCCAGAACCTTGGGCAGATCGCGCGCGGTGTGGACGATGCGCGCGATCCGCGGCGGCCTCGCCGACGCCTCATAGACTAGCAGGTAGGGAAAGCCGGTCAGCGACCAGAACCGGTATCGCGCCGATGTAAGCTCCGGGCGAAACCGGCCGATGTCGGGCCGTGCCCCAATCAGGCGGGCGGCCGCATCAACGGTGTCGCGCAATCCACGCGCGGCCACGGAGTTGTCAGAAGCGATCCAGCGGAGCGCCGCCCGCAGATCCTTTTGTGCCTGCGGGGCAAGGATCGCCGGGCCGTTCACTTGCGGGAAGTAGCCATTTCCTCGAGAAGAGCATCGGCGTCGCGCATCACTTGGTCGAGTGTCAGGAATCCGTCTCGTTCGCCTTCCGCGATGGCGCTGTCGAGCGAAGCCTCGAAGGCGGCCCGCTCGGCCTCGGCGCGCTGCAGCAGGCTGACGCCCGCCCGCACGACTTCGTCCACATCACGAAACCGCCCCTTCGCGATGACTTCGTCGGCGAAGCGCTCCAGATCAGGTGGCAGGGTCACGGCGTTCATGGATTCCAACATAGGGTAGGGCGGGCCTCCGGCCAAGAAAATGCGCGGGAGGCTACCACAGACTGTGCTGGGCCGGTCAGCACCTTTCCGACCGGCCGGTGCGTCGATCCGGGGTCTGGTGGCCAGCGGCACCGCGGATATTGGTGGAGGGCATTGCAACGTCCAGCGGTCTTCGTCGGTTTGGCGTGGCTTCATGCGCAACACGGCCAATTGATTCTATCTGATCAACCGGGTGGCGCGAGAATACCCTTTGTGGAATGGCGACGGCCACCGGAACTGCTGACTCTGGCGTTGCCCCAAGCCCCCAGGCGGCTCAGGTGACGACACCGGAGCAGCACCGCTCGCATGCTTGCGGGCCTGCTCCAGCATCCCAAGATTAGCTGCTGTCATGCGGGAAGGAGGCCGGTGATGCCGACGATGCACGCTGTCCAGGTCGCACACAAAGGCGGCCCCTTCGAACTGGTCGAGCGCGACCTGCCCGAACCCGGACCGGGCGAGGTGCGCATCAGGGTGCAGGCGTGTGGCGTCTGCCACAGCGATTCGATCGCCAAGGAGGGGTTGTTCCCCTCGGTGGCCTACCCGATCGTGCCGGGGCACGAGATCGCCGGGGTGATCGATGCAGTTGGCGCCGGCGTGATCGGCTGGGACGTCGGCACGCGCGTGGGCGTCGGCTGGTTTGGCGGCCATTGCGCCAGGTGCGAGCCGTGCCGCCGGGGCGATCTGGTGGATTGCCGCAACCTCCGCATCCCTGGAATCACCTACGACGGCGGCTACGCCGAGGCGATGGTGGCTCCGGCCGACGCGCTGGCGCTGATCCCGGACGAGTTGTCCGCCGCGGAGGCGGCGCCGCTGCTGTGCGCCGGTGTGACCACGTTCAATGCGCTGCGGGAAAGCGGCGCGCGGCCGGGGGACCTCGTCGCCATCCTCGGGATCGGTGGGCTTGGCCATCTCGGGGTGCAGTTCGCGGCGAAGATGGGGTTCCGCACCGTTGCGATCGCCCGCGGCAGCGAAAAGGAGAAGCTGGCGCGTCAGCTCGGCGCGCACGTCTATATCGATAGCCAGTCGCAGGACGCGGCGGCGGAACTGACGAGGCTCGGCGGGGCAAGGACGATCCTGGCGACAGTGACCAGCGGCCGTGCGATGAGCGCGGTAATTCCCGGTCTCGCCGTGCGCGGCAAACTCGTCGTGGTGGGCGTTGGAATGGACCCGATCGAGGTTTCGGCGCTGGACCTGATCGGCGGCAGCCGCACGGTGACAGGCCACGCTTCCGGAGCCTCCATCGACTCGCAGGATACGCTGGCCTTCAGCGCCCTCAGCGGGGTGCGGCCGACAATCGAGACGATGCCGCTCGAACGCGCTGCCGAAGCCTATGACAAGATGATGCACAACGCGGCGCGTTTTCGCATGGTGCTCACGACCGGCCTGTAGCCACGCCGAGGTTGGTGCGGTGGCCACTCGGGTCATTCGCTGGCCGCAGGAAAACTTGGCCATCGGACGCTCCAGATCCTTGGTCAAGAAGCCAAGCCCGCTCACGATTTCGATCGGCTCGGCGCGCGCGATCGGAATGGATCTCGCTCAGCTGCACACGGATGGTGCAGATCCGTTCCGGCTCGAGGGATTCAACCTCGCCCTCCAGGGCCTCGCGCTCGGTGTCGGCGGAAAGGATCGTGCCGAGAAGCGAGACCAGCGCGCCGGCATGCTCCTGATCCACCGCGGCTCCTCGGCGATCTTGGGTTGATCCGCCCGGACGCCCGGAAGGGGTGTCGTGCCGTCCATGCGCAATAGCCAAGCCCTCGGCCAACACGCCGCCCGTCCTGGGAGGTGCGGCGATGGTGTGACGCCCGGTCGCGAAGGGGATCAGTGCCCCAGAGGGAAATGCACAAGCGCCGTGGCGGCGGTCACTGCGGCTCCCGCCAACCACAGGCGGACGACGAGGAGCTTCCCGGCGTGAGCAAGGTCCTCTTCATGGTCTGCATGGGGGTTAGGTTTGGTAATTTTGAACATAGGCCAAACATGGGCCCACATCGTGAAAAGGAAAACGCCTGCTGGGCACGGCTGTTGTGAGAACGTGTTACGCTTGTATTCAAGTTAATCGGCGTTTCATGGAGGTTCCCTGGAAACTGTCACAATTTTCGAATGGCATAATTGGCGAATCGACTCTGGCGATTCCAGAAGGCGCCGCGGATCGCTTTCCGGCCGCACCGCCGGACCGCTCAGAACGGCGCTTGGTGCCGGCTGCCAACCACAATGCTGCAATTGGCGGCGCTGGAGGCGGTGCACCGAAGCACCGGCGCCAACAGCTGCGCATCGCCCATCCCGTGGCGCTCCAGTGCGGCCAAGTCTACTTCGGCCGAACGCCCCACCGACGACTCATCGCCGGAGATAGGCGCCGGCGGCGAGTGCGGTGCGGACCGTGGGCGCGTCAGGGGGGCTGTTGCGAAGTGATGTGGTCACCTGCGCTGGCGTTCACTCAGCCTCGATCGGCCGGGCAGTACTTGGTGGCGTGCAACGGCACCACTTCGTGTAATGGCGGGGGTGCCGGTGGCGAGGGAAGGGGTGCTGGATCCCGCCCGGCGATGACCCGGGCGTATTCCCGCGCCGTGGCATTGCCCGTGACGGCGGGGAATATCCGGCGCAACTCGATAGCCGCAGAGAACTCGCCTCCTTCGTCGAAGGCGCTTCGGATCGCCGCAGCCTGAGCTTCGGAGACAGCGAACATGGTGCTGAGCATGGGCGCCCGGGGTGCAACAGGCAAGCTGGGGGGTGATCCTTCCGGGAACTTACTCCTTGGGATTGGTGGCCGGCTTCTTCGTCCTGTTTGTCGTCTTCCGGGGCGGCGTCGCTGCAGGCGGCCGGGCCTCGGGTGCCGGGCTCGGCGCGGGCCGGCCGAAGTGACTGAACAGGTCGCCCCAGACAGGGTCCTCGTCGCTCTCGGGCGGAGGCGGAGGGGATGGTGGTGTACGTCGTGGCTTGGGCATTCGTGCGTCCTTGGTCGGGAGGCACCGTAGCGCAGCACGGGTTGCGCTTCACGCTCCCGCTTCGGTGCCGCGGGTTCCCCGTTCGCCGCCGATTTCCGGTAATACCGCGCCTGCCAGACCCACCCGCTCTGTCTGGACCGATGAGTGCCGTCCAGCGCCACGGACGCAGCCTGGATCGTATCTGTCACGACGGCATAAGGCTTGAGGCCCACCGGTGATCTCGCGCACGCTGCTGTGTTCCATCGCAATTTGGGACCAGCCTGCCAACCGCTGGCAGTGCGCCATGATGTCGGGGAAGATCCTATGAGGCGACAGGCGTTCATACCGTAGATTTGGGGTGTCAGATCCAACATACGGAGACTTCACGATGTCGAATGTGATGACGATTGCCGCGCCTGTATCTGGAGTGGACGACGCTACACTTTATGTCGGTTTTGAACTTGCGAAGTCGACCTGGTTGGTAGGGTTGTACGCGCCTGAACTTGGCAATACAGTCAGCCGCCACAAGGTCGAAGGCGGTGATCTCAGCAAGACCTGCGATCTGATTGCTGCAGCGAAGCGTCGGCTTATGAAGGTGGGCAAGCCAGTCCGGGTCGTCTCGATCTACGAAGCGGGGTACGACGGTTTCTGGCTGCATCGAGCCCTCGTGTCGGCCGGCGTCGAGAACCGCGTAATCGATGCCGCGAGCGTTCCGGTTGAACGCAGGACACGGCGGGCCAAGACCGATCGCCTTGATCTCGAACAGCTGATCCGGATGCTGCTGGCGTTGGAGCGTGTTGAGACGCGAGCGTGTCGGGTCGTGCGGGTGCCAACACCAAAAGAAGAAGACGCCAAGCGTCAGCATCGCGAGCGGCGTGTTCTGGTAACCGAGCGGACGGCGCACACGAACCGGATGAAAGGGATCCTGATGGCGCTGGGGATCCGCGACGTCAGTCCGCGCCGGCGTGATTTCCCAGAACAGCTGAAGACGCTGCGGACCGGCACCGGTGAGCCGCTGCCACCCAGTACCAGGCAGTCCCTGGTGCGTGAGCACGAGCGACTGTGCGTGCTTGAACGTCAGATCAAGGAGATCGAAGTGTCCCAGGCGGAGGAGATAAAGGCTGCCGCCGAAGCCCAGACGCCGCCGCAGGCAGTGGTGGCCGGAGAGGGGAGCGCCGTCCGTGCCGGTGCGCTGATACGGCTGAAAGGCATCGGCCAACTCGGCGCGATCACGCTGGACCGTGAGGTGTTCTACCGGCACTTCGATAACCGCAGGGAGGTGGCGAGCTATATCGGGCTGGCGCCGAGCCCCTATTGCAGCGGCAACATGCGCAGCGACCAGGGGATCAGCAAAGCAGGCAACCGGCGTGCCCGGACTCTGGCCATCGAACTCGCCTGGTTGTGGCTGAGGTATCAGCCGGACACCTCATTGAGCCGGTGGTTTCAGGAACGGACCCGCAACGCTACGGGCCGGATCCGGCGCATCGCCCTGGTTGCCCTGGCCCGCAAGCTGATGATTGCGCTGTGGCGCTATGTCACCGTCGGCGTGATTCCGGAAGGAGCGGTGGTGAAGACGGCCTAACAAGTTCCGCCGGCGCTCCGGACAACCGAGCGCAACGCGTCCGGGTTCGATGTGTGACCGTCCCTCCCCATGGCTCGCTGCCGCTGGTGAAGATTGGTCCCGTCGATGCGTGCCTCTCGAACCGCTGTATGCGGGATTTTGGTCACGGCCGCGCGACGGCCGAACCGGAGATGAGGAGATGCGGCTCGCCCGCATGAGAACGAAGAGAGGCGGCCCGTTGACGCCATCGCTTGCCGAACACGTTGCCCGGAGAGGATCCATGTGAAAACCCGCTTGACACGGAAAGCCTCAGATGAGGGGAGGGGGGAACACGGCTGACGCACCAACATCGGAGGCGCTGGCCGGGTTGGTGGAACGGGTAACGTTCCACAACCTGGAAAACGGCTTCTGCGTTCTGCGGGTGAAGGCGCGCGGGCAGAAAGACCTGATCACGGTGGTCGCGCACGCGGCGATGATCGCCGCCGGAGAGTTCGTGCAACTGACCGGCACCTGGGTCAACGACCGCACCCACGGCCTGCAGTTCCGCGCCAGCTTCCTGAAGGCCAGCCCACCGACCACGCTGGAGGGGATCGAGCGGTATCTCGGCTCGGGGATGATTCCCGGCATCGGTGCGGTCTATGCCAAGCGGCTGGTGCGCGGATTTGGCGAAACGGTGTTCGACCTGATCGAACAGCAGCCCGACCGGTTGCGCGAAGTGGCCGGGATCGGCCCCAAACGCGCGGCGCGCATCGTCGCCGGCTGGGCGGAGCAGAAGGTGATCCGCGAGATCATGCTGTTCCTGCATGCCAATGGCGTCGGCACCTCCCGGGCCGTGCGCATCTACAAGACCTACGGCACTGCCGCCGTGCAGGTGATCAGCGAGAACCCGTACCGCCTGGCACGCGACATTCGCGGCATCGGCTTCCGTACCGCGGACCAGATCGCCGCCAAGCTTGGCATCGAGAAGATGGCGATGATCCGGGTTCGCGCCGGCATCAGCTACGCCCTGGCCGAAGCAATGGACGAGGGCCATTGCGGTCTGCCGGCGGAGGAGCTGGCGACGCAGACCGAGACGCTGATCGAGGTGCCGGCAGACCTGATCGAGACCGCGCTGGCTCTGGAGCTTGAGGCCGGCGATGTGGTGGCCGATGCGCTGGACGGCAAACGCTGCATCTTCCTGGCCGGGCTTTATCGGGCGGAGCAGGAGATCGCCGAGCGACTGCGCACGCTCGCCGCCGGTGCCACGCCCTGGCCAAGGATTGACGCCGACAAGGCGATCCCGTGGGTCGAGGGCAAGACCGGCCTGGTTCTGGCCGACAGCCAGAAGCAGGCCGTTCGCGTGGCGCTGTCCTCGAAAGTCTTGGTGATCACCGGCGGTCCCGGCGTGGGCAAAACGACGCTGTTGAGCTCCATCCTGAAGGTTCTGATGGCCAAACGGACCGAGGTGGCGCTCTGCGCCCCCACGGGCCGGGCGGCCAAGCGTCTGTCGGAAAGCACCGGCCTCGAGGCCAAGACGATCCATCGCCTGCTGGAGACCGACCCTGCGAAGGGCGGCTTCCGCCGGGACGAATCGAACCCCCTGAGCTGCGAGCTGCTGGTGGTGGACGAGGCCAGCATGGTGGACGTGCTGCTGATGCGCGCGTTGCTGCGCGCGCTGCCGGACCAATCGGCGCTGTTGGTGGTGGGGGACGTAGACCAGCTTCCCTCCGTCGGCCCCGGGCAGGTGCTCGCCGACATCATCGGCTCGGCCGCCGTGCCGGTGGTCCGGCTGACCGAGGTGTTTCGGCAGGCGGCGGAGAGCCGGGTGATCATCAACGCGCACCGGATCAACCGCGGGCAGATGCCGGAGCTCGACCAGACCGGGCCGGGATCGGATTTCTACTTTGTCGACGCCGCCGACCCCGAGGACGGGGTGCAGAAGATCCTGACGATCGTGCGGGACCGTATCCCGAAAGCGTTCGGCCTCGACGCTGTGCGTGACGTCCAGGTGCTGTGTCCGATGAACCGCGGCGGCCTGGGCGCCCGGTCGCTGAACGTCGAACTGCAGAAGGCGCTGAACCCGCCGGGGGAGGAGAGGGTGGAGCGGTTCGGCTGGACGTTCTGCCCGGGCGACAAGGTCATGCAGGTCGAGAACGACTACGACCGCGAGGTCTACAACGGGGACCTGGGAATCATCAGCCGGCTCGACATGGAAGAGTCGAAGCTCCACGTCAGCTTCGACGGCCGTGACGTCACCTACGGGTTCGGCGAGCTGGATGAACTGGTGCTGGCCTATGCGACGACGATCCACAAGAGCCAGGGATCGGAGTACCCGGCGGTTGTCATCCCGGTGACGACGCAGCACTACACCATGCTGGCGCGCAACCTGCTCTACACCGGCGTGACCCGCGGCAAGCGGCTCGTTGTGCTGGTCGGTCAGCGCAAAGCCCTCGCCATTGCGGTGCGGAACCAGGGCGCGCGACGGCGCTGGTCGAAGCTGCGGGAGTGGCTGGTTGGGCCGGCGTAAATCGCATGACCAGGTTCTGCTTCGCGCCGTTCCCGTTTCCACGCGAGGCATGTTGCAGGATGGCCCCCGTGTCGCCGCGCTCTACTCTGTGCCGGCTGCGTCCGAAGCCGGGGCCGGCGGCGCGCTCCGGCCGGGCGACTTCCGTTTGACCGGTTTGGCCAAGAGCTTCTTATTTGTCGGCGCCTTCTTGGCGGCGACTGGTTTGCTTGGCGCGATGAAAACGTGTGATCCGCGGTGACGTGTGCGCCCGTTGGGGCAGCGGATATTGTGGTTAACCCGACATGGTCATTCGGTGAGGCGCCGATCGAACCGGGCGCCAATGGGGGTGACATTTGGCGGTAGCAACGCGGCAACCCGGTTCACGCCGATGGGCGGCAATTGGTGCGACATGCGGCGGATACCCTTCCGGATCGAACTCGTCCAGCATCGCCGGTGCCGAGCCAGGTGGGCCATCTGACCCGTATCCTGAATCTGCTCCGGTTGCGTTGACAGCGTTTGATCTCCGTATTGCTTTGGTCACGGCGGCACCGTTACCGTACCCGGCAACCGGGCTTCGCCGAATTGGATTCGCCCCGGTCGGAAAGGACCCAGACGACCATGGCCATCAAGGCAGACGCCCAGCAGCGCGCTCCGCGCGGGACGAAGATTGTGACGCAAGCCTTCTTCGCGGCACTCGATGAGATCGCCGACGGCCAGCAGGCTGCTGTCGGCGCGGCGGCGCTGGCCGCCATTCGCGATGGGCTGAAGGAACGGCGCGTAAAGATCAAGGAAGCCGCCGTTGCAGCGAAGACAAAGGCGAAGGCGCCAGCGAAGAGGAAGCCGCCGGTCAGGGCAAAGGCGACAGCGAAAGTGACGGCCAAGGCGCCGGCTGCCCGCGGGGCAGGGAAGGGGGCGGCGACAAAGCGTGCGCCGGCAGCGGCGGGCAAGCGAGCCGTCGCCAAGAAGGCACCGGCGAAGAAAGCGGTCGCACGCAAATCCCGCCAACCGAAACAGGCTGATCAGGCCGTGTCCCCGCCGGCGGAGACCGCTACGGAGTAGCGCCTGGCGGCCCGGGCAAACGGCGAACATCCTCGCCGGTCAGCCCGGTCTCACCGCTTTCTGTTTTTCCCTGGCCGGCAGTGGTTGGCAGCAAGCCGTTCCAGGCACGGGTTGAACTGGGCCGGGGTTAGTCGCTGCAGCGGCTTCCGAGTCGGCCAGACCTGGAGGATGTCAGCCGAGTCTTCCGGTCCCGGGCCGGACGCCGGGCCGATGATCCAGGTCGGCAGACCGCGGCTGGAGTACTCTGGGTACATGCGCCGCGCGTAGTCGTCGAAGCGCCCCGCGTCGGTTGCCCCTGGCGCGAACACCAGCATGGCCACGAAGGCGTTGCAGGTACTGCACTGCGTCAGCTTGCTTTCCACCACTTCGTCCGCCTCGACGGGCGGTGCCGGCGGCGCGACCGGCCCGGTGGAGGCTCCCACGATCTGCTCTATCTGCCGTGCGATCTCCAGCCCGAGCGGCTCGAAGATAGCGCGGCGCTCGGCCGTCCGCGGGTCAGCCGGGTCGCCGGCCACTTCGCAGGAGATGTGCGCGTTGCGGCCTTCGGGCAGACCCTGCAGCAGGATGCGTCCGAGCGCACCCAGAGTGCGGTGGCGGAACTCGTAAGCCCATCCATCCCCTGGTAGGGGCCGCTTTTCGAAGGTGATGTCGGGAGGCAGGGAGATCATGGGCCATTCCCGTCGCCGGAGGGCGAGGTCAGGTCTTCCGGATACTGCCCGCCGCGTTCAACAAAGCGCTGCCACGTCGCGCGGCCCAGCTCGCTGATGACCAGGCGCCTGTCCGGTTCATATTGTGGATCGAGCAATCCCAGCCGGAGCAGGGGCAGGATCGTGGCGTGTCCGAATGGCTTCTCGAGGCCGCTGCGCGAGATCAATTGCCAGCCGGGCCTGCCGCTTGGCGTCTGGACGGCGACGAGATGCCCGGACGCGTTCTCCGTGACCGGCATCTCGCGCCCGAGGGCGAACAGGCAGATGGTCCAGAACGCGTCGCGTGGCCGCGGCGGGATCAGGATCCATTCGATCGGTTCACCAGATCTCTCGGAAGAATCCGCGCTCGCCACCGGTGCGCTCTCGCTTGTGGCCGGTGTTGGCTGCTGGGCATCGATAAAGCCCTGAACGTAGGCGCGCTCCAACGCGCGCGCGATCGCGCCGGCCGTGTCGACGCTCATGCCGGCGCGGCGGTCATAGCGGTCCTTGTGGACGATATCGCGGGCGGCTTCGCGGAATGCCGCCGCCCGGTGTGGGTTCCTGGCCGGCTTGTGCGCGCCCGGGTGTTTGGAATCCAGCCGGGGCAGCGGTGCCTCCTTTCATCGATGACCGGGGACATGATGCCTGATTTGGGGCAGCCCTTCCAATGGTGACGGCCAGCGATGTTCATTTCCATGACGAGTGCGTTAATCATTGCGTACGAGTCAAATTGCGTGGAATGCCACAGTTTTGGATGGCGCATCGCACGCGGCAAACATGGAGGCTAACACCGGAGATAACGGTGCGTGCAATGCCGCTCCCTTGCAAATTTACATGGAATGTCCTTCCGATCAGGCGATGTGTGATGGCGCCTTCCTTGCCAGCAGGACCGGGCAGCATTTTGGCGACAGCGAGAATGCGCGGCAATCCGCCCGGGATTGCCGCTGACGCCGCTTCCTCGCGTCGTCGGGTGCTTCAGTCGCTCATGCAGTGCCCTCAGTCTCCTCCTGGCATCTCTTGCTCAGGTGCCGACCAGCAAGGGGCGGCCCCAGAACCTTAAATCTCTTTCGGTATTAATGTGCGAATTTTGATTCGCACCCCCGCCGGGCAGTTTGGAACCCAGGCAACGCAGCGCCGCCATCCGGCGCTTCCAGCGGGTCCGGAAGCTCATGTCCGGCGTTGGCGGCCGAACCGGACGGGGCTGGCGGGCAGCCTCGGGCGGCTCGACCTGTTCCGCAAGTCCCAGGATGACGATGCCGCGCTGCCGGTCGTAATGGTGCGTGAGCAGACCGGCGGCAACCAACTGCCGGTACCAGATCTGGACCGTCCGGCGGCTCACGCACATGAGGACGGCCAGGGAGACCGTCAGGGTCTCGACGATCCTGTTGCTGCCGGCCAGGGCACGGATCAGCATGAGCAGAGTTTTGGCGCCGGAACAGAGCGTTGGATCCAGGAGCGGGTCCAACGCGGTGGCGGGGACGTATTGCCGCCCGGTTTCGCGATCGGGCCGTGCTTCGGCGCGCTGGAGCCGGGTGCGGGACGGCGCCCGGACTTTGCCCGGCCGACGGGCGCGCTCCCTGGCGGAATCGAGACGGTTGACGGCTTCCAGTGCCGCAAACGGATCGATACCGGCGGCCTGTGCCGTCCGGACGGCGACAGGCTTGCGCAGGTCTTCGGGCACGCCCACGAGTTGAGCGCGGACCCATTCATCCAGGTTGAGATCAAGGTTCATCGGTCGTCATCTCCTGACGCCGACGCCCCTGGAGAGGCGGCCGAGAGGCCAGGCTTCAGCATTCCCCGTTTCAGGGGTTGCACGAAGCCCGCCGATGTTGGATGATCCGAACTGCCACGTTACAGATCATCTTGTTGTCCGGCGCCCCTCCCGCAGGGGCGTTCGGCGTTTTATGGCGGCATCGCCCGCCTCCGCGGACCGCCGGCTGGATGCAGGCGGTTTGTTAAGCTCGAGCCCTTACTGCCCGCCATCCGGCGGCGGGGCAGGGCTTCCCGAATCGCATGGCGCTTCATCAGATCATCCGCCAGGACATGCTGGCTTTGCTCGACCAGTCAGCCTCCTGCTCGACGGTAATCTCTTGCAGGCTGGCGATGAACGCGACGCGGGCTTTGCTGCGCCTGCGGCCAGACGGTGAGCTGTGAAACTGCAGCGACGGCCGCTGTCGCAGTTCGCCGGAGGCCGCACTATTGCGGCGCCCTTGCATCGGACAGCGAGAACTCCGGCTCCGTGACGTCGACACCGGGGGCCGCAATGAGATCGTCGCGTGTCGGCTGATCCTGCCTCTCGTGCGAAGCGTCCCACGGCGTCGGGTCTTCGGGCAACTCGGGCAGGAAGCCCGGCGGCGGACCGATCCACGGGAAGGCCTGCGGCACGGCGATGTGGCCGTTCGCATCGATGATGTTGGTGGCGCGGAATGCCTTGTTCACGCGTTCCAGAGACACCACGGCAAGTCCGGGCTGCGCCAGTGCGGCGCTGATGCGCGGACCGGCCGGCGCCTCGAAGCCGCCACTCAGACGCACACGTCCATTCTCGAGGTGAACGTAGGACGCGATCACCACTTGGCGCACGGCGGGGCCAAAATAGGCCGGCGGATCAGAGGCTAACAGGTCAGGTGAGACCTCTTCGACCGACAGCCCCGTCTCATCGTAGCGGCCCGAAGCAGCGACCTGCGCGCCAATCGATGCTGCCCGGCCGGGCAGGGAACGAAGCGCCAGGGTGCCGATGCGCCATGTACCGTTGTCGCCGCTGGCCAGCAGGCCCCGCACCACGACCTGGCCGGGATCGCGTGGATCGATGCGGGTTGCGACGATGGTGCCGTCGGCGGTACGCAAGCCACTGACGGCGACCCAGTCGCCCGGCGCGAGCCCTTTGTACCCAAGCGTCGAGGGCAGCACGGCCACACGCTGCCCGGCGACGATCACGACATCATTGCCACCCACATTGATTACCTCGACCGGACCCGAGACCTCGTGGCGCACGGCGATGCTGCGGGCACGCAGTCCTGTCCCGTTCGCCTCCGCGCCGATCGCCACCACTTGGCCGGCGCGCAACGTTGTGCCGGCGATGCGATGACCGTCGACTTCGACCTGCAATGAGCCTTTCAACGCCACCTCCAGGCGGTTGACGCACACGCTGCCGAACCCGGTGATGACGCCGACAATGCCGGTACCACCGATGCCGCGCTCGGCGGTTCGCTGGTCGGTGGGGGCGATACCGGTGCCGCCAACGCCGCGCTCGACCACCTGCACACTGCCGTCCGATCCGGGCCCGCAGAAGCGGGGCACGACATTGGCAACCGGAAGGGACGCATGGTGCGCCGGCGGCGGCGGTGGGGGGAGGGGAAGGGGTCCGGACGGTTGCGATGCGCAAGACGGCAGCAGCGCAAACAACAACAGCGGTGCCGCACGTCGCATCATGCCTGTGTGTCCTTCCTGATGGCTTCGTCTTCGACGTAGACGTAGATGCCGAAATTCACCCGCAGCGTGGCCGGGGCACCCGGCTCCGGTGTCTTGCCCTCAACCAGAGCAAGAGCCGCGCTATTGACCTCGACCAGGATGCGCTGCGCCGCATCGCGCGCCGTCGCTTCCAACGCCGAAGCTGCTTGCGGATCCAGCTGGTCGTAGTGGACACAGCGGTCGACAAACGGCGCGGGCCCGGCGCTGGCGATGTTGGCCGCCGCCGCCGCTATGTGGTCATGCAGATTGCGACCGAAATAGAATATCTGCTCGGTGCTGGCGGGCCGGGGAATGAACGCCGCAGTGTTCAGTCGCACCCGGTCATCGTCCTCCAGTGTCACGAGGCCCTGGCTGAGCCAGTCGACCAGCACCGCACGCGAACGGACACTCGTCGTCACCGATTCGACCAGCGCCTCGAAGGAAATCCCCGGCGCATCAGGGGTGGCGACGCGTGGCAGCGGCAGGGGTTGCCCGTCCGTGTCCAGATAGGATGGTGTGCCGATCCAGCGGGCGATGATTTGACTGCCCAGAGTCACGATCGGCGGAATCGCGTCTGGCGCGCTTTCCTGCTGCCGCAGCCGGCGGACTTCCCGGCGCTGCAAGCCGGTCAGCAGGCTGACCCTGCTGTCGGTCTGCTCTGTCTGGTCGATCACCAGATCGGTCAGCACAACCTCGACGAACAACGTCCGCAACAGATCGGTCAGCACCGGGAACGTGATGCCACCTTGCATCAGCAGCCGCACGAGTGGGCGCAGCAGATGTTTGGTTGCCCGCAGGAGAGCGGCGGATGGGAGGGCGGCGGGGCGCCCGGGCGAGGACATGCGAGGCGCACCTGGTTCCGGTCTGGTTCGGCCTTCTACTAGCACAAACCCGCGTGCGCAAAAAACCCACTGGCGGCACGTTTTCGCATTGACGCGATCTTTTCCCATGCCTATATCCGGCTGGACAGCGGATACACGAGATGGAAGCCAGGAAAACGTGCCTGGCATACCACAGAGAACAGGTATCCGTGGCGTGTTGCTTAAAGTCACGGCGCTTCCAAGGAGTATTCTTGTGCGGAAAAAGACGCCCTCATTTTCGTTAATGTCTATGTTATTTCATAATGAATGGGTTTGTCCGCGGGTGTCCTGCGCGAGATTTTTATGTCCATCGGGCGCGGCGTCGGCCTGTGGGGCTGCCGCGATCTGAGGCTGGCCCGCTGCTGGCGGTGCGCTTGAGGGAAATGTGGGCGATGGAACGTCCGGCTCCGGCACTTCCGGCAGCCTGACAGGCAAGCCGCTTGGGGAGGAATGCGCTTCCTCCTGAACATGACCATTCGACGCGGAGGACTCCCGTGCGAATTGCTGCTCGTCGTCTATCGCTCAAGCCGTTGCCGGACGAAGTGCCCGTGTGCTGCTTCATGGCTCAGAAGGAACAGTCAGCCCGGTCCGGCGGTGAAGTCCGCGACCCTCTTTGCACCGCGTATCGGAGCGACATCCTGACGCGGCACACGGCATCGCTTGCTGCCGTGCCGGATCATCACTTTAACTGCGATCACATGCCTGGTGCCGTTATGAGCGATTTTGCTTCCGGCGGCTGGCTGGATGAGCGTCCCGACCGTTCCGACCTGGTGCTATGGCTCGCAATCCATGCTGCCCACGGCAATGAGTTTCTGTTTCGGGCGCTGACCGACCTGCTTGAGCGCGGCTTTCTGAGCCAGGCACAGGAGGAAGCGGTTCGCTGCTGCCGTTCGCGTGTTCTCCAACGGCGGACTCGGTTCTGGCCGTCTCTGCACCGCAAGATGGACCGCCGATGAGCGCGCTTGCAGTTGCTGCCATCATGGGACTTGCCGTCCTGTCGGAGTGCGGAGCAGGGCAGGGGGTTCCGCCGGAACGCATGGCCGCGGTGGCGATGGTCGAGAGCGGTGGCGATCCGCTGACGATCGGCGTCAACGGCGACCACCCGACCACACTTCATCCCGCCTCGAAAGACGCGGCCGTGGCCACGGCCCGCGCGCTGCTCGGGCAGGGGAGGTCGATCGACCTCGGCCTGACCCAGATCAACAGCGCCAATCTCGCGCATGACGGCCTGACCGTTGACACGGCGTTTGATGCCTGCGCCTCGCTGCGCGCCGGCGCGACCCATCTGGCCGCGGATTTCGAGGCGGCCTGGCAGGCGGCGCACTCGCGCTACAACACAGGCGACTTCCTGCGTGGCATTGCCAACGGTTATGTCCACAAGGTGGAACTGGCTGCCCGGCAAGTCGTTCCGGTCTCCGATGTCGGTGCGGCAGCGGTTGCGACCGAAAGCCAGCCACCGCCCTGGGATGTGTGGTCGTCCTACGACTACGCCGCCCTACATCATCAAGACATGCAGTTGCTGGCTACGCCGATGCCGGCGGCCGGTCCGGTGCTGCCTGACGCTGCGGGAGGAGGACCGTCCGCAGCGCTCCCTGTTTCTGGTCCAGTCGTTGAAAGGTAACGAATGACGAAGCGCATTGTCCTGGTTGCCGAGCGTTGCATGACCGAAGCCTACGGAAAGGGCCTGCTCCTGCTTGACAGGCGTAGCTCTCCACGCATTGAGGGTGCGCTCGCCCTGGCGGCCGTGGTGGCCTTTCCGGTGCTGGCGCAGGCCCAGACGGTGACCGGCGGCGCGTCGCCGGCAACGATGATCAACAACATCTGCACCTTCATCCTTGGCCCGTTCGGCCAGTCGCTGGCGGTGCTGGGCATCATCGCCATCGGCCTGTCGTGGATGTTCGGCCGCGTCTCGCTCGGCCTGATCGCCGGTGTGATCGGTGGCATCGTCATCATGTTCGGCGCATCCTACCTCGGTTCGACCCTCACGGGCGGGTCCGGCGGCTGATGGCCGAGCGTCTGGAAGAGGACACGCTGTATCTCGCCGCAACCCGGCCGGCGTTGTTCGCTGGCGTGCCTCTTCCGGTCGCGGGGGCGTTCCTGATGCTGGCCGGGTTCGTCGTCGTCATCTGCCAGAACCCGCTTTACGAACTCGTCATGCTGCCTTTGTGGTTCGGCGCGCGGGTGGTCGTCTCGCGCGACTACAATGCCGTCAACGTCGTGGTCCTCTACCTCATGACGGCGGCACGCGGCGTTGACGGCGCGGCCTGGGGAGGGGCGTCTGTCAGCCCCAACCCGATCCGGGTGCCGGCGCGCGGCCGGGGCATGATCTGATGCTCGGCGATAGCGGCGCCAGCGAACGTTCCGGCGAAATCTATCTGCCCTATGTCGGCCACGTCGCCGACCAGGTGGTCCTGCTGCGCGACGGCTCGATGATGGCGATGGGCCATGCCGGCGGCGTGGCTTTCGAACTCGAGGAGCCGCAGATGCGCAATGCGCGCCTGCGCAACCTCAACACCCTGTTTCGTAACATCGCTGACGACAACGTCACCATCTGTACGCACCTGATCCGCCATCCCGACGTGCCGGGGCTGCCGCAGGCAAGGTTCCGTTCGGCCTTCGCCGCCGGGCTCGACCGCAGCCTGGCGCGATCGCGTGCTGAATGAGAGGCTGTTCCGCAACGACTACTTCGTCTCGCTGATCGTCACGCCGCGCAATTTTCTCGGCAAGGCCGGCAGCAGGATCGCCCGATTCCGCAAAAGCCCGGCTGCCGATGGCGATCCCGCCGTTCTGCGCACGCTCGAAGATCTGTGGCACGTTCTCGCCAACGGCCTGGAAGCCTATGGCATCCGCCGTCTCGGCCTGCGCCAGAAAGACAACGTCGTGTTCACCGAGATTGGCGAGGCGCTGCGGCTGATGATTACCTGCCGGTGGATGCCCGTCCCGGTGGTGAGCGGGTCACTGGGGGCGTCGATCTACACCGACCGGGTGATCTGCGGCAGGCGCGGGTTCGAAATCCGTGCTCCTGACAGGAGCACGGTGGGGACGATCTTCTCCTTCCGCGAATACCCGGCGAAGACGCGCCCCGGCATGCTCAACACCCTGCTAAGCGCGGAGTTTCCGCTGGTGCTCAGCCAGTCCTATGCGTTCCTGACCCGCGCCCAGGCGCATGGCCGGCTGGCGATGAAGTCGAGCCAGATGTCGAGCGCCGGCGACAAGGCGCTGAGCCAGATCGAGGGGCTGGCGGAAGCGGAGGACGCCCTGGCGTCCAACGAGTTCGTCATGGGGTCGCACCACCTGAGCCTGGCCGTCTATGCCGACGACCTCAAGCAGCTCGGCGACCGTGGCGCGCGGGCGCGCGCCCGGTTGACCGATACCGGGTCGGTCGTGGTGCAGGAAGGCATCGGCATGGAGGCGGCCTTTTGGTCGCAGCTCCCCGGCAACATCGAATGGCGCACCCGGCCGGGGGCGATCAATTCGCGCAACTTCGCCGGGTTTTCCAGCCTTGACAACTTCCCTGCGGGCAAGGCCCAAGGCCATTGGGGGCCGGCGTTGGCCCGGTTCCGCACCGATGGCGGCACGCCGTATGACTACGTTCCGCATGTCGACGATGTCGGCATGACGGCGATCTTCGGGCCGATCGGCTCGGGCAAGACCACGTTCCTGATGTTCCTGCTGGCGATGCTCGAACAGGCGATGGTCGAGCGCGGTGGGGCGGTGATCTTCTTCGACAAGGACCGCGGCGGCGAGTTGCTGGTCCGTGCGACGGGCGGCACCTACCTCGTGCTGCGCCGTGGCGAGCCGAGCGGCCTGGCGCCGCTGCGCGGCCTGGAAGACACGCCGGCCGCGCGCGACTTCCTGCGCGAATGGGTCACCGGCCTGATCGAGGGGGACGGGAAGGGGAGCATTTCGTCCGAGGAAGCGCGCCGGCTGGAACGCGGCATCGCCCGCCAGCTTTCCTACGAGCCTGACATGCGGTCGCTGGCCGGGCTGCGCGAGTTTCTCCTGCACGGACCGGCTGAAGGCGCGGGGGCGCGGCTGGAACGCTGGTGCCGCGGCAACGCGCTCGGCTGGGCGTTTGACGGCGATGTCGATGAGGTGCGGCTTGAGGCGTCGATCATCGGTTTCGACATGACCCACCTGCTTGACTACGAGGATGTCTGCGCGCCGGCCGCCGCCTATCTGCTGCATCGCGTCGGGTCGGTGGTGGACGGGCGCCGCTTCGTCATGTCGTGCGACGAGTTCCGCGCCTACCTACTGAACCCGATGTTCGCCGCCGTGGTCGACAAGTTCTTGCTGACGGTGCGCAAGAACAACGGCATGCTGATCCTGGCCACACAGCAGCCGGAGCACGTGCTGGAATCGAAGCTCGGAGCCTCTCTGGTCGCGCAGTGCATGACCAAGATCCTCTACCCGTCGCCGACGGCAGACCGCGAGGCCTATATCGGCGGCCTGAAATGCACCGAGGGTGAGTTCAAGGCCGTCCGAGAGGACATGGCGCTGGGCAAGCGCCGCTTCTTGCTCAAGCGGGAATCCGGCAGCGTCATCTGCGAGTTCGACCTCAGCGACATGCGCGAATATGTCGCCGTGCTGTCAGGTCGCGCGAACACGGTGCGGTTCGCCGAGCGGCTGCGCCGCGAGCTGGGGGAGGAGCCCTCCGCCTGGCTGGGTCAGTTCATGGCCCGCTACCACGAAGCCCGAGACTGAGCCAAAAGGACGACGACAATGAAGAGGACTCTTCTGGCAACGGCGGCGGTGGCCGCCTGCCTGACGCTGAGCCAAGGCGCACAGGCGCAGTTGGCGGTCTTTGAACTCGAGCAATTACGCCAATACGCTGAAGGAAGTCGTGACGGCGGGCAAGGAGCTCGCGCAGCTGCAACAGCAGCTGATGCAGCTCGAGCAGACCTATCGGATGTTCACGAACCCAACGAACATCACGGGGATGCTTCCCGCCCTGAACCAGCCGTCCCTGCAGAACCCGATGCCGGCGGCGAGTGCGATGCCTGGCCAGATCGCGGGCTCCGGCAACACGCTGACGAGCCAGGGGCAGACTTTCTTCAATCTGAACCATGTCTACACGGCGACGGGCTCGGACCCGCAGGCAACCCTGCTGAACCGCTCGGCCATTTCCATGGCGAATATCCTGGGGATCGCGGCGGCCAATCTGGCCTCGATCGAACAGCGGCAGGCGAATCTGACCACGATGCAGGCCGAGTTGCAGGCGGCGACCGATATCAAGCAGGTGACGGCGATCAACGGCCGCATTGCGATCGAAAGCAACGCGATCCAGGGACAGCAGGCGCAGGCGCAGAACCTGCAAGCTATGGTGGCGGCGCAGGCACAGGCCGATCAGCAGGCAGCGCTGCAGGCGATCCGGCAGGGGCATGAACAGACCGCGGCGATGTTCACGGGGACTCTGCAGTGAAGCGCTTCCGCGCCGCCTGGGTAGCTGCGCTGCTGGCGATGATGGCGGCGCCTGCATTCGCGATCGAGCGCGCGCAGCACACCGTGGAGTGGTACCGGACCCATCCACAGGAACGCGAGAGCGTGCTGAAGACCTGCCAGAACGATCACAGCTTCGACAACGCGGCCGACTGCAGGAACGCCACCAGCGCCGCCCACGCGGTGGTGGCTGAGAGCCTGTCTCCAAGGACAGACAAGCCCGATCCGGAAGCTGACCCTGCCTACTATGGGCATGACGCCGGGGCGATCGCTATGACTCTTTCGATGTGTTCCCGTGGTGGGGTGCCACAGTCTTGGTGCCAAGCAGCGCGGACGGCGGCAGCAAGTTTGCACCGGTAGCCGATGGACCAGACTCCATTCACGAATATTGCGACAGATTTCGGCGAGGCGTTCAACTCCGGGATCCAGTCGTCGATCACCTCGCTGCTGGCTGCAGTGGCGACGCCGCTGATGGCATGCGTCACGCTCTGGATCATCATCCAGGGCATCCTGGTGATGCGGGGTGATATGGACGCCAGAGGGGGCGTTACCCGCATCATCAAAGTTGCAGTGGTCGTGGGGATCCTTACATCGTCCGGCCTGTTCACGACTTACGTGCAAACCCTGTTCATCACGACGATTCCAAACTGGTTCGCTTCAGTAGCAGGTGGGTCTCAGCCAATTGTCACTTCCACGCCCGCTACCTTTGACAACATGTGGCAGGTCACCGAACACACTGTCGAAACTGTCGGCGCGCAGATCGCGATCTATGACGTCGTCGATGCGGTGAGCTTGGCACTGATCGAGCTGGCCGTGATGGTCCTGCTGATCGTGACGTTCGCCATCTACGAATTCGCCATCATCGTCACCGGGATCGTGGTCGCGATCGGCCCCATCGTGATCGTTGGTTATCTGTTCGAAGCGACGCAGGCGGTGACGCATCGCTGGATCGGGATGCTGATTACCTACAGCCTGCTGACTCTTCTGATCAACGTCACGCTTACCATCGTGCTCATGGGTGAGAAGCAATACATGCGGGCGATCTTGACGCAACAAGCCTCCGGCGTGGCGGCCGTGCCGGGGGAACTCAAGATTCTGATCGAACTGGCGATGTTTTTCGCCATGGGCGCGTTCATCATCATCTCCCTGCCTGCGATGGCGGCGACCATCGGCGGCGGGCTGGGTGTCAGCCCCGGAGCGGCGATCCTGAACGCATTCACCAGCCTTGCCTCGAGCGGCGCCTCGCAGGCGGTCCGGATGGCCACCCGCAAGCCGGCATAGACGGCGTCACCAAACGCCACCCCGCTCATATTGCGACAAGGAGAGTGTCGGTGAGAACCCTTGTGCTTCTGGCTGCGCTGATCGGCCTCGCCGCCTGCGGCCACACCGAAGTCCTGGCAGAACCTACGGGCCCGGTCTTTGCTCTGAATACCGGCCATTGGGAGCCAACACCAGCAGATCTTGAAATTCCCCATCCCGGTGGAACCGAATGAACAAGACGGATCTTGCCCTGCCTATCGACCGGGCAGCGCTGGCCGACCACTACCGAGATGTCGAATCCTTCCAGCGTGAGCGCGCCAGGGCCGCTGCGCGGCTATCGAAGGGGCTCGCGGTTGTCGCCGGCATCGCCATCCTCGCCAATCTCGGCCAGGCATGGGCCATCGCCTCGCTGCTGCCGCTGACGAAGATCGTCCCGGTCTATCTGTGGGTGCGCGCGGACGGGACGGTGGACAGTTCGGTCGCGCTCTCCCGCCTGCCGGCGACGCAAAGCGAGGCGGTCATCAAAGCGGCGCTGTGGGAATATGTGCGGCTGCGCGAAGGCTACAGCTACGACACCGCCCAGTACGGCTACGATGCGGTGTCGGGGATGAGCGCGGATGTGCCGCGCACGCAGTATCAGAAATGGTTCAACTACCCCAACGCCGCCTCGCCGCAGGTGACCGTCGGCAGGAAGGGCGTGATCGATATCCAGCACATTTCCTCAGCCAACATCGCCACCAACGTCCAGCAAATTCGCTACCGGCGGGTGCTGACCATCTTCGGCCAGGAGCCGGTGGCCACGACATGGACGGCGACCCTGCAGTTCCGCACCGTCGCCACGTTGCCGGCCGCGCTGCGTCTGAGGAACCCCGGCGGGGTGATCGTCACCTCCTATCAGGCCGCGGAGGACAGCACGCAATGAAGCGCCTCGTTGCAGCACTGCTGTGCGCATCCGCCCTGGTTCCTGCGGCGTGGGCGGAGGAATACCCGATTCCCGGACGGCAGGACGCGCGCATGCGCACTCTCGCCTACGACCCCAATCAGGTCGTCCATCTCTCGACCGGCGTGGGGGCAACACTCGTCATTGCCTTCGGGCCAAAGGAGACGATCACAGCGGTGGCGGTGACCGACAGCAAGGACCTCAAGGCGATGCCGAAAGGCAACTTCCTGTTTCTCAAGTCGCAGGAAGCCCTGCCGTTGCAGCCGGTCATCGTCCTCACCGCGGCCGAAGGCGGCGAGATGCGCCGCTACGTCTTCGAAATCACCACGGTTCCCGCACCGAGCCTCGCCGCGAATGCTCCCGGAATCTACTACAGCGTCCAATTCACCTATCCGGCCGACGACGCCGCACGGCAGCGTGCCCAGACCGAGGCGCAAGCCGCCAGAGAGCAGACGGAGACGCAGGCCCGCGCGGCGCACCTCCAGTTGCAGGCAGCGCACAACCGGATGGAGCAGCAGGCGAGGGACCCGTTCTCGGGCGAGCGGAACTGGCACTACGTCGCTCAGGGCAACCGCTCGCTGCTGCCGCTGGAGGTCTTCGACAACGGCTTCAGCACCGTCTTCCGCTTTCCGGGCAATGTCCGAATCCCGTCTGTGTTCGTCATCAACCCAGATGGCAAGGAAGCCACACCCAACTACGCGGTGAAGGGTGATTTCGTGCAGGTGGAGGCGGTTGCGCGCGGCTGGCGTCTGCGCGACGGCGACACGGTACTGGCGATCTGGAACCAGGCATTCGATCCCGTGGGCCGGAACCCCGGGACGCAGACGACCAGTCCCGACGTGGAACGTGTCGTCAGGGAGGCACCGCCATGAGCGGCAGCACGAACCGCGGCGCACCGGGTGGCGTGAACGAGAGCGGGTCGCTCGTCGCCGGCGCGCCGGGCCGCCAGCTCGACGGCTGCGCAGAAAATCGGCGTCGCCGGCCTCGTGCTGGTGGTGTTTCTGTCCTTCATCTGGATCGGCCAGCTCAACAGGGCCACCCGAGACGAAAAGCCGCAACCCGACATGGCGCTGGGGACAGGCGGGGCGTTTCATCCCGCGCCGCTACCATCTCCACCCGCTTCCGCGCCCGTCCCCCTGCCCATGCCGGCGCCAGTGCCAGCGGCCTCGATGTTCGCGCCGCCGCGGCAGCACGAGATGACCGCGGCGGAAAGCCCGATCTTCGCGTTCTCGGGCGGTGGTGCCGCTGTCGAGGCGCCGGCAGCGGCACCGCCTGGACCGACGGCGCTCTCCACCGGCGGCGACCCACGCCTGGAGGTCACGCCGCCGTCGGGGCTCGCGACCATGCTCAAGCCAACGGTGTTGAGCGGCTCGCGGGCACGTCTCCTGCCGCATCCCGACATGATGGTGACCATGGGGACGGTGATCCCCTGCACCCTGCAAACGGCGATCAACAGCCAGCTCGCCGGCTACGTCAAATGCGTGCTGCCGCAGGACGTGCGCAGCACGACGGGCAATGTCGTGCTGCTCGACCGCGGCACGACGGTGGTCGGCGAAATCGGACGCGGCCTTGCGCAAGGCCAGGACCGCATCTTCGTACTGTGGGACCGCGCGGAGACGCCGGACCATGCGGTGATCGAGCTCGTCCTCGCCGGGCACCGACGAGCTCGGCCGGTCCGGTCTGCCGGGCGGCGTCAACAACCACTGGTGGGAGCGCTTCGGCTCGGCGATCCTGCTGTCGGTGATCCAGGGCGGCCTGGAGACCGGCACCGCGCTGGCGGCCACCTCGGGGTCGCATGGCGGCACGTTCTTCAACTCCTTCCAGGCGAACGGGACGAACATCTCCGACACCGCCTTGCAGGCGACCATCAACATTCCGCCCACGCTGGAGAAGAACCAGGGCGACAACGTCGCCATTTTCGTCGCCAGAGACCTGGACTTTTCCGATGTCTACAAGCTGCGCCTGACCGGCGGCGCCTATGGCCAGTGAGGCCGCACCGCAGCTGCGGCATCTGCTCAAGCCGATCCTGCATTGGTTGGACGATCCGGCGACCGAGGAGATCGCCATCAACAAGCCCGGCGAGGTCTTCGTCCGGCAGAAGGGGGTGTTCGCCAGGCACGACCTGCCGTTCGACTACGACGATCTGGAAGACATCGCCATCCTCGCCGGCGCGCTGCGCCGCCAGGACGTGGGGCCGAGAACCCCGCTCTGCGCGACGGAACTGCCCGGCGGCGAGCGGTTGCAAATCTGTCTGCCTCCGTCGGTTCCCGCCGGCACGGCCAGCCTGACGATCCGGCGGCCGGGAACATCGGTGTCCGCGCTCGCCGATGTCGGCAAACGCTATCACACCGCGCGCTGGAACAAGTGGGGCACGCGCCGCGAGGCGGCGGAGCAGAAGAACGCCGAAGCGCTGGCCTTGTATGATGCCGGCGACATCGAGGGTTTCTTCAAGGCCTGCGTCCGCAGCCGGCTGACGATGCTGCTGTGCGGCGCGACCGGCAGCGGTAAGACAACGATGGGCAAGACGCTCATTTCAGCCATCCCACGGCATGAACGCCTGATCACCATCGAGGACACGCTCGAACTGGTCATCCCGCACGAGAACCATGTGCGGCTGCTCTACTCGAAAAGCGGCATCGGCCTGGGTGGTGTGACGGCCGAGGCGCTTCTGCAAGCCAGCCTGCGCATGCGGCCGGACCGCATCCTGCTGGGCGAGATGCGCGACGATGCGGCCTGGACCTACCTCAACGAGGTGGTGTCGGGCCATCCGGGCTCGATTTCCACCATCCATGGCGCGAACCCGGTGCAGGGCTTCAAGAAGCTGTTTTCGCTGGTGAAGGGCTCGGAGCAGGGCGCCGCGCTGGAGGACAAGACGCTGATCGAGATGCTGTCGGCGGCGATCGACGTCATCGTGCCGTTCCACACCACGGGCGAAGTGTACGAGATCGGCGAGGTCTGGTTGGCCGCCGATGCGCGCCGCCGCGGCGAGACCGTCGCGCATCTGCTGTCCGAGGTCTGACCCGGCATGGCAACGCCATCCCGCTTGCGGCTGATCGCCAGGATCATCGTTGGCCTCGTGCTTCTCGCCGCCGCCTGGACGGTCATCGCGTCGCTGGTGTTCCTGTTCGGCACGCGCCTGATCGGGTCGTTTGCGCACCCGTTCTATCAGTGGTGGACCTACTTCCTCTACGCGCCACCGAACGCCGTGGTGACGCTCTGGCTGAAGATCAGCGCCGGGGCGGCCTCCGCCGTTCTGGCGGTCTTCCTCGCCGCGTTGCTGTTTCGCCGCGGCGTCGTCGGACCGTCGCTCCGGCGGAAGCTGTTCGGCGGCACGCCGCGGCCGATCCGTGGCACGACCGACAACCACGGTCACGCCGATTGGCTGCCGATCCACAAAGCGCACGAAATCTTCCCCGGACCCTCGGCCGGATTCGGCGGCATCGTGGTCGGGGAAGCGTATCGCGTGGATGAGGACCGGGTCGCCGCGGTGGCCTTCGATCCGGCGGACAGGGCGAGGCTGGGGGAAGGGGGGCAAGGCCCCGCTGCTGGTTGATCCGTGCAAGTCCGGCCCGACCCACAGCCTTGTTTTCGCCGGGGCCGGCTCGTTCAAGTCCACCTCGGCCGTGTCGACCCTGTTGACCTGGACCGGCTCCGTCGTTGTCCTCGATCCATCCGGCGAGCTTGGCCCCATGCTGGCGGATGCCCGTGCGGAGATGGGTCACACCGTTCACCAGCTTGGCCTGCGCGAGTTTGTCGGCTTCAACGTGCTCGACTGGATCGACACCGATTCGCCGCTTGCCACGACCAACGTCCTCTCCGTCGTGAGCTGGATCTGCGGCGATGGACCGGCCGGCAGCACGAAGGACAGGAGTTCCGAGTTCTTCGAGGCGCGCGGCCGCGCGATGGTGGCGTGCCTGCTGGCCCATATGCTGTGGGACCCCGCGATTGACCCGTCCCTGAAGACGCTTCGCACGCTGCGCATCGGCATCGCGACGCCGGAGACGGAGATGCGGGAAGTGCTGAAGGGCATTCACGGCAACAGCCGCAGCCCGCTCGCGCGCGACTACGCAGGCACCCTCATGGGCCTGGTGGACGAGACATTCTCCGGTGTCTACGCCAATGCCGACGAAAGCACGTCCTGGCTGGCCAATCCCGCCTTCGCGGCCATCGTCTCCGGCGACACCTTCAGGTCGCTCGATCTGCTCGGCGGCAAGATCTCCGTGTTCCTGCAGATTCCGCTGCTGGCCCTGCAGTCCACGCCGGCGATCGGCCGCGTCGTGATCGGCGCGTTGCTCAACGCCGCCTACGAAGCCGACGGCCAGGTGACCGGCCGCATCCTGTATCTGCTGGATGAGGCAGCCCGTCTTGGCCCGATGAAGATCCTCGAAAGCGCGCGCGATGCCGGCCGGAAATACGGCATCACCCTCCAGCTTCTCTACCAGTCGGTCGGCCAGCTTGAACGCCAGTGGGGCCGGGAGGGCAAGCGGGAATGGTATGACGGCGTGTCGCACCGGTCCTATGCCGCCGTGCAGGACCTCGAGACGGCGAAAGAGTTGGAAGAGACCTTCGGCACCTACGCCGTGATGGCGACCTCGGAAGGTTCCAACACCGGCTCGTCGGGCAAATCCTTCGAGACCGGATCACGGTCGCGAGGCGCCAACACCAGCTATCACGAAATCAGCCGTCCGTTGATTCGCCGGGAGGAGCTGATGAATGACTGCCGGACGGATGAGGCGTTCGTCATCGTCCGCGGCGCGAGGCCGCTGCGCTGCGGCCGTGCCATCTACTTCCGGCGGCCGGAACTGGCGGCCAAGGTCGCGGCCAACAGGTTCCACGACACTGCCGCCGCCGCCGATTGATCGATCCCGTCAACACTCTTCGGAGACCCCGCATGTCCAGGGAAGCCGCCGCCGCCGATCTGCAAGCCGCCGCCTATTGGCGGAGCGTTGCCCGCGCTGACCGGTCCGACGCCAATGTTGCGGTGACGAAAGTCTCTGATCTGAAGGCGGCGGCGCGGCGCGAAGAGAAGGAGCCGACCGAGGCCTCGCGCCGAGCGAAGGGGCTGAGCGCGGGCTGACGATCATTGCAGCCGACGTGGGTGCCCGTCAGGCGAGAGGGCGCGCCGCTCACGCGGACGGCTTTTCCGCCTCGCGCAGTGCGGCCGCGATGCCGACGGCGGAGCGTGCGGAGAGCTGCCCGGCGCGCGCCTGGTCCACGCCGATGCCGACCTCGTGCCGCAGCACGGCGAACTTCTCCGCGCGCGCCTCCCTGTCGCGCCGCAGCAGGCGCAGTCCGTCCTGCACGACCTCGCTGGCGGTGCCGTACTCACCGGATGCAACCTCGCGCTCGACGAATTCGGTCAGTTCGGCAGGCAAGCTCACGTTCATGATTGGCATGGGGGCCTCCTTCTACATTACGGGAGTTTGCATTCTATGGCAAAATATGCTAAAGCGCTTCGTCGCATGCAGGTTGCAAGCAGGCTGTCCGGCGTGCTGGTCGCCGGCACCGTTACATCCGCCGCCCACGACGGCGGCCGGCCGTGGCCTTTTCTGCTTCGCGCTCCCGGTATGCCCGCACGCGCTCCACGGCGGCCTGCATGGCGGCGCGCAGGCCGGGGGCCAAACCCGGCGAGCCGTTCCAGCAGGTCGCGTCGCTCCGCCGCGTCGTTCTGCGACCTGGGCTGCAGCCCCCGCGCCCTGGTGTTGTCACGCCTGCTCTGGAACGTCGCCGCCAGGGTGCTCTTCACCTTGCCCATGACCGCGCGCGCCTCAAGCCGCTGCTTGCCTGCCTGCATCATCCGGATCGTTCCCGTCCGCAGGTTCTCGGCCCGCGCGATCATCGCGAGCGATCCTTCCTTGGCCGGCTGGCGGGCGAAGTTGCGAGCGACGTTCTTGATCACGTCGCTCTCGCGGATTTGGCGCCGGTCGCCAAGCGGCCGGCGGCCGGCAACCTCCTGCCGCTCCGCGCCGTCCGAGATCACGATGAACGATTGCTCGCGATGCCGGCTGCCGGACGTGTAGGCCCCGAAGGCATTCACCTGGCGCGAGCCGCCCGGGACGGCGAAAATATGTTCGCTGACCGTGGACCCCTGGCTGGTGTTGGTCGTCAGCACGTCGCCATAGGCAAGCCGGATACGGCCGTTCGCCGCGCTCCGCAGGCTGTCCCATTTCACCAGACCCTCGCGCCCCTCTTTGGTTCGCAGCACGAGGCCCTGGTCATTGATCGCGGCAACCTCCAGGACGGTGCCGTTGCGGCCTATGTTGCCGCCCAAGTTGGTGTCGAGAAAGCGGGCGTTGGTGCGCTCAAAGAGGCGCACCCTGTCACCCTCGGCGAGAGGCAGGTCGTATGTCCTCGCATCGGCGCCACCGTTGGTCGTTGCTGGCACGGTGATCCGGTCGGCGCCGACTTCACCGAGGGCGCGCCGTCTCTCCCGGATCGCCATGCTGATCTGGTGGGCATCGAAATTGGTCGGCGCGCTGACCGAAATCGAATAGGTTTCACGGCCGGCATTGGCGGCACGGCGCTGCTGCCAGAGTTCGACGATGCTGCGAACGGCCTCGTCATAGCCGCCCGGTGTCACCAGCAGGGTGCCGTTCTCCAGCTTGCGCTGGACTGCCGCCTCGGTCTCGCCGTTGCGGAACATGAGGGCGGTTGCCTGTTCCTCCTTTTCCACTTGGCGCACCGAGGTTTCCAGCGTCGGAATCGCCGTCTCGCCGAGGCCCCGGCGCAGCAGGTCGATCACCGCGCCCGCTTCCACGCTCTGCATCTGCTTCGGATCGCCGAGTGCCACGATCTGAAACCGGTGCTCCTTCTGCGCGCGCAGCAGGTCATTGAGCTGGCGCGTGCCGAGCAGGCCCAACTCGTCCACCACCACGACCGACCTGGCGCCGAGCCTGATCCGGCCCTTCTCGACCGATTTCAGGAAGCTCTCGACGGCCCGCGCGTTCCGGGCGGTGATGCCGGCCTCCGTGAGGTCGTCCGACTGGCGCCACGCCAACGCGATGCCGTGCACCTGCCGGCCGTCTTCCTTCCAGGCATCCACCAGCGGTTTCAACAGGGTGGACTTGCCCGAACCGGCGACGCCGATCGCCACGGTGAGGCGCCCGCCGGTGCCAAGCTGCTCCATCACCGCGCGCTGTGCCTTGCCGTGGCCGGACGTGAAGTCGAGGCTCGGGGAAGCGCTGGACCGCCGCGGCGATCTGCACCGGCGTGAGGGCGGCCGTCCTGTCGGCTCCGGCGGCGCGCGCGGCGGCGACGAGCCAAAGTTCCTCGTCGCGGTGCAGGGTTGTGGTGATGCCGACCTTGTCGCGGCCGTTCTCGCCTTTCAGATCGCCCCAGACCAGCGACGTGGCCTCGCCCCGCTGCGTCACGCCGCGCTCACGCATGGCCTTGGTGATGGCGCTGACATCGGCGGGAGATTCAACGCCGGCGGCGATCAGCCCCTTGGCGGCGGCCAGCCGGGCGTCCGCCCCTTCGACGGCGGCGCGGCGCTGCAGCTCCTTGTCGAAGACGGGGAGGGCGGCCTGATAGGCCGCCTCCAGCCGTTCGTCGCGGGAGGCAGCTTGCTGCTTCTGATCGGGCCGGAGGACGCTGCGGTGCTCGTAGCCGATGTCCGCCGCCGCTGCACGCCAGGCAGCGATGTCGCCCAGGTCGTCGGATTTGGCACCCCGCGGGTCCTGCACGCCCTGTTTGAGCAGGCCGATCTTCCGCTCGGCGTCCAGCGTATCCCAGTCGAGGCCCTGTTCGGCGGCATAGGCTCGGGCGGCGGTGGTGCCCCCCGTGGTCCGCTTGGAGAAATGCTCGGTGACGCGCTCGGGCACGGCGGTCAGCCGGGCCATCTCTGTCCGGTCGTCGAGCACGACGTCAACCCCGTGCCTGCGCAGTTTGGTCGCGAGATAGGCCTGATAGAGCGCGCCCCATTCCTTCACCCGGCCGTCGAGCTGGTCGAGCCACAGGCCGCCCATGCGGCCGGTCCCGGTCAGCACCGCGTTGAAGACGGCGGTGTGGGTATGCAGCTGCATATCGCCGGCGACGCGGCCGCCGGCGCCCTTGAAGGTGTGCAGCTCGGTGTAGTCCTGCCCGCTCCGGTCGGTCTTGACGATTTCGACGGTCGGCCTGGCGGTGTAGTGGTCGAAGGAGACCCAGCCGATCGAGCCCGGCTCCCAGCCGGCCTTGCCCTGTGCGCCCAGTCTGGCGCGGCCGATCTGCGCCTCGATGTCCTGCATGACGCTGCCAATGGCGTCGTGGTGCGCCTGGTGGATCATCGCCCGCTCGGCTTCGGTCGGCGCGAAGGACCACGCAACCGAGACCGACTTCGGGGCGGAGAAGGTCAGATCGACATAGCCGATCCGCGCCCGGGATGTGTCCATCCGCTCGTGGTACTGCTTCGCGGTCAGTTCGCCGCCGGTGGCCGTGCGGCCGGACAGAATGTCCTCGCGCTGCTCCGGGGTCAGGTCGGCTTGCTTCGCCCCCAGAACGGCCTGGACGCGCCGCACAGCCCGTTGCGCGACGTCCGGCGGCAACGGCGCCCCGTCTACCCGCCGGCCGGCCAGGACGTTCTCCAGTTCGGCGCGCGTGGGTATCCGGTGTTCGTCCATGCCGAAGAGGCTGCCGATGCCCTCGGTGCCCGCCTGCTTCTGCTTGCCCTCGATGTCGCCGCCATCCGCGCGCTGGCCGTTCAGCAGATTCGCGACGCCGCCCGCGGTGAGGGCTCTGGTGATATCGATGCCGAGCCGCCGGGCAAGCGCCGGGTTCATGTCCCGGCGCGGCGTCGCCGTCGCGCTGCTGTAGTCCTTGCCGATGCGCGCGCTCTCGGTCGCGCGGTCGAGGCGTTCACCGGGGCTTTGCCCATCATCTCCGGAGCGGTCGTGCCCCATGCGGCGGAGGCAGGCGACAGCTTCGTCCCGGTCCAACATTCCTGCGGCGATGAATGCGCCAAGCGCCCGGATCGTCACTTCGTCCCGGGGCAGGGAATGGCCGGCGGCATCGGTGCTGCTCTCGGCCAGCCGGTCGGCCTCCCGCGCGACCAGCTCGTCGAGCGCTGCGCCGCCCGGCGGTCGTCCGCCGGACGTCTCGGCCGCGTAGCGCGCCCTGGCGGCTTCCGCCGGCGTTGGCGGCTTCAGGCCCTGATGGTAGTACTCCGCCATCGCCGCCATCTCCGGCGACAGCGTCTGCTGCAACAGGTGCTCGCTCATGGCGCGCGCCGCCGAGGGGGCGCCGGCCGCTCCCGTCCGGTAGGTCAGCACCTCAGTGCTTCGTTGTGGTTGCGGTCGACCAATCCTTCAGGCTGGTCACGAACTGTTTGCCGACGGCCTCAGGCAGCCCGGCTACCAGCGCGATCAGACTCGTCTGGTTCTCGTCCATCTGCCGGACCTGCGTGGCGAGCGCCTCAAGTGCCACGGCAACCGGTGACGGGCCGGCATCCTGCGAGGCAGCGCCAAGGATTTCGGCAAGAATCTCCGACTGCGCCCGGTTGGCTTCCAACAGCACATTCAGAACGGTCAGGAGGTTCTGCTGAACCTCGCGCTGCTCGTCGAGCTGCTCGGCGATCGCGGTCAGGGTGTCGGAAATGTGGGCGAGGTACGCCCCCTCTCTCGTCGCTGTCATCGAGTTTCCTGTCGTTGCCGGCTGCATACATCGCGCTCGGTTATCTCCGGCAAACCGGAGCGCATCGAGCCATACAAGACGCGGCAGGGCCTTACAACACTCACCCGTCTAGGGTGACTTGGTCTGTAAGAACTCAACCGAAAACACACTGTATGACACGAGGTAATACACGCCAGACAGCATGGCAAACACGCGCAACAGCGCGCCGACACGCACAACGCCCGGGCCAACGCGTCCGACACGCTGGCAAACATGCATAACAGAGCGACAAACATGTCCGACACCATGCCCGACAAACGTTCCGCGGTGCGAACCCGTGCGCCATCGCGGTGCCGGTGAGAACGCCCGTACAGTCCGCTTCCGGGACAAGCAGCGTGGCGGACATGCTGAAGGACCTGGTGCGCGTTCGTTCCCGCGGCGTCACCGAGCCGTCCGCCAAACGCCGGCTGGTGGCGGCTCACTTCGACGCCATCACCGAGGCCCGCAGCCGCGGCGTGACCTGGCAGCAGATCGCGAGGGCGCTGGCCGAAGGCGGCATCCGTGACGATGACGGCGGCGAGATCGGCTGGTCATCCCTCAAGGGCCTCTATCACCTCGAACGTTATGCCCGCAGCAAGCGGCCGAGACGGCGTTCGAAAAAGCCAAAGGTAGTGGCACAGGCCCCGCCGCTTCATGCCAGCCCGCCAGCAGCGGCGGGTATGCCGGCGGAGTCACCTAGCGACGAAGACGACCGACCGAGCGGCGCCTTTCGCGTCGTTCCGGCGCGATCCCGTACGTAGAACAGGAGAACTATCATGGATGATACGCCAAAGCGCCGCGTCATCTTCGGCCGTCGTGACACCGGCGAGGAGAAAGAGGCCACGGTGGGTCTCACGCAGTTCACGACCGCGGCGGCTCCCGGAAAGCGGAAGGCGGTGAAGGCGCTCGACCTGAGCGGAACGCCGGCCGCGTGGTTGCTGATCGGCCAGGGGCGGGCAGGCAAGACGACCTTTGCACGCTGGGTTGGCAATCGCGCGGAGGAGGCCGGACGCGAACTTTCGCTGGCGGCGCTCGATCCGACCAACCGTTCGCTGGCGCTGTTCCTCAGCGGCGTGCAGCAGCCCTACACGCCCGATCCGACCAAGACGGCGCTGTGGCTACGGTCGGCCCTGACCGAACTGGGCGAGGCCAGGGTGCCCGGCATTTTCGACATGGGCGGTGGCGATACCTCGCTGCTCAAGGCGCTCGGCCTGTTCCCGCGCCTGCTCGACGAAGCGGCGACCGGCGGCATTGCCCCGGTCGCCGCCTATTTCGTCGGACCGCGCATCGATGACCTGTCCGCACTGGTCACCTTCGAGGAGAATGGCTTTCAGCCGCGCGCGACGGTCATCATCCTGAACGATGGCCTGGTGGACCTGTCCGAGGAACCGGAGGAGGCGTTTGCGGCGGTCAAGCGGCACAGTTCGGTCAGGGCTGCGATGGCACGCGGCGCCGTGGTGATCCACATGCCCCGCCTGCTGACCGCCGACCTAGCGCGTGAGATCGAGCGCAAGCGGCTGTCCTTCGCCAACGCACGCGACGGCATTGCGCCTGAAGGCGTCTCGCCCATCAGGGGCACGGACCGGTATCTCGTCGGTCGTTGGCTCGAACAGATGGAGGAAGCTTTCGCGCCGATCGCAACCTGGCTGCCGTGACAGCGGACGGCGTGAACGCCGGCGAGGGGCGTAAGCTCCCGCCGGGCGCCGATGCGGAGGGCCTGATCCGCCAGGCCAAGGCCGCGCTGCCACGGCATGATCCGTTTCAGGCGCTGCTCGATGCGCTGCTGTCCGCGGTTCAGTCGATCCATGCCGTCGCACACGCGGCCCGAAGCGCTGGACCATTGGCGTTCACCAACGAGCAGATGGCCCAGCTGCTGCACAAGGTCGGCGTTGCCACCGAACGAGGCATGGTGGCTCATGCCAACCGCATCTCGGCCTGGCGCGCCGCCATCATGGGTGCGATCGGCGCCGGCGGCCTGTTGGTTGGCGCCGTGATCACGTCTTTCATCGACGCCCGGCAGCTGGAGACCACTCGGATCGACACACGCACGGTCATCGGCACACTGTCGATGGCCGACGCGGGTGACTGGGCCAAGCTGATCGAGCTGAATCCGCCGCCGCGGCAGTGGACAGGCAAGCAGCCGGTGGTTGCCGGCGACGGCTCGTACGCCGTGTGGGTTCTGCTGCGCATGGAGCCGGTTCCGAAGACGCAACCAACCGAACGGCACGGCGGCAGGTAGCCGAATTGGCGGGTGCTTCGGGCGCCGGGTGTCGAAACGGGCGAGGGCGCTGGCCGCCGGCGATGGGCGCCGCACGAGCCGTGGTGCCATGATCTGCGCCTACTCCTTGGGCTTCCGGGCCTTGGCCGGCGGCTCTGGCTTCCGCGGCGGCGCCGTGCGCGGCTCCACTGGCGGTGACGGGTTTGGCGTCGGACGGCCGAACTCGCGGAAGAGATACCCGAGACAGGATCCTCGTCGCCTTCCGGGGAAGGCGGTGATGGCGGTGATGGCTTGGCTTTGGGCATGGCACGTATCCTCGGTCGAGTGCCCAGCATAGCGGTATTCGACGGCCAGGGATTGTCCATGCCAGCCCGGCTTGAGGGCTTACCTTTACCCACATCCCCCTTGCATGCGTAAATCGCACAAATCCTGAGCAATACAGGGTGAGTGGGGGGTGGTGATGTTGAACCCATGGGAATGGGCCAAGGCGCAGTTTGGTCGGGTGAAGCTGGGTGACTCCAGGAGGACTGAGCGGGCCGTGAAGGTGGCTGCGGCGATGGCGGAGCGCGGCTGCGGGAATGTCCCCTTGCAGGCGAAGACGTTTGGGGAGGCGAAGGCGGCGTATCGGTTGTTCGACGCGGAGGAGGTGACGCACGGGGCGATCACGCAGCAGCATCGCGACCAAGTGATCGCGCTCGCCTGTGCGGCGGATGAACCGGTTTTGGCCATTCACGATGACATGCTGGTGGACTTGTCGCACCGGCACAGCCTGACCGGGTTGGGTCCGATCGGCAACGGCCACGGCCGGGGGTTCATGGCCCACTCGTGCCTGATGGTGCGATCCACCGGCGAGATACTTGGCCTGGCGCATCAGACGGTCTGGGCCCGCAAGGAGAGGGTGCGGAAGAAGCGGCGCCTGCTCAAGGCGTTGAAGAAGCGTCGTCTGGCCACGGCGCGATCGAAGCAACGCCAGCCCCGGCCGAAGCCGCCGCGGGGGCGGACCGAAGCGGCAGTGTGGGAAGAGACCATAGCGGCAATCGGTCGGTGCCCGCAGGGCAAGCGGTGGATCAGCATCGGCGACCGCGGCGCCGATGTGTTCACGCATTTCGAGAAGTGCCTGCAGCTGAACTGGCAGTGCCTCGTGCGCCTGGCGCATGACCGCGTCCTGCTGGATGGCGGGCGCCTGCTGGGCAAGGCGCGCGCGCTCGCCCCCATGGCGCGGCGCCTGACCGAGATCAAGGGGAGGCGCGTCTTACTGAACGTCTCCTGGTTCGATGCTCAGGTGATGCGGCCGCGGTGCTGCAGTAGTGGCCATAGCCAGGCGATCGGCTGCTCCGTTGTGCGGGTCTGGAACGACGCCGAGCGGATGGAGTGGGTTCTGCTGTCGACACTGCCGGTGACGACGGCGGAGGCGGCGTTCGAGAAGGTTGACTGGTATAAACTCCGTTGGCTGATCGAGGAATTTCATAAAGGATTGAAAACAGGCTGTGTGATCGAGCGGTCGCAACTACGCACCGCTGAGCGGTTCCTGCCGCTGTTCGCCATCGCGTCTGTCGTTGCGGTGCGTTTGCTACAGAGCCGCGCCGATGTGCGGGCCTGTCCCGACGGCCCGGTCGCCGCAGATGAGCAGACGATCGAGATTCTGGCATTGGCGCTCAACCGTTCCCCCGACGCGCTGCTGACCAACCGCGATTTCGCCCACGGTGTCGCGACGTTTGGCGGCTTCCTTGATCGCAAGGGCGATGGTGAACCGGGCTGGCAGACCCTCTCGCGCGGCTCGCAGGTCTTCAGCTTCATCCTCTTCGGGTTCAATCTCGCGCTGAATCTGAGGATGTGGGTAAAGGTAAGGGCTTGAGGGTGCGTCTCCGAAGGAAAGGCGCTGCCTGGATCCGACCTGTGTGACCTTCCGCCGGCTATGCCGGAACGGCAACCTCGACCCCGCCCGTCGCCATCGGGAACCCACGGTCGAACGTCACCAGCCGGTCGCAGCGGGCGCGCGCCGCGTCGGCGAGAATGACCCCATCGGCGAAATCGCCACCGGCCGCCAGCGTCACCAGCCCCGCCTCGGCCAGCGGACGGTCGACTTCCACGCCGCGGCTTTCGATCAGGCGCCGCAGCACCCCGGCGACCTCACCGGCGCCATAGCGATAGGCACGCCGGAGCACCCAGACGACCTCGCACAGCACCACGGTCGACAGCACCACACCATCGGCCTGTTCGATCGCCCGCGCCGCCGCGTCCGCCTGTGCCGCGTCATCGCAGACCAGGTAGCGAACGACGACGTTGGTGTCGGCGGCGATCTTCATGCGCCGGCGCGCGGCGCCTGCTCGATCGCCTCCTGCATTTCCTCAAGCGTCACAACGCGCTGGCCTGGCCGCTTCAGGGCACCGCGGAGAGCTGCGAGGGCGGGAATATCGTCGAGCGGCCGCAGTTCCACGCGCCCGCCCGGCAGCAGCGTCACGGCGAGCTTGCACCCCGGGCCGGCACCGAGGTGCGCCAGCACGCTTTGCCGCAATGTTACCTGGCCCTTGGCCGTAACGGTGAGTTCGATCGACATTGCATGCTTCCCGTGGGAGGAACTTGCAATGTAAGGCACCTTGTGCCTTACCGCAATGCGGGAGTCGTCCGGGGCTTTGCCGTTGCGGTGGTTCACACACATCGCACGGCGTGGGAATTGCCCTCCTCCCGAAGGCGACACTCAGAAACCCGACGCCCAGGAGGAGCGGCCGGCAGGCTTTGGGGCGAAGCCGATCGGCCGCTATCAGGCAGAACAACGACGAATGCAGAACTCCACGATCGTCATGGTGAGTCGGCGTCTGGCGCCGGTGGCAAATAGGAGCTTCAGGGACGGCCTTTGCTTACGGACCGCAATTGGCACGACTTGAGCACACGTGTCATTACGTGGCGCCACATGCACCAGTGCAGCCGCTCACCGGTTCGCCACGAGCATGCGGCTGACGAGGGCCCGGTAATCTGTCGCGCCAACCGCGCCGTGATACGGCTGGCAGCCTGAAGCAGCAGGCCGTATATGCCAGGATGATTGGGAGTGGATCGATCCACGTCTAAACCGCTGGGATCAGTCGACCGTTCGGAGGGGAAGTATCCTGGTTGGGTTCGCCCTCTTTAGCGGTGTCTTCCCGCAGGCGCTCATACGGCCGATCGTGGTGGCCGAAGCGCATCGACGCAAGAGCGTGGCGTGGAACCTCGTTCGCGAGGTCATCTCCCGGCACGAGGCACGCGGTTACCAGCGCGTGACTGTGGCGGTGGCCGACGACCTCCATGATCTGCGCGCTTCCGCGACATCGCAACGCCCGTTTTCCGGTCACGCCGCAGAGGAGTTTCCCATGCGCATGGCATTGATCCTGCGTCTCGTCGGCCCTTTCCTGATCCTCTCAGCAAGTGCCGCGTTCGTCCACGGCCATCTCAAAAGCGCCTTGCCCTCAGCGGACAGCACGCTCGGCAAGCCGCTCACCCTCAGGCCGGATGGCTATCACGTTGTGCTGGCGGGTCTGAAGGCGCCGATGAACAAGGGCGACAGCGTCCCGCTGACGCTGGCTTTCGAGCACGCCCCGCCGACGACCGAGACGGTCGAAAGCGCCCGCGCCGCCGGGCCGGACGAAGGGGCGAAGGGCGACATTCATGACCACAAAGGCCACACTCCATGAACCGCACAGCGGACCCTGGGGCGGCGCCGGCCGCGCCCGATATCGTCGCCGCCGCCGATCGCGCCGCGCGGCACTGGAGCTGGCAGTTACCAGGCGCGCTGGCGATTGGGACTGACATCCACCGCGACGCCACCTGCCGCATGTTTCGCGACACCTTCAATCCCTATCGTCCGTCGATCATCAATTGGCCGAAACTGTCGCCGGACGCGCTCGCGCGCCTCACCGGCCTGCCGATCTGGGACATCGCCGTGCAGACCGAGGGCAAGGCGCGGTTGCGCATGCTCGCCTATGCAAGGCGCCTCGCCGATCCGGTGTGGCGCGAGGCGATCGAGCGGAACGGCTGGGAGGAGGGACGGCATCGCGAGGTGCTGGCGAACCTCGTCGCTGCCTATGGCATCAAGCTCGCGCCCGAGCCCCCGTATCGCGAGCCGCGCGATCCCGAATGGGCCTATCTCGTCACTGGCTTCTCCGAGTGCGTCGACAGTTTCTTTGCGTTCGGATTGTTCGAGCTCGCGAAACGCTCGGGATTCTTTCCCGCCGATCTGGTCGACACGTTCGAGCCGGTGATCCAGGAGGAGGCACGCCATATCCTGCTTTTTGCCAACTGGCTGGCCTGGCACCGGCGACATCTGCCGCTTTGGCGGCGGCCGTGGTTCGAGTTGCGCGTCTTCGCTGTCTGGTGTTTCCTCGCCTGGGAGCGCATCGGCATCGCGCGCGGCATGGACGACGCGAAGGATCAGCCGCAGGACAACAACTTCACGCTCACCGGCAGCAAAGCGGTGAGCAATGCCGATATCCGTCCGGCCGCGTTGATGGCGATCTGCCTGGAGGAGAACGACCGGCGCTTCGCCGGCTATGACTCCCGCCTGCTCCGCCCGACCACCACGCCGGCGCTTGCGCGGCTGTTCTGCCGGATCACCCGAAGCCGGAGCGTCGCGCCGGGGGAGCCAGGACCGATGACGATCAAGGTAGGCTCTGATGCCCATAAGGAACTGTTCTGCCGTCAGTTCCTCGATACGCATGAACTCTACGATCCCCCCGCGCTGCCCTGGCCCGAACTCGACGACGCGCAACTCGCCCGGCTGCGTGCTGTGCCATTCTGGCAGGAGGTCTATCACACCGAGCGCCGTGCCGGCGCCATCGTTGCCGCCTTCGCGCCGACGATCAAGGATCCCCTGGTGCGCGAGGCCGTCGCGCTGCAGGGCGTGGAGGAGGCGCGCCACGCGCAGCTCCTACGCGTGATGATCGACCGCTACGGGCTGGACGCGACGGAGCAGCCGATTGAGAAATTTCCGCCCAACCTGGAGACCGCGTTCATCGATTTCGGCTTTGGCGAATGCCTGGACAGTTTCCTCGGGTTCGGTGCCTTCAAGACCGCACGCCAGTCCAAATTTCTGCCGGAGCGCATGTTCGAGATCTTCGACGTGCTGATGCATGAGGAGACGCGCCACATCGTCTTCTTCATCAACTACATGGCTTGGCGGGAGGTGCGTCGCGGCCGCGGTGCAGCACCGCTGCGTAAGATGATATCGGCCTGGTACTATGGGCGGGCGCTGGGCCGCCTGCTCGGCATGGCCCGCCGCGGCAAGGACCAGAGCGACGGCCGTGACTTCGCGATCACCGAAGCTAGCATGTTCCTCGAGGGCTTCAGTTTCCGCCAGTTCGTGGAGGACTGCTATCGCGAGAATGTGCGTCGCATGAACGTGTTCGATCCGGACCTGCTGCAGCCGCGGCTGCTGCCCGCGATCGCCGACATGGCCGTGGCGGGATTGCGCCTTTGGGAGCGCGGGCGGCCGCATCCTCGGAAGCCGGCATGACCGGCATGCTCGACCGACGGCTGTTCCTGGCGGGGCTCGCGGTCCTGGCGGCATCGCCGTGTTGGACCTGGGCTCATGGTCGCTCAAGCCCCTGAGGGCGGCGGTGGAACAGGCTTTACCCGCAACATCCTCGTTCGTCCGGGGCTGGCTCCAGGTGTGTACAGCCCATAAGCCGGGCCCTTGCGGAGCCCGGCCTGGCTGGGTGCGTTCAATACGGGAGTTCATGCTCCGGAATGTCATCGGGACGTGCGGGCCGGGCCCAGACGATGGAACTCTCGTCGCCCGTGTCGCGGTGGCGGGTTTCGATGTGTTGTATTTCGTAGCCGTCCCTGGTCAGACGGCGCGCGTCGTACTTGCTGAGTTTCAGGCTGGTGCGGATGGTTGTCATCTCGTGCTCCCTTGTGTGATGCCAGCCGGTTGCTGACGGGAGCGGCGCACGCCGGCCTTCGGGACGGCTCAAGTCCTGAGGCATGCAACCGGGCGGGGCCGGGCTGCGGCAGGCGCGGAGCCAGGGAGCCCCGGGATGCCGGGGATCATCATCGGCGCTGGCGGTGTGCACGCATCTGGCTCTGCGTCTGACGCAGCCTGGCCCTGCTGTAGGTTGCGTGCCGAAGCCGCGCGAACTTGCGCGGCGCCGAAGGCGGACTTGAACCGGCCCGACCTTGGCCGGCGTGACAATGGGACGGCAGCGAAGGCTTTCTTCCTTGCTTCCCGCCGCGGCGCAGGTGCCGTTGGGCATCGAAGCGAAGACGTTGCGCTCCTGGCCACGTTCTGTGGTTTTGGATTTCCGCGACGGGCTGCGCCGTGCCGGGGCGTTTCCAATATCGCCGTGCCAACCACGAAAAAAGCGGGCGGGAGCCGAAGCCCCCGCCCGTTCGGTTCAGCCTCCGAAAGCCGCCAGTTCGGCGGTGGCGGACTGACCGGCGACAGTGTCTGCGTTCATCGGCGCCCGCTGATAGGGCTTCCAGTCCTCGCCGGTGACGGCGGCGAAAGCGTCGACCGCACCTTCGGCGGCGGCGAGAAAGGTGTAGGCCTGCAGCCCGAGTTCGGCGGCGAACTGGCGGGCGCGCTGAGCCTTGCTGTCGAAGCCAAGGACGCTGTCGCGGTCTTCGTCGCGGGCATCGTTGGCGAGGCGGGAGGTGAGGTCGCGCGCTTCGGTGACCTTCTGGCCATAGAACCGGCCGGCGCTGTGGGCGGAGCCGACCAGGGCGCCGACGAGGCGCTGCAGGTGGATCGCCATGGCCTTCTCGTTGACGGTGTCGGCGAGCAGCCTGGCGTGGGTGCCGATCATTTCCTCGGTGGCCTCGCGGATGGCGGCATAGTCGACCGGAGTGAGGCCAAAACGATTGGCGATGGCGGATGCGATCTGTTCGTTCGGGCAGACGCTGGCGGCGAGGGTGAAGGTGACGGGGGCGATGCTGGTCGGGGTGCTGCGGGTGGACGCGGCGGGCTTGGTGTTGCGCTTGGAGGTCATGATGCTGATCCGTTCTCTGACAGCCCGGGATGGTCCGCCGGCCCTGTGCCGGCTTCTTCCCCTCGGGTGCGGTCTCCTGGGGCCGGGCAAGGCGGGCGCGGAAACCCTTGAGGACGGCAGTGGTGCGGGAGCGCAGCGACACGGTGCCGTCCGAACCGCAGGCGCTCCGCCCGTCACAATGGCCGCGCGCGAGCGCGGCCGGACGGCGGAGCGGGGGTTGCAGCGCCTGACGCCCGGCCCAGACCGCGCGCATCCGAGGGGAATGCCGGCCACAGCTTCGAGGCGGAGTGCCGTGGCCGCGTCACGGGAAAGGATCGTCATGGCCTCGCGCGGCGACCGGCTCGCTTCACCCGCACCAGCCATGGCAAAGTTCGAAAATCGCAACACGCTTGCCAACACGCTGCCCGGCACCAGGCACCGCGACCGCAACCAGCGGAGGTTCACTCAGGGCGATCTGTGCCGGGAGAGGCTGAACGGAAATGATCCCGTGCGACGATGCGCGGTGACGTCAACGGACTGGCCGGAGCGTCACAGCGGCGCGTGGCAGGCGCGCCCGTCGTGCGACACGGCGCGGCTGGGTCTATGGCCAGAGGGTTTCCGCGCGCCGCGCCGCTATCCCGGGGCCTGATGTGCCCGTGAGAGGAACGGCGTCTGGCAATGAGAACAGGGCGCGGCCGCTGCCGCGCCGCCGGGAATAACAGCAGTAAATTCAACGCATTGAGCTTGAGGTTGCCGGCCATGTGCGCCATACTGCGGCTCAAACGGAGGGCTGGCGATGCGAATCGAGATCCTGCCAGGCACGACCAATGTGGTGCGGTTTCCCGTCGAGCGGCGTGCGCGTCCGACCCTGGATCTGCTGCGAGAGATCGCGCCCGATGTACGGGAAGCGCTCTCGGTCGCGGAGTCCTTTGGACTGGAAGGCCCGGGGTTCGATCTGCGGGCGCAGGTCGATGCGGCAACGGCCGAGCATATCGCGAACCACATCGCCGGTGTCGGTGAGAGATTGCCGGGCGCGCTGGATGCGTTGCTCGATCCAGTCGTCGCGCGGGCCGTCGACGCCTGCCGTGCGGCGCATGGCATGGCGCTTGATGCCGCGGAGGCGCAGCAGATGTTGCACCAGGCCCAAACATCTGGCCATTGCTGGGCCGAGCCGTTGCAGCAACGCGCCGAGGCATTGACCTTGAAGGCCGCCACGTTGCTGATCGAGGCGCATGCGCGGGTCGAGGAGGCAGAAGGGGTCGCGCGTGCGGTCGGGCTGGCACGACACGGCGAGACCTGGACGCCGCGCGACCTCCAGGCCGAGGCAGAAGCGTTGTTCGGCCTGGTTCGCCAGGCGGGATAACACCGACAGTTGCACGACGGGATCATAGGGCGCGCCAAAGCGATGCCCGGCTCAAGTGCCGGGCCATCGCCGCCGGGCGTTGCCGCTTGCCATCACGGCTTCTTGTCCAGGAAAGTCAGCGTGCCGTTGTAGGGAGTCAGATGGATCTCGGTGCTGTAGCGATCGGCGCCCGACTGATCCTGCCACTTGCGTGTCCGGATCGCTCCTTCGACAAAGACCTTGGCCCCCTTGACCAGATACTGCTCGGCGATCTTGCCGAGTGGCTCGCTAAAGATCACGATCCGGTGCCATTCGGTCCGTTCACGGCGCTCGCCGGTGGTGTCGTCTTTCCAGCTCTCGCTGGTGGCGAGGCTGAGTGTCACCACCCGGCCGCCATTCTGCGTGTTGCGCACTTCGGGATCGTGGCCGAGGTTCCCGATCAACGTCGCCCGGTTCAAAGAGCCTGACATGATTGCATTTCCTTCGTTCATCCCGTTTTGGGAAGGTCGCCGGCTTCGTGCCGGCATCGTTCCCTCGGGTGCGGTCTGGCGAAACCGAGACCGGGACCGCCCGCCCCCGAGCATCGCGGGCTTGGTGCGGGAGCGCAGCGACACGGCAGCGGTGCGAGCCGGAGGCGTTCCGCCGGCACCGGGCGCGCTTGCGCGGTGCGGGCGGAGCGGGGATGCGGAAGCGGGAACGGGTCGGTTTAGACCGCGCGTCACCACGAGGGAACGACGCCGTCGTGAAGCCTGCGGGCGTTCATGTCGTTCTCTGCTTTGTTGATGTTCTGACCTTCATGCGGTCGGGATCGGCCGGTGCATTTCCCCATGCGAGCGGCAACGCCACGAGCCGTTCCAATTGGTGAATTTCCTGCAGTAGCCGGCGCATGGGCGGGCCGTATTCGGGCTCCAGCCGCGCCGCGGCGTCGAGATAACGTTGCCACATCGCCCGGTCCCAGTGCTCGCGGTCGGAGATTTTGCCCGTTGGCGGGCGCACGCCCAGGACGGCGGTTTCGCAGGCGGCGATCATCTCAGCCTCGAGCTCGGCCAGACGTGCCCGGCGAAGGTTGATCTGCAGGGTCAGCAGCGTGGTGGCGCTGAACGGGTGCGGTACACCAGGAAGGGAAGGGGACGGCCGGATCGAAGTCAGCCGGCGGTGCGAGGCTGGCGGCAGCGGCATGGCTTCGCCGCCCGGGGAGATATGGGTCATGAATTCGTCCTCGGGATAATGGCACCTGTCCTGGCGCGCGGACCAGGGCAGGTGCGGCTTCGGGTCAGGCGGCGTCTCGCAACTCGCCGTCGGACAGATCGTCGTCGTACTGGTCATCCTCGGGCGCACGGGCCTCATCGGCATCTGTGCTTCGCGCGGCGCCAGCGACCCAGCCGGCCCCGTAACGGCCATGGCGCTGCTCAGCCGCCATGGCCACCTCCTCCGGCGTCAGCCGAAACAGCGCGCCGGGATAAACGAAGGTGCCGTCCTTGAAATGCGTGACCATGCGTGCCCGCGTGTCTTTCGCGCGGACCTCGACGCGCACGCTCTCGGCCGCGGCGGCCTTCTCCAGCGCGCCACGTGACAGGCACGACAGGAACTCCTCGGTGGCCATGTTCGGCAGCCGGAGCGAGGCGCCGATCGCCTCGCCGGCGATCCGGGCGAAGGGCCCGCTCTGCGAGCGGTTCTCCCGGCAGGACAGCACCGCGGCGAGCATTGCACGTGCTCCCTGGCGCAGCAGGCCGGCGTCGGTCGTCAGCACACCGCCTTCCGTCAGCGTGCGGGAGATCGCCTGGCGTTCACAGCCGCTCAGATTGCTGCCGCTGTCGACGCTAACATTGTCGGCGCCGAGAGCGAGGACCAGCATCCCGAGCAGGGTGTCGTCCTCGATCGGCGCGTCCGCGAGCGCCTGGTGCAGCGCATCGGTGCGCAGGTCGCCGATCATGGCGATGCCTTTCTGCGTCACGTCCGGCCTGGTGCGCGCGACCGACGTGGCATCGTCGGCGTCACCCGTGCCAGCCGCGCCACCGGTCATGGTTTTGCCGCCGGCGGTAGGTTTGGCGACCTTCTTCGGCTCTGGCATCCGGAAGGCGACGGTCTTCACTTCGCCGGTGCGCCCCTCGATGTAGTGACCGACGATGTCGCCCTTGCCGGGTTTTCCGTAAACCGGCTCGGCCTTCTTCGGCAGTTCGGGGCGGCCATACTCGTCGACCGGCAGCATCCGGCTGCGCTCGGGCAGGTGGTTCTGCAACCACTCCTGCTGCGCACCGAAGAAGCCCTCGACGTTGGTGGTGTAGCGGCTGTCCTCGCCGGGCGGCGCGAACAGATCGTCCTCCCAGACGATGCCGTAGGCGCGGGCGAGATCGTCGGCGAATTTCGCCGCCGAGGCCGGCATGCGCCGCTTGGCGAGCGCGCGGGCGATGTCGAACCACGCCACCTCGGTGTGGCCCTTCTTCGGCTTGTGCTTCTTCCACACCTGCGCCTGCTCCTCGGGCGAGGCGGCGGCGATCGTGCGCAGCTGCTCCTCGTTCGGCATGCTGCCCTGCGCCATCACATCCAGCATCGCCGGCGGCAGGTGCGCCAGGAGCTTCAGACGGCGAACGGTGCGGACGGGCAGGGCGAGCGCGTCGGCGATCGCCTGCTCGTTCCAGCCCTGGGCTTCGAGCCGCTCGATCGCGCGCCAGATGTCGACGCTGTTCATCGAGGCGCGGATCAGGTTTTCGGCAACCGACCGCATGGAATCGGCCGCCTCGTCGGCATCGCAGACCATGACGGTGATTTCCGACAGGCCGGCGGTGATCGCCGCCTTCACCCGGCGGTTGCCGACGACGATCATCAGGTCGCCGTCCTTCGGCGTCACGCAGGGCGGCTGGATGATGCCGACCGCCTTGATGGAGGCGACCAGCTGCTCGTCCATCGCCGGCGGAGCAGGCGTGCGGCGGGGGTTGTTGGGATTGATCTGAAGGGTACGGGGATCGACGCTGCGCAGTTCGGCCATGATGGCTCTCCTTGGTTCGGGGTCATCATCCCGGTTCTTCGGGAAGACCCGTTCCGACGGCTGCATCCCCGCCCGCCGGGGCAAGGGCGCGCGCAGCGCGAGGCCGCAGGCCGGTCCCTTGCGGCGGCGGGCGGCGATGCAGCAGGCCTCACGCTTCCGTCCTTTTCAGAAAAGGCTCGCCTGCCTTGCTGCCTCCAGCCCCTTTCGCCTGCCCGTCGGAACAACGGGTCGACCGGCGACGAAGTCCGCCGGCGGTGCGGCAGGCACGGCGTCGTATTTCGCCCGAAGACGGGCGAGCAGCGCCCGTTCCGCGCTGGTGATTTCGGCAGCACGCCGGGCGCGATACAGGGTGAGCACATCGCAGGCACGCAGCCGCGCCTGGACCGCGCGTTCGACATCGCAATAGGTCCATGCGGGATCGCCCAGGCACGGGTGATTCAGCGCCTGTTCGAGAAACCTGACTTTGCCAGACAGATCTTCGAAGAACATGCGGAAGAACCCACGGCGGTCGCAATGGGCGATATGGCCAAAGCACGTCGACAATCTGCCATAGAGAAGCTCGGTGAAAAACGCGGATCGGAACTCGCTGTCGATGAACCGGCACAGCGCATTCGCGAACCACGCCTTGTCGGCGGCGCTGCTGAATCTTGTCGCGGTAAACTCCTGCTCCGTGAACAGTGTCCGCGTGAGCGTCCGCGCATGAAAGCGGCGCATGGCTGATTTCCTGGCATGTTGAAGCGGCGGGATCGCCCGGGTCGTGGCGGCGGCTGGATGCGGGTCAGGCAGCTTCGGTCGCGGAGCCTATGACGTCCGCCGTATCCTCAGCGGCGATACTCTCGGTCCTGGCGAGGTCGGCCTCCAGCTCGGCCATCCGCGCCAGTTTTTCGTCGAGTTCGCCTTGCAGCGGAAACGCCTCGCCAAGACGCGCTTCGTAGCCGGCGAGCCGCGCGGCTGCGTCCGACCGCCGTCGCGCATGGTCCTCGATCTCGCTTTCGAAGTGATCGAGCACATATTCGAGCCGGGCGATCAGGCCGAGCGCGGTCAGGTCATCCTGCACGTCGATGTCATGTTCGTAGTCGGTGCGCTCCAGGATGAGTCCGCCGGTGCAGCTCTGTCCACCGGGATTGTGCCGGACGCGGCAGGTCAGGTCGAACCCGCCGATGCGACCGATGGTCCAGTCGCGCGTGTCGCGTTCCAGCACCGCCATGCGAACCTTGGCGAGCAGCGCGGCCCCCGCGGATTTGCGCTCATGGAAACCCCGGCCCGTGATTTCCATGGTGAACGCATCCCCGCGCGTCGACACACCGCGAGCGAGGTCCTGCCGGATGCCAACGATCCTGGCGTCAGCGCGTTGCTGGTCGCAACGGGCGGTGTGGATGCGGCGGCGGATATCGTGCTGGTCGTCGATGTGGGCCGCGCGCTGGCGTTGCAGCCGCTCGATTTCGTTCTCCAGACCGGCCTTCTGTATCAGGCGGCCGTCCCCTGACGCGATCGCCTTGGCCATGGCGAACTGGTTGGCCTGACTGCCGATGTCCTCGAGGCGGCGGAGGCTCGGGTCGCCGGCCAGGGCGACCGCGACGAAACGCGCCTTGCGCTCGTTGTTCTGCCACATTGTCGCGTCCATCGAGCCGAGCGTGGCATAGGCGTAGATCTCGATCTCGTCATGCTGGTTGCCTTGCCGCTCGATGCGCCCTTCGCGTTGGGCGATCTGGCTTGGCAACCAGGGCACGTCCAGGTGGTGCAGGGCCTTCAGCCGCAGCTGCACGTTGACCCCCGTTCCCATCGTCTCCGACGAACCGATCAGCACACGAACCCGCCCGGCGTTGAAGTCGGTGAAGAGGCGGCTCTTGTCCGCCGATTTCCGGAAGTCCTGCATGAAAGCGATTTCGGCAGCGGGCACGCCTTGCCGGATCAGTTCGTGCTTGATCCAGCGATAGGCGGAGAACCCGCGTGTGGCCTCCACGCTGATCGTGCCGAGATCGGAGAAAATCAACTGGCCGGCGCCGGCGACAGGGTAGCGGGTTCCGTCGGGCCTTGTGTAGCGGTGGCCGGCGGTCTCCTGCCAGATGCGGTGGACGTTGGCGATGAGCCGGTTCAGCTTGTTGGCCGGTTCGTTGGCCGCGCCGGGGCAGACGAGGCGCATGTCGATGGCGGCGTGGCGGCCATCGCCGATGATGGCCAGGATGATATCGTCGCCGGGTTTGACCCGGCCGCTCCGGTGTTCGATGGCTTCGATGCGGCGGGCGAGGTGCTTCTGGTAGGCGCGAAAGCCGGCGCTGGGTGACGCCGTGATGAGCTGCCGCTCGCCGCCACGGATGCGCGGCAGCTTCAGGAAGTCGCGGAGGTCGTCTTTCACAACCACGTCCGCGATCGATCGGAACATGGAAATCAGTTCCGGCACGTTGATGAAGGTCGAGAACCGTTCGACCGGCTTGTAGGTGCCGGAGGGCTGCAGTTCCAGTTCGGTCAGCGTATCGCCGAAGGTCGATGCCCAGGCATCGAACTCGTGAACACCGCGCTCGCGCAGCAGAGCCTCGGCCTGGAAGCGCAGCACGGTGAAAAGTTCACCCAGGGTGTTCGTCAGCGGGGTTCCCGAAGACTGGATCAACCCCCGGCCCGGATTCTTCCGTTCGAGGAAGCGGGATTTCACGAACAGGTCCCAGGCGCGCTGCGAACCATTCGGATCAACGCCTTTCAGCGTCGTGCGGTTGGTTGAGAATGAGAGCTTGCGGAACTCATGGGCCTCGTCGACGATGATCTGATCGATGCCGAGTTCCTCGATCGTCAGCATGTCGTCGCGGCGGCCCTTCAGGGATTCGAGTTGCTCCGCCAGTTTCTCTTTCATCGCCTCGATGCGCTTGCGCGTCGTGCGGTCGTTGGTATCGGCGCGCAGTTTGACCGCTTCGTGCAGGGCCAGTTGCTCTTCGATCATGTCGCGTTCGAAGGCGGCCGGAACCGCGATGAAGCGGAATGCGGCGTGCGTGAGGATCAAGGCGTCCCACGTCGCGGTCGCCGCGCGGGCGAGGAAGCGGGCGCGCTTGTCCTTGGTGAAGTTGGTCTCATCGGCCACCAGAATTCTGGCGGTCGGGTAGAGTTGCAGGAACTCGCGTGAGGCCTGGGCCAGGCAATGGCCGGGCACGATGAGCATGGCCTTGGTGATCAGGCCGAGACGTTTCTGCTCCATGATCGCCGCGGCGATGGAGAACGTCTTGCCGGCGCCGACCGCGTGCGCGATGTAGCTGCTGCCGGCGGCGATGATGCGCCACACCGCCCGCTTCTGGTGCGGCCGCAGCGTGATGACGGCGCTGGCACCCGGCAGGGTCAGATGCCGGCCATCGAAATGCCGTGGCACCAGATTGTTGAAGCTTGTGTTGTAGATCGCGGCGAGGCGGTCGGTGCGATCCGGATCGGTCCAGACCCAGGCGGTGAACCCGTCCTTGATTCGCACCAGCTTTTCCTTGGCGGCCTCGGTTGCCTCGGCGTTGAGCACCCGCTTCTCGACGCCGTCTTCGGTGATCGTGTCGAAGATCTGCGGGGTGGCGCTGTTCAGCGCGTCGTGCAGCAGATGGCCGGCATGGCGGCGCGGGGTTCCCCATTCGGACGTGCCGGCGGCGGTGCCCGCGAAGGCTGCGGTGTCGACGGTCCAGGAGGCCAGCTCGGCGCAATGAAGCACGGTGGTTTCGGTGGCCATGACCTGCAACGCGAACGCCTCGATCACATCGGTCGGCAGCCAGGGCGCACCCAGGCGGGCGGTGATGTCGGACGGGCGCAGATCCGCGGGCTGCACCTCGCGCAGGGCGAGGACGTTGCGTGCGTACTGGGGATCGGCCGCGGCGGCGGCTTCGGCGACCGCCAGCTTGGTGCGGACCGCGCCCGAGAGGTAGCAATCCGCGGTTTCCCAGCATTCCGTGCGTGGGTTGCGGAAGATGGCGGGTCCAAGTTCGGCCAGTGCGGTTTCAGGATCGCATTCGAGCAGGCCGGTCACATGGTCGAGATCGACCCGGCCCACTTCGCTCAAGGTCACCGCGAGCGCATCCGCGGCCGAGGTGATGAGCGGAGGGGCGGGCGGGGCGATCACCCGGTCGCGGAAGATCGGCCCCATGCGGGCAAGGCCGGTCTCCAGGTCGTACTCCTCGATCGCCGCGACGAGCCAGGCATCCGGGTCGTCGGCAAAAGGAGCGAGGTTCGGCCGTCGGTGGGTTTCGCGCTCCTCGCCGGTCTCGGCATCCGTCGTGACGGTGACGACAGTGTGGTTGATCGGCCCGAAATGCCGGATGAATCCCGAATAGGCGAGGCGCAGCTTCACCTGGGCCTGCGTCCAGGGCTGCTCGGCCGCCTGGGCGCGCAGCACCTCGCGCACGGCGTCGCGGATGGGCAGCAGGGCGCGGATGATCTTCGCTGCCTTGGGCGTAAGGCCTTCGCCGCCTTTGCCTTGCTTGATGGTGATCGCGACGGCGGCGCCGCCGGCGACCTGCATCAGCCGGCCGTCCTTGCCGATCAGGTAGGAGCCTTCCTTGATGGTGGCGCCGTCGGCGGCGGTGCCGGTTCGAACCGGGATGAGTCCGGTTTCGTCCGGGTCCGGTGCGGACTCTGCTGACGGCGTGAAGATGTTGGCGGGGAGCCGCAAGAGGGCTTCGCACAGCCGGTCTTCCAGCTTGCCAGCGCCGTGCCGCGGGCGGCAGGTATAGGTTGGCTCGGGCCCATAGATGCCGGACCTCACGGCGTGCGTGCCCAGCACCATGCCGGGATGCGCGGCGAAATATGCGTTGATCTCAAAGGTCTTGGCTTCCAGAGGCGTGGCGCCGTCGCCATCGCCTGGGCGTCCTGCATCGGGCACGATTGCGGAGAGGGTGATCCAGTTCTGGCCGCCGGGCTCCTGGCCAGTGGCGCGGCGCTGGAACACCAGCACGTCGACGACAACGTCGGTGCCGGCGGCGGCGCGCATGCTGCTTTCGGGGAGCCGCACGGCGCCCACCAGGTCGGCCATGCCGGCGATATGCTCGCGCGCGGCTGTGCTCGCCTTGTCCATCGTGCCGGTGCTGGTGACGAACAGGGCGAGGCCGCCGGGCCGAAGCCGGGCGATCGACCTGGAAACAAAATAATCATGCAGCCGCAGGCCGAGTGGCGCGGTCGCCGGATCGGCGCGGACAATCCGGTCGGCAAACGGCGGGTTGCCGATGACCAGGTCGAAGCCGCCCCCCAATTGGCTGCGCGTGTAGTCCTCGCAACGGATCATTGCCTCGGGATGCACGAGGCGGGCGATGCGGGCGGTGATCGGGTCGTACTCGATGCCGGTGAGCCGGGTGGTGCTGCGCAGTTCGGGCGGCAGCAGCGCGAAGAACAGGCCGGTGCCCATGCCGGGCTCGAGCACGCGGCCGCCGGAGAACCCGAGATGTCGGGCGGCGCGCCAGAGCGCCCGCACGATCGGCTCGGGCGTGAAATGCGCATATTGGGTTGATCGGCGAAGCGCTGCGAATTCCGCCGGGGAGGCGAGCGTCATCAGGGTGCGCCCGGTCTCCTCCCAGCCGTCGCGGAAGGTGGTGGCACCGGGCAGCGGGAAGCAGTTCTGCGCCAGTTCGGTGGCGCCGAAGCCGGTGAAGCGCAGCAGCTGCGCCTGCTCGTCGGGCGTTGCCGGCCGGTCGGAGCCCTCCAACTCTTTGGACAGGCGGATGGCGGCCAGATTGTCACGCGCCCGCGCCTTCCAGCCGCGCGCGAGCGAACGGTCGGTGGTGAGAAAATAGTTCGTGCCATGCACCGCAGGCGGCGCTGTCGGCACCCTCGGATCATCGTCATCATCCTGGTTGCAGGCCGGCGAGATCGTCACCGGCTCGGCCGCCGGTGTGTAAAGGGTCGAGGTGAGGGCGGTGGCGTCGAACAAGGTCATGGTGAATGGCGCGGTGTCAGGCATGGCTGGCTCCTGCTGCGGGCAGCCGGCCGCGTTCCGGCGCGGGTGCTGCGCCGGGCCGGGCGGCCGGATGAAAGGGGGGCGACCTGGATGGACGGGTGCTACGCGGCGGTCCGTTGCGCTGCCGGCGATGGAATGGCGTGACGCGGTGTCAGAGCTTGTGAAGCAATCGAAACCGCGGATGAACGCCTGCCGATGTCATTGGCCTTGCCCGGCGCGCACCGAGCGAGGCGGGCGTTCGCTCGCAAACGCTCAGTGCGCGCTTGCCGCCACGGCACGCCGGGCCTTCTCGTAGGTCACCACCAAATCCGGCCAGTCTTCGCGCACGGTCTCGACGCCAACGGCCTCGATGTCGCGGATGAATTCCGCCAGCGCCGTGGCCAACGCGCCGTCCGGCGGACTGGCCGCCGCCGGCAGCACATCGCGCAGCTTGCGCCCGTCCGTGCCGATCTCAGCGATGCCACGCTCGCTGTCCACGATCTCATCCGGGTCCAGCACCCACATCTCGCGACCGGTGCTGTTGATGCACCAGACGTTCAGCGGCAGTTCAACCGGTCCGGCGATCTCCTGCGCCTGCTCCTGCAACTCGTCCAGCAGTTCGGCGGCTTCTTCCAAAGTCCCCGCATCGATCTCGTAGTCCCGGGAGTCGTAGAGCGTCTGCTCCTGCCAGGACCGCAACCGGAACCGTGCCATCAGCGCAGGCCTTTCGCGTGTTTGAGTGTGTGGAGGGCAAAGGTGATGTCCGCTGCCGTTGCGGTCGCGTGCAAACGGCGGCCCTGCTTCTCGTCTGCCATGGCGTCCGGATCGTCGGCAACCTCGTCAGCCAGCGCTCCGGCATCGGTGGCATGCGCTTCCGCCGCCGGGATCAGGCGCCGGAGCGCCTGCATCAGCGCCTGGTGGTTTTCCACCAGCGCCAGCAGGGACGAGGCGGCGATGTGCACCGGGCTGTCGGCCGGACCGGTCCACCAGCCATCTCCGCACTCGGCCGCCAGGGCGGCACGCAACACCGTGCCCGGTGCCGTGGCAGCTTGCCAGCCCGCGGCGGCGCAGCCGGTGGCGACCTGCCGCAGGTTGCGCCAGTCGTCGTCGTTCGTCACTTCGGGCCTGAGCCAGGGCAACCGAATCGGAAGAAAAGAATCCGGTGGTCGGCAAGAACGCAACGAACGAATCCGATATTGAGCTTTATGCGGCATCTGGAGCGTCTATCCTGACCGGATGATTGACATCGCTGCCATCAAGGCTCGCTTTGAGGCGCTTGAGCCGGTTCTGGACGAGCGAGGGCGCCGGTTGTTCGCGGCCAGTGAAGCGCGCACTGCTGGCCACGGCGGTGTGGTTGCGGTCTCGCTGGCAACCGGGATTGCGCGCAGCACGATCGATCGCGGCCTGGCAGACTTGCGTTCTGGCGCCGTGATGTTCAGCCCGCGGGTGCGGCGACCGGGCGGCGGCGGCAAGTCGGCGATCAAGACGCAGCCTGGGCTTTTGGCTGCCTTGAACGAATTGGTCGAACCGTCGATCCGCGGCGATCCCGAGGCCGCGTTGCGGTGGGTGAGCAAGAGCCAACGCCGTCTGTCCGCGGCGCTGGCGGAACGGGGGTTCACCGCTGGTCAGAAACTGGTCGGCCGTCTGCTGAAGCGCCTGGGCTTCAGCCTGCAGGCCAATGCCAAGACGCGCGAAGGCACCAGCCATCCCGACCGCAACGCCCAGTTCGAGCACATCAACGCCGAGGTGAAGGCGTTCCAGGCGGCCGGAGAGCCGGTCATCTCGGTCGACACCAAAAAGAAGGAGCCCGTCGGCGACTTCAAGAACGGCGGACGCGAGCTACGCCCAAAGGGGCAACCAGAACCGGTCCGGGTGCACGACTTCGTTATCCCCGAACTCGGCAAGGTCGCGCCCTATGGCGTCTACAACGTCGCCGCTAATGACGGATGGGTCAATCTCGGCATCAGCCACGACACCGCCGCTTTCGCCGTCGAGAGCATCCGGCGCTGGTGGCACGCGCTCGGCGCCGCTCGCTACCCCACCGCCAAGCGGCTGCTGATCACCGCCGACTGCGGCGGCAGCAATGGCAACCGCGTGCGCCTGTGGAAGCGGGAGTTGCAAGTCCTGGCCGATGAACTGCGGATCGAGATCACCGTGAACCATCTGCCGCCCGGCACCAGCAAATGGAATCGTATCGAGCACCGGCTGTTCGCCTTCATCACCATGAACTGGCGCGCCAAGCCGCTGGTCAGCTACCTGGCCATCATCCAACTGATCGCCAGCACCACCACTGACACCGGCCTCACCGTCGCCTGTCGGCTCGATGCCAATGCCTACGAGAAAGGCATCAAGATCTCCGACGCCGAGATGGCTGCCCTCAACCTCAAACCCGCTTCCTTCCACGGCGAATGGAACTACACCATCGCCCCAAGGAAACCGGATGGATGAAGCAGTTATCCTGGCTCAGGCCCTTCGCGGCTGAGAAGTGCTGCCAGCTCCCGCGGATCGGTGCCCCTGGCCACGGCGTCGCAGGCGTGGCCCCAGGTTTTCCCGGCGTTGATGCAGGGCATGCCATCGTCACCGGTGTGCCGCACCATGATCTCCGCGAAATCCGGTGCATGCCGCGGTTCCTCGGCGCCATGCCCGCAACGCGGCGCCGGGTGTTCCGATGCCACACCATCACCTGCCCGCTCATAGACCGTGAGAGCGGAGGCCAACGGCTCTGCGATTGCGGCGAGTGCCGCAGCCTCCCAGCGTCGGATGTAGCCCTCGACATCCTGTGCGGCGTCGATAAGGCCCTCGAACACCTGCAGCATGCGCTCCGAAAGCACCGCGGCCCGTGGGCCCGCCAGCCGGCGCAGATGAAGCTCCGCGCGCACAAGCGCCGGCAGCACGGCCATCGCCGCCTCGTGCACCGGCCAGGTCGGCAGTGTATCGGCGCGCGCTGCAACGTGTTTGTCGCTGGCCATGTCATGCGTCTCCCCGGTATGTGCGCCGGATCGCGTTCATCAGGGCGGTCCTGTCCGTGTTCGCCGCCGCCGTGATCTGGCAGAAGGTCAAACCAGTGGTGCGCAGCAGCACGCCCTCGAACCGAAAGGCGTTGTCCAGGAGGCGGTTGCGCAACTGCCGCTGCCCCTCCTGAACGGTGATGCGGCCGAGCCGAACCGATATCGCAAGATAGGTGCGCCAGGCCGGATGCCCGCGCAGTCGATCAGCCGTGGTCGCCAGCGGTGTCCGTGGTTCTGTGGTCATTGCTTTTTCCTCCGGCAATGCCTCCGCCGAGCCGCTTCGCGGCGGCCGGCGCACAGGGCGCCGAAGGCGCGCGCGGAGCGCGGAATCCTTGCGCCGGCGGCCGCGCATGCGGCACCGTTCCGCCTCCCTTGTTCCCTCGGTTGGCCTTGCCATGCCGTCCCGGCCGCGCGCCATCAGGGCGTGACTTCGACGATCTCGCCGAACGGCACGGCGCGGCCGCGTGCTGGCGTCAGCCAGATGACCGGGGTGCCGGGATCGTCCGGACGATCGCTGGCATCGAGATCGGTCGCGTAGACGATGACGTGCGGAGCGAAGCCGCTCCCGGCGATCCAGTCGAAGGCCGGTTGAAAGCGCGTCCCGCCGCGACCGTGCACCTCAATGCGATCGACGGTCTCGCCGGGGCCAAGATAGTCGACCCGCTTCACCTCTGCGTCGCACTGGATGATGGCGATTTGCTCCGGCCCGGTCTCTTCGATGATGCCGAGCAGATTGGCGAGGTAGATGGCGAGTTCGCGCCCTGAGATCGAGCCGGAGGTGTCGAGCACGAAGGCCACCCGCCCGGCGCCGGCGCGGCGCCATCCGGGCAGATACACGCCATGCGGCAGGAACCGGCGGTTGGGCCGGGCCCAACTCGCATCGCTGCGCAGCGTGCCGTCGAACAGCATGCGAAACCGATCGCGCCAATCCGCACGCAGGAGCGCGGCCTCCACCACCTCGGCCAGCGCGCCGCTGAATCGCCCGGCGCGTTTCGCCGCCGCAGCAGCCTGGCGGATGCGGACATCGAGATCGTCCTCGGCCTGCCGGCGCGCCGCATCGCCGAGCGCCGCCGCGTTCTCGTCCGTCAGGTCGCGCACCTCGCCCCAGCTCTCGGCCGGAGCAACGGTTGCCGTCCTGTCCGTGCCGACAGGGCTTCCGGCCTCGGCCGTGGCAGGGCCGGGACCCTGCGATCCAGGCCCCGGCGCGCCGCCGGCCTGTTGCGCCGTCGGCTGCTCGTCCGCCAGACGCTGATAGATGACCTCGACCGGCATCCCGGCAAAGCGACCAGCGGTGTCAAAGATCAGCACGTCGGGAAGCGCATATTTGTCCGCCTCCAGGATGCGGTTGACGAACAGATCGCAGGCAATGTTCCAAAGGCGGAGATCGCGCATGCGTCGGCGCAAATGGTGCTTGTTGACGATGTGCAGCACCTCGTGCGCCATCACCCCCATGGTCTTCTCGGTGCCCTGCGCCTCGCACCAAGCGGTGTTGAACCACACCGCCCGTCCGTCCGTCGCCATGGTGCGCACCGCGGGGGCGCCGATCCATTTCAGACCGAGCGCGATCGACCCGAAGAACGGCGCGCGCACGAGGAGCCGGGCACGCGCCTTGGTGATGATGTCCGGCAGCATCGGCCCCTCCCTCATGCGAAGGCGCCCTGCATGCGCCGCAGGATGTCGTCGGCCTGGTTGGCCACGTCCTCACGCAGTCGCGGCGAGTTGCGCAGCTGGTCGGGCTCGTAGGCCGTGAGGTGTTTTTCGATGTCGGCGCAGAGGGCGGCGATGCGCGGGTCATCCATGAGGTTGAGCATCGGCGCGAGGGCAACGATCTCCCGTACGTTCTCCACCAGCGTGTCGCGGAACGGATGCTCGACCTTGCCATTGGCACGGCGCCGGAACAGCCGCAGCCGGGTCGCCATGTGGGCGACCGGCTCGCGCAGCCGGTCCAGCAGCGCGCGCACCGCGTCGTTGACCGTGCCGCGCAGCGCGTCCTCGGCGTTGCGGCGCACCGCGGCAATTTCCTCGGCGGCGAGTTCGACGCGGAAGTCGTGGCTGCTCGGCACCGGCAGGTAGGTCAGCTTGACGCCGAAGCGATCGCGGAGCTGTCCCTGCGAGGGGAAATCGCTGTCGGCGTAGGCGCTGCCGAGCCGCCGGCGGGCCTCGTTCCTGATTTCCGGATAGGCGCCGATGAACGCCTCGACCGCGGCGTCAAAGGCGCTGACCGGCTCGGCCATGCTCTCGGTGAAGGCGAGGAACGCAGCACCTTTCAGGATGCGCGTGCCGTCATCCATCCACGGCAGTGTGCGCTCGTTGACCGCCGCGCGCACGGCCCGCTCGGCCGCCTGCACCGGCTTGATGTCTTCTCCCAGCAGGCTCTTGTTGGCGCGGACGGCGTTGTCCTCGGCGCCTTTCATGCTGCAGATCTCGCGCGTGATGGCACGGTCGCGCTTTTCGCCGGTCCAGACCCGGACGGTGGTGTTGACCAGCAGCGCGCGTGCAGAGATGTCCATGGCGGACCTCCGTGTGGATGTGTTCGGGAGTGGAAAGGCGAAAGGTGCCGGCAGGCACTGCGTCGTGAGCGTCGTCGGCGGGGGTGCTGGCTCAATGGCCGCTGAGCATGGCGCCGTGGGCAGCCGCCCAGCTCTGATAGGCGGCCGTCAGTGTGAGCCTGTCCGTCACGGGCGGTGGCGTCGACCACGCACGCGACGGAGAACTCCTGTTCCGGCAGGCGGTCGAGATAGCGGACCACTGCCGCGAAATTGCGCGGCGTGGCCCGGTGCGCGAGCGCACCCATCAGCGCGTAGCTGGTCATGGGATCGTCCGGTAACGGACCGGCCTCCGGGTTGAGGAGGATGGCGTCGATGTCGGGAAGGTTGCGAAAGATCCGCTCGAATCCGGTAAAGTCGGCACTGGCCGGTCCACCGACGGCACCGGCGACGCATTCGCGCCGCAGGTTTTCGGGCAGTGGCATTTGCAGCACGCGGTCGGTCATCGCCCAGCTGCGCGGCGACGGATAGGCGTTCTCGGTTGCGGAGAACCGGTGATGGTATTCGCTCGCGCGGTAGCGGTTGTAGGCGATCAGCATCGGTGCGACGCCGCGGCGGGCGGCCCACGCTGCCCAGGCGTTGACGTCGGCCTCGATGGTCAGATGCACGAGGCGGTTGCGCAGATGGCTCGGCATGGTCGTCGTGCCGGCGCGGTTGTGTTGATGGTTGCCGGCGCAGACCACCATCCACGCCGGCGGCAGCACATGCTCGCCGATCCGGTGATCACGGATCAGGCTGGCGGCGATATTCATATTGGCGAGGCCCGCCTGGGGTAGTTCGTCGAGGAACAGGATGCCTCGGCCCCCGACCGGCAGCCAGTCCGGCCGGCAACGGATGGCGCGGCCGTTCTCGATCCAGGGCAGGCCGCCGAGTTCGGCCGGATCGCGGGTTTGCAGATCAGCATAGACCACCTGCCAGCCCTGGTCGTCGTCGGTTGCCGCCGGCAGGTCGCGGCCGAGATCGCCAAGGTCGGCGGCCACGCTTTCGACGATCTCCGTCTTGCCGAGCCCGGGATCACCCCAGGCCATCGGCACAAGGAAGTCGCGCGGCTTGCCGCCGTCCTGCGCGATGGCGATGTTGTGGCGGATGATGACGCCGAGCACCTGGGCGAATTGCGGGACGTTCATGGCGCGCTCTCCGTCGCGAACCGAGTTTCGTTCCGGTCTGCGCTATGCGTGCCGTGTAAGTCGTGGATCATGTCTCGTGTTTCCCTCTGCGTCTTTGTCTTCCCCGCGGGCGGGGTAAGGCGGCGGTTACCGGCGCGTTGCCCGCAGGACTTGGACAGCAACGGTGCTGTCGCGATCCGACAGGAAACCGGGGACACTGAGGACGACGTAGATCGCCGCAGCGAAGACTGCTGCTCCAGCGGTGATCCGCAGGCTCTTGCCGATCGTGTTCATGGGCTTCTCCCGTTCCGAATCTTTTCGTCGAAGACCCGTTCCGGCAGCCGTTTCGGGAGCGTCGGGGCAAGGGCGGGCGCCGCCGCAGGCAAGCCCGGGAGCGCAGCGAGGCACCCTTGCGGCGACGATCCCGCAAGCGGCAGCTTTCTCCCTTCTCATTGGTTTTCATCTGTTGCGTTTGCGAGAAAAGGCCGGTCGATCGGCTGGCAAAACCTGGCCCTGCTGCTAGACTCGCCGCATGCCGAGGCGCCGCGACACCGCACTGACAGTCCAACCGGTCCAGCTCCTGCTGTTCCCGGATTGCGCGTCGCTGGTCCGCATCCGTCCGGAGCGGAACGAGTGGCGCTATTATCGGATGCAGGTATGGCCGGACCTTTTCGGTCGCGCCCTGTTGCTCCGGCACTGGGGGAGAATCGGCACCGAGGGGCGCCGCAGGCTCGATCCGCATTCCGACCCGGGTGCTGCGGTGAATGCCCTGGCGCGGATCGCGACGGCCAAGCTGCGCCGCGGCTATCGGCCGCGCTGAGGGGGCAACGAAGTCGCCGGCCGGTCTGCGGGCCGTCTGAGCGGCGGCGAGCTTGGCATCATGCGGGCTTTTTCAGCTTCAGCACGTCGTTCCAGTCCGCGCCGCCTGTCGGTGTCAGACGAGCAAAGGCGACACCCGCCGCTGCTCCCAGTTCCGCATGGCGCAGCGCGTAACGCTCACCGGCGGCATTCGCGTCGGCGGCGCTGTGCAACAGCGCGTTCGGCAAAGTTGCCATGGTGGCCAGTTCCCGCGCGAGCGCCTCAATGGTGCCTGGCCCCATGCCGCCGCCGGTCGCGGCGTAGAGTGTGTCGGCGCGCATGTCTTCGAGCGCCGCCAGACTTAGGGCGTCGATCGGTCCTTCGGTGAGCGCAAGGCGTGCCGGCCGCCGGCCGCCCCGCAGGCGGAAGAGCGTCTTGCGCCCGCCCCGGAGCGAGCCTTTGAAATCAGGTCCCCGGATTTCGATGTGGGTGAGCCTCCCGCCCTCGTCACGATGCGCGAACCAGGCGCTGCCGTATGGTCCTTCGCGCAGCGCGTCTGCCAGTTCGGCTGCGGCCAGAATACCCGGCGGCAACCGGCGCTCGTCGGTCAGGTAGCGCCAGGTTGCAGTGCCTGGGCGGAGACGTGGACGCGTTTGCCATCTTTCTGCCAGCGGCCGGTCCCGGCCGGATCGCTTCTGCGAGCGCAGGGCTTCCGGAAATGCGGGAGAGAGTCCGACAAGCGCCCGGAGCACCCGGCGGACCTGACCGAAGTTCAGGCCCGGATCAAGGAACTGCACCAGATCGAAGATGTCGCCTTTCGCCGCGCTCCGCGGATCCCACCAGCCACGGCCGTCATGGTTGACGATGAGGATCTCGCCTTCGCCGCGTCGATACTTCAGCGCGCGGCGCGTGCTGCCCTTGCGGTCGAGTCGCCACGCCGGCACGCTCCGTTCAAGCAGCACGGCGCAGTTGAGGTTGTTTCTGAACAGATCGAGTTCGACGTCCTCGTGGGTCACGGCGCGGCGCTCCTGATCGCGACCGGCGGGTGACCTGGTGGAGGGCCGCTTCAGCCCGTCCTGTTCACCTCGCCCTCCTGCGACCCGGCGACCGCGAAGCGGACGCGGGGCAATGGCGCCGAAGGCGGCCGCGAAGCGGCGCCCATTGCGGCGCGTCCAGCGCAAGCGGTAGCGCCTGTCTTCCGGCGTCGGCGGACCAAAGCGGGGTGGAATCCCGGCCAAGGTGCTGTCGAGTGAGGGCAGGGAGCGGAACGCGTGCAGGAAGCCGGCGAACTCGATGGCGGCAGCATCGGTCAACCCGCTCCCTGACTGTTCGGCGCACATCGCCATCGGCCTCGCCGCCGGCGTCGTCCAGCAATGCGCCCGCCACGGCTTTCGTCACCTCCGCAATCAAGGCACATTTTTTGCGCCGCTTTCACGCCGCCGGCGACAGGCGGTGGCTGGCGCGGCGACGCCGCCATTCTGCTGTTTCGTGCGCCGCGATGGAGCGGATTGCGGAAGGGAATGGCGGCCCGCTGGCACGGGCCGCCGAGGCGGCGGGGGGTTAATCCCCGCCGGCCGCCGCGTCGTCGCGGTCAAGCTCGGCCTGACGCGCGAGCGCCTGTTCCAGTTCGGCCTTGATCGTTGCGCGCTCTTGCGGGGAGGCGAGGTAGCAGCCGGCGAGTTCGGCGCGCAGTTGCTGGATGTGGTCGTAGAGAGCGATCATCTGTTCCTCCGTCGTGTTGAAGACGGAGGCTGCCGGTCATGCCGGGCCGGACTGGATCAGGGACGCCGAAGGCGCCGCGAAGCGGGGCGGGGGGGCGCCGATTTTGTCTGCCGTCATGCAATATGACTCGCGCGCCCTGCGCGCTCCTTCGGCAGACAAAATTGGGGGGCACCGCATCCTTGAGCCGGTCTGGCGCGGCATGGCAGGCTGGGAAGTCTGCGGGAGACACACTTTGTGGGGGCAGGACGTGGGGCAGGGGGCCGGCGCCGGGGCGACACCTGCCTTCGGAGGCTGGGAACACAGCCGCCATATCCGCGTCAGCGATCGAAACCCGAAGGGGCGAAACCCGCGTTCTTGCGGGGTTCGGGGCGAAGCCTGAGAGCGCGGCCGGCCCCTTGGCCGGAGACGCCCATATAGCCCGACCCGCCGGCGTGATAGGTGTTCTGCACGGCACCGGGCGGTCCGGCCGCCAGCACTTTTCCTTCGACCGACACCGAGATCCTGAACGCATGCGCCACGCCCGTCCGACGCTGCCCGCCCTGACGGTCAACCGGCAATTCATGTCGGAGTTCGTTGCCGCGGACGCACCTTGCCTCGGCCTTGGCCTGGTCGAAGTGGAAGGCAGCCAGTGCGCACTGGTCGCGCTGCACCTGAACCAGACGCTCCCGCCCGAGGTGTCAGCCGCGGGCTTCGCTTTCGGCCACGCGCTGTTCGGCGGCAGTGGCTGGGAGGTGGTCCATTTCGCCTTCGAGTTCTACGGCTTCGCGACCTGCAACGTGCTGATCAACCCGAGCGATCCGGTGGCGCGATTGGTCCTGAACACGATGGTCGAGACCGGCGACTATTTCTTCTTCGCGCTCACCGGGAACCGCAGGGTGACGGCATTCCGCTCGGCGATTGCGGAGGACAATCTTGCTGGGCTCAAGGCCAACATGGCCCGCCTCCAGGGCTCGACCACGAGCGACGCCCAATACCGTCAGACGGTATCCCAGTTCGAAAAGCGGCCGGTACCGCCTGGAACCCTGCTGACCTGGGTTTGCCGGCAGGACACCGGCTATCTCGATCTGGCACAGGACCCGCTGGTGCTGAGTCCGGCGTGAGCGAGCGCCGGAAGAGGGCGTGAACCCCAGTCTTTCAGCCAGTGGATGGCCCTGACGCCAAACCGCCGTGTCCCCCCTCTGTCGCGCGCTCGGAATGTCTGGTGGCGGCGCGACGCTGAGCCTGTCAAATTGGCTCTCAAGACATGCATGCCGGGCAGAGCCAGGAATGACCATTCCGACGATCTTCGATCTCTGTGAGCCACGCCTCGACGTACTCACGGGCACGTCCAGCGACAGTGACTTTGCGGCCGATCTCGCGCACGTCCTGAGGGGTCACGGGGGGCCGAAGGAGTATGCCGAGGCCGATCGCTTCTTTGCCAATACGTACCCGACGCGCGGTCTGAAGAGCCTGCTCGCCAACGTCTGCGGACGGATTACTGGCTCCGGCCCGTCCGTTGCCGCGATATTCAGGCTCGACACTTCCTTCGGCGGCGGTAAGACTCACGGGCTCATTGCGCTGGTTCACGCGGCACGGGGGATGCCCGGCGTCCCGAATCCGGCGGAGTTCATCGACCCGGCCCTCATCCCGAGGGAGCCCGTGCGCATCGCGGCCTTTGACGGCGAGAACGCCGATCCGATGAACGGCCGGCGCATGGGCAACGATATCTTCGCCTACACGCCTTGGGGTGAACTCGCCTACGCGCTCGCCGGGAAGGAGGGCTACGAGAGGGTTCGCCGCTCGGACGAACTGGGGGCCGCGCCTGGCGCAGAGACCATTGCTGAGTTGTTCGGGGGTGGACCCGCCCTCGTTCTCCTGGACGAACTTGCCATTTACCTCCGAAAAGTGAAGGCCAAGGCGGGTGCGCGGGACCAGCTGACCGCATTCCTGACGAGTCTGTTCAAGGCGATCGAATCGTCGCCGCGGGCCGCCCTCGTCTATACCCTCGCCGTCGGTAAGGACGGTCGGTCGGAAGACGCATATTCGGACGAGAACCAGTTCGTCGCCGACAGGATGGGGGAGGCCGAGAGCGTTTCCGCCCGCAAGGCCACGCTGCTCAACCCGACCGAAGACGATGAGACGGTTCAGGTGCTGCGGCGCCGCCTGTTCGGCCGCATCGACGACGCACGCGCTACCCAGGTCGTCGATGCCTACCGGGACCTGTGGACCCATAACCGCGACGCGCTGACGCCGGAGGCATCGAAGTCCACGACCGCGGACGAGTTTGCCAGGAGCTACCCGCTCCACCCCGACGTGCTGGAGACCTTCACCTCCAAGACCGCGACCCTGCAGAACTTCCAGCGCGTCCGGGGCATGCTTCGAATCCTTGGGCGCACCATCGCGCGCCTGTGGCAACTCCGGCCGGCGGACGCCACGGCAATCCATCTTCACCACGTCGACCTGGGCTACGAGCCGATCCGGCAGGAGCTGGTGACGCGCCTCGGCCTGGCCATGTATGTGCCCGCGATCCGCTCGGACATCGCGGGCGAGGGCGGCAAGGAGGCCCAGGCGCAGGAACTGGACGCGCGCAACCACAAGGGTTTACCGCCTTACACAGCCTACGTTGCGCGAACGATTTTCATGCACAGCCTCGCCTTCAACGAAGGGCTGAAGGGGCTTTCGCCGGAGCATCTGCGCTACTGTGTCCTCGGTCCGTTCACGGACATCAGCTTCATCGAGGAAGCCCGGAAGGCGTTTGTCGCCCATTCCGCCTATCTCGACGACCGCGCGACGGCTCCGCTGCGTTTCCTGACCGAAGCGAATCTCACCCAGATCATCCGCCAGGAGGAACAGCGGGTCGATCCGGGCGACCTCCGGGGGCAGTTGAACGACCGTATCAAATCGATCTTCGGCGGCGCGACCATGGAGGCGGTTCCCTTTCCGGCCGGGCCATGGGACGTGCCGGACGAGGTGGGCAACGGGCGTCCGCTGCTGGTGGTGCTGGCGCAGGATGCTTGCGCCGTCGGCGCCAGCGTCGATGCGGTTCCTGACCTTATCGTGCGCATCTATGAGCGGAAGGGTTCGGACGGTGGCGGGCTGCGCGCGCTGCGTAACAACCTCGTCTTCCTCGCTGCCGAGGAGGGGCGCGTTGAGGAAATGCGCGCCAAGATGCGGCGCCGGCTTGCCCTGCTCGAATTGAAGGGCGGGTCTCGGCTGAAGGACCTGGCCGAGCATCAACAGAACAAGGTGCGGGAGATAGAGGCCAAATCCGAGACCGAGGTGGCGATCGCCATCCAGCAGACGTTCCGGCACCTGTTCTACCCGTCGCAGGCCCGGTTGGCCGGCGCGACCGTCTCCCTTGCCCACTCGGCGCTCGACATCCACTCCGCCAGCGAGAAGCCGGGTTCCGGCCAGCAGCAGGTGGTCCGTGCGCTGCGGGAATACGGCAAGCTGCGACTGGCCGAGGATGAGCCGGATGCGCCTGCCTATGTCCGCGACCGGACGCCTTTGAAGAAGGGCCAGATCACCACCGCCGCGCTGCGCGAGGAATTCCGCCGCGACGCGGCGTTGCCGATGCTCGTCGGCGACGACGTGTTCGTGAAGGGCATCCGCAAGGGCGTCGAGCAGGGCGACTACGTCTACCGGCGCGGCGATCTGCTGTATGGCCAGGGGGACGCCTTTGCCTCCATCCAGACGGACGAGCAGGCGACCGTGTTCACCATGGCGTTTGCCAGGGAGCAGGGCATCTGGCCGCGCCCCAAGCCGAAAGAACAGGGCCAGCAAGGCGGGGGCGGCAGTTCAGGCGGAACCAGCAGCCTGTTCGGCGGCGGCGGCGGTCAGAAGCAGGGAGGCGATCTCGGCGAGGACCAGACGCAGATCCATCCCGGCAGCGGCGTCGGGCAGTCCAGCACCGACGGCGGCACAGGGGGGGGCACCAAGACGCGGGTGGAACCTGAGCCGCTCCGTGCCGAGGGCGTGCTCCGCGAATCCCTGATCCGCATCTGGGAACAGGCGCGCGCCCGCAAAGTTGGCCGGCTCGGCAGCCTCGTCATCCGCGTGTTCGATCCCGCCGACGGGTTCCGCCTGATCGGCGTGGTGGCAGCGGTCCGGGCGGCGGACAAGAAGCAGGTCGCCATCACCGGCGGTTACGAGACCACCACGGGGAGCAGGCTCGAGGTGGATTACGCGGGCACGCCGCAGGACGCCGCCCCCCTGAAGGACTTTCTCGACGCCCAGCTCCGCGCCGCCAATGTGAAGACCGTCGAGGTTCGCTTTGACCTCAGCTTCTCTGATGGGCTGGCCATGGACACCGACGCGCCGGAGAAGATCACGGAGCAGTTGACCCGCTTTGCCACCGGCGCGGCATATGTTGAGGCGACGGCCACCGTCGCGGCCGACAAGCCAGCAGAGGCGGCACAATGACCAGCGCGCGCATTGCCCGGTTCCCCGGCATCGCCACCCCTGCCTCCGCCCCGGTCTTCGAGGTGCGGACGATCCGGCATGGCGCGGCCGACACCGAAGTGGAAATCTGGCAGCTTCCGTCGGCGGCATCACCGCAGGTGACCGCGCCCACACGGGTGGCCGGGCTGCGCGGCCGCAACCTCGAGCTGGTGGAGCACCGGGTGCTGAAGGCGCTCGGGCGTGCCGGGGTCAAGTTCGCGCCGCACTCCGGCCGGAAGGAAGCGCACCCGCTCGGCGAGGACGACGCGCTGCGGCTCGGCCTGCTGTTCCGGGCGCTGGCGCCCATGCGGTCGCGCGAGAACATCCGGACGGTCGCCGAGGGCGTCGAGGCGATGGGGCGGGAGGAAGCGTCCTACTGGCTCGGCATGGCGATGCACCGCAAGAACCCACGGCGCGTGCTCACCGCGCTCCGGTTCCTGCTCACCGACCCCCATCGGCCAGACGGGTCGCGCTAATTGCCCGGCTCAAGGCTCTGATCAGGCTTTGCATTTCGGGTCAGCGCCAGTTAATGTCAGTCGGCTGATACTAACTAGGTGGGTATGCTCTCGATCTCCTCTGACGATGTCTCGGCCCGGCTCAGGGCCGACAATCCCTGGTGGCTCGCGCCACTGGACACCGCGCGTGCGCCTTACAGCCTGCCCAGGCGGTCGTATTACGGCCCGCTGCGCCGTCTGATCGCCAGCCCCGTCCGGCGCGCCGTGGTGCTGCTCGGCTCCCGCCGGGTTGGCAAGACCACCCTGCTTCAGCAGCTGATCGGCGAGTTCGCGGCCACCGGCGCCCTCGGGCCGATGCTGTTCGCCTCCATCGACACGCCGACCTACACGGGCATGTCGCTGGGCCATTTCCTGGACCTGTTCGTCCGGGAGTGCCCGCACGACCCGGCCGCGCCCCGGCTCGTGGTGTTCGACGAAATCCAGTACCTCAAGGGCTGGGAGACGCACCTGAAGGACCTGGTGGACCGGTTCCCGGCGACGCGGTTCGTCTGCTCCGGCTCGGCCACCGCCGCGCTGCGCCGGCGCAGCGAGGAGAGTGGCGCCGGACGGTTCACCGATTTCGTGCTGCCGCCGCTGACCTTTGCCGAGTTCCTGCACTTCACCGGGCGCGAGGGCGACCTGGTGGCCGAGATCACCGGCCCGACCGGCAAGCCGGACGTGGCCGCACGCGACCTGCCCGGCCTGAACGCCGCCTTCATCGAGTACCTGAATTTTGGCGGCTATCCGGAGGTGGTCACCAGCGACGCCATCCGCGCCAACTTCCAGCAATTCGTCGGCCGCGACATCGTGCAGAAGGTGCTGATGCACGACCTGCCGAGCCTGTACGGCATCGAGGACATCCAGGAACTGAACGCGCTGTTCACGGCGCTGGCCTACAACACCGGGCAGGAAATCAGCCTCGACGGGCTGTCGAAACACGCCAGCGTCGCCAAGAACACCATCCAGCGGTATCTGGAATATCTGGAAGCGGCCTTCCTGATCATGCGGGTGCGGCGGGTGGACGAGCGGGCGCAGCGGTTTCAGCGCCAGCGGCACTTCAAGGTCTATCTGACCAATCCGTCGATGCGGGCGGCGCTGTTCGGCCCGCTGGCGGCCGACAGTCCGGCGATCGGCGCGTTGGCGGAGACGGCCACCTTCGCGCAATGGATTCACACGGCCGAGATGCCGTCGCTGCACTACGCAAGGTGGAACGACGGCGAGGTGGACGTGGTGCGGGTGAACCCCGCCCTGAACCGGCCGAGCTGGGCGTATGACGTGAAGTGGGGCGACCACCATGCCGACCGCCCGGCCGACCTCGCCGGGCTGGCGGAGTTCGGAACGAAGGCGGGCGTGCCGCATCTCGGCGCCTCGACCTGCACGCGCACGGGTGAGGTGGTGGTGGGCGGGCGGCGCATCCGGCTGTTTCCGCTGGCGCTGCACTGCTATCGGCTGGGCTGGCTGAACGTGAGCGAGGCCGCGCTGTCGGAGCGGCTGGAACTGATCGAGACGACCTGAGGGACGGACGGGATATGGAAGACGCGCGAGAAACCACGGCGGCTGCGGCCAGCCCGATGCGGTCGGATACGCGACTGATCGAGCGGTGGTTGCCCATCGCTGCGCTCGGTGAGGAAAGCGCGCGTGAACGACGCTCACTACAAGCGCTGCCTGCACCGTTCTATCTGCACGTATGGTGGGCACGACGCCCACTTGTCGCAAGTCGTGCTGCCTTGCTTGCGTCCGTACTTCCCGCTCATGCAGACCACAAGAAATTTTTCCATGTTCTCGGAATCCATGGGGACCCGATTGCGGTGCGCAGGAGCATCAATGCGGCAAAGAAAACTGGAGAGCACCTAGGTATTAATCCATACGGCTATAAGCGCGCATTTCAGCACACAATGGACGAAGCTGATTGGCAAAATCTCGATATCGGAATACGCGAACTCGGGCTTAAGAATATTGTTGCACTTGATCCAACGGCGGGGGGCGGCTCAATTCCTTTTGAAGCCGCCCGCCTGGGTCTGACGACATTCGCTAACGACTTAAATCCAGTGGCCGCCTTAATTGAAAAAGCCACAATTGAGTATCCATCACGATTCGGAGAGGCTATCCTTCCGATTTTTAATAGTATTGCACAACAATTCATAGCCCGCGCTGAAAAGAAATGTGTGGGTTTATTCCCACCCGAACCAAACGGCAATCAGGTGCTCGCCTATCTTTGGGCGCGTACCATTCGTTGCCCTTACTGCGAGGGGTTGATCCCGCTGTCGCCAAACTGGCGTCTTTCATCAGATGGTGTGGGCGTCAAAATCGTGCCTCAGCTCGGGAGTGGTCCCGGAGATTCCGCGCGACGATGTGAATTTGAGATCGTCAGAGCGATCGAGGAACACTCCGCTGGCACTGTAGCAGATGGCGATGGGACATGCCCCCTGCCTGATTGTGGTCGCGTGATCAGCGGCGACGACATCAAGCGGCAGGCACAGGCAGGGCATATGGGCGAGCAATTGTTCGCCATGGTAGTTAAGACTAGAATTCAAACCCGTACAAAGGCTGGCTCTCGCGGGAGAGACAAGTGGGAACACGACTATCGCTCGCCTCGCCCAGACGACGATGTTGGCACCGAAGTTGCGCGGCGCCTATCCAATAAGCTCGATGAATGGGCAGCGCTCGACATCATCCCAAATGAAGAGATTCCCGTAGGTCTTAAGACCACAGAGCCTCATCGCTACGGGATGCTTCGTTGGCGGGATTTGTTTAATGCGCGGCAACTCCTGTGTCATGGAACGGCGGTTGAGACATTTCGTGAGCTTGTCAACGAACGAAATGCTAGTAGAGCGCTGACCGAAATCGACAAAGCTGCATTCGTCTATATAGCTTTGGCTCTTGATAAGATGAATGACTACAATAGCAGAGGTAGTCGCTGGGAGGTCGTGAAGGGCGCCATCGGAAATACGTTCGCCCGGCATGACCTATCTATTAAATGGTCCTACGCCGAAATGGCGCCTGTCATCACGAGCAGTGGGTACGAATGGGTTGTTGGGCAAATTGGTAAATGCATTGGGGAACTTTGCCAGCTAGTATCTCCAGGGGCGGCCGAGCACAGAAATTTGTTTAGCAACACCCGACCGAACAGTCCGCCAATTGTCGCGGTTACCTGCAAGTCTGGAGACACGCTCGACCACATTGATGATGCAAGCGTCGACGTGGTGGTCATGGACCCCCCATATTACGACAACGTTATGTATGCCGAGCTGTCGGATTTCTTCTATGTCTGGCTCAAGCGCACCGCCGGACACGTCGTTCCAGAACTGTTTACTCGCGCGTTGACCGACAAAGAAAATGAGGCGGTTGCCAACCCGGCCAAGTTCGCCGGTCAGAAGGGCGCCAAGGCACTCGCGGGACGCGACTACCAGCAACGCATGGCGCGCATCTTCGAAGAATGCCGCCGCGTGCTGAAACCGAACGGCATCATGACCCTGATGTTCACGCACAAGGCGACAGGTGCATGGGATGCGCTGACCAAGGGGTTGATGGAGGCTGGCTTCATCATCACGGCAAGCTGGCCGATCAACACCGAGGCCGAGGGCAGCCTGCACATCAAGGATAAGTCGGCAGCCAACAGCACCATCTTCCTGGTCTGCCGCCCGCGTGAGGCCGCGCCGACCGATGGCGCCGCCGACTATTGGGAAGATGTCGAGCCGCTGGTGGCGCAGGCCGTCCGCCGCCGCGTCGAAGATTTTCAACAGGCCGGAATCGGCGGCGTGGACCTCTACCTCGCCTGTTTCGGCCCGGCGCTGGAGGAATTCTCCCGGCACTGGCCGCTGAAGCGCGGCACCCCGCGTCCGCAGCCGGAGCAACGCCGCCGCCGCAAACAAGCAGAGATGTTCGAAGAGGAATGGGACCCCTACGCCGTCACTCCGGAGGACGCGCTCGACGCCGCCCGCCGCGAGGTGAAGCGGTGGCGGCTCGAACAACTGGGCCAGCGGCAGGCGCGCGCCGATCTCGACCCGCTGACCAGCTTTTTTGTGCTTGCCTGGGACGCCTTCAAGGCCCCGGTGTTCCCCTACGACGAAGCCCTGCGCCTTGCCCGCGCCGTCGGGGTGGACCTCGATACGCAGATCGTCGGCGTGACGGCCGAGAAGGCGGGCAGCGACCTCAAGCTGTGGGACAGTGCCCGCCGCGCCGCCAAGGCCGCGCTCGGCGCGCCGGACGGCTCGCGCGCCATGCTGGATGCGCTGCATCACGCGGCGCACACCGCGCGCACCAAGACGCTGGCGGCGGCGAAGGAAGCGCTGGAGAAGCGCGGCCTGCTGGCGGAACCGGCGTTCCGGCAGGCGCTGGCGCTGGTGCTGGAGGTGCTGCCGGTCGGGCGTGCCTTCTCCGGCATCGCGCTGGACGGCGACCTTGCCGCGGCGGCCGGCGATTTCGACGCGCTGGAGAATTTGCGCCGGCTCGCGCTGGCCGGGGAGGTGGCGGCGCCGAAGCAGCTTGATCTGTGGACGGAGACCGCCGGCTGAGATGCTGGTCATCAACACGGAAGGGCATTGCGTGGCAAAGCCGGAATGGACCGAGGAACAGAAGGAAGCCGCGTTCTATTGTGCGGAGACGCTGCGCGGCCTGTTGAAGCTGGAGGCCGGGCTGGCGCAGCAAATTCTGCATACCCGCGGCGCAAACGCCGTGGCGCATGCCGAGAAGGCCGGGCTGTTCGACCACATGGCTGACTGATCCACAGGGCGGACACCAATGCCCATCCTGCGCGACCGCGAGTGGCGCCTGAAATACACGCCGGACCACGGCGACATGGTTCGGGGTTTCTACGTGCCGCTGCTGGAGTGCGCCGATCGCTACGACCGCCTGACCGGCTACTTCAACGCCGCTGCGCTGGCGCTCGCCGCGCGCGGGGTCGAAGGGCTGGTGCTGAATGACGGCCGCATGCGGATGATCGTCGGCTGCACCCTCGGTGCCGAGGAAGTCGCCGCGATTGAACAGGGCGCGAAGCTGCGCGATCAGGTCGAAGCGCGGCTGACGGCGGCGCCACTGGTTCCGGCCGATGCCGGCATGGCGCAGGCGCTCGAATTGCTCGCCTGGCTGGTGGCGCAAGGGCGGCTGGACGTGAAGGTGGCGGTGCCCTGCGACGCCCAGCGTCGCCCTATGGTTGCCGACGGCCTGTTCCACGAGAAGGCGGGCATCGTCGAGGACAAGACCGGGGACACGCTGGCGTTCAACGGCTCGCTGAACGAAACGGCCGCCGGCTGGACGAAGAACTGGGAGAGCCTGAACGTCTTCACCTCGTGGCGGGATGCCGACCGGGTCCGCGAGGAGGCGGAGAACTTCGCGCGGCTGTGGGCCGACAAGGCCAGGCATGTGATCACCCTCGATGTGCCGGCCGCCGCGCAGGCGGACCTGCTGCGCTTTCTGCCCGACGGCGACAAGCCGGCCCGGCTAAAGAAGGCTCCGCCGGCGCCGCCAGTGGTCCCGGAGCCGCCGGAGCCAACCCTCGTGGTGGCGCCGATGGATTTGCGTCGCGCCGTGTGGAGCTTCATCCGGGTTGCGCCGAGCCTGCCCGGCGGCGGGGCGCGCGTCGGCGAGGCGACCAGCGCGGTGACGCCGTGGCCGCACCAGGTCCGCGCCTTCCATCGGCTGTATGACCAGTGGCCGCCGAAATTGCTGATCGCCGACGAGGTCGGGCTGGGCAAGACCATTCAGGCCGGGCTGTTGTTGCGGCAGGCGTGGCTTGCGGGCCGGGCGAGGCGGATTCTGATCCTGGCGCCAAAGGCCATCTGCCGTCAGTGGCAGATCGAACTGCGCGAGAAGTTCAACCTCAACTGGCCGATCTACGACGGCCAGAAGCTGACCTGGTATCCCAGCCCGGCGCTGCGTGGGCGCCATGAGCGGGTGGTGTCCAAGGCGGACTGGCACAAGGAAGACGTGGTGATCGCCTCGTCGCACCTGCTGCGGCGGACCGATCGCGCGAAGGAGGTGCTGGAGGCGGCCGAGCCGTGGAACCTGGTGGTGCTGGACGAGGCTCACCATGCGCGCCGCCGGAGTGCGGGCGGCGCGCAGGAAGGCGGCCCGAACTCGCTGCTCCGGCTGATGCGTGGCCTGCGGCAGCGCACGGAGGGGCTGGTTCTGCTCACGGCGACGCCGATGCAGGTTCACCCGGTCGAGGTGTTCGACCTGCTGAACCTGTTCGGCTTGCCGCCTGAGTGGCACGAGAGCGCCTTCCTGCGGTTCTTCGAGGATGTGGCCGAGGAGACCCCGGGCCACGAGGCATTTGACCGCATGGCCGCGATGTTCCGGGCGGTCGAGAAGGCGTATGGCGTGGTCGGCGTGGAGGCGGTGCAGCGTCTCGGCATCCAGAGCACGCTGCGGGCGAAGAAGCTGCTCGGCGCGCTGCGGGACCCATCCGGCATTCCCCGACGGATGCTGGACGCCGGCGACCGGAAGGTCGCGCTGCGGCTGATGCGCCTGAACACGCCGCTGAACCGGCTGGTGTCGCGGCACACCCGTGAACTGCTGCGTGCCTACTTCAAGGCCGGGAAGCTGACGACCCGCATCGCGGACCGCCACGTGGACGACCGGTTCATCCAGCTCTCGCTTGAAGAGCGGACGATCTACGACGCGGTCGAGGACTACATCGCCACCACCTACAACCAGGCCATAACGAGCGGGGTTTCGGCACAGAAGCGCAGTGCCATCGGGTTCGTGATGACGATCTACCGGCGGCGGCTGGCAAGCAGCTTTCTGGCGCTGCGGAAGACGCTGGAGGGGCACCTTGAGGCCATCCGGCAGCCGGGCGGCGGCGACCTGCTGGCCGGCCTGACCGAAGGCACCGACGACGACGAGGGCGACGAGCCGGACGAGGATGAGGCGGCCAAGCTGGCGCAGGAGGGGTTGGCGCTGGAGGAGCGGTCCGAAATCGAGCGGCTCATCGTGATGATCGGGCGGCTACCGGCCGACAGCAAATGCGAGCGCCTGCGGCAGGAACTGGCCGCGTTGCGCGCCGATGGCTACCACCAGGCGATGGTGTTCACGCAGTTTACCGACACGATGGACTTTCTGCGGGCCGAACTGGGGCACGATACCGCTCTCCGGATTATGTGCTTCTCTGGCCGGGGCGGCGAGGTGGCCAACAACGACGGCACCTGGCGCGTGATCAGCCGCGACGCCGTGAAGACGCGGTTCCGCGAGGGGGCCGCCGACGTGCTGCTCTGTACCGATGCCGCGGCCGAGGGCCTGAACTTCCAGTTCTGCGGCGCACTCATCAACTACGACATGCCCTGGAACCCGATGCGGGTTGAGCAGAGGATTGGCCGTATCGACCGCCTGGGACAGCAATACCCCGACATACGGATCGTGAATCTCCATTACGCTGACACGGTCGAGACCGATGTGTATGTCGCCCTGCGCCACCGGATCGGGTTGTTCGAGAAAGTCGTGGGTGGCCTTCAACCGATTCTGGCGAGCATGCCGCGCCTGATTTCCGAGCGTGTCCTCACTGGGCGCGCACGCGATGAAGGGGCAAGGCAGGAGGCCGTCCGTGACATTGAGGCGGAGACGGACCGGGCTCGTCAGGGCGGCGGCTTCGACATCGACGCGGTGCTCGATGCCGACCTCACCGAACCAAGCCGTCCGGCATCCCCGCTGACGATGGATGACCTGGGCCGCGTGATCTCTACGGCATCGCTGCTGCCGCCCGGGTTGGAGGCGAAGCCGATGAGCCAGGGCGAGTACGGATTCCGGCAACCCGGCATGGCGCACGCCGTGCGCGTGTCGACCGACCCGCTCTATTACGAACAGAATGCGGATTCGGTGGAGTTGTGGAGCCCCGGCAATCCGACATTTCCGGCACCGGAGGACGCGGTGGATCAACCGCTCGGCGCGACCCTGACTGAGATACTCTACCGTGCGCGGTAAATCGGCAGCCGACCGACGGCCAGGATGTCGGCTCGAACGGGGAGCATCAGGAAGGAGGAGGCCGGGACAGGCGGCCATCACGCGCTATCGCCCTTGTGGCTGAGCGCACGCACCAGCCTGAACAGCTCGGCCTGGTACTTTGCGTCATGGAGGGCGTCGTGGTCGCCGCGGCGCCCAGGCGCCAGGTGCTTAAAGTCCGTTGGGAAAGGGGTTCCCAGTCAAACTGAACCGATTGTAGAATCCGGCAGTTTGTATAGGACAACTGACAGGCGTGCGATGGTGTGGACTGCCAAGAATCGCGGTCGCTACGACCGGCGTGGTCAAAGATATCCGAGTGACCTGACGAACGAGGAGTGGGTGGTTCTGCAACCGCTTCTGCCGGTTCCCCAGGGGCGCGGTCGTCCGCGGGAGCATCAGTTGCGCGAGGTCCTGAACGGGATTCGCTATGTCTTGCGCTATGGCATCCCGTGGGACGCCATGCCCAAGGACCTGCCGCCGTCGAGCATCTGCTACGACTACTGGCGCCTCCTGTCTGACGGCGGCCACATGGAGCAGATCAACCACCGGCTGGTGATGATGGACCGCGAGAAAGCGGGCCGGGAGGCGAGCCCGACGCTGGCAATCATCGACGCGCAATCGGTCAAGTGCGACGCGCCGCAGGGCGAGCGGGGCTATGACGCGGCGAAGAAAGTCCTCGGCCGCAAGCGCCACATTGCCGTCGACACCAACGGGCGGCTGCTGGCGGTCAGGATCACGCCGGCCGATGTCCAGGACCAGGACGGCGGCATACCCCTGGTGAAGCGTCTGGTGCGCTTGTGCCCGTGGATCAAGACCGTGGTAGTCGATGGTGGCTACAAGACGCGGTTCATCGAGTCTGTGCAGGCGACTGCGAACCGTGTCGTCGAGGTCGTCAAGCGCCCCGATTTCGCCAAGGGCTTTGTGCTCCTGCCCAAGCGATGGAGAGTTGAGCAAAGCATAGGGGCGCTGACTGGCTCACGCCGCCTGAAGCTCGATTACGAAACGCTGACACACGTATCCGCTGCCGCCATGCTCTTCGCTTCCATCACTCGGCTGCTCGCGTCCATAACTATGGCCTGACCCTTTCCCAACGGACTCTTAGCGATCTGGCTCGATCGAGTGTCGGCCCAGGTGCTGCCCGTGGCGCCCATGTACAGCGCTTTGATGTCCAGCGCGGCGAAGCCAAACGGATTTCCGCCGGTAAAGCGATGAAAATAGTAGTTCACAAAGGACCAGTCGAAGGGCGCGTTGAAGCCGACAAACACCAGGGCGCGGTCGTCGCCGGCCAAGGCGTTCGCCCAGGCCGCGAACGCCGCCATGGCAGCCGCAGGCGCCTCGCCCCGCTTAGCCAGGTCCTCAAGAGACAGGCCCGTGACCTCCAGGGCCTTGGGGTCGGCGTTGGTGTTGATCGGTTTAAACTCGATGCTGAACGACTTGGAGTCATCATCCACGTCACAGGCGCCGATCGACAGCAGGCTATATTCGCCCGGGATGGGTCCGGCTGTTTCCACATCCACCGAGATGTAGATCTCGGGCTTACCGCTCATGAGATTAGGGGCTCCGCCGGAACGAGAGGTGGCCGGTAGCGGATCGCCTTCCAATGGTCGCGAAATGCGCGACGGCGGTCCTCGGCTGAGCCCTTGGTGGACCAGTGCAGCCCGGACAACGTTGTGATGTCAAACGGCAAACTGGTACCCTCCTGGGCCATGACCATCGTCGGCAGCCCGCGCCCCAATGCATAACCGAGTTCCAAGAAGCAATTCGATCGGGCGCCGGTGAGGTCGGCAAGGACCACACTGCTACGGTGCAGCTTGGCGAAAATCTCCTCGTCGATGCGTGCATGATCAAAGGCCTGTCGTCCATCGACCACGACCAGGCGATAGCCCAACTCGCCCTCGATGACCGGCTGCACAACGGTGTCGAAGAAATCCCGTACGGCGGCGTATTCGGGCAGATCAGAGTTCAGCATGCGAACCGCGAACGCCCGCGGTGGCTCCAGCGATTCCAGGAGTTCGACTAGGTTGGTGACGCGGTCAGCGGTCACCTGACGGGCCGGAAAACGGATGCGGTTCAGCCAGTGATGAGCGTCGCCGTCGCCCGCGATCTGGAACAGCCGTCGTGTCTGGTAGCTGGTGAGTCCGAAATTATAAAGCCGTCGGGCGCCCGTGTCTTCGGGGCAGAGGGGCAGGTTCAAAGGGACAATCGGCTTACCGGCGCCGTGATACAAGTTTGCGAGGAAAAACACTCCTTCCCCTCCCCCCAAGGCCACAAGTATGTCGCCGGATCGCGCCTGGGCCTCCATGCGCTTACTGGCCATGTTCCAGTGGGCTGCGTTCTCGATCTGGACAAGAGCGAGATTTCCGCGCAGGTCGTCCCACAGCTCGACGAACTCCGCCGGGACCTGGTCCTCGCTTTTGTGGTGCTGGATCGCGATCGCCATCGGCCCAGGGACGCCGGCGGGACGGTGCACGAGGTTGTCCCGAAGGGTCTGCCAGATGAGCCAGTCGAAACAGATCGGCAGGCGATCCGCCTTTCGCTTGGGCTCGGCGTCCACGGGCACGACGAAATTAGCGCCGTGTCGTACCAACTCCTTTACTAGAGCGTAAACGAACTCGCGCGACCGCTTGACGTCGTCAGCCGTGGCGACCGCCACGTCCTCGACAATGCTGCCGGCAATGTGAATCCGGCGACCAAGGAGCGGCGACCGCGCCATCAGTGATCCTCCATGATCGGCGAGGCCTTAAGCACAGTCGCCACGCCGTGGAGGTGCTCGAACCGCAGGGCGGTGTCAGGGAATGCCTTGGCGAGCGCCGCGGGATAGAGGCGCGTGCGGATGTCAGAATACGTCCAGGCCGGCAGGCAGGACCGTGGCCCCGTCGCTGTCACCAGCTGAGCAATCTGGGCATCGCTAAGAGACATGGCCGCCAGATCCATCGATAACAGCTGACGTCGCTCTTCGTCAGATGGTCGGCGGAATTCCTCCATGATCGCCGCGCGCCGCTGCAAGGCGGCGTCGACCACCGACAAGCGGTTGGTGCAGAGGAAAACTACGATCCGGCCGCCATACTGGCGCAGGTCGTCGACGCATTGGATCAGGGTGTTCACCGCCACCTTGTCTTCGTGGTGACTGTGCGGCTGCGAGCGTGCCGCCGCCAGACTGTCCCCCTCGTCAATGATGAGGATGGCCCGGCGGTATTTGCCAGCCGACGCCACCACCTTCTTGAAGGCTTCAGCGATCAGCGTACCCATCTCGCCGACCATGCCGCTGCCGCGGACGCGGTTGCTCAGTTTGAACAGGATCGAGTCGTCGCTTCGCGCCTCGGCGACAAGACGATTGGCCATGCACTCGGCCATAGCCGTCTTCCCGGTCCCAACGTCTCCGTGAAAGATGACCAGCGGATACTGCTCGGCGACAAGATCGCAAAGCGCTAGGCGTCCGCCGTGGTGTTGGCGGTTCCAGCTGGCCAGCTGGCCGACGTTCAGCAGCAGCCGGAGCTGGTCGTGAACGCGGGCGTAGCGTGCGTCAAAGCCGAGGAGCGTCTTCTCGCGCCGCGCCAGCGCCTCGTCGGGAAGCGGGGTCTCGCTGTCAAAGATCGACGTTTCACTCACGCGGCCCAATCCCTTCGCTGCATTCCATAGGCGTTGCTGGCGTAGTCACGGCCGCCGGCCGAATTCAGAGAGCTATGGCTGGTGTCAGCGGTGGACGCCTGCCAATTGACCTTCAGCTTCGGCTTTATCGCCTCGCGGGCGGCGGCGGTATAATCGCCCGTGTATCCAAGGATGATTCGAAGTTCCGCCGCGGCCACCCTAGGCCAGAGCACGCCGCCCGGTCGACTCGAGGTCAAACCACCAGCGTCGGTATCGACATCGAAGCGCGTGGCTTTCAACTCGATCTCATTACTAAAAAGCGTGACATCGACATACTTGAGGAACCCCGCTTTCGCGAGAAGTTCGACATCGTGCGCATATTGGATGGTCTTTTCGGAGCTCCAACCGCCGGTACTGTCAGCGATCATAACGAGATCGGCTTTCACGCGGCGCACGACCTTCTCAATGTCGAGGACGGTGTAGGTTGAGGTGGCGGACGCGGTGCGGGTTTGGGTCATCCCTTCAATCCTCCGTCTTAAAGCGAGGCCCGAAGATTTCCTTCCAGAACGTCGTTGCCGTTATCGGCTGAGGCGAAATTCGCCGTCTCCCAGGCCTCCGTCGCGCCTGCCACGATCTCCAGGCGTTCGTCCTCGGTGATGCGGCTGGCGGCGTTGTTGCAGCTGTAGACAGGGTCGAGGATCACCACCGGGTCGGTGAAGATGATGAAGGGCGCGACGTTCTCTGGAAACTGAATTTCCTCCTTCAGGCCCGACTGGGCGATATAGAGCAGGAAGTTGCGGAACCTCTGCTCGATCGTGCCGCCGGCGCCCTGCTTAGCCAAGACATGGGCCATGATCAGCTCAATGACGAAGGACTTCAGCGGCTTGAGCCCGGCGTGGTTGCGCCACTTCTTGGCCATCCGCACCAGCGTGCGGAAATCCTTGTCCTGGTCCTTGCGATCGCGGACAAACTTGATCTGGCAGGGCGCGCAGGTTTGGATCGCGGAGCCGTCATGGATGTCGAACTGCCAGCCATAGCCGGGCTGGTTCGGGTCCTCGATCACCGGGACGATGTCGACGCTGAGCCCGCTGCCGACGAAAGTGACGGTTGCCGCCTTGCGCTGGATCTCAAAATCTTCAACCGCCTTGGTTGGATAAATCTTGATCAGCAGAGCGTAAATCAGGTCGTTGATCGTGGTCAGCGTCTCCTGGTTGATATCCCGACCCGATATATAGAATACCACATCGACATCCACTGGATCTACGGGCGTCCTTCGCAGAATTGTATACTTGGCAAACGATCCTGCTTTCACGACCTTGGTGATCCTGATCTCGGTCTTGTCCCGAACGTGTTTGCATAGCTCGGTAATCAGCCGGTCCACCTGGGCGTGGTATTCCTTGCGCTTGTCCGCCGGCAAGCGCAGCACGTTGCTGTCATAATAGCGAAGCTCGGTATTGCTCAACGCCATCTGGCGCCACCTTCCAATTTCCGGCGATTACCCGGTGCCATTCAATCGGACCAGCCGCCACATCATCACGGCACGCAGTTTACAGACCGGCAACATCGGCGCGGTGCACGGCGCAGTGAAATAGCGGCTCCGCGTAGCTTTGCACAATGCCGTTGGCCTGGTCCTGAGTGTAGGCATCGAGCGTTGCGAGTCGTCCAGGTGCGGGTACCAGCCCCGTATTCGCCTCATTAGATCCGATCAGCACGAAACCGCCGCCGTGGTTGGCGAGGGCGAGCAGCACCTTGGCAAGCGTTACTTTATGTTCGTTGCTGTTGATCAGGTCGAGCCAGCCCTTGGCTTCCTCGTCGAGATCCTCGCGCGGTGCCGACAGGTGGCGGTTTGCACCGGTTTCGGTCATGCCACTCCCCCAACGGAAACCGACTACATCGCGCTCGCATGCCTAACTGCGGCGATCGTCCACTTCCTTCGCCACGCCCTTGAAGGGTTGGCCGCCGCTCTTCTGGTCCAGGAAGCGACCGGTCTGCGTGTCGCGCTTCGTCCAGTTGCCGTTCTGCGGGTTCTGGACCTGCGTCCGGTGGTCCACCGAGCCGTGCCGGAAACCCTTGCCCGAGTTCGTCGCCATCTCTCGTCTCTCCGCTTCGTGTCATGCCTAACCCGGCAAATCGGCCCCAAGCCCCGCACTCCCGGCGGAATGCGTATGGACGAAAACTGTATGACGTGTCAAATTTCGTCCGCCTGCTATCGGCGGAATTTAGAGGACCAGGACGAATGGCGGCCCAAAATATTCCATACGACGAGTTTATCTTCCAGCTAGCCCGTCTGGGTATGGCAGGGCGCAGCCAGGACGTGCAGGCCTACCTTCGTCGCATCGTCCGTCGCGTTCGCCCTCACCACGAGGCGCTGGCGCAGCAGCTTGGCGAACTGGTGGCGCAGGCGCCATCGCCCGACAGCCCGCTACGTGACGCCGGCATGCCTATGGTTCCCGTCGATTTGGATTCGCGGCTCCGCCTGCTCCGGCAGGAGTACCCAGTGCATATCGACCGTGCGCCGGTCCTGACGGCTGAGGTTAGAGCGGTGCTGGACCAAGTTGTCGCAGAGCGCGGAAGGGCAGCCGAACTCGCCGGGGCCGGCTTGGTGCCGACACGCTCAATGCTCTTTGTGGGACCTCCCGGCGTAGGCAAAACCCTCACGGCCAGGTGGATAGCGGCGGAGATCGGCAAGCCGTTGCTCACACTGGACTTGTCGGCGGTGATGAGCAGCTTCCTCGGCCGCACCGGCGGGAACCTGCGCAACGTCCTCGATTACGCGAAGGGCGCCGACTGCGTGCTGCTGCTGGATGAGTTCGACGCCATCGCCAAGCGCCGCGACGACAACAGCGAAGTCGGCGAGCTGAAGCGGTTGGTGACGGTTCTCCTCCAGGAGGTGGACGACTGGCCTGCCTCGGGCCTGCTGCTGGCGGCGACCAACCACGAGGAGCTGCTCGACCCTGCGGTCTGGCGCCGCTTCGACCACGTCGTCCGCTTCCCGCTACCGGCGGCGGCGGAGCTGCGCGCCTTCGTGCGCGCTACCCTCGCAGAGGACGAGGCCGCACCAATGCACCTCGCCGACGCAGTCGCGTGCCTGCTGGAAGGCTCGTCCTTCAGCGACGCGGCGCGGCTACTCGCGCAGGCCCGACGAAAGGCGGTCATGGCCTCCGAGCCGGTTGCGTCGGCACTGGAAAACGTCCTGCGGCGCACGGTGGCGGAGCGGCCCCTCGGGGCGCGGAAGGCGGCGGCAGCAGTGCTGCGAGGGGCGGGCGTGCCTGACCGCCAGACGCACCGCCTGACGGGGGTGGCGCGGGACACGCTGCGCACGATGGGCAACTCGATGGCGAAGGGGCCGAAGGGGAGGCCTGCCAAGGCCGGAGGAAAGTAGTATGCGTAACTATCTGATAGGCTTCGGCGAGCGCCTCGTTCAACCCGTCTCGATCAAGGGTCCCGGCGGCCCGAAGCGCCACCCGTACACCTTCGAGCAAGCGCGGCAGCGCCTCGCGCCCCAGTTCGCCGAGACTATCCGCGCGGTCTCGGCCCTTCCCCCCATGGCGTGTCCCGGCGACGAGGCCGTGGTTGCGCTCGCACTCAACCCCGCCTATCTGGCGAAGAGCTACTTCCCTGAGGTTCTGCTGCGGGAAACCGGTCTGCGCTCGGTCGGAAGCCACGCGGTCCACATCGCGCCGTCCGAGCCACCCAGCACGCCGAAGATCAGGACGGCGAAGGCCGACGATAGGGTGTCTCCCAATGTCCTCCCGGCCCCGGCGCCGGAGATATTCGTCGCCGGTCCGCGGCGCCTCCTGCGCGGGCTTGGGAACGCCCTCCGGCCAGATGCGAACCGGGCCCCCACGGCGGAGGACGTGCGGAAGATCGAGCGGGTCCGTCCGCTGGCGGAGGAACGCCTGCGGGCCGTGCCAGGAGACGAGCCGCTGCTTCCCCTCGAGGTGGTCCTGCATGCGTCCTCCGACGGCAGCGACGCCCACATCATCGAGGGCTTCCGCGCCTGGGCCGATGAAGCCGGGGCCAAGACCAACCTGGACTTGCGCCTCCAGACGGGCGGCTTGTGCTTCCTGCCCGTGCGCGCACCGCGCGACGCCCAGGGTCATTCGGTTCTCTTTCCGCTGACGGCGTCGATGGCGGCTTGGCGGTGCTCGGCAAAGTGTTCGATGCCTTCGACCGGCTTGAAGCCTAGGCGGCGAAGGAGCGTCAACTTCGCATTGCGCAAGGCGGCGAGCACCTGCGGAGCATGACCGGCGTTGGTTCGTGCCTGATCCTCGCGGCAGGTGACATCGCGGACGTAATGCAGCTTGTTCTCGATGCCCCAGTGGTCGCGCGCCAATTCCAGCAAACGTGCGGCGTCTGCTTTGTCAGCGGTCAGGCTGGTGATCGCGTAGACTGTCTCGATGCTGGTCTTGCCACGCACAATCCGTTCGCGGGTGATACGGCAAACCTGTGCCAAACCCTTCCAGCATGGGCTCAGATGCCCGGCCAGCGTGGCGGTGACTTCCAACCGGCGGGTCTCGATCCGGCCATGGCCTTTCTCGATCGTTTCCGCCTGCCGCAGGTCAGGCGGCGGCGACCATTCGGCAGAGGGGGGAAACCGGCCCAAAGGCCAGGGCAATGTCCGCTTTCAGCGTCGGCTGGTTGTCCTTGACGGTGAAGAAGTAATCGCCGCCGCCGTCGATGATGGTGCGGCAGATCTCCTTCTGGGTGAAGATGGCGTCGCCGGTGATGATCACGCCCTTCAGCGGCAGCGTCTTCAACAAATCCAAGGCCGCAGTGATCTCATTGCTGTCGGGCGGCACCGCCAGTTGGCCGATCACCCCTTGCAGCGATGCGCTGAATGCCGCCAGCAGATGCACGCCCGGCGACTGCGCCGTGGCACTGCCGCGCAACCGCTTGCCGTCAATCGCGACATGGCCTGCCGGCCGCCCTCCGCGGACCCAGTCGCCCAACACGCGCTCCAGGGCGGCGACATTCAATCCCTTGAACAATTCACACCATACCGAGGGCGCGGGCACACGTGCGCGGCTGATCCCGAGGCCCGCCAATGTCTCACCGCTCAGCCGCCGGCCCCAGCGCACGATCCCCAACTGATCACGGCGCCCCGACAGCAGCGCCGCCACGGCAATCAGCAGCAGGCTTGCCAGCGGATAGCGCTTGCCTTCCGCACGCCGATGGTCGGGAACCGACGCCAGCGCCTCCCATAAGCTGCCAACTTCCCCCACCACAAACGACATCTGCGGAGCTCCCCTCTGATTCGTACAACATCTTAAATCGAGAGGCCGCCGCGTCGCTACCCAATCTTTCAAGCGGATTCAGAACCGAATCGCCCTGGCGCGACGCCATAGAGCACTTGGCACAATTCGCCTTCCTGCGTGTGCTCCGCCGCATGCCGCGGCTGCGGCTGAACGACGCTCTGCTCCGGGCGGTGCCGCCGAGCCGCGCCTTCCCGGTTTCCTTGCCCGCCGCAGGTCCTCTCAACTCCTACGTCAAGGTGGCCGTCTTCGACGGCGGGTGCCCCACCTACCCCGAGCTCGATCCCTGGGTTACGCGCCTGAAAACGCCCGACACCGGTCCCGCCCTATCCAAGGCGGAGCGTCACGGCCTTGGCGTGACGTCCGCGGTGCTATTCGGGCCACTCCAGCGTGACGTCATCCCGGCGGCGCCCTGGGCGCCTGTGGACCACTGGCAAGTGATTGACGCTGCCGCGCTCGCTGACGATGGCTCCGAGATGTACACCGTGCTGCGCCGAATCGACGAGGTGCTCAGTCAGCGTCAGTACCACTTCGTCAATCTCAGCCTCGGGCCCAACCTCCCGATCGAAGACAACGAGGTTCACGCCTGGACGTCGGTGATCGATCACCACCTTACGGCGGGTCACACCGTGCTCACAAATGCCGTCGGCAACAGCGGCGAAGCGGACCGGGCCGCGGGGCTCGCCCGCATCCAACCTTCCTCCGACACCGTCAACGGCATCGGCGTCGGTGCTGCGAATAGCCTCGGTGCCACTTGGTCCCGGGCCCCCTACAGTTCCATCGGGCCAGGGCGGAGCCCGGGCTTCGTCAAGCCCGATGTGGTGGCGTTCGGCGGCGCGCAGGGCGCAGGCGAGTTTTATCTGCTCGACATGGACCGCCGCGGCTACGCGACGGGCCGCTGTGGCACGAGCTTCTCATCGCCCAGCGCGTGTCGCACCGGCATCGGGGTCCGTGCGCACTTCGGGACGCGCCTATCAGCGCCGGCGGTGAAGGCACTTCTGATCCATCACGCCGACGCCGGAAGACACCACAGGCATGAGGTCGGCTGGGGTCGTTTGCCCGAAGATCTGGAGAGTTTCGTCGTCTGCCAGGAGGGAGAGGCGCACATCGTCTACCAGGGCAACCTCTCGCCCAGCCAGTGGATGCGCTTCTCCGTGCCAGAGCCTCAGGGAGGCTTCACAGCCGCTGCCACGCTACGCGCGACCTTCTGCTACTTCACCGCCGTCGATCCGGAGGACGCTCTGAACTACACGCGGGCCGGGCTGGGGATCGTCTTTCGGCCCAACACCGTGGACCCGCCACCCGAGTACGTCGACAAGGCTGGGAAGCGGCGTCAGCCTAGCCAGCACGAGTCCAGCACCTTCTTCCAGAGCAAGGGCTACTACAGCACCGAGGCGCAGCGGCGCGCCGACGCGCACAAGTGGGAAACCACCCTACGCGCGGAGAACACCTTCCGCCCTTCGGTCCTCAAGCGGCCCGTCTTCGACGTAGAGCACCAAGCGCGCCTCCACGGCGGCCCCGCGACGCGCCGCCCCGACGTGCCATACGCGTTGATCCTGTCGGTCCGTGCTCCCGAGGAGCCCGACCTGTACAACCGCATCCTGACAGCGTACCGCAACCGCCTTGAGGTCCTTCGACCCCTCGTTGAGGTTCCGATCGCGGTTCGCCCCTCACGCTGAAGCATCAGCGGAATCACCGCGAAGAGCAGCTGCAACGACAAGATCACTTGCGAGAGGATGAGCAATTGTGCCGTGCCGCTTGCGGTTTGGCTTCGGTGAACGAACCTGGCATGGGGGGATCCTCTACGACGTATAAGACTCGATAATGCTCCTTCTCGCGTGTGTTTCCGTTGGTTTGCTTGCTGTTTTTCAAACTTTGTGTCGGCTTAAGGTTGATTCGTTCAGCGGCACCATTAAAGCGTTCAGCAGCGCAGGTTAACTCGCTAATTCGTTCGGCGGCCGGAGCATTTAATGGTGCGTCGGCCTTAGGGCATCCGCTCCCGACGGGGGACGCCGCGCGCTTTGTCCCAGCCCTGTCGATCAGGCTCCTGACGCGCCGATCGTGCAGCATGCGCACCTCACAATGTAATCGCTCGTTCCCATCCGAACCTAAATCGGCCTTGCGCGCAGGTGCAAGGTTGCGGCCACCCTACTGAACGAATTAACGAGTCACCGGGTCCGTCGTCAACCTTGCTGAACAATTCAGAGAGTCACAAAACCCATTGATTGCACTTAATACTCGCTGAACAGTTTAGCGGCGCGCCGACAAACATGTTGCCGACGTACGCTTAATTCATTCAGCAGCGTCTCCATCAGGTTCGGCATATGAGACAAGAACTACTGTCCTCCAGGCTTCTTTCCTTAACGGAGCTGTTTCGCCGTCGCTCACCGGCTTGTTCCTGCCCCAGCCGACAAGATAAACGCGGCCTCGATATCCTGCTGGCGTTTCCGCCAGCCGCCGCCGAGCGCCTGAAACAGCGCGGCGGTATCGGCCAGCCGGGTCGTTTGCGCCTGGATCAGGCTCAGCCGGGCCTGTTGATAGGTCTGTTCCGCGTTCAGCAGGTTCAGCGTGCCGACCGCCCCCAACTCCAGCAGCTTGCGGGTGATGTCGAAGCTCCGGCGCGCGGCAACTTCCGACGCCGCGGCGGCCTGCAGCCCGGTCGCGTCGCTGTGCAATGCCTGCAGCGTATCGGCGACATTCTGGAACGCAACGATGACCGTGGAGCGGTATTGCGCCGCCGCCTGATCGAATCCCGCCCGTGCCGCCCGCTCGCGGTGCAGCAGGGTGAAGCCGTCGAACACCGGCTGGGTGGCACCGGCGGCGAGGGTGAAGAACGACGTGCCGGGCGCGAACAAAGCATAGAACCGTCCCGCCGACTGGCCGCCGCCTGCCGTCGGCCTGGATTTGCGGCAGCCGGTTGGCCACCGCCACGCCGATCTGAGCGCTGGCCGCATGCAGCGTCGCCGCCGCGGCGCGCACGTCCGGACGCTGCGCCACCAACTCGGCGGGCAGGCTCACCGGCAGGTTTGCCGGCAAGGTCAGGTCGGCCAGGGCGAACTGCTCGGCCGGCTCCTCGGCCGGCAGCCGGCCGAGCAGGGCGGTGAGTTGGTCACGTTGCAGCGCCAACTGCTTCTCCAGCGGCGGCAGGGTCTGCTGCGCCTGCGCCAGCGCCGCCTCCTGCGCCCGCACATCCGTCTCGGCCGCCTGCCCGGCGGCGAACTGGCGATGCAGGACATCGAGCAACTGCGCCTCGACCGCGACGATGCGCCGCGTGGTCTCGATCTGCGCGCGCAGCCCCGCCTCCTGGATCGCCGCCGCAACCAAATTGCTGGTCAGCGTCAGGTCGGCGGCGATCAGCTCGAAAGCGGCGTTCTCCTGCTGTGCGGCCAGGGATTCGACGGTGCGCCGGTTCAGCCCGAACACGTCGGGCACGAACGACACCGCGAGCTGCCCGGTATACAGGCTGTAATACGGGTTGCCGGAAGCCGAGGAGGCCGACAGCGCAGCCACCGGATCGAGATTGCGGCTGGCCGCCAGCCCGGCCGAGACCTGCGGAAAATAGGCGCCGCGCTGCGCCTTGACCTGCTCGGCTGCCTGACGCAGGGCGGCGCGCGCCGCCGCCAGGTCGGGGCTGGCGCGCAGGGCCTGCTCGATCAGGTCGTTGAGCTGGCGGCAGTGAAACAGATCCCACCACTGTGCGGGAATGTCGGCGCCTTCGTGCAGCGTTTGCGCCTGGCCGAACGGGGTGTCGGCGGCCACCGTGCGCGCCGGCAGGGGCTCCCGCGCGTAGCCTGTTGTTTGCGGCGGTTCGGGGGGCGCGAAGTCGGGACCGACCGTGCAGCCGCCCAGCACCGCCAGGCACAGCAGCGCGAGGGGCCGGGGCAACCACCGCGCGCTCATTTGCCCGCCGCCGAAGCCGGACGCGCGCGCGCCAGCAGGCGGTCGCGCGCCTGTTCGATGCCAACGTACAAGGCCGGCAGGACAAACAAGGTCAGCAGCGTCACCACCACCAGCCCGCCCACCACCACCGTGCCCAGGCCGCGTTGCACATCGCTGCCGACGCCGGTGGCCAGCGCCGCCGGCAGCATGCCGATGGTCGCCACCGTGGCGGTGATCAGCACCGGGCGGAACCGCTCGGTTGCTCCCGTCAGCACCGCGGCGCGCAGCGGGATGCCGGGGCCGCGCAGGCGGTTGAGATTGGCGACCATGATGATGCCGTTCTGCACTGCCACGCCGAACAGGGCGACGAAGCCGACGGCGGTGGCGCAGTTCAGCGTATTGCCGGTCAGCCGCAGCGCGATCAACCCGCCGAGCGCGGCCAGCGGCAGCATCCCCAGCACCAGCAGGGCCTGTCGCAGCGCCTGGAATTCGGCATAGAGCAGCAGCAGCATCAGCCCGACCACCAGGGCCAGCACCAGAGCGAGGCGTTTCTGTGCCCGCTCCAGGTTTTGGTACTGGCCGCCCCATTCCACCCGGTAGCGCGACGTGTCGAACTGAACGTCGCGGGCAATGCGCTGCCGCGCCTCGGCCAGCCAGGAGGCGAGATCGCGGTCGCGCAGCTCGATGCGGATGGTGAGGTTGCGATGGTTCATTTCGTGGGCGATGGTGCTTTCGCCGTTCTGCAGGGCGATGCGGGCCACGGTGGAGAGCGGAATCTGCGCGCCGCTCGCGGTAGTCAGCACCAGCTTGCCCAGCGCCTCGGGGCTGTTGCGCCAGGACAGCGGAAACCGCACCGTGACGTCGTAAATACGATCGCCGACAAACACCTGGTTCACCGGCGCGCCGCCCACCCCGGTCTGGATCAGCGCGGTAACGTCGGCGACGTTGATGCCGTAGCGCGCGGCGGCGGCGCGGTCGACGGTGACCGCGATCTGCGCCAGCGGCGGTTCCTGGAAGATCGAGGCTTCCGCGGTGCCGTCGATGTTTTCGAGCACGCCGACGATGGCATTGCCGATGCGGCGCAGCTCGGAGAAATCCTCGCCGAACACGCGCAGCACGAGCGCGCTGTGGGCACCGCCGACAACGTCATTGACGCTGTCGATGATCGGCTGGCTGATGCCGATGTCAAACCCGGGCAGCCCTTTCAGCCGGGCATCGAGCCGGTGCAGAAACGCCTGCTTGTCCTCGCCGGCGGGCCAGTTGGCAGACGGCGCCAGGCCGACCGGCACTTCCAGATGCGAGGGTGTCCACGGATCGGTCTGGTCGTCGCTGCGGCCGACCTGCGTCACCACGGTGCTGATCTCGGGAAACGCGCGCAGCGTGCGGCGCAACTCGCCGGCCATTTCGCTCGCCTTGTCGAGCGATATGCCGGTCGGCAGCCGCGCCTGCAGCCACAGCGCGCCTTCATCCAGATCGGGCAGGAATTCGCGCCCGGTGGTCAGCCCCAGACCCACCACCCCGCCCGTGGCCGCGACCAGATGGCGGCGGCGATCGCCGGGCGGTCGAGCAGCCGCGCCAGCATGCGCCGGTAGGCGGCCGTCAACGCCTCCAGCGGCCGGTTGCGCAGCACGCGGCGCGGCGCGCGAAACACCATGAAGGCAAGCCCGGGCACCAGGGCGATGGCGAAGGCCAGCGCGCCCAGCAGGGCGTAGCCGATGGTGTAGGCGATCGGGGTGAACAGCTTCGCCTCCGCCCGTTGCAGGGCGAACAGCGGCAGATAGGCGGCGATGATGATCAGGGTGGCGAAAAAGATCGGCTTGGCCACCTGGCCGGCGGCCTCGCGCACATGGGCTTCGGTCAGCGCCACGCCCGGCTGGGCCTCGCGGCGGCGGAGGATGGCTTCCAGCACTACCACCGCGCCATCGACGATGACGCCGAAATCGATGGCGCCGAGCGACAGCAGATTGGCGGGCAGGCGGGTGGCGTCCATCAGCGCGAAACACACGGCGAGCGCGAGCGGGATCGTCGCCGCCACCACCAGCGCCGCACGTGGGCTGCCGAGGAACAACAGCAGCACCAGGCTCACCAGCCCGACACCTTGCAGCACGGTGTACGACACCCGGTGGATGGTCGCCTGCACCAGTTCGTCGCGGTCGATGAACGGCACGATGCGCACGTCCTGCGCGGCGAGCTGCCGGTTCAGCTCCGCCACTTTCGCGTGGATTCCGGCCAGCACCTCGGAGGCGTTCTCGGTGATCAGCAGATCGACGATGCCCTCGATCGTGTCGGGGTTGCTGTCCTTGCCGACGATGCCTTCGCGTTCCTGATGGCTGAACCGCAACGCGCCGAGATCGTGCACCAGGATCGGCACGCCGTTGCGCTGCGTCACCACGATGTTGCCGAGATCATCCAGTGTGCGCACCAGGCCGACGCCGCGGATCACATAGGCCTGTTCGCCGCGGGTGATCCGCCCGCCGCCGGCGTTCGAGCTGTTGTTGTTGATGGCGGCGACCACGTCGCTGAGGCCAAGGCCGAAACGTTGCAGCTCGGCGGGGTCGAGATCGACCTGGAACTGGCGGGTAAAGCCGCCGAAATTGTCGACATTCACCACGCCGGGTACCTGCTGCAGGGCAGGAATGACCACCCAGCGTTGAATCTCCGACAGCTCCATCAGGTTCTTGCTGTCGGAGTCCAGCGTGTAGCAATAGATTTCCCCGTCCGGCCCGGTCAGCGGATCGAGGCCGGGGGTAATGCCGGGCGGCAGCGTCACCTGCTGGATGCGCTCGGTGATACGCTGGCGGGTCCAGTAATCCTCGGCGCCGTCGCGGAATACCATGGTGATCAGCGACAGGCCGAAGGTGCTGCTGGAGCGCATAGTTGCCAGCAGCGGCGTGCTGGCCAGAGCGCGTTCCAGCGGGGTGGTGATCTGCTGCTCGATTTCCTCGGCGGCGAGGCCGGGCGCCTGGGTGATCACCTGCGCAGTGACGTCGCTGATCGACGGGTAGGCCACCACCTGCAATTGCGCCCCGGCCCACCAGCCATAGAGCAGCGCGGCCAGCGCCAGCATCAGCGCGACGCCCCGCCGCCGCAGGCCCAGGCCGATGATGCGGTCGATCATCGCGGGGCAATCATTGCCGGTCAGTCATTCAGCAACACCCCGCCATGCACGACGATGCGCGTGCCCGGTTCCAGGCCGCTCAGCACCGGCGCCATTTCGTCCTGGTCGGCGCCCAGGACCACGGTGCGGCGCACGAAGGTCCAGGGCGCGATTTCGGCGAGCACGGTGGTCGAGTCGTTGTTCATCAGCAGTGACAACGTCGGCACCAGCAAGGTTGTCACCGGGCGGCCGACGAAGGTCGCGGTGGCGAACATGTTCGGCTTCAGCCGCCCGTCCGGATTGGCGAAAACGATGCGCACCTTGGTTCGCCGCGTGTCCGGCTCCAGCATCGCGCCGACGAAAGCGACGGTGCCGTGGAAGGTCTCGCCGGGATAGGCGGGAAACGTCACCTCCACCGCCTGGCCGCGGGTGACGAAGGCGGTGTCGGATTCGGGAACATTCGCGGTCACCCACACGGTTTGCAGATCGGACAGGGTCAGCAGGGCGACGGTCGGATCGTTGATGTAGCTGCCGGCGGCGGAGGCAAGGGCGGTGACGGTGCCGCTGGTCGGCGCACGCACGATCATTTCGCGGCTGCCGTTCAGCTCGCCCAGGCTGCCAAGCGCGTGCAGCCGCGCCCGTGTGCGTTTGCTTTCAGCTTCGGCCTGCGCGAAATCGTTCTGTGCTGATTCGTAATCCTTTATCGCGCCGCCGCCGGCGCCCGAGATGGCGCGCGCCCGCTCCAACGCCCGCCGGGTCAGTTGCAGCTGGGCCGTAGCTTTGTCGTCGTCGGCATAGGCCTGGGCCAGATCACCGCTGTCGATGGTGAGCAAGCGCTGGCCGGCCTGCACCTCATCGCCCAGCCGGACCGCCAGCGAGACGATATGGCCGCCGAGCGGCGGCAGCACGTTGACGGTGCGGGCGGGGTCGGCCTCCACCGCAGCCGGCAGGACTCGTCGCGGCGTGACGACCGTGCTTGTCACCTCGGCCATGCTGACGCGCTCGCGATAGGCCGAGCCTGCGGGTATGACGATCCGGTCGGCGTCATGCACCAGCGTAGCGATCGCTGGTGGCGCCGGCAGCGCCGCCGGTTGGGCCGTGGGCAGCAACAACCTGCCCCCGCCAATCCCCAGCACCACGCCGACGACGATCCCGCCGATGCCGAACAGGACGGTCATCCGGCGCACATCCCTGCTATCACTGCTCGCCGACACGTCGTTCGTTCCTGGTCTTGCCGTCATTGCGGCAATCGTCGTCCGCAGCTACCGCAGCGGCATCTCCTGCAACTCGTGCCGCCTAGGCAAATATTATATTTCTGTTAAATGGTGCGTGATCCGCTCCGTCGTCGAACGGTCGCAGAGCTAACATATCGCGACGCGAAGAACAGCGCCGGCGGCCACAATCAGCGGTCCGCCTGCCAGCCCCTTCACCGATCTATGGGCCCGTCAGGAAACAAGCGAATCGGGATTTACGCGCTGGAAGATGCCGGATTCTCGACCGGCCCGCCGCGCCGTAATGTGCTGGGATGATCGACCCTGACATGATTTGCCGCCGGTTCACGGCGATGTCTTCCCATCTGGATGAGCGGGACCGCCGTCTGCTCGTTGCCATGGAAGCCAGCTCCGCGGGCTATGGCGGAATCGCTGCGGTGTCGCGGGCGACCGGCGTTGCCGCCAGCACGATCGGCCGCGGCCTGAAGGACCTGACTGGCGAGACCGCGCTTACGCCGGACCGTGTCCGTCGTCCGGGCGGCGGACGCAAGCTGCTGGTGGACAGCGACCCAACGCTGCTGGCTGATCTGATGAAGTTGGTTGAGCCGGACGAGCGGGGCGATCCGATGTCGCCGTTGCGCTGGACGTGCAAGAGCCTGCGGCGATTGGCCGAGGAGTTGCAGGCGCTTGGGCATTGGATCAGCCACACCAAGGTTGGTGAGTTGCTTAAGGCGCAGAAGTTCAGCTTGCAGGGCAACAGCAAGACGCGTGAAGGCGGTGACCGTCCGGACCGCGATGCCCAGTTTGTCCATATCAACAAATGCGTGAAGGCCGCGTTGGCCAGAGGGCAGCCGGTAATCTCGGTCGATGCGAAGAAGAAGGAACTGGTTGGCGACTTCAAGAACGCAGGCCGGGAATGGCGGCCGCAGGGTGATCCGGAGGAAGTGCAGGTCTACGACTTCCTGAGCCTTGCGGCTGGCCGGGCGACGCCCTACGGCATTTATGACCTGGCGACGAACGCAGGCTGGGTCAGCGTTGGGATCGACCACGACACGGCGGCCTTTGCGGTGCAGACGATCCGTCGCTGGTGGCAGGAGACCGGCCGGGGGCGTTATCCAAAGGCGCGCAAGCTGGTGATCACGGCGGACGGTCGTGGCAGCAACGGCTCCCGTGTGCGTCTTTGGAAACGCGAACTGCAAAGGCTCGCCAACGAGCTTGGCATCGCTATCGAAATCCACCACCTCCCGCCTGGCACCAGCAAGTGGAACTAGCCGCAATAATGCATGAGGGTTGGCGGGCACGAGCGCAAACCGTTGATCTGGTGTAGGGTTCGGTTGTCGAGACCAATCCGCATCGATCCGGACGCACCATGCCCGCCAGCAACGACGCTACCGCCATTCTGCCCGGCCTGTCACCGATCTGCGGTCGCGCAATCGAGGCGCGCTTCGACGGCGGGCTGATGTCCTCCGATGGTGGCCTGCTGGTCCTGCGGGAGGTCGAGCAGCGGCTGGACATCGCCGGGCGCCTTGCCGCCTGCATCCGTGACCCGCGAGCGCCGGAGCGCATCCTGCACGGTCTCGACGAGATTATCCGCTTCCGCATGCTGATGATCGCCGCCGGCTACGAGGATGGCAACGACGCCGACGCCCTGCGGAGCGACCCGTTGTTCAAGTTGGCGATGGATCGACTGCCGGAACACGGCGACCTGTGCTCGCAGTCCACCGTGTCGCGCGCCGAGAACCTGCCGGACCGGCACGCCCTGCTGCGCATGGGCCGCGCCATGGTCGACCACTACTGCGACAGCTTCCGCCAGGTGCCGCGCCGCATCGTGCTTGACATCGACGACACCTTCGACGCCGTGCATGGTGGCCAGCAGCTTCGCCTGTTCAACGCCCATTACGACGAATATGGCTTCCAGCCGATCGTGGTTTTCGACGGCGAGGGCCGCATGATCGCCGCCCTTCTGCGCCCCGCTTGCCGACCGACCGGGCGAAAGATCGTGTTCTGGCTGCGCCGTCTGATCACGGCCCTGCGTGACAACTGGCCGCGCGTCGAGATCCTGCTGCGCGCCGACAGCCACTATTGCACACCGGAGGTGCTACGCTTCTGTCGCGCCGAGCGGCTGGACTACGCCCTCGGCGTCGCGCCGACCACCACGCTGCGCAAGCATGTCACCGCGCTGGAGGCCAGCACGGTCGAGCGCGCCGCCAGGGCAGGCGGCGAGAAGTTGCGCCGGTTCAAGGAATTCTACGATGGTGCCGCAAGCTGGGATCGTGTCGAGCGCATCATCGCCGGTGTCGAGGCCGGACCGCAGGGCGTCGAACACGCTTCATCGTCACCAGTCTCGAAGGCATCCGCGGCCGCACCGTCTACCAGGACATCTATTGCGCCCGCGGCCAGGCCGAGAACCACATCAAGGCGTGGAAGACCCATCTCGCCGCCGATCGCACGTCGTGCTGCCCGCCACCGCCAACCAGATGCGCCTGTTCCTGCAACTCGGCGCCTACTGGATGACGTGGAGCCTGCGGGAGCCATGCCGCGACGCTCGTTCTGGCGCGTCGCCCAGTTCGATACGCTGCGCCTGCGCCTGGTCAAACTTGCCGCCAGGATCGAGGTGCTGAAGCGCAAGGTGCGGCTCCATCGCCGCGCTCCACCCCCAACCAACCGATCTTCACCTGCGCGCTGACCCGGCTGTCTCGTATGCTCACCTGAAAAACGGGGCAGATGCCCCGCGCAGCCACGTCCTTTCAACCCCCAACGCCGCCGGCACCGATCCCGCCCAACGCCGAAGCCCGGCGCGCCGACCCATGCAGGTGCGTCAGAATACCCCCGCCCGTCCGCCCTCATGCATGATCGC
>CAVPVB010000023.1:0-68034 GCA_963709085.1 uncultured Alphaproteobacteria bacterium
GGCGAGACCTATGCCGTCACCGCACGCGCGCGCCGGAGCATGGGCCACGACGTCATCCTCATCGACCCGTTCGACATCACCGGCGGCACCACCCACCACCTCAACTGGCTCGACACGCTCGACCCTGACGATCCCGATGTGGTCAGCCGTGCCGCCGGTCTCGCCGATATGCTGGTCGTCGCCGAGGGTGCCGACAGTGAATCCCACTGGAACGACACCGCCCGCGAGTTGCTGCGCGGCCTGCTGGTCTATGTCGCCGGCCTTCCCGCTGGGCGCCGCTCAATGGCGGAGCTGCGCCGCATCGTCACCGCCCCCGAGGATGATCTCGCCGACACCCTGGCCGACATGCTGGCCGATCCGGAACGCGGGCACCGGTTGCCGGCGCGGACCGCGGCGGTCCACCTGAACCGGCCGGACCGCGAGCGCGGCTCGGTTCTCTCCTCCGTCGTGCGGCACACCGCCTGGCTCGATGATCCCCGGCTCTGCGCCGCCCTCGGCCGCTCGGATTTCAGCATGGCGGAGCTGAAGCGCCGGCCGGTGACCGTCTATCTCGCCATCCCGCCGGACCGGCTGCGTGTCTGTCTGGGCTTCGTGCGCGGCTTCATCGGCCTCGCGCTCGACGCCATCACCACGGTGGCCACCCGGCCCGAACACCGGGTCGCCTTCTTCCTCGATGAGTTCGGCCAGCTCGGCCGCATGGATCGCCTGGCCGACAGCATCACCCTGCTCCGCGGCTACGGCGCCCAGCTCTGGGTGTTCGTCCAGGACCTCTCCCAGCTCAAAGCCGTCTATCCGCGCTGGCAAAGCTTCCTCGCCAACACCTCGCAGCAATTCTTCGGAACCGCCGACTACGACACCGCACGCTATCTCTCCGGCGCCCTCGGCCAGCAGACAATCCGCTTCGAGACCAGCGGCTCGTCCTACCTCCACCTCCGGCCTCCTCAAGCCGGGCAGCACGTCCAGCAGCCTCGGCGAACATTTCCAGGGCCGCTCCCTGCTCACCCCGGACGAAATCATGCGGCTCGGGCCGGCGCGGCCGATCGTCCTGGTCTCCGGCGAACCGCCATACCTGCTCGATCGGGTCAGCTATCTCACCGATCCCGCCTATGCCGGCCGGTTCGATCCAAACCCGCTGCACCTGCCACGCGCCGCGGAGTGAACCACGTCCGCGGCGAAATTATAGGCCGGGCGGTAGCTCGTCGCCCGGATCGGCCGGCCGGTCCGGAGTTAGCGCAAGAACGGCGCGAAGGTCTTCGGGCCGAGCGTCACCCGCGCGCCTGCGGGAAAACTCCTCGGTGGCCGTCTGACAGGCCACGACGTCATCCTCATCTGATCGCGGTAGGGGCGCGCAGTGATGCGCGCCCCTACCGCGATCAGCTACGTTCGGGATCGTGCCGGAATGACGCGGAATGCGCCTCTCGGCCTGTCATCCTCGTCGTCGGGTGGGTCCACCAGCGCCCGCGGTGCCGCCGGGGCGGTACGAGCCGGCGTAGCCTGGGCTGCCGGCTGTGGCTTTTTCGCCCGCCGCTTCCGCCGCTCGCCGCGGGCATAGCGTTCAGCGTGATAGAGGTTCTTCAGAGAGGGCCAGCCGATCTCCCCGCCCTCCTCGTCACGGATGCCGCCTTCGGCCAGCGCCTTGGCAATCTGCTGCCAGGTCACGCGACGGCTGCGGGCCTCGGCGATCGCCTCGAAGTGGGCAACCACGAGTCGACGTTGGGCGGACGGGGCGGTGACGCCTTCAAGCCGGTCTGGCTCCAGGGCCTTGAGGCGGTCTGACACGCTGAGGCTGTCTGTGCTGGGCATTCTCGTTCGGTGTCCGTGGCTGAGCGTGTTTTCCCACATGTTGAACGCGTTTTCTCATGCGTTGAGCGTGTTGACGCCGTGTTGAACGCCTGTTTGTCATGTTGAACTGCTGTTGAACGTGTTTAGCCCAGTGTTGTGCGCTTTGTTGACCTGTGGATGCTCTGACAGACCAAGTCACCCTAGACGGGTGCCCTGATGTCGGGCCGGGTCGGCTGGATTTGCCCCGGTTTGCCAGCGCCAAGCGGTCCCCGGATCGGCCTTCCTGGGGCGGCCGGACGGCTGGCGCTTGCCCGTTGCGCCCCTGCCCGTACATGCTGACCGCATGTTCAGTGTCACCGAAGCCGAGGCCGCCGCCATCCGTCGTGTGTTCGAGGAGGAGGGCGAGCTGTCCGCCATGATCGAGCTGCGCCGGCACTTCCCCGGCATCACCGACAACGCCAAGGCGCGGGAATGCGCCCGGACTATCGCGGGGTGGAAGCCGGCGCTTGCAGTGTCCCGTCCGGTGACGCGGTTGCAGCCCGGCAAGCGGCGATCGGCCGGATAGCCGGTTTCCCCGCTACCGCCTGCCGATCTGCTGAATGTGGCGGGGCGGAGTAAGGCGCGATAAGGATTCATGGCGGGCACCGCGCCGTCGCGGGGCTGGCGGTTCGCGAGCCAAGGCCCTATTTTCCTAGCATGGACAGCGCGACCACCAGCCAGGACGCCCCCCCCGACCGGCCCGAGACCGCCGAGGAGCGGCGCCGGCGGCTGACATGGCAAGCAGAGCAGATCGCCGCGGCGCGCGCGTCGGCTGCGGCGGGCCGCGTGGTGTCGCTGGAAGCGGTCGAAGCGTGGGTCGAAAGCTGGGATACCGGACACGAACTGCCGCAGCCGCGTTCGGGCCGCTGACCAGTTTCCAGCGTGCCGCGCATTGTGCGCCTCACCGACGAGGCATCAGACGACCTGGCCGCCATCCGCCGCTGGCAGACGCAGCCTGGTTCCGGCGCCCCTGCCAAGCGCCGGGTGAAGGCAATACTGGCCGTCCTGCGCCGCCTGAAGACGATGCCGTGCTTGTATCCCCCCGGCGATGAACCGGGCACCCGGCAGGCGTTCTGCGAGGGGCATGTGGTGGTCTACGAGGTTGATCCGGACACCTTGGACAACGCCACCGCCGGCGACGTGCTGGTGCTGCGGGTGTTCGCTCCGGGGCAGGATCGCCGGTAGATTTTGCGGACTAACTCTTCGATTGAGGTGGTCCGCGCAACCGCCTGACCCTCAATGGCGCCACGATGGCATCTCTTATGCCTTAATGATCGCTGCATGAATGCAGCATGCATGCACCTTTAAGGTAGCTTAAAGGTAAGCATAAAATAGCATTCTTTCACTTGACTTACTTCCCGTTTCATTGCAGAAGCCGACATGCGGCATGATGGGAGCAATCAAGTTTCCATCCGCATAAAAGGTCGCTGCGAGATGGGTGCAATCATCGCCATCGTCAGCCAGAAGGGGGGAGTGGGGAAATCCTCGATTGCCCGCAGTTTGGCGCGGGAAGCCGCTGCCGCCCGTCTCGCTGTCAAGTTGGCCGACCTCGACACCCAGCAGGGAACTTGTCTCGATTGGGCACGCGATAGGAATGCCCTCGGGATCGATCCCGCCGTGTCGGTAGAGAGCTACCGCAACGCCGCTGCAGCGCTCGCCGTGGCGGCATCAGTTGATCTGCTGGTGGTCGATGGCCCGGCCAGGACCAGTGCCGGCACGCTCGATTTGGCGCGGGCCGCAGACCTCGTGGTGCAGCCGTCCGGCCCGTCAGCGGATGACCTTCGTCCGGCCATAAGGGAGTTTCGGGCGCTGGAGAAGGAGGGGGTTCCCAAGGGCCGGTTGGTCATTCTGCTGAACTGCGTTGGGTCCGACGCCGAAGAATCGAGCAGCTCGAGCATTCGTGGAAGAGGCTGGCTTTGAAGCACTGCCAGGCGCCCTGCCCGAACGCGTGGCCTACCGGATGGCCCTGAATGCGGGGCGCACGATGACAGAGACAACCTACAAGGATTTGAACAAGAAGGCTGCAATCATGCTGCAATCACTCATCCAGAAGGCAGCGATAGCATGAGCAAGGACGATCTGGCTCCGGCTGTGGATTTTTCGGCATTACAGCGCAAGCGTCGCTTGCCGCCCCCCCCGGACGACGCGAGCGAGAACCTTACCGCTCCTGAAGCCGCACCGGCGAATGGCCGAGTAGAGCCATCGGCAGCGCAACTCTCAGCGTCACCGGATACGGAACCGCCGCGGCGGAAAGTCATTCGGCCCTATATTCCCACCGAGCCTCCGCCGGAGCCCGTGGACGGCCGCAGTAGACTTCGCACTGGCCGCGTCGAGCCGTTCTCAACCCGCGTCCGCGCCGACTTCCGGCCGCGTCTGATCGCGCTGGCTGACCACTACGGTGTCACGATGGGGGAGGCACTGGAACTGGCAGTAGCCTCGCTGGAGCGAGAAGTGGGGTTGCAGAGGTAGGGCAGGATGCACGTTTCTGCGTTTGTTTGGGTATCGGTTATACGGTGGTTGCCGTCGGGTCGGTCAGGGCTGCGGCAGGCGTGCCACCGTCGTGATCAGCGCGCCGCGATCTGGATCTGCTTCGGCGCGACAGGCGGGCGTGAGGGGTGCAGCAGTAGACCGGTATCGGTTTGCTCAACCTTGGCAGCCGGGTAGACCGCCATGGCGAGTGCGAGGTTCGGGAGAAAACGTTCGCGGAAGTGCTTCATCTGCTTCACGCCAGCCCCGAACTGCACCTTGACCGTGGCCCAGGTCAGTGGCGTCGGTTTTGTCAGCGCGTGCAGCCGATAGGCAAGCCAGCAGTAGATGTCGATCGCCTGACTGTTGTTCGAGATTGCCTTGATCGCCGCATCTTCCAGCGGCACTGAGTGCTGTTGGAGCTGGACGAAGAAGCCTTCCGACAGCCGCGCTGTCTCGGCAAACAGCCCATCCTGGCGCGCATCCTCGTCCTCGATGAACATCGCCGTATCGACGATGTTCTGCTGCACCAGCCCGACACGCTTGCCGGCAAAAATACGGAATGACATTTTGCAGAGGCTGATCCTCTCGGCTTGGTCGCGAACGATTTTGATGTCTTTTCCACCGGCGTTGATGCCCATCCGGCCAAACCAATGCCGCAGACTGCGGCCGAGCTCGACTTCCCGGCTTTGGGTACGCAGGGCTTCGGATTGCAGATAGATCAGGATCAGCCGGGCGCGGCTGCCGTAGGGTACGCCGACTGGCACAGCAGGTTTGCCGCGCTCAAAGCGCGAACCTGGCTCGACCAGTAAGCTGATCCGGTCACCATCGACCTGCCACCGCTGATCGTCCGCGATACGTTTATGCGGCAACGCAGATTGGCACCATCCTGAGTAGAGGAAGCCGACCCCGCTTTCCTCATTGCCCAAGTAGGTGGCAGCCGCGTCAACCAAGTCTCGGGTCAGACCCACGTCGAGAGCTGCCTGCTTCCCTCTGGCTGCCAGGATGTCATGCACTTCGCCCATACCTGTCAGCCTGCCTCGAATTAGCGTGCTCTGGAAGTGCGGACTCTTGCGGCCGAAGCTACTAGGAAAGGTACTTGGATTTCAAGGTACTTGTATGTGCCGCAAGAGTCCGCGGGATAAGTCCGGCAAGCCATTGAAATCTCGTGGCTACGCCCTTTGGCGCCGGTCGCAAGAGTCCGCACCTTCCGCCGCAAGAGTCCGCACCCGGCCTGTGGACGGAACGCCACGTTCCCCGACTTACCTCCCATTCTGTGGATAACTTCGCCCCTGCGACTCGGGCGCCGTTCCAGGTGGTCAGACCCCGTTCCTCGGTCGCCTTCATGGCCAGCACCTTGATCGTCATGGGCACCGGCGAGCCCCATCCGCACGGCCGGATCAGACGGTCGGAAAGCGCCAAAATTTTCTGGAAACCGTATTACATGTATTTTTAGGCTACGCGACCCATTCCCGCGCCACCCCTTATGCGACGGCCTTTCTGGCTTTACGGGGGCGGCCGCCTTTGCGCCCGTTTTTCTTGGCGCTACTTCGCTTCGCGTCCGAGGTTGCTTTGCCGCCACGGCTCGCGAAGATCGCGGCGACGGTCCGCGTCGGCAGCATTGCCGGCAGGATCGCCGTCATCAGCCCATCCACACTGATGTGGATATCCCGGTCCTCGAGTTCGATCGCCGACCCGTCCGGCCAAATTTCCAGCTTCGCCAAGTCCTCTACCGGCACGTCCTGCAACGCGCCGATCCAGTGACGGGGAATCAGGAACCCGGCATTGCGGGTCGTCACAATTTCGATCGAATCCCGATCAGCCACGTATCGAACGGTTTGCGCGCGGATTTCCGCCTCGGCCTCGACCCGGCCGGCCGCCAGCGCCGCGGCAAACTCGGCGTCGGTAATGCCTTGGCTGCTCATGATCGTGTGCTCACATCCACTGTTGTGCCGTCCCGAAACGCCAACCTCAGCCTCTCCTGGTCCGGGTCATAGCTGGCATCGGCGATCTGCCTCGCATTCGCCAAGGGTTCGGGCGAAAGCTCGATCCGCTCTGGCCCCGGCACGACGGCCCACTGATTGGCCAGACACGTCGTGCGCTTGATTGCCCACCAATTTCGCCGACAGGCAGGCAATCCGGCCTGGATGTCAGCCAACAAGCGATTTACCGTCCGCTGAAGGGGGGAATTCTTCAGCGGCGCGATGCTCATCAGTTCCACCACGCTATCCACGTAGGAAAACCTTACGCGCGCAATCCAACCGTCGCCACGATGCCGGGCATGGACATGGGGCGGACAGTGATCATCCGAGAACACGTAGATTCCGGCACCTGTGCTTTCGGAGATCAACACCCGGCTCATGATGCAACATAAGCCATCGGCTTGGGTTTTTCAAGGGCGACGGATGGCCGGCAGCGGCCTATCAGCGTGGCACCGGTCTTCCGGCAGTGGGCGATGGCCTCGCGGAGTCGGGGCCGGTCAGCGTTCTTGGGGTACCTTGCTTGTTCGCCCTTCTGATGTGTACAGCCCAAAAGCCAGATCCTTGCGGACCCGGCCGATGGTCGTTGCGTTTCCCGTCAAAATGGAATCTCCGCCTCCGTGATTGCGTCCGGGCCGTCATCTCGTTCCCAGATAATCGTGGTCAGGTCGCCCTCATCGAGGTTCCAGGTTTCGATGGCCTGAATCTCGTAGCGGTCGCGTTTCAGGCCACGGATGTCGCGGCGGCTGCACGGGCCGGCGGAAATCGCCACCTGAGGCCGGTTCAAATCGCCACCTGAGGCCGGTCGAAATCGCCACCTGAGGCCGGTGAATTCGCCAGCCCGCTGGCGGGGCGGAGCTGCCGCTGACATCGAAGTAATCGCGACTACTGTCCGGCCTTTTTGGCGGGGGACGGTAGTGCCGAGACCGAGGTCGGAGATGCGGCGGATCAGGGAAGTTTTGCGACTGCGTGCGGAGTTGGGGCCGAACCTGAGTGCGATAGCGGCGGGCGCCAGGCTGGCGCGCTCGACGGTGCGGGCTTATCTGGAGCGAGCGGCGGCGGCCGGGCTGGACGCCGGGGCGGCGGCGGAGTTGTCGGACGCGGCGCTGGAGGCGGCGCTGTTTCCCCGCCGTCGGCGGCCGGAAGGCGCGCGCTGCCGGACTGGGCGGCGGTCGACCAGGAACTGCGGCGCCACAAGCACGTCACCCGCAAGCTGCTGTGGATGGAGTACAAGACCGCGCATCCGGACGGTTTTGGGTTCAGCCAGTTCAAGCTGCGGCTGAGCGAATGGCAGAAGGCCTCGGGGCGCGGCCTGTCGATGCGCCAGGTGCATCATGCCGGCGAGACGGTGCAGGTCGACTACGCCGGCGACACGGTCGCGGTGATGGACGACGGGGCGGCGCGGGCGGCGCAGATCTTCGTCGCCTGTCTGCCGTGTTCGGGGCTGATCTACGCCGAGGCGAGCTGGACACAGGCGACGGAAGACTGGCTGGCGGCGCATGTCCGACTGTTCGCCTTCCTGGGCGGCGTGCCGGCCAAGGTCGTGCCCGACAATCTGAAGGTCGGCGTCACCCACGCCTCGTATTACGACCCGGTGATCAACGCCAGCTATGCCGGCGCTGATCAAGCATTACGGCACGGCCGTGGTCCCGGCGCGGGCGCGAAAGCCGCGCGACAAGCCGGGGGTCGAAAATGGCGTGTTGCAGGCCTGTCGCTGGCTGCTGGCGCCGCTGCGTCATCGGCAGTTCTTCTCGCTGGCCGAGCTGAACCAGGCGATCGCGCTGCTGCTGGCCGAGCTGAACGACAAGCCGATGGCGCCGCCGCGCGAGGGCAGCCGGCGCAGCTCTGTTCGAAGCGGTCGAACGCGCCGCGCTCAAGCCGTCTGCCGATCGAGCCCTACGTGGTCGGCCAGTGGGCGATCGGGGCGACGGTCAACGTCGACTATCACGTCGCGGTCGAGCGGAACTTCTACTCGGTGCCCCATGCGCTGGTGCGCAAGCGCGTCGATGTCTTCGTCACGCCGACCGCGCGTGCAGATCTTCCATCGCGGCGAGCGGGCGGCCAGCCACGCCCGGCTGGCCGGGCAAAATCACTGGGCGACGCTGGGCGAGCACATGCCGCCGGCGCACAGCGCGGTGGCCAAGCGGACGCCGGACTGGGTGCGCGGCCAGGCGGCCAAGCGTCGGCGTGGCCACCGCCGCCTATGTCGAGCGGCTGCTGACCGGGCGCGATCACATCGAGCAGGGCGTGCGGTCCTGCCTCGGTATTCTGCGCCTGGCGACCCGCTATCCCGGCCGAACAACTGGAGGCCGCCTGCGTGCGGGCGCTGGCCGCCGGCGCCAGTTCGTCCGGCTTCGTCGAGCACCTGCTCAAGAGCGGCCGGCCACTCGCCGATCCCGTGCCGCCGAGGACGGCATCGGCCATCACGGCAACATTCGCGGCCCCGACTACTACCACTGACGATCGGCACCGCCGATCCAGCACAAGGAAACCCCATGCACCAGCCGACCATCGAGAAGCTGCACGCCCTGCGCCTTGGCGCCATGGCCGATGCGCTGACCGCGCAACTCCAGCAGCCGGAGATCGACGCCATGCCGTTCGCCGAGCGGCTGGCGTTGCTGGTCGATATCCAGCACAGCGCGATGCTCACCGCCGCCCTGGAGCAGCGACTGACCCGGGCCGGCATGCGCCAGTCCGCCTGCATGGAAAATCTCGATCTGCGCACGCCGCGCGGACTGGACCGCTCGACCATGCAGGCGCTGGCGAGCGGGCTAGTGGATCCGCCAGCACCGCAACATTCTGATCAGCGGGGCGGCCGGGATCGGCAAAAGCTGGATCGCCTGCGCTCTGGGCAACCAGGCCGCCCGCGACGGCGTCTCGGTGCTCTACAAGCGGCTCTCGCGGCTGCTCGACGAGTTGGCGGTGGCGCGGCTGCATGGCCGGCAGGCGCGGGTGCTGAAGACCCTGGCGCGCACGCGCCTGCTGATCCTGGACGATTGGGCGATGGTCAAGCTGACCGCCGACCAGCGCCGCGATCTGATGGAGGTGATCGACGACCGCCATGGTCGAGGCTCGACCATCGTCGCCACGCAAATCCCGCTGGACCGTTGGCATGAGCAGATCGGGGACCCGACGCTTTCATGCTTCCTCTCTCTTTGAGCGGCTGGTGTGTCGTGCACGTGTTTGGAGTTCGGCTGCCTGGTCGGGTGACAAATAAATCTGCCATGGCATGCCCTTGGCAAGCTGTCGTCCGGTCAACCAACCTTTGCGTAGCCAATCGAATATGGTCTGCGAGGTAATTCCTAGAATTTCGGCGGCGCCCTGCACCGAATAAGTTCCATCCGGCCAGCGAGACGGATTGGGGCCTGTTCCGTTGATTTTGACAGTCTCTATCCTCCATTTCTTTCGCAGGACGTGGATCATCTCGCCGGAGAATGGCGGGCCATGGGCCGTGTGGAACCCCTCGTCGTTCAGGATGGTGGCGATTTCGACATCCATCTTCTGCATCCCGTTCAGCTCGATGATGCGGTTCCGCAGCAGGTCAGCGTCGGCATGCTGCGTGTAGCTCTGCACCCGCCGCTGAACCCAATGCTCGGTTACCGCGCCGGTCTGCCAGACGATCCTGATCCAAACGAAGCCTCGCCGCCGCTTCTGGTCCAGAGCGACTTCCTTGATGACCAGTCGGGCAATCTGCTTGCGATCTGCCGATGTCGTCGTTTCGGCACGCCAAAGCTGAGGCAGGTTCTCACCGAGTGCCAGTATCTCCAGGCGATCGGCGTCAGCAAGAGAAACTAGCTGTTCCCGGCGCCAGGCGTCGTACTCCTGCTCTATTTGCTCTACTCTCCGTAGCTTTTCTTCCCACACGTGCTCCAGAGAGCGGGCCACAAGGCGGTTCTCGGGTTCCACTGCATCATACTGTCGTCGCGCGCGTTCGGCATCGTAACGCGCCCGCTCGCGCTTGAGCGACCATTGGCGCTCCAGCAGCCGGGCCTCCTCTTCGATCTCGCCCAACGCGGCGACCGCCAGGGCGAGTTGATCCGGCGCAAGGGCGGTCAGGATCAGCCGCTCGACTTCGTCATCGACCAGGAGCGCCCGCACTTCCTGGCAGCGCGGTTGTCCCTGCGCACTGTGATCCGCAACGCACATGTAGACCGGGTAATCACCATGCGGCCCGGAATAACGCAGACACATCCGCCGGGCACAGCGGCCGCATCTGACGATACCCTGCAACAAAGCAGTGCCTTTGCGCGGAACTCCAGGATGGTCTTTTTTATATCGGATGAGGTTGTCCGCGAGTTGTCTTTGGATGGACATGAACTCTTCCCAGTCCACGTATGCCGGATGGGCATTCTTGAGACAAATAGACCAATCCTCCGGCGCGACAGCCATCGTGCCGATCCGGCCGCTCTGGGGATGCCGCCGCATCGGGTTCGGCTGCCGCCGTCCGTACACGTAGGCGCCAGCATAGGCCGGATTCTTCAGAATATGGATCACACGTGCACTGTCCGCCGGCTGCCAGGATGACGTCATGTGGTGCCGGGCCATGCAGCGGTCGCACCGGCAGCAACAGATTGCCGCGACGCAGATATCGCATCACCGCCTTGGCGCTGCGCAACTCTCGAAACTTCGCAAACACCAGTCGGACCCGCTCCTGCACCTCTTCGTCCGGGTTGAGCGTCACGCCGCCGTCGCGGCCGTGCGTCAAGCCAGCCGGAAGCGGCAGCCGCAGACTCGCCACGCGCCGCCTTCTGTCGTTCGCCCTGGTGCAGACGGACCTTGATCTGATGCAGTTCGGCCTCGCTCATGATCCCCGACAGCCCAAGCAACAGCCGATCGTGATATGCCGCCGGATCATACAGTCGTTCTCCATCGGCGATCAGCACGCCGAACAGCGAACACAGTTCCAGAAGCTGATGCCAGTCGCGGTTGTTTCGTGCCAATCTTGACGCATCCAGGCTCATAACAAGTCCTGCCTTGCCGAGTCCAACCTCGGCAATCAGCCGCTGAAACCCATGCCTGTCGCAGCTCGACGTTCCAGACTTCCCAAGGTCGTCATCAATCACATGGACACGCTCTCGCGGCCAGCCCAGCAAGACGGCTCTCTCAACCAAACGATACTGCAGCTCCGTGCTTTCCTGGTGATGACGGACCTGGCCAGGCGACGACTGGCGTACATAAACATGCGCGAGCTTGGCACGGTGCGCCGTCGCAATGCGTTCTTCAGGGAACGATGCCGTTGTCAGCATGATGCGTCTCCAACTCCCAGGGTGGCACCCGTCGCAAGCGTTGGAGAAGCTGACCGACCTGCTGAGCCAGTTGGCGCTGCTTCTCCACCGGGAGTTGGGGCCACAGGCGAAACGCCCCCGCTCGGGATTTCTTCGGCCCCGATCTTCGCTGGCTGGGTGGGCGTTCGATCGGGCAATGCTCTGCCCTCGAAATCTCCATTGCGGGAGGCGAGCATGGCCCGAACGTGATTCGCCAACGGCAAAAGGGTGCGCACGGAAATGTGCATTTGCCGGTCCGAAGCTTGCGGCGACGCCTCCAATCCAGGAGACAGGTCCGTGGCAACGCGCGGGATGGACCGCTCCCGCCCGTCCGGTAGTCGGACCACGATCAGATCAGGCTCGCGCCCTGACAGACGCCCGCTGACCGGAAAGCAACTGCCATAGAGAGGATGGTGAGGATCAATGACCCGGACTTGAGAGACTCGCCGCTCAAACTCAGCGGCATCATGCGATGTTCGGCGATGCCAAGATGACGACTGCCTTGCTCGACCGCCTCACTCACCACTGTCATATCCTCGAAACCGGAAACGACAGCTTCCGCTTCAAGGCCAGTGCCGCAACCGCCAAGCAAGGGAGGAAGAAGCCATGACTTGACCCAGATCCAGGCCGGGAAACACACTCGCAGCCGGGTCACTTCTCGCTGGAAATCCCGGGTCAGATCTCAGCGAAAATCAACAGGCTAGGTCGCTAAAAAGAGAAATCAAATGGAGATGCGGAAGCATCATAGATGCTTCCGCATGGGTGTCCTCTCACCAGAATCATCGAGCGATTCTGTCGCAACTCATTGTTTCGTCACACGGTGCAAGGGCAAATCAACCTTTCGTCCGGTGGAGTGCCCGAATTCGCCACCAGTATCACTGTTGGGTCTAGTTTGACAAAATCACATTCCCCGCAGGCATCGGCGCAGCGGAAAGTGGGGAGCGAGTTGGCGGCCTTTGGAACTCGCCTCACATTGCCGATTGACAGGGGAATCCCATGTCGAATCAATGGGTCTCCACAGACATTCTGAGGCTTGGGGGCGAGGTGAGGCAGTCAGTTCGTCGGGTGACGGTATGTACATGGTGATGATCTGGAACGGCATCCCTGGTCGATGGGATTGCGGACGCGTTTGCGGCCATGATCGACCGGTACGGCCCGTTCTTTCGCACCCGTGGACGCGACAACGCGCCGGTGGCCGGGCGGTACCTGAACGGGCTGGCGCAAGCAGCGGAGGCCACGTTCGCGGCGATGGCCGCCGTGGTTGAGCAGGGCTGTGCGCAGCAGCTCCAGCATTTCATCAGCAACTCGCCGTGGCGGCACGAGCCGGTGGTGGCGCAGATCGGTCAGGATGCCGACCGCCTGCTCGGCGGCAAGCCGACCAGTTGCCTTATCATAGACGAGAGCAGCTTCGCCAAACAGGGAGACCGCTCGGTTGGTGTCGCTCGCCAATGGTCGGGACGGCTGGGCAAGGTCGACAACTGCCAGGTGGCGGTGTTCGCTGTGCTCACCGACGGCGAGCGGCACGCATTGGTCGACGAGCGGCTTTACCTGCCGAAGCGCTGGATCGACGATCCGGTACGCTGCGATCAGGCCAGCGTGCCGGCAGAAGCGCGCAAGCTGACATCGAAAAGCGAGCATGCGCTTGCGATCATACGCGATGCGCGTAAGCGCGGCATGCGGTTCGGGTGGGTAGGCGTCGATGCCGGCTACGGCAAGGAGCCCTGGTTTCTCCGGGCGCTGGATGACGACAAGGAAGTCTTCGCAGCCGACGTCCATTCCACCCAGCGGGTCTGGACCAGGCCTCCCGGATTGCGCGTGCCCAGGCCGAAGTCGCGCTGCGGGCGTTTGCCAACAAAGCGACGGGCAACAACCAAGCCTGTCACGGTGGAGCGTCTGGCCAGGAAGTTTCGGCCACACGACTGGAAGCGTTGCGTCCTGCGCGACAGCACGCGCGGACCGTTGCGGGTCGATATCGCGCACCGACGGGTCTGGGTGTGGGACGGCAAGGAACACGTCGCGCGCTGTTGGCACCTGATCGTCCGGCGCGAGGTGGCATCGCGCAAGACCATCAAATACACCCTGTCCAATGCTCCGGCCGAGGCGCCCCTGCTGCGTCTCGCGCAGATGCAGGGGCAGCGCTATTGGGTCGAGCGGGCTTTCGAAGATGCCAAGGGGGAGTGCGGTCTCGCCGATTACCAGGTGCTGGGCTGGAGGGCGTGGCACCACCACGTCACCATGGTGATGCTGGCAATGTTGTTCATCGCCGAGCAGCGCGCTGCTCATCAGCCTGGCCTGGAACTGCTGTCGCCTCGCGACATCGTTGAGATGCTGAAAGAGAGCCTGCCGCGCAAGCCCGAAGGCAAGGAGGCTCTGGTCGCCCGCATCAACCAGCGCCATCAACGTCGGCGTAGCGCCATCGCGTCTCGCTTCCGCGGGCAGCAGACTGCCGCACCTACGTGACCAGCGGGGATGCCGGCGAATGTGACTTTGTCAAACTAGGCCGGGGAACATTACACCACTCCCCGGCTTGATCACGCTGTCTCCGCGCTGCGTCAGGCGAAGGTTGGGAACCGCTCGTCGGTGAACGAGGTGCGGCCACAGGCGGGACCAGTTCGACGCGAACTGGAAGACGTCGAGATCGGTGAAGGTCTGGCCGATCGCCTGTATGCCCGAGGGCATCCGGTCCTCGACCACGCCGAGCGGCACGTCCACGATCGGGTAGCGGTTGAGGAGGTTCCACGGCCACGTCAGCGCGAACCCGAACCCCGTGCCCGCCCACACGTCCACCCCGTTCTCCTTGCTCTTGAACATGTCGGCTTTGACGAGAGGCGTCGCCATGGTCGGCATGAGCAGGACGCGGTAGCCTTTCCCGAAGACGCGCTGCTGGACCTGTCGGTGCAACTGTTCCAGCAACGTTTCGGCTTCCTCGGCCTGACGCGGTCCGACGGGTCCGACCAGGTCGAGCACCTCGGCCATATAGGGCGAGAGCAGATCGCGATTGGCATTCGAGATCTCGACAAGGTGCCGATTGACGTTGAGAAAAGTCCGCGCATGAACACGAACTTCTGCTCCTTCGAGAAGCCGCAGTCGACCTCGTCGACGATGCAACCGGCGCCGCGCAGCACCTCGATGCCTTTCTGCATAGCCTCCTTCACGGACGGGATGACGGTGGCAATGGCGCGCCCCAGTCGACAGCGATTCGCCACCCCGAGAGGTCCGGGTATTGGGTGGGATAGTCGAGCCGAGGCCGGATCGCGGCCATGATCTTGTCGGAGGGGCCGACGATCGCGTTCTGGAAATGGACGAGGTCGTCCCAGCGTCTCGCGAGCGGGCCCGAGGTCGAATAGGGGACTTCCCCGCCCGCGACCCGCCCGAACGTCGGTCTGAAGCCGTAGACGCCGTTTTGCGAAGCGGGAATGCGGATCGAGCCGCCCATGTCCGACCCCATGGCGAGCGTTGCGAAGCCCGCGGCGAGCGCCGCCCCCGATCCCGCGGACGACCCGCCCGGGGAGTACTCGAGGTTCCACGGATTGTGGGTCGTTCCCCATGCGCGGGTCGAGGCGCCGAGAAAAGGTAGAACTCCGGCACCGTCGTCTGGAAGGGCATGACCGCGCCGGCCGCCTCGAGCAAGTCGATGACGGCTGCGTTTTCCGTCGCCCGCGGTGCGTCCTTGAAGACGAGCGAGCCCTGCGTAATCCGCCAGCCCGGCCGGGCGAATTCGTCCTTGATGGCGACGGTGATCCCTTCGAGCGGCCTCGCGTCGCCGCGCAGGTAGCGATCCTCGGACTCCCGGGCCGCCTTCCGCGCCTCGTCGAAGTGCTCGTCGGTGATGCAGTTGACCTTGGGATTGAGCGTCTCGATCCGCTTGATCTGCGCCTTCAGGAGATCGACCGGCGAAACCTTGCCGGCCTTGAACAGGGCGACGAGGTCGTCGACCGAGGCGTAGCTGAGCGGGTCGTCGGGTTCGGCCGCCGCGGCCGGGCCAACGAGCCCCGACGCCACGAACGCCGTCCCCGCGCCTTTGATGAGCGTTCTTCGATCAATCATGTGTGCCTCCTTGCGTGTGGTGAACCCATCCTGATGCTCTCCTTTATCAGAAGACGAGAACGTCCCCTCACACCCAGAAACAGTGTGGTCGGCTTTCCGGGCGTTCCCGGCCAGATTACCTGCACGTCCGGCCCCATCCGGACATGAGGGAAGACGGCGGCATCGTAATAAGCCTCGACAAGCTGCTCATTTTTCAGTCCGCCGCCGAGAGCCACGAGGGTGTTCCGAAGTTGGCTGCTGAACAGGTAGTCGACCCACGCGACGCCCCAGCGATCGTCCGGACGGCCGGGAGTCGAGCCTCCCACGCCGAAGATAATGGTATTTCCGATCGGATTGGGATTCGCATCCGAGCCGGAGATCTGACCGAAGAGGCCCCAGCCGCGCCCTGGATTGTTGGGGTCCTGCCACAGGAACTGCTGAAAAGAATATGATCCGAAATAATATCCCTGCTTCGTCACGGCAGCCTGGCTGCCAGTCGGCAACAAAAGCTGTGGCACATAATCGAAATTAAATCCGGACGCGGTGCTGTAGGCGCCACGGAGGGTATGGTAGCCGGCGACCCCGAACAGGGTGACCGGGACCATGACCGACAGGCTCGTCGTTGTGCCCTGCGAGAAGGGATGCTCGATCACGTCGAGATCCTCAGCATTCCGGGGATCGTAGACCATCAGCGTGAACGTCGCCGGGGCCGTCTTGACCGACGCAATTCCGCCGGCGATGTAGGGAGGTGTCACGCCGCTCACTGGCGCGGCCAGGCCGATGTTCCAGAAGGTCGCTTCGCCGCCGCCTCCCAACAGCGGCGTACGGGCGGCGACATCCAGCATGTTGAACTTGCCCACGGAGATCGTGACGGCGTCGCCGAGCTTCTGCGCGACGACCAGCGAAAGATCGGTCGTCGTGCCGCCGAATGTAGGGAAAGCGAGTGCCGTGTTGACCGGTAATATGGCGCCGTCGCTCCGGTCATTGGCACTCTGGCCGAACGCTTGTTCAAGATGGACTGACACGCTGAGACCCGGCCAAAGTCCGAGCTTGGCTCCGTCGAGACCGAGCAGGACATCTGTCTTCCCCCCGAACGGGATGCCACTGCTGCCGCGCCCGGCGGCCATCCCCTGGCCAAAGCCGGTGACGCCCCCACCCAGGCTGACCCCAAGAGGTGCCAAAGACTGTTGCAGGTTGACGACTGGCTGCGCCCAGTCGTCCGCCGCAGCTGGCGAAGCCCATATGGTCGTGATCATGAGCGCTGCGGTCAGCCACCTCACCGCGCCTGTCTGCGTTCGGGACGCGAGCCTGAGGCACCCGACACTGGTCATGATCATTCCCTCACCCGGATAAGTTACCCGGGTCGGGAGCGACAATTTTATCATTCCGACCCCGAACCACCGTATCCTCGGCGCCAAGCAGGTCGCGTTGGTTGCCGTCTCGGCTGCCCTCAAGGCCGTGGCCGCCGTGCCGCGGTTCACCATCTTGGTGATCCCGTCGGGCACGTTGTTGACTGCAGCCAAGTGACGCGACGCCTGCGCGTCACGATGGTGGCGCTGGAGCACTGAAGTCGGCGCTGCGACGTGCCACGCTTCGTCCGCCTGTTCCGGTCGCGGGTTCGCCGGAGTTCACCTGGACACGATTTTCCACTCCCCTTCCGGCATCCTGCACCAGTTCAGGTCGTAGGATCGCGAGCCTGGGCGCGACTTGACCGGGAAGGTATAGCGCAGCTGGTGGCATGGTCGCCCGTCGAGGCTGGCTTGAACCAAGCACCTCGATCGTCCCGCGCCGATGTGTCTCACCATTGAACCACTGCAGCTTCGTGCCGGCGGGCACGACTTTTCCGCTGATCAGGCCGCCCGCAACCTCTTCAATCACGGCGAGATCACTCTCGGAGAGGATGAAATCCCTGTCCGGGAACGGGTTGATCTGAGCCGACGCCGCGCCTGCCGACAAAGCGAGCGCCGCGCAGGCAAGCCACGCAGAACGGCGAAGTGGACCCGGACGCATGTATCATTCCTTTGACTATATGCAACAAGACGGCTGGTGTGCCCGATTTGGTCTCGTCAATCGGCATAGGGATCGCGTGCTCCGGGCCGCTTCTCGCCGGGACTGCTCATTCCACATGCTCACGACAGGACGGCGCTGTAGATCGCCTGGTGTGCCAGATGCGAGCCGAACTCGGCAGCCACGGCCGCGGGGAAGCGGAGCGGCTCCTCGCCGACCGAGATCGAGAACAGGACGTCTCCGTCGAGCGGCGTATGGAACGGCCAAATCACCTGCGCCATCGACGTATGGATCTGCCGACCGAACTGGCGGAGGTCGGCTGGCGCGATCCGCTTGTCGACAATGACGGCGGTGATGGTGGTGTGGCCGCCCGTCGAATTCTGAACCAGGCCGACTTCCTCGGGATGGTGTTCGATGATATATTCTAACGAGCGACGCTCGCCGGTCTGCCTGTCCATGAAGCCCCGCAGAAGCCGACCATCGTCCGCGAAGATCGCGCCCAACGGATTGGCGACCGTGAAAACGCCGATGGAAGCGTCGCCGAGCTTGCCAACCGCGCAGCCCTGGCCGCCTGGCTCCGGGGCAAACCGCTTGGAACCACCCAGCTCGACCGACTGAGGCCGAACATCCGGCGCCACGCGCCCCGACGGGATACCGCCCGGGTGCAGCGGCCCGGAACGCGGCCGCGCCAAGACGCTTGTCGGGATAGACCACGGTGTCGCGCCGAAGGAAGTCATAGATGATCGCGCCGGACACGCAGGCGATGTCCCTGACGCCGGTCTTCCTGCGCTGGCGGAGGATCTCGCTCGCCACGCCGGACCCGACTTCCAGGCCGTACAGCGAGCCACCGGAGAGGAAGAGTGCGTCGATGTACGGATAGCCGCCGAACAATCCGGGGGAGCCGCCCCGCGCGTCGACCTCGCACAACGCCCCCGCGGGGAAGTGGAACACCGAACAGCCAGTTGGACCCTCACGGTATTCCGCCGTCCCGATGCGGACACCGGGAAGGTCGAACGAGACGCCGTCCTCGACGATCACAGGTGTCAGATCGTCCTGCGGCAACGTCGCCTGTGCTTCGGACTGTGCCCTGGCAGGTCCAGAGACTTGCAGCACCGCTGCAATCGATGCTGCGGCTGTTCCGGTGACAGCGGTCCTCCTGGTAATCATGGGAACCTCTATGCGTTGAGAGACCGCCCTGCCAAGGCAGTCCACATGACTTTGTAGTACGGCAGGGATACCAGCTGGCTGCGTTAGCGCCCGGACTTCCGGCCGGCGGCGTAGCCTTGCTGGTAGGCTTGCTGCTCGTCCTTCTTCACCTGATCGACGATCAGGCCCGTGGCCAAACCGGCGCCGGCACCGAGGACGGCTCCCATCCCGGCGTTGCCGGCAATTCCGCCAATGACGGCGCCGATTGCGGCGCCCCCGGCCGTTCCGGTCAGCGCCCGCTGCTGGGTCGGGGACAGGTCGGCGCAGCCTGCCAAAAGGAGCGCCGTCAGTCCAACCGCATGGATGGCTCGCATGGCCTTGCTCCTACTTCTTCGCCGGGCACGGGTATTGGGTCATCAGGAACTTCGCCATGCCGTCAGCCGGCGGCAGCGACGCCGTGCCCGGCGCGTCCTTGCCCCACGCGACGAAGGCGGCGACCGCTTCGGTGCGGGTCGGCTCTGGCGTCGGCAGGCAAAACATCCTGGTCGCGCGCGGCGCGGACTGGATCTCGGCCAGCACCGCATAAACGCCGAGGCCGAAGCCGGCGCAGAGGTTGAGCGCCGCGGTGCCTTGCGGACCGGCAGGATCGGCGGCGCACAGGGCGACCAGATCGGCCGTGCTGCGCAACGCGAACTGGTCCTCGGTCACCGCTCCAGCCTGGCTGCCGCCAAGCCACAGCGCCGCGACAGAAGCGGCGCTACTCAACAGAATCCGTCGCATGCGGTTCTCCTTTGTCATCTACGAAAAACGAAACGTCTTCCGATAACCTGACCAATCCCCGGATGATCGTTCGGCAGCACGGTGCAGCATCATTTGCGCTCCTGGTTGACCGCCCTATTGCATGCACCCGCGTACCGCTCCCGGGGGATGGGTTCGTCTGGCGCTCTGCGTGACGCCTATCCGTGTCTGACTTGTCCGTTCATCACGGTCATCACCACCTTGGTCTTGTGGATCTCGTGCGGCGGAATCTCGAACAGGTTGCGTTCCAGCACGACCAGGTCGGCGAGTTTGCCGACCTCGATGGAGCCGATCTCGCGGTCCATGCCGAGTTGCCAGGCCGGCCCCATCGTGGCGGCCTTCAAGGCAGCGTCCAGTCCGATCGACTTCGTCGAACGGGCGGCAATTGCGGGCCTTCGCGGCTTGTCGAGTTCCCGCCGCGTCGTCGCGATCTCGATCGCATCCAGCGGGCGGTAGGTGCTGTAGTAGCGCGGCCGCCGGCCAGTCCGTGCCGAACGACACGACGCGCGCCATGGCGAGGACCGACCGATGCGATAGAGATCTGGCGCGCGGGCGGCGACCCAGCGCGCGCAGGGAAACTTCCTGCCAGGACGGTTCGGGCGCGGCCCATTGCCCTGAGAACTGGGCCGACGACGCCGAGCCTGGCGAAGCGCGGCAGGTCCGCCGGGTCAACGAGATACAGGTGGGCTATGGCGTGCCGGCGGTCGCGCGGCGGGTTGGCCTTGATCGCCGCTTCGAAGGCATCCAGCGACAGGCGCGTTGCCCGGTCGCCGTAGGAATGGATGTGGATGTCGAGGCCGGCGCGGTCGGCGCGCCGGACGATGTCGGCGAACAGGTCGGGCGGCAGCAGCGTGTCGCCGCGCGTGTCGGGTGCGTCGGCGTAGGGGGCGAGGAACGCCGCCGGTCCGCTGCGCGTCGCCGCCGTCGATGTTCAGCTTCAGCACGGAGGCGCTGCACCAGTTCGGAATGGAACTCCCGCCGCAGCGCCATGATCACCGGCACCGGATCAATGTCCGGCTTGTTGTGGTAGGTACGAGCCGACCACCCGGAACGGCAGCTTTCCTTCCCGCTCCAGCCGCGCGTAGATGCCGAAGCCTTCAGCTTCCGGCAGCATCACATGCCGGCATCGAAGAGCGCGGTGATGCCAGCGGCGGAGGCGGCGGGCAGCCAGTCCTCCAGGCCCTTGGCCACGAATTCCGGACTGAATGGCTCGATGGCGTTGTTCACCATGAACATCGCCGGCGGCTCCACGAGATAGCCAGTCGGCTCGCCGCTCGTTGGATCGCGTTCGAAGTAGCTGAAGCCGGGCAGCGGGTCCTTGGTATTTTTGGTGATGCCGGCAAGCGCGAGCGCCTGCGAGTTGACCCACGCGCTATGGCCGTCGATGGCGATCAGGATGACGGGAACGTCCGGCCAGATGGCATCCAGGTCCTCCTTGCGCGGGACCGGTCGGGGGAAAGGCGCCGTAGCGCCAGCCGAAACCGCGGACGAGGTTCGGGTTGCCGACTTTGGCGCGATAGGCCCTGAGCGCGTCGAGAAGCTCGTCGCGCGTGTTGAACTGGAGTTCGCGCCGCGCGCCAGGGTGGCGCCGCCGAGCGGGTGGATGTGCCCCTCGACGAAGCCCGGCAGCAGCATCTTCCCTGCGAGATCCACCACGCGCGTTTGCGGCCCGATGAAGGATTGCACGCCTGCGTCGTCGCCAACGAAGGCGATGCGCTTGCCCTTCACCGCCACGGCACGCGCCCAGGGATTGCTGACGCCCACGGTGTAGACCGGGCCGTTTCTGAAAACGATGTCGGCGCCATCATCCATGGCGGCGACTGCCTCGGCGATGAAGGATGGCGCTGCGGTGACGGCCGCGACGGCGGAGGCAGTAAAAAGCGCGCCCCGAAGCGCCTGACGCCGCGTCAGACCGTTTGCGCCCTGCGGTGTGGCGCCGGCGATGAAGTCTCGGTATTGCGCCCAGTGACATCCGATGCACATTGGAACCTCCGACCATCCTCTCGATCACCTCGCTCGTCCAGTCGGACCAGGCTTGTCCGGCTGTGCGGGGAACGGCGACCACCTCACTCCATGGTGTAAACGCGCCCGTCGCGGAAGGCGGTGACGTTATCCGGATCCGGCGCGGCAAGAGACGGCACTGGAACGGATGCGGGGGCGCCCGCAGCGATTCCTGTCTCCACGAAACCGCAGCGTGTCATTGTGAATGCAGGGCTGGACCGCGCTGTCAAAGCGCCCCACATTCGTACGAAGTTGGTTCGGCATACGAGGCACCTGCGGTTCTCCGCCAAAAATTCCAGCCAACGCAAGAAAGTTTAAGCCCGAGGAGTTGGCCATTCGTTACGCTTTCGGGCTCTGAGATCGCAACGAGCGGCGATGTGGCGGAACTCATTGCGTTAAGGGTTCTTTTGCAGGATACGGACTAATGTGCAGTTGCGTTCGAGAACGCGTTGAGGATGCCGACCCCCGCGACGATGAGGGCAAGCCCGATCACTGCCGCTGTGTCCAGGACCTGGCCGAACCACAGCCAACCGATTGCCGTTATGAACACGATCCCGATGCCGGACCACAGTGCATACGCAATACCGACGGGGACGCTGCTCAGCGTCAGCGACAGAAAATAGAACGCCACGACGTAGCCCAAGACCACGATCCCCGATGGAAGCAGCACAGTAAACCCCTGCGATGCCTTCAACGCCGACGTGCCGACCACCTCCGCCACGATCGCAATCAGCAGATAGGCCCACCTCATCAGGATTTCCTTGTTGCATGCGTTCGGCGACGAGGTCGCCGCCCAACCTTCCCTGAATCCAACGCCGCTACCCGTGCCTCACCTGCCCGTTCATGACGGTCATTAGCACTTTCGTGTTGTGGATTTCATGCGGCGGCACCTCGAACAGGTTCCGCTCCAGCACGATCAGGTCCGCGAGCTTCCCCACCTCGATGGAGCCGACCTGCCGGTCAAGCCCGAGATGCCAGGCGGCTCCCATCGTCGCCGCGCGGAGAGCCGCCTCCAGCGGGATGACCTCGTCGGCCGGCCCCACCGGCACCTGTCCGGGCTGGCCCAGTTCGCGCCGCGTCATGGCAACCTCGATGGCATCCAGCGGGCGGAAGGTGCTGTAGTAGTTGGCGGCGGGCCAATCGGCACCGAGCGCGACGTTGCCGCCGTGCCGGAGGACGGAGTTTACCCGGTAGATGCTGTTCGCCCGATACATCCCGAGGCGCGCGCAGGTGATGGACGTCCAGGCTACATCCGGCACCGGAACGTGTCAATGACTTTGAGACACCCGGTAGCTTAATTTAGGCTTGTGGGTTCAGCCTTTCGCTGGGGTGGGTTGATCCAGACGGCGGTGGGCTTGTTGGGTGGCATTGGCGGCTTGTTGACGAAGCGCTCGGGGTTGGCCTGGAAGGCGCTATTGAGGGTGAGCTGACGGGCGGCATGGACGTCGTTGGTCTGGCCGTAGTGGACCTGGTCCGGGGTCATCAGACCGAGACCGACATGGTGGTGCTCCTGGTTGTACCACGGGAAGAACTGCCGGCAGAATTGCCTGGCGTCTTCGATGCAGCCGAAGCGCCTGGGGAAGCGTGGCTGGTACTTCAGCGTCTTGAAGTGGCTTTCCGAGAACGGGTTATCGTTGGAAGTCTGCGGCCGACTGTGCGACTTGGTGACGCCGAGGTCGGCCAGGAGTTGTGCGGTAGCCTTGGCCTTCATGGGACCGCCGCGATCGGCGTGCAGGGTCAGTTGGCCGGGCGGCACGTTGTGCTTGTCGACGGTGTCCTCGAAAAGGTCCTTAAACAGCACAGCGCTTTCAGCATCGGCGATGCACCAGCCGACCACCCGGCGGCTGAAGATGTCGATGATGACGTAGAGATAGAAGTAGGTCCACTTCGCTGGCCCCATCAGCTTGGTGATGTCCCACGACCAGACGGTGTTGGGGGCTTCGGCCAGCAGTTCCGGTTTGGTGTAGACGGGATGGCGTATCTGGTTGCGTCGCTCACGAACTTCGTTGTTGGCGTCGAGGATCCGGTACATGGTCCGGATCGAGCAGTGGTAGGTGCCTTCGTCGAGCAGGGTGGCGTAGACTTCGGCCGGCGCGAGATCGGCGAAACGGGGTTCGCGGAGATGATCAAGCACGACCTGCCGTTCCGCGGCCTTCAGCGCCCGGTGTGAGGCGGGGCGCGGTCGCGGTTCCGCTGCCGGACGCGCCAGGAAACTGCGCCGCCTATAGACGCTGGCACGCGAAACTCCCAGTGCTGCACACGCGTCTGCTGTGGTAACCGGCGCGGGCGAGCGCAGGACGACGGCCTCCATCACGGTCCGGCGTCGTTCTCGATCGGCGGCAGGTGCATCCCCAGCAGGTCCGAGACTTTTTTTTGGAGATCAATGATCGCCTCCGCCCGCTCCAGACGCAGTCGCAGCTTTGCATTCTCCTGCTTTGCTCTTGCCAACTCGACCGCCAGCGGATTGGGTTCGCCCGGCTTCGGTCCGCGCCGGGCCAGGGTCAGGCCATCGAGGATGCCGGCATCACGCTGCCGGCGCCAGTCGGTCAGAGCTGACGAGTAGAGACCTTCCCGGCGCAGCAGCGCGCCGATTTCGCCAGCGCCGCTCGCCCGGTCGGCCTCTTGCAGGATGCGCAGCTTCTCCTTGGCCGTGAACGTGCGCCGCCGCGGACGCTCAGAAACTTCGGGATTTGCCGCCGCTGGCGCCGGCACGACAGTCGGCCTCCGGCCTTTCGCCGTGCCGGCGCCAGCGGCGGCCATCGTCTGCGCGTTGGTGTTGGGCATGACCACGAGACACTTTCTCCTGCGCACTCAAGGGTAAACTTCAGAGGGGAATTTGTCTCATCATCATTGGCACAGAGGGCACCGCCCATTGCGCCGAGAACTGCGCCGTGACGCCGAGCCTGGCGAAGCGTGGCAGGTCTTCCTCGGCCACCAGGAACTGGATGCGCCAGGGCGTGGCGCCGGTCCCGCGGCGGGTTGGTCTTGATGGCCGCCTCGATGGCGTCGAAGCAGATCCGGGCGCCGCGGTCGCCGATGGTGTGGATATGGACGTCGATGCCGTCGCGGTCGGCGCGGTGGATGACGTCCTTGAACTGCTCCATCGGCCAGACCGGCTCGCCGCTGTTGCCTGGTTCATCGGCGTAGGGTGCGAGAGCGCCGCGGTGTGCCCCGATTCGCCGCCGTCGATGAAAAGCTTGAGGACGGAGGCCTGCACCAGTTCGGAGCGGAAGCGCTGGCGCAGCCGGTTGATGATCGGGATCGGATCGACCGCCGGGTTGTTCTGCATGCTCGTGCCGACCACCCGGAACGGCAGCCTGCCGCGCCGTTCGAGGTCCATGTATATCTCATAGCCCGCTTCCTCGGGCAGGAGCGCCATGCCGGCGTCGAGCAGGCTGGTGATGCCGGCGGCCGAGGCCTTCGGCAGCCACTCCTCCAGCGACTCGGCGACGTAGTCCGGCGTGAAGGGCGCGACGGCGTTCAGGACGCCCAGCATCGCCGCCGGCTCCGCCAGGAAGCCGGTTGGCTCGCCGGTCGCCGGGTCGCGCTGGAAGTAACTGACGCCGGGCATCGGGTCCGGCGTGTCCTTGGTGACGTTGGCCATTGCCAGCATCTTCGAGTTCACCCAGGCGCCATGCGCGTCCACCGCAAACAGGAACACCGGCGTGTCCGGCCAGATCGCATCCAGGTCTTCTTTGCGCGGGCCGATGGCCGGGAAGCTCGAATAGCGCCAGCCGTAGCCGCGCACGACGTCTGCCTTGCCGATCCGGGTTCGGTAGTCCCGCAGCACCGCGAGAATTTCCTCGCGGCCGTCGACCTGGAGATCCACGCCGCGGGCGGTAACCGAGCCCACGACCGGATGGGTGTGGCCCTCCACGAAGCCCGGCAGCAGCATGCGGCCGGCGAGGTCGACGACGCGCGTCCCCGGGCCGACGAAGGTCGCGGCACCGTCGTCGTCGCCGGCGAAGACGATGCGCTTGCCCTTGACCGCGACCGCGCGGATCCAGGGGCGGCTGGCGTCCACCGTGTAGACCGGGCCGTTGTGGAACACGAGGTCGGCGCCGGCGTCGGCGGCGGCGACCGCCTCGGCGACAAAGCCGGGCGAGGCCGCCGCCGCCACGGCCGTGGCGGTGAGCAGCGCGCCGCGCCGGAGCGCCTGGCGCCGCGTCAGGCCGGCCGCGGTTGGTGCGCCATCGGGAGGAAGGAAATCTCGGTATTGCGCCCAGTGACATCCGATGCACATTGGAAGCGCTCCTGCGTATGGTGGGCTGTCTGAGTGGGGTTTTGCGACGGCGATACCGGGGATGTCGGGCCGGGCGCGAAGAAACCGATCAGAAGACGAAGGTGAGCTTCGTGCTCAATTGCCAGCGCCCGCCGATGGTCGGCTTTACGACGTTGTAATAAGTGCTGATCGAGAGATCGACCGGGAGAGCGCCAATACGAAAGATGCGGCCGAACCCGCCGCCGACGGGCACGGTCCATTTGGTCCCGCGATACTGCCAGTTGGCGGTAATGTTCGGCGAGGACGAGAGATACCACCCGTCGTCGAAGTTGTAGGTCGCGAAGGGATTGGCGAGGAAAGTGCTGTAGCTGGTGCCGCAGGTCCGGGCGTGCCGCCGAGCGACCAGATGTTGTTGACCAGCGCGCCGGCGACCCACGGGCCGGCCGGACCAGACGACCACCGCGCTCGGCCCCGCGCCCCAGACGCTCGAGCCGAGCGTGGCACTGGTGATCGTCGGAACCTGCACCACTGGGCCGGCGCCCCAGAGCCATCCGTTGATGTCATGAGCGAGGCGAGAGGAACGCGGTGAAGGACGTCGGCGCAGTCCCGGCCGGCACGGTCGGAAGAGGCGACAGGCTCCGGGTTCCAGACGATCGGCAGGATGGTGCGGGTGATGATGTTCCAGTCTTCATTGACGTGGAAGGGAATGACGGGCTGCAGGTTGACCACGTACTGGGTGCCGCGATGCGGCCCGTAGCCGAAATTGAGGTTGTTCTGGATCGGGAAACTGATGAGGTCGCCGACCGGATTCTGAAGTTGCTTGGCTAGGTCCATGTCGCTCTCGGCGGCGGCGCGGTCGCCAATGACGGGTCGCGGCTCTGCGGCGGTCTGCGCCCAGGACGGCGCCGAAACGACCACAAGCAATGCAGAGAGCCACCCCAGCCTTGCCAACGCGCAAGCGGGAATGTCATGTACACGCATGCGATGATTTCCTCTGCCGGCCGTATGTCTACCGCCGTCCATCTAACTCCCGGCAGTGAAACAAACGTTAAACTCTCGCCAGCGGGCGCAAGCCAAAATAGTAATACGCAATTCACTCACCGTGCTGCTGGCTTCGTCAGCGCGGCACCGGTTCTGGCAAATGCGATGACCGTCCGCAGTGTCTTCTGCCGGGCTGCGCTCGGCCCTTTGCTACACATTTCTGCGAGACGCATTTTACGTGATCGCGCAAGCACGGTCTATGCGGATTGATTATGGCAATCGGCGGATCCCTTATGGCTTTCGGCGGTCGGGTTCACGCTCACTTCCCGGGCATGCCGGTCGGCGGATGGCCAAAGCGACGACTGAACGCGAGGGAAAAGTTGCTCATATGGGCATAGCCCAATTGACGGGCCACCTGCTTGACGGTGACGCCATCGGCCGCAAGCAACTGACGCGCCACGTCGAGGCGCCAGCGAACTAAGCACTGCAGCGGAGAAGCACCAAAGACTTCCCAAAACACCTCGTTCAGCCGGCGTTGCGACAGACCTAACTGCTTGGCGACATCCTCAATGCTGGGAGGATTGGCAAGATCGGCCATCATGATTTCGTGGGCGGCAAGACCATATCGGCGGCTGCGACCAGTTCCCGTGGATTGACTGCCGTCGACCAGTACCAGCAAGGTCTCCGCCAGCAGCTCGAAGGCTTTGGCTTCCAGGAATACCGACGCCATGACCCCGTGATAGGGATGTCTGGAGATCTGGTTGGCAATGCTGAGAAGCGTTGCCGTAGAACGTGACGAGACAATCGACGGATCGAAATTGCCGACAACGAAATCGTCGATGAGTCTGACACAGACGCTGTCCCTGCAGCATGTCGTGAAGTCGGGAGGGTGTAACGAGCATTCCCGCCGCCCCATGCTCCGCGGGAGGATAGATCAGTTTTGTCACTGGATCACGGAGCATGGCAAAGTAGCTGTGATCGGCGGACGCGACGCCGTTCAAGGTGCTTCCCTGACCATACTCGTTATGACCTGAGAAATTTATGGCGATCCAGAAATATGGCTGCTCCGTCAATAATTCAGACGTTAGGGCTACAGGCGATCTGAACGTCGCGGCAAAGGTGTACACTGCCAGGCCCGGCCGGAGGGGCGATTCAATGTAGCTTACCTCTCCGATGTCTCCTGGCAGTCCACTTGCCTCCAGGGGCAGCTCGATTCCGCCGAAACCGTTAGGAAGACTCCAGCGTGTTTCCGAAGGGACACCTGCCTGGATGACCTCGTCCGCGCGATGATCTTGCACAGCAAACCCCTGAACGAAAACAACTACCCGTATCACGTTGCGCCCGCACCGGCGAGCTAGATCCTGCTGCGACAAGCCCTGGCCCTGCATCAGCTCGGGAAACAACAAGGCCTCCTCGATGACGGCGAACGAGCGGTCCTGCGCACGCGCCGCCTGGTGGCGGCCGGCGTGGTCGATCAGTTGGTGATCTTCGGTGCGTTCACCGGCGCCATTCTGTGGAACGTGCTGACCTGGCGGCTGGGTATTCCCTCAAGCAGCAGCCGCGCGTTGATCGGCGGCCTGGTGGTGCCGGCATGGCCAAGGCGGGCACCGGCGCGGTTCTGTGGGGCGGGCTGACCACCGTCGTCTCGGCAATCGTGGGTTCCTTTGCTCAAAGGTACGTAAAGCGACACGGTCTGAGGCAGCCGTTCAGGCCTGATTTCGAAGTTCCCGGATACGATCCGGCGGGAAATATCGGTAGAAGGCGGTTCTGCCGATCCTGAGGCGATCGATGACATCGCCGACAAACGGGTAGTTCGCCGTGTCCTTGAGCATCGCTTCGGCAACACGGATGCCTTCCTTGTCCAATGCCGGAGGCCGCCCGCCTCTGCGTCCCCGCTTTCGGGCCGCCGCGAGGCCAGCTTTGGTGTTTTCGACGATCAATTCACGCTGGAATTCGTCAAAGGCGGCGGTGATATGGAAGAATAGCCGCCCCTCGGGCGTTCCGGTGTCGATGTTGCGCGTCAGCACTTTGAGAGCCTGTCTTCTCTGCTCGAGTTCGTGGGCGGTCTCGATGATTTGCTTGAGGGATCGCGCCAGCCGGGAGAGCCGCCAGACCACCAGGGTGTCGCCGGGACGCATGTATTCGAGCGCGGCTTTGAGTTCCGGGCGGTCACGATGCGCGCCGGACGCTTTCTCGACATAGAGCCGCTCGCACCCGGCCTGTTTCAGGGCGTCAATCTGCAATTGCGGGTTCTGGTCGAGAGTTGAGACCCGCGCGTAGCCGACGAGCATATCCGTTCCCTAAACCATCTCGCCGGATTATATCGGAATACGGGTTTCAGGACACAGTTGATGGACACGATTTGCCGGGCTTTTTCCCGGCCGTCCGGCTTATGCGCGGCTGTTCCGAATTCCATCGTTTTAGGAACATCCGACAGGCCGAGAGGCCGCCACTCCCTCAAGGAACCAGACGCCCGTGCCACGCATGAAAATCCTCAACGAAGCCGAGCAGGTGCTGTTCGACCGTCCGCCACAATTGTCCGGCATTGAGCGCCGGCGCGTCTTCGATCTGCCTGTCGCGTTCTGGTCCGCGGCCAATGATATACATTCGGTATCCGGCAAGATCGGCTTTCTGGTCAGCGCCGGATATTTCAGGTCGGCGAGACGCTTTTTCCTGGCTTCCGATTTTCACGATCAGTGACATCGCATATGTCGCCGAGCGGTTAGGGATTGGCGTGAACGGGTTCGATAGTGCGGCCTATTCCGCACGCAACCGGCAACGGCATCGTCTGCAAATTTTGGAACTGGCGGGGTTTCGTCCATTTGACGCCGGCGCCGCGCCGCTGCTTGAAATAGAGTTGGAGACCATGGCCCGGTCCCATTCCGGGCCCGCGCAGATCTTCTGGCGTGCGGTTGATTGGCTGGTATCCAAGCGAATCGAAATCCCGACATCGTTCCGTCTGACGCAGGCGGTATCGCGGGTGGTTCAACGGCGCGGACGGGCCATCGCCAAACTGATTTCCCAGGCCATGACCAGCGAAGTGCGGCAATTACTCGACAACTTGTTTCAGCGTGAGGAGACCGCTGCCGGCCGATCTCCGTACCGGCTCACTCTGCTCAAGAAGCTATCGCAATCGACCAGACCCACCAAAATCCGGGAACGCTCTGGCGGATCTCGGCGTGCTGAAAGAGCTTTACGCCAAGGTCGCTCCGATTCTCTCTGTTCTTAACCTCGGTTCGGAGGGCATTCGATATTTCTCTGGCAGCGTCGCCAGAATGCGCACGGCCAATCTGCGCCGCCGGGCCAATGACGACATGCACGTTCATCTGGTGGCTTTCATCGCGCACCAGTACTTCCGGCTCCATGACAATCTGGTCGATGTGCTGCTTATATCGGTCAAGACATTTGAGAATGGCGCGCTTCGGGAGCAACGCGACTGGTGCTTCGACGAACGCAAGCGGCATGAGCAAGCCGCGGAGAGTTTGCTGGACGATCTCGATGCATCGGTCTTCCGGATTTTACGCCAAATCAGGGAAGCTGTCGCCGACGCTCTGTTGAGCGACAAAGAGAAGGTCGCGCGGATTGGCCTCCTGGTGCAGCCGGAGCAAACCGCGGAAGAAAAATCCAGAGAACTCCGTGCCTCCCTGGTGAATGGCGCAGCCGATGATCACTATTTCGACATTCTCGAATCGCGTTCGATCCGTTTACAAAATCAGGTGGGTGGCATCCTCAAGGCCATTACGTTCCAGGCAGATCCAAATATCGCCGATCTTGAAGCCGCCATCGCGCGGTTCGTCGCCACTGACGGCATTCTTGACCGCACGGCACCAGCCGCGTTCCTCGCCGAGGATGAACGGGCGGCGGTCTGGAAAGACGGCAAGTTTCGCATTTCGCTCTACAAGGCCCTGTTGTTCCGGCATGTGGCAGGCGCCATCAAATCTGGAAGTCTGAACCTGGAACAATCACACAGACGGCGTCCGCTCGAGTCCTATCTCATTGACCGGACCCGCTGGCAGGCAGAGCGGGAGCAGTTGCTCGAGCGCGCGGGAATGGCCAGATTCGCCGACCCGGTGCCCGTGCTGGCGGAACTCGACGCCGCTCTCCAGACCCGCTTTGAGGATACCAATCGCGCCATAGCGGCGGGGCTGAACCCGCACTTCAAGATGCTGAAGGGCAAGGCTTTCCGGGTCTCTACCCCGAAACAGGACGAAGAAGAAAGCGAGCCGTTGCGCCACTTTTTCCCAGAACGGCACTACGTGCCGCTAACAGAAATTTTGGCCACGGTCAATCTTCATACCGGCTTCGCCACAGAATTGCGCCATCTTCGCCAGACGCATGTGAGGCCAGTGTCCGAGAAGATCCTCTTCGCCGGGGTCATCTGCCTTGGATGTGCGATCGGGCCTGCGAAGATGGCGCAAATCTCCACGTCGCTCAGCGCAGCCGAACTCGACAGCGCCATCAACTGGCGCTTCTCCCTTGAAAACCTCCATGCCGCGAACGATCGGATCACGAGTTTCATGGCTGCCATGGAACTGCCAAACATCTATCGCCGATCAGAGAATGAAATTCATACCGCCAGCGACGGCCAGAAGTTTGAGGTGCGGGCCGACTTGCTCAATGCCAACCATTCCTTCAAATATTTTGGCAAAGGTCAGGGGATCAGCGCCTACACTTTCGTCGATGAACGTAATTTGTTCTGGCACTCTCTTGTTTTCAGCGCGGCAGAACGCGAGAGCGCGTATGTCATTGACGGCCTTATGCGCAACGACGTGGTCAAAAGCGATATTCACTCGACCGACACGCATGGCTTTTCCGAGGTTATTTTCGCGGTTACCCACCTGATAGAAGTCACCTTCGCTCCACGCATCAAGAACCTGAAAAAGCAGAGCCTCTACATGTTTCGGTCACGCCGCGGCGGTGATCGCACCGACTGGGTTATCAAGCCTGAGCAATACGTAGATCAGGATTCAGTCGTCACCGCCTGGGACGATGTTCTGCGCCTTGTGGTCACCATTAAATTAAAGGAAAGCACCGCATCGGACATCTTCCGGCGCCTGAATTCCTACTCCAGGCCTCAGGGTTCCCCTCATTTGGACTACGGAACGTAATAAAGAAAAGAATCGGGTAAGACGCGGCAGGTTTACGAAAAAATCGTGGTCGGCGGCTTGGCGTTCAAATATTGCCCACCCTGAATCCCTGTTGCCAAGGTCGAGAAAGTACGATTCGAGCCCTCATCATCCGAAGCAGAGGGCCGTGCCTTGTCAGCCAGCAAGCAGATCTCGTTCGAAGGCGTCCAGCGCTACCTGAAGACCCTGTTCGGCGACTGCCTGCATGCCAAGCGCATTCTCTCGCTGGCCGGCGCCACGCTGGGGGCGATCCACTCCGCCTCGATGGCGGTCGCGCTGATCGGACAGGGCCTGGCGCTGGCGCGTGGCCTGACCACCAAACACGCGGTCAAGCAGGTCGACCGCATGCTGGCCAACGAGGGCATCGATGTCGATGCCCTGCTGGGCCATTGGGTACCCTTCATCGTCGGCCAGCGGGCGAAGATCGCCGTTGCCCTGGACTGGACCGACTTCGACGCCGACGGCCAGACCACGCTCATGCTGTCTCTGCTCACCCGTCACGGGCGGGCGACGCCGCTGTACTGGCTGACCGTCGCGGCGAACACGCTGAAGGGGCGGCGCAACTACTACGAATATCAGGTATCGTGCGCTTCGCCGCGGCGCTGCCAAACGGGACCGAGGTCACCCTCGTCGCCGATCGCGGCTTCTGTGATCACAAGCTCTATCGTGTGCTGCGCGAGGAGCTGAAGTTCGACTTCGTCATCCGCATGCGCGCCAACATTATGGTGACCGCCGCCAATGGCGAGCGCCGCAAGGCGGGCGACTGGGTCGGTCCGGGCGGGCGGGCCCGCGTGCTGCATGGCGCCACCGTCACCGGCCTCACCTATCCGGTCGGTACCGTCGTGTGCGTGCAGGCCAAAGGCATGAAAGAGCCCTGGTGCCTGGTCACCCCCGCCATCGACAAGCCGGCACGTGAGCTGATCAACCTCTACGCGAAGCGCTGGGGCATCGAATGCCAGTTCCGCGATAGCAAGGACATCCGTTTCGGTATGGGCATGAGCGAGGTCCACGTCAGCACCCCCGATCGCCGCGACCGGCTGTGGCTGATCAATGCCTTTGCAGTCGCCTTGCTGACCCTGCTTGGCGCCGCCGGGGAAGCGCTCGGCTTCGACCGGCTGCTCAAGTCCAACACCACCAAGCGGCGCACCCACTCGCTGCTGCGCCAGGGAATCATGCTCTTCCAACTCATCCCAACCATGCCGGAACACCGGCTGCTGCCGCTGGTCGAAAAGTTCGCCGAGTTGCTGAACGCCCAGCCAGTCTTCGTCGAGATGTTCGGTGCGATTTGAAAATGAGGGGAGCCATGAGAACTCCAGGCAGCACAGCCTTTATACGGCCCTCAAGGCGTTCGGCAGGATTATCAAAACCATGTTCATCCTGCGCTACATTGATGATGTCGAACTGCGTATGCAGATCGAGAACCTTCTCAACAGGATCGAACTTGGCAATCGGTTCACCCGCGCGATCGCCGTCGGCAATCCGCGTGAGTTCAGCGCCGGAGACAAGGAAGAGCAGGAGATCGCCGAAACTTGCAACCGCCTCATCAAGAATGCCATCGTTTGCTGGAATTACCTGCTGCTCGAGCATCGCCTTAACCAAGCCTCCACCGATGAGATCAAAGCAGAAATCCGAGCTGCCGTAGCCAACCACTCCGTCATCTCATGGGGTCACGTCAACCTACTCGGGGAGTACGACTTCTCCGATGAAAAGCTCCGGGATTCGGTCGGCATTCCACCCCCAAAATTCGTCCCTAAATCGTAAACCAAAATGAGAGGACAACAATCCACATAAACGGCGGATTTCCGGGCCTTCCGGGCATGGCCATGTCGCTTTACGTACCTTTGAGCAAACCAACCCCATGCACCATTAAATGCTTCAGCAGCCGAACGAATTAACGAGTCAACCTGCGCTGCTGAACGCTTTAATGGTGCTGCTGAACGAATTAACCGTAAGCTGACAGACAAGTTGGAAAAACAACAGGCTAACCCTTATCATAAACACGCGAGAAGGAGCATTATCAAGTCTTATACGTCGTGGTAGGTCTCCCCCATGCCAGGTTCGTTCACCGAAGCCCGCAAGCGGCAGATGGCCCGCCTGCAGGGCGCCAAGCCGCCGACCGCCCGCGCCGCCATGGCGCTGGCGAAGTCCCAGGCCTACCAGGACGCCGCCGATGCCTCGGCAACGCTGCGGGCCTATGCGGCCGACCTCGCCAACTTCGAGGCCTGGTGCGGCAAGCACGGCTTCCAGGCGATGCCGGCCACGCCGGAGATCGTCGGCGCCTATCTGGCCGCCGCCGGCGAAGGCTACGCCATGCCGACCCTGCGCCGGCGGGTCGCCGCCATCGCGCGCGCCTGCGGCGTCGCCGGCCATCCGCTCGACACCAAACACCCGGCGATCCGCGAGACGCTCCGCGGCATCGGCCGCAAGCACGGCACGCCCGCGCGGCGCGCGGCGGCCCTGACCACGGCCGAGATCCGGAAGCTGAGCCGGGCCTGCGGCACCACGCTCGCCGGCGCCCGCGACCGGGCGCTGTTCCTGATCGGCTTCGCCGGCGCGCTGCGCCGCTCCGAACTGGTCGGGCTGGACGTGGAGCACGTGACCTGGACCGGCGAAGGCCTGAAGCTGCTGATCGAGCGCTCCAAGACCGACACGGAAGGCGAAGGCGCCGAGATCGCCATTCCGCGCGGCCGAGCCGAGGAAACCTGCCCGGTCACGGCGCTGCAGGCCTGGCTGACGGCGGCCGAAATCACCGCCGGCCCGCTGTTCCGCAAGGTCAACCGCGGCGGCGCGGTCGAGACGGCCCGGCTGAGCACGGACGCCGTGCGCCAGATCCTGCTGAAGCGCGCCGCCGAGGCCGGGCTGAAGGGCACGTTGGCCGAGCCGGTCAGCCCGCATGGCCTGCGCGCCGGGTTCGTGACGACGGCCTACCGCAACGGCGTGCCGGACGAGGAGATCATGGGTCACACACGGCATCGCAGCCTGACCACCATGCGCAGCTACGTCCGGCGCGCCAAGCTCAGAGTCCGTTGGGAAAGGGGTTCCAAGTTGATCGCAACCGACTGTAGAATTGGGCAGTTTGTATAGGGCGGTTGGCGGGCGTATCGATGGTGTGGACTGGCGAAAATCGCGGTCGCTATGACCGGCGTGGTCAAAGATATCCGAGTGACCTGACGAACGAGGAGTGGGCGGTTTTGCAGCCACTTCTGCCGGTTCCGCAGGGGCGCGGTCGTCCGCGAGGAGCATCTTCTGCGCGAGGTCATGAACGGGATTCGTTATGTCTTGCGCTATGGCATCCCATGGGACGCCATGCCCAAGGACCTGCCGCCGTCGAGCATCTGCTACGACTACTGGCGGCTCCTGACCGACGGCGGCCACATGGAGCAGATCAACCATCGCCTGGTGATGATGGACCGCGAAAAGGCGGGCCGGGAAGCGAGCCCGACACTGGCGATCATCGATGCCCAATCGGTCAAATGCGACGCTCCGAAAGGCGAGCGTGGATACGATGCTGGCAAGAAAGTGCTTGGACGCAAGCGCCATATTGCAGTGGACTGCGACGGGCGCCTGCTGGCAGTGAAGATCACGCCGCCGATGTTCAGGATCAGGACGGCGGCATCCCGCTGGTCATGCGGCTGTTGCGGGTTTGCCCGTGGATAGTGACCGTGGTGGTCGATGGCGGCTACAAGACGCGGTTCATCGACTATGTGCAGCAGGTCAAGAACCGTGTTGTCGAAGTTGTCAAACGCCCCGATTTCGCCAAAGGCTTCGTGCTCCTGCCAAAGAGGTGGCGAGTTGAGCAAACCATCGGGGCGCTGACTGTCTCACGCCGCCTGAAGATCGATTATGAAACCCTGCCACACGTGTCCGCCGCCGCAATGCTCTTCGCTTCCATTACTCGGCTGCTCGCGTCCATAACTATGGCATGACCCTTTCCCAACGGACTCTCAGCCACACAAGTCCGGCTGGCAAAGTCGGGCTGTGATCGGCAGTCGTGAAGCCGGTGCCTCGGAAGGTAAGAACATGCCCGACAGGTTGTGTCGGAATGACACACTATGGGGCAACCTGCTGCAAGAGGGTTTCCGAACATCTTCATCTGTTGGAACGAACACGCCTGTGCCGCAAAGGTGGACCGCGTCTGGAAGCACCGACTGATGAGACTGTTCCGAGCTGGACTCCGAGATCGAATACAAGGCCGTCTGGGGCTCGTGCTTCGACCCCATCTGTTAAATCAGGCCGTCGCGTTCGTTCTGCCCGCGATAGCGAATGGTGGTGATTTTACGTGGCCCAGTGATACGGTCCCGATGTGATAGCATTTGAGAACATTCAGCCGGGTGCGCGCCTGCGGGGGCTCGATGCAGCGGGCACCGCCGAGATTGTCCAGGTCGCGCGGTTCGGCGCCGACGCGGTCAATATCGTCTATCAGGGTGAACGGGCGGGTCGCTGAACGGCTGGTCTACCGCGGCGAGGAAACCGGATTCGAGATGGTCGAGGCAGGGCCGGGCCTACGCGTTTCGACGCCGACGGCGGGCTGCTGCGTCTGGCCTCGGAGGCCTACAGGCTCCGGCTGGCGCACCTCTTCGATCCCTATCTCGCCATCAGCGCCTCCCAGATCGAGGCGCTGCCGCACCAGATCACCGCCGTCTATGGCGAGATGCTGCCGCGCCAGCCGCTGCGGTTCCTGCTCGCCGACGATCCCGGCGCCGGCAAGACCATCATGGCCGGGCCTGCTCATCAAGGAACTGCTGATCCGCGGCGACCTGGAACGCTGCCTGATCGTCGCGCCCGGCAGCCTGGTCGAGCAGTGGCAGGACGAGCTGGCCGAGAAGTTCGGCCTCGAGCTTCGATCTCCTGACCCGCGACCAGATCGAGACCTCGCGTCACCGGCAATCCCTTCGCCGAGCGAAACCGGCTGATCGTTCGCCTCGACATGGCCGGCGCGCTCCGACGAGCTGAAGGCCAAGCTCGAGGCCGCGCCCGAATGGGACCTCGTCATCTGCGACGAGGCCCACCGGATGGCGGCCTCCTATTTCGGCGGCGAGGTCAAGGAGACGCGGCGGCTACAAGCTCGGCAAGCTGCTCGGCACCCGCACCCGCAACCTCCTGCTGATGTCGGCCACGCCGCACAACGGCAAGGAAGCGGACTTCCAGCTTTTCATGGGGCTCCTGGACGCCGACCGTTTCGAGGGGCGGTTCCGCGAGGGCATCCACAAGGCCGACGTGTCCGACATGATGCGGCGGCTGACCAAGGAGGAGCTGCTACCGCTTCGACGGCACGCCGCTCTTCCCCGAGCGCCGCGCCTACACGGCGAGCTACGAGCTCTCCGCCGGCAGAGGCCGACCTCTACCAGGCGGTCACCGACTACGTCCGCGAGGAGATGAACCGGGCGGACCGCTCCGGCGACGGCAAGCGGCGCAACAACGTCGGCTTCGCGCTGCAGATCCTGCAGCGCCGGCTGGCCTCATCGCCGGCGGCCATCTACCGCTCGCTCGAACGCCGCCGCAAGCGGCTGGAGGAGCGGCTGCGAGAGGAGCGCGGCTGCGCCAGGGCCGGCGCCGCGCCGCTGTCCGCGCGCCGGCGCTGCCGAGCCGACGATGCCCGACGATCTCGAGGAGGCCCCCGGCGACGAGGCGCGAGGCAGCTCGAAGAGCAGATCGTCGACCAGGCCACCGCCGCGCACGACGCTCGCCGAGCTTGCAGGCCGAGATCGACATCCTGCAGGACCTCGAAGCAACGGCGCTCGCGTGCTCAAGCTCTCGGGCCAGGATGCCAAGTGGCAGCGAGCTCGAATCGCATCCTGGACGACCCGACTGATGCTCGACGCCGCGACGGGCATGCGGCGGAAGCTCATCATCTTCACCGAGCCGAAGGACACGCTCGAGTACCTGCAGCAGAAGATCGCGCGCCCGCCTCGGCGAGCCCGAGGCGGTGGTGGTGATCCACGGCGGCGTCGCGCGCGAAGCCCGCCGCGCGGCCATCGCCGCGTTCAACACCGACCCGGTCGTGCGCGTGCATGATCGCCAACGACGCCGCCGGCGAGGGCGTGAACCTCCAGCGCGGCGCGCATCTGATGGTCAACTACGACCTGCCCTGGAACCCGAACCGGCTGGAGCAGCGCTTCGGCCGCATCCACCGCATCGGCCAGACCGAGGTCTGCCACCTCTGGAACCTCTGCGCCGCCAACACCCGCGAGGGCGAGGTCTATCGCCGCCTCCTCGAAAAGCTGGAAGAGGCGCGCGAGGCGCTCGGCGGCAAGGTCTACGACGTGCTGGGCGAGCTCTTCGAAGGCCACGCGCTGCGCGACCTGCTGGTCGACGCGATCCGCTACGGCGACCGGCCGGAGACGAAGGCCGAGCTGTTCCGCAAGGTCGACGGCGCGGTCGACGTCGGCGCCATCGAGACGCCTGGTCGCCGAGCGCAAGCTGACCTCGGAGGGCATGGACCCGAACGCCGTCGCGGCGATCCGCGAGGAGATGGAGCGGGCCCAGGCGCGGCGCCTGCAACCCCACTTCATCGGCGCCTTCTTCCGCGAGGCTTTCACGCTGCTCGGCGGCCGCATCGCCGAACGCGAGAGGGGCCGGTTCGAGATCCGCGCGTCCCCGCCGATCCTGAAGGACCGCGACCGGCTGATCGGCCGCGGCGATCCCGTGCTCGACCGCTATGCCCGCGTCACCTTCGACAAGGCCCGGGTGGTGGGCAAGCCGCAGGCCGAATTGCTCGCGCCCGGCCATCCGCTGCTGGATGCCGCTGGTGGACGTGGTGCTGGAGCGGTTCCAGCCGCTGCTGCAGCCAGGGCGCGGTGCTGGTGGACGATGCCGATGAGGGCACGGACCCGCGGCTGCTGGTCTATCTCGAACATGCCGATCCGCGACGGCCGGACGGTCAGATCCGGCGAGCCGCGCGTGATCTCGCAGCGGCTGCAATTCATCCATCTGCGGAGGACGGTTCGGCCGTCGATGGCGGCTCGGCCCCCTATCTGGATTATCGCCCGATCACGGCGGAGGAACGGGCGCTGGTCGCCGACGCGCTCGACCGCGCCCTGGCTCGCCGGCCGGGGTCGAGCAGCGCGCGCTGGCCTACGCCATCGCCAACCTGGTGCCCGCAGCATCTGGCCGAAGTGAAGCGCGCCGGCTCGCCGAAATCGACAAGGTCGAGCGCGAGGTGCGGGCGCGGCTCAACCGCGAGATCAACTACTGGGATGCCCGTGCCGCCCGACTGCGCGAGGAGGAGCGCGCCGGCAAGGAGCAGCGGATCAACGCCGGCAACGCCGAGGCCACCGCGCAGCGCCTGGTCGAACGCCTGCACGCGCGTCAGGCGGATCTGGATCGCGAGCGGCAGATCACCGCATTGCCGCCGGTGCTGAAGGGGGCGGCGCTGGTGGTCCCGAAGGGGCTGCTGCTGGCGCCGCCGGCCCGCGACCGCCAGCCGCCCGCGCCGCCGGTTTCTCCGAGGACCCGGCATCCCGCGCCGAGATCGAGCGGCTGGCCATGGCGGCGGTGATGGCGGCCGAGCGGGCGCTCGGCAACAACCCCCGCGACGTGTCGGCCGAAAAGAAGGGATGGGACATCGAGAGCCGGGACCCGCGCGCCGGCCGTCTGCGCTTCATCGAGGTGAAGGGGCGGCAGGCCGACGGCCGCGAGGTGATCCTGACGAAGAACGAAATCCTGGCCTCGCTGAACGCGCCCGAGGCATTTATCCTCGCCATCGTGCAGGTCGAGGCCGGGTTTGCGCGGCCAGCCGGCCTATGTGCGGCGGTTCTTCACCCGCGAGCTGGGCTTCGCGGAGACGGCGGTGGTGTTCGATGTTGCCGACCTGCTATCGCTCGCGGCCACGGCGGGGTGAAACTGCCGGCGTGCAGGATACCGGTGCGTGCCATGGCCCCTGATCCGATGGTGATGATGCCTTCCGCGCCGCGGACCCGTCGCCCGTGACGAGGCGGCAAGGCAACCGGCCGGACCGGCGGGTCGCGCGGGCTGGATCGATCGATGCCGCGACGCTCACGGCGCTGGCCGATCAGCTTCGCTATGTCGGCAGCGGCCTGCACAAGCTCCGCCCCGGCGATTACGGCTTCGTGCCGTCCCACAATCCGCGCCCCTCGAAGTCGCCATGCGACCAGGTGCGGCCGGTGCGGCGCGACGAGGCGGCCCGCCTGTTCCGGGAGGGCCTGGCCCGCGGCATGGTCAGCGCGTTTGCCGAGGGGGGCCTGCCCAAGTATGTGTGGGCCGTGGACGGCGATGGCGAGGTGTACGAAGCCAAGACCGGGGGCGGATCGGCAACCGACTACCATGGCTATCGCCTCGGCGAGGACGAACGGGAGATGCGGCGATACGTCCTGGAGGAGTGGCAGCAGCGATGCCCGCCGGACTAGACATCGGCCTTGCGCCGGAGCGGCTGGACGAGGGTTCGCCGGAAGAGCGCGCCGCCTTTGGCCTGTTCACCATTCTGGCCGGGAACACGCCGCTTACCCAGGGATTCGACCACAGCATCAATGGTTGGCGGCCCGGCCCGCTCGTTTCCGGGTATCACGCGGCGGAATGGTTCGCCTGGAACTGGTGGCGGCTGCGCTGGGAGCCACGATCGGCCGCCCCGGATTGGTGGCGTGCTCACCGCATGACCGCCATCGGCGAGGGCTATGTCTGGCCCAACCTGACCATCTTCTCCGACGGCGTCCGGACGGCGCTGATCCCGCTGCCCTCGATGCGCCCCGATGCCAGGCCGTTCCGCTACCTGGGCGGGCTGCCGACCATCATCCCGTCGCTTCTGTTCGAGGAGGCGGTGGACAGCTTCATTCCCCAAATCGTCGCGCGTCTGCGTGACGCCGGACTGCCGGACACAAACCTGGATGCCGTCTGGCGGGATGTGCTGGCCGAACGCGCCGATCCGGAGATTGCGAAGCGCCGCCGGATCGAGGCGCTGCTGGGTCGCGATGCCGACGCCGCGGACGATACCGAAATCGAAATATTGATGGCTGATATCTTTTCGCTCGGTGAGGCGGTGGTAGACGAAGTCGCCGCCGATCGCGCCCAGGATCACTCCCAGACCGGCGCCATCCTGAGCGCCGCCGCGTTCCGGCAGATCGCCGCGACGGTTGGCACCGACGCGGCGATCGGCGACATGGTGCCGTTGGGCACGGCAATCCACGGGCTGTTCGGCGCCGATATGCCAGCGTGGCAGGTGGGCGCTGCCGCGGCGCGTCAGCTGCGGGTGCAGGAAGCCCTTGGCAGCGACCCGGTTTCCGATTCCCGGCTCGCCCGGATGGCTGGGACGCGGGCAGATTTGCTGGCCGACCCGCCGGCGGCCAATCCGATGTCGTTCACGCTCGTCACCGGCCCGGCCACCGCCCGCATCGTGCTGCGGTCGCGCTGGCGGACCAGCCGCCGCTTCGACCTTGCCCGCCTGATCGGCGACCGGCAGTTGGCCGGGGCGGATGGCGCGCTGTTTCCCGCAACCCGTGCCTATACCTACCGCCAGAAGTTCCAGCGGGCCTTCGCGGCCGAGTTGCTGAGCCCGTTCGAGGCCGTGGATGCCATGCTCGACGGCGACTATTCCGAAGAGGGCCAGCAGGACGTTGCCGCGCATTTCGACGTGTCGGTGATGGTGATCAACACCCAGCTCGATCAGTCATCGCCGGATCGAGCGCGGCGCCTCGGACGAGGATTTCGACGTCACCGCTGCCTGATCTCTGTTTGACGCCCCACCGCCTCCGCGCCCCTTCTCGACAGCGACGGCCGGCGTTTCTATATTTCTACGGGAATTCTAGACCGGCGGTGCAGGTATGGCTCTCAGCCTGAAAGACCCGGAGACCGACCGGCTCGCCCGCGAGGTGGCCGCGCTGACGGGCGAGACGCTGACGGATGCCGTTCGCACGGCATTGGCCGAGCGGCTGGAACGCGAGCGCCTGCGCCGCGGCGAGTTGCCAGGCCTCGCGGAGCGTCTGCGCGCCATCGGGGAGCATTGCGCCAGCCTCCCGGATTACGACACGCGGACCCCGGACGAGATCATTGGCTACGATGAACGCGGCATGTGGTGATGGTGCTCGACACCTCCGCGGTCGTCGCCATCCTGCAGCGCGAGGCCGAGGCGCCTCGCTTCGAGGCGTGCATTGCCGCGTCGCCGCGTCGCCTGCTGTCAGCCGTGACAAGGGTCGAGCTGTCCTGTGTCATCGAGGGCCGCAAGGGCGAGGCCGGCCGGACGGACCTGGACGCGCTGCTCACCGTCATGTCCGCAGAAATCGTTGGCGTGACGCCGCAGCATGCGGAACTCGCGATCACGGCGTTCCGCCGCTTCGGCAAGGGGCGGCACCGGGCCGGGCTGAACATCGGCGACTGTTTCGCCTATGCTCTGGCCAAGGCGGCCGACCTGCCCTTGCTCTTCAAGGGCGATGATTTTGTTCATACCGACATCCGAGCGGCGGTTGCAGCAACCGGGCAGAGCGGTGGCTGATCGCTCCACCACAACCCGATGGGTGCATGCCCGAGGCGCAAGCCCTGTTCCGCCGTCGCAAGAGGCTTGCGGGCGCGCACCAATTTACCCGCGAGCCCAACTGCCATCGAACGAGAATGTGTCCCTGATGGTGCCGCGAATGAGTGAACCGCCGACAGGTACGCTCATGCAGAGGGCCTGATGATTGTTGGACGCTCCTTCGACGGGGACGATGATGATCGGACGAAATGGGATCAGCACGATGTCTACCCGCGAGCCCTGAGCATTATTGTCGACGGATGCAGGGCACATGTGCGCTTTGCCGTGAACCTGCTGGAGGTGAGCTTTCCTGCTCGCTGGCAATCCGAAGATTTTGTCTATGATCATCGTACGCTGCAAGGTGCGCATGATATTCTTGCCGCTGCATGGCGATATCGAACGGATTGCGTCCAGCCATCCCTTCCATTTCCTGGTATCCGCGATGCCAAATGGTCACTGACGGACCGATGGCTGATGTGGCTTCGCGACGAGGTGCGGTCGTGGTCCGGCGCCGTATGGCTGGTGTCACGTGTCATGACGATCATGGCGAATCAGAATGTCGAGGCAGGCTATGAGGCAGAGGACCGCCTTGCGGAGCCGCTGTATGAGCGTTTCGCTGACGTCCCCTGGAGCGGCTGGCGCGCTTCACCAGAGACGCGAACCGGCACCACGAAAGCCCGCGTGCCTTCGGGCGGTAACAAGGCAGAGTTGTAGAACCATCGTCTCATGACCATTCGCAAGAAACTCATCGAGGTCTCCATTCCGCTGGAGGCGATCAACAAGGCGTCGGCGCGGGAGAAATCGATCCGGCACGGCCATCCCTCCACCCTGCATCTGTGGTGGGCGCGGCGGCCGTTGGCGGCGTGCCGGGCGGTGCTGTTCGCGCAGCTGGTGGACGATCCCTCGTCCTGGCCCGAGCGGTTTCCGCCCGGGGCGGCGGAGGAGGCCGAGCGCAAGCGGCTGCACAAGGTGATCGAGGCGCTGGTGCCGTGGGAGGCCTCGAACGACGAGGCGATCCTGAACGAGGCGCGGTGGGAGATCGCGCGCAGCGTGGCCTGGGGCCTGGGCGAGGAACCGCCGCCGGCCGGGGACGGCGCCGCGATCCTGGACTATCTGCAGACCAAGGCGCCGCCGGTCTACGACCCGTTCTCGGGCGGCGGGTCGATCCCACTGGAGGCGCAGCGGCTGGGCCTGCGCGCCTACGGGTCGGACCTCAATCCGGTGGCGGTGCTGATCGGCAAGGCGCTGGTGGAGATCCCGCCGAAATTCGCGGGCCGGCCGCCGGTCGAACCCGAAGGCGCGGGCGGAGGCGCGTGCATGGTGAGTTGCGCGCGTGGCAAGGGCGCGCAGGGGCTGGCCGAGGACGTGCGCTATTACGGAAAATGGATGCGCGACGAGGCGGAGCGGCGCATCGGGCATCTGTATCCGAAGGCGACTGCTGCCGGACGGGTCGCGAGGCGACGGTGATCGCTTGGCTGTGGGCGCGCACGGTGCGCTCGCCCGGATCCGGCAGCGAAGGGTGCGATGGTGCCGCTGGTGTCGTCTTTCCTGCTCTCTACCAAAGAGGCGAAGAAAGCGTGGGTGGAGCCGGTGATCGACGCCGGCAGCACCGGATGGGTACCGGTTCGAGGTGCGGACTGGGGCGCTGACGAAAGCAGATGAAGAGCGACTGAAGAAGGGACGAAGGGCGCAGCGATGGGCGAACCTTGCATCCTGTCACGGGCGCATCCATCCGTTCAGACTACATTCGCAACGAAGGCAAGAGCAGGACGGCTTGGGCGTTCGCGACTGATGGCGGTGGTTGCGGAAGGGACCGGTCGCCGCAGTCTACCTGAGCCCCAACTGCGGAGCAGAGCGGCGTTGCGCAGCCCGAGCGACACCGGCCTGGGAGCCCGAAGGCGATCTGCCGCACAATCCGCGCGGACTTCAAAACACCGAATTATGGGATGCACACTTTTGCCTCTCTGTTCACCTCTCGCCAGCTTGTTGCGTTGACCAAATTTTCCGATCTGGTGGCGGAAGCGCGGGGAAGGGTGGAGGTGGACGCAATGGACGCGGGCCTAGCTCCGCGTTCCGCTCCGCTTCACCAAGGCGGCACTGGCGCCGCTGCGTACGCCGACGCAGTGGCAACATACTTGGCACTGTGGTCAGCCGGCTTGGGGATAGATGCTCCAATATCTGCTCTTGGGATCTGCGGGATGGGCAAGGCCGAAAACCTGGCATTCGAAACGTCTTCTCCCGTCAAGCGATCGCGATGACCTGGGATTTCGCAGAGGCAAATCCGCTCTCGGAGATTGCGGCCAGCATCGAATCGAGCATTGGTCGGAATCGCCGATGTCCTTGAACGTGTGGTGCCGTCGTCGGTTGCCCTGATCGGGAACATTGATGCTCCCAAGAATTATTTTCCGGTTCGACCCGTTGTAGTTTCAACCGATCCTCCTTACTATGACAACATCGGCTACGCTGATCTGTCGGATTTTTTCTACGTCTGGCTCCGCCGATCGCTCGGTCTTGTATGGCCCGATCTGTTTCGTCGTCTGACAACGCCAAAGTCCGAAGAACTTGTTGCCACTCCTTACCGTCATGGTGGGAAGGCCGCAGCCGAAGCTTTCTTCATGCAGGGCATGGGTGCGGCGCTCACGGCGATGCGCAAGGCTGCGACCGACGGCGAGCCACTCAGCGATATATTATGCTTTCAAGCAATCGGAAGCTGGCCGCCGATGGCGTCACCTCCGCCGGCTGGGCGTCATTTCTGCAGGCGGTCGTCGACGCGGGCTTGGCGTCGACGGCACATGGCCAGTGCGGACGGAACTTAGCAACCGCATGATCGGCAGCGGCACCAATGCCCTTGCCTCGTCCATCGTTCTCGTCTGCCGCAAGCGCGATCCTGCCCTGCGATCGCCACCCGTGCCGAGTTCATCCGCGCACTGCGCCGCGAAATGCCTGACGCCATCGACAACAATCCGCAAGGCTGGCGTCGGCCCGGTGGACATGCAGCAATCGGTCATCGGTCCCGGCATGGGCGTATTCACCCGCTACGCCGCGTGCTGGAAGACGACGACAGCGCCATGGGCGTGAAGACCGCGCTGGCGCTGATCAACCGCGTCTGGGAGGAGATCGAGAACGAACTCGACGCCGACTTCGATCCGGCGACGCAAGTTGCGCTGGCATGGTTCGCCACCTACGGCTTCGACGCGAAGCTTCGGGCGACTGATCACGCTCGCCAATGCCAAGAACATCCCACTCGAGCGCGCTGTTCCGCTCCGGCGTGTTCCAAAACCTGCACGGCCAGGCCGGGCTTGATCCCGCGCGACCGAGCTACCAGCCGACTGGTCGCCGGCCACCGACAAGATCGTGACGGTCTGGGAGTGCGTGCAGCACACCGCGCGCGTGCTGACCGCGCCGAGGATGGCGGCGCCGACGGCCGCGGCGGCGCTGGTGGCGCAAATGGGCCGCAAGGCCGACGGATGCGCGCGCGCTCGCCTATCGGCTGTTCGAAATCGCCACGCAAAAGGGCTGGGCGGCCGAGGCGCTGGTCTACAACGAACTCGCCCAGGAATGGGCGCATCTGGAAGACCTCGCCGCAGCGGGCGCCGGCGCGCGCGACTGCGGCGCGGCGCCAGGCCGCTGTTCGAGCCGGTTCGTGACGGAGACCGCGCGATGAGCCGCCGAGAAGGAAACGCTGCGACGGGTGCAGGACGCGCTGTTCCATCTGCGCAAGGGCCTCGCCCCCTTCGTCGAGGCGCGGATGAAGGCGCGCACGGCGCACACTGGCTTGCGCTATGCCAGCCGCGCCGCCGGCGGCTCCCCGACGCGCCGCTCGACGCCTATGGCCTGCTGAAGACCATGATCGACAGTGGCGCGAGGTGTTCGACGAGCTTTCGGCCGCAACGACAAGCACCGCGCCCGCAATTTCGTCTCGACGGCGCTGGAGGCGCGCAACGCCACCTCGCATCTGTCGCTTGCCGCTCGCAGGACGACGAGGCGCTGCGCTACCTCGACGCGATGCACCAGCTGCTCCGGCTGGTGAAGGCGCCCGCAGGCGGAAATCGCCGAGCTGAAGCGGCTGTACGATGACGCAGCGCGATGGCTGGCGTCGCACCGGCGCCGACGCCGACGCCGGCAGCGCCGCGTGCCGGCCGCCCGACGCTCGGACCTGCCTCCGACTGAAGGCAGCCGGCAAGGCGCTGAGGCCCTGGATCGAGGTGGCGCTGCCGCACCCGGACGTGCTCGCCAACCGCTTCAAGGAAGCCGAGTTCGCCGCCGACCTGTTCGCCGTCGATGCCGGCCATGCGTCAGCGACGATTATGCGACGCCGGCAGAGCTTCTTCCGCATCACCTTCCTGACCGAGGGGCTGAAGCGCGTGCTGCGCGGCGGCCTGCAGCGCCTCGCGCGGCCCGGCGGCGACCCGGTGATCGGCCTGCAGACCGCCTTCGGCGGCGGCAAGACGCATACGATGCTGGCCGTCTACCATCTGGCCAAGGCCGCGCGACCTCGACGCGCGCTCGCACGGCATGTCGCGGCGCTGGTCGGCAAGGTCGGCGTGGACGGCATGGAAGCGCCCGCAGGATCGCGGTGTTCGTCGGCTCCTCCGAAGGGCACCGACGTGTCGCTGAAGCTGAAGGACGGGCCGCAGGTCCATACGCTCTGGGGCTACATCGCCTGGCGGCTGGCCGGCGACGCCGGGCCTGAAGCTGGTCGCCGAGGCCGAGGCGGCGCGCACCAATCCCGGCTCGGAACTGATGGTCGAGGTGTTCCGGCTCGCCGGGCCGAGCGTGATCCTGCTCGACGAGCTGGTGGCGTTCGCGCGGCAGCTTGCCGGACGACCGGTTCGAGGCGTTCCTGTCGTTCATCCAGTCGCTGACCGAGGCGGCGAAGATGGTGCCGGACGCGCTGATCGTCGGCTCGCTGCCGGAGAGCGCACGCCGAGGCCGGCGGCGAGAAGGGCGTGGCAGGCGCTGCTGCGGCTGGAGAAGGTGTTCGGCCGCGTGCAGTCGCCCTGGCTGCCGGCCTCCGGCGACGAGACCTACGAGATCATCCGCCGCCGGCTGTTCCAGCCGCTCGATGCCGATGGCGAGCGGGCGCGCGACGAGACGGTGAAGGCGTTCCACGACCTGTACCGCAAGAACCCCGCCGAGTTTCCGCCGGAGACGAAGGAAGCAGCGCTACCTGGAGCTGCTGCGCCTGTCCTACCCGATCCACCCGGAACTGTTCGACCGGCTGTCGAAGGATTGGGCCGAGCCTGGAGAAATTCCAGCGCACGCGCGGCGTGCTGCGCTTCATGGCGAACGTGGTCGGCGTGCTGTGGCAGGCGCAGACGCAGCGATCCGCTGATCACGCCGGCTCGCGTGCCGGTGGCGCATGAGCGGGTGCGCGCGAGCGTGCTGTATCCGCTCGATCCCGGCCTTCGGCGCCGTCGTGGACAAGGAAGTCGACGGCGACGGCTCGCTGCCGGCGCGCATGGAGGCCAACCCGTCGCGCCGCATCTCGCAGATGCGGGCGGCGACACGCGCGGCGCGCGCCGTGTTCCTGTGCTCGGCGCCGCTGGTCGGCCAGCCGAATGCCGGCCTGACCGGGCAAGGGCTGCGGCTGGCCTGCGCCGAGCCCGGCGATCAGCTCGCGATTTTCGGCGAGGCGCTGCGGGAGCTGACCGAGCGCGCGACCTATCTTTACGAGGAGGCGGGCCGCTACTGGTTCTCGACCCAGCCGACCCTGAACCGCGCTGGCGGAAGATCGGGCCAAGGCGCCTGCCCGATGCACGAGGTGGACGCGGCGATCGCCGAGGTGCTGCGCGACGGATGGCGCGACCAAGGGCGGCTTCCATCGCGTGTTCGCCGCGCCCGACGATCCGATCGGCGATCGACGAGGCGCAGGCGCTGTCGCTGGTGATCCTCGGGCCCGTCAACGCCGCATGCCGGCAAAGGCGTGCACGAAGTCCGCGGCGACGGATGCCGTGACCGAGGCGCTGACGCGCTGCCGCGCGTCGCAGCGGCGGTTTCGCAACACGCTGCTGTTCGTCGGCGGCCGACGAGGCGCAGCTCGGCACGGCGCGCGAGGTGATGCGCAAGGCGATGGCCTGGGCGTCGATCGTCGAGGACAACCGGCTTCCAGCAGCAGATGACCAAGGCGCAGGCGACCGACGCGGGGGACAAGGCCAAGACACATGGCGATGGCGCGTCGCCGGGCGGTGCGGGCCGCATGGAGCCATGTGCTTCTACCCGATGCAAGCAGCGACGACGCCGGGCAAGCCCTTCGACCTTGAGCACATCCTGATCTCGGCGCGGGAACGCGCCGCAATCCCAGTGTCGTCTACGAGAAGGCCAAGGCGGACGGGATCGCCCTGGAGAAGCTGGGCGGGGAACGGCTGTGGCTGGCGCTCAAGCCGATCTGGCCCGACGATCGGGCCGCATCTGCCGGTCGCCGAAATCGCCGAGTGGTTCGGCACCTATGTGTATCTGCCGAAGTTGCGTGATCGGGTGGTGCTGGACGGTGCGATCCGCGATGCAGTGGCGAAGCTGGATCCGCAATTCGGCTACGCCGATGCCGTCGACGCCGCGGCCGGCCGGTATCGGAATCTGGTCTGGGGCCGCAACCCGCCGGAGTTTCTGGCAGAGGGTGCCGTGGTGGTGCGGGCCGCCGAGGCCCTGGAGCAGCTTGCGGACGATGTGCCGAAGCCTCGCTCCGCCCTGCCGCCGGGCCTGGATACACCCCCGCCGTTTCGGCCTGGTGGCGACACACCGCCCGCGCTGCCGGCCCAACACCGCAAGCCGCGGCGGTTCTATGGTTCGGTGGAACTCGACCTGGTTCGGCCGGTGAAGAACGTCGAAGCGATCGTAAACGCGGTCGTCGCCGAGTTGCAGCGTACGCGCGGCGCGACGGTAACGCTGACGCTGGAGATCGCGGCCGAAGCCCCAGATGGGTTCGATGAAGGAGATGTCGGGGTGGTGCGGGACAACACGAAGCAACTGAAGTTCCGCGCGGAGGCAACCGGCTTTTCGGAATGACATGGTGGCTCGTGTAGCCGTCGGCGAGTGAACCAAAGATGGCGCACGCGAGACACGGCAGGAAAAGTAGTTCCTGGACGCATGTTCGATCAGGAGGGCGCGCTGCCGACACTATGATGGACGCATCGGCAGCCAGAATTGCGCGGCGACAGTCAGGCTGAATCTGATCCCGCACTGGCGTGCAACTCGGCCGCCAACGAATTCATCCGAGAGATCGCCGGCGTGACGATTACCAGGCTGCAAATGAACATCGGCAACTATGGAATTGATAGATCGCCCGATGCCAGCGCTACGGCGAATCATTCTCATAATCACAGAACAACAGTAACATGTGTGCTGCGTACCTCAAGGTCGGTTCGTTACCTCTGATTTAATCGGCGCGGATGGAAAGCATTGTATATATTCTTCCTAGTAACTCGATCTCTGCGAGCGAAGCCGGCTCAAGATGGCTGAGCGTGTTGCGAAGGTCGCGCAACGCTTCCAAGCTGCGTCGAAGTTGAGATCGGGGCGGCTCACCTGCTTGTCGCAATTGCGCGCAGAGGTGTTTTAATTCGAGATGTTCAGCCACCAAGACTGTCTTGGGTGGACGGCCATCTGCTTCGGGTGCTAGATGAGGCATCCGCCAACGTGCCGAATGAGCCTGCACGATCTGCAATCGAAGTCTCTCAATGTCGCGGAGGAGCGCTGCGTGTTGCGCGCGCCAGAGCTCGAACACAGGATGCGCCACCTCAATCCCAACTGCTGTCGCATACTCGGCAAAGCGCCGCGGATCGCCCAGCACGGCGTCGGGCGCGGCCATCCAACGGTCCAGCATCTCCAGAGCGTCAGTCTGCGGCAGCCGTCCACTCGCCATTTCGACTGCCATCTCGATTCGGAGCCGCCCGAGCGGGCCACTTTCGCCTGCGGTCGCACCAGCGTAGCGGGCGGCGACCTCCAGGTCGATTTGTCCGAGCGGTTCGGCCTGGTGCTCGACGACGTTCGAGCCCTTTTCCGCGCGGCGCGACAGCGGGCAATGGGATGGCCAGGAGCGGCCGACGCGACGGCGGGGCACCACGTGCGCGTTCAGCCATCCGCTCTGCTTCAGTTGTCCAGGCAGCGGCCCGTTCTTCCACAACGCCGTCCACCCACCACGTGCCAGCAGGCAAGTCGTCTGTCTCCGCCACCCCGAGGGCTGCCTCACGACGCAGTATTCCGGAAGGGTGAAGTTGCGGATCATCGTAGATAACGCGGAGTGTGTATCTCGCCGAAGCCCCAACACATCCTCGACTGCACGCCGGAAACCGGACGGTGGCGCGCCGTACAGCAGGCATTGCCGACCGTCATCAAGGTCCGCGACAACCTTTGCAACGAGTGCCGCGGGACCAGGCAGGTGCCAAGTCTCGATCACGCCGTTCCATTGGCATAGAGGCGCCGCAACGCAAGCCGTAATTCCCGCCGGAGGGCCAGCCCGTTCGGGCCGCGGAAAACGTGACCTACGAGCTCGCCCCAGGCAACCACCCTGGCAACTTCCTCCGGGTCGGTGCCGGCATATGTCGTGACCGCCGCCAGATCCACTGACTCATTTTCCAACCGCCCCTCTTCCACCTCGGCCAGCGCATGAAGCCCCCGCAGCACCTGCGGAAGCGCGGCAATTTCGGCTAATGGTCCGGGGCCCATCTCTTTGGAGAGCAAGCGCCCCGCCAGCGCATCCGAGTTGCCCGCGCGTTCAGGGTCCGAGAGTCGCTCGAGCCGATCAAGGAGCAGATCCCAGCCGCCCGTCACGTCCAGCACCGCGTCCGTCGTCATCTGATGCGGGTTGTGATCGGCGAGCCAAAGATCCACATCCATCCGGCTCCAAGGGCCAGCGGTCAGTTCCACGACCCGCGTCACTGGTATCCCCCCTCTCTAGCACAGCGCGTCGGCCGGGATCGCTAACCCAATGCCAAGCTCGAGTGGCATCAGCAACGAACAACACGCGCGTTTGAGGGGTATCGCGGAGTGGCACGGTGAAGCGGCGACGCGCCTCCTCGACCCAGGACGCATCCCAGTCGGCATCTGGAGGCACGAGGTAGACAAGCAGACCGGCAGGAGCCTTCCTGGCTGCGAAGCTATCGAGAGCATCGACGAACCTATCGCGCTGGAAGGGCGCACCCATGATCTGCGGCGTTGCACTGAAGCTGCGCCGCACCCGCGCGATCCGGCACGCTTCCTCGACGGCTCCCTTCCAGCCATCGATGTTCGCAAGCGCGGTGCCGGCAAGCACGACCGCCCCGCCACCGATGGACGTCAACAGATGCCCTTCCTGTCGCGCCGTGAGCAAGCTGGGTCGCCCGTTGATGAGGCGACGGGTCTCCAGCGGGTCGCTTTCCGGCGGAGCGGGCCTTGCTGCAAAAGCAGCGATCTGCTGCAAGACCTCAGCTTGATTGCCGATCAGATGGGCAAGATTGGCGCTGCGCAACGCGTAATGTGTCCCTGCGACACCGCGGAGCAGGCCGAGTTCCACCATCTCGTCAAGCAACGCTTCAAACGCGTCGTCGCCGAACTCGGCGGGGAAGCCGGCAGGCTCACGCCTCGGCTGCGAAGTCGCGCAAAGTTCCTTTATCGATCCCGGTCGCCAGCAGCGCCGGTTCATCTATGCTAAAGCTTGCGACCAGAAGTGTGATCAGGTTGTAGCGTTGGTCGAGCTCAAGCGTGATCCGGAAGCGTTCAAACGCCGCCTTGCGTACCTCGGACAAATCGAGCACCCGCTCAACATCCTCCATGCGGACCGGCCAGGGCGGGCCACCACCGCCCGATTGCTGCCTAAGAATGCGCAGTAGCCGCTGGCATACGACCTGGATCAGGCTGGGATAATAGTTGGCAAAAGCAAGGATGCGAGAGACAACCGAATCGTCCATGCGATAGCCGAGCGCGGCGAATGGCCAGCGCACCAGTTCCTCCGCCTGACGCCGCTCATCTCCGCCGGAGCAGCGGCCCGACGACAAGTGGCGTTCCTAAATGAGCCAAAGGACTATTCGGATCCCGGGCAAGCTTCTGCACATTCTTCAGCCCGGCGAAGACTGGCTTAAAGCGCCGGTCTGACTCCACGGCCATCGTGCGAAGCGCCTCGGTCACAGCGAAACGGCCCGCACGATCCTGTATGAAGAACTCGTCGGCCTCGTCTAATAAAAGCAGGATGCGACGCGTTGTCTTGCCGTTCAGCCAGTTCCGGACTGCGGTCCGGAAGGCGCGAACACGGTCGCCCGACCCTGCTTGCGGAAACGACACCCCAGCGCGCATGAGTTCCTCTGTAAGCAGCGCCCACAACTCGGCCGGCGGATGCCTCAACCCGATTTCCGCGATGCTGATGTATCGGGCGATGGTGTCAGGTTGCTCGGCCGCCGCCCGCTCCACCTGCCGCAGCACGGCGGTCTTTCCCAGCTGGCGGCCGCCATAGATCAGGTGCGTAAACTCTCCGCCGCGTTCCGCAACCGCCCGAAGCTCACGCGCGCGGCCGAAGAACATCTCGGGCGCGGGAGTTCCCGTGTCTGCCCACGGACGGGTATCCGTAAAGGGGAGTACACACGCGAAAAGTGCAGGCAGCCTGCCTTCCTTGAGCATGCCGAGGTGTAGCGCGAGGATCTCGTCGAGGACGATAGTGGAGCGCAGACGCTCTAGTCGCGCCAGCGATGCCAACCGTCGGCGCTGTTCGTTGTCAAGCTGACCAAGGTACAACACGATCGTCGGTCCACCGCTCGCCACGGTGGCGGCCAATGCCTGCGATAATTCGTCGGCGCCGCCCTTCTGCCATAGGCACAGAAGCGTGTAAGCACCATTCGCTTCGGAACCGAACTGCGGGAGAGCGGCTGTTCCCCGGTCTCGCAGCGGCCGCACGTGCAGTTGGAAACGGGCTTCGGTAACACCCTTCTTTGGCGCGGCGAAGTTAGGCAGGTCAGGGTCAGTAAAGCCGAGCGAGGCGACAAGCCTCAGCAGGGAGTCCCGCAAAGGATCACCACGGTCGCGAACGCAGTCGACCCATGCTTTCGCTAGCGCCGCAAGATCGGCAGAATGTTCGTCAGGGCTCAGTTCAGGCGGTGGCGCGAAGCTGCTTTCAGCTATCGCACTCATGACCGCGCGGCCGCTGCGCAGCCATTTGGCCAGTCGCTCAGCGCGGGCAGGGAAAAAGGCGTCGAACGCTTGCTCCACCGCAATCGGGCGGCCGGTTTCCAGCGGCTCGCCGGCTTCCAGCCGCTCGACCAAATCTTCGGCCAGTGCGAACTGCCCGGATTCCAGCAGACCGTCGATTCGGTCCCGATCCGCTAGGCTAAGCCCGCGCAAGGTTCCGAGTTTGCTTTGGATACGGGCCCGGACTGCGTCAGCCCGCTTATGCAGCGTCTCGTGAGCTCTCCCGATCTCGCTTTTCGCTTCCTGGAACCATATCTCGGCAATGACAGGTTCTGCCGCTTCGATCTCCGTACGTACACGCCGAAGCCGTTCAGAGAGTTCCTGCGCCTGACCGGTATCAAGGCGGCCGGTGCGTTCCGCCTCCTCGACCTCGGAACGCGTGCGCTCGAGTAAGGCGAGCCTCGTCTGCCTTTCGTGCCTCGACGGTGTGGCGCAGTTCGCGTTGTAGTCTTGGCGCGCCATCAGCCTCGCTCATAAGACCGATCGCGAGCTCGGCGCCGACATAGTCGGCGATTGCGATGCGCAAGCGCGCGCAGTCAGATGGCGAAGGCGGGTCGCCCGCCGCGATTGTTTCCAGTTCATTGGACAGGGCTGCTGGCAACGGGCGAACTCGCGTCCAGTCGCGGGCGAGACGGACACCGGTCGCAGGGAGCAAATCACGGCCCAGCAATTCATCAATTGTAGCCGCGGCACGCTGCGGCGCCTTGCCTTCCAGGACCTCCCGAAGCCTTGCCAGGATCGCGAGCGCGACAGGGGCAGTGGAAGCTGCGGAGCCATGCACGCGTGCGAGGTCCGCCTGCGCTGCGTCGATCTGCATCCGGAGCTGGTTGCGCAATTCCGCAATGGGGCCTCTGCGGGAGGTATCGCCCTGCGAAGGGGCACGCTTAACTAGCGCGAGCCAACCACGCAGCCGCAGCACCGCTTCCTGCGCGGCACCCTGCATCTCGCGATAAGCCGGCCCTTCGATGGGCGAGCGGCGCGCCGCGGCGACACCCCGCACCTGGCGCTCAACTTCCCGGATACTTTCTTCAACATCGACCTTAGCAAGGAAGCTGCGGACCTCGCCAGCACGCGATATGGTACCTTGCATCGCCACCTGAATAGGCGCCCCGAACGGGCCACCTGGCCGCAGCATCTCGCGCCACACGTTTGTTGCCGCCGCATAGCGGATGCTGCGGGCGAGCTGCGCTTGGTGCCAATCCGAAATCTCCGCCTGGGCCCGATTGAGTTCCTGCTGCCACGCCTCCTCGCTCACGAGCGCTGCCATCACGTCGGGCGCGGAAACCAGCGCGGTGCCGGCAACGGGAGACTGAGCCATGATCCTAGCCATGTCACGCAGTGAGGGGAGTGGCTGCGCCATCGCGCCGTCGCTCGGCGCGTTGGAGAGGACTGCCAGCAGGGCGGTCTGGTCGGCACCCGGTGCAGAAGCGCCAGTGTGATTGCCGCGGGCAGCAGCAGCATATGAGCCGGTAGCACGAACTCCGGTCCCACTCCGTCGGCTTGTAAAGCCGACAGGGCCGCACCGCATCGTCGCGGACCCGATCGTCTATCTCGCCATTGCCGTCAGCGACCAGGGACATCGCGGCCAGCGAAATTGCAGCGACGAAGAGAGGTGTCTCGCCCCCGATCCCGCTGGCCTCTAACAATGCCTCGGCCAGTCCGATTCGGTTCGAGTTGAGCGCCGACCACAGCGCCGTGAGGCTCTCGGAGCGCTCGGCAACCGGTGAAGCCAATGCTTGATCTTTGGCTGGCGGCAGGGCCGGCGATGCAACCCGCGGATCACAACCAAAATCGGAGGTCGTGGAAAGCGGTGCTTGCTCGTGAGCCTCGGGGCCGCTTTGAGAGGTTGCCGCGGCTTCGCTGGGCCCTTTGGTTTGCGGGGCGGAACAGGCTGCCTCGATGGGGATGTTCGCCGCCTCAGGTGAGGCGACGACAACAGAACGTCTCGACCGACGCCGATGGGGTCGCGGCAACACAAGATCCGTCGGCAGGGACCGGGTCGGCAGGTGTCGGACCAACAGGCTCCTGCGAAGGTGGCTCTGGTGAAGTGGACGCGGCACCATGTACATGCACCGCAATCCATAGTCTAACTTCCTGTTCGGCTGCTACTGCAGCGGCGTGTGCTGCCTTCGCGTCAGTGCCGTGCCGGACGATCGCGTCGAAGTCGTCCACCCCCCGTGCTACATCAAGAGCACGCTTCGCCGTATCAAGCCGCGCCGCCGCCTGGCCAACTTCGGCAGCGAGTTGCTCAAGCCGGGCGAGGTCGTCCTCGCCGATGGAACCCGACAGGATCTCCTCTGCGCCAGCGATCCCAGGGAAGGCCGCAAGCGCGGTAGCTATACGGCCAGCGAGAGCCATCCGATGCTCTTCTTCCGCATTGCGAACTGATGAGGCGACTGCCATGGCGAGGCTTGCCAGGAGGTCGAGATCGTTCAGGATGGGCCGATCAGCGGTCGCCATCTTTCCAGCTAGACGGCGCAACTCGGCAAGTTGATTCTCGGATGATATCACTTTCGCGCGGCTCAGAATTCTTGAGTTGAATTTATGTTATAAAGCCCACACAGAAGACGGCCGACGCTTGTTAATCGTAACGGTTGATCTCCCATGCTGCGGCCGCGCCAAACGCCAGAGATGCCCGCGAGGCCATCTGCAAGGAGCGATCGCGGGGCTCGGGCTTAGATCAAATTCGATCGACTTTCGGGTGTTTCGCATTGCGTCGACACTCGCCTTAAGGTTGACGACATTGTTGCCCGTCCGCAGCGTAGGTGTCCAGAGAGCAAACACGCACATGGTGCGATCTTGGTCAGCCCGGAGCTTGTCCCGCTGGGTGGCGAAAACGGCGGTCCCATACAGCCGCCGATCCGGCTGCCGATCGGCAAGTGACCGCGACGTTATTTTGGTCGCTTTCACGGTTGCTAATTTGTGTTGGACCGCATTATGGATCATTAATTAGATCCCCTCGATTACGATAAGCGTATCACTTGTGGCATCAGCGCTGACCCGGAATGACGCGGAACGCAGCGCGCGCGCCGGAACGTGTCAACGACTTTGATACAGCCGGGTTCGACATTTAGGCTCGGTTGCGATGCCTTGCGCTGGAAGCGTTTGGCTCGGGCAAATGGTCAACGGGGTTGTGTTGGTCCCTGCTGGTCGAGAGTTGAGCTGTCATCGTGCTTGGGCCCGTGTGGCGTGACGTAACGGAACACAGTGGCGACCGGTCCATCAGTGAGGGCGGCGTAGACTGTCGATGCCGAAAGCGCGGCCTGCACGGGGGAAGGCACGGGACGTTTCAATGGCCTCGATGGCAGCAGGACCGGCATTCAGGTGCGGCTTTTCGGCACGGGCGGGTTGATCCAGGCGGCGGTGGGTTTTTTGGGCGGCATTGGCGCCTTGTTGACGAAGCGCTCGGGGTTCTGCTGGAACGCGATGGCAAGGGTGGCCTGGCGGGCGGCGTAAACGGCATCGGTCTGGCCGTAATGCACCTGGTCCGGGGTCATCAGCCCGATGCCGACGTGGTGATGCTCCTGATTGTACCAGTCGAAGAATGGGCGGCAGAAGCTGCGGGCGTCCTCGATGCAGCCAAAGCGTTGGGGAAACCGTGGCTGATACTTCAGGGTTTTGAAGTGGCTCTCGGAGAACGGGTTGTCGTTGGAGGTGTGCGGGCGGTTGTGCGAACGGGTGACGCCGAGATCGGCCAGCAGCAGAGCGGTTGCCTTGGCCTTCATCGGACCGCCGCGATCGGCATGCAGCGTGAGTTGACCGGGCGGCACGTTGTGTTTGGCGATCGCGTCATCGAACAGCGGCCGGAACAGCGCGGCGCTTTCGGCATCGGCGATGCACCAGCCCACGACGAGGCGGCTGAAGATGTCGAGGATCACGTACAGGTGGAAGTAGGTCCACTTGGCCGGTCCCTTGAGCTTGGTGATGTCCCAGGACCAGACCTGGTTGGGGCATCGGCCAGCAGCTCGGGCTTCTGGTAGGCGGGATGGGGGAGTTGATTGCGGCGTTCGCGGAAGTCGCCGCTGGCCCAGCAGCCGGTACATGGTGCGGATCGAGCAGAGATAGACGCCCTCGTCGAGCAGGCTGGCGTAGGTTCGCCGGTGCGCTGTCGGCGAAGCGTGGCGCGTGCAGCAGATCCAGCACGACTTGCCGTTGCGGAGCGGTCAAAGCCCGCGCGGGCCTCGGTCGCGGGCGAAAGATCGCCGGCGGCGCGGCCAATCGGGCACGCCGGCGTTGCACGGTTGCGCGTGACACGCCCAGCGCGGCACAGGCCGCGGCGGTCATGCGGCCGGTCGGCGCAAGCGCCACGACGGCATCGGTCAAGGCTCGTCGCCGTTCGGCGCCAGCGGGATGCCCAGCAACTCCGCAACTTTTTTTTGGAGTCCGATGATGGCCTCGGCACGCGCCAGCCGCAGCGTCAGACCGGCATTGGCCTTCTGGAGCAGGGCCACTTCGGCGGTCAGCGGGTTCACTGCGGCGGTCTTCGGGCCGCGCCTGGCTGGAGTCAGCGCACTGAAGGCCCCGGCGTCGCGTTGCCGCCGCCAGTCGGTGAGGGCAGAGGAGTAGATCCCCTCGCGGCGCAGAATGGCGCCGATACCGCCGGTTTCAGCGGCGCGATCGGCATCGGCGAGGATGCGCAGCTTGTCCTGCGCGGTGAAGGTCCGGCGGCGCGGGCGAGCCGATAATTCGGGTGCCGCCGCCGCGGGTGCCGCGACGACCGTCGGCCTGCGGCCTCCGTCCGTCGCGGCACCCGCGGCGGCAGTGATGGATGGGTGAACCATGGGCATGGACGGGATGATCCTTCAGCACCCTCAAGGCTAAACTTCCGGGGGGTCAATGTCTCATCATCCTTGGCACGGAGGGCGCCTGGGTAGCCGGGTCAGCTTGAAAGTCGTGACGCACGGAGCCGTCGGCCCGCCAGGCCCCGAAGCCCTGGTCGAGCAGAAGCCTTACACGCCGCTCATCACCAAGCTTTAGTTCGAGGCTTCGGGCGTGCGGCACCTCGGCCTTTCTTTAAATCTTTAGCGCGGCCTTGGGCAGGAGCAGCGCAATTACCTGTCGGCGCTGCGCATCGTCGGCCCAGGGGTGGAATACCGACCACCCTTGTTGGTCAGATCGGTCCTGCCGCGCCGTCAGGAGATGGATCCGAGAAAGGTCCTTCCCACAGGGCATCGCGTGCAGCACCTCGAACAGCAGGCGCAGGGTTAGGGGCGAGAGCAGGTAGCGGTCGGTGTAGCGGCCGCATGCACGCCATGGGCCTGAATCGTTGCCGCCAGCAGCGGCGCCTCGGTCCGGATCGCCGTCCAAGCTACGGCCAAATGCTGCGACAGACCCATCAAGCTTCGACCCTAGATGGACCAGATGGGCATTACCTGCCGCCAACGCTATCAGACGCTGGCTGTCGAAATCTTGCGCCGCCGGCAACGATGGCGGCGCCCCGCGCACCAGAGCGACGCTGGCTCCTAACGCCCACTCGGGACCGGGAACGCTCTCGGCGGGATCGGGAGCAGCGATGGCAAACACGGATCCGGCGAGCTCGGCCACGGCGATCAGCGGAGCGCTGCCAGCCATGGGCAGGTCGGGCGACATTGCCAGCGTGGCATGCGCCGCAAGCCGGTGCAGATCGAGCTTCTGAGCGAGGTCGAGCCCGCGATCGGTGAGGGCCGACGTGCGGACAACAAGCTTCATCGCCACACCGGACTGCCGCAGCCGTGCCAGTAGCCCGGCCAACGGCCAGGTATCCAGCTCCCATTGCTTCGGCTCGCCGTGCAGGAACAGCGTCACCGCCGACAGCCCGGCCGTACGCCACCGGTCCAGCCAGTCGGCGAGCGGCAGGCCGAGCAGGCGCGTCTGATGTCCAAACACGCGAAGGGACACCGGCAACTTGAGCCTGTCGCACAGCGCCTTCGCGAGCGCATAGCCGGCCGGCCGGTCGAGCCGCTCCTCATTGAAGTTGAGGTCCGGTCGCAGCACGCATGCGGGGCAGCCGTGCGCGCACTCCTCGTTGCAATTCAGCCGGTCGCGCGCCGCTAGCAGGCAGGACCGAAACCAGTCGGATTCGGCCAGACGCGACACCAGCCCGGCCCCGCCAGCCGCGCGATCGTGCAGCAAGACCGAGAGCCTCCGCTCTCCCGCAGGCCCAGTGGAAGCACCGATTGCCACACCTAGCTCGCGTACCTCGGCGCCGAGCCGCGCCGCCAGAGCCTCGCGCAGGGCTGCGGCGAGGGCCAAGGCCGCGGGTGCGTTTGCGCCTGCGGGCAGCTGCAACTCGAACACATCGCTTCGCGCGGCATGGACGAGGCGGACATTGCGCTGCAGCGGTGCCGTCAGGCCGCCCGGGCAGCGACCGTTAACCAGGCTTATGCCGCGCCCTGCCGCAAGCGGGGCATGCCCGCGCATCGACGCCGGCAGGGGCGGCACAAACCCCGGCGTCTCCTCAGTCTCAGCTTCAGCACGACCGCAGTGCAGGCATAGGCAATAGCCTTTTCCGCCTGCGCCGGCGCTCGTGGTGATTATCTGGCCTGCCGGATCGGCGCGCAGACGGCCGGCCTGCGGATCCGGCAGGGCCTGCCAGGGCGCGCCGGCCGCGCGCAGCCGCGGCATTTCGTAGGGAACGTGTCCGAGATTTCTCGTAGCCGGTATGCGGTGGCTTGCGTCCCAGGAACCCCGTAGGGCGCAGCGTCCGATGCCAGCGTCGGACCGGCGCGTCGCAGGCTGGGCAGTTCTCCGGCACCAGCCGGGCGATATCGAAGGCACTGCAGACTGTCGCATTCCCAGACGATCTGCAAATCCTCCAGCCCCGAGGCATCGGCCATGGCGCTCCAGGCCGGCAGAACGCCCTCGCTCAAATGGACCAGGCCATCCACGACCACCTCTGCCCCGGGCCCGTATTCCCGGATCGCCACATCCAGCGTACGGGAGGCGCCGCCGCGGCGGTCGCCGAAGGCGATGGTTGGCTCTCCGCCGGCATCACGCGCCCGGCAGTCGCCGCCGAGATGGTCGAAAGTGACCACGTCGACGGGAAAGCCATAGGCAGGATTGAAGCCGCGCCGTGCCAACTCACCCAGCAGGAACTCGCCGCGCATGCGCTTCGCTCGGTTTGCTAAGGCTGCCTGTACGTCCGCTTCGGCTGCTGCTCTGCCGCGAGCGAGAAGCTCATTGTACTCGGCACGCCACTGGCTGAGCAGCCTCTGGAACGCCTCGGCGGTGTCGGCGGCGAGCTGGTCGGCGCTACGGCCATCGAGGGCGGTGCCCGCAACGAGTAGGGCAAGGTCGTCGGCCAGTGCATTGCTCCGCGCCCAGTCTCCACGCAACGCAGTCAGGAATGCATCGGCCAGCGGTTCGGGCGCCACTGGCGCGTCGGCATCGTCGGTTGCACCGAAGAAGGCGCCCGTTGAGGCACGGATGTCGGGCCGCTTGCTCTGCCCGCGTAGGAAGGCAGCGAGCAGTAATGCATTGACGTGGCGGGCGACCAGCGAGGGGCTGTCGAGCCGCACGGACGGGGCAGTTACGGGGGCAGACAGCAACTGCGCCGGCGCATCGAACACCAGCCAGTCCAACGGCAGATCGCGGCAGAACGTCATGGCGAAGCCCCAAGGTTCGCCGCGGCGGGCGGCGCGGCCCACGCGCTGGCGGTAGTTGGACACCGAGGGCGGCACGTTGGCGTTTACCACTAAGCTCACATTGGGAATGTCGACGCCCATCTCCATCGTAGTTGAGCAGTTCAGGAGGTTAACGCGCCCCTCTTTGAACCAACGCTCGTAGATCTCCAGCACCGGACGAGGAATTTGCGCTGAATGTTCCTGCACCCGCACAAACGGGGCGTAGGCGGCGATACGGTCGTGTAGGTCATTCCAGTGGCCCCGCAAGCGCAGTTCGGCAACCTGAGGGTCACTGGCGCACCAGGAACGGGAATCGCATCTGTTGCGCCGGATCGAGCCCACCAGCATTGGCCAGTGGAAGGCGCGGGCGGCGGATCGGCACGAGCGAACGCAATGGGTCGTATGGCGAACGCCCCGCTGGTGAATACCCGAACAGGCGGCGCGTGACCGGGCAGAGCCATGCTTGCTCGACGCGTACGATCGCGGCATGGCCGAAATCGAGCCGGTACGCGCCGCGGCCGATGTCGCGAGCGGCGGTCGTGCTAATGAGATCCCAGAGCGCAGCCAGTACCTCCCGGGCGCGATCCTGATCAATGCGGCTGTCCGCATTGCCGCCGATCAATTCGAAGATCAGACGCGTTAGGCGTGATGGCCGGCCAGCGGATGGTCTAGGGCTAGGCCAGGGGCGACTGCGCTCTGGGCGATCCGCGGGGGCAAGCCCCGGGCGGGCCATGGCCTGGATCCATCCGCCGCGCGGGCTCACCCAACGCACGAGCCAGTCGGGTGTGATGTCGACGGCAATATTGTCGCGGAACCCGAAATCGATCGCTGCCAGCGCGAGGCCGACCCAGCCATCACCATCGACTCCTGCTTCGCGCACAATGGCGGGAACGCTGGATTTGGCACGCGCTTCCAGCGCTGGGAAGGCAAGGCGGACCAGTCCCATAGTCTCGGCGTTGTTTTGCACCATGGGGCGGCGGAACAACTCGCGGAACAGAAACATCCGGGCGAGCAGTCGCGCATCTTCGGCCATCTCGCGCCCGCCACGGCGACGTTCCCGCCAGACCTCGGTTGCGAAGGTGCAGAGGTCGGTCTGATGCGACAGGCGGTCGACGAGCTCGTTCCACGGCACCGGCCGTGCCGCACCGGCGAGTGCCTGCTCGATCTGCTGGATGTCCTCCGCAAACTCGTCCGGATTTGCCCGGTACAGATTAAGCCTACGCTCGAGTTTCGCCCGATCGGCACCTTCGGCACCGCGCCCCTCCTCAGCGACATGGTACAGGAACGCACGGGTCAGTGTGCGCTCGGCTTCCTGCTGCAGCTTAGCGGCTAGCCGAGCGGTGCCCTGGCGGCTGTCAGAGAAGGTAAGGGCCCGCCGCCCACCCATCGGCAGGCCAGGCTTGTCTAATGTAGGTGCGAGGGATTCCAGAAGCAGCGGAAGACCTGTGCCTATCAGGAAAGGCGGGCCGTAGCGCTGCGGCTGCAGCGGTCTCTCGGTCGCGTCGGCGCAGCAGTTGCGCGCCGCCTCATCCTCAATGATGGTGATTTGTCTAGCCCGCGCATCCGCCGGAGCGGTGTTATCGAAGATCGCACCGGTCTCCAGGTCAAGTAATCGGTCAAGGGCGGTTCCGCTGGCCGGGCGCAGCAGGACAGGTACTGCGTGCGACTGGGCTTTCGCCGTCGGCATCTGGGTCTGGTTCGGCATCGACCGCGAACTCGTCAGGCTCGGCCGCTGTGCAGGGCACGAGCCGGGCATGGGCCCCTGCCTCCATGCCAGCTCGAAGATGCGGCCGGCCGCACGCAGTGCATGCCACGAGCTCGAAAACCGGCGCCCGGCAAGCACAGCGGTCGCGCTGGCGCAGCCACACCGCGCCGAATCCCCAGCCGGCATCTGGCGCGCGCAGCTCGGGATCCTTCTCCGGGCAGGCCGGATCGACGCACACCCACAGGCCGCCCTGGGCGCGATGGAACAAATGTGCTCGCCAGGGCAGCAGCGACGCGCCCTGTCCGGGTTGCCGTGCCTGTGCGGCGGCATCGAGGATCGCCTCGGTCTGCGCCTCCCTGCCCGTTGCCTCAACGCCAAGGAGCCGCTGACCGGCCTCAGCCAAGCTGACCCCGCCCTCGGTCATCGCCGCCCGCAGCGCCTGGATGCGCGGATGTTGCGCTAGATGATCCCACAGCGCGGGAGGATCGCGCCCATCCAGCATCGCCGCATCGATGGGGTGGTCGATTCCCTGCGGTGGCAGGGCGGGCGCCTGAACCAGCCCTTCGATCACGCGCACTCGCGCTTCTTCCTGGCCGGCCAGGGCGGCCAGGAAGCGCTTCAGCTTCGCCTCGGTTCCATCGCCCTCACTGATGGTGGCCGATGTCGCCATCAGCCGCACTTGCTCAGGCACCACCCCAAATGCCGCACGCACGCGACGAAGCAACAATGCCATCTCGGCCGCCTGTGCCCCCAGGTAGCTGTGCGCCTCGTCCAACATGATCCAGCGCAGCCTACCCTGCGAGCGATCAAGGATGGGCTGGTCTTGTGCGCGCAGCAGCAAGTATTCTAACATCGTGATGTTGGTGATGAGGATCGACGGCGGCGCTGCGCGGATAGTCCGGCGGTCGCCTCGCTCAGCCCCTGCCAGAACACGGCTCACCTGGCGCGGCGTCTCCGGCGTGTCCCCGTTGTAGAGCGCGAAAGAGAGCCGGTGGCTGAGCCGCTCGGTCCAGGCAGCGAGCCGTTCGCGCTGCGATTCGATCAACGCGTTGAGCGGGTAGATAACGATTGCCCGCACCCCGACGAGCGGCCCATTTGCCGGGTCGCGCAGTAGGTCATCGAGCATTGGGACCATGAAGCACTCAGTCTTGCCCGAGCCAGTTCCCGAACTGACGAGGCAGGACATCCCATCCCGTGCGGCCTGCCAAGCGGCGAGTCGGTGGGCATAAGGCTGCCGGTCGGATGGCATGCGCTCGGGGTCGGCACGGTCCAGCGCCTCGACAAGGTCCGGGTGCAGCAGCCCGCCCGACAGCGCACCGAAAGTGGTGCCGGCGGACTTCCAGACCCGGGCAATCTCAAAGACCGGATCAGCCAGCAGCGAATCCGCCACGCCGGGCCGGACGGCGAGGCGCCGCAGCAGAGCCGCGTTGAGTGCAGGAGCGTCAAGTCGGCCGCGCGCAACCACAGAGCGAAGCAGCGCGGGCGGCGAGGCGGTCTAGCGTCTCGCCGAGGCGGGAGCGGATCATGGGCGTGTCTCCCGCTGAAATGCCACCGCCGCCGGCATGGCGGCGTCGAAATAGGCCGGGTCGACCAGCCGCAGGTTGATGAGGGCAAGCGTTTCCGCGGGTGTAGGCGGCGGGCGTCGTTCGTCAGCCATCTCCGCCGCGACTAGGGGAGCATCAATCATCGCCTGCATATGCCGCTGAAAGACGCACCCCATCGGCCGACGGGGGGACGAAAAGGCGAGGATCCCCTCGGGCAGCCGGTCGAAACGGCGCGCCGCATCCTGTGCCAAGTCGGCCAGCGTTGCCCCGGGCCGAGGGACAAGCATCGGCCGCAAGGCGTCGCGGTTGGCCGGGGCGAATGCCAACCGGATCAGGCCGACCTCGGCCAGTGCGGCGCCGAAATGCCCGGCCAGGCCTGGGCGCACGGTGAGCACCGCGGCGATCCGGCTAGCCAACACCTCTTCTGCCTCCTCCGCTGCGTCAGCCGCATCGGCGAGTTCCAAAAAGCGCGTCTGCCACCAATCGTATGCAGCCCGCACGGCCTGGGCGAAGGCGCGTATGGGCAGCACCGGCCAGAACAGTGGTGCGACATTGTCAAGAGCAAGCGCATCGGCGAACTCCGCGCGCGGCACGCGCAGCGTCAGCATGATCGCCGCCTCGGGAGCCTGGCCAAGCGCCTGCACTTGGTCGGCGACCCCCGCATCGCCCCCTTGGCCCACGGCGACGATGAGTTCGCCAGAGCAGATCCCACGCCGACGCCGCAGGTTGCAGCATTAGCCGGCGCAGATCTGCCGCGTAGGTTTCGATCCTCTCCTTGCGCGAGCACCATGGCATCGACTGTGCCGCCCAGGCCACGGCACGCTGCATACGGCCTTGTAGCCGCGCCTGGATGAGCCACAGTCCGTTCCCTGCCCCGAGTACCGATTGCAGGTCTGCGCTGACCGCGATCTCGATCGGGGCCGCTGGCTGCGGCGCGGCAAGGTCGACCGCATGGATGCAGACCATGGATGGCGATGGACCACCAGCCGGCACGAGTCGAACTAGGTCGCGTCCATCGCGCGGCAGTCCCACAAATAGGCGGCCTTCCTTGACGACGGCATGGTCGTGGTAGCGGCGGATTTCCAGCCGCCGGCTCTCGTTGCCGGCAACGATGAGGCTAAGACCGACCTGCGCGTCGGGCCCGCCTAGGGCCAACATGGCGCGGATGGACGGTAGATGAGCGGCCAGTATCACCTCGCCTGCGACCGGAAGGGCTACCGGCGCGTGGTGATCGAGGCGCAGTTGGAGAAAACCCTGCTCGTTTTCCGGTACGATGGCGCGCCAGCCGCGCAGGCCGTCGGCAGCGATCGGGCGGTGCACCTCGATCCGCGCGCCGTCCGGGTCCAGGATCATCCCGGTGCGTGCTGGCCAGGTAGAGACGAGATCGAGCGACCCACCGGACCCTGGGTCGGACAGCCGAAGCACCACCTGCCCAGGCGGCGCGCCCGCGACGCTGAGCACGACGCAGGCGGACCCGCCGACGACGTCCACACGTTCTGTGGTGCCGCCGGCGGCAAGTGCTAGCCGCAAACGAGCGGGTAGGCCCTCGGCGGTAAGCACGACGCGCCCCGGCCCGTCCTCGCGTAGCAGGAGCCGCACCTCCGGTGGCAGGCAAACCAAGCGCAGGCGCGCCAGGGATTCACCGTTCTCTACCCATTCGACAATCCGGCCGAACAGCGTGCGTCCGGACAGGCGTGCGACCCGCCTCGCGCTCCGTCATGGCGCGTAAACCGGATGCGCCCTTGGCTCCGAGGATGGAGGGCTCTCCGCAGTGCACCACGCCACCGTCGCGCGCCTGCCGCCAGCCTCGCAGCATGGGGCCGACCGCGACCAGTCGCGCCTCCGGAGCCTCGGTCTCGGCTCCGGTCTGGATCCGGAAGGTCCGCGTGCCAACCGCAAGGCTCCCCGTCCCCGCCAAGCGCCAGAGCTGCCCGCCGGGAGCCGGGTCGGATCCCGCCAAAGACAGCCCCAATGTAGCCATCGGGGTCACCGCATCGGGCGCGAGCAGCCAGAGGTGGGCCGCGCGCGCCACACCAGCGCCCGCCTGCGGCACGAGGCGCAGGGCATCGGCCCCATCGGCCGGATCGGCGGCGCGCCAAAGGCTCGGTGCCTCATCGGCGGCGGGAAGGCCAGGGTCAAGCACAACCTCCCCTTTCGGACGTCCATCTGCGAAAGCCGCGAGAGCGAACGGGACCTCCGGGGACAGCGACACCAGGGCGGTACCAGACTTTCCAAACCGCCGTAGCTGCCAGCCGCCGGTCTCGGGGGTAGCGGAAAAAACCAGAGCCTCACCGGTCTGGGACGCGGCACCGAGCGGCAGCAACCGCAGGCGCAGTCCTGGCTCAACGGGCAGCAGCACGCTCGGCAGCCAGCCCTGGTCCACGAGCCGCAGGCGCCCATGCCACCGTCCGGCGATATCGCGGTGAAGCTCACGGGTCGCCAGCTGCCTCTCGGTGAGCGTCAGTGCGCCGCACTCAGCAGCTAGCGCGGGTCGTATCAGCGTCTCGACGACGGCAGGCGATATTCGCAGGGGCAGTCGAGTTGTCCAACCAGGGTGATGGGCGTCCAGCCAGCGCTCCGCCGCCTTCGCGGGCAGATCCGCCGGTACATTTGCGCGCAATTCCACGAGCTGCCGCCCGAGCTCGGCGAGCAGGTCAACAAAATCCGTTGTCTGGAAGGCCTGTGGAAGAATTGCCGCCCAGCGCAACGCAATCGGCTTGGCCACAGCGGCCGCCTGCATTCCGCCTTCGGCCTCAATCTCGCCGAGAAGGCCCAGAACCACACGCCGATATTGGCCAAGTTCCGCAAGAAGCGCTTCGGGCAGGCCGCCTTCGGCCATGAGGCTGTAGAGATAAAAATGTCGTTCCGATTCTGATCGACGGACCGAGCGTTTCCACTGTGCGAGGCCACGCTCGACCATATCCACGCCAAACTTGCGGTCCTCCGGCCGGCCCAGCGCCTGGAAGATGAACCTCCATGTCAGCTGGCCGCCGGGAAACGTAGAGCGAATGTGCTCCGCGGCCCAGAACACGAACACTGCGGCAGCCTTAGGACCCGGCTGCCAGCCGGAGGCGACACGCCGCCCCACCTCCTCGCCCAGCTTCCTGATCCCTCCAGCGGGCAAGCGGTACGCGTGCAAAGGCCGGCCATCCGGCACATCAAGGCCCGTGCTGGTGATGATCTCATCCCAGACAGCCTCCAGGTCGAACCGACGCCCTGCGAGTGCATCGTTCACTGGAGCAATACCTGTGTGTTTCCAGCCCGCACGCCGCCGCCAAGCCTCATGCCGCGGAAACCTAACATTTCTTTAAGAGACCTTTCTGCTTCGTGGAACGCCGCGTCAAGTCTCTGGGATCGAGATGCCCCATTGAGGGTCGCCAGGGAGGGTGATCGCGCTATTCAGCATGACGAATTGATCTACCACCGAACTGGGTGCTTCCGGAACAATAACTCGACCACGCAGGACAACAAGGCTGAATACGGGGTGCCGGACAGCACGGTTCGGCAGCAGGACATCGCCTGCCACGCCGAGGAGGACACGCAGGAAGAACCCGACCTGTTGGACGAGCTCGACCGTTTCGTCGGGGCGCGTGCCTAGTGCTCAGACGCAGTCGGATGATTTACGAGGCCGGGCACCGAAGCGGCCCAAGAGCAGGGGGGCCGCTGAACCATCTGTTTGAGTCGGAACACTAGGCAATGGAGAAGAGTTTGGCAGGCCGCGCGCAGCGATAAGGGAGACA
>CAVPVB010000024.1:0-1340348 GCA_963709085.1 uncultured Alphaproteobacteria bacterium
GATAGAGCATCTCCTGCACGGTCCGATCGACCGCACCGACACCGATATCGCCGCGATCCTGCGCCATTGGGAGGTGGAGACCGCGCGGCTGCTGCCGGACCTCAACCGGGCGCTTGATCGGATGAAGACCGGCAATGCGCGGGCGCCTTCCCTGTCGCCCGATATCGTTGACATGGTGAAGCAGGCATGGCTGCTCGCCTCGGTGGAACAAGGTGCCAGCCGCGTGCGTTCCGGTCACCTGTTATGGGCCCTGCTGGCGGACGAAGCGCTGTCGCGGCGCACCAGGGAGGCTTCGGGCCAGTTTGCCCGCATCCAGCCCGACATTCTCAAGCGGGACTACACAACGATTTGTGCCAATTCCGTCGAGGCCGCAGAGGCGACCAGCCAGGCCGTCGGTTCGGAGGCGGCCGGTGCCGGCATGGGCGACGGGGCACGACCCGGCGGCTCGGCCGCCCTCGATCAGTTCACCATCGATCTGACGGCGCGGGCCCGGCCGGCAAGATCGACCCGATCATCGGGCGCGACCAGGAAATCCGCCAGTCGTCGACATCCTGACGCGCCGCCGGCAGAACAACCCGATACTGACCGGCGAGGCCGGGCGTCGGCAAGACCGCGGTGGTCGAAGGCTTCGCCCTGCGCATCGCCGCCGGCGACGTGCCGCCCGCGCTGAAGGACGTGACGCTGCGCACGCTCGACCTCGGCCTGCTGCAGGCCGGCGCCGGCATGAAGGGCGAATTCGAGAACCGCCTGAATCGGTGATCGAGGAAGTCAAGGCCAGCCGAAGCCGATCATTCTGTTCATCGACGAAGCGCATACCCTGATCGGCGCCGGCGGCGCGGCCGGGCAGGGCGATGCGGCGAATCTGTTGAAGCCCGCGCTGGCGCGCGGCGAGCTGCGCACGATCGCCGCGACGACCTGGGCCGAGTACAAGAAATACTTCGAAAAGGATGCCGCGCTGACCCGGCGCTTCCAGATGGTGAAGGTCGAGGAACCGAGCGAGGCGATGGCGGTCGCCGATGATGCGCGGCCTGTCGGCCACGCTGGAAAAGCACCACAAGGTGCGCATCCTCGATGAGGCGATCATCGAGGCGGTGCGGCTGTCGCGCCCGCTACATCCCGGGCCGGCAGTTGCCCGACAAGGCGGTCAGCCTGCTCGACACCGCCTGCGCGCGCGTCGCCATGAGCCAGAACGCGGTGCCGGCGCCGGTCGAGGATTGCCGCCGCCGCGATCGAGTCTGATGGACACCGAAATCGGCATCCTCGACCGCGAAGAGGCCGCCGGCGGCGACCACGCGGCGCGTCGCGACGAAGTGGCGGCGGAGCGCGCCACGGAGACCGAGGAACTCGCCGCGCTCGAGGCGCGTTGGGAACAGGAGAAGGAACTGGTCGCCGAGATCGACGACCATCCGCGGCCGTATCGAGCGGCGCCGCCGGGTGGCGACAGGACGCCCGATCGCGCCGGCCTGGTGCAGGCCGGCGAACGGCTGCGCGCCTTGCAGGGCGAACAGCCGCTGATCTTCCCGGTGGTCGACGCCCAGGCGGTGGCCGAGATCGTCGCAGAACTGGACCGGCATTCCGGCGGGCCGGATGCGTCGGACGAGATCCGCACCGTGCTCAATCTGCGCGAGGCGATGGGGAGCGCATCATCGGCCAGACGCACGCGCTGGAGAGCGATCGCCCAGGCGATCCGCACCAGCCGCGCCAAGCTGACCGACCCGCGCAAGCCGATCGGCGTGTTCCTGATGGTCGGCACCTCCGGCACCGGCAAGACGGAGACCGCGCTGACCCTGGCCGAGCTGCTCTACGGCGGCGAACAGAACCTGACCACCATCAACATGACCGAGTTCAAGGAAGAACATAAGGTCAGCCTGCTGATGGGCAGCCCGCCCGGCTATGTCGGCTACGGCGAGGGCGGCATCCTGACCGAGGCGGTGCGCCGCCGGCCCTACTCGGTGGTGCTGCTCGATGAGATGGAGAAGGCCCATCCGGGCGTGCAGGACGTGTTCTTCCAGGTGTTCGACAAGGGCACCATGAAGGACGGCGAAGGCCGGGACATCGACTTCAAGAACACCGTCATCATCATGACCTCGAATGCCGGCACCGACCTGATCGCCAAACTGTTCGCCGATCCCGAGACAGCGCCGGACGCCGCGGGGCTGGCCGAGGCGCTGCGGCCGGAATGATCGAAGTACTTCAAGCCCGCCTTCCTCGGCCGGGTCACGCTGGTGCCGTATTTCCCGCTGCCGGACGCGGTCATTCGTCAAATCGTCGTGATGCAACTGGAGCGCATCCGCGTCCGCGTGCACCAAGTTACCGTGCCACATTCGACTGGGATGCCGATCTGGTCGAAGCCATCGCCGCCCGCTGCACGGAAAGTGCATCAGGCGCGCGCAACATCGAGAACATTCTTTCGCGCACACTGCTGCCGGAACTGTCGGCCGAAGTGCTTGCGCGGCTGGCCGAGGGGCTCACGGTTGGCCGGGTTCATGTCGGCCTCAAGGCCGATAAATCGTTCGCGTTCGCCGTCGACGGATCATGATACGGTTGTTAGATTGTTCGAAGCCAAAGCAGGGGAGACGAACGAAACATGGCCATATACATGAAATTCGGCGCGGTCGTGGGCCAGGTCACGACCGAGGGATTTAAGGATTGGATCGAGTTGCAATCTCTCCAGTTCGGCGTGGGGCGTGGCGTGGGCACCGGCGCCGGCGGCAAGCAGCGGGAAGGCACGGCGCCCAGCGTCAGCGAAATCACCATCTCCAAAGTGTATGACAAGGCCTCCCCCGGACTTTATCAGGACGCGCTGGCCGGCGCGTTCGACACCAAGGTCGAGATCAAGCTTACCGCGACAACCAAGAATAAGACGGACACATATCTCTCTTATGAATTGGAGAAGTGCGGCATCAGCGGCTATTCCATGAGTTCTGGCGGCGACAATCCGAGCGAGTCCATCTCGCTCAACTTTACCAAGATCATGATCACCCCGTCGCCGCTCGACGATAAGGGCGTGCCTCAGAAGGGTTCTATCGTGACCTATGACCTCATGGCACTGAAAACGAGCTGATCTCAGCGCGGCCCGCGGGAAGGTGAGCGCTTCCGGGGCCGCCATTTCCGCGTTATCACCGTCGCCTTCCTGGCGGAATGCCGTGGCCGGGGTTGCGCGTTTTGTTGTGCCCCTTCCAGCTTCCCGCATTCGAATGGGACGGTTTACTGCATGATCCGCCGCCGCATTTACGCGTGATCCAACGGCGCTTCGCTTCGTGCCGAACCGGCCCGATCGCAATTTTCGCCCGCCGCCATCTGGCGAACTCCCCGCTTCGACCTTGGCTTGCGTTATGCGTGGTCCATGCGCGCCTCCCGGAATTCCAATTCGGCGCTACAATTTAGCGCCTGGTGGAGAAGTTGGGTTTGGACCGTGGATGCCATAGGTTATTGTCGCAAGCAGCGACACCGGCCCGTGAACAAGGACGAAGAAGGTGTGGCACTGGGCCAGGCTCATGGCGGGTTTGTTCGTGGCGATCGCCGCCGGCGGCGGCGCGGTGGCGGCCGATGCATCGCGGCTTGCTTTGGTGGTCGGCAACAGCGCCTACACCGGGCTGCCGCCGCTGCCCGCTTGCGGCGCCTCGGTCAACGCGGTCTCGGCCGCGCTCAAACGGGCGGGATTTGATGTCACGGAACGGCTCGATGTCTCCAACGGCCAGATGGGCGCGGCGATTGCGGGTTTCGCCGACGCCCTTACCCGCGAGTTTGCCAGCGTGGCGGTGGCCTATTTCTGCGGCTACGCGGTGGCGTTTGATGGGCGCGTATTCCTGCTGCCGGCGTCCGCGAATTTGCAGCGTGAAACCGACGCCCTGACCCAGGGGCTGGTAAGCCGGGTTCTGACCAATAGTGTGCTGACCTCGGGTGTATCGGCCGGCCTTGTGCTGCTGGACAGCGCAGCACCACCCGGACAAGTGGCGGAATTGCCGCTCGACACCCTGATCAATCCGGCCAGCCTGGACAGCAAGGGGCTGGTGGCCACTCACAGCACCGGGCCGTTGCCGGATGGCCCAACGCCGCTCGCCGCGGCGCTGGCCGCCGGCCTCGCCGCACCGGAGGTGGAAGCGCATGCCCTGTTGAAGGATTTGCAGGATGCCCTGCGGGGCACGCCTGGACTGGCAGTGGCCGTGTTCGAGCCGGCGAACCTCGCATGGCTTCGGGGCGGACCGACGACGCGGACCGACGCCGTCCCGCCGCCAGCACCCGCACCGGTCCTCGCCGCGCCCATGGCCACAGATCGCACGACGGGACCAGCCTTGCTCAACGACGCCGACCGCCGACAGATCCAACTCGCATTGCAACGGTTGGGCTATTATGCCGGCAAGGTGGACGGCATCTATGGACCCGACACGCTGGCCGCGATCCGGCGCTTCCAGCACGAACTGGGAACCGCGATGACGGGACGGCTCACCACCGAACAGGCAGCACGGCTGCTGGCCGACGGTCGTTAAGGAAAGGCACAATGGGGCTCAGGGCCAAATTCAACCTCGTGATGCTGGTCGCCTTCCTCGTCGGCCTTGGTCTGGCCGGATTGCTGTCCTACACCCTGGTCAACCGCAATGCCCTCCACCAGGTGTTGAACGAGGCCGACATCCTGGATGGCCAGGCCACCGCCATGGCCGAATACACCGCCAACGAAATCGCTCCGCTGCTGGTCAGCCAGTTCTCCCGGCGCTTCCTGCCACAATCGATTCCCGCCTGGGCCACCCAGACCAATTTCCGCAGCCTGCAGCAACAAATGCCCGATTACAGTTTCCGCGCCGTTGTGTTGAACCCGACCAACCCCGCCGACAGCCCGGCCGATTGGCAGGCCAACATCATCGAGACGCTGAAGCACCAACCGGGGCTGAAGCGGTTGATCACCGAACGCGACACGCCAACAGGACGTATCCTGTCGGTTTCCCATCCCATTATCATCACCAACCCTGCCTGCCTGGAATGCCATTCAACGCCGGCCGCTGCCCCGGCCACGATGATCGACCTGTATGGGTCCAATAACGGCTTCGGCTGGAAGTTGAACCAGGTTCTCGGGGCGCAGATCGTCAGCGTGCCGATGAGCGTGCCGTTTGACCGCGCGAACCGGACCTTCGTCAGCGTGATGGCCGGACTGGCCGTGGTGTTCGTGGTCATGATGGTGCTGCTGAACCTGCTGCTGCATTTCGTGATCATCAGGCCGGTCCGCAACATCTCCGCGCGCGCCACCGAAGTCAGCATGGGCAACATGGACGCGCCCGAGGTGGTGGTGCGCGGCAAGGACGAGATCGCGTCGCTGGCCGAGTCCTTCAACCGGATGCGCCGAAGCCTCGCAAATGCCTTGAAGCTGTTGGGGGAGTAGTACCGCAGGCATGTCCGGGGAGCCGAAATTCATCGGCCGCTACGCGATCGAGAGCCCGTTGGGCCGCGGTGCGATGGGCATGATCTACCGGGCACACGACCCCGACATCGATCGCAAGGTGGCGATCAAGCTGATCCGCGCCGATCTGCTGGACGGCGACAATCGCCCCAGCTTCATCGCCCGCTTCCGGCGCGAGGCGCAGGCCGCCGCGCGCTGCGCGCACCCGAATATCGTCGCCATCTATGATTTCGCGTTGCATGAAGGCAATCCGTTCCTGGCCATGGAGTTCGTCGACGGCATCACCCTGGAGCAGGCCCGGCAAGCCAGCACCCGGTTCGCGCCGGAGGATGCGGTGTTCGTCATCCTGCAGGTACTTGCCGCACTCGACGCGGCGCATGGCATGGGCGTCGTGCATCGCGACATCAAGCCCGCCAACATCATGCTCGTCGGCGGCAACCTGGTGAAGGTGACGGATTTCGGCATCTCCCGCCTGGACACGTCGAGCCTGACCATGGGCGGTGTCACGATCGGCACGCCCAGCTACATGTCGCCCGAACAATGCCGCGGCGAGACGATCGATGCGCGCAGCGACCTGTTCTCCACCGGTGTCGTGCTCTACGAATTGCTGGCCGGCCGCAAGCCGTTTGAGGGCCGCAACACGGCCGAAGTGTTCGCCCGGCTGCTGCATGAGGATGCACCCGATCTCGCTCAGGCCTGCCCCGGCCTGCCTGAGGGCGTGCGGTCGGTGGTCGCACGCAGCCTCGCGAAGACGCCGCGGGATCGCTTCGCTTCGGCCCGTGAGATGATCGCGGCTGTGAAGACTGCCGCGGCCGAGGGCGGAACGGTCTATCGCGATCGCACCATCATTCTGCCCCCGGCCCCGGCCCCGGCCCCGGCCATTGCCGCGAAATCCGCCGACAGCCCCGCGGCAACCGGCAGCTTCGATCCCGAACTGCTCGATACCGTGCAGCGCAAGCTGGCCGAATATGTCGGCCCGATCGCCCGCTATCTGGTGCGAACCGCCGTGCGCAAAACCGACACGCTGGAGGGGCTGTTCGCTGCCCTGGCCGAGGGAATCGAACGGCCCAATGATCGCAACATCTTCGTGCAGGACATCAGGCGGCAGATCGCCCGAACTGGCACGGGCACGGTCATGCGCGCAGCGGTTGCGCAGGGCAGCGCCATCCTGCCGGGCGAGCTGGAGCGGCTGCAGACCGTGCTCGCGCGTTATGTCGGCCCGATCGCCCGCGTCCTGATCAAGCGGGCCGCTGCCAGTGCCGCGTCGGCGCCGGCGCTCTGGCAGGCGCTGTCGGCGCATATCGACGATGCGGATGCGCGTGCGGCCTTTCTCCGCGAGGCGCCGAAGAGCATGCCCGGAACACGGCACTGACGCGCAGCGCAACAGCATACCGTCGAAGCGGCGGCGTCCGGGCGATTCGGCGACAGGAAGAACGCGGCGGTTATGGGCGCTCGGGGACCGCGACCCAGAGCAGATGGCACCCCGCCTGCAGGGAAAATTCCTTTATCAAAAGGTTGTGACATTTAGGAATTTTTGATACGCAATACTAAAGTCGGATGGCACCTCAGTATCATTCGTAACAAAGGGGCGGAAAGTGCTGGATGATGACAAGGTGCCGATGCGCCAGCCCGGGCAGGCTCAATACTGGCGCTTTTTTGGCGCTGTCGCCCTGCTGTTCCCGCTCTCCGCGCTCGCGCAATCGCCGCCGGCGCCCGGGTCGCTCCAGGTCTCGCCGATTCCGCGCCTCGAACCTCCCGAAATGCCGCGCGTCGGGCCGGGTTTGCCGGCTCTGCCGTCGGGTCCGCTCACCAACACGGCGCCGGAACAGCCGGTCGCGGTCCGCAGCGTCATTGTCGAGGGCGTCAGCGTCTACCCACAGGCCGAGACCGATGCGCTGGTCGCCGGGCTGGTCGGGCCGGCGGTCCCGCTGAAGCAGATCGAGGAAAACCGGCTGGCGCTGGTGCGCAAATACCGCGACGGCGGCTATCCGCTGGTCAGCGTGCAGGCCACCCGCAGCCCCGACGGCACGCTGCGCTTCGTGGTGTTCGAGGGGCATATCGCCGAGGTCAAGCTGGACGGCGATATCGGCCCGGCCGGCACGCAGGTTCTGCGCTTCCTGCAGCGCCTCACTGAAAGCCGCCCGATCGACTCGGCTTCGCTCGAACGCTGGCTGCTGCTGGCACAGGACGTGCCCGGCATCGCCCTGCAGGCCGTGCTGCGGCCGTCCGACACCGAACCCGGCGCGCTCACCCTGATCGCCACGGTCAAGCGCACGCCGATCTCCGGCCTGCTGACCGGCGACAACCGCGCCTACAAGCTCACCGGTCCCGTGGAGGCGCTGGCCACCGTCGATTTCAACAGCTTCACCAGCCTCGGCGAGCGTACCGAAATCAACCTGTTCTATGGCTTCAACAACACCCAGATTTTCGGCCAGGCTTCGACCGAGCTGTTCATCGGCGCTTCCGGATTGCGGCTGCGCGTGTACGCGGGGGCGGGCAACACCACGCCGTCCGGCTTCCTGCGCCAGCTTGACTACAATGGCGACACCACGGTCGCCGGTGTGCAGCTGAGCTATCCGCTGATTCGCGCCCGCCAGCAAACCCTCAACCTGATCGGCAACTTCGACGTGCTGGACTCGAACATCACCAGCCTGCCGCAGAATGTTTCTGTAACCACGTCAGGCAGCACGAGCCCGGCCAGCAAATACGCGCTGCGGGTGCTGCGGGCGGGCGTCGACTATGCGCTGCAGGATTTATGGGCCGGGGAGACCCGTCCGGCGGTGAACGGGGTAACGGTGCGTGTCTCGCAAGGATTGTCGGGGCTGGGCGCCAGCGCCGACGCGGCGGCCCCGGCACGGGTGGGCGAACAGCTCAACTTCACCAAGGTCACGGCCGAGATCAGCCGCGACCAGACCTTGTTTGCCCCCTGGACGGGGGCCTCGGTGTCGTTGTTCGGGCTGGCGACCGGGCAGGGCAGCAGCTCGGTGATACCGCCGGCCGAGGAATTCTTCCTCGGCGGCAACCGCTACACCCGCGGCTTCTATGTGGGCGAGGTCAGCGGCGACAGCGGGCTGGCCCTGACCGGCGAATTGCGGCTGACCACCGGCACCGACGTAACGGTGTTCGGGCACCAGATCGATATCGGCACCCAGTACCATCTTTTCTACGATTGGGGCGAGGTCTGGCAGAACGAGAAGACCGCGCCGAACAACGTGCTACGCTCCATGGGGATCGGCGCGCGGATCTCGCTCACACGCGCTCTCGAAATCGATCTCGAAGCGGTGCGGCGGTTCACCTTGCATCCTGACGGCCTGAACGTGGGCGCGTTGCAGGCGGATGCATTTTACGTCGGGGCGCTGGTCCGGTTCTAGCGGCCGCGCCGGTCGATCCGGCGCGCGGGAAAGGCGGGGCCCGAAAAACGGGCCGGGGGGATGGGATGGCAGCAGCATGCAGGATGGCGGGCCGACGCGGCGGCGGGAACGCAATGATGCCGGCCACGCTGCGCGGCCGCCGCGCGGCGTTGCTGGGCAGCACCGCGCTGCAGGCGGCGGTGCTGCTGGTGCTTGGGCTGCCGGCGCAGGCCGGCCCGCTGCCGCCCAACGCGCAGCCGCAGGGCGGCCAGGTGGTGGCGGGGCAGGCCAGCATCAGCCAGACCACCACCGTGACCACGGTGCAGCAATCGAGTTCCCGCGCCGCGGTTGACTGGCAGAGCTTCAATGTCGGCTCGGCGCAGAGCGTGACCTTCCAGCAGCCCAGCGCCAGCGCCACCACGCTGAACCGGGTGGTCGGCCCGGACCCCTCGGCGATCGCCGGCCGCATCACCGCCAACGGCAATGTCGTGCTGGTCAACCCGTCCGGCGTGGTGTTCGAGCAGGGCAGCCAGGTCAACGTCAATTCGCTGGTAATCTCGACCGCCGACATCGCCAACAAGGCCTTCATGGCCGGGAAGACCAATTTCTCCATTCCGGGCAGTCCAAACGCGATGGTCATCAACAACGGCACAATTACGGTCAAGCAGAGCGGGCTGGCCGCGCTGGTGGCGCCGGCGGTGGCGAACCACGGCGTCATCAACGCCCGCATGGGCCAGGTGGTGCTGGCCGGCGCCACCACCCATACGGTCGACCTGTACGGCGACGGGCTGCTGGCGATCGACGTGACCGGCCAGGTCAAGCAGGTGCCGGTCGGTGCCGATGGCCAGAAAGTAACCGCGCTGGTGACCAACACCGGCACGATCCTGGCCCAGGGCGGCACGATCACGCTGACCGCCGCGGCGGCCGACGGCATCGTGACCAACCTGGTGACCGCGGGCGGGAAAATCTCCACCAATGGCGGCAGCGGTCCGGGCGGCAGCATCGTGCTGAACGGGGTCGGCGGGTCGCTGGTGGTGCAGGGCGACCTCAGCGCCCGGGGTTCCACCGGCGGCGGCGTGCAGGCGCTGGCCGACGGCGGGGTGACGGTCGCCGCCGCGGCGAAGATCGACGTCTCCGGCCGCAATGGCGGCGGCACGGTGGCGCTGGGCACCACGCTGGCGCGCGCCGCCGCCGGTCCGTCGCGGGCCACTGCGCCGATGGCGCGGACGGTGACGGTGGCGCCGGGGGCCGTGGTGAAGGCGAATGCCACCCGCAAGGGCAATGGTGGCACCATCACCCTGCTCAGCAGCGCCAGCACCAGCATGGCCGGCACGCTCAGCGCGCGCGGCGGGCCGCAAGGCGGCCATGGCGGGTTCGTCGAGGTATCGGGCAAGACGGGCGACGCGCTCACCGGCACGGTCGATGTCAGGGCACCGCTCGGACCGGCGGGAACGATCCTGCTCGATCCGACCGACCTGACCATTGCGACCGCAGGCGCCAACAGCACGGTCAATGCCGCGGGCACGCTGGACTCCAGCGCCCTGCCCGCCACGGCGACGCTCGACCCGGCAACGCTGACCGGTCTGTTGGGCAATGTTGTGCTGCAGGCGACGAACGACATCACGGTCACCAATACGATCAACGCGCTCTATGCGAACAGCCTGACGCTGCAGGCAGGCAACAACCTGACGGTGAATGCGCCGGTGACGGTGGCACTCGGCAGCCTGACCCTGTCGGCGGCGGATGCCGCGATCCCCGGACACACCACCACCGGCGCGCTCACGGTGAACGCCGGGCTGAGCGCCGGCACCGGCATGACGCTGAAATCCGGCACCGGGGCCCTGACCCTCAACGGCAACCTGGTCGCCACCGGCCAGACCGTCGACCTCATTGCGGGCGGTGACATCAGCCAGACCAGTACAGCCGGCATTACCGCCGCCACGCTGACCGGCAGCGCCGTCGGCAACGCCAATTTCTCCGGCGGGACCACGGACAGCAGCGGTGTGTTCTACTCGGCGAACAGCATCACCAATCTGGGTAACTTCGCGGCCTCCAGCATCACGTTCTACGACTACGCCACCTACAACGCCGCGCTGACGGTGGCCGGCAATTTGTCGGGCACCGGCTCCCTGGCCGGCTTCGTTCTTGTCGGCACCACGGGCCAGCTGACGGTGAACGCCGCGAGCACGGTGACGGGCACCGCGCTGGTGAAACTTTACAGCTATGGCGGGATCAACCTCGCGGGCGCGGTGAAAAGCGGCAGCGGCGACGTCACGCTGGAATCCAGCAACCCGATCGTGCTCGCCAATGGCGCCAACATCACCGCCGCCGGCGCGATCCTCCTGGCCACCGGCGACAAAGCCGGGTTCGCGATCCCGCAGGGTCTGACGACCGCGCCGCCGGCGATCCAGCTCAACGGCGCCACTGTCGCGGCCGGCGGCACCCTTTCCCTGCTGGCCGGCACCAACGCCCTTAGCAATCCGGGCGATATCACCGGCACCGGCCCGATCACCGCGGCCGCGCTCACCGCCAGTGCGACGGGAACGCTGAGCCTGACCAGTCCGGCGAATGCGGTGGCGACACTGAGCAATGTCGCGGCGGCCACAGGGATCGATTTCGTCGATGGCGTGCCGCTGAACGTCACCGGCACGGTGAACGGCACCACCGCCGTGCGGCTGGCCGGCAACGGAATCACGATCAGCGGCACGGTGAGCGGCACCGGCACGGTGACGCTGATCTCCACCGGCGCGATCGACGAATTCACAAGGCACGCTGATCGCCGGCACGCTCACCGGTTCGGCGGGCACGGATGCCAGCCTGACCGGCACGAATACCGGCACCATCAGCACCGCGCCGGTCTGGAGCAACCAGATCGGCACCCTGGGCAATTTCGGCGCCGGCGGCGACTTCGTGCTGCACAGCGGCGGAAGCGGGGTATCGGTCACCGGGATCATCACCGCCGGCACAGCCGTCGCGGCCGGCGCGTTCACCTCTCCCAATACGCTGGAGATCCAAACCACCGGGCTGCTGGACATCACCGGGTCGCTGACCAGCGGCACCGCAGGCGCCGGCTACCGCGGCGGCAACGTCATCCTCGCAGCCTTCAACGCGACCGGCGAAATCACCAGCCCGGGCACGGTCATCGTCGACACCACCACGGGCCAGACAGGCACCGTCACCTCGGTGCCCAATGGCACGGGGGGAACCGATTCGATCGCGATCACCGCCCCATCCATCGACGTTTATGGCGCCGTGCTCGCCAGTTCGGACGTTCCGCATGGCAAGGCCGGACTGATCACCCTGCAGGGCGATGCGATCACCATCGTCAGCCCCGGCACCGTCAGCGTGCCGGACGGTCTGGTAGGTATCGCGCCACTGACGCTCGCGGGGCTCAGCGTCGATGTGCCGCAGGAAATCCCAAGCGGCAGCTTCCTGTTGCTGACGACCGCGACGCTCGGCCAGATCAACGTCAGCAGCACCGCGACCGCGACCGTGGCCGGACGGGGCGAGCTGGCGTTGGGCAGCCTGGACGGCAGCACCGCCAGCGCGGGCACGGTCGCACTCAATGTGCCGCTGTCGCTCCCCCAGGTCAGCACGATCGGCCTGTTCAGCACCGGCGACATCACCGACGCCGCGGGAGCTGTGCTGACGGCGGCGAATTTGGTCGGCCGCGCCGGCACCGGCAGCGCCCCGGGTAACATCGCGCTGACCGCGGCCAATAACATCGGCACCATCGGCCTGACCGGCACGGCATGGCAGCCGGCCGGCGTGCCGGCGTTCGACGGCCTGACCGCCACGGGCAATATCGCGCTGACCAACATCCCCAATCTGCAAATCGCCGGGACGACCGGGCTGGTCGCGGGGGTGGGAACGGCGGTGCCGGGCGCGACGCTGACGCTGACCGACAGTAACGCCTTGCTGGTCAACGGCCCGCTCGGCAATTGCGGCAGCGGCGCGCTGACGCTGAGCGCCACCAGCATCACCATCGGCGGGGCCACGGCACCGCCGCTGTGGAGCTTCGGCCCGGCGACGCTCAGCGCAGCCGCCGGCATCACGCTCAACAACGGCGTGCTGAACGCTTACGGCATCGATGTGACCAGCGGCACGCTGGTGCAAAACGGCGGCACGATCGCCGCCTTCGGCGCGATGAGCCTGGCCGGGTCGTTCCTCCAGTCCGGCGGCACGGCGATTGTGCGGGACGCGCTGAGCCTGCCGGGCACGAGCAGCACAATCGACATCGGCGGCACGCTCGCGGTGGGATCGGTGGGCCTGCAGGGCGTCACCGTCATCAACACCGGCCTGATCACCGCGACCGGCGACCTGAACCTCGACCTGCTCACGCAAAACACCGGCACCATCGCCACCGGCGGCAACCTGAATGTCGGCTCGCTCACGCAAAGCAGCGGCACCATCGCCGCGGGCGGCTCCATCACGGTGGGCACCGGCACCGGCACGGCCGGCACGGCAAGCGGCGTCGCCACCAGCGGCAGCTTCGCGCAGAGCGGCGGCGCCGTGCTGGCGAACGGCAATGTGACCATATGGTCGACCGGCGCCGTGACCCAGAGCGACGGCACCCTCGCCGCCGGCGGCACGCTGGCCATCACGGCCGCCTCGCTGGCCCAGGGCACCGGCACGACCGGCGCGGCGCTGCTCGCGGGCGGATCGGCCGTGCGGCTCACCGCCACCGCGGGCGATGCGCAACAGGGCGACCACGGAACGGTATCAAGCTCCGGCGGCCTGGCGAGCGGCAACGGCATCGCCATTCAGGCGCCGGACGGCGACAATACCTTCTCGCATTTCGCGCCTGTCAGCAGCAGCCTCAGCGCGGGCGCCAGCGTGCCCTTCACCTTCGTGTGCTCCAGCCTGTGCACGGGCAGTCGCGGGACCCTCGCCGTCGGCACCCTCGTCAAGGTGACCGGGAGCGGGGGAACCGCCGACGTGCTGCTGCTGGGCAATACGGTCAGCCTGTTCGGCAACGCCACGATCCCGCCGACCGCGCCGGGGCCGGTGCTCAACGCCAATACGCTCTGGCTGTTCTCGCTGGGCGACACCACAGAGAAAGCGAACGGCGCCATCGTCGCGGCGACGGTCATCGGCAATGCCGGCTTCGGTGCCAACCCGGCCCTGCCGGGCGGGTTGCAGGCTCCGGGCGCATGGACGCAAACCGCCAACAGCAATGCCACGCTCGGCACGCTGACGGCGGGGGGCGCCCTCAGTAACCCGAACCAGATCGGCACGCTCGGAGCCTATGCGGCCACCGGCACGTTATCGCTGACCAACGCCGCGAACCTGACCGTCAACAGCGCAACGGCCGGTTCCGGCGCGACCCTCACGGCCCCCACGATCACGGTGAGCGGGAAGGTGGAGGCGCCCACGCTGACGCTGACGGCGAATACCGGCACGCTGGGCATCGTCAGCGGCGGCACGGTGGATGCGACAACGGCGGCGTTCCTGACCGGCCAGAACGGCATTCTGGGCGGCAACGGGCTGGTCACCGGCAACGGCGCGCTGACGGCCAACAGCGCCAATGGCCCGGTGGACCTGAACAACCTGTCGAACATGGTCGCGAGCGTCGCCGGGTCGGCCGCCACCAGCTTCGCCCTGATGGACAGCACGAAGCTGACCATCGCCGGCAACATCGCCGCCCCCGACATCCAGATCGGCGCCGCCGGCACGCTGGCGGTGGCGAACGGCGTCACCATCACCACCGGCTTCCAGCCGCTGCCGCAGGTGCCGGCGACGCAGGCGCCGCCCGACAGCAACGGCAGCACCGGGCTGAACCTCGCCATCCTGAACGGCAGCGGCACCATCGACCTCGGCTCCAACCTGACGATTCAGGGAATATCGGGAGCAAACGCCACCGTGCGCCTCGCCCTGACCGGCGGCGGCCAGATCAATTTCGGCAGCCTCAACGCCCCCGGCGCCGATCTGCTGCTGCATGTCGGCGCCGGCGCGGCCTCGGGCAACATCAACGTGCGCAGCCTGTCGGCCTTCTATCAGGCGGGCTTCACCGGCCCGATCGACCTGACCGGCAGCGTGGACGGGCAGACCGGCAGCAATGCGGCCAGCCTCGGCCGCATCGGTCAGGAACCGACCGCCCCGCAACCCTTCGCCGCCACCACGGACGCCATCCCCCTCCCGGGTTCGACCTACCAGTTGAACAACTGCCCCATTGCCACCGCAAACTGCGGCTTCCCCAACCCCACGCCCACGCCCACGCCTACGCCCGCCCTCAGCTTCGCACTGACGCCGCTGCGGGTACTGCCGGTGGTGCCGCAGTACCTGGTGGACGCCGCCACCATCCTGCGGCTGCGCCAGGAAAGACTCGCGCTCGCCGTGCAGGATGGCGACCTGGATGACCCCGATCTGCTGCTGCCGTACATCTCGGACCGGGACAACTGACATGCACCGCCGGAAGCCGCTGCCCCATCGCCTGTCCCTGCTGCTGTTGCCGCTCGCCTGGCTCGCCGGCTGTCAGGCCCCGCCGCCGGAAGCCTATGCCAGCCGCGGCCACGCCGAAGGCGACGGCGTGGCGATCGGCCGCAACGCAGCCGGCGAGGTGTGCCGGCACTACGTGCTGGCGAACGGCGGCGCCGACATCTATTGCGGCGCGTGGAAACAGCCCGCGGCGCGCGTGCGCCCGGTGGCCGACAGCGGCGCGCTAGCCGCGCAGGCCAGCCGTTTCACCGCCGCGCTGGCACCGCGTGTGGTCGATTGCGGCGCGCCGCAGCCGCTCGCCTTCGCCGGCGCCGACGCGGCGCTGCAGATGGCGTGCACCCGCGCCGCCGGCGGCTGGCCGCAGACCGCCCTGGTGGCGCAGGCCGGCGGCCGCGTCTGGGTGGCCGACGGGGTGACGCCGGTGCTCCCGGCAATGGAACGCTCGATCGGGGTGCTGACCGGGCGCGTCAGCCCCGAAGACGCGGCCTCCGCCGGGCCGCCGCCGGGGGCCACACGCAGCCTCGGCGTCGACGATATCGGCCTGTACCAGGCGCTGATGCGCGACGGCGCGGACGCCAACCGCGAGGGCAACTGGGAGCAAGCCGCCGCACTGTTCCGCCATGCGGTCGAGGTGCAGGAAAAGGGTCTGGTGCAGGAGAAGGGGCCGGGCCGCAACCGCGCCGCCCCGGTCGACGCCCTCACCGCGCTGGCCGTGCAGCTGTCCAACCAGGGCCGCTTCACCGAGGCGCACGCCACCTTCGCCCGCGCCGAGGCGCTGGCGGCCGGTGCCAACTCGGCCACGGCGCCGCTGCTGAAGGCGCGGCTTGCCCATTATCGCGGGCTCGACGCGCTCAACCAGGGCCAGCCGCAACAGGCGCTGGAGCTGCTGCGCGGCGCCGAGACCCTGTATGCCGCCACCCTGCCCCCCGGCGTGGTCGAGCCGGCGCCGCAAGCCTCGCTGGCCAGCCAGTTCGCCCCGACGCCGGGCACGTCGCTGCTCGGCGCGAACGCCAACGTCCGCCCGGCGCTCGATGCCTCCACGCTGGAGGCGCTGCTCGGCATCATCGAGACGCGGCGCAACCAGGCGATCGCACTGCGGGCGCTGGGCGACACCCCCGGGGCGCTGGAAGCCGCCGACAGCGCCGAGGCGTTCGCCCGCGCCCAGGGCCTGACCAACGCCCGGGTCTCCGCCTTCGTCTATCGCACCGCCGGCGTCACCGTGCTCGGCAGCGACCGGCCCGGCGACGCGGTAAACAAGCTCGATGCCTCGGTGACCGCGTTCACCCGCGGTCTGCCGCGCACGCTTTCGCTGGCCGCGGCCCAGTTCCGCCGCGCCGAGGCGCTGCTCAGGGACGGCAAGCCCGCCGAGGCCGTCGCTGTCTGCCAGGGCGGCACGGAACTGTTGCGCGACCTCAAGCAGGGGGTGGACGGCACCCTGCTGCAGCCCTGTCTGGCGGCCTATGCCATCCAGGTGCGCGCGGCCGCCGACCCGCAACCGCTGCTGGCCGACATGTTCGAGACGGCCCAGCTCACCCGCGGCGCCATCACCTCCGAGCAGATCCAGCGGGCCGCCGTACGGCTGGCCGCGTCGCCCGATATCGGCCGCGTGCTGCGCGCCCGCGACGACGCCGAGGCCAAGCTGGACGAGCTGTTGCGGCAGAAAGACCAGCTGTCGAGTCCCGACGCCGCCACCCCGCCCGAGCGCCTCGCCGAACTCGATGCCCAGGTCACCCAGGCCCGCACCGCGCTGGCGCAGGCCGAGGACGAGCTGCAGGCGGCGCTGCCCACCTACAACGCGCTGGTGCAGCAGGTGGTGCCGGCGGCCACCCTGTTCGGCGTGCTGCGCCCTGGCGAGGCCTTCGCCGCCATCAGCCTGGGCGAGACCGAGGGCTGGACCTTCCTGCTGCGCGACCATGTCATCCGGGTCGGCCATATCGACGGCGGCGCCGGGCGCATCGGCAGACTGGTCGCGCGGGTGCGGGCCAGCATCGAGCCGGCCGGCAGCACCCTGCCGGTGTTCGATGTCGCGGCGGCGCAGGAGCTGTACACCGCCGCCCTCGGCGAGGTGGCGCCAGGGCTGGACGGCGCCGCCGCGTTCAGCGTGGCGCCGACCGGGGCGCTGCTGTCGCTGCCCTTCGAAGTGCTGCTGACCGGCCCCGCCGACAGCGCGAAGCTTGCCGACGCGCCGTTCCTGGTGAAGCGGTTCCCTATCGTGCACGTGCCATCGGCGGCCAATCTGGTCAGCCTGCGCCGTCCCGGCCTCCGCGCCGCGCGGCCGTGGTTCGGCTTCGGCGATTTCCGGCCGATCGACCGCGCCCAGGCGGCGAGGCTGTATCCGGGTACCGGCTGCGCCGAAAGCGCCGCCCAGCTCGCCAGCCTCCCGGTGCTGCCGGGTGCGCGGGCCGAACTGGAGGCGGTGCGGCGCGAACTGGGGGCCGCGCCGGCCGATCAGTTGCTCGGCAGCGCCTTCACCCGCAGCGCGGTGATGAAGCAGCATCTGCTGGACTACCGCATCCTGCATTTCGCCACCCATGCGCTGCTGCCCTCCGAAATCGCCTGCCAGCAGGAACCGGCGATCGTCACCTCGGTCCCGCCGGGCGAGCAGGGCGCGGGGCTGCTGACCGCAACGGATGTGCTGCTCGGCCTCAAGCTCGATGCCGACGCGATCGTGCTGTCCGCCTGCAATACCGGCGGCTCCGGCGGGCGGGACGGCGGCGAGAGCCTGTCCGGCCTGGCGCGCAGCTTCTTCTTCGCCGGCGCCCGCGCGCTGATGGTGACGCACTGGGATGTCGATGATCAGGCGGGCGCCTATCTGGTGGCCAAGACGCTGGCGGGCCTGCAGGACGGAGGCGGGCTCGCCCCGGCGTTGCGCAAGGTGCAGCTCGAAATGCTGGCCACCGCCGGTTACGAGCAACCGTTCTTCTGGGCGCCGGTGGTGGTGATCGGCGAGAGCGGCGGCGCGGCTTCCGTGGCCGGTGTGTCGCCACCTCATTTTGCCGGTCTATAGTCGGGCGCAGCGCAGGACGGGCAATGGAGCAGCAGACACTCGGGAAATACGAAATCCGCCGCGAACTGGGGCGCGGCGGCGCCGGCGTGGTCTATGAGGGGTGGGACCCCGACCTGGCCCGCACCGTCGCCCTGAAAACCGTCCGCCTGCCGCCGGTGGAAGACGAGGAGACCACGCAGCAACTCATCCGCTTCCGCCAGGAAGCGCAGGCAGCGGCGCGGCTGTCGCACCCCAACATCGTGCAGGTCTACGATTATGGCCGGATCGGCGAGCTATCGTTCATCGCCATGGAGTTCGTCGAGGGCGGCTCGCTGAAGCAGCTTGTCGGCCAGGCGGTGGCGCCGGCCGAGGCGGTCCGGCTGGTGCGGCAGGTGCTGGCCGGGCTCACCGCCAGCCACGCGCTCGGCGTGGTGCATCGCGACATCAAGCCCGACAACATCATGCTGCGCGGCGATCAGGCCAAGATCGCCGATTTCGGCATTGCCCGCATTACCAGCAGCCAGCTGACCCAGGATGGCACCGTGCTCGGCACGCCATCCTACATGTCGCCCGAACAGTTCCGCGGCGAGACGGTCGATCTGCGCACCGATATCTGGTCGGCCGGGGTGCTGCTGTACCAGTTGCTGACCGGAAAGCGTCCCTTCGAGGGCGGCGGCTTCGCGGCGATCATGCACAAGGTGCTGACCACCGAGCCGGCGCCGCCCTCCACCCTGTGCCGGCCCGGCCAGGTGCCGCCGGCGCTGGACCGGGCGGTGCTGAAGGCGCTCGACAAGCGACTGACGCAGGATGGCCGCTTCGCCAGCGCCGCCGCGTTCTCGCAAGCGCTTGAAGACGTGTTTGGGCGAACGCAAGACGACACCGGTGGCGACGACAGGACCCAGGTGCTGCGGCCCGCGGGCCGCCCGGTGTCGCCCCCGCCCCCGCCGCGGCGGCAATCCGTGCTGCCCTGGGCCGGTGGCGCGGCGGCGCTGGTGTTGGTGGCGTTCGGCAGTTGGTGGTGGCTGTCCGACCACGGGACCATTCCCGCGCCCGCCCCGATTCCGCCGCCCCGGCCCATAACTGTGCTACCCGAGCCTGTGAGCCCGGCACCCGCCCCGGTTCCGCTGGTCCCACCCGCACCGGCCCCACCCGTACCGGCCCCACCCGTACCGGCCCCACCCGTACCGGCCCCACCCGTACCGGCCCCATCTCCGCCCAGCCTGGCGGATCTCCGCGCCGCCATCACCGGCGCGGACTGCTCGCTGGTCAGCGGCACCCTGGAGCCGAATACCCTGATCCTGCGCGGTCTCGCCGCGTCCGATGCGCTGTCACCGATCGCGGCGATCTGGCGGGCGTTGCGCGACGCGGCCCCGCCGGGCGGCTCCTTCCAGCTGGCCATCCAGCCGCTCGACCCCGTGCCGGCCTATTGCGCGGCGCTGGATGCGATCCGCCCGTTTGCCAACACGTTCGCCAACACGTTTGCCACCACCACCACCACCGGTGGCGGCCTCGCGGTGCAACTCGACAGCCGGGGCAAGCCCCTGCGCGAGCACGTGCCGTTTTCCCTCGCCGTGACCATGCCGGATTTCGCCGGCTGGGTGCGGATCGACTATTTCAGCGGCAACGACGTGGCCCATCTCGGCCTGCGGCAAGCCGGCCCGGGAAGCAAATCCGCGGCGGCCCGCCGGCTCGGCGCCGGCGAGCGGGCAGTGGTCTATGACGGCATCGCGACCGACCCGGGCACCGACCTGGTGGTCGCCCTCGCCGGCCGCGACCCGCTGTTCCCGCAGCCCCGGCCGGAGACCGAGCCGGCGGCACCGTATCTTGAGGCCCTGCGCGCCGCCCTGCGCAACCGCCCGCCGGCCAGCCTGTCGGCGCATGCGATCCGGGTGGTGACCGAGCGCTGACGATGCCGGCGCGGCAGCTTCGCGGCAGCGGTGTCGCGCAGCCAGCCGGCCGGCATGGTGGCCAGGAAGCGGCGGCGCAATTCGGCCACCCCGGCCGGGTCGGCGCCGATCCAGCCGGGGGTGAAATAACGTTCGTCCGGCGTGAACATCAGGAACGCCTGCATCTCGTTCAGCATCAACTCCTCGATCGTGGCGTCGTAGCCGAGCCCGCCGAGAAAGCGCCGGAACGCCGCGCGCTGTGCCGGCGACAGCTCGTCCGCCCAGAACCGGCGGACGAACCCGGCATAGGCCGGGTTGGTGAAGAACTCGCCGTGCGACAGCTCGTGGCGCAGGATGACCCGCCTTGTGAAGGCATCCACGCCGTCCGGACTGGTCTGCGCAAGTGAGATCACCGCCCCGGGCGGCGTGCCGGCGGCCAGCGCCTCCTGGCGCAGCAGCACCCGCAGCCGCTCCTCATCGTCGTCGAGCCGGATGCCGTCGCGATCGGCGAGCGCGAAGAACTGTGCCAGATCGCGGGCACCGTAGTCGTGGCCGTAATAATAGCTCTCGATCGTTTCCCCGGCCTGGGTGATCGCCGTGTTCAAGGCGGGGGTGTCGAGCACGCGGTCATGCGGCAGCCCCGCCTTTTCGACCAGGGCGGCGATGCGGTTCAGGGTCAGCCCCTGCTCGCGCAGCGAGGCGTAGTCGATGACCAGGATGCGCGGATTGGCCGCGAAGCGGAACACGGTGGTGCGGCTGTCCCTATGGGCGGCGATCGCGGCCTCGGATGCCAGGTACACGGGCACCGGAGGGTATGGCGACGGCGCCTGGACGCTCCACCACAAGCCAACCAGCGCGACCAGCGCGACCAGCAGCACCCCCAGCCCGCCGGAAAGCACATACACGGTTTTCCACCCGACACGGCGGCGCGGGCGAAGGATCACCGTGGACTCGTTGTCGGGGACGGGCTTGCCAGGTTGCACCGAAAGCCGCCCGGCTCAGATCTGCTGACGCAATCGAAGCAATGACTGAACGTAAAATGACTGAACGTAAGGGGACATGCGTTCGAACCTCCGGTGCCACAGCCGCGCGGGCCATCGTGCCGATTCTCAGCTTCCCAGGTTCACCACGTGCACACGGCGGTTGCGCCGCTCCGGGGTCTGATCCGGGGTCGGCACCAGCAGCGCATCCTCGCCGAGTCCCTTGGCGGACAGGCGTTCGGCCGGAATGTGGAATTTTGTCACCAAATAGCCGACCACCGCGGCGGCGCGTCGTTCCGACAGCGACTGGTTGGCGGCGCGATCGCCCACCGTGTCGGTGTGCCCCTCGATCAGGAAGCGCGAATCACCCATCGAGGTGTCGGTTAGCGCCCGGCCGAGGTCGTCGAGCAGCCGGGTTGCCGCCGGCGTCAGATCGGCCGAACCATTGGCAAACAGCACGTTGAGGTCCGCCGAGGGCGTGTCCACGGTGGCGGAAGCGACAACGGGGGCGTGCGACGCGACGGTTGCGCGAGAAGCAACTGGTGCGGATGAAGCTGTGGAGTCGGATGCAGCCGGCGCGCCCGGCTTGGGCAGGCCGCGGGTGACGATCGGCTGCCCCGGAGCACGCGGCCGCAATTGACCGATCAGCGACTGCACATTCTGGTCGTCGGCGCGGCCGCCGGCCGGCATGGCCAGCAATGCGACGGCGATCGCGGGAGCGATGAGCTCGACGCACGGCTGATTCCCCTTTTTCTGTCGTTGGAGCGGACCCGTTGCCCGTGCCGAGAGAGTAGTATGTGGCGCGTGCATTGTAGCTTGCAACCGTCCTGACCGGTCGCCGCCCCGGGTTACGCATGTGGACAAGGGAAAACTGCGCCCGTTACGATCGGAGCAAGCTGCGCGACGAAAGCGACCTGACGGATGCTGAATGGGATCTTGTCGCCCCATTGATTCCGCCTGCCAAACACGGCGGCACCAAGCGCACGGTGAACATGCGCGAGATCGTGAACGGAATCATGTACATCCTGAGCACGGGCTGCCAGTGGCGGGCGATCCCGAAGGATCTGCCGCCGCGCAGCACGCTGTTTGGCTATCTCGACCGATGGGACTGGGACGGTACGCTGGAGCGCATCCATCATGCCCTCTACGTGCAGTGCCGGGAGCAGGCCGGGCGTGAGGCCAGCCCGACCGTGGCAATCCTCGACAGCCAGAGCGTGAAGAGCGCCGAAAAAGGCGGCCCCTCAATCGATCCTCCTGGCTACGATGCGGGCAAGAAGATCAAGGAGAAGAAGCGGCATCTGCTGGTCGACACCGAGGGCCTGGTTCTGCAGGTCATCGTGCATGCTGCCAACCTGCAGGATCGAGATGGCGGCAAGCTGCTGTTGACAACCCTGTTCGATCAGTTCCCGTTCCTGCGCAAGCTCTACGCTGATGCTGGCTACCAGGGCCCCAAGTTCCAGCGGGCGATGAAGCGGGTCCTGCGACGGGTCAAGCTGGAGATCGTCAGGCGCTCCTATGCCGCCAAAGGCTTCGTCGTGCTGGCGAAACGCTGGATTGTTGAACGGACGATCGGTTGGCTCAATCGCTGCCGTTGTTTTGCCCTGTTGTTTTGCCAAAGACTGGGAGAACCTGAACCGGAAAGCACTGGCTTTCGTTCGTCTTGCCTCGATCCGCCCGGTGGTGCGAAGGCTTCGCAATCCCGTATAAACTTCCCGGGCAGGCACTCAGACGCCAGCGTGCCGCCACAGCCAAGATCGCGGAAAGCTGGCGAACAAGCTATCGATCGCGTGCTCCTTGCTGATGAGCAACCCCACTCCCAGCCGAATGAACGACCTGAATTGAGATCGGCGGCGTCCCTACGCGGCGAAACCGCGCCGCACCCGGGCTTCGTGATGGCATCGGTGCACTCGGCCAGCAGCCGGGCGCCGTCGCGCGCGGTGGCAGCAGCCGCCTGCAGCCGGACTCGCACCGGACCGTCCTGTAACCCGGCCTCCAGTTGCGACCGCAACTCCTGGTTTGCGTCCAGCAATCCACCGATCAGTGCGACCGGAACCGGCTCGGGGAGGCTGGAGCGCGCGACCGCCGCCCGGGTCGTGGCCACGAGGGCGCGCACCGCCTCAGCCAGCAGATCGCGGGCGATCGCGTCGCCCGTCGCGGCTGCGCGTATGACGTTGCCGGCGAAGCGTGCGGCCTGCCGGGCCGGGTTCGCCTCGCCGCCGATCAAGGCCGGCAGATCAGCGATGGCGCCGAAGCACGCCACCGCTGCAGCACGCAGGGAGGTCGGCAGGCCGCGCCCGTCTTCGGCCCGCAGGACAGAGCGCAGGCCCGCGAGGCCGAGCCAGGCGCCACTGCCGTCGTCGCCGAGCCACGGCCCGCACCCGTCAACCCGCGTGAAGGCACCGTCGCTCCCGACGCCGATCGCCACGGCGCCGGTGCCGACAGCGAGCACCACGCCGGGCCGTCCCGCCAGGGCGCCGGCATGCGCGGTGACCGCGTCGCTGGTGACGACCAGCTGCCGCGGCGGCAGCGCGATCAGCAGACGCCCGGCCAACTGCTGCGCGGCGGCGGCGCGCTGAGCGCCTCCGCGACGCCGATCGCAACCGCGCCAGCGCAGGCGAGCCCCGCTCCCTGCAGCAATGGCCGGGCGACCGCCAGGATGGCGCGTTCCGCCAGAGGTGGCCGGGTTTCTCGAGACAGCGTTTCGCTGCCGTTAAGTGGAGCCTCTGCCGGTGGGTATCGTAGTGCCCGGCGTCCTTGACTTTGCGGTGGATGTCTGACTCGATCGTTCCGCATAGGACCAGCGGAGACGATTTGTGGCTGCCAAAGAGATCGCGGTAAAAAAATACGTGGTGAAGCTCAGCGATGAGGAGCGGGGCCGGCTGACCGCGCTGATCACCAAGGGCAAACACCCGGCGCGGCAGCAGCTGAAAGCGCGCATTCTGCTGAAGGCGGATGCGTCGGACGCCGGCGAAGCCTGGAGTGACAGCCAAATTGCCGCAGCCCTGGAGACCAGCGTCGACACAGTTGCTCGGGCGCGCCAGCGGCTGGTGGAAGAGGGCGTCGATGCTGTGCTGACCTGCAAGCATTCGCCAGCCTCCGCCAGAAAACGCATCTTTGATGGAGAAGCCGAGGCGAAGCTGGTTGCCCTGGCCTGTTCGGCGCCCCCAGCGGGACGCGCGAAATGGACGCTACGGCTTCTGGAAGAGACCGTCGTGGAGCTGAACATCGTTGAGCGGGCCAGCGACAACACGATCGGGCGGACGCTAAAAAAAACACGCTCAAGCCCCACCTGCGACAGCAATGGGTCATCCCGCCGGACGCCAACGCCGCCTTCGTAGCCAGCATGGAGGATGTGCTGGAAGTTTATCAAAGGCCGCACAACCCAACCCGCCCCGTGGTCTGCCTGGACGAGACCGCAAAGCAGTTGATTTCCGAAACGCGTGTGCCGATCGCGGCGAAGCCAGGGCAGGTTGCCCGCTACGACTACGAGTATGAACGCAACGGCACCGCCAACCTGTTCATGATGTTCGCACCGCTGGAAGGCTGGCGGCACGTCAAGGTGACCGATCGCCACGCCGCCGTGGATTATGCGCAGGTCCTCAAGGAATTGTCCGACACGCACTTTCCTCACGCCGAGAAGATCGTCCTCGTGCAGGACAACCTCAACACCCACAAGGCGGCGTCGCTCTACGAAGCCTTTCCGGCCGCCGAGGCGCGTCGGCTCGTCGAGCGCTTCGAATGGCACTACACCCCCAAGCACGGCAGCTGGCTGGACATGGCCGAGTCCGAACTCGGCGTCCTGGCGTCGCAGTGTCTCGATCGCCGCATCCCCGACAAGCAGACCCTGATGGACGAAGTCGCCGCCTGGCAGGCCCGCCGCAACCGACACCACACCAAAGCCGATTGGCAATTCACCACGGCCGATGCCCGGGTGAAACTGAAGAGGCTCTACCCAGCATTATGAGCGACGCAGGGCGCTAGGTCGTCCGCCGTGAGCACGGCGGAATCGGCCAGGATGGGTAGCGCCACATGTTCAATGTCATTTGCCAGACGCAGGGCCACGTCATGCGGCAACCGACTGGAGTGGCGCAGGCTTTGCGATACATTCTGGCGTACTATCGCTTCGATATCATTCGCCAGAATGCGGACGATGTCGTGCGCAATCTGTAATTCGTGCGGACTCAGTCCCGGATTGTCGATTTCCTGAGCCAGCTTTCCGGCCAGCTCGGCGCGCACATGCGCGGAAGGTTCCGCCAAAAGCCGGGCAACATCGGATTGAGATAGAAAAGACACCGCATACCTCCACGAACTTTGCAAACACAAGCGGCGGAGAGCCGGGCGGCCTGTATCGATGACCCGTCGCTCGTGCTGACCCGTTGACAGTCGCCTGCAAGCGTTACCGTCCTGTTAACCAAGCTGGCAGCAGCCATCCCGCGAGCGGTCCGCCGCCCCTTGACGCAGGGAACCCCTCGCTCGAGGCCGTTCAACAGGATGGGTTATCGGTCATCCGTGCCGGTCTGGGAGACCGTCCATTTTGGCTCCTCGCTGTTTCATGTGGGTAGGGCGAGTTCGAGCTTGCCTGCGATGAGGTATATCATCGCGTGCAGGTTGCGGGAGGAGCGGTAGCCGCGAGCCTTGGCCTTTGCGGCCTGGACCAAGCTGTTGATGCCATCGAGGATGCCGTTGGCGATCTTGCTGTCGTGCCAGCGAAGGATACCGTTCCAGTGTGAGCGCGATCGTGCTTTCTGATGGGCTGGTGAGCGCGGTTTTTGATGGGCTTCCCGCGACCGCTTCCCGATTTCTGTAGGGGTGCTGGGAAGCGGGAAGCGGAAGAGGCGGGTGTGGCCTGCCCGCCGGCCGGCTGTCCGGCGAAGCTGGCGCCGCCGGGAGCGACGCTGAGGCTTGGCGACCGCGGACGCCGGTCAGTGACCGGCGAGGCGATAGCTGTCGCCGGTTTTGACGATGCGGCCGGTGGCGGTCATGGCGGCGAGGTGCGCGTAGAGGGTGGCGGTGCGGACGCGGCAGCAGGCGCGCAGCTCGGCGAAGGGGCGTGGCCGATCGGCGTCCGCGAGGGCCGCGGCGATGCGTTCGTTGATGGACGACGGCGTGGGCTCGGGTTCCGCCGACACGTGCGGCTGGACAGGCTCGAGCGCGAGGGCATCGGCGCGCTGGGTGAGCGCCAGGGTGACGCTGGGGATGGCGGCGGCGGTGCGGTGCTCGGCGGTGAGCACGATACGGTCGTTGCCGTCGCGGCGAAGGTAGAGGTTGGAATCGCCCCAGGCATGGAACTCGGAGGAGCCGCGCAAGGCCTGGCCGGCGCGGACGGCGCCGCCACCCTTGCGGGCGTGGTGGACGACGGCGACGGCAACCGCGTGGCGGCGCTGCAGGTCGCGCAGGAAGGCGAGCACCGGCGCGACCTCGCCGCTGGCGTTTTCATCGATGCGGTGCAGGCGGACGAACGGATCGAGGATGAGCAGGCGCGGCTTGAGGGCGGCGACGGTCTCGTCGGAAACGTCCGCGGTCGGTGTCGAGATCGAGGCGCAGGCTCGGTGCGGTGATGACCTGAACATCGATCTGGGCGAGGCCGAGGCCGCTGGCGGCGCAGATGCCGTCGAGCCTGCGGCGGACGATATGCAGTGCGTCCTCGGCGGGATAGAGCAGAACGCGACCGGGGCGCGGCACCGGGAAGCGGCGCAGGCAGGGAGAGCCGGCGGCGACCGCGACGGCGAGGTCCAACGCCAGGAAGGATTTGCAGCACTTGGGCTCGCCGCCGATGATGCCGACGGCTTCGTCGGCCCACAGGCCGGTAACCAGCCAGTGCTGTTGCTCGGGGCGATCGGCGAGGCGATGCGCCGGCTGGACGGGAAGCGCGGTCATCGGCGCCGCCGGATCGCTGCCTTGGCCTCGCCGGCGGTGGCGGCAGCGCAGACCTCGAAGAACAGGGTTTCGTCGATCTGGCGAGCCTCGCGCTGGGCAGCGGCGACGAGCAGTTCGTCGGCCATGATCATCAGCGCGCGCAAATTGCCCTGGGCATGGTCGCAGAGGGCGGCGATCACCTCCACGGTCATCAGCGTCGGCACGCCGGCCTGCTGCAGGGCGTGGCGGAGGCATTCCTGCAGGTCCTGCGGCGTGGCGCGTTCCATCGTCAGGCGCACGCGCATGCGGCTGTCGAGGGGGAGGAACTCGTCGCGCCGAAGGCGCGCTCCTCGCGCGACGGAACGCAGGCGGTCGGCAAGCCGCCCGTCGCCGGCGAGCACGACGGTGAGCAGGATGCGCGAATCGAGTTCGGCGGAAGACAGCAGGCGCAACTCCGCGAGGACGGCGGACTGGATTTCCTGTGCTTCATCGACGATGAGCACGGGCCGGGACAGGGTGGCATCGATATAGGCCTGCCAGCGCTGGCGCAGCACCTTGGCGCCGGCCCAGCGGTTGTGCGGTTGGAGTTCGACGCCGAACAGGTCGCCCATCTCGCGGTAGAAGTCGGCGATGTTGGCCTGCGGGCGGCTGATCACGCCGAGCTTGACGTCACGCTGCGCCGCCAGCGAGGCCGCGAGGATGCGCAAAGCAGCCGACTTGCCGGTGCCGGGCACCCCGGTGACGAGGGCAAAACCGCCTTCGCCCACAAGCTGGCGCACGCGCCAGCAGAACAACTCGACGCGTGCGGTGACGTGCAACGCCTCGACCGGTACGCCCGGGGCGAACGGGTTCCACTTGAGGCCATAGAGGGCGAGCAGTTTTTTGTTCACGTGCTCTCTCCTTCGTCCTTTGGGAGGTAGGCCGGTCGCTGCCTGGCGGTCGAGCAGTCGTTGCAGCAGCGGCGCCATGCCGCGTGCCGGCGGTGCGCTGGCGGGTTGCGCGGCGACGGAACCTGCCGCGATCGGCTGTAAGGTTCGGCGCCGGCCGTTGGCGTTGCCGGTCTTGTCCTGCGGGAACAGACGGCAGAGGACCTTGCCGGTGTGCAGGTCAGCGAGGTGGACTTCGGTGAGGTCCCAGGCGGCGTAGCGGACGTCCAGCATGGAAAGATGCCGATACTGGCTCGGGACTTCGAAGCGGCGACCTTCGATGGTAACGGTGCAGTCGCTCTTGCGCAGGGTGCGCCGCTCGGTGCGGGTAAAGGCCAGCCGGAGCGTTGCTGCATCCGGGCAGGGCCGCGTAACGTTGGGACCGGCAAGGAAGCGAGCGAGTGGCGTGTCGTCGATCTCGGAATGGCGCTGGCGGTTGTAGTCGTATTCCGCCCAGGCCTGTGTCGCTTCGTTGAGTTTTGCCAGGGTCAGATCATCGACGCCTTCCAGCATTGCCATGAGACGGCCTTCGATCTGCCCCCAGAAGGTCTCTTGCTTGCCATTGACGTACGGGCTGTACGGCAGCGTGGTTTGATGAAGAACGCCGAGCCTGGCGAGGCCTTCGCTGATCTCGGTGGCGGTCATGGCGGCGCCGTTGTCGCTCATGGCAGCGCGCGGCAAGCCGCGCTTCTGCATCGCCTGCGACAGGCCATGGGCGATATTCTCAGCCGCCTCTGAAAGATACCATTGCAGATGACAGGCCAGCCGGGAGTAGTCGTCGAGAACGCCGAACAGCACAGGCGTCTCCCATACGCCACGGGAGGTCAGCACCTTTCTGGATCCAAAATGGCAATCCCAGTGCCAAAGTGAATTCGTATATTCAGCCTCGTAGCTGCGCACCTCGCGGGCATCGAGCCGGGCCGCGGCTGCCAGCGCGCCGACGGTCTGCCGCGTCGTCAGTGGACGCCGCTTGCTCAGGCCGTGCGTGCGCAGGAACCGCCGCACCGTCGTGTAGGACGGGACCGGCCGCAACTCGGAGCGGGTCTGTGCCAGCGCTACCAGGTTGTCGTGATGTAGCTTGGCGCTCCAACTCTTGTGCGCGTCGTACTGGGCGAGCAGGGCCTGACGCAGCCTGCGTCGTCATCGACGCCTGCTCGCCGGCATCCACGCGCCGCTTGCGCCGCAGCACGGCGACCGGGTCCTGTCGCTCGTTGCGGGCACGATAGTACCAGCGCTCAAGGGTCGACACACCGAAGCGGACCGGCCCACCAGTCGTCGGATGGCGCCACTCGCGGGCCGCCAGGTCTTCCAGTGCTGCCCGCAGCGCGCCCTGCTCCGGCGGCGCAGCCAGCAGCTGCCCGATGACTGAGAAGCGTAACCGCGCCCAGCGCTCATGCAGCCGCAATCCGGGTTTGTCCGCCATGTCACCTCTCCCGAAAGTTGCGGGAGCCGACGGTAACGGTGGCTACCACCGGTCGGCGACGAGCATCCTCTGCGGGTCGTTGCGGTCCCTCAGAAAGCGCGCCTCGCCGCCGCTCCGCCAGTCAGCGGACCGAGAAAGCGCAGCAGGAAAATCAGCTTCTCCGCGAGATCGCCGGCAAAGCGGTCGAGCAGCGTGGCCGGCACGCCGGTCAGGTCGAGCGGCGGCATGAAGGCGGCCATGGCGGTCGGCCGGAACGGCCCGGCAAAGGTCTCCAGCCACCACTTGCGCCAGCGCCCGAGCGTGCGCCGGTCGATGCCAAGTTCCGCCGACAGGCGCTGCACACGCAGCGGCGTCGCCCCCTGCTGCATCGCGGTGGCCAGCGTCACCACCGTGGCGAGATAGACCTTGGGGCCGAGAAAGCGCAGCGATGGCGGCGTTGCCCGCGTGCGGCAACCGTCCACCGCACAGCAGCAGCTGAAACGCTGGCAGTACCTCGTCACCCAGTCCGGCCGGAACCCCGCGCGGCTTGCGGGGAAACCGCGCCGAGTGCAGTGCGCCGCGGCATTCGCTACAGCCGACCTCCCGGGCGGCAGTTGCAATGTCGCGATCGAAGTCGAGCAATTGCTGATGGAATCTGGTGTCGTTCAGCAGGGCTTGGTACAAGGGTTACATCCTTTTCCATGATGTTGGCGAGATGGCCAAGACCGGACGGAATGATCCCTGTCCCTGCGGCAGCGGCAAGAAGTACAAGCAGTGCTGCCTCGCCCGCGACGAGGCCGCCGCCGCGACCGCACGCGCCGCCCACGCAGCCGCAGCGCCGCCACGTCGGCCGGGGTTCACCAGGTATCTCCAAATCCGTGACCACGACACCGACGAACTGACCGAGGCCTCCAACGCCGCGGCCAACCTCGTCCGCGCCGGCAAACTCGACGAAGCCGAACGCGCCGCTCACGATCTGCTCGCCCGCTTCCCCAACGTCCATGACGGCTACGACCGTCTCGGCATGGTCTGCGAGGCACGCGGCGATCACCGCCAGGCATCCGAGTACTATCGTAAGGCCATCGCGGTCATCCGCGCCCACCCTGACGACTACGATCCGGAGTTCGAAGCCGTCTTCCAGAAGCTCATCGATCGGCTCGACCCACCCGGCGCCGATACGCCGGCCTGATCAGCCGAGACCGGGACCCGCGCTGCTCACGCTCGGTGAGGGCGGCGGCGCAGCGCCCATCACATACCGTGATCAGATTGTCAGGTAATCACCATCACGTTGCGCGCTCAGGCTCACCGCAAAGGCCAAGGCTCGCGGCTACCGCTCCTCCCGCAACCTGCACGCGATGATATACCTCATCGCAGGCAAGCTCGAACTCGCCCTACCCACATGAAACAGCGAGGAGCCAAAAGATCAGCGCCACTCTATGCCCTTCGCTGCCGGAGTTGCAGGACCGGCGGCACGGGCAGCGGCGTCCACCCCGCGATGGTCCGGGCGTCTTCCCGCGCCTTGGCATTGTCGGAAACGCCCAGGAACAGCCGGCGCGGTTCGATCGCGGCAGGCAACTCGCCCTCCTCATCGAATACTCGACGGATGGCGGTGCCTTCAGATTCGGTGACGGTGAACATGCAACGAGCTGGCACCCGCGCAGGCTCGCCCAGCGAGCGCCGGCCGATGCCGCTCCCGCAGGCAAGCCCGCGCCACAGGGTCCGCACCGCCGAATGCAACTCGGCCGGCACGGCGACGGTGATGTGGAAATACGGTGCCGACCTCTTCAGCCAAAAGCGGTGACGGCCACGCCAGACATCGACACGGTCGCGGAGATCGCGGACCTGCTGGCCGCGCCACGTCGGCAGTCGCCTGCGGGGACGCTGCGCTCGTTCACCCACAAGACGTTCTTCAGGCAGATCACGGCCGCCGGGCTACGGCTTTCGCAGGAGCCGCGCCTGCGGTGTGGCGACTTCGATGCCAGCGGCGCCACGCTGGCGGTCAGGAAGACCAGATTCTGCAAGTCTCGTCTGGTGCCTCTCCCCCCGACCACCGCGGCGCTGGCCGAGTGCATCTCGGCACGGCGGCGCTTACGCGGGCGGAGCCGAGTGCGCCTCTGTTCCCGGTCGGCGACATCTTCGGCGGAGAGGCTTCGCTAACCGCCGCCCGATGGTACCCCGCTCAGTGCCGCTTGCAGTCGTGCCGCCAGGGCGGGGCCACCGATTGGCTTGCGCACCAGCGTGAAGGCATCGTTCCCCGCCAGTTCGTCGTGCTCGCTGACATACCCGGTCAGTAGGAAGCAGGGCAGGGTCGGCCGCAATTCCCGTGCCCTTTGAATCGTTTCCACGCCGTTGATGCCCGGCATCGACATGTCGCTCACCATCGCGTCCACCACCTCCCCGGCCTCCAGGAGGGCCAGCGCCTCGGCCCCATCGCGAGCGACCAGGACGGCAAGTCCCAAATCTTCCAACTGCGCCGTCAGCGTCTCACGCACCAGGTCATCGTCGTCCACCAGGAGAAGGCGTGCAGCGGCCGAGGCAATGCACGACGGCACGTCATCGGCCCGCTTGTGGACGATGTCGCCGAGGGCCTGCCGCAACCACAGCGTCACGGTGGTGCCCGCGCCGGGCACGCTGTCGATCGCGAGGCCGCCGCCTGATTGTTCAGCGAAGCCCTTTGCCATGGCGAGGCCTAGACCTGTTCCCTGGTTGGGAGGCTTCGTCGTGAAGAATGGTTCGGTCGCACGCACCAGCGTCACGGCGTCCATCCCGGCGCCATTATCGGCGACAATGATGCGGATGTAGTCCCCTGGCGCCAACCCTGCGGGATGCGCGGTGCCTGCCACGATCCGCTCCGCGTCAGCCGATAACGTCAGCATACCACCGTCGGGCATGGCGTCGCGGGCGTTGGTGGCGAGATTGACCAGCACGGTTTCCATCTGACCGCGGTCGGCAATCAACGGCGGAAGCTCCGGCGCCACATCAACGCGGACGGCGATCGCGGCATCGAGCGTGTGCGCCAGCACCTCGCATATGCTGTTGAGCAGGTCCTCCACCACGAGTGTTTCGAGGTGCAGATTTCCGCGTCGTGCGAATGCCAGCAGCCGCTGCGTGATCGACGTACCACGGGCCACGGCCCCGAGGGTGATTTGCGCCAGGCGCCGGGCCTTTTCGCCGTCGTCCGGCCGCCGCTCGATAAGCGCTGCGGCCCCCGAGACGGTCTGGAGGATGTTGTTGAAGTCGTGTGCGATGCCACCGGCGAGTTGGCCGAGCGCCTGGAGCTTTTGCGCCTGAGCCAGCCGATTGGCCATTTCGTGCTTCTCGGTGAGGTCGCGGCCTTCTGCGATCAACCACATCACGGCATTGCTTTGCGTGTCGTGCACGGGCTTGAGCGAGAAGTCGATCCAGATGCGTCGACCCCCCGTTCCTCGAATCTCGCTTTCGCGGCGAACCAGTTTACCACCTGCGGCAGCATCTATTTCCGCGTGCAGCGCCTCGCGCTCGTCCGGGGACCACCAACCCGTCTCCCAGAGCGACCGGCCAACGACCGCATCCCGTGTCAGTCCACCGGCTTCCAGGAAGGTGCGGTTGGCCTCCAGCACGGTGCCGTCGGGTGCCAGCAGTGCGATGAATTCGAATTGTGCGTCGAAGATTGCATGGAACTGCGCTTCCGCCATGGCCCACGCCATGGTGCGTGCCGCGACCAACTGTTCCAGTTCCTCTTTGCGCGCCGTCAGGGCCTCGCGGGCGGCCACGATCTCGGTGATGTCGTGGTGCGCGCTGATCACGCGATTGGAGAGACGGTCATCGGCCGGGAAGGCCTCGGCGCGAATAGCCACCCATCGCGCCGAACGATCGCCCCGGTGGATGCGGAACTGAGCCGCGAGCGCGCCGCCCTTTTCCGCGAGGTCGCGCATCTGGCCTGCCACGCGCTCGCGGTCGTCTTCGTGCACCAGCGCAAGCCACTCGTCGACCGTCACGCGCTCCTGCCCGGCGGGCAGCCCGTACAGACGGCGGTATTCCTCCGACACCCATGCCAGGGGGTCGGTGCCGGTCCAGTCGGCGTTAGCGATGCCGCTGACCTGCTGCACCAGCCGCAGCCGCGCCTCGCTTTCGCGAAGGCCGGACTCGGTCTGTTTCCGTCCGGTGATGTCGCGCATGATGCCGGTCAGGTAGCGTGTGGCTCCGGCACCGAACGAACTGACCGAAAGATCGATCGGGAACTCGGCGCCGTCACGGCGGCGGGCCAGCAACTCCCGCCCGGGAACGCCGATGATGCGCGGCGGCGCGCCAGCCCGGTGGGCCGCGATGTAGCGGCCATGCCGGGCCGCTTCGGACATCGGCATCAGCAGGCCGACATCCTGGCCGACCAGTTCGTCGTCCCGCGCGTAGCCGAACATGCGCAGCGCTGCCGCATTGACCGACATGATCCGGCCATCGGCCATGGCGACCACGATGCCGTCGGCGGCGGTGTCCACCACGGATTGCAAACGGGCCTGGCTCTCCCGCAGCGCCGCCTCTGCCTGCCGCAGCGCGGACACGTCGGTGATGTTCTCCATCACTTCTATTACCGCCAGGGGGCGTCCGGCGGCATCCCGGCGCAGGACCTTACGGACTGCGACAATGACCTCGATCCCGTCCCGGCGCCGCTGGCGCAGGTCGCCGGACCACTCGCCGTCGCGGAGCAGGGCTGCCTCGACATCCTCCGGCGGCGCCGGGAAGATCGTGCGCAGCAGGCCGTGAACGGAGCGCTCGATCGCCTCCTCGGCCGTCCAGCCGTACAGGATTTGGCAGCCCTGCGACCAGAAGCGGATCGTGCCGTTCAGGTCTCGCAGCATCACCGCGGCGAGGTCCAGAGCATCGAGCAACCGCTGCCGCTCGCCGGCGGCAGCGCGGGCACGTGCGGCGGTGGCCGCCAGCAGGCACGCCAGGGAACCGCCCAGCAGGAGCACGCCGCCGAGCGATACGGCCGTCAAGGCGTGCAGATCGGCCTGCCCGGTCTGCTGCTCCTCCACGCGGTGCTCGTCCAGCCGCCGCCGTTCCTCGGTGCCGATTTCGTCGGCCAGCACCCGAATGGCGTCCGCCAGGCGTTTGCCCTGCCCGTCGCGCAACGGATCGACGGCAGCTTGTGGGTCGCCGGGCTTGGGGAGGAGCCCGATGAACGCCTCTCTGGCCCGCAGGAGGCCTGCCAAGGTCTTGATGCGGTGCTGCTGAGGCGGGCTGTCCACGCTGAGATGGTCCAGCCCGGCGATGGCGCGCCGCGTTGGCGCCGCCGGATCCTCGGCCAACATGGCGTCGTCGCGTTGCCCGGCGGCCCGGGTCGCGGCCAGCACCTGGGCGGTCGCCTCGGTGACTTCATTCATGTGTGCCGCCGACACGGCCGCAAACCGGACGGTGCTATCGGTGGCCTTGATCATGCCGATCGATGCCCCTGCGATGGCGATGGCTCCGGCCAGCGCACCGCCAGCGGCCAGCCAGCAGCTACGGCGGCTGCCCAGCCCTTTTATGCCCTCGTCCGCCTGCCTTGCCATGATGTCGGCTACTGGTCGCCGCCGATCATGCGGCCGAAAAAGCGTGGCCAGTGGCACCACGACCACGGAATGCCAAGGACAGGTTCGATAATGCGCCTTATATTATTCGTCCCGATAACGCGAGACATGTATTTGACTTTCCTTTTTTGTTATCCCCAGGCGAAGGTTAGAAATGCACGGCACGATTCATTGCCGACAACCGCCGCCGGATCTCCCAACTCGACTGACTTGGTCCCGGCACACTGCCAGTGTAATCTGAATTAATTGTATCATGGTATCACTCGCAATCATACTGCAATAATTTGCCTGTCGGTGCGCTCGAATACAAGGAAGAAGTCCGATGCTGCGGTTGAAAATTCCCCCTGCACTGGGTGCCCTTGAGCCGGAAGGCGCGGGTGGCGAACGCCCAACCGGCGTTGTCCTCCGCAGCGTGGAGGGGGGAAAGCTTGACGCGCGAACGTCGGATTTGTCCGGATTTTGTGCAACTCCACCGGCCCCTTGCCAATTCGCGCCTGGTCTGCGCGTGGGATGCTGACGGACCGCCGTGCCGGGCATGGCCAGTATGGTCGACCTCGGAATGAAAATCGCCTCTTCGCAATAATATATCACGCGCAAACCACTAAATAAGCTTCTAAATTCCAAATTATTGACCATCAACTTTCCGTGAATTAAGCAATATGTCTTGCGTTATGATTGAGTTTAACTTACGAAACATGCGTGTTGTTTTGGCGGCCGATTTGGCTTTGGTTGGTGGTTCTGAATATAACCCGCACGGCACGCAAGACGCTTCCGATGCGTCCCAAATAACAGGGAGGCAACCAATGCCGCGACGACGACACATACGCCAAAAAGGGGACGTGGTCTTTGTCCGGCTCGGGAGAGTGTACCCAGCCCCCCTGACACTGCGTGCATGCTTCCCCGGCACAGCTTCGAATGGAAACACGACATGAGCCAAACTCAGGCGAACCCGGACTTTGCCGGGCAACAGAAGGCTGCGGCCGCCTTTATGGGATCCTTCTTCGGTTCCGGTGCCGATCCGCTGCTGAAGGCCCAGGCCGATCTGCTCGTCAGCTTCCAATCAACGATGACCGACTGGCTGCACCGGCGCCACGAGGCCGTGGTGGATACCCAGCGGCTGATGGCGCGCCTGCGCACGGCCAGCGATCCGGCCGAGTTATGGCAGGTGCAGCAGGAATGGGCATCAGGTGTGTTCCAACGCCTTGCGGCCGACGCGGCGGCCTGCCAGTCGGCGACGATGCAGTCGTTGGACAGCTCGCGGCGAAGCCTGCAGGAAACCGTCGGGGCCACCAGCGGCGCGGCAAAGGCCGCCAACGTGAGCCGGGCGGCACCGACCGCGGTGCGGAGGGCCGCCGAGTAGACTGCTGGGGCTCGGCGGCGTTCAGGCAAACCGTCGCCGAGCCTGCGGTGTAAGCTACCCGGCGAAAGGACGCCCGCCTCGCCCGGCGGGCGTTTCCGCGTCCTGCGGAAACAATCCGCGCCCGTCCGGCAAGCAATCGGCGAGGCTGAAACCTCCTGAAGGTTGAAAGTGCAGCCCTCACGCTGATCAGGCCGTGATTGCGGCCAGCCACGGAACTTCATGATCCGGCACAAGGGGAAACGTGCCCGCGCGCCGAGATCTGGCTGAAGGACGGTTCGGTATTTACGGGATAAACCTCTGCGCCCTCCGGAATGGACTTGCTCCCCCGCTGATTTTGGCCGAGCGTAACGTCAAGTTGAACACGATCGGCGCGTGTTCGGCCGCCGTGTCGTCCCGGGGCGGCAAGCCGGTTTGCTTGCTGCACAAATATTATTACGTGCTTTGACACGCCGAAATTCTTTGTTTTCAGGTGCGTGAAGCAACCGTTCACATCCCCCTCTCCCCATTTCGAATTGGGGCGTATGGTGGCGCCGGCGACAGTTTCGGCTGTGAAGCCAACAAGGGGTCTTGCGTAGCGGGGCGAAGCAGCGTCTACGGTCTGTATGCCACACTCAAGCATCCCGGATCTGACCGATCCCGAACGAGCCCAGCTTTCGGCACTGTCTCGGCAAGAGCTTGAAGAGTTGGCATGGCAGTTTCACGAATTGGCGCATTCGCTTGCGGATCGCCTGGGCGAGGGCTCTACGACCAGTCCGCCTTCGGGCGAGTAGCCGCTTCTGCCGTTTCAGGCGGCCAGCTTGGCGGGGATGCTGGGGAGAGATGAGCCCTTGCGCGCGGCGGCGATGAGGTCGCGTCCGTAGGTCCAGGGATCGACGCCGCGCTTGCGGCAGGTGTCGATGACGCTGAGGCCGGCGGCGTAGAACCGGCTGCCCTCGTCCGTTCTGGTGCCGAAGCTGATGCGGCGCGCAATGACGGCATGCCGCAGCGCCCGCTCGGCGTCGTTGTTCGTGGGCGACAGCAGCGGTTCGGCGACGAAGGCGATCACCGCCTCCCAGTCGTTGAGGATTTCGCGCGCGAGGGCACGAACCTTCTGCTCGATCTCATATTCGTTGCACTGGCAGTTCCACTTGATGCGGGCCACCAGGCGCCTGACGGCGGCGTCGTTGTCGCCGTCGCGGATCCGTTCGATCAGGCGGCGGAGGTCGCGGACCAGGTCCCGCCCGAAGGCGGAGCCGGGGCCGTAATAGCCCTCGGCCAGTGCCAAACCTTTTCGGATGAGATGGGCAAGGCAGCGTTGGCGCCGGGGATGATCGCGATAGGCCATGTAGCCGTCGGTCACCATCCAGCCAAGGAACGCCTGGCCGATCAGCGCGACCAGGTTTTCCTTGCGGCGGCTGCCGATGCGATAGACGACCGTGTTCACGGTCACCGCTACCCACAGCCACAGCAGGGCGCCTTGTTGGTACCATGGGGTTTCGTCGAGATGCACAACCTCGGCGGCCCGCACCTCTTCGATCAGTTGCTCGACCACCGGCTCACTGGCCCGGCCGAATTCGTGGATGCAGCGGTTGATCGTCGCCGCCCCGAGTTCCAGACCCAGCCAGTCCAGCAGGAACTCCTGGACCTTCAGCCGCGACAGGCGGAAACGCAACGCGAGGGCGGCGATGAAGATCGCCAGCGTCGGCCCGACCAGGCAGCGCTCGCTCAGTTGCAGGTCGCGTTTGCGCCCCTCGATCTGTGAGCGCAGTCCCACGCCCGGGCTGGCCATCGTCTCGTGGCCGCACGCGCAACTGGCGGCGAAGTAGCTGTGCTTGGAAGCCGTGACCTGCAGACCCATTTCGCCGCGGTCGAGTTCAAAGACGTGGTGGGCGCTGACGTGGCGGCCCCGGCACTCGGCGCCGAGCGCGGCCTGGCACGCCTCGCAGACCATCGGCACGTGCTCGACTTCTCGGGTCACCACGATCGGCTGCCGGCGCCAGTGCCCAGGCATGCCCGGCCGCTTGCCGGGCGGCTTCGCTGGTGTCTTGTCCTTGCCCGCCGGCGCGGCTGCGTCCTGGCCTTCGCCACCATCGTGGTCCTGACTGGCCGGAGGCTTGCCGTTTCTCTGACCCCGCCGGTAGGGATCGTCGCTCGACGGCGGCCGCGAACTGGTCGTGGAGTCCTCACCCAGGCGATTGGCCAGCGTGCGCGCAACTTCGCGGAACAGCCACGCCAGATCCTCAAGCTCCTTCCGCGGCAGCACCGAGAGGTCTGCTCGTTCGGTACTGGGTCAGCTCCGGGATGCTCAGGCGCGGCATAGGGAGCGTAGAATCCGTTTCGCTCCATCAGGCAAGCCCCTCCGTTCGCCGCCTCAGCCAGGGGAGCCAACCCAGTCAGACGCCCAAGACAGGAGGGGGGATGTGAACGAGTCCTGCGTGAAAGCTTTGCTGCATCCGAAAGGGGGCAAAGTGGCCTCGCCGGGCAACAGCTTTCCGGTCGTAGGTATCGGCGCCTCCGCCGGGGGTGTGGAGGCGCTCTCGCGCTTGTTCGAGTTGTTGCCGTCCGGGCTGGCGGCGGCCTTCGTGGTGGTCACGCATCTTCCCCGCCACCGGGACAGCCTGCTGCCGGAAATCCTCGCCCGCTTAACCAGCATGCCGGTGACGGTCGCCGTCGACAGGCAATCGATCGAGCCTGGCCACGTCTATCCGAACTCTCCGGACACGATCCTGACCATCGTGGACGACAGGTTCGTGCTGGCCGAGCGTAGCGAGGAACGGAACCCGATCGATATCCTGCTCGCCTCGCTCGCCGTGTCGGCCCCGCGCCGCGCGATCGCCGTGATTTTCTCAGGCACCGGCACGGACGGGGCGATCGGCGTGAAGGCGGTTCGCGAGGCGGGCGACCTGACGCTGGCGCAGCGTTTCAACGGAGACCCGAGCGGCCACCACGGTATGCCCGAGGCGGCGATCGCCACCGGCTTCGTCGACGACGCGCTGGCAATCCATGATCTGCCGGCGCGGCTGTCCCAGTACATTACGGCATTCGGCTCCGCCCAACTGGATGGCGACGCGCCGGACGAGACAACCCGCGCCCAGCTTGAGGCGGGCAAAAGGGCTCCTCGCTATCTCAAGTGGAGGGAAGTATCTGGAGCTTGCCCGCGATGAGGTAGATCATCGCCTTTAGGTTGTGGGATGTGCGGTATCCCCGCGCCTTGGCTTTGGCAGCCTGGCCGAGACTGTTGATCCCTTCGAGGATGCCGTTGGCGATGTGGCTGTCGTGCCAGCGGAGGATGCCGTCCCAGGGCAATCGCATTTCGGACGGATCCGAGGAGTTTGGAGAGATAGGCATCGTTCCAACCGGCCCGTTGGAACTTGCCGCGCAGAGAGCCCTTGGAGCCGTCCTTCTGCATGATGTTCGGGGCCATGTGTCGCCGGACCGCGAGATTGTGTGGCCCGTTGCCCAGTCGGGTCCGGTCCTGATCCTCGTTCATCACCACATCAAGCCGCCAGTGCAGCCGGTTTTCCACACCCCAGTGCTCGCGGACGACCTCGTTGAAGCGTGTCGCGGATAGTGCTGTGCTGAGCAGATAGTAGGCGGTCTCGGTGGTGGTCTTGCTCGCGGTTTCACGGATACGGACAACCTTCCCGATGGCCGCCAGGCCGGGCCAGTGATGATCCCGCTGCAACCACTCGATATCGGTCCAGACCGTGGCCGTGCGGGTCTCGATGCGGCCGTGATCGGCATCCACGCTTTGCGCGCTCGCCGCCGGTGTGCTGGCCGGGTCATTGAAGAACGTACGGACATCATCATGCAACGTGCCCTGGTTGCCCTTCAGCGCCAGGGCATAGTCGCCGCCCTGATCGACGATCTGCTGAGCAATCGCCCGCTGGCAGTTGAGCGCGTCGGCGGTCACGATCGTCCCTTTCAGGGACAGCATCGCCAGCAACTTCGGCACCGCGGTGATCTCGTTGGATTTGGCGTCGGTGGCGATCTGCGCCAGCACCAGGCGCTGCTCGCATCCCCAGGCACTGACCATGTGCAGCGGTGACTTGCCGCTGGCGCGATCGAAGGAGCGACGCAAAACCTTGCCATCGATCGCTACAACGCCCTGAACCGTACTCGAAAACTGCGCCATGAACCGCTGAAACGGGCTCCCCGCTTTACCGGCAGGCTGACGACGCAGTGCATAACGGCACCCGGGCCGGCGGGCGCTCCCGCGGAGGCCACGCCGCGCGGGCAGTGAGCCGACAATCCGCTTCACCGCGAGGCGGACCAAACGGCGACGGCTTCCGGCCGCGTCAGGCGAGCTGCCTTATTTTCGCGATGGCGGACGGCGATGCACGGGGCTACGCTAATCCATGTATGGGTACCGAGGGTGCTGGAATGGCCGGCAGCATCGACCATTCATGGGCGCGCGCAGCCCTGACGAACGCCGCCACCGGCGCCGACCAGCGGCGGCCGGCGACGGTCACGAGGCTGACCTCGCGCGCCACCTCCGGGTCGACCACGTGCCTGGTCACCAGGCCCGGCACGGCGGCGGTGAATTCCGGCAGGAAGCAGACGCCCATGCCGGCCGCCGCCATGGTCTGGATCCAGTCCTCCCGCTCGCTGCGGTACGAGCGCGCGATACTGGTGCCGCACGCCGCCAGTCGCTCGGCGAGGCAGTCGCGGAACTCGCAGTTGATGCGCTGCAGGTAGATTTCGCCCTCCAGGTCGGCCATCCCCACGATGTTGCGTTCGGCAAAGCGGTGCGTCATGGCGCAGGCGATCACGAAGCGCTCGGAATAGAGCGGCTGGGGCTGCAGCGGCGCTTCGAAGCCCTCGGGCCGGGCCATCACGGCGACGTCGATCTCGCCGGCGAGCAGGCGCTCAGTGAGCTGCGCCGGGACCGCGTCGACCAGCGTGATGTCCACGCCCGGATGAGCCGCGCGGAAGCGGTCGAGGAAGCCCACGAATTGCAGCGGCCCGATGGTGCACATGACGCCCACCGTCATCTGCGCCCCCTCCAGCCGCAGGAAGCGTCCGGCCAGCTGCTTTGCGGCGTCGGCATGTTCGGTCATGGCGGTGAATTGCGGCTCCAGCAGCCGGCCAAGCTCGGTGAGGTGCGTGTTGCCGCGCTCGCGCGAGAACAGCAGCCCGCCGAGCTCTTCTTCCATCTTCTGGATCGCCCTGGTCAGGGCAGGCTGCGTGACGTTGCACTGCTCGGCGGCGCGGGTGAAATTCAGCGTCCGGCAGAGCGCCAGGAAGTAACGGATTTCGGTCAGTTCCATGACATGCCTCATTTGGGGCGCGGCGATCCGAACCTGCGGATAGAACGCGCCCACGGGCCAGGCATTACATCGGGTCATTCAATCGATCAGGCAGCGGCATTGGCAAGCGCCGGCGCGGTACGAATAGGTTGGCCGTGCCGGGCGGATTGTCTGCCCGTAGCATGGGGCAACGAATATGAGCAACATCATGCAGGCGGCCGGCCTGGCGCGGGAACAGGCGCGTCCGCTGGAGGGGCGGGTGGCGATCGTCACCGGCTCGACCAGCGGCATTGGACTCGGCATCGCGCGGGGGCTGGCGGCGCGCGGCGCCATGATCGTTCTCAACGGCTTTGGCGACCGCGAGGAGATCGCCGGGGTTTGTCAATCGCTCGCGGCCGAACACGACGTGTCGGTGGCCTACGACGACGCCGATCTGTCGGTTGCACAGGCGATCCACGACATGGTGGAGCGCACCGTGCGCGCCATGGGCGTGGTGGACATCCTGGTCAACAATGCCGGCATCCAGCATGTCGAAGCGATCGACACCTTCCCCGCGGAGAAATGGGACGCGATCCTGGCGTTGAACCTGACCGCCGTGTTCCACGCCACCCAGGCGGCGCTGCCGGAGATGAAGCGGCGGGGCTGGGGGCGGATCGTGAACATCGCGTCCGCGCACGGGCTGGTGGCCTCGCCGTTCAAGGGCGCTTATGTCGCCGCCAAACACGGCGTGGTCGGGTTCACCAAGGTGACGGCGCTGGAGGCGGCGGAAGCGGGGGTGACCTGCAATGCGGTCTGCCCGGGCTATGTGTGGACCCCGCTGGTCGAGCGGCAGGTGGCGGCGCAGGCTGCCGCGCACGGCATCCCGGAAGAGCGGGTGATCCGCACGATCATGCTGGCCGAGCAGCCGACGAAACGCTTCGTCTCCGTCGAGGAGGTGGCCGGAACGGTGGCATTCCTGTGCAGCCCGGAAGCCGCGTCGATCACCGGTGCGGCGATCACCGTGGACGGCGGCTATCTCCAAATCCGTGACCACGACACCGACGAACTGACCGAGGCCTCCAACGCCGCGGCCAACCTCGTCCGCGCCGGCAAACTCGACGAAGCCGAACGCGCCGCTCACGATCTGCTCGCCCGCTTCCCCGACGTCCATGACGGCTACGACCGTCTCGGCATGGTCTGCGAGGCACGCGGCGATCACCGCCAGGCAGCCGAGTACTATCGTAAGGCCATCGCGGTCATCCGCGCCCACCCTGACGACTACGATCCGGAGTTCGAAGCCGTCTTCCAGAAGCTCATCGATCGGCTCGACCCTCCCGGCGCCGATACGCCGGCCTGATCAGCCGAGACCGGGACCCGCGCTGCTCACGCTCGGTGAGGGCGGCGGCGCAGCGCCCATCACATCTTACCTTTACCCGCATCTAGAAAGATGCAATTTTATCATTATGTTAGCCTAGCCATCTGTACGCCGTAGCTGAGGGAAGCCCCTTGGAACGCAGGTGCAGCATACGCCCGCTTTCGCAACGGGCATTTGGAAAATCTGCCATTTTCGGCGCTCGGCTGCGGATCGACATGATGTCGTTCTATAGTAGCGCAGGGCTTTGCCACGATGCGGGTAAAGGTAAGCATCACATACCGTGATCAATTTGCCGGGGAATCACCCTCACTTTGCGCGCTCAGGCTCACAGTCCAGGGCAACGGCGACCTTCGCCCGCTGGCCGACGATGAAGGGTACCCAATGGCCCAGCAGGGCATCGACATCGATGCCCTCGTTGGCCAGCATGCGGTCGACCTGCTTGACCGCGTGTTTGGTGGTCAGCCCACGCGCCAGCGCCAGGCCCTGTCCGATCAGCGCGACCGCCATCGAGGCGGAGTGGATCGCCCCCAGCGTGGCGCCGGCCAGCGAGAGAATGCGCTTGGCATGCAGGCAGTCGCCGAACAGGGTCTTCAGGTAGCGCTGGACGCCTTCGAACGAGATCTGCTTGCTGGCTGACAAGGCACGGCCCTCTGCTTCGGATGATGAGGGCTCGAATCGGTACTTTCTCGACCTTGGCAACAGGGATTCAGGGTGGGCAATATTTGAACGCCAAGCCGCCGACCACGATTCTTTTCGTAAACCTGCCGCGTCTTACCCGATTCTTTTCTTTATTACGTTCCGTAGTCGAAATGAGGGGAACCCTGAGGTGCCATGGACCATCCTGGTCGGCCGGATCTTCATGGACCCACCATTGGCAGGGCCATAGCAATATCAGTCTGTGATACTGCCCTGCCAGGGTAGTTAGGGAAGTTTCTTCTGACAGAAGGCCGACCCATCCGTACGCACGACCCATCTCACAAGCCGCTGAACTTCGTCTTGAGCGGACATGGATCGAGGTCGATCCAGATAGGCCGATGATCCGAGGAGGAGAACGCACCGGAGCCGTAAGCGTGCACCGTACCGCCGCGAAAGGTGATCCAGTCGAGCTTGGCGCGGAACAGCGGCGGGACGCGGAACGTCCGGTTGGCCGGCAGGAACGGGTCGGTGAAACCCGTGCGTGGCAGCAGGCTACTCTTCCACCACGACGCCTCCGTCGTGCGGCGCGGCTTGCCGAGCGCGGTCGCATCGGTCTCGCGCGTGTGCAGGCGGGCGAGTGGGGAATCGAATGTGTTCAGATCGCCGGCGACGACGATGCAGTCCGGCGCGCCGCCGCGCCGCGCCGCGATCGCCTCGAGCACCGCCACGTACTGACGGAAGCGACCGGCGACGCCGCCGACCTTGTCCTCGAGATGGACCGAGCAAGCGAGCAGACGCGCAGGACCAGCGGCGTATTCGGCAGCGAGCGCGAAGCGTCGGCCGCGTCGCGGCTCGCCGCGAAGAACGCGGCGAAGACGTGGCGGCAGTGCCGGGTCGCCCGGATCCTGCTCCCAGTCGAGCAGAGGCGGCAGCTCGATGCGGAAACGCGCGCGCGGCGGCAGGCGCGAGAGCAGCGCGTTGCCCGTCGCGCCGCCGCCGGCAAGGCGCCGCGTCCGCTGCGGCGACGCAAGCTCGAGGAATTCGACCCCGAACAGGCCCGTCATGCCCGTCCGGTCGGCCAGGATTTGCAGGACGTCGCGGCCGCGCGTGCGCGCGTTGCCGCAGTCAACTTCCTGCAGGCAGGCGATGTCGGGGCGCAGCGCCCCGATTGTATCGGCGATCCGGCCGGGGTCGTAGCCGCGGCCGATGTTCCACGACAGGATCCGTAGCGTCCCCCCCGCCTCCCCGGGGGCCATCGCAACTCGTGGCATCCTGGCGGAGATCGCCTCCGGGTCGATCGCGCGCTGAAAATCGGTCAGCGGCAGGCGCCCGTGCTGCATCGGTCTGACCATCGCGATCGTCTCGATCAGACAGCCTGGCGGCGCGGAGCCGGATCGCCGCTCTGGCGGTGCGCGGCATCCTGCGCGATGGCGCGGATCCAGTTGGGACAGAACGGGTCCGCGGGCAGGTCGGCCATCGCGAGCAGCTCGTCCCACGCGACAGCGGCAGCGTCGCCATCAGCCACATCCGCCAGCGCCTGCGCGCGGTGCAGCAACGCCCAGAAGTTTCTTGGAGCGGCGGCACGCGCCGGTTCGAGGCCCTCGGCGAGGGCGCGCGCGGGGTCTCCCAGCCGGCGCAGCGCCGCGCCTTTGACGGCAAGTGCGTGCGGATGCACCGGTACCACGCACAGCGCCGCTTCGGCCGCAGCGACAGCGGCTTCGTTGTCCTTCCAGGTCCAGTGGACGAGCGCCAGCACCGCGTGCGCGTCGGCGTACAGCGAGCGCGCCGCGGCGTCGCCGAGCAGCGCAGTGGCGCGACGATGCAGCCGCGCCACACCATCGCTGCGCGAGACCGTCGCCAGGACGTCCTCCTCCATTTCGAGCCAGAGCGAATAGGCTTCCAGCGCCTCACGCGGCTCGCCGAAGACGTCGAGCAGTTCGCCGCGTGGCCAGTAAATGGAGGCGTCGCCGTCGGCGAACCGGGCGGCCGCGGCGGAATCCGCGCGGGCGCGGTCGCGCAGCCGCGCATCGGCGCGTGCCCGCCACTGCCAGGCGAGCGCGAGCGCGCGCTGCTCGTAGCCGCGCGCATAACGTGGTTGCAGCGCGATGGCGGCGTTGAAGGCGAGTTCGGCGGAAGTGGGGTCCTTCGCCTCCAGCAATGTCCGGCCGAGGACCCAATGGGTCCAGAAATTCCGCGGCTCCCGCGCAATCGCGACCCGCAGCAGACGCTCGGCGGTGTCGAGCGGCGCGCGCGCGTCCAGCTCGGGAAAGTTGCCGCGCAGCAGCGAGAGATATCCGGCGACGGCGCCGTCGGTCCGCCGCTTGGCTATGAAGTAGTTGAACAGCCCGATGAAAAAATAATCGGCCGCATTCACCGGCTCGGCGAATTCGGACGGGGACGTGGACGCGAGCCATTTCGAAAAGTCGATCGGCTGACCCTTCGGACCGAGTGCGAGTTCGGACATCATGGTGACAAGCCGTTCGACCAGGAGGCTCGTTTGCGAGCGCTGCCGTCCGCCCACCGCTCCTTCCTGTTCCATCCGGCAGGCCTCGCGGAGAGTGGCGAGGCAACGGTCGAACGCCGCCCGCGCGGCTTCGTTGTCCTGGCGCACCGGCAGGCGGAACCCGAAAATGCCGCCACGGCGGAGCACCGCCGCAATCACGGGCACGGGCAGGAAGCGTACGAGCGCCTTCGGGTCCCAGCCGCGCGCCGGCCTCGGGCCGGAGGATGGCCGCCCGGGAAACAAGATGCGCAGGGCGGGAACGATCTGCAGGCCACTGTAGAGCAGCGAAATACGGTAGATATCCTGCAGCATTTCCGCGACCTGCTCGGCGCTCAGGTCGCCCGTCGGCAGGTTGTCGCGCCAATCCGGGTCGCTCAGCACGTCGAGCGCGAGCAGCGCCGCCTCGCACGCCGAGCGTGCATGGTCGAGATCCTCCTGTCCGGCCAGCGGAAAAACCGTCCGCGCCGCCGCGTCGTAGCGCGCCAACCGCGCGATGCGCCCATGCTGCGCGACGAGTTCCGCGCGGCGGTCGCGCAGCGCCGGGTCGGTTGTCTCGGCGAGATAGCCCAGCACCCGCTCGAGTTCGCCCGCCGCCTCGCCGAGCGTACTGGCCGCGACGAGGTCCGCGATCTTCTGCTCGTCGCGCGCCAGACGCGCCTTGATACCCTCGACCGCGATCTGCTGCGCGGCCAACGACGCATCGATATAGCCGCGCGCGAGTTCGGAGATGGAGACCCGGCCGTCGTCGCGCAGCGCCGCGGCCTCGGCGAGCGGTGCGGCGCCAAGAATGAGGAAGGCCGCGCCCCGGTTCTGGTCGCGCCAGCGGATGGCGCTGCGCTCCAGATCGTCCTTCAGCGCGAGCTTGGCGCCATGTGTTTCGAACAGGGCGCGGGCCCGCCGCCAATGCGTCAGCAACGCCTCGTGCGCAACGCGGATCGTCCGGCGCTGCGTCTTCGGATCGGCGTCGGAGACGATCAGCCGTGCCTTCTCCAGCGCGGCGATCACGCGGAGGCGCGCCGCGGTCAGGAACGCCTCGTCGGGCGCGAACTCGGCGGCCACCACGATGTCGGTATCACGGCCGCGGCGGGCCAGGTTGAAGATCACATCGTCCACAGCGGTGTCGATCTCATGATCGGCATCAAGCGCCATCACGGTCCGGTCGGCCCAGGTGCCGATCGCGTCTTCAAGACCGCCAATGCTCTCGTAGCGCGCATAGCTGATCGTGCCGGGTTCGGCCGCGTCGTCGTCATAGAGAAGTTGGAGGGTAAACTGCAGCAACGGCAGGCAGTCCTGCTGCCGCCGCGCAGCGTCGGTGAGCACGTCGGCCAGCGGCAGATCGTCCTTGTCGTTGCCGACGAACCGGATGCCGGCGAGCGCCGCCGGCGCGCGGATGATCTCGTTCAGCGCGCCGGCGCGCGGCCGCCCCAGCCGGTAGAGGCGTTCGTTGCGCGCGAGATCGGACAACACCGGGCTGTCCTCGAGCAGCGTGATCAGGTCCGAGCGCAGCGTCGCGATCACCCAGACGAGCCGCGTGCGCGCCAGCCGCGCGAGCGTCGCAGCGAAGGCGTCGCGCTCCCGCGCGGCGTCCGGGCTCGCCGCCTCTCGCGCCCAGAGCAGCAGCTCCTCCAGCTGGTCGACGAGCAGCGCCAGCCGCAGCCGGCCGGCGGCGCCTTGCTGCGTCAGGCTCGCGGCGATTGCGTCGGCGGCACCGGTCGGATCGTCACGCATACGGAGTTGCAGCGCGGACGCATCGACCGGCAGATCCGGAAGTGCCGCGGTAACGGCGGCTGCAAGGGCGGCCAGCGGCGCCCCCTTGCCGCGGCTCGGCAGGACGATTGCCGAGCGCCAGCGGTCGTCCGCGCCCGCCGTCTCCTCCAGATCGGCGAGCAGACCGGCGCGCGCAAGCGAGGATTTGCCCACGCCGCTGCTGCCGTGGATGAGCAGGAAAGCACAGCCGGCGAGGTCCTGGCGACGCAGCAACTGCAGCGCCTCCTCTCGCGCCTTGCCGCGGCCGCAGAAGATACGGCGATGCCGGACGTCGAACACGTCGAGCCCACGGAACGGCGATCCGCGCCAGGCATCCGCGAGCCCCGGGCCGCGTGGCCGGACGCTCAGGTCGAGCCGGCGGAGCAGGTCCTCGACCTGCCCGACCGCATGGACCTCCGCGCCCGACCGCTGCAGGCGTTCGATCTCTGGCGCCACCTCGGCGACGTTGCCTTCGGGGAGGGCGACGATCACCCGGCGACCGTCGGCGATCGCGCGGCGCAGCCGGTCGTCCGCCAGGAGGCAGTACAGCTTGTCCTCGACGAACCCGACTTCGCCGACCGCCAGCGCGGAGTCGAGCCACCCGGTCGCCACCAGGATGGTTGCAGCGCCGTCGTTCCCGGCGTTCTCTGCGGTCCGCTCCGCGAGCCGGTCGGCGCTTTGCAGCGCGTGCGCGACGAACGCGGCGAGTTGCCAGTCTGTCGCCGACATGGATCTCGCCGGACAGATCGAGGCGGAAACGGCTCTCCTGATCGAACGGCGGAATGCGCGCGACCCACTCGCGCACGAAATCGTGATAGCTCGCCGAGATCGCCAGCGGGTCACGGCTTCCCCAGACATAGGCCCGCGATTTCCGCAGCGGCACCGCCGAAATGCGTTCGACAGCAATCGGTCCGGCGGTCGTTGCAACCGATACAGACACCGTCGACGGCATGGTGCTACCGCCGCAGGAACACGCCTGAGGCGGACAGATCGCGCAGCAACTCGACGAGCTCCGCCTCTTCCGCGACGGCGAGGTCCTTGATCAGCACGATCTCGCCCTCGTCGGCCGGTGGCAGGTCGAGACGCACGATCCGCTGATCGCGCGGCCGCTCGATCTCGAGAGCCCGGGCCGCGGTCGCGGGATCGTCGAACCGGATCACCACATAGACCTGACGGTCGATGCCGACCGGTGCGATCCGCAGCGTCCCGCCCGCGAAGTCACGCGAGAACGTCGCCTGTGGCTCGTCCGCCGCCGCAATCCGCGCCGGCATCTCGGCAAGGCGCGGCGCCGCGGGCGCCGCGCCTTGAGCCGAGGTCGCCTGGCCGGGAGGCGCCGGCAACTCGACCGCGTGTTCGCGCAGGAGCGCGCGAAGCTGCGCCCGCAGCGCCGGCTCGACGAACAGGCGCCGCTGCTGCGCGTGGGTCAGCGCGGCCTCGCCGCGGACGAAAGCGTGCAGGTCGTCGGCGCTGATCTCCTCCTTCGCCGCCGCCGCGTCCTCCTCGTCTAGTTCGCGGCGGGCCTGCGCGAGCCGGCGGTGCAGCTCCGCCACGTCGGCCTCGATCTCGCCGGGCGCGAACACAACGGTCCCGCTCATCTCGTCGAGCGCGTCGCGCAGGAGTTCGCCGAAAAATCGTCCGCTTCCCACCACCTCACACTCCTCCGAAACCATCGCAAACCATGTTGCATCCTACCACGCTCATGGCGCCGCGTGCGCCTGATCGAAGCTGACCAGGATCGGCCGCCGCCGCGGCTGGTCGTTGACCTGGACCAGCGCAGGATAATCGCCGGCCGGCAGGGTCCAGAGATCGGCGGTCGAGAAATAATCGATCGTCTCCTGTCCGATCTGCAGCGATGCCGCGCCGTCGCCGCCGTTCATCGTGAAGCCCGGCCGGTGCCGCTTCGGCAGGCTGGCGACGAATTGCCGGGCGGTGTTGCCCACCAGCGAACCGAGATAGATCTGCGTGCCGATATTTTCCAGTAGCTCGGCCACCGCCCGCGCGTCGCCGACCTGGTCGAGCGACTGATAGACGACCACGCAGCCTGCCTCGGCCTCGCGGGCATACGAAACGTATTCGTTGGTGCGGAAGTTGCGGATGCGGCGCGTCTCGTCGAGCAGAAGCAGCACCGGGCGCATCGCCGGGTCGCCGGTGTGGCGCATGCGTTCGAGCAGAGCGTGCTGCAGCCGCGCCATCGCCAGCGTCAGGACGGTGCGGGAGTCGTCCCCGTCCTGCTCGCGCGCTGCCAGGATCACCGTCACCTGCCGCTCGGACGGACGCAGCGCGTCGTCGAGCCCGGCGACCGCCTCCAGGCTGAACCGCGGCAGGTCGTTCGCACCGCTGACCTTGTCGCCGAGCACGTCGTAGGAACGGAACGAACGCAGCATCCCCGCCATCGTCTCGGTCAACCAGCGATAGCTGTGCTCGGAGCGCCGTCCGATCAGCGGCGGCATGTCGCCAATCGCGGGCACGATCTGTTCCTGCGGCAACAGCACCGCGATCTCCCCGAACAGTGCATGCAAGCCGGGCAACGCATGCAGAACGGGCAGCGTCGACGGCCTGCCCTCGTCGCGGACGCCGAAGCGAGGATGGGGGCGCCGGGGGAGCGGAGGCCAGGGTCCGTTCATCACCTCCCCCACGGCAATGCGGCGCACACAGGCGATCAGGGCGTCCTCGTCGCTCGCCAGCGCGTAGACGTTGCCGAGGTCGGCGCGACGCCCGGCGATCGGCGCGTGGAACTCGTCGAGCAGGACGAGATGGATCAACGTCGTCAGCCAGTTCACCCAATTGGCGCGGAACAGCCTGACCTCGCCGCTCTCCAGTCCCTCGGTCGGCAGGATTGCCTCGGCAAGCTGGCGGATGCGCTGCAGGCCGAGCGGGCTGAACGGGTCGAGCCGCTCGAGGAAGTTGAGCGCGTGGCAGGGCGCGCCGGGGTCGCCGGGGTGGCAAAGCGGGTCGGTTGTGAAGTGATAGACGTCGCCGCGCAGCGCCCCGTCGCGGCGCAGCCGGCGCAGCAGATTCCCCTTCACGTCCACCAGGAACAGGTTGAAGCCCGCCTGGTTAGCCGCCTTCGCCCAGCGTACCAGGAGTTCAGTCTTGCCGGTGTTCTGCGGGGCACAGATCAACGCGCCCTGGTGCTCGCGGCGGGACTTCGTGCGGCGGTTGGGGGCGAGGAACAGCAGCGGTCCGCGGCGCGCCCGCCCGTCGGCGCCGACGAAGATCTGGCGGCCGAGCGGCAGCACGCCGCCGCACGCGGCGGTGAGATCGCCCGTCTCCGCCTCGGCGGCGCAGCCGGAGTAGTCGCGCAGCGTGCCCTGGAACGGCCCGGTCAACCGCTCGCCCGGCCCGAGAATCGTCTCGGCCGCCGCATCGCCCGTCAGCGCGCGGTGCAGCGTCCTGCCGCGCTCCAGCGTCACCGTATCCGTGCGCGCCAGCAGCTCCAGCAGCCGGCGGCGGAACCGCGACGCCCATTCGGGCAGGCGGCGCGAGGTGGCAAGGTCGACGGTGCCGTCATTGGCGACCCGCACCGACACCGCGAAGCTGATGCGCCAGTCGCTTCGCGGGCTGCACAGGCCGGCGACCCAGGCTTCGCCGGCGAGGTCGCGCTCGATCCGGCCGCGCACCATGCGGCGCTCGGCGTCGATCCCCTTGCCCACGTCGAACCCCTGGTCGCGCAGCAGCGCATCCGCCGCGCGCAGCGTCAGCGCCGGCGGGAACGGCGCGGCGAAGGTCGCGCGCCCCTCCTGTGCCGGGCGTTCGACGCGGAAACCGTCGAGCAGGCGTGCAGCCGCCTCCGGTCCGCGGCCGGATTCGGTCAGGTACCGCGCTACCATCAGACGCAGACAATCGACCGCCTGCTCCATCACGCTCAGCGAGCACTCCATGAGTCCCTCCCCCAGGTTACGCGTGCCGGCGGACGCGGCAGCCAAATGCCATCGCCGCCCGGCGGCAGGCGCCGGTCGAGCGCCGCGGCGACGCCGTCCATCAGCGAAATCGCCGGCGCGGACAGCGCGACATCGGCGAACGAATCGAAGCGTCCGTCGGCGCGGACGACGATGCGGGCACGCACGCGGGCCACCAGCCGCAGTTCCACCTTCTCCGTCCAACGCGGCCGCCCCTCCTGCACCTGCAGCCAGAGCCCGTAGGCCTCCGGCAGCGCCGCGACCGTCGGCGCGTCGGTGGCGTCGAGGGTGGCGGTGTGCGTGATCGTGTTCGGCGGCCCGGCGCGCAGCCCGCAGGCACCGAGCGCGAAAGTGACGTGGTGCAGGAGATCCGGCGCCGGGACCTCGCCGAAAGAGCCGCTCCAGGCCGGGAGCTGCCAGGCCAGCGCACCGCGTCCGGCCGCCGCCGCGGTGAACGTCCGGACGAACGATGCTGCCCGCCGCCACGCCTCCGGGTCGGCGGCAAGCTCGGATGCCAGCCCGTTGTAGTGGATCGGTTCGATCTGTTGTGGCCGCCAGGTCGGGTTGTGCCGGACCACGGGCGGCGTGTAGCGGCCGCAGGCCTGATAGGCCGGCAAAGCGCCGGACCCTGCCAGGCGCCCAAATGAGGTCCGCACGATGTCGCGCACGCGCATCGCCGGTCCTAGCGCGGCAGGGTGGCGAGGAAGCGCTCGCCGATCCGGCCGAAGCCGGCGGGCATCGACGGCGCCTCAAAATGTCGCGCCAGATCGTAGCCGCAGGACAGATCGGGGTCGATCGCCTCGGTCGTGCGGAAGGTCACCATCGTCCGGAGCGGGCCCTGCAGCCGCAGCTCAAAGCGCACGCGGTAGCGATAGGTGATTCGGGCCTGAACGTGCCAGCCGCCGGCCCGCTGCCGGGCATGGTCGTTCTGGACGACCCGGGCCCAGTAGCTTCGCGCACGCAGCGTCACGTGCGGCGAAATCCGGCCGCTATAGCTGGCCACGGCAACTCCATCCGGCGTGGTGTGCGCCGCCGTCTTGCGCCACTCGGCCAGTTCTTCCTCGGCGAACTCCATGAAGCGGTCCATTGCCTTGTCGATCGGCAGCAGGGCGACCATTCCGCCCTCGTAGTGCTGCTCGCACCCCTGGCAGCCGCTCTCGAAATCCGGGCGCACCCGCTCCGCCGCGGTCGCAACGAAGCTGGCCAGCATGCTCTGGCCGATCGTGTTCGACGCCCGCGCGCCGCCACGCACCAGCGCGGCTGCGCCGAGAAGTTCCGTAATCTTCATGACTCCACCTCCGTTTGCGTTTGCTGTTCCGAGGACGAGCGACCCAGGCTGGATTGCCATCCGGGCCAGATCTCGCGGCACCGCGGACCGAGGAACCAGCGCTCCTGGCCGCGGACCGGGTCGACCACGAGCCCCAGGCTGTATGGATGGCGGAACACCGCTGCCTGGGTCCGGCGGTCGGTGCGGCTGAAGAAGGCGCCGAGGTCGGGATGGCTGTGGTACCAGCCGATGATGATGCCGCCCCGGCGCGCCGCCGCCGCCTGTGCCCGCCCCCACAGCGCGACGTCCATACGCAGCGAGATCGCGGTGCCCTGCGCCTCCACTGCCGGCACGGCTTCCTCGACCCGCAGCAGCGCCGGCGGTTCGTCGGCGTCCTCCGGCGCGAGCGACCAGGCGGCGCCAATCAGCAACCCGCCACGCTCGACCGGCGCGCCGTCGAGGTGCTCCGCGATCGCCGCGCGGCAGTCGGGGGCGCAGAGCAGCAGCGGCTGGTCGCGGCTGGCGGCGATGACCGCCACCATGTCGAGCACCGCCAGACGCGCATCGCCGGTGCCGAGCAGTCGGAAGGCGGGTTGCGTGGGCCGATCGCGCCACCGGAGGGCACCGGCGCCGGGGGTCTCGTCTCCCCTCGGCTCCTTTGCTCGCCTCACTGCAGTTGCTCCGCCAGCCGGTCGGTCGGGAACGCGCGCGGATTCCGACGAACCGCCTCCTGGTACCAGGAGGCGGCTGCCGGATTGGCCGGCGAGGCCGGGTTCACCACCCTCGGGTCGAACGTGACGATCGCCACGATCCGCCGCACCAGCAGGTCGAGCCCCTCGGTCGGGAGCCATTTCGTACCGAGGCACATGGCGCCGTTGCTGAAGACGTTGGGATGCAGGATCGGCGTGGTGATGCGCGCGCTCGGCGGCTGGAACGGAAACCGCGCCGGCAGGTTGATCTCGACGCCGATGCCGCGCGCTTTCGCCAGCGGATAATGCGCCGACCCGGCCGTGACGGCATCGATCCGCAGCCCGATGCGATGGATCGGGTCGCCGTCGGTCCGGATGACGGCGACGCGCCCGCCGGACCGCTGCGTCAGATGCTGGATCTTCTGCAGATCCAGCACCCGCCGCTTCTGTTGCGGCGACATCCTCAGCCCGCCACCAGGATGGGCTCGACCTGCAGTACGTCATTCGCGGCGAGGACGTTCTCGGACAGGCACTGCTCGGGCTGGATGTAGTCGCGGCGGGAGGTGTTCTGGAGCCGGTACTCGGTATCGGACGGCATCTGCCACTTCGCCATGGCGAGTTCGAGCAGATCGCGCCCGGTGCTGTCGCGGGCGGCGGTGATTTCCGCCTCGCGGGTCTGGTCGGCGGTGCGGATACGGAACGTCACGTCGTTCATCGCGCTCTCCTGGAGATCGGTCCCGCCATTGGGATCCGTCTTCATGACGAGACTGCCGGCGAGAATTGGCAGGGCGCCGGCTCGACCGCCGCTGGCCCGGCCCCGTTCGCAGCGTTGGGCATGAAGTCGAGCACTACGCTCACCTGACCGGCATCGAACACCGCGAACCGGACCGGCAGGCGCTGCCGGCAGAAACCGGCGTGCAGTTCGGCAAGATCGAACTGATCGCGCAGATCGATCAGCATCTCGCCGCCGCAGTCGGGGCAGGTGGACAGGCGGTCGTCGTGCGCCCGCGCCAGCATCAGACGCGGCTGACCGCCGGCGTACAGGTCGCGGCCGCATGCACGGCACCGGGCACCGGTGATCAGCATGTCGCTCATGCGCAGTGACTTTTCTTTCCCGGCATCGTCGAATGGCAGCCCGGCCACGCCGATGGTGGGATCGCAGGACACGACACGGACCTCCCCGAGAAGGTCGCCGCAGCCGGGACACGCCTCGCTGCGCGCCAGCGGCACGGTCGCCTGCGTGCCACCGGCGGTATCGACCAGCGTGCGGCGCGCCTCGGTGATCTCCTGCGGCAGGTGCAGCAGGCGCATCGCCGCCGAAACCGCGAGGGCACCGGCCATCGACGAGGTCAGGATGGTCGTGGGGATGCGCCGCTCGACCAGGCCGCGGCGGCGTAGGCCCGCGCAGGAAAAGCGCTCGGCGATGCGCGTGTAGACGCCGTGCGGCAGCGTGCATTCGTAGCAGGCACAGCCGTCGCGACGGGCAAACGGGAAAACCTCGACGCTGGCGTGGCGGGTATCAATGGCGACGTCCACAAGGTTGGCACCAGCGAGACGGCACAGGCGGCTGAGCAGGATGCGCGCCTCGAAATTGTCGACACAGCCGATCACGCAGTCCGTCGCGCGCAGCGTCTCGAACGACAGCGCGGCCCAGAAGTCGCCCGGCACAGCCACCGCCTGGACTGCCGGGTCGAGGTCCCGCGCCCGCGCGGCGGCGACCTCCGCCTTGTCGCGGCCGACATCCTCCTCGCGGAACAGAACGCTGCGGGTGAGGTTGTGCCGCTCGATCCGATCGAAGTCGTGGATGTCGATGCGGCCAGCGCCGAGCAAAGCGAGGTTCTTGATCACCTCGTTGCCGATGGCGCCGGCACCCACCACGGCAAAGCGGGCGCTCCGCACGAGATCCTGGGAGAACCAGTCGATCAGCTCGTGGCGGCCATAGCGGTCGTTTCGCATGCTTATCTCCTTTCGCGGGTTCGGGGACTGGTCGGAGTTGCGGGAGCCGGGCTTATGTCGCGGAGCATCGCCCGGTCGGTCACCACGATCCGCGGGCCGAGCGCGCCGGCCACCGCGAGGTGGCCGGACACCGTGAGCTGCCGGCCGGCGAGTCCGGCGATGAACCGGTCGGCGCCAGGCTGACGCGAGAACGTGGGCGGAAAGATCAGCTTCAGCGCCTGCCGCCAGGGCGCGTCCTCGAGCACGGCGACAAAGAAGCCCGGCTCGGCGGCCGGTCCGAGCCAGCGGACGCTGACGGTGAGCGTGACCGGTCCGTCCCCGCGCCCCGGAGGCGGGCCGGAGCTGGGCGTGAACCGGGCGAGGCTGCGCCCTCCACAGGCAAGGCAGGCGCCGTCGGTCTCGGCCCGCAGCGTCTCGCAACTCGCATCGTCGTAGCAGGTGCGGCAGCTCGTGCAGCGCCACAGCGGCCGCCGCGGGTCGAGCGGCGCGCCGGTAAGGCCATCCGCTACGCCATCGGTCCGTTCTGCGGTCAGGCGTGGCGGCGTACGGACGATCGGCGCCAGCGGCGTGAGCCGGGGGGGCGGAGGGGGTGGCGAACGCCCGACCAACCACGCCGCGGCGGCCGCTTCAGGCGCGCTGACCGGCCGCGGCAAACCCGGCGTCCCGCGTCGACGCTCGCGCCACACCCAGAGCACGGCCGCCGCGACCATGATCAGGCCGATCAGGTCGCTCATCGCGGTTACCCGAGCGGCCGAACTTGCAGGCCGTGCAGCAGCGGCAGCAGCACACGCAGGTGCTGGCCGGCCATGCGCTGCGAAATGTCCCGGAACCCAGAGCCGTAGATCGGGTCGTCACGGGTCTCGATGCGGCGCTGCTGAAATGCCGCCTCCCGCGTGCCCAGCGTGCCGAGATGGCGGTGTGCCAGCCAGTCGCACGCGCCTTCCTCGACGCGTGCGGACAGGCGCAGCCGCTCGACCGCGATCAGGACGTGGCCGAGTTCGTGCGTCGTTACCATCCGCAGCACGATGAGCGGCAGCCCTGATGCAAGCACGATGGCGGCGGGAGGCGGCGCCGTCCGCTGCCATCCGCCGACCTGCTGCTCCGTGTAGCCGAGCATGCGCGTTCCCGGCCGCAACGGCGAAGCCGGCATGACGTTGCAGAGCCAGACGCCGGGCATCTGCGGTAGCTTCAGGCCGTTTGCCGCGAACCAGTGCGCGGTGTCGGCGCAGATCGTTTCGGCAACGCGGCGGTCGAACACCAGGGCAGCGGCACAGTTGTCGCAGGATTCGTTGCCGGAGCGCCCGGCCGGTAGGAAGAACTGGTCGCAGTGGCGGCAATGGCGGCCGTTGGCGCGATGCCGGGCGCAGAAGACGCGGTTGTGCTGGTCCCAGGCGACCGCGCCCGCGAGCACTGCGCCGCAGAGGACGCAGCGCCCTCCCGGCGGGAGGGTGACGGGGCCACCGTCAACCGCGCCGGGGGTCGGCATTACCTTCACAGGGAACCTCCCGGCCCACCGGAACGGCTCTTGCCGTCGAGCGCGATGGTGTGGCCAGTCGCGGGCTTGAACCCGCTGCCGATAGCCGCCCGGCTGCGCGTGGTGGTGACGGGGCCGCCCTTCGTCCCGGTCTCGGCGACGGCATAGTTCCGGCCGCTGACCTTGGTCTCGAAGCCGTTCGACGTTGCGCGGGTGCGGGAGACCTCGTAGCGAACGCTCTCCCCGCGTTCCAGCGCGGCGCGGCTCCGCTCCGCCGCCTGCCGGTCGAGGCCGCTCGCCTTGCGGAACTGGCCGACACCCTTCTCCGCCTTGGCGGGATCGGTCTGCAGCGTTTTCACCGGGTTCCGCTGCCCGGCGCTGAGGCGGGAAGTCTCCGCCTTCGCCTCGGCGCGGACGGACTGGCCGGCGCGCGAGCGCATGTCCGCGTCCGGTCCGCCACGCATGCCCTTGTCCGCCGGCGTCACGGTCGTCTTCAGACCGCGCTGGCCGGCGGTCTTCTCCATGTATTGCTCGGCCATCACCTCCTTGACGAAGTTGCGGTCCTTCTCGGACAGTCCGGCCAGCTTCTTCTGGTAGTCGGCCGCCATCCATTTCGGAACGCGGTGTTCGAACCTCTCGCTCATCGATCGCTCCTGTTCGCGTGGTCACGGCCGCCGGTTCGGCGCCGCTGCAGGTCAGACGATGCGGCGGCGCGGAATTGACCGGCGCCGGCCGGCTACGGCGGCGCGGCCGGCCGGCCGAACGCGACCTCCACCTCGACGTCGCCGAAGCGCAGCCGCTCGCCGGGGCGGAGCAGGTGCGAGCGCCCCGGCTCCAGCGGAACGGGGCCGCGCGCGCCAACCCGCCAGATCGGGACGCGGCCGGTCGGCTCCAGGATCGCGTCAGGGCCGCGCCGACGGAGCACGGCATGGCTGACGCTGCCGGCCCCGTCACGGAAGTGCCGCCGGGAGAGCGCGACCGGCTGGTCGCGCAGCACCACCGGCGCCCGCGACGGAATGCCCAGGTGATATTCGGCAAAGCCGTGCCGGCAGTGCGGGCAACATCTCTTGCCGCCGTCGACGAGGAAAGGCTGGCGACAATCGTCGCAGAGATAGACGTTCGCGGCGGCGCGGCGCAGGGCCGCGAACCACTCCGCCGGCGACGGCCTGGCGTCCGGCACGGGCGCGAGCCCGCGACGGAACAGGTTCTGCAACCGCGTGTCGAGACGACTCACCGGCAGCCCGTCGGCGCTGCGCGGGTGCGGCGAGCCGGCCGGGTCGTCTGGCCAGCCGCCGGCGCGCATGACATGATCGAACCGGTCGGGGTCCTCGACCGCCGCATCCGCCGGATGCCGTGCCAACAGCAACTCGTGCAGAAGCACCGTCAGCGCGTAGCGGTCGGTCACGGTGCCGACCCGGGACGGAAGCGGATCGCGGCGGATCTCCGGCGCGTAATAGCTGATCTGCCCGATCGACAACGGCGGCGGAAGCCCGGCCGCGACGTAGTTATCGAAGTCGATCAGAAAGGCGTGCAACACGCCATCGCCGCGGTCAAGCATCACGTTCTTCGGGTGCAGGTCACCATGGGCGACGCCGCGCCGCTCCAGCACCGCCAGCGCGGAGGTAATGGCCGCCGCGGCGATGACATGGTCAAGGAAGCCGTTCGTCGGCGCCTCGAGATAGGCATCGAGTGGCCGGCCCGGCGCCAGGGTGGCGACGTGGCCGAGGCCGATCGGTCCGTCCACCATGTCGAACGGGGCGTGGAGTCCCGGCGATGCGCGATCCAGCCGCTCGCTCACCAGCCGGACGACGCGCTGGCGCGTCGTCGCGTTGCAGGCGCGGGGATGGAACAGCTTGAGCACGAGCGGCTCGCCGGCACCGTCGCGTCGCCGCGCCGTCCAGCAGCTGCCGGTCGCGCCCGGCGCGCCGAGGGGCGCGCCGCGCACATAGACTTCGCCCGAGCAGCTCTGGAACACCTCGTCCACCATCACGCCGCCTCCACCGCGGCGGCGGCGTCCTGGCCGAGCGGCGGCGGCTGCCCGTCTCCGATCAGCGCGAGGGTCATGTTGTCGTCGAAGCGGAACAGGCCCTCCTCGACATGGCTCGCCAGGATGCCCAACACGCGCCGCGCCGCAGCCGCGAGGTCGCCGCCGCAGTTTCTTGCGTGGCGGAGCAGCAGGTCGGTGTAGAAGCGCGGCTGCAGGCGGTCCGCCACGCCGTCGGAGGCGAGGACGAGCAGGTCGCCGGGTTCGCGCGTGACGCTGCCGAGGACCGGCGCGCCGTGCAGGAACGGTCCGAGGCTCGCCGCGAGCCGGTTGAGCTCCTCGCCCGCCTTCTGCGGTGCCATCAGCGTCTCGAAGGCGCCGCCGGAGCGGACCAGAAAGATGCCGCCGTCACCGATATAGGCGAAATGGAAGCTGTCGGCGCGCGCGATCGCCACGATCAGCGTCGTCCGCAGACCCTCGCGCGGTGAGACAAAGCCGCGCCGCAGCGCCCGCGTGGCGAGCCTGGCGGCGGCGGCGGCGAAGGCGGCGTGCAGGAGGATCGCAGGCGCGGGCGGGTGGGCGGAAGGCGCGGTGCGCCAACCGCGCCGGAGAGCGCGCGCGGCCGCGCGGACGGCGAGCGCCGAGGCATCCGCGCCGTCGGGCATGCCGCCGAGGCCATCGGCGACGATCGCGATCTGGTCGGTAGCGACACGGAAGGCGCAGCCGGCGTCCTCGTTGCGCGCACGCACGCGGCCGCGGTCGGTGGCGAAGCCGAGCGTCCACGGCGCGTCCGCCAGCGCCTCCGTGGGCGCCTCGGGTTCAACCTGCGGTGCGACCTCGGCCAGGGCCGTCGCGGACACGTGCGATGCGCGGTGCCGGGCAACGAGGCAGGCGACGGCAACCAGGAGCGCGGCAAACAGGCTCGCGCTGGCGATCGCGAGTGTGGCGCGCCCCAGGCCGGCGGACGCAACCCCGGCCGGGGCCGGCTGCGGTGCCACAACGATCGGCGCGACCGGCTCGCCCGGCAGGGCCGGCAGCGGTTCCGCTCGCTCCGGGAGGGGCGCGCCGGGTTCATCGAGGCGGGCCGGCGGCGGAGCCGTGCCCGCGTCGGGAGCGGTCGCCTCGGTGCCGGGCAGGGGCGCCGATGCGGCCGGAGCGGTCTCCTGGAGCGGCGTCGGCCGATCCGGGTCGCTGTCGTGGCCCGTCGGGTGCGTGCCGTGCGACCGTTCCGTCTGAGCGTATCGCGGCGCGGCCTTGGCGTGTGGTTCCTCGCCGTGGCGCCCGGCCGTCCGGGAAGCAGCCTCGGACGCGACAATATGTTCCGCGGCGATGGCATCGGCACCGAACGCCAGCGCGCTTGTGTGTGTCACGAGAAGCGTGAACGGCGCGACGAGCAGCAGCCGGCGGAGCATCGGCGGCAGTTGGCGCAGGATCGCCAGCAGCCGCTGCCACGCAAGCCGCCACTCACCGGCAGCGGCGAGACGGGGCGGCAACGTCCAGTGCGCGACGGGAGCGGATGCCACCGCGGGGCGCGGGGGCAACGACGGCAAGGGCGGCGGTGACGCAAGCGGAACCGGCGACCGGAGCGGCGCGGGTAACGACGAAGCAGCCACATGGGCGGCCAGCCGCTCCAGATAGGCGTGCTGGACGACGCTGGGAGGACGACGCATTATGATGCCTCTTGGCGTTTCTGGTTGCGGGGAGATGCGGCAACGGGCCGCCTCTTCCGCAAGACGGAGCGGACCGCGCGTTTTGACAGAGCCCGCAGCGGAGCGTCGGCGCACTGCGCGAAAGGGACGGAAGCCATGGGTCGTGCCGACGAAAGCATTGACGCGCTGCTTGCGCCCTTCGCCACGCCCGCGTCGTTTCGCAAGCTCAAGGCACTCTACATCAGGCGCTTCGACAACCTGCCGCCCGAGACCGTCACCGACGCCCTGCAGCAATCGTTCGTCAAGACGCTGAAGTTCTACCGCCGCAGCCCGTCCGCTCCGCGCACGCCGGCGGAGATGGAGAACCTCCTGCACACGGTCATCCGCCGGACGCTGATCGACGACGTGCGCCACAGCCAGAGCATGACCTTCGTCAGCCTCGACGAGGACTACGCGGCGATCGCGCGCGCACCTGGCGTCGATCCGGAAGATCCGAAGGCGGACGTGCCGCCACGCGCGCCGGCCGGCCCGCCTTCGCCTGCTAAGGGAAAGTGGCGGCCGGCGCCGGTGCGGCCGGACGACGACGAAGGCCTCGAGAACACGCTCGTCGAGCAGATCGACGTGCGCAACCTGCTGGTGCAGGTGCTCGGGCAACTCGACGCGCGGTACCGGCGCGTTGTCATCCAACTCCTCGTCGAATTTACGCCGAACGAGATCGCCGCGACCTTCGGCACGACGACAGGCTACAAGCTGCGCCTGTGGGCGCGCGTGAAGGTGTGCCGGATCCTCGGCGCCCTGGCGCTGCTGGGCAACGACATGGCGGAGCGGCTGCAGCGCGGCGGACAGTGCGGGCGCATCCTCGCGCAGGTCACCGCCGCGCCGCAGTAGCGCGGCCGCCGGCCGACCGGCGGCCGCGGTCCCCTGCCGGTCCGCCTGTCAATCTCATCGCGCCGCCTCGTCTCCAGGGCACAACCCCAAACAAAAGGAGCGTACCTTGGACGCAATGCCCTGCGGCGATCTGTCGCCGGTCACGACGCTCGGGAGGATGCGCAAACTGTCCGCCCAGCGTGTGGCGGTGCTGGTCGACGACGACAACCTCCGCATCACGGCCGGCAACGCGTTCGGCCGCGGCATCGACTACGCCAAGCTGCTGGAAGCCATAGACGATCGCGAGATCGTCCGCGCCATTCTCTACCGGCCCGAAGCCGCGGCCAAGCAGTATCCGTTCCCGCCGAAGCTGCAGTGCTTCCTCGAGCGCAGGCTCGGTGTGGAGGTGAAGACACCGCCGAAGAACGTCGATTGCTGGCTGACCGTGGACGCCATCGCGCTGGCCGGTAAAGTCGACGTGATCGCGCTGGTCAGCGGAGACGGCGACTATGAGCCGCTGCTCCACTACCTCAAGGCGCAAGGCTGCAAGGTCGAGGTGTGGAGCTGGGAAGACTGCACCGCGCGACGCCTGCGCGACGCCGCCGACCGTTACATCCCGTTGAACGAAGCCGTCCTGCTGGCGCCGGCCGCGGTCGCGGCCTGAGGTGAGACAAGACCGGCGGCCGCTCGGTCAGAAAGCGGCCGCCGGATCGTCATGCCAGCGGGGTGCCAGCGTGCAACCGCCGCCGGAGCAGGCATCCGAAACTCCGGACGGCTAACCACGAAGTCCAGCCTATGTCCTATTCCCACCCCCACGACGGTGCCGACGGCTTCTGGGATGGCGATGCCGCGCCCGCCGGGGCGCCGACTCGAGCCGGAGATGCTGATGCCGGCGAGGATCCGAAAAGTGCCCGTATCGGTCGACCTCGTCTTCGCGGTCGACCGCACCGGCTCGTCGCTGGAGTTCTCCCGCGGCATCCGCGCGGCAATCCCGATGATTGCCCGCCCGGTGCTGGACAAGGCCTCCCGCGTGCGTCTGTTCCTGCAAACTCACGGCGACCTCGACTATAACGAGCACCCTGTGATGCTTGTGCGGGAAGGCGGGCTCGACGACGTTGTCACCGCCGCGAACGCCATCCGGTTTGAGGGTGGCGGCGACGCGCCTGAGCACCACGCGCACGGGATCGAGACGGTGCTGGACACCGTCGACTGGGGCGGAGTCCCGCCGAAGTCGCGCGGCGCCGTGGTCCTGTTCACGACGGCCGACACCAAGCCGTCGCCGTCCGGACGGTCGGTGGGGCAGATCGGGCAGGCGCTGCAGGCGCGCGGCATCCTGCTGTTCGCCGTCTGCCAGCCGGAACCGGGCATCCGCGCACTGGTCGAGGCCGCGGGGGGAATCGCGTTCCCGATCAGTAACGAACCGAGCTTGGGCGAGATGCAGCGGATCGCCTCCCGGGTCGCGGCCTCGGTGACGGACTCGGTGATCCAGGGGATGCTGCAGGCCTGACCCGGAGGCGACCTGCAGCGGCCCGGCGGGCCGCTGCAGGTTTCCTGTTGCGGCGGGCGGTGCGTGCGGTCAGCCGCCGCGACCGCGCGGCGCCCACCGGAGCAACGCGGGGCTCGCGGCGATGAGGGCGAGACCGAGCAGCGGCAGCAGGAACCGCGGCCGCTGGATCAGCTCTGCAGCGGGCAGCTGCCCTTGCCTGGTGAGATCGATCAGCTCGGCGCCGAGGTTCGCATAGATGACGGAGCTCGGGACGATCCCGATGAAAGTGCCGAGCACGTAACGGCGCTGCGGGATGCTGGCCAGTGCGGCGGCGATGTTGATGAGCGTGAATGGGAACACCGGCATCAGCCGCAGCGCGATCAGGTAGCCGATCGCGCTCGCACGCAGTTCCCCCGCCAGGCGTGCCGCCACGGCGCCGCCGCGCCGTTCCATGCCGTGGAGGCCGCCACGCGCCATCGCGAATACGGCAACCGCGCCAAGCGTCGTGCCGATGAGGGCATAGACGGTGCCGCACCACGCACCGAACAGCAGCCCCGCAACGACGGTGCAAAACCACGCCGGGACGACAAGGACAATGAGCAATCCCGCATCGGCGGCGACGAAGAGGATCGGCGCAAGCGACGGCCACCGATCGGCCACCTCTCTTCCGCGGCGGCTTCGCGCCGCAGAAACTCTTAATCCGTTATGTTACACTTGCTGCATGCCGAACTACATCGCCAAAGCGAACCGCGAACCGACCGTCAGCCGACCCTCCGGCGCTGTTGCCGCGGCGTCGGCCAGCGTCGTCGTGCCGGGGCTGCTCGCCGACGCCGGCGAGCACGCCATCCGCCGCTTCGTGAAATTCTTCGCCGCCGCCATCCGCAACAAGAGCACCCGGACGGCCTACCTACATGCCGTCGGCCGGTTCTTCGCCTGGTGCGAGCGGCACCATGTCGGCGAGCTTGCCGACATCGAGCCGCTGCACGTCGCCGCCTACATCGAGGCGATCGACAAGGATTTCGAGAAGCCGAGATGCAAGCCGTCGACCGAGCACACTTCTGCGCGATCACCGCTGGCCCGGATCCATATGGTTGTGCGTTAGAGACCGCCCTGGGCGATGTATCCTCCTACGGTGGACACCTGGGACGCGCCCGCGTTCCAGGTAACCGGCACAAATCCAATGAACGTAGGGGGACCAGGATGGATACAGTGGACACGGCGATCAGGCACCTGCCGACGTGCAGGGTCGTTCGCGCTGGCGAGAGCTTCGTCGGCAAGCAGGGGCTGCTCTATGCGGTTGGCATCTCGGCCGAATCGGTGGGGGCCCAGGGCATCCACATGCAGATCGTGCGCATTCCGCCGAAGGGACGAGCAAAGGCACATAAGCACGCCGCGCACGAGACCGCCATTTATGTTCTCAGCGGCGAGTCCGGTGTCTGGCATGGCGCGGATCTGGAGCATCATTCGGTCGTGCGGCCCGGTGAATTTTTCTACATTCCAGCCGACGTGCCGCACCTGCCCTACAATTCCAGTGCCAGCGAACCCTGCGTCGCCGTGATCGCGCGGACCGACCCCAACGAGCAGGAAAGCGTGGTCCTGCTGCCGGACCTCGAGGGAGCCGTGCCGATGCTCGAATAGGTGTGTAAGTGCAACCGCCGCACGTCGTGACCTGGATCGAGATGCAGACGCGCGAACTGGCCGCGCCGAGCGTCAAGCAGCGCCTCGCCGCGGTGCGCCACCTGTTCCACTGGCTGGTAACCGGCCGGGTGATGCCGTGAACCCGGCGGCATCGCTGCCGCGGTCCGTCATGCGGCAAGGCAAGACGCCGGTGCTGGAGCCGGAAGAGGCGCGGGCCTTTTGCTCGACAGCATCGACACCACGACCCATGCGGGGCTCCGCGACCGGACGCTGATCGCCCTCATGGTTTGTTCGTTCGCGCGGATCGGCGCGGCGCTGGGCATGAAGGTGGAGGACGTGTTCACGCAGAACCGCCGGCTGTGGGTGCGGCTGCGCGAGAAGGGCGGCAAGGCGCACTCCATGCCATGCCACCAAAGCCTGGAAGCCTACCTCACCGCCTATCTGGAGCAGACCAGCATCATGGTGGATGACGAGGGGCCGCTGTTCCCATTGGCCGCGGCACCGGAACGTTGACAACAACCCCCCTGCCCCAGGCCAACGCCCATGCCATGATTCGGCAGCAGCCGGCATCGGCACCAAGCTTGGCAACCACCGCTTCCGGGCAATCGGGATCACCGCCTATATGGAGAACGGCGGCACTCTGGAGACGGCCGCCAGCATGGCGATCCACGCCAGCACCCGCACGACGCAATTCTATGACCGCCGGCGCGACAAGATGAATCTTGACGAGGTGCAGCAGATCAGGGTGTAGCTGCGCGCAATCATCAGCGATTCTGCCGCACGACCAGGCACACCCCTCTCGCCCGTCCTCTGATCAAGCGGCGACGAGATCGGAACTTGCCGAATAGCCCGCACCGGAGATGTAGGAAGACAGCGTCTGTACCGCGGTCTCATGCTGCATGAGTTTGCTTTTCACCACATCGCCGATGCTGACCATACCGATCAGCGCGCCGCGGTCGAGCACCGGCAGGTGGCGGAATCGTCCGGATGTCATAATCGCCATGGCTTCGTCGGTGGTCGTTTGAAGCGTGGCGGTCTTGACCGCATGGGTCATCAGTTGTTCGGCGGTTTTCCGAGGCGTCTGCTCGCCATCGACCGCCAAACTATAGGCGATGTCACGTTCGCTGACGATGCCGACCAGTTGGCCAGCTGAATTTGTCACCATGACGGCGCCGATGCGCCGTGAGGCAAGAAGCTGTGCAATCTCGGCTATCGTGCTGCTTGGGCGCACGGAATAGATATCGCAGCCCTTGTGTTTGAGGATTGCGGCTATTGTCATCGTTCTTGGACCTTCCTGGGCTGCGGCAACATCAACCGCATGCCAACGATTTTTTTGTGTATGAGCGACCATCCCGTGTCCCTCAGGGCATCTTCCCAAGGTTCACGATAATATATTTAGCACACTCTTCGCACGATTACAATATCTTACATTCGACCAGACGGCCCCTGACTAACGCTCTCCCCCATCCGCGGCCACGCCATGAAAGGGACTGGTTGCCGCGCGAATGTGACGCCGCTGGATAAGACGTGATAAGGGGTTCGTTTATCGAGTTCTGATCGGGTTGATTGCTGCGGTGCAGCGCAATTGGCGGCTCCACGCCGATCAGGCGGCTCTGGGACTCAGCTTTCGATAAATGAGCGCAACCTGGGGCTACGGGCCGGGTGCTTGAGCTTGGCCAGTGCCTTGGCCTCGATCTGCCGGATGCGCTCGCGCGTCACGCTGAACTGCTTTCCAACTTCCTCCAGGGTGTGCTCCGTGTTCACGCCAATGCCGAAGCGCATGCGCAGAACGCGTTCTTCCCGCGGCGACAATTCAGACAACACTTCGGCAGTTGCCTCGCGCATTCTCGCATGGACGGCAGCATCGAGTGGCATGACCGCATGCTCGTCCTTGATGAAGTCGCCGAGATGGCTGTCTTCCACATCGCCAACGGGTGTCTCAAGGCTGATCGGCTCCTTGGCGATCTTTTGTGCCCGGATCACCTTCTCTCGCGAGATGCCCATCCGTCCGGCCAGTTCGTCCGGCGTTGGCTCCCGTCCGGTCTCGCTGAGGATGTCCCGCGCCACCCGGTTCAGCTTATTGGCAGTCTCGACCATGTGGATTGGCACCCGGATCGTGCGGGACTGATCCGCAATCGCACGGGTGATGGATTGGCGGATCCACCAGGTCGCATAGGTCGAGAGCTTGAAGCCACGGCGATAATCAAACTTGTCGACTGCCTTCATCAGGCCGAGGTTGCCCTCCTGGATCAGATCCAGGAACATCAGGCCACGATTGGTGTACTTCTTGGCGATGGAGACGACGAGACGGAGATTGGCCTCGATCAGCTCCTTCTTCGCGAGCCGCATCATCCGCTCGCCTTTGGAGATGGTGCCGTAGACCCGGCAAAACTCCGCCGCTGTCAGCCCGACCTCGGCGGTCATGGCCGCCACCGCCTCCCGGACCGCTTCGGCTTCCCCGGCGTGGCGGGCGGCAAACGGGCGCCACCCCTTGTCCCGTCGGTTGGCCGTGGCAGCAGCCCAGCCGGGGGTCGATCCCTGGGTCGAGTAGACAGCAAGGAAGCTCTCGCGCGACACGCCGACGGCCAGTCCCAGCCGGAGCAGGTTGCCCTCGGCGGTGATCATCTGCGCGTTGATCGTCCGCATCCGCTCGATCAGGGACCCAAGCCGATCACCGTGAAGGTGGGTTTTGCCCACCAACGCCGCCACCTCGGCGCGGCGGCACATGAACGCATCTTCGGCCTCTGCGGGCAGCGCCTGCCGTCCATCGAGGGCAACCATCCGGCGCCCATGAAGCTCCCGCATCGCCTGCCAGGCCGTCTCGATGGCCGCGAAGGTGGCCAGCGCCCCGGGCCGCAGTTGCGCCTCCAGGGCCGATATCGACGGGCCGCCATCGGCCGCATCGAAGGCAGAGTCATCCGTGGCTTCCGTGGCCGCCGCGATGCGGCCGTCGCCCTGCGTGCCTTGGGAGCCAAGGGTCGCCTCCAGGTCGATCACATCGCGGAGCGGCATGCTGCCGTCCAGAAGCGCAGCATGCCAGCCGTGGATGGCCCAGAAGGTGAAAGGTGTCTCGGCCAACGCGGTGAACATCATGTCGCGCCCGGCCTCGATGCGCTTGGCAAGCGCAACCTCGCCTTCACGCGTCAGGAGCGAAACCGAACCCATATCCCGCAGATAGGTCCGGACGGGATCGGCCGAACTCCCCGTGTCTTCCCGGAGGTTGCCTCCCGGCGTTTCGGGCGCCGCGTCGCTGTCCGCCGACGGAAGGCGCTCGGACGCCCCGGCTTCGCCGTCCTCGGCATCGTCCGCTTCCAGGATATCGACACCAAGCTGCGAAAGGGCTGCCGTCACAGCCTCAATCCGGTTTGGCGCCAACTCCGTAGCGGGGAGCCTGGCCGCGATTTCAGTCTGAGTGACGTGACCGTTGGCTCTCGCCAGGCGCAGAAGCCATTTTACGCCTTCCGCATCGCCTTCGGGGAGGTCGGCCAATATGGCCTCCTCGGGGTCGTCCAGAACGATATCGCCGCCGACTTCCATTCCCGCCATAGACACTGGGCCTCCCTGCAGACATCGCACGTCAGATACGCGCGACCACAATTGCTACGCTGGCACTGCTTGATAACAAGCTGAAATATGGGCACCATTCCATGGTAATCAATGGGACAGCGGCTCGCGGACGCTGTGCAGACGCGATCATCTGCTGTGCTCAATCGGCTGGTTGAGCATGGCACGGCCCGTCGGTAAGCGGTGCGGCTGGGTTTGGATGCGGATTTCGGAAAGATACGAAGCCGTGCCGTCCCATGAGGCCATGTGCCAGGGCAACCTGGTACAGCACTGCCGGGCGTCATCACCTCAGGTCGCGGAACGCCGCCTCGAAGTCCCGGCCGGCGTAGAAAATCCCTTCTATCAGCACGGCATCGGTGGTGACGACGAACGCGATGGTGACGCGGCGCTCGAAGCCGGTCACCCGCAACCCGGGCAACAGATCGTCGCGCTGCGAACCCCGCAGGGGGAACGTGGTCAGCCCGTTGCAGAACTCGATGATGCGGCCGACATAGAGGTCGGCGCGGTCCTCGCTCGCATGTTCCGTGATATACTTGTGCAGGTTGTCGATGTGGCGCTCGGCAAGCGGCGTGAAGATGACCCGCACAAAATCTCACTGCTTCTTACGGTCGGCGCGGCGCGCCTTGATGCGCCCGAGGATTGCGTCGGCCGGAACGCCCTTCGAGGGGTCGGCCAGATACTCCTGATGGCCCACCACCACCTCTTCGCGGAGCCACCGCTCCACGGCCGCGTCGCGCTCCAGCAGGGCACGCACGCCGTCGCGCATGACCTCGCTGACGGAGGCATAGGCCCCCGACCGGATCTTGCTCTCCACTGCCTCGGCCATGTCGTGCGGCAGGGTGATGCTGAACTGCTGCGTGGTCCGCATGTGTGGTCTCCCGTAGCTTAACCATAGCACAAAATAGGATTGAATCCTATCGGGCCGCCGCCACGCCGTCCAATGCGCCAGCCCCTCGCCGGACTGGCTTCCGGTCGTTGGCCGCGGCGCCTCGGGAGGGCTCCCATGTGCTCCCGATGCCGCCGCCCGGTGGACGCCGTCCAGCCGATCTCCTTGATGCTGCCGTTCATCGGATAGACGCGGGCGCCGAGCACCCGCGCCATGAGCTGCACGCCAAGACAGATGCCCAGCGTCGGCAGGCCCGCTTGCAGGCGGGTTTCCAGCAGGCCGAGTTCCTCGCCGAGGGAGGGATAGCGGTCGTCCTCGTACGCCCCGATCGGCCCGCCGAGGACGGCCAGCAGATTATGCCCGGCAGAAACAGGTGTGGGAGTCGGTCTCCCGCAGCTGGACCCCGGCCGCGCCCGCCCAGGTCATCCGGCTGCTGACCGAGGGTGCGGTGCATGCCGGCAACACGCGCGCCGTCTTCGTCGGGGTCGACGCCTACCAGACCGCCGGCGGCGCGGTGCTGTGCCACCTGTTCGAGCAGGATGGCGGCTTCTCGCTGCAGGACGCGGCGCTGCTCGATCGGCTGGTGGCCGACAAACTCGCACCCCAGGAGGCCGCCCGGCGGGGATGGTCGCCGCCTGCGGGCGCCGAACCGGCAGCGGCCGAGCTGCTCCGGGTTCTCTCGTATCCGCGGCGATGGGGTCATCTCCGCTCCGGGCTTGGCCTGCCGCTGCCTACGCGGCAGCGGCCTTGCGCGGCCGACCAGCCTTCCGCGGTGCCAGAACAGCGGCTGGAACAGGCGCCGGAACAGGATCTGGAACAGCGGCCGGGGCGGCAACCGGCTTCCGGCCGAGGCCGATCTGTCGGGCGAGCGTCGAGCGCGTCTCGGCGTAGGTCGGCGCCACCATCGGGTAGTCGTGCGGCAGGCCCCACTTCTCGCGGTACTGCGCCGGCGTCAGACCGTAGCTGGTCTGCAGGTGCCGCTTGAGCATCTTCAGCTTTTTCCCGTCCTCCAGGCAGATGAGGTAATCGGGGAAGACCGACTTCCTGGGCGGCACGGCCGGCTGCTGCTTTGCCACAGCGGCCTCGACCGGCGGCTTCTGCGTCGCGGTGAGCGCCGCATGCACCCGGTGGATCAACTCCGGCAACGCGTCCGGCGCGACCGGGTTGTGCCCGACATGCGCGGCCACGATCTGGGCCGTCAGCTGCAGCAGCTGACCGTCTTCGACAATCTCCGTCATTGGCGTCCTTTCGCGGTGATGCTTGAGCCGTTCCCCAGAAACGGCATCAAGCAGCAGGATCGTCACAGTAGACACCGCACCGGAGTCTGACCAGACGAGGCTCGCCGCGTTCCAGGATTTATATGTTTCGTCCGAGAACTGAGTTTGGCCCGTCATGCTCTTGCGGACGCCCCTTCCGGGCCGGGCTATGGCCTTCGCCCGGAGCCGCGGGATCGCGCCCCGGCCTTGCCCGCAACGATCTCTCGCACCAGGAAAAGCCAGAAAGCCAGATCAACGGCAGCCGCCGATCCCGGACGACGGCGCTACCGCTGGCGCCGGGCGCGCCACAAGGGGGCGTCGCGCTGCGCGCTCCCGTGCTGCGCACGCCCTTGTCCCGCGCCGGCTTCGCGGTCGGCGGGAGGGGACGGCCGAGCAGACGGAAAGCGGAGGGCAAGGCGCCGCTCCCTCCCCTGCCCGGCCGATCCCGACGGGAGCGCCGAACCATGCAGGACAAGGAGATTGACTGGCTGAAGGCCAGCGTCAGTTGCGCCGCGCTGCTGGAGCGGCTGGCGCCGGGATGGCGGCTCGACCGCGCGGAGAGCACAAGGCGCGGCCTGAAATACCGCCGCGGCGCCGGCGAAATCCTGATCGTCAACCATGACGGCCGCGGCTGGTGGGACCCGCTCAGCGGCCGCAAGGGCGACATCTTCAGCCTGGTCCAGCACCTCGACCCGGGGCTGAATTTCGGCGCGGCGCGGCGGGTGCTGCGCGGATTTGCCGGCGTGGCGCCCGGGGTTCCCGACTCCTTCCGCGCGCTGCGGACCGGGGCATCGCCCATTCCCGTCGCCGACCACTGGGAGCGGCGGCGGCCGCTGGCGCGCGGATCGCCGGCCTGGCGCTATCTGACCGGCGCGCGCCGGCTGCCAGCTTGTGTTCTGGCCGCGGCCAGCCAGGCCGACGCGGTGCGGGAGGGACCGCACGGCAGCGCCTGGTTCGCGCATCGCGACGAGAGCGGCAGCGTCACCCACATCGACATCCGCGGGCCGGAGTTCAAAGGCGCGGTGCGGGGCGGCCGCAAGACCCTGTTCCGCCTGGCGGGCGGCCGGCTTCCGATCCGGCTGGCGGTCACCGAAGCGCCGATCGACGCGCTCAGCCTGGCGGCGCTGGAGGAGTTGCGCGCCGACACGCTCTATGCCGCGACCGGCGGCGGCATGGGGCCGGGCACACTCCAGGCGCTGGCGCGGGAACTGTCCGCGATCGCCGGGGTGCGGGATGCCGTGCTGCACAGCGCCACCGACGCCAATGCCGCCGGCGAGCGCTACGCCGCCTGTCATGCCGAACTGGCCGCCGCGGCGGGCGTCGCCTTCGCGCGGCTGACACCCACCGCCGGATCGGACTGGAACGACGTGCTGGTGCAACAAACGCCGGCATGAGGGGGATGCTCCGCCGGCGCGCCGCGCCGGCAACTCTGGTGCCCCCTCAGCGCGCGCGATAGCCCCGGCGCAGTTTGGCCCGGGCAATCCGCGCCAGGGCATTCACCGCCGCCCCCGCATCAGGGTGCGGATCAAACCGGCGGCGGCCCGCGGTGCCGATCCGTCCCCAGTGCCGGATCAGCAGCGCGCGCCCGAACAGGTCAGGCCACACCTCCATCCGGTAATAGCGGCACGCGTGTCCCTCCGGACGGAGGCGGACCAGCGACAGGCGGTCCGGGAACAGCGGCAGCTGCACCGGCGCCCAGCTCTGTGCGGGGTCACGACGTTTCGGCATGCGACAATTCTAGCAGCGGGACCGGCGTTGGCCAGCCCGGCCGGACGGTTGCTGGCCGCCGCAGACACGAAAACAGAACGGCGAGAAAAGGACAAAACTGCCGCTGGCGGGATCGCCGCCGCAAGGGTCCGTCGCTGCGCTCCCGGGCTTGCCTGCGGCGGCGCCCGCCCTTGCCCCGGCACTCCCGAAGCGGCCGGCGGAACCAGTGTTCGCGAAAAACTCCAGAGCAGGAGAGGTCCATGACACCGACAGGCTGGCGCATCGCCGCGACGGAGGGAGCGCCATGAACATCCCGCAATTCGCGCAAGTGCTCGGCGCGGTCATCCGCCAAAACCTCGCCACCGCCCAGGAAGGCGGCACGCCGCGCGACTACCTGGTGCCGATGGCCTGGGGCGATCCCGGGCTCGGCAAGACCGAGATCGTCGAGAGCGTCGCCGAGGATCTGGGCGATCTCGGCCGCGACCTGCCGGCGGCAACCGACGAGGACGGCTGGCAGGTGGTCTACGCCGATCTGCAGACCCGCGATCCGGCCGAACTCGGCGGCCTGCCCTGGATCGAAAACCGTCGCGCCATCCGCTGCCGGCCGGACTGGTTGCCGACCCAGGGCAGGGGCATCCTGTTTCTGGACGAGTTGCCGCAGGCCGGCCTCGCCAACATGAACATCGCTGCCAGCCTGATCCGGGATCACCGGATCGGCGAGCACGTGCTGCCGCCAGGCTGGATGGTGGTCTGCGCCGGCAACCATCAGCACAACCGCGCCGGCACGACGACGATGCCGAGCCATGTGCGCAACCGCCTCGTGCATCTGACCATCGAGGCCAACGTCAACGCCTGGGCAGGCTGGGCCGCCCGCCGCGGCATCGCGCCGATGCTGATCGCCTATAACCGCTATCGGGCGAGCGAATACCATCACCGGTTCTCCGCCACCGAGAACGCCTATCCGTCGCCGCGCAGCTGGGCGATGGCCGACCGCGTGCTGCGGCTGAAGCTGCCCGAGGCGGTGCAGCGGGAATGCGTCGCCGGTGCCGTCGGCGGCCCGGCCAGCGCCGACTTCACCGGGTTCCAGCAGATCTTCCGCCGCCTGCCCGACATCGACGCCATCCTGCTCGACCCGGAGTCCGGTCCGCTGCCGGAGGATGCCATGACCAGCTACGCCCTGATGGGCGCGCTGGCGCACCGGGCGACGCCGGGCAATTTCGCGGCGGTGGTCCGCTACCTCGACCGCCTGCCGGAACAGGAATTCCCGGTCGCCTGCGTGATCGACGCCACCGCCCGCGACGAGCGGCTGACGCTGACCACCGCCTACCAGAGCTGGGCCGCCGCACACGGCGCCATGCTCAGCGGCCACTGACCGCACCGGCGCAAGACGCCGGCGACCTGGCGCGCCCGCGCCCCCCCCACGACACCCCCAAGGAGGTCCGCCATGGACATCTCTGCCCGCGCCCTGCTGGTCAACACCACCGTCCGGGTCTGGACCGGCGAGAAGCGCGACCGCGCCATCACCCGTGAAATCTGCAGCCTGAAGGGCGCGGAGGACAACGCCGTCCGCGCCAACAAGAGCCTGCTCGGCGAGACGATCAAGCCGGTGCAGGCCGCCGAGCGCGCCGTGCGCGCGGCGGTCAACGAGCGCACCCTGCCCTGGATGGATGACGGCACCCGCATCCTGAAGGGTGCCGCCTTCCTCGCCTTCACCGAGAGCATGGCGGAGCCGATCGGCGGCTTCGACGCCGCGGTCGAGGCGTTCATCGCCGCCTACCCGGAGATCAAGTAGGCTCCTCGCTGTTTCATGTAGGTAGGGCGAGTTCGAGCTTGCCTGCGATGAGGTATATCATCGCGTGCAGGTTGCGGGAGGAGCGGTAGCCGCGAGCCTTGGCCTTTGCGGCCTGGACCAAGCTGTTGATGCCCTCGAGGATGCCGTTGGCGATCTTGCTGTCGTGCCAGCGAAGGATACCGTTCCAGTGCCGCTTGACCGTCCTGGCGGCGTCGATCATTGGCGGCAGGCGGCTGTGGGTGGCCCAGAAGTACCACTTCTTGAGGAACACCTCGGCGTCTTTGCGTGTCGGTTGCTGGTAGAACTCCTGGAAGGTCAGCCGGATCTGGTAGGCGCGGGCGGTCTTGAGGTTGCTGCGGGCGAGGCTGTCGCGCAATTCGCGCTGGCCGCTGGAGAGGTTGGTCTCGTTCTTGAGCCACACATAGCGGCTCTGCTTCAGTTCCGGCCGGCTCTTCTGTTCTTCCCGCCGCACCTCGTCGACGCCCTCGTTGATGATCTTGACGATGTGAAACCGGTCGAAGGTGATCTCGGCCTGCGGCAGGTGGGCGGCCGCGCCCGCAATGAAGGCGGCGCTCATGTCCATGCAGACTTCCTCGATGCGCGCGGGATCGCCGCCATGCGCCTTCAGGTCATCGGCGAAGGCGCCGACCGTGGCCGCGTCTTTGCCATTGGCGACGAACAGCACGCGCGGACCGTCGAGATCGACAAACAACGAGACGTAATCGTGACCGCGACGCGCGGAGGTCTCGTCGAAGGCGGCCCGGCTGACCGTGCTGTGGTCGTCGCGCGCCCGCGCCTCGTCGACGTAGTGGTGGAGAACCCGCCACAGCCTGGTGTCGTGCTCGCCGACATGGCGTGCCACCTCCGCCACCGGCGTGCTGCGCAGCAGGGGCATCAGCATGGCCTCGAACAGCAGCGTGAAGCCGCTGCCTTCGCGTGCCCACGGCACATTCACCCGCTTGACCCCGCAGACCTCACACCTGATCCGCGGCACACGCGCATTCAGATACGCCTCGTGCTGGAAAAAGCTAAGATGCCGCCACGACTTCTGTTCGGTGTCGTGGACCGGACAACCCGTTGCCTCACAGCACGGGCAGGCAAACCGCGCGCCCTTGGCGAAGGTGATGTCAATGTCCAGCCGCCGCGCCAACGCATCGAACCGGCTGCCAGACACCGCCCATGGCGTCCCCAGTCCCAGCGCCGCTTGTAGCAGGTCGGTGTCGCGCATGCTCGATCGCTCCGGTCTTTCCGGTGCGCAGCCATGCCAGGTTGCGCACCAGGATCAACCCCTTTCGCTGCGCCCCGTCACCAGCCAGGTCATCGGCCGGTCGCCCCAACACTCAACCTGCGCGTGTGGGCTACCCACATGAGATAGCGAGGAGCCACCTTCCTCACCCCGCAAGCCGTGCACCGGACGCGCGGCACGCGCGCATTCAGATAGGTCTGGTGCTGCCAGAAATTCAGATGCCGCCACGTCAGCGGCCTGGCATCGTGCACCGGGCATCCCGCCGCGCCGCAGGAGGGGCAGGCAAACCGTGCACGTTTGGTAAACGAGATGTCGAGGTCCAGCCGTCGCGTCGCCGCATTGAAGCGTGACCCGGCGACAAACCACGGGTCTTTCAGCGCCAACGCCGCCTGAAACGTCTCGAGGTCGCGCATCTCCGTCTCCCGGCCATGTCCGCGCCGCGTTCATGTCGAGATGGAGCGCCAGGGTCAAACCCCACTCCGGCTCCGCAACGCAACCAGCCGCGAGGTCTGCGCGCCGCCGCATCGTGCATCGCCGCAGGACAGCGGTCGGTGGGGCCGTCAAGGCTGGTCGTCGGCAACCGCCAAAGCAGCTTCGGCCGTGGACGACCCCACCACCCGACCGCAACAACCGCCCGCGAAACATGCACAGACCTCAACCTGCGCGGGTACGCGGTCCACCTGAAATGGCGGGGAGCCAGAAAGTCGCGCAGGAACGGCTCTTTCGCTTCCGCAAACCGAGCCATGTCCACCGCACCCTGGCCGCCACACAACACTGTACACAGCGCGATCATCAGCAACTCATGGAAGTCATGCAGCCCGGCGTTCCCGGTTCGTGGGTCTTCCAGACCCTCCCAGCAGCCGGCAAACTGATCCAAGGCGTCCTTCCACCGCAGGTTTCGCGCGCCCTCCGGTAGAATCCACCACCCCGCCCCGCGCAAGCCGCCGTCGCGCTGTCAAGGAAGTTCCAAGTGCGATTCCCCTGCGTCGCCCCACCATCCCGCTTGTCAAAACCGCCCGGCCCGGCTACCCAGCCGTCATGATCTCACGTGGCGATATCGTGATGCTGGGCATTTCGGCCGGCATCGCCGGCAGCATCATTGGCGGCCTTTTGCTGTATGCCGGCATGGCGCTGATCGTCAGCGGCGCCAATATCGGCTGGCTACTGTTTGTGCCGGCCGGCCCGGTCGGGGCCAGTGTCGGCTGGCTCCTGGGCCGTCGCCTGGCCGCGCAACTGCCGCCGTCCTGACCCCCGCCGCTCCCTCCCTGCCGCGCCCGGAAGGGGGAAAGCAGCCCGGATCATGCGGCGCGGATACCGGCGATGAAGCTGCCGACCTCGCCGCGCAGGGTTTCCGACTGGCGGGCCAGTTCCCCGGCGGCACCGAGCACCTGATTGGCCGCCGCGCCCGCCTCGCCGGACATGCGCGTCAGCGTGCCCACCGAGTCCGACACCTGCGCCGTATGATGCGCCGCATCGGCGGCACTGCGGGAAATCTCGCCCACCGCCGCGCTCTGCTGCTCCACCGCCGCGGCAATGCCGGACGCCACCTCGCTCACCGCCGCGATCGCCACATTGATCCGCCCGATCGCCTCCACCGCGCGCCCGGTGCTGCCCTGAATGGCGGTGATCTGGCGGGCGATGTCCTCGGTCGCCCGCCCGGTCTGGTTGGCCAGCGCTTTCACCTCGGCGGCGACGACGGCAAAGCCGCGGCCCGCCTCGCCGGCGCGCGCCGCCTCGATGGTGGCGTTCAGCGCCAGCAGATTGGTCTGCCCGGCAATTGACGAAATCGAGCTGCACCACCTCGCCGATCCGGCTGGCCGCCTCGGACAGCTCGGTGACGTTGGCATCGGTCGCGCGCGCCTCCTCGGTGGCCTGACCGACGATCTGCGTCGAGCGGCCGACCTGATGGGCGATCTCGCGCAGCGAGGCGGCGAGTTCCTCGGCCGAGGCGGCGACGGTCTGCACGTTGGCGGTGGCCTGCCGCGCCCCCTCGGCCGAGCCGCCGGCCTGGCGGGTGGTGTCGGCGGCGATGCCGCTCATGCTGCGCGCCGTCGCGTCGAGTTCCACCGCGGCTGATTTGAGCGTCTGCAGCACGCCACCCACCGAACCGTCGAAGCCGGCGACCAGCTGGGCCACCCGGGCGGTGTGGCGGTCCTTGGTGGCGTGATCCGCTTCCTGCGCGGCGGCGACGCGTTCGGCCTCCACCAGCCCCTGGCGGAACTGTTCCAGCGCCTGCGCCATATCGCCGACTTCGTCGCGTCGATCGCGGCCGAGCACCTGGAGGTTGAGTTCATGCGCGGCGACGCGGCGCATCTGCCCGGCCAGCGCCAGCACCGGGCGGCAGACATTGTTGACGGTCAGCAGCCCGCCGCCGGCGCACACCGCCCCGCAGGCCGCCATGGCGGCAACGATCAGCCACCAGCCGGTTTTGTAGGTGCTGCCGGCGATGCCCACCCCGGTCCAGGCTTCCAGCACGGTCAACTGGCGCATCGTGTTCAGGTTGTCGATCAGCTTGCGGTAGGCGGTGTTATTGGCGCCTTCGATGGCGGCCTCCGCCTCCTGCTTCTTGCCGGCGCGCGACAGCGCCAGCACGGGGCCGCTGGAATCGCGGTAATCGGTCCAGGCAGTCTTCGCGACGGCAAGCAGGCCGCGCTGCTGGGCGGAAGTGAAGCTCGCCTGCGCGCCCTCGAACCAACGGTCGATCAATTCCGTCTCGTCGGTCACCTTGCTCTCGAGGTCGGCCATCACCTTCGCGTCCTCCACGATGACGTGGTGCAGCACGTAGCGGTGATGGTCGTTGATCTCGGACCGCAGATCGCCGAGCACGGTCACATGCGGCAGCCATTCACCCCCGAAACGGGTCACCGCGGCATTGAGCTGCCGGGTTTGCTGCAGCGAGAACAGACCGAGCCCCAGGCAGGCGACGAAAGCGACCGCGAATCCGATCAGGATGCGTGTGCGGATGGTCATGGATGGCGTCCCGGTTATGACTCGTCGCAGCTTCCCAGGAAGGCTTTAATTCCGTGTGAAAGCGGAGAGCGCCCGGGCCGGTACGCGACGGCCGCGCGCATCGGTGAACCCCTTGAGCCGGGGGAACTCATTCACCATGTCGCCAGTGAGGAGTAGCGTCGCCGTCGCCTCATGAGAGGGGCGGAGACGCCAGGTCGCCTGAGACAGGGACACACGCATATGGACATCCAGAAATTTACCGAACGCTCGCGCGGCTTTCTGAACGCCGCGCAGACCATCGCCATCCGCGAATTCCACCAGCAACTGACCCCCGAGCACCTGCTCAAGGCGCTGCTCGATGATGAGGAGGGCGCGGCGGGTGGGCTGATCCGCGCCGCCGGCGGCGACGACCGCGCCGCCCGCGCCGGCATCGACGCCGAGGTCGCCAAGCTTCCCAAGGTTTCCGGCGGCGGCGCCGGCCAGCCGCAGGGCACGCCCGCCCTGGTACGGGTACTCGACGCCGCCCAGCAGGCCGCGCAGAAGGCGGGCGACGAGTTCGTCGCCCAGGACCGCCTGCTGATTGCGCTGGCCGCCTCCGACAGCGCCGCCGGCCGGGTCCTGAAAAACGCCGGCGCGACGCCGCAGGCGCTGGAAAAGGCGATGGCCGACATCCGCAAGGGCCGCAAGGTCGACAGCCCCAACGCCGAGGCCAGCTTCGACGCCCTGAAGAAATACGCCCGCGACGTGACCGCCCTGGCGCGCGAAGGCAAGCTCGACCCGGTAATCGGCCGCGACGAGGAAATCCGCCGTACCATCCAGGTGCTCGCCCGCCGCACCAAGAACAACCCCGTCCTCATCGGTGAACCTGGCGTCGGCAAAACCGCCATCGTCGAGGGGCTGGCCACCCGCATCGTCAATGGCGACGTGCCGGAAGCGCTGAAGGGCAAGCGGCTGCTATCACTTGACCTCGGCGCCATGGTCGCCGGCTCCAAATACCGCGGCGAGTTCGAGGAGCGGCTGAAGGCGGTGCTCAAGGAGATCGAGTCCGCCGAGGGCGAGATCATCCTGTTCATCGACGAGATGCACGTGCTCGTGGGTGCCGGCCGCGCCGACGGGGCGATGGACGCCTCCAACATCATCAAGCCGGAACTGGCCCGCGGCGCCCTGCACTGCATCGGCGCCACCACGCTGGATGAGTTCCGCAAGCACGTCGAGAAAGACGCCGCCCTCGCCCGGCGCTTCCAGCCGGTGTTCGTCGGCGAGCCGAGCGTGGAGGACACCATCTCCATCCTGCGCGGCATCCGCGAGAAATACGAACTGCACCACGGCGTGCGCATCACCGACGGCGCGCTGGTGGCGGCGGCGACGCTGTCGAACCGCTACATCACCAACCGCTTCCTGCCCGACAAGGCAATCGACCTGGTGGACGAAGCCGCCAGCCGGCTGCGCATGCAGGTGGACAGCAAACCCGAGGAACTGGACGAACTCGACCGCCGCGTCATGCAGCTCAAGATCGAGCGCGAGGCGCTGAAGCGCGAAAAGGACACCGCCAGCCGCGACCGTCTGGAGAAACTGGAGCAGGAACTGTCCGGGCTGGAGGAAAAATCCGACTCCCTGACCGCCGCCTGGAAGGCCGAGAAAGAAAAGCTGTCCGAAAACCAGAAGCTCAAGGAACGGCTGGACGCGGCCCGCAATGAAGTGGAAGTGGCGCAGCGGCGCGGCGACCTCGGCCGGGCCTCGCAGCTTCTGTACGGCGAAATCCCCGACATCGAGCGAAAACTGGCGACCGCCAAGGATGGCGGCCGGCTGGTCAACGAGGCGGTGACCGAGGAACAGATCGCCTCCGTCGTCTCCCGCTGGACCGGCGTGCCGGTGGACAAGATGCTGGAAGGCGAACGGGCCAAACTGCTGCACATGGAAGAAAACCTCCGCCGCCGCGTGATCGGCCAGGAGGAAGCGCTGCGGGCGGTGTCCAACGCCGTGCGCCGCGCCCGCGCCGGCCTGCAGGACCCGAACCGGCCGATCGGCAGCTTCCTGTTCCTCGGCCCCACCGGCGTCGGCAAAACTGAACTCACCAAGGCGCTGGCCGAATTCCTGTTCGACGACGAACGGGCAATGGTGCGCATCGACATGAGCGAATTCATGGAGAAGCACAGCGTCTCCCGCCTGATCGGCGCGCCGCCGGGCTATGTCGGCTACGAGGAAGGCGGCAAGCTCACCGAGGCGGTGCGCCGCCGCCCCTACCAGGTCATCCTGTTCGACGAGGTCGAAAAAGCGCACGAAGACGTCTTCAACGTGCTGCTGCAAGTGCTGGACGACGGCCGCCTCACCGACGGCCAGGGCCGCACGGTGGACTTCAAGAACACCATCATCGTGCTGACCTCCAACCTCGGCAGCGACATCCTGGCCGCCCAGCCCGAGGGCGAGGACATCGCCATGGCCTACAAAGGCGTCATGGAAATGGTGCGCGGTCATTTCCGCCCCGAATTTCTCAACCGCCTGGACGAAATCGTCCTGTTCCGTCGCCTGCAGCGTAGCGACATGGCCGCCATCGTGGACATCCAGCTCGCCCGGCTGCGCAAACTGCTGGCCGACCGCAAGATCGCCCTGGAACTGGACCGCAACGCCATGGAATGGCTGGCCCGCGAAGGCTACGACCAGGTCTACGGCGCCCGGCCGCTGAAACGAGTGATCCAGCGCAGCCTGCAAAACGCACTGGCCGGATTGATCCTCGACGGCACGGTGAAGGACGGCGAAACCGTGCAGGTCTCGGCAGATGGGAACGGGTTGATCATTAACGGGCGGATGGCGGCGGCGGCTTAGGGTTAGCAAGCAAGGCCAGGGCTCTGCCCTGGACCCGCCAAGGGCCGAGAGGCCCTTGGAACCCATTCCGTTTGGAGGGTCTTGGGTGAGAGCGGGGGGTAACGCCCCCCCTCTCATTCGATCGCCCCCACGGCAGCCCTTCCCATCGTATGCTATCGAACCATATAATTTTTGCGTTCACCCTGCGGAGCCCACGACACCATCAACCGCCAAAAACAGGAGGAAGCGATGAGCCTGCGATATATCGTGATCGGCACCCAGATTGCGGGATTGCTGGTATTGTTCCTGGTAATGCGGCACCTTTAGCGGACCGCGATTGTTTATGAGAACGCCTGTGAAATCACGGCGTTCGCTTTTTCTTTCGGATGCTGACAATCGCGGCAATAACACCGCGCGTCCATTATTGGGGCTTCTCGGACAGGCGTGATAATGATTGAGCACATGTAGTTCGTCTGCGGCGCATCCTTCCATCTCGTTGCTGTCGAGGACTGCACCGTCACGCTGTCCGATGAACGCTTCGGGTGGCGAACGGCTGTTTGGGCCAGCGTGTAGGGTGGGTGGGCGAAGCGCTACCCACCGACGCAACGCGGTGCAATCGTCGCTTATGTTCGTCCACCCCCTCCTAGATCATGCCTGATTCCGAAATGCTTGCGCAGCCGGAGGCTTGCGTTGGTGGGTGGCGCTTCGCTTACCCACGCTTGCCTGATCACCAGTTCTCAGAAACCCCCAAGCATTGCCCTCACGGCACTTGCAACCAGCGTTCCGGCAGCACTCTCGCCTATCTTTCTCAGCGAATTCAGAGCCTGTTTGACCAGAATCATCCGTCGTGCCTTGATCTCTCACAGGCGGTTTTGGAGGGGAGTGGTCGTCAATCTTCCCGTGGTTGGCCTGACGGAAAACCGTCAGGATTTGTGAAGTGCCTTGCCTTTTGGGCAGTTTGCAGGCGGCGTTGGCATGTGCTGAAGGTTGCGCAGGGCGGGTAGGAACGGCTTCCAACACGGGCTCCCAGGAGGGACGTGCGATGTGGACGGCGGAACAGCGTGAGCAGTACAAGGATGACGGTCGGCGCTACCCGAGCGATCTGACAGATGCCGAGTGGGCGAGGATTGCTGCCGTTTTTTCAATTTATGCGACCCTGACGGCCGATCTGCGGGAAATGGTCAACGCCTGTTTCTACCTTGAGAAGACCGGCTGCGGGTGGCGCTATCTCCCCAAGGACTTTGGCCCGTGGCAGACCGTCCGGACTTGGTATGACCGGTTTCGCGCCGATGGCATCTGGGCCGATATCGCGGGGTTGTTGATACGTGGCGTCCGCCAACGGTGCGGCAGGCCGGCGGAGCCGGAGACGGTGATCCTCGACTCGCAGAGCGTGGTGTCCGGTCCCCAGGCGGGCGAGCGGGGCGTGGACGGCAACAAGCGGATCAAGGGCATCAAGCGGCACGTGCTGGCCTGCTCGCTCGGCTTCGTGTTGGCCGTGCTGGTCACGGCTGCCAATGTCCATGATAGCACGGTGGCGCCGCCGCTTCTTGACCGGGCCGCCGAGGCCGGCTGGGCGCCAAAGCGCGTAAAGGTTGACGCAGCCTATGTTGGTCCGCGGGTGGCGGCGGCGGCTGAGCGACACGGCATGGAGGTCCAGATTTCATCCAGGGAGGCCGGCATCCCCGGCTTCAAGCCGCTGCCAGTACGCTGGCGCATCGAGGCGACTTTCGGCACCTTGACCAATCGTTACCGCCGCCTGACTCTGTAATTTGGAACAAAGTCCAGCCGCCGCAGAAGATGCGGTCGAGATTGCCAATGTCCACCGCGTCCTTCGCGCCTACTGCCGCGAAAAAGCGTCTATGGGATAGTCAAACAGCCTCTCAGTAATTCACGAACAATCGAGACATTTGGCGGACCCGTTCACACCCCCCCTCCTGTCTTGGGCGTCTGACTGGGTTGGCTCCCCTGGCTGAGGCGGCGAACGGAGGGGCTTGCCTGATGGAGCGAAACGGATTCTACGCTCCCTATGCCGCGCCTGAGCATCCCGGAGCTGACCCAGTACCGAACGAGCAGACCTCTCGGTGCTGCCGCGGAAGGAGCTTGAGGATCTGGCGTGGCTGTTCCGCGAAGTTGCGCGCACGCTGGCCAATCGCCTGGGTGAGGAACTCCACGACCAGTTCGCGGCCGCCGTCGAGCGACGATCCCTACCGGCGGGGTCAGAGAAACGGCAAGCCTCCGGCCAGTCAGGACCACGATGGTGGCGAAGGCCAGGACGCAGCCGCGCCGGCGGGCAAGGACAAGACACCAGCGAAGCCGCCCGGCAAGCGGCCGGGCATGCCTGGGCACTGGCGCCGGCAGCCGATCGTGGTGACCCGAGAAGTCGAGCACGTGCCGATGGTCTGCGAGGCGTGCCAGGCCGCGCTCGGCGCCGAGTGCCGGGGCCGCCACGTCAGCGCCCACCACGTCTTTGAACTCGACCGCGGCGAAATGGGTCTGCAGGTCACGGCTTCCAAGCACAGCTACTTCGCCGCCAGTTGCGCGTGCGGCCACGAGACGATGGCCAGCCCGGGCGTGGGACTGCGCTCACAGATCGAGGGGCGCAAACGCGACCTGCAACTGAGCGAGCGCTGCCTGGTCGGGCCGACGCTGGCGATCTTCATCGCCGCCCTCGCGTTGCGTTTCCGCCTGTCGCGGCTGAAGGTCCAGGAGTTCCTGCTGGACTGGCTGGGTCTGGAACTCGGGGCGGCGACGATCAACCGCTGCATCCACGAATTCGGCCGGGCCAGTGAGCCGGTGGTCGAGCAACTGATCGAAGAGGTGCGGGCCGCCGAGGTCGTGCATCTCGACGAAACCCCATGGTACCAACAGGGCGCCCTGCTGTGGCTGTGGGTAGCGGTGACCGTGAACACGGTCGTCTATCGCATCGGCAGCCGCCGCAAGGAAAACCTGGTCGCGCTGATCGGCCAGGCGTTCCTTGGCTGGATGGTGACCGACGGCTACATGGCCTATCGCGATCATCCCCGGCGCCAACGCTGCCTTGCCCATCTCATCCGAAAAGGTTTGGCACTGGCCGAGGGCTATTACGGCCCCGGCTCCGCCTTCGGGCGGGACCTGGTCCGCGACCTCCGCCGCCTGATCGAACGGATCCGCGACGGCGACAACGACGCCGCCGTCAGGCGCCTGGTGGCCCGCATCAAGTGGAACTGCCAGTGCAACGAATATGAGATCGAGCAGAAGGTTCGTGCCCTCGCGCGCGAAATCCTCAACGACTGGGAGGCGGTGATCGCCTTCGTCGCCGAACCGCTGCTGTCGCCCACGAACAACGACGCCGAGCGGGCGCTGCGGCATGCCGTCATTGCGCGCCGCATCAGCTTCGGCACCAGAACGGACGAGGGCAGCCGGTTCTACGCCGCCGGCCTCAGCGTCATCGACACCTGCCGCAAGCGCGGCGTCGATCCCTGGACCTACGGACGCGACCTCATCGCCGCCGCGCGCAAGGGCTCATCTCTCCCCAGCATCCCCGCCAAGCTGGCCGCCTGAAACGGCAGAAGCGGCTACTCGCCCGAAGGCGGACTGGTCGTAGAGCCCTCGCCCAGGCGATCCGCAAGCGAATGCGCCAATTCGTGAAACTGCCATGCCAACTCTTCAAGCTCTTGCCGAGACAGTGCCGAAAGCTGGGCTCGTTCGGGATCGGTCAGATCCGGGATGCTTGAGTGTGGCATACAGACCGTAGACGCTGCTTCGCCCCGCTACGCAAGACCCCTTGTTGGCTTCACAGCCGACACCCCACCCGCCAAACGCCCCGATTTGAAATGGCGAGGGGGGAGTGTGAACGGTTGCCATTTGGCAGTGATTTGGCGAGTTCGATAGCAGCCACTTCGACCGGAGCCCCTATCTTAGAGCCTGTTTGACCAGAATCATCCGTCGTGCCTTGATCTCTCACAGGCGGTTTTGGAGGGGAGTGGTCGTCAATCTTCCCGTGGTTGGCCTGACGGAAAACCGTCAGGATTTGTGAAGTGCCTTGCCTTTTGGGCAGTTTGCAGGCGGCGTTGGCATGTGCTGAAGGTTGCGCAGGGCGGGTAGGAACGGCTTCCAACACGGGCTCCTAGGTACACCTCGCCGGAAGTGGCGACTCCCTTCCGGCGGCCGGGTCGGAGGGGGGTGAGTCTGGTCTGCCACAGGGCGGCACCAATCGTCATGGCGGCGGCAAACTCGGCGGTTTTCCGCGAGTCAGCGGCCTTGCGGATATGGCAGGGGCGAGTCTCGACCCCTCGTCCTGATTCGCCGGAGCCTGTGCATGCCCCGCCTGTCCGCTGCCCCGATCGCCCTGACGCTTGCGCAGGAGGAAGAGTTGCAACGGCTCGCCCGGGCGCACAAGACGCCGCGTAAGCTGGCCGAACGCGCCGAGATGATCCTGCGCTCGGCGGCAGGAACGCCGGTGCGCGAGATCGCCCGCGAACTCGGCGTCTGGCCGAAGACAGTGCGGCACTGGCGCGCCCAGTGGCTGGCCAGTGCGGCGGACTCGCCGGTAGTGGCGCGGCTGACCGACGCGCCGCGGCCGGGCGCGCCGGCGACGTTTTCCCCCGAGCAGGTCTGCGCGATCGTGGCGCTGGCCTGCGAGAAGCCGGACGAGCAAAGCAACCTGCCCCTCAGTCATTGGAGCCAAAGCGAACTGGCCCGAGAGGCGGTCAGGCGTGGCATCGTGGACAGCATCTCGCACGGCTCCGTCGGGCGCTTTTTAAAAAAGAGGCCGACCTCAAGCCGCATCTCGTGCGCGGCTGGCTGACCCCCAAGCCAGATCCTGAGTTCGAGACCAAGTGCGCCAACGTCTGCACCGTCTATCATGCGGCACCGGCGGCGGCGCAGCAGGACATCCGCACGGTCTCGATCGACGAGATGACCGGCGTGCAGGCGCTGGAGCGTGCCGCCCCGGACCTGCCGATGCTGCCGGGCAAGGTCGGCCGCCGCGAGTTCGAATACATCCGCCACGGCACCCAGACCCTGATCGCGGCCTTCAACGTCGCCACCGGCCAGGTGATCGGCACCGTCGGCGACACCCGCACCGAGCAGGACTACGCCAGCTTCCTGGAGCGCCTGTTCGCCACCGGCACCTCGACCACCGGCTGGCGCGTGGTCGCCGACAACCTCAACACGCATGTCTCGGAAAGCGTGGTGAGACTGGTCGCCGACCTGTGCGGCATCAAGGACGACCTCGGCGAGAAGGGCAAGTCCGGTGTGCTCGCCTCGATGGCGACGCGCGAGGCGTTCCTGCGTGATGCCACCCACCGCATCCAGTTTCACTTCACGCCCAAGCATGCGTCGTGGCTCAACCAGATCGAGATCTGGTTCTCCATCCTCGTGCGCAAGCTGCTGCGCCGCGCCAGCTTTGTGTCCAAGCAGGATCTGAAGGCTCGGATCGAGGCGTTCATCGCCTACTTCAACCGCACGCTGGCCAAGCCGTTCAAATGGACCATGACCGGCAAGCCGCTCGCTGCGTGAGGGCCGCCCGAATGGGGTCCACTTTTCCGGCAAGGTGTACTAGTGCAATGCGTCGTTCATTTTGCGGTAGTTGAGCATTCAGATGTCCCTGATCATCTGCCTACGACAATGAAAGATGCCTGTGCTGCTGAGGCTGCTTCAATACACGGCTCCGCCGTCATGCGGTTTCATTTTTAGCCATTAACCGCAATATTAATGACGCAGAGCACTAGGAGGGACGTGTGATGTGGACGGCGGAACAGCGTGAGCGGTACAAGGATGACGGTCGGCGCTACCCGAGCGATCTGACAGATGCCGAGTGGGCGAGGATTGCTGCCGTTTTTTCAATTTATGCGACCTTGACGGCCGATCTGCGGGAAATGGTCAACGCCTGTTTCTACCTTGAGAAGACCGGCTGCGGGTGGCGCTATCTCCCCAAGGACTTTGGCCCGTGGCAGACCGTCCGGACTTGGTATGACTGCGGATTCCGACCTGATCGCGGCCACCGTTCCGATTTGAAGGCGGCCACCATTCCAATCTGATCCCGGCCCCCCCTGGAGGGCTTAGGTCTCCCCTCATTTTCGAAAACGTAAGCAAAATCAATGAGGTGGCCTTATTTGCCGAGTCCGCCTAATACATTGCTATCGTTGAAGAATCTGAAAATGAGGGGAGACCTAAGCCTGGAGGGGGCATCCGGGGGAGGAGATCGTCTCGCAGGTCAGTGTTCACCTGGCATCCAATCCGCCATCGCAACTGATGGAGGGATGGGATGGCGACGGAGAGACTGACCATGCGGCGGATACGACAGGTTCTGCATCTGCATTTCGGGGTGCGCGCGAGCGCCCGGGTCATTGCCCGGGAGGGCGGCGTCGGCCGCAGCACCGTGCAGGACTACCTGACCCGAGCAACCACGGCCGGGCTTGGCTGGCCGCTGCCGGCGGATCTGACGGACGAGGCGCTGGAGTTGCTGCTGTTCCCGGCGCCGAGTTGCAAGCCGGGCGCCCGGCGCCATCCCGAACCCGACTGGGCGGCGCTGGTGCGGGAGATGAAGCGGCCCGGGGTCAGCCTGTTGATTCTGTGGGAGGAATACAACGCGGTTCATCCGCGGGGGTATGCTTACAGCCGATTCTGTCAGTTGTTTCGGGAATTCGAGCGCCGGCTGTCGCCGACCATGCGCCAGACCCACGTTGCCGGGCACAAGGCGTTCGTCGACTATTCCGGCAAGAAGGTGCCGATCACCGACCCGCTCACCGGCGAGGTGCGCATGGCGGAGATCTTCGTCGGCGTGCTGGGGGCGTCGAACCTTACCTACGCCGATTGACCGCGAAGGCGGTCAATCCTGGACGCAGAGTCTGCCGGACTGGATCGGCGCGCACGTGCGGATGTTCCGGTTCTGGGGGGCAGCGCCGCGGCTGCTGGTGCCGGACAATCTCCGCAGCGGCGTCAACAAGGCCTCGTTCTACGATCCCGAGATAAACCGCACCTACGGCAAGCTGGCAACGCACTACCACGTCGGCATTCTCCCAACGCGTCCGAGAAAGCCAAAAGACAAGGCTGCTGTTGAAGCGGGCGTGCGTTTCGCTCAGTACTATATTCTCGGACGTTTGCGGAACGTCACGTTTTTCTCTTTGGCCGAATGCAACGCCGCAATCGCTGCAGCCGTCGAGCGGATGAACGACCGCGAGATGCGCCGCCTGGGCGCGAGCCGCCGCCAGCTGTTCGACACGATCGAGCGGCCCTTCATGCAGCCATTGCCTGATGAAAACTACGAGTATGCCGAATGGCATCTCGCCCGCGTCGGCATCGACTACCACGTCGAGGTGGCCGGGTTCTTCTACTCGGTGCCGCATGCGCTGATCCGCGAGCAGGTCGACACCCGCGCCACTGCCCGCACCATCGAGGTGTTCCACCGCGGCAAGCGCGTCGCCGCCCATGCACGCCGCTACGGCGGGCCGCGGCACGGTACCCTGCCCGAGCACATGCCAAGCGCGCACCGGCGCTACGCGGAATGGACACCGGAGCGCTTCCAGCGCCAGGCGCGCGAGATCGGCCCCAACACCGAAGCGCTGATCCTGGCCGTGCTGGCCCGCCGGCCGCATCCGGAGCAGGGGTTTCGTACCTGCCTTGGTGTGCTGCGGCTGTTCCGCGGCATCGAGGCGGCCCGCGCCGAGGCGGTCAGCCTGCGCGCCATCGAGATCGGGGTGCTGTCCTACGCCTCCGTCGCCTCGATCTTCAAACACCGGCTCGACCAGAAGGCGTCGCCGCAAACCGCGGACGGCACGCCCCTGCTGCACGCCAACATCCGCGGCTCCGGCTACTTCCATTGAGGAGAATAAAGACCTTGCTGAAGCATCCAACACTGGATCGACTACGCGAGCTTGGGCTGGAGGGCATGGCCAAAGCTTTCGAGGAACTGGCGGCTAATCCCGAGAGCCGCGCCCTTGAACACGCCGAGTGGCTCGGCCTGCTGGTCGAGCGCGAAGCCACGCTGCGGCAACAGAAACGCTTCGAGGCGCGCGCGCGCACCGCCAAGCTGCGGCACGCCGCCACCGTCGAGGACGTCGACTTCCGCACGCCGCGGGGGCTCGACCGAACGCTGTTCCTGCGCCTGGCCAACTGCGACTGGATCCGCGAGCACCGGCACTGCCTGATCACCGGCAAATGCGGAACCGGAAAGTCGTGGCTCGCCTGCGCGCTCGGCGACAAGGCATGCCGCGATAACCTGTCGGTCCTCTACCAGCGCTGCCCGCGCCTGTTTGCAGCACTGGCCCTGGCGCGCGGTGACGGCCGCTACGCCAGGCTCATGCGGCAACTCGCCAAGGTCGATCTGCTGATCCTGGACGACTGGGGACCGGAACCGCTGACCGCCGAGCAGCGCCGTGACCTGCTGGAGATCGTCGAGGACCGCTACAACGCACGCTCGCTGATCATCACCAGCCAGGTGCCGGTCGACCACTGGTACGAGATCGTCGGCAATCCCACCCTCGCCGACGCCATCCTCGACCGTGTCGTCCACAACGCCCACCGCATCGACCTCAAAGGGGAGAGCCGGCGCAAGCCGGCGGCTGCCTGATGGACGCGCCCGAAATGCCGGCCGAGATGTCCGCCGGCTGTGCCGACCCGCCGGCGCCGGAGCAGCCACCAACGCGCCGACCAACCGACCCGCGGATCAAGTCCGCCAGCCGCAGCCGTCCCCAGCGCTGGCGTAACGCGGTCGCCGAGTTGCTCGCACTACAAACCGAGTATGCCAAGTGGCTCGCCGCGCTCCCCGACAGTCTGAGCGACAGCCCAACTGCCGAGGCGCTGGAGGCGATCGTCGATCTAGACCTCACGGAACTTGCCGACATTGAGCCACCACGTGGCTATGGACGCGACTAGTGCCCTGCGTCGCTCATAATGCTGGGTAGAGCCTCTTCAGTTTCACCCGGGCATCGGCCGTGGTGAATTGCCAATCGGCTTTGGTGTGGTGTCGGTTGCGGCGGGCCTGCCAGGCGGCGACTTCGTCCATCAGGGTCTGCTTGTCGGGGATGCGGCGATCGAGACACTGCGACGCCAGGACGCCGAGTTCGGACTCGGCCATGTCCAGCCAGCTGCCGTGCTTGGGGGTGTAGTGCCATTCGAAGCGCTCGACGAGCCGACGCGCCTCGGCGGCCGGAAAGGCTTCGTAGAGCGACGCCGCCTTGTGGGTGTTGAGGTTGTCCTGCACGAGGACGATCTTCTCGGCGTGAGGAAAGTGCGTGTCGGACAATTCCTTGAGGACCTGCGCATAATCCACGGCGGCGTGGCGATCGGTCACCTTGACGTGCCGCCAGCCTTCCAGCGGTGCGAACATCATGAACAGGTTGGCGGTGCCGTTGCGTTCATACTCGTAGTCGTAGCGGGCAACCTGCCCTGGCTTCGCCGCGATCGGCACACGCGTTTCGGAAATCAACTGCTTTGAGGTCTCGTCCAGGCAGACCACGGGGCGGGTTGGGTTGTGCGGCCTTTGATAAACTTCCAGCACATCCTCCATGCTGGCTACGAAGGCGGCGTTGGCGTCCGGCGGGATGACCCATTGCTGTCGCAGGTGGGGCTTGAGCGTGTTTTTTTTAGCGTCCGCCCGATCGTGTTGTCGCTGGCCCGCTCAACGATGTTCAGCTCCACGACGGTCTCTTCCAGAAGCCGTAGCGTCCATTTCGCGCGTCCCGCTGGGGGCGCCGAACAGGCCAGGGCAACCAGCTTCGCCTCGGCTTCTCCATCAAAGATGCGTTTTCTGGCGGAGGCTGGCGAATGCTTGCAGGTCAGCACAGCATCGACGCCCTCTTCCACCAGCCGCTGGCGCGCCCGAGCAACTGTGTCGACGCTGGTCTCCAGGGCTGCGGTAATTTGGCTGTCACTCCAGGCTTCGCCGGCGTCCGACGCATCCGCCTTCAGCAGAATGCGCGCTTTCAGCTGCTGCCGCGCCGGGTGTTTGCCCTTGGTGATCAGCGCGGTCAGCCGGCCCCGCTCCTCATCGCTGAGCTTCACCACGTATTTTTTTACCGCGATCTCTTTGGCAGCCACAAATCGTCTCCGCTGGTCCTATGCGGAACGATCGAGTCAGACATCCACCGCAGAGTCAAGGACGCCGGGCACTGGTACACCTCGCCGGAAGTGGCGACTCCCTTCCGGCGGCCGGGTCGGAGGGGGGTGAGTCTGGTCTGCCACAGGGCGGCACCAATCGTCATGGCGGCGGCAAACTCGGCGGTTTTCCGCGAGTCAGCGGCCTTGCGGATATGGCAGGGGCGAGTCTCGACCCCTCGTCCTGATTCGCCGGAGCCTGTGCATGCCCCGCCTGTCCGCTGCCCCGATCGCCCTGACGCTTGCGCAGGAGGAAGAGTTGCAACGGCTCGCCCGGGCGCACAAGACGCCGCGTAAGCTGGCCGAACGCGCCGAGATGATCCTGCGCTCGGCGGCAGGAACGCCGGTGCGCGAGATCGCCCGCGAACTCGGCGTCTGGCCGAAGACAGTGCGGCACTGGCGCGCCCAGTGGCTGGCCAGTGCGGCGGACTCGCCGGTAGTGGCGCGGCTGACCGACGCGCCGCGGCCGGGCGCGCCGGCGACGTTTTCCCCCGAGCAGGTCTGCGCGATCGTGGCGCTGGCCTGCGAGAAGCCGGACGAGCAAAGCAACCTGCCCCTCAGTCATTGGAGCCAAAGCGAACTGGCCCGAGAGGCGGTCAGGCGTGGCATCGTGGACAGCATCTCGCACGGCTCCGTCGGGCGCTTTTTAAAAAAGAGGCCGACCTCAAGCCGCATCTCGTGCGCGGCTGGCTGACCCCCAAGCCAGATCCTGAGTTCGAGACCAAGTGCGCCAACGTCTGCACCGTCTATCATGCGGCACCGGCGGCGGCGCAGCAGGACATCCGCACGGTCTCGATCGACGAGATGACCGGCGTGCAGGCGCTGGAGCGTGCCGCCCCGGACCTGCCGATGCTGCCGGGCAAGGTCGGCCGCCGCGAGTTCGAATACATCCGCCACGGCACCCAGACCCTGATCGCGGCCTTCGACGTCGCCACCGGCCAGGTGATCGGCACCGTCGGCGACACCCGCACCGAGCAGGACTACGCCAGCTTCCTGGAGCGCCTGTTCGCCACCGGCACCTCGACCACCGGCTGGCGCGTGGTCGCCGACAACCTCAACACGCATGTCTCGGAAAGCGTGGTGAGACTGGTCGCCGACCTGTGCGGCATCAAGGACGACCTCGGCGAGAAGGGCAAGTCCGGTGTGCTCGCCTCGATGGCGACGCGCGAGGCGTTCCTGCGTGATGCCACCCACCGCATCCAGTTTCACTTCACGCCCAAGCATGCGTCGTGGCTCAACCAGATCGAGATCTGGTTCTCCATCCTCGTGCGCAAGCTGCTGCGCCGCGCCAGCTTTGTGTCCAAGCAGGATCTGAAGGCTCGGATCGAGGCGTTCATCGCCTACTTCAACCGCACGCTGGCCAAGCCGTTCAAATGGACCATGACCGGCAAGCCGCTCGCTGCGTGAGGGCCGCCCGAATGGGGTCCACTTTTCCGGCAAGGTGTACCAGGGCCTGTTAGTCCTTGAGTGCTTCCCCATATAGGGAAGTATGACAGACACCCAATGGAAGGGACTCGCACCTCTGATTGAGCAGTGCCGTCCCCCGCACAAGACCGAGTTCCTCAATCTCCGCCGGACCATCGAGGCGATCATCTGGCGCCATGAGAACGGCGCCAAGTGGCGGCAAATACCCACCGAGTTGGGACCGTGGTGGATGGCGGCGCAGGCGTTCAACCGCTGGAGCCATCACGGTGTTTGGGAGCGCCTGCTGGAACTGGCGCAGGCACGGGGCGGCGTGCAACTGGGCATGGCCTTTCTCGACGGCAGCACCATCCGCGCCCATCACAAAGCCGCCGGCGCCGTCAAGCATGGCAGAACGTCGGCCCAGCGCGATCAAGATGAAGGACTTGGCCGCTCGCGCGGGGGCTTTGGCACCAAGGCCTGCGTGCTCGCCGACGCTTCCGGCCGGGCAATCGGCTTCAAGCTCGCGCCCGGGCAGGCGCACGAACTGCCGCTGGCGCCGGCGCTACTGGCCCTGCTCGTCGCCATCCCGCGGTGGATTCTGGGTGACCGCGGCTATTCCTCGCATCTTTTCCGCACGTTGATCTGGAACCTGGGCGCCCGTCCGGCGATCCCGCCCAGGCGCAACGAGGCGCCGGTCGCCTGTCCACCCTGGATCTACCACAACCGTAACCTGGTCGAACGCCTGTGGAACCGGCTGAAGGAATGGCGGGCGGTTGCGACGCGATATGAAAAGACCGCGCGCTCCTTCATGGGCGTGCTTTGCATGGCTGCAACAATGGACTGGCTAAAGGCATAGACAAGAACTCAAGGACTAACAGACCCTAAACTGCCATAGCGGGATCTCATCTGCAAAGGTCTTCAAGCGGCATTGACGCAAGCAACGCCCTGACGCTTGACCCGGACCGCCCCCCTATGACATGACCAAAACCGACCTTCGAGACGATGCCAGCCTGGCCGCCATGAGATTGAAACGATGGCCGCCATCAAATTGGAATGGTGGCCGCGATGTGATTGGAATAGGTGGCCGCCTTCATCGGAATCCGCAAACAAGCGGATCAAGGGCATCAAGCGGCACGTGCTGGCCTGCTCGCTCGGCTTCGTGTTGGCCGTGCTGGTCACGGCTGCCAATGTCCATGATAGCACGGTGGCGCCAGGGCAATCGGGTGAAGCTTTCACCCGTTGATCAGGCTGGCCAGGAAGTCGTCGTCCCAGGAAGCGGCCTTGCGGCGACCGCGCAGTGATTGCTTGCCGGCTGGCCGCCTCAGCAGATTGATGGCCATGTGCTTGATGGTGGTGAAATTTGCCGGAGCGTGGTTGGTTCGCACGCGGCACTCGTCGTCGCGGAACATCATGTCCATGACCCAGTGGAGGCTGTTCTCGATGGACCAGTGTCCGCGGACGATCGGCCCCAGGAGAGCCGCCAGCAACACCAGCGAGGTGATGTAGGTGCGTGTCTCCTGCTCGATCTTTCCGCTGATTTCACGATGGCTCTCGACGATGACAACGGCTTTGAGGCCGGGCCAGTTATGTCGTTCCTGGAGCCATTGACGTCGTGGATGACGGTTGTGGTCCGGGTCTCGATGCGGCCGTGATCGCCATCGACGGTGGTATCCTGGCTGATCTTGGTGTCGGCAAAACCTTTGGCTTTCTGCTCGGCGGCGAACAGTTCGAACGTCTTCCTTCAGTGATCCCTGGTTGCCTTTCAGGGCAAGGATGTAATCGGCCTTCTTGTCGATGACTTTCTGCGCGATGTCGCGCTGGCACCCCATCGCATCGATGGTCACGATGGCCCCTTCGATGGCCAACATATCGAGAAACTTCGGGATTGCGACGATCTCGTTGGACTTTTCCGCCACCTTGACCTGGCCCAGCACGAGGCGCTGGCGGGCGGCGAAAGCGGAGACCATGTGAATGGCGGCCTTCCCGCCCTGCTTGCGAGCGGATCGGCGCACGGTCTTACCATCGATGGCAACAACACCTGCGGGAACGCCCGCCACTGCGGCGACCCAGGCGACGAAGCAGCTTTGGAACTGATCGGCGTCCAGCGCCGCGAGGATATCGCCGAGGTGATCATGCGTCGGCGTGCCATCCTTGAACGGGCGGAACCGGCGGAGCAGCGTGAGCTTCTTGGTGCCGAAAAGCGCGATCTCCGTGAAGCATTCCGCGCCAGCCAGAACGGCAAGCAGACACAGCAGCAGAACCTCGTCGAGCGGATAGGTCACTTTGCCAAGCTGGCGCGGGTCCCGAAGGTCATTGAAATAGCTTAGAAATACAACCGCCTCGGCGAATGCCGCACAGTCCGTTGCCGCGCCGTCCATGGCCATCCCCCGCCTGCGAATCGAGGATTGTCATAGATTCAGAACTCTAGCGGTTTGCCACGTACTCCTTCACCCGATTGCCCTACTGGTACCCAGCCCAAATCTTGCCACCCATTGGCAAAATGGCTAAGATAATTTGCAGAAAAATCGACGAAATCGCAAGTCGATGGGCGAGGAAACTACCACAGGAAGGTGTTGTTATGGCAAAAATGCGAGCCGCCGTGTTTGTCGAGCGGGGGCGCATCGTCCTCGACGAGAAGCCGGTCCCTGATGTCGGACCATTGGACGCGCTGATCCGCATCACGACGACCACGATCTGCGGCACCGACGTGCACATCCTGAAGGGCGAATATCCGGTCGCCAAGGGCCTGACGATTGGTCACGAGCCGGTGGGCATCATTGAACGGCTCGGCAGCGCCGTGCAGGGCTATCGCGAGGGGCAGCGTGTCATCGCTGGCGCGATTACCCCCAGCGGCCATTCCGCCGCCTGCCTGTGCGGCTGCTCCTCGCAGGACGGGGCCGGTACGAAACATGGCTACAAGGCGATGGGCGGCTGGCGCTTCGGCAACACCATCGACGGCTGTCAGGCCGAATATGTGCTGGTGCCGGATGCCATGGTGAATCTGTGCGCGGTGCCGGACCGGCTTACCGACGAGCAGGTGCTGATGTGTCCGGACATCATGTCCACCGGTTTTGCGGGCGCGGAGACCGGCAATATCCGCATCGGCGACACGGTGGCGGTGTTTGCCCAGGGTCCGATCGGGCTGTGTGCCACCGCCGGCGCGAAGCTGTCGGGCGCCACCACGGTGATCGGTGTGGATACCATCGCCGGGCGGCTGGCCGTGGCACGCAAGCTGGGCGCGGATGTCACCATCGACTTCAAGCAGGTCGATCCGGTCGAGGAGATCATGCGCATCACCGATGGCCGCGGCGTGGACGTCGCCATCGAGGCGCTGGGCACGCAGGCGACCTTCGAGGCGGCGCTGCGGGTGATCCGCCCGGGTGGCACGCTGTCCAGCCTCGGCGTGTATTCCAGCGATCTGCGCATTCCGCTGGGTGCCTTCGCGGCGGGCCTGGGCGACCATAAGATCGTCACCTCGCTCTGCCCCGGCGGCAAGGAACGGATGCGCCGGCTGCTGGCGGTGATCGAATCCAGCCGGCTCAATCTGGAACCGATGGTGACGCATCGCTTCAAGCTGGATGACATCGAGGCCGCCTACGATCTGTTCGCCAACCAGCGCGATGGCGTGCTGAAGGTGGCGATTACGCCGTGACCCTGTAACAGGGCAGCGCCAGAGAAAGGGGGCGGGGCGTCGCCACATGTACGAAGCGACGCCCCGCCAAGGGCGCTGAGTTTACCAGTCATAAACATTATCGTGTCGTTATCTTCTCGCCGGCGCTGGCGAGCCGCCAGTGTTCGGGGTGGGAGAAGGCAGCGATGCAGTACGATCCCCGGCGGCTTGGCCTGCCCGACCTTGGCGTGGTCCGGCGCGCTGCCTCCCGTCTTCCGGCCAGCGCCATTCGCGAACTGGACCTGGCGGCGGCCGAACTTGATGCAGCGCGCGAGGTCATCTGGCACCTGCTGACGCTGCTCGGCGAACGGGGCGTCACCGAATACGGGCTGCCGGCCTGGGCCCAGGACCCCACCATTCGGGGGCTGCTGATCCCCGAGGCGGCGTTTCTGGCGTTGGATGGCAAGCTCAGCGCCTACCGCCGCGCCTGCGAGGCGAACCCGCCGATGCCCGCAATTGCGCAGGACATCGCGGCCGACTGAGCAGTTCAGGCGGCTTCGGTCACCGGCGGGGGAACCAGCACCACCGGCAGGGTGGTCCGGCGCCCGATCATGTCGGCGAAGCTGCCGTGCACGAGATCACTGATATCACTCTTATGGCGCGTGCCGAGCACGATGGCGCCCGCGCCGGCCGTCTCGGCGTGCCGCAACAGGGCGAGAGGAGCACGCGCGGCGATTTCTTCCAGGCAAATGCCGGTGGCGCTGCCGCCTCCCGCGCGCAGGAAGGCAACGGCTTCCTGCACCAGCGCCTTGCCGCCGGCCCGGCTTTCCTCGGCCGCCGCCTGGTCGGCGAATACCTCGATGCTGCGAACATGCACCACTTCGACCGGCGCTCCGCTTTCGACAGCGAGGCTGTGAGCGCGCGCCAGCACCGCCCGGTCGGAAGCCGAGCCGTCAATGGCGGCGATCACGGCCTGCACGGGGGAAGCCAGGGCCACCGGCGGCTGACCGAAGCGGCCGAGATGGCGGCGCATGCGCCATAGCACCAGCGGTGCGATCAGGGTGGAGGCGGCGGCGACCAGGAACGTGGCCCTGGAACTGAACTGCTCGGCGAGCAGCGGCGCCGTATACGGGGCGATCACACCGGCGAACCAGCGGACAAAATTATAGGCGGCGGACGCGACCGGCCGCTGGGCCTGCGACACTTCCAGCGCCATTTCGGTGTAGATGGTGTTGGCGATGCCCATCAGCGCACCCGCCAGGATCACCCCCACCACCACCGCCGGCCGGCCGCCGAACGCCATCACCACCAGCAGCAGGGCGAGCAGCGCCAGCGTCACGGATGCCAGTCCGAGCGAGCTGAATCGGGCCTGCAAACGGGGGGCGACCAAAACCGAGAACAGCGCCAGCAGCACGCCCCAGCCGAAGAAGATCAGCCCGACCGCATGCGCCGAAAGGTTCAGGGCGAACGGGACGAAGGCGAGCACGGTGAAGAAGGCGTAGTTGTAGAAGGCCGCGCTGATCGCGGTGGCGGCGAGGCCGCGATGCGCCAGCGCCTTCAGCGGATCGACCAGGCCCGACTTCACCGGCGCCTTCGGCTGCTCCGGCAGGAACATCGCGACGGCGACGAAGCCGATCACCATCAGCGCCGCGGTGCCGTAAAACGGGTAGCGCCAGGAAATGCCCCCCAGCGCCGCGCCGATCAGCGGTCCGATGGAAATCCCCAGGCCCAGCGCCGCCTCATACAGCAGGATCGCCGTCATCGTGCCGCCGCGGGCCGCCCGCACGATCACCGACAGCGCCGTCGCCACGAACAGCGCGTTGCCGAGCCCCCAGCCGGCCCGGTAGGCGACCAGCTCGGCGACCGAGGTGGAGGTGCCGGACAGGGCGGCGAAGCCGGCGATCAGGGACGCGCCGAGCAGCAGCGTGCCGCGTCCGCCGATCCGGCTGGAGACGTAGCCGGTGACCAGCATCATCAGGGCGGTGACGGCGAAGTAGCTGGTGAACAGCAGCGAGACCTGGCTCGGCCTGGCGTGCAGGCCGCCCGCGATCGAGACCAGAATCGGGTCGACCAGGCCGATGCTGGTGAAGCCGATGGTGGCGGCGAACGCGGTCGCCCAGACTGCTTTGGGCTGGCTGAAGAACCGGGCTGAGGGGGCCGCTCCGGCGCTGGGGGCATGCATGTGCGAGCCTTTTTGCGCCCCAGGAGCGCGGAGAACGAAGCTGTATGATGCCAATATCCAGCCCTCCGGCGGCGGACAAGCTGTATGATTTTGCCGGCGCTGCTGCGCCGCCAGGATGCGCGCCGTTTCGGTGCCGGTGGGCGGTTGAGCACGGGGGAGACCGGCTGGTAAAGCCCGGACAGCCGAGCGAAGATGGGTGCGTGCGAACCGGCGTCTTTTCCAACAGGAGCGTGAACGTGATCCGGTCTGGTGCACGGTGGGGACGGAGGGAGCCGCTATTTGCGGGCGGCGGCCCGGTTGGCGCGGGAGTTCGGGCAACGCTGGTGGCGCTGTCGATGCTGTCCGTCCCGTTGACGGCGCAGGCGCAGACCAGCCGGTTGCCGCCGGTGATCGACGCGCTGACGGCGCCGCTGTCCGATGGGGAACTGGCCGGTCTCGGCTGCCTGGTTGGAACCGTGGTAGCGAGTGGGGCCGTGGTGGCCCTGGCCGGGGGGCCGGGTGTGGTGGTCACGGCGCTGCAAGGGCCGCTGCCGCCGGTGCGCGTGCTGGAAGGCGGGGCGGCGCTGGCTTTTCTGGTCTCCAGCGCGTGTTACGTCGGACAGGCGCTGGCACCGACGGTGATGCTGGGTTGGACGACGGTGACGGACATGCTGACGTTGCCGACCCCCGCGCCTTGAGGGTGGCTCGCCTTGAGGCTGGCCGGCCATCGGGACAAAACTCACCCCATCATGCTGTTGAATGCCCCACCATCCAACAGCAGGTTCTGCCCGACAACAAATCCCGACGACGCCGCGCACAGGAATACGCACGCAGCGCCGAACTCCTCCGGGTCGCCCACCCGACCGGCCGGTGAGGCGTGGCCGCGTTCGGCGATGATGTCGTCAACCGGCCGGTTCTCTTTCTCGGCAATCGCCTGCAGGGTGGCGCGCAGCCGGTCGGTCAGGAAGGGGCCGGGCAGCAGGCCGTTGATCGTCACGTTGTGGCATGCCACCTGGCGCGCCAGCCCGGCGACAAAACCGGTCAGACCGGCGCGGGCCCCGTTGCTCATGCCCAGCGTGGGAATGGGCGCCTTCACGCTGCCCGAGGTGATGTTGACGATGCGGCCGAATTTCCGGGCGCACATTCCGTCCACCACGGACCGGATCAGGAAGATCGGTGTGAGCATGTTGGCGTCCAGCGCCCGTATCCAATCCTCGCGCTCCCAGTTGCGGAAATCGCCCGGCGGTGGCCCGCCGGCGTTGGTGACCAGGATGTCGGGCTCCGGGCAGGCGGCCAGCGCGGCGGCGCGGCCGGTCTCGGTGGTGATGTCGCCCGGCACCGCGGTCACCGTGGCACCGGTGGCGTCGCGGATCTCGGCCGCGGTGCGCTCCAGCGTCGCGGCGGTGCGCGCGGTAATGACCACTTCCACCCCTTCGCGCGCCAGCGCCATGGCACAGGCCCGGCCCAGCCCTTTGCTCGCCGCGCAGATAATCGCCCGTTTGCCCGCCAGCCCCGTGTCCATGCCGCTTTCCCTCCTGCCGCCGCTCAGCCCGGCTCGGCGATCCGTTCCAGCTCGACCCGGATAAAATCCGGGACTGCCACCGGCCGCATGCTCGCCCGGTCCACATAGACGTGGACAAAATGCCCGTCAGCCGAGGCGGTTTCCGCGTCGGCGCGGAATATGCCTACCGCGTAGCGCACCGAGGAACGCCCGAGCTTCGCCACCCGGATGCCCACTGTCACGTCATCGGGATAGGCAATCTGCGAGATGTAGCGGCAGCCCGTTTCGGCCACGATGCCGATCACCGGGCTCGCCACCACATCGAGCAAATTGTGGTCGAGCAGGAAACGGTTCACCGCGGTGTCAATCCAGGAATAGTACACCACGTTGTTGACGTGCCCGAAGGCGTCGTTGTCCATCCAACGCGTGGTGATGGTGTGGAACCAGCGGTACTCGGCGCGGACCGGCGGCGGCAGGCGGCTCATGGGATGTCCCGGATCGTCTCTGGTGCCTGCCGATCAGACCGCATCCGCGCTGGCGCGTCCACTGGCCGCCTGGATTGGACTTTGGCCCTGGGTCGGGGCTAAACGGCTTGCATTCCGTCTATAGAAAGAATGCAACCATGATCGTCCCCGGCTGGCGGGCGCTGTCCGTTCTCGCCGCGCTGTGCGGCACCCCGATTTGTGCCCAGGCGCATGCGATCCTGATGGAAAGCCTGCCCGCCGCGGGTGCCAGCATTGCCGCCGGCCATGTGGATTTGCGGCTGCGTTTCAACAGCCGAATCGATGCCGGACGCTCCCGCCTGACGCTCACCCGCCCGGACCGGTCGCAGGCGGTACTGCCCACCCAAGGAGAGGGCGCCGGCAACGTGCTCACCGCCGCGACCGAGCTTCCCCCCGGCGCCTATTCGCTGCGCTGGCAGGTGCTGGCCATCGACGGCCATATTACCCGTGGCGATGTGGCGTTCAGCGTGACGGGACCCTGAGCCATGAGCCTGCTGGTGGATCTGTTCGGCTATCTCAGCGTGGTGCTGCACGGCTGCACCATCGTGGCGCAATCGATGGCGCTGGGCGGCGTGCTGTTTCTGCTGCTGCTCGTTCGCCCGCTGGCCTCCCGTCTGGACGCTGCCCCGGCCATCGCGCGCGACACCGTGCGAATCGCCGGCTGGGCGGCGCTGGCGCTGGTGCTGTGCGAGGCGATGACGGTCGCCATGCAGGCGGCGATCCTCACCGACACGGTGGACCTCACGCTGCCGCAGGCGCTGGGCGCCGAATCGGCGCTGGCGGGGCTGACCAAGATCGCCGCGTCGGCGGTGCTGGCGGTGATGCTGCTGGGGGCCGGCCCGCAGGCGCCGGCCGGCCTGCTGCTGTTTGCCGGCGCGGTGGAGCTGGCCGCGGCCACCCTGACCACCCATGCGGCAGCACGGCTGGACGACCGCGCCGTGCTGCTGGCGGTCTCCGCCCTGCACCAGTTCGGCGCCGCCATCTGGATCGGCGGCATTCCCTGCTTCATAGCCGCCCTGCGGCGGGTGGATGACGGCCTGTCGTGGCGACTGATCGGGGCGCGGTTCTCGGGCATGTCGATGGCGGGCGTGGCCTGCATCATCGTCTCGGCCGCTGTCCTCGCGTTCTTTTACGTCGGGTCGTGGGAAGCCGTGTACGGCACCGCCTACGGGGTCATGGTCAGCGCCAAGGCGGTGATGTTCGCCGCCCTGCTGCTGCTGGGTTTCGGCAATTTCCGCGTGGTCAGGAATCTGCGCCGCGACCCGGCGACACCGGTGCTGCGGCTGCGCCGTTTCGCCGAGGTCGAGATCGGCGTCGGCATCGCCCTGTTCTTCGCCGCGGCCGGCCTCACCTCTGCCCCGCCGGCAGTCGATCTGGTGCAGGACCGGGTGACCTGGCAGCAGGTGGTGGAGCGCAACGCCCCGGCTTGGCCGCGCCTCGTCTCGCCCGATCATGACGCGTTGGCGCTGCCGGCGCTGCAGGCGAAGCTTGACGCCGAGGCGGCCGGGCAGGCTGGCCCGGCGGAACGCGCCTTCGTGCCCGGCTCCGGCGATTTCCCCGCGCGCAATGCGGCCGACATCGCCTGGTCGGAGTTCAACCACCATTGGGCCGGCGTGTTCGTGTTGCTGGTGGGTCTGCTGGCGCTGGCCGACCGCGCGGGCTGGCGCCCGGCCCGGCACTGGCCGCTGTTGTTCCTGGTAATGGCGGTCCTGCTGTTCCTCCGCTCGGACCCGGAGGTCTGGCCGCTCGGCCAGAACGGATTCTGGGAGAGCATGCGCGATGTGGAGGTACTGCAACACAAACTGCTGGTGTTGATCGTCGTCTTGTTCGGCCTGTTCGAATGGCGGGTTCGCCTGCGCGGGGTACGGCGGGGCTGGACGCCTTATGTTTTCCCGATGGTGTGTGTCGTCGGCGGGGCGGCGCTGCTGACGCACAGCCACAACATTTCCAACGTCAAGGACCAGCTTCTTATCGAGATCACGCACACGCCGCTGGCACTGTTCGGCATTGCCGCCGGTTGGGCGCGCTGGCTGGAGCTGCGGCTGGAAGGGCGCGGCGCCCGGATCGCCGGCTGGGTCTGGCCGTTATGTTTTGTGTTGGTTGGCCTGACCCTGTTGGACTACCGGGAATCGTAAAAAAACGCAGTGAAGCGGGTCTTGCGCCGGGTCAGGCCGGAGATTGTCAGACGCTCCGATGCCGCCAAGGGCTGCGTGGTTCTGCCGAAACGCTGGATCGTTGAGCGGACGATTGCCTGGCTCAACCGGTGCCGTCGCCTGGCCAAGGACGGGGAGAACCTGAACCGTAAAGCATGCGCCTTCGTTCGTTGTTGATCGGGCGAAAATGGGGCGTGCGCGGGAGATCCGGGGTGCAAGGGAAGCGACTCAGCACGCCCGCATTCTATCCCAGGCCGATTCGTCGCGTTAAGTCAGACAGGCTGCCAGCAAATGAGTGCCAGATCCGTCACGCGGCGATATCATGCCGGGCGCCGCCGCCGCGTCGGAGGTTGCGATGATGGGCGACGGCGCCGCGTTCATTTTTAGTCTGTTAATCGTAATGTCGGATGGTGGCTGTTAAGAATCCACCGTGCTGACGCAAACTGACGCAAGAACATGAAGGCTTGCGCGGACTGAACGAAAGCTTTATCATTTTTACCTCGTAAGAGTTTGGGTGGGGATGTTCGCCATGTTCGCTCGACATGCTGCCGTACGGCAGGTCGTCGTGTCCGCCGGAATCCTGGGGTTGCTGGCAGGCTGCGCGGCAACGCCGATGGGTCCGACCGTCCAGGTCATGCCGGGGCCTGGCAAAACCTTTGAAGCGTTCCAGGCCGATCTGGCCACCTGCAAATACTTCGCGGCGGGACAGGTCCAGGGTCAGGCCGACGCTGCCAACCAGCGCGCGGCCGGCGGCGCGGTGCTGACCACCCTGCTGGGTGCCGGGCTGGGTGCGGCGATTGGCGGTGCGGCGGGCAACGCCGGCGCCGGCGCGGCGATTGGCGCGGCCACGGGAGCCGGGGGCGGCGCCCTCTACGGCGCCAACGCCAGCACGGGGGTCCAGGTACAGTATCCAGCAGCAATACGACAACGCCTTCGCCCAGTGCATGTATTCCAAGGGCGAGCAGGTCCCCGGCTTTGCCCCGCTGCCGCCTCCCGTCGTCTATAATATTCCTTCGTCGGCGCCGGCAGCCGTGGCGGACCCGCTGGTTCGCGCGACGCAGTCCGAACTGATCCGGCTGGGTTACCTGAGGGATAATGCGGACGGTTTCATGGGCCCCAAGACGCACGCCGCGATCGCCAATTTCGAGCAGGCGAACGGCCTTCCGCCGGACGGCACCCCGTCGCCGCGCCTGTTGGCGACACTGCAATCGACCCCGAACAGCGGCGCACCTGCCACGGTCGCTGCGCCGAGCGCCTGGGTTGCCCCGGTGGGGCCGGCAAGCCCCGCAGGCGCGCCGGCAGGATGGGTCGCGCCGGCGCCCACGCCGACACCGTAATCCCGGAGGCTTCCGGTCGGATTTGGCCCGGTAAGCTACCTGCGGGATGTCGCGGAGGGCATTCTCGGCCCGGAGACGCACGCCGCGATCTCCACCTTTCAGCGGGTGAACGCAGGGCAATCGGGTGAAGGAAGGCCAGGGGCTCTGCCCCTGGACCCCATCACTTGAAGGGTTTTGGGAAGAGGGGGTGAGGAGATGCTGCGGCTCCTCCTCACCCCCCTCTTCCCAAAACCCTTAAAACGAATGGGTTCTAAGGGCTCCGCCCTTAGCGGGGTCCAGGGGCAGAGCCCCTGGCCTTCCTTCACCCGATGGCCCTGCGGGTGAACGGCCTGAGGGTTGACGGCAGCCCGTCGCCAAGCTTCCTGACCACAACGCCCGACGGCTGGGTCCCCCGCGTGCCCACTTCGACACCGTAATCTCAAAGGCTTCTGGCCGGAGAATATTACCAATGCCGACGGCTCGCGGAACCCGGTCGCTGCACGGGATGTTTCGATCGGCATGTGTGCTGGCGGCATGCGTGCTGGCGGCATGCGTGCTGGCGGCATGCGTGCTGGCGGCATGCGGCCTGCTGGCGCTCGGCCCGGCCTGGGCACAGCCCAGCGGCGTGGACGAAACGTCCGGACCGGCGGCGCCACCCGACAATTCGCAAGGCGAGATCGTCCCGCCCGGACCGCCTCCGGCAACCGTGGTTCCGGCCCCTGTCATTGCCGCCTCGGCGCAAGCCGCGCCCACGGTTGCAGCGCCCACGTTTCCTGCCCCCGTGCCGCCTGCCCCCACGCTGGCGACCCCCGCCCAGACCGTATCACCGCCGGGTCAGCCGCCGGCGAGCCCGCAACTTCCCCCCACCACGGCGGTGCAGCAGGCGCCGCCGGTGCCGCTCCGCCTCGACCAGCCCCGGGTGATCGATACCGCCAGGCTGACGGCCGGCGACAATTCCGTGTCCCTGTTCGGCATCGTCGGCCTGCCCGGGGAGTCGGCCCAGGGGCTGCAGGGCTTCCTGGCCGCCAGCGGCAACCGGGTCTCCTGCCAGGCACAGCCCGGCGGCGATTTCGTCTGCCTGCTGCCCGACGGCACCGATGTGGCGGCGGTGGCGCTGATCAACGGCGCGGCCCGCGCCAGGGCCGATGCGCCCGCCGCGTATCGCGAGCAGGAAGCCGCGGCACAGGCCGCACGGCGCGGGCTCTGGTCCAGTCTGCCGCCGCCGCCGGTGACGCTGAACCACCCGACCGTGAAGGACACCGCAACCCTGGTCGCCGAACGGCAGAGCTACGTGCTCGACGGGTTGCAAGGCCTCGGCGCGCCCTACGCGGGCCAACTGCAGGGCTACGTCGCCGCCAATGGCGACGCGCTGATCTGCCAGCAGCAGCCTGTCTCGAATGCTTACATCTGCATCCTGAAGGGCGGCACCGACATCGCCAAGGTCGCGCTGGTGAACGGCGCCGCGCTAGTGAGTCCCGACGCGCCGGATTCATACCGTCTGCAGCAGCGGGAGGCGCTGAACAACCAGCGCGGCTACTGGCTGCATCCGCCGGCCGATGCCGTTCTGGCGGCGCGGACGATCATCGAGCAGCCCAATCCCTGCTGCGTGTTTGTCGCCGGAGACGATGGCGGCGACGGTATCGCCTATGTCGGCGGTGCGCCGACCGCCATCATCGAAGGGGAGACGGTGTTCCTGGTCTTCGCCGGCGCTCTTGGGTGGGGCTATTACGACCATTGGCATCACTGGCGCGGCGTACCGGACCGCTATCGCGGGCATCTTGAGCACTTCCATCCGGAAGGCCATGGGTTGCGCGGCTATGGCGGCGGCGGGCAATTCGATGGCCCGCACCCGGGCGCGGTGCATCAGACGGCGATGGCGGGGGCAGCCGGGCATCCCGGTTTTGCCCCGGGCGCGCACCCTGGCGGCAATCTCGGCTTCGCCCCGGGCGGGCACCCCGGTGGCAATCCGGGCTTTGCATCGGGCGCGCACCCCGGTGGTAGTCCCGGCTTCACAGCGGGCGCGCACCCGGGCGGCAATCCCGGATTCGCGCCGGGTGCACATCCGGGCGGGGCACCAGCCGGGAACCCCGGCTTTGCATCGGGTGCGCATCCGGGCGGGATGGGGAGCGGCTTCATCCGTCCCACCCAAACGGCGAGCGGCTTTCATCCGGGCGGCATGCCGCAGGCGGCACACTCGGCCCCCCCGTCGCACACCCTGTTCCGAACGTTGGCAGCGTAAAACACAAATAGGTTTCGCGCCGCCCGGCATCCGGCAAGTGCGCCCGCTACTTCACCCGCACCCAGCGCATGGGGAAGGTGTTGTCGGCGGGCTGGGTCAGCTCAATGTTGTCGCGCGCCGCCCAGGTGATGCGCTGCTGGTGCAGCGGAATGAATCCGACCTCGTCCTGCACGATGCGCGCGACTTCCTCGATCATCGCCTGCCGCTTCGCGGCATCGAGTTCGGTGCCGATCAGCGGCTCCAGTTCGTCGACGCGGGGATTGGAATAGCCGCCCGAGTTGATGATGCCGATGCCGGGCCGACCGCGGCTGGCCAGGACGGAGCGGATGACATTATGGGCGTCGTACGTGCTCGGCGTCCAGCCGAGCAGGTAAAAGCTGGTTTTGTAGTTTGGATAAGTGATGTCGGCGAAGAAACGCACCTTGGTGCGGGCGAACACGTCCGCCTTGATATTGATGTGCGCCAGCATGGACGCGATCGCGGTGCAGATGGATTCGTCGGCAATATAACGGTCGTTCGGGCAGTCCAGCGTCACCTGGAACCCGTCCGGATAGCCGGCATCAGCCAGCAGCGCCTTGGCGCGGCCGATATCGACCGCCGGGCGCTTGTCCTGCGCCGCGTCATACCCGTTCACGCCGGGGCCCCACATCAGCCAGGTCGGCCGCCCCTGGCCGCGCATGACGCGGCTGGTGATCGCCGGCTCGTCGATGGCGAGGGCCACGGCGCGGCGCACCCGCACATCCTTGAACGGGTTCTTCCCCTTTACATTGGAAAACAGCAACTCATCGCGCGCCTGGTCCATGCCCAGGAAGACAGTACGCAGTTCCGGCCCCTGAATAACACGGATGCCCGGCGCCCGGCTTATCTTGTCGATGTCCTGCGGCGGCACCGAATAAATCATGTCGATCTCGCCCGACAGCAGGGCCGCGACCCGGGTCGCGGCCGAGCCGATGATGTTGAATTCCACCCGGTCGAGATTGTGCTCGGGCTTGTCCCACCAGCCCGGATTCCGTTCCAGCACGCTGCGCCGGTCGGGTTCGCGCAGGACGAGCCTGAACGGGCCGGTGCCCATGGCATTGCGGTGGGCATAATTCTCGCTGGTGCCGAGGATCGCCACCGCGCCGGCGTTGTTCTTTTCCAGCCACGCCTTCGGCATGATCGCCCAATTGGCGAACTCGCCGGGCAGGATCGGGTCGGGCGCCTTGGTTTCGAAATCGACGGTGAGGTCGTCGATCCTGCGCGCCTCCTTCACCGAACTGACGGTCGCCGAGAGGGATGATGTCTTGCCAGTGACGCGCTGGAAGCTGAACACCACATCATCGGCGGTAAAGGGCGTGCCGTCCTGCCAGTTCACGCCGGGGCGCAGATGAAACCGCCACACGGTGGGCGACGTCTGCTCCCATTTGACCGCGAGCGCCGGCTCGGTGGCCAGCTTCTTGTCCCGTCGCACCAGCGGTTCGTAAATATTGGCGAGGAACGAGTTCTGCACCGTCTCGTCGAAGGTGTACGGGTCCATGGCCCGCACGTCGCCGTCATTGGCCCATTTGAAAACCGCCGCCCTGGCAGGTGCCACGGCAGACACAATGGCGAGGCTCAGCAGCAGCGAACGGAACAACATGCCAACTCCATCGCGAGACATGATGGGAGCTTAGCTGCATGGTTGCCGCGCATAAAGGGAGAAAGGCCAGGGGCTTTGCCCCTGGACCCCACCAAGGGGCGGTGGCCCCTTGGAACCCATTCGTTTTCAGATCAGCGCGAGTAGAACTCGTTCAGATCAACGCGAGTAGAACTCGACGACCAGGTTCGGCTCCATCTGCACCGGATAGGGCACATCCGACAGCTTCGGGGCGCGGGAGAAGCGGCCCTTCATGGCGCGATGGTCCACTTCCAGGTATTCCGGCACATCGCGCTCGTTGCTCTGGGCCGCGTCCAGCACCGCCGCGAGCTGCTTGGACTTCTCGCGCACCTCGATGGTGTCGCCGTCCTTCACCGAGTAGCTCGGGATGTTCAACCGCCGGCCATTGACCAGCACGTGGCCGTGGTTGACGAACTGGCGGGCGGCGAACGGAGTGATGGCGAATTTCATGCGGTAGATCACCGCATCCAGCCGGCGCTCCAGCAGCTCGATCAGGTTCTCCGAGGTGTCGCCCTTGCGGCGCACCGCCTCGAAATAATACTTGCGGAACTGCTTCTCGCCGATGTTGCCGTAATAGCCCTTGAGCTTCTGCTTGGCCATCAGCTGGACGCCGAAATCCGTCGGCTTGCCCTTGCGCCGCTGGCCGTGCTGGCCGGGACCGTAATCGCGCTTGGCGAGCGGGGATTTCGGCCGCCCCCAAAGGTTCACGCCCAGGCGGCGGTTAATCTTGTACTTGCTTTCGACGCGCTTCGTCATTGCGCGCGGACCTTTCTTAGCGGCGCCGCTCGTCCCCGGGGTGGTCACCACGGACGTGGACGGCTTGTTGCACCGGTAGGCCTTTCGCCACGTACGAAAGACGGGCGCGGAGCCCTGGGCTCCGTCCACGTTCCCGGCAGGAGGGGCGGCGTATAGGCGCGGATGCGGGTCTTGTCAAAGCGGGATGGTGGGGTGAACAGGGCAATCGGGTGAAGGAAGGCCAGGGCTCTGCCCTAGTACACCTCGCCGGAAGTGGCGACTCCCTTCCGGCGGCCGGGTCGGAGGGGGGTGAGTCTGGTCTGCCACAGGGCGGCACCAATCGTCATGGCGGCGGCAAACTCGGCGGTTTTCCGCGAGTCAGCGGCCTTGCGGATATGGCAGGGGCGAGTCTCGACCCCTCGTCCTGATTCGCCGGAGCCTGTGCATGCCCCGCCTGTCCGCTGCCCCGATCGCCCTGACGCTTGCGCAGGAGGAAGAGTTGCAACGGCTCGCCCGGGCGCACAAGACGCCGCGTAAGCTGGCCGAACGCGCCGAGATGATCCTGCGCTCGGCGGCAGGAACGCCGGTGCGCGAGATCGCCCGCGAACTCGGCGTCTGGCCGAAGACAGTGCGGCACTGGCGCGCCCAGTGGCTGGCCAGTGCGGCGGACTCGCCGGTAGTGGCGCGGCTGACCGACGCGCCGCGGCCGGGCGCGCCGGCGACGTTTTCCCCCGAGCAGGTCTGCGCGATCGTGGCGCTGGCCTGCGAGAAGCCGGACGAGCAAAGCAACCTGCCCCTCAGTCATTGGAGCCAAAGCGAACTGGCCCGAGAGGCGGTCAGGCGTGGCATCGTGGACAGCATCTCGCACGGCTCCGTCGGGCGCTTTTTAAAAAAGAGGCCGACCTCAAGCCGCATCTCGTGCGCGGCTGGCTGACCCCCAAGCCAGATCCTGAGTTCGAGACCAAGTGCGCCGACGTCTGCACCGTCTATCATGCGGCACCGGCGGCGGCGCAGCAGGACATCCGCACGGTCTCGATCGACGAGATGACCGGCGTGCAGGCGCTGGAGCGTGCCGCCCCGGACCTGCCGATGCTGCCGGGCAAGGTCGGCCGCCGCGAGTTCGAATACATCCGCCACGGCACCCAGACCCTGATCGCGGCCTTCGACGTCGCCACCGGCCAGGTGATCGGCACCGTCGGCGACACCCGCACCGAGCAGGACTACGCCAGCTTCCTGGAGCGCCTGTTCGCCACCGGCACCTCGACCACCGGCTGGCGCGTGGTCGCCGACAACCTCAACACGCATGTCTCGGAAAGCGTGGTGAGACTGGTCGCCGACCTGTGCGGCATCAAGGACGACCTCGGCGAGAAGGGCAAGTCCGGTGTGCTCGCCTCGATGGCGACGCGCGAGGCGTTCCTGCGTGATGCCACCCACCGCATCCAGTTTCACTTCACGCCCAAGCATGCGTCGTGGCTCAACCAGATCGAGATCTGGTTCTCCATCCTCGTGCGCAAGCTGCTGCGCCGCGCCAGCTTTGTGTCCAAGCAGGATCTGAAGGCTCGGATCGAGGCGTTCATCGCCTACTTCAACCGCACGCTGGCCAAGCCGTTCAAATGGACCATGACCGGCAAGCCGCTCGCTGCGTGAGGGCCGCCCGAATGGGGTCCACTTTTCCGGCAAGGTGTACCAGTGCCCGGCGTCCTTGACTTCTGCGGTGAAAGTCTGAATCGATCGTTCCGCATCGAACAGACGGAGACGATTCGTGGCTGCCAAGGAGATCGCGGCAAAGAAGTACGTGGTGAAGCTCAGCGAGGAGGAACGGGACCAGCTGAACGCCCTGATCAGCAAGGGCAAACACCCGGCGCGGAAGCTGTTGAAGGCCCGCATCCTGCTGAAGGCCGACGCGTCGGACGCTGGCGAAGCGTGGAGCGACAGCCAGATTGCCGCGGCCCTGGAGACCAGCGTCGACACAGTCGCTCGGGCACGCCAGCGCCTGGTGGAAGAGGGCGTCGACGCCGTCCTGACCTGCAAGCATTCGCCAAACTCGGCGAGAAAGCGCATCTTCGATGGCGAAGCCGAGGCGAAGCTGATTGCCTTGGCCTGTTCCACGCCCCCCGCAGGGCGCGCGAAGTGGACGTTGCGGCTTTTGGAAGAGACTGTCGTCAAGCTGAGCATCGTTGACCGGGCCAGCGACAACACGATCGGGCGGACGCTAAAAAAAATACGCTCAAGCCCCACCTGCAACAGCAATGGGTCATCCCGCCGGACGCCAACGCCGCCTTTGTAGCCAGCATGGAGGATGTGCTGGAAGCCTATCAGAGGCCCCACGACCCAGCCCGTCCCGTGGTCTGTCCGGACGAGACGTCGAAGCAGTTGATTTCCGAAACCCGGGTGCCGATCCCGGCGAAGCCAGGGCGAGTTGCCCGGCATGACTATGCGTATGAACGCAACGGCACGGCCAACATTTTCATGATGTTCGCGCCACTGGAAGGCTGGCGGCACGTCAAGGTGACCGATCGTCACGCCGCCGTGGATTATGCGCAGGTCCTCAAGGAATTGTCCGACACGCATTTTCCCGAGGCCGAGAAGATCATCCTCGTGTAGGACAATCTCAGCACCCACAGGCCAGCTTCACTCTACGAAGCCTTCCCCGCCGCCGAGGCGCGTCGCCTCGTCGAGCGCTTCGAATGGCACTACACCCCCAAGCACGGCAGCTGGCTGGACATGGCCGAGTCCGAACTCGGCGTCCTGGCGTCGCAGTGTCTCGATCGCCGCATCCCCGACAAGCAGACCCTGATCGAGGAGGTCGCCGCCTGGCAAGCCCGCCGCAACCGTCACAACACCAAAGCTGATTGGCAATTCACCATCACCGACGCACGCGTCAAACTGAAGCGGCTCGACCCCGCACTATGAAAAACGCGCGGCACTAGCGGTTTGTCACGCACTCCTTCACCCGATTGCCCTGGGGCGGTGGTGGCGAGGGTTTGACAACCCAGGCGCCTCCTCCTAGATAGCCCCCTGATCCGTGCTGGGGGATCGTTCAATGGTAGGACAAACAACTCTGACTCGTTTTATCTAGGTTCGAATCCTAGTCCCCCAGCCAACTCAATGTTTTCAATGGGTTAGACAGATTTCCGGGCACAGGTGGGGGACTGTTCCACAACCCTGTTCCACAAGGGCAGCGGATGGGCGGAAATCTGCGGCGGCGCGGTGGCGTCTTTTGGTTCCGGCGGCGTGTGCCGGACAACCTGCAGGCGAGCATCGGGCGCGTTGAAATTAACCGGACGTTGCAGACATCGTGTGTAAGGACGGCCCGGGGGCGCGCCCGGCGCGCGTGGCTCGCCACGGAGGCCGCATTCCAGGCGATGTCCGGATACAAGACACTTTCAGCCGAGCAGGCGGAGCTTGTGATCGCCAGGCTGCTGCGTGAGCCGATTTGGGATTCGCCGACTGCCACCGAGGTGGTCCGCGCTATCGATGAAGACGACCATTCGGTGCCAGATCTGCTATTCCGGCATGCCCACGAAATCTTGCCGACGTTGGATGACGAGGATGCGAGCAGGCTCATCGCAATCCTGGGTCGGTTTGTCGACCGCACGGAAATCGGCACTTTGAAGACCGTGGCCCATGCCGCCGAACTCAAGGAACGCGTTGCGACAATCCGCGGGCTCGGGGCGCAGATTGAGGCAAGCCGCGCGCGCCAGGCCGCCACCAAAGCTGCGTCCGATGCCCTGACATCGAGGGTTGCATCAATCCAGCAGATGGCCGCCTCCGCCGCGCAGCAAGCAGCCGTCAAACCAACGTCCCCCGCTGCCATTGCGGTGCCTGTTGCCGCCACTGCCCCACCGCCGCCGCCAGTGAAGGCAGAGCCGACGCCCGCGCCCGACACGGACGACGGGCCGATGCTGCTGTCCAAGAGCATCGAATCGTTTTTCCGCGCAAAACGCTACCCGCCGCACACCGAGCACCAAAACCTACGGCATTCACACATTTAACTGTGTTGTTGCGATGAAAAAACCTGCGGCCATGGCAGCGAACTGGGTCCAGCCGGCGCGCATGGTTTTGGGACCGGGCGGCTTGTAATAGCAGTTCCATCCGCCGAGGCGGGCGATGATCCAGGCGAGCCAGGCGAGCGAGTGGCGCGGATGAGGGTTTTGCTGACGCAGGGTTCTGCCTTCGAGAGTTGCGCCAATGGCTTCGGCGGCCGGCAGCAGGGCCGCATCGATGACATCGGTCGCGGGTCGCGGGCTGCCATCACGGGCGTTGACCAGTTGCATTGTACGGATTGCCGCGGCAAGACCGACCAGAGCCAGCTTGAACAGCCGCCCGGCCTCATGCATTTGGGTTTCCTCTAGGCGTATACCGTCGCTTTTCAATGCACGAAAGATTTCTTCAATCCGCCAACGCAACCGATAGAGGCGCACGATGTCCTGCGCCTCGGCAGCGCTGGTGGCATTCAGCGTGGTCAACAGCCGCCACAGCAGCGGCTGTGCATCAGCCGGAGCATTGATCTCTCGCGCCTCGACCATATACAGCGTCAGCTGCGGCGGGTCCGAGCGATCACCGCCATGACGTGGACGCGAGATCACGACCGGCCCGGCGCGCAGCACAACGGTGGCGATCCGGCCGCGCCCGCCGGCCCGGGATGGAGCCACACGAACCTCGGTTCGTGCCAACTCCGGCCATGCGGCGGGCGCCGCGAACAGGCGCGCTCCGTCGTCGAGCGCGCGGTCCTGCGCTGCTCGCACAATCAGATCGACCCCTGCCGGGCATCGTGCGAAGCTTGCATAGATATCGCCCTCGCGATCGGCCACGACCACCACCGAGGCGGCGTCGGCTAAACACGCAGCCGCACACTCTGCCCCTTCCAACCAGCGGACGCTCTCCTTGTCTTCCAACGCGCGGGCGTGGGTCGGGGCGATTTCATCCGTTCGGGTCCAAATCCTGGCGCCGACCAGACCGAGAACGGCCTCTGTCTCGCTGTCAATGGCGATCAGTGGATGGATGAAAAACCCGGCGGAAACGCCGTCTCCTGCCGGCCCCAGACCACGTCGCCGCTCCTCGCGGCCGGCGAAATTGATCTCGGTCGTATCCTGCGCCACGACAATCCGCCGTCCGGCGCAGGCGGCGACGGTGCGGCTCGCCAGCGTCTGCACGATCTCGACCGTTGTGACGGAGGGTGCCGCCAAAAACCGATGGATCGCCATCTCGCCAGCCCGATCACCGCCAAGCTTGCGGACGACCAGCGACCCGGTCTCCGTCACCCGCTCGATCAGCGTGGTGCCCATCGCCGCACGACGGGCATCTCCAAAATAACCAAGCTCCCCTCCCTTTTGCCTCACACAGTCTCCTGATCCACAGAATACGTCATAGATTCAGAGAGTTGTCCGCTATACAAGCAAAATGTGTGAATGCCGTAGGCACCAAAACCGGGGTACCGTGCGTCTGTGGGTGGAGATCGTCGGCGACAAGCGGACCGACCGTTACACGGAGCGGCATGCATACGAATTCCAGGCGGCCCTGCGGAAGATGCCCCAAAGCCACGGCAAGGGCGGCCCCGTCCATGCGCTGAAAGCCATTGAAGCTGCGGAGGCGTCGAAAAATCCGGTAAAACGGCTGGCAGAAAAGACCATCGAGCGGCATTTTTCGCTCCTGCACCGGTCTTACCCGGAAATGGCAAGGCGCCTCCGGCAGCAGGGAACCGTGGTGGTGCATTTCACCGTCGATCGCGAGGGGCACGTGCTGGAGGTGAGCCTGGTGCACGGCAGCGGGACGGAGGCGCTGGACCAGGCTGCACAGGAACTGCTGCGCAGCGCCCACCTGCCAGCCTTTCCGCCGGACATGAAGCTGTCACAGCAAAGCGTGACGGTCCCGATCCGCTACCGGCTGGAGTGATCAATCAACATCGGCGGCAATGCCTGTACTGGCGCCAAGCGATCATAGTTTTTCCAGCGATAGACAACCGCGGAGAAACCCCAGGCAAGAAGAAAAACCCCGATCACGCCAACGCCAAGATTGGCAATATCGTCGTTCATGCTGGACACCACCGACCACGCACCACCCTCAAGGCCAAGTTGGTCAGCCAGAAGCCCGAGCGCCTCGATGCCGCCGATCAGCAGCGCAATGAGCACCGACGCGGCGGTGATGGTGAGATTGTACCAGAGCTTGCGAACCGGCTCGCGCAGGGCCCAGCCATAGGCACCCACCATCAGCGCGCTGTCGGCCGTGTCCACGAGCGCCATGCCGGCGGTGAACAGGGCGGGGAAGACCAGTGTTTGCCATGGCGACATGCCGTGCGCGGCCTGCGCCGCCGATATGCCGAGCAGACCGACCTCGGTGGCGGTGTCGAAGCCCATCCCAAACAAGAAACCGAGCGGGTACATATGCCAGCTGCGCGTGACAGAGCGGAACAAGGGCCGGCACAGCCGCGCCAGCAGCCCGCCGCCGCCCAGCGCGGCATCCGCGCCGGCCGCATCCAGCGTGCCGCCGCCGGCGACATGGCGGAAACTACGCCACACCCGGCCCAGGATCACCAGGTTGATGAGCGCGATCAACAACAGGAAGGTGGCCGAAACCGACGTGCCGATCACGCTGCCGATCGCTTTGAAACTCTCCAGCCGGTCCTGCATCGCCACCGTGGTGGCGGCGATCGCCAGCGATGCCAGCACAACGACAGTGGAATGACCGAGCGAGAAGAAGAATCCGGCAGCGACCGGCTGCTTTCCTTCCTGCATGAGCTTGCGCACGACGTTGTCGATGGCAGCGATATGATCCGCGTCCACGGCATGGCGCAGCCCGAACATCCATGCCAGCAGCGCCGTGCCAAGCACGGCCGGCCGATCGGCAAAGGCCTGCCACGCCCAGGCCCAGGCGGCGAAATTGGCCGCGATCAGCAGTCCAAGGAAGCCAGCCGACCTCCGCCACGCGCCGATCGCCGGGCGGCCAGCATCCGTTATCTGCGTGCCCATGCCGGCATCACACCTTTCGGCCGTTTCGTAATACACGATTGCAGGTCGCTCGCGTTTCCGTCAAGAGACCCGATGGCCATGCCACCGAACCGGCGGGAGAAAAAACCGTGCAACGAATCACCATCACGATCGATGACAATCTGCTGGAGGCGGTCGATGGATTGATGGCACGGCGCGGCTACGCCAGCCGTTCCGAAACGTTTCGCGACATCCTGCGGGAGATGATCGACCGGCAGAGCGCGGGCGATCCCAAGGCCGACTGCATTGCCACGTTGAGCTACGTGTTCGACCACTCGACGCGCGATCTCGCCAGCCGACTTACGCATGCGCATCACGATCACCACGATCTGTCGGTGGCGAGCATGCACGTACATCTCGACCACGAATCCTGCCTGGAGGTATCGGTATTGCGCGGTGCGGCCGGCAGCGTCACGGCGTTCGCCGATACGCTATCGACGCAACGCGGTGTTCGGCACGCCCATCTGCACCTGATCCCGGTTAGGGTCTCGGCAGCCGAGCACACGCATGGGGAACGGTCCGCGGCGCATGCTCATCTGCATGCCTGACGCGGAAGAACAATGACGTCGAACGCTGTCCGGTGCACTCGCTGCCACCATTGGGCAGTCGTGCAGCATGCCCCATTTCTCGAGCTATTGCTGCGGTTTTGTAGCCCAGCGCCTGCGCGGGTTCGGGGACCGCCTGCGGAGGGCGAGATTGCCACTTCACGGCCTGCTGCTTCCGCTCCGTCGGGATAGGATGTCGCCGCGGAGGAGGGGAGGACATGTTCGGTTATGGCCGCTGCCCGGTCCCGTTCAATAATGGACGAACTGGCCCTCCGGGGCGACCTGCTGAATAAGGTCGAATTCGTCCCGGTTCGAGGTTAGCACCGGGATGCCGGCCTTTGCTGCGGTCAGGAAGATCAGCGCGTCGTTGAGGCATTCCTTGCGCTGATGTGACAGAAACCGCTGCGTACGCGCGAGCGTCCCCGCGATTACGCCTGCGTCCGCCCAGACCTGTGCGTCAGGTGTCAGCAGTCTGCTTGACGGTATCTGCGCAAACAGATCGATGTAGTGATCCCGAAGCGCCGGCGAGCCAGATCGCTGCGGATCAGCGTTCGCAACACCGATCGCAAGTTCAGCGAGTGCCGCCGAACAATGAAACAGGAGCGCCTGGTCGATGACATTGCGCAGGGCGGCCTCCAGGCGTCCCGCCGCCCGGTTGATGTAGACGTTGGTATCGAGCAGCAGCACCGTCGCACCGCCTCCCGACAAGGTCGTCCACGCGACAAGCTGGCGCCGCGGTCGCGGGACGAGCTGCGACGTGTGTTTTGCCGGCTTGCGTTTCCGGATGGCGCTGCCGAGTTCAATACTCAAGGTCGTGGTCTGGCCCGAGCCGCCCTTCCGTGCGGCGGAAGAACGCGGCGACCGGATCCGGTCGGGCCAGCATCGCCAGCGCCAGCACGCCCAGTTCGCTTGTCGAGCTGATCCCGGCCTCCCGCTTGGCCGCCTCCACCAGTGCCGGCGGCGCGCGGAAGCTCACATGCTCGGTCTTCTCGCCTTCGAGAAGACCGGCTCGACGGGCCTCTTCCAGGACGGACGCATGCAACGGCATCGGAACGGGTGCCGTCGCCGGCTTGCCGGCGCCCCGAGGCCGGGCGTTCTGCCTCGCCTTCGGTGCAGAGTGCGTTGCTGCCATACCAGCCTCCATCGCGCAGAATGTGCGCACAATATGGCTTATTGTCACACATTGCAAGCTTGGCTCCACCTGCAAACCCCCCGTCACTCAGGGGGCTGCCGCCGGACGGAAAATCTGCGTCGCGGTGCCGGCAGACACCTCGTGTAATTTCACCAGGCGCGATGACGCGAAGCGTTGCCCCCCCGGCACATTCACAGTGGGATGCCGGGGGGCGCAGGGCTATCGCATTTGGCGCCCGGCCTGGGTGAGCAGGCGTAGGAGGAAGCTGTCGTCCCAGCCTGCTCGCTTGAGCTTGCTCTTCATTGACGCCTTGGAGCCTTCGAGCTTGGCCAGGTTGATGGCCATACGGCGCAATAGAGCGATGTTCTCCGGCCCGTTATCCAAGCGGTTCCGGGTCTGGTCCTCGTTCATGGTGACGTCGAGTACCCAGTGCAGACCGTTCTCAACCCCCCAATGGCTGCGGACAGCGTCGCCGAAACGCACTGCGTTGAGCGGTGTGCTGAGCAGATAGTAGGCGGTTTCGCTGGTAACCTTGGCGCCGACTTCGCGCATGCGGACCACCTTGCCGATGGCGGCCAGTCCCGGCCAGGTATGGCGCTCCTGCAGCCAGTCGATCTCGGTCGAGACCATGCTGGTGCGGGTCTCGATGCGGCCGTGGTCGCCGTCAACGGTGGTATGGGTGACCTCGGCCGCGCGCTGCGGGTCGTCCAGGAAGAGGCGGACGTCCTCGTAGAGGCTGGGCTGGTTACCCTTCAGCGCCAGCACGTAGTCGCCGCCTTGTTCGACCACCTGCGCAGCAATGGCGCGTTGGCAGTTGATGGCATCCGCGGTGACGATGCAGCCCTTGAGCGACAGCATTTCCAGCAGCTTCGGTACCGCCGTGATCTCGTTCGACTTGCCGTCCACGGCCAGTTGCCCGAGAACCAACCGCTGATCCGCAGCCCAGGCACTGATCAAATGCAGCGGCGACTTGCCCGACGCGCGGTCGAAGGAATGCCGCAGCGTCTTGCCATCGATCGCTACCACGCCCTGGATGGTCTCGGCAAAGCGCTGCATGAAGGTCTGGAAGGCGGCGTGGAACCGCTTCGGATCGAGCAGACGGAACACCCGGCTGAACGTGTCGTGGCTCGGGATGCCGTGCTTCAGGCGCAGGAACTGCCGCAGGAATGGCTCCTTCGACTGCCCGAACAGCGCCATGTCCGAGCAGTCCTCGCCGCCGCAGAGCACCGTGCAAAGCGCGATGATCAGCAACTCGTGCAGGTTGTGGCGGGCATTCGGCCGGCGCGGGTCGTCAACGCCCGCGAAGCACCCGACGAAATCCTCCATGGGCCGATCCTCCGATCAATCCCATGCTTCGAATCCATCCGCCCCAGCCCACGCAAGCCCCTACCGTCAAGGATTTCCCATATGCGAATCCCCTGCCGGGGGGCGTGGCCCGGCTTGACAGCGCACGGTCCGCGCCCTACGGGTGGTGGCGTCGTGGTTCTCCTGACCCCACAGATGGGGTCAGGAGCTAAGAGGGAATCCGGTGCGTCCGAGGGTGCGTGCACCCGAAGGCCATGCCCGAGCTGCCCCCGCAACTGTGAGCGGCGAGCGTCTGTCGAATACGTGTCACTGGTGCCGGCCGGCATCGGGAAGGCCAGACAGAAGCGATGACCCGCAAGCCAGGAGACCTGCCACGGCGGTCGTTCGTACTCGGGCGGGGTGTCCCGGTGGTGCGCTTGCGAGCGGGTGCCATCTGCTGTCCCGACCTTCGCATTGCGTTCCCGCCAAGCCACGTCCCTGGTTGCCGAAGAGGTGTAAGGGTGGCGCTGGATTGCCAGACCCGCGCGCAGGACCTGCCGACTGACCAGCCCATGCGGGCGAGTCTCGTTATCGCCGTTCTGCCGCCGTTCCTTCTGCTGCCATGGGACCGTCCTGCCTCGGTGCGTCCGGCCGACGGGACCACGGCTCCGCCCGGCGTGCGGCATCGTCGATGCCGCCGCGCGGCGGGCCGCCCTTCGCCGTGCCGGGCGTGGCGCGGCGGACCTTTGGCGCGGAGATCAACGATGCGAACCCTGTTTTTCAACCACGCGACCGCCGCCTTGCCCTGCTTCATGCAGCCATGTCAGGATGCCGCAATTGCAACTCAGTCGCAGTTGCATCCTGTTGAGGGGGCTGAATTCGTGCGCATAAGCAACGGTTCCGATAAAACAACGGGCGTCGGGTCGGCCGCCGGCACTTCCGGCCTTGCTCGAACGAATCGTTGCTGGTCGCGGAACGTCGCCCCGCACCAAACCGGACTCCTGCTTGCCTTCGCAGGCTTGCTACTTGTGCCACAGCTGGGCCACGCGCAGTCGTCCGGCCCGACGCTGCAGCCGGTGCCGGTCACGCCGCAGCAGGCCGCGCCGGGGGCCGGGCAGCAATCGGCGATGCACGGCCAGAGCACAGCCATGCCCTATGACTGGAGCGGCTTCTATGCCGGCGGCACCCTCGGCTACGCCTTTGGCCACTCGAACTGGAATGCCGGGCAGGGCAACGCCGGCGCGCTGGGCTTTGCGCAGGGACCCGACAGCTTCAACGAATCTGGGAGCCTGCTCGGCGGCGTGCAGGCGGGGTACGATTACCTGTTTCCCGACCGTATCCTGCTCGGCGCGGAGGTCGATGCCTCGTTTCCGACCTATCAAACCCTCTCCGGGATCTCCACCGGCGGCATCGCCAATTTCACCTCGGCGACGCTCGGCGCGGAAAGCTACAGCGATACTCTTCTTATGTCCGGCACGGCACGGCTTCGGCTTGGCTATGCTCCCGGCGACTGGCTGTTTTATGTCACCGGCGGATTTGCCTGGGCCAAGGATCAGATGTCGCTGACGCAAGCGTCCACCGGCGCGAGCGGATCGCCGTCCGTATGGCGTACGGGCTGGGCGGCGGGGGCCGGGGTCGAGGTTCCGATCATGGCGAACTGGACGGCGCGGCTGGAGTATCTGTTCACCGATTACGGCAACACCACCGCCCATTTCGGCAACGGATTGCAGCCGATCACGTCTGATCTGGCGCTGTCGGAGCTGCGCATCGGCCTGAACTATCAGTTCGGCGGCAATCCGTTCGCACCGCAGGCCCAGCCGGCATCCGCGTTGCCGCCCTGGGCGAACTGGGTCACGGAGAATGTCAGCCTGCACGGTCAGTCGACGTTGATCTGGCAGGGCTATCCGGGGTTCCGTTCGCCTTATCAAGGGACCAACAGTCTCCCCGGCGGTGGGCAAGGGCGCGAGACCACCGATGTTATCCTCTATGCCGGCGTGCGGTTGTGGTCAGGCGCGGAGCTGTGGGTCGATCCCGAAATCGATCAGGGTTTCGGTCTCGCCGATACTCATGGGGTGGCCGGATTTCCCAGCGGCGAATCCTACAAGCTCGGCTTCCTCTACCCGTACCTGCGGTTCAACCGGTATTTCATCCGCCAAACCATTGACCTGGGTGGCGAAGCCCAAAAGGTGGAGGCCGATGACAATCAGTTCGAGGGCTCGACAACGGCGAACCGCCTGGTGCTGACGGTCGGCAAATTCTATCTCATGGACATATTCGATACCAACAAATACGCCAACAATCCCAAAGAAGATTTCCTGAACTGGTCGGTCATCAATGCCGGTTCGTTCGACTTTGCCAGCGACGCCTGGTCCACCACCTACGGCGCGGCGGCCGAATGGTACCAGGGTGCCTGGGCGCTGCGCGGCGGGGTTTTCGACATGTCGGAAACCCCTTCCGGCGGGGGCGGCAATAGCGCCGAAGGCTATGAGCTCGACCCCACCTTCAGCCAGTTCTCGGTGGTTGGAGAAATCGAACGCCGGTACGTGGCGTGGGATCAACCCGGCACGGTCAAGGTCACCGGTTTTCTCATCGATGGACGCATGGGGAGTTTCAACGACGCTGTCGCGCTCTCCCAGGCGACGGGCCTCGATGCCAGCGACGCGCTGGCGGCGGTGCGCAAGTGGCAGACCACTCACGGCGTGAGCCTCAATATCGCGCAGCAGGTGAACGACACCGTGGGCGTGTTTGCGCGCGCCGGCTTGGGCGACGGTAACGTCGAGGGGTGGGACAATACCGACATCGACCACACGGTCGAGGCAGGCGTCTCGCTGAGCGGCAAGCGGTGGAACCGGCCGGATGACACGCTTGGCATTGCCGGCGTCATCAACGGCATCAGCGGACCTCACGCGAACTATTTCAACGCCGGCGGCACGGGCATCGTCGTTGGCGACGGGCAGTTACCGAAAGCCGGTCCTGAGCAGATTCTGGAGACGTATTACAGGTTTGCCGCCTTCAGCTTTGGCCATGTCTCCCTCGACTACCAGTTCATCAACAACCCTGCGTACAACCGCGAGCGCGGCCCGGCCAACGTGTTCGGGCTCCGCCTGCATGCCGAGTTCTGAAACCTGGTCGTGCGCGTGATCGCATTCCCGCAGTCCTGAAAGGACCGAAACAATGCATATCATGGAAGGCTACCTGCCCGCCGCCCACTGCATCGGATGGGGTGCGGTGTCGCTGCCCTTCGTCGCCTGGGGCGTGAAGAAACTCTCGGACCAGCTGAGGGAGGATCCGGAATCGCGCCTGCTGCTGGGGGCGGCCGGCGGCTTTACTTTCGTACTCTCGGCGATGAAGCTGCCCTCGGTGACCGGCAGTTGCTCGCACCCGACCGGCATCGGCTTCGGCACCGTGCTGTTCGGCCCCTGGATCATGAGCGTGGTGGGCTTCGTGGTGCTGGTGTTCCAGGCGCTTCTACTCGCGCATGGCGGGCTCACCACGCTCGGTGCCAACACCTTTTCCATGGCGATCGCCGGCAGTTTCACCGCCTGGGCGATCTGGCGGGTGGGCAGGGCGGTGGGGCTGCCGCTGAATGTCACGCTGTTCCTGGCCGCTTCGGTGTCGGATTTGCTGACCTATTGCGTCACCTCGCTGCAGCTGGCGCTAGCGTTTCCTGATCCGGTCGGCGGGGTGGCGGGGGCGGCGGTGAAGTTCCTCGGCGTATTCGCCATCACCCAGGTGCCGCTGGCGATCAGCGAGGGGCTGCTCACCGTGCTGGTGATGAACCTGCTGCGCAGCCATGCCGGCGAGGCAATCGCCGGGGTGTTGCCGGTACTGAGAGCCTGTTTGACTATCCCATAGACGCTTTTTTGCGGCAGTAGGCGCGAAGGACGCGGTGGACATTGGCAATCTCGACCGCATCTTCTGCGGCGGCTGGACTTTGTTCCAAATTACGAGTCAGGCGGCGGTAACGATTGGTCAAGGTGCCGAAAGTCGCCTCGATGCGCCAGCGTACTGGCAGCGGCTTGCAGCCGGGGATGCCGGCCTCCCTGGATGAAATCTGGACCTCCATGCCGTGTCGCTCAGCCGCCGCCACCCGCGGACCAACATAGGCTGCGTCAACCTTTACGCGCTTTGGCGCCCAGCCGGCCTCGGCAGCCCGGTCAAGAAGCGGCTGCGCCACCGTGCTATCATGGACATTGGCAGCCGTGACCAGCACGGCCAACACGAAGCCGAGCGAGCCGGCCAGCACGTGCCGCTTGATGCCCTTGATCCGCTTGTTGCCGTCCACGCCCCGCTCGCCCGCCTGGGGACCGGACACCACGCTCTGCGAGTCGAGGATCACCGTCTCCGGCTCCGCCGGCCTGCCGCACCGTTGGCGGACGCCACGTATCAACAGCCCCGCGATATCGGCCCAGATGCCATCGGCGCGAAACCGGTCATACCAAGTGCGGACGGTCTGCCACGGGCCAAAGTCCTTGGGGAGATAGCGCCACCCGCAGCCGGTCTTCTCAAGGTAGAAACAGGCGTTGACCATTTCCCGCAGATCGGCCGTCAAGGTCGCATAAATTGAAAAAACGGCAGCAATCCTCGCCCACTCGGCATCTGTCAGATCGCTCGGGTAGCGCCGACCGTCATCCTTGTACCGCTCACGCTGTTCCGCCGTCCACATCGCACGTCCCTCCTGGGAGCCCGTGTTGGAAGCCGTTCCTACCCGCCCTGCGCAACCTTCAGCACATGCCAACGCCGCCTGCAAACTGCCCAAAAGGCAAGGCACTTCACAAATCCTGACGGTTTTCCGTCAGGCCAACCACGGGAAGATTGACGACCACTCCCCTCCAAAACCGCCTGTGAGAGATCAAGGCACGACGGATAAATCTGGTCAAACAGGCCCTGAGACCGTTCATTTTCGCATAGTTGAAGAAGTGGTGCAGCGCAACGGCTTCGGTATGTAGGCTGCTGACTGATGGTTTGCCGCGCTTGCTGTCAGCAATCGGGCGCCGTATCTGTCGGCCGCATCGTTCGTAGGTGATGAGCTTGATGTCCTTGCCCGGACCTTTCGCTCAATAGTCATAACGCCATTCCCAGAACTTCGGAATGCCGCGCTGCTGCACAGCGTCGATGTTCTTGTCGCCCCAGAATCCTGCGATATATCGTGAGCCGATGCCGCCATAGCGTCGGACATGATCCTTCGGCCGGTCGCCGCGATCAGCCTCGCGTTCCAGTTGGGCCACCCAGCCAGTTACCACGTCTTTGACGCGATGGTTCTGTGCGGTCAGGCCCTCGCTTGCCCGGGTCGTTGCCTTGGCCCAGATGCCTGCTGCCAATCGGTGCGCCGCTTGTTCATCATTTGTTCCAAGCGTTTCCTGATCTGGCCCTGCCCCTTGATGCTGAACCTGACCCAGTAGGGTCCACCCGGCGCACGCTGATAGATAGCGTATAGCAACTCTGGGTTGTGCTTGGATCGTAGTGCACTGCTCATTTACGAACTGGTCCTTTGTGCTAGCGAGTGTGCTAGCCGGGGTCCCAGCGTCTCACTAACCATTGAAAAAGCGTAAACTGGCAGGGACCGCGCTAGCTCTGTGCTAGCGTGCAGTCGTTGCGTCTGAAGGACAAGAACTGCTGTAACTGCTTGAAAACGCAAGTCCGGATGGTAGCGGCGGGCGGATTTGAACCACCGACCAAGGGATTATGATTCCCCTGCTCTACCGCTGAGCTACGCCGCCATCCCATCGCGGAGGGGCGGTGACATACCGCTTCCCTCCCTCCGCCGTCAATCGCAACCAGTCGCCGGCGGACAAATGAAGCCGCCCCCCAGCACCCGCGTGCCGTCGTAAAAAACGCAGGCTTGCCCGGGCGCCGGCAAGGCCGGGACATCGAGACGTGCCTCGGCACCACCGGCTGTCGGCACCACCTCCGCCATGTGCAGCGAATCGCGCGCCCGCAGCTTCACCGCACAGCGCAGCGCCCGCGGCTCGGTCAGCCAGTTGACCTCGCGCAGCGCCACGAGCCGCGTACCGCCACCGGCCGGACCCACCACCACGCGCCGGAGGGCGCCGTCCAGCGCCACCACCACGCGCCGCTCTCCGCCTTCCTGGGCGGCCGGACCCAGCCGTTTCGTCTGGCCCACGGTGTAGCGCGCGATGCCCGCGTGACGGCCGACCACATCGCCCGCCGTGGTGACGATCTCGCCCGGTTCGGCCGCCTCCGGGCGCAGTTGGGTCACCAATTCAGCGTAGCTGCCCTGCGGCACGAAACAGATGTCCTGGCTGTCCGGCTTGCTGGCCACCGGCAGGCCCAGCCGTGCCGCGACCGCCCGGACCGCCACCTTGTCCGGCATGCCGCCGAGCGGGAACAGGGTGCGCGCCAGTTGCCCCCGCGTGGTGGCGAACAGGAACCAGCTCTGGTCGCGCGCCGGGTCGGCGGCGCGGTGCAACTCGGCCCCCTCCGGCCCCTCGACGCGACGCACGTAGTGGCCGGTGGCCAGGCGCTCGACGCCAAGATCGTCGGCCAGGACCACCAGGTCGGTGAACTTCACCGTCTGGTTGCAGCGCACGCACGGCACCGGGGTCTCGCCGCGCGCATAGGATTCGGCGAAATTGGTGATCACCGCGTCGCGGAACCGCGTTTCGGCGTCAATCACGTAATGGGGGATGCCAAGATGATCGGCCACCCGGCGCGCGTCGTGGATGTCCTGCCCGGCGCAGCAGGCGCCCTTGCGGCCGGCCGCCGCCCCATGATCGTACAATTGCAGGGTGACGCCGATCACCTCATGCCCGGCCTCGGCCAGCAGGCCGGCGACCACGCTGCTATCCACGCCACCGGACATCGCCACCAGCACGCGCATCCTGCGCACTCCGGGGTCCAGGGGCTTCGCCCCTGGTGGGGTGCAGGGGCAAAGCCCCTGCCGGGGTCCGGGGCTGCGCCCCGGCTTCTTCTTACTCGCCCAGCACGTTCCGAGTAGCCGCCGGCAGCCGCACCACCAGCCCGTCCAGCACCTCGGTCATCACGATCTGGCAGCCCAGCCGGGAGGTTTTTTCCAGCCCGAAAGCCAGATCGAGCATGTCCTCCTCGTCCTCGGTCGGCCGCGCCAACCGGGCGAACCAGGCCGGATCGATGATCACGTGACAGGTCGAGCAGGCCAGCGAACCCTCGCAGGCGCCCTCGATGTCCACGCTGTGCTTGTGGGCGATCTCCAGCACGGACAGGCCGAGCGGCGCATCAACCTCGCGGCGGGTGCCGTCGCGTTCAACGAAGGTCATCGTGGGCATTGGAACCGTCAGGCCTCGATCTGTGCATGCGCGAGATTCGCGTGCGCACGGACCAGCGCCGCCGCCGCGAAGTCGATGTCGGCCGGGGAGGTAAAGCGTCCGATCCCGATCCGCAAGGTACACGTGGCGGCTTCGTCCGAGACCCCCAATGCGCGCAGCACATAGGACGGTTCCAGCTCGGCCGAGGAGCAGGCCGAGCCAGTGGAGACGCACAGCCCGGCCGCCATTGCCATCAGGTCGGCGGCGCGGGCGTTCGGGAAGGTAACGTTCAGGTTGCCCGGAATGCGCGCCGCCGTGCTGCCGTTCACCACCAGCCCTGGCACCGACGCCGCCAGCCGGTCCAGCAGGCGATCGCGAAGCCGGGCAAGGTGCTGCGCCTCCGCCGCCATCCCAGCCTGCGCCAGCCGGGCAGCCTCGCCCAGCCCGACGATCAGCGGCACCGGCAGCGTGCCCGCGCGCAGCCCGCGTTCCTGGCCGCCGCCGGAAAACAGCGGCGCCAGCCGCACCCGCGGCCGGCGGCGCACATACAGCGCGCCCACGCCCTTCGGGCCGTAAATCTTGTGGCCGCTGATCGACAACAGATCGATGCCCATGGCGCCGACATCGAGTGGGATCTTGCCGAAGCCCTGCGCCGCGTCGGTATGGAACAGCGCCCTTTGCTGCCGGGCCAGCGCGGCCAGCGCGGCCAGGTCCTGCACCACGCCGATTTCATTGTTCACCGCCATCACGCTGACCAGCAGCGTCGGCACCGCCAGCGCGCGGGCCAGCATTTCGGGGTCGAGCAGCCCGTCGGGCCGCACCGGCAGCACCACGCGCTCGAATCCTTCGGCCCGCAGGTCAGCGACCGATTGCAGAACACATTTGTGCTCGGTCGCCACCGTCACCACCCGCCGCCGCGGATTTCCGGCGGCGACAGCATGGCGGGCGGCGCCCTTGATGGCGATGTTGTTGCTCTCGGTGGCCCCCGAGGTGAACACCACCTCGCGCGGCTCCGCCCCGATCAGCGCCGCCACTTGCTCCCGCGCCTGCTCCACCGCGGCCTCGGCCTGCCGGCCCATCGCATGCTCGGCGCTGTGCGGGTTACCGAACTGTTCGGTAAACCAGGGCAGCATGGCGGCGAGCACGCGCGGATCGCACGGCGTGGTTGCCTGATTGTCGAGGTAGACCGGCTGTTTCGGAGGGGGGGCCATGCGGCAGATGTAGGGTCAGGCCACCCCGCGTGAAAGCCGCGCCACCATCGCCCGGTAGGCCAGCAGGAAGGCGTCCACGTCGGCGGGAACGGCGCACCAGGGCAGCGACACCCGGATCGCCTCGCCGGCCAGCGTGCCGGCGCCCATGGCATCCAGCACATGGCTGCGGGCGACCTTGCCGGAACTGCAGGCCGCGCCGGCGGAGACCTGCACGCCGGCGAGGTCGAGGGCAATCACCTGCGTGTCGGCCCGCACCCCGGGCAGCGCCAGGCAGCAGGTGTTGGGCAGGCGCGGCACGGCGGCGCCGAGGGACACGGCGCCGCGTTCGGCCGCGCCGCGCTCGGCGGCATCCCGCAAGCCGGCCAGCGTCGCCGTGCTGTCCGCGACCCGGGCCGCGGCCGCGAACCCGGCAATCGCCGGCAGCGGCGGCGTGCCGCCCCGCCGCCCGCGTTCCTGCCCGCCGCCGGCGATCAGCGGTGCGAGCCCCGCGGACAGGGCCGGCGCCACCAGCAGCGCGCCCGCACCCGGCGGGCCGCCCAGCTTGTGCGATGACAGGGCCAGGCTGTCCGCCCCCAGGGCGGCAAAATCCACCACGATCCGACCGGCCGCCTGCACCGCATCGACATGCAGCAGGGCCCCCGCCGCGTGACACAACCGGGCGGCTTCGGCCACCGGCTGCAGCGTGCCGGTCTCGTTGTTGGCCAACATCAGACAGACCAGCGCCGGTCCGCCCCCGGCCAGGAACTCCCGCAGGGCATCGAGGTCGGCGACGCCCTGATCATCCACCGCCAGCACCGCGGCGCCGGCGGTGATGCTGCGCACGGCATCATGCTCGGTCGCCCCCCTGATCAGCCGGCGCCCGGCGCCCAGCGCATGCACCGCCAACGCATCAGCCTCGGTGCCGCCGGAGGTGAAAACGAGGTCGGCCGGCCGGCCGCCGAAGCGGGCAGCGATGGTCTCCCGCGATTCCTCCAGCAGCCGCCGTGCGGCCCGCCCGGTGGCATGCACCGAGGCGGGATTGCCGCCGAGGTCGAGTGCCGCCAGCACGGCCGCACGCGCTTCGGGGCGCAGGACCTCGGTGGCGTTGGCATCGAGATAGGTCATACCCCCTCCAGGCGGAGCGGCCGGGTGGCCCGGCCGGCAACCCGCCCCTGCACCACGTCGGCCAGGCTGATGTCGGACAGGAACAGCCGGATCTGCTGTCCGAGTTCGCACCACAGATCGTGCGTGCGGCACCGCATCTGCCCGCCATCCTCGGCGCGCATGCAGCCAGCATCGCCACTGCAGCGGGTGGTGCAGATCGGCTCCTCCACGGCATCGACGATCTCGGCCACCGCCACCAAAGCGGCCGGGCGGCCGAGCCGGTAGCCGCCACCGGGGCCGCGGGCCGACAGTACCAACCCGGCCCGGCGCAGGCCGCCGAACAGTTGTTCGAGGTAGCACAGGCTCAATTGCTGGCTGGTGGCGATCTGCGCCAAGGTGATCGGGCTGCTGACCGGGCCCTCTGGGCCAGCCTGTTCGCGACAGGCCAGTTCGACCATGGCCATGACGGCATAGCGGGCGCGGGTAGAAAGCTGCATGCGCTTACTCCGCTGCGGGCTGGTGCGCCCGGGTCGTGACGGGGGAATCTCGATGCCGGTCAGCAATCGTCCAAGATGGGCAAACGGCTGCGCCGGCAAGTACAAATGCACCCGTCCCGTCGCAGGGGCAATCCGCTGGCAGATCAGCGCATTCAACTCCGGGTAGCAGAGAAGCGCCGATATACGTGCGCCTTCAACCGAGTCCCGCTCCTGACAGCGGCTTGACCGATTCCTGCAAAAACATGAGACCCATGCGACATTTCCGTTATGAAAATTGTGCCGGCCGACCTATAGTCCCTTTACGCTTCAGGGCTGCGGACTCGCCAGGGAGCGATGCCGGCAGTATGCCGGAGTTTGGGTCCGGACTTCATCTGTAACGAATAAGCAAGCAGGTTCAGGTCGGAAAGGGCTCACGGTTCCACATGGTTTGTGGTCGAGGCCGGCAAAGAGAATTATTCGAGAGTTGACGGGTCAAGAATCTGCATCTTGCCCGCTTCATAGGACTCGCTTCAAGCAAAGGGCATGCCTATTTATACCACGCATGTTTGCGAAGGGCATGTCAAGACGACGCCGGATGTCAGTCATCGGGGAGGGATCGTGGTACCGGCGGTCAATCGATTGCCATTGTATGTCCATCCAGCCGGTCAACAGAACCGGACGGGTCACTTCGCCAGGGTCTCAGCCCGGTCGGTCCCGGCCGGCGCGAACAGGAAACGGATTTCGGAACACCATGCCTGAGGTCATGTTCGCCGGCCCCGACGGCCGGTTGGAAGGTCGCTACCATCACTCCAAGGAAGCAGCGGCGCCGCTTGCTCTGCTGATGCACCCGCATCCGCTGCATGGCGGCACCATGAATAATCGCATTACCTATACGATGTACCAGTCGTTTCAACGCCTGGGCTTTTCGGTGATGCGGTTCAACTTCCGCGGCGTGGGGCGCAGCCAGGGCCGCTACGACGGCGGCATCGGCGAGATCAGCGATGCGGCCGCGGCGCTTGACTGGATGCAGGCGGTGAACCCGAACTCTGGCGGGCTGTGGATTGCCGGGTATTCCTTCGGCGCCTTCATCGGCATGCAACTGCTCATGCGCCGGCCGGAAATCTCGGGCTGGGTCAGCGTCGCACCACCGGCCAACCACTATGATTTCGGTTTCCTGGCACCGTGTCCCTGCGGCGGGCTCATGCTGCACGGTGACAGCGACGAACTCGTGCCCGAGCCCGCCGTGAAGAAGCTGGTCGACAAGCTGAATACCCAGAAGGGCGTCAGCGTCGATTACCGCATCCTGGCCGGCGGCGACCACGTCTTCGCAACCCACGCCGATATCATCGCCGAGCATGTCGAGGATTACGTCCGCAAGACCCTGGCCCGCCGCTCGATGGCCCTGGCCGCCGACTGAGGACATACATAACGACCCAAGCGAAAGGCCCGGGAGTTTCGTCTCCCGGGCCTTTCGCTTTTTATGAGTTCGGCTTGTGAGTCCAGCCCGGGCTGCCGCCACGGACCCGGCGATGGCTGTGAGGCGCCCACGCGCACCCGCAATTGTGAGTTAATTTCATCTCCGCCGCTCTTTCATTGGCCGCTTCGGGTTGCATATTGTTACACCATGGCCGGAGGAACCCGGGCGCCAGCCACCAACCGGTCGCGCATGCGTGCCGGAGGAGCGCGCATCAGGGTCTCACATCCTGCCGCTAATTCAGGGGAAAAGAGCAAGACCATGACCTTAGCAGGGATCATCAGGCGCAAGGGGTCGCAGGTCGTCACTGTCAACCGCAGCGCTACGCTGGCCGATGTGGCGGCTGCATTGACTGCGCGTTCCATCGGCGCGGTTGTGGTGGTTGGCGCTGACGGCACGCTGGAGGGAGTGATCAGCGAGCGCGACGTGCTCCGCAAGCTCGCCGAGCATGGGGCCGCCGCGATGTTGATGAGCGTGGAGCAGACGATGACGCGCAAAGTCGTCATCGCCACCCCGGACACCACCATGGATGAGGCCATGGCGATGATGACCCTCGGCAGGTTCCGTCATCTGCCCGTGGTGGAGAACGGCAAACTCGCCGGTATTATCAGCGTCCGCGACGTGGTGCGCGCCCAGGTCGATATCAATCAGTCCGAGGTGCAGATGCTGCGCGCCTGCCTCGCCAGCGCCCCCGCGCGGCTACACGCCTAACCCCGGGAAAACCTTTCAGGAATGGGGTGCAGGGGCCTCACGGCCCCTGCCGGGTCCAGGGCAGAGCCCTGGCCTTGCTTCCTTGACTACCTACCGCCCACTAAGAATACGCTCGACCAATTGCCGCACCGTCGGAATAAACCCGTTGCTGTAAAACGGGTCCGCCCCGAAGCGGAAGGCGTTGTGGCCGCTGAACACCAGGTTGTTTTCGACCGCCTCCTCCCTGTCGCTCTCATGGGCGATGGCCTGCAATGTCTTCTGGATGCAGAAGCTGCGCGGGTCGGCTTTCTTGCCGTTGGTGAAATCCGGCTCGTGCTGTGCCCAGTTGGAGAACCGGCACTGGCTCAGGCAGCCCATGCAGGCCACCTGGTCGGCAATGATTTCGCGCGCGCGCTCGGGGGTGACGAACACCAGGGTGGAATCCGGGGTGCGCATCGCCTCGGTGAAGCCTTCCGCCTCCCAGCCGCGCACCTGCTCCAGGTCGACCGTGGTCAGAAAGGTCGGGCGCTTGCGCGGGCCGACGCCGTACTCGGCCACATGCTCGCCCACCGGCTCGGGTGAATAGGCCACCTGCCGGTCGTTCCGCTCACGCAATTCCTGGATGAATCGGTTGTTCACCGCCGAGGAATAGAAACCGGTCGGGCTGAAGCGGTTGAGAAATACGTCGCCCGCCTTCAGGGTCAGCAGCCGTTGCTTCCAGGCGTTGCCGATCGGGCTCTCCCGGGTCAGCAGCGGGCGGGTGCCGAACTGGAAGGCGATCGGACCCAGTTCGGGGTTGTCGATCCAGTCCTCCCATTCCTCCAGCCACCAGATGCCGCCGGCCATGATGATCGGCGTGTCGCCCAGGCCGAACTCGCGCATCAGCTTGCGCAGCGCCAGCACACGGGGGAACGGTCCCTCGGGCTTCTCCGGATTCTCGACGTTGGACAACCCGTTATGGCCGCCGGCCAGCCAGGGGTCCTCATAGACCACGCCACCCAGAAACGCCGCCGCCTTGTGGTAGGCGCGCTTCCACAACGCCCCGAAGGCGCGCGCCGAGGACACGATCGGGTAGTAGTGCACGTTGAAGCGCGCGGCGATCTCGGCCAGGCGATAGGGCATACCGGCGCCGCAGGTGATGCCGTGGATCAGGCCCCTGGCACCTTCCAGCATGCCGGTCATGATCCGCTCGGCGCCGCCGCCTTCCCACAGCACGTTGGCATGGATGCGCCCCTGGCCGCCGGCGATGTCGTACGCCCGGCGCGCCTGGGCGATGCCGCCCTGGATGCCGTAGGCCACCATCTCCTCGTGCCGTTCCCGCCGGGTGCGGCCGTGGTAGATCTGGGGGATTATCCGCCCGTCCTCGTCGTAGCTGTCGGCGTTCACCGCGCTGAGCGTGCCGGCACCGCCCCCGGCGGCCCAGTGCCCGGCCGTGACTCCGTTCGAAATCGCCACGCCCTTGCCGCCCTCGACGAGCGGTAGAACATCGACGCCGCCCATCCGGATCGCGTTGATCGCCTTCATGCCCTGTCCCTGCCCCGTCCGGCGCAATCCCCCTGGCGCCGTCACAATTCGTTCATCGAAGCCCGTCTTTGCCCGCGGGATCAAGCCCCGCGGGCAAAGAAACAGCCTTCAGCCCGCCACGGCGTCCTGCGACGCCGGTTGATCGCCCTGGCCGGCCTGCCCCTCGGTGCCGCCATCGCGGCCACCACGGAAGCCGCGATCGCCACGATCCCGGCCACCGCCGCCAGCGCTGCCGCCCTTGGGGCCGACCTTCTCGCTGATGTCCTCGCCGGTCGCCTGGTCAACCACCCGCATGGACAGCTTCACCTTGCCGCGCTCGTCGAAGCCCAGCACCTTCACGCGCACGGCGTCGCCCACGTTGACCACATCGGCGGTCTTGTTGACCCGGCCCTGCGCCAGCTCGCTGACATGCACCAACCCGTCGCGCGAGCCAAGGAAGTTCACGAAGGCGCCGAATTCGGCGGTCTTGACCACCTTGCCGGTGTAGATCACGCCGATCTCGGGCTCGGCCACGATGCCGCGAATCCAGTCGATCGCCGCCTGCGCCTTGGTCATCTCGTTGGCGGCGATCTTGATGGTGCCGTCGTCCTCGATGTCGATCTTGGCGCCGGTCTGCTCGACGATCTCGCGGATCACCTTGCCGCCGGTGCCGATCACGTCGCGGATCTTCTCCTTGGGGATGTTGATAATGGTGATGCGCGGCGCCGTCGCCGCCACATCCGTGCGCGCGCCGGTCAGCGCCTTGGCCATCTCGCCGAGGATGTGCAGCCGGCCCTCGCGCGCCTGGCCGAGAGCGACCTCCATGATCTGCGGCGTGATGGAGGTGATCTTGATGTCCATCTGCAGGCTGGTCACGCCCTGCTCGGTGCCGGCCACCTTGAAATCCATGTCGCCGAGATGGTCCTCGTCGCCGAGGATGTCGGACAGCACGGCGTAGCCGCGATCCTCCTTGATGAGGCCCATGGCGATGCCGGCGACCGGGTTCTTCAGCGGCACCCCGGCATCCATCAGCGCCAGCGACGCGCCGCACACCGTCGCCATCGAGGACGAGCCGTTGCTCTCGGTAATCTCGCTGACCACGCGCAGCGTATACGGGAACTTATCCTTCCCCGGCAGCAGCGGATGCACCGCCCGCCACGCCAGCTTGCCGTGCCCGACCTCGCGCCGGCCGGGACTGCCGAGGCGACCGGTCTCGCCCACCGAATAGGGGGGGAAATTGTAGTGCAGCATGAAGTTCTCGCGGTATTCGCCCTCGAGCGCATCGATGATCTGCTCGTCCTGCGCGGTGCCCAGCGTGGTCACCACGAAGGCCTGGGTCTCGCCGCGGGTGAACAGGGCGCTGCCATGCGCGCGCGGCAGCACGCCCACCTCGGCCACGATCGGCCGCACCGTTTTGGTATCGCGTCCGTCAATGCGCAGGCCGGTGTCGAGGATGGCGTTGCGGACGATGTCCGCCTCCAGGTCCTTGAACAGGCCCTTCGCGCGCTCGACGTCGAGGCCCTCGGCGGCCAGCGTCTCGGCAGCTTCTTTCTTGGCGGCCGCCACTTTATCCTGGCGGATCTGCTTCAGCGCCTCGCGATAGGCCTCGGTCAGCGCCGGGCGGGCGATGGCATCGACGCGGGCGCGCAGCGTCTTCTGCTCCTCGCTCTCCTCCGGCAGCGGCCACGGCTCCTTGGCCGCGACCTCGGCCAGATCGATGATCGCCTGGATCACCGGCTGGAACGCGGTATGACCGAAGGTCACCGCCCCCAGCATCACCTCCTCGGTGAGTTCCTGCGCCTCGGACTCGACCATCAGCACGCCCTCGACCGTGCCGGCGACCAGCAGTTCGAGCTGGGAGGTTTTCATCTGGGCGGCGGTCGGGTTCAGCACGTACTCGCCGTCGATGTAGCCGACACGCGCAGCCCCCACCGGGCCGAAGAACGGAATGCCGGACAGCGTCAGCGCGGCCGAAGCGCCGATCAGGGCGACCACGTCAGGGTCGTTCTCCAGATCGTGGCTCAGCACGGTCGCAATGATCTGCACCTCGTTGCGGAAGCCTTCCGGAAACAGCGGGCGGATCGGCCGGTCGATCAGGCGCGACTTCAGGGTTTCCGCCTCGGACGGCCGGCCCTCGCGCTTGAAGAAGCCACCCGGGATCTTGCCGGCGGCGAACGCCTTCTCCTGGTAGTGCACGGTCAGCGGGAAGAAATCCTGGCCCGCTTTGGCGCTGCGCAGGCCGACCGCCGTGCACAGCACGATCGTGTCGCCGTAGCTGACCAAAACCGCGCCGTCCGCCTGGCGGGCGATCTTGCCGGTTTCCAGGACCAGCTTGCGACCGCCCCAGTCCAGTTCCTTGCGGAAGTAGTTGAACATCGTGTCGTCGTTCCCTTGCGGAATGCCGGCCGGACGGGCGTCAGCGGAGCGATCCGTGGTCTTTCCGGGGCAGGGAGACGGCGTCTCGGGCGGCATGGAGAGCGGTCTGCGCGAAGATGTGCAGCCGCGGTATGGACGCCAGCGCGTCCACGTCCATGTGGCCGGAAACGCCGTCACGGCTCCCAAGCGGGCGGAGGTACCGGATCGGCCGTCTGTCGTTCCGCCGCGGGCGCGGCGGCCGGGGGGCACTCCCCCGGCTTGCGTTTCCCCGCACCACCATGGCACGGGGCTTGGCCGAAACCCTTATATAGGCGTGGGCGCCGGCGGAACCATGCTGTTCTGCGCGGATCAGCGGCGCAGGTTCAGGCGGCCGATCAGCACCTCGTAACGGGTGTGATTCTTCTTCTTGAGGTAGTCGAGCAGCCGGCGACGGCGGCCGACCAGCATCAGCAGCCCGCGCCGGCTGTGGAAATCCTTGGCGTGGGTCTTGAGGTGCTCGGTCAGGTTGACGATCCGCTCGGACAACAGCGCCACCTGGACCTCGGGGCTGCCGGTGTCGGCTTTGCCGGTGGCGTAATCAGAAACGAGCGCCGTGCGACGCTCCGCGGTAATCGACATCGGGGTTACTCCTGAACAGGGTTGCGGGGCGCATGCCACGGAATCGCAACAGCCCAGGTTACCCGCCCCGTACGGGGCGCCGCAACCGGGCCGCTACAGCAACCGTTCGGGCTTGAGCCAGCCATCTTCCAGCCGGCACAGTCCGAGCACACGGCTCCCCGCCATGGCGCGGGCCAACCCCCCATCGGGATCGGCCGCCCGTGGAATGCGGCCCATGAGCGCCACCAGGCTGATCGCCTGGCCGTTCGACAAGCCGAAGGCCTCCGCCTCCGTCAAGGCCAGCGCCGGGATGTCGGCCAGCGCGGTCGCGACGGGGAGCAGAAGGTCCGGGGAAGCGCGCGGGGTATCCTCCGTAGGTTGCAGTTTGTCCAGCGGAATCGCCGCCGCCGCCGCGAAAGGTCCGACGCGCAGGCGGCGCAGCGCGGCGATGTGGCCAAGCGCGCCGCAGGCGCGGGCGAGGTCGCGGGCGAGGCTGCGCATGTAGACGCCTTTGCCTGACTGCACCTCAAACAAGGCATGGTCCGGATCGGGCCGGCCAATCAGTTCGAACCGGTCCACCCGGGCCGGCCGCGCCTCCAGCACCGGCGGCGTGCCGGCGCGGGCGAGATCATAGGCGCGCTCGCCGGCAACCTTCACCGCGGAGAAAACCGGCGGCACCTGCATGATGTCGCCGGTGAATTCCGGCAGGGCGGCGCGGATCTGGTCATCGGTCGGACGCACCCCGGAGGTCTCGGTGATCTGCCCATCGGCATCGTCGGTGTCGCGCGACTCACCGAAGCGAAGGGTGAAATGGTACAGTTTGGTGCCGTCCATCACGTAGGGAACGGTCTTGGTGGCGGCGCCGAAAGCAATCGGCAGCACGCCGGTCGCCAACGGGTCGAGCGTGCCCCCGTGGCCGCATTTCTGCGCGTCGAACCACCGTTTGAGGCGGTTGACGACATCGGTGCTGGTCAGCCCCTGGGGCTTATCGATGACGAGCCAGCCATCCAGCGGACGGCCGCGTTGTTTGCGTTGGCGCATATGATTCATTGCACAGTCGATTGCGATCGGTGGGAAATGGTATCGGCAGCCGGGCCACCGGCCGGCGGCGCGCCGTTCCGGTCAGAGCCGATTTCCGTCAGCCCCTCAGCATCCGGCGACGTTTCAGCCGGGTTTGGTTGGGGGGGTCAGGGCGAGAGGTCCCGGTCGCGGACCGACACCACGCGCCCGTCGTCTCCGGCCAGGGTGATGATCTTGTAGGAGCGGCCGGCGCCCTGCCCGCTCACCGGCAGGAAGCCGATGGTCAACTCCCATGGCCGCGAGAACCCGATAGTGACGCGCCAGAGCCGCTCGTCGGGCTCGAAGGCGACCTCCTCGAGACCGATATCGCCCAGCTTCTCCTCGGCGAACAGCTCGCGGACGCAGGCTTTCGCGGCCGAGACGGCTTCCTTCATGTCCATCCACCCGTCCTCCGCCTCGGCACCGTGGGGTGCCCCCACCCCTTCAGCTCCGCTCCGGTTCGACTCCGCTCCGCTCCGGCGCGAGATCGCGCCGCACTTCCGGCGCGTGCAGCAACGCGTCGATATGCATGGCGTTGTCCAGGCTCGTGTCGGACTGGAAATGCACCTCCGGCGCGCAGCGCAGCCGTAACGCCCGCGCCAGTTGCGCGCGCAGAAACGGCGCCGCCCGCCGCAGCGCCGGCAGCTTATCGCCAATGTCGGAGCGCCCGAGCCGGGTCACGAAGGCAGTGGCGTGCTTGAGGTCCGGGCTGATCCGCACCTCCGTCACCGTAATCAGCACATCGGCAAGATCGGGGTCACGGACCTCGCCCCGCGCAAACACGCCGGCCAGCACGTGGCGGACTTCCTCCGCCACGCGCAACTGCCGCTGGGTGGGGGCTTTCGACGAACGACCAGTGGCCGCCTGCCTCAACCCGGCACCATCTCGGTGTCGTAGCACTCCACGACGTCGCCTTCGCGCAGATCCTGGAAATTCGCGAAAGACAGGCCGCACTCGTAGCCGCGCGCGACTTCCTTCACATCATCCTTGAAGCGCTTGAGCTGGGTCAGCTCGCCGGTGTGGATCACCACATTGTCGCGCAGCAGCCGCACGCCGGCACCGCGCTTGACCACCCCGTCGGTAACCATGCAGCCTGCCACTTTGCCGGTCTTGGTGATTTCGAAGACCTTGCGTATCTCGGCATAGCCGAGGAACTTCTCACGCGCCTTCGGGGCCACCTTGCCGCGGACCATTTTCTCGATGTCGTCGGCGACATCGTAGATGATCGAGTAGTAGCGGATATCGACACCTTCACGCTGGGCGAGTTCCCGCGCCTGGCTGGTGGCGCGGACGTTGAACGCCACGATCGCCGCGTCGGAGGCGCGGGCCAGTTGCACGTCGCTCTCGGTGATCTGGCCGACGCCGGCCAACAGCACGCGCACTTTCACTTCTTCGTGAGCCTGCTTCAGCACAGTCGCCTGGATCGCCTCGGCGCTGCCCTGCACGTCCGCCTTGATGAGGATGGCGACCTCTTTCTGGTCGCCGGCGGCGATACGGGCCAGCATCTGGTCCAGCGTGCCGCGCGCGGCGGTGGCCACGCCGGCCGCCTTGTCGCGCAGCTTGCGCTGGCGGAACTCGCTGATCTCGCGCGCCCGGCTCTCGCCGTCCACCACCACGAAGGGCTCACCGGCGGCCGGCACGCCGGCCAGGCCGAGCACCTCGACCGGGGTTGCCGGACCGGCTTCCTTCAAGGGCTGGCCCTTGTCGTCCAGCAGGGCGCGCACGCGGCCCCATTCGGCGCCGGCGACGATGATGTCGCCCTGCCGCAGCGTGCCCTTCTGCACCAGCACGGTCGCCACCGGCCCGCGGCCACGGTCCAGCCGGCTCTCGATCACCGAGCCCTCGGCCGGGCGGTTCGGATTGACCTTCAGGTCAAGGATCTCGGCCTGCAGCAGGATGGCCTCCTGCAGCTTGTCGAGCCCGGTCCGCTTCAGCGCCGAGACCTCCACATCCTGGGTCTCGCCGCCCATTTCCTCGACCACGATCTCGTGGCTGAGCAGTTCCTGGCGCACCCGGCTGGGGTTGGCGTCCGGCTTGTCGATCTTGTTGATGGCCACGATGATCGGCGCGTGGGCCGCCTTGGCGTGGCGGATCGCCTCAATGGTCTGCGGCATGACGCCGTCATCGGCCGCCACCACCAGCACCACGATGTCGGTCACGCTGGCGCCGCGCGAGCGCATGGCGGTGAACGCCTCATGGCCCGGCGTGTCGATGAAGGTGATGCGGTCGCCTTCCGGCAGCTTCACCTGATAGGCGCCGATATGCTGGGTGATGCCGCCGGCCTCGCCGGCCGCCACGTCGGCGGCGCGCAGCGCGTCCAGTAGCGAGGTCTTGCCGTGATCGACATGGCCCATCACGGTCACGACCGGCGGGCGCGACACCAGCTCGGTATCGGCATCGATGGCGCCGACCAGCCCGAGTTCGACATCGTCCTCGGAGACGCGCTTCACCCGGTGGCCGAACTCCTGCACCACCAGTTCGGCGGTGTCGGCGTCCAGAGTCTGCGTGATGGTGGCCATCACGCCCATTTTCATCAGCGCCTTGATCACGTCGCCGGCGCGGGTGGCCATGCGGTTGGCCAGCTCCTGCACCGTGATGTTGTCGGGGAGGACGACTTCTCGCACTACCTTCACCTGGTCTGAGCGCAGCCGCTCGAGCTCGGCCTGACGCCGCTCGCGCTCGCGCTGGCGCCGCATCGAGGCGAGCGAGCGGACACGGTCGTCCTCGCCCTCGATAGCGGCCTGCACGTCGATCTTGCCGGCCCGCCGGCGGTCATCCGCACCCTTCTTCGGTGCCGCCACCTGCGGCTTGCGCGGCGGCAGACCGCCGGGCGCGGCCCCGCCGGGGCGGCGAACCGGGCGAGCCTCTTCCTCGTCCTCGCCGGCGCGCGCCGTCTTCAGACGCAGCGTCTCCACCGGCGCCGCCGGAGCGGCGGGAGGGGGAGCCGGGCGGGCGGGGCGACGCGCCTCGGGGGCGGTCGTGCGCGCCACCACGACCTGCGCCGACGCCGCGGCCTCGGCGGCCTTGCGCGCTTCCTCCTCGGCCCGCTTGCGCGCTTCCTCCTCGGCGGTGCGCCGTAATTCCTCCTCGGCCGCCTTGCGCGCCTCGTCCTCGCGCCGGCGGGCTTCCTCGGCGGCGGAGAGGATCGAGATCTTCTCCTGCTCGCGGCGTTCCGCCTCGCGGCGGGCGGCCTCACGCTGCTGCTCCAGCAGGGCGCGCTGGCGGGCTGCCAGCTCGGTGGCCGTCAATGCCCGGCCGCTGCCAGCGGCCTGACGACCGCCACCGCCCCCGCCGCCGCCACGCTGCGGCTGGCCGCCCGCAGGCGCCGGCTGGCCAGGGGCCGCTCCGCCCGGACGCGCCCCGGGGCCGGCGGGTGCGCGCGTCTTGCGCACCTCGACCTGCACCACCTTCGACCGGCCGTGGCTGAAGCTCTGTCGGACTGATCCGGCATCCACGGTACGGCCCAGCTCCAGGCGCCCTGATGGGCGCAGCGAGAGTCGGCCCTTGCCCTGGTCCTGATCGTTGCCTTCGCTCATCTACCCGCCTGTACCCTGCACATCGTTCCGCCCGGCGGCGCCGGGCGGTGAATTCGTTTTCTGCCGTCTCGCGCTGCCACGCCCCGTTCCTGGTGCGCCATCCTTCGCAGCACTTCCCGGGCCCTGGCCCGACATTCCCTCGGCCAGCCCGGCCAGCCGCCCCGCTTCATGCCGCAGCGTCTCCGCCAGACGGCCCGTGGCCACCACCACGTGAACCGTGCGGTCCCGACCAAACACCGCACCGAGCCGCTCACCATCCAGCAGCGTCACCACTGGCCCGTCCCAGCCACCGAGAAAGCGCTGCCGCTCTTCCGTGCTGCCGTCCTCGGCCTGTACCACCAGCCCCGCCCGACCGGAAGAGAGCCATTCCCGTGCCTTGGCAAAGCCGGCAACCGCTTGGCCCGCACGCCGGGCCAAGCCGAGATGATCGACAAACCGCCGAGACAGCGCCGCCTGCAGACCGGACCTCAGATCAGGGGGAACCGCCACCGGCCCGCGGGCAGCCCTTGCGAAGGCTCCACGGGTACATGCGATTTCTACCACATCCCCCCGCGCGCTCAACCAGATTCCCCGGCCGGGCAGCCTTGCGGCCAGATCGGGAACAACATTCCGGTCGGGACCGATCACGAAGCGGATCATCTGCTCCTTGGGAAGGCGCTCGCGGGTCACCGCACAACAGCGCAGCGGGCCGCGCTCCGGCTCGTCGCCGTCCGTCGTCCCCTCGGCGTCGTCCCCGCCAGCGCCTTGCAAAAGCTCAGCCGTGGCCAACCTCCCCCGGTGCGTCGCCGGCCCGCCCGTCAGGCTCCGGCGAGCTCTCCGGTTCGGCCCCGAACTCAGCCCCGTCCCCAGGCTCGCCATCAAACCAATGCGCGCGCGCGGCCATGATAACGTCGTTGGCCACCGCCTCGTCCATGTTGGCCTCGCCGACGATCTCGACCAGCTCATCGGAGGCGAGGTCGGCCAGATCATCCAGCGTCTTCACCCCCTTGTCGCCCAACGCCACCAGCATGGCGGGCGTCAGCGCCTCGATCGCCGCCACCTCGTCGCTGACGCCGAGGGCGATACGCCGCTCGGTCAACTCGTTGTCGCGCTTGATCAGGAACTGCTCGGCGCGACGGATCAGCTCGCCGGCGACGTTCTCGTCAAAGCCCTCGATGTCCGACAATTCGTCCGGTGGCACGAAGGCAAGTTCCTCGACCGTGTTGAAGCCCTCGGTCACCAGCAGCCCGGCGATCACATCATCGACATCGAGCGCCTCGACGAACAGGCCGGTGCGGCGGCGGAATTCCTCCTGCCGGCGCTCGCTCTCCTCGGCCTCGGTCAGGATGTCGATATCCCAGCGGGTCAGCTGGCTGGCCAGGCGCACGTTCTGGCCGCGGCGGCCGATGGCGAGGCTGAGCTGATCGTCCGGCACCACCACCTCGCAGCGCCCGGCCTCCTCATCCATCACCACCTTGCTCACCTCGGCGGGCGCAAGCGCGTTCACCACGAAGGTGGCGGTGTTGGGCGACCAGGGAATGATGTCGATCTTCTCCCCCTGCAGCTCCTGCACGACCGCCTGCACCCGCGAGCCACGCATCCCCACGCAGGCGCCGACCGGATCGATCGAGGCGTCCCGGCTGATCACCGCCATTTTCGCCCGGCTGCCCGGGTCGCGCGCCACCGCCTTGATCTCGATGATGCCGTCGTAGATTTCCGGCACTTCCTGGGCGAACAGTTTGGCCAGGAAGCCGGGATGGGTGCGTGAAAGGAAAATCTGCGGACCGCGCGGTTCTTCCCGCACATCATAGATATAGGCGCGCACCCGGTCGCCGTTGCGGAAACTCTCGCGCGGGATCAGTTCGTCGCGGCGCAGCAGCGCTTCGGCGCGGCCAATCTCCACCATCAGGTTGCCGTACTCGGTGCGCTTGACCGTGCCGTTGATGACCTCGCCGACGCGGTCCTTGAATTCATCGGTACTGGCGGCGGCGCTCATACTCGCGCACGCGCTGCACGATCACCTGCTTGGCGGTCTGGGCGGCGATGCGGCCGAAATCGATCGGCGGCAGCGGATCGACGATGTATTCGCCGACCTTGATCTCGGGCTTGAACTTGCGGGCGATGTGGACCGGGATCTGGGTTTCCTCGTTCTCCACCGCCTCGACCGCCTCGGTCCAGCGCGACAGCCGGACATCGCCGGTCTTGCGGTCAATGGTGGCGCGAATGTCCTTCTCGTGCCCGTATTTGGCGCGGCCGGCCTTCTGGATGGCCTGCTCCATCGCCTCCAACACTTCTTCGCGATCGATCGATTTTTCGCGTGCCACGGCGTCTGCCACCAAGAGCAGTTCGGGGCGGGCGATGGCGGTGTCCATGGAGATGGTCCTCTCGAAGCCTAGTTCGTCTCGAAGCCTAGTTCGTGGGGGCAGGCGCTGCGGTCGCGGCAATCAGCTCGTCGGTCAGCACCAGCTTGGCGCGGCGAATATCCTCCAGCGGCACGGCGACCTCGCTCTCATCCACGCGCAGCCGCGCATGGGTAGCGTCGGCGCCGAGCACGGTGCCGGTGAGGCGTTTGCGCCCGTCCGGCAGCGGCATCGCCATCTCGACGCGGGCGAGGTGGCCGGCGTAGCGGTTCCAGTCCTTGCGGCGGGTCAGCGGCCGATCGATGCCGGCGGAGCTGACTTCCAGCGTCCAGGTGCCGGGGATCGGGTCCTCAACGTCCAGGACAGCCCCCATCGCGCGGCTGATCATTTCGCAGTCCTCGACGCCGATCTGGGCGCCGTCGGCACGGTCAGCCATGATCTGTACGGTCGGCCGGTCCCGCCCCAGCACTGCCACCCGCACCAGTTCGTAGCCCATGCCGGCCAGCGCGGGCGCGACGATATCGGCCAGACGGCCTTCCAAGCCGGTATGGTGGGGCAGATCGGGCTGGTTGATATCTGGCTCCAAAACAAAAAAGGCGGCCGGTTAAGGCCACCCCCCGCACTGATCGGAAGATGATTGTGTTACCAATCTAGGCTTGGCCACGGACGCTTGCAAGAGCCGCCTTGTGGCCTCCCCGCACGAGTTGGTGTATCGGCAAACGATGAACGACACCTCGTCATGCCGGACCGCGACTGTTCCCGCCGTGGCAGGCGCCGGCCTTTGCACCCCCGAACCGGGCATCGCCGAACCGGGCATCGTCGAACTGTGCATCGTCGTCCCCGTGCTGAACGAGGCCGGCAACATCGTCCGCCTGGTCGAACGGCTGGACGCCGGTACTGGACGGCATCGCCTGGGAAGTGATGTTCGTCGATGACGATTCCACCGACGGCACCCGCGCCGCCATCGGCGCCATCGGCGCCCGCGATCGGCGGGTGCGTCTGTTGCACCGGATCGGCCGGCGCGGCCTGGCCTCAGCGTTCATCGAAGGGGCGCAGGCCAGCCTCGCCCCCACCATCGCCGCCATGGACGGCGACCTGCAGCACGACGAGGCACTGCTGCCCCAGATGCTTTCTTCCCTGCGCAACCATGGATACGAACTGGCGATCGGCAGCCGCTATATGGGCAGCGGCGGGGTCGGCGACTGGGACCGGCGGCGGGCCGGCATGTCCAGCTTCGCCACAAGGCTGAGCCGGATCGTGCTGCACGCGCCGGTGACCGACCCGATGAGCGGCTTCTTCATGATCCGCCGCGACACCTTCGAGCGGGCGGTGCGCAACCTCTCGGCCATGGGGTTCAAGATCCTGCTCGACATCCTGGCCTCGCTGCCGGTGCCGCCGCGGCTGATCGAACTGCCATACGAGTTCCGCAACCGCACTGCCGGCGAAAGCAAGCTCGACGCCGGCGTGCTGCGCGATTTTGTCCTGCTGATCGCCGACAAGCTGGTCGGTCATATCGTGCCGGTGCGTTTTCTGCTGTTCGCCGGCGTCGGCGCGCTGGGCATCGCCGGCCACCTGATCGTGCTGCGGACCTGCCTGACGCTGTTCGCGCTCGATTTTTCCACCGCCCAGGCGATCGCGACGGCCTGTGCCATTGTCGGCAATTTTGTCCTGAACAATATCTTCACGTTCCGCGAGAACCGGCTGCGCGGCTGGGGCTTTCTCCGCGGCCTGCTGACCTTCGCGGCGATTTGCAGCGTCGGTGCGGTCGGCAATGTGGGGGTGGCAGCGTTCCTGTTCGGCCCTTCCGTGCACTCGGCCTGGTGGCTGGCCGGGCTGGCCGGAGCAGTCATGAGCCTGGTGTGGAACTATGCGGTCAGCTCGGTGATCACGTGGCGCCGGACGACGTAGGGCGGCGGGCGTAGGCGAAGGCTGCCGGGGCGCCGCGCCGGCCGGGCTATTGCCATTCCTGGATCGTCGGAACCCGCAGCCGCCCGACTTCCGGCAGGTCGAAGCCGAAATGTTCCGTCAGCAGCGCGCGGAGCGCGGCGCGGTCGGCCAGTTGCAGCGATTGCTCCCCCGCCGCCCGCACCACGGTCACATCACGGTTCATCACGTTGACCCGTCCCTCCGGCGTAATGGCGCTGAGCATGATCCGATTGACGAAGAGTGAGCCCGGATGGGTGGCGACGTAATGGTTCGCCACCTCGAAATCGATCGGGTTCTCCGCTTCCAGCGTCGTCACCCAGCCGGACACGGCCTGCCCGCCCCGCTGCACGTGCAGCACCCAGAAATCCCCCTCGCGGTCCATCCGGTGCGTTTCCCCGTCGCTGCGCGTGGTCTCGCCCGCCACCAGTGGCACCGGGACGCGCGGCGCAAACAGACCGAAACCGGGATCGACGACGAAGCGGGCGCCCTCGACCGCCACGGTGAGAAACATGTGGGTGCGCGGCACCTCGGTGCGCGGCGCGAACAGCACGACGCGCGCGGCATGGCGAAGCGGCCGGAAGCCGAGCGCTTCCAGCACGGCCGCGAACAGGGTGGCGTGCTCGAAGCAATAGCCGCCGCGCCCGGCGCGGACCAGTTTATCCTGCAGAGCGCCGAGGTCCAGTCGCACCGGCCGGCCGAGCAGCACATCGAGGTTCTCGAACGGGATGCGCGCCGTGTGCGCGCGCAGCAGCCCGGCCAGGGTGCCCAAGGTCGGGCTCGTCTCGCCACTCCACTGGATGCGGGCGAAATACGCGTCGAGATCGAGCGATGCCGTCATCCTTGCCTCATGGCCTGAGGTTAACTGACCGTTCGGGCCGGTTCAGCCAAGCAGGCTGACACATTTGCGCATCAGCGAAGGTAGCGCCGCCGCCGCCAGCGAATCCACCGGGTGCAGGAACCCCTCCCCCTCGATTTTGTCCACCCGTGCGATGAACAGCGCGATGTGCAGTTCGAAATGGGTAAAGCCGTGCCGCACCATGCCGGCCGGCTGCCAGGCGGCCGGCATGGGCGCATGAACGAACGCGTCGGCCTGGCTCCAGCGCTCCGCCCGCCAGGGCGTGCCCGGCAATTCGGTCATGCCGCCCAGCAGGCCGCGCGGCGGGCGCCGGCGCAGCAGCACGTGGGGCCCGTCGGTCAGCCAGAAATGCGCGCCATGGCGCAGCGGCCGCGCCGGCTTGGGCGATTTGCGCGGCAGCTCAGCAGCAATGCCCTTCCGGCGCCCGACGCAGCCGGCCATCCACGGACAAATCCCGCAGGCCGGCGCGGCCGGCGTGCATACGGTGGCCCCCAGATCGAACAATGCCTGGGCGAAATCCGAGGGACGCGCCCGGGCCGCCGCGTCCGCACCCAACCGCGCAGCTTCCGCCGCGATCGCCACCTTGGCGCCGGGCAGCGGCGCCTCGATGGCATAGACGCGCGCCGCCACCCGCTCGACATTGCCATCGACAGGCACCACCGGCACCCCGAAAGCGATCGCCGCCACCGCCGCCGCCGTGTAGGGACCGATGCCGGGCAGCGCCAGCAGCCCCTCGACATTCCGGGGGAAACCGCCTTGCGCCGCCACCGCTCGCGCGCAGGCATGCAGGTTGCGCGCCCGGGCATAGTAGCCAAGCCCCGCCCATGCCTGCATCACCGCCTCCTCGGGGGCGGCCGCCAGCGCCGCCACATCGGGGAAGCGCGCGAGAAATCTCTCGTAGTAGGGTGCGACCGTCACCACTGTGGTCTGCTGCAGCATGATTTCGCTGAGCCAGACCCGGTACGGGTCGGCGGCCTCGCCCGGTCTGGCGCGCCAGGGCAGGTCGCGGCGATGGCGATCGTACCAGACCAGCAGGTCAGCGGGGCGGAGCACGGAGGTGTCTATGACGGGCAGCAGGCGAAGGGCAATATGGGGGACGACAAGCAGGGGAACGACAAGCCCGGGGACGAGAAGCCAAGCCGCCATATCTACGGCCCGCGCCCGGTTGGCGCGCTGGTCCCTGCCCTGGTGCGGCCGGCCTTTCGCGAGCGTGCGCCCGCCTCCGCCCAGGTGCTGGCCGATTGGGAAGCAATCATCGGCCCTGCCCTGGCCGCGGTCACCACGCCGCGCAAACTGTTCTCCGGCACGCTGGCCATCGGCTGCGCCGGTCCGGTGGCCATGGAGTTGCAGCATATGGCCGAGCCGTTGATGGCGCGCATCAACGGCCATCTCGGCCGGGTGGTGGTGACCCGGCTGCGCTTCGTCCAGGATGTTCCGCCGCCGCTGCCGGCCGCCCCGCCGCCGCGCCCGCAGGCGACCGAAGCGGCCCGCCGCGCCGTTGCATCGCTGCCGGAAGGACCATTGCGCGACGCACTGGAATCGCTGGGCCGGGTGGTCTTGACGGGGCGCCCAACCTGAGCCCGTCTAGCGCCTGAACCGGCCAGATGATTCGATTACACTTGGATTCGCCCACCTGGATCCGATGCCAACAAAACCATATACAGAGGTCCCAATGCAGGTATCGCGCCGCACCCTCCTAGAAGTTGCGCCAATCCTGGCGTTCCCCGCGCTTGCCCGGGCGGCCGAGGACGCCGCCACGGCCGAACGTTCCCTGGGCCAGGCTGACGCGCCGGTGACGGTGATGGAGTTCTATTCGCTGACCTGCCCGCATTGCGCCGCCTTTGTCCGGGAAACCTTCCCGCGGGTAAAGAGCGAGCTGATCGACACTGGCAAAGTGCGGCTGATCTTCTGCGACTTCCCGCTCGACCAGGTGGCGCTGACCGCCGCCATGGTGGCGCGCACCCTGCCGCCTGCCCGCTACGAGCCGTTCACCGCCGCGCTGCTGGCCTCGCAGGACCGCTGGGCTTTCGCCCGCGGGGTGAATTCCACCGAGGAACTGGCCAAGATGGCCGCCCTGGCCGGGCTGCCGCGCGAGGCGTTCAACAAGGCGATCGCCGACACCGAGCTTAAGATCCTGGATTCTCAAGCGCCAGGACGAGGCGCAGAAAACCTACGGCATCGACTCGACCCCCAGCTTCGTTTTCAATGGCAAGGGTGCGAAAAACCATCGCGAATTCGGGATCACTGGGCTACGAAGCCTTTGCCAAGGCCGTCGCCGAGGCCGCCGGATAGCGCCGGGCACGCAACCGCCGGGGAAAACCATTGCCGGTCAGCTTCAGCCGCCTGCGCATCGCCGGGTTCAAGAGCTTCGCCGAACCGGCGGTGGTGGACATCCTGCCCGGGCTAACCGGCATCGTCGGCCCGAATGGCTGCGGCAAATCCAACGTGGTCGAGGCCCTGCGCTGGGCGATGGGCGAGACCTCCGCCCGCAGTCCTTGCGCGGCGGCGAGATGGATGATGTCATCTTCGCCGGCACCGCCCACCGGGCCTCGCGCAATCTCGCCGAGGTCACACTACACCTGACCGACAGCCTGGGCGTGGCGCCGCCGCCTTTCCATGAGGCAGCGGAACTGGAAATCAGCCGGCGCATCGAGCGCGGCAGCGGCAGCGTCTATCGCGTCAATGGCCGCGAGGCACGGGCGCGCGACGTGCAGACCCTGTTCGCCGACCTCGCCACCGGCGCGCATTCCTCCGGGCTGGTCAGCCAGGGCAATGTCAGTGCGCTGGTGAACGCCAGGCCCGACGACCGCCGCGCCATTCTGGAGGAGGCAGCCGGCATCACCGGCCTGCACTCCCGCCGTCACGAAGCCGAACTGAAGCTGCGCGCCGCCGAGGCCAATCTCGGCCGCGCCGAGGATTTGCGCGGCCAGCTGGAGGCGCAACTGGAAGGCCTGAAGCGTCAGGCCCGCCAGGCCAACCGCTATCGCACCATTTCCGGTCTCATCCGCACCGCCGAGGCCGAATTGCTGGCGATCCAGCGGGCCAAGGTCGAAGCCGCCAGGACCGCCGCGCGCGCCGCCCTGCACGCGGCGCAGGCTTCCGTGGCCGATGCCACCGCCGCCGCCACCGCCGCCGCCACCGACGCAACCGGGTCCGCCGCCGCGCTGCCGGCGCTGCGCGAGACCGAGGGCAATGCCCGCACCGCGCTGGAACGCCACCGGCTCGCCGGCGAGCAGAGTGCCGCCGAGGAGGCGCGGGCGCGCGAGGCGTTGGCCGCCGCGGTCGCCCGGTTGGAACAGGTGGCGCACGACCTCGCCCATGCCGAGCAGACCAGCCGCGACGCCGCCGCCGCCCTCGCCCGGCTGGACGATGAGGCCACCCGGCTCGATGCCGAGGACACCGCCCATCCCGCCCGCCTGGAGCGCGCCGAGGCCGACGCCATCGCGGCCGAGGATGCCGCCGGCGCCGCCGAGGCCGAGGCCAACCGCGCCACCGAGCATGCCGCCGACCTGGCGGCGCGGCATCGCGCCCTGTCCGAGGCGTTTTCGCTCGCCGAGGGCCGCGCCCGCCGGCTGGACGAGCAGCTTGCCCGCCTGACCGCCGAACGCCAGGAAGTCGAAGCGCAACTTGTCGATCCCGCCGCCCTCGCGGCGGCCGAGGCCGAACGGCAGCTTGCGGAGGCCTCACTGGCCGATTCCCGCATTGCGCAGGAACGTGCCGAAGAAGCCCGCGCCACCGCGCTCCAGCAGGCAGCCGCCGCCCGAGCGACCGCGGCCGAGGCCGCCCAGCGCCTGCGCAGCACCGCCGCCGAGACCGCCGTGCGGCTGCGCCGAACCGGGCAGGAAACCGCCGCCACGCTGCGCCGTACGGCACAGGAACGCGCCGCCGGCCTGCGCAGCGCGGCGCACGCGCAGGGCACACAACTGCGCACCGACGCCGAGGCCGCGCTGGCCGCCGCGCGCGAGCAATCCGCCGCCGCCGAGTTCGACCCGGACCAAACTGGCCGCCGAGGCCCAGGCGCTGGCCGAAGTGCTGGCGGTGACCGACGGTGAGCGCTGGCCCCGCATGGTCGATCAGCTGGAGGTGCCGGCGGGACTGGAATCAGCCCTCGGCGCCGCGCTGGGCGAGGAGCTGGAATCGGCGGCCGACACCGGCGCCGCTCGGCACTGGCGCGAATTGCCGCCGCTCGATCCCCTGCCCGCCCTGCCCGATGGCGTCACCCCGCTGGCCGAGCTGGTGCGCGCGCCGCCCACGCTGGCGCGGGCGCTGTCGCAGATCGGCCTGGCGGAGAACGGGGAAGCCGCCCAGGCGATGCTGCGTCCCGGCCAGATTCTGGTGTCGCGCGAGGGCGCGATGTGGCGCTGGGACGGCTATGTCATCCAGGCTGGCACGCCCACGCCGGCCGCCATCCGGCTGCAGCAGCGCAACCGCTTCCGGCAGCTCCGCGACCCGGCTTGCCGAGGCCGCCAGCGTGGCGGAGCAGGCGCGCGCCGCCCTCGGCGCCGCCGAGGCGGCGGAACAGACGGCGCGGACCCAGGCCGCCGCCGCGGAACAGGCTGCCGGGACCGAGGCGGCAGCAGCCGAACGCACCGCCGCGGCCGAAGCGGAGGCTGCCGAGCGCACCGCCCGCACCGAAGCCGAGGCCACCGAGCGCACCGCCCGCGACTCGGCCGAGAGACTCGAGCGCGACTTCGCGCACGGCCGCCGAATTGGCGGAACGGGACGCGAACACGGCCGAGCAGCAGGCCCGCGCGACTCGCCGCGACGCCGAACAGCGCCTGGAGCGCGCCCGCGCCGCCGCCGGCGCGCTGGCCGCCCGCGCGGCAAGCGCGGAGGCCCGCAAACAGGCGCTCGACGCCCAGGCCGCCCGCCTGGCAGCCGAAACCGCCGAGGCCGGCGCGGCACTGGCCGCCGCCCGTCAGGCCATGCAGGGGCTGGCCGATCCGGCCGCAGCGCGCGCCGCCATGGAACGGGCTCGCGCGGCCCTCGGCGCTGCCCGCACGCGCGCAGGCCGAAACCCGCGCCGAGCGCGATGCCCTGCTCCGGGCCACCGCCGGCCGCGCGCATCGCCGGCGCACCCTGACCGCCGAGCGCGACGATTGGGGCCTGCGGGCCCGCGACGCCCGCGGGCGCGTCACCGACCTCGCCGCCCGCGCCGCGGAGGCCCGCGCCGAGCATGCCGCCCGCGCCGCCGCACCCGAAACCGCCGCCGCCCGCACCATCGCCGCCCTGGATGCGCTGGAACTGGCCGAAGCCGCGCATGGCCACGCCGCCGAAGCGCTGACCCAGGCCGAGGAGCAGGCGCGCCTCGCCGACCGCGCCGCCCGCGCCGCCGAAGCCGCGCTGGCCGCCGCGCGCGAGACGGGTGGTGCGGCTGGAAGGCGAGGCCATTCAGGCCGACCATGCCTGGGGCGTCGTCGCCGAGCGCATCCTGGAACGGCTCGGCGCCACCCCGTCCATGCCCGATCCGCCCGCCGAAATCGGCCCGGAAACCGAGGACAAGGCGCGCCGCAAGCTGGAGCGCCTGCAGCGCGAACGCGAGGAAATGGGGCCGGTCAATCTGCGCGCCGAGGTCGAGGCCGAGGAGGTCGGCAAGCAGATCGACACCATCGTGCGCGAACGCGACGAACTGACCACCGCCATCGCCAAGCTGCGCGGCTCGATCGGCCACCTCAACCGCGAGGGCCGCGAGCGGCTGTCCGACCGTGTTCGAGGCAGGTCGACACAGCATTTCCAGGCGCTGTTCACCCGCATGTTCGGCGGCGGCCGGGCGCATCTGGCGCTGGTCGGCTCCGACGACCCGCTGGAGGCCGGGCTGGAAATTTACGCCCAGCCGCCGGGCAAGAAGCTGGCGACGCTGTCGCTGCTGTCAGGCGGCGAGCAGGCGCTGACCGCGCTGTCGCTGATCTTCGCGGTGTTCCGCTGCAACCCCGCCCCGGTCTGCGTGCTGGACGAGGTGGACGCGCCGCTGGACGACGCCAATGTCGAACGGTTCTGCATGCTGCTGGAGGACATGGTGCGCGAAACCGGCACACGGTTCCTGGTGGTGACGCACCACCACGCTGACCATGGCGCGGATGGACCGGTTGTATGGCGTGACCATGCAGGAGCGCGGGGTGTCGCGGCTGCTGTCGGTCGATCTTCAGCGCGCGGCCGAGTTGGTGGACCCCGGACGCATGGCGGCCGAATAGCCGGGGCGCGGCCCTCCTTCAGTGCCGCAGCAGCACCGGCAGATCGGCGTGCGCCAGCACGGTGCGGGTCACCCCGCCCAGCAGCATCTCCCGCAGCTTGCTGTGTGCATAGGCGCCCATGATCAGCAGGTCCGCGCCCAGTTCGCGCGCGCGGCCGAGCAACAGGTCACCGAACGCGCCGGAATCGATCGAGAGCACGTGCAGCGTCGCCGCCACCCCGTGCTCGACCAGCACGGACGGAACAATGGGGGTGACGTTGCCGGCCCGCACGCCGGCGAGCAAAGCCACCTGCTCGGCACCGGAGAGCAGCCGCAGGGCCGGGACCAGCGCCTTCATGGTCTGAGGGTCGTCCCGCCAGGCGATCGCCACCCGCCGGCCAAGGGTGCCGGATATGCCACCGGCTGGCACCATCAGCACCGGCCGTTCGGTGCCGAACAGCGCCGCCTCGAAAGCATAGCGCGTGGCCCGATCGTCGTCCGGCCCGGGCTGGGCGACCACGATGAAATCGGCCCGGCTGCCCCGCGCCTCCACCGCCGCCGCGACATCCGCCCCGGCCGGCACCACGTCAACCGCCATGTCGGAGGGCGGGGGAGCAACGGCCGGCGGCGCGAGCAGGAGCAACCGCACGCGTCCCGCCCCGGTCAGCGCACCAAGATATTTTGCCGCTGCCACCAGGCCATCCCGTCGCTCGGGACGGCCCGACACCACCAGGATCACTTCCGACATCGAACGGCCCTCCGTCAGTGGCGCATGAGCACCGGCAGATCGGCGTTGGCGAGCATGTATTGTGTCACGCCCCCGAGCAGCAATTCCCGCCAGGGGCTATGGGCGTAGGCCCCCATCACCAGCAAGTCCGCGCCCAGGGCATGCGCCTCGGCCAGCAGCGTCTCCCCGAACGCGCCGGCACCGCTCTTCGCGCGGGTATCCGGACCGATCGGCGGCCGCACCGGCAGCACATGCAGCGTGGCGGCGATGCCGTGTTCGGCGAGGATTTCGGGCAGAACAGGTTCGGGCGCCTCCGCGCGCACGCCGGTCAGCACATGCACCTGCTCGGCCTGGGAGAGCAGCCGCATCGCGGCGAGCACCGAGCGCACGGTGCGCCTGTCGTCGCGCCAGGCGATCACGACCCGTTGTCCGAACGGGGCGGCCGGCGCAGTAACAGCGGATTTCGGCCGGAACGGCGCCACCAGCACCGGCCGGTCGGTGTCAAACAGCGCCGCCCGTATTTCCAGCCAGTCGGGCGCACGGTCGCGCCGCGCCGGCCGGCCGAGCACAATGAAATCCGCCCGGCGACCCCATTCGGCGACAAGAGCGTCGGCCATCCCCTCGATGTCGGCCCATTCGACGGTGATGCCGGGCGCCCGCGCCGCCGGCGCCCATGCCTCGAAGGCAGCGCGCAGCCCGGCCACGCGGGTCTGCTCGCGGGCGCGGATTTCGGTCGCCTGATGGCGCGTCAAAACCTCTTCGGTCGGCATGATCGTCGTCTCGGGCGGCACGCGGATGGCGAGCGCGTTAATCCGCGCGCTGCCCATGAGGCCCGCCAGGGTCCGGGCGGCAGCGAGCGTCGAAGGCGCCGATTCGGGTTGCTCCACCAGAGCGAGAATGACACCGCACATGGCCTGCCGCCTCCCTCCCGGCCCCGCTGTTCGAGAACCGGTCGTTAAGGTTACAAAGAGATACTCTCATCTGAGACCAGCGGCAACAAGATCGCAGCCATGTGCTGGCGGAACGGCGAACCTGATCGATTCCGCCAGTTCCGCGTATGTCTGGATCGGCACCGCCGAATGCCCATCGTACAGCGGAATGCGGGAGCGGTCGCTGCCGAGCTGGGGGCCGTCGGGCGCACCGTTGGCCGTAACGTGCCAAACGGCGTGCCCTAGAAACGTGAAGTGATCCCAGAAGGGAAGCCCGGGCAACCATGCCGGCGCCGCGGTGCGTTCCCGCTGGCCGCCGTCATTTAAGGCGGCCGGCCCGATCTTTCGGTTTCGTCGGAGCCAGGATAAGGCTGGGTTTGCCCCCGGGTCCCGGCCCCGGCCGCAGCACAGGCTTGCTGCCTCCGGTGAGTTCCGCCACCCGGGCCGTAAACGCCGCGATATGGTGGTCCATATCGAGGTGGCGTTCCGCATAGCGGCGGGCGGCGCGGCGCAGGCGCTGGTTCAGCTTGTCGTCCTCCAGCAGTTCCAGCACGGTACGCGCCAGCGCCGCCGGATCGAGCGCCGGCGTGAGCAGGCCGTTGCGGTTGTGGGTCACGAACTCGCGGACCGGATCGACATCGGCCGCCACCAGCGCACAGCCGCAGGCCAGCGCCTCCCGCAGCGACCACGAGGCCACGAACGGGTAGGTCAGATACACATGCGCGTCCGACCGCTGCAGCAGGCGCAAATAGTCGGGATAGGGCAACTGCCCGGGCAGCAGCACCCGCGAGGCATCGTATTTGCCGGCCAGTTCGCGCTGGAAATGCGCCCGCCAGGTGGTGTTGGCCAGGCGCGCGCCGTAGCTCACGTCGTCGCCGCCGACCATGACCACCTTCACGTCCGGCCGCGCCGCCAGCAGGTCGGGCAGCGCCCGCATCATCACGTGAAAGCCCCGATAGGGCTCCAGATTGCGGGCGACATAGCTGACCAGCTTCTCGCCCGGCTTCACCACGAAGCGGCCGAGCGTAAAGGGCTCCTGGCGCAGCTTCGGATCGGGGCGGCAGACATCCAGCCGCGCGCCCTCCGGCAGCACGCCGATCTGCGCCTGCGCCCAGGCCGGATAGCGGGTGTGCTGCCAGTGCGTGGGCGTCTGGCCGTGCTGGTGCAGCGCGAGCGCCAGCAGGTTGACGGTGTTCATCGCCCGGATGCGCGGAAACTGGCCGACATCCATCGGGAATTCACGGTCGAAACCGACGTCCTGGCCCTCGGTCTGGTAGTAGAATTCGAAATAACCGAGCATCTTCGTGCCCGGCCACACATCCACCAGGTCGAGCATCTCGCCCCAGCCGTGATGGCCGATGATGATGTCGGGGGTGAAGCCGAGGCTGCGCAGGTTGCGCGCCAGCCCGGCCGCCGCCTCGGCCCGGCGGATGGCCGCATCGATGTCGCGGATATTCGGGTGCACGGTGCGGCCCGTGCCCGGCTTCTGGTAGATCACCCGCCGCACGCCAGGCATGCTGTTGTTATTGGGTTCCGACAGAAAAACGATGTCGTTCGCCTGATCCTCCAGCAGGTGCCGGACGATATGCAGGTACTGGCCCGGAAAGTTCTGGTGGACGAACAGGTAGCGCACGCGCGATCTCGGCAGGAAAGGCGGGAACAGGCGCGGCCGGCGCCCTCAGAACGTTTGGCCGCGCCCGATGAGCCGGGGGGAGAGTCCGGAGCGGGGGGGGGTCAGCTCTTGCCGCGGCGCGGAACGGTCTGCGCCGGCGCTTTCGGTGCGGGCGGCTTCGCTGCCGGTGCCTCCACGGCGGGCTTCCCCGCCGCGCCCCTGGCGGTGCGGCCGGGCGGGTTCTCGGGCTCGTCCACTGGCGGCGCTTCGGCTTCGCCGGCCTGGCGCGGGCGGATGATGACCGAAAAAGCCTCGACCGGGGCCAGGCTTTCGGCCTCGCAGGCCTCGCCGCCCTGCACCGGACCGACGCTGGCCCCATCCACGAAGGTGGCGGCGTAGAGGCACTCATGCGTGGCGGCGCTGGCACCGCGCAGGCGCACACGCAGGCCGAGAATGGGCAGCGCCATGCCGCGGCTGCCGCAGAACTGGCCGCCCTCCACCCAGGGCGACATCCAGCCACGACCGAGCACCGCCTGGTATTCGATGTCGTCGCCGGGGATGGCGTCGACGGGCGCAATCGCGAACCCCTCCACCCAGCGCTTGCTGCCGCGCTCACCGATCCAGCCGCCCAGGCGGGCGCCGACATCGCCCTGGCCCTGCACATGCGCCAGCACGTCAACCACCTGCGCCGGGGCCGTCGGAGCCGACACCGGCGCACCCTGGCGGGCAGCGGGGTCGAGCAGGCGGACCACCTGCAGGTTGGGCGCGGTGGAGGCGTCGGCGTTAGGCGACTGGTAGATGGTCACCAGCACCTGCGCCGGTCCGCCGGCCACCCGCACCAGCGCGGCATCGCCTCCGCCCTGCAACCAGCCATCGTCGCGGAACGTTCGGATGGTCAACGCCTCCGGCCGGCCGAGCGGACCGGGCGGCGGCGACAGGCGCACGCCGGGCAGGCCGGACGCCGCCTCGGCGGCACGCGACGGATTCTGGACGATGCAGTACAGCCCCGCATCCAGCGTCATGAGGTGGCCGCTTACCTTCAATTCGGTCAACGCCCGGGGGGATCTCTGAGCGGCACTTTCGGCGTCGGACATGCAGGGGGGATCTCGCTATGGGCCGGTCGGAAAAAGTGCGATCGGTTGTATCGCAACAAAGTTATTTCGCGTGCCTTCATGGCGTGCCCGCGATCGGTACTGCAAGCAACACGTTGTTGATGGCGGAAATCGGCAGCCCGAGCGGCAACACCCAGCCGCGGCCGGTGCGCCGCACCCGTTCGGCCGGTGCGCCGATATCGAACACCGCCACGTCGAGCCCGGCCTGCCAGGCCTCGCCCAGGGTAAAGCACCAGGTCTCCGGCCAGACCGACGGCAGGAAGCCGAGTTGCGCCTGCTGGGCGCGGATTTCCGCCACCGCCTCGGCTTCCTCATACGGGCCGGTGACGAACACGACGCCGGTTTCCAGCAGGGCGGCGTCGTCGGGCGTGTGGCCGACCACCACGAACTCCAGCTTCAGCGCGCGCGCGGCGGCATCGCGGGCGCAGGCCAGCAGCACGTCGTAGCCCTTCTCGGGACCAATGCCGCCGACCACGCAGACCCGGGTCACCGCGCCCGGCACCGCCGCAGTGGAGGAGGAACTCCGGGCGCGGCGGCAAGGCGGCATCGTCGGTGTGGGGCCGCGTCCCCACGGTCAGGCCCGGGAAGCGGCGGCGCAGACGGGCAGCGGTATCGGCCGAGGGGGCCAGCACAAGGCGCGCGCCGGCAAGCTCGGCGGCCGAACGGGCACGCAACGCGGCGACGGCGATATCCTCGCCGGTGTTGCCGCCGGCCGTGGCGATGCATCGCTCGCAGGCCGCCGCCTGCTCCGGCTCGCCGCAGTAGCGGCGCGACGGGCCGACCAGGGTGATGCGCGGGCACATCCAGGCGTAGTCGTGCACATGCACATCATACGGAATGCCGAGCCGCGCCGGCAGTTGCATCACCGCATGGTCGTGGTGGCCCAGCAGGTTGTGCACCTCCATCGCCTCGGGACGGGCGGCGCGCAACAGGCGCAGCAGCGCCGGCAACTCGGCGGGGAGCGCAAATTGCAGGCTGGGGGTGGTGCGGGCGGTGCCGTCGCAGACCAGGCAGAGGCCGGGCAGGTAACGGCCCGGGCCCTCGGCCGCCCGCACCGGCCGCAGCACGACCGGCCGCCGGCCCTCGGCCCGCAGCGTGTCGCAGCGGACCCGCACCGCCCGCTCCACGCCGCCGCCGCTGTCATGCGTCACCAGCAGCACGGCGGGCAGGCCGGCAGGCGCCTCCGCGCGGAACCGGGCGGCATCGAGAAGGCGCCGGGCATCCGCCAGCGGATCGGCGCGCTGATGCGCCGCCACCAGCGCCCGATAGCCGGGGTGCAGGCGCTCCAGCACCGCCAGGTTGCGCGCCAGCAACTGGGCACGTGCGCCGCCAAACGAGGCGCCGCCGATATGGGCGACGAACACGCCCGGCACCGCCACGTGCCGCCAGCCCAGCCGGCGGGCGCGCAGGCAGAAATCGTTCTCCTCGCCATAGCCCTGGGCGAAGGCGTCCTCGCGGAACAGCCCGGTGGCGTCGAGGCATTCGCGGCGGATGTACATGCAGAATCCCACCGCGGTCGGGATGTCCACCACGCGGTTCTTGCCGACCTGGGCGGCAAGGGCGGCCAGGCGGTGCAGCCCGGCCGCATCGGGAACCGGGTTGGACCGGCCAGGCTCGGGATAGCTGAGGATGCTGGCGTCGTTGGAGAACGGCGTGGCGGTGCCGATGTCCGGTGAGGCGTGCACGGCGGTGCGCAATGCCTCCAGCCAGCCCGGCGCCACCAGCGTGTCGCTGTTCAGCAGCACCGCATCGGGTCTGCCGCGCCGCGCCCGGGCGGCCCGCAAGCCGGCATTGGCGCTGGCCGGAAAGCCGCGGTTGCGGGCATGGCGCAGCAGCACGATCCGACGCTGCGCCGCCAGCGCGTCAAGCGCGCGGACCAGGTCCGGGTCGGGGCTGGCATCATCGACCACGATCACCGCGGTGCCTGGCGGGATGGTGGCGTGCACCGAGGCCAGACAATCCAGCGTCAGCCCCAGGCCGCCATGCACGGGAACCACCACGGCGACCGGGCGGCTTGGTGCCGCGCGGGCAGCGACCGCGGCGGCCGGGGGTGCGTCGATGTCGGCGGGGAGGAATGCCAGCGACGGGTCGAGCGGGCTGCCCGTGAGGTCGCGCCCGTCCGGGCCGGCGACATGCAGCATGCCACTGGCCGCGGCGAGGCGCGCGGCGGGCACGGCGAAGCCGCGCGGACGGGCCAGCGCGTGCTGCGCCACCACCGTGGTGTCGTCCGCCGTGAGCGCGAGCACCGTCGCGCCGGCGGCGGTATGGATGGTCAGGCGCGGCGGGGTTTCCGGGTCGGCGGGATGCCAGGCCCAGCCGGTCAGGCCGCCATCGGAAGCGGCGACAAAGCCCTCGACCCGGCCGAAGGCGGCAAGGTCGAGCGGGCTGCCCAACATCGCCCGCCCATCGACGGAGAGGGCCAGAATGCCCGATTCGGGCGGCGTGGCCAGGCGGCGCCGGGCCAGACGGCGCCCGTCCAGCGTGACGGCCAACTGTGCCGTGGCGGCGGCGGCAATGCTGCCGTCGCGCCGGCGGCCACACCATCCCGGATAGCCGGCCGCACGGGCGATCTCATCGGCCGATCCGGTAAAACCGGCATCCTCCGGCAGCACGTGGCGCGACAGCAGCGCCTGCAGCGCCGCCGCCGCCGCTCCGGCCTGACCCTGGCCGGCACGCACCGATGCGAGCGCCAACCAAGCCTCGCGCACGTCGCAACGGCGCGCCACCGCCTCCAGCAACGGGGCGGCGCGGCCGCGATCGCCCAGGCGGAGCCAGGCGATGCCGAGGGCGAAACGCAGCGTGTGGTCGTCGGGGGCGAACCGGCGGGCGCGCTCGATCCACCGCAGGGCGGCGGGGTAATCGCCGGCCGCGAGCAGCATCTGGCCGCGGTGGAAAGCATCCTGTGCCTGCTCGGCAAAGAGGTCGTCGCGCGTCTTCGCCATGACCGGCCCGGTGCGCGTGCAGCGTCAGCGCGCGCCCGCGTCGGCGTGGGTGGCGCCGCCCTGCGCCGGGGCCGCGCCAACCGGGCCAGCGCCTGCGGGGGCAATGCCGGCCGGGGCCGGGGAGCGTAGCGTCGCCAGCTCACGCTGGGCCTCTTCCATCCCCTGCGCCGCGGCCCGCTCCAACCAGATGCGCGCCTCCCCGAGATTGGTCTGGCCGGCCAGGCCGCGGGCGAGGTAGCGGCCGAGCATCAACTGCGCATGCGCGTGGCCGCGTTCGGCGGCCATGCGGAACCAGCGCTGCGCCTGCGGCCGGTCCCAGGGGATGTCGTGGCCGCCGCCGTACAGGGCTCCGACGGCAAACATCGCGCCGATATGGTCGGCACCGGCGGCGCGCTGGAACAGTTGCAGGGCCGCTTCGTGGTCCTTGGGGCCGCCGCGGCCGTTCACCAGCATTTCGGCCAGCGCCACCTGCGCCTCGGTCATGCCGGCCTCGGCAGCGCGGCTGATCCAGGCGCGGCCCTCGGCCAGGTCCTGGGTGACGCCGCGGCCCTCGATGAGCATGCGGCCATACCAGGTACCTGGGCATTGACCACGCCCTCGGCGGCGCGGCGCAGCCATTCGGCGGCGCGGCGGTCGTCCCGCTCTACGCCGACGCCCTGGGCGAGACAGACGCCATAGTTGAACGCGGCCACCAGGTCGCCGGAGGCAGCGGCCTCCTCGAACCATTCGCGGGTGCGGACCGAATCCTCCCGCGAGGCCTGGCCCTGCAACACCAGGGCGGCAAGGTCGTATTTCGCCTGGGCGTCACCGGCCTCGGCGGAGACACGGAACCAGCGCGCCGCCTCGATAGGATCGCGTGGCACGCCGGCGCCGGTCAGGTGCAGCATGCCGAGCGCGCGGGCGGCCATGCGATGGCCGGTCTCGGCAGCGATGCGGAACCACATCGCCGCCTCGGCATGGTTGGGCGGCAATTCGCCGCCGCGGGCATAGATGTCACCGATCAGCCACGCCGCCTCGGGATCGCCGGCGACGGCCGCGCGGCGCAGCCAGGATTCACCGGAGAGCGGGTCCCGCTCCACGCCGCGGCCTTCCATCAGGGCGATGCCCCAGCGCGTCTGGGCGGAGCGCAGCCCCTTCTCGGCCGCCGCCTTATACAGGCTGACGCCGCGCGCCACGTCCTTCTCCACCCCCTGCCCCTGCTCGTAGAGCACGCCGAGCAGGTACTGGCCGGTGGGCAGACCGGCCTCCGCGGCGCCGGCCAGATGGCTGGCCCCCTCCGCGAAATGCTCGGGAGCGCGGGCGTTGCGCAGCAACGCCAGGCCGAGGCCAAGGCGCCCCTGCGGACAATCGGCCGCCGCCGAGCGGCGGTACAGCGCCTCGGCCGCTTCGAGGTCGCGCATCCCCTCGGGACCCGCGGTGAGGATGTAGCCGAGCAACGCCAGCCCGTCGGCCGAGCCGGATTCGGACGCCTTGCACGCCCATACCGCGGCCCGCTCGAAATCGGGCTTCGCCGGCTCGTTCTGGTTGAACAGCGCCGCCGCCGGGCGGCTGGCGGAAAGCTCGCTGGCCCGGCTGGCCGCGGTCGGCGCGGCGCTGCCCGGAATGCCATGGATGTACAGCGCGGCCAGCATCGATTGCGCATCGACATAGCCCTGGGCAGCGGCCCGCTCCAGCCAGCGCGCACCCTCGACCGCGCTCGGCGGCACGCCGGCGCCTTCCAGGTAACAGCGCGCCACCTGGAACTCGGCCTCCGGATTTTTCCCACCGGCCGCCTTGGCGAACAGCGGGAAGGCTTCCGCCCGCTTGCCCTCCTCGACCAGCCGGCGCGCCCGCTTCAGCGCTCCCGACGCGGATTCCATCCACCCAAACAGACCGGCCATCGCGATCAGGCTCCGTACACGCAGGGAAGTCGGGGCCAGCGTCTCATGGAGCGCCGGCTGGAAGAGATCATGGTTCGCGCATGCCTTCGGAAGCGGCCGGAACGATGACAGACATCAGACTGCGCAGGACGGTACGCGTCCCGACACGGATATTCGCCTCCACCGGCATGCCCGGCACGATCTGCGCCCCCTCCGGCAGGTCATGCAGACGCACCTCGTCGATCGACATCAGCGCCCGGAACGAAAGCAGTCCCACCGCCGCCTCCGATCGCGTCGATGCGTCCGGCGGCCTCGAGTTGTTCGGGTCCTTGAAGCTGTCCGGGCTGACAGACAGCACCTTACCCGCCCCGGTGCCGTAAAGAGTATATGGAAACGTTTCGAACTTGATCGTCACCGGGTCACCCACCCGCACCAGGCCCACGTCATGGCCGCCGACCATCGCGTCGATCTGCAGCGGCGCGTCCAGCGGCACCAGCTGGATGAACTCCTGGCCGGACTGCATCACCGTGCCCACGCTGACCGGTGCCAGACGCAGAACGATCGCGTCCCGCTCGGCCCGCAGCTGCACCAGTTTGCGGCGCAGCCGCGCCTTGTTCAACTGCTCGCGCGCATCCGCCAGCTTGCGGCCCTGCTCGGTGAGTTGCTCCCCCGTGGCGCCGGCGTATTGTTTCGCGTCGCCATCGCGCTGGGCGATCAGCGCGTCCACGTCCCGCCGCCCCGAGACCACCATCGACTTTGCCGTCGCCAGCTGCTCGTCGATCGATAACCGCGTGTCCGTCGCCTGCAGACGGTTCAGCTGGCTGCCCACCTTGAGCTGCTCCAGCTGGCGCCGCTTGCCCTCCACCACACCGGCCAGCTTCACCCGCTCGCTCAGCGACGCCACATCCGACACCGCCTGCGCCAGCTTGACCCGCGCCGCCTCGATCTTCTGCGCGTAGTCTTCCATCTTGAAGTTGAATTCGGCCTGCCGCTGGCCAAACATCAAGGCCTGCAGATGGCCCGCCGGGCTGGAATCCGCCACGTAAGGCCGGTTCTGCGTTTCCGCCGTCAGCCTTTCCACCTCGGCCTGCAGGCTGGTCACCTGGGCCTCCAGCGCCCCCACATCCGCCTGCGCGAAGGTCGGGTCGAGTTCGGCGAGCACGTCGCCGGCATGCACCAGCTGGCCTTCCTTGACGTTGATCGAGCGCACCAGCGCAACGTCCAGCGGCTGCACCATCAGGTTGCCGGTGATCGCCGTCACCTTTCCCGGCGCCGTCACCATCTGGTCGACCGGCAGCAGCGACACCACCGCCAGCATGCTGGCGACCGTCGCCATGACTACCCAGCCGGGATGGCGCGACGCCAGGGGCACCGGGCGCGCGATCACCGCCGCCGTCGGCGACTGGTACTCCAGCTCCACCGGCATAAGCCGGTCGCGCAGCCCCGCCATCAGCGATATCGGCTGATCAATCGACTTCACCAGCACCGGAGGATTGCTCATGCCCGTGCCCCTTTCAATGACCCTGGGCCAGCACCGGCGCCGGCGCCACCGCCCGCGTGCTTTCCATGTAGCGGGTCTGCTGCAGCCACAATTGCCGGTACACCGGGCAGCGATCCACCAGTTCACGGTGCGGGCCGACATCCATCACGCGGCCATGGTCCAGCACGATAATTTGGTCCATTTCGGTCAGCGAGGACAGCCGGTGCGACACCACCACCATCGTCCGGCCATGCGCCATCCGCGCGATATTCGCATTCACCAGGGCCTCACTTTCCGGGTCGAGCGCCGAGGTCGCCTCGTCCAGGATCAGCAGCCGTGGGTCGTGGATCAGCGCCCGCGCGATCGCCAGGCGCTGGCGCTGGCCGCCCGAGACGTTGGGCGAGCCTTCCTCGATGAAGGTGTCGTAGCCTTGCGGCATGCGCTCGATGAACTCTTCGGCGCCGGCCAGGCGGGCGGCGCGCACGACATCGGTGAGCATCAGGCCGGGACGGCCGGCGATGATGTTGTCCTTGATCGTGCCGCGAAACAGGAAGTTTTCCTGCAGCACGACGCCAAAACTGCGGCGCAGATGGGTGAGGTTGATCGAGCGCAGGTCATTGCCGTCGATTTTGACGTAACCCTCGTACTCGCGATTGATGCCCTGCAGCAGGCGGGTGATGGTGGACTTGCCCGATCCCGAGCGCCCCACCAGACCGACCGAGCTGCCGGCGGCAATCTCGAAGCTGATCTCATCCAGGGCGCGGGTCTTGGCGCCGGGATAGGTAAAGCTGACCTTGCTGAAGCTGATCGCGCCGGCGAAGCGAGGGCGCAGGCCGATGCCCGGCCGCGTGTCCTCCTGTTTCTCGTTCATCACCGAGGCGGCCATGCTCACCGCAGTGCGGATGTCCTCGATCTCCTCCATCATGCGGGCGATGCTGGCGATCGGTTGCGACAGCCGGCCACTCAGCAGCATGAAGGCCATCAGCGCGCCGGCATCCGGGCCGCCATCGATGGCGAGGTAGACGCCGACCAGCAGCACGCCGTTGCGCATGAAGGCTTCCAGCGGGTGGACCAGGGTCTGCGGCCAGTTGATCAGGTCGAGCAGTTCCAGCTTCCAGCTGCCGGTGGCGGCGGTCGCACTGTCCCAGGCCTCCTTGCGCTGCGGCTCCAGCCCCAGCGACTTGACCGTGCGAATGCCGCGCACGCTCTCGACCAGCACGGTGGACTTGGCGATCTCGGCGTCGGCATAGCGCAGGTAGACGCGGCGGATCGGGCGGATGAACGCCACGATCGCCAGCCCCATGAGGATGGCCGCGATCAAGGTGAGCCAGGTCAGCGCCGGGCTGATGACGTAGAGCACCGGCAGCAGCAGCAGCAATGTCACCACGTCGAGCAGGGTGGTCAGCACGCGGCCGGTCAGGAAGTCGCGCACCTTCCCGATATGGCCGAGCCGGTACATGATCGCGCCGGCCTGATTGCGCTCGTAAAAATCGATCGGCAGCCCCAGGATGCGCTTGAACATCTCCAGGTTGACCCGGGCCTCGACACGCCGGCCGACAACGATCGTGAGCTGGCGGCGAATGTAGTTGAAATAACCGCCGAATAAGAAGGTGATGCCCAGCAGCAGCGACAACACCGCCAGGGTATTGTAGCTGTGATAGGTGACAACCCGGCTGACGACCCCCATGACCAGCAGCATCCCGACAATGGTCAGGATGGTCATCATCAGCGAGGCCAGGAAGATCTGGCCCATCAGCTTGTGGTCCTGCCAGACCAGCCGGGCCAGCCAGACCAGGCTGAACGGCTCGTTGTCGTAGGCGCTGCCGCGGTCGGCGCGCAGCAGGATGGTCTCGCCGTCCCACAAGGCGGCCATTGTCGCCGCGTCGACGGGGGTCGGCTCGGTATCCACCTCGGCGGCCGGGTCGCGGGTCCACACCCGGTCGCGGGCCGGATCGGTGCGTACCACCAGGGCGGCGCCGCCGTCCTTCAGCAACAGCACCACCGGGGCGGAGGATTTCAGCCCGATCAGGCTCCGCCAGCGCATGCGCACGCCGCGCGCCCACAGCCCCGAATTGCGCAGCCAGTCGACCAGCGCGGCCGGCTCGGGCGCATGGCCGCCGGGAAAGCGCAGATCGTCGCGATCGAGCTGGACACCGTGGTAGCGGGCGGCCGCCATGACCGCCAGCACTCTCATCTCTACAGGACTTATGCCCGGCTGCGGAATGCCGATGATCGAGGTGCCGTCGGACTCTGGTCCGGACCGCTGAATCTGGCCGTCAGGAAATTGCAAAATCGCCACCCTATCTTCGCGGACTGCCGGCCGACCCGCGGAGGGGGGCATGGCCGGACTGTGCCGAATCTGGTCCGGGTCGGCATGTCCCGAATGCCGTCCTCACCACCGACGACGCTGCTTATAGCATGCCTATGCGCGTCAGGAGACCAAAAACCGTCCGCCCCCCGCCTCGCTTCGGCAGAAGATGGCAAGAATGTCGTGAAACAGGTCGATATCGCGTTAAGATCAAAGCCGATACCGGCGCAGCGGGCAATAATTTCCATTCGACCCGCTCCTTTCGCTGCCGGGGCTTGCACATCCGGCCACGGAAGTGCTGGCTCCGGGCTGAGCAAGCCCCCCACTGCTGAGGACGCGCAATGGACATCAGCCCGGCCACGACGACCGATCTGCCCGAGATCCAGGCGATCTACGCCCACCACGTGCTGCACGGCACCGGCACCTTCGAGGAGGTGCCGCCCTCGATCGAGGAAATGGCGGCCCGCTTCGCCGCCGGCACCGCGCGGGACTGGTGCTGGCTGGTGGCGACCGATGCGACCGGCGTGCTGGGCTTTGCCTTCTACACCCAGCATAAGGACCGCTCGGGCTACCGGTTCACCGCGGAAGACAGTGTTTACGTTCGCGAGGACGTGCGCGGCCAGGGGGTGGGCAAGGCGCTGGTCGCCCGGCTGATCGAACACGCCACCGCCCAGGGCTTCCGCCAGCTGGTAGCGGTCATCGGCGATGCCGAGAATGTCGGCTCGATCGGCGTGCATGCCAGCCTGGGTTTTGCCCATGCCGGCATATTGCGGGCGGCCGGGTTCAAATTCGGCCGCTGGCTGGACGTGGTGATGATGCAGCGACCGCTTGGCCCCGGCGATTCGGATATGCCACCAACCTGAGGGCGGACGGGGGGCTGAGCGGGACACCCGCTCTGGCCTTGCTGGCTCCGGTCCCTACTCCGCCACCCGGTAGCGCCCGGCCAGGAACGCATCCCTGGCCAGGGCCTGTCTGACGGCCGCCTCCCCCTCCAGCCCTGCGCTGACAACCACTCGGGTGGTGAACCCGGAGGTGCCGCGGACGCGGGCGAGGAACAGGCGATGCAGCGCCTCGGCCACCTCGCCGCGCGGCGCGCAGCAGGCGCAGCCTGCCGCGTGGTCCGGTCCTGACACCGTGAATCGTTCAACCGGCACGCCCGGCGGGGCCGCCGCCCCTTCTATCAGCGCCGCCCCCTCGATCAGCAGCGCATCGCCTCGCCCCGCGCTGGCAGCGGCGGCGAAGGTGACCGGGATGCGGGCATCAACGAAGATCGCCATGGACCCCACATAAGGATATCTTTATAGGTGCGCAACCCATGGACCAGCTCCTCGCCGCCCTGCGCGCCTGCGCCGAGCCGACCCGCCTGCGCATCCTGGCGCTGGCGGCGCGCGGCAGTTTCTGCGTCATGGAGTTCACCGACATCCTGGGTCAGTCGCAGCCGCGGCTGTCACGCCATCTGCGCCTGCTGGGCGAGGCCGGCCTGCTGGAGCGCGAGCGCGAAGGCGCGAATGTCTGGTTCGCCCTGCCGGCCCCGGCGACCCCGGGCGGGTCGCTGGTCCGCGCCGTGCTGGAGCGGCTGCCCGAGGACGACGCCACGCTGGCCGCCGACCGCCGGCAGGCCGCGCGCGTGCGGGCCGAGCGGGCGCGCGAAGCCTCCGAGAGTTTTCGCCGCACCGGCGCGGACTGGGACGAAATGCGCGCCCTCGACCTGCCGGCCGCCGCGGTCGAGCAGGCGCTGCTGGGGCTGTTGCCGCGCGCCGAAATCGGCCGGCTGCTGGACATCGGCACCGGCACCGGGCGGCTGCTGGAAGTGCTCGCCCCGCTGGTGACCACCGGGCTTGGCGTGGATGCCAGCCGGGCCATGCTGGCGCTGGCGCGGGCGCGGCTGGCGCGGCCCGGGCTGACCCATTGCGCCGTCCGCCAGGCCGACATGTACCGCCTGCCGCTGACCGATGCCGGCTTCGACCTGGTGGTGCTGCAGATGGTGCTGCACTACGCCGAGGACCCGCCCGGCGCGCTGGCCGAGGCGGCGCGGGTGCTCCGGCCGGGCGGCCGGCTGATCGTGGTCGATCTGGCGGCGCACGCCCGCACCGACGTGATGAGCCGGCTGGCGCATCGCTGGCCCGGCTTCGACGATGCCGGCATGCGTGACCTGTTTTCGCGCGCCGGCCTGGCCCCCGGGCCGGCGCTGGCCGTGCCCGGAACGCTGGAGGTGCGGCTGTGGCCGGCCACCCGCCAGCCATCCCCTGCCCTTGCCGATCCCGTTTTTCCCGATCCGGTCCCGGAGTCCGCCCCATGAGCCGCCCTCACCTTCTGGATGCGTTGCGCGACCGCGTGCTGCTGGCCGATGGCGGCACCGGCAGCCGGGTGCAGGCCATGGCGCTGGAGGTCGAGCGCGACTACTGGGGGCGGGAGAACTGCACCGACGTGCTGGTGCTGTCACGGCCGGACATCGTGCGCGAGATCCATCGCGGCTACTTCGCCGCCGGCGCCGACATGGTGGAAACCAACACGTTCGGCGCCTCGCGGGTGACGCTGGGCGAGTTCGACCTCGCCGACCGCGCCTTCGAGATCAACCGGCGGGCCGGCGAACTGGCGCGCGAGGCGGCGGAGGAATTCGCCGACGGGCGGCACCGCTGGGTGCTCGGCAGCATCGGACCGGGAACGAAACTGCCGAGCCTGGGCAACATCGCCTATGATCCGCTGGAAGCGGCCATGGCCGAGCAATGCCGCGGCCTGATCGCCGGCGGGGTGGATGCCATCCTGATCGAGACCTGCCAGGACCCGCTGCAGATCAAGGCGGCGGTGAACGGCGGAAAGATCGCCCGCGCGGCGGCCGGCACCGACACGCCGATCTTCGTGCAGGTGACGGTGGAGACCACCGGCACGCTGCTGGTAGGCCCCGACATCGCCGCGGCGGCGACCATCGTGCAGGCGCTGGATGTGCCGCTGATCGGGCTGAACTGCGCCACCGGGCCGCAGGAGATGGCCGAGCACCTGCGCTGGCTGTCGGCCAACTGGCCCGGCCTGCTCAGCGTGCTGCCCAATGCGGGGCTGCCCGAGCTGGTGGACGGGCAAACCCATTATCCGCTGCGGCCGGCCGAAATGGCGAGTTGGGTCGAGCGCTTCGTCGCCGAGGACGGGGTCAACCTGATCGGCGGCTGCTGCGGCACCAATATCGACCACATCGCGGCGCTGGACGCCATGTTGCGCCGGCGCGGCGAGGTCCGGCCGGCGCCGGTGGCGCGCCACGTCGTATGGATGCCGTCGGTGGCGAGCCTGTATCAGCAGGTTTCGCTGCGCCAGGAGAATTCCTATTTCTCCATCGGCGAGCGTTGCAACGCCAACGGTTCGAAGAAATGGCGCGAGCTGCAGCAGGCGCATGACTGGGACGGCTGTGTCGCCATGGGCCGCGAACAGACCGCCGAGGGCAGCAACAGCCTCGACATCTGCACCGCTTTCGTCGGCCGCAACGAACGGGCCGAAATGGACGAGGTGGTGCGTCGCTTCACCGCCAGCGTGAACGCGCCGCTGGTGATCGATTCCACCGAAACCCCGGTGATCGAAAGCGCGCTGAAGCTGCATGGCGGCAAGCCGATCATCAACTCGATCAACTTCGAGGATGGCGAGGCCACCGCGCGCGACCGTCTGGCACTGGCCAAACGTTTCGGGGCGGCGGTGATCGCGCTGACCATCGATGAAGAGGGCATGGCGAAAACCCCGGAGCGCAAGCTGGCGGTGGCCGAACGGCTGGTCAATCTGGCCTGCAACGGGTACCGGTTGCAGCATTCCGATCTGTTGATCGATCCGCTCACCTTCACCATCGCCACCGGCAACGAGGACGACCGCAAGCTCGGCGCCTGGACGCTGCAGGGAATCAAACTGATTCGCGAGCGGTTCCCGGACATCCAGATCATTCTGGGGCTGTCGAACATCAGTTTCGGACTGAACGCGGCGGCGCGGGTGGTGCTCAACTCGGTCTTCCTCGATCACGCCCTGCGCGCAGGCATGACCGGCGCGATCGTTCATTCCGCCAAGATCCGGCCGCTGCATCTGATTCCCCCCGAAGAAGTGCAGGTCGCCGAAGACCTCATCTTCGACCGGCGGCGCGAGGGGTACGACCCGCTGCAGCGCCTGCTGGAAATCTTCGCCGATCGCAAAGCCGTCGATTCCGCACGCAAGCAACGGGCCGACACGATCGAGGGACGGTTGCGTGACCGCATCATCGACGGCGACCGCAAGGGGCTGGGCGCGGACCTCGACGAGGCGCTGCAACTGCACAGCCCGCTGTTCATCATCAACACCATCCTGCTCGACGGCATGAAGGTGGTGGGCGAGCTGTTCGGCGCCGGCAAGATGCAGCTTCCCTTCGTGCTGCAGAGTGCGGAGACGATGAAGGCGGCGGTGGCTTATCTGGAGCCGTTCATGGAGCGGGTGGACGGCCAGGAAAAGGGCACCATCGTGCTGGCGACCGTGAAGGGCGACGTGCACGACATCGGCAAGAACCTGGTCGATATCATCCTGACCAACAATGGCTACCGGGTGGTCAACCTCGGCATCAAGGTACCGCTGGCCGACATGCTGGCGGCGGTGCGGGAAAACCGGGCGCAGGCCATCGGCATGTCGGGGCTGCTGGTGAAATCGACCGTGGTGATGCGCGAGAATTTGGAAGAGATGGTCCGCCAGGGCATCGACATCCCGGTGCTGCTGGGCGGGGCGGCGCTGACGCGCGGCTATGTCGAGGAGGATTGCGTGCGCGCCTATGCGGGCGGGCGGGTGGCCTATGCGAAGGATGCCTTCGACGGGCTGCACCTGATGGACAAGGTGACCGGCGACGCGCTCGACGACTACCTGGCGGCGGTGCAGACCAAGCGGGCCGGCCGGGCGCGCAGTTCCGGCCGCAAGCTCGGCCAGGCGGATGCCCGCGCGTTCCATCCGGTGGACGCGCGCGAGGTGCAGCAGCGCCGCCGCCGCCTGACCGCCGATGTGCCGGTGGCCGAACCGCCGTTCTGGGGACCGCGGGTCATCGAGGCGGCGCCGAAGGCGATCGTGCCGTTCCTCAACGAGCGCAGCCTGTATCAGTTCCAGTGGGGCTTCCGCAAACAGGGCCGGTCGCTGGACGACTTCATGGGCTGGTCCAAGCAGGAGCTGCGGCCGGTGCTGCGGCGCATGCTGACACTGTGCGAGGAACAGGACATCCTCCGGCCGCAGGCGATCTACGGCTATTGGAAGGCGGCCGGCGAGGGCAACGACCTTGTTGTCTTCGATCCTGACGGCCGCACGGAACTGACCCGTTTCGCCCTGCCGCGGCAGCCGCGCGAGGACGGCGAGTGCATCGCCGATTTCTTCCGCGACGTGGATGACACCGAACGCGACATCATCGGGCTGCAGGTGGTCACCATCGGGCAAAAAGCGTCCGATACTGCCCGGCTGTGGTTCGAGGACAACCGCTACCAGGATTATCTGTATCTGCACGGCCTGTCGGTGGAGATGGCCGAAGCGATGGCCGAGTACACCCACAAGCGCATCCGCGCCGAGCTGGGCTTCGCCGGCGAGGACGACCGCGACATGGAAAAGCTGCTGGCGCAAAGCTACCGGGGCAGCCGGTATTCCTTCGGCTACCCGGCCTGCCCGAGGCTGGAGGAGCAGGCGCCGCTGCTGCAACTGCTGGACGCGGAGCGGATCGGCATTTCCCTGTCCGATGAATGGCAGTTGCATCCGGAGCAATCGACCAGTGCGATCGTGGTGCTGAATCCGCGGGCGAAGTATTTCTCGGTTTAGCCGGCATCCACGCGGCGACGCAGCTTCCTGATGTTGCGCCGCCGTACAGAGGACGACGGACGGGACGCTATTTGTCCGTGCTCAATTCCTCCAGCACCTTCTGGAGCGCTTCGGGGCCAACGGAGATATCGCCGGTGAACGGGCGATTGATGAAAAAAACCACCATCAGGCCCATGAAGATGGTGCCGGCCAGCAATCCTGTCATGAGCATCTGGGCGCGCAAATTGGTCGTGCCGAAGAAGAAGGTGAAGCCGACGGTCGCGACGGCGCCCAGCGACAGTACCGTCCAGATCAGGCCCGGAACGACGCCTTGCGCCAGCACGATCCGCGCCCGGCGCGCCTCGGTAAGCTCGCCAAGCTGCGTCAGAATCGCCGCCTGCACGGCGGCACCGCGCGGGTCGGCAGCGGCATCGGCCAGAACCGCCACGTACAAATCGTCGACGGCGCGTACGCCGGTCAGGTTCAGGCGGCCGCTTGCCATCGCCGGCCAGTCTTCGGCGATCGCGACCCGCAGATACTTGACCACCTCATCGTGCAGCCGCTTCCCTGGCTCGGGCGCAAGCCCGCCCGCCAGCCGCGCCAGCGTCAGAGCCGTGCCGGCCTCCTGGATGACGGCACTCTCGGCATCGCGGAATTTCTCCCACACCACGATCACCGCGAAGCCGAGCAGGACCGCGTAGATCACCCCCAGCACCGCAAACTTGAAGCCAGCAACTTCGTTGTTCTCTATCAGCCGGTCCAGCGGGATGCGCCGGCGGATCAGGAGCGTCCCGAGCATCGCCAGCGCCGTCGGTATCCCGACGATGATGAGGGTGCCAAGCCATAATGGGAGCGCAGCCAACCAGAGCGGAATGTTCATGCTGGCAGCATAGGTCGGAACTCCGCCACTAATGATCGGCCCGTGTCTGACGCATGATACCGCGCGTTCGCCTGCCATGCTGAAGGTGCCGCTCAAGCCAGCCCCGCAACCGCCGATCCCTGTCGCCGCCAGCCGCCTGTCCATATTGTTCCTGCCGGCCGCCGACCAACCAGCCGCCGGTCACTACACCCGTTCGTGTTCCGGCGGGCGCGGTGTCGGGACGGGGGCTGGCAGGCCGGGTCATCTTGTCAGGATGTTACGGCGGTGCCTTAATAGGAGGCATTCCGTGCAAGCCGCTGACTCCGTTGGCCCCGGTCAGGATTGGGGGCTGATTTCCCCCAAACTTATCCACAGAAACTGGGGACAATCACGGCTGCGTGACGGCGTCCCGACAAGGATCGCGCCATTTTTGTTACGGATTATCAACGAGACTGGAATGGACCCATCCCTCGGGTTCCGCCTCACCGACCTGCAGCCAGCCGCCGGGAGCCTGCGCGAACACCCGCAGGACCGCCCCTTTCGGGGCGACGCGAATGAGCTGGCTGCCGCCGACCGGGGCGACGCGGATGTTACCGGCCTGCCGCATGGTGACGGTCTGACCGGCCAGCGGCGACGCGACCGGTTCCGCCCTGCCGCCGGGCACGGGCGCGGGCGACAGGATGACCGGCACCGCCGCGGCACGGCTTGCCCCGGCCGGCTGGACCGGCTGGATCTGGTCCGGCAGATCGCTCGGCAGCGGCGGCAGCGGCGGGATGACATTGCGGCTGCCGATCCGGCGGGGACCGGCGTTCTCACCGCAGCGGGAGGCCATTTCGATGTACATACGCGTCGCCTCGGCATTCGAGTTCCCGATGTACCTGATCGATATCGAATTCCGACAGCCCGGCCTCCGGCCGCCGCGCATAGGTCACCACCGAGACGAAGGGGATGAACGCCTGGTCCTGCCGGCCCGCCGGGTTGACCTGACCGCACACGGCAATGACGCGGGGATCGGCCTGCTGGTACACCTGCACGCCACGGAACTGCGCTGCCGCCGGGGTGCGCAAGCCGGCGCTGATCTTTTCCAGGGCGACCCGCCGAGCCTGGGCGGCGATGTCCGACGACACGGCACCTGGGGAAGCGGGCGGGCGCGGCTTCTGGTCGCACGCGGAGAGCAGCCCGGCCCCCAGCACCCCCGCCCCCAGCAACACTGCCTGCGCCCCGATCGCCCATGCGCCAGGGTGCCGGGCCGAATTGCCAAAATGGGCCATCCGCTTCAAGTCTCCGAACTCACTTCGAGCCCTCCGATGCTTTCCTGCGGCGAGCGGCGCGCGCGGCAGGACCATGCTGAACCGCCCCCGGGGCATGAAGTGCGTTCCGACGAGAGCGGGGGTGCCGCGGTTGCATGCGCCGGGGGATCATGTCCTGGTTTGCCATTGAACGGCCGCCGGCCCGCGGACCGTTGAACGCGCGCATGCCCCGGGCCGTCCCCGGCCATGGCGGTGCGGATCGCGGTAACGGCGATCTTTAACCAAGCATGAGCGCATACGATTGAAACGCACAAGCGCGACGTACAGCACGAAGCGCGGGTTGTTCACGGAGTAGTGAGTACATGGCCGACAACGATGCCTCTCCCGCCTGCATTGACAGAAATCAATGCGCATGCCTGACACACGGTAAATGGGTCGCGATCAGATCGGTGCGTGGTTAACCTTGAAAACCTTGCTATCACGGCTGTTGCTGATCGTATCGGTTGCCCTGGTGCCCGCGCTGGGATTTCAAGCCTATACGGAAAGTCAGGCGCGCCACATCCGCCAGCAACTGGTTGAAGACGAGGCGCTGCGCCTCCTGCACCTCGTCAACGCCGAGCAGCAACGGATCGCCGAAGGGGCCGAGCAGGTGCTGAACACGCTCGCCGGCGCACCGGCAATACAGGACAACAGACCCGAGTTTTGCCAGCGTCTGCTGACGAATCTGCTGCAACAATCGCCGCGCTATACTTTCGCCGGGACGATCGGCCTCGATGGACATCTCATTTGCACGCCCGGCCCGGTCAACCGCGACCTCGACTTCTCCGACCGTGCCTATTTCCGCCTCGCCCGGCAGACCGGAGGTTTCGTCATCGGCGAGTACGCAACCGGCCGATACTCCGGACAGCCGACCATCCACATGGCCAAGCCGTTCCGAGACAGCAAGGGGAAAATTGCCGGCGTCGTCGTCGTGGGACTCAGCCTGAACTGGCTGGGGCAGCAGCTTGACGGTCTCGACCTGCCGCCGGGCGCCATCGTCTCGGTCGCCGACCGGAATGGCACATTCCTGGCCCACCGCCCCGACGGCGCGCGCTTTGTCGGCCAGCCGCTTCCGGCCGAAGACCGCTTCCTCCTCGACGGCAACCAGATCGGGATCTTCCGGATGCAAAGCCTGCATCAGGGCCGCCCGATCATCCTGGCGTATTTGCCTCCCGGCGCCGAAACGAAAGGCGTCGGCGTCGGCGTCGGCCTGGACCGGGAGATCACCTTCGCCGCGGTGACGCAGGCCAACGTCACCGGCCTGCTGCTGATCATCGCCGGGGGCGGCCTGGCCCTGGCGGTGACCGCCCTGCTCGGAACAGGGCTGATCCGCCGCCCGCTCGACCAGCTGCTGCGTGCGGCCGATCGCTGGCGAACCGGCGATCTCGCCACCCGCACCGGCTTTCACGAAACCCGCAGCGAGTTCGGCCGCATGGCCGCGGCCTTCGATGCCATGGCGGCGGCGCTGGAGGCCCGCGAGCACACGTTGCGCACCGCGCTGGAGAGCACGACCGACAGCGTGATGATGTTCGACCGTTCCTGGCGCATCACCTATCTCAGTGAGCGCGCCAAGGCGCACATCGCTCAGGGCCGTGACCTGGTGGGCCAAATCATCTGGGATGCCCTTCCCGGGACGAGCGACAGCGTCTTCGCCGCCGGCTATCGGCTGGCGATGGAGAGCGGCCAGCCGACGCACACGGTCGGCTTCTCCCCCGCGTTCCAGACCTATTTCGAGGCGCATGCCTATCCGTCAGGCGACAATCTGACGGTGTTCTTCCGCGACGTGACCGAGGAGCGCCGCGTCGCGGTGGCGCTGCGCGAGAGCGAGGCGCGGCTGCGGGTCGCGGTGGAAGCCGCCGGCCTGGGCGTCTTCGATGTCGACATCGTCACCGGCGAGGCCAACTGGTCGGCCGAGATGTTCGCCCTGCTCGGCATCGCGCCGACGCCGGACGGACGCGCGCACACCACCCTGTGGCGCGACTGCGTTCACCCCGATGACCGGGCGGCCACCAACGCGGCGCGGCAGCGCAGCGTCGCGGAGGGCGTTCCCTACCACGCCGCCTACCGCATCCGCCGCGCCAGCGACGGGGTCGAACGCTGGATGGAAGGCTACGCGCGGCTGAACGGGCCCCCCGAACAGGCGACCCACCTCATCGGCGTCATGTTCGATATCACCGAGCGCAAACGCGCCGAGGCGATGCTGCGCGACGCCAACGCCGAACTGGAGCACCGCGTCGCCGAGCGTACCCGGGCGCTGACCGAGGCCGGGCGGGAATTGCAGGCCGAGATGCGCCGGCGGGAGGAAACCCAGGCGTCCGTGCTGCAGACCCAGAAGCTGGAGGCGCTCGGCCAGCTGACCGGCGGCGTGGCGCATGATTTCAACAACGTGCTGGCGGCGATCCTGGGCAGCTTCGATCTGCTGTCCGCCCGGATCACCGACGAGCGGCTACGCCGCTTCGTCGATCTGGGCGAGCGGGCGGCCCGCCGCGCCGAGGCCCTGGTGCGCCAGCTGCTGGCCTTCGCCCGCCGCGAGCAGCTCACGCCCGTCACCATCGAGCCGGCCAGCCTGTTGCAGGAAAATGCGCCGCTGATCCGTCACACGGCCGGCCCGCGGGTGTCCTACGTGCTGGAGGTGGCGCCCGGAACCTGGCCGATCCTGGCGGATGTGCACCAGCTGGAGGTCGCGCTGCTGAACCTCACGTCAAACGCGCGCGACGCGATGGCGGATGGCGGCCAGCTCACCATCACCACCCGTAACGTGCACACCACCGCAACCAACGGGGACGAGCCGTGCCCGCCCAGCCTGCCGCCCGGCGACTATGTCGTGCTGAGCGTCCATGACACCGGAACCGGCATGCCGGCCGAGGTGCTGACGCGCGCGACCGATCCTTTCTTCACGACCAAGGAGGCCGGCCGCGGCACCGGGCTCGGCCTGGCCATGGTGCACGGATTTGCCGTGCAGTCCGGCGGCGCGCTGCGCATCCACAGCACCCCGGGCGAAGGCACGCAGGTCGAAATCTGGCTGCCCCGCGCCGCGGCCCGAACGGACCAGCCTGACGGCGCGGAGGTGACGACCGACCCAGCCCTGCACGGCGACGCCACCCTGCTGGTGGTGGACGACGACAACCAGGTTCGCCCGGTCACCGCCGGCTATCTGCGCGACCTCGGCTATTCGGTCATCGAGGCGGCCAATGCCGAGGCCGCCGAGGTTCTGGCCCATGCGGCCGGCAGCCTCGATCTGGTGATCACCGACGTGGTCATGCCCGGTGCCGATGGTCCGGCGCTGGCCGCGCGCCTGCGCGCCGAGTGGCCGGGCCTGCCGGTCCTGTTCGTGACCGGCCATGCCGACCGCACCCGCCTCGAGGGCGAGGCGGTGCTCGCCAAGCCGTTCACCAGTGCCGAACTGGGCCGGCGCGTGCTGGAGTGCCTGGGGCGCGGCAGCAGCGGCACGGGCGAGGCCCTGCTGGCCGCGCGGCTGCGCACGCCGAAGCTGCGGGAAGCCTACCAGGCATGGCGCCGGGCCCGGAAGCCGGGCGGCCGGCTGCCCACACCGGCGGAGTTCGATCTGTCCGCCCGGTCGTTCGCCGCCGACGCTTTCCTGGTCGCGGTATCCGCCACCCCCGAGGGGCATGAATTCCATTTTATCATCGTCGGTCCCGCGCTGAACGGCCGGCTCGGGCAGACGCTGGATGGCACCTCGCCGGCCGCCGACGACGCGCTCGGGTCGCTGGAGGATGGCTATCGCCGCTGCGTGCGCACCGGCCTGCCGACCTACGAGTACGCGCGGTTCCGCCTCGGTGACGCGGCGCCCGTGCTGTTCGAACGCCTGCTGCTGCCGCTCTCCGAGGACGGCAGCACGCTGACCCATCTCGCCGGCGTCGCGCTTTTCGCCAACATTCCCGCATGAGGACGCACCGATGACCGACCAACTGCCCGGCTTCGACCTGCCCGACTTCGACCTGCCCGACTTCGACCGGTATGACCTCGCCGCCGCGGTCGAGCGTCTGCCGGCCGAAGCCCTCGACGATTTGCCGTTCGGCGCGATCCGGCTGGATGCGGCCGGAGAGGTCGCGGTGTTCAGCGGGTCGGAGAAACGATTATCCGGCTATGGCGACCGGCCCGCGCTCGGGCGGCATTTCTTCACCCAGATCGCGCCCTGCATGAACACGCCGCAATTCCGCGGCCGCATCGAGCAGGCGCTCGCCGCGGGCGATGCCGATATCGAGTTCGGCTGGATCGGCGATTTCGGCAGCGCCGAGCGGGAGCTGCGGGTGCGCGTGCAGCCGGCGACCGGGGGCGCCTGCTGGATCTTCATCCGGCGCGAGGTCGCCTGACCGGCTTGTCTGCCCGGCTTGTCTGATCAGCACGGCTGCGCAGCACGCCCCGCTCAGAGCTTGAAAAACAATCGAACTTGAAAAAGAATGCCCGCTGATATCATTGAGTTTTTCGGCGTCGTTCGGCGGCTTGCGGGCATTCTTTTTCAAACTCTCAGCCGCCGGCCTGACCGCTCCGGCCGGCGACGACGTCCAGCAGCGCCCGGTGCAGCGTTTGCACGAACGCGATCTCGGCCGTGGTCCATGCTTCGGACTGCCCGCGCACCGCCTCGGCCCAGGCCGCGAAGCTCTTGCGCGGGGATATCCGTTCGCCCTTCGCCGGATCGGGCACCGGGTGGCGCGGTTCGCCCGCCCAGGACACCGTCCGGACCAGCTCGCCGCGGAACCAGATGATCCAGTCCCCGGCATCCGCCGACAGGGGCAATGCCAGAATGCCGCTGCCGCGATCGGCAAAAGCCTCGGCGGGCGGAAACTGGCGGCCCAGCGCGCTGGTCTCGAACACGCAGGCCGGCTGCACCCGGCGCCGCCAGGCGATCAATTCGGCAATTTGTTCCGGGTCGGGCGTGCTGCCGAACACCACCATCCGGCCGCCGGACCGGATGACGACACCATCGGCGTTGACGATTTCCGATAGGGAAGGACCAAGGCGCTCCAGCGCCTCCACCAGCCCGGTGCTGCCGGCGGCGGCGTGGAGCGCGCGCAGCAGCCAATCGTGACTGCGCAACTGGCCGGCCGTCTCTTCCGCCAGCTGCTTGGCCTCGATCTGCAGGGCCAGCAGGTGCCCCAGCGCCTGGCAGGCGAGCCGATGGGCGTGCGGAACATATCGGGGTTCGGCGTGGTGGCAGGCAAACATCCCCCACAGGCGCCCGCTCTGCACGATGGACAGCGTCAGCGACGCGCTGACGCCCATGTTGTGCAGATATTCGAGGTGGATCGGCGCGGTCGCCCGCAGCACACACCGGCTCATGTCGAGCGGCTCGCCGGTGGCGGGGTTGAGCGCCGGGATCAGGGGGGAGGCGGCGTCCTCGCCGCCCTTGCGCACGCGCAGGGCGTTCAGCAGGAATAACTGGCGCACCGGCTTCGGAATATCGCTCGCCGGATAGGTCAGGCCCAGATAGGGTGGCAGGTCGTCGCGCATGGCCTCGGCGATGACGGTGCCGGCATCGTCCGGCCGGTAGCGATAGACCATCACCCGGTCGAAGCCGGTGAGGTCGCGCAGCCGTTCGGCCGCGGCCTGGCAGACGGCAATCAGGGTGGGGGCCCGGTGCACCTCGGCGAGTGTGTCGCGCAGGAGGCGGGTGATGTCGAGCGTGGCGTTGCCGGCGTCGGGCTCCAGCTCCAGGATCACGCCAGCCGGGGTGCGGTGGATCAGCGCCTCAAACCGGCGGCCCGTGCTGGTGACGAGCACCGGCAGATATTGCGGTTCGGCAAGATCGCGCCCGAGGCTGTCGAGGACGATGTCGTGGCTGGGGTCGTCGAGCAGCAGCGCCAGCGCCTGGCCGAGCATCGTCGCCGGGTTGAGGCCGACATGGGTGCGCAGGCTGGCACTCGCCTGCAGGATGCGCAGGTCGGGCTCGGCGAGAACGAGCAGGACGCCGTGCGGTTGGATGGCTCCGGGAATGTGGATCGGCTCGCGATCGCAGATCGTGAGGTCGGCGTCGCCGATGGCAGGCTCGATCGGGTCCACGCGTTTTCCTTTTTATCCCGGCCCGGAGCATATGTCTGGCGGCCCGGCTTCACCAGCCGGCGATCGGGCAGCTCTTGGGATTGACACAAAATCAAAGCACTGCCTCACTCATCGCCGTCTCCCTCCGCCGGCACCGCGCGCCCCAGTTGGACCCCGCCATGACCACCCTTCCCGACGACGACGACGAGGACGATGCCCCGCGCCTGCCGCCCGGGATGAAGAACTACATGACCCCGGCCGGCCATGCCCGGCTGCACGCCGAGTTGCATCAGTTGCTGCGGGTGGAGCGGCCGAAGGTGGTGGAAATCGTGTCCTGGGCCGCCGGCAACGGCGACCGGTCGGAGAATGGCGACTACCTCTACGGCAAAAAGCGCCTGCGCGAGATCGACCGCCGGGCGCGCTGGCTGAACCGGCGCCTCGACATCGCCGAGGTGGTCGATCCGTCGCGGCAGGCCAATCGCGACCGGGTCTATTTCGGCGCCACCGTCACCTATGTTACCGAGGACGATACCGAACGCACGGTGACCCTGCTCGGTGCCGATGAATCCGACATTGCGCGCGGCGAGGTCAGCCTGTTCTCGCCGATTGCCCGCGCCCTGCTGCGCGCCCGGGTGGGCGAGGTGGTGAAGATGGTCACGCCGCGCGGCATCGAGGCGGTCGAGGTGCTGGCCATCCGCTACCCCGAGGCATGATGTTCGTCTGAACGAACGGGGCACGGGCGCCCCGGCGGTCGCGCGAGCATGCATGATTCGCTGAACGGGGCCGGCAATCCCTGCCGGGCTCGTAAACCATGCGTTCACCGTTTTTGCGAAAAATGATCCAGAGCACAGTTCTGGAGACGCCCGATGAAGGTCCCGCACGACCTGCATGCCTTGTTCGGCATCGACGACGACACGGATGACCAGTCCCTGGGGGCCTGGCCGTGGCCGCTGCTGAACCCGGCCAGCATCTCGGTCGGCGCGGCTACCACCGCGACCGGCACGACAGACTGCCCTCACGGAGGTACTCTATTTAACCGAGCCGGGCGACGCCTCGGCAATCAGCGTCAATGACATAAACCAGGGCCAGATCGGCGACTGTTTCCTGCTGTCCTCGATCGGCGAGCTGGCGCTGTTTCACCCGGCCGCGATCACCAACATGATCACGGCGAACGCCAACGGCACCGAAACGGTGACCCTGTACGACGCCGCGAACGGCAGCCTGCCCACCTACGGCACGACTTCCTTCAAGGCAACGTCGGTGACCGTGACGAATTCGGCGTTCCTGAGCGACGGGGTCAACAACGGTGCCACCCAGGACGTGGTCGGCACCCAGAAGGAAATCTGGGTCCAGGTCCTGGAAGAAGCCGTGGCGAATCTGTGCGGCGGCTACAACGCGATCGCCAATGGCGGCAATCCGATGATCGCGATGGAGGAACTGACCGGCTGCAGCGCGACCTCAATATCGCCCTCGGCTCTGACCGTGGCGGAACTGCAAAGCTACACGGCGGCCGGCGATCTGGTCGTGATGGATACGGCCAATTCATCCAGCTTGCCGTACAGCCTGGTGGGCGACCACGCCTACATGTTCGTCGGCCTGACCACGGTCAACGGCACGCCCATGGTGCAGCTGGATAACCCCTGGGGGCCCAGCATCGCCGCCTACGCGCCGCAGCTGATCCCGCTGTCGGCGCTGTCCCAGGGCATTGTGGAAGTCGATATCGGCCAATACACGGGCAGCAACGTCCTGCCGGCCACGCTGGCGATCGGCGGCGCCGTGGCCAGCCAGGCGGTGACCGACGAAGCGACGATCCAGCCGTTCGGCAGCCTCAGCATCACCAATTCCGCCAGCGGTCAGACCGAAACCGTTACGGTAAAGTTGTCGGCGGCGGCAAACGGTGCGCTGTCAACCCTCGGCGGCGGCACCTACAACGCCGCGACCGGGGTCTATACCGTGAGCGGCACGGCCGCTGCGGTCACCACCGCGCTCGACGGCCTGGTGTTCACCCCGACCGTGCATCAGGTGGCCCCGGGCAAGACGGTCACGACCAGCTTCACCATCACGGTCAGCGACACTGCCGGCGCGTCCATCTCCAATACGACGACCAGCGTCGTCGCCACTGCCGTCAACGATCCGCCGACCCTCACCGGCGCGGCGGCCAGCCAGGCCGTCACTGACGAGGCAACGATCAAGCCATTCGCTTCTGTGGCCGTCGCCGAGCCGGATTACGGCCAGACCCTGACGGCCACGGTGACGCTGTCGGCCGCGGCGAACGGCGCGCTGTCGACCCTCGGCGGTGGAACCTACAACGCCACGACCGGGGTCTATACCGTGAGCGGCACGGCCGCGGCGGTCACCACGGCGCTTGACGGCCTGGTGTTCACCCCGAAAGCGCATCAGGTGGCGCCGGGCAGCACGGTCACGACCAATTTCACCATCAAGGTCAGCGACACCGCCGGCGCCTCCATCTCCAATACAACGACCAGCGTCGTCGCCACCGCCGTCAACGATCCGCTGACCATCACCGGCGCGGCGGCCAGCCAGGCCGTCACTGACAAGGCGACGATCAAGCCATTCGCGCATGTGGCCATCGCCGAGCCGGATTTCGGCCAGACCCTGACGGCCACGGTGACTCTCTCGACAGCGGCAAACGGTGCGCTGTCAACCCTCGGCGGCGGCACCTACAACGCCGCGACCGGGGTCTATACCGTGAGCGGCACGGCCGCTGCGGTCACCACGGCGCTCGACGGCCTCGTGTTCACCCCGACCGCCCACCAGGTGGCCCCAACCCAGACGGTCACCACCAGCTTCACCATCAATGTCAGCGACACCGCCGGCGCGTCCGTCACCAATACAACGACCAGCGTCATCGCCACCGCCGCCAACGATCCGCCGACCATCACCGGCGCGGCGGCCAGCCAGGCCGTCACTGACGAGGCAACGATCAAGCCGTTCGCCCACGTGGCCGTCGCCGAGCCGGATTACGGCCAGACCCTGACGGCCACGGTGACGCTGTCGGCCGCGGCGAACGGCGCGCTGTCGAGCCTCGGCAGCGGGACCTACACCGCCGGGGTCTACAGCGTGAGCGGCACGGCGGCCGCGGTCACCACGGCGCTCGACGGCCTTGTGTTCACCCCGACCATCCATCAGGTGGCCCCAGGCAAGACGGTCACGACCGACTTCACCCTCAAGGTCACCGACACCGCCGGCGCCTCCACCTCCAACACAACGACCAGCGTCATCGCCACCGCCGTCAACGATCCGCCGACCATCAGCGGCACGGCTTCCAGCCAGGCGACCAGCGACGAGGCGACGATCAAGCCATTCGCTTCTGTGGCCGTCGCCGAACCGGATTACGGCCAGACCCTGACGGCAACCGTCACTCTCTCGGCGGTGGCGAACGGCGCGCTGTCGACCCTCGGCGGTGGAACCTATAGCGCCAAGACCGGCGTCTACAGCGTGAGCGGCACGGCCAGCGCCGTCACCACGGCGCTTGACGGCCTGGTGTTCACCCCGACCGCCCACCAGGTGGCCGCGGGCAAGACGGTCACGACCGGCTTCACCCTCAAGGTCAGCGACACCGCCGGCGCGTCCGTCACCAACACAACGACCAGTGTGGTCGCGACCGCCGCCAGCACGGCCGGCAGCGCCACCGTGGCCGCCGGCACGATTTGGACCATCACCAGTGCCGACACCACCGCGAGCCTGCTGAACGCCGGCACGGTCGCGATCGCCAGCGGCGGCAGCTTCGACGTGTCGTCGGTCGATCCGGCCAGCTCGGGGATCTTCCTGTTGCAAGGCAACGCATCGCTGGAAATCGCCGCCGCCCTGGGTTCGGCTTGCAAGATCCAGTTCCTGGGGACGACCAACAAGCTGACCGTCGATAGCGCCGCCAGTTTCGGCACCCAAATCGGCACCCCTTCCTATGCCGGCCCGCTGCTGGAAAACTTCGCCGCCGGCGATGTGATCGACCTGCGCGGCATTGCGACTTCAGGGCTGGGGCTCAGCTACTCTGCCGCGAGCGGCGCGTTGCAACTCACCGGAAGCGGCGGCGCGGTCGCAACTCTGCTGTTCCAGAACGCCACGCTCGGCACCGGCGCGTTCCACGCCGCCGCCGACGGGGCCGGCGGCACCCTGATCACACGCAGCTGAACAGGCACCGGCCGGGCAAACCGGCCGGGACCTGCTATCTCGCCGCCAGCGGCGACCCGCGCCGCACCGCCACTATTTCGGCCAGGACGGACAGGGCGATCTCCGGCGCGGTGACCGCCTCGATGTTCAGCCCCACCGGCCCGCGGATGCGCGCCAGTGCCGCCTCGTCATGGCCGAGCGCACGCAGACGGTTGAGGCGGGCCGCATGGGTGCGCCGGCTGCCCAGGGAGCCGATGTAAAACGCCTCGCTGCGCAGGGCCCGGTCCAGCGCCGCATCGTCCAGCTTGGGGTCATGCGTCAGCGTCACCACCGCCGTGCGCGCATCCGGCGCCAGCGTGTCCATCGCCTCGTCCGGCCAGTCGGTGCGGATGCTGACGTTGGGAAACCGGTCCGGGCTGGCGAAGGCGCGGCGCGGATCGACCACCACCACCGCCAGCCCCAGTTGCGCCGCCATCGGGACAAGGGCCTGGGCGATGTGCACCGCCCCCACCACCACCAGCCGGAGGGGCGGGTTGTAGGCGCGCAGGAACCATTCGCCATCCGGCAACGTTACGGTTCCGGTGCGGTCGTCACGCAACGCGGCGCGCCCCGCTTCGGCCAACGCCGCCGGGGCGGCCGGGTCAGGAAGCAGGAACTGCTCGCCGGTGGGCAGCTTCGTCACCAGCACGACCGGAATTTGCGCCGCGCGCGCCGCGGTCAGGGCGGCGAAAACCGCCGGCGTCACGCCAGCTTCTCCACGAACACCTTGACCCGCCCGCCACAGGCCAGCCCGACCTCCCAGGCGCGCTCGTTGGTCACGCCGAATTCCAGCACTTGCGGGCGCCCGTCGGCGATGGTGCGCAGCGCCGCTTCGGCCACCGCCCCCTCGATGCAACCGCCGGACACCGAGCCGGCCAGCTTGCCGCTGGCTGTCACCGCCAGATGGCTGCCGGCGGGCCGGGGAGAACTGCCCCAGGTTTCCGTGACCGTGGCCAACGCCACCTGCTCCCCGGCTTTCAACCAGGCGGCGGCAGCGGCAAATACGTCCTCGGTTTCGCCCAAACTCATGACGCCATCCTCCAACGGTCCATCTCGCGCGGCACGACCGGACGCGAGAGGCTGCTTACCAGCGCGCGCAGGCTGACCAGGTTGTGAACCGGACGGAATTCGTCCACGTGCGGCAGCATGGCACGGATTCCCTGCGATTTTGGCGCGAACCCCTGCCAGCGCAACAACGGATTCAGCCAGACCAGCCGGGAACAGGATTTGTGCAGCCGGTCCATCGCCTCCGCCAACCCTGCCGCGCCGTCGCGGTCGAGCCCGTCGGTGACCAGCAGCACCACCGCCCCCTGCCCCAGTACGCGGCGCGCCCAGCGCCGGTTGAACGCGCCCAGCGTCTCACCGATGCGGGTGCCGCCGAACCAGTCCGGCACGGCGTGCGACACCAGCTGGAACGCCATTTCGGCGTCGCGATGGCGCAGCGCGCGGGTGACGTTGGACAGCCTTGTGCCGAACAGGAAGATATGCACGCGGTCGCGGTCATTCGCGACGGCGTGCAGAAAGTGCAGCAGGATTTGCGCGTAGCGGCCCATCGAACCGCTGATGTCGCACAGCACCACCAGCGGCGGCGGACGCGTCAACCGCCGGCTGGTGGCGATGTCGAGAATCTCGCCGCCCTGGCACAGGCTGGCCCGCAACGTTGCCCGCAAATCCACCCGTGCGCCGGACGAATCGGCGCGGCGGCGGCGGGTGCGCTGGGGATCGAGCGGCAAGGCGAGCCGCCTGATTTCGCTTTTCGCCGCGGCGATCTCGGCCGCACTCATCGCCTCGAAATCCATGCTTTGCAGCCGTTCGCGGTCGGACATTGTCATCGCCGCGTCGATCTCCGGGCGGCTTTCTTCGCGCGGCTTGGGGTCATTGGGACGGGCCAGCGCCTCGGCCAGACGGCGGCTGCCCGGGGGGCCGGGTTCGGACGGCGTTTGCTTCGCCGCCGCGCACAGGCTGGACGCGGTCCCCGCCTGCCCGGCCTGCGGATCGCGCCAGAACAGGGAAAACGCCTGATCGAACAGCCCGGCGTGCTCGTGGCGATGGATCAGCGTGGTGCGGAGCGCGGTGCGCAGCTGCGCGCGGCTGCCGATGTCCACGAACCGCACCGCCGCCAGCGCGGCCAGCACATCGGCCGCACCCACCGGCAGCCCGGTGCGGCGCAACAGACGGGCAAAGGTGAGAATATTGCCGGCAAACGCGCCGCCGGAAGCCGGCACGGCGGGCGCGGGCGGACTCACCCCGGCGGCACGGCGGCGGCTTCGCGCGCCTCGGTCACCAGGCGGGCGGCTGCCGCACCTTTCACCCGGGCGATGTCGTCCTGGTATTTCAGCAGCACGCCCAGCGTCTCATCCACCGCCGCCGGGTCAAGCTCCCGCTTGTCCAGATGCGACAGCGCCGCCGCCCAGTCGATCGTCTCGGCAACCCCGGGCAGCTTGAACAGATCCTCGCCGCGCAGCTTCTGCACGAAGGCGACAATCTGGGCCGACAGCAGCGCCGGGACGCCGGGCGCCTTGCGGGCCAGGATCAGCCGCTCGCGGCGCGCATCGGGGTAATCCACCCAATGGTAGAGGCAGCGGCGCCGGATGGCATCGTGCACCTCGCGGGTGCGGTTGGAGGTGATGACCACCACCGGCGGCGTGGCGGCGTGCACCGTGCCGTATTCGGGAATGGTCAACTGGAAGTCGGCCAGCACCTCCAGCAGGAAGGCCTCGAACGGCTCGTCGGCGCGGTCCAGCTCGTCGATCAGCAGCACCGCCGGCGGCAGGTCGGGGTCGATGGCCGAGAGCAGCGGACGCGGCTGCAGGAAGGCGCGGCTGTAGATGTCGCTGGCGAGCGCCTGCCGGTCGGCCGAGCCGGTCGCCTCGGCGATGCGGATGGCCATGAGCTGGCGGGCATGGTCCCATTCATAGGCGGCGGCAGAGAGGTCGAGCCCGTCATAGCATTGCAGCCGCACCAGCCGGCGGTTCAGGCCGAGGGCGAGCACCTTGGCGATCTCGGTCTTGCCGGTACCGGGCTCGCCTTCCAGGAACAGCGGCCGGCGCATGGCCAGCGCCAGGTGCACGGTGGTGGCAAGCGCCAGGTCCGCCACGTAGCCGCCGGCTTCCAGCAGGGTAGCGGTGTCGGTGACGCTCGCCGGCAGCACTAGTGATGGCCTCCGAACACCACGACCAGGACCACGATCGCCAGGGCGAGCAGAATGGCGACCCAGCCGACCAGCCTGTAGCCGAGAGGCGCGCGCGCGGCCTTGGGGAAGCCAAACACCTGCCGGACCGGCGTGATTTGGACCGGCGCGATCGCCGCTTCCGGTGCCGCGGCGGCTTCCTCCGCGACCGGCGGGGCGACCAGCTCGGCGAACCGGGTGAAGAAGACGTCCGCCGTCTGCCGGACCGTAGCGTCAATCAGCCGGGCGCCGAGCTGCGCCATCTTGCCGCCAACCTGCGCCTTCACGTCATAGGTCAGCACCGTCGCGTCGCCGTCCTCGGCCAAACGCACATCGGCGCCCCCCTTGGCGAACCCCGCCACCCCGCCCTGGCCTTCGCCGGCGATGCGATAGCCGTTCGGCGGGTCGACATCGGTGAAGTTCACCTTGCCGCTGAAACGGGTCGAAATCGGCCCCATCCTGATGGCGACCACGGCCTTCAGCTCGGTGTCCGACAGTTTTTCCAGGCTCTCGCACCCGGGAATCGCGACCTTCAGCACGAGCGGGTCGTTCAGGGCCTGCCACACCCGGTCGCGACGCGCGTGAATGCGACGCTCGCCTGACATTTCCATATTGTTGGCCGTTCTCCGTTGCCTGCAAAGGACGTTAAATATAGGGGGAGAGGCATGCAACCGACCTTTCCTGCCTCCCAACCGATGACGCCCGCCGGACGATGATAATCACGTGGGTGCTGGGGATCGGTTCCGCCACACTCTGGCCTGCCCCGGCGTGGGCGGCGGCACAGGGTCCGATCGGGGCGGCGCCGGCGCCGCTGTGGGGGCTGCCCTTCGCCGGGCTGCTGCTCACCATCGCCTTCCTCCCGATGCTGGCGCCACGGTTGTGGCACCGGCGCATGGGCCTGATCGCGGCTTGCTGGAGTCTGGCCTTGCTGCTGCCGCTGGTTGTGCTGAACGGGCCGGCGGTGGCCTGGCATGATGTCTGGCACGCGGTGCTGGAGGACTATCTCCCGTTCGTCAGCCTGCTGCTCGCGCTGTTCACCGCCGGCGGCGGCATCCTGCTGGAGGGCGGGCCCTGGGGCACCCCGGCGGGCAACACCGCCCTGCTGGCGCTCGGCACCGTGCTGGCCGGTGTCATGGGCACCACGGGGGTGGCTATGGTGCTGATCCACCCGCTGCTGCGCGCCAATGCCCACCGCACGCGCAAGGTCCATCTGGTGGTGTTCTTCACCGTGCTGGCGGCCAATGTCGGCGGCGCCACGACCCCGCTCGGCGACCCGCCGCTCTATCTTGGGTTCCTGCAGGGGGTGCCGTTCTTCTGGCCGCTGCTGAATTTGACCGTCCCGTTGCTGGTCGTCGCCTTGCCGCTGCTGGCCGGCTTCTGGCTGCTGGACCGCCACCTGGCGCGCAGCGAGCCGAAGGCGCCGCCGGCGCGGCGGCTGCGCGTGCGGGGCTGGCGCAATGCCGGGCTGGTGCTGCTGGTGGTGGCGACCGTGCTGCTCCAGGGCGTCTGGCGCCCCGGCGAGGTGGTGCTGCTCGGCCAGCCGATCGGCCTGGAACGGCTGCTCGGCATGCTGGTGTTCGCCGCCATTACCGCAGCCTCGCTGGTGATCACCCCGCAGGCGCTGCGCCAGCGCAACCTGTTCACCTGGGCGCCGATGATTGAGGTGGCGGTGCTGTTCGCCGCCATCTTCGTCACCATCGGTCCGGTGCTGGCCATGCTGGCGGCCGGTCCCGCCGGGCCGCTGGCGCCGCTGCTGGCGCTGACCTCCGATGCGGCGGGGCGGCCCTCGCCGCTTGCGTATTTCTGGCTGGCCGGCACGCTCTCGGCCATGCTCGACAATGCGCCGACCTATCTGGTGTTCTTCCAGCTGGCGGGCAGTGACCCCGCGACGCTGACCGGGGAGCTGTCGCCGGTGCTGCGGGCGTTGTCGGCAGGGGCTGTGTTCTTCGGCGCGCTGACCTATGTCGGCAATGCGCCGAACATGATGGTACGCGCCATCGCGGCCCACCGCGGCGTGCGGATGCCGGGGTTCTTCGGCTACCTGGCGTGGTCCTGCGCGCTGCTGCTGCCCCCGTTCGGTCTGCTGACGCTGCTCTATTTCCTCCCGTAACGGAGACGCCGCCATGACCTATCTGGTCGCCGATGATCTTCCCGCCGGGCCAGCCGGCGCCCGCTTCCGCGCCCTGCTGGAACGGCCGGAGATCCTGCAGCTCCCCGGCACCCATAACGGCATGGCCGCGCTGCAGGCGCGCGACGCCGGGTTCGCGGCGCTGTACCTGTCGGGCGCTGCGATGAGCGCGTCGATGGGCCTGCCCGATCTGGGCGTGATCACGGTGGACGATGTTTGTTTTTTCGTCCGCCAGGTCGCCCGCGCTTCCGCGCTGCCAGTGCTGGTGGACGGTGACACCGGCTACGGTGAGGCGCTGAATGTGATGCACATGGTGCGCAGCTTCGAGGATGCCGGCGCCGGGGCGGTGCACATCGAGGACCAGTTGCTGCCGAAGAAATGCGGCCACCTGAACGACAAGAAGCTGGCCGACGCGCGGGACATGGCGGCCAAAGTGGCCGCCGCCCGCCGCGCCCGCCGGCATTTGTTCATCATCGCCCGCACCGACGCCGCCGCCAGCGAGGGCATCGACGGGGCGGTGGCGCGCGCGCGGCTTTATATCGAGTCCGGCGCCGACGCGATTTTCCCCGAGGCGCTGACAACGCGCGAGATGTTCGTGGAATTCGCCAGCCGCATGCCAGGGACAAAATTGCTGGCAAACATGACCGAATTCGGCCGCACGCCATTCTTTACCGCCGCCGAGTTCCAGGAGATGGGCTACCGGATGGTGATCTGGCCGGTGAGTTCGCTGCGCGTCGCGGCGAAGGCGCAGGAGGAGCTGGTACGCATCGATCCGCGCGCACGGGGGCACCCACCGGATGGTGGACCGGATGCAGACGCGGGCGGAGCTGTACGCGACCATCCGCTACCACGACTACGAGGCGCTGGATGCCTCAATTGTCACAACCGTACCTGCCGCCCCCGAGCAGCGTCACTCGCTGACGCCGGTTGCCGACAGCATCGTCCTGCCCTCGCCCGGAGCGCAGCCCGCCTTCACGTAGTCCCAGAATGCCTCCTGCTGGAGGGCGTAGTGGTCGGGATGCGGATCTTGCGGGATGTCGCGCACGTGCCGCAGGCTGGCCGCCGCGACGCCCACGCCGACGATCGCGTTCCCGACGGCCAGAGCCGCCGAAACCGGGCTCAGCACATACCATTCCACCGCCAGCGTGACCCCCAGCAGGCCGCCGCTGAACACGTTGGTCGGACCGATCAGCGGCAGGATCAGATAGGGGCCGGGAGGGACGCCCAGCTTGCACGTCGCCTCGCTGAACTCGGTGGTCCGGCGCTCCAGCCCGATCGGTGTAGCCACGTCGAAAATGCCGCCGATCCCGATTGTGCTGTTGACGGCGAACCGTCCGACCGAGACGGAGGCATCCCGGGTGTGCCCGGCCAGCAGGTTGGTGAACACGAATGCCGGTTCACTGATGTTCTCATAGATATTGCTGCTGATCCGCTGCACGAATGCCGGCGTGACATCGCCCAGAACCCGGGCGGCCGGATCGACAATATAGTCGACAACGAGGGTGTTGAAGCCGAACATAAGTCGGTTGAACGGTTCCAGGACATCCCGCGGCGTGGCGGTGTCCGACAATGCCCCCGACAGTGTCTGTGCCGCCGCTTCCATTGGAAGCGCGGCCAGAAGCGGAACCAATACGGTGCAGGCGCAGGCACTGGTTCGAAAGTTCATGTCCGTTTCCTTGTATTGCGGCGTCACCCGACCGCTGAAGCAGCGATCCGGCCGAATCCCGTTCCCGCCAGACACCCGTTCCCGCCAGACACCCGTTCCCACCAGCCAGGCGCAGGCCGGACGGCCCATACCGTCCTCATTCCAGACACTGGCCATGCGCGCCTCCGAACGGCCAGATTTTCTGGATGATAGCGAACAGGAACGCGGCGGTCAGGCCAAAAGCATCATGCCGTTCAGCGCCTCCAGCGCCCCCACAGGGGAATCGCACTTGGAATTTCCTTGACAGCGCGACGGCGGCTTGCGCGGGGCGGGGCGATGGATTCTACCGGAGGGCGCGCGAAACCTGCGGTGGAAGGACGCCTTGGATCAGTTTGCCGGCTGCTGGGAGGGTCTGGAAGACCCACGAACCGGGAATGCCGGGCTGCATGACTTCCATGAGTTGCTGATGATTGCGCTGTGTACAGTGTTATGTGGCGGCCAGGGTGCGGTGGACATGGCTCGGTTTGCGGAAGCGAAAGAGCCGTTCCTGCGCGGCTTTCTCAAGCTGGAGAAGGGCATTCCAAGTCACGACACTTTCAGCCGCCTGTTCCGCCTGCTCGACCCGGCGCAGTTTGGCGCGGCGTTTCAGCGGTTCATGGCGCAGTTTTCGAGTACGGTTCAGGGCGTTGTAGCGATCGATGGCAAGGTTCTGCGTCGCTCCTTCGATCGCGCCAGCGGCAAGTCACCGCTGCACATGGTCAGTGCCTGGGGATGCGAGCAACGCCTGGTGCTGGCGCAGATCGCCACCGAGGCCAAATCCAACGAGATCACCGCGCTGCCGAAGTTGCTGGAGATGCTGTCCCTGAAAGGGACGATCGTGACCGCCGACGCGCTCAACTGCCAGCGCACGATTGCTCAGCAGATCGTCGATCAGGGCGGCGACTATGCCCTGGCGCTGAAGGGCAACCAGGGTACGCTGCATGATGATGTCCGTACGTTCTTCAATGATCCGGCCAGCACACCGGCGGCGAGCGCGCAAAGCGTGGATGCCGATCACGGTCGCATCGAGACCCGCACGGCCACGGTCTCGACCGATATCGAATGGTTGCAGCGGGATCATCACTGGCCCGGCCTGGCGGCCATCGGCAAGGTTGTCCGTATCCGTGAAACCGCGAGCAAGACCACCACCGAGACCGCCTACTATCTGCTCAGCACAACACTATCCGCGACACGCTTCAACGAGGTCGTCCGCGAGCACTGGGGTGTGGAAAACCGGCTGCACTGGCGGCTGGGTGTCGTGATGAACGAGGATCCGCCATTATGTAGCAGCCACCACCAAACTGATCTTGTCAACGAAAATAATGGGTTGTACTATAAAATTGTCTGTGCCAGGAAGGATGCCGAACTGGTTCCTGGGGGCGGATCATCATGGCGCGGCACTTTCTGCTTTCTGCGGCGGCGCGCTTGCTCAGCGCCGCCGAGATCATGCGCATGTCGGACGGCGTGGTCGAGAACGTGTTCCTGCGCCTGCGTTGGCCCGTCACTGACGGCAAACCGGTCTGTCCCACCTGCGGCTGCATGATCTGCTACGCTTGCCGGCGATCGGCGGTATTTGCTCAGCCCATCGGCCATGGAATGACGATACGGGCGGACGCGACGGCGCGTCGCGGGAACGCGCGAGGTCTGGCAGGCACGGTGTCAAAGCGCTCCGACGCGGGAACTACGCTGGAATGGGAAGAGGAAGTCCCTGGAGGGTGAGACGGATGGCTTCCAAGGCGCCGATCCCTCGCCGCCGCGCCGTTTCGATAACCGAACGCACATCGGCGTGCAGCTTGGCCCCCCACAAGGAGCGGAAGCAGTTGGTGACCTTACGGAAAACGGCACTCCAGCGCAGCGCCTGCTCCGAGCTGTTGTTGGTCGGCGGCACGTCCTGCTCGGCGAGAAACACGAACAGCTTGTCCTGGTCTCTGAGCAGGCTTCGGCGGAGCTTCTCACCGGCCTGGTTGCCGACGATCGGCGCCGCCGGCAACGCATCGAGTTCGATGAAGTGGCGCCAGAAGAACGCAATGAGCACCCCAGGGCCAAACCGCCGCTCCAGGCGCTCGCGGTAGCGCCAGATGCGAATGGAACGGCGCAGCAGCGACATCACCCGCGCCGCCAGCACGACATCACCGCAATCCAGCGCATACTGGGCATCGCGCAGGAGATGGGCGAGACACGCCTGGTGCTTCTCGGCCCATCCAGTCTGTGCCTTCAGGCCTCAGCGCTCACGAGAATTGACCCGGGGTTGCTCACGGAAGTTGACCCACTGACTTTAGTCCTACCGTTCTGACGATTGTCGTTGGTTGTCCCGGTCTGGCGCCCGCTCCGGGGTGGCGGCGCCTGCGACAACGCCGGTGCGGCGGCATTTGATCGTCGCTGGAGACATGATCAGGACCGGATACGGTCTTGGCGGGGTTGGCACGGGGGATAACAGAGGCACCGAGCACCTCGGCAAGCTGCCGGGAGCCTGCCAGACTTGAGGGCAAGCACGGCGCCGAACTCAACCTGCCAGTTTTGTCTCGACGCCGTGCCCCACATCGTGACGGGCACGAATGCAGGGCGAGTATCCTGCCGACGGTGGCGTTCGTCTACGCCGCGTCTGCGTCGATGCGCAGAGCGAGCCGGGGTCTGGTCGTCTGTTCCTTTGCAGGAAGTGCAGTAGCGAAGTGGTCGTGTGCCGCCACTGCGACCGCGGGCAGATCTACTGTTTCGGCGACTGCGCCGGACAGGCGCGTCACCAGACGCTCCGGAAGGCAGGCGAGCGCTATCAGAAGACCCGTCGTGGCCAGGAGAAGCATGCCGCCCGGATGGGCCACCTGCGAGCGCGCAGAAAAAAAGTGACGCATCAGGGTTCACCCCCGCCGCCGGCGGGTGATCTGCTGGCGGCCGGCGCGATGGCGACCTCGCGCGACGACGCATCTCCGGCCGAGCCGCCCCGGCGAGCGACGACGCCCTGCCATTGGTGCGGTCGTCCCTGTCTGCCGCCGCTTCGCCCGGGGTTCCTGCGCCGCCGCGATCCCCGTCGCGGCCGTGTTGGCCACGCCCGGACGGAGCGCAATGCCCCATGGTGAACCCGATTGATGCGGCGGCGAGGATCCTGCGGGACGTGACCGGGGCAAGCGGGCCGTCCCGCCGGCGATGACGTCCATGGACAGCCATCGTCTGGAGCTTGACCTGCACCAACTGGACCTGCGCTTTGCCGCCAGCCGCCTGGTGGAGCCGCAGGCGGTGGCGCGGATCGCCCAGTCCATCGAGCGGTGCGGTCAGATCGTGCCCTGCATTGTGGCGCCCGCTCCCGGTGGGGCCGGCGCGGGCGCAGCACCGCTGGTGCTGATCGACGGGTATCGGCGCGTCGCCGCGCTACGCCGGCTGGGCCGCGACACGGCCAGTGTCGAGCAATGGACCTGTGGGCTGGCCGAAGCGGTGCTGGGGGTGTTGGCGCGCGCGCAGGATCGCTCGTTCGCCAGCATTGAGGAGGCGTTGCTGCTGCGCGAGCTGATGCAGGGCCAGGGCCTGTCGCAGCAGGAGCTGGCGCGTCGGTGCGGGCGCGACGTGAGCTGGGTGAGCCGGCGGCTGCAACTGCTGTCGGGTTTGCCCGATGCGGCGCTGGCGGCGGTGCGCACCGGCAAGCTGTCGGCTTGGGCGGCCAACCGGGTGGTGGTGCCGTTGGCGCGTGCCAATGCCGCCCATGCCGACAGCCTGCTGGCGGCGCTGGCTGCGTCACCGCTGTCGACCCGCGAGTTGCAGTGCTGGTTCGCCCACTACCAGCAGGCCGCGCAAACGGTGCGCGAACGCATGGTCGGCGATCCCCGCTTGTTTCTCGACGCCCTGCGGGCGAACGACGAACGGCGCGCCGGCGAAATTCTGCGGGACGGCCCGGAAGGCGAATGCGTCGTCGATATGCGCTGCCTCGAGGCGGTCATCGCGCGCCTGACGGGTCGCGTGGCGGCGCTGCAATCGGTGCCGCCGGCGCTGATCGCGGCGGTGCCGCGTCTGTGGTTGGCGCTCAACGTCCTGGCGATTGCGATCGACCGGGGGGATGCACGTGACCCCGGCTGAGATTCGCACCGCGGTGCGCACGCTGCAGGTGCAGCGGCACAGCCTGCGCGAGATCAGCCGCCTGCTGGCGCTGTCACGCAACACCGTGCGGCGCATCCTGCGTGAGCCGGACGGCAACGTTGCCGAGGTGTTGCCGTGCGACGAGGCGACGCTGGTCCGCGTGAAGGCTGCCTTCGAGCAGGCTCGCGGCAACGTGGTGCGGGTGCGCGAACTGCTGGCCGACAACGGTCTGGAGGTGTCCTACAGCAGCTTGACCCGTTGGGTGCGGGAGGCCGGCCTGCGCAGTCCGCCGCGGCGTGCCGGCGAGTACGACTTCGCGCCCGGGCAGGAGATGCAGCACGACACCTCGCCGCATCGCGTGACCTTCGCGGGCGCCGGCAAGCCGGTGATCACGCAATGCGCCGGTCTGGTGCTGGCGTACTCGCGCCGGCTGTTCATCCAGTACTATCCGCGGTTCACCCGCTTCGAGGCCCGCGCGTTCCTGCTCGAGGCCACGCGCTTCATGGCCGGTGCCTGTCCGGTCTGCATCATCGACAACACCAGCGTGCTGCTCGCCGCCGGCGCCGGCGCCGAGGCCCTCATCGCCCCGGAGATGGCGGCCTTCGCCCGCACTCTGGGCTTCCGGTTCCGCGCCCACCGGGTCGGGAATCCAGATCGCAAGGGCCGGATCGAAAGACCATTCGGCTATGTCGAGACGAATTTCCTGGCAGGCCGAAGCTTCGAAGATTTCGACGACCTCAACCGCCAGGCACTCGCCTGGTGCCGCGAGGTCGCTAACCGCAAGCCCAAGGCAGCGCTCGGCATGTCGCCTGATGCGGCCTACGTCATCGAGCAGCCGCACCTCGTGCCGCTGCCCGACGCGCTGCCGCCGGTCTACGAGTTGCTGGAACGCGTCGTCGACCTGCACGGCTTTGTCAGCGTCGATACCAACCGCTACTCCGTGCCCGAGCGCTTCGTCGGCAAGTCCGTCGCTGTCTACAAGCACCCCGCCGAAATCCATGTCCGCCGCAAGGACACGACGATCGCCGTCCACCCGCGGCTGATCGCCGAGCGCGATGCCAGGAGCACCCTGCCTGGTCATCATACCATCCCCGTGCGGCAGGGTCGCAGCGCGGCGGCGGAAGAGGCATTGCTGAGCGGCCACCATCCCAGCCTCGACCGTTACGCCGCCGCCCTCAAGCTGCGCAGTCACGGATACGGGCGACGGCCACTCCGCCGGCTGATCGAAATGAAGCGCACCTACCCGGCCGGCCCGTTCATCGCCGCCATCGAGCAAGCCCTGTACTACGGCCTGTTCGACCTCGGCCGGCTTGAAGATCTCATCCTCAAACAGGTCGCCGGCGACTTCTTCGCACTGACCAGCGGGAAAGACGACGATGCATGACAAGCTGCGCGCGCTGATCGCCCAGTTGCGCCTGCACGGCATGGCCGAGGCACTCGACGCCGAGATCGAACGCGCCGAGCGCGAAGCGATCGCTGGACCCGAGTTGCTGTACCGGCTGCTCGGCCAGGAGGCCGCCGCCCGCCGCGAACGCAGCCTGGCGTATCGTCTGGGACAGGCGCGTCTGCCATGGCGGTGGTCACTCGACAGCTTCCCGTTCGATCGGCAGCCCGGCGTGAGCCGCGCCCAGATCCAGACACTGGCCGGGCTGGACTTCCTGCGCCGGACCGACAACGTCCTGCTCATCGGCAAACCAGGCACCGGAAAGACCGGCCTGGCGATCGGTCTGTTGCGCGAGGCCTGCCTCAACGGCTACCGTGGCCGCTTCATCAACGCTCAAGTCCTGCTCGATGAACTCTACGCGTCTCTGGCCGATCGCACCACCACACGGCTGCTGGCTCAGCTCGAGTCGCATGCAGCCCTTGCTGATTGACGAGCTGAGCTACCTCACGATCAAGCCGGAACAAGCAAACGCATTCTTTCGTCTGATGGACCAACGCTACAACCGGGTCTCGACGATCATCACCACCAACCTTGAACTGTCCGACTGGTACGAGCTGTTCGACAAGAAGCCGCTGGTCGATGCGCTGCTCGATCGCCTGCAGCACCACTGCATCACCATCCGCATCAACGGCCCGTCCCTGCGCAGCCCGGAGCCTCCGGCGCCAGCGTCGCCAACACCGGCGCGCCGCAGCACCAAGACCTGAAGGCCCCAGCAACACCACCGCCGCAGCACCGAGGCGGTGCCACGGCGCGCAAGGCGCGTCAACAGGTGGGTGCTCACCATGCTCGAAAATCGGCCCGCGCCGATTTTCTGCGCGTGGCTCCGCTCCCGCCGCGCAAGAAAGCGCGCGGCGCCTTTGACTCGCCTCCCGCGCCGTGGCCTGCGGGTGGTGTCGGGACGGAAGGCGTCCCGACAATTCGACGCCCGGCGTCGAACGGAAGGCTGGGGTTTGGCAGCCGTCACGTCACGATCAATCGCGCCGTCGGGCCGTTGAGCCAGGTCAGCGCTGCCGGCTCTTCCCGGCCCGGCAGCCGCCGGGGGTGTGCCCGCCTCGCCGCGACAGGACGCGCCGCCAGGGCCGTGACACGCGGCGACTTCTGACCGTTGTCATCACTGGGTCTCACGGGGTGTGAGGCCCGGGCGGCAGGCATGGAGCCTTCGGTCAGGCGAAGGAAAATTTGCCGCCGACCACGGCGGCTACCGGCCGATCAGGCCACCTGACCACAAACTCATGCGCACCTACTGGGTCAACTTCCGTGAGCAACCCCGGGTCAATTCTCGTGAGCGCTGAGGTTCAGGCGGTCGGATACCCAGACCAGCGGCCGCACGCCGCCAAGGAATTCGGCGACCACGACCTTGCCGCGGGTCGGCGCGGAGACGAAGCAGCAGCAGTCGGCGTGCTGAAACACCCAGATCCAGTTGTTCCGCTTGCCGACCCGAAAGCCGGCCTCGTCCGAGCAGATCACCGATCCCGCCAACAGACGCTGACGGATCGTCCCGAACTGCACGGCGAAAGCCGGAGCAGCGGCGGCCAGGATCGATGCCAGCGCGCCCTCGCTCAACTTCGTACCGAACTGCGTCTCCAGCAGCGCCGCCAGCCGCTCATACGACACCGCATGGGCGTGCCGCAGATACAAGACCGCCGCTCGCAGGTTGGGACCATACGGCGAACCCGGCGCCTTGTCCGGCGGCGGGGCCGCTTTGAACATTTTGCTGCAGCACGGGCACACCCCCCCGCGCAGCACCACCCGCGTCACTTCGGCCGGGGCCAGTGGAATCTCGACGTGATCGTAGGTTTCCGCCGTAGCCTGCTCCACCCCAGACACGTCCGCCGCGCAGTGCGGGCACGCCTGCGCCCATATATCCTCCACCCGCGTTGGGTTGTCGCACAGGCGGCGCCATGCGCCCGGGTGAACCCGCCGCTTCGGCTTCGCCTTCGCCCCGATCTCGCCGTTTGGCTTCGCACCGCGCAACGGCGGCAGGCTCGAATTCTTCGGCGTCTTCGCCGGTCGTCCCGTCTTCTCCTCCAGCCCAGCCAGCTTGGTCCGCAGGTCCCGGTTCTCTGCCTCCAAAAACTCGATCCGTCCCGCCTGCGTGCGGATCTCCTCCGCCTGTGCGCCCTTCTCGGCCTGAAGCGCACCGTTCGCCGCGCCCAGAACCGCAATCCGCGCCGCCTGCTCCTCGAGCACCGCCATTGCAACGATGAGCGAGGCCTTGCCTTCAGGGCGAAGCGCCAACGCAGGGAAAATGCAGGTCACTCGCCAGTTCATTCACGCCGGGACGGCAATAGCAAGAGATCTCAATGCCCAAGGCAAACCGCCTCGCTCCCGGAGCCACGAAAAAGGGCTGAGCAATTACCGCCAGACCGATCAAAACGCAGAATCGACCCTCCGACGCCCACCAGCGCTCGCCGCTTCGGCACCACCGCACTCACCCACCGGCAACTCAACTCCGACAGGCTGCTAGTGCCCGGCGTCCTTGACTCTGCGGTGGATGTCTGACTCGATCGTTCCGTATCGAACAGACGGAGACAATTCGTGGCTGCCAAGGAGATCGCGGCAAAGAAGTACGTGGTGAAGCTCAGCGAGGAGGAACGGGACCAGCTGAACGCCCTGATCAGCAAGGGCAAACACCCGGCGCGGAAGCTGTTGAAGGCCCGCATCTTGCTGAAGGCTGACGCGTCGGACGCCGGCGAAGCCTGGAGTGACAGCCAAATTGCCGCAGCCCTGGAGACCAGCGTCGACACAGTTGCTCGGGCGCGCCAGCGGCTGGTGGAAGAGGGCGTCGATGCTGTGCTGACCTGCAAGCATTCGCCAGCCTCCGCCAGAAAACGCATCTTTGATGGAGAAGCCGAGGCGAAGCTGGTTGCCCTGGCCTGTTCGGCGCCCCCAGCGGGACGCACGAAATGGACGCTACGGCTTCTGGAAGAGACCGTCGTGGAGCTGAACATCGTTGAGCGGGCCAGCGACAACACGATCGGGCGGACGCTAAAAAAAACACGCTCAAGCCCCACCTGCGACAGCAATGGGTCATCCCGCCGGACGCCAACGCCGCCTTCGTAGCCAGCATGGAGGATGTGCTGGAAGTTTATCAAAGGCCGCACAACCCAACCCGCCCCGTGGTCTGCCTGGACGAGACCGCAAAGCAGTTGATTTCCGAAACGCGTGTGCCGATCGCGGCGAAGCCAGGGCAGGTTGCCCGCTACGACTACGAGTATGAACGCAACGGCACCGCCAACCTGTTCATGATGTTCGCACCGCTGGAAGGCTGGCGGCACGTCAAAGTGACCGATCGCCACGCCGCCGTGGATTATGCGCAGGTCCTCAAGGAATTGTCCGACACGCACTTTCCTCACGCCGAGAAGATCGTCCTCGTGCAGGACAACCTCAACACCTTACCTTTACCCGCATCGTGGCAAAGCCCTGCGCTACTATAGAACGACATCATGTCGATCCGCAGCCGAGCGCCGAAAATGGCAGATTTTCCAAATGCCCGTTGCGAAAGCGGGCGTATGCTGCACCTGCGTTCCAAGGGGCTTCCCTCAGCTACGGCGCACAGATGGCTAGGCTAACATAATGATAAAATTGCATCTTTCTAGATGCGGGTAAAGGTAAGACCTCAACACCCACAAGGCGGCGTCGCTCTACGAAGCCTTTCCGGCCGCCGAGGCGCGTCGGCTCGTCGAGCGCTTCGAATGGCACTACACCCCCAAGCACGGCAGCTGGCTGGACATGGCCGAGTCCGAACTCGGCGTCCTGGCGTCGCAGTGTCTCGATCGCCGCATCCCCGACAAGCAGACCCTGATGGACGAAGTCGCCGCCTGGCAGGCCCGCCGCAACCGACACCACACCAAAGCCGATTGGCAATTCACCACGGCCGATGCCCGGGTGAAACTGAAGAGGCTCTACCCAGCATTATGAGCGACGCAGGGCACTAGCGGTTTGTCACGTACTCCTTCACCCGATTGCCCTGCTTGCTGGGCTTGCTGGGCTTGCTTCACTTGCTTGCCTGGCACGGCGCTGCTACAGGATCGGCCGTGTCGGAGCGTAGCGCAGCCTGGTAGCGCATCAGTCTGGGGGACTGGGGGTCGTGGGTTCGAATCCCGCCGCTCCGACCATGTTTTCAATAGATTAGAGGTTTTCCTGCTACCCAGAAAGCGGCTTGGGTAGCGCCTGGGTAGCAAAGCCCCTCACAAGACGCCCTCGGAAGCCAAGGGGAGCCACCATGCTCGCTCTTCTGATCGCTGGGTATGTGACGGTCGGCGCTGTCCTACTGTGTGTGCCAACGGTGCGTATCGTGGTGTGGTCCTCCGTCACCCGGACCGATTGGACCGGGCATCCTGCCTGGAAGCGGCGGGTCTTCATCGCCGTGATCCTGGCAGCTGCGGTCCTGGGCTGGCCGTTCTTCCTTCGCTCGTGGCTGTCACGTCGTGAACAGACGATTGCGCTGCTGCTTGGGCACAAGGCCCGGCGAGACTGATTGCCCTTCCGCGGATCGTTGGGAGCCACCGCGCACCGCGCAGGCGCGGTTCAGCGCGGTGCCTGGCTTGGGCGGTCCGCCGGCACCCCCGATCGCTCGACCGTGGCATTACCCCTGGCTTCGGTCGGCGGTGCCCTTCCAGGGCGCCAGCGCCCTCCAGCGCCTTCTTGATGCCGTTGGCCCGGCCGAGGCTGATCTGGAAAGAGTCACTTACGTCGATGCCTCAGCCAAAGGGACACCGTGCTGCCGGAGGAGCGCTTCGGTGTCCTCACTGAAGCAGGGGCGGCCGGTCCGGATGAGAGGAAGCGCATCTTTCTCGACTGCTCTCGCCGCGTAGGTGCCAGCGAAGAGCAACATAGAGCGGTCATGCCTGGTGTCTGCGCGCGTGGTGGGGTGGAACGATGCCTTGTCCCCACCGATGACTTTGCTCCGTGGAGCAATGAGGGGGGCGGGGGGCGATTGGACAGGCCTACCCCCGGGGGTGGCTACGGCATTCACACATTTTGCTTGTATAGCGGACAACTCTCTGAATCTATGACGTATTCTGTGGATCAGGAGACTGTGTGAGGCAAAAGGGAGGGGAGCTTGGTTATTTTGGAGATGCCCGTCGTGCGGCGATGGGCACCACGCTGATCGAGCGGGTGACGGAGACCGGGTCGCTGGTCGTCCGCAAGCTTGGCGGTGATCGGGCTGGCGAGATGGCGATCCATCGGTTTTTGGCGGCACCCTCCGTCACAACGGTCGAGATCGTGCAGACGCTGGCGAGCCGCACCGTCGCCGCCTGCGCCGGACGGCGGATTGTCGTGGCGCAGGATACGACCGAGATCAATTTCGCCGGCCGCGAGGAGCGGCGACGTGGTCTGGGGCCGGCAGGAGACGGCGTTTCCGCCGGGTTTTTCATCCATCCACTGATCGCCATTGACAGCGAGACAGAGGCCGTTCTCGGTCTGGTCGGCGCCAGGATTTGGACCCGAACGGATGAAATCGCCCCGACCCACGCCCGCGCGTTGGAAGACAAGGAGAGCGTCCGCTGGTTGGAAGGGGCAGAGTGTGCGGCTGCGTGTTTAGCCGACGCCGCCTCGGTGGTGGTCGTGGCCGATCGCGAGGGCGATATCTATGCAAGCTTCGCACGATGCCCGGCAGGGGTCGATCTGATTGTGCGAGCAGCGCAGGACCGCGCGCTCGACGACGGAGCGCGCCTGTTCGCGGCGCCCGCCGCATGGCCGGAGTTGGCACGAACCGAGGTTCGTGTGGCTCCATCCCGGGCCGGCGGGCGCGGCCGGATCGCCACCGTTGTGCTGCGCGCCGGGCCGGTCGTGATCTCGCGTCCACGTCATGGCGGTGATCGCTCGGACCCGCCGCAGCTGACGCTGTATATGGTCGAGGCGCGAGAGATCAATGCTCCGGCTGATGCACAGCCGCTGCTGTGGCGGCTGTTGACCACGCTGAATGCCACCAGCGCTGCCGAGGCGCAGGACATCGTGCGCCTCTATCGGTTGCGTTGGCGGATTGAAGAAATCTTTCGTGCATTGAAAAGCGACGGTATACGCCTAGAGGAAACCCAAATGCATGAGGCCGGGCGGCTGTTCAAGCTGGCTCTGGTCGGTCTTGCCGCGGCAATCCGTACAATGCAACTGGTCAACGCCCGTGATGGCAGCCCGCGACCCGCGACCGATGTCATCGATGCGGCCCTGCTGCCGGCCGCCGAAGCCATTGGCGCAACTCTCGAAGGCAGAACCCTGCGTCAGCAAAACCCTCATCCGCGCCACTCGCTCGCCTGGCTCGCCTGGATCATCGCCCGCCTCGGCGGATGGAACTGCTATTACAAGCCGCCCGGTCCCAAAACCATGCGCGCCGGCTGGACCCAGTTCGCTGCCATGGCCGCAGGTTTTTTCATCGCAACAACACAGTTAAATGTGTGAATGCCGTAGCCGGGGGTGGGGGGGCTCAGGTATTGCTTTCACATGCAGCATTGCTGGCCGAATCGGGCAACGGTGCCCATGGGCAAGGGAAACTCCGACCTGCTGTCGGAAATGGCCGAAGCCTGCAATCAGGTTCGTGCTGTCAACTTTGTGTCCTGGCGTTCGGCGCAGTAGACGTCAGCCCGTTGGTTCAGAAAAAATGCTCGGACGCTGCAGTTTTCCGGCTTTTCCAATCGACTAAATACTCTAATAAATCCCCGCCATGCAACGCCTCTTCAAATATTTTTCTTCATCTGTGCGCCGTTCATCTCCTCGCACAACGCCTGCCGCCATCCCGACTGGTAGAGCCAATCGCTTGCGGTCGTTCCCGATAAGTTCCGAGACGGGGTCGTACCCAATGGCCGAGAACAGCCAGGCCTGATAAACCCTTGGTCACCTTCGTATCCGCAGGGAGAAGCGACCGGTGAGCGTTCCGACGATCTTCGACCTCTGCACGCCTCGAACCGATGTCCTCGCGGGCACGTCCAGCGACTCCGATTTCGCGGCTGACCTGTCGCACGTCATCCGGGGAACCGGCGGCCCTGTCGAATACAGTGATCCGGTCCGGTTCTTTGCCAACACCTTCCCAACTCGGGGGCTAAAGGGCTTACCTTTACCCGCATCTAGAAAGATGCAATTTTATCATTATGTTAGCCTAGCCATCTGTGCGCCGTAGCTGAGGGAAGCCCCTTGGAACGCAGGTGCAGCATACGCCCGCTTTCGCAACGGGCATTTGGAAAATCTGCCATTTTCGGCGCTCGGCTGCGGATCGACATGATGTCGTTCTATAGTAGCGCAGGGCTTTGCCACGATGCGGGTAAAGGTAAGGGCTAAAGGGTCTGCTGGCCAATGTCTGTGCCCGGCTCACCGGCCGGGGCAGCGCGGTAGCGGCGATATTCCGTCTGGATACCTCCTTCGGCGGCGGCAAGACGCATGGCCTGATCGCACTCGTCCATACGGCGCGGGGCATGAAGGGGGTTGCCAACCCCGCCGAGTTCATCGACCCGGACCTGATCCCCTCCGGCGAGGTCCGGATTGCCGCCTTCGACGGCGAGAACGCCGACCCTGCCAATGGCCGCCGCATGGGTGATGGTGTGCTGGCCTACACGCCCTGGGGCGAGATCGCCTACGCGCTGGCAGGGCAACAGGGCTACGAGCGGGTCCGTCGCTCCGACGAGCAGGGCATCGCCCCCGGCGCGGAAACCATCGCCGAGCTGTTCGGCGACCGGCCGGCCCTGATCCTGCTGGACGAGTTGTCGATCTATCTCCGCAAGATCAAGGGCAAGCCGAACGCCCGCGACCAGTTGACCGCCTTCCTGACCGGCCTGTTCAAGGCGGTCGAGTCGTCGCCACATGCCGCGCTCGTCTACACCCTCGCCGTGGGCAAGGACGGCAAGGCGAGCGACGCCTACTCGGCCGAGAACCAGTTCATCGCCGACAAGATGGCCGAGGCCGAGAGTGTCTCGGCCCGCAAGGCGACGCTGCTGAACCCGACCGAGGACGACGAGACGGTGCAGGTTCTTCGCCGTCGCCTGTTCGAGCGGATTGACGACACCGCCGTCGCGCAGGTCATTGATGGCGACGAGGGTTACGCCCGCCTCTGGCACAGGAACCGTGACTCGCTTTCCCCGGAGGCGACCAACCCCGAGACGCTTGCCGCCTTCCGGGCCAGCTATCCCCTGCACCCGGACGTGCTGGACACGTTCACCGGCAAGACTGCGACCCTGGCGAACTTCCAGCGGGTGCGTGGCATGCTCCGCATCCTCGGGCGGACGGTTGCCCGCCTCTGGCAGACCCGCCCGGCGGACGCCACGGCAATCCATTTGCACCACGTGGACCTCGGATACGAGCCGATCCGGCAGGAAATCCTGACCCGGCTCGGCCAATCGATCTACGTCTCGGCGCTGCGCAATGACGTCGCCGGGGAGCACGGCAAGCGGTCGCTGGCGCAGGAGATCGACGAGGTGAACCACCGGGGGTTGCCGCCCTATGCCACCTATGTCGCGCGCACCGTGTTCATGCATAGCCTGGCCTTCAACGAACCCCTGAAGGGGCTGACCTCCGAGCATCTGCGCTATTCACTGATCGGCCCACGACTCGACATCAGCTTCATCGAGGCAGCCCGGGAAAGGTTCCGGTCCGAGTCCGCCTACCTTGATGACCGGCCGGCCACCCCGATGCGCTTTCTGGCCGAGGCGAACCTGACGCAGATCATCCGCCGCGCCGAACAGACGGTCGACCCCGGCGAACTGCGCACGCAATTGAACGACCGGATCAAAGCCATCTTTGGCGGTCCCGGCTCGGTGCTGGAGATGGTTCCCTTCCCCGGCGGCCCGTGGGACGTGCCGGACGAGGTCGGCAATGGGCGCCCGCTGCTGGTGGTTCTGTCGTATGAGGGATGCAGCGTCGGCGCCACGGTGGACGTCGTGCCGGACCTCATTGCCCGGATGTGGGAGCGGAAGGGCGCAGAGGGCGGCAGTACGCGGGCGTTACGCAACAACCTGCTCTTCGTTGTCGCCGACGAGGGCCGGATCGACGATATGCGGCAGCAAATGGCGCGCCGTCTCGCCCTGCGCGCCCTGAAGGCGCCGGACCGGCTCGGGGAACTGGCCGAGCACCAGCAGGCGAAGGTTCACGAATGGGAGGCCGCGTCGGAAACCAAGGCCGCCATTGCCATCCAGCAATGCTATCGGCACGTGTTCTACCCGTCGCGCACCCGCCTGGCCGGAGCGTCGGTCGATCTGGCGCATAGTGCGCTCGACACCCACTCCGCCTCCGAGAAGCCTGGCACGGGTCAGCAGCAGATCGTTCGTGCCCTGCGTGAGTTCCGCAAGCTGCGCACCGCCGAGGACGAGCCGGATGCACCCGCCTACACGCGGGACCGGGTTAGTATTTTCAAGCGTAACGGTCAGATCACCACTGCCGTACTGCGTGACGAGTTCCGCAAAGATGCGGCGGCGCCGATGCTGATCGGCGATGACTTATTCATCCGAGGAATCCGGAACGGCGTTGAACAGAGCGAATACGTTTATCGCCGGGATACCTTGCTCTACGGCCCCGGTGACCCTTACACGACCATCGCCATCGATGAACAGGCGGTGGTGTTCACCATGGCCTATGCCAAGGAGCACGGCATCTGGCCGCGGTCCAAGCCGGCCCCGGACCCGACGCTCACGGGCAGCGTTGCCGGCCCCGACACTGCGCCCGGCAATGCCCCGGGCGGTTTCTTCCCCCCGGGCAGGCTCACCCAGCGGGGGAGGTGGCACGATCTCCGAACCGGTCTCGGGCTCGCCGACCGGTACCCAGGGCAGCGACGCCGGCGGCACATCGGCATCCGGCCCGGCGCGGTTTTCTGCGGAGGGCGTGCTCCGCGAGGCCCTTATCCGGCTGTGGGAGCAGGCCAGAACCAGGGGCGTCGCGCGGATCGGCCTGCTTTCCATCCGCATGTTCGATGCTGCCGACGCCTTCCGCCTGCTCGGAGTTGTCGCCGCCGTCCGCGGCGCCGACCGCAAGCGCGCCTTCATCAGCGGCGAGTATGAAACCACCAGCGGCAGCACGGTCGGGGTGACGTTCGAGGGCACGCCGCAAGACGCGCAGCCGCTCAAGGACTTTCTGGAGCCGCAACTCCGCGCCTCGGCCGACAAAGACATCAAGGCCCGGTTTGAACTGGGCTTCACGGACGGGCTTCCGGTCGAAGGCGATGGCGTGGATAAACTCACCGAGCAACTGACCCGCTTCGCCACCGGCGCCGCCTATGTCGAAGCCACCGCGGAGGCGCAGGCATGAACGCCGCACGGAGCCTGCGCATGGTCGCCCCCCACGACGCCACTCCGGCCTACGAAATCCGCATCGCCCGGCACCGGCCCGGCGACACCGAGGTGGAGGTCTGGCAGCTTCCCTCGCCCGCTTCGCCGCAGGTGACGGCGCCGACCCGGCTGGCCGGGCTGCGCGGGCGCAATCTCGACCTGATCGAGCACCGGGTGCTGCGCCGGCTGGCGCAGGCCGGGGTGAAGCCGAACCTGCAACTGCCGGGGCTGAAGGAAGGCCACCGGGTGAACGAGGATTTGGCACTGCCGCTCGGGCTGCTGTTCCGCACGCTGGCGCCGATGCGCTCGCGCGAGAACATGCGAGCGGTCGCCGAGGGGATCGAGGCGATGGGGCGGGAGGAAGCGGCCTACTGGCTCGGCATGGCGATGCACCGCAAGAACCCCCGCCGGGTGCTGTCAGCGCTGCGCTTCCTGCTGACGGACCCGCACGCCAGCCCCCATCCGCAGCCGGCTGCCTCGGGAGGCAAAGGGTGAAGCCGGTATTGCTGCTTCTCCAGGCGGTGTCGAAGGGCTGAGCGGAGTGACCCGCGCGGCGCGATTTTGGCCGAACGACTGAACTGACGAACACGGATTGAGGGATGACGATGGATGGGGGGCAGCAGGCGGCGCAGGGCGCCGGGGTCGCGGAGCCCGGCACGGCGGGGCGCCGGCTCATCGAGCGGTGGCTGCCGATCGCGGCGCTCAGCGAAGAGAGCGTGCGTGAACGGCGCTCGCTGCAAGCCCTGCCACCGATCTACTACCTGCACGTCTGGTGGGCACGGCGACCGCTGGTGGCGAGTCGGGCAGCCGTGTTGGCATCTATACTGCCGGCTGACGCCGACCACGCGAGCTTCATGCACGCGCTTGGGATTCATGGTGATCCCATTGCGGCCAAGAAGCGGATTGCTGTAGCCGACCGTAAAGGTGAGCGCCTTGGAGCCGATGCATATGGTTATCCGCGAGCCTTCGGCTGGGTACCTGATAGGGACGACCGCCTCTGGTTGGGGAGTGTCGGGGTATCAGCTTCGGTCAAGGTACTTGATCCCACGGCGGGAGGTGGGTCGATCCCATTCGAAGCCGCGCGCCTTGGTCTAACTACCCTTGCGAACGATCTCAACCCGGTTGCGGTCCTAATCGAAAAAGCAACTATCGAGTATCCGCTTAAGCACGGGCGCGCTGTGCTCGACGAGTTCCAACTTCTGGGTGCAAAGTTCACCGCGGCCGTTCGCGAGCGTCTTTTGGGCACGTATCCAGATGAACCCGCACCGGACTCCCGGCCTGATGGTTATCTTTGGGCGCGCACCATCCGATGCCCTTACTGCGATGGCCTAGTACCGCTATCGCCAAACTGGCGCCTCACACCCGGTGGAACCGGAGTTCGCCTGAGGCCCCAAGTCGCCAAGGGGCCGAACCATGCCGGGCGAGTTTGCACATTTGAAATCGTCAGCAATGCACGCGAGCAGTCGCCGGGGACCGTAGCTGACGGCGACGCGACCTGCCCTTATCCTGACTGCGGACGCGTCGTCGATGGTGACGAGGTGAAGCAGCAGGCACAGGCCGGGGGGATGGGCGAGCAGTTGTACGCGGTGGTGTTCAAGCGACGGATCGAAACGCGCATCAAGTCGGGCAAGCGCGGTCGCGACAAGTGGGAACGTGGTTACCGCACGCCGCGCCCGGAGGACGACAACAGGATCGATATTGGCAAGAGGCTGGCTGATATTTTGCCCGAGTGGGAAGCGCTCGACATCGTGCCAAGTGAAGCCATCGGCGAATTATCGAATTATGACCGCGGTCACCGAATGTATGGCATGCGGCGATGGATCGATATGTTCTCGCCACGCCAACTTCTTGGTCATGGCACAGCTGTTGCGGTCTTTCGTGATTTGTTGGAAGTGCGCAAGGCAGAGGGAACGCTGGATGAAGTTGCCAGAGCCGCGTTTATTTATCTCGCTATTAGTCTTGATAAATTCCTGAATTGGAATGCGCGACAAGCCACGTGGAATGTGAACCTCGAGAACATGCGTTCAGTTTTTGATACTCACAATTTTTCGATGAAGTGGCCTTTGGCGAAATGGCTCCGCTGGTCGAGGGTCTCGGTTACGATTGGGTTATTCAGCAAGTTCACAAAGGTATTTCTGAACTAATTTTACTTACCCGGCCAGATACATTAGAAGACGGCAAGCTTATACCTAGCAATGCAAAGATTGATCCACCACCTCTCACGATTACATGTAAGTCTGGCGACGCGCTCGAACACATCGAAGATACATCTGTCGATGTCGTGGTGATGGACCCACCTTACTACGATAACGTGATGTATGCAGAGTTGTCAGACTTCTTCTACGTCTGGCTCAAGCGTACCGCTGGACATGTGGTGCCGGAGCTTTTCACGCGTACGCTGACCGACAAGGAAAACGAGGCTGTTGCCAACGCCGCCAAGTTTGCAGGTCAGAAGGGCGCGAAGGCGCTGGCGGGTCGCGACTATCAGGAGCGGATGGCGCGCATCTTCGAGGAATGCCGCCGCGTGCTGAAGTCCGATGGCATCATGACGCTGATGTTCACCCACAAGGCCACCGGCGCCTGGGACGCGCTCACGACCGGACTGATGAAGGCTGGCTTCACCATCACCGCAAGCTGGCCGATCAACACCGAGGCCGAGGGAAGCCTGCACATTAACGAGAAGTCGGCTGCCAATAGCACGATCTTCCTTGTCTGCCGCCCGCGCGCCCAGCCCGTGCGCGATGCCGCGGTGAACTACTGGGAAGATGTCGAGCCGCTGGTTGCCGAGGCCGTCCGCACCCGCGTGCAGGAGTTCCAGCAGGCCGGGATCGTGGGCGTCGATCTTTACCTCGCCAGCTTCGGCCCGGCGCTGGAGGAGTTCTCCCGCCACTGGCCACTCAAGCGCGGCACGCCACGCCCGACGCCCGAAGCGAAGAAGCGCCGCAAGCAGGCCGAGATGTTCGAGGATGCGTGGGACCCCTACGCCGTCACGCCGGAAGACGCGCTCGAAGCCGCAAGGCGTGAAGTGAAGCGCTGGCGGCTGGAAAAGCTGACGCACATGAAGGCGAATGAGGAACTCGACCCGCTGACCAGCTTCTTCGTGCTGGCCTGGGACGCCTTCCGCGCCCCGGTGTTCCCCTACGACGAAGCGCTGCGGCTCGCCCGCGCCGTCGGCGTCGATCTCGATACGCAGGTGGTCGGCGTGCTGGCCGAAAAGAAGGGCAGCGATCTGCTGATCTGGGACAGCGCCCGGCGGGCGGCGAAGGGTGCGCTCGGGCCGATGGACGGCTCCCGCGCCATGATCGACGCCATCCACCACGCGGCGCATTTCGGCCGCAGCCGCACGCTGCAGGCGGCGCGCGAGATGCTGGCGACGGCCGGGGCGGACCGGGAGACCACCTTCTTTGCCGCGCTCGAAGCGGTGCTGGAGGTGCTGCCGGTGTCGAAATCCTTCTCCGGCGTCGCCCTGGAAGGCGACGTTGCCGCGGCCAGCAGCGATTTCGAGGCGCTGGAGAACCTGCGCAAGCTGGCCTTTGCCGGCCAGGTGGACGAACCGCAGCAGCTTGAACTGTGGCGCGGGGACAGCGCCGCATGACGATCCTGCGGGATCGGTCGTGGCTGCTGAAATACACGCCGGATCACGGCGACCTGGTGGCCGGGCTGTATGTGCCGCTGCTGGAATGCGGGGTGCGCTACGACCGGCTGACCGGCTATTTTTCCGCCTCGGCCTTGGCGCTCGCCGCCCGCGGGGTGGAAGGGCTGGTGGCGAATGGCGGCCGGATGCGCATGGTGGTCGGCTGCACCCTCGATCCGGCCGAGGTGGATGCCATCGCGCAGGGCGAGGCGATCAAGGCGCAGGTAGAGCAGCATCTGCTCGCAGCCCCCCTGCTGCCAGTCGACCAGGGCATGGCGGACGCGCTGGCGCTGCTGGCCTGGCTGGTGGCCGAGGGGCGGCTTGATGTCCGCGTGGCGGTGCCGTGCGACAGCCAGCGGCGACCGATCCCGGCCGAGGGTCTGTTTCACGAGAAGGCCGGGATCGTCGAGGACAAGACCGGCGAGCGCATCGCCTTCAACGGCTCGTTGAACGAAACGGCGGCGGGGTGGACCCGCAACTGGGAGAGCCTGAACGTCTTCACCTCGTGGCGCGACCCGGAGCGCGTCGCCGGCGAGGATGAGAATTTCGCCCGGCTCTGGGCGAACCAGGCCAAGCACGCGATCACGCTGGATGTGCCGGCTGCCGTGCGCGACGACCTGCTCCGGTTTCTGCCGAAGGACGACAAGCCGGCGCGGCTCAAGGGCCATGAGAAGGCGCCGGCCCTGCCCGAGGTAGCGGTTCCTGAGCCGGCAGTTGAACAGGCGCCGCCGTTCGATCTGCGGCGGGCGGTATGGAGCTTCATCGCCAAGGCGCCGACCTTGCCGGGGGGTGGAGCGCGCGTCGGCGAAATGACCGCGGCCGTGACGCCGTGGCCGCATCAGGTGCGCGCGTTTCACCGGCTGTACGACAACTGGCCGCCCAAGCTGCTGATCGCCGACGAGGTGGGGCTGGGCAAGACGGTGCAGGCGGGATTGCTGCTGCGGCAGGCGTGGCTGGCGGGGCGGGCGAAGCGCCTGCTGGTGCTCGCGCCCAAGGCGGTGTGCCGGCAATGGCAGATCGAGTTGCGCGAGAAGTTCAACCTGAACTGGCCCATCTATGATGGCCAGAAACTCACATGGTGTCCTTCACCGGCAATGGGGCCGCAGCCCGAGCGCGCCGTGTCGCGGGAGGAATGGCATCGGGAACCGTTCGTCATCGTCTCCAGCCACCTCGTCCGCCGTGCCGACCGGCAGAGCGAACTGCTCGCTGCCGCGGAGCCGTGGGACCTGGTGGTGCTGGACGAGGCGCACCATGCGCGGCGGCGCGGCGCCGGATCGACGAACGAAAGCGGGCCGAACGCGCTGCTGAAGCTGATGCGTGGGTTGAAGGACCGGACGAAGGGGCTGGTGCTGCTGACGGCAACGCCGATGCAGGTGCACCCGGTGGAGGTGTTCGATCTGCTCAGCCTGTTCGGGCTGCCGGCGGCCTGGAGCGAGGCGGCGTTTCTCCGCTTTTTCGACGAGGTGGGACAGGACAGCCCGAGCCACGAGGCGTTCGACCGGCTGGCGGCGATGTTCCGCGCCGTCGAGAAAACCTATGGCCAGGTGCGGGTCGAGGAGGCACAGCGGGCCGGCAACGGCATCGGCGCGCTGCGGGCAAAGCGCATCCTGTCGGCCCTGCGTGATCCGGCCAGCACGCCGCGCCGCCAGCTGGAGACGGTGGATCGCAAGACGGCGCTGCGGATCATGCGCCTGAACACGCCGATCAACAGGCTGGTGTCGCGCCACACGCGGGAGCTGCTGCGGAAATACTTCAAGGCCTTACCTTTACCCGCATCTAGAAAGATGCAATTTTATCATTATGTTAGCCTAGCCATCTGTGCGCCGTAGCTGAGGGAAGCCCCTTGGAACGCAGGTGCAGCATACGCCCGCTTTCGCAACGGGCATTTGGAAAATCTGCCATTTTCGGCGCTCGGCTGCGGATCGACATGATGTCGTTCTATAGTAGCGCAGGGCTTTGCCACGATGCGGGTAAAGGTAAGACTTCAAGGCCGGGACGCTGACGACGCCCATCGCCGACCGGCAGGTGAAGGACGATTTCATCGATCTCTCCACGGACGAGCGCAAGCTGTACGACGAGGTCGAGGGGTACATCTCGACCACCTACAATCAGGCCACGGTGCAGGAGCGGAACGCCGTCGGCTTCGTCATGACGATTTATCGCCGCCGGCTTGCCAGCAGCTTTTACGCTCTCGGGCGGACACTGGAGGCGCACCTCAAGGCCATCGCCAACCACTGCGTAGCGAGCACGCAAGGCGATCTCGAAGAAATCCTGGACGAGGGTGGCGAAGGCGACGAGCCGGATTTGGATGAGGCTGCCAAGCTCGAACAGGCGGCGCTGACGCTGGAGGAACAGTCCGACATCGACCGGCTGCTCGGGATGATCCGCCGCCTGCCGCCCGACACCAAAGCCGAACGGCTGCGCGAGACCGTCGCGGCGCTGCGCGCGCAGGGCTACGGGCAGGTGATGGTGTTCACCCAGTTCACCGACACCATGGACTTCCTGCGCGGCCAGCTTGGGCGCGACGCGGAGGTGAAGATCATGTGCTTTTCCGGGCGTGGTGGCGAGGTGATCGCCACCGACGGAACGTGGCGCACGATCTCCCGCGACGACGTGAAGCGCCGCTTCCGCGAGGGCCGCGCCGATGTGCTGCTGTGCACCGACGCCGCGGCCGAGGGGCTGAACTTCCAGTTCTGCGGCGCTTTGGTCAACTATGACATGCCCTGGAACCCGATGCGGGTTGAGCAGCGGATCGGGCGCATCGACCGGCTGGGCCAGAAGCACCCGAACATCCGTATCGTGAACCTGCACTACGCGGATACGGTCGAGACCGACGTTTACCGCGCCCTTCGAGAACGGATCGGTCTGTTCGAGAACGTGGTCGGGCAGCTCCAGCCGATCCTGGCGCGACTGCCGGCGCTGATCTCCGGCCGCGTCCTTTCGGGCCGGGCGCGCGACGCGGGTGACCGCCATGACGCGGTGAACGAGATTGAGATAGAGGCGGCGCATGCGCGCGAGGGCGGATTCGACATCGACGCCGTGACGGACGCCGATGTTATCGAGCCCGCACGGCCGCCGTCGCCAGTCACCATGGACGACCTCGAACGGGTGATCGCGAGCGCGAACCTGCTGCCACCCGGCCTGGAAGCTGTCCCGATGAACCCCCGCGAGTACGCCTTCCGGCAGCCGGGGCTGGCACGGCAAGTCCGAGTGTCCACGGACCCTGCGTACTACGAGCAGAATGCCGATACGGTTGAACTTTGGTCGCCTGGTAATCCAACGTTCCCCATACCAAGCGAAACGGATGAGGCGACCAACGTGAACAGCCTTGGTGAGTTGCTATCCAAACCTGAGCATCGGTGAGTTTGGCGCCCAGCTGTTTCAGCGCCAAATGCGAACCACCAAATCCGGCTCGTACACCAGCGCGTGGACCTGATCGATCAACGCCGTCTCGATCTCGACGGGCGTAGTGCACCCGATATCGCGGCCTGCGCCCCTCCCTTCTGCTGCTCTGAGGCCGAGCATCATGAGGGGGCGTCGATGCCTTTGGGCGTTTGCTCGGCGGAGTAACGGCCGACGGGGGCTTGCCATGACACAGGAGGGACCGGCGGAGCGGATGGAGAAGCGGGGGGAAATGTACCAAGGCACGGTCTATTGCATGACGGGCGGTCGGTGCAGGCCAGTCTGTTGCCAGATTCTCTGTTCGCGGCGCATGCCACTCCTCAAATACGCGGCCAGTCCTGCCGCAGGCGCGGAAGTCGCAACTTCCGTCCGTTGAGTTCTTGGTATGCGAGGCTGTCGGTACGAACCACATAATCCCGGTCGATTGTCAGCCTTCCTGCATCCAGCAGGCGGTGGAGGTCGATGCGCAACAAGATGCCGTCGTTCACCGTGTTCGCAATGCGCCAGGGCCGCAGGTGCGCGGCCTCCAGTACGCATGTCTCCTCGCAGCCGGATACCGCGCACCGACCATCATAGGCCGCCATCACCGCATCACGAAACGCCGCCTGCGCCGGGCGCAGCGCGACCTCACGGGTTTGTGCTTCCGGCACCGCCATGACGGGTACGTCGATCAAGGGGTTGGCGCGCAACCATGCGGCCAGCCTGGTTCGATCCTGCAGGTCACCCGGATAGCCGTAACGCGGCAGGGCCAAACCGGCGACATCGACCTCGATCCCGGCATACAGTGCTTCGCTCAGGCGCATTCGGTCCCTCCGGTCACGCCACAACGTCGGCGGCGAACACCTCAGCACGGTCGAACGCAGGCCTGGCGCCGGTGCGGAACCGCGTCGGGATGCATTGGATCAGATCGCGGTTGCGCGACGCCGCGCCCTGATGCAGCCGGAAGCGCGGATTGCGCACGAGCGAGTCCGGAAGCGGGAATCGCGGATCGAGCAGCCACAGCACGGCTTGGTCACTCGCGCGCCTGATTGCCCGACCAATTCCCTGACGCAACTTGCGCTTGGCGTCGATCCGCGCCTGGGCGTGCAGGACCCCACGGGCCTGGCCGTCGGTCAGGCCCCGTTCCGTCATCGCCCGTACCATCACGGCATCCCGTGCTTCATCCCGTACCGGGAACGGAATTCTGGGGATCACCAGGTGGGCAACCAGCCCGGGCAGGCTGACGCCGCCCCATGCGGCTGGCGTGACAAGAACAGCCGCCGGGTCCGCGCGGAACGCGTCGAGGGCAAGGTCGAGCTTTTGGCCGCGGCGGTGCAGGATCGCGCCGGTAACGCGGCGCACGAGTGCCTCGGCGTCGCCGTAGCTCGTGGCGAGCACCAGCACCCGGCCGCCCCGTTCGCGCGCGGCCCGAACGCCCGCTGCGGCGTAGTCGAGCCAGCGGGCGTTGCTGTGCGCCGGGTCCACGCCGCCGTCGTCGGCGTCTGCGTCGTGCGTGAGGAGTGTCGGCACAGGCACGTTGCGGTCGGCCAGCATGAACGAGAGCGCGCCGAACCGCAGTGGCTCGGGCAGCACGCGCGAGCGGGCGCTGGCGTAATTGGTCCAGGCGGGGTTGATGCCGGTCTCCTGCATGAAGCCGGAGAAATCCGGCCGCAGCGACGGCGCCGACAGGGTGGCGCTGACGAAGATCGCCGAGCGCAGGATCGGCTCCCGCCCGTCTCGCGGGCGGGCCCAAAGGCGTGACAGCAGGCGCGCCGGATGGATCGCCACCGTCACCAGGGCCGGGCTGCGCGGAACCGGTGCGGCGGCGATGGCCGCCACCGTGTGCCGCTCCCCCTGTGCGGCATCGGCCCATTCGCTCAGGTCGGCGGCCGCATCCTGGAGCTCCCGCTGCAGGTCCGCGCTGTCCGCCGCGCGCGCGGCCCGGCGCAGTGCCTCGGCTGCGGTATGGGACAGATGCGGCAAGGTCATATCCTCGGCACAGCGCATCACGACGGCAGCACCTGCGCGTTCCCCCGGCGCGGCGGCGCGGAGACAATGCGTGGCCGCCTCGGACAGGGCGACCAAAGCGCCGCGGCCTGCCTCACGCGCGTCGCCCGCCGGCGGCAGCAACATCGTTTCCAACAGTGCGGGCAGGTGCGTCCGGGCCTCCGCCATGGCGCGGGCGACCTGCGGCAGGGTATCGGCCTCGTCGAACACGCACAGCCGGATGCGCTGGTCCGGGTTGAGCAGGCGGCTCCACAGCCGCGCGTCCAGCATGGCTAGCGCGTGGTTCGTCACCACGATGTCGGCTGCTGCAGCGGCGGCGCGATGGGCGAGGAAGGCCGCCTGGATGTCCGGCGATGAGGCGGCTGTGAGGCAGATATCCTCTGGCTTCACCGTTGCCGGCAGCGCGAGACCGCGCTGCTCCGCGTCGGCGAAGGTCTGCGGCCGTGCATCGAGCCACTGATCCAGAAGGGCAATGTCACCCGACGCGCCGCCGGTTCCGCGCAGCGCCGCCATCGCATCGGCAATTCGTTCCGGATCAACGTAATTCCGCCGGCCCTGGCGGGGCGCCATGGTGACGCGGCGACCGGTGAGGCGTTCTACGGCAGCGATTGCGGCTGGGCCGTCGACGGCCGTCAACTGCTGCATCAGCGCCAGTGTGTGGGTGGAGACCATCGCGCGTTCGCCCGTCAGGGCGGCATTGAGGGCGAGCGGCAGCAGGTAGCCGAGCGACTTGCCGGTGCCGGTGCCGGCTTCCAGCAAGGTGATTTCTCCGCCCTGCAGCTCACCGGGACCAGGCGCACCGCAGGCGCCGGCAACGAGCTGCGCGAAGGCGCGTTGCAGCGGGTTTGCCTGGTATCCAGGAACGAGGTCCGCGAGCGGACCGTCGGGCGCGAGCGCCTGAGGGGTGAGGTTTTCGACGGGCGACTGGGCAACGAGATCGGCCATGGTCGGGGTCATTCGCTTCTGGCGAGGGCGCCGTTACTGTCGGTCGGTACGGGGCAGCGGTGCAACGGGTCGGCGGGGTCTCGCCGCTCCGCGGAGCTGAGTTGTCCACCCGGGGTTTATGGTATCGCACGGATTGGTCGGACCAGGCATTGCCGCCTTGCTGCGGCGCGCCATTGGGGCGGTCATCAGTCGCGGTTATTACCACCCCGCAACGCCGGGGTGCAGGCTGCGTTCTCGATTAGCACTGCTTTAGCAGAACTTGACCGCTTTCTGAGGCATATCAATGAGTTGTGCAAATTCACTACGCTCCCAACGATGCTGATGGCATCTACGGAAATGTTTTTTCTGCCAAGGTAGTGTTAGCTTCCCCGACCAGATCTCGTTATCGCCCGCCGCATAGCCGAGGTGAGTGCCGCAAACTCCGACGCCTCCATCGTCCTGCCGCCGTTATCGCCACCCCGCAAAGTCGGGGTGACTGCTGCGACCCTGAGCACGTCCACAGGCTTCATATCGTTATCGCACCCCGCAAAGCCGGGGTGCGTGCTGCGCTCCCGCCCCTTGCCATCCTGGCGAGGTCGTTATCGCCACCCCGCAAAACCGGGGTGCCCGCTGCGCCGGCCTGCTGATCAATGCGCAGTTCCAGTTATCGCCACCCCGCAAAACCGGGGTGCCTGCTGCATCGGGCTACGCCAGCACGCTCGCTGCATCGTTATCGCCACCCCGCAAAACCGGGGTGCCTGCTGCGCGCCGCCCGTCCGGAGCCGGCTTCTGCTGTTATCGCCACCCCGCAAAACCGGGGTGCCTGCTGCCGCGCCGGTGGTCGGCATCCGCACAAGCCAGTTATCGCCACCCCGCAAAACCGGGGTGCCTGCTGCACTGGCGTCCATGTCCGGGGTCGCGGAGGTGTTATCGCCACCCCGCAAAACCGGGGTGCCTGCTGCCGATCTTGCTACGACATATTGATTTCTTTGCCCATTTTTGGTCATTCGCGACCTGAATTTCGTGCCGCCGCCCGGTAAGCCGCCGGGTCGAGCCGGGTTTCGTCCCACAACTGCAGCCAGGAGCGCGGCTCCGTGCCGTCGAGACTCAATCCGGTCAGGTCGCCATATGCCAGCCGCCCGACCGCCTCCAGGGCGTCGCCGCGCCCACGTCGGATCTGGATGTGGTACTGGGCGCTAATCCGGCCGCAACCGTCGGACACGTGCGCGCCGATGACCGGGTCGAGGGCAAATTCCCGTAGCGCGGCGAGGACGAACCCGATCTGCAATGGGGTCGCCGCCTTGGCCACCATCCGGTGCGGGAAAACCGCGCCGGCCGGGATCACCTCGTAGCCCGGCAGCGGACGGCCGATCGCGTTGTCCGATCCGACCAGGCGCTGCGCCTCTACCGCTTCCTGGAGATCCCGCTGCGCCTTCTCCAGCCGGGTCCGCTGGGTTTCGATCGCCTCCTTGCCCGGCCCTTTTCCGGCAGCCTCGGCCCGCTCGGCTTTATGGAGGTCCCGGCCTATCTCCTTGACGTCCTTGTCCAACTGCGAACGATCGCGGTTGGCGTCCGTGTAGGCCTGGACCTTATCAATCTCGCCAGGGTCGAGAAACTCCACCAGCTCGGGGTTCCGGTTCTCGGCCCCGCGCGCGCCCTTCACAATCGTGGCCGGGATCTCCTCCTGCGGCAGGCCAGGATCGACGTGCAGACGCGCCCCGACCATGGTGCGTGCGGGGCTGTCGCCGGCGCCGAACATGGCCAGCAGGGCGGAGGCTTCGATGATCGCCGCCCGTCGCCGCACTTCCACCCGCTCGTCATCGCTGCCCTTCACGCCGCCGACGGACCAGAGGAGCCAGTCATCAAAGCTGACCGGTTCGCCGAGCGCATCGAAGCGCGCGAGCAGCACCCGGGCTGCCGCACGCCGGATTTTGCCGCGCAGCGTTGAGGCGGGCACAAACACGGTCTGCCGGAAGCCGCCCCCGATATTGATCGGCATGCGCGGCAGCAGCTGTTCCTTGTTCGGACCCTTGTTGCCCTCCGGGCTGTTGGCGAAGGGCGTTTCGGTCCGCAAATTGCCCTGGAAATAGACGGTCAGCTTTTCCATGCCGGTTCCGTATCCTCCGCTTGCAGCAGCAGCAGTCCGCAGCCCCAACTGCGGGCCCGGCCGATGCCTGACACCAGGGCATGCCCGACGCGGTCCGCATCGACGACCCGCAGCACGCCAGAATAGGTCGTGACATTCAGGCGGAACCGGCCGCCGGGCCGATCCAGCCACATCGGTTCGGAACGCATCGCGTCCTGCGCCACGAGATCGAAGCCGTGCTCGGCCGCGCGCCGCTCGATCCAGCGCTGCCGCAGGCTGTCTTTCTCGGCCTGCAGGCTGATCTGGGCATGTGCATCATCCCGCTTTACGGTCGGGTTGGCCCGCAGCAGGAAACGCCAGCGCGTCCCGAAGGTGGGCAGCACGAGGGGACGCGACCTTGTCGCTGCCGGGCCGGTCAGGGCGCCGCGCACGAGGACGGCTGCCTGCGTGCCGAGGCGCACCGGGGCGTAAAGGAATTCACGCGCCTGGCCCGCGGCTGCGAAGCGCTCGTAGATAAGGCAGTGCAGATCGTATGCGCTCGGCATTTCGTGTAGCCCGAGCAACACATCGACCACGGCCGCAGCCAATTCGGCACGTCCAGCGGACATGGGTCCTATGCTCATCCGGCGTCGTTTTCCTCGCCCTCGGCGTCCGGTTCGGGCACGGACCGCCGCCATGCGCGCAGCGCATCCCAGGTAGCGGTGCCGCGGTCGGGCAGCGCGTCCAGGATGTCGTAGGGGTCGCAGCCCAGGCCGGTGCCGAGTGCGGCGATGTCGGCATCGATCCGGTCTATGAGCCGCGCACCATCGTCGTTGCCGAGCGCACGCAGCCGGTCATCTGCGAGGCTGGCAAGTCGTTCGATCGTTTCCCATGGCGCGTCGCCGATCGCGGCGTCGGCGCCGAGCAGGCGTTCGCGGTCGATCGTCGCAGGCCGCAGCCGGCTGATGCGGACGAGCCGGGAGCTCAGGTTCAGAACCAGGCTATCCGGTCGGAGTGGAGCCTTCTCGAATTCGATCAGCATGAAGGGCGGTGATGGCGGCTGGCGCAACGCCTCCGAGAGCCACGCACTGTATGGGCGCTCGCCGCAAGGGTGCAACTCGACCGTGTTCACCGGCGTCGGCAGGCGAATGTTGGCAATCAGCAGCGCGTGGTGATCCGTGACCAGGGCCAGCATGCCAGTCGTGAGCCGCGTGGCGCTCATCTGCACCGCGCGTTTGCCGCGACGCTCCAGAACGGCGACGGCCTGTCGCAGCAGCTTCGCCTCCTCAGGCTGCAGCGCACCCTCCGCGGAGAGCAGGGCACGGCCGGCCTCATATTTTGCCGCCTTGTCGGCCCATGCCTTCACGTCCCTGTCGTGGCGCGCGCCCGCTGTCCGGGCTCGCGCGACATCGCGGAGCAGCCGTTGCCGATCGGCGAGAACGTGCTGGAAGTTGCGCGAGAGCGCCCGTGCGATATCCCGCGTGAGGTCGCCGGTGACCTCGGCCTCAGGCACGAGGTGGCGACAAAGGTTTCGCCAGGCGAAGGGCAACGGCCCCTCGTCGGGCTGCGCATCGTCACGCAGCAAGACAGCGGGTGAGCTCATGGATTTCGTTCCGGACCGGGACCGCGCAGGCGACAGCAGGGTTGCGCTGGTCCCAGTAGAAGGGACGGCAGCGCACCTGCTGGATGGCAACATCGGCGCGCCCGCCCAGCCGGCGCCATAGCGGCAGTGGCACGGGACGCATCGGCTCCCCCTCGTCGGTGACCAGTCCCCAGCGGGTTGGATCTGCCGGCACCGGCTCGATCGTCAGGGTCGCAACCAGCCCAAGCCCGTCGCCACGCCGCAAGCCGATCGCCTGGACATCGATGAGGATGCCATGCACCGCGTCGATATCGCCAACACCCGCGAACATCACGGTATAAGTTGCGCGCCCGTTGTACCGATTGAGCGTGTTTTTGGCGGCGTTGTAGGTCGTGACGATCGGACCTTGGATGGAGTCCACAGGCATGCTGTTGGGTTCCGACTGCCGCATCGCGATCTTGGTCAGCTTCATGTCGATTCCGACGGCATCGACGTAGGCTTGGCTGGCCTGAAAGGTGCCGTCCATGGCCCCCAGAGGAAGGGAGGTGAGCGCGGCTTCGTCGCCCTCCCACTGGGCGAGCTCGCCGGCCAGCAAGGCGTCCAGGGTCATGGGCACCGATCCGGCGAGTGGGGTGACAAGGGTCACGGTCACGACGAACGGTGCGTGGGCGGTCATGTGCGACGAGGGGGATTCATTTCGAGCATTTCGTGCGCTATACTATTCTCCATGGCACGAAATTGCACCATCTGCGCATCGCCGCACGCTGACACCGTCCGCACTGCCGTGCTGGCGGGGGAAACCGATCAGGCGATTGCCGATCGGCATGGTTTCACGCGCGCTGCGATGCAGCGCCACCGGGTGAACCACATCGAGGCACCGGCCCGCGCCATGGCGAAGGTCGCCAGCCGGGGCCAGGATGTGGCGCGTGAGCGTAGGGCGCTGGCGCAGGCCACCGCTGAGGACCCTCGGGTATGGCTGGCCCTGAACAGCATCACAGCGGACCTGCGGAAGATCCATGACCAACTCGACCAGGCGGCCGACGCCGCCGCGGAGAAGGGTCAGGTCATGGCGCTGAACGCGGTGTCGGGCCAACTCATCCGGGCGGCGGAGGTGCGGGCGAAGCTGGGTGGCGTCGGCGGGGAGAAGGAGAAGGCCGCCACGTTCGAGCTTAAGATATTCATTGGTGGGGAGGCCCCGGTGGTGATTGAAGGGGGCAGCCACCAAGCCCAGGATATGCAGGGGCACGAAGGCGGCCGCGTTGACATAGCAGCAAGACGGTGAGCCGCTGCAGGGCTTTTGTTTGGTCGATCTGGGCGGCCATGGTCAGCCATGGAGCATTTGCAGATCAAGCAATTCAGTTGGGTACAATTAATGGATATAAGATTCTATATGCTGAGACTCAACTGCAACAGGGGAAATTCAAAGAGTGTTCCGCCGTCAGTCAGATCGATGTCCGGCCCGAAACAGGCCAAACAATAAAAGCCGTCAACGTCGCGTTTTCTCTTTTTCGTATTGAAAATAGCGAAATCAAATCCACAATAGCTATGCATTCATCCGAGTTAAAAAGATATATTTTCGGCGCGCCGGAACGAAATATTAAAATCTCTGTTGGTGTCTCTTTGAATTTCGGCGGCGTCTCGATACCCGGCAGCTTTTCTGCCGTGGGCGACAATTTGGTTGTCAATTTTCACTCGGACGCGATCTGGCTTCTTTCGGTTGGACGAGTCCGGATGTTTTCCCCGCAGAGGGACGCAACTTGTTCAGCCGGTGCACCCGGCAAGTGCGGCATGGTCGGGCCGCTCTCGCTCAGCCTACAAGTTAAACCAGGCGCCGAATTAGTCGCAGCTATTCAGCGGTGCAAAATAAATTACCTTACGATACTAGAAAACTAGCTGGTGGATGGTGGCGGAAACGCGCTTCAACCAGCGCAACAAAGGAACGAGAAAATGATTAACACCGCGAAGCGCCCTCCTTTCGTAGGGCTCCTGACAATTTTAATATTTAACATTTTATTTTGTTATTTTTATTCGACAAACAATGCAAATGCACAGAGACTATCTAAATACAGAGGGGTCGAGCTTCTTGCCGACTGCACGTCCAATGAACCAAAGAATAATTTGACATGCATGGCGTATATCGAAGGTTTTACGGACGGGTTCTCTATTTTTAGCTTTTCCGAAGATATGGGTAGAAAACTAGATCAGAACAATAGAGTCTGTATTCCGAGTTCAGTTTCCACATTCAAAATTCGTGACATATTAGTGGCATGGCTTCAGAAGTCACCGGATATAATTACGAACAACGCAGCGTACCTCATGGGTGTGCTATTAACATTCGCATTTCCTTGTCAATAATAACTCTTGTCCTCCCATCGTTATCCTGGGTGCTACGCGGCCAACTTAATTCATAGCCCGCAGCACGGCCTCCGCCACCACCAGAGGGTGGCGGTCGTAGTCGATACCCCGCTCGTAGGCCACTGAGCGTAGGTATGTGCAGCCGCGGCGGGTATGTTCGAATGCACCCTCCACTGCGACCACGGCCGCGGCAGCAGTCGGGTGCCAGCCTGGCAGCTGCTCACCATCAAGCGTCGCATACCATGCTTGGGAAGCTGCCTGCTTGACCGTTAGCGTGGCTCCCCGATCGCGGCGCCAATAGCCCATGCCACGCTTGATGCGTTTCCATGCACAATTTGGGGTCGGCTGAAGGAGGGGGCTGTCTGTGCCGGCTTGCAGGACGGCCTCCACAGCAGCCTTCGCCCCATCGGGAGCAGCCCAGGTTCCGCGAAGAAACCGACCGTCTGTGGCATGCCGGGAAGCGCCATGCAGGTGATCCCAGTTGACAACGGCGCCCCAGCCATTCGGACGCACGAACACGGTGGCGAGGATCGTGCCCGATTCGCTAATTAGAACGATGTTGTCGGTCGCGGTGTTTTGCCATTCGGACATCGTTGTTCTCCTATTTAAGTGTTTGAATACGGAATGCGGCGGGCGGCAGCCGCCCGCTCAGTCTCCCCACACCCCTAAGAAGACTGAGAGGGCGGTCTTCTTGGGGTGGTGGTGCTCAGTCCACTCAGTCGGGACTGAGGCAGACTGAGCGGACTGAGCGGCGGGTGCCCGCTCATGCGACGAACGGCCCAGGACTGGTAGTGGCGGCCCACGGTGTGGCAGTCCAGCGGACCAGATACCCGTCGCGCTTATTGGCCCCACCGCCTGTTTTGGGGACTGCCGTTGCCTGCACCACAACCCAGCCCGCCGTCTGCAGTTCAACCAGAGCACGCTGGGCGTAGCTCCGGATGGCCTGGGGTGCCGTCGTGTTCGGCAGGTGGGCAGCCAGCGCCGCTGCGACGGCCTGAACGTAACTCCTTGCCTTCGCCTGCACTGCCGGGCTGAAGGCGCAGGTGCCGCCCTGCGCGCCCCTCGCCAGCACCGCCAGCACATCACGGAGCGTCGCCGCCGCGAAGTGACTGCCGGACGCATTCGGCGTGAACGGCACCGCCACGGCGACATTATCCTCATCGGGCCAGTCTGGCGGCGCTGCGTTGCCCATGCGCACGCCGACCAGCCGAAATGTCCGGGTCGCGGCGCCGGGGCTCAGGTTGGCCTTCTGCCCTGTCAGGATGCGGATGTGGGCCTCATCGCCGGGGGCCACGCCCAGCGCCTCGGTTTCTTTGGCTGACGGGCAGGTGACCCCCCAGACCGCACGTGCGCCGTTGGACAGCGCCACCGCACCCAGAACCCCCTCGGCGCCGTCGCCGTTGGCAGCCGCATTCTTCCGGGTGTGAGCAACAAGCACGATGGCACAGCCGCACTCCTCGGCGATTGCCCGGAGCGCACGCATCAAGGCATAGATCAGCCCGTTGTCGTTACCGCCAACCGGGACCACAGCGCCGAACGGATCGAGCACGACGAGCCGCGCGCCAGTATCGCGGACGATCTGCCGCAGCCGCACCAGATCTCGCTCCCGCAGTCGCTCGCGGCGGGTGGCGGGATCCAACTCCGTCAAGGAAAAATCGCCGAGTTGGTCGGCTCCCGCGACAAACAGCTTGCCCGCATCGGTCACCGTCATGCCGTAGTGGCGCAGGTAGGCGTGGACGCGCAGCCTGACCTCGCCGGCGGTGTCCTCTGCGTTAATCATCAGCACCGGGGCGGACCGCGGGACAGGCACGCCTGTGATCTGGCGACCGCTCGCAAGCGCAACGCAGTCAGCCATGATAATCGTTGACTTCGCCACCCCACCGGGCGACGCAACTACGCTGACGTTTCCGATGAACGCCAGACCGCCCAGTATTGGCTTGCGTTTCTCCGGCCGGATACTCTGGTTCGTGATGTAGAAAAGCGACATGTCAAACGATGCCGCGCCGGGTTGAACCTGGTGGTTTGGCGACGGGGTAGCGGTTGTGCTTGCAGCGTTGCGCCAACGCGACAGATCGAGCCCGGCGGCCTCCGCCATGTAAATCAGCGTGCCAACGCCAATTCCGCCCGGCCGCGCGGAGTTCCAGCATCGATCAAACGCGGCCTCGTCTGTCCAGCTTGCGCCGCGCTTGCTCCATTCCAGCGCGTTCCGGCGCGCCTCCGTCGCACCCAGACGCTCGGCATCGGCCGCGGCGAACAAAAGGCTTCGCCAGCGCTCATAGGAGTCATTTGTCCGGTTGTCGATTGCATCAAGGCAGGCTTTGCCGACGGAGTTCTTGTTGGTGATGTCCAGATCAGCGAACCACCCCTCATTGATGCCACCGGTAAACTCTCTGACCACATCAGTGATTTCTTCAGCATCCATTACAATCCAGGGCGGCGCCGGCCCGAGGTCGGGGAATGCCGATAGCGCGACTGCGTTCGCTGCCGGCCGCAACGAAGAGTCGTTGAGGGAAATACCCAGATCCGCCAGGACCGCCTTATAGCTATGCACCGTTCACCTCCGCGGCCGGCTTCAGCAGCTTGACCAGAGCGGGCGCGCTCTTGTGGTGAATGGTGCCGGGCAGCCGCATCACGCGGGACAGGTCGTTCACGCTGGGGTCACTGCCGAAGTGTCTGGCCAGCGCCTTCTGCACCAATCCGAATGTGTCCAAAGGCACGTCGTCGACGACCCAGTAGAAGTGTCGCTTCCCCGGGCTGGATTCGACGACGATGTCCGGGCGGTGGTTGGCTTCCCCCGTCAGCCGGAAGGCGGTAGCGGTCTGCTGTTCGCTGTCGGCATCGATAAAAATGGCACGCACACGCTTGATGTTCTGGGCTGAGCGCCCTGCCAGATCCGTTTCGTTCACCGTGGTGAAGATGCCCGCCCCGGCGGCATTGAGGCGTGTGAGTTCAGGCCAGTGTTGTCGTAAGGTTCCATGAAAGATACGGACCGAACTCAGGAGATTGCGCCTGTGCTTGTCAGCTATCCGGTCATCGAACGTCTGGAATGACACCGGAGTGGCGTCGGCGCCGGTCAGCGCGCGAATGTAGCGCTGTGCCATCTCGAAATCCGGCTGCGGGTTACTCGGCGGAGCAACATTTTGGTGCGACCACGCCGCGGTCGTGATACAAGAATTCCGTTGATCCATCGTCTCTAGTCCTCGGAACAGGCTGGGGAATGCGAAAGCGGCGACCCGTGCCGGGGTCGCCGTTTCTACTTTTAGGCGGCGGCCCGAACCGCACCGACGCGGCGCACAGCAAGGAACGCCTCAACATCATTGCGCAGATATCCGATCCGTCGCGTGCTCAGTCGGACGAAAGGCAGACCACCCGCGTCAGGCAGCTTGCGCATTCGGATCAGGGTGTGGCGGGAAAGGCCCGTTGCAGAGCGTACGAAGCCTTCAGTCAACATGGTTCGGCCGTCGAGGGCGGCCATAGTCGGTTCTGGCATGTCCCGTTCCTTAAAGTGTCGCTGGGACGTACCAAGTAGCGCATGAAACCCACCGAGGCCCGGTGGTATATTTAGGTGCTACGAAAATAGTTGTTGCGGACCACTCCGTTTCCCTTGAGCCCGCGCACCAAACGGCTGTTGCGGGCCGCACCTTTTTCCCGGAACCGGCGCGCCGCTCTGCGGGACCGGATGGCTTGGTGCTTCTCGATCCAAATTCGCTGAACCCACAGGCGCTTCCTGCTGCATCGCTTCGGCCGACAGCGTCTCAGGCCACCCGACCGAATAAATCTCCGAATGAACAGCCTTTCTGCAAGATCCTGCAGCTGGTGTAGCAGATCACGGACATGAATCTCGCTGAGATTAATACCTTCTATCCTTGCCAATTCAGCACAAACTGTACGGACGTGAATTGCTCCAGTTCCAGTCGCGATTGGCAATTTATTTCTTTGTAATATTTGTGTAATCGCGATTAGTGTATCTCGCTTGGGTTTTGGACCTTTTTGGGGTGTGCCGAAGCGATCCATGTCCTTAATCATCTCAAGCAAGGCGAGAAGGCTGGCCAAAAGAGGGTCGCACGAGATGGGCGAAATGACGGTGAGCCCGGGTTCCGCTTCGGTCGGCAGCTGGCCAGCTGCGAGATGTTTCTCACGCTTTTTCATTGCCGCCATAACCTGCTCCCGCCAATTCGCGTGGACCGCCGCGGCGCTTGCCTCTGTCGGGACGCGTTGAATCGTCCGGTTTGCCCCCGCCACGGTCAGCCCGCCCGCCGTAGCGGCACAACGTCACCCGATCCCGCCGCCGGCACCTCGTCAACCAGCTTGGCGACATGGCCGCACCACAGGGCGAGGGCGGCCCGCTTCTGGGTCGTGTAGGCCGAGCGGTTGTAAACACCCGCCACGCCGGCCTTTGCTGCGCCACTGGTGTGGTTTACCAGCGCTTCGATGACGTGTGGCTCGACCCCAAGATCGTTCAACCGTGTGACAAATGTCCGGCGCAGGTCATGCAGCACCCACGGCGGGATGGCCTTGCCGCCGTTTGCTTCGGTGATGCGGGCGTCGAGTCGCTCCTTGCAGCGGGACCAGCCTGAGAACGGGCCCTTGCCCTCCCCGAACAACAGGAGGCGCCGCCCCTCGTCCGCGTCCTCCCGCGCCGGCGGCAGAAGCCGCGTGGCTGCTGGTGGCAAGACCATTTCATGCGGCAGGCTGTTCTTGCTACGCTCTGCTGGCAGCGTCCACGTCATTGTACCATCGTCATTGGCCGCAATTTCGGTCCAGGCCATGCCGGCTATTTCCTCGCGTCGTGCCCCGGTCAGTAGCAGCAGCCGCACAATTCGGTCATGATCGTGATCGCCAGCGGTTGCAGACCAGATCCGGGCCAACTCGTGGTCGGACAGCACCCGCTGGCGCGGCGCTTCGTCGGCCGGCTTGAAGGTCGCGGCGACCGGGTTGCTTGGCACAAGCCCCGCCTTCATGCCCCAGGCAAACATGGCGGACAGGCTTGCCCGCACACGGTTCGCCATGACCGGCGCGCGCGCCGACAGCGCCTGCAGTAGCTCAACAATTCCGCGCTGGGTCACCTTGGCCGCGGGTTGTCTGTGCAGCGGCTTGGCATGGGCCTCAAGGTGTCGCCGCAACTCGTCATAGCTGCGCGGCTTCATGCGGGCTTTCTGGTGAGCGAGGTAGGTCCTGACCAACTCGGCAACCCCAATCGCCTCCCGCTCTTTCCTGAGCGCGCCGGCTGGGTCACCGCCGAGCTTGGCCTGGGCGATTATCTCTTGCGCGCGTTTCCGCGCCTTCGCGAGCGGTACCGTCTCTGGGTCGCCGAGCGTATGGCGCTGCGTCTGCCCCGACTTCGTACGCAACTGAACGAGCCATGTCCGTGTCCCGCCCGCACGAACGCGGACCCCAAAGCCGGGAAGGTCGTTTGCCCAGTATGTGATCTCGTTTGCCCCAGGTGGGCAACCGAAGGTCGGCACCGTGCGGGCGGTTAAGGTGGCGGTCGGCATCGGCCCCCTCCTGGGTAGCGTCTGGGTAGCAGCCGGGTAGCAACCTGCTGTGATTCGGTGAAACCAGCCGCTACCTATACACTGAAGGTATGAGACGGTAAACATTTGATTTGAAGCGGTAAATCGTACCATCTGCTACCGGTTGCTACCCGAGGCTACCATGGTGAAGGTCGCTAAGCGCAGTCTGGGGGACTGGGGGTCGTGGGTTCGAATCCCGCCGCTCCGACCATGGTTTCAAGGGGTTAGAGGATTTCCTGGTAACCGGGGCAAAACCCCGGGCGGCGCAGCCCATCAAGCGGGCTGGCCGCGGCAGCGGATGATTTCGGCGAGACGTGGCACGACCGGGGTACCGGCGACGCCGAGCCGGGCGCCCAGGTAGTTCCAGAACGAGACGCGGAGTTTGCGGCAGGTCTTTGCGAGGCCAAGGAAGGCGTCGCGGCAGTCGCGGCCGATATCGGTCTTGGTGCCGCCGCTGACTTGGCGCTTGGTCACCTGGCAGCGGATGTCGTTCTCCGAGCCGTTGGTGTGCAGCGGGGTTGAGCCGCGAAGCGGATCAACCGGGTGGTCGAGCACCATCAGCAACTCGGCCTTGTTGGCGTGCTGGCGCTGGAGCAGCCGGTCGAGCGTGGCGAAGCCGGTGGTGCGCAGGAAGATGCGGTCGAAGCGGGCCCGCATTTCGCTGCGCCGGCGCGCCGTCGGCGCAGCTTGGTAAGCCTTGAGATCGGCGTAGAACCACCAGATCAGGCCGCGAACGAGTTGCTGGGCGGCGCGCTGCGGGTCGGTGAACGTCTCCAGCTTATGCACCAGCCGCTCCGCATGGATCCAACACAGGGCGTGCGTGCCGACGTTGAACTGGCCGGCGTCGTCGCTGACGATCACCGCCTCATGCAGGAACCCGTGCGCGGCGATGGCGCCCCACAACGCGCCCTCGGTGGCGACGCGCGTTGGGTCGGGGGTCACCCGCAGCGCGCTGATGCCGAGTTGCTCCAGATGGCGCTGCCAGGCGGCCGGATCGGCAAACTGCCGCTGAGGATGCCCGGCCAATTGCTGGATCACCGCTGCGGACAGGTTGTGCTCGCGCATGTAGTCCAGCGCCGCCGCGTTGACGACGTAATCGGTGTGATCGGCGCGCAGCAGTTCCAGGAAGTTCATCCGGCTCTTGCTGCCGGTCGTGCCGAACCAGGTGAAATTGTCATTGCCGATCTGCGTGCAGACGGCGTTGGCGCCGCGATGGCGTGCGCCGGTGTCGTCCACGGTGATCCAGTCCGCGGTCTCCAGTCCCGCCCGAAGCACCTCCCGGTTCTCATCGAGGAAGTCATCCTGCCGGTGGATCAGCAGGCGCATGACCTCGCGCTTGGAGATGGCGATGCCGACCGCCTGCAACTGCGCCACCAGCCGTTCCACGGTGACCTGGCCCTGGTGGTACTGCATCAGCACGTAGCGGCGCAGCTCCGGTCCGAAATGGCCGCGCGTGCCCTCGGGCAGCGGCGCCAAAATGGTCTCGCCCGATGGCGTCAGCCAGCGTTCGCGCCGATAGCGCACCACCCGTGCCGTGATCACCAGGTCCTGCACCTGGTAGGGCTCGTAGCCCTTGAACTGCGAGCCCGCCGGCGGCGTCACCCGGATCACCTGCGTCTCGACCGCGACCCGTGGGGTGACCTTGCCGCGACCACGCCGTTTGACCCGCTTGCCGACGCGTTTCGGCTCGGTCGCATTCTCCATGCCGCTGGGTTTGATCACCGGCCGACCCTTCAGGCCTTACCTTTACCCGCATCGTGGCAAAGCCCTGCGCTACTATAGAACGACATCATGTCGATCCGCAGCCGAGCGCCGAAAATGGCAGATTTTCCAAATGCCCGTTGCGAAAGCGGGCGTATGCTGCACCTGCGTTCCAAGGGGCTTCCCTCAGCTACGGCGCACAGATGGCTAGGCTAACATAATGATAAAATTGCATCTTTCTAGATGCGGGTAAAGGTAAGCCCTTCAGGCCCTTCAGCCTGGCGGTCTCCTCGCGCAGCCCCAGCACGAGTTGTTTCAGCTCGGACACCTCGCCCCGTAGCGCCGTGACCTCGGCTTCCAACTCGGCGCGCGACAGATCGGAGGGGGCTTTGGGTGGCGACATGGCCAGAGGGAATTGGTACTCAACCGCGTCGGGGCAAGCGGCAAATGCCGCGTCGCCCGGGGTTTTGCCCCGGTTACATTTCCTGCTACCCAGCAAATGGCCTGGGTAGCAAGACCCCGCAGAAACCGCCGCCGGCACCCTCAGGGGGTCACCATGATCACTCTCCTGATCGCTTCGTATCTAACGGTTGGCGTGGTCCTACTGTGTGTGCCAACGGTGCGTATCGTGGTGTGGTCCTCCGTCACCCGGACCGATTGGGCCGGGCATCGTGCCTGGAAGCGGCGGGTCTTCATCGCCGTGATCCTGGCAGCGGCGGTCCTGGGTTGGCCGTTCTTCCTGCGCTCGTGGCTGTCACGCCGTGAACAGACGATTGCACTGCTGCTTGGGCACAAGGCCCGGCGAGACTGATTGCCCTTCCGCGGATCGTTGGGAGCCGCCGCGCACCGCCCCGGCGCAGTTCAGCGCGGTGCCTGGCTCGGGCGGTCCGCCGGCATCCCGGTTGCTTGACCTTAGCATTGCCACTGGCTTTGGTCGGCGGTGCCCTTCCTTGCCGTCTGTGACCTCCAGTGCCTTCTTGATGCTGTCAGCTCGGCCTATTGCCCGTAACTGCTCACCCCTTGGCGGCGGGGTTCAAACTGCCTGGATAACGGGCTTTCCGGCGAGTGCGTTGGCGAGCGCCTGGAGCGCGGTGAGGCCATAGAGGCGACCGGTGGCGATCACCGAGGCGGCGGCGGCGTAGACCTTGGCGCCCCATTGCGAGCGGAAGCAGCCGGTGACCTTGCGGAAGATCACCGATGGCCGCAGCGTCCGCTCACAAGCATTGTTGGTGTATGGCACGTCGCGGCGGATGACGAAGCGGAACAGGTCGTCGCGGTCACGACGCATGGCGTTGAACAGGCGGCGGGCTGCCGGCGTGTCGGGGATGGCGCCCGACAACAGCCGGTCGAGCCGGCGTTCGAGATCGCCAAGGTATTGCCGCAGCGTGCTGTCCTTGAGGTCAGGCCGGCGACGGCCGATCGTCATTGCCCGCAACAGCAGGAACTTGAAGCCGCAGGCGAACACGCTATCGCCCTCGTCGATCGCATACTGCGCATCGCGCAGCAGATGCGCCCTATGCCGATGTCGGCATAGGGCGCATCAATTGCGCGACTGCCAGTTTGCCATCGACGCAGGTGATCAGATCTTCGCCCCCCGCATGAAGATGTTGCTGCTGCGCGCCTTCGTGCTGGCCCGACGGCGACACGATCTGGCCGAAACCGCCCGCCGCAGCTATCGCCAACGAATGGAGCGCGAACTCGATGCCGTGATGGGCCTTCTGCCGGTCAACCGAGACGGCCTGCGGCTGCGAAAACGATACGGCAAGCTCCGCAGCCACCTGTTCACCTTCCTCGACCACCCCGAGGTCGGTCCGGATAATAACCGTAGCAAACGCGAGGTGCGACCCACCGCCACCTATCGCAAAGTCACCGGCGGTTTCCGCTCGCTTTGGGGTGCCAACTGGTATGCCGCAGTCCGATCCGTCATCGGCACCGCCGCCAGACGCAGTATCGACGCCTACCAGGCCATCAGAATGATCCTGCAGGGGCAGTCCGTGCTCGCCCCGGGGTGATAGCCAGCTCCGGGGAGATAAGCAGATACTGACGCGCAGACGCCGGACCATGCATATTACGGTTACGCAAGGCAATCTGCGGCAGCGTAAATTTTTTTGTCGCGGCGTCACTCCGGTCGGGCTTCGCCCTCGCTGCGTGACACCGCGACAACGCTACCCTACGATACCCACCGGCAGAGGCTCCACTTAACGGCAGCGAAACGCTGTCTCGAGGAACCCGGCCACCTCTGAAATCCGGAATTTATCCATGATGGCAGTGCATAACGAGACGCCAGCTATGCGACGTGGCACCACATTCTAGAAAATTCTGGCGGGAGGCACCGCTAAGTCGCTGATATGACTCTGGCCGAAACCGCACCAAGTATTCGTAAACTCCAAGTTGAGCCAAGCCCTTCAAGTGATGGGGTCCAGGGGCCTCTCGGCCGTCGCGCCGAAGGCGCGCTACGCGCAACGGCAGGTCCAGGGCAGAGCCCTGGCCTTCCTTACTTCACCCGCACCCCCGCCCGCGCCGCCGCCCCGTCCGCGTCCAGCACGGTCAGCTGGTAAAACCCCGGCCCTGGCGGGTTCCAGGCCGTTTCGCGCCGTGCCGGGTCGGTGGCCAGCGGCGCCCCGTCCACCATGAAGGTCAGCGGCCGGCGCCCGCCCATGGCGCGCAGGGTGACCGGGCCGTTATCGCTCAGCACCGCCTGCGGCGGCGGAAACAGTAGCCGCAGCGCGTCCGCCGGCGGGGCGGAATGGATTTCCGGGCGGGGCGGCAGCGGCGGATCGCGCGGGGTCGGAAGAAGCAGGCCGAACACCCGGCCGAGCAGCGGCAGCGCCAGGCTGCGCCCGGTGGCGCCCGGCAGCGGCGTGCCATCGGGCCGGCCGACCCACACGCCGACCACGTGTTGCCGGTCGAAGCCGAGCGCCCAGGCGTCGCGCCCGCCCCAGCTCGTGCCGGTCTTCCAGGCGATACCGGGCGGCCCGCCATCGGGCAGCGGTTGGGTGAGGACGGCGGCGACCGTCGCGGCGGCGCGCGGCGGCAGGAACGGGCGGGGATCGGCCGGGTCGGCGTCGCGCAGGCGCAGAGGGGCGGCGCTGCCGTCGCCGGCCAGGGCGGCGTAGAGCGCGGCGGCCTGGCGCAGGGTGATGCCGGCACCGCCGAGGGCCAGCGGCAGCGAGGCGTCCGCACCCGGCGGCAGGCGGAGCGGCACGCCGGCGGCCTTCAGCGTGGCGGCAAACCGCAGCGGGCCGACCCGGTCCAGCAGTGCCACCGCCGGCAGGTTCAGCGAGCGCCGCAGCGCTTCGGCGGCGGTGACGCTGCCGGCGAAGCCGCGGTCGAAATTCTCCGGCGCGTAGCCGCCGAACCGGCGCGGCAGGTCGGCCAGCACGGTATCGGGTCCGGCGATGCCGTCCTGAAAGGCGAGCGCGTAGATGAACGGCTTCAGCGCCGATCCGGGCGAGCGGACGGCGCGGGTGAGGTCGAGCGCGCCGCCGCGGCCCTCGCCGGGGCCGGCGCCGCCCGAGGCCAGGGCGCGGATTTCGCGGGATGGCGCGTCGGCCACCAGCAGGGCGAGCGAGGCGCGCTCGGGCAGCGTGTCGAGCCGCTCGGCGGCCAGCCGTTCCAGGGCGATCTGCAACTTCAGGTCGAGCGTGGTGGCGATACGGGGGGCCGGCGGCAGGGCGGCGACGGCCTGGCGGGCGTGGCGGGGCAGCGATGTGCGGGCGGCGGGAATATCCGTTGTCGGGTCGCCGCCGGTGGCGGCCAGGATGCGGTCGCGCAGTGTGCGGGCACGGTCGGGGTGGCGGTCCGGGCGCAGCGCCTCCGGGCGGCGCGGGATGGCCACCAGCAGGGCGGACTGGGCCGCATCCAACAGGCGCGGCGAGACGCCGAACCAGGCGAGCGACCCCGCGCGCACGCCCTCCAGATTGCCGCCCATCGGCGCCAGCGTCAGCCAGATGCCGAGGATGTCGCGCTTGGAGAAGCGTTCCTCGAGCTGCAGGGCGCGGGCGATTTCGATGAGCTTCGACCGCAGGGTGCGCGGCCTCGGCTCCAGCAGGCGGGCAGCCTGCATGGTGAGGGTGGAACCGCCGGAGACGATGCGCCCGCTGCGCCAATCCTGCACGGCGGCGCGGGCGAGGGCGAACGGGTTCACGCCGGGGTGGCGCCAGAAATGCCGGTCCTCGATGGCGACGAGGGTGTCGATCAATCCCGGCGCCACATCGTCCGCCGCGGTGCGGAAGCGCCAGACGCCGCCGGGGGCGGGCAGCAGGGCGACGGTGCGGCCGGCGCGGTCGGTGATCTCGCTGCCGACGGTGGCGAGGCGGGAGAGGTCGGGGGGGAACAGGTGGTCGAGGGTGAGGAGGAGGGTTACCAGCACGGCGAGCGCCAGTGCGACACCGCGACCCCTCCCCCGGCCCCCTCCCACAAGGGGAGGGGGAGAAGAGGTTCTGCCCCCCCTCCCCTTGTGGGAGGGGGCCGGGGGGAGAGGTCGCGCCTCACTCCGGCGCCAGCACCTTGATCCGGTTCGCCGTCTGCCGCGCGAACAGCGTCGGGCGGTACATATCGGACAATTCCGCCCCGGGAAGCTCGAAACTGCCCGGCGTCACCGCCCGCAGCCGCACGGCGATGCGCAGCGCCGGCTTGTCCGCGGTCAGCGCGACCACCGCGGCGAAGCGGTCATCGGCGCCGATCTGCGCCTCGGTCGGCGACAATTCGCCGAGCCAGGGCAGGCCCGGTGCGGCGCCCTCGGCGAAGCGGGCGGCGACTTCCCAGCCCGCCGGCAGGCCCTGCATCAGCATGGCGCGGTGGTCCTGCCCGTCCTCGGCCTTGCCTTCGAGCAGCAGGACAAACACGGTGTTCTGCTTCAGCGTGTCGAGGTCCAGCGTCGAGCCGTCGAGGTTGAAGAAGCGGCGCTGCACCCGCATCAGGTTGCGCGCGGCCGGCGGTGCCTCGGCCGGGATGCCGGTGACCGCGAGGCTTTGCCAGACCGCCCGGTCGCCGAGATTGCGGGCGGTCGCCGGACCGTCCAGCGCCACCGTCACCACCGCGGCTTCGGGCAGGGCGTGCCCGTCGAGCGCGATGTGCGCCGGCTTGCCGTCGCGGCCCAGCACCCCGGCGGCGGCCGAGGCCCAGGCTTGTTCCTGGGTGCTGAGCGCATCGGCCTGCAGGTCGGCGCCCGGCAGGCCGGCGACAATAGCGGGCAGACGATCCGCCAGCAGGCCGGATTCCTTCAGCAGCACGGCGATCGCCGCCTCGTCGCGCAGCGCGGTGCCGTAATCGGCCGCCCACCAGCGCCGGCCCGGCGCGTCCAGCGCGGCAGCGAAGGCCGTCTCGGCGCGCGGCGTGTCGTGCGACAGCGCCAGCGCCGCCGCGAGTTGCGCCTTCGCCAGCGGGGTGGGCAGCTTGTCCATCGTTTCGGCCAGCACCCGCTCCGCGCCGGGCAGGCCGTGGCCGGCCAAGGCGAGCACGTAGAGGCGGTACGCCTGCGCGGCCAGCGCCGCCGGCTCGTTCTGGTCCTGATCGGCCGCCTCGGCCAGCGCCTTGACCCCATCGGCGATCGCCGCTTCCGGCACCGCCGCGCCGGCCGTGCGGGCGCGCAGCAGGAACTCCATGGCGTAGGCGGTCAGCCAGGGCTCGGCCTCGCCGCTGGCGGACCAGAGCGAAAACGCGCCGTCATAGCGCTGGCGGTCGAGCACCGAGGCGACCTGGGCCTGCAGCCGTCCGGCCCGGTCCGGTCCGGCCAACGAACCGTCCGGCAACACGGCGAGCGGCAGGCCGCGGCTGGTCGCCTGCTCCAGGCAGGCGAGCGGGTAGCGGGCCAGCGCCTGCACCAGCGCCGCCGCGTCGTAGCGCACCGGCGCGCCGAAGCTGGCGGATGCCTGCGCCGTGCCGGGCAGGAAACGGGCCAGGACGGGTGCCAGGGCAATGTCGGCTCCCGGCGCCAGCTCGCCGCCCGCTACCTGCGCCACCGGGCCGCGCGCCGGCCGCACGGTCAGCGCGTAATCGTGGGAGACCGCGAATCCGCCCGGCCCGCTTGCTTCCAGCCGGATCACGCCGCGGCCGGTGCCGGTGGCGCGCAGCACGGTCGCCGGCACCGCTTGCGCGCCCGGCGCCAAATTCACCGCCAGCCGGTCGGCGCCGGACACCGCCAGCGGCCCCTGCACGCTGATGCGGGCCACTGCCTCGCCGGCCGGAAGGTCGAGATTGTGCAGCAGCACCGCCAGCCGCGCCTCGTCGCCGGGGGCGAGGAAGCGCGGCAGCAGCGCCTCGGCCACCAGCGGGTCGCGCACGGTCACGTCGGTGCTGCCGGCGCCGATCCGGCTGCCCAGCCAGGACACCGCCATCAGCCGCACCTGCCCGTTGAAATCAGGCAGGTCGAGCGGGATGGACGCAACCCCGTCCGTCCCCGCCTGCACCGGCGGGGTGAACAGCACCACGGTGCGCAGGGGAATGTCGGGCAGGACAAAACTGCCCTCATCGCCGCCCTGGCGCAGCAGCGTGGCCGGGCCGTCCGGCGGGGCGATCAGCCGCCCCCAATCGTCGCGGATATCGATGCCAAGGCCGCGGCGGCCGAGGAAATGCGGCACCGGATTGGGCGAGACGAAGCTGGTCAGGCGCAGGATGCCTTCGTCCACCGCCGCCAGCGTCACCCAGGCGCCCGGCGCGGTGCGCACGGGCACGACGCTGTGGGCGCGCGGCGGCAGGCGCTCGGGGGCGGGGACGGTAACCGCCAGGGTGCGCGCGGCCGGATCGACGCCGACCCAGGTCAGGCCGATGGCGCGGCCGGGCCGGCTGCCGTCGCTGCCCGGGCGGAACACATGCACGGCGACATAGGCGCCGGGACCCCAGGCGGTTTCCACCGGCACGTCCACGTCGGTGCCGCCGGTGGAAACGGACAGGGTGCGCAGGCTGAGCACCCGGTCGGTCAGCACCAGCAGCGTGGCGTCGCCGGCGAAAGGCGGGGCGATATGGATCTTCACCGACTGCCCGGCCGGCACGCTGCGCCGGTCGGCGGCGACATCCGCCCGGTCCGGCACGTCAGGGCTGTCGGAACTGGCCCAGCCGGCGCGGAACCGCGTGGAGGACACCGCCATGCCGCCCTCCTGCGCCACCTCGATCCGGTAACGGCCGAAATCCAGCTTGCGGGCGAAATGCAGCGGGGTGCCCTCGGGGATATCGACCTGGCTGGTCTCCAGCGGCTCATCGCGCCAGACGGTTTCGTAGCGGGCCAGATTGCCGTTCATCACCAGGCGCCAGTCCGGCCGCTCGCGCACCAGGCGCAGCTTCGCCTTCAGTGCCGTGCGCTGGCCGTCAGGGCGCACGGCAGCGATGTCGAACCCGGCTTCGCTGCCGGCATCGACGGCATTGTCGGGGAAGGCCGGCTTGATGCCGATCAGCGGGAAAGCGGAGCGCACCGGAATTTCCAGCGCCGCCCGGCTGCCATGCCCGGCGGGGTCGTTCACGGTGATGTCGATTGCCGCTTTCAGCGGCTGGGTGGTGTCGGGCGCGCGCGCCAGCAGGATGGTGAGCTTCGTCTGGCCCTGCGCGTTGGTATCGGGCAACTCCAGGTCGCTGGCCTCGGGCGCGTAGGTCTCGCCGGCCAGCCCGATGCGATAGCCGGCCAGGGCGGGGAACGGCGCCGGGTCAACCACCAGGCGCATCGACGCTGTTCCGGAAAGGTTGGCGGCCGGGGCGCCATACAGGAAGCGGGCGGATACCGGCACGATGGCGGGCTGGCCGGGGATGATCACCGCGGGGGCCGTCCCGGTCTCGACCGCCATCCGGTCGGGAATGAACGCATCGACGCGGAACTCGGCCTTCCCGATCGGCGGCGCATTGGGGTCGGCCTGCACCTCCACCGTCCAGGTGCCGACCGCGGCCCCGGCGGACAGCACCACCGGCAGGTGGATGGCGGCATCGGCTTCGCGCGGCGGGGTGGCCTGCAGGAACACCTGACCGTTCGGCCGCTTCACCGTCACCCGGGCGGGGAGGTCGGCCGGCAGGCCGGCATTGCTGCGCAGCAGCGCCATCACCTGCACGGTCTCGCCTGGCCGGTAGATGCCACGGTCGAGCCACACATAGGAATCGACCGGTCCGGGCTGCGGTTGCCCCTCCACCCCGCGATCGGACAGGTCGAAGGCGGCGACGCTGAGGTCGAGGGCGGCGAAATCATCGCCCGGACCGAAGGCCTGCAGCACCGCCGGCGCCATCGGCCCCTCGCCGCGCAGCAGCGGGGCGGCGAAGCGGGCGACGCCCTGGGCATCGGTGACCGCCTCGGCCAGCACATCGTTGTTGCGGGCGACCAGGGCCAGCCGCACGCCGGGGCGGACGCTGGCGTCCGAATAGGCGCGCACCTGCACGGTCAGCCCATCCTGGCCGCGCCAGACCGTCGGCGCCAGATCGGTGCGCAGCACCAGTTGCACCGCGCCCGCGTCCCAGGATTTCGTGCCGTCGCCGGGGGTGGCCAGCAAGGCGTACAGGCCGGGGCCGGACTCGCGCAGCGCCGCGGGCAGCGGCAGGGCGGTGCGGGCGGCGTGGTTGGGCTCCCATTTCGGGATATCGGCGGCGCCTTCCCACACCTCGCGGCCCCAGTCGCGGGCGACGAAATTGGTGGTCCAGAGCTGCAGCGGATCGCCCAGCTTATTTTCATGCAGCAGGGCGATGATGTTGCGCTCGGTCAGCCGGATCAGCTTCAGCGACACCGCCGAGAGGTTGACGGTGGTCAGCCCGACCGACGGGGACTGGCCGCGCGGCAGCACGAACAGGCGGGAATCGAAGGCGATGCGGGGGTGCCGGTTGGGCAGGGCGACCGCCAGCACGGTTTCCTTCGTCAGCGCCAGCCCCTGCTCGCCGGGCAGGCCGGCGCGCAGGATCACCCGCGTGGTGGCGCCCGAGGGCAGGCCGGAGACGCAGATCTGATCGTCCTCGCGGGTGATCGCCGCCCCCGGCACCGGCGGATCGAGCCGCACCCAGTCGGCGGCGTTGAAATCGGGGCGCCGGGCCGGCGGCACGGTGAAGGCGATGCAGGCGCGCGGCGGTTCGGCCTCGCCCTCGGTCTGCACGCGCTGGACCAGCACGCCGGTGGCGCGCTGAGCGTCGGCCAGCAGGCGCCGGTAGGTGGCGTTGTCGGGCGCGCGCTGCACCACCGCCTGCAGCGCCTGCACCGCCTGGGCGTTGCGGTCCAGCGCGCGCAGGGCGTCGGCGATGATGAGCAGGGCGGCGATTTCGGGCGGGCCCTGTTCCGCGCCGGTGAAAGCCTCCCAGCCGGCCAGCAGCGCCTTGGCCGGATCGGGCGGGGTGCGGCGCAGATAGGCGCCGGCGAGGTCGAGCAATTGCTGGCTGGTCGACTCCCCCAGCGCGACCCGTTGTTCGAGCGCTGTCGCGGCGGCGGTGTAGTCCTTGGCGCGCAACGCGGTGGCAGCCTGTTGTTCGGCGGTGCGGCGGGCCTGCGGGGTGCCGCCGGCGGGGTATCGTTTGGTCAGCGCGTCGAACCAGGTGGCGCTGTCACTTTCCAGTCCGGGCAGTTGGAACTCGTCGGCCCGGCCCGGAGCGGCCATGGTCAGGGCGAGGAGGATGAGGCACAGGAACGCGAGCAGGCGGCGCGGCATGGTCGATCCCCCCGGACGAATGCGGCGGGACAATAGAGCATTTTGCGGCCGGGCGGCATCGTTTTGCGTTCACGCCGGCCGGCGAGGGGCGTTACCGCCCGGTTGCGCAAGGGGGCAGGTCGCGCAAGGGGGCCTATGGTGATGTCCTGAGCGTTGCGCGCGATGCGGTTCGGGCTCTGATCGAGGCATCGATCCATTGCCCCATTTTGATGCCTGGTTGCTCTATCAGGAAATGCGTTGTCGCCGCCGTCATCACGAGCAGCACGCTGCAGGCCAGAAATACCCCCCATTCCCGTTCTGGTGACAGAAGAGCAAATTGTCGCACCGGCGCAAACGAGAACACCAACGCCAGAATAAGGCCTTGCAGTATATATATACCGTAACTGGCATTTCCAAGCCGGCGCGCGGCTACGTTCGACAGAAGACCGAAAACGTTTGAGCCGGAGACGATCAGAAAAAAAGCAAGACCAAGAAGAATTATCGGATAACCCGCATAAGCCGTGTTGAAAAAAACAAATACAAAACATATAATTATGATAACAAACACAGAAGAGAGCCAATTTGCCACATTCAGGACCAATCCTCTTGCCGAAATCGCCGCACATATCATTCCTACGCAAAAAAGAGCTGCGCAGGCGCAGCGTTTAGAGGGGGCTTGTGTTAACGCGCCGAAAAACAGGCACGATAAAAAAAGCGTCAGCGCAATGACAGGCAATAAAACATAAGAGGTTTTGTTGCGCGCTGCAAAAGCCGTCAACAAAAGACTAAGGTAAAACAGCCACTCAAATTTGAGCGTCCATGTTACACCACACAGAATCAGAGGAGTGCCAATAAAACCATTGATGTCCGGGCCGTAGCCAAAAAAGCCCAGCGCCATCCATCGGGTAAGCTCGCTGGCGACTTTCAGGCCGGGCTCACGCAGAGTCAGTCCGGTGGAGGAGAACACGACAATAATCATTACGGAGGCCGCGAGCAAATAGAGCGGTCCGATCCTGAAAACTCTTCCGATATATAATTGAAGCCAGCGCGGCCTTCCGCCGTTTTTTATCATTATGGACCAAAATAAATAACCGGTTATGATGAAAAACATCGCAACGCCGAACTGCCCAAGCATTACATAAAAATCGGAGGGCGGCAATTCCCAGACGCCCCTCGAAATGATGCCATGATATATGGGGCAATGAGAAAAAAATACACTTAGCGCCAAAAATCCCCTCAATCCATCAATCGTAGAAACCCGATCTATTTTTGGATTTGGTGGCGTGCTGGCGAGTTTAAGAGCGGGAGATGCCGCGAACCCCATCAGCAACGCCATGCAAGCGAAGAACGGCCACACATCATATGCGCTCAAACTCATACCCATTATCCAATACACGAGCAATTCGGTGGGGAATTTGAACCCGTTCCGTATCGCCGAGCAACCGGCTTTTCCGCCCCAAGGCGCCACCCCGGACGTGCCGATGGAAAAAACCGCCGCATGGCAGCGGTCGGCCCATCATTTTGTCCGTCGTCGTGTTTCCGGCATCGCGTGCCCGGGTGGTGGCGCCGGCTGTTTCCGCGTCCGTCAACCTCCTCATGATCAAATGTTCGCGAGCGCACAAGAGGCGGCGCCTCTCGCAGGGCAGGAGCAGGCGCGCCCCGTCATGTATCCGATCCACTAGTAACTGCCGGTTTGCCGCCAGCGCGGCTTTGCCTGGCAGCAGCCTCAGGCGCAACCCGGATCGCTGCCGCACCGCCCGCGCCGGCATCAGTAATACGTTCAAATAACGCGATATTTCACAGCGGCGCAGCGCCTCGACCCGCCTCCCGTGACGCTCAACGGCTTCGGCGGAGCCGCCGATCGGCGTTTTCGCGAACCGTTCTCCCCCCAGGGAATACACAAAATATTGTACCAGTTCGGAGTACACATGAATTTCACCAGGCGCGTGTAGCGAAAATCGGCAAATGTCAGTTAATCTGTGCGTGGCGGGCCGGCTGGCATGCGCCCCGAATGCTTCCTGTGGTCCGCGAACGATCCAAAAAACAAATTTGACCTTTTGGAGGGTACGATGAAGTCCCGGAAGCTTTTCCTTGCCGTGGCCGCAACGGCCGCGATCGCGTGCATGGCGGCCTTCACGTCTGTCGTGCTGTCAACCCAGGCGGCGGCACAGGCCAACCCGACAATGACGAATGTCATTCCGGATTCCGGCAGCTATTCCGCGCATGGCACGATCCAGGCGATCAACCCCGGCGCGGGGACGCTGACGATTGTCCCGGCGTCGGGTTCGCCGCTGCCGCTAACGGCCGCTTCTGGCGTCAGCCTTGCCAATCTGGCGGTCGGCGATAACGTCAGCGTCCACTACAGCCGCACGGTTGCCTTCGAGGTGGGAACGCCGAATGTGGCGGTGCCCAAGAACGAGCCGACCCAGACCGTGGGCCAGCTTGCGAAAACGCCGGGGGGCATCGGCCCCGAGGCCACCGTGATCAGCGGGTCCGTCGTGAAGCTGAACAGCGCCAGCAGCTTTGATGTCGTCAATATCAATGGCGGCGGCGTCTACACCATCCAGGTGACCAATCCCGCCCGCCTGGCCCTGGTCAGCACGTTGAAGGTCGGGAACTCGGTGACCGTTTCCCTCGGCCCGGTGGTTCTCACCTCGGTTGCCAAGTGCGGCTTGTTCGGCTGGTTCGGCTGTTAGCCGGTCGTTCCGCAACGCCTCCTCCGTCCTGCGGCGGAGGAGGCACCGCCCGACGGCGTCGCGGCGCGGTTACTTCCCCTGTATCCGCCCGACGAAGGCGATGGTGAGGGTGGACGCCAGGAACACCACATGCACCCCGGCCATCAGCGGCAGCCGCTCGGCCGGCGCGTCCATCAGAAAGCCGCGCAGCAGGTTGATCGCCGAAATCATGATGATCGCGAGCGACACTTTCAGCTTCACGTTGCCCGCATCCATCGTGCCAAGCCATTCCGGTCTCGCCACGTCATTGCTCTGGATGCGCTGCACGAAGGTCTCGTAGCTGGACACGGCGACCATCACCGCCAGGTTGGCCACCAGCACCAGGTCGAGCACCGACAGCACCGCCAGCACCAGCTCGGCCTCGCGGATGGTCATGATGGTTTCGGCCACGTGGTACAGTTCGCGCGCCACCAGCGCATAGATCGCCAGCACCGAGGCCAGCAGCGCCAGGTACAGCGGCACCAGCAGCCAGCGCGCCGTCAGCAGCAGCGCCTCGATGTAGCGTTCCATGCCGGACCCCATTTGGTTGCGCTGCCGTCCTACGCTGCCGGCGCCGCCCGGCGCAACCGCCGGCTCGGCTTTTCCGCTGGATTTTGCAGGGGTGGAAGGCTGTGGTATGATAATACCACACACGGAGCCGCTTGACCGCGCGAGGTCTGGACGGCATAAGCCGCGCCCTGATCTCCCCCAAGGATGCGACCCATGAAGACCACCCTCTCGCTGAAGCCCGCGGAGGTGAAGAAGGACTGGGTGCTGATCGATGCCGACGGACTGGTCCTGGGCCGCGTCGCCGTCATCATCGCCAACCGTCTGCGCGGCAAGCACAAGCCGCAATTCACCCCGCATGTCGATTGCGGCGACAACGTCGTCGTCATCAACGCCGCCAAGGTTAAGGTTACCGGCAACAAGGCCGACCAGGCGATCCTGTACTGGCACACCGGCTATGCCGGCGGCATCAAGGGCCGCAGCATCCGTCAGCGGCTCGACAGCGCCCACCCCGAGCGGGTGCTGGAGAAGGCGGTCGAGCGGATGATTACCCGTGGCCCGTTGCAGCGCCGGCAGATGAAGCACCTGCATGTCTACGGCGGCGACATCCATCCGCATGACGGCCAGGCGCCGAAGCCGCTCGACGTGGGCGCGCTCAACCCCAAGAACAGGAGGGTCTGAGACGATGTCCGGCACCCCGCAGTCCCGCACCCTCTCCGACCTCAAGGACCTCGCCGTCGCCTCCGCGGTGCCGGCCCAGCAGGCCAAGACCGAGCCCAAGCGTGACGTGCTGGGCCGTTCCTACGCGACCGGCCGGCGCAAGAACGCCGTCGCCCGCGTGTGGATCAAGCCCGGCAAGGGCGACATCCAGGTGAACGGCAAGCGCGTTGGCCAGTATTTCGCCCGCCCGGTGCTGCGCATGCTGATCACCCAGCCCTTCCTGGTCGCCGACCGTTACAACCAGTTCGATGTGTACTGCACCGTCGTCGGCGGCGGCCTGTCCGGCCAGGCCGGCGCGCTGCGGCATGGCATCTCGCGCGCGCTCACCCATTACGAGCCGGAATTGCGGCCGATCCTGAAGCTGGCCGGGTTCCTGACCCGCGACAGCCGCGTGGTCGAGCGCAAGAAATACGGCCGCGCCAAGGCCCGCCGGAGCTTCCAGTTCAGCAAGCGGTAAACCGGCGGCGCTTGTCAGTTGCAGCGCGTGGAGGCCCCGGAGCGCAAGCCCGGGGCCTTTCCATGTCCGGTATCCGGGGCCGAAAGCTACGCGCCGGTGTGGGGGCTGGTTGTCGACAGACTTGCCAGCGATGCCACCGGCACGGTCGTGTCGGATGCGCCGGAAGTGGTCGAACCGGCCGGAAGAGTGGAGCCGGTCGCCGGGACGGTGACGGTTGGGGAGGCGCCGAAGGTGACCAGGTCGGCTGCCTGCGACGCCGCCTCGCTCGCGGCATCCACCACGTTGACGACCGAGGCATGCGCCTCGGCGAGGAACGACGCCGACAGCGGCGGCGTGGTGCCCTGATTGGCGGCGCCGCTCGTGCTGGTGAAGGAGGTTGCCGCCTGCAGCTTGTAGCCGAGCACGCCCGCGTCGATGCTGCCGACCGCCGCGCCGTTGGCGATGTCGAAGATGGCGGCGCCGACAGAGACCGCGCCGCTGAGAATTTGCGTTGACCAGTAGGCCTCGCCGTTCGCGTCCGGCGCGCGGTTGAACAGGTCCTGATAGACTCCGGTCAGGAAGGTGTTGACCGAGAGTTGTACGGCGGCCGGCGGGCTCGACGGGTTCGGGATGGGGATGGCCGGCGGGGTCGCCAGGAAGGAATAAAGCGCCTTCGCCTCGGGTTGCACCGCGAAGTTGTCCGCAATGTTAACTATAGCCTGGGTGTTGGTGAGGCCCTGACCGCCCTGGGAGACAGGATTGGTCAGCGCCGTGAAGTTGGTGAGCCAGTAGATCTCGCCGCCCATATCCGCGGCGCGGCCGAAATAGGCGATGTAGAGCGCTTCGATCTGCTGATCGGCCGAGAGGGACGAAAGATATCCGGACATCGTGACACCTCGCTCTCAAGGGGGGGAAGGGATATAGCAAACATCATACCGGACACGGCCACATCAGTGAAATGAATTCGTCGGGAAGGAAGGGGGCACAGGGGCGCGCGGGCATCGTTGCGCCAACGGCTCATTGGTCGGACGGGATGATTTCTTTCAGATCCGCCGGCGCCACGGCGGATTTTCCGGTCCCCTTGCTTTTTCGGCTGCCGGCGTACCGAGGATGCGTCCGCAAGGAGAACTGCCCATGGCGAACCAGGCCCGCGCGTTTCCGGCCCGCGTTTTTATAGACGGCGAGGCCGGCACCACCGGTCTCGGCATCCGCGAGCGCCTGCGCGCCCTGCCGCAGGTGGAATTGCGCAGCCTGCCCGCCGATAGCCGCAAGGACCCCGAGGCACGCCGCGCCCTCATGCGTGAGGTCGATCTGGTGGTGCTCTGCCTGCCGGATGCGGCGGCGGTGGAATCCGTCGCACTCGCCGACAGCCTCGGCGATGCGGCGCCGAAACTTCTCGAACTCCAGCACCGCCCACCGGGTCGCGCCGGGCTGGGTCTATGGCTTCCCCGAACTGGCGCCCGGTCAGGCCGGACGCATCGCGGCGGCGGCGCGGGTCGCCAACCCGGGCTGCTACCCCACCGGCGCCATCGCGCTGCTCCGCCCGCTGGTCGATGCCGGTCTGCTGCCGGCCGATTTTCCCGCCACCATCAACGCGGTTTCCGGCTACTCGGGCGGCGGCAAGCCGATGATCGCCGCGCATGAGACCAGCGGCGGACCGGCCTTCGAACTCTATGGCCTCACGCTGGAGCACAAGCACGTCGCCGAGACGCAGCTTTACGCCGGCCTCAGCCGCCGGCCGATTTTTTCCCCCGCGGTCGGGCATTATCGCCAGGGCATGCTGGTTTCGGTGCCGTTGCATCTCGACACGCTGCCGGGCCATCCCACCGGCGCCGATCTGCACGATGTGCTGGCCCGCCGCTACGCCGGCGAGCCCCTGGTGCGGGTACTGCCGCCCACCGCCGACGGCAAGCTGGAGCCGGATGCGCTGAACGACACCGACGTGCTGGAACTGCGCGTGTTCGCCAACCAGGCCCGACGCCAGGCGGTGCTGGTGGCGCGGCTGGACAATCTCGGCAAGGGCGCGTCCGGCGCCGCGGTGCAGAATATCGGCCTCATGCTCGGCCTGCCCGCCGGTGTCGCGGGGGAACCCACCTATGCATGACCGGGCCGGCCCGCTCCATGGGTTCGAGGGCGTAATGCCGCTGGTGGCCCCGGACGCCTTCGTCGCCCCCACGGCGGTGGTGATCGGCGACGTGCATATCGGCGCGTTGTCGGGCGTCTGGTTTCATTGCGTCGTGCGCGGCGACACCAATTTCATCCGCATCGGCGCCCGCACGAACATCCAGGACGGCACCATCATCCACGTCAATGCGGGCCATTATCCGACCCTGATCGGCGACGACGTGACCGTGGGCCACGCCGCCATCATCCACGCCTGCACGCTGCACAATCGCGCCTTCGTCGGCATGGGCGCGACGGTGCTGGACGGGGCGGTGATCGAGGAGGGCGGCATGCTCGCGGCCGGATCGCTGCTGACGCCGAACAAGCGGATCGGGCGCAACGAGCTGTGGCAGGGATCGCCGGCGAAATTGAACCGCGTAATGGATGCCGCGGAACGGGCGAAGTTCGACTTCACGGCGGAACATTACGTCGAACTGGCGCAGCGGTATCGGGACGGGCTGGGAAAAGGGAAGTAAGGCCAGGGCTCTGCCCTGGACCCGCCAAGGGCCGGGAGGCCCTTGGAACCCTTATTTCTTGAAGAATGGGGTCAACGGGGCCACTGCCCCGTCGCGTCGAAGGCGCGCTCTGCGCGCGGGGCGGGTCCAGGGCAGAGCCCTGGCCTTGCTTCCTTACCCCAACAGCACCTTCACATAACTCCCCGGCGCATCGTCGGTCGGCGTCAGTTTGCCGTCACCCGGCTTGCGCGCCTTCACCTGCTGATTGTCCAGGTTGGTGATCCAGCGCTGCCAGTCCGGCCACCACGAGCCGGGAATTTCGGTCGCGCCCTTGAACCAGTCCTCCGGATCGTCGGGCAGATCGGTGTTGATCCAGTGGCTGTATTTGCCGCCTTCGGGCGGATTCACCACGCCGGCGATATGGCCGGATGCGGCGAGGACGAACCGGTTCTCGCCCGACAGCAGGTGGGTGCCATAATAGGTGCTGCGCCAGGGCGCGATGTGGTCCTCGCGGGTGGAGATAAAATACGACGGCACCTTCACCAGGCCGAGGTCGATCGGCGTGCCGGCCAGGGTGATGCCGCCGGGGTCCTTCAGGCGGTTCTCCTGGTACATGTTGCGCAGGTAGAAGCTGTGCATCCGCGCCGGCATGCGGGTCGAATCGCTGTTCCAGGTACAGCAGGTCGAACGGGAACGGGTCGTTGCCGAGCAGGTAGTTATTCACCACGAACGACCAGATCAGGTCATTGGCGCGCAGCATGTTGAAGGTGGTCGCCATCTCGCTGCCATCGAGATAGCCGCGCTTGTTCATCTTCTCCTCGAGCGCCTGGAGCTGCTCCTCGTCGATGAACACGCCGAGTTCGCCGCACTCGCGGAAATCCATCAGGGCGACGAAGAAGGTGGCGCTGCGGATGCGGTCGTCATTGTGGGCCGCCATCCAGGCCAGGGTGGAGGCGAGCAGGGTGCCGCCCAGGCAGTAGCCGATGGCGTTCACCGCGGTCTCGCCGGTGGCCGCCTCGATCGCCGAGAGGGCGCTGAGCACGCCTTCATTCATGTAGTCGTCGAACCCCTTCTCGGCGAGGCGCTCGTCGGGGTTCACCCAGGAGATGATGAACACGGTGTGGCCCTGGGCGACCGCCCAGCGCACGAAACTGTTCTTCGGCCGCAGGTCGAGGATGTAGAACTTGTTGATCCAGGGCGGGATGATCAGCAGCGGCCGCTTCAGCACCTTCTCGGTGGTGGGGGTGTACTGGATCAGCTGCATCAGGTCGTTCTGGTAGACCACTTTGCCCGGCGTCACGGCGATGTTCTCGCCGATCCGGAAGGCGTCCGTGTCGGTCATCTTGATGCGCAGCTCGCCCTTGCCGCGTTCCAGGTCGGCGAGCAGGTTGTTCAGCCCGCGCAGCAGGTTCTCGCCGCCGGTCTCGGCGGTTTTGCGCAGCACTTCCGGGTTGGTCAGCAGGAAGTTGCTGGGGCTCATGGCGTCGACGAACTGGCGCGAATAGAAATCGACCTTCTGGGCGGTATGCGAGTCCAGCCCCTCGGCCTGCTTCACCACGTCCTGCACGTAGCGCGCCGACAGCAGGTAGGACTGACGGATGAAGTCGAATACTTCGTTTTCCTTCCAGGCGTCGTCCTTGAAGCGGCGGTCCTTGGGGTCGCCCTCGATCACCGGCTGGCTGTCGATGCCCATGATGCGCCGGGCGGCGTTCTGCCACAGCGACATGTAGTCCTGCCAGAAGCCGAGTTGCGCCTGCACCAGCTTGGCCGGGTTGGCCATCAGCCGGGTGGTCATCTCCATGAAGGCGCCGCCGATATTCAACGGGTCGGGGCTGGCCGGTCCGCTATCTGCCTGCCGCTTCAGCCATTCCCCGACGATGCGTTGCGAGCGCTCGGCGATGTCGGCCATCGAGCGCCCGATTTCGGTGGGATCGGGCAGCTTGAGTGCGCCGGGTTCCGGCTTGGACGGCTCAGCCATGAGGGTATCCTTCCCGAAGGTCCGGCTGCGCGCTAAACCTGCTCCGCAGCGGCGCTGTGGCAGGATGGAGCGGTCCGGACTTATGTCAGATAAACGTGTGCAACGAACTAGTAGGGCGTGCCCGGGAGGCGTTCAAGTGCGGCCGCCGCAACGCTTGCATGCCGTCGTGCGCGCGATCAAGAGGGCGGCTGGTGGGGTCGCGCTGCTGCTGGCCGGCTGTTCGTCGTCGGGCCCCTCGCTGAGCCCGGCGGATTGGTGGCATTCGCTGGAGGGCGGCAAGATCGCCGAGCAGCGGCCGCCGCCGCCGAACGCCGACGACCCCTATCCCAACCTGGGCAGCGTGCCGGCGCGCCCGGTGCAGAACGACGCTGCCGCCCGCGGGCGGATCGCCAGCGGCCTGGTGGCCGACCGGGCCAACGCCCAGTATGCCCAGGCCCAGTATGCCGCCGCCGACGCTGCCCACCCGCCCACGCCGGCGCCGACCGGCCGCGGCCCGGCACCGCCGCCGCCGGCCGCGGCTTCCGACACTCCCAGCGCCTCGCTGGTGGCCGCGAACGCCCCGCCTGCTCCCGCGCGCCCGGCGCCGCCGGCGCAGCAGGTGCTGGGCGCGGCGCCGCCGTCACCCCCCGATCGCCCGCCCACGCCGCCGCGGGCGGCGCCCACCGGCCGCGTCGAGCAGACCCCGCTGGCGCCGCTGCCGGCCGCCGCCACCCCTGCCGCCGCTGCCCCTGTCGCCGGCGCGCCTGCCGCAGCCGCCCCTGCCGCCGGCGCACCGCCGCAAGCGGGTGCTGCTGCCCCGGGCGCCGCCGCGCTGCCGGAAGCGGGCGCGCTGACCATACCTGCCGCCCCGCCGGCAGCACCGCATCTGGAAGGCACCGACGTGCCGGCCACCACCGTGGCGACGCCGCCGCCGGTCGCCCCGCCGGGGCCGCCGCCGGCGCCCAAGGCCGTGACCACCGGCAAAACCGTGACGGTGCCGTTCCAGCCCGAATCGGCCGAGATCACGACCGACACGCAGAATGCCTTGCGCGCCCTGGTGCTGCGGCGCGGCACCGCGCCGATGGAGGCGATCGGCTACGGCGACGGCCCCGCCGGCGACCCGGCCGGCCAGTCGGCCGCCCTGCCGCTGGCGCTGGCGCGGGCGCGCGCCATCGCCGCGGTGCTGACGGCCTCCGGCGCCCCGTCCGCGCAGGTGCATGTCCAGGCCGAGGCCGAGGGCAGCGGGGGTGCCGCGCGCATTGCGGATTGATTTCGTCCTTGCCCGACCCGGCCGGGAGGGGCATTGCCCATCCCTCATCCACCCGATCGCTACCTGAACCCCAAGGGTCCGGACCGCTGCCATGCACGACGAGTTCCATCGCATCCGCCGCCTGCCGCCATACGTCTTCGCCGAGGTCAACAAGGCCAAGGCGGCGGCCCGCGCCGCCGGGGAAGACATCATCGACCTCGGCATGGGCAACCCGGACAGCCCGACGCCGCCGCATATCGTCGCCAAGCTGGTCGAGACGGTGCAGGACCCGCGCACCCACCGCTATTCGGTCAGCAAGGGCATCCCTGGCCTGCGCCGGGCGCTCGCCGGCTATTACCGCCGCCGCTTCGACGTCGGCCTCGACCCCGAGACCGAGGTGGTCGCGACGCTCGGCTCGAAGGAGGGGCTGGCCAACCTGGCCGCCGCCATCACCAGCCCGGGCGACACCATCCTGGTGCCCAACCCGTCCTATCCGATCCACCAGTTCGGCTTCATCATCGCCGGCGCCGCGGTGCGCAGCATCCCGGCCAGCCCCGACGAGGAGATGCTGCGCGCGCTCGACCGCGCGGTGCGCCATTCGGTGCCGAAGCCGACCGCGCTGATCGTCAACTTCCCGTCCAACCCGACCGCCTACCTGGCCGATCTCGACTTCTACCGCGAGATCGTGGCGTTCTGCCGCGAGCACGAAATCTGGATCATGTCCGACCTCGCCTATGCCGAGATCTATTTCGGCGACAAGGTGCCGCCATCGATCCTGCAGGTGCCGGGGGCGAAGGAAATCGCCGTCGAGTTCACCAGCCTGTCGAAAACCTATTCCATGCCGGGCTGGCGGATGGGCTTCGCCGCCGGCAATCCGCGAAGCTGATCAACGCGCTGACCCGGATGAAATCCTACCTCGATTACGGCGCCTTCACGCCGATCCAGGTGGCCGCCACGGCGGCGCTGAACGGGCCGCAGGATTGCGTGCAGGAAATGCGCGACCTGTACCGCGAGCGCCGCGACGTGCTGATCCGCGGCCTGCATGCGGCCGGCTGGGACGTGCCCTGCCCGGACGGCTCGATGTTCGCCTGGGCGCCGATCCCGGAGCGCTACGCGCCGCTGGGCAGCGTCGAGTTCAGCAAGCTGCTGCTGGCGCGCGCCAAGGTGGCGGTGGCGCCGGGCATCGGCTTCGGCGAGCACGGCGACGGCCATGTGCGCATCGCCCTGGTCGAGAACACCCAGCGGCTGCGCCAGGCGCTGCGCAACATCCGCAGCTTCCTGCAATCGGATACCAACGGTCCCTGGGGCGCCGACCCCGACGCAGGCGCCGGCATGACCCGTCCGCTTTCGGTCGCCGTCGCCGGCCTGGGCACGGTCGGCGCCGGGGTGCTCAGGCTGCTGCGCGACAATGCCGACGTGGTCACCGCCCGCGCCGGCCGGCCGGTCGCCGTCACCGCAGTCTCCGCCCGCGACCGCGGCCGCGACCGCGGCGTGGAGTTGACGGGGCTGCGCTGGTACGACGATCCGGTGGCGCTGGCCGCCGACCCGGCGGTCGATGTGGTGGTGGAACTGATCGGCGGCTCGGAAGGTCCGGCGCCGGGCGCTGGTGGAGGCGGCCCTGGCCGCCGGCAAGCCGGTGGTCACCGCCAACAAGGCGCTGCTGGCCGTGCACGGCGGCGAACTGGCCGCCGCGGCCGAAGCGCGCCGGCGTGCCGCTGGCCTTCGAGGCGGCGGTGGCCGGCGGTATCCCGGTCATCAAGGCGCTGCGCGAGGGGCTGGCGGGCAACCGCATCAGCCGCGTCGCCGGCATCCTCAACGGCACCTGCAACTACATCCTCACCAGTCATGCGCGAGCGTGGCCGCGAGTTCGCCGACGTGCTGGCCGAGGCGCAGAAGCTCGGCTACGCCGAAGCCGACCCCGCCTTCGACGTCGACGGCATCGATGCCGCCCACAAGCTGGCCATCCTGGCGGCGCTGGCGTTCGGCCGGCCGGTGGCGTTCGGCGCGGTGCATGTCGAGGGCATCCGCCGCGTCTCCGCGCTCGACATCGCCTTCGCCGGCGACCTCGGCTACCGCATCAAGCTGCTGGGGATCGCCCGCCGCACCGAGGCGGGCATCGAGGCGCGGGTGCATCCCTGCATGGTGCCGCAATCCGCGCCGATCGCCCGGGTGGACGGGGTGTTCAACGCCGTGGTGGCGGAGGGCGACTTCATCGGCCGGATCATGCTGGAGGGACGCGGCGCCGGCGCCGGGCCGACCGCCTCGGCGGTGGCGGCCGATCTGATCGACATCGCCCGCGGCCGGGCCACCCCGGTCTGGGGCGCCGCCTCGGGCGCGCTCAGCGACGCCCCCTCGGTGCCGATCGAGGCGCATGTCGGCGCCTATTACCTGCGCCTGATGGTGGTCGACCGACCCGGCGTGATCGCCGACGTGACCGCCGTGCTGCGCGACCAGGGCATCTCGCTGGAGAGCATGCTGCAGCGCGGCCGCAGCCCCGGCGAGGCGGTGCCGGTGGTGCTGGTGACCCACGAAACCGGCGAGGCGGCGATGCGCGCCGCCCTGGCCCGTATCGCCGCGCTGGACGCGGTGCTTGAAGAGCCTGCCGTAATCCGGATCGAACCGGGCTGAATAAACGCATCAGGAGGAGTCACGTCATGTCGATACAGGAAAACGTTGTCCGCGAGCTGGTCAGTGGCCGCAATCTGGCGCTGGAACTGGTGCGGGTCAGTGAGGCCGCTGCCCTGGCGGCCAGCCGCTGGATGGGCCTGGGCAACAAGAACGAGGCCGACGGCGCGGCGGTAACCGCCATGCGGAAAGCGTTCGACGCGGTGGCGATCGATGGCACCGTGGTGATCGGCGAAGGCGAGATGGATGAGGCGCCGATGCTCTATATCGGCGAGAAGGTCGGCCGCGGCGGCCCGGCGATGGACATCGCGGTCGATCCGCTGGAGGGCACCAATCTGTGCGCCAAGGGCGGCCCGAACGCGCTGGCGGTGATCGCGCTGGCCGAACGCGGCAATTTCCTGCACGCGCCCGACATCTACATGGACAAGATCGCGGTCGGCGGCGGCCTGCCACGCGGCGTGGTGGATATCGACGCCTCGGTCGAGGAGAATTTGCGTAATCTGGCGCGCGCCAAGGATTGCGACGTGAGCGACCTGGTGGCCTGCCTGCTGGACCGCGACCGGCACGAAGACAAGATCAACCGCATCCGCGCCCTCGGCGCGCGAATCATGCTGATCACCGACGGCGACGTGGCCGGGGTGATGGCGACCACCCAGCCCGATAGCGGTGTGGACATCTTCTTCGGCATCGGCGGCGCGCCGGAAGGCGTGCTGGCGGCGGCGGCGCTGCGCTGCGTCGACGGGCAGATGCAGGGACGGCTGATCTTCGAGAACGAGGAGCAGATTCAGCGGGCGCGTGACATGGGCATCGCCGACCCGCACCACAAATTCGACATCATGGAGCTGGCCAAGGGCGATGTGCTGTTCGCCGCCACCGGCGTTACCAGCGGCCCCATGCTGCGCGGCGTGCACCGCCATGGCCATGGCGCGATCACCCATTCGGTGGTGATGCGCAGCCGCTCCGGAACGGTCCGCTACATCGAGGCGCACCATAACTACAACATCAACCCCTGTGCCCAGGCCTTGTTGGCCGGGCAGTGAAGGCCGCTCTTTGAGCGGGGCGGCGGCGGCGCCGGTGCTCGGCGTCGCCTGCAGCCTGAGCAACCGCCGCTGGATCTGGCGGCAAGGCGAGGACCGGGTGGGCCTGGGCATCGCCCAGCGCCTCGGGGTGCCGGAGATCGTCGGCCGCCTGCTGGCGGCGCGCGGGGTCGGGCTGGAAGCGGCGTCCGACTTCCTGGAGCCGACGCTGCGCGCCCTGCTGCCCGACCCCAGCGTGCTGCGCGACATGGACCGCGCCGCCGCCCGCCTGGCCGACGCGGTGCGGCGCGGCGAGACCGTGGCGGTGTTCGGCGATTACGACGTGGACGGCGCCTGCAGCGGGGCGCTGATGACCGGCTTCCTGCGCGACCTGGGCTGCACCGTGTTTCCGCATGTGCCGGACCGCATCACCGAGGGCTACGGCCCCAACGTGCCGGTGCTGGAGGCGCTGGCGGGGCGCGGCGCCACGCTGCTGGTCTGCGTCGATTGCGGCACCGCGGCCGGCGACGTGCTGGCCTGCCTGAACGGCCGCGCCGACGTGGTGGTGCTGGACCACCACAAGGCGGAAGGCCCGCCGCCCGGCGTGGTGGCGACGGTCAACCCGAACCGGCTGGATTGCGGCTCCGGGCTTGGCATGTTGTGCGCTGCCGGCATCGCCTTCCTCACCGCCATCGGCACGGTGCGCGAGCTGCGCCGCGGCGGCTTCTTCGCCGGCCGCCGCGAGCCCGACCTGCTGGGCCTGCTCGACATCGTGGCGCTGGCAACGGTGTGCGACGTGATGCCGCTGACCGGGCTGAACCGCGCCTTCGTCGCCCAGGGGCTGCGGGTGATGGCACGGCGCGAGCGGCCGGGCATCGCCGCCCTGCTGGAGGTGGCGCTGGTGCGCGACCGGCCGACCGCCGCCACGCTCGGCTATGCGCTCGGCCCGCGCATCAATGCCGGCGGGCGCATCAGCGAGGCCGATCTCGGTCTGCGCCTGCTGCTGTGCGACGATCCGGTGGAGGCGCGCGCCCTGGCCGCCACGCTGGACGCGGTGAACCGGCAGCGCCAGATGGTCGAGGCGCCGATTCTGGAATCGGCGATGCAGGCGGCCGAGGCGCAGATCGCCGCCGGGCGTTCCGCCCTGCTGGTTGCCGGGGTTGAGTGGCACCCCGGCGTGGTGGGCATCGTCGCCGGCCGCCTCAAGGAGCGGTTCAATCGTCCGGCCTGCGTCGCCGCGCTGGCCGACGGCATTGCCAAGGGCAGCGGCCGTTCGGTGGTCGGCATCGACCTCGGCGCGGCGGTGATTGCCGCGCGCCAGTCCGGCCTGCTGCTGACCGGCGGCGGCCACGCCATGGCGGCCGGATTTTCGCTGGCCGAGTCCGGCCTGCCGGCATTCCACGAATTCCTCGCCGAGCGCCTGGCCGCGGCCTCCGGCCTGCCCTCGGCGGCCGATCTGGCGGTGGAAGGCACGGTGGCGGTGCCGGGCTGCACGACCGAACTGGCGCAGCATTTGGGCCGGTTGGCGCCGTTCGGCAACGGCAACGAGGAACCGGTATTCATTCTGCCGCGGGTGCGGGTGGTGCGCGCCGACCGGGTCGGCCGCGAGGGCGCCAGCATCCGCGCCTATGTGGAAGGCGAGGGAGGCGGCGGCAGGCTGAAGGCGATGAAGTTCCGCGCCCGCGAGGGAGCGCTGGCGGATGCGCTGCTGCGCCGCGATGGGATGCCGCTGCATCTGGCTGGGCATTTACGGGCCGAGGAATGGAATGGGTCGGTGAGTGCCGGGTTTATTATTACGGACGCGGCGCTGGTGTGAGAGGTAGCACTGCTGCGTCACTTCCAGGCCAACATATTGAATAGTATAGTGGATTCCAGCGCTAAGTAACTCACAACAAATTGGCTAATTTACTGAAATTTCTTGGCTCTAACATGAGATGTGACGCAGCAACAGTAGGGAGCTAGGAATAAAAATTTTTGGTTTTTTGTAAAAAACTAAAAAGTTTTTATTCGTTTAGAGCCTATTAGTCTTTGAGTTCTTGTCTATGCCTTTATCCAGTCCATTGCTGCAGCCATGCAAAGTACGCCCATGAAGGAGCGCGCGGTCTTTTCATATCGCGTCAGTTTATAAAAAGCACTGTCCAACTTGAGCTTGGGGAAGAAGGGGGGGTGAGGAAGGGCCGCAGCATCTCCTCCCCCCCTCTTCCCCAAGCCCTTAAAACGAATGGGTTCTAAGGGCTCCGCCCTTAGCAGGTCCAGGGCAGAGCCCTGGCCTTCCTTACTCCCCCGACAACTCCCGCCGCTGCCGGTCCAGTTCCTCGGAGTATCGCCGCAGTGCGTGTTGTTCGGTCAGCAGGCCGATCACCCGCCGCGTATCGCGTCCGTCCACCACCGCCAGAGCGTCCGATTCCGCCTGTTCGAACATCGCCACCGCGTCCTTGATGACCATCTGCGGCAGCAACACCTCGGACTCGTAGTGCAGCAACTCGGCGAGGGTTGCGGCATGGCAGTCCACCGCGTGTGCCTCGGCCAGCAGCACGATGCCGGCGTAGTGGCCGGCATCGTCCACCACCACCACCCGGGCGGTGGCGCCGAGCGGGAAATCGCGGCGGAAACTGGCCAGAGCGGTGCTGGCGAGCGCCGTGCGCACGTCCCGCCGCATCATCCGGCCCACCGTCAGGCTGCGCATCCAGCCGATATCGACGGCGCTGCGGATGGCTTCGCCGCGCAGGTGGAAGCGCCAGGTGGCGAAGGAATAGCCGAAGGTGCGCCGGACGGTCAGCGAGGAGATCACCGAAGCCGCCAGCACCGCCACCGTCATCGGCAGGCTGCCGGTGCTCTCCAGCGCGAGGAACGCCATGGTGAGCGGGCCACCGACCACCGCCACTGCCAGGCCGCTCATGCCGACGATGGCGAACACCACCGCGGGCACGGCATTGCTGACGGTCACCATGGCCAGGCAGGCGCCGAACAGCTTGCCGAGCAGGGCGCCGAGGAACAGCGAGGCGAAGAACAGCCCGCCGCGAAACCCTGAACCGATCGATATCGCCGAGGCGCCCGCCTTGAGCACGATCAGCAGGGCGATCTGCTGCAGCGCATAGGGCGCTTCGAGCCCGGTCTGCAGCGCCGCATGGCCCGAGGACAGCACCTGCGGCGTGATCAGCGCCAGCAGTCCGACGACGAGGCCGCCGATCGCCGGCCGCGCCCAGCCCGGCACGCCACTGCGGCGGAAGGCATCCTCGGTCAGGGTCACGCCGCGCATGATCGCGATGCCGCCGAGCGCGCAGATCATGCCAAGGGCCAGGATGGGCAGATAGGCGGCCGGATCGATGGCGGTGGGCACACTGACGTCGAAGGCGTATTCGGCCGGGATCAGCATCCGCACCACCGACACGCCGCAGATCGCCGCCACCACCACCGGGGCGAGGTTGGCCAGCGAGTAGGTGCCGATGACGAGTTCGAAAGCATAGAAGGCGCCGGTCAGCGGCGCATCGAACCCCGCCGCGATCGCCGCCGCGGCGCCGCACCCGACCAGCACCCGCAGGTCGTTACGGCGCACCCGGAATGATTGCCCGATGCGCGAGGCGAGGGCGGAACCGATCTGGGTAAAACCGGCCTCCAGCCCGACCGACGCCCCGCTGCCGTTGGACAGAATGGTCTGGCCGACCAGGACGAGGCTGTCGCGCAGCGACATCCGGCCGCCATAGAGCGCGTTCGCCTCGATCGGATCGACCGGCCGGCGGGGCCACCAGCGGGCGATCGCCAGCGCACTGAGGCCCATCAGCAGCCCGCCGGCGCTGGGCATCAGCACGGCCCGCCACGCCGTCACGTCCACCTGGCCGGATAGCCGCTGATAGGGGCCGAGGGCGAACAGCACGCGGTGCATCGCCTGGGTGACGCCGGACATGGCGACGACGGACAGCCCGGCGAACAGCCCGAGCACGGCGGCCAGCACGACCAGCCAGATTTCGTCGGCACGCACCAGGGCGCGCAGCCGCTGCGCGGCGTGCAGCATCCACTCGCCGATCCGGCGGTTGTGCCGGCCGATTGTCGGGGTGGCGAAGCGGGGCAGACGCAGGCCTCCCGCCCCCACCTCGCGGAAGCGGTCCAGCAGGCTCGTTTCCCGAAATCCCCCCATTTACGTTGGCCCGGTGGTTGTTGCCGTTAACGCTGCGGTCCCCGGCGGCCCCGTCTCGATGGGGCGCCGTCTCGCGCGGCGTCAACGGGGCATTGATGGGCCGGGGCGTTCACCCGGATCAATGCATTCGATACGCCGTCTGCATTCAGATCGTGTAACGAATTGTTGACACTGCGATCAGGTGATGCCGGTCAGGAGAAACCGCGCTCGCGGCGCGTTGCTTCCAGGTCATCCGTCACGAAGGCGTGCACGAGGTCCGGCAGCGGCTCGTGCGGCGAAAAACCGAGGGTGCGGGACCGCAGCGCCTCGAAGCCGGCCGGCCAGCCCGCCACGATGGCATCGATCGCCGGGTCCTGCACCCGCCGCACCAGCGATGAAGCGCCGGGCTTTTCCGCCTCCAGCGCCCGCAGGATGGCGGCGATGGTCACGCTCAGGCCCGGCGGGTTGAGGCCGCGATCCAGGCCCATCGGCGTGCTGTCCATGCTGGCGGCGTGCAGCAGCCAGTCCACCGCTCGGCGGGGGCTGGCCACCCAGACGGCGAAATCCGCGGCCACCGGCAGATCGGCCGGCAGGCCCAGCAGCGGCTCGCGCACGATGGCGGAGATGAAACCGCTGGCCGCCTGGTTGGCCCGCCCCGGCCGGACGATGATGGTGGGCAGGCGCAGGCAGACGGCATCGAGAAAGCCCCGGCGCGAGGCGTCGGTCAGGAACAGCTCCGCCGCCGCCTTCTGCGCGCCATAGCTGGTGGCGGGCAGAAGGCGCGCATCGTCGGCGAGTATCGCCTCCTGCCCGCCGCTGAAGCTCGCCACGCTGCCGGTAAACACCACGCGCGGCGGCGTGGCGAGGCGGCGGCAGGCATCGATGACGGCATCGGTGCCGCGCACATTGACCCGGCGGCCGAGCGCGTAATCCGCCTCGGCCTGGCCGCTGACCACGGCGGCGAGGTGGAACACCACATCGGTATCCGCCGGGATGGCGTCGGGCGGCAGCGCGGCGATGTCGCCGCCGAGGCTGCGAACCGGAAAGAACGCGGCGGGGGCCGGCGGCGGGGTGAGGTCGAACAGGGTCAGCGCCGTGATGGCGCGGCCGCCCAAATGTCCGTCGGCTGCGAGCCGCGCCGCGACGCGCCCGCCGAGGAACCCGCCGCCGCCGAGGATGCTTATTTTCACCGTTCTCTCCCGCTCTCGTCGATCGCGCATGAATAGCTGCGCGGGCGGCGTCAGAGTTCAAGCGCGGCTTGCGGCGGACGCGCCGGTGTCTCATCATCATGAACACAGAGGGGGCCTGCGCCGGTGCTGGACCCATATCCCTTCCGTCTGTTCCCCAACCCGCGCGCCGGCGTGCCGGGCATCGTGGTGCTACCCGCCGGCGGCTTCCGGCGCGCCCGCGCCGAAATCACCAGCTGGCCGGACTACGCGCCGACGCCCTTGCGCGACCTGCCCGCCCTCGCCGCGCAGGCCGGTGTCGGCATGGTGCGGCTGAAGGACGAGGCGGGGCGTTTCGGCCTGGGCAGCTTCAAGGCGCTGGGCGGCGCCTACGCGGTGGGGCAATTGCTGATCGCCGAGCTGGCCCGGCGCGGCGTGGCGGTGGCGGCAAGCTCCGCCGACCTGGTAGCCGGGCGCCATGCCGGGGTGACGCGGACCCTGACGGTAACCTGCGCCACCGATGGCAATCACGGCCGGTCGGTCGCCTGGGGGGCGCAGCGGTTTGGCTGCCGGTGCGTGATATTCCTCCCTCATACGGTCAGCCAGGCCCGCGCCGATGCGATCGCGCGCTACGGCGCCGAACTGCGGCGCGTGCCCGGCACCTATGACGACGCGGTGCGCGAGGCGGCCCGGGTGGCGGCGGCAGAGGGATGGTTCGTGGTCTCCGACACGTCCTGGCCGGGCTACGCCTCGGTCCCCGTGCACGTAATGCAGGGCTACCGGCTGATGGCCGATGAGGCGGTGGACCAATGGGCCGGCGCGCCGCCCACGCATGTGTTCGTGCAGGGAGGTGTGGGCGGGCTGGCCGCCGCGGTTTGCGTGCACATGCGCGCGCGCTACCGGCTGCCGCCTTCCCTGGTCGTGGTCGAACCGGACCGGGCCGCCTGCCTGCTGGCCAGCGCCGAACTGGGCACGCCCACCGCGATCCCCGGCGACCTCGACACCGTCATGGCGGGGCTGGCCTGTGGCGCGCCCAGCCTGCTCGCCTGGGCCGAGCTGGAACGGGGTGCGGCCGCCTTCATGGCGGTGCCGGACGAGGCCGCCATCGCCTGCATGAAATTGCTGGCCCGGGCGGGCATCGTGGCCGGCGAATCAGGGGTGGCGGGGCTGGCCGGCTTCCTGCTCGCCGCCGCCGACCCGGCCGCCCGCGAGACGCTGGGGCTGCGGGCGGAGAGCCGCGTGCTGCTGTTCAGCACCGAGGGCGCGACCGACCCGGCCCTGTACCGGCACCTGGTGGAGGAATAGGACAATGCGGAAACCGGTCATGGTGGTCACCGGCGGCAGCTCCGGCATCGGCGCAGCAACGGCGCGGCTCGGGGCGGCGCGCGGCTATGCGGTGGCGCTGTCGTATCGCGACAGTCGGGTGGCGGCCGAAGCTCTGGTGGCGGAAATTGCCGCTGCCGGCGGGGCGGCGATGGCGGTGCAGGCCGATGCCGCCGACGAGGCCGCCACCGCGGATTTCTTCGCCGCCGTCGATCAGGCGCTCGGCCCGGTAACGGCGCTGGTGAACAATGCCGGCATCACCGGGCCGATCGCCACCCTCGATCAGGTGGAGGCGGCGATGCTCGACCGGCTGCTCGCCACCAACGTGACCGGCTGCTTTCTCGCCCTGAAGCAGGCGATCCGCCGGATGGCGACCGATCTGGGCGGTCCGGGCGGAGCGGTGGTCAATGTTTCCTCCCGCGCGGCCGGATTGGGCGGCGCCAACGATTGGGTGCACTACGCGGCGTCGAAAGGGGCGGTCGACAGCTTCACGATCGGCGCGGCCCGGGAACTCGCGCCGCGCGGCATCCGGGTGAACGCGGTGAGCCCCGGCCTGATCGACACCGATATCCACGCCAAGGCGGGCCGGCCCGGCCGCGCGCAGCAGATGGCGCCCAACATTCCGATGCAGCGCGCCGGCACGGCGGAGGAAGTCGCGAAGGTGATCCTGTGGCTGCTATCCGACGAGGCCGCCTATGTCACCGGCGCGCTGGTGCCGGTCAGCGGCGGGAGGTGAGTGGGGGGCTTCGTTCAACGGCACCGTCCTACGCCGCCCCGTTCTCGATCAGATAATTCCGGAACTGTCCGCGCAGCGCGTTCTTCTGCAGCTTGCCGGTGGCGGTGTGCGGCAGTTCCGCCACCACCACCACGTCATCCGGCAGCCACCAGTTCGGCACCTTGCCTTCATACACGCGCAGCAGATCGTCCTTGTCGATGCTGCGGTCCGGCTTGGGCACCACGATCAGCAGCGGACGCTCGTCCCATTTCGGGTGCTTCGCCGCCACGATCGCCGCCTCCGCCACGTCGGGGTGCGACACCGCGATGTTCTCCAACTGGATCGAGCTGATCCACTCGCCGCCCGACTTGACCACGTCCTTGCTGCGGTCGGTGATTTCCATGAAGCCGTCGGGGTCGATGCTGGCGACGTCGCCGGTGGAAAACCAGCCCTCCGCGTCCAGCGCGCTGCCCGGTTGCTCGCCGTAATAGGCGCTGCACACCCAGGGGCCGCGCACCTGCAGATGGCCCGATCGCACCCCGTCCCGCGGCAATTCGTGCCCGGCATCGTCGATAATGCGCATGTCGATACCGTACAGCACGCGGCCCTGTTTCACCCGCATCGCCATTTCGGCCTCGCCGGTGAGGTGGGCGGTGCTCGCCTTGGGCGTGTTGTAGGTGCCGACCGGCGACGTCTCGGTCATGCCCCAGCCCTGGGAGACGCGCACCCCGTACTCGGCGTCGAACGCCTCGCAGAGCATGCGCGGACAGGCCGAGCCGCCGATCATGACGCGCTGCACCGTGACCAGGCGCTGGCCACTGGCGCGCAGATGCTGCAGCAGGCCGAGCCAGACGGTCGGCACGCCGGCCGCCATGGTCACCCGTTCCTCGTTCATCAGCCCGGCGACGGACGCACCGTCCAGATGCCGCCCCGGCATCACCAGTGACGCGCCGGCCATCGGCGCCGCATAGGGCGTGCCCCAGGCATTGACATGGAACATCGGCACCACCGGCAGGAACCGGTCCACCGAGCGCAGGCCAATCGCGTCGGGCATGCTGGTCGCATAGGCATGCAGCAGGGTCGAGCGGTGGCTGTACAACACGCCCTTCGGCCGCCCGGTCGTACCCGACGTGTAGCAAAGCGAGGCGGCGGTGCGTTCGTCGAAGACGGGCCAGACGTAATTCTCGTCAGCCGCCGCCATCACCTCCTCGTAGCACAGCAACGCCATGCCGGGCGGCAGCACGAGGTTCGGCATGCGGGCGCGGTCGGCCATGATGACCACCGCGCGCAACTGGCCCGCCAGGCGCGGCGCCACTGCCTCCACCAGGGCCGAGAAACTGGTCTCGGCGAACAGCAGCACGGAGCCGGCGTCCTTGAGGATAAAGGCAACGTCGTCGGGCGGCAGGCGCGGGTTCACCGTGTGGCAGACCGCCTGCATGCCGGAGATGGCGTAGTACAGCTCCAGATGGCGGTAGCCGTTCCAGGCCAGCGTCGCCACCCGGTCGCCGGCGTCCACGTCCAGGTGCTGCAGCGCCCGCGCCAGCCGCCGCGCCCGCCGTTCGAGATCGGTGTAGGTGGTGCGGTGAATGCCGCCCTCGACCGTCTTGGACACCACCTCGGCGGTGGTATGGTGGCGCGCCGCATGGGTGATGATCTGCGAGATCAGCAGCGGCTGGTCCTGCATCAGGCCGAGCATTTTTCTTCCTCCCGGTTGGCGGCTTGGGGCGGAGTTTGGCCGCGATAAGGGGAGGAAGGAAGGCCAGGGCTCTGCCCTGGACCCGCCAAGGGCCGAGAGGCCCCTGGACCCCATCACTTGAAGGGTCTTGCGAAGAGGGGGGTGAGGAGATGCTGCGGCCCCTCCTCACCCCCCTCTTCGCAAGACCCTTAAAACGAATGGGTTCTAAGGGCTCCGCCCTTAGCGGGGTCCAGGGGCAGAGCCCCTGGCCTTCCTTCCCCCCTCACCGCTGCTGCGCGCGAATAAACCGCTTGATCCGCGGCGCCACCTCGGCGCGAAAGCGTTGGCCGTTGAACAGGCCGTAATGCCCCACGCCGGGCTGCTCGTAATGCTCGCGCCGCGAATCATCCAGCCGGCTTGCGATCGTATGCGTCGCCCGGGTCTGGCCGATGCCGGAGATGTCGTCGCGCTCGCCCTCGATGGTCTGGATGGCGGTATGGGTGATGGCGGAGGGATCGACGCGGTGGCCGCGGTGCAGCAGCGCGCCGCGCGGCAGCAGGTGCTCCTGGAACACGGAATGGATGGTCTCCAGGTAGAAATCGGCGGCCAGGTCCATCACCGCGCGGTATTCTTCGTAGAAGCGCCGCTTGGACCCCAGCGTCTCGCCATCGCCTTCCACCAGGTGCTGGAACATCTGCCAATGCGCTTCCACATGGCGGTCGAGGTTCATCGCCATGAACCCGGCCAACTGCAGGAAGCCCGGGTAGACCCGCCGCATGAAGCCGGGATGGCCGATCGGCACGCGGTGGATGACGTTGCGGCGGAACCACTCAATGCTGTGCCGCTTAGCGAAATCGTTCACCGAGGTCACGCCCTGGCGGGTGTCGATCGGGCCGCCGATCAGCGTCATGCTCTGCGGCGAGTCCGGATCGCCGGCCTCGTTCATCAGCGACACCGCCGCCACCACCGGCACCGCGGGTTGACACACCGCGATGATATGCGTGTCCGGCCCGAGAAGGCGCAGGTGGCGGATGACAGTGTCGATGTAGTCGCTCAGGCCGAAATCGGGCGAGGTGAGCGGCACGTCGCGGGCATCGCGCCACTCGGTGATGTACACGTCGTGGTCGGGCAGGAAGGACTTCACCGTGCCGCGCAGCAGAGTGGCGTAATGGCCCGACATCGGCGCCACCATCAGCACTTTCGGGTCGTCCGGCCGGTCGGCCACCCGGCGGAAGCGCTTGAGGTCGCACCAGATGTCGCTGTGAACGATATCCTCGACCACATCGACGAGATGGCCGTCGATGGCGGTGTGCTTGAGGCCGAATTCGGGTTTCCCGAAGCGGCGGGTGCTGTGCTCGAAGCTGTCGAGTGCGGCGGCGGTCAGGCGCCCGGCCGGGGTCGGGCGCCAGGGATTGTACGGCATGTCGAGGATGGACAAGGCGTGGCTCGCCATCAGCCGCATCGGCGCCAGGGTCGCACGCTGCAATTCGAACACGTGATAGAGCACTTCGTTTCCTTTGCGACTTGTAGCGTCTTCCGGCACGCAACAACCCCCCGCCCGGGCGGCTGCGAAGCTGGCGATGTGGCGTGCAGGCCGACCGGGCGAGACACCCGGCGAGGTTAGAAAATTCAACGGTTCACCGCGGCGTGAGGGCGCCGATCGTGTCCGCCTCTTGCTGGGGCTGCGTATGTTCCATAAGAACCGTGAAAAGAGCAAGACGGTCCATTCACGCGATGGTGAGGAAACAGCAACGTGGCATGGTGGTAACGACCGGCGCGGCCGGGGGATTTGGCGTTATCGCGGTGCAACACGCGGGCTGAGGGAGGAAAAATGGCAACGGTCCTGCACGGGCTGTTCGATCTGACCGGCCGGGTGGCGCTGATCACCGGCGGCTCGCGCGGGCTCGGGCTGCAGATCGCCGAGGCGCTGGGCGAGTTCGGCGCCCGGGTGGTGCTGGCCGCGCGCAAACCCGATGAACTGGCGGCAGCGGTGGCGCAGCTCGCCGCCGCCGGCATCGATGCCGTGGCGATCCCGGCCGATCTGCGCTCGCCGGCGGCGGCGCAGGCGCTGGCCGAGGGCACGCTGGCGGCGTGCGGACGCATCGACATCCTGGTCAACAATGCGGGCGCCACCTGGGGGGCCGCGGCCGAGGACCATACGCCCGAGCAGTGGCGCCGGGTGATGGACCTCAATCTCGACGCACCCTTCTACCTGAGCCAGGCGGCGGCGCGGCTGTGGATGATTCCGCAGCGCCGTGGCCGCATCCTCAATATCGCCTCGATCGCCGGGCTGAAGGCGGAGATCCGCCCGCCCGGGACGGTCGCCTACAGCACCAGCAAGGCGGCCCTCATCCACCTCACCCGCGCGCTCGCCGCCGAGTGGGGCCGGTCCGGCATTACCGTGAACGCGCTGGCGCCGGGCTGGTTCCCCTCGCGCATGACCCGCGGGACGCTGGCGGCGTTCGGCGCCGAACTGGCCGCGCAGGCGCCGCTGGAGCGGCTTGGCGGGCCGGACGACCTGAAGGGTGCGGCGCTGCTGTTCGCTTCGGACGCGGGGGCGCACATCACCGGCCAGGTGCTGGCGGTGGATGGCGGCGCCTCGGTGGTCTGATGGCCTTTTTTTCCCGCCGGACCTATAAGCAGGGGCAGGCCGGTTGGGGTACGCTGGCGCCTATGGGTAAGGTCCGCAAGATGACCCGGGCCGGCGTGACGCCGGACCAGCCCGCCCAATCTGCCTTGCCTGCAAACGGTGCCTGCAAACTGCCGCTCGCGCTGCCTCTGCCCGGTATTGCGGTGGCGCGCACGGGCTTGTCCGCCCCCACCTTTTCTGACGTGTTCTAGGGAGATCCTGAATGACCGACATTTTCATTGTTGCCGGCGTGCGTACCGCCATCGGCGACTTCGGCGGCGCGCTGAAAGACCAATCGCCGAGTGTGCTGATCGCCGCCGTGGTCCGCGAGGCGGTGCGCCGCTCCGGCGTGGCACCGAAGGAGTTCGGGCTCGGCGTGATCGGCCAGGTCATCCACACCGAGCCGCGCGACCAGTACATTTCCCGCATCGCCGTGATTGAGGGAGGCCTGCCGCAGGAGACGCCGGCTTTCACCTTGAACCGGCTGTGCGGCAGCGGGCTGCAGTCGATCCTGACCGCCGCCAACGCGATCCGCGCCGGCGAGGCGGAAGTGGCCGTGGCCGGCGGGGTGGAGAGCATGACCCGCGCCCCGTATCAGCTGCCGTCCGCCCGCTGGGGCGCGAAGATGGGCGACACGACGGCGGTTGACCCGATGGTTGGCGCGCTGACCGACCCGTTCCACAAGGTCCATATGGGCATCACCGCCGAGAACGTGGCGGCGGCGCATGAGATCACCCGCGAGCAGCAGGATGCGCTGGCGGTGGAAAGCCATCGCCGGGCCAGCCGGGCGATCAAGGAGGGCAGGTTCAAGGATCAAATCCTCGGCATCGAGCTGAAGACGCGCAAGGGCACCACGGTGTTCGACACCGACGAGCATGTCCGCCCTGACGCCAAGCTGGAGGACATGACCAGCCTGCGCACGGCGTTCAAGAAGGACGGCACCGTCACCGCCGGCAATGCCAGCGGCATCAATGACGGCGCCGCCGCGGTGGTGGTGGCGAGCGGGGCGGCGGTGAAGCGGCTCGGTCTGACGCCGCTGGCGCGCATCGTCAGCGCGGGCCATTCGGGTGTCGATCCGGCCTATATGGGCATCGGGCCGGTGCCGGCGTCGCGCCAGGCGCTGGAGCGGGCCGGCCTGACGGTGGGCGATCTCGACGTGATCGAGGCGAACGAGGCATTCGCGGCGCAGGCCTGTGCGGTGGCGAAGGGGCTTGGCTTCGATCCGGACAAGGTGAACCCGAACGGCAGCGGCATTTCGCTCGGCCACCCGATCGGGGCGACCGGGGCGATCATCACGGTGAAGGCGCTCTACGAGTTGCAGCGCATCGGCGGCCGGTATGCGCTGGTGACCATGTGCATCGGCGGCGGCCAGGGCATCGCAGCAATCCTGGAACGCGTCTGAGCTAACAGCGTTTCCCCCTGGACCCTTCTATGGAATGGGGTCCAGGGGACCACTGTCCCCTGGCGGGTCCAGGGCAGAGCCCTGGCCTTCCTTACTTATCGCACCCGGCGTCGCGCAGCACCCCCTCCACCGCCTCGGAAGGCACCTCACCAATGGTGAACGCCTGCCCGATGCCGCGGGCGAGCACAAAGGTCAGGTGACCGTCGCGCATTTTCTTGTCGCGGCGCATGTGCCCGATCAGGCGTCCGGCGGAGAGGCGGCGGTTGAGGTGGGCGAGTTCGGCCGGCAGCCCGACCGATTCGAGGTGGGCGATGACGCGGTCGGCGTCGGCCGCCGCGCAGAGTCCCAGCCGGGCGGAGAGGCGGAAGGCCAGCCCCAGGCCGACGGCGACCCCCTCGCCATGCAGGATGTTGCCGTAGCCGAGTTCGGCTTCCAGCGCATGGCCGAAGGTGTGGCCGAGGTTGAGCAGGGCGCGGCCGTCATTGGGCTTTTCCTCGCGCTCGTCCTCGCCGACCACCAGCGCCTTGAAGGCGCAGGCGCGCAGCACCGCCTCGGCCTGCGCCTCGCGATCGCCGGCAATCACCGCCGCGCCGTGCGCCTCGCACCAGGTGAAGAACGCGGCGTCGCCGATCAACCCGGCCTTGGCCACCTCGGCATAGCCGGCGCGCAGCTCGCGCGGCGGCAGGGTGGCCAGGGTGGCGGTATCGGCCAGCACCATGCGCGGCTGGTGGAAGGCGCCGAGCAGGTTCTTGCCGTGGCTGGTATTGATGCCGGTCTTGCCGCCGACCGATGAGTCGACCTGCGAGAGCAGGGTCGTCGGCACCTGCACGAAAGGCAGGCCGCGCAGGGTGGACGCCGCGGCGAAGCCGGCGAGATCACCCACCACCCCGCCGCCGAGGGCGATGACGGAGGTCCGCCGTTCCATGCCGCCTTCGAGCAACTGGTCCACCACCTCGCCATAGGTGGCGAGGTTTTTCGATTTTTCGCCCGGTGCCACGGTGATGACGCGGGTCTCGAATGCGGTCGCGTCGAGCCCGCGCAGCAGGGCGGGCAGGTGCAGCGGCGCCACGGTGGCGTCGGTGACCACCACGGCGCGCTTTTGCGGCAGCACCGGCGCCAGCAATGCGCCGGCCCGCGCCAGCAGGCCATCGCCTACCACCACATCGTAGCAGCTGGCGGACAGCGCCAGCGACAGCCGGCGCGGCGGCCGCCAGGCCAGCAGCGCCTCCAGCACCCGCGCGGTGGTGGCCTCGGGGCTGTCGTCGCTGCAATCCACCACGATATCGGCCTCGGCATAGACCGGGTGGCGGATTGCCATCAGCCGCTGCAGCACCTCCTCGGGGTTCTGGCCATTGAGCAGCGGCCGGTGGGGACGGCCGGCGACGCGGCGCAGCAGCACGGGCAGACGGCAGCGCAGCCAGATGCTCACCGCCTCGCGCCGGACGGTGGCGCGGGTCTCGCCATCCATGAAGGCCCCGCCGCCGCTGGCCAGCACCAGCGGATCGCCGGCCAGCAGGCGGCGGATCACCCGCCGCTCGCCGTCGCGGAATTCCTGCTCGCCGAAGCGCTCGAACAGTTCGGCGATGGTGCAGCCGGCGGCCAGCTCGATCTCGGTATCGGCGTCGCGGAACGGCAGGCCGAGTCGGGCCGCCAGGCGGCGGCCGATCGAGGTCTTGCCGGCGCCCATGAGCCCGACCAGCATGATGCTGCGGCCCGCCATCGAGGCCGGCAGGGTGCAACTTTCCTTCAGTGTCACGGTTTCTTTCATGCCGATGTTGCGTGTGAGGGGCGCGGAGGCTAGCACAGCAGCGGCCGGGGCACAGCGCCGGCGCCACCTGGACCGGAGTTCATGCGCAACGTCATCCTGATTGTCGTGGCGATGGGTGCCTTGCTGCTGGCGGCAGGGCTCCTCGCGCTCGGTGCCTTCCCGCCCGACGCAAATCCCAAGCAGATCCAGAAAGTGCTGCCGAACGACCGATTCGCCCCGCACGGGGGATAGGCCGGCGGTGGACCGCCACCTGGAGGCGTTCCTCGAAATGCTGGCGGCTGAGCGTAATGCGGCTGTCAACACATTGTCCGCCTATCGCGCCGATCTGGAGGATTTCGCCGGTTTTGCCGCCCGCCGCAGCCAGACGCTGGCCGGCGCCAGCGCGGCGACGCTGCGCGCTTATCTGGCCGGGCTTTCAGCGGCAGGGCTGTCGGCCCGCACGGCGGCGCGGCGGCTGTCGGCGTTGCGCCGGTTCCACCGCTTCCTGGTGCGCGAGGGCGTGCGGAACGACGACCCCACCGAATTGCTGGACGCGCCGAAACTGCCGCGCGGGCTGCCGAAATACCTGTCCGAACCAGAGGTCGATGCCCTGCTGGCCGCCGCCGCGGCGCGTCCGCCCGGACAGGCTGAGGTGATGGTGGCGGCGCTGGAGATCCTGTACGCCACCGGCCTGCGCGTGTCGGAACTGCTATCGCTGAAGGTCGCCGCCCTGCCCCGGGACGGCGTGGTGTTGATCCTGCGCGGCAAGGGCGGCAAGGAACGCCTGGTGCCGCTGTCCGACACGGCGCGCGATGCGGCGGCGGCGCTGGCGGCCGGGCGCAGCACAGGATACCTGTTCCCCGGCCGCGACCCGCGCCGGGCGCTCACCCGCCAGGGCTTCGGCCAGGCACTGAAACTGGTGGCGCTGGAGGCCGGCATCGACCCGGCGCGGGTGTCGCCGCACGTGCTGCGGCACTCCTTCGCCAGCCACATGCTGGCCCGCGGCGCCGATCTGCGCAGCCTGCAATTGCTGCTCGGCCATGCCGACATCGCGACCACGCAAATCTACACCCACGTGCTGGCCGAACGCCTGCAACGGCTGGTCGAAGCGCATCATCCGATGGCCCTGCCCCGCACAAGTGGGGGCTGACCGGCGCCGCATCCGGTGCTAGATGGTCGCCCATGCGCCATTTCCTCGACTTTGAAAAGCCTGTCGCCGAGCTCGAGACCAAGATCGAAGAGCTGCGGAAGATGTCCGAGGCCGGAGGCCTCAACATTGCCGACGAGGTCAGCAAGCTGACCGAGAAGGCCGACCGCCAGCTGCGAACGACTTATGCCAAGCTGACCGCCTGGCAGAAGACGCAGGTGGCACGCCACCCGCAACGACCTAAGGCGACGGACTATATCCGTGCCCTGATCGCCGACTGGACGCCACTGGCCGGCGACCGCGCCTTCGCGGAAGACGCCGCCATCCTCAGCGGGATCGGCCGGTTCCGCGGCCGCTCGGTGATGGTGCTGGCCACCGAGAAGGGCTGGGACACCGAAAGCCGGGTGGCCCATAATTTCGGCATGGTGCGGCCGGAGGGCTACCGCAAGGCCCGCCGCCTGATGGAACTGGCCGGCCGGTTCGGCCTGCCCATCCTGACCTTCGTGGACACCGCCGGCGCCTTCCCCGGCATCGATGCCGAAGCGCGCGGCCAGGCCGAGGCGATCGCCCGGTCGATCGAGGCCTGCGTGGAGGCATCCGTACCGATGGTGGCCACCATCATCGGCGAGGGCGGCTCGGGCGGCGCCATCGCGATCGCCGCCGGCGACGCCGTGTTGATGATGGAGCATTCCATCTATGCGCTGATCTCGCCGGAAGGTTGCGCGGCGATTCTCTGGAAGGACGCCAGCAATGCCACCATCGCGGCCGAGGCCCTGAAGCTCACCGCCGAGGACCTGAAGCGGTTGAAGCTGATCGATTTCGTGGTGTCGGAACCGCTCGGCGGGGCCCATCGCGACCCGCAAGCGGCGATCGCCGCCGTGGGCGACGCGGTGCAGGCGGCCCTCACGCCGCTGCTGGCGCTGGATACGGCGGCGCTGCGGGCGCGGCGGCGGGAGAAATACCTCGAGATGGGGCGCGAGACGATCGCTTGACAGGAAGGCCAGGGGCTCTGCCCCTGGACCCTGCCCCCGCGCGCAGCGCGCCTTAGCGCGACGGGCGGAGCCCTTAGAACCCATTCGTTTTAAGAATCATTAACACGAGGGGTTGCGAGATGCATTGGCCCCTCTCCTCCAAGGCCTTTAGGTGATGGGGTCCGGGGCAGAGGCGTGGCCTTCCGCCGCCGCGGTGCCTTCTCCTCGCGCGCTGTTCTTCACCGTCTTCCCCTCGATCATGCTGCCGATGTTCCTGGCGGCGATCGACCAGACCATCGTCGCCACCGCCCTGCCCTCCATCGCCGCGGAACTCGGCGAGGTGGAGCGGGTCTCCTGGGTGGTCGTTGCCTACCTGGTGGCCGCGACCATTGCCGCCCCGGTCTATGGCCGGCTGGGTGACGTGCTCGGCCGCCGCCGGCTGCTGATGGTGGCGCTCGGCATCTTCGTTGGCGCCTCCGTCCTGTGCGCGATGGCACCGACCATTCCGTTGCTCGCGGGCGCGCGCGTGCTGCAGGGGTTTGGCGGCGGCGGACTGATGGCGCTGTCGCAGGCGCTGGTGGGCGAAGCCGTGCCGCCGCGCCAGCGTGGGCAGTTCCAGGGCTACCTGTCCGCGGTGTTCGTGTGCTCCTCCACCTTCGGGCCGGTGGCGGGCGGCTGGCTGACCGAGCATTTCGGCTGGACCGCGGTATTTCTCATCAACCTGCCGCTCGGGCTGACGGCGCTGCTGCTGGCGTTACGCCTGCAACGTCCTGCGCCTCCGGGGGTGCTGCGCGGGCGGCTGCATTTCGATTTTATCGGGCTTTTCCTGTTTGCCGGTTTCATCGCGCCGACCCTGCTGGCGCTGGAACGGGTGCAACGATTCGATCAGGCCGGCCTGACGCTGGCGGCCATGCTCGCCTGCGTCGCGGGGACCTGCCTGATGCTGCTGCTGCGCCGGGAGCGCCGGGCGCCGATGCCGCTGTTGCCGATGAAGCTGCTGGCCCAGCCCGGCATCTGGCGCACCGATGTCATGGCGGGCTGCGTCGGCGCCCAATTGATATCCCTCATCACATTCCTGCCGATCTACCTGCAGGTGGCCCGCGGCGCCGGGCCGGCACAAATCGGCGTGCTGCTGCTGCCGCTGACGATGCTGATTGCGGTCGGTTCGCTGATCACCGGCCGGATGATCACCCGCACCGGCAGCGGCGCCATTTTTCCATCCGTCGGCCTGCCGGTGGCGGCGGTTCTGATCGCGGTCCTGGCGCTGGTGGCGCCTGAGCTGGGGATGGCACAGTTGCCCTTCCTGTTCGCCGGTATCGCCCTGTGCACCGGCAGTGCCATGCCGGTGGTGCAGACCACGGTGCAGTTCGTCGCCGGCCCGGCGCAACTCGGCGCGGCGGCGGCCTCGGTGCAGTTGTCGCGCTCCGTCGGGGCGGCGGTTGGCACGGCGCTGGTGGGGGCGATCCTGTTCGCCTCGCTGGCCGCCACCGATCCGGCGGCGGCCGCCTTGTTCGGCGCCCTCGTCGAAACCGGCCCGCGCGCGCTGGCCGGCCTGTCGGCCGAACGGATCGCGGTGGTGCAGGGCGAGATCGCGCACGCGTTCCGTGCCGCCTTCCTGGTGATTGCCGGGTTTTCGGCCCTCGGAGGCGTGATGGCCTGGACCATCCCGGTGCGCCGGATCGGGTAGCGCGCCGCATGCATGAGGAACGCAGGATCGTCCGCCGTCATGCGCGCGAGCGGCAGGGAAATTGCGGGATGATGGGATGTATCGGCTGCACCGACCAGCCCTTAGCATATTGTCCTGAATGGAAAATTTGGAGCGGGCGAAGGGATTCGAACCCTCGACCCCAACCTTGGCAAGGTTGTGCTCTACCCCTGAGCTACGCCCGCGCTCCGGCTCCGCGTCGCGGAGGGCGCTGTTTAAGCGGGTTCATCCGCGATTGCAAGAGGGTCGCGGCGGCGCAGGAACGCGGCCGGAAAGGCTTTGCCGTACTGGCCCGACGCCATCTGACCGAGACCGGCATGGTGGGAACCCCGATCGGATTGATCCCGGTGTCGGCGCACTTTCCATCGCGGCACGATGTTGCGCCGCACGGGCCAAAATGTCCGGGCGCCCAGGCCAGATGCGTACGGCGCCGATCAACTTTTCCACGTCGGCTTCCATCATCGTCTGACATTCGGCTGTGCGAGGGCCTTCACAGCGCAGGACCCGCTTGCTATACGGCGTCCCTCGGCGGTTCCTCCGGCCCTGTCGGTGTAGCCGTGGTGTGGCCCGGGCGCATAGCTCAGTTGGTAGAGCAGCTGACTCTTAATCAGCGGGCCGTAGGTTCGAGTCCTACTGCGCCCACCAACCTTTTCAAATGGTTAGCGAGCAGACCTCAGATGATATCTGCGTAACGTCAGAGGCGTTATGGGCCGGCGACTTGGACAATCTCTGACAACGTCCCCGTTACGTTCCTGGCAGCAGGCATTCTCCATGAGCGACGCACCTCTGGACCTCCGCGAACAATTGGCGCGTATCGACCGCGCCCGCGCCGAGACGGAAAACTGTCCGAGGAAACCCGAAAGTTTGTCATCGAGGCATAAGCTTGCCGCCAAACGGGATAAGCTGGCGGCCGAGGCTCGGAAGCTGGACCGTGACCGAGCGCTCGCCCCTCGGCAGGTCGCCGTCGTGACCTTCGGCGGCATCGCTGCGCTGATCGGGGGCGTACTGACGATCTTGCGGGGGCTACACGGATAGCCGAGCCGCCATCGTCCGGGGCACGGCCGAGACGATGCGCAGATCGGCGGTCCCCCTCTGTGCCAATGATGATGAGACACGCCATCCCCGGAAGTTTAGGGCCTGTTAGAGCAACATCGGCCACACCGGCGACAGCCAGCCGATAAAGTTGCTGGCTAAAACAAAGAGCTAGAGCGCTCTGACCGTTTACGGTCGGCCTGAAAGCACTCTAGTCCTTGATGTCCACGCGCGCCCAGCTCAGGTCGGGATCGAACAGTCGCATGCCGCCGGCGAGTTTCGCGGTCTCCGGGCCAAGATCCTTCTGGAACACCACGCCGTCCTCATCGACGAGGAAGGTCATGATGCCGGAGTTCTCGTATTCCGCCGGCCAAGCCATAATGGCGAAACCGCCGGTCAAGCTGCCATCCTTAAGGTAGCTGCGCGCCCCGCCCGGCGCGTTCGGCCCCTGGCCCTTCAGGATGCGGAAGTAGTAGCCGTGAAAGGGAATCTGTTTGCCGCTCTCGTTCTCTGCGGCCGGATAGCCCTCATCCTGTGCTTCCGCCACCAGCGGGCCGAGCGGGCTGGAAGCTTCGTCGTCGTGCACGTCCCAATACAGCCCGTCCTGCTGACCGGGCCGGCTCAGGAACCGGGAAGCATACAGACCAGGTACCTGGTACCGCGCTGTACACGGTCGAAATAGTCCTGCTCTGCTGCGACGGCGGCCAGCAGTGTCTGAATCGCCTTCAGTTCATTGCGACCGATCCGCCGATCGACGATTTCCTCGGCGCCGGCGGCAGTGTCGAAGCGCCAGCGGTCGCTTTCCCTCACCAGTGGAATGGGAAAGGGCCAGGCGTTTTCGCCGATGGTCAGGACCTGGCGGGCGTCGGCCTGCGCCTGCAGCGTATGCCCGGCCGTGTAGGCGGCGAGGAAGCGGTCGCGGGCGGCATTGTCGGCGACCGGGTCTCCGGATTCGACCAACTTCTCGCCGACCGGGCCGAAGATCGCATGCAGGGCCTTGATGTCGTCGGCACGCAAGGCCTGCACCAAGGCCGCCATCGCCTCCTCGGGGCTGGCGAAGCTCTGCTGCTGTGCCAACTCGGCAGCCCACGCCGCCGGCGGCGGGGCAAGCAGGGCGGTAAGCGGCAGTCCACCCACCGCCAGGACGAGGCCCAGTAACGCGGCCCCGGGCAAGCCGTGGAGGCGATGGATATCGTTCATGCCGCTCTCCCTCATCGCCGGCGTCCGCCGCCACCGCCGCCACCACCACGAGCGCCGCCACCGCCGCCGCCCCGCGCCCCCGCCGCGCCGGCGCCGCGCCCACCGCCGCGCTGGCCGGCGGTCTGCCGGCTCTGCGAGCCACGATTGCCCGTACTGCGCGGCACTGCGGCCGTCGCCCATGCCGTTGAAGGCGGCGGGCGATCGCCCGCCGCCGGCAGGCCTCGTCGCGGGCCGTGCGGCGGGTCGGGCACTGGCGGCAGGTCGGTTTCCCTGACCGATATTGGCGCCACCCGCCCCCGGCCGGTTACCTTGGCCAATATTGCCGCCGCCAGGTCGGTTACCCTGGCCGATATTGGCGCCACCAGCGCCCGGCCGGTTGACCTGTCCAGGCCTGCCGCCGCCGGGCCGGTTGCCCGGGTTGATCGGCGGGCGATTGGCGCCAGGTCCCATACCCGCTGGCGGGCGCACCGCCCCACCAGGCACGGAAACGCCCGGTCTCCCGATTGCGTTCGCCGGCACGCCACCCGGCCGGCCCGGCCGGCCGACCGGTCCCGGCGGGGGGCGACCGCCGCCCGGCGGGCGGTACCCGGCTCCACCGGCCCGCCAGTTCGGATTATTGATCGGTGGCCGGTTGACGTTGATGCTGTTGTAACGGTTGACATTGACGTTGGCGTAGCCGCCGCCGTAGCCGCCCCAGCGTGGGCTTGCCCAGCCCCACAAACCAGCGGTGATGGCCACACCGGCGCCGAACGCCAGCCCGGTCAGCAGCGCCGAGCCAACGGCATATCCGGGCAGCGGCGGCACATACACCGGCGGGTAGGCGGGATACGGCCAGGTGCCGTACACCGTTGTCGGGTTGTACTGCGGCACATACACCACCTCCGGATTGGCTGGTTGAATGATGATGTTCTGCTGGGGAGCCGCCGCGCCCGACGAATCCGTCGCCGCCACAGTCGAAACGACCTGTTGCGCGGTGGTCTGCAACGAACCGGCTGCCTGTGCCTGCCGGCGCAGCCGCTGCACCGCGTCCCACACGCCGGCCTGCTGGTAGGTCATGGCATAGCCGAGCTGGCCGAGCCAATCGAGCCGGCTGTTCATCATCGCCAGCACTTCGGGGAACGGGACCAGCGACTTCACCGACGGGTCCCATGCCACCGCGTTGAGCGCTTTTTCCAGCGCCTCGCCCTGCAGGGCCTTGTGCGCCGGATCCTCCACCCAGCGTGCCGCCTCGACAACCTGCAATGCATAGACCGATGCGATGAGCATCTGCGTCAACAATTCGTCGGGATAGAGCGCGATCGGCGCCAAAAGCGCGTCGAGTCCTGCTCGATCGTGTAAAGGGTCCCGCTGCCGTCGCCCTGCCCGCTGCCGTTTCCCTGATTGTCCGGCGGGCTCGCTGCCGGCGACGCCGCGGCCATCACGGCTGGCGCGGCCCCGTCCTGCGCCAGCAACGGTTCCGGCCACGTGCCAACGAGCAGCACCGCACACGCGACCCAGGTGAACAATCCGTGTGCCAGCACCGGCAACCGGTCGATACCCCGAGGCCCGCCTGTCTTGCCCGTCCGCGCTTTCTGCTTCACGACGCACCGACCTTTTTTTCGTCGGGGCAACCCCGCGAATGGCGACTGTTACGACAAAAGCGTGCACCGCACCACCGCGGGCAGGTCACGACCCGCGGCGCGGCGCCCGGCTTGGCCCCGACATACTGCGCGCGCGCGTTCCCTACCGACGACGCGACGCCGATTTTGGGCGGAACGCCCCGGATCAGACCGGCAACGAAAATCCCGCCAGCCAGGCGGCACCGGCGATGCCACCCAGGGCCAGCACACCGAGCGCGACACTGGGGGCCAGGCCAGAGCGGCCGCCGGCAAAGGCCAGCGTATAGCCGGCCTTGAGCACATTGTTGGACGAGGTCGCGATGAGAATGGCAATGATCCCGTCGTTGACCGGCATGTCCCCCGTGGCGTGTTCGGCCAGGCTCAGCACGAACGGATCGATATCCGACACGCCGACGATCGCCGCCAGCAGGTAGATGCCGGTCGCCCCGTACTGCGCGCGGGCCCAATTCGAGACCACCGAGATCAGCACGAAGAAACCGGCAAAGACCATGGCCGCGCCAAGCTCCAGCGGATTGGACGACGATCTGACGGAACCGCCGTTGCCTCCCTGCGCCCGGGTGATCCAGTACCACACGCCTGTCATCACCAGCCCGAACGCCGACAGCCCCAGCAGCATCGGGGCAAGACCAAGGGCGAGGGAGCGGTTAAATATCGTAATGATGATCAGCAGCCGCAGATACATCACCGACGTGGCGAGGATGATCCCGGTCTGCGCCTGGCGCAGCGCCGACGGCTCAGCGCGGGCATTGCGTGCCAGCACGACGGTGGTGGCGGTGGAAGAATAGAACCCGCCGAGCAACGCCACCCATAGCCCGGCCCCGGCCGGCGCAACATAGCGCTGCAGCAGGTAGCTCGCGTAGGAGACGGTGCAGACCGCCAGCACCGCGAGCCAGACCTGGTGCGGCGTGATATCGGTCAGGGTGGTGACCGGCCGTTCCGGCAACAGCGGCAGCACCAGCCCGGTCAGCACCAGGAACTTCCCGGCCGTCAGGATCTCGCCGGACCCGATGTGCTGCGCGAAGCCGTGCAGCCGGTCGCGTGCGGTCAACAGCAGCACACCGGCCACCGTGGTGCCGACGGCGACCCAAGGCGGCTCGGCGAGCGCCACGGGGCCGATGAGATAGGCCAGGACATTGCAGAGCGGCACGATCAGCCCGACATTGGGCCGTCCCTCCACGTCGATCTCGCCGACATGGCGCCAGTAGTAGCAGGCGAGCCAGCCGCCCAACACGAGCAGCCCGACGCTGAGCGGCAACAGGCGGGCGGGGTCCAGCCGGTACAGCAACGCGCCGACCAGCGCCAGCATCGGGAAGGTGCGAATACCACCGGGCCGCGTTTGCTTTACGCTGAGGTAAAACTCCTCGAAAGCAAGACCAAAAAAGAATCCCAGCCCCAGCAGCAACAGAAAGCGGGCCTGGGGGGTGTCGATGGTCATCGCAGCGATGAGGCGCGGGCGGGCATGGCGATCATCGTTGCATTGCCGCCGGTCGGCAGGCAAGGGGCTGCCGCGGCACAGGCAGGGCAATCGAGTGAAGCGAGGTCAGGGGCTCTGCCCCTGGACCCCGCTCAGGGCGGAGCCCTTAGAACCTATTCGTTTTAATGGTTTTGGGACGAGGGGGGAGGAGATGCCACGGCCCCTCCTCACCCCCCCTCTTCCCAATACCCTTAAGTGATGGGGTCCAGGGGCCTCTCGGCCGTCGCGCCGAAGGCGCGCTACGCGCGACGGCGGGTCCAGGGCAGAGCCCTGGCCTTCCTTTACCCGATTGCTCTGGCGGCACAGGTGGAGCGATCCGGCTCCGTGCCGGACCGGACCGGAAAAAGCGATGCGCGGTGCCCCCTGGCCCTTGCCTACTTCTGCACCCGCCCGGCAACAGCGTCGAGCCTGGCCATCAGCGACGGATCGCGGAGGTCCGGGGCGGTGATGATGGCGTATTCCAGCGCCCGGTCGCAGCCGGCCGGGCACGGGCCGCGGGTCTGGCCGAGTTCGGGCACCACCTGCCTGACCAGATGGCGGGCATTGTCGGCGTTGCCGTGCAGCACCTTGATGATCATTTCCACACTCACATGGTCATGGTCGGGGTGCCAGCAATCGTAGTCGGTCACCATCGCCACGGTGGCGTAGCAAAGCTCCGCCTCGCGGGCGAGCTTGGCCTCCGGCATGTTGGTCATGCCGATGACGCTGCAGCCCCAGGAGCGGTAGAGTTCGCTCTCGGCCTTGGTGGAGAATTGCGGCCCTTCCATCACCAGGTAGGTGCCGCCGCGCGTGACCGGCAGGCCGAGCGTCCGGCAGGCGCCTTCCAGCGCGTCGCCGAGGCGCGCGCATACCGGGTGGCCCATCGAGACATGGGCGACGCAGCCCTCGCCGAAGAAGCTTTTCTCGCGCGCGAAGCTGCGGTCGATGAACTGGTCGATGACGACGAAATGGCCGGGCGGCAGGTCCTCGCGCAGGCTGCCGACCGCCGACAGCGAAATCACGTCGGTGCAGCCCACCCGCTTCAGCGCGTCGATATTGGCGCGATAGTTGAGATGCGAGGGCGACAACCGATGGCCGCGCCCGTGGCGGGGCAGGAACACGCAGCGCACGCCGCCGAGGCGGCCTTCCAGCAGCGCATCGGAAGGGTCGCCCCAGGGGGTGGGGACGCGGCGCCAGGTCTTCTCCTCCAGCCCGTCCACGTCATAGAGGCCGGAGCCGCCGATGATGCCGATAACGGGTTGGGTGGTCGCGTCGCTCATGCGAGACCTCACGGTTTGTCCAGAAACGGAACCGCCGCGCCCCCGGACGGAGACGCGGCGGCGGCAGGAGCCCTCTTCAGGCGGGAAGAGGGAAGCGTGGCGGGATCAGTGGTGGACGTTGGCCCAGAGCTTGCGCTTCACGGCGTAGCTCAGCCCGGTAAGGAACAGCAGGAACAGCACCACCTTGACGCCCATGCGATGCCGCTCCTCAAGCTCGGGATTGGCGATGTAGGTCAGGAAGGTGACGACATCGCGCGCCTCCTGATCGAGCGAATTGCCGGTCCCGTCGATGTAGGTGACGGTGGCGTCGCGCAGCGGCTGCGGCATGGCGATCTGATGGCCGGGGAAGTATTTGTTGTAGTTCAGGCCGGGCATCAGCTTGAAGCCGGCAGGCGCGTCAACGAAGCCGGTCAGGATGGAATAGACGTAGTCGGGTCCACCCTCGCGGGCCTTGACGATCACCGACAGGTCGGGCGGCAGGCCGCCGCCATTGGCGGCGCGGGCCGCGAGCTCGTTCGGGAACGGATCGCGGAAATGGTCGGATGGCAGCGCCGGCCGTTCGGTCGGCTGGCCGTCCTCGGTCAGCGCCGGCACGCGCTTGCTGGCGGCGATATCCTTCACCTGCTGGGCATTGAAGCCGATGCCGATCAGGTCGCGGTAATAGGCCTGCCGGAGCGAATGGCAGTTCGAGCAGACCTGGTTGTAGATCTGAAAGCCGCGCTGGGCGGCGGCGCGGTCGAACGTGCCGAACAGGCCGGAGAAGCTCCAGTTCACGCTCGGCTCGGCTTCTTCCTGGGCGCGGGCCGGGGCGGCGGCTACCACGGCGCCGAGCAGGGCGGCGCCGATGAGAGCGGAGCGAAGGGTACGCATCAGGCCTTCTCCATCGGCTTGGCTGCAGCGCCATTGGGCAACGGTCCGCCCCCGAGCACCGAATGACTGATGCTTTCAGGCAGCGGCAAGGTCCGCTCCAGCTTGCCGAGCACCGGCATGAGCACCAGGAAGTGGAAGAAATAATACGCCGTGGCCACCTGGCCGAGCGGCACCCAGATGCCCACCGGCTGCTGCGAGCCGACCACACCGAGCACCACGCAGGAGATCACCAGCACCCAGAAGAAGACGCGGTAGATCGGCCGGAACTTGGCGCTGCGCACCTTGCTGGTGTCCAGCCAGGGCACGACAAACAGGATCAGGACGGCGCCGAACATCAGGGCCACGCCGCCGAGCTTGGACGGCACGGCGCGCAGGATGGCGTAGTACGGCAGGAAGTACCAGTCCGGAACGATGTGCGGCGGAGTCAACAGCGGATTGGCCGGGATGTAGTTGTCCGCATGTCCCAGATAGTTGGGGAAGAAGAACACCAGCAGCGCGAACACGATGAAGTAGACGCAGATCGCCACGCTGTCCTTCACCGTGTAGTACGGGTGGAACGGCAGGGTGTCCTGCGGCCCTTTCGGCTCGATGCCCAGCGGGTTGTTGGAGCCGGTGATGTGCAGTGCCGCCACATGCAGGAACACCAGGGCGAACAGCACGAACGGCAGCAGGTAGTGCAGGCTGAAGAAGCGGTTCAGCGTCGGGTTGCCGACCGAGAACCCGCCCCACAGCCATTGCACGATCGGCTCGCCGACCACCGGGATGGCGGAGAACAGGTTGGTGATGACGGTGGCGGCCCAGAACGACATCTGGCCCCAGGGCAACACGTAACCCATGAAAGCGGTGGCCATCATCACCAGGAAGATGGCGACGCCCAGAATCCACAGCAATTCGCGCGGATTCTTGTAGGAGCCGTAGTAAAGGCCGCGGAACATATGCACGTACACCACGATGAAGAACATCGAGGCGCCGTTCTCGTGCGCGTAGCGCAGCAGCCAGCCATAGTTCACGTCGCGCATGATCCGCTCGACGCTGTCGAACGCCATGGTGGTGTTCGGCGTGTAGGCCATCGCCAGCACCACGCCGGTGGCGATCATGATCAGCAGGGTGACCATGGCCAGGCCACCGAAGGCCCAGAAATAGTTGAAGTTCTTCGGGGTCGGGAAAACCCCGTACTCCTTCTGAACCATAGTGATGAGGGGAAGGCGGGTGTCGATCCAGCGGAGGACCGGGTTTTTGACGTCGCTATGGAACAAGCCAACCATGAAACTGTGCCCTCAGCCGATCTTGATCTTGGTGTCGGTCTCGAACGCGTACGGCACAAGGGGAAGGTTGCGCGGGGCCGGCCCCTTCCGGATGCGCGCAGCGGTATCATACTGGCTGCCGTGACAGGGGCAGAACCAGCCGCCGAACTCACCGCGCGGCTGGGTCGGCTTGATGCCGCCGGGAATGCAGCCGAGATGGGTGCAGATGGCGCTGGTGATGAGCCATTGTTCATGGCCCGCCTTGACCCGCTCCGCGTCGGTCGCCGGATCGCGCAGCTCGCTCAGCGGCACGGCCTGGGCTTCCTTGATCTCGGTTTCGGTGCGGTGGCGCACGAACACCGGCTGGCCGCGCCAGGACACGATGATGCCCGAGCCGAGCGGGATCGGCGACAGATCGACCTCCAGCTCGGACAAGGCCAGCACGTCCTTGGACGGGTTCATGCTGTCGATCAGCGGCCATGCGATCGCACCGGCCCCAACAGCCGCCGAGGCGCCGGCGACCAGCTTCAGGAAGTCCCGTTTGGTGACGTCCGGCCCCGGGCCGTGGGCGGGTGCATGAGCGGTCGCAGACATTCTATCGGCCATCCTTGTTGACTCGCCGCTTGTCGCAAGGTGCATGGCCAGGTAGCGGCATTTTCGCGGCATGCAAGGACTGCTGCCATGTCGCACTCGCGGCCGGCGCATGTCCTGGGCGGCGCACTTAGCCCAAACGCCGCAGCGGGTCCATAGGGCGGACTTCGCCGCTGCAACATAATTGCCCCTTCGGCTACGCTCGGCCGTTCAGTCAGGATCGCACGCCATGACAAACACCGTTCCGCCGCACGCCGCCCTCCAGGACGCCGCCCGCGTTTGGTTCGAAGGATTGCGCGATGCGCTCTGCGCCGCCTTCGAGGCGATTGAGGACGAAGCAAGAACGAACACCGGGCCGCCGGCGGGACGGTTCGCCCGCACCGCCTGGCAGCGTCCCACCGAGGATGGCAGCCCGGGCGGCGGCGGCGTGATCAGCGTCCTGAAAGGCCGGGTGTTCGAGAAGGTGGGGGTAAACGTCTCCACCGTGTTCGGCACGTTCAGCCCGGAATTCCGCGACCAGATCCCCGGCGCCGCGGAGGACCCGCGGTTCTGGGCCAGCGGCATCAGCCTGGTGGCCCATATGTGCAGCCCGCTGGTGCCGGCGGCGCATTTCAACACCCGCATGCTGGTGACCCGCCAGGGCTGGTTCGGCGGCGGCGGCGACCTGACGCCGCTGCGCCTGGAAACGCCGGAAGCGGTCGCCGATGCGGCCGAGCTGCAGGCCGCCTTCCGCGCCGCCTGCGACCGCCACGACCCGGCCTACTACCCGCGCTACAGGGAATGGTGCGACCGTTATTTCTATCTGCCGCACCGCGGCGAGCCGCGCGGCGCGGGCGGCATTTTCTTCGACCAGCATTGCAGCGGCGATGCGGCGGCCGATCTGGCGTTTACCCAGGATGTCGGACGCGCCTTCCTCGACGCCTTCCCCCGCATCGTGCGCCGGCGGATGGCGGCGGCGTGGACGCCGGCCGAGCGCGAGGCGCTGCTGGTCAAGCGCGGGCGCTACGTCGAGTTCAACCTTCTGTACGACCGCGGCACGTTGTTCGGGCTGAAGACCGGCGGCAACGTGGAGGCGATCCTGATGAGTCTGCCGCCGGAAGTGCGCTGGCCTTAACCGCCGCCCTCTCCTCCCGGTGGGAGGAGAGGGTTGGTCAAGCCGGTACTTGCCGCCGTTCAGCCCGGCTGGTGCTTCTCCTCGGCGGCGAGGGACAGCGGCACCCAGCGCGGGCCGTCCTGGCCCTGGATGAGCAGGAGCACGGATCGGCGGTTGGTCTTGCGCACATGCTCGACCCGGTCGACCACGTCGGCCGGGGTGTTGACCTCCTGCTGCTGCACCTCGACGATCACATCGCCCGGCTTGACGCCGTGATCGGCGGCCGGCGAGCCGCCGGCCACGTCGGTGATCAGAACGCCCTTCTGGTCCGGACTGATCTGGTAGTGATCGCGCGCTTCCGGCGTGAGCGGTGACAGCGTCAGCCCGAGCGCGGACAGCTCGGTCGGAACCGCCGGCACCGGCTTTTCGGGCGCGGTCGCGGCGACCTTCTGGTCATCGGGCAGTTCGCCCACCGTGGCGGTCAGCGTGATCTCGTGGCCGTCGCGCCACACCGTCACCGGCACTTCCCGGCCGATCGCGGTCTCGGCCACGATGCGCGGCAGGGTGCGCATCTCCTTCACGTCCTGGTCGTTGAACTTCAGGATGATGTCGCCGCCGCGCAGCTTGGCCTTGGCCGCCGGGCCGCCCTCCTCAACGCTTGCCACCAGCGCGCCGTTCGGGTCCTTCAGCCCCATGCTCTCGGCGATGTCGGGGGTGACCTGCTGGATCTTGACCCCGAGCCAGCCGCGCTTGGCGCGGCCGAAATCGCGCAGCTGCGCCACCACCGTCTTGGCCAGGTTGGACGGGATCGAGAAGCCGATGCCGATCGAACCGCCGGAAGGCGAGTAGATCGCCGTGTTGATGCCGATCACCTCGCCGTCCAGGTTGAACAGCGGTCCGCCGGAATTGCCGCGGTTGATGGCGGCGTCGGTCTGGATGAAGTTGTCGTACGGGCCCTGCTGGATGTCGCGGTGGCGGGCGCTGACGATGCCGGCGGTGACGCTGCCGCCCAGGCCGAACGGGTTGCCGATGGCCAGCACCCAGTCGCCGACGCGCGAGCGGTCCGAATCGCCGAAGGGCAGCGCCGGCAGCGGCTTGTCCGGCGTCACCTTCAGCACCGCGATGTCGGTGCGCTCGTCGCGGCCGATCAGGGTGGCCTTCAGGCTGGTGTTGTCCTGCAGGGTGACGGTGATCTCGTCGGCGCCATCGATGACGTGATTATTGGTCACCACGATGCCGGAGGGATCGACGATGAAGCCGGAGCCGAGGCTCTGCATCTTGTGCGGCGCCGTCGGCGGCGCGTGGTCGCCATGCTGGCCGCCCGGACGGTTGCGGTCGAGGAAGTCGCGGAAGAACTGCTCGAACGGCGAGCCGGGCGGGAACAGCGGCACTTCCGGCCCCTGATGGTCGTTGTGCGCCTGCACGGTCTGGCTGGAGGAAATATTGACCACGCCGGGCAGCAGACGCTCGGCGAGGTCGGCGAAGCTCTCCGGCGCCGGGCGCGCCTGCGCAACCGCCGGCACGGCGGCCGGGAAGGTCAGCACCGCGGCCAGCAGCACGGCACCGGCGCGCATGGCCAGTCGGGTCGGGTTTCGCATCGGCAGGGCTCCCACAATGGTCTCGGGCGTGGTGGTCAAAATGTGAGGGCCGCCCCCGCCGGCGGCAAGCGCGGCGGGGGCGGCCGGGGGCGTCATGGTTCGGGCTTCGGCGCGGGTGTTGCCGCGGGCGCGGGTGTTGCCGCCTTGGCTTCCTCGGGCAGCGGGGCGTGGCGCAGCAACTGCAGGAAGTCGTTGTTGGGCGACAGCACCAGGCGCGAGGTGCCGGCGGCGAACGCCTCGCGATAGGCCTGCAGGGTGCGCCAGACGCTGAAGAAATGCGCGTCGCGCTGGAACGCATCGGCATAGATGGCGATCGCCTGCGCCTCGCCCTGGCCGCGCAACTGGTCGGCCTGCGCCCGCGCATCGGCAAGCAGCACGGTGCGCTCGCGCTCGGCATCGGCGCGAATGCGCGCCGATGCCTCGGCGCCCTCAGCGCGGGCCTGGCGCGGCGACCCGCTCGCGCTCGGAGTTCATCCGGCCGAGGATGGCCTGGGTGTTCTCCTCCGGCAGGTCGGCACGGCGGATGCGCACATCCTCCACGGCGATGCCGAAGCCGCGCATCTCCTCGTTCACCTGGCCGCGGATCGAGCGCCATGATACGACCGCGCTGCGAGGACAGCACGTTCAGCAATTGCTCGTTGCCCAGCACCCGGCGCAGCGAGGACGACACCACCGAGTTCAGCCGGGCGCGGATGCCCTCCTCGGTGGGTCCGACCGCCTGGAGATAGGCGAGCGGATCGGTGATCCGGTAGCGGGTGAAACTGTCCACGATCAGGCGGCGCTGGTCGCCCAGGATCACTTCCTCCGGCGGCACCTCGATAGTCGAGCAGGCGGCGGTCGAAGCTGATGGCGGTCTGGATCAGCGGCAGCTTGGCGTGCAGGCCGGGCTCGGTGATCAGGCGGATCGGCTGGCCGAGCTGGGTGATCAGCACCTGCTCGGTCTGTTCGACCACGAAAAAGGCATCCGTTGCGAGCAGCGCCAGCACCACGGCCAGCGCGACGCCGGCGGCAAGGAGGCGGTTCATCGCCGTGCCCCCGACGGCGCGGCCGGTGGGGCCGCCGCCGGCGGCAGCGGCAACGGCGCGGCGCCGCCGGTATCGCCCAGCGGCAGCACCGGCAGCAGGCCCCGCAGGCGGTCGTCAACGATGACGGCCGGGGTCTTGGTGAGGATCTCCTGCATGGTCTCCAGGTACAGGCGCTGCATGGTGACGTCCTTGGCGGCGTTGTAGGCCTGCAGCACCGACAGGAAGCGCTGCGCCTGGCCGGTGGACGCGGCCACCGAGGCCTGGCGGGCGCCATCCGCCTCGGCGACGATGGCGGCGGCATCGCCGCGGGCGCGCGGCACGATGTCGTTGCGGTAGCTTTCGGCCTCGTTGCGCATCCGCTCGGCGTCGGTATTGGCGCGCTGGACATCGCGGAAGCTGTCGATGACGGCTGCCGGCGGGTCCACCTTCTGCAACTGGATCTGAGTGATCTCGACCCCCGAACCATAGGCGTCGAGGATAGCCTGCACGCCGTTCTTCACCGCCACCTCGATCTGCGCGCGGGCGTCGGTCAGGGCGGGCTGGATCGGGGTGCGGCCGATCACCTCGCGCATTACGCTCTCGGCCGCCGATTTCACCGTGTAGGCCGGGTTGCGGGTGTTGAACAGGAAGGCGCCGGCGTCGCGGATGCGCCAGAACACCGCAAAGTCGATGTCGATGATGTTCTCGTCGCCGGTCAGCATCAGGCTTTCGGCGGCTACCTGGGCGTTGCCATCGCCGCGGCCCTGGGCGCGGATCACGTCAGGGGCGGAGCGATAGCCGATCTCGATGCGGTTGATGCGGGTCACCGCCGGGCGGAGCACGCTCTCGATCGGCCAGGGAAGATGATAGTTCAGCCCGGGCAGGGTGGTGCGGGTATAGGCGCCGAAGCGCATCACCACGCCCTGCTCATCCGGCTGCACGCGGTAGAAACCGCTGAACAGCCAGATGGTGACCAGCAGGACCAGCAGCACCGCCAGCGCATTGCCGCCGCTGAACCGGCCGCCGGAACCGCGCGAGCCGCCGAGGCCGGGCGGCAGCAGGCCGCGCAGAAAGGCCTGGAAGCGGGCGATCAGTTCATCGACATCGGGCGGGGTGGGGCCGCCGCCGGGGCCGCGCGGGCCGCCGCCCCAGGGGCCCTGCGGGCCGCCCGGCCGGCCGCCCGGCCGCCGCCCGTCGCCACCGGGGGTGCCCCAGGGGCTGGGACCGCCCGAGCCGCCGCTGGAGCCATCGCCAGGGCCGCCATTGTTCCAAGGCATTGAGAAGGGTCGCTCCTGTCTGGCGGGGGACTGGCCTGTCTAATGGGGACCGGACCACGCATGAGGGGTGCCGAAAGGCCACTGGCACCTCACGGCGTGCGGACCATATGCCATAGCCGTGGCGTGGCTGCATATTGACCAGCGACGAAAGGTTTTCAAGCGGATGCCTGAACTGTCCCCCCTGGCGCCCGGCGAAGCGGCGCTGCGAGAAGCGGCGCTGCGAGAAGTGGCACTCCGAGAGGTACTGGGCGCCATCATCGACCCGGCCAGCGGACGCGATATCGTCTCGGCCGGTCTGGTGGAGAGCATCCAGATCAAGGGGGGCCTGGTGCACGTGTCCCTGCTCACCGACCGGGCCCACGCGGCGGCGATGGAGCCGATCCGCAGCCAGGTGGAAACGCTGCTCGCCCGCCAGCCCGGGGTGAAGAATGCGACCGCCGTGCTGACCGCGCATCGCGCCGCCGCCGCTTCAGGCCCGGCCGCCGGGCATGGGCACGCGCATGGGCATGGCCAGCATGGGCATGACCGGACCATGCTGCTGCCGGAGGTGCGCGCCGTCGTGGCGGTGGCGTCCGGCAAGGGCGGGGTGGGAAAATCCACCGCCGCGGTGAACCTGGCGGTCGCGCTGGCGCAAATGGGGCTGCGGGTGGGGCTGCTGGACGCCGACATCTATGGGCCGAGCCTGCCGCGCCTGCTCGGCCTGTCCCGCAAGCCGGAGGTGCGCGGGGATAAGATGCTGCCGATCCCGGCCTGGGGCCTGTCGGCCATGTCGATCGGTTTCCTGGTCGATGAGGAAACGCCGATGATCTGGCGCGGCCCCATGGTGATGGGCGCGCTGGAGCAGATGATGGGCCAGGTGGCCTGGGGGCCGCTCGACATCATGATCGTCGATATGCCGCCCGGCACCGGCGATGCCCAGCTCACCATGGCCCAGCGCGTCGCCCTGGCCGGCGCGGTGATCGTCTCGACGCCGCAGGACATCGCCCTGCTGGATGCCCGCCGCGGCGTGCGCATGTTCGAACGCACCAACGTGCCGGTGCTCGGGCTGGTCGAGAACATGAGCTATTTCTGCTGCCCGAACTGCAACCACCGGGCGGAGATCTTCGGCCATGGCGGCGCCCGGCAGGAAGCGGCCCGGCTCGGCGCCGAATTCCTCGGCGAGGTGCCGCTGCTGCTGGACATCCGCACCGCGTCCGACGCCGGCACGCCGATCGTCGCCGCCGCCCCGGACAGCCCGGCGGCCCGGGCGTTTTCGGCCATTGCCAGCCGGGTTTGGGAGAAGGTTCGGGCGCCGGCCCCGGTGGGGCCGCGCATCGTTGTCGGCTGAGCCAGGAAAGGCCAGGGGCCGGGCCCCTGGACCCCGCCCCCGCGTGCAGCGCGCCCTCGCCCGACGGGCGGGATTTCCTTGAAACCCATTCGCTAAGCCGCCATCCAGTTGCCATGAAACCCATGCGGAACCCGCCGGGGAAGGCTGATTTCGGCGATCGGGGGCGCCTGGATGTCGATGGCATCGAGCAGCACGAAGCGGGACGCATCCCGCGCGTGGTCGTAGACATAGGCGCCGATCCAGCCTTCGGCTTCCTGCGTGGCACCAGGGCGCGGAATAAAAACGGGCTCGTCCACTTCCTGGCCGCCGCCGAAATCGTGGACCGCCATATCGCCGCTGCCCAGGTCATAGCGGGCCAAAGCGGTGAAGGTGCCGGGCCGGCCGCGGACGGCGCCGCGCACGAGGCTCCAGCCATAGCGGTTCGGGCGGCCCTCAACGGCGGGATCGACGCGTGGGAACTCGGCGCTGCGGTCGTGCAACTGGGTACGACGGACGGTGCCGGCGGCGAGGTCGAGTTCGATCCGCCACAGGCTCGGCGCCGGCCCGGCCACCCGGCCGAAGCCGGCATGCTGGACGTAGTCCACGGTGATGCGGCCGTCCTGCTCGTGGGCGTTCATGAAATGGAAGACGAAGAACGGGTCGGTGTCGAACCAGCGCACCGGGCCGTCGCCGTCGCGCGGCAGCACGGCGATGCGGGTGCCGCGGGCGGGCTGCCAGTCCAGGAAACGGCCGCCGCGCCGGGTGCCTTCGATGTCCAGCACCACCGGGCAGAGGAAGAATACGGCGTGGCGCGCGGTGATGGCGAAATCATGCACCATGAACCCGGCATCCATCCTGAGTGACACCTCGCGGACAACCTCGCCGGCGGCGTCGATGACAAAGAACATCAGGTCGGGCGCGCAGCCGATATAGCGGAAGCCGAGCATCTCGCCGGTGGCGGGGTCGATCTTCGGGTGGGCGGTGAAGGCATTTGGCAACCTGCCGCCGAAATCAAAGGGGCCGGTGGTCTGCAGCCCGGCATCGAGTTCGGTCGGCGGGCCGCCTTCCCACAGCGCCAGGATGCGCCCGGCATGGCGGATGATGTTGGTGTTGGCGGTGTTCTTGATCGGGTTCGGATCACCGTCGCGGCCGATCAGCGCCGGATCGACCGGGCGGAGCAATGTTATGCCGCCATAGAGCGCCCGGCCGGCGCGATGTTCCGCACGCAGGCCGGGGGTGAGCACGAAGCGGTTGCGGTAGGCGGCGCGGCCGTCGCGCAGGCGCAGCGCGTGCACCATGCCGTCGCCGTCGAACGGATACATATAGGAGATCGGCTTATAGGCCGGGTTCGGGCCGTTGCGCAGGTATACGCCGTCCAACTCCGGCGGAATCGTGCCGCGCACCGTCAGGTTTTCCACCGTGATTTCATCCCGGACCGGGGCGAAGCCGCCCTGCAGGAATGGGTTAGGGACGAACCGCCCCAGCGGATGGCTGGCCAGCGACATCGACAACAGGACCTGCAGCCGGCTGGTCTTGACGGAAAGCTCGCCGATCGTTCGGCGGAAAACGCTCATCCTGGATGCCCCCTGCTGGCCGGCGTGAGCGGGGTATCTGGCCCCGGGCGGGCACCTTGCCAGCACGGCCCGGCATGAAACCGGAGCAATCCGGGCGTCAGCCGGCCAGGGCGGCGTCGGTTTCCGGACCGGTCGGCATGCTGCCCTGGCTGCCGCGCCGGCTGCAGCACAAGGCGGCGGCGGCGTTGGCGCGGCGCAACGCTGCCTGGAACGGCGCACCGCGGTCAAGCGCGCTGGCCAGCACGCCGGTGAAGCAATCGCCGGCGCCGGTGGTGTCCACCACCGTCACCGCCCGCGCATCGAGCCGGAAGCGGCCGGCGCGCACCTCGGCCTGCACGCCACGCTCGCCGAGTGTCACCACCACGTCCACCCCGAGCGCCGCGTGCAGATTGGCGGCGTGGCTGCCGGTGGCCAGCCGGGTGGCGAGCCAGTCCGCCTCGTCCTCGTTCACCACCAGCACGTCGATCTGGCGGAGCACGGATTTCGGCAACGGGCCGGCGGGGGCAAGGTTCAGCACGATCCGGCATCTCGCGGCGCGGGCGCGGGCGATCAGGGCGGCGGTCTGGTCGGCGGCGCACTCGTTCTGCAACAATACAGTGGTGCCGGGGCCGAGCAGGGCATCCTCGATCGAAGCCTGCGACGCCGCGAGGTTCGCGCCGGAGGCCACCGCGATCAGGTTGCGCCCTTCCGGGTCCACGCAGATGGACGCACAGCCGGTGGCGCCGTCCCGCACCTGCACCCGCACGAGGTCGATGCCGTTTTCGCGCAGCCCCACGAGTGCCCCTTCGGCCAGCGCATCACGCCCCACCGCGCCGGCGAACACCACCCGGGCACCGTCACGCGCGGCGGCGACAGCCTGGTTGGCCCCCTTCCCGCCCGGCTCGATATGCAGGTCCGGCCCGGCAATGGTCTGGCCAGGCGCGGGCAGGCGCGGCAGCGGAAAGATCAGATCGAGATTGATGGAACCGAAACAGACGATCACGTCGCGCTCCCCCGGCGGTTGGGGGCGAGTGTGGGGGGTGGAGCGAAGGAAGGCCAGGGCTCTGCCCTGGACCCGCCGTCGCGCGCAGCGCGCCTTCGGCGCGACGGCCGAGAGGCCCCTGGACCCCGCTCATTAAGGGTTTTGGGAAGAGGGGGGTGAGGAGGGGCCGCGGTCCCTCCTCACCCCCCTCTTCCCAAAACCCTAAACGAATGGGTTCTAAGGGCTCCGCCCTTAGCGGGTCCAGGGCAGAGCCCTGGCCTTCCTTCACTTCACTCCACCCCCCAAACTCGCCCGCCCGCCAGCGCGAGCGCGGTGTTGACCAGTGCGACATGGCTGAACGCCTGTGGAAAATTACCGACCAGACGGCGCGCCTGGGTATCGTATTCCTCGGCCAGCAATCCGACATCGTTGCGAAGTGCGAGCAGCCGGTCGAACAATGCGCGCGCCTCTGCCCGCCGGCCCTGCAGGACGTAATTTTTGGCCAGCCAGAAACTGCAGGCCAGAAAGGCGCCCTCGCCCGGCGGCAGCCCGTCCTTGCCGTCGGCGGTGTCGTAGCGTTGGACGAAACCATCCACGATCAGTTCACGCTCGATGGCGGCGATGGTGCCGCGCACGCGCGGGTCCTCGGGGGGCAGGAAACCGACCAGCGGAATCAGCAGCAGCGAGGCATCCAGCGCGCCGGAACCGTAACTCTGCACGAAGCTGTTGCGCGCGGGGTCGAAGCCGCGGGCGCAGATGCTGGCATGCATCCTGGCCCGCAGCGCCCGCCAGCGGTCGAGCGGACCGTCCAGGCCGAACCGCTCGGCGCTGCGGATGGTGCGATCGAGCGCGACCCAGGCCATGATTTTCGAGTGGGTGAAGTGGCGGCGTCCGCCCCTCGTCTCCCAGATACCCTCGTCGGGCTGCTCCCAGATGCCGATCAGGTGGTCGGTGAGCTTGTGCTGCAGCTGCCAGCTTTCCGGCCCGACGGCGAGGCCGCCCAGGCGGGCCTGGTAAAGCGCGGCGGCGACCTCGCCGAATACGTCGAGCTGGATCTGCCCATGCGCGGCATTGCCGATGCGCACCGGCCGGGCGCCCTGGTAGCCCGGCAGCCAGTCGGCCTCCCACTCGGTCAGACGGCGCTCGCCCGACAGGCCGTACATGATCTGGATCTGACCGGGACTGCCGGCGACGGTGCGGCGCAGCCAGTCGCGCCAAGCCTGCGCTTCCTCGAAATAGCCGCCGCCCATCAGCGACAGCAGCGTCAGGGTGGCATCGCGCAACCAGCAATAACGATAGTCCCAGTTGCGCGAGCCGCCGAGCGCCTCGGGCAACGACGTGGTGGGGGCGGCGACGATGCCGCCGGTCGGGCCGTAAGTGAGCGCTTTCAGCGTGAGCATGGAACGCTGCACCGCCGGCCCATCCTCGCCCCGGTAGCTGCCGCGGGCCGACCAGTCCCGCCAGAATGTTTCTGTCCGGTCCAGCGCCGCCAGTGGATCGATGCTGGGCGGCGGCGTCAGGTGGCTGTCGCTGTGGGTGAGCAGGAATGGCACGGTTTCGCCGGCGGCGACGCTGAACGCGGCGACGGTGGTCAGCCCCTCGCCGCGCAACGACACGGGCGTGCGCAGCACCGTCATGTCGGGGCCGGCGACGGCCATGATGCCGGGCTCGTCGGGCAGGCGGGTGACCCAGGGCACGGCGGCGCCGTAGTCGAAGCGCAGCACCAGCTTCATACGCATGTCGACACAGCCGGACCGGCCCTGCACGAGCCGGATCAGGTGCGACATCCCCTCGCCCACCGGCATGAAATCGATCAGCGCGACCTCGCCCTCCGGGGTGGCGAACAGGGTCTCCAGCACCAGGGTGCCGTCGCGGTAGGCGCGGCGGATGCGTGGGGACGCATGGGCGGGGGCGATGCGCCAAGTGCCGTTTTCCGCCGTGCCGAGCAGGGCGGCGAAGCAGGCGCCGCTGTCAAACCGGGGCCAGCACAGCCAGTCCACCGCGCCGGCGCGCGACACCAGGGCCGCAGTGAGGCAGTCGCCGATCAGGGCGTAGTCCTCGAGCGGCGCCGGACCCTCGGGCGCGGCCGGCAGCGGCGCCGTCAGTTGCTGCGTCCCCACACGCGGTCGCCATTGGCGATGCAGTAGCAGGAACTGCCACTGGCCGAGGGACGTTCCATCGGGCAAACCCAGGGGCCGGCATAGCAGGCCTGGCCGGCCGGCACCTGACCGCTATAGGCCTGACCGCCATAGGAAGGCCCGCCGCCGTAGGCGGGGGGGCTGTAGGCAGGCGGCGCCGCATAGACGGGTGGCGGCGTGTAGTAGACCGGCGGTGGCGCGTAATGGTACGGGACCGGCGGCGCCACCACCACTGGCGGGAAGCCGAAATACACCCCGCCGCGCCACCATGCCTGGGCACCAGCAGGAAACAGCGACGCCCCGGCCAGCACCAGCAGGGCCACGCGACAGGCAGAACGGGTCGCACGCATGGCGACACTCCTCGAGCAATTCTCCATCCGCATTATCGCATCAAAAGGCATCGTCGAGCCACTGTCTCATTAATTCATTGGCGGTCTGCGGCGTTTCCATCGGCGGCAAATGGCCGGCGCCGGGAATGACGCGCAGCACTGCGCCCGGGATATGCTCCGCCATCTCCTCGGCGAGGTCCGGCGGGGTCACGGAATCGTGACTGCCGACCATGACCAGCGTGGGCACGCCGACCTGCGGCAGATCGGGACGGCTGTCCGGCCGGTGCAGAATGGCGTGCTGCTGGCGCAGAAAGGCATCCCGGCCGACGCGGTCGGCCATGGCCATGATCTCGGCGCAGAGGGCGGCGTCGGTCAGGCGGTCGGGGTGCAGCAATTGCGGCAGCAGGCGCGGGGTAACGCCGCGGAAGCGGCTGGCTTGCGCCAGTACCATCAATCCGCGCCGCCGGCGGCTCTGCACCGGCGTGTCGGGCCGGGCGGACGTGTCCATCAGGCATAGCCGGGTGATGCGCGGCCGATTAACGTGCGACCGGGCGAGCCGCAGCAGCGCCAGCGCCGCATAGCCGCCCATGGACAGGCCGCACAAGGCGAACCGGCACGGCACGGAGTCGAGCGCGCGGCGGGCCATGGCGTCGAGGCTGTCGTCGCGGGTGAGGTCCGCCACCACCGGATGCACGCGCGACGACAGGGCCGCGACCTGGTCGCGCCACAGGCGGGCGTCGCAGAGCAGCCCGGGCATGAGCAGCAGCGTCTCCGGCATGGCAGCGTCTCCGGCATGGCAGCGTCTCCGGCATGGCAGCGTCTCCGGCATGGCAGCGTCTCCGGCATGGCGTCCTTGGTGGGGGCCTGCGGATGGATGGTCAAGCCCGCCGCAACCGGCCGGTTGACTTGCCCAACCTTGACTTTCCCGTGCGGCTTCCTGATATGCGGTCGTCACGCGCGCCGACGGTGCGCGGGCCGGTGTGCGCCGATGCTGGCGCCGCCCTGAAGGCACATACCAGTTTGACCGATACCTTTCCTTTCTCCGAGACCATGACTGTCGCCGCGGAAACGCCCTCGCTGGCGGAATCGCACGATCCCGTGCCTGATGCGCCCCCGCTTAACCTTGCCGGGGCCGACCCCGCGGGGGGCGACCTTCCCGTGCCCGACCGTCCCGCACCCGACCATCCGATGCCCGACCTTGCCGTGTCCGAGGCGGCCGAATCCGAGGACGAGCCCGAAGCAGAGGCCGAAAGCGGCTTCGCTGAACTCGGGCTGTCGCCGTCGATCGTCCGTGCGGTGGAAGAAAAAGGCTACCACACGCCAACGCCGATCCAGCGCCAGGCCATCCCCTGGATCCTGATGGGCCGCGACCTGCTGGGCTGCGCCCAGACCGGCACCGGCAAGACGGCGGGGTTCACCCTGCCCATGCTGGACATCCTGTCCGGCAGCCGCGCCCGCGCCCGCATGCCGCGCAGCCTGATCCTGGAGCCGACGCGGGAACTGGCGCTGCAGGTGGCCGAGAATTTTGTCCAGTACGGCAAATACCTCAAGCTCACCCACGCCCTGATCATCGGCGGCGAGAGCATGTCCGACCAGAAGGACCTGCTGATGCGCGGCGTGGACGTGCTGATCGCCACGCCCGGCCGGCTGATCGACATTTTCGAGCGCGGCGGACTGCTGCTGACCGATACCCGCCTGCTGGTGATCGACGAGGCGGACCGCATGCTGGACATGGGGTTCATTCCCGATGTCGAGCGCATCGTCTCGCTGCTGCCGAAAACCCGCCAGACGCTGTTCTTCAGCGCCACCATGGCCCCGGAAATCCGCCGCCTGGCCGACGCCTTCCTGCAGAACCCGAAGACGATCAGCGTCTCCAAGCCGGCGACGGTGGCCACCACCATCACCGAGGCGATGGTGGTCGTGGCCGAGCACGACAAGCGCGAGGCGCTGCGGCGGCTGATCCGCAGCGAGGACGTGCAGAACGCGCTGATCTTCTGCAACCGCAAGCGCGACGTGGACATCCTGTACAAGTCGCTGACCCGGCACAAATTCTCGGTCGGCGCCATGCACGGCGACATGGCCCAGCCGGCGCGCTTCGCGACCATGGACAAGTTCAAGTCGGGTGAAATCCGGCTGCTCTGCTGCAGCGACGTGGCGGCCCGCGGCATCGACATCGGCGGGCTGTCGCACGTGTTCAATTTCGACGTGCCCCACCATGCCGAGGATTATGTGCACCGCATCGGCCGCACCGGCCGGGCCGGGCGCGAAGGACGCGCCTTCACCCTGGCAACCCCCGAGGATCAGCAGGCCGTCGAGGCAATCGAGAAGCTGACCGGCCACCCGGTACCGCGCATCGACATCGAAGGTCTGGACACGGTGGAGTGGGCCGAGAGCGACGGCCGCAAGCGCCGTGGCCGCGGCGGCCGGGCGGCGCCGAAGCGCGCCGAGGCAGCGCCGGCCGAGGAGAAGCGCAAGCCCGCGCGCCGGCGGGCCGAAGCCCCTGCCGGCGAGGAAGCGGCGGCAAAGCCGGCTCGGGCAGCCAAGCCAAGCCGGGCGGAAGCGCCCGCCAAGGCGCCCCGCGCGGAAGCGCCCGCCCGGCAGCCGCGCGCGGCGCGATCGGAACATCCCGAGCGCGCAGCCCGGGCGGAGCCGGTGCGGCCCGACGCCCCGCGCCCGGACACCCTGCACCACGACACCGATACCGGGCGATCGCTGCGCCCGGAGCGCGACGTGCGGGGCCGCCGGGACGATGATCTCGGCCATTCGGTGGTGGGTTTCGGGTCGGACATCCCCGCCTTCATGCTGGTCGCGGCCCGGCCGCGGCGCCATCTGGCGGAAGCGATGGTCGAGGATACGGATTCCTGACGTGCTCCGCGGCAACGGCCGGCGCGCGAAGGCGCGCTGCGCGCTGGGCCGGGTCCAGGGCAGAGCCCTGGCCTTCCTTTGAGGCAACTGGTTGAAGTCCGGGTAGAAAGGATCGGAGCGGACGGCGACGGCATCGCCGAGTTGCCCGATGGTGTTCCGCTCTATTTGGCCGGCACACTGCCGGGCGAAACAGTGCGTGCCCAGCCGCTAAAGAAGCGCGGCGAAGGCTGGGCAGGGCAGGTCGAGGCGATGATCGCCGCGAGCCCCGAGCGGGCCGATCCTCCCTGCCCGCATTTCGGCACCTGCGGCGGCTGCACATTGCAACACTGGCAGGAGGTCCCGTACCGCGCCTGGAAAGCCGGGCTGCTGGAAGCGGCGCTGCGGCGGGCCGGATATGCGGCGGCGACCGCGCCCCTGGTGCCAACACCGCCGGGCGCCCGCCGGCGGATGGATTTCGCCCTCCGCCGCCAGGGGATGTCGGTGCTCGTCGGCCTGCATGCGGCGCGTGCGGCCGAGGTGGTCGACCTGTCCGCCTGCCCGGTGCTGCACCCCGACCTGTTCGCCCTGGTGGCGCCGTTGCGGGCGGCGTTGCGCGGGCTGCGGCTGCTGCGGCTGGAGGGCTCGGCGGTGGTGAACCTGCTGGAGAGCGGGGCCGACCTGCTGCTGCGCACCGACGCCGAACCGAATACCGCCGACCGTACCCATCTGGCGGGGTTTGCCCAGGCACAGGGGCTGTGCCGCATCAGTTGGGCGCGCGGCAACGCCACGCCGGAAACGCTGTGCCTGCTGCGCCCGCCGGTGACCACGATGTCCGGCGTGGCGGTGCGGCCACCGCCCGGCGCCTTCCTGCAGGCCAACCGCGCCGGCGAGGCGGCCATCATCGCCGCGGTGCTGGCAGGGCTGCCGGAAAAACTGCCGGCGCGGGCGCGCGTGGCGGAACTCTATGCCGGCTGCGGCACCCTCACCTTCGCGCTGGCCTCCCGCGCCCGGGTGGCAGCGTATGAGGGCGACGCGGATTTGGTAGGGGCGCTCCGATCGGCCGCCAACGCGCAGGGCCTCCCCGGGCGGATTTCCGTCGAGCAGCGCGATCTGGCGCGGCGACCGGTCACCGCCGCGGAACTGGCGGGCTCTGCGGCGGTGGTGCTGGACCCGCCCTATGGCGGCGCGGCGGCGCAGATTGCCCAGATCGCGGCGGCACGGCCGAAACGGGTGGTCTATGTCAGCTGCAACCCGGCTGCCCTGGCACGCGATGCCGCTTTGCTGCGGGTCGCGGGATATACTGTCAGCGCGGCCGTGCCAGTGGATCAGTTTCTGTGGTCGGCCCGGCTTGAGAGCGTCGTTACGTTTAGCGTACCGTAGCCAGATTTATACGTGGAAGCTTTCGCCGCAGCCGCAGCGGCCCTTTTCGTTCGGATTGGTGAAGGTGAAGCCGGCGGAGAGCGACTTCACTTCGTAATCCATGGTTGTACCGATCAGGAACAACGTGGCCTTGCGGTCAACCACCACGCTGACGCCCTTGTCGGTCACCACCTCATCGCCAGGACCGGCGGCGGGAACGAAGTCCATGACATAGGACATCCCGGAACAGCCCTTGGTGGAAACCGAGACGCGCAGCAAAGACCCTTCGCGGCCCTTGGCATACAGGGCGCGCAGGCGCTCCACCGCCGCGTCGGTCAGCGCCATCAGCGGCGGCAGCGCGCGGCGGGCGGGCGGGGTGGCGACAATCGTGCTTGTGGACATTTCCGTTATCTCGGCTCGGGTCAGAACATGTTCAATGCCAGACGGGCATCTTCGGTCATGCGGCCGGGATGCCAAGGCGGGTCCCAAACCACATCCACGTCGCAATAGCTGACGCCGTCGATCGCCATGATCGCCTCGCGAATCTGCACCGGCAGTTCCTGGGCGCTCGGACAGCCGGGGGCGGTCAGCGTCATCTCCACCTTCACCCGGCCGTCATCGGTGATTTCGATCGCGTAGATCAGGCCGAGTTCATAAACGTTCACCGGGATTTCGGGATCGTACACCGTCTGACAGGCGGCGATCACCGCATCCTCGCTGGGCCTGGGCGGGATCGCTCCGGTTGGCGTCCAGCTTCCCACGGAAGCCGGCGCCGGCACGTTCACATTGGCATCATTCACTGCTTGCCTGCCCTTCCCCTTCGAGCGCCGCCATCAGCGCGTGCCACGGCAAAGTCGCGCATTTCACGCGGCTTGGGTACTGGTGCACGCCGGCCAACGGCCGCAGCAATTCCATCGTCGCATCCGAATCCGGACATGCGCCGGTGCGCGCCATGTCACGAAAGCGGAGAAAAACCCGCCGCGCCTCGTCGGGTGCCAGTCCGGCAACCGCCTCGGCCATCAGGTCGGCCGAGGCGATGCTGATGGCGCATCCCCGCGCGTCGAAGCGCGGATCGACAATTCGCCCCTCCGCATCGTAGGATAGGAAAACCTGCACCCGATCGCCGCACATCGGATTGTCGCCTTTCGCGGTCGCGGCATAGGTTTCCGGCTTCCCGGCATGGCTGGGATGGCGTCCATGCTGGAGAATCACCTCCTGATACAAATCGCGGAGGTCATCAAGACTCATCCGAAGAACTCCCGCACCCGGGTCAGCGCATCGGCCAGGGCGTCGATCTCGGAGGGCAGCGTGTAGGCGGCAAAACTGGCGCGCGCCGTGCTGTCGATGCCGAGCCGGCGCATCAGCGGCTCGGCGCAATGATGACCGGCGCGCACGGCAATGCCGCTGCGGTCGAGCAGGGTAGCGATATCATGCGCGTGCGCGCCCGCCATGGTGAAACTCACCACCCCGCCGCGGTCCTGCGCACGGCCGATAATGGTGAGGCCCTCGATGGTGGAAAGCCGGGAAATCGCGTGCTCGGTGAGCGCCTGTTCATGCGCCGCGATCGCGTCGTAGCCCAACGATTCGACATAGCGGATCGCCGCCCCCAGGCCGATCCCTTCAAGGATTGCCGGCGTGCCCGCCTCGAACTTATGCGGCACCGCGGCCCAGGTGCTGCGCTCGTCGGTGACCGAGGAGATCATGTCGCCGCCGCCGAGGAAGGGCGGCATGGCCTCCAGCAATTCCCGGCGCGCCCAGAGCACGCCGATGCCGGTGGGGCCGTACAGCTTGTGACCGGTGAACGCATAGAAATCGCAGCCCAGCGCCTGCACGTCGATGCGACGATGCACGATGGCCTGGCTGCCGTCGAACAACACTTTTGCACCATGCGCATGCGCGATCTGCACGATGCGTTCGGCCGGCGTGTAGGTGCCGAGCACGTTCGACATGTGGGTGATGGAGACCAGCCCGACCTTGCCGTCTTCCAGCTTCCGCTCGAAGGCGTCGATATCGAGTTCGCCGGCATCGGTGATCGGGGCGATGCGCAACTCGATGCCGCGGTCATCGCGCAGCATGTGCCACGGCACGATGTTGGAGTGGTGCTCCATGGCCGAGATCAGCACCGCCTGGCCGGGCTTCAGCACGCCGCGCCCGTAGCTGTGCGCCACCAGATTAATCGCCTCGGTGCTGTTGCGGGTGAACACGATCTCGGCGCGGTCGGCGGCATTCAGCAGGCGGGCGGCGTCATCGCGGGTGGCTTCGTATGCCTCGGTGGTGCGCTCGCTCATCCAGTGCAAGCCGCGATGGATGTTGGCGTACTGGGTCTCCATGGCGTTCACCATGGCGTCGATGACGGCGCGCGGTTTCTGTGCACTGGCGGCGCTGTCAAGGAACACGAGCGGCTTGCCGCGCACCGTTTGCGACAGGATGGGAAAATCATCGCGCAGTCGCGCCACGTCCAGCACGGCGGGAGAAAAATCGTTCATGCCGCCGCTCCTGCGCTGCCCGTCTGGCCATTGGTCTGGCCATCGGTCTGGCCATCCCACCAGGTAGTAATCAGGCCCTCCATCGCCTCGCGTGCGGCGTCGTGCGCGATCGGGTCGAGCGCTTCGCTCAGGAAGGCACGCACCAGAATGCTGCGCGCCTCGGCCTCGGGCACGCCACGGCTGCGCAGGTAGAAAAGCTGGTCTGGATCGAGTTCGCCCACCGTGGCGCCGTGGCTGCATTTCACGTCGTCGGCGTAGATTTCCAGTTGCGGCTTGCTGTCGATCTCGGCCTGGGCGCTGAGCAGCAGCGCCTGGTTCATCTGGTAGCCATCGGTCTTCTGGGCGATGCGGGACACCTCGATCTTGCCCTGGAACACGCCGCGCGACTGACCGGTCAGCACGTTCTTCACCGTCTGGCGGCTCGTCGTCGCCGGCGCGTCATGCGTCACCACGGTGGTGAAATCGGCGTGCTGGTTGCCGCCGAGCAGTTGCGCCGCATTCAGATGGGCGACCGATTTGGTGCCGGCGAGGCGCGCATGCACTTCCATGCGGGCGAGCCGCGCGCCGAGGGAAAGCAGAAAACTGTCATAGGTGCCGCGTGCACCCAGTTCGGCATAAAGGGTCGAAAGATGGAATGCGTCCGGCGCTTCGATCTGAATGCGCAGATGTGACAAAATCGCGTCGTCGGCGACCGCGACGGAAAACACCGGGTTGTTGAGATAGGCGCCGGTGCCGGCATTCACTTCGATCAGGGTCAGCCGCGCGCCCTGACCGAGCCGGATGGCGTGGCGCGGATGAAAAGCGCCACCGGTGGCCAGGCTGGCCAGCACCAGCGTGCCGCCATCGACGCCGTCGGCCACCTCGATCTCAGCCCCGTCCTCGGCGAGCATGGTGTTCAGCGCGACGAGTTTTTCCACCGCCGGCCGGGCCAGCGTGCCCCAGGCCGGCGCGCCGGTGCGCACCGTGATTCCGGCCGGGGGAACCGACAGATCGGCGCGGAAGCGGCCCTGCGCAAAGACCAGGCGTGGCCCGGGAATATCCGGCAACTGGCCCAGCAGCGCCGCCGGATCGGCTTGCGGCGCATCGAACACGGCGTCGGCAAGCGGGCGCAGCGTGGTGTAGTGCCAGGGTTCCTCACGCGGCCCAGGCAGGCCGGCGCTACGAAACAACGCCGCCGCCTCCGCGCGCACCGCATCGCCCTCCGGTCGCGCCTCGTAGCGCGACAGAAAAGCGCTCGCGACTGCTTCCAGCGGCGCCGGCGGTTTCGTGCGCGCGCTCATGCCGCCTCCGCGATCACCGAGGCATAGCCGGATGCCTCCAGCGCCAGGGCAAGTTCCGGACCGCCGGAGCGAATGATGCGGCCATCGAAAAGAACATGCACCCGGTCGGGCACGATGTAGTCCAGCAGGCGCTGGTAGTGGGTGATGACGAGGGCGGAGAAATTTGGCGCGCGCAGGGCATTGACGCCATCGGCGACGATCTTCAGCGCGTCGATGTCGAGCCCGCTATCGGTCTCGTCGAGGATGGCGAGCTTCGGCCGCAGGATGGCCATCTGCAGCACCTCGTTGCGCTTCTTCTCGCCGCCGGAAAAGCCCACGTTCACGTTGCGCTTCAGCATGTCGTCGGCCATCGACAACTGCTTGATTTCCGCCCGCGCGAGCTTGAGGAACTTCACCGCGTCCAATTCGGCCTCGCCGCGGGCGCGGCGGGTCGCGTTCAGCGCGGTGCGGAGGAAGTTGGCGTTGTTCACCCCCGGCAATTCCACCGGGTACTGGAACGCCAGGAACAACCCGGCGGCGGCGCGCTGCTCGGGCTCCAGCGACAGCAGGTCCAGGCCGTCGAAGGTGGCGGTGCCGCCGGTCACTTCGTAGCCTTCCCGACCCGACAAAACGTAGGAAAGCGTCGATTTGCCGGAGCCGTTCGGCCCCATGATGGCATGCACTTCGCCGTCCGGCACCACCAGGTCGATCCCCTTGAGGATCTCCTTGTCCTCGACGCGCGCCGTCAGACCCTTGATCTCGAGCATGGATGCAGTTCCTTCAGCTCACCGAGCCTTGCAGGCTCAAACCTTAGCCAACCGAGCCTTCCAGACTCACGGCAAGCAACTTCTGTGCCTCTACCGCGAACTCCATGGGAAGTTCCTTGAGCACTTCCTTGCAGAAGCCGTTGACGATGAGGTTGACCGCGTCTTCTTCCGACAGCCCGCGCTGGCGACAGTAGAAAAGCTGGTCGTCGGCGATCTTGGAGGTCGTCGCCTCATGCTCCAGCTTGGCCGAGCGGTTGCGGCTTTCGATATACGGCACGGTGTGCGCCCCGCACTGATCGCCGATCAGCAGGCTGTCGCACTGGGTGTGGTTCCGCGCCCCATGGGCACGCGGCATCACCCGCACCAGGCCGCGATAGGTGTTGTCGGAGCGGCCGGCGCTGATGCCCTTGGAGACGATGGTGCTGCGCGTGTTGCGGCCGATATGGATCATTTTCGTGCCGGTATCGGCCTGCTGGCGGTTGGTGGTCACCGCAACCGAATAGAACTCGCCGACGCTGTCGTCGCCCTGCAGCACGCAGGACGGATATTTCCAGGTGATCGCCGAGCCGGTTTCCACCTGCGTCCAGGAAATTTTGCTGCGCGCGCCGCGGCACACGCCGCGCTTGGTCACGAAGTTGTAGATGCCACCGCGGCCTTCAGCGTCACCGGGGTACCAGTTCTGCACCGTGCTGTATTTGATGGTGGCATCGTCCATCGCCACCAGCTCGACCACCGCGGCGTGCAGCTGGTTCTCATCGCGCTGCGGCGCGGTGCAGCCTTCCAGATAGGATACGTGGCTGCCGGCCTCGGCGATGATCAGGGTGCGCTCGAACTGGCCGGAATTGCGCGCGTTGATGCGGAAATAGGTGGACAGCTCCATCGGGCAGCGCACGCCCTTGGGGATGAACACGAAGCTGCCATCGGTGAACACCGCGGAATTCAGCGCGGCGAAGTAATTGTCGTTGGTGGGCACCACGGTGCCGAGGTACTGGCGCACCAGATCGGGATGGTCGCGCACCGCCTCGCTGATCGGGCAGAAGATCACCCCCACTTTCGCCAGCGATTCGCGGAAGGTGGTCGCCACCGACACGCTGTCGAACACCGCGTCCACGGCGATCTGCGGGCGCTGCTCCTCGGCCTCCTCCGCGCCCTCCACGCCGGCCAGGATGGCGCGTTCCTTCAGCGGAATGCCAAGCTTTTCATACATGGCCAGCAATTCGGGATCGACCTCGTCGAGGCTTTTCGGCCCGTCCTTCTTCTTCGGCGCGGCGTAGTAGTGGATGTCCTGGTAGTCGATCGGCGCATGATGCACCTTCGCCCAGTGCGGCTCGGTCATGGTCTGCCAGGCCGCGAACGCCTTCAGCCGCCATTCCAGCAGCCATTCGGGCTCGTTCTTGCGCGCGGAGATCAGCCGTATCGTGTCCTGGGTCAGCCCCTTCGGGGCAATGTCCATCTCGATGTCGGTGGAAAAACCCCATTTGTAGCCGGACTGGGTGACCGACTGGACGGTATCGAGGGTTTCGGCGACGGCAGCCATCTTTTACACTCCTCTAGTCGGCCAGCGGTATGTGCGGATGCGCGGGAAGCGCGGGATCGAAGCGGAAGACGGCCGGGATCGAGGCCTCGCGCATGTCGGCCAGGGTGATGCGCCCCAACGCCTCCCGGATGGCGTCGTTCACCAGGTCCCAGCGTCCCTTCGCCGCGCATAGCCGCTGCACCTCGCAGGGCGCGGGCGACCCGTCGACGCAGGCGGTCAGCGCGATCGGGCCGTCGATCGCCTCGATGACATCGGCGATGGCGACCTCCTCCAGCGGGCGGAACAGGCGGTAGCCGCCGCGGGCGCCGCGGTGGGACACCACCAGATTGGCCGCGCTGAGCGCCTTCAGCACCTTGGCCACGGTGGGCTCGGGCACGCCGGTGGCGGTGGCGATGCCCGGGGAGGTCTGCACCCCATCACAGGAATCCGGCGTGGTGGACAGGCGGAGCAGCACCACCACGGCATAGTCGGTCAGCTTGGAAAGCCTCAGCATGATTGCTGCAACCCTAATCGGACCTGGGCAGTCCTGATTGTTTTGAAATGGCCCATCGACGCGGTGCCGTCAAGCCTGCTGACGCACCGCAGAGCGGGATTCCGATGGCGGTAGCCCGCCCGGCGAAGGGGCCGTAAACGCTTGCGCCGGACGCCCCCGGCGGCAAGGCTGCGGCGAGAGGAACGCGCCGCATGGTCAACCTGCTGCCAACCGCAACCGCCCCGCGCCCCGCAGTGCCACGCCACGCCGCCAGCCTGATCGTGCTGCGCGACGGCACGTCCGGGCCGGAGATGCTGATGGGCATGCGCACCGCCGGCCACCGCTTCATGCCGAACCACCTGGTGTTCCCGGGCGGCGCCGTCGACCCCGGGGACGGCATCGCGCCCGCCGCCTCCGAACTGCGGCCGGAAGTGATGCGGCATTTGCTGATCTCGGCCGACCCGGCGCTCGCGCGCGGCCTGGCGATCGCCGCCGCCCGCGAACTGGAGGAGGAAACCGGGCTGACCCTCGGCGGGCCGCCGCAGTTGGCGGGGTTCGATTATCTCTGCCGCGCGGTGACGCCGGAGGAAAGCCCGGTGCGGTTCAACGCGCGCTTCCTGGTGGTGCACGCGAATTTTGTGTCCGGCAGCCTGGCCGGATCGGGCGAACTGGAGGGGCTGCGCTGGTACGGGCTGGCGGAGGCGCTGGCGCGGCAACCGGCCCAGGTGACGCAGAACGTCATCGGGCGCCTGCAGGATTGGCTGAAAATGAGCCCGCGGGCACGGCGAGCCCGCACGCGCACGCCGCTGCTGTCCGAAACAACCTGGCAGCTGGAGTGAGCCAGGGGAAAGCCGCGATCAGTGCGACGAAGCTGGCGCCGAATCACCGATCAGCAGATAAGCATTAGCGCCAATCTGGCCGGACGAGACCGAGAAATGGGCCAGATCGGCCGTCGTCAATCCGGGGAAGGTCATCCCCACGGATTGCCCCTGGGACCCGGTGGCGAACAGGGTGAGACCTTTGTAGCCGGGCGCCCCCTGATCGTCGGCCCATTTGATGTTGGAGATATTGCCCCAGATCGTGGCCATGTCGCCGGGATGGAAATTAAGGATGCAATCCCATGTCGACTGCCCCGACAATCCCGACACGAAGAAAGTGTCATCGCCGGACCCGCTGGTCAGCCAGTTGGAACCGCCGCCGCCATCGATGACGTTATTGCCTGAGGTCGCCGCGATGCAGTCATTGCCGGGACCGCCGACGATGTAGGTATCGGCGGGGATGATGAACGACATGGCGTCGCTCCCATCATAGAGATATTCGGATTTGATGCCGGCGACCGGTCCGTCGTAGGCCTCCCCATATGTCACGCCGGAAAGCCCGCTGGTGGAGTCAACGAATTCAATCTTCGGCGCATCGCCATAAGACGATGAGATGAGCGCATTGCCGCCATTTGGCGCCGTCGCGGCGCTGTATTCGGTGGTTGGATCGGTGGTGAGGTTCAGGTTGGAGAGCTGCAGATCCAGGCTGGCGGTTCCTTGAATGGTCGGCGCATTGATGCCGCCCATCTCCAGGCCGACATAGGTGCTGCTGAAATCCCACCCGGCCAGATTATCCAATTGCGAAGCATTGGCTGCCAGCGTTGGCACCCCCTGGAGGGCGTCCTCCAGCATCGCATTGATGTTCCAGTCGATTTTTTCGGGCGTATCTCCGGTCACATAGGGAAGCATCGCCTCACTGGCATTGACGTCATTATAGATGACCGTCGTGGTGTATCCGTCGGACGATGTATTCTGGTAGGCGACTGGCGTCGTGTTGAACCTGGAATCCGCCAGTTCGGCCTGCAGGAACAGAGTGATGTGGAGATTTGCCGAATTGAAGGTAACAACAACCCCCATCCCGGCCGTTCCGAGCGGGTTGGTGGCGGAGAAGGGTTGATCGGTTGTGCCGCTAGCGTAGGCGACATCGGCCTCGCGTATTCTGGCGTCGATCGACAGCGTTACCGGGTGGTCCATGGTGATGGGGGCGCCCCCCAGCAGACCGGGCTGGGTCTGCAATCCGAGGTCCGGGCTGCCATAGGCCGCGCTCGCGGCCGCCGTTTCCGGGCCAACCGATTCGTACATATCGTAGATGAACTGGCCGCCATCGTTGAAGACGCTTAAACGACCCGAATCATCCGGCGATGAGATACTATAAAGCGCCTCCCCGTACAGAGGATCAAAGTCGCCGGCCGACAGCATGGATGTGTCGTTCGGATTCAGATATTCCGGCTGCGTGGCGCTTTCCTGCCTTTCCCACTGGATAACGTACCAGTCCGGGCAGAGCGTCCCAGGGATTGTCGTGTCACCCGAAAAATACGCCGAATAGCCGGTTTCCGGGTTCACCGAGCCGGTCGAGAACAACAGGCGCGGACCAGAGAGACTCGGATTGCTCGCGATTGCGATCGTCATGTGAGCACCTGATCAACATCTGTGGCGTATTGGAAGAAAATTGCGGCAATCGAAAATGCCGTTATCGAGCGTATTTTTGTAGTTTACGTGCGCTGTCGAATTTTTAGCATGCAATGATTGCCGGCGGTGTGAATACGGTTTGGCCAGATTGGCTTAACGGCAAAGCAAAATATTTTTGTTGTTCTAAAACAACATTCAGTCACGCGGCGACCGTCAAGGCAGCAACAGCGCGGATCATTTGCTCCGAACACAGCAACGCCTTCATTTGCGACACTCCGCCCGGCGCACGCTGCATGGGCATCGGATACGACGCTTGCGAGCTCTCACGGCGCCGCGTTGACGTGTTATTAACGGGTGCTTAACGACCCCGTCAACGCAAAATTTCCCATTGCGCGAGTTTTCAGCAAAAATTTAGACGCGCTCCGGCGCATCGGCGCCGATTTTGCCCACAAACCCCGCTTATCAGATTGAAATTACGGTATTTTATGAGGACAGGGGACTGTCGCTCAGCCGTCTCATTTTTTATCTGTTTCTAAACACAAACACGTGAGCGCCGGCCGGCGGCGGCGCTGAAGCCGAAATCATCGGCGCCCCTTAACCGGACCAGGCAATTCCGGTATTGCTCGCTCCAATTTACCGCCCCCGCCCATCATCGGACCCGCATCGATGCGCCTGCTCGCCTCCACCGATTTCGCCCTGCGCGTGCTCATCCGCCTCGCCGCCGAACCAGACGGGCGGCATTTGAGCGTGGAGGCGCTGGCTCACGAGTTGGGCGGACTGTCGCGCAACCACCTGCACAAGGTGGTGCAGGAACTGGCGGCGCTGGGCATGGTGCGGACGGTGCGGGGCGCGCGCGGCGGGGTGGCGCTGGCCAGGCCGCCCGGCGAAATCCGGCTGGGCGAGCTGGTGCAGCTTCTGGAAGCCGGGCAATCGCTGGTGGAGTGCTTTCGCGCCGATGGCGGCGCCTGTGTGCTGACGCCGCGCTGCCGGCTCAAGGGAATGCTCGGCGCCGCCTGGGGGGCGTTCCTGCGCGAACTCGACCGGTCCACGCTCGCCGAGTGCCTGGCGGCGGCTCCCCCTGCCCCCAGCCTTAGCCCGGTTGGCAGCCCCGGCCCCACGGGGACCAGGGCGAAGAAGGTGCCCGCAGGCCCCTCATTCTGATGCGCCGCCTCTAATGCGCGGGCGCGACCTCGGCGGGCATCTGGATATCGATCTCAAGGGTGGAAATGGAATCGCCGCGATCGAGTTTGATCTGAACCATGTCGCGTTCAATCTTCACATGGCGGGCGACGACCGCCAGGATCTCCTCCTGAAGCAACCGTACCAGGTCGCCGGAGGAGCCATTCATCGCCCGCTCATGCGCCAGGACGATTTGCAGACGTTCACGGGCGATCGGCGCAGAGGCACGGCGGGAAAGAAAATTGAGCAGTTTCACGCAACCCTCCGGCTGAACAGGCGTTGTACCAGGCCGCGCTTGTCCTCGGGAACGTTCACCGGCACCGTCTCGCCGCGCAGCCGGCGGGCCGCATCGAAATAGGCCCGCCCCGGCAGGCTGTCCGGGCTGCTCAGCGTCACCGGGCTGCCGATGTTGGACGCGCGCAGCACCTCCTGGCTCTCGGGGATGATACCGAGCAGCGGAATGGAAAGGATCTCCAGCACGTCCTCGGTCTTCAGCATGTCGCCGCGGGCGGCACGGGCGGCGTCGTAGCGGGTCAGCAGCAGGAACTTCTCCATCCGTTCGCCGCGCTCGGCGCGTTCGGTCTTGGAGTCGAGCAGGCCGATGATCCGGTCGGAGTCGCGTACCGACGACACTTCCGGGTTGGTCACCACCACGGCGAGGTCGGCGTGGCGCATCGCCAGCGTGGCACCGCGCTCGATGCCGGCGGGGCTGTCGCAGATCACCCAGTCGAATTTGTCGCGCAGATCGGCGATCACGCGGGCGACGCCTTCCGGCGTCAGCGCATCCTTGTCGCGGGTCTGCGAGGCCGGCAGCAGCGACAGGGTATCGACCCGCTTGTCGCGGATCAGCGCCTGTGCCAGCTTGGCGTCGCCCTGGATGACGTTGACCAGATCGAACACCACCCGGCGCTCGGCTCCCATCACCAGGTCCAGGTTGCGCAGACCCACGTCGAAGTCGACGACCACAACGGTCTGTCCGCCCTGCGCCAATGCGGCGCCGAGCGCGGCTGTCGAGGTGGTCTTGCCGACCCCTCCCTTGCCGGATGTCACGACCAGGACCTTAGCCATCTGCGCCACCTCCTTCGTCCCTGTCAGTCCAGGGCCGTCATGACAATTGCATCGCCGTCCAGCCAGGCCTGCACGGGCCGGCCGCGCAGGGCCGCATCCATGTCGTCGGCAGTGCGGTAAACGCCGTCGATCGCGACCAGCTCGGCCTCCAGGCGGCGGCAGAACACCCGCGCCTTCGGATTGCCGGTAAAGCCCGCCACGGCACGGCCACGCAATGTCCCGTACACGTGAACTGATCCGCCGGCAAACACTTCGGCGCCGGAGGCGACCGAGCCGAGCACCGTCACATCGCCTTTCGGATAGACCACCGACTGGCCGGAGCGGACGTGATGGTCAACGACCAGGCCGGTGGCCTCGGCTTCGGCGGCCGGCTCCGCCGCGGCGGCGGGCAGGTCCACCGGGCCGGTGGAACGCCCGCCCGGAATGGCGCGGCCCCACTCGGCGGCGCCGGCCCAGGAAGGGTCGGCGCCTTCCACCGCCAGGATGCGCAGGCCCCGCCCTTGCAGGGCGCGCACCAAGCCGAGAAGGTCGGTGTCGTTGGCGGTGACGCCGCCAAGGTCGACCACCACCGGCTTGCTGTCGAGGAAGGTGGGCGAGCGCGCCGCTTGGGCGTCAAGCTCGGCCAGCCACTCGTCGACCGGCGGCTCCGGCCTCAGCACGAGCACGAGGAAGGAGCGGCCATGGACTCGGAACGCGGATCGGGCGCGGGAATTTGGGGTCACTATCGCCCGGTATCCGGGTGGGCGCAGAGAATCAATGAAGATTTCAGTCCGCGCACAGGATTTGCGCCTTGACCGATGGGGCGACGCGTTATTCTGCGTTGGTCTGGCGAGTCACCGCAGCACGGCAAGGCCGGCCCCGCTGCGGCGCGGATCGGTGCCCGGTTCGCCCTGCCACCAGCCGGCGCGCCCGCCCATCCCTGGCTTGAACAGGGATGGCCGCGGAAATGGGACGCTAACCAATGCGGCTTAGGGGATCTTTCTGCAGCGGGCGCACCTGCCCCCCGCGGCGGAGCAGGAAGACAGCATGACCCTTGCCATCTCGGGTCTTTCACGAACGACCCGCATCCTCGCCGCGGTGGAGGCCGCGCTGGCCGTGGGCGCGGTGCTGGCCGCCATTGCCGTCGGCGTGGAGTTGAAGTTCTCGGCGCGCCAGGACGCCGAGCGCGAGGTGCGAAGGCTGGCCATGGTGCTGGCCGAGCAAACCTCGCGCACGCTCCAGGCGATCGATCTGGTGCTCACCGACGTGGTGCGGGATGCGGACGACGCGACAACCGCGGACGCGGCACATTTCCGGGCCGTCATGGGAACGGCGGACATGCAGCGCGCCCTCCGCACCCGGATTGGCGGCCTGCCGCAGGCGGAGGCGATCCTGGTGATCGCCGCCGACGGAATGCTGGTGCTGTCGTCGCGCACCTGGCCGACGCCTGCGTTCAGCGTGGCCGATCGCGCCTATTTCCAGGCGGCGCGCGATGGGACCTGGCGCACCCCCTTCCTCAGCGAACCCCATAGCAATCGCGAAAACGGCGGCTGGGTGTTCAATATCGTGCACCCCGTCACCTCCCCTTCGGGCGGGTTTCTGGGCCTGCTGCTGGGATCGATCGATCTCGACTATATCGCCGGATTCCATGCGGCGATCGGGCTGCCACCGGGCATGAGCATCACGCTGGTGCGCCTGGACGGGGTGGTGCTGACCCATTTCCCGGCCGACATGGCGCGCGATTCCGGCGCCGCCATCACCGGCATGCGGGAAGACGAGGCCGGCGTGGTCTATGGTCAGAAGCTGGCCAACTTCCCCGCCGCCATCGAGGTCGGCATCAGCCATGCCGCCATGTACGCCGACTGGCGCCGGCAGGTGGCGGGGCTCGCCGGCGGCACGGCCTGCGCATTGCTGTGCATATTGCTGCTGCTGCGCGGCCTGGTCTGGCAGTTCCGCCGGCTGGCCGCGGCGCAGGCCGCCGTCCACGAAAAGTCGCTTCTGTTCCATACCACGCTCGCCAACATGGACCAGGGACTGATGATGGTCACCGCCGACCACGAAGTGGCGGTGTGCAACGACCGTGCAATCGCCCTGCTCGGCCTGCCGCGGGAGCTGATGCGCGGCAGGCCCCACTTCAACGCGGTGCTGGAGTGGCAATGGCAGGCCGGCGAGTTCAGCAGGGACGACGAAGAGATGAACGTGCTGCGCCTGCGCGGCGGCTTCCTGGAACGGCCGCACACCTACGAGCGGCAACGGCCGGACGGGACCTGGCTGGAAGTGCGCAGTGTGCCGCTGGCCGGCGGCGGGATGGTGCGCACCTTCACCGATATCACCCAGCGCCGGCTGGCCGACGAACAGGTGAACTATGCCGCGCATCACGACGCCCTGACCGGACTGAGCAACCGGGCGCGATTCGCCCAGATCCTGGATGATGCGGTGCTGGAAACGGCCGAGGACGGCAAGGTGCCGGCAGTGCTGTACCTCGACCTCGACCGCTTCAAGCTGGTCAACGACACGCTCGGTCACCGGGCCGGCGACGAGTTGCTGCAACTGGTCGCGGCGCGCATGCGCGGCGTGATACGCAAGGCAGACACGATGGCCCGCATGGGCGGCGACGAGTTCGCCCTGGTGATGCCCGCGGTGCAGGGCATCGAGGCGGCCATGGCCGTCGCCAGGCGTCTGCTGCACGTGGTCCGCCAGCCCTACAGCCTGGCCGAAGGCCCGGCCCGCATCGGCGTGTCGATCGGCATCGCCCGGTTCGGCGACCACGGCGCCAGCGCCGACGAATTGCTGCGCAACGCCGATCTGGCGCTGTACCCGGGCCAAAGCGACCGGGCGCGACACCGCCTGCGTGTTCGACCCGATGCTGGATGCGCGCACGCATGGCGAGTCTGGTGCTGGCGGGCGCGCTGCAATACGCGCTGCAGGAAAGCCAGTTCACTTTGGCCTACCAGCCGATCTGGGACATCCGCGCGAATGTCGTGGTCGGCGCCGAAGCGCTGCTGCGCTGGCAGCATCCGACCCGGGGCACCATCTCGCCGGCCGATTTCATCCCGCTGGCCGAGCGCACCGGGCTGATCGTGCCGCTCGGCCGCTGGGCGTTGCAGGCCGCCTGCGAGGAGGCGCTGACCTGGGCCAGCCCGGTGAGCGTCTCGGTCAACGTGGCACCGACGCAGCTGCACCGGCGCGAGATGGTCGAGGAAGTGCGCGAAGTGCTCGCGGCCACCGGCCTCTTGCCCGGGCGCCTGAAGCTGGAAATCACCGAAAGCCAGCTTCTGGAGGAAACCGACGAGGTAATCGGGGTGATGGCCGGACTGCGCGACCTGGGCGTGCGGCTGGCGCTGGACGATTTCGGCACCGGCCATTCAAGCCTCAGCACGCTGCGCGCCTTTCCGTTCTCTGACCTCAAGATCGATCGCTGCTTCACCCAGGGCATCGTGCATGACCCGCGCTCGCGCGGGTTGCTGGAGGCGATCCTGCAGGTCTGCCGGGTGATGGAACTGGATTGCGTCGCCGAGGGCGTGGAGACCGAGGAGCAGCTAACCCTGGTTCGCAACCTGGGCTGCACGCACGCCCAGGGCTATCTGATCGGCCGGCCGGAGCCGGCCGAGGCAATCCGGCGCACGTTGTGGCGCACCGCCTCGCACAGCCGGCAAATGCCGCCCGGCATGGCCGATGCCGCCCCTATCGGGGCCGCGCGCTGACGCCCCGCCGCCAGCGTCAGCCTTCGCCGGGGCCGGCGCAGAACATGCCGTGCAGCGTCTGCAGGATGGTCCGCACCCGGTCAGAGGCGATGCGGTAATAGATCGTCGTCGCCTCCCGCCGGGTCGCCACCAGCCCCTCCTCGCGCAGCGTGCCGAGATGGCGCGACAGATTGGATTGGGTGAGGCCAAGGCGCCGGCTGAGCTCGCCGGCGGAAATCTCGCCCTCGACCAGCGAGCATAGCACCATGAGGCGGTGCCGGTTGGCGATTGAGCGCAGGAACGACTCCGCCGCCGTGGCATGCGCCTCCAGCTCGCTGGCCGGAGACAGCTCGATCACGTCCTGATGCACCATCGCGACTCCTTTGTCCGGACGGCGGCTCCAGGATAGCTGGTCCGCCTGCGTATTTGACATTATACGCAATCAAAGCGCCGGGCAAGATCAGAGTAACGAAGAGCAACCGAACGACCAAAGGCCAGGGAGAAATTCCCCCCGGCCTTTCTTCATCTGATGATTGTCCGGGGCGGCAAATCACTAACTCCCGAGGGGGTAAGCAGCCCCCCTCGGGATAACAATTATCTCAGCGCCTCAAAAGCCCAGATCAGGCCGCGCGGACGGAAGCCGCCTGGCGGCGCTGCTCGGCGACCTGCGCGTGCATGGCCTTTTGGAGTTTCTCGAAAGCGCGCACCTCAATCTGGCGCACCCGTTCGCGGGAGATGTTGTACTGCTGGGACAGATCCTCGAGCGTGGTCGGATTATCCTTCAGCCGACGCTCGATCAGGATATGCCGCTCGCGCTCGTTGAGCGTCGTCAAGGCACCGGAGAGCAGGGCCTTGCGTCCGGACAGTTCCTCGTGCTCGCCGATCGAGGTTTCCTGGCTCTCGGATTCGTCGACCAACCAATCCTGCCACTCGCCCTCGCTGTCGGCGCGGACGGGCGCGTTCAGGCTGTGGTCGGGAGCCGAAAGGCGGCGATTCATGCTCACCACGTCCTGCTCGGGCACGTCGAGAACGCGGGCGATCTTGGCCACCTGCTCGGGCTGCAGATCACCGTCGTCGATCGCCTGCATCTGGCCCTTCAGCCGGCGCAAATTGAAGAACAGCTTCTTCTGCGCCGCCGTGGTGCCCATTTTCACCAGCGACCAGGAATGCAGGATGTATTCTTGTATGGCGGCACGAATCCACCACATAGCATAAGTAGCAAGACGGAAACCGCGGTCCGGGTCGAACCGTTTGACCGCCTGCATCATGCCGACATTGCCTTCGCTGATCAGCTCACCCAGCGGCAGGCCGTAACCGCGATAGCCCATGGCGATCTTGGCAACCAAACGAAGATGGGATGTGACCAGCTTGTGAGCCGCCGCCATGTCTTCATGGTCGCGCCACCGCTTGGAGAGGGAAAGTTCCTCTTCCGGGGTCAGCATCGGGAATTTGCGGATCTCCTGAAGATACCGCGACAGGTTGCCCTCGGGGGCGACGTTGATGATAGAAGCGGCCACGTCAGACTCCTTTCGTCCGATCGGCTTGAGTCCCACCCTTGATGGCGCGGGAGGTGGGCCGGTTGGGCTTGCCCGGCCCGGGTAGGGCCGGCGGGGTCCTGGAAACGATCCTTTCGCCCCGGTTTGCGCCCCAGCTTTGGCAGCACGCACCGGTCGATCGAGCGACGTGGGCACCCCCCGCACGTCACTATCTACGGTGCTGGTATACCGGATCAACCGCCCTGGGTCAATAATCAGGACTAGTTAAGTCGGGATTAAGTTTCCGTTATCGCACCGCGGGTTCCGCGCCGGTGTTTTCCTTGATTCCCAATACCAGACGGTCGAGCAACGCCTGCATGTCGGCCGGCGGGGGGGTGCGGAAGCTGAGCGCCACGCCGGTGCGCGGATGGCTGAAGCCGAGCCGCGTCGCATGCAGGGCCTGACGGGGGAAATCGAGCAAGGCGCGCCGCGCCGGCTCATCGAGGATGCGGGCGCCGGCGGGAATGCGGCGCAGGTAGAGCGGGTCGCCGACCACGGGGTGTCCGCGGCTGGCGAGGTGGACGCGGATCTGGTGGGTGCGGCCGGTGGCCAGCCGCACTTCCAGCAGCGCGACGGCGGCCTGGTGGTGACCGAGCGTCCGGTAGCGGGTCAGGGCGGGCTTGCCGCCGCGGCTGACCACGGCCATGCGCTTGCGGTCGCGCGGATCGCGGCCGATCGCCCCTTCGATCTCGCCGGCGGCCGGGTTCGGCAGGCCCCAGCAGAGGGCCAGATAGGCGCGGTCGAGGTCGCGGGCGGCGAAGGCGGCGGCCAGGGTGGCCAGCGCCTGTTCGGTCTTGGCCACCACCATGACGCCGGAGGTGTCCTTGTCGAGTCGGTGGACAATGCCCGGGCGTTTCTCGCCGCCGATGCCGGGCAGGGTATCGCCGCAATGGGCGAGCAGGGCGTTGACCAGGGTGCCGTCCTCGTTGCCCGGCGCGGGGTGGACGACCAGGCCGGGCGGCTTGTCGAGCACCAGCAGGTCGGCATCCTCGTAGAGGATCGGGAAGGGGATGGCCTGCGGACGCGGCGTGGCGGACACCGGCGCCGGCGGGGCCAGCCGGTAGAGCGCGCCGGGGCGGACGGATTCGGAGGCCTGGGTGATGCGGGTGCCGTCGCGGCTGGCGTGGCCGGCCTCGATGAGGGTCTTCACCCGGGAGCGGGACAAAGCGGGGATGTGCTCGGCGAAGAAGCTGTCAACGCGCTGCCCGGCGGCCCCGGGTGGGGCGAGCGCCGCGTGGACGATTGCGTCGGGGCCGGTTTCGTCGGACATGCCGCGGTTGAAATACCCCGGATGGCGGGGCGGGTGGAGGGGTAAGGGCATGCGCAGGATTTTGGTGATCGCCGTGGTGGTGATGGGGGTGCTGATTGCGGCGGGCACGGCGACGATCGGCCTGACGATTGCCCACCGGATGCTCGCGGTGCAGCCGCCGGCGCGCGATGCGGTGCTGGACGAGCCGGTCGGGACGCGGATTGTGGCGGTGACGGCGCTGGGGGACCGGCTGGCGCTGCGGCTGGAGGGCGGCGGCCCGGACCGGGTGGTGGTGGTCGACCCACGCACTGGCGCGGTAGTCGGCCGCGCCGTCCTGGCGCGATGAGGGGGTCCAGGGGCGCCAATGGCCCCTGGTGGGTTGCAGGGGCAAAGCCGTCGCGCGAAGGCGCGCTGCGCGCTGGGCCAGGGTCCGGGGCAGCGCCCCGGCACGCTACCCGGGCCTGCGAGCCTCAATAATCCCCGACATCACATAGTCCTCGATACGCCGCCCCGGCGCCCAGGTCCTGATCAGTTCGCGGCTTTCCGGCTTGGCGATGACGCGGATGTCCACGAAGCCGGCGTCCGCCAGCCACGACTCGATCTGTTCCACCGGCGCCGCCCCGACCACGCAGCCACAGATCAGCGTCGGATCGGCCTGCAGGTCGGGAGGCAACGGGGCGGTGTTCACCACGTCCGAGATGGCCAGGCGACCGCCCGGTTTCAGCACGCGGAACGCCTCGCGGAAAACCTGCGGCTTGTCGGGGACGAGATTGACCACGCAGTTGGAGATGATCACGTCGGCCGTGGCATCGGCGATCGGCAGGTGCTCGATCTCGCCCAGCCGGAATTCGACGTTCGCGGCACCGAGTTTGGCGGCGTTCGCGCGGGCCTTGGCCAGCATTTCGTGCGTCATGTCGACGCCGATCACATGGCCGCCGGGGCCGACCTGCCGCGCCGCCAGGAAGCAGTCAAAACCGGCGCCGCTGCCCAGATCGACGACGATTTCGCCGGGCTGTAGGGCGGCGATCGCCTGTGGGTTGCCGCAGCCGAGCCCGAGATTGGCGCCGTCCGGAACGGCCGCCAGTTCCGCCTCGGAATAGCCCATCTGGCGCGACTTTTCCGCCGAGACCGTGTCGGTGGAAGCGCCACAGCACGATGAGGAAGCGGGACCGCAGCAATCCCCGATTGCGGCGGCGGCGATGCCGCCGTAGCGGGCGCGGACCATGTCCTTGAGTTCAGCGTTTTCCATGTTGCCTCTCCCTGTCAGGAAAATTCACGCCCGGCCCGCCTCGTACCACCCGCGGGTCCGGGTTACGATCCGCACCACCGACAGCATGACCGGCACTTCGACCAGCACCCCGACCACGGTGGCGAGCGCGGCGCCCGATCCCAGCCCGAACAGGCTGATCGCCGCGGCAACCGCGAGCTCGAAGAAATTCGACGCGCCGATCAGCGCCGCCGGTGCAGCCACGCGCCACGCCACGCCGAACCGCCGGCTCAGCCAGTAGGCGAGGCCCGCATTGAAATAAACCTGGATGATGATCGGCACCGCCAGCAGCAAGATCACCAGCGGCTGCGCCAGGATACGTTCGCCCTGGAAGCCGAACAGCAGCACCAGCGTGGCGAGCAACGCCAGCAGCGACACCGGCCCGAGCACCGCCAGCGTCCGCCGCAAGGCCGGCTCGCCGCCCGCGGCCAGCAGCGCGCGCCGCCACGCCTGCGCCACGATCACCGGCACGACGATGTAGAGCAGCACCGACAGCAGCAGCGTTGCCCACGGCACCGTGATCGAGGCAACGCCGAGCAGCAGCCCGACGATCGGCGCGAAGGCAAACACCATGATGATGTCGTTCAGCGCCACCTGGCTCAGGGTGAAATGCGGCTCGCCATCGCACAGATTGGACCACACGAACACCATGGCGGTGCATGGCGCCGCGGCGAGCAGGATCAGGCCGGCGATGTAGGACGGGATCTGCCCGCCCGGCAGCAGCGGGGCAAACAGATGGCCGATGAACAACCAGCCCAGCAACGCCATCGAGAACGGCTTGACCAGCCAGTTGATCGCCACGGTGACCGCCACGCCGCGCCAGTGTTCGCGCACCTGCCCAAGCGCGTGAAAGTCGATCTTCAGCAGCATGGGCACGATCATCAGCCAGATGAGCACGGCAACCGGCAGATTGACGTGCGCCAGTTCCGCCACCGAAATGACGGCGAACCCGCCGGGCAGCAGATGGCCGAGCAGAATCCCCACGGCGATGCACAGCGCCACCCACAGCGACAGGTAGCGTTCGAAGGGACCGAGCGCGGGCGAAGGGCGAGCGACGGCCGAAGCCTGCGCCGTGCTCATGGCGTGTCCTTCCGCATGACGCGCTGGCCGGCTGCATCCACCACCGGCTCGCCGTCCTCCTTGGCGAAGGCGCCGCGCTGCGGCCGCGGCAGGATGTCAAGCACCGTCTCGGAGGGCCGGCACAGCCGCACGCCGAGCGGGGTGACGACGATCGGGCGTTCGATCAGGATCGGCTGCGCCAGCATGGCATCGATAAGCTGATGGTCGGTGAGCGCCTTGTCGCCGAGGCCGAGCGCGTCGTACGGCGTGCCCTTGCGGCGCAGCAGGGCGCGCACGCCGATGCCCATGCGGACGATCAGATCGATCAGTTCCGCGCGCGTGGGCGGGGTTTTCAGGTATTCGATGACGCGCGGCTCCTCGCCGCTGTTGCGGATCAGACCCAGCACGTTGCGCGATGTCGCACAGGCTGGATTGTGGTAGATGGTAATGGTCACGATGCTTCTTCTCCGGTGCTGCCTTTGCCGATGCGGCCGATCGCCGCCACCTGTCTGGTGAGCGCCAGCCGGTCGAGCGAGGCGAGCGGCAGCGCTGTGAACAGGCGGATGCGTGTCTCCAACGCGCGGAACGCCTCGCGAAAGGCGAGCATCCGTTCGGCGGGCGAGCCGTCCACAGCGGCCGGGTCCGGGATGCCCCAATGCGCGGTAATCGGCTGGCCGGGCCAGACCGGACAGGTTTCGCCGGCCGCCTGGTCGCAGACGGTGAACACGAAATCCATCACCGGGGCGCCGGGAACGGCGAACTCGTCCCACGGCTTCGACCGCAGCTCCTCGATGCGCAGCCCATGCTCGGCGAGAAGCCGCAACGCCAGGGGATGCACCGCGCCCCTGGGATTCGATCCGGCGCTGAAGCCACGAAACCGGCCGCCGCCGTGATGGTCCATCAGCACCTCGGCAAGGATGCTGCGGGCGGAGTTACCGGTGCAGAGGAACAGGACGTTGCGCTCACGCATGTCCATCTTTCTTCTCCCTGTGAGGAACAATCGCGTCCGACGCGGGCACGCAGCCCACCCTCGCCGAACCGCGGCCGCAGCAGTTGTCGGTGAGGTAGCCGAGCAGCCCGTTCATCACGGCGAAGTCGGTGGCATAGAATATCTGCCGGCTCACACGGCGCTGGGTGATCAGTCCGGCCTGGGTCAGTTGCTGCAGGTGAAAGGTCAGCGAGGAGGGCGGCATGTCCAGCGCCTCGGCGATAGTGCCCGCCGACAGTCCGTCCGGACCGCGCTGGACCAGCATGCGGAACACCGCCAGCCGCGTGTCGTGCGCCAGCGCACCGAGGGCGGCGATCACCTGCTTTGCGTCCATGGCTCCGGCCACTGCGTTTCTCTGTTCGGCTGCGAGAGTTAGGACAGGGCGGAGAACATTTCAACGATATTTTTCGAAAGATCGAATTGTTGTCGACCCCGCGCGCCGGAGGGGCTGCCACTGCCCGGCGTTGTCCCACAGACTCCCCTCGACCACGGCCGTATCATCTGCCACCAGGGAGCACGCACTCCACCAGGAGCCGATGTCTCTCCTTCGGCGGGCAGACAAATTCAGGCTGGTCACGACCTGAAAATCCGGTTGAAAAATGGCAAACATCGTCCCCAAGCCCATCCGCGACTATCCCTGGTATCTGCGCCTGTTCTTCCGGCGACAGGCGCGGAAATACGGCACGACGCTCTCACCCTCGTGGCTGTGGGGCCGTTTCCCCGGGCATTTCGGCGGGCTGCTGTTTCTGCTGTGGCGGTTTCAGCGCCGCGGCTTCCCGGTGGACACCGCCTTGCGCAGCCTGGTGTCGGCCCGGGTGGCGCAAATGAACGGCTGCGCGTTCTGCGTCGATCTCAATGCCTATAATCTGCTGCAGGCCGAGGGTTCGACCGCCAAGGCGGCGGAAGTCGACCGCTGGCGCGACAGTTCCCTCTACACCGACCGTGAACGCGCCGCGCTGGACTACGCCGAGGCGATGACGGACAGCACCAGGCGCGTCCTGCCGGCGCAGACCGACGCCCTGCGCGCGTATTTCGATGAGGACGGCATTGTCGCCCTCACCGCCTGGATCGCGTTCCAGAATCTGTCCGCGAAGTTCAATGCGGCTCTCGGCGCCGAGGAGAACGGGCTTTGCCGGTTGAATGCCCGGCAGAGCCCTACCTGACCAGCAACTCCGCCACGAACGCCGGCACCACGCGGGTTGCCGGTCCGTGGCGGGCCTCGTCGAACAGCGCCGCGCCATTCGACGGCTCCAGGTTCAGCTCCACCGTGCGCGCCCGGTCGCGCACCGCGGCCACGAAGCCGGCGGCGGGATAGACATGCCCGGACGTGCCGATCGAGACGAACAGCCCGCACCCCTCCAGCGCCGCGGCGATCTCCGCCATGTGCATCGGCACCTCGCCGAACCAGACGATGTCCGGCCGCACCCCGCCCGTGCGCCGGCACCGCGGGCAGGCGCTGTCCACGCCCATGTCGCCCTGCCAGCCAGAGGCCGCGCCGCAACCCAGGCAGCGCGCTCGCCGCAACGCGCCGTGCATGTGCAGCATCCGCTCGCTGCCCGCCCGTGCGTGCAGATCATCGACATTCTGCGTCACCAGCAGGAAATCGCCGCCCCGCGCGACCCATTCCCGCTCCAGTGCCGCCAGGGCCAGATGAGCCGCATTCGGCGCCACCGCCTCCAACTGCGCCCGCCGGGCGTTGTAGAACGCATGCACCCGCGCCGGATCGCGCCGGAACGCCTGCGGCGTCGCCACATCCTCGATTCTTTCACTGTGCCAGAGCCCATCGGCGGCGCGGAACGTCGCCAGCCCCAATTCCTGGCTGATCCCGGCCCCGGTCAGCACGACCAATCCCGGCGGCGCATCAGTGGAGCGCATATTCCACCTCCGGCGTGTACACCGACGCCTCCTTGCCCAGACGCGAACTGAACAGAACGAAATGCGCCACCGGCAGCGGCCCGGCGCGGAACAGATTGTGGCTCTGCACGAAGGCGGCGAGCTTGCCCTCCGCCGCATCGCGCAGCCGCGCCAGCGACACGTGCGGGGTGAAGCGCCGCCGCTCCGGCTCGCAGCCCACCCGCTGCAGCGCGGTCTCCACCTTGTTGCGCAGCGCCTCCAGTGCCGGGTTCTTCTCCACCCCCACCCAGAGCGCGTTCTCCTGCCCGCCTTTGCTGAAGGTCCCCACCCCGGCCAGCACCAGCGGAAAGGCCCGCGCATGCAGGGTCGCCAGCGCGAGGTCGATCTCCTCGGCCCGATGCGCCGGCACCTCGCCAATAAAGCGCAGGGTCAGGTGGTAGTTCTCCGGCGGCACCCAGCGCGCCCCTGGCACGCCGCCCGCCAGCGAGGCCAGCACCTGCTTGGTCTCCCAGGCGAAGTCCAGACCGACGAACAGCCTCATCGCCGCAGCCCACCCATCACCGTGCTCAGGACGCGTGCACCCCGGCCAGCAGCCGCTCCACCAGGGGCAGCAGGCGGGCCACGATCCGCCGCACCCCCTCGGGATTGGGATGGATGCCGTCCGGCTGGCTCAGTGCCGGGTCGCGCGCCACGCCGGTCAGGAAAAACGGATCGTAGATCACCCCGGCCCGCGCCCCCAGCCGGTCGAACACCGCCCGGAATTCCCGCCCGTATTCCGGCCCCAGATTGGGCGGCGCCAGCATGCCCGACAACAGCACCGGAATCCGCTTTGCCGCCAATCCGTCCAGGATCGCCGCCAGATTCGCCTCGGTCGCCGCCGGGTCCAGGCCGCGCAGCCCGTCATTGCCACCCAGTTCGACGATCGCCGCATCCGCCCCGTCCGCCAGCACCCAGTCCAGCCGCGCCCGCCCGCCCGCCGTGGTGTCGCCCGAGACCGCGCCGTCCAGTATCGCCACGTCATGCCCGTGCGCCCGCAGCGCCTCGGCCAGGCGGGTCTGGAACGCATCCTGCCGCGCCAGCCCGTAGCCCGCCGCCAGCGAATCGCCCAGCACCAGCAGCCGCACCGGCGCCGCCCGCGCCATCCGGGCAAAAACCAGGCACCCGGTCACCGCCGCCGCTTTCAGGAAGCGCCGGCGAGGGCCATATCGACCATTCATGGATGTCATTGCCCCTCCGCACCCCGCGCCCGACGCCCGCACCGCCAGCCCGATCGTGCAGGTGCGCGACCTCCGCCTGACCGTGCAATCAAGCGCCGGGCCGGTCAACATCCTGCGAGGTATCGATCTCGACATTGACGGCGGTTCCGCGGTCGGCATGGTCGGCCCCTCCGGCTCGGGCAAGACCAGCCTGCTGATGGTGCTCGCCGGCCTCGAACGCGCCACCGCCGGCAGCGTCCGGGTCGACGGCCACGACCTCACATCGATGTCCGAGGATGCGCTGGCCCGCCTGCGCCGCGCCGCCATCGGCATCGTGTTCCAGGCGTTTCACCTGATCCCCACCATGACCGCACTGGAAAACGTCGCCATCCCATTGGAACTGGCCGGCGACGCCGCCGCCACCGATCGCGCCGAGGCCAGCCTGCGCGCCGTCGGCCTCGGCCACCGGCTGACCCACCTGCCCGGCCAACTCTCCGGCGGCGAACAACAGCGCGTCGCCCTGGCCCGCGCCTTCGCCCCCGCCCCCCGCCTGCTGCTCGCCGACGAACCCACCGGCAACCTCGACCGCGCCACCGGCGAAGCCGTCATGGACCTGATGTTCGCCCTGCGCGAACAACGCGGCTCCACCCTGATGCTCATCACCCACGACCCCGACCTCGCCCACCGCTGCGGCCACATCGTGCACATCGCCGACGGCAGGGTCGTGGCCTGATGGGCCGGAAGAAAGCAAGCAAGGCCAGGGCTCTGCCCTGGACCCCGCTCATTGAAGGGTTGTTTGAAGAGGGGGGTGAGGTGGAGCCGCGGCATCTCCTCACCCCCCTCTTCAAACAACCCTTTAAACGAATGGGGTCCAGGGGCCTCTCGGCCCTTGGCGGGGTCCAGGGGCAGCGCCCCTGGCCTTGCTTGCTGTCTCCCCACCCATGAGCCTCGTCCTGCGGTTGGCGCGGCGCGAGTCTGCGTGGCGGCGTGCGGGGGCTGGGGATTGTGCTGGCCTGTTTGGCGTTGGGTGTGGCGGCGATTGCCGCGGTTGGCACGTTGCGCGAGGGCATTGAGCGCGGGTTGGCGCGGGACGGGGCGCGCATTCTGGGTGGGGACCTGTCCGTGCAGGGCGGGGCGCAGGCTTTGCCCGATGAGTTGCGGGTGTGGCTGCGTGGGCGCGGGGCGAAGGTGTCGGATGCGGTCACCATGCGGTCGATGCTGGTGGCGCCTTCCGGGGAGCGGTTGCTGGTCGAGTTGAAGGCGGTGGACGGCGCCTGGCCGTTGCTGGGGACGGCGGTGCTCGATCCGCCCGGCCCGGTGCAGCCGGCGCTGGCCGATGGGCTGGTGGCGGAGCGGCTGGTGCTGGATCGCCTGGGCGTGCAGCCGGGGGCCATGGTGCGGCTGGGCGGTGCGCCGTTCGTGCTGCGGGCGGTGCTGGCCGATGAGCCGGACCGGGTGTCGAGCGCGTCGATCTTCGGGCCGCGGGTGCTGATCGGGCTGGAGTCGTTGCCGCGCACCGGGCTGCTGGCGCCGGGGGCGATCGCCGAGCATGCGCTGCGGGCGGTGCTGCCGCCGGGGACGGATGTGGCGACGACGATCGCGGCGCTGCGGGTGGCGTTCCCCGGCACCGGCTGGCGGATTCGCGATGCGCGCGAGGCGGCGCCGGGGGTGAACCAGTTCATCGACCGCACCAGCCTGTTCATGACGCTGGTCGGCCTGACCAGCCTGCTGGTGGGCGGCATCGGGGTGGCGAATGGGGTGAACGCCTGGGTGCTGGCGCGGGCGCGCACCATCGCCACGCTGCGCTGCCTGGGCGCATCGCCGCGTCTGGTGTTCGCAGTGTGCCTGGTGCAGGTGATGGCGCTGGCGTCCGTAGGGGTGCTGATCGGGCTGGTGGCCGGCGCGGCCCTGCCAGCGGTGGCGGCGGTGGGTCTGGCCGGGGTGCTGCCGGTGATACCGGAGACCGGGCCGTTCCTGCGGCCGTTGCTGCTGGCGGCAGGCTACGGGCTGCTCACCGCGGCGGCGTTTGCCCTCTGGCCGCTCGGGCGGGCCATGCGCATTCCGGGGGCGGCGCTGTTCCGCGATGCGCTGCTGCCGGACGCGACCCGCGCGCCGGTGTGGCTGGTGGCCGCCAATGCGGGGGTGGTGGCGGCGCTGGTGGCGCTGACTGTGGCCGCCGCCGATGAGCGCCGCTTCGCGCTCTATTTCTGCATCGGCGCGGCGGCCACGCTGCTGCTGTTCCGGGCCGGCGGCTGGGCGCTGATGCGGCTGGCGGCCTGGGTGCCGGCGCCGCCGTTTCCCTGGGCGCGGCTGGGACTGTCCAACCTGCACCGTCCGGGCGCGCCGACGCCGCTGATGCTGGTCTCGGTCGGGCTCGGCCTGTCCACCCTGGCGGCGGTCGCCCTGATCGAGGGCAATATCCGCCGCCAGATCATGGAGCAGCTGCCGCAGGACGCGCCGAGCTTCTACTTCATCGACATCCAGAACGACCAGATGGACGCGTTTCGCCGCATCGTCGCCGGCGTTCCCGGCGTGCATGATCTGCGCGAGGTGCCCAGCCTGCGGGCACGGGTGGTGGCGGTGAATGGCGTGCCGGCCGAGCGCGTGGCGGCGACGCCGGACACGACCTGGGCGTTGCGCGGCGATCGCGGCCTGACCTATGCGCATGCCATGCCCGAGGGCACGCGGCTGGTGGCCGGGTCCTGGTGGCCGGCGGATTATGACGGCCCGCCGCTGGTGTCGTTCGACGCCACGCTGGCGCGCGGCTGGGGCGTGCAGGTGGGCGACAGCATCCGGCTGAACGTGCTGGGCCGCGACATCGACTTCCGGGTGGCCAGCCTGCGCGACATTGGCTGGCGGTCGCTCGGCATCAATTTTACCCTGGTTGCCAGTCCCGGCCTGCTGGAGCGCGCCCCGCACACGCATATCGCGACCCTGCGCGCCGAGCCGGCCGAGCACGCGGCGGTGCTGCGGGCGGTGACGGATGCCTTGCCGAATGTGTCCGGCATCCTTGTGTCGGACGTGCTGGCCACAGTGGCCGGGCTGCTGGGCCAGATCGGCGCGGCGCTTGGTGCGACCGCCGCGGTGACGCTGGCGGCCGGCGCGCTGGTGCTGGCCGGCGCGGTGGCGGCAGGGCAGCGCCGGCGCATTCAGGAGGCGGTGATCCTGAAAAGCCTGGGCGCCACCCGGGCGCAGATCCGTGCCGCCTGGCTGGTCGAGTTCGGCGTGCTCGGCATCGTGGCGGGGCTGCTGGCGGCACTGGTGGGGACGGCTTCATCCTGGGCCGTGGTGCACGCGGTGATGGGGGCGGACTGGTCGTTCCTGCCGCTGCGCCTGGGGATGACGGTAGCGGGCTGTGTAGCGCTGATGCTGGCTTTCGGGTATATTGGCACTGCGGCGGCGTTGCGGGTACGCGCGGCTCCGCTGCTGCGGAACGAATAGGGAATAGGTTACGCCGAATTCGCTTGATCGCGGCGGTGTTTGTCCCAAAATGTAACGCTCAGGTATCCCCCTTTAACGAGGAAAACACAGACCATGGCTTTCAGTCCCGACTATCGGACCTACACGGGCGCGACCCGCGCAGCCGAAACGGCAGCGGTACTGGATGCGGGCCTGCGGGCGTATATGCTGCGTGTCTATAACTGGATGGCGTCCGGCCTGGTGCTCACCGGCATCGTGGCCCTGGCGATTGCCAGTACCAGCCTGCTCAACCTGTTCTACCCGCTGGTGATGACGCCGAGCGGGCGGATGGTGCATTCGCCGAGCATCCTGGCGTGGATCAGCATTTTCGCCCCGCTGGCTTTCGTCCTGGTGCTGAACATCGGCATCAACCGGCTGTCCACCACGGCCGTGCAGGCGCTTTACTGGACGTTCTGCCTGGCGATGGGCGCCAGCATGACGAACATCTTTGTGATCTACACGGGCGAAAGCGTCGCCCGGGTGTTCTTCATTACCGCTGGCACGTTCGCCGCCATGAGCCTCTGGGGTTACGCCACCCGCACTGACCTGACCAAGATGGGCAGCTTCCTGATCATGGGGCTGTTCGGCATTATCCTGGCCAGCCTGGTGAACATGTTCCTGGGCAGTTCCGGCCTGCAGTTCGCCATCAGCGTGATCGGCGTGCTGGTGTTCACCGGCCTCGTCGCCTACGACACCCAGCGGATCAAGGCCGACTTCGTTCAGTTCGCCTATGCCTACGGCCCGAACGAAGCCGCCAAGCGCAGCGTCTATGACGCGCTCGGCCTCTACCTGAACTTCGTCAACCTGTTCCAGATGCTGCTCTCGTTGCTCGGCAACCGCAACGAGTAGGCGGCGCGACCGGAACGCACGAAAAAGGGCTCCAGCCCACGCGGGCTGGAGCCCTTTCCTTGTGCCGATGCTCAGTTTGATCAGGCAGCCTTGAGAAAGTTCACCAGTTTGGCCGCCGCGGTTACCTTGTCGGTCGCGTCGAGGGCGGCGAGTTCGGCCGCCAGGCGGTCCATGGCCGATTCGTAGATCTGCCGTTCGGAGAAGCTCTGGTCGGGCTGGCCGGCATTGCGGTGCAGATCGCGCACCACCTCGGCGATGGCGATCGGGTCGCCGGAGTTGATCTTCGCCTCGTATTCCTGTGCCCGGCGCGACCACATGGTGCGCTTGATCCGGGCGCGCCCGCGCAGCACCGCCAGGGCCTCGTCGAACTTCGCCTGGGTGGCCAGCTTGCGCAGCCCGGCGGTGCGGGCCTTGGCGACCGGCACCCGCAGGGTCATGCGGTTTTCCTCGAACGTGATGTGGATAAGTTCCAGGCGGTGGCCGGCGATATCCTCGACGGCGATCTTCTCCACCCGGCCGACCCCGTGCGTCGGATAGACGACGTAGTCACCCTCGACAAAGTTCTCTTCCTTGGCGAGGGCGCGGGCGGTCAGGACCGGACGCATCCCCGGCGTCCCGTTCATCGGCCTGGGCTCGCTGACCTTCGTTTCGCCGACCTTGGCTTCGTCAACCTTGGCTTCGTCAAGCTTCGCTTCGCCAGCCTTCGTTTCGTCAGCCTTCGCTTCAGCAGTCTTCACGTCCTGGGTCTTCGCATCCTGGGGTTTGGCCTCGGCCGGTCTGGCCGAGGGCATTGCATTGTCTTGAACCGTCGGTGTTTCCTGGAGCTTAACCGCTTGTCCCTTCGGATCGGGCGGCTTGGCCGCGGGCGCCGGCCCGGGCACTTCCAGCGGATCAACAGGCGCCGAGACCGCCGCGCTGCCGTTGGCGGCAGCGGCAAGCGGCTCCGGCACGGCGGTGGCTTGTGCCGGCAGCGCATCGGGCCGGGATGGCTTTGCCTTCACCGGCGGCATCTTCGTGACGGCGCCTGCGGTGCTGGCCCCTTGCGGCCCCGCCCCTTGCAACACGGCCCCCTGCAGCGCGGGGCCGTCATCCTCATCGGTCCGGCTTTGGTCGGAGCCGTTCCTGTCGCTGAACGTCTGGCCTATCGGCAGTTCGCGCCGTCGGCGTAAATTCAACTCCAGCAGGCGGGATTACGGCAGTGCGCTCGCTGGTTGCGGACGCTTTCATTGCGAACCTCGTAGCTCCAGAAACATCAGGATCGCCCGCGGCGTCTTCGACAGGACAAGAAGCTCCGGCCGGCCCAATAAGCATGGCCGCCGCCTTGATGCTGCGGAGTTACCGTGTGGCGCAGGCACAGACCACCCTGGGCACTCGCGCGGGCGAGTTACCGCAGGCGTAGCCCTTCACGCCGGCCAGGGCACCATACCTGATTTGGGCACGGGATCATAGTGGCGCAAGACTGCGCAACTCGCTCAGCCGCCACATTTTACGAATAGCTGGGTCGCAGGGCGACCCCCGGCTCCGCCGCAACGGTTGCGACTCCGGCTCCACCGTAACCGTTTACCGCCGCCCGCGCCTTAGGGCGCGCCGGGCTCCGGCGAGAACAGCGACGCCTTGTCCGGCTTGTCCTTCCACTCATCCGCATCGGCCGGTGGCTCGCCCTTGCGGGTGATGTTCGGCCACAGCGCCGCGTAGGTGCGGTTGGTCTCCGCCCAGGCGGCCGCCCGGTCATCGCTGTCGGGGACAATCGCCGCCGCCGGGCACTCCGGTTCGCACACCCCGCAGTCGATGCACTCGTCGGGATTGATCGCCAGCATGTTTTCGCCGACGTAGAAGCAGTCCACCGGGCAGACTTCCACGCAGTCCATGTACTTGCAGCGGATGCAGTTTTCGGTGACCACGTAGGTCATCGCGGACTCCTGGTCGGGATGCAATCAGGCGGGCGATATGACGCTCTTTCGTCGCTGCCGCAAGTGTCTGTCGGTCCGATACCATCGTTTCGCTCCGCAATCTCGCGGTAGAGCAGCCGCGCTTCGCTGGCAGGCCCCCGCCGCGCCGCCAGCGACAGCACCTCCAGCACCAGCACGCGGCCCCGCAGCGGCAGCGTGATAACGTCCCCCGGGCGCAGCCTGGCATGCGGTTTGTCGGTGGGCTGGCGGTTGATGCGCAGCCCCCCCTCGCCGACCAGCCGGGCGCAGTCGGCGCGCGCCTTCATGAAGCGGGCGCACCACAGCCATTTGTCCAGCCGCTGCCAGGCGCGGTCCTCGCCGCCGTCATCGCTGCCAGGCCGCCCCGCCGGCATCAGCCACGCAGCGCCGCCAGGGCGGCGAACGGGTGATCGGCCGGCGGTGGGCGACGGGTGGGCGGCGGGGCTTGTGGGCGGCGGCGCAGCCTTGTGGCCATCGCCGGCGTCGGCGGTCCGAACTGGTCATCGGCCAGGACGCCCGCCGGAATCAGCCGGAAGCCGAGGCCGCGCAGCACCGCCGGCACCAGTTCGGGCCGGACCGACAGGTGCGATGCCAGGCCGGCGGGCAAGGGCACCGGCCGGACCCGCGCGGCGAAGGCCAGTTCGGCGGCGATCCGCTCGGCCACGTCGAGCCGCACCAGCACCGGCCCGGCTTCCACCCAGCCCATCGCCGCGGCAAATCCCTCCGGCCAGTCCGCCGGCGGGGCCATCGAGACCAGCCCCGGCGCCGGCAGCGCGGGCACCGCAACGCCCCGGCGCAGCGCCCACAGCAACGCCCGCATCGGCGCCGCGCGCGGCTTCAGCAGCGCCGGCAGGAACAGCGCCTGCCGCCCGGCGCGCACCCCCAGCGCCTTCAGCCGTCCGCGCAGGGCCGGCGGGATATCGGCCTCGGTAGCACCCGGCACCACGCCCAGCCCCTCGACCAGCCGGTGCAACGGCCCGCGCAGCGCCGAATCGGCATCGGCCGAAGCCGCCGCCGCCACCAGCGGCGCCAGCGCCGCCTGCACCTGGGCGGCGACAAACCGCTGCACCCGCACCCGCACCCGCTCACGCGACGGCCCGTCGAGGAACTCGCTGTCCAGCACCTCCACCTGCGGGCGGCAGGGCGTCCGGCCCGGGCCGCAGCCGCGCCACCGGCGCGCCGGCCCAGGTGATGCGCTGATCGGCCAGCCAGGCGAGGCCCGTGTCCGGCTCGCCCTCCAGCCGGCCGACCCGCAGCGGCATCTCCGCGCGCAGCGCCCGGCGGGCCGCCCGCAGCACCAGCCGCCGCGCCTCGCCCTCGCTCATCGGGTCGGGCACGAAGCCGAACCCCTCCACGTGGCCGACCGGATGCCCCTCCACCACCACCTCGCCCCGCCGGGTCACCGCCGACAGCAGGTCGTCCCCGTCGCCCGCTTCCAGCCGGCGCATCAGATGGGCGGCACGGCGATCGACGAAACGGGTGGTCAGGCGCTCATGCAGCGCGTCGGACAGCCGGTCCTCGACCTCGCGGGCGCGGCCCTGCCAGTGCGGCGCATCCGCCACCCAGTCGGCGCGGGCGGCGATATAGGTCCACACCCGCACCCCGGCGAGCCGCTGCATCAGCGTGTCGATATCGCCGTCGGCGCGGTCCAGCGCGGCGATCTGGCCGGCGATCCAGTCGGTCGGCAGCCGCCCGTCGCGCACCATGTGGCCGAATACCCGGCCGCACAGGCGCACATGGCTGTCCTCGGCCAGCTTGCGGAAATCCGGGATCTGGCAGGCTTCCCACAGCAGCCGCACCCGGGTCCGGCCGCGCGCCAGGCCGCGCATCTCCGGCTCGCGCGCCAGGGCGGCCAGAGTCTGCAGGTCGGTGGCGTCGTTGCCGCGCACCAGTCCGGGCCGCGGCGGCGGCGCCAGCAGGGTGGCCAGCAGCGCGTCCACATGGGTGAAATCGAGTTCGCTGTTGCGCCAGCACAGATGGTCCAGCCGCTCGAAACTATGCGTCTCCACCGCCTGGGCGATCTCGGGCGGCAGCGGCGGGCAGTCGGCGGTGGTGCCGAAGGTGCCGTCGCGCATGCCCCGCCCGGCCCGCCCGGCGATCTGGGCCACCTCCGGCGCGTTCAGCGCCCGCGGCCGGTGGCCGTCGAATTTGCGCATGCGGGCGAAGGCGACGTGGTCCACATCCATGTTGAGGCCCATGCCGATGGCATCGGTCGCCACCAGGAAATCCACCTCCTTGTCCTGGTACAGCGCCACCTGGGCGTTGCGGGTGCGCGGCGACAGCCGCCCCATCACCACCGCGCAGCCGCCACGGCGGCGGCGGATCAACTCGGCGATGGCGTAGACCTCGGCGGCGCTGAACGCGACCACGGCGGTACGCGGCGGCACCCGCGACAGCTTGACCGGGCCGGCATGCAGCAGCTGCGACAGCCGCGGCCGGGTTTCCACCACCGCCTGTGGCACCAGCAGTTGCAGCAGCGGCCGGATGGTCTCGGCGCCGAGGAACATGGTCTCGACCATGCCGCGCGCCTGCAGCAGCCGCTCGGTGAACACATGGCCGCGGTCCGGGTCGGCGCAGAGCTGGATCTCGTCCACCGCCAGGAACTCGACCGGGCGGTCGAGCGGCATCGCCTCGGTGGTGCAGGAGAACCAGCGCGCCTCCGGCGGGACGATTTTCTCCTCGCCGGTGATCAGCGCCACGTGCCTTGCACCCTTGCGCGCCACCATACGGTCGTAGTTCTCGCGCGCCAGCAGGCGCAGCGGGAAGCCGATGATGCCGGAGGCGTGCCCCAGCAGGCGTTCGATGGCCAGATGCGTCTTGCCCGTGTTGGTGGGGCCGAGAACGGCCCTCACCCGCGCCGGCAGGTCGCCGCGTGCGAATCCAGACATGGGTGGAATGGTTGGGTGCGGCGGCGCGGAACGCAAGCCCCATCCGCCGAACGGGCGCACAGCGCAATGTTGCCGCCGCCGCCGCCGCGGCGCTACCCTGGCGCGGAAGACGGAGAAATACGAACGATGGACTTGACGATATTATCAGCGGTTCTGGCGATCGCGTTCGGATTGCTGGCCACCGATGCCGTCGTGCATTCGGGCAGCGTCGCCGTCCAGGTGGCCGGACCGACCGACGTTTACAAAAAAATCATCGACCAGCCGAGCCTGGAGACGGCGTTCGCCTCCCAGCTCGACCGGATCGCCTCCACCGTCTCGGTGGCCAACGCGCCGGAAATCCGCTCCAGCAGCAATGAGGGCATCGGCATGGTGCTGGCCGAGTCGGCCAACCTGAAGCCGCTCGCCTTCGCGTTGCAGCGACAGATGGGCTACAACCCGGACCATCTTCGCTTTGCCCTGTTCATGCAGGATGGGGCGTTGCGCGGCGTGGTTTCCGGCGACCGCCGGTCGCGCGGCAAGTTCAGCCAGCAGTTCGAACCCGAGAAGGGCGAGCAACTGATGAACTTCATCCAGCGCTGCGCCACCTGGGGCGCTTCGCAACTGGCGCCCTACACCACCGCGCTGTTCCTGCTGCAGCACCATGCCGGCGACGGCGATTTCCGCGACGTGGAAGCGCTGACCGCGCACGCCCTCGCGGCATTGCCGCCGGTGCCGGTCAACCAGGAGCGGTCGGAGTTCGAAAATCTGCTCGGCCTGGTCGAGCTTTTCCGCAACGACCCGCACGCGGCGCAACGCCACTTCCAGGCCGCCGCCGATGCCTGGCCCGACAGCGCGGTGGCGATACTGAACCTCGCCTTCACCCAGGTTCAGCTGGACGACAATGCCGCCGCCGCCGTGCGGTTGCGCGCCCTGCTGGACCGGATGCACTCCCTGCTGGACAGCCTGTCGCATAGCCCCAAGCCGCTGATCGCCGCTGCGCACATGACGCTGGCGGCAGCGCTGATGGGGCAGCATGACCTCGACGGCGCCGAGGCGGAGCTGAAAAAGGCGCTGGAGATCAACCCCGACAGCGCATCCGCCACCGAATTGCTCGCAGAGCTGAAGCAGCAGCGCGGGGATGATGCCGGCGCCCGGCGCCTGTACCGCCTGGCGCCGCATAACTCCACCTCGATCGAAAATTTCGGCGAGCTGGCGGTGCTGTATTTCCACCTTTCCTGGCACGACAACGAACCGGTGACCCGCAGCCGGTTCAGCAACCCCGGCGTCGTCACCCTGCATTAGCGCCTGTTTTACCCGGGCGGCGGCGCGCAGGAGCCGCCACCGAGCACGCAGAACCGGGCGCAGTGCGGATGATTGAGCGCGACCGGCCGCGCCGCCCCGGCCAGCGTGGCGCCAAGCTCGAAGCGCGGATCGTACGGGAGCAGGGTGCAGGCGACCACGCCGGGGCGGTCCGCGCCTTTGCGCTTCACCGCCATCCGCGCGGTCGCGCACATCAGCTCGTCCGGGCGCTTGTGCAAGATGTCCCAGCAGGCGGTGGTGATCTCCGGCACATCCGCGGCCACGTCCATTTCGGGGAACAGCACCAGCGCCTGCGGATCGGCGGCATCGAGCGGGATGGCGTGCGCCGCGAACAGCCGCGCAAAGCCCTGGCGCAACGCCGCCTCGCCCTCCCCGGCCAAGCCCGCCCGGCCGGCGATGCGGACGGCGACGCCGTGCCGCACCAGCCAGTCAATGCCGGCCATCACCTGGGCGAAATTGCCGCTGCCCCGCTCGGAATCGTGCCGGGCCGGGTCGGGATGGTCGAGGCTGACCCGCAACGTCAGCCGGTCGCCATAGGCGCCGGCCAGGGCGAGCAGCGCCTCGGCATGGTGCAGCATCGGCTTCATGGCGTTGGTCAGCACCAGCGCCTGCAGATCGCGGCCGAGCACCTCCCGCAGCATCGCCGGCAGGTCGCGGTTGAGAAACGGCTCGCCGCCGGTGAAGCCGACCTGCTGCAAAGGCTGTTGCAGCGCCACCGCCTCGTCGAGCAGCGCCGTCACCTCACCCACCGACATATACGCCAGCGCATCGTTGCGCGGACTGCTCTCGATGTAGCAATGGGCGCAGGTGATGTTGCAGAGCGTGCCGGTGTTGATCCAGAGCATGCGCAGCCCGGCAAAGGCGACGCTGGCGCGCGGCGCCCCCTGCGCGGTCACCAGCGGATCACGGAACTTGGCGGCATCGAGCCGGCCTGGTGACAGAGGGGCGCCCTGGCTGTTCATTGCGGTTCGATCTTCACGGTCGGACGGGTCGCCGGGAAAGCGGTGCGGCAGCCATCACATAGTTCACGCACGCCTTGTGTCGAGCAACCATAATGGCGGCGGGCGCCGGGTGCGCGAACACCGCGCCGCCGCAGCGTGCCCCCCTTTTCCTGTCCGAGGCAACATGTCCCCTCCACCCCAGGACCTCACCCGCACGACGCTCGCGGTGCTGTTCATCGCCGGGCTCCTGGCCGCCAGTTTCCGGGTGATGCAACCGTTCCTGCCGGCGATCATCTGGGCCGTGACCCTGGTCATCGCCACCTGGCCGCTCATGCTGCGGGTGCAGCATGCCGCCGGCAACCGCCGCGGCGCCGCCGTGCTGGTCATGACGCTGGCATTGCTGCTGGTGCTGATCGTGCCGTTCTGGCTGGCGGTCAGCACGATCGTGGACAATCTGGATGAAATCGCCGGCCTGGTGCGCACCGTCCTGTCCCAGCCGGTGCCGCCGCCGCCGCATTGGCTGGCCGAACTGCCGCTGGTGGGGCTGCGGGCCACCCATGCCTGGGAGCAACTGACCGCGGTGGGCGTGCAGGAGCTGGGCGCGACGCTGACCCCGTACGCCGGGCAGTTGACCCGCTGGTTCGCCGCCGCCGTCGGCGGTCTGGGCGCGATGTTCGTGCAGTTCCTGCTGACCGTCGCCATCGCCGCGATTCTGTATGCCGGCGGTGAGCAGGCCGCCGCCACCGCGCTGCGCTTCGGCCGGCGGCTGGGCGGCGAGCGCGGCGCGGCGGCAGTGCGTCTGGCCGGGCAGGCGATCCGCGGCGTGGCCCTTGGCGTGGTGGTAACCGCGCTGGCGCAGAGCGTGCTGGGCGGCACCGGCCTGGCGGTGGTCGGCGTGCCCTTCGCGCCGGTGCTGACGGCGATGATGTTCATGCTGTGCCTGGCCCAGATCGGCCCCGGGCTGGTGCTGGTTCCGGCGGTGGTGTGGATGTACTACGCCGGTGACACGCTGGGGGCGACCTTGCTGCTCGGCTTCACCGTCATCGCCATGACCATGGATAATTTCCTGCGTCCGTGGCTGATCCGCAAGGGCGCCGATCTGCCGCTGCTGCTGATCCTGGCCGGCGTCATCGGCGGCCTGATCGCGTTCGGCCTGCTGGGCATCTTCCTCGGCCCCACGGTGCTGGCGATCGGCTACACGCTGCTGAACGCCTGGATGGCGGAGGACGATGAGCCGGCACCACCCTGACGGCGTGCCGGTCATCATTTGGCAAGCAACCGGACGGCAAAACTGACGCGCGGCGACCTTGGAATCGCTGCGCAGACGTCTCGATCATTTTGCGGTCGTGCAGTAAGCTCGGCAAGAACGCAGGGGCAGGAAACATGCGCAGCGCCATAACCATCGGACTGCTCGTGTTCGCCACCATCGCCGTCGAGGCCCAGGCCCAGGGCATCGACTGCGGCAAGGCGCGCAGCGCCGCCGAAAAAGCGATCTGCGCCAGCCCCGCCCTGATGGCGCTCGACCGCTCCATCGGCACCGCCTATGCCGCCGCCCTCGCGCAACATCCGGACCGCGCCGCCGATCTGCGGCGGGACCTGCTGCGCTGGCTGCGCACGCGCGACGCCGCCTGCGCCGTGCCGGCCGCGCAGGCTGACAGCGTGCCTGACCGGACAGCTCACCGCCCGCCTCGCCGCTTTGACGCCGGCGCCGGAAGCGAAACCCGCCGCACCGCCGCCCCCGCCCGCGCCACGCGAGGTGCAGGTGCCGTCGCAGGCCAATCCGCCGGCGGCAGCGGCGTTGCTGGACGCCGCCACCTTGCCCGCCGCCGCCGAGGCCGGAACAAAACTGCACGTCACCGGCGCCGGCCGCTTCGCCGTGGCGCTGCACAGCAAGACCGGCGCGGCGCTGCAATTCGTCGATATGCTGACCGGCCCCTCCGACATCAGCGGCGAGGCCGGCGCGCAGGACGGCCGGCTCGACCTGCTGCTCGATGCGGGCACCTACAAGCTGCGCGCCTTTTCCGCCCCCGGCGCCACCGGCGAGGTCGGCGTTTCGGTCGGTGCCTTCCGCGATGCGGCGCCGCCGCGCGCGCTGCCGCCGCCGGGGCTTCTGTTCAGCGCCGAACTGCACGATCTGGAGCAGCGCGGCTTCTGGCTCGCCGTGCAGCCAGATGCCGGCGCCACCGACGCCACCACCGGCGAAATCCGGATCGAGGCGGCCGGCCGGTCGCTGGCCGATCTGCGGCTGTGGCGCAACGGCGCGGAACTGACCACGCTGCAGCCGGAATTCCGCACCGTCACGCCGGTCCCCGGCCATCCGCTGGCGGACCTCCGGCTGGCCGGCCGGGTGCCGGCCGGCACCTATCTTGTGATCGCCTATGGCGGCCCCGCGCTGCCCTGGGCGGACGGCGCCGCCGCGCAACCGTTCCACCTGCGCGGCGGTGCCGCCAATGCCCTGGCCGAGGGCTGGGCGGGCGGCCGGATCGGGCCGCTCGGCAGCGAGATTTTCACCGCCCCCGCCACCGCCTCGCTGTTCCTGCTCACCCTGCCGCAGGCCGCGCCGGCAGAACTGCAGATCGGCAGCCAGACGGCGGCGATCGCCGCCAACAGCCGCGAGCCGCGGGCGATCCTGCGGACCGAAGCCGGTCCTGCCGCGGTGGTCGAGGTGAGCGGCGCCGAGGGCCAGCCTTTCACCCTGCGGGCGATGGAGCAACCCGGCGGCACCACCGCGTCCAAACCCGGCACCTGGTTCGTGTCGGCGGTCACCACCGGCGCGGGCGGCGACGAGGTGCCGCCCGCCGTGCTGCTTGCGCGAACCGAGGACAGGATGCCCGCGCGCATCGTCGCCGCCGCCCTGCCGAAGCTGGCGCCCGGTGCCCCATGGCGGCGGGCGTTCAACCTGCGCGGCCCGACCACGCTGCTGTTCCAGAACTCTTACCACCGGCGAAATCCAGGCCCGCGGCGCGGCCGGGCCGATCAGCCTGATCGAACCAAGGGTACTGCAGGAGAACCTGCCGCCGGGCTTCATCGGGCTGCGTCTGCGGCCATTGCCGGGGGCGCAGGGCAACATCGATCTGGTGGTTGGCCCGCCGGGTCCCGCGCCGGCACCGGCGCTCGCCTGGCCGGCCGACCCGGTGCTGCCGCTCGGCGTGCAGACCCTCGCCCCCGGCCAGCAATGGCGCCTGTACGCCACCGAGGCGCCCGGCGTGGTCACCGGCCTGTCGCTGCGCGCGGTGCCGGTGGAACTGGACCAGGGACCGCTGACGGTGACGCAGCTTCAAGGCGTCGCGGTGCAGATGCCGGTGCTGGTCCCGCCGGCCGGCACGCTCGGCGCGTCCGAAATCGGCGGCGGCGAAGTTGCGGTCACGCTGGGCGAACCGGCCCCGCAGGGCGGCCGGATGCTCACCCTGCCGGCGCCGTCGCGGGCGCGCAGCGTGGTGCTGTCCTGGCGCCCTCCCGTCCCCGTGCCGGCGGACATTCCGGCGCCGCCGCAGGGCGACACGGCCATCCGGCTGCTGGCCGGCACGCCGGCCTGGTTCGACCTCGCCGCCAACGAGCAGCGCCGTTTTGTCCTCAGCGTGGCCGCGGGCGGGCTGTACCGGCTGGAGACGCTGGGCAGGCTGCGCACGCATGGCCGCATCGCCACCCCGTTCATCGCCGATCTGGACCATGCCGAGGCCAACGGCATCGGCCAGAACATGCTGATCCAGCGCTGGCTGCGCGCCGGTCTGTATCGGGTGGAGGTGACCGCCGACGATTCCGCCGGGCATGCCGGGCTGACCGCCACCCCGGCCCCGCTGCTCGACGGCGCGGAACTGATCCCGGGCGGCAGCGTGCGCGCCCGGCTGCCGGCGGGCACCGGCGTCGCGTTTCCGGTGGTGATCGCCCAGGCCGGCAGCTACCGCCTGGACCTGGCCGGACTCGGCCGCAGCTTCACCGCCCGGCTTGATGATGCGGAGGGCTGGCCGGTGGCAACCCCGGGCGCCGACGCGCTGGACTTGCAGCCCGGCCGCTATCGCCTGCTGGTTTCGCCGGAAGCGGTGGAGGCACGGGTGGTCGCCCGCCTCGCCGCCGTGCCGGCGCCGGCCGCCGTCACCGGCCACGGCCCGCATGCGCTGGCCTTCGACACCCCGGCCCAGGCGACATGGCGGGAGCCGCCGGGGCGCGACACGCCGCGCACGCCGGATGTCTGGCAATTCGCCCTGGCCGGCCCCGGCACCGTTACGATCGCCGTCAGCGACGGCATGCTGGCCGAACTGTTCGCCGCCGACGGCACGCCGGCCCCGCCGCTGGCCCGGATCACCCGCGACTTCACCGGCACGCTGCCCGCCGGACGCTACCGGATCGACGCGGCCAGCCTCGGCCGCAACGACCGGCTCGACTACACGCTGAAACTGACCAGCCGGGAGCTGCAGCCGGACACTCCCCGGCAAATCGCCCTGCCCGCCCATGTGCCCTTCGCGATTAATCGGGCGCGGGTGGTCAGCCTGACCAGCTTCGGCCGGGTGCCGGTGAAGGCGGTGCTGCGGCGCGCCGATGGCAGCGTCATCGCCCGGTATGGCGCCCGCGAGGATGACTGGAACATCGCCGTTTCCCGCCTGCTGCCGGAGGGCGCCTATACGCTCGACCTCGCGGCGGCGGTGCCGCCGGAAAACGGCGAGCACGTCGCCGCCCCCGACCGGCCGGCCGGGGCCTCGGACAATTCGGAATCATCCTCCTCCGACAGCGACGACGCCGCGCCAGCCGATCCGCAGAATCCGCAGACCGCCGCCACCAGCGGGGCCAGGCAGGAAGACAATGCCTCCGACAATTCCGCCAGCGACGATGACAGCGGCGCGAAAAAGCCGGACCAGCTGGTGGAACTCAGCCTGACCCTGCCGGAAGCCCTGCCGGACGCCGCCGCCCCGTCCCGCACGACGGCGCTGACGGGCGGCTTGGTGCACGTGCTGACCCTGCCGCCACCGGCGCCCGGCCAGCTCCTGGCCGCGGCGGCTTCCGGCACCGCCGCGTTTGTCCTCACGCTGGAGCGGCAAGACAGGGCGGGCGCGTGGCAGGTGGTGGCGCTCGACCAGGGACGGACGCCGCTGGTGGCGGTGCCGGCCGACGCCGAAACGCGGCCCTGGCGGGCGGAAATCTGGCCGGTCGATGGCGGCGGCAAGTCCGTCCTCTTCGCCGCCCGGGCGCTCGATGCGGCGCCCGTGCCCTCCGGCCCGGCCTCGCTCGCCGCGGTGGCCGACATGCCGTTTCCGTTGGCAGTGGCGCATATCGGCCTGCCCGCGCCGGGCGTGGCCACGCTGGAACCAACCCCGGAGGGGCTGCTGGCCGGCGGCTGGCCCGGCCATGCGCTGACCCCGGTGCAAGGCGGCATGGTCATCCCGCAGGGCGCGGATATGTGGCTGCTGGCGCGCGGCGCGCCGGTTTCCATTGCCGCGCTTCCGGTGCAGCCGGCGGCGGACCGCCCGATCGCGCTCGCCCTGCCGGAAGCGGCGCAGGCGGTGTTGCCGGCGGCCCCGCCCGATGCCGGCGCGCTGCGCGTCTGGCTGGCCGAGAGCGGGCTGGGGCAGCCGGCCATCGAGGCCGGGCGCGGCATGGGGGTCGCCCCCGGCAGCGCGCTGGCGCTCGGCGCCGCGGCGCCGGTGGTTCGCAATGCGGAATCGGACGCGGCGCTGCCGCTGCTTGTCACGCCGCTCAGCCTGACGCTGCTGCCGGCGCAGACGCCCTCGGTTCCGGTTTCCGTCCTGCTGGCCGGCCACGCCGCCCTGCCGGTGGTCCTGCAAGCCGGCGACAAGCGCCTGCAAGCCGATCTGGCCCCTGGCACGGCGCTGATCGCCGGCTGGCAGGGCAGCGACGCCCTGACCGCCTGGGCCGGCGCGACCGCGCTCAGCCGCGTCGCCCAGGGCACCTGGACCGAGGCGCTGCTGGTCAACACCGGCCCCCTCCCCGCCCCGGTCGCGCTGTCCTGGGTGCCCTCGCCGCCGGAGGCGACGCTGCGCCCCGGCACGGTGGAAAAACGGTTTTTCGGCGCCGCCGGCGCGTTTGACCGGTCGCTGGAGCCGGGCAATGGCGCAAGGCTGGTGCTGGCGGGCGACGCCGAGGCAACCGTCGTATTCGCCGATGGGCACATCCGGCGCGGCCGGTCGATCGCGCTGGATGGCCCCGGCCGCGCCGTCATCGCCCATGGCATCGGTCCGCTGGCGGTCTGGATCGAGGCGGACGGCGTGTCCCCCTGGCCACAACCGGCGGCGCAGGCGGTCGACGCGCCGGTCCGGCTCGCCATGTCCGGCCCGGCGATGGCGCTGCGCCTGTCGCCCGACACCCCGGTGCTGCTGCATGCGACCACGGCCGCGCCGGTGCTGCTGGCACTGGCGCAGGCCGGACGGCCGGCCATACCCGAGCTGTTCCCGGCCGGGGCGGAATGGCATCGCACCCTCGCCGCCGGACCGGCCGAGTTGCGCCTGTATTCGCCGCATGACGGCCCGCTCGCCGGCACGCTGGAACTGTCCGCGCAGCCGGTCACGCCGATCAGCGAGGGGCTCGGCCCGACCGTCACGGTAGCGCCCGGCGGCGGCGCAGTATTCGGGTTCCGGCTGGCCCGCGCGGCGACGATCGGCGTCGGCGTGCGGGCCGAGCCGGACGACGCCGCCGTGCGCGTGCTGGACGCGGCCGGCGCGGTGCGCGGCGAGGGTGTGGCGCAATTGCGTGCCCTGCCGGCGGGCAGCTACCTGCTGGAAGCCCGCGTGCCGCCCGGCGCCGCGACCACGATCCTGCGTCCGGCCGTGATCGGCATCACGCCGCGCGGCTCGGGGCCGCCGGCGGAGGTGGCGCGGCATTATCTCGAACTGGTCGGCCTGGCGCCGCAAGGGGACGCACAATGAAGCGGTTTGCCCTCCTGCTGGCGCTGCTGGCAGCCCCCCTCCTGGTCCCGCTGGCGCACGCGCAGGCGCCGCTCGACCGGCTGCAGCGGGCCGACGGGGCGCAGGTGGTGCCGGATCGCTTCCTGCGCAGCTGGGACCCGGTGACCGTGCTGTTCGCGGCCGATACCGGTCCGGCCCAGGGCGGGCCGGAAGATGCGCCGGAGCATCTGCTGACCCTTTCCCCCGCCAAGCCGGGTGCCTGGCAATGGCTGGGGCCGCGCGCGCTGCAATTCCGCCCGACCGAGCCGTGGGAGCCGCTGCAACGGGTTGCCATCACCATCGGCGGGGCCACGACGACGCTGGTGCCGCTGCTGCCGGTGCCGCTGCAGACCGCCCCCCGCGACAACTCCAACGGCCGCGCCGATCTCGACACCATCGCGCTGACCTTCGACCAGCCGGTCGATGAGCGCGCCCTGGCCCGGCTGCTGACCATCGAATTGCGGCCGCAGACCAGTGTCGCGCCGGCGGAGTCGCTGCCGCAGGTGCTGACCGCGCAGGATTTCGCCATCCGCCCGATGGAGCGCGCCGCGCGCACGGACAAGCAGACCTACCTGATCGTGCTGCACCAGCCGATCCCGGATGGCCGTGTCGCTACGCTGCGGCTGCGCCTGTCCGACGCGCCGGGGCTGGACGACCCGACCTTTGAACTGCGGCTGCGCAGCGCCGCGCCGTTTGTCCTGACCGACCCGTCCTGCGGCACCGGCTACAGCCATGCGCAACGCGACGCGGTGAATGTCTGCAGCCCGTGGCAGGGCCACCCGCTCAAGCCGCGGCAGATCAGCCTGCAATTCTCCGAAACGCCGGAGACGCTGGACATCGTGCACGCCCGCGACGCCCTGCGGATCACCCCTGATCTGGACGATCTTGCGGTCAGCGCCGGCAGCGAGCGCGAACTTCGGATCGACGGAAAATTCAATCCCGAAACGGTCTATCACATCACCATCGCGCCGGGCGCCCTGCATGACACGCGCGGCCGGCCGCTCGCCGCCGCCGTGTCGGAGCGCTTCTCCTTCGCCCCCGGCACCCCGTCGCTGGCCTGGGACGCCTATCAGGGCATTGTTGAACGGCTCGGGCCGCAGATGGTGCCGTTGCGCGGCCATGGGTATGACCGGGCCGATCTGCGCCTCTATCCGATCGACCCGCTCGGCCGCGATTTCTGGCCGTTCCCGCGCGCCGGCCTGACCACCAGCGACGACACCGCCCCGCCGCTGCCCGGCCGCGAGCCGCAGGCTTATGTGGAATCCGCCCCGATCAGCGGCGACGACATGGCACGGCGCATCCCGGCGCTGGGCTCGCCCTCGGCGTCCGAACTGGTCGATCTGCCGATCCGGCGCGGCGGGGTGGACGCCAAGTTCGGCATCGATATCGCCCCGATGCTGGCCCGCATCGCCGGCCCCCGGCAGCCCGGCACCTATCTGCTCGGACTGCGGCCGGTGGATGGCAGCTTCCGCCAATGGGCGCGCGTGCAGGTCACCGACCTGTCGCTGAGCACGGTGGAGGAAGCCGAGCATGTGCGCTTCGTCGTCACCTCGCTGGCGACCGCGCAACCGGTGGCGGGGGCCGAACTGCGGCTGGACGGCGTGCGCGACGAGGCCTTCGTCGACTCTCGCACAGGGCGTGACCGGCGCCGATGGCAGTTTTACCCTTGCCGCCCCGCTGCCGCTGGACCGCGACGGTAACCAAACGCCGGTGCGGCGCATCGTGGTGGTCAAGGCCACCGACACGCTGGTGCTGGAGCCGCAGCGCGGGCCGCAGCAATACGCCGCCGAGGCGTGGTCGCGCCCGGCCTCCGCCTGGGCCGGCTGGATCAGCGCCCCGGTGGCCGACCGCCGCGAGCAGCCGCGCCTGCTGTGCCACGTGTTCACCGAGCGGCCGATCTACCGGCCGGAGGAGCCGATCCTGATTGCCGGCATGGTGCGGCGCTATCAGGCCGGCGGGCTGGCCTATGCCGCCGGCGCCGGCGAGGTGGTGATCAGCGGGCCGAACGAGCAGCAATGGAAGCTGCCGGTCACGCTCGACGAGATCGGCGGTTTTCACCTCCGCTTCGACCAGAAGACCGAGGCGACCGGCGATTACGCCATCCAGTACCAGCCGAAGGAAGGCGAGGGCTGCGGCGCGATCACCGTAAAGAAAGAGGCCTACCGGCTGCCGACCTTCGAGGTGCTGCTCAACGGCCCGGCCCATGTGCCGTTGGACGCGCCGTTCCAGGTCGATCTGCTGGCGCGTTTCTTCGCCGGCGGCCTGCTGTCCGAGCGGCCGATCACCTGGCGGGTGACGCAGTATCCGCATGTCTGGACGCCGCCGGGCCGGGAAGGGTTCAGCTTTTCCAGCGACAGCCGCTTCTCCGGCGACAGCAGCTTCCGCACCACCCCGGTGCTGAACCGGGAGAGCAAGACGGACATCGGCGGCGCCGCCCAACTCACCCTGGACCCGACCATCGAGCCGACCGCCCAGCCGCGCCAGTACCTGATCGAGGCGACGGTGACCGGCGATGACGATCTGCAGGTACGCACCACCCAGCGCATCACCGCGCTGCCGCCTTTCGTGCTCGGCGTGAAGGTGCCGCGCTATCTGCCGAACGCCGGCGCCATCGACCCCGAGATCGTGGCGCTGGACGCCGAGGGGCACGAGGTGGCAGGCCTGCCGATGACCGTGCGGCTGGTGCACCGGCAGTGGAACGCGCTGCTGCAGGCCAGCGACTTCGCCCAAGGCTCGGCCAAGTACGAAACCCAGGTGCTGGACGAAACGGTGGCGGAACGCCGCATTACCAGCGGCGCCGCCGCGCTGCCGGTGCATTTCGACGCACCGGAGGCCGGCGTTTACATCGTCGAGCTGGAGGCGGCGGACAAGGTTGGCCGCCGGCAGATCGTGAAGGTGGATTTGTTCATGGCCGGCGGCACGCCGGTGACGTGGTCGCGCCCGCCGGCGCAGACCGTGACGGTGACCGCCGACAAGGAATCCTACGCGCCGGGCGAGACCGCCACGCTGGTGATCCAGAGCCCGTTCCAGACCGCCCGGGCGCTCGCCGTCGTGGAGGAGCCGGAAGGCCGCTTCCGCTATGACTGGGTGGAGGTGGCGAACGGCTTCGGCCGCTATGCGGTGCCGGTGCGCAAACAGCAGATGCCCCGGCTGGCGGTGCATTTCCTGCTGATGCGCGGAAGGCTGCCCGGCCCGCCGGCGCCGGGGGCACCGTTTGATCAGGGCAAGCCGGTCACCCTCGCGGCGACCAAATGGATCACGGTGACGCCGGTTGAGAACCAGGTGAAGGTCAGCTTCGAGGCGCCGGCCACGGCCCGGCCGGCGCAGGCGGTCGATCTGGTGCTGCATCTGGCAGATGCCGCCGGCCATCCGCTTGCCGGCGAAGCGACGGTGTGGATGGTGGACCAGGCGGTGCTGGCGCTGGCCCGCGAGCAGAAGCTCGACCCGCTGCCGCAGTTCATCGTCGAGCGGCCGACCCGGATGGTGGCGCGCGATACCCGCTCGATGGCGTTCGGGGTGATCCCGCTGGCCGAATCGCCGGGCGGCGACGAGGCCGGCGATTTCGGCATGGAGAACATCTCCGTCCGCAAGAACTTCACCCCGGTGCCGTTCTATGAGCCGCGGGTGAAAATCGGCCCGGACGGCACCGCGCGGCTGCATGTGAAGCTGCCGGATACGCTCACGGTCTATATGCTGCGGGCCAAGGCGGTCAGCGGTCCCGATCGGTTCGGCTTCGGAATGGGCGAGATGCGCATCCGCCAGCCGGTGGTGGCGCAGGCCGTGCTGCCGCGCTTCGTGCGCAGCGGCGACAGTTTCTCGGCCGGGCTGATCGGGCGCATCGTCGAAGGGCCGGGCGGGGCCGGGCGCGCCGCCATATCGCTCGACGGGCTGACGGTGCAGGGCGACTCGGAACAAAGCCTCACCTGGGCCGACCAGCGACCGGCGCGGCTGGATTACGCCGTGACGGTGCCGGAGCCGCCGCCGGGCACGGCGGTCGCGCGGGTGCGCTTCCTGTTACAGCGCAGCGCCGACCGGGTCAGCGATGCGGTGCAGATCGATTTGCCGATCCGGCCGGACCGGCCGGTGATCCATCGCCGCGACCTGCTTGCCATCGGCCCGGCCGGCACGCTGGATATTCCAGCGATCGCCCAAGCAGTGCGCCCGGCCTCCTACGAGCGCCGGGTGACGCTGGCGAGCGATGCCGATCTGGTGCGGGTGATGGCCGGCATCGGCTATCTGGTGCGCTACCCGCTCGGCTGCACCGAGCAGCGGATTGCCCTGGCCTCCGGCGAACTGGCGCTGTTGCCGTTCACGCCGCTGATCGACGCGGCCGGGCTGCAAGGGCGGCTGGCCGGCGATGTCACGGCGACCCTGGCCGCCATCCGGCAAACCACCGACGATGACGGGCTGGTGGCGTTCTGGCCGCACACCAAGGGCACGGTCTGGCTCACCGCCAGCGCTTACCGCCTGCTGGTCGCCGCCGACCGGGCCGGGCAGCCGGCGGACAAGCCGATGGCCGAACGGATGGCCAAGGTACTCACCGCCGCCCTGCGCTCGGATTATCCGCACCTGATGACCGGGGAGGAATTGTTCGAGCGGGTGGCGGCGCTGACCGCGCTCGCCGATGGCGGGCAGCTTGCCGCCGATTACGCGGCCGAGCTGGCGGCGCGGGCGGGCCAGATGCCGACCGACAGCGTGGCCGAGATCGCCAGCGTGCTGAGCCGCCTGCCCAACGCCCCGCCGCGCCTGCTGGCCGGCGTGCTGGAGACGCTGTGGGGCCGGGTGAACCTGCTCAACCGCGACGGCAAGCCGGTCTATGCCGGCTTGACCGACAGCGACGGCGGCCCGGCCATCCTGCCTTCCGAGACGCGCAGTCTGGCGGCGGCAACGCAGGCGGTGGCGCTCGCCACGCCGCAGGAAAAACGGCTGGCGGTGCTGCGGGCCGGGCTGGTGGGGCTGGCGGATGGTCAGGGCTGGGGCAGCACCAATGCCACCGCCGCCGCCTTGCGCGCTTTGGCCGCCGCCTGGCAGGCGCCGCCATCGCCGGTCGCCACCAGCATCGCCCTGCCGGACCGCTCCGCGGCGGGGCTGCTGGATCGCGATCACCCGCTGACCCAGGCGCGCACCGGCAGCGCCGGTCCGGTGCATGTGCGGGCGGCGCCTGGCATCGCCGTGCTGGCCGGGACCGACTATGTGCCCGCCGAGCCCGGCGCGCAGGCGCGGGCCAGCCAGGACGGTTTTGTCCTGACCCGCACGCTGTTTCGCGTGCCGCCGCCCCAGGGGCAGGTGCAGCCGCCAATGGAACGGATCGACCCGGCTTCCGATGGCAGCGTTCACCTCAAGATCGGCGACGTGATCGAGGAGGTGGCCGAACTGGTGACCCCGGACGACCGGACCAATGTCGCGCTGCGGCTGCCGCTGGCCGCCGGGCTGGAGCCGCTGAACCCGGCTTTGGCCAATGCCCCGGCCTATGCCGCCCCGTCGGCCGGGCCGAGCCTGGTGCCGTCCTGGTCGTCGTATGGCGATGATGAAGTGCTGCACGTATTTCTCGCCCTGCCGCGCGGCACCATCACGCTGCGCGGGCGGATGCGGGCGACCATTCCCGGCACGTTCACCGCGCCGCCGGCGCAGGTGGAGATGATGTACCGGCCGGCTGTTGCCGGCACGACCGGGGGAGCGCGGGTTGTGGTGGAGCGGTAGGGCCGGGGCGCCGCCCCGGACCCCGGCCCGGCGCGGAGCGCGCCTTCGGGATGTGCTCCAGGCGGCGATCGCCCCCTGGCGTGTCCAGGCCAGCACTCTTGCCGTCCATATGCTGGTTCTGTTCCTTGTCTGCTACTTTCTTGAGGTCGCCGCCGGCGCCCGCCTGCAGGCGCCCTCCGCCACCCCGATCGTCTATGACCGCAACGGCATTTGGCTGACCCAGGTCGGCCACGAGAGCATCGGCCCGGACGGCGCGCGGCGAATCGAGTACGGCTATTGGACCACCGATCCCCCGGCGCGGGTGGTGCAGGCCACGCTGGCGCTGGAGGACCGGCGCTTCTGGCGGCATCCGGGGGTCGATCCGCTGGCGGTGCTGCGCGCCGTTGGGCAGCATCTGAGCGGGGCGCATGGTTCGGGCGCTTCCACCATCGCCATGCAGGTGGCCCGCATGCAGCATCCGCGCCCGCGCACGCTGTGGGCCAAGGCGGTGGAGGCCGGCACCGCGGTGGCGTTGGTGGCGCGGTACGGACATGCCGCCGTCTTGGCCCAGTACCTGCGGCTGGCGCCATATGGGCAGTCGAGCCACGGCATCGGCCATGCCGCGCGCTGGTATTTCGACCGGCCGGCGGGTGACCTCACCTGGGCGCAGGCGGCGCTGCTCGCCGCCGTGCCGCAGGCGCCGGCGGTGCTGGCGCTGCGGCGTCCGGCCGGCGCGGCGCGCGCCGCACGCCGGGCCGCCGGCGCGCTGGCCGTGCTGGCGCGGCAGGGCGTGCTGTCCGCCGAGGAACGGGATCGCGCGCGCGCCGAGCTGGCCGCGCCCGCGCTTGTCGCGGCCCCGCACCGGCCCGCCGCGTTGCAGGTGGTGCTGCGGCTGGCGGAGAGGGTGCGCGCGGCCGGCGCGCCGGCCGATCCGGCCGACCCGCTTCTGCGCGCCACGCTGGACCTGCGGCTGCAAACGGACCTGACCCGGCTGGCATCGGCGCATCTGGCCGGGTGGCGACAGGCCGGCGCGCAGCAAATGGCGGTCATGGTGGTCCGCCGCGGCAGCAGCGAAGTGCTGGCCGACATCGCCTCGGCCGGCTTCGCCAGCCGCCCCGGCGGCGCGATCGACTTCAGCGCCGCCCCGCGCTCGCCGGGCAGCACGCTGAAGCCGTTCCTGTATGCGCGGGCACTGGACCGCGGACTGATCCAGCCGGACGACGTGCTCGCCGACCTGCCGGAGGGCGCGCCCGGCATCAACAATGCCGACAATGCGTTTCTTGGACCGTTGCTGCCGCGCCAGGCGCTGGCCAATTCGCGCAACGTGCCGGCGGCCAATTTGCTGCGCCGGATCGGGCTGCAGGAGGGGTTTGACTTCCTTCGCGATCTCGGCCTGCACCGGCTGGACGGACCGGCCGACCAGTTCGGGCTGGCGATGGCGATCGGCGCCCTGCCGACCAGCCTGGACCGGCTGGTGGCCGCCTACAGCACCCTGGCCGATGACGGCATGGCGGCCGACCTGGTCTGGCTGGAGGGTCAGCGCCGGGCGGAGCCGCGCCGGCTGATCTCCGCCGATGCCGCAAGGCTGGTAACCCGGTTCCTCAGCGACCCGATGGCCCGGCTGCCCAGTTTCCCGCGCTATGGCGCCAGCGAATTCCCGTTTGCGGTGGCGCTGAAGACCGGCACGTCGCAGGGCTACCGGGATGCCTGGACCATCGCGTGGTCGCAACAATACATGGTGGGCGTGTGGGTCGGGCGGGCGGATGCCGGGCCGATGACGCGGCTCAGCGGCGCGCGGGCGGCCGGGCGGCTGGCGCAGGCGGTGCTGCTGCATCTGCATGGCGCCAACCGCACCGATCTGCTGGCCGGTGACTTCGCCGCCCCGCCCGGAAGGGAGCCGGCCGAGCTGTGCACCGGCACCGGCATGCGGGCCGCGAAAGACTGCGCCGACAGGCTGACCGAATGGGTCAAGCCCGGCGAGGCCGCAACCGCCGCGCCCGCGCCGCCGGTGGTTCCGCGCCTGACCATCGTGACGCCGGAGCCGGACAGCCATCTGTGGCGCAACCCCGAGGCGCCGGCCGCACTGAACCGTCTGGTCCTGCGCGCCACCGCCGAGCCGAAGGTGGCGCAGATCGTCTGGCTGGTGGATGGGCGGCCGGTGGCGGTGGCAGCACCGGATGAACCAGTGTACTGGATTCTGACGCCCGGTCGGCACCGGTTCCAGATCCGGCTGCCGCTGCAGGCGGATGTTTCGCGCGCGGTGTCGGTGGTGGTGGAATAAACGCGATCCCGGCAACGTGAAGCATTGCCTGCGAATTTGGCAACAATCGCCGCCCTGTTGCCTTTACACCGCCGATCGGCCGCTCGCAGGCGCCGGGTGGGGCAGGAACACGATTCAGTGCACGAATAAATAATCGGAATTTCGGAGAGCCACAGAAATGAAAGACCCGCACTGCAAACCGGCCATGGACGGAAAGAAAAACGTTCTCCATACCCCCCAACAGGCACTTTCGCGTCGCGATCTGTTGGCTGCCTCGGCCGCAGCCGGTGCAATGTTCGCCCTGCAGGGCGAATCCGCCACGGCGGCAGACGGGAAGAAGACCTTCACCATCCTGCATACCAACGATCTCCACTCAAACTTCATCGGGATGGCCCCGGCCCTTGACTACACGCCGTACACGCTCAACGACGACACAACCCGCGGCGGGTTCGAGCGCCTGGGCACCCTGATCGCGAAGCGAAGGGCGGCGCGCCAGGAACAGGGACCTGTTCTGGTGCTTGACGCAGGCGATTACAGCATGGGGACCGCATTCGCCGCCGCCACCCGCGAGACCGGCGGCGAGCTGCGCCTGCTTTGCCTGATGGGCTACGATGCCACCACCCTCGGCAACCATGATTTCGACCTCGGGCCTGACGGCACGGCCCGGTCCATTGCGGTGGCCGCCGCGACGGGGCGGGTTCCGGCTGTGGTCGCGTCGAATACCAACGTCTCGGCGAATGATGCGACCTTGGCCGGTCTGCAGCGCCTGGCCAAAGACGGCGTGCTGCGTCGCCATATCGTCATCGAGCGCGGCGGTATTCGCTTTGGCATTTTCGGGCTGCTCGGCAAGGAAGCCCAGTTCTACAGCGCTGGCGCCGGCGCGGTGACGTTCGCCGATCCCATTGAAACCGCCCGGGAGATGGTGACGCTTCTCCGCGAAACGGAGAAGGCGGATGTGATCATCGCGCTCAGCCACGGCGGCCTGGAGAAAGGCGCGGACGGACGCTTCACCCACGGCGAGGACGTGAGCCTGCCCATGGCCGTGCCGGGCATCGACGTGGTCATCGGCGGCCACAGCCACACCGAACTGCACGAGCCGATCATCGTCAACGGCCGCACGCCCGTGGTCCAGACCGGGAAGTATGGCGAAAACCTCGGCGAACTGGTGATTACCCTGGATGGTGACAAGCTGACGGTTGAATCCTTTCAGCTCACCCCGATTGATGACAGCATTGCCGGCGATCGGGCCATCGGCGACGAGATCGGCAAACTCAAGACGGCGGTTACCAACGTCGTATTCGCGCCGCGCGGTTACAGCATCGATCAGGCGCTGGCGGTGGCGCCGCGCGACATTCCCAACATTTTCACCGACATCGCCGCCGGCACCATCCTCGCCAATCTCTGCACTGATGCGTTCAGAAGCGCCACGCAAGCCGATATCGGTTTCACCGCCAACGGATTGATGCGTGCCGGCATCACCCGGGGGAAGTCGGGGGTGCAGACCGTCTACGACATTTTCGCCCTGGCGCCGCTCGGTGCCGGTGTCGTGGACCCTACCGCCGGCAGTGCGCTGGTGACAGGCTACTTCACCGGCCAGGAGTTGAAGCATCTGCTGGAGTTTTTCCTCATCGACAGTCCGGCCCATCCCGGCGAATATTTCCCCCGCGCCTCCGGCATGAGGTTCCGCTACGATCCGGCGCGCCCGAAATTCGACGTCGTAACGGCCATCGAGGTGGGCGACCTCGACCGCGGCTATCGCGCGATCGACATCAGCGGGAACGATGGGCCGCTGTATAGCCTTACCTGCCCCCTGTATCTCGCCTTGATTCTGGTGGCCATACCGAAATACACGAAGGACAAACTGACGCTCGTGGCCAAGAACAAGGACGGTCAGCCGCTTAAATCGAGGGTCGAGGCCCTCGATGATCCTCGCGATGACACGCCGTACCTGCTGCCTCCGCCGGGCACGACGGATCGGGCCAGTCTCGATACCGTCACGCAGAAAGGCGCCGTCCGGGAGATCAAGGAATGGCAGGCGATCATGGATCACCTCCGCAGCCTCCCGGTCAGCAACCCGGGCGAGTTGCCGGTTATACCGGTGGATGAGCGCGCCGCAGAAATCCGGGCGGTCAAAATTGGCTGATCAAGGGGCGGCCGATACCCTCCCGGCGCCGGCCCTGGCGCGACCTCGCGTAGGCGCGTCCCGATATCAAATACAAACAAGGAGGATAACCACGACATGGCGAACAACCGATCGCGCAATACGGTTCACCGGCTGATGCTTGGTTTGGCTCTGGCCGTGATTCTGATGTGCGGGCAGCCGGCCAAGGCACAGACGCAGCCGGCCGCCAGCAGCAAGCCGAATATCGTCGTCATCTGGGGCGACGATATCGGCCTGACCAATGTCAGCGCCTACTCGCAAGGGCTGATGGGCTACCAGACGCCCAACATCGACCGCATTGCCCATGAGGGCGTGCTGTTCACCGACTATTATGGCGAGCAGAGCTGCACCGCCGGCCGGTCCGCCTTCATCACCGGGCAGAGCGTGTTCCGCACCGGGCTGTCCAAGGTCGGGCTGCCGGGGGCCGAAATCGGTCTGCAGAAAGAAGACCCGACGATTGCCGAACTGCTCAAGCCGCTCGGCTACGCCACCGGCCAGTTCGGCAAGAACCATCTCGGCGACCGCAACAAGTTCCTGCCCACCGTGCATGGGTTCGATGAATTCTACGGCAATCTGTATCACCTGAACGCCGAGGAGGAGCCGGAAAACCGCGACTATCCGAAGGACCCGGCGTTCCGCGCGAAGTTCGGCCCGCGCGGCGTGCTGCATACATGGGCGACCGACGTCGATGATCCCACCGTGGACCCGCGCTTCGGCCCGGTCGGCCGCCAGCGCATCGAGGATACCGGGCCGCTGACGATCAAGCGGATGGAAACGATCGACGACGACATCGCCGCCCGCGGTGCGGATTTCATCGAGCGGCAGGTGAAGGCGGGCAAGCCGGTGTTCACCTGGATCAACTTCACCCACATGCATTTCCGCACCCATGAAAAGCCGGAAAGCGTGGGCCAGTCCGGACGCTGGCAGAGCGAATACCACGACGTGATGATCGATCACGACCGCAACGTCGGCACGATTCTCGCCAAGCTGGACGAGCTCGGCATCGCCGACAACACCATCGTGTTCTACGGCACCGATAACGGGCCGCACATGAACACCTGGCCGGACGGCGCGATGACACCGTTCCGAAACGAGAAGAATTCCAACTGGGAAGGCGCATTCCGGGTGCCGGCGCTGGTGCGCTGGCCCGGCCACATCAAACCCGGCAGCGTCTCCAACGAAATCATGTCGCAGCTCGACTGGTTGCCGACGCTGCTGGCCGCGGCCGGCGATCCCGACGTCACCGGGCGGTTGCTGGTCGGCGACAGGGTCGGCGACATGACCTACAAGGTGCATCTCGACGGCTACAATTTCCTCCCCTACCTGACCGGGCAGACACCGAAGGGGCCGCGCGAGAGCTATTTCTACTTCTCCGACGAAGGCGATTTGATGGCGATGCGCTACGACAACTGGAAGCTCCATTTCGCGGTGCAGCCGGTAGAGGGAACGCTGCAGGTATGGATGCACGAATTCGAACACCCGCGGGTCCCCTACATCTACAATTTACGCACCGATCCGTTCGAACGGGCGTCGATTACCTCCAACACCTACTACGACTGGCTGATAGATCGGGTATTCCTGCTGGTGCCGGCGCAGCAATATGTCGGGCAGTTCCTGGCGACGTTCCAGGCCTATCCGCCGCGCCAGAAGGCGGCGAGTTTCACGATCCAGCAGGTGCTGGAGAAGCTGACCTCGCCGGAGTAGCAACAAGGCGGGGCGGGGGGCCGCACACCCCCGCCCCGTCGGTTCACGTGTCGTGCCGGGCAGAAATTTGCGGCGGGATGAAGCATGACCGGCGACGTGCGGTGGCGTTCCCATAACCCCCGGCTGCTTGTTCTGGCGCTGCTGGCCTGGCTGCTGCCCGGCCCGGCGGCCACGCAGGAACCGGCCCGCTTCGTCGGCGGCGCGGCCTGTGCCGGTTGCCATCGGAACGAGGCGCAGGACTGGGCGCCGTCGCATCACGCCAAGGCCATGCAGCCGGCGACGCCCGCCGCGGTGCTGGGCAATTTTGATAACGCCACGCTCACGCATCACGGCGTCACCACCACATTCCGCCGCGACGGCGATGGCTTTCTGGTGCGGACGCAGAGCCAGGACGGAACGCTGCGGGACTATCCGGTGGCGTACACATTCGGTGTGTTCCCGCTGCAGCAATATCTCATCGCCTTCCCGGGCGGGCGGCTGCAGGCGCTTGGCATCGCCTGGGACGCACGGCCGCAGGACCAGGGCGGGCAACGCTGGTACCCGCTGTATCCCAACCCGACCCCGCCGCCCGGCGACCGGCTGCACTGGACCGGACGGGACCAGACCTGGAACTACATGTGCGCGGACTGCCACTCCACCGGTCTGGCGAAGAATTTCGATCTGCCGGCCAACCGTTATGCAACCACCTGGACGGATGTGAACGTCGCCTGCGAGGCGTGCCATGGGCCGGGTTCGGCGCATATCGCCTGGGCGGCGGTAAAAGCCGCCGGCGACGGACCGGATTCCAGCCATAAGGGGCTGGTGGCGTGGCTGAAACCGTCCCAGCCGGCCGGGTGGGTGATGGACCCGGCAACCGGCATCGCGCGGCGCACCGGACCGCCGCCACCCGAGGCGCAATTGAATGTCTGCTCCGGCTGCCATTCCCGCCGCCGCCTGATCGCCGCCACCCCCAATCCGGCGGCCCCGTTGCTGGACCGCGCTTTGCCGGCGCTGCTGGAGCCGGGCCTTTACTTTGCCGACGGGCAGATCGACGGCGAGGTGTTCGAGTGGGGCAGCTTCGTGCAGAGCCCGATGTTCCGGGCCGGCGTGACCTGCATCAACTGCCACGAGCCGCACAGCGGCAAGCTGCGGGCCGAGGGCAACGCGCTGTGCGCGCAGTGCCACCTGCCGGCGAAGTTCGATACCGCCGCGCATCATCACCATCCCGAGGGCAAGGGCGCGCAGTGCGTTTCGTGCCACATGCCCAGCCGGGTGTACATGGGCGTGCATGTCCGGCATGACCACGGCTTGCGGGTGCCGCTTCCGGCCCTGTCGGTGGCGATCGGCACCCCGAACGTCTGCGGACAATGCCACCCCGACCATAACGCGGCATGGGCGGCGCAAATCGTCGAATCATGGCACCCGGACCGGCTGCTGCCACGCCCGGATTTCGCCGCCGCGCTGGATGCGGGACGGCACGAAACGGCCGAGGCCGGCGCGTTGCTGGAACGGCTGATCCTGGACACGGCCCAACCGGCAATCGCCCGCGCCACCGCGCTGGCGATGCTGCCGCGCTTTGCCACCCCCAATGCCGCCGCCGCGCTGCGCGCCGGGATTACGGACAGCGACCCGTTGGTGCGGCTGGGGGCCGCCCGCGCGCTGCCGCCGGAGCCGGTGTTGGATTTGGCCCTGCCGGTGCTGTCCGATCCGCTGCTGGCGGTGCGGATCGAGGCGGCGCGGTCGCTGGCCGGCGCCGATCCGCAGGGGATGCTGCCGGAGTCGCGCGCCGCGCTGGACCGCGCCGTTGCCGAACTGGAAGCCGCCGAGCTGGTGGATGCCGATCGGCCCGAGACGCATCTCAATCTCGGGCTGCTGCATCTGCGCCGCCGGCAGCCGGATGCGGCGGAGGATTCCTATCGCACCGCGCTTCGGCTGGACCCGGCCTTCGTGCCGGCCATGGTCAATCTCGCGGATGTGCAGCGGCAGCGTGGTCGCGAGCAGGACAGCATCGCCCTGCTCCGGCGCGCCGTCGCCGCCGAACCCGGCAATGCCGATGCGACGCACAGCCTCGGCCTGGCGATGGTGCGCCAGCACCGCTATGCGGAGGCGCTGACGCTGCTGAAACGGGCCAGCGAACTGGCGCCGGAAAATGCGCGCTACGCCTATGTCACTGCCGTGGCGCTCAATTCGCAGGGAGCGCCGGACGCGGCTTACCGGCTGTTGCAGGACACCCAGGCGCGCCATCCGGCCGACCAGGACGTGCTCGCCGCGTTGGTGTCCTTGGCGCAGGCACGCGGCGATGCGGCCGGCGCGTTGCGGTATGGCCGGACGCTGGCGGCTTTGCGGCCGGGCGACAGACAGCTCGAAGCAGCTGCTCCGGCAGCTTGAGATATCTGTCCCATCCAGATAGGGCACGGCATGGTTCGCCCTGATGCAGTTTGGTACGAACAAATCCGGCCAACGCCTTGCACGATCCATGGAAAATGGCCAGACTAGGGCATATAATAACGTTTGGTTGGATAAAGTCGGGGGACTGGGTGCTGCCAGGACGTGCGGGGTACCGCGTCCGGCGGCAGGGGACGGCCCTGGCGGCGAAGGAGGGCGATGTGGCAATCGGTGGTCGGCGGCTGATTCTGGGTGGCCTGGCGACATTATCCGCCGGTGCGATCGGCTGGAAGCTTGGCTTCGGCTCCTCCGTCCCCCCGGTGACGGTCGCCGCGGGCGACGGCCCCGCGCCAGCGCCAGCGTCCAGCCCGGCCGCAGGGACGGCACCGGCCCTGGCGCCCGCCGGCGATGCGGCATCCGGCGTCGCGGCGCCGCCGGCGAGCGTTCCGGCCACGGTTTCCGGCCTGCCGCCCTGGCGGCGGAACGCCATTCGCGCGCCCGCGGTCGATGGCCGCCCGGCCATCACCATCGTCATCGACGATCTTGGCGTCATCCGCAACGGCACCGCCCGCACGCTGGTGCTGCCGGGGCCGCTGACCTTGTCCTGGTTCCCCTTCGCCCCCCGTCTGGCCGAGCAGGTGGCCGAGGGCGTCGGGCGGGGCCACGAAACGACCTTGCACATGCCGATGCAGGCGGGCCCGCACACCGAGGCGTCGGTCGGCCCCGACCCGCTGCGGGTCGATCTGCCGGCCACGGTCAATCTGGCCCGCCTGAAAACAGCCCTCGCGGCGGTGCCCGGCATCGTCGGGCTGAACAACCACATGGGCACGGTCGCGACCCGCGACGCGGCACTGATGGAAATTGTCGCCCAGGAAACCAAGTCGCAGGGCATGCTGTTCCTCGACAGCGTGGTCATTCCGCACAGCCAGGGCGTGAAGCGCTGCGACGCCGCCGGCGTGCCGACCGCCGCCCGCGATGAGTTCATCGACAACACCGCCAGCCCCGCCGACATCGCCAGGGCCCTGGCGGCCATCGAGGCGCATGCGATGCGCACCGGCCACTGCATCGCCATCGGTCATCCGCGGCCGCACACGCTCGACGCGCTGGAGGCCTGGCTGCCGACCCTGCACGGCAAGGGTTTTGCGCTGTGGCCGCTCTCCGCCACCGTCGCCTGGCGCAACGGGCTGCCGCTGGCGGCGTGAGCGCGGAGCGCGCGGCGGTGAACGCCTCGCCCACGGTCGAGGTCAGGATTCTCGATGACCGTATCCGTGCCTGGGGCCTGCCGCGCTATCAGAGCGACATGGCCGCCGCCATCGACCTGTTCGCCTGCGTCGATGCGCCGCTCGTGCTCGCCCCGCAATCACCGGCGGAACTGGTGCCGTCCGGCATTTCGGTGTTCATCGGCAATCCGCAGCTTGCGGCGATCATCGTGCCGCGTTCGGGGCTGGGCCATCGCAGCGGCCTGGTGATCGGCAATCTGGTCGGCGTGATCGATGCCGATTACACCGGACCGGTCATGATCAGCGTCTGGAACCGCAGTGCGCCCGGCTGCGAACCGATCGTGATCCGGCCGGGCGACCGCATCGCGCAAATGCTGTTCGTGCCGGTGCTGCGGCCGCGTTTCGAAGTGGTCGATCAATTCTCCCGCGACACCGATCGCGGGGAAGCGGGATTCGGATCGACCGGCACCGGGGAACCTCCGGCTTAGGTCCTCCCTGTTAAGTAATCGAACTGACATGGTTGCCCGGCTGGTTGACCCCGGCGGCTTGGGCTAACACCGGGTCAGAGTTTCGCCCCCTGCCCTCCCAGCCCGTGGACGCGCCGATGTCAAGCACCGCCACCCCGGCCGCGCTCTCCGGCCGGCGCCTGCCGAACGTCTGGGACATCGCCGCGCTGTGCTGTGTGGTGGGGCTGCTGGTCGCCATGGCCACCGCCGCGCGCGGCGCGCTGGTGCCGCTGGATGCGCTGGAGGCGACGCCGATCGACCTCGATCCCGGGCGGCTGCCGGAATACGCGGTGCGCACCACGCTGCGCATGTTCGCCGCCCTGTTCTGCTCGATCCTGTTCACCTTCACCTATGCCCCGCTGGCGGCCAAGAACCGGCGGGCCGGGCTGATCATGGTGCCGGTGCTCGACATTCTGCAGTCGGTGCCGATCCTGGGCTTCCTGTCCTTCACCGTCGCCTTCTTCATGAATTTGTTCCCCGGCCGGGTGCTGGGGCTGGAGCTGGCGGCGATCTTCGCCATCTTCACCAGCCAGGCCTGGAACATGGCGTTCAGCTTCTACCAGTCGCTGACCACCATCCCCTCGGACCTGGACGAGGCCACCAAGCTGTTCCGCCTGACCACCTGGCAGCGCTTCTGGCGGCTGGAAGTGCCGTTCGCCATGCCGGGGCTGGTGTGGAACACCATGCTGTCGATGTCGGCGGGCTGGTTCTTCGTGGTGGCGTCCGAGGCGATCACGCTCGGCGAGCACACCTGGCAGCTGCCCGGCATCGGCTCCTACGTGGCGGCCGCCCTGGCGGCGCGCGATATCGGCGCGGTGTTCTGGGCGATCGGCGCCATGCTGCTGGTGATCCTCGCCTACGACCAGCTGCTGTTCCGCCCGCTGGTCGCCTGGTCGGCACGGTTCCGCTTCGAGACGACCGCCTCGGCCACCGCCGAGGACCCCTGGGTGCTGGCGCTGCTGCGGCGCACCCATGTGCTGCGGGTGGCCGGCGGGGCGGTGGAGCGCGCCTTCGGGGTCATCACCTCGCTGCGCCTCGGCCGGCCGGCGGCGGCTTCACGGCATCGCCGGGCGCGCTCGCGGCTGTCCGATGCGGCGTTCGCCGCCGGGGTGGCGCTGGCGGTGGGCGCGGCGGTGTGGCAGGTGGTGGACTACGTCGCCGGCGCGCTGACCTGGGCGGATCTGCGCGAGACCGTGCTGCTCGGCTCGCTGACGCTGCTGCGCGTGGTGGTGCTGATCGCGCTGGCCTCGATGGTGTGGGTGCCGGTCGGCGTATGGCTCGGGCTGCGCCCGACCTGGGCGCGGCGGGTGCAGCCGCTGGCGCAGTTCCTGGCCGCCTTTCCGGCCAATTTGCTGTTCCCGGTCTTCGTCGTGGTGATCGTGCGGTTCGGCCTCAACGAGGACGTGTTCCTCACCCCGCTGATGGTGCTCGGCACGCAGTGGTACATCCTGTTCAACGTTATCGCCGGCGCCGCCGCCTTCCCCGGCGATCTGCAGGAAGTGGCGAAGAATTTCCGCGTCGACGGGTTCCTGTGGTGGCGCCGGGTGATCATCCCCGGAATCCTGCCCTATTACGTCACCGGCGCGATCACCGCCTCGGGCGGCTCCTGGAACGCCGCCATCGTCGCCGAGGTGGCGTCCTGGGGCGATACCAGGCTGCAGGCGCATGGGCTCGGCGCCTACATCGCCCAGGCCACCGATGCCGGCAATTTCCACAAGATCGTGCTCGGCGTCGTGGTGATGTCGTTGTTCGTGCTGCTGTTCAACCGGCTGCTGTGGCGGCCGCTCTACGCCTATGCCAGTCGCCGCGCGACCCTGGGATAAGGAAACAAGGCCGATGGACACCATTGTCGCCCAACCGCTGCAACCACAACCGCTGTTGCCCCAGCCGCTGCTGGAGGTGCGTGCCTGCCGGCAGGCCTACCTCAAGGACAGCAACGCCGATCTGGTGGTGCTGGACGATGTGAACCTGACCTTGCAGGCCGGCGAAATCGTCGGCCTGCTCGGCCGCTCTGGCTCGGGCAAGTCGACGCTGCTGCGCATCGTCTCCGGCCTGCTGCCGCCCACCGCCGGCGAGGTGATCTGGCGCGGCGAGGCGTTGCGCGGCCCGGCGCCGGGCATCGCCATGGTGTTCCAGAGTTTCGCGCTGTTCCCCTGGCTGACGGTGCAGGAAAACGTGGAACTCGGGCTGGAAGCGCAGGGCGTGCCGCGGGCCGAGCGCGAGGCGCGGGCCGAGGAGGCGATCGACCTGATCGGCCTGGGCGGCTACGAGAGCGCCTATCCCAAGGAACTTTCGGGCGGCATGCGTCAGCGCGTCGGCCTGGCGCGCGCCCTGGTGGTGCACCCCGACCTGCTGCTGATGGACGAGCCGTTCAGCGCGCTGGACGTGCTGACCGCCGAGACGCTGCGCACCGACCTGATCGACCTGTGGATGGAGCACCGCCTGCCGGTGCAATCCATCCTGATCGTCACCCACAACATCGAGGAAGCGGTGCTGCTGTGCGACCGCATTCTCGTATTTGCCTCCAACCCCGGCCGGGTGGCGCAGGAAATCCGGGTGCCCTTCCCGCACCCGCGCAACCGCCTGGACCCGGCCTTCCGGCAATTGGTGGACGAGATCTACGCGGTGATGACGCGCCGGGCGCCCCCGGCACCGGCGCCGGTGGCCCCCGCCGACGCCCCGTTTGCCGCCCGGCTGCACCATGTTTCGACCAACCTGTTGGCCGGCCTGATGGAGGCGCTGGCCGGGCCACCCTATGACGGCCGGGCCGACCTGCCGGCGCTGGCGGGTTCGCTGCAGCTGGAGGCGGACGAGTTGCTGCCGCTCGGCGAAACCCTGCAGCTGCTCCACTTCGCCGAGCTGGAGGAAGGCGACATCAAGCTGACCGAGACCGGGCGGCAATTCGTCCAGTCCGATACCGATGATCGCAAGAAGCTGTTCGCCGCCGCCCTGCTGGCGCATGTGGAACTCGCCGCCGCCATCCGCCGCACCCTGGACGAGCGCTGGAACCACCGCGCCTCGGCGGTGCGCTTCCGCGACGAGCTGGAGGACCACATGTCTCCCGACTACGCCGAGGAGACGTTGCGCGCCATCATCGCCTGGGGGCGTTACGCCGAGCTGTACAGCTTCGACGAGGAAGCCCAGCAATTCAGCCTGGAGGACATCGAGACGGCGGCATAATATCGGCGGACCGCGCGGCGCTTCCCTGCCCGGACCGGGGAAATTCGTGAGCTTGCGGCTGACAGCAGGAGCCTTGCCCGATGCCGGTCACCGATCTGCTTCGGCGCATCGTGCCGCTCCCGGTCAAAATCCTGGCGAAGCGAATGCTGGGCATGGTGCCCGCCCATCCCGGTTCGCCGATGCCCCGCCTCATCCCACCACGACGAACGGCGATTGACCTTTCCGACACCGCGGCGATCCGCGCCTTTGTCGTCCGCAGCAACGAGCGCGGCGGGCCGGACGCGACGGCGACCCAGGCCTGGTGGGAAACACTCCGGTTCGACGTCCCGCCCCGGCTCCGCGCCGCGGCGCGCCGACTCGATCCGGTGTCACCCGAGTACCTGGCGCTGCAGGACGAGCTGTACGCCGCAATCGTGGGGAACCCATACCAGGAGACGACCTCGGAGCTGACCGGGTTTGACAAGGAGGCCGCCGCCGCCGGGCATCTCGCCTATCCGAACTGGGCGCCGCAGGAGCTGAACCGTCACTTCGGCGCCATGGTTCGACTGGTCGATCAGTTCGACCGCCCGGGCGTGCTGCGCATCCTGGAGGCCGGCAGCGGCTGGGGATTCGCTTGCGAGTACCTGGCCCGGCTCGGCCACCGGCTGGTGGGCGTGGACGTGAACCCCGACTTCATCGACACCGCGCACCGGCGCAGCCAGCGCCAGGGACTCGGCATCGACTACCGTCCCGGCACTTTCGATCACCTGCCGGTTGCGCCGGAGGAACGCTTCGACGTGATCTTCACCTCCGCCGCCCTGCACCATTCGCGCGCCCCGTTCGCGGCGATCCAGGGCATGGTGCGCCAGCTCGCGCCGGACGGGCAGCTGATCCTGGCCTCCGAGCCGTTCATCGATGCCGCAACCTGGCCTTGCTGGGGGCTGCGGACCGATCCCCTGTCGGTTTACTGCATCGCCAGCTTCGGCTGGTGGGAAGCGGGTTGGACGCGCGCCTTTATCGGCACCCTGTTCTCTCGCGCCGGCCTGGCGATGCGTGTCGTTGACTACCATAGTGACCTGGAGCGCTACATCGTCGGACGTTCCAACTGGCCGCGCCGGATAGGCGGACCTCGCAAAGACTCGCGGCGGCGTCGTGAAAGGAACGCACAATGCCCCAGCCCGACCACGTTTCTGTTCTTGGCGTGCCCGATCCGGCGACGTTGGACGAGGATCTGCGCGCGATCTGGGCGAAATGCGTGGAGAAGCTCGGCTTCGTGCCGAACGTCTACAGCGCCTACAGCCTGAAGCCGCAGCGCCTGCGCCACTTCATGCAGATGTACAACGAGATCATGCTGGCGCCGTCCGGGCTGTCCAAGTTGGAACGCGAAATGATCGCTGTGGTCGTCTCCAGCGCCAACCGTTGCTATTACTGCCTGGTCGCGCACGGCGCCGCAGTGCGCACGCTGTCGGGCGACCCCGAGCTTGGCGAGATGATGGCATTCAACTACCGGGTGGCGAAGCTGCCGCCGCGCCAACGCGCCATGCTGGATTTCGCCCATAAGCTGACGGTGGCGCTGCACGAGGTGGACGACACCGACCGCGCGGCGCTGCGGGTACACGGATTTTCCAGCGAGGATATTTTCGACATTGCCGAGACGGCTTCGTTCTTTAACCTGTCGAACCGGATGGCGGCGGCGACCGATATGATGCCGAACCACGAATATCATCGGGCTGGACGCCAAGAATAGTAAGGCCAGGGCTCTGCCCTGGACCCGCAAGGGGCCGGGAGGCCCCTTGACCCCAATCCGCTAGGCTGCCGCTATAGCGCGGGACGCGGGGTGGAGCGGCCGATGCCGTGGTAGGCAAAACCGGCCGCGGTCATTGCCGCCGGATCGTAGACGTTGCGCAAATCCACCACCACGCCGCCCCGCATCGCCGCCTTCATCCGGGCCGGCGACAAGGCACGGAACTCGTTCCACTCCGTTACCACCACCAGCACATCGGCGCCGGTCACCGCGTCCATCGCGTCGCGGCAATAGCGCACCGCATCGGGCAGCAGCGGGCGCGCCTGCGCCATGCCCTCGGGATCGAACGCCTGCACCATCGCCCCGTCCTCGACCAGGCGCGACACGATGGGCAGCGCCGGCGAATCGCGCATGTCGTCGGTCTCGGGCTTGAAGGTCAGGCCGAGCACGCCCACCCGGCGCCCGCGCACCGAACCGCCGCAGGCGGCGATGACGCGCATCGCCATGCCGGCCTTGCGGGCATCGTTCACCCCCACCACGGCCTCGACCAGCCGGCTCGGCGCGCCGGCATCCTGGGCGATGCGCACCAGCGCCAGCGTGTCCTTGGGGAAGCACGAGCCGCCGAAGCCCGGGCCGGGATGGAGGAATTTGCGCCCGATCCGCCCATCCAGCCCGATGCCGCGCGCCACGTCGTGCACGTCCGCGCCGACATGCTCGCACAGATCGGCCATCTCGTTGATGAAGGTCACCTTCATCGCCAGGAAGGCATTGGCCGCGTATTTGGTGAGTTCGGCGGTTTCGATGCCGGTGAACAGGATCGGCGCCTCGATCAGATACAGCGGCCGGTACAGCCGCTGCATCACTTCGCGCGCCCGCTCGGTCTCGGCGCCGATCACCACCCGGTCCGGCCGCATGAAGTCGCCGATGGCGCTGCCTTCGCGCAGGAACTCGGGGTTGGAGGCCACGTCGAATTCCAGGTCGGGCCGCACCTCGCGCACGATCTCGGCAATCCGCCGCCCGGTGCCCACCGGCACGGTCGATTTGGTCACGATCACCGCATAGCCGGCCAGCGCCCGCGCCACCTGCTCGGCTGCGGCGTAGACATAGGTCAGGTCGGCATGCCCGTCACCGCGGCGGGAGGGGGTGCCCACGGCGATGAACACCGCCTCGGCCCCGGCCACCGCGGCGGCGATGTCGCGGCCGAAGGATAGCCGCCCGGCCGCCACGTTCTCGGCCACCAGCCGGTCCAGCCCGGGCTCGAAGATCGGCATGCGGCCTTCCTGCAGCGCCGCCAGCTTGGCCGGATCGACCTCGACCACCGCCACATCGTTGCCGAACTCGGCGAGGCACGCCCCCGAGACCAGGCCCACATACCCGCCGCCGATCATCGCGATATGCACAGCCCGTCTCCCGTGCCGTCAGACGTTGAACCGGAACAGCAGGACGTCGCCGTCCCGCACCACGTATTCCTTGCCTTCAACCTTCATCTTGCCGGCCTCCTTGGCCCCGACCTCGCCATTGCAGGCGACGAAATCGGTGAAGGCGATGGTCTCGCAGGCGATGAAGCCACGCTCGAAATCGTTATGGATGACCGCAGCGGCCTGCGGGGCCTTGGTGCCGCGCACGATGGTCCAGGCTCGCGCCTCCTTCGGCCCCACGGTGAAGTAGGTCACCAGCCCCAACAGGTCGTAGCCGGCACGGATGACGCGATCCAGCCCGGAATCGTGCAACCCGAGCCCTTCCAGGAATTCGCCGCGATCGGCCTCGGCCAACTGAGCCACTTCCGCCTCGATGGCCGCCGAGACGATCACCACCCGTGCGCCCTCGGCCGCGGCCCGTTCGGCCACCCGCGCCGCATGCGCATTTCCGCTGGCGGCGGCGGCCTCCTCGACGTTGCACACATACAGCACCGGCTTGGAGGTGAGCAACTGCAACCGGCGGGCGGCCTCCACATCGGCCGGGGCGATCGCCGTGCGCGCCGGGCGGCCTTCCTGCAGGGCCGCCACGATCGGCTCCATCAGCGCCACTTGCGCAATGCTCTCCTTGTCGCCGCCGCGGGCCTTCTTCTGGGCGGCGAGCAGCCGCTTTTCCAGGCTCTCCAGGTCGGCGAGCATCAGCTCGGTCTCGACCGTCTCGGCATCGCGGATCGGATCGACGCTGCCTTCCACATGCGTCACATCGGAATCCTCGAAGCAACGCAGCACATGGACGATGGCGTCCACTTCGCGGATATTGGCCAGGAACTGGTTGCCCAGGCCCTCGCCTTTGCTGGCGCCACGCACCAGGCCGGCGATGTCCACGAATTCCAGGCTGGTCGGCACCGTCTTCGCCGACTTGCCAATACGCGCCAGGGTATCGAGCCGCGGATCGGGCACGGCGACGCGGCCCACATTCGGCTCGATGGTGCAGAACGGGTAGTTGGCCGCCTGCGCCGCGGCGGTCGCGGTCAGCGCGTTGAACAGCGTGCTCTTGCCCACATTCGGCAGACCGACGATGCCGCAGTTGAATCCCATTTAATTCCCCATCTCAGCAAGCATCCCGGGTAAGTAGTGCCACGCGCGTCATGAATTCCTCCGGCTTGCCGCCGGCCAGCAGGGGGGCGGCGTCCGCCACCGCGTCCAGCGTCGCGATCAGCAAAGGCACCTCCACCTTGGCGAAATCGCCCAGCACGTGCCCGGTCACGCGCTCCTTGTCGCCGGGATGGCCGATGCCCAGGCGCACCCGCCAATAGTCGTTGCTGCCCAGCCTGCCGGTCCATGCTGCGCAGCCCGTTATGCCCGGCCGCGCCGCCGCCGCGCTTCACCCGGATACGGCCGGGCGCGAGGTCCAGCTCGTCGTGGAAGGCAGTGATATCGGGCACCGGCAGCTTGAAGAACGAAGCCGCCGCCTGCACGCTTTCGCCCGAAAGGTTCATGTAGGTCAGCGGCTTCAGCCCGAGCACCCGCACGCCGCCGACGCTGCCCTCCGCCACCAGCCCCTTGAATCGCTGCCGCCACGGGGAGAACCCGTGGCGGTTGGCGATCACGTCGAGCGCCATGAAGCCGATATTGTGCCGCTGCCGGGCCATGCCCGGCTCGGGATTGCCCAGGCCGACCCAGAGCAGCACGGCACGGCTCCGCCGGCTTCTGCCGGCTTACTTCTTGGCGGCGGGCTTGGCGGGGGCCTTGGCCGGAGCCGCCCCCTTCGCCGGCGCGGCACCCTTGGCCGGAGCCGCCGCCTTGGCCGGAGCCGCCCCCTTCGCCGGCGCCGCACCCTTGGCCGGCGCCGCCGCCGCCGCCGGGGCCGCGCCCTCGGCCGCCGCCACTTCGGTGATCTTGGTGGGCGAGGCCACCGTCGCGATCACGAAATCGCGGTCGGTGATGGTCGGGCGGATGCCCTCGGTGCCCTTCAGGTCGTGCCAGCGAACGGTGGCGTTGATGTCCAGCGCGCCCAGATCGGCATCGAAATGCGCCGGCACGTTGTCCGGATCGCAGAAGCACTCGACCGCGTGGCGCACGACGTTCAGCACGCCGCCGCGCTTCAGCCCGGGGCTGGTCGCCTCGTTGAGGAACTGCACCGACACCGCCACGCGCACCTTCTCGCCTGGGGCGAGGCGCTGGAAATCCACGTGCTCCACCGCGTCGGTCACCGGGTGGTACTGCACGTCGCGGATCAGCGCGCGGGTGGAATCGCTGCCGACCTTCACCTCGTAAAGGCGCGAGCGCCAGCCGGCGCGATGGATCTCGCGCAGCACGCTGCGCGGCTCCAGCGCGATCAGGGTCGGCGCCTGGTGGGCACCGTAGATGACGGCGGGCACTCGGCCCTGCCTCCGGGTCGCGCGTGCTGCCCCCTTACCTGCACGCTCGCGCGCCTCGGCCTCCAGCGTCGTATATGCGGCCATGGTTCGCTCCTGAAAATGGAAGCGCCGGCCTCCAGGGGTGCCGGCGCGGCCGGGGGTTTAGCAATAAGCCCCGTTGAGTGCAAATTCGGGAGGTGCAAATTCCTTGACCGCGTCCCCGGAATCCGCCTCCGTTGCGTTCCATGGACGACATTTTTGGCTGGCTGGTTTTGATCGGGCTCGCGGGGCTCGGTGGCTGGGTGCTCGGCATCGTTGCATTCTTCCGCGTGCAGCAGGCCCAGCTTGACATCGCCGCGCTGCGCCGGCGGGTCGCGGCCCTGGCCGGCGATACCCCGGCCGCATCGGCGGAAGCGGCGACGAATCCCTGGGAGGCGCCGCTTCCGCCGGAACCGCCCGAAGCGGCGCTGCCGCCGGAATGGGTGCCGACGCCGGTCGCCCGGCCCGACGAACCACCGCGCCCGCCGATTGATCTGGAGGCGCTGCTCACCCAGCGCTGGGGCCTCTGGCTGGGCGCCGCGGCGCTGCTGCTCTCCGGCGTGTTCCTGATCCGCTACGCCGTCGAGAACGCGCTGATCGGCCCGGCCGCCCGTTGCGCCGCCGCCGGCCTGCTCGGCGCGGCGCTGCTCGCCGGGGCCGAGTGGCTGCGCCGCCGGCCGCAAACCGGCGGGGCACCGGCGGCGCTCGCCGCCGGTGGGGTGGCGGTGCTGTTCGGGGCCGCTTATGGCGCCGGCGTGTTCTACGCCCTGCTGCCGCCGGCGATCGGCTTCGCATTGCTGGCGGCAGCGGGGGCCGCGGGCCTGCTGGCCTCGCTGCGCTATGGCCCGCTGGCCGCGGCGGTCGGGGTGGCCGGCGCCTTTGCCACCCCGGCGCTGATGCCGGCCGCCCCCTCGCTGCCGGGGCTGTTCGCCTATCTGCTCGTGGTCACGGCCGCCTCGCTGGGCGTCATGCGCTATGCCGCCTGGACATGGCTGGGCTGGGCGGCCACCGGCGCCGGCGCCGCCTGGGTGGCCTTCACCGCCGCCAGCATGCCCTTGCCGGATGCCTGGGCGGCGGCGCTGTTCGTGCCCGCCGCCGCCGCGCTGAATCTGCTGCTGCTGCCGCCGCAGGCGCTCGACCATCCGGCCGGGCGGCAGGCTGAGCTGGATACCGTTCAGCGTGCTCGGCCTGGCCGGCCTGCTGCTGGAGGCGGTCGCCGACGGCGCCGCCGCGCGTGCCGGGGTGCTGCTGCTCTCGCCGCTGGCCGTGTGGAAAGGCTGGACCGAGCCGCGGCTGGACCGGCTGCCCTGGCTCTCCGCCGCGCTGTTCCTGGCCACCCTGTTGCTTTGGGCGCTGCCGGAGTGGCAGCCCACCGGCGAGGCGATCAGCATCGAGGGCGTGGTCCAGGCGGTGCTGCCCGGCGCCTGGGCGCCCGCGGTCATCGTGCCGCTGCTGCTGACCGCCGCCGGCATGGCGGCCTTCTATGCCACCGCCGGCCTGGCGCTGGAAACCCGCGTCGCCCGGCCCTTGCCCTGGGCGGCGCTGGCCGCCGCGGTGCCGGTGCTGACGCTGCTGGTCACCTACGTGCAGGTGGACCGCTTCCAGCGCGATGCCATCTGGGCGCTGGTCGCCGCCGCGCTGGCCGGCGCGCTCACCCTCGCCGCCGCGCGGGCGCGCCACGCCGGCAGCCTCCAGCGCGCCGGCACCCATGCGGCCGGCGCCGCGGCGGCGCTGGCGCTCGGCTGCGCCATGGTGCTGCATGACCATTGGCTCACCATGGCGGTGGCGCTGTTCCTGCCGCCGCTGGCGATCATCGAGGCCCGTGCCGATTTGCCGCCGCTGCGTCAGGTGGCGCTGGTCGTCGCCGCCGTCGTGCTGGTGCGGCTGCTGCTGAATGGCTGGGTGCTCGACTACGCGTTCGGGACGCTGCCGGTCGCCAACGGGCTGCTCGCCGCCTATGGCGTGCCCGCCGCCGCGTTTTTCCTGGCCTCCCGCCTGTTTCTCCGCCGTGGCGACGACCGCACGGTGGCGGTGCTGGAGGGCGGCGCCGTCTCCTTTGCCGTGGCCTTGGTGGCGCTGGAGATCCGCCACGGCCTCAGCGGCGGCGATCTGCAGGCGGCTTTCGGCTTCCGCGAGGCGGCACTGCAGGTCGCCGCCCTGGCCATCGAGGCCAGCCTGCTGCAGCGCGCCGCGCACCGCCCGGTGCTGGCCCGATCCGCCCGCCTGCTCGGCACCGCCGCGCTGGTCGGCGGCGGCGTTCTGCTCATCCTCAACCCCGCTTTCGTGCCGGTCGCGGCCGGCTGGACGGCGCTGGCCGCCGGCTATGCGGTGCCGGGCGTGCTCGCCGTGCTGGCCCTGCGCAGCCAAACCGCTCCGGCCGACCGGCGCATCCTCGGCGGCTATGCCGTGCTGGCCGGCTTCGCCACGCTCGGCCTCGGCATCCGGCTGGCCTTCAACCCCGGCAGCATGGCGCTGGAAGCCTCGCCGATCGACGATGGCGAGCTGTGGGCCTATTCCGGCGCGTGGATGCTGTATGGCGCCGGCCTGATGGCGGTGGGCATCGGCCGCGCCGACCGGGCATTGCGGCTGGCGGCGCTGGCCATCATCGGGCTGGTCACCGGCAAGGTCTTCCTGATCGACATGGCCGACCTCGCCGGCTTGTGGCGGGTGTTGTCCTTCCTGGGCCTGGGGCTCGCCCTGATCGCCGTCGGCGCGGTCTACCGCCGCTTCGTCATCCCGCCGTCACCGCCGGCGTGAGCGTCCACGGAGAACCGGGGGTGCAGAAGAACGGCACTCCGTTCGGGGTGCGCAGGTTCACCTCCAGCCCCATCTCCGCCCGCAGCGCGCGGAACAGGCCGCCATGCGCCACCACCAGCACCGGCGCCGGCCGCGCCAGCGCCCGGTTGACCGCTGCGGTGGCACGGGCGCGAAACGCAGGAAAAGCCTCCCCGCCCTCCGGGGTGAAGTGGCCGGCGACCCAGTCCGAAAACCATTGCGCCATCGGCTGGCCCTCCTGCACGCCGAACGCCGCCTCGCGCAGCCCCTCGTCGTAGGCGATCGCCAGGCCGAGCGCGGCCGCCACGATTTCCGCCGTCACCCGGGTACGTGACAGCGGCGAGGCCACCAGCGTGGCGATGCCGCGATGGCGCAACAACGCCGCCGCCGCGCCGGCCTGGGCCAGTCCGGTCGCGTTCAGCGGGACATCGACATTGCCCTGCGACAACCCCTGCGCGTTCCAATCGGTCTCGCCGTGGCGAAGGAACCAGAATGCCCGGGCGGCCAGCCCGGGGGCCGGCGGGCTCAGGCGACGCCCTCCTTCTGCCGCACCTGGATGGCGAGGGAGAACGCTTTTCGGGCGTGATGGGGCTTGTGCATGGTTCCTCCTGGACGTCGTTCGCCGCAGCATGTCGCGGCGGCGATTTTTCGGCCAGCGGAACCGATTCAGTCGAACAGCGAGCTGACCGAGCTTTCGTCGTTGATCCGCCGCATCGCCTCGGCCAGCAGCGGCGCGATGGTGATCTGGCGGATGTTGCTGGCCAGCCGCACCGCCTCGGTCGCCAGGATGCTGTCGGTAATGGTCATCATCTCGATCGGCGACGAGGCGATCCGCGCCACCGCCCCGCCGGAGAGCACCCCGTGCGTCACATACACGCTGGCCGAGCGGGCGCCTTCCTTGATCAGCGCCGCCGCCGCATTGCACAGCGTGCCGCCGGAATCGACGATATCATCGACGATGATGCAGTCGCGCCCGGCCACATCGCCGATGACGTTCATCACCTCCGACACGCCGGCCCGCTCGCGCCGCTTGTCGATGATGGCCAGGTCGCAGTTCAGCCGCGTGGCGATGGCGCGCGCCCGCACCACCCCGCCCACGTCGGGCGAGACGATCATCAGGTCGCGACCCTGGTAGCGCTCCTGGATGTCACGGCTGAACAGCGGTGCTGCGTACAAATTGTCGACCGGAATGTCGAAGAAGCCCTGAATCTGGCCGGCATGCAGATCCATCGTCAGCACCCGCTGCGCCCCGGACTCGGCGATCAGGTTGGCCACCAGCTTGGCGCTGATCGGCGTGCGCGGACCCGATTTGCGGTCCTGGCGGGCATAGCCGAAATAGGGGATCACCGCCGTGACCCGCCGCGCCGAGGCGCGCCTCAAGGCGTCGTGGGTGATCAGCAGTTCCATCAGGTTGTCGTTCGCCGGGTACGACGTCGACTGGATGATGAACACGTCCTCCCCGCGGATGTTCTCGTGGATCTCCACGAACACTTCCATATCCGCGAACCGCCGCACTGACGCGCGGGTCAGCGGCAGGTTGAGGGTGGCGGCCACTGCCTCGGCCAACGGCCGATTGCTGTTGCAGGCGACGATCTTCATCGGCTCCGTTCCTGGCAAGCGGCCCCAGTTGACGCTGGTCCAGTCGACGCTGGTCAGGCGCTGTTCTGCCACCGTTATCGCATGCCGCGTCACGTAACGGTGGCGCGCGGCTTCTAGCAACGCCCGGCGGCGGAGTCCATGAAGCGCATGACGGTTCCGCGACGCCACCCGCGGCGAGCTTGCCGGTCGCCGCGCCGCTCCTGGCATCGGCACCTTTGGGTTGTGCCGGCGGGTGCCGCGCGCCGGTCTGCTTGACGAGAACATCGCGGATGCCGGCCGCCGCCTCCTGCACCACCACGACCGCGACATCGCCCCAGTACCGGTCCAGCGAGCCGGCCGGCACTTCGTTCAGTTGCACCACCCGGCCGCGCTCCTGGCCCTGGGCGTCGTCCAGGCGCCACTGGATCTCCACCTGCATCATGTTGCCGGCGGTGCGCTCCGTAACCACCTTGCCTTCCAGCACGAAATCCGCACCGGACTCGCTGTCCTGCACCACCGGACCGAGCCCCGGGAGCTGGGTGCGGATCTGCCTCGCGAGGCTGGCATCGCCGTCGCCGGGGGCGCCGTGCACGCCCTTGAAGAACACTCGCACGGGGCGGTTCACCAGGCTGTTGGGATCGCTCTCCCGCCTGGCCGCCTCGATGCTGGTGAGCAGCGAGGCGATGTTGGGGGCGGCGGTTTTGGCGACGCCCTGCAGCAGGGCCGGCGCGCCCTCGGCCCAGGCGGCGCTGGCAATGGCGGCCCCCTGGGACGCGCCCTGGTCCTCGCCCGCCGGGTTCTGCACCGTGAATACCGGCACCACCTCGGTGCCGCGCAGCTCGGCGCTGGTCACCAGGCGCCAGTCCCCCGCGCGGGGCGGCTCGGCCACCGCGGGCACCTCCTGCTCCTGCAGGGCGCTGGCCAGAGCGGCGGCCAGGGCACTGCCGGCGGCTTCCGGCAGCAGCGCCGCGGTGGGCGTGGGCACCGCCAGCCGCGCCGGCGGCGGCTGCGCCAGCCGGAGCGCCGTGGCGCCGGGATTGCCCGCGAAGGGGCGCGGCAGGTCGCCGCAGCCGGCCAGCAGCGCCGGCAGCAGCAGGAGCAGCGCCCTAATAAGGGCCACGGAGGGCCAGGGAAGACAGCAAGATCAGCACCAGGGACATCCAGATGGTGGTTAGGGAGCAATGTACAACAAGACCATGACAGGCGCGCTTACAGCACGACCGCCGACATCTGATGCCCGATCGGCCCGCCGCCGGCCAGCGTGCGCCGGCGATGGCTGAAAAAGCGCGCCGGATCGGCCAGCGTATCGAGCCCGAGCGCTGCCGCCTGCGCCACCCCGGCGGCCAGCAGCCGGGCAGTGCAGTAGCCGGGCAGGTCGAACTGCCAGTGGCCAGGCCGGGCACCGGGGGCAAAAAACCGCGCCCCGGCGGGGTCATGCGCCAGCACCGCGCCGTGCAGGTCGGCACCCACCTCATAGGAAGCCTGGGCGATGCACGGGCCGACCGCGGCCACCACGCGGGCGGGGTCGGCGCCCAGCCGCGCCATGGCGGCCAGCGTGGCCTCCAGAATGCCGCCGACCGCGCCGCGCCAACCGGCATGTGCCGCCCCGACCACCCCGGCCACGCGATCGGCAAACAGCACCGGCGCACAGTCGGCGGTGACGATGCCCAGCACGATACCGGGCCGGTCGGTCACCATCGCATCGGCATGCGGTCCGGCGCCGGGCGCCCACGGCGTCTCAACCGCCACCGCATCGGCCCCATGCACCTGGAACAGCCCAACCAGCGCCGGCACCCCGGCGCCGAGCGCCGCCGCCACCCGGGCACGGTTTTCCATCACCGCGGCACGGTCGTCCCGGCCGGACAGGCTGCAGTTGAGGCTGGCGAACGGCCCCTCGGAGACGCCGCCGCGGCGGGTGAAGAAGCCGTGCCGGACGCCCAGCCAGTCTGCCGTCAGTGGTTCAGGGGCTTCAGTATCATCTGTCATGGAAACCTCGAAGGAAGGCCAGGGCTCTGCCCTGGACCCGCCAAGGGCCGAGAGGCCCCTGGACCCCAATTCTGAAAGGCCGTGCATCAACCGGCGAATCCGGGCAGGCTGGGGAGACCAGGGTGGCAAAGCGCCAGGGCTTTGAACAGCCGCCCCATCGCATGCGGTTCGATCAGCCGCCGCGCGCCCGCCAGCAGCGCCGCCGCCTGCGCCGGAGGTTTCCCCCGCGCCAGCGCATCGGTGCGCTGCGGCAGGCCCAGCCGGGCGAGAAAAATCCCCTGCGGCACCGGCCCCTGCACCGCCGCCCCGGCCGCCCGCGCCGCCCCGGCCAGCGCGGCAAAATCCACATGGGCGGTCAGGTCGGCCGTGCCCGCGTCGCTCAGCGGCTCGGCCGGCGCCCGGAAGCGCAGCGCCTGCAGGCTGTCGCCCGGCGCCCGGCGCTCCGGACCGTAATCGATGAACAGCGCCGCCCCACCTTCGGCCGCCAGCCGTGCCCCCAGCCCGGCCGCCACCGCCCGCCCCGCTTCGCCGATTTCCACCACCTCGCCCTCGGCGGCGTCGAGGTCGGGCGGGGCGGCTGGCAATTCGATGAAGCGTCCCGATTTCACGTGCCGCTCGGCCCAGCCGGCGCCGCGGCGGACGAACTGGCGAATCGGCAGGGCATCCAGGAATTCATTGGCCAGCAGCAGCAGCGGCCCCGCCGGCAGGTGCTCGATGCGGTCGTGCCAGACGGCGCCGGGCAACCGCGCCGCCTGCAGCGCGCGCAGCCGCGGCGAGGTCTCGACCAGATGCAGCCGCAGCGCCGCCCGGAAAGCAGGAACGGCGCGGCCGATGGCGCGCATCGCGTCCGCCATCAGCGTGCCCCGCCCCGGACCGGCCTCGGCCAGGATCACCGGATCGGGCGCCCCCATCATCTGCCACGTCACCGCCGCCCACAGCCCCAGCACCTCGCCGAAGCTCTGCGATATCTCCGGCGCGGTGGTGAAGTCGGCATAGGGGTCGCGGGTGGCATAGTAGGTCGCGTTGGCCCGCGCCATGAACGCGTCCAGCCGCTCCATTATTCAGGCGGTGGAGCTGCCGGCCGGGCAACCGGCCGGGCGCGCAGGATCAGCCAGATGCCGGCCAGCACCATCGGCAGCGACAGCAACTGGCCCATGGTGGCGCCGGCGTAGAGAAAGCCCAGAAAGGGGTCGGGCTGGCGGAAGAACTCGCCGGTGATGCGGGCGATGCCGTAGCCGAGCAGGAACACGCCGGTCAGCAGGCCGAACCGTTCCCGCACCGATTCGCGCCGCGCCAGCAGCACCATCACCACCAGCAGCACCACGCCTTCCAGCAGCGCCTGATAGAGCTGACTGGGATGGCGCGCGACCGGCCCGCCGGTGGGAAAGACCATCGCCCAGGGCAGCCAGTCCGGCGCCGGGCGGCCCCATAGCTCGCCATTGATGAAATTGGCGATCCGCCCCAGCCCGAGCCCGAGCGGCGCCACCACCGCGATGCGGTCGGCAAACCCGAAGATCGGAATGCCCTGGCTGCGACAGAACCAGATGATGGCGATGGCCACCCCCAGCATGCCGCCATGGAAACTCATGCCGCCCTGCCAGACCTCCAGGATCTGCCAGGGCGCGGCCAGAAACCGGCTGGGCTGGTAGAACAGCACGTAGCCGAGCCGGCCGCCGAGCACCACGCCGAGCGTCGCCCAGGTCAGGAAATCGTCCACCTGCGTATGGTTGGCCACCGCCGGCGCGCGGGCGGCGAGCCGGCGCACCACCTGCCAGCCAATCACCAGACTGGAGATATAGGCCAGCGCATACCAGCGGATGGCGAGCGGTCCGATCCGGATCAGCACCGGGTCGAATTGCGGGAACAGCAGCGGATCGCTCACGCCCAACTCACAGGTAACAGGCTCATGGGTAACAATCTCACAGGTAAGGGGAAGCGGCGCCGAGGAAGTCCTGCACGTAGCGGCGCACCCCCTCGTCCAACGGCGTGAACGGCGCCGTATAGCCGGCGGCGCGCAGCCGGTGCACCGGCGCTTCGGTGAAGGATTGGTACTGGCCGCGCAACGCCGCCGGCATGTCGATGAACTCGACCTGATCGGACCCGCCCGCAGCGGCGCAGACGGCGCGGGCCAGATCGCGATAGCTGCGCGCCTGTCCGGTGCCGACGTTGAAGATCCCGCTCGCCTCCGGGGTGTCGAGCAGCCACAGCAGCACATCGACCACGTCGCCGACCCAGATGAAGTCGCGCCGCTGCTCGCCATCGGCCAGCTCGGCCTGGTCGGAACGGAACAGACGCGGCGCCCGGCCGGCGGCCACCTCGTCGTACTTCACCTTCACCACCGAGATCATCGATCCCTTGTGGTACTCATTCGGCCCGTAAACGTTGAAGAACTTCAGCCCCGCCCATTGCGGCGGCCGCAGCCGCCCGGCCGCCAGTATCCGCGCCACCTGCAGGTCGAAGGCGTGCTTGGACCAGCCGTACAGATTCAAGGGCCGCAACGCGGACAGGGCAGCCATGTCGTCGGCGAATCCGGCCGAGCCGTCGCCATAGGTCGCGGCGGAGGAGGCGTAGACCAGCCGCGCCCCGCGCGCCGCGCACCAGTGCCACAGCAGCAGCGGCAGCTCGACATTGGTGGCCCAGACCAGATCCCCGTCGGTCGCCGTCGTTTCACTGATCGCGCCGAGATGAAACACTATTTCCACCGGCGGATGGCCGTCGAGGAAGCGCTCCAGTTCCTCGGGCGGCAGCAGCCGGGCGGGCGGGTGGCTGGCCAGGTTGCGCCATTTGCCGGCGCTGCCCAGACGGTCGACGACCACTGTCTCGTGGCCGCGGCGAACCAGCGCTGCGTGCAGATTGGAGCCGATGAATCCGGCGCCGCCAGTGACCAATATCATGCGGGCACGATATACGTGCCGGCGGCGGCGGGCGGAAGCGTCCGGATGCCGCGGACCCGACAGGAGATGGCCATGGCCGAACGACCCCGTTTCTTTGACGATCTGGCCGGCGTGGCCGGCGGTGCCATTTCGGCGCTCACCGGCCTGCGCGACGAGGCCGAATCAGTGGCGCGCGCGCGAATCGAGGACGTGATCCGCAAGCTTGACCTGGTCAGGCGCGACGAACTCGATGCCGCCCGGGACCTCGCCGCCAACGCCCGTACCGGCCAGGAGGAAGCGGAAGTGAAGCTGGACCTGGCGCTGGCCCGGCTCGCGGTGCTGGAGGCGCGGGTGGCGGCGCTGGAGGCCAAAACCGGCGACGAACCGGTCGGCGGCGGGCCGGGAATGATCGTCTGATTGCGGTTTGCATTGCGCCGCAACATAAAGTGAGTCGTGAACTTTTCTGCATGAGGCGTTGACCCCCTTGCGGTTCGAATCCGTGGCCCTCTAGGCTGTCGCCGGAGCGCCGCGGACTCGGCCGCCGCGATGGGCCGGACCGGACGGCGTGTTGCTGACCTCGGCTGCCGGTTCGGGCCGAGTGCCAACCGGCCTTCCTCACTGCGGGAGACCTCGCATGTCAGCTCTGACGAGCTTCACTTCCGAACGGTCCGCCAACCCGCTGGACGTGCTGGAGCAGATCGCCAGCGCGAACGACTGGGTATTCGACCGCCGCAGCGACTCCGAGATGGCGGCGGAGGCGCCTGGCAAATGGTGCGACTACGGGTTGTATTTCAGCTGGTCCACCGAGATCAGCGCCATGCACTTCACCTGCGCCTTCGACCTCAAGGTGCCGGAGAAGCGTCGCAGCCACCTGTACGAATTGCTGGCGCTGGCCAACGAAAAGCTGTGGATCGGCCATTTCGGCATGGACAGCGACGACGGCATGCCGGTGTTCCGCCACTCCGTGCTGCTGCGCGGCGCGCCGGGCGCGTCCAGCGAGAGCCTGGAGGACATGGTGGATATCGCCATCACCGAGTGCGAACGTTTCTTCCCGGCCTTCCAGTTCGTTCTCTGGGGCGGCAAGACGCCGGCCGACGCGCTGGCCGCCGCCATGCTGGAATGCGTGGGCGAGGCATGACGCCCCGGACGCGCCGATCATGAGCGCACCCATCCCGCCCATCCTGCTGGTGGGCCTCGGCAAGATGGGCGCGGCCATGCTGGCCGGCTGGCGCGAACGCGGGCTGGCCGCCGCGGTGGCGGTCGATCCGGCGCTTCCCGCCGCCCCCGGTCCGGAGGTGACGGTGGTTGCGGACGCGGCCGGCATCCCGGCCGGGTTCGTGCCGCAGGCGGTCGTGGTGGCGGTGAAGCCGCAGAACGCGGCCGAGGTGCTGCCGCCTTATGCCCGGTTCGCCCCCGGCGCGGTGTTCCTGTCCATCATGGCCGGCCGCACCATCGCCGGGTTGCACAGCCTGCTCGGCCCCCAGGCCGCGATCGTGCGCGCCATGCCCAACACCCCGGCCGCGGTGCGCCAGGGCATTACGGTGGCCTGCGCCGGCCCCGGCGTCACTGAATCGCAGCGCGCGCTGTGCGATCAGTTGCTGGCTGCCATCGGCGTGGTGGCCTGGATCGAGGACGAGGCGCTGATCGACCCGGTGACCGCAATCTCCGGCGGCGGCCCGGCCTATGTGTTCCTGCTGGCCGAATTGCTGGAGCGGGCCGCGGTCGAGCAGGGCATCCCCGCCGACCTCGCCCGCCTGCTGGCCCGCCACACCGTCACCGGCTCCGGCGCCCTGCTGGCCGCCAGCCGGGAGGACGCCGCCGCCCTGCGGCGCGCCGTGACCAGCCCGCGCGGCACCACCGAGCGCGCCCTGGCGGTGCTGATGGAGGATACGGCCTGGCCGGCGCTGATCTCGCGCGCCATCGCGGCGGCGACCATCCGCTCGCGTGAACTGGCAGGATGAGGTTTGGCTGGTGAAAACCGCAACAACGATCCCATGTGAGCGCCATGGACAACGCTGAATTCGATGCCGCACTGCTCGCCAGCGTCTTCTCCCTGGCCGCCGAGCGCGGCTGGCCGCGGGTGAGCGTGGTGCAGGCGGCGCGTGACGCCGACCTGCCGTTGGACCGCGCCCGCCGCCGCTTTCCAGGGCGGTGCGTCGTTCTTCTGCGATTCGGCAGCCTGGCCGATCAGGCGGCGCTGGCCCTGGCACCGAACGAGGGATCGCCGCGCGACCTCCTGTTCGACATCCTGATGCGCCGGATCGACTTCCTGCAGCGCCACCGCGCCGGGGTGCTGGCGCTGCTGCGCCACCTGCCGGCCGATCCGCCGACGGCGCTGGCGCTGGCGGCGGCCAATCTGTGCAGCATGGGCTGGATGCTGGAGGGCGCCGGCATTTCCGCCCGCGGGCCGCGTGGGCAGCTGCGCCGCAAGGGTCTGCTCGCGGTCTGGCTGTGGACCCTGCGCGCCTGGCAGCGTGACGACAGCGAGGATCTCTCGGCGACGATGGCGGCGCTGGACCAGGCCTTGTCGCGCGCCGAACAGGCGGAGAACTGGCTGGGCGGCCACCGGGCCGGCGCCGCCGCGGCCGGCCCCGCCGCATCGGCAACCGAACCAACCGATGAACCGCCCTTCGATTCGCCGCCATTTGATTCGCCACCGGACGAACCGGCGCCGGAATCGCCTTTCTCGCCGCCCGGTTGATACGCTGCGTTACTTATCTTCGCCCGGGATGGATTGAGTCGCCGGCCGCACTCGCTTAAACCGGTATCATCCCGCGTGGCCAAGGCGCGGGGCGGTGTTGTGTTGGCCGGGGGGCGGCACTGCCCGCACGGGTAATCCACCAGCAGCAGCAGGAGCCAAACATGGCAACGGAGACGAACAAGCCGGGGGCCGATACCCCCTTCTCCCAGGCAATCAACCAGGCAAAGAGCGCCGCGGAAGACTTCACCCGGCTGTTCGCCGATCTGAAGATCCCCGCCGTGCCCGACGTTCGAAACGTTGCTGTCGGCCCACCGGCGCAACCTGGAGACCCTGTCGGCCGCCAACCGCATCGCCCTGGAAGGCGCCCAGGCCGTTGCCAAGCGGCATTTCGAAATCGCCCAGCAGACCTTCGGCGAGCTGAGCGAGACCCTGCGCACACTGGCCGCCCCGACCGAGGCCCCGCAGGCCAAGGCCGCCAAGCAGACCGAACTGCTCAAGCGCGCCTATGAGCGTGCGGTCTCCAACAGCCGCGAGCTCAGCGACCTGATCCAGCGCTCCAACAGTGAGGCGGTGGAACTGCTCAACAAGCGCTTCACCGAGGCGCTGGACGAGGTGAAGGAACTGGTCGAGAAGGCCGGCCCCCAGAAGTAAGTCCTGATTTGAGACCTTGACCATGCCGGCGTACCGGGCGGGCCGACGGCCCGCCCGGGCGATCGGTGGTTTCCTGCGGCACCGAATCCGGCCATAAGCGCCGCCGGTGCTGTTCCATTCGCAGATTTTCGTTCTCGGCTTCCTGCCGCCGGTGCTGGCGTTGTACTACGCCGTCGCGGCATCGCAGCGATCGCGCGAGGCCGTGCTGATCACCGCCTCGCTGGTGTTCTATGGCTGGTGGGACCCGCGCTACGTGCCGCTGCTGGCCGGGCTGGCGGTCGCCACCTGGGCGATCGGCCGCCTGTATGTCCGCCACCCGCGGGCGCTGCTGCTGGTGCTCGGTCTGGCGCTGAACCTGGGCGCGCTGGCCTGGTTCAAATATGCCGATTTCCTCGGCGCCAACCTGGCCTGGCTGGCCGGCGCGCCCTGGACGCCGCTGCACATCGTGCTGCCGCTGGGGATCAGCTTCTTCGTCTTCCAGAAGGTGTCCTATCTGATCGACGTGCGACGCGGCGACCGGCACGAATATGGCCTGCTGGATTTCTGCCTGTTCGTCAGCTTTTTTCCCCAGCTCATCGCCGGGCCGCTGGTGCGGCACAACGAGATCATTCCCCAGTTCCGCGCCGACCCGCGCGGCCCGGCGATGTGGGAAAACCTGTCGCGCGGGCTGGTGCTGTTCCTGATCGGCATGGCCAAGAAACTGTGGATCGCCGACACGCTGGCGCCCGGGGTCGATGCGCTGTTCGCCGGCGCGGGCGCCAGCGTGCCGGGCACCGGGGCAGCCTGGGCGGCGGCCGGCGGCTATGCGCTGCAGATCTATTTCGACTTCTCCGGCTACTCCGACATGGCGATCGGGCTGGCGCGGATGTTCGGCCTGCGCCTGCCGATGAATTTCGACGCGCCGTACCGGGCCGCCTCGATCCGCGATTTCTGGCGCCGCTGGCACATGACGCTGTCGCGCTTCCTGCGCGACTATCTCTACATCCCGCTGGGCGGTAACCGGCACGGGCCGGCACGGCAGGTGCTGAACGTGGTGGTTACCATGCTGCTGGGCGGGCTGTGGCACGGCGCCAACTGGAATTTTGTCCTGTGGGGCGGCCTGCATGGGCTCGGCCTTGCCGTCAACGGGCTATGGCACCGCGCGGGATGGCGGATGCCGTGGCTGTTCGGCTGGGCCCTGACCCTGGTGTTCGTCGTGGTGGCCTGGGTGCCGTTCCGCGCGCCGGACTGGACCACGGCCGGGCACATGCTGGCCGGCCTGCTGGGCGCCGGCGGGTTCGGACCGGTCCCGTTCCCGGATGGCTGGATGATCGGGGTCGGCGCCGCCATCGCGCTGCTCGGCCCGACCAGCCAGGACGCGGCACTGGGCCGGCTGTTGCGTCCGGCCCCCTGGCTCGCGGTGCCGGTCGGGCTGGCGGCGGTGACGCTGCTGCTGCTTTCCGGCGGACGGTTGCAGAATGCCTTCATCTACTTCCAGTTCTGATTGGCGCGGTTTTTTCCGCACCCTGCTGGCCACCGCCGCGGTGGCGGGCGGCGTGGTGTGGCTGTTCATCATGGGGGTGAACCCGTACGCCAACCTGCCGGTCTCATTCCCGTTCTTCGACCGCGGCCCGGTCGACGGCAATGCCCGCTACGCCTTCCCTGCCCTGGCCCGCAGCCCGGCCTTCGACAGCGCCCTGTTCGGCACCTCCAGCAGCCGGCTGATCCGCCCGGCGGCGCTGAACCCCGCCTTCGCGGCGCACTTCGCCAATCTGGCGATGAACAGCGCCACCTCCTACGAACAGACCCGGCTGCTGGAGCTGTTCCTGCACCGCCATCCGGCGCCGCGTGTCATCGCCATCGGGCTGGATGTGCAATGGTGCCTGACCCGGCCGGCGGATGCGCGGATCACCTTCCGCGGCTTCCCGGACTGGCTCTACGATGATTCCTGGCCCGGACGCTGGCGTGATTACCGCTACATGTTCGACATGTACACGCTGGAAAAGACCGGCCAGGCGTTCGGCCAATGGACCGGCCTGCAGCGGCGCGTCTATGGCCGCGACGGCTACACCCGCTTCGTGCCGCCCGACGACCAGTACGACCGCGCCCGCGCGCTGGCCCACCTGCAGGGCACCCAACCCTGGGACGCGCCGAAGGACATGAGCCGCCCGCCCGCTGCCTGGGAAATACCCGGTATCGACCGGCTGCGCGCGGCACTGCAGGCGATACCGCCGGCAACCCTGAAACTGCTGTTCTTCGTGCCGTACAACCACCGCTTCATCGCCACCGAACCCGGCACCGCGCTGGCCCTGCAGAGCGAATGCAAGCGCCGGGTGGCCGACATCGCCGCCGCCACGCCGAACACGGCGGCGATCGACTTCATGATCCCGAGCCCGATCACCCTGGCGGACGACAATTACTGGGACCCGCACCATTACCGGGTGGGCATCGCCGAACGCATCGTCGCCGACCTGGCACAGGCGCTGCGCGGGCAGAATTCGGACGACTACCGGATACTGGCGCTGCCGCGGTAACGGCCGGCGGCGCTGCCGCTGGCCTGCTTCAAACCGGCAGCACCAGCCGCGCCCGCAACCCGCCCAGCGGGCTTTCCTCCAGCACGATCTCTCCGCCATGCGCGCGGACGATATCGCGCGCGATGCGTCAGCCCCAGCCCGGTGCCGCCGGAAGCGCCGCTCTCGAACGGCCGGAACACGCTTTCGCGCCGGTCGGGCGGGATGCCCGGCCCGTCATCGTCCACCGTCACCTCGACGTTGCGCGCGCCGTGCGGCGCCGCCGCCGAGCGCCACCATGCGCGGGCGTGCCGGCGGGCATTGTCCACCAGGTTGGTGATCGCCCGCCGCACCGCATCGGCGCGCAGCGGCAGCGTCAGCTCCGCCGGCACCGCCAGCGCGATCGCCGCGCCCGCCCGCCGCGCCCCCGCCGCCACATCCTCCAGCAGCGGGACAAGGTCCGCCGGGCGCGCCTGCTCGGTGCCCTCGCCGCGGGCGAAGGCGAGATAGCCGCCGATCATCCGCTCCATTTCCTCGACGTCGGCGGTCATGTCGGCCACGTCCTCGCGCAGTTCCTCGCGCACCGGCAGCATCGCCAGCGCCAGCCGCAGCCGGGTCAGCGGCGTGCGCAGATCGTGCGACACGCCGGCCAGCATTTCGGTGCGCTGCTGCAGGAAGCGGCGGATGCGCTCCTGCATGCGATTGAACGCGGCGGCGGCCTGGCGCACCTCGGTCGCGCCCTCCGGCCGGATCGCGCCGGTGTCGCGGCCCATGCCGAACGCCTCGGCCGCCGCTGGCCAGCCGGCGGATCGCGCGCACCTGGTTGCGCATGAACAACGCGGCGATGCCGAACAGCAGCAGCGCCGAGCCGACCAGCCAGCCGACGAACAAGAAGATCGTGCCGGTGTACAGGCGCTTGCGCGGCGCCTGCACGTCGAGCACGCCGTCGGGCAGTTGCACCCGGATCAGCACCGACATGCGGATCGGACGCCCAGTCCATGGTGAACGGCCGCCGCCACCCGTCGCGCGCAGGGCCTCGGCGAGGTCGTCGTCCACCGGCCCGATCAGGATGTTGACGACGCCCGGTCGGCAGCACCGCGCCCGGCTCGACGCGCATCCCCAGTTCCCATTGCCGCCAGGCGTTGTCCAGCATCCAGGACGCGGTCGGCCGCGTCGGGGAAACGGTTCAGCAGTTCGACCGTATAGCCGATTTCGCCGGCGATCGCCAGCGCGAAGCCGGCGCGAGACGATGTCGAGATGGCTGCCGTAGAAGATCTGCAGCGCCACCGCCTGCACGGCGACCAGCGGCACCAGGATCATCAGCAGGCTGCGCCCCAGCAGGGACCGCGGGAACATGCCGCTTCAGCAGATGGCGCCTGGGAACATGGACGCGCATCGGGCGAGGCTCAGCGCCCCGGCTTCAGCACATAGCCCCGGCCGCGCACGGTGTGCAGGAAGCGTGGCTCGCGCGGGTCGGCTTCGAGCTTGCGGCGCAGGCGGGTGACCTGCACGTCGATCGCCCGCTCGCCGGCCTCGTCCATGCTGAGCGCCGCCGCGATGTCCTCGCGCGAAAGCACCTCGTTCGGCTTGCGCGCCAGCGCGGACGAGCAGCGCCGCCTCGCCGCCGGTCAGGCGGACCAGGCCGTCCGGCGCCGCGCAAGTTCGCCGCGCTGCGGATCGAACTGGAGCGGCCCCGAGCGGCAACGGGCCGGCCGGCGTGTCCGGCACCGGCGGGGGCGCGGCGACGCGGCGCAGCAGGGCGCGGATGCGCAGCACCAGTTCGCTTCGGGTCGAACGGCTTGGCCAGGTAGTCGTCGGCCCCGGCCTCGAAGCCGGCGATGCGGTCTTCCGGCGCACCGCGCGCGGTCAGCAGCAGCACCGGCACGCCGGCGTGATCGCGCCGCAGCGATTCCGTCAGTTCCAGCCCGCTCTCGCCGGGCATCATCACATCCAGCACCATCAGTTCGGGCTGCAGGGAGCGCAGCTTCTCGCGCGCCTCGGCGGCATCGGCGGCCGTGGTGACGCGGAATCCGTCCTCGGCCAGATAGCGCGACAGCAGCGTGCGCAGCCGCGCGTCGTCGTCCACCACCAGGATCGTGGCGTCGTCCGCCATCGGTTCCTCCCGCTCAGGCTGACCGCGCGGCCCGTCCGCGCAGCGGCTCGCCCCGGCCGTACTCGGCACCATCCATATAAGCGCGCGCCGCCTCGTCCATGATGCCGCGCATCACCCGCCGGAACCCCTCCACCGAGGACGCGCCGGCATCGCGGTAGGCCGCCACCAGGCACTCGCGTTGCCGCTCGAACAGGCGCCGCTCCAGCGCCTGACCGGCTGGCGTGAGGGCCAGAAGCCGTTGCCGGCGGTCGATCTGGCCCGGAGTCTGCGCCACATAGCCCTGCTCGACCAGCGCCCCCAGCACCCGCGCCAGGCTCTGCTTGGTGATGCGCAGAATGGCCAGCAGCTCGGTGACCGGAATGCCCGGATTGCGGCCGATGAAGTGCAGCGCCCGATGATGCGCGCGGCCCAGGCCAAGCTCATCGAGGATAACATCGGCGGCGTTGGTAAAGTCGCGATAGGCGAAGAACAGCAGGTCCTGGGCGGCGCGGATTTCTTCCTCGCGCAGGAACAGCAGGTTGCTGCCGGCGGTGGCGGATTTCGTGTCAGCCATGCTCAGGCGGGCCTGGCCTGGCTGCGGCAGCGCGGGCGTGGCATGGCTGGGTTGCCTCGCAGTTACGGCAGTCTGGTTGACGTATCGGGCGGTCCATTATACCGTTTGCGAGGTTAGAGCAACATTATTGCGAGGAATGCCCGGCATGGCGCTTGTTCCTTTCGACGACCGTGATGGCTTGATCTGGTACGACGGCGCCCTGATACCCTGGCGGGAAGCGAAACTGCATGTTCTCTCGCACGGGCTGCACTATGCCAGCGGCGTGTTCGAAGGCGAGAGAGCCTATAGCGGTCACATCTTCAAGCTGCGCGCGCACACCAACCGGCTGATTGCCTCCGGCCGCATCCTCGGCTTCGAGATCCCCTATACCGCCGACGAGATCGACGCCGCCTGCCGGCAGGTGCTGGCGGCCAACAATCTGGTCGAGGCGTATGTGCGCCCGATCGCCTGGCGCGGCACCGAGCAGCTTTCGGTGTCGGCGCAGGCGACCAGGGTGCATCTTGCCATCGCCACCTGGCCCTGGCCGAACCTGTTCGGCAACGACCGGATGAAGGGCGTGCGCCTGGGGTTGGCCGACTGGAAGCGCCCGCACCCCGAGACCGCGCCGACCGCGTCGAAGGCAGCGGGGCTCTACATGATCGGCACGCTCGCCAAGCATAAGGCGGAGGCCGAGGGCTTCGACGACGCGCTGATGCTGGACTGGCGCGGCCAGGTGGCCGAGGGCACCGGCGCCAACATCTTCTTCGTCATCAACGGCGAGTTGCATACGCCGACACCGGATTGCTTCCTCAATGGCATCACCCGCCGCACGGTGATTTCGATCGCCCGGCACCAGCAGATCAAGGTGGTGGAACGGGCGATCTTCCCCGAGGAAATGCAGGGCGCGAGCGAGGTGTTCCTGGCCGGCACCGCGGCCGAAGTAACGCCCGTGCGCCAGATCGGCGACCTGCACTTTACCCCGGGGCCGATCACCGAGGCGCTGCTGCGGGATTATGAGGGGTTGGTGCGGCTGTCGCCCGAGGAGGTTGAGGCGCGGGCGCCGATTTAAAAGGAAGGCCAGGGCTCTGCCCTGGACCCGCCAAGGGCCGAGAGGCCCTTGGAACCCGTTCGGTTAGAGGGTCTTGGGTAAGTTGCGGGAGTCGAATGAGTCCGGAACGAGTTCGTCGTTATGCATCACTTCAAGTCAATGTTGCTTGGACCTCCCTTTGAGCGCCAGGGAAATGCAAGAAAACGTCGGCCAAGTTGCCTGAAGATTTAGAACGTCCCGACCTGAAGTGTTCCGAATCCCCTCAAAAGGCGCGCGAAAATCATTCCGCACTTGTGCGGCCGCCGCAGTTTGGGTAAGACGAAGTGAGGCGGTGCATTGGCATCTCCTCCGCCCCCTTTCACCGAGAAAGGCCGTGGAAGGCGAAGCGGCGTCAGGCGAGTTGCAAAGTGGATAATTAGCATGGCCGATGAGCCAAACACTACCCCAGATTGGAAGCAGCGCACAACACGCTACTGTCAATCTTGTCAGAATATCATCGTACACAAAAAAACTGCCATCCATGAACACTATTCGTTGACAAAAAAATATATTTTCAAACCAAAAAATGCGATAGAACTTCTGACATTGATTTTTGTTTGCGCTTATACGGTCGTAAGCTGTCAACAGAAAAACATTTCTATTAAACAACTTGAAGACGCTCACGCTGACCATAGGCCATGGATACCCACACCAGAGATTTTTGTGACCGGACCAATATTGTTTAAAAATCGGCCTTATCCTTGGGTACCATTCGGAATCCAATTCAAAAATATTGGACACTCACCTGCTTCAAACGTTACCATAAAATTTAAAATTCAAATTATTACCCAAAATAACACTGATAGCGCCATTTTTCATAGCGTTGGCGACGAAGAACGCCTTTGCGCTGACGCAGCGAAGGAAGCAGAGCTTGACCAATTCAGAGGGAAATTTCTATTTCCTAATGACCACGAGACAGCAGGACAAGCTGGCGGAGGGGTCGAACCGAAAGATATCCCTATAGCGTGGCCGAATCCACATGATATTCTGTTCCGCATCATAGGGTGCATCGATTACACGTTCGCTGATACACCTGATGTTCATGGTCAAACTGGCTTTAGTTACACGCTCTCTTCGCCCATAGGCGGCGGAGTTGAACGGAAGGGATTCGACCCCGACAACGGCGACGTGCCGCCCGATCACATGGTCTTTGATCGCGATTTTTTTCACGCCGGATATATACGGTGACAGGAATAAAGCGACTGTCCGTCCGAGCGTGCCGATCGCGACCGACGCTCCAGGAATCTACAGATTGCCGCCCAATAGAACGGCACGCCGTGGCCATCGAGGCGAACATGGTCGCTTAACAAGCTGCGGAAAAAGGCGCGAACGACCCAAGGTTGCGCAATTGTATGGCTCCAACGATGGAACTGGCGGAATTATCGTACGACGCATGACGAGCAGACGAACGATTGCTTCCGCGCCGTGTGTCGTTCGCCCTTTTTCCGCAGCCTGTTAAATAAGTGGGTTCCAAGGGCCTCTCGGCCCTTGGCGGGTCCAGGGCAGAGCCCTGGCCTTCCTTTATGTCAGATACCTTGCGGTCAGGTGCGCCTCGAAATCCAACGGATCAAGCGGCTTGCCGGTGGCGTGCCGCAGCAGATCGTTGAAGCCGAGCAGGCTGCCCATGGCATGCACCTTCGTGCGCAGCCAGCCGACCAGCGGCGCCAGATCGCCCCGCCCGAGGGCCGCGTCCAGCCCCGCCACCTCGCGCCGCGCCGCCGCCATCAACTGCGCCGCGGCCATCGCGCCCAGCGTGTAGCTCGGGAAATAGCCGAACGCCCCGTCGTACCAATGGATGTCCTGCAGGCAGCCGCTGGCATCGTCGGCCGGCACGATGCCGAGCAGCGCGCGCAGGCCGTCGTTCCAGGCGCCGGGCAGGTCGGCGACCGCCAGATCGCCGGCGATCATCGCCTGCTCCAGCCGGAAACGCAGGATGACATGCGCCGGATAGGTCATTTCGTCGGCGTTCACCCGGATAAAGCCGCGCTCCACCCGACGCCACAGCCGCGCCAGGTTGTCGCCCGCGTAGGGTGACGGGTCGCCGCCAAAGAGCAGGTGCAGCTCGGCGCCGAGCCAGCCCAGGAAGGCGTCCGACCGGCAGGTCTGCATTTCGATGATCAGGCTCTGGCTCTCATGCGCCGCCATGCCGGCGGCGGCGCCGACGGGCTGGCGCGCCCAGGCGACCGGCAGGCCGCGCTCATACAGCGCATGGCCGGTTTCATGGAGCACCCCCAGCAGCGCCTGAGCGAAATCCTGCTCGTCATAGCGGGTGGTAATGCGCACATCGGTCGGCGTGCCGCCGCAGAACGGGTGGGCGGAGCGGTCGAGCCGCGAATGCGCCGGCTCCAGCCCGGCCTGTGCAGACAGGCGCCGGCACAGCGCCTCCTGCACCGGCACGGGGAACGGTCCCGACGGGCGCGACGGCGCCGGGCGCGCGGCCTGCAGCGCCTCGGCCCGGGGCAACGCCTCGGCCAGGAAGGATTCATAGGCGGCGAAGACGGGCGCGACATCGGCGGCCCCGATGCCGCGCTGGTAGCCGTCCATCAGCGCGTCATAGGGCGACAGGCCGAGCCGCGCGGCCAGCGCGCCAGCCTGCTCGCGCACCAGCGCCAGCACGTCGGTCAGGGCGGGCGCCACCAGGGGGAAATCGGCGGTGCGGCGCGCCTCGCGCCAGATTTTCTCGCAGGCCGAATTGGCGCGCGCCTGGGCTTCGACCAGCGCCGGCGGCAGCGCGCTCGCCCGCGTATGGGCCAGACGCATCAGGTGCAGATTGGCGGCGCGCCAGGGGTCCGGGTCGGCACCGGCGGCTTCCGCCTCGGCAAGGTCGCCTTCCACCTCGGGCGCCACCAGCAGGCCGTGCGCCAGCCCTGCCAGCACCGCGAACTGGTCGCCGCGTGCCGCCGCGCCGCCGGCCGGCATCACCGCCGCGGCGTCCCAGGACAGCATGCCGGCGGCCTCCTCGATCGTCGCGATGCGGGTGAAGCGGGCCATCAGCCGCGCCGTTGCAGGCAGGCCGGCTTGCGGCAGGGAATGCAGCGTGCTCATGGGGTAGTTGGTCTCCAATTCACCGGCCTCCGCCTGATCCGCCGAAACCGGCCGGTGGAGGTAATCATTTTTCTGCGGCGTATTCGGCCGGCGTGCCCCAGATCTCCGTGCTCCAGAACCACTCCCCGGAAAGTTTTTTGTAGCGGGTCCACCTGTCTTCCCTGGCCGCTGCCAGCAAGGCGGCGGTGGCGGGCCTGACACGGAGGTCGTCCAGCCAGTCGTCAAGCTCCTCGCCGTCATGGTCAAGATAGCGGCCCTGGATGCGCGCGTCACATCGCGCTTTCCACACCGTCTCTCCAACGCCCCAGATCCGGGTGCTGTCCGTCAGAAGATATCCAGCCGCCGTCGCCATCGTGCTGCTCTCCGTTTCCCGGCCGGGCGATCCCGTCCGATTGGCGCCTATCCATAGCCTACCACGTCGCGTGCCGGCTCCGGGGCGTGGCGGGCGGCAGCCATCGGCGCCGCGCCGCCGGGCGCCGGAAGGCCGGTGAGATCAATCGGCACGGCGGGGATGGCGGTGTTCCGGATTGCGCCTGTCGATCCATGTCCAGGACAAAGCCCCGGCCTTCCTTCCCCCATGCGATGCGCCCATGATCGGGTGAAATCCTGGTGTGGGGGGGTTTGCATGATGGACTGGCAGGCAGCGGCCGTCGAGGCGGGGCGGATCGCCCAGGCATGGACGGCCGAGGGCGGTCCGGGCGGCGCGGTGCTGCTGTTCGATGCCGACGACCTGCGCGCGCAAGCCTGCGGCGGGCTCGCCAGCCTGGAACTGGCGTTGCCGTTCCACGCCGACACGACGGTGCGCTATGCCTCGATCAGCAAGCATTTTCTCGCGGCCTGTTTACTGCGGGCGGGGGGGCCGGGGCTGACCGACTTCCTCGGCACCCATCTGCCACTGCCGCCGGCGCTGGGCGCGGTGACCATCGGGCGCGCGCTGGACATGACCGCCGGCCTGCCCGACGCGCTGGAAACGCTGTGGCTGCTCGGCGTGCCGCCCAGCGCCACGCTGGGCGACCAGGCGCTGCTGGCGTTCCTGCGCCGCCTGGACGGGCTGAACTTCGCGCCGGGAACCGAGATCTCCTATTCCAACACGGGCTACCGGCTGGTTCAGGCGGCGCTGGAAGCGAAAGGGATCGACTATGCCGCCGAACTGCGCGAGCGTTTTTTCCGCCCGCTCGGGCTCGGCATCCGGCTGCCCTTTGACACGGCCGAGCCGGTGGCGGATCTGGCCGGCGGCTACTGGAAATCGCCGTCGGGCTGGCGACGCGGGCGCTACGGGCTGCATCTCTCGGCCTCGGGCGGGCTGGCCGGCAGTGCGCAGGATCTGGTGGCCTGGCTGCAGGCGCTGATCGGCGACCGGCCGCCCGCCGACGGGTTGCTGCCCCGGCTGGCCCGGCTGCGCACGCTGGCGGACGGGCGCGCCACCGGCTACGGGCTGGGCCTGGCGCGGCAGGCGCTGGGCACGCGTGTGCTGGTCGGCCATGGCGGCTCGCTGGCGGGCTTCAAGACTCATTTTCTCCTCGATCCGCAGGCGCGTGCCGGCGTGCTGGTGGTAAGCAACCGCGAGGACACCGATGCGGCCACATCGGCGCTGCGCGTCATGGCGGCGCTGCACCGGACGATGCTGGCCCCGCCCGCACGCGGCGTGCTGCCGGAGGGGCTGTATGCCATGCCGAACACGCCGTTCTGGATGGAGCATGAAGGCGGCGTGGTGACCTGCCAGGGCGCGCAGGAGACGGTATATCCGGATGAGGAAGACGGCGTGACCAGCCGCTCAGCGCATCTGCCGATCCGCTTGCGGCGGGAGAACGGCGCGATCGCCGGTGAGATCGGCCATGCGCCGCGTCGTTTCGTACCGGTGCCGGCCGGGCTCACGCCCGCCCCCCACTGGGCGGGCGCCTGGGTGTGCCCGGCGCAGAACGCCCGTTTCGACATCGCCCTGGCGGACGGCGCGGCGACACTGACCGTCGGCGCGGGACCGCTGCTCACGGTGCTGACCCTGCGTCCGATCGGCGAGGGGCGCGCGCTGACCGAACGCGGTGGCGACGGGCCATGGACACAGCGCGCCTGCCTGCAATTCGGCCGCGACGAGGTGCGCCTGATCACCAACCGCTCGCGCGTGCTGCGCTTCGTGCGGGGGTAGGAAGCGGCCCGGCAATGGCGTCAGTTCATCCCGTCGCCCTGCGGAAAAAATGGACGCTACGTGCCGTGGCCTGACCCGTGCCGTCCCATTGGCGGCCGACAGGCTGCTGATGCGCGCCCCCTCGCTGTCATGCCGTCCGCCGCTCGGTATTGCGCTTGATCTGCACGGCTTCGCTGCTATTTTGCGGCGCCTCGAAGCCGGAGGGATGGCCGAGCGGCTTAAGGCGCACGCTTGGAAAGCGTGTGTGCGTTAACGCGTACCGTGGGTTCGAATCCCACTCCCTCCGCCAAGCGATTCCACTAACCTATTGAAATCGATAACTATTTTTGAACGTCATCTTTTTCTACCCCCAAACCTACCCCCAAGGCCGCGCCCGCTACCCCCGGCGGGTCGGTCTCATCGCCCCGCACGATACGCAGCAGCGGCATTGATTGGCGGCGCGCCGCAGCCATTGGCCGCCTGCGCGCGCCTTCGAATGTGGCTATCTTGCAACGGTTGCAATTTTTTGGTGCGTTTGCAATGGCTTGCGCGCGCGCACGGGCTGGATGCCCCATATTACCAGCCAAAATGCCTCACCGTGACGCACCGCCGTTGCCACTTCAGCCCGACGTTCCGCATTGGCTTTGGCGATCCGTTTTCGATGATCACGTGTGCCTGGGCTTCACCACCCGGCCCCTCGCCGGGTCCAGCGGCAGAGCACCCAAGCCCCTCGGCTGAAGTCGGCTTCCTCCCAGCCCCATTGCGTCCAGATCAGTGTACGAAGCGCGCACCCAGTGCTGCACCAGCACCGTGCGCGCCTGATCCAACTGCGCCGCCGCCTCGGCGGACCCGGACCCGTCGGGGCGACGAACAATCCACGTCCGCGGTATCGTCGCAACGGCTGGCTCGGCCAGACCCAGTTGTCGCGGCAGCACCTTCAACCCAACCGCCAACTTGCCTGCCGCCGCCAGCGCGCTGCGTCGCGCGCCCGCGGGCAGCGCTAGTACCCCATGTACGGCACTGAGATTTTGACGGGTTGCCCGGCCCGCGCCCTTTGACCCCTTTAACCGGAATGAGTTCCCGCTCGGGTCCGCCGCTTTCGACCGAGGCAGTGTGAAAACACGATTTCCCATCACCCGCGCGCAACATCCGCTCGTTAGTGATGTTTTGAACGCACGAATGCTTCAAAGAGACCTCATGCTGTGCAACGTGATTGCTTGTTGTCGTTACGGCCTGATGTTTTCACACAGCCTCGACCAAAGGCGGACAATTGGACCGAGAGGGCGCCAATCGCTGACGTTGCCTTTGCACCAAAAAATATTCGCCCACCGTTAGGCGATCCCAAGCCTGATTGCGCACATCCAACCTCAGGGTACGGGGCCGCTGGCCGAGAACAAAACGTGGTCATGCCGTTGCGGCGGGGCAGCTCGCCGTGCTAGGGTTAGATCCCTTGAACAGCCCAATCGGCTATCATGCCCACTTATGAGCCAGCGAGCCCAACCAACCTCTCAAAAGCGCAAATCTTTGCGTTTGCTGAATCCATTGCGAAAAAACTTGGGTTTCAGCCCGGCAGCAATATTGAGGAGATTGTCACCCGGCTAGGAGGGCGGGTGCGAGTGGAGGATACTTTAACTGAAGACCCTGAGAGGTCTGGTAGCTTGTTTGTGAAGGATCCAAAAGACTTCACCATCATCGTTCCCGCCCACACAAGTTCGCTCCGGGATAGGTTTACGATCGCCCATGAACTCGGCCACTTTATGCTTCACTATATGTGGCGGCGGCACAATGGTTTTCGAATCGATGGCCCAATGATGGTCCTTCGAAAAGGGTCCGATCGTATAGAGTGGGAAGCAAACTGGTTTGCTGGCGCGTTCCTAATGCCGAAGGACGGGTTTTCTGCCGCATATCGAGCGGCTGGAGGGCACATCGGAACGGTAGCGTCAAAGTTCATGGTTTCGCCGTCCGCAGCGGAGGTTCGCGCTCGGCAGGCTCGGGCTGGGTTAGGCCCCTCCATGGAATGTCCGGAGTTCCTAAAGCCGAGACTGCGCCTGTTCTTGAGTGCTGACATCGTTGGTTCCACGGCACTCAAACAGTCAAAGCTTGGAGCCTTTCATGAAGCCGGCGCTAAGAATCAATCGTCTTGGTTTTCGGTAATTCAGGGGTTCTACATTGAGGCACGACGGCATTTTCTTGAAGGGTGGAATAACCGCCGCGAAGCTAATTCAGCACACCCAGAACTATTCGGCGAATCGCCCGTAGTCTGGAAGACTATTGGCGATGAGGTTCTTTTCGTTAAAGTGCTCACAGACCATAGGCAGCTAGCGGTGTGCCTTGAGTGTTGGATCGCGGCCGTTAGAGACATGAGGCACTTTCTGAAGCGCCTTGACCCTCGCCTCGATGTGAAATGCGCTGCTTGGTCCGCTGGGTTTCCCTTCAAAAACAAAGAAGTCGTAATAAGCAGCCTTTCCTATGACACAGACCGGGTAATTGACGACTATTACCTTGAGAACGGCCGCCTTCTCGACTCCTATTACAGAGGAGGCACTCCTGAAATAGATATTGATTTTATCGGCCCGTCTATTGATATCGGTTTTCGCTTAGCAAGCTTCGCCACAAACCGCAAGTTTATCGTGGGCGTCGATATCGCGTATATGATGGCGCTAACGACGCCGAGTCACGACAAACTAATTCCAGCTATTAACCTTTACTATGGAGGATCTCACGCACTTAAAGGCGTTTTTGGCGGCGTCGATTATCCAGTGTTCTGGATCGACATGAGCGACCGCGAGAAACTTCCGCATTATGAAGACCTGCTTACGGGGACTAAGTCTGTAAATCGCGACTCTCTGCAGTCATATTGCGAGGCGTTCTATAGAGAATACGCCAGCTACACTTTTCGCCCGTTTATTCGGTCAGAATCGGAGCAGCAAATTCGGGAAGAGCCGCCTGAATACGATGAGGTGCTTCGCGTGCTTACCAAGAATTTCACCTTGGCGCAGGTGCAGCCAGTCGAACCACAGGACGCGAATGACCCTGTTGTTGCGGATGATGCGAGCGTCGAAAAGTCTAGCTGCACAATCATCGATGAATTAACGTCGGATCAGAAATAGCTTACTTCTCACTGCCGTTACGATCGATCATGACCAAATTGCGGTGGCAAGCTCAGGACTCCCCTCATTTTCTTCCTCCCACATCTTGCGCCGATTCGAGCCGGGTCTCTACCAGATCCTGGAGTGTTTTGGGATGAATGGGCGGCATGGAAACGGCAACGGCGGGCCTGCGCGACGGCGGACGGCTGAAGGACATAGACGCGTTCATTCACGGCCTCTACGGCCCGGACCTGCACACCAAGCGCGTGGAGTCACTGGCCGCGGCCACCCTTGGCGTCATGACCGGTGCGTCGCTGGCGGTGGCGATGATCGGGCAGGCATTGGCGCAGGCACGCGGCCTCGTGACCAAGCATGCGATCAAGCAGGTCGACCGATTGCTCAGCAACAAGGGCATCGATGTCTGGGACAGCTTCGCCCGCTGGGTGCCGCATCTGATCGGCACGCGCGAGGAGATCGTCGTTGCCATGGACTGGACCGACTTCGACGGCGACGACCAGGCCACTCTTGCGCTCAATCTCGTGACCGACCATGGCCGGGCGATGCCATTGTTGTGGCTGTCCGTATGGAAGGACGAGTTGAAGGATCAGCGCAACGACTTCGAGGATGCGTGTCTGCGGCGATTGTCACAGCTCGTCCCGCCCGGCTGCCGTGTCACCATCCTGGCCGACCGCGGCTTCGGTGATCACAAGCTGTTCGCCTATCTGACTGAGCTTGGCTTCGCCTATGTCATTCGCTTCCGTGGTAACATCCACGTCACCGATGCCTCCGGCGAGACGCGGACCGCCGCCGAATGGGTCGGCAAATCGGGTCGGGCGCGCAAGCTCCGGGGCGCCCGCGTCACCGCGTCGCATGCCTATCAGGTGGGTGCCGTCGTCTGTGTGCATGCCCGTGACATGAAGGAGCCGTGGTGCCTCGCGACCAGCGACGCCGCGGCACCTGTCGGGACGGTGATCAAGCGATATTCGCGGCGCTGGACCATCGAGCCCAGCTTCCGAGACACCAAGGATCTGCGCTTCGGCATGGGGATGTCCGAGATCCGCATCGCCGACCCGGAGCGACGGGACCGTCTGCTGCTCATCAGTGCCTTCGCCATGGTGCTGCTCACCATGCTCGGAGCGGCCGGGGAGAGCCTGGGCATGGACCGACAGCTCAAGTCCAACACGTCGAAAACACGCACGCATTCGCTGTTCCGCCAGGGATGCATGCTCTACGAGTTGATCCCGAACATGCCCGAGCATCGGCTCCTGCCGCTGATGCAGAGGTTCGCGGAAATGCTGGCGCAAAGCGGCCTGCTTTGCTGGTTAATGCCGAAAGCGAAATGAGGGGATGGGTGAGGGTGGCAAGCCGTGTTCCCCGTCGACACTCCCGATGCGGAAGATCGTCGAAGGCAGACACTCGAACGCGTTTGCCGGAGGCGAGAGAAACACGTGGGCTTCAACCTATCATCGCACGTTGCCGTCGCCCATCGGTATTAGCCCGCAAGCGCGGATGAGCAAATCCTAATCCGGCGCCGCAATCATCCGGGCGCACAGAGCCCGCTTCGATGCGACATGTTCGCCCCACACCAACCACCGCAATCCACTCGAAGCGGTCAATGGGACCGTTGGCGACGGAGTCCCCGTCAGTCAACCGGTCAGAACCTCTGTGCAGCGGTACTGGCCGGTAGCAGCTTGGCAAAGCGGTCGCGCATGGCGTCAATCACCGCGGCCAGACTCGTTGGATCATCCGCTACCGGCCGCGCCACGAAGGCCGCACACCGATGAAATAGCCGAATCGTGCTCCCGGAGAAATGCGTTGGGTTCGGTGAGCACATCGCGCGCCTGTTCGATGACCTGGCAACCGCCGCGCTCCGCAGGCGCTGGCACCAAGCTGATTTCGATCGCCGCCGCCCGCTCAACCTCACCCGTCGGCATCTGTCGCTGTCGTCTCAACCCCTCGACCCCCTCCCTCGCCATCCGGGAAAACCTCTCCGCCAGTGGCATCAGCGTCTCGCGCAGTCGCACCACATGTTCCTCGACCGCGAGCCCTTGGATATCTTCGGGGCGACCGCCGTACGCCTTTTTCCACCTCGCCCGCAGCGTCGGCTGGCCGAACATCTCGCACTCGATGCTGAGTGCGGTATTGCCGATCACCGATTGAACCCGCATCGCGTTCGCGAATGCGATCACCACCATGTCGACGAGCACGTAGTCGGACATCGAGCTTGCCTGCGTCTCTTCGATCAGGCCGCGCCGAATCCCCAGCAGCATGCCCGTCAGGGCCGGGTCGACCAGCCGATCGGCGCCGAGGTGGTCCATCAGGGACCGGCCGGAGCGATACTCGTCGAGCGATTGGTCGATGATTTTGTCCCAGTCTGTCACCTCACCGAACAGCGGCGAATACCGCATCGACCGGGCACAGGATTGAGCGTCTTGCCTGAGGCCCTGGTAAACGCGGTCTCTGCGCGCCCGGCGCTCCCGATCCCTCGCATCGATTCCGGCAATCTCCTCATCCGTCAGTTGGAGACGAGGTTCGGTTAGCCACTCCCCGTGGTGGGGTTCGGGGTCAACACTCTGGCGACGGATCATCAATCTTCCCCTTTCAGCATCTGCTTTGCCCGCCGCAACAGCGCCCGGACTGCCCGGCGCTGGGCGACGGCTTCCTTGGTCTCGCCGCCGTGGCGCCAGCTACCATTCCGCTCTCCCCGCGGGGCGCCGGCTCGGCCACCATGGAGAATGCAGCGGCCGTTCCGGGCATTGCCGATCCGCTGGCACGGTGTGCCGGCACGGGTCTTCGCTCCGCACCGTGGCATGGCAGCGAACGGGTTCGGCGGCCGGCACGTTGCCTCGTCCGGCACGTCGGGGCGATCCGTCGGATTGGCTGCTGTGATATCGGTCACCCCCCACCCCCCATCCTGGCGACAGCACCGACGACGGCTTGGCCGCCGGCCTCGACCGTCACCCGCTCGACGATCACCCGTTGCGTGACGCCCTTGCCGCGGCTGTGGTTAAGGGCTTCGAGGAGGTGCGCGAATGTGCGGATGGCCTTGAGCGATAACCCCGCATAGGTTTGCCGGCCCGGCGCGGATTGGGCCGGGTGCGTCGCACGGCGCATGAGGTCCATCGCGGCAAACTCCGCTCCCACCAGCATGACGGCGAGCATGGCCTCGGTGGCGTCAGCCGGACCGATGCCTTGGACCAGGGCGAGCGCTTGGTTGATCAGCGCAGGGTCGACCGGTTGCGAGGTGTCGGGATGGAGAACGCCGAGAAGCTGGCTCAGCAGGCGAGTGGCTGCGTCTGGATCGGTCACTCCGAACGCGGCGCAGAGTTCCGCCGGCGAGATGGCGAGTGCAACTTGAGCGCCGGTCTGCCGCAGTTGCGCGACCTTGGGCGCGCTTGCGCGCTTGGGAAGAGGAGCAACCGGGTTCATATCTGCCGATTCCTTTTGAGCGTCGTTGTTTGTTCTGCGGCCTTGCACCGCCGCCAGTAGCCCCGCGACCATCGGGGCTTCCCGTCGGTTGCTTCCTCGGGCGCGCCGACGGTGATGCGGCATCCGCGTTTAAGTCCGCCAGAGTACAGGACGGACCGGTGGGTTCGGTGGGTTCGGTGGGTTTGTTTCAGCCCATCCCCTACGCATTGCAGCCATATCGCTGCACCGTAATCGTTTCAGTATAACCGGTAACAAATTGGCTGCCATGCTCGCGTAGGGGGTTAGAACAAAGCCACCGAACCCACCGAAGCCACCCTAAGCCCTGTCCTGGGTCGCCTCTGACACCTTCCATCTCCCGATACCGCCTTGTGCATCCGGTCCCTTTGCGAACCGTAACCGCTTGATTACGGCCGGTTGTGCATCGCTGGCGACGCTCGAAACTGTGACGATCCGCCCGGCATGGTCTGCCAACCATCGCGCCAGCCGCTTGGTGTTGATGGTGCCGCGGTCGCCAGCGAGGCGGGTCAGCGCGTCAAGAAACTCGGGGTGTGCGAGGTCCGGCGATATGCCAATGGCGGTCATCTCATGCTCGTTTGCGATCTCCAGCACCTCGCGCAGCGTCCTTGCATCGGTGCCGACCGCGGCGTGCCACAACGCCGCCATTTCGCGCAGCTCGACAAGTTCCGGGTCTTCTTCTCGTGCCGCCTCCATGGATATGCAGGGGTCCGCCTCGCCGAGCCAGACCAGCGCGGAGCGGACCAGACCGGACCAGTCTTCGAAGCTGGCCAACGGCGCCAGCAACCCTGGGCAGCCGGCTTGCTGATAGGCCAGGACGATTGCCAGGCATGCGGCGACATAACGGCCCCGGTCGGCCACGATGTTGGCGACGGGATCGCTGCGGAACTCCCGCAGTTCCGGCCGCTCCAATTGCGCGTCGAGCGTGGAAACCACGGTCCGGCGCGTCATGTCGCCCACCACGCGCAGCGCGTTGCCAGTGGCGTAGACGGTGGCGCGGCTTTCGATTTCGAAGATGTCGGACTCGCCCAGCTTGCGCACCCTCACCATGGGGCGTTCCACCGCTTGGCACAGAAAGTCGCCGCCCAGTTCGCCATTGATATTGTCCAGGCTCAGTATCGGATAGCCTGCCAGTAACAGCCCCACCAGCCGCTTTTCCGTCTCGTTCGGGTCCTTGCTGGCGGATGTAACGGGGCATATCCGGCCGGTAGCAATGGTCGAAATGATGTCGACCAAGTAGCTTTTTCCGGTACCTGCCGTTGTGGCCTTCATGGCATGCAGGGGTGCAACCGCAATTGCACCCCGCACGACTGGTGTGATGATCCCGGACAGCGCCACGGCACGGTCAACTTCAGCCACGAAGGGAAATTCCTTGATCAGCTCCTTCAGCAGCTTCAGCGCTCGTTCGGCATCGGTCCGCGCCGGATTGGCTGGCAGTCGGCTCAGATCAAGGTCGGGGTCTTTGGCGTGGTAAAGACGCGTCTGGCGGTCGTATCCGGCATCAAGCAGCACGGGTACCATCGGGGCGCAGGGTGGGGGTCGTGATGACGCCTGCAATCGTAGGCATCGTCCAGAAGCCGGAGCGGCTCAGGACGATGTTGCCAGCTTGCCCGTTCGGGTCATCGTCAACCCAAGTTTCCGCCCGCGCGTCCCACCGCTGCCAGGTTGCGGTCTGAGCCATCAGATCAAGAAGGCCGTGGAACTCAATTTCTTTCAAGCCGGCGGCTTTTGTGGTCCGTCCCTTCGATGCCGGAACATCCGACACGACGGGGCGGACCAGAATTTCCCCACGCTGAAACAGCGGCTTTCCCGACTTCACCAGCGCGGCCTCTGCCTGCGAGGCGATGATGTGCAACCGCCCGGCAGAGTTATAGATGACCGGCAGCCCGGATTTAGCCGGCTTCGGTGTCGTCTTATCCCAGATGCGGCGAAGCTCGCGCTGGTTATTGCGTTCGCCCTTTTCCGTGAACCAATCCGCCGTTTCCGGATCGGTGCGCAGCCGGGCAACCATGTCTTCGTAGGTGCCGCCGTCGCGCCTGATCTCGGCGCCGATGCGCATTGCGCTGCGGGAGCGGTCGCGTCCGCCGCGGTCTGCCGCGACCTTCTTGGGCTTTGGTGACGGATCGGCCGGCGGCTTTACCGGGCGCACCAAGTCCGACCCGGCGAGCCGCTCGGCCAGATGCTTGCCCAGCAGGGCGGCTTCCTCGGCCGAGTAGGCTACGGCAGCCGAGTGCAGCAGACGGGCGCGAGACACGCCGCGGCCCAGCTTCTGCTTCTTGGCGTTCGGGAAGTTGATCGTGCCGGGAAGACGGAGCAGCCGGTCAACATTGTGCGTTCCGGCGGCACCAACGGCAGCCTCGATCTTCCGGTTTTCGTTCTCGATACGCTCGATGGTCTCCGGAGTCAGCGCCTCACGCGCAATGACCCAAAGCGGTTGGATACCGTTGCCGCTGTCCAGGATCGCAGTCGGCGGCATATGCGGGTCGGCGAGAAGGAAATCGGCAAGCTGGTGCAGTCTGTCGCGCTCTTCCTGATAGGGGCGATCGCCGTCGTCTGGGTCAATATCTGCATGCCTGCACAGGCTGGCCTGCATTGCCTCCTTGGTCGGCTTCTTGATGCAGCGGGCGGGCGTCTCGTTGGGCTGGAAATAGATGTTGCGGCCGGCGCCTTGGTGACGCGCGATCCATGCGCCGGCTTTCTCGGTGTCAGGCGCTTCGAAGGTCGTGGTCGTGGTCGAGCCGTCTGGCACGATCGCGGTCAATGTGATGTGCGGCGCGCCGGTGACTTCGCACCAGAACGAGATGAACTTCTTGCACTCGCCGAGATCGAACGTCAGAAGGACGGCGTTCACTGCATCGCCTCCCGCGGCTCAGGGCATCGTCATCCGCAGGAGCGCCGCCAGGATCAGCAACGCCAGGGTCGCGGCCAGCGGCAGGGCGGCGCGCATCACGCGGCACCCTTCGCCGGAGCACGGCACGCTTCTACTGCGGCGCGCAGTTCGGAACACCGCCAGCGCGGGCACCTTGGCGTAACGTAGTAGGCGGGCGGAACCCGGCCGGCACGCACATCGCGCCAGAACGTGCTCAACCCTCGTCCCGTTTCCACGGCGGCCTCCGCAGCAGTCAGCAGCGGGTCATTGGACACATACTCCGCCTTGCGGCGGGTACGTGCGGGGGTGGTTTCGGTTGCAGTATCCATGTCGGCACCTCTGAATGCTTCGGGGTGCCCAACCATCTATCGAGTGTTCAGACCAGATTGAACAGCGCACAGCGCACGCACGCGCACGCACAGCGCACGGGGATGCGTATGATTATTGACGAGGACTGCGGCTGGGGTTTCGTAGATTGACAGGAAGGTGTCGGTAGAGGTCGCGTGCTTTGCGGACCGGATAGGCGGTGACCTCCTTGTTGGCTGCGCACGCGGCATGATCCCGTGTAGGAGGAGCGCCGCGCTTTCTTACGAAATCTTCCGCGAAGCGTTTCATCGCGTCGAATGCCATCGACGCATTCGGGTCACTTGCCAAGTCTGCAGGGAGTCCATTCGGCACTGTCGAAGCCTCGTCAACCGGACAGGCCGGTGCGGCCGTTCCGGGCGGAACAAGCCCGGCAGTGCGGAGGTCCTCGGCTCGCAATCGAAAAGCTCGGGCGCGTGGACTCCGCAAGTTGTTCGCAAGCCAGAACTCGGCGGGCACGACGACCCCCATTTCGTCGAATGCCTTGGTGGTGCCGGACTGTAATGCGGTTGACAGGGCAGTTTCCGCCCCGCACCACCGCTTTTTGTCGGTCTGCTTCCAGGCTGCGAGCGCAATCTCCCATTCGCCGGCTTTCAGTCCAATGACGGCGGAGATTCCTGGCAGCCCGGAATCCGACGGGTAGCGCCGATCGAGTACCCGCTGGTGTCGTTTCTCGGCCTCCGTCCAGGTATCGCCCGGCGGGGCGAAATAGCGGCCATCGGTACTCAGTCCCGTATGCGATCCGGCCGATTGCATCTGTCACCGTGCAGCTATTCGTGCGCTTCCACTCGCTGGTCTCCCGCGGGCCGATATGAGGAGGCCAAAGCCGCAGAACCTCCGCAGTCTTGAACTGAATTTCCTCAAACCGGGGCAACTGTTGATCGCGCCATTGCGTTGCCGGACTATTGGAATGGGCGTCGAGCGTGTCCCACTCGGCCAGGGTAATGGCAGGATGCATGAACAACGTCGCCGGCAGAGGCTCAGGTAATGCGCCCGCGGCCCGACTGCCGTCGGCGCGCAGCGGGATGCCATAGGCGGTGAGCAATCCAGCCGCTGCCCGATCTCGCAGCCGCGCCTTTCCTTCCTCGATCTGTGCCGAAACTTCTTCGTCAAAGGCTATTTCTTCGCGCAGCAACCGCGCGAGTTCGGCAAACGACAGAAGCCTTCCCGTCTCCCGGCGGTGCTGCGCACGAATCCAACGCAGCGCGCGTGGTCCTTCGCTGGTAAATATCGTATGGCGCGAAGGGTAGCGGTCGAGATCGGGTGCTATGGCGGCTTGGCGAATGGCACAAAAACGACCATCGCCCGACAGGCCCGCGCGGGCCTCCAAGGCTTCCAGCACGGTCTCTGCCGGTACACAATACCACCGGACCGGCGTCACCTTGAACAACCTGCCCAAGTCGTCATGTGGGATCGCCCGACGAAACGCGATCCAGGTTATCACCTCGCACGCCGACATGATCGACTTGCTCGGTGGATCGGGTGTTGGCCCGCTGAGTTGTCCGGTCAAACGCACTCCGACGCGCTGCTCCGATTCGCGAGGCGGCGGGGCGGCCCGGTCGGAGGTCCGGGCGTTCGGTCGCGACTCCTAGCCCCGCCGACGCTACCGTAGGCGACCTGCCGCCGAGTCGCACGGACTCCGTAAACGGACCGATGCAACGGGATGCTCTCGTTGAGGGTTAGGGCCTGTTAGTCCCTGAGTTCCATGAAAATATTGGAGATTCTCAGCGGACGATCGGAAAAAAGCGCATATTGATCCGCATAGAGAATCACATATGACGTTGGCGTCGCTGAGTCGCCTGGTGCGCAAGAAAATTCTGAGCAGATGCAGGCTCGTGGTGCAGAACTCAAGGACTAACAGGCCCTAGTTGTCCGGTATCCCGTGTCCCGCCCAAATACCGCCGGCGGCCCGTCGCCAGAGGCGGCGGCCTTTCCATCGCCTCAATGGGGTCGGCACTTCCGGCGGGTTGTATGATAGGAATTAGCACTACCTTGGCAGAAAAAACATTTCCGTAGATGCCATCAGCATCGTTGGAAGCGTAGCGAATTTGCGTAACTCATTGATACGTCCCAGAAAGTGGCCTAGTTCTGCCAAAGCAGTGTTAGGGGGCCGGTGCCGGGTCCGGTACGCTGTTCCAGCCAGCCTCTATAGTCAGCGTCGGCCAAACGCCGCTTGTCCGACCGACTGAGCGTTTGCATTGCGCCCCGGCACCCCTGCATCCACAACCACGAAGCGCCGGGTGGGGAGCAGGAAACATTCTCCCCCTTCGCTGCCCGGCTCCTGTTCTCGGCCCAATAAGCCGCGCCGCCTTGTGTTGTCGGTTCAAGGGCGGCGAACCATGCCTCATAGGCTTGACGTTCCGCAACTCCCTGCGTGAACGCCGGGTTACTTGGCACTGGCGGAGCCGGCGATGACGGTTGCGAAGAGAACTGCTCAGGTGACTGTTGGCGAACATGTAGTGTCTGGAGGTCCGGTGCCGGGTCCGGTACGCTGTTCCAGCCAGCTCTATAGTCAGCGTCGGCCAAACGCCGCTTGTCGGACCCACTGAGCGTTTGCATTGCGCCCCGGCACCCCTGCATCCACAACCACGAAGCGCCGGGTGGGGAGCAGGAAACATTCTCCCCCTTCGCTGCCCGGCTCCTGTTCTCGGCCCAATAAGCCGCGCCGCCTTGTGTTGCCGGTTCAAGAGCGGCGAACCATGCCTCATAGGCTTGACGTTCCGCAACTCCCTGCGTGAACGCCGGGTTACTTGGCACTGGCGGAGCCGGCGATGACGGTTGCGCCAAAACTAAAGACAGATTATTCCGTTGCGTTTCGGAGATATAGCCATTCTCAAACAGGTGATTCGCCAGACCCTCCGGAAATGCTATTATGTACTTTTCGTTATCCGGACAATTATAGGATGGCGCTCCAGATCGGCATCCGACCAACCAATCAGAATTACGATCAAAGGATGCGAGCATCGTGTGCCATGCATCGTCAAGTTCACCCACCAACGCCTTTTGCGCCACCCACCCCGCAAGATATCCATTCGGCTCAGAACACGGGTTGTTACGCTGGAACGTTTCCATTTTCAGGAGTTCCTGCCGCAGGAACTCTCGATATTTCAAATCGCGTGTCAAGTCCTTCACTTCGCTTCCAATCAGCTTCATTATTCGTGTTGGAGCGTACGAACAGCTATATGGGGCGAATGCATACAGAAAGCTATTGTCGATTGTTACGAGTGCACTGTTGCCATTGCCATCCAAATCCAAGAATTTGTAACCGCCACCATCGTTCTGGCCCACGTCCAGAGTAGTCCAGCTTCCCGACGAGTTGATGGTCGCGATTTTTGTAACCGTGCAGCAGTGAGCGCCGCCAGAATACGCAGTGAATATCACCTGAGGTAGACTCACATTGCGATCAAGCTGCCTGAGCTCCAAATTTGCTCCTTGCACTCCGTCATCAATCTGGAGTGTAAAAGCAGGACGCCCCTGATACCAACCCGTGGCCACTGGCCCGAGCGTGTCACCATCTGGACCGCGGCTACCATCAACCGTCACCATAAGCCCATGATACTGAATTGTCGCGGGGTGCTTTCCGTCATAACTAGTCTGCGCAATCGGCGGAGGCTTCATAGGTTGTGGAACTGGGGGCGCGGCGGGAGACTGCAGAACCGGGTTCACGACCAATGGCGCGGAAACGGGATTTATAATGATCTGCTTTTGCGCTTGGTTTGGTTCAACCCGAGGTGCTTTCGGCGACTGATTGGCGTACAGGCCGAGTGCAACCACAATAATCGCGAGATAGCGAAGGCCTCGCCTCCTTTTTTTCGGACCAGGTGTAATCGCCAAAGCCGGTTGCTGAGCGAGGCGAAAGTTGAACCTGGGGGGCAAAGAGCGGCCACCCGGTGCCCCGGTCGACAGATTGCCTAGGACACTTCCGGGCGATTGAATCGGTTGCTGGGCTACCGCTGCCCTTGCGGTTGAGAGGCGCTGTTCCAGAACGCATAGACCGCAACCTTTTGAGAAGTGCGCGTGATCGATGGGGTTTACCGCGCACTTCAGCAAGGTCTTCTCGGTGATCAAACCATTGAGATGATCTCGCCACTTCTCTGCCGTCGGGCGGCCGCCGCCAATTCTGAAGCACCGATCAAACAGATCACGGGTTTTGCCCTCCAGAAAATCGTGGATGCTCGACGGCGCGGGACCGACGCCCGAATGCGGAATCTGGCCATAGGAGTAAAGTCCTGCAAAAATCCGTTCCTGCAGGGTTGTGGGATGTTGAATTGACCCCATGTCAATGCCCTGGTAAGGATGGATGCCATTGTTCAGCAGCCTGAATATGATTACTCCTAGAGCGAATAGATCATGTTCAAGACCAAGCTGTTCTGGCTTCCTTCCGTATGCTTCGGGGGCGATATATTCATCTGAAAATTGTCGTGCTGGCAGACGACGTGTGCCGTTGATGCTGAAGCCGTCCGTATCGAGGATTGCAAGGTACCACGTGTCCGGATAGAAACGCATATTCATGGGCTTCATATCCACCATGTAGTGGCCGAGCTTGTGCATCTCGGCCATAAGCGCAGCGAGATTGGCGGCCAAAAGCACCCGTGCGCCATAGAACTCGGGAAGCCGTTTTCGCTGTCGTGCGCTCCGCTGCAGGATGTTCTCCAACTCAGTCGAAACTTGGAAATCGACCTCTGGCATCATGAAACCACGGAACTCGCCGCGATCATCGACGATATTTGCCGTTGGCCAAGCGATCTGAACATAGCTTCGGACGCCGACATTCAAGATCGGAAGATGCGGGGGAGCGGCCAGCATCGCCGCGACCTTCTCCCGATATTCGGGAAGGTCTCTCTTTTCTTTGTATAGCTTCACTACGACGCCCGCCTCACAATCCACATGATGGATTGTTCCGGCAGCGCCTTGAGCAATCGGCGCACTCAGCCGGACGGCCCATTTTCCTTTTGAATCATCAACAAACCAAGAGCTAGCTACCATCCGCTTGGACTTTCAATGCCCACACGAGCGTCTTATCGTCATCGGTGATCTTTCGAATTGCGTCACTTCCGAGAGTGGCGGAAAGGCCGCGTTCACCTTCGTCTCGGCCTTGGATTTCCAGAAAGCGCGCTACCGGATCAAAAAAGGGCGCATATGGGCCATGGGCTTTTGACGCCAGCGCAAAAGGGGTCACGCCATCGGTCATGATTGCAATTACGTCGAATTCGGGGCCAAATGATGTGAAACGGAGATGATCTTTCCACGAGTTTTCTGTAAAGAAGTACGTCTCGTTGGCATACTCGCCATTCTCGGGAAGTGACATAACATTGTTGCCGATTTCTCGGTGAACCATTGCGCAGGCAGGCTCCATCGCCAATATGAAAAAATAGACCTCCGTTCTGACCTGCGATTACACCGACAAGTGTCGCGTGAAATTCAGCAATGGCCTCATGGTTTTTAGATAAAAGACCAGAGCGTACGCGCTCTATACTCTCTTCGATCCATGAGCGCGCAGAGGTTTCAACTTGCTCATTAACGATTTGGTCGGACAACGCTAGACGCGACGAAATTGCGGAAACAACCCCTTCGCAAATTGCCTTCGCGCCTTCGATCGAGCGGATTGCTGATCCGGCTCCATCCGAGAGTGCAGCTACGAGCCAACCGTTACCCACGGTCTGCAGAGCATGGTAATCTTCGCAGTTTCTGCCATCGGCTTGATGAGAAAATCCAGCTAACGAAACGCCAAACACTTTCCATTTTATCTGGTTCATTTTACACTTTCCAAATCATAAGTTATCAATAAAACTTATTATGTCGACACGTGCATCCAATCAGAAGGTGGAGGAAGTTGAACATTCGTTCCCTGAGCAGCCTTCGAGGCACTACTGGTACTGCGGCTTAACCAGAGAAAAAGTTCACGAAACTTTAGTCCTTGGAGGCGTACCGGTTGTCTGATTGAAAACTCGGCCAAACTGACTAGGTTGGCATCCGTCCCAGCGCCAATCCCAAAAAATATTAACTTGCCTGCCTTCTCTGCCGCGCGGCATTCCGCTGCAGCCTGCCGCCAATCGTCGTCCGTGGGTCCGCCGTCAGTTATCAAAAACAGCCAGGGTCGATTGTAGGGGATGCCGTTCTGACGATATCGGGATTTTTGCTCCTCAATTTTGTGTAGAGCCAGTCGGACCGCTGCCCCCATAGGGGTAACGCCATTTGCCGTCAGGCGCGGTGCGGTCAAGGACATCGCGTCAGTCCAATCGGTGACGATCTGCACCTCATTGTCTCCGCCGAACCGGATTACTAAAAGCTGGACACGCTGACTTGCGATATCGTCCTTTTTTAACTCTTCCTCTAGCAGGAGAAGTCCTGCGTTGAGTTCTTCAATAGGCTGTCCAGCCATGGAGCCGGAGTTGTCTAGAACAAGCACGCACGGCAAACGTTGACTGGTGTTATCAGCTAACTCAACGTCAGGAATACTTTGCATTATGACAGCCTCTTTTTCAATGATGTTTCGAGTTCCACGGATGTATCCCTCCCGAATTCGGTAAACCTCACCGGGAACCCCGATGCATGCGCCTCACCAAAAGGTTAACACCATTCGGCATCGAATGGCGATCCTCGCGAAGGAGTTGGCTAACCGCTAGGTTGCCTCTGCCTTCTCCCAAACGGAGGAGCTGATATGCCATTTTGGGTGATCATCAAAGCCGGACAACGCGCTGGCAGAGACGGCAGGGCATGATCTGTTCCTTGGCTGCCGATGCCGCGTATCGCAACCAGGGAAGCCGACCTGGGCTCCAAACGCCCACGGGAATGCATGGATCATGCCAGCCGTCCCGGCCTGTGCGCACCCCAGCAGTTGAAATCTCGCGCACGAAAGGAAGGATGGGGAGCGCGACGCAGCCGGCAATCGCCCGCCGCTCGGCCAGTGCTCTACCCAGGGGGCAATTGCCGGCACCCACACGACACACGCGCCTGCCAAAGGCAAAGCAGCGGCGTCACCAGCAGTTCCATCGCCAGACCCAACACCATCGGCGCCGATGGCACGCCATGCAGCGCCAGAGCGACAGCGCGGCCGAGGCCCCCGGCAACCACAATTGCAGTGAGCAACCGGAACGCGGCGCCGTGCCGGGCAATGCCCGGGATAATGCTCCAGAAAGCCAACCCGATGCCGAGCAGCAAGCCCGACAGATAGCGGAAATGGCTGTCCAGAGAGATCGCGCCGGCCAGACCGGCTATCGGCCCCTGCGCCATCTCCGGACCGAGCAACACGCCGGCCAGCCCGGTCCCGACCGGCACCAGTCCGCCAATTGCGACAGCAACCTGTAACGGAAGCGGACTGCGTGTCAGCATCCGGGCATCAAGCCCCAATCCCGACACCGGCGCCAGCCACATGCCGCCGCTCCGCCAGCGCCACCACCTCGCCCGGCAGTCGCCCGCAATGCTCGGCCCAGGCCTCCATCAGCGGGCGCCGACGCTCCAACAGATCGGACCGCGCATAGGCTGCCTCGGCCTTGTTCTTGATCGTATGGGCCAGGGCGGCTTCCACCACGTCGTGCCCATCGCTGCGCGTCTCGCCGGCCCAATCGCGGAAGGTGGACCGGAAACCGTGCGGCACTACCGCCCGCCCCTCGGCATCGCGCCAGCACGGCAAGGCGCCTTCCTCCCCGCCCTCGTTCATGCGGCGTACCACCTCCGACAGCGCCATGTCGGACAGCGGCACGTCCTTGCGTCCGCCGGGGAACACCAGATCATTCGGCCCCTTCATCAGGGGGCGCACCTCTTCCAGCACCGCCAGCGCGGCAGGCGACAGCGGAACCCGGTGCAGCTTGCCCGCCTTCATCCGATCGCCGGGCACTGCCCACACCTTCCCGTCAAGGTCCACCTCGCGCCAGCGCATACCGCGCACCTCGCCGGTGCGGGCCGCGGTCAGGATGACGAAGCGCAGCGCCAGCGCCGCCGCGCCCTCGCGCCCGGCCAGCGCCGCCATGAACGTGCCCATCTGCTGCCAGGGCAGCGCCGGCCGGTGCGCAACCCGCAGCACCTTGCGCGGCGGCGGCAACTCGCCGGCCAGGTGCCCCCGCCAGCGGGCCGGGTTGTCGCCGGTGCGCCAGCCCTTCACGCTCGCCGCATCCAACACGGCTTCGATGCGCTGGCGGACCCGCGATGCCGTCTCAGGCACCCGTTCCCAGATCGGCCGCAGCACCCGCAGCACGTCATCGGTGCCGACACGGGCAACCGGCATGTCGCCAATGATGGGGAACACGTGCGCCTCAAGGGTCGCGGTCCACTGTGCGGCGTGTTTCTCGTTCTTCCAGCCGGCAGACTTCGCCTTCACCAGCGCCTCGGCCGCGGCCTTGAAGGTGCGTTCCGCCGCTTCCAGCGCGGCCCGGCGCAGTTCGGCCTTTTGTTCCTGCCGCCCGGCAATCGGGTCGCGCCCTTCCCGCAGGGACGCCCGCGCCGCCGCCGCCAGCTTGCGCGCCTCGGCCAGCGGCACGCCGCCGGGCGGCTCGCCCACCGGCCCCAGGCCCATTTCCCGCGCCTTGCCGTGCAGCATGAACCGGAACAGCCAGGACTTCGTGTTGCCGGGCGCGACCTGCAGATACAGCCCGCCACCGTCCCCGAAACGGGCCGGCCGTCCTGAGTTCGGCGGACATTGCAGGGATCGAACCGAAAGCGCGGTCAGCTTGCCCATCGGGAGGTCTCCGATCTTGGGGGTAGGCCGTTCCTACCCCCAAATTCCTACCCCCAAACCTACCCCCAAGGACTCCTGAGATGCAAGTGGACGGTCGTAGACGCCCCTGCATCCGATGCAGTCAGAAAGCCGAGGATTCCTGCGGGTCTCGGCACGCTGGTAGACTGGGTTATAATCCCACTCGGCGGACACTCCCTCCGCCAAAAATCAAGATCAAGCCATTGAATTTCCTTGGTTCTTAAATCCGCCTTCCGGGCCGTCCCGCCATCTTTCCCACCAACCCGCGCCGGATAGGGCGAAAGAGGGCGAACGGGAGCGGTCAGGTTACTCCGGATCGTCCGGTCAGCCGTTGCCCCGCGCCAGCAGGTTCCGCACCGTCGAATGGTGCCGCTCATCACCGCATGCCTGCCGATGCCATGGGCGCCCCGGGCCTCGGTGATCGCCTGGCGGCCCCTGCCGTGGCCAACAGTGGTAGGGTGGCGGAGACCCACGCTGTTCGATGGGCGATCACAAGAAAGCCGTCGCGCACATCGCGGCCAGCAGCGCGACAGCCACGGCAATAACACACCATGTCAGCCGGCCCGCCAGGCCCAAAAACGCAACGATAAGCAAGGCTTCTGCGCTCGCGCACAAAACGCCGATAAGGGTTGCGGACATAATATGATTCCGCGTTTTTGAAAGCTTTGACAGGCCGATCGTCATCAAGGGACGGTTTCGTTGCGGCTCGCAAGCTGGTACTATTGCTTTACAAATGGCAACGATGCTCGGCATGCGGTAGGGGACACAGCGCGATGCGGAGATGTTCTCGCTATCTGCCAACGGCGCGCATTGACACCGCCGGACGAACGTTGTCGGTCGGCGTGTCGCCGACAGCCGCAAGCGCCGAATGCGCCCAGCATCACAGCCATCTATCCGGCTCTACTAATAGCCACGCCTTGGTGGCTACTTGGCGCTGCTACCAGCCACCCCGCCAGCGTCACACCCGCGCGCCCTCGGCCGGGTCGCACAACCAACCGCCCAGCGACGCCAGCCGGACGGGAGGTTGATGCATTTTGCTATTTGTTATCTGAGCCGCAAAACCAGAAGCGGTCACAGTCTGCCAACAATTTGTTCCGTACTGGTCGGTTCCTCGCGAGTCAAACGCCACATTAACGACGGCATCTGCACCCATCTTCAGGGCCTTCAACTGCAATTGCTGAAGCGCATTTCCTTGCGTTGCAGGAGGATCCCACAGAAGTGCCTTACATGAATATGCCTCAACAGGCCCGACCATGCGAATACCGGCAGGAACAGGCATTCCAAGAGGGATGATGCGGACTTGCATGGAAGCATCCCGTGTCGCCTCGGGCACAGCCTTGAGATCAACGACCTCAACGAACGGGCTGCACCCCGTCAGAGCGGCCAACGAAAGAAGAAGAAACGCCCAGGGTCGCCACATCAAAGGTCTCCCGTAACACCGACGAAGGTTGTTGCGGTAGCGAGGGAAACGCAAGCATTCCGTCGTCACACCCAGCACGCCCCGCACCGCCAGCCCGATGCACGGCGCCGGCATGTCGCCTGCCACCACCACCGCGCCCCGCCGCACGACGGACAGCTTGCGGGAGGCGCCGCCGCTCCCGCCGGGGCCTCGTTCAGTCTCAGGCCCCCTCCAACCAGACTTGGCGCCGGTTCCCGCAGCGCCAGCGCCACCGCCTCGGCCGCCGTCGTGATTGCGGGCAGTTCTGCACCCGCGGCCAGCGTCACACTCTCGGCCGCCTCACTGTTCCCGCCCTGCAAATGCAGGAAAGGCACCTCGCCCAACCGCAGCACCAGCACCCGCGCCCCGGTGCCAGCCTGCCGGCGCCGCTCTACCATTACCCCGGCCGCAGCAAGATCGCCCTCGGCCTCGCCCAGCCGCATCGCCAGCCCGGTTGCATCGGCCGCCGTGTCCTGCACCAGCGCCAGCAGATCGCCAGCCGTGACCGACCAGGCGCCCCCATGCTCGCCCAGCAGTGCCAGCAAGGCCCTGGCCAGCTTACCCGCTCGGCCAGCCTCAGCCGTGCTCACGCCGCCCCCGATTTGCCGAAGCGCCCCAGCAGCCGGGCAGCCATGTCGCAGAACGCCGCATCCTGCGCGCCCCTTGCCGCGTCCAGTTCTCCCAGCAGACGGGCATAGGTCCGGTGCCGCATCCACTTCGGCCGGGGCGGAAGCAGTTCCCCGCAGTCGGCCCCAAGCTTTCGGCATAGCCGAGCCTGCCGCGCGTCCGCGAGGTCCAGGGCGTTGCCACGCTGGGTTGTGTAGACCAGGCGGTAGCAGTGACGGCAGGCGAACAAGCGGCCAGCCACGTAGAGCTTCCCAACTGTCCGCCCGCAGTATCGACCGTTCCGGCTACACGCGCAGATGAACCACGGGCGCGCGCCCCCGAACCGGCGGGGCGTCTAGATAATCGGCACCCGCTGTTCAACCTCCTGCCAATCATCAGAGCCTACAGCCTGTTTGCGATAGTTCAGCGTGATTGCGTCGGCACCGCCAGCAATACCGATGCCGGCCTGATTGCCGCTCGCATTGCTCCATTGCCACGCTCCTTGCGCCCTGCCATCAACGAAATAGCCAGCGCGCGCCAGCTTCATCACGTCCAGGGACCGCACGCTTTCGACCGTCCCGCCGTTCACCCGGTTGTGCCCGCCCCGTGCCACCGCATCGCCTCCGACCGTTTACCTAAATCGCTTGGCTAACTAACGTTTTTTGGACCGAAGATCAGGCCCAGCACCGCTAGCCTTTCCAGGGCTTGCGGGCCGGGGCAGATGGCTGCAGCATTGTCGGCCGAGATGCTTTGTCAGCTTGCCGCGCCTTTTCGGCTGCCCACTCTCTGTATTGTAGGTTCCAGCCAAAATTCTTTATATCATTTACTGCCAAATATATTGGAATTCGAATCTCGTTTGGAAGATTTTCGAAGCGCGCAATGTAATCTAATATTACTGCATGGATTACGGCTTCAGATAAACCGTCAGGCGGTCCATGCTCGCGATCCTTCCAGACATCAACAAGCAACGGCTCTAGCTTGTTAGTTACACTCAAGCAGGACCTCGGCCTCGGCGACTTCGAAGGCCGCTCCTGAACCGGCCTGCATCGGCACGCGCTGATGACCTGCATCGCTTTCGCCTACCTGCAACACCGGCGCCTCAGGGCTGCGGGTCGGGGGAAAAAAGTGGACCCCAACGGGCCGCCGCCACAGCCCTCGCTGCCCGAAATCCGCCGCGCCATCATCGCCAAGCTGTTCGCTCCGCCAGCAATTCCTTATCGTTGTCCGCACTGCAACCGAAGGATTTCGCAACACGCTTCCAAAGTTCCAAAGTAGTGCTAGGAGCCATGCCCGAGCGCCCGGCGCTCCTACCGGTGGCCACATTATTTAAGTCCACCCGAGACTGACAAGCCGCGAATCCAAATCAGCGACCGGCGAAGCTGCCATATTGTTTAAGACCATAATTGTTCATCACCCATTTCAACGTATAACCGTAAGCCGGATCGGTCGCGTAAACACCGGTCAATGCGTCCGCGAAGCCATCGGGGTCCTTTGCCAGCCGCATCGCCGTTGCATAGGGTGCGGCGGTCGCCAGCAGCTTGCCATGCAGGTCGAAGGCCTCGGACAGACTCTCGAACTTGCGGAAACGCGCGGTGGTCTGGATGACCGTGCCGTCCACCACCTCGCGGGTGCCGCTTTCCACCCCGGGCTGCGTGGGCAGCGCCTTGATGCCGAATGGATTGTTGCTGTCCGGCGGCATGGCGGCACCCCAGGCGCTCTCGACAATCCATTGCGCCAGCGTCACAGACGCCGGCACATTCCAGCGCAGTTCGGAGGCGATCGCGGCATCAAGCACCTCCGGCGGCACCACGCCGACATGACCGAAATGCGGCGAGGGCGGCGGCGCCTGGTTCACCAGCGGGCGTGCGGCGAGCGCATAATAAGTGGCACTGCCAGGGTCGATATGCCCGCTCGGCGGGTTCATGTTCATTACGACCGCCTGGTATGCCTTGATCGCCAGCACCGTGCCGGGATCGGCCACCCCGGTGACGGCGACGGGGGAGTGCGGCTTCGGCAGCCGCTCATTCAGCAGCGACTGGATGATGAACACGTCGCCTGGGCTGTTGACGGCGTCCAGTCCCACGGATGTGAAGATTGGCGGCGCGATGCGGCCCATCTCGTCGGTGCTTAGTATTGTTGGTGACGGAACGAGACCCACGCCGAATTGCCCTTCCCTTGACCCACACCATCACGCAGAATGGGGTTTATCAGTTGCTTCGTCACTTTTTAATTGTAGCATGCGTGCGACCATCGTGGAGAGACACAATGGGATTGCGGTGCCGCTCACAAGATCCGGTCGGCGGGCGGCTGCTGATGCGGTGCCCCGGCACGTGACCCTGACCCTTCTCATGATCCGCTGCCCTGACAACGTGCCACCGGAGCGGCGCGAGGTGGCGGGCGGGCAGGCTCGAGCATCGGCCGCGGGCCGCAAAACGACTGGGTCCTGGCCGACCCCGACCGTCATTTGTCTAAGCGGCACTGCCAACTGACCTTCCGCGCCGGCACCTGGCACCTGGAGGATTTCAGCGCCAACGGGACTTTCCTCAATCATGCCGACACCCCGATCGGCACCGGATCGGTCCAGGTCCTGCGCAGCGGCGATCGGATCAGCCTGGGCGCCTATGAATTCGACGTGACCATCGCGGCAGAGGACGACCTCGCCGATTTCGTCGCATTCGCGCCCGCCCGGGCCCGGCGCGCGGGCGCCCGTCCGGCCGATGCCGCACTGGCGCCCGACATGCTCGATCCGTTCGCGCCGGCGCCGGAATTGCGCCCATTCGGGGCCGCCGCCGACCCGATGCTGCGCGCGGACCGGCTGGCCGGCGACGACGGCGGCGCGATCCGGCTGCCGGCGGATTTCGACCCGCTTGCCGAGGACGACGAACCGTTCCGCGGCCCGACGCAGCCGGACCACGCCCCGGCGATCGACAGCGCTTTCCGCCCGCCCCCCTCGCCCGCTGCGGTCCTTCCGGACGATTGGGACCTGGATGTTCCGCTGCAGGGGCCGGCCTCCGAATCCCCGCCGGCCCCTGCAGCGGCGCCGCCGGTGCAACGCCCCGCGCCCACCGTCCCACGCGAAAGCCCGGCGGCGCCATCTCCGGCTGCGGCGCCGCGGGCGACCGGCGGTAACGATACGCAGCTTCTGGCCGCCTTCATCCGCGGTGCCGGGCTCGACGAAACCCTGGTGACCGACACCATCCGGGCAGACCCGCAGAAGACGATGGAAAAAATCGGCGCCGCCCTGCGCGCTGCGGTCAGCGGCATGCGCCAGGTGCTGATGGCGCGCGCCTCCATCAAGGGCGAGTTCCGCATCGGCCAGACGATGATCCAGGCCGCCGGCAACAACCCGCTGAAATTCTCCGCCGACGACGATACCGCGCTGACCATCCTGCTGGGGCTTGGCCGGCGCAGCACCCGCCCGCCCGCCGAGGCGATTGAGGAGGCGCTGCGCGACATGCGGCTGCACGAGCTGGCATCGATATCGGCCATGCAGACGGCCGTGCGTGCGCTGCTGGCCCAATTCGATCCGGCGGCGATCAATGAACGGGCCGAGAAAAGCGGGCTCGGGGTGCTGCCGGTCCAGCGTAAGGCGCGCGCGTGGGAGAATTTCGAGGCGCTGCACCTGAAGGTGTCGCAGGCGTTGTCGGACGATTTCGACAGCGTGTTCGGCAAGGCGTTCGCCCGGGCCTATGAGCGCGCGATCGATGAATTATCCGCTGACGAGGCCGCACGATGACCGTCCGCCGCGCCGTATTGTGCCTGCCGGCGCTGCTGCTCGCGCGCTGCGCGGCCTCGCCACCGCCGCCGCCGGCGCCAGCCTCCCTCAGCCTGCTGATCAAGGCCGGGGCGGACCAGAATCCCGACTATGTCAACAACCCGGCCCCCGTGGCGATCCGGCTGTTTTATCTTAACGCCAGCGCGCGCTTCGAGCGGGCCGACGTCTTTGCCCTGATCGAACGCGAGCGCGCCACCCTGGCCGAGGATAGCCAAGGCTCCGAGGAATTCGTGCTGCGCCCGGGCGAGTCCCGGACCATCGATCGCGAACCGAAGAAAGGCGTGCAAATGCTGGGCATCGCCGTGCTGTTCCGCGACATCGACCATGCCACCTGGCGCGCCATGGCGCCGGTGGCGGCCAGCGGGCCGACCCGGCTCGTCCTCACGACAAGCGGCCTCACGGCCACATTGGCGCCAGCATGACCTGGAACAACCGGGTCATCTGGCAGGAAGGCATGTTCCTGCGGGCGCAGCATTTCCAGCAGCAGGACCGCTGGCTGGAGGCCCTTGTCCGCGCCCGCACCGCGGCCCTTCGCCCGTACGGCTGGGGCCTCACCGAGGCCGTCCTCAACCGCGACCTGCTGACCACCGGCCAGTTCGCGCTGACGAGCGCCAGCGGCGTGTTCGAGGACGGCACACCGTTTTCGTTCCCTGGCGACACCGACCAGCCGGTGCCGCTCGAGCTGGCGGAAACCACCCGCAACGTGCTCGTCTATCTGGTGCTGCCGATCCGGCAGGCCGGTGCGGTGGAGATCGCCGCCGATGACCGGCCCGGCGGACGGTATGGCCAGCAGGGTTTCGAGGCCTACGACACCCATTCCGGCTCGCCGCAGCCGGCGGAGATTCAGGTCGGCCGGCTGCGCCTGCGCTACATGCTGGAGACCGAAAACCGGGCCGGCTATCACGCCATCGGCCTCGCGCGCATCCTGGAAGTCGGCGCCGACCGGCGGGTGACGCTGGACGAACGCTGGATTCCGCCGGCGCTGCTGTGTTCCGCCGCGCCGCCGCTCGCCGGGCTGCTGGCCGAGCTGGCGGGCATGCTGAACCAGCGCGGCGAGGCGCTGGCCGGCCGGCTGACCGCGCCGGGGTCGCGCGGGGTGGCCGACGTGGCCGATTTCCTGCTGCTGCAATCGGTCAACCGGTCCCAGAAGCTGCTGAGCCATTGGGCCGATGCCGGCTGTGTCCATCCGGCCGACCTCTACGCCGCCCTGGTGCAGATGGCCGGCGACTTCGCGACGTTCGTCGAAACGACGCGCCGCCCCGCCAATTACCCGCCGTACCGCCACGCCGACCTGCAACGCAGCTTCGCGCCGGTGATCGCCGACCTGCGCCGCTCGCTGTCGGCGGTGATCGAGCAGACCGCGACATCGATTCCGTTGCAGGAGCGGCGCCACGGGGTGCGGGTCGGCGCCATCGTCGATCGCAACATTCTGCGTTCGGCCAGCTTCGTGCTGGCGGTGCAGGCGGATGTGCCGACCGAGACGCTGCGGCGCCTGTTCCCCGCCCAGGTCAAGATCGGCGCCGTCGAGCAGATCCGCGAACTGGTCAACGTGGCGCTGCCGGGAATTGCCGTGCGGCCATTGCCGGTGGCGCCGCGGCAGATCCCGTTTTACGCCGGCGCCACCTATTTCGAACTGGATCGGAATTCGCCGCATTGGCAGCACATGCAGACCTCGGGCGGCTTCGCCCTGCATGTCTCCGGCGACTTCCCGAACCTCACCCTCGAGCTCTGGGCGATTCGTGGCTGACGACATCCGAAGCGAGGCGAGATGAGCGACAACCCGTTTTCCGAGCCTGAGGATACCGACCGCACAATCATCAGACCTGTCCCCGGCGGGCGCCGACCTGCGGCAGCGGGCCTGGCCCCGCCGGCCGCCCCGTCGGCCGCCCCGCCGCGCCGCCCAGCCGCGCCGCCCAGCCCCCCGCCGCGACTGGCCGAGGGCACCGAGAACATCGCCATCGGCGGCGACAAGCTGGCCGCCGCCGCGGCGCCGCTGCTGCAACTCATGGCGCGGCTGCGCAACACCGCCACCCCGCCTGATTCCGGCGACCTGCGCGAGCGCACCGTGCGTCAGGTTCGCGCCTTCGAACAGCAGGCACGCGACACCGGCGTGCCGCTGGAGCTGCTGCGCCCGGCGCATTATGCCATCTGCGCCAGCCTCGACGATGTGGTGCTCAACACCCCCTGGGGCAGCAGCGGCGGCTGGGGAGCGCAATCGCTGGTCTCGACCTTCCACCAGGAAGTGCGCAGCGGCGAGCGCTTCTTCGATCTGCTGCGGCAGATGTGCGACAATCCCGGCAAGTTCCTGCCGGTGATCGAGCTGATGTATCTCTGCATGTCGCTCGGCTTCATCGGCCGCTACCGGCTGTCGCCGCGCGGCGCCAGCGAGATCGAGCGGGTGCGCGAGGAAACCTACGCCGTTATCGCCCGGCAGCGTGCGGCCGCCAGTCCCGACCTTTCGCCGCACACCAAGGGGCTCGACGCGCCGTACCGGCCGGCACGTCTGCATGTGCCGATCTGGGTCGCGGCCAGTGCCGGGCTGGCGGTTGTCGCCGGGCTGTTCCTCTGGTTCTCGACCGATCTCAACGCCGCCTCCGACACGCTGTATGCCCGCATGCTGGCCGCGCCGCCCGCCGGCATGCCGCAGATCAGCCGGGCGACCGCCGTGCAGCCGCTGCCGCCGGCACCGCCCTCGCTGGAACCCACGGTGTTCGACCGGTTGCGGCAGTTCCTCCAGCCGGAAATCGCGCAAGGGCTGGTGGCGATCGTCGGCACGCCGGGGCAGCCGGTGATCCGCATCGCCAATCGCGGCATGTTCCCCTCCGGTAGCGCCACCGTGGAACCGGCATTCAAGCCGCTGCTGGAACGGATCGGCCTCGCCCTGAAGGCCGAGCCCGGCCGCGTGAATGTCATCGGCTTCACCGACAACCAGCCGATCCGGACGGTCGCGTTTCCCTCCAATTTCCAGCTCTCGACCGCGCGGGCCAAGGCGGCGGGGGCGATCATCGCCGCCGCCGCCGGTGACGCCGCCAGACTGAGCTCCGAGGGGCGGGCCGATGCCGACCCGATCGCCTCCAACGCCACGGCGGAGGGGCGCGAACAGAACCGGCGCATCGAAATCGCACTGCTCGGGCAAGGAACCTAGCGGGTGAATGTCATCGGGTTGCTGCTGTCCCGCTGGGTGCTGAGCTTCGTCGGGACCCTCCTCCTCGCGGCGCTGGTCTGGCTGTTCGGACCGCTGCTGGACATGTTGGCGTCGTGGGGCCTGCGGCTCGTCCTCGTGCTGGTGCTGCTGCTGGCCTGGGCGGCGGTGAACCTGCTGCTCGACCTGCGCCGGCGCCGCCGCGAGCAGGCCCTGGAAGCCGGCGTGATGGCGACGCCGGCAAGCGGCGCAGCCGATTCCGCCGGGGAAACCGCGGCGCTCGCCGAGCGCATGTCGGCCGCGCTCGCCCTGCTGAAGAAGGCGCGCGGCACCAGCGGCTACCTGTATGAGCAGCCCTGGTACGTCATCATCGGACCGCCCGGAGCCGGCAAGACCACGGCGCTGATCAATGCCGGGCTGAAATTTCCGCTCGCCGCCAAAATGGGCCAGGGCGCGGTCGCGGGGGTCGGCGGCACAAGACTGTGCGACTGGTGGTTCACCGAGAACGCGGTGCTGATCGACACCGCGGGCCGCTACACGACCCAGGATTCGAACGCCGCCGTGGACCGCGCCGGCTGGGAGGGATTCCTCGACCTGCTCCGGCGCACCCGGCCGCGCCAGCCGCTGAACGGCGTGATCGTGGCGATCGCCCTCAGCGACATCGCCCAGGCATCGGCCGATGAACGCGTCGCCCATGCCCGCGCCATCCGCCGCCGCCTCAAGGAACTCGGCGATAAGCTCGGCATCCGCATGCCGGTCTATGCGCTGTTCACCAAGGCCGATCTGATCGCCGGGTTCAGCGAGTTCTTCGCCGATCTCGATCGCGAACGGCGCGACCAGGTGTGGGGCACCACTTTTCCGCTCAGCAAGACCGCCGCCGGCCCGGTGGAGGGGTTTGCCGCCGAGCTGCAACTGCTCGTCGAGCGGCTGAACGAGCGGCTGTTCGATCGCCTGCAAGCGGAACGCAGCCCGGACCGGCGCGCCCTGATCGCCGGATTTCCCGTCCAGGTCGCAACCTTGTCGGAGCCGCTGCAGGCCTTCCTGACCGAGGCTTTCGGCGGCTCACGGCTGGACCCGGCGCCGTTGCTGCGCGGCGTGTATTTCACCTCCGGAACGCAGGAGGGCACGCCGATCGACCGGCTGACCGGCGCCATGGCGCGCGCCTTCGGCCTCGACCAGCAGCGGAGCGCCAGCCTGCGTCCGGAGCGCGGCCGCAGCTATTTTCTCGGCCGGCTGCTGTCCGGCGTGATCTTCGGCGAGGCCATGCTGGTCAGCGAGCCGCCCGGCGCGGCGCGGCGCCGGCTGGCATTGCGGGTCGCCTCGTTCGCGGCCGTGGGCCTCGCGGTGCTCGCCGGGGCCAGTGTCCTGTTCGCGAGCGAACGGCAGGGCCAGCACGAGATCGACGGCATGGAAGCGGCGCTCGCCGCCTACGAGGTGTCGACCAGGGGCGTGCCGCTCAACCCGGTGTCCGACGCCGATCTGCCGCGTCTGCTGCCATTGCTGAATGCGGCCAGGGATCTCGCCCATGCCGGCAATGACGGCGATTCCTGGGGCTTCGGCCTGTCCCAGGACGACAAGCTGCGGGCCGGGGCCGAGGCCGTCTATCGCCACGCGCTGAGTTACGCGCTGCTGCCCCGGCTGATCTGGCGGCTGGAAGCGCAGATGCGCGGCAACCTGACCCGGCCGGATTTCCTCTACGAGGCAACCCGGGTCTACCTGATGCTCGGCGGCAAGGGACCGCTCGACCCCGCGCTGGTGCGCGAGTGGATGACGATCGACTGGCAGGCCAGCTATCCCGGCGCCTTCAACGCGCCCTTGCTGAGCGCGCTCGCCGGTCATCTCGACGCGCTGCTGGCGCTGCCGCAACCGGATGTCATGCTGGATGACGGGCTGGTGGCGCAGGCGCGGGCGACGTTCAGCCGCGTGCCGCTGGCGGCCCGGGTGTATTCACGCATCAAGCCCTCCACCGCGGCCCAGCGCCTGCCGCCCTGGCGGCCGAGCGACGTGCTGGGCCCGGCCGGGCTCGGCGTCATCGTGCGCGCCTCCGGCAGGCCGCTGACGGAGGGCGTGCCCGGCTTCCTGACCGTCGATGGCTTCCATAGGGTGTTGCTGCCGGCGCTGCCGGCGGCCACGCGCGAGGTCGCCTCGGAAAGCTGGGTGCTGGGCAAGACCGCGCAGATCAGCCTGGGGGAGGCGCAGATGAAGGACCTGGAAAGTTCCGTCATCGCCCTCTACGAGGCGGACTACGCCAAGGCCTGGGACGGCGTGCTGCAGGACCTCGATGTGGTGCCGTTGCGCAGCCTGACGCAGGCCGCCCAGGATCTGTATATCCTGGCCTCGCCGCAATCGCCGATGAAGGATTTGCTGACCGCCATCGCGCGGCAGCTGACCCTGTCCAAACCGCCGGCGGGTGCTGGCGGCAGCGTTGCCGATCTGGCGGCCAACGCGCAGGCGGCGGCAGCGGGGGCCGTGGTGCAGGCGTCATCGCGACTGTCGACGCTGCTGGGCGGCCAGCCGGGGGCGCCACCGGCGCTGCCGCCCGGGCACGAGATCGACGAACGCTACCAGCAGCTGCGCGACCTGGTCGCCGGCAACGGGATCGCACCGATCGACCAGGTGCTGAAATCGCTGAATGATCTGCAGCAGCAGCTGGCCAAACTCGCGGCCGCCCCGATTGGCGCCGCCGCGCCGCCGCCCACCGGCGGCAACGACCCGGCGCTCGCCTTGCGGGCCGAGGCGCAACGCCAGCCCCAGCCGGTCGCGCGCTGGCTGCTCGCCATGGCCGGCTCCGGCACGGTGTTGCGCGGCGGCGGCGCCCGACAGCAGGTGGCCGCCGCCTATAATGGCGCCGGCGGACCGGCGGCGCTCTGCCCGGTTGCGGTCAACGGCCGCTTCCCGTTCGTGCCGGGAAGCACGCTGGAGACCCCGATCGGCGATTTCGCCAAGCTGTTCGCGCCCGGCGGCCTGATCGACGGCTTCTTCAATACCCAGCTGCGGCCCTATGTCGACACCACCGGCCCGGTCTGGAAGCCGCAGACGGCCGACGGCGTGCCCGCCCCGGTCTCGCCCGCTGATGTCGCCCAGTTCCAGCGCGCCTCGGTGATCCGCGACCTGTTCTTCGCCGCCGGCAGCACCACCCCGGCGGTGCGTTTCGACATCACCCCGGTCAGCCTGGATGAGGGTGCCAACCAGGTCAGCCTGGATTTCGACGACGCCTCGGTCGTCTACAGCCATGGGCCGCCGCGGGCGACGCAGATCACCTGGCCGGGCCCGACGCTGACCCAGAATGTGCGGCTTGTGTTCGACCCGCCACCGCCCGGGGGAACCGGCGTGCTGTCCGATACCGGGCCGTGGGCGATGTTCCGCATGTTCAACCGCGGCGTGCTCAAACAGGCCGGCGCGCCGGAACGCTACACGTTCTCCATCCAGCTTGGCGCGCGGGAAGCCGCCTTCGAAATCCGCGCCGGCTCGGTGCTGAACCCGTTCGCGCCGGGCCTGTTGCAGGAATTCCGGTGCCCGACCGTGCAATGACAGAAGGGGCGCGCGCCGGCCTCTTCGGCAAGCTGCCGGCGCGCGGCGATTTCGTCCGCGAGAACCTGCCGCGCGGCTTTACCGATGCGTGGGATGCCTGGTGGCAGCGCGGCCTCGCCGATACGCGGCAACGGGCCGGCGAGGCCTGGGTAGACTCCTGGCTGGAGGCGCCGGTCTGGCGGTTCAGGCTGCCGCCCGGAATGTGCGGCAGCGATGGCATGCTCGGCATCTGGCTGCCGAGCGTCGACAAAGCAGGGCGCTACTACCCGTTGACCCTCGCCGCCACCGCCCCGTTCGACTGGGCGGCGCAGGCGGCTGGGATGGCGGAATTCCTGGCGGCGCTGGAGCAGGCCGGCCGCGACGCGCTGGAACACGATCTCGCGCCCGCGGCACTCGCCCGGCGCGCCGCGGACGCGCTCGCCGATTCCGAACACGCCACCGCGCCTGACCCCTGGCCGGAGGCCGCGCCCGGCCACGCCGTCTGGTGGACCGAGGGCGGCCCACGCGTCGCCGCGCGGGTCATTACCAGCACCGGCCTGCCGGCAGGCAGCGGCTTCGCGGCGATGATCGATGATCACTGGGCGGCCTGGGTGGACGCCAGCAGGGAGTCGCTGCCATGACCGGCGCCGCGATCGAACAGGATGTCGCGCAATCTGGCCGTTTTTGCTCCCGCGCGGCAACCCATGTCGGCACGGTGCGACGCCTCAACGAGGACGCCTTCGTGAACCGTCCCGATCTCGGCATCTGGGCGGTGGCCGATGGCGCGGGCGGGCACCAATCCGGCGAGGTCGCCTCGGCCGAGGTCGCCAGCGCTCTCGGCAACATCGAGGCCGGCCTCTCCGCTGGCGAGGCGCTCGTCGCGGTGCGGCACAGGCTGGAGGCCGCGCATGCGCGCCTGCGCGCCGAGGCGGCACTGCGGGGTGCCGGCGTGATGCTGGCCACCACGGTGGTTGTCCTGGTGGCGCGCGGCGACCATTTCGCCTGCCTCTGGGCGGGGGATTCGCGCGCCTACCTGCTGCGCGGCCACGCCCTGACGCAAGTCACCCGCGATCACAGCGTGGTGCAGGAACTGATCGAAAGCGGCACGATCACCGAGGCGGACGCGGCGCTCCACCCGCACGCCAATATCATCACCCGCGCCGTCGGCGCGGGTGACGGCCCGCTCGATCTGGAAAAGCGGACCGGCCGGCTGGTGGCCGGCGACCGGCTGCTGTTGTGCAGCGATGGCCTGTGCAAAACACTGCCAGAGGCACAGCTGGCGGAATTGCTCGCCGGCACCGACGACACCGGCGCCGAGCGCCTCATCATGGCGGCCCTGGAAGCGCAGGCGACCGACAACGTCACAGTTGTTATGATCGACTACAGTGCTGCCGGCGGAGCGCTGTAGCCGTGCCGGCGCGGGATACGAATGGGGTCACGGACCCTCTCGGCCTCTTGCGGGTCCTGAGCAGTCCCATGGTCTTCCTGACCTGTTTCCCCTGGCGCGAAACCCGGCGGCAACCGGTCTGACGGGCCAAGGAAAGCGGCCGCCGGCACCGTTCGCCCGAGTTGCAACGCTAGGGCCTGTTAGTCCCTGAGTTCCATGAAAATATTGGAGATTCTCAGCGGACGATCGGAAAAAAGCGCATATTGATCCGCATAGAGAATCACATATGACGTTGGCGTCGCTGAGTTGCCTGGTGCGCAAGAAAATTCTGAGCAGATGCAGCTCGTGGTGCAGAACTCAAGGACTAACAGGCCCTAGTCGAGCTTCAGAAAACCGGTCGCCGACTGGATGTTCACCACCTCCACGATGCGATTGATCATATCCTGGCTTTTTTCGACGGATAGTTCGATGATTCCCGGCACTGAGGTAAGGCGTTCATTGTACCCCGCCTTTTCAAGCCGCTGGAAACATTTGAAGTTGGTTGTCCTGATCGCTGCGACACGGGCGTCTTGTGCGGGCGGTCGCGGTAACGACGCGTTCCTCCCGGAGGTCAGACGCGCGGATCTGGCAGGGAGCGCCCGGTATCACCTGCTCGGCGGGGAGGATACCGTCCTTGATCAGGCATCGGATGCGATGACAGGAGACTTTGAGCGCCGTCGCGGCTTCAAGCATTGTGAGCCATTCGCCCGTTTTTTCGGCGCAACGGTAGGCATGAATTCCGTGTACGCGCCGCAGCGAACCGACACGATGCGCAGTCCAGGACTTGCCTTGACCTGTCGGCACGCCCATCCGGTTCAGCGATGCTGCGATATCCTCATCTGACCAGCGGGTCGCCATACTGCGTATCACGGCGAGGGCTTCCTCGGACGTGCGGCAACCATGCTCGCCGGTCTTCGGCTTCCGTACCCGCAATTGCGAGTGCTGACCGCCTCGCCATTTGATGCCAAAAGGGTCCGCCGGCCCGTAGCCAGCCGATCACCAGAAACGGGGGGTGTGACCGGTTGTGCCTCAACCGGATAGGCACGGAATTAACTATATAAAATGAGACATCAACCAAACAGATGGGCCGTATTGGTCACCCCCGCCAACTGCAGATGTATACCGTCCGACAGCACAAGGTTGGTGGATCCACCCGCTGTCACGAGGCTCGTAACGTTTACTCCTCCCTGGAGAATGAGTTCATCGGTGCCGACCCGGAAGCCGGAGATGATGCTGGTGCCCGCGTAGTTGCCGGCGAGGAAGTTGAACACGTCTGCTGCTCCCCCATAGATCGTGGCGGACGTGCTTCCGGTTCCCAGAGTCACATTATCCCCCCCAGAGGATCCAAGGGCGACAACAGCCGACCCAGCACCGGCGACGAATTTCATTCCGCTTCCATAGCAGGTCAGCGCCAGGCTCCCAGAACCACCATATACCTGAGTATTCGCAGCTGTTATCGAAATGGTATCTGCCCCGGAACCCGCGTGAATAATATCGGCGCCATTCGAGGCAATTTTTGCTGTGCCGCTATTGACTGTCACATTTGTGGAAGTGCCACTAAGAGTGGTAAGGGCGATGCTGTTGGTTTGGCCGAAGCCAGATCCATAGTAGAAGTAGCCGCTGCCCCCGCTGATAACAACATTTGGCACTGTACCAGCGGCCGTGCCGGCGAATTTAACGGTAGCGCCGGTCTCGGAGACAAAATTGTTCGAGCCAGCGGTCAGCGTGAGTATACCACCTGCATTGACAGTGACATAGTCCTGGCCAACGTCGTGCACGGTCGCGTTGCCATTTACGGTGATGGTAGAATTGCCGGTGCCTCCGGTGATCGTAGCCGTTCCGCCAACGGTGATGCTCTGGTTGCCGGTGCCGGTACCGATGGTGTCATAGCCCTGGCTGTTCACCACGTCGGATTGGGAAAGGTTCAGAATGTTAGTTGAACGGGCCGCTGTTGTGACCTTATTCGCACCGCCTCCGTTCTCGTTGAAAATGAGGCCACCGGATCCGCCGTTGATCACTTCCCGCGAACCACCATTAATGGTTAGCTTGCCCGCCCCGCCGATCAACGTGTTGTTGGAGAGGTTGAGATTGACCGTGCTGCTCAGAGCGCCGCCATAATACGTGATGTTGCCGGTGTCGCCACTGATCAAATAGGTGCCACCATTGCCGTATACCGTAGCGCCCGGACTGCTGCGGCCATAGATCGAGAGCTGGCCGGTCCCGGCATACACCACGCCATCGCCTGCGAGGATAATCGTGTCCGTGCCGGAACCGGCATAGATGGTATCGTTGCCGGCGCTCAGAATATTTGCAACCCCGGATCCCACATCCAAGACGGCTCCCTGCCCACCGGAAGAGGTCGTAACCTGCATCTGGCCGCCATAGACAATCGCGTTCACGCCACCGCCGTCGATCGACATTTGTTCCACGACGCCGGCCTGGACAATATTGAACCGCGCGTTACCGCCGTTGTTCGATATATTGAGATAGCCGAGTGGCCCGCTGATGTTGACAGAGCCGGTGGGGCCGACGCTGATAACGGGGTTCCCGCCGGTGCCGGTGATCGTGGCAGTACCGGTAACAGTCCAGTTGTCGGAGCCGGTGCCATCCGTGATCGTGGCAGCGCCACTGACCGCACCAGTAGTATTGCCATGACCAACAACGATTGTGTCATTGCCTCGGCTGTCGACCGTATCTTGACCCTCGCCATTTAGCGTTATGCTGTTGGCCGAACCAGGCGCGGTGGTGATCTGGTTCCCACCGGAACTGGAGCTTTCTGTATAGATCAAGCCGCCCGAGCCGCCGATGACGATGACATGGCCTTCGATGGCGTCCACCGTCAGGAGGCCCGCCCCGCCCTCTACGGCCAATAGAGACGAACTCGTCAAGTTCACAACATGAGACAGGCTGTCGGTAATGATCAGGGTGGCTCCTGGCAGCACGCCGGACAACGTGGCATTCGGCAGTGCATTCCCGTTACCGTCGAAATTGTCCGTTTCGGTCGCCGGTCCGGTGGCGATGTTTGATGCGCTGATCGAACTAAATGAATTATCATTGATAGTCACTGGAGTTGCCGTCTGATTGAGGACAGCAACCGCGTTGGTACCAGCGTCATTGACGAAATAATTGCCCACGACAGTCAACGAGGATCCCGCATACGGAATTCCCTCGCCGCCAAAGTGGACCATATTATCGTTCTCGGCGTCTGGCCCTTTTTCGATGACGTTGTCCTGGACCAGATCGACGCCGCCATCCGGCAGATCGATATCATAGCTGGCCGTGCCGGTCGGGCCATCGTAGAAGACATTTCCGACGATATTATTGACCGCCGCACGGCTTTTCAACTCGTTCCCGACCACCGCTCCTTCGAATACGCTGTTGGTTACGTCCAAGGTGCCAACACCGCTGCTGATGTAGCAATTGTGCGAGAGGCCGTCGCCAGCACCATTGTCCGCGAACAGGCAGTTGTTGATCGAGATATTGTTGACGGTAAGTTGCGGCAGGACCGCCGCAGCCAGAATACCGTTCTGGTTGCCGATGAACGAGTTGTTGACAAGCGTCATCTGGCCGCCTTCGTAGCGGATGCCGGCGCCGTTGTTGCCATCGGCGGCCGGGATGGCGCAGCCAGAGAAAGACAGGTTCTCGATCGTCACGTCGTTGTCGACGGTCAGGATGCCCTTCAGGTTGGGCGGCGGAACCGTGGCGACCAGGTTCACCATCCCGCCGACACCTTCGATGGTGATCTTCGTCGTAATGGTGGCGAAGTCGTTGGTATACGTGCCTGCGTCGACCAGGATGACATCCCCGTTCTGGGACGCGTTGATTGCGGCCGCCAGGGTTGAGAACTCTTTGCCGACACCCACTGTCAGCACAATGCTACCTGGCGGCAGAGTAATCGGACCGACGGGGACAAGGCCGGACGTGTCGGTGGGGTCGGGATAAGGATTACCCTTCGGATCCAGGAGGACCTTCTTCACAAGATCGGGAACGGCAGCGATGGTCATTTCTGTGGCTCCTGGCAGGGCAAGGACACGTGGCAACCGCGTTTTCGGTTTCGTCTGGGTCGGTGGTGGCATCGCAAGCCGAAAGGTGCCGGTGACCGCGAGCACATCTCATGTCGCGCCAAAGATGCCGTCTCTAATTGCGAGAACAGCATCACGGACGTGACGTAGGATTATAAAAATACCAAATCGTCAAAAAAGACTTAACCGCTCAAATTGCCGCTTTGGCATCCTCGCCTGGCAACCGCTAACATTATCAGGGGGTCCCTTGCAAAACTCTGGCGCGTGGGTGCCGGAAGGTCCCCTGGGAGAGGCCATCGGGACCAAATTTGGGTGGCCGCTCCCGATTCACATGATGCGCAGCCGCGCACTCGGACGGTCCGACCGCCGTGGTTGTCCTTCAGCGCGGCGTTGACGCGCTCGGCTGTGCTGCGTTCGCCGTAGCGAACGTCTTCGGCCAGGCGATGTCCGATCAGACGTTGGCGCTTCGCCTCCTGTGTCAGTTCCTGCTTCAACCTGGCGGTGGCACGTGGATTGATGTCGATGATCGGGACATGAGATCGCGGCTGTGCTGCTTGATCTCGGCAACGTCGTAGGCGCTGTCCAGCAGGTCATACAGATTGGCGACCCGCGTGGCGGTCATCGTGGCGAGCGGAATAGCGACCTGGCTGTCATGCACGGACGCTGACGTGAGCACGCACGTGACGGGGATGCCGCCCTCCGCACTGTCGATGTGCAGCTTGTAACCAATCCAGAATTCCGTGTGGCTCTTGGCATTCCGCTTGGAACCGACATCGCAATGCTGGGGCAGATTGGCCAGCATCTCCGGCCCTGTCATGCCGGGTTGGCGCACGATCCGACGTGGCGGCCCGGGGGCGCGGATTTCATCCCTGCGGGGGCACCGCGCTTGCGTTTGGGTCGGGCGGCGGGCGCGGGTTGCTCTGGCTTTGCCGGTTTCTGGCCCGCCTCGACCGCGGTGCTGTCGCGTGAGATATGCCCGACCAGATGATCGGCGCGTGTTTCCTGGATCAGCGCCTCATGCAGCCGCAATGCCAGGGCACTGTCGGCAAACTCGGCGAAGGCGCGGGCCAGGGCCGTCCGTTCGCCCGGGCGGCGCCCCACCAGGCCGCGCCAGGATGGCAGGAACGCCTCGATCCGCAGCAGCCCGGGCATGCTGACCAACAGCTTGTGCTGCGCACCCAACGGACCGTCCATCGCATCGTCGATCCAGGGCAGAAGTTCTCCTTGAACGCGGGCCCGGTATGTGGATAGAGTTTCTCGCAGCGACATCGCCTGCGCCCTTGTTGTCTTTATCTGTATCTGGTTGTTGCAACTCCAAGATACCCCAAAGCGGGTGCGGCGTATCGCGAAATCCAAATGAGCCGGAGCCAGAAAAATCACGCGGACGGCGTGATTTTGCAAGTGGCTCTTACCTGTATTCGCTTTTTGCAACATTCAGGCGATCGCGTCGGCGCGACGGCACGGATGGAAGCGACGTTTTGCCATGTTTCCGACCCGTCCGGAATGCATCCACAACGAATGCCAGGCAGAAATTCTCATTCCGGCCGCGAGGAAGCCAATTGCGCGATCGTAAATCAGAACAAAATGCAGCGATATCGTATTGCAGATCAGAATCGGAATCTTCTGAAGCCGTTGATTTTATGCGGCGTCGTAAGTAAAATATTATAACACTATGTTTTTACGTATGAACACTTATAAACACGCCAATTTGTGTCAAATTATGAAATATTGCAAATAAAACATTCCGCAGTGCGGAAATTTCACTTCCGTGTCATGGCTCTTTTCCTGCTTGATGTCGTTGTTGGAGTTTATCTATTATCTGTCTGCCTAAGTAGCGAAGCTTAGGTTTAACCCTGTGGAGGTTCTCATGACCGTATCCTTGGTTGAACTGAATGATGCCGACCTCGACGCAGTGTCCGGCGGCTGTTGTTTCGCGCCGAAGCCCATCCATTGCGACCCGAAGCCGGTGTGCGAGCCGAAGCCCCACCGTTGCGACCCGAAGCCGGTGTGCGAGCCGAAGCCCTGCCGGTAACGGAAACTCTCTACAAGAAACGATAAATTCGCCTCCGAGAGTTTATGTGCCGTGCTGGTCGGCTTGGGCTCTTCCCCGCGAAGGGCCCAGGCCTTCTTTTGCTTGCGTGTGGTCCGCCCTCCGATAATCCGGTTACGGTTTCGGATCTGGTCGCAACAATTAGCGCGCCCAACAGGCGGACCAGAAAATGCTGGCGGCGTCGCAGCGCTAGCCGGGTTCCATCGCCGCTTCCCGTCGACCGTCGACGATGGCCTCCGGCACCGGCCCCCGGCTGACGATTTGCAATGTCTTGGCGACCCAGAAGACGCAGTCCGCACCACTGGCAATCTCTTCCCGATGCGCCACATTGACCCGGGTGATGCACAGCCGCCGCAAATTCTCGTTGATCCGGCGCTCGTTCTGGATATCCAGATGGGCGGTGCCTTCGTCCATGAACAGAATTCGCGGTTCCCGGTACAGGGCGCGCGCCAGCAGGACCCGTTGTTTCTGGCCTCCGGACAGCGAACTTCCCATGTCGCCCACCAAGCTGCTATACGTCATCGACATCGCCATGATCTCGTCATGGATGCAGGCCAGCCTCGCACAGGCCGTCATTCGCTCCTGGTCGAATACCGGGTCGAAGAAACAGATATTGTCGGCGAGAGAACCCGACAGCAACTGGTCCTCCTGCATCACCGCCCCGATCTGTTCCCGATAGGTTTTAGGCCCGAGCGTCGTGAGTGGAATCCCGTCTATCAGCACGTCGCCGCTCGTCGGTTGAAGCAGTCCCAGCATGATTTTGATCAGGCTGGTCTTGCCGCCGCCGGACGGACCGGTGATCGTCACGAACTGACCGGGTTCGATCTTCAGGTTGATGCCTTCCAGGACGTAAGGCTCGGTTTCCGCATAGCGGAAAAAGACATTCCGCAGCTCGATCCCGCCCTGAATCGTGCGCATATACGAAGTCTGCAAATCATAGCCCGGTTCCAGCGGCGTCAGCGCAATGTCGGCGAGCCGCTCGAGATGCAGGTCCAGCAGGCGGAAATCCAGAGCTTTTTCGATCAGCATGATCGTCTTGCCGGCAAAATTCTGCTTATAGCTCATGAACGCGAAGATCATGCCTACGGTCAGCACATTATCCAGCGCCAGGCGGGCAGCCAGATAGACGCTGATGATGTTCTCCAGACCGAACAGCGCCTCATTGATCGTCGAGAACACGATGCGGGCGCGGCCCAGACGGACATTGGCGCTCTGCACATCGGCAAACCGGTTAAGCCACTGGGTCTCGCGGTCGCCTTCGCGGTTGAACAGCTTCAAACTTTGAATCGCCCGCAGAGTCTCAATGAACATCGAGGCTTCCAGCGCCCGGCTCTCAACCAGGTCCGAACTGCGCTGACGGAAGGCCCTGTACAATGCCAGACGAAAGCCCGCGTACAGGAACACCGCGACCAGCACCACCATGGTCAGTTGCGGGCTGTAGATGAACATCATCGTCAGCGTCGCGATCACCATGACCCCATCGATCAGCGCCGTCACCATCCCCTCGGCGATGACGTTGCGGATCGGCTCGATCGACGAAAAGCGGGACAGCACGTCGCCGATATGCCGCTTCTCGAAATAGGAAAGCGGCAATCGGATCAGATGATGGAACAATCGGCCACCCATCTGGAAGTGCAGGAGATTCTGCACGAAGACGATCACCAGGGAACGGATCGCATTGGTGGCAACGCCGGCGACCATGAGCAATCCGAAGCCGAGCGCCAGCACGACAAGCAGGTCCACGTCGCCGCGCGCGATCACCTCATCCAAGGTGAGTCTGCATGTAAAATGGACCGGCGATGACGAAGGCTTCCAGCAGCAGCGACAGCACAAAAATCTGCACCAACCCATGCGTCAGGCCCTGGGTGCTGGTCAGGAAAGCGGTGAATGGCAGACGCGCCCGCTCATCCTTGGGCGTGAATCCTTCGCTCGGCGTCAGCTCCAGCGCGACGCCGGTGACATGCTTGGCGGACTCGGCAAACGAAAAGGTTCTTTCCCCATGCGCCGGGTCATGCACCACGATGCTGCGGTGGCCAACCGATTTGAGCACCACGTAATGCTTCATGTCCCAGTGCAAAATCGCCGGCAGCTTCAACTGGCTCAATTGCTCCAGCTCGACGCGCACCGGCCGGCCGGTCATATGCAGTTGATTCGCGACCCGAATCAAACCGCGCAGAGTGGCACCGGTCAGCGAGACCGGATGCTGGCGGCGCAGCGTATTCAGATCGAGTTCGATGGCCATAATACGATGCAATCATGGCCAGGCAGGCGAGCCCGCATTCCGCCGCCTCGGTCTGCATGATGACCGGAAGCCGCCTCCCCCAGGCAAAGCCCCTGTGCGCTTCTGCCATGATCAGGTTCGAACGCTGAGCAGCGGATCGAGCAGCCAACGCATGAGGCTGCGCGTCTCCACGATGATATCGGCGCGCAGCAGCATATCGGATTGCAACGGAATTTTCTTCCCGTAAGCCATGATGGCGGAGCGTTCCAGTGCCACGGTAATACGATAGGCGGGTTCCTTCAGGGCGAGCGGTCCGGCAACGTCGGACGGCGTCAGGATAGTTTGCGAAACATTGGTGATCCGGCCCCGATAGGTCCCGAAATTCTGGTAGGGAAAGGCCTCGTACATGATCCGAACCGGCTGCCCCGGTTGCACGAAGCCAATCGCCCGGGTCGGCACAAACATTTCCGCCTGCAGGACGCCGTCGAGCGGAATGATTTCCAGTTGCAGCCGGTGCAGGTCAACGGTCTGCCCGACGGTCGCCTGCAATGCCGAAACCCGTCCGGCGATCGGCGCGCGGATGACATAAGCCTGACGCGCATCGATCTCGGCGATGCGTTGCCGGACGATTGAAAGCTCGTTGCGCAGCCCCTGTACCTTCTGTTCCATGACGATGGGCAATTGCTGCAACGTCGCCCGGGCTTCGACCAGTTGATTGTCCTGCGCCGCCAGTTGTTGGTACAGCGTATCCAGCGCCTGAAACTGTTCCAGCAGCGCCGCCCGTCGCCGCCGGGTCTCGATGGCGGAAATCAGACCTTGTCCTTCAAGTTTACTGGCGGCATCCACGTCGCTGTGGGCAAGACGGATCAGCTCCATCTGGTTGGCGATGCGGGCCTGCAAATGCTGCACCTGCGCGTCCAGTCCGGCGACCATCGTCGTCAGCCGCTGCCGCTCGGAGCCGGTGCGCTGTTCCTCCGCGGCAATCTGTTGGATAATCAGATCCTTTTGCGCCTTGAGCATCGCCAGCAATGTCGCGTTCACGTCAATTCCGTCGCCGGCAAGCTGGCTGGTCTCGACCGTGAGCAACGGCTGCCCCTGCTCAACTTGCTGGCCTTCAATGACATGAACAGCGCGGATGCTGCCTTGCTGCGGCGCAAAGATTTTCGCGGTGCCCGCCGTCGGCGTTAAATAGCCAAGCACCGTTTCCTTGCGGGTGTATTCGGCGGCAAACAGGAAACCCGCCATGCAGAGGATGGCAACAACGAGCATCCAGCCGAGCAGCTTGCTGGACATCGGTTGAACCAGCGACAATTCCCCCCATTGACGGGCGGATTGCTGAAAGTCGATCGCTTCCTGGCGGAAGATGTTCTGTACCGGAGGTGCCACGCGAATTACCGAAATTTGCTATTTTATCGGGCAGGACATGTTTCCCCGGATTTCCCGGATCGATTGCGGAACCGGATATTGCGCGCTCCATTACCGTCCGCGACCGCAAAATGGTCGCAGCCTTGGCACTCGTAGCAGCCTGGGCGGTCGCAATAGAGTCCTATCCGCTCATTTATTGGTAGCTTTCGCTGGTGTCCGCCTCAAGATCGATCTGAAACCATAACGCGGAAGTGAATTTTCCGCCCCCGGCCCGCCGGAACGGACCGCTTCGTCAGCCTCCAATCTCCTGCTGGCCGATCTCCTGCTGGCCGATCTCCTGCTCAAACGCCGCCTCGGCGCGCAGGCTGTCACGGTCGCGGCCAACCGTGACGACGGCGCATTTGCGGCCATCGCGCCAATAGCGGACCATGCAGTCCTGCGCCGCCGGATTGCCATCGATGTCGAGCCGATCCCAGCTCTCGGCATGGCCGACATAGCTGATGGTGGTGTCGTAGTGCTGGCTCCAGAAGAACGGTACCGCGTCGAAGCGCTGGCGTTGCCCGAGCATGTTGCGCGCCGCCACCTGGCCTTGCCGCTCCGCGACCACCCAGTGCTCGGCCCGGATCGATTGACCGGTCAGGCGATCCGGCCAGCGGGCGATGTCGCCGGCGGCGAAGATTCCCGCTTCACTGGTGGCCAGATACGCATCCACGGTCACGCCGCGATCAATCGCCAGGCCCGCCTGCGCGGCGAGCGCGATCGCCGGACGGACACCGATGCCGAGCACCACCAGATCGGCCTTCAACTGCGCGCCGGTGGAAAGGGTCACCGCCTCCGGCGCGATCGCGGCCACTGTCGCGCCGAGGTGGAAGGTGACTCCATGCGCCTCGTGCAGCGCGCGGATCATGTCGCCGATCGCCACCCCCATGATGCGCTCCAGGGGGCGCGCCTCGGGCGCGACCACATGCACCTCGATCCCCCGGCTGCGCAAAGCCGCCGCCACCTCGAGTCCGATGAAGCTCGCGCCGACCACGACGCTGTGGCGCGCGGTGCCGGCCGCCGCAATCAGCGCGCGGCTGTCGGCCAGGCTGCGCAACAGGTACACGTGCGGCAGCGTCGCCCCGGGAACATCGAGCCTGATCGGCTCCGCACCGGTCGCGAGCAGCAGCGCCCCGTAGGCGAGAACGCCGCCATCCGCCAGATGCACCTCCCGCGCTGCGGGGTCGATGCCGGCCACCCGCGCCCCAAGCCGCAGATCGATCCCATGCGCCGCGTAAAAATCCTTCGGCCGCAGTGGAATCCAGTCTTCCGGAGCCGTGCCGGCCAGATACTCCTTCGACAGGTTTGGTCGGTCATAGGGGGGCGCTGCATCGGCGCTCAGCAGGGTCACCTTGCCGGCATAGCCTTCCGCCCGCAGCGTCTCGGCCGCGGCGTTGCCCGCGGCGCCGCCGCCGATGATCACGATGGAAGCCGGTGCCTCCTCGCGTGCCGGGCGTGCCGGCGCCGCCGGGGCCGGCAGCTTCTCGTGCACAAAAACGATCCCATCCTTGTTCTCCACCCGCCAGCACGGCACGGGGTCGAGCGCCGGCGCGTGGATGACCTCACCGCTGCGCAGGCTGAAACAGGCGTGGTGCCAGGGACACCGCACCGTCTCACCGACCAGCAATCCCTCCACGAGCGGGCCGTGGTAATGCGTGCAGGTCGCGCCGATCGCAAAATACGCGTCGCCGCGGCGTGCCAGCAGCACCGGTTCCTCGCCCACATGCCCCAGCAGCATCTCGCCATCGGCCAAGGCCGCGCCTGCAACTCCTTGGGCAAGATCAGGATTTTCGGCTGGAGCCGGCCCATCACCCATGTCATCCTCCCGTACCCAATCGCCATAATATTGCCAAATTCAGATTGGGAACCCGTCGCCTGCCGGACAACTTCACGTATCCGCGACACCGCATCCACACTGCAAATGATCCAGCCGTCCTTTACGGTGTATTTCAGATTGAACCCAAAACAACGTGCTGGTTGGAGCGCGACGGCGGTGCAGATTTGCACCTGCTTCATGACCACGGCCGGCCAACGACGCTCGCAGAAACGTGACCCCTCCTGTCCTCATGGAGCTTGTTGTCCGGCATGGCACGGCGCAACGAGTTGGCGGCACAATCACTGGTACACCTCGCCGGAAGTGGCGACTCCCTTCCGGCGGCCGGGTCGGAGGGGGGTGAGTCTGGTCTGCCACAGGGCGGCACCAATCGTCATGGCGGCGGCAAACTCGGCGGTTTTCCGCGAGTCAGCGGCCTTGCGGATATGGCAGGGGCGAGTCTCGACCCCTCGTCCTGATTCGCCGGAGCCTGTGCATGCCCCGCCTGTCCGCTGCCCCGATCGCCCTGACGCTTGCGCAGGAGGAAGAGTTGCAACGGCTCGCCCGGGCGCACAAGACGCCGCGTAAGCTGGCCGAACGCGCCGAGATGATCCTGCGCTCGGCGGCAGGAACGCCGGTGCGCGAGATCGCCCGCGAACTCGGCGTCTGGCCGAAGACAGTGCGGCACTGGCGCGCCCAGTGGCTGGCCAGTGCGGCGGACTCGCCGGTAGTGGCGCGGCTGACCGACGCGCCGCGGCCGGGCGCGCCGGCGACGTTTTCCCCCGAGCAGGTCTGCGCGATCGTGGCGCTGGCCTGCGAGAAGCCGGACGAGCAAAGCAACCTGCCCCTCAGTCATTGGAGCCAAAGCGAACTGGCCCGAGAGGCGGTCAGGCGTGGCATCGTGGACAGCATCTCGCACGGCTCCGTCGGGCGCTTTTTAAAAAAGAGGCCGACCTCAAGCCGCATCTCGTGCGCGGCTGGCTGACCCCCAAGCCAGATCCTGAGTTCGAGACCAAGTGCGCCGACGTCTGCACCGTCTATCATGCGGCACCGGCGGCGGCGCAGCAGGACATCCGCACGGTCTCGATCGACGAGATGACCGGCGTGCAGGCGCTGGAGCGTGCCGCCCCGGACCTGCCGATGCTGCCGGGCAAGGTCGGCCGCCGCGAGTTCGAATACATCCGCCACGGCACCCAGACCCTGATCGCGGCCTTCAACGTCGCCACCGGCCAGGTGATCGGCACCGTCGGCGACACCCGCACCGAGCAGGACTACGCCAGCTTCCTGGAGCGCCTGTTCGCCACCGGCACCTCGACCACCGGCTGGCGCGTGGTCGCCGACAACCTCAACACGCATGTCTCGGAAAGCGTGGTGAGACTGGTCGCCGACCTGTGCGGCATCAAGGACGACCTCGGCGAGAAGGGCAAGTCCGGTGTGCTCGCCTCGATGGCGACGCGCGAGGCGTTCCTGCGTGATGCCACCCACCGCATCCAGTTTCACTTCACGCCCAAGCATGCGTCGTGGCTCAACCAGATCGAGATCTGGTTCTCCATCCTCGTGCGCAAGCTGCTGCGCCGCGCCAGCTTTGTGTCCAAGCAGGATCTGAAGGCTCGGATCGAGGCGTTCATCGCCTACTTCAACCGCACGCTGGCCAAGCCGTTCAAATGGACCATGACCGGCAAGCCGCTCGCTGCGTGAGGGCCGCCCGAATGGGGTCCACTTTTCCGGCAAGGTGTACCAGAACCGATCTGACGCGTAGGATGGGATTGCATGTGCGAAGCCTACTGGCACGGCTGCTGCTGATCGTATCGATCGCCCTGGTGCCCGCACTGGCATTTCAGGTGTACACCGAGAGCGGGACGCGCCGCATCCGCGAGCATCTCGTGGAGGACGAGGCGTTGCGCCTCGTGCGGCTGGTCAGCGCCGAGCAGCAGCGGATCATCGAAGGGGCAGAGCAGGTGCTGGACACGCTCAGCAGCACGCCCGCGGTGCAGGACAACATCCCCGAGCTTTGCCGCCGCCAGCTCGCGAACCTGCTCCGGCTGTCGCCGCGCTACAGTTACGGTGCCGTCATCGGGCTCGATGGTTATGTCCTCTGCGCGCCGGCCCCGTTTGATTCAGGCATCGACCTGTCCGGCCGGACCTATTTCCGCCTCGCTCTGCAGACCGGCGGCTTCGTCCTTGGTGACTACACGGTCGGCCGGCTTTCCGGCGGGCCGACCATCCACGCGGCCAAACCGTTCCGCAACCACGACGGGAAGATCGCGGGGGTAATCGTCCTGGCGCTCAGCCTCGACTGGCTGGCGCAGGCGGTCGAGCGCCTCCGCCTGCCGCCGGAGGCCATCGTGACGATCGCCGACCGCAATGGCATTTTCATGATCCGCCACCCGGGCCAGGAGCGCTTTGCCGGCACGCCCATCCCGGCCGGGAACCGCTTCATCCTCGACGGCACCAAAATCGGCATCGCCCCGATGATGAGCCTCGACCGGAACCGGCCGGTCATCGTTGCCTATTCGCCGCCGGGCGCCGATCCGAAGGGATTGGCCATCGGCGTCGGCCTGGACCGGGAAACCACCTTCGCCACGGTGACGCAGGACAACCGGCTCCGGCTGGCGCTGATCGTCCTCGGCGCCGGGCTGGCGCTCGCGACCACCGCCCTGCTCGGCGCGCGCCTGATCGGCCGTCCGGTAAACCGGCTGCTACAAGCGGCGGAGCGCTGGCGCACCGGCGATCTCGCTGCCCGCACCGGCCTGCGCGACATTGGCGGCGAATTCGGGCGGCTCGGCGCGGCATTCGATGGCATGGCCGCGGCGCTGGAAGCCCGCGAGCGCGCCCTGCGCACCGCGCTGGAGAGCACGGGGGACGGCGTCGTGGTGCTCGACCGCTGCTGGCGCTTCACCTACCTCAACGCGAACGCGAAGGCGCTGATCGGGCGCGGCCGCGATCTGCTGGGCCAGGTGGTGTGGGAGGTGTTCCCCGGGCTGGAGGGGACGGTCTTCGCCGACGCCTACCGGGCGGCGATGGAGCAGGGGCAACCAACCCATGCGAAAGCCTATTACGCCCCGCTCGACGGCCATTTCGAGGCGCATATCTACCCTTCGAACGACGGCATCACCGTCTTCTACCACGACGTGACCGAGGAACGGCGCATCGCCGCCGCGCTGGCCGGCAGCGAGACCCGGCTCAGCCTGGCCCAGGAGGCGGCGGGCATCGGCATCTGGGAATATGACAGCGCCACCGACACAGCCATCTGGTCGCCGGGACAGTACCGGCTGCACGGGCTCGATCCCGCCACGGACCCGCCAAGCTTCGAGCAATGGCTGGAAATGGTCGATCCGGAGGACCGGCCCGCCGTTCGCGAGGCGGCGGAACGCGCGCAAACGCCCGGCAGCACCTTGCTGCGCCTGGAATTCCGCATCCGGCGGCAGTCGGATGGGGCGTTGCGCTGGCTCACCGGCCTCGGCCGTCTGGTCACCGACGAACCCGGCGGGCCGTCGCGGCTGGTCGGCGTCAACCTCGATGTCACCGACCGGCGGCAGGCCGAGGACGAGTTGCGGCGGGCGACCGCCTTGCTGCACGCCATCGGCACCTGCTCGCCCGATCCGATCTTCGCCAAGGACACCGAGAGCCGCTACCTGTTCGCCAATCCCGCCCTCCTCGCCGTGGTCGGCAAAACCGCGGAGGAGGTGATCGGTCACACCGATGCGGAATGGCACCACGACCCCGCGCAGGCCGCGGCGGTCATGGCGAATGACCGCCGCGTCATTGAAACCGGCAACGCGGAGCGCCTGGAGGAGACCTTCGATGCGGCGGGCATGGGCACGCGCGTGTTCCGCTCGGGCAAGGCACCGCTGCGGATGGAGGACGGACAGGTGCTCGGCGTGGTCGCCGTGTCGAGCGACATCACCCAGTTGAAGGAGGCCGAGGCCGCCTTGCGGCAGAGCGAGGAGCGGTTCCGGGTGACCTTCGAGCAGGCGGCCGTCGGCATGGCGCATGCCGACCTCGACGGCAACTGGCTGCGGGTCAACGATCGTCTCTGCGAGCAGCTCGGCTACACGCGCGCCGAACTGCTCGGCATGAGCTTCCGGCAGGTGACGCATCCCGATGACCTGCCGGGAGATATAAAGTCCTACCGCCGCCTGGTGACGGGCGAGATCACGGCGATCAACCGGGACAAACGATACCTGCGCAAGGATGGCACGCAGTTTTGGGCGTCACTGACCGCGGCACTGGTGCGCGACCAGGCCGGCACGCCGCAATACTGTATCGGCGTCGTCCAGGACATCTCCGAACGCAAGCATATAGAGGCCGAATTGCGTCAACTGACCGCGGATCTGGAGGCGCGCGTGCACGAGGAGGTCGACGCGCGCGAGGCGGCGCAATTGCGGGCCGCGCACGCCGAGCGTGTGCAGGCGCTCGGCCAACTCGCGGGCGGCATTGCGCATGACTTCAACAACGTGCTGCAGACGGTCGAGGGCGTCGCCATGCTGATCGAGCGCCGGCCGGAAGATGCGGCCGGCGTTCGCCGCCTGGCGCGGCTCGCGATGGATGCGGTCGGCCGGGGCGCCGCCGTCACGCGCCGTCTGCTCGCGTTCGGCCGCCGCGGCGATTTGCGCCCCGAAGCGCTGGATGTGGCCGCGCTGCTGCGCAGCCTGCACGAAATCCTCGCCCACACCCTGGGTGCGGCCATCGAAGTGCATGTCAGGCTGAGCGCCGGCCTGCCGCCCATGCTGGCCGACAAGGGGCAGCTTGAGACGGTGCTGGTCAATCTGGCCACCAACGCCCGCGACGCGATGCCCACCGGCGGCCGGCTGACCTTCTCGGCGGAAACCGAAACCGTCTCCCCGGACGGTCCGGAATGCCCGGCCGGGCTGGCGCCGGGTCGCTATGTGCGGCTCACCGTCGCCGATACCGGAACGGGCATGGACGCCGCCACCCTCGCCCATGTGGGCGAGCCGTTCTTCACCACCAAGCCGCCTGGCGTCGGAACCGGGCTGGGCCTGCCGATGGCCAAGGGTTTCGCCGACCAATCCGGCGGGGCGTTGAGCATCGACAGTTGCGCGGGCAAGGGCACCCGGATCACGCTCTGGCTGCCGGTCGCGGATTCGCCCGCAACGACGGCGGCATCGCCGCCCGAAGCGGATGCCGCTTCATTCCCGGCCGGCAAGGCAAGAACGCCGTCCGTGCGGGTGCTGGTGGTGGACGACGAGGATCTGGTGCGGGAAATGCTCGCCGAGACCCTGGAGGATTCCGGCTTTCAGGTGCTGACCGCCGGGGGCGGCACCGCGGCGCTCGCCCTGCTCGCCGCCGGGGAGGCGGTGGACATCCTCATTTCGGACCTCTCCATGCCGGGCATGGACGGCATCGCCGTCATCCGCGCCGCCCAGGAGCGCCGCCCCGGGCTGCCGGCGGTGCTGCTGACCGGCTATGCCGGGGACAGTGCCGCCATCGCCATCGGCGGGGCCGTTTCCGGGGCCTTTTCGCTGCTGCGCAAGCCGGTCCGCGCGCATGATCTGGTGGACCGGGTCCAGGCCCTGCTCGCGGCACGGGCGAACGTCAAACCGTAAGCCCCATCGATGGCTCCGAAGGCGAGGCGGTCAGTCGGGAAACTGGACCACCCGCCAGTACAGCTCCAGCATGCCGATCAACTCGATGAAGTCCTGCCCCAGACGCTGCTTGAGAATGTAGCCCGCGACATTCTTGTCATAGGCCTGCATCCGGTCCTCCTCCGCCGCCGAGGTGGTCATCACGAACACCACCATGCGGTGCAGCAACGGATCGCTGCGCAGCACCTCGAGAAACTCGATCCCGCCCATTCGCGGCATGTTCAGATCGAGCAGGATGAGGCACGGCGACGGCACCTTCTCGTAGCCGTTCTCGCCGCGCAGACGCTCCAGCGCCTCAATGCCGTTGCATGCCTCGATCACCGGATTGGCGATCTTCAATTCCCGGAACGACCGCTTGACGGCCATCCGGTCGACCTTGTCGTCGTCGACCAGCAGGATGTTCACGGTCGCGCCGGTCATGGGATGGCCTCGTTCCAGGTGAAGACGAAAACGCTGCCACGGGCGGGCGGGGCACTTTCGACCCAGATCCGCCCGCCATGCGCCTGCACCTTTTTCTTGACGATAGCCAGGCCGATGCCGCTCGATTCGACATCGTCGCGGCTTGCCAGAGTCTGGAAGATCACGAAAATGCGGTCATGGAACCGCGGCGCGATGCCGGGCCCGTCATCGCTGACGCGGAATTCCGCCACCCCGTCCTGCAGCCGCATGGCAACGGTGATACGGCCTTCGGACCGGTCATGGTGTTTCACCCCGTTGCCGATCAGGTTGGTCAGCACCACCGTGATCGGCGCGCGATGGGTGCGGATCACCGGCATCTCCCCCTCGCAGGCAACGGTGAAGCCGGGCGGCGGCGCCAGCATGGCGGTGATGTCCTGCACCAGGGCGGCGATATCCACATCCTCGACCGGCGCATCGGTATGCCGGCCGACGCGCGAATAGGCCAGCAGCCCGTCCAGCAGCAATTGCAGCCGCGCCACCCGGCCTTGCAGCATCCGCAGGTTCTCGACCGTGTCCGGATTGGCCGCCGCCCCGAGGTCCTCGCCGATCCATTGCGCCAGATGCCCGATCGCGCGCAGCGGCGCCTTCAGATCGTGCGACGCCGCATAGGCGAATTCCTCCAGATCGGCATTTGACCGCTCCAGGTCGCGCTGCCGGTTGGGTTGACCGGACAGCGAGTCGAAGCGGCGCAGCTGGGTGAGTTCGGCCTTCGTGCGCCGTGCCACCTCCGCCTCGACCGCGCCGCGCAGATCGCCGGCGAGCGCCAGATCGACTTCCGCCCAGGGCACGGCGCGGCCGCGCACCGTCTCCTTCCAGAGGACGAAGGAGGTGCGCGGGGAAAGCCGGCCGGTCGCCGGCTCAAGGGTGGCGTGCTCGGCCGGATTGCCGCCCCAGGTGACCGTGCGCGCCACTTCCGGCCGGAACCACAGGATCGCGTCGTCGGTCCCCTGCGTGAGCGGCAGCAGCAGCGCGCCGCTGCCCTCGCTGGTGCAGCCGGCGAGGGCGGGATAGCGCAGGCCAAGATCGTCAACCGCCAGCAACTGGCCGCCGGCGGCCAGTTGCAACGCCGCGAAGGCCCGCTCGGCGGCAGCCAGCGGTGGGGTGCGGCCGAGGCAGCGGAAGGCGCCGGAAAAACTCACCACCACGCCGGCCGCGTCCACCAGACGGAGCAGTTCCGCCTCCGCCCCGGTCAGCGCCTCGGCCAGCGGCACCGGGGCGGCGAGCCGGTCGGCCAGGGCGCGCAGGGTGGCCTGGCGCTGGTGCCGTTGAGCATAAAGATCCGCCTCGCCCAGGCTGACCAGCAGCAGCGACACGACCTGGCCGATCATGTCGGCGACCGCCCGCAGATCGGGTCCCGCCACCCGCGGCGTTGCGTGATGGCACACCAGCATGCCCCACAGGCTGTGCCCGTGCGCGAGCCCGATGGTCAGACTCGCCGCGGTCTTCATGTTGCGCATGTATTCGCGGTGAATGGGCGAGGCGCTGCGCAGGGTGCTATGGGTGAGGTCGAGCGGCGTGCCGTCGTCCAGCCCCGGATCGGTCAGCAGCGGCACCGGCTGATAGCTGGAATCGACGATTGCGCCGACGCGCTGGCGCAAATACTGCCGCCGTGCCTGCGGCGGGATGTCGGTCGCCGGATAGTGCAGCCCGAGATAGGATTCGAGCGGCGCCGCGCGGGCCTCGGCGATCACTTCGCCATGTCCGTCCGCGCCGAAGCGGTAGGCCATCACCCGGTCGTAGCCGGTGATCGCCCGCAGCCCGCGCACCGCCAGCTCGCACAGCTCGCCGGGCGTGGTCGCGTATTTGAATGTTTCCAGAACCGACTGCGCCACGGTGACGGGCGGGGTCTGCCAGGGCTCGGGGTGGCGCGGCTCGATGTCCACGCAAATGCGCAGGCCCGAGCGGTGCGCGTTCAGATGAAGCAGGCCGCCATCCGGCCCGGGCAGCGAATGCACCTCGCTGAGCGCCGTGCCGTCGCGCAGCCCCGTCCCCTGCAGGGCGCGGCTGACCGCCTCGCCGACCGCCTCCGCCAGGGGCCGGCCGAGCACGGCTTCGGCCGGGCGCCCCAGAATCGCCGCGAGATTGGCGCTGGCATGGGTCACCAGCAGGCCATCGGCCAGCGCCGCCAGCACCGCGCCGTGCGGCTGGATCGCACCGGGAATGTGGATCGGCTCCTGCTCGCAGAGCGACAGGTCGAGCGCCGGCGATGCATCCGGGGGGATCGATTCCCGGGAACCGCTCATGGCCCGCCCACCGCGATGGCGCCCACCGCCGTGGCGCCCACCGGGAAACACTGTCGCCCGACATCCTGCGCCGGCCCGCCCGCCTTCATCATGGCTGAGGTTCCATCAGATGACTGTCGCTGCGGCAGACGGGAATAGCAACGCCGCCGTAAGCCTTTCGGCTGTTCACGCCCTTGCCAACCGGCCGGCCGCATAACAACGGTATTCCCATAAGTCCACGCCATGGGATCGGCCGGCACCGCCCGCCAAACGAGCCCACGGCCCTGCCCTCAGGATCAGGACTTGCCGTCCAAGGTACGCCAGACGTGCAGCATCTTGCGACCTGCCGTCAATTCCTCGCTGTCGCCGCATACGGCGACGGGATCGCGGTGGATTTCCCACACCTGCGCCCGCCCCCCCGCCAGGGCGGGATCGCCGCAGGCACAACGCCGCCCCGGCTGGGTCTTTCCCGGCATCGCCAGATAAACGGACAGCCGCGCCAGCAGCATGTCGGGCCGGAACGGCTTGGTAATAAAGTCGTTGGCGCCGAGCCGCAGCGCCGCGGCGCGCATCCGTTCGTCGTCATACCCGGTAAGCATGACGATCGGCACTTTGGCATAGCCGGGCAGCGCCCGGATCGCCTCGCACGCCAGCAGCCCGTTGAGCCGCGGCATGCCGATATCCAGCAGCACCAGCCGTGCGGTGAATTGCCGGGCCAGACTGACGGCCTCCAGCCCATCGGCGGCCGGGAAGACCTGTTGCTCCATGTGCAGCAGAATGGAACGGATGATTCCGCGCATCAGCGTCTCGTTCTCGCCCACGATCACGCCATTGGCGATTTCCGCGTAGCTCATAGCGGCTGCAACCGGCGTTCGCGCATGAACGCCTCCAGGGCCGCCAGCGCCGCGCAGGTTTCCGCGCGCACCTGGTGGGCCAGCCCCTCGGTGTCCGGCGCGTCGCTCGCCGCCGCGCGCTCGAAGCTGCGCGACGCCACCGACAGCGCGGTGAAGCCGAACATGCCGGCGGCGGATGCCAGCACATGGGCGGTTTCCGTCAGCAGCGACGGTGCGGCAAATTCATCCAGCAACTGCAGCATCAGTTCCTTGCGGGCACGCAGCGACAGGAGAGTGGCGGCGATCTCCCCGGGCGGGAGAAAGGCGAGCGTCTGGTCAAGCAGAGCGCGATCGAGCAGTGGCGGGGCCAGCCGCGGAGGCGCCGGCCGGGTAAGGGATCGGCCTTCGCACCCGGCTCCCGACGGGGAAAACGCGGGCTGGGAAGATGGGACCTGGGAAGATGGGGAACAATCCTGCGTCCAGTCCGGTGGGGTACGCGCCATGACGCCGGCAATCGCGCGCATCAGCATCGTATACTCCACCGGCTTGGCGATGTGCCCGTCCATGCCGGCCTCCCGGCATTGCGCCAGCCGGTCGGGAACGGAGTAGGCCGTCAGCGCCAGAATCGGTATCTGACCGCGTGGGGCGCCCAGCGCCCGGATGCGCCGCGTCGCCTCCAGCCCGTCCATCTCCGGCATGCGCACATCCATCAGGATCAGATCGAAATCCTGCTCGGTTGCAAGCCGCACCGCTTCCTGGCCGCTTTCCGCCAGCACCACCGCATGGCCGCCGGTGCTCAAAAAGGCGCCGATCACGTCGCGGTTCATCGCGATGTCGTCCACCAGCAACACGCGCTTTGGCGATGGCGCCGGCGCGTCCGGCACGGCGTCCGCCAGCGCGGGCGATCCGGTCCCGGCGGTCGGCAGTTCCAGCCAGAACACGCTGCCGCCACACGGGTTGGCGGTGTAGCCGATCGCGCCATGCATCAGCCCGACGATCCGCGTGGCGATGGCCAGGCCAAGCCCCGCCCCTTCCACCGAAGCGGCGGCTCCCAGCCGCTCGAAATCCTGGAACAGGCAGCCGAGGTTGCCTTCACTGATGCCGTGACCGGTATCGACGACCTCGATGCGCAGCCCACCGGGCATGGCGCCCGCCAGCAGGCGCAATTCCACCCCGCCAGCATCGGTATATTTGACCGCATTGCCGAGCAGATTGAGCAAGACCTGACGCAACCGCGAAGGGTCGGCGACGATTTGCTGCGGGGCATCCGCGGAGATGCACAGATGCAGGCTCAACGCATGCTGGGCCGCCATCGGCTCGATCAGCGCGATGCTTCGTTCAGCCAGGCTCGCGTACTGAAAGCGGCTCCGGATGCAGCGTCATGCGCCCGCTTTCGATACTGGCGAAATCCAGCACCTGTTCGATCATCCCGCGCAGATGCTGCCCGGCCTGCATCATCGCGCCGACGCGCGTGTCCTGCAGCGGGGAAAGTCCGCCCTCCATCCGCAGCAACTGGGCGTAGCCGAGGATGCCGTTGAGCGGTGTGCGCAGTTCGTGCGTCACCATGGCGACGAAGCGGGTTTTGGCCCGGTTGGCCTGTTCCGCGGCTTCCGTGGCGGCGCGCAACTCGACCTCGGCGGCCTCGCGGATGGCCACCTCCCGTTCGAGCGCCGCGTTCACCGCGGTGAGGTCATGCAGCGAGCCGGCGAGGCGCTGGCGAAGCTCCTTCTGGGCCACCGCGCGGGTGATGGCGCGCCACAGGCAGTTCTCGTTAAGCTGATCCTTCACCAGATAATCCTGCACGCCGCGCTTCATCGCCTCGACGGCGATCGCTTCGTTGCCATGGCCGGTCACCAGCACGACGGCACATGACAGTTCACCACCGGCGGCGGCGTCCTCCAGGAATTCGAACCCATTCATGTCGGGCAGGTTGAAATCCAGCAGTACGCAATCAGCCTTGCGTGTGCGCAGGGCCGCCAGCCCGGTGGCGCCATCGCCCGCCAGCACGATGTCGAAGGCGCCCGGCGCTTTCCGCGCCAGCAACCTGCCATAGAGCCGCCGATCCGTGTCATCGTCATCGACGATAAGCAGTTGGTAGCTGTGGCCTGCGTCTGCCAAACCGACATCATTCATGCGCAGCACCATGCCAGCGAAACGTTGATGAAAACTTGGTGTTTATAACGTAATAGTTTCATGTTCTTGAAACATGCCGGCGCGCTGCCCTCGCCCCGACGCCGACGGGCTTGCGCCCACGGCGCGTCATGACAGAATAGCCTGAAGAACATAGGATCAGCCGCAATGTCGGGTCGGGTCAGGCAGCAACCGGAGATCGGTCGAATGATGCGCTTCCACGCCTTGCGTCTCGCCCTGACGCTCAGCCCGATGCTGCTGATCGTGGGATGCGCTTCCTCTTCCGGAATCGGCTGCACGGCGCAGGTGCTCGAAAACCGGATGCAGACGCAGCTGAAATCCGACATTGCCGCCGGCCGGGTGACTCTGGAGAAGCTGCCAGACGGCACCCGCGTCACGATCGCCGAACAATCACTGTATCCGAACGGCAAAACAGAGCTGGACGACACCGGGCGCAGCGTCCTCACCAACGTCATCGAGGCCCTGCTGGAGCCGGCCCTCCTGCAGATCGCGGTCGCCGATTCACCGGCGACGCCGGCGGGTTTGCAAGCATCGCACGTTGACTCGGTCACGCAGTACTTCAAGGACGCCGGGCTTGAGGCCGTATTGCAGCCCGCCGCGCCGCCGCAGGAGACGCCGGCGGAAGCAGCCGGCACGATTCCCCAGGGGCTGACGATCACCGTCAAGGTTATCGCCAGTTGATCGCCGCCCGGATCATTCCGGGCGAGCGCCGTGTCATGTCCGCGCCGTCGCGATAAACTGGTTGTGATGGCACGGCTTTCGTTCGCCGCCCGCGCGGCCGCGCTGCTAAAGTTATGGTTACTTGCACCCCGCGTTTGACGGCAGCGTCGTGCCAATCGGTCTGACAATGCCCTCCGGGTTGTCTGGCCCGGTGCGTCTGATAACGTCGAAGCGGCCAAAATATGGAACGAAAACAAAACCGGGAGGTCAATCAATGTCTCGCATCCTCTCGCTGGACGGCGGCGGCTCCTGGGCCGTGCTGCAGGTCATGGCCCTGCAAAAGATCTACGGTATCGACGCCAGCGGCCACGATGTGCTGAGCAACTTCGATATCGTTGCCGCCAATTCCGGCGGTAGCATCACCCTCGGTGGGTTGATCGAGAACAAAACCCTGCGCGCGCTGCGCGACGACTTCTTTCTGAGCCTGCAGGAGCGCCAGAGCATCTTCGTCCGCGCCGGCTTCTTCGATGATCCGGAGGCGGCACTGCTGCGCCCCCTCGACGTGGGCGCCAAGTACAGCGCCCACGCCAAGCTGCAAGGATTACGACGCGTCTTCACCCAGTACGGCGACGTGCCCTTGTCGAAGCTGCCCGCGGCGGTGAATTGCGCGCATTTCCCCGACATCATTATCGCCGGCTTCGACTACGACCGCACGCGTGGCTATTTGTTCCGCTCCAATCGGAACAGCCCGGCGCGCAGTCCGGGCGACGTGCTCGACCCCACGCTCGCCGAGGCGGTGCACGCCTCCTCGAACGCGCCGGTTCTGTATTTCGATGCCCCCGCCCGTGTGCAGGGTCGTCAGTTCTGGGACGGCGGCATCGCCGGCTACAACAATCCGGTGCTGATCGCCGTGATCGAGGCGCTGGCCAGCCGGCAGGGCCCCGCCGATATCCGCGCCCTCAGCATCGGCACCGGAACCGTGTTTCTGCCGTTCGACCGTGATCATCTGCAGCCGCCGGATCTGGTGCAGCGGCCGAAGCAATCCGCGCCGATCGCCGATCTGAAGGAGCTGGCGACCGCGATCGTCGATGACCCGCCGGATATCGCCTCGTTTCACGCCCATGTCGCGGTTGGCGGACCGATGCCCGGCAAAGACGGCCAACCGGTGCCGAGCCCGATCGTGCGCCTGAATGCACTCATCCAGCCGGTATTATGCGAGACCGACTGGGCGATCCCGCCAGGGCTGACCCCGCGCGATTTCGCGGAACTGATCCAGTTGCCGATGGACGCGGTGGAGCAGGACGGGGTCGACCTGATCGTCAAGCTCGGCGAGGCATGGATCGCCGACGGGGTCCTCAATCAGGCGGTTCGGACCAACCGGGAAACGCTCGCCTGCGAAATCGGCTACCGCACCTTCAGCCAAGGCATCGCCGCGTGGGGCCAGATGCCGCCCCGACAGGCGGTGGGCTAAACGGCGACGAAGTTCGCCTTTGCCCGGCGCGGCTACGTCGCCCAGGTGCAGATGCGCACGCCTGCAGTGGCTGTTGGATTGCCGGCCGCAGGTAAAAGAAAGGCCCGGACTTTGCCCTGGACCCGCCGTCGCACGCAGCGGGCCTTCGGCACGACGGCCGAGAGGCCCCTGCCCCACTCATTTAGCCGTCAATCATCGACCGCCAGAGTAACCACGAACCGGCGAAAATTGGTGTCGATAGCGGGCGCCGCCGCATGCAGGTCGGTCACCCGCCCGGCCCTTGCCAGCGCCAGCGCATTGGCAATGGATGCGCGGTAATCGGTCCAGGCATTCGCCAGCCGGCAATTCGTCGGAGAATCCGAAACGTTGGCGTTCGCCTTGGAGAACCAGGTCTCGATGCGAATGACCAGGTCGGCCACCTGCGCGTCGAGCGCGGCCGTATCGCCGGTTGGTGCCGCCAGCCGCAGCATAACCGATTGCTGCAGATCAAGCGCCGTCACCAGCAATCCGCTCTCCGCCGCGTTCTTGGACCCGGCGGCAAAAGCCTGCGGCACCCAGCCGGTCAACGCCCGCGTCGCGAGGGTGCTCAGCGTGCTGCCGTGGCCGGAAGACAGCGCGCCCACTCCGGTGCCGGCGAGAAGAAGCAAGGAGATGCCTGACAGGGTACGTCCGGCGATAAACATCTGTGTGTCCTATGCGATGCCTCGTTCGGGGATTCTCCTCGCCGGGTCTTAATTTCACATGAAGGCCACGGGGCAGGCTCGCCGGCACACCGGCTAGCGAAACCAGCTCGCCAGAACCGTCCCCGGCGCCAGCATCACCCCCGCCCACAACAGGGCCGACAACCAGTTGGCGATCTGGAACGGCCAGAAGGGCATTTCGAAAATGCCGCACAGCAATGGAATTGTCGCCCGCATCGGGCTAAAGAAGCGGCACAATACCACACTCATGGCCCCCCACCGCGCGAAGAACAACTCGGCGCGCGGCAACAGGTCCGGGCGGCGCGTCATCGGCCAGACATACCGCGCCCGGTCCTTCAGCCGGTAGCCAATGACATAGCTCGCCCAGTCCCCCAACGCCGCGCCCAGGCTCACCGCGAGCCATACCGGCAGGAACGGGATATGCGCGGCCCCGATCAGCGCGCCGATGGTTACCAGGATGGTCATCCCCGGCACGACCAGCGACACGAAGGCCAGCGCCTTGAAGAAGGCGATGGCGAAAGCGATCGGCGCCGCCCAGACGGCATGCGTCTGGATGAAGGCGGCCAGCGACTGGATCAGAGCGTGCACTGTTTCAATAAGCGCAAAGGATCAATCAGCGCAAACACCAGGCAGCGCAAACATCAGGCAGCGCAAACATCAGGCCTGGGGCAGCCGGCGGAAACCGGGCTCGGGCCAGGGCTCCGACAAATCCTCGACGATCTCCGTCACCTCGGCAAGCCGGGGGCCACGGCGGCACAGGCGCAGCAATTCCTCAACGCTGGCGGTGTCGCCATCCACCAGCGCCTCCAGCGAACCGTCGCGGCGGTTGCGCACCCAGCCGGACACGCCGAGGCGGGTGGCCTCGCGGACCATCCAGTCGCGGAAACCCACGCCCTGGACGCGACCGGCAATGATCAGGCGCTTCGCCGCCATCAGCGGGAAAGTGCCAGGAATGTTCCAGCCACGGCAACCTCCTCCCGGATACAGCGGCGGCGCGCCTCCGCCTCGTCGTCGCGGCCCCAGCGCTCGGCCTGGAAGGTCTCGTCCAGGGCGGCGAGCGTGCAGGCCGTGTCAGCGTCCAGACGGAACGCCGCCATGGCAAGCCCCAGCACCAGGCTGCCGAGCGCCGGCACGGCCAGCCCCAGCGCGGCCAGGGCGGGCGGTGCCAGCGCCGCCACCGCCTGCGCCAGTGCCGCCATCGCCTGGGGGTCCTGCGCCACATGCACCACCCCGGCGGTGACGCGCAAGCGGGCCCCGTACTCGCGCTCGGCCCAGTCCAGCCAGGGTTGCCAGAGCGCGTGCTGGCGCTGCACCAACGCTTCCGGGCCCTCGGCGCGGTAGCAGAGCAGATCGCTCTCCCCGTAGCGGGCGAGTTCCAGGGCGACCGGCTCGGGATCGGGGGCGATGCGCTCCTGCACGGTGCCGGCGAGGCGGGTGAGCGGCACGTCGCCCCAGGCTCAGGTCGCCGCCCTTGCCGCCGCCGGCGGCCTCCCATTCCGCGCCAATCGCCTCGGCCAGGGGGCGCCGCGGGATCTGCAGCGGCGCGCCGCCGGGCAGGCGCACCGGCTTGCCGTCGAGCCGCACGCAAAAGCCACCTGCCTCAGGTTCGACCGTGGCGTGGTCCCAGAACCGCTTCATCGCGAAAGCCTCATGGCGGCTGCATGCCGTGCGGCACATCGGCCAGCGCGGCCGGCTTCGGCGGTGCCGGCCGGGGGACAGCCCGGGCAGCGGTGAGCGCGACATCGCAGCTGTCGCCGCCGTGCTCGTCGGCGATCACCGCCACCATCGCCCCCAGCGGGGTGCCGCGGGCAACGCCGAGCCCTGCCACCAGGCCGGCCACGGTGATCGCGCTCCCGACAGGCTCGGCGACAATTTTCGGGGCCAGGAAGGTGCCGCCGAGGCGCACCGGCACCACCGCCGGCACGCCGGCACGCACCGGCCGCAACCGCAGGGCCAAGGCCTCGTCGCGCAGATTGATCGTGCCGGCCCCGTAGATCAGCACCCGGCCGGTATCCAGCAGCGCGGTGCCGACGCTGACCAGACCGTTATCGGCGTCGGCATGCAGCGCCAGGCAGTGAAAGCGGGTGCGGCCCGGGCGATCGAGGCCAAGCGCCGCGGCCGGCGATGGCGCGCCGGGCAGCAGCCACCCCAGGACGCTGCCGAATAGCGGGTTGTTCAGATCGCCGTCCGGCATGGCCACGCCGAGCCGCCCGCCAAGCCCGGCCGCCAGCGCCCGTGGCGTGTCACCGGCGGCACGCAGATCGGCATCGATGTCCGCCGTGCCGCTGATCTCGTCGGGCAGGTTCAGCGCCGCCAGCAGCGGCTTGAGCGTCAGGCTGCTCCCCCGCAGCGCCAGCGTGACCGGCGCCGGGCTGACATGAGCGTCCACCGTGAGCCTCACCTCCAGCCGGCCGCCGGGCACCCTGGCGGAGACCGGGTCGAGCGCCAGCCGGCCATCCTGCAACGACACCCGGCCGGAAACCTCGCGATAAGCCACACCGCCGCTGCGCAACTCGCCGACGGACAGGCGCAGATCGGCATCCGCGGTATCGAGCAGGGCGAAGGGCAGTTTACCGTCCGGGATCAGCCAGCCGGGACGCTTCGGCAGCGCCGGCGGCAGTGACGCAGACGGCGCCGCGGCCGCCGGCGGCGGTGGCTGCATCCCTGCCGCCGCCGCCAGCACCGCATCAAGGTCAATCCGCCGCGCCGACAGCGTCGCCTGCACGGCCCGGCGGGCGCCCAGCCCGACCAGCAATTCGCCGGAAACATCCGCCTCCGGCGCGGTGACGGCCAGGCCGCGAATGGCAAAGCCCGATGTTCCCGCCCGGTCGGCGACGCGGGCATCCAGCGTGACCGGGCGCAGCGCCGGCAACGGGGTTCCAACCAGGGACGACAGGGCGGACAGGTCAGCGATGCGCCCGGTCACCGCGAGGTCGATACCGGACAACTGCGCCGGCACGGCGATGCCGCCGCGCACCGCCAGCGTGGCGCCGGCCGCCTCGGCCGCCAGCTCGATCGGGTAGGGAGCCGGATGGGGCGGATCGGACAGCAGGGCGGCGAGCGAGCCGAACGAAGCGGTCGCCACCAGCGGCGTGCCGCCCAGCGAGCCGACCACCTCGGCCCGCACCGGCTCGTCAAGAGTGGCGGCGGAAAATTTGGCATGCGCGAGCTTCAGGCCAGGGACGAGCATGTCGAGGTCGGAGGGGCCGGCGCGCACCGCCAGCCCGGCGACCGCGGGCAATCGCCCTCCGGAATCGGCCACGTGCGCGGCGAAGGCGACCTGACGCAGCGGCGGCAGGTGGGCGCCTTGCAAGCCCTCGAGCGCGGAAAGGTTCACCGCCTCCCCTTCCACCGACAGCGCGTAGCCGGCGCCCGCCAGCGGATGGGTCACCGTGCCGGCGACCCGCAGCCGCACGCCCGGCATCGCCAGTGTCGCCTCGACCGGGCACGGCGTGGTGGCCGTCTCGTCCAGCAGTCGTGAGAGCAGGCCAGTCTGCGCCGTCAGCAGGAACGCCTGCCCGGCATAGATGCCCTGCGCGGTGAAGGTAACCGGCGACGCGCGACCGGGCGCCATCAGTTCCAGCACGTGCAGGTCGATCTGCATCAGCGGGGCTGCCTCGCGGGGCTGCCAGACTGACGCGCCCATCCTCGATGCGCAGGGCACGCACCCGTACGTCCGGAGCCGCGCTAGTGGCGCCCGTGCTGGCGGTGATGGGAGGTGGGGACACCCCGGCAACCGGCCAGACACCGAACTGCCAGTTCGGCCGGCCGACGGCATCGCGCGCCAGCAGAATGTCAGGATGGACCAGCAGCAGACGACCGATTTCCACCCGTCCGGTCAGCAGCGGCAGCAGCGCCAGGCGCATCTCGACGCGCGCGACGGTAACCATCTCCGGCCGGGACTCGCCCGGCAGGTTGGCCAGGGCCAGGTCGGTGGCGAGAAGCGTGGGCGAGAACGCGGGGACAAGGGTCAGCCGGCCGATGTGCGGCGTGCGGCCGGTCATCATCTGCACGGCCGTCTCGATCTCCGGGCGCCAGCCGTCCAGGTCGATGAACATCGGCGCGGCAAGCGACAGCAGCACCGGGGCCAGCACGACCAAAAGCAGCAGGAGCACGACGACGGCGAGGCGCAGGACAGACGACATCTTGCGGCGACGGTGCATACGGAACCGGTTGCTGGTGGACCGATGCAAACTCATGCGCTGCGTCTGGGCTCCCGATCCTCACTGTCGCGGCCGGGCCTGCCCCGGAGCAGCCTTAACCGCCATGCCCTGGCACGGCAGGGACGATGACGAGAGGCCCGGATGTTGGTCGTCTGCTATAAACGGGCTCGCCCCGGTTGTCACACCGACTGCAGAGCAACTTTGCTGCGGCACCCGCGGGGGATGGGCTAGACCGGCATGGTCGGTTGCTTTCCCGCAGACGGCTGGCCCGCAAACGGCTGGAGCAGTTGCCCACCCAGCGAATCGGCCGTTCTGAACGGGTTGCCGTAGTCCGAGGGCCATTGTGTGCTGGGCAGGTAGTGGCTGCCAAAGATCCGGTCAAGCCAGGGCAGCATGGATGCGTAGTTCCGGTCCCTCGGAGCCGACAGGGTGTGGTGCCAGTGATGGAAGCCGGGGGTGGTGATCACCCATTCCAACGGCCCGAAGCGCCAGCGCAGATTGGCGTGGATGAAGAAGCCCCACATGACGCCGGTGAGCAGGACCAGAACGGGAATGAGGCCGTCGGAGGGGCGGAGCGGGTTGACCAGCCCCAGGGCAAACAGCGGCACCAGGCTGCACATCCGGGTGAACGCCAGATCCACCGGGTGGGCGCGGGTATTGGTCAGGAAGTCAACCTGCCCGGCGCTGTGATGGATCGCATGGAAGCGCCAAAGCAGAGGGATATTGTGCGCCCATCGATGGCCCCAATAATAGCCGATCTCGCCCACCAGCAGCGCCGCCAGGACGCGCAGCCATAGCGGCCACGCCGCAACCGCCGCCTGCACGCTGGCCGGGAACAGGCTGTGCGCACCCCAGGCCACCATGGCCAGCGGCCCGCTGAGCAACAGGCCGGGCAGCAGACCGTTGAGGAAAAAATAGCCCAGATCGACGCCGAGCTGGGGGCGGAAAATCTGCTGCCGGTGCAGGGCGAACAGGCGCTCCAGCGGCACGAAAATGGCGACCAGGATCAGCAGCCACAGGGCCAGCCTGAGCAGATCGACGAGGAGTTTCTGAAGGTAATGGTCCATCATCACCGGCATCGATCCCATCCTGGCGCAACCGTTACGTTCGATCAGGCGGCGTCCGGGCCGGCTTATGCCCGCCGGCGCAGACGAAAGGCGCCGAGGCCCAGGAGGCCGACCCCCAGCAGCGCCAGGCTCGCCGGCTCGGGCACGGCTGCCTGTTCCAGCGACACGTCGGCAAGCAGCGAGAACGGCGGCACGCCGGAGGGCGTGCCGGCGGCGAGGAAGGAGAGCACCTCGCTCGCGCTCGTGGCGGTGAAAGTATACGATTGTGAGAACCAGCCGGAAAATCCGTGACTGGGGTTGCTCACGGTATTCGTCGTATAGCTCTGGCCGCCGAGGCTGACGGTCCAGTTCTCCGTGGTGGCGCTGGTGTAGTTGTACTGCTGCGCCGCCGCCCACTCGAAGCTGACCGTATACTGGGTGCCGACCGTCAGTCCGGTGATCGTCTGGGTGATGGCCCCTACCTCGAACGCGCCGTCCGCGGCGAGGATATTGCCGCCGCCCGGGGGCGTGGTCAGGCCGTTGCTTGACCCGTTGCCCGGCCCCCAAAGCTGCAGGTTGCCGTCACTGCCGGTCACACCGGTCGTGTCCGCGTTGGTGCCCGAGGTGCCGCTGGCGGGGGTAAAGATGAAATTGTATCCGCTCGTCGACCAGCCATTGGCGAACACGTTGTCACCGAGCTGGCCACCGGGGCTGGTGGAATCGGTCAGCGTGAAGTCGCCATTGGTGACGAGGTTGGTGCCTGCCATTGCGGTCGCGGAGGCGCTGATCGAAAGGGCCAGGGCGAGAGAAGCGAGTCTCATTTCGTGTCCTTTCTGAAAGCCTGACGGTCGGCCCCCGGCCAACTGCGCCGTGTCAGCCAGGCGCCTTCTGCGCCGACCGGCTTCCTAGCAAGCTACGCGCCAATTCCGCAACACGCTGAAAAAACAAAGTTCATCATTACGAAGTCGATGTCCCCGAACGCACGCCTGTAAAATATTTCGACATTCAGGCGCTTTCCGGGCGGAAACCTGCAATCTGGGAATGTGGCTCCATCACAGGCCACACGCCAGGGTGGCGCGCCACTGCGTCTGAAAGGGCGATCCTTCGGCGCAAACGAGCGCCGCGCATGTTTTGCAGATGCGCGTTGTTTGCATCTGACTGTAAAATTTCCCGACGTCCGGCCCGCCTCGGGGCAGCGCGTTCGCAGCCTGAGCGTGTAACCGGCTGTCATCGCGCCTTTTCCCGCGACTCCGGAGCTGCTGCGACGATCCGCGCCCGGGAAAACGGCCGGCAGGTGTAAAGATTCCCGACACACCCCGATCAGCCAATGCCGCACCGGATCGCTGCCGGGACAGCGCGGCGGCATCATCCGCGCTGCGGCGGGCGCGGCGGCGGAACAGTGAAACCGAGGGTGCGGAAGGTGGTCTGCATATGCGGTGGCAATGGCGCCTCGACCGCGAGCGTGCCCCCGGCCGGATGCGGTAGCACCAGACGCCGCGCATGCAAATGCAGACGCTGTTCGAGCCCCACCACCACCGCCGTGTTCTCGCCGGCGCGGTCGGGATCGGCCGGGCCGCGCCTTGCCCCATAGGCGACATCGCCCAGGATGGGCGCGCCGATCGCCGCGCAATGCACCCGCAACTGGTGGGTGCGGCCAGTGAGCGGGCGCAGTTCCAGCCAGGCCAGTTTGCGCGCGGCATGGTCGAGCGTGCGGTAGTCGGTCACCGCACGCGCCGCGTCCTCGGTGTCGGGACCGGCCACCTCCACCCGTCCAACGCGGAAATCCTCGGCACGGACCAGCTTCAGGTCGATGCGGCCCTCGACCGGCACTGGCCGGCCGGCGACCACCGCCCAATACAGCTTCTCCATGTCGCGCCCGCGGAAGGCGGCGGCGAGCTTGGCCGCGACGCCGGGGGTGCGGGCGATCACGATCACGCCCGAGGTGTCGCGGTCCAGCCGGTGCACCAGACGCGGCTTCTGCCCATCCGTGCGCCAGGCTTCCAGCATGCCGTCCAGGTGGCGAAAAATGCCCGGACCGCCCTGGGTGGCGAGTCCCGAGGGCTTGTCCAGCACGATCAGCTGGTCGTCGCGCCAGAGCACCATCGCCTCCAGCGCCCGCAGCACCCGTTCGTCCGGCGGCAAGGCAGGCGCGGCGGCGGTGGATTTCGGCGGCGGCGCGGGCAGCGGCGGAATGCGCACGCTCTGGCCGGGCGCGAGCCGGGTGGCCGGCTCGGCACGGTGGCCATCGACGCGCACCTGCCCGGTGCGGCACAGTTTGGCGATGACGCCCTGGGTGGTGCCGGGGACATGGCGGCGGAACCAGCGATCGAGGCGGATATCGGCCTCGTCCTCGGTGACGGTGCGGGTGGCGATGGTCATTGCCGGCGTTCCTGCCGCAGCTTGGCCCAATAGGCCAGACGTTTCGCCACTTCGCGCTCGAAGCCGCGCTCGCGCGGGCGGTAGAATTCCTGCCGGGCCAGCCCGTCCGGGAAATAATCCTGGCCGGAAAAGGCGTCCTCGGCGGCATGGTCGTAGGCATAGCCGGCGCCATAGCCAAGCTGTTTCATCAGTTTCGTCGGCGCGTTGAGGATGTGCGCCGGCGGCATCAGGCTGCCGGTGGCGCGGGCGGCGCGCTGCGCCTCGCCAAGCGCGGTGTAGGCGGCGTTGGATTTCGGCGCGGTGCCGAGATAGAGCACCGCCTGGGCGATCGCCAGTTCGCCTTCCGGGCTGCCGAGCCGCTCATAGGCTTCCCAGGCGGCCAGCGCCTGCGGCAAGGCGGCCGGGTCGGCCAGGCCGATATCCTCGACGGCAAAGCGGACCAGGCGGCGGGCGATATAGCGCGGGTCCTCGCCGCCGGTGAGCATGCGGGCACACCAGTAAAGCGCCGCGTCGGGGTCCGAGCCGCGCAGCGATTTGTGCAGCGCCGAAATGAGGTTGTAGTGCTCCTCGCGGTCCTTGTCATACAGGGCGGCCCGGCGGGCGAGCAGCTCGGACAGGGCGGCCGGGTCGAGCGGGGCGGTGTCGGCCGGGAGCGAAAACAACTGCTCGGCCATGTTGAGCAGATAGCGGCCGTCACCATCCGCCATGGCGCGCAGCACAATCCGGGCCTCGGCGACGAGCGGCAGGGAACGGCCGGCATCGGCCTCGGCGCGGGTGATCAGTTTCTCCAGCGCGTCATCGTCCAGGCGGCGGAGAACAAGCGCCTGGCAGCGTGACAGCAGCGCGCCGTTAAGGGCGAAGGAGGGGTTTTCCGTGGTGGCGCCGACCAGCGTGACCGTGCCGGTCTCGACGGCGGGGAGGAAACCGTCCTGCTGGGCGCGGTTGAAGCGGTGGACCTCGTCGACGAACAGCAGCGTCCCCTGCCCTTCGCCGCGGCGCGCGGCGGCCTGCTCGAACGCGCGCTTGAGGTCGGCAACCCCGGAAAACACGGCGGAAAGCTGGACGAAGTGCAGCCCGGCACGCTCGGCCAACAGGCGGGCGATGGTGGTTTTTCCAACGCCCGGCGGCCCCCAGAGGATGAGCGAGGCAAGACTGCCGCGGTCGAGCATGCGGGTAATCGCGCCCTGCGGGCCAAGCAGATGGTCCTGACCGACCACCTCGTCCAGCGCGCGCGGACGCAGCCGGTCGGCCAGCGGGGCGGGTGCGGCGCCGCGGGTCGGGGAAGCGGCCATCGCTCTATCCATGACGAAGGTACATAAGTCCGGCCCATTGCCGGTCCAATGCGCTTTCGCCGAAAGACCCTCGCCCCCCCTCCTTCGGTGGTGGGGTCCAGGGCAGAGCCCTGGCCTTCCTTGCTTACTCGCCGTCGCCCTCGTCAGCGACCTCAGCCTTCGGACCGCTGTCCAGTCCTTTGGCCGCAGGATCGCGATCCACCAGCTCAATGACGGCCATGCTGGCAGCATCCCCATAGCGGGTGCCAGCCTTCAGCACGCGAGTATAGCCGCCAGCGCGCGCCTTGTAGCGATCGGCGAGCGTGGTGAACAATTTGGCGACGATGACATCGTCGCGCAGCTGGGCGTAGGCCTGCCGGCGGGCATGCAGCCCGCCGCGCTTGCCGAGCGTAATCAGCTTCTCGGCGACCGGGCGAAGCTCCTTCGCCTTGGGCAGGGTGGTGGTGATCTGCTCGTGCTTGAGCAATGCATGCGCCATGTTGCGGAACATGGCGAAGCGATGGCTGGTGGTTACGCCGAGCTTCCGCCCGGCAACTCCGTGACGCATGGTCTGACTCCGTTCCTAAGGCTCAGAACGGCTCTTCCAGCCGCTTCGCCAGATCTTCCACGTTCTCAGGCGGCCAACCGGCGACGGTCATGCCGAGCGACAGCCCCATGGAGGCGAGCACCTCCTTGATCTCGTTCAGCGACTTGCGCCCGAAATTCGGGGTGCGCAGCATCTCCTGCTCGGATTTCTGCACCAGGTCGCCGATGTAGACAATATTGTCGTTCTTCAGGCAGTTGGCACTGCGCACCGACAACTCAAGCTCGTCCACCTTGCGCAGCAGGTTGCGGTTGAACGGCAGGTCGTCCTGCGGCTCCTCATGGCGGACCGCCTGCGGCTCCTCGAAGTTGATGAACAGCTGCAACTGGTCCTGCAGAATGCGGGCGGCCAGCGCCACCGAATCCTCGGGCGTCACCGCGCCGTTGGTCTCGACCGTCAGCAGCAGCTTGTCGTAGTCGGTCACCTGGCCGACGCGGGTGGGCTCGACCTTGTAGGACACGCGGCGGACCGGCGAATAGATCGAGTTCGATCGGAATCAGCCCGATCGGCGCATCCTCGGGCCGGTTGGCCGCCGCCGGCACATAGCCCTTGTTGACGTTGACGGTGAATTCCATGCCGAGCTTCACGCCGTCATCCAGCGTGCAGATGACCAGCTCGGGGTTCATCACGTCGATGTCGTGGCCGGTCTGGATCTGCCCGGCGCGCACTTCGCCGGGGCCGGTGGCGGTCAGCACCATGCGCTTCGGCCCGTCGCCGTGCATACGCAGCGCCAGTTGCTTGACGTTCAGCACGATGTCGGTCACGTCCTCACGCACGCCGGGGATGCTGCTGAACTCGTGCAGCACGCCGTCGATCTGCAGCGCGGTAACGGCCGCGCCCTGCAGCGAGGACAACAGGATGCGGCGCAGCGCGTTGCCCAGAGTCATGCCGAAGCCACGCTCCAGCGGCTCGGCGATGACGGTGGCCACCCGCGACGGATCGCCGCCGGGCTCGACCTCCATCTTCTCGGGCTTAATCAACGACTGCCAGTTTTTCTGCAATGCCACGCTCGGCCTCCTCGGGGCTGGGGTTGTCGGCGCGCGCCGCGCACCCGGGCAAACAACCGGGCGGGCGCGGACGCCGACATCAGAACGCGGAGTAGCGCCTCACACGCCCGCCGCCTGCGCGCTTAGACGCGACGCCGCTTGCGCGGACGGCAGCCATTATGCGGAATCGGAGTCATGTCGCGGATGGCAGTGATGGCGAAACCAACGGCCTGCAGCGCCCGCAGCGCGCTTTCGCGGCCCGAACCGGGGCCGCTGACCTCGATCTCCAGAGTCTCCATGCCGTGCTCGCGGGCCTTCTTGCCGGCATCCTCGGCCGCCACCTGCGCGGCATAGGGCGTCGACTTGCGGCTGCCCTTGAAGCCCTGGCTGCCGGACGACGACCAGGCGATAGCATTGCCCTGCGCGTCGGTAATCGTGATCATTGTATTGTTGAAGGTCGCCGCCACGTGGGCGACGCCGGAGGTGATGTTCTTGCGCTCCTTCTTGCGGGGGCGCGAGGCGGCGGCGGCGGGCTTCGCCATGTTGGGTCTGTCCTGTCAATCCTGGGCCGCCCCGACTGGCGGGGCGGCGTATTCTGCAAACGACGGAAGGCGGCGGACGCCCTACTTCGTCACCTTCTTCTTGCCGGCGATCGCCACCGCCTTGCCCTTGCGGGTGCGGGCGTTGGTGTGGGTGCGCTGGCCGCGCACCGGCAGACCGCGACGATGGCGCAGGCCGCGATAGCAGCCGAGGTCCATCAGCCGCTTGATGTTCATCGCGACTTCACGCCGCAAATCACCCTCGACGCGGTATTCACGATCGATGATCTCGCGGATCTTCAACACCTCCTCGTCGGAGAGCTGATTGACGCGCCGTTCGCTGGTGATGCCGAGCTTGGAGCAGATCTCCTGCGCCTTCGCCGGGCCGATGCCATAGATATAGCGCAGGCTGATCGACACCCGCTTGTTGGTCGGGATATTCACGCCGGCAATACGCGCCACGCCCACTCACTCCTATAACGCGGGGATGGTTCCCCGTCGGCCTGGCGCGCCCGCGCCTGGCGTCTGGCTGCCCCTGGGGCTTCGGTAAAACGCAGTGACGGCCCGCACACAGGTGGGGGCCGCCCAAGACGCGGCACTATAACGGCGGGCCTTGGAGAGTCAACGCGGATCATTCAACTCTTCGTGATCCACCACGGGTCCAGGGGCAAAGCCCCTGGTAGGGGTCCAGGGGGCAAAGCCCTCTGGCGGGGTCCGGGGCTGCGCCCCGGCCGGCTCCCTACCCCGCCACCCGATCAAGTATAGCCGTCAGCCTGCCCAGTAACGTCATCGATATCCGCCATCCCGTCCACCGCCTGCAGTTTCCCCTGCGCCGCGTAGTGCGGCAGGATCGGTGCGGTCTGGCGGTGATACGCCTCCAGCCGCGCCACCACGGTTTCGCGGTTGTCGTCGGCCCGGCGGGAAAACTCGGCACTGCCGCAGCCGTCGCAGATGCCCTCGACCTGCGGCTTCTGGAAGCTGTCGTGGTAGCCGGCGCCGCATTTGGCACAGGTGTAGCGGCCGGCGATGCGCTCCACGAGGGCGGCGTCATCCACCGCCAGTTCGATGACCGCATCGAGCTTCAGCGCCTTCTCCGCAAGCAGGCGGTCCAGCGCCTCGGCCTGCGGCACGGTGCGCGGAAAGCCGTCGAGGATGAAGCCGCGGGCGCAATCCGGCCGGGTGATGCGGGCGCCAAGCATGCGGATGAGGATATCGTCGGACACCAGCTGGCCCGCCGCCATCACCGCCTTGGCCTCGCGACCCACCTCACTGCCGGCCGCCACCTCGGCGCGCAGCATGTCGCCGGTGGAGATCTGCACCACCCCGTAGCGGTCCTGCAGGCGCTTGGCCTGGGTGCCTTTGCCCGCGCCGGGCGGGCCAAGAAGAATAAGGTTCATCGTCCGCGACCCTTCACGCGCGCCTTTTTGATCAGACCCTCGTACTGGTGCGCGAGCAAGTGCGACTGGATCTGGGTGACCGTGTCCATGGTCACCGACACGATGATCAGCAGGCTGGTGCCGCCGAAATAGAACGGCACGCTGTAGGTGCTGATGAGGAATTCAGGCAGCAGGCACACGGCGATCAGGTAGATCGCGCCGACCGTGGTGAGCCGGGTCAGGATGTGATCGAAATAATCGGCGGTGGCCGCGCCAGGCCGGATGCCCGGGACGAAGCCGCCGTATTTCTTGAGGTTGTCGGCGGTCTCCACCGTGTTGAACACCACCGCGGTGTAGAAGAAGGCGAAAAACCCGATCAGCCCCGCGTAGGTGAGCATGTACAGCCACGAACCGTGCGCAAACAGGCTGGTAAATGCGCTGAGCCAGTCGGAACCGCCGTTCTGACCGGAGAAACCGGCGATCGTGGCCGGAACCAGCAGGATCGAGCTGGCGAAGATCGGCGGGATGACGCCCGAGGTGTTCACCTTCAGCGGCATGTGGGTGGAATCGCCGCCGAACATCCGGTTGCCAACCTGGCGCTTGGGGTACTGCACCACGACGCGCCGCTGCGCCCGCTCCAGGAACACCACGAAGGCCACCACCAGCACGGCGACCACCAGGAACATCAGGATGAACACCGGGCTGAGCGCGCCGGTGCGGCCGAGTTCCAGCAAAGAGCCGAGGGCGTGCGGCACATTGGCGACGATGCCGGCCATGATGATCAGGCTGATGCCGTTGCCGATGCCGCGGGCGGTGATCTGCTCGCCCAGCCACATCAGGAACATCGTGCCGCCGACCAGGCTGATCACGCAGGAGACGCGGAAGAACAGGCCGGGATCGATCACCGCCGTGCCGAAGCTGCCGCGCATGCTCTCCAGGCCGATGGCGATGCCGTAGGACTGGAACATGGCGATGATGACGGTCAGGTAGCGCGTGTACTGGTTGAGCTTCTTGCGCCCCGACTCGCCTTCCTTCTTCAGCGCCTCCAGCGTCGGCACCGCGGCGGTCATCAACTGCACGATGATGCTGGCGCTGATATAAGGCATGATGTTGAGCGCAAACACCGTCATACGCCCGAGCGCGCCGCCGCTGAACATGTCGAACATGGCCAGGATGCCGCCGCCATGCGACTGCATCATCTCGCCCATTACCGAGGCGTCCACCCCCGGCACCGGGATGTAGGTGCCGACGCGATAGATCAGCAGCGCCCCCAGCGTGAACCAGATGCGCTTCTTGAGCTCGGTGGCCTTGGCGAAGACACCGAGGTTGAGATTGGCCGCAAGCTGTTCGGCTGCAGACGCCATGAGAGGTTCCCGTTATGGAAGCGGCGCCGCTCAGGTGGTCCCGAGGGCGCCGCCGGTTGAATCCATTCTGCCGCGCCCACAGGCCAGGGCGCAAGTCATCCTGCCTGTCAGGCACTTCAGCCGGTGAACGAACACCCACTGCCCCATCTCAGCGAGTCCCGATGAGACCGGGGCGCCGCGGGCATTCATTCACAAACTCTCAGGCGGCCGGCGCCGCATCGGCCTTGGCGGCGACCGTGGTGGTAACGCTGCCGCCCGCGGCCTGCACCGCGGCGATCGCCGCCGCCGAGGCGCCGGAGATGGTGATGGTCACCGCCGTCGCCAGTTCGCCGCTGGCCAGCAGGCGCACGCCGGCGATCTTGCCGCCGCGCACCAGACCGGCCGCGCGCAGCGTCGCCTCGGTGATCGGCTGGCCGGCGTCGATGCGGCCGGACTCGATGGCCTTCGCCAGCGCGCCCAGGTTCACCGGCGCATATTCCTTGCGGAATATGTTCTTGAACCCACGCTTGGGCAGCCGGCGATAGATCGGCAGCTGGCCGCCCTCGAAGCCGTTCAGCGCCACGCCCTCGCGGGCCTTCTGGCCCTTCACGCCCTTGCCCGAGGTCTTGCCCTTGCCCGAGCCGATGCCGCGGCCGAGCCGCTTGGACTTCAGGCGCGCGCCGGCATTGTCGCGCAGTTCGTTCAGCTTCATCGCACTTCCCTTCCGTCCTGACGCGATACGCGGATCAGGACAGCTCCTCCACCTTCACCAGGTGGGCCACCTTGCGGATCATGCCGCGCACCGAAGGGGTATCCTCCAGCTCGCGCGTGCGGCGGATCTTGTTCAGGCCGAGGCCGATGAGCGTCTCCTTCTGGCCCGGCTTGCGGCCGGCCACCGACGCCACCTGGGTGACCTTTACCTTCTTCCGGTCAGGCATTCGCCGGAGCCTCCTCGATCGGAGTCGCCGCCGTGGGCTGGTCGCGGCGGCCGAGAAGATCGGAGACCTTCTTGCCACGGCGGCTGGCCACGCTGCGCGGACTGGCGCTCTGGGTCAGGGCCGCGAAGGTGGCCTTGACCATGTTGTGCGGGTTGCGGCTGCCGAGCGACTTGGCCACCACATCGCCGATGCCCAGGGTCTCGAACACCGCACGCATTGGGCCGCCGGCGATGATGCCGGTGCCGGCCGCGGCCGAGCGCAACACCACATGCCCGGCGCCGTAATGGCCGTAGACGTCGTGGTGCAGCGTGCGGCCTTCCTTCATGGGCACCCGGATCATGGCCCGCTTGGCGCGCTCGGTGGCCTTGCGGATGGCCTCCGGCACCTCGCGTGCCTTGCCGGCGCCGTAGCCGACGCGGCCCTTCTGGTCGCCTACCACCACCAGGGCGGCGAAGGCGAAGCGACGGCCGCCCTTTACCACCTTGGCCACGCGGTTGATGGTGACCAGCTTGTCGATCAGTTCGTCGCCGCCGTCGCGCTCGCGGTCGCGATCGCGCCCGCGCCCGCCGCCGCCGTCCCTCGGTTCACGTGCCATCGGTCATTCCCCTCAGAAGGACAGCCCGCCCTCGCGGGCGGCATCGGCCAGCGCCTTGACGCGGCCGTGGTACAGATAAGCGCCGCGATCGAACACCACCGCGGTCACGCCCGCCGCCAGGGCACGCTCGGCCACCAGCTTGCCGACCGCCGCCGCCGCCGCCTTGTCGGCACCGGTCTTGACCTGCTCGCGCAGGGTGCCGTCGAGGGTGGATGCCGCCGCCAGGGTCCGCCCCTGGACGTCGTCGATAACCTGGGCATAGATGTTCTTGCCGGAGCGGAACACCGACAGCCGGGGCCGCCCGCCCGCCTTGAGACGAAGCTGGAAGCGCAGCCTGTCCCTGCGGCGCGCCTGCAAGTTCTGGTTCGCGCTCATGTTACTTCTTCTTGCCTTCCTTGCGCCGGATCTGCTCGCCCACGAACTTCACGCCCTTGCCCTTGTAGGGCTCGGGCGGACGCCAGGTGCGGATCTCGGCACAGACCTGACCCACCAGCCGCTTATCCACGCCCTCGACCTTGATCGTCGTCGGCTTCTCGCACGTGACCTTGATCCCGGACGGGATCGCATAGACCACGTCGTGCGAAAAACCGAGATTCATCACCAGGTTGCTGCCCTGCACCGACGCACGATAGCCGGTGCCGGTGATCTCCAGCGTCTTGGCGTAGCCGGTGCTGACGCCATGCACCAGGCTGGCGACCAGCGCCCGCGTGGTGCCCCACATCATCCGGGCGGGCGTGGCCTCGCCGCGCGGGGTGACTGAAACCTTGCCACCCTCGATGGTGGCGTCGACCAGATCGGTCAGTTCCAGCGACAACTCCCCGAGCTTGCCCTTGGCCGTCAACCTCCGGCCGGCAAGTGCCACCTGCACGCCTGCCGGGATTTCGACCGGATATTTTCCAACGCGTGACATGCGGGGCTCCTCAGAACACGCGGCAGAGAACCTCGCCGCCAACATTGGCGGCGCGGGCCTCGGCATCGCTCAGCACCCCGCGCGGGGTGGAGAGGATCGAGATGCCCAGGCCGGCATAGACCCGGGGCAGCTCCTTGATCTTGGAATAGACGCGCCGGCCGGGCTTGGAGATACGGGTGATCTCCTTAATGACCGGCTCGCCCTCGTTGTACTTCGAGCTCGATGCGGATCAGCGACACGCCGGGCCGCACCTGCTCGGTGGCGAAGCCGCGGATGAAGCCTTCCCGCTTCAGCACATCGAGCACGTTCTGGCGGAGCTGCGAATTCGGTGCGATGCAGGCCGCATGGCGTGAGCGTTGCGCGTTGCGGATGCGTGTCAGCATATCGCCCAGGGGATCGGATAGAGACATATGTCCAGCCCCTTACCAGCTCGCCTTGACCATGCCGGGAATCTGGCCCTGGTTGGCCAGCTCGCGCAGCATGTTGCGGCACAGCTTGAACTTGCGATAATTGCCGCGTGACCGGCCGGTCAGGGTGCAGCGCAGCCGCACCCGCACCGCCGCCCCGTTGCGCGGCAACTGCGCCAGTTTCAGGGTCGCCTCAAAACGGTCCTCGACCGGACTGGAACGGTCCATGACGATCGCCTTCAGGGCCGCACGCTTGCCCTTGTCGCGCGCCGCCAGACGCTGGCGCATCGCATTGCGGTTGACCGCGGAAGTCTTCGCCATTCTGCCTATCCTCCGGAACCTGCCGGCTGTGCGCCGGCGGTTTTCCAATCACGCATCACGTCCATCCCGATCCCGAACCTTCAGTTCTGGAATGGAATGTCGAATTTCTTCAGCAGCGCCTTCGCCTCGGCATCGGTGCTCGCGGTGGTCACGAACTGGATGTCCATGCCGCGGATCGAATCGACCTTGTCGTAGACGATTTCCGGGAAGACGATCTGTTCCTTCATCCCCATGGCGAAATTGCCGCGGCCATCGAAGCCCTTGCCGGCAATGCCACGGAAGTCCCGCACCCGCGGCAGCGCGATGGTGACCAGCCGGTCGAGGAATTCGTACATCCGCGCCTTGCGCAGCGTCACCTTGCAGCCGATCGGCAGGCCGGCGCGGATCTTGAAGCCGGCGATGGCCTTCTTGGCGATCGTCTTGACCGGCTTCTGGCCGGAGATCAGCGCCAGTTCGGCCACCGCCGCGTCCAGCTTCTTCTGATCGCTGGCGGCCTCGCCCACGCCCATGTTGATGACGATCTTCTCCAGCTTCGGCACCTGCATCGGGTTGCTGTAGCCGAATTCCCGGGTCAGCGCCGGACGGATCTCCTCGACGTAGCGGCGCTGCAGGCGGGGCATTTCGCCCGTGCCGGCCGACACCTCCTTGGCGATGGTGACCTGCTGCAGCGACGCCGGTCCGCCACCCGTCTCGGACTTCTTCGACGCCGCCTGCGCCGGCTTGCCCTTCTGGCCGCCCTTGGCGGAAGCGCCGCCCTTGCCGGACGCGCCCCCCTTGCCGGAACCGCCCTTGGCTGGCGCCTTGCCCTTCTGACCGCCCTTGGTACCGCTCATGGCAGCCTCCTCAGCTTTCGATCACGTTGCCGGTCGCCTTGGCAACGCGGACCTTGCTGCCGTCCTCCAGGACCCGGAAGCCCACGCGGGTGGGGGTATCGGTCTTGGGGTCGACCAGCTTCAGGTTGGACAGATGGATGGTCGCTTCCCGCTCGATGATGCCACCGGGCTGACCGACGCCGCGCGGCTTGGTGTGCCGCTTGGCCAGGTTCACGCCCTGCACCACCGCCCGGTCCGCCTTCGGGATCACCTGCAGCACTTCGCCGCGGCGGCCCTTGGACGTGCCGGCGATCACCAGGACCGTGTCGCCCTTACGGATGCGCGCAGCCATCACAGCACCTCCGGCGCCAGCGAGATGATCTTCATGAACTTCTTCGCCCGCAGCTCGCGCACCACCGGGCCAAAGATGCGGGTGCCGATCGGCTCCTGCTGCTTGTTGATCAGCACCGCGGCGTTGCGGTCGAAGCGGATGGCGCTGCCGTCCGCCCGGCGCACCGGGAAAGACGTGCGCACGATCACCGCCTGGTGCACGTCGCCCTTCTTGACCTTGCCGCGCGGAATCGCGTCCTTCACCGACACAACGATGACATCGCCGACCGAGGCGGTCTTCCGCTTGGAGCCGCCCAGCACCTTGATGCACTGCACCCGTCGCGCGCCGGAGTTGTCGGCCACTTCCAGGTTGGTCTCGACTGAGATCATCTATGCCTCCTCAGGCCTGCGCCGCGAGCGCTTCGGGCGCCCCGGCCGCCACGGAGGCCAAAGCCTGGCCATTGCGCTCGACCACCAGCCAGGTCTTGCGCTTGCTGATCGGCCGGCATTCCTCGATGCGGACCACGTCGCCGATCTTGCAGAGATTCTGCTCGTCGTGCGCGGCGTAGTTCTTGGAACGCCGGATGAACTTCTTGTAGAGCGGGTGCATCACGCGACGATCGACAAGCACCGTAACGGTCTTGTCCATCTTGTCGCTGGTCACCCGCCCGGTCAGGACGCGCCTAGGCATCGGCCGCTCCTCAGGACGTGGCGGCGGAGCGCTTCTGCTCCGCCAGAATGGTTTTCACGCGGGCGATGTCGCGACGCACGGTGCGCACGCGGCCAACGCCCTCGAGCTGACCGGTGGCCCGCTGGAAGCGCAGGTTGAACTGCTCCTTCCGCAGGTTCAGCAGCAGCGCGGACAATTCGTCCGGCGTCTTGGCCCGGATGTCGGTGGGCTTGCTTTGCTTGGCCATGGAATCACGCGTCCGCGATACGGGTAATGAACTTGGTCCGGATCGGCAGCTTGGCGGCGCCGAGATCAAGCGCCTCGCGCGCCAGATCAGGTGCCACGCCGTCGATCTCGAACATGATCCGCCCCGGCTTCACCCGGACCACCCAGAATTCGGGCGCCCCCTTGCCGGAGCCCATCCGCACCTCGGCCGGCTTGCGGCTGACCGGCACGTCGGGGAAGATGCGAATCCACACCCGGCCGGCGCGCTTCATGGCACGGGTGATCGCGCGGCGGGCCGCCTCGATCTGCCGCGCGGTGATGCGTTCGGGCTCGAGCGCCTTCAGGCCGAACGAGCCGAAGGTCAGCACGGTATTGCCCTTGGCAAAGCCTTTGATGCGGCCCTTGTGGGCCTTGCGGTAATTGGTGCGCTTTGGTTGCAGCATTGTCCTGCGTCCTTACCGCTGCGGCGCCTGTTCGGCGGCGCGGCGATCCTGGGCCAGCGGGTCGTGCGCCAGGATCTCGCCCTTGAAGATCCAGACCTTCACGCCGCAGGTGCCATACGTGGTCTTGGCGGTGGCGACGCCGTAATCGATGTCCGCCCGCAGCGTGTGCAGCGGCACCCGGCCTTCACGGTACCATTCCACCCGGGCAATTTCCGCCCCGCCCAGCCGGCCGCCGCAATTGATGCGGATGCCCTGCGCGCCGAGCCGCATGGCCGACTGCACCGCCCGCTTCATCGCCCGCCGGAAGGCCACCCGGCGCTCCAGCTGCTGGGCGATGTTCTCGGCCACCAGCTGGGCGTCGATCTCGGGCTTGCGGATCTCGACGATGTTCAGCGAGACCTCGGCCTTCGCCATGCGGGCGAGATCCTTGCGCAGGTTCTCGATGTCCTGGCCCTTCTTGCCGATCACCACGCCCGGCCGCGCCGCGTAAATGGTCACCCGCGGCTTCTTCGCCGGACGTTCGATCACCACCCGGCTGACGCCGGCGCCGGACAGCTTCTGGCGCAGATGGGTGCGCAGCTTCAGGTCGTCATGCAGCAGCCTGGCGTAGTCCTGACCGGCGAACCAGCGCGAATCCCAGGTACGGTTGATGCCCAACCGCAGCCCGATCGGATTGACTTTATGACCCATCAGGCGGCTCCCTGCTCGGTCGAGGCGGCCTGTTCTTGTGCCCGCTCGGCCACGACGATCTTCAGATGGCTGAACCATTTCTCGATGCGCGACGCACGGCCGCGGCCGCGGGCATGGAAGCGCTTCATCACCATCGAGCGCCCCACCTCGGCGCGCGACACCACCAGCCGATCGACATCGAGCTGATGGTTGTTCTCGGCGTTGGCGATCGCGCTCTCCAGCACCTTCTTCACCTGCTGGGCGATGCGGCGCTTGCTGAAGGTCAGCGTGGCCACGGCATCGGCCGCCGAGCGGTTGCGGATCAGCCCGGCCACCAGGTTCAGCTTGCGCGGACTGACGCGAACGTTGCTCAGGATCGCCTGCGCCTCGGTCTCGGCAATGCGCCTGGGTTGCTTCGCCTTGCTCATCTCAGCCCCGCCTCGCCTTCTTGTCGGCCGAGTGGCCATGGAAGGTGCGGGTCGGCGAGAACTCGCCGAACTTGTGCCCCACCATGTTCTCGTTCACCTGCACCGGCAGGAATTTGTGGCCGTTATAGACGCCGAAGGTCAGCCCGACGAATTGCGGCAGGATGGTCGAGCGGCGCGACCAGATCTTGATGATCTCGTTGCGGCTCGATGCCCGGCTTGCCTCGGCCTTGTTCAGCAGGTACCCGTCCACGAACGGGCCCTTCCAGACGGAACGCGTCATGGATCAGCCCTTCCCCTTGTTGCGACGCCGGATGATCAGACGATCGGTCCGCTTGTTCACGCGAGTCTTGTACCCCTTGGTCGGCTTGCCCCACGGCGTGACCGGATGACGGCCGCCCGAGGTGCGGCCCTCGCCGCCGCCATGCGGGTGATCGACCGGGTTCATCACCACGCCGCGGTTGTGCGGACGGCGCCCCAGCCAGCGGCTGCGACCCGCCTTGCCGATCTGCTGGTTGGAGTTGTCGGCGTTGGAAACCGCGCCGACAGTGGCCACGCACTCGCCGCGCACCAGGCGCAGCTCGCCACTCATCAGCTTGATCTGCGCATAGCCGGCATCCTTGCCGACCAGCTGCACATACTGCCCCGCCGCGCGTGCCACCTTGCCGCCGGCCCCCGGCTTCAGCTCGACATTGTGCACGATGGTGCCGACCGGGATCGCCGCCAGCGGCATCGCGTTGCCCGGCTTGATGTCCACCCGCGCACCCGCCACCACCGCATCGCCGACGCGCAACCGCTGCGGCGCCAGGATGTAGGCCAGTTCACCGTCCTGGTACTTGATCAGGGCGATGAAGGCGGTGCGGTTAGGGTCGTATTCCAGCCGCTCGACCGTCGCCGGCACGTTGAACTTGCGCCGCTTGAAATCGATGATGCGGTAGCTGCGCTTGTGCCCGCCGCCCCGGAACCGGCTGGTGATGTGGCCATGGTTGTTGCGCCCGCCGGTGGAGTGCTTGCCAACGGTCAGCGCCTTGACCGGCTTGCCCTTCCACAGCTCGCTGCGGTCGATCAGCACCGTGCCGCGAAGGCTCGGCGTGACGGGGTTGAAGTTCTTCAATGCCATTTCTCAGCCCCCGCCTCAGGCCAGACCGGTGGTCAGGTCGATCGTCTGACCCTCGACCAGCCGCACATAGGCCTTCTTCACGTCCGACCGCACGCCGGGCCGGCCCTTGAACCGCTTGGCCTTGCCCTTCTGCACCAGCGTATTCACCGCCAGCACCTTCACCCCGAACAGGCCCTCGATCGCTTCCTTGATCTCGGGCTTGCGGGCGTCGATGGCGACGCGGAACACCATCTGGCCGCTCTCGCCCATCCGGGTCGCCTTCTCGGTGATGATCGGGCTGCGGATGATGTTGTACATCCCCTCGCGCGACAGGATCGGCTTGCGCGGCGCCTTTTCGGTCTCGCTCATGCCAGGCGCTCCTTCAGACCCTCAACGCCGGCGGCGGTGATCGCCAGCACGTCATGCGCCAGGATGTCGTAGACATTGGCGCCGATGGTCGGCAGCACGTCGATGCCGACGATGTTGCGGCTCGCCAGCAGGAAGCCGACATCCACGGTGTGGTCGACGATCAGCGCCGACGTCCAGCCGAGTGCCTTCAGCTTCGCCGCCAGTTCCTTCGTCTTCGCCGAACCGCCCGCCGCGTCCAGCACCACCAGCTTGCCCTCGCGCGCCTTCTGCGACAGGGCGGAAATCAGGCCGAGCCGGCGCACCTTCTTGGGCAGGCTGTATGCGTGGCTGCGCACCACCGGGCCGTGCACCACACCACCGGTGCGGAACTGCGGCGCCCGCAGGCTGCCCTGCCGGGCGTTGCCGGTGCCCTTCTGGCGATAAGGCTTCTTGGTGGTGCCCTGCACCTCGCCCATGCCCTTCACCTTGTGCGTGCCGGCGCGGCGCTTGGCCTGCTGCCAATGCACCACGCGCGCCAGGATGTCGGGCCGCGGCTCGGCGGCGAAAATCTCGTCGGGCAGCTCGGCTGTGCCGGCGCTGCCATTGTCGAGGGTCTTGATCTCGATCTGCATTTTTCTACGCCTCAGCCCGCCGCGCCCGCGAGCGCCGCCGGGTATGGGGCCTCCGCCGGCCGCGTCGCCTTCACCGCGTCGCGCACCAGAACAAAGCCGCCCTTGGCGCCGGGCACCGCGCCCTTGATCATCAGCAGGCCCCGATCGGCATCGACCGCAGCCACCACCAGATTCAGCGTGGTCACCCGCTCCTGCCCGAGATGCCCGGCCATCTTCTTGTTCTTGAAGGTCTTGCCAGGGTCCTGCCGGTTACCGGTCGAGCCGTGCGAACGATGGCTGACCGACACGCCGTGGGTCGCCTCCAGGCCCGAGAAGTTCCAGCGCTTCATCGCGCCGGCGAACCCCTTGCCCTTGGTGGTGCCGACCACGTCCACCTTCTGCCCGACCACGAAATGCGTGGCCAGCAGGGTGGCGCCCGGCTCCAGCACCGCGTCCGCGGCAACCCGGAACTCGACCAGCTTCGACTTCGGCTCCACCTTCGCTTTCGCGAAATGGCCCTTGTTCGGCTTGGTCACGTTCTTGACCTTGGCCTGCCCCCAGCCGAGCTGAACGGCCGTATAGCCGTCCGTCTCGACCGTCCGCGCGGCCACCACCTGCACCTGATCCAGGTGCAGGACAGTGACCGGCACGTGCGTGCCGTCATCTCTGAACAGCCGGGTCATGCCCAGCTTCTTCGCCAGCAATCCAGTGCGCATCATGTTCTTTCCCAGAGGGACCCGGATAGGCGGGTCCGTAGGCAAATGGTTCGGACTACAGCTTGATTTCGACGTCCACGCCCGCGGCGAGGTCGAGCTTCATCAGCGCGTCCACGGTCTGCGGGGTGGGCTCGACGATATCCAGCAGCCGGCGATGGGTCCGGATCTCGAACTGCTCGCGGCTTTTCTTGTCGATGTGCGGCGAGCGGTTCACCGTGAACCGCTCGATATGGGTGGGCAGCGGGATCGGTCCACGCACCCGCGCGCCCGTCCGCTTGGCCGTGTTCACGATCTCCTTGGTGCTGTTATCCAGCACGCGGTGATCGTACGCCTTCAGGCGGATGCGGATGTTCTGGTTGTCCATGGTCTTGCGTCCGGTTCGCGAACCGATCCCCTTTTGATCCGTCAAGCCGAGATCTTCGCGACGACACCGGCACCGACGGTGCGGCCGCCCTCGCGGATGGCGAAGCGGAGCCCCTCGTCCATGGCGATCGGGGCGATCAGCTCGACCTCGACCGTCACGTTGTCGCCCGGCATCACCATCTCGGTGCCTTCCGGCAGCTGCACGATGCCGGTCACGTCCGTTGTGCGGAAGTAGAACTGCGGCCGGTAATTGGTGAAGAACGGGGTATGCCGCCCGCCCTCTTCCTTCGTCAGCACGTAGGCCTGGGCCGTGAACTTGGTGTGCGGGGTGATGCTGCCGGGCTTGGCCAGCACCTGGCCGCGCTCGACATCCTCACGCTTGGTGCCGCGCAGCAGGGCGCCGATGTTGTCGCCGGCCTGGCCCTGGTCGAGCAGCTTGCGGAACATCTCGACGCCGGTAACCGTGGTCTTGATGGTCGGGCGCAGCCCGACGACCTCGACTTCGTCACCCACCTTGACGATGCCGCGCTCGACACGGCCGGTCACCACGGTGCCGCGGCCGGAGATCGAGAACACGTCTTCCACCGGCATCAGGAACGGCTTGTCAAGCGCGCGCTCCGGCTGCGGGATGTAGGCGTCCACCGCTTCCATCAGCTTCAGGATGGCCTGCTCGCCCAACTCCGGCTGCTTGTCTTCCAGCGCGCACACCGCCGAGCCGTGGATGATCGGAATATCGTCGCCCGGGAACTGGTAGGAGGTCAGCAGCTCGCGCACTTCCAGCTCGACCAGCTCCAGCAGGTCGGGGTCGGCGATGTCGCACTTGTTCAGGAACACCACCAGCGCCGGCACGCCGACCTGGCGGGCCAGCAGGATGTGCTCCCGGGTCTGCGGCATCGGGCCGTCAGCGGCCGAAACCACCAGGATGGCGCCGTCCATCTGCGCCGCGCCGGTGATCATGTTCTTCACGTAGTCGGCGTGACCCGGGCAATCTACGTGCGCGTAGTGCCGGTTCTTGGTCTCGTATTCGACATGCGCGGTCGAAATCGTGATGCCGCGCGCCTTCTCTTCCGGCGCCTTGTCGATCTGGTCGTACGCCGTGAAGGTGGCGCCGCCGGTCTTGGCCAGCACCTTCGTGATGGCTGCGGTCAGCGACGTCTTGCCATGGTCCACATGGCCGATCGTGCCGATGTTGCAGTGTGGCTTGTTCCGCTCGAATTTCGCCTTGGCCATCGTCGTCTTCTCCGTGCCCGCTCTGAGATCCGCAGATGTTGGATCCGGGGTTGTGGGTCTCTGTTACCAGCGATAGTGGCTGAAGGCCTTGTTCGCCTCCGCCATCCGGTGAGTGTCCTCGCGCTTCTTCACCGCCGAGCCGCGATTGTTCACCGCATCAAGCAGCTCGTTCGACAGCCGGTCTTCCATCGTGTGCTCGCCGCGCTTGCGGGCGGCGTCGATGATCCAGCGGATCGCCAGCGCCTGGCGCCGCTCGGCACGAACCTCGACCGGCACCTGGTAGGTGGCGCCGCCGACGCGACGGGACCGCACCTCGACCGCGGGCTTCACGTTGTCCAGCGCTTCGTGGAACATGCGCACCGGATCGGCCTGCTGGCCGCCCCGGCGCTTCAGCACGTCGAGCGCACCGTAGACGATGCCCTCGGCGCCCGACTTTTTGCCATCGTACATCAGCGCGTTCATGAAACGGCTGATCACGATGTCGCCGAACTTGGCGTCCGGCAGGATCTCGCGCTTGGTGGCGCGGCGGCGACGGCTCATGGCGCGTTCCTCACTTCGGCCGCTTCGCGCCGTAGAGCGAACGGCGCTGGCGGCGCTTGGCGATGCCCTGGGTATCCAGCACGCCGCGCAGGATGTGGTAGCGAACGCCGGGAAGGTCCTTCACGCGACCGCCACGGATCAGCACCACGCTGTGCTCCTGCAGGTTGTGCCCCTCGCCCGGGATGTAGCTGACCACCTCGTAGCCGTTGGTCAGGCGCACCTTCGCGACCTTCCGAAGGGCCGAGTTCGGCTTCTTCGGCGTGGTCGTGTAGACGCGGGTGCAGACGCCGCGCTTCTGCGGGCAACCCTGCAACGCGGGGACCTTGTTGCGCTTCGCGGCAGGCTCACGCCCGTTTGCGATCAGCTGGTTGATGGTCGGCATAGTCCCTCTTTCACACCCTTCAAGTGCCCCGCCCCTGATCGCGGCCGGACGTCCGCCTCAAGCACCGTGCTGCACAAGCAACACCCGCAATGGGCGACGCTTGCCCTGCGGGTTCGACTATGCCCGCGGCCTGGGCCCCCCGATTTATCGGGGCGCGGCGCCGCACGCTCGTGCCTGCAAACAACGGCCGGCCATGAACCCCAAGGGGGTCGGCCGAGGGCGCGGAACCTACGGTCGCTGCGCTGTAGAAGTCAAGCGGCTCAGCGGCGGGCATCGTGGCAAAGTCGGAAAGGAAGGCCAGGAGTTCTGCCCCCGAGTGCCCCGGACGCCCTGTGCCAAGGACGCAAAAGACGATCCGATCAGCCCGGCTCGGGCCAAAAGTCGTCCCGGACCGCCGTTTCGAACGTCCATGGGCACTCAGCAGGGAAGGAAGCTTCCGCCAACCCGGTCTCACGCGCCGCGATCAGCAGGGCATCGCCGTAGGCTTCAGAGAAGATTTCCGCCAGATCGTGGCGCAGACTCGGATTCCTTGACAGCAACCGGCAGGCGCGGCGCCGCCGCTCGCGGATGGTCAGCCGCCAGCTATTGCCGCGGTGGCTTGGCTGATAGTGCCATTTCAGCAGATGGGCGAGCAGCACGCCGAGGCGGTTCGTCAACTGGTCCCGCAGGCTATGCCCCATGCCCTCGATTTCCTCGGCGATGTTGGCGGTATCGGCGGCCGACAGGTCGCCCGCACGCAGCAGCGCCGCCTGTTCACCGGCCCAGGCATAGAAGTCGCGGTGGTACAGGTCGCTCATGACATGATCTCCTGGCCGCACGGGGGAGAACTCATTGAGCCCGAGCCCCACCAGGGGACCACTGCCCCCTGGTGGGTCCAGGGGCAGAGCCCCTGGCCTTCCTTACTCCGCCGCGATCCCCCGCCCCGGGATCGCCGGCGTCTCCTGCTGGCGCAGCGTGCGCTGATCCCGCCCGGCGGCAATGCCGCGCAACTTGTTCATCACGCTGCCCGTGCCCGCCGGGATAAGCCGCCCGACGATCACGTTCTCCTTCAGGCCCGTCAGGTTATCGACCTTGCCGGCGGTCGCCGCCTCGGTCAGCACCCGGGTGGTCTCCTGGAACGAGGCCGCGCTGATGAAGCTGTGCGTCTGCAGGCTGGCCTTGGTGATGCCCTGCAGCACCGGCATGGCATGTGCCGGCCGGTCCTCGCGGCCCAGCTTGTTGTTTTCCCGGTCGAAATCCACCCGGTCCACCTGCTCGCCAGCCAGGAAGGTGGTATCGCCCGGATCGAGGATTTCCACTTTCTGCAGCATCTGCCGGACGATCACCTCGATGTGCTTGTCGTTGATCTTCACGCCCTGCAGCCGGTACACGTCCTGGATCTCGTTGACGAGGTAGTCCGACAGCGCCTCGACCCCAAGCACCTTGAGGATGTCGTGCGGCACCCGCGGACCATCCACCAGCGGGTCGCCGCGGCGCACGAAATCCCCTTCCTGCACCGAGACGTGCTTGCCCTTCGGGATCAGGTACTCGGTCTCCTCGCTGGTCTCGTCGTTCTTCACGATCACCCGGCGCTTCGCCTTGTAGTCCTTGCCGAACTCCACCCGCCCGTCGATCTCGGCGATGATGGCGTGGTCCTTCGGCCGGCGCGCCTCGAACAGTTCAGCCACGCGCGGCAGACCGCCGGTGATGTCGCGGGTCTTGCTGCCCTCGCGCGGGATGCGCGCGAGCACGTCGCCGGCGGCCACTTCGGCGCCGTTCTCGACCGACAGGATCGAGTCCGGGCTGAGGAAATAGCGCGCATCGGTGCCACTCGGCAGCCGCACGACCTGGCCGTTCGAGTCCTTCAACTGCAGACGCGGACGCAGATCGACGCCGCGGGCGTTCTGCTTGTAGTCGACCACCACCTTGGAGGTCAGGCCGGTAACCTCGTCCATGCGCTCGACCAGGGTGACGCCCTCGATCAGGTCGAGGTATTCCACGCGGCCGGCCTGCTCTGTGATGATCGGCAGGGTGAACGGGTCCCATTCGGCCAGCTTCTGGCCGCGCGCCACCGGTGCGCCTTCGTCGGCCAGCAGCCTTGCGCCGTACGGCACGCGGAAACGGGCGCGCTCGCGGCCCTTGTCGTCGGCCAGCAGCAACTCGCAATTGCGGCTCATGACCACGGGCACGCCCTGGCTGTTCATGACCACGCTGCGGTTCTTCATGGTCACCACGCCGTCATGGCTGGCCTCCACGAAGGACTGCTCGGCGCCGCGCTGCGCCGCCCCGCCGATGTGGAAGGTGCGCATGGTCAACTGCGTGCCCGGCTCGCCGATCGACTGGGCGGCGATCACGCCCACCGCCTCGCCGACATTCACCGGGGTGCCGCGCGCCAGGTCGCGCCCGTAGCAATGGGCGCAGACGCCGATTTTCGCCTCGCAGGTCAGCACCGAGCGGATCTTCAACGCCTCGACACCCGCCTTTTCGATGCGCTCGGCGTGCTCCTCCTCGATCAGCGTGTTGTTGGCCACCAGCACGCCGCCGGTCAGCGGGTCCGGCACGTCCTCGGCCGTGGTGCGGCCCAGGATACGTTCCGACAGGCTGGACACCACCTCGCCGCCATCCATCACCGGGCGCACGGTCAGGCCGCGCTCGGTGCCGCAATCATCCTCGAAGATGATGCAGTCCTGCGCCACGTCGACCAGGCGGCGGGTCAGATAGCCCGAGTTGGCGGTCTTCAGCGCGGTGTCGGCCAGCCCCTTGCGGGCGCCGTGCGTCGAGTTGAAATACTCGAGGACGGACAGCCCTTCCTTGAAGTTGGCGATGATCGGCTGCTCGATGATCTCGCCCGAGGGCTTGGCCATCAGGCCGCGCATGCCGGCAAGCTGGCGCATCTGCGCGGGCGACCCACGGGCGCCGGAGTTGCTCATCATCCACACCGCGTTGGTCTGCCGGCCCGGCTCCTGCTTGGAGATTTCGCGCATCATCGCGGTCGCCACCTCGTCGGTGCAACGCGACCAGGCATCGACCACCTTGTTGTAGCGCTCGCCGGCGGTGATCAGGCCGTCCTGATATTGCTGCTCGAACTCCTTCACCTCGGCCTGGGTCTTGCCGATCAGCTCCGGCTTCTCGACCGGAATGATCAGGTCGTCCTTGCCGAACGAGATGCCGGCGCGGGCGGCCTGATTGAAGCCGAGGCCCATCAGCCGGTCGGCGAAAATCACGCACTCCTTCTGGCCGCAATGGCGGTAGACCGCGTCGATCACGTCCGACACGTTCTTCTTGGTCAACTGCCGGTTGATCAGGCTGAACGGCACCGCCGGGTGCCGCGGCAGCACCTGGGCGATCAGCATGCGGCCGGCGGTGGTGACCAGCCGCTGCACGAGCGGCTTGCCCACGGCATCGACGCCCGTGTAGCGGGCGCGGATCTTATCGTGCAGGCCGATGATGCGATGGTGCAGCGCCGCCTCGATCTCGCCGATCGTGCCGAACGCCGGCGCCTTTTCATCCGGGGTCGCGCGGTACTCAGGGGTCTCCAGCGACAGGTAGTAAATGCCGAGCACGATGTCCTGGCTGGGCACGATGATCGGCTTGCCGTTGGCGGGGCTGAGGATGTTGTTGGTGGACATCATCAGCACGCGCGCTTCCAGCTGCGCCTCCAGGCTCAGCGGCACGTGCACGGCCATCTGGTCGCCGTCGAAATCGGCGTTGAAGGCGGTGCAGACCAGCGGGTGCAACTGGATCGCCTTGCCCTCGATCAGCACCGGCTCGAAGGCCTGGATGCCCAGGCGGTGCAGCGTCGGCGCCCGGTTCAGCATCACCGGATGCTCGCGGATCACCTCCTCCAGGATGTCCCACACCTCGGGACGCTCCTTCTCCACCATCCGCTTGGCGGCCTTGATGGTGGTGGCGTGACCGTATTTCTCCAGCTTGGCGTAGATGAACGGCTTGAACAGCTCCAGCGCCATCTTCTTCGGCAGGCCGCACTGGTGCAGCTTGAGTTCGGGGCCGACCACGATGACCGAGCGGCCGGAATAATCCACCCGCTTGCCCAGCAGGTTCTGGCGGAACCGGCCCTGCTTGCCCTTCAGCATGTCCGACAGCGACTTCAGCGGGCGCTTGTTGGCACCCGTGATGGCGCGGCCGCGGCGGCCATTGTCGAACAGCGCGTCCACCGCCTCCTGCAGCATGCGCTTCTCGTTGCGCACGATGATGTCGGGCGCACGCAGCTCGATCAGCCGCTTCAGCCGGTTGTTGCGGTTAATCACGCGGCGGTACAGGTCGTTCAGATCGGACGTGGCAAACCGGCCGCCATCGAGCGGCACCAAAGGCCGCAGCTCGGGCGGGATCACCGGGATCACGTCCAGGATCATCCATTCAGGCTTGGCGCCGGATTCGGCGAAGGCCTCGATCAGCTTGAGGCGCTTGACCAGCTTCTTGCGCTTGGCCTCGCTGGTGGTCTCCTTCAGGTCGGCGCGCAGCTTGACCCGCTCGGCATCGGCATCGATGACGTTCAGGATACCCTTGATCGCCTCGGCGCCGATGCCGGTGCGGAACGCGTCCTCGCCGAACTCGTCCTGCTTGGCCAGCAGCTGGTCCTCGTTCAGCAGCTGGTGCCGCTTGAGGTCGGTCAGCCCCGGCTCGAGCACGACATAGCTCTCGAAATACAGGATCTTCTCCAGTTCCTTCAGCGTCAGGTCGACCATCAGCCCGATGCGGCTGGGCAGCGACTTGAGGAACCAGATATGCGCGACCGGCGAGGCCGAGCTCGATATGGCCCATGCGCTCGCGGCGCACCTTGGCCAGCGTGACTTCCACGCCGCATTTCTCGCAGATGATGCCGCGGAACTTCATCCGCTTGTACTTGCCGCACAGGCACTCGTAGTCCTTGATCGGCCCGAAGATGCGGGCGCAGAACAGCCCGTCGCGCTCCGGCTTGAAGGTGCGGTAGTTGATCGTCTCGGGCTTCTTGATCTCGCCGTACGACCAGGAACGGATCTGCTCCGGCGAGGCCATCTGGATGCGGATCTGATCGAAGGTCATGGTCTGGCCGGTCTGGCCAAGGATCTTCATCAGTTCATTCATGCTCTCACCCCGCGCGCCGGGGCTGCAGCCCCGGCGACTTGAAAGGTTTGGATCGGATCTCGATCAGCAGGCGGCAATGTTGCGGGCTGGCGGCAATCAGGCCGCCCGCATGTCCAAATCGACGTTCAGGCCCAAGGATTTCAACTCCTTCACCAGCACGTTGAAGCTCTCCGGAATGCCGGCCTCGAAGGTGTCCTGCTCACGCACGATCGCCTCGTAGACCTTGGTGCGGCCGGACACGTCGTCGGACTTCACGGTCAGCATCTCCTGCAGCGTGTAGGCGGCGCCGTACGCCTCCAGCGCCCACACCTCCATCTCGCCGAAGCGCTGGCCGCCGAACTGCGCCTTGCCGCCCAGCGGCTGCTGGGTCACCAGGCTGTACGGGCCGATCGAACGGGCATGGATCTTGTCGTCCACCAGATGGTGCAGCTTCAGCATGTAGATGTAGCCCACCGTCACTTTCCGCTCGAAATGCTCGCCGGTGCGCCCGTCGGTCAGCGTCACCTGACCCGAGGTATTCAGCCCCGCCCGCACCAGCATGCCCTCGATATCGGCCATGCGGGCGCCGTCGAACACCGGGGTGGCGATCGGGATGCCCTTGCGCAGGTTCTCCGACAGCTCGATCAGTTGCCCGTCGTTCATCGGCGCGATCTGCTCGGCGTAGACCTGATCGCCGTAGATGCCTTTCAGCTTCTCCAGCAACTCGACCCTGGCCGCCCCGGTACGGCGGTATTCCTCCACCAGCTCGCCGACCTGACGCCCGAGGGTGGCGCAGGCCCAGCCCAGATGCGTCTCCAGAATCTGCCCCACGTTCATGCGGCTCGGCACGCCCAGCGGATTCAGCACCAGATCGACCGAGGTGCCGTCCTCCAGGAACGGCATGTCCTCGACCGGCACGACGCGGCTGACCACGCCCTTGTTGCCGTGGCGTCCGGCCATCTTGTCGCCGGGCTGCAGCTTGCGCTTCACGGCGACGAAGACCTTGACCATCTTCATCACGCCGGGCGGCAATTCGTCGCCCCGCTGCAGCTTTTCCACCTTGCTCTCGAACCGCGCCTGCAGGCGGCTGACGGCGGCATCGAACTCGCGCTTGAGCGTCTCGATCTCGGCCATCACGGCATCGTCCTGCACGCCGATATGGCGCCAGGCGCCGCGCGGGTGTTCGGCCAGAATCTCCTCGGTCAGCGGCGTGCCGGCCTTGATGCCCTTGAACCCGCCGGCGGCCTTGCGGCCCAGCAGCTTCTCGCGCAGCCGGTTGAGGAAGCTGCGCTCCTGGATCGCCTTTTCGTCGTCGCGGTCCTTCGCCAGCCGCTCGATCTCGGAGCGCTCGATCGCCATGGCGCGCTCGTCCTTGTCGACGCCGCGGCGGCTGAACACGCGCACATCCACGATCGTGCCGGTCACCCCCGGCGGCAGCTTCAGCGACGTGTCGCGCACGTCGGACGCCTTCTCGCCGAAGATCGCCCGCAGCAGCTTTTCCTCAGGCGTCATCGGGCTTTCGCCCTTGGGCGTCACCTTGCCCACCAGGATGTCGCCCGGATTCACTTCGGCGCCGATATAGACGATGCCGGCCTCGTCGAGGTTCTTCAGCGCTTCCTCGCCGACATTGGGGATGTCGCGGGTGATCTCCTCCTGGCCGAGTTTCGTATCGCGCGCCATCACCTCGAATTCCTCGATGTGAATGGACGTGAACACGTCATCGCGGGCGATGCGCTCGGAAATAAGGATCGAGTCCTCGAAATTATAGCCGCTCCAGGGCATGAAGGCGCACAGCACATTGCGCCCCAGCGCCAGCTCGCCAAGCTCGGTCGAGGGGCCGTCGGCGATGATGTCGCCATCCGCCACCCGGTCGCCCACCCGCACCAGCGGACGCTGGTTGATGCAGGTGCTCTGGTTGGAGCGCATGAACTTGCGCAGCCGGTAGATGTCGACCCCTTTGGTGGTGCCGTCATCGGCGGTCGCGTGCACCACGATGCGGGCGCCGTCGATCTGATCGACCACGCCCTCGCGGCGCGCCACGATGGTCGCCCCGGAGTCGCGCGCCACCGCCGCCTCCATGCCGGTGCCCACCAGCGGGGCGTCGGCACGGATCAGCGGCACCGCCTGGCGCTGCATGTTCGATCCCATCAGCGCACGGTTGGCGTCGTCGTTCTCCAGGAACGGGATCAGCGCCGCCGCCACCGAGACCAGCTGCTTGGGCGAGACGTCGATCGCGGTCACGTCCTCCGGCTTCACCAGGCGGAAATCGCCCTGCTTGCGCACCGACACCAGATCCTCGGTGAAGCGGCCATCGGCGTCCATCGGCGCATCCGCCTGCGCCACCACCAGCTTCTCCTCCTCCATGGCCGAGAGGTAGCGCGGCGTCTTCTGCACCACGCCGTCCTTCACCAGCATGTAGGGGGTTTCGATGAAGCCGTATTTGTTGACCTTGGCGAAGGTGGCCAGCGAGTTGATCAGACCGATATTCGGGCCTTCCGGCGTCTCGATCGGGCAGATGCGGCCGTAATGCGTCGGGTGCACGTCGCGCACCTCGAAGCCGGCGCGCTCGCGCGTCAGACCGCCCGGGCCGAGGGCGGAGAGGCGTCGCTTATGGGTAACCTCCGAGAGCGGGTTGGTCTGGTCCATGAACTGCGACAGCTGGCTGCTGCCGAAGAATTCGCGCACCGCCGCCGCCGCCGGCTTGGCGTTGATCAGGTCGTGCGGCATGACGGTGTCGATATCCACCGAGCCCATGCGCTCGCGAATGGCCCGCTCCATGCGCAGCAGGCCGACGCGGTACTGGTTCTCCATCAGCTCGCCGACCGAGCGCACCCGGCGGTTGCCGAGGTTGTCGATGTCGTCGATCTGGCCGCGGCCGTCCTTCAGCTCGCACAGGATCTTCACCGTGCGCAGGATATCCTCCTTGCGCAGCACCCGCACGCTGTCGGCAACATCGGTGAAGCCCAGCCGCATGTTCATCTTCACCCGGCCGACCGCCGAAAGGTCGTAGCGGTCTGCGTCGAAGAACAGGCCCCGGAACAGTGCCTCGGCGGTCTCCGGCGTCGGCGGCTCGCCCGGGCGCATGACGCGGTAGATGTCGATCAGCGCGTCGTCACGGTTGGAGTTCTTGTCGACGGCGAGCGTGTTGCGAATCCACGGGCCGTTCTGCTGATCGACCGCCAGTGTCGGCAGCCGGTCGATGCCGGCGGCCTCCAGGGCGGCGAGCCGTGCTTCGCCCAGTTCCTCGCCGGCCTCGGCGTAGATCTCGCCGGTCTCGGCATTCACCAGGTCCTCGGCGACGAAGCGGCCGAGCAGGTCAGCGCGGCCGACCAGCACCTCGCTGGTCTTCTCGGCGATGCGCTTGACGACGCGGGCGGTCAGCTTGGCCTCGGCTTCGGCCACCACCTCGCCGGTGTCGGCGTCCACCAGCGGCTCCAGCAGCTTCTGGCCACGGAAAGCCTCCGGGTCGAACGGCCGCGCCCAGCCCTTGGCGGTGTTGGTGAACACCACCTGGCCGTAGAAGGTATTGAGGATCTCCTCGGCATCCATGCCGCGGATCTCGCCCGGCTCCACCGGCTCGCCCTGTGCCTCGCGGGCCTGGCGGAGCTCGGTCGCGTACTGGCTCTCCAGCGCGTAGAACAGCGTCGTGACCGGCAGCTTGCGCTTGCGGTCGATACGCACGTAGACGAGGTCCTTGCTGTCGAACTCGAAATCGAGCCAGGAGCCGCGATAGGGGATCACCCGGGCGGCGAACAGGTACTTGCCCGAGGAGTGGGTCTTGCCCTTGTCGTGGTCGAAGAACACGCCCGGGGAGCGGTGCATCTGGCTGACGATGACGCGCTCGGTGCCGTTGATGATGAAGGTGCCGTTATCCGTCATCAGGGGCATGTCGCCCATGTAGACGGGCTGCTCCTTGATATCGCGGATCGAGCGGGCGCCGGTGTCCTCGTCCACGTCCCAGACGATCAGGCGCAGGATGACCTTCAGCGGGGCGGCATAGGTCATGCCGCGCTGGATGCATTCCTCGACATCGTATTTGGGTTCCTCGAGCTCGTAATAGACGAACTCGAGCCGGCCGCGGCCGGCAAAGTCGTCGATCGGGAAGACCGACTTGAACACCTCCTGCAGGCCGGTATTGGTCCGGCTGTCATGCGGCGTCGTCATCTGCAGGAACGCCTCGTAGCTGGCGCGCTGCACATCGATCAGGTTGGGCATCGGCGCCACTTCGGGGATGCGCCCGAAATTCTTGCGGATGCGCTTGCTCCCGGTGAACGACCTCGTGATTGCGTTCATGCCTGTCCTGCTGCCCCGTCCAGATGTACCGCCGAATTGGCTCGGCCTGCGGTCCCGTACGCGCCCCGGACCGCCCGGAGTTTGGTCGCCATTTTTGGCGTCGTCGCCAGTTTGATCGTCGTCGCCAGTTTGGTCGTCGTCGCCAGTGTGATCGCCATCGGTCTTGCCGTAGCCGGTCCAGTCGTGGTCTGTGTTGGCCGAGCCGGTCTCGCCGCCACAGATCCGGCCACCACGCATCCCCGCTCGCCCGGCCGCCGTCTTCCCGGCGTGAAAACAGAAGCGCGGACGGAAACCCCCGGGCACCCTGCCCGGGAAGCCTCCGCCCGTTTCAGACCGGGATCCCCGGGGGCATGCCCCCGGGGAATGCGTTGTCGTTGCCTACTTAATCTCGACAGTGGCGCCCTGCTCTTCCAGCACCTTCTTGATCTTCGCCGCCTCGTCCTTGTTCACGGCTTCCTTGACCGTCTTCGGCGCGCCCTCGACCAGATCCTTCGCCTCTTTCAGGCCGAGACCGGTGATGGTGCGGATCTCCTTGATGACGTTGATCTTCTTGTCGCCCGACTTGGCCAGGATGACGGTAAACTCAGTCTGCTCCTCGACCGCCGCGGTGGCCGCGGCGGCGACCGGCGCGGCGGCAGCGGCCACCGGTGCGGCGGCCGACACGCCCCACTTCTCCTCGAGCAGCTTCGACAGTTCGGCGGCTTCCAGCACCGTGAGGCTGGACAGCTCATCCACCAGCTTCGCAAGATCAGCCATTCTCGTATAACCCCTAATCTAAGTCCTGGTCGGTTCCATGCAAGGCCGCTTGCGCGGACCTGCCATAACGTTTACGCAATCCGGTCGCCTCCCCGCCGGGCCAAGCCCCGGGGCCGCGCTCGGACCGGCAGCGGTCAGGCCGCCTCGGCTTCCGCCTCGTCCTTCTTGGCGTAGGCCGCCAGCACCCGTGCGATTTGTCCGCCCGGCGCCTGGAGAATGCCGGCGATCCGGGTAGCGGGGGTCTGAATCATCCCCACCAACCGCCCGCGCAGCGTCTCCAGCGACGGCAGCTCGGACAGCGCCTTGATCCCAGCCGCATCGAGCGTCTGGGTTCCGAGCGCGCCGCCGAGCACGGCGAACTTATCGTTGATCCTGGCGAACTCGACGGCCACCTTCGCCACGGCCACCGGGTCCTTCGACCACGCGAGCGCGGTCGGTCCCTTCAGCAGCGGCTTGATGCCCTCGAACTGGGTCCCATCCAAGGCGAGCGTGGCCAGCCGGTTCTTCGCGACCTTGTATGTCGCCCCGGCTGCCCGCATCCGTCGGCGCAGATCGGTGGCCTCGGCGACGGTCAACCCCTTGGGCTGGGTGACCACGACGAGGGACACGTCTGCGAAGACGGAAGCCAGCGAGGCGACGAATTCGCGCTTCTCCGTACGGTCCAAAAACCCGTCTCCTGTCAGGCCTGGTGCGTATGGACCGCACCCGGCCGGGTTGCCCTCTGGGCCGCACGAACGCCCGCAGGCGCCCGGGCGGACCCGGTTCGCCTGTCCATGCGGAACCGGCCGCGCTGCGCGGCAGGCCCCGTAGCCGGAACCGCCAGGGGATCGGGGGCATTGCGGCCCGTGTCACCCTCGGCTTCCCCGTCTCCCGCGCGCGGGCCGAAGCCCCTTAGAACGACCCGGAAAACCGGGTGCGTCACGAACGGTCTCGGACAGGTACGGGGGCTCCCGCCCCCTGCCCGCCGGCCCTAAACCGGGCCGGCGTATCTCTCGTTAATTGGCGGCCCAACGGGCCGGCGTATCTCTTGTCAGCCGGCGATCGAGGCCACGTCCACCCGCACGCCCGGCCCCATGGTGGAGCTCAGCGCCACCTTTTGCACATAGGTGCCCTTGGCGCCGGTCGGCTTGGCCTTGACGATGGCGTCGGCGAAGGCCTTCGCGTTCTCGACCAGTTTCTCGGCCGGGAAGCTCGCCTTGCCGATGCCGGCATGGACGATGCCCGCCTTCTCGGCGCGGAACTCGACCTGGCCGGCCTTGGCCGCCTGGATCGCGCCCTTCACGTCCATGGTGACGGTGCCCAGGCGGGGGTTCGGCATCAGGCCGCGCGGCCCAAGGATTTTGCCGAGCCGGCCGACCAGCGCCATCAGATCGGGGGTGGCGATGCAGCGGTCGAAATTGAATTCGCCGGCCTGGATCTTCTCGGCCAGGTCTTCCGCCCCCACCACGTCGGCCCCGGCGGCCAGCGCCTCCTCGGCCTTGGCGCCGCGGGCAAACACGCCGACGCGCAGCGTCTTGCCGGTGCCGTTGGGCAGGCTGATCAGGCCGCGCACCATCTGGTCGGCGTGGCGCGGGTCGATGCCCAGGTTCATCGAAATCTCGACGGTCTCGTCGAACTTGGCCTTCGCGTTCTGCTTCACCAGCGCGATCGCCTGGGCGAGCGGCAGCGACTTGGTGCGATCGACGGTGGCGTAGGCCGCCTTGAGCCGCTTATCGTGTGCCATCGGCTCAGCCCTCCACCACGGTCAGGCCCATCGAGCGGGCCGAGCCGGCGAGCATGCGCACGGCGCCGTCCACGTCGTTGGCGTTCATGTCCTTCATCTTGGTCGCGGCGATCTCGCGCAGCTGGCTGATGGTCACCCGGCCGATGGGTGCCCCCTTGCCCGGCGAGGTGGTGCCCTTCTGGATGCCGGCCGCCTTCTTGAGGAAGTAGGTGTTCGGCGGCGTCTTCATGATGAAGGTGAAGGTGCGGTCACCGAACGCCGTGATCACCACCGGCACCGGCATGCCGGGCTCCAGCTGGGCAGTAACGGCGTTGAATTCCTTCACGAAGGCCATGATGTTGAGGCCGCGCTGGCCGAGCGCGGGGCCAACCGGCGGCGAGGGGTTTGCCTTGCCGGCAGGAATCTGCAGCTTGATGTAGCCGACGATTTTCTTCGCCATGGTATCCCTGGTCCTGTTGCAGGGACCGCGGTGCATGCGATCGGGCAGCCGCAAGGGCCGCCGATCTCCCGCGTTCCGGTTGAGCCGCGTCGTCTAGCGCGGCTGGCGGCGTAGAGTCCAGTATAATCGTGTAGAGGGCCAGGGCGATCGCATTTGGAACGCTACGGCCGAATTTGCCGCCATCCGAGACTTCGGGACGCCGCAAACTTGGCCACAGGCCGCGAGATCGATCGTCGAATGACGCTTGCGGGCGTCAAAAAATCCAAATGCGATTGCCCTGTGTAGAGGGCTAAGGAATGGGGTCCAGGGGCCTCTCGGCCCTTGGCGGGTCCAGGGCAGAGCCCTGGCCTTCCTTAACTCCCTTGCCCTTGGATGATACGCCCCCCTCATACTTGAGCAGCGCCGCGGAGACCGCATGCCGTACCCCCACACACTCGCCGGCACCCGCTACGTCTTCCCGGACCTGAAGACGCTGCTCGCCCGCGCCACTCCGGCGCGCTCCGGCGACCAGTTGGCCGGCATCGCCGCCGGCTCGGCCAGCGAGCGGGTGGCGGCGCAGATGGCGCTGGCCGATCTGCCGCTGCGCACCCTGCTGGACGAACCGGTCATTCCCTATGAGGACGACGACGTCACCCGCCTGATTCTGGACAGCCACGACCGCGCCGCCTTCGCCCCGCTCGCCCATCTGACCGTCGGCGGCTTTCGCGACTTCCTGCTGGCGGAGGGCACGCCGGAGAGCCTGGCCGCCTTGCGCCCCGGCCTGACCCCCGAAATGGCCGCCGCCGTGAGCAAAATCATGCGGCTGCAGGACCTGGTGGCGGTCGCGGCGAAATGCCGGGTCACCACCGCGTTCCGCAACACGATCGGCCTGCCCGGCCGGCTGTCGGTCCGGTTGCAGCCCAACCACCCGGTGGACGACCCGCGCGGGGTGGCCGCCGCCACGCTGGACGGGCTGCTGATGGGCGCCGGCGACGCGGTGATCGGGGTCAATCCCGCCACCGACAGCGTCGCCGCCACCACCACCCTGCTGCACATGCTCGACAGCGTGCGCGACCGCTATGCCATTCCCACCCAGACCTGCGTGCTGGCGCATGTCACCACCACGCTGCGCTGCATCGAAGCCGGCGCGCCGGTGGACCTGGTGTTCCAGTCGATCGGCGGCACCGAGGCCACCAACCGCGCCTTCGGCGTCACCCTGAAGCTGCTGCGGGAAGCCCGCGACGCCGCCCTGTCGCTGCGGCGCGGCACGGTCGGGCAGAACGTGATGTATTTCGAGACCGGCCAGGGCAGCGCGCTGTCCGCCGATGCGCATCACGGCGTCGATCAGCAGACGATCGAGGCGCGGGCCTACGCGGTGGCCCGCGCTTTTCAGCCGCTGCTGGTCAATACGGTGGTCGGCTTCATCGGCCCCGAATACCTGTATGACGGCAAGCAGATCATCCGCGCCGGGCTGGAAGATCATTTCTGCGGCAAGCTGCTCGGGCTGCCGATGGGGGTGGATGTGTGCTACACCAACCACGCCGAGGCCGACCAGGACGACATGGACGCGCTGCTGACCCTGCTGGGCGTCGCCGGCGTGACCTATGTGATGGGCGTGCCGGGGGCGGATGATGTGATGCTGTCGTATCAGAGCACCTCGTTCCACGACGCGCTTTACCTGCGCGGCGCCCTCGGCCTGCGTCCGGCGCCGCAGTTCGAGGCATGGCTCGACCGCATGGGCATCGCCGCCGCCACGCCGGAGCGCATCCCGATGCAGCTGTCGCCGGCGCTGGTGGGGCTGGCGTGACCGCACCTATGCTATGGCGCGACCTGCGCCGCTTCACCCCCGCCCGGGTGGCGCTGGGACGGGTGGGCAACGGATTGCCGACCGAGGCGCATCTCGCGTTCCAGGCCGCCCATGCCGCCGCCCGCGACGCCGTGCATGCGGCGCTCGATATTCCGGCGCTGCTGGCCGAGCTGCGGAAGGCAGGGCTTGCCGCCACGGTGGTGCACAGCGCCTGCCCGGACCGGCATACCTACCTGCTGCGCCCCGATCTCGGCCGAAGCCTGCGCGATGCCGGCGACCTGCCGGCCGCGCCCGGCGGCCTCGCTATCCTGCTGTGCGACGGGCTGTCGGCCACCGCGGTGCAGCGCCACGCGCCGCCCCTGCTTGCCCACTTGGCCAGGCAGTTGGACCGGATCGGGCCGATCGCGGTGGCCGCGCAGGGCCGGGTGGCCCTCGGCGACGCGGTCGGCCAAGCGGCCGGCGCCGCGGCGGTGCTGGTGCTGATCGGCGAGCGGCCCGGCCTGACCGCGCCGGAGAGCCTGGGCGCCTACCTCACCTGGCAGCCGCGTCCCGGGCGGACCGACGCCGAGCGCAACTGCGTGTCCAACATCCGCCCCGACGGGCTGCCGCCGGCGCAGGCGGCCGACAAGCTGCGCTGGCTGATCGGGCGTATGCACGCGCTTCGGCTGACCGGGGTGGCGCTGAAGGACGAGCAGCCCGTCCTCCCCGGCCAGACAGGGTTGGATCAGGACAGATCGAGCTCGGTGGTCAGGACATAGCCGGTCCAGCCGCCCGGCACTTCAATTTCGGCCCATTGGTACAGCGCCTTCCAGACCAGCCGGCGGACCGCCACGCGCTGGCCGGCGCGCAGGGCGACCACCGGCACGCCGCCGCGCTCGGGCGCGCTGAACAACAGCGCCCCACCCGGCCGCACGACGGCGGCGCGGTGATCCCCGCTGGCCTCCTCTGCCGCCGGCGGCGATTCCGCGCGGCTGTTTGGCTCGACCCAGTTGCCGACGGAGGCCGCCAGCAGCGCGATCGCCGCCCCCATCAGCCCCCAGGCCCACCCGCCCAGCCGCATCCTGTCGAGGCTGGCCTGCAGCCGGTCGTTCCTCGCCCGCAGCACGTCGCGCTCGCGCGCTGTCCGCCGTGCATCGGCATCGATCTGCATGAGGCTCTGGCGCAGCAGGGAGACCTCGTGCTCCAGGCGCTGCCGCTCAGCCCCGTCCGGAACGTTCACGGTCCCGGCGAGAAAAATGCGCTTGAGGTCGCCGCCGGTCAGGCCGATGCGACGGGCCATGGCGGCCACCGCCCGCCCCGCATTGTCGGCCTCGCCGTCTTCGGAAGCGAGCATGGCCACGCGGGCAGCCAGGCGCTCGAGATCGGCCTCCCCCGCAGCTTTGTTCGCGTCTTTCAACCCGCCTCCGGCATCACCACCCAATGCTACGACATTACCCGTTTGCGCGGAATCGCGCAGCCGGCGGCAGGGCCAGAGCGCATTCACCCTGACCGCAAACGGTCAGAGCGCCCTAGCTCTTTGTTTTAGCAAGCAACTTTATCGGCGGGCGGTCGCCAGTCTGGCTGATGTCGCTCTATACGGGAAGAATGACTGTCGCGCGCACGCCGCCACCCTCATGGTTGGCCAGCGTCACGTCGCCGCCATGCGCGCGCAGGATGTTGCGGACGATCGGCAGGCCGAGCCCGGTGCCGCCGGTTTCGCGGTTGCGGCTGGTCTCCACCCGGTGGAAGGGCTGGAACACGCGCTCCAGCTCGCCGACCGCCAGGCCGGGCCCGTCATCCTCGACCATCAGAATAAGCTGGCCGGACTCCGGCATGGCGAGACGCACCCGCGCGTTGCCGCCATAGGCCAGCGCATTCAGCACCAGATTGCTGAGCGCCCGCTTCATCGCCAGCGAGCGCACCCGGACGGTGAGATGGTCCGGCCCGGAATAGCTCAGGTTCTCGGCGCTGTCCGGCCGCGCATCGGCGGCCTCGTCGAGCACCGTGCGGGCGAGTTCGGGCAGGTCCACTGCGACCACCGGCTCGTCGGCGGCGATGTCGCGGCCGAATGCGAGGGTGGACGCCACCATCGCCTCCAGCTCGTCGAGATCGGTCAGCATCTTGTTGCGCAACTCGTCGTCCTCGAGGAACTCGGCGCGCAGCTTCAGCCGGGTGATCGGGGTGCGCAGGTCATGCCCGATGGCGCTGAGCATGAAGGTGCGGTCCTGAACGAAGCGGCGGATGCGTTCGGCCATGGTGTTGAAGGCCCGCGCCGCAATGGCGACCTCGGCCGGTCCGGTCTCGGGCAGCGGCGGCGCATTGACGTCGCGGCCGAGCGCCTCCGCCGCCGCCGCCAGCGTCCCCACCGGGGCGATCAGCCGGCGCACCGCCCACAGGGTCAGCCCGGCGGCGGTCACCGTCATCATCAGGAAGGCGAAGAAAAAATTCAGCGAGTGCCAGGGCCACGGAGCCGGCAGCTCCATGGTCGAATTCAGCCATTTGCCGTCCTCCAGGCGCAGCCCGACGCCAATGCGCCCGGCATCGGGACCGCCGCGCAACACGAATTCACGCGGGCGATGCTCCACCGGAACCGGCACCAGCAGCATTGCGCCGCGAAACTTCCGCTGGATGATCGGGTCCATATCCGGCAATTTCTCGGCGCTCGGCCCGTCGGCGATCCAGGCCGTCGTGCCGTCGCGCTGGTCGTACTCGGCCACCACGGCGGAGCGCCCCTCGCGCGGGACCAGCGCCACGCTGCGGTACATCGAAATCACCCGCACGGCGGCATCACGCATCAGCGCCACCCGCTGCACGTCGATGCGGTCCAGCGCATGAATGGTCAGTCCGGCAATCTGTACCAGTCCAAGCCCGGTCAACAGCACCAGCGCGGTGCGTGCCGCCAGGCTGCGCGGCGAGAAAAGAAGCCCGATCACCCGTCCATCAAGCGCGTTCGACTCATGTGCGTTCAAAATCTCTCATGTGGGTTCAAAATCTCATGTGCGTTCTACGTCCGCGGCCAGCACGTAGCCACCGCCGCGCACCGTCTTGATCAGCTGCGACTGGCGCCCGTTATCGTCGAGCTTGCGCCGCAGCCGGCTGACCGCCACGTCGATGGCACGGTCGAACGGGCCGGCCTGCCGGCCGCGCAGCAGGTCGAGCAGCATGTCGCGCGTCAGCACCCGGTTGGCGCGCTCGACCAGAGCCACCAGCAGATCGTATTCGCCGCCGGTCAGCGGCACTTCCACCCCGTCCGGATTGAGCAGCCGGCGGCGCGCGAGATCGAGCGTCCAGCCTGAGAAGCTCAGGGTCCGCGGACCCGATTCGGCGCGCCGCTCGGTCGGCTCGCCGACCCGGCGCAGCACCGCGCGCATGCGCGCCAGCAATTCGCGCGGGTTGAACGGCTTGGGCACGTAGTCGTCGGCACCCAGCTCCAGGCCGATGATGCGGTCGGTCTCCTCGCCCATGGCGGTGAGCATAACGATCGGCACCTCGGAGAAACCGCGCAGCCAGCGCGCGAAGTCCAGGCCGCTTTCGCCGGGCAGCATCAGGTCGAGCACGAGCAGGTGGAAATGTCCGAGCGGCCAGACGCGGCGTGCCTCGCGCGCGTCGCGCACCGCGGTCACCCGGAAGCGATGGCGCTCCAGGAAACGCGCCAGCAGTTCCCGCGTCTCGCGGTCATCATCAACCACCAGGATATGCGGCGTCACGCCGCTGGTCGGGGTTATCTCCATGGCTGTAAGTGTATCCCCGGCAGACGGAGATTCGTATAGGTGTCTTGCATTCGATTACACTTTGCTTCTGAAATCGGGGCTTCCGAAATCGGGGCTTCCGAAATCGGGGCCGCCCGGCAGCATTGATACCCTTCCCCCATCCACCCCCGCCGGCCCGCGCCGGGCTCGACGCCCTGGCCGCGGCCGATACCGGGCTTGCCGGCATCGAGCCGGCTGCCGGACCGTTGCCCTGGCGGCGGCGCCCGCGCGGCTTTCCGGGGCTGCTGCAGGCGATCGTCGGGCAGCAGATCAGCAACCAGGCCGCGGCGGCGATCTGGCGCCGGCTGCACGCCACCGCCGGCGCGCTGGAGCCGGACAGGCTGCTGACCCTGCCGGACGAACAGCTGCGCCTGGCCGGGTTGTCGCGGCCGAAGATCGCGCACGCCCGGGCGCTGGCGCAGGCCTTTGCCGAGGGAAGGCTCAGCGATGCCGGTCTGGCCGCCATGGCGGACGCCGAGGCGGTGGCGGCGATCGCCTCGGTGCGCGGCATGGGTCCGTGGACGGCCGAGATCTACCTGCTGTTCGCGCTCGAACGTCCCGACGTGTTCCCGGCCGGCGATCTCGCCCTGGCCGCGGCGGCGGCCCACCTCAAGGGCCTACCCGACCGCCCCGGCCCGGCGGCGCTGCGGCGGCTGGCCGAGCCCTGGCAGCCCTGGCGGGCCCTGGCGGCCCGCCTGCTCTGGCACCACTGGCGGCACGTCACCGGCCGGCCCGCGATGGATGATCTGCCGCCGGCGTGACCTGCCGCCAGCGTGACCTGCCGCCGGCACATGCAGACAAATCAGTCCGTATCCAATCATACCGTTCATGCCGTTCCCATCGGCGGACGGGTCACTACATTTGTATGTGTTGCTCCGTTGAAGCTGCGGGGTCTTATGCTTTGTGAAGGAGTCTCAACTTCGCTCTCGATTTTTTGATATGCTGGCAGGTGTCATGTCTCGACAGAGCATGGATTATTTAAAAAGATGGGTGAAATTCCCCGTCTCAGTTTCCCGGGGTCGCCTGCCGGTTGTGGGAGCGGATTGAATGACGTTCGGCATTGCGCACTGCACCGGCGATCAGCCTGTCCGGACCAAAGCCGGCCATGTCCAACCTGACCCGCCGGCCGGCAGCCTGAGGGCGCAGCATGCGGCCATCGCGGCGGACCAGCCGACCGACCGGCTATCCTGGCCGCGGGCCTGCCTGATCATCGCGACGGTTTCGCTTGTCGCCTGGGGCGGAGTCTGGGCCGGCGGCTCCTGGCTGCTCGGATACTGAATCCAACTCCCGGCCACCGGCAGCAGCGCGGCCAGAACACCGGCTCGCCGCGCAGCGTGATGGCCGGCCTTTCGCGATCCGCCGCATGGATGACGCGCAAATCCTGTTCCGCGCGTGACATCGATCCGCACGACAATACAAATATGCATGATGTCTGACCGCAACCGTACAACTTCCATCAATCGCGGAAACGGCTCGTATTCTCTCTCAATATCTTGATATGCCCTTAGGTATCACTGCCTAACCGGTCACCGCATATGCCAGTAAACAGGCTGCGCTATTCTCACAAAATGGTGGGGGGATTGGGAATGCAACCAAATCAGATGCCGCTTGGATTTGTGCGCCCCACCGGCGACCGTCCTGCCGAGCCCGACATCCGCCCCGACCTCCGCAATGTCCGGCCCGCCCCCCCCGTCGACATCCGGAGCGCGCCGCACGCTTCCATACCAATCCCGCAGCAGGCTGACCGAACCGGCGCCGTCCCTGACCGGCCGCCGGGCCGGCTGCCCCTGCCGTTATCGGCCCTGCTCATCATCACGCTTTCGCTCGGGCTGTGGGCCGGAATCCTGGCCGCCGGCGCCTGGCTGCTCGGATACTGAGCCGAACTGTCAAACGCCGGCGGCCGATGGATCAGAACACCTGCTCGCCGTGCAGCGCAATGTCCAACCCTTCGCGCTCTTCCTCGCGGGTTACGCGCAGGCCGATCAGGCGGTCGGTAACCACCAGCAGCGCCCAACTGGCCAGACCGCTGAAGGCGATGGTCACCGCCACCGCGGTCGCCTGCACCCCCAGCAGTTTCATGCCGCCGACATACGCCCCGCCGGTCAGGGCGCCATAGGCGAACCAGCCGGTCGCCAGCGTGCCGACGATGCCGCCCACCCCGTGCACGCCGAACACGTCCAGGCTGTCGTCATAGCCCAGGCGCTGCTTGAGGATGGTCGAGGCCCAGAAGCAGATCGCCCCGGCCAGCAGGCCGATGCCCAGCGCCGGCCCGGGCAGCACGAATCCCGCCGCCGGGGTGATCGCCACCAGCCCCGCAACCGCGCCGGAGATGGCACCGAGCACGGAGGGCTTGCCGCGCAGCAGCCACTCGGCGACGCTCCAGGAGACGGTGGCGCCGGCGGCGGCCATCTGCGTCGCCAGCACCGCCATCGCCGCCCGGCCGCCCGCCGCCAGCGCGCCGCCGGCGTTGAAGCCGAACCAGCCCACCCACAGCAGCGAGGCGCCGGTCACCGCCAGCGCCAGGTTCCACGGCGCCATGTTCTCCTGCTGGTAGCCGAGCCGCTGGCCCAGCACCAACGCGCAGACCAGCCCGGTGACGCCGGCGTTGATCTCCACCACCGTGCCGCCGGCGAAATCGGCGACCCCCATCACGCTCAGCCAGCCGGCCGGCGCCCAGACCCAATGCGCCAGCGGCGCATAGACCAGCAGCGACCAGGCGGACAGAAACACGATCATGGCCGAGAACCGCATCCGGTCGGCGAACGCCCCGGTCACCACCGCCGGCGTGATGATCGCGAACGCCATCTGGAACAGCACGAAGACGCTCTCGGGAATGGTGGTCTGCACCGGCGCCGCGGTGCCCGCCCCCAGGATGAACGGCTTGTCCCACGCCTCGGCGATGCCGTTCAGCAGCAACCGCGAGCCATCGCCGATCCAGCCGTTGCCGTCGCCGAACGCCAGCGAATACCCCGCCACCATCCACAGGATGGTGCCCATCGCGCAGATGAAGAACGACTGCATCATGGTGCCGAGCACGTTCTTCTTGCGCACCATGCCGGCGTAGAACAGCGCCAGCCCCGGAATGGTCATCAGCATCACCAGGGCGGCGCACAGCAGCACCCAGCAGACATCGCCCGGCTCGATATGCGGCGCCATATCGGCGGCATGCGCCGGAACGGCGAACAGGAGAGAGACAAGCAGCATCACGGCGGCCGCGACCGGCGGCCACGCACGGCAGAGAGACGGCATGGAATGGGTCCTCAGGCAGGGAGACGGTCGCGCCACCGGCCGCAACGGCCGGCCGCGCGGGCCGTTAACCAACAATGGTCTGCGAACGGTGACAGCGAAAACCGTGCCACCCCGCTATTGCGCCCATTGTCGGCATCTGCCGCTAAATTGGGCACCCCGACCTGACCGCCCGCCCGGCAGTTGCCATGGGAACGATCCATTCCGATACGCCGAGGGCTGCCCAGTAAACAGGCAGGCCGGCCTTTCAGTCGCTCTCGCCAGCGCGCAGGCGCCAGATCGCCCGCACATCGTGCCGGCCCCCGGCCAGCCCTTCCGGCAGACCCAGCCCCGGTCCGTCCGGCGACACGCAGCCATCGCGCAGCACCGTCATGGTGGGCGGCAGGGCATCGCGCATGTGGTCGTGGTAGGTATGCACCTCAACCCCGGCCACCGCCCCGCGCGCCGCCCCCAGATGCAGGCAGGCGGCCAGCAGCACGGCGGTGGCGTTGTTCTGCGGCGACACCGGCACGCCATGCGCCTCGGCCTGTGCCGCCAGCTTCAGCGACCGGGTGATGCCCCCGCACAGGCCGGGGTTGAACTGCAGCACCCCCACCGCGCCGGCGCGCAGCAACTCGCTGAAGCGTTGCGCCCGCCACTCGCCCTCGCCCAGCATCACCCGCAGCCGGCCGGTCCGCCGCAGCATCAACAGGCCGGCGACATCGGACAGCGGCAGCGGCGCCTGGATGGCGGTCACGCCGAGCTGGGCCAGGCGGCGGATCAGGGCCGGCGCCTCCGTGTGGTTCAGCCGTTCGAGCGCATCCACCACGATTTCCACGTGCGGCCCGACGGCCTCCCGCACCGCGGCCACACGGTCGAGGTCCTCGTCACGCGGCAGCAGGCCGATCTTCATTTTCACCGCCTGGAAGCCGCGCGCCACCAGGGCCTGCATCTCCGCCACCAGTTCCGCGGGTCCCTTGTCGTCGGCATAAAGACCGCCGCTGCCATAGACCGGCACGGCGTCGCGCTGCGGGCCGAGCAGTTCATGCAGGCTGGCGCCGAGGCTGCGCGCGCGCAGATCCCACAGCGCGATGTCAACCGCGCTGGTGACGGCGGGCGGGGCCCAGTCCGCGCCTTCCTCGCCGGGCAGCGTCCAGAGCAAATGCCAGATATGCTCGATCAGCCGCGCATCGGCGCCAAGCAGCAGCGGGGCGGCATGCTGCAACTGACGGTAGAAGGCGTCGATATCGTCCTGCTCGCACCAGCCTTCGCCCAGGCCGGTCAGCCCGTCGCGGGTGGTGATGCGCACCAGCGGCGCCCGCCGCTCGGTCCAGCGCATGGTGGGGCTGAAATGCCGTCCGTCGAGGGTGCGACGGGTACTCGTAGGCTGCGATCTCGACGATCTCCACGCGGCGATCTCCTCAGCGCAACCATGACGTGCGCGGCCGTGCCGTGGCAATGGATCATCACAGATGCGTGATGAAAGCAACGGGGTCGGCAATTCACATGAAGGCAAAGGGGAGACAAACACGGCGACAGTCGCAATGACGGGCAAGAACCTTCATCGCCGGTAAACCGCCAGGGGAAAGCGCCGGTGCAGCCAGAGCCAGCCCTCCGGCCAGGCACGGACCCAACCCTCCAGGCAGTCGTTCATGGCCTGGGTGAGCGCCAGGATGTCGGCATGGTGGTCGCCGGTCCCGGGGAATGGCAAGGGCGGTTCCACCACGATCCGGAAGCGCGCCGGACCGGTGCGCACGACGTGGGCGGGCACCAGCCGGCAGCGGAAGCGCAGGGCGAAGGCGGCGGCGGAGGTGGTGGTCATGGCGGGGCGGCCGAACAGCCGCGCCTCGACGCCCTCATTCATCTTCTGGTCGACCAGCATGCCGATCCGCCCGCCGCGAGCCAGATACGCCACGGCGGCGCGCGCGCCCTTGCCGCCCTTGGCGAAGAACGGCATGTCGGCACCGACCGCCTGACGCCGCGCGGCGATGATCAGCGCATCGACCTCGGGATTGCCGGCGGCGCGATAAAAGCTCGCGATCGGCATGCCCTCGACGGCAGCCGCGCGCGGCAGCAGCTCCCAGCAGCCAAGATGGGCGGAGAACAGAATCACCGGCCCGCTGGCGTCGCGGCAGGCGCGCAGGGTCTCCACGCCCTCCAGCACCCAGCCCGGCCCCTCGGCGGCGGGACCGAGCACGGCGACATGCGGCAACTCGGCGGCGGTGCGGCCGAGATTGTCCCACACGCCGCGAATCACCCGCCGCCGTGCCGCCGCGTCCAGCTCCGGCATGGCATGGCGGAGGTTGATGTCGGCCACGCGGGAGACCGGCAGCATCGGGCCGATGCTGCGCGCCACGGCGCCCCCGAGATTGGAAGCGCGGGCCGGGCCGAGCGCGCGCAGCAGCGCCAGCGCCGCGCGGGCCAGCAGCGCCTCGGCACGCAGCTTCATCGGGCGCAGAAGCCGTCGCGTCATGCCGCCGCTCCCAGCATACGGTTGAAAACCATGTCGAAGGCGGCCGGGTCGTCCCACACCAGGCGCACGCCGGCGACGCGAACGCGGGCGCGCTGGCCGGGCGACAAGCGCACTTCGTCCTTGGGGGTGGTGACCGGCAGCCCGCCCGCCGCCGCGGCGCATGCCAGCACGCGGGTGATTTCCGCTTCGGTGTAGGGGTGATGGTCGGGAAAGCTCGCCGTCCCGACCAGCTCGGCCCCCGCCGCGCGCAGGCCGGCGAAGAATTTGTCCGGAATGCCGATGCCGGCGAAGGCGAACACGCGGCGCCCGGCGAGGTCGGCCATGCCTTGTTGCTCCAGCCGGGCGCGCAGCACCGGCAGCCCGGGCGGCAGGGCGGCGACCGCGCCGCTGCAATCCGCGCCGATCAGCACCGCGGCGGCACAGCGCGCCGCCGCGGCGTCCACCGGCTCGCGCAACGGCCCGGCCGGAATCACCCGCCCGTTGCCGAACCCCGTGCCGCCATCGATGACAAGGAACGAAAAATCCCTGGCGAGGCCGGGATTCTGCAGCCCGTCATCCATCACCAGCACCCCCGCCCCCGCCGCCACCGCCGCACGCGCCCCGGCGGCACGATCCGCGGCGACCCAGGTCGGCGCGCACGCCGCCAGCAGCAGCGCCTCATCACCGACCAGCGCCGCGGTGTCGCGCGATGGATCGACGCGGTGCACGCCGCGCACCCGGCCGCCATGACCGCGGGTGAGGAAGCCGACGCGCCGGCCGGCCAGCCGGGCGCCGAGGTCGAGCGCGAGCGTGGTCTTGCCGGCGCCGCCGGCGGTGGCGTTGCCGCAGCAGATCACCGGCACCGGCGCCCGCCAGCCCGGCTGCGCCACCCGCTGCGCGGTGACGGCCGCATACACCGAAGCGGCCGGCGCCAGCAGGCATGGCCAAAGACCGCCGCGCTGCCAGAACTCAGGCGCGCGCATGCGCCAGCTCCAGCAGGGCGGCGGCGACCTCGCCGGGCAGGGAGGCGGTGCGGGCGGCGGCGGCCATGCCCGCCCGGCCCATCGACCCGGCGCGCGCCGGGTCGCGCAGCAGGCCGTCCACCCAGACCGCAAGGGCGGCGGTGTCGTCCACCTCCGCCAGCGCCCCGGCAGCCCGCAACGCGGCCACCGAATCGGCAAAACTCCCGGTATGCGGACCGACCGCGACCGGCCGGCCGAGCCGGGCCGGTTCCAGCGGATTCTGCCCGCCCCGGCCCGCCAGACTCTTGCCGACGAAAACCGGACCGGCGAGACGAATGAACAGGCCAAGCTCGGCCAGGGTGTCGCCCACCCACAGCCCCGTCTGCGCCGGGGGGTCCTGGCCGAGCGCGCGCCGGGTCAGGGACCGGCCGGCAAGCTCGGCGGCGATCGCCGCCCCGCGCTCCGGGTGGCGCGGCACGATGATGGTCAGCAGCCCCGGATGGACGGGCGCGAGGCGGTCATGCACCGCGGCGGCAATGGCCTCCTCGCCGGGATGGGTGCTGGCAGCGAGCCAGACCGGGCGGTCCTGCAACAACTCCTGCAGGCGGGCCAGTTCGGCCGGGTCGGCGGGCAGGTCGGCGGCGGCGAATTTCAGGTTGCCCGGCGCGGTCACATGGCGCGCCCCGAGTGCGCGCAGCCGTCCGGCATCGCCCTCGGACTGCGCCTGCACAACCGCGAAAGCGCCGAACAGCGCGCCCGCCAGTCCCGGCACCAGCCGCCAGCGGGCGTGGCTGCGGGCGGACAGGCGGGCGTTGACCAGAAACATCGGCACGCTCCGGCGGCGGCAGGCGGCGATCAGGTTGGGCCAGACCTCGCTCTCCACGAAGCCCGCCGCGTCCGGCCGCCAATGATCGAGGAACCGCGCCGCCCAGGCCGGCACATCGAGCGGGACAAAACGGTGCCGCACGAATCCATCCAGCCCCAGCGCCGGCAGGCGCTGCTCCAGCAACCGGGCCGAGGTGACGGTGCCGGTGGTCACCAGCACCTGGGCGCCGGATGCGGCCAGCGCCGCCAGTACCGGCAGCACCGACATGGTCTCGCCGACGCTGGCCGCGTGCAGCCAGATCAGGCGACCGGGCGGGCGCGGCGTCGAGTCCTCGCCCCAGCGCTCGGGCAGCCGGGCGGCGATCTCCCGGCCGCGGCGCAGGCGGCGGGCCAGCATCGCCCGCAGCACCGGCGCGCCGAGCGTGGCGGCGGCGGCATAGATCGGCAGGATCAGGCGCACAGGCGATCGGCCTCGTCGGTTACCGCGGTGATGGCCGCTTCAATGCGCGGCAGGGTGGCCTCGGCGCCGTCGCGGGGCACGTCGATGGCCTCACCGCACACGATCACCCCGCGGCCGAACGGCAGCGGAAACACCATGCGGTCCCAGGTGGGCAGCGTCCAGCGCCGGGAGGTCTGGGCCGCGCAGGGCAGCACCCTGGTGCCGGAGCGCGCGGCCAACAACGCCACCCCGAGGGCGGCGACCCGGCGCGGGCCGCGCGGCCCGTCGGGGGTAATAACCACATGGCCGCCATCCTCCAGCACGCTGAGCAAGGCGCGCGCGCTGGCAGCGCCGCCGCGCTCCCGGCCTTTGTGGCGGCTGGAGCCGTACACCAGGTCCAGATTGAACCGGCGCACCACCTCGCCGATGAAGCGGCCGTCGCTGTGGCGGCTGACCAGCACATACCCCCGCGCGCGTCCGCCGCTGCGCGTATGCACCATCGTCCACATCGCCGGCATCAGCGGCAGGCGCTCGTGCCAGAACGCCCCGACCACCGGCTGCAGCGCGACGGGCGCGGCCAGATGCGCCTCGCCATGCAGGGTCCAGCGCGTGGTACGCAGAGAGAAATCGAGATAGAGGCCGAGCAGCGCGGCAAAAGCCGCCTGCACCCAGGGGCGGCGCAACGTACGTTTCAACATGGGCGGCGCGGGTAGCACGCGGGCTGCGGGGGGGCAAATGAAGGGAAGGAAGGCCAGGGGCTCTGCCCCTGGACCCCGCTAAGGGCGGAGCCCTTAGAACCCATTCGTTTAGACAGTTGTTATGAGAGGGGGGTGAGGAGAGGCCGATGCAACTCCTCACCCCCCTCTCATAACAACTGTCCAAGTGATGGGGTCCAGGGGCCTCTCGGCCCTTGGCGGGTCCAGGGCAGAGCCCTGGCCTTCCTTCCTTTCATGCCCCCCGCAGCCCGCGCCGCATCAGCGGCAGCAATAGCAGCGGCGCCAGGGTGGCGAGCATCATCAGCCGGTAGTCGTCGTTATAGGCAATAATCAGCGCCTCGCGGTGAATCGCCGCATCCAGCAGCCCGGCACCGGCCGCGGTCGCCGGATTGAGGAAATGTCCTGCCGCACCGCTCTGCAGCAGGTGGTTGAACGGCGTGATGGAAGCGGCCAGGGCGGCGTGGGATACCTGGGTGAGCTGGGCCAGCGAGAACGACGTCACGGAAACGCCGATCGCCGCGCCGATATTGCGGAACAGCGACAACAGCGCCGCGCCGTCGCCGCGCAGGTTCGGCGCCAGGGTGGTGAAGGCGATGACCGATAACGGGTTGAACACGACGCCCATGGCGAAGCCCTGCACCAGGATGGTGACGATCAGCCGGTGCTCCGACACGTCGGGGGTCCACAGGCTCATGTCGTAGAGCGACCAGGACAGCAGCAGCAGGCCGACGCCGATCAGCATGCGCTGGTCGAAACGCATGCCGAGGCGCCCGGCGATCAGCATCGCCACCATGGTTCCGATGCCGCGCGGCGCCATGGCGAGGCCGGCGGTCTTGACCGGATAATTCGCCAGGTTCTGCAGATACGGCGCGAGCAGGGCGGAGGTGGCCAGCAGCACCATGCCGATGGCGAACATCATCAGCACGCCGGCGGTAAAGTTGCGGTCGCGGAAGATGGCCGGCGGCAGGAACGGATTCTCGGCGGTGAACATGTGGACGATGAACAGATACAGCCCGAGCCCGGCCAGCACCGCCTCGGTAATGATCTCGCGCGAGGTGAACCAGTCCTGGTCCTGGCCGCGGTCCAGCATCAGCTGGAACGATCCGATGGCGAGCGCCAGCACCGCGAAGCCGGTCCAGTCGAAGCGCAGGGTCGCGTTGGAAGCCTCTTTCGGCATGAAAACCAGCAGCCCGGCAATGGCCAGCACGCCGAACGGCAGGTTGACGTAGAACACCCAGCGCCAGTTCCAGGTCCTCGGTCAGGTAGCCGCCGAGCGTCGGGCCGAGAATGGGGCCGACCATCACGCCGATGCCCCAGATCGCCATGGCGGAAGCGCGCCGCTCGATCGGGTAGATGTCGAGCAGGGTGGCCTGCGACAGCGGCACCAGGGCGGCGCCGAACATGCCCTGCGCCAGCCGGAACAGCACCATCTGCTCCAGCGACTGCGCCGCCCCGCACATCATCGAGGTGAGGGTGAAACCGGCCAGACAGACGAGGAAAAGGTTCTTGCGGCCGAACCGGGCGGCGAGCCAGCCCACCGGCGCGGTCATGATGGCCGCGGCGATGACGTAGGAGGTCAGCACCCAGGTGATCTGGTCAGAGGTGGTGGAAAGGCTGCCCTGCATGTAGGGCAGCGCGACGTTGGCGATGGTGGAATCCAGCGCCTGCATCAGCGTCGCCACCATGGTGCAGCCGGTGATCAGCGCGCGGTGCGGAACGACGTTGAAAGCCATGGCGGATGGCCGCGTTACGGGATCAGGTCGCTGAGGTGGCGGGTGTGGCCGGTATCGATATCGACCACCACGCTCATGCCCGATCGCAAATCCGGATCGCCGGGATGGCGGTCGAGCTTCACCCGCAGCGGAATGCGCTGCACCACCTTCACCCAGTTCCCCGAGGCGTTCTGCGCCGGCAGGATGGAGAACTCCGAGCCGCTGCCCGGCGCGATGCTCTCCACCGTGCCCTGCCAGACCCGGCCGGGATAGGTATCGACGCTGACCCGCGCCGGATCGCCCGGCCTGACATAGGTCAGGTCGGTTTCCTTCGGGTTCGCCTCAACCCAGACATGGTCGGTGGAGACCAGGCCGAAGGCGGCGACCGAGGCGCCCAGATAGGTGCCGGGCTGGACCTGATCGACCTGGGTGGCGATGGCATCGAACGGCGCGCGCACGGTGGCATGGTCGAGCTGGCGCTGCGCCTCCTCCACCTGGGCCCGTGCCTTCAGGTATTCGGGGGTGCGGGTGACATCCATGTCGGGATCGCCGCCGAGTTGCGCCAGTTGCACCTGCGCCTGCACCTTCAGGCTTTCCACCATCGCCTTGTCGGCCGCGAGCCGGAACCGGGCGTCGTCGTATTCGGCCCGGGTGACCGCGCCGCCCTTCACCAGATTGGCGTAGCGCTCGTAGCTGGCCTCGTCGGACTGCACCTGCGCCTGCTTGGCCTCGATGTCGCGCCGCATGCGCTGATAGTCGCGCTTGGCCGCCTCCATCTGCAGCGCCACCTGGGCCAGGTTGGCCTCGGCGCCGTCCAGCGCGATCTCGAACGGGCGCGGGTCGAGCCGGAACAGCACGTCGCCGCGGCGGACGTGGTCGCCCTCCTTGACCGCCACCTCCTGGACGATGCCGGACACATCGGTGGCGACCGCCAGCTTGCCGGCGCGGACATAGGCATTGTCGATCGAGACGACACCGCCGCCGCTCAGCCAGAAACCGGCGGCGCCCACCGCCACCGCGGCGATGCCGCCCAGCATCAGCAACGGGCGCAGCAGATGGGTGAGGCTGCGCCGGCGCCGTGCCGCCGGCGCAGCGACGCGCGGGGCGTGGCCGAGATCGTCGATGGTGGCCTCGGACATCAGGGGGTTTCCTGCGGGCTCAGCGGGCGTTCGCGGGCGCGCAGCCCGGTCACGACGTTGTTTTTCATGCGCGCCAGCGCGTCGGCGACGATGCCGATGGTCTCGGGATCGAGCCCGCGCGTGGTATGGGACAGCAAGGCGGCGCGCTCGCCGTGCAGCGCGTCCAGCACCGGGCGGGCCGGCGGGCGCAAATGCAGGCGCCAGACCCGGCGGTCGCCGGGGTCGCTGCGGCGCTCGACCATGCCGTGCTCCTCCAGCCGGTCGATCAGGCGGGCGACAGTGATCGGCTCGACTTCCAGGATCTCGGCCAGCGCCTTCTGCGACAGGCCGGGCTGGCGGTCGAGCCAGACCAGGATGACCCATTGCGCCCGGGTCAGGCCGTGGCCGCCGGCACGACGGTCGGCCTCCAGGCGCAGGTGGCGGGCCAGGTCGTGGAGGAGGAAAAGCAGGTCGGGTTGATCTGTCACGCGGTGGATAATAAGCAGCGTTATCTTAAGGTGCAGTACCTACCCGCATGCGCCGGGCGCGGGGCAGTCCCGCGCCCACCCAGACGGGCGGCGTCAGAACAGTTTTTCGGGCGGCCCGTCCTTTCGGCTGTACTCCATGGCGGTGTAGTCGCCGCCCTGGTAGCGCTCGGCGACCGGATCAGCACTGACCACACCGGCAAGCTGGCCGGCGAAGTCGTCCGCCGAATCCTCCGGCGCCCAGCCGAGCACCGCGCGCGCGTCGTCGCCCCAGAAACTGCCCTGGTTGGCCGAGGCGCCCCAGATCACGCCGCAGCCGACGCGCCCGGCCAGGGTGGCGCGCATGCACAGCAGGGTCAGGTCGTCATAGGACAGCCAGGTGGACAGCATGCGGGCATTGACCGGCTCGGGGAAGCACGAGCCGATGCGGATGGAAATGCTCTCCACGCCGTGCTTGTACCAGGTACATCCGGCCCATCAGCTCGCCATACGCCTTGGACAGGCCGTAATAGCCATCCGGCAAAAACGGACAGTCGGCATTCAGCTTGTCCGCCCGCTCGTGAAAGCCGATGGCATGGTTGGAGGACGCGAACACAACCCGCGCGCCTTCCCGCCTTGCCGCCTCATAAATATGGTACAGGCCGCGGATATTGGCGCCGAGCACCTCCTCGAAGGGGCGTTCGCGCGCGATGCCGCCGAAATGCAGGATCGTGCCGCAGCCTTCGGCCAGCCGCAGGATCGCCACGCCGTCATTCAGATCGGCGCGGGTGAAGCTGGCCCCGTCGGGCACCGGGTCCGGGAACGGCACGATGTCGGTCAGGCGGAGCGCCCAGCCAGCGGCCGCGAGGTCGCGCGCCAGCACGCCGCCGAGCGCGCCGGAAGCGCCGGTGAGCAGCACGGGTTTGTCCGGAATGTCGGGCATGGTTGTTTCCTCTGCTTGATGGCGGCAAGGGGGCCATCGGCGCCCGCACGCGTCAACCGACCCGCTTGAACGGCGGCGGCGGCGGGGCCACCCTTTCCGCATGCGCATGCTTCATGACGCCGCCCTCGCCCTGGCCGAGGGCCGCACCACTTCCCGTGCCCTGGTCGAGGCCTGCCTCGCCCGGATCGCCGACCCGGCCGGCGAGGGGGAGCGGGTGTTCCTCAAGGTCTATGCCGGGCCGGCCCGCGCCATGGCCGATGCCGCCGATGCGCAGCGCCGGGTGGGTCGCGCGCCGGGTCCGCTCGCCGGCATTCCGGTCAGCATCAAGGATTTGTTCGACGTGGCCGGCGAGCCGACCCCGGCCGGGTCGGTGGTGCTGGCCGATGCCCCGCCGGCCACCTCCCATGCGCCGGTGATCGCCCGCCTGCTGGCGGCCGGGCTGATCCCGATCGGGCGCACCAACATGACCGAGTTCGCCTTCTCGGGCCTCGGCATCAACCCGCATTTCGGCACGCCGCGCTCGCCGTGGGACCGGGCGGCCAGCCGCATCCCCGGCGGATCGTCCTCCGGCGCCGCGGTTTCGGTGGCCGATGGCATGGCGTTCGCGGCGCTGGGCACCGACACTGGCGGGTCGTGCCGGTTGCCGGCGGCGATGTGCGGCATTGTCGGATTCAAGCCGACGGCGCGGCGGGTGCCGATCGAGGGCGTGCTGCCGCTGGCGCCGAGCCTGGATTCGGTCGGGCCGCTGGCCAACTCGGTGGCGTGCTGCGCCACGCTCGATGCGGTCCTGGCCGGCGAGGCGCTGCCGACCCTGCGGCCGGCCGGGCTGGCCAGGCTGCACCTGGCGGTGCCGCAGAATTTTGTACTGGACGGGCTGGATTCGGAGGTCGCCGCAGCGTTCGAGCGGGCGCTGGAAAACCTGGCGGCGGCGGGCGCCCGGATCGTCACCACCCGCTTCCCGGCACTGGACGACATCCCGGCCGCCAATGCGCGCGGCGGCCTGGCGGTGGCGGAAGCCTATGCCTGGCACCGCCGGCTGCTGGCGGACAAGGGCGCCGGCTACGATCCGCGAATCCGCAAGCGCGTCGAACGCGGGGCGCAGCAGAGCGCTGCCGACTACATCGAACTGGTCGCGGCGCGGCGGGCGATCATCCGGCGGATGAATGCCGACACGGCACCGTACGACGCGCTGGTGCTGCCGACCTGCCCGCTGGTGCCGCCGCAAATCGCCGCACTGGAGGACGAGGGCGAATACAACCGGGTGAATTTGCTGCAGTTGCGCAATGCCGCGATAGGCAACTTCCTGGATCGCTGCGCCATCAGCCTGCCCTGCCATCGCCCGGGCGAGGCGCCGGTCGGGCTCATGCTGATCGGCGAAACCCTGGGGGATGTTCAGCTTTTAAATATTGCGGAGAGCGTGGCAAGTACCATATTGTAAAACTAAGGCGACACAGCCCCTGTGGCCTTGACGCACTGCGCGGGGACCCTGGCTCTACAGGCCGGAAAAAATAAGGAAATATCCTGATGTCAACCCTGACGTTCACGGTTTTTGCCTTTGCCGCGTCCATCGCCGCGGTGCTCGCTCTGCCGCCGGTGCGGCCGGCCCCGATCGCCGTACGGGTCCGCACGCGCCGCTAAAAGCCGCGCCCGGAAGCATCAGGCAGCCGAGCCCTCCTCCCACCACCTCACTGAACCGCGTCAAGCGCGCGCCGCTGGTCCTGCATCAGCAGGAAACGCCGGTACTGGGTTGCGAAATATGCCTGGCGCTCCGGCGCCGGCGTGATTTCGCGCCCGGGGCCGGCCATGGCCTGCACCGCCGCGCGCAGCGACGGGTGCAATCCGGCGGCCGTGGCCGCCACTGCGGCGGTGCCGAGCAGCACGCTGTCCGGCTCGCGCGGCAGCGCGACCACGCGGCCGGTTGCATCCGCATACAGGCGCAGCAGCACGGGGTTGGCCACGTGCCCGCCGGTCAGGTGCAGCACCCTTATGTCGTAGCCGGCCGCATCCATCGCATCGAGGATGTGGCGCGTGCCCAGCACGATGCCAACGCAGGCCGCGTAATACAGCCGGGCCAGCGAATCGAAGGAGCTGTCCAGCGTCAGCCCGTGGATCACCCCGCGCGCCGACGGGTCGGCCAGCGGCGAACGGTTGCCGTGGAAATCCGGCAGCACCATCAGTCCGCCGGCCATCGCCGGCCCCTCGGCCGCCAGCAATTCTTCCACCCGCGCCACCACCCGGGCGTGCCGGTCCGGACCGGCGGGCGCCTGGGAATGGCCGTCGAGGATATGATCGAGCAGCGCGCCGGTGGCGGACTGGCCGCCCTCGTTCAGCCACATCCCCGGGATCATCGCGCCGAAATACGGCCCCCACACGCCCGGGATCGGCCGCGCCGCGGACGAGGCGGCCATGTGGCAGGTGGAGGTGCCGGCGATGACGGCGATGCGCCGGTCCAGTTCGTTTTCGTCCACCCCGCCCAGCAGCCCGAGCCCGCCGGCATGCGCGTCGATCAGGCCGATGCCCACCACGCAGCGCGTCGTCAGGCCCAGTTCGGCCGCCGCCGTTGACGTCAAAGTCCCGGCGGGCGTGCCAATCTCCGCGGCCTGCTGCGGCAGACCCGCGCGCCGGGGTAAATCCTCCAGCCCGATGCGGTCGAGAAAATCACGCTGCCAGCCCGGGGTTTCGTGATTCAGATAGGTCCATTTGCAGGTCACCGTGCAGGCCGAGACCACCACCCGCCCGGTTGCCCGCCAGGCCAGGAAATCGGCCAGGTCCAGCGCCAGGGCGGCGCGCGCCCAGGCGTGCGGCGCGTGCCGCTTCAGCCATAACAGCTTCGGCAGCTCCATCTCGGGCGACATCACGCCGCCCACATGCGCCAGCACCCGGTGGCCGGTGGCGGTGATCTCCGCGGCCTCGGCGATGGCGCGGTGGTCGGCCCACATCACCACGTTCCAGCGATCCTCGCCGGTGCTGGACACGCTCACCGGCCGCCCGGCCGCATCCAGCAGCACCAGCGAGCAGGTGGCATCGAAGGCCAGCCCCGCCACCCGCTCCGGCGCCACCCTGGCGGCGACCAGCGCCGTCCGCACCGCGGCCGCCACCGCCGCCCAGATCTCGTCGGAACCATGCTCGGCATGGTCAGGCAGGGGGCGGTTGACGGCGAAAGGATGCTCGGCGCGGGCCAGGCGCAGGCCGCCGGCATCGAACACCCCGGCCCGCGCGCTGGCCGAGCCGACATCCACGGCGACCACCAGGTCGGACGGTCCGGTCATCCCCTGCCTCCCGCGCCGCGCGGCGCCAGCGTTCGGGACGAAATATCGGCAATGGTGGGGCAGCCCGCCATCGCCATGGTCGTATCCAGTTCGTGGCGCAGGATGGACAGCGCCTTCGCCGCCCCCGCCTCGCCCGCCACCGCCGTGCCGTACAGCGGCGCCCGCCCGGCCAGCACCGCCTGGGCCCCCAGGGCCACGGCGCGGACGATGTCGCTGCCGCGGCGCACGCCGCTATCCAGCAGCACGGCGGCCTGCCCGCCCACCGCCGCGACGATGCCGGGCAGCGCGTCGATGGCGGGAATGGCGGCGTCCAGGTTGCGCCCGCCATGGTTGGACACGATCACCGCGTCGGCGCCGTGCCGCACCGCGGCCCGCGCATCGTCCGGGTGCAGGATGCCCTTGATCATCAGCGTGCGCGGCCAGGCGGCGCGGATACGCGCAAAGCCGGCCCAGTCGAACGCATCGTCATGCAGCACCGCTGGCGCCGCCGGGGCGCCGGTGATGCGCAGGCGGTGCGCCGGCGGATGGTTCTCGTATTGCGGGATGCCGGTGGTGGCCAGATAGCGTCCGATCGTGCCGGCGAACCAGCGCGGATGGGTCAGGATATCCAGCACCGAGCGCACGGAGGGGGTGAACGGCACGCCGAACCCGTTGCGGCGGTTGTAGCCGCGGTTGGCCGATACCGGCGTGTCCACGGTGACGATCAGCGCCTCATAGCCGGCCCGCTCGACCCGTTCGATCAGCCGGAATGACAGGGTGGCGTCGCGCCAGACATAGAGCTGGAACCATAGCCGCCCGCCGGCCTCCGCCGCGATCCGCTCCAGCGAGGTCAGCGCCCCGGTGGCGCTGGTGAACGGCACGCCGGCCCTGGCGGCGGCCCGCGCCAGCGCCAGTTCGCCCTCATGCCACACCAGCCCGGCCGCGGCGGTGGGCGCGATGGCCAGCGGCATGGCGATGGGCCGGCTGAACAGCGTCGTGCCGGTGCTCCGGTGCGACACGTCCACCGGCAGGCGCGGCACGATGCGCAAGGCGTCCAGGGCCTCGCGGTTCAACCGCAGCAGCACCTCGTCTTCGGTGCCGCGGTCAATGAACTCGAAGATTCCGCGCGGCAGCCGGCGCTTTGCCCGCCGGCGCAGATCGGCGATGCAAGTGCAGTCGTCCAACCTGGGCATGAAGTGGTCCCTCCCCGCGCGTCACCAGTCGTATTCATGGTTTGACGCAGCAAGATCAAGCCCGGCGCAGGCCACGGGGTCCCGGCCTTTCCGGCCGATTTTCCCGGACTGGCTTTTAACAATTCCCTCAGATTTCCAGCGGATATTTCGATGCGCCCAAGTTTCGTCTCAAGGAATGAGGCATGTCCACTCAGGCTAGCCCGGTATCTGGCGTTACCGCGTCCCCGACAACCCAAGTATCCGCCGCGACTGTTCCTGCGGTGGCACTCGTGGGCGCGATCCGGTGGGATGCCTGGTACGACGGAACCGAAGGAACGATCGAGCAGGCTGTCGAGAAGGATTTATCGCCCGCGCAATACCAGAGCAGGGCCCCCTCGTTCGCAACCGTTGACGCGTCTGGCAACCTGTATATCAACGGGGACAACCAGGCGGAGATGACCCAGGAAATCCTGCAGGCCTCCGCTGCCGGGATCAATTACTGGGCGTTTGATTTCTACGGTTCCGGCTCGCCGATGGACAACGCCTTGTCGTTGTACCTCAGCAATCCGGACCGGAATCTCGTCGATTTTTGCCTCATCGACAGTGCGGGCTGGGGAGCCACGTCGACCGACTATCAGGCGGCGATCGACCAGCGGGTCGCCCTCATGGAGCAACCCACCTATCAGCGCGTCGATGGCGGGCGTCCCCTGTATTATCTGACGCTGCCGAGCGCGGCCAATCTGGCATGGTGGGGCAACAACCCGGCCAATTTGCTGCCGGCGGTGGAGTACCTGCGCCAGCAGGTCGAGGCCAAGACCGGGGAAAATCCCTACATCGTCATCATGGGAAGCCCGGCCGAGGCGGCTGCCTATGCGCAGATTCTCGGCGCCGATGCGATTTCCGCCTATGCCATCCAGGGCGGCGACCAGGGCGCGAGCTTCCAGACGCTGACCAACGAAACCGAGGCCGGCTGGAATGCCGAAGTCAGCACCGGCCTGTCCGTCATCCCGACGGTGATGACCGGGTGGAACCCGAGTCCACGGGTCACCAACCCGGTGCCCTGGGGGTCCTCGGGAACCGCGAGCTATGCGACGGCCACGCCGGCGCAGGTCGCGGCGCAATTGAGCGATGCGCTCGACTGGATCGCCGCCCATCCGCAGGATACGGCGAACACCGCGCTGGTTTATGCCTGGGACGAGTTCGACGAAGGCGGGTGGCTGGCGCCGACCTATGTCCCCGGCGATCCCGCCGGCGACACCTCCCGGCTGGACGCGGTCGGAACGGCGCTCGCGCTGGCCCGCAGCGGCACCCTCTCGCGCAATGCCAACGGCACCTATGTGGCCAAACTCTCGGACGGGACCCTTAAATATTATTCGGCCGCCGGCATCCTGACCAAAATCGTCAATCCGGATCGCAGCTATCTGACGTATAATGTTAATAGTACGGTGTCGCATTACAGTGCCGGCGGCGATCTGACGGAGATCGACAATACTGACGGCAGCAAGGTGCTGGTGGCGGCCAACGGCACGCGGACCACAATCAGCGCAACCGGCCAGGTCACCCAGATCGTCAATCCGGATGGCAGCAAGAAGGTCGCCTACCCCGATGGCTGGCTGTACTATGCCGCGGACGGCACCTACCTTCAGCACGAGGTCGATGCTGCCGATGGCACGCGCAGTTTCTACAACGCCGCGGGCAATCTCACCGGGATCGACTATCCCGACGGCAGCAAGATGGTGGTGACCAGCAACGGCCTGCAGACGACCACCAACGCGAGCGGCCAGGTCACCCGGATCGTCGGATCGGACAGCAGCGTCGATGTGTTCAGTTTTCAGGGCGGCGTCACGATCACGCTCGGCAACGGGAACAACACCATTCTGGCCACGGGCGGGAACAACGTGGTGACCGTGGGCAATGGCCAGAACACGATCACGCTGCAGGGGCGCGGCAATCACCTGCAGGTCGGTTCCGGCGCCGATAGCGTGAATGCCGGCACCGGCGACACCATCGTGTCGCCTGGCGCGCATCTGACACTTGTGGGCGGGTCCGGGCCGACCGTGTTCCTGGGAACGGCCGCCTCGACGATCGATGACCGGTCGAGCGGGATGATGGCTGTGGTGACCAGCGGTTCCGGCAGCCTGAAGCTGACCGATCTGGCGGACGACCCGCATTGGGTGGTCGATCTGACCGGTGGCGTTGGCGGCTACAAGAATGTCGCCAGCGTGGTCGGTGCGCTGAAGCCCGACGGGAATGGAGGGACGTTGCTATCGCTGGGGAACACTTCGGGCAGTCCCTCGATCGATTTCATAAACATAAAACCGTATTCTGTAACGTTATCGCACTTCGAGCTCAGTTAGATCGAAGTAAAACCCTTAAAATATTGGGGTCAAGGGGCCTCCCGGCCCCTTGCGGGTCCAGGGCAGAGCCCTGGCCTTCCTTCCTTGCCCGCTCCCACAGCCCCAAAGGTCGGCCGGTGATGGCAAGTAGCCCCAAGCAACAGCAGCGCGCGCCGGTGCGCCAGCGTGCCGTAGCCGGCATTGCGGTGCCAGTCGTAGCCCGGGTAGCGAAGCCCCAGCCGGGCCATGGCGCGGTCCCGCAGCACCTTGGCGACGATGGAGGCGGCGGCGATCGACAGGCTCACCCCGTCGCCGCCGACCACGCAGCGCACCGCACAGGGCAAAGCGGGCGGCTGGTTGCCATCGACCAGGGCGAGGTCGGGCGGCGCCGGCAGGCGGGCGACCGCGCGACGCATGGCCAGCAGCGCGGCCTGCAGGATGTTGATGCGGGTGATCTCGGCCACCGAGGCGGCGCCGACGCCGATCTCCACCTGCCCGGCGGCGTGCGCGGCGCTGAGGGCGGCGAAGGCGGCCTCGCGGCGGGCCGGGCTCAGCTTCTTGGAGTCGTCGAGCAGCCCGGCCAGGGCCGGCAGCATGTGGCGCGGCAGCACCACGGCGGCGGCGAACACGGGGCCGGCCAGCGGCCCGCGTCCGACCTCGTCGATGCCGGCCACGCGGCCACCGGCGGCCGATTCCAGCGCATAATCCGGCATGAGGTGCGGCCCGGCGCCGGCTCAGTGCAGCCCGGTCGCGAGGCTCTCCAGTGCCGCGTGGTCGCGCATGATGATCTCCGAGGCGCTCGGGATGTCGATCAGGCGCTCGGTCTTGAACCGGGTAAGGGTGCGGCTGACGGTCTCGATGGTCAGGCCCAGATAATCGGCGATGTCGCTGCGCGTCATTGGCAGCGTGACCTTCTCGGCGGCGCGGTGGCCGCAGGGGGAGGCGCAGGCGGCGCGGGTGACCAGGAATGAGGCCAGCCGCTCGCGCGCCGTCTTGCGGCCCAGCAGCAGCATCTGTTCCTGTGCCGCGACCAGTTCGTTCGACGCCACTTCCAGCAGGCGCTTTTCCATCGCCGGGAAATCATCCAGCAGGGCGCGCAGCTTGGGGCGGGAGAACCGGCAGATGCGCATCGGCTCCACCGCTTCGGCGCCGAACGCGTAGGTGGACGACACCGCCAGGCCCAGGAACGTGCCCATCGGGGCGAAGCCGGTGATCTGCCGCCGCCCGTCCGGCAGCAGCTTGAACAGCTTTGCGGTGCCGGCGGTGACGTTGAAGAAATGCTCGGCCGGATCGCCTTCTTCGATGAAGGTCCGGCCGGCCTCGACGGTGAGGCTGGCGGCCAGCGTGGCGAGGCGCTCGATGTCACGCTGATCGATCGCGTTGCAGACGCTGAACGGTCGGGCATCGCAGGCGGCGCAGGGCTCCGAGGGGCGAGTGGCCTCGACAACCAGGGAACGGACACGGATATGCGTCATCGGCAATCCACACAGAATTCTGTCTCCAAACGGTGACAGCTGTGTGAGCTTAGCCGAGCCACTTCGAACCGTGAACCACTTTCGCGCGGAGCGACCAGGAGCTGCCTTGATCTGCATCAAGGCAGAATCACCCCCCGACACGGCACAATCAAACAGTGAGCGAAACAATAGCAAGCATGTCGGGTTTCATCTGCCAAAATCTGGCGCCGGAACACGTCAACACCGTGTATCCGCTAGTCCGGGAAATGGTGCCGACGCTCGACCTCAAAAGCTGGACGCGCATCGCCAGGCGCATCGCCAATCCGCGGCGCGCGGATCAGGCCGGCATCCGGGTGGTGCTGCGCAGCCCGCGCCCGCTGGCCTGCGGCCTGTTCCTGTACCGCCGCGAGCTCGATCTGGTGCATGGACCGATCCTGATCGCCGAGCACATGGTCGCGGTGGACGTGCTCGACCCGCAATCGGTCATGTCCGCGCTGGTGACCGAGCTGGAGGCGCTGGCCGAGCGGTTGGGCTGCTCGGCCATCCGGACCATGGTGCTGGGACAGGCCTCGCTGGCGGCCTCGGGGCTGTATGCCGCCGGGCACCGGCCGGAAGGGGCCACGCTTTGGAAATCGGTTGAGGAGTCGTCGGCCCCGCGTTAGGGCGGCGGAAAGAAGGCCAGGGCTCTGCCCTGGACCCGCAAGGGGGCAGTGGCCCCCTTGACCCCATTCTTGAAGAAATCAACGGGTTCCAAGCGCTTTGGCCCTTGGAACCCGTTCTTTGTTCAGACCACGCGGGCGTGCTTGGCCTGGTCGGGCTTGAGGTAGGTGTCGAAGACCGCAGCCACGGTGCGCACGAAAGGCCGCGCCTCGGGGCGGATGGCCACCGTGCTGCCGTCCCATTCCACCACGCCGTCATCCGCCATCGCCTGCAGGCGCGGCTCGACGGAACGCAGGGTCTCGGGGTCGGCACCGTGCCGGGCGGCGATGCTGGGCAGATTCACCCGGCCCTGGCACATTAGCTGCTCGATCACGTCACGGCGCAGCCGGTCATCGGCATTGAGGGCGATGCCGCGCTTGGTCGGCAACTGGCCGGCGCGCACCTTGTCGCGCCATTCCGGCAACTGCGCGGCGTTCTGCACGTAACCCTCGGGCAGCGAACCGATCGAGGAGGCGCCGAAACCGATCAGCACCGGCGCCTGGTCGGTGGTGTAGCCCTGGAAGTTGCGGCGCAGCAACTCGCCGTCGAGCGCCGTGGTCAGGTCGTCCTCGGGCAGGGCGTAATGGTCGAGCCCGATCGCCCGGTAGCCGCGCGCGGTGATTTCCCGCTCGGTGATCTGCAACTGCGCCCAGCGCTCCGTCTGGCCGGGCAGCGCTTCCTCCGGCAGCAGCAATTGCTGCTTCTTCATCCAGGGCACATGCGCATAGCCGAACACCGCAACCCGGTCGGGATGGAGGTCGAGCGCACGGCCCACCGTCTCCACCGTGCCGTCGGCGGTCTGGTGCGGCAGCCCGTACATCAGGTCCACATTGATCGAGCGGATGCCGCGGGCGCGCAGCGCGTCGGCGACGCCGCGGGTCAGCTCCCAGGACTGGATGCGGTTGACCGCCTGCTGTACCTTCGGGTCGAAATCCTGCACGCCGAGGCTGGCCCGGTTGCAGCCCATGCGAACCAGCCCGTCGAGCACATCCTCGGTGGCGGTGCGCGGATCGATCTCGACGGCGATCTCGGCGTCCGGCTCGAAGGTGAAGCGGGCGCGCAGGCGGTCCATGATTTCGGCCAGCCGCTTCGGCGGCATCACCGTCGGCGTGCCGCCGCCCCAGTGCACATGCTTCACCCGCAGCTTCCGCCCGAGCGCGGTGGCCACCAGGTCGATTTCCGACAGCACCGTGTCGGCGTATGATTCGACCGGCTCGGGCTTGTTCACCGCGGTGGTGTGGCAGCCGCAATACCAGCACAGCTGGGCGCAGAACGGGACATGCAGGTACAGCGACAGCACCGCATCGTCCGGCAGCGCGGCGAGCCAGCCGCCATAGACCCCGGCATCCACCGCCGGCGAGAAATGCGGCGCCGTGGGGTAGCTGGTGTAGCGCGGCACGCGCGCGTCGTATTTCTCGATGATCGATGAGATGTCCATGACGCTAATGATGCACCCCCCTGCCGGAGGGCTTCCTTGATCTGCGTCAAGCGCCGGCGGCGGGAACGTTGACACCGATTAACGGAACCGGGAAAGTTCGCTTCGCAGGGTCCGGACCGTCCGCTTCTGGCCAGGGCCGCCCGCATCCCTATATAGATTTGACCTATAACGGACCCGGACGGACACCAGCGTGCCAAACACCGCATGAACGGCGCCCCTGCCCCCGACAGCGCCCTCGCCGCCTACCTGCCCCGCTTCGCCGGCTGCACCGTGCTGGTGCTCGGCGATATCATGCTCGACCGCTACGTGCTGGGCGAGGTCCGCCGCATTTCGCCGGAGGCGCCGATCCCGGTGCTGCGGGCGGAACGGCGCCGCAGCGTGCTGGGCGGCGCCGGCAACGTGGCCCAGAACGTGGCCTCGCTGGGCGCGCGCGCGGTGCTGATCGGCATGGTCGGCGCTGATGCCGCCGGTGACGAGATCGGCCAGATCCTGAACGGCTCGGCCGGGGTCACGGCCCGGCTGGTGCTGGCCGCCGACCGGCCGACCACGGTGAAAACGCGCTTCATGAGCGGCAGCCACCAGTTGCTGCGGCTGGACGAGGAAGTCATCCGGCCGGCGAGCCCGGGCATCGAACGGCAGGTGCTGGCCGCCTTCGCCGCCGCCGTCGCGACCGCCGAGGCCGTGGTGATTTCCGACTATGACAAGGGCCTGCTGACCGACAGCGTGCTGGCGCAGGCGATCGGGCTGGCGCGCGGCGCCGGGCTGATGGTGGTGATCGACCCCAAGCGCACCGATCTGTCCGCCTATGCGCATGCCGGCGTGCTGACGCCGAACGCCGCCGAACTGGCGCGCGCCACCGGCCTGCCGGTCGGCACCGATGAGGAGGCCGCGGAAGCCGGCGCCCGCGCCGCCGAGCAGGCCGCAGCCGATGCCGTACTGGTCAAGCGGTCCGAGAAGGGGCTGACCCTGGTGCGGCCGCGCCGGCCAGCGCTGCACCTGCCGACACGGGCCCGCGAGGTGGCCGACGTGTCCGGGGCCGGCGACACGGTGAGCGCCACCCTCGGCATCATGCTGGCCTGCCGGGCGCCGCTGGCGGACGCCGCCGTGATGGCCAACATCGCCGCCGGCATTTCGGTCAGCAAGCCCGGCACCGCCACGGTCGGCCATTCCGAACTCGCCGAGGCAGTGCACCAGCGCGAACTGGCGGCGATCGATGGCAAAATCGCCGATCTGGAGACCGCCTTGGCGCGGATCAGCGCCTGGCGCCGGCACGGCCTGCGCATCGGCCTCACCAATGGCTGTTTCGACCTGATCCATCCCGGCCATGTCCGGCTGCTCGCCCGCGCCCGCGCCGCCTGCGACCGGCTGGTGGTGGCGCTGAACAGCGACGCCTCGGTCCGCCGCCTCAAGGGGCCGACCCGGCCGGTGCAGAGCGAGACGGCGCGCGCCACCGTCATGGCCTCGATGGCCTCGGCCGACCTGGTGGTGGTGTTTGATGAGGACACGCCCGAACGGCTGATCCGCGCCATCCAGCCGGACCTGCTGTTCAAGGGGGCGGATTACCGGCTGGACCAGGTGGTCGGCGGCGAATTCGTGCAGGCGCATGGCGGGCGGGTGGTGCTGATCGACCTGGAGCAGGGACACAGCACCAGCGAGACGATCCGGCGCATCGGCGGCGGCAACGCGGCAACCGGCTGACGGGGGGCGTCCGGGGCTTCTGCCCTCAGGCGCCGGCTGTTCCCCCACTATCGTGCCGGTATTTCGCCAGCGTGGCCGCCACCCGGATGCGCAGCATGCCCGCCCGGGCGGGCAGCAGCAGACGGGCCGCCCCGTTGGTCCACCGCCAGCCCGGCTCGGCCGGGTGCCAGCCCTCCCGCAGGCTCCAATGGTCCAGCGGCACGATCCGGCGGCCTATCTCGATATGCGACACCGCGACGCCGAGCCGCCGCGGGTCCTGGGACGTGCCAAGCTCCGCCGGCACGGCGAAACGGGAGCACAGCACCACCGTGTCCGGCCTGACCGGGGAAAGCTGCTGGGCGGAAAGCTGCTGGGGCAGCCGGAAAATATAGAAGGTGCCGTCCAGTTCGGGCCGCAGCATCTCGTCCTGGCACAGCAGGTGGATGTCGGGATCGGCGGTGAAGCCCGACTCAAGCACCGCCTCCGCGCGCAGCCGGCGGATCTGCCGCTCGAGGTCCTGAATGCGTTCCTCGGCGGCCATCAGCCGTCCGGCCCGCATCAGGACCGGCTCGCCGAGCAAGGTCCGGGTCTGGGTTTCGCGCACGCTGATGCGCAGCAGGACCTTGTCGGCCAGCGCCGACCACGGCAGGGCGAACACGAATCCATGCGTGCCGTCGCCGATCCCGGCTTCCTTCAGGTCGGCACGGAATTTCGCCGCCGCGGTAGTGCCGACCGGCTCGTCGTCCACCAGGATGGTAAGCCCGATATGCTCGTCGGGGGCGGCGGGATACCAGCACCAGCCCGACACAAAGCCATCCTTGGTGACCCCGTCGAGGTTGCCGTGCATGGCCGGCGGCGCCGAGGGGGCGGGCGGTGGGTCCGGTCGCACCTCCTCCCAGGTCACCGTCTGGGCGCGGCCGATTTGCCGGTCCGTCGCCACGTCCCGCAGCGTCACCGTCACGCTGTGGCCGGGCTGCACGATGCCGGCGGCCAGCGGCAGCACCAGGCCGTGCGCCCCGTCGCCGACACCGGCGCCGAGCAGGTCGGGGCGCATCCGGTCGCAATGGGCGCGCGCCACCTCGATGCCGTCGATCCACACGCCCACCTCACGGCGCACCGCCGGTTCGCCCGGCGACCAGCACCAGGCGACAAGCGTGCCGTCCGGCTGCACGGCGTCGAGGTTGCCGCTGATCGGCCCCGCTCCGGAGAGGAGGGGCTCGGTAAGGGGCGGCCCGGCCGGATCGGGCGCCGGGGGGACGAGCCGCCGCTTCCGGCGCTCTTTCACGAACACGCCTGCCGCGACACGGTCAGGGGGGCGGACCGCGGCTCCGCCAGCAGCGGATCGGTGACGGCGGCCAGATCGCCACCCTGGAAGCGCACCCCTCGCACGCCCGCCGCCGCCGCCGCCTGCATGTCGCTCTCGGTGTCGCCGACCATGATCGCCTGCCCAGGGTCGAGTTCCCAGGCGCGGATCAGATCCAGCAGCATGCCCGGGCCGGGCTTGCGCCAGTCGCTGGCGCGGCGGTACGCCGGCACGGCGGCCTCCGGATGGGTCGGGCAGTAGCGCCAGTCGTCGAGCGTGCCGCCGGCCGACCGCAACGCATTGGCCACCCAGCGCATAAGTTCCTGCACCGCCGCCTCGTCATAAAGCCCGCGCGCCACGCCCGACTGGTTGGTGACCACGAAGACGTGCCAGCCGCGCGTCACGGCGTGGCGGACCGCCGCGATGGCGCCGGGCATCCAGTCGAAGCGCTCGCGGGTGGCCACATAGCCATGGTCGAGATTGAGCACGCCGTCGCGGTCGAGCAACAGCGCCGGGCGGTGCAGCCGGGCCGGCAGGTCGCGCTGCGCCCGGGCCAGCTCGCCGGGGATGCCGATATCGACGAAATAGCCCGCCGCCTCCGTGTGGCACAGCCCCGGCAGAACGTCGCGCCGCAGCGAACATCCCGGTGCCACATGGTCGAGCACCCGCCGGTCGAGCACGGTGACGCCGGCGTTGACGGCAGCCGGCGCGCCGGGCGCCGGCCGGCACAGCACCGTGCGGCCGAGCATTTCGGCGGGATCGCGGGCGGCGTCGGCCAGCAGGGCGGCGAGGTTGCAATCGAACAGCGAACGGCCGTTGCACAGCAGAAACCGCGTGTCGAGCTTTTCCCGCGCGTGCAGCAGCGCGCCGCCGCTGCCGGCCGGCAGCGGCGCTTCGCTGATCACGATCGACACCGGACGCGGCAGGGTGGCGGCAATGCCGGTGAGGCTGTCGCGCAACCGGTCGGAGAGCGGGCCGGTCAGCAGCAGGAATTCTTCCACCCCGAAACGGACGAACTCGCGCAGCGTCCAGGCCAGAAAGGGCCGGTCGCCGCAGGGCAGCAGCGGCGTCGGCGGGTCTGCGGCTGACCCGCCAAGCAGCACGGCGCATTGCCGGATGGTGGCCGGCATCCTCAGCCGGCGCGCGGGCACAGCGTCCGCTCGACCAGCGAGCAAACGATATGGGCGGCGATGATATGGAGCTGCTGGACGAGCGGAGTCAGCGTCGCCGGCGCCCGCAGCAGCCAATCGCACCATTCCGCCATCGGGCCGCCCGCCGCACCGGCGAAGCCGAGCGTGACCATTCCGCCCGCGCGCGCCGCCTGCAGCGCCAGCACAACGTTCGGCGACCGGCCGGAGGTGGAAATGCCCAGCAGCACGTCGCCGGGCCGGCCGAGGGCCCGCACCTGACGCTCGAAGACATGATCGAAACCGTAATCGTTGCCGGCGGCGGTCAGCGCCGAGCTGTCGGTGGTCAGCGCCAGCGCGGCCAACGGGGCACGATCGTACATGTTGCGGACCACGAACTCAGTGGCGATGTGCTGCGCGTCGGCGGCGCTGCCGCCATTGCCGGCGATCAGCAGCTTGCCGCCCTGGCGCAGCGCGGCGGCGATCGCGCCGGCCATGCCAACCAGCGTGGCAGCCGCCTCTTCGTCGGCGGCAAAGGCGGCGGTGGCCGCCAGCGACTGCGCCAGCCAGTCGGCGACGAACTGCGTGTCAGGGTTGCTCACCCGCTGTCTCCTGCCGATGCCTGCGGCTTGGGCACAGGGCCTGAATAGCTCGCCACACTGGTCCGTTTCAACGCGCGTCGCACTCTGCAGCAGGGCAATCGGGTGAAGGAAGGCCAGGGGCTCTGCCCCTGGACCCCGCTAAGGGCGGAGCCCTTAGAACCCATTCGTTTTAAGTTTTCCACCGGCCTGCGGCCGACCCGCCCTGGATGAAACCGTTGGGCGGGCGCGGCTTGGGCTATGCTGGCGGGGTCGTCGGCAAAGAGGTCGATGTTTTTTTGGTGCCGCAGAGCCCGTGTTTAAGTTGGACCCGAGGAGCCTCGATCACCCCCACTGGAGCCACGGGGCAGCGATGCCCCCGGAGCCCGTTTGTCAGATTTCGCCTTCGCTGAGGTTCCCCACGCCGACGGCACATGCGTGGAGGAGAAGCCATGGAAGTGCTGTATCCGCGTTGCGCCGGCCTGGACGTGCACAAGCAGATAATCGTCGCCTGTGTTCGGATCGTGGCTGGCGCCAAGACCGCCCGGGAATGCCGGACGTTCGACACCTCGACGACCGGGCTGCAGGCCCTGCTGGCCTGGTTGACCAAGCAGGGCTGCACCCATGTGGCGATGGAGGCGACCGGGGTCTACTGGAAGCCGGTCTGGAACATCCTGAGCGACGGCGCCTTCGCGCTGATCGTGGCGAATGCGGCGCATATCAGGAACGTTCCCGGCCGCAAGACCGACGTCAACGACGCCACCTGGATCGCTGACCTGCTGGCCTGCGGCTTGGTCAGGGCCAGCTTCGTCCCCGAGCAGGAGATCCAGGAGCTGCGCGCGCTGCTGCGCGCTCGCACGCAACTCATCCGCGAGCAGACCCGCCACGTCCAGCGCCTGCAGAAGACGCTGGAAGAGGCCAATATCAAGCTCAATTCGGCGATTAGCGACATCATGGGCGTCAGCGGTCGGCGGATGGTCGAGGCGATCATCGCCGGCGAGACCAATCCGGTGAAGCTCGCGGAACTGGCGGATCGCGGCATCAAGGCGCCGCGGCAGCAGTTGGTCGAAGCACTGCGCGGGCGGGTGACCGAGCACCACCGCTTCATGCTGCGGATGTATCTGGACCAGTACGACCGGCTGGCCGAGACGGTTGCGAGCATCGACCAGATGGTCGACGCGGCCATCACCCGCATGGACAAGCGGGAGACGGCCGGCCAGGCCAGCTTTCGCGCCATGATCCTGCTGCTGGCCAGCATTCCGGGCGTCGGCATCCTGGCCGCAACCACCATCCTGGCGGAAATCGGCACCGACATGAGCCGGTTCCCGACCGCCGGCCATCTGCTGTCCTGGGCCGGGTTCTGTCCGGGCCAGAACGAGAGCGCCGGCAAACGCCGCACCTCGCGGCTGCGCAAGGGCGCGCCCTGGCTCAAGGTCATGCTGGTGCAATGCGCCTGGGCCGCCCGGCGCAAAAAGGGCAGCTACTACAACGCGCAGTTCCACCGACTGTGCACCAGGCACGGCAAGAAGAAAGCCGTCTGCGCCGTCGCCGCCTCGATGCTCACCGCCATCTACCACATGCTCAAGAACGGAACCGAACACCGTGACCTCGGCGCCGGCCACTTCGACCGCCGCCCGACCGAGGTCAAAGCCAAGCGGTTGGTCGGCCAGTTGGCCAAGCTCGGCTTCGAAGTCGAACTCCGCCCGCTCGCCACGGCGGCCTGATGCCCCTCCTCAAGCCAAGATGCCGACCGGAGCAAGCGCGCTCCCCTCCTACCAGAGGAGTTTCTTGTCAGTGATGGGGTCCAGGGGCCTCTCGGCCGTCGCGCCGAAGGCGGGCTACGCACGACGGCGGGTCCAGGGCAGAGCCCTGGCCTTCCTTCACCCGATTGCCCTGCACTCTGCAGCATCGGCAGCTCATGCCAGGAACGCCCGCGTCTCCGCCACCGCCTCGGCCAGCCCGACCCGGCGCACCAGCACCTGCGGCGGGAACGCCGACAGCAGCCGCGTCGGCGTCTGCCGGTCCAGCAGCAGGAAGACGCCGCGGTCGGTGGCGCTGCGGATCAGCCGGCCGAACGCCTGGCGCAGCCGGAACCGCACGATGCGATCGTCGTAGGCGCCGGGATTGCCGCCCGAGAGATGCACGCGGCGCTCGCGGTGCAGGATGTCCGGGCGCGGCCAGGGCACCCGCTCGAACACCACCATACGCAGCGCCCGGCCCGGCACATCGACGCCGTCGCGCATGGCATCGGTGCCGAGCAGGCAGCTTTCCTCCTCGGTGCGGAAGATGTCGACCAGGGTGGCGTTGTCCATCGGATCGACATGCTGGGCGAGCAGCGGAATGCCGGCCTCCTCCAGCGCCGGGGCAATGCGGGCGTGCACGGCGCGCAGCCGGGCGATGGCGGTGAACAGGCCGAGCCCGCCGCCACCGGCGGCCAGGAACAGCGCCCGGTAGGCGGCGGCCAGCGCACCTGGATCGCGCCCGTTCACGTCATTGACCACGAAGGCGCGGGTCTGGCCGGCGTAGTCGAACGGGCTCGCCACCGCCACCCGGATCGCCGGCGAGGGCAGATGGGTCGCCCCCACCCGCGCCTCCGCCGCCGCCCATTCGGCCTCGGCGTCGCCCGCCCCGGCATCGCGCAGCGTTGCCGACGTCACCAGCAATCCCTGCGCCGGCTGGGCGAGGCTGAGGGCAAACGGCACGGTGGGGTCGAGCCAGTGCCGGTGCAGGCCGACATCGACCTCGCGCCCCTCGCGCCGATCCAGCCGCAGGAACATGACGTGCTGCGGCCTTGTGCCCGGCTCCGGCGGGTCGGCGGCCACGCCGCGCAGCATCGCCTGCCAGGCGGTCAAGCGGTCGAGGGCCCGCCGGCGGATCGAGCGGCAGGCCGCCTCGATGCGGTTGCGCATCGCCGCGTCGAGGTCCTCCGCTTCGTCCTCCAGCCGCGCCGCCAGCCGCTCCGTCAGGGTCCGCAGCGGGGCGGCGATGCGGGCCAGCGCGCGGTCGAGATCGGCGGCGGCTTCGGCCAGGTCCGGGCTGACCGGGAACAGGTCGCATTCGTCGCTGCTGCGGGCACCCGGCTCGGCATCCCCCTGGGTGCGCGCCAGCACCTGCCGGCGGGCGACCCGGAGAAACGCCTCCGATGGATTCGGCCGGCCGGCCTCCTCCCCGCCGAGGTCCGGCGTCTGGTCGTGCAGACGCGCCGACCAGCCCGGCGGCGGCAGGGCGCGGGCGGCCTGCAACGCCGCCTCCAGCGGCGCCTCCAGCGGCGGCCGGGCGGCCACCAGCTCCTCCAGGCGCCGCCGCACGCCGCGGGCGCGCGACCGCCCGCCCTCGGCGCCGAGCAGCCAGCGGCGCAGCTCGGCCGCCTCGAGGCCGGAGAATTCGGCCGCGAAGGCGCCGTCGGCGGCGTCGAAAACATGGTGGCCCTCGTCGAACACGTAGCGGACCGGCACCGTGTTGTCGTCGATGCCGCCCCAGGCGGCCTGCGCCATCACCAGCGCGTGGTTGGCCACCACCAGCTCGGCGCCGCGGGCACGGCGGATGGTGTGCTCGACGAAGCAGCGCCGCCAGTGCGGGCAGGCGGCATGGATGCACTCGCCGCGCCGGTCGGCGAGCCCCGCCGCCAGCCCGGTGCCGAACAGTTCGGAAAACCAGCCCGGCAGGTCGCCGCCCTGGATATCGCCATCGGCGGTGGCGAGCGCCCAGCGCGCCACCAGACCGAGCGGCACGGCGGAGGCCGGCGCGGAGAGCGCCGAGGCGTTTACCGCGTCCTCGAAATTGAGCAGGCACAGATAATTCTCGCGTCCTTTGCGCACCACCACGCGGCGGCGGCGCTCCGCCGGATCGGGATGCAGACGGGCCAGCTCCGCCTCCACCTGGCGTTGCAGGTGGCGGGTGAAGGTGGAAATCCACACCGGCCCCTTGTTGCGCTCGGCCCACAGGCTGGCCGGGGCGATGTAGCCCAGCGTCTTGCCGGTGCCGGTGCCGGCCTCGGCGAGCACGAAATGCGGGTCGCCACGGGCTTCGCGCGGGGCGAAGGCGGCGGCGGCGGCGGCGGCGTAGTCGGACTGGCCGGGCCGCTGCTCGGCGTCCGGCCCGAGCATGGCGGCCAAGCGCGCGCGCGCCTCGGCGGACGGAACCGGATGGCAGGCGGGCGGCGGCAGCGGCGCCACCTCCTCCCATTCCGGCAGCCGGCGCCAGACCCGCAGCGGCTCGCTGCCGCCGTTGCCGATCGGCCCGGTCGGAATCGGCGCCGCCTGCTGCTGGCCGGCCAGAGCGGCTGCCACCCCCTCCGTCCAGGCCCAGCCGGCCTGGCCCATCCGGCTTGCCAGCGCCGCCGCCTCGCGGTTGAGCGGCAGGTCGCGCCCGGCGGCCAGCCGGGCCAGCAGCGCCTGGGCGAGGTCGGGCAGCAGTGACGCGGCGGCGGCCAGTCCCGGGCTGGGCGGCCTGATATCCAGCGCCAGGGCGAGGCCACGCGGGGTCGGCGCCGCCGCGCGGGCCGGCAGCACGAAGGCGAACAATTCAAGCAGGTCGAGGCAGGGCATCGCCCGCAGGCCGAGCCGGCGCAGCGTGGCCGGCGCATGCACCAGCAGCGGCGGCGGCAGGGACCGCAGCACCGATACCGCCTCGACGGCAGGGAGGTCGAGCAGTTCGCCGTCCGGCGTGAGAATGGCGGCGCGGCCCACCCCGGCCACAACCGACGGCGCCACGGGCAACAGGATGCTGGGAGCCAAGGCTCCGTCTCGGGCGGGCTCAGTCATGCATACACTATATGAGCCTCGCGCGATTGACCAAGGCACCCCCCATCCATAGCTTGCGGCCGATGTCCGCAAGCCCGTCCAATCCGGCCGCCGCCGTTCCGAAATCCTGGCCCTTCGAGGAGGCCCAGAAAGTCGCCCAGCGGCTCGCCCGCAGCGGCAAAACTTCGGCTTTGTTCGAAACCGGCTACGGCCCGTCCGGCCTGCCGCATATCGGCACCTTCGGCGAGGTGGCCCGCACCACCTGGGTGCGGCACGCCTTCACCACGCTCACCGGCCTGCCCTCGCGGCTGCTCGCCTTCAGCGACGACATGGACGGCCTGCGCAAGGTGCCGGACAATGTGCCCAATCGCGACATGCTGACCGAGCATCTCGGCAAGCCGCTGACCCGCATTCCCGACCCGTTCGGCACCCATGACAGCTTCGGCGCGCACAACAACGCCAGGCTGCAGGGGTTCCTGGATTCGTTCGGCTTCGACTACGAGTTCGCCTCGTCCACCCAGTACTACACCAGCGGCCGGTTCGACGCGGCGTTGCTGCGGGTGCTGGCGCTGCACGACGAAATTCTGGCCGTGATCCTGCCCACGCTCGGGGGCGAGCGGCAGGCCAGCTACTCGCCGTTCCTGCCGATCCACCCGCGCACCGGCATTGTCATGCAGGTGAAGGTGGAAGCTCACGACGCCGCCGCCGGCACCATTTCCTGGCGCGACCCCGACACCGGCGAAAAATTCGAGACGCCGGTGACGGGTGGGGCCTGCAAGCTGCAATGGAAGGCCGACTGGGCGATGCGCTGGCACGCGCTCGGGGTTGACTATGAAATGTCGGGCAAGGATCTGATCGACAGCGTGCGCCTGTCCGGCAGGATCTGCCGCATCCTGGGCACCGAGCCGCCTTCCGGCTTCACCTACGAGCTGTTCCTCGACGAGCAGGCGCAAAAGATCAGCAAGAGCCGCGGCAACGGGCTGTCGGTGGAGGAATGGCTGCGCTACGCTCCGCCGGAGAGCCTGGCCCAGTTCATGTTCAACCAGCCCCAACGTGCCAAGCGGCTGCATTTCGACGTGATCCCCCGGGCAGTGGACGAGTACCTGGCCAATGTCACGCGGGCGCATGCTCAGGCCGAGGCGGAGCGCCCGGTCAATCCGGCCTGGCATATCCATGGCGGGCGGGTGCCCCTGGAAGCGCACTCGCCGCTGTCGTTTGCCATGCTGCTGAACCTGGCCAGCGTGGTGAATGCCGAGACGCCCGATATCCTGTGGGGCTTCATCCGCCGCTACAACCCGGCCGCCAGCCCCGGCGAGATGCCGTTCCTGGCCGGGCTGGTGGAATACGCGCTCGCGTACTACCAGGATTTCGTCCGCCCGACCAAGCAGTTCCGCGACCCCGAGCCGTTCGAGCGGACGGCGCTGGCCGATCTGGCCGCCTCGCTGCGCGCACTGCCGGCCGGAGCCGACGGCGAGACCATCCAGAACAGCATCTACGAAATTGGCAAACGCCATCCCTTCGCCGATTTGCGGGCCTGGTTCGGTTGTCTGTACCAAGTGCTGCTCGGCCAGCAGGAAGGGCCGCGCTTCGGCCAGTTCGTGGCCCTCTATGGCATTGCCGAGACGGTCGGACTGATCGAGGACGCGCTCGCGCGGGCGCCGTCCTGAAGGAGCGCCGAATGGGCGAGACGCTGAAGCGCCTGCTGCGTCACCTGCCGGCGGTCCTCGGCCTGGTGCTGCTGGGGGGCGCCATCTACGTCGTGCAGAAGGAGTTCCGCAACCTCAAGATCGAGGATATCGGGCACGCGCTGGAGGCGATCCCGAATCGCACGCTGGCGATCGCCTTCCTGTGGAACCTGCTGTCCTACGGCATCCTGACCTTCTACGACCGGCTGGGCACCTACTATGCCGGCCGGTCGGTGAGCTACGGAAAGGTCGCCTTCGCCTCGTTCTGCGCCTATTCGCTCGCCCATAATCTCGGCTTCGCCGCGGTGTCGGGGGCGGCCGTGCGCTACCGGCTTTATGCCAACTGGGGGCTGACGCCGCTGCAGATCGCCAAGGTGGTGGGGTTCTGCAGCCTCACCTTCGGGCTCGGCGGCATGGTGCTCGGCGGCATCGTGCTGTTCTTCGAGCCGGAGGCGGTGCCGTTCTTCGGCGCATGGCTGCCGCTATGGGTGATGCATGCGTTCGGCGGCCTGCTATGGGCCATCGTCGCCGGCTACATCACCCTCTCGCGCCTGACGCGCGGGCGGATGGTGTTCGGCCATCGAGCTGGATCTGCCGGGCTGGCGGATGGCCATCCTGCAGGTGCTGCTGGCGACCGTGGACGTGGCGGTGACCGCGGCCATCATCTTCACGCTGATGCCACCGGCGCACGGGCTGACCTATCTGCGCTTTCTCGGCATTTACGTCGCCTCCTACACTGCCGGGCTGGCCGCCAACATTCCGGGTGGCATCGGCGTGTTCGACACCGCCATGCTGGTCGGCCTGTCGCCCTACCTGACCCCCCCGCAAATCCTTGGCGCGGTCGTGGTGTTCCGCCTGTATTACTACATCATTCCGCTGTTCCTGGCGGGCGGGCTGTTCGCCGGCAACGAGATCATGCTGCGCGGCCGGTCGGTGCTGCGGCCGGCGCCGGTACAACGCAGCGTGCCGCCGACGGCGCGCTGGAGCGAGCCCGACTTCGTGGTGGCCGCGCTCACCGGGGCGGTGAGCATCTGCGGCGCCCTGCTGCTCTGCCTGGGCGTGGTGGAGCACCGGCCCGACTTCTCCTGGATCGATCCCGACTTCGCCGAAGCCGCGGCAGAGGCCAGCGAGTTCGTGCCCAGCCTGATCGGCGGCGCCCTGATGGTGTGTGCGGCGGCGATGGCGCAACGGGTCACCCTGGCCTGGGGCACCACCATCGGCCTGCTGATGCTGGCCGCCACCTTCACCGTGGCCCAAAGCGAGCCACTCTGGATTCCGGGCGTGCTGCTGCTGGCCGGGGCGCTGATCACGCCCTTTCGCAGTGCCTTCTACCGTCACGCCCGGCTGCTCTCCGGCCCGATCGATGCCGCCATCGCCGCCCCGCTGCTGACGCTGGCCGGCTGTATCCTGGCGCTGGCCGCCTTCGAACGGCACGTGCGGTGGCTGGCGGACAATTCCTGGTGGGAGGTGGTGCTCTCGCCCGCCGTGCCGAACTCGCTGCGCGCCAGCGTGGCGTTCACCGTGGTGCTGGCGCTGCTGGCGCTGTGGGGCCTGCTGCGGCCCGCCCGGGTGCGCTTCCTGCAATGGGGGGATGAGGCGCGGCTGCGTTACGCGGCGCTCGGCGCCACGCCGCCGGAGGAAGCGGACGGCATCGTCTGGGGCGAAGCCGAACGCGCCGGCATCCCGTTCCGCCGTCTGGGCCGCGTGCTGTTGGGCATCGGCGACCCGGCCGGAGCGGAAAACGATTGCATATCGGCGATCTGGCGGTTGCGCGACCTGGCGCGCCAGGAGGGGCTCGACCCGGCGATCTGGCGGGCCGGGCGCACCCACCTGGACGTGTACGCCGATCTCGGCCTGGCCGCCCTGCCGCTCGGCACGGACGGGCTGCCGCTGAACAATTCCGGCCATGGCGGCGAACCGAACGCCATCCAGTACCTGGTCTGCAAGGCCGAACGCGACCTGTCGATTCTGCTGCCGCTGTTGCCGAAGCTGGCCCGGGCGGAGGGGGTGCATGCCTGACGGAAAGGTAACCGCCCCGAAGCTTGATCTGGCCGGCCCGCGCGGGCAGGCTGACGCGGTGAACAGGAACTTGAACATGCTCGCCCGCACCGGACTCGACGCCCAGGAAGCGCTGGTTTGCACGATGGTACTGGTAGCCGCCACCGGCGACGGCATTTCCGATCGCGAAATCGGGGTGATGTCCGGCCTGGTGCAGACGCTGCCGGTGTTCCGCGACTTCTCGACCGAGCGGCTGCGGATCGCGACCGATGCCGCGGTCGGTCTGCTCGACGAGGAAGAGGGGCTGGCGCATGCGGCCAAGCTGATCCGCGCGGCCCTCGAGCCGCGGCTGCGCGAGACGGCCTATGCGCTGGCCTGCGATGTGGTGGCGGCGGACCGCTTCGCGCAACAGGATTGCCTGCGCATGCTGGAGTTCATCCGCCACGAGCTGCATCTGGACCCGCTGGTCACAGCGGCCATCGAGCGTGGTGCGCGCGCCCGACACCAGCTTGTGTAATCACCAGCTTGTGTAATCACCAGCTTGGGCAATCATCGCCGGGGCCAGGGCAGCAGGTAAGAAGGTACCGATACGGCGGGAGCCGCCCATTTGGCTCCCGCCGTGGGTCGGAACCTGAGCCTGCGTTAAACCTAAGCTTGCGTCAGGCCAGCTTGAGGTTGGTGGCGGCGGCCTTGCCGCGCTCCAGGGCTACATCGTAGCTCACCTTCTGGCCCTCGTTCAGGCCGCGCAGGCCAGCGGCCTGGACCGCTGTGATGTGCACGAACACATCCTTGCCGCCATCCTGGGGCATGATGAAGCCGTAGCCCTTCGTGGTGTTGAACCACTTGACCGTGCCGATAGCCATAGCTGCGTCGTCTCCGCTGCAAGCGCCGCGCAACAGCGCGCGGCGCGGACAACCGGGCCTTTGGACGTCTTGAAGGCACCCGATGGGTCGGAGGCGCAGCAAGCCAAGCCAAAATGCGATTGCACTGGCAACATGACCTGAAACAGGCCGCCGAGTCAATTACCAGCGCATGCCTGGGCACGAAATGGCACACGCTTAGACGATGGACCATGTTCAGGCAAAAGTGAAGCGCGCAGGTCAGAAATCCCGGGCCCGCAAGGTTACAACAACGTAGGGCGGAGCCGGTTTCCCGGCTCCGCCCCTTGTCGACACGATCGCTTCGGCCTTACGGCCTTGGCAAGGCTCAGAAATCCATATCGCCCATGCCACCCATGCCGCCCATGCCGCCGCCGGGCGGGCCACCGGCGGGACCCTTCTTCTCCGGCCGCTCGGCGATCATGGCCTCGGTGGTGACCAGCAGGCCGGCGATCGAGGCCGCATCCTGCAGCGCCGTGCGCACGACCTTGGTCGGGTCGATGATGCCGGCCTTCACCAGGTCCTTGAACTCGCCGGTCTGGGCGTCGAAGCCCCAGTCATATTCCTCTTTCTCCAGCACCTTGCCGGAGATGACCGCACCGTCCTCGCCGGCATTCTCGGCGATCTGGCGCAGCGGCGTCAGCGACGCCTTGCGGACGATCTCGATGCCGAAGCGCTGGTCGTCATTGTCGGCCTTCAGCTTGGCGAGCACGTGGCTGGCGCGGGCAAGTGCGACGCCGCCGCCCGGCACGATCCCTTCCTCGACCGCGGCGCGGGTCGCATGCAGCGCGTCATCGACGCGGTCCTTGCGCTCCTTCACCTCGACCTCGGTGGCGCCGCCGACGCGGATGACGGCAACGCCGCCGGCCAGCTTCGCCAGCCGCTCCTGCAACTTCTCGCGATCGTAGTCCGAGGTGGTCTCCTCGATCTGCGCGCGGATCTGGTTGCAGCGGCCCTTGATGTCGTCCTTCTTGCCGGCGCCTTCGACGACGGTGGTGTTCTCCTTCTCGATGAGCACCTTCTTGGCCTTGCCAAGCATGGAGATGGTGACCGTCTCGAGCTTGATGCCCAGATCCTCGCTGATCACCTGGCCGCCGGTGAGGATGGCGATATCCTCCAGCATGGCCTTGCGGCGGTCGCCGAAGCCCGGCGCCTTCACCGCCGCGACCTTCAGGCCGCCGCGCAGCTTGTTGACCACCAGGGTGGCCAGCGCCTCGCCTTCCACGTCCTCGGCGATGATCAGCAGCGGACGGCCGCTCTTGACCACTTCCTCGAGCAGCGGCAGCATCGGCTGCAGGCCGGAGAGCTTCTTCTCGTGGATGAGGATCAGCGGCTGGTCGAGTTCGGCGACCATCTTCTCGGCATTGGTGATGAAATACGGCGAGACGTAGCCGCGGTCGAACTGCATGCCCTCGACGACGTCGAGTTCGGTCTGGATGCCCTTGGCTTCCTCGACCGTGATCACGCCCTCATTGCCGACCTTCTGCATCGCCTCGGAGATCATGCGGCCGATATCGGCTTCGCCATTGGCCGAGATGGTGCCGACCTGGGCGGTTTCGGCCTGGGTGGTGATCTTCTTGGACTGTGCTTCTTCAGCTCCTCGACCAGGGCGGTGACCGCCTTGTCGATGCCGCGCTTGAGGTCCATCGGGTTCATGCCGGCGGCGACCGCCTTGGCGCCCTCGCGCACGATCGACTGCGCCAGCACCGTCGCGGTGGTGGTGCCGTCGCCGGCGATGTCGTTGGTCTTCGAGGCCACTTCGCGCACCATCTGCGCGCCCATGTTCTCGAACTTGTCGGCCAGCTCGATCTCCTTGGCGACGGTCACGCCGTCCTTGGTGATCCGCGGCGCGCCGAAGCTTTTGTCGATCACCACGTTGCGGCCCTTCGGGCCGAGCGTCACCTTCACGGCGTCGGCCAGGATATCGACACCACGCAGCATACGCGCGCGGGCATCACCGCCGAAACGAACGTCTTTGGCAGCCATATGAGTGGTTCCCTTTAATTCGGTCAGTCTGGATTCAGCGAGGAAAGAGGCTTAAGCGGCCTTCTTCTTCGAGGCGCCGCCCTCGATGATGCCCATGATGTCGGATTCCTTCATGATCAACAGGTCTTCCCCGTCGATCTTGACTTCAGTGCCCGACCATTTGCCGAACAGCACGCGATCACCCGCCTTGACGTCGAGTGCCACGATCTGGCCCTGCTCGTTGCGCGCGCCCGGACCCGCCGCGATGACTTCACCCTCCTGGGGCTTCTCCTTGGCGGTGTCGGGAATGATGATGCCGCCGGCGGTCTTTTCCTCGGCATCGAGCCGCCGGACCACCACCCGGTCATGCAGGGGACGGAACTTCATGTCGGATCGCTCCTGGATGTGTCGTGTGGAAGATGTCTTCCCGTGAATCTCTCATTCGCCGGGCGCGCTGTTAGCACTCCGGGCGAATGAGTGCCAGCGATCTAGGGGCTGTCGTCCGCGAAGTCAAGCATTCGGCAGCACTCTTACGTGATGAGTGCCAATCTGCTGATAACATTCATTTTATCCTTGCGGCATCGCACCCGCCCCATGTCATGCTGCGCCAGCCCGGGCAACCGACCCGGGGACCATGCGATCCAGGGAAGCGTAGCACCACGGCAGCAGGGAAAGGCACCCCAAGTCACGGAGGCGTGAATGGCCGTCGCGAATCAGTTGCATAAGCAGTTGCAGGGATACCGCCTGACCACGGCGGAAATCCTCTACCACCTGCCCGATCATCCCGCGGTGCTGCAGACCTTCATCTGGCAGGAACTCGACATCGCGCCGCGCTTCCCGGTGCTGCAGCAATTCCTCGATTTCTGGAACCGCGACCTCGACGGCAAGCTGCATTCCGTCCGCGTCGCGTCGGTCGGCCTGATCCAGCCGGGGCGGTGGACGCATGCCGCCCACATGATGCATCTGCATTAGGGCAAGCGGGGTTTTCCCGCCGCGGGAGGCTTCGGGGGCACCGGCAGGCTTGCGGCACGGCGGCGGCTGCGCCATCCCTGCGCCCCCATGGGGATGCCGCAGCCTGAGACCGCGCCGACGCCGGGCGCCGCCGGTACTGACCGGAGCCGCCAACAGCGCGCCGCCCGGCGGGGGTGCCGCGCGTGAGCGTCCCCGGCCGGAAGGTCCAACCCGCCATGGATGAAACCGCTCCCCGGGACGACCCGGCACCGCCAGCTTTCCCCGCCTGGCGGGATTTGTGGCGCCAGCGCCCCTGGCAATGGCGGCCGGCCTGGCCGACCGGACCGTACTGGCACGCGGCCCGGCGCACGGCCGGCTGGCTGGCCCGGGTCGGCACCTCCCGCCCCTTCCTGCTGGCGGTGCTGGCGATCGCCCTGCTCTGGCCCGGCATCACCCGCCTGCCGCCGCTCGACCGCGACGAAGCGCGCTTCGCCCAGGCCACTCTGCAGATGGTGGAAACGGGCGATGCCGTCGATATCCGCTTCCAGGATGCGCCGGACTACCAGCAGCCCGCCGGCATCTATTGGCTGCAGGCCGCCGCGGTATCGCTGCTGAGCACGCCGGAGCAGCGCGACATCTGGGCCAACCGGCTGCCCGGCGCGCTGGCCGCGGTGGCGGCGGTGCTGCTGACCAGCCACATCGCCACGATCCTGTATGGCGCCAATGCCGGCTTTATCGCCGGGGTGCTGCTGGCACTCTCGGTGCTGCTCGGCGTTGAGGCGCGGCTGGCCACGATCGACGCCACCCTGCTGGCAGTGACCCTGCTGGCGCAGGCGGCGCTGCTGGAGGTCTGGCGCCGCCGCGACCTGCCACCACCGGCGGACGCCCCCGTGCCGCCGTGGCTTGCGCCCTGCGTCTTCTGGGTCGCCAACGGTGTCGGGCTGATGCTGAAGGGACCGCTGATCCTGGTGGTGACCTTCGGCACGCTGCTGGGCCTCGCGGTGGCGGAACGGCGCTGGCGCTGGATGCTGGCGCTGCAGCCGTGGTTCGGCGCCGCCCTGATTCTGGCCATCGTGCTGCCCTGGGTGGTCGGCATCGTGGGCGTCAGCGGCGGCGCATTCTTCGCCGAGTCGCTGGGCGGCAACCTGCTGGGCAAGCTCGCCCACGGCCAGCAGGGGCACGGCTTTCCCCCCGGCACCTATCTGCTGCTGTTCGTGCTGACCTTCTGGCCGGGCTCGCTGTTCGCCGCCCGGGCGCTGCCCTGGGTGTGGTCCAGCCGGCGCACGCCCGAAACGCGCTTCCTGCTCGCCTGGGTCCTGCCCGCCTGGGTCGTGTTCGAGGCGGCGGCAACCAAGCTGCCGCATTACGTGCTGCCCACCTACCCGGCGATCGCCGCCCTCGCGGCCGGCGCCATGTGCGTGCCCGGCAGCTGGCGCCTGGGCCGCATCGGCCGCGTGACGGCCCGGGTCTACCGCGTGGCCTGGCTGACGACCGGCATGCTGCTGGCGCTGGCCGGACCGGTGCTGCTGGTGTGGCTGGAGCACCGCCTCGTCTGGCTGGCGGTGCTGCCCGCCCTGGTGGCCATCATTCTGCTGGTGCATGCCTCCCGCCAGGCGCGACGGCCGGCACCGATGCCGGCGCTGGCCTGCGCCGGGCTGGCGGCGCTGGTGATCTCGCTGTCCACCGACCTGCAGGTGCTGCCCGCGCTGCACACCATCTGGCTGAGCCCGCGCATAGCCGCCGCGGTGCGGACGCTGCGTCCCTGCCCGGACAGCGTGCTCGCCTCGGCCTCCTATGCCGAGCCCAGCCTGGTCTATCTGGTCGGCCGCAACACCAGGCTGATCGGGCCGGCCCAGGCGGCGGAATTCCTGCACACGCAGCCGGCCTGCGGATTGGCGCTGATCGACGCCCGCGACGAGGCCGCCTTCGCCGGCCGCGCCCACGCGCTGGGCATCGCGCCCCGCGCGCTGACACGCATCGACGGCCTCAATTACGCAACCGGGCACCGCCTGGCGCTGACCCTCTACACCGCCTCCCCACCCCCGCAGGACAGCGCCCCGCACGCCGCGCAGCGTCCCTAGGCGACGCAGGCGCACAGCGCCGGAATGCGTCGTCGCATGGCAATTTCGCCGGCCGGCTCTGTTTACCCGGCGCCGGGACCTATATTGAGGCGCATGCGCTTCAACGTCCGGGACCTCCAGGCTGGCGGCAACTGCAAAACCGTCCGGCACAACCGCCGCCCGAGGGCGCGGCCGATCGTCCGCCGGGTGCGGGCGCCATGAGCAACGATCCGCTGCGGCCTGGCAGCGTCGCCGTGGGCGTGTTCGGCGCCGATATGCGTCTGCTGGCCCATACCGGCGATCTCGCCCGCCTGCTCGGCCTGCCCGCGCCATCGGTGGCCCCCGGCCAACCGCTCGCCGCCCTGCTTGGCCATCTGGACGAACCGGCCGCATCCGCCCCCGCCCTGCCTTTCGCATTGCAATGCCGCACCCGCGATGGCCGCCTGCTGCAGACTGACCGTCGAGACGCTGTCCAATGGCGGCTGCTCGCTTGCCGTGATCGACGCGACCGCCGCCGATGCCGCGACCGCCGCGCTGCATGAGGCGCGCGAGACCGCCGAGGCCGGCGCGCGCGCCAAGGCGCGCTTCCTGGCCACCATGAACCACGAGCTGCGCACGCCGCTGAATGCGGTGATCGGCTTCGCCGAAACCCTGGCGCATGACGCGGTGCGGCCCGCCCCCCGGCCCGACCCCAAGGAAACCGAGGAATACGCCCTGCACATCCGTGATGCCGGGCGGCATCTGCTGACGCTGATCGACGACATCCTCGACCTGGTGCGCCTCGATTCGGGCGCCTTCGAGCTGGTCGCCGATACGGTCGATGCCGGCCGGCTCGTGCAGTCGGCGGTGCGCGCGACGGAAGCGGCGGCGAAAAAAGGCGGCCTCCTGCTGACCGGGCGCGACGAGACCGCGCATAACGGGACCGGCGGCACCCGGCTGCGCGGCGACGAACGCCGGCTGCGCCGGTTGCTCGCCCACCTGCTCGGCAATGCGGTCAAGTTCACCGGGCGCGGCGGCAGCGTGTCCGTCGCGGCCCGGCTGGACGAGGCGGGCGACGTGCGGATCGAGGTGCGCGATACCGGCGCCGGCATGGCCGCCGAGGATTTGCAGCGGGTCCTGCAACCCTTCCACCAGCTCGACACCCGCCTCGCCCGCCGCGCCGGCGGCGCCGGCATCGGCCTGCAGCTCAGCCGCGCCATCGCCGAGGCGCATGGCGGCGCGTTGCTGCTGGACAGCGCCCCCGGCCGCGGCACCACCGCCACACTGCTGCTGCCGCGCACCCGCGTGGTCGAGCCTTTCCCGTCCCTCCAGCTTGCGCAGGAACAGCCATGACGGCCGATGCCCTTCTCGATACCCCCCTCGCCGTCACTGACCGGCTGTTTTTTCAGCGCGACGGCGCCACGCTGGACCAGGACGCCGCCGCCCGCCTTACCCGCGACGCACTGGCCGTCAGCGATGACGGCGAACTCTATCTGGAATACCAGGAAAGCGAGTCGATCAGCCTGGACGATGGCCGCATCCGCAGCGCCGGATTCGACACCACGCTGGGCTTCGGCCTGCGCGCGGTCGCCGGCGAGGCGACCGGCTATGCCCATTCCGGCGAAATCAGCGAGCCGGCGCTGCAGCGCGCCGCCGCCACCGTGGGCGCGGTTTCCGCCGGCCATGCCGGCACCGCCGCCGAGCCACCGCGATCCACCAATGCCCGCCTGTATTCCGACGCCAACCCGCTGACCGGCATGCCGTTCGGCCAGCGCACCGGCCTGCTTGCCGAAATCGACACCTACGCCCGCGGACGCGATCCGCGGGTGAAGCAGGTGATGGCCTCGATCGCCGGCTCGTGGCAGGCGGTGCAGATTATCCGCGCCGACGGGCGGCGGGTCGCCGATCTGCGGCCGCTGGTGCGGCTGAACGTCTCGGTCGTGGTCGAGCAGGACGGGCGGCGCGAGACCGGCAGCACCGGCTGCGGCGGCCGGTTCGGCTATGACCGCATTCTCGATGAGGGGCACTGGCGCGGCGCGGTGGACGAGGCGCTGCGCCAGGCGCTGGTGAACCTGGACAGCCGCCCGGCCCCGGCCGGGGAGATGGAAGTGGTGCTTGGCCCGGGCTGGCCCGGCATCCTGCTGCACGAGGCGATCGGCCATGGGCTGGAGGGTGATTTCAACCGCAAGAAAACCTCGGCCTTCTCCGGCCTGCTGGGTCAGCGCATCGGCGCCCCCGGCGTAACCGTCGTGGACGACGGCACCCTGCCCGACCGGCGCGGCAGCCTGACCGTGGACGACGAGGGCACCCCGACCAGCCGCACCGTGCTGATCGAGGATGGCTACCTGCGCGAGTTCCTGCAGGACCGGCTGAACGCGCGCCTGATGAACACGCGCGCCACCGGCAACGGCCGCCGCCAGTCGCATGCCCATGCGCCGATGCCGCGCATGACCAACACCGTCATGCTGGCCGGGCCGCACAGCCCGGACGAGATGATCCGCTCGGTGAAGCACGGGCTCTACGCGGTGAATTTCGGCGGCGGCCAGGTGGATATCACGTCCGGAAAATTCGTCTTCACCGCCAGCGAGGCCTACCTGATCGAGGATGGCCGGGTGACCGCGCCAGTGAAGGGGGCCACGCTGATCGGCAACGGACCGGACGCGCTGACCCGGGTGGACATGATCGGCAACGACATGGCGCTGGACCCGGGCGTGGGCACCTGCGGCAAGAACGGCCAGGGCGTGCCGGTGGGGGTGGGCCAGCCTACGCTTAAGCTGAGCGGGCTGACTGTGGGGGGCACTGCGGCGTAGGCAAGTAAGCAAGGCCAGGGCTCTGCCCTGGACCCGCCAAGGGCCGAGAGGCCCTTGGAACCCATTCGGTTTAAGGGTTTTGGGAAGAGGGGGGTGAGGAGGAGCATCGGCATCTCCTCACCCCCCTCTTCCCAAAACCCTTATATGAGCGGGGTCCAGGGGTCCACCGACCCCTGGCGGGTCCAGGGCAGAGCCCTGGCCTTGCTTACTTCGCCTGCACCGCCGGCGTCGCCGTCGCGCCGGGCGGCGCGACGCCGGGGCCGGCGACCAGCATCCACACAAAGCCGGCCATGGCGATCGCGGCAATGACCAGGACGATGCGGAACCACATATTCTTGTCTCCGAGTTTCAGTTCATAATTGTCAGGCCAGTCTTATCGGAATCGTGCCGGCTGTCACAATCCCCGCTTCACCCACGCCTCGTAGCGCGCCCGGGTCTCGGCGTTGGGCGGGTACAGCCCGGGCAACGCCGCGCCGTTTTCCACCTCGGCCATGATCCAGGCCTCCAGCCGCTCCTGCTCCACCGCTTCGGCTGCCACGGCCCCGGCCAGCGCCTGCGGGATCACCACCGCGCCGTCCTGATCGGCCACCACCACATCGTCGGGAAACACCGCCACGCCGCCGCAGCCGATCGGCTGTTGCCAGCCGGCGAAGGTGAGCCGCGCCACCGAGGGCGGCGCGGCGGCGCCGCGGCACCACACCGGCAGGCCGGTTCCCAGCACGCCCGCAAGGTCGCGCACCACCCCGTCGGTCACCAGCCCCGCCACGCCGCGCTGGGCCATGCGCGCGCACAGGATGTCGCCGAAGATGCCCGCATCGGGATGCCCATGGCGTCCACCACGGCGATGCAGCCGGCCGGCATCGCCTCGATCGCCGCCCGGGTGGAGGTCGGCGAGGACCACGAATTCGGGGGTGGCCAGGTCCTCGCGCGCCGGCACGAAGCGCAGCGTGAAGGCGCGCCCGACGAGACGCGGCTGGCCGGGGCGCAGCGGCACGGTGCCGCGCATCCATACGTTGCGCAGGCCCTTCTTGAGCAGCACGGTGGTCAGCGTCGCCGTCGAGACGCCCGACAGGGCAGCGGCGATACTGGGATCGAGCGACATGCGGTTTTCTCCTCCGGTCCGGCGGACAAAATGCCGGAATTGTCTGCGAAGGCGAAGCGGGGCAGCCCTGGCCTTCCGGCCGTCGCGGACGCATACTCCTCGCATGCCGCAACGATTCTCCTTCCTGTCCCTGGCCCGCGGCGCCATGGGCGGGCATCGTTCCTGGCCCGAGCAGTGGCGCTCGCCCGACCGGCCGGAAGCGGCCTATGACGTGGTCATCATCGGCGGCGGCGGGCACGGCTTGGCGACGGCCTATTATCTGGCGTCGGAATTCGGCGTGCGGCGGGTCGCCGTGCTGGAAAAGGGCTGGATCGGCGGCGGCAACACCGGGCGCAATACCACCATCGTACGGTCCAACTACCTGCATCCCGAGAGCGCGGCGCTGTACGACCATGCGCTGAAGCGGTGGGAAAATCTGTCCACCGCACTGAATTACAATGTCATGTTCAGCCAGCGCGGGGTGCTGACGCTGGCGCATTCGGTGCATGACGAGCAGGTGTTCCGCCGCCATATCTGCGCCAACCGGCTGGCCGGCATCGACAATGAATGGCTCACGCCGGCGCAGGCGAAAGCCTTCTGCCCGCCGCTGGCCCTGGCGCCGGACGCGCGCTATCCGGTGACCGGCGCGGCGCTGCAACGGCGCGGCGGCACCGCCCGGCATGACGCGGTGGCCTGGGGTTTCGCCCGCGCCGCCAGTGCGCGCGGCGTGGACATCGTGCAGAACTGCGAGGTCACCGGCATCGACCGCGACGCCAGCGGCGCGGTCACCGGCGTGCAGACCAGCAAAGGTCCGGTGCGGGCGCCGCGCATCGGCGTGGTCGCGGCGGGCCACACCAGCGTGGTCATGGCCATGGCCGGGCTGCGCATGCCGCTGGAAAGCTATCCGCTGCAGGCGCTGGTGAGCGAGCCAGTGAAGCCGGTGTTCCCCTGTGTCGCCATGTCCAATGCGGTGCATGCCTATGTCAGCCAGTCCGACAAGGGCGAACTGGTGATCGGCGCCGGCACCGACCAGTACATCTCCTACAGCCAGGCCGGCAGCCTGCAGATTCTCACCCAGTCGCTGGAGGCGATCTGCGAGCTGTTTCCGGCCTTCCGGCGCCTGCGCATGCTGCGCGCCTGGGGCGGCATCGTCGATGTCACGCCGGACCGCTCGCCCATCATCGGCGGCACGCCGGTGCCGGGGCTGTTCGTGAATTGCGGCTGGGGCACCGGCGGCTTCAAGGCGACGCCGGGATCGGGGCATGTGTTCGCGGCCACGCTGGCGCGCGGTGAGCCGCACCGGCTCGCGGAGCCGTTCTCGCTCGACCGGTTTTCCACCGGCCGCCTGATCGACGAGGCGGCGGCCTCCGCGGTGGCGCACTGACATGCTGCTGATCCCCTGCCCGCATTGCGGCGACCGGCCGGAAATCGAGTTCCGCAATTGCGGCGAGGCCGGCATCGTGCGTCCCACGGCGCCGGACGATGCCGCCTGGACGGCGTTCCTGTACCTGCGCAGCAACCCGCGCGGCCTGCATGCCGAGCGATGGCGCCATGTGCATGGCTGCGGCCGTTTTTTCACCCTGCGCCGCCACACCTTCACCGACCGATTTGAGAGCGCGCCATGAGCCGCCTGCCCACCGGCGGGCGCATCGACCGCACCCGCCCGCTTCCGTTCAGCTTCGATGGACGGAGGTTCGAGGGTTTCGAGGGCGACACGCTGGCCTCGGCACTGCTGGCCAACGGCGTCAGCGTGGTCGGGCGAGGGACAAAATATCATCGCCCGCGCGGCATCCTCACCGCCGGGCCGGAGGAACCGAATGCCCTGGTCGAAATCGACCGCGGCGGCGGACGGCGCGAACCGAACACGCGCGCCACCATGCAGCCTCTGTTCGACGGGCTGGTGGCACGCAGCCAGAACCGGTTTCCCTCGCTGCGTTTCGACGCCGCCGCGCTGGCGGGGCTGGCCGCGCCGCTGCTGCCGGCGGGCTTTTACTACAAGACATTCCTGTCGCCGGGCGGCTGGCACCGCGTATGGGAACCGGCGCTGCGCCGCCTCGCCGGGCTCGGCCGCGCGCCGGACACGCCCGACCCCGACCGCTACGCAAACCGGTATGCGCATTGCGACGTGCTGGTGGTCGGCGCCGGCCCGGCGGGCCTCGCCGCCGCCCTGGCCGCGGCCGAAAACGGCGAACGGGTCATCCTGTGCGACGAGCAGGCCGAGCCCGGCGGCTGGCTGCTGTCCGATCCGCAGGAGAATATTGACGGCCGGCCGGCCTGGACCTGGCTTGACGACGCCGTCGCCACACTGCGCGCCCATCCGCGCGTGCGCGTGCTGACCTCCACCACCGCGTTCCATTACGGGCTGCAGAATTTCCTGGCTCTGGCCGAGATCCTTCCCGAAGGCAGCGGCATTCGCGAGCGTCTGTGGCAAATGCGGGCGAAGCGGGTGGTGCTCGCCACCGGCGCGATCGAGCGCCCGCTGCTGTTCCACGGCAATGACCGGCCCGGCGCGATGTTCGCCTCCGCTTCCCGCATTTGGCTCAACCGCTACGCCGTGCGGCCCGGGCGGCGGGTGGTGCTGGCGGCGAGCCATGATTCCGGCTGGCAGTCGGTGTTTCAACTGCAGAATGCCGGCGCCGAAATCGCCGCGATCGTCGATTGGCGCGCCGCCCCGCCGCCGCCTTTGCTAGAGGAAGCGACACGGCGCGGCATCGAGGTGCTGGCCGGCCACGGTGTCACCGCGCTGCCGGACGGAATGCTGGCCATGCCGCGCGCGGCGGACGGCACGCTCCTCCGCACCCGCACCCGGACCCTGTTCTGCGATCTCGTCCTCATGGCCGGCGGCTGGACGCCGAATGTGAACCTGTTCTCGCAATCACGCGGCCGGTTGCGGTGGGACGACGCGGCCGACGCGTTCCTGCCGGATGAACCGGCGCAGAATGTCGTGTGCGTCGGCGCCTGCCGCGGCACCGACGACCTCGCCGCCTGCATCGCTGAAGGCCATGCCGCCGGCGCGGGGATGTCCCTGCCGCCGCGTGTTCAAATGGCGGGCGGTCTGGCGGTCCGCGCGGCCGTGGCGGGCGCGGACGGGCGCAGCATCGTCGATCCGCAGAACGACGTGACGGCGGGCGATATCCGGCTGGCGGTGCGGGAGGGTTTCCGCTCGATCGAGCACGTCAAGCGCTACACCACCACCGGCATGGCGACCGACCAGGGCAAGATCGCCAACATGGTGGGCCTCGCGCTGGTCGCCGATACGCTGGAGCGGTCGATTCCGGAGGTCGGGAGCACCAGCTTCCGCGCGCCCGCCACATCGGTCAGTTTCGGCACCCTCGCCGGCCGGCATCGCGGCGCCCTGTTCGACCCGGTGCGCACCCCGCCGCTGCACGATTGGGCGGCCTCCCAGGGCGCGGTGTTCGAGCCGGTCGGGCTGTGGCGGCGCGCCCGGTATTTTCCCCGCCCCGGCGAGGACATGCACGCGGCGGTCGCCCGCGAATGCCGTGCCGTGCGTAGTGCCGCCGGGATTTTCGATGCGTCCACCCTTGGCAAGATCGAGGTGGTGGGACCCGACGCCGCCAGCTTCCTCGAGCGCATCTATGTCAATGCACTGGAAAATCTGTCACCCGGGCGCTGCCGCTACGCCCTGCTGCTGCGCGAGGATGGTTGCATCGCCGATGATGGCATTATCGGCCGCCTCGCCGCCGACCGTTTCCATGTCACCACCACCACCGGCGGCGCCGCCGGCGTGCTGCACATCATGGAAGACTATTTGCAGACCGAATGGCCGGATTTGCAGGTCTGGCTGACCTCCACCACCGAGCATTGGGGCGTCATCGCCGTGCAGGGGCCGCGGTCCGGCGAGGTCATCGCGCCGTTGGTGGAGGGGATCGACCTCACCGCGCTGCCGCCCATGGGGGTGGCGTGCGGCACCGTCGCCGGCATCGCGGCGCGCCTGTTCTCGGTCGGCTTCTCCGGCGAGCCCGGCTTTGAAATCAACGTCCCCGCCGGCCACGCCCCGGCGGTGTGGCGGGCGGTGCTGGAGGCCGGCGCGCCCCACGGCATCACGCCCTATGGCACCGAGGCCATGCACGTGCTGCGCGCCGAACGCGGACACATCATCATCGGCCAGGAGACCGACGGCACAGTAACGCCCGACGATGTCGGCCTGGGCCGGTTGATCGGGAAAAAGAAAGCGGATTTCATCGGCAAGCGGTCGCTGGACCGCCCGGACATGCGCACCACCGGCCGCCGGCAGTTGGTCGGCCTGCTGCCCATCGATGCGACCGTGCCGGAGGAAGGCGCGCAACTGGTCATCGCGCCGGGATCGGCAACGCCGCTCGGCCATATCACCTCAGCCTATGCCAGCCCCACGCTCGGCCGCCCGTTCGCACTCGGCCTGCTGCAATCCGGCCGCGTCCGGATCGGCACGAGCGTGTTCGCGCTCGGCTCAACCGGCACGGCGTTGCCGCTGAAGGTCGTCTCGCCGGTGTTCTACCAGCCGGCCGGGGAACGTGGGAATGGCTGAGACCATCATCGAGACCCTGCCCCCCGGCACCAGGCTCGTCCTGCGCGCCGCGCCCGAACCGGCGGCGCGCCTGTCGGGCGCCTTCGGGGTGGTGCTGCCGCCGCCCCTGCTCACCGCCGCCCAGGGGGGCAAGCGTGCCGCCCTGCGCCTCGGCCCGGATGAAATCCTGCTGCTCGCCGAGGACGGCGCGGCGGCTTCCCTGCTGCAGGCCCTCGCCGCCGTGCCCGGAGCCGGCCCGGTATCGCTGGTCGACATCAGCCATGGTCAGGTTGCGCTGCGCATCACCGGCCCACACGCCGCCGAATTGCTGAACGAAGGCTGCCCGCTCGACCTCGACCCCGCCGCCTTCCCGCCGGGCGCCTGCACCCGCACGCTGTTCGGCAAGGCCGGGATCGTGCTGTGGCGCACCGGTGCCGCGGTGTTTCATGTCGAGGTGGCGCGTTCCTTCGCGCCCTATCTGCGCGCCCTGCTCGACGAGGCCGTCGCCGACCTCGCCTGAACAATGGGCTTACCGGGTCTGCTGGATCGCTGACAGCACCCAACGCCCGCCCGGGGCCCGCAGGAACGTCCAGATCTCGGTGGCCTCGGTGCGGCGCACCGGATCGCCGTCCACCACGCGGCCCGACCCGTCGACGGTCACGTCGATCATCGAGAAGCGCATCGCCACCGTCGCATATTCCCGGCCTTGCTCCGCCCAGGCTTCCGACAGGTCGCCCTGCTCCAGCTTCACGGCGGTCACCGTGTTGCGCACGCCGCGGCTGGTCTGCTCGGCCAGCTGCTCGGCGAAATAGCTGGCCATCTCGGGCGTGGAGGTGGCGCGCAACGTGCCCAAATCGTGGCTCGACCAGGCAGCCTGGATGGCCTGCAGCAATTGTTCGAAAGCCTGGAAGTCGGCCGGAAGAATACGAACCTGTTGCAGGGTCGGCCCGCCGCCGCCGCCCGGCATCGCCCCGCCGGGCGCGCCGATGCGGGTGAGCAGGTTCGGCCCGGCGAAGGCCGGAACCGCGCCGCGGAAGAACCGGCGGAACAGGAACCGCGCGAGCAGCACCAGCAGGAAAACCTGCAGCAGCAGGCCGAGGAACCCGCCGATACCCGAGACGCCGCTGAACAGCCCGCTGCCGAACAGCAGCCCGCCGATGCCGGCGCCGATCAGGCCGCCCATCAGGCCGGACATGAACGATGAACGCGGCGCGCCGTAAGCCGGCGACGGTGCCATGCCGGGCGTGCCGTAGGACGGGGATTGCTGCGGGGTCATGCTGCGCTGCAGCGGCGCCGCCGAAGGCGCCGTGTTGGTCGGCGCCGGGATCGAAAAGGTCTGGCTGCCCCGGCTGCCCATCGAGGCGCCGGCGCCGGAACTGCTGGCCCCGGCCCGCGCGAAAGCAAGCCCGGGCGCAAGCGCCAGCGACAGGACGGCGACGCCGGTGATCAGAAAGGAGGTGCGACGCATGGGGTGCTCACAGTTGCTCTGGCCGAGACAGCGATATGGGGACGTACCGGATGCAACTGTAGGGGGTATCAGGCCCCTGCCAAAGTCATTCCGTCCACCCGGACCGTCGGCGAGTCGGTTCCGCGCCGGAACACCAAATCGTTGGCCGGCACCAGGGCGGCGAACATCTCCGGCAGGGTGCCGGCGATCGTCACCTCGGCCACCGGCTCGGCCAGCACGCCGTCGCGGATCATGAACCCCGCCGCCCCGCGGCTGTAATCGCCGGTCACCATGTTGATGCCCATGCCGATCAGCTCGGTCACGTAGATCCCTTCGCGGATGTCGGCCATCAGCTCGGCCGGGGTCAGCGCCCCGGGCCGGAGGTAAAGATTGCTCGCCGCCGGGCTGGGCGGGCCGCCGGTGCCGCGGCTGGCATGGCCGGTGGACTGCAGGCCGAGCTGGCGGGCGCTGCGCGAATCCAGCAGCCAGCTCATCAGCACCCCGTCCTCGATCAGCGTCCGTGCATGGGTCGGCACGCCCTCGCCGTCGAACGGGCGGGAGCGCAGGCCGCGACGGCGCCGCGGGTCATCGACCACCGCGATGCCGGGGGCGAAGACACGCTGGCCCATGCGATCCTTGAGGAAGCTGGTGCCGCGCGCCACCGAGGCGCCGTTGATCGCGCCGGCGAAATGGCTGACCAGGCCGCCGGCCACGCGCGGATCGTAGATCACCGGAAGCTTCGCCGTCTTCGGCCGCGCCGGGTTCAGTCGCGCCACCGCCCGCTCGCCGGCGGTGCGGCCAATCCGCGCCGCGTCATCCAGATCGGCCAGGTGAACGGAGGTGGCGTAATCATAATCGCGCTGCATCCCGGTGCCGCTGCCGGCCAGGACGGACGCCGAGACTGAATGGCTGGAGCGGCTGAACCGCCCGGCAAACCCGGCGGAGCTGGCCAGCACGATGACGGTGCGGCCGTAGCCCGCGTCCGCACCCTCCGAATTGGTCACGCCCGGCACCGCCAGAGCGGCCTCCTCGGCGATGGAGGCGCGGGCGATGAGCGCCTCGGCATCCGGCTCGGCCGGGTCGTCGAGTTCCAGCGGCGCGGCATCGTCCGGCGCGGCGGCAAGCTCGGCCAGCCCGGCATACGGGTCTTCCGGCACCACCAGCGCCATCGCCACCGCCCGCTCGGCGAGCAGGGTGAAACCGGCCGGGTCCACCGAGCTGGACGACACCACCGCCTGCCGCCGGCCGACGAACACGCGCAGCCCGAGGTCGCGGTTCTCGGCGCGTTCCAGATGCTCGGTGCGGCCGAACCGCCGCTGCACGCCGAGCGAGGAGCCGGCCAGGAGCATCGCATCCGCGGCATCCGCGCCGGCGGCGCGGGCACGGGCGATCAGGTCGCCGAGGAGATTGAGGTCGTCCATCTCCGCGCGCCTTATGCCGCCAACCGGTCAGCGATCGCCGGCAGCCCGGGCACATGACCCGCCGGGCCGAGCGAAGCCAGCGTGGGCGCGGCCCGGAACAGCCGCACCGCGGCCCGGGCGATATCGGCCAGCGTCACCGCCTCGATCCGCCGCACGGTTTCGGCGGTGGGGATTACCCGGCCGAATACCTGCATTTGCCGGGCCAGCTGCTCGCAGCGGCTGCCGGTGCTCTCCAGCGACATCAGCAGCCCCGCCTTCACCTGCGCGCGGGCGCGGGCGAGTTCCGCCTCGGACACTTCGGTCTGCACTTTCTGCAATTCGCCCAGCGTCACCGGAATCAGCTCCGCCGCCTCGCTCTCGCCGGTGCCGGCATAGATGGCGAACACCCCGCTATCGGCGTAGGGGGCGGTGAACGAATAGATGGAATAGACCAGCCCGCGCTTCTCGCGCACTTCCTGGAACAGCCGCGACGACATCCCCCCGCCCAGCAGGGTGGACAGCAACATCACCGGGTAGAAATCCGGGTCGGCATAGGAAACCGACGGGAAGCCGAGCACGATATGCACCTGGTCGAGGTCGCGCGCCTCGCGGAACTCGCCGCCGTGATAGAGCCCCGGCAGCGCCAGCGGCGCCGGGGTGCGGGGCAGGTCGGCGAAATGCCGCTCCACCAGTTCCAGCACCGCCTCGTGATGCAGATTGCCGACCGCCGCCACCACGCTGTTCGAGGTGGTGTAGTGGCGGCGCATGTAGCCCATCAGCATGTCGCGGGTGGCGGCCTGGATGCGCTCCTCGGTGCCCAGCACCGGCCTTCCCATCGGCTGAGCGGGATAGGCGGCCTCCTGGAAATGGTCGAAGATGATGTCGTCCGGGGTGTCGTTGGCCTGGCCGATTTCCTGCAGGATCACGCCGCGCTCGCGCTCCACCTCGGCGGGCTCGAAGCTGGAATGGCTGAGGATGTCGCCGACGATGTCGGCGGCGAGCCCGAGATCCTCCTTCAGCGCCTTGATGTAGAAGGCGGTCTGCTCGCGGGCGGTGTAGGCGTTCATGTGCCCGCCGACCGCCTCGATCTCCTCGGCGATGGCGGCGGCGCTGCGCCGCTCGGTGCCCTTGAAGGCCATATGCTCGAGGAAATGCGAGATGCCGTTCTCCTCGGCCAGTTCGTGGCGGGTGCCGGCCGCCACATAGGCGCCGAACGAGATGGTCTCCACCCGTTCCATCCGCTCGGTCACCACGGTCAGGCCGGAGGGCAGGCGGGTGAGGCGAATCGCGCCCCCCTCGAGGATGGTGGTCTCGCTCATGCGGCGTTCCTTAGGACGGTGGCACGCACCACAGCCTCGATTGCCGCGAGGTCGTTGGGCGCACGTTGATATTTTTCCACCCTCTCATATAGGTCGGCCAGGCGCGACGGCAGGGGGGGACGAATGCCGATGGCGCGCTGAATGGCGTCGGGGAATTTGGCCGGATGCGCGGTGGCCATGGCGATGGCCGGAACGCCCCGGACCGGTTCCGCCCGCGCCGCGGCAATGCCGATCGCCGAGTGCGGATCGGCGAGGATAGCCGGTGGCGGCGTGCAGGCGGCGGATTTCCGCCAGCGTTCCCTCGTCGTCGAGCGAAAACCCCTTGAACAGGGCGGCGGCGCGGCGCCAGGCGTGCTCGGGCACCGGCATGCGCCCGCCGGTGCGGAACGCGGCCATGACGGCGGCGGTGGCGGCGGCGTCGCGGTCCAGCATTTCGAACAGCAGGCGCTCGAAATTGGAACTGACCTGGATGTCCATGCTGGGCGACAGGCTGGGCTCGACGCCGCGGACCGACATGTCGTTGGCGGCCAGGAACCGCGCCAGGATGTCGTTGCGGTTGGACCCGACCACCAGCCGCGCCACCGGCAGGCCCATGCGCCGCGCCGCCCAGGCGGCCAGCACATTGCCGAAATTGCCGGTCGGCACGGCGAAGGCGACCTCCCGGTCCGGCGCGCCCAGCGCCAGGGCGGTCGCCACGTAATAGGGAATCTGGGCGGCGATGCGCGCCCAGTTGATGGAGTTCACCGCAGCGAGCAGGTATTCGCGCGCGGAACGGGGCGTCGGCGAACATCGCCTTCACCAGGTCCTGGCAATCGTCGAAGCTGCCATCGACCGCCACGTTGGTGACGTTGGGCGCCAGCACCGTGGTCATCTGCCGGCGCTGCACCTCGCTGGTGCGCCCGTCCGGATGCAGGATGACGATGTCGATCCGGTCGCGCCCGGCACAGGCCTCGATGGCGGCCGAGCCGGTATCGCCAGAGGTGGCGCCGACGATGGTGACGCGGGTGTCCCGCTCGGTCAGCACATGGTCGAACAGCCGCCCGAGCAGCTGCATGGCCATGTCCTTGAAGGCGAGCGTCGGGCCATGGAACAGCTCGCAGGCAAACAGGTCGTGGTCAAGCTGGACCAGCGGCACCACGGCGGGGTGGCCGAAGCCGGCATAGGCCTCGCGGCACAGGCGCTGCAGGGTGGCGAAGGGGATGCAGGTGCCGACGAACACGTTCATCACCCGGGCAGCCATTTCGGCATAAGGCAGGCCGCGCAGGGCGCGCCAGTCGGCATGGGTCAGGCTCGGCCAGGATTCAGGGACATACAGGCCGCCATCCTCGGCCAGCCCCGCCAGCAACACGCCGGAGAAATCGCGCACGGGCGCCTGCCCGCGGGTGGAGACGTAGCGCATGGTCGGGAATCCCGTGTGGTCTGCCGCCTGGCGTTTCTGGGCCAGGACGGGCCGGGGATCAACCGGCACTGCCAGGCGGCGGGGCGGGGGGCGGCGGCGGTTTCGGGTACCGTTTTGCCGCCTACAAAAATAAGTGAATACCGTTCGCCCTTTGGAATGTGTCCGCGGCAGAAGAGCAGCCTGTTACCACCACATGCGACAAGTCGGTGAAACTGCGCTGACAATATTGTGAGCGAGCAGGCACGAAAGCGGAGCCACTAAATTCACATTCCCGCGACCACAACCCGCCGTTGGCGGTTATCTTCCTGATTCTGGCCGAATCGTATGGCAATGATGCCTCCGCTACATGGGGAGTTCTGTAATTTCCGATTGTGTCCGCTCCCGCGTGATGGCAAGGATCAGATCAGAGGAAATCATGAGTGATCAGCGGCCTCCGCGGAACATACGGCTCTGGGCCGGTTTTCTGGCGTTGACAACGTACCCGCCAAGCCCGTTCGCCGGGTGAGGCACATACCGCGGAGGCCGGTCCAGTCAGCCGGGACCAGTTCTTAAATACAAGGGATAACAAACATGACCGAAACGACAACGACCGCCGACGCGGCCGCGCAGCACAAGAATGCGTCAGCTTTTTTCGCCTCTGTTATCAATTCGGGCGCCGATCCCCTGCTGAAGGCGCAGGCTGATCTGCTGGTCAGCGTCGAAACGACCATGACCGACTGGCTGCGCCGGCGCCAGGAAGCCGTAGCGGAGACCCAGCAACTGGTCAGCCGCCTGCGCACCAGCAGCGATCCGATCGATCTGCTGAAAGCGCAGCAGGAATGGGTGTCGGGTGCGTTCCGCCGCATGACCGCCGACGCGGCCGCCTGTCAGTCCGCCACGAATCAATTGGTGGATCGCGCCCGGACCTGGTTCCCACAAGGGGCGGAGATTTTGGGTAACGTCGCGACGGACGCCGCCGAGGCGACGCGTAGCGCGGGCCGGTCGTTGCGGGTCGCCAACCGGGGCGAGTAACGCCGAAACGCCTCACCTGTCATGGCCGAATTGGTCCTGCCATGACGGGTCCACAGAGCCGGCCCTGTTTTATCAGGGCCGGCTCTATTTTATGATGGCTACATGCGAATGAGCGGTTCGCCGGCAAGCCGGCAAAGCTCCGTGCGCACCGTTTCGACCACGGCTTGCCAGTCTCCGGGCTGTTCCTGCCTGAACAGCCGCAGCGTGGGGTACCAGGGGCTGTCCTGGCGCTGCAGGAGCCACCGCCAGCACGAATCGAAGCGGTTCAGCAGCCAGACCGGCTTGCCCAGCGCCGCCGCCAGATGGGCAACCGCAGTATCGACCGAAATGACGAGGTCGAGATTGCTGATCAACGCCGCAGTGTCGGCGAAATCGGCCATCTCGTCCATGAAATCGGTCAGCGGCGCCTTCCCGGGCGCCGCGGGGCCGCCTTTTTGCAAGCTAAAAAAATGCGCGCCGGCCAACTCGAACAGCGGCGCGAGCCGGTCGGGGGGCATGGAGCGCCGGCGGTCAGAAGCTGCCAAAACGGGCGAGTAGGCGCGGTTTCCGCCCGCCCAGACCAGACCGATCCGGCGCCCCGGATTGCTCATTGCGGCAAGGCGCGCCCGCCAGGCCGCGACCTGATCCGGGTCAGCCCACAGATAGGCAGGGGCGGCGGGAATGCTGGCGAGCGTGGTCCCCAGCGCCAGTGGCAGGCTGAGCATGGGGCAGTGGAAATCGAAGGCCGGCAGGGACTCGCCGCGCGCCAGCACGCGTTCGACCCCCGGCAGGCTGCGCAGCAACCGGACCAGCGGCTGCTGCACCTCCAGAATCACCCGCAGCCCGCTGGCCGCCGCCAGGATGGCATAGCGGCAGAATTGCAGCGTGTCGCCGAAGCCCTGTTCGGCATGGATCAGCAGCGTCCGCCCCGCCGCCGCCTCGCCTCGCCATGGTGGTTGCGTGAAGCTGCGGCGGTTCATGATCATGTCCGGCTGCTGCCAGCGCCATTCATATTCGGCCCATCCCGCCGCCATCTCCCCGCCCGCCAGCAGCAGCATCGCCAGGTTGGTGTGGGCCACCGGGTAATCCGGCCTGAAGGCGATGGCGGTGCGGTAGCAATCGGCTGCCGCGTCCCGCCGCCCCTGTTGCTCCAGCGCGTTGCCCAGGTTGTTATGCGCCTCCGCATAGCCGGGCTTGAGGTCGATGGCCCGGCGGCAGCAGGCAACCGCCGCGTCCAGCCATCCCTGGTCCTTCAGCGCGATGCCCAGGTTGTTGCAGGCCTCCGGGTAGTCGGGCCGGAGGTCGAGCGCCCGGCGGTAGCAGGCCACCGCCTCCTCCGGCAATCCCAGCTCCGCCAGCACGATGCCCAGATTGTTGTGCGCCTCCGGGTAGCCGGGCTTGAGGTCGATCGCCCGGCGGCAGCAGGCGACCGCTTCGTCCAGCCGCCGCTGGGCGGCAAACACGTTGCCGAGGTTGGAATAGGTACGATGCCTGGCTGGCGTCGATCGCGATCGCCCGGCCGATCATGTCCGCGGCCAGGTCAGGACGTGCCGTCTGGTAAGCGACCACCCCGAGCAGGTGCAGCGTGTCGGCATGGCAGGAGTCGACCGCCAATACCTGCCGGTAGCGGATTTCGGCTTCGTTCAGACGCCCGGCCTGATGGTGTTGCAGCGCCGCGGCGAACAGCAGCGGGACGGAAGGTGACGTCGCCTGCCCTTCTGGCCCGACCTGCTGCAATTCTGCCCGGCGTTGTTTTCGGTTCATGCGGCCGTTGCCGGGTCCGATCTTTCCCGGAAAGACGGGAAAGCGAACAATACCGGCAAATCACGAAAGGAACCTGAATGCGCCGGCGATCGAGCGTCGCCCCGGCAGCGGCGCGCCCTGGCGGCTATTCCTCCCGCCGCCCCCAGCACGCCACCACGCGGCGCAAATCGGCCAGCCGGAACGGTTTGGCAAGGTAGTCGTCCATCCCCGCCGCCAGGCAGCGGTCGCGGTCGCCCTCGATGGCATTCGCCGTCAGCGCGACGATCGGCGTGCGCGGCCCGCCCGACGCCTCCCGGGTGCGGATTGCCGCCGTCGCCTCGAACCCGTCCATGTCGGGCATCTGGCAGTCCATCAGCACCAGGTCGTAGCGTTCCGACGCCAGCCGCTCCACCGCCTCCCGCCCGGTCGAGGCGGTCTCCACCGTGCAGCCGAGCCGGCCCAGCATGCCCAGGCCAACCAGCAGGTTGACCCGGTTGTCCTCGACCAGCAGCACGCGCGCCGCGACGCAAGCCGCCGCGGCTTCGGTCTCGGTTTCGACCTCGGGGGACTCAGCGACGGCGATGATGGCGCAGGTTCCGGCACCGCCCCCGCCGGCGCCCGCACGAACCGGGCGGTGAAGCGGAAAACGGCCCCCTGTCCGACGGTGCTCCGCACCGAGATGCCGCCGCCCATCAGCTCGCACAGATGCCGCGAAATCGCGAGCCCCAGCCCGGTGCCGCCATAGCGCCTTGTCATCGTGCCGTCGGCCTGGGCGAAGGCCTCGAAGATGCGCCCCTGCTGTTCTTGCGGAATGCCCGGTCCGGTATCCTCGACGGTGAACGCCAGCACCACCTCGCCCTCGCCGGCCGCTTCCTGGGCCAGAGCGCCTGCCTGGGCGGGTTCCACCGCCACCCGCACCGCCACCCGCCCCTGCTCGGTGAACTTCACCGCATTGCCCAGCAGGTTGGTCAGCACCTGGCGCAACCGGTACGGGTCGCCGACCAGACGCCGCGGCACGGTGGAGGGCAGCAGCACGGCAATCGACAGGCCGCGGTCCAGGGCGGCGTCGCGCAACGGCGCCGCCACCTCCTCGATCAGCGTGTCGAGCGCGAACGGCACCGCCTCGATCTCGACCCGGCCGGCCTCGATCTTCGCCAGGTCGAGCACGTTGTTCACCAGCCCCAGCAGCGCGTCGCCGGACAGCCGCGCGGTCTGGACATATTCGCGCTGCGCCGGCGTCAGCGCGGTGCGGAGCAGCAGCTCGGTCATGCCGATCACGCCGTTCAGCGGGGTGCGGATCTCGTGGCTCATATTGGCCAGGAATTGCGACTTCGCCCGGCTGGCCGCCTGCGCCGCCTCGACCGCGACCGCCAACTGCGCCGCCAGCCGCTCGTTGCGCAGCCGGCCGAGCAGGGCCTCGACCACGGAAGCGTGCGCCCCGCGCAGCAGCACCAGCAGCACGCCGATAAACACCAGCGACAGCATCGCCAGCACGGCGTTCATCCGGCCGGACGCCGTGACAGCATAGGCGGTGCCGATCGGCAGCAGGGACAGCACGATATAGGCGCGCGCGGCGGCCGGGATGGTCAGCGACGTCGCCACCGAGCCGGCCGCCATGCCGATCACGACAACGTCGAGAAAGCTCTGCTCGTCCAGCCCGCCCAGCCATACCACCGCAATGCCGAGCGCGCCCCAGACGGCGCCCGCCAGGCCGGAAAGCAACACGGTCTGGCGGGTGAACCGGTCCACCATGGCCGCTTGCGGTGCCGGCCCGGCCGCCCCGATTCGCCGCGCCAGCAACAGGCGGAGCACCCCCGGAATCGCCAGCGCCACCACCCAGGCCACCAGCGGCGCGGCGGCGGCGGCCGACCACAGCACCGCCACAACGAACCCCGCGACCACGGCGTTACCGATGACGGCGACCGGAAGCTGGCGCGCGGCGGCGAGCAATTCGGCGCGCCGGATGGCCGCGATCTCGTCCTGCGTGGGCTGCAGGATCGCACCCACGTCCACCCCCAGCCCGAACCGCCGGGCGGCTCGCCCGAAAATGTCCTGCAGGGTCAAGCCGCCGCCCTTCCTGTCCTGGCCGGTCGCCCCAGGCCGGTCGTCCCGGGTCGGCATGCCGTTATGCGGCGCACGTAACGCCCCGCGAGATGAATTCCGCGCCGCCGTCCGGGTCGCGCAAGGCCCGGGCTCCGGGCGGTGCAGCGCCGGGCTGGTGAAGCAATCGAAACCCAGCTGATCTTACGAACAACAAGGACGCCGGCTCAATGGTTTATCATTTCGTCAGGGGTTTATCATTTCGTCAGGGGTTTATCATTTCGTCAGGCCGCCCCGGCAGCCATCCGCCAGGCCGCACCGTCGGACCGCGCATCACATGGAGTTGTGGCTGATACCCGTTAAGCCGGCGTTCGCGGCCGGGCATGAGGTGCTACAATGGAAGGATGACATCCTTGTTCTCCCTGCCGGACTGGCTGCCATGGTGGATGTCCATGGCGGTCGTGGTTCCGACGCTGCTGTACCTGCTTGTGTTCCTGCTGATGCCGTTCAGCGTGTTCGGTCTGAAGGGGCGGCTGGAGGCGATCGAGGCGCGACTGGACGAAATCCAGGGCGAGATCCGCTCGCTGGTCCTGCGCATGCCGGAGCAGCGCGGCCGCGGCCTGGATTGGACCGACCTGCAGCCGCCGATCCCGCCGGCGCGGGCCGATGACGACCGGCCCGCCCGTCCGCCGATCCCGCCCGCCCCGGTGCTGGTGCCACGCCGCCCGGCGCCGGAGCCGAAATATCGTGCGCCCCCCGAGACCGCGTTCCCCGAGCCGCCCTATCGGCCGCCGGCCGAGCCGGAGTATCCGCCCCTGCAGGCCGACGCCTCCGGAGCCACCGACGACTATGGCGCGGCCCGCCGTCGGCCGGTGGTCCGGCCGAACCGTTCTCCCCGCAGCGAGCCGCGGGTGGACTGGCCACGCTGAGGCGCTTCTGATAGCCAGATCGGGCTGCCCGTGCGCCCCGCTTTCGGGCTGACGCCCGCCGTCATGCCGAAGGCGGGCGTCTGGCTGAAAGCGGGGGCCGTGACCGGAGAGGACCCAACATGCGCGTCAGCGTCGTGCAGATGAATCCGGGCCACGTGAAGGCGGACAACATCGCCCAGGCCGGCGCCCTGATCGACGACGCTTTGGCCGCCGACCGGCCCGACCTGATCAGCCTGCCGGAAATCTGGACCTGCCTGGGCGGCGACCGCGCCGCCAAATTCGACCAGGCCGAGGAACTGCCCCCGCCCGGCGGCACCGAACCGGGCGGCGCGGCCTATGAATTCCTGCGCGGCATCGCCCGCACCCGGCGCCTCCATGTGCATGGCGGCTCGATCGGCGAGCGGGCCGGCGACAAGCTGTTCAACACCAGCCTGGCGTTCGACCCGCAAGGGCGCGAGGTGGCGCGCTACCGCAAGATCCACCTGTTCGACATCGTCACCCCGGACGGGCAGGGCTATCGCGAGAGCGCCATCTACGGGGCCGGCGGCGAGGTCGTCACCTGTGCCGCGGACGGCGTGACGCTGGGCTTTGCCATCTGCTACGATCTGCGCTTCCCGGAGCTGTTCCTGGCGCTGCGCCGGGCCGGCGCCGAACTGATCTTCCTGCCGGCGGCGTTCACGCTGCAGACCGGCAAGGACCATTGGGAGACGCTGATACGCGCGCGCGCCATCGAGACGCAGTGCTGGATCGCCGCACCGGCCACCTGGGGGCGGCATCTGGACGGAGCGACCCGGGAACCGCGATTCACCTATGGGCATTCGCTGGTCTGCGACCCGTGGGGCCATGTGGTGGCCCAGGTCTCGGATGGCACCGGCTGGGCGACGGCGCGGATCGATCCCGCGCTGACCGCGCGGGTCCGCCGGGACATGCCGGTGCTGGAACACCGGCGGCTGATCTGAGCCGCTTGTGACCCCTCTGGTGGCGCCGGCCGAACCGCTCAGGCTGCGCCCGGTGCCGGATGGCCGCATCGCCTTCGTGGCGGCGCGGACCCCGCTGGCGGCGGAAAGCCGGGCGCGGCTGGTGACACGCTACGGCGACTGTCCGGTGGAGCAGGCCGCGCTGGTCGTCTCGCTCGGCGGCGACGGCTTCATGCTGGAGACGCTGCACCGGCTGCTCGGTCGCAACCTGCCGGTCTACGGCATGAATTGCGGCTCGGTCGGCTTCCTGATGAACCCGTTCAGCGAGGACGACCTGCCCGGCCGCCTGGCCCGGGCGCAGGAAGCGGTGCTGCGGCCGCTGCGCATGCATGCGGTGACGGCGACCGGCACGGTGGAAGAGGCGCTGGCGCTGAACGAGGTCTCGCTGCTGCGGCAACTGCGCCAGACCGCCAAGATCCGCATCAGCATCGACGGCCGGATACGGCTGCCCGAACTGATGTGCGACGGGGTGCTGCTGTCCACGCCGGCCGGCTCGACCGCCTACAACCTGTCGGCGCACGGGCCGATCGTGCCGCTGTCGGCCAACCTGCTGCCGTTGACGCCGATCAGCGCCTTCCGGCCGCGACGCTGGCGCGGGGCGCTGCTGCCAAGCACAGCGGAAGTGCTGTTCGAAGTTTTGGAAGCGGATAAGCGTCCGGTAGCGGCGGTAGCCGATGATACCGAGGTCCGGAACGTTCTGTCGGTGGCGGTGAGCGAAGATTCCAAAGTGGCGGCGATGGTGCTGTTTGATCCGGACCAGGGCCTGTCCGAACGGATCATTGCCGAGCAGTTTACGACTTAGGACGGCATCACCAAAGTCGGGATTGTATTTTAACACCGGCTCCGCCAGACTGATATTCACATGATCGTGCTGTCCGAACCGTCCGACTGGCGGTCAGGGCACCTTCATGCAGGAGAATCAGAGACCATGTGCAGTTTCGCCGGCAGGCTGCCGCGGCGGTCGTATCGATTGGTATGAGCAGCTTGGGCATGCCCGTCGCCCTGGTCACCGGCGGTTCCGGCGGCATCGGCGCCGCGATCTGCCGGCATTTTCTTGATGCGGGCAGCACTGTGGTGTCGCTGTCGCGCACCGCGCCCGCCTGGCACCACCCGAAGCTGCATATCGTCACGGTGGACCTGATGGACACCAACGCGACCCGCAGGGCAGCCACCGAGCTGGCCGCGCAGTTCCGCATCAGCCATGTCATCCACAATGCCGGCGTGATCCGCCCGGACCTGCTGGAAGACGTGAAGCTGCAGGACCTGGAGGCGCTGGTGCACCTGCATTTGGCCTCGCCGCTGCTGCTGGTGCAGGCCGCCCTGCCCGCCATGAAGGCGGCCGGGTTCGGGCGGATCGTGCTGCTGTCGTCGCGTGCCGCCCTGGGGCAGCCGGCCCGCACGGCTTATTCGACCACCACGGCCGGGCTGATCGGCATGGCGCGCACCTGGGCGCTGGAACTGGCGCCGCACGGCATCACCGTGAACGTGGTGGCCCCCGGACCGATCGCCGAGACCGCGATGTTCCGCGAGGTGGTGCCGGCCGGCAGCGAGCACGAGGCGAGACTGGCCGCCAGCATTCCGGTTCGCCGGCTTGGCCGGCCGGACGACGTGGCGCGCGCGGTGATGTTCTTCGCCGCCGCCGAAGGCGGTTTCCTCACCGGCCAGACGCTGTTCGTGTGCGGCGGCGCCTCGGTCGGCAGCGTCGGGGTGTGAACATGCCGCCAGATGGCAAGCGGCTCCAGGCCGCCATCTTCGATGTGGACGGCGTGCTGCTCGCCTCGCCGCACGAGCAGGCCTGGCGCGCCGCGCTGGCGGGATTTGCCGACCCGGCGCGGTTCACGACGGGGTTCTACCAGGCTCATGTGGCGGGCAGGCCGCGGCTGGACGGGGCCATCGCGGCATTGACGGCGCTGGGTGTGCCGGATGCGCCCGCCCAGGCGGAACTCTATGCGGTCCACAAGCAGGAGGTGCTGGAAGGGCTGATCGCCGCCGGCGCCTTCTCCGCCTTCGCCGATGCGGTGCATCTGGCGGAGGCCCTGCATGCGCGCGGCATCAGGCTGGCGGCGGCCTCGTCGTCGAAAAATGCCGCGGCGATGCTGCGGCAGGTCCGTCGCGACAACGGGCAACGCCTCGCCGACCTGTTCGATGCCGATCTGTCCGGCCACGATGTGGCGCACGGCAAGCCGGCCCCCGATATTTTTCTGCTGGCGGCGGCGGCGCTGGCGGCGGCACCGGCGCGGTGCGTGGTGGTGGAAGATGCGCCGGCGGGCATCGAAGCGGCGCGGGCGGCCGGCATGGCGGCGCTGGGGATCGCGCGGCTGGCCGACGCAGCCCTGCTGGAGAAAGCCGCCGCCGATCTGGTGGTGACCAACCTGGACCTGGTGGACATCGACGCCCTGGCCGCCGGCGTGCTGCGCCAGTCAGAGCAACGTCCAGGGCAACATCCAGAACAACATCGGCCGGACCGGCAACCACCGGCCGATAAAATTGCTCCCTGAAACAAATATCCAGGGCGATCTGACCGTTGCCGGTCAGCTCGCTCCAGACAACTGAAGGAGCCGATCTCGCATGCGGGACGCGCTGGAGCCGACCGACGACCCGGGCTGGGTACTACACGAAGACGGTTATTACATGCTGTGCGAAAGCAGCGTCGAATCGCGCTTCGCCATCGGCAACGGCTTTCTCGGCGTGCGCGCGGCGCGCGCGGTCAGCCGCGGCCCGACCTGGCTGGCATGGCTGCCCAACCCGGCCTGGGCCTCGTGGCCGCGCACCTATGTCGCCGGGCTGTTCGACCGGCCCAACACCGATCCGCCGGTGCCCGCGCTGGTGCCGGTGGGCGACTGGCTGCGGGTGCGCATCCTGCTGAACGGGGAGCCGCTGCTGCTGCACCAGGGCACGGTTCTGCGCCACCGGCGCTCGCTGGACATGCGGCGCGGGACGCTGCTGGCCGTCTGGCGGCAACGCGCGCCCTCCGGCGTGGTCGCGCAGCTGCGCACGCTGCGGCTGGTGTCGCAGCACGATCGCGCCCTGGGCCTGCAATTCTGCCAGCTCGAGCTGGACCGCGACGACATCGACGTGACCCTGGACGCCTGGCTCGAAGGCGCCGGCATGGGCATGGACACGGCCCGGGCCGAGGCCGGACTTGGGGTGTGGCACACCACCGGAGCACGCCGCAGCGTGGCGATCGCCGCCGCGGCCACGCTGCTGGCCGGCGGTGACGCCCGCGCGCCCGATGCGACCGGCACGTTGCACTGGACCTGGCGCTGGCGGTCGGTGGCGGGACAGACGGTGGCGCTGGAGCGGCTGGTGGCGGTGGCGCGGGGCGACACGCCGGACGCCGATCCGGCAGCCGCGGCAACAGCCGGGCTGGTGCGGGCGCAGGTGGCCGGCGGCGAGGCGGTGCGGATCGCGCATGACGCGGCCTGGGCCGGGCGCTGGAACGCCAGCGATGTGACGATCGAGGGCGACCCGGAGGTGCAACAGGCGCTGCGCTTTGCCATTTATCATCTGAACAGTGCGGTCAATCCGGATGATCCGCGCGTTTCCGTGGGCGCCCGCGGCCTGACCGGCGATTCCTATCTCGGCCATGTGTTCTGGGACACCGAGATCTACCTGCTGCCGTTCTACATCGCCACCTGGCCGGAAGCTGCCCGGACGCTGCTGATCTACCGGTACCGCACCCTGGACGGGGCCCGCGCCAAGGCGGCGCATGGCGGCTGGCGGGGCGCGCTGTATGCCTGGGAGTCGGCGGATACCGGTGAGGAAGTTACGCCCGAACGGGTGATCGGCCCGGACGGCACGCCGGTGGAGGTGATGTCCGGCCGGCAGGAGCAACACATCGCCGCCGACGTGGCCTATGCGGTGTGGCATTACTGGCGCGCGACCGGCGACGACGCCTTCCTGCTGGAGGCAGGGGCGGAAATCCTGCTGGAAACGGCGCGATTCTGGGCCAGCCGGGCCACCCTCGAAGCCGACGGCAAGCGGCATATCCGTGGCGTGATCGGGCCCGACGAGTACCACGAGGGCATCGACGACAACGCCTTTACCAACGGGCTGGCGCGCTGGAACATCGACCGCGCGCTGGAGGTCGCCGCTCTGCTGCGCACGCGCTGGCCGGCACGCTGGCAGGAACTGGCGACCCAGCTCGGACTGGACGAGCCGGAACTGGCGCAGTGGGCCGACGTGGCCGAAAAGATCGTCACCGGGCTGGATGAAGTGACCGGGCTGATCGAGCAATTCGCCGGGTTCTTCAACCTGGAGCCGCTGGACCTCACCCGGTTCGCCGGCCGCCATCAGCCGGTGGATGTGGTGCTGGGGCGCGAGCGGACGCAGCGCACGCAGGTGATAAAGCAGGCCGATGTGGTGGCGCTGCTGGCGCTGCTGCCGGACGCGTTCGACGAGGCCACCCGGCTGGCCAGTTTCCGCGCCGACGAGCCACGCTGCTCGCATGGCAGCTCGCTCAGCCGGTCGATGCATGCGCAGGTGGCGGCGCAGGTCGGCGAAATGGATCTGGCGGTGCGCTACCTGCAGGAATCCGCGGCGATCGATCTGTCGGATAGCGGGGCGGACAGCGCGGGCGGGGTGCATATCGCCGCCCTGGGCGGGCTGTGGCAGGCGGTGATCCTGGGCTTCGCGGGATTGTCGCTGGCAGGCGATACGCCGTCGCTCGCGCCGCGTCTGCCGCCGCACTGGCGCAGCCTGGGCTTTTGCGTGTGCTGGCGCGGGCGGCGGCTGCGTATCCGCATCTCCCAGGGCGGGCAGGAGGTCGAGGCGGTGCTGGAAGCGGGCGAGGCGATGACGCTGCGGGTGCACGGCACACCGCGGGTGCTGCAGCCGGCCCTGACCGTCGCGGCGTGAAGCCGCCACGGGCCTGGTAACGAAGGGTTGGGGAGGAAGGGGTAGCTGACCTGCGCCGGGTTTCGGCCTATGGTGCTGTCCCATGTTGACCGACCTCCCCAACGTCCTGACCCTCTCGCGCATCGCCGCGATCCCGCTGCTGGTGGCGCTGGTGGCGGTGCGCACGCCGCTGGCCGACCTCATGGCGTGCATCGTGTTCAGCGCCGCCGCCATCACCGATTATTTCGACGGCAAGCTGGCGCGCGAGCGGCAGCAATTATCCGATCTCGGCCGCATGCTGGACCCGATCGCCGACAAGCTGCTGGTGGGGGCCGCGCTGATGATGCTGGTCGGCACCGGGCGGCTGAGCGAAGCCGGGCTCTATCCCGCCATCGTGATCATGCTGCGTGAGATCCTGGTCAGCGGCCTGCGCGAGTACCTGGCCGGCATCCGGGTCGGCCTGCCGGTGACCCGCCTGGCCAAGTGGAAGACCGGTTTCCAGATGGGCGCGCTGGGCACCCTGCTGGCCGGCAACACCTCGGCGGTGCTGCTGCATATGCCCTGGCTGCCGGTCTCGCTGATCGGCGAGAGCATGCTCTGGATGGCCGCCCTGCTGACGCTGGTGACCGGGTGGGACTACCTGACCGCCGGCCTGCACCATGCCGCGGCCGCCCCGCCGGCCGCCCTGCGGAAATGAGGGCCGGGCGGAAATGAAGGCCGGGCTGGCGTGAAAGTGCTCGGCCTGACCGGCTGGTCGGGCAGCGGCAAGACGACGCTGCTGGTGCAACTGGTGCCGCTGCTGATCGGCCGCGGCCTGTCGGTGTCCACCGTCAAGCATGCCCATCATGGGTTCGACCTGGACCAGCCCGGCAAGGATTCCTGGCGCCACCGCCAGGCCGGCGCCACCGAGGTGCTGATCTCCAGTGGCGTGCGCTGGGCGTTGATGCACGAATTGCGCGGTGAAGAACCGGCGCTGCCCGAGCTACTGGCCCGGCTGACGCCGGTTGACCTGGTGCTGGTGGAGGGGTTCAAGGCCCATCCGCACCCCAAGATCGAGGTGTTCCGCCCGGCGCTGGCGCGGCCGCCGATCTGGCCCGGCCGGACCGACATCGTGGCGGTGGCGGCTGACGAGAATCTGCCCGACTGTGACAGAAAAGTATTGCCGCTCAATGATCCGGCGGCAATTGTTGAATGGATGCTTGCGTTTATGGACCGATCTGGGGCAGTGGACTAAACGGCCTGAGCCGCGGACGTGACGAAGGCGCACCGATTTACCTGAGGGCCGGACGCCCGCCCGAACCGACTGCACGACAAGGATTTCCACCCATGCGGCGTATGACCCTGCTCGGCCTGACCCTGCTGCTGCCAGCCTGCCAGAGCTATGTGGGCAATCCGTTCGATGGCTTCGGCGGGTTCATCGGCGATACCCACAGCTTTCATGGCAACCCGAACCGCCCGGTCGGCGACTCGGCCAATATGCTGCGGGTGGAGGGCAAGGACGTCGAACAGGAGCCGCTGACGCCCGAGCCCGGCAATGTGTGGCCCCGCCCGGCCGCCGCCGAGCCCACCCTGCAGGACCTGCAGCGCGAGCAGCCCGCGCCGGACCTCAACGGACAACCGCCGCCACCATCGCGGCCGATCCCGCGCGGCAGCTCCACGCCGCCCGCCGCCCCCCCGGAGCTCACGCCGCCCGAACCGGCGACCCAGCCGCCCCCGCCAGCCGCATTGCCGCCGGCAACGGCGCCGACGACGAAATTCTACCCGACCCCGGGCGGCACCGCCGTCGCCCCGCCGACCGGCAACGGCGTGCAGACCTACACCGACCCGAAAGGCGGCACCGGCATTGTGGTGCCCAACGGCAACGGCACCAGCACATTGATCGGCCCCGATGGTTCGGTCACCACGGTGCCCACCCCGCACTGACCGCACCCCATCCGCCGGCATGTCTGGCCCCGGAACGCTGCGGCTGCTGTATTTCGCCTGGCTGCGCGAGCGCGTGGGCACGGCGGCGGAGGAAGTCGCCATGCCAGAGGGCGTGGCGACGGTCGGCGATCTGGTGACCTGGCTGCGCGGCCGCAGCCCGGCCCATGCGGCCGCTTTCGCCGCCGAATCCCGGGTGCGCTGCGCGGTCAACCAGGAATTCGCCACCCCCGGCGCACCGGTGGCCGCCGGCGACGAAGTGGCATTCTTCCCGCCGGTGACCGGCGGTTAGGCGCATGGCCACGATCCGCGTGCAGCAGGCGGATTTCGACATCGGCGCCGAACTGGCGGCGGTTTCGGCCGGCCGGGCCGATATCGGCGGCATCGGCTGCTTCGTCGGCACGGTTCGGAATGGCACCGGTGGCCGGGCGATCACGGCGATGGTGCTGGAGCACTACCCCGGCATGACCGAGCGCGCGATGGCGCGCATCGCCGCGGCGGCGGAGCAGCGCTGGTCGCTGCTGGGCTGCACGCTGATCCACCGGATCGGGCAGCTCGCGCCGGGGGCCAACATCGTGCTGGTGGTGGCCGCCGCCGCCCACCGGCAGGCGGCGCTGGATGCCACCGCCTTCCTGATTGATTGGCTGAAGACACGGGCGCCGTTCTGGAAGAAGGAAATCTTCGCCGACGGCGGCGAGGCCTGGGTGGAAGCGCGCGCGGCCGACGAGGACACCGCCGCCCGTTGGGACAAAAATCTCCCTTGAGCGGCCGGGCAGGACGCTGATCCCAGCCGCCCCGGATCGCGGCCATTTGATCCGGAGCGTTCTGCCGCGGCGTGTATCTTTTATAAAAGCGACTTTGTCGTTTATAGTCATCGCGAGCCGTCATCTGACCGTCACGCCAATTCAAACTGTGTTTGCCGGGGTTTGCCGATCGCCGCGACCGTTATGTGTTCGTAAACGAAACCCTGCGATGCGGGGAACGGTTTGATATGGCTGTTTCTTGCACGCGCATCCCGCAGAATGCACCGAATAGCTGGACGAAACCATTGACAATGGCCGGACCGATGCCGATGTGCCGCAAGCTGGTTCCGCTTCAGGAACAGGTTTGCTCTTCGTGCCGCCCTGGGGAATTGAAACTCATACGAAATGAGAAAACGCCATGATGACTGTCCTTGACGGCCGAAACCTGGCGGTCGGTGCGATAATCGGCATGCTGGCGGCGGCTCCCGCCCTGGCCCAGACTCCCCCAGCCGCGCCGGCAGCCCCCCCGGCTTCTCCCGGGGAAGCCCCGGCGGAAGCCCCCGCCGCGAAGCCGCAGATCGAGCCGAAAGTGGCCGAAATCCTCAAGGCTGCGTGCAGCACGCTCAGCGGCGCGGCAACGATGTCGTTCACGGCGGTGAACACCTACGAACGGGCGGCGGCGAACGGGCAGCCATTGTACTACGCCACGCTCAACCACGTGGTGATGCAGCGGCCGGACAAGCTGCGGGTAATCTCGCCGGGCGACGGGACGGCCGATGAGTTCTATTACGACGGCAAGACAATGACCGCCTATGTGCCGTCCGAGGACCTGGTCGCGGTCGCCGAAGCACCGCCGACGATCGATGAACTGATGGATGCGGCCTGGGAAAAGGCGGCGATCTACTTCCCGTTCAGCGACGTGATCGTCTCCGACCCGTGCGAGGTTTTCCGCAAGAAGATGGGCTCGGCTTTCTATGTCGGCCAGTCGGTGGTGGTGGGCGGCACCAGGACCGACATGATCGCCGTGGCCGGCGACGACGTGCAGGCGGAGCTTTGGATCGGCGCCGCCGATCATCTGCCGCGGCTGATCCGGGTGGTCTATCCGAACGAGCCCGCCCATGCGCTGTATCAGACCGAATATTCCGACTGGCATCTCGGCGCGGGCATCTCGCCGCATGTGTTCGTGTCCGAGAAGGCGGCCAAGGCGAAGAAAATGCCGTTCATCGCGCCCGAGCCCGGCACGCCGATGCCCCGTCCGGCGCAACCGCCCGAGAATCCATAACAAGGGGGATCATGTGATGCGAACGGACATGCTGGCGGCGACCGCCGCGCTTTCTCTGATGCTTCCGTTGCAGCCGGCGCGGGCCTGGATGCACGCCAACCCCGGCGGCGGATACACCCATTCCGGCAGTGCCGGCGGTTACCAGCACTCCACCACTGTCGGCCCGGAGGGCGTGGCACATTCCAGCAACGCCGGCGGCTACGAGCATGGCACCGCCGCGACCTCGCAAGGCGTCGCCCATGCCAGCAATGCCGGCGGCTATGCGCACGGCACCGCCGCCAATTCGCAGGGCGTCGCCCATGCCAGCAATGCCGGCGGATATTATCACGGCACCGCGGCCGGACCGAACGGCGTGGAGCACACCGGCGCCTATGGCACCACCACGGCGAATTACGGCGGCTATTACCATCAGCCGGCGGTGGTGAACCATTACGGGGCGACCTGCGTGAACTGCGGTGCCCCCGGGTACGGCGGCTACAGCGGTGGCGCGGTGGTGGCCGGGGCGGCGGTGGGGATAGCGGCGGGCGTTGCGGTGGGCGCCGCGGCGGCCAGCGCGGCGGCGGCACCCGCGGCGTACGCGGTGTTGCCGGCCGGGTGCGCCTATCGTCCGTATGCCAGCGCCTATGCGTGCGGCGGCATGTGGCTGGCGCCCGCGTATGGCGCGAACGGGGTTTATTACCGGGTGGTGCCGGCGCCCTGACGGATCAGGCGGGGGGAGCGTTGAAGGCACGAGGTTGCACGATGGTGGCGAGGAGGTCTGCGAACGGCGACCATCCAGCCATTTCGGCGAATGCGGCAATCTCGTCCTTCAGATTTTCCCGCACCCAGGCAAGGACAGCCGGATTGCTGCCCAGATCGACGGCACGGACGAAGGCCGCACGTTGCTCTGCGATTTCCGGGATATCCTGGTCCGTCACGGTGCGGGAATCAGCCTCCCACAAGCGAAGATTTGTTTGTGCCAGCTTGCGTCGGTCATAGCCCATCGCCTGCATGCCGGTCTGAAACACCGCCTCGTCCGGAATGACGATATCGCGCAGGATATTTGCGGTCGACCAGAACGCCTCCGAGCTGATGATGGCCTCGGCGAATTCGCGATGCAGCACCATCCACTGGCGTCCCACGAAAAGCCCGACCCGGGAAAACAGGCTGCGTCGCTCACGCGCTTGCGCCGGCGTGAGCGGTTGCAGGTAGAGTGCCCTTTCCGCGCGCAATTCATACGAGCTGACGGCGGGACGCAGCCTGAGGGCGGTGATCGGCGAGGTCTCGACAGACTTGAACATCCAGTCGAGTTCGGCATCGACGATAAAGCGGATATCCGGCCGTTGCTGGTGGATCGCAGTACGGGGCGTCCGGTCACCGCGTGCCAGGATCAGCTCGGTGTCAGACTGATGCCAGCACTGCATGAACACGCGCTTCCCGTCCTGCCCGGTTCGGCCAAGGCATTCGAACAGCCGCGCTTGTGGCCATAGCGGCACGTCCCGGTCGCTGAGATTGATGTAATATACATGATCTGATCCGACAAATTTCTCAATAAACTTCAGCATTACATCCACCTGGCTGGCGCCACCCCAGCATACGGCATCCTCGTGATGCAGCGTAATGTTCGGTGTGCGCGCAGTCAGGTCAACCAGCGCGGGAGGTAAATGGTTAACCGCGCGGTCTATAGACAGCGCATAGTGGTTTTCTGGATGGTAAATGTTTGCCAGCAACAATGGAATGTTGCCGAGATAACCTGACGCCTGGATGTGATAGAAAATCATGATTCAAATCCATTCGACATTGAATGTGCAGAACGGTTGGTGCGTGTTTTGCAACCGGCAGGGGCGGACCGGGGGCTTCCTTCTCCCCCTCCCCTTGAGGGGGAGAAGAAAGCTGCTTCTTTTCTGGACGGCCGGCGCTACTCGCCGGGCTTCTGTGCGGTTTTCGGGCCGGTGCCCAGCATGAAGCCTTCCATCGCTTTCTGCATTTCGGCCGCGCCGGTGGGCACCAGGGCGAGCCAGTGGCGCATCAGGCTCTCGGGACTGATGTCGGCGACGGCCTCGCGCATCCGCGCCTGTAGCGCCGCCTGCAGGGCGCCGAGGTCGGGCAGGCCCAGAAAGGTGCGGGCTTCCTCGGGCGTGCATTCGACGTTGACGGTGATTTTCATGATTTCCCTCCCGGTTCCGCCATCCGTGACACGGATGGGGATGGTGGGGTACCACCATAGGGCGGGGAGATGGTCGGAGTGAGAGGATTCGAACCTCCGGCCCCTGCGTCCCGAACACAGTGCTCTACCAGGCTGAGCTACACTCCGGCCGTGGGCGCCGCGTATAACGATCGTGCGGCGACGGCGCAAGCCTACGGAATGGGTTCCAAGGGCCTCTCGGCCCTTGGCGGGTCCAGGGCAGAGCCCTGGCCTTGACTTCCTTAAAGTCGCGCCGCTTTGCCGCCGTTCGCGGCGTGCAAGTGTTGCAGCCGTTCGACCGTCGCGCCGACCCCGTCGGCGCGCTCGAAAAGGTCGCGCAAATCCGGCCGGGCGAACCCGTTTTCAATCGCGGCCTCGATGGCGGCCAGCAGGGGTGCGGCCGAGCCGGCCACGTCGCAGATCAGGATGGGTTTGTCGTGCAGTTTCAACTGCCGCCAGGTGATGATCTCGATGGTTTCGTCCAGGGTGCCGAGGCCGCCGGGCAGCGAGACGAAGGCGTCGGACAGCTCGAACATGTGGCGTTTGCGGCTGTGCATGCTGTCGGTGATGACCAGCTCCGTCACGCCGTCATGGGCGACTTCCCAGCGGGTGAGGAATTCGGGGATGACGCCGATCACCTGGCCGCCCTCGGCGAGGGCGCCGTCGGCGAGCGCGCCCATCAGGCCGATGCGGCCGCCGCCATACACAAGGCGCATGCCAGCGCGGGCCATGGTGCGGCCGAGTTCGGTGGCGGCGGCGTGGAAGACGGGATCGTGGCCGGCTTGGGCGCCGCAGAACACGGCGACGGTGTGAACGTCTGACATGGGCCTCCTGGGTGGTCTTGGGCGCGCGGGCTCCGGTTTGGGTTGCCGCGGGGCGGGCTGCAAGCGAATTTGCCGGGGCACTGGGTCGGACGGGAAGGCAATGCGCAGGTTGGGACGGATCGCCGGGGCGTTTTCGCTGCTGGCATCGATGGGCGCGGGGGCGGCCGAGGCGCCGCAGGCGGCGGTGGCCGAACGGCAGGCGGGCGAGCATCGCGCCGGCGAGATCATGCGCGATCTGCGGCTGGATGTCCTGGCCGGGCGCGATGTCGTGCCGTTGGCGGAAAAGGCGCAGCTTGTGGCGGACTGGGCCGCCCGCCTGCCCGCCCTGTTCCCGCCCGGCAGCGACCAGGGCGAGACCAATGCGCTGCCGGCGGTGTGGTTCGATCGCGCCGGCTTCGCGGCGAAGGCACGCGCCCTGGACGAACAGGCGCGGCTTCTGGTGGCGGCGGCGCGGGCCGGCGATCGGGCCGCGTTCGCCGCCGCCTACCTGTCAACCGGCAATGCGTGCGCCGAATGCCACCGCTTCTTCCGCCAGCACTGAATTACACCTGGGTGGCGAGCGCCCACACCGCCGCGCCGGCCACCGCCAGCACCAGGGCGGCGCGCAGCGGGCTCACCAGGCGGGGCTGGCGGGTGGCCGCGGGCAGCCGCTTCACCCCGGTGATCATGGGTCGCACGAGGTTGTGCTTCTTGAACCGGGCATAGGCGCCGATGGCCGCGATGTGCAGCACGATCACCCCGGCCAGCAGATAGAAATTGATCGCGTGCACGTCGCCGGCGAGGCTGGCGGTCTGCTTGCTCACGAACTTCACCAGCGGCCCGGCGGCGGCATAGGGGGCGCCGTATTCCTCGGTGTTGAACAGGCCGGACAGCACCTGCACGCCGAGCAGCAGGAGCATCACCAGCACCATCCAGCCGCCGGCCGGGTTGTGGCCGACCTGGGTGTCGGGGCCGCGCTGGCCGAAGCCGCGCAGGGTCTGCAGCGCCTTCACCGGGCTGACGAGGAAGTGGCGGAACCGGGCGGTCTCACTGCCGATAAAGCCCCAGATCAGACGGAACAGCAGCAGCGTCAGCACGGTGTAGCCGGACAGCAGGTGCAGGCGCATCCAGTTGGCTTCCACGCTGATGAAGCTTGTCAGCAGCAGCAGCACGATGGCCCAATGGAACAGCCGGGTCGGCGCGTCCCATACGCGCATCGGGAGCATCATCGTGCGGTTGAAATCGCGCAGCGCCATGCGGGCCTCCTTCGTTGCGTTTCCGTGGCGGCATCTTGCCGCGAAATCGGCCGGCGCGCGATGCCCCCCGTTATGTTGACCCGGTCATGTTGACCCTTGGGTTCTGGGAACGTGAAGTCCTGCTGGCGTGGCAGGCGGAGCGGGCGCCGATCGTGGCGGCCGGGGTGGCGCTCGCGGTGTGGCTGGCGGGGCGGCTGCTGCGGTCGGCCCGGCTGCAGGCGGCGGCCGCCGGGCTGGCGCTGTGCGTCGGGTGGGGACTGGCGCTGGGGGGCGTGCCGGTCAGGCCGCATTTGCCGGCCGAGCGCCTGCCGGTGCTGGCGATCGCCGCGCTGGCGGCCGGCCTCGCGGTGGATTTCTCCGGCCGGGCGGCAGGGCTCGCCGGGTTCCTGCTGGCGGTGGGCGCCGGGTGGTGGCTGGCGGGCGCGCCGCGCAGCGATGCCGAGGCCGGGCTGGTGCTGCCGCATATGGGCTGCCTCGCGCTCGGCATGCTGCTGGCGTTGCGGCTGCTGCGGGCACCGTGCAGCCCGTGGTCAACCGCCGCCGCCGCGCTGACCCTGTGGGGCGCGCTGGCGGCGACCGGGGCCGCTTCGGTGTGGGCGGCCTGCGCTCTCGTGCTGCTGGCTGCCAGCCTGGGCCAGGTGGGGGCCCCGCGCGGCACGGCGAGCGTTCGCCTGCCGATGGCGGCCGGGCTGGCCGGTCTGGCGGGGCTGGCCGTGCTGGTGCTGGGGCGGCTCGGCCGGGGCGGCGTGTCGCGCTTCGACCTCGCCGCGCTGGCACCGCTGCTGACGATCTGGGTGCTGCCGCGGCTGACCTCCCGGCTGCCAGCTTCCGGGGGGTTGGCGGCGGCAATCGTGGCGGCGGCGCTTTCCGTGGGCCTGGTCTGGGGGGCCGTCCGGCTCGGATGGGTGCGCTGATACGCCGCGCTATCCCGACTCGATTTCTCCCCCCTCGGCCAGCAGGTCGAGAAAGGGCGCCAGCCGCAGCAGGAACAGGGTGAGTTCGGTCAGCAGCTCGCCGGCGCTGGCCGGCAGAGCGAGGTTGATCTCCGTCTCGGCCACGATGCAGTGGTCGGGCCGCAGCCTCACCTTCCAGCCCGCCGGCAGCAGGCCCGGCAATGCCCGCACGGTGGCGAAAACCGCCTGGCGCGGCAGCGTGCCGGGCGCCTCGGGCCGGCCGGTGCTGGGCACCCGCCCGAGCCCGGCCCGCAGCACCAGCGTTCCCCCCTCCGGTTCCACGGAGGTCAGGCGCGCCTGCACCACATGGCCGCGCCAGGCGACGCGGAACGAGGGAAACCGCTCCGGCGTGCTGGGCGTGAGACGCCCATCCGTGTCCACGGTGAACGGTCCGAGTTTGAATGGCGCATCGAGGGGCATCGCGGCCTCCGGGTCAGGCGGGCAACTTGCCGCGGAACGATGAAACATCCATAAACGCGGCCTTCCTGCGGGGTTCCCTGAGCACCATGTCCGTCGTCGATACGTTGCGCCTCGTCGTGGCGCCGCCTCATCCCGCCGGCTATCGGTTCATCGCGGCCGGGCTCGCGGTGTTTTTCGTCGGCCTGCCGCTGGGCGGCTGGCTGGCCTGGCCGGCGCTGCTGTTCACCCTGTTCTGCCTGTACTTTTTCCGCGACCCCGAACGCGTGCCGCCGGCCTGGCCTGGGCTCGCGCTGGCGCCTGCCGATGGCCGCGTCGTTTCGGTCATCCAGGCGCCGCCGCCGAAGGAACTCGGCCTGGGCAACGCGCCGCGCTGGCGGGTGTCGATCTTCCTGTCGGTGCTCGATGTGCACGTCAACCGCATGCCGGTGGACGGCACGGTGACCCGGGTGAAGTACCACCAGGGTAAGTTCCTCAGCGCCGAGCTGGACAAGGCGAGCGAGGACAACGAGCGCAACGCCCTGGCGGTGCGGCTGGCGGATGGGCGCGACGTGGCGGTGGTGCAGATCGCCGGGCTGATCGCGCGCCGCATCCTGTGCGACGCGCGCGAGGGCAGCGTGCTGCGGGCCGGCGAGCGCTTCGGCATTATTCGCTTCGGCAGCCGGACCGACCTTTACCTGCCCGAGGGCGTGCGCCCGCTGGTGGCGGTGGGCCAGACGATGATTGGCGGCGAAACCGTGATCGCCGATCTGGCCACCTGATGGCCGCCTCCTTCCCCAGGCCGCGTCCGGTGGCGGCCAAGATCGGCTTGCTGCGCGGGCGTTTCCGGCGCCGCAACCGGCCGCGCTTCAAGGGACCGTCGTTCAACCGGATGGTGCCCAACCTGCTGACCATGCTCGGCCTGTGCGCCGGGCTCACCTCCATCCGCTTCGCCATCGAAGGCCGCTTCGGCGCCGCGGCGGTGGCGATCGTGGTCGCCGCCTGCATCGACGGGCTGGACGGACGCATCGCCCGGCTGTTGAAGGCCACCTCCCGGTTCGGCGCCGAGTTCGACAGCCTCGCCGACTTCCTGTGCTTCGGCGTGGCGCCGGCGTTCATTTTGTATCTGTGGACGCTGCAATCGGCGCATGGCTACGGCTTCATGCCCTGCCTGATGTTCGCGGTGTGCATGGCGCTGCGGCTGGCGCGCTTCAATGCGTCGCTGGATGCGCCGCACACGGCGGCCTACACCTATAATTTCTTCACCGGCGTGCCCGCGCCGGCCGGGGCCGGGCTGGTGCTGTTCCCGCTGTTCCTCGGGCTGGAAGCGAAGTGGCTCGGCATGGACTGGCTGCTGCGGGTGGCGCAGTTTCCGCCGTTCGTCGCCACCGTGCTGATCGGCACCGCGCTGCTGCTGGTCTCCACCCTGCCGGTGTGGAGCTTCAAGAACTTCAAGGTGCCGACCGAATACGTGCTGTGGCTGCTGCTCGGCACCGGCTTGTTCGCGGCGCTGCTGGTGGCCGACCCCTGGGCGGCGCTGGCGGCGGGCAGCCTCCTCTATCTGGTCATGCTGCCCTTCAGCGTCCGCAGCTTCCGCCGCCTCAAGCGCGAGGCGGAAGAGACGGAGCCCGAACAGCCGCCTGACTGAGTCCGCCCGACTGTGAGTTCGGCGGCTCAGCGCCGCCGGCGCGTGCAGAGCACCCCGTCGCGCGTCAGCGCGGCGATTTCCTCGGCGGTGTAGCCGTACTCGGCCAGCACCGCCTCGCCATGCTCGGCGAAGCGTGGCGGCCGGCGCCGCGTGCCGCCCGGCGTGCGGGACAATTTGATCGGCGTGCCGAGGCCGCGGTAACCGTCCCGTTCCGTCACCATCCGCCGCGCCTGCGCGTGCGGGGCGGCCAGCGCCTCATCCACCGGCAGCACCGGGCCGGCCGGCACCCCGTTGCGCAGCAGGCGGTCGGCGACCGCGGGACCGTCCTGCCCGGCCAATACGGCCTGGAATTCGGCGGTCATCACCGCCCGGTTGGCCAGCCGGTCGGCGTTGTGGCGGAAACGCGGGTCGGCCGCCATGTCCGCCCGGCCGACCAGTTCGCACAGCTTGCGGAACTGCCCGTCATTGCCGACCGCGATGAAGATCTCACCGGTGCGGGTGCGGTATTTCTCATACGGCGCCAGATTGGGGTGTGGATTGCCCAGCGGCAGCGGCCGGTTGCCGTTGAGAAGGAAATTGGCGGCCTGCGGGTGCAGCAGCGCCATGCCGCAATCATGCAGCGTCATGTCCAGGTACTGGCCCTGACCGGACCGGGTGCGCTCGTGCAGCGCCATCAGGATGCCGATCGCCGCATACAGGCCGGTCGCCAGATCGACGACCGGCGTGCCCATGCGCATCGGCCCGGTGGTCGGGTCGCCGTTGATGCTCATCAGCCCGGTCATCGCCTGCAGGATGGCATCATAGCCCGGCAGCCCGCCCAACGGCCCCTCGCCGCCGAAGCCTGAGATGCGGCAATGGATCAGCCGCGGAAAACGCGGGGCCAGGTCGTTCGCATAGCCGAGCCCCCATTTCTCCATCCCGCCCGGCTTGAAGTTCTCGATCAGCACGTCCGCGCCCTCCAGCAGGCGCAGCAGCACGGCGCGGCCCGCCGGCCTGCCGAGGTCGAGCGCGATCGCCCGCTTGTTGCGGTTGACCCCGATGAAGTAGCTGGCATCGCCGTCCTGGAACGGTGGCCCCCAGTCGCGGACTTCGTCGCCCTGCGGCGGCTCGACCTTGATCACCTCGGCGCCGTGGTCGGACAGGATCATGGTGCAGTACGGGCCGCCCAGCACGCGGGTGAGGTCGATCACCTTCAGACCAGCCAGGGCGCCGTCGGGGAGTTGCGCGGCCAGGGTCATCATGGATGGGGCTCCGCAAGTAAGGAAGGCCAGGGCTCTGCCCTGGACCCGCCAAGGGCCGGGAGGCCCTTGGAACCCATTCCTTAATCCAACGCCTCTGCCAGCGCCTCAGCCGTACGCCCATTGGCGATCCACGCCGAACGCGCGTCCCAGTGAATGCCATTGACACGCGCGAAAGCATGGTCGGCGCCCGGATAGACATAGCTGTGAACCAGCTTATGGCCCTTGGTGGCCTCCACCAGCTTCGCCCGGCCCTCCGGCGAGAAATACTCATCCTGGTCGGCGATGTGCACCACCAGCGGCGCCCGCACGCGGCCGAGCCCGCCGATGAAATTGTCCAGCGCCACACCGTAATAGGAGACGTTGATGTCAGCGTCCGACTCGATCGCCATCCGAAACGCGAGCAACCCGCCCAGGCAGTAGCCGATGGTTCCGGCCTTCCCATTCGCCCCCGGCAGAACGCGGGCGGCCGCCAGCGCGGCCTTGAGATCGGCAATGCCCTTGTCGTGGTCGAACCCCTGCATGAGGGCAAACGCCTTGTTCCACTCCTCCTGGCTCTTGTCGGTCAGATCGACATCGCGCTCCTGCCGCCAGAACAGGTCGGGGGCCAGCACGAAGAAACCGAGATCGGCGATCTGCGCCGCGGTTTCCTTCATCGACGCGTTGATGCCGAAAATCTCCTGGATCAGCACCACCGCGCCGGCGGGTTTCTTGCGGGGTTCCAGCAGATAGGCGTCGAAACTGCCGGCACCGTCGGTGGCCTCGATGCTGATGGTCGCCATGGATCGTCCTCCGCTTGCGGTTGTCCCGTGGCGGGAAAGATAAGGGAGCCCGGCGCCGGTTACGACCCCCGGCGGTACCCTGGGAAGCGGCGCGCCCTGATCGCGCGGGCACGGGCACCCCCGTAACCTTCCGGCAAGGGATGTGGCCGTAGCGTGACAGAGGGACGGCCCGATCACGACGCGACCCGGCATCGCCGCCTCCGCCGTATCCGCGCTGGGCGGAAAGTGGCAAGCCAGTCCCCGCTGATGCGAATCCGCTGGCTGCGGAGGAAGGCTCCATGCTCCCCATTCCAGAATCCACCCACAAGCCGAACGGTCCATCCCTCTCCGAACCATCGGAGGCCGGGCCGCCCGGCATTGTCGCGGCACCCGCCGGGGCGAATGCGGGATCTTCCCTCGTGCCGGCGATCGTGCCCCTCCCGGCCCCTGCCGCCCACGGCGCGGATGCCGCCGATGACGGGGCCGACGAGCCGGCGGCCCGGCTGCATCAGCTCGCCGAAATGCGCCATGACCCGGCGGCGATCCGGCGCATCTTCGAGACCGGCGAATACCCCTACCGCTCGCGCCTGCGCACCGCCCCCTACGAAGCCCACATGCTGGACCTGCAGCGCGAACTGCTGAAGGCGCAGCGCTGGGTGGAGAGCACCGGCCAGCGCGTGGTGATCCTGTTCGAGGGGCGCGACGCCGCCGGCAAGGGCGGCACCATCAAGCGCTTCATGGAGCACATGAACCCGCGCACCGCGCGGGTCGTGGCGCTGCAAAAACCCACCGAGCGCGAGCGCACGCAGTGGTTTTTCCAGCGCTACATCGCCCAACTGCCCGCGGCCGGCGAACTCGTGCTGTTCGACCGCTCCTGGTACAACCGCGCCGGGGTGGAGCGGGTGATGGGTTTCTGCACCCCCGCCGAATACCTGGAGTTCATGCGCCAGTGCCCCGAGCTGGAACGCATGATGGCGCGCTCCGGGATCATGCTGTTCAAATACTGGTTCTCGGTCAGCCGCGACGAGCAGCGGCGGCGCTTCGAATCGCGGGAGACCGACCCGCTGAAGCAATGGAAGCTGTCGCCGATCGACCGCGCCTCGCTCGGCAAGTGGGACGAATATACCGAGGCGAAGGAGGCGATGTTCTTCTACACCGACACCGCCGATGCGCCGTGGACGATCGTCAAGGCCGACGACAAGAAGCGGGCGCGGCTGAACTGCATGCAGCATTTTCTCGCCGTCCTGCCGTATGACAACAAGGACCGCACCCTGCTGACCGGGCCGGACCCGCTGATCGTCGGCAGCGGCGCCCATGTGATCGGCACCGACCTGCATATCATCGACAAGACGGTTCACCCGGGCCTGAAGCACGGACGCCACGCCTGAGGCGACGATGGCCGGGGCACCGCCCGCACGGGGAAATGGTTTGTCCCTTGCGAGCCCCGGTCAGACCCGCTAAATGGCCGGCCTCGGTTGCGCCCGTAGCTCAATTGGATAGAGCACTAGACTACGGATCTGGGGGTTGGGAGTTCGAATCTCTCCGGGCGCGCCAAATTCAAAGACTTACCGGAAGTCTTTTGGCCGGCATGAAGGCCAGCCTCGGTTTTGTGGCGGGCGCGGGGGGCGCGGGGGCGGCGTCCCGTAGCAGGGTGTCCTCATTTTTCGCCCGGTCACAGCACCTCCACCCATTACGCAATTTGCTTGCCGCCATGCGGCTTGGTCGCTAACCGTGCGAATTCGCGCCGCCGTGGGGGCCGCGCAATCAGGGGAGAACAGGGTGATGGGCTACAGGGTCGCGGTCGTCGGTGCCACCGGGGCAGTCGGGCGCGAGATGCTGAAAACCCTCGCCGAGCGAAACTTCCCCGTCAAGGAAGTGGCCGCCCTCGCCTCCGGCCGCAGCACCGGCCAGCTTCTCAGCTTCGGCGACAAGCAGGTTCTCACCGTCCAGAGCCTGGACAAATTCGACTTCACCGGCTGGGACATCGGCCTGTTCAGTCCCGGCGCCGCGGTGTCGGCCGTGCACGCGCCGCGCGCCGCTGCTTCGGGCTGCATCGTCATCGACAACACCAGCCAGTTCCGCATGGACCCCGATGTCCCGCTGGTGGTGCCGGAGGTGAACCCGCAGGCGCTCACCCGCATCCGTCGCGGCATCATCGCCAACCCGAACTGCTCCACCATCCAGATGGTGGTGGCGCTGAAGCCGCTGCATGACCGTTACGGCATCAGGCGGGTGGTGGTGTCCACCTACCAGTCGGTCTCCGGCGCAGGCAAGGAGGGCATGGACGAGTTGTATGCCCAGACCAAGGCGACCTACGTCAACGACCCGGTCCAGTCCGAGCAGTTCACCAAGCAGATCGCCTTCAACGTCATCCCCCACATCGACAAGTTCCTCGATGACGGATCGACCAAGGAGGAATGGAAGATGGCGGTCGAGACCCGCAAGATCCTCGACCCCGACATCCGCGTCATCGCCACCTGCGTGCGCGTGCCGGTGTTCATCGGCCATGCCGAGGCGGTGTATATCGAGTGCGAACGGCCGATCACCGCCGAGGGCGCCCGCGCCGCCCTGCGCGACGCCCCCGGCGTGGTGGTGGTCGATCACCGCGAGGACGGCGGCTACATCACCCCGCTGGAGTGCCAGGGCGAGGACGCCACCTATGTCAGCCGCATCCGTGTCGACCCCACGGTGGAGCACGGGCTGGCGTTCTGGTGCGTGGCCGACAATCTGCGCAAGGGAGCCGCGCTGAACGCCGTCCAGATCGCCGAGACGCTGGTGGCGCAGGGCCTCCTGACCCGGCGCGCGGCGTAACCGGAACCGACCGGATGGCCTGGGCCTGGCTGGCCGCGGCCGGCCTGTTCGAAATCGTCTGGGTCGTGTTGCTGAAGCAGACCGACGGGTTCACCCGGCCGATCGCGTCGGCTGCCACCGTGGCCGCGCTGGCCGCCAGCTTCTTCTGCATGTCGCAGTCGCTGCGCGTGTTGCCGATGGGCACCGTCTACGCGGTCTGGACCGGCATCGGCGCGGCCGGCGGGCTGGCCTGGGGCATCGCCATGGAAGGCGAACCCGCCGGCGTTGTTCGCATCCTGTGCGTGGGCCTGATCCTCGCCGGGGTGGCCGGGCTCAAGCTGGGCTCCTGACGCCGATTCCCCTGTCGGCGCACAGGCCCCATGCAGGCGGCCGCGTTGACCCGCAACGATCCACGGAGTAAGGCGGTCGGCAAAGGACGGCGGGCCGCGACGCGGCTTGGCGCAAAAGTTTAAAAAGCTTAAGGGGGAGACGCCGCCCGCAGCAGGAGTTCGGACCGCTCATGAGGGACATACGCGACGTTCAGATGGTCGGCCGTACCAGCGACGGACGGCTGGTTCAGCGGCCCTTGTCCGGTCATCTGTCGGTCTATCTCGACTTCGACATGATCATGTCGGTCGGCCACCGTGTCACCGGCTGCGCCATCGCCGTGGGCACCATCGTGCTGGTCTGGTTCCTGGTCGCCACCGCCTCCGGCGAGGCGGCCTATGCCAACGTGTCGTGGTTCCTGCGCACGCCGGTCGGATATCTGGCCCTGGTGGGCTGGACGGCGGCCCTTTGGTACCATTTCTGTGTCGGCATCCGCCACCTGATCTGGGATGCCGGCCGGATGTACGACCTGCCCACGGTCAAACGCTCGCGCGTTGTGATCCTCGGCGCCACCGCCGTGCTCACGTTGCTCACCTGGCTCATCGCCCTCTCGTAAACGCTGGGGAAGCCGCGCCATGTCAGCCTCCAAGGGCCTGAAGATCGACATCATGCGCTCGTATCTCGGCCGCGCCCGCGGGCTGGGGTCGGCGCATGCGGGGTTCCATCACTGGCGGATGCAGCGCCTGACCTCGCTGGCACTGATCCCGCTGACGCTGTGGTTCGTGTTTTCGCTGGTCCACCTGACCGGCGCGCCCTATGCCGCCGTGCGCGCCTGGGCGGGCAGCACGGTCAACGCCACGCTGCTGCTGGCGCTGATCGCCGCGACCTTCGAGCACCTGCACCTGGGCGTGCAGAGCGTCGCCGAAGATTATATTCACACCGACCTGGTCCGGGTGACGGTAATCCTCGGGGTGAAGGCCGCCAGCGCGCTGCTGGCGCTGGCCGGCGCCATCGCGGTGCTCAAGCTCGCCATCGCCGGATGACACCGCGCACTACAAACAAACGCGGGACAGGCCCCTCTCGGATGGATGCACGATGAACGCGATCAGCAAACCGTCGCTCGGCGCCTATAACGTGATCGACCACACCTATGACGTGGTGGTGGTCGGCGCCGGCGGGGCCGGGCTGCGCGCCACCTTCGGCATCGGCGCCGCCGGCCTGACCACCGCCTGCATCACCAAGGTGTTCCCCACCCGCAGCCACACGGTGGCGGCGCAGGGCGGCATCGGCGCGGCGCTCGGCAACATGGGCGAGGATGACTGGCGCTGGCACATGTACGACACCGTGAAAGGGTCGGACTGGCTCGGCGACCAGGATGCCATCGAATACATGTGCCGCTCGGCCATCCCGGCGGTCTACGAGCTGGAGCATTACGGCGTGCCGTTCAGCCGCACCGAGGACGGGCGCATCTACCAGCGGCCGTTCGGCGGCCACATGAAGGATTACGGCAAGTCGCCGGCGATGCGCGCCTGCGCCGCCGCCGACCGCACCGGCCACGCCATCCTGCACACGCTGTATCAGCAATCGCTGAAGCACGATGTCGAGTTCTTCGTCGAATATTTCGCCCTCGACCTCATCATGGACGAGGAAGGCGCCTGCCGCGGCGTGATCGCCTGGAACCTCGAGGACGGCACCATCCACCGCTTCCGGGCGCAGACCGTGGTGCTGGCCACCGGCGGCTACGGCCGCGCCTTCCTCTCCTGCACCTCCGCCCACACCTGCACCGGCGACGGCAACGCCATGGTGCTGCGTGCCGGCCTGCCCTGCCAGGACATGGAGTTCGTGCAGTTCCACCCGACCGGCATCTACCCGGCCGGCTGCCTGATCACCGAGGGCGCCCGCGGCGAGGGCGGCTACCTGACCAACAGCGAAGGCGAGCGCTTCATGGAGCGCTACGCCCCGACCGCCAAGGACCTCGCCTCGCGCGACGTGGTGTCACGCTCGATGACGCTGGAGATCAATGCCGGGCGGGGCTGCGGCCCCAACAAGGAATACATCATGCTCCATCTGGAGCATCTGGGCGCGGACATCCTGCACGAGCGCCTGCCCGGCATCAGCGAAACCGCGCGCGTGTTCGCCGGCGTCGAGGTGACGAAGGAGCCGATCCCGGTGCTGCCGACCGTGCACTACAACATGGGCGGCATCCCCACCAACGTCCGCACTGAAGTGCTCCGCCCCACCCGGGACAAGCCGGATGCCGTCGTGCCGGGGCTGATGGCGGTGGGCGAGGCGGCCTGCGTCTCGGTGCACGGCGCCAACCGGCTCGGCACCAACTCGCTGCTCGACCTGGTGGTGTTCGGCCGCGCCGCCGCGCATCGCTGCGCCGTCGTGCTCAAGCCGCATGGACCGCAGGCGCCGCTGCCGTCGCGCGCCGGCGAGGCGTCGCTCGACCGTTTCGACCGCACCCGCCACGCCAAGGGCGGCACCAAGGTGGCCGAACTGCGGCTGGAGATGCAGCGCACCATGCAGGCCCACGCCGCGGTGTTCCGCAACACCGAGAGCCTGCGCCAGGGTGTCGCGAAAATGACCAAGGTCTGGGGTCAGCTGGCCGACATGTCGGTATCGGACCGCAGCCTGATCTGGAACTCCGACCTGATGGAAGCGCTGGAGTTGCAGAACCTGATGGCCAACGCCATCACCACCATGACCGGTGCCGACGCCCGCCACGAAAGCCGCGGCGCGCAGGCACACGACGACTACCCCGAGCGCGACGACGCAAACTGGATGAAGCACACGCTGGCCTGGTGCGACGAAAACGGCAACGTCCGGCTGGACTACCGGCCAGTGCGGATGCAGACCTTGACCAACGAAGTGTCGGTCATCCCGCCCCAGAAGCGCGTGTACTGAGCGGAAGGACGGCACCAGATGGTCGAGACCAAACGCTTCTTCTTCGATCTTCCGAAGGGCAGCCGCCCCACCATCGGGAAGACGTGGAAGGCGCCCGCCGGCGCCACCCGCATCAAGAATTTCCAGATCTACCGCTGGAACCCGGACGCCGGCGGCAACCCGAGCATCGACACCTTCGAGGTCGATCTCGACACGTGCGGGCCGATGGTCCTGGACGCACTCATCAAGATCAAGAACGAGGTGGACCCGACGCTGACCTTCCGCCGCTCCTGCCGCGAAGGCATCTGCGGCAGTTGCGCGGTGAACATCGACGGCACCAACACGCTCTCCTGCCTCAAGCCGATCGACGCGGCGAGCGACAAGCCGGTGAAGATCAACCCGCTGCCGCACATGCCGGTGGTGAAGGATCTGGTGCCGGACCTGTCGCTGGCCTACGCGCAACTGCGCAGCATCGAGCCCTGGCTGAAGGCCGACACCCCGCCGCCGCCCGACAGCGAGCGCCTGCAGAGCCGCGAGGAACGCGCGAAGCTGGACGGGCTGTGGGAGTGCATCCTCTGCTTCTGCTGCACCACCTCCTGCCCGAGCTACTGGTGGAACGGCGACCGCTACCTCGGCCCGGCGACGCTGCTGGCCGCCTATCGCTGGATCTCCGACAGCCGCGACGAGGCCACCGGTGAGCGGCTGGACGCGCTGAAGGACCCGTTCAAGCTGTATCGCTGCCACACCATCATGAACTGCACCGAAGCCTGCCCCAAGGGCCTGAACCCCGCCAAGGCGATCGGCGAGATCAAGCTGCAGATCATGGAGCGCGAGGGCTGACGGCAAGCCTCGCCACCTGGGCCGACAGCCTCCTGCGCGACCACGCCGTCTTCCGCGCGGTGTGGGACAATTTCGCCGAAATCATCCCCGGCCGGCTCTACCGTTCCAACCACCCCTTGCCGGGCCGGCTGGCCCGGCAGGTCCGCCGGCACGGCATCCGCACCCTCGTCAACCTCCGCGGGGAGAAGCCGAACGGCTCCAACACGCTCTCGCTCGAAGCCGCCCGCCGGCTCGGCCTGGCGCACGCGTTCCTCGCCTTCGAAAGCCGCGGCGCCCCGCACCGCGACCGCATCCTGCGCTTTCACGACCTTTACTGCCGCATGGCGACGCCGGCGCTGATCCACTGCAAATCCGGCGCCGATCGCGCCGGTCTGGCCGCCGGCCTCGCCATCCTGTTCGAGGGCGGCACCGCCGCCGAGGCCCAACGCCAACTCTCCTGGCGCTTCGGCCATGTCCGCAGCAGCCGCGCCGGCATCCTGGACGCCTTCTTCGCCCACTACGCCAGCACCGGCGAAGGCCACCTGCCCTTCCTCGACTGGGTGCGCAGCGAATACGACGAAACCCACCTGCGCCAGAACTTCGCCGCTACCGGGATCGCGTCGTTCCTCAACGACTGGGTGCTGCGGCGGGAGTGAAGGAAGCAAGGCCAGGGGCTTTGCCCCTGGACCCCACCAAGGGCCGAGAGGCCCCTGGACCCCATCACTTGGACAGTTGTTATGAGAGGGGGGTGAGGCGGTGCATCGGCCCCTCCTCACCCCCCTCTCATAACAACTGTCTAAACGAATGGGTTCCAAGGGCCTCTCGGCCCTTGGCGGGTCCAGGGCAGAGCCCTGGCCTTGCTTCCTTCCCTTACGCCGCCGCAGTCAGTCGTTTGAGGAATGCCGAGATCCGGTGGCGGCGGAGTTCCGTGCGGGCGGCGGAGTCGTTGGTCATGTAGTTGAGTTGCACCACGGTGCGTTGGCCGATGAATGGTTTATGGCCGTGCCAGGTGGTGGGGCCGTTGGGGAACGCCAGCAGGGTGCCGTTCACGGGGGGCACTTCGACGGCGTAGTTCTCGATGTCGCCGGGGCCGCGCAGCAGGCGCAGGCAGCCTTGGTGGCGGCTCCAGGCGTCGGTCGCACGGTTGAGATACAGCAGGATGGTGACGCGCTTGGCGGTGGAGTCGCAATGGATGCGCCCGTCGCGTTCGGCGGAACGGCCGCGCAGGGTGAGCATGGTGGCGGCGCCCGCGAGGTCGAGGCCGAACTTCGCGGCGACCGCGGCGCGGAAGGCGGGACCGGCAAGGTCCTGCATCACGGCCTGCGCGGCCGGGCCGAGGCGGAGCGAGCCGATCGGGAACGATCCGCGCCGGCCGATCGGCGGCAGGTCACGGATCACCGTGTCGAGCTGGTCCGGCGGAACGAAGCCGGGCACCAGGATGTGCGGGAACGGATCGGTCGCAACCGGCATTTCTGCCAGTCTGTCATAGGCCAATGACATTCCGTCCTCCTTACTTTGCCTGCCCGATTGCGCGTAGATAGGGGTGTGGCGCCCGGCTGGCCAGCCGCGCCGCCCTTCATTGATACGGGGCCGGTTTGCCGTTATCCCGCGCTGCCATGGATGCTTCCGCCGTCGATCCGTTCCTGCTGGCGCAGGGGCCGCTTCCGGCCTACCGCGCCCGTCGCGATGCCGGCAACCTCACGCGCGATTCGTCGCAGGAACGGGCGGCGGAGCGGCTGCAGGAATTATGGGTGAAGCTGCGCGGCTACGACCCGGCGCCGAAGCCGGCGGGGAATGCCGGGCTGCTGGGGCTTTTCTCACGCCGCAAGACGGCCGATTGGGCCAACGAGGACCGGCACGGCGGGCTTTACCTCGTCGGCGAGGTCGGCCGCGGCAAGACGATGCTGATGGACCTGTTCTTCGCCGCCGCCTTGGTGAAGCGCAAGCGGCGCATCCATTTCCACAGTTTCATGCAGGACACGCACAAGCGCATCCATGCCTGGAAGCGGGCCAACCCAAAAGCCGATGACCCGATCCCGCCGCTGGCCGACGCGATCGCGGCCGAGGCGGCGCTGCTGTGCTTCGATGAGTTCCAGGTCAACGATATCGTCGATGCGATGATCCTGGGCCGGCTGTTCCAGGCGCTGTTCGAGCGCTCGGTGGTGGTGGTGGCCACGTCCAACACCCTGCCGGATGATTTGTTCAAAGGTCAGCCCGGCCGCGATGCCTTCCTGCCTTTTATCGGCCTGCTGAAGCAGACCCTCGACGTGCTGGTGCTGGAGCCGGGCCAGGACTACCGGCGGGAACGCCTGCGCGGCATGCCGACCTGGTATGTGCCGGCCGGCGCCCGGGCCGAACAGGCGCTGGACGCCGCCTTCGCCGAACTCGCCGGCGATGCGCCGGTGCGCCAGCCGCATTTGCTGGTGATGGGCCGCACCGTCGAGGTGCCGATCGCCGCCGGCGGGGTCGCCCGGTTCGATTTTTCCACCTTGTGCGCAACCGCTCTCGGGGCCGGCGACTATCTGGCGCTGGCGACCCATTTCCACAGCCTGGTGCTGGACGGCATCCCCCGCCTGTCGCCGGCCAATTTCGACGAGGCGCGCCGCTTCATCGTGCTGATCGATACGTTGTACGACCACCGCGTCAAGCTGGTGGCCTCCGCCGATGCCCGACCGGACCAGTTGTATGAGCGCGGCGAAGGGGCGAAGATGTTCGAGCGGACGGCGAGCCGGCTGGCGGAGATGCAGAGCCAGGAATATCTGGCGCTGCCGCACCTGACCTGACCGCGCAGCCGCCTGACCGCACAACCTGCGGTGTAGCACCCTGGCCGCGTCTTGCTCCCCCCGCCATGATAGGCTAGCAACGCTCGCCTTCCGGGACCCCCCGGGTGCCCGGCGGGCGGTAAACGATTTTACTTGGAACGACCCGTTCCCGTCCACCGCTTCGGAAGGTTCTCCCCGCAATGGCACGCAACAAGATCGCCTTGGTCGGCGCCGGCAATATCGGCGGCACGCTGGCCCACCTGATCGGCCTCAAGGAACTCGGCGACATCGTGCTGTTCGACGTGTTCGGCGGGGTCGCCGCGGGCAAGGCGCTCGACATCGCGCAGTCCAGCCCGGTCGATGGCTTCGATTCCAAGCTGGTCGGCAGCTCGGACTACGCCGCCATCGCCGGCGCCGATGTGGTGATCGTTACCGCCGGCTTCCCCCGCCTGCCCGGCATGAGCCGCGACGATCTGCTGACCAAGAATGCCCACGTGGTCGCCCAGGTGGCCGAGGGCATCAAAACCTACGCGCCGGACGCCTTCGTCATCTGCATCACCAATCCGCTGGACGTGATGGTGTGGGTGCTGCAGCAGAAATCCGGCCTGCCCGCCAACCGGGTGGTCGGCATGGCGGGCGTGCTCGACAGTTCGCGCTTCCGGCTGTTCCTTGCCGAGGAGTTCGGCGTGTCGGTGGAGGACGTGACTGCCTTCGTGCTGGGCGGCCATGGCGACACCATGGTGCCGCTGATCCGCTATTCCACCGTGGCCGGCATTCCGGTGCCCGACCTGATCGCGATGGGCTGGACCACGCAGGAGCGCATCGACGCCATCGTCCAGCGCACCGCCAATGGCGGCGGCGAGATCGTCAAGCTGCTGGAGAAGGGCAGCGCCTTCTATGCCCCGGCGGCCAGCGCCATCGCCATGGCGGAGAGCTACCTGAAAGACAAGAAGCGGGTGCTGCCCAGCGCGGTGCTGCTGAACGGCGAATACGGCCAGAGCGGATTTTATGTCGGCGTGCCGGTGGTGATCGGCGCCGGCGGGGTGGAGCGGATCGTCGAAGTGAAGTTCACCCCGGCGGAGCAGGCGGCGTTCGAGAAATCCTGCACGGCGGTGCGCGACCTGATCGAAGCGTTCAAGAAGCTGGGCGTCTGAACTGATGAACATCCACGAATACCAGGCCAAGGAACTGCTCCGGCAGTACGGCGTGGCGGTGCTGGAGGGTCATATCGCCTGGACGCCCGAGGAGGCCGAGGCGGCGGCGCGCAAGCTGCCCGGGCCGCTCTATGTGGTGAAATCGCAGATCCATGCCGGCGGCCGCGGCGCCGGCCGCTTCGCCGATGACCCGAACGGAAAGGGCGGCGTGCGCCTGGCGAGATCGCCCGAGGACGTGCGGGAAGCGGCCGAGGCGATGATCGGCCACACCCTGATCACCAAGCAGACCGGGCCGGCCGGCCGCCGCGTCCGCCGCGTCTATGTCGAGGCCGGCAGCGACATCGCCCGCGAGCTGTACCTGTCCCTGCTGATCGACCGGGACACGGCGCGCGTCACCATCGTCGCCTCCACCGAGGGCGGCATCGAGATCGAGGAGGTGGCCACCCACCATCCCGAGAAGATCCTGCGCGCGGCGATCGATCCGGCTTCCGGCATTTCCGCCTTCCACGCCCGCAAGCTGGGTTTCGGGCTCGGGCTGAAGGGCAAGCAGATCGCGGCGTTTTCCCAGTTCGTCACCGGCATGTACCAGGCCTTCATCGCGCTGGACGCCGCCATCATGGAAATCAATCCGCTGGTGGTGACCGGCGCGGGCGAGGTGGTGGCGCTGGATGCCAAGCTGAGCTTCGACGACAACGCCCTGTTCCGCCATCCCGAAATTGAGAAGCTGCGCGACGAGTCCGAGGAGGACCCGAAGGAGCTGGAGGCGGCCAAGCACAGCCTGAACTACGTGGCGCTGGACGGCACCATCGGCTGCATGGTGAACGGCGCCGGGCTGGCGATGGCCACCATGGACATCATCAAGCTGTATGGCGCGGCGCCGGCCAATTTCCTCGATGTCGGCGGCGGCGCCACCAAGGAACGGGTGACCGCGGCGTTCAAGATCATCCTCTCCGACCCGAACGTGGAAGGCATTCTCGTCAACATCTTCGGCGGCATCATGCGCTGCGACGTGATCGCCGAGGGCGTGGTGGCGGCGGCGCGCGAGGTCAGCCTGAACGTGCCGCTGGTGGTGCGGCTGGAAGGCACCAACGTGGCGCTGGGCAAGGAGATCATGGCCCGCTCCGGTCTGCCGATCATCTCGGCCGACAATCTGGCCGACGCCGCCGAGAAGGTGGTCAAGGCCGTGCAGGAGGCCGCCTGATGGCCATTCTCGTCGACGCCCGCACCCGCGTCATCACCCAGGGCTTCACCGGGGCGCAGGGCACGTTCCACTCCGAGCAGGCGATCGCCTACGGCACCCAGGTCGTCGGCGGCGTCACCCCGGGCAAGGGCGGCAGCACCCATATCGACCTGCCGGTGTTCGACACGGTGGCCGAGGCGGTGGCGAAAACAGGCGCCGATGCCTCCGGCATCTACGTGCCGCCGCCCTTCGCCGCGGACGCCATCCTGGAGGCGATCGATGCCGGCGTGCGGCTGATCGTCTGCATCACCGAGGGCATTCCGGTGCTCGACATGGTGCGGGTCAGGCGCGCGCTGGACGGCTCGCGGTCGCGCCTGATCGGGCCGAACTGCCCGGGCGTGATCACCCCCGATGCGTGCAAGATCGGCATCATGCCCGGCCACATCCATCGTCGCGGCAAGGTGGGCATCGTCTCGCGCTCCGGCACGCTGACCTATGAAGCGGTGGCGCAGACCACCGCCGCCGGGCTCGGCCAGTCCACCTGCGTGGGCATCGGCGGCGACCCGGTGAAGGGCACCGACTTCATCGAAGTGCTGGAACTGTTCCTCGCCGATGCCGAGACCGAGGCGATCATCATGATCGGCGAAATCGGCGGGGCGAGCGAGATCGACGCGGCCGAGTTCATCGCCGCCAACAAGGTCAAGAAGCCGACCGTGGGCTTCATCGCGGGCGCCACCGCCCCCCCGGGCCGGCGCATGGGCCATGCCGGCGCGGTGATCAGCGGCGGGCGCGACACCGCGGCGGCCAAGTTCGAGGCGTTGCGAAAGGCCGGCATCCATGTGGCCGACAGCCCGGCGGCGCTGGGCAGCACGATGCTGAAAGCGCTGCGGGGCTGAAAGCGCTGCGGGGCTGAAGCCGGCGCTCCCGCCGCCCGCGCGGCGGCGGGAGCCGACGAACCGAGGGGGATCACCATGGCCGGCGTCGATTTTCTCGCGACCGCCTTCAACGGCGCCAACGCGGCCTTCATCGCCGATCTGTACGCGCGCTGGGTGGCCGATCCGGGCGCGATCGATCCGGGATTTGCCGAGCTTTTCGCCGCCCTGAACGACGAAAGCCGGGCCATCCTGGAGGACAATTCCGGTGCCTCCTGGGCGCCGCGGAAATGGCAGTTCGGCGAGCCCGAGCCGGCCAAGCCGGCCGCCAAGGGCGCCGCCGCGAAGGATGCCCGCCCCGCCCCGTCGGCCGCAGCCGAGCGGGGCAGCGCCGAGCAGGTGCGCGCCGCCACCAAGGACAGCCTGCGCGCCCTGATGATGATCCGCACCTACCGGGTGCGCGGCCATCTGGAAGCGAAGCTGGACCCGCTCGGCCTGCAGGTTCCCGCCCCGCATCCGGAACTCGACCCGGCCACCTACGGCTTCACCGCCGCCGATCTGGACCGGCCGATCTTCATCGACAACGTGCTCGGCCTGGAGGTCGCCACCCCGCGGCAGATTCTGGAAGTGCTGCGCGAGACCTATTGCGGCCCGGTCGGCGTCGAGTTCATGCACATCCAGGACCCCGACCAGAAGGCCTGGATTCAGCGCCGGGTGGAAGGCGCGCCCTGGCGCACCCATTTCGACGCCGAGGCCAAGCAGCGCATCCTGGAAGACCTGACCGAGGCCGAGGGTCTCGAGGCATTCTGCCAGAAGCGTTACGTCGGCACGAAAAGGTTCGGGCTGGAGGGGGCCGAGGTCACCATCCCGGCGCTGCATGCCATCATCGAGGTCGGCGCCCGCGGCGGCGTGAACGAGGTCGCCATCGGCATGCCGCATCGCGGCCGGCTGAACACGCTGGTGAACGTGGTCAAGAAGCCCTACGCGGCGCTGTTCAGCGAGTTCAGCGGCACCAGCTTCAAGCCTGACGACGTGCAGGGCTCGGGCGACGTGAAATACCATCTCGGCACTTCCACCGACGTGGAGATCGCCGGGCGCATGGTGCACATCTCGCTGCAGCCCAACCCGTCGCATCTGGAGGCGGTGGACCCGGTGGTGGTCGGCAAGGTGCGCGCCCGCCAGGATGCGGCCGGCGATACCCGCGGGCGGCACTCGGTCATGGGCATCCTGATGCACGGCGACGCCGCCTTCGCCGGCCAGGGCCTGGTCTACGAAACCCTGGCGATGAGCCAGCTGATCGGCTACCGCACCGGCGGCACGGTGCATGTGGTGGTGAACAACCAGATCGGCTTCACCACCGTGCCGGCGCACGCCTATTCCGGCCTCTATTGCACCGACGTCGCCAAATCGATCCAGGCGCCGATCCTGCACGTCAACGGCGACAACCCCGAGGCGGTGATGTGGTGCGCCGAGATGGCCGCCGAGTTCCGCATGACCTTCGGCTGCGACATCGTGCTCGACATCGTCTGCTACCGCCGGCACGGCCACAACGAAACCGACGAGCCGGCCTTCACCCAGCCGGTGATGTACCGCGCCATCCGCGACCGCAAAACCACCCGGGCGCTGTATGCCGAGCAGCTGGTATCCGAGGGCGTGGTGACCGCGGATGCCGTCAAGGCGCTGTGGGACGGCTTCGCCGCCACGCTGGAGGACGCCTACCAGGCGGCGCAGGGGTTCAAGCCGAACAAGGCGGACTGGCTGGAAGGCAGCTGGGCCGGCCTGTCCGCGCCCGACCCGACCGCCGAATGGACCGAAGGCAACACCGCGGTCGAGCCGGACGCGCTGCGCCAGGTCGGCCTGGCGCTGGCCCGGGTGCCCGAGGGCTTCGACGTGAACCCCAAGATCGCCCGCCAGCTCGAGGCCAAGCGGGTCATGATCGAGAGCGGCCAGGGCATTGACTGGGCCACCGGCGAGGCGTTGGCCTTCGGCACGCTGTTGCTGGAAGGCCAGCGCGTGCGGCTCTCGGGTGAGGACTGCCAGCGCGGCACCTTCAGCCAGCGCCACGCCGTGCTGGTGGACCAGACCAACCAGAACGAATACGTGCCGCTCAACAACATCGCCCCCACCCAGGCCAAGATCGAAATCTACAACTCGCTGCTCTCGGAAGCGGGCGTGCTGGGCTTCGAATACGGCTATTCGCTGGCCGACCCGCGCTCGCTGGTGCTGTGGGAGGCGCAGTTCGGCGATTTCGCCAACGGCGCGCAGGCGATCATCGACCAGTTCATCGCCGGCGGCGAGACCAAGTGGCTGCGCATGTCCGGGCTGGTGATGCTGCTGCCGCACGGCCATGAGGGCCAGGGGCCGGAGCATTCCTCGGCCCGGCTGGAGCGCTACCTGCAGCTTTGCGCCGAGCGCAACATGGTGGTCGCCAACCTCACCACCCCGGCCAATTACTTCCACGCGCTGCGCCGGCAACTGAAACGGAACTTCCGCAAGCCGCTGGTGCTGATGACGCCGAAAAGCCTGCTGCGCCACCGGCTGTGCGTGTCGCCGCTGGAGGAAATGGGGCCGGGCTCGCGGTTCCGCACCGTCATCGGCGAAACCGACGCCATCGCCCCGCCGGAGGAGATCAGGCGGGTCGTGCTGTGCAGCGGCAAAGTCTATTATGATCTGCTGGCGCAGCGGCGCGAGCAGGGCATCAATAACGTCGCCCTGGTGCGGCTGGAGCAGCTCTATCCGTTCCCGAAAGTGTCGCTGCCGAAAGTGCTGGCGCCGTACCGCCAGGCCGAAATCGTGTGGTGCCAGGAGGAACCGGCGAACATGGGCGCCTGGCATTTCGCCGACCGGCGCATCGAGAAGGTGCTGGTGAAGCTGGACGGCGCGGCGAAGCGGCCGCGCTATATCGGCCGCCCCGCCGCCGCCAGCCCGGCCACCGGCCTGGCCAAGATCCATGCCGTCGAGCAGGCCGCGCTGGTCACGGCCGCGCTGGCGCTCGACTGACCCCACCTCACGACCGGACAGGACCTGCCGCCATGTCGACCGAGATCAAGGTGCCCACCCTGGGCGAAAGCGTTACCTCGGCGACCGTCGCGCGCTGGCTGAAGCACGCCGGCGAAGCGGTCGCGGCCGACGAGCCGCTGGTCGAGCTGGAAACCGACAAGGTGACGGTGGAGGTGAACGCGCCCGCCGCCGGCACGCTGTCGGAAATCACCGCCGATGAGGGGGCGGAGGTCGCCGTCGGCGCACTGCTCGGCGTGATGGTTGACGGTGTTGCAGTGTTGACACCCGCCCGGCCGGTGTCACCCAAGCCGGTCGAGGTCGAGCGCCCGTCCGCCAACCCGTCGGCCGGCATCAACCCGCCGCCCTCGCCCACCGGCCCGGTGGCCCGCCCGGCCATGCCGCCGCCCGAGCGCCTGGCGCAAGCTGCCACGTCCTACCAGCCGCTGCCCGCCGCCATCCGTTTGATGGCGGAATCCGGCATCGCCCCCGCGCAACTCGGCGAGGGCACCGGCAAGGACGGCCGCATCACCAAGGGCGACGTGCTCGCCTTCCTCAGCCGTCCCGCCGCCCCTCCCCCCGCACCCCCCACCCCCCACCCGCCGCGCCCGGCCGCCGAGGGCGAGGAGCGGGTGAAGATGACCCGCCTGCGCCGCACCATCGCGGCCCGGCTGAAGGAGGCGCAGAACAACGCCGCCATGCTCACCACCTTCAACGAGGTGGACATGAGCGCGGTGCTCGCCCTGCGCGCCGAATACAAGGACGCGTTCGAGAAGAAGCACACCGGCGTGCGGCTGGGCTTCATGAGCTTCTTCGTGCGCGCCTGCGTGGTCGCGCTGACGGAGTTCCCGGCGGTGAACGCCGAGATCGATGGCGACGAGATCGTCTACAAGCATTTCGTCCACATGGGCATCGCCGTCGGCGGGGCGAGCGGGCTCGTGGTGCCGGTGATCCGCAACGTCGATCGGATGAGCTTCGCCCAGGTGGAAAAATCCATCTCCGATTTCGGCCGCCGCGCCCGTGACGGCCAGCTCAAACTGGAGGAGCTGAGCGGCGGCACCTTCAGCATCACCAATGGCGGCGTCTATGGCAGCCTGATGTCCACCCCGATCCTCAACCCGCCGCAATCCGGCATCCTGGGCATGCACAAAATCCAGGAACGGCCGATCGCGGTCGGCGGCAAGGTGGAAATCCGGCCGATGATGTATCTCGCTCTGTCCTACGACCATCGCATCGTCGACGGGAAGGAGGCGGTGTCGTTCCTGGTGCGGGTGAAGGAAGGCGTCGAGGACCCCCGCCGCCTGCTGCTGGACCTGTAACGCCATGCCGGACTCCTTCGACGTCATCGTCATCGGTTCGGGACCGGGCGGCTATGTCTGCGCCATCCGTGCCGCCCAGCTCGGCCTGAAAGTGGCCTGCGTTGAGAAGCGCCCCACCCTCGGCGGCACCTGCCTCAACATCGGCTGCATCCCCAGCAAGGCGCTGCTGCAGTCGAGCGAGAATTACGCCGAGGTGACGCACGCCTTCGCCGATCACGGCATTCTGGTGGAGGGGGTGAAGCTCGACCTCGCGCGCATGCAGGCGCGCAAGGCCGAAGTGGTGGAGGCCAATGTCCGCGGCGTCGAGTTCCTGTTCAAGAAGAACAAAATCACCTGGCTGAAGGGGCATGGCCGCATCGCCGGACCGGGCCATGTGGTGGTTGACGGCAAGGAATACGCCGCGAAGAATATCGTCATCGCCACCGGCAGCGACAGCATGCCGCTGGCCGGCGTCGAGGTGGACGAAAAACGCATCGTCACCTCCACCGGCGCGCTGGAACTCGACCACGTGCCCGGCCATCTGGTGGTGATCGGCGGCGGCGTGATCGGACTGGAACTCGGCAGCGTCTGGCGCCGGCTCGGCGCCGAGGTGACGGTGATCGAGTTCCTTGACCGGCTGATCCCCGGCAATGACGGCGAAGTGGCAAAGCAGTTCGAGCGTATCCTGGCCAAACAGGGGCTGAAATTTCTTCTGTCCACCAAGGTCACCGGCGCCCGGGTCGGCAATGACGGGGTGACGCTGACCGCGGAAACCGCGAAGGGCGGTGCGGCGCAGGAAATCAAGGCCGATGTGGTGCTGCTGGCGATCGGCCGGCGCGCCTACACCGAGGGCCTCGGCCTCGCGGAAGCCGGCGTCGCGCTCGACGACCGCGGCCGGGTGAAGACCGACAGCCATTTCGCCACCAACGTCCCCGGCATCTACGCCATCGGCGACGTCATCGCCGGGGCGATGCTGGCGCACAAGGCCGAGGACGAAGGCGTGGCCCTGGCCGAGCAACTGGCCGGCAAGGCCGGGCACGTGAACTACGGCGCCATCCCCGCCGTGGTCTACACATGGCCCGAAGTGGCCGGCGTCGGCCGCACCGAGGAACAACTCAAGGCCGCCGGCATCGACTACCGGGTCGGCAAATTCCCGTTCACCGCCAATGGCCGCGCCCGCGCCATGGGCAGCACCAACGGGTTCGTGAAAATCCTCGCCGACCGCGCCACCGACCGGATTCTCGGCTGCCATATCATCGGCCCCGATGCCGGCACCCTGATCGCGGAAATCGTCACCGCTATCGAGTTCGGGGCGTCCTCCGAAGATGTGGCGCGCATTTGCCATGCTCACCCTAGCCTGAACGAAGCGGTCAAGGAGGCGGCTTTGGCAGTCGATGGCCGGGCTATTCATATATGAAGGAAGGAAGGCCAGGGCTCTGCCCTGGACCCGGCAGGGGTCAGTGGACCCCTGCACCCCATTCCGTAGAGCTTCCGCCGCTGGCCGTTACTATGGGCGATCCCGCCGGTATTGGCGGTGAACTTACCCTGCGCGCCTGGCTCGCACGCCGGCACGGCCGTAGCTTTGTCGCGCTGGATGACCCTGCCCGCCTGGAAGCGCTCGCCCGCACGCTTGGCCTGGACGTGCCCATCCGGGTGGTGAACGCCCCCGAGGCCGCCGCAGCGGTGTTTCGCGACGCGCTGCCCGTGCTGCCCGTGCCGCTCGCCGTCCCCCCGCGCCCCGGCACGCCCGACCCCGCCAACGCCGCTGCCGTCATCGCCTCCATCGAACAGGCGACCCGTCTGGCGCTCGCCGGCATCGCCGCCGCGGTAGTGACCAACCCGATCCACAAATCCACCCTCTACGGCGCCGGCTTTCCCTATCCCGGCCACACCGAGTTCCTCGCCGCCCTGACCGGGGCGAGGCTGCCGGTGATGATGCTGGCCAGCCCGATGCTCCGCGTCGTGCCGGTCACCGTGCACGCCTCCCTGCGCCGCATGCTGGACATGATCACGATCGACCGCATCGTCGCCGTGTGCCGGGTGACCGAAGCGGCGCTGCGCACGCACTGGGGCATCGCGGCGCCGCGGCTGGCGGTGGCCGGGCTGAACCCCCACGCCGGCGAGGACGGCACCATGGGCGAGGAGGAAACCACCATCATCGCCCCCGCCATTGCCCAGCTCCGCGCCGAGGGGCTGGACGTGTCCGGCCCCTTCGCCGCCGACAGCATGTTCACGCCCCCGGCGCGCGCCGGCTACGATGTTGCCATGGGAATGTACCACGATCAGGCACTGATTCCGCTCAAAACACTTGACATGCGCCATGGCGTGAACGTTACGTTAGGCTTGCCGGTGGTGCGCACCTCGCCCGACCACGGCACCGCCTTCGCCATCGCCGGGCAGGGCCGGGCTGATCCGTCCAGCCTGATCGCGGCGATCGACCTGGCGGCCGAACTAGCCGCCCAAACGGAGGCTCGTTCATGAACCCGATCCGCCTTGGCGTGAATATCGACCACATCGCGACCGTGCGCAACGCGCGCGGCGGGCTCGACCCGAGCCCGGTCCGCGCCGCCCGGGCGGTGCTGGCGGCGGGTGCGGACGGCATCACCATGCATCTGCGCGAGGACCGCCGCCACATCCGTGAGACCGACGTGATCGGCGTGCGCGCCGCCATCACGGCCCCCCTGAACCTTGAAATGGCAGCGACCGACGAAATGGTGCGCTTCGCCCTGCAGGTGCGCCCGCACGCCTGCTGCCTGGTGCCGGAAAAACGCACCGAGGTGACCACCGAAGGCGGGCTGGACGTGGCCGGCCAGCGCGACTCGCTGCGGCCGGTGGTGACGACGTTGCGCGAAGCCGGCATCCGGGTGTCGCTGTTCGTTGACCCCTCCCCGGCGCAGCTGGAGGCGAGTGCCGCCATCGGCGCCCAGGTGGTGGAGTTGCATACAGGCGCCTATGCGGAAGGCGTGCCGGGCGAGCTTGACCGCCTGCGCGCGGCGGCGGCGCTGACCACGACGCTCGGCCTGCAATGCCACGCCGGCCATGGCCTGACCTTCAAGAATACGCCGCCGGTCGCGGCGTTGCCGGAAGTCGAGGAATTGAATATCGGCCATTTCCTGGTCGGCGAATCGTTTTTCGTCGGTCTGTACGCGGTCATCCGGCGGATGAAGATGGTGATGGCGCGCTGACGCGGCGCCGGCGGCCGGGTAACAGCGGCGCGCCTGCCGCCGCAGGCTTAATCCAACACGCTCTTTCCGTTATCTGCTTCTCATGAACATCACCCCCGAGCAGATCCGTGCTGCCCGAGCGCTTCTGCGCCTTGAGCCGGACGAACTCGCCCACCGGGCCAAGGTCTCGGTTGTCACCATCCGCCGGGTTGAGGCCGCGGAAGGGCCGATCCGCGTCGCCCCCGCCACACTGGCGTGCGTACGCGAGGTATTGGAGCGGGCCGGCGCGGAGTTCATCGAACACGGCGTGCGCCGCCGCCAGCCACCGCCCCCGGATGCCGAAGCCCTCTATCGCGACCTGCAGGCGATCAGCCGGGAGAGCGCGGCGCGGCTGGCCGGGCACACGGCGCTGACCGATGCCGGTCTCTACGGCGGGGACGGGCTGCCGGCGTGATCGTTATCGACAGCTCGGCCCTGCTCGCGGTGCTGCGCCGCGAGAAGGAGGCCGATGCGTTTCTGCGCATCATCGTCCAGGCCGGCACCTGCCTGGTATCCGCGGTGAGCACCGCCGAAACCGCGCTGGTGCTGGCCGGGCGCACGGGGGACCCCACCCTGTGGCTCGGCCTCGATGCCCTGGTGGCGCGCGCGGCCATGCAGATCGTCCCCTACGATTCCGACCTCGCAACCATCGCGCGGGATGCGTTCCTGCGGTTCGGCAAAGGCCGTCACCCGGCCGCGCTCAATTTCGGCGACTGCGCGTCCTATGCCCTGGCGAAGGCGCGCGACCTGCCGCTGCTGTTCAAGGGCGCGGGCTTTGCGGCGACCGATATTACGGCGGCGGCATGAGGCGCCGGATGGCGTCAGGGCTCTTGTGCCGGGTATGGCACGCGCACGCCGGCCTGTGGCGGCTTCCCGGCCGCCGTGCTAGCCATTCCGGCATGTCCAATGACACCGATTCGCCCTCCGGCATCGAGGCCGGCTTCGCCGCGCTGGAGCAGCGCCTGGCCGATGCCGACCGCCGTGCCGCCGGCCTGCACGCCGCCATCCGCAAGGGCCTGCGCGCCGCCCGCGAGGGCAGCGCCGGCGCCCTGCCCGATTCGCTGGCCCAGTCGCGCCGGCTGAGCGCCGAAATCGCCACCGTGCTGGACGAGGCCGCCGCGCTGCCGGTGCCCGATATCGCCGCCGCCTTCCGCGATGGCGGTTTTGTCGCCGAACTGAAGGCGCAGGCGCAGGAACACGGCGTCCGCCTGGTCGAGCGCGAGGGGAAAATCAGTGCCTTCCCGGTGATCGTGCGGCTGGAACCCCGCGCCCAGGCGGTGCGCTTCGGCCGCAAGCTGGAGCGGCGGGTGCGCCCCTCCTTCCTGGCCGGCCTGCTGCGCGCCGTCCAGCTTCGCCCCGACCGCTTCCAGGCGCGCGCCTTCCTCGACCGCCTGTTCGCCGCCTATCGCCCGCTCGCCGCCGCCGTTGAGCCGGCATGGCGGCCGGAGACCGGCCCCGCCGGCCCGCTGGTGCCGCTGCTCGACCTGCACGCGCTGCTGACCGTGCTGCCGGTGGCGGCCGCCGATTATCCGGTCGAGGAATTCGCCGCCGACCTGCTCCGCCTCGACCGCACGCCGGACGCCACCACCGGCACGGGGCATCGCTTCGCCCTTTCCGCGGCCACCGGAACGAAAGGTCGCAAGCGCGTGACCGTGTTCGACGAGCAGGGCGGCCAGCACGAGTATTTCGCCATCCGCTTCAGTCCGGAGCCGAGCCATGCAGCCAGCGACCGGCCAGGACCTGCCGCTCGCTGAGTGGCTGGGCGTCCTCGCACAGGAATATCTGGCCCGCTTCATCCCCGCCGGCGGCGGGGCGGTGAAGTTCGCCGTCGCCTCGCCCGAGCACATTCCCGCGATGATCCGTTGCGTCGACGCGGCGGGCACGCGGCACGGGCTGATTGCGTTGCACCTCAGCGCCGCCACCACCCGCGTGCATCTGCTGCACGACGTGTTCTTCGCCATCGCCCGGCAACTGCCCTGGGACCGTCTGCTGCAGCACCAGGTCGAGGAGATGTTCACCCGCCACGGCTATGCCTGGCCGCGCCCCGGGCACCCCGTGCCGCTGGCCGCGCTGGCAGAGGCGCATGGCATCGCGCTGTCGCTACTGGAGCGCAGCCGCGACCAGTGGCTGAGCGAGGACATCTGGGATGATGCGGCGCTGGCGCAGGATTTCCGCAGCGCCCTGATGCGCCTCTGCCTCGACCGCCTGGGGGCCGAGTCCGATGCGGCGGAACCGGTCATGCAATGGCTGCGCGGCGAACTGGGCAGCATCGGCGCGCTGCGCGACGTGCAGATTTTCTCCCGCATCAACCGGCACAACGCCCGCGCCCTGCTGTCCTCCGTCTGCCATTGGGTGCGCAGCGCCGGTGCTGCCGGCCTGCTGGTCACGCTCGACCTGCGCCAGATATTGCGCACCGGCCCGGTCGCCGACGGCGAATTCCGCTACTCCCCGGCCGCGGTGATGGATGCCTATGAGGTGCTGCGGGAATTGATCGACGACATCGACCGCCTGCCCGGCTTTTTCCTCCTGGTGCTGGCCGATGCGGCGCTGACCGCCGGCGAGGGCAAGCGGGCGCTCGACCAGTATGTCGCCCTCAAGGCGCGCATCTGGCCGGACGTGCATGCGGGCGCACGGCAGAACCCGGTGGCGCCGCTGGTGTGGGTGGCGTCATGAACCTGGCGGCACGGATCGCCATCGAGGCCCTGCGGGCCGGTGTGCCGAACCGCGAGGCGGTGCGCCTGCTCGGCACCGAACAGACCGACATCGAGCAGGGCTTCGAGGCGGCCCTGCACCGCGCCTGGGCGGATGGGGCGCGGCCCGGCACCGGGCTCGGCATCGCCGGCGATTTCGGCACCGGCAAGTCGCATCTGCTGGGCTATTTGTCGGAAGTCGCGCTGGCCCAGGGCTTCGTGGTCAGCCGCGTGGTGGTCAGCAAGGAGACGCCGCTCTCCGATCCGGTCCGGCTGTTCCAGGCCGCCCTGCGGGAAGCCGCCCTGCCAGAGCGCAACGACGACCCGATGACGGCTTCCCTGGCCGAGCTGCGCCGCCACCCCGCCGATCTGGCGTCGCTGCAGGCGGCGGTCAGCGCCCCCGAATCCGGCTTCGCGCCGGTATTCGCCGCCCTGCTGTTCCTGCTCGGCCGGCCGGCGACGCCGCCCGAGCGGGTGCGCCGGTTCGAGAAATTCCTGGCCGGCGGAAAGCTGGCGCAGGCCGATCTGCGGCAGGCGCTGAAGGAAGCCGGGGCGGCCAAGATGTTCAACCTGCGCGCCGTGGCGGCGGCGGAAATGGCGCGCCAGCAGGCCCGCTTCGCGCCGCTGCTGTTCCGCCTCGCCGGTTTCGCCGGCTGGTGCCTGTTGCTGGACGAGGTGGAGCTCGATCGGCCGCTACACGCCGCTGCAGCGCGCGCTGGCCTATGCCGAGTTGTCGCGCTGGCTGGGGCTGGACGCCACGGTGCGCATCCCGGGTCTGGTGTCGGTCTATGCCATCACCGATGATTTCCGCGCCGCGGTGATCGAGGCGCGGGGCGATGCCGAGAAGCTGCCGGACCGGCTGCGCCTGAAGGGGCGCCCGGCTCAGGCCGCGCTGGCGCTGGCCGGCATCCGCCACATCTCCAACGCGCCCAAGCGCCTGCTGCCGCCGCGCGATGCCGATCTGGTCGCCTGCCACGACCGGCTGCGGGAGTTGTACACCGGCGCCTATGACTGGTCCGCCCCGCCGGCGCCGCTCGCCACCCGCACCGCGGCGGGGACGATGCGGCAGTATATCAAAAGCTGGATCACCTGCTGGGATTTGCTGCGGCTGGATGGAGCGGTGGCCCAGATCGTCACCGGCACGCTAGGCATGAACTACGGCGAAAGCGGCGATTTCTCCCCGCCCCCCGACGTGGAAGACGAGCCGGATTAGGAACGGGGTCAAGGGGCCTCCCGGCCCCTTGCGGGTCCAGGGCAGAGCCCTGGCCTTCCTTCCTTTACTCCGCCGCCACCGCCGTCCGAGCGTCGAGCTTGCGCAGTGTCCGATCGATCCACAACTTGGTCAGCTTCTCCTGCAGCGAGTTCTGCCGCAGCCGTTCGTTGAGCGCCGGGAAATCCACCCGATCGAGCGGCTGGTCCTGGTTGAAGCAGGAGAAGATCACCGTCCGTTCGCCGGTCTCGGGGTCGATCTGCGGTTGCAGGCACTGGGCGCAGACTTCCTTCATCATGCACTGCATCGGCGAGTTGATGCTGCCAATCGCGGTGTGTCCCGGCCGCAGATAGGGCGCCAGCACCCCGCGCCGCGCCACGCCGACCGCCTGCATCATGCGGTCCGAGCCGATGACCAGCAGGTGCTCGGCCTCGTTCAGCGGAATCGGCTGGCCGTCCAGCCTGCCGGCGCCATAGGCGGCGATCGCCTGCACGATATTGCCGACGAAGCTGCGATCCTGGGGACGGGTCGGGGTGAAGCCGGGCGCCTCGTCGCAGCACCAGATGATCACGTCGGCGGCGCGCTCGATCTCCTCCAGCTTGTAGCGATCGCGCAGCGCCTTGTAGCCGGCGAAGTAGATCACCCGGCTGCCGGCCGCGCGCAGCGCCGCCCCGATCGAGAACAGCACCGCATTGCCGAGGCCGCCGCCGATCAACGCGACGGTGGTGTTGGGATGGATGTCGGTGGGCGTGCCGGTCGGCCCCATCAGCACGACGCGCTCGCCTGGCTGCAGATGGGCGCATAAATCGGAACTGCCGCCCATCTCCAGCGCAATCACCGACAGCAGGCCGCGCGCCTTGTCGGTCCAGGCGCCGGTCATCGCCAGCCCCTCCATCGACAGCAGCGTCGTGCCCAGCCCGGCTTCGGTCAGACGGGGGGCGTTCATTTCGTAGTTCTGCAGGCGGTAGAACTGGCCGGGGCGGAAGGCGCGGGAAGCGGCCGGGGCGCGCAGCACCACTTCGACGATGTTCGGCGTCAGCCGGTTCACCGCATGCACGCAGGCGGTGAGTTCGTCGCGGCAGCGGGTAATCAGGTCCCGCCCGGACACCGGCGAGGGCGCAAGCTGGGCCAGCACCCGGCTGACCAGCGGATAGCCGCGCTTGGCGCTGCCCATGGCCTTGACGACGTTGCCGAAGAAACTCGGGTGCAGATCGCCGAAGAAGCTGATGAAGCGGCCTTCGCCGGTGCGGTGCATCAGGATGTGGCTGTCATCCGGCTTGGCCAGCGAACGCACCGGCGTGACCGGATTGCCCTCGATGTCCACCGCCTGGAAGTATTTGCCGTCCAGCCGGATGCGGCCCTCCTGCATCGCACCCGGCTCGCGCGCCAGCACCGTGTTGGGCTGGGTGCCGGCGGCCACCAGCACGGCGCGCGCCGGCAGCACCACTTCGGTGCCGTCGGCGCGGGCGCAGCGCAGCCCGGCGGCGTGGCCGAAGCGATCCACCTCGACGGCGACCGGGGCGAGGCCCTGGGCGAACCGCACCGCCTCCTCCATCGCCTTCGCCACTTCCTCGTGGTTGAGCGTGTAGGACGGGCTTTCGGTCAGCTTGCGGCGATAGGCGACGGTCGCCCCGCCCCAGGATTCCAGCAACTCAGCCAGCCGGGGCAGACGGCCCGCGGCGGCGGCAGCGTCGCGCTCGGCGCGGATCGCCTCGGCATGGCTGAGGAACTCGGCGGCGATCTCCGCTTCCTCCTCGCTCCAGGCGGCGCGCACCGCCGGCTCGCCACGCTCGGCGACCAGGGTGCGGTAGCGCAGCGCGAACTTCTCCACCTGCCGCACATAGTAGGCGAGGCTTTCGGTCGCGGTGTCGATGGCGGTCAGGCCGCCGCCGATCACCACCACCGGCAGGCGCAGCTGCAGGTTGGCGATGGAGGACAGCTTCGCCGCCCCGGTGAGTTGCAGCCCCATCAGGAAATCGCTGGCCTGGCGCACGCCGCGGGCGAGCCCGTTCGGCATGTCGATGATGGTCGGCCGCCCCGCGCCCATGCACAGCGCCACATGGTCGAAGCCCATCGCCCAGGCATCGTCCACCGACAGGGTGGCGCCGCCGCCGAAGCGCACGCCACCGAAGGCGGCGAAGGCGGTGCGCCGCTCCAGCAGGATGCGGATCAGCTTGAGGTAGTTCTTGTTCCAGCGCACGGTGATGCCGTACTCGGCGACGCCGCCGAAGCCGGCCATCACCCGGTCATCGAGGTTCTCGTACAGCGTCTCGACATCGCGCACCGGCCGGCGCGGATCGAAGCCGAGCGGCTCCAGCTTCAGCCCGTCAATCGCCACCACGGTGTGGCCATCGTTCAGCAAATGGTGCGCGAGGGTAAAGCCGGCCGGACCGAGGCCGACGATCAGCACTTTCCGCCCGGACTCCGGCAGCGGCAGCGGCCGGCGGATATCCAGCGGGTTCCAGCGGGTCAGCAGCGAATAGATTTCGAACCCCCAGGGCAGCCCGAGCACATCCTTGAGGATGGCGGTCTCGGCCTGCGGGATATCGACCGGCTCCTGCTTCTGATAGATGCAGGCCTTCATGCAGTCGTTGCAAATGCGGTGGCCGGTGGCCGCCAGCATCGGGTTGTCGATGGCAATCGTCGCGAAAGCGCCGAGGACAAAACCCTGCGCCCGCAGGGAATGCATTTCGCTGATCTTCACTTCCAGCGGGCAGCCCGCCAGGGCGACGCCGAACGGCGATTTCTGGAATCCGCCACTCTTGCGGTCCTTCAGGCCGCGGCTGCAGGAATCCTTGCCCTGCGAATGGCACCAGATGCAGTAATTCATCTGGTCGAGCGCCTGCTGGTCGTTCATGCCCGGATCGGTCAGGGCGAACCCTTCGCGATGGCGCCATTCATGCTCAGGCAGGCGCTGCATCGTCACGCCGTGGCGTTCGATGGTCTCCACCGGCACCAGGCGCTGCGGATCAGGCTTCTGCGGCACCCGGAACAGGGTGCCGCCGGCGTGGGCGGCGCGACCCTCCGGCGACAGCGTCGCCCAGGCGGCGTATTGCATGGCGAGGTCGATCAGCGGCGTGCGATCGTTACGTTGCCACGCCTCGACATGGGTGGCGAAGCTGATTTCGGTGAGCGGCACGGTCATCTCGGCTTCCAGCGCCGCGCGCAGGGCGGCGCCGTCGAAGCCGGACGGGTCAGGGAACTTCTTCACCGCCTGGCGCTGCACGAACAGCCGCTTGCAGGCATGCACCGGATCGAGCTGGCGGGTGCGCGCCACCAGCGCTTCCAGCGCCTCCTCCAGGCCGAACAACTGCGACACGAAATCTTCCAGCACCGGCCCCAGCGCCATGATCAGATGGCTCTCGGCCAGCGGCTCCAGCGCCTCCGGCGCGGCTCGCGCGGCCAGCAGCCGGGCTTGCAGCCCGGCATCGTGCCCGGCCAGATGGCCGAGAAAACACTTGTCCAGCGCGATCAGGCCCGCGCTTGTGCCGAGTGCGGCGATATCGGTGCCGAAGCCCAGTTGGGTGTCCATGCGATATTCGGTCCTCGGGGACGGGCGCGGCGGTCAGACCAGCCGGCGCAGGAGGGAGAGGAAGCGGCCCCGCTCGGCCATGTCCAGGGGGGCGAGGGTCGCTTCGGTGATGCGGCAGGCGCATGGCATGGCCCGCGCGGCCACGGCAAGCCCGGACGGTGTCGGCACGAGCACGGCGGTGCGGCGGTCGGCCGGGTCGCGCCGCCGCTCGACCAGGCCGCGCGCCACCAGCCGGCGAACCACGCCCTGGATGGTGGCCGGGTCCATCGCCGCCTGACGGCCGAGCAGGTTCTGGGTGACGCGGCCCTGTTCCACCACCTTGGCCAGGGCGATGAACTGGGTGGGGGTCAGGTCGGCCTCGCCGATGCAGTCCTGGAAGATCGCGGTATGGCGCTGGTAGGCGCGGCGGAGCAGGAAACCGACCTGCGCCTCAACAGAACCGTCCGCCGGCGTCTGGTACGCCGCCGGTCCGGCCGCTTCTGCCATAGAAGTATGCGCCCGCATCGCCGTCCCGTGATCCATCGGGCACGGGGTTTAGGGCTGCGGTCATATGTGTGCAAATGATCCCGGCGCCATCCCCTTATGCCGAATGGGGGGCGGCGGCAGGCCGCGATCAGTCCTTGTTCACCTCGGTGGCATCCGGCACCTCGCGGCGGTGGGCCGCCTCGGGTGGATCGGAATCGGCGCCGCGGGCCGCCGGCTGACTGCCGAGACGGGTTTCCGGCAGCAGGTCGCGCGCCAAAGCCAGGCGACGGAAATCATGCTGAAACATAACGTTCGCTCCGGTTCCGGGCATCGCCAATGAAGCAGGGACTCGTCACCAGACGGTGACCGCGAGATACGCACCCGACCCCGTCCGGTCCTGCACGCCGGGCCGGAGGCCCGGCCCGGCGTGACCAGCTCAGTTGGTCTTGGGGGCGGCAGGCGCGTCGGCGACGGGGGGCGCCTGTGTCACCGGCGCATGGCTGCCGGCCTTGTCGGTCATGACCGCCCCCTGCCCGGCAGGCTTGCCGATCCCCGGCTTGGTCCCACCCTGTTTGCCGGCGTCCGGCTTGCCCGTCTCCGGGCCGGCGGCAACGCGGGTGATTTGCTGTTTCGGCACCGGCACGGTCTGGGCGACCTGGGCCAGCGCCGGCAGGGAGACGGCGCCGGTCAGCAGGACGGCGAGCGCAAGGCGGCTGAGGGTTTTCATCGCTGATGTCTCCTTCGCTCCGGCATGATCGCCGGGCCATGCGAAGGAGACAGCCGGGGCGCGGCGGCCGCCGGGCAGGATGAAGGCGGCCCCGCGGCAGCGGATGAAAAAACGGAAATCCAGGGCTGTCGGCCGGCTGGCGTGTCATCGCGACACCGGCTGGGTGTCGAACTGGGCATCGGCCGCCGCCACCCGGGCGACCGGCAGCGGCGGAAGATAAATGAGGCGTTGCAACGTCGCATCCGGACCAAGGGTGAACAAAGGCCCGGTCAGCGCTTGCCTTGCCATCCCCACATCGCCGGACATGCCCGCGTTTTCGACCCGGATCATGGCGTCGACCACGGCCTGGGACGGCGCGCCCGGCGCGATGCCAAGCGTCTGGCGCACCTCCTGACGCGCCTGCAGCATCCGCATCTGATCCAACGGCGAGGCAAAGGCGTAGCGCGGATTGCTCGACAACTCGCCGGACCAGTACTCCAGCGCGATCACGGCCCGTGCCGCCTCGACCGGGCGGCCGGCGGTGTGGCTGGGGTCGGCAAACGCCCAGCCGGCGAAGCTCGCCGCCGCCTGGTCAACATCGCCATTGGTGCCAAGCGCCCCCGGCGGCACGACAGGGGTATCGGGCGGCGGCGTTATCGTCGCGCAGGCCGCCGGCAACCATGCGGCGGCAAGGAAAGAAAGGTAGCGCGCCGTGTTGCGCGGGGCGCAAAAAGCAATCCCGGGCATCTGAGATCCCGCTATTCGTTAGAATTCAGAGATAGATGCGGCGCGGGCGAATTCAATGCCTTGTTGTTCTGTTGCCGGCTTCTGTGCGACACATTTGGTTGATCCAATCTCGGCAATTTACAATATCACGCACCTGAAATCAGTTGGTCACATGTTTATTGGTATGGAATTCGGCATTCCCGATTTGTCTAAATACTTTGATCGCGGCCGGATCGACTTCGGCGTCTGAAAAGCGCGCCGGAAGCGAAAAAAGCGCCCGTGAACAGACAAAAGGGGCGCCCGGCCGAAGCCGGACGCCCCTTTTCGGGCAGTGTAATTGGGACTGTGCGTCAGTGCGACGCCGCACCCTCCGCCCCGATACCGGTTTGACTGCGGACATACTGCGCGTCGAACTTCGCGCGCTCGCCGCGCGCGCGCGCCGTGCGGTCGATGATCGAGAACAACCAGCAGCCGAGGAAGGCAGCCGGCATGGAGAACAGCGCCGGCGCATTATACGGGAACGGCGCCGAACCGGCCGGATTGCCGAGCACCACCACCCAGATCGACGGGCTGAGCACGGTCAGCGTCACCGCCGAAATCAGGCCGAGCCAGCCGCCGAGCACCGCGCCCAGCGTGGTCAGCCCGCGCCAGTACATCGACACGATCAGCACCGGAAAATTGGCGCTGGCGGCAATGGCGAAGGCCAGACCCACCATGAAGGCGATGTTCTGCTTCTCGAAGGCAATGCCCAGCCCGATGGCGACCACGCCGAGCACCAGCGTGGTGATCTTGGAGACGCGCAGTTCCTCCCGCTCGTTGACGCGGCCGCGGCGCCACACGCTGGCATAGAGGTCGTGGCTGACCGCCGAGGCGCCGGCCAGCGTCAGCCCGGACACCACCGCGAGGATGGTCGCGAACGCCACCGCCGAGATGAAGCCGAGCAGCAAATCGCCGCCCACCGCCTGGGCCAGCCACACCGCCGCCATGTTGGCGCCGCCACGCAGCCCGGAGCCGACCGGGCCGGTCAGGTAGTCCGGGTTCTGCGAGACCAGGGTGATCGCCCCGAAGCCGATGATGAAGGTGAGGATATAGAAATACCCGATGAAACCGGTCGCCCAGAACACCGACCTGCGGGCCTCCTTCGCGTCGGCCACGGTGAAGAAGCGCATCAGGATATGCGGCAGCCCGGCGGTGCCGAACATCAGCGCCAGGCCGAGCGAAATGGCCTCCACCGGGTTCGCCACGATCTTGCCGGGCAGCATGATCGCGTCGTGGTTCGGATGCACCTCGACCGCCCTGGCGAACAGCGCCGTCACGTCGAAGCCGAAATGCACCAGCACCAGCACCGCGATCAGCGTGGCGCCGCCGAGCAGCAGCCCGGCCTTGATGATCTGCACCCAGGTGGTGGCCAGCATGCCGCCGAAGGTAACGTACAGCACCATCAGCACGCCGACCAGCACCACCGCGACGTTGTAGTCCAGGCCGAACAGCAGCTTGATGAGCTGACCGGCGCCGACCATCTGGGCGATCAGGTAGAACGCCACCACCACCAGCGTGCCGGAAGCGGCCAGGCTGCGCAGCGGCGTCTGCTCCAGCCGGTAGCTGACCACGTCGGCGAAGGTGAACTTGCCGAGGTTGCGCAGCCGCTCGGCCATCAGCGTGACGATGATCGGCCAGCCCACCAGGAAGCCGATGGAATAGATCAGGCCGTCATAGCCGCTGGCATAGACGAGGGCGGAAATGCCCAGGAACGAGGCGGCCGACATGTAGTCGCCGGCAATCGCCAGGCCGTTCTGAAAGCCGGTGATGCCGCCGCCGGCGACATAGAAATCCGCCGTCGTGCGGGTACGCCTGGCCGCCCAGTAGGTAATGAACAAGGTGACCAGAACAAAGCCCACGAACATCGCGATGGCGGTGACGTTGGCCGCCTGCTTCTGCGCCTGGCCGAAATCGGGGCCGGCGGCCAGGGCTGACCAGGAAGCCTGGGCCGGCCAGGCCGCGAGCAGCGACAGCGCCGCCAGCAGCAGCGCCCGGCCGATACGGGCCGGCATCATCGCGCGTCCTCCACGATCTCGCGGATCAGTTGTTCGTACTCGCCATTGGCGCGGGCGACATACCAGCCGGTGATGAGAATGGCCGACAGGATCACGCCGAGACCAAGCGGGAAGCCGAGCGTGACCACGCTGCCGATCCTGGTGGCCAGCAACGGCTTCTGGTAGGCAACGGCGTAGATGAAGCCGCCATAGATGACCACCATGAGGACGGCGAGTTGCCGGCTGAACAGGCTGCGCTTGCGTTCCAGCTCGGCGAATTTCGGATTGGCCCTGACCCGGCTGATGACGTCCGTGTTCATTACCTTCTCCCACTTCCCGCAGCCGCGATTCCGGCCCGGTGTTGCCATTCGCCGCGCCTGGAGACCCGCTCCCGCCCTTCGCAAAGCGCAACAGCCGTGGCTCTATCCCTGATGCATGGCTGGAATGCAAGGATTGACTTTTTTTCGAGACGGAACGGTGCGGACCCATCCGCGCGACGCCGCTGCAGCGACCGCATTGCCCCGCCCGCTCCGACCACGTAATTTGCCAGGGCTGACCAATCCCCGGAGCTCCGGCCCCGGGCAAACATCCGAGACGCTTCCGCCGGAGGTCATCCTCCGGCCAACGAAACGCAGGCAGGGAGACCCAGGACGTGACCATTGCATCCATTGCGCATGCGCGCCGCCCGGCGAACGGGACGGAAACGGTTCGTCACGGGCCGCAATCCGGCGCCCGCGTCTGAGCCGCGCCAACCGGGAACGCCGGGCCGCCGCCACCGACGTTTCGCATTCTGAATTTCAATTATGTAACTGGTCGCACTCCAGGAGACGATAATGCCCGACACCATGGCTCCCTCCCGCTATCCCGACACCATCGCCGCCTGGCGCCGCGATCCCGAAGCATTCTGGGCCGAGGCCGCAAAGGGCATCGACTGGGTCCGCCCGCCCGACCGCATCTTCGACCCGACATTGGGGCCCTACGGCCAGTGGTTCCCGGGGGCGGAGCTGAATACGTCCTATAACGCCCTCGACCGCCATGTGCTGGCCGGGCGCGGCGGCCAGAACGCGCTGATCTGGGACAGCCCGATGACCGGGCGGATCGAGCGCTTCACCTATGCCGAGCTGCTCGACCGCACCGCGCGCGTGGCCGGTGCCCTGGCAGGGCTGGGCGTGCAGCGCGGCGACCGGGTGGTGGTCTACATGCCGATGATCCCGGAAGCCCTCATCACCATGCTGGCCTGCGCCCGCCTCGGCGCCATCCATTCGGTGGTGTTCGGCGGCTTCGCCGCGGCCGAGCTTGCCAAGCGCATCGAGGACGCCACCCCGCGCGTCATCGTCTCGGCCTCCTGCGGGCTGGAGCCGGGCCGCGTCATTTCCTACAAGCCGCTGCTGGATGCGGCCATCGCCTTCTCGGCGCACAAGCCGCAATCCACCCTGATCCTGCAGCGCCCGCAGGTCGCCGCCCCCCTGATCCCCGGCCGCGACCACGATTTCGCCGAGGCCGAGGCCGCCGCCACGCCGCACGAGCCGGTCACGGTCGCCGCCACCGATCCATTGTACATCCTTTATACTTCCGGCACGACCGGCAAGCCCAAGGGCGTCGTGCGCGACAATGGCGGCCATGCGGTGGCGCTGCACCAGACCATGAGCATGCTCTACGGCGTGCAGCCCGGCGATGTTTACTGGGCGGCCTCCGACGTGGGCTGGGTGGTCGGCCACTCCTACATCGTCTATGCGCCGCTGCTGGCGGGCTGCACCACCATCATGTACGAGGGCAAGCCGGTCGGCACGCCCGATCCGGGCGCGTTCTGGCGGGTCTGCGCCCAGCACGGGGTGCGCGCCCTGTTCACCGCGCCAACCGCGCTGCGCGCCATCCGCCAGCAGGACCCGGAGGCGCTGCATCTGGCCAAATACGATCTGTCGAAGCTGGAGACGCTGTTCCTGGCCGGCGAGCGCTGCGACCCGCCGACCGCCATCTGGGCGGCCGAGAAAATGCGCATTCCGGTGGTGGACCATTACTGGCAGACCGAGACCGGCTGGGCGATCACCGCCGGCTTCAAGGGGCTCGGCCTGTTCCCGGTCAAGCCAGGCTCCGGCGGCCGGCCCTCGCCAGGCTACGACGTGCAGGCGCTGGATGATGACGGCCACGTGCTGCCGCGCGGCCAGGCCGGCAATCTCTGCGTGCGCCTGCCGCTGCCGCCGGGCTGCGCACCGACACTGTGGAAGAACGAGGAGGGCTTCCGCACCTCCTACATCAGCGACTTCCCGGGCTGGTACCGCACCGGCGATGCCGGCATCATCGACGAGGACGGCGATGTCTGGGTGATGGGCCGCACCGACGACATCATCAATGTCGCCGGCCACCGCCTGTCCACCGGTTCGATGGAGGAGGTGCTGGCCTCGCACAAGGATGTCGCCGAGTGCGCCGTGGTGGGCGCCAAGGACGAACTGAAGGGCCAGGTGCCGCTCGGGCTGGTGGTGCTGAAGGCCGGGGTGAACCGGCCGCCGGAAGACGTCACCAAGGAACTGGTGGCGCTGGTGCGCGACCGTATCGGCCCGGTGGCCGCGTTCCGCGAGGCCCGCATCGTGGCGCGGCTGCCGAAAACCCGCAGCGGCAAAATCCTGCGCGGCAGCATCCGGCGGATTGCCGACGGGGAAACGGCCGTGGCGCCGGCAACCATCGATGATCCGGCGATCCTGGATGAGATCGGGGCGGTGCTGGCGGGGCGGCGGGGGTAGGCAAGGAAGCAAGGCCAGGGCTCTGCCCTGGACCCGGCAGGGGGCGGTGGCCCCCTGCACCCCATTCCGTTCGCTGCTCAGCCGATCTGCAGGTTTTGGACCGCGCTTTCCAATTCCTGGAAGCTGGGCATGTGCTGGGTCGGCGCCATCTTGCGGCCGTTCTCCACGCTGACCTGCGGGGCGTTGCCCTGCAGATGCGCCACCAGCACCGCGCGGATCACCTCGAAATACTGGCTCTCCTCCTCCACCACGCTTTTGATCCTGGTGGAAACCGGACCGGCGATCCCATAGGCCAGCAGAACCCCCAGGAAAGTGCCGGTCAGCGCGCCGCCGATCATGGCGCCCAGCACCGCCGGTGGCTCGGCAATGTGCGACATGGTCTTGATCACGCCCAACACCGCCGCGACAATGCCCAGCGCCGGCAGCGCATCGGCGATAACCTGCATCGCATGCGCCGGATGCAGTTCCTCGTTCAGCAATTTCTTGAGCTCCCGCGCCATCAGATCCTCGATCTGATGCGGATCGTCGGCATTCATGCCCACCATGCGCAGATAGTCGCAAATCATATCGCTCGCATGATGATTTGCCAGGATCTTCGGGAATTTCTTGAAGGCGATGCTTTCATCCGGCTTCTCGATATGCGCCTCCAGGGCCATCGCGCCCTTGGTGCTGGCCAGCCGCGCGAAGTAGAATAACAGGCTGAGCATTTCGATGTAGTCGGCCTTTTTGTACACTGCGCCCTTCATGACCTTGCCGAGCGCGCCCAGCGTGTGCTTCACGTCGTGCATGCTGTTGGCCATGACGAACGTGCCGATCGCGGCGCCGCCAATGGTCACCATCTCGAACGGCAGCGCCTCCACCAGCGGCGCGACGGCGCCACCCGACGCCAGATAGCTGCCGAACACGCAGACAAGCACGAACACCAGGCCACCAATCACCAGCATGGCGGCGGCTCAGGGCTTCGGCGCCGATCGCAGCACCACGATCGCGATGCGCCGGTTCTCCGCCGCCAGCGGATCGGCCGGCAGCAGCGGATCGCGATCGGCGTTGCCGGTGACGCTGCGGATGCGGGTTTCCTGCAGGCCGGCATCGATCAGCAAGCGTCGGGTCGCGTTGGCCCGCTCGGTGGAAAGCTCCCAGTTCGACTTGTCGCCGCCGCGATAAGGGGCCGCGTCGGTATGGCCGGAGATCGAAATGGCTTCCGGCAGCTTCGCCAGCACCGGTCCCACTTTCTGCAACAACATGCGGGCACGGTCCTGCAGCACGGCCGAGCCGGTGGCGAACATCGGCAGGCGCTCCTCGTCCAGAATCTGGATGCGCAGCCCCTCGGGCGTCATGTCGATCGCGAGCTGGCGCCCCAGTTCGGCCAGTTGCGGATCGGCGTGCACCGCCTGGCGGATCTGGTCGGCGGCCTGCTCGAAGGCCGCGTGCTCCTGCCGCTCCAGTTCGGCGCGCAGCATCCTGGCGGTCTGCGCCTGTGACTGCGGCGCCGCCGCCGGGTCCAGCGCCGCGCCGCCGCCCGGCGCACGGGTGCCGGATTGCGGCCCGGCGATCGCCGCATTGCCGCTGGCGGTGCCGTTCTCCAGGCCGGAATTGCGCGCTTCGTTCGGAGGGATCACCTGCGCAGTGGCGTCGGCATCGTCATCGTCAGTGTCGGGTGGCGCCGCGGCGTGCGCCTGAATAACGCTCATGGCGCCCCGGTCGGACACCAGCGACCCCTGGTCGTACGGGGTGCGCCCGCCCAGCGGCAGACCGCTGCCCGAGGCGGCGCGGCCGAGCGTGGCATTGGGCGAGAAATAATCGGCGATGCCGCGCCGCTGCGCCTCGGTGGTGGCGTTCAGCAGCCACATCAGCAAAAAGAACGCCATCATGGCGGTGATGAAATCGGCGTAGGCCACTTTCCAGGCGCCGCCGTGATGCGCCGATGCGGCCACTTCCTCGCGCTTGATCACGATCAGCGTCGCCTTGTCGCCGGACCGCCGCTTGCCGCTCATGCTCGACCACCGCCCGAAACCGATGGCCATCCTGCCGCAGGCGCGGTTAAGGACCCCTTATCCGGGGCACCATCCGGGCGAGATCAGGTTTCGCGAAACCTGCCGCGACACAATAAATCGCGATTACCCGCGCCGTCAGGCGTCCGCTTCCAGGATCAGGCTGAGATAAGGCTCCACCCGCGCCGTCATGCCGGGCAGGATGAGGGTGGTAGCGTCCATCTGCTCGACGATGGCGGGACCCGCGAGGCGGTTGCCGGCGTCCAGGCGGTCGCGGTCATAGACCGGGCAGGTCACCCAGCCGCCGGCCTCGGGCAGCCACACCGCACGGCTGCCGCTGCGCGCGGCCGACGCGTCCGCCCCGGCATCGGCGCGCGGCTGAAACCCGGGCCTGGGCACATGCCCCGCCGCCGCGACATGAAAAGCGACGATCTGCGGCTTGCCGCCGCTGGGGGCGCCCCCCTGCTTTCGTTGGTACGCGGCGGCAAACGCGTCGGCCGCCGCATCGAGCATCGCCGCGGTCACCGGTCCGTCCGGCAACTGCACCGGAAGTGACAGGTCCTGGCCGGCATAGCGCATGTCCACGCTGCGGGTGACGCAGCGCCCGGCGGCGGGAATTTTCTGCCCGGAGAACCACATCGCGGCGCGGTGGCGCAGCAGCCCGAACGCCTCGCCGATGGCGGGCAGCGCGTCGGCGCCGAGTTCCATCGGGCCGGTAGCGGAAAAATCGGCATGCGGCTCGGTCAGCAATTGCCCGATGGCGCCCAGGATGCCGGGGTGGCGCGGCACCAGGATGCGCGCCATGCCCAATTCCTGCGCCAGCCGGGCCGCGTGCAGCGGCCCGGCGCCGCCGAACGCCACCAGCGTGTGGTCGCGCGGGTCGTGGCCGCGCCGCGCCGCGATCACCCGCACCGCCTCCGCCACCGGGAGGGTGACCGCGGATACGATTTCCTGCGCGGCCACCGGCACGTCCATGCCGAGCGGACCGGCCAGCGCCCCGATCGCCGTGGCGGACAAATCCTGATGCAGCGTCAGGCGCCCGCCCAGGAGGCTGTCCGGATTCAGGGTCTGCAGCACCACATGGGCGTCGGTCACCGTCGGCCCGGCGGCGCCGCTGCCGTAGCAGGCCGGCCCCGGATCGGCGCCGGCACTGCGCGGACCGACCTGCAGCGTCCCGCCGGAATCGATGTTTACGATCGAGCCGCCACCCGTCTGCACGCTGAGGATGTCCGGCTCCGGGGGCGCCACCGGATCGCCTGCCAGCAGCGCCACATGGGTGCGGGTGCCCCCCATGTCGAAGCTGATCAGGCGGTCGAAGCCGGCCAGCCTGGCGGCTTCCTGCGCGCCCGCCACGCCGGCGGACGGACCCGGCACGGCACGCACGGGCAGGCGCGGCAAGGCACTATCCGCACCGGTCCGGGCGATGACCTCCTCGATGGCCCGGGCGATGCCGCGCGCAGGGTCGTCCGGGGTGGACGGCACCTTCCAGACCGCGACACGGCCGGCGCTGTCATCGAACAGGCACACATCGGTGAAAGTACCACCGGCATCCACGCCGATCCGCCAGGTCATCGGTTTTGCTTCCCTCACCCTGACCCGGCCCCACCTGGATCAGGTGACACCTGGACAGGTGACACTTGGACAGGTGACCGGGGCCGGGGGCCGGAGACTGGCAGAATTTTGTCATGTCGCCCAGCCCGGGGCCGCCCAGCCCGACCCGGACTCACCCGGTTGTCCAGGCCTGCGTTCTTCGCCGGATTGACACCCGCCCGGCGCGGCCCAATTCCTCGCCCATGTGCGGACGCTACGCCGCTTTCCGGTCCCTTGACGCCATCCGGCGGATCTTCGGCACCGCCAATCCGCCGCCGGATTTCGTCCCCACCTGGAACATGGCCCCCTCCCGGCTGGCCCCGGTGGTGCGCCTGCATCCCCCAACGAACACGCGCCATCTCGACCTGCTGCGCTGGGGTCTGGTGCCGCACTGGGCGCGCGATCCGGCCGCCATCCGCCAGCCGATCAACGCCCGCTCCGAGACCGCCGCCACCGCGCCGATGTTCCGTGATGCCTATGCGCGCCGCCGCTGCATCGTGCCGGCCGACGCCTTCTATGAGTGGCAGAAAACCGGCGGCGCGCGGCTGCCGCACGCCATCGCCCGCGCCGACGGCGCGCCGCTGGCGCTGGCCGGGCTGTGGGAGGGCTGGCGCGGCCCGGACGGCGCGGTGCTGCGCAGCTTCACCGTGCTGACCACCGCCGCCTGCGCGGAATTGCGCCCCCTGCACGAGCGCATGCCGGTGGTGCTGGAACCGCCGGACTGGCCGCTCTGGCTCGGCGAGACGGCGGGCGACATCGCGGCGCTGCTGCGCCCGTCGGCAGCCGCTTTCCGGGTCTGGCCGGTCTCCACCCAGGTCAACAACGTGCGCAACGACGGCGCCCATCTGCTCGACCCGGCGCCGTCGCTGGTCTGACAGGGTGGCCCTTCAGACGGGCGCCGCGCCGGGCATGGCGGCGCCGGGCGGCCGGGCCGGGCCGAGGCGCGCCCACAGCTCGGCCGGCGTCATGCCTGCGGCCCGCATCTCGCGCAATGTCGCCGCGTGGTCGCGTTTGGCCAGACGTTTGCCGGCGGCGTCCGTCAGCAGGCCGTGATGGGCATAGCGCGGCGCCGGCCAGCCCATCAGCGCCTGTAGCAGCCGGTGCAGATCGGTCGCCGGCCTGAGATCGGCGCCACGGGTCACCAGCGTCACCCCCTGCTTTGCGTCGTCATGCGTCACGCAAAGGTGGTAGCTGGCCGGGGCGTCCTTGCGCGCCAGCACCGCGTCGCCGAAGCGCGCCGGATCGCAGGCCACCCACCCTTCCCCTTCTTCCTCGTAGTGCAGCGTCGCCGGCACGGTGGCGAGCGCCCGCGCCATGTCCAGCCGCAGCGCATGCGGCGCGCCCGCCGCCAGCCGGGCCGCTTGCACCGCGGCGGGCAGATGGCGGCAGGTGCCGGGGTACAGCGGCGCGCCGTCCGGCCCGTGCGGCGCCGCCGCCGAGTCCGCCAGCTCGCGGGCAATGTCCGCCCGCGTGCAAAAGCACGGATAGACCAGCCCGCGCGCCGCCAGCCCCTCCAGCACCGCCCGGTACTCCGCCAGATGGGCGGACTGCACCCGCACCGCGCCGTCCCAGTCCAGCCCCAGCCACGCCAGATCCTCCAGGATCGCGGCGGCGAAGGCCGGCCGGCAGCGGCCGGGGTCGATGTCCTCCAGCCGCAGCAAAAACCGCCCCCCTGCCGCGCGCGCCCTCTGCCAGGCGGTCAGCGCCGAGAAGGCGTGGCCGAGATGCAGATAGCCGGTCGGGCTGGGGGCGAAGCGGGTGACGATCTCCATGCCCGGCCCGATATAATCGAAGATGGATCAGGCGGGAGCACAGGCGATGCTGGACGGACCACGCTGGGGACCACGCAAGGGACGGGCGGAGCAACTGGTCGTGCTGTGCCACGGCGTTGGCGCCGATGGCCATGACCTGATCGACCTCGCCCCCTCCTGGGCGGCGGCGCTGCCGCAGGCCGCCTTCGCCGCCCCCGACGCGCCCGAGCCCTATGAGGGCGCGCCGGTCGGCCGGCAATGGTTCGCGCTCTGGGACCGCACGCCGGCGGCACTGGTTGCCGGCGCGGCGGCGGCATCGCCGCGGCTCAACGGCTTCATCGATGCCGAGCTGGCGCGGCTCGGCTTGCCCGGCGACGCCTGCGCGCTCATGGGTTTCAGCCAGGGCGCGATGATGGCGCTGCACGCCGGCCTGCGCCGGGCGGCGCCACCGCGCGCCATCCTGGCTTTCTCGGGCGCCCTGCTCGCCCCCGAGCGCCTGGCCGAAACGGTGGCGCGCCCGCCGGTCCTGCTGGTGCATGGCGAAGCCGACGAGGTGGTGCCACCCGCCCGCTCGCGCGCGGCGGAGCAGGCATTGCGCGACGCGGGCTTTGCCGTCGAAAGCCTGTACTGTCCCGGTCTCGGGCACGGCATCGACGCGGCCGGCCTGTCCCTGGGCGGGCTGTTTCTGCAGCGCGCCTTCGCCCGGGATGGCAACGAGTCATGACAGCCGTGCGAAACCTGTCCCGTCCGGCTTGCGGCCCGGCTCCGGCGATGCGATAAGTCCAACGTGTACAAAGCGGCACACAATATCTGGCGGGTCGTTCGGATGAACTTCCTCAAGGCATAGCGTGCTGCGCCACGGGGAGTTGGTTTTGCCCGACGGCGGACAACACTTTCCTGCGCTTGTCCTGAATGCGGACTTCCGCCCGCTGTCGTATTTTCCCTTGTCCGTCTGGTCCTGGCAGGACGCCGTCAAAGCGGTGTTTCTTGACCGTGTGAGCGTGCTGAGCGAGTACGAGGCCGAGGTCCATTCACCCAGCGTCACCATGCGCCTGCCCAGCGTGATTGCGCTGAAGGATTATATCCCGGCCGCCCGCCGCCCCGCCTTCACGCGGTTCAACGTGTTCCTGCGTGACGCTTTCGCCTGCCAGTATTGCGGCGACCGGCAGCCCACCCCGGACCTGACCTTCGACCATGTCATCCCGCGCTGCCGGGGGGGTCGCACCACCTGGGAAAACGTCGTCACCGCCTGCGGCCCGTGCAACCTGCGCAAAGGCAGCCGGCTGCCGCGGGAGTGCCAGATGTTTCCGCGCAGCGCGCCGCGCCAGCCATCCACCTGGGAGCTGCAGGAAAACGGCCGCGCCTTCCCGCCGAACTACTTGCACGAAAGCTGGCGAGACTTTCTCTACTGGGACAGCGAACTCGAAAATTGACCGGCGGCGGCGTCCCCGCGGGCGGGTGGCGGCACCGGCTCAGCCCGCGAACGCCAGCCGGGCGACCCGCCAGATACCCAGCCAGAGCCCGAGCGAAAGCCAACCGATCAGCGGCGCCGCCAAAACCCAGGGCAGCCGTTTCTCCGCCGGGATCATGGTTGCCCTGGTGGTGACAAAGACGGCCGGGGATACGTTTATCGTCGTACGGCCAGCCCTCATGCCCCGCTCCTTCGCCCCCGCTCCTCATAGCATCGTGCGGGTCCAGCCCCCGATCCGCGCGCGTCTTGAAAGTTTCCAAGGCTTGGGTTAAGCGACCGTTACCGGCGCAGGTGTCACGCAAGCTGCATCGTACCGTCACCGTCCCGACTTGGCCGCCGGCTAGACATCGAAACTTCACGTCCGCCACGGCGGCGGACCCTTACGATACAATAACGGAGACGGTTATGAATGAAGGCGTGCAGGGCATTATCGGAGAGGTCGATTTCACCACCGGTGATCCGCCGCCCCACCCCGCCAACAAGACCGCCCGTGGTGTGGCCAACCCGCTGCTGTTTCTGCGCAGCTGGCTCGCCCATCCGCTGCGCATGGGCTCGGTGATCCCCTCCTCCGACACGCTGAACCGTCTCCTGCTGCGCCAGGCCTGGCCCGCACCCGGCCGTGCCGTGCTCGAACTCGGCGCCGGCACCGGTGTGCTGGCCAGCGCCTTCGTCGCCGCCGGACTGAGCCAGGAGCGCCTCATCCTGAGCGAAATCGACCCCTCCCTGGTCGAACATCTGCGTGAGAAATTCCCCGCCGCCACCGTCATCGGCGGCGACGCCCGCGCGCTGCCCTCGCAAATCCCCGAGCGCTGGCAGGGCCGCATCGGCAGTGTCGTCTGCGGCATCCCGCTGGTGCTGCTGCCCGACGCCGAACAGCGCAGCTTCATCGACCTCATCAACACGGTCGCCCCGGGGCGCGGCTTCCTGCACTACAGCTACTGCATCACCTCGCCGCTGCCCTATCGCCGGCACGGGCTGACCGCCAAGCGCGAGGCCTGGACGCCGCTGAACATTCCGCCGGCGAGCGTTTGGCGCTATCAGTCTGAACGGTAAATGCCGGGGCGCAGCCCCGGACTCTGATCGGTAAATGCCGGGGCGCAGCCCCGGACCCCGGCAGGGGCTCTGCCCCTGCACCCTGCCAGGGGCCTTTGGCCCCTGGACCCCTTTTTAGTCGGTTTTAAACGCCAGGGGTTTTGATCCCTGGCGCTTTTTTTATGCCTGCACGGGCGCCAGGTTGGCGACGAATTTTTCGGCGCAGGCCTGCCAGGAGAAGCGCTCGGCATGCACGCGGCAGGCCGCCCGGTCCGCCTGCAGGGCACGCAGGCAGGCAGCCCGCAAATCGTTGTCGAGAGCGCCGACATCCGGCGCATTTTCCAGCACATCCACCGGCCCGGTCACCGGGAAAGCGGCCACCGGCGTGCCACAGGCCAGCGCCTCCAGCAGCACCAGCCCGAACGTATCGGTCAATGAGGGAAACACGAACACGTCCGCCCCCGCATAGGCACGCGCCAGGGCTTCCCCATGCAGTTCGCCGGCGAAATGAACTTGCGGGTAACGCCGCTGCAACGCGGCAAGCTGCGGCCCATCGCCGACCACCACCTTTGATCCGGGAAGGTCGAGGTCGAGGAAGGCGCCGATGTTCTTCTCCACCGCCACCCGCCCCACATACAGGAATACCGGACCGGGCAGCCCCCAATCATGCCGCGGCTCGGGGCGGAACAGATCCAGGTCGACGCCGCGCGACCACGCCCGGATATTGTGGAACCCATGCGTCGCGAGGTCGCGCTGCAGGCTCGCGGTGGCCACCATCAGGCCGCTGCTCGCGCCGTGGAAATACCGCAGCAGCGCGTACGGAATGCGCGGCGAAAGTCCGGTCCGGGCATGCAGGTATTCGGGAAACCTTGTGTGATAGGCAGTGGTGAAGGGCATCTTATGCCGCAACGCCCAGCGCCGTGCCGCCAGGCCCAGCGGGCCTTCGGTGGAGATGTGCAGCGCCTCCGGGCGGAACGCCTCGATCAGTTGCGCCAGCCGCCGGCGCGGCAACACCGCGAGGCGGATGCTGGCATAGGTCGGGCATGGCACGGTGCGGAACCGGTCCGGGCCGATCACCTCCACCACATGCCCCATGCCACGCAGCGCCTGCGCCACGGTGCGCAGGGTGCGGACTACCCCGTTGACCTGCGGCTCCCACGCATCGGTCACGATCAAAATCCGCTGCCCGGCCGGCGTGGTGGCCGGCAGCGCCGCCTCAGACGGGTTCTGGGAGTTTGGCACTTTGCCGTCCGCTCGGTCGCGCAAAGAACGAAAGCCGGTTCAGCGCGGCCCAGTCGATCAGTTCCAGCCGGCCATCGTGATGCTCGACCACCGCGGTGCAGCTTTCCACCCAGTCGCCGTCATTGATGTAAAGCACGCCGTTCACGTCGCGCATTTCGGCATGGTGGATATGGCCGCACACCACCCCGTCGAAGCCGCGGCGAACCGCCTCGGACGTCAACGCGCCCTCGAACCGGTCGATCGCCTTCACCGCTTCCTTCACCTGGCGCTTCGCCCAGGCCGACAGCGACCAGTACCGGGTAGCCGAGCCAGCGCCGGCCGACATTGAACCAGCGATTGACGACCAGCGACGCGGTGTAGGCATGGTCCCCCAGAATGGCCAGGATGCGAGCATAGCGTACCACGCTATCGAACTCGTCGCCATGGATCACCAGCAGCCGGCGCCCATCGGCGGTCACGTGCGTCGCCTCGGCGGCCAGCCGCACCCCGCCCACCTCCAGCCCCAGCGACAGCCAGGAGCGGAACATCTCGTCGTGGTTGCCGGGGATGTAGATCACTTCGGCACCGTTGCGGGCGTGCCGGACGATCAGGCGCACCACTTCGTCATGCGCGTCGTCCCAGTACCACGACCGGCGCAGCTTCCAGCCGTCAATGATGTCGCCAACGAGATAGAGTTGGTCGCAGGAAATCCGGCGGAGGAAATCGGCCAGGAAATCACTGCGGCATCCCCGTGTTCCCAGATGGGTGTCGGAAATAAATACGGCGCGGTAATGGCGCCCCGGGAGCCCCGGCGAGAGTGCGTTCATGCGCGTCGCAAATCCTGATCGGGGTGAAGCATTGTCGCGAATCCTGACCGGGGTCAAGCGTTGGCAAGAAGCAGATAAGCAAGCGGCGCTGCAGCGCACGTGAAACTTCGATGATCCGGCCCGACCGCGGCCCGGCGCGTGAAATTCATCGCCAAGCCGCCCGAACGTCATGAAACAGCAATGGAAGCCGGCGATAGTGGAGGTTCGCCGTCATGATCATTGTTTACAATCCCACCGCCGGGCGCCGGCGCGCCCAACTGCTTTGGCGGGTGCTGGACGTGCTGGTCGAGAACGGTGTGCGCGTCGATCTGGCGCGCACGCGCGGGCGCGGCCATGCCACCGATCTCGCCCGCGAGGCGGCGCGCACCGGTGCCGGAATGGTGGTCGCCGCCGGCGGCGACGGCACGGTGGCCGAGGTCGCCGCCGGCCTGCTCGGCACCCCGGCCCAACTCGGCATCATTCCGCTCGGCACCGCCAACGTGCTGGCGCATGAGCTTGCGCTGCCGATGCAGCCGCGCGCCGTCGCCGCCATGCTGGCCTTCGGCCGCACCCGCCCGCTCTGGCCGGGAATCGCCACCGGCCCGGATGGCTCGCTGGTATTCGTGCAGATGCTCGGGGCCGGGCTGGACGCACAGGTGGTGCACCGGCTGCGGCTGTCCATGAAACGGCTGCTGGGCCGCGCCGCCTACGTGCTGCAGACCATCGCCGAGGCGGTGAACTATAGTTATGCGCCGTTGCTTGTGCGCATTGACGGAGTCGAGAGAACGGCCGCCAGCGTGGTGGTGTGCAAGGGGCGCCTCTATGGCGGCCCGTTCCTGCTGGCGCCGGACGCCAGCCCCTGCGCACCCGGCTTCACCGTCGCGCTGTTCGGGGCCGGCGGCACGCTGGCCACCCTCGGCTATGGCGCCGCCCTGCCACTGAACCTGCTGCCCTGCGCGCCCGGCCTGTCGCTGGTGCGCGGCCGGGAAATCGAAATCCACGCCGAAGCCAGCGTGCCCGCCCAGGCCGACGGCGACGCCGCCGGCATCACGCCGGTGCGGGTCGCCGATGCCGGGTCCAGCATCGACGTCGTGGTGGCCTGACCGCACCCTGCCGGTCAGGTTTCCCCCAGATCGGCCCCCAGATCGGCCCCCAGATCGGCCCCCAGATCGGCCAGCGCCGCCGCCGCCGCGGCGATCGCCGCCTCCAGCCGCTTCGGCCCGGGGGCGCGGAACAGCCGCAGCGACGGGTACCAGGGCGTGTCGGAACGCCCGGTCAGCCACCGCCAGTCCGGTGCATAAGGCAGCATGATCCAGGCCGGCTTGCCCATCGCCCCGGCCAAATGCGCCACCGAGGTATCGACGCACACCACCAGATCCAGCCCGGCGATGATCGCCGCCGTGTCCTCGAAGCTGTTGATTTCGGGGTCCAGGTCGAGCAGTTGCGCCCGTCCCTGCCCCCGTTCCTGCCATTGCCGCGCCTGCGCCGCCGGCGTGCCCTTCTGCAGCGACACCAGGGCCACCCCCGCCACCGCGCCAAGCGGCGCGAACGCATCCAATGTCACCGACCGGTTGTGGTCGTTGTTGTGCGTCGGCCGCCCCGCCCAGGCGATGCCCACCCGGCGCAGCCGGGGCGGAATGTCGCGGTCCAGCCGCGCCTTCCACTGCGCCGCCAGCGCCGGATCGGCGGCGCAGTACGGCACGCCGCCGGGGATGGTCTGCAGAATCGTGCCATGCAGCCGTGGCAGCCCGGAAAACGGGCAGAAGCAGGCATAGTCCGGCAGGTGTTCCCACATCGTGCAGGTTGGCGTCGCCGGAAACATGCGCCGCAGGGTCGGCTCCAGCTCCGGGCTGCAGGCGATCACGATGCTGGCGGCGCGGCTGCTCGCCCAGGACAGGTAGCGGGCGAACATCAGCACGTCGCCGTAGCCCTGGTCGGCGATCAGCAGCAGCCGCTCGCCGCGCAGCACCCGCCCGTCCCACGCCGGGCGGTCGGTGGGCGGCATCAGCGGCGTGGCCCCGGGGATCTGGTAGCGCCACTCGTAATGCTCCCAGCCGCCGGTCAGATCGCCGCTCAGCAGCAGCGCCTGTGCCATTTTCATATGGCCCTGCGGCAGGTTGGGCCGCAGATCGAGGCAGTGCCGCGCCGCGGCGATGCAGGCCGGCAGCTCCAGCCGGTCGTACAGCACCATCGCCAGGTTGAACGGCCCCAGCGGATCGGCCGGGTCCAGCGTCACCGCCCGGCGCGCCGCCGCCACCGCCTCGTCCAGCCGCCCGAGCAGCCGGTAGACCTCGGAGATGTTGCGCCATTGCACCGCCCGGGCGCCGCCGCCGGCGGCGATGCCGCGCTCCATCAGCGCCGCCGCCTGGTCCAGCCGGCCACGGCGCAAGGCGATCAGCCCGCTGGCGTTCAGCGAATCCGCGTGGTTCGGCACCGCGCCAAGGATATGACCGAGCATCCGCCCGGCCGCATCCAGCCGGTTGGCCTCGATGTATTCCTGTGCCACGGCGAACACCTCGGCCACGGGCAGCGGCACCGTGAGCGAAGCGGCGGGGACGAGGGTTGATGCCGACAATTCGGGTCCTGCTTCCGGTCTGGGCGAATGGGTTCTAAGGGCTCCGCCCTTGGCGGGTCCAGGGCAGAGCCCTGGCCTTCCTTCCCCCCATTGCCCTGCAGCCCGCGCCTATTTTGAAGGCGGTTCAGCCGCCGCCAGCCATATCTGGACCGAGCCCGCCTCGGGCTTGCGTTTGCAGGCGGTGCAATCCTCCACCCGCCAGACGGTTTTTTTGGTTGCGAGCATCCGGGCGAGGGAGACGGCAACCGGGGCGTCCGCCTGGGAAAAGTAGCGAACCGTCGGTGACGGGTTGGCATGCGCCTTGCTGTGCACTGGCACCATGCCCGCCCCCAGACCGGCTGATTCGAGTTTGCCGAGGACCCGCCGCCCGATCACCCGCGAGCGTTCATCGTCATGGTAGTGAATGGAAATCCGCTCCGTATGACGCACCATGGCGAGCGGACGCGGGGAGGCGAACCCGATCGGCGTCACCTCTGGAGATTGCGCCTGCGCCATGCCGGTGGGCGGAGCAACGAGGTCGGTTGCATCCGCGTCCGGTGGTGGCTGCCGGGTGTTTGCACCCGATCCTGTCTCGGGTGGATTGTGTGTCGTCTCCGGGGCCGGCGGCTCATCAACAGCCGACGCCATTCTGCGTTCAGGCGCAGCAGCTTGCGCGGCCCAATCGTCGTGTCGCTGAGGGTTGGCGTTCGCGCCGGCAGCCGTCGCGGGCAAAGCCGTCGCGGGTGGTATTGTGGCCGTCTCGTGCACCGGCGCCGGCGCGGCACTGCCCGCCACGGCGAGCTTCCCGGACGGCTCTGCCGGCCGCCACGAATCCGGCATGCTCTGCGGTTCTGGGGGGCGGAGCCGGTCGATACGGGCGCCTCTCTGGAATTCGGATAACGAGACGCCGTATCGCGGCCCGCCGCCCCCCTCTCCTGGCCAGGAGAGAGCCAGAGCGGAAAGAGCGCCAAAAACCAACAGCAGCAAACCCGTCAATAACCACCGCATCTCGGGTGCCAATCTCTCGCTAAACGGCCTTCAGCCTGTCGCATGGCGAAAGCATAGCATCAAATTCACGCGATGTTCAACCGCCCAACCTCGCCACGCCGTGAACGGCGTCAGGCATGGTCATTGCAGGGCCGCACTTCTTTCCCAGGCTGCACAGCAACGCGCGAAGCATGGCGCGTGATTCCGTGATTTACCTTGCGCCACAACATGCAAGTGCGATGGCAGACCAGGCTGGCACCACTATTATTCGCACGGTTGGCGAACGAGTTCTGATTATCGCGCCCGCTTCTATCGTGCCGCTTCTATCGTGCCGCTTCTATCGTGCCGCTTCTATCGCGGCAGATCGGCCGGCACCACGGGCGCGCCCTCGCAGCCTTGCTCATGGATCAGCCCCTGTGCCGATCCAGACCACAAATGCAGATCGAGCGCGAGTTGTCGCAGATGCCCATCGGCGGAGGTCCAGGCGGTGGCGGTGGAAACCGGACTCTCGCCCGGATCGGGGTACCGCACGGGTGCGCGCCACAGCATGGCGTCGGCCGAACCGGCGGGCGCAACCGGCAACTCCACCAGCCGATTGGCCTTGAAGCCAGGCAGGAACACCGGCACGTCCCGGCCGCCGGGCGGCAGCCATCTGATCCAGTAGAAGGCCATGGCGAACGGCGAACTCAGCCCTGCCGGCAGTGGTGACCCCTTGAGGTCGAGATCCGGCCGGCGCTCCGGTGACGCGGACTCATAGTCGCCAAGCCAGGGCTGGGTGAAGGTGGCCGGGTCCCAATGCTGGACGAATCCCGGATGCTTGAGGCGGAAATCGTCAAGTGTCTTTGCCTGCACCCGGCGCGCCTGCATGCCGTCCGGGCCGCGTTGAAATTCGTCCCATTGCTGGCGGACGATGTGGTCGCCGATGAAATAGCGGTTGTTCACCGCCACGCTCTGCATCTCGCCGGCCCGCCAGGTGCTGATCTCTTCAATCAGGTAGTGAATATGCAGCCAGGGCAGCGTCGTCGCCTCGAACGTCACGGCGACATCCACCCGCGTGCCGCCCTGGATCGCCGCCACCGCGGCGGTCACCGCAATCTGCCCGGCGTAATCGCTGCTGCCGGCGAAGCGGCAGACCTCGCCGGCGGACGCATCGGGCGTGCCCAGCCACGCCGCGAGCATGGCGGCTAGCACCAACCTCGTCGCGCCCGCCAGCGATTGGCCAGCCCCCCTTGCCATCTGCCTCCCCGATCCCGGCCAGCACGCCAGAAACGCCGCTTAATGCACAGGCTCCAGGCGGTCCCAGGCTTTCGTCACAAGCCGGCCTTATGCCCGCCATAGCCGAAATCCACCACCCGCGCCGCGTCCGCCCGCGTCACCGGCCGCACCGTATTCCAGACCACGCTGGTCAGGTAGCTGCGCGCCGAGCGCAGGCTGGTCTGCAGCGCCGTCACCGCCGCCGCCTGCAGCGACTGCGCCGTCCACAGAAAGGTCAGCGAGGCATCGGTCAGCGCCTGCCCCACCTGCAGGCTGCCCCAGCGCAAGCCATCGACCGTGTCCGGGTCGAAGGACCATGTGCCTTCGTGCGCCGCGGCATCGCGGATCGCCGCCTCCTGCCGGCGCGCCTCCTCTTCCGTCAGCGCCCCCTCGGCCACCAGCACGTGCAACCGGGCGATCCGCTCCTGCGTAACCCCCGCGCGGGCCAGCGCCGCCGACCCGGCATCGAAGGGCGGCAGCGCCCGCCCGGCGGGCAGGCCCTTCGTCAACCCGGCCTCCAGCAGGCGGAGCGAAACCACCGCCCAATTCGCCAGCGTCACCCGGTCCGGCGCATCCTTGCCGTCCTGCAGGTGGAAACGCAAATCGATCACGCCCTGCCGGTTGGCCACCCGCAGCCCGACCGTCACGGTGCGGTCCGGCAAGGCGAGCCGGCGCTGCCGCGCCGCCGCCTGCGCCTGATGCCAGGCGAGCGGCATCTCCGCCGTCCAGTCCCATTCCCGTGCGGTGACGAACCAGCACGCGATGTCCCAGCCGCCGCGCACCAGGATGGCCGACTCGACCCCGGCGACCGGCAGGCAATCGGCCGCCAGCCCCCAGCCGTCCTCGATGCCGATCTGGTTGGTATTGATTTCGGCCATGGCCGTCACGCTGCGCCCGTTCGCCGCCGGCCGCAGCAGCACCAGATTGCGGATCACCCCGAAGCCGCCAAGCGGCACGTCCGTTTCCACCCGCCCGGGGGCATCGCCGGCCGCAATCCACGGCCCCTCGGCCAGCGGCACCTGCTTGCCGCCGATCTCCAGCACCAACGGCGCCGGAACCGGCACGGCCTGCACCAGCGCGGTCTGCGCGCCGGCGGCCCCGGCGCCCAGACCCATCAGCAGCAGCGTGACGACCAGTCCGAACCTCATCGGGTCAGGTCCTGCAACCGTGGCAGCCCGTCCTTGGTCACCGGCGTGCCGAGATGCTGCAACACCGGCATCGGCGCGGGCGTCGGCATCACCGCGCGTTCAATCGCGTCCCAGCGCGCCTCATTGGTGGATACCAGCAGCAGCCGGGTCACGTGCTCACTGGCGGCGATGGCCACCGACAGCGCCGCGTTGCGGGTCACGCTATAGGCGGTGCCCAGGTTGATCAGCGGCGAGGTGATCTGGTTGAACAGCGTATTGGTGCGGGGATTGGGGTCCACCGCGCTCATCGACACCTCCTTCAGGGCGGCCGATTCCTGCTCCGCCGCCGCGCCCGGGGTGATGACGCGGGCGCGGCGCAGCGCCTCGATGCGCAGCAGCCGCCGGTCGAGCACCGGATCGTCCTGCAGCAGCGCCGCCCGGCCGGGAAAGTCCAGCACGAGGCCATTGAGATTGCGCGACAGCCCCTGTCCCACCAGCGACGCGTAGAGAACCCCCCAGTCCAGCAGCGCCCGCCGCCGCGCGGCATCGTCCGCCCCGGGCACGCCCGCCAGATGCACGCGCACTTCAAGGAAATCCTGCCGGTTGGCGCACACCGCCGTGGCGGTCAGCAGGGTCTCCGGCAGGGTCAGGCCGTCGCGCGCGATGGCGGCGCGGGCCGCCTGCCAGGCGAGCGGGCCGGACTCGTCCAGCCGCGTCTCCCCCGCCTCGGCACAGGAGGCATCGTAGCGGCTGCGGTAGCGCAACCGCCGCTCAGCCGGCAGCGGATCGTTGCCGCACGGCGCCGCCCAGCCGCCGCCGACCGGGATGTCGTTGGCATTGACCTCCACCAGCGCGCGCACCTGGCCGCCGTCGCGCAGCATCAGGATAGCAGAGCGCACCACGCCGTACGGCGCCTCCGCCGTGCCGGCCGGCTGCACGCCGGTCGCCGCCACCACCCACGCCCCGGGCGGCAGCGGCACCTGCTTGCCGGCAATCTCCAGCATCCCCGTCACGGTCTCGCCGGGAATGGCCGCGTGCCCGGCCGGGGCCACGTGCAGCAACGCCACAACGCTGATCGCACGGGCCACAGCCAATCTGAACCGGTGCATGCGTGGCCCCATCACTCCCCCCGTAGCCGCACGCGTTCGGCCGCGATCAACGACGCCAGCCCGCGCCCCGCCAGCAGGCCGCCGGGCCCGATGGCGCTCTCCGACGTAAGCACCAGCCCCGCGTCTGCCGCCTCGTCCGCCGCGCCGGCCTGCAGCACCAGCAGATGCACCGGCAGCGTCGCCGGATAGGTGCCGTCGGCGAGGCTGGCGAAACGCGGCGCCACCCCATCCAGCGGCAATGCGATCTCCAGCTCCGGGTCGGCGATCACCGTTTCCAGCCCGACCAGCGCCACAGCGGACGGACCGGCACCGCGCAGCCAGGCCGCCACCGCGTGGCCGGGCTCGGCCCGCGCCACCACCGCATCGCCGCGCAATTCGGTGCACAGCGCCGCCCCCGCCTCGGGCAGAACCTGCCGGTCGGCCCCGGCCGCCGCAAGGCAGCCCTCGGGCAGCACCGCCTCGGCCAGGATGCGCGCTTCCAGCGTGCCCTCCGGCGGCAACAGCAGGCGGATCGGCGCATCGGGCAGCGCCGGATTGATGTCATGCCAGCGCGCGACCCGGTTGGGTTGCAGGCGGCCCGCGGCGTCCGGCAAGCGGCTCGCCAGCGCCCGGTAAAGCAGCTCGGCGGTCAGCGGCGGCGCCGTCGCCCCGCCGAACGCCAGCAGCACCCAGCGCCCGACGACCCGATCGGTCAGCGCCGCCCCGCCGGTGGCGGCGCAGGCGTCGCGCTGCCAGCGGCTGGGCGGGCGGGTGGTGAGGCCCACCCGCAGCACCGAACCGCCGCGCGGCGCGCAAAGCGCCCCCAGCAGGGCATCGCCGCCCAGCGCCGACCAGCCGGCCCCCGCCACGCGGGGCGGGGCCAGCGGCGCCAGCACATCCTCGACCAGCGCCTGCGCCTCCAGCCCGGCGGCGTGGCCGGTCGTGACGCCCAAATTCGGGATGCCCAGGGTTGCGATGGCCGGGCCGGCCAACACCAGCGCCGCCCGGACGAATCGTCTGACCATCACGGGTGCGGCGTCTCGGCCACGAAGTCCTCGTTCTGCAGCAAACGGTCGATTTCCGCCTCCTCGCGTGCCAGATCGCGCAACGCCGGCGAGTCGTCGACACGGTAGCTCCATAACGCGTCGGAGTAGACCGTACCGTACCAATCCTGCGCCGCGTTGACGGTGATATCGAACGCCAGGCCGGCGATGAAGATGCCCCCGACCATCAGGGCCACCATGGCCAATGAACTCATTCGGATACTCTCTTGTCAGGCTGGAACTTGCCAGTCTCAGAACGTTTCGCGCGCCAGCCGGGCGTGCGTCGCGATCATCTTATCGAGGGCCCGAATGCCATAAAGCTCGAACAGCATCGGCGTCGTGAACGTGTCCAGCAAGGTGGAGTTGATCAGCCCGCCGAACAGCGCCACCGCCACCGGATGCAGGATCTCCGCCCCGGCCACGTCGGAGGCGAACAGCAGCGGCACCAGCGCCGCCCCGGCGGCGGTCGCCGTCATCAGCACCGGGATCAGCCGTTCGTTCGATCCGCGCAGCACCAGCGCCCGCGTCGGCGGCACCCCCTCGTGCAGGTGCAGGTTGATGAAATGGCTGACCTTCAGCAGCGAATTGCGCACCGCCACCCCGGTCACCGCGATGAAGCCGATGATGGCGGCGAGATTGAGGTCGAGCCCGGCCAGCCAGACCGCCGTCACGCTGCCGACCAGCGCCAGCGGGATGTTGCCCATGATGATCAGGCTCAGCACCACCGAGCGGAAGCGTTGCTGCAGCACCACGAAAATCAGCAGGATCGCCAGCGGACCGAGCACCGACAGCACCCGGCGCCCCTGCTCGCCGAGCTTGAAGTCGCCCTCCAGCGCCACCCGGAAGCCGACCGGCAGCTCCATGCGCGCCACGATTTCGCGCACCTGCGTCACCAGCTGGGCGGGGTCGCTCAGCCCGTCGAAATTCGCCATCACGGCAATCCGCCGCACGCCGTCCTCGCGCCGGATACGGCTCGGCCCATAGGTCGAGGTCAGCGTGGCAAAGGAGGACAGCGGGATCGCCCCGGCCGGCGTATCGATGCGCAGCTGGCCGAGCGCCTCCAGCGTGCGGTCGGAATCGCCGAGCTGCAGGGTCACGTCGAAGCGCCGCCCGTTCTCGATGACCTGCGACACCGTGCGCCCGTTCGCGAAACCGCTCAGCAGGTCGGTGAGTCTGCGCCGGGGTGATGCCGAACAGCTTGGCCCGGGCGTAATCGATGGCGATGCGCGCCTGCGGTGAATAGGTCTGCTGCTCGACCTCCAGATCGACCAGCCCCTTCACCCGCGACATCTCCTCGCGCAGCCGGTAGGCCAGGGTGCGCAGCATCGGCAGGTCGGCGCCGAACAGCTTCACCACCACATCGCCGCGCACCATGTTGTCCTGCGCCTGGGTGCGGTCCATCAGGAACTGGGTGACGTTCAGATCGGCCGAGAAAATCGCCATGCGGTTGCGGATATCGGCCATCAGGTCGTGCAGGCTGCGGCCGTGGTCGAGTTGGATACGCAGTGGCATCTCGTTGTCGTTCACCGGGTCGATGTCGGAATCCGAGCTCAAACCGGCCGCTGCGCCGCGAGATCGCCTTCACCTCCGGCACCTGCATCAGGATCTGTTCGGCCATGCGGCCGACCCGGAACGATTCGCCGATCGACACGCCGGGGTTGAACAGCAGCGTGACGTAGACGTTGCCCTCGTTGAACTGCGGCAGGAACGAGCGCGGCAGGAACGGCACGCTGGCCATCGACGCCGCCACCGCCAGCGCCGCCAGCGTCAGCGTGCTGCGCGGCCGGTCCAGCACCCAGGCCAGCACCCGCTCATTGCGCCGGCACAGCCAGCGCGCAAATAATCCGCCATGCGCCTGCTCCAGCGAGCGCATGCCGGGAAACAGGAAGGAGGCCAGCGCCGGCGTCACCGTGATCGACACCACCAGGCTGGTAAGGATCGAAACGATATAGGCGATCGCCAGCGGGGCAAACATGCGGCCGGCCTGGCCCGGCATCGCCAGCAGCGGAATGAACACCAGCAGGATGATGACGGTGGCATAGACGATGCCCGACCGCACCTCCTGCGAGGCCCGCGCGATCACCTTCATGCTCGGCTCGGGCCGCGCCAGCTTCAGGTTCTCCCCCAGCCGGCGCAGGATGTTCTCGACATCGACCACCGAATCATCGACCAGCTCGCCCAGGCCGATGGCGATGCCGCCCAGGGTCATGGTGTTGATGGTCAGGCCCATCAGGCGGAACACGATGGCGCTGACCAGCAGCGAGATCGGAATCGCCAGCAGCGAGATGGCCGTCGGGCGCACATTGGCCAGGAAGATGATCAGCACCACCGCGACGATAATCACCGCATCGCGCAGCAGGGCGCCGACATTGCCGATCGCCTCCTTGATCATCTCGGCCTGGTTGTAGGAAATCTGGCCGAGCTTCACCCCCGCCGGGGCGCTGCGCTGCATCTCGTCCAGCACCGCGAGGATGTGGTCCGCCACCTGGACCGTGTTGGCGCTCGGCTGCTTGACGATCTCCAGATTGACCGACGGCACCCCGTTGAAGCTGCCGTCGCCCCGCTTCGCCCGCGGGGCGAACGCCACCTCGCCGACCTGCCCCAGCAGCACCGGCACGCCGTCGCGGAAGGCCACCACCAGATTGCGCATGTCGTCGAGGCTGCCGGCATGGCCGATGTTGCGGATGGCGAACTCGGTGCCGTGCACCTCGGCGAAGCCGCCGCTGGTGTTGCCGCCGAACGCCACCAGCGTGCGCTCCACATCGCCGAGGGTGATGCCCATGTGCTCCATCAGCATCGGGTTCGGCGTGAACCGGTAGGTCCGCACCTCGCCGCCGATGGCGAACACCTCCGACACGCCCTCGATCGCCAGCAGCCGCGGGCGCAGCACCCAGTCGACATATTCCCGCAGCGCCATCGGGTTGGCGCCGCCGGTGACCCCCATATGCATGATCAGCCCGGTCGCCGTCGCCATCGGCGCCAGGATCGGCACTACGCCGGCCGGCAGCTGTTCCGACAGCATCTGCAACCGCTCGCTCACCAGCTGGCGGTTGCGGTAGGGATCGGTGCCCCACTCGAACAGGACCTGAACAAACGCCACCGCGGCGTTGGACGAGCCTGCGCACGCTGACCACGCCGGGCATGCCGTTCATCACCGCCTCGATCGGCATGGTGACGAGCTGCTCGACCTCCTCGGCCGCCAGCGTCCCCGCCTCGGCGGTGACGATCACCGAGGGCTGGCGCGTCTCCGGCAGCAGGTCGATCGGCATGTCGCGGGCCACCAGCGTGCCCCACACGATCAGCACGGCCGCCGCGACCAGCACGAAGACGCGATAGCGCAGGCTGAAGCCAACAATAGCCTGAAACATGCTGCCCCGCTCAGCCCGGCCGGTGCTGGCTCGCCCGCGCGACCGTCAGAGCACCATCGCCGAACCGCCGCGCGCCGGCACCCGCCGCCGCCGGCCGAGCGTCAGCAGCATCACCGAGGCGGTGAGCGCGGCGCCGATGGCGCCCGATACCAGGGCGATGGCCCCATCGGTGCGCAGATCAAGGCGGAACGCCGGTGGCGCCTCCGGCGGCTGCACGTCGCCATAGGCGATCTCGGCGGTCGCATCGCCGGTACCGTCCTGCGATACCAGCGACACCAGGAAAGCATCCTGCATGCGGCCGTTGCGGTTGAACGGCGCCACGAACAGCCCGTCGGACACCCGCGTCAGCTTCAGGCGGGTGCCATCCGCGAGATCGACTGACAGCGCCGAATCGGCCAGCGGCGCATTGTCCTCCAGGCGGTCAACGAAGGCGTAAATCTTGTCGTTGGCGGCCACCAGGACCACGCTCGCCCCGCCGATCTCGACCGCGGTGCGCGGCGATGGCTGGGCCGCGTCATCACCGGCACGGGCCGGCAGCGCCCCCAGCAACAGCACCACAAGCATCGGCACGACCGCCACGACATACCAACCGCGCGCCACGCCCACCAGCCTGTTCATTTCCCCTGACCTTGTCATTGTCGCCGCGTCATTGCAGCTGCGCCATCAATTTGGACCCACGCACAACCACGCGTGCGCCTTCGGCCAGTCCGTCGACCACCAGCACGGTCGCCCCGTCGATCCCCTGCGTGCGCACCGGATGCGGCAGGAACACCTCGGGCGCGGTCTGTTCCCAGACCTCCTCGACGCCGTCGGTGCCGATGGTCACGGCTTCGCGGCTCACCGGCAGACCGCGGCGCGACCGCACCTCGCTGCGCACGGTCACCGTCACCGGACGTCCCACCCGCAGCCCGGCCGGCGGCGACTGGATGCCAAACAAAATCGGCGTGGCCTGCTGCTTCAGCGCCAGGCCGCTGCCCACATAGGTCAGCCGCAGCATCTGCTTCTCGGGCGTCATGGCGCTGGCGGACTGCACCCGCGAGGCATCGGCCGCCGTCGCCGGATCGGGCGCCGTCGCTTCCACCCAGAGATCGTCCGGATCGACGATCTCGTAAACCACGTCGCCCGGATTGAGCACCTGCCCGGCCACGACCGTGGCCGCCGAGATCACCCCGGCGGTCGGCGCACGCAGCGCCTCGCGGGTCTGCAGCATCGGCAGCAGCGCCTCTCGCTGGCGGCGCAGCCCGGCCAGCGTCTGTTCGGCCTGGTAGATTTTGCCGTCACGGAACGGCACGAAGCTGAAGGTCTTGATGATCTCCAGATTTTCCGTCTGCACCCGGATTTCGGTGGTCAGCCGCGCCACCTCGCGCCGCGTCTGCGACCGGTCGACCACGCCCACCGCCGGCGTCACCCAGCCGAGCAACTGCCCCTTTACCACCTTCTCGCCGAGCACCGGCATGCCGGTTTCGGGCGGCTCGAAGCGGCCGAGCTGGCTCGATTCCACGCGGCCATGCGTCTGCGCGTTCGGCACGATGCGGCCGGGCAGGTTCAGCGTCACCGGCACCTCGGCGACCGCGGTGCGCACGGTGCGCACCTTGAACAGCCGCTGCAGCGTCTTCGGCACGAAGAACGAGCCGTCCGGCCGCCGCTCGCCGCGGTCATAGACGAAATTCGCCAGCAGCCCCGGATCGATGTCATCGTCGGTGGTCGAGGCCGCCGGCGCCTGGGCGGCTGATGTCTGGGGTGCCGGCGCCTGGGCGGCCGGGGCCGGGGCGGACGTGACCGGCGCCGCCGGCAGATCGTCCGGCTTCGCCGCCTCGGCCACGACCGCGGGGGCCGGCAGTTCCAGGTCAGGCACCACGTCGACGACCACCGGCCGCCGGACCGGCGTATGGTTGTAGCCGAGCAGGTAGCTGAGTTCCCAGGCGGCCTGGCCCATCTTGCCGGGCAGCGCCGCCACCGCGCTGGCCGCGGTGTAAACCGCCCCGAGCACGCCACCCGTTGCTGATCCAGCCGCTGCCGGCCCACCCGTTGCCTGATCGGGCCGCGACGGCGGTGCGGATGCCGCCGGTTTCCCCGCCGCCAGGCCGGGGTCGTCAGCCGGCAGCTGGTCGAGCCAGTTCGCCGCCCGAACAGGACCCGGTCCGGCAACCGCGAGGGTGCAAGCCAGCAGGACCGCCGTCAGCCCAAAACCTGTTCCGCCGCCGCGCTCGCTGCTGCCCTTTATGGCGAAGCCCTCCCTGCCCCGGAAACGGGCGCCATCTGCGGCGCGACCGGGGGCACTACCTGGGGCCATGTCGGCGGCGTTACCTGGCTTGCCTCGTAGGCCGCCAGCGCACTCGCCAACACCGCCTGCCCGGCAATCACAGCGGCCGAGCGCTGCTTTGCCTGCGCCCCCCAGCGCTGCGCCAGGTCCGCCCATTCCGTATGCTCCAATGCATCAGCGACTTCGCTGAAACGTCCTTCGGCCGCCAGCGCGCGCAGCCGGTCCAGCGCTTCACGCTCGGGATTGGTGGCCCCCAGCCAGCCGCCCAGGCTGAGCCACGAAGCCTGCCCCCCGCCATGCGCCACGATCGCCGCGTCCACCGCCTCGAAACCGATGCCCAGATCGCGGAAGGTCGGCACGCCGCCCTCCGAGCGCGACAACTGGTCGAGCGCCTGTTGCACCCGGGCGGGCAACGGACCGCTGCTGGCCAGCGCCGCCAGGTCGTCGTGCAACGGCGCCCCGGCATCGATGTCGCGACGCAACTGCCCGGCCGTGACCACCAGCCCGGTCGCGCGAACGCGCGCATCGAACGCGGCCACCTGCGCCTCCGCCCGGTCGAGCCGTTCGCCCACCCCGCCCAGCGCCTGCAACGCAACGTCCTGGGCGTGCGCGGCCGTGGCGGCGGCACGGGCGTCGTTGCGCGCCGCCGTGACCTCGGCCTTTTCGGTCTGAAATGCCGCGCCCAACGCCGACAGGCGCGCGCCCTGCTCGGCGGCGGTGTGGCGCACCCCGTCCAGTTCCAGCCGCAACGTGGCGATCAGTTCGGCCCGCACCGCCGCCAGCGCCGCAGCCTGCAACGACGTGTCACCCCGCGGCGAGCCAGGCGCCTGGAAGGCTGGCGGCGCATAGGTCAGCCCCGCGGGCACAGGCTGCTCCGGGCTGGTGGCGGCTGGTGGCGGCGCCAGATAGCGCAGCACGGCGCTGTCATCGCCCAGATATTGGCGGGCCAGATCAAATGCCTGCGGCCGCAGCGTCGGCGCCGTCAGCGCCACCCCGGCGCCGATCAGCGACAGCACGGCGCAGGCGGCGCTGAACACCCGGCCGCCCCGCCGCGCCCGCGCAACCTCGCGCGCGACCGGCGGTGAACCAGCGGCAGCCGGCGATGGCGATTGGGGCGGGGATGATGCCGGCTGGGTTGCCTCGGGAGAGGCGGCGGATGCGCCCGCATGCTGTTCGTCGCGTTGCTGTTCGTCGCGCCCTGGCGGCAGGGTGTCATCGGAGGAGGCATCGGCGCGGCCCGTGTCCCGGGCCAATGTTCTGCTGCCTGGCAACTCGATTAAAGACGCGGTGTCGGCCATGAACCCTCCTCCGACCGGCCTGCGCCGGACCCCATAATCATCCGGCCCGCCCAAACCATGTCGCGGCGGTTCAGCGACGCCTGATGTCGCGTCGGGATCGCGTCCGACCATAAGATCAGGCCCGATCCGGGGAATTATCCCACGTCCGGCAAAGTCCCACCCAATTTATCCGCTGATTGAACCGGCGTGTGAGGATAAACTCAGGGAGCCGGGAGCGTCAAGCACTCTGGTTGCAACCGGCAACCGACGGCGGCTGGCTCAAAGGAATCGCCCCGGCCAGGCTCGCCCGCAGTTCCCCGGTTTCGCCGGTCCGGGCGTCCGGTGTTTTGCGCTGCTCCACAGCGGGGCCGGCGCCGGCCGTTTTTTTGTGCGGATTTGCATCCGGCATGGGGTTAGGATAGGTGCTGCCCAGGCAGAGCGACAAGCGGCACTGTTGCGTTCTGCGACCTGGCGCACCCACAGGCGGATTCGGGCACGACATATGTACGGAGCAGGCCAGCTCTTTGGCGTTTTCGCGCGCACGCTCACCGTGATGCTGCTGGTCTATGGCACCTACAATCCGGGCGGCTACTCCTATTACCACTGGGTCACCCAGGGCGGCACCGAGACGCTGGCCTCCAAGGCGTGCGTCGGGCTGGTGATCGGTCTCGGCTTCATCATCGCCATCAATGCCACTGTCCGTTCGCTCGGCACGCTGCTGCTGCCGCCCGGGATCGCGCTGATCGTCGCGATCATCTGGATGCTGTCCGACTGGGGCTGGATCGACCTCGCCGACAGCCTGCAGCGCACCCTGGTGGCCGAGACCGCGATTGTCGCGGTGCTTGCCGCCGGCCTGCCGTTCTCGCAGATCCGCTTCCGGCTCACGGGCCAGAAGGACTCCCGCACAATCAGCAATCCGCCGCTGTTCGGCTGATGCTGCGATCGCCTGACCGTTCCGCAGAGGAGCCCATGCCATGACGATCGGTGGCATTCTGGCACGGCTGATGATGTGCCTGGCGCTGGTGTTCGGCACCTGGAACCCGAGCGGCTACTGCTATCTCGATTGGATCCGCAGCTCCGGCCCGTTGCTGGCCGAGAAGGCCGCCGCCACCTTCGTGATGGTGACGCTGTACCTGCTGTTCGTGCGCATCACCCAGGCATCGCTCGGCCGCCCCGGCATCGCCGCCAGCGTCGCGGTGATGCTGGCCGCCATATTCAGCCTGTCCGAGCTCGACGTGATCGATCTCGGACAGGCGCGCACCCGCACCTATCTGCTGCTGACCTGCCTGGCTTTGCTATTCGCCACCGGCATGCTGTGGTCGCTGTTCAAGGAACGCGCCCTGGGCCAGTCCAACTACCTGAACCCACCGCCCTGATCTGTCCCCGGCGCCCCGATGGGGGGGCTGGGGGTTGAAGGTCCGTGGCTCATGCGGGGCGTAGCCCCGCCCCCACCAGGGCTTTGCCCTGGACCCACCAAGGGCCAAGGCCCTTGGAACCCATTGATTTCTTCAGGAATGGGGTCAAGGGGGCCACCGTCGCGTCGAAGGCGCGCTACGCGCGCGGGGCGGGTCCAGGGCAGAGCCCTGGCCTTGCCTTTAACTTATCTTCAGCGCCCTGGCTTATTCCTGCGCGTCCGGCGGGGGCCAGCAAAACAGTCAGACGGGCCACCGGCATGCGGTGGCCCGTCTGACTGTTCAAAGGCCGACAATCTTCAACCCGCCGGCCTGATCCCGGCCCCGCATCCGGGGCCGGTCGCTCAGTGGCCGTGCGCCTTGTGTTTCTTCTCACGGGGCGGCGGCGGCTGCGCATACAGCGCGAATGATCCGGTCGCGGCGGGCAACCGGGCGAAATAGGGCGGGTCGTTGTTGCGGAAATCCTGCAGCAGGGCGATCAGCAGCAGCAGCCACCACACGTTCAGCTGATTGAACAGCCAGATCAGCAGCAGCCCCGCATAGATCGCGCCGTAGATCGACACCACGAAGGTGGCCGCCTCGGTCAGCAGGAACAGTCCGGCATGCGCCACGCCGGCGCGCAGCAGCCCGGCCGACAGCCGCAGCAGCCAGATCGCCCCGGCCAGCGACAGCCACACGCGCAGATCGCGATCGGCGTCATCGGCCACCAGCCGTTCCGCCATCGCCGGTATACCGCGCGACGCCATCGCCGCGGCGCGCCGCAGGAAGGCGGTCGGCGTCAGGTCCCACACACCGCCCGGGGCCACCACCGCTTCGAAGGTGAAGGTGCCGGCCGGGATCACGTACACAAGGGCGGCGACGCCGATCATGACGCCGGCGATCAGCGTCGCATCGAGCAGGCCAAACGTGCCCCGCCAGTGCCGCGAGCTGAGGACCACCCATTGCCAGGCGACCAGCGGCAAAACGACGATCAGGCCGCTGAGCAGCACCCGGCCGATAACGCCGAGTACGTCGATTACGTCCATGCGCGCCTCATCGGCGAAGATGCCTGTGTGCGCGCCGCCCCGGCGCGGTCGGTGTGCCGCCCAGGCGTCGCGCGGTCAGAACGTCGACCTGGGCGAACCATTTCTTCGACCAGAACAGCCCGGAGCGGCGCGGCCGCCAGCCGTTCTGCAGCATCAGACGCTTGAGTTGGCGCCGTGCCTCCTCCTCGCCGATGTTCTTCTCAGTGAAATCGCGAAGGATCGCCGCGGTGGTCTCGAACTGCTCCTGCGAGATCGTGCCGCTTCTCCCGGCATGCCGGGCCATCATCTGTTCGACCCAACGTCCTTCCTGGGATTCGAACACATAGCCGTTGTCTTCGGCAATTTTCCGCAACAGGCGTCGGGTGTCCTCGAGGGGGAAATCGAACCGCGTTACCCCCTCCTCGAGCAGGCGAACCTCCTGCGCTTGGTTGATGTACTTGGTCTTCATGCCCGTGATCTTGACCAGGTCCGTGTATCGCCGAAGCAAGTCTTCACTCGGACGCCTGGACGTATCGTCCGTGACGTTCAACGCCAAACCCCCGTCCTGAAAATCATGCACGGGTTATAGGTGCGGGAGGCAACAGGTGTAAAGACTTCCTCGCGCCCGGCATGCGTTTCCGCCATCCGCGTGCGTTCCCTTCCCGAACTAGTAAAGATGTTGGAAATCCTGACAAAAACCAAGGGATAAGTTCGTAACGGATCGTTGCTCTGGCCGGACCCTGTTCACCGCCGCCGCCGCCTGATAAACGTTATAAACAAGTGCCCTCACGCGACAGTGGCGGGCGCCGCGACAGCTTGGGGATCTGCCGCCATGGACCTGGTCACGTTCGCGCTGGTGCTCATGACCGCGGTCACCGCCGTCGGGCTCGACACCGTCTGGCACCAGGGCGACGTCGTCCTGGAGACCGTGACCACCGGCCCGCTGGGCAAGACCTCGATCGATTCCGGCCTCGCCCGCACCATCGTCGAGGATGAGGCGGCGCATGTCTTCGCCACCCCCACCCTGGTCGGCAAGCCCAAACTCCGCTGGAGCAACCAGGGGGGCATCGGCGCCGCGATCGCCGAAGCGACCGGGCTGCAAAGCGTCGCCTATGCGGTGCAGGCGCAGTTCGGCTACCGCCCGGACGATTACCGCCTGGCGCTGTTCAGCGAGGACGGCCAGGTCAAGGTGCTGATCACCGGCCAGAACCGGCGCAACGCCACCAGCTTCTCCCAGGTGGTCGTCCAGCAGCCGGGCGAGTCGGTGGTGGACCTCATCCGCCGCGCCACCCTGGTCGGTCTCACCCATATCGACCCCTACCTGACCGCGCTGCACCTGCTGGCGCAACATGACGCCACCGGCGCGCATACCGGCCCGGAACATGACGGCCTGCAAACGGTTGACGCGGAAAGCATCATCGATCCGGCCATGGCCAGCCTGCCGGACACCCCGCACAATCCGCAGCGCGCCTTGTTCGAGAACCTGCAGGGCATCCTGGCGCTCATGCACCAGGACGTGGACGCGGCGAACCGCGCCTTCGGGAAGGCGGCCGACTCCGATCCCGACAACGTCGCCGCGGCGCTGAATGTCGGCTTCACCGAGGTCCAGCTGGGCCGCTACGCCGCCGCCGCCACCCATATGCGCACCCTGGCCGAGGCGAACCGCCCGGCCGACAAGGTGCTGCTCGCCACCGCCTACGTCACCTGGGCCGCCGCCGAGATGGGCCTGCAGGACGTGGACGGCGCCGAATCCCTGGTCGGCACCGCCACCACGATCAACCCGGACAGCTGCGGCGCGCTGGAGCTGTGGGCCGAGCTGCGCACCCTCAAGGGCGACGACGCCGGCGCCGAACGGCTGCACCTCAAGGCGCGGCAATCCCGTCCCGCCTTCGAGAACTACGCCGAGATCGCCAGCCTGTATTTCCAGTTGGCCTGGAGAGATAACCAAAAGCTGACCCACAGCCGCTACGGCAACGGCGACACCGCCTCGCTGCGCTAGTGTTGCGCCTCCGGCGGATAGTGCCGTCGGGCCGCAACACTAGCCCTTGATTTGGTGTCCCAATTCACGCGATGGGCGGACGCATCTGTCGCGATCGGAACACTGGCGTTGCAACTCCGGCGGCCGATGTTGCGCTGGACCCGGCTGCCGGCCGCGCAGTAGAACCCGTCAGCTTCCCGACCGGACATTTGGCACCGGCCACTTGGGTACCGAACGACTTGACACCGCGCACCTGGCACCGAACGCCTTGGGGGGTCCCCTGCCCGACACGATAGATGTGCTGCGCTCGATCCGGCGCGGCGTCGCGCGCCTGTTGCCGACCGCTCACCCGGTGCGGGCGACGCATGCCTGGCCGACCAGCGCCGCCGTGCTGGCCCTGCTGTCGGCGATCGGCTGGTCCTCGCTGCCGGGCAGCCTGTCCGACACCTCCGCCGCGGTGCGGTTGACCGACCGCCGGCCCGGCGCCGAAACCCTGACCACGGCGGTGTTCGCGCTGCGCGAGGACGGCTCGGCGGTGCGTTTCGGCAATGCTGAGCGGGCGCCCGACGGCGCCATCCGGGTCGGCCTCTACGACCCGCTCGACCGCCTGGTCGCCGTCGCCACCGAACCGGTCTCGCTGCCCGCCGACCCGCGCCTGCTCTGGCTGCTCGCCTCGCCCGCCGAACGGCTGGGCTTGCGCCAGCAGGCCGAGGCGCTGGTGCTCGCCGTGCCGAACGCCTTCGTCGATATTCTCCGCTCACCCGAATTCAACGCCGATTACCGCGACCGTTTCGTCACCGTGCTGCGCGCCGGCATGGAGGAGGCGTGGCAGGCCGCCCAGGATCGCGGCGCCTGGCGGGACCTGCTGCGCAGCTACGACCCGATTTTGCGCGAGACGATCGGGCGCGACATCCGACCGATCGTCGAACAGCATTTCCGCGCCGTGCCGCTGCGCATGCTGCGCGCCAACGCGCTGCCGCTGCTCGACCCGTTCCGCGACCGGCCCTGGGACATGGCGCCGGTCGAGGACGCGCTGCGCGAGGCGATCATTGACATCCGCGACCACGGCGTGCCCGAACGCACCGTCATGCAGCTGATGGACAGCCCGGCCACCGTCGATTTCCTGCGCCTGTTCCAGACCGTGCTGATCGGCAAGCTCGCCCGCAGCCCGGCGCTGCAGGGGCTGATCGCCGAGATGGCCTTCGACCCGAAACTGCGTCCCTACCTCTCGGAGGTGACCGAGCGTGCCAACGACCTGCTTCGCAGCGCCCCCCGTCTGCTGGTCAGCCTGCACGGCAGCGCCGACATCAATCTGGTCGCCGCGACCGTGATCCGCACCATCGTCAGCGGACGACCCGACCGGGTGGTGGTGTTCATGAGCCCGGCCCAACGCGACGAGATCATCGGGCTGGACCGCAATGCGGTGCATGTGCTCGACCGGTTGGCGCCGAATGGCGTCTGATCCGCGCGCGAACACCGCCGGCGTGCTGCCCCCCGCCCCCGCCGGCCTGCGACGCAATGGACTGCAGCGCAATGGCGATTCCGCGGGCGCGCCGGGCCACGATGCCGGCGCCCTGGTCGTCGAGCAGCTGAGCATCGTCCGCCCGGACGGCCGGCCGCTGGTGAACGATGTATCGTTGCGCATCGGCTCCGGCGAGCTGGTGCTGCTGGTCGGCCCCAGCGGCTGCGGCAAGTCCACCCTGCTGCTGTTGCTCGGCGGCCTGCTGGAGATCGAGACCGACAACTGGGAGGTCACCGGCCGGCTCGCCTGCGGCAACCGCGAGATCGACCTCACCACCAGCCATGACGGCGTCGGCGGCGTGGTGTTCCAGAACTACGCCCTGTTCGACGAACTCGACGCCCGCGACAATCTGCGCATCGCCCTCGACCACGCCCCGCCCGGCACCGCCGGCCTGACCGACCAGTTGGCCGGCATGCTGGCCGACATCGACCCGGAACACGCGATCAGCGCCTGCAGCGGCGGCCAGCGCCAGCGTCTCGCCATCGTGCGCACCGTGCTGGCCAACCAGCCGGTGCTGCTGTTCGACGAGCCCAATTCCGGCCTCGACATCATCTCCTCGCGCCGCCTGGTGGCGCTGATCCGCGACCTCTGCCGCACCATGGGCAAGCCGGCGCTGATCGCGGTGCATCACTACGAGGAATTGCTGCCGCTGGCCGACCGCGTGCTGGTCATGGACCCGCGCATCGCCCGCATCAACATCCTCCCGCCGCAAGCCGAAACGGTCGAGAAGGCGCTGCAGCAGGCGGCCGGCCAGGAGGCCGCGGCCACGGACGGACAAGCCGTCGCGCCTGACGCGCCACCGCCCGGCGCCGCCTCGGCCTGGCGCCTGGAGCACCCCGCCCGTTCGCGCAGCGGCTGGTTCCTGCGCTACGTCGCCGAATATCTCTGGCTGCTCTGCGCCTCGCCGATCATGCTGCTTTATATTGCCGCCGGCGCCGGCATCACCGGCTTCGTTACCATCTGGTTCGGCTTCAACTACTACTCGTATGGCGGCCTGCTGAAATCGATGCTGCATGACGAGACCGTCATCGGCCTCGGCGCGGTGCAATGCCGGGTGGCGATCCCGCTGATATGTACTTTGTTGTTTGTCGCCCGCAACTGCGCCGTGATCGCCGCCGACGTGGGCAACCGCGTGCTCACCTCGCAGTTCCGCGCCCTGACGAACCTGCAGGTGCCCGGCCGGACCTACGTGTTCGCCGCCATCCTCAGCAGCGTCGTCATCGGCGCGCTGATGCTGCAATGCCTGGCCCTGCTGATCGGCGCCTGGGCCGCCCAGGAAACCTGGCATCTGGTGTTCCCGACCCAGTACCGCGCGCTGTTCCGCACCCTGTATTTCCGCAACGTGCTCACCCATGACGGCTGGCCGATGTTCGGCATGGTCTGGGTGTTCTGCAAGGCCGGACTCAGCGCCCTGCTGGCCGCCGTGGCGGCGATCCTGGTGGCGCTCGGTCCGAAACCGTCCAGCCAGGCGGTCAACCAATCGGTCGCCAATGCGATCGTCGCCGGCGTGATCATTGCGTTACTGGTACACGCCGGCATTTCTGTGCTGACGACGATCTGACCCGGACACTACACTGGGGTGCCGAATCCCGGCGAGCCGCACGCCCCCGCAGGAGGACCAGGCCATGAGCGATGCCGCCCCGCCCCCGGGGGCCTCCCTGAAGACGGCCCGCCGGCTGGTCCTGATCGCCCTCGTGCTGGCCGTTAGCGGACCGTTCTGGATCGACCGTACGCTCGCCCTCGTCGGCGTGCACACCATCGCCGCCACACGCCTCGCCGCCATCACCAGCGGGGTCGCGGACGATGAGCGCCGCCTCGCCGCGCTGGAGCCGCAGATCGACGCCGCCGCGGCGGAACTTGACCACAGCCGCGCCGAGGCCATCCGGCTCAAGGCAAGCACCGAGGCGCTCGCCAGCTGGTCGAGCCTCTACGCGCTCACCGACCTCGCTGCCGCGCTGCGCCGGGGCGAACCGTTCAGCCTGCAGCTCTCCGTCGCCCGCGCCGTTGCCGCCCTGCCCGACGATATCCGCAAGCTGCTCGACCAACTCGCCCCCTATGCTTCGATCGGCGTGCCGGAAGCGGCGCGGATCGACCGCGACTTCGCCGCGATCGCCGCCCGCCTGGGCTGGAACGGGCCGCACTCCGCGCCGGTCGCCATGGTCAACCGGGTGATCGCCTGGTCGCGCCGGCAGGTGGCCGACGGCACTGACCAGAGCGAGGAGACCAGCCGCCGGCTCGCCGAGGCCAGCACCGAACTCGCCGCCGGCAACATCGCCGGCGCGGCCGAGACGGTGGGATCGCTGGAAGGCCAGGCCCGCGACAATTTCGCCGACTGGCTGGAAGACGCCTCCGCCCGCGCCTCCGCCGACCGGCTGTCCGGCGTGGTCGAGCTCATTCTCAGCAACGGCCGCCAGCCCGCCCCCCAATCTGCCCCCCAGTCTGCCCCGGAGGCGCGGCCATGAAACGCGCCGCCCTCGTCCTTGCCATCGCCTTGCTCCTGCCGGCTACGCTGCGTCCGGCTGACGCGCGGGAGCATAGCTTCGTGGCGGAACCGCATCCACCGGGCCTGATCGAATCCGCCCTCACCTCCTGCGCCGGCGGCGCCATGATCGGCGCCCTGCTGCTGTACGCCGGCACCTTTGGCCCGGTCGGCCTGGCCGCGGTCGCGCCCGGCGCCGGACTGTTCTGCGGTCTGTCGGTCGTCGCCAGCGTGTTCAGCGCCGCCGGTGACCGGATGTCCCACCTGGTCGACCACCTGCTCGGCTCTCCCGTTCCCCCCACACCGGAAGCGCAACCATGACCCGCGCCACGCTCGCCCTCGCCGCCGCGTTGCTGCTGCTGCCGGCCGCCCCCGCTCCGGCCGGCGCGCAGGAACGCACCGTGGTGATGGTGCAGCCGCCGGGACTGGTGGAGACGGCCATCGCCTCCTGCGCGGGGGGCGCCATGATCGGTGTCCTCGCCGTCTACGCCAGCGGCGTCGGCGCGATGGGCCCCACCGCCGGACTGTTCTGCGGCCTGTCGGTCGCCGCCAGCGTGGTCAGCACCGCCGCGGTCTGGACCTGGCGCCTCGCCACCAGCCCGCTGCACTGATCCGGCGCCGGTTGCGCCCGGAAGGATTAGCCGCCTACGCTTGCTGTGCTGCCGCGGCTGTGCCGCAGCAGTGTGGACCACCATGAGGGGAAGGTCAGCCACTATGCATATCCTGATGTTCGCCAAGCAGAAGGGTGGCGTCGGTGCCAGCACGCTCGCGCGTGAGATCGGCACCCTGGCCGCTGCCGACGGCCAGCGCGTGGTCTTCGTCGACCTCGATCCGCAGGCATCGCTGTCGAAATGGTGGAACCGCCGCACCGCCGACGCGACCGAGCCGCCCAACCCGGCGCTCGCCGCCACCCGCCCCGACCAGTTGCTCGGCGTGCTGACGCATCTGCGCGCCACCGACGGCGCCGATCTCGTGGTGGTGGACGTGCCCCCCTCGGTGCACGGCTTCCTGCTCGGCATCATGCAGAGTTCCGACGTCATCCTGATCCCGGTGCGTCCCACCACCGACGATTTCGATGCGCTGCCGGACATCGTGGACATGGTCGAGCGCGCCGGCCGCCGCTATGCCTTCGTGCTGACCCAGGCGCCGACCGGCAAGCGCATCCGCGCCATCGAGGAAGCCATTCCCATCCTCGCCCGCCAGGGGCGGATCGCCGGCGTGGTGCGCTTCCGCGCCGCCTTCCCGGCTGCCGGCGGGGCCGGGCTGACGGTGTCCGAATACGAGCCCGGCGGTCGCGCAGCCGCCGAGATGGCAGAGTCTGTGGGCCTATGTGGGCGCCGAGTTGCGCAAACTGAACCGGCCGCCGCCGCCCAGTCTGTCGGCGGTGGTGTGAACCCGACGATACGCATCGAGATGGCGGAGTAGCAGCCCATGGCGAAGAAGCCCCGGACCGAACTACGGGACGTTTTCGCGCGTCCAGGCAAGGCCCCCGAACGCAACACCGCGATCGAGGATCTGCCCAGGACGGCGGAGTTGACGGCGGTCCCGCTGGTCGAGTCAGCCGCTCCGCCAGCGGCCAGGGAAGCTGACCCGGCGGCCCCCGAGCCGGTTGCGCCGGAAGCGGCGTCGCCTGAGCCGGCGGCCCCCGCGGCGTCGCTTCCCGAGCCGGTCGCCCCGGAACCGGTCGCCCCCGCGGCGTCGCCTCCCGAGCCGGCCGCCCCGGAACCACCCGCCCTCACCGCGACGCCTCCCGCGCCGGCCGCCCCGGAACCGGTTGCCCCCGCAGCGGCGCCTCCCGAGCCGGCCGCCCCGGAACCGGTTGTCCCCACGGCGGCTTCTCCCGAGCCGGTTGCCCCAGAGCCCATTTCCCCCGAGCCCATCGCCGCCAGGCCGGTCAACCCGACCGCCACGCTGACGGCGCCGTCCCGCCCGCCGCCCCCGCCGCCGCCGCCCCCGAAGCCGCGGCCCCGGCCCGCCACCAGCCCCACCACGGCCCGCGCCGTCACCCTGCTGGCCGCCTTCGCCATCGTCGTGGCGCTCGCCGCGCCGTTTCTCGAGGACACGGTGCTGGGCCTGATCGGCACCGTCACCCCGGCATCGCGGGCCCAGCAGGCGGCGGCGCTGACGCTCTCCCGCCAGGAGCAGAAACTGCGCGACCTGGAGCAACGCCTGTCCGCCGCCCTCGCGCAGCTGGCCGCCACCCGCGAGGATTTGCAGCAATCCGCCGTGCGCCGCACCGACGGCACGACCTGGGGCGCCTGGGGCCGCCTGCTCTCGCTCGGCCGCGTCGCCGACGCGCTGCGCGGGGCGACACCGTTCGCCTCCGACCTCGCGGTCGCCCAGACCGTCGGCGCCGGCATTGACGAATTCCGGCCCGACCTCGACAAGCTCGCCGCCTATTCCGGCACCGGCGTCCCCACCCGGGCCGACATCGACCGCGAGTTCCGCCGCATCGCCGATGACGTGCTGCGCCAGAACCACGGCATCCTGCCCTCCGGCCTGGCGCGCCAGCTGGACAGTTTGAACCCGTTCACCCCCAACGCCGCCAAGCCGCCCGATCCCGCCCCGGAGCTGGTAAAGGCCGCCGCCGCCCGCCTCGCCGATGGCGATATCGAGGAAGCGATCGTGCGCATCCGCCAGGTCGATGGCGCCTACCAGGGCGCCTTCGCGGGCTGGCTGGACGACGCGCAGGCCCGCGTCACCGCGGACGCGCTGGTGCGGCGGATCGACCGCACGCTGGCCCAACTGGCCCGCGAACTGCCGAAGTGACCGCCGCCGGCACACCAACCGCCATAGCGCGGCGAAACCAGGACGGAACGACCCGAGAGCAAGGCACGCCATGCTCGACCTGACCAGTCTGGTCGTACTGGCGGGCCTGTTCCTCAGCGCGATCGTCGGCGAGGCGGTGCTCTACCGGGACACGCTGCGCCTGCAGATCAACGTGCCGAACGCGCTGCAGGAGAAGGGCTTCAACGAGGCGGTCGCCGAGGAAGTGTTCTCCTCGGAAGCCGCCCGCATCATCCACGGCCAGTCCGTTGTTCCCGCGCCCGCCATCCGCGTCCACTCGGAACCGAACCTGCTCTCCGCCGTCGTTCAGCCGCTCGGCCTCGAGACGGCCGTCGCCGCGTTGCAGTCACAGTTCGGCGTCGACCGTCTTGCCGTCATCGCCGCGATCATGCCGGGCCACGGCAAGCCCGACAACGCCGAGGATTCCTCTCCGAAGGCCGCCGGCAGCACTGCGCAGCCGCTGCAAATGGTGCTGGTCGTCTCGCAGCCGGAGACCGCGCCGGCCCAGGCCCGGATCGCCCAGGAGGACGGCGACCCGGTCACATTGGTCCGGCGCGCCGCGCAATGGAGCATGGAGCGGGTCGCCCCCTATCGTGTCGCGCTGTCGCATTTCCTCAGCGGGACCGAAGGCGATGCCGAGGGATTCGGGCTGGCCCGCCAGACCGTCGCGCGCGCCCTGGTCCGCCCCTGGCAGCCCCGGCAGGCCGCCGAGCACGCCCTGCTCTATAACATTCTCGGCCTGGTCGACACCGCCGAGAACGACCTCCCCGCCGCCGTTGCCGCCTATCGCTCGATCGACACGATCCCCGGCGTGCCGGCGGAAGTGCGCGCGGAAGTGGCGCTCAACCACGCCATCGTCGCGCTCGCGCTCAAACAACCCGCGCACGCGGCGGATCTGCTGGTGCTGGCCAAGACGACCTCCACCCTGGTCAACCTGCCCGGATTCGCCGACAACCGGCGCCTGATCGAAGGACTGATCGCCTGGGGGAATGGCGATCTCGCGGCTGCCGAGACCATCTTCCGCGGCGTTACCGCGCAGGCGCCGCTGAACGAGGCGGGACATCATTATCTCGGCGAAGTGCTGGCTGCGCGCGGCGACAGCGCTGGCGCCGACACGGCGCACGCCACCGCAGGCGCGGTCCATAGCGCCGATCCGCCACGCCAGGCGCTGGCGGTGGCGCTGTTCTGGGTCGACCCCGTGGCCGGCGGGCTGACACGGCGATTTTGATTTCGCGCTTTGAGTTCGCTATCCGCAAGCCGATCGTTGCGCCGGCGCGGCATACCGCCCGGTTGATTCACGAGGTTGAAACAAAATGGCATGATTTGCAAAGCTGTTCCGCGACCTTGTTGTATCCAGGCCGGGAATGCGCCACAATTCCGATGAAACCCGCTGCAACGGTGCGGCCGTCCGTCGGCTCGCCCCAAGGAGGTCGACGATGCGAAATATTATCTATTCGGGAGTTCTGGCCATCAGCTTGCTGGTGCCGGCCGTAGCCAGTGCCCAAACCCCGGCGGCCCCGCCCGCCCCGGCCAGCGAACAGTACCTGGTGCTGCGGCCGGCGCAGTTGCTGGCCATCGGCGCCGGCGTGGTGGTCGGTGCGCTGGTGTTCCAGGTGGCCGTTCCCACTCGTCTTGGCGTGCTCGCCGGCGCCGTGATCGGCGGCTACCTGGGCGATTTCTGGTACAGCGGCAGCCAGCTCGAACTCCACGTCACGACGCCCAAGACCTGACCGTCCCCCTATCTGACAGACCAAGACCTGGCCACCCCAGACTTGGCCACCCCAGACCTGACCGCAACGATGCGGCCTTGTCGTCCCGCCGCCGCGCATCAGGTCGCGGCGGCGGGGTTTGCCGCCGCCGCGCTGCGGCAGCCACGCGCAGCGCTCATGATCTTTTCGGCCATCCCGCTGTTGCGCCGCGATGACGCGGCCGGCTGAAGCGTCATCGCAACGATGTCGGCCGCCCGTTTGCAGGCTTGCGAATCACCGGAACCAACACGCAGAAAGCTGCGACAGGCCCACGCCCGCGTCGCCGCGGCGCGACTCCGGTGGGCGCTTTTCCAGCTTCAAAAAGGCCAACGCATGATTTGCCGCTTCACCGCCGCAACATTCGCCTGCCTGTTCGCAGCCCTCCTGCTGGTGGGAACAGCGCATTCCCAGGGCCAGCAAGTGGTCAAGAATGCCAGCGTGCAGTTCAGCACCGGTGAGGATGGCAAAGACAACACCACCGGGTTCACCGTCACGGTCACCAATGCCGGCGGCAAGATCCTCGAACGCGTGTTCGAGGACAGACGGAAGGCTCAACCCGGAACCATCTCGACGTTCTGGCTCAACCGCACCCGCGCCGAGACCGCCGAAAAGCTGAAGGGCAGCCACATCACCATCACCATCCTGCCCAGGGGCGAGGAGCGCTGGACCATCAAGGACGCCCGGCTGAAGGTAAACTTCGTGAGCGGGCCATCCAGAAGCTGGCACTGGGGGCCGTTCACCCTGCAGAGCAGTGACGGCAAGCCCGCCTCGGTCGATTTCGTGCTCGACGACGACGGCCTCTGAGCCAAGGCGACAAAGCCGCCCCGCCCCTCAGGCGGATGATGCCGCAACCCCGCGGGATTGGCCGCCGCTACAGCCCCGCCGGCCCGGACTGCTCCAGTCCGGCGCCAGGCAGATCGGGCAACCGCACCGCCGGGTCGGGCACATAGGTCCAGACCATGTCGTTGGCGTAGGACATCGCCCCGGTGACCACCGACGCGGCCACCGACAGCGTGCTCGCGGCCGCCAGGGTGCCCAGATACAAATACGCGACGGCGAAGCTGCTCAACGAGCCGATAATCTGCTCGCTCGTCGTCTTCATCGCGGCCCGGTCGGGTGCCGAGGGCTGGCGGGTAATGTGCTGCCACAGCGGCAGCGGCTGGGTCCGGGTCATACTCCACTCGCCCAGCGTGTCGGCCCCCCCCGGCTTCAGATGACCAAAGAAACCGGTCTGCACCAACCGCCACGACGCATCACCCCACGCCACCAGCCGCGAGACCTCGTTCGAGGTGATGTCCTTCCCACCGGAGGCGCCCACTGACGGATCGAACAGGTAGCGCACCTGCATCGCATCCATCGGATCGGTCATGCGATAGACCACCGCGAGCCATTGCTGCGGCACGTCCCATCCGTTGTCGACCGCCTGCTGCATGGACAGGCGCCAGGCATCATCGATCGCCGGCGCGCTGGTCGCCCAGGGCGTGACGTAGGTCACATAGGAGCAGGCGGAATCGTGGTCGGAGACGTAGCGGATGTCGGTAAAATAGAAATCGCGCCGCTCGCAGCCGCTGGCCAGGCCCCAGTTCGACGTCGCCTCGGGCGGGTTCACCTGCAGCAATACCGCCGCATCGATCCGGTGCCCCTGCAGGCGGAACAGCACCGGTACTGACCACCGGCGCATGGGTGGCCCCGGTGGCCGGGCCGTACGGCGACACCGTCCGCCGCATCGCCACCCATTTGCCCGGCGGCAGCGGCACCTGCTTGCCTTCGCTCTCGAAAACCCCGCTGATCGCCCCCGGCACCGGCGGCAATGCGAACAACGGCTCGGGTGACACGACGGCCGATGCCAGAATGGGTTCGGGCACCGATGTCACCGCGGTATCCAGCAGAACAAGCGCGCCGCTCGCCGCGACGATCGCGCCGCCCAGCACCAGCACATCGGCCCGCTTCATGCCCGTCCGATCCATCGCACTGCGACGCCTCGCGCTGCCACGCCACATGGATGCGGCGTCGGCTCAGGTTTCCGCCCCCGCAGGCTCAGCCCGCGGCACGGCATTGGGTGGCATCGCATCCGTCCGGACCCGGTTTCGCGGCGTCAGGGGGCGATGCTGTAGCCCAGGATGGCGCCAACGCCGGCGCCGACCGCCGCCCGCGTCGTCTGGAACGATTCCCAGCTCCATACCAGCGGCTGCGCGGCGGCGGCGGTCGCCCCGACCGCGGCGCTGGTGGCGCTGACGGCGGCAGGGAACAAGGCCGGCCACACGACCGCGCCGATCACCGCGCCGGTCGCCGCCCACAGCACCACCGGAACGGCAGTCCGCACGAAGGAATCAGCGGATGCGGGCGCCGGCAGTGCGGTCGTCCCGGCAACGAGCGCAACGGCGAGGACCGCGGCGCGAAGCGGATGGGTCATGAGCCTGCTCCTCAATGGGATGAGGCCGTAAGTTTAGCCGCAACCCCGCGCGTCTGTCACCTGTCTCGGTTACGCCCGCACCGCAGGCACGGCCAACAGCGGGGCACGCCCGCGCCGGGGGCGCTTGACGCCAGGGCTGCCGGCACGATTTTGGCACTACTCCCTCCGGATCAAATCATTGCCCAACGACCGTACCCGCCCGCCCGCCATCGCCGTCCTGCGCGGGCTGCTGCCCTTCCTGCGCCCCTACCGGCTGCGCATCGCCGGCGCCGTGCTGGCGCTACTGGTGGCGGCGTCCCTGGTGCTGCTGCTCGGCCAGGGCGTGCGCCAGCTGATCGACCGCGGCTTCGCCGGCGGCAGCGCGGACCGGCTGGATGGCGCGGCGCTGGTGATGTTCGCAGTGGTCGCGGCGCTGGGCTGCGCCACCACGCTGCGCTTCTACCTGGTCTCCTGGCTCGGCGAGCGCGTCGCCGCCGATCTGCGCCGCGCCGCCTTCGACCGCCTGCTCACGCTCTCCCCCGCCTTCTACGAAACCGCCCGCACCGGGGAGCTGCTGTCGCGACTCAGTGCCGACACCTCGCTGCTGCAGTCGCTGGTCGGCTCGGCCATTTCGCAATGGCTGCGCGCGGTGCTGATCCTGATCGGCGCGCTCGCCATGATGCTGGCCACCAGCGGCAAACTTACCCTGGTGGTGCTGGCGGTGGTGCCGCTGGTGGTCGGGCCGCTGGTGCTGTTCGGACGGCGGGAGAAGCGCGCCTCGCGGGTGGCGCAGGACCGCGTCGCCGATCTCGGCGCCCAGGCGGAGGAGGTGCTGAACGCGCTGCGCACCGTGCAGGCCTTCGGGCACGAGCAGGCTCGACCGCGCCAGCTTCGCCGCCCGGGTGCAGCGTTCGGTGGAGGCGGCGATCCTGCGCGTGCGCATCCGCTCGCTGCTGATCCTCATCGTGATCCTGCTCGGCTTCGGCGCCATCACGCTCAGCCTGTGGCTGGGCGGGCGGGAGGTGCTGGCCGGGCACCTGACCGCCGGCGCGCTGTCGGCCTTCGTGTTCTACGCCATCGTGCTGGCCACCTCGCTGTCCGGCATCAGCGAGCTGTGGGGCGAGTTGCAGCGCGCCGCCGGCGCGGCCGAGCGGCTGCTGGAACTGCTCGCCGAGCGCCCGGCCATCGCCATGCCCGCGCATCCGGTGGCGCTGCCCCGGCCGGCCCGCGGCACGGTCGCCTTCGAGGACGTGACCTTCGCCTATCCGGCCCGCCCGGAGCCGCCAGCGCTGCGCGGCTTCACCCTGCATGTGGACCCGGGCGAGACGGTCGCCCTGGTCGGCCCGTCCGGCGCCGGCAAGACCACGGTGTTCCAGCTGCTGCTACGCTTCTACGACCCGCAATCCGGCCATGTGCGGCTGGACGGCGTCGATCTCGCCGCCGCCGACCTGGCCGAGATCCGCGGCCGCATCGGCCTGGTGCCGCAGGACCCGGTGATCTTCTCCGCCGATGTCTGGAGCAACATCCGCTATGGCCGCCCCGGCGCCAGCGACGCCGATGTGCGCGCCGCCGCCCGCGCCGCCGCCTGCGATTTCCTCGACACCCTGCCGCAGGGCTACGACACCTTCCTGGGCGAGAAGGGCGTGCGCCTGTCCGGCGGCCAGCGCCAGCGCATCGCCATTGCCCGCGCCATCCTGCGCGACGCCCCGGTGCTGCTGCTGGACGAGGCGACCAGCGCGCTGGACGCGCAATCCGAGCGGGACGTGCAGCTGGCCCTGGCGCGCCTGTCAGCCGGGCGTACCACCCTGGTCATCGCCCATCGTCTGGCCACGGTGCGCCGGGCCGATCGCATCATGGTGCTGCAGGACGGGGCCGTGGCCGCCACCGGCACGCATGACAGCCTGGTGCGCGAGAACGGCCTGTACGCCCGTCTGGCCGCCCTGCAGTTCGACGACCGGCGGCCGGCCGCGCAGCCGTCGTAACGTATATTTCATTCGTCACCGGCCAGCTTCAGCCATCCGCCCAACCGTCACGCCGCCAGCGCGCGCAACCGTCGCAGCACCGCCTCGGCTTCCGGTCCCGCCTCGCGCACCGCGTCCACCAGCGTCAGCGGAATATCAGGGGTGCCATCCTCGCCGGCATAGGCCATCGACCATGCGGGGAAGGCGCGCGCGGCGACGGGTCCGTCCTCGGTTACTGTCACCTCGGCGTGGCGCGGATCGGCGGCGATCGCATCGAACACCGTCTGCACCGCGGGGTACGCCCCCTCCAGCGCCTGGGCAAACCGGCCGCCACGCAACACCAGCGCGCCGGTCACCCCCAGTTCGGCATTGCGCCGCCGCGCCGTCGCCAGAATCTGCGCCAGGGCCGCCGCCACGGCGACCATATCGCCGGTGAGCTGGCTGCGGCTGACATAGACCAGCCGACGTAACGTCAGGGCGTCACGGGATGCGGTGGTGGTCATGCGGTGATCTTACAGGAGGTGGAAAGGAAGGCCAGGGCTCTGCCCTGGACCCGCCGTCGTGCGTAGCGCGCCTTCGGCGCGACGGCCGAGAGGCCCCTGGACCCCACTCATTGAGGGCTTTGGGAAGAGGGGGGTGAGGAGATGCTGCGGCCCCTCCTCACCCCCCCTCTTCCCAAAGTCCTTAAAATGAATGGGTTCTAAGGGCTCCGCCCTTAGCGGGTCCAGGGCAGAGCCCTGGCCTTCCTTACCGCAGCACAATCTCCACCCGCCGGTTCTGCGGTTCGCGCACCCCGTCCGCGGTCGCCACCAGCGGCTTCGTCTCGCCGAATGCCTGGATATCGATCGCCTGTTTCGCCACGCCGTGTTTCACCAGTTCCGCTGCCACCGCCTCGGCGCGGCGGCGTGACAGGGCCAGGTTGTATTGCGGCGTGCCGGTGCGGTCGGCGTGGCCCGCCACCTCGATGCGGGTCACCTGCACCCGGCTGGCGTTCTCCGCCGCCTCAACAACGATCTGCCGCGCCCGGTCGGACAGTGTCGCGCTGTCCCAGTCGAAGAACACCAGGTAGCTGCGCGCGGGGGCCGGCGCCGGCGCCGCGGCAGCGGCCGGAACTGCGGCCGGCGGCGCCGGCGGGGGCGCCACGTTGAAGGCATAGCGGACGCCCAGCATCGCGGCATGGTTGTTGTCGTCGGTGGCATAGGCCGACACGCCGTTCACCGCCGGGAACTTCCGCTGCCCGGCCACGCCGAGGAAGCGGTATTCCGCGGTGACCGACAGCCCGACCACCCAGGGGATCGGAAAGGATGTGCCGGCAATCGCCTGGTAGGCAAAGGACGGGTCGGAAATCGACACGCCGCCCCGGGTCAGCTGCACCCACTGCGACCCGGCGCCGGCACCCAGATAGGGAAACACCCAGGGCGAACCGATATCCATGTCGAACAGCACGTTCGCCATGGCGCCGTATTTCTCCTCGGCGCCGGTCAGCACGGAACTGTTGCCTGAATTCACGCTGTTGCGCCGCCAGCTTCCCTCGGCCTCGATGCGCACGCCGTTGCCGAAGCCCCAGCCGATGCTGCCCAGCCCGGCGAAGCCGGTGCTGAACCCGGCATCCAGCGTCGGGCCCGGCGACGGTCCGGTATGCAGGCGCACACGGGTTTCCTCCTCCCAGTTCGCCCCCGCGCCCGCGCCGACATAGAGGCCCTGGATGGGCTGCGCCCGCGCCGCCAGCGGCAGCACGAGAAGGGTGGCGGCGAGGAGGGTACGCTTCATGGGATCGACCTGTTCCGTTTGCGAGCCTGCGCAACGCGGGCATAAGCGTCCGGAACTTGCGGACCGGCGTGGCTGCGCACCAGCCCACGCTTGCGCCGGCCGGCAGACGGTACCGCAACTGTGGCCGATCCGCAACACGCGGCGCCCGGCGCCGCGTCAGGAGGTCAAACGATCTTGCCCTCGAAGGGCGGCAGCAGGTCCGGGCTTTCGAACTCCAGCACCCACAGATCGGGGTCGAACTTCACCTGCCGGGCCACATAGGCATCCGCCGTGTCCTGCGCCACCGGCCCCGGTCCGGTGCCGCGAATCCAGGCCGCGTTTCCTTCGGCCGTGCGCATCTGCGACAGCACGGACAGCCCCTCACGCGCGCGCAGGACGACCAGCACGCCCCCCGCATCCGGGTCGCCCTTGCGCAGCACCGCGCCGTAGCGCCCCGTGGCATTGCCCAGGCGCACCGCCATGCTGACCCAGATTTCCGCCTTCACCCGCGGCTCAGCCATCAGCCCGGCACCCGCCAATACAAACTGCTCATGCCGGCCAGTCAGCCCGGGCGACGCCGCGTTGGCAAGTCCCCGCGTGGCGGGCGGGACCGGGCTGGCAATCCGTGGCGCTCGCACAACATCCTGGCCGGACGGATCGAGCCGGCGCAACCCGAGGGGCAAGCGATGCGAAAACGGATCACCACCCTGCTGGCACTTGCGGCACTTGGCCTCGCCACCCCGGCCGCGCGGGCGCAGGACAGGATCATTTTCGGCACCGACTGGCTCGCCGAGGCCGAGTACGGCGGCTATTATCAGGCGCTTGCCACCGGCATCTACCGCCGCCACGGGCTGGACGTCAGCATCCGCCAGGGCGGCCCCAGCGTGAACCAGACGCAGTTGCTTCTCGCCGGACGGCTGGATGTGAGCATCGCCTCGAACAGCTTCATCGCCATGAATTTCGTCACCGAAAGCATTCCCTTCCGGGTAGTGGCGGCGATGTTCCAGAAGGACCCGTCGGTCCTGATCGCCCATCCCGGCCAGGGCAACGACAATTTCCCCGCGCTGAAGGGCAAGCCGATCATGATCAGCGCGGACACCCGCGCCGGCTGGTGGAATTTCCTGCGGGCGAAGTTCGGCTATGCGGACAGCCAGATCCGGCCATACACCTTCAACCTGCAGCCGTTCCTGGCCGATAAGCGGGCGATCCAGCAGGGATTCCTCGGCTCCGAGCCGTTTTCCATCCGCCAGGAAGCCGGCTTCGACCCGGTGGTGCTGCTGGTCGCCGATGGCGGTTTTACCGGCTATGCCCAGTTGCTTGCCGTGGCCAACACGATGATCGACCGCCGGCCCGACCTGCTGCAACGTTTCGTCGATGCCTCGATCGAGGGCTGGGCCGGCTATCTCGATGGCGATCCGGCGCCGGCCAACGAGCTGATCAAAAAGGGACAACCGGGAGATGACCGACGCATTGCTGGCGTACGGACGGGAAGCCCTGAAGGCCCGGGCCATCCTCACCTCGGGCGACGCCGCGACGAAGGGCATCGGCGCCATGACCGAGGCGCGCTGGGCGGAATTCTTCGCCGCCAGTGCCGGCGAGGGCCTGTACCCGAAGGACCTGGATTTCCACCGCGCCTATACGTTGCAATTCGTCAATCACGGCGTCGGGGTAAGGCCGTAGGGCGGTGCTCACCCTCGACCACCTCGGCCGCCGCTTTCCCAATGGCACCCAGGCGCTGCAGGGTGCCTCGCTGCGGATCGGCCAGGGCGACTTCGTGGCCCTGCTCGGCCCGTCCGGCTGCGGCAAATCCACCCTGCTGCGCCTGATCGCCGGGCTGGATGCGCCCGATGCGGGGCGGCTTGCCTGGGATGGCGGGGCCGCACCGGCGCCAGGCGAGATCGGCTTCGTGTTCCAGGATGCCACCCTGCTGCCCTGGGCGGATGCCGCCGACAACGTGTTTCTGCCGCTGCGCCTGCGCGGGCGGGACCGGCGCTCGGCCGAAACCGAAATCCAGGCGGCGCTGGCGCGGGTCGGTCTGGAGCGGTTCGCGCATGCCCGCCCGCGCGAATTATCCGGCGGCATGCGCATGCGCGTTTCCATCGCCCGCGCCCTGGTCACCCGCCCGCGCCTGCTGCTGATGGACGAACCCTTCGCGGCCCTGGACGAATTCACCCGTTTCCGGCTGCAGGAAGACCTGCTGACGCTGTGGCGGGAACTCGGCTGCACGGTGGTGTTCGTCACCCATTCAACCTACGAGGCGTGTTTCCTCGCCCGCCGCATCGTGCTGATGACCCCCCGGCCCGGGCGCATCGCCACCGAAATCGATTCTTCCCTCGCGCACGGCCCCGGGACCCGTCTTTCCCCCGCCTATACCGCCCTGGTCAGCGAGGTGACCCAGGCCATGCAGGCGGTGCTGGGGAGCGCGGCCCCATGATCCGCCTCGCCCCGTACCTGTTCGCGGCACTTTTCCTCGTGCTGTGGGAAATCGCGGTGCGCGTCTCGGGCGTGCCGGGATATCTGGTCCCCGGGCCGGTCGCCATCGTGGGCGCCTTCCTCGCCGACCCGGCGCTGTTCCTGACCTCGCTCGCCTCCACCCTGGGCGTCACCGCCACCGCGATCGCGGTCTCCGCCGTGCTCGGCGTGGTCCTGGCGGTGGTGATGCAGGCCAGCCCGCTCGCCCGCGCCGCCTTCCAGCCCTGGACCGTGGTGCTGCAGGTGACGCCGATCGTTGCCATCGCGCCGCTGGTCATCGTCTGGGTGGGCGATCCCTTCGCCTCGGTGGTGGTCTGCGCCACCATCATCGCCTTCTTCCCGGTGTTCTCAAACACCGCCACCGGACTGGCCGCCGCCCCCGCCGACCTGCTGGACCTGTTCCGCCTCAACGGCGCCGGACGCTGGGATACGCTGCGCCTGCTGCGCCTGCCGGTCGCCCTGCCCTATTTCCTGGCCGGCCTGCGCATCTCCGGCGGGCTGGCTTTGGTGGGCACCGTCAGCGCCGAGATCGTGGCGGGCTCGGGCGGGGTCGCCTCCGGCCTCGCCTACCGCATCCTGGAGGCCGGCTACCGGCTGCAGGTGCCGCGCATGTTCGCCGCCCTCGCCCTGCTGTCGGCCAGCGGCGTGGCGATCAACGCCGCCCTCGACGCATTCGGAAAAGCGTTGCTGCGGCGGCGCGGAGAGGCTTGAAGCGCCGCCACCCACCTGCCAGAACCGGCCTCCGGAGGATTGCCATGACGAAACAGATGACCGACGGCCAGCGCAGCTACGAGGAAAAGCGGGCCGCGAAAGCGGGCCTCAGCCTGGACAAATGGCTCGAACTCAAGGAACGCGAAAAGCGCGAGGAAACCCGCGCCCGCGAAAAAGCGGCCAAAGCCGCCGAGCCGCCGAAGAAGCCCGGCTTCTTCAGCCGCCTGATCGAACGGGCCCACAAGCCGCTTTAGTCCCGCAGGCCCCTTGGTTGCGCAAATCTGGAGCGTTTCCGGCCCGGCCGAAAACGCTCCAGCACGCGGGTGCGCTCAGGCCGGCAGTTGCGGTCAGACGATCCGCCCGACCACGCCGTCGCGACGGATCACGCCGTGGTAGAAAGCGCCCAGCAGGTGCAGCGTCACCAGCACGATCAGCACGCCCGCGCCGACCTGATGCGCCTGCCCCAGCCAGTCCGCCCAAACCGGGTTTTTGCCGATGATCGCGGGGATGTTGTACAGGCCATAGATCGACCACGGATAGCCATTGGCGCCATTGGTCAGGTAGCCCAGCAGAGGCTGCACGATCAGAACCAGGTACAGCAGCCGATGGTTCAGGTGCGCCAGCGAGTCCACCCAGCGCGGCGTGCCACGCGGCAGGGCCGGCACGCCCACGATGAGGCGCACAAGCAAACGCAGCAGCACCAGGACCAGAATGGTCGCGCCGGTGCCGTCATGCGCCTGATACAGAATAGTCGCCAGCGCCGCCTGGGCCTGGTCATGCGGATCGAGCGTGCCGATCCAGCCGCCCAGCACCACCTGCGCCACCACCAGCAGGGCCACCAACCAGTGCAGCAGCTTCTGTACCGTTCCGTATTCGTCTGCGTAGGCCATGATTGTCTCCTGTCGTTCCGTCGGTGTTTATGCCCGCGGATACGATCGTGACAAGTGCAAGCGTGACCGTGGCGGCACATGCCGATTGGAGCGTGGACGGGCGCAAGCGCTGGATGGCGGTGGCCCGCCGCACCGGCGCCTCCTGGCGCCTCGCCGCCCCTGTCGCCGTGGGGGACCCGGCGACCCTGCTGCAGCGGTTGCGCGACCCGGACGGCGCGGTGCTGCTCGGCGTCGATTTTCCGATCGGGCTGCCACGGGACTATGCAACGGCGCATGGCATCGGCGAGGCCTTTCCGGCCTTCCTGCGCGACCTCGCCGACCGCCCTGATTTCTTCCAGGTCTGCGCCACGCTGGCCGAAATCGGCCCCTTGCGGCCCTTCTACCCGATGCGGGGCTGCGCCGGCATGACGCGCGCGGCACATGCCGCCGCCCTCGGCCTGACCGGTGCGGCGGCGCTGCATCGCGCGGTCGATCGCGCCACCGCCGAGCGCCCCGCCGGGGCGCCGCCGTTCTGGACGCTCGGCGCCAACCAGTCCGGCAAAGCCGCGCTGGCGGCCTGGCGCGACATGCTGATCCCGGCGCTGGGGACCGGTGAGCCAATCCGGCTGTGGCCCTTCGACGGCGATCTGCCCGGGCTGTTGTTATCCGGCATAACCGTCATCGCTGAGACCTATCCGGCCGAGGCGCTGCGCCATCTCGGCCTCCCGCGCACCGGCAGCAAGCGCCGCCGGGCGGACCGGGCGGCGCTGGCGGCGGGACTGCATGCCGCGATGGCGCGCCTCGACACCGTGCCGGAACCGGCCATGGCGGCGGCGGTGGAGGACGGGTTCGGCGCCGATGCCGCCGGCGAGGACCGGTTCGACTGCACCCTCGGCGTGCTCTGCGTGCTGAATGTGCTGGCCGGCAACCGGCCCGCCTTCGTGCCGGACGATCCGTGGGTCCGGCGCTGGGAAGGCTGGGTGCTCGGCCAGACCGCGCTGCCGGCGGCGTAGCCGTGACGGTCAGTGCACCAGGGAGACCAGCATCTCATGCTGCTGGACGGCGGCGATCGCCAGGTCGCGGTCGCCGGCCACCGCCATGGGGGTGCCGTCGGCGGCATGAATGGCGAAGGCCCGCGCGCCGTTCATCATCACCGGTTTGACGTAGGCGATCTGCGATACGCCCAGGCGGGCGAGCTGCTCGATGGACAAATGGCGGATATCAACCGGCTCGGGAACAGCGACGCCGGTCGTCTGGATGGTCATCTGCGTTCTCCTGCGGATTTGGCGCACCGTTCTGGTCGCGCCGCACCGCTTGGTGGTTCGGGGCGCAGCGGGAGGCGCGCCCCTTCGTCTTGCCTCAGCGTTCGCGCTTGCCGTCCACGACCGCGGCGGTGGCGTTGCCCGGCTTGCGGATCTCGATGGTCTTGACCCGGCACTCGGGTTGCGGCCGGGCGAGGTCGACGTGCAGCAGGCCGTTATCCAGCCAGGCGCCACGGACCTCGATGCCTTCCGCGAGGACAAAGGCGCGCTGGAACTGGCGGGCGGCGATGCCGCGATGCAGGAACACGCGCCCCTGCGAATCGTCGGTCTGGCGGCCGCGGATGACCAACTGGTTATCTTCCTGCGTAATCTGCAGATCATCCATGGTGAAGCCGGCGACCGCGAGGGTGATGCGCAGCCCGGTCGGGCTGACCTGCTCGATATTGTATGGCGGGTAGCCATCCGACGAGGTCTTCGACGCTCGCTCGAGCATCTGCTCGAGGTGGTCGAAACCCAGGAACAACGGCGATGCAAACAGGCGTGTGCTCACGGCGGCCTCCTCCTCAGAGCGAAGCGATGGCGGGTCCCGAACGCGGCGGCCCGTCGACAGTTGATTTTGGCACCCTTATACAGCGTTGCAAGGGTGAGCGGACATTGATCCTCCGCCATGGTGCCGCTACATGGGCGACATGGACGCTGCATCCCTCGCGGCCGCCCCGGCCGCCCCCCTCCCGGTTGCTCCCCTCCCCGTCGGCGCGCCGCTGGCACGGCCGGACGATGTCGAGCTGGCGTCGATCCTGATCGCGCCGCATCCGCTGCTGAAGGCGCGCTGCCGCCCGGTCACGGACGCCGACATTGAGCAGGTGCGCGAGCTGCTGCCGCGCATGTTCGCCAGCATGTACAAGGCTCCAGGCATCGGCCTGGCGGCACCGCAGGTGGGCGTGCTGCTGCGCATGTGCATCGTCGATCTGATGCCCGACCACCGCAAGGCGCCGATTGTGCTGATCAACCCCGAGGTGATCGCCGAAAGCGACGAGATGGCCAGCCGCGAGGAGGGCTGCCTGTCGCTGCCTGGCCAGTACGCCCAGGTTGTCCGTCCCGCGCATGTCAAGGTCCGCTTCACCGACGAGACCGGCGCCCGCCGCGAGGTGGAGGGCGAGGGCCTGTTCGGGGCCTGCCTGCAGCACGAGATCGACCATCTCGACGGCGTGTTGTTCGTCGATCACATCTCGGTGCTCAAGCGCAACATGCTGATGCGCCGGCTGGCCAAGGATCAGCGGCAGAAAGCGCGTTAGGGCGTGCGCCTCGCCTTCATGGGCAGCCCGGAGTTTGCCGTGCCGGCGCTGCGCGCGCTGCACGGGACCGGGCACGAGATCGTCGCCGTCTATTGCCAGCCGCCGCGGCCGGCGGGGCGCGGCCATGCGGTGCGGCCCTGCCCGGTGCACGCCGCGGCCGAGGCGCTGTCCCTGCCGGTGCGCACGCCGGCCCGGCTGCGCCGCGATACTGCCGAACACGAAGCCTTCGCCGCGCTCGGTCTCGATGCCGCGGTGGTGTGTGCGTACGGGCTGCTCCTGCCCGCGCCCATGCTGGCCGCCCCCCGGCGCGGCTGCCTGAACATCCATGCCAGCCTGCTGCCGCGCTGGCGTGGCGCCGCCCCGATCCAGGCCGCCATCCTGGCCGGCGACACCGAGACCGGCATCACCGTCATGCAGATGGAGGAGGGGCTGGACACCGGCCCCATGCTGCTGTGGGAGGCGGTGCCGATCACGCCCGTCACCGGCGCGAGTGGGCTGCACGATGCGCTGGCGGCGCTCGGCGCCAGGCTGATCCTGCGGGCGCTGGACGAGGCGCCGCCGCCTGTGCCGCAGCCGGCGGAGGGCGCGACCTACGCCCCCAAGCTGACGCGCGAGGATGGGAAGATCGACTGGACGGAGAGCGCCGCGGTGCTTGACCGGCGGGTGCGGGCGCTGAATCCCTGGCCGGGTACATTCGCCACGCTGGGTGGCGAAACGCTGAAGATCCTGGCCGCAAGGCCGGAAGCCGGCACGGGCACGCCCGGGACGGTGCTGGATGACGCCTTGCTGGTGGCCTGCGGGAGCGGCGCGCTGCGCCTCGCGCGCGTGCAGGCGCCGGGGCGTGCCGCCATGGATGCTGCCGCATTCCTTCGGGGGCGGTCGGTTCTTGTCGGTACGCAACTGGAGTGAGCCGGCGCAAAGAATGGGGTGCAGGGGCCTCTCGGCCGTCGCGCGAAGGCGCGCTGCGCGCTGGGCCGGGTCCAGGGCAGAGCCCTGGCCTTCCTTCTTCCTGATGCCCCGCTACGCTCTCCTGCTGGAATACGACGGCACAGGCTTCGTAGGCTGGCAAATCCAAGGTACCGGCCGGTCGCTGCAAGGGGTGTTGGAAGCGGCTGCGGCCAAGCTGGCGGGCGGCGAGCCGGTCGCCAGTATTGTCGCCGGGCGCACCGATGCCGGTGTGCACGCCGAGCGTCAGGTGGCGCAGATCGATTTGCCGACCGCCTACGCGCCCGACCGGCTGCGCGACGCGTTGAATTTCCACATGAAGCCGCACCGTTTGGTGGTGCTGCAGGCGGCGCCGGCGCCGGCGGGGTGGAACGCCCGGTTTTCGGCGACCGGCCGCGCCTATCGCTTCCGCATCCTCAACCGGCGCCCGCGGCCGGGGCTGCTGGAGGGGCGGGTCTGGCACGTCGAGCGCCCCCTGGACGAGGCCGCGATGGCGGCGGCGGCGGCCAGCCTGTTGGGGCGGCATGATTTTTCCTCGTTTCGGGCGAGTTCCTGCCAGGCCAACAGCCCGCTGCGGACGCTGGACCGGCTCGCCGTCACGCGCGACGGCGACATCATCGAGATCACCGCCGAGGCGCGCAGCTTTTTGCACCATCAGGTGCGCAACATGGTCGGCACGTTGAAACTGGTGGGCGACGGAAGCTGGCCGGTCGAACGCGTCGCCGCCGCCCTGGCCGCCCGCGACCGCCGGGCCGCCGGGCCGACGGCGCCGCCTGACGGGCTGACCCTGATCGGGGTGCGCTACGACCCGGACCCGTTCATCCTGACGTGCCCATGATGCCGAGAAGAAAAATCCCCAGGGCGAAATCGAGGCCGACCAGCGCCGCCGCCGGCGCGCCGGGAATGGCCAGCGCCAGCCGGGTCGCAAACCATTCGAGCCACAGCGCCCACCCCATCGCCACCAGCCAGATAGTCTGCGACAGCAGATCGGGCAGGTCCAGCAGCGAGGTCAGCGCCGCCGTGACCAGCATCAGGTACTGCACCACGTTGCACCAGTTCCAGACGGTGATGAAACGCGGCCAGAGCGGACCCCGGCCGATGGTGTTGGCCACCCGGTGCGAGATCAGCGCGAACCCCACCCAGCCGATGATATAGCCGAGCAGGTCGAGCAGCAGCGACTCCGCCGCCTCCGGCGGCAGGCCGGCATCCGCCCAGTCGAGCAGATGCAGGCACAGGAAGGCCGGCAGACAGACCGCGATCGCCCAGAAACTGCGCGCCGCCACCGCCATTTCGGCCTCGGGCGGCGCCGCAATCAGCAGCAGCCCGTCCGGCCGCCCGCGGGCGAGCAGGAAGGCGCCGTGCAGAGCATTCCCCAGCCGCGCCGTCATGATGCAACCCCCTCCTGCAGCCCGGCCAGCAGGCGCGGCACCAGGACCAGCAGCGCCGATGCGCCATTGACGGTGATCACCACCAGCGCCGCCTGCCACCAGGCCAGCCGCAGCCCGACCCGCGCCACGAACACATCCAGCACGACACCGTAGGCCAGAATCGCGACCAGCCCCACCCCCACCGCCGCCGGCTCATCGAGCCCGGCGGAAACCAGCGTCGCCATCAGCATCAGCCCGACGCCGAGCGCCAGCAGCATCGCCCAGCGCGACCAGTTGAACGCGGTGGCGTAGCGCAGCCATTCCTGCTGCCGCCCGAACAGCCGGGCCATCACCTCCGACAGCACCGGCGGCGCGAGCAGGCCCACCAGGGCGCCGAGCAGCCCGGCCAGTTCGTCCGCCCCGGCGCCCGACAGCACGCTGAGCACCGCGCCCACCAGCGGCAGGGCGACCAGCGGCGCCAGGCTGCTCAGGAAGGCGTGCGGGGTGTCGCCGAAATGCCGCATGCCGTCCGCCCGCAGCAAGGCCAGCCGCAGGATGCCCTGCATGATGGGCTCGGCGCGCCCGCTCACCGGCGCGCCCTCATGGCAGGAAGGCCGCGATCACGCCGCGGTAGATGCGCGCCAGATCGCGCAACTCGGCGACCGGCACGCATTCGTCGGCCTGGTGCATGGTGCGGCCGACCAGACCGAACTCGGCGACCGGGCAGAGATGGGTCATGAAGCGGGCATCCGAGGTGCCGCCGCCGGTGTCGAGCCGCGGCTCCATCCCGGTTTCCGCCCGCAATACCGCCAGCAGCCGCTCGACGGCCGGCCCCGGCACGGTGAGGAAACTCTCGCCGCTGACTGCCACGTCGAGGTCGAAACGCTCGGCGTACTGGGCCAGGGCGGCGCGCAGCCAGGCGGTCAGCGAGGCGCCGCTGTGGTGGTCGTTGAAACGGATGTTCAGCAGCGCCCGCGCCACCGCCGGGATGACGTTGGCGGCCGGGTTGCCGACATCGATGCTGGTGACCTGCAGCGTCGAGGGCTCGAACCAGTTGGTGCCGGCATCCAGTGGTGCCGCGGTCAGCGCCGCCAGCGCGCGCACCAGCCGGTGCACCGGGTTGTCGGCGCGTTGCGGATAGGCCGCGTGGCCCTGGGTGCCGTGGATGGCGATATGCGCGGTCAGGCTGCCGCGCCGGCCGATCTTGATCATCTCGCCCAGCCGGGCCGGGTTGGTCGGCTCGCCGACCAGGCAGAAATCCGGCACCTCGCCGTTCGCCTCCATCCACGCCACCACGCGCACGGTGCCGTCCACCGCCGGGCCTTCCTCGTCGCCGGTGATCAGCAGGCTGATCGAGCCGCGTGGCGGGCCGGCTTGCAGGTGATCCGCACAGGCGGCCACGAAGGCGGCGATCGCGCCCTTCATGTCGCAGGCGCCGCGGCCGTACAGCACGCCGTCGCGCAGCTCGCCGGCGAAGGGCGGGGCCTGCCATTCCGCCGTGCCGGCCGGCACGACATCGGTATGCCCGGCGAAACACAGATGCGGTCCGGTGGTGCCGATCCGCGCGTACAGATTCCCGATCGCCCCGAAGCGCAGGCGGGTCACCGTGAAACCGAGCTGTTCCAGCGCGGCGGCGAGCACGTCCTGTGCGCCCGCATCGTCGGGAGTGACCGAGGCGCAGCGGATCAGCGCCTGGGCCAGCGGAAGCGGATCGGTGGTCAATCCCGGAGCAGCTCGTTGATGGAGGTTTTCGCCCGGGTGCGCTCATCGACGCGCTTGACGATGACGGCGCAGGCCAGCGACGGGCCGGGCGAGCCGTCCGGAAAGGGTTTGCCAGGCAGGCTGCCGGGCACCACCACCGAATAGGCCGGCACCCGGCCGTACAGCACCTCACCGGTGCTGCGATCGACCACCTTGGTGGTGGCGCTGATGAACACGCCCATCGACAGCACCGCGCCGCGCTCGACGATGACGCCCTCGACCACCTCGGAGCGGGCGCCGATGAAGCAATCGTCCTCGATGATGACCGGGGCGGCCTGCAGCGGCTCCAGCACGCCGCCGATGCCGACGCCGCCGGACAGATGGCACGTTTTTGCCGATCTGCGCGCAGCTGCCCACGGTGGCCCAGGTATCGACCATGGTGCCGCGATCCACATGGGCGCCGACATTGACGAAGCAGGGCATCAGCACCACGCCGGGGGCGATATAGGCGCTGCGGCGCACCACCGCGCCCGGCACGGCGCGGAACCCGGCATCCTGGAAGCGGGCGGCATCCCAGCCGGCGAACTTCATCGCCACCTTGTCCCAGGCCGGCGCGCCGCCGGCGCCGGGAACCAGCGCCGAATCCTGCAGCCGGAACGAGAGCAGAACCGCTTTCTTCAGCCATTCGTTAACGCGCCAGCCCGCATCGGAGGGCTCAGCCACCCGCAACTCGCCCTGGTCGAGCAGCGCCAGCGCCTGCTCGACGGCGATGCGCGGCGCGCCCTCGGTGGCGACACCGAGCTGGTCGCGACACTCCCACAGGGCCTCGATGGTCGGTCGGAGCGGGTGATCGGTCATCTCGGCAGCAACTCCCCCTGCGCGGCACCCGGCTTCGGCAGAACAGCGCAGCGGGCGCGTCGCCTCACGCCGGCGCGGCGGATACGGGCGGACCATGCGCAGCCGCCGGATGGGTGTCAATGCGTCTGCCTCGCCCCCGCAGGGCGGCGGCGATACCCGCCCATTTGCACACGATCCATTAACGCTGGCCAGCGATTCTGGCGGCGGCGGCAACCGATGTTCCGCTGTGCCGTTCCGCGGCACTGCGAGGGTAGGCGAGGCATTGAGGGGACGCGCGGGCAGGCCGGACGCGGCATCCTGCCGCCCCCGGCGGACATCGGAAGGAACGCCTGACCATGCAACGGCAAGCGACGACATCTGCCTCCGCCCAGGTTGACGGGCCGATGCGCACCCGCGACCCCGACCAATGGCGCGACGCCGCCCCGGAGAGCATACCGGAGAGCATACCGGAGAGCACATGAGTGAGCACACACCGTCCTCCGCCACGCCGCCGCCGGCATATGCAAACGGCGGCATGCAGGCCGACGAAATCACTCGCGTACGCCTGGGGGCGAGCCCGGATTCGCCGCACGATCTGCTGCAGTGGCTGGCGGCCGACCCGGCGGTAACGGTGCGCGCCGCGGTGGCCATGAACACCGCCGCACCGGCCGACGCCGATCGCCTGCTCGCCGGCGACGGTGACGAGCGGATACGCTCGATGCTGGCGCGCAAGCTGGCCGCCATGCTGCCCAGCCTGCGGACCGCCGACAGCGAGGCTCCGCAGCACCACGCGCTGCCGGTGCTGGCCGCGCTGGTCACCGACGACGCAGTACGGGTGCGCGCCACCATCACCGACGTGGTCAAGGAAATGCCGGAAGCGCCGCATAATCTCATCCTGCGGCTGGCGCAGGACAGCGCCGTGCCGGTGAGCTACCCGGTCATTCGTCTGTCGCCGCAACTGACCGCCGACGACCTGCTGGCGCTGCTGGCAACGCCGCCGAACCGGGCCACCGCCACCGCGGTTGCCGCCCGCGCTGGGTTGAACGCGACGCTGTGCGACGCAGTCGCCGCCAGCGCGGACGCCGCCGCCATCGCCGCGTTGCTGGCCAACCACTCCGCCACCATCCGCCCGGCCACACTGGACGCGCTGAGCGCGGCAAGGCGGCCGGACTGGCAAGCCCTGATGGCCGACCGGCCGGCTTCGTCGGCCTCGCTGTCGGAGTTCCTGGTCCCCCGCAAGGCAGTGCGGACGCCGACCATGGACGAGGCGATGTGGGAAGCCCGCAAGCTGGCCAATAGCGGCGGGCTGGACGAGGCGGCGCTGCTCGGCGCGGTGGAGCGCGGTGAAACATGCATGGCCACCGCCCTGCTGGCGGTGGCGGCGGATGTGTCGTGCACCATGGTGGACCGCGCGGTCACGCTGCACAACGCCAAGGCGCTGGTGAGCCTGGTATGGCGCGCCGGCTTCTCCATGAAGGTGGCGGTTCCGCTGCAGACCGAGCTGGCCCATACCCCGCCGGGATCGGTGTTGCGCGCCGGCCCGAACGGCGCCTTCCCGCTCGCCGAGGAAGAGATGTGCTGGCAGGTCACCCTGCTCAAAAACATGGTGCGTTGAAATGAGAGGGGCCGGACAGCGGCTTCGATAACCCGGCATTTACGCCCGATCGCTTAGCATTGGCGGCAGCGGCACCGCATTCCGCTGCATCGATCGGCGACCGGTCAGCCGCCGACGACGCATCGGGGTGCGGTGCCGGCAGCCCGGGCGCGGCGTTCCGCCTCGTTCGGCCCATATCGGGGGTTGGGACTGACCATGAAACGGGTGTCCACGGAATCCGACCTCTCCCGGCCCACGCCGGCCGCCGCCCCCGAGGCCGCGGCACCGGCGATACCGGCCCCCGGTGCTGAACCGCCCCCTACGGAACCGTTCCGCCCCGAACCGGCCGAAAACATGCTGCGCAGCGCGCTGCTGGACAGCCGCAACCGCTGGCGCAACCTGGTTGCCCTGACCGCCGACCTCGCCTTCGAAACCGATTCCTGGGGCCGGTTCGTGTTCGTCTCGCCCGATCCGGCGCTGGGCTGGCCGGTGCGGACGCTGCTGGGCCAGCCGGCGGAGCTGCTGCTGGCCGATGCCGACGGCACCCCCGGCTTCAACCCGTTCCGCCCCTCCAGCGCGGTGCGCCGCCGCCGCGCCTGGCTGAACCGGCCGGACGGCAGCAGCATCTGTCTCGCCTTCGCCGCCGCGCCGCTGACCGATGCCCAGGGCCGCATCATCGGCGCCCGCGGCATCGGCCAGGACACCTCCGCGCAGGACGACCACGATTCCGCCATGGCCGCCGCCCTGCGGCGCGGCGAGGTGCTGGACCACATCCTGTGGCGCATGCGCCAGGAAGTGCTGGCGCCGAAAATGATGGAGGCGGCGCTGTCCTCGCTTACCACCGCGGTCGGTGCCGAGGGCGCGGCGGTGCTCGACGTGCTGGGGGACGGCAGCCGGCCGGGGGTGCTCTACCAGACCGGCGGCGCGCTGTCGGCGGTGCTGCACAGCGCGCTGAGCCTGCTGCAGAGCGAGTCCGCCGAGCCGCAGGTCGGAATGGCGCCGGACGGGCGCAAAATCCTGGTATGCGCGAGCCAGACCCGCTTCGCCGAGCAGACCGGTGTGGCGATCTGGCGGGTTCCCGGCAGCCGGGACTGGGACAATGAGGAGCGCGTGCTGGCCTCCTCGGCCGGCGGCATCATCCGCATGATCCTCGACCACGACAGCGTCCAGCGCGAAATGGCGCGGCAGGCCCGCACCGACCCGCTGACCGGTCTGCTCAACCGCCGCGCCTTCATGGACGAGATGATCCGCCGGCTCGACCGGCTGGACCGCGAGGGGCTGCCCGGCACGCTGATGTTCATCGACCTCGACCATTTCAAGCAACTCAACGACATGCGCGGCCATGAGGCGGGAGACATGGCGCTGTGCATCGTCGCCGCGCTGCTGCGCGATACGGTACGGCCGACCGACCTGGTGGCCCGCCAGGGCGGCGACGAATTCGCCGTGTGGCTCGACGGCGCCGACGACCTGACCGCCGCCGAGCGGGCCGAGCACCTGCGCACCGCCGGACCGCGCGCGCTGGCCTCGCTGACCGAGGGCTCCGAGGCGCCGCTGACCCTGTCGATCGGCATTGCCACCCGCTGGCCCTCCCGCGGCGAGGACATCGAGGCGGTGCTGCACCGCGCCGACCAGGCCATGTATGAGGTCAAGCGCGGTGGTCGCGGCCACTGGCGGGTCGCTCATCCGGAGGACGCATGACGCCATACGCCCCCCCGGCTGCGGTCATCCGGCCGCCGGTGCCCGGCGGCAGGCCGGTCGACGAGGCCACCCGGGTGCGCCTGGGCGCGAGTCCGGACTCGGCGCCCGATCTGCTGCAGGAGCTGGCCGCCGATCCGGCGGTGACGGTGCGTGCCGCGGTGGCGCTGAACATCGCCGCGCCGGCCGGCGCCGATCGCCTGCTCGCGCGCGACCGCGATGAGCGGGTCCGCACGCTGCTCGCCCGCAAGCTGGCCAACCTGCTGCCCAGCCTGCGGGATGCCGAGCGCGACCGGCTGCAGCTGCATGCCCTGCAGGTGCTGGCCGAACTGGTCGAGGACGAAGCGGTGCGGGTGCGCGCCGCCATCGCCGACGTGGTCAAGGACATGCCGCAGGCGCCGCGCGATCTCATCCTGCGGCTGGCGCATGACAGCGCGGTGCCGGTGAGCGAACCGGTCATCCGCCTGTCGCCGCTGCTGACCACCGAGGACCTGCTGGCGCTGCTGGGCGCCGCACCGCACGCCGCCACCGCGGCCGCGGTGGCCGCCCGCACCGGCCTGAACGAAACCCTGTCCGACGCGGTCGCCGCCACGGCGGACGACACCGCCATCGGCGCCATGCTGGCCAACCGCTCGGCCGCCATCCGCGAGGCCACCCTGGACACGCTGGTGAGCCGCGCCGCCGACCGGGCCGACTGGCACGCTCCCCTGGTCCACCGGCCGGTGCTGTCGTCGGCGGCCGCGCGCGCCCTGTCGGAGTGCGTGACCACGCACCTGCTGGACGAAATGGCCAGCCGCGCCGATCTGCCGCCCGATCTCACCGCGGAACTGAAGCGCCGGCTGGAACTGCGCCTGCGGGGCAGTGCGCCGCCCAATACGGCGCGGGCGCCAACCATGGACGAGGCCATGGAGCAGGCGCAGGCACTGGCCAGCCGTGACGCGCTGGACGAAGCGGCGTTGCTGGGCGCGATGCGGCGCGGCGAGGCGCGCATGGCCACCGCGCTCCTGGCGGTGGCGGCGGGCGTGCCGGCCTCGGTGGTGGAGCGCGCCACCACGCTGCGCAGCGCCAAGGCGCTGGTGAGCCTGGTGTGGCGCGCCGGCTTCTCCATGCAGGTGGCCGGCCCGCTGCAGACGCTGCTGGCCCGCACCCCGCCGGGGGCCGTGCTGCGCGGCGGCCCCGGCGGCGCCTTTCCGCTCGCCATCGAGGAAATGCGCTGGCAGATCGATTTCCTCATGCGCATGGGGCGATAGCCGCCCCGGCCCGACAGCCTATGCGCGGATGATCGTTCCGATGCCGCCTTCGGTGAACAGTTCCAGCAGGCAGGCATGCGGCTGGCGGCCATCCAGGATCACCGCCCCCTTGGCGCCCGAGCGCACCGCATCCGCGCAGCACTCCACCTTCGGGATCATGCCGCCGGTGATGACCCCGCTAGCAATCGCGGCCTCGACATCGGCCACCGTCATCTCGGGGATCAGCTTTCGGTCCGCATCCAGCACGCCGGGCACGTCGGTCAGCATCAGCAGGCGGGTGGCCGACAGGGCACCGGCGATCGCGCCGGCCACCGTGTCGGCGTTGATGTTGTAGGTCTTTCCCTCCGCGCCGACGCCCACCGGCGCGATCACCGGAATCAGCCCCGCCCCGGTCAGCGCGTGGATCACCCGCACATCCACATGCTCGGGCTCGCCGACGAAACCGAGGTCGAGCACGCGCTCGATCTGGCTGTCCGGGTCCTGCTTCGTGCGGGTCAGCTTGCGGGCGCGGATCAGCCCGCCATCCTTGCCGCAGATGCCGACCGCCAGCGCGCCGGCGGCGTTGATCAGCCCGGCCACGCGTTTGTTGACGGTGCCGGCCAGCACCATCTCCACCACCTCCACCATGGCGTCGTCGGTCACCCGCAGGCCATCGATGAAGGTCGACTGGATGGCCAGCCGCTTCAGCATGGCGTTGATCTGCGGCCCGCCGCCATGCACCACGACCGGGTTGACGCCGACCTGCTTCAGCAGGGCGATGTCGCGGCCGAACATGGCGGCCAGGTGCTCCTCGCCCATGGCATGGCCGCCGTATTTGACCACGATGGTGGCGCCGGCGTAGCGGCGCAGGAACGGCAGGGCATGGGCCAGAACCTCGGCCTGTTCCTCGGCGGCCTGGCGGGCGGCCGGCGTGGTGATGTCGGTCATGCGGCGTTCCCTCGCGTGCGTGGGCGGCTTTTGCGGCGGGGCCGGCGCCCGGTCAAGGAAGAGGAGCGTCAGGAAGGGCGGCGAGTTCCGCCAGTGTCGCCCGCAGTTCCGGGATGCCGGCACCGGTATCGCTGCTGGTGGTCAGCACATCCATGTGCGCGGCCGGGTGGAGGCGGGCGAGGGCGACGATTTCGGCCTGCTTGCGCGCCAGCGCCGGCGGCTTCACCGCGTCGGCCTTGGTGAGCACGAGCTGGTAGGTGACCGCGGCGCGGTCGAGCAGTTCCATCACCGCGCCATCGGATTCCTTGAGTTCGATGCGGGCGTCGAGCAGCAGCACCACCCGCCGCAAGGTCGGCCGGCCGCGCAGGTACTCGAACATCAGCCCCTGCCAGTCCTGCTTCACCTGCCTGGCCGCCTCGGCGTAGCCGTAGCCGGGCATGTCCACCAGCACGAGCCGGCCGCCGAGGTCGAAGAAATTGAGCTGGCGGGTGCGTCCGGGCTGGCCGGAGGTGCGTGCCAGCGATCTGCGCCCGGTCAGCGCGTTGACCAGCGACGATTTGCCGACGTTGGACCGCCCGGCGAAGGCCAGTTCCGGCCCGTCGGCGGGCGGCAGGTGCTCCAGCGTCTGGGTCGCATGGAAAAACCGGCACTCCTGCGCGAACAGGTGGCGGCCGGCTTCGATCCAGGCGGCGTGCTCGTCAGGGGTCATGTGTACCAGGGTCCAGGGGCGATGCCCCTGGCGGAGGTGCAGGAGGCAGCGCCTCCTGCCGGGGTCCGGGGCTGCGCCCCGGCCGTCACGTGCGCGCCAGCCGAGGCTTATCGAGCGTCGTCTGCCGCAGGATGAGCCATTGCTGCCCGATCGTCAGCAGGTTGTTGCAGGTCCAGTAGATCACCAGCCCGGCCGGGAAATTGGCCAGCATGAAGGTGAACATGATCGGCATCCACTGGAAGATCTTCGCCTGCACCGGGTCGGGCGGCGGCGGGTTCAGCTTCTGCTGGAAGTACATCGTGAAGCCCATCACCAGCGGCCAGGCGCCGAGGTGCAGGAACGACGAGGTACTCCGCCGGGTTGAAGGGCAGCAGGCCGAACAGGTTGAACACGTTGGTCGGATCGACCGCCGAAAGGTCGCGAATCCAGCCGAAGAACGGCGCCTGACGCATCTCGATGGTGATGAAGATCACCTTGTAGAGCGAAAAGAATACCGGGATCTGCACGAACATCGGCAGGCATCCGCTGGCCGGATTGACCTTCTCCGCCTTGTACAGCGACATCATGGCGTGCTGCAGCTTGGCCGGGTCGTCCTTGTACTGCTCGCGCAACTCGGTCATTTTCGGCGCGAGCAGCTTCATTTTGCTCATCGACCGGTACGATTTGTTGGCCAGCGGGAAGAACGCCAACTTCACGATGAGCGTGAACACGATGATCGCCACGCCGAAATTGCCGAACACCCAGTACAGCCAGTCCAGCGCGACGAAGAATGGCTTGGTCAGGAACCAGAACCAGCCCCAGTCCACCGCATACGAGAACAGCGGGATGTGGTCGCGGCTCTCGTAGCGGTCCAGCAGGTTCACTTCCTTGGCGCCGGCGAAGGTGCGGCTGGTGGCCGCGGCCTCGCCGCCGGGGGCGATGGTCTGCGGCGTGGCCGACACGAAGTCCACCTGATAGCGGTCCTGGCCCTGCTCGGAGATGTGGCGAAACGACGCGACCTGCGGCGTGGCCTGGTCCGGCACCAGCGTCACCAGCCAGTATTTGTCGGTGATGCCGGCCCAGCCGCCGGCGCCGGTGCTCTCGAACGACACCCCGCCCTTCTTGTCGCCCTCGGTCTTCACCGTGGCGTAGGTCTGCTCCTTCAGCGTGCCGCCCAGCACGCCCAGCAGGCCCTCATGCAGAATGTAGTAGCCAGCGGTCGGCGGCGTGTAATCGCGGCGGATGCGCGACCACGGGTAGACGGATACCGGCTGGCCGCCGGCGTTGCGCACAAGCTGCCGCACCGCGAACATGTAGTTGTCATCGATGCTGACGGTGATCTCGAAGGTCTGGCCGTCGCCGTTGTCCCAGGTCAGCAGCGCCGGCTTGTCCGGCGTCACCTCGCCCGAGCCGCTCCATACCGTGTCGTTGTCGGGCAGCTTGATCTGCGTGCCCGGGCCGGCCGACCAGCCGAACTGCACGTAATAGGGGTGATCGTCCGAGCGCGGCTCCAGCACCCGCACCAGCGGGCTGTACTTGTCGATGGTCTCGCGGTAGTCGCGCAGCACCACGTCGTCGAGCCGGGCGCCGAGCAGGCTGATGCTGCCGGCCACGCGCGGCCCGTCGATCTTCACGCGCGGCACTTCCTTCGGCACCGCGGGCGCGGCGGCGGACTGCGCCGGCACCTGGGGTGCCCCGGCCGGAACCCCTGCCGGCACCCCGGCCGGCGGCGGCGCCACCAGCGCGGCGGCCGGCGGCGGCGGCACATGGCGCGGCGCGGGTGGCATCAGGTACTGGAATACCACCAGGATCGCGATCGAGGTGGCGATCGCAAGGAACAGGCGCTTCTGGTCCATCAGTGTGCCTTCCGGTGGTCCATCGACAGGCCGTCCGGCGCTCGGGCCGGCGGAGCATCGGTGTGCGGACGCGCGGGCGGCACGGGATCGTAGCCGCCCGGGGTCCAGGGATTGCAGCGCAGGATGCGCCGCACGGTCAGCAGGCTGCCGCGCCCCGCCCCATGCAGGGCCAGCGCCTCCAGCGCATAGTGGCTGCAGCTCGGCTCATGGCGGCAATGGGCGCCGATGAAGGGCCGCAACGTCCACTGGTAGGCCACGATTCCGGCCGACAGCACGCGGGCGGCGGGCGTGGTCACGATATTACGCCGGCACGGCGCAGGGCGCGCCGCAGATCGTCCAGCAGCGCCGGGAAGGCCCGCTTGCGAGTCGCCTCACGCCCCACCAGCACCAGATCGACGCCTTGCACCGGCACGACGCGCAACAGCAGCCGGGCGGCCTCCTTGAGCCGGCGTCGGGTGCGGTTGCGGACCACGGCGTTGCCCACTTTTTTGGTCACGGTGAAGCCCAGCCGCGCCGGGCCGCCATCGGGCCGCGCCAGCGCCTGCAACACCAGACCCGCTTCCGGCACCTTGCGCCCCCGCGCGGCGACGCGCAGGAACTCGGGCCGGCGCTTCAGGCGCTGTGGCGCCGGCGCCATGGTCGCTCCCGTCAGGCCGACAGGCGCTTGCGGCCCTTGGCACGGCGATTGGCCAGCACCTTGCGGCCGCCGACGGTCGACATGCGGGCACGAAAGCCGTGGCGGCGCTTGCGGACAAGCTTCGACGGTTGATAGGTGCGCTTCACGACACTCTCCGATAGGAATTCAGAACCGACGGCTGCCAACCCAAAAGATGGCAGAACGAACGATGGCAGGCGGCGGAACGAGCAATGGCGGGGCCCAGCTGCGGCGGGTCCCGCTCAGGCGGCGGCTTATAGGGGGGTGGTGGCCGGCGCGTCAACATGGCGGGCCAGAGCAAGGGTGACCGCCCGACGGGAGTCCGATGACAGTTCTGCGAAAATTCTGGCCGCTGCTGCTGATCCTGACCCTGCTGGCCGCCATCGTCGCCACCGGCCTGCAGCACCATCTGAGCTGGACGGCGCTGGCTGCGCATGAGGCCGCGCTGCGGCGGCTGGTCGCGACCGCCCCGGCGGCGGCGGCCGCCGCCTATGTCGCCGCCTATGCCGCGGCGGTCACGCTCTCCCTTCCCGCCGGCGCGCTGTTCACGGTCAGTGGCGGGCTGCTGTTCGGCACGCTGCTGGGCGGGGCGCTGGCGGTGACCGGGGCCAGCATCGGCGCCATCCTGCTGTTTCTGGCCGCCCGCAGCGCGCTGGCGCCGCTGCTCGCCGCCCGCGCCGGGCCTTTCCTGGAACGGGTGAGGCCCGGGCTGCAGCGTGACGGCTTTTCCTATCTGCTGGCGCTGCGGCTGATCCCGGCGGTGCCGTTCTGGCTGGCCAACCTCGCCCCCGCCCTGGTCGGGTTTCCGCTCGCCAGCTTCGCCGCCGCGACCATCATCGGCATCATGCCGGCCGCCTTCGTGTTCGCCAGCCTCGGCGCCGGGGTCGATACCGTGCTCGCCGCTGGCGGGCAGCCCGACCTGGCGCTGATCTGGTCGGCCCCGGTACTGCTGCCGCTGCTCGGCCTGGCCGCATTGTCGCTGCTGCCGGTGGCCTGGCGGCACTGGAGGACACGCCATGGCTGAATTCGACCTCGCCGTCATCGGCGCCGGCGCCGCCGGGCTCTCGGTCACCGCCGTTGCCGCCCAGCCTGGGCCTGCGGGTGGCGCTGATCGAGCGCGGCCGCATGGGCGGCGACTGCCTCAACGCGGGATGCGTGCCGAGCAAGGCGCTGCTCGCCGCCGCGCACGCCGCCATGAACGCCCGCGCCGCCGGGCGGTTCGGCCTGCGCATCGCCGCCCCGGACATCGACTGGGCGGCGGTGCAGGCGCATGTGCATGGGGTGATCGCCGCCATCGCGCCGATGGACAGCGCCGCCCGCTTCACCGCGCTCGGCGCCACCGTGCTGGCCGGACAGGCCCGCTTCATCGGCCGCGATGCGCTGGAAGTCGCCCTGCCGGACGGTCCGCGCCGGCTCACCGCGCGCCGCATCGTCATCGCCGCCGGCAGCCGCGCCGTGTTGCCGCCCATCCCCGGGCTGGCCGAGGTGCCGCATGTCACCCATGAGGGGCTGTTCGACCTGCCGGAACGCCCCGCCCACCTGCTGATCCTGGGCGGCGGGCCGGTCGGGCTGGAAATGGCGCAGGCGCATGCCGGGCTCGGCTGCCGGGTGACGGTGATCGAGGCGGACCGCATCGCCGGGCGCGACGATGACGAGCTCGCCGCCGGGCTGCGCGCCGCGCTGGCGGGCAACGGCATCGCCCTGCTGGAGGGCGTCGCGGTCGCCCGCGCCGAGCCCGGTGCCGAGTTCAGGTCTGGCACTGGTGCTGCAGGATGGGCGGCGGATCGAGGGCTCGCACCTGCTGGTCGCCGCCGGACGGCGGCCGAACATCGAGGGGCTCGGGCTGGAGGCCGGCGGTGTGCGGGCGGGGCCGGCCGGCATCGCCACCGATGCCGGGCTGCGCAGCCTGACCAACCGGCGCGTCTTTGCCGCCGGCGACATCGCCGACCCGCAGGGCATCGGCCCGCGCGCCTTTACCCATGTCGGCAGCTATCACGCCGGCATCGTGATCCGCCGCGCGCTGTTCCGCCTGCCCGCGAAGCTGGACTACAACGCCCTGCCGCGGGTGATCTATACCGATCCCGAACTGGCGCAGGTCGGCCTGACCGAGGCCGACGCCCGGGCCGCCGGCCATGATGTGCGCATCCTGCGCTGGCCGCTGGCCGAGAACGACCGCGCCCAGGCCGAACGGCGCCCCGAGGGGCTGGTGAAGCTGGTGACGACACGGCGCGGCCAGGTGCTCGGCGCCGGCATCCTGGCACCGCATGCCGGCGAGATGATCGGCGTCTGGACGCTGGCGATTACCCGACGGGTGCCCTTGTCGGTGCTGGCCGGGCTGATCGTGCCCTACCCGACGCTGGCCGAGGCGGGCAAGCGGGCCGCCGGAACGTTCTTCATGGGGCGGCTGTTCGCGTCGGGGACCAAACGGCTGGTGCGGCTGCTCGCTCGGCTGCCTTGAGGCGGAAGCAAGGAAGGCCAGGGCTCTGCCCTGGACCCGCTAAGGGCGGAGCCCTTAGAACCCATTCGTTTTAAGGGTTTTGGGAAGAGGGGGTAGGAGAAGCCGCAGCATCTCCTCACCCCCTCTTCCCAAAACCCTTATAGTGATGGGGTCAAGGGGCCTCTCGGCCCCTTGCGGGTCCAGGGCAGAGCCCTGGCCTTCCTTTCCTGCCCGCCTCTTGCCCCAGCAGAACGGTAAGGCTAAGCCCTCCGCCTCCCCGCTCCGCCATAAAGGTTGCCCCCCTATGTTCTCACGGTTGCTCGGCTTCATGTCAGCAGACATGGCCATCGACCTCGGCACCGCGAATACGCTGGTGTACGTCAAGGGGCGCGGCATCGTGCTCGACGAGCCCTCGGTGGTGGCGATCGCCGATGTGCGCGGCAAGAAGACGGTGCTCGCGGTCGGCGAGGAGGCCAAGCAGATGCTCGGCCGCACCCCGGGCTACATCCAGGCCATCCGCCCCCTGCGCGACGGCGTGATCGCCGATTTCGAGGTGGCGGAGGAAATGATCAAGCACTTCATCCACAAAGTGCACAACCGGCGCGGCTTCGCCTCGCCGATCATCATCGTTTGCGTGCCGTCGGGCTCCACCGCGGTCGAACGCCGCGCCATCCAGGAAAGTGCCGAAAGTGCCGGGGCGCGGCGGGTGCTGCTGATCGAGGAGCCGATGGCCGCCGCGATCGGCGCCGGACTGCCGGTGACCGAACCCTCCGGCAGCATGGTGGTGGATATCGGCGGCGGCACCACTGAGGTCGCGGTGATCTCGCTCGGCGGCATTGTCTATTCCCGCAGCGTGCGCGTCGGCGGCGACAAGATGGATGAGGCGATCATCAATTACATCCGCCGCCACCATAACCTGCTGATCGGCGAAAGCACCGCCGAACGCATCAAAATGGACATCGGCGCCGCCTCGCCGCCCTATGACGACGAGGACGGCCCCTATCGCGAGGTAAAGGGCCGCGAGCTGATGAACGGCGTGCCGCGTGAGGTGCTGGTCAGCCAGCGCGCCATCGCCGAAAGCCTTGCCGAGCCGGTCTCGGCGATCGTCGAGGCGGTGAAGGTGGCGCTGGAGAACACGCCGCCGGAACTGGCCGCGGACATCGTGGACAAGGGCATCGTGCTGACCGGCGGCGGGGCGCTGCTGAACCGGCTGGACCAGGTGCTGCGCGAATCCACCGGCCTGCCCGTGGTGGTGGCCGAGGACCCGCTGCAATGCGTGGCGCTCGGCACCGGGCGGGCGCTGGAGGAACTGAAGCGCTTGCGCAACGTGCTGAGCTCCATGTACTGACGCCGTCAGCTGGCGCCGGGGCGTCCGGCCGGCGTGGGGTGCCATGCTTCTCTCCGACGAGGCGGACCACGGCAAAACCTGGCGGCTGACGCGCGGCGACGGCTCGCTGGCGGCAGGGCGCCGCCGGCGCGGCGGCTGTCCGGGGGCGCTGCCGCAACGGTTTGTGAACGCATACCTGCCGGCGGCGGAAAGCGTTGACGCTGCCGCCGCCCTGCGCCTATCCGCAGCCGATGAACGGGCGCAGCTGAGCATGGCATGGCGGGCCGGTCGCGCGGCGGCCGCTTCCCCCCGGCGGCATCGGCGCACGGGGGCAGCGTCATGATCCGGCTGTCCATTCCGGTACGGCAGGCCCTGGCCAAGCTGACCTTGCCGGTGCTGATCGCGGCGGCCTTCGGGCTGATGCTGCTGGGCAAGGCCGACACCGTCATGGCCGAGCGCGCCCACATGGTGCTGGCGGACGCGCTGGCGCCGATCTACGGGCTGCTGGCCGAGCCGCTCGCCCGGCTGCGTGACATGACCGACAGCATCGGGCTTGTGCTCGCCAAGGCCGGCGAGAACGTCCGGCTGCGGGAAGAGAACGAGCAGCTGCGCAAATGGCAGGCGATCGCGCTGGCGCTGGACACCGAGAACACCACGCTGAAGGCCAATCTGCACTGGATTCCGGACCCTGCACCCAGCTTCGTCACCGCCCGGGTGGTGGCCGACGCCAGCGGCGTCTATGCCCGCGCCGTGCTCATTTCGGTCGGCCCCAATCACGGCCTGACCAAGGGCCAGATCGCGCTCGACGACCGCGGCCTGGTGGGACGGGTGACCGAAGTGGGCTCGCGCAGCGTGCGGGTGCTGCTGCTGACCGACATGAACAGCCGCATCCCGGTGTATCTGGAGGGCAGCCGCAGCCGCGCCATTCTGACCGGCACCAACGGACAGCGCCCCCGGCTGGCCTACTGGACGGAAGACATGCCCCCGGTCGAAGGCGAGCGTGTGGTCACCAGCGCCGAGGCCAACGCCTTCCCGGTGGGTCTGCCGGTCGGCACGGTGCACTACAATGCGCAGCATGTGCCGGAAGTGGAGCCGGCCGCCCGGCTCGACCAGTTGGAGATCGTGCGCCTGTTCGACTACGGCATCCGCGGCGTGATCGCGCCGGAGGCGTCGGTCGCCCGGCCGACGGCCACGGAGCGACGGCGCTGATCCACGAGCGCACCCCCGGCATCCGCCCGCGGCCAACCGTGCGGCGACACCTGGATGTCGTCGCACGACGGATCTTCCCGGGCGCGACCACGGCCCTGCTGCTGCTGGCGCTGGCGGCGCCGTTCGGGCTGCCCGGTCGGGCTGAACTGCAATGTTCGCTGGCGCTGGGCTGCGTGTTTTTCTGGTCGCTGTTCCGCCCCGCCTCGATGCCGCCACTGCTGGTGTTCGGCCTGGGCATGCTGGCCGACCTGCTGGGCTTCGGCCCGCTCGGCATCAGCGTGGTGGTTCTGCTCATTGTGCATGGACTGGCCATGCTCTGGCGCCACGACCTGCCCCGGCAGAGCTTCCTGATGGTGTGGCTCGTCTTCGTGATCGTCGGCGCCGGGGCGGCGACCCTGCAATGGGCGCTCACCTCGCTGCTGACGTTCCAGATACTGCCGGCAAGCCCTGCCTTTTTCCAGGCGACCCTCTCGGCCGGGCTGTACCCGCTGCTCGCTGTGGCGCTGGGGCGGGCGCATGCGACCGTGGCTGAGCCGGCGCGGGCATGAGAGGGAGGAAGCAAGGCCAGGGGCTCTGCCCCTGGACCCCGCCAAGGGCCGAGAGGCCCCTGCACCCCATCACTTTAGGAATGGGTTCCAAGGGCCTCTCGGCCCTTGGCGGGTCCAGGGCAGAGCCCTGGCCTTGCTTCCTTCCCTTATCGGCGCCCCCCCCATGAAGCGCGAAGTAAAACACACGGGCGTCTTCACCCGCCGGGCCTTGTTGCTGGCGACCGGTCAGGTGGCGGCGCTCGGGTTGCTCGGCACGAAGCTCTATCAGGTGCAGGTGGTGGAGGGCGGGCGCTATGCGACGCTGGCGGAAACCAACCGGGTCAGCACCCGCCTGGTCGCCGCGCCGCGCGGGCGGCTGCTCGACCGGTTCGGCGAGACGATGGCCGGCAACCGCTCGAACTGGCGGGCGCTGGTGGTCGCCGAACAGACCGACAGTGTGGATGCCACGCTGGACAATTTCAGCCGCATCGTGCCGCTGGCCGAGCATGAACGGGCTCGCATCGACCGCGAGGTGCGCCGGCACCGCCGCTTCATCCCGGTCGTGGTGCGCGAGTTTCTTTCGTGGGAAGACATGGCGCGCATCGAGGTGAACGCGCCCGATCTGCCGGGCATCCTGGTCGATGTCGGCACCACCAGGCTGTACCCGTTCGGCAGTACGCTCGCGCATGTCGTCGGCTATGTGGCGCCGCCCAACGAGGCGGACGTGGCCGACGATGCGATGCTGGCCCTGCCCGGCCTGCGGATCGGCCGCGCCGGGCTGGAAAAATACCACGATTTGCCGCTGCGCGGCCGGGCCGGAACGATGCAGCTGGAGGTGAACGCGGTCGGCCGGGTGATCCGCGAAATGGACCGCCAGGAAGGCAACCCGGGCAAGGACATCGGCCTGACGATCGACAGCGAGTTGCAGAAAACGGTGCTGGACCGGCTGGGCGACGAAAGCGCCAGCGCGGTGGTGCTGGATTGCCGCAACGGCGAGGTGCTGGCCATGGCCACCAACCCGTCATTCGATCCCAGCCTGTTCAATTCCGGGGTGTCGCAGGCGCAGTGGGTGGAATGGACGTCCAACCGCCGCGCGCCGCTGATCAACAAGGCGGCTGCGGGATTGTATGCGCCGGGCTCGACCTTCAAGATGGTGGTGGGGCTGGCCGGGCTGGAGGCGCGCGCGATCGACCAGACCGAGCGGCTGAACTGCCCGGGCTACCTCGACCTCGGTGATACGCGCTTCCATTGCTGGAAGAAGGGCGGCCACGGGCTGCTCGACCTGCGCGGCGCGCTGAAGAATTCCTGCGACGTGTTCTTCTACGAGACGGCACGGCGCACCGGCATGGACCGGATTGCCGCCATGGCCAACCGGTTCGGCCTGGGCGTGACCCTGGATATCGAGCTGCCCGGGGCGCGCCACGGCCTGGTGCCGACGCGCGGCTGGCGGATTGCCCAGGGCCACGCCTGGAATATCGGCGACACGGTGGTGCACGGCATCGGCCAGGGCTTCCTGCAGCTCACGCCGCTGGCGCTGGCGGTGATGGCGGCGCGGCTGGCGACCGGGCGGGCGGTGCAGCCGCATCTGACGCGCACCATTGGCGGCGTGGCGCAGCCGGGCGCGCAGCCGGAGGACTGGCCGCTGCTCGGCCTGCCTGAGCACGACCTGCATGCGGTGCGCGACGGCATGTGGCAGGTGGTCAACGAACCGGGTGGCACCGCGCCGATCGCCCGGCTGACGATGCCCGGGGTGCAGATGGCCGGCAAGACCGGCTCCACCCAGGTGCGCCGGGTGAGCCGCGAACAGCGCGAGCACGGCTTCAAGTCGGAGAACCTGCCCTGGGAGTTCCGCCCGCACGCGCTGTTCGTGGCGTTCGCGCCCTATGACGCGCCGCGCTATGCGCTGTCGGTGGTGGTCGAGCACGGCAATGCCGGCGCCGCCACGGCCGGGCCGGTGGCGCGCGACATCATGACCGACGTTCTGACCCGCGACCCGGTCATGCACCGCGAGGCGCCGCAGCGGGTGGCCGGCGCCCCCGCGGCGCAATGGGAGGGGCGGTGAGCCTGTTAGAAAAGCGGCTGATCCGCGAGACCTCGTTCGGCCTGACCAGCAAGCTGTGGCGCATCTCCTGGACGTACGTGCTGCTGCTGTGCGCGCTGGCGGGCGTCGGCTATGCCGCGCTGTATTCGGCCGGCGGCGGTTCGCCCGAGCCGTATGCGTCGCGCCATATCCTGCGCTTCGGCTTCGGGCTGATGCTGATGCTGTCGATCGCGCTGGTGGATATCCGCTTCATCGCCCGGCTGTCCTGGTTCGCCTATGCGGGCGGGGTGACCCTGCTGCTGCTGGTGATGCACATGGGGCACGTCGGCAAAGGGGCGCAGCGCTGGATCGAGCTTGGCGGGATGCAGTGGCAGCCAAGCGAGTTGATGAAGATCGCGCTGGTGATGGCGCTGGCCTCCTGGTTTCACAAGGCGTCGTGGGAGCGGATGGGCAATCCGCTGTTCCTGATACCGCCCGCACTGGCGGTGGCGGTGCCGGTGGCGCTGATCCTGAAGGAGCCGAACCTGGGCACGGCGATGATCACCGCGGTGGTGGGGGGCTCGGTGTTCCTGGCCGCGGGAATACGCTGGTGGAAGGTGGTGCTGGCCGGCGCCGGCATCGGCTTCGCCGCGCCGCTCGCCTATGCCCACATGCATGATTACCAGCGCGCCCGCATCACCACCTTCCTCAACCCCGAGAGCGACCCGCTGGGGGCCGGCTACAACATCATCCAGAGCAAGATCGCGCTGGGCTCGGGCGGCATGTGGGGCAAGGGCTATCTGCTGGGCACCCAGGCGCACCTGAATTTTCTTCCCGAGAAGCAGACCGATTTCATCTTCACCATGCTGGCCGAGGAATTCGGCTTTGTCGGCGGGGTGACGCTGCTGGGGCTGCTCGGGCTGATCGTGCTGGGGGCGATGGGTATCGCGCTGCGCTGCCGGCACCAGTACGGGCGGCTGCTGGCGCTCGGCATTGCGATGAATTTTTTCATGTACGTGTTCGCCAATGTGGCGATGGTGATGGGGGCGATTCCGGTGGGCGGGGTGCCGCTGCCGCTGGTGTCGCATGGCGGCTCGGCGATGATTACGGTGATGGTGAGCTTCGGGCTGCTGATGTCGGTGCATGTGCACCGGGATGTGGAGTTCAGCGACGGGCGGGACGAGGTTTAGCCGGCCGAAACCGGCGCTCGCAGTCGTGATGGCCGGGATGTTCGATCCCTTCGACAGAGGCAGGTCCGAAAGCGTAGTATTTTCGCCCGAAGAAATGCCGCCGCGCGCTTCAGGTTAATCGGTTTCTGTTGCGCGGTGCGGAAGATCAGCGGGGGGAAGTAACCATGCGCCGAAATATTTCCGGTCCGGTTATGGTAATTGCCCTGTTGTCGGCGGGCCTGGTCGCTGCGACGGCGGCCGAACAAAAGGCACCGCCGACCGACGCGGAACTCATCGCCAGCGCCATGGCCGCCGCGCCGAAACCCGTCGCGGAGGGCGCGACCATCGTTGTGATGGATGACAAGGGCGGGATGCTAATCCTGCGGAAAGGCAGCAACGGGTTCACCTGCATGCCGGACAACCCGACGACCCCCGGCCTGGACCCGATGTGCCTGGACGCGAACGCCATGGAATGGGCGCACGCGTGGATGACGCACCAGCCGCCGCCCGACAAGGTCGGCTTCATGTTCATGCTCGCCGGCGGCTCGGACGCGAGCAACACCGACCCCTACGCCAAGGGTCCCGAGGCCGGGAATCACTGGATCACCACCGGTTCGCACGTGATGGTGGTGGGGCCGGCTGTGAAGGCGATGCCGGGCTATCCGAAGGACGCCGATCCGGACACGTCGAAACCGTACGTGATGTGGGCGGGGACGCCGTATGAGCACCTGATGATTCCGATCCGGTGATTTGCCTTTGTCCGACGGAAAGGAAAGGGTTGCACGGAGAACACAGAATTACACAGAGAAGAAGAGGATCGGGGCTTCGGGCGATAGATGGACGGCGTGGGGGGAGGACTTGGCGGTGTGTGTGAAGACGGGCACGACACGCAATCGAACGTTCGGCTGTTGGTAGCGCGGGTTGCTTGTCGCCTTCCGGCCCTAACACTACCTTGGCAGAAAAAACATTTCCGTAGATGCCATCAGCATCGTTAGAAGCGTAGTGAATTTGCGTGACTCATTGATATATATATATCGGAAAGCGGCCTAATTCTGCCAAAGCAGTGCTAAGCAGGCAGATGGGCATCTCCGAATCACTCACCCAGCGACCGGGATACAGCCTGTTCGGTGATGAAGGGTTTCGTCATATAGGAAGCTGGAATGGTGTGAGGCTTTTCGGAACCGGATTCCGGACCAACCACAAAGCCTGAGTCCGGGGGGGCCGACTGTGTCTTGCAAGAGGTCGTTGCCAAGACAGTGCGAGATTGACACCCTTGCGCTGGCGGGTTTCAATTGCCGAATCGTGCATGCCGAACGTCGTATAAGTATACGATCCAGGGACAGGTTTGCGAGTTTCAACGGGATTGCTGCCAATGCATATTTTCCGCTCAAGGGCCGTGCTTAGTCGCCAAGACCCTTCGTATGAGGAACGATGGCAACAAGCTGATAAGGGGCTGATCCTCTGTTGGGAGTGCGGGCGAAAACAGGCAGAAGAAGAACCGGAACTGGCAGCGCGCGCTAAGGCTGGCGAATTGATTCCGCTGTCCTGGAAAGGAGGCGTAAAGCCACAACAAAACGAAGGTGGAGAGACAAAAGAAAATAAGAAGAAAAAACTGGGATCTCTTCTTTATCTAGCAAAATGGCAAGGACTTCGCGGCGACGACCTTGATTTGTATACCGATCGCGACAACGAAATTGTTTGCACAAAAACGAAAACTACTGTTATATTTACCGGGAGTTTTAAAAGTGAGGAATAAGCCTCATTTTTATTTTGGAGCATCTTCCGGCGCACCCTCGATTGTGCAGAGCGCCATAAAATCTGACTCCCCCAAAATTCTTATGTGGAATCCCTTTGCGATCATGGACTCGGCCTTCAAGTGCTTGCTGCTTTTTTTCTCGCCTGGGCGAAGGCGTTTGATATCTTGGTCGCCTACAACCAAAACCGTCGCTTTTTTCGTAACGCTGTCGCCAATCTGAAACCCAAGATTGGCGGCCATTTCCTCAACGTCACGCCGAGTAAGTTGCATAGCTCCTGTAAATACGATGCACTCTCCAGCAAATGGGCCATGCTGATTAATTTCTGGCTTCCCCGTTTCTCTCCCCAATCTGCAATGGGATTTCTTTAGCCATTCCTCGACACTGATGCCACTTACAATGATAGCCCTTAGAAGAATTTCGCCAGACGCTCGAGCATCTTCGAGTGCGTTGTGGTGAGAGAAATTAATGCCAAGCATTTCGGCAACAGGTCTCAATCCATATCCGGAATCGGCACACTCTCTCCATGTCCGTCGAACAACTCGGGCGGAATCCAGCCAATGGCACTCGATTTCAGGCAGATTATACCGGATAGCGGCTTGACGTAATGCGGTCCGGTCAAATGAGGTATGCGAGACCACAATTCGGCCAGCGATCATATTGGATAGTCTTCGATATAATTCAGGAAATATCGGTGCGCCGACCACGTCAGCTTCGTCAATCCCATGGATAACAATGTTCATATCGTCAAAATAATCTTCTGGATCAACGAGCGACACAAAGCAGTCGTACAATTTACCGTCTCGGAAATCGGCAATTCCGACCTGACATATGCTTGCCATGTTGGCATTTGCAGTTTCAAAGTCGATGGCAACAAAATTCATGGGTCCCGCTTTCGAGCTTGGCCGTATGCCGAGGCTAACATCCTCACCCACTCGCTCCTCTCCAACAAGGTTCATATCGTTCTGAACTCACGAATTCTACGCCAACCGCACGCTGCCGGTCGCCACCCCTTCCAGCAAGCCATAGGGCGGGAAAGCGAAGCGTATCCCGCCTCATACGTGCTGCCGTCGTTTCCCCCACTGCCCCCTCCAAACTGACAATTGCGACGGCGGGATGCGCTACGCTTTCCCGCCCTACACCGTTGACGGAAACGGTCGGAAACTACCCTTTCCACGCTCCCAACCAACTTTTCTCTGTGATGGCTGTGGCCCTCTCCTCTCCTTGCTCATCCCCCCAACGACAGCCGCCCGGCCATCGCGCGCACCAGTTCGGGTAGTCGTTCGGAATGCCAGCTCATGGGGACACGATGCGCTCATGGACGGGGTTAGCCAACGCTGGCCCGACTCGGGGGCGGATGCTATTGTCGCGCCATGTCCGCAGAGCAACCTGACCTGTTTGGAACTCCCGCGCCGGTCCGCGAGCAGCCGAGCGACGAGATCGTCGCCATCGTGCGCGCGCGCCTTCATGCCGCCCTGGCCCTGGTCAAGGCGGCCGAGGTGATGCCGTGGACGGACCAGCTCGCCATCATCCGCGAAGACAATGCGTTCCGTTTCGGCAAGGACCTGCTGCCGCCGGCCGAAGGGGCGGCGTTGTGGGCCGAATTCGATGTGGAGATGGACCGGCTGTACGCCATCATGAACGAGGGCAAGGAACCCGACCTGGGCGATTGACCGTCCCCTCCCCGTGCCACCAGCCAGCGCACGGCGTCTCGCGGATATGTGTCCGGCGGCGGGCAAGCCTTCTCGGGACTGACATCCTGCGCCGTCCGCGGTCGGATAAACTCCGCCGGCTTTCCTCACCCGGCCGGAGATGAAACATGAGCGACGACGATTCGGAACTCGATCGGCTGCAGGCCGCCTACAAGGCGGCGGTTGATACCTGGGTCAGCGCCATCCGGGCGGAAGAAGCGCTCGCGTCGGTTCATCACACGGTGGCGGAAGTCGATACGTGGGAGAACGCGCACTTCCTGGCCGAAGAAGCCCGCGGCCATGCGGAGGCCGCGAAGACCGCCTATGAGGGCGCGCTGCGGTCGCGCTTCTTCGGGTTCGATTGATCCCGCGCCGGGGGCGGCCGGTCAGGTGATGCCGACGCGCGCGAACACCGGCATTTTCACCATCGCCAGGATGAGCGCGAGGATGGCAGCGGCGGCCATCATGCCGCCCACCAGCAAAGGCGACAATGGCGCCATGCCGATGCCGGTCATGGCCAACAGGGCGGCGATCAGGACATCGGCAACCGAGGAGGCGGCAAGCCAGTTGCTCGGCGGGGACCCCCACAGACTGTCCCTGGCGCGGATGGCATAGATCACCGCCTGGTCGCCGAACACCAGGGCCGTGAAGGCGAGCGTGGGCAACGCTTCCTGGGGAAGGTGCAACGCGAATTTGCCGATCGCCACGGCGCCGGTGCAGAAGCCGAGCAGGCCGGCGCCGATGATGGCGCCGGCCATCGTCAGGCTGCCGACGCGCCAGCCATTGGGCAGCGGCGAGGGCCGCACATTGTCGGTGGTCAGCGCCATCGCCAGGAAATCGCCGGTGATCAGCACGATGACCATCAGCAGCGGGGTCAGGATCGCATGCCCCGTCATGATCAGGCCGAACATCAGCAGCAGGATGGTCACCATCTTCTTGACGATCGAATTCAGCGTGTAGGTCAGGATGCGCTGGAATATCTGCCGCCCCTCCTTCACCGCGGCGACGATGCCGGCCAGACCGGGCTCGGTCAGCACCATGCCGGCGGCCGATTTGGCGACGTCGGTAGCCGTCGAGACCGCGATGCCGATCTGCGCCTGGCGCAAAGCGGGCGCGTCGTTGGCCCCGTCGCCGCACATGCCGACGATGTGGCCGCCCTTCTGGAATGCCTTCACAAGTTTGTACTTGGCCTCGGGCAGAACCCCGGCGAAGACGGCGAACGCCTCGGGGCGCACGTCGTGCGGAATCGGTCCGGGCGGACAGACCGCCCCCTCGAGCCCGATCGCATGCGCGACCTCGGCGGCGGTTGCCGGGGCGTCGCCGGTTACCATGACGGTGCGCACGCCCAGGCCGCGCAACTCCGCGACCAGTGCCGAGGAATCGGCACGGGGCGGGTCGGTGAGGGCGATCAGGCCGGCCAGTTGCAGCGCCGTCGCCGGTCCGGCGGCCACCGCGAGCACCCGGTAGCCCTGGCCCTCCAGCTTCTTCGCCGCGGCGATGGCGTCCGGCGCCGACCGGGCGAGGTTCGCGACCACCGTGAAGGCGCCCTTCACCACCCGCCGGCGGCGCCCGCCCGGGTCAGCGACGGTGGCTTCCGACATTTTGCTGGCCGGATCGAACGGCACAAACCGGACCCGTTCCGGTGTCGCCTGGGTGCTGGCGGTGCCGGCGGCGCGAATGGCGGCATCCACCGGGTCCTGGCCGCCATCCGAACTGGCCAGCGCCGCCAGCGCCAGGACATGCGCGGCGTCGAAGCCGGGCATCGGGTGAACCGCCGCGACCGCCAATTCGTTGCGCGTGAGCGTGCCGGTCTTGTCGGCGCACAGCACGTCCACCTCGCCCGCCTCGTTCACCGCGGCCAGATGCGTCGGGAGTACATTCTGTTTTGCCAGGGCCCGGGCGCCGAGCGCCGAGGCAAGCGTGAATGTCGCCGGCAAGGCAACCGGAATCGCGCCGAGGATCGCCGTCAGGATCAGCGGAACGATCTCGGCGGGCGGCATCTTCAGGAAGCAGGCATAGGAGATCAGCAGCATGATGATGACGGCGCTGAGGGCGGCGAGATTGCGCACCACATGCAGCACCGTCTGCTGCTGGGAACTCTCGACATGGGCGGTGCGGACCAGCTCCGCGGTGCGGCCGAATTTCGTCCGCGCCCCGGTGGCGGTGACCACGCCCACCGCCTCGCCGCGCCGCACCAGCGCGCCGGCATAGGTTTGCACGCCCGCGCCGGCTTCGAGCGGCACCAATTCGCCGGTGAGCATGGATTGGTCGAGCAGGACCTCGCCGGCGGCCAGGCGTATGTCGGCCGCCACCACGGCACCGAGCGACAGCTTCACCACGTCGTCCGGCACCAGTTCGGTTGCGGGCAGGCTCTCCCAGCGTCCGTCGCGGCGGACGGTCGCGGTCAGCGCGAGGCGTGACTTCAGGGCCGCCAGGGTGGCCTGGGCGCGGCTTTCCTGGAACAGCCCGAGGCCGGCGTTGAACAGCAGCAGGGCCGCGATGATGGCGGCCTGGACATAGTCGGCGCGGACGAGTTCGAGCACCACGGCCGCCTCGAGCATCCACGGAACCGGCGCCCAGAATTTCTCCAGCACCATGCGCAGCAGATGCAGGCTGGTGTCCGGCATCGCGTTGGGGCCGGAAATCTCCCGCTGACGGCGCGCCTCGTCGCTGGTCAGGCCAACGGGGGTCAGGCCAACGGGGGTCAGGCCGATTGGCGGATCAGGGTTCGTGGCGGCCGAGGGGGCGGCGGACGCAGGTACGGGCCGTTGGCCGCGGAGCGATCATGTCCATACCCCATCCTGCGCGCAGCTTTTCGCCAAAGCCGTTCACATTGCCTGCGATCGCCGGGACGTGACGTCACGGCGCAGTTATCGCGGACGCTTCCCAAGTGCTGGCAGTTTTTGCGCCGATAAGAATGAGTAGTTTCCGACTCTGTCGGAGCAGCTTGGCAGACCGGTAGGGTAAAAATCCGCTAATCAGAACAGGAACACGAAAATGCGGAACACACGGGCAATCGTTCTGGCGACGGCACTCGCGGTAGCATCCGTGGTGTCAGCAGGCGTATTCGATCACGCTATCGCCGCAACATCGGAAGATCTCGACAAGGCATCCGATCAGGCTCTGCTGCAACTTTATAAAATTAATCCCGAAACAAAAACATTGGCAAAGGAAGCAAAGGCCGTTCTGGTTTTTCCCAACATCGTCAAGGCTGGCCTGGTGTTCGGTGGGGCTTTTGGCGAAGGCGAGTTGAAGGAAGGCGAGACGGTCGAGGGATACTATAATTCCGTTACCGCGTCCTGGGGCTTTCAGGCCGGCGCTCAATCATTTGGATACGTGGTCTTCCTGATGACACAAAAGGCCCTCGATTACCTCCGGTCCACGCACGGATGGGAAGTCGGCGTCGGGCCGACGATCGTCGTCGTGGATGAGGGCCTGGCCAAGAATCTGTCAACGACAACGCTGAAGGATGACGCTTACGCCTTCGTGTTCAATCAACAGGGGCTGATGGCCGGGGTCAGCATCGAGGGAACCAAGATTTCGAAAATCAATCGCTGATCGATACGAAGCCGCGGGCGGGCATAGGCTCCGCTCCTGCGGGCGGCGGGCAGGCCGGCATGCTTCGGGCCGGCCTGCCCGCCGTTGCCGTCCCCCAGTTGTTTATCTCCACACCGTACCGGAGTTCGGCTGATGCCCCTGCCCCGACTATCGCTGCCATGCTGCACCATAAGAGCTGGCCGCTGGCTGGCGCCTGAAGCGGATCTGCTGGCTTGAGCCAAAGCGCGCAAGAATGCTCACTCTCCCGCAGCGTTGCCGCAGCGATGGATGCCATGCCCAGCGGTAACGGGGAGGAAGCGAGTCGCATCCAGCAGGCGCAGCGCGAAATGTCGCGCACCCGACCCGACACGGTGAAGGTCTGCCTCGTTCTGCTCACCGTGCTGGCCGTGCTGGCGGCGCTTTATGCCGCCGCCGCCATCGTGCTGCCGCTGTTGGTGGCGCTGGTGCTCAACCTGCTGCTGGCGCCGGCCAAGCGGCTGCTGATGCGTCTGCGCCTGCCCGCCACCGCCGCTGCGATGGTGCTCATCGTGGTTCTGTTCTTCGTGCTTGCGGGCGTCGGTGCGGCCATTTCCGTGCCCGCGTCGCAATGGATCGCCCGGGCGCCGGCAGGCATAGCCAAGCTGCAGGAGGAACTCGGGGCGCTGCGCAAGCCCCTCGCGTTCCTGCGCAAGGGGCTCGATCAGTTGCATCAGGCCGTGGACCAGGGAGGGCAACCCGAGAGAGGCGTGCAGAAGGTCACGGTGCAGCAACCCACCGACATCGGCAATGTCGGCCTGACGGTGCTGCAGGGAACGCAGGCGGCACTCGGCGATGCGGTGATGGTGGCGGTGTTGCTGTTCTTCCTGCTCGCGGGCGGCGATTCCCTGTTGCGCCGGCTGGTGGAGATCGTCCCCGGCTTCGGTGACAAGCGCCGCGTGGTGGAGGTTGCCATCGATATCGAGAACAGCATCTCGGCGTACCTGGTCACCATCACCGCGATGAATTTGCTGGTGGGCACGGCCAATGGCCTGCAGATATGGGCGCAGGGATTGCCGGATGCATTGCTGTGGGGAACGGTGGCTTTCCTGCTGAACTATATCCCCATCCTCGGGCCGCTGACCGGCGTTGTGCTGTTCTTTTTCGTTGGCCTGTTCGCCACCGGCAGCATCTGGCCGGCGCTGCTGCCGCCGACCATCTATCTGGCCATCCATGTCGCCGAGGGCGAGGTGGTCACGCCGATACTGTTGGCGCGGCGCTTCACCCTCAACCCGGTGATGGTGATCATCTCGCTGTTCTTCTTCGACTGGCTGTGGGGCGTGACGGGGGCGCTGCTGTCGGTGCCGCTGCTGTCCATCCTGAAGATCATCTGCGACGCCATCCCGTCGCTGACACCGCTCGGCCATATGCTGGGCGGCGCGCCTGAAGGCCGTGGCGGCCAGGCCGTCGTGGAATGACGATAACGTGCTGGCCGGGCTGAGTAGTTTCCGAGGCTGCCGTGCAAGAGGCCCCCGCAGCTAGAGTGCCACTGCTTCATCATTGCTCCGATCGGAGATCTCTCTGTGCGGCGTCAAACGGTGCAACACCGGTTCAGGCCGGTGGGTGCGGCGGCAATTGTGCCGCCACGCATGCATGCCGGGGCGAGGCGGGATGAAGCGAAGACGGTCCCGGTCGGAGAGAGCTGCATCGGAGCGGAGACGGCACGGGGACAAGGCTTCATCGGGCTCCTTCTCAAGGAAGGCCCCCCAAGCGGAGAACCATGATCAGATGAGCACATCAAGCAAGATAGATCCCGATCTCGCCGCCCTGCAGGAGGACCTGGCCGCGTTGAAGCGCGACGTGTCGCGCCTGCTCGATCACCTGAAGGTCGGGGCCGCGAACGGCGCCCAAAATGCCGCCGAACGTCTCGAGGACGGTGTGCAGCGAATCTATCGTGACGTTGCCGCCGAGGGCGACCGGGCGGCCAAAACGATCGGACGACACGTCGAGGAGCAGCCCCTGGTCGCCCTGCTGATCGCCCTGGGTGTCGGCTACGTCGGCGGGCGCCTGCTATCGCGGTAGGCGTGCGATGCTGATAGGCGATCTGATCAAGTTTGCTCTGCTGTTCGCCGAGCGTGTTGGCGATCGGAAAGGACGGCAGACCCTCGCGCAAGTCGCGCTCCTCGTGGTCGCGACACTGGCGGGCGCCAGTTTTGGCTTCGCCGCGATGGCGTGCGCCCTCGTTGCCCTTTGGCTCGGCATCCTGCCGCAGGTGGGTCCGGTCGGCGCGCCGCTGGTTATCGCCGGGATTCTGCTCTTCATGTGCATCGTCCTGTTTGCCATCGTGCGCTACGAACTGAAGCCTCGCCCGCAGCCGGCCGGGCCGAGCGTGCCGGCGGTGCTGATTGCCGATGTGACGCGCCTGATCAACGAGAATAAGGGCTCGGTGCTGCTGGCCGCCCTGCTGGCCGGGCTTGCCGTCGGCGGGCGCAACAAATAGGCGGCACAGGCGCAGACGGCGTGCGGGGGGACCTGAAAAGGGTCGCCCGCACGGACCGCGACGCGCCGTCGGCCTGATGTTTTATCGCAACAACCAGATCGGCCGTACCGGCGCTTCGGTCCGGCGAGAGCCGCGCGCGGCCGAACGGTCGCCGGCCGGCATGAGTTCGATCCATTTTTTTATCAGTACAAACCGGAATGTGACCGTTGCGCGGCGGCATGATGAACGTCGTCGGGCTTTGTGCCAGTGACGATTATGGAAAAATCCGAGATCGAAAGATCAGCGGAAACGGAACGAGAGTCCAGGCCACCTTCATCGCCGAGAGATTCCAGTCCGCCGCCTGAACTCACCCACCCCTAATCTGGCCGCTCCAGGTGATTGCCGGATCAGCAAAAGATCCGGCAATCTCTTTTTTTGTTCAGTCTGTTGCACTGATTGAGCAGCTGCGCTGTCAGAAGGATACGATAAAACGGTGCTCACGGGAAGGTGAATAAAAGGGTGGACATACGTAAACTCCCGTACTAGAACCACTCACATAGCGCACCCGGTCCATTCCTAGGGGCAGTCAAAGGCGTGTGAAAACTTTCCGCCTTCATGACTTGTAATGTTCCGGGTTCGCTATACTGCCCTGCGTCCCCCGCGCCCTTCATTGGGGTGGCGCACCATCGAATGCGGTCGGGTAGTCCCTTGGACCCTAACTGCGGCCCGTATCGGCTGCGGAGAGTATCGACATGGATTATTACGTCGACAATACGGTCGCCGCTGGCGGCAGCGGCACGTCATGGACGCAAGCGTGGAACAGCTTCGCTGCCATCGACTGGGCCGAAATAAAGCCAGGCGACACCATCTATATCTCTGGCGGAGCAACCAGCCAGACCTACAACGAAACCCTGACGGTGGGTGCCAGCGGCAGCGCCGCCGGCAATATCACGATCGAGGCGGGTACCGATCCGGGCCATAACGGCAAGGTCATCATCGACGGCGGCAATACGCTTGCCAACGGCGTGGCGATGTATGGCGAGAACTATGTGACCATCAACGGACTGAACGTCCAAAACATTTCCGATGCCGGCTTCAGCGTGAAGGAGGCAACGGCCGGGGTGGTGCTCGAAAACAACAGCGTCTATTCCGGCATGGGCGACGGCGGAAATGCCCGTGGCTATGACATACGTAACAACGTTGGCACCGATTCGGTAATCGTAACAAACAACAGTTTCACCACACCGTCGAATACGCCGGCGCAGACCGACGGCATTTATTCCTCCGGCAACGACGGCGTCGTGTTCGAGAACAACAACATCGATATCACGAACAGCAACACGAACGGCCACAGCGACGACTTCCAGTCCTATATGGATGGCAACATCATCGTTCGCAACAACGTGTTCAATCAGGACAACACCGCCACCGTAAACAACCACGGCGCCTGGATGTCCGACACGCTCAGCGGGGACGTTATTCAGTTCTACAACAACGTCGTGACCGCCCCGAACCTGACGGGTGATTCGGTGGTAACCGAAGAACAGGAGTCCACTTCCACCGGAACAGCGCACTTCTTCAACAATACCATCATCGGCGGCGAGCGGGCGGTCAACATCTACGATACGCCCAATGTGGAGGTCCAAAACAATATTATTGAGCCTGCTTCAGGCGGATATGGCGTGATGATCGCCGGCACTTTGCCGCCGGCGGCCAACATCAACAACAACCTGATCTACGCGCCGAATGGCACCATCGGCTATGCCGGCGGCAGCGATACGTGGGCCGAATGGCAGGCGCAGGGCTATGACGTTAACGGGGTGAATGCCAATCCCGACTTCACCGACGCCGCCGCCGGCAATTATACTCTGGCCAGCGGCTCACCGGCTATCGGCGCTGGAGCGGACATCTCGTCCATCACCACCGACAATACCGGTGCGGCGCGGGTGGGCAGCACTTACGACATCGGCGCGTTGCAAACTGCCAGCATCGACGATGGTAGCGGAAGCACCGGTAGCGGAAGCACCGGTAGCGGAAGCACCGGTAGCGGAAGCACCGGTAGCGGAAGCACCGATAGCGGAAGCACCGGTAGCGGAAGCACGGGCGGCACGGATTATTACGTCGACAATACGGCTAGCGCCGGTGGCAGCGGCACGTCATGGTCGCAAGCCTGGAACAGCTTTTCCGCCATTGACTGGGCCGAAATAAAGCCAGGCGACACCATCTATATCTCTGGCGGAGCAACCAGCCAGACCTACAACGAAACCCTGACGGTGGGTGCCAGCGGCAGTGCCGCCGGCAATATCACGATCGAGGCGGGTACCGATCCGGGCCATAACGGCAAGGTCATCATCGACGGCGGCAATACGCTTGCCAACGGCGTGGCGATATACGGCCAGAACTATGTGACCATCAACGGACTGAACGTCCAAAACATTTCCGATGCAGCCTTCAGCGTGGAGAAGGCAACGGCCGGGGTGGTGATCGAAAACAACAGCGCCTATTCCGGCATGGGCAACGGCGGAGATGCCCGCGGTTACGACATCCGTGACAACGTTGGCACCAATTCGGTAATCGTAACCAACAACAGTTTCACCACCCCCTCGAATACGTCATCACAAACTGATGGCATTTATTCCTCCGGCAACGACGGCGTCGTGTTCGAGAACAACAACATCGATATCACGAACAGCAACACGAACGGCCACAGCGACGACTTCCAGTCCTATATGGATGGCAACATCATCGTTCGCAACAACGTGTTCGATCAGGACAACACCGCCACCGTCGACAACCACGGCGCCTGGATGTCCGACACGCTCACCGGAGACACGATCCAGTTCTACAACAACGTCGTGACGGCCCCGAACCTGACCGCCAATTCGGTGGTAACCGAATGGCAGGAATCCACTTCCGGCCAAACCGGCACCGCGGATATTTACAACAATACCATCATCGGCGGCGAGCGGGCGGTCAATATCTACACAACGTCCAACGCGCAGGTCAAAAACAATATCATTGAGCCTGCGGCCGGCGGATATGGCATAATGATCACCGGCACTGCGCCGCCGGCGGCCAATATCAACAACAACCTGATCTACGCGCCGAATGCCACCGTCGGCTATGACGGCGGCAGCGATACGTGGGCCGAATGGCAGGCCCAGGGCTATGACGTTAACGGGGTGAATGCCAATCCCGACTTCACCGACGCCGCCGCCGGCAACTACACTCTGGCCAGCAACTCACCGGCCATCGGCGCTGGAGTGGACATCCCCACCATCACCACCGACAACACCGGCGCGGCGCGGGTGGGCAGCACCTACGACATCGGCGCGTTGCAAACCGCCGCCATCGACGATGGTAGCGGCACCGGCACTGGCACCACCGGCACTGGCACCACCGGCACCGGCACCACCGGCACCGGCACCGGCACCACCGGCACCGGCACCACCGGCACTGGCACCACCGGCACTGGCACCACCGGCACCGGCACCACCGGCACCGGCACCACCGGCACCGGCACCACCGGCACCGGCACCACCGGCACCACCGGCACCGGCACCACCGGCACCGGCACCACCGGCACCGGCACCACCGGCACCGGCACCACCGGCACCGGCACCACCGGCACCGGCACCACCGGCACCGGCACCACCGGCACCGGCACCACCGGCACCGGCACCACCGGCACCGGCACCACCGGCACCGGCACCACCGGCACCGGCACCACCGGCACCGGCACCACCGGCACCGGCACCACCGGCACCGGCACCACCGGCACCGGCACCACCGGCACCGGCACCACCACCGGACCGACCGTGACGGCGGTAACCACCACACCGGTCTATGCCGATCTGGGCGTGGGCCAGAAGGTGGCAATCACGTTGACACTGAGCGAGGCAGCCACCGTCACCGGCACGCCGACGCTGGCGCTGAACGATGGCGGCGTCGCGAGCTACCAGTCCGGCTCGGGCACCAACGCGCTGACGTTCACGTATACCGTGGCGGCCGGGCAGAATACGCCCGCTCTCACGGTGACCGGGGACAGCCTGCCGAATGGCGCGAGTATCGTCGACGCCAACGGGAACGGGGCCGACCTGTCGGGGGCCGGGGCCGGTCCGCTCGCCGGACTGATCGTGGACACCACCGACACCCGCACAACGATCGCCTATGGCAACGGCCAGACGGTGAACGCGGGCACGGGCAATGATGTCGTGACCCTGTCGGCGGGCCACGCCAGGCTGGTTTTCCACGGCAGCAACGACGTGGCGTTCCTCGGCGGCGGAACGGCGGCGGTGAATGCGACGATCAGCGATCGTTCCACCGGTCTGACCATCGACGTGGCAAGCGCCGGCAACGACGTGTTCAAGGGGTTTGCCTCCGATCCAACGGCGGTGGTTGACCTGCTGGGCGGGGTCGGCGGCTACAGCACGGTCAGCGCTGTCCTGGCTGCACTGACCTCCGACGGCCACGGCGGCAGCAAGCTGGCGCTGGGCGCCGGACACGCCATCGACTTCACCGGCGTGGCTCCGAGCGCCCTGGAGGCGGCAAACTTCAAGATCGGCTAAAGCCCGCATCCAGTAAACGAAAGCGGCCGGGGCCTGCGCCCCGGCCGTCTTTTTTTCCTACAATAGGTATTTATATCAGTCCCGACCGTCGGCCAGGACTTCATACAGCCGGATCATTTGGGTACGCTGCCATTCGGCGCCCGGCCGCCACGAAAAGCAGAATTCCGCCGTCTCCCGGAACCGTCCAAGCGACATCAGCAGATCATGTTCCAGCGGGTTGGCATACGCGACGGTGAGCCGGCGGGGGTGGCGGTCGAAGGATTCCACGATCCGGGTCAACGCCGCCCGCATCACCTCGCCGGCGAAGGGGTTGTAGAGAAAGGCGACGGTGATATCGTCGGGCACCCGGAATGTTGCCGCATCGCCGATAACGATTTCGGGGCGAACCGAGCATCCGTACAGCATGGACACGTTGCGCCTGGCCATCCACGCCAGGATCTCGTCAATCTCCACGCCAATGATTCGCGAGAACGCATAGCGCGTCGCCACGCAGATCACCCGGCCGCTGCCACAGCCGATATCGAGGAAACGATCGCCAGGCCGGGGATCGATGCGGCGCATCAGCAGCCGGATGGCGCGATAGGGGACCGGCCGCCGGGCCGGAGACAGCAAGACCCTGACGGTCCCCGGTGATGGAGATCCGGCCGCGGGCAGGACGAAGTCATCAGCCGTCATGATACCAAGCCGGCAATCATTCAGCCATTCCTGCACGCGGCGCGCGCGCCGCACCGCCGGCCTGACCAGTTCCGCGGCAGGCGAGCGCAGAATGCCGCGGAGAAGATTGATAGACGGTTGCATGACGATCTAGGACGCATGCAGATTTGTGGCGGCGTGCGCCGAGTCGTCGGCTCTCATGTCGCTGCGCATCCTTTGCGCGAGCCGTCGGGCCTGGGGGCTCGTCAGTAGCCGTTGGGCGATGCCCGTGAGGGCAAATCGGGCCAGCCGGCCGGTGAAGATGAATTCGGACCGCGGCAGCAGCACGATCTCACCGCCGAACGAGCGCTTGAAGTAACTGGGAGACGTCATGAATTCCGGCGCGGGCGGTTGGCCGGCGGCGAAGTCTTCCGCGCTCTTGCGGTGAAAGCCACCGAAATCAAAATGGCGCAGTCCCTCCTGCCGCGCCCACATGAGCACCTTCCAAACGACCGCGGTCGGCGCACTTTTGGCCGCCGGATTGGTCTGCGTCGCATAATCGTATCCTGTCAGTTTACAGGTCAGCACGCCCGCGAAGGACGTCAGCCACTCGCCCGCGATCGGCACACCGCGATGCCGGGCCAAGAAAATCCGGCACCGCCCCAGCGGCGCCAGGATGTCCCATTGCGCCTTCAGGCTCTCCAGGCTGATCGGCGCGAAACCCTGGTGCCGCGCCGTCACCATGTGCAAACGATGGAACGCTTCGACATCGTCGGAGTTGCCGGCTTCGAGTTCACCGCGCATGATCTCGCGGACACGCCGGCGCCGGTTGGAGTTCATGCCCCGAAAAATCTCTTCCTCGGAACGGCGAAGATCGATCCTGAGTGTCGCCTCCGGGGCGATGCTCGGGGCGCCGGTCCGAAACCCCGCGGCTTGCATTGCTTCGACAAGCGTCGGGCTGCCCTCGGGGGGTTGGACGACGAGCAGGCGCACGCTGCGCCGCCGTGCCGCGGCGATCATCTCCTGCACCAGCCGGCGCGCCGCGTCCGGTTCGTCAGTGAACATCACCGGACCGCGCGGAACGGCGCCGGCCCAGATCCCCGGCAGCACGCGCTTAAGCTGGATCAGGCAGCCGCCGACCAGCCTTCCATCGGGTGCGGTGAGGCGGAGATGACAAACGCGGGCGCCACTCCGCTGCCGGGTTGCCGCCCAGAGCGTCGTCTGAGTCAGATCGCCGCCAGGCGTGGCCTCGACCAAGGCATCCCAGACCGGGTCCGGATGCGCCTCCTCGCTGGTGACGGTATAGCCTGGCACGGCACCATCAAGTTGTGGCGCCGGCGTTTCCTGCTTTCGACCTCGCCCGAGGAAGCGCCATGGAAACGCATTCTCCTGGTATCGCGGGACCGTATCTGCGCCTTGCGGAGCCAGGGGCGATATCGCGCCAGAACTTTGGATCATGCCAGGAAGCCCTTCACGAGGTTGACCCTATGTGCCGACCGGCCGCCGCTGGCCGCCGCGCATCCGTTGGGCAAAGCGCTGCGCCCAGCGGCTCGTCAGCGCCCGCTGCGCAAGGCCGGCGAGCGTAAGTTGGACCAGCCGGTCGGGGAAGATGAACTGCGCCTGCGGCAGCAACACGACATCGCCACCAAACGTCCATTTGAAGTGACTCGCTGAATTCGCGAATTCGGGCGCTGGCGGCCGCCCGGCGACGAGGTCTTCAGCAATTCTCCGGTCAAACCCACCGAAATCCAGATAGCGCGCTCCTTCCCGCCGCCCCCACAGGATTGCCGCCCAAATGGCGACAACGGCCGCGTATTTCTCCGGTGCCGTTTGCGCCCGGACGCAGCCATTGAGCTTGCCCGTGATCACGCCCGCGAAGGAGGTCAGCCACTCGCCCGCCAGCGGCACCCCGTCGAGCCGGGTGAGGAGAATCCGGCACATCCCGAGCGGTGCCAGGATATCCCACTGCGCTTTCAGGTTCTCCATGCTGATCGGACGGAAACCGTTCCGCGCCGCCGTTGCCACATGCAGACGATGGAAGGCTTCGATGTCGTCGCTGCTGCTGGTCTCGAAATCACTGCGCAGGCTCGCCCGGATGCGGTTGCGCCGCTTGGGGTGCAGGCCCTGTAATATCTCCTTCTCGGAACGGCGAAGATCGAGCCTGAGTGTCGCCTCGGGCGCAATGCTCGGGGCGCCGTTGCGGAACCCGGCGGCTTGCATCGCGTCGACAAGCGTCGGGCTGCCCTCGGGGGGCTGGACGATGAGCAGGCGTACGTGGTGCCGCCGAGCCGCGGCAATCATCTCCTGCACCAGCCGGCGCGCCGCGCCGGGTTCGTCGCTGAACAACAGCGGACCGCGCGGAACGGCGCCGGCCCAGATCCCGGGCAGCACGCGCCTGAGCTGGATCAGGCAGCCGCCGACCAGCCTTCCATGAGGTACCATGAGGCGGAGATGACAAACGCGGGCGCCAATCCGTTGCCGGGTTGCCGCCCAGAGCGTCGTCTGCGCCAGGTCGCCGCCAGGCGTGGCCTCGACCAGGGCATCCCAGACCGGATCGGGAAGCGCCTCGTCGCTGGTGACGATGTAGCCTGACACAGCATCATCAAGTTGTGATGCCGGAATATCCTGCGGGCGCACCGGCGCGAACAGGCGCAGAGAAAAATCCGTTCTGCGGCGTCGCGGAACGGGGGTCGCGTCCAGTTCCGCCACCTTGGATGTCATGCCAGCATTGCTGTTCATATCAGCACGCCCTTCAAACCGTTTTTTCCTGACCGGCCAACAGATGCCGGTGGCTAAATCGTCACGGTCGCTGTTCCTGTGCCTGGTTCCGGCTTACATCGTGATATCGGCACAATTCGGCACGCCGGGCATGCCGCCGCTGCCGACGGCCGCCTGCCGTAAAGGGCTCCGGCAATCATGATCCGAGTTCCACAGGCAGGGGGCGCGATGCCATCGCCTCGTGCCGACGCCTGTACAGGCTTTGCCGCAGGCGCAGGGGTAGCGGCATCAGCAGCGCCATCTCCTCGGAGCCGCGTGCGAACTGCAGCAACAGATACGTAACGGCGGCGGCCGCGGCGGCGGCGATGGCGATCGGAATCCGGCAGGCCGGCAGGCCGGCAAGACCGGCCGTGTAGTGCACGATCAACCAGGCGGGCACCATGCCGGCCGCCGCGGCCAACAAGGTGCCGCCGGCATCGCGCACGAAGCTGCCGAGGCCGGATAACAGGCCACGGAGCTGCCGGCCGTGCAAATACATCGCGGCGACGGTGTTGCCGACCGCAACGGTCGCGCCCAGCGTCCATATCAGGCCGGACGGGTCATGGACGGTGCGCGCCAGCATCATTCCGCTCACGCTGATCACCAGCCGCACGGTCATGGCCAGCAATGGCGACAGCGTATCCCGGCGGGCATACGACGCCGATGTTCCGATCATGATGATGGCTTCGCCGACCGCTCCCAGCCCCATGCCGGCGATGCACGCGCCGATGAGGGATACGCCGGCCGGACCTGCCATTTTCCCGAAAGCGGCGGCCTGCGCCAGGGTTTGCGGAATGGTCACCAGCAGCAGGCTGGCCGGCAGCAGGGCAAAGATGACGAGGCCTGCGGCGGAGCGGTAAGTCGTTGCGAATTCGCTCAGCTGTCCTTCATCGAAACTGCGGGACAGCCGCGGCAGCTGCACCGCCGCCAGCGGCCCGGCGATGAGAGCCACCGGCAACTGGAGAAAGCTGTTGGTGATGTGGAACGCAACGACGCCGCCGGCAACACTGCTCGCGATAACCAGCATGCCGACATAGGGGGCCCAGGACAGGCAGGTATAGCCCACGGATGACACGCCCATCCGGAACATGCGCCGGATCTCCGGGTCTCTCCAGCCTGGCAACGGGATCAGGCGCAGGCCGGCGCGGCGCGCCCCCCACCACTGCACCGCCGCATGCAGGGATACGGCCGAGGTGGCGCCGAGACCGAGCAGGAGGATCTGGCCGGCGCTGACATCGCGCACTTCGGTGCCGGTTCCAAACAGCAGCGCCGAGCTGCCGACCGCCGCCATGGTGCCGAGATTCTCGATCAACGGCGCCGCGGCGGCCAGCGCGAACCGGCCATTGGCCTGCTGTACCGCGATACTGACGCCGGTAATGGAGAGGCAAAGAAGTTGCGGCAGCAGCATGGCCATCAGCGGCAGGCCGACGCGGAGTTGCTCGCGCCGGGTCTCGGCGTCGTGCACCGTGGCGGTCATCACCTGCAGCACCAGCGGTGTCGCGAGGATGCCCAGGATCGCGATGGCCAGGAAGATCGCCATGATGGTGCCGAGGAACCCGCCGGCCAGCCGGCAGGCGCCCGCCTGATCCCGGCTGTCGATACGGCGCACCAGCGGCGGCACCAGCATCGCCGAGATCAGCGGGCCGGACATCAGGCCGAAGATCAGCACAGGCAGCGTATTGGAAAACTGAAAGAGGTTGCCGAAATAGGTCGGCCCGAGCACGGCGGCGATGACGGCGATGCGCCCGAAGCCGGTGATCCGGCTGGCCAGCACCCAGACCGCCACCGTGCGCGAGTTGCGCGCGATGTTGCCGAGTACCTCGCGCGATTCCTGCAGGCCGGCCGGCCCCGCTGCGGCCGCAGAATCGGGAGGCTCCGGGATGACGGAGGTCGTTGTCGGAACGGTGCTCACGGCGTTCGCTTCTCTCCGGCGGCAGGACAGGAATAACGCGGGCCTACTCCAGGAAATACTGATGATGCCGGTGGTAATATTCGCCAGCGTCGTGGTAGCTGTAGAGCGCGTGCTGTTGCAGATCGACCTGGGTCAGCACGCAGCCGACGATCTCGATGCCGGCCTTTTCAAGCGCCGTTATCGCGTTCACGGCGGCGGCGTCGGTGGTGGTGCCCCACCGCACGACAAACAGGGCGGCATCGGCCAGCGCCGCGATCGCCAGCACATCGGTGACGCCGAGCGCGGGCGGCAGGTCAAGCACCACCGTATCGTAGCGTTCCCGCAACTCGACGATCAGCTCCCTCAGCCGCGCCGAGCCCAGCACGTCAGCGGGGTTCGCCACCGGCGCGCGGGTCGCAATGACGTTGAGCAGCATCTCCCCGGGGGCGGTCTGCACGACGTCGTCCAGCCGGTCCCCGCGTTCCACGTATTCCAGCAGACCGGCGTTGACCGGGCAGCCCAGCGCCTGCGCCACACTGGGATTGCGCAGGTCGAGGTCCACCACCACCACGCGGCGCCCGCAGCGCGCGAGCATGGCGCCCAGGCTGATGGCCAGTGTCGTCTTGCCTTCGCCCGGCCAGGTGGAGGTGATCATGAGCACCTGTACCGGCCCGCGCTCGCACGCCCGTTCAATGCCCAGGTACAGCGCCCGGATCGCCTCGGCATAGGCCGATTGCGGACGGCTCAGCATGTGGTTGTGCGGTTGCCCGAGCCGGCGCGTGCGCCTCACCCGCGGCACCAGGGCCAGATTCTGCAGCCCCAGCATTTGTTCCACTTGCCGCGGCGTGCGCAGGCCGCGGTCCATATGCTCGGCCACCGCCGCCAGGCCGATGCCCAGAATGAGGGAACCCGCGAACCCGCTGCCCAGAATGATGCCGATTTTGGGGAAGGCACGATCCTGCGGCACCACCGCCGGCACCATCAGCCGCGCGTCCGGTTCGATCAGGCCGCGTTGTTCGCCGATCTCGGCCAGCCGCCCCAGCATCGTCTGGTACATCGCGCTCTTGGCGGCGGCCACGCGGCTCAGCTCGTTGAGCCCGACCATGGCGCGCTCCGACCCGGCATACTGCTCCTTGCTGCCGGCAAGCGTTTGTTCCATGGCTTTGACGCGGATGCGCGCGCGGGCCGCATCGTCGGCGATGCCGCGGGCGATGTTGGCAGCTTCCTGGCTGATGCGCTGGTCGATGTTCTGGCTTTGCGCCTGTGCCTCCAGCACCGCCGGGTGGTTCGGGCCATAGGTGGCGAGCCGCTTCGCCTCCTGCGCGTGCACGGCCGCCGCCTGCTGCTGCAGAACCTCGATGATGCGCGAGGAGCCGACCTCGGGCAGCGATTCGTAGCCGCCACGACCCGCCTCGCGTTCGCGCAACTGCGCCAGCCGTGCCTCCTTGGCGGCACGGTCGGCCCGGGCGGCGACCAGCTCGGCCTGCAGGCCGCTCAATTGCTGGGCGTCCACCGCGCCCGTGGGGGTGCGCACCAGGCCGTTCGCGGCCATGTATTTCGCCACGTCGTTTTCGGCCGTTTCCAATTGCCGCCGCTGCTCAGCCACCCGCTCGCTCACCCAGCGGTAGGCGCGTTCGGTAACCTCGGTTTTGTAGGCGACCTGCGATTCGATGTACTGCCGGGCGACGCCGTTGGCCACAAGCGCGGCATGCGCGGGATCACGCGACGTATAGGAAATCGAGATCATGCGGGAATCGCCCTGCTGACCCACCGACAGCCGCGCGAGGAAGCGATGCACCATCGCCTCCGACTCAGCCTGTCGTCCGGCGGGCGCGGGCGCGGGCAACCATGGCGACAACGCCGCGCCGATCCAGAGATTGGAAACCCAGCCGCGCACCTGCCCCAGCAAGGACATGCCTGGCTGCAACTCGGGATCCTTCTGCAGCCCTAGCGCGTCGATGACCCGCGCCACCAGTTCCGGCGATTTCAGAACGTTGATCTGCGTCGTCATCACCGAATTGTCGCCGACCACCCAGTCGGGCAACGACTTGGCCACGCTGGGGATTTGCAGCACGCGCGGATCGGCGGGATCGATCATCACCATGGCGGTGGCGTTGTAACGGGGCGGGATCAGCATGACCGCGCCGACCGACACCACATTCACCGCCAGCACCGTGCCCAGGATCAGCGGGACGTGCCGCCGCAGCGCGCGCAGCACCGCCAGCAGGTTGATCTCTTCGGTGGCGAGCGGAAGGTTCAATGGGCGCATGCCATTCTCCGTGCCTCGGACGAGGCGTTCAGGCCGGCCAGGACGCCCGCGGGGTCAACCGCCGCCCGCGGCGCCCGCTCCGGCACCAGTGAAAGTGCAAGCAGCGGAAAGAACAGGTCGGCCGATCCGCGCACCGTCAGATGCGGGTCCAGCAGCATCAGCAGGGAGATGAAGACGACGGAGCAGAAGCCGGCGATGGCGGCGCAGCCCACCGCATCGTCGCGCGCCTGCGCCACCCGGCGCAGCCGCCGCAGCGCCATGGCGACGAAGCAGAAATACGCCACGAGGAACGGAATGCCGCCGATCCACATCAGCCAGACATAGCCGCTCTCGATATAGACCATGCTGCGCCAGGTCTCGGGCGCCGGCACGCGCGGCGCCGGGCGCACCCCCAGCAGCCAGTTGGAGCCGGAGAACAACTCCGGGAAAAAGAACCGCTCCAGGTTCTCCCAACGGCCGGCCCAGCTATGCGGCAGTCCCGACTGGCTTTGAAACCCGGCCAGCCGGCGCTCGATCACCGGCCAGAACGCCGCCGCCGCAAGCCCGACCCCCACCGTCGCGCCGGGCAGCAGCCGGCCCAGCGTGCCGGTGAGCGCCCCGAAGGTGAGCAGCGCGACCGCGAGCCCGATATAGCCGGAAAACTCGCCCGCCACGATGCAGCCCGCCGTGAACAGCCCGGCGGCGGCGGCCAGCAGCAAGCGGCCCTGCTTCACCGTGCGCATCAGCGCCAGCGCCGCAATGAGGTTCATGATCATCATGTCGCCGACGCCGAAGGCCGAGGCGACCGTCGAGGTGCCGCGCTCGACCACGGCCATCTGCAGCCCCTCGAAGGGCTGGTCGTAGTAGGCGTGCAGGAAGGCGGGCACGCCGAAGCTCTGGGTGATCTGCAGCATGGCGATCACCGCCACCAGGGCGGCGACGATCATGGAAACCCGCAGGCAGGTCGCCACCGCTTCGCTATCCACGACGGCGCCGCGAAAGAAGCGGAACAGGGCGTAATATTTTACCAGCACCACGGCATAGAGCAGGTCGTCCGTGGATAGCGGCAGGTCGCGCGCCACCCGCCACATCACCGGCAGCAGCGAACCGGTGCCCACCATGCCCAGCAGCGCCAGGTCCATGCCGTCGAACGGCGCCGGCCGGTAGCGCCCGCTCAGCATCAGCAGCACGACGCGCACCGCCATCGCCAGCAGGATGAACAGCAGCAACACCTCGTTGGGGCGCAGCGCCAGCCCGATCTGGCCGCGGGCGATGCCCACGATCAGCGGATTGGCAAAAATGAACAGGCAGGCGCCGAGCAACGGCCGCCACACGATCGCGGCAAAGGCGGTCAGGCCGAGCACGGCGAGCAGGAATGCGCTCTCGATCATGCCGCCCCCCGCGACGCGGGGGGCGGCGGGGACGGCGCGCGGTCAGCAGAACAGGCCATAGAACGCCTCGCCCGCAGCGCGGGTGACGGAATCGGGCACCCCCGGATCGGTCAGCAAATGGGTCATGTGGCCAAGCGCCCGGCCCGCTTCCTCACCGCGCGGGTCGGCATGGTCGGGCGGCTGCCAACGCAGCCGCAGGATTTCCCGCTCCTCGGTCGCGTATTTGCGCTTGTACCGCAGCAACCCTGGCTGGGCGTAGTCGGAGGCACCGAAATCCATCAGCGCCAGGCCGCGCCGCTGCCCCATGCGGATGCCTTCCCAGACCAGCAGGTCGTTGGGGCAGGCCTCCCGGTCCACCGAGGCGTTGAATTTGTAATAGAGCGTGTCGCCCCATTGCAGGAACAGGATGCCGGCCACCACCGCGCCGCCGTACTCGGCCAGCAGCACGGTCAACCGGTCCTCCGGCGAAAAGGCCGCGTGCAATTGTTCGAACAGGCGGAAAGGTTGCGGCAGCAGGCGGTACTTCGCCTTGCGAACCTGGCAGTGCATGTCGAAGAAGAGGCGAACATCCTCAAGCATGCGGCCCTCCCGCACGGTCACGCCCAGGCGCCCGGCCTTGCGCACATTCTGCCGGGCCGAGCCGTGCAGGCCCTCCCATAGCGCCGCCTCGGGCCGGGTGAGGTCGACGCCATGCCATGCGGCGCGGCCCGCCACCGCGAAACGGCTGTCCCGCGCCGGCGCCGTATTGCGCAGGCAGCGCAGCGTGACCGGCAATTGCATCGCCAGCACCGGCGCCACGATGTCGTGCCAGGTGCCGCCATCCTCGGCGAGCGGGTCGCAATAGTCGCAGAACGGGCCACAGACGATGCGTTCGCCGCGCAGGTCGGCGACGTGCGAGAACAGCAGCGCCGCCTCCACCCGGCCGGCGGCGCCGCGCACCGAGGCGGTGATGACGAAGCCGTAGGTGCGCGCCACCGCCTGCGTCCAGGGCCGCGAGGAGAACAGCCCGCTCAAGGGGTGGTGTGCCGTGTCCGCCCAGAACGATTCGCGGTCGGCATCCACCAGCCGCGGGATCATGCGACCCCCGCCAGGCGAAAGGCGGGCAGCGCCGTCGATCGCACCACGATCCGCGCCGATGCCCGCTCCAGGTCGGCGAAATTCAGCGCCTCCGCCGGCCGGGAAAGTGCCAGACCTTTGGCGCCGAGCCAGCCGGCGATGTCGGCCTGGTGCGAATCCACCACCTCGCCCCAGCCGGGGTCGCGCGGTACCAGCACCGGGCATTTGCCCGCCTTCAGCGCCGCCAGCGCCGAGCCGCAACCGGCATGCGCGACCACCACGTCGGCCTGGCCCATCGCGTCGGCCAGCGTTGCCGCGTGGAGGAAGCGTTGCGCGGCGATCCCGAGCCCTTCAACCGGCGTGTGGCCGGTCTGCCAGAGCACCTCGATCCCGGCCGGAATAATCGCGACGAGCCGTTCCAGCAGGCGGCGGAAGCCGCGCTCCATGCCGAGCGTCACCACCATCCGCCGGACCGGCCGGCGCGGCGCGCTGACGGCGTCGAAACCGTCGAACACCGATCCGCCATAGGCCCAGCGGCCGACCGCCTTGTGCGGGTACTGCCGGTACAGCCGCACGCCCGGCACCGCGTTCAACACCCGCCCGGTCAGCGAGGCGCGGCCAACCCGCGCGGCGCTTTCGATGTAATGCGCCGGGATGCCGCGCAGCGCGGCATAGGGCAGGAACGCCAGCGCGATCGCCGAGCCGGTGCTCACCACCGCGCGCACCGGTCGCTCGGCCGCCAGAATCCGGTGCACATGCGGCAGCGCCCGCGCCACGCCGGCGATGTCGCGTTCGGCGATGTAGGGAATGAACACGACGCGCTCGCGCGCCAGCAGGGTGCGCCCCTGCTCGCTGTCGAAGGTCACCCAAAGGCGGTGTTCCGCCGGCTGCATCCGGTCGGCCAGTTCATGCAGTTGCGCCAGGTGCCCGCCGGTCGTTGCCACCAGCACCAGCGTACCGCTGCCATCACGGCTCATCGCACGCTCCTGTCGAACAGGACCGCCGCCGGCGTGCGTGCCAGAATGCGCAGGTCGAGCGCCAGCGAGCGGGTCCGCACATATTCCAGGTCCAGGGCCAGCATCTCGGGCATGGACAGGCGGTTGCGTCCGCTCACCTGCCACAGTCCGGTGATGCCCGGCATGCACGCATGACGCCCGCGCTGCTCGGGCGTGTAGAGTTCCACTTCCCAGGGCAGCGAGGGGCGGGGACCGACCATCGACATCTCGCCGCGCAGCACGTTGAACAGTTGCGGCAATTCATCGAGGCTGAAGCGTCGCAACCAGCGCCCCGCCCGGGTGATGCGCGGGTCGTCCTGCAGCTTGAAGACGCCGTCCTGGCTGCCCGGCACAGGCTCGCCGCGCAATTCGCGCATGTTCATCTCGCGCAGGCTGCGATCGTCGGCGCGATCGTGCATGGTGCGGAACTTGAACATGGTGAACGGCCGCTCGTAGCGGCCGATCCGGACCTGACGCAGCAGCACCGGGCCGGGTCCGGACAACCGCACCGCCGCCATGGCCGCGATCAGCACCGGTATACACAGCGCGAGCGCTATCAGCGCCAGGACAACGTCAAGCCCCCGCTTGGTCAGACTTTGCCGCCCCCCCGCGAACGGCCCCTCCACGAACGGTGGTGGGCCGCCGGGCATCTTCCGCTCGAGCGCCGCGATGGCTTGTTCCGTGCGCATCGCCTTGCTCATGCCGCGGCGACGTAGCTGCGCGGGTCGGCCAGGACCCCGGCGATCGCGCGGCTCACCTGCCGCACCTGTGCTTCCGTCAGGTGCGGATACAGGGGCAGCGACAGGATCTCGCCCGCCGCCTGCTCCGTCACCGGCAGCACCGGCGTGCGCTCGCACAGGAACGGCGTCTGCCGGTGGCACGGGATCGGGTAGTGAATGCCCGTGGCGATGCCCTGCGCCGACAGCGCCGCGCGCATCGCGCGGCGCACCGGCGTGCGGACCACCGCCAGATGGTGGGCGCTTTCCGCCCCGGGCGCGATCGCGACCGGCGTCACCGGCAGGCCCTCCAGCCCGCGCGCATAGGCCGCGACAATGCGGCGCCGCGCGGCGTTCCACGCGTCCAGCCGGCGCAACTTCACCGACAGCACGGCCGCCTGCAGCGCGTCCAGCCGGTGGTTGCCGCCGAGTTCCTCATGGCGGTACGGGTCATCCTGACACCGCCCGTGGTTGCTCTTGGCGCGGATACGGGCGGCCAGCACGGCGTCGTCGGTCACCACCGCACCGGCATCGCCGAACGCGCCGAGATTCTTGCCCGGATAGAAGCTGAAGCAGCCCGCCCGCGACAGGCTGCCGGTGCGCTGGCCGCGCCAGGTCGCGCCATGCGCCTGCGCCGCGTCCTCGATCACGCAAATACCGGCCGTGATGGCCAGGGCGTTGATCGCGTCCATGTCGGCGGGCTGGCCGTAGAGATGCACCACGATCACCGCCGCGGTGCGGGGCGTGATCAACGGGCTGATCGTGCCGACGGTGAGCAGAAGCGTTGCCGGATCGACATCGGCGAACACCGGCGTCGCCCCCACCGCGCAGACGGCGGAGGCGGTGGCGATGAAGCTGTTGGCGGGAACGATGACCTCGTCACCGCGACCGATGCCGAGCGCGGCGAGCGTCAGTTCCAGCGCCGCGGTGCCGCTGGCCACCCCTACGCAGAAACGGGTATCGCAATACGCGGCCCAGGCCGCCTCGAACGCGTCCACGGCGCTGCCGCCGACGAAGCGACCCGAGGCACTCACCTCGCGCCAGGCAGCATCGAGTTCCGGCGCAAGCTCCGCGTTCATGGCGCACATATCGAAGAAAGGAACGGTCATCATCAGTCTCCAGCTGCGACGGCTTGCGGCCGTTGCTCGTTGCGCGGCGGCACGCCGGACGCATAGGTTACCGGCACCGGGCCGCGACTGCGGATGGATTGGTCGATCGCCTCCAGCACGGCGACGATGTTGCGCGCGTGCTCGCCATCCGTCTCCGGTGCGGAATTGGCACGGATGCTGTCCACGAAATGCCGGTCCTGCAACGCCAGCGGCTCGTCGGGGCGGATATGCGGGGTCACGATGTCGCCGTAGCGATAGGATGGCGGCCGCTCATGCGACGGCGTCTGCCCTTCGCAGCCTTCCACGCCGCGATCGAAGATGCGCAGCCGCTCTTCGGCCACGTCGTCATAGACGGCCATCTTCTCGCTGCCCACCACGGTGACCGAGCGCGTCTTGCGTGGGTCGAGCCAGGAGAGGTGGACGTAGCCAGTCACTCTCGGATTCTCGTATTCGAGCCGGACATAAGCGAGGTCCTCAACCCCGCCGAAGGCCAGCGAAGCGCCCCAGGCGGTCACCGCCTTGGGGGAAGCGTCGAGCAGATAGTTCAGAATCGAAATATCGTGGGGCGCCAGATCCCAGACCACGTTAACGTCGGGGCGGTACAGCCCCAGGTTCAACCGCGCCGAATGGATATAGTAGATCTCGCCAAGCTCGCCGGCGACCAGGCGCCGCCGCAACTCGCGCACCGCCGGGTTGAACTGGAAAGTGTGGCCCACCATCAGCACGGTGCCAAAGCAGCGCGCTTCCTCGACCAGTTGCTCCGCGGCGTGCACCGATGTCGCGAGCGGCTTCTCCACCAGCACGTGCTTGCCTGCGCGTATCGCCAGCAAGGCCAGATCGGCGTGCGTCTCGGGCGGCGTCGCGATCACCACGGCGTCCACATGCGGCAACGCCTCCTCCAGGGAGCGGGCGGCGTGCGCTGCCGGAAACGCCATTTGCAGGCGGCACCGCAGCGCCAGATCCGGCTCCACCAGGGCGAGGCCGCACACCCCCGGGGTGGAGCTCGAGCACCCGCACATGCTTCGCTCCCCAATACCCGCAGCCTGCCACTGCAACTTTCAGTTCACGGCCGCGCTGCGGCGCCAGCCCCGGAGGGAGCGCGATCGCAGCTCTTCCGCTCTGGAGAAACGGCGGAATCCAACTTTCGCCTGTAAGAGCGCCCATGGTGATTGACCTTTTCCTCAGGTTTCTTGGTGCTGCCGCTGGTCCGAACGACGCATTCGTGCGTCACCGTTCGCGCCCTGCCCGGCTGCCATTCGGCAACAGGCGCAGAAGCAGCCGCGCGAAATGGCGTCGGTCAGCGACTGGAAGGACACGTGACGTCAACCCGGTCGCTGGCGGGAGCCGCCGGCAGCGATGCGCCGCGACCCCGCACGAGCGCCACCGCCTCGATGCGAACGCGGTGCGCGCCGTCCAGATGCAGTTGCGGATCGGCCTGCACGCCTGCCCGCTCGTAACCCAACGCCCGCCATCCGCTCCAGTCGCGCGCCTGTCCGTCCAGATGCGCCGCATAGCCGTTCGGAGACCACACCAGGTTGTTGTCGATATTGCCGGGTGGGACAGCGCCGTTGCGCACTGCCACGGCGTCGCCGCCGGCAGCCGGCAGAAGGATGTTGCTGCGCACTTCGGCGCGCGGGCTGCGATCGAGGTTGATGGCACGACGGCCACCGATGATCGTGTTGTTCAGGATCGCCACGCTGCCGTCCTCGTTCCAGTCAGGCTCGGCCCAATGCGTCACCACGCTGTCAGCGGTCAGGTTCGGGGCCAGAATGACATTGCCGGTGATGGTGACCCGCCCACCCTGGCGGGTGTCGGATGCCCAGATTCCGTGGTTGTTGACAGTGGCATCGTTGTCCTGCTCGATCCAGTTGCCGCGGATGACAATGCTGTGGTCATGGAAGGACTGCAGGCCATCGCTATGGCCGCGCGTATTGCGGTTGGCGATAACGATGCGGTTGCCCTCGAACAGCACGCCATCGTTGTCGGATGACCATATCCCGTCCGTCTGCGCGGCGGTCTCGTCGGGAGTTGCGAAGCGGTTGGCGCGCACGACGAGGGGTCTGGCGCCGGCGTTGCCGCGCGCGTCGATGCCGCGTGCGTTGCCGCCGCCCGGATCGCCGGAGAAGATGTCGTTGCCCTCGATCAGCACCCCGGCACGCGCATCACGCACCAGGATGCCGGCTTCGGCGTGATTGCGAATGCCCAGATCGCGGACCGTCACATGGTTGCGCCCGCGCAGCACGACGCCATAACCCTGCCGGTTCTGGCCGTCGATGACCGGCGCCGCGGCTCCGGAGCGAGAATCACCGGTAATGATCAGGGGCGCCCCGTCCTGCCCGCTGGCACCCACCACCAACGTCTCCGTATAGGCGCCCGCGCAACCCCGGCCGGCGATGTGCAAGGTGTCGCCCGGCCCCAGCAACGACCAGTCGATGTCGCTGAAATGCCGCCAGGCGGTCGGCCAGGACGCGCCGGTGCCGTGCTCCGGCGCCGCCGCGTCCACGTACCGGTCGGCCGCCTGCGCGACCTGCGATACAAGCGCAAGCGCAAGCACCGGAGCGATCAGTTTGGTAGCGGTAGCAGCCAGATCAGCGCGGCGGCGGCACCAGCAAATCGGCTCCGGCAACGCTTCGCCGACAAAAGAAAAACCTGTTACTACAGACAGTAACCGGCGCTTCCTTTTGCGTTTGCGCACATTTGTCACCGTTTCACAGAATTTTTTACTGACGAACATACAAATCCTGATCTTTCAGGCGGCTTCAACCGACCATCCTGCGCGAATAACCCAGTCCAACTTATTTATCCTGCAAGGTATTTGCTGTACACTCGATACGCAACCTTTCGCTCGCCTGTTCTGGCAAGGGCAACGACTTACCGTCGTTCATTGTTGTGTGGGCATTATGTAATCCGAAACTCCACAGGGCAACATAACCCTTCGACAAAGAACGAGGTCTCGCGCAAGGGTGATGGCAGCCGGCGATAGCCGGCAAATAGAACAATTCAACTTATACGGGTATTATTTCTCGGAGCCGGCAAATTTCGACGCGACCCTGGAGCTTAGCACAACGCTGGATTGTGCTAACCACAGCGATCGCAACGAAAGCGGGTGAAAAGTGGTGCCGATTCTGTCCTGCCGGCAGGCGGTGCGGCCCGGCACGGGCATCACGGACCCTTGCAGTGCCCGTTTGATAACGTCCCTGATATCCGTCACTTCGCGCAGGCCGTGTGCAAATCCATCGGTGAGACCGTCCCGTGCCCCATTCGGAAAGTTGATTCGCATTTTTTGACCGCTGATGGTCGGGCTAGGGGCGTTCATGCCGATTCCAATACATGATCTGTCCTGCGATCCAAGCAACGCGCAGCAAGGGGAACTACCCATGAACTTCGTCGATATAAGCAGGAGTGCCGGCACCGCCGGTCCGGATGCCGCCGGTCCGGATGTGGAGGGGCTGATCGCCCGCTTCGCCCGCCGCGAAGCAACCATCGGAATCGTCGGGCTGGGCTATGTCGGTCTGCCACTCTCGCTCTGTGCCAGCGAGGCCGGCTTCCGCGTCATCGGTTTCGACATCAACCAGGACCGGGTGGGCGTGCTGAACCGCGGGCGGACCCCGTACAACCATATACGCGATAGCCGCATCGCCGCCGCGCGGCGCGACGAGCGCTTCACCGCAACCGCCGACCCGCGCCTGCTGGCACAGGCGGATGCCGTGCTGATCTGCGTGCCCACGCCGCTGGGGCCGCATCGGGAGCCCGACCTCTCATTCGTCGAGGAAACCGGGCGGATGCTCGCCGGCATTCTTCGCCGTGGCCAGCTCGTGGTGCTGGAATCCACCACCTACCCCGGCACGACACGCGACGTGCTCAAGCCGATCCTTGAGGGTTCCGGGCTTCGCTCCGGGGTGGATTTCCTTCTCGCCTATTCACCGGAACGCGAGGACCCGGGCAATCCCGACTTCGAGACCGCGCTGATTCCCAAGGTCGTCGCCGGCGACGGCGAAGACGCGCTGCGCCTTGCCATCGCGATGTACCATGAATTCGTTCCGACAACCGTGCCGGTTTCATCACTGGAGACGGCGGAGGCGGTCAAGCTCACCGAAAACATCTTCCGTGCCGTCAACATCGCCCTGGTGAACGAGCTGAAAATCGTGTTCGCCGCCATCGATGTGGACATGTTCGAGGTGGTGGAAGCGGCGAAGACAAAACCCTTCGGCTACATGCCCTTCTATCCGGGTCCGGGGCTGGGCGGACACTGCATCCCGATCGACCCGTTCTACCTGACCTGGAAGGCGCGCGAGCTCGGCATCAGCACCCGCTTCATCGAGCTGGCCGGTGAGGTCAACACCAGCATGCCGCGCTACGTGATCGAGCGCCTGCGCGAGGAACTGGACCGCCGCTTCGCCAGGGGCCTTGCAGGCGCGCGGATTCTGATCGTCGGCATTGCCTATAAGAAGAATGTAAGCGACATGCGGGAGAGCCCGGCGTTGAATATTATGGAAGGCCTCGATGCAGCCGGGGCGCGGGTCGACTACTATGATCCGTACTTTCCTATTATAACCCCAACACGAAAACACCCGACCCTGGCCGGAAAAGCTTCGGTTCCATTCGACGCCGATTTTCTGACCCGCTATGACGCCGCGGTAATCGTCACCGACCACGATATAATCGACTATGAGGTGTTGCTGCGCTTCTCCAGGCTTGTTGTGGATACCCGCAACCGGATGGGGCGGGTCGGCACGCACGAGTACCGCCAGCGGGTGGTGAAGGCATGACCGCCTGATCGACCGTATCGCCGGGGCGTGGAAAACTACGGCCGGTTGCGGGCATCCTCCAGGTAGCCGTGGAAATACGCCCAGGCGTGCAGAATGGCCGGCGTCGCCGCCGAGGCCGCCGAGCAGGCCGTGGCGGCGACACCAACGAACAGGGTGACCCAGAGCAGCAGCGAATTCGCCCCGCCCACCTCGCCGCCGGTGTAGATTTGCACCACCTCCGCGGCGCCGACCGCCCCGGCCAGCGCCATCACGGTCGAGGCGCCGATCAGGCAGCCATAGCCCTGCTTCTGGAGTTCGGTCAGCGACCCGGGGGAGTTGGGCGGCGCTGCCGCCACGCCCGGCCCGGCGCTGCTCGCGCCCGGTGCTGCCGTCGCCGCCATTGGGACCGGTGGCGGCGCGTCGGGCGCCGCCCAGGCCGGCCCCGGCGCCAGCGTTATCGCCAGCACCACGATCACAGCCCGAACCAGGCCCGAGCGAGGCCATCCAGCATGTCGTAACATCATCGAAGCAGTCTCCACCGGACAGCGCCGGCGTCAATCTGCCGCATGACGGGCATCGCGGTCGACCCACCAATTGGGCGCGCGCATGCTGTCGATCCCGGGGAGGGATCGCAGATTCCAGGTTGAAAGACCCCCCGCAAGGTTCCGGACGGTCTCATCCGATACCAATGAACGAACCATTGACCAGACGGGATCCAAGAGCATTTGGAAGGCCGCCGTCTGTCCAGACAGTACGGCTCAGCTAATAGCGGCCAGCGTGACCGCGGGCGGTTTGCCAGGGTAAGCGCCATGACACCGACCCGGCAGACCAACGGATGCGTTGCGGTGCCGGGGATGTTACTTGAAGTCATCTTTGCGTTATAATATCAGACTGCAGGCAGGCATTCAGGGAGCCCCTCTGCAGAACAGTCAGAAAATCCTCTATCCAGACTCGCTATGTGACTGTTTGGCATAACGTTGCGTGCTATTAGGAGACACGTCAATAATATAGGAGTATAGCAATGGACTCGGAAGTCGTTATCGAGAGTTATGATTATAACTTGGCGTGCCCTTTTGCTGAGTGGCGGACCTACGACGGCGGCCAAATGGAATTCAGGATACCCCGGCTAAATGGTTGCGCTCTGATAGAGCGTCGGCGCATCGCAACCGCTGACGGTTGGTCTTATTTCGTTAATTGCAGGAACCTTCATCGCCAGGTTCATGGATTGCAGCAAACCAGAGACGAAGCCTTGCGGGAGATTAAATTCTGGCTCCGTAATTTCGCCTGCCCTGGCCACTGTCCGGATAAGGGTCGCGAGGGATTCTTTCCAGGCATATACGCCAAGGGCCGGGAGGAATGTCTTCGTTGATGCCGACAGGTTCGCGATAGAGCGGTGATCTGCCAAGGCTCACCAGCCTGGTGGCGCGCGAAAACAGGCGAATCCACTGCGGCGGGTTGGGCAGAACGCTTTCTCACATACCGGCCTCCACGCGGCGGCCCAGGTCGCGGCAAATCCCGGCCATGACCGAATCCCAGTCGCCGGGCTGCGGCTGACGGTAGAGGCGCAGCATCGGATACCACGGACTGTCGCGCCGGCCGACGAGCCAGCGCCAGCAGGGATCGAAACGGTCCAGCAGCCAGACCGGCTTGCCCAGCGCCGCCGCCAGATGGGCGATGGCGGTATCAACCGAGATGACAAGGTCGAGGTTGGCGATCAAGGCCGCGGTGTCGGCGAAGTCGGTCATCTCGTCCATGCAATCGGTCAGCGGGAAGTGCGCCGGTGCCGCTTGTCCGTCTTTCTGCAGGCTGAAAAACTGCACGCCGGGCAGATCAAACAGGGGCGCCAGCCGCTCCGGGGCGATGGAGCGCCGCCGGTCAACCGCCGCCAAGGCGGGCGAATGACGGCAGGGATTGCCCGCCCATGCCAGGCCGATCCGAGGACCCTGGCCGGCCACGGCGGCAAGGCGCGTCCGCCAGGCCGCGACCTGATGCGGGTCGGCATGCAGATAGGCGGTGGCGCCCGGGATGGTCATAAGGGTGGTCGCCAATGCCAACGGCATACTGAGCATCGGGCAGTGGAGATCGAATTCGGGCAGGTCCTCGCCGCGCCCCACCACACGGTCGACGCCGGCCAGGCTGCGGAGCAGCCGGACCAGCGGCGGTTGCACCTCCATGACCACCCGCAACCCCCGATCCGCCGCCAGCCTGGCATAGCGGCAGAATTGCAGGGTATCGCCGAAGCCCTGCTCGGCATGGATCAGCAGCGTCCGCCCCGCCGCCGCCTCCCCGCGCCATTGCGGCGCGGCAAAATTGCGCCGGGCCTGCATCGTCTCCGGCCGCTTCCAGCGCCACTCATATTCCTCCCATCCCGCCGCCATGTCCCCCCGCGCCAGTAGCAGCAGCGCCAGGTCGTGATGGATTTCCGGATCGTCCGGCCGGTGATGGAGCGCGTGACGAAAACAGGCGGCCGCCTCGTCCAGCCGCCCCAGGACCCGCAGCGCGTTGCCCAAATTGTCGTGCGCCTCCACGTAGTCCGGGCGGAGACCGATCGCCGCGCGGAAACAGGCGACCGCCTCGTCAAGCCGCCCCTGTTCCTGCAGCACGGTCCCAAGGTTGTTGTGGGCTTCGGGATAGTCCGGCCTGAGGCCGACGGCCCTGCGGAAACAGGCCGCCGCCTCGTCCGGCTGCCCCTGGTCGGCCAGCACGTTACCGAGACTGTTATGGGCCTCCGGGAAATCCGGCCAGAGAATGAGAGCCCGGCGATAGCAGGCGGTCGCTTCGTCCAACCGCCCCAGTTCCTTGAGCACGACGCCCAGATTGGAATGGTAAGCGGCCTCCGCGGGGTTGAGCGTGACCGCCCGACCGATCAGGTCGACGGCCAGATCAGGGCGTCCCATCTGATAGGCGACCATCCCGAGCAGGTGCAGGCCGTCAGCATTGCCGGGGTCGATCGCCAGAACCTGCCGGTAAAGCCGTTCGGCTTCATGCAGGCGTCCTGCCTGATGATGGTGCAGGGCGGCGGCCAATATCGGTTGAACGCCCGACGCCGCCGTAGGCCGCACCGGCCTCCCATGCTTCGCCTCCGCCCGGCGTTGTTTGCGGTTCATGTGTCGGCTGCCTGATCCAGGATGCGCAGAAAGACGGGAAACGTAACCCTCGCGATTGAATCATGGATGAAGACCGAAGCAATTCCGCCCGCTTGCCGTCCCGCCGGCTTGCCGTGCCACGCGTCCCACGATAGGCGCGGCGCAACGTCATGGAGATAGATTTCTCACTTTCCTGCTCCTCGCTGTTTCATGTGGGTAGGGCGAGTTCGAGCTTGCCTGCGATGAGGTATATCGTCGCGTGCAGGTTGCGGGAGGAGCGGTAGCCGCGAGCCTTGGCCTTTGCGGCCTGGACCAAGCTGTTGATGCCATCGAGGATGCCGTTGGCGATCTTGCTGTCGTGCCAGCGAAGGATACCGTTCCAGTGCCGCTTGACCGTCCTGGCGGCGTCGATCATCGGCGGCAGGCGGCTGTGGGTGGCCCAGAAGTACCACTTCTTGAGGAACACCTCGGCGTCTTTGCGTGTCGGTTGCTGGTAGAACTCCTGGAAGGTCAGCCGGATCTGGTAGGCGCGGGCGGTCTTGAGGTTGCTGCGGGCGAGGCTGTCGCGCAATTCGCGCTGGCCGCTGGAGAGGTTGGTCTCGTTCTTGAGCCACACATAGCGGCTCTGCTTCAGCTCCGGCCGGCTCTTCTGTTCTTCCCGCCGCACCTCGTCGACGCCCTCGTTGATGATCTTGACGATGTGAAACCGGTCGAAGGTGATCTCGGCCTGCGGCAGGTGGGCGGCCGCGCCCGCAATGAAGGCGGCGCTCATGTCCATGCAGACTTCCTCGATGCGCGCGGGATCGCCGCCATGCGCCTTCAGGTCATCGGCGAAGGCGCCGACCGTGGCCGCGTCTTTGCCATTGGCGACGAACAGCACGCGCGGACCGTCGAGATCGACAAACAACGAGACGTAATCGTGACCGCGACGCGCGGAGGTCTCGTCGAAGGCGGCCCGGCTGACCGTGCTGTGGTCGTCGCGCGCCCGCGCCTCGTCGACGTAGTGGTGGAGAACCCGCCACAGCCTGGTGTCGTGCTCGCCGACATGGCGTGCCACCTCCGCCACCGGCGTGCTGCGCAGCAGGGGCATCAGCATGGCCTCGAACAGCAGCGTGAAGCCGCTGCCTTCGCGTGCCCACGGCACATTCACCCGCTTGACCCCGCAGACCTCACACCTGATCCGCGGCACACGCGCATTCAGATACGCCTCGTGCTGGAAAAAGCTAAGATGCCGCCGCGACTTCTGTTCGGTGTCGTGGACCGGACAACCCGTTGCCTCACAGCACGGGCAGGCAAACCGCGCGCCCTTGGCGAAGGTGATGTCAATGTCCAGCCGCCGCGCCAACGCATCGAACCGGCTGCCAGACACCGCCCATGGCGTCCCCAGTCCCAGCGCCGCTTGTAGCAGGTCGGTGTCGCGCATGCTCGATCGCTCCGGTCTTTCCGGTGCGCAGCCATGCCAGGCTGTGCACCAGGATCAACCCCTTTCGCTGCGCCCTGTCAGCAGCCAGGCCATCGGCCGGTCGCCCCAACACTCAGAGCCTGTTTGACTATCCCATAGACGCTTTTTCGCGGCAGTAGGCGCGAAGGACGCGGTGGACATTGGCAATCTCGACCGCATCTTCTGCGGCGGCTGGACTTTGTTCCAAATTACGATTCAGGCGGCGGTAACGATTGGTCAAGGTGCCGAAAGTCGCCTCGATGCGCCAGCGTACTGGCAGCGGCTTGCAGCCGGGGATGCCGGCCTCCCTGGATGAAATCCGGACCTCCATGCCGTGTCGCTCAGCCGCCGCCGCCACCCGCGGACCAACATAGGCTGCGTCAACCTTTACGCGCTTTGGCGCCCAGCCGGCCTCGGCGGCCCGGTCAAGAAGCGGCTGCGCCACCGTGCTATCATGGACATTGGCAGCCGTGACCAGCACGGCCAACACGAAGCCGAGCGAGCAGGCCAGCACGTGCCGCTTTGAAAAAAAGAATCGAGAAATTTTTATTCGTTTTACTCTCACTCCCGCCGGAATATCTTATAGCTGAGCTTATACCGTTCCATCCGCAGCCCCAGCATACGCCGGGTCAGCCCCAGTTCCGCCGCCGCCTTGGTCATGTTGCCCTTGTGGCTCTTCAGCGCCTCGACAATCATCTCGTATTCCACCGCCGCGATCTTGGCGTCCAGTCCGCAGCCGAACGACGTTCCGGTCTCTTCCGAGGTCTGCAGCGACGGCGGCAAATCGTAGCCATGGATGACCCCATCGGCCGACAGAATCATGGCGCGTTCGATCACGTTCTCCAGTTCGCGGACATTGCCGGGCCAGTGATAGCTCATCAGCATGTTCAGCGCCGGGGTGGAAATCCGCTTGATCTCCTTCCCCGTCTCGTGGGCGAAGCGGGCGACAAAATGGTCGGCCAGCGTGATCACGTCGCTGCCGCGCTCGCTCAGCGGCGGAATCGTGATCGGAAAGACATGCAGCCGGTAGTAGAGGTCCTCCCGGAACAACCCCTTCTCGACCATCTCCGGCAGGTTGCGGTTGGTGGCGGCGATGATCCGCAGATCGACCTTCACCGACTGGTTGCCGCCGACGCGCTCGAACGTCTTCTCCTGCAGCACACGCAGCAGCTTGGCCTGCATGCCCAGGCTGAGTTCGCCGATTTCATCGAGAAAGATCGAGCCGCCATCGGCCATCTCGAAGCGACCTTTGCGCAGCCCGGCGGCCCCGGTGAACGATCCCTTCTCGTGGCCGAACAGCTCGCTTTCGACGATGCTCTCCGGCAACGCCGCGCAGTTGAACTTGACGAACGGTCCGTCGGCGAAGGCGCTGTTGTAATGGATCGCGTTGGCGACCAGCTCCTTCCCGACCCCGCTTTCGCCCAGCACCAGCACGGTGGCCTTGGCACTCGCCACCTTCTCGATCAGGTCATAGACGGCCAACATCGGCTTGGATTTGCCGATGATGTTGGACGGATGGAAGCGCTGCTTCAGCTCGCTGCGCAGCCGCCGGTTCTCGTTCTCGAGGCGGACCTTCTCGACATTCTCCATCAGGTAGAGCTCAACCGCGGGTGCGACCATCGAGGCAATGGTTGCCAGCAGTTCGAACGTCCTGGCGGAGCAACCGGCGGCTGGCATAAACCCGTTCGGCGCTGATCGTGCCGAGCACTTGCTTGCCGTGGATGATCGGCACGCAGAAGAACGTGCAGTTCTTCGCCACCGTCTCCTCGCGGCTGCGCGTGCGGTCGAGGAAGCCCGGGTCGCTGCCAATATGCGGCACAATGACGGCCTTGCCGGATTCGACCACCTTGCCGGTGATGCCCTCGCCGAGCGAGTAGATGCCCCGCTGCTTCTGCTCCTCGGTCAGGCCGAAGCTGGCATGGATGAAGATCGTCTCCGACTGCCGGTCGTACAGGCTGACCATGCCGCGGGCGATCTTCATGCGGTCTTCCATCACGCCCAGGATGAGCGTCAGCGCGCTGGTGAGGTCCTCGCTTTCGTTGATGATCTGGCTGATCTGGAACAGGATCGGCAGCACGCTGACACGGCATTCGCCGGTCGCGCAGCCGGTGAACTCGTCCTGGAAATCGTCGATCTCGATGGCGACGCTGTCGTTGGGCGTCATCTCTCGGGGCGCCATGTCTCGTACTTTCGGGGTGATAAGGCGGGTCATGCAGATTTTGTTCCCCCGGATGGCAGGCACTGCCATCTCAATGGTTCCGGTATGTACGGATAAGCATAACGCGTGCCACGTGCGGAATCCCACCTCGGCGAGGCACGTCGCCGACAACGCGCCCCGGCCCGCCGGCCCGGGAAGTACAGATGATGTACGAAGCGGGGTCATCTGTACGGTCCCGTACGAATAACCGATGGTTTCGGGATAATATCCCTGGCAATACCAGCCATCCCGGCGTGGCACAACGCTTGCTTACTCCCGTCCGTAGCCCGGGAGTGTGGCATGAGACCAGACGAAGCCTCCGCCCTGCGTGACGAACCGAACTGCTCGCACAATGCCGGTCCGAAGAGCGGATGCGCGAAGCCGCAGCCCGGTGCGACCCAGGGCGGCTGTGCCTTCGACGGAGCCCGCAACGCGCTGCTGCCGATCGCCGATGTCGCGCATATCGTGCATGGCCCGATCGGCTGCGCGGGCACGTCCTGGGATGGCCGCGGCTCGCGTTCCAGCGGCGCCACCCTCTACCGGATCGGCATGACCACCGACCTGTCCGAAATGGACGTGATCATGGGGCGCGGCGAAAAGCGCCTGTTCCACGCGATCAAGCAAGCCATCGACAGTTATCGGCCGGCGGCTGTTTTCGTCTACGCCACCTGCGTTCCCGCCCTGCATGGCGACGACTACGCCGCCGTGGCCAAGGCCGCGCAGGCCCGTTGGGGTGTGCCGGTGGTGCCGGTCGATTGCGCCGGCTTCTATGGCAACAAGAATTTCGGCAACCGCATTGCCGGCGACGTCATGCTGCGCCACGTGATCGGCACGCGCGAGCCCGATCCGGTGCCGCCGGCTGCGACACGCCCCGGCATCACCACGCATGACGTGAACCTGATCGGTGAATGGAACATCGGCGGCGAGTTCTGGAGCGTGGCGCCGCTGTTCGATGAACTCGGCCTGCGCATCCTGTGCAGCTTCACCGGCGATGCGCGGTTTCGCGAGGTGCAGACCATGCACCGCGCCGAGGCCAACATGGTGGTCTGCTCCAAGGCGATGATCCGGGTGGCGCACACGCTGCGGGATCGTTTTGCAACCCCGTTCTTCGAAGGCGGGTTCTATGGTGTGGCCGCGACCTCGGCCGCGCTGCGCGGCTTCGCTTCGGTTCTCGGCGACCCCGTGCTGACGCAACGGACGGAAGCGGTCATCACGCGCGAGGAGGCGGCGGTGCAGGCCGCGATCCTGCCGCTGCGCCCGTTGCTGGAGGGCAAGCGCGTGCTGATCTTCGCCGGCGGTCACAAATCCTGGTCGCTGGTCTCCGCCATGCAACATCTTGGGATGAACGTCGTCGCCACCGGCACCGAGAAATCGACCGAGGAGGACAAGGCGCGCATCCGCGACCTGATGGGACCGGACGGGCTGATGATCCAGGACAACGATCAGACCGCCCTGTTGCGGAGCTTCCACGAACATCGGGCCGACATCCTGATCGCTGGCGACCGCTATATCTATCCGGCGCTCAAGGCGCGGGTGCCGTTTCTCGATGTCGACCACGTGCGCAGCATCGGCTACGCCGGCTATGCGGGAGCGATCGAACTGGCGCACAACCTTGCGGTCACCCTGCACAGCCCGGTCTGGCAGCATGCCCGCACGGCGCCGCGCTGGGCGCGGCAGGCGGCCTGAGCGCACACCCATGGCCGAGATCGTCCCCTCCGAGAAGCCGCTGGCGGTCAACCCGCTCAAAATCAGCCAGCCAGTGGGCGCCTCGCTGGCCTTCCTGGGGCTCGCCCAGGCGATGCCGCTCGAACATGGCGCACGCGGCTGCACCTCCTTCAACAAGCTATTCTTCATGCGCCACTTCCAGGAGCCGATCGCCCTGCAGACCACGGCGATGGATCAGATCGCCGCGGTGATCGGCGCCGATGGCAACGTGGTGGAGGCGTTGCACACCATCGCCGGGAAGAACGCGCCCGAGGTGATCGGCCTGATCACCACCGCGCTGGCGGAAACGCAGGGTGCCGACATCCCGCGCACCGTCCGTGCCTTTCGTGAGCAGCATCCTGAGCATGACGGCATCGCCATCGTGCCGGTCAGCGCCAGCGACACGCTGGGCTGCCTGGAGACCGGCTTCGCCGCAGCGGTCGAGGCGATCATCACCGCCCTGGTTCCTGCGTCGGTGGCCGCGGTGCGGCGTCCGCGCCAGGTGAACGTGCTGGCCTCCTCCATGCTCAGCCCCGCCGACATCGAGGCCATTCGCGAGTGGATGGAAGCGTTCGGCCTGCAGGCCGTGGTGCTGCCCGACATTGGTGACTCGCTCGACGGCCACATGATCGAGGCGGGTTTCTCGACGCTGACCTATGGCGGCACGCCGCGTGCGGCGATCATGGCCATGGGCGAGTCGATCGCCACGCTGGTGATCGGCAATTCGCTCGGGCGCGCGGCCGATTTGCTGCACGACCGCACCGGCGTGCCCGACCATCGCTTCGCCAGCCTCGCCGGCGTCGAAGCCTGCGATGCCTTCACCCAAACCCTGAGCGACATCGCCCGCCGACCCGTGCCGGCCCGCCTCGAGCGGCACCGCGCCCAGCTGATCGACGCCATGGTGGATTGCCACTTCCAGATCGGCGCTGCCCGCATTGCCATCGCCGCGGATGCCGATCTGCTGGAAGCCTTCCTTCGCTTCCTGCCGGGGGCCGGTGCGCAGGTGGTGGCCGCGGTCGCCTCGGCACGGGCACGCGGGCTTGCCGAGCTGCCGGTCGAGCGCGTCGTGGTGGGCGACCTCGAAGACCTCGAGACACTGGCGCGCGCCGCCAGCGCGGATCTGCTGATCGCCAATTCGCACGGCACCGAAATTGCGGCGCGGTTGGAGATTCCCCTGCTGCGCGCAGGGTTTCCGCTGAGCGATGTCTATGGCGGTCATGCGCGCTGCCAGATCGGCTATCGCGGCAGCCGTCAGATGCTGTTCGACATCGCCAACCTGTTGGCCGCCCGCCAGCGCGCGGTGCCGCCCTATCGCTCGCTCTACTGGCAGGGCACGCCGCGCGAGCAGGAAGTCGCCGCGGCGGCACCCGCCGGGCTCGCCACGTAAGCCGAGAGGACGCACATGCTCAGGGTCGCCTTCGCCTCGACCGACCGTATCCATGTCGACATGCATTTCGGCTCGGCCGAACGGCTGGTCGTTTTCGATATTTCGCCCGGGCGCGCCGACCTGATCGGCGTCGGCCAGTTCGTCCTGGCCGAGCAGGTGGGAGCGGACGGACGCGCGGGCCTTGCTGGCACCGTCGAGGACAAGGTTGCGGCGAAGCTTGAGTTCCTGCAGGGCTGCTCGGCCGTCTATGCCGCCTCGATCGGCACCTCGTCCATCCGCCGCCTGATGGGCGCACAGATCCAACCGGTGATCGTCGACAACGGCCACGACATCGAGGATTTGCTGAACGAGGTAAGCCTCGCCCTGGTGCATGGCGGGCTGGCCTGGGTGGACCGTGCGAAGGCGCGCACACGGCCGGCCGACCGCTTCGATGCGATGGCGGCGGAGGGCTGGCAGCCCGCAGCCACCGCACCGTCGCCCGAGAGCCGCACGCTGATTACCTCCATCGACGATCTGGATTGAAAAGATGGACACGCCCCTCCAGGCCAAGAAACTTTCCGATGATTCACGCCGGGCCGTCGTCGCGCAGGTGATCGCCGAAGCCCGCCCCGACGTGCAGCGCGACGGCGGCGACATCGAACTCGTCGACATCACCGGCGACCGGGTCCGCGTGCGCCTGACCGGCGCCTGCGTCGGCTGCGCCATGGCCGGCCATACGCTCGGTGGACTCCGCCGCCGCCTGATGCAGGCGCTCGGCGAACCAGTCCGCGTGGTGCCAGGCTGAGAAAGGCCGGTCGGCGTGTCCAGGCTGTTCGTCCTCTTGCGTCCGCAGATTCGGGTACAGACCGACGGCGGCGGCACGGCGTCGCTATTTCCAAACAGGTATAACGCAACAGTGCCAGACGCCATCCGCTATGCCTAGTCGGGAATTGCGTCGCAAACACGACAAGCAGCGTCGCAATCCAACCATGCCCAACAGAACTGTATTGCTGCACAGGGGAATCCAGGCGAAACCGATCCGGCCTCACGCACCGGCCTGTCTGCAACGTGCCGGCATCCGGCGGCGAGCTTGTGTGGCCCGGAATTTGCGTTAGGGGTGGTCCGGCCAGTTCGGCCAGCGGTGGTCACCCACGATACGACAATAAGACCGCCTGAATTGAAGCACGTACCGAGGAGCGATCGCGATGTGGGACGGAAGCGACAAAGACGCACCTGATCCATCTTCGCAGGACGCGCTCGACTGGTCCGGTTCCTCGAGCCGGACGGCAGCCCTGGCTTGTCACGAACGCCTCGTCTGGCTGTTTCGGGCGATTTCGGCCGCGGACGTCATGGCGGTCGAAGCGGCAAGCCGGGACGCCGCCCGGCGAGCGGTCCATGAACTCAACAACCTGGCTGGCGAGGCCTTGGCGGAATGGACCGAGACCGCTGGCGTCACCGGCATCCGGCTGACCCCGCGCGGGCGACGCCTCTGCGTGGCGCTGTTGACGTTACGGATCGAGCATGAGCGGCTGCTCAACCGGTTCGGTGAGACATTCGCCGAAGATATCCGCCTGCTCGATCGCGTCGCCGTGCGCACCAGCGCCCGCAACCAGTTCGTCGCGCGTGTCGTGTCCCGCCCGAAGGGAACGCTGCGCGAGGAAATCCTGTTGGAACTGGCCGGCCGGCGCCTGATCAAGGTCGCGATCACACATGAGAGCGTGCTGGCGCTGGGGTTGAGACCGGGGCTGGAGGTGGTCGCGCTGGTAAAGGCCTCCTCGGTCGATCTGTGCGTCGGTGGCGGCGGCAGGATAGGTGGCGATCCGAACCGACTCACCGGTACGATCGCGCATGTCGTCCGTGACGGCAATACCGCTGAGGTTGCTGTCGATCTCGGGTCGGGACTGACCGGAATCGCGCTTATCGAAGGCCCGACAGCCGCGAAAGCCAAAGTCGGACAGCGTGCAACACTCTCTTTCGCCTCAGATACCGTCATCATCGGCCGGGTCGCCTGACAACGATGGCGGCGCGGTAAGGCGGAGCCGTTCCAGCATCGGTGAACACGCCGCAGCGAGAACAGCCCCTCCTCGCGGCGGCAGTGGATCACATCACCAGCGAAACCGCGGCCTCTGCACCGTTGCCAGAGAGACCGTTCATTTTGTGGGGGGTCGGGCGGCCCGGCGATATGGGCGTTTGGCCCGCCACTCGGCGGTAGCATGGTCCTTGTCGAACGTGCCGTTCATAACCGCGGTCCGGACCTTGAGCATCAGATGTGCCCCACGGGGCGACCATCGCATCTGTTGGTTGGCATTCATCCGGCGGTGCAGCAGCCACTGCGCCGTGCTCTCCGTGGTCGCCGTCGAGATCGGCGGCTCCTCGCTGTTTCATGTGGGTAGGGCGAGTTCGAGCTTGGCTGCGATGAGGTATATCATCGCGTGCAGGTTGCGGGAGGAGCGGTAGCCGCGAGCCTTGGCCTTTGCGGCCTGGACCAAGCTGTTGATGCCATCGAGGATGCCGTTGGCGATCTTGCTGTCGTGCCAGCGAAGGATACCGTTCCAGTGCCGCTTGACCGTCCTGGCGGCGTCGATCATCGGCGGCAGGCGGCTGTGGGTGGCCCAGAAGTACCACTTCTTGAGGAACACCTCGGCGTCTTTGCGTGTCGGTTGCTGGTAGAACTCCTGGAAGGTCAGCCGGATCTGGTAGGCGCGGGCGGTCTTGAGGTTGCTGCGGGCGAGGCTGTCGCGCAATTCGCGCTGGCCGCTGGAGAGGTTGGTCTCGTTCTTGAGCCACACATAGCGGCTCTGCTTCAGCCTCCGGCCGGCTCTTCTGTTCTTCCCGCCGTACCTCGTCGACGCCCTCGTTGATGATCTTGACGATGTGAAACCGGTCGAAGGTGATCTCGGCCTGCGGCAGGTGGGCGGCCGCGCCCGCAATGAAGGCGGCGCCCATGTCCATGCAGACTTCCTCGATGCGCGCGGGATCGCCGCCATGCGCCTTCAGGTCATCGGCGAAGGCGCCGACCGTGGCCGCGTCTTTGCCATTGGCGACGAACAGCACGCGCGGACCGTCGAGATCGACAAACAACGAGACGTAATCGTGACCGCGACGCGCGGAGGTTTCGTCGAAGGCGGCCCGGCTGACCGTGCTGTGGTCGTCGCGCGCCCGCGCCTCGTCGACGTAGTGGTGGAGAACCCGCCACAGCCTGGTGTCGTGCTCGCCGACATGGCGTGCCACCTCCGCCACCGGCGTGCTGCGCAGCAGGGGCATCAGCATGGCCTCAAACAGCAGCGTGAAGCCGCTGCCTTCGCCTGCCCACGGCACATTCACCCGCTTGACCCCGCAGACCTCACACCTGATCCGCGGCACACGCGCATTCAGATACGCCTCGTGCTGGAAAAAGCTAAGATGCCGCCACGACTTCTGTTCGGTGTCGTGGACCGGACAACCCGTTGCCTCACAGCACGGGCAGGCAAACCGCGCGCCCTTGGCGAAGGTGATGTCAATGTCCAGCCGCCGCGCCAACGCATCGAACCGGCTGCCAGACACCGCCCATGGCGTCCCCAGTCCCAGCGCCGCTTGTAGCAGGTCGGTGTCGCGCATGCTCGATCGCTCCGGTCTTTCCGGTGCGCAGCCATGCCAGGTTGCGCACCAGGATCAACCCCTTTCGCTGCGCCCCGTCACCAGCCAGGTCATCGGCCGGTCGCCCCAACACTCAGAGCCTGTTTGACTATCCCATAGACGCTTTTTCGCGGCAGTAGGCGCGAAGGACGCGGTGGACATTGGCAATCTCGACCGCATCTTCTGCGGCGGCTGGACTTTGTTCCAAATTACGAGTCAGGCGGCGGTAACGATTGGTCAAGGTGCCGAAAGTCGCCTCGATGCGCCAGCGTACTGGCAGCGGCTTGAAGCCGGGGATGCCGGCCTCCCTGGATGAAATCCGGACCTCCATGCCGTGTCGCTCAGCCGCCACCCGCGGACCAACATAGGCTGCGTCAACCTTTACGCGCTTTGGCGCCCAGCCGGCCTCGGCGGCCGGGTCAAGAAGCGGCGGCGCCACCGTGCTATCATGGACATTGGCAGCCGTGACCAGCACGGCCAACACGAAGCCGAGCGAGCAGGCCAGCACGTGCCGCTTGATGCCCTTGATCCGCTTGTTGCCGTCCACGCCCCGCTCGCCCGCCTGGGGACCGGACACCACGCTCTGCGAGTCGAGGATCACCGTCTCCGGCTCCGCCGGCCTGCCGCACCGTTGGCGGACGCCACGTATCAACAACCCCGCGATATCGGCCCAGATGCCATCGGCGCGAAACCGGTCATACCAAGTCCGGACGGTCTGCCACGGGCCAAAGTCCTTGGGGAGATAGCGCCACCCGCAGCCGGTCTTCTCAAGGTAGAAACAGGCGTTGACCATTTCCCGCAGATCGACCGTCAAGGTCGCATAAATTGAAAAAACGGCAGCAATCCTCGCCCACTCGGCATCTGTCAGATCGCAACCGTTCACACTCCCCCCTCGCCATTTCAAATCGGGGCGTTTGGCGGGTGGGGTGTCGGCTGTGAAGCCAACAAGGGGTCTTGCGTAGCGGGGCGAAGCAGCGTCTACGGTCTGTATGCCACACTCAAGCATCCCGGATCTGACCGATCCCGAACGAGCCCAGCTTTCGGCACTGTCTCGGCAAGAGCTTGAAGAGTTGGCATGGCAGTTTCACGAATTGGCGCATTCGCTTGCGGATCGCCTGGGCGAGGGCTCTACGACCAGTCCGCCTTCGGGCGAGTAGCCGCTTCTGCCGTTTCAGGCGGCCAGCTTGGCGGGGATACTGGGGAGAGATGAGCCCTTGCGCGCGGCGGCGATGAGGTCGCGTCCGTAGGTCCAGGGATCGACGCCGCGCTTGCGGCAGGTGTCGATGACGCTGAGGCCGGCGGCGTAGAACCGGCTGCCCTCGTCCGTTCTGGTGCCGAAGCTGATGCGGCGCGCAATGACGGCATGCCGCAGCGCCCGCTCGGCGTCGTTGTTCGTGGGCGACAGCAGCGGTTCGGCGACGAAGGCGATCACCGCCTCCCAGTCGTTGAGGATTTCGCGCGCGAGGGCACGAACCTTCTGCTCGATCTCATATTCGTTGCACTGGCAGTTCCACTTGATGCGGGCCACCAGGCGCCTGACGGCGGCGTCGTTGTCGCCGTCGCGGACCCGTTCGATCAGGCGGCGGAGGTCGCGGACCAGGTCCCGCCCGAAGGCGGAGCCGGGGCCGTAATAGCCCTCGGCCAGTGCCAAACCTTTTCGGATGAGATGGGCAAGGCAGCGTTGGCGCCGGGGATGATCGCGACAGGCCATGTAGCCGTCGGTCACCATCCAGCCAAGGAACGCCTGGCCGATCAGCGCGACCAGGTTTTCCTTGCGGCGGCTGCCGATGCGATAGACGACCGTGTTCACGGTCACCGCTACCCACAGCCACAGCAGGGCGCCCTGTTGGTACCATGGGGTTTCTCGAGATGCACGACCTCGGCGGCCCGCACCTCTTCGATCAGTTGCTCGACCACCGGCTCACTGGCCCGGCCGAATTCGTGGATGCAGCGGTTGATCGTCGCCGCCCCGAGTTCCAGACCCAGCCAGTCCAGCAGGAACTCCTGGACCTTCAGCCGCGACAGGCGGAAACGCAACGCGAGGGCGGCGATGAAGATCGCCAGCGTCGGCCCGACCAGGCAGCGCTCGCTCAGTTGCAGGTCGCGTTTGCGCCCCTCGATCTGTGAGCGCAGTCCCACGCCCGGGCTGGCCATCGTCTCGTGGCCGCACGCGCAACTGGCGGCGAAGTAGCTGTGCTTGGAAGCCGTGACCTGCAGACCCATTTCGCCGCGGTCGAGTTCAAAGACGTGGTGGGCGCTGACGTGGCGGCCCCGGCACTCGGCGCCGAGCGCGGCCTGGCACGCCTCGCAGACCATCGGCACGTGCTCGACTTCTCGGGTCACCACGATCGGCTGCCGGCGCCAGTGCCCAGGCATGCCCGGCCGCTTGCCGGGCGGCTTCGCTGGTGTCTTGTCCTTGCCCGCCGGCGCGGCTGCGTCCTGGCCTTCGCCACCATCGTGGTCCTGACTGGCCGGAGGCTTGCCGTTTCTCTGACCCCGCCGGTAGGGATCGTCGCTCGACGGCGGCCGCGAACTGGTCGTGGAGTCCTCACCCAGGCGATTGGCCAGCGTGCGCGCAACTTCGCGGAACAGCCACGCCAGATCCTCAAGCTCCTTCCGCGGCAGCACCGAGAGGTCTGCTCGTTCGTACTGGGTCAGCTCCGGGATGCTCAGGCGCGGCATAGGGAGCGTAGAATCCGTTTCGCTCCATCAGGCAAGCCCCTCCGTTCGCCGCCTCAGCCAGGGGAGCCAACCCAGTCAGACGCCCAAGACAGGAGGGGGGGTGTGAACGGGTCCGTCAGATCGCTCGGGTAGCGCCGACCGTCATCCTTGTACCGCTCACGCTGTTCCGCCGTCCACATCGCACGTCCCTCCTGGGAGCCCGTGTTGGAAGCCGTTCCTACCCGCCCTGCGCAACCTTCAGCACATGCCAACGCCGCCTGCAAACTGCCCAAAAGGCAAGGCACTTCACAAATCCTGACGGTTTTCCGTCAGGCCAACCACGGGAAGATTGACGACCACTCCCCTCCAAAACCGCCTGTGAGAGATCAAGGCACGACGGATGATTCTGGTCAAACAGGCTCTCAAGCCGCTGCCAGTACGCTGGCGCATCGAGGCGACTTTCGGCACCTTGACCAATCGTTACCGCCGCCTGACTCGTAATTTGGAACAAAGTCCAGCCGCCGCAGAAGATGCGGTCGAGATTGCCAATGTCCACCGCGTCCTTCGCGCGTACTGCCGCAAAAAAGCGTCTATGGGATAGTCAAACAGCCTCTCAGTCCGGGTTGCCCAGGACGACCTTGATCAGTTGCGACAGCGTTCGCACCTCCATCTTCTCCATAATATGGGCGCGATGGTGCTCAATGGTCCGAACGCTGATATCGAGCTTGGCGGCAATGACCTTGCTCGGATGTCCCTGGACCAGGAGATCCAGGATCGCCGCCTCCCGCGGCGTGAGGGATTTCAGGCGGGCGTCGCTTTCATCGGTCATGGCCTTGCGTCGCCCGTTCTCGTCGGCATGCCGCAGTGCGTTGCGGACGCTGTCCAGCAGCGCCGCCGGATCGAATGGCTTCGTCACGAAATCAAGCACGCCGGCCTTCAGGGCGGCCACCGCCATCGGGATGTCGCCGTGACCGGTGATGATCACCGTCGCGGGGAGGGCTCCACGCAAGACAAGATGGTTATGAAGTTCCAGGCCGCTCATCCCGGGCAGGCGCACGTCAACGACAAGACAGGCCGGCCGGGAACTCTCTTCCCGTGCGAGAAATTCCTCTGCGGTCCGGTAGCCCTGGGGTTGAAAGCCGACGGTGCCGAGGAGAACCAGCAGGGCATCCCGCATCGCCGCATCATCCTCGACGACATGGACCACCGGATCACCTGGCATCGGCGTTCGACCCAAGGGCGGGCAGGCGGAACGAAAAGCAGGCTCCCGTTGTGACCGCATGGTCACACCAAAGATCGCCGCCGTGCGACTGGATGATCTGACGACTGAGCATGAGCCCCAGTCCCATGCCTTTGGGCTTCCCTGTCATGAAAGGTTCGAAAAGGTGCGCGGCAATATCAGGGTTGACACCAGGTCCATTATCTTCAACGTCAACTTGAACCTCGCTACCTGTGCGACGCAAGCGGATAGAAACCCGCTTTTGCCAGGTGGGGTTCTCCGCAGCGGATTCTATTGCATTTCGGATCAGATTGAGCAACACTTGTTCCATCTGCAACCGATCCGCGGCGATCTTCACAATGGCCTTTTCCTGAATAGAGATCTCGACGCCGCGAGATTGGGCGTCATCCGCCAGCACGGACAGCACCTTTCGCGTTTTCTCTGCGAGGTCCAAGGGAACCAGTTGCATCTCGCCTTTGGATACAAAATCCCTCAGCCGCTCTGCGATTTTGCCCGCGCGAAGCGATTCCGATTCGACCTTCGCGAGCGTCTCACCCAGGAAGTCCGGCCGCGGCGGCGCGGAGGTCAGAACGACGCGACAGGCATGAGCGTAGGTGGCGATGGTTGCCAGTGGCTGGCTGATTTCGTGTACGATTGCGCTGCCAAGTGCTCCTGCCGTGGTAAGCCTTGCCATCCGATCGAGTTCCGCCTGGTGGTCCCGCAGGCGCAGTTCCGTACGCTGACGTTCCGTGACTACTGTTCCGAGCACCAACCCCGTGGTTGCGATCGCCAGCGAGACCAACTGAAAATCAATGAACTCCGGCATGGAGTAGTCACGCAAAACAAAGACATAAATCAGAGACAACTGCTCGATCAGGGTAGCAATGGCACACCAGGGCAAGCCGTGCCGCACGCCGATCCACATCATCGGCAGAAGCAGGAGATAGAAAGCGTGGAATTCCTTGGAACTGACGCCCCAGAAGACGATCCATAACGCCGACACGAGCATAAGCCCAAACAATGCGAAATCAGCAAACGAGGTGACCGCGGGCAGTTTTTTCCATCTCTCCCAGGCACATGGAGCGGTCATAAGGACGGGAAACAGGCCAACGATTCCGGTGACATCGCCGATCCAAAAATTACGCGCCGCTGTGACGAACCGGTCCGGCGGTATGACATGCAGCAACACGAACGCACCGCTGATCGAACCGGCCACGCCCAGCACGCCGACGCACACCACGCCAAGGAAGCCGATCAGATCGTGCATGCTTTGAAAGCCGGTCCTGGGGCCGGCAAACGGCCGCAGCGCGACCGAAATCACCGCGTAGCCAGCCGCAATAATCATGTTACCCACGAGGGATGGGACAACGCCGATGGAAAATCCACCGCTTATGCCGTCCGAAAGGACGGCCGCCGGGAACAGGGCGGGCGCGAATTTCAGGCCTTTCATTAAGAGCAGGGCGAGGCTGAAAGCCGGCGGTGGATTCCACAACGTTATGCGTGTGTCTGGAAGCACCTGGACCAGGCTGATCCAGTCCGAAAACACATACAGCGCCATGTAGACGCCGACGATGATCAATGGATCGCGCGCATTGCGGAGGCTGGTCAGCGTCATCCTGTTTGCACCAAAATCCCAATAGGAGTCGTCATATGGGCAGCCCACTATTCGGCCGGGACGGCATGTCCGCAAAGAATAAAGCACAAGTTGATGCTGCCTCCTAGCTGCCGCTGTCCGAGCGGCTGCCGGTGCAGCGGGCGGGTGGCAAGCGTCGGCACCCGTCGTCTGACGATCTGGCGCTGGCAGCGGCGCTTCGCCGGTCAGGGCGTGCGCGCCGATCCGTGCATCTGAGCAAAGTGCGCTGTAATGAGCAACCGTTCGTAATTTAAAACGTCCACAGCTCCTCGCTGTTTCATGTGGGCGGCCCACACGCGCAGGTTGAGAGCCTGTTTGACTATCCCATAGACGCTTTTTTGCGGCAGTAGGCGCGAAGGACGCGGTGGACATTGGCAATCTCGACCGCATCTTCTGCGGCGGCTGGACTTTGTTCCAAATTACGAGTCAGGCGGCGGTAACGATTGGTCAAGGTGCCGAAAGTCGCCTCGATGCGCCAGCGTACTGGCGGCAGCTTGAAGCCGGGGATGCCGGCCTCCCTGGATGAAATCCGGACCTCCATGCCGTGTCGCTCAGCCGCCGCCGCCACCCGCGGACCAACATAGGCTGCGTCAACCTTTACGCGCTTTGGCGCCCAGCCGGCCTCGGCGGCCCGGTCAAGAAGCGGCGGCGCCACCGTGCTATCATGGACATTGGCAGCCGTGACCAGCACGGCCAACACGAAGCCGAGCGAGCAGGCCAGCACGTGCCGCTTGATGCCCTTGATCCGCTTGTTGCCGTCCACGCCCCGCTCGCCCGCCTGGGGACCGGACACCACGCTCTGCGAGTCGAGGATCACCGTCTCCGGCTCCGCCGGCCTGCCGCACCGTTGGCGGACGCCACGTATCAACAACCCCGCGATATCGGCCCAGATGCCATCGGCGCGAAACCGGTCATACCAAGTCCGGACGGTCTGCCACGGGCCAAAGTCCTTGGGGAGATAGCGCCACCCGCAGCCGGTCTTCTCAAGGTAGAAACAGGCGTTGACCATTTCCCGCAGATCGACCGTCAAGGTCGCATAAATTGAAAAAACGGCAGCAATCCTCGCCCACTCGGCATCTGTCAGATCGCTCGGGTAGCGCCGACCGTCATCCTTGTACCGCTCACGCTGTTCCGCCGTCCACATCGCACGTCCCTCCTGGGAGCCCGTGTTGGAAGCCGTTCCTACCCGCCCTGCGCAACCTTCAGCACATGCCAACGCCGCCTGCAAACTGCCCAAAAGGCAAGGCACTTCACAAATCCTGACGGTTTTCCGTCAGGCCAACCACGGGAAGATTGACGACCACTCCCCTCCAAAACCGCCTGTGAGAGATCAAGGCCTTACCTTTACCCGCATCTAGAAAGATGCAATTTTATCATTATGTTAGCCTAGCCATCTGTGCGCCGTAGCTGAGGGAAGCCCCTTGGAACGCAGGTGCAGCATACGCCCGCTTTCGCAACGGGCATTTGGAAAATCTGCCATTTTCGGCGCTCGGCTGCGGATCGACATGATGTCGTTCTATAGTAGCGCAGGGCTTTGCCACGATGCGGGTAAAGGTAAGAGATCAAGGCACGACGGATAATTCTGGTCAAACAGGCTCTCAGCCCCATCTCGTATTTCAGCCGCAGCACTTCCTTGATCCGACGCATCAGTGTCCTTCTCCTCGGCATCCGCCACTCCCGGCAAAAGGGAGCGACGTTACTCGCGATTACTCGCCTGCCAGGAGAGACCCAGGCCCTGAAGCCGGTGCCGCTTCACCCCGTCCTGGAGTGCCGGTTTGCTGCGTGATCCACCGCCGCTTTCGAGCTTGATGGGGTGCCGGTTTCGAGCGTGATCCATCGTCGGATTGCAGCGTGATCCACCGCCGCATTCCTCCGTGCTGTACAGGCCAGGGCGATGGTGAGGCGCCGCATGGTGGCGATCGCCGCGCGCCTCGAGCATCGCTTTCCACGAGGCTCTTCCGATCTTCGCACAACCCAGCCCGCGCAAGGATGGAACACCCTCCAAACGGCCCGTCGCCCGGCGCATCGGCCATAACCTCGTCATCCGGATGCGCGACCGCAAGGCCGAGGTGCTGCGCTTCATCCATGACCTGTCCGTCCCGTTCACCAACAACCTGGCCGAGCAGGCCATGCGCATGATGAAGGTCAAGGCGAAGATCTCCGGCTGCTTCCGCTCGCTCGCCGGAGCCAAACGCTTCGCCATCCTGCGCGGCTTCATCGACACCGCGCGCAAGCGACGTTGGAACCTTATCGAGGCGCTCGCACTCGCCGCCAACGCCCTCCTCCTGAAGTTCGCTGCCGCTTGACCAATGCCGTGACGCATCATACGCAGCACTGAACTACGGTCCCAGCACCTGGGCAGTTACAATATGAGTGCGTCTACATGAATGCCTTCGAGACCGGCGGCAAGACACGCACCGCTCTGCGAGGGTGGATCGACTACTACAATGCCGAGAGACCCCATACGGCTCTCGGCGGACGGCCCCCCCGCCCAGGCCCATGCAGGCATCTCGGCCGACGGCAGACTGGCGGTGTAGCGGCACTCCGGACCAAGCTTATCCAAGCCGCCAAACTGTCCGGTATTCGGGGTCCACCTCCCCCCCACATGAAGCTACGGCATTCACACATTTTGCTTGTATAGCGGACAACTCTCTGAATCTATGACGTATTCTGTGGATCAGGAGACTGTGTGAGGCAAAAGGGAGGGGAGCTTGGTTATTTTGGAGATGCCCGTCGTGCGGCGATGGGCACCACGCTGATCGAGCGGGTGACGGAGACCGGGTCGCTGGTCGTCCGCAAGCTTGGCGGTGATCGGGCTGGCGAGATGGCGATCCATCGGTTTTTGGCGGCACCCTCCGTCACAACGGTCGAGATCGTGCAGACGCTGGCGAGCCGCACCGTCGCCGCCTGCGCCGGACGGCGGATTGTCGTGGCGCAGGATACGACCGAGATCAATTTCGCCGGCCGCGAGGAGCGGCGACGTGGTCTGGGGCCGGCAGGAGACGGCGTTTCCGCCGGGTTTTTCATCCATCCACTGATCGCCATTGACAGCGAGACAGAGGCCGTTCTCGGTCTGGTCGGCGCCAGGATTTGGACCCGAACGGATGAAATCGCCCCGACCCACGCCCGCGCGTTGGAAGACAAGGAGAGCGTCCGCTGGTTGGAAGGGGCAGAGTGTGCGGCTGCGTGTTTAGCCGACGCCGCCTCGGTGGTGGTCGTGGCCGATCGCGAGGGCGATATCTATGCAAGCTTCGCACGATGCCCGGCAGGGGTCGATCTGATTGTGCGAGCAGCGCAGGACCGCGCGCTCGACGACGGAGCGCGCCTGTTCGCGGCGCCCGCCGCATGGCCGGAGTTGGCACGAACCGAGGTTCGTGTGGCTCCATCCCGGGCCGGCGGGCGCGGCCGGATCGCCACCGTTGTGCTGCGCGCCGGGCCGGTCGTGATCTCGCGTCCACGTCATGGCGGTGATCGCTCGGACCCGCCGCAGCCTGACGCTGTATATGGTCGAGGCGCGAGAGATCAATGCTCCGGCTGATGCACAGCCGCTGCTGTGGCGGCTGTTGACCACGCTGAATGCCACCAGCGCTGCCGAGGCGCAGGACATCGTGCGCCTCTATCGGTTGCGTTGGCGGATTGAAGAAATCTTTCGTGCATTGAAAAGCGACGGTATACGCCTAGAGGAAACCCAAATGCATGAGGCCGGGCGGCTGTTCAAGCTGGCTCTGGTCGGTCTTGCCGCGGCAATCCGTACAATGCAACTGGTCAACGCCCGTGATGGCAGCCCGCGACCCGCGACCGATGTCATCGATGCGGCCCTGCTGCCGGCCGCCGAAGCCATTGGCGCAACTCTCGAAGGCAGAACCCTGCGTCAGCAAAACCCTCATCCGCGCCACTCGCTCGCCTGGCTCGCCTGGATCATCGCCCGCCTCGGCGGATGGAACTGCTATTACAAGCCGCCCGGTCCCAAAACCATGCGCGCCGGCTGGACCCAGTTCGCTGCCATGGCCGCAGGTTTTTTCATCGCAACAACACAGTTAAATGTGTGAATGCCGTAGCACATGAAGCTCTCCAAATTGACTTCCTCGCTTACCCACAGAGTGTCAGCACGCTTCTCGCTGTTTCAGCAAGGCGGGAGACATCCCGCCAGTTGCTGGATCCCATCAGATAGGCCATGGTTCTTGCATCGCGATTGGTCTTCCGGCGTCTGCTCCAAGTATCACGTATCCATCGCCACGCGGGGTCCACCTTTATGGCTGTGTCTTTGGTCCAAAAGGCAGGGGTTACCCATGCTATCAGTATCCCCGCGGCAACTCCAAATGCAGTGCACCAGAACGAAATAACTGAAACAGAAAATGCAACATCATCGAAAGTGTCAAAAGACATGGGCATATACCCAAGAAATACGAGCACGCCGGCCGGGAGGGCTCCCATTAAAAACATAATGAAAAATTCAAACCATACCGGCGCCTTCTCATCTTGGAGTCCGTTGGCGACCAGGTATTGAATTACGATTTCGCATCTCGCGAGCACTTCCTTCGCGAGGCCCGCGACCGACAGAGCTTCCAGCGTATCGCCTCCCCACCCCGCCAGCAGATAGGTCGCGCCATGGCGGATCCCGACAACCAACACCCTCTTTTGCAAAGCTGAAAGCGTGCTGAATTCGCGTTCCTGCCAGATTTGCAACTGATCGAACAGACCAGTCTCCACGGCGCGTATCAGCGTATCGAGAACGTCATCCGGAAGATCGCCAAAATATTGGTTGAACCCGAGATGTTCCAACTCCGGCCGCGCGCGCACCGACGTACAGACTTGGCGGATAATGGTTATCTCCGGCTGATGCAGCAGGAGCGGCGGGAGACCTTCGGCCATTTCTTCGCCAGTCTTCCGTGCCGCCGAAGCGAACCCGAGAACTCTCCTCTTCCTGATGCTTGCAGCAATGCCTATCGGGTCGCCCAGCGCGAGCAATCCATCTTCCGAAAGAGCGAACCCATGCAAACCATTGTATGTGAACGGTTCATAGAGTTCGTCTTTCGGAATAACGCTGTCATTCTTCCTTATCTTGAAACACGCCCCCCCGTCGCCGTCTATCCCGGCACGGCTGCTCTGTCCGGTAACGATAGTCGTCGCGAAGAAGGAAGCAGTCATTTTCCTATCCTTTCGTTCAACGCATTACCACTTCCGCGCAAGCCGTTTCGGGTTCGTCACTGATAAGGGGGCTTCTCCAAAAACACCGTGCCAAACTTGGGTGTAAGATCATCGGCATCGGCCTCTTCTCCATCTTCGGCCGCGCGCGCCGCCAGCGTTTCGGCATGGCGGGAAAACAGGCTGATCAGCACCGGCAACACCATCAGGATCAGCATCGGTGCGAGCAAAATGCCGCCCACTACCACCAGCGCCAGCGGCTTCTGCACCTGCGAGCCGATGCCGGTGGAGAAAGCCGCCGGCAGCAGACCCACGCAGGCGGCAGCACAGGTCAGCACCACTGGGCGCATCTGGGTCTCGCAGGCTCGTATCAGGGCGGCCGACTTGTCCAGACCCGATTTCAGCTGGGCATTGTAGAAGGCGATCACGATGATGCCATCCATGGCGGCGATGCCGAACAGGGCAATAAACCCGATTGCCGCCGAGACGCTGAATGGCGTGCCGGTGACCGCCAGCGAGAAGATGCCGCCCAGCAGCGCCATCGGGATGACGCTGGCCGCCAGCAGCGTGTCGCGCACCGAGCTCGAAGTTCACGTAGAGCAGCACAAGGATGAGGCCGATGGCGATCGGCACCACGATCGTGAGCCGCTTGATCGCGTCCTGGAGATTGCCGAATTCACCCACCCATTCCAGGTGATAGCCGCCGGGTAGCACGACATGGTCCGCCACCGCTTTCTGTGCCGCGATCACCGCGCCGCCGAGGTCGCGGCCGCGCACGCTGAACTTGATCGGGATGTAGCGCGTCTGTCCCTCGCGATAGACGAAGGCCGGACCACTGACGAGCTTCACGTCGGCCACGTCCGACAGCGGAACCTGCACGACGCCCGAGCCGCTCGGGGCCTGCGCGCCAATGGGGATGCGGCGGATCGCATCCAGGCTGGTGCGGAACTCGGGGGCAAGGCGGACCATGATCGGAAAGTTACGATCGCTGCCGCGCTCATAGAAATTGCCCGCCGCCTGGCCGCCGATCGCGGCCTGCAGGGTGGCGTTGATATCACCGGGCTGCAGGCCGTAGCGGGCGGCGCGGACGTGATCGATCTGCACCTCCACGGTGGGCTGCCCGAGCGAGGGGAAAACGGCAAGATCGGTGATGCCGGGCACATTGGCCATGGCATCCTTGATCTGATTCGCCGTCTTTTCCAGCACGTCCAACTCGTTGCCGAACAGCTTGATCGAGTTTTCGCCCTTTACGCCCGAAGTGGCCTCCTCGACGTTGTCTTCGATGTTCTGGGAGAAATTGAAGTCCACGCCGGGAAATTCGTTCTTCAGTCGGTCGGAGATCGTCTTCGTCAGGCTCTCCTTGGTGACACCCTTCGGCCAGCTGTCGAAGGGCTTGAGCGGCACGAAGAACTCGGCATTGAAGAAGCCAGTGGCATCGGTGCCGTCGTCGGGTCGGCCATGCTGGGAGACGACGGTCTCCACTTCCGGGTAGTCCAGGAACAGTTCGCGCATCCGATCGACATATTCACTCGTCGACTCGAGCCCCACTGAGGTGGGCAGGGTGGCGCGGATCCAGAAATTGCCTTCCTCCAGCTTGGGCAGGAACTCCAGGCCGAGGGTCTGCACTTCGACCACCGCGAGCCCAAAAAGGATGCCGGCGAAGCCGAGCACGATGATGCGGTTGGCCAGCGCCAGCCGGATCGCAGGATGGTAGATCCGGTGCAGAGCCCGCACGATGATGGTCTCGGTCTCCTCCAGTTTCGCCGGCAGCAGCAGCGAACTCAGCGCCGGCGTGATGGTGAAGGTGGCGAACAGGCCGCCCGCCAGGGCGTAGGCATAGGTCTTCGCCATCGGGCCGAAAATATGGCCCTCGATGCCGGAGAGGGTGAACAGCGGCAGAAAGCCGGCGATGATGATGGCGGCCGAGAAGAAGATGCTCTTGTTCACCTCGAAGGCCGATTCGGCGACGGCGCGGTATTTGCCACGCAGTTCGCCGGCGGCACTTGGCCGGCCCGCCGTGGCCGCGCGAACACCCCGTTGCAGGGACGGCAACGATAGCCGGCGGAAGATGTTCTCCATCATGATGACGGTGGCATCGACGACGAGGCCGAAATCGATGGCGCCGACCGACAGCAGGTTCGCCGATTCGCCGCGCACCACCATGATGATCACCGCGCAGGCCAGCGCGAAGGGGATGGTGAGGGCAACGATGAAGGCACTGCGCAGATTGCCGAGGAAGATCCACTGCACCAGGAAGATGAGGAATATGCCCTCGATCATATTGTGCAGGACGGTGGTCGTGGTCAGCGCGATCAGATCGGCGCGGTCGTAGATGCGCTCCACGCGAACGCCGGGGGGCAGAACGCCGGTGGTATTGATCTTCTCCACCTCCGCCTCTACCGCGGCGATGGTCGGCTTGCTCTGGCCGTCGCGGTTCATCAGGATGATGCCCTCGACGACATCATCGTCCTTGTCCTGCCCGGCGATGCCAAGCCGCGGCAGGTTGCCGATGGCGATGGTGGCGACATCGCCCAGCACCACCGGCACGCCGTTGTTGACGGTCAGCATGGTCTCGCGCAGGCGGTCGACGCTGGTGATCAGGCCGACGCCGCGCACGATCGCCGATTGCTGCGCGAAGTCGACGGTCTGGCCACCGACGTTGATGTTGCTGTTGTTCAGCACCGTCAGGATCTGCTGCACGGTCAGGCCGTAGCTGACCATCTTGTCCTGGTCGATGGTGACGTCATAGCTCTTGGTGCGCCCGCCCCAGCCGGTGACGTCGATCACGCCCGGCACCGCCTTGAAGCGGCGCTGCAGCACCCAGTCCTGCAGGGTCTTGAGGTTGACCAGGGAGTAGCCCGGCGGGCCGACCAGCCGGTAGCGGTAGATCTCGCCAACCGGGCTGTTCGGCGAGAGCTGCGGCTGCACGTTGCCCGGCAGGCTGCCGATCTCGCCGAGACGGTTGATGACCTCCTGCTTCGCTTCCCGGTAGCTGTAGCCGAAGGTGAAATTGACCAGCACATCGGACAGGCCGAACAGCGAAACCGATTGGATCACCTTGACGTTCGGGATGCCCTCCATCGCCACTTCGATCGGGATGGTATAGTAGCGCTCGATCTCCTCGGCGCTCTGGCCGCTGGCCTGGGCGATGACCTCGATGAGCGGCGGCACCGGATCCGGGTAGGCCTCAATGTTGAGGTTCAGAAAGCTGACGAAGCCGGCGCCCAGGACGGAGACAAGAAATATGACGACGAGGATACGCTGCTTGATCGCGAAGGTGATGATGCCGTTCATGTCGCTGCTCTCAATCGATCTGGAGAATTGCTCCAGCTTCCGGTGTTGTCGAACCTCTCCATCCGATGGGTAATCCCGTCTGCTCGGATGATGCGCTCATGCTCTGACGCATACGGGCGCTCCGACACAGACGGATTGCCCGCCTGTGTCAGAGCGCCCGTCTTATGTTTGGTGATCTGTTCCGACCAACGCAGGAGTCCTTGGATCAGACCAGCAGGTTTTCAATCAGTCTCGATCGGACGGTCGATAAACACCGCTCCGCTGGTCACTACACGTTCGCCCGCACGCAGCCCGGTGGTGATCTCCGCCATGCCGTTCGCCACGCGGCCGGCATGGACCTTGCGCATCTCCAGCGTTTTGTCAGCCGGATTGGCGACCCAGACATAGGCCGTCGTGCCTTCGTAGACCACCCCGCGCTCGGGCACCGCGGCCGATGCCGTGGCGACTCCGGTGACGATGGTGAAAGAGCCGAACATCTGCGGCTTGAGCGCGTTGTCGCTGTTTTCGATTTCGGCGCGCACTGACAGGCTGCGTGTGCTGGCGTCGATCGACGGAGCGACATAGCTGATGCGGGCGTTGAAGGTGCGATCCGGGAACGCTGGCACCCGCACCGAAACCTGGTCGCCGAGATGGATCCGCCCGACATCGGCCTCGCGCACGTTGGCGATCAGCCAGACCTTGGAGAGATCGCCGATGGTGTAAACCGGGTTGGAAGGGCCATTGCCGGCGCCGCTGGACGCGCTGACGATGTACTGGCCGACGCCGATCTGGCGCTGGATGATCGTGCCCGCGATCGGTGCCCGCACCTCGACCTCGGGACTCGCCTGGGTGGTGCCGGGGTGTTCCTCCAGGGAGGCGATTTCCGCTTCGGACTTGCCGAGGATGTGCAGCCGGCCCCGTACGGCCGCCAGCGCGACGCTGGCAGCATCCATGTTGCCCTGGGCGGTGGCGAGGTCCAACTGGCTCTGCTGCCAGTCTTTCAGCGACCCGGCCTGGGCGCCGTAAAGACCATGTGTGCGCGCCTCGGTGGTTTGTGCCATCCGGAACTGGGCGCGGGTCGTGCGCAGAGTGGCGACGGCGGCAACCAGGTCGTTCTGCGCCTGCACGAACTCGTTCGCCTGGACAGCGAACAGCGGCTGGCCCGCCTTCACCACATCACCGGCCTTGGCAATCACCCGGGTGACGCGGCCGGTATAGGGGGAGAACACCGGGGTGCTGAGGTCGTCGTCGATGGCGATCTGGCCATCGGTGCGCTTTGCCGCCTCGAAGCTGCGCGTCCCGACCTCGGCGAGGGAGAACGCGGCCCATTGCTCAGGCGTGGTGGAGAACACGGGCGTCGTGTAGGCCGCCTCGGTGACGCGTTCGGCCCGCGATGACGTAAACTCCGCCGAAGACGGCTGCGAGCGGCCAACGAGGCCGACGGCGAGCCCCCCCGCAGCGACGGCGATGGCGATGAACGGGAGGCTCCGCAGGCGCTCGCGTGGCGTCTTTGCGGCATGCCGATCGGGTGATGCGTGCTCGGTTTCCTGGGGCCTCATGGCATTTCTCCAACTTCGGTTGCGAGCGAGGAAAAGACAGCGGCGAGGTGCAAGTTCCAACCTTCGGCGCCGGCCTTGCCTGAGCTGTTGTGCGGAACACTAGCGTAACTTCGTCGCATTTCCGACGAGTTTTGTTTGGTCTCTTGGATTATAAGATAATGTAAATCTCGAGTGATGCAACTGCAGAAACTTTTTGTTTCAAACAACCGATTATGTCTTATTGTGACTCGATTTTGACCGTGAACAATTTGTAACATAATACTTTCATAGTTTCAAAAGATAACGCAAGAATCCGCCGGTTTTAGCCAAATTTGCACCATGCCATCTCGATGGTGCTATCGACTATTGAGATCGTGCGAAACTTTTCGGCCCGATCGCAGCAGAATCTGAGATTTGATTTGGTCCTTGTCATCACAGTACGATGAGGCAAATCCACTCAGGACCGACCGGTTTGAGAAGTGCGCACCGCCACGAACCTGTCCTTCGGATATCCACATCCGCCGCAACCAAAACGTCACGCTTTTGGTAGATGCTCAGCCAAGTCGTCGATTATGCATTCATCTTTATTTCTTCATCTCATTGACAGAATCACCAGCGTTGAGCGTCTTAGAACTGTTATCCGCCTCGTTACGAACGGACATGAAACGCCCATATGTTTGATACCAATTCGAGGTACCTGCGTCTATTGGTACGTATACCCTGGGTACTTGTACCCGGGGCATTGAAACACTCGGTTGCGGCGTACCGTAAGTGCCCGGCTGGCCCATTTTGGGCCGGGGCCGATTTCCATTTCTTGTGATACGGGTTGGCTGCGGCGCCGGTTGTTGCCGTGCCCATGGCTAACCCAATGGCAGGGAACGGAACACGATGCAGGTCGAGGTGATCATCCGCGATGAACGGCAGCACAACGACAGCCTGAACCAGCGCGCCCGGTTACCGTCTGAAATACTGCCCCCCCGGCGAACCCGCACGCGCAGTTACGTGGCGCAACGGACAGGTGCTGCGTTCGGCTACCGGCTCTGCCGTCGCCGCCTCGTCTGGGGCGCTTGTGGGATTGGCGGCCGGCATCATCAAAACATGCGGCGCGACTTCGACAGGCCGGCGACGCTGCTTTCCGGCAGCCTCCGCGCTCAGTGTCCGTCCGAGAAGGTGCGCCCCGAAGGGTGCGTTCACCTTGCGGGTGAAAGTCCCTCCCGGGCAATGATCGGTTGGCCAGGTAACTGGCAGGAGACTTGGTTGGGTAACTGGCTGGGTCTGCGAGGTTGATTTGCTCGCAGCACAGATGGCGAACCGGATCCATATGAGGGCAACTGGCGGCCGACAATCCATTGCGCGAGCGGGGTTAGGGCGCGTCTGCAAAGCTGGAAACTGAACCTTCGAAAGCCTATTTGCGGGGCGCAGGACAAAGAGAGCGGACGGGCGTGCAGGGGGGCGGCTGGAGAAGCCGCCGGCCGGGCGCGCCCAAGCCGACCATCGATGGATCGTGCACGGCATTTGGGGGTTCAACGCACGGGCGTTCCGTGGCGCGATCTGCCGCGACGATATGGCCCGGTTGGTACGGTGTCGGGCCGGTTCTACCGCTGGCGGCGGGCTGGGATCTGCCATCGCGTGCTGTGTGGCCGGCAGGCGGACGCGGGCGACGCGATCGATGGTGACCTTGCACTTCGTGGAGGGGACGATCGTGCATGCTCATCAGCATGCTGCCGGCGTGCACCGGGACGGCGCCGCCGCCAATGAGGCACAGGCTCGCGAAGCGCTGGGGCGCAGCCAGGGCGGCTTTTCGACCCCCGGTGCATCGGCGCGCCGAGGGCCATGGGTGGCCGATCACAGTCGGGCTGACCCGCGGCGAGCGGCATAAGCAAATCGCGCTCGAAGCGGTGCTGGATCAGGGGATGATCCACCGTCCTGGACGCGGTCGAGCGCGCCTTCGCCCACGCCGAGTGGCCGGGGACAAAGGCTACAGCAGCCCCGCCGCACGTGCCCGCCTGCGCCGACGCCACATCCAACCAGTGATCCCGACGAAAAAAGACCAGCCTCGGCAGCCCTTCTTCGACCGTCTCGCCTATCGCCTGCGCAACCGCGCCTAACGTCTGATCACTCGGCTCAAGCAGGCACGATGGATCGCAACATGCGACGAGAAACGCGCCGTCAACCATTATGATCCTGCTCTGGCTGAAGCCCTTTGCAGACACGCCCTACGGCATTCCCGCCGCCGCCGCCTCGGCGAAGCCGCGCAGGCGCGTGGCGATGACCTCGCCGACAGCCTCCACCGCCGCGCGGCGCGGGAAATGCGCCCGCCAGGCGATGCGCACCGTCCGCCCCACCGGCGCCGCCAGCGGCCGCAGCACGATCCCCGCATCCTCCGCCACCCCTGCTGCGAGCCCTGGGATCAGCGTCGTCCCGTAACCGGCGGCCACCATGTTGAGCAGCGTCGAGAGGCTCGCCGCGCGCATCGTGCCGCCCAGCGCCCCGCTGTACCCGCAGGCGGCCAGCGCCTGGTCGCGCAGGCAATGCCCATCCGCCAGGACCAGGATGTCCTGCGCCAGGTCCGCCTCCGCCACCACCGCGCGCAAGGCAAGCGGATGCTCAGGCGGCAGCGCGGCGAGGAAGGGCTCGGCAAAGAGCGGCTGGCTCACCAGGTCCGGCCCATCCACCTCGGTCGCCAGCAAGGCGGCATCCAGCTCATGGGCACGCAGCCGCTCGAGCAGGGCTGTGGTCTGATCCTCCCACGGTTCCACTTCGAGCGCGGGCAGCGCCTTGCGCAGGGGCGCGAAGATCAGCGGCAGCAGGTGGGGCGCCAGCGTCGGGATGATGCCAAGCCGGAAGCGGCCGGACAGCGGATCGCGCAGGTTGCGCGCCACGGTGAGGATCGCCTCTGCCTCCGCCACCGCGGCGCGGGCATGGTCGAGCAGCCGCTCACAGGCGGCGGTCGGCGCCACCGCCTTGCTGGTGCGCTCGAACAGCGCGATGCCGAGCAACGCCTCCAGCTTGCGGATCTGTATGGAAAGCGTCGGCTGGCTGATACCGCAAGCCCTGGCGGCGCGGCCGAAATGCTCATGCTCGGCCACAGCCAGCAGGTAGCGGAGGTCCCGGAGGTTCATCCGGTCAGCCGGGTTGCTATCATAGACGGTGTCTATCGCCTCTGTTGAGGAACGGAGACTCCTTCTATCAACGCGATCCACTTCACGCTATGCTCATTCCCTACTCGAGGGAGCAACGGTCGGACCGAACACCTTGCCGCGAGCGTCGGCGCGCCTGTCGCCGGCAACCGGAACAGCCTCACCGTCGCCCCGCGCGGTCCAGGGCTGTTTGTCTGGCGCTTATTCATCATGGCGGTCAGGCAACCGGGTTTTCTTCCGAAGTCGTCACGGTCCGCACTCACGGACCAGGTCAATCAATGCAGCCAAGATCGGAGAGACATATGAACGGGAATGGCGACCAGAGTGCTGGCAAGTGCCCGGTAGTGCACGGAGCCCCGAAACCCACGCGTTTTGCCGCCAGGTCGAATCGTGACTGGTGGCCGAACCAGTTGAACCTCAGGATTCTGCACCAGAACTCTTCCCTGTCGGATCCAATGGGCAAGGAATTCAACTATACCGAGGCGTTCAGGCAACTCGACCTCGGGGCCCTGAAGAAGGACCTCACGGCGCTGATGACCGACTCGCAGGAGTGGTGGCCGGCCGATTACGGTCACTACGGTCCGCTCTTCATCCGCATGGCGTGGCATAGCGCGGGCACCTACCGCATCGGTGACGGCCGCGGTGGCGCGGGCTCGGGCACGCAGCGTTTCGCGCCGCTCAACAGCTGGCCGGACAACGCGAACCTCGACAAGGCGCGCCGGCTGCTCTGGCCGATCAAGCAGAAATACGGCAACAGGATCTCCTGGGCCGACCTGATGATCCTCGCCGGCAACTGCGCGCTGGAGTTGATGGGGTGCCAGACCTTCGGCTTCGGCGGCGGGCGCGCGGACGTTCTGGGAGCCTGAGGAAGATATCTATTGGGGGGCTGAGGACACCTGGGTCGGCGACAAGCACTACAGCGGCAAGCGCTACAGCGGTGACCGGGACCTCGAGAATCCTCTCGCCGCCGTTGAGATGGGCTTGATCTACGTGAATCCGCAAGGGCCGGACGGCAAGCCGGACCCCCTTGCTGCAGCGAAGGACATCCGGGAGACCTTCGCGCGGATGGCCATGAACGACGAGGAAACCGTTGCGCTGATTGCCGGCGGGCACACCTTCGGGAAGTGTCACGGCGCTGGCGATGCGGCACTGGTCGGGCGTGAACCCGAGGCCGCCAGCATCGAAGAGCAGGGCCTCGGCTGGAAGAACCGCTTTGGCAGCGGCAAGGGCGACCACACGATCACCAGCGGATTGGAAGGCGCGTGGACCAACAATCCGATACGGTGGGACAACGGCTACTTCGACAATCTGTTTAACTATGAGTGGGAACTGGTGAAAAGCCCTGCCGGTGCCTGGCAGTGGGCGCCCAAGGATGCGTCCGCGGCGGGCACCGTGCCGGATGCGCACGATCCGTCGAAGCGGGTTGCGCCCATGATGCTCACGACCGACCTCTCGCTGCGAGTGGACCCCATCTATGCGCCGATTTCGAAGCGTTTCCACGAGAACCCCGATCAATTGGCCGACGCATTCTCCCGGGCATGGTTCAAGCTGACCCACCGCGACATGGGGCCGCGCTCGCGCTATCTCGGCCCGGAGGTCCCCGCGGAGGAGTTGCTGTGGCAGGACCCCATCCCGGCGGTCGATCACGAACTGATCGGCGCGCAGGACATCAGCACTCTCAAGGCCTCGATCCTCGCCTCGGGACTTTCCATCTCCCAACTGGTCTCGACCGCCTGGGCGTCGGCGGCGACCTTCCGCGGTTCCGACAAGCGCGGTGGGGCGAACGGTGCCCGCATCCGCCTCGCCCCGCAGAAGGATTGGGAGGTCAACCAGCCTGCCCAGTTGACGGCTGTGCTGGCAAAGCTTGAGGAGATCCGGAAGGCGTTCAACGATGCGCAGTCTGGCGGGAAAAAGGTTTCACTCGCTGACCTGATCGTCCTTGGCGGTTGCGCGGCCGTCGAGCAGGCCGCGAAGAATGCCGGGCATGACGTGCAGCTTCCCTTCGCGCCGGGGCGTACGGACGCGTCGCAGGAGCAGACCGATGTCGCCTCCTTCGCCGTGCTCGAACCGAAAGCGGACGGGTTCCGCAATTACCTGCAGACCCAATTCCCCGTATCGGCCGAGGAGATGCTGGTCGAGCGGGCGCAATTGCTGACGCTGACCGCGCCTGAGATGACGGTTCTCGTCGGCGGCCTGCGCGTGCTGAATGCGAACTTCGGACAGTCCCGGCACGGCGTCTTCACGAAGCGACTGGAGGTGCTCACCAACGACTTCTTCGTGAACCTGCTCGATGTGGGCACGACCTGGAAGGCGGTTTCGGAAGCCGAGGATGAGTTCGAAGGGCGCGATCGTGCCACAGGCGAACTGAAGTGGGCCGGCACCCGTGTCGACCTCATCTTCGGTTCGAATTCTCAACTCCGGGCACTCGCAGAAGTCCATGCTTGTGATGACTCGCAAGAGGCGTTCGTGCGCGACTTTGGGGCTGCGTGGAACAAGGTGATGAACCTCGACCGCTTCGACCTTGCCTGAATTCGGCCCGAAGGCGTTCGGATGCAGCTGAAGCCCAGCTGCGTCCGGGCGTCAGGTCTGGGTCAGATCGCAGCCATGAAAGCGGCGAGATGGGGCCATATGCTCACGGCGAGCTTGTCGGCGGGATCGAAGACGCTGCCGATACCCCGATAGCTACCGTGGTCCGGTGAGTTCGGAATGATATTCTGTGTAATCCCAATGCTTTGCGTCGCATGATTGACAAACTTCGACTGTTCGTTGCGACAGCGCATCGCAATTGCCCGCGTTTGGGCGCTACCAAGCGGGCCACCGATCCACGAAAGTCGCAGCCAGTGTCCACATGCAGCCGCTCATTCCGCGGGTATGAGGTATCCTTGGAAGCCAGAGGCCCGCCTTCGGCCGATCGCAGTTCCTGACTCGACCCACAGGAAACCGACTGACCCAGACTCAAGAAAATCGATTCGCACTTACCGGACCGCGGTAGCCCCCGATAGGGGGCGCCGGTGACGATCGCGAAAATGGCGAACAGCAGGGCAGGCGGAAGCTGGTAGAGCCTGCCCCGCCATTGTTGCATTCCGGACTCACCCCAAACGGGAGGAGAGCGTTGAACACCCCTGACCTTCGAGGCAACAGAGCATCCGCCGATAATGTAAGTATCCCCCGGCAAAGCCCTACGGGAGTCCGGTAACTGCGGAACGATTTGCCAGCGGCCAGCCGGGCGGCGATCCAGGCGTACCAGGCCAGCGATGACGGATCGAACGGGTTCTTCAGCTTCTCTGTCCGTCCTTCCGGCGTGGCATTGATCGCCTGCAATGCCGGCACCTCGAGCTGCGTCGACGATGGCGTCGGTCAGCGGTTGGCCAGTGCGGCCGTCGCGGCCCATCGCCAATTGCATCACCCGCAGTGCGGCGATCAGCGCGACCGTCAGCAGCTTCAGCAGATTGCCGGGGATGGTGATCTGCGACGTTTCGACGTCCACGCCATCGGTCTTCATCATCCGGAACACTTGCTCAACGATCCAGCGAAGACGGTACCATTTCACAATCTGCAGCGCGTCCGTCGCCGTCGCCACCGCATGCGTCGTCAGCAGGCACCAATGGATGCGGTCCTGTGCACCCGCCGGCGGGTCGACCTCGCGCACATCCACCACCCGCATGATCAACTCCGCCGACAGGCTCTTGTCCGCATTGCCGGGCCGCCGTACTACCTTGACTGTGTCACTTCTAATATAATGGGAGTTCCCCCGGCTTTGCCGGGGAAACGGTAGCACTACTGTGCCACTTATTGCTTCACCCACGCACCGGCGTGTTGAGGCAGCACGGGCACTGCGGCAGCCGACCGACCAGAGCGACGATAATGCGGCGTCGGACGGAGGCGATCGAGGATGGCACGTGGCGCTCAGGCCGGATGGGCGCTCCCCCGTGGGCGAAAATCTTCGGGTAAGGCAGGTACTTCGATCCGCTTTCGGATGAATTGGCGCTGAGGGGGGGAAGACAGCGCTCGGCTGCCAGAAAGCCGTAGGCCGCAATGCACAGGCTGGCGTGATGGTGAAAGCCGCGCCAGCCGCGGCCCTCGTAGTGGTCGAGGCCGATCTCCTGCTTGAACGTAGACGGCGGCCGGTCCGGCAAAGCGCGCGTGCTGTCGCGGTCCATCCCCTTGAGGAGTTCGATGGCGGCCAGGACAGGATCGTTCGATGTGCCCGACCGGAAGTCGAACGCCTTGAGAAAGCGCGGGCTGAACCGCCGCAGGACGCCGTAGCGCTCGGCCGCGGTAATGAGGATGTCCTGCTCCGCCACGTTGGCGACGGACCCGATGACCGGGAGCACGTCATTGAGTTTCTTCATGCCGACTTCGCGGTCGACGACGGCGACACCCTCCTCGCCGGTCTCCTTGGCGAGTCGGAGCGCGGCGATCGTGCGGCGGAACAGCAACAGCGCCTTGGCCACGTCCTGGCGGGTGGCCTGGAAGCGCCGCTCGTCCCGGCCCCGCGCCCTGGTGAACAGCGTGCCCATGTACTTCTCGAACATGGCGAGGGTCACGTCGGACAGCCGGGTCTCAAGACCTTACCTTTACCCACATCCCCCTTGCATGCGTAAATCGCACAAATCCTGAGCAATACAGGGTGAGTGGGGGGTGGTGATGTTGAACCCATGGGAATGGGCCCTCAGCGCTCACGAGAATTGACCCGGGGTTGCTCACGGAAGTTGACCCACTGACTTTAGTCCTACCGTTCTGACGATTGTCGTTGGTTGTCCCGGTCTGGCGCCCGCTCCGGGGTGGCGGCGCCTGCGACAACGCCGGTGCGGCGGCATTTGATCGTCGCTGGAGACATGATCAGGACCGGATACGGTCTTGGCGGGGTTGGCACGGGGGATAACAGAGGCACCGAGCACCTCGGCAAGCTGCCGGGAGCCTGCCAGACTTGAGGGCAAGCACGGCGCCGAACTCAACCTGCCAGTTTTGTCTCGACGCCGTGCCCCACATCGTGACGGGCACGAATGCAGGGCGAGTATCCTGCCGACGGTGGCGTTCGTCTACGCCGCGTCTGCGTCGATGCGCAGAGCGAGCCGGGGTCTGGTCGTCTGTTCCTTTGCAGGAAGTGCAGTAGCGAAGTGGTCGTGTGCCGCCACTGCGACCGCGGGCAGATCTACTGTTTCGGCGACTGCGCCGGACAGGCGCGTCACCAGACGCTGCGGAAGGCAGGCGAGCGCTATCAGAAGACCCGTCGTGGCCAGGAGAAGCATGCCGCCCGGATGGGCCACCTGCGAGCGCGCAGAAAAAAAGTGACGCATCAGGGTTCACCCCCGCCGCCGGCGGGTGATCTGCTGGCGGCCGGCGCGATGGCGACCTCGCGCGACGACGCATCTCCGGCCGAGCCGCCCCGGCGAGCGACGACGCCCTGCCATTGGTGCGGTCGTCCCTGTCTGCCGCCGCTTCGCCCGGGGTTCCTGCGCCGCCGCGATCCCCGTCGCGGCCGTGTTGGCCACGCCCGGACGGAGCGCAATGCCCCATGGTGAACCCGATTGATGCGGCGGCGAGGATCCTGCGGGACGTGACCGGGGCAAGCGGGCCGTCCCGCCGGCGATGACGTCCATGGACAGCCATCGTCTGGAGCTTGACCTGCACCAACTGGACCTGCGCTTTGCCGCCAGCCGCCTGGTGGAGCCGCAGGCGGTGGCGCGGATCGCCCAGTCCATCGAGCGGTGCGGTCAGATCGTGCCCTGCATTGTGGCGCCCGCTCCCGGTGGGGCCGGCGCGGGCGCAGCACCGCTGGTGCTGATCGACGGGTATCGGCGCGTCGCCGCGCTACGCCGGCTGGGCCGCGACACGGCCAGTGTCGAGCAATGGACCTGTGGGCTGGCCGAAGCGGTGCTGGGGGTGTTGGCGCGCGCGCAGGATCGCTCGTTCGCCAGCATTGAGGAGGCGTTGCTGCTGCGCGAGCTGATGCAGGGCCAGGGCCTGTCGCAGCAGGAGCTGGCGCGTCGGTGCGGGCGCGACGTGAGTCTGGGTGAGCCGGCGGCTGCAACTGCTGTCGGGTTTGCCCGATGCGGCGCTGGCGGCGGTGCGCACCGGCAAGCTGTCGGCTTGGGCGGCCAACCGGGTGGTGGTGCCGTTGGCGCGTGCCAATGCCGCCCATGCCGACAGCCTGCTGGCGGCGCTGGCTGCGTCACCGCTGTCGACCCGCGAGTTGCAGTGCTGGTTCGCCCACTACCAGCAGGCCGCGCAAACGGTGCGCGAACGCATGGTCGGCGATCCCCGCTTGTTTCTCGACGCCCTGCGGGCGAACGACGAACGGCGCGCCGGCGAAATTCTGCGGGACGGCCCGGAAGGCGAATGCGTCGTCGATATGCGCTGCCTCGAGGCGGTCATCGCGCGCCTGACGGGTCGCGTGGCGGCGCTGCAATCGGTGCCGCCGGCGCTGATCGCGGCGGTGCCGCGTCTGTGGTTGGCGCTCGACGTCCTGGCGATTGCGATCGACCGGGGGGATGCACGTGACCCCGGCTGAGATTCGCACCGCGGTGCGCACGCTGCAGGTGCAGCGGCACAGCCTGCGCGAGATCAGCCGCCTGCTGGCGCTGTCACGCAACACCGTGCGGCGCATCCTGCGTGAGCCGGACGGCAACGTTGCCGAGGTGTTGCCGTGCGACGAGGCGACGCTGGTCCGCGTGAAGGCTGCCTTCGAGCAGGCTCGCGGCAACGTGGTGCGGGTGCGCGAACTGCTGGCCGACAACGGTCTGGAGGTGTCCTACAGCAGCTTGACCCGTTGGGTGCGGGAGGCCGGCCTGCGCAGTCCGCCGCGGCGTGCCGGCGAGTACGACTTCGCGCCCGGGCAGGAGATGCAGCACGACACCTCGCCGCATCGCGTGACCTTCGCGGGCGCCGGCAAGCCGGTGATCACGCAATGCGCCGGTCTGGTGCTGGCGTACTCGCGCCGGCTGTTCATCCAGTACTATCCGCGGTTCACCCGCTTCGAGGCCCGCGCGTTCCTGCTCGAGGCCACGCGCTTCATGGCCGGTGCCTGTCCGGTCTGCATCATCGACAACACCAGCGTGCTGCTCGCCGCCGGCGCCGGCGCCGAGGCCCTCATCGCCCCGGAGATGGCGGCCTTCGCCCGCACTCTGGGCTTCCGGTTCCGCGCCCACCGGGTCGGGAATCCAGATCGCAAGGGCCGGATCGAAAGACCATTCGGCTATGTCGAGACGAATTTCCTGGCAGGCCGAAGCTTCGAAGATTTCGACGACCTCAACCGCCAGGCACTCGCCTGGTGCCGCGAGGTCGCTAACCGCAAGCCCAAGGCAGCGCTCGGCATGTCGCCTGATGCGGCCTACGTCATCGAGCAGCCGCACCTCGTGCCGCTGCCCGACGCGCTGCCGCCGGTCTACGAGTTGCTGGAACGCGTCGTCGACCTGCACGGCTTTGTCAGCGTCGATACCAACCGCTACTCCGTGCCCGAGCGCTTCGTCGGCAAGTCCGTCGCTGTCTACAAGCACCCCGCCGAAATCCATGTCCGCCGCAAGGACACGACGATCGCCGTCCACCCGCGGCTGATCGCCGAGCGCGATGCCAGGAGCACCCTGCCTGGTCATCATACCATCCCCGTGCGGCAGGGTCGCAGCGCGGCGGCGGAAGAGGCATTGCTGAGCGGCCACCATCCCAGCCTCGACCGTTACGCCGCCGCCCTCAAGCTGCGCAGTCACGGATACGGGCGACGGCCACTCCGCCGGCTGATCGAAATGAAGCGCACCTACCCGGCCGGCCCGTTCATCGCCGCCATCGAGCAAGCCCTGTACTACGGCCTGTTCGACCTCGGCCGGCTTGAAGATCTCATCCTCAAACAGGTCGCCGGCGACTTCTTCGCACTGACCAGCGGGAAAGACGACGATGCATGACAAGCTGCGCGCGCTGATCGCCCAGTTGCGCCTGCACGGCATGGCCGAGGCACTCGACGCCGAGATCGAACGCGCCGAGCGCGAAGCGATCGCTGGACCCGAGTTGCTGTACCGGCTGCTCGGCCAGGAGGCCGCCGCCCGCCGCGAACGCAGCCTGGCGTATCGTCTGGGACAGGCGCGTCTGCCATGGCGGTGGTCACTCGACAGCTTCCCGTTCGATCGGCAGCCCGGCGTGAGCCGCGCCCAGATCCAGACACTGGCCGGGCTGGACTTCCTGCGCCGGACCGACAACGTCCTGCTCATCGGCAAACCAGGCACCGGAAAGACCGGCCTGGCGATCGGTCTGTTGCGCGAGGCCTGCCTCAACGGCTACCGTGGCCGCTTCATCAACGCTCAAGTCCTGCTCGATGAACTCTACGCGTCTCTGGCCGATCGCACCACCACACGGCTGCTGGCTCAGCCGAGTCGCATGCAGCCCTTGCTGATTGACGAGCTGAGCTACCTCACGATCAAGCCGGAACAAGCAAACGCATTCTTTCGTCTGATGGACCAACGCTACAACCGGGTCTCGACGATCATCACCACCAACCTTGAACTGTCCGACTGGTACGAGCTGTTCGACAAGAAGCCGCTGGTCGATGCGCTGCTCGATCGCCTGCAGCACCACTGCATCACCATCCGCATCAACGGCCCGTCCCTGCGCAGCCCGGAGCCTCCGGCGCCAGCGTCGCCAACACCGGCGCGCCGCAGCACCAAGACCTGAAGGCCCCAGCAACACCACCGCCGCAGCACCGAGGCGGTGCCACGGCGCGCAAGGCGCGTCAACAGGTGGGTGCTCACCATGCTCGAAAATCGGCCCGCGCCGATTTTCTGCGCGTGGCTCCGCTCCCGCCGCGCAAGAAAGCGCGCGGCGCCTTTGACTCGCCTCCCGCGCCGTGGCCTGCGGGTGGTGTCGGGACGGAAGGCGTCCCGACAATTCGACGCCCGGCGTCGAACGGAAGGCTGGGGTTTGGCAGCCGTCACGTCACGATCAATCGCGCCGTCGGGCCGTTGAGCCAAGTCAGCGCTGCCGGCTCTTCCCGGCCCGGCAGCCGCCGGGGGTGTGCCCGCCTCGCCGCGACAGGACGCGCCGCCAGGGCCGTGACACGCGGCGACTTCTGACCGTTGTCATCACTGGGTCTCACGGGGTGTGAGGCCCGGGCGGCAGGCATGGAGCCTTCGGTCAGGCGAAGGAAAATTTGCCGCCGACCACGGCGGCTACCGGCCGATCAGGCCACCTGACCACAAACTCATGCGCACCTACTGGGTCAACTTCCGTGAGCAACCCCGGGTCAATTCTCGTGAGCGCTGAGGATGGGCCAAGGCGCAGTTTGGTCGGGTGAAGCTGGGTGACTCCAGGAGGACTGAGCGGGCCGTGAAGGTGGCTGCGGCGATGGCGGAGCGCGGCTGCGGGAATGTCCCCTTGCAGGCGAAGACGTTTGGGGAGGCGAAGGCGGCGTATCGGTTGTTCGACGCGGAGGAGGTGACGCACGGGGCGATCACGCAGCAGCATCGCGACCAAGTGATCGCGCTCGCCTGTGCGGCGGATGAACCGGTTTTGGCCATTCACGATGACATGCTGGTGGACTTGTCGCACCGGCACAGCCTGACCGGGTTGGGTCCGATCGGCAACGGCCACGGCCGGGGGTTCATGGCCCACTCGTGCCTGATGGTGCGATCCACCGGCGAGATACTTGGCCTGGCGCATCAGACGGTCTGGGCCCGCAAGGAGAGGGTGCGGAAGAAGCGGCGCCTGCTCAAGGCGTTGAAGAAGCGTCGTCTGGCCACGGCGCGATCGAAGCAACGCCAGCCCCGGCCGAAGCCGCCGCGGGGGCGGACCGAAGCGGCAGTGTGGGAAGAGACCATAGCGGCAATCGGTCGGTGCCCGCAGGGCAAGCGGTGGATCAGCATCGGCGACCGCGGCGCCGATGTGTTCACGCATTTCGAGAAGTGCCTGCAGCTGAACTGGCAGTGCCTCGTGCGCCTGGCGCATGACCGCGTCCTGCTGGATGGCGGGCGCCTGCTGGGCAAGGCGCGCGCGCTCGCCCCCATGGCGCGGCGCCTGACCGAGATCAAGGGGAGGCGCGTCTTGCTGAACGTCTCCTGGTTCGATGCTCAGGTGATGCGGCCGCGGTGCTGCAGTAGTGGCCATAGCCAGGCGATCGGCTGCTCCGTTGTGCGGGTCTGGAACGACGCCGAGCGGATGGAGTGGGTTCTGCTGTCGACACTGCCGGTGACGACGGCGGAGGCGGCGTTCGAGAAGGTTGACTGGTATAAACTCCGTTGGCTGATCGAGGAATTTCATAAAGGATTGAAAACAGGCTGTGTGATCGAGCGGTCGCAACTACGCACCGCTGAGCGGTTCCTGCCGCTGTTCGCCATCGCGTCTGTCGTTGCGGTGCGTTTGCTACAGAGCCGCGCCGATGTGCGGGCCTGTCCCGACGGCCCGGTCGCCGCAGACGAGCAGACGATCGAGATTTTGGCATTGGCGCTCAACCGTTCCCCCGACGCGCTGCTGACCAACCGCGATTTCGCCCACGGTGTCGCGACGTTTGGCGGCTTCCTTGATCGCAAGGGCGATGGTGAACCGGGCTGGCAGACCCTCTCGCGCGGCTCGCAGGTCTTCAGCTTCATCCTCTTCGCAGGGCAATCGCATTTCAGAAGGATCCGAGGAGTTTGGAGAGATAGGCATCGTTCCAACCGGCCCGTTGGAACTTGCCGCGCAGAGAGCCCTTGGAGCCGTCCTTCTGCATGACGTTCAGGGCCATGTGTCGCAGGACCGCAAGATTGTGTGGCCCGTTGCCCAGTCTGGTCCGGTCCTGATCCTCGTTCATCACCACATCCAGCCGCCAGTGCAGCCGGTTTTCGACACCCCAGTGCTCGCGGACGACCTCGTTGAAGCGTGTCGCGGATAGCGCTGTGCTGAGAAGGTAGTAGGCGGTCTCGGTGGTGGTCTTGCTCGCGGTTTCACGGATACGGACAACCTTGCCGATGGCCGCCAGGCCGGGCCAGTGATGATCCCGCTGCAACCAGTCGATATCGGTCGAGACCGTGGCCGTGCGGGTCTCGATGCGGCCGTGATCGGCGTCCACGTTTTGCGCGCTCGTCGCCGGTTTGCTGGCCGGGTCATTGAGGAACGTGCTGACGTCATCATGCAGCGTGCCCTGATTGCCCTTCAGCGCCAGGGCATAGTCGCCGCCCTGATCGACGATCTGCTGAGCAATCGCCCGCTGGCAGTTGAGCGCGTCGGCGGTCACGATCGTGCCTTTCAGTGACAGCATCTCCAGCAACTTCGGCACCGCGGTGATCTCATTTGATTTGGCGTCGGTGGCGATCTGCGCCAGCACCAGGCGCTGCTCGCATCCCCAGGCACTGACCATGTGCAGCGGTGACTTGCCGCTGGCGCGATCGAAGGAGCGACGCAGAACCTTGCCATCGATCGCTACAACGCCCTGAACCGTACTCGAAAACTGCGCCATGAACCGCTGAAACGCCGCGCCAAACTGCGCCGGGTCGAGCAGGCGGAACAGGCGGCTGAAAGTGTCGTGACTTGGAATGCCCTTCTCCAGCTTGAGAAAGCCGCGCAGGAACGGCTCTTTCGCTTCCGCAAACCGAGCCATATCCACCGCACCCTGGCCGCCACATAACACTGTACACAGCGCAATCATCAGCAACTCATGGAAGTCATGCAGCCCGGCATTCCCGGTTCGTGGGTCTTCCAGACCCTCCCAGCAGCCGGCAAACTGATCCAAGGCGTCCTCCCACCGCAGGTTTCGCGCGCCCTCCGGTAGAATCCATCGCCCCGCCCCGCGCAAGCCGCCGTCGCGCTGTCAAGGAAATTCCAAGTGCGATTCCCCTGATCCTCTTCGGGTTCAATCTCGCGCTGAATTTAGGATGTGGGTAAAGGTAAGGGTTTTAAGCCTTACCTTTACCCGCATCTAGAAAGATGCAATTTTATCATTATGTTAGCCTAGCCATCTGTGCGCCGTAGCTGAGGGAAGCCCCTTGGAACGCAGGTGCAGCATACGCCCGCTTTCGCAACGGGCATTTGGAAAATCTGCCATTTTCGGCGCTCGGCTGCGGATCGACATGATGTCGTTCTATAGTAGCGCAGGGCTTTGCCACGATGCGGGTAAAGGTAAGGGTTTTAAGCCCGCAGTTGCGCAAGGCGCCCAAGGTCCTGGAGTCGCTGCGCACGCCTGAAGGATTGCCCATTCCACCGAACACGCTTGACGAGATACGGCGCGACCTCGCCCGGCTGGAGATTCTGCGCGAGCAGATCAAGGCAATCGAACAGGCCCGCCTGGCGCGTCTCGAAGCGGCGCCGCAGACCGGGCCGAACGCAATGGTCCGACTGCTGGCCAGCGTCCTTGGCGTGGGCATCGAAACGGCGGACATGTTGGTGCAGGAAGTGCTCTCGCGCAATCTGCGCGACCGCAGGGCCGTCGCACGCTACGCCGGGCTCACTGGCGCGCCCGATGAAAGCGGGGCGAAGCGACGGGAGAAAGGTCTCGCCAAATCGGGTAATGCCCGGGTGCGCCGCGGCCTGATCCAACTCGCCTGGCGCTTCCTCCTGTTCCAGAAGGACAGCGCGCTGGCGCAGTGGTTCCGAAGCCGCACCGAGGGGCCCAGCGGAGCGCGCAAGACAAAGATAATCGTCGCTCTCGCCCGTAAACTGCTCATCGCGCTTTGGCGCATGGTCACCACCGGCGAAATCCCGCACGGCGTCGTCCTGCGGCAAGCCGCCTGACGAAGCCGACAAGCAAAAAGCACAAGCCCAACAAATTTCGGCAAGCCCGGCAGAAGCTGCTGTGCCTGACTGGCCGATCACGATCCGAGGTGGTGGTGACCCGAGCCCGAACATGGTCATTGAACCGTTCGTTAGAATGGGGCCGCCGCCTCGGAGCCTCGCCGCCGAAGCGAATGGTTGCTTCATGGTCCGGCTCCCGGGTGGAGCCAACCGAATACAAGGACGCGGCGCGATCCTTCGCGCCCTATGGCGGGCTCCCCTCGGGTCGTTTGCGTTCCCAGCCGCGGCACTTCGGCCCGGTCTCCATCGCCGAATCTCTGCCACAGGTTCCTGTGGCGGACCACCCAACGCTGTTCCTGCAGCGCCCACGCGTTATGCAGCCCTTCTATTCCGTTACGTTACGGAGAACAGACCATGCCAAGAGGCCGCCGGCCAGAGGGTGAGTGTGCCCTCAGCGACGCCGAACGACAAGCGCGCTACCGCGCCCGTCGCCAGGCCAAGGAGCCGCCACCCCTGGTCCGTTTCCGTCGGCCACTGGACCGACGCGCCAGACCACAGCGCTGGCACAACGCCGTTGCCGAACTGCTTGCGCTACAAGCCGAGTACGCTGCCTGGTACGACGCCTTGCCCGACAGCCTCCGGGGCAGCACGACCGCCGAGGCCCTCCAGGCCATCGTCGACCTCGATCTCGAGGTGCTCGCCGAAATCGTGCCGCCGCGCGGCTACGGACGCGATTGAACCGCAGGGAGAGAAGGAACCGGCGACAAAATCCCCTTGACACCGAAAGCCCCATACAAGTGTGCCCTCAGCGACGCCGAACGACAAGCGCGCTACCGCGCCCGTCGCCAGGCCAAGGAGCCGCCACCCCTGGTCCGTTTCCGTCGGCCACTGGACCGACGCGCCAGACCACAGCGCTGGCACAACGCCGTTGCCGAACTGCTTGCGCTACAAGCCGAGTACGCTGCCTGGTACGACGCCTTGCCCGACAGCCTCCGGGGCAGCACGACCGCCGAGGCCCTCCAGGCCATCGTCGACCTCGATCTCGAGGTGCTCGCCGAAATCGTGCCGCCGCGCGGCTACGGACGCGATTGAACCGCAGGGAGAGAAGGAACCGGCGACAAAATCCCCTTGACACCGAAAGCCCCATACAAGTTCGGGCCCAGTTGGTGACCTTATGGAAAACGGCACTCCAGCGCAGCGCCTGCTCCGAGCTGTTGTTGGTCGGCGGCACGTCCTGCTCGGCGAGAAACACGAACAGCTTGTCCTGGTCTCTGAGCAGGCTTCGGCGGAGCTTCTCACCGGCCTGGTTGCCGACGATCGGCGCCGCCAGCAACGCATCGAGTTCGATGAAGTGGCGCCAGAAGAACGCAATGAGCACCCCAGGGCCAAACCGCCGCTCCAGGCGCTCGCGGTAGCGCCAGATGCGAATGGAACGGCGCAGCAGCGACATCACCCGCGCCGCCAGCACGACATCACCGCAATCCAGCGCATACTGGGCATCGCGCAGGAGATGGGCGAGACACGCCTGGTGCTTCTCGGCCCATCCAGTCTGTGCCTTCAGGCGGTCGGATACCCAGACCAGCGGCCGCACGCCGCCAAGGAATTCGGCGACCACGACCTTGCCGCGGGTCGGCGCGGAGACGAAGCAGCAGCAGTCGGCGTGCTGAAACACCCAGATCCAGTTGTTCCGCTTGCCGACCCGAAAGCCGGCCTCGTCCGAGCAGATCACCGATCCCGCCAACAGACGCTGACGGATCGTCCCGAACTGCACGGCGAAAGCCGGAGCAGCGGCGGCCAGGATCGATGCCAACGCGCCCTCGCTCAACTTCGTACCGAACTGCGTCTCCAGCAGCGCCGCCAGCCGCTCATACGACACCGCATGGGCGTGCCGCATACAAGACCGCCGCTCGCAGGTTGGGACCATACGGCGAACCCGGCGCCTTGTCCGGCGGCGGGGCCGCTTTGAACATTTTGCGGCAGCACGGGCACACCCCCCCGCGCAGCACCACCCGCGTCACTTCGGCCGGGGCCAGTGGAATCTCGACGTGATCGTAGGTTTCCGCCGTAGCCTGCTCCACCCCAGACACGTCCGCCGCGCAGTGCGGGCACGCCTGCGCCCATATATCCTCCACCCGCGTTGGGTTGTCGCACAGGCGGCGCCATGCGCCCGGGTGAACCCGCCGCTTCGGCTTCGCCTTCGCCCCGATCTCGCCGTTTGGCTTCGCACCGCGCAACGGCGGCAGGCTCGAATTCTTCGGCGTCTTCGCCGGTCGTCCCGTCTTCTCCTCCAGCCCAGCCAGCTTGGTCCGCAGGTCCCGGTTCTCTGCCTCCAAAGACTCGATCCGTCCCGCCTGCGTGCGGATCTCCTCCGCCTGTGCGCCCTTCTCGGCCTGAAGCGCACCGTTCGCCGCGCCCAGAACCGCAATCCGCGCCGCCTGCTCCTCGAGCACCGCCATCGCAACGATGAGCGAGTCCTTGCCTTCAGGGCGAAGCGCCAACGCAGGGAAAATGCAGGTCACTCGCCAGTTCATTCACGCCGGGACGGCAATAGCAAGAGATTTCAATGCCCAAGGCAAACCGCCTCGCCCCCGGAGCCACGAAAAAGGGCTGAGCAATTACGATCGCGCAGCATCCGGCTACCCGCAAACTGATAAGCCAGATGCAATTCGTCGATCCGCCGCATGATCGCAATATCCTCCAGCGATACCGACCGAGGATCATAGTAAAGGCTGCTGCGGCTGAGCAGCAGTAGATCCGCCTGACGCACCAACGGCAATTCGTGCTCGCGGTTGATCATCGCTTCGCGCTCAGAAGCCCGGCTTTGCTGAGCGCACCGGCCAAAAAATCGTTCTCCAGCGTCAGTTCCCCGATCTTGGTGTGCAGCAGCTTCACATCCACCGCCGGCGCCGGCTCAATCCCCGCGGCCATCGAACCAAACACCCCGGCAGCGCCGTCAACCAGGTGCGCCTTCCAGGCCGTGATCTGATTCGGATGCACGTCATGCTGCTGCGCCAGTTCCGCCAGCGTCTTCTCCCCCTCGACGGCGGCCAACGCCACCTTCGCCTTGAAAGCCGGATTGTGCGTCCGCCGCGCTCGCTTTGCCATTCTCTCTCCCGATCCGCGGCATCCTCGCCGCTCTCAGGCAGATTTTCCACTTATCGCCCTGTCCGAATTTCCCCGGCCACCTCTGGCGCCCCTGATCTCCCCTCACCCGGTCACCTTGCGCCTTCTGTGCGGCCTCGTTGCGCCCGCGGATGCGGTGCCGCTACTCTGCGGCTGGGAATGCGGAGCATCGCAGATGAGGCTGGCCACGCCGATCCGTAAGGGCGCACCGCTGCTGGTGGTGCCGCTGTCGCTTGTGCTGCACCACACCAATGCGGTCGCGCCGGTTTGGATCTTTCTCGCCGGTCTGGTCGCCATCGCGGTGCTCGCCGACTGGGTGCGGCAGGGCACCGAGCAGGTGGCCGGGCATGCCGGCGCCACCATCGGCAGTCTGCTCAATGTCAGCTTCGGCAATGCCGCCGAACTGGTGCTGGCGCTGTTCGTGCTCTCGCAGGCGCAGACGCAGGTTGTACAGGCGCAGATCACTGGTTCGATCATCGGCACGACGCTGCTGTTCCTGGGCATCGCCGCCCTGGCGGGTGGGCTGCGGCACGAGCGGCAGAGCTTCGGCAAAGCGCAGGTCGGGCTGCTCTCCACTCTGCTGCTGTTGCTGGCGGTGGCGATCCTGCTGCCGGCCGTCTTCGACATGACTGAGCGGGTGCTGTCGCCCGGGGCCGGCCGGGCGCTGCCGGACGAGTGGTTGAGCCTTTGTGTCTCGGTGGTGCTGTTGCTGCTCTATGGCGCCCACCTGCTCTATGTCCTGGTGACCCACCGTACCATGTTCGCGACCGGCGCCGAGGGCGGCACGCCCAGCTGGAGCCTGAAGCTGGGGCTCGCGGTGATGGTCTGCGGCACCGTGGCGATCGCGGTCGAATCCGAACTGGTCACCACGCGGCTTGCCGAAACGGCGGCACAGCTCGGGCTGTCGCCGGTGTTCATGGGCGTCGTCGTATTGGCGCTGGTCGGCACGGTGGCCGACCTGTTCGCTTCGGTGGCATTCGCGCGGGCGGACCGGATGGACATCGCGCTCGGCATATGCGTGGGCTCGGCGGTGCAAATCGCGCTGGTCGTCGCACCCGTGCTGGTGCTGGTGTCCTGGGCCATCGGCCACCCGATGAACCTGGTGTTCGGCAGTCCGCTCGACCTGTTCGTCATTGCCAGCGCCGCCTTCGTTGTCCGCGCGATCGCCGCCGATGGCGAGACGACCTGGTACGAGGGCTTCCTGCTGATCGGCGTGTATGTGCTGTTCGCGCTGGCCTACTTCTTCCAGACCGGCGAGTGAGGCCAGATCGCCGCACATTTGCGTGGCCATGAACCGGCAATGATATGGTAGCGTCCGGCGTGGCTAGGCATGCGAACGCCGGTACGCGCGACCGGCCAGGAGAGATGTCGGATGCTGATTGCGACCGTCCTGGCAGCGGTGCTGGCTTGGACAGTGATCTTCTACGTGGGCTATCGGCGGATCGGCGGCGCCGCTCACAAGGCGGTGGAATCGGAACTCAAGTTTCGCCTGAAATCCGCTCCCTGGTCAGATACCTACGTCGAATCGTTGCTTGTCCTTCACCCGGACAGCCCGGCGCTGCTGTGCCAGTACGCCACCAATGCCATTGAGAAAAAGAACTGGCCCGAGGGGCTGCGCCGGGCCGAGCGGTTCGGCAAGCGCGCGCCGTCCGACCCGAAGGCCTGGATCATGCGGGTCGACGTGCTGCGCAACATGGGGCGGACGCAGGAGGCCGACGCCGTGCTGCAGCGGGCGCGGTGGCGCATCTGGTCGGACGTGGGCATTGAACTGACCTGGGCACGGCAGGCCGTGCAGCGGGAGGCATGGCAGCAGGCAGGCCTCCGGTATGCCCGGCTGCGCCGCCGCTTTCCCGACAAGATAGAGGGCTACACTGAAGGTGTCGCCGTGATGATCCGCCAGGAACGCCTCGAGGCGGCCGAGGCGGTGATCCGTACCGGCCTGCTGCATCGGCCAGAATGGTTTAATCTGTGGCGATCGGCCGCGACCCTGGCCGAGCACCGCGGGCAGACCGGCGAAGCGATCGGGCTTTGGGAGGAGATCCGCCGCCGCTTCCCCACCGAGCCTTCCGGCTTCCTGCGCGGGGCCGCGGCGCTGCAGCGGGTCGACCGGCATGCCGAGGCCGAGCAACTGCTGCGTCAGGGCGGCGACTTCTTCCCGGGCAACCGGCTATTCGCCAGGGCGCTGGAACCGGCTGCCGAGGCCGGCGACAGGCCGGCGTCGTAAGCGCGGCCGTCGGCAGGATGGCGCCGCGCCGGCGGGAAGGCCGCGCTCGGCGCCTTTGTGTTCGCTAGCGAGCGGCCGAACTGGTTTCCGCAGGCCGCGAATGCAGCAGAGCTCAAGTTGGACAGTGCTTTTTATGAACTAATTGATATAATTAGTGAATCCCTGAAATTTGGGGGGATGGGGCACCACGCCGCGGGCGTCCGCGGCGGCGGCGTGCTGGTCGGCACTTGGCGCACCAGCGGGGGCAACGCCACTCCCACCGCCTTGAACACGGCACCGGCGCACCCTGGTGCCTGTACCCGCAGCACGAAGCGCTTCGGCCCCTGTTCGACGGTGAGTTCTTCGACGCGGTCGAGGTCGCGGACGATATCGCCCCATTCCGCAGTGACGCCGGCGGCGGTCAGCCGCTCGTCGAGTTCCTTGCGCAGCAAGAGGTCATAGCGTGACCTGTTAGATAAACAACGCTAAGCTAGAACGAAACAGGCACGGCCAATCGACAGCCTGCGGGGGCAATGTTGAGGGGGGCCGTCATGGGCAGTTCGGCATGTCCCACTCCGCCGACGGTTGCCCGATGACAGGCGGCAGCAATGGCCGGAGACAGGAAACTCCCTGTTGGATCAGTCTGTTGCGGCCAATTGCGGCACAACTCACGAGTGCGCGATAACCCAGAGTTATCACGTGTGACGATCGAGTTTTGGCGGCGCGTTCCATCCGTTGCTGAGCAGATGGCCATCACCGAACTCCGTGGTGGATTCCTGCCTCACGTCGGCGTCGGCGACGTTTGCTGAGTTCGAGACCGCTGCTTCCAGGCACAGGTGCAGGCTGGGCTCGTGCTGCACGGCGTCGTGGACGCAGCGGCGGTCGCTCCTTCTCTATCGATGCCAAAAGGCCTGTCGCAGGATAACGGCGCTCGAAAGCAGCGGCTCCAATGTCTGCCACATTCAAGGTCCGCGCAATAGACCAATCGACTTCCTGGCTCTGTTTGGTTTGATCTGCGTGGATCAAAGCCCAGGAGGACGCAAGTGGCACGTTGGCAGCGGTTGAGCAAAACTCAGATTGGTGAGCTGTTTAACCCGCCGACTGAGCAGCGAGAATTGATACGTCACTTTACGTTATCAAAGGCCGACCTGACGATAATCGGGCGTTCCCACGGCGAGCACAACCGTCTCGGCCACGCCCTTATGCTCTGCTACCTTGCGCTATCCTGGCCGCGCCCTGCGTGCCGGCGAACGGCCACCTGCCGCGCTGCTTGCATTTGTCGCTGAGCAAATCGGGGTGTTTCCAGAGGCGATTGACGAGTACCTCGCAGCAGAGCGGAATCGCCAGCATCATGCCATCGAATGTCAGCGGCAGCTCGGACTGCGCCCGTTCGGCAGGCGGTCGGCGGCGGAATTGGCTGAAACCCTCCTGCCGCAGGCGATCGAAGACGACCGGTTCGTCCATCTGGCCGCTCTGGTGATGCAAACATGCCGGCAACGCCGAATCGTTGTTCCGCCGCCGGCCGCACTCGAACGGCTGTGCGGCGAGCTCCGCGACCGAGCCCGCCGGGAGGTGTATCGCCGATTGGCTGGTGATCTCTCCGCCGAACAGCGCCGCCGGCTCGATGCGCTGGCACTGCGGCGGGAAGAGACCGGTCAGAATTGGCTGACCTGGTTGCGGCAAATGCCGGAAGCCGCCAAGGCGGACGCGATGCTCGGCTTGATCGAACGCCTGAAGCATGTGCGCGAAGTCGGCATCGAACCCTGTCGCGGCCACCAGGTCCATCAGGCGCGCCTTGCCCAGCTTGTCCGCGAGGCCGGCCGAAGCACGGTGCAACACATTGCCAATGAGCCTGAGCGCGCAAAGTGAGGGTGATTCCCCGGCAAATTGATCACGGTATGTGATGGGCGCTGCGCCGCCGCCCTCACCGAGCGTGAGCAGCGCGGGTCCCGGTCTCGGCTGATCAGGCCGGCGTATCGGCGCCGGGAGGGTCGAGCCGATCGATGAGCTTCTGGAAGACGGCTTCGAACTCCGGATCGTAGTCGTCAGGGTGGGCGCGGATGACCGCGATGGCCTTACGATAGTACCTCGGCTGCCTGGCGGTGATCGCCGCGTGCCTCGCAGACCATGCCGAGACGGTCGTAGCCGTCATGGACGTCGGGGAAGCGGGCGAGCAGATCGTGAGCGGCGCGTTCGGCTTCGTCGAGTTTGCCGGCGCGGACGAGGTTGGCCGCGGCGTTGGAGGCCTCGGTCAGTTCGTCGGTGTCGTGGTCACGGATTTGGAGATAGCTGGTGAACCCCGGCCGACGTGGCGGCGCTGCGGCTGCGTGGGCGGCGCGTGCGGTCGCGGCGGCGGCTTCGTCGCGGGCGAGGCAGCACTGCTTGTACTTCTTGCCGCTGCCGCAGGGACAGGGATCATTCCGTCCGGTCTTGGCCATCTCGCCAACATCATGGAAAAGGATGTCATCCTTGTACCAAGCCCTGCTGAACGACACCAGATTCCATCAGCAATTGCTCGACTTCGATCGCGACATTGCAACTGCCGCCCGGGAGGTCGGCTGTAGCGAATGCCGCGGCGCACTGCACTCGGCGCGGTTTCCCCGCAAGCCGCGCGGGGTTCCGGCCGGACTGGGTGACGAGGTACTGCCAGCGTTTCAGCTGCTGCTGTGCGGTGGACGGTTGCCGCACGCGGGCAACGCCGCCATCGCTGCGCTTTCTCGGCCCCAAGGTCTATCTCGCCACGGTGGTGACGCTGGCCACCGCGATGCAGCAGGGGGCGACGCCGCTGCGTGTGCAGCGCCTGTCGGCGGAACTTGGCATCGACCGGCGCACGCTCGGGCGCTGGCGCAAATGGTGGCTGGAGACCTTTGCCGGCCGGTTCCGGCCGACCGTCATGGCCGCCTTCATGCCGGCGCTCGATCTGACCGGCGTGCCGGCCACGCTACTTGACCGCTTTGCCGGCGATCTCGCGGAGAAGCTGAGTTGCCTGCTGCGCTTTCTTGGCCCGTTGACTGGCGGGGCGGCGGCGAGGCGGGCTTTCTGAGGGACCGCAACGACCCGCAGAGGATGCCCGTCGCCGTCCGGCGGTAGCCACCGTTACCGTCCGACTCCGCAACTTTCTGGAGAGCGGGCATGGCGGACAAACCCGGATTGCGGCTGCATGAGCGCTGGGCGCGATTGCGTTTCTCGGTGATCGGGCAGCTGCTGGCTGCGCCGCCGGAGAACGGCGCCCTGCGGGCAGCACTGGAAGACCTGGCGGCCCGCGAGTGGCGCCATCCGACGACTGGTGGGCCGGTCCGCTTCGGTGTGTCGACCCTTGAGCGCTGGTACTATCGTGCCCGCAACGAGCGACAGGACCCGGTCGCCGTGCTGCGGCGCAAGCGGCGCGTGGATGCCGGCGAGCAGGCGTCGATGACGACGCAGCCTGCGTCAGGCCCTGCTCGCCCAGTACGACGCGCACAAGAGTTGGAGCGCCAAGCTACATCACGACAACCTGGTAGCGCTGGCACAGCTTACCTTTACCCACATCCTAGATTCAGCGCGAGATTGAACCCGAAGAGGATGAAGCTGAAGACCTGCGAGCCGCGCGAGAGGGTCTGCCAGCCCGGTTCACCATCGCCCTTGCGATCAAGGAAGCCGCCAAACGTCGCGACACCGTGGGCGAAATCGCGGTTGGTCAGCAGCGCGTCGGGGGAACGGTTGAGCGCCAATGCCAGAATCTCGATCGTCTGCTCATCTGCGGCGACCGGGCCGTCGGGACAGGCCCGCACATCGGCGCGGCTCTGTAGCAAACGCACCGCAACGACAGACGCGATGGCGAACAGCGGCAGGAACCGCTCAGCGGTGCGTAGTTGCGGCCGCTCGATCACACAGCCTGTTTTCAATCCTTTATGAAATTCCTCGATCAGCCAACGGAGTTTATACCAGTCAACCTTCTCGAACGCCGCCTCCGCCGTCGTCACCGGCAGTGTCGACAGCAGAACCCACTCCATCCGCTCGGCGTCGTTCCAGACCCGCACAACGGAGCAGCCGATCGCCTGGCTATGGCCACTACTGCAGCACCGCGGCCGCATCACCTGAGCATCGAACCAGGAGACGTTCAGCAAGACGCGCCTCCCCTTGATCTCGGTCAGGCGCCGCGCCATGGGGGCGAGCGCGCGCGCCTTGCCCAGCAGGCGCCCGCCATCTAGTGCCCGGCGTCCTTGACTTTGCGGTGGATGTCTGACTCGATCGTTCCGCATAGGACCAGCGGAGACGATTTGTGGCGGCCAAAGAGATCGCGGTAAAAAAATACGTGGTGAAGCTCAGCGATGAGGAGCGGGGCCGGCTGACCGCGCTGATCACCAAGGGCAAACACCCGGCGCGGCAGCAGCTGAAAGCGCGCATTCTGCTGAAGGCGGATGCGTCGGACGCCGGCGAAGCCTGGAGTGACAGCCAAATTGCCGCAGCCCTGGAGACCAGCGTCGACACAGTTGCTCGGGCGCGCCAGCGGCTGGTGGAAGAGGGCGTCGATGCTGTGCTGACCTGCAAGCATTCGCCAGCCTCCGCCAGAAAACGCATCTTTGATGGAGAAGCCGAGGCGAAGCTGGTTGCCCTGGCCTGTTCGGCGCCCCCAGCGGGACGCGCGAAATGGACGCTACGGCTTCTGGAAGAGACCGTCGTGGAGCTGAACATCGTTGAGCGGGCCAGCGACAACACGATCGGGCGGACGCTAAAAAAAACACGCTCAAGCCCCACCTGCGACAGCAATGGGTCATCCCGCCGGACGCCAACGCCGCCTTCGTAGCCAGCATGGAGGATGTGCTGGAAGTTTATCAAAGGCCGCACAACCCAACCCGCCCCGTGGTCTGCCTGGACGAGACCTCAAAGCAGTTGATTTCCGAAACGCGTGTGCCGATCGCGGCGAAGCCAGGGCAGGTTGCCCGCTACGACTACGAGTATGAACGCAACGGCACCGCCAACCTGTTCATGATGTTCGCACCGCTGGAAGGCTGGCGGCACGTCAAGGTGACCGATCGCCACGCCGCCGTGGATTATGCGCAGGTCCTCAAGGAATTGTCCGACACGCACTTTCCTCACGCCGAGAAGATCGTCCTCGTGCAGGACAACCTCAACACCCACAAGGCGGCGTCGCTCTACGAAGCCTTTCCGGCCGCCGAGGCGCGTCGGCTCGTCGAGCGCTTCGAATGGCACTACACCCCCAAGCACGGCAGACTGGCTGGACATGGCCGAGTCCGAACTCGGCGTCCTGGCGTCGCAGTGTCTCGATCGCCGCATCCCCGACAAGCAGACCCTGATGGACGAAGTCGCCGCCTGGCAGGCCCGCCGCAACCGACACCACACCAAAGCCGATTGGCAATTCACCACGGCCGATGCCCGGGTGAAACTGAAGAGGCTCTACCCAGCATTATGAGCGACGCAGGGCACTAGCAGGACGCGGTCATGCGCCAGGCGCACGAGGCACTGCCAGTTCAGCTGCAGGCACTTCTCGAAATGCGTGAACACATCGGCGCCGCGGTCGCCGATGCTGATCCACCGCTTGCCCTGCGGGCACCGACCGATTGCCGCTATGGTCTCTTCCCACACTGCCGCTTCGGTCCGCCCCCGCGGCGGCTTCGGCCGGGGCTGGCGTTGCTTCGATCGCGCCGTGGCCAGACGACGCTTCTTCAACGCCTTGAGCAGGCGCCGCTTCTTCCGCACCCTCTCCTTGCGGGCCCAGACCGTCTGATGCGCCAGGCCAAGTATCTCGCCGGTGGATCGCACCATCAGGCACGAGTGGGCCATGAACCCCCGGCCGTGGCCGTTGCCGATTGGACCCAACCCGGTCAGGCTGTGCCGGTGCGACAAGTCCACCAGCATGTCATCGTGAATGGCCAAAACCGGTTCATCCGCCGCACAGGCGAGCGCGATCACTTGGTCGCGATGCTGCTGCGTGATCGCCCCGTGCGTCACCTCCTCCGCGTCGAACAACCGATACGCCGCCTTCGCCTCCCCAAACGTCTTCGCCTGCAAGGGGACATTCCCGCAGCCGCGCTCCGCCATCGCCGCAGCCACCTTCACGGCCCGCTCAGTCCTCCTGGAGTCACCCAGCTTCACCCGACCAAACTGCGCCTTGGCCCATTCCCATGGGTTCAACATCACCACCCCCCACTCACCCTGTATTGCTCAGGATTTGTGCGATTTACGCATGCAAGGGGGATGTGGGTAAAGGTAAGGTCTCAAGACCTTACCTTTACCCGCATCGTGGCAAAGCCCTGCGCTACTATAGAACGACATCATGTCGATCCGCAGCCGAGCGCCGAAAATGGCAGATTTTCCAAATGCCCGTTGCGAAAGCGGGCGTATGCTGCACCTGCGTTCCAAGGGGCTTCCCTCAGCTACGGCGCACAGATGGCTAGGCTAACATAATGATAAAATTGCATCTTTCTAGATGCGGGTAAAGGTAAGGTCTCAAGACTGGCGGCCTGGGCCACGAGCATGGCCGTCCGCCGCACCGGTTCCAGATCGGCTATGTGTTGCACCGTCATGATCGCCCCTTCGTTGACCAGGCGGTTGAGGCGGTCTGGGTGGATTCGCCCGGCATGCCCGCGACCGATTCCCAGGCCGCGCGCGTATTCGAGGCGGTCGAGCAGCGCGGCGATATTGGAGGGGGCGGGCGACTCCGAGTAATCCCTCAGCCAGGCGAAACGGGAGCGGCGGAGATCGGGATCGATCACCAGCAGCTTTTCGAGTGCGTCCCGCTCGGTAGCGGTCAGGCCGTCCGCCAGGGCTTCGAAAACCTTCTTCCGGGCACGCGCCCGCCCGGCCAGCCCGATCCGCTCCAACACCGCTACCGTGGGGAGGAGCACGTTGTTTGCCCGCAAATGGGCGATCATCGCCCGGACGATCGGCTCCCCGCGGTCGGTGGCCCAGGCAGCATCCGCGCCCGCCTTCAGGCAGGAGCGCCAATCGGCGAACCCGAAGCTGCGAAGTTGCAAATACCTCTGAAGCTCGACCGCATGTTCCCGGCGCGTCTGGTCCCGGAGCGCGTAGTCACCGAACTGGGCCGATGGCAGCCCGAGTTGATGCGCTATGAAGGCAATCATCTCCGGGGGAGGATGCTCGCCCGGCCCCATGCCCTCGCCAGGATGGCGCAGGAGGCACAGTTGAATGGCGAACCCGAGCCGATTGATCGCGCGCCGTTTTGTCCGGATGAGGGCCAGGTCATCGCTGCTCAGCACGTAGTGCCGCGCCATCTCGGCGGGATCGGTTGGAATAGCGAACAACCGAGTGCGTTGCTCGGAAGACAAGAGGGTGCGACGCGGCATGACGGCCTCTGATGCAAGGTGAGGCCACGTTCATAAAACGGTTGCCTTTCAGCGCAATTCTGCAACAGGGTATTGAAAGCTAATTCGTGAGGAATTGCCGTGCCCGCCAAATCCGTTCACTTCCATCCGCTTATGCAGAGCTCTGCATAACGAATAAAGGATTTTTGCGTTGCGAAGCCGACGCAAAAATCCCGTTGGACGAACGCGGGGGGCGTGGGGCTTGGATGGGGCGGCTATGGAGATTTCACTTCGGACGCTCGATGTCCCCGCCGATCGCCGCGGCCGGACAGATGTCTTCTGAGCCTTCCGGCGGCGCCACCATGCTCCGGCGCGGCACTATTGGGCGGGTAGCGAGCATCCTGTGGGTCACGGTGACGGCCATCGGCTGAACTGGGGACAGCGGCGCCCTGTGGCGTGCCGGAGCACGCGGGGTAGGACCGGACGGCGGGCGGGATGGGCGGGAGATTACGGTCCCATGGCTTGCCCCCGTGCGAACGTGCGGATGAAGATCAGGCGTCCCTGGTGACAGTGCGGACAGATCCACGGTTCGGTCACCGACGCGGCGGCCACTTCGGTGGGGTCGGGCGGCACCGTCGGCTCGGGGAGCGGCCCGGCCGGAGGCGGCGCCTGCAGCTGCAGCATCTGCCGCACCCGCGCGGCGTCCTGGCGGTGGGCGGGATGCCACAGGCCGAAGTAGCGCCAGGGCAATCGCATTTCAGAAGGATCCGAGGAGTTTGGAGAGATAGGCATCGTTCCAACCGGCCCGTTGGAACTTGCCGCGCAGAGAGCCCTTGGAGCCGTCCTTCTGCATGACGTTCAGGGCCATGTGTCGCAGGACCGCAAGATTGTGTGGCCCGTTGCCCAGTCTGGTCCGGTCCTGATCCTCGTTCATCACCACATCCAGCCGCCAGTGCAGCCGGTTTTCGACACCCCAGTGCTCGCGGACGACCTCGTTGAAGCGTGTCGCGGATAGCGCTGTGCTGAGCTCGACTTTCCGTCGGTGATTCCGCGGGCGCATCAGATCAGCGCCCAGAAGATATCCTCGGTGGCGATGAAGCGGAGGGCGTCTTCGAGCGGCAGGACGGTGCGGCCGAACGGGCCGGTGGGTGACCAGCGTTCCTTCCCGAGTGACCAGTAGAGCACCTCGACGCGATCGTTGTCGGCGTTCGGGCGCAGGCGTGCGACCGGCGCCCCGGAGGCGGCGTGGTAGAGTGAGTAGCCGCGGTTGCGGCGCTCGACCAGCACGGCGCCGCGGCTGAAGGTAAATCGCTCGATGCGCTGGACGATGCCGTCGGTCATGCTCACTATATTATCGGTGGCCCGGGGACGGCGCATCGCCGCGGATGAGCGGCGCCACGGCGCGGCTTGCGCCACGGGCGTCGTTCGATTCTACGGGTTCGATGACGCCCGATTGCACCCCCGCCGCCCCCGTTTCCCCCGGCACTCTCCCCGTGCCGTCGCTGCTGGCCAGCTGGCTGGCGCCGTTCCGCGACTGTTTCACCGCGCCGGTCTGGCAGCGCGTGCTGGTCCTGGTCGCCGGCGCGGTGTTGGCACCAAGCCAGCGGACGGTCAGCGCCGCCCTGCGGGTGATGGGGCTGGCCGACCAGCCGAGCTTCGGCCGCTTCCACGAAGTCCTGAGCCAGGCGCGTTGGAATTCGCACGCCCTGGCGCGCAGACTGCTCATCCACCTGCTCGACGCCTTGCTGCCGACCGGCGAGGTGGTGATCGGCATCGACGACACCATCGAACGCCGCTGGGGGCCGAACATCGCAGCCCGCGGCATCTACCGCGATCCGGTGCGGTCCTCGCGCGGCTTCTTCGTCAAAACCAGCGGCCTGCGCTGGCTGTCGTTGATGGTGGTGCTGCCGGTTCCGTGGGCGAAGCGGCGCTGGGCGCTGCCGTTCCTGACCATCCTGGCGCCATCGCAGCGCTGCAACGAGAAGCGGGGCCGGCGCCACAAGCCGCTGACCCGCTGGGCGATCCAGGCGATCCTGCAGACAAGGCGCTGGCTGCCCGACCGCCGCATCGCCATCGTCGGCGACAGCAGCTTCGCCACCCTCGAACTGATCGCCGCGGTCCGCCGCCGCGTCCGTCTGATCACCCGCCTGCGGCTCGATGCCAACCTGTTCGCGCCGGCCCTGCCGCGCCCGCCCGGCCAGCGCGGCCGGCCGGCGCTGAAAGGCAAGCCTCTGCCCAAGCTCAGCGCCGTGCTGGCGAACCCGGCAACCGTCTGGACCAAGCTGCAGGTGACCGACTGGTATGGTGGCGAGACCCGGCTGGTCGAAATCGTCTCCGGCACCGCGGTCTGGTACCATGCCGGCCTGCCGCCGGCGCCGCTCCGCTGGGTGCTGGTGCGCGATCCGTCCGGCCAGCGCGAGCCGCAGGCCTTCCTCAGCACCAACCTCGACGACACACCGGCGGAGATCCTGGGCTGCTTCGTCTCGCGGTGGCGCGTCGAGACGACGTTTCAGGAAGTCCGCCGCCATCTCGGCGTCGAGACCCAGCGGCAATGGTCGGACCAGGCCATCCTGCGCACCACGCCGGCGCTGCTCGGGTTGTTCTCGCTGGTGACGCTGTGGGCCGGCGAGTTGATGGCAGCGCAGGCTACCGCCCTGCGCCCGCGCGGGGCCGCCTGGTATGCCAAGCAGGAACCCACCTTCAGCGACGCCATCGCCGCCGTCCGCCGGGCACTTTGGTGCCCACCGCATTTTTCGATGTCCCGGCCAGGCAAGGACGTCATCGAAATTCCCACGACTCTCCTGCAGAGTCTCGTCGAGACCGTGTGCTACGCCGCCTGACGACTCCAGTTGTCCGTTCCACGGCACTCTGCCAAACCGGTACGCTCAAGAAACCGACGGCGGAAAGCCGAGCTGAGAAGGTAGTAGGCGGTCTCGGTGGTGGTCTTGCTCGCGGTTTCACGGATACGGACAACCTTGCCGATGGCCGCCAGGCCGGGCCAGTGATGATCCCGCTGCAACCAGTCGATATCGGTCGAGACCGTGGCCGTGCGGGTCTCGATGCGGCCGTGATCGGCGTCCACGTTTTGCGCGCTCGTCGCCGGTTTGCTGGCCGGGTCATTGAGGAACGTGCTGACGTCATCATGCAGCGTGCCCTGATTGCCCTTCAGCGCCAGGGCATAGTCGCCGCCCTGATCGACGATCTGCTGAGCAATCGCCCGCTGGCAGTTGAGCGCGTCGGCGGTCACGATCGTGCCTTTCAGTGACAGCATCTCCAGCAACTTCGGCACCGCGGTGATCTCATTTGATTTGGCGTCGGTGGCGATCTGCGCCAGCACCAGGCGCTGCTCGCATCCCCAGGCACTGACCATGTGCAGCGGTGACTTGCCGCTGGCGCGATCGAAGGAGCGACGCAGAACCTTGCCATCGATCGCTACAACGCCCTGAACCGTACTCGAAAACTGCGCCATGAACCGCTGAAACGCCGCGCCAAACTGCGCCGGGTCGAGCAGGCGGAACAGGCGGCTGAAAGTGTCGTGACTTGGAATGCCCTTCTCCAGCTTGAGAAAGCCGCGCAGGAACGGCTCTTTCGCTTCCGCAAACCGAGCCATGTCCACCGCACCCTGGCCGCCACATAACACTGTACACAGCGCGATCATCAGCAACTCATGGAAGTCATGCAGCCCGGCATTCCCGGTTCGTGGGTCTTCCAGACCCTCCCAGCAGCCGGCAAACTGATCCAAGGCGTCCTCCCACCGCAGGTTTCCCGCGCCCTCCGGTAGAATCGATCGCCCCGCCCCGCGCAAGCCGCCGTCGCGCTGTCAAGGAAATTCCAAGTGCGATTCCCCTGGAAGTAGCGCACCTTGTGGAAGCCGCGCGGCAGCACGTGCTGGAGGAAGCGGCGCATGAACTCCTCCCCGCTGAGCCGGCAGGTGCGCCGGCGCCCGGTCTTGCGGTCGCGGTACGCGAAGGTCACGCCGGCGGCGTCGAGGCAGACGATGCGGGCGTTGGTGATGGCGATGCGAAAGACGTAGCGGGCGAGGTAGTCGAGCACCGCCTGTTCGCCGCTTCCCCAGGCGGTGACGTGGGCGATCCAGTCCTTGTGCCACACGACGTCAGGCACGATCAGGTCGGGACAGCGTTGCTGCAGCATGGCGCGGAACTTGCCGCGCACCTTGCGGGCGAGCGCCTTGATCGGCAGCAGGAAGGTGCGGCGTGCCGGATGCCAGGTGGTGCCGTGCTCGGAGATGCCGCCGCCGCTGACCAGGCAATGGACGTGTGGGTGCAGGTTGAGCTGCTGATCCCAGGTGTGCAGTACCGCCAGCACGGCGACGGTGCCGCCGACGAAGCGCGGGTCGCGGGCGAGCTCGATGATCGCGCCGGCCGTCGCCTGCATCAGCACGGCATAGCCGTCGCGCTGGTGGGTCCGCAGCACCGCGCGCAGCTCGGCCGGCACGGTGACGGTCATGTGGAAATACGGCACCGGCAGCATCTCCGCCTGCCGGTGTCCGAGCCATTCCTGGGTCTGCGCGGTGTGGCACTTGGGACAGCTGCGATTGCCGCAGGAATGGTACGAGAACACCTCGGCGCCGCAGGTGTCGCAGCCCCAGACTTGGCCGCCGAGGGCGGCGGTGCGGCAGTCGAGGATGTCCTCGATGGCGCGCCGATGCGAGGGCGGCATCGCCACCCCGTGCGCGTTGAGGTAGTCCGCCGCGAAGCGGCGGAACACGTCGGCGACCTCGATCATGGCCGCCTCCCTCAGAGGCCGGCCATCAGGCGGTCGAGCAGTCCCTGCAGCGAAGCCAGGGTGGGCGTGGTCAGGTGGGTGTAGATCGCCGTCGTGGCGATGCGGGCGTGGCCGAGCAGAATCTGCACCACGCGCATGTCCACACCGCTCTCCATCAGCCGGGTGCCGTACGAGTGGCGCAGGCAGTGCGGCGTGATGCCGGGCGGCACGTCGGCCGCCGCCGCGGCGGCGGCGGCGGCGAAGCTGTCCCGCAGGACGCGCTCATTGAGCGGCGCGTCGCCGCGACGATTGGGGAACAGCCAGCGGCGGTTGTGATGGGTCAGCCACACCTGCTCGAACGCGTTGAGCATGGGCTGGGGCAGCGGCACCAGACGCTCCTTGTTGCCCTTGCCGATGATGCGCAGCACCCGGCGGGCCCGGTCGATGGCCGTGACCTCCAGCGTGATGGCCTCGCTGATGCGCAGTCCGCAGGCATACATGGCGGCGAGGCAGGTACGATGGACCGGGTTGCGGACGCCGCCGAGCAGGCGCCGGACCTGATCCTCGGTCAGCCAGTCAGGCAGCCGCTTCTGCCGCGGCAAGGCGATCCTTTTTTTCCCCAAACAGATCCCAGGCCCGGGTGAGCGTTTGGCGGAAGAAGAACCGCAAGCCGGCGCGGGCGATCTCGAAGGTGCCGCGCGCCACCCCGCGCTGGCGCAGGTCCAGCAGGTAGGCCCGGACCTCCGCCTCGCTGAGCTGGTCCGGCGCGCGCCGGTAGGTACTTGGCCAGCTGCCAGACCGCGCGGAGGTAGGCGGCCTGTGTGTTCGCGCTCAGCCCGGCCAGGATCATGGCCTCGATCATCAGTTGGCGCTGTGGCGACATGACAGATCTCCCTCGGTTGGATCTCCCGGCGAGCGACCTCCGCCCGCCAGTCCAAAGGATACCTCCGGCCGGGTCAGCTCAGCCTTGACCCGCCTCGCCTCGGCGAAGCCGTTCTGTCGTGTGCCCAGCATGTTCAACAGCTTAGGGGTGCAAGTCCCCCATCCAGCCTGATGGAGGTGAAGGATTAGCAAAGCACAAGGGCAGCCACCGCGAGGTGGTGTCTGAAGGAAGTGCGGCGCAAAACCGCGACCTGACGAACAGAAACCGGATATGAGGCACTCTTGGTCGGACGAGCGGGCGACAGATCGCGAAGTCCTTATCCATCAAGGGCCAAGAATGTAGATCCGGCAGGTGCGCGGGGAAGGCGGTTGAACTTACCTGGGGAGATCTGCGTCGTGTTCCGCAACTGGAACTAGAGAAGCCGAGAGGCGACTCGATCGCGGCGCAGAAGTCAGCAGAGGGCGTAATAGGTCAAGCTGTCGGCAAGGCCAGTGAGGCACTCCAAAGCCGAAAGGCGGAGCAAACAGATATGCCGAGCCGGAAACGTTGGCTGAAGGCCCGAACGAGTGAGAGTGGAAAGTAGGACTGGCAACTCATGAGTGGAACGCGGCAGAAGATCCAGAGCGAGCTGGCCTTGGAACCGAAGGGCCGGGGTGAACCCCCCGGCTGCGGCCGCCAAGGGTCCGAACCACCTGTGGCGAAGCCAACCCCCGAAAACCCGGCTTCGGCTGAACAGCTGATGGAGGAAATCTGCGACAGAGAGAATCTCGAAGCAGCGTGGAAACGCGTTCGAAGGAACCAAGGTAGTCCGGGCGTTGATGGGATGACCATCGATGACACCAGAATCTACCTACGTGAGCACTGGCCAAACATCCGGACCCATCTCCTCGACGGGACCTACCAGCCTCTACCGGTCAAGCGGGTCGAAATACCCAAGCCGGACGGCGGGATCAGAAAGCTCGGCGTGCCTTGCGTCGTCGACAGACTGATCCAGCAAGCCGTGCTGCAGGTTCTCCAGAAGCGATGGGACCCGACGTTCTCCGAGCACAGCTACGGTTTCCGGCCGGGGCGTTCTGCTCATCAGGCGGTGGCTCAGGCACAACAGTACGTTGCCGAGGGCTATAACGTCGTGGTCGATCTTGACCTCGAGAAATTCTTCGATCGAGTCAATCACGACAGCTTGATGGCGCGGGTCGCCGCACGAGTGGCCGACAAGCGTGTGCTCAAACTCATCCGGGCCTTCCTGAAGGCCGGGGTGCTGGAGGACGGTTTGGTGCAGTCGGTGGATGAGGGCACCCCGCAAGGGGGTCCGCTTTCGCCCCTCCTCAGCAATATCGTGCTCGACGACCTCGACAAGGAACTGACTCGCCGCGGTCACCGCTTCTGTCGGTACGCGGACGACTGCAACATCTATGTTCGCAGCCTCCGCGCCGGCCAACGGGTAATGGCCTCGGTAAGCCGATTCCTGACTCAAAAGCTACGGCTGAAGGTCAACGAGGCGAAGAGCGCCGTGGCGCGCCCGGAGGAGCGCAAGTTCCTGGGGTTCAGTATCGCGAACGACGGGAGGGAGCGGCGCATCGCGCCGAAAGCCCTTGACCGGTTCAAGGGAAGAATCCGGGACATGACTCGCCGGACACGAGGGATTAGCCTGGCGCAGGTGATCGAAGAACTCACGCCCTACCTGATCGGGTGGCGCGGATACTTCGGCTTCTGTCAGACCCCTCGCGTGCTCACGAACCTGGAAGCGTGGATCCGCCGAAGGTTACGCTCATACCTTTGGCGGCAGTGGCTGAACGGGCCAAACCGCTACAAAGAACTGCGCCGACGTGGCGTACCAGAGTTCAAAGCAGCGGTCGCCGCCGGTTCGCCGACGGGCCTCTGGCGCATGTCAGGGCACCCGGCGGTCCACCAGGCCCTGCGCAACCACACTTTCAATTCACTCGGCCTCCCGCGGCTCTACATTCCAGCCGAAGCATAACTCATTCGAACCGCCGAGGTACGGACCCGTATGCCAGGCGGTGTGGGAGGGGCGGTGTCGCGAGACACCCCCCTATCCCGATCAAGAGTGTTTATGCTTACCTTTACCCGCATCTAGAAAGATGCAATTTTATCATTATGTTAGCCTAGCCATCTGTGCGCCGTAGCTGAGGGAAGCCCCTTGGAACGCAGGTGCAGCATACGCCCGCTTTCGCAACGGGCATTTGGAAAATCTGCCATTTTCGGCGCTCGGCTGCGGATCGACATGATGTCGTTCTATAGTAGCGCAGGGCTTTGCCACGATGCGGGTAAAGGTAAGGGTTTATGCGGCGCGAATGGTTATGCAGAGTCGGCGGCGGTTTGAAACGGGAACTGTCGATTTTGCTGGGCCGTACCCTCATGCGCGGGGTCTCGTGCTCCACATAACTTTGGGCTTCTCCTGGGGGGGCAACGCACGTCACCCGAAGGAGAACCACCGTGCCAAAAACCGCAGATTCGCCATCACGTCGGCCGCATATGGATGCGGGCAACATCAGGCCTTGGATCGAGCAGTACGTGAGCTACCTCGTTGGCCTGGGCCACACGCCGCTCACAGTAAATGGTTATTCTGAACCGGCCCGTCACTTTGCCCATTGGACCTGCCAGTCTGGCGTCGCACTGTCTGATGTTGATGACGGGACGATCGAACAATTCGCACAGCACAAATGTCAATGCCCAGGCGGACGGCACCTTCATTGCGTCTCGAAAAGATACATGTACCGTGTACGTGACTTCATTCGCTTCCTTGCACAGGCCGGCATAGGACCGGGGCCTGCGTTGCCTCCCGCTGGACCGACAGTGGCCCCGGTCGTCACCGAGTTTCTGGAATGGCTGAGGAAACACCGAGGCCTTTCCGAGCGAACGATCGGTTTTCGAGGGCAGGTGATCAACAGATTGCTGCCGGCACTCGGTCCCGACCCGGCAGCCTATGACGCCGGTCGTGTTCGTCAGGTCGTCCTTGACGAAGCGCGGCGAAGTTCCTCTGCCTACGTAAGAGCAATGACGACCACGCTGCGGGGCTACCTGCGGTTCCTGGCGGCTCGCGGCGCCTGTAGCCCGTGGCTTGACCAAGCCGTCCCAACTGTTCCGCATTGGCGGTTATCGGCTCTGCCACGTTATCTGCCGATGGCCGATGTCGAGCGGTTGATCGCCTCCTGTGATCGTGCGAGTCCGAGCGGCATCCGGGATAAGGCTATTCTCCTTCTCCTGGCACGTCTTGGTCTGCGGGCCGGTGACATTCTGGCCATGCGTCTCAGCGACGTCGACTGGAAAGACGGCACAATCCGGGTTTCCGGCAAGGGCCGACGGGAGGTCTGCCTGCCGCTACCGCAAGATGCCGGCGACGCTCTGCTTTATTACGTAACCAGGGTTCGTCAGAGCGTCGTGCACGATCAAATCTTTCTACGATCACTTGCTCCCTTTCGACCCGTTCGGCAGATATCCAGCGTCGTTGAGCTGGGACTGAAGCGGGCCGGAATTGCCAATGCCCCTTCACGCGGAGCCCGTCTGCTCCGGCACTCGGCGGCCACCGGCATGCTGCGCGCTGGGGCGACCCTCGACGCCATCGGAGCCGTTCTTCGACATCGATCGCCCGACACCACCATGCTGTACGCCAAAGTGGACACCGGCATGCTTGGCGCGATTGCGCAGCCGTGGCCGGGAGATATCCCATGCTGAGCGCCGATATGGCACGATACGTGGAGCTTCATCGCTCGGTTGGATTCAAGTTCCGAACGCAACACGGGCTATTGAAAAGCTTTACGGCCTTCGCAGAAGCCCATGGAGACGAATTTGTTCGCATCGACCGCGCGCTCGACTGGGCAGCACAAGCGTCGTCGCCACCTCAGCGGCGCAACAGGTTACTCGAAGTCCGACGGTTCGCACTGGCCATGCGTCCGGAGGATGCTCGCTATGAAGCGCCAGCGGGCGATGCACTGGGTCGAGCATTCTACCGACGACGGATTGCCCACATCTACTCGCCCGCCGAAATCGCCCACCTCATACAGGAAGCTGCTCGACTGGGACCTGTTGGTTCTGTCAGGCCGAAGATGTACGCCACGCTCTTTGGCCTTCTTGCCACGACCGGCCTTCGCATTTCGGAGGCATTGGCGCTAAAACTCAACGACGTGACGGAGGACGGGCTGCTTATCCGCGAAACCAAGTTCTGCAAGAGCCGCCTCGTGCCATTGCATGCAACCACGCAACAAGCCTTGAATGCCTATATCGGCGTTCGTAGCCAGCTTGGTACAGTTGACGACTCTCTGTTCGTCTCGATCTGTGGCAGAACTCCGGCTTACACCACGGTGGACGCCGTCTTCCTGAAGCTGGCCCGATCGATCGGACTGAGGGGGGACCCCGGCCAGCGCGGTGCGCGCATTCATGATCTTCGGCATTCGTTCGCCGTCCGCTCCCTCGAGCAGTGCCAGCACGGCGGAGTTGCGGTCGCTCGGCACCTTGTTGCCCTCAGCACGTACCTCGGCCACGCGCATGCGACAAGCACTTACTGGTACCTGCAAGCTACGCCGGTGCTGATGGAGCAGATCGCCGATGTCAGCGAAGCGCTGCATCAGAATCGGGGAGAGTAGCATGACCGCGCTTGCACCCCACCTGAGCGCATTTTTAATCGAGCACCTGCCACGCGAGCGCAACGCGAGCCCGCATACCTGCGATGCATACGCCTACAGCTTCAAGCTTCTCGTCTGCTTCGCAGCAGCTCGGTTGCACGTCAAGCCCTGCCAGGTAGAACTCGAACAGCTCGATGTGCCGCTGGTCCTCGCCTTCCTTGATCACATCGAGAGCGACCGAGGTAATTCAGCACGAAGCCGCAACGCCAGACTCGCTGCTATCCACTCGTTCTTCCGCTTTCTGGAATCCCGGATGGTATCCTGTCTAAACCAAGCGCGTCAGATCCATGCAATCCTGATGAAGAAAGCTGATGAAGCTCTGGTCGGATATCTGACCCAGGACGAGTTGCGGGCGCTTCTCGATGCGCCAAACCGGAGCACGCTGTCAGGTATACGCGACCGCGCGATGCTGCACCTGGCCTTCGCAGCGGGGCTACGTGTTTCCGAGTTGGTCGGCCTCCGCATGGAGGGGCTTGACCAGGCAACGTTCGCCACCGTTCACGTCATGGGAAAGGGGCGGCGCGAGCGCGTGCTGCCACTGTGGAAAGAGACAGTCACGACCATCAAGGCGTGGCTCTCCGTGCGCCCATGCCATGGTGACCAGGAATTGTTCCTCAATGCCGCTGGTCACGCCATGACGCGATCCGGATTCGAGTACATCCTCGCGAAGCATGTAGCCACGGCCGCGCGCAAGGAGCCATCAATCGCCACAAAGCGCGTGACGCCACACGTCCTGCGCCATACCTGCGCCATCCACACACTCCGAGCGACAGGAGACATTCGGAAGGTCTCCCTCTGGCTCGGTCATGCAACCCTTCAAAGCACGGAAATCTACCTGCGTGCCGACCCGACCGCGAAGTTGGAAGCGCTTGCTGCGAGCGTCCCGCCTATGGTCAAAGCAGGTCGCTTCCGCGCTCCAGATCAGCTACTGGCGATGCTGCGGCAGGCGGGCCGAACCAAAAATTATGCCGAGTAAAATTCGCCAACAATGGCGGCGGGCTTTCATGCTCGCCGCCAACTCTGCATAACCATTCGCGCCGCATAAACCCGCTTGATCGGGATAGGGGGGTGTCTCGCGACACCGCCCCTCCCACACCGCCTGGCATACGGGTCCGTACCTCGGCGGTTCGAATGAGTTATGCTTCGGCTGGAATGTAGAGCCGCGGGAGGCCGAGTGAATCGAAAGTGTGGTTGCGCAGGGCCTGGTGGACCGCCGGGTGCCCTGACATGCGCCAGAGGCCCGTCGGCGAACCGGCGGCGACCGCTGCTTTGAACTCTGGTACGCCACGTCGGCGCAGTTCTTTGTAGCGGTTTGGCCCGTTCAGCCACTGCCGCCAAAGGTATGAGCGTAACCTTCGGCGGATCCACGCTTCCAGGTTCGTGAGCACGCGAGGGGTCTGACAGAAGCCGAAGTATCCGCGCCACCCGATCAGGTAGGGCGTGAGTTCTTCGATCACCTGCGCCAGGCTAATCCCTCGTGTCCGGCGAGTCATGTCCCGGATTCTTCCCTTGAACCGGTCAAGGGCTTTCGGCGCGATGCGCCGCTCCCTCCCGTCGTTCGCGATACTGAACCCCAGGAACTTGCGCTCCTCCGGGCGCGCCACGGCGCTCTTCGCCTCGTTGACCTTCAGCCGTAGCTTTTGAGTCAGGAATCGGCTTACCGAGGCCATTACCCGTTGGCCGGCGCGGAGGCTGCGAACATAGATGTTGCAGTCGTCCGCGTACCGACAGAAGCGGTGACCGCGGCGAGTCAGTTCCTTGTCGAGGTCGTCGAGCACGATATTGCTGAGGAGGGGCGAAAGCGGACCCCCTTGCGGGGTGCCCTCATCCACCGACTGCACCAAACCGTCCTCCAGCACCCCGGCCTTCAGGAAGGCCCGGATGAGTTTGAGCACACGCTTGTCGGCCACTCGTGCGGCGACCCGCGCCATCAAGCTGTCGTGATTGACTCGATCGAAGAATTTCTCGAGGTCAAGATCGACCACGACGTTATAGCCCTCGGCAACGTACTGTTGTGCCTGAGCCACCGCCTGATGAGCAGAACGCCCCGGCCGGAAACCGTAGCTGTGCTCGGAGAACGTCGGGTCCCATCGCTTCTGGAGAACCTGCAGCACGGCTTGCTGGATCAGTCTGTCGACGACGCAAGGCACGCCGAGCTTTCTGATCCCGCCGTCCGGCTTGGGTATTTCGACCCGCTTGACCGGTAGAGGCTGGTAGGTCCCGTCGAGGAGATGGGTCCGGATGTTTGGCCAGTGCTCACGTAGGTAGATTTTGGTGTCATCGATGGTCATCCCATCAACGCCCGGACTACCTTGGTTCCTTCGAACGCGTTTCCACGCTGCTTCGAGATTCTCTCTGTCGCAGATTTCCTCCATCAGCTGTTCAGCCGAAGCCGGGTTTTCGGGGGTTGGCTTCGCCACAGGTGGTTCGGACCCTTGGCGGCCGCAGCCGGGGGGTTCACCCCGGCCCTTCGGTTCCAAGGCCAGCTCGCTCTGGATCTTCTGCCGCGTTCCACTCATGAGTTGCCAGTCCTACTTTCCACTCTCACTCGTTCGGGCCTTCAGCCAACGTTTCCGGCTCGGCATATCTGTTTGCTCCGCCTTTCGGCTTTGGAGTGCCTCACTGGCCTTGCCGACAGCTTGACCTATTACGCCCTCTGCTGACTTCTGCGCCGCGATCGAGTCGCCTCTCGGCTTCTCTAGTTCCAGTTGCGGAACACGACGCAGATCTCCCCAGGTAAGTTCAACCGCCTTCCCCGCGCACCTGCCGGATCTACATTCTTGGCCCTTGATGGATAAGGACTTCGCGATCTGTCGCCCGCTCGTCCGACCAAGAGTGCCTCATATCCGGTTTCTGTTCGTCAGGTCGCGGTTTTGCGCCGCACTTCCTTCAGACACCACCTCGCGGTGGCTGCCCTTGTGCTTTGCTAATCCTTCACCTCCATCAGGCTGGATGGGGGACTTGCACCCCTAAGCTGTTGAACATGCTGGGCACACGACAGAACGGCTTCGCCGAGGCGAGGCGGGTCAAGGCTGAGCTGACCCGGCCGGAGGTATCCTTTGGACTGGCGGGCGGAGGTCGCTCGCCGGGAGATCCAACCGAGGGAGATCTGTCATGTCGCCACAGCGCCAACTGATGATCGAGGCCATGATCCTGGCCGGGCTGAGCGCGAACACACAGGCCGCCTACCTCCGCGCGGTCTGGCAGCTGGCCAAGTACTACCGGCGCGCGCCGGACCAGCTCAGCGAGGCGGAGGTCCGGGCCTACCTGCTGGACCTGCGCCAGCGCGGGGTGGCGCGCGGCACCTTCGAGATCGCCCGCGCCGGCTTGCGGTTCTTCTTCCGCCAAACGCTCACCCGGGCCTGGGATCTGTTTGGGGAAAAAAAGGATCGCCTTGCCGCGGCAGAAGCGGCTGCCTGACTGGCTGACCGAGGATCAGGTCCGGCGCCTGCTCGGCGGCGTCCGCAACCCGGTCCATCGTACCTGCCTCGCCGCCATGTATGCCTGCGGACTGCGCATCAGCGAGGCCATCACGCTGGAGGTCACGGCCATCGACCGGGCCCGCCGGGTGCTGCGCATCATCGGCAAGGGCAACAAGGAGCGTCTGGTGCCGCTGCCCCAGCCCATGCTCAACGCGTTCGAGCAGGTGTGGCTGACCCATCACAACCGCCGCTGGCTGTTCCCCAATCGTCGCGGCGACGCGCCGCTCAATGAGCGCGTCCTGCGGGACAGCTTCGCCGCCGCCGCCGCCGCGGCGGCGGCCGACGTGCCGCCCGGCATCACGCCGCACTGCCTGCGCCACTCGTACGGCACCCGGCTGATGGAGAGCGGTGTGGACATGCGCGTGGTGCAGATTCTGCTCGGCCACGCCCGCATCGCCACGACGGCGATCTACACCCACCTGACCACGCCCACCCTGGCTTCGCTGCAGGGACTGCTCGACCGCCTGATGGCCGGCCTCTGAGGGAGGCGGCCATGATCGAGGTCGCCGACGTGTTCCGCCGCTTCGCGGCGGACTACCTCAACGCGCACGGGGTGGCGATGCCGCCCTCGCATCGGCGCGCCATCGAGGACATCCTCGACTGCCGCACCGCCGCCCTCGGCGGCCAAGTCTGGGGCTGCGACACCTGCGGCGCCGAGGTGTTCTCGTACCATTCCTGCGGCAATCGCAGCTGTCCCAAGTGCCACACCGCGCAGACCCAGGAATGGCTCGGACACCGGCAGGCGGAGATGCTGCCGGTGCCGTATTTCCACATGACCGTCACCGTGCCGGCCGAGCTGCGCGCGGTGCTGCGGACCCACCAGCGCGACGGCTATGCCGTGCTGATGCAGGCGACGGCCGGCGCGATCATCGAGTCTCGCCCGCGACCCGCGCTTCGTCGGCGGCACCGTCGCCGTGCTGGCGGTACTGCACACCTGGGATCAGCAGCTCAACCTGCACCCACACGTCCATTGCCTGGTCAGCGGCGGCGGCATCTCCGAGCACGGCACCACCTGGCATCCGGCACGCCGCACCTTCCTGCTGCCGATCAAGGCGCTCGCCCGCAAGGTGCGCGGCAAGTTCCGCGCCATGCTGCAGCAACGCTGTCCCGACCTGATCGTGCCTGACGTCGTGTGGCACAAGGACTGGATCGCCCACGTCACCGCCTGGGGAAGCGGCGAACAGGCGGTGCTCGACTACCTCGCCCGCTACGTCTTTCGCATCGCCATCACCAACGCCCGCATCGTCTGCCTCGACGCCGCCGGCGTGACCTTCGCGTACCGCGACCGCAAGACCGGGCGCCGGCGCACCTGCCGGCTCAGCGGGGAGGAGTTCATGCGCCGCTTCCTCCAGCACGTGCTGCCGCGCGGCTTCCACAAGGTGCGCTACTTCGGCCTGTGGCATCCCGCCCACCGCCAGGACGCCGAGCGGGTGCGGCAGATGCTGCAGCTGCAGGCGCCGCCTCCGGCCGGGCCGCTCCCCGAGCCGACGGTGCCGCCCGACCCCACCGAAGTGGCCGCCGCGTCGGTGACCGAACCGTGGATCTGTCCGCACTGTCACCAGGGACGCCTGATCTTCATCCGCACGTTCGCACGGGGGCAAGCCATGGGACCGTAATCTCCCGCCCATCCCGCCCGCCGTCCGGTCCTACCCCGCGTGCTCCGGCACGCCACAGGGCGCCGCTGTCCCCAGTTCAGCCGATGGCCGTCACCGTGACCCACAGGATGCTCGCTACCCGCCCAATAGTGCCGCGCCGGAGCATGGTGGCGCCGCCGGAAGGCTCAGAAGACATCTGTCCGGCCGCGGCGATCGGCGGGGACATCGAGCGTCCGAAGTGAAATCTCCATAGCCGCCCCATCCAAGCCCCACGCCCCCCGCGTTCGTCCAACGGGATTTTTGCGTCGGCTTCGCAACGCAAAAATCCTTTATTCGTTATGCAGAGCCTCTGCATAAGCGGGTGAAGCTGGGATGCTCGGCCAGGCCCAGGGCGCGCAGGCAATTGGCGACCGTGCGCGGGCCGATCGCCAGCAGCGCGCCCACCGCCAACGCCGCAACGGTAGCGCGGCTGCGTCGGATGAAGGCGGCAAGGAAAGGCGCCATCCACGTGACGAAAGCTTGCGGGAGATGCAGATCGGGGCGGACCATGACAGACCTCCTGGGACCATGCGGAACACCGAGATCGTAGATGGCGACGCCCGCCAAACCCGTCCCTGATCCGGTCATCGAGCGGATCGAAGCGTACCCTTGGCCGCGTGGCGGCGTGACCGTGCGCCGGATCAGCGGCGGCTATTCTCTGATGTCCACTCGCACTGGCGCACCGGTCGCCCGACTGCGACCGCTCCCAGAGGACAACCTCTTCGAGGTGCTGTGGTGGCGTCGTAACGCCTGGGGCCGCGCCGGACCCTTCGGCGCCGTCCTTCCCCTCGACGACGCCCTCAACTTCATCGCCTCAGAAACACCCTTCTGGATCCGCGCCTGACATCACAGGACAATGATATGGTCAAAGTCGAGTAACAGGTCACGCTATGACCTCTGGTGGCGCCGGTCCAGAACTGGTTGCTCTGAAAAGCAAAATCGAATGCGCCCGAGCCGATCGCGGTGTTGGTGAACGGCGTCCAGGTGACCGCGGGCGAATAGACGATCATGGCGGTCCCCGGGCCGCCGTCCGGGGTGCCCCATTGCCCGGAGACGGAAACGGGCATCGAGAACTGGATGTTGGTGTCGTTCTGGATCTGGTTCTTCAGTGCCAGGTAGTCGTCGTACGCGGCATTCCACTCCTGGGTGACCTCCTGGGTGAAGTCGGACGCCTCGGCGGGCTGGCGGAGATCGACGCGCGGCTTGTTGACCACGGCCGGGTGGGTGCTGCCGTGGCCGCCGCCGGCCGACTCCGCCCAGGCGCTGCCGTTGGCGACCGGCAGGGCCGCCAATGCGCACAGCGTGGTCGCAGCGGCGCGCGCCAGCGACCCAAGGTTGCTGTCCATCTGTTGCCCCCTTCCTGATACCGCCGTGACGGCGGCTTTATTGCCTGGACGGCCGATCCGTTCCGGGAAGATATAAACAGTTGCTTTCCCGCGATGCCATACCCGGTGCCGGCGTTATTTGGTGCCGTACAGCCGGTCCCCGGCATCGCCCAGCCCGGGGCGGATATAATGGTGCTCGTCCAGGCAGCGGTCGATCGCCGCGGTGAACACCGTCACGTCGGGATGCTCGGCGGTGAAAGTGGCCAGGCCTTCCGGGGCGGCGATCAGGCATACCACCCTAGGGTCTGTTAGTCCTTGAGTTCTTGTCTATGCCTTTAGCCAGTCCATTGTTGCAGCCATGCAAAGCACGCCCATGAAGGAGCGCGCGGTCTTTTCATATCGCGTCGCAACCGCCCGCCATTCCTTCAGCCGGTTCCACAGGCGTTCGACCAGGTTACGGTTGTGGTAGATCCAGGGTGGACAGGCGACCGGCGCCTCGTTGCGCCTGGGCGGGATCGCCGGACGGGCGCCCAGGTTCCAGATCAACGTGCGGAAAAGATGCGAGGAATAGCCGCGGTCACCCAGAATCCACCGCGGGATGGCGACGAGCAGGGCCAGTAGCGCCGGCGCCAGCGGCAGTTCGTGCGCCTGCCCGGGCGCGAGCTTGAAGCCGATTGCCCGGCCGGAAGCGTCGGCGAGCACGCAGGCCTTGGTGCCAAAGCCCCCGCGCGAGCGGCCAAGTCCTTCATCTTGATCGCGCTGGGCCGACGTTCTGCCATGCTTGACGGCGCCGGCGGCTTTGTGATGGGCGCGGATGGTGCTGCCGTCGAGAAAGGCCATGCCCAGTTGCACGCCGCCCCGTGCCTGCGCCAGTTCCAGCAGGCGCTCCCAAACACCGTGATGGCTCCAGCGGTTGAACGCCTGCGCCGCCATCCACCACGGTCCCAACTCGGTGGGTATTTGCCGCCACTTGGCGCCGTTCTCATGGCGCCAGATGATCGCCTCGATGGTCCGGCGGAGATTGAGGAACTCGGTCTTGTGCGGGGGACGGCACTGCTCAATCAGAGGTGCGAGTCCCTTCCATTGGGTGTCTGTCATACTTCCCTATATGGGGAAGCACTCAAGGACTAACAGGCCCTAATCTGCGCGGCTGCGGGTGGCTGCGCTCCTCCCATCCCCTGCGTTGCGCGCCGCGGCCTGGGTGGAGCCAGGTCGGGACGGGAAAGCAGGCGCGTCGATCGAACGAGACCGTCCATTTTGTGGGGGGGTCAGGCGGCCCGGCGATATGGGCGTTTGGCCCGCCACTCAGCGGCGGCATGGTCCTTGTCGAAGGTGCCGTTCATAACCGCGGTCCGAACCTTGAGCATCAGATGTGCCCCACGGGGCGACCATCGCATCTGTTGGTTGGCATTCATCCGGCGGTGCAGCAGCCACTGCACCGTGCTCTCCGTGGTCGCCGTCGAGATCGGCTGCTCGCAGCGGCGGGCCGTCGCGTAGTCAATGATCAGTTCGGATTGCCCGGACACGTAGGTCTCCAGAGCACGCAGCACAGCCGCAACCTTGCCCGCTGGTGCGGCAACGGGCGATGTCGCGTCGTTTGCCGTGGCCGCGAGCGGGCCGATGGTGTCGCCAATGAGATCAAGCGCCCGCTGCACCTGACCGTGCCACAGGCGCCAGCGGATGTGCTGGTCAACGACATCCGCGAGGCGGGCGCCTTCCTGGCGGTCCTCGGCCGTATCATCGGGCCAGCCTTTGACGGTCTGGGCGACGTGCTGGATGCGCATCGAAAGATGAAACCAGTCGAGCACGTGCCTGGTCGGACCGACACTCGCCGCCTCGCCAACGGAACGCGGTCCATCAGCACCGTCGCTCAGGATGGTGACCGGCGTCGCCGGTGTCGCACCCAGATCGTGCAGCACGCCGCGCAACTGCTGCGCCTGGTGGGTGGCCTCCGCCGGCACGCTGGCGAAGACGACGTGCCGGCCGTTGTCGTTGCTGGCCTGCGCGACGATGATCTCGAAGAAGCGAACCTGGTAGCTGCGCACCGACCGGACGTGACCGCCATCGATGGACAGCGCGATCGACTTCGCCTCGGCCGCCGGCGGCGACCTTGGCGGCGCCGCTGCCTGGCACTCCAGCCTGGCGCCGACCTGCAAGGTCCGTTGCCGGATGGTCTCCACCATCGGCGGCTCGCCGAGCGGGAACAGGTCCTCCAATAAGGTACGGGCGCGGCGATACGGCAGCAACGCCCCCATCTCGGCGAGGCTACGCTCATACTCCGGCGTGCACTGATCGGGCATGATCTCCACGACGGGCGAGAGGATCTCGCGCCGGGTCTGGCTGCATCGGCATGGGGTGAAGCGCGGAGCATGGACCTCGACGACGCCGAACAGCGACCGCAGCCGCCGGGGACGGCGGTCCTTCAGCGGCCGTTGCGCGCCACAGCGCGGGCAGCGGCGTCGGCTCTGGCAGTGCTCCTCGGTTTGCGCCTGAACCAGGTCGCGCTGCAGCCCGGCCAGGATTTCCTTGGCTTCCGCCAGGGTCAGGCCCAACGTCGCCGCCGAGCAAGCGGTCGTGGTGGAACCGCCGGCGTGCACCTCATGCAATTGCACACCGCTCGTTCCGGACAACTCGATCATGACTCGCCACTGCATCCGCCCCCTCCATCCCGCTGTGATCATGGCCCTGTGAGGTGCTGAAAGCCTCGCGTGCGAGAGCATCGTCATGCACCGGGTTGAATGTCAGCATGGACGCAGGCGGCCCGTTGGCCTCCGGGAGGTGGCGGTCAGGATTGGTCCCCGGCGGTCGGAATTTTGCAGTTCTATCAAAACTTTGCCGCCAATCAGGGCGTAATTCATGGCCGCGTGATAAGCTGCCATTATTGAGTCTGACCGGGCCAATCGCCACCCTGCAGCTCAGGGGTGGTACCGACCCAATCAGCTGGGTCCAGGGTACCCCCCTAGAAACCTTACCTTTACCCGCATCGTGGCAAAGCCCTGCGCTACTATAGAACGACATCATGTCGATCCGCAGCCGAGCGCCGAAAATGGCAGATTTTCCAAATGCCCGTTGCGAAAGCGGGCGTATGCTGCACCTGCGTTCCAAGGGGCTTCCCTCAGCTACGGCGCACAGATGGCTAGGCTAACATAATGATAAAATTGCATCTTTCTAGATGCGGGTAAAGGTAAGCCCTAGAAACCGGACGGTCTCTACTCATAGTCATGCCGGGCAACTCGCCCTGGCTTCGCCGGGATCGGCACCCGGGTTTCGGAAATCAACTGCTTCGAACGTCTCGTCCAGACAGACCACGGGACGGGCTGGGTCGTGGGGTCTTTGATAGGCTTCCAGCACATCCTCCATGCTGGCTACAAAGGCGGCGTTGGCGTCCGGCGGGATGACCCATTGCTGTTGCAGGTGGGGCTTGAACGTATTTTTTTTAGCGTCCGCCCGATCGTGTTGTCGCTGGCCCGGTCAACGATGCTCAGCTTGACGACAGTCTCTTCCAGAAGCCGCAACGTCCACTTCGCGCGCCCTGCGGGGGGCGTGGAACAGGCCAAGGCAATCAGCTTCGCCTCGGCTTCGCCATCGAAGATGCGCTTTCTCGCCGAGTTTGGCGAATGCTTGCAGGTCAGGACGGCGTCGACGCCCTCTTCCACCAGGCGCTGGCGTGCCCGAGCGACTGTGTCGACGCTGGTCTCCAGGGCCGCGGCAATCTGGCTGTCACTCCAGGCTTCGCCAGCGTCCGACGCGTCAGCCTTCAGCAAGATGCGGGCCTTCAACAGCTTCCGCGCCGGGTGTTTGCCCTTGCCGATCAGGGCGTTCAGCTGGTCCCGTTCCTCCTCGCTGAGCTTCACCACGTACTTCTTTGCCGCGATCTCCTTGGCAGCCACCAATCGTCTCCGTCTGTTCGATGCGGAACGATCGATTCAGACTTTCACCGCAGAGTCAAGGACGCCGGGCACTAGCACTACTTTGGCAAAAAAACATTTCCGGAGATGCCATCAGCATCGTTGGAAGCGTAGTGAATTTGCTTTAGTTATTGATATAGCTTGGAAAGCGGCCAAATTCTGCCAAAGTAGTGCTAGTGCTCTGCGTCATTAATATTGCGGTTAATGGCTAAAAATGAAACCGCATGACGGCGGAGCCGTGTATTGAAGCAGCCTCAGCAGCACAGGCATCTTTCATTGTCGTAGGCAGATGATCAGGGACATCTGAATGCTCAACTACCGCAAAATGAACGACGCATTGCACTAGGCCCTATTGGCAGGTGGATTTCGAACACCGCGCCACCGTCCTCGTTGGCGGCGATGATCGTGCCGCCCATTTCGACGATGGTGCCGAACGCGAGGGCAAGCCCGAGACCGGTGCCCTTGCCGGGCGGCTTGGTGGTGAAGAACGGCTCGAAGACGCGCGAGAGCGCGTGCTGCGGGATGCCGCCCGCGCGGTCGGTGACGCGCAGCGTGACCTTGTCTTCCCGCACGCCCCCCTGCACCGTCACGACGCGCGCCACCCCGGGCACAGCTCCGTCATAGGCATCGACCGCGTTGGAAATCAGATTGATCAGCACCTGCTCCATCGGGATCGGCGATCCCGCGACCTCGGGCAGGTCTTTCGGCACGTCCGTGACGAGCTGACACCCGCGAAGCTTGTGGCTGAGGATTTCGACCGCGGAGTCCAGCACCGAGTGCCAGGAAACCGGGCGCAGCTCCTCGTGTTCGTTGCGGGCAAACACACGCATGTGCTCGATCAGCTTGGCAGCGCGGTGCACCGCACTGACAATCCTCCCGAGCTTGTCGCCGACGGCGCGCAGGTCCGCCGGCTCCCGGCCAAGCAGTATCTCGGCGTTCTGGGCGGCGAAACTGATGCTGGTCAAAGGCTGGTTGAGTTCGTGCGCCATCCCGGTCGCCATCTCGCCCAGCGTCAGCAGCGTCGTGACTTGCTGGCGGCGCAATTGCTGTTCCTTCTCCTGCGTCACCTCGGAAACGTAGCCGACCACGTCCACCGCGTCGTCGCTCCGGCCGGTGACGCGTACGGCGTTGCGCATCCAGCACGTCGTGCCGTCGCTCGCCTCCAGCGGGGTGTCGTCGCTCAGCGTGCTGTTGTCCGCCAGCGAGCGTATCGCCGCGTGGCTGTCCGGCCTGGCCAGGATCGTCCCGAGGGTGGCGGGGCCGCCATTGGGTCCAGCAATGGCGTGGGTAACCCGGGCAGCATCGCCGAACACATGCAGCACCTCGACACCCGCCGCATGCACGCGCGCCCGGTAGAGCATGCCGGGGCCAAGCTGCGCGGCGGCGCGCAGATTTTCTTCCGCCGCGGCGCGGGCGCCTTCGGCGGCCTGCAACCGGGCGCGGTCTTCCTCCAGCCTGATCGCGAAACCGATCTCCTCGCTCAGTTGCTGGAACAGGCCGAGTTCTTCCGCCCCGAACGCATCCGGTTCCGAGGCATAGATGATCAATATGCCGACGACCCGGTCGTCGGCCCGGCACGGCACGGTCAGGCTTGACCGGATTCCGAACCGTTTGGCCCGTTCGCGCCACAGCGCGTGCATCGGGTCGATCCAGGAATCGCGCATGACGTGCGGCCTGCCCTCGCGCAGCGCGGTCCCGGACGGACCGCGCCCTTCCGGGACATCGGCCGACCAACTGAGGCTTATTCCCTCAATGTAGCCGACCGCGCTGCCCACGCCGCCGATGAGCCGGATCGGCAGACCGGGCAATGACTCGGGCAAGCCGAGACAGGCCAGGACGTAGATGGGCTCCTCGACGATGCTCTCGCATACCCGCGTCACCAGCTCGTTCAGGGTGTCGGACCGGATGAGGGCGAACAGCGACCGCGAATAGGCTGCCAGCGCCCGGTTCAGCCGTCGCAGTTCCGCCTCGGCGGCCCGCCGCGCCTCGTCGGCCGCGTGCTCGGCCGTGGCATCTGCGAGGAAGCCGACGATTTCGGCACCGCCGTCCGGGCGTATGAGCCGGCGCATCGTATCGCGCAGCCAGACCTCCTGGCCTCGCACGCGGAATACGTATTCGGCGACAGCCACCCCGGCCGGCCCCGCCTTTTCCAGCGCGGCCTGCCGCGTGGCCCGGACATCGACCGCCGCGAGACCCGGCATGAAGCCCGGCCGTGACGCCTCCTCGACCGAAACGCCCAGGAGGTGGGTCACGCTCTCCGAGACGAAAGCGGGCTTGAACGCTTCGCCGGGGGCCGCCGTCAGTTGGTAGAACACGCCCGGGATAACTTGCAGGATGCGCTCGGTTCGGGCCCGTGCCTCGGCTAACGCGGCGTCGCGCGCGTATTCCTCGGTGATGTCCCGCATTGACGTGATGAGGCGCACCCGGGACGGCTCGGTCGGGGTGGAGGCGGCGGCGCTGCTCGTGATGACCCGGACGAAGCTGCCGTCGGGCCGAAGCGCACGATACATCACCTGGCTGAGCTTCTGCCCGCGCAACGCCGCCTGCTTGCGTTCCGCCAACTGTGCCTGATCGCCGGAATGAACGAGCGTCGCGAAGTCGCGGCCGGCGAGTTGCCCGGCAGGCATGCCGAAAATCTTGCCGGCCTGATGGTTGGCGTAGGTGACCCGGGGAGTGCCATCGCTCAGGCCGTCGATCACCAGCACGCCGTCGGCCATGTCGTCGATCACGGCGCGAAACCATGCCTCGCTTTCCGCGAGGCTGGCAGCGCGCGCCGCGTCCACAGCGGCGCGGCGGAGAAGGAGCACCGCGAACCCGCCGACGATCGCGATTCCCACGATTGCGCCTTCGAGCAACAGGGTAAAGCGCCACAGCGTTTGGCGCACCTCCGCGAGTGCCTCCATCTGCGCCACCCGCGACAGACTCACATGCAGCGTCAGCGGCGCGCCGGGGACACGTCGCGACGCCTCGGTGCGCGGCATGGCGTCCAGCGGACCGGGCCGGGCCGGGAAAGTGGCGGTTTCCAACGACGGTTCCCGTTCGCCGGACGGCGCGCCGCCGGCGATGTCGCCGAACTGCGTCATGTCGCTGCGCATCAGCACCACGCCGTCGTCGCGCAGCAGCGTGACCGTATCGTCCGGAGCCAGCCCGATATCACGGCACAGTCGCGCCAGCATGCCGGCATGTAGCGCCACGACCGTGGTCGCGCGCAACGCCCCGGTGCGGTCGCGCAGGGCACGGGCGAAGTGCACGGACCACTCCCCACTGGTCCGCCCGAGCACCGGGCGGCCGAACACGAACTCGAGCGCCGGATTGGCCGCGAGCGCCGTGAAGTGCTCGCGGTCGGCCAGGTCGGTGCGCGGCGGGGTCCAGTCGAGATTGGTCCATAACAGCACGCCGGAGGCCCCGACCGCCAACACCTGCACCACGTCCGGGCCGCCATAGCCAGCCGCCGGGTCCAGGTACGGGCGCAGCGCCGCTTCGGCAGTAATGTTGCCGGACAGGCGCGCCTCCGTCACCAGCCGCGCCATACCGTGCATGACGTCCGCCTGCAGCAGCGTCGCGGCGATCGTGTCGCGCAGTTGCGACGCCATGGCGTTGGCGCGTTCGGTGGCGCGGCCGGCGACTAGGGCCTCGTTGTCGCGTCTGACCTCGTGATAACGCCAGCCCACCAGGCTGAGCAACGCGACCGTGACCACAACCAGCAGCACGAGCATGGCCGAGCGGTGCGAGGACAGCCGGGCGAGCGCCCCGATGTGCCACGGCTCGCCGCCCGACGCGGCTTGTGGCGGCGCGGCGGGCGGCGGGCGATCCGGCGCAGTGCTCATCGTGCCCTGCCATCCGTGTGCCGCCTCGGCAGCACGATGCTCGCGGTGGTGCCCGCGCCGGGCGCGGACTCGATCGCCAGCCGCCCACCCAACCGTTCCGCCATACGGATCGCCAGCGGCAAGCCGAGGCCCATGCCGCCGCCGCGCCGCGTGAGCGACATGTCGAGCTGGCGAAACGGCAGCTTCGCGAGTTCCACTTCCTCCCCCGTCATGCCGTCCCCGTCGTCACGGACGATAAAGGCGACACTGTCCGGCGCCATGGCATGCGCGGTCAGCTCGATCTGCCCGCCAGGTCGCGTCGCGATCAGGGCGTTCGCCACCAGCCGTCCCAGTGCGCCAACCAAATGCGGCTGGTCGGTCTCCACCTCGCTGGTGGCAGGCTCCGCTGTGCCGGGCTCCGCAGTGGTGGGCTTCCCAAGCCCAAGTGTCACCCCGGCCTCCCTGGCCGCCGGCAGAAAGCGCGCCTGCAGCAGGGCGAGCACCCTCTCCGGCAGGACCTGCCGCCAGGCGAACGCTCGTGCGTCCGGCGGCGCAAGGAACTCGATTAGGTCGTCGGCGATCTCCTGCAGCCGTGCCCCACCCCGCTGCACGCCCCGCAGATAGGCGTTGAGCGTCGCGCGCGGCAACGATTTTTGCGCCTGCAGGATCCCGGGCAGCGCCACGATCGGAACCAGAGGCGTACGCAGTTCGTGCGACAGGATGCGGGCGAGTTCCGGCGGGGTGTCGCCGGTCAGCGCGACCGGTGCTTCCATGCGCGCGAAACGCGCCTGTAAAGCCGCGTAATCGGCTCGCAGCCGCTCCAATTCCGCCACCCGCGCCGCGTGGGCCTCGCGGCGCGCGAGCGCCTGGGCGTGGGCACGCCGCAGCACGGCGAGCATGTCATCGAGCACCATCGGCTTGCGCAGGAAGTCGAACGCGCCGGCCCGCACTGCCTGCACGGCGTTCTCGATGGTGCCGTGCCCCGTCATCAGTACCGACCTCGATGGCATCGGAGTCGTCGCGCGCCCGCAGGATCCGGTTGGCCAGGTCCAGGCCGTCGAGGCCGGGCATGCGGATGTCGGTGAGCACGACCGTGATGGCGGGATCGCCGGCAAGCACGGCGAGCGCCTGCGCCGCGTCGCCGGCTGCGCTCACGGTCACGCCGTGCAAGGTCAAGAAATCGTTCAGTTCCTCCAGCAACGAGGGTTCGTCATCGACGATGAGAATCCGCTGGGGCAGCTTCGTATCGGTCATGTCCGTCTCCGGAGGCCTTGGAACACCGCAGGGTGCGGTCGAGCGGCAGCTTTGGGCCATCTGAGGGCAGAGCGTCGGTTGTCAGCCAGACAACGCTAGTGCTCTGCGTCATTAATTTTGCGGTTAATGGCTAAAAATGAAACCGCATGACGGCGGAGCCGTGCATTGAAATAGCCTCAGCAGCACAGGCATCTTTCATTGCCGTAGGCAGATGATCAGGGAAATCTGAATGCTCAACTACCGCAAAATAAACGACGCATTGCACTAGTGCCCTGCGTCGCTCATAATGCTGGGTAGAGCCTCTTCAGTTTCACCCGGGCATCGGCCGTGGTGAATTGCCAATCGGCTTTGGTGTGGTGTCGGTTGCGGCGGGCCTGCCAGGCGGCGACTTCGTCCATCAGGGTCTGCTTGTCGGGGATGCGGCGATCGAGACACTGCGACGCCAGGACGCCGAGTTCGGACTCGGCCATGTCCAGCCAGTCTGCCGTGCTTGGGGGTGTAGTGCCATTCGAAGCGCTCGACGAGCCGACGCGCCTCGGCGGCCGGAAAGGCTTCGTAGAGCGACGCCGCCTTGTGGGTGTTGAGGTTGTCCTGCACGAGGACGATCTTCTCGGCGTGAGGAAAGTGCGTGTCGGACAATTCCTTGAGGACCTGCGCATAATCCACGGCGGCGTGGCGATCGGTCACCTTGACGTGCCGCCAGCCTTCCAGCGGTGCGAACATCATGAACAGGTTGGCGGTGCCGTTGCGTTCATACTCGTAGTCGTAGCGGGCAACCTGCCCTGGCTTCGCCGCGATCGGCACACGCGTTTCGGAAATCAACTGCTTTGAGGTCTCGTCCAGGCAGACCACGGGGCGGGTTGGGTTGTGCGGCCTTTGATAAACTTCCAGCACATCCTCCATGCTGGCTACGAAGGCGGCGTTGGCGTCCGGCGGGATGACCCATTGCTGTCGCAGGTGGGGCTTGAGCGTGTTTTTTTTAGCGTCCGCCCGATCGTGTTGTCGCTGGCCCGCTCAACGATGTTCAGCTCCACGACGGTCTCTTCCAGAAGCCGTAGCGTCCATTTCGCGCGTCCCGCTGGGGGCGCCGAACAGGCCAGGGCAACCAGCTTCGCCTCGGCTTCTCCATCAAAGATGCGTTTTCTGGCGGAGGCTGGCGAATGCTTGCAGGTCAGCACAGCATCGACGCCCTCTTCCACCAGCCGCTGGCGCGCCCGAGCAACTGTGTCGACGCTGGTCTCCAGGGCTGCGGCAATTTGGCTGTCACTCCAGGCTTCGCCGGCGTCCGACGCATCCGCCTTCAGCAGAATGCGCGCTTTCAGCTGCTGCCGCGCCGGGTGTTTGCCCTTGGTGATCAGCGCGGTCAGCCGGCCCCGCTCCTCATCGCTGAGCTTCACCACGTATTTTTTTACCGCGATCTCTTTGGCCGCCACAAATCGTCTCCGCTGGTCCTATGCGGAACGATCGAGTCAGACATCCACCGCAGAGTCAAGGACGCCGGGCACTACCCAATCAGGATGGGTATGTCAAGTGTAACATCGCCTTTGGGAAGAGGGGGGTGAGGAGGAGCCGCAGCATCCCCTCACCCCCCTCTTCCTAAAACCCTTTAAGTGATGGGGTCCAGGGGCCTCTCGGCCGTCGCGCCGAAGGCGCGCTACGCGCGACGGCGGGTCCAGGGCAGAGCCCTGGCCTTCCTTCACCCGATTGCCCTGCGACGCCAAGTGATTGGCTTGCGTGAGAGCGGGTTGACCTACAAGGCGATTGGCCAGGTGGTCGGGCTCACCAGGAACAGGGTGTTCGACATCTGCAAGCGCTACCGGACGCAGGGGATGGCGGGGTTACAGAGCGGCCCGCGCGGCCCGGCGCCGGGCACGGGCCGGCTGCTCACGCCGGCGCAGGAGGCGGAGATTCGCCAGTTGATTTGCGACGACACGCCGGATGGGTATGGCCTGCCGTTTGCGCTGTGGAGCCGCAGGGCGGTAGCGATGCTGATCGAGCAACACTGCGGCGTGTGTCTGGCGGTGCGCACGATGGGAACCTACCTGGCGCGCTGGAACTTCACGCCGCAGAAGCCGCTGCGGCGTGCCTACGAGCAGGACCCTGACGAGGTGCGGCACTGGCTGAAGAAGACATATCCCACCATCCAGGCCAAGGCGCGGCGGCAGAAGGGCCGGATCTTCCGGGGTGATGAGACCGGCCTGCGCTCGGATGACGTGCGCGGCCGCAGCTACGCCCCCCGCGGCCAGACGCCGATCGTCCGACCTAGCCAGAAGCGGGCCAATGTTGGCGTGATCTTGGCGGTGAGCAACCAGGGAGAACTGCGCTGGATGGTCCTGCATGGCACGATCACGGCGGCGACGCTCATCATGTTCCTCCAGCGCCTGATCCACGATGCCGGCTGCAAGCATTCCCGATCCTCGACCGTCTGCGGGTGCATCAGGCTCGCATCGTGAAAGACTGGCTGGCCGGGCGTCGCCCAGAGATCGAGGTGTTCTACCTGCCGGCCTACAGTCCGGAGCTCAACCCGGACGAGGCCATCAACGGTGATCTGAAGCAGGCCGCTACGCGCAAGCCGCCGGCCCGCAGCCTGCAGGAACTGAAGCGCAACGTCATCAACCACATGCGCAAGCTCTCAAAATCGCCGAAACGCGTCCGAAGCTTCTTCCAGCATCCGACGTTCCGCCATGCGGCTTAATCCAAGTGCACCCACGCCGGGTCGATAGGTGAGGCAAACCGCCCCTTCAATTCGTCTGCGGCACGGCGTCCGCATCGCGCAGCACGACGTAGATCGCCGGCACCACCAGCACGGTGAGCAGGGTGGACGAGGCGAGGCCAAACAGCAGCGACAGCGCCAGCCCCTGGAAGATCGGGTCGCTGAGGATCGTCGCGGCGCCGATCATGGCCGACAGCGCGGTCAGCAGGATCGGACGGAAGCGGATGGCGCCGGCGTCGAGCAGGATTTGCCGCAGCGTCTTGCCCGCGCCCGCGCCGTGTCGCACGAAATCCACCAGCAGGATGGAATTGCGCACGATGATGCCGGCCAGCGCGATGAAGCCGATCATCGAGGTCGCGGTGAACGGTGCGCCGAACAGCCAGTGGCCGGCGACGATGCCGATCAGCGTCAGCGGCACCGGCGTCAGAATGACCAGTGGCAGACGGAAACTGCGGAACTGCCCAACCACCAGCACGTAGATGCCGAGCAAGGCCACGCCGAACGCGGCCCCCATGTCGCGGAAAGTGACAAAAGTGATCTCCCATTCGCCGTCCCACAGCAGGAACGGACGGGACTCGTCCTCGGGCTGGCCGCGCAGGCGGATCTCCGGGCGCGGCAGCCTGCCCCAGTCATGCGCGGCCACCAGCTTGTCCACCGCGAGCATGCCGTAGATCGGCGCCTCGAAACTGCCGGCGAGTTCCGCCGTCACCATGTCGGCGAAGCGGCCGTCGCGGCGGAACAGCACCGGCGAGCCGGCCTCGCGCGTGGCGTGCACGACCTGGCCGAGTTCCACCACGGTGTGGCTGCCTGGCAGCGTGTTCGCCGGCACGGGGGTCGCCGCCAGCCGCTCGCTCCAGGTCAGACCGGATTTTGGCAGGCCGATGACGATGTCGATCGGGTCGCGCGCCGCGCCGCGATGCGAGGTGCCGACGCGCACGCCGCCGAACAGCGCGGCCACCGTGTCATACACGTCGCTCTGCTCGACGCCGAAATGCTCGATCTCGTCCTGGTCGATAGCGATGCGCAGGCGCGGACGCGGGCGGCCGTAGCTGTCGTCCACATCGACGATGAACGGCACCGAGCGGAAGATCGTTTTCAGTTCTTCCGCCACGGCACGGCGTGTTTGCGCATCCGGGCCGTACACTTCCGCCAGCAGCGTGGCGAGCACGGGCGGACCGGGTGGCACCTCGACCACCTGCAACGTGGCTCCCAGCGGCAGCGTCAGGCCGCGCAACCGCTGGCGCAGATCGAGCGCGATGGCGTGGCTCGGCCGTGACCGCTCCGATCGCGGTGCCAGGTTGATCTGCAGATCACCCTGCTCCGGCAGGCTGCGCAGATAGGAATGCCGCACCAGTCCGTTGAAGTTGAACGGCGCCGCCGTGCCCGCCTGCGCCTGCACGCTGCGCAGTTCGGGCAGCGCGAAGGCAATGTCGGCAGCGGCGAACAGCGTCTGTTCGGTGTCCTCCAGGCTGGCGCCGGCGGCCAGGTTCAGCACCACCTGAAGCTCGGACTTGTTGTCGAACGGCAGCAGCTTGACGGTGACGTCCTGGGTATAGAACAGCGCGCAGGCGGCCAGCGTAGCGAAGCCCACGCCCAGCAGGAAAATCCACGCCCGCAACCGGTTCGCCAGCACCGGCGATGCAACCCGGCGATACAGCCGCCCGAGTCGTCCCTCGCCATGATGCGCGCCGCCACCGGCGCCACGCGGCGCCAGCTTCAGCATCAACCACGGCGCGATCACCATTGCGACGACGAACGAAAACAGCATGGCGGCGGAAGCGACGGCGGGAATCGGCGCCATGTACGGCCCCATCAGCCCGGACACGAACAGCATCGGCAGCAGTGCCGCGACCACGGTCAGGGTCGCAATCACCGTCGGGTTGCCAACCTCGGCGACCGCCTCGATTGCCGCCTGCATGCGGCTACGGCCATCGTTCATGCCCCAGTGGCGGGCGATGTTCTCCACCACCACGATGGCATCGTCCACCAGGATGCCGATGGAGAAAATCAGCGCGAACAGGCTGACCCGGTTGATCGTGTAGCCCATCATCTGGGCCGCCAGCATTGTCAGCAGGATGGTGGTGGGAATCATCACCAGCGTCACCGCCGCTTCCCGCCAGCCGATGGCGAGCCCGATCAGCGCGACGATGGACAGCGTTGCCAGTCCCAGGTGGAACAGCAACTCGTTGGCTTTGTCGCTGGCACTGCCGCCGTAGTTGCGGGTGACCTCCACGGTGATGTCATCCGGCAGCAACCGCCCGCGCAAATTCGCCAGCCGGTCGACAATGGCCCGCGACACCACAACCGCGTTGGCGCCGGCCCGCTTGGCCAGCGCCAACGTTGCCGCCGGCGCGCGCACCGGCCCGTCCGGACCACGCGCGATCGACCACACGCGCGCCTCGCCGCTGCCCGGCCCCACCATCACGCGGGCGACGTCGCGCACATAGACCGGCCTGCCGTCGCGGGTAGCGAGCAGCAGCAGGCCGATATCCGGCACGCCTTGCAGCGTCTGCCCGGCGGTGACGGTGCTGAGGCCGCCCGCATCGCGCACATGCCCGGCGACAAAGGAGCGGTTGGCGTCGCGCACTTTGGCCACCAGCTGCTGCAGCGTGACGCCGAACAGCGACAGTTTTTCCGGATCTGGCTCGACGCGAATCTGGTCCAGTCCGGCACCGGTGATGGTGCTCAGCCCGACATCTTCCACCTTCGCCAGTTCGGTCTGCAGCTTCATGGCGAGATGCTGCAGGTCCTGGCCGCTCCAGCGCGCGGCCGCATCCGGGCGCGGCGACAGCGTCAGCGTGACGATCGCCACGTCGTCAATGCCGCGGCCGACCACCAGCGGCTCGGCGATGCCCGGCGGGATGCGGTCGAGATTGGCGCGGATGCGGTCGTGCACCCGCAGCACCGCCGAATCCTGGCTGGTGCCAACGCGGAAGCGCGCGGTCACCATCACGCGGTCGTCCTGCGTCTGGCTATAGACGTGCTCGACGTCCTTGATCGCGCGGACGATGATCTCCAGCGGTTTTGTCACCAGTTCGGCGGCATCGGGTGCGCGCAGGCCGTCTGCGGTCACCAGGATGTCCACCATCGGCACACTGATCTGCGGTTCCTCCTCGCGCGGAATGGCGAACAGGGCGACCAGTCCGGCGGCGAGCGCGGCCAACAGGAAAAGCGGCGTCAGTTTCGAGCGGATGGTCGCCTGAGTCAGCCGGCCGGACAGGCCCAAAGAGGCGCCGGACCTCATGGTGCGACCAGCGTGTCGCCGGCACGCAGCCCCGACAGGATTTCGATCCCGTCCGGCATCTGCTGGGTCGGATGCGGCTGGCCGCGCTGTACCGGCACCTCGATCAGGCCGCCGTCGCGGCGCAGCCGCACGGTGTCGAGTTCCGAACCGGGTGATGATGAACGCTTCGGGCACCACCATTCCGGTGCGCGTTCCGGCAGTGATCCACACCCGGATGCGCGCGCCGACGAACCGGTCGGGCAGGTCCGGCGCCGCCGCGTCGGCCACCACGCGGCCTTCCTCGATGCGCGGATAAACCAGCGTGATCCGGCCAACTTCCGCCGCCACGCCGCCAAGCTCGGCGGCGTCGATGCGCACGGGATCGCCAACCTTCAGGAAGGCGGCGTGCCGTTCCGGCAAGCGCAGGCGCAGCACATAGCTGTGCTCGGCGATGGTGGCGATGGTGTCGCCCGGCAGCACCACGGAACCGCGCGTCACCGGCACATCGAGCACGCGCCCGGTGGCCGGCGCGAGCACCTCGCCCTCGGTCATCTGCTGGCGCAGCACCTCGCGCTCGGCGGTGCGGGCGCGCAGCGTGCTGGTGGCGATTTCGGCGGCGGTGCGCGCCTGGTCGAGCGTCACCCGCGGGCCGGAGCCCTGGCGGAACAGCGTGTCGGCGCGCGCGAGGTCGGCCTGTGCCTGCGAAAGTTGCGATTGCGCGCCGGCGATCTGGGCGTCCAGCGCGCCCATCTGCAGCGCCATTTTCTGGTCGCCGACCACGGCAAGCAGTTGGCCGAGCGTCACCGCGTCGCCGTTGCGAACCGGGCGCGCCACCACGGTGCCGCCGATCCGCGCCCGCGCCGGCACCACGTTGAGGCTTTCCACGGTGGCGAAGGCCGCCTTCTCGTCGGCGATCGGTTCGGCGCGCACGACAAACCCGGCCGGCCCGGGCTGCGTCTGGGCGGATGCGGGCAGGGCGGCCGGCAGCAAGGCCAGGACAAGGAACGCGCGGTGGACTTTCATACTTGCTTCAATACGCAATTATATGATAGGGGTCAAGCCGTCCAGAGGGTGAAAAGGCCCATGGCATTCCCGTTCCGAACCGCCTGCGGGGCGGGCGGCGCGGCGAACCGCATCGGGCGCGGTCGTCCCGCCGCCGAGGCGATGTACGGCGCCTGCCGCGCCCGGCTGTTCACCGGCACGCCGGCCGAGGTGGATGAGCAGGAGTTCGAACGACACCTGCGCAACAGCGACATCCCGGTCCGGCAAGAGAGCGTTAAGCAGTGCCAGGTAGCGTCACGCGATGATGGGATCGAGTTTGACAAGCAGCGCCTGCCACGGTCAGGGACAGGAGCAGGCGAAACAGTTCCGGCTGGAACTTAAGGGTGCGCTGACCATCCGCACGATCGACGCGGCTCGCATCGATCTGGTGGATGCCGTGGCGCGTCATGGTGCCATTACGGTTGATTGTTCTGCAGCCACCGAAACCAACGTCAGTCTGGTCCAACTCCTGCTCGCCGCGCGCGCCAGCGCCGCACGCGCTGGCCATCGGTTTGCGCTTTCCCAGCCAGTCGGCGACGCGCTCCGTACGACGCTGCTGCGCGGCGGCTTCCTGTCCGACGATCCCTCGATACCCGGCCGCGACGACGCATTCTGGCTCGGGGAAGAGGACAGCCCATGAGCAAGACCATTCTCAGTGTCGATGATTCCGTCAGCGCCTTGCAAATGATCAAGCTGACGCTGAACGGTGCCGGCTATCAGGTGATCCAGGCCAGCAACGGCGCCGAAGGCCTCGCCAAGGCGCGCGGCACGGCGGTCGACATGGTGCTGACCGATCTTAACATGCCGGTCATGAACGGCCTGGCCATGATCCGCGAGTTGCGCCTGCTGCCGCAGCTCAAGGGCGTGCCGATCGTGTTCCTGACCACCGAATCTGACGCCGCGATGAAGCAACAGGCCAAGGCGGCCGGCGCCACCGGCTGGATCACCAAGCCATTTCAGCAGGAGCAATTGTTGGCCGTGGTGCGCAAGGTGCTGGGCTGATGACGGTCAACGACCCGGTCCAAACCTACCGGCAGGAAGCGGCCGAACTGCTGGAGCAGCTCGAGCAGACTTTGCTCGACCTCGACCGCACCCCTGACGATCACGAACTGATCGACACCGCCTTCCGCGCCCTGCACACGATCAAGGGCTCGGGCGCGATGTTCGGGTTCGAGCGTATGGCCGCCTTTGCCCATCATGTCGAAACCGCCTTCGATCGGGTGCGCAAGGGGCAGGTCCAGGCCAGCCGCCCGCTGATCGCGGTGGCGTTGGCCGCCAAGGACCAGATCCGCTGCCTGATCGAGCAGCCGGAGCTGGCCAGCGACGCTGCCGGCGCGCGCATCCTGGAGGAGTTGCACGGTGTGGTGGCGGCGGATGCGCCCGTCCCGGACTCCGGCGCCCCTGGCGCTGCCGATGCCGCGCCACCCAAACCCGCCGCCGGGATGTGGCGGTTGCGCTTCCGGCTGCCCGTCGACGCGATGTCGCTGGGTACCAACCCATTGCTGTTGCTCGACGAGTTGCGCGCGCTCGGCCCCTGCACGGTGGTCGCCGATACCACCGCCGTGCCGTCGCTGGACGAGTTGGAGCCGACCGCCTGCCATATCGGTTGGGAGGTGATGCTGTCGACCACACAGCCGCGCTCGGCAATCGAGGAAATCTTCCTGTTCGTGCTCGACGGCATGCAGCTCGATATCGAGGACCTGTCGCTGCCCGTTGCCGCGCCTGCCGCCTCAACAACTGCCGTCGCGGCGGCGACCGCGCGCAACGAGCCGGCATCCGGGCGCGACGCCGGCAGCATCCGCGTACCCGCCGACCGGCTCGATGCACTGATGGACCGGGTCGGCGAACTGGTGATCGCTCAGTCACGGCTCAAGCAGCTCGACGACTCACAGCCGCGATATCGGCGTGAAATCGGCCGCCGAGGAGATTGAGCGGCTGGTGCTCGACCTGCGCGACACCACCATGGGCGTGCGGCTGGTGCCGATCGGCCAGTTGTTCGGCCGGTTCCGCCGGGTGGTGCACGACCTGTCCCGCGAGCTTGGCAAGGATGTCGCCTTCGTCGCGCGCGGCGAGGAAACCGAGATCGACAAGACGCTGATCGAGCGGCTGTCCGATCCGCTGATCCACCTGATCCGCAATGCCATCGACCACGGCATCGACAGCCCGGCGCAGCGGCAGGCCGCCGGCAAACCGGCGCAGGGACAAATCACCCTCTCGGCGTGCCATTCCGGCCACGAGGTGCTGGTGACCGTGGCGGATGATGGGCGCGGCCTGGATCGCGACCGCATCCGCGAGCGCGCCGAGGCGCAGGGGCTGCTGCCGCCAGGCGCCCGGCCCGACGACGCGGCGCTGTTCCAAGTGCTGTTCGAGCCTGGCTTTTCGACCGCGCGTGAGGTCACCAGCGTGTCGGGGCGCGGCGTCGGCATGGACGTGGTGCGGCGCGCCATCGATGCGCTGCGCGGCAGCATCGATATCGCCAGCGAGCCGGGGCATGGCAGCAGCTTCACCCTGCGCCTGCCGCTGACGCTCGCCATCATCGACGGCCTGCTGGTGCGGGTCGGCTCCGGCCGCTACGTCATTCCGCTGGCCGCTGTCGAGGAATGCGTTGAGCTGCCAGATACCGGCGCTGATGCTGCGCAGACGCGCGGCCACAGCTTCCTGAACATCCGCGGCGCGCTGGTGCCGTTCCTGCGGCTGCGTGAGTTGTTCGCGGTGCGCGACGCAGCGGAGCGGTTCCAGAAAGTGGTGATCGTGTCCGCCGGCGAACAGCGCGTCGGCCTGGTGGTGGACCAGGTGATTGGCGACCACCAGACGGTGGTGAAGTCGCTGTCGAAACTGCATGCCGGGGTGGGCACGTTTTGCGGCGCCACCATCCTGGGCGACGGCACCGTGGCCCTCATCCTGGAGGTGTCCCACCTGCTGGCCCAGGGACGCCAAGGTGAGGGACGCCAAGGTGAGGGCCGCCAGGGCGAGGAACGGGAAGCGCCGCTGCGAGCGGCGGAATGACGGGGTGGGGGGCCCATATGAACGATCCGCCGAATGGCGAAAAATTGGTGGTGCTGACGCTGGAACTGCAAGGCGAAATGTTCGCCATCGCGGCCGAGCACGTGCACGAAATCCTCGACCCGGTGCCGGTCACCGAGGTGCCGGGCGCGGCCGCGGCGGTGACCGGCCTGATCAACGTTCGCGGCCGTATCGTGCCGCTGGCCGATCCGCGCCGTACCCTCGGTATGCCGCCCGGTACCGGCGGCATCGATGCGCGCTTCGTCGTGTTGGAAGTCGAATTCGAGGGCGATCCGGTTGCGGTCGCCATCCGCGCCGACAAGGTGCACGAGGTGACTGAGCTGGCTGCCGCGGACATCGAGGTGACGCCGCGTCTGGGCGTGCGCTGGCCGCCTGCCTTCATCCGCTGCATCGGCAAGTATCGTGGCGGCTTCATCACGGTTCTCGACCTCGGCCGGGTGTTCGCCTCGGTCGGGGCGAGCGCCGCTGCCTGACCCCATTCCGGAACATCCGCCATGCATGTCATGACCACCGCGGGCAAGCCTGCCCAGGCGGCTGCCCAGTACGTCACGCTCGGCATCGACCGCGAGGTGTTCGCCGTGCCGGTCGAACTGGTGCGCGAAATTCTCGACCCGCGCCCGCTCTGGCGCATGCCCGAGGCGCCGCCGCATCTGGCCGGGCTGATCGACGTGCGTGGCCGCGCCGTGCCGGTCATCGACCTGCGGGTGAAGCTCGGCTGGCCGGCAGCCGCGGCCACCGATGCCACCCGCATCCTGGTGCTGGAGGTGATGCTGGCGGACCGGCATCTGGATCTCGCGCTGATCGCCGACCGGGTGTTCGAGGTGACGGCGCTGGACCGCGACAGCCTTGCTCCGCCACCCGACATCGGCACCGCCTGGCGCTGCGCCTATGTGCAGGGCATCGGCCGGCGCGGCGACGACTTCGTCATCATCCTCGACCTCGCCCACCTGCTTGGCCAGGACGAGGTGGCGCTGCTGCCCCGCGGCACCGCCGCCGATCATCCGATTTCCCTGATCGCCGCCGATTATCCGGCGATCCATTCAGGCAACACTGAGGAGCCGCCCCGATGCGCCTGACCATCAAACTCAAGCTGGCCTTTGCCTTCGGCGCGGTGATCGTGCTGTCGGCGGCAATGGCGGTGCTCGGCATCACCAGCCTGGCGGCGGTGAACATCACCTCGGAGGACATGCTGCGGGGTCCGGTGCAGCGCGCCCAGATGGAACGGGAACTGCAGGCGCATCTGCTCGGCCTGGAGGCGGCGGAACGTCGCATGATCCTGGCCGATACCGCACAGGGTGTTGATCAGGCCGACCACGACCTGCTGGACCGGAGGCAGGCGGTCGCAACCCTGGTCGGCCGGCTGGAGATCATCGGCAGCCCCAAGGGACGGCAGATTTTGGCCACCTTCAATGCCGCCATGCAGCAATACGTGGCCGAGCAGGACCACCTGCGCGAGGCGGTGCGCAAAGGTGACGCGGCCCAGGCGCGCAGCCTGTCCCTGGGTGCGGGACTGCAACATTACCATGCCGCCGACGACATCCTGCAGGAACTGGTCACCCTGAACAACCAGTTCACCGAGGCTGCCCAGGCCGAAGCGACGCTGCGCTATGAAAACGCCCGCCTGCTGCTGATCAGCGCCATGATCGTCTCCCTGCTGGTCGCACTGGGCACCGGAACCTGGATTTCGCTCAGCATCAGCCGCCGGCTCGGTCTCGCCAGGCAGTTGGCCAACGCGGTCGCGGTCGGCGATCTCGACCATTCCGTTGCCGTCACGAGCAACGACGAGATTCGTGACCTGATCGACGCACTCAACTGCATGACCGCGAATCTGCGTGAAACCGCCGAGGTCGCCGACGCCATCGCCGGCGGCGACCTTGCCGTGACGGTGACGCGCCGTTCCGATTCCGATACGCTTGGCATCGCCCTGGGAAGCATGGTCGAGAAGCTGCGCGACATCGTCACCGATGCCAACGGAGCGGCCGACAACGTGTCGTCGGGCAGCCAGGAACTGTCGGCCAGCGCCAGTGAATTGTCGGAGGGCGCGAGCCGAGCAGGCTTCGTCGACCGAGGAGGCGTCGTCGTCGGTGGAGCAGATGGCGGCCAACATCAACCAGAATGCCGACAACGCCAGCCAGACGGAAAAGATCGCCCGCCAGTCGGCCAAGGACGCCGAGGCCAGCGGCGGCGCGGTGGAACGTGCGGTCGGGGCGATGCGGACGATCGCCGAGAAAATCACCATCGTGCAGGAGATCGCCCGCCAGACCGACCTGCTGGCGCTGAACGCGGCGGTGGAAGCGGCGCGCGCCGGCGAGCATGGCCGCGGCTTCGCGGTGGTGGCGTCGGAAGTGCGCAAGCTGGCCGAGCGCAGCCAGGCCGCCGCCACCGAAATCAGCACGGTGTCGAGCGCAGACGGTGACGCGCCGCCCAGGAGGCCGGCGAGATGCTGGCGCGCCTGGTGCCCGACATCCGCAAAACCGCAGAACTGGTCGCCGAGATCAGCGCCGCCTGCCGCGAGCAGGATGTCGGCGCCGAGCAGATCAACCAGGCGATCCAGCAGCTCGACAAGGTGACGCAGCAGAACGCCAGCGCTTCCGAGGAGATGTCGGCCACGTCGGAGGAACTGGCGGCCCAGGCCGAGCAGTTGCAGGCCAGCATCGGCTATTTCCACACCGGCACGCAGGTCGCGCACGCGTCCCGCGGGGCTTCCTCGAATACCGCGCTGGTCACGCGCGCGCTGCCGGCCCAGGCCGCGGCGCGGCCGGTGGTGCGCCGCTCCCCCGTGTCGGCCGCGCGGCCCGAGGCCGCACGCATCGAGGCAACGCGGGGTGAGACGGTGCGCCGTGTCCCCTCCGGCGGTGCCCGCGCCAGGGTCGGCGCACGCCCGGCAGCACAGGAATCCGGTGGCGTGGTGCTTGATCTGACCTCCGGCGGGGCTGACGGTGCAGACCGCGAATTCGTCCGGTTCTGAGCCCGCCCGGCCGCCGGCCGAGCCGCAGGACCGGCTCCAGCGGCGCGACTTCGAGCGGCTGGCCGCCTTCGTCCACAGCTACAGCGGCATCAAAATGCCGTCGAGCAAGGCCACCATGCTCGAAGGCCGGTTGCGCCGGCGTGTGCGCGAGACCGGGGCTGCCAATCTGAGTGAGTATTGTCGGTTTCTGTTCGAGGGCGGTGGTCTGCAGACCGAGGCGGTCGCGCTGATCGATGCGGTGACCACGAACAAAACCGAGTTCTTCCGCGAGCCGCAGCATTTCGACCTGCTGACCCGCAGCGTGCTGCCGGAACTGCTGGCCGACCGGCGCAGCAAGCTGAAGGTGTGGAGCGCCGCCTGCTCGACCGGTGCCGAGCCCTATACGCTGGCAATGGTGCTGGCCGAATGGCAGCGCCAGCTTGCCTCGGCGCCGCGCGTGTCGATCCTGGCGACCGATCTGTGCACCGAAGTGCTGCAGGTTGCGGCGCGCGGCATTTACCCTGCGTCGGCGGCCGATTCGGTGCCGGCGGAGTTGCGTACACGCTACATGCTGCGCAGCCGCGACGAAGCGAGGGCCCTGGTGCGCATCATCCCCGAGCTGCGGCGTCTGGTGCAGTTCGCCCGGCTGAATCTGATGGCGGCGGAATACCCGGTGGAGCCCGACGCCGACATCGTGTTCTGCCGCAACGTGCTGATATATTTTGATAAACCGACGCAACGGGCGGTCCTGCAGCGGCTCTGCCGCCATCTTCGGCCAGGTGGATACCTGTTCCTTGGCCACTCGGAATCCCTGGCCGGACTTGACCTGCCGCTGCAGGCCATCGGCAACACCGTGTTCCGGAGCGTCCCGCCATGAGCAAACGGATCAAAGTGCTTATCGTCGACGACTCGGCCGTGGTGCGCCAGACCCTGACCAGCGTGCTGCAGCGCGATCCGCAGATCGAGGTCATCGGCGCCGCCGCGGACCCGTTCGCGGCGGCGCGCCGGCTGCAGACCGAGGTGCCCGACGTCATCACGCTTGATGTGGAAATGCCGCGCATGGACGGCATCACCTTCCTGCGCCGGCTGATGGAACAGCACCCGATCCCGGTGGTGATGTGCTCCTCGCTGACCGAGGCGGGGTCCGAGACGCTGATGCAGGCGCTGGCGGCGGGGGCGGTCGACGTTATCCTCAAGCCGCGCGTCGATACCGCCCATCACCTGGAAGATGCCGCCGTGCGAATCTGCGACGTGGTGAAGGCGGCGGCGCAGGCGCAGGTGCGGCGGCTGCCGCGCAGCGGGGCCGCTGCGCGCCCGGTGGTTGCGCAGAAGCTGAATGCCGACGTGATCCTGCCGCCGCCGGTCGCCGGCCACGCGATGGCGCGCACGACCGAGCGGGTCATTTGCATCGGCGCTTCGACCGGGGGAACGGAATCACTGCGGGTGGTGCTGGAGGCACTGCCCGCCGACAGCCCCGGCATTGTCATCGTGCAGCACATGCCGGAAACTTTCACCGCTGCCTTCGCCCGCCGCCTCGACGGGCTGTGCGAGATGGAGGTGAAGGAGGCGGCGGACGGCGATGCCGTGCTGCGCGGGCGCGTGCTGATCGCGCCTGGCAACCGCCACATGCTGCTGCAGCGCTCCGGCGCGCGCTACCACGTCGCGGTGCGCGAGGGTCCGCTGGTGTCGCGCCATCGTCCGTCGGTGGACGTGCTGTTTCGCTCCGCCGCGCACTGCGTCGGCGCCAACGGGGTGGGCATCATCATGACCGGCATGGGCGACGATGGCGCGCATGGCCTGTTGGAGATGCGTCAGGCCGGCGCCGCCACGGTGGCGCAGGACGAGGCCAGCTCGGTGGTGTTCGGCATGCCGAAGGAAGCGATTGCACTCGGCGCGGCGGTCAGGGTGCTGCCGCTCGACCGGCTGGCGGATGAGATTTCGCGGGCCGGCCGATGAAGTGGCCGTCGGGTCAGGACGCGGACAACAGGAAATCGGTGTTCCTGATGCCGGGGGCGCTGCATTGCGCCGCGGTGGCGACGCGGGTGACCACCATCCTGGGTTCGTGCGTGGCGGTTTGCCTGTGGGACCAGGTGCGGCGACTGGGCGGCATGAACCATTTCATCCTGCCGCGGCACCGGCCCAACGCGTCCGGACCGCGGTTCGGCGACGTGGCGATCGCGTCGCTGGTGGACGGAATGATGCGCCTGGGCTGCCGACCGGAGCACATGCACGCCAAGGTGTTCGGCGGCGCGACCGTGCTGCCGTTCTGCACCCAGGGCCCGTCGGTCGGCACGCTGAACGTCGAGACCGCTCTGGACCACCTGCATCGCCTCGATATTCCGATGGTCGCGGGCCAGACGGGCGGCCACACCGGGTTGTTGATCAGACTGCAGACGGACACCGGCGAGGTGCTGGCGCGTGCGCTGGGCCGCCGGGCCAATCCGGTTTGCAAATCGTGCGGCAAGAACGACGTGTCCAGCACCCGCCAGTGCCGCGGCATACCGGGCTGTCACCTGTAGCGGCAGAGGAGTACCAGGCGGCGGAAGCCGTTAAAACAGCATATCCTCAAGTTCGGTCGTGGCGGAAGCAGACTGCGGGTGGCGGCGGCGCCCAGGGCACGATCGCTGCGTGCACATCGCGTTCGCGTGCCATGGTGTAGCTGGCCGCGATCTGCGCCAGCACTTGCCGGCCTCGCGCGTCAACCGTGCCGTCCGGATCGCCGCGCTGCCCCTCGAACGCGCCGGCGACGCGGCGCAGCACCCCGCCGATCTCAAGACGCACGGCGAAGCCTGCCGCCGCCTCATCCAGCAGCCCGGCGACGTGGTCGCTGTCCGTCTCCACCCCGGCCAATGCGTCGGACAGCGTCTCGCCCAAACTCGCCAGCGTCGCGATCGCGCCTCCCATGCCCACGGCGGCGGCGCTCAACCCGTCCTGCCGGCACGTTCCGTCGGCCTTGCCAAGCGAGGCCGCCAGGGCAGTCATTTCGTTGAGCGCCTTCAGCACCGCCGCCGCCTGCGTCGCGGTCTGCGTGCCGAACGCGCGCAGCGCCTGGGCAACCACGCTGAGCGGCCGGCCGGTCGCGCCCAGACGGCTGCATTTCAGCGTGGTGTTAAGACCCATGATGCGGATGTCCGCCTCGATCGCGCGCACCGTCGTGACATGTTCCACCAGGCGATGGGTCGTTTCCAGCACGGCGCCGGACCGCTCCGCCATCGCCGCGTTGGCCTCGCGGAGGTTGGCAACCAGCGCCTGGGTTTGCCGGACATCCGATTCCAGTTCGGTGAGAAAACTGCCTGGCTGGCGGTCCGACGCCCTATAGGCATGGTCACTGATCCGGCGGATGTCGCGCGCGGCCGTGGCCAGCACCACGAGCCCGGCGTTGACCGCCGCCGCCTCGTGGTCGATCTCGTCCGCAATGTCGCGCAACTGCGCGGCCAGCAGAAGGCGGCCAAGGCTGGCCAGCGCGTCCGCAGCGGCCGGCCCCGCATCGGCCAGCAGCACCGCCGCGCCCCGCACATGCTCGATGCGTTGGCGGGCGATGTCGCCGAATTGCAGCGCCCCGATCTGGACCGCAATCTGGCGGCGGATTTCCTCCGAGCGGCTGCCGACCTGGGCGGCGGCGGCGACGGCGAGGCGGCCGCGCGCATCGACCTGTTCGAGATTGGCGGCAAGCCGCGCCGGAATGCTGGCGATCGCGTCGCGATGGCGGGTGGTGAAGTCGGTGACGGCCGCGCGCGCGGCGCGCAGATGCTGTGCGGCGCCGTTGAGTTCGGTACGGATACGGTCGAGCTGGCTGATCGCGAACTGCGCGGAGCGCCGGATCTCGGCGGCGAAGATCATGAAGTCGGCGCCGCTCTCACCCATGTTGGAGGCGACAAGCCGCGCGTTCAGGGCCAGCACATCGACCTCGCGGGTCACCGCCTGCATGGCGGTGATACGGTCGTTGACGGCGGTTGCAAGAGCGGCCAGGCGATCGAGGGAAGCCTGCTCGCTTCTGTGTTGCTCGGCCAGGGCGGCGATGCCGGCGGCCGAGCGGGCCAACGTGTCGATGGCGCCGGTCAGCGTGGCACTTTCCATGCCTGCCCGCAGCGTCCCGACCCTGGCCGTCAGCCGGGCAAGGATGCCAATCGCCTGCTCGAGCGTCTGGCCGATGCCGAGAAACCGCAACTCGGCGGCGCCGGTGGCGGCCCCCAGCTCTGCGAGGTGGATACGGAAGTCGGTTGGATTTTCCATGAATGCCCTTGCCACAGGGGAATGTCGCGCGGGGCAATTAAGGCGGGATGAACTCCGGCTGATGGACGCGGCAACCGACGGACCTCGGCAAGCTCGACCGTGCGCGGGGTCGGTTCAGGATACGGGTTCATTATGTTGCCCCATGCGAGGCCGCCGCCTCACGTCATGCTGCAGGCCGCGGGCGATGGGCGGGACGTCGTCCAATGGCTGTTAGGCATTCCTCAATCTAAAATATGCATCGTTGCCAATGCACACCATGATCCGACAAACACGATGAACCCGGCACGGTTCATCCGGCGCTGTCGACAACTTTACGTAACAACCGCCCGGGCTGAACCGATCGCGGTCGGGCATTTTCTCGGCCAGGCCGGCAGGCGAGGACAGGTCGCCGACGTGCAGGAGCCGACCATTCGCGGACGCGGATGGGCGTAGAATGGGCATCGGGACCGAGCCGCTCTTGCCCGGCGGAACGGGCCAGGGGACGGTCCTGCGCGCTTCAGCCTAAATTGAGAAATAAATAACACGCGCAGGACCAGGCATATGCAGCTCTACCATCTTCCATATAGCCACTATAGCGCCAAAGTAAAAATCGCCTTGCTGGAAAAAGGCCTTTCGTTCGAAGCGCCGCCGCTTCGCTGGGACGACCTGAAATCGCCGGATTTCCACGCCATCAACCCGCTGGGTAAAGTGCCATTCCTGCAGGACGTGGCGTTCGGCGTCGGCGAGTCGGAAGTCATCGTCGAATACCTGGAGGATCGCTATCCGCAACCACCGCTGCTTCCCGCCACGCCCGAAGCCCGGGCCAGAAGCCGCTGGCTGTCGCGCTTCCACGATCTGTACCTGGCGCCGCAACTCAGCACCCTCTACGCCGCTCTCTCCGACGGCCGTGCCGGCCAGCCGGCATTCGCCGCGGAGGTGAACCGGCTGCATGAACTGGTGGCCCTGCTGGAAGGCCGGGTCGACCCGGCGCCCTATTTTCTCGGCAGCCAGTTCACCCTGGCGGACGCCTCCTTCGCCCTGTCCTACCGTTACGTCATCATGCTCTCCACGGCCCACCACCAGCCGGTGAGCGACGCGTCGATCGGCAGGCTCGCCGGCTGGTTCGCCGCCGTCAGGCAGCGTCCCGCGGTGGCGGTCGTGCTGGCGGCGGCCGAAGCATCCCTGGCCACGTGACCGCGCCGTCGCGGACCAACTGATCGCCGGCGCGCTGCATCATGTCCCTGCCGCTGCCGTTCAGCGTCCTGGACGCCTATCTGTGGTCCGATACGCCCATGTGGGTGTTCGACCTGACACGGCGGCGCATGGCCTGGGCCAACCCGGCGGGGGTGACCTTCTGGAACGCCGCGTCGCTGGAGGAATTCCTGGCGCGGGATTTCTCCAACCTCTCGGAAGCCACGATCACCCGCAACGAGGCGGTGATGATGGAGCACGCGGCCGGCCGCCAGGTGCGGATGCAATGGACGGTTTACCCGAAAGGCCGCCCGGTGACGTTCAACGCCCACACCAACGCTGTGCTTCTGGCGGACGGCACCGAAGCCATCCTGTATGAGGCGCACGCGCTTCCGCAGATCATCGATCCCTCGATGCTGCGCGGTGTGGAAGCGATGCAGCATACCTCGGTGCTGGTAGGGCTGCATCGTTTCGACGGCAGCGCCGCGATGCGCAACCCGGCCGCCGTCCGGACCCTCGGCATGATCGACCCGTCCACCCGTGATGACGATTTCGGCGCCATGTTCGTCGACCTGGCGACGGCGGAAACGGCCCGGCGAAAGGTGATGGCGGGCCAGGTGTTCAGCGCTGAGGTCGAGCTGGCGAGCCGGACCGGCGCCCGCTGGTATGGCCTGGACGCCAGGCCGGTCAGCGATCCTGTCACGGGCGAGCCGCTGATCCAGATCAACGCCCGCGACATCGACGAGCTGAAAGCGACGCAGGAGGATCTGCGGCGCGCCAAGGAGGTGGCGGAGGCGGCGAGCGCGGCCAAAGGCCAGTTCCTTGCCAATATGAGCCACGAAATCCGCACGCCCATGAACGCCATCCTGGGTCTGGTCTATCTGCTGCAGAGCCGCCCGCTCGGTGCCGCCGAGCAGGACATGGTGCAGAAAATCCACAACGCCGGCCGTTCACTGCTTGGAATCATCAACGACATCCTGGATGTCTCCAAGATCGATGCCGGCCGGCTGGAAATCGAGCATGCGCCCTTCCAACTCGGCGACGTGCTGGACAATGTGGCCGCCATCATGAGTGCCGCCATCGGCGAAAGTCACGTCGAGCTTATCGTCGATCCGGTGCCGGCCGGCGCCAATTTCCTCAAGGGCGATGCGTTGCGCCTCGGACAGATCCTCATCAACCTGGTCGGCAACGCGATCAAGTTCACCACGGCGGGCGAAGTGGTCCTGACCGTCAGCCTGGTCGCTGCCCGCTCCGCAGAGGTGGACCTGCGCTTCGCGGTACGCGATACCGGCATCGGCATCGCGGCGGAGAAGCAGGAGGCGATATTCACCGCCTTCGCCCAGGCCGACGGTTCAACGACGCGGCGTTTCGGCGGCAGCGGCCTTGGCCTTACCATCACCCGCCATATCGTGGGCCTCATGGGCGGCAGCATCAACCTCACCAGCGTTCCCGGAAAAGGCAGCGAATTCAGCTTTGTCATACCCGTCGCGCTGGACGAGCGGGGGGGCCTGCTGCCGTTCCCGCCCGGCACCAGGCAGCGCGTGCTGATCGCCGACGACCACCCGATCGCCCAGGCCACCCTCGCGGAACTGGCCCGCAGCATGGGCTGGACCGCCATCTTGGCATCGTCCGGCGCCGACGCGATGGCGCAGGTGCTGGATGCTGCGGATGCCGGTACCCCGTTCGACGCGCTGTTTCTCGACTGGAAGATGCCAGGAATGGACGGCCTTACCGCGGCCGCCCGCTTGCGCGTCAGCCTGGGCGGGCGCCAGCCACCGGCGATCATTATGGTCACCGGCACCGATCGGGAGCATCTGTTGCGCGACCCCCTGGCCGGCGCGGCGGACGCCGTCCTCGCCAAGCCCGTCACCGCCTCCGCGATGTACAACGCCTTCGTGCAGGCTCGCCGCAAGATATCCGGCCAGCAGGAAGAAAGCACCGGCCGGCGGGTCGACGCACGTCTCGCCGGCCTCTGCATTCTGGTGGTGGACGACAGCGACAGCAATCGTTTCGTCGTCCGCCAGGTCCTGGAGAACCACGGGGCCCGGGTTCTGTTGGCGGCGGACGGCAGCGAGGCTCTGCAGAAGCTGCGGACGATGCCGCACCGCGTGCATATTGTGCTGATGGATGTGCAGATGCCAGTTATGGACGGCTACGAAGCCACCCGCCAGATCCGCGAGACCCTGCATCTCGCCGATCTGCCGGTGGTCGCCCTGACCGCCGGCGCCTTCAAGAACCAGCACGCGGAAGCCCTCGAAGCAGGCATGAACGGTTTTGTTTCCAAGCCGTTCGAGGTGGATGATCTGATCGCAGCCGTGCTTCGGCTGACCGGACGAAGCACGGCGACGTTAGCGCCGGCGACGAGCCCCGCGCAGAACCCGTCGCCCATCGACCTGGAACGCGGCCTGAGCCAGTGGGGGGACAACGCCACCTATCGGAAATATCTTGTCCGGTTTACCGCGACCCACGGGCAGGACGGGCAGGAAATCGCCAGGCTGCTGATCCAGGGCCGGCGGAAGGATGCCGCCTCCCTGCTGCACAAGCTCAAGGGGGCTGCGGGCAGCATGGCCCTGATGAAGGTCCGACAGCAGGCTGAAAGCATGGAGCGGGCGCTGCACCAGGGGAAAGACGCCGGCGCGAACCTGCAAGACCTGCAGGCCGCGCTGGAGGACAGCAGATCGGCTATTGCAACCTATTGTGGGAACGAGGAAGCTCCCAGGATGGCAGCCCCCGAGGCAATGCAGCACGAGACCACCGTTACGAGTTTGCTCGACGAGTTGTCGCAGGTGCTGGACCGGGATAACCCCGACCAGGCCGAGCCGATCCTTGAGCGCCTGTCGGGCAAACTGCTCCCCGACCAGCTTGCCGCCCTGCGCGGCCGGCTGGACGCTTTCGATTTCCGGGGTGCCGAGTTCGTCGTCGATGCCTTGCGTGCGCGCCCGAACATCGTTCCGCAGCAAGTGCACCCCGAAGGCGCGGCCGGATGAGCCAGGCTCCGATCCTGTGCGTGGATGACGAGCCCAACAACCTGGGAATCCTGCGGCAGTTCCTGAAGGACAGTCACAACTTGGTTTTCGCGTGCAGCGGCGTCGAGGCTCTGGTCGCCGCGGCCAAGCATCGCCCCGCCCTCATCCTGCTGGACGTGGAAATGCCGGATATGGACGGCTATGACGTGTGTCGCCGGCTCAAACGCGACAAACTGACCGAAAACATCCCGGTGATCTTCGTGACCAGTCGATCGGATGAATTGAACGAAGTGGCCGGATTCGATGCCGGCGGTGTGGACTACATCATCAAGCCGGTTTCCGCTCCCATCGTGCGCGCCCGCGTGCACGCGCATCTTTCCCTGGTGCGCGCCGAAGCCCTGGAGAGCAGCTACCGGGCCGCCATCTACATGCTCGGCGAGGCAGCTCATTACAACGACACTGATACCGGCATGCACATCTGGCGCGTGGCCGCCTACAGCCGGGCACTGGGCGAGGCATTGGGCTGGGATGCGGAGCGTTGCAGCCTGCTTGAACTGGCCGCCGCCATGCACGACACGGGCAAGATCGGCATCTCGGATGCCATCCTGGGAAAGCAGGGCAAGCTGCACCCGGACGAACGGGAGATCATGAAGGCCCACGCCCGCATCGGCCATGACATCCTCGCGAAAGGCGATGCCCCGTTGTTCAAGCTGGCGGCCGAAATCGCCCTTTCCCACCACGAACGCTGGGACGGCGGCGGCTACCCAACAGCACTGGCCGGCAATGCCATTCCCGAATCCGGCCGCATCGTCGCCATCGCCGACGTGTTCGACGCCCTTTGCACGAAGCGTCCGTACAAGGAAAGCTGGCCAGTGGAACGCGCGCTGACAAAGATCGAAGAAGGCGCCGGCAACGAGTTTGATCCGCACTTGGTAGCCCGCTTTCTTGCCATCCAGCCCCGCATTCTGGCCATTAAGGCAGACTGGGAGGCGCGGGAAAGGATGGCCGACGCCCCGTTTTCCGTGGGTCAACCCGTCGAACCGGCCGCCACCTGACCGGGAGGAAGCTTCGAAACGGCTGCGCGCGGCTGCGCCGCTGGCGTACGGACGGGGGCAGTGCCTACCGTCCGACAGCTTGCTCTCGCCCGAATATTCATATTGATTCCGCGCATGATCTGTCTCAGCATCGACGCTGGTGCCGAAATGGAAGACATGCATGATGATCCGCATCACAGCCCAGGCGCTGGGCTTCGCCATGCTGGCGAGCGCTGCCTTCGCGCAAGGCGCGCCCACTCTGTTCAAGATCGTAACGCCGAAGGACAACGTCGTCATCGGCGTGGCCGGCACTGACCTGGACACACTCGCCAAGACACTGGTGGCGAACGGGCAGATCACCGTCTGGCAATATGCCGTGCACAAGGCGTCCACTGGCGATCTGGAGCAGACTCCGCTGCGCCGGGTCGCCATCCTGCGCCAGGACACGCTGCGGATCGAGCCGTACACCTCCCCGCTCAAGGTGCTGCCGCTGCCACCCTGATCCGCCGGATTGTGATCCGGCGGCCAGCCTGCCGCTGGTCGAGCGTGGCGGCGTGCGGCTGCGGCTGATCGCGGGCAGCGGCTGGGGCTTGGCTGCCCTCGCCCCCGGCGCCGCCCCATAGGCGCGAAGATAAGGTGCATCGAACGCTTTGCGGGGCGTGGCCCCGCACCCCACCAGGGCTTCGCCCTGGACCTGCCCGGCGAGCACGAGGAGCGCGCGGCCTATGTGCTGGGAGGCGGGGTTCCTCCCCCTGCCGGAAGACGCGTGACCGTTTGCCGCATCGGCGGGGCGACGGCTTTCACCGCGCCGTGCATGACCGGCCGACACCTCTCGGATCGGCCCTAACCGTGCTACGCCACCGTCCATGCAGACCAAACCCCCGATCCCGCTTGCCGTTCTCGTCGGCATCCAGACGCCGGACGTCGATGACGTCGCCCACGAAGCCAGCCTCGAGGAGCTGGGGCGCCTGGTGAAAACGCTGGGCTATGAGGTGGTCGGCACGGTATCGCAAAAGCGCGAGGGCGCCGGCGCCGGGGCGCTGCTGGGCAGCGGCAAGCTGGCGGAACTTGCGGCGCTGACCGGCGGCACCGGGGTGGTCGGCTCGATGGCGCCGGCCGCGAAGTCGAAGGCCCGGCAACGCTTCGAAGGCGCTGGCAAAACCGCTCACCCGGCCGGCCCCGATCCGGACACCACCCGCAAGCCCGAATTCGTCGTCGTCGACCATGAACTCTCGCCCAGCCAGATCCGCAACCTCGAACGCGCCACCGGCGCCCAGGTGCTGGACCGGACCGGCGTCATCGTCGAAATCTTCCACCGCCACGCCAATACCCGCGAGGCGAAGCTGCAGGTGGAGATGGCGCGGCTGAAATATGTGGCCCCACGCCTGCGGGAATCCTCGGCCGGTGGCGGGCGGCAACAGGGCCCCGGTGCCGGCGAGAGCACCCTGGCCCTCGATCGCCGCAAAATCCGCGACCGGCTCGCGGAGCTGAAGGAGCAGCTGGAAGCGGTGCAGCGCGACAGCGACCAGCGCCGCTCAGCCCGACGCGACCAGTTGCGGGTGGCGCTGGTCGGTTACACCAATGCGGGAAAATCCTCCCTGATGCGCGCCCTCACCGGCAGCCAGGTGCTGGTGGAGGACAAGCTGTTCGCCACCCTCGACACCACCGTCCGTATCCTGCAGCCGGAGACCCGGCCGCGTGTGCTCGTCTCCGACACGGTCGGCTTCATCAAGCAACTGCCCCACGATCTGGTCGCCTCGTTCCGCTCCACCCTGGCGGAGGCGCTGGAAGCCTCGCTGCTGCTGTTCGTCGTTGACGCGTCGGACCCGACCTATGAGGCGCAGCTGGAGGTGAGCCGGAGCGTGCTGCGGGAGATCGGGGCGGATGTGGTGCCGTCTCGCCTGCTGTTGAACAAGCTGGACCGGGTGGACGCCGCCGGACGCGCCGCCCTGATGGACAGGCACCCGGACGCGATCATGCTCTCCGCCCACGCGCCGGAGGATGTGAGCGCATTGCGGGACACCATCATCGCGTTTTTCGAGGCGGCGATGGTGGAGGATGTGCTGGTGCTGCCCTATGCGAAACAGGGGCTGATCGGCGAGGTGTATGAAAGCACGCGGGTCTTGTCCGAGGCGCACGACGAGACCGGTCGGGTGCTGCGGGTGCGCGGCCTGCCCGGCGCCATCACCCGGCTGCGGCGGAGCCTTGCCGCGCGATGAGTTCTCATTCCGGCGATGCAGCCCTCCCCGCTTCGTTGCGCTCTCGGCAATGACTGCCGGCTGACGGGTTTCGAAGTTAATCCCGGCCCGGCCCGGACAGCGCGGCCGGATCAGGCAGGTCGGGGCCGACGGGCACGATGCCGTTGGGGTTGATCGCCTTGATTGAATAATATCCGTGCTTGATGTGGTCGATGCTGACCGTCTCCCTGACGCCGGGAACGGCGAGCATGCGGGCAAGGTAGCGGCTGAGCGCGGCATAATCCCTGAGCAGCCGCCAGTTGCATTTGAACAGACCGTAATAGGCGGCATCAAATCTGACCAACGTCACGAACAGGCGCAGATCGGCCTCGGTCAGTCGCTCGCCAAACAGATAGGGACCCTGTTCGCCAAGCAGCAGCTCCAGTTCGTCCAGCATGCCGAACACATCGGCAAAGGCTTCTTCATAGGCGCCCTGCGTGGTGGCGAAACCGGCGCGGTAGACGCCGTTGTTGAGGCGCGGGTAGATCCGCGCGTTGATGGCGTCGATCGCGGCGCGCAGATCGGCGGGATAGAGGTCGAACGCAGAATTCGCCAACATGCCGAATCCGGCATTGAACATCCGCACGATCTCGGCCGACTCGTTGTTGACGATGGTCTTGCGTTGCTTGTCCCACAGTACCGGCACGGTGGCCCGGCCGGTATAATGCGGGTCGGCGCGCTGATAGATTTCGTGCAGCCAGGTCGCGCCGTTCAGCGCGTCGCGATCGGAACCCGGATAATCGCCAAACCGCCACCCCTGGTCCGACAATACGGGTTCCACCACCGAGACCGATACGATCGCTTCAAGGCCCTTGAGCGTGCGCGCGATCAGCGTGCGCGAAGCCCAGGGGCACACCAGCGCGACGTAGAGATGATACCGTCCGGCCTCCGCCTTGAAGCCGGCGGAACCCGTGGTCCCCGCGGTTCCGTCCGGGGTGATCCAGTTGCGAAAGGCGGCGACCTCGCGAACGAAGCCGCCATTGGCGTCGGTCGCCTGAACCGGATGCCACTTCGCGGTCCACTTGCCATCCACCAGCATGGCGAACTCCCTGCCACCAAGACCCAGCCAGACCTGGCAAAGCCGCCTTCAAAGGCGAACCCCGCCACCGGCCCGCGCCCGCCCGGAAACGCGCGCCCTTGCAACGCTTCGGGCAGGCTGGACCGCTCGCGGTCCAGCCATTCGCCCCTCAGATCTTGCGCTCGAACGCGCCGCTGAGGATCAGGTCGACCTCGTCACCGATCAGCGGCACATAGGTGCTGACCCCGAAATCGCTCCGCTTGATCTTGCCGGTCGCCTGGAAGCCAACCGTGTATGCCTTGTCGATCGGGTTGATGCCGGCGGCGTTGAAATGCGCGACCAGGGTGACCGGCCTGGTCACGCCATGCAGGGTCAGATCGCCCTCGATGCGGGCTTCCGTCGGTCCGGTGCGCAGCACCTTGGTGGCGTGGAAGGTGATGGTCGGATATTTGGCGGCGTCGAACCACTGCGCGCTCCGCAGCTCCTCGTTCAGCTTGTCGCTGGTGGTGGCGATGGTCGCGGTGGGCACGCTCACGTCGAGCTTGCTGGCGGCCACCTTGGCGGGCTCCAGCTCCAATGTGCCGGTGGCGTCGGTGAAATGACCGAAATACGTGGTGAAGCCCAGGTGGGAGATGCCGAACGCCACCTGCGTGTGGTTCGGCTCGATGACGAAATGGCCACCCTGCACCTGCGCCAGGTCGTGAGTCAGGTCGCTCGCGGCATGCGCCGCCGTGACCAGCGTCGTTGCCAGGAAGGTGACGGCGAGAATGCGATTCATGGGAAGGCTTCCTTGGGGTGCGAGCGCCTTGCGCGCTGTGGGGTTAACACGATGACCAAGGGTAAAATGCCGGCACCGACAAAAAAACGGATAAAGCTTTGTGATTCTCCATCCATGAAGTAGATGGTTTGGATGGACGCGATCACCCTCGATCAGATCAAGATCCTGCTCGCCGTAGAGCAGCAGGGCAGTTTCTCGGCGGCCGCCCGGGCGCTGGGCCGGGCGCAATCCGCCGTCACCTATGCGATCCAGAAGCTGGAGGACCAGCTCGGGACACCCCTGTTCGACCGTTCCGCCTACCGCCCGGCACTGACCGAGGCGGGGCGGGCCCTGCTGCCACGCGCGCGGCGGATTGCCGAAGAAATGGGTGCCTTCCGGGCGCAGGCACGCGGCATGGCCGGCGGGCTGGAGAGCGAACTGACCCTGGTGGCCGACGCGATGTTCCCGATGCCGGTGCTGCTGGCGGCGCTGAAGGCGTTCGGCGCGCGCTACCCCACGGTTCCGGTCCGCGTCTATGTCGAGACGCTCGGCAGCGCCGCCAGTATGGTCCTGGAAGGAAGCTGCGCGCTTGGCCTGCTGGTCGATTTCGGCAGTGAATCGCCGTTGCTCCATCGTCTGCCGCTGCTGGCGGCCGATCTCGTGCCGGTGGCGGCGGCGAGCCACGGGCTGGCGGCAAATGGCGGCCTGGTGACGCTTGAGCGGCTGCGGGAGGAGGTGCAGCTTGTGCTGACCGACCGGTCCGGGCTGACCGAGGGGCGCGACCATGCCGTGTTGTCGCCACGGGTCTGGCGGCTCGGCGATCTCGGCGCCCGGCACGCGATGCTCCTGGCGGGATTTGGCTGGGGGAAGATGCCGCATCACATGGTGGTCGACGATCTGGCGCAGGGGCGGCTGGTGGCGTTGCGGGCGCCGGAACTGGAGCGCGAGGGGCGGGTGCGCTTGCCGCTCTTCGCCGTCACCCGGGCCGATCGCGTTCCCGGCCCGGCGGCGCGGTGGCTGATCGATCACCTGGCCGCCGCGACCGTTGGCCTCCGCGAGCAGAATATTGCACCTTCCGGCATGGCCGACCCACCCAAAATCCGCCCCGGTTCGGGGCGGTCTCGCTGCTACCGTACCAACCGGTAGGCGCGGAGAAACAGGGTCACCGCGGCGTCGACCCATTGGTCGATCTGGTCCGCCGAAGGGCGCGCCTCGGGGTGCGTCAGGTAATGCAGTTGCGGCTCGGCACGGACGAGCCCCGCAAACTGGCCCGCCGCAGCCTCGACGCCGACCGCCGCCAAATCGAGCTCGCCGCGGCGCGACGCCGCATCGAGCAGCGTCGCGAACTGCGCGACCGCGGTGCGCGGTCCGAGTTGATAAAAAATCCGCGCCAGTTGCGGGAACCGCGGCGCCTCGGCGATGACCACACGGAACAGCGCGAGTCCGTCCTGACCCAGCAGGTTTGTGAGATAGGTCCGCGCGCAGGCGGTGAGCGCCGCGCGCAGCTTGCCCGGCTCGTAGCGGATTTCGCCCAGGCTGGCGGCGAACTGGGCGCACCGCGCCTCGATGACGGCGGCGAACAGCACTTCCTTGTTGGCGTAATGTGCATACAGCGTCGACTTGGAAACGCCGGCCTCGCGTTGGATCATATCCGTGGTCGCGGCGCTGAAGCCATGGGCGAGGAACACCGCGGCGGCCGCGCGGAGGATCTGTTGCGACTTGTCGGGAATGCCTCCCGCTCCCCCGTCAGGGGCATGAACGGGCGAAACCCGGGAGGACGGCGGCATGGCACGGTACCCATCGGTTCGATGTCTCTGTGATGATGCCAACCTCTGCCCCTGTCAAGGCCCACGAAAATCGGCTCAAAACACATGGTGCATTGACGCCTCCAGCACGCTCGCCTAAATACCGAACCGCTCGGTCCCGGCCTCCCGCGCGATCGGGCGTTGATGCCTTTCCATCCTGGACATCCGCATGCCGCGCCCGCCTGGCTCCCTCGTCTGTGTTGTCGTGCTCGGCGCCGTGCTTGGCGGCTGCGCGGTCGGCCCCGCGTTTCAGCCCCCCGACAATCCGCTGCGCACAGCCCGCCCGATCCCGCGGGCGGAGAGCGGTCTCGCCGCCGGCGACCTCGCCCCGTTGCCGGTACCCGCCGATTGGTGGCGCCTGTTCAACGACGACGAACTGACCTCGATCGAAACCCGCGGCGCGGCCGCCAATCTCAGCTTGCAGGCGGCCGCCCTGCGCCTGGAGGAAAGCCGCGCCCAGCTTGGCATCACCAGTGCCGCCTTGCTGCCCCGCATCGACGCGAGCGCCGCCTACACCCGCAACCAGTTGAGCGAAAACGGCGTGTACGCCGCACTCGGCGCCTCCACCAGCCCCTACAATTATTGGCAGGCGGGTTTCGACGCGAGCTGGGAGATCGATCTCTGGGGCCATGTGCGGCGCCAGCGCGAGCAGGCCGCCGCCGAAACCGAGGCGAGCGCGCAGGACCAGGATGCCGCCCGGGTTTCGATCGCCGCCGAAATCGCCCGCACCTATATCGAGTTGCGCGGATTGCAGACGCGGGCCGACATCGTCCGGCAGAATCTCGATATTGCCCGGCACGCGTTGCAACTCGCGCAAAGCCGGCTGCGCAACGGGGTTTCCACCCGCTTCGACACCGCCACGGCGGCGGCGCAGCTCGCCACCACCGAGGCGTTGCTGATGACGGTGACGCAACAGCGCAACCGGCAGATGAACGCGCTCGCCCTGCTGCTCGGCGAACCGCCGCGCAGGCTCGATGACGAACTCACCCACGCGCTGCCGGTGCCGCAGATGCCGCGCCGGATTCCGGTGGGGCTGCCGTCGGAGCTGGCGCATGGTCGTCCCGACATCCTGCGGGCGGAAGCCGGGCTGCACGCCGCGACCGCGGCAATCGGCGTCGCCACCGCCGATTTCTACCCGCGCCTCAACCTCATCGGCTCGCTGGGCCCGCAAGCCTTCGATATCACCGATGTCTTCAAATGGGCCTCGCATCAATACAGCTTCGGCCCCACCGTCTATCTGCCGATCTTCGAGGGTGGCCGGCTGTCGCATACGCTCGAGCTGACCGAGGCGCGGCAGAAAGCGGCGGCGGTCACCTATCAGCAGACCGTGCTGGCCGCCTGGCACGAAATCGACGATGCCATCGATGCCTATGCCACCGAGCTGCAGCGCCATACGCAGCTTGAGCAGGCCTGCACGGAAAACGGCAGCGCCTTTGCCGTCGCGCAACGGGGCTATCAGGAGGGAAGCGCCGATTATCTTTCCGTACTGGTGGCGCAGCGCAACCTGCTCGAAAGCCAGTCGGCGCTCGCCGACGGCGCCACCGCGACGGCGCTCAGTCTGGTCGCGCTTTACAAGGCGCTGGCCGGGGGGTGGGACCCGGCGGCATCCTCCCAGACCGCCACGGCGATGGCGTCCCCCGCGCCATGAATGCGCCCGCCGCCCATCCCCCGGGGCCGCCGCCGACGCCGTTCACGCCGCGGCTGGCAACCGGGCTGGCCGGCATCTTCATCGCCGCCATGCTCGCCGGCCTCAACAACCGGGTGGGCGGGCTTGCGCTCGCGGATGTCCGGGGGGCGCTGGGCTTCGGCAGTGACGACGCCTCCTGGGTCAGCTCGGCCTATTCGGCGGGCGAGCTGGTGGCGATGCCGTTCGCGACCTGGTTCGCCGTCACCCTGTCGTTGCGCCGGTTCCACTGCATGATGCTTGGCAGCGTCATCATGCTCGCCATCATCATGCCGTTCGCGCAGAACCGGGAGTTGCTGATCGTGCTGCGCGCCCTGCAGGGCGTGGCGGCCGGCGCGCTGATCCCGCTGCTGATGATGGCGGCGCTGCGTTTCCTGCCGCTGCCGATCCGGCTGCACGGCCTCGCCCTCTATGCGATGACGGCGACCTTCGCGCCGAACCTCGCGATCTGGCTCGCCGGGCAATGGACCGATCGCTGGTTCGACTGGCGCCTGGTCTACTGGCAGGTCATCCCCCTCGGGCTGCTGGCCATGGCGCTGGTGGCCTGGGGCATGCCCGCCATGCCGCCGGCGCCCGCCCGCTTCAGGACCGGCAACTGGTTCGGCATGCCGTTCGGGGTGGCGGGGCTCGGGCTGCTCGCCGTGGCGCTCGACCAGGGCGAGCGGCTCGACTGGCTGCACTCGGCCTTCATCCGCTGGGCGCTGGTCAGCGGCTTCGCGGCGACCCTCGTCTATCTGCTCAGTGAGTGGTTCCATCCGGCGCCCTTCATCAAGCTGCAATTGCTCGCGCGGCGAAACCTGGCGATCGGCTTCACGATCTTCTTCTGCCTGCTGACCGTGCTGCTCTCGGGTTCTTCGCTGCCGGCCGGCTATCTCGGGGCCGTGCAGGGCTATCGCGCGCTGCAGAGCGCGCCGATCGGGCTGATGATCGGCCTGCCGCAGCTGATCCTCGGCCCGCTGGTGGCGCTGCTGCTGTACCGCAAATGGGTCGATGCCCGGCTGACGCTCGCGACCGGCCTCGGCTTGATCGCGCTCGCCTGCCAGCTCGGCACGCAACTGACCGATGACTGGATCTGGCGCGACTTCCTCTGGGCCCAGGCACTGCAATGCCTCGGCCAGCCGCTGGCGATCATCTCCATTCTCTTCCTCGGCACCAGCGTGGTGCAGCCGATGGAAGGCCCCTTCGTGGCCGGCACGATCAACACGCTGCGCTCGCTGGGCACCGTGTTCGGCTCGGCCCTGGTCGGCGAGCTGATCAGCCAGCGCAGCCGCTTCCATGCCGAGATGCTGCTCGACGCGGCGGCGCAGGCCGCCGCGTCGCCGGCGGTCGCCGCCGACCCGGCCCTGCTCGCCGACTTCGTCCAGCAGCAGGGTTTTATCCTCGCCACCGCTGATGCCTATCGCCTGCTCGGGATCGCCGCCCTGCTGCTGATCCCGCTCGCGCTCGCGATGCAGTTCATCCCGGCGCCGGTCATTCCCCCGGCGCCCGCCCGCTCCCCCGCCCTGCCCCGCTCCCCTGCTATGCACGGATAGCCCGCATGTTTCTTCCGAAACTCCTCCGCCTGGCCGGCCTTCTCGTCGTCATCGCTTCCCTGGGCGGCGGCTTCTACCTGGTCAACCGCGCCGAAGCCGATGCCCCGCTTCAGTCCACCGACGACGCCTATGTGCAGGCCGATCTGACAGTGATCTCGCCGCAGGTCGCCGGCCGGGTCGCTGAAGTGCATGTGGAGGACAACCAGCAGGTGCAGCCCGGCAACCTCCTGGTGGTGCTCGACGACCGCGATCTGCGGGTCGCCCTCGACAGCGCCAGGGCCCAGGTGATGAGCGCGCGCGCCACCATCGCCGGCCTTGAAGCGCAGATCGCCCGCCAGGCCTCGGCGATGGAGCAGGCCCAGGCGACCGTCGCGGCCGATGACGCCGCGCTCACGCTCGCCCACGCGGACCGCGTCCGCTTCCAGAACCTGGCGCGGGACGGCTCCGGCACGGTGCAGGCGCTGCAGCAGGCGGAAGCCGAGTTGCGGATCAAGGAGGCGACCCGCCAGCGCGACAAGGCCGGCTTCACCGCGGTCGGCCAGCAGACCGACATCCTGCGGGCCGATCTCGATCGCGCGCGGGCCGGCCTGGCACAGGCCGAGGCGGCGCAGGCGGCGGCCGAGCTGAACCTGTCCTATGCCCGCATCACCGCGCCGCTCGTCGGCGTGGTGACGCAGCGTTCGGTCCGGGTCGGCGCCTATGTCACGGTCGGGCGCCCCCTGCTGACCCTCGTCCCGCTCGCCTCGGTCTACATCGAGGCGAATTTCCGCGAGACGCAGCTCGCCCGGGTCCGGCCCGGGCAGGCAGTGTCCATCACGGTCGACGCCTTGCCGGGCGTCACCCTGGCGGGCCGGGTCGACAGCCTCGGCCCGGCCAGCGGCGCCGCCATCTCGGCCATCCCGGCGCACAACGCGACCGGCAACTTCACCAAGATCGTGCAGCGCCTGCCGGTCAAGATCCGCGTTGATCCCGGCCAGCCCGACGCCGGGCGGCTGCTTGTCGGCATGTCGGTAACCACCGGCATCGACGTGACCTCGGCGCGGTCCCCCTGAGCGCTGCCCGTTTCTGCGCCCTCCCTTCGATCGCACCGGAGACCGCCATGCAGGGCTATCAGATCGTGTTCTTCACCCAGCAGGACCGCCTGCATGGCCAGCTTCCGCTGGCGCAGTGGCTGGTCGAGGAGGCAAGGCGGCTGGGCATCCGCGGCGCGACCGTGACCGGCTGCCTGCAGGGGCTCGGGCATGATGGCGCGGTCCATGCCATCACCATGTTCGACCTGTCCGATCAGCCGCTGCAGGTCACTCTCGTCGTCAGCGAGGCGGAGTTGCAGCGCCTGTCCGAGCGGCTGGCGCAGGAGCGGGTGCAGGTGTTCTACATGAAGGTCCCGGTAGAGTTCGGCACGCTGGGGGAGGATGGCGCCGCCTTGTGACCGGCCACCTCCAGCTTCGGAACCGGCGCCCTATCGCCGGTGCAACCACCAGAGGGGGTCGACGTCATCGTTGATACATGTCAGGCACGCATCGCGCCGGCTGCCGTGCCGGTCGGTGGGCTTTCCCCGGGCGGGACAGGCCGTTCCGGTCTGCGGATTGCCGTGAGTGCGCGGAACCGCGGCGCGCGGGATTCGGCGGAAACTGAAACCGTCGGATTCCCGTGGATGTTCGACCCGCTGCGCCGCGTGATCCCCTGATGACAGACCGTCCCGACACATCGCTCGATCCGTCCGATTGGTCGGAACTGCGGGCGCTGGGCCATCGCATGCTGGACGAATTGTTCGACGATATGGAGAACATTCGCGCGCAGCCGGTCTGGCGGCCCATGCCGGACGACGTGCGTGCTGCCTGGGCAGAGAAGCTGCCCCGGGCCGGCGCCGACCCGCAGGCCGTCTATGCCGATTTCCGGCGCCTCATCGCGCCCTATGGTGCCGGCAATCGTCACCCCCGGTTCATGGGCTGGGTGCAGGGTGGCGGAACGGCGATCGGCATGCTGGCGGACATGCTGGCCGCTGGGCTCAACGCGAATTGCGGCGGCCGCGACCATGCGCCGATCGCCTGTGAGCGGCAGGTCGTTCGCTGGGCCGCCGAAATGCTGGGCTTGCCCGTGGAATCATCCGGGCTGGTCGTGACCGGCACCTCGATGGCCAATCTGATCGCCGTGCTGGTCGCGCGCGCGGCCGCCCTCGGGGCGGGCGGCCGACAAAGCGGCATCGGCGATGTCCGCTTGACCGCCTATGCCTCGGCAGGCGCGCATCTTTGTGTGGGCCGCGCCCTCGATATGGCGGGCCTGGGGATCGACGCGTTGCGGCTGGTGCCATGTGATCGCCACGGCCGCATGGTTCTTGCGGCGCTGGACGCGTATGTCGCGGCCGACCGGAACGCCGGTATGTCGCCGTTTCTCGTGGTGGGCACGGCGGGAAGTGTCGATATGGGCGCGACAGACGATCTGGCCGCGATCGCCGACCGCTGCCGTCGTGACGGTCTGTGGTTTCATATTGATGCGGCGTTCGGCGCGCTGGCGATGCTTTCGCCGGCGCTGCGGCCGCTGTTCGCCGGCATCGAGCGCGCCGACTCGGTTGCCTTCGATTTCCACAAATGGGCGCAGGTTCCCTACGATGCCGGCTGCGTCGTGGTGCGCGATGCGGCGGCCCATCACGCCGCTTTCGCGCGACCCGTCGCGTATCTGGGCCGACACGCGCGCGGCCTCGCCGGCGGGGAGCCATGGCCGGTCGATCTCGGGCCGGAACTGTCCCGCGGCTTTCGGGCCCTGAAGGTCTGGATGAGTTTGAAGAGCTACGGTGCGGACCGGATCGCCCGCGTTGTCGAAACCTGTTGCGCGCTGGCGCAGCGCCTCGCCGCTGCCGTCGAAGCGGACACACGGCTGCAACTCGCGGCGCCGGTCGCTTTGAATATCGTGTGTTTTCGCTATGTCAGGGGCGACGATGCCATGCAGGCGGCGATCGCCGCGGATTTGCAGGAAGCGGGCGACGTTGTGCTGTCGACGACGATATTGCAGGAACGGACCGTTCTGCGCGCCGCCATCGTCAATCACCGCACGTGCCGGCAGGACATCGATATGATCGTCCCGGCCGTCCTTCGCGTCGGTTCCCGCCTGTCAACCACAATCTGAAAGCAGGCGCCATGGATGAGCGTCCGGTCACCAATAACATCGAGCAAATTTTAGACCAGGCCCGTCGGCTGGCCGCGAATGGCGAGGATGAATCCGCGAAGAAACTCTACGTCGATGCGTTGCGCCTCGATCCGACGCATTTCTCCGCGCTGACCGAACTGGGCGTTCTTGCCCATGGCAGCGGCCATCGCTCGGCCGCCCGCACCGTCCATTCGCAAGCGGTACAGCACCACCCCGGCAACCCGCTCGGGCACGTCATGCTTGCCAATCTGCTGTTCGAGGAAGGCGATAGCGCCGGCGCACGGATGCATTATCAGGCCGCACTCGCCATCGATCCCGATTTTCCGGAAGCCCATCAGGGCCTGGCCCGGGTGCTGACCGAACTCGGCGATGCCGCGGCGGAGACCCATTGGCAAAAAGGCTTCGCCGGTCACGCGATCGTCGCCCGACAGCACCGCGGCATGGAACCAGGTGTGCCGGTTCTGCTGCTCGGCTCGGCCCGCGGCGGCAACATCCCGACGCGGCACTGGATCGATGATCGTTGTTTTGCGATCACCATGATCTATGCCGATTTCTACGCGCCGGTGCATCCCCTGCCGCCGCATGCGCTGATCGTGAATGCCATCGGCGACGCCGATCTCTGTGGCGCGGCCCTGGCCGGCGCCGACGAGATCGTGGCGCGCAGTACGGCACCGGTGATCAACCCGCCTGCGCTGGTGCGGGCAACCGGTCGCGCCGACAACGCCCGGCGCCTGGCCGGGGTGGCGGGTGTGATCGCGCCGAGGATCATGTCGCTGCCGCGTGCGAACATCAGCGCGGCCGAGGGGGTGGGCTTCCCGCTGCTGTTGCGGGCGCCCGGCTTCCACACCGGTCAGCATTTCATCCATGTCCAGGATCGCGCCGGGTTGGCGAAAGCCGCCATGGCGCTGCCCGGCGACGATTTGCTGGCCATCGCGTATCTCGATGCGCGCGGGCCGGACGGGATGGCACGCAAATACCGTGTGATGTTCATCGATGGTGTTCTCTACCCTTTGCACCTGGCAATCTCCGAGGACTGGAAGGTGCACTACTTCACCGCCGCCATGGCGAGGAATGCGGGCTATCGCGACGAAGAGCGCCGCTTCCTGGACGACATGCCGGCGGTGCTGGGTCCGCGGGCGATGACAGCGCTTGCCGGTATCTGCGCGACGCTGGGTCTCGATTATGCCGGTGTCGATTTTGGCCTCACCCCCGATGGGTCTGTGTTGCTGTTCGAAGCCAATGCAACGATGGTGGTTTATCCGCCCGATCCCGATCCGATCTGGGACTACCGCCGCCGCGCCATCGGCGATGTGCTGGAGGCGGTGAAACATATGCTGTTGCGCCGCGCCGGCCTGCGGGATCGGTCCCTGGATGTGTCCGCAATCCAGACGGGCGGCGTCGGGGAGCCGGACATGCCGGCCGCGCCCTGGCCTGGAAACAGCCAATAGCGCCATCGGGTTGTCCTCTGGCACGGGGCTTGCGATATAAACAAAATATGGGGTCCGCATGGAGAACCGGATGAATCTCGGATACACCCCGCTCGCGGCCACGCTGACTAAAAAAGGACCTGCCAACATGATCCGCTACGTTTCCGTCGCTGCCCTCATCGTGCCGGTCGTGCTCGCCGGCTGTGCCGTTGCGCCTTCCGGTCCGAGCGTGATGGCCCTGCCGAAGCCGGGCGAAGATTTCGGCAGATTCCAGGCGCAGGATGCCAATTGCCGCTACTTCGCGGCGGCGCAGACCGGCTCCGGCAGCGCCAACCAGGCGGCGACGAACAACGCGGTTGGCAGTGCCGTGGTGGGCACGGCCCTGGGCGCGGCTGCCGGTGCGGCAATCGGCGCGGCCGCGGGCAATGCCGGCGCCGGGGCTGCGATCGGCGGCGCCAGCGGTCTGCTGGTCGGCAGTGCGGCAGGCGCGAACAATGCCAGCGCCTCGGCCGGTGGGCTGCAATGGCAGTACAACGTTGCCTACACGCAATGCATGATGGCGAACGGCTATACGGTGCAGCAACCGGCCTACGCGGCGCAACCTTATCCTGCTCCTGGCTATTATCCGGGACCGTATGCGTACCCCTATTATGCCGGCCCGGCCGTGGTCGTCGGGGGCGGCTGGTACGGCGGCTATCGGCGCTGGTAGGGCTTCACCGCGCACATGCTCCAGCACCTGCGCGCGACCCTGCGCACCCACCACATCCTGCTTGTTCAGCACGACGAACACCGGCCCAGGCCAGCATTTCGGCTTCCTCCTCCGATAGCGGGCTGTCGTGGCTGGTGACGAGAATGAAAGCGTCGTCCTTGTGTTGGCGGCAATCGATGAGCCGATGCCGGGCGTATCGACAAACGTGAAGCCGCGGCGCAGGAACTCGGCGGGCAGCTGCACTTCCGCCACGGTAATGCCGCGATGGTTACCGGGATTGCCGTGTTCGGTGATGTGGTTGGCCAGCTCCGACAAGGGGATGTCCATGAACAGGCTGGTGTGGCGATAATGCAGCACCGCCTTCGCCTTGCGGCCGGCGCAAATTCCTCCAGATTTGCATCTTCCTGGAACAGTGAGGGAACGGACAATGTCCGGCGTCGTCCTTGCCTTGGTCGAGCATCCCGATGTCGCCCGGCAGACACTCGCGGCCGCCAGCAACCTGGCGGAACTCATGGGCAGCGCGCGGATAAACGTGCTCGCCATTCGCGAACCGCCCGATTCGAGCATCATGTTCAGCGAGGAGATTCTGACTCCGCACCACCCCACGGACGTCCGCGGCCACGAACTGGCGCGGGTGGCGGCATTGCGGGCCGCCTTCGACGCCTGGGCGGCGACGGTGAACGCTCCCGGGATCATTGTCGAATGGACTGAAATCGAGGGCCTGGCCGACTCGCTGGTCGGCGAATGGGGCAAGCGCTCGGACTATCTCGTCCTCAGCCGGCCGGCCCGGCACGCCAATGCCGCCGATCGGCTGGAGTTGCAGGCGGCGCTGTTCGACACCGACCGGCCGGTGCTGCTGGTGCCACCCGGTCCGGCGGCGTCGTTCGGGGAACGCATCGCGATCGCCTGGCGGGACGACAAGCGCACCGTCCGCGCCGTGCTCGCAGCCCTTCGGCTGCTGTCGAAGGCGCAGCAGGTGCATGTGCTGGCCGGCATGCGCGAAGGCGTACCGCCGCCGGGTCTGCCGGCCATCCTGGGCGAGCACGGCATTGAGGCCACGCTGCATGTGCTGCCGATCGGCAAGGGGGTGTTCGGCGAGGCGCTGCTGGCGAAGGCGCACGCCCTGGGCGCCGATATGCTGGTGATGGGGGCCTACACCCAACACCCTTGGCGCGAAGTGCTGCTCGGCGGGGTGACCCAGCATATGCTCGCGCACGCCGATTTGCCGGTACTGCTGCGCCATTGACCGACGATACCGCAGCAAACTGCGTTGAATTGGATTTCGCGGCGCCGTAGGATGCGCCCGTTGCTTACGGGGATGGGGTTCCCCAAAACCGCCCTTTCGGAGGGCTGATGACCCCTGCCGCGTCGGCATGCGGTGGGGGGAGATGATTGTCTCCTCAGCATGTGTCTTAGCGCGACCGCGAGTGACCCTCGCGGCGCATTGGCATGGAGGAGGCTTGAATGGACAATGTCTGGCTGGCGTCTGCGCTCTGGATCGGTCTGGCGCTGGTCGCCTCGGTCGTTTCGGTCTGGGTGGCCATTTCAGTGGCCCTGATCGAAATCGTGGTGGGCGCGGTGGCCGGCAACATCGTCGGGCTGCCGCTGGCGCCCTGGGTGAATTTCCTCGCCGGGTTCGGCGCCATCCTGCTGACCTTCCTGGCCGGGGCGGAGATCGACCCGCAGGTGGTGCGGCGCAATTTCTGGTCGAGCATGACCATCGGCATGGTCGGCTTCCTGGCGCCCTATCTGGGCGTGTTCTGCTTCGCCCGCTACGTGGTGGGCTGGCCGTGGGACCAGGCGCAGATCGCCGGCATTGCGCTGTCCACCACCTCGGTGGCGGTGGTCTATGCGGTCATGATCGAGACCGGGTTCAACCGCACGGAACTCGGCAAGATCATCCTGGCCGCCTGCTTCGTGAACGATCTGGGCACGGTGCTGGCGCTCGGGCTGGTGTTCGCGCATTACGACATGCGGCTGGTCGGCTTCGTGGCCGTCACCGTGGTTGCGCTGTTGCTGCTGGCGAAGTTCGCGCCGCGCATACTGGCGCTGCTGGGCGAGCGGATGAGCGAGCCGCAGACCAAGTTTCTCACCCTGGTGCTGCTGTTCCTCGGCGGCCTGGCGAGTGTCGCCGGCAGTGAGGCGGTGCTGCCGGCCTATCTCGTCGGCATGGTGCTGGCGCCGACCTTCCTGCGCGATCAGGAACTGCCCAAGCGAATGCGCGTGGTCGCTTTCACGCTGCTGACGCCGTTCTATTTCCTCAAGGCCGGCTCGCTGGTGGAGGCGAAGGCGGTGATTGCGGCGGGCGGGCTGATCCTGGCCTTCCTGGCGATCAAGATGGTGACCAAGTTCGTCGGCATCCTGCCGCTGACCCGCCTGTTCAGCTTCGTGCCGCGCGAGGGCATGTACACCACCCTGCTGATGTCGACCGGCCTGACCTTCGGCTCGATTTCCGCCCTGTTCGGCCTGACCAACCACATCATCGACCAGCAGCAATACACCGTTCTGGTGACCGCGGTGATCGGCAGCGCCGTGGTGCCGACGCTGATCGCCCAGCGCTGGTTCCAGCCGGCGTTTCCGGACGAAGTGAGCCCCGATCTGCCGGTTTTGCCGGAGGGCGCGGAAGGCGTGGCAGCGGTAACCGTGCCCGTGCGCAGCGAATAGCAAAGACAGACCTGACGGCGGCGGTCGCCTGCCGGTATTTGGCGGCAAGACGGGTCAGCTTGCCTCTTGGAGAAAGCTCATGAAGGTGCGTATCGCCAGAGTCGATGCCCTGGAAATCCTGGACTTCTCGCGGCAACCCGACGATCCGCGTGATGCTGGGCCTGGACGACGGAACGGTCGTACAAGCATCCGTGCCATCCGGCGCCTCGACCGGCGAGAACGAAGCGCTCGAACTGCGCGACGGCGACAAGGGGCGCTATGGCGGCAAAGGGGTGCTGCGGGCGGTCGCCAATGTCATCGACACGATCGGGCCGCGCCTGCGCGGGCTCGACCCGTCCCGTCAGGCCGGGATCGACCGTATCCTGATCGATCTTGACGGCACGCCGGACAAATCGAATCTCGGCGCCAACGCCATTCTCGGCGTGTCGATGGCGGTGGCGCGCGCGGCGGCCCAGGCGGCCGGACTGCCGCTCTACGCCTATCTGGGCGGCCCGGGTGCCACAAGGCTGCCGGTGCCGATGATGAATGTCATCAATGGCGGCACGCATGCCGATAATTCCCTCGATTTTCAGGAATTCATGCTGGTGCCGCATGGCGCGCCCAATTTCCGCGAGGCGCTGCGCTACGGCGCCGAGACTTTCCACGCACTGCACGGCATCCTGAAGCAGCGCGGCCTGGCCACCGGCGTCGGCGACGAAGGCGGTTTCGCGCCCAACCTGGCGAATAACGAGGCGGCCTGCGAACTGATCGTCGAGGCGATCACCGCGGCCGGCCTTACCCCGGGCAAAGACGTGGCGATCGCCCTCGATCCGGCGGCCAGCGCCTTCGCCGTCGAAGGCGGCTATGATCTGGCGAAATCGGGCGGCGGGCGGAAGACCAGCGAAGAGATGACGGCGCTGTATGCGCGTTGGCTTGATGCCTTTCCGATCGTTTCGATCGAGGACGGGCTGGGCGAGCATGACTGGGCCGGATTTGCCGCGCACACCGCGGCGCTGGGCGACCGGGTGCAGATCGTCGGCGATGACAACTATGTGACCAACACGCGCTTCATCGCCCGCGGCATCGCCGAGCGGACAACCAATGCGGTGCTGATCAAACTGAACCAGATCGGCACGGTCACCGAGACGATCGAAGCGATCGAGCTGACCCGCCGGGCCGGGTGGCGTTTCGTGGTGTCGCACCGCTCGGGCGAAACCGAGGACAGCTTCATCGCCGATTTCGCGGTGGCCATGGGCGGCGGGCAGATCAAGACCGGCTCGCTCAGCCGCAGCGAACGCATCGCAAAATACAACCGGCTGCTCGAGATCGAAAAAGAACTCGGTGCGGCGGCGAATTATGCAAGCCCGTTCCTGGGTTGACACCGAAGGTGGACAATGAAATGCCAAAGAACGGACTAGCGGAAGAAAGCCGGGGACGGGCGTGGCGACTCCGCCGTGTCGCGCTCGGAATGGGTGCCGTGAGCCTGGCCGTCCTGTCCTTGCCTGTTCAAGGCCGGGCCGAATCGCCGCCTCCGCCTGCCGCGGCGGCCGTCGCCGCGCCGCAACAATTGGCCCAGGCGGCGCAGGTGCAGCTTGTTCCGACAACCAACTCTTCGGCCGAGTGGCGCCGGAGCCTGGCAAAGGCGATGACGTACCAGGCCATCGTCGTCACGACGGACCAGTTGCTGTATTGGGCGATTGTCGAAGAAACGCCGGAAAGCGAGCTGGAGTTCTTCTTCGCCAACGCCCTCACGGGTGTCGGTTACTATGTCGGATTTGACAAGGTCTGGACAACCCTCGGCCTCGATCCGGCACCCGGCGAGAACCCGGTAAGCGTCCGCAAGGCGTTGGCCTACCGGGTGTTCGACACCGCCCGGGTGTTCGTTATCACGGTGGCGATTGGAACACCCATCGCCGCCTCGCTCGAAGTCACCGCGGCCATCGCGGCAACGCGGACCGTCATCTACATGCTGCACGACTACGCCTGGTCCTGGGCCACCTCGCCAATTTCGCGATAGCAGGCAACCGGGCTGAGCGCGCCACTGCGTCCTTGAGCCCGGCAAACCCCGACCTGTCGATGCGCCCGTACCGGCCGCTGCCGCCGGCAACGTGCTTGTGACACTTTGCATGCTTGCCCTGCGACTGATCTGGCATGCAGGTGGGGGGCGGCAAAAAAGATCGGCCGATGACAGAACCGGGAACGGGCCACGATCACCCATGCTCGGGGAATTTCTGCACCGCCGCGCCGACACAGGGAGCCTGGGACGTGTATCGACATTTTCCTGCGTCTTATGCAGCCGCCGGGATAATGCTGTTGTCGCTGCTGGCTCCCGTGAACGGGGCACATGCCGAAGCGGCCCATCCGCTCTCCGTGTGGGAATATTCGCTCTATAAGACCATCACTTACGAAACCGTCGCCAACCTTGCGGATATTCCCCTCTACAACACGATGATGGTGGGGGCCATCGCCAGCACCGGCCTGTTCACGGCGGTGAACGTAGCCACCGCGGCAATGGCCTATTATGTGCACGAGCTGGCCTGGAATCTCTACGGTCCCTCCGAGAAGGAATCGGAATCGACCGCGGCCCGGGTCGGGTTCGAGAAGTTGCTGATGTATCGTGTGGTCAGCACGACGCGCAATCTGCTGCTCGGGTATGCCTTCACCGGCAATGCAACCGCGACGCTCGGCTTTGCCCTCATCAACAACGCCACCGACATCGTCGTGTATATCGGCAACGAATACGCGTGGTACGCGTATGGTCCGCCGGTCGCCATCGCCGCACCACCACCCACAGCGAGTAAGTGAGCCCCTCTCCCTCTCATCCCTGGCGAGAGCGAAATCGGGACCGCGCGGCGGCGGGAGATGCGCGCGCCGGTCCGCGCATCCCCCTCATCGCGGTCCCGGCGGAAAGATTGCTGCCGGCAACGGCGCCCCGCCGGCGACGCCGTTGGCCGGCCGTTATGGGCATCGCCCTGGTCGTCCTTGTCATCGCCGTCACGCTGGCCGCCGCGGTGACGCCAGGCTTGCTGCCGGTCACCACCAAGATCGATGACGACACACGGAAACTCGCCGCGGGCGTCATCTTCGCGGCCAGCTATCTTGCCCTTTCCCTCGGCAAGATTCCCGGCCTGAACATCGACCGCGCCGGCGTGGCGCTGGTCGGGGCCTGCCTGATGGTCGCCTCCGGAGCACTTCCCCTGGAGGACGCCACCAGGGCGATCGACCTCGATACAATCACTTTGCTGCTCGGCGTGATGATCGTCGTCGCCAGTCTGCGGCTTTCCGGATTCTTCGCGCTGAGCACGGCCTGGGCGATGCAGCGCGCCGGAACGCCGCTGTTTCTGCTGGGCGCGGTCACGGCTACCTCTGGCCTGTTCTCCGCCTTCCTCGTCAACGACGCGATCTGCCTGGTGCTCGCCCCGCTGGTGCTGGACCTGACCCTGCGCCTGGGCCGCAACCCGAAACCCTACCTGCTGGCGGTGGCGATGGCCTCGAACGTGGGATCGACCGCCACGATCACCGGCAACCCGCAAAACATCATGATCGGCAGTTTTTCCCGCATACCCTACACGCATTTCTTCCTCACCCTCGGGCCGGTGGCGCTGACGGGACTGGCAATCACCGTGGCCCTGGTGGCGCTGTTCCACCGTGCCGAATTCGCCGGCCACGCCCATCTGACGGCAAAGAGGCCGCATATTCGCGTCAATCGCGTCCTTGTCGGGCGCGCGTTGCTGGCGAGTGCGGCGATGGTCGCGCTGTTCTTCGCCGGCCAGCCACCCGCCAAGGCGGCCATCGTCATCGGCGGCCTGCTGCTGCTGACCCGCCGGGTGAAAAGCGAGCGGGTTTATGCCGAGATCGACTGGTCGCTGCTGCTGATGTTTGCCGGCTTGTTCATCATCGTCGCCGGCGCACAGCGGGCGCTGCTGACCCCCGATCTGGTCGCGGCAATGGGCCGCCTTCACCTCAATCAGGTTGCCATCCTCAGCGCGGTGACGGCGGCGCTGTCGAACCTGGTCAGCAACGTGCCGGCGGTGCTGATGATAAAGCCGTTCATCGAGCCGCTGGCCGATCACGACAAAGCCTGGCTGGTTGTCGCCATGGCGTCCACGCTGGCGGGCAATTTCACCATCCTCGGCTCGATCGCCAACCTGATCGTGGTGCAGAAGGCGGCCACCCGCGGGGTCGCCATCAGCTTCTGGGAGTACTTCCGGGTGGGTGCACCGCTGACCGCCATTACCCTCGTGCTCGGCACGTACTGGATGTGGCTTTGACGCCGGTTACGAAGGAGCGCCGCTTTCATCCAGGCTCGCTCGACGCCATCAATTTCCTGCTTTCCGACGACCGCGGGGCGCCGGGGCCGTTGCTGAACGTCTTCCCGGTCACCCAGCGATATGGGGCGGAATGTGCTGTGCTTTTCCGCCCTAGAGCTTGCTGCAAGGCATAACATTCTCAGAAAAACTTAGTAGCTAAGTGCGCTTCTGCATGAACGATCGAGCAAGCTCTTTTAGGTCCACACCACACCCATACACTGCTGGTCTAAGGATGACGGCATCCCAAAATGAGCCTCGATTTCCGGCATTAATTTTCTTGGAGACCGCAAAATTGGCAAGCGGTTTCTTTCTGGCTACATCACGAAAAATCTGCTCTATAAGCACAACAACTTCCGTCGAATTCTTGCATGCGCCACGCAGAGGAATGATTATGAGTTTTTCGTCAGCCATGCCTGTCGAAGATATGCGAGGCTGGTAATCGCGAGTCCCGCTACGAAATTTCTGGGGGTGAATTGTCGATATCATAATTGCAGGCAAAATTTCCTCGCCGCTTTGCCCGTTGATATTGCTCCACGAGAATTGAGGGCTGTCGAAGTGAACAGAAAAAACTTCATCGGCAAACGCACGCAGAGTCTATTCCCGCAAGAACGATCGCTTTATTATTCGACGCAAGGCTGGCCATGTGGGTAAAATTTTCGCGCAATGCTTCACCAAGCGGCTCATGCCAGCCATAATCTAGGACATAAATATAGTAATCTCGCTCTGCATCTAGCGGCAGCTCGCTCAAACTGTGTATGTAGAAACCCATGGCATCCTTCCGCGACAAACCTCCACAGGCTAACACGGGACCAAAGAAAGTCACTGCCTCCGTATGTGCGGTTCAGCGTCGAATCGAGTATGGCCGCACCAGGCGCCGGCGGATAAGCCCTTGCGCCACCCGCCATCGCTAGCCCCCTCCAGCTTGCGCCGGCGGATGGCGCAATGGCTTATCCGCCCTACAGGATTCCTGAACAGCCTCGTCCCGCCCCAAGCAGTCATCGGACAATTCCACCACTCGCCCCCACCCCGCGCCGCGGCGAAGCAAGCAAGGCCAAGGGGCTTTGCCCCAGGGCCATCGCATACCCGGTCGAAACGAGCAGCCACAGGCGATGTCCGCGGACAACAACGACTGCTGGCGTGGTGAGGGCGAGCGCCAACACGCCGGTGCGGGTCCGGTCGGGTCACGGGGCGGATGCGTCGCCGGGCATCGCCGGTCAGACGTTGGTGGAAGCAGCGGCCTCAGGCGGCGGCGTGCAGTTGGCCGCCGCTGGCGAACCACCATTTCAGGTGTTCGATCGCGGCCGGCACCGATTCGGCCGGCCGGCGCAGGCTGTCGATCACGTTCAAGGCCTGGCGCCGCAGAATGGCGAAGACGGCCGGTCCCATGCCGACGCGCACGCGACAGGCATCCTCGCCCATGCCAACGTCGAGCCGGTTGTGCAGCGACGCCTCCACCCCCCAGTGTTCGCGCACTGCGGTCCGGAAGGCGCGCGGGCGCAGCCGGCGTGCGCAGATGAACACGCACGTCTCTGTCGTCGGCGGCCGGCCGCGCCGCGTGCTGTGGTAGGTGATCCGCCCCAGCGTCGCCAGTCCCTCACAGGCATGAGCCACGGCGATCTCCTGCACCACCCGCGGATCGGTAACCGTCTCGACAACGCGGATGTCGTGCCGCCCGTGCGTGCGTTCCTCGCTGCGCAACGCGTCCGCGGGCGGCACGGCAGGAAACCGCTGGGCGATGTCGGCCTGCAGCACTGCCTGGTTGCCCTTCACCGGCAGCAGCCAGTCGCCGCCGCGGCGGCGGATCAGGTCGCGGGTTTCCTGGTTGCAGTGCAAGGCATCGAGGCTCACCAGCGTGCCGGTGAGGTCGAGGTCGGGCCGCTGCAGCAGCGCGCGCGCCGCCGCGATCTCCTGCCCCGGACCGGGAAAGCCGACCGTGGCCAGCGTGCGCCGGTGGTCGATGTCCCAGGCATTCACCACCGACGCCGCTTGCTGGCCCCGCGCCGGTGACGCGCTGCCGCGGGTGACCTTGCCGTCGAGCGCCATCCGCCGGAGGCGTTGCCGCGCGGCGACGATCGCCTGCCCGGATTGCACCGCCCGGTCCAGCGCATCCGCATCCACCTTCGCCAGTACCCGGCCGATGGTGTCGTGGCTCGGTACCCGCACCAAACGGGTCGCGCGAAAGACGCGCGGCCCAATGTTGGCGCCGAACGCCGCGATCGCCGTCGGGCCGTTCGCACCACACACCATCGCGGCCGCCGCCAGCGACACCACGCCGACAAGGTCATACTGCAGCGCCGGACATGCCTGACGCTGGTCGCGCAAACCAGCAAATAGACGGCGAAACTTCTTGATTAACTCCTTCAAGCCATTCCCCCAACTGCCATGCGAAGGTCGTAGCCGAGAGGTATGTGGGATTCGATTGTCCCAATTCCATGCGCGATGGCCCTGGGCTTTGCCCCCTGGACCCCCACCAAAGGCGGAGCCTTTGGAATCCATTCCCTTGTCTTCCTCCGGAATGGGTTCCAAGGGCCTCCCGGCCCTTGGCGGGTCCAGGGCAGAGCCCTGGCCTTCCTTACCCTTACAAGTCGCCCCCCGATTGACCTAAGCCCCCGCCCCGTCCAGAAGCCCCCGATGCTCCCCTCCCATTCCTGGGTCCTGACTGAGGACTATGCCGGCCTGCGCACGCAGGCGCTCGGGCTGGCGGAGGCGGCCGGGCTTTCTCCCGAGACGCGGGTGTTGCGGGCGCGCGGGGTGTGGGGGCGGGTGCCGGCGGCGTTCTGGCCGCGTCCGTTGGCGGCGATCGGGGCGGCGGCGCTGGCCCCGCCCTGGCCGGAACTGGTGATCGGCTGCGGGGGGAAATCGGCGGCGGTGCTGGCGGCGCTGGCCAGGCGCATGCGGGTGGTGATCGTGCAGCATCCGCGCATGGCGCCGCGCCGGTTCGATCTGGTGGTGGCGGCGCGGCATGATGAACTCACCGGCCCGAACGTGCTGGTGACGCGCACGGCGCTGCACCGGGTAACGCCGTCGCGTCTGGCCGAGGCGGCGGCGCAGTGGGCGCCGCGTTTCGCCCATCTGCCGCGGCCGCTGGTGGCGGTGCTGGTCGGCGGCAGCAACGGAAGGTTCCGGCTGGACGCGGCGGTGGGCGAAAAACTCGCCTTGCAGTTGGCGGAGATGCTGCGGCAGGACCGGGTCGGGCTGGCGCTGACCCCGTCGCGGCGGACCGACCCGGCGGTGCGGGCGATGCTGCACGAGCAATTGGAGCCGCTCGGCGGCTGGGTGTGGGACATGGCGGGCGAGAACCCGTATTTTGGCCTGCTGGCGCTGGCCGATGCCATCGTGGTGACCGGCGATTCGGTGTCGATGCTGTCCGAGGCAGTGGCGACTTCGGCCCCAGTGCTGCTGGCGGCGCTGCCCGGGCGATCGCGGCGGATCGGCCTGTTCACGCGCGGCCTGATCGATGACGGGCGGGTGCGGCCCTTCGCGGGCCGGTTCGAGCACTGGCCGGTCGAGCCGGTGGACGATACTTGGGTGGTGGCGGCCGAGATGTGCCGCCGCTTCGGCTATTAGGAAACGCCATGCTGGACATCCGGACCTTCGACGCGCGGCAGGGCGGCAACGTGCTCTACAAGGCGCTGTCGCATCCGCTGGCGGCCGAGGCGATTGCGGCGCTGTATGGGCGGCTGGCCGAAGCGGGGCCGGTCGTGGTGGTCGATCCGGAGGACGTGATCGAAGCACTGCTGGCGCTGTATCCGGACGCGCCGGCGCTGCATGGCCTGTATGTGCAGGATGCGATGGCGATCGGGCAAACCCGCGCGGGTTTTGTCACGCGCTCGCTGACCGAATTACCGGCGAGCGGGGCGCGGAGCGTGCTGGTGGCGGCGTTCGATGCGCAGCGCCTGGTTGACCGTATCCGCCATCTGGTGCCGGCGGGGGCGGCGGTGTTCACGCTCGATGCGGCGCGGCTGCCGGCGGGGCTGCTGACCAACCCGCGCCGGTATCTCGACCGGCTGAACTTCGCCACCAATTTCTGCTTTTTCCGCGACGCCGATGGCCTGTCCACCCGGCTGGTGACGGCGAATTACTGGGCCGGCTACGGCGCCGGGAAGGTGTGGCTGTGGCTGCGCCTGTTCGGCGCAGGGGGTGAAGTGCTCGCCACCTGGGAGGAAAACCTGCCGGACGGCGAAGGCGGCGTCGCGATCGACAGCGCGGCGGTGCGGGAGCGGTTCGGCCTGCCGGCATTCACCGGGCAGTTGTTTGTGCACGCCATCGGGGTCGCCGGGCATGATGTGGTGAAATACGCGCTGGATACGTTTGGCGCTGGCAACGATGCCAGCCTGTCCTGCACGCATGACGCCAATGCCTGGCCGTCGGACCGCTATGCCGGGCTGCCGGCGCCCGGGCGGGGCGAACAGGTGGTTCTGTGGGTGCAGAACAGCCATGCCGCGCCGATCCCGGCCGGCGCGGTACAACTCGACCGCATGGGCGCGGAACAGCCGGTGGCGTTTTCTCAGGCGGTGCCGGGCTTCGCCACGGTGGCGCTGGACGTGGCGGAATTGCTGCCGGGGGTGGTCTGGCCGGCGCAGATCGAAGTGCGGGCGGGGCGGCATGTGGTGCGGCCGCGCTACGAGGTGGTGCGCGAGGGACGCACCCGCATCGCCCATGTGAATGTCGAGCGGGCCGACCTCGTGCCGGACCCGAATATCCCGGCGCTGCCGGCGCCGCTCGGCCGCGGCTACCTGCTGCCGCTGCCGGTGCTGCCGCGGGCGCGCTTCCGCACCCTGATCCAGCCGACGCCGATGGCCACCACGCAGGACACGCTGCCGCTGCGGCTGGACGTGTTTGACCCGCAGGGCGGACGGGTGGCCCAGCATTTCCTCGGCTGCCTGCAGCGCGATCACGATTTGGCGGTGGACCTCGACGATCTGCTGCCGGCCGACGCGCTGAACGACGGCGGCCATGCCGATCTGGTGTACGATTTCCGCGCCGGCGGCAGCGCCGATGGCTGGCTGCACGCGCTGGTGCGGGCCGAGCACCGCGAAAGCGGCCACGCCGCCGACAGCAGTTTCGGCGCGCATATCTTCAATGTGCCGGTGACCTATCGCGACGAGCCGCAATCCTACGCCGGGCCGCCGCCCGGCCTGTCCACCCGCCTGTTCCTGAAGCTGGGCGAGGCGGGGCGGCACAGTTTCGCCCTGCTGATCTATCCGGCGTCAGGCGCGTGGCACGCAGAGTCGGACACGGCACTTGTCCTGCATGACGGGGCCGGCCGGCCGGTTGCCGAGCGGCGGATGGCCATCGCCCTGTCCGGCTCGGCGCTGGTGCAGCCGCATCTGCTGTTCGGTGAGGCGTTGCTGGCGCAGGCCGGGCCGCGCGGCCATGTGCTGGTGCGCGACACCACCTGCCGGCTGTTCGGCTATCACGGCCTGATGGGCGAGGGCGGGCGGTTCAGCCTGGATCACATGTTCGGGTTCTGAACCACGCCCGGCCGGGCACGGTCAGTACAATGACGGCACGTAATGGTACGGGTAATCCGGGTCCTGGTAGCCGTCCGGCTTCTGGCGCTTGGGCAGCTTGATCTCCTCGCAGGGAAGCTCCTCGTGGGGGACGCGCTTCAGCAGGTGGGAAATGACGTTCAGCCGGGCGCGCTTCTTGTCGTCCGAGGGCACTACCCACCAGGGCGCCCAGGCGGTGTCGGAGGCGGCGAACATTTCGTCGCGGGCGCGCGAATAGTCATACCAGCGGCCGAACGACTTCAGGTCCATTGGCGACAGCTTCCACAGCTTGCGGCCGTCGTCGATGCGTGCCTGCAGCCGCCGTGTCTGTTCCTCCTCGCTGACCTCGAGCCAGTATTTGATCAGGATGATGCCGGAGGCGACGATGGTCTGTTCCATGCCCGGCACGGCCTTGAGGAAGTCGCGCGCCTGCTCGTTCGAACAAAAACCCATCACCCGTTCGACGCCGGCGCGGTTGTACCAGGACCGGTCGAAGATGACGACTTCGCCGGCCGCCGGCAAATGCGGCACGTAGCGCTGGATGTACATCTGGGTTTTCTCGCGCTCGGTCGGCGCCGGCAAGGCGACGACGCGAAACACCCGCGGGCTGACCCGGTCGGTGATCGCCTTGATGGTGCCGCCCTTGCCGGCGCCGTCCCGGCCCTCGAAGACAATGACGACTTTCAACCCCTTCTCGACCACCCAGCGCTGCAAACTCACCAGTTGCACATGCAGCTTCTTCAGTTCGCGCTCGTAGTGCTTCCTGCCCAGTTGTGCCGGCGCATCGGGGGCGGCCTGCGGGGAGAGGGGCGCCGTTTCCTGCAGGGGCTCGGTTGTGTGCCTGGTGGCTTTCTTGCTCATCACTCTCGGCTCCGTGCAGTCGGACTATAATCCTGCTCCCGTCCGCGGATCGGCGTCAATTGCGTGCGGGGGGCTTGCGGCGGCATCCTCTTCCGGATGCGGCGGCAGGCTTCCATAACTTGCATCTGAACGAAGCGATGAAAAACGCACCATGAAACCCCTGGTCACTCTTCGAGCGGCACGGCGACGTGGCCGTCATCCTCATCGACAACCCGCCGGTGAACGCCCTGTCCATCCCGCTGCGCCGCGAATTACTGGAAGCGGTGCAGGAGGTGCAGGCGGACAAGCAGTTGCGCGCGGCGGTGATCGCCTGCGCCGGGCGGACCTTCATCGCCGGCGCCGATATCCGCGAATTCGACGCGCCGCCGCCGGAGGTGACCACCGGCACGGTGAACGCGGCGATCGAGGCGGCGACAAAACCCTTCGTGGCGGCGCTGCACGGCACCGCGCTCGGCGGCGGGTTTGAACTGGCGCTGGCCTGCCACGCGCGGATCATGGCGCCGGACGGGCGGGTCGGGCTGCCGGAGAGCCGGATCGGGCTGATCCCCGGCGCCGGCGGCACCCAGCGGGCGCCGCGCCTGGCCGGCGCGCTGGCGGCGCTCGACCTGGTGACCACCGGCCGCCACGTGCCCGCCGACGAGGCGCTGAAACTGGGGCTGGTGGACGAAATCGCCACCGACCCGCGCCGGCAGGCGATCGAACGGGCGCGCGCGCTGGCCGCGAATGGCACGCTGCCACGGGCGCGCGACCGCACGGTGCCGGACATGACATCCACCGATGCGCGCGCCGCCTTTGATGCCGCGGTGGCGGCAGCTTCGCGGCGGGCGCGCGGGGCCATCGCGCCGGTCAAGGCGGCCGAGGCGGTGGGCTGGGCGATCGACCTGCCGTTCGACGAGGGGGTGGAGCGCGAGCGCGTCACCTCGCTGGAACTGCGCACCGGCCCGCAATCGCGGGCGCTGCGCTATCTGTTCCATGCCGAGCGGGTGGCCGCCCGCCTGCCGGCGGGGGCGGGTCCCGACGCGCGGCCCTGGCCGGTGCAGCATTGCGGCGTGGTGGGCGGCGGCACCATGGGCTCCGGCATTGCCATCGCGCTGGCCGATGCCGGGCTGGAGGTGACGCTGGTGGAAGCGTCAGCCGAGGCGGCGCGGGCAGCGGAAAGCCGCATCGGCCTGATCTATGAGCGCCAGGTGAAAAGCGGCCGGCTGGCCGAGGAGGCGCTGAACGACCGGAAGGGGCGCATCCGCTTCGCCACCGATCTGGGCGCGCTGGCCGAAGCAGCGCTGGTGGTGGAGGCGGTGGTCGAGGACCTGGCGGTCAAGCTGGACGTGTTCCGCCGCCTGTCCGCCCTGGTGCGGCGCGACTGTGTGCTGGCCAGCAACACCTCCTACCTCGACATCAATCTGCTGGCCGATGTGGTGGATGCGCCGGAGCGGGTGCTGGGGCTGCATTTCTTCAGCCCGGCGCATGTGATGAAGCTGCTGGAGATCGTACGTGGCGGGCGCACCGTGCCGGAGGCGCTGGCGACCGCGCTCGCCTTGGCCCGGCGGATCGGCAAGGTGCCGGTGATCGCCGGCGTATGCGAGGGCTTCATCGGCAACCGCATTTTCTCCAGTTGGCGGCAGCAATGCGATTTCCTGCTGGAGGAGGGCGCCACACCGCAGGAGGTGGATGCGGCGCTGGAAGCGTATGGGTTCGCCATGGGGCCGTATGCGGTGGCTGATCTGGCCGGGCTGGACATCGGCTGGGCGACCCGCAAGCGGCTGGCGCCGAAGCGGGACAAGCGGGCGCGTTATGTGCCGATTGCCGACTGGATCTGCGAGCTGGGCCGGTTCGGGCAGAAGACCGGCGCCGGCTATTACCGGCACAGCAACGGGGCGCGCGAATTGGACCCGGTGGTAACGGCGCTGGTGGAGCGGGCGTCGGCCGAGAAGGGCATCGTCCGGCGGGCGGTGCCGGCGGCGGAGATCGTCGAGCGGGTGCACGCGGCGATGGTGAACGAAGCCGCGAGGATTCTGGGCGAAGGCATTGCCCAGCGCCCGTCTGATATCGACGTGGTGCTGGTCAATGGCTACGGCTATCCGTCCTGGCGGGGCGGCCCAATGCACGAGGCCGACGCCATTGGCGTGGCCGAGATGCTGCGGAGGATCGAGGCAATCCATGCCAGCGACGGCGTCGGTTGGGAGCCCGCACCTCTGCTGCAAGAAATGGTGAATTCGGCCCGAAGCTTCGCCGACCTGAACCTTTAAGGAGCGGGGTCAAGGGGCCTCACGGCCCCTTGCGGGTCCAGGGCAGAGCCCTGGCCTTCCTTGCTTTTGTTTACCGCCAGACAGGCTTGTTGACCTCAAACTGCGCCTGCGCCCGAGAAATGCCAAGGTCCTGCAGCATCCGGTCATCCAGAGCGGCGAGATCGCGCCGTGAGGTATAGTTGCGCCAGGCCTGCGCCAGCCGGCTGCGCACCAAAGCCCCAAGACCCGCCGCAAGGCGGCCGCGCGGCATAGCCTGGGACCCGGTCAGGGAGATCGTCGTCATCGCTGCATTCTCCTGTGTTCGGGTGAAAGCGATGACGGCAACATGGCCGGACAGGCCGGATAACGGAAATGAATTGTCTGGATGCCAGTCATCAGATAATTTGATGGCCATGTCACTCCCCCAGAGCCTCGACCCCGATTTGCTGCGCGCCTTCGCCTTCATCGCCGAGGAAGGCAGCTTCACCCGCGCCGCCGAGCGGGTCGGGCGGACGCAATCCGCCGTTTCGATGCAGGTGCAGCGGCTGGAGGCGATGCTCGGCCAGCGCGTGCTGCTGCGCGGCAAGGGCGGGGCAGTGTCGCTGACTCCGCATGGCCATTATTTGCTGGAGCGCGCCCGCGAGATGCTGGCGGTGAACGACCAGATCTGGGCGACTTTCCGGGCGCCGCAGGTGCAGGGCATCGTGCGGCTGGGCACGCCGGATGATTATGCGTTGCGCTACCTGCCGCAGGTGCTGAAGCGGTTTGCCGACAGCCATCCCTCGGTGGAGGTGGAGGTGCTGTGCGCCCCGTCCGAGGATCTGGCCGTGCATTTGCAGGCGGGCGAGCTGGACCTGACGCTGTGCACCGAGGGCAACGAGCCGAAGGGCTGGAAATCGGCCGAGCTATGGCGGGGCAAGCTGCGCTGGGTGACCTCGACCCGGCATGCGCCGCACCGGCTGGACCCGCTGCCGCTGGCGCTGACGCAGCGGCGGTGCAGTTGGCGCAGTGCCGCGCTGGTGGCGCTGGAGCGGGCCGGCATCCACCATCGGGTGGCCTACACCTCGGCGACCATGGCGGGCACGCAGGCGCCGGTGCTGGCGGGGCTGGCGGTGACGGTATCGGCCGTGGACTGGGTGCCGGAGGGGCTGCGCGCCCTGCCCAGCGGCGAGCGCCTGCCGGAACTGCCCGACACCGCCATCCTGCTGCTGAAGGGGCGCGACGCGCGCCAGCCGGTGACGGACGTGCTGGAGACGCACATCATCGAGACGTTCCGGGCCGAAACGCGGCGCGCGACGGTGGCGTGAGCGGCTCCGCGCTGGAACGCATGGCGGCCGAAGCGCGGGCCTGCACCCTGTGCCCCGACCTGCCGCTCGGGCCGCGGCCCACCTTCCGGGTGTCGGTGACGGCGCGGCTGCTGATTATCGGCCAGGCGCCGGGGACGAAAGTGCACGCGACCGGCATTCCCTGGAACGACCCCTCCGGCGACCGGCTGCGCGCCTGGCTCGGCATCGACCGCGACACATTCTACGACACCGCGCGCATCGCCATCGTGCCGACCGGCCTGTGCTACCCGGGGCGGCTGCCCGGCGGCGGCGACGCGCCGCCGAAGCCGGTCTGTGCCCCGACCTGGCATCCGCGCCTGCTGCCGCTGATGCCGCGGATCGCGCTGACCCTTCTGATCGGCTCGTATGCCCAGGCGTTCGTCCTTGGCCCGGGCGCGGTGGGCGATCGGGTGCGGCGGTTCGCCGGGTTTCTGCCGCGCTATTTTCCGCTGCCGCACCCGTCCTGGCGAACCCTCGCGTGGGAACGGCGCAATCCCTGGTTCACCGCGGAAGCGTTGCCGATGCTGCGCGCCGAGGTGGCGAAAATCCTGTGAGGGTGCGGGTCAGTCCATCTCCCGCTCGATCGCCTCGATGTCGGCATCGCTGAAGCCGAAATGATGGCCGATCTCGTGGATCAGCACGCTGGCGACCAGGCGATACAGCTCCTCGCCGGTCTCGATCCACTCTGCCAGGATGGGCTGGCGAAAAAGAAAAATAAGGTCGGGCATGCGGACGATATCGTCCACGCTGCGCTGGTTGATCGGCGTGCCGTGATACAGACCGGTAAGGTCCCAGGGCGAACTCGATGTCGAGCTCGTCGAGGGTCTCGTCGTCCGGCATCTCCTCCACCCGGATGCCGACGCCGGCAACATGCTGGCGCAGGCGGTCAGGAATGGCGGCGAGCGCACGCTCGGCCAGGGCCTCGATATCGGCGATATCGGGCGGGGTGGTGAAGGTGGGCCGGCGAGTGGCATGGTAGGGCATGGCCCAACAGCCGCACGGCGCCAGCCTGCGGTCAAGGGCAGTCATCATTGGCAGCTTTCAACTGCGGGAGAGACGAATGGTCGAACGACTGAGCGAGGCACAGCGCACCGCACTGGCGGAACTGGTGCCGGAATGGCACGCGGCGGAAGGGCGGGACGCCATTGTGCGCAGCTTCCGCTTCCCCGATTTCAGCGCCGCCTGGGGATTCATGTCCCGGGTGGCGCTGCTGGCGGAAAAGGCCGACCATCATCCGGAATGGTCGAACGTTTACAACAAGGTCGAGATCCTGCTGACCACCCACGACGCGGGGGGGTTGAGCCGGCGGGATGTGGCTTTGGCGCAGGCTATCGACGCCATCGCCCCTTAGTGGTCCGGCCGGGGCGTTGCCCCGGACCCCACCAGGGGCTTTGCCCCTGGACCCCACCAAGGGCTTAGGCCCTTGGAACCCACCGAGCGGACGCTGGTGGTGCGGCGGGGCGCGGCGCGGCTTTGCGTGCTGCTGGGGTGGGCGCCGCTGCATGAGGTGCCGCTGCCGAACGGGCGCCGCGCCGATATCCTGGCGCTGCGGCCCGACGGCGGATTCGCCTGCATCGAAGTGAAATCGGGCGCGCGCGACTTCCTGACCGATCAGAAATGGCCGGAATACCGCGATTTCTGCGACGCCCTCTATTTCGCCGTGGACCTGGACTTCCCGCAACACCTGCTGCCGGTGGATGCCGGGCTGATCATCGCCGCCGACCTCACGGGCGAACTGGTGCGCGAAGCCCCCGCGCATCCCCTGTCGCCCAGCCGCCGGCGCAGCCTGCTGCAGCGGTTTTCGTTCCTGGCGGCGACCCGCCTGGCCGCCCTCGAAGACCCCGGCGCCGCGGTGGCGCTGCGCAGCGCCCTGCGGGCCGAGTAGCGGCGTCAGCCGCCGAGCGAGCCCGTCCAGGCACGGGCCACCGCTTCGAACAGGACCCGCTCGGCCTCCCCGAACCGGGCAGGCTCCGGGCTGTCGATGTCCAGCACGCCCAGCAAGGCCTCGTCGCGCAGCAGGGGAACCACGATCTCCGAATTGCTCGCCCCGTCGCAGGCGATGTGGCCGGGGAAGGCGTGCACGTCGGCCACCACCAGCGTCTCGCGCCGCGCCGCGGCGGTGCCACACACGCCCCGTCCGAGCGCGATGCGCACGCAGGCCGGCTTGCCCTGGAACGGACCGAGCACCAGCTCGCCGTCCTTGAGGAAATAGAACCCGGCCCAATTGATCCGCTTCACGTGCTGCCAGATGGCGGCGGCGGCATTGGCCGCGTTGGCGACCGGGTCCGCTTCGCCGGCGAACAGGCCGGCGAGGTCGCTCAACAGGTCGTCGGCGGCGCGGTGCATCATTTCCCTCCGCAGGCGCGGGCGATGGCGGCAAGGTGGCGCTGCGACGCCTTGCGGGCGGCAGCCTCGACGGCGCGGTATTCGGCAACCAGCGTGCTGCCGGCCTTGGTCAGCTGGGCGCCCCCGCCGCCCGCGCCGCCGGCCGCGGTGCTGACCACCGGCTGGCCCAGATGGCTGTTGAGGTCCTCGACCAGCTCCCAGGCGCGGCGATAGGACATTTTCAGCGCCCGCCCGGCCGCGGAAATCGAGCCGGAACGCGCGATCTCCTCCAGCAACGCCACCTTGCCCGGACCGATGCGGGCGCCGGAAGCGAGGTCGATGCGGATGCTGAGCCGGTGCGCCGGCGCGCGGATTCCGGTCGAGCGGGAGGGGGTGGTTGCCATGTCGGCGTGCAGCCAAACACGCGCGGGCAGCGCGATCAATCCACCCCGGCAATCCTGACGGTTGCCAGCCTCCGGACGCTGATCCAGCATCCCGGCGATCGAGGGGGAAAACATGGACATCCGCGCCACCGTCGGCCCGCATGCCACCGTCTGTCCGCATGATTGTCCGTCGGCCTGCGCGCTGGAGGTCGAAGTGACGGGCAACCGCATCGGCGCGGTGCGCGGGGCGCAGGCCAACAGCTACACCGCCGGGGTGATCTGCGCCAAGGTGTCGCGCTACGCCGAGCGGGTGCACCACCCGGACCGGCTGACCCGCCCGCTGCTGCGCACCGGCGACAAAGGCGCCGGCCAGTTCCGCCCGATCGGCTGGGACGAGGCGCTGGACCGGGTGGCGGAGGCGTTCACCCAGACCGCCGCGCGACATGGCAGCGAGGCGGTGTGGCCCTATTACTACGCCGGCACGATGGGCCTGGTGCAGCGCGACGGCATCAACCGGCTGCGCCACGTGATGCGGTATTCCCGCCAGCGCAACACGATCTGCACCGCCGTGTGCGAGGCGGGCTGGATGGCGGGGGTGGGGCGCATCACCGGCCCCGACCCGCGCGAGATGGCGCAGTCCGACCTGATCGTGATCTGGGGCGGCAACCCGGTGAACACCCAGGTCAACGTGATGACCCATGTCACCCGCGCCCGCAAGCAGCGCGGGGCGAAGCTGGTGGTGGTGGACCCCTACCGCACCGGCACCGCCCAGGCCGCCGACCTGCACCTGGCGCCGCGCCCCGGCACCGACGCCGCGCTGGCCTGCGCGGTGATGCACGTGGCGTTCCGCGACGGCTTCGCCGACCACGCCTACATGACCCAGTTCTCCGATTTTCCCGCTGAGCTGGAGGCGCATCTGGCCGCGCGCGGGCCGGACTGGGCGGCGGCGATCACCGGGCTGACAGCGGCCGAAATCGAAGCCTTCGCGGCGCTCTACTGCCGCACCGAACGGGCCTATATCCGCGCCGGCTACGGCTTCACCCGCATGCGCAACGGCGCGGCCAGCCTGCACGCCGTGACCTGCCTGCCGACCGTCACCGGCAAGTGGCGCCATGAAGGCGGCGGCGCGTTCTGGAACAACCGCGCCATCTACCACTGGGACAAGACGCTGATCGAGGGGCTCGACAGGCGCGACCGCTCGGTCCGCGAAATGGACATGAGCCGCATCGGCGCCGTGCTCACCGGCGATCGTGCCGAACTCGGCGACGGCCCCCAGGTGCACGCGCTGCTGATCCAGAACACCAACCCGCTGACGGTCGCCCCCGACTCGAACCGGGTGCGCCGCGGCTTCGCCCGCGACGACCTGTTCGTCTGCGTGCACGAGCAGTTCCCGACCGAGACCGCGCGCTGGGCGGATGTGGTGCTGCCGGCGACCATGTTCCTGGAGCATGACGACCTGTATCAGGCCGGCGGCCACAGCCATTTCCAGATCGGCCCGCAGTTGATCCCCCCGCCCGGCGAGTGCCGCTCGAACCACGAGGTGCTGCAGGGCCTGGCGTCACGCCTGGGCGCAAGCCATCGCGGCTTCGACATGACGGCGATGCAGGTGATCGACACCACCCTGCGCGCCTCCGGCTGGCCTGACGCCGCGACGGTGCTGCGCGAACGCTGGATCGATGCGCAGCCCGCCTTCGCCGACAGCCATTTCCTGAACGGCTTCGGCCACGGCGGCAAATTCCGTTTCGCGCCGGACTGGGCGGCGATCGGGCCGAACCATCACGCCATGCCGGCGCTGCCCGACCACATGGCCAATATCGACCCGGCCCGGCCGGAGGCGCCGTTCCGCCTGATCACCGCGCCGGCGCGACAGTTCCTCAACACCAGTTTCTCCGAACTCGCCTCGGGGCGCCAGCGCGAGCGGCGGCCGAGCGTGCTGATCCACCCCGGCGACGCCGCCCGCCTCGGCGTGGCGGAGGGGGACCGGGTGCGGCTGGGCAATGCGCTCGGCCAGGTGGTGGTGCATGCGCGCCTGTTCGACGGGCTGCAGCCGGGCGTACTGGTGGTGGAAGGCATCTGGCCGGGCGCGGATTTCGAGGGCGGCATCGGCATCAACGCGCTGGTGAGCGACGACCCGGCGCCGCCGCTCGGTGGAGCGGTGTTCCACGACACCGCCATCTGGGCGGAGGCGGCGGAGACCGCATTGGCGGTCGCCGCCGACTAACCGCCGCCGCACACCTCAGCGGCGGCGCCTGGGGAACGGGACGATCTCGGCATCGTGAACGGGGGTCGGCGGCTCCGGCGGCGGAAAGGGCCGCCGCTCATGCGCGGGCAACGGCCCAGTGAAACCGCGCTCCGCCCGGCTCCCGATCGGCGGCCTGGCGACGGGCTGCCGGCGAAGCCGCCAGTCACGGATCTCGGGGGCGAAATAGACGAGCCAGTTGATCGTCCAGATCGAGATCGCCAGGAACCCCAGGAGACAATTCCGCAGCACCCGAACACCATGCCCGACTTACCGGGCTCGGAAATGGCGATGCGGAAAGCGGGCGGCAAGGGCGGGAGCGGTCAGGCCAGCAGCTCCGCGGCAATGCGGGCGGCAACGGTTTCGATCGCGGCGGCGACCGCGGGCGAGACCGGCGCGCCGCCGTCGAAACACACGCCCTCGATGGCATGCACCACCGCGCGCGGCGGCAGGGTGCCCAGCCGGCGCGCCAACGCTACCGCCTCCGGCAGCCCGAACGCATGGGTGGAGCCGAAGGCGAGGTCGCGCGGCAGATCGCCCGCGGTGATGTCGAGACGGTGGATGCGGCCGGGCGTGCCCATCGGCGCGGCGGCATCCACCAGCACCAGGGAGGGCGCGCCCTCCCATTCCTCCAGCAGCGCCAGCGCGTCACCGTGGCGTTCCAGCACGCGGGCGGCGCGGCAGCCGGCCAGCAGTCGCGCCACCAGCGGCCCGGCCGCGTCGTCGCCGCGGTCGGGATTGCCGAAACCGATGACCAGCGCAGTCACCGGGGCGCAGTCACCGGGGCGCGGTCACCGGCGCCCGATCATCCCCGCTTCACGTTCAGCTTGAGAAAATGGGTGGCGCAGGAGATGCAGGGATCGTGGTTGCGCACCGCCGCCTCGCAGGCCAGTTGCAGCGCCGCGTCGGGATAATCGACATGGCGGCTGGCAACATCCAGCAGGTCGGCCTCCATGGCGGGCTGGTTCTGCGCCGTCGGCGGCACGATGCGGGCGGTGCGGACGGTGCCGTCCGCATCGAGTTCGTAGCGGTGCCACAGCAGGCCGCGCGGCGCCTCGGTGGCCCAGGCGCCGCTGCCGGCGCGCGGGGTCAGCTTCACTGCGGGTTCCCGCGGCGGCGTGTAGGCGGCGATCAGGCGCATCGCCTCCTCGCAGGCGTACACCGTCTCGATGGCGCGTACCAGGATGCTGCGATACGGGTTGCGGCACACCGGCCCCAGCCCGGCCTCGCGCGCCAGCGCCTGGATATGCGCGGGCAGCCGGTCGAAATTCAACGCATAGCGCGCCAGCGGGCCGGTGAGGTAGGCGCCGCGTTCCCGCACCACCGCGTGCAGCGCGTTGGAATGGGCGATGTGGCGCTCCTCGAACACCGTCTCGAATTCGTCGCAGGCGATGTCGATGCCGCTGGTGGAGGTGATCCGCCCTTCGTTCAGCGGGTATTCGGTCGGGTGGCGCAGCGCCACCAGTTCCCAGTCGCGCTCGACATCGGGAAACTCGAAGCCGACGGCCCAGCGCAGGATCGACACCGCGTCGTCGCGGGCGCGGGCGAGGTCCGGCTGCAGGGCGGTGAGTTCGGCGCGCGTGGGCACCCGGTAGAACCCGCCGATGCGCACGTTGATGGGATGAATTTCCCGTCCGCCCACCACCGTCATCAGCCGGTTGCCGGCCTTCTTGGCCGCCAGCGCCCGCTTCACCAGGTCGCCATGCGCGGCGGCCATGGCGATGCCGTCCTCGAAGCCGAGGAAGTCCGGCGCGTGCAGCATGACCATGTGCAGCGCGTGGCTCTCGATATACTCGCCGCAATAGAGCAATCGGCGCAGCGCCCGGATTTCCGGCCCGGGCTGCATGCCGAAGGCGGCCTCGATGGCGTGGCTGGCGCTCATCTGGTAGGCGACCGGGCAGATGCCGCAGATGCGCGCGGTGATGTCGGGCACTTCGGTGGCGGCGCGGCCGGGCAGGAACGCCTCGAACAGGCGCGGCGGCTCGAAGATGGACAGCCGCACCGACTGCACCGTGCCGCCGGCGATATCGACCTCCAGCGCGCCCTCGCCCTCGACCCGGGCGAGCATTTCGACCCGGATGCGCTTGATGTCAGCCATGGGCGTCGGCCTCCTTGCGGAACGGCTCGGATGCCGCGTTGAAGGTTCGGAAGGCACGGTGGATGTCGCGCTGGGAAGCGCCCAGCGCCTGCCACTGCGCGGCCAGCGCACTCGTGTTGGTGGTCTCCGCCGGGCCGAAGCAGCCGTAACAGCCGCGATGGTAGCCCGGACACAGCGAGCCGCAGCCGGCATGCGTCACCGGCCCCAGGCACGGCGTGCCATGCGCCACCATGACGCAGACCCGCCCGGCCAGCTTGCACTCCACACAAACGCTGTGCGACGGCAACCCCGGCCGGCGGCCGGCCAGCAGCGCCGATACCAGTTCGAGCAGCTGCCCCTTGTCGATCGGGCAGCCGCGCAGCTCGTAATCCACCTTCACATGCGCCGAGACCGGGGTGGAGGTGGCGAGCGTGTGGATGTAATCGGGCCTGGCATACACCGTGCGCACCATCTCGCCGACATCGGCGAAGTTGCGCAGCGCCTGGATGCCGCCCGAGGTGGCGCAGGCGCCGATGCTGACCAGGATCAGCGTCTCGTCGCGCAGCGCGCGCAGCCGGGCGATGTCGTGCTCGGTGGTGATGCTGCCCTCGACCAGGGTGACGTCGTAGGGGCCGGGCTGCATGGCGCGCGAGGCTTCGGGGAAATTGGCGATCTCCACCGCGCCGGCGACCGCCAGCAACTCGTCCTCGCAATCGAGCAAGGAGAGCTGGCAGCCGTCGCAGGAGGCGAATTTCACCACCGCAAGGCGGGGCCGGGCCATTGTCAGATCTCCCGCACGGTGAAGATGTGGGCGATGCGGTCATAGCGCATGACCGCACCCTGCTTGCACACGAAGTCCGGTCCGAACTGGCAGCGCCCGCACAGGCCGACGCCGCATTTCATGCTGCGTTCCATCGAGACGTAGATGTGCTCGCAGGGCATTCCCACGTTCTGCAGCGCCTGGACGGAAAACCGCATCATGATCTCCGGGCCGCATACCATGGCGATGGTGCGGGACGGATCGACCCCGGCGCGCGGGATCAGCTCGGTCACCACGCCGACCGCGCCGTGCCAGGAGCGGTGGGCGCGGTCCACCGTGACCTCGATCTGCACGTCGAGCATGCGCCGCCACATCGCCAGTTCATCGCGATACAGAATATCCTGCGGGCTGCGCGTGCCGTACAGCAGCGAGACCCGGCCATAGCGTTCGCGGTTGGCCAGCACGTGCCGCACCGCCGGACGCAGCGGCGCCAGGCCCAGCCCGCCGGCGATGAACAGAACATCGTGGCCGTCCGCCTCGGCGACCGGCCAGATGGTGCCATAGGGGCCGCGCACGCCGATTTCCTCGCCCGGCTGCAGCCGGATGATGGCTTTGCTGACCGCGCCGACGCCGCGCAGCGTCTGCGCCAGCGGGGCGCCTTCGATCGGGGCGCCGCTGACGCTGATCGGCGCCTCGCCGACGCCCAGCATGTACAGCATGGTGAACTGGCCGGGCGCGGGCTCGGGGATGGCGGCGCCGACCGGGCGCAATTCGACGGTCGCGGTATCCGGCGTGTCCTGCCGCACGGCGATGACCCGGTAGGGCAGCGGCAGATAGGGGTTCACGGTCATGTCGCTGCCCTCACGCCGGGTCCGGCCGGCCATAAACGTCGAGCAATTGCAGATGCGCGGCCTGCAGGCGGCGCACCAGCAGCGGCGCGAAACGTTTCATCATGGCGTAGCCCGTCCGCGGGTCGTCCTCGCATTTGCCGCGCAGGCAGGCGGCGTCGATGCCGAGCGCGCGGACCGGGGTGCGGGCGCGCGCGTCGCTGTTCCAGCGATAGGGCGGGATCAGCCAGGAAGCGCCGACGATGTCGCCCGCATGCACGGTGCCGAGCACCAGCGTGGGGCGGCCGGCGGCGTGGATTTCCAGCGCCACGTCGCCCTCGCGCAGCAGAAAGAACTCGCTGGCGTCCTCGCCCTCGTGAAACAGATAGGTGTCGGGGTCGAAGCGGTGGTTGCGGGCGCAGCCGGCGATCAGCGCGCCGATCGCCGGCTCCAGCCCGGCGAAGAACGGCTGCGCCAGCACGATGTCTTCAAGCGTCTCCATGGGCTTTCCCCTCCGCGCTGATGCTGTCGACGATGGCGGCGGCTTCGGCGGTCAGGTCGATGCCGGCGGGGCACCAGGCGATGCAGCGGCCGCAGCCGACGCAGCCGGAGGTGCCGAACTGGTCCCACCAGTTTGCCAGCTTGTGGGTCAGCCACTGGCGGTAGCGCGACCGTGTCTGGGTGCGCACGGCGCCGCCATGCACGTAGGAGAAATCGCCGTTGAAGCAGGAATCCCAGCGGCGCACCCGCTCGGCGCCCTGGCCGTCGAGGTCGCTATGGTCGTCGATGGTGGTGCAGAAGCAGGTCGGGCAGACATTGGTGCAGTTGGCGCAGGCCAGGCAGCGTGCGCCCACATCCTCCCAGCGCGCGTGCTCGGGATGCTGCTGCAGCGCCTCCTTCAGCCCCTCGGCGGGCAGCCGGCGATGGATCTGCGCGGCGGCGCGGGTGGCGACGGCCTCGGCCGCCTGCCAGTCCGCCGCGGTGGCCGGGCGGGACGGCAGGTAGGCGAGCAGGGCGGCGCCGGAATCGCTGCCGGGCTCGGCGAGGAATTCGTGCCGCCCGTCCACCAGCTCGGTCAGCGCGATATCGTAGCCGCGCCGCGCGCGCGGGCCGGTGTTGAGCGAGGTGCAGAAGCAGGTGGAGGCCGGATCGCCGCAGTTCACCGCGACCAGGAAAATGTTGGCGCGGCGGGCGGCGTATTCGGTGTTCACATAGCGCCCGCCCTGGAACACGCGGTCCTGGATGGCGATGGCGGCCAGTTCACAGGCGCGCACGCCGAGCAGGGCGGTGCGCGGCGGCGGCTCGCGCGGCGGCTCGAAGGCCAGCTCGTCGCCGACCCGGCGGACCCGGAACAGGGTCTCGATCGGCCGGTGCAGATGGCGCTTCCAGGAGCCTGGCCCGACCGCGTAGCCGAACAGGGCGCCGTCGTCGCGGTCGGCCAGCCGGTAGGTGGCGGGTTCCTGGCGGTCGGTGCGGCCGGCGGGAAGATCGGCGATGGCGGCAATGCGGCCGGTGCCGATGGCGCCGTCACGCTCGACGGGGCCAAGCACCTGATAGCCGCGGGCGGCCAGCGCATCGATCAGCGCCTGCAACCCATCCAGGCTCAGCACGGCGCCAGCAGTCGGTAATCCGGATGCGGACATTGTTCCTCCATTGGGTGTCCGTCCCGGGGCCGGCGAACGGATCAACTGTCCGCCAGTGCAGCGTCCGCCGCTTTGACTTGCATCAATCCGGCGTCAGGTTGCGGCCGGCCAGAATGGGGCCGGGGCAAGCGAGGGAGGTGTCGTGCATGCAGGCCGCGCAGGAACGCTGGTTCGAGGATTTCCGCCCCGGCGACGTGGCCGAGTTCGGCGACGACGAACTCACCCAGGCGGAGATCATCGCCTTCGCCGAACGCTACGACCCGCAAATCTTCCACACCGATCCCGAAGCGGCGCAGGCCAGCCCGTACGGGGGGCTGATCGCCAGCGGCTGGCAGACCGCGTCGGTGATGATGCGCCTGCTGGTGGACCATTTCATCCCGGCCAATGCCAGCCTGGGCTCGCCCGGCGTGGATGCAGCTGCGCTGGAAGCTGCCGGTGCGGCCGGGCGACCGCCTGCGGGTGCGGGTGACGGTGCAGGACGCGATGGGGTCGCGCAGCCGGCCGGACCGCGGCGTCGTGCGGATGTTCACCGAGGTGCTGAACCAGCGCGGCGAGGTGGTCATGACCTCGCACGGCATGCTGCTGTTCCGGCGCCGCCCGCCAGCGGCGGAAGGCTGAGATGCGGCCGGACCGCATTGTGCCGCCGCGCCGGGCCGGCCACGCTGGGGTGGTAAATGCCAGCCGCTCGCGGCGTATTTCGCAAGGAAAAATATGGTGACGCAGTCTTCGCTCATCCTGACGCTGATCGGCCCGGACCGCCCCGGGCTGGTGCGCATTCTGGCGGAGCTGGTGGCCGAACGCGGCGGCAGCTGGCTGGAAAGCCGGATGGCGCGGCTGTCCGGCCAGTTCGCCGGCATCGTCCTGGTGAGCGTCCCGCCGGCCGGGATCGTGGCGCTGACCGCCGCGCTGGACCAGTTGCAGGACCAGGGGCTGCGGGTGACGGTGCGGGCCGGGGCGGATGAGCCGGCATTGCCGCCGCATGCCACGCTGCTGCTGGAGGTGGTGGGCCACGACCGGCCCGGCATCGTGCGCGACTTCACCCAGGCGCTATGGAATTGCGGGGTGAACATCGAGGAGCTGACCACCAATGTGCTCAGCGGCTCGTTCTCGGGCGAATCGTTGTTCCGCGCCGAAGCGCGGGTTCGCGCCCCCTCGGGCGACGCGGCCGGGCAGATCCGCACCGCGCTCGAGCATCTGGGCAACGAGCTGATGGTGGATATCAAGCTGGTCGTTTGACGCCGCTGGTTTCAGTGAGGACAGGTACATGAGATTATTGTTCTGGCGTGGCCGGCGGGTGCCGGTGCTGCGGCTGCACGGCATCCTGGCCACCAGGCTGGGGCCGCTCAACATCGAGGCGTACGGCAAGCTGATCGATGCCGCCTTCCGCGCCGCCGGCAAGGGCGGCACGGTGCTGCTGGACATCGACAGCCCGGGTGGCTCGCCGGTGCAATCCGACCTGATCGCCGCGCGCATCCGCCGCCGCGCCGGGGAAAACGGCGGCAAAGTGATCGCGGTGATCGGCGAGACCGGGGCCTCCGGCGGCTACTGGGTGGCCTGCGCCGGCGACGAGATCGTCGCCCACCCGATGAGCGTGGTGGGCTCGATCGGCGTGCGCGGCGGCGGCTTCGGCTTCGACCGGGTGCTCGACCGGCTGGGCGTGCAGCGCCGGCTCTACACCGCCGGCGCGAACAAGGCGCGGTTCGACCCGTTCAGCCCCGAACGCAAGGAAGACGTCGCCTACGCGCGGGCACTGATGGCCGACCTGCATCTCCGCTTTACCGACTGGGTGCGCACGCAGCGCGGCGGCCGGCTGAAGGGGACCGAGGCCGAGATGTTCGACGGCAGCTTTTTTCTCGGCGACCGGGCGCTGGCGTTCGGCCTGATCGACCGTTTCGGCGATCTCGACGGGGTGGTGCGCGAAATCGGCGGCGAGCGGGCCGAGGCGCAGGTTTTCCGTCCGCGCCGCCGCGGCCTGCTGGGGCGGCTGCCGCGCATGGCGGTGGATGCCTTGTTCGACGCGCTCGAGGCGCGGGGTGGGTGGCGGCTGGGGTGACCGGCCGGTGGGTGCGGCCGGGCTCTGAACCGGGGCCGCGCTCCGATCAGGCGGCTACGCTGTTTTCCCCAGGCAGCATTTCTTGAACTTCTTGCCGCTGCCGCAAGGGCAAGGGTCGTTGCGGCCAACGTCGCGCACCGGATTGCGGGCGGGTCCGGTGGCGACGAAGGGCCGGGCCGCGGCAAATGACGGTCCCGGCTTTACCTGGGGACGGTCCTTCGCAGGGGGGGCCTTCGCAGAAGGGGCCTTCGCAGGCTGAAACCATGCCCAGTGCGACATCATCTCCGCGATGTCGTCCATATCCGCCAGGGTGAGGAACCGCTCGGAAACAGCTTCCATCGGCTGGGTGGCCGCACCGGCCTTCTTCAGGTCCGCTTCGAAATCCTCCACGGACATGATCTCGTCGCTGATCAAACCACGCGCGAAAGCTTCCCGCACCAGCGGCGCGAGCTCGGCCAGACCGAGATCGGCGATCGCCTGCTGCCAGCCCTCCCACGCCCACGACGCCGCCTGCGGCTGCAGCGTCGTGTACAGATCGCGCAGGTACTGCGCCGTTTCGTCCCGGTCGAGCCGGCCGGCGGCGGTCAGCCACGCCAGCGCCTCGAACGACGCGCTGCGCACGAACTCGTCGGCATCCGCCGCTTCGATAAGGGCGCGCAGCGGCGCCGGATCGCCGTCGAACAGGCGCACGAGGATGCTGTTGAGATCCTCGGTAATGCCGTCGCTCAGAATCGCTTCGACCGCTTCCCGGTCCCGCACCAGCGTGCAAACCAGGGCGAATCCGGTCGTGTCGCGCTGCTGCGCCATCAGGTAGATGGCCATCAAGCAAAGCGTGGCGGCACGGTCGGAGCGGTCGCCGCCATCAACATAAGCCTGCAGCTGCGCATGCAGGGCCGGACGGATATCATCCCATCGCGCCACCGCCGCGGCCAGCGCGGCCCGCGGCAGGCCGGCATCGGCGCTGAGGGCGGCGAGGATGCCGGCGACGTTGTCCGGGGCGGTCAACGGTGCGGGTTCGGCTTCAGGCATGGATCGTCGTCCGTAATCACCGGCCGGCGCCACCGAATCCAAGGAAACCGGCCTGCGGCACCGGCGTGCCGGGGTTGTCGGCATATTGCCGCGGCGGCGCCGCCGGCCGGGCGGTGCTGGCCGCGACAACGTGCGGCGTCGGGCGCTGCGGCCCGGGCCGGGAGGCGGTCGGCGCCGGCGATGCCGGCTTGCCGGTTGCCGCCTCCGCCACCCCCCCACCGCCGGACGCGCCGCGCATGGAAAGGAGCAGGAAAGTGATGTCGTTGCGGCCGAGATCGACCGACAGCTCAACCGCCGTCAGCCCCAGCACGTTGCGGGCGTCAAGGTCGGCGCCGCGGCCAAGGGCGTCGCGGGCCGCGTTGATGTCGCCCCGGTTCACCGAATCGAAAAGCGCCTCGTTCGGGCGCATTTCGCTCGCCGGCTTTTCCATCGGCGCCGGATCGGAATCGGTCGTACGGGAGCCGGGAATGGCGGGCGGCGGTGCGGCCTTCTGCGTCTGGCCGGTCGCGGCGCCCACGACCGGACCGGTCAGCATGCCGTTCGTCGTGCCGGGGGGACCCCCCACCTGCTGCGCAAGGGCGCCTGTGCTGATCAACGGCGAGATGACCAGCAGAGCGGCGATTATCGAAGCAGTGGGCAGCACAGCGCCTGCCACCGCCGCGCCGGGGCGGGGGGATGCGTATTTCATCGGCCTATCCTCGCTCAGGACCGGTTCAGATAGTAGAACCCGACATTGAGATAGGTCGCATAGCTGCCCCAGATCAAGTACGGCATCATCAGCCAGGCGGCCAGCGGACTCACCCGGGCGAAGGCCACAATGGTCCATAGGATGGAGAACAGCAGCGGCACGATCGCCACCAGCCCCAGCCCCGGGCTGTGCAGGCCGAAGAAGGCCGGGGACCACAGGAAATTGAACACCAGCGCGGCAAACCACGGTCGCAGGGCTACCCGGTGGCCGGGCTCGCGCCACACCACCCAGGCGGCGATGCCGATCAGCACGTACTGGGCTGACCACACCACCGGGAACACCCAGTTCGGCGGTGTCAAAGGCGGGCGCGCGAGCCTGTCGTACCACGCGTCGATGTTCGGGTCGGTCACCGCGCCGGCAATGCCGCCCGCGATGAAACAAAGACCGATGAAACCAACCATCACCAGCGCCGACGCCCAGCGCGGGGTCGGACCGGTGGAGGGGCCACGGTTGTGTTCGTTCACGATTTGGAAGACACAATCCTCCTGTTCTCGAAATTATCCTACGCTGCTTCGCGCCGCCACGCCAGTACGACAAGGCCGAGGATGAGCGGCAGCGCCAGCCAGGGCGGCAGCAACGGCGACGCGGCGATGCCGGTCACCAGATGGTCGTGGCGGCGCTGCAGCCCGATCCAGGCATTGCCGGAAGCGTCGCGCCCCGGATCGGCCCGACGTAATTCTGGTGCGCCGGCCGGGTCGAGCCAATGCACGCTGCCGCTACCGGCCCGCACCAGGGGAACAAGTTTGCTGGCGGTGGCCCGCAGATCGGCGAACTCCGGCGGATCGGCGGCAGAAGCGGCGGCATAGGCGGTGCGCGTGCCGTCGCTGACCTGCCAGACGCCGGGCGCCCCGGCCACCACCTGCCCGACCCCGCGGCCCGGCCGGGTCGGCGCCAGGGTCAGCTTCTGCGCTCTCCCCTCCGGGTCGGTGACGGTGACCTCGCCCGGCGGTCCCTCCTCGGTGCTGCGGCGCTCGATGGCGAGGCTGCCATGGTCGGCGCGCGCGGTCAGGGCGTTCTCCTCCAGCTCCGGTTCCTTCATCAGCCAGTGCGCCACCCGGCGCAGCAACTCGGCCTGCGGGCCGCCGCCCTGGTGGCCGCGTGACCACAGCCAGATCTGGTCGGACAGCAGCAGCGCCACCCGTCCCTCGCCGACATGGTCGAGCAGCAGCAACGGCTCGCCGCCCGGGCCGCCGAGCAGCGCCGCGCCGTGCGGCTCGCCGGGCTCGATGCGCCGGTACCACGGCCCCCAGCCCGGCTCGCCCTGCGCCCGCCAGCCGGCGAGCCCGGCGGTGACCGGATGGCGGGTGCCGAGCGGCGTCACCTGCGGGCGGAAGGCGCCTTCCACCACCGCATCGGCCGAGGCCGGCCATGCCGGCAGCACGCCGCCGAGCGGGCTCAGCGCCACGCTGGTCGGGCCGCTGAATTCCGGCCCGACGCTGACCAGCAGCGCCCCGCCCTCGCGCACATAGTCGGCGATGTTGCGCAGGTACTGCGGCAGCAGGATGCCGCGGTTCTGGAAGCGGTCCAGGATGATCAGATCAAATTCGCGGATCTTCACCTGGAACAGCTCGCGCACCGGGAAGGCGATCAGCGCCAGCTCGTTGAGCGGCGTCAGATCATCCTTTTCCGGCGGCCGCAGAATGGTGAAATGCACCAGATCGACCGCCGGGTCGGATTTCAGCAGCCGCCGCCAGGTGCGCTCGCCGGCATGCGGCTCGCCGGACACCAGCAGCACCCGCAGCCGGTCGCGCACGCCGTTGATCTCCACCACGGCGCGGTTGTTGAGGGTGGAAACCTCGCCCGGCAGCGTGTCGGCGGTCATTTCCACCACCGTCGGGCCGGCCCGGGTGATCGGAATCTCGATGCCCTGCTCCAGCCCGACCGGCACGCTTTCAACCCGGGGCGGCTCACCGTCGCGGCGGATGGTCAGCCGGGCGGCGCGCATTTCGGCGGGGCCGGCGGGCGGCGCGCCCAGATCCTCCACCACCATGCGGATGGTCACCGGCTTGCCGACGATGCCGTAGCCCGGCGCCTCGACGATGCGGATGCGCCGGTCGGTCTGCTCGCCGCTGGCCGGGATCAGCACGTGCAGCGGCGTGCCGCCGAGCGGGTTGGCCGGCGGGATGTCGTGCACCTGCCCGTCGGTGATCGCCACCACGCCGGCCAGCCGGGCGCGCGGGATGTCGGCCAGGGCGCGATCGATGGCGGCAAACAGGCGGGTGCCCTCGGCGCCCGATTCCGGCACGGTGACGGTGCGCAGCTCCAGCTCGGGCAGGGCACGGGCCTGTTCCTCGATGCGCGCGCGCGCCGCCTCGGCCAGCCGGGTCCGCTCGCCCACGTCCATGCTGGCGCTCTGGTCGACCACCAGCAGGCCGATATCGGGCAGGGTTTCGCGGGTTTCCTCGACCAGCCGGGGACCGGCGAGCCAGAGCAGCAGGGCGGCGAAGGCGAAGCCGCGCCACACCGTGCCGCCCGCCCGCCGCCACAGCGCCAATCCGAGCGAGAGGGCGCACAGCACGGCGAGGGCGGCAAGCAGCCATGCCGGCAGGACCGGGTCGAAGCGCAGGGCCGCGATTGCCTGTTCCATGTGCATGCGCGGCTATCTCCTGCCCGCCGGCATCATTGGCCCAGCCGCTCCAGCAGCGCCGGCACATGCACCTGGTCGCCCTTATAATTGCCGGTCAGCGCGTACATCACCAGGTTCACCCCGAACCGGAAGGCCAGCATGCGCTGGCGGTCACCACCCGGAATGACCGCGAAGGCCGGGCGGCCGGACTCGTCGATCGACCATGCCGCCGCCCAGCCATGGCTGCCGATGATCACCGGGCTGACGCTGTCATTGCTGCGATCCTGGTCGCGCTGCACCCAGACCGTATCGCCGGTAAACCGGCCCGGAAAATCCTGCAGCAGGTAAAAGGCGCGTGCCAGCACATGGGCGGTGGTCAGCGGCGCCAGCGGCGGCACCACCAGCCCGCTGGTGATCTGCCGCAATGCCACGTCCGCGCCGGGGTTGAATCCCTCGCCGCTGCCGCCGTCGCTGGTGTCGATCAGGATGATGCCGCCATTGGCCATGTAGCTGTTCAAGGCCGCCAGCGCCGCCGCCGTCGGTGCGACCGCGTCCGCCGTGATCGGCCAGGTACAGCAGCGGGTAGAAGGACAGATCGTCCCGGCCCGGCACCACCGCGGCCGGGATGGCCAGATTGGCGGCGGTGCGCCGGTTGACGTAGTCCGCCAGCCCGGCAAGCCCGCTGCGCGACACCTGGTCCACCGCCGCGTCGCCGGTGACGATATAGGCGAGCCGGGTGGACAGCGCCGGGTTGGGCTCCGGCTCCTGGGCCTGGACCAGGGGCGCCATGACCAGCAGCGCCATGATCGACAGCGACGGCACCGCCGCGGCGCGCAGCAGCCCGCGCAGGCGCAGCGACACCAGCAGGTCGATCGCCAGCAGCGCCAGGGCGGCGGCCATCAGCCAGGGCGCCAGCGCCCGCTCCGGCGCGGCCCCGATCGGCGCCGCGCGCGCCCCCGGAATGGACGGCGCCGTCTCAGGGTCCGCCATGCGGTTGGACAGGTTGAGCGCCCGCCGCCCGTTCTCCGGTCCGTACAGCCCCGGCGGATGGCGCGGCGAGGCGGTTGCCTCGGCCAAAGCGCGGGCGGTGATGGCAGTGGCGGCGGGCGGCGGCGCGGCAAGCTGGCCGAACCCGTCCAGCGTCTCGGCCGCGGCGAGCGGCGGCCCGTCGGCCTCCTCCCCGGCGGCCACCCCTACCGAGACCGCCACCAGCCGGCGCAGCATATCCACGAACAGGCCCGAAAGCGGCAGGTTCGACCAGTCGGCATTGGCGGTAACGTGAAACAGCACGATCCGTCCGGCCCCGCGCGCCGCCTGGGTCACCAGCGGGGTGCCATCGGCCAGCCGCGCCCAGGTCGCATCCGTCAGATGCGCCCCTGGCTCGGCCAGCACCTGGCGGGTCACCGTCACCTCATCCGGCACGGCGAGTCCGGCGAACGGCGAGGTGGCCGGAAAGGCGGCGAGCCGGGCCGGCTGGCTCCACGACATCGCCCCGCCGAGCTGGCGGTCGCCGGCCAGCAGCTTCACCGGCAGCAGCGCATCCGGATGCTCGGCCAGACGCGGGCCGGCGAAGCGCACCAGCAGCCCGCCGGCCTCCACCCAACGGGCCAGCGCCGCGCTGTCCGGCCCGTCGGCGATGGTGGTGTCGGCCAGGATCAGCACCGACAGCTCGCGCCCGAGCAATTGCCCCAGTTCGCCCTGGCGCAATTCGGCGGTCGGTTCCAGCGCCCGGCGCAGGTAGAACAGCGGGCCGGTCAGCGGGGTGGCGGCGCCGGCGGTGTCGCCGGCCAGCAGCCCGACCGGGCGACGGCGCCAGCGCTCGTCCAGCAGCAGCACCGCGCCGGCCGAGGACTGGCCTTCCAGCACCAGCCGGCCCAGCCGGTTGCGCAGTTCCGGCGGCAGGATGATCGGCGCCTCGGCCTCGCCCGCCTGCGCGGCGAAGCTGGCGGTCGCGCGCGCCAGGGTGCGGCCGTCGCCGGATTGCGCCAGCACCGCCACCTCGGCCGGCAAATCGCGCGGCACCTGGGCGATGCGGGCCACCAGCCGGTCGGCGCCGGACCGGGGCGCCAGCAGCAGCCGGGCGGCGGGCACCGGATCGCGCAGCACCGCCACCGGCCCGACCGCGGCGAGCGCCGCGGCAAAGCCGTCCCAGCCGGGGCCGCCGGTGGTGCCGTCGGCGATGAACAGAACCGCGCCCTTGCCCGACCAGTCGCGCAGCGCCGCCGTGGCGGCGATCCGGTCAACCGGCCACGGCTTGGGGCGCAGCGCGGCCAGCCGGGTGCGCGCCTCCGGCACCGGCATGGCGGGGGTGACGGCCGGGGCGGCGCCGGTCTCGGTGGGGGCGGTGGTGAGCAGGCCGACCGTGCGGCCTTCGCGGTCGGCGCGATCCAGCGCCGCGCCGGCGGCGGTCATGCGGCGCGGCCAGTCCACCGCCGCCGCCCAGCCATCATCCACCACCAGCAGCAGCGTGCCGGTGCCGGGCAGGGTGCCGCCGGCATCCAGCACCGGGCCGGCCAGCGCCACGATGACCAGCCCGGCCGCCAGCATGCGCAGCAGCAGCAGCCACCAGGGCGTGCGCGCCGGCGTCTCGGCCGTCGGGCTGAGCCCGATCAGCAGCCGCACGGCCGGAAAAATCTCGCGCCGCGGGGCCGGCGGGGTCACCCGCAGCAGCCACCACAGCAACGGCAGCGGCACCAGCGCCAGCAGCACCCAGGAAGCGGTGAAGATCATCGTCCGCCCGCGGCGCGTGGCCCGGTCTGCGGGGCCAGCGCCGTGTACAGCGCCAGCAGGGCGGTCTCCGGCGGGTGGTCGGTGCGATGGATGGCAAAGCCGAACCCGGCGGCGGCACAGATCGCCGCCAGCCCGGTCTGCTGCTCGGCCAGCCGCCGCGCATAGGCCTCGCGCACCCCCTCGACGCGCGGGATCAGCGTCTGCAACCCGGGCCGAAGCCCCTCGAACCGGACCCGCCCGGTATAGGGGAGCATCGCCTCGGCCGGGTCGAGCACCTGCAGCACGTGGCCGGTCACCGGCACCGCGGCCAGCCGCCCGACCGCCGCCTGGATGTCCGCCAGCGGACCCAGCAGATCGCCGATCAGCACCACCCGGGCATGCCGCGGCAGCTTCACGTCGGGCGGCAGCCCCTCGCCCGGCGGCTGGCGCGCCATTTCCTCGGCCAGCCGCTCCAGGCCGCCGCGCCCGGAGGCGGTGCGCGCCGCCGGAGCCAGCAGCCTTACCCGCTCGCCGCCGCGCAGCAGCAGCGCGGCCAGGGCCAGCGTCAGCAGCCCGGCCCGCTCGATCTTGCCGGTGCCCGCCAGACGCGATTTCCACTGCATGGCGGGCGCGCCGTCACGCCACAGCAGCACTGTCTGCGCCGCTTCCCATTCGGTCTCGCGCACATAAGCGCGATCGGAGCGGGCGGATTGCCGCCAGTCGATGCGGCTGGCCGGGTCGCCGGCCAGGAAGGGACGGAACTGCCAGAAGCTGTCGCCCTGGCCGACCCGGCGCCGCCCGTGCACGCCCTGCGCCACCGTCGCCGCCACCCGCTCGGCCGCCACCAGCAGCGGCGGCAGGCGGTCGCCGAGCGCTTCCGCGCGGCGGGCCGCAAGATGGGGAGCCTGCAGGGCGGAACCGCTCATCCGATACGCCCGACCAGGCGGGTAATCACGTCGCCCAGCACCACGCCATCGGCGCGCGCCGAAAAATTAAGCGCCATGCGGTGGCGCAGCACCGGCGGGGCGAGGGCGGCCACATCCTCCACGCTCGGCGCCAGCCGCCCGTCCAGCAGCGCGCGGGCGCGGGAAGCCAGCATCAGCGCCTGCGCCGCGCGCGGGCCGGGACCCCAGGCGACGTGGCGGCGCACCGCCTCGTCCGTGGTGCTTTCCGGCCGGCCGCCGCGCACCAGCCGCAGGATGGCCTCCACCACGCTCTCGCCCACCGGCACCCGGCGGATCAGCGTCTGGGCGGCGAGCAACTCCTCCGGCGTCAGCGCCTGCGCCGGCTTCACCTCGGCCGCCCCGGTGGTGGCCAGCAGCATGGTCCGCTCATCCTCCAGCGTCGGGTAGGTGACCTGCACCTCCATCAGAAAACGGTCGAGCTGTGCTTCCGGCAACGGGTAGGTGCCTTCCTGCTCGATCGGGTTCTGCGTCGCCAGCACGTGAAACGGGCGCGGCAGCCGGTGCTCGACGCCGCCCACCGCGATGCGCTGCTCCTGCATCGCCTGCAGCAGGGCGGACTGGGTGCGCGGGCTGGCGCGGTTGATCTCGTCGGCCATCAGCAACTGGCAGAATACCGGCCCGGGCACGAAGCGGAAGCTGCGGCGGCCGGTGCTGTCCTCGTCCAGCACCTCGCTGCCGAGAATGTCGGCCGGCATCAGGTCGGGGGTGAACTGCACCCGCTTGGAGGCCAGCCCCAGCACGGTGGCCAGCGTCTCCACCAGCCGGCTTTTGCCGAGCCCGGGCACCCCGACCAGCAGCACATGACCGCCGGAGAGCAGGGTGATCAGCGTCTGGTCCACCACCTCCGGCTGGCCGTAGATGGCGCGGCCGACCTGCGCGCGCACCGCGGCGATCCGGCTGCCCAGCGCCTCCACCTCGGCGAGGATATCGGTGCCCGGGGGTGTCGTAACGCGGGCGAAGGGGTTGGCAGCGTCGGCGGCGGGGGGCATGCAGCGGTCCTTGGCGTGGCAGATACATCCTAGATTGGTGTTCGCGCGCCGTGTGCCACTTTCAGCGATGGGGGGATGCTCCCTATATCGGGGACTGGTTTGGTCAGGCTTGCAGAAACGGGGCGGAGGCGGATTCGGTGAAGAACGCCACGAGGAACGTTGTGCGCAGCATCGCAGGAGACATCGCCATCGCCCGTGACCGGCCCCGTCCTGTCATTCCCCCCGGTCCCCGCCTCCCGGCCGGCGCCCCGGCGTACCCCGGGCCGCACCAGCCGGTCGAGTGCGGCGACCTGCCCTTCCTGATTCGCCGTGACGGCACGTGGCTGTACCGCGGCAGCCCGATCGGCCGGAAGGAGTTGGTCTGCCTGTTCGCCTCGGTGCTGAAGCGCGACGAGGAGGGCGATTTCTGGCTGGAAACCCCGGCCGAACGCGGCCGTATCGAGGTGGAGGACGCGCCCTTCCTGGCGGTCGAGCTGGACTGGGCGGGCTGCGGGCGTGACCAGGTGCTCACTTTCCGCACCAATGTGGACGAACTTATCACCGCCGGGCCGGAACACCCGATCCGCATCGCCCACGACCTGCTGACCTGCGAGCCGACGCCCTATTTGCTGGTCCGGCCCGGCGCCGGGCGGCTCAACATCGAGGCCCGCATTTCCCGCGCCGTCTATTATGAACTGGTGGCGCTGGCCGAGCCGGGCGAGCTGCAGGGGCGTCGCGTGCTGGGCGTGTGGAGTTCGCGCTGCTTCTTTACCCTCGGCGATCTGCCGCATTGCGAGGATTGCTAGCTGCCGGTGGATGCTCAGGCGCTGCGGGAACGGCTGACCTCCCGGAGTCCGTGTTCGCCTTCCATCGCGGCACGTGCGGGTTCGGATGAGGCACGGGGCTTGGCGGAGGGGAAGCTGGTGCCGGCCGCCGTGCTGGTGCCCTTCGTGCTGGGACCGGCATCGGGCGTGCTGCTGACCAAGCGCACCGCCCATCTCAGCACCCATGCGGGGCAGGTGAGCTTCCCCGGCGGGCGGATCGACGCCGCCGACGCCACCCCCGAAGCCGCCGCCCTGCGTGAGGCGCAGGAGGAAATCGGGCTCGACCCGGCGCGGGTGGAGCTGATCGGGCGGCTGGCGGACTACGTGACCGGCACCGGCTATTGCATCACCCCGGTGCTCGGCCTGCTGCCGGTGGGGGTGGGGCTGGACGGGCTCGACCTGGTGCCCTCGGCGGAGGAGGTGGAGGCGGTGTTCCTGCTGCCGCTGGCGGTGTTGCTCGACCCCGAGGCGCCACGGCGGCGGGGAATGGAATACCGGGGACGCTGGCGGGAATTCTGGGTATGGCCGCATCCGGAGCATTACATCTGGGGGGCGACTGCGGGTATCCTGGTGCAGTTGGCTGGCTTGCTGCGGGGGGAGTGACAGGCGATACCGCAGCCGGGGCGCTGCCCCGGACCCCGCCAGGGGGCTTGGCCCCCTGGACCCCCACCAGGGGCACAGCCCCTGGACCCCGTTACGCCGATCATCCGGACCGCTGTGATGCTTCGCTACGCCGAAATCGGCTTTTTTCTTCTGCCCTTTCTGCTCTACGCGGCCTGGCGGGTACTCGGCACGCGCGCCACCGCGGGGCTGCTCTGGACCACCGCCGCCCTGGCCGCCGGGCTGGGAGCCGCCACCGTCTGGTATGAGCTGACCCACAGCCTGCCCGCCGGCACCCGCTACGTGCCGGCGCAAATTCATAACGGCGTGATCGTGCAGGGACATGGCTCCTGACCGCGGCGCCGCCGACGCGGCGCCGGCCCTGCACATCCCCCTGCCCGCCTTCCTCGCCGAGCCCGGGCTGCGCGCCGTGCTCGCCGCCCTGCCCGGCGCCCGCGTGGTCGGCGGCGCGGTGCGCGACGCGCTGGCCGGATGCCCGGTAGCCGATATCGACCTCGCCACGCCGATGCGGCCGGACGAGGTGATCCGCCGGTTGCGCGAGGCCGGGCTGAAAGCAGTGCCGACCGGGCTCGGCCACGGCACCGTCACCGCCGTCGCCGACCATCGCGGCTTCGAGGTCACGACGTTGCGCCGCGACATCGAGACCGACGGCCGGCACGCCGTGGTGGACTACACCGGCGACTGGCGCGAGGACGCGGCGCGGCGGGACTTCACCATCAATGCCATGTCGATGGCGCCGGACGGGGCGGTGTTCGATTATTTCGGCGGCGTCGATGACCTGCGGGCCGGGCGGGTCCGCTTCGTCGGCGACGCCGCCACCCGCATCGCCGAGGACTACCTGCGCATCCTGCGATTCTTCCGCTTCCAGGCGCGCTACGGCCGCGGCGCCCCCGACGCGCCGGCGGTGGCGGCAATCCGCGCCGGCGTTCCGGGCATGGCTCGTCTGTCCGCCGAGCGGGTGTGGAGCGAGCTGAAACGCATCCTCGCCGCCCCGGACCCGAGCGGGTCGCTGGCGCTGATGCGGCAAACCGGGGTGCTGGCCGCCGTGCTGGCGGAAGGCGAAACGCCGGACCGGCTGGCGCGTCTGCTCGCCGCCGGGGCGCCGCCCGATCCGGTGCTCCGGCTGGCCGCCCTGCTGGACGGCGACGCGGCGTCACTGGCGGCCCGGCTGCGGTTTTCCACCGCCGAGCGGGACCGGCTGGTCGCCTTGCGCAGCGGCGACGTGCCGGCGGATGGGGCGGATGATGCCATGCTGCGGCGGGCACTGGCCGACACGCCGACGGAAACGCTGGTCGGCCGGGCCTGGCTGGCCGGGCGGGGCGCGGCGCTGCGGGCACGGCTGGAAGCGATCCCCCGGCCGGTGTTTCCGCTGCGCGGCCGTGATGTCGAGCAGGCCGGCGTGGCGCCGGGGCCACAATTGGGAAATATTCTGGGGCAGGTCCGGACGTGGTGGATGGCGGGCGGTTGCGTCGCCGACACCCCCGCCTGCCGGGCGGAACTGGCGAGGCTGCTGGCGGACTGATACACGCCGCCCATGGATGTGACCCGCAAGGCCCCCCTCGGCAACGAGGACACGGCACCGCTGCTCCGCCGGCTCTGGCGCCAGCATATCCGTCACCATCGCGGCAAACTGCTGGCGGTGCTGGCCCTCACCCTCATCATGGCGGCCACCCAGGCGGTCTACCCCGAGGTCATCAAGGACGCGGTGGCGATGTTCGCCCGCCGCGACCGGCGCATCCTGTATCAGGTGCCGGCGCTGGTGGCCTGCATCACCGCCGTGCGCGCGGTGTCGTGGTATTTCCAGACCGTGCTGATGCAGAAGGTGGTGCTGCTGGTCATCCGCGAGCTGCAGGGGCGGATGTTCAGCCACCTCACCCATGCCGACCTCGCCCGCGTCGAGCGCGAGGCGCCGGCGACGCTGGCCAGCCGCTTCACCACCGACGCCGCCACCATCCGCGAGGCGCTGACCCGCGCCGTCAACGGCGTCGCCGATGCGGTGACCATCGTCGGGCTGATCGGCTGGATGATCTATGCCGACTGGGTGCTGAGCCTGATCGCCGGCATCCTGCTGCCGGTCGCCGCAGTGCCGATCCAGCGCATCGGCCGGCGCATCCGCCGCGCCTCCGGCGGCATGCAGGAGCGGGTGGGCGAGGCCGCGGCGCTGCTGAACGAAAGTTTTGCCCAGGCCCGCACCGTGCGCGCCTACCGGCTGGAGGGGCAGGAGACACGGCGCGCCGAGGCGGCGTTCGAGCGGCTGTACCGGGCGCTGATGAGCATGACCCGCTCACGCGCGCGCATCGACCCGCTGCTGGAAATGCTGGGCGGCCTGGCGGTGGCGGCGGTGCTGGGATTTGCCGGCTGGCGGGCTGCACTCGGCACCAGCTCGATCGGCGATTTCGCCGGCTTCGTGGCCGCCCTGCTGATCGCCTCGCGGCCGCTGCGGGCATTGGGCAACCTGAATGCGGCGCTGCAGGAGGGGCTGGCGGGGCTGGCGCGGGTGTTCACGGTGATCGACGAGCGGCCGGGCATCGCCGAACGGCCGGGCGCCGCGCCGCTGCCGGCCGGGCGCGGGCGGGTGGTGTTCGAGGACGTGCAGTTCGTCTATCCGGACGGGCGGCACGCCCTGCGCGGCCTGTCCTTCGTCGCCGAGCCCGGGCTGACGGTGGCCCTGGTGGGTCCGTCCGGCGCCGGCAAGTCCACGGCACTCGCGCTGATCCCCCGCCTGCACGACGTGGTCGCCGGGGTGGTGCGGCTGGACGGGGTGGATGTGCGCACGGTCACCCTCGCCTCGCTGCGCGATGCGCTCGCCTATGTCGGGCAGGACGCGCTGCTGTTCGACGACACGGTGGAGGCGAATATCCGCATGGGCCGGCCCGGTGCGAACACCGCCCAGGTGGTGGCGGCGGCGCAGGCGGCGGCGGCGCATGATTTCATCGCCCTGCTACCCGAAGGCTACGCCACCGTGGTGGGCCCGTCCGGCGGACGGCTCTCCGGCGGCCAGCGCCAGCGGGTGGCGCTGGCCCGCGCGCTGCTGCGCGACCCGCGCGTGCTGCTGCTCGACGAGGCCACCAGCGCGCTCGACGCCGAGAGCGAGGCGGCGGTGCAGGAGGCGCTGGCGCGGCTGCGCCAGGGCCGCACCACCATCGTGGTGGCGCATCGCCTGTCCACCGTGCGCGACGCCGACCTGGTGGTGGCGATGGCCGACGGCGTGGCGATGGAGCAGGGCACCCATGCCGAGCTGCTGGAGCTCGACGGGCTGTATGCGCGGCTGGTGCGGACCCAGGCGCTGGCCCAGTAGGAGCGGCCCGATAGGAACGGCATCGGCCGGGCCAAAGAGCGGCGTCGCGATGACGGAATTTGCCGGTTGTTAACCATCGCCGGTGATCCTTCGTCAGACGACGACACTCGCAACCCTTGCGGATGACCCCGACCATGCAACGCGCGCCAGAACCATTCGTGTCATTGCCGGCCGGCCGGCCGTCATGATCAACGCTGGAAACACCTCCGCCACCGGAAACGCCACCAGCCCCGAGGCAGGCTTGCGCGGCATCGATCTCGACGCCTTCTGCCGGGAGTCGCCGGTCTGGTGCTTCGGTCCCGGCCGGGCCGAAGTGGCGGGTTGCGACGTGGGGGTGAATTTGCGCGCCCTGGCCGGGCGGCTCGGGCAGCCCGAATTGCTGGCGCCGGGCAACGCATCGCGGGTGGGGGCGGCGCTGGCGCAGGGGCTGCTGAAATCCTTCCAGCACCCGCAGGCCGCCCAGCGCTACCGGCATTTCGTGCATGTGCCGGCGGTGCTGCTGACCCTGCCGGAAACCTGGGCGCTGCTGGACGAACTGCCCGCCGCCTCGCGCGCCACCTTGGTACTGACCGTGGCGATCAGCGTGGCGCGGCGGCAGGACCTGACCGCCGTCGTCGGGCTGCTGGCCGACATGGGCATCAGCGTGTGCCTTGCCGGGGTCGATTTCGCCGCCGTGCCGTTTGCCCGCCCGCCGGCCGGCGTGGCCTGGCTGCGCGGCAAGGTGACCACTTCACTCGATCCGCTGCGCGTGGAGGCGACGCTGGCGGCGGTGGCACCGGCCCAGGGCATCGCCGAGACCGGGTCGGAGGACGCGGCGCTGCAACTGGCGCTCGAGGTGGGGTTTCTGCACGCGGTCGGGCCGGCGGCCGAGGCGGCGGCGCACCTGCATCACGGCACGCCCGACCGGATTTTGCCGCACCGGCCGGAGCCACACCGGCCCGACGGGAACCCGTCCGCCATCCTGCGACATTGAAGGCCCGCCAGCCGCCGAACCCTGCGGAAAAACGGCAGGATTTCAGGGAGCCTGCCGCCGCGGGTCTGACGACTTCAACCACATTGGCGTGATTCCGGAACGATCTGCAATTGGCTTGCGGCGCGGGCGCGGGCGGCATTATTTGCCGTCAGCGCCCGCGCGGCGCAGCAGGCGCAGGCTTCGGCCCCGGAAGGACCCCCTGATGCCCTTGGACGACGCCTCTGCGGCGCGCGATGCCGATCAACGGCGCCAGGCCGCCGACGCCGAAGTTCCGCCGCGCGACGGCGAACAACAGCAGGACCGCACCGCCGACCCGCCGCCGCGCCGCTCCCCGACGGTATGGTTCGTGCTGGCGGCGCTGGCGCTGGCGGCGATCGGCGGCGGCACGGCCTATTGGTACGCCACCCGCAACGAGGTCAGCACCGACGACGCCTACACCGACGGCAATGCGATCACGATCGCCCCGAAGATCGCCGGCAACGTCACCGAACTGAACGTGACCGACAACCAGCTTGTGCGCACGGGCGACGTGCTGCTGCGCATCGACCCGCGCGATTACCTGGCCGCCCGCGACCTGGCAGCGGCGCGGGTGACCTCGACCGAGGCGCAGCTGGCCAATGCGCGGCTGGCGCTGGAGATCGCCCGCATCGTCGATCCGGCCCGGCTGGACTCGGCGCGGGCGCAGCGCGATGCGACCCGGGCGGTGCTGATCCGCGCCGACGCCGATCTGCGCCGCCAGCAGGGGCTGCCCCGTCCCGCCACCACCCAGACCAGCGTCGACGAGGCGACCGCGGCGGCCGCCCAGACGCGGGCGCAGGCTGGCGCAGGCCGAGGCCGGGGTGCGTCAGGCCGAGCCGGTGGCGCAGACCATCGCCCAGGCCGAGGCGCAGCTGCGCGAACTGGAAGGCGAACTGGGGCAGGCGCGGGCGCAGCTTCTGCAGGCCGAGGTGAACCTGTCGTACTGCACCCTCACGGCGCCGCAGGATGGCTGGGTGACCAAGCGCAATGTCAATCTCGGCACCTTCGCCAATGCCGGCGGCGCGCTGATGTCGCTGGTCGCGCCGCAGGTCTGGGTGACGGCGAATTTCAAGGAAACCCAGCTCGACCGGATGCGGCCGGGCCAGCACGTGCGGATTTCGGTCGATGCCTATCCCGGCCTCAAGCTGCGCGGCCATGTCGACAGCCTGCAGATGGGCACCGGCGGCCGGTTCTCCGCCTTCCCGCCGGAGAACGCGACCGGCAACTTCGTCAAGATCGTGCAGCGCGTGCCGGTGAAGATCGTCATCGACGAGGGGCTGGACCCGAACCTGCCGCTCCCGCTCGGGCTCTCGGTGGCGCCGACGGTGGAGCTGGAGTGACCGCGGTGCGGTCGGTCCGATGAGCGACCCCCAGCGCTGGAAGCCGCGCCACAACAAATGGGCGATCGCGCTGGCGGTGACGCTGGTGGCGTTCATGGAGGTGCTGGACACCACCATCGTCAACGTCGCCCTGCCGCACATCGCCGGCTCCATGTCGGTCTCCAACGACGAGGCGACCTGGACGCTGACCTCCTATCTGGTGGCCAACGGCATCGTGCTGCCGATCTCCGGCTGGCTGGCGCGCGTGTTCGGCCGCAAGCAGTATTTCCTGCTCTGCATCGCCGCCTTCACCGCCTGCAGCTTCCTGTGCGGCATTGCCGACAGCCTGTGGCAGCTGATCCTGTTCCGCCTGCTGCAGGGTTTCTTCGGCGGCGGGCTGCAGCCGAACCAGCAATCCATCATCCTCGATACCTTTCCGCCCGAGCAGCGCGGCCGCGCCTTCGCCATCACCGCCATGGCGACGGTGGTGGCGCCGGTGCTGGGCCCGACGCTGGGCGGGCTGATCACCGACAATGCGTCCTGGCGCTGGATTTTCTTCATCAACGTGCCGGTCGGCGTGCTGACCTTCCTGGCGGTGGCGGCGCTGGTCGAGGACCCGCCCTGGGCCCGCCAGGGCGAGCGCCGCATCGACGCCGTGGGCATGGGCCTGATCGCGCTCGGCCTGGGCTGCCTGCAGATCACCCTCGACCGCGGCGAGAACGAGGATTGGCTGGGCTCGCCGTTCATCCGGGTGACCACCGTGCTGACCGTGGTGGGGCTGGTGAGCGCGGTCGCCTGGCTGCTGTGGACGCGCCGGCCGGTGGTGGATCTGCGGGTGCTGAAGGACGGCAATTTCGCCGTCGGCTCGCTGATGATCTTCGCCATGGGGGCGGTGCTGTATTCCAGCGCCGTGATCATCCCGCAATTGGCCGAGACGGTGCTGGGCTACACCGCGACCCTGGCCGGCTATATCCTGTCGCCCGGGGCGATCCTGGTGGCGCTGATCATCCCGCTCGTCAGCCGTCTGCTGCTGCCGCGGGTGCAGACGCGCTTTCTGGTGCTGTTCGGCTTCCTGTGCCTGACCGGGGCGCTGTTTTATTCCAGCGGGCTGTCGCCACAGGTCGATTTCGACACGCTCGTGCTGATGCGTATGGCGCAGACCTTCGGGCTGGCGTTCCTGTTCGTGCCGATCAGCACGCTGGCGTATGCGACTCTTCCGAAGGAGAAGAACGGCGATGCGGCGGCGCTGTACACCATGTTCCGCAACATCTCCGGCTCGATCGGCATCTCGGTCGCGACCGCGCTGGTGACCCAGCGGACGCAGGTGCACACGGCGTATCTGGTGGGGAACCTGACGCCGTTCGACCAGAGTTACGTGGTCACGCTGCAGCGCCGCGCCGAGACGCTGATCGCGCTGGGTCGGGCGCCGGTGGAGGCGACACAGGTCGCCACCGGCATGATGTACCAGACGCTGCGCCAGCAGGCGGAGGTGCTGGCCTATTCCGACGTGTTCCTGTTCTGCGCAGTGATGGCGGCCTGCGCGGCGCCGTTCGCCCTGCTGTTCTCGGCCCGGAAGGCGACCGGCGGGGCGCCGGGGCAGTGAGGGGAAGGAAGGCCAGGGCTCATGCCGGCGTCGATTCGGTCCAGTATTGCCGGCATGATGCGATCCCCCGAACCGCCCGAGCGTGCCTGGGTGCGTCTGCCCAGCGGGCGGCGGCTGGACCTGATCGCGCCCACCCCGTTCGACTGGACCGACGAGGATCTGGCGGTCGGGCTGGCGCGCACCTATCGCTGGGGCGGCCACTCGATCTGGCCGGGGGCGCCGCTATCGGTGGCGCAGCATTCGCTGGCGGTGCTGGAGATGCGGCGCGCGCGGGCAAAACGGCTGACCCCGGGGCAGCAACTGCGCGAGCTGCTGCATGACGCCGACGAGGGGTTCATCAATTTCGACTGCATATCGCCGCTCAAGCCGTTTCTCGGTCCGGCCTTTGCCGAACTGGTCCGCCGGCTGTCGGAGGCGATTGCGGTGCGCTACGCCTTGCCGCCCTGGACCGCGGCGGAAAAGCGCGCCCACAAAACGGCGGACGTGGCGGCGGCGGCGGCCGAGGCGGTGTTCGTGGCCGGCTGGACCCGCGCCGAGGTGCGCGAGACGCTGGGCATTCGTGCGCCGGTGAAACCAACCGATCCGTTGCTGTCGCGCTACGGCGGCGAGTCCTGGCGGCCCTGGACCCCGGAGGTGGCGGCGGAGCGGTTCCTGGCCGAGTTGAAGCGGCTGGCCTTTGCCGCAAGGTAGGCCGGGTGGCTCCGGTGGGGCGAACCCCACCGGAGCCACGTCTTGCGGACGGGTTAGTGCACCGTCGGAGCGGGCCGCGCGCCGATCGGCAGTACCGTGTAGCCGTGGGTTTCGTTGATGACCTCGGCGCCGGCCAGATAGAGGGCGAGCGCCGCGGTGAGCAGACCGAAATAGCCGCCGGTGATCCTCAGGTTCGGCAAGGCGAACAGATCAGCGCCGGCAAGCAGGAAGAAGGTGATGACGAGCGCCAGGAAAATCAGCTGCAGCGTGCGGTTGAGGGCGAAGCTCCCGAACAGCATGAAAAGCGAGAACACGCCCCACAGCGCCAGCCACCAGCCGACGAAGCTGGCCGGCACGCCGGCTTTGAAGAACTCCACGAACAGGGCGAAGCTCCACCAGAACGCGCCATACGCGCAGAAGGCGACGAAGCCGAAGGTGTTGCCGCGCGGCAGTTCCGCCAGACCGGCAAAGAACTGGGCCGTCCCGCCGAAGGCGAAGGCGCTGGCCAGCACCAACGGCACGCTGGCGCCATCGAAATAGCCGGCATTTACCAGGCTCAACAGCCATGTGGTCAAGCCGAAGCCGGTCAGCCCGAGCGGGGCCGGATTGGCGAGTTTCATTAGGCGATACCTCCCTGCGGCCGCGATTAGTTACGACCGTGTGCACGGTGAAATTGGATTCGGAAACGGCCCGATCGGCCTTGCTAGCGGGCGGCAAATTCCGGCGCGCCGGCCGGTTCGTCTTTGATCTGGATCAAAATCGGTTCCGACGGCGCACCATCCACAGCGCGCCGAAGCGCCGGGACCGCTCCTCACGCTATACTGACGATTTCCTGCTGGCGATACCCCTGCGCGAACAGCAGCGCCCGCAACGTGGCGTGCCTGATCTGCGCGCGCGCCTGGGCCGCCACCATGGGCTTGGCATGGAACGCCACCCCCAGCCCCGCTTCCAGGATCATCGGCAGGTCGTTGGCGCCGTCCCCCACCGCCAGCGTCGCCGCCATTTTCAGGCCGCGCGCCGCCGCCAGCTCGCGCAGGGTGGCAAGCTTGGCCTCGCGGCCCAGAATCGGCTCGCCGACGCCGCCGGTGAGGACCTGCCCGTCATCGAGCAGCCGGTTGGAGCAATGCACCTGGAAACCCACCGCCTCCGCCACCCGGCTGGTGAAGAACGAAAAACCGCCGGAGACCAGCGCGGTGGTGGCGTTGTGCGCCCGCATGGTGGCGACCAGCTCGCGGGCGCCGGGGGTCAGCCTGGTCGCCGCCCAGGTCTTTTCCAGCGCGTCGAGCGGAAGCCCCTTCAGCATGCCGACCCGCTCGCGCAGGGCGGCGGCGAAATCGAGCTCGCCGTTCATCGCCCGTTTGGTGATGGCGGCGATGCGGTCCTTGAGGCCGGCGAAGGCGGCGATTTCGTCCAACGTCTCGGTGGTGACGATGGTGCTGTCCATGTCGGCCACCAGCAGCCCCTTGCGCCGGCCGCGCGCGCGGGTGGCGATGGCGTCCACCGGCGCGTCGCCCAGCGCCACCGCCACCGCGTCCATATCCGGCGGCCCGGCGCAGGAAATGTCGGCCGCCTCGCCGGGCGAGAGCAGCACGGGCGGTCCGCCCTGGATGGCGTCGCGCACCCGCGCGATGATGGCGTCGGTCAACGAGGCCGAGGCGCGGTCAACGGCGAGGGTAAGAACGTGGCTCAACGGTTCTGGCTCATGGAAACTGGCTCATGACGGGGCCGGTATGCTGGCGGACGCGCCCGGCCGCAAGCCGTGGATGATGATCCGTTCGCGCTGATCGTCGCCGGACCGACCTGCAGCGGCAAGTCGGCGCTGGCGCTCGGGCTGGCGCAGCTTCTCGGCGGCACGGTGATCAACGCCGATGCCATGCAGTGTTATCGTGAATTGCGGGTGATCACGGCGCGGCCGACTCCGGCGGAGGAAGCGCTGGTGCCGCATCTTCTCTATGGCGTGCGCCCGGCGGCCGCCCCCGGCCATGCCGCCTGGTGGCGCGGCGCGGCGCTGGAAGCCATGGCGCAGGCGCGCAACGCCGGCCGCCTGCCCATCCTGTGCGGCGGCACCGGGCTGTATTTCTGGTCGCTGGTGCACGGCATCGCCGCGATTCCGGAAATTCCGCAGGCCGCCCGCGCCGAGGCGCGCCGCATGCTGGCCGAGCTTGGGCCGCACGGGCTGCACGACGCCCTCGCCGGGGTGGACCCGGCCACCGCCGCTGGGCTCCGCCCCTCCGACAGCCAGCGCCTGGCGCGCGCCTGGGAGGTATGGCGCGCCACCGGGCGCGGACTGACCGACTGGCAGGCGCAGCCGGCCGACAAGGCGCCGTGGCGCTTCGCCATGCTGCTGCTGGACCCGCCACGCGAGGCCCTGCGCGCCGCCATCGCCGGCCGGTTCGCCGCCATGCTGGAGCAGGGCGCGCTGGCGGAGGTGGCGGCGCTGGTGGCGCTCGGCCTCGATCCGGCGCTGCCGGCGATGCGGGCGCACGGAGTGCCGGAACTGGCGGCGCATCTGCGCGGCGAGCTCACCCTGGCGGAGGCGGAATGGCGGGCGGTGCTGGCGACCGGGCAGTACACCAAACGGCAGGCGACCTGGTTCCGTCACCGTCAGCTGGTAGAACCAACGCGCATGCATATGATCCATGCGCGAATCGCGGGCTTAACGCAATTTTCGGAAAGCAAACTGGCCGAAATGATATCGTTTATTCGCCGCCCGGGTTGACGCGCCGCAACGCCCGGATTATGGGTGCCCGGCCATGACAGACGCAGCACACAGCCCGATCCGCCCCGAAACTCCCACCGCGCCCGGTGCGGAGATCCTCCTGCGCGCCCTGAAGGACCAGGGGGTCGATGTCATCTTCGGCTACCCGGGCGGGTCGGTCCTGCCGATCTATGATGCGCTGTTCAACCAGAACGCCATCCGCCACATCCTGGTGCGGCACGAGCAGGCCGCCGTGCACGCGGCCGAGGGCTATGCGCGCAGCACCGGCCGCGTCGGCGTGGTGCTGGTGACCAGCGGCCCCGGCGCCACCAACGCAGTGACCGGCCTGGCCGACGCGCTGCTGGACAGCATCCCCGTCGTCTGCCTGACCGGCCAGGTGCCGACCCACCTGATCGGCAACGATGCTTTCCAGGAAGCCGACACCACCGGTATCACCCGCCCCGCCACCAAGCACAATTATCTGGTCAAGCGCCCCCAGGACCTCGCCCGCGTGGTGCACGAGGCATTCTACGTGGCGCGCAGCGGCCGGCCCGGGCCGGTGGTGATCGACCTGCCGAAGGACATCCTGATCGGTAAGGCCCCCTACACCCCGCCGGCGGAAACCCCGCACCGCTCCTACCGCCCGCAGACCCAGCCGGATGCGGCACTGATCGCCCAGGCCGTCGCCATGCTGAAATCGGCGAAGCGGCCGGTGATCTACACCGGCGGCGGCGTGATCAACGCCGGCCCGGCGGCCTCCGAGGCGCTGGTGCGCTTTGTCCGCACCACCGGCTTCCCCTGCACCAGCACGCTGATGGGTCTCGGCGCCTTCCCGGCCAGCGACCCGCAATTCCTCGGCATGCTGGGCATGCACGGCACCTACGAGGCGAACCTCGCCATGCACGGGTGCGACGTGATGCTCAACATCGGCGCCCGCTTCGACGACCGGGTGACCGGCCGGCTGAATGCGTTCAGCCCCGGCAGCCGGAAAATCCACATCGACATCGATCCCTCCAGCATCAACAAGAACGTGCCGGTGGAGCTGCCGATCGTCGGCGATGCCGGCCGCGCCCTGGAAGCCCTGCTGGCGGCCTGGGATGCCGACCCGGAACCGCTCGACCGCCCGGCGCTCGCCACCTGGTGGCGGCAGATCGACGCCTGGAAGGGCACCGACTGCCTGCGCTTCACCCAGCCGCGCGAGCCCGGCTCCATCATCAAGCCGCAATATGCCATCCAGCGGCTGTACGACATCACCCGCGCGGTGAAGCAGGACATCTTCATCACCACCGAGGTCGGCCAGCACCAGATGTGGGCCGCCCAGTATTTCAAGTTCGAGCGGCCGAACCACTGGATGACCAGCGGCGGCCTCGGCACCATGGGCTACGGCCTGCCGGCCGCCATGGGGGTGCAGATCGCCCATCCCGACGCGCTGGTGATCGACATCGCCGGCGAGGCCAGCATCCTGATGAACATCCAGGAGATGGGCACGCTGCTGCAGTACCGCCTGCCGGTGAAGATCTTCATCCTCAACAACGAGTACATGGGCATGGTGCGGCAGTGGCAGGAATTGCTGCACGGCAGCCGCTACTCGGAAAGCTACTCGGCGGCCCTGCCCGACTTCGTCAAGCTGGCCGATGCCTACAACGCCGTCGGCCTGCGGGCGACATCGGTGGACGAGCTGGACGGGGTGATCCACGAAATGCTCGCCTGCGATCGCGCCGTGATCGCCGATATCGCGGTGGACCCGAAGGAAAACTGCTACCCGATGATCCCCTCGGGGGCGGCGCACAACGAAATGATCCTGGGCAGCGAGAGCGCGGGCGGCGTGGCCGGCGTCACCGACGAGGGCAAGGTACTCGTCTAGCGCCGTTTCCCCTCACGCTGTCCCCTGCCGCAGAATCGAGACCGCCATGGCCAACGACAACATCAATTCATTCCGCACGGCAACCATTGCCGTGCTGGTGGACAACGAGCCCGGCATCCTCGCCCGGGTGGTCGGCCTGTTTTCCGGCCGCGGCTACAACATCGACAGCCTGACCGTCGCCGCGGTCGACGATGGCGGCCAGCGCAGCCGCATCAACATCGTCACCTCCGGCACCGAAATGGTGATCGAGCAGATCAAGGCCCAGCTCGACCGTCTGGTGCCGGTGCACCGCGTGTCCGACCTCAGCAAGGACGGGCCGCATCTGGCGCGTGAGATGATGATGATCAAGGTGATCTGCCCGCACCGCGAAGGCGGCCAGAACCGCGCCGAGGCGCTGCGCCTGGCGGACGCCTTCCGCGCCCGCGTGGTGGACGCCTCCACCGAGAGCTTTGTTTTCGAAATGACCGGCGACACCGCGAAGCTGGATGCCTTCGTGGAACTGATGCGCCCGCTGGGGCTGGCCGAGATCTCCCGCACCGGTGTCGCCGCCATCGCGCGCGGCACCAGGGTCATCTAATGACTTCTCCCCCTCCCCTTGAGGGCTTGGGCCGCGAAGCGGACCAAGGCCGGGGGAAGGGGCCGGGCCGGCGCGAAAGCCCCGTGCGAACCGTACCCCTCCCCCCGGCCTTGGTCCGCTTCGCGGCCCAAGCCCTCAAGGGGAGGGGGAGAAGAACCGAAAACGCACCAGCACACGACACAGACCGAAAAGGACCAACCCGATGCGCGTTTACTACGACCGCGACGCCGATGTGAATCTGATCAAAGGCAAGAAAGTCGCGATCATCGGCTATGGCAGCCAGGGCCATGCCCACGCCCAGAATCTCAAGGACAGCGGCGCCCCCGACCTGGTCGTTGGCCTGCGCCCGGACTCGAGCGGCGTGGCCAAGGCCCAGAGCGCCGGCCTGCGCGTGCAGGACCCGGCCGACGCGGCCAAATGGGCCGACGTGGTGATGGTGCTGACCCCCGATGAAGGCCAGGGCGACCTGTACCGCGAAAAGCTGGCGCCGAACCTGCGCCCCGGCACGGCCCTCGCCTTCGGGCACGGGCTGAACATCCATTTCAATCTGATCGAGCCGCGCCCCGATCTCGACGTGTTCATGATCGCCCCGAAAGGCCCCGGCCACACGGTGCGCAGCGAATATTTGCGCGGCGCCGGCGTGCCCGTGCTGCTGGCCGTGCACCAGGACGCCTCCGGCAACACCACCGAAATCGCCAAATCCTACGCCTCGGCCATCGGCGGCGGCCGCGCCGGCATCATCGAAACCACGTTCAAGGAAGAATGCGAAACCGACCTGTTCGGCGAGCAGGTGGTGCTGTGCGGCGGCCTCGTTGAACTGATCCGCGCCGGCTACGAAACGCTGGTGGAAGCCGGCTACGCCCCGGAAATGGCGTATTTCGAGTGCTGCCACGAAGTGAAGCTGATCGTGGACCTGATCTACGAAGGCGGCATCGCCAACATGAACTACTCGGTGAGCAACACCGCCGAATACGGCGAATACGTCTCCGGCCCCCGCATCATCACCGCCGAGACCAAGGCCGAAATGAAGCGCGTGCTGGACGACATCCAGAGCGGCAAGTTCGTGCGCGAATGGATGCTGGAAAACAAGGTGAACCAGCCGAACTTCAAAGCCATGCGCCGCCGGCTTGGCGAGCAGCCGATCGAACAGATCGGTGCGAAGCTGCGGGCGATGATGCCGTGGATTGGCAAGAACGCACTGGTGGATAAGACGAAGAACTGAGGGTTTTTGGGGGGGTTAGGCAAGGAAGGCCAGGGCTCTGCCCTGGACCCGCCAGGGGCCGAGAGGCCCCTGGACCCCGTTCTTTTTATTATTCGCACGCACGGAGCATCGAGACCCACACCGGTGATTGGGTTGAATCAGCCGGATAGCAAGCCATCCTCCTGGGGCCGTTGCTTCGTTCTCCGGAAGCACAAACGAGAGCCAACCAAATCCAGGGTGTCGAAGACATGGTAGCGAACCCGGAACGGAAGGATGTGGGCGACCGGGCATGCACCAAGCAGGATCAACCACCGCACCTAATTCGGCACGCGGAAGAATTTCAGACGGTATGGCATCTTGCATTCGAGCCAGAAGATCAGCAAGAAAATAAATAGGGTAATCTACCTTCCTGTGATCTGGTAATATGTTTGAAGTGGACTCGTTATTGTGAAAATATTCAAATAAATGTGCGAGTTATCTTCACCGAGGCCAGCTCATATTGGTGTATGAAATTCCCGTTTCGTCGGCTCCTGTAGATACCGTACCGTTCATGCCGCGCAACAGGAACGGGAGCATTGTCGTCTTCATCTCAATGCCGCCGGCGTTGCCGACAGCCGTGACCGATGCGCGGGAGCGCAACCGCTTGCAGCGTCGCCAGCGTCGTTCCGCCCATTGCGTCGATTACGCCAGCCGAGCGTTTTCTGTTGAGCAGCTTTGCCGTCGGCGGGGCAATGGGGCAATTCTGGACGGTTTTGCTACCTACCGGCCCGGTGCGATCCAGCCCCATTTTGCGAAGATGCGCGCGCCGTCAGGAGAAACCAGGAAAGCCCTGAATTCCGCCGCCTCGGGTCGCGCCTTCCCGCGCTCGGTCAGGGCCACGTCGGCGTCACGATAGATCCGGTACCGCGGCTCGATCGCGACCAACCCGGCGATGTCCGGATTGGCGACCTGCCAGATGTTCCAGATCAACCACGCATCATAGGTGGGATCGCTCGTCCAGGTCTGCTTCGCGTCGGCGCTCGTCGCTGCGAACTGGCCAATGTTGGCGCGCAGAAGCTGCACCGTGCGAATGTCGCCGAGGCGGCCTGCGATGTCCTCCCACAGCCCGCCCTGACCTGAACCGTTGACAACGAGCACCTTGTGGCCAGGCCTGAGCAGGTCGGCCAGGCCCGTGATGTGCTTCGGATTGCCAGGCCGCACCAGGATCGCCGAAGGCCGCAGGTAGAGCGGCAGCACGCTCGTCGGATCGATCTGGCCGCCGAACGCGACGATGAAGTCCGCCATCATGCTCTCCGAGCCGCTGAACACCATTTCGGCATCCTGCCTGGCCTGCGCCAGCCATTTTCCGGTCGGGCCGGCGGTCACCTGCACGTCGATGTTATGAGCCTTGCCGAACGCCGCGGCGGCTTCCCGCATCGCCGGCAGCGGGCCGCCGGGACCGTAGACGTGCAGCGGTTCGGTGGCGCGCGCCGTGGCCATGCCGGTGAACAGCAAAGCGATGGCAAGCGCGGAACGTGCGAGCATGCGGTGAACTCCTCGGTCTGCCGCGGCAGGATACGGCGTCGTGTCGGCAACGCGGAATCATGCGTTCAGGAGCGGGGCGTTCAGGAGCGGGGCGTTCAGTACCGCGCGTCCTTCGGCTTGCCGCCCTTCGGCCAGTCGTTCACTTTCGGCGGGAAGTCCGGCCGGGGCTGATGGGTGAAATACTCGGCCACGTCGACCGCGTCCTGGTCCGACAGCGCGCCGCCCTGACCGAGGGGTGGATTCAGCCCGTAGCCGATCGGCATGTTCTGCTTGATGAACGCCGCCGCCGTGTAGGTCCTGGCCATGCCGGCGCCGATATTGAACGAGTGTTCGCCCCAGAGCGGCGGAAAGACGACATTGCTGTCGGCATCTTTGGACCCTTCGCCGTTCTCGCCATGGCATTCGGCGCATGCCGATGCATAGATCCGCTTGCCGTGGTCCGGGTCCGGAACCAGGCTCGTGTCGACCCGTCCGATCCCCTTCCCCTGGACATTGGCGTTGCGTTCGAGGCCGGTGGAAAGCCAGTTGAAATAGGCTACCAGGGCCTTCATCTGGGACGAGTCGGTGGCCAGGGGCTTGCCGTTCATCGAACGCAGGAAGCATCCGTTGATGCGCTCCTCCAGCGTCACCACCCGTCCCGCGCGCGGATTGCTGCGCGGATAATTCACGGCGACCCCGACGAAGGGCGCGGCAAGCGGCACCTTGCCCGCGCCCAGATGGCAATTCGTGCAGTTCAGGACGTCGCCGACATTATCGGGCAGCAGCCGTTTGGTATCGGCCACCAGCTGCCGGCCCAGCAAGATCTGCCGCCCCGCCTCGTCATCGGGGATGCTCGCGTCGCGCGGTGGCGCGAACCTGGCGGGTTGCGGCGGCGTCTCGGCCAGCGCTGCCGGCAGCAGCAACCCGGCCAACAAGACGGCGTGCGCGGCGAGGCGCTGATGTTGATGTGCGGGCATCACGGGTTTGCTGCTGCCTCCTGAAGGGCGGCCCGGACCCGGGCCACCTGCCCAGGGGTGACCGGGCTGGCACTGTTGCCCCAGGCGGAGCGGATGAAGCTGACGACCTGCGCGACCTCACCGTCGTCCAGCATGTCGAAGTGCGGCATGGCGAACGCCGCGCGCCGGGGCTCGGTATGCGGCATCCGGCCGCCGGACAGGACGATGCGGATAAGCGATGTGGCGTCGGCCGTTGCCACGACGCTGTTGCCCGCGAGGGCGGGAAAGATCCGCTTCACGCCGGCCCCGTCGCCGCGATGGCAGGTAACGCAGAACTCGCCATAGGTGGCGCCGCCCGCGCCCGGGTGCTCGCCGGATGGTGGGACCGTCGCATGGTCGGCGGAAGCCGCCTCGATGCCGCGTGTGGCCGGCAGCGACTTCAGGTACCGCGCGACGGCGGTGAGGTCGTCGTCGGTCAGGAACTGCGTGCTGTGCTGGACCACTTCGGCCATATCGGCGAAGGCGGCCGTGCGGTCAGTGCGGCCGGTCCTGAGGAAGGTGACGAGTTCGGTTTCGCTCCACCGGCCGAGTCCGTCCGGATCGCCGCGCAGGCTCTTGGCGTACCAGCCGTTGATATCGGCGCCCGCCAGGAATTCGGTGCCGTCTTTTTCGCTTGCCGCCTTTTCCTGGAAGGCCAGACCGCGCGGCGAATGGCAGGTGCCGCAATGGCCCAGCCCCTGCACAAGATACGCCCCGCGGTTCCACACCGCGTCGTGCGCCGGATCGGCAACGAAGGCGGACTGCCGGACGAACACGGCGTTCCACAGCGCCAGCGGCCAGCGGAAGCTGAGCAGGGCGGGGATGGCGCTGGGCTGGTTGGCCTGCCGGACCGGAGCGACGCCGCTGCGGAAATAGGCGTACAGCGCGCCGATGTCGGCATCGGTGATCCGGGCGAAGGATGGGTACGGCATGGCCGGATACAGATGCCGCCCGTCCCTGGCGATGCCTTTGCGGACCGCGCGGGCGAAGTCGCCTTCCGTATAGGCGCCGATGCCGGTCTGCGGGTCGGGCGTGATGTTGGTCGAATAGATCCGCCCGATCGGCGTCTCCATCGCCAACCCGCCGGTGAACGCGGCGCCGCCAGTGGCAGTATGGCAGGCGACGCAGTCGCCGGCCAATGCCAGATACCGCCCCCGTTCCACCTGCTCCGGAGCAGCGGCCCCGTCCGCCCGCGCCGCCGTCGCGATGAGCAGGAAGCCGAGGCAGAGCCAGCGCGATTTCATCATCGTCGATCTCTGTGCACAGGGCGGCGAGCCGGTCAGCCCGGCCCGCCTTCGTATCGCTTGAAGCCGTAGCGCGCGAAGATCCGCAGTGCCTCGGGCGAACGGATGAAGCCCAACCATGCCGCCGCGGCTTGCGGATGCGGCGCATCCTTCACCGCGGCGCCAGCGTAGACCGCCGTCGCGTTCTGCGCGTCGGGGATGGAGACGTGTTCGATCGGATGGCCCGCCTGTTCCTGGAAGATCGCCTCCGATTGCCAGGTTACGCCTGCGTCGGCGCAGCCCAGCATGATGGCGATCGGCGTTTCGCGGTGGTGGATATGGGTCAGGACGGCGGTGCCGTTCTTCACCTTGGTGTCGTAGACCATCACCGCGAGATCATCGCCGCCGGCCTTGGTCAGCGCCATCCCGATCTGCCGCGCGATCCCCTCGAAGGCCGGATTGGGCATGACCAGCCGGATATCGGGGCGGCCAAGATCGGCCAGGCCGGCGATGTGGGCGGGGTTTCCTTTCGGCACCATGATGGCAAGCGTGTTGGTCACATACGGCACCGCGGGTTCATCGAGCACCCCTTTGGCGATGAGGTCGCGCACCGCCCGGAGGCCGCTGAAATAGGCGTCCGCTTTCGCCGTCCAGGTCATGTTGCCGACAGTGATGCGGCCGCCTTTCGCCATCTGCTCGCGCAGCAGGCCGGGCGGAATCGTCTCCCAGAAGATGCGGCCCTTGTATTGCGGCTGGGCGGTCTCGAACGCCTGCACCAGGGGCGCCATGGCGAAGAAGTAGTTGCCGCCGACATAAAGGACGAGCTTCGCGTCGATCGGATCGCCGTGGAAATCGGCGAGCACGTCCACCCCGGGGACGGTGAACTCCAGGCCCCGGTCGGTCGCATCGTTGTTGGCGCCCTGCTGCCAGGGCGGGTACACATCCTCCTCTGCAGCTGTGGGTCCTACGCAGCGGCCGTCGCAATGGCGGTCCTGGGCGAAGGCCGGTGCGACCATGATGGCGCACCACACCAAGCCGAACAGCGCGCGCCGCAGCATTGATCGATATTGAAATGAGTCCATCTGGGCCTCGGCTAGGCGATGTAACGGAAGCCGGCGTCCTGCAGTTCCGGCAACGTGCCGACCGCGCCCGGCGTCAGCACGACGCCCGGGATCAAGTGATTGGTCAGTTCGGCCGTCAGAGCCTCGCGCGACAACCCGTCGGGGTTGGTGCCGGCGGCGATGAGCGCGCCGGCCCGCTCCCACAGCGCGATGTGGCACGCCAGGAACACGGCGCCGCGGCGCATCAGGGAAGGGATGGTGATTTCCTCTGCCGCCGGCGCCACCGGCGAGCCCAGCGTGTTGGTCTTGAACTTGCCGTTGGTCGCCTTGGCGAACTGGTACTTCTCCCAGATATAGTCGTCATGCAATGCCAGTTGCGCCGTCGCATGCGTGGCCGAGACCGCAAGGAAATCGGCATGCCGGAACGACAGCACCTGCGCATCCATGGCGTTGGCCATGAGGTTGAGCCAGCGGCCCGCGATGTCGGTATTGTCCCAGACCTGCTTCGGTCCTGCCCCGTACGCCAGCAACTCCGACAACGCCTCGTCATCCCATTGCTCGGGACTGATCAGGATCCGCGGCACCGACTTGAAGTCCCGGCGCCGCGGCGCCTTGGCGAGCCGTTCCGTCAAAATGGCCAGGCTTGTCGCGCCGGACAGCGGCGGCACTGCGGAAGCACCTGTCTGGGCCATCGCGGTTTCGCTGGCCGCGAGTTCAAGCCCGGTCGTGGCGAGGGCAAGCCCGATCACCGGAAGCACGCTGCGCCGTCCAGTCGGAAGCATAATGGTGGTTCTTTCCTGTCGTTTGTCCTCGGTCCGCGAACCGACCGCGGTGCCGCCGGTTCGCCTGCTGAAGGCGGTCCCGTGGTCTTTTGCCGGCCTGCACGCCGGCACCGTTTTTTTGGCCTCCCTTGAACCTCAGCCGGCCTCTTGGGGCAGGCATTCTTACCCTCGAAACCAGAATATCATGCTTGCGACGATGAGCAACCAAACCGCGTGGACAAACCTTCCGGGATCGGCCTCTCCCGGCGCAGCGAGATACGATTCCCGGCGGGTATCGGGATGGGGCGGCGGACGGTCGGGCCGGCGGTGTTGTTGACGGTCATCATTGCCGGCTTATGGTTCTGGCCGTCCTCGTTTCGGCGACGTTCCGGGCTCGCGGTTGAGCGGAGCCGCCAATCGAAGGTGTGGCACAGTGAGAATCCGCTTTCCAACACATTCAATCGATGGAAATGATCAACCAAACTGATGAGTCGCGTGCACGGCCGGACGTGCATTCGGCGCCACTCCGTTACGGTTTCGCCAGGGATGATCTCCGGCTGTCCCGTTACGGAAAAGCGGAACCGCGCGCCATGCCGAGCTTGCGGAACAGCATAACGGCCGGGCAGAAGCCGGTGAAGGCAGCCCGCAGCATGTTACAGGGCAATCGGGTGAAGGAAGGCCAGGGGCTCTGCCCCTGGACCCCGCTAAGGGCGGAGCCCTCAGAACCCATTCGTTTTAAGGGTTTTGGGAAGAGGGGGGTGAGGAGGAGCCGCAGCATCTCCGAGACCGTCCAGAACCTGGGGGGAGAACGAAGCCAGCACGCTGCCGTGACCCACAGTCACCCGTGGTTCCCTTGGTCTTGCCTGCCCGGCTTGTCGGAATGATCGGGCAGGCCCCCCCCAGGTTCTGGACGGTCTCGTTCGATCCGAATCGTGCATATCTCATTGAAGCGGTCGAACGCCAACGCGGCGCTGCCCCGAGCCTTCGTATTCCGGGTTTTGGCGGCCTGGCCCATGTGGCTATCTCTCCTGGCCTGGATGCAACCGCGTCACCGACCACGGCGGCATCGGCCGCGGCGTCCTGCCTTTGCAAATATCAGCATGCCCCACCATCAGCGGCGGCGCACGCTGTGTGCCGCTGTCATCTTGCGGTAGAACAGCGCCTTCGCAACTTCAACCAGTATCAGGTAGGCGGCGGTGACGCCGACCAGGAAAGCGAAGAACAGCGGCGGCGGCGGGACGAACCCGAACCAGCTTCCCCACGGCGCCAGCGGCAGCGCGATCGCGACCATCACAGCGCCAGCCGTCGTCCCGACCAGGAACCGCCCCGGCCGGCTTCGGAAAAACAGGCGCCTGGTGCGGATGCAGAACACCACCAGCACCTGGGTGACCATCGATTCGATGAACCAGCCCGTCTGGAACAACGCCTCCCCCGCGCCGAGCAGCGCCAGCAGCGCATAGAAGGTCAGGAAGTCGAAGATCGAGCTGACCGGTCCGAACACCAGCATAAACCGCTCGATCAGCTTCACGTCCCATGCCACCGGGCCGGTGATCAATTCCGGGTCGACGTTGTCGAATGGAATCGCGATTTCCGACACGTTGTAGATCAGGTTGTTCAGCAGAATCTGGATTGGCAGCATCGGCAGGAACGGCAGGATCAACGCCGCCCCGGCCATGCTGAACATGTTGCCGAAATTCGAACTGGCGCCCATCAGCACGTATTTCGAAACGTTCTGCACCGTGCCGCGCCCGCCGACGATGGCTTCGCGCACGACCGAAAGATCATGGTCCAGAAGGATCAGGTCCGCCGCCGCACGTGCCACGTCGGCGGCGCCGTCCACCGAAATGCCCACATCGGCCGCATGCAGCGCCGGGGCGTCGTTGATGCCGTCGCCCATGAACCCGACGACATGGCCCAGCCGCTTCAGCGCCAGCAGCACCCGGTGTTTCTGTTGCGGGTTGACGCGGCAGAACAGGTTGACTTTCGCCACTTGTCCGATCAGCGCTTCTTCCGACAACTGCGTCAGCGCCTCGCCCGTCAGCACGCCGGTGACCGGCACCCCGATCTCCTGGAACACATGGCGACTGACCCGCTCGTTATCGCCGGTCAGCACCTTGACCGTCACGCCCGCCGCCGCCATCGCCCGGATGGTTGCCCCGGCCGAGGCTTTCGGCGGATCGAGGAACACGGCAAAGCCCGCGAACACGAGGTTGGCCTCGTCGCTGGTGGCCGCCGTCGCGTGGGCCGCATCCACCTGGCGACTCGCCACGCCCAGGGCCCGGAATCCCTGCGCGCCGAGCCCGTCCAGGGTGGCCTCGAAAGCCCGGCGGGTCGCCTCATCCAGCGTCGCGACCTTCCCGTCCTGCCCGGCGGTACGTCCCGACAGGCGAAGCACGTCCTCCGGCGCGCCTTTGACGATCAGCAGACGAGAGCCCTCGTGCTCGACCAGGACCGACACCCGCCGCCGCTCGAAATCGAACGGCACCTCGTCGATCTTGCGCCATCCCGCCATGTCGAACGGGTGCGCGGCCATGATCGCCTCGTCCAGCGGGCTTTTCATGCCGCTTTCGAACTGGCTGTTGATACAGGCCAGCTGCCAGGCCTGCTCGTTCTCGGCGCCATGGCCGTCGACCGTGCGGACCAGCCTGATCGCCGCCTCCGTCAGCGTGCCGGTCTTGTCGGTGCACAGCATGTCCATGGCACCCAGGTCGTGCAGAGCCGACAGCCGCTTGACGATGACGCGCCGCTTCGACATCTGCATGGCCGACCGCGCCAGGGTCACGGTGACGATCATCGGCAGCAGCTCGGGCGTGAGACCCACCGCGAGCGCCACCGCGAACATCAGCGATTCCAGCGCCGGTCGGTGGAACGACACGTTCACCACCAGCACGAACAGGATCATGAATATGGTGAACCGCATGATCAGCATGCCGAACCGGCGGATGCCGATGGCGAAAGCCGTGGCCGGCGGTTTCTCGGCCAGGCTGGTGGCCAGATGCCCGAGCGCGGTTCGTGCTCCCGTGCGGCACACGAGGGCCGTCGCGGTGCCGCTGATGACCGAGGTGCCGGCAAACACCGTATTCGACGCGCCGGACGGCTCGTCCGTAGCCGGGGCGATGTCGCTGGCCTGCTTCTCGGCCGGGTACGGCTCGCCGGTCAGCAGCGCCTGATTCACGTACAGGTCGCGGCTTTCCAGCAGGCGGGAAATCGGCCGGGACCAGGTCGCCGGCGATCAGCTCGACGATGTCGCCGGGAACAAGCTGGTCGATCGGCAACGAGACGCGGCCGCCGTCGCGCCGTACCGTCACCTGCACCGCGACCGAGCGTCGCAGCGCGGCGACGGCGTCCTGCGCGCGCATCTCCTGGACGAAGTCGAGGGAGATGCTCAGCAACACGATGGCCGCGATGATGACGAAGCTCGCGACATCACCCGTGGCCGCCGAGAGCGCGCTGGCGAGCAGCAGAATGATGATCAACGGATTGGCGAACCGCGCGAGGAACTGCAGTACGGGCGGCCGGCGCTTGTCGGCGGCGGCGTCGTTGGGACCGTACATCCCGAGCCGCTGCGCAGCCGAGGCGGCATCGAGGCCCGCTTCGGTCGTCGCCAGTTCAGCCAGCAGCCCCGCGACGGGCTTGCGCCGAACGTCCGTGGCGCCTGGCGCGGCCGGGTTCGCGGCAATCCGACGAGGCGGGGCATACTTCATCGGATCAACCAACTCGGCCTCTGACGTGATTCCGGGGGCGGCCAGGCCATGGGTTGGTGAACATCTGCACCGCCGCTCCCGCCTCGATCATCTCGCCCGGATAGAAGCCCAGACAGAAGAGCGCCACCTGGTCGGTGCAGCGCGCGCCTGCTGCAGATTACGCGTCACCAGCACGATCGTCACGCTACGCTTCAGCTCATCGATCAGATTCTCAGTCTTCAGGCAGCCGCTATCAGCTCCTGCGCGCCTTCGCGCGCGAGACCGGGGTGACGCCGCCCACTACCGGGCCGCGACCCTTGCCTGACCGGTCCGGCGGCACGATCAATGTATCGAGGGCGACCATGGCTCCGCCTTCTTCCATCCTGAAAGCGCCGCCGCGCGCGCGGCCATCGCCTGCCAGGTAGCGTTGCAGCGGCGCGCGGACGGGGATGCGAATATCGGACGGCGGCTCTACCCGCTGCTGGCGGGTGCGGGGTTCGAGGCGGTACGCGTCTCGCCGCGCACGGTCTACGCCGACGCCAGCCGCTCCGCCCTCGTGGGCGGCTTCACCAGACTTAGCTTCACGGCGATGATCAAGGGGGGGCGTGGGCGCGCGCTGGCAGCCGGTCTCGCGACGCTGGATGCCTTCGACACAGGTATTCGCGCGCTGCGCCGGACAGCAGACGAGCCGGACCGAGGGTTCTGCCGGTGGAACCGCCGCTCCCCACCCCAAGCGGGTCCGGCTCGCCTTCATCGGAAAGGCGCTCGACTCCCGGCGGTCAGCTTGTCCTGGGTTTTCGTGTCGAAGTCGCCGGCATCGTGGCGCTCATGCAACTGGCTCGACGGCTCGCCCTGTATGCGGTTCACCATGCGCCCACGCTTGACAGCGGGCCGTTCACCGATCGCCGTCGCCCATCGCTGCACGTTGGTGTAGGATTGCACGTCCAGGAACGCGGCGGCATCGTAGAGCCAGCCCTTTACCAGCCCGCCATACCAGGGCCAGCCTGCGATATCGGCGATCGTGTAGTCGGCACCCGCGAGATACTCGGTCTCGGCCAGGCGACGGTCGAGCACGTCGAGCTGGCGCTTGACCTCCATGGCGAACCGATCGATCGGGTATTCCATCTTCGTCGGCGCATAGGCGTAGAAATGGCCGAAGCCGCCGCCGAGGAAAGGGGCGCTGCCGATCTGCCAGAACAGCCATGAGAGGCATTCGGCCCGGGCCGCGACCTCGGTCGGCAGGAAGGCGCCGAATTTCTCGGCCAGGTACACCAGGATCGCGCCGGATTCGAAAACCCGGATCGGCGTCGGGCCGCTGCGGTCGACCAGGGCCGGGATCTTGGAGTTGGGGTTGATGGCCACGAAGCCGCTGCCGAACTGGTCACCCTCTCCGATCCGGATGAGCCAGGCATCGTATTCCGCTCCGCGATGGCCGAGGGCCAGGAGCCTCCTCGAGCATCACCGGCACCTTCATGCCGTTCGGCGTGGCCAGGGAGTAGAGTTGAAGCGGGTGGCGGCCGACCGGCAGTTCCTTGTCGTGGGTGGGGCCCGCGATCGGGCGGTTGGTGTTGGCGAAGCGCCCGCCATTGGCCTTGTTCCAGGTCCAGACCTTGGGCGGGGTGTACTCGGGCGGCATGGTCATCGATAAGCTCCTGGTGAGGGGCCTGCTGCAGGCGGCCCCGGGCGCGACGAAGCTATTCCACGAGGTGGGGGCGGGGGGACACAACTGCGAGGGCAGCGACGCGTGACCGGCGCGCTGCTATGTGCCGGAGCTGGCCTGGCGCGCGGTGATGCCGCGGTTACAGGTTGTGGCAACTCCCCCCCTGACAGCGGGAGCCGCGGCCCGCACCGCGACGCGAGGGTACGTTCGGGTCGGGTCTGGTGTTATAATGTTACTCTCGCAACCCAGGAGAGTCCCCCCAGTGAAACTGGCATGGATGGTCGCGTTCATCATCAGCCTGTCCTGCGGCATCGCCAAGGCCGGCAACGACCCGTCCTTCGTCCCCGGCACCTGGACCGGCACGGGTGTCTTCCAGCTGAAGGACAAGATCACCGCCTGCCCCGAGGTCATAATGCGATTCTCCGCATCGCCGGCCAGCTACGCCTTTGCGGGCTCCTCGCTCAAATGCGGGGAGCTGTCTCGCGACGACCCCGCGCACCCTCCCTACGACCTACCGTGGTCCGGTAAGTTCGGAATGATATTCTTTGTAATCCCAATGCTTTACGCCGCATGATTGACGAACTTCTTTCCTGGCGTGCCGGTCAGCTTCGAAGATCGGCGAGGCTGCCTCGCGCAGGTAGTGAAAATGGCACAGTTGGTGTGGAACATTGGGAAGCGCCCGCGCCACCGCCCGGCGGATCGAAGCCTGCCCGTCGCTGACCACTCCGCTCACCGGAACCCCCACTGCGGTCGCCACCTCCCGCAGCAGCGGGATCAGATCGTCGGCCGTACTGGAAAGCAGAGCGCGTGCCAGCAACACTTCGCCGCAGATGCAGTCGCGCACCACCCACAGAACCTCATGCCCGGCATCCGGCTGCAGGCCATCGATCGCCAGGATCACCCGCCCTTGCGCCGCCAGCAGTGCGCGCAGCCGAGTGCTGTCCGTCAGCGACGTCGCCAGCAAGTCATCGTAGCGGTCAAGCAGGTTGCTCACCCTGCGTTCAGCGATCTCCACGCCGCGCGCACGCAGCGCCTGGTGGATCTCGGGGATGCTGCGGTGATCGCGATGGCGCAGAACCCCCACCAGCGCAATCACATCCAGTCCGAACTCGTGCTCCAGCAGGGCGATGGCGGTTTCCGCCTTGGGCCGGTAAGGACGGTGGTGGCGCGCGCAGCCAGCCCGCTCGCAACGCCGGATCTTCAGACGCAGCCGCACCCGGCCCGACAGCGTCTCCAGAGTGCGGTGGTTCTCGTAGCGCACCCGCATCGGGCGGTTGCAGTGCGGACAGGCGCTTTGCACCGGCCTCGCTACAGAGGCGGCCGGGGAAATTCGGACAGGGCGATAAGTGGAAAATCTGCCTGAGAGCGGCAAGGATGCCGCGGATCAGGAGAGAGAATGGCAAAGCAAGCGCGGCGGACGCACAATCCGGCTTTCAAGGCGAAGGTGGCGTTGGCCGCCGTCGAAGGGGAGAAGACGCTGGCCGAGTTGGCGCAGCAGCATGACGTGCATCCGAATCAGATCACGGCCTGGAAGGCGCACCTGGTACACCAATTCCGTGGAACCGACCAGTTGCGCCCAATTCCCGAGGGGGGTCGACACGTTGTAGATCGGGCCGATCCGTCGACCTATGCAGTCGGTGAGGCGATCGGCGTGACCCATCAGACCGTGCAGCGATGCCTTGATCGGGCGGTACGGTTTGAGGTGATGGCGGCGCTCGAGGACAGCCCCCGGCCTGGCAAAGAGCCGACGATCACGGATGACGCCAAGGCTTGGGTGGTTTCGCTGGCCTGCCAAAAGCCCAAGGAGGTGGGATATCCACACGAGCTTTGGACGACGCGACTGCTGGCGTGCCACATCAGGGAGCATGCCGAAACGGCAGAGCATCCCTGCCTGACCCGCCTCGCTCAAGGCACGGTCTGCGAGATCCTCGACCAGCACGAGGTGAAGCCACATAAGGTTCGCTACTATCTCCAACGCCGCGATGAGGCGTTCGGAGAGAAGATGGCCGAAGTTCTTTGCGTCTATCGCGAGGTTGCGGTCCTGCGTGCAAGCGATGCCACCGAGCCGAAGGTCGCGGTCATCTCCTACGATGAGAAGCCGGGCATCCAGGCGATCGGTAACACTGCCCCCGATCTTCCGCCGGAGCCAGGGTCTCATCCCGGTTGGGCGCGTGACCATGAATACAAGCGTCATGGCACGCTGAGCTTACTCGCCGGGATCGACCTGCTCACGGGCAAAGTTCATGCCTGCGTCGAGAATCGGCATCGCTCAAGGGAATTCGTCGGCTTTCTGAAAACGCTCGATGCCGCTTATCTGACGGACACCGCCATCAAGCTGATCCTCGACAACCACTCCGCGCACATCTCCAAGGAAACCAAGAGGTGGCTTGCCACCCAGCCTGAGGGCCGCTTCACCTTCGTGTTTACCCCAAAACACGGCTCCTGGCTCAATCTGGTGGAAGGCTTCTTCTCAAAGATGGCGCGGTCCGTGCTCCGCGGCATTCGCGTCACATCCAAAGATGAACTCAAAGCAAGGATCCTCGCCTACCTCGATGACCTCAACCGCGATCCCGTCGTCCACACCTGGACCTACAAGATCCATGCAGCCGCGTGATACAACTCGTTCCATGGAAACGCTGTACCAGGCAGGATTGCAAAGGGCTTCTACAAGACAAACCGTTATATTTCAATGGCAACCGCTGGCGCCGACTTTGGAAAGCGACAGCGCGCGCGAGGCGCCTACGCTCGCCATCGTCCAGCTTCATGCGCCGCGGCGAAGCGTCTATCCTCCCCAGATCGGTTCACTTGGCGCACCCGAGAGAAAAGGCGCCGTTTCATGGAGGCCGGCATGGCGGCGGTAGTTTCGGGACTTGTTCTCTACGCGGTCGCGGCGGTGGCGACTGGCAGTCAGACCATTGGGATCCTCTCCGTAGCGGCAGCCGCAGCGGCGCGGGTGGCGGGCTATCCGGTGCCGCTTCTCGTTCTGGCGCTGTGAGACCCACAGACCGTTGCATGGCGGGCCCTCCCCCAATCTCAATATGATGTATGATAGCTGTCGAACGTAAACGGGGATGCAATCAAGAAACCGCCGCCGTCAGGTTCATCGAAGGCGCCGCCACCTCGCTACGGACGCCGCCGGTGCTCCCGCCGAGATGATTGCGTCATCACCTGGCGCGGTCCGGAAGCCGACTATGATCCGGTTCGATGCCGTGTTGCTGGCCCGCGTCGACAGGGCCGCGAAGCGCCGCGGCACCAGCCGGTCCGGATGGATCGCCTACACGATCGGCAAGGCTCTGGACGATGAGGGGGCACCATGAGCGACCTGTACGAGCGCGACTTCTATGGCTGGGCCAACGAACAGGCGGCGCTGCTGCGCGCCGGCAACCTGTCGGCTGCCGATATTGAGCACATCGCCGAGGAAATCGAGAGCATGGGCCGCCGCGAAAAGCACGAGCTGACCAGCCGGCTCGGCGTCCTGCTGCTGCACCTGCTGACGTGGCAATTCCAGTCGGACCGCCGCGGAAAAAGCTGGCGCCTGTCGATCGAGAACAACCGCGACGCGCTGCACCAGCACATGGCAGACAACCCGGGCCTCAAGGACAAGATGCCCGAGGCGATGACGGCCGCCTATCGTTGGGCACGCCGCAACGCCGCCGGTGAAACCGACCTGCCGGCCACCACCTTCCCGGCCGAGTGCCCATGGTCGTTCGACCTGGCGCTGGACGACAGGTTCTGGCCAGACGCCACGCCATGAAGATGATCCGCGCCGTCGCGTTGGTCACCGGCTTCGCCATCGCGATCTTCGGCGCCGCCAGCCTGGCCGCGCCTGGCGAGGCTGCTGCGGGTTACTGGACCACGCGATGCAACCACTGGGGCTGCCAGCGGGTCTATGTTCCGACCTGCCACCGTCGGGTCGTGGGGTACAACAGGTGGGGGCATCCAATTTTCCGCGAGGTCTGCCACTGACCGGCGCCGACCGCAACGGTGGCCACGCCGGCGAGCCCCGCTCCCTGCAGCAGTGGCCGGGCGACTGCCAGGATGGCGCGTTCCGCCGTGGCGGTGCCGTCCACTGCGGCAGGCCCGGCCGCCCGGGCCCTTCGCGTCAAAACGCCCCGCCCCAGTCCAAAGGGCGGCACGGCAGCCGGTCTTGCCGAGATCGACCGCCAGCACGCCGGTCATGCCGCAGAAACTCTCGATCGCTCGGCCGCGGCAGATCGCAGCCGGATGCTGGCCCAGGGCCATTTGCTGGTCGAGCGTGATTGTGCCGCCACGCCCCAGTTCCAGCCCGGCGACGAGGGTGCTGGCGACGGCAGCGCGGCACTGCAGATCGCGGGCAGGCACACCGGCAGCCATCGCCGGCAGGAAGCGCGCGGGTTCGGCGCCGTCGTTCGGCCGCAGGCGGATACGCCCGATCGCATCGCTGACCTGCCAGATTTCGGGCCAGCGGGTCCGATAGAACTCCGCCCACGAAGGCAGGCGCAACGCCACCAGGCAGGCGCGCAACAGCTCCGTCAGGGCTGGCGCCGCCGCACGAGCCAGTCGGCCGCAGCCAGCATGCGGGCGCGCTCCAACAACAACCGCCGCAGCGTCTCGGCGGCGTGGTGCGCGGCGCGGGCTTCGGGCGCGCTTGTCGCGTGTCCTTAATCGTGAGAATCCGGCGGCGAAGGCAACCTCGGCGGCAATTTCGTACCCTTATTGATGATACAAAATGCCCTTAACCGCGAGAATTCTGCCCCTTATCCATGATATAAACATCCTCAATCGTGATACAAAAATCACTTCCGCCTTGACCTCGCAGGGCCTTGCAGGCTGCGGATGCAATCCCGGATGGCTGCACGCCCGATCTCCATTTTCGCCGCCACTGTGTATCACCAATACGAGTACCAGATTCATACAATTAAGGGTATTTTCTCATGGAATAGAGATCACGTAATCAGTTGAAATTTTCCAATATGCCGTATCATGATTAAGGAATTTCGACAGCGGGTCAGTGCGGTCGCCCTACCGGATAGCCGCCGAAAATGATGTCCATTGCGTACGTGATGGCGTCGGCCTCCGCCCCGGCCGATGCCACGGTTTCCAGCAGCAGGGCACCGGGGATCGCCGCCATGTCCAGCAGCCGTGCCCTGAATTCGGCACCGTCTACGTGCATGCGTGGCGCAATCGCGTCGTGGTCACCCGGGCCAGGCGGCGTCAGCGGCGCCACGATCCTGGTCGCGGACGGGACGTCGTGGTGCTGGAGAACAAGCAGGTAGGGCGCGCGCACGCCGCGGGCGCTGTGGCGGACGATGTCGAAGCGGCGAGGGTTATTCGGTGGCATCTGCGCCGGCATCCTCATGCAGCAACGTCCAGAGGGAGCCGTATTCCTCAAGATAGCGGTCGTGCGCGCGGCACGCCTCGGCGATCTCCACCTCCCATTTCTCGCGTGTGCGTCGGGCGAGCGCCGACGCGACGGCGTCCTCGGCGAGGGCGGACAAGTTCAGGCCCTCGGCCCGGGCTTTCGCCACCAGGTCGCTGTTGAGCGTCAGGTTGACGGGCCGCTTGGACGCGTCCGTGTCGTAGAGCCGGCGCTGCATGCGCGCCTCCCTCATCTTATAGATGCGCATGTGTAGCGCGCGGCAAATGCACATGCAACGCGGTTTCCGCAACTCCGGCACCGTCGCCCGCATCATCCAGGCCCGCGCCGCCGCGGCCGGCTTCGAGCGCGACGCCATGGGCGGCCACAGCCTCAAACGAGGCGCCCTGACCACCGGCATGGACCGCGGCGTGCACCCGACCCACCTCAAGCGTTTCAGCCGCCACCGCACCTACGCCGTGCTCGACGAGTACCTGCAGGTCGGCGATCCGTTCGAGGCGCACCCGCTCAACGGGGTGCTGTAGCCCCCTGCCCCACAAAGTTGTCTCCCGCAAACGTCCCAGCCTGCCATGCCGGGCCGGACCGGCAGCCTCCGTCTTCAACACGACGGAGGAACAGATGATCGCTCTCTACGACCACATCCAGCACCTGCGCGCCGAACTCGCCGGCTGCTACCTCGCCTCGCCGCAAGAGCGCGCCACCATCAAGGCCGAGCTCGAACAGGCCCTCGCGCGTCAGGCCGAGCTTGACCGCGACCACGCGGCGGGTGGCGGGGATTAACCCTCCGCCTCCTCGGCGGCCCGTGCCAGGCGGGCCGCCATTTCTCCGCCATGGTCCGGGCCATCGCGGCTCGCCAAAACGGCAATCGGCGGTTTTGCTGCGGTCGCCGCCACCAGGCCCATAGGCGGCGGCCCCCCTCCCCGGCCAGCCATCGGGCGTCGCAACAGCGGCGAGAGGAAGAGGGCGAAGCGAAGGCCGTGAAGGGCGACCAGCCGAGGAGAGAGGCTCCGCGGCGGCCCGTCATGGAGGCCCGCATGAAACCGTCCGAAGTCGTATCCTCGCTGCAGGTGCTGGCGAAGATCCAGAAACCCGCCTTCCTCTGGGGCGCCCCCGGCGTCGGCAAATCCCAGGTGGTGGCGCAGGTCGCGACAGCGCTGGCCGTGCGCTTGATCGACATCCGCGCCATCCTGCTCGACCCGGTCGATCTGCGCGGCCTGCCCACCGTCGCGCACGGCAAGGCCGCCTGGGCCACCCCGGCCTTCCTGCCCGACGATGGCGCCGGCATCCTCTTCCTCGACGAACTCAACGCCGCCCCGCCGCTGGTCCAGGCCGCCTGCTACCAGCTGGTGCTCGACCGCGCCCTCGGTGAATACCGCCTGCCCGACGGCTGGACCGTCTTCGCCGCCGGCAACCGCGAAGGCGACCGCGCCGTCACCTCGCGCATGTCCAGCGCGCTGGCCAACCGTTTCGTCCACCTCAGCTTCGAGCCCGATCTCGACGACTGGTCGCGCTGGGCGATGGGCCAGGCCGATCTGCGGCCGGAGGTCGTCGCCTTCCTGCGCTGGCGCCCCGACCTGCTGCACCGCTTCGAGCCGGCCGAAAAAGCCTTCCCCTCCCCGCGCGCCTGGGCCTCGGTCTCGCACATCCTCGCCGCCACTCCGCCAGCCGAGATCGAGTTCGCCCTCTACGAGGGCACCGTCGGCCGCGGCGCCGCCATCGAGTTCACCGGCTTCCTGCGCGTGTTCCGCTCCCTGCCCGCGCTCGACGGCATCCTGCTGAACCCCGCCACCGCGCCAGTCCCTGACGAACCCTCGGCCCTCTGCGCCGTCGCCACCGGCCTCGCCCGGCGGGCGACCGACCAGAACTTCACCGCGGTCATCCAGTACGCCGGCCGCCTCGCCCGCGAATACGGCACGCTGCTGGTCAAGTCGGCGATCGCGCGCCTGCCCAGCCTCGCCCACCATCCGGCCTTCACCCGCTGGGCCGTCGCCAACGGCGCCGCCCTGGCCTGAACTTTCCAGTCCCCACCTAAAAGAGTCCCCATCATGACCACCACCCCGATCGCGCTCGGCGAGCGTGCGATGCTCGTCAACCTCTCCGTCTCCATCTGGTCCGCCCGCAAGCACGACATCCGCATCAGCGACAAAGTCGCCGCCGAGCACGGCGCCGACCGCTCCATGGGCCGCTACGCCAAGCACCTGATCCCGCGCGAGCTGCTCACCGCCGTCAACGCCGCCAACAGCGCGCTGCGCGACCACCACAACCTCAACACCCTGGCCTGGGGCGATGACGGCACCCGCATCCTCCCCGCCGCCAACTATCTCGGCTACCAGGCGCACCAGCAGACCCTGGAGGACAAGTTCGGCCGCGCCGTGCGCGATTTCGTCGCCAGCTACCCCGATTACGTCGAAACCGCGCGCAAAGCCCTTAACGGCCTGTTCGACCCACGCGATTACCCGGCGCCGACGCAGATCGCCGCGAAATTCGCGGTGCGCCGCCACTTCATGCCGGTCGCCCAGCCCGACGATTTCCGGGTGCGGCTCGGCGATGCGCAGGTCGCCCGCATCCGGGCCGAAATCGAAACCCGCAACGCCGAACTCATCCAAAACGCCAATCGCGACTTGTGGCAGCGCGTGCACAACGTCACCACCCGCCTGGTCGACCGCCTCAGCGCCTTCGAGGTCGATCCCATCGCCGGCACCCGCCTCCACCCGTTCCGCGACAGCCTGATCGAGAACGTGCGCGCCCTGCTGGAGATCATGCCGCGCCTCAACCTCACCGATGATGCCGACATCGAGCGCGTGCGCCAGGACCTCGCCACCAAAGTCGCCTGCCACGAACCCGAGGCTTTGCGCGAGGACCGCACCCTGCGCGCCGAAGTCGTCGATGCCGCCAGCACCATCCTGGCGCAGATGGAAGGATATTGCTGATGAGCACGGCCTCCGATCTGTTCGCCAAGGCGCGCGCGGCGTTGCTCGTCGGCGCGCCGTTCTGGGGCGTGCTGTCGCTGCGCCTCGCCCCGGTCGAGGACACCTCGATCCGCACCATGCAGACCGACGGCGTGACCATCCGCTTCAACCCCGACTTCGTTTCCGCCCTGTCGCGCGGCGCCCTGCGCACCATGATCGCGCACGAGACGATGCACTGCGCCGCCCTGCACCACACCAGGCGCGAGGGGCGCGACCTCCGGCGCTGGAACATCGCCTGCGATCACGCCATCAACCCGCTGCTCGCCGCCGCCGATTTCGAGATGCCGGCCGGCCTGCTGCGCGACCCCGCCTATGCCGGCCTGTCCGCCGAGCAAATCTACGACCGCCTCCCCCAGGACTCCGGCGGCGACGGCAGCGACGACCCCGGCGGCATGGGCGGCGTCACCGACCCGCCGCCCGGCGGCGACGACCCCGGCCAGCCCGGTGCCGGCGCGCCCTCCGCCGCCGACCTCGCCCGCCAGGAGGAAACCTGGTCGATCGCCACCGCCCAGGCCGAGGCGACCGCCAAGGCCATGGGAATCGGCGCCGCCGACACCGCCCGCGCCATTCGCGAGCAGGTGGCGCCCCGGCTCGACTGGCGCGAGGTGCTGCGCCGCTACCTCTCCGCCGCCGCGCGGTCCGACTACGCTTGGACCCCGCCCAACCGGCGCCACATCGCTAGCGGCCTTTACCTGCCCTCGCTGCGCAGCGAGGCCCTCGGCCCGGTGGTCATCGGCGTCGACACCAGCGGCAGCATCGACGCGGCGACGCTGGCCGCCTTCGCCGCCGAGATCACCGCCATCCTCGACGAGGCGGCGCCCGAGACGATCCACGTCGTCTACTGCGACGAGGCCGTTGCCGGCACCGAGACCTACGAGCCAGGCGATGCGATCCGCCTCACCCCGCATGGCGGCGGCGGCACCGCGTTCCGGCCGGTGTTTGACTGGATCGCCGGGTCGGACATCCAGCCGGTCTGCGTTGTCTACCTGACCGACCTCGATGGCAGCGAGTTCGGTCCGGCACCGGATTATCCGGTCCTGTGGGTCAGCACCGGGGCGAACGCTGCGCCGTTCGGGGAGGTGATTGCGTACAGGTAGGAGCCGGTGGGCGCGGCGTGTATCATTGTCGGATCGGGATGGCCGTCCCAACCGTTTGCAAGAGTTTCTGTGCCGAGTAGCCTGCAGGCGGCCAAACGTGGCACTCGGGTGACCAAGCGGCCTTCAACGCCCCATTTCGTTTTCGCTTAACGGTGATGAGATGGTTTATGTAAGGAACGCGCTCATCGCGCCAGCATGTCTATGGAGGAAAAATGGCGAACACTGAAGCATTCCACAGGTTCAATGCATTCTCTGAAGAATTTGACAGAAACATTAAAGTTACGTTTGGCTGCTTAGAGTGGCTTAGGTCAAGCAAACCCCACTCAACTGTAAAACACGCACAACTTTCGACGGGCGGAGAGCCGTGGGGTAAGTCAATTCTTCTACGAGATCCCGTGGGGCAGGCACTGAGTGCAGTCCGTTTTATTTCGACCATGGGAATAGTACGCGCTATTGCTGCATTGGAAGATTACCTGACAGTTTTAGAAGCCGACCATAGCAGAACTGCGTTCTTGCGAACTAACAATTGCAAGCTACCTCGCCCGGTCTTCGCATCAGAGAGAGTTAGTTTCCCGCTCTCGAATACCTCGTGCGATCTGGGTGTTGCGATCAGTGCATTGTCGGAAGTCATGCCTTTATATCAGTATTTTACAATAGCGAGGCATTGCATTGTTCATAGGGGCGGGCGGGCGAGTGATGAGATGGCATCGATTGCAACTTCTTCGGAAGTCGCCAGAACGCACACAAACTGGAAGACAAATAAAGGAACGAGTCTGCCAGCATTGCCGAAAATTACGGTTGATCAAGAAATAGATTGGTTACCGCGGCACGCAATTTTGTGCATGGCTATATGTTACAAGGCGGCAACGCTCCTGGATTCTGAGGTCACGTGCCAATTTGGTGATAGCGGGCTAATATATATGGCTGCTTACTATTCCATTCTGTCAGACGATCGCTTAAAAACAAACGCAACAAAATCGCCTGAGAGAATTATAGCAACCGCATTGCACAACAGATATCGATTTAGGGAAATGGCGTTGCCGGATATAGTTGCAGAATTACGAAAAATGAATAAATGGGACGATTGCTATCAAGCGTTTAAAAATATTAGCAAGTCTTAGGGATGAGGGTATGTGCTCTTCTCTCAAGGCGGCCGCCTTGTGGGCTAGTTGTAGAGTGAAAGGGCCGAGTGAAATTTCGTGACGGGTCAGGTGTTGAGAGATCGTCTCCCAACCGGCCCGTCGCGGAGACCCCGAGATGGCTGCTTCCCCCAAGATCGTGCTGAGCCGGTCGCAGGACATTCCCTTCAACAAACTGGTGCTGAGCCAAGCCAATGTCCGCCGGGTCAAGGCCGGCGTGTCGGTCGAGGCGCTGGCCGAGAGCATCGTCCGCCATTCGCTGCTGCAAAGCCTGACCGTCCGCCCGGTGCTGGACGCCGACGGCCAGGAGACCGGCCTGTTCGAGGTGCCGGTCGGCGGCCGGCGCTTCCGCGCGCTGGAGTTGCTGGTCGCGCAGAAGCGCATGAACAAGACCGCCCCGGTGCCCTGCATCATCCGCACCGACGGCATCGCCGAGGAGCACAGCCTCGCCGAGAACACCGACCGCGAGGCGCTGCACCCGCTCGACCAGTTCCGCGCCTTCCAGACCCTGCGCGAGAAGGGCCGCGGCGAGGAGGACATCGCGGCCGCCTTCGCCGTCACCGCCGCCGTGGTCCGCCAGCGCCTGAAGCTGGCCGCCGTTTCCCCTCGCCTGCTCGATGTTTACGCAGAGGGCGCCATGACCCTCGACCAGCTGATGGGCTTCGCCATCTCGGACGACCATGCAAGGCAGGAACAGGTGTGGGAGTCGGTCTCCCGCAGCTGGACCCCGGCCTCGCCGGCTCAGATCAAACGGCTGCTGACCGAGGGCGCGGTACATGCCGCCAACAAGCGCGCCGTGTTCGTCGGCATCGACGCCTACGAGGCCGCCGGCGGCACGGTGCTGCGCGACCTGTTCGAGCAGGACGGCGGCGGCTGGCTGCAGGACCCGGCGCTGCTCGACCGCCTGGTGGCCGACCGGCTCGCCCATGAGGCCGCCGCGCTGCGCGCCGAAGGCTGGAAATGGGTCGAGGCGGTCGAGACCCTGCCGTACGGCTACCGCTCCGGCCTGCGGCTCATCCAGGGCAGCACCACCCTGACCGAAGACGAGCAGGCCGCGCTCGCCGCCCTACAGGCCGAATACGATGCCCTCTCTGAAGAACACGACGGGCTGGACGAACTGCCCGACGAGGTCGATGCGAAGTTCGCCGAACTCAAGGAGGCGCTGGCCGCGTTCGAGACGAAGCCGCCGCGCTTCACGCCGGAGGAAACGGCGATCGCCGGCGCCTTCCTCAGCGTCGCCCCGAACGGCCAGCTGCAGGTCGAGCGCGGCTATGTCCGCCCCGAGGACGAACCCCCGGCGCCGGCCGGGGAAGCCGAGGCCGATGCACCAGCGGAAGCGTCCCCCGCGCCGGCGCCCCTCCCGACCCGGGCAGCCGCGGCGGCGAGCCATGCCGGCCCGTCGGTCAGCGCCGACATCGCCGACCTGCCCGAGGAGGACGAGGGCATCAAACCCCTGCCCGACCGGCTGCTGACCGAGCTGACCGCCCATCGCACGCTGGCCCTGCGCAACGCCCTGGCGGATGACTGGGACGCCGCCCACCTCGCGGTGCTGCACGCGATGTGCCTGCCCCTGTTCTACCGGGCGGCGGGCGAGACCTGCCTGGAGATCACCGCCCGTTCATCCGGCTTCACCGCCCAGGCGCCGGGGCTGAACGACAGCGCCGCCGCCCGTGCCCTCGATGCCCGCCACGAAGCCTGGGCACAGCAACTGCCGGAGACGGCGGAGCATCTGTGGGCGACGTTGCAGGCGCTCGACCATGACAGCCGCCACGCTTTGTTCGCCCATTGCGCCGGCCTCACCGTCAACGCGGTGATGACCCCGTACGACCGCCGGCCGCGGGCGCTCGCCCATGCCGACGTTCTGGCCGGCGCGACCGGTCTCGACATGGCGGCCGCCGGCTGGACCCCGACGGTCGACACCTATCTCGGCCGGGTGACCAAGGCGCGCATCCTCGAAGCGGTGCGCGAGGCCAGGGGCGAGGCCGCCGCCACGCCGCTCGCCGGCCTGAAGAAACCGGAGATGGCCGAGGCGGCGGCGCAGTTGCTCGCCGGCACCTTCTGGCTGCCCGAGGCGCTGCGGACTCCGGGGACCACCGCGCCGGCGCCGGAGGACAGCGCTCCCGCCGAGGCCATGGAGATGGTCGCCGCCTGACGCTGCGGAACCCGGCGTGGCGGCAACGCCGCGCCGGGTCCCCTGCCCTGCTGTTTTCACGCCCGATCCGGAGCCTTCCCCATGACCAGCCCAGCCGCGGCGCTGGCCGCCCGTCTCGCGCAGGATGCCGAGGTGGTGTGCCGCTTCTATCTCTCCAACGGCCGCCGCCAGGGCCGCTACTGGCTGGTCGGCGATGTCCGCAACACCCCCGGCCGCAGCCTGTATGTGTGCCTCACCGGCCCCTCCTCCGGCCGCGGCGCCGCCGGCCATTGGACCGATGCCGCAACGGACCAGCATGGCGACCTGCTCGACCTGATCCGCCTCAACCGCGGCTGCACCCGCCTGTCGCACACGCTGGACGAGGCCCGCGCCTTCCTGCGCCTGCCGCGTCCGCCGGCACGCCCCGGCAGGCCGCCCCGGCCCGAGTTTAACAGTGAAAACAGAACGATCTTTCTCCATCAATAGGTTGCAGGCGCGCGAAGGGTTCTTAGCACTACACTGCCGCGGTGGGGGCGGACCGATCAGGCCGCGGCGGGCGTGGGATCGGCGTCGCGGATGTTCGGCGGCAGCGCGACGCCGACCGCCTGGAAGGCCTTCCCAACCACGCCGGTCGCCGGCGTGCGCAGGATGAAGCGCTTGCCGTCCTGCTCGGCCTCGATTTCCTGCAGCCGATCGAGATCGGCGAGCAACGCGCGCCATTCCGGCTTCAGCTGCGCGGCGGCCAGCCGGCAGGGCAATCGGGTGAAGGAAGGCCAGGGCTCTGCCCGCCGTCGCGCGTAGCGCGCCTTCGGCGCGACGGCCGAGAGGCCCCTGGCCTTCCTTCACCCGATTGCCCTGCAACACCTCGCCGCACGTCTTGCAGGCCTGCGGGTAGTGGTCGACGATGGCATCGGGCGCCTCGCTCGGGCGCAACGTCGCACCCGGATGGCCACGCTGCCCGCCGGTCTTCTTGCCCGATGGTTGCCGCAGACTGCGAACCCGCGGCGGTTTCTTCCTACGTCGCTGGAGGGCGACTTGCCGCTGTTGGTGCTGTTCAGCCCGACCTGGCGCTCCAGGTCGGCGATCCGAGCCCGCAACGCCGTCGTCTCGGTTGTGTGACGGGCTTCTTGCGCCGCCAGTTCAGCCGCATGGCGATCCTCGTGCGCCAGGTTCAGCGCAACGAGGTCGCCTTTCGAGAGTCGACTGAGTGCGGCACGATCCATCGAAATCCTTAAATCGACTGCCCCACCCCGTGTCAAAAGAAATCTATGGCCGCGGCGACGCCAAACCTCCGAAACCCGCGTCGTACGAGCTGCTTTCCACCATGCAACGGGTGCCCAAGCCGCGGACCTCTTCGAGGGGCCGGCCTGGGCGGTTACTAATCGAGAAAGGAAGATAGCGTGGGCGAGCGCCATGCCGATTCCCGACAGGGTGCCGCGCTGACACCGGTATTCCGTTCTGAAGCGTCACTCTCTTAAGCTATATCAATTGGTTACGCTTTCTGAGAGATATCATCGAAACACAGAGCCGACCCCAACGCCTTGGCCTGCTGCTGGTATAGTACGGCGCCCTGTACGCGCCCTTCGGGGCGAGCGCGGCTTTTCTGTCTACAGCCGTTCAGGGTCGGCAGCAGCAAGCTGTAGCACGTTGGAGGGCGGAAAAGCGTAGCGCATTCCGCCGCTTGCACCACGCCGCCGGTTCCTTGCCACCGGGCCATCGTCGTCAACGCTTCGGTGCGACGCAAGAGGCGGAATGCGCCGCGCTTTTCCGCCCTACATCGCTCGGACCGCCGCAAACGGTCGGGACCAGCCCTTTGCGTAGCACCCGTGCCCCCGCCCGGTCGCCCGCTACCCCCCACCCCCGCTTGCCCTCCCGCCCGTCCCGCGATAGGCGCCGCGCATGAAAGTGCTCGAAATCATCAACGTCGATTTTTCCCTCCGGCATTTTCTCGTGCCGCTGATGCGGGGCATCCGCGACCGTGGCCACGAGGTGGTCGGAGTATGCGCCGACGGCCCGCTGCTGGCTTCCGTGCGCGCGGAAGGGTTCCGCATCGAGACCGTGCCGATGGCGCGCAGCTATTCCCCGCGCGCGCAATGGCGGGCCTTCCGCGCGCTGCTCGACCTGCTGCGGCGGGAAAGGCCCGACATCGTGCACGGCCACATGCCGATCTCCGGCTTTCTCGCCCGGCTGGCCGCCCGCGCCGCCGGGGTGCCGAAAATCGCCTATACCTGCCACGGCTTCCTGTTCAACCAGCCCGGCCCCTGGTGGCGGCGGGCGATGGCCTTCGCCATGGAATGGACCGGCGGGCGGCTGACCGATCTGCACATGACCGTCTCGGACGAGGAAGCGGCCGACGCCCGCCGGCTGCGCATCCATCCAAGGTCGATCGGCATCGGCAATGGCCGTGACCCGGCCCGGTTCCACCCGGACGCCGATGCCCGCGCCCGCATCCGCGCCGAACTGGGCGTGCCGGCGGCGCGGGTGGTGGTGATCGTCGTCTCCCGTCTGGTGCGCCACAAGGGCCACCCCGAATTGCTCGCCGCCATGCGAGAGGTGGATGCCGAGCTGTGGGTGGTCGGCAACCGGCTCGCCTCCGACCACGGCGAGGACCTCGAACCCTGTTTCGCCGCCAGCGGCCTGGGGCTGCGGCTGCGCCGGCTGGGCTATCGTGAGGATGTGCCGGCGCTGCTCGCCGCCGCCGACATTTTTGCCCTGCCGAGCCATTTCGAGGGGCTGCCGATGTCGGTGATCGAAGCGATGCTGGCGGGCCTGCCGGTGGTCGCCACCAACGTGCGCGGCCCGCGCGAGCAGGTGGAGGAAGGGCGCACCGGCCTGCTGGTGCCACCCCGCGACGTGCCCGCGCTGGCGGCGGCGCTGCGACGCCTCGCCGGCGATTCAGGATTGCGGGCGCACATGGGCCAGCAGGGCCGGGCGCGCGCCCTGGCCCGCTACGACGAGGCCAGGGTTGTGGCCCGCACGCTGGATTTGCTCGGGCTGTAGGGTTATGCGGGCGTTCATCAAGCTGACCGGAGGCCCCCAGTGACCGACATCGTCCCGATCCGCCGCGCGCTGATTTCCGTCTCCGACAAAACGGGATTGGTCGATTTTGCCCGGGCGCTGGCGGCGCGTGGCGTCGAAATCCTGTCCACCGGCGGCTCGGCCAAGGCCATCCGTGATGCCGGCATCGCGGTGACGGAAGTCTCCGCCCATACCGGTTTCCCGGAAATCCTCGACGGGCGGGTGAAAACGCTGGTGCCGCAGATCCATGGCGGCATCCTCGGCCGGCGCGACCTGCCCGAGCATCTGGCCCAGATGGCGCAGCACGGCATCGCCCCGATCGACCTGGTGGCGGTCAATCTCTACCCGTTCGAGGCGACGGTGGCGCGCGGGGCGGCGTTCGAGGATTGCGTCGAGAACATCGACATCGGCGGCCCGGCGCTGATCCGTGCCGCCGCGAAGAACCACGATTTCGTCGCCGTGCTGACCGAGGCCGGGCAGTACGCCGAGGTGCTGGCCGAGCTGGCGGCGCAGGATGGCACCTCGCTGGCGCTGCGCCGCCGGCTGGCCGGCGAGGCCTATGCGCGCACCGCCGCCTACGACGCCGCCATCGCCGCCTGGTTTGCCGGGCAGCGCGGCGAGCCCTTCCCGGCGCGGCTGATCGTCTCGGGCACGCGGCGCCAGGGGCTGCGCTATGGCGAGAACCCGCACCAGCAGGCGGCCTTCTACCTCACCGATGCGCGGCCGGGGGTGGCCACCGCCACCCAGGTGCAGGGCAAGGAGCTGTCCTACAACAACCTCAACGACACCGACGCCGCCTTCGAGTGTGTCGCCGAGTTCGCGGCGCCGACCGTGGTGATCGTGAAACACGCCAACCCGTGCGGGGTGGCAAGTGCGGCGACGCTGGCCGAGGCGTGGGACGCGGCATTGCGCTGCGACCCGGTCTCGGCCTTCGGCGGCATCATCGCGGTGAACCGCACGCTCGACGAAGCGGCGGCCGAACGGATCGCCGCCATCTTCACCGAAGTGATCGTGGCGCCGGACGCAACCGAAGGCGCGCGGGCGGTGCTGGCGCGGAAGAAGAACCTGCGGCTGCTGCTGACCGGCGGCCTGCCCGACCCGGCGGCGCCGGGCCTGACCTTCCGCAGCCTCTCGGGCGGTTTTCTGGCCCAGTCGCGCGATGCCGGCCGGGTCGGGCGCGACGCGGTGAAAGTGGTGACGCAGCGGGCGCCCACCGAGGCCGAGCTGGACGACCTGGTTTTCGCCTTCCGGGTTTGCAAGCACGTGAAGTCGAACGCCATCGTCTACGCCAGGGGCGGCGCCACGGTAGGCGTCGGCGCGGGGCAGATGAGCCGGGTGGATTCGGCCCGCATCGCCGGCTGGAAAAGCGAGGAAGCGGCCAAGGCGGCGGGTCTGCCGGGCCGGCTGGCGGAGGGCAGCGTGGTCGCCTCCGACGCCTTCTTCCCCTTCGCCGACGGGCTGGAGGCGGCGGTGGCGGCCGGGGCGACGGCGGTGATCCAGCCCGGCGGCTCGATGCGCGATGCCGAGGTGATCGCCGCCGCCGATGCGGCGGGGATTGCCATGGTGCTGACCGGGATGCGGCATTTCCGGCACTGATCGGGGGAAGGAAGGCCAGGGCTCTGCCCTGGACCCCGCTCAACCCCCCTCCTCAAACAACCCTCTAAACGAATGGGTTCTAAGGGCTCCGCCCTTAGCGGGTCCAGGGCAGAGCCCTGGCCTTCCTTCCTCCGTTTGCCCTGCAGGTGGTCCTTGCCCAAGTTGATCATTCCGGCGTCCGCCGCCATAGTACCGACGCGTCCGTCGCACTCAGGCGGATCGCGCCTATTTCATCCGCGCCGGCACCCCACCCCCGGGCTCTGACGGTCATCGAGGGTCCCGACGCATGCGTAACTTCGACCAGCTGAGCGAGCGCGAGATCCTGGCGCTGGCCATCAGCGCCGAGGAGGAGGATGGCCGCATCTACCTCGACTTCGCCGAGGGGCTGCGCGCCGACTATCCCTCCTCCGCCAAGGTTTTCACCGACATGGCCGGCGAGGAGGACGTGCACCGGCGCTGGCTGATTGACGTGTACCGGCAGAAATTCGGCGAGCACATCCCGCTGATCAAGCGCGAGCACGTGCGCGGGTTCTTCCAACGCAAGCCGATCTGGCAGTTACAGCCGCTGAACCTCGATGCCGTGCGCCGCCAGGCCGAGGAGATGGAGTTCGACGCCGCCCAGTTCTATCGCCGTGCCGCCAGCCGCTCGACCGATGCCTCGATCCGCAAGCTGCTCGGCGACCTTGCCGCCGCCGAAGCCAAGCACGAGCACGCGGCCGAGCGGATCACCAAAGAGAACCTGACCGAGAACGCTTTGGCCGAGGAGGCGGAATCGGCGCGGCGGATGCTGCTGCTGCGCTTCATCCAACCGGGGCTGGCCGGGCTGATGGACGGCTCGGTCTCCACCCTCGCGCCGGTGTTCGCCGCCGCCCTCGCCACCGCCAGTTCGTGGGACGCCTTTCTGGTGGGCATGGCCGCCTCGCTCGGCGCCGGCATTTCCATGGGTTTCGCCGAGGCGCTGTCGGACAACGGCAGCCTGACCGGCCGCGGCGCGCCGCTGCTGCGCGGCATCATCTGCGGCGCCATGACCACGCTGGGCGGCATCGGCCACACGTTGCCCTTCCTGATTCCCGATTTCCGCGTCGCTCTCATTTTGGCAGTGGGGGTGGTCATTGCCGAGCTGGCGGTGATTTCGTGGGTACGATGGAAATACATGGACACGCCGCCGTTCTCCGCCGCCCTGCAGGTGGGCTTCGGCGGCGCGCTGGTGTTCGCCACCGGCATCCTGATCGGGAGCAGTTGACCCCCGGCCGTCGCCGCGAGGAACCCGCAACAAATAAGCCGCCGGACACGCCTCCCCCGCCCCTTTCCAGCAACCCCGGAGCCGCCATGAGTGACGCTGTGACCCTTCCCGCCAATTCGTTTCGTTACGATTGGCTGACAAGATCGCTGCACTGGCTCACCGCCATCCTGGTGATCGCGTTGTATTCCAGCGCGCAGATCATCGACTTCTTTCCGCGCGATGGCGGGCGGGTCGAGGCGCGGTCGGTGCACATCGTACTCGGCCTGTCCTTGCTGGCGGTGCTGCTGGTCCGGCTGACCTGGCGCAAGACCCCCTGGGGCGGCCGCCAGCCGCCGCGCGCGGGGCTGGGCGATCTGGCGGCCCGCGGCGTTCAGCCTGCTGCTGGTGCTGCTGCTGGGGATCAACATCCTGTTCGGCCTGCTCAATGTTGCCGTGCGCGGCGATGCCGTCTTCACCTGGGTGAAGCTGCCGGCGCTGGGCACCGGCTTTCCGGGCGTGCGGGATGTCGTGGGCGAAATTCACGAATGGGGCGGCAACCTGATCGTGGCGCTGGCCGGCCTGCATGCGCTGGCCGCGCTGGCGCATCACTACCTGCTGCGCGACGGCATCCTGCGCCGGATGCTGCCGCGCGGCCGTGTCGCGTAGCTCCGAAAGGGTTGTTCTAAGGGCTCCGCCTTTAGCAGGGTCCAGGGGCAGAGCCCCTGGCCTTCCTTTTCGCAAGCTCCAGTGTTCCCTTGTCAAGCCGGGCCGCGCAGTGGCATCACCCGCGCAAGCGTTCGGCAATAAGGAAACGCGCATGAACGATGCCATCCGGGTGGAGGCGCGCGCAGGCTGGCGCACGATCACCCTGAACCGGCCGGAGCGGATGAACGCGCTCGACGCCGGCGCGGTGGCGGCGCTGATCGCCGCCCTGAACGACGCCGCAACCGACCCCGCCTGCCGGGCGCTGCTGATCACCGGCAGCGGGCGCGGTTTCTGTGCCGGGGCCGATCTGTCGCTGATCCCGCCCGGCGCCGATCTCGGCGACATCGTCGAGCAATCCTGGAATCCGCTGGCCCGCGCGCTGCGCGACGCGGCGGTGCCGACCGTCTGCGCCGTCAACGGGGTCGCCGCCGGCGCCGGGGCCAGCATCGCCTTCGGCTGCGACATCGTGCTGGCCGCCCGGTCCGCCCGCTTCGTGCAGGGCTTCGCCAATATCGGCCTGGTGCCGGATTGCGGCGGCACCTACCACCTGCCGCGGCTGATCGGGGAGGCGCGGGCGCGCGCGGCCGCCATGCTGGCCGAGCCGGTGGGGGCGGAGCAGGCGGAGCGATGGGGCATGATCTGGCGCGCCGTGGATGACAGCACGCTGCAGCCACAGGCCGAGGCGCTGGTCACCCGGCTCGCCGCCGGCCCCACCCAGGCCTATGTGCTGACCCGCCGCGCCATCGCCGCCGCCGGCAACACGCTGGACCGCCAGTTGGAGGTCGAGCGCGACCTGCAGCGCGCGGCCGGCCGCACGCCAGACTTCGCCGAGGGCGCGCGGGCCTTCCTGGAAAAGCGCAAGCCTGTCTTCAATGGCCGCCCGGCATAAGGAACTGCACGTGAAGAAACCTGGAGACCCGCAGGCAATCGCCCGCGCCTGCGCCGACGCCATGTGGCCGGACGACCGCGCCGCCCAGTCGCTCGGCATCACGCTGGATGAGGTCGGCCCCGGCCACGCCACCGTGTCGATGCGGGTGCGCGACGAGATGGTGAACGGCCACGGCACCTGCCATGGCGGTTTCATCTTCGCGCTGGCCGATACCGCCTTCGCCTATGCCTGCAACAGCACCAACGAGCGGGCGGTGGCGCAGCATTGCGCCATCACCTATCTGCGTCCGGCCAAGCTCGGCCACATGCTGGTGGCGATCGGGCAGGAAAGGTCGCGGGCCGGCCGGTCGGGCATCTACGACATCACGGTTCGCGCCGGCGACGGCACCGTGGTTGCCGAGTTCCGCGGCACTTCCCGCATGCTGGGGGAAAAGTTCTTCGCCGATCCGCCCCGGGAGGAATAGCGACGGGCACCCACCCCGGCCGGAGACATCTCCGGCCGGTGATCAGCAAAAAGCCAGCCTCTCCCCCCGGTTGGGGGGAGAGGGAAGCCGTCAGGCGGTCGCGGCCGGTGTTTCGGCGGCGGCGGTCTGCTGCGCGCGGCGCTGCTGCCACAGCGAGACGAAATCGATCGGCTGCAGCAGCACCGGCGGGAAGCCGCCGTCGCGGGTCACGTCGGCCAGGATGTTGCGGGCGAACGGGAACAGGATGCGCGGGCACTCGACCAGCAGCACCGGCTCCACCGTGTTTTCCGGCAGGCCGCTCAGGGTAAACACCCCCGCATAGGCCAGTTCCGCCAGGAACACCCGCTCGCCCGCTGGGGCCGCGGCGGCGCCATTGCCGTTGCTGGCAGCGGCGGCCGGCGCCTCGAACGCCTCGGCGCGGATATGCAGCGTCACCTCGAAGGCGCTCTGGCCCTCGGCCACGCGGCGGGCCTGCACGTCGAGGTTGATGTCGACGCGCGGGGCGGCACGCAGCTGGGTGTAGATCTGCGGCGCGTTCGGCACCTCGAAGGAGAGATCCTTCACGTACTGAATGTTGACGACCAGCGGGGGCAACTGCTGGGCGGCCCCCTGGGGCGGGGTGGGGGTTACTTCGGACATCGCCATCTCCGTGTTCATGGGGGACCGTCGGCGGCGGGTAGCACAGGGCCGGCGGGAAATCAAAGCCGGCGGGAATCAAAGAAATTGATGCACCCGCCGGTGGTGAAGCGGGTCAGCGCGCCGGGCTGACCCGCTCGGGCGGCGGCGCCGTGGGGTCGCAGCGCCGCCATTCGGCATTGCCGAGGCGCTCGCCGGTCATGGCGAGGATGAACCCCCAATGGCTGACCACCAGCGTCTCGGACCAGTCGGGCAAGGCCGCCATCTCGGCGCGGAACAGCGCGGCGCGGTCGCGGACGGACTGGAAGGGCTCCTCCACCGGCGGCCACCATACCTCATCCACCGCCGAGAAATCGAGGTCCGGCCAGGCCAGTTCCAGCTCGGTGCGCGGCGAGCCGACATCGCAGGTGAAGGCGTAGCGCTCGCGCACCCCCGGATTGACGAACACCGCCACGCCCAGCGCGCGGGCCAGCGGAACCGCGGTCTGCAACGCGCGCGTATAGGGCGAGACGATGATTCGCCTCAGGCGCGGCCCGGCCAGGCAAGCAGCGGCCAGTTCCGCGGCGGCCTGCGCGGCCTGTGCATGGCCGAGCGGGGTGAGCCGCGGGTCGGGGATGCCCGGGTCGCGCAATTCGGCGGAGAAATGCAGGTTGAACTCGCTCTGGCCATGCCGCAGCAGGATCATGGCCCCGGATAGCCGCAAGGCCCACTCCGGCGCAACAGTGGGGCGCAACCGTCTCAGGGCAATCGGGTGAAGGAAGGCCAGGGCTCTGCCCTGGACCCGCCGTCGCGCGTAGCGCGCCTTCGGCGCGACGGCCGAGAGGCCCCTGGACCCCATCACTTAAGGGTTTTGGGAAGAGGGGGTGAGGAGATGCTGCGGCCCCTCCTCACCCCCTCTTCCCAAAACCCTTAAAACGAATGGGTTCTAAGGGCTCCGCCCTTAGCGGGGTCCAGGGGCAGAGCCCCTGGCCTTCCTTCACCCGATTGCCCTGGCAACCGTCTGGACCGCGATCACAGGCTGTGCGCCGGCTTGCCATCGTGTTACTGATACGATGCGCCGCGGTTCGGTTGTGTCCGGGGCCGGGGGACCTTATGTCAGTGCAGGCGCCCGATTCCGGGCGCGATGGAGAGTTGCCATGGGTTCCAGCGGTAGTTTCCCGCTCGACCTTGTCCTGTTCGGCATGATTGCGGCTTTCCTGGTGCTGCGCCTGCGCAGTATTCTCGGTCGCCGCACCGGCTTTGAACGGCCGCCCGAACAGCGCGTGCCGCTGCAGCCCGGCGCGGCCGGGCGGGTGGTGCCGGACGGACAGGTGCCGGACGGACACAAACCAGACGCCTATAAACCAGACGGGCAAATTATCGACGGCGTGGCCGCACCCGCTGCGGCGGGCCGCCCGCTGCCCGACCCCCTCTCGCCGCCCGGCCAGGCGATCGTGCGCATGCGCCGCCTGCAGCCCGGTTTCGACCCCGCGCACTTCCTGGCCGGCGCCGAGGCGGCGTTCGCCATCATCGTCGCCGCCTTCGCCGCCGGCGACCGCACCAATCTGCGGTCGCTGCTGTCGGAGGACACCTACCGCGCCTTCGAGGCGGCGATCACCGCTCGCGAATCCGCAGGCGAAACCCAGCGCACCGAAATCCGCTCCATCCAGGCCAGCACCATCGAGGCCGCCGACCTGCGCGGCAACGTCGCCGACATCACCGTGCGCTTCGTCTCCGACCAGGTGAACGTGACGCTCGGCCGCAACGGCAATCCGGTTGCCGGTGCCGACGCGGTGACCGAGATCACCGATCTGTGGACCTTCGAGCGTGACCTGACCTCGCCAGATCCGACCTGGCGGCTGGTGGCGGCGCGCAGCGCCTGATGCCGCAACATTCCCGGCGGGCGCGTGCCCGCCTGCTTGCGCCCCTCGCCGCGCTCGCTCTCCTGGCCGCCTGCGTTCCCCAGCCGCCCGCGGTGACCGAGGGCAATGTCAGCATGCAATTGTCCCCGGTCGGCTTCGACCGGCTGCCCGGCTGGAGCAACGAAAAACCGGCCGAGGCCGTGCCCGCCTTCCTGGCCGGCTGCGCCGCCCTCGCCAACAGCCCCGACCAGCCGTTGGGCGGCGGCGGCGAGGCAGCCACCCGCGGCGGTTCGCCGCCGCAATGGCGCGCGGCCTGCGACGCCGCCCGCGCCCTGCCGCCGGACGACGCCGCGGCCCGCGCCTTCTTCGAGACCTATTTCCAGCCCTGGGCGATCACCGGCAACGGCAACCCGAACGGGCTGTTCACCGGCTATTACGAGCCCGAAGTGCGCGGCGCCCGCAGCCCCGGCGGCAGTTACAGCACCCCGCTGCTGGGCCGTCCCACCGACATGCTGCAGGTGGACCTCGGCGATTTCGCGCCTGACCTGAAGGGACGGCGAATCACCGGCCGGCTGGAGCGGGGCCGGCTGGTGCCGTACTGGGACCGCGCCGCCATCGAGGGCGGCGCCCTCGACCACCAGCGCCTGGGCATCCTGTGGCTCGCCGATCCGGTCGACGCCTTCATTCTGCAGATCCAGGGCTCCGGCCGCGTAAGGCTGGATGACGGGCGGGTGGTGCGAGTGAGCTATGCCGGTCAGAACGGCCGGCCCTATGTGCCGATCGGCCGGGTGCTGGCCGATCGCGGCCAGATTCCGCTGGACCAGGTGTCGCTGCAATCCATCCGCGCCTGGCTGAACGCCCACCCGGCCGACGCGGACGAGGTGATGAACCAGAACCCGTCCTATGTCTTCTTTCGCGAAATCATCGGCGTGCGGCCGGAAGAAGGCCCCCCCGGCTCGCTCGGCGCGCCGCTCACCCCGGGCCGCTCGGTCGCGGTGGACCGCAGCTACATCCCGCTCGGCGCCCCGCTCTGGCTGGACACCACCGACCCGGTCACCGGCAGCCGGCTGCAGCGCCTGGTGATGGCCCAGGATATCGGCGGCGCGATCAAGGGGCCGGTGCGGGCCGACCTGTTCTGGGGCTGGGATGCCGAGGCCGAGGACAAGGCCGGCCGGATGCGCCAGCCCGGCACCGATTTCGTGCTGCTGCCGCGCGCCGTGCGGGCCGCGGCGAACTGACGCAATGGATATACCCCATACCCATCCCGCCCGGCCGCGGGTCGCCCTGTTCGTGACCTGCCTGGTGGACCTGCACCGCCCCACGGTCGGCTTCGCCGCCATCCACCTGTTGCGCCAGGCCGGCTGCGTGGTGGAGGTGCCGCCTGCCCAGACCTGCTGCGGCCAGCCCACCTACAACACCGGCGACCGCGCCACCACGCGCGACATCTGCCGCGGCATCCTCGATGCCTTCGAGGGCTACGACTACGTGGTGGTGCCGTCCGGCTCCTGCGCCGGCATGATCCGCCACCACCTCCCCGGCCTGTTCGACGACGACCCCAACACCCGCGCCCGCGCCCAGGCACTCGGCGACCGCACCTACGAACTGGTCGGCTTCCTGGTGGACGTGATGCGGATGGACCGGGTGACCGCATCCTACACCGGCACCGTCACCTACCTCGATTCCTGCGCCGGCCTGCGCGAAATGGGCGTGAAGGCACAGCCGCGGGTGCTGCTCGGCACCGTCGCGGGTCTGACGCTGGCCGAAATGAAGGAGCCGGAGACGTGCTGCGGATTCGGCGGCACGTTCTGCGTGAAATATCCCGACATCTCGGTGCGCATGGTGGCCGACAAGGTGGCCGATATCGGCACCACCGGAGCTTCCACCGTGCTGGGCGGCGATGTGGGGTGCCTGCTGAATATCGCCGGACGGCTTCGGCGCGAGGGCAGCACCGTGCAGGTTCGCCATGTTGCTGAGGTGCTGGCGGATATGAGTGCGGACCTGGCGGCGATCGGGGAACCGGCCGGGGCGCTGCCCCGGACCCCGCCCAGCGCGTAGCGCGCCTTCGGCACGACGGCTTCGCCCCTGCACCCCACCAAGGGCTAAAGCCCTTGGAACCCGTTAACGCAGCCGGCTAACGGTCACGCGGAAGGGCACGTTCCAGCGCACTTTCGCTCCAACCACGCCGGCTTCCGCCAGCAGCTTCCGCCACTCGCTCATTCTTAAGGCGCGGGCAATCGAGATCGTGCCGTCCTCGCGAATGATGCGATGCCAGCCCATGAGCCGCGCCAGCAGGCGAAACCCGTAATACGGAATGACATGGCGCTGGATGTCGGCAATGAGCCAGCCGCGCCGCGCATACCGTTCCATCCACCGAATGAACGCCACCACCTGCGCATCGGTCAGGTGATGGGCGAACTGGGAACTGACGATAAACTCGGGCGCCGGGTCCGGCACATGGTCGAACACGTCGCCGGTGCGCCAGTCGATCGCCACCCCGGGCGGCGTCGCCGCGGCGGCAATGCCGGCACTGCGCGGGTCGAGATCGACGCCGGCCAGCACCGGCACCAGCCCCGCGCGAACCGCCCAGCGATGGATCGCCCGCAACAAATCGCCGTCGCCATAAGCCACATCCAGCACCGACACCGGCGAGCCGCGCGGCCAGTCGCGGGTGGCGCGGGCGAGGAAGCGCAACGTCGGCCGGTGGGTCAGCGTCAGCCGGTTCACCGCGGCCAGTTCGGTGAGGCAGCGACGGAACACCTCGGGCGGCGTGGTGTCGTCGTTCATCACCTCCGGCAGGTCGCTGCGCTGCGACAGGTCCATGCGCGTCACCCCACCAGCCGGAAACGGAACGTCTCGGCCACCATGCCAGGACCGAACGCCATCGCAAGACCCCGCGCCCCCGCCGCATCCGCAACCGCCAGCAGGTGGCGCAGCACGAACATGATGGTCGCCGAGGACATGTTGCCATGGGCGCGCAAAACCTCGCGCGAGGCCAGCAGCGCGGCGGGGTCGAGCCGCAGGCCGATCTCGACCGCGTCCAGCACGGTGCGCCCGCCGGCATGCACGGCCCAGAGATCGACCGCCCGGGTGCCCTCGCCGCGCAAAATGCCGGCCGAATCGGCGCGCACCATATCGTCGCGCAGCGCGCCGGCGATGCGGCCGGGAACCTGGCCGGACAGGTGCATGAGAAAACCGGCATCGCCGATATGCCAGGTGATCAACCCGGCGCTGTCGGGAATCAGCACGCTGCGGAAATCATCGAAGGCCAGCCCGGCCGGGTCGGCGGAGACCAGCGCCGCCGAGGCGCCATCGGCGAACAGCAGGAAAGACAACACCGTTTCGATATCGGACGTTTCCTGAAAATGCAGGGAGCAGAGTTCCAGATTGACCACCAGCACCCGCGCCGCCGGATCGGCCAGCACCGCGTCGCGGGCGGCGCGCAAGGCCGGCACGGCGGCGGAACAGCCCATGAAACCGATCATGCTGCGCGCGACATCCGGCCGCAGGCCGAGCCGCGCGGTCAGCTGCAGGTCGAGGCCGGGGGCGGAAAAACCGGTGCAGGAGGCGACGATCAGGTGGGTGATGCGCGCCCGTTCCGCCTCGATGCCGAGATCGGCGACGGCCTGCAAGGCCAGTTCCAGCGCGCCGCGCTCATACAGCGCCATCCGGGCGGCGGTGCCGGGGAACTCGCCGCGCCGGTAGAACCCGTCGGCGTCCACCTCGCCCGCGGCAAGGTTGCCCGGTCGCAGCAGCGACCAGCGGTGTTCGATGCCGGCGCGCTCGGCCATGCGGTCGAACACGAGCCGGGTGCGGTCGTCGCCCAGCAGGGTGCGGGCGAAGGCGATGAACGGGACATGGATGTCGTGCGGCGGCACGGCGGTGCCGATGCGGTTGAGACAGGCCGGCTTCATGCCCGGCCGGCCACCAGCACGGCGTTCAGGCCGCCGAAGGCGAAGGCGTTGGACATCGCCACCTCGACCGCGGCCGCGCGCGCCACGTTCGGCACGCAGTCGAGGTCGCATTCCGGGTCGGGTTCGCGGAAATTCACCGTGGGCGGCAGGATGCCGGTGCGCAGCGCGCCGATGGTGGCCAGCAACTCCAGCGCGCCGCCGGCGCACAGGCAGTGGCCGAGCATGGACTTCACCGCCGACACCGGCGGCGGGCGCGGGCCGAACAGGCGCCGGATGGCGGCGGCTTCGGTGCGGTCGTTCAGCCGGGTGCCGGTGCCGTGGGCATTGACGTACCCCACCGACTCGGGCGGCAGGCCGGCATCGTCCAGCGCGGCCTGCATGGCAGCCACGGCGCCGTCCGCGCTCGGGGCGGTCAGGTCGGCGGCGTCCGCGCTCATGCCGAAGCCGAGGATTTCGGCGTGGATGGGCGCCCCGCGATCGCGTGCCCGGTGGAAATCCTCCAGCAGGAACACCGCCGCGCCTTCGCCCAGCACCAGGCCGGCGCGGTCGCGCGAGAACGGCCGGCACAGATCGGGGCTGAGCACCCGCAGCGCCTCCCACACCTTGACGAAGCCGGGCGTGATCGAGGCGTCGCTGCCGCCGGCCAAAGCGAGGTCAAGCATGCCGGCGCGGATCATGTGGAACGCCAGCCCGATGGCGTGCGCTGAGGAGGCGCAGGCCGAGGCGGCGGCGAAACACGGGCCGCGCAGGCCGAACTCCATGGAGACCAGGCTGGCGGCGCTGCTCGGCATGCAGCGCGGCAGGGTGAGCGGGGGGAAGCGGTTGCTGCCCTCGCCATAGAAGCCGCGATAAGCGGTCTCATAGCTCCCCTGGCCGATCGCCGCCCCCAGCACCACGCCGCCGCGTGCGGGTGCGAGGCCGGTGAGTTCGCTGCCGCGCATCGCCTCGCGCGCGGCCACCAGGGCAAACTGCGCGTTGCGGTCGAGCGCGGCAAGGCGGCGCGGTTCGAAATGGGCTTCCGGCTCGAAGCCGGTCACTTCGGCGGCGGTACGGGTGGAGAGCCGCTCGGTCGGAATATTGGTGATCGGGCGGATGCCGCACACACCGCCGGCCAGCGCGGCCCAGATGGAGGCCGCATCGTGCCCGGTCGCCGCAATCGCGCCGAGACCGGTGACGACGACCCGCCGCTTCGCCAGGGTCAAGCGGTACGGTCCGGCGCGGACCGCGCGCCGTCGAGCGTGGCGATGACGTGGCTGACCAGGTCGGCGACAGTCCCGAACTCGGCCCCGGTGCGATCGGCGACGATCGGAATTTCGATGTCGAAATGCGATTCCAGGGCAAACACCGCCTGCACCATGTCAATCGAGGCGATGCCGAGTTGCTGGATGGTCGCCTCCGGCCGCAGCGCGGCCGGGTCCACCCCGGTCTCCCGCGCAACGATGGCGAGAATTTCCCCGACCCGGGGGTCGGTCACAGGCGGCGTGTCGTCATGCATGCCTGGCACGGGCTCCGCTGTCCCTGACCAGATTAGGACGCTGAGCGGAAAAGGGAAGCTCACAGCAACGGCACCGGCTACCGGGGTTCGTCGCCACGGCTCGCCATGCGTTAAGCGCCCGCGATTTGCCTTGCCGGAGGTGGAGGGACTATCCCGGCACACCGCCACCACCGGATTCGCTCCCGCATGACGCTTTCCCGCCTGCTCGCTGCCCTCGCCGAGGGCAGCCGGCGCCACGCTGGCCTTGTGCTGGCCGGCGCCGCGCTGATCGCCGCCCTGTCTGGCTGGCTCGCTGTCGCCCGCCTTGGCGTCAGCACCGATACCGATGAGTTGTTCTCGGCCTCGCTGCCCTGGCGCCAGCAGCACCTCGCCTTCACCCGCGCTTTTCCGCAATTCAGCGACGAGCTGGTCGCGGTGGTGGATGGCGCCACCCCCGAACAGGCCGACCAGACCGCCGCCGGCCTGGCGCAGGCGCTGTCGCGCGACACCACCCATCTGCGCAGCGTTCGCCGGCCAGACGCCTCGGCTTACCTGGACACCACCGGGCTGTTGTTCCTGAGCGAAAAGGACCTCGGCGGGCTGATGGACCGCACCATCGACGCCCAGCCCTTCCTCGGCCAGCTCGCCGCCGATCCCAGCGCGCGCGGCCTGTTCGCCGCCCTGACCCTGCTCGGCATGGGGGTGGAGCGCGGCGAGGCCGCGCTGGGTCCGATAACCCCGGCGCTGCAAGCGTTCCGCCGCACCCTGACCGATGCCGTCGACGGCCATGCTCAGCCGTTGTCGTGGGAGACGCTGCTCGCCGGCGATCTTGCCGGCCAGGAAGGCACCTATCGTTTCGTTATCGTCCAGCCGCGGCTGGATTACGGGGCGCTGGAACCGGGCGGCGCCGCCGCCCAGGCCATCCGCCAGGCCGCCGCCGCGCTGCCCTGGGTGGCGGCCGGGCAGGCCCGGGTGCGCATCACCGGATCGGTGGCCCTGGCCGACGAGGAATTCGCAACGGTCGCCCAGGGCGCCGTCGCCGGCATCATCGGCAGCCTGCTGCTGGTGACGCTGTGGCTGGTGCTGGCGCTGCGGTCCTGGCGGCTGATCGTGCCGGCTCTGCTGACGCTGGTGCTCGGGCTGACGGTCACCACCGGCTTCGCGGCCCTGACGGTCGGCACGCTGAACCTCGTCTCGGTCGCCTTCGCCATCCTGTTCGTCGGCATCGCGGTCGATTTTTCCATCCAGTTCTGCGTGCGCTTTCGCGAAATGCGGCTGCACGCCGATTCCGCCGACGCCGCGCTGCATGCCACCGCCATCCATGTCGGCCCGCAGATCCTGGTCGCCGCCGCCGCCATCGCGGCCGGTTTCCTGGCCTTCGTGCCCACCGATTTCCGCGGCGTGGCCGAGCTCGGGCTGATCGCCGGCATCGGCATGCTGATCGCCTTCGTCTGCACGCTGGGTTTCCTGCCGGCGGCGCTGACGCTGTTCCGCCCGCGCGGCGAGACGCACGAGATCGGCTTCGCCTGGGGCGACCGGCTGGAGGCCCGGCTGTTCGATGCCCGCCGCCCGGTACTGACCACCTTCGCCGCGTTATCTGTCCTGGGTGTCGGCCTGCTGCCGTGGCTGACCTTCGATTCCGACCCGCTGCACACCAAGGACCCGACCACCGAGGCGATGCGCACGCTGGCCGACCTGATGAGCTCGCCGCTCACCAACCCGTACAGCGTCGACATCATCGCCCCCGACCAGGCGCAGGCGGATGCGCTGGCGGCGCGGCTGCGCACCCTGCCGCTGGTGGACGAGGTGCTCACCCTCTCGACGTTCGTGCCGGCCGACCAGCCCGGCAAGCTCGCTTTGGTGGCCGATGCCGCCAGCATCCTGCGGGCCACGCTGGCGCCGCGCGCCCCCGCCGCCCCGGTCACCCCCGCCGATCTGCGGCTGGCCGCCCGCACCGCGCTCAACGGCATGGAGCGCGCCGCGGTGAAGCTGCCGCCCGGTTCGGCCGTCGCCGGTGTCGCCGACGCGCTGCGCCGGCTGGTGGCCGCGCCGGACGACACGCTGTTGGCGACGAATGCCGCCCTCACCCGCTTCCTTCCCATGCAACTGTCCCGCCTGCGTACTGCGCTGGAGGCGCATCCGGTGACGCTGGCCGACATCCCGCCGGAGATCGCCCGCGACTGGCGCCTGCCGGACGGGCAGGCCCGGGTGCAGGCGACGGCGAAGCCGCAGGCGCGCGATTCCCGCGGCCTGCACGCCTTCGTCGCGCAGGTCCGCACCGTCGCCCCGGCGGCGGGCGGCGCGGCGGTCACCATTGTCGAAAGCGCGGACACCATTGTCGGCGCCTTCCGTTCGGCCGCGCTGCTGGCGGTGCTGGCGATCGCGCTGATTCTCGGGCTGGTGCTGCGCCGGGCGATCGATGTCGTGCTGGTGATGGCGCCGTTACTGCTGTCGGCGCTGCTGACCGCGGTGGTGGCGGTGCTGCTGCCGCTGCCGCTGAACTTCGCCAACATCATCGCCCTGCCGCTGCTGCAGGGGGTGGGGGTGTCGTTCAATATCTACTTTGTGATGAACTGGCGCGCCGGCGCCGACCGCTTCCTGGGCACCGCGACGGCCCGGGCGATCATGTTTTCCGCCCTCACCACCGGCACGGCATTCGGGTCGCTGGCACTGTCACGCCACCCGGGCACCGCGAGCATGGGAGACCTGCTGCTGCTGAGCCTGGGGTGCACGCTGGTGGCGACACTGGTGTTCGTGCCGACGCTGTTGCGGGCGCTTCGGGCGTGGAAGTGAAGGAAGGCAAGGGCGCTGCCCCATCGGCGCGAAGATAAGCGAAAGGCAAGGCCAGGGCTCTGCCCTGGACCCGCAAGGGGGCAGTGGCCCCCTTGACCCCATTCTTCAAGAAATCAATGGGTTCCAAGGGCCTCGGCCCTTGGTGGGTCCAGGGCGAAGCCCTGGTGGGGTGCGGGGCTACGCCCCGCCAAAGGATTCGATGCGCCTTATCTTCGCGCCTATGGGGCTCTGCCCTGGCCTTCCTTCACTTCGCCGTCCAAACCGCCTCCTTCAGCCGCGCCACGAACGTCGCGTGTGCCGCCAGTTCCGTCTCGGTCGGCACGATCGGCCGTGGCGTGCGGGGTCCGGTGGCGGCGTAGCTGGCGACCGGCATGTTGCCTTGTCCGGACTCGGCCAGCGACAGGCCGCGCTGCCGGCCGCCGGTGAGTTCGACGTACACTTCGGCCAGCAGCCGGCAGTCCAGCAGGGCGTTGTGAGTGGTGCGCTCGGACAGGTCGATGCCGAAGCGCCGGCACAGCGCGTCGAGGTTGTTCGGCATCCCCGGGAATTTCTTTTTGGCCAGCACCAGGGTGTCGATCATCCGGCCGGAATCCAGGGGCGGATGGCCGAGCCGGGAGAATTCGGCGTTGAGAAAGCCGAAATCGAACGGTGCGTTGTGCGCCACCAGGCGGCTGTCGGCAAAGAATTCCAGCAGGTCGTCGGCAATCTCGGCGAATGGCGGCTTGCCTTCCAGCTTGGCCAGGGTGATGCCGTGCACGCGCACCACCTCGTCGGGGATGTCGCGCTGCGGATGCACGAGGGCGTGGAAATGCCGGCCGGTGGGCAGGTCATTCACCAGTTCCAGGGCGGCGACCTCGATGACCCGGTCGCCCGCCATCGGGTCGAGGCCGGTGGTCTCGGTGTCGAACAGCACGGAACGGATCATGCGCGCAAATCCCTGATGAGGCGGCGGATGGCCCGCAGCGCATGATGGCGCGACAGGCCGGTGCGCACCACCAGATCGGCGCGGCGGCGCTTTTCGCCGTCCGGCATCTGGCGGGCCAGCACCGCCTCGATCTGGGCCGTGTCCAGTTGCCGCCGCCGGCGCACCCGCGCGATCTGCACCGGGCGCGGCGCGGAGACCACGACGACAAAATCGACCCGCCGGTCGCCGCCGGTTTCCAGCAGCAGCGGGATGTCGAGCACGGCGATGCGCGCCCCGGACCGGCGGGCCAGGGCGAGGAATTTTTCTTCCGCGCGCCGCACCATGGGGTGGATGATCGATTCCAGGCGCTTCAGCGCGGGTGGGTCGGTCAGCACCCGGTTGCGCAGGGCGGGGCGGTCCAGCACGCGGCGGCCCTGCGCGTCGGTGCGGACCGTGCCGGGGAAGGCCGCCGCGATGGCGCGCAGCGCCGGGCCAGACGGCGCCTGCAGGGCGTGCACCGCGGCGTCGGCGTCGAATACCGGAATATGCGCGCGCCGGAAGGCGGCGGCGGCGGTGGACTTGCCCATGCCGATCCCGCCGGTCAGCCCGATCACCTGCATATTCGTTCGTGCCCCATGCGAGCGCAGCACCAAGCACGCCGGGGCAGGGCGGAGCAAGGCCATCGGGATTCTTGAAAATGACACGTCCCGGCCCGCGCGTGCGACGCTATCTGGTTGCTTTGCCTGCTGCTTGCGAGGCAACTCGGGCAGAGTTTCATGCACGCAGGAATCCGATGATGGCACTCGAACGGCGGCTGGCAGCCGGCATCCGCATCGCCGAACAGGCCGGCGCGCTCGCGCTCGGCCTGCGCCCGCCGCCGGGGGCGGCCACCACCGCCACGCTGAAAAGCGCGCAGAACTGGCTGACCGAAGCCGACGGCACAGTGGAGGATTTCGTCGCCCGGGCACTGGCGGAGGCATTTCCGGAAGACGGGTTCCAGGGCGAGGAAACCGGCAATGGTCGCGCCGGCCGGCTGCGCTGGGTGCTCGACCCGATCGACGGCACCTCCAACTTCGCCCGCGGCGGCGACCGCTGGTGCGTCTCGCTCGGGCTGATCGAGGACCGCACCGCGCTGCTCGGCGTGCTGGTGGCCCCTGCCCTGCGCGAGACCTTCGCCGCCCGCCTGGGCGGCGGCGCCACCCGCAACGGGGCGCCGATCCGCGCCGCCGCCACCACCGACCTGCATCGCGCCATCGTCGAGGTCGGCTGGTCGCCGCGGGTGCCGAACGCGCGCTACTGGCAGCTTGTGGCCGATGTGATGAACGCCGGGGCGGCGACGCGCGGCGGCGGCTCCGGTGCCATGGGCCTGGCCGACGTCGCCGCCGGCCGGATCGATGCCTACGTGGAGATGCATATCAATTTGTGGGACGTAGCGGCCGGGCTGGCCATCCTGGCCGAGGCCGGGGCGCATGTCTCCCCCTTCCTCGAGGGCGACGGCCCGGTCTCCGGCAACCCGATCCTGGCGGCGGCCCCGGGCATTGCCGAGGCGCTGGCGGGGATAGCGGGTTTCACGGTTTAGTCACGGACCGCTGGCTTGCGCGCCCCTATAGGTGCTAGCCATTCGCAGCCAATCAGGGGAGATCATATGTCGGAAGTCGCCGTTGCTGCCGGCTCGGGTCCGGTCGCACGACCGCAACTCGACCATAAGGCGCCGCTCGCCGGCGCTATCATGTTCATTGGATTGCTGATCGCCGGCGTGGCCTACATGGCGTACGGGCTGAACACGAATATCGCTGAAGCCGGCACGCCGCCGCTGGCGATCGGCGCTTTCGTGCTGCTCGGCCTGTCGCTGCTGATTGCGCTCGGCTTCGAGTTCGTGAACGGCTTCCACGACACCGCCAACGCGGTCGCCACCGTCATCTACACGCACGCCATGCCCGCCAACCTGGCGGTGGTGTATTCCGGCTGCCTCAACCTGCTCGGTGTGGTGACGTCCTCCGGCGCGGTCGCCTTCGCCATCATCAGCCTGCTGCCGGTCGAATTGATCCTGCAGGTCGGCAGCAATGCCGGCTTCGCCATGATCTTCGCCCTGCTGATCGCCGCCATCATCTGGAACCTGGGCACCTGGGCGCTGGGCATTCCGAACAGTTCCTCGCACACGCTGGTCGGCTCGATCATCGGCGTGGGCCTCGCCAACCAGATCATGAGCCCCGCCGGCACCGTCACCTCGGGGGTGGACTGGAACCAGGCGATCGGCGTGTTCCGCGCCCTCCTGTTCAGCCCGCTGGTCGGCTTCGTCGGCTCCGCCCTGCTGCTGCTGGCAATGAAGTTCGTGGTGCGCAAGCCGTCGCTCTATTCGGCGCCGGACACCAGCAAGCCGCCGCCACTCTACATCCGCGGCCTGCTCATCCTGACCTGCGGCAGCGTCTCCTTCGCGCACGGCTCGAATGACGGGCAGAAGGGCATGGGCCTGATCATGCTCATCCTGATCGGCGCGATGCCGACCGCCTACGCCCTGAACCGCGCCACCCCGACCCCCAACGTTGCCACCTTCGTGGCGGCGATGGAGCAGACCAGCGACCTGCTGCAGCGCCACGGCGCCATCGGCAACGAGACACCGGAGGCAGCCCGCCGGGCAGTCGAGAACGCCGTCCGCACCCGCGATTTCTCCGACCCGGCGGTGGATCTCGGCATCGCCAACCTGGCCCGCGACATCGCCGCGCAGGTCGGCAACTATGGCGCGATCAACAAGGTTCCCGCGACCGCGGTGCAGAACGTCCGCAACGAGATGTACATCGCCAGCGAGGCGGTGCGGCTGATGCCGAAGGATCTCTACAGCGACGACGAGAAGAAGGTGTTCGCGAACTTCAAGTCCGAGCTTGACCACGGCACCCGCTACATTCCGTTCTGGGTGAAGGTGTCGGTGGCGATCGCCCTCGGCCTCGGCACCATGGTCGGCTGGAAGCGCATCGTGGTGACGGTGGGCGAGAAGATCGGCAAGGCGCACCTGACCTACGGCCAGGGCGCGGCGGCGGAAATGATCGCCGCCGGGACCATCATGGCGGCCGACATCTATGGCCTGCCGGTTTCCACCACCCACGTGCTGTCCTCGGGTGTGGCCGGCACCATGGCGGCCAACGGCTCGGGCCTGCAATGGGGCACGATCCGCAGTCTGGCCGCTGCCTGGGTGCTGACCCTGCCGGCGGCGATTATCCTGTCCGGGACGCTTTATTACCTGTTCCGGTCGGTTCTGTAAGGAAGCAAGGCCAGGGGCTCTGCCCCTGGACCCCGCTAAGGGCGGAGCCCTTAGAACCCATTCTTTTGGAGTGTCTCGACGAAAGAGCGAGGCCAGGGGGCAGCGGCCCCTTGGCCTCGCTTTGTTAGTGCCCCCGCAAAATCTGCGACAGGAACAGTTTCAGCCGGTCCGTCTGCGGATTCTCGAACATCTCATGCGGCGAATTGCTCTCCACGATCTCGCCGCGGTCCATGAACACCACCCGGTCCGCCACCCGCCGTGCGAACCCCATCTCGTGCGTCACGCACACCATCGTCATGCCCGATTCCGCCAGCTCGATCATGGTGTCGAGCACTTCCTTGATCATCTCGGGGTCGAGCGCGGAGGTGGGTTCGTCGAACAGCATGATCTTCGGCTTCATGCACAGCGCCCGCGCGATCGCCACCCGCTGCTGCTGGCCGCCGGAAAGCTGGCCCGGATATTTCTTCGCCTGCTCGGGAATCTTCACCCGGCGCAGATAGTCCATCGCCTGTTCCTCGGCCTCGGCCTTGGGCGTCTTGCGCACCCAGATCGGCGCCAGGGTGCAGTTCTCCAGCACGGTCAGATGCGGAAACAGGTTGAACGACTGGAACACCATGCCGACCTCGCGCCGGATGGTGTCCAGCGCCCGCAGATCGTCGGTCAGTTCGGTGCCGTCCACGACGATGCGGCCTTCCTGGTGGGTCTCCAGGCGGTTGATGCAGCGGATCATGGTGGACTTGCCCGAGCCCGACGGGCCGCACACCACCACGCGCTCGCGCGCCTCCACCGTCAGCGACACGTCGCGCAGCACATGCATGCTGCCGTACCATTTGTTGACGCGGTCGAGCACGATCGCGGGGGCGTCATCGCTCACGGTGGCGACCTGGCTCATGCGGGGATTTCCTCTCAGCGGTTGCGGGCGCGGCTGAACTCGCGTTCCAGCCCGCGGCTGTATTTGGACATGGCGAAACAGAAGGCGAAATAGATCACCGCCAGCATGAGATAGATTTCGTTGGCGAAACCCTGCCAGGCCGGCTCGGATGAGGCGATCCGACCGGTGGTCAGCAGATCGAAGATGCCGATGATCAGCACCAGCGATGTGTCCTTGAAGAAGCCGATGAAGGTGTTCACCAGCGGCGGAATCACCAGCCGCAGCGCCTGCGGCAGGATGATCAGCCCGGTTTTCTGCCAGTACGACAGCCCGAGCGCGTCGGCCGCCTCGTACTGGCCTTTCGGCAGCGCCTGCAGCCCGCCGCGCACCACTTCGGCCAGATAGGCGGCGGCGAACAGGATGAAGGCGATCTGCGCGCGCAGCAGCTTGTCGGGGTTCATGCCGACCGGCATGAACAGCGGGAACATCACGCTGGCCATGAACAGCAGGCTGATCAGCGGCACGCCGCGGATCAGTTCCACATACAGCACGCACAGAACCTTCACCGCCGGCAGGTTGGTCGAACGCCGGCCCAGCGCCACCAGCACGGAAAGCGGAAACGCGAAGGCCAGGCCGAAGGTGGCGAGAATAAGCGTGATCGGCAGCCCGCCCCACTGATCCTGCGGCACGAATTCCAGGCCCAGCACGCCGCCCCACATCAGCACCCCGATGGCGGCCAGCGCCGCCGCCCAGATCAGCAGCAATTCGCGCCGCCAGAACCGGCGCATGGCTGAAACGACGTACAGCCCGATGAACAGCAGAACGCACAAAGCCGGCCGCCATTGCTGCTCGTAGGGAAAGCTGCCGAACAGGATGAAGCGCCACTTGTCGCCGAGCACCGCCCAGCACGCGCCGGCGGGGCTGGCGGTGCGGCAGATGGTGGCGTCCGGCTGGCCGAGTTCGTTGACCGGCACCGACCAGGTCGCATTCAGGACGGCCCAGGCGAAGAAGCTCAGCCCCCAACGGATGATCAGGTAGCCCAGCAGCAACGTGATCGCGGTGGACCACCAGGAGTTGAACAGGTTGGCGCGCAGCCAGCCAACCGGACCGACGATTCCGGCCGGCGGGCGGTCGCGGGTGGGGGCGGCAACGACGCTTGCGGCGGCGGCAGACTGGCTCATGTCAGCGCTCCACCAGCGCAATATGCGCGTTGTACCAGTTCATGAACAGGCTGATCGACAGGCTGATGGTGAGGTAAACCGCCATGATCAGGGCGATGCCCTCGATGGCCTGGCCGGTCTGGTTCAGCGTGGTGCTGGCGATCGACACCACGTCCTGATAGCCGATCGCGACCGCCAGGGAGGAATTCTTGGTCAGGTTCAGGTACTGGCTGGTTATCGGCGGGATGATCACCCGCAGCGCCTGCGGCAGCACCACCAGGCGCAGCGCCATGCCGGGTCGCAGGCCGAGCGCCGCGGCCGCTTCGATCTGCCCTTGCGGCACCGCCTGGATGCCGGAGCGCACGATCTCGGCGATATAGGCGGCGGTATAGGTCACCAGACCAATCAGCAGCGCGCCGTATTCCGGGCTGATCGTGCCGCCGCCCTGGAAGTTGAAGCCGCGCAGCACCGGATAGTCCAGCGTGAACGGGGCGCCGAGGGCGGCCCAGACGAGCGCCGGAAAACCCACCAGCAGGCCGAGCGCCACCGGCCAGACCGGCGGACGGAGGCCGGTGGCTTCCTGCCGCCTTGTCGCCAGCCGTGCCCAGACCAGCGTGCCGAGCACCCCCAGCAGGAAGGCGGCCAGAATCCACCAATGCGCATCCTGCCAGTCGAGCAGCGGCACCTTAATGCCCCGGTTGGACAGGAACACGGCATCGCCCAGCCGCCAGGATTGTCGCGGCCCGGGCAGGGTCTGCAGCAGCCCGTACCAGAACAGCAATTGCAGCAGCACCGGCAGGTCGCGCAGCCCCTCGACGTAAACCGCCGAAACCCGCGCCACCAGCCAGTTGCGCGACAGCCGGCCGATGCCGATCAGGGTGCCCAGGATGGTGGCCAGCACCACCCCGACCACCGCCACCTTCAGCGTGTTCAGCACGCCGACGATCAGGGCGCGGCCGTAGGTGTTAACGGAAGGGTCGAACGGGATCAGGTGCTCGCCGATCGGGATGCCGGCGTTGTGGGACAGGAAGCCGAAGCCGGTGGCGATGTGGCGGGCTTCCAGGTTCCGCGTGGTGTTGCCGACCAGGTACCAGATCACCGCGGCCAGAGCGCCGATGATCAGGACCTGCCAGACAATGTTGCGCAGCAGCGGGTCCGACCAGGACAGACGGATTCGTCGCTTCGGGGCGACGCGGCCGGACAGACGCGGATCGGCGATGGTTCCGGACATGATCGGCAGCGGCCCTCGCGGTTCAGAATATCGAAAATGGTCTCGCGGCGGAAAAAGACAAGCAATAACCGGGCCGTCAGGAATGCACATCCCGCGGGCCAGGAAGCGCCATCGTGCACATCCCGGCGGCGCATGGCAATCCCGCCATTCCGAAATAAAAGGTCAGCAAACAAACGGGCCGCTCCCCGCCGGAGAACGGCCCGTTTCGAAATAATAATACCGGAGAAATCTCAGCGCATCGGCGGCGCGTATTGCAGCCCACCCTTGTTCCACAGCGCATTAATGCCGCGCGGCACGCCGAGAACGGAAATGTTGCGGTCCCAGGTCTCGCCGAAATTGCCGACCTGCTTCACCACATTATAGGCGAACTTGTTGTCTACCCCGAGCGCCTTGCCCATGTCGCCTTCCAGCCCGAGCAGCCGGCGCAGCTCCGGCACCTTGGTGGCGGCGAAGCTGTCGATGTTCTTGCTGGTGATGCCGTTTTCCTCGGCAATCAGGGTGGCGAAATAGGTCCAGCGGACCAGGTCGAAGAATTTGTCGTCGCCCTTGCGCACCACGTAGCCCAGCGGCTCCTTGCTGATCGTCTCCGGCAGCAGCACCAGGTCGTTCTTGCTCGGCTGGGTGGCGCGGAACGTCGCCAGCTGCGACCCGTCGGTCGAATAGGCGTCGCAGCGGCCGGACAGGAAGGCGCCCTGGATCTCGGACAGGTCCTGGATCAGAATCGGAGTGAATTTCAGATTGTTGACCCGGAAATAGTCGTCAATCGCCAGTTCGGTGGAGGTGCCCGGCTGCACGCAGATGGTGGCGCCGTCGAGTTCCTTGACCGACTTCACCCCGGTCGCTTTCTTCACCAGAAAAGCCGTGCCGTCATAGTAGTTCACCCCGGCGAACAGCAGGCCCAGGTTGGCCTCGCGGCCGAGGGTCCAGGTGGTGTCGCGCACCAGCAGGTCCACTTCGCCCGATTGCAGGGCGGTGAAGCGGTTGGTGGTGGTCAACGGCACGAACTTCACCTTGTTCGCCTCGCCCAGGATGGCGGCGGCGATGTTGCGACAGGAATCCGCGTCCAGCCCGCGCATCACGCCCTGGCTGTCGGGCAGCGAAAAGCCGGGCACATTGCCGGCCACGCCGCAGACGAGCTGGCCGCGCGCCTTGATGGCATCGAGGGTCGCCGAGCCGCTGCCCTGAGCATGCCCGGCACCAGCGGCAAGCAGCGCGCCGGCAAGCATGGAGCCGGCCATGAACACAGTTCGGACAAGGATCGATAGCAACATTGTATATCTCTCCTGGATGGGGCGGGGGTCGCCCGCTGGCGGCCGACAATGCGTCGGACCCGCCCTGCAATCAATGGCGGGTTGCGTTAACATCATAGCGTAGCCCGGCCCGAGCGCGGCTTGCCCCGCGCCGCGTCCTCCGCCACACCATCCGCATGCTCCACATGATGAAGCTGGCGGTCGGCATCCGCGACATTGCCCATCTGCGCGAGGTGCAGGCCGGCCGCCTCGCCGCCAACGGCACGCTGCGCCACCTCACCCGCAGCTTTCCCCGCCGCGCCGCGGACATCCTGGATGGCGGCTCGATGTACTGGGTCATCGCCGGTGCCATGGTGGTGCGCCAGCGCATTCCCGACATCGCCGAAGCCGCCTACGAGGACGGGTCCGCCTGTGCCGCCATCCATCTGGAGCCGGCGCTGGTGCCGGTGGCCGGGCGCCCGACCCGGCCGTTCCAGGGCTGGCGCTACCTGGCCGCCGACGCCGCCCCGCCCGATCTCGCCGCCGGCAGCGATAATGTGCATGGCCTGGACCGGCTGCCGGAAGCGCTCCGCCGCGAACTGCAGGAACTCGGCCTGCTCTAGGTTATTTCGCTTGCGGTAATTCGGGCGATCGTTCATAATTATATCAGGTGACTATCATGCGTTATTCGCCTCATCTCTGAACCCGTGTTTTCCGTGGAGCGCGCCGTGATCCTCTCCCGCAGACATCTCCTGGCGTCCTTCGGCCTGGCTCTGCCGGCCGCGGCGCTCGTGGCACCCAGGGCAAATGCCGCCACCGCTTCCGTTCCCCACAAGAAACACAAATCCCGGCACGGCACCGTCCAGGCCTCGCACAAGCACCACAAGCCCGCCGCCACGCCGGCCACCACCCAGGGCTGAATTTACGTGCGTGCCTGACCGGTCGCGGACCGTCGTCAGGCGGGGAACGAGAGGGCTATCTTGCGCAGAGCGGGGCTTCGGCTGATCATTCCGGCCCGGCAAGCACGGGACCCGGCCCCTCTTGTACGGCAGATGATGCCGGCGGCCTGATCTGAGCGACCCCGCCTGACACCGGAGATCCCGATGGCTTTCTCCTTCGGCCTGCGTGACGCCGGCACCACGGTCCGGACCGAAATCCTCGCCGGTATCACCACCTGGCTCGCCATGGTCTACATCGTGGTGGTCAACCCCGACATCCTGTCCGCCACCGGCATGGACCATGGCGCCGTGTTCGTCGCCACCTGCCTCGGCGCCGGCATCGCCACCATCGCCATGGGGCTGTACGCAAACTACCCGCTGGCGCTGGCCCCCGGCATGGGGCTGAACGCCTATTTCGCCTTCGCCGTGGTCGGCGGGCTGCACATCCCCTGGCAGGTGGCGCTCGGCGCGGTCTTCCTGTCGGGCCTGCTGTTCCTGGCGGTGTCGCTGCTGCGCCTGCGGGAATGGCTGATCAACAGCATCCCGCTGTCGCTGAAGCTCGGCATCGGCGCGGGGATCGGGTTTTTCCTCGCCCTGATCGGCCTGGAAGGCATGGGCGTCGTCGTCGCCCACCCGGCCACCCTGGTCACCCTGGGCAATTTCGGCAGCCCCCGCACGCTGCTGGCCTGCGGCGGCTTCGTCGTCATGGCGGCGCTTGCCGCGCGCGGCATTTCCGCCGCCGTGCTGATCGGCATTCTCGCCACCGCCGCCGCCGGCATCCCGTTCGGCCTGACCCATTTCGCCGGCATCGTCGCCGCCCCGCCCTCGCTCGCGCCGACCCTGCTGCAGATGGATATCGGCGGCGCGCTGAACCTTGGCCTTGCCAGCATCGTGCTGACCTTTTTCCTGGTCGACGTGCTCGACAACGCCGGCACCCTGATCGCCACCACCCACCGCGCCGGCCTGATGCGCCCGGACGGCACGGTGCCGCGGCTGCAGCAGGCCCTCACCGCCGATTCCGGCGGCGCCATCCTCGGCGCGGTGCTCGGCACCTCCACCGTCACCAGCTATATCGAAAGTGCGGCGGGCATTCAGGCCGGCGGACGCACCGGGCTCACCGCCGTGGTCACCGGCGCGCTGTTCCTCGCCACCCTGTTCTTCGCCCCACTCGCCACCGCCATCCCCGGCTTCGCCACCGCCCCGGCCCTGGTGTTCGTCGCCTGCCTGATGGCCCGCGCGCTGCGCGACGTGAACTGGGACGACATGACCGACTACCTGCCCGCCATGGTCACCGCCATCGCCATGCCCTTCACCTTCTCCATCGCCGCCGGCATCGGCATCGGCTTTATCGTGCATGCGCTGGTGAAAACCCTGGCGGGACGGCCGGGCGAGGTGGGCGGAGCGGTTTGGGTGATTGCGGCGGCTTCGGCGGGAAAGTTCATAATACAGTAATAAAAAGTCAGGCCAGGGCTCTGCCCTGGACCCCATTCCCGGCGGGTTAATCGGCGGAATCGCGCGCCTGACGCTCGTAGTGGCGCAGGTATTTCTCGGTGACCAGTTCGGTCTTCACCACCACGGCAACATCGATCGTGTTGAACTGGGCGTCGATCACCGCCCCGTCGCCGACGAAACCGCCCAGGCGCAGATAGCCTTTGACCAGCGGCGGCAATTTGGCGAGCGCCCGCCTCGGGTCGAGCGAGGCCGGGTCCAGCCGGCGCATTTCCACGTAACGGTGCGGCAGCGCCCGCGGGCGCACCTCGGCCGGGGCGAGGTGATGCGCGTACAGATAGGTCAGTTCGGTGGCCAGCGCATCGGGATCGGTGCCGGGCAGGCTGGCGCAGCCGAACATCAGGTCGATGTGGTGCAGCGACACATAGGCGGCGATGCCGCGCCACAGCAACTGCATGGCGGTCCGGTTGCGGTAGTCCGGATGGACGCAGGAACGGCCGAGTTCCATGATCTGGCCAGGGAACTCCACCACCGGCGAGATGTCGTACTCATCCGCCGAATAGAAACGGCCCAGTTTGGTGGCGGCATCGGCGCGGATCAGCCGGTAGGTTGCCACCACACTTTCCGGCCCGGGGCCGACCGCGTGGTCCACCACCAGCAAATGGTCGGCCACCGCGTCGAACGCATCGCGGTCGCGGCGGGAGGCGGCGGCGGCGGCGTCGGGCACCGCGCCGCGCTCGTCGTAGAAGACCCGGTAGCGCAGCGCCAGCGCGGCATCGATCTCGTCCGGGGTGGTGGCGACCCGCACCCCGAGCTTGCCGCCGCGCAACTCGCCAAAACCGCGCTCCGTGTCGGCACGCGGGGCGTTTGTCGTGTCTGCTTGTGGCGGGGTCATCGGGGCAGCCCTGGGCTGGCGGTATCGGCGGACGGTGCGGACGGCTCACTGGCCTGGCATGGGGCCGGGCGGCCCGCGGCGTCCCGCCGCCGGCCGAACAGTTCCAGCCGGTGCGACACCAGGTCGAAGCCAAGCCGCGCGGCGATGGCGGCGAGCACGCGTTCATGCTCGGGATCGGAGAACTCGATCACGCGGCCGGAATCGATATCGATCAGGTGGTGGTGGTGGCCGTGTTCCGTGGGTTCGTAACGGGCCCGTCCGCCGCCGAAGTCGCGGCGTTCCAGGATGCCGCGCTCCTCGAACAGGCGCACGGTGCGGTAGACGGTGGCGATGGAGATGCGCGGGTCCATCGCCGCGGCCCGGCGGTAGAGTTCCTCGACATCGGGGTGATCACCGGCATCGGACAGCACGCGGGCAATCACGCGGCGCTGCCCGGTCATTTTCAGTCCCCGTTCGACGCAGAGGCGTTCGATGCGGCTTTCCATCCGATCCCCAGTGGCCGGGGGCAGGATCGCCCGACCGGCATCCGCCACGCGATCCGCTGCTTGGCCGAAGCGCCGCGCGGTCATGGCGGGGCGGTCACGGCGGCGTAGCCGATCGGGTGTGGGCTGTCCAATGCCCGGGATCGCAACGCGTGCCCGGCACGGCGCCCCGTCCAGGGAACGCCGGGCAATCACCCTATCAGGTGAAGCGGCGCCCGGGCAAATCCGCCGGTAGGCGCAACGCTGCCGGATGGGCCGATCCGGACACAGGTATCCGCGCCGTCAGGTTGCCCGGAACACCAGATAAAAGCGCCCGTTCCACGGCCCGCCCCTGCGATCCGGTGATATGGCAACACTATTGCCGGCTGCGCGGCTTGGTGCCGAGGCCGATCTGCTTGGCCAGCGAGGACCGATGCTGGGCGTAGTTCGGCGCCACCATCGGGTAATCCACCGGCAGGCCCCAGCGCTCGCGGTACTGCTCAGGCGTCATGTTGTAGGCTGTCTTCAGATGACGCTTCAGCATCTTCAGCTGCTTGCCGTCCTCCAGACAGATGATGTGGTCCGGAAACACCGATTTCTTCACCGGCACCGCGGGCTGCGGCTTTTCCGCCTGCACCGGTTCGCGGCCGACGCCTGACAAGGTGCGATACACATCCTGGATCAGCGCAGAGATCGAGTCCGGCGCCACCGGATTATTCGACACGTGCGCGGACACGATCTGCGCGGTCAATCCCAGCACGTCCGCGCCCGCCTCAATGTCGTCCGGCCCATCATCCGCCATCCTGTTCCCTTCCATCGTATTCGACTTGTCCCGTATACAAGCGCATATAAAATCGGCTCTGCCCGTTTCGCAACGGATATTTTGGCGCTCAACAACAGTCCAATCATGCCCAAGACGAGCCCCGCCGCACCCGCTCCGGCGCAGACCCTTGACATCACCCGGGAGGTCTGTCCGATGACTTTCGTCCGGACCCGCCTTGCACTCGACAGGCTCGCTCCTGGCCAGACGTTGCTCGTGCTGCTGCGCGGCGCGGAGCCGCGGCTGAACGTGCCGCGCACCGCCGCCGCCCAGGGGCACAAGGTGCTGTCGCAGGAAGACGGCGCGGACGGCGTTACCCGCCTGCTGCTGCGGCGGGGCTGATCGGCTTGCGCAGCAGCAGCGCGTCGCTGCCGTCGCGGTAATAGGCCCGGCGCCGCCCGGCCAGGGTATAGCCACAGCTTGCATACAGCGCGCCGGCCGGTTGGTTCGGTGCCGCCACTTCCAGATACATCGTCCGCGCCCCGGCCGCCGCCGCCAGCGCCTCGGCGGCCAGCAGCAGCGCCGTCCCGCTGCCCTGCCGGCGCGCTGGCGGGGCCACCGCCAGCGCCAGGATTTCCGCCTCGTCCGCGGCCACCCGTGCCAGCACCATTCCGCCGGCCGGGTCGATCAGGCCGAAATTGCCGGGCACAGCGAGTTGAGCCGCAATCGCCGCGGCGCTCCAGGCCTCGTCCTCCGGCATGGCGGCTGCATGCACCGTTTGCATGACCTCGGCGTGCGCCACGCCGGCAACAATCAGGGATGACAACGAAAAAACACTCCGATCAAACAGCATCCGGTCAAACCGACTCCGGTCAAACCGCCTGCGGCGGCGGGCGCAGGCCACCTGCCGGCAGGCGCGCCTCGGGCGGATCGACATACAGCGGCTGCGCCGGCAATGGCGCCAGCCCGCCCGCCAGGCGACGCGCCCCGACCGCGGCGACATGGCGGGCCAGCGGCAGGCGGGCCTCGGTCAGCACGACGTCCGCGCCGCGCGCGGCCAGCCGGGCCGCAACCTCGAAGGCGGCATCGCCGGCCACCGCCACCGGCCCGTCGGGGCTTGGCAGCGCGTCCAGCGCGACGGATTCGATGGCTGCCTCGCCACGTTGCAGGAACACCCGGCCGCGGCGGCTGTCGATCGCCACCCACAGCATCCGCTCGCGGGGTTCCAGCCCCCCGGTTTCAGTGCCCCCGGTTTCAGTGCCCCTGGTTTCATTCAGCGACTCGGCCAGAGCCTCGGTGACCCGCACGCCGAGCACGGGCCGCCCGACGGCCAGCGCGATGCCGTGCCCCAGCGCCAGCGCGGCGCGCAGCCCGGTGAAGCTGCCCGGCCCCACCGTCACCGCCACGCCGTCGAGCGCCGTGGCCGCCAGCCCGGCGGCGCGCAGCACGTCGCGCGCCATGGCGGGCAGGATGGTGGCGTAGCCACGGCCGCCCTCCTCGCACGCCTCCGCACGCACCGCATCGCCGGCCAGAATGGCGGCGGAGCAGCGCGCCAGCGACGCATCCAGTCCCAGGATCAGCATGCCGGGACCCTACCCCCGGCACGCCCCCGGAGCCAGACCGTGTCAGAGCAGCAGGCATGCCTCGTCGAAGTCGAACCGTGGCGAGCGGGGGAACACGCCGGCCGGATCGCCATGGCCGATATTGATCAGGAAATTGCTTTTCCAGCCGCGGTCGGACAGGAAGGCGGCGTCAACCTTGGCCTTGTCAAAACCCGACATGGGTCCGGTATCGAGCCCGAGCGCGCGGGCCGCCAGGATCAAATAGCCGCCCTGGAGCGTGCCGTTGCGGAATGCCGTTTCCTCGGCGAGATCATAATTGCCGCTGAACCAGCTTTTGGCGTCGGTGTGCGGGAACAGCTTGGGCAGGTGGTCATAGAAATGCGGGTCGTAGGCCACGATGGCGGTGACCGGCGCCGCCAGGGTCTTGTCCACATTGCCCGCCGACAGCGCTGGCCGCAGCTTCTCCTTCGCTTCCCGGGTGCGCAGGAACAGGAAACGCCCCGGCGAGCAATTGGCCGAGGTCGGCCCCCATTTCAGCAGGTCGAACAGCGCCCGCAATTCGTCGTCGCTGACGGGCTGGTCGGTCCATTTGTTGTGCGTGCGCGCATTCCGGAACAGCAGGTCGAGCGCGGAATCGTCAAGCGGCATGGTGGCCTCCTCAAGATCGTTCGATGTCGAACAATGATGGGCGAGATGGGTGCCAGGATGGCCCCATGCAAGGACCGGTGGCGCGTGGTCAGAACGTGACCTGCTCGACCGACTTCACCTCCGGCACGTAATGGCGCAGCAGGTTCTCGACGCCGTGCTTCAGCGTGGCGGTCGAGGACGGGCAGCCGCTGCAGGCGCCCTGCATCTGCAACCGGACCACCCCGTCGCGGAAGCCGCGGAAGATGATGTCGCCGCCGTCGCCGGCCACCGCCGGGCGCACCCGGGTGTCGATCAGCTGCTTGATCTGGGCGGCGATTTCGGCGTCTGCCGGGTCCACGTCTTCGTCCGCCGCATCGCCCTGGCCTTCGATCACCGGGCGGTTGTGGACGAAGTGATCCATCAGGGTGCCGAGCACCTGCGGCTTCAGCGCCTGCCAGGCCACCCCGTCCGCCTTGCTGACGGTGACGAAATCATCGCCGAGGAACACACCTTCGACGCCTTGCAGGGCGAACAGGGCAGTGGCGAGCGGACTGCGCCCGGCCAATTCGGCGGAAGCGAAATCGGCCGTGGAGGCTCCCATCACCGTCCGCCCGGGCAGGAACTTGAGGGTGGCGGGATTGGGCGTGCTTTCGGTCTCGATGAACATGAAGAAAACCCTGAGTTCGTGGTTCGCGGACGGCGGGAGGCGCGCGCAAATGAGGGGCAACAGGACCGCTCTGGTCCTCTTAACATATCGATGAATGTGACCGGCAAGGCAAGAGACTCCCGCGTCAGATAGCGACGGTGCCCGCACTGAAACGGCGGCGGCGGCGGCACAGCACGGGTCGCGGATGGTCACGAACAATTTTTGTCCGGGCGGCGGCAGCCGCATCACATTAGACGGCACCGCCATTGACCGCGCCGCCCAGACCCGGAGGGCGGATCGTACTGCGGTGATGGGGTTCCGGGCCGCGCCGGGGCCTGGCTTTATCGCAGCACGTCCGCAACGAAGGCTCACCAGCCCTTCCGGGAAGGGGGGTTCTCAACTCGTTGAGTTAATCGCACAATCATAGACAAGGGGGAGGTTGGTCAAAAAACCGGGCCATAGCTGGAGAGACGAAAATGGGATCGATTTCCCCCGACACTGATCTGGTACTTGAGCGGATGCGAAGCGGGCCTGGCAGCGATTCGCCGTACGACGGCGCCGACGCAGCTCCGCCGGTGCCCGAGTACTTGAACGAGCATTACTGGTGGAGCTATGTCCATCCGCGTGCCGTCCGGGTGTTCGAGCGACCCTGGCTGGTCAACCTGATCCTGTGGGGCAAATACATCACCATGCGTGACGCGGCGGTGGCCGAGCTGGGCGAGAATTTGCCCGGGCGGACGCTGCAGATCGCCTGCGTCTATGGTGACCTGACGCCGCGTCTGGCCGCTCGCGTTCCGGTGGGGGCGCAGCTCGACGTGGTGGATGTGCTGCCGGTGCAGCTCAGCAACCTGCGGGCCAAGCTGGCCGCCGGCGCCCCGGTGCGGCTGCTGCGCATGGACAGCAGCCGGCTGCGGATTGCCGACGCCACCTATGACCGCGCGCTGCTGTTCTTCCTGCTGCACGAAATGCCGCGCCCGGTGCGCGAGGCGACGCTGCGCGAGGCGCTGCGGGTGGTGCGGCCGGGCGGCAAGCTGGTGATTGTGGACTTCGCCAAGCCATACGTCTGGCACCCGCTGAAATATCTGTGGCACCCGGTGCTGACCCGGCTGGAGCCCTTCGCGCCGGATTTGTGGACGCTGCCGGTGGATACCTGGTTGCCGGAGTCGCATCGCGACCGGGTGGTGTCGCGGACGGGGTATTTCGGCAATTTCTACCAGAAGCTGGTGATCGAGGTTTGATAGCGCGGCCGCGGCAGAAGGAAGGCCAGGGCTCTGCCCTGGACCCGCCAAGGGCCGAGAGGCCCTTGGAACCCATTCAATTACTTCTTTAACCCTTCCGCCAGCCGCCGCCGCAGCTCGTATTTCTGAATTTTCCCCGTGCTGGTTTTGGGAAGCTGCACGAAGCTGACAAATCGCGGCGCCTTGAACCGCGCCATGTTGGCCCGGCAATATTCGATCACATCGTCCTCGGTCAGCCGCTCCTCGGCGCCCGGCTTCGGCGTAACGAAGGCATGCGGCACCTCGCCCCATTTCTCGTCCGGATGCGCCACCACCGCCGCTTCCATGATGTCCGGATGACGGTACAGCACCTCCTCGACCTCCAGCGAGGAGATGTTCTCGCCGCCCGAGATGATGATGTCCTTCGAGCGGTCCTTCACTTCCAGGTAGGAGTCCGGATGGCGGACGCCGAGATCGCCGGAGTGGAACCAGCCGCCGGCGAAGGCGGCCTGGGTGGCCTTCGGGTTCTTCAGGTAGCCCTTCATCACCGTGTTGCCGCGCAGCATCAGCTCGCCGATGGTCTGGCCGTCGTCGCGAACCGGGTTGAGGTTCACGTCGAGGATGGTCGCGTCCTCGGCGGTCGGATGCGGCACGCCCTGGCGGGAGAGAAACGCGGCCCGGTCGTGCAGCTTCAGGGCCTCGTGGCCGGGCTGCCAGATGCAGAACGTCAGCGGGCCATAGACTTCCGTCAGGCCGTAGACGTGATGCACGGTGAAGCCGAGCTGCTCCATCCGCTCGATCACCGCCGAGGGCGGCGCGGCGCCGCCGGTGGCGATGTTCACCACCCGGCCGCCGAAGTCGCGGCGGATATTGTCCGGGGCGTGGATCAGCATGGTCAGCACCACCGGCGCGGCGCACATATGGGTGACGTGGTGCTCGGCGATGAGCGGGTAGATCAGCGCCGGATCGACGCGGCGCAGGCAGACATGGGTGCCGCCCTGCGCGGTGATGCCCCAGGTGTAGGTCCAGCCGTTGCAGTGAAACATCGGCAGCGTCCACAGATAGACGCTGCGCGGGGTGATGCCGAAGGCGAGGTCGTTGCCGAGCGCGTTCAGGTAGGCGCCGCGGTGGTGCGACACCACGCCCTTGGGGTCGCCGGTGGTGCCGGAGGTGTAGCCGAGCGAAATCGCGTCCCACTCGTCATCAGGGTAGCGCACCGGATAGTCCGGGTCGCCGGCGGCCAGGAAGGTTTCGTATTCGGTCTCGCCGATCACCTCGCCGGCGGTGGTGAGGGCGTCATCGATGCCGATCACCAGCGGCTTTTCGCCTTCCAGCAGGGCGAGCGCGGCCTTCGCCACCGGGGCCAGCTCGCGATCGACCAGGAAGATGCGGCTTTCCGAGTGCTGCAGGATGAAGGCGACGATCGGCGCGTCCAGGCGGGTGTTGATGGCGCACAGCACGCCGCCGGTCATCGGCACGCCGTAATGGGCTTCCAGCATGGCCGGAATGTTGGGCGCCAGCACCGAAACCGTGTCGCCACGGCCGATGCCGTGGGCCGCCAGCGCGGAGGCGAGGCGGCGGCAGCGTTCCAGCAATTGCGAATAGGTGATCCGCCGGTCGCCATGCACCACGGCGAGACCGTTGGGGAACACGCGCGCCGCCCGGACCAGGAAGGAAATCGGCGTCAGCGGCACGTGGTTGGCCGGGTTCTGGTCGAGGTCCTGGTCGTAGATGGACGAGGGCATGGGACTGTTTCCGGTGTTTGGCGTTGAACCCGCACCGGACTCATTAGGCGGGATCGGGCCGCTGCGCCAGACCGGAAACGGGAGTGCTAGCCCGGCGCATCCGGCAGCAGCCGCAACCGTTTGCACAGCGCGAACAGCCGGTCGCCATGGCTGAAGCTGAGGGCGCTCAGCACCACCAGGCTGACCGGGCCGATCATCGTGCGCACGCCCATCGCCTCGGTCAGCGGCAGCGTCCAGGCAGCCCAGAAATACAGCGCCGCCTTGAGGAAGAAATAAGCCGCCCAGAGCAGGGTGAACAGCTGGAAGAACCGGCTGATGTCGGCACGGTCCGGGTACGGGCCGCGGCGCTGCTCGGCCAGTTCCTGGACCAGGGATTTCGGCCCGCGCGCGCCGGCAATGAAGGCCGCGCCGGTCGCCGCGTTGGTGACCACCGATTCGTAGGCGAGCATGAAGGGTGCGGCCGAACTCAGGTCGATCGCGCCGAACACCACCGTCAGCGCGCCGGATAGCAACCAAAGGCGCGAGAAGCCGAGGCCGCCGCGCCAGAGGCGCAGTGCGTCGAGCAGGATGAAGGCCATGGCGCCGGCGATCGCCGACTTCACGTCGACCACGACCACCAGGGTCCAGAAGACGATGAGGCCGCCGAATGGCGCGGCCATCCGGAGCAGGCCGAGCAACTGGCCGGCGATGCCGCCGGCGGATCGGGCTTCGATGGTGGCGCTCATGGCGTCGTCTCCGGGCCGGTTGTGCGGGGCGGTGACTGCCAGCGGGGGTTGAGCGGTGTCCAGTGATGGTTCCTGGTCAGGAAGGAAGGCCAGGGCTCTGCCCTGGACCCGCTAAGGGCGGAGCCCTTAGAACCCATTCGTTAAAGGGTCTTGGGAAAGAGGGGGGTCCAGGGGCCTCTCGGCCCTTGGCGGGTCCAGGGCAGAGGCCCTGGCCTTCCTTCCTTAACCCGGCCACGCTTGCGCCCGCCCCGTCGCGCGTGTAGCGCCCGGCGCATGATGCAGGCTTTCCTCGCCCGTTTATCCGCGCTGCGTGGCTGGCGTGCCGCGGCGGCTTCGTTTGGTCTCGGCGTCCTGTCGGCCGCCGCGCTGCCGCCTGTGCACGCCATTCCGGTGCTGTTGCTGGCCGTGCCGGGGCTGCTCGCCCTGATCGGCGGCAGCCGCCGGGCGCGCGAGGCCGGGTGGCGCGGTTTCTGTTTCGGCTTCGGCCATCACGTGGTCGGGCTGTACTGGATCACCGAGGCGATCCTGTTCGAGGCGGCGCGGTTCTGGTGGCTGGTACCGCTGGCGGTGCCGGCGCTGGCGGCGGTGCTGGCGCTGTTCATCGCCCTGCCCTGCGCCGCCGCCTGGGGAGCGCGGCCGGGCTGGCGGCGGGCGGCGGTGCTGGCCGGCGCCTGGGTGCTGGCCGACCTCGCCCGCCAGTTCATCGCCACCGGGTTTCCGTGGAACCCCTGGGGCAGCGTCTGGACGGTGCCCGGACCGTTTGGCGACGTGGCGCTGCAACCGGCCGCCTGGGTGGGTGTGCATGGCCTGACCCTGGTCACGCTGCTGCTGGCGGCCACGCCGGCGCTGGGCCGGCACGCCATGGCGGCGGGCGCCGTGGCGCTGCTGCTGTGGGCCGGCGCGGGCGCGGCCCGGCTGCATCTGGCCACGGCGTCGTCGCCGCCCGGCCTGGACGTGGTGCTGGTGCAAGGCAACGTGCCGCAGGGGCACAAATGGGATCGTGCCTTCGTGATGGAGACCTTTGACCGCCAGCTCGCCCTGACCCGCACCGGGGTGGCCCAGGCGGCGCGGGAACATCCCGGTCAGCCGGCAGTGGTGGTCTGGTCGGAGACGGCGAGCCCCTTCCTGCTGGAGCAGGATGCCGCCGCCCGCGCCGCCATCGTCGCGGCGGCGCAGGCACCCGGCCTGGTGGCCCCTGGCCTTCTGCCCCCTGGCCTGCTCATCGGCAGCGTGCGCTTCGACTCGGCACGCCGGCCGAGCAACAGCCTGATGGCGCTGCCGGCCGACGGCCCGCCGGTGGCGGTGTACGACAAATGGCACCTGGTGCCGTTCGGCGAGTTCCAGCCCAGCTGGTTCCCGCTGCCCATCCAGGTGGTGCCGGGCGACGGGTTCGCCGGCGGGCCGGGGCCGGTCACGCTGCACGTGCCGGGGCTGCCGCCGGTCGGCCCGCTGATCTGCTACGAGGCGATTTTTCCGGCCCAGGTGGCCGATGAAGCCGACCGGCCGGACTGGCTGGTGAACGTGACCAACGACGCCTGGTTCGGCAACTCCACCGGGCCGCGGCAGCATCTGGCAGCGGCCCGGCTGCGCGCGGTGGAGGAAGGGCTGCCGCTGATGCGCGCGGCCAACACCGGCATCAGTGCCGGCTTCGACGCGTTCGGGCACGAGTTGGGGCGGCTGGGCATGCGGCAGACCGGAGTGCTGGTGCTCGCCCTGCCCGGCCATCTGCCGCCGACGCCGGCCGGCCGGTTCGGACTGGCGGTGCCGCTGGTGCTCGCCGCTGGGGTGCTGCTGGCGGGCGTCGTGCCAGTGCCTTGGCGTCGGGTGCCTTGGCGTCGGGTGCCGCGACGCGGGAGTGGCGCCGCGACCTGATCGCCGTTATCGCCCGGTTGACGCGATATTGATGCCGCGTGGTTGTATGGCTACCCTATTATACAACCGTGACCGACTGTCGGGCGGCAACAAGGATTGACGATGTCGGGCGGTTTAGGCGGCGAACGCGAGCAGGCGGCTTCACGTCCCAATCCAATTGATGTGCATGTCGGCCAGCAGATCAAGCAGCGCCGGTCCGCGTTGGGCATTTCGCAGGAGCAGCTGGCGACGGCGTTGGGGATCAGTTTCCAGCAGGTGCAGAAATATGAACGCGGCCTGAACCGGGTCGGCGCCTCCCGGCTGCACGATCTGACCCGCGCGTTGGACGTGCCGATCGGCTATTTCTTCGAGGACGCGCCCGGAAGTGCAATGAGTTCCCGGGGCGGGTTGCGCGAGGAGCAGCAGCCTTTGGAGGACGATATTCTGGGCCGCCGCGAGACGCTCGAACTGGTGCGCGCCTTTACCCGCATTACCGACATCGCCGTGCGGCACCAGGTGCTGGAACTGGTCCGATCGCTCGGTTCCGATCCGACCCATTAATGCCGGCGGCGCGTGTAGCCAAAGGGGGGGCGCTGCCCGCCCTGGTAGTGGAATCTGTCCCAGGCGCTCGCGCTAACCTGGAGGACGTGCAAATTTTAAGAATTGGCACCTTTAATTTATTCCTTCCTTGACGATCCTGGGTTGTAGCGTTAACGTTCTGTCAACCTAGTTCGGCGTTGCCGGGCGTTCGGGGACTGAACAGGAGCGGTAGGGCAATGTCAGGCGAGACCGGTGAGGAAGAACTTCGGAACGGTGGGGCGGCCGAGGTGCTGACCAACCGCGCCGAGAAGGAACTCCCGCCCGAATCCGATTGACGTGCATGTCGGCTCGCGCGTTCGGCTGCGCCGCACCCTGATGGGAATGTCGCAGGAGCGCCTGGGCGAGGCGCTTGGGCTGACCTTCCAGCAGGTGCAGAAATACGAGCGCGGGGTGAACCGGGTCGGTGCCTCGCGGCTGTACGATCTGGCGCGGGTGCTCGATGTGCCGATCAGCTTTTTCTACGACGACATGCCGGAGAGCGTGAGCGGCATCCGTGCGCCCGCCCGCGGCCCGACCGGCTTCGCCGACCAGCAGGACGCGTTCGGCGACGATCTGCTCGGCAAGCGCGAGACGCTGGAACTGGTGCGCGCCTACTACCGCATCACCGATGGCAGCGTGCGCAAGCGGATGTTCGAACTCATCAAGTCGCTGGCCCCCGACCCCTCGCATTAGCCCGGCCCTGACGCCGCCGCGTCCGAGCCCGGCGATGACGCTGGCCGAGGTGCGCGCCTTCCTCGAGGCGTTGCAGCGCGCCAATCCCGAGCCGCGCAGCGAGTTGGAATATGCCGATCCGTTCACCTTGCTGGTGGCGGTGGTGCTGTCGGCGCAGGCCACCGACACATCCGTAAACAAGGCGACGCGCGGCCTGTTCGCCGAGGCGCCCACGCCCGCGGCGATGGCGGCGCTCGGGGTGGAGGGGGTAGAAAAACACATCCGCACCATCGGGCTGTGGCAGGCCAAGGCGCGCAACGTGGTCGAATTGTCGCGCCTGCTGGTGGAGCGGCATGGCGGGGTGGTGCCGCGCGACCGGGACGCGCTGGAGGCGCTGCCCGGAGTGGGGCGCAAGACCGCCAACGTGGTGCTGAACGTGGCCTTCGGCGAACCGACCATGGCAGTGGACACGCACATCTTCCGCCTCGGCAACCGCACCGGCATCGCCCCCGGCAAAACGCCGCGGGCGGTGGAGGATGCGCTGCTGGCACGCGTGCCGCCGGAATTGCTGCGACACGCACATCACTGGCTGATCCTGCACGGGCGCTACGTGTGCAAGGCACGCGCGCCGGAGTGCTGGCGCTGCGTGGCGGCTTCTTGGTGCAGGTATCCGGAGAAGGTTGCGGCGGCGGCGGGGGAAAAATAAGGAAGGCCAGGGCTCTGCCCTGGACCCGGCAAGGGCCGAGAGGCCCCTGCACCCCACTTCTTAAGGGCGTTCCATTCCGGCTGCGGGGCGTGTCATGCTGGGCGCATGGCGGGTGACACGTATCGGGTGTTTCTCTCAGCGGTGAGCAGCGAACTCGGGGCGGCGCGGCGTGCCGTCGCGACCGAGTTGCGGGCACGCGGGCTGCTGGTGACGGTGCAGGAAGAATTCACCCAGCATCCTGACACCACACTGTGCAAGCTGCACGATTACATCCGCGACTGCGATGCCGTGGTCTGCCTGATCGGCCGGCGCGATGGGTCGCTGCCGCCGCGCACAAGCGCCGGCTGCTGCGCTTCATTGCCGATGACGGGTTCTACCCAACGGTGCCGCCATGGGATGCGCGGCAACAAGCCTTTGTCTCGCACCTGACGGACACCGCCGGGCACGATCGCAACCATTTCGCCTCGCTGGACGTGCTGCTTGCCGCGGTGCTGCGCCAGCCCTGGCCCGACCGGCGGCCGGGCAAGCCGATCGTGCTGCCCTACCCTTCCCTCGGAACGCTGTTCGAGGGGCGCGATGATTTTCTGCGGCGAATGCGGAAGAGCCTCCTTTCCGCCGGCCAGGCGGCGATCGTCAGCCAGGCGGTGCTGGGGCTGGGCGGCATCGGCAAGACACGCGCGGCGGTGGAATACGCCTGGGCGCATCGCGATGATTATACCGCCGTGCTTTTCGCCGTCGGCGATTCGCCCGAGGCGCTGCCAGGGCAATCGGGTGAAGGAAGGCCAGGGGCTCTGCCCCTGGACCCCGCTAAGGGCGGAGCCCTTAGAACCCATCAGTTGAAGGGTTTTGGGAAGAGGGGGGTGAGGAGGAGCCGCAGCATCTCCTCACCCCCTCTTCCCAAAACCCTTCAACTGATGGGGTCCAGGGGCCTCTCGGCCGTCGCGCCGAAGGCGCGCTACGCGCGACGGCGGGTCCAGGGCAGAGCCCTGGCCTTCCTTCACCCTCGATACCCTGGCAACGCTGGGCGAGGCGGAGGCGGTGCTGGGGCGGGTGAACGCGGCGTCTGTCGGCGATCCGGGCGATGTCCGCACGTGGCCACGCCTTGATCCGCTAGCGCCGCATACGCGTGCGGTCGCAGGATTCGGCGACAGGGCGGGGATCGCGGAGCCCACGGGGCGGCTGATGAATCATGCGGCGACCCTGCTGCAGACCAAGGCGTTGCTCTCCGAAGCCGAGCCACTGATGCGCCGTGCCCTGGCCATGGACGAGGCCAGCTTCGGGACCAACCGCCCCGATATCGCAACCCGCCTCAATAACCTGCGCAACTGCTGCAGGCCACCAACCGGCTTGCTGAGGCGGAGCCACTCATGCGCCATGCGCTGGAAATCGACCAATACAGCTTCGGGACGAACCACCCCAGCGTTGCAATCCGCCTCAGCAACCTCGCGCACCTGCTGAAGGCCACCAACAGGCTCGCCGAGGCCGAGCCGCTGTCACGGCGTGTGCTGGCGATCTTGTTCGCGTTCGAGACGCAGAGAGGGCATGCGCATCCGCATCGGGATACGGTGGTGGAAAACTACGCGGGGTTGCTGGCGGCGATGGGGCGGAGTGAGGGGGAGATTGGGGAGGCGATTGCGGGGATGTGGCGGGAGGCGGGGTTGGAGGGGGAGGGGGAGAAGGAAGCAAGGCTTCTTTTGAACCACGCCCCTACAGAATGAACCGCGACAAATCCCCCTTCTGCGCCAGCGGGGCCACGCGCTCGCGTACATAGGCGGCGTCCACCACCACTTCCTGGCCGCCGCGGTCGCTGGCGGTGAAGGAGATTTCCTCCAGCAGTTTTTCCAGCACCGTGTGCAGCCGGCGGGCGCCGATGTTTTCGATGCGGTCGTTGATGTCGGCGGCCAGATCGGCCAGCGCGTCCACCGAATCCTCGGTGAAGATCAGGGAAACGCCCTCGGTGCCGATCAGCGCCTGGTACTGCTTGATCAGCGACGCCTCCGGCTCGGTCAGGATGCGGCGCAGATCCTCGCGGGAGAGCGGGGCCAGTTCCACCCGGATGGGCAGGCGGCCCTGCAACTCGGGCAGCAGGTCGGCCGGCTTGGCCAGATGGAACGCACCCGAGGCGATGAACAGAATGTGATCGGTCTTGATCGGGCCGTGCTTGGTGGAAACCGTGGTGCCCTCGATCAGCGGCAACAGGTCGCGCTGCACGCCTTCGCGGGAGACGTCGCCGCCGCGGAAACCGCCCTCGCTGGTGCGGGCGCAGACCTTGTCGATCTCGTCGAGAAAGACGATGCCGTTGTTCTCGGCGTGCGCCAGCGCATCCTTCACCAGGCGGTCGTTGTCGAGCAGCTTGTCGGCCTCCTCGCGTTCGAGGGCGCGGCGGGCGGCTTCCACCGTCATTTTGCGCGGCTGCGCCTGGCGGCCGAACATGCCCTTCATCATGTCGCCCAGATTGATCATCTGGGCCGGTGGCATGCCGGGGATGTCGAACTGGCCGATCGGGTTCTGCGGCGCCTCGGCAATCGCGACCTCGACCTCCTTCTGTTCGAGTTCGCCGTTGCGCAGCATGCGGCGGAATTTCGAGCGCGTGTCGGCCGCGGCGTGCTCGCCGCAGAGGGCGGTGATCAGGCGTTCTTCGGCCGCGAGTTCGGCTTTGGCCTGCACCTCGCGGCGCGATCCCTCGCGCAGCATGGTGATGCTGACCTCCACCAGATCGCGGGCGATGCTTTCCACGTCGCGGCCGACATAGCCGACCTCGGTGAATTTGGTCGCTTCCACCTTCAGGAACGGCGCCTGGGCAAGCTTCGCCAGCCGGCGGGCGATCTCGGTTTTGCCGCAGCCGGTGGGGCCGATCATGAGGATGTTCTTGGGCACCACTTCCTCGCGCAGCGCCTCGGGCAGTTGCTGGCGGCGCCAGCGGTTGCGCAGGGCGATCGCCACCGCCCGCTTGGCGTCGGTCTGGCCGACGATGAAACGGTCGAGTTCGGAAACGATCTCGCGGGGCGAATAGGTCGGGACTTCCATTTTTCTCACCCTAACCGATCGTCTCGACGGTGACGCTGTGGTTGGTATAGACGCAGATATCGCCGGCGATCTTCATGGCGCGGCGGGCCACCTGCTCGGCCGACATGTCGGGCACCTCCATCAGCGCGCGCGCCGCCGCCAGGGCGTAATTGCCGCCCGAGCCGATGGCGATGATGCCGTCTTCCGGCTCCAGCACGTCGCCGTTGCCGGTGAGGGTGTAGCTGTGGTCGCGGTCGGCAACCGCCATCATGGCTTCCAGACGGCGCAGGTAGCGGTCGGTGCGCCAGTCCTTGGCGAGTTCCACGCAGGCGCGTTCCAACTGGCCGGGGAAGCGCTCCAGCTTGGCTTCCAGGCGTTCCAGCAGGGTGAAGGCGTCGGCGGTGGCGCCGGCGAAGCCGGACAGGATGGTGTTGCCCGGGCCGATGCGGCGCACCTTGCGGGCATTGCCCTTGATGACGGTCTGACCGAGGGTGACCTGGCCGTCGCCGGCCATGGCGACCTGCGCGCCGCGGCGGACGCACAGGATGGTGGTGCCGTGCCAACCGATCGGGTCGTGGGGAGCACCGGAGAGGAATGGGGTGTTCATGACGGCGGGACATGGCGCGCCGTCTGGTTGCAATCAAGCCATCCCCGCCCGGCACCGGGTAAGGCGCAAGGAGCGGGCGCCGGGATGGGACGGCAAAAATTCTTGCGCGGGGGCCGCAGACGGTGAAACTTCCTTCGCAGTTCTGTTTCGGGTAGTGCTGCACGCATGTCTGCTCAACCCGCCCGCACCGTCAGCCTCAGCCGGACCACGTCCGAGACCGACATTGCGCTCACCCTGGACCTGGACGGGTCGGGGCGGAGCGAGATCGACACCGGCATTGGTTTTCTGGACCATATGCTCACCGCGTTGGCGCGGCATGGGCTGTTCGACCTGGTGGTGCGGGCGAAGGGCGACCTGCATATCGATTTCCACCACACCACCGAGGATGTGGGCATTGTGCTCGGCCAGGCGCTGTTGCAGGCGCTCGGCGACAAGCGCGGCATCAGGCGGTTCGGCCATGCCATCGTGCCGATGGACGAGGCGCTGGCCGAGGCGGCCGTTGACCTGTCCGGCCGGGCGTTTCTGGCCTGGGACGTGGCCTTCGCGCGCGACAAGGTCGGGACCATGGACACGGAATTGTTCGAGGAGTTTTTCCGTGCGCTGGCGTTCAATGGATTGTTTACCCTGCACGTGATCCGCAAGGCGGGCAGCAATGCCCACCACGTGGCGGAAGCCAGCTTCAAGGCGGTGGCGCGCGCGCTGCGGATGGCGGTGGAACTAGATTTAAGGGCGGCCGGAGTCATCCCGTCCACCAAGGGTGCCCTATGAGCCCTACGGAATGGGGTCCAGGGGGCCACCGCCCCCTGGCGGGTCCAGGGCAGAGCCCTGGCCTTATGCTATGATCGTTTACACCGCCCACCTCCGCCCCGGCGCGGAGCCCGTGCTGGTCCCGGAATCCTTCTCCTGGGGCGCCGCGCTGGCAGGCCCGTTCTGGCTGCTTTTCTTCGACGCCTGGATTGCCGCCGTGCTGGCGCTGTCCGCCGAGGTGGCCGTGGTGGTGGCGACGGCCGGGGTGTTGCGCCTCGTGCTGGGGCTGACGCTGCTGTGGCTACAGGGCCTGTTCGGCCAGGATTTGCGCCGCTGGTCGCTGGAGCGGCGCGGCTTTGTTCTGTCCCACGTGGTGGCGGCCGATTCCGCCGACGCCGCCATGGCGCGTTTGCTCGATCAGCAACCGGAACTGGTGCGGGAGGCATTGGCATGAAGGTGGCGGTGATCGACTACGGCAGCGGCAATCTGGCCTCGGCCTCGCGCGCGCTGGCGCTGGCGGCGGCGCGGGACGGCATTGAGGCGGTGGTGCAGGTGACCGCCGATCCGGATGCGGTGGCGCGGGCTGATCGCATCGTGCTGCCCGGCCAGGGCGCCTTCGCCGATTGCGCCGCGGGTTTGTCCGCCATTGCCGGCCTGCGCGATGCGGTGCTGGAGGGGGTGGAGGCCGGCAAGCCGTTCCTGGGCATCTGCGTGGGCATGCAGTTGATGGCCGAGCGCGGGCTGGAGCACGCGGTGACGCCGGGCTTTGGCTGGGTCCGCGGCGAGATCGCCGGCATGGACCCCGAGGGCGGGCTGCGCCTGCCGCAGATGGGCTGGAACGAGCTGGTGTTTGAACCGGGCGCGCATCCCTTGCTGGACGGGCTGCTGCCGGGCGATCACGCCTATTTCGTGCACAGCTACGCGCTGGCCGGCGGCGACCGGGCGGAATGTATCGCCACCACCGAGTACGGCGGCGAGGTGGTCGCCATGGTGGCACGCGGCAATTGCGCCGGCACCCAGTTCCACGTCGAGAAAAGCCAGGAGGTCGGCCTGCGCATCCTGGGCAACTTCCTGCGCTGGACACCATGAACATGACCGGTATCGTGGCCGAGGCCGGGGCTCCCCCCGGCCCAGCATGTCGGTGGAGCGCGCCACCGGGTTCACTGACGACGACCTGGCGGCGCTGTGCGAGGCCGCCGATGCCGCCATCATCGATGGCGGCGGGTTCGGCTGGGTGAATCCGCCCGGGCGGATCGCGCTGGAGCGGTATTTCAAGGGCGTGCTGCTGGTGCCCGAGCGGACGATGTTCCTGGCCCGGCAGGACGGCATCATCGTCGGCTCGGCGCAGTTGGTCCGGCCGCCGCGCAATAACGAGGAGCAGGCGTTCTCCGCCACGTTGAAGCACTCCTTCATCGTTCCCTATGCGCGCGGCCAGGGCCTCGCCAAGCTGCTGACCGAGCGGGTGGAGGAAGGCGCGCGTGCGCTCGGCTATCAGGTGCTGAACCTGGACGTGCGCGAGACGCAGGAGGCGGCGATCGCGTTGTACGAATTGCTTGGCTATATCCGCTGGGGCATCCACCCGGCCTATGCGCGGGTGGGCGGGCGCACCATCCGCGGCATTTGCTATTTCAAGCTGCTGCAGCCGGGGGGACGGGTGGGCTGATGGGACTGACGCTGTATCCGGCCATCGACCTCAAGGATGGCGCGTGCGTGCGGCTGCGCCGCGGCGAGATGGACGACGCCACGGTGTATTCCGATGACCCCGGCGCCCAGGCACAGGCCTGGGAGGCGGCGGGCTGCCGCTGGCTGCATGTGGTGGACCTCAACGGCGCCTTCGCCGGCCGGCCGGTGAACGCGGCGGCGGTGCGCGCCATCCTGGCAGGCGTGCGCATTCCGGTGCAGCTGGGCGGGGGTATCCGGGACCTCGCCGGTATCGATGCCTGGCTGCAGGCGGGGGTGCGGCGGGTGATCCTGGGCAGCGCCGCGGCCAAGAAGCCGCCGCTGGTGAAGCAGGCCTGCCGTGCTCATCCCGGCCGCATTGCGGTGGGCATCGACGCGCGCGACGGGTTCGTGGCTACCGAAGGCTGGGCGGAAACCTCGACCATGCGGGCGCTCGATCTGGCGCTGCGCTTCGAGGATGCGGGGGCGGCGGCGATCATCTACACCGATATCAGCCGGGACGGCATGCTCTCGGGGCTCAACCTGGAGCAGACGATCGATCTCGCCGCCCAGATCTCGACGCCGGTGATTGCCTCGGGCGGGGTCGGCAGCCTGGAGGATCTGGCCGCGCTGAAACGGGCGGCGGACGGGGACGGGCCGGGCGTGATCGATGGTGTGATTGTTGGCCGCGCGTTGTATGACGGGCGGGTCGACGCGCGCGAGGCGCTTTCTCTGCTCGAAAGCTGAGCGGACTCGGAAGCTGACTGGCTTCGCAAGCCGACCGGATCAATTGCCGGGTTGTCTGGTCGCGGGTCAGCAACGATGCCCTGCCCTGTGTGATCAGTACTTGCACCAGCGCCGCGAAACCCCGAAAACGCGCGCGCCGAGGGGGCGTACTATGCTGAAACTGCGCGTCATTCCCTGTCTGGACGTTAAAGATGGACGGGTGGTTAAAGGTGTCAATTTTGTTTCATTGCGCGACGCCGGGGACCCCGTCGAGCAGGCGGCAATCTATGATGCCGCCGGCGCGGATGAATTGTGCTTCCTCGACATCACCGCCAGCCACGAGAACCGCGACACCATCCTCGACGTGGTGTCGCGCACGGCGGCGCGGGTGTTCCTGCCGCTGACCGTGGGCGGCGGCATCCGTTCCATCGAGGACATGCGCCGGCTGCTGCTGGCCGGCGCGGACAAGTGCAGCATCAATTCCGCCGCCGTGGCCCGGCCCGAACTGGTGGGCGAGGCGGCGCGGAAATTCGGCAGCCAGTGCGTGGTGGTGGCGGTGGACGCCAAGCAGGTCGGTCACGGGCTGTGGCACGTGTTCACCCATGGCGGCCGGCGCGACACCGGCATCGACGCGGTGCAGTGGTGCCGCCAGGTGACCGAACTGGGCGCGGGGGAAATCCTGCTGACCAGCATGGACCGCGACGGCACCGGGGCGGGGTTCGACCTGCCCTTGCTGCGCGCGGTGTGCGGGGCGGTGCGGGTGCCGGTGATCGCCTCGGGCGGGGTCGGCACATTGCAGCATTTCGTGGAAGGCGCGCAGGCCGGGGCCACCGGGCTGCTGGCGGCGAGCGTGTTCCATTTCGGTACGTTCACCATCGCCGAGGTCAAGGCGGCACTGGCGCAGGCCGGTCTGCCGGTGCGGCTGCCGCGCGCCGTGACGCGGGCGGCCTGAGGAGTGGGTATGGCCAAACCGACCAAGAAAGACATGCCGAAGCTGCGCGAGAAGAAGAGCGGGGCGAAGCTCAAGCCGCTCAAGAAAATCTTCGCCAGGCCGGTCGGCGCGGCCGTGGTGGGCGGTGACCCGCCCCCGCCGGCGGCCGGCGGCTCCCCGGCAGTGCTCGACCGGCTGTGGTCGGTCGTGATGAGCCGGCGCGGGAGCGATCCGACGCTGAGCCACTCCGCCCGCCTGCTCTCGCGCGGCACCGCCAAGATCGCCCAGAAATTCGGCGAGGAAGCGGTCGAGTGCCTGATCGAGGCGGCCCAGGGCAACCGCGCCGCGCTGGTGGCCGAGAGTGCGGACGTACTGTATCACCTGATTGTGATGTGGGTGGACGCCGGCGTGCGGGCCGATGAGGTCTGGGCCGAACTGCAACGGCGCGAGGGCGTGTCAGGGGTCGCCGAGAAGGCGGCGCGGCCGCGTGAGTTGCCGGTGGTTTTGGGGCTCGGCACCAAGAAGATTCCCTGATACATTGAGTTACTGATCTGACTGGGGCCAGATAACGATAAGGCCAGGGCTCTGCCCTGCACCCCATTCCGGAGGGAGTCCGGGGGCAATGCCCCGGCTGCCGCGGCCACTTGCCGGGGGCTGGCGGTTTGCCCACTATGTCCGGCGGACAGCTCGGAGGGGAAACTATGCCGGTCAAGGGCTTAGGTGAATACGACGACCAGAACGTGTTCGCCCGCATCCTGCGCGGCGAGATTCCCAGCCGGAAGGTCTACGAGGACGAGTGGGTGCTGGCCTTCCACGACATCGCGCCGCAGACGCCGGTGCATGTGCTGGTAATCCCAAAGAAGCGCTGGGTTTCCATCGCCGATTTTACCGCCCGCGGCAGCGAGGCGGAGATCGCCGGATTCTGGCGCGCGGTCGGGACGGTGGCGAGGCAGCTTGAGCTGGAGGGCACCGGATACCGGGTGCTGGCCAACATGGGCGAGCATGCCGGGCAGGAGGTGCCGCATTTCCACGTGCATCTGTTCGGCGGGCGACCGCTGGGACGCATGCTGGAGAGGCGCACGGAGAGCTGATCCACGCGGCGCGGCCCTACTCTGTCCGTGTGTGCATTCTCCGTATCAGAAACGCTCCACCCAGGGCCGCACCTCAACCTCCGAGGTCCAGGCGCTGCGGTGCTGGTGCAGGACGTGCCAGCAGGTTTCGGCAATGGCGGCGGGGTCGAGCAGGCTGTCCGGGGCATTCTCGGGATCGGGCCGGGCGTCGCTGCGGATACCGCCATCGATGACGATATGCGCCACGTGGATGCCCTGCGGCGACAGTTCGCGCGCCAGCGATTGCGCCAGCCCGCGCAGGGCGAACTTGCCCATGGCGAAGGCGGCCGAGTTGGCGAATCCTTTTATCCCGGCAGTGGCGCCGGTCAGCACGATGGCGCCCTGCCGCTTGGGCAGCATGCGCCGCACCGCCTGTTGCGCCACCAGGAAGGCCCCGAAGGCCGACACCTCGAGCGACTGCCGCACCGATTCGGGGTCCAGTTCAACGACCGGACCGCGCACCCGGCCGGAGGCATTGTAGAGCACCAGGTCGGGGGTGCCCTGGCGCGCCTCCACCGCCTCGAACAGGCCGGCCACTTCACCCGGGTCGCGCGCGTCGCAGGGATAGGCGGAGGCGCCGGTGTCGGCGCAGAATTCGGCCAGCTTGGCGGTGTTGCGGGCGGCGAGGGCCACGTTCAGGCCGGCGCGAATGCAAAGGCGCGCGAACGAGGCTGAGAATCCCGGCCCGGCGCCGACGATCAGGGCGGTGTGGTAGCGCGGCGTGTCCATTCGTCTCTCCCGGCCCCAGCAATGCCGGTGTACATGTGGCGTCGATTGGCGCCGGGCAATGCCCGCCGCCCCCCGGAGCCGCAGGAAGGGACCCCAGGATGGACGCCAAGGCCGCCACACCGGGCCGCATCGAGGTGATTTCCGACGCCATCTGCCCGTGGTGCTGGATTGGCAAGCGCCAGCTGGACCGGGCGCTGCCCGAGCTGGCCGCGCAGGGGCTGCCCTTCACGGTCGGCTGGCGGCCGTTCCAGCTCAACCCCGGCATGCCGGCGGGGGGCGCCGATCGTGCCGAGTACCGCCGGCAGAAATTCGGCGGCCGGCTGCGCGCGCGGGAGGCGGATGCCCAGGTGGCCAAGGCCGGCGCGGCGGTCGGGCTGACATTCCGCCACGACCTGATGCAGCGCATCCCGAACACGGTGGACGCGCACCGGGTGATCCGCCTGGCCGGACGGTATGGCGCGCAGGGAGCGGTGGTGGAGGCGTTGTTCCGTAGCTATTTCACGCAAGGCGCCGATATCGGCGATGCCGCGACGCTGGCGGCGATTGCCGGCGGTGCCGGACTCGATCCGCAGCTTGTGGCCGCCATGCTGGCGGGCGACAACGAGCGCGAGGATGTGCTGGCCGAGGACCAGTCGGCCCGAAGTGCCGGCATTGACAGCGTGCCGGCCTTCGTGATGGGACCCTATGTATTGTTCACCGGCGCGGTGCCCGCCGACGTAATGGTGGAAGCCTTCGCCAAAGCCTGGAAAGTAGTTGCGGCAGAGGTATCTTAAAGAATGGGGTCCAGGGGCCTCTCGGCCCTTGGCGGGTCCAGGGCAGAGCCCTGGCCTTACTTATACTTTCGCAAGGCAGCTTAATCCCCCATCCACCGGCAAGCAAACCCCGGTAATATAGCCCGCCTCGTCGGAGGCCAGGAACACGGAGGCGCGTGCCACGTCCCAGGCGCTGCCTTGGCGGCCCATCGGGCTCATGGCGGCGCGGGCGTGCATCATGGCGTCGGCGTCGTCGTATTGGCCGGCGATCTGTTCGCGCACCAGGGGTGTGTCCATGATGCCGGGCATCACGACGTTGGCGCGGATGCCCTGGCGGCCGTACTGCACGGCGAGGGCACGGGTGAAATGATTCAACCCGGCTTTCGACGCATAGTAGGAGAAATACGGGTAGCGGTTGATCACCGATCCGGCGATGGAGGAGATATTGATGATGGCGCCGCCACCCTGGCGCAGCATCACCGGCACCACGGCCTTGCAGGTGAGGAACACGCCGGTGAGGTTGATATCCATCACTCGCTTCCAGCGTTCCTCGGTTATTTCGTCGAGGCCGCCCATGTCGGTGATGCCGACATTGTTGTGCAGCACGTCGATGCGGCCGAATTCGGCCAGGGTGCGCGCGATGACGGCATCGATGTCGCCGGCGCGGGTGACGTTGCCGGCGAGGGCGATGGCGGTGCCGCCTTCGTCGGTGATGATGGCCTGGGTTTCCGCGGCGGCAGCTTCGTTCAGGTCCACCGCAACCACGCGGGCGCCCTCGCGGGCATAGAGCACGGCGGCGGCCTTGCCGTTGCCCCAGCCGGGACCGGCGCTGCCGGCGCCGAAGACCAGGGCGGTGCGTCCCGCGAGCTTCATGATCGTTTTGTCTCCACATCAGGCGACCCGGTCGCGTGTGGTCACCTGCACTCTGCGGTTTTCCACCGCGGGCGGCATTTTAGCGGGATCGCGGAGGGCCACCACGTCGATCAGGGCGGGTCTGGTGTTGGTCAGCCCCGCTTGCAGCGCGGGCTGCTGCCCGGAGCCGCCCCCCCCGACCTGACCAGCCGGCTGGGCGGCGAACGCGACCTGTCAAATGAGGGAACAGGCTCGCAGCGGGAATCGTTTACCGATCCCGCCCGAGCCGCGATTCACCTCAAGCCTGGCCGTCGCCTTCGGGCAGATAATTGATGGCCACATCGGCACCTTCGCGCGCGAAGGCGATCGCTGCCGCCCTCCCCATGCCTGAACGCCCCCCGTGATGAGGGCTTCTCCCGTTCAATCGCCCGGAGCCGCGATAGCTCGTCTCGCCATGGTCGGGGCGGGGTTCCATCCTGCTCGCCAGACCTGGCCAGGGTTGCGACTGCTTTTTGAACGGAGGACCGGGATATTTGGTCCCCGGGTCCTGCATGGCTTGCTCCTTCGGCTGCATTGCACTCTCCTGTGCGAACCCAGGCACTGCCGCAGCCACGACGATCCCTGCGCCTCCGACAACCTGACGTTGACGAAGGACTATCCGCTTTCCGGTTGACAGGAGCGACATCCTGCAATTCTCGCAGACCAAACAGTCTCACCCATCTCGCGGTTTACCCTTCCCGCAGGAAGGGCATGTCGGTCACAACGGATGCGTTCGGCATCACCTTCAGGTCAGGGTGCGTCCTGGCGATGGCGGCCAGACAATGGCGAAGCCAGCAGCGGTGATTGCGCTTTCGATCAGAAGTCTCCCCCACGTTCATGGTGAGACCCGCCCCTGCTTCGCCACTCTCCTGTGCCACCCTTTTTCGTTATGACGGGCGACGAAAAGGCGCGGCGGGCACGCAGGCCCGACGCGCTTTTCGCCCCGCCGTTGCGGAGGTATCGACTAAGACGGACTAGCTGCCGCCATGCGAATGCTGGCCGCCCTTGCGACCTGCTTCGGAGGCGCGTTCACGGTCTTCGGCGAAGTTGCCGCCGCCATGATGCTGACCTCCGGACGACTCGCCATGGGAGCGCTGACTTCCGGACGACCCGCTCTGGGAATGCTCACTTTCGGACGACCCGCCATGGGAATGCTGCCCCCCCTTTCGCCCCGCCTCGGCGGCGAGTTCATGATCCTTTGAAAAGGAACGCTCCTCGGCCGGGACGGAATGGCCCCCTTTTCGCCCCGCCTCGGCGGCGAGTTCATGGTCCTTGGAAAAGGAACGCTCCTCGGCCGGGACGGAATGTCCCCCCTTTCGCCCCGCCTCGGCGGCAAGTTCGTGGTCCTTCGAGAAGGAACGCTCCTCGGCAGGAACAGAGCGCCCCCCCTCTGCTGCAATTTCGCGCTGCTTGTCGCTATCCATCGAGGCGAAGCCACGTTCGCTGCTGCCGCTGTGCTTGTTCTCGGCCATTTTTGTCTCCTACTCTTACCATGGAGGGACTGGATGAATTTCCCATCCGCGATCATGCGCCATAACCGGCGCCGCAGGGATCACGAAGGGTCGAGGTCGACGTTCTGCCGAAGATTTGCAAAATAAGCCGCCGTCTTTGGTGCCGGTTTCGCCATTCCGAAACCGGACAGTGCTAGCCACTGTTCGTCTGTTCCTGCGGAATCCAGCGACGGTAGCCACTTATTCAAACCTGATAGCGGCCACGATTTTAATCGCATCTCGGCCAGCCTGAATTCGTCTCGAAGACCGGTTTTGTCATGTCACAAGGGTAAATCCTGGGCCACGCGTCAGCGTGCTGCTTACGTCAATACCGCTCGAAAGATTCCATAAATGAGAGTTCTTGTTGAATTTTATGATCTGTTATTTAATGAGTAATTGCCTATGCGGTCAGCCAGTCCATTGTTGCTGTCCGGCCGGTCTTTTCATATCGCATCGCAACTGCCCGTCATTTCTTCAGCCGGTTCCCCAGGTGCCGGTTCCCCCAGGGGTTCGACCCGGTTGCGGTTATGGGTGATCCAGCGGCCCGAAATGGCGGAAGAGTCGCCATTTCGGGCCGCTGGTATCAGGCCGCCCGTCTGACCTGCTGAAGCGCGTCCAGAACACGATCGATGCGCACAAGGGCGGTCGCTTCCGAACTGAATACCACCGCCAGGCCGCCAGCATCGCGCCGCACCACGCGCGCGGCTACCTCGCCGTCAGCTTCTGGCAGGTCAACAGTCACGGCGGTTCCGGGCGCCAGCGGCCAGTCGCACGCCAGGGCCGCGCCGCCGCGCGAAATGTCGCGCAGTTCCACCCGGACCGGATTGCGTCCGGCTGTGCGCAGGCCGGCCATCGTGCCCTTGGTTTCGATCCGCTCGTAGTGGCGCCGGTCGTCGCCGCTGTCCTTCACCGCGGCCAGGAACTGGTCGACTTCGGTGCGCAGCGTTTCCGCCTGCTGGCCAATACCGGCGGCCCCGGTCGACACGTCATCGCTGGCCTGGCCCGCTTTATCCGCCACCGCCACCACATGCTCCATGGCCCGCGCCGCGCCGGCGGTTGCATGGGACACATCCTGGACGCTCGCAGCGATTTCGCGTGTGGTCGCGCTCTGCTGCTCCACCGCGGCCGAGATCGCCGCCGTGACCTCGTCCATCGTGCCGATGATGTTGCCGACCTCCGTCATAGCCTGCACGGTCTGTTCGGTGGCGCCGCGCACCGTCTCAATCTGCTGACCGATCTCCGCCGTGGCCTTGGCGGTCTGCGCCGCCAGCGCCTTCACTTCCCCGGCGACAACGGCGAAGCCGCGGCCGGCCCCGCCGGCCCGTGCTGCCTCGATCGTGGCATTCAGCGCGAGCAGATTGGTTTGTCCCGCAATGTCGCTGATCAGGCGCACCACGTCACCAATGCGTGATGTCGAGTCAGTCAGGCCGCGGATGCTGCTCTGGCCGGCTTCCGCCCGCTGCACCGCTTGCCGTGCCACCTCCGCCGCCGCGGCGATCTGGCGGGAAATTTCATCGACGCTCGCGGTGAGCTGCTCGACTGCGGCGGCCACCGAGACAAGATCCTGCGACGATTTGGCCGCGCTGACGGCCGTGCCGGTTGCCTCGGTATGCACGCCGGCGGCTGCCTCGGCCATCGCCGCCGCGGCGCTGCGCATCGAGTCGGCGGAGGCCACCAGTCCCGACATGACCCCGGAGATCGACGAGCCGAAATCCTGCGTGTGCTGCTCCATCGCCGCCTGCCGGCGCGCCTTGGCGGCGCGCGCGGATTCCTGCTCGGCGGCAATCCGGTCGGCTTTGATGGCGTTCTGTTTGAACACCTCCACCGCGCGCGCCATGTCGCCGATCTCGTCGGTGCTGTCGCGGGCCGGGACATCAACTTCCTTGTCCCCCGCGGCGAGCCTTACCATCACGGCGGTCATGCGGCTGAGCGGACCGGCGATGCCACGGCCGATCAAAATGGCCAGTGCCGCGCCCAGCACGAGCGAAATGCCGGCGAGCAGTTCCTGCAGCAGCGATGCCTGGCTGATAATCTGTCCGCTGCTATCTCTGGCGGCAGCGAAATCAGCGCTCAGCGATGCCTGGGTTGTGGCAAGTTGCCGCTGGATTGCGATGATCTGCAGCCGCATTTCATTTTCGAACAGGTTGGTGCCCTTCAGCATCGCCTCCGAGTAGGTGGCAAACTGTGCCGCGTAGGCATTGAGCGCCGCCTCGACCGGCGTAATCAGCGCCTTAACGTCAGGCGGCGCGCCTTGTTGCAATGCAGAAATGGCAGCCGACGCGCTTTCAACGTTTGTCCTGAACGTGGCGGATCCCTTTGGGTCATTGGTGGCGAGGAAACGCCAGTTCGCGATCCGGACAAGCAGAACCGCCCGTTCGACGCTCGCGGCGGCATCCGAGACGGCCTGATCATGAATCGCATGAGCCGCCGTGGTCAGGCGGTTTGTGGTCGCGGTCAATTCGTCGCCGCCGGTGAACAACCCGGCGCGGGCCTCGTCGGCGGTCCTGTAAAGCTGAGAAAAGCGACCAAATGTTTCATTATGAACGCGCAATGCGTCGATGGCGCCGTTGTAGATCCGGCGCCGTTCCTCCGACGGGGTGAGGCGCGCCGCATCGGTCAGCGTGGATCTGGCCTGCGCCTCTGTGTCCGACAGTTCTTTCAGGGCGTCTGCGTCGCGGTCCAGCCGAAAGCGTGCCGCAGCCCGGCGGATCGTCTCGGCATTATGCGAAACCTCCAGCACCCGCTGCAGGTTGCCAGAGAGGGCGGTCATTTTGGCGACCTGAACCTCGACGCTGGCGAACCGGGTCACGCCAAAGACGGCCACGGCAAAACCCATGGCGACAAGGACGCCGAACCCAATATAGATCCGTGTCCTGATCTTGAGGCTCACGAACGTCATATGCATATCATCCTATTTGCATTCGCTGAGTTTCTGTTGTGCTATTGCGAATTCGGACTAATTTGTACAACATATCGCGGTTATGCGTCGCGCCTGACCTCTATATGCTGAGCCAAGCCCTTCGAACGCTAATTCTGCAACAGCAACATTACCGATAGGTTTTACATACTAAAATCACATTAACGGCCTCAGGGTTCCCCTCATTTGGACTACGGAACGTAATAAAGAAAAGAATCGGGTAAGACGCGGCAGGTTTACGAAAAAATCGTGGTCGGCGGCTTGGCGTTCAAATATTGCCCACCCTGAATCCCTGTTGCCAAGGTCGAGAAAGTACGATTCGAGCCCTCATCATCCGAAGCAGAGGGCCGTGCCTTGTCAGCCAGCAAGCAGATCTCGTTCGAAGGCGTCCAGCGCTACCTGAAGACCCTGTTCGGCGACTGCCTGCATGCCAAGCGCATTCTCTCGCTGGCCGGCGCCACGCTGGGGGCGATCCACTCCGCCTCGATGGCGGTCGCGCTGATCGGACAGGGCCTGGCGCTGGCGCGTGGGCTGACCACCAAACACGCGGTCAAGCAGGTCGACCGCATGCTGGCCAACGAGGGCATCGATGTCGATGCCCTGCTGGGCCATTGGGTACCCTTCATCGTCGGCCAGCGGGCGAAGATCGCCGTTGCCCTGGACTGGACCGACTTCGACGCCGACGGCCAGACCACGCTCATGCTGTCTCTGCTCACCCGTCACGGGCGGGCGACGCCGCTGTACTGGCTGACCGTCGCGGCGAACACGCTGAAGGGGCGGCGCAACTACTACGAATATCAGGTACTCGTGCGCTTCGCCGCGGCGCTGCCAAACGGGACCGAGGTCACCCTCGTCGCCGATCGCGGCTTCTGTGATCACAAGCTCTATCGTGTGCTGCGCGAGGAGCTGAAGTTCGACTTCGTCATCCGCATGCGCGCCAACATTATGGTGACCGCCGCCAATGGCGAGCGCCGCAAGGCGGGCGACTGGGTCGGTCCGGGCGGGCGGGCCCGCGTGCTGCATGGCGCCACCGTCACCGGCCTCACCTATCCGGTCGGTACCGTCGTGTGCGTGCAGGCCAAAGGCATGAAAGAGCCCTGGTGCCTGGTCACCCCCGCCATCGACAAGCCGGCACGTGAGCTGATCAACCTCTACGCGAAGCGCTGGGGCATCGAATGCCAGTTCCGTGATAGCAAGGACATCCGTTTCGGTATGGGCATGAGCGAGGTCCACGTCAGCACCCCCGATCGCCGCGACCGGCTGTGGCTGATCAATGCCTTTGCAGTCGCCTTGCTGACCCTGCTTGGCGCCGCCGGGGAAGCGCTCGGCTTCGACCGGCTGCTCAAGTCCAACACCACCAAGCGGCGCACCCACTCGCTGCTGCGCCAGGGAATCATGCTCTTCCAACTCATCCCAACCATGCCGGAACACCGGCTGCTGCCGCTGGTCGAAAAGTTCGCCGAGTTGCTGAACGCCCAGCCAGTCTTCGTCGAGATGTTCGGTGCGATTTGAAAATGAGGGGAGCCATGAGATTAACGGCGCCAAAATGTTGATTGGGCGGCGGTATTGAATTTGTTTACCACCCTTCGACGTTCCGCACACCACCTCACCAATTCCGCGGTGATTTCGAAACCCGCCTGCAATTCTACGGGAGGGACAGCGGATGGAAAACCATCCCCCCTGCATCATGAGGGAGGCGGTACACTGGCTTGCCATGAAAGAAGGAGCCCCCAATGCCCGACGCCACCGACCCGGCCGCGATCCGCGGTTGGCATGCCCATGTCTATTACGGCAATGCGACCCGCGAGAGCGCCGTCTGGCTGCGCCAGCACCTCGCCGCACGGTTCCCCGATGCGTGCCTCGGGCGCTGGCACGATGTGCCGGTCGGTCCGCACCCCGCGCCGATGTATCAGGTCGCCTTCGGCACCCTGGATGCGCCGGCGCTCATCCCGTTCCTGGCGCTGAACCGGCGCGGCCTGACCATCCTGGTCCATCCGGAGACCGGACGGCCGAAGGATGATCACCTGCAGCACGCGCTATGGATGGGCGCGGTGCTGCCGCTCGAAGCGTCCATCCTGCCGGAATCCGAATGAGGGCCGGCGCCATCGCGGCCGGTCACGCCGGGTCGGGCTGATCCAGCCGGGCGAGCGCGCCCGCCGCCAGTTCCAGTTGCCGGGCGATCCGCGCCAGCAACTCGCCATCCGCATCCCCCGCCGGCACCGGCGGACGCGGCGGCAGGTCGGCCCGCCCCTCGGCCAGCCCCTCAGCCAACTGGGAACTGGCGGTGTCGATCCAGTCGCGCCAGCCCTGCCAGGCCAGCCGGTCGTGCGGATGCAAGGCGGCATCCACCTGCAGGGCGGTGACCCGGCCGGCGATCCGGCGCAGCGCGGCGTCGATGGTCAGTGCCGCCTCCAGCCGCGCGGTGTCGCCACGCGCCGGCTCCAGCAAAGCCCGCTGCAGGCTCGCCTCGACGTTGTTGCTGGCCACGCCGGCGGCGCGGCGCGCCCGCTCCACCTTGGCGGGGCTGGCCTCGCCCAGCAGGGCGGCGATCTCGGCGCAGGCGAAGCGCCCGTTCGCGGCGATGGCGGCGCGCAGTTCGCCGCGCAGGCGCGACGGCTCCCACACCGGCCAGAGCAGGGCGCTGAACGCCAGCGCCAGCACGCCGCCGCCCAGGGTGTACACCGCGCGCATCAGCGCGAGGTCCACCTGACTTTGGCCGGGCCGCGCCAGTTCCACCAGCAGCATGATCACCGGGGTCACGCAGGCCATGAACAGGCCGAAATTCACCGCCCGCACCGCCAGCGCCAGCACCGCCAGCGGGAACAGCGCCACCGCCATCGAGACCGGCGTCGGACAGAGTGTGGTGATCGCCGCCCCCACCGCCCCGCCCAGCACCGTGCCGCCGATCCGCTCCGCCGCCCGGGTGAGGGTCACGGCGAAATAGGGCTGCATGGTCAGCACCAGCGTAATGGTCAGCCAGCAGCCGTAGCTGGTCGGCCAGGCCAGGGTGACCGCAAAGCCGACACAGGCCGCCACCGCCGCCCGCAGCGCGTGCAGCAGCGCCGCCGAGTCCAGGTCGAGGTTGGCGCGCAGGGGTCCCAGCACGCGGGTCCGCCAGCCGCCGCTGGCCGGCCCCTCCGGCACCGGCGCGAGCGTGCCCGGCTGGGCCAGGGTGATGGCAATGCGCAGCCGCTCGGCGATCGTGTCGGCGATCCGCTTGACCGGGCTGTCCGCCACCGGAGCCGCGGTATCGGCGATCGCCGCGGCGGCTCGTTCCAGCCGGCCGGGGCGATCCTCCCGCTCCGTCACCATGGATTTTCCGAGCCGCCGCAGCACCGGGCCCAGCCGGCGCAGCAGGTGATCGGCGGCCTCGCGCATCGCCGGCCGCCGCTCGAACTGCAGCAGGGCGGCCAGGGCGATCAGGTTGCGGAAGATCTGCTCGGCCGCCTCCAGGCGAATCCAGCTCTGCGCCGCCCGGCCGCTTACCGGGCCGCGGGTGCGCACGGTCGCCAGCACCGCCACCCGCGCCGCCTCTATAGCCGTGCGCACGGCGCCGCGGTGCTCGCGCGCATGGCGGTCCCACTCGGTCTCGGGCGGGCTGGGATGGCGCAGCACCGCGCGCAGATCGGCGGCAAGCTCCGCCAGCGCCCACCAGCAATCGGCCACCGCCCGCACCACCGGGGCATAGGGGTACACCCGCCAGATCGCCATGGTCAGCAGCAGCGCCCACAGGCTGCCGCCCAGGAACACCAGGCCGAGCGCGGCGGCGTGGCGCAGATCCGGCACGTCGCGGGTGAGTGCCAGCACCAGCACGACGGTGAGCATGTTGCCGACCAGCAGCATCGATTGCCCGTAGATGCGCAGCAGGCTGGTGCAGAACACGCCCGCGGCGGCGAGCGCGACCACCAAGGGCAGCGGCGCGAACGTGCCAAGCAGCCCGAACGAGGCGCTCAGCGCCGCGCCGGCGACGGCGAACCCCAGCAGGAACGGCACCCGCTGGCGGATCGGGCCGCCGGCATCGCACAGGCAGGTGAGCCAGGCCGCCAGCGCGGCTTCCATCAGCGGCGGCCGGTGCAGCCACTCGCTGACGGCGACGATGACCGCGACCGACAGGGCGGCGCGCAGGCCCTCGACGAGGCTGACCGCGCGCGGATTGAAGGCGATGGCGGCGGGAAGGCCGGCAGCAGCCAGGCGCGGGGCTTTGCGGTGTTTCACCGGCCACATCATTGTTTTCCGACCGTCCCCCGGGTTTTTTCTGTTTCGGCGCGCCCCCGTCTTAGTGCGTCGGATAGATGCGCGGATAGCTGATCTGATCGGCCGGACCGGGCGGCAGGGGCCAACCCTTGCGGCCACACCCGCCCAGCAGCAGCGCCAGCGCCACCAGGAGAAACACCGCCTTCACGCCCCCGGCCCTCTTCATGCCAGCGCCGCCAGCCAGCGCGCCGCCTGCCGGGCCACGTTGGCCGGCGCGGTGCCGCCATAGGAGGTGCGCGACGCCACCGACGCCTCCACCGTGAGGACAGAAAACACGTCTTCGGTGATGCGCGGCTCCTCGGCCTGCATCTCGGCGAGCGTCAGGCCGGCGAGGTCCACCCCCTTTGCCTCCGCCCGCGCCACCAGCCGGCCGGTGACGTGGTGGGCGGTGCGGAACGGCAGTTGCAGCACCCGCACCAGCCAGTCCGCCAGATCGGTCGCGGTGGCGAAGCCCGTGCCGGCGAAGGCGCGCATGCGGGCCGTGTCGGGCGTCAGGTCGCGCACCATGCCGGCAATGGCCGCGAGCGACAGCGCCCAGGCTTCGGCGGCGTCGAACACCGGCTCCTTGTCCTCCTGCATGTCCTTCGCGTAGGCCAGCGGCAGGCCCTTCATCACCGTCAGCAGGCCGACCAGCGCCCCGTTGACCCGCCCGGTTTTCGCCCGCACCAGCTCGGCCGCGTCCGGGTTGCGCTTCTGCGGCATGATCGAGCTGCCGGTGGTGAAGGCATCCGACAGCCGGACGAAGCCGAACGGCGCGCTGCACCAGATGACGATCTCCTCCGCCAGGCGCGACAGGTGCATGGCCGAAATCGCCGCGGCGGCGAGGAATTCCAGGGCAAAATCGCGGTCCGACACGGCGTCGAGCGAATTGGCGGCGGGGCGGTCGAAGCCCAGCGCCGCGGCGGTGGCGTCGCGGTCGATCGGGAACGAGGTGCCGGCCAGGGCCGCCGCCCCGAGCGGCGATTCGTTCAGCCGCCGCCTTCCATCCGCCAGCCGGCCGCGATCGCGGGCGAGCATTTCCACATACGCCAGCAGGTGATGGCCGAAGGTAACCGGCTGCGCCGTCTGCAGATGGGTGAAACCGGGCATCGGATCGGCGGCATGCTCGGCGGCGCGGCCGGCCAGCGCGCGCATCACGTCGGCGATCTGCGCGTCCAGCCCGTCGATGGCGTCGCGCACCCAGAGGCGGAAATCGGTCGCCACCTGGTCGTTGCGGCTGCGCCCGGTGTGCAGGCGCTTGCCGGCCTCGCCGATCCGCTCGGTCAGCCGCGCCTCGATGTTCATGTGGATGTCTTCGAGCGCCGTATCGAACGCGAAGCGCCCGGCGGCGATTTCGGCGGCGATGTCGGCCAGGCCGCGGCCGATGAGCGCTTCGTCGGCGGCCGGGATGATGCCCATCCGCGCCAGCATGGCGGCATGCGCCTGCGAGCCCCGGATATCCTGCCGCCACATCTTGCGGTCGAAGCCGATGGAGGCGTTGATCTCCTGCATCACCGCCGAGGGGCCGGCGGCGAACCGGCCGCCCCATTGCATGTTGGCGTCGGCGGTCCGGCGGTCGGGCGTGTCGCTCAAGAGAGGCGTTCCCCCAGGGAGATGTGTCACATGCGGCAGGAGATGCGGCGCCGCGCGCTGGTTTCGTTCGGTGCGACGGCGGGCTGGACCCTAGCGGTTGCGGGACGCCCGGGCAAACCCGCGGCGCAGACCACAACTGCGCCGGAGGCCGACCCGGCACGGCCCGGGGTTCGGCTGTCCGGCATCGACGCGCTGAAGCCCGCCGATCCCCCGGCCGCGCTGCCCCCGGCCGCGCCTGGTCGATGCCGCCGGCATGGCGCATGGCATCGCGGATTTCGCCGGCACCGGGCTGGTGATCAACCTGTGGGCCACCTGGTGCGTGCCCTGCGTGGCCGAACTGCCGGCGCTGGCGGCGCTGGCGGCGCGGGTGCAGCCGGCGGGCATTCTGGTGATACCGGCCTCCTCCGACCGGGGCGGCGCGCCGGTGGTGGTGACGTACTACCGCAAGCACGGCATCGAGGGCTTGCCCGTCTGGCTCGACCCGAAAGGCGCGGCGGCGCGGGCCTGGGGGGCGCGCGGCATTCCGACCACGCTGATCGTCGACCGCCAGGGGCGCGAGCGCGGCCGGCTGGAAGGCGCGGTGGACTGGGCGAGCGAGGCGGCGGTGGCGGCGGTCCGGCGGCTGGTGGGGTAGCGGGACGTGGAGCCCGGCCCTGGCGCATCCTCCGCCCGTGATGGCGCGGGGGATGCCGGTCGGGGTGAAGCGACCTGCTACCAGCCGAGGAAGCTGAATGTGCCCTTTTTCGGGGCGGGGGTGGCAGCGCGCGGCGGCGCGCGAAGGGGTTCCGGTGCCGGCTCGGCAGGATGGCCGTGACCGCGGCGGCGGCTGGTTCAGCAGCCACGGCAGATTCCGCAACAGGCTCGACCGACGCTGCCAAACGATCGCGTAACGCATCGCGATGGCGGATCAAGGCATCATCGCCCGGCGCCAACGCGACCGCACGCTCCGCTGCTGCGACGGCTTCCTCTGTCCGATCAAGCCGCTCCAGCACGTCGGCCAGAGCCGCTGGCACGCGGGCGGCAGCCGAGATCAGATGCTCGGCCCTGGTGAAGGTAATCTCGGCACGCTCAAGAAGTCCTGCTCCGGACAACAGGTAGCCGAGATGCATCTGTGCGGGTAGGCGGCGTGGCGGACTCCGGCGCGGCAGCCGGCTCGATGCCGTCCTCCGTAGCGGTTTCGCCGGTCACGGTGAGACGCTGGAAGAGAAAGCCAAGCTCACGGGTGTCGCCTCCTTCGCGGCCGAGGAAAGCGGGAGATATCGCATCCGGGTGGCCAATCACGATTTCCAAGGGACCGTCCAGCCCCGCCAGCAAGTCGTCAGGGATCGCAACAGTGGCACTGAACCAGCCATCGAACTCGGCAGTGTGCAACTCCTGATCGGCAATGGTGACGGACAGCCGTTGCGTGGGCAGCCTCTCGGTGTCAGTGAAGCTTGTCGCGAGAAATGTGACGCTGCCGTTTCGTATCCCTTTATTAATCGGCAGGTGCAAACGACTCTGATTGGCCAATCGTCCAGGTTCCGGGCGTTTCGGGTACCGACCAGCCTTCACCGATGAAGGCAGAGCTGTTGCCCGCCGCCGTGAAGTCAATCGTAAGGGGTTCCATGATAGCCATCGCCTCCCTCGCGTCCAGCATGCCGATCGCAACGACCGGTTGTGCTAGCTTACCACGGGGTGAAGCAGGCGGGAATGGTCACCAGGCTGCTGCACCCGCAGCTATCAGTTTTCGCAATTCCGCCGAATTCTTCAGTCTGATATTTGCCGTTAGATGGTGATCGTTTGGCCGGGAACCAGCACCAAGCAGTTGTCGGTATGGTTTTTTTGGTGTGGCAGGCGAACGATCGCACCGACATGGTCCGCGGCGGCGAGTAGGTCCGCCCAGCGCGGAACGTCTTCGGCGCGCACGTCCTCAATCACCAGGAACCCGTCCGGCCTTATCCGCGGGTAAGCCGCGCGATAGACGTTCACGTTGGCCTCGAAGGTATGCAAACCGTCGTCTATCACCAAGTCAATTAGCCCGTCGCCCAACTGGTGCAACAGCGCGTCCAGCGTCTCCGGTTGGGTTTGGTCGACGAAATAGGTCGCGATCCGTTCGGCCTGAAATAGAATTCGCCGGTCAACGTCTGCCCCGACGATCGATGCCAACGGGAACAACTCCTTCCAGGCCCGCAAGGAGGCTCCTGGTATCCCAGTGACTCCCATACTCGACGGCACGTCGAGATAATTTGTGCCCATTCCGATTTCAACGATACGACGCGTGCGACCTCTATCGTGTCCCAAGATAAAGTTGTATACGTATCCATAACTGTGCCAGCCGTGAGCTTTATCGCTGCCGTGATAAGTAAAAACACGGCAAAACCGCGTTGAATTGGTCTGGAAATAGGGGTCAGCAATCAGCAGTATTCGCAATTTTTCTTCCAGAACCGGATCGTGTCCAAAAAACTGCAAATTCGCAGCAGAAATATCGCTGGCCAATTTATAGTGCGCGTTAGTGATGATGTTGGCAGTCGTACGGTCAACCAGCACGTTGCCGTGTTTTGCCTCGACACCATACCACGATTGCTCGGATCGCCACTGCATATGACGCGACTGAGCAGGAAGGATTACGGTACGGCGGAACGGTGACAGAAACAGCAATACACACGCCGTAAATCCAAGCCCGGCGAAAATATGTACTTCATCAAGCGCGCAAACTGCGTCCCCAAGCCGCGCATATTTGGCGGACAAGGCGTGAGGGTTATTCAGGACGGCGAGGAAAATCGAAACAAGATCTGACCCCGGCGCGGCTGCGACGAAGCTTGTCTGAAAGAACCCGGCGTCGCTGACGATCAAGCCATGCTCGGCGGTCCGAACCAAGCTCACCACCGCAACATCGTACAGAACACCAAGGTCGCTGTAGATCCCACCGAGGCGGTGCAGGATCATAAATTTGAGGATGTCGGCCGCAAGAACAAATTTACGCGCATCAATCAGTCGTACGACATTTAGGAAGAGACTATCAGTTTTTAGAAACGAAATATCCAAAATGACAAGATTAGAACAATTAAATTCTGTATTCTTCTCCGTAATGTGATTGTATACATAAGAATTGTTAGTCCAGAAAAAGTGCGTTAGCGTTGGTGGAAGATTTTTTATTGACATCATATAATTTTCGATATAGTCTTGTGGTGGGAGAGTCGCTTCATTCCCAGTAATCCATATACGATGCGTAAAGGGTGGAATCTGAGAGGTCGCAAGAGGATCGTGCAATGACGCGATGATGGAGTTTTCGTATGCGGTTTGTGCAGTTCGAATGAACTGCGTATAGATGCTGTCATCCCCTTTAAGGCTGGCAAAAAATTTCTGCATAAAGTGGTGGGGAGTAGCTGGAAACGCGAGTAATTGCTCTACCAGAGCGTTCAGATCTTTCCAGCATCGATGAAGGGCATTTCTGTTAACAAACAAACTTCCGTCTCCCGTCCCGGCATTTATGGGAAGATAGTTTGGTGTGGGCAGCGGTTGAGCCGGCAAATCAATTTCACCAGTATCAGCTCCGTTGCTTTCTGGTCCGTTGCCTTCTGGGTAGAAGTCTGCTCGCGAGAGTGCGAATCCAAGCTTGCGGCTATCGCCTGAAGCGCCTACGTCGCGCGGCGCAACCGCGTCCGGGAACCTGAATTTCAACTCAGCAATACCTACTTCCGACACACCCTCCGCGGGGATGGAAAAGCTGATCCCCTCAGGGCCACTCAGATGGCCGAAAAACAACTCTCGGCCGGCGCAATGAATGGCAAGCGTTTGGCCGGCGACCGCTGGAGGACACACAAACGGGGTAGCGGAGATCTCTGCATGATGCGCGACGTTCGCACAGAGACCCGCGACGACAACTGTCGCTTCAGAAGCGCTGCTCCAAACACCGTGTGGTTCTGGGGCCGACCAACCGGCCGACTGAAGCATTCGGAAATTGCCGTTCAGCCTGAAGTCAACCGAAACGAATGGTTTGCCCATCATATGAGTTTGGCTCTCGGTGAGTCCGCGCTGGCGCTCGCGAGGCAGTCACATAGAAACGACTGACGATGATCGCAGTCCGAAAGCAGGGTTAAGCCGTATTCCATCCGGGTTACCCAGTGGGACAATTGACAGCCCGATTGCTACGCAGCTAGCTTAAAGCACAATCAGTGCGCGTGCTGCAAGCGGGCAGCGCGCGCATGACGTGCCCTCTACCGCGTCAGGCCGCGGTGGACGTTTTGATCGCGGCACAGCGTGGTCGTATGGCCATATTCATGGCGGAGGTTGGGCAAATGGGTGTCGACGTTTACGTTCTGGACTTCCTGTTGGCTCACAGGGGGGACGATCTCGGCGATACCCTGTGTCTTGGCCGGCAGGGCTTCCACGTCACCGACAACGAACAGGTTCGCGGGGTGCTCGCTCGCCACGGCATCCCGTTGCCGCTTAGTGACTTGAGGTCGTCCGACGGTTGCGCCGACACACTTCTTCGGCTCATCGGATCGCGAACGGTACAGGCGTTGGACATCTCTTGTTTTGAAGGCGCAACGATCATCCATGATCTCAACGAACCTGTCCCAGACAGTATGCTAGCTCGGTTCGACTGTATTTTCGATGGTGGCACCATTGAGCACGTCTACGATTTCCCGCAGGCTATCGAGAACGTCAAACGTATGCTCAGGATCGGGGGCCTCTTCCTGAGCGTGAACGCTGCCAACAACCAGCTTGGGCACGGGTTTTACCAATTCAGCCCGGAATTGTTCTGGCGCGCGTTCGGTGTGGGAACCGGGTTCGCTGTCGAGCGCATGCAACTCGTTCCTTTGTCGGGAAGCCACCCTCCGACGGACCTCGCCGATCCGTCGGGCCAGCGGCAGGAGACCGGGGTTACGCCGACCGCGATGTATTTAATGGTTGCCGCCCGCAAGCTCGCGGAAGACACCGTACCGGGACACACGTACCAGAGTGACTACACTGCCGCCTGGAACCATCATGCCCGCAAGTAGGACGAAGACGCCGCCCGGAAATCCAATGCCCAACACTCTTACGGCTCTTGCCTGGGCTCAGATTCAGCCGGAGCGGCTCCTTCTCGGTTACCGCGTCGGCCGCGGCGGGGTCTGCGAGTAGTCGTAGAACCCCCGCCCGGTCTTGCGCCCGAGCCAGCCGGCCTCGACATATTTCACCAGCAGCGGGCAGGGCCGGTATTTGCTGTCCGACAGCCCCTCATACAGCACCTGCATGATGCTCAGGCAGGTATCCAGCCCAATGAAATCCGCCAGTTCCAGCGGCCCCATCGGGTGGTTGGCGCCCAGCCGCATGGCGCTGTCGATCGCCGGCACCGAGCCGACACCCTCATACAGCGCGTACACCGCCTCGTTGATCATCGGCACCAGGATGCGGTTGACGATGAAGGCGGGGAAATCCTCGGCCACCGCCGTGGTCTTGCCCAGATGGTGGGCCAGCGCGAGCGTCGCCTGGAAGGTCGGCTCGTCGGTGGCGATGCCGCGGATGATCTCCACCAGCTTCATCACCGGCACCGGGTTCATGAAGTGCATGCCGATGAATTTTTCCGGCCGGTCGGTGGCGGCGCCAAGCCGGGTAATCGAAATCGACGAGGTGTTGGAGGCGACCATACAGGACGGCTTGATGTGCGGCAGCAGCGTGCGGAACACCGCCTTCTTCACCTCCTCCTTCTCCGTCGCCGCCTCGATCACCAGGTCGCAGTCGCCGAAGGCGGCATAGTCGGTGCTGGTGGTGATGCGCGCGAGCGCCGCCGCGCGGTCCTCGGCGGTGATCAGGTTGCGGTGCACCTGGCGGTCCATGTTGCGGCCCATGGTGGCGATCGCCTTGTCCAGCGCCTCGGCCTTCACGTCCAGCATGACCACCGGCACGCCGGCCAGCGCGCAGACATGCGCGATGCCGTTGCCCATCTGGCCGGCCCCGATCACGCCCACCCGGGCGATCGCGGGGCCGTTCGTCTGCGCGTCGGCGGCGACCGGGGTCGGCGTCACATCGATGTTCATTCAGGAGCGCTCCAGCTCGGCCGCCAGTTCGGGCAGCGCGGTGAACAGATCGGCGACCAGGCCGTAATCGGCAACCTGGAAGATCGGCGCTTCCTCGTCCTTGTTGATCGCCACGATCACTTTGCTGTCTTTCATGCCGGCAAGGTGCTGGATGGCGCCGGAAATCCCCACCGCGATATACAATTCAGGGGCGACGATCTTCCCGGTTTGCCCAACCTGATAGTCGTTGGGAACGAAGCCCGCATCGACGGCCGCCCGGCTGGCGCCGACGGCGGCGCCGAGCTTGTCGGCGATCACATCGAGCAGATGGAAATTCTCACCGCTGCGCATGCCGCGCCCGCCCGAGATGACCACCCGCGCGGCGGTCAGATCCGGCCGCTCGCTGTGGGTCAGCTCGGCCGAGACGAAGCGGCCGGGGCTCGGCACGTCGGGGATCGGCACCGCCTCGATCGGCGCATTGCCCCCCTCGGCCGGCACCGGGTCGAAGCTGGCCGCGCGCACGGTCAGCACCAGCTTTGCGTCCGCGCTCCGCACCGTCGCCAGCGCGTTGCCGGCGTAGATCGGACGGACGAAGGTGTGTGCGTCCACGACGGCCGCGACCTCGCTGATCACCTGCACGTCCAGCAGGGCGGCGACCCGCGGCATGACGTTCTTGCCCTCGGCGGAGGCCGCCGCCAGCAGGTGGCTGTAGCCGGGGGCGAGGGCAACCAGCAGGGCGGCCACCGGCTCGGCCAGCAGATGGTCGAACACCGGCGCGTCGGCGACCAGCACCCGCGCGACCCCCGGCAGCTTCGCCGCCGCCGCGGCCGCCGCCGGCACGCCGTGCCCGGCCACCAGCACATGCACCTCGCCCAATTGCTGCGCCGCCGCCACCGCCGAGCGGGAGGGCTGCCTGATGCCGGCCCCGTCGTGATCGAGGAAAACCAGGGAGGTCATGGCTCAGATCACCTTCGCTTCGGTCCGCAACCTGGCCACCAGTTCGGCGACCGAGGCGACTTTCTTGCCGGCCTGCCGCTTCGGCGGCTCGACCACCTTCAGCACGGTCAGGCGCGGCGTCGGGTCCACCTCCAGCTCGGCCGGCGTCACCGTCTGGATCGGCTTTTTGCGCGCCTTCATGATGTTGGGCAGGCTGGCATAGCGCGGCTCATTCAGCCGTAAATCAGCGGTGATGATCGCCGGCAGCGGCAGCGCCACCGTCTCCAGCCCGCCATCCACTTCGCGGGTGACGGTGATGGTGCCGTCCTGCACCGTCAGCTTGCTGGCGAAGGTGCCCTGCGGCCAGCCGAGCAGGGCGGCCAGCATCTGGCCGGTGGCGTTCATGTCGTCGTCGATCGCCTGCTTGCCCGGGATCACCAGCTGCGGCTGCTCGCGGTCCACCAGCGCCTTCAGCAGCTTGGCCACCGCCAGCGGCTGCAGATCGACATCGGTCTGCACCAGGATGCCGCGATCGGCACCCATGGCCAGGGCGGTGCGGATGGTCTCGGCGCAGGCGGCCTGCCCGAGCGACACCGCCACGATCTCGCTGGCGACGCCCTTCTCCTTCAGGCGCACCGCCTCCTCGACCGCGATCTCGTCGAACGGGTTCATCGACATCTTGACCCCGCTGGTCTCGACGCCGGTGCCGTCCGACTTCACCCGGACCTTGACGTTGTAATCGACCACCCGCTTGACGGGCACGAGGATCTTCATGGAGTGTCGCCGCTTCCTGAGCTTGCCGGACCTGTTCCGGGACGTTGTTCTTCCCCTGCTGGGCACGCAACCTGCTGGGCACGCCAATTGTCCGAACGTTCCCGGACAGGGCTCACGCCCGGCTGTTCGCACATGCAATATAAGGGGCGGACATTAGTTGCGCCCTGGTCCCGATGTCAAACACTGCGCCGGCCCGGTGGCACGGGTCACGATCGCGTGCCACGCGCAGCAGCCGGGCGGTTTCGCAACCTCGCGGAGCGAGTACCACCGCCTACGCGGCGGCGGGAAGGCGGACGATGAAGCGGGCGCCGAGGGTCTGACCGCGCTCGTCGCGGCGGTTCTCGGCAATGATGCGGCCCTTCAGCGCCTCGACGATCTGCCGGCTGATCGACAGGCCGAGGCCGGAATGCTGGCCGAATCGCTCATCCTTCGGCCGTTCGGAATAGAACCGGTCGAAGATGTGCTCCAGATTGGCCTCGGGAATGCCGGGCCCCTCGTCCTCGACGCTGATCTCCACCTGGCGGCCGGAATGGCGGGCGTGCAGGCGGATGTGGCCGTCGCGCGGCGAGAAGGATTCGGCATTGCCGATCAGGTTGCGCAGCACCTGCACCAGCCGCCCTTCCACCGCCTGCACCACCACCTGCCCCTCGGGTGGGGCGAGCTCGATATGCGGGTCGCCATCGCCGCGGGTGGTTTCGTTGATCTCGGCCAGGGCGGCGAGGATCGGCGCCACGTCAACCGGTTCGACGGCGACCCGCGACAGCTCGGCGTCGATGCGCGAGGCGTCGCTGATGTCGCTGATCAGCCGGTCGAGCCGGCCGACATCCTCGGCGATGATGGCCAGCAGGCGGCGCTGCTTGTCGGCATCCTCGATGCGGCGCAGCGTCTCGATGGCGCTGCGGATGGAGGTCAGCGGGTTCTTGATTTCGTGCGCCACGTCGGCGGCGAAGCGCTCGATCGCATCCATCCGCGCCCAGAGCGCGCGGGCGGATTCCGACAGGGCGCCGGCCAGTTCGCCGATCTCGTCGCCGCGTTCCAGCAGCGACACCGGCACCGCGCCGGTGCGCCCGCGCCCCTCGCGCATCTGCTCCGCCGCCCCGGCCAGGCGCAGAATCGGGCGGGCGATGGTCTGCGACAGGTACCAGGAGAGCATCACCGTCAGGCCGAGGGCCAGGGTGAACAGGCCGAGGATGGACAGGCGGATGGCGAGCAGGCTGTCGTCCACCTCCCGCGCCTCGCGGGTCAGCAGCACGATGCCCACGGTCGCGTGGTTGCGCTGCACCGGCTCGGCCACCGTCACCAGCAGCCGGTTATCCGCGGTGCGCCGGATATAGGGCGGCATTTCGCGGGTCTGGTTGGTGCCGGTGAGCCGCACCTCCTCGGGCACGTCGGGCTGCCAGTCCGGGCCGGCGGCGGAGGGGCCGGTATCGAGTCGCGGCGCCTGGTTGTTGTGCGGCAGCAGGGCCAGGATCTGGTCATAGATGTGGCCGATGGTGCCGACCACGCGGCCGCGATCGACCGCCGGCGGCAGCGGCTCGGTGACCACCGCGCCGCCGGTGCCCTCGCGCACCCGGCTGTCGGCCACCACGGTGCCGTCCGGCGCATACAGCTTGGCCTGCGCGTTCGGCGACGGCTCGGTCAGGCTGCGCAGCAGCGGCCGGGCCAGATCGGGCACCAGATGCGGCCGGTCGCCCTCGTCCATTTTCACCGCGGTTTCGCCCAGCGCGCCGGAGAAGATGCGGGCCTGCTCGCGCAGGGTGCCGACCTCGGCCTGCAGCAGCCCGTTCTGGTACTGGTCGAGGTAAAGCAGCCCGGCCAGCAGCAGCACCAGCGGCAGCGCGTTGACCAGCAGGATGCGGCGCAGCAGCGGCGACAGCCAGCGGAAGCGGCGGCGCTTGCGCAGGCTTGCCGGCGTGGCCAGGGGGATGGGCAGGACGCCGCTGTCGGGCATGGAGGGTCAGGAATCCTTGTAGCGGTAGCCGATGCCGTACAGCGTCTCGATCTGGTTGAAGCTGTCATCGGCGCTGCGGAACTTCTTGCGCACGCGTTTGACATGGCTGTCGATGGTGCGGTCGTCCACGTAGATGTTCTCGCCGTAGGCGGCGTCGATCAGTTGGTCGCGCGATTTCACCATGCCGGGGCGGGTGGCCAGCGCCTTGACCAGCAGGAATTCGGTCACGGTGAGCTGGATGTCGCGGCCCTTCCACAGGCATTGGTGCTTGGTTTCGTCCAGCACCAGCTCGCCGCGCACGATCACCCCGGCGGGGGTGGTGCCGGAGCCTTCGGCGCGGCTGGCTTCGTTGCGGCGCAGCAGGGCGCGGATGCGCTCCAGCAGCAGGCGCTGGCTGAACGGCTTGGTGATGTAGTCATCGGCACCAAGCCGCAGCCCCATCACTTCGTCCACCTCCTCGTCCTTGCTGGTGAGGAAGATCACCGGCAGGCTGGTGCGCTGGCGCAGCCGCTGCAGCAGTTCCATGCCGTCCATTCGCGGCATTTTGATGTCGAGCACGGCGAGGTCGACGGGACGGCTGATCAGCCCCTGCAGCGCGCTTTCGCCATCGGTGTAGGTGCGCACCTGGTAGCCTTCCTGCTCCAGCGTCATGGCGACGCTGGTGAGGATGTTGCGGTCATCGTCCACCAGGGCGATGGTCTGCTTCATGGGCGTTCTCCGGGGGTGTCGCGCGGGCGGGCTGGCCAGTTCTCGCCCGATCACGCCACTATGGGCGTGGATTGTGGCGCATTGCGGATGAAGGGGGAACAGAATATGGCGGCAAACCCGCCCGAACAGCCATCGCTGGCACAGGCACAACTGGAACCGGAATCATCCCTCCGGATGTCCCGCAAGCTGCTGCGGACAGCGCGGCGGCGCCAGGCCGGGCTGGCACCGGATACCGCGGCGGTTGCGGCGATCGCCGCCGCGGCCGATGATATCCTGTTGCATGGCCGTCGCGATCATCCGGACGCGTTGCAGGCGGTCGCCCGGCAGGCGGGCGGCCGGGGCATCATGGCGGATGGCGGGAGTCGATGTGGAATGCTGCGATCTTGCCTGCCCCGATGCCGGAAGTGCGGAGCCGGAGCGGCGCATCGCCTGGGCGGCGCCGGTGGCCGATCCGGGCGGCGTGCGGACCGAACGGGTGCGGCTGGCCCGGGCCGCGCGCGCGGCAGGGGTGACCGTGCCGGGACTACCCGCAAACAGGTGAAATGATACAAACTGGGCACCGCCCCGTGCTGGAGACATAAACTCGATGAGCCCCGATCCCGAAACCATCCGCGCCCGCAACGCCGCCGCCCTGGCCGGCAGCGGCGTCCGCGCCGGCCAGAACGTCTACGTCAACCTGACGGCCGCCTCCCTGGTGGAGCATGCGATCCGCCGCGGCGAGGGCCGTCTGTCCGCCGATGGCGCCTTGATCGTGCGCACCGGCATCCATACCGGCCGTTCGGTCGAGGACAAGTTCGTCGTCGACGAGCCGGGGGTCACGGCCGACGTATGGTGGGGCAACATCAACCACCGGCTGTCGGCGGAGAATTTCAATCTCCTCAAGGTCCGGGTGCAGGCCTACCTGCAGGGGCAGGAGCTGTTCGTCCAGGACCTGTACGCCGGCGCCGACCCGGCGCGGCGGGTGCGGGTGCGGGTGGTGAGCACCGGCGCCTGGCAGGCGCTGTTCGCCCGCAACATCTTCATCCGGCCCGCGCCGGAGGAACTGGCCGATTTCCAGCCCGACTACGTCATGCTGCACGCGCCGCATTTCCACGCCCAGCCGCAGATCGACGGCACCCGCTCCGCCACCACCATCGCCCTGTCCTTCGCGCAGAAGATGATCGTGATCGCCGGCACGCAGTACGCGGGCGAGGTGAAGAAATCGATCTTCACGGTGATGAACTGGCTGCTGCCGCCGGCCGGCGTGCTGCCGATCCATTGCAGCGCCAATATCGGCCGTGCCGGCGACGTGGCGCTGTTCTTCGGCCTGTCCGGCACCGGCAAAACCACCCTCTCGTCCGACCCGGAACGTCCGCTGATCGGCGATGACGAGCACGGCTGGGGTCCGGACGGCGTGTTCAACTTCGAGGGCGGCTGCTACGCCAAGGTCATCAACCTCAGCAAAGAAGCCGAGCCCGAGATCTGGGCGGCGTCGCACCGCTTCGGCACCGTGCTGGAAAACGTGGTGGCCGATGAAGCCGGGCGGCTGGACCTCACCGATAAGACCTTCACCGAGAACACGCGGGCTTGCTACCCGGTGGAGTTCATCCCCAACGCGGTGCCGTCGGGCCGCGGCGGGCAGCCGAAGAACGTGGTGATGCTGACCGCCGACGCGTTCGGCGTGCTGCCGCCGATCGCCCGGCTGTCGCCGGCGCAGGCGATGTACCATTTCCTGTCCGGCTACACGGCCAAGGTGGCGGGCACCGAAAAGGGCCTGGGCGCCGAGCCGCAAGCGACTTTCTCCACCTGCTTCGGCGCGCCCTTCCTGCCGCGCCGGCCGGAAGTGTATGGCCGCATGCTGGCCGACCTGATCGCCCACCACGAGGCAGAGTGCTGGCTGGTGAACACCGGTTGGAGCGGCGGCGCCTACGGTGTCGGCAAGCGCATGTCGATCAAGCACACCCGCGCCCTGCTGCGCGCCGCGCTGGACGGCTCGCTCGCCCGCGTCGAGTACCGCCGCGAGCCGTTCTTCGGTCTGTCGATCCCGGCCGCCGTGCCCGGCGTGCCCACCGAGGTGCTGGACCCGCGCCAGTCCTGGGCGGACAAGGCCGCCTACGACGCCGCGGCCCGTGATCTGGTCGGACGGTTCGAGAGGAATTTCGCCACGTTCGCTGCATATGTGGGCGAGGACGTGAAGGCGGTGGCGTTGAAGGCGGCTTGATATAGGCAAGGAAGGCCAGGGCTCTGCCCTGGACCCGCCAAGGGCCGAGAGGCCCCTGGACCCCATCACTTAGACAGTTGTTATGAGAGGGGGGGGTGAGGAGATGCTTCGGCCCCTCATCTCATAACAACTGTCTAAACGAATGGGTTCTAAGCTCGGCTTTCCGCCGTCGGTTTCTTGAGCGTACCGGTTTGGCAGAGTGCCGTGGAACGGACAACTGGAGTCGTCAGGCGGCGTAGCACACGGTCTCGACGAGACTCTGCAGGAGAGTCGTGGGAATTTCGATGACGTCCTTGCCTGGCCGGGACATCGAAAAATGCGGTGGGCACCAAAGTGCCCGGCGGACGGCGGCGATGGCGTCGCTGAAGGTGGGTTCCTGCTTGGCATACCAGGCGGCCCCGCGCGGGCGCAGGGCGGTAGCCTGCGCTGCCATCAACTCGCCGGCCCACAGCGTCACCAGCGAGAACAACCCGAGCAGCGCCGGCGTGGTGCGCAGGATGGCCTGGTCCGACCATTGCCGCTGGGTCTCGACGCCGAGATGGCGGCGGACTTCCTGAAACGTCGTCTCGACGCGCCACCGCGAGACGAAGCAGCCCAGGATCTCCGCCGGTGTGTCGTCGAGGTTGGTGCTGAGGAAGGCCTGCGGCTCGCGCTGGCCGGACGGATCGCGCACCAGCACCCAGCGGAGCGGCGCCGGCGGCAGGCCGGCATGGTACCAGACCGCGGTGCCGGAGACGATTTCGACCAGCCGGGTCTCGCCACCATACCAGTCGGTCACCTGCAGCTTGGTCCAGACGGTTGCCGGGTTCGCCAGCACGGCGCTGAGCTTGGGCAGAGGCTTGCCTTTCAGCGCCGGCCGGCCGCGCTGGCCGGGCGGGCGCGGCAGGGCCGGCGCGAACAGGTTGGCATCGAGCCGCAGGCGGGTGATCAGACGGACGCGGCGGCGGACCGCGGCGATCAGTTCGAGGGTGGCGAAGCTGCTGTCGCCGACGATGGCGATGCGGCGGTCGGGCAGCCAGCGCCTTGTCTGCAGGATCGCCTGGATCGCCCAGCGGGTCAGCGGCTTGTGGCGCCGGCCCCGCTTCTCGTTGCAGCGCTGCGATGGCGCCAGGATGGTCAGGAACGGCAGCGCCCAGCGCCGCTTCGCCCACGGAACCGGCAGCACCACCATCAACGACAGCCAGCGCAGGCCGCTGGTTTTGACGAAGAAGCCGCGCGAGGACCGCACCGGATCGCGGTAGATGCCGCGGGCTGCGATGTTCGGCCCCCAGCGGCGTTCGATGGTGTCGTCGATGCCGATCACCACCTCGCCGGTCGGCAGCAAGGCGTCGAGCAGGTGGATGAGCAGTCTGCGCGCCAGGGCGTGCGAATTCCAACGCGCCTGGCTCAGGACTTCGTGGAAGCGGCCGAAGCTCGGCTGGTCGGCCAGCCCCATCACCCGCAGGGCGGCGCTGACCGTCCGCTGGCTTGGTGCCAACACCGCGCCGGCGACCAGGACCAGCACGCGCTGCCAGACCGGCGCGGTGAAACAGTCGCGGAACGGCGCCAGCCAGCTGGCCAGCAGCGACGGCACGGGGAGAGTGCCGGGGGAAACGGGGGCGGCGGGGGTGCAATCGGGCGTCATCGAACCCGTAGAATCGAACGACGCCCGTGGCGCAAGCCGCGCCGTGGCGCCGCTCATCCGCGGCGATGCGCCGTCCCCGGGCCACCGATAATATAGTGAGCATGACCGACGGCATCGTCCAGCGCATCGAGCGATTTACCTTCAGCCGCGGCGCCGTGCTGGTCGAGCGCCGCAACCGCGGCTACTCGCTCTACCACGCCGCCTCCGGGGCGCCGGTCGCACGCCTGCGCCCGAACGCCGACAACGATCGCGTCGAGGTGCTCTACTGGTCACTCGGGAAGGAACGCTGGTCACCCACCGGCCCGTTCGGCCGCACCGTCCTGCCGCTCGAAGACGCCCTCCGCTTCATCGCCACCGAGGATATCTTCTGGGCGCTGATCTGATGCGCCCGCGGAATCACCGACGGAAAGTCGAGCTAAGGGCTCCGCCCTTAGCGGGGTCCAGGGGCAGAGCCCCTGGCCTTCCTCCCCCCCATTGCGATTATTCGCGTTGCAGCACCCGATCGTTCAGCAACGTGCCCAGCCGTCCCGCCCTGAAGCCGGCGGCGATCGCGTCGGGGTCGTAGCTGTCGCGCGCCCACGCGGCGAAGGCAACCCGCCCTTCCCCTTCGCGCGCATAGGCGCGTAGCACCGCATCCAGCACGCCGGCCCGCGAGCGGGCCAGGTGGCCCCAGCGCAGCGACAGCTGGCGCATGGCATCGGCGACCGTCGCGCCCTCCAGCAGCAGGAACACCGCGCCGGCGAACCCCGCCCGGTCGGCGCCCGATTTGCAATGGACGACCGCGGGCTCGCGCAGGCCCTGCAGGGCCGCGATCAGCGCCAGCAGGCGCTCGCGCGGCGGCGGCCGGCCGCTCGACATCGGCAGATCGATGAAGTCCAGGCCCAATCGGTGCGCCCGCTCGCGCGACAGCGCGTCCGAGCCGTTGCCGGTGGGGCCGCGCAGATTGAGCACGCTGCGGATGCCCCAGCGCCGCACCATGGCCGAAAGCCGCGCGGGGGTGGGGTGGTTGCAGCGATACAACCGGCCCGGCAGCACCGGGCCGGCATTGGTCCAGGCCAGGCGCAACACGCCATGATCAACCAGCATGCTGTCGATCCAGGCAAGGCGGCGTCCGGCAGCGGTGTCAAGGCCGCCGCGGAAGATCGTGTCCATGGCGCATCCGCCCTGCCGCCGCGGGACTGGCCCCGCGACCCGGGCTGCGTATATCCTGATGCCGGCCGCGCACGCCAGCCTCCCGGCGGGCCAAGTGGTTCATCTCATGCGCGGTTGCCCGCTTCCGCCTGGAGTCCACGCTGGCGTGGCTCGCGCCAGGAAAAAAGGAAACAGACCATGCTCGAGGACTCGCCGCTGACGGCCGAGGACGTGATGACCCGGGACGTCAAGGTGGTGCACCCGGAGACGCCATTGCTGGATGCCGTGCGCCTGATGGCAGATAACCACATCAGCGGGCTGGTAGTGGTGGACGACGCGAACCGGCCGGTCGGCATGCTGACCGAAGGCGATCTGCTGCGCTGGCACGGCGAGTTCACCGAGCGGCAGGCCTGGTGGCTCGACCACCTGTCCGAAGGGACGGACCTGGCGCCGACCTTCATGGACGCGATCCGCTCCCAGCAGCGCAAGGTCAAGAAGCTGATGGTGGAAAGCGCGATCACCGTGTTTCCGGACACCTCGACGCGGGACATCGCGCGGCTGTTCTACGAGCGCAAGATCAAGCGCGTGCCGGTGGTGAAGGATGACAAGCTGGTCGGGCTGGTCAGCCGTGCCGATCTGCTGCGCGCGCTGGCGCACGAGCTGACCAGGAAGTCATAACGCGACAAAGCCGGCCACCGTTGCGTGTGGCCGCGGTGGCCGGCGCCCCGCCTTCAGTGCTCCCCGCCTTCAGTGCTCCCCGCCTTCAGTGCTCCCCGCCTTCAGTGCTCCCCGCCTTCAGTGTCCGCTGGCCAGCGCCCGCACCAGATCGCGCCGCGCCACGATTCCGACCAGCTTGCCGTCCGTGACCACCAGCACCCGGCGCACATTGTCCCGGCCGACCAGATTGGCCACGTCGCGCAGCGGGGTCTGTTCGGTCACGGTGATCGGATCGGTGCGCATGACCCGGGCGACCGGCCGGTTCGCCGCATCGACGGCGGCGATCAGCTCGGGGGCGAGTTCCTCGCCGTCGGCCAGGATGTCGAGCCAGCGGTGGAAGCGCTTCTCGGCCGCCTCATCGGGGCGGACCAGATCGGCTTCCGAGATGACGCCGACGACGCGCCCGCGGAAATCGACCACCGGTAAGCCGGAGACGCCGCGCTTGAGCATGAGCTGCGCGGCCCGCCGCAGCGTTTCGTCAGGCCCCACGGTGACGACCTCACGGGTCATCACGTCCGCGGCGGTGAAGTTGGAGGTGTCGAACATGTTTTTGACCCCACGTCGTCTGTAAGCAGTCTGACATATAGGGATTCAGGCCGCCGGAGAATGGATCAAAGCGTCAATGCGCCTCTGCCCAATTGCGGCCCGTGCCGGTTTCCACCAGCAGCGGCACCGATAGCGTCGCGGCCGCCTCCATGACGCGGCGGGCCAGGGCGGCGGCGGCCTCGGCCTGGTCCGCCGGCGCCTCGAACAGCAGCTCGTCATGCACCTGCAGCAGCATGCGGGCGGACAGGCCGCTTTGCGCCAACGCAGCCGGCAGGCGGACCATGGCGCGCTTGATCACGTCGGCCGCGCCGCCCTGCAGCGGGGCATTGATGGCCTGCCGTTCGGCGTAGGCGCGCCTCGCGGCGTTCTTGTCGTCGATGCCCGGAACCCAGCAGCGCCGGCCAAACGGCGTGGTGACGAAGCCGGCGATGCGGGCGTCGTCCTTGGTTTTTTCCATGTAGGCGCGGATGGCGGGATAGCGGGCGAAATAGGCGTCGATATAGGTGCGCGCCTCCCCCGGCGTAATGCCGAGCTGGCGGCCCAGTCCGAAAGCGCTGATGCCGTAGATGATGCCGAAATTGATCGCCTTGGCGCGCCGGCGGGTCATCGGGTCCATGCCCTGCATGGGCACGCCGAACACTTCGCTGGCGGTGCGGGCGTGGATGTCCTCGCCGGCGGCGAAGCTGGCTTTCAGCTGAGGAATGTCGGCCACGTGGGCAAGCAGCCGCAGCTCGATCTGCGAGTAGTCGGCGCTGATCAGCACATGGCCGGGCTCGGCGATGAAGGCGTGGCGGATGCGGCTGCCTTCCTCGGTGCGGATCGGGATGTTCTGCAGATTGGGATCGGTGGAGGAAAGCCGCCCGGTGCTGGCGATGGCCATGGCGAAGCTGGTATGCACCCGGCCGGTGTCGGGGTTGATCTGGGTCACCAGCGCGTCGGCGTAGGTGGATTTCAGCTTCTGCAACTGGCGCCATTCCAGCACCCGGGCGGGCAGTTCGTGGCCCTGGTCGGCCAGGGCCTGCAGCACGCTGGAATCGGTGCCCCAGGCGCCGGTCTTCATCCGCTTGCCGCCGGTCAGGGACATGCGGTCGAACAGCACCTCGCCAAGCTGCTTCGGGCTGCCGACATTGAACGGGAATCCGGCGAGGCGATGAATGTCCTGCTCCATGACGCGCATGCGCGCCTCGAAATCCTTCGACATGGCGCGCAGATCGTTTTCATCCACCTTCACCCCGGCGCGCTCCATCTCCAGCAGCACCGGCACCAGCCGGCGCTCGATCTGCTCATACAGCGCGAGCGAGGCGGTGGTGCGCAGGGTGGGGCGCAGTCGCTGCCACAGCCGCAGGGTGACGTTGGCATCCTCGGCGGCGTAGGGGGTGGCGCGGTCCAGCGGCACCCGGGCGAACGGCAGCCGGGCACGGCCGGTGCCGGTGACCTGGTCGTAGCTGATGCAGCTATGGTGCAGGTGCAGTAGCGCCAGCTCATCCATGCCGTGGCCGTGCCGGCCGGCATCCTGGGCGTAGGAGATCAGCATGACGTCGTCCAGCGGCGTCGCCAGCGGGGCGCCGGCGCGCGACAGGATGAGCAGGTCGAACTTCGCGTTCAGAAACACCTTTTGCACGTTCGGATCGGTCAGCAGCGGGGCGAGGGCGGCGATGGCGGGCTCGACCGGCACCTGCGCGGGCGCGTTTCCCTCGGCGTCGACATGGCGCAGCGGCACGTAGCAGGCGCGGCCGGACGCGGTGGCAAGCGAGAACCCGACCAGGTTGGCGCGCATGGCGTCCAGCCCGTCGGTCTCGGTATCCACCGCCACCACGCCGGCAGCCTTGGCCTCGGCGATCCAGGCCTGCAGCGCTTCCAGGGTCGTGACGGTGTCATAGGAACCGTAGCCCTCGCCGGCGCCGGGAGGGGGCAGCGCCGCGGGTTGGGCGGGCGGATCATCGAAAGCCAGCGAGCCCTGCGGGCCTTTGGCCGCCGGGGGCGCCACCGGCGCGGGGGCGACGACCGGCGGCTCCAACCCGAGGCGCAGCAATGTGCTGCGAAAACCCTGTTCCGTCAGCCAGGCCGCCAGGCGGCCCGGGTCCAGCTCGCGCACGGCCAGCTCGGCCAGCGGCACCGGCAACGGCGCATCGTCGCGCAACTGGACCAGCCGGCGGGAGATCCGCGCCGCCTCGGCATGGGCGATCAGCATGTCCTTCTTTTTCGACGGCTTCATCGATGGCGCTGCGGCCAGCACCGATTCAAGGTCGCCGTATTCCGTAATGAGCTGGGCGGCCGTCTTCGGGCCGATGCCGGGCACGCCGGGGACGTTGTCCACCGCATCGCCCATCAGCGCCTGCATCTCGACCAGCTTGTCCGGCGGCACGCCCCATTTCTCCATCACCTCGGCCGGCCCGATCGGTTTCTGCTTGATCGGGTCGAGCATGCCAACGCCGGGCCGGATGAGCTGCATCAGGTCCTTGTCCGACGAGACGATCGTGGTACGACCGCCGCTGGCCTCGGCTTCGCGCGCGTAGGAGGCGATCAGGTCATCGGCCTCCCAATCGGCCAGCTCGATGGCCGGCACGCCGAAGGCGGCGGTGGCGTCGCGCACCAGGGCGAATTGCGGGCGCAATTCCTCGGGCGGCTCGGGGCGCTGGGCCTTGTAGAGATCGTACAGCCGGTTGCGGAAGGTGAGGCGGCCGGCGTCGAAGATGACGGCGAAATGGGTGCCGACATGGTCCTTCAGCAGGTGGGCGAGCATGTTGGTGAAGCCGAACACGGCGTTCACCGGCACTCCGTCGGGCCGCGTCATCGGCGGCAGGGCGTGGAAGGCGCGAAAGATGAAGCCGGACCCGTCGATCAGGACCAGATGCGGGCTGGACGCAGCGGCCGGCGCCTGGCCCGCTTCCGTGTGCGACGTATTCAGTGCGGGTCTCCGCCGCCGGCGCTGGGATTGAGTACATACAGGCGCGAGCAGTACGGGCACATCACCTGGGTGCCGGCGATGCGCAGGAAGACGCGGGGATGGCCGAGCACCCCCTCGCCGCCGTCGCAGGGCACGGTGCGGTCATCGGTATAAATGATTTCGACAGGAAAGTTTTCAGTGGGAATTATCGGGGTGGAGGCGGGGCTGGCGGAACCGTCCGGCATGGGGGCCTCAGGGGCTATGGGATTGCCCCGGGGGGCGGGCGGCATGATAGCCATGCGGACCATGCTTTCAACATCGCGCCCATTATGCCGTCCTGCTATCGCCCAGGCGCCTGGTTTGGTTGCGCCCGCTCCGGTTGCGCCCGCTTCGGTTACCGGCGTGACGCGGGCCGGCGTAACGCGGCGCGGGGCGCTGGGTCTGGGCGTCGCCCTGGCGCTGGGCGGTTGCGTGTCGATAGGGGCCCCGCCGGGGCCGGCGGTGGAGGCCGCGTCGATGACCAGGGATGCGTTCACCATGCCGGACGGGGCGCGGCTGCCATACCGCGCCTGGCTGCCGGACGGCCCGCCCGAAGCGGTGGTGCTGGCGCTGCACGGCTTCAATGACAGCCGCGACGCCTGGGAATATCCGGCGCCGGTATTCGCCGCCGCCGGGGTGGCGGTGTACGCGCCCGACCTGCGCTGCTTCGGCGAGGCGCCCGGCCGGGGGCTGTGGCCGGGCACGGAGGCGCTGGTGGCGGACGCGGCCGAGATGGCCCGGCTGGTGCGCGCGCTGCATCCGGGCGTGAAACTGGTGCTGATGGGCGAAAGCATGGGGGCGGCGATTTTGATGGTGCTGGCAACCGGCAAGCTGGCGCCGCAGGATGCGTCCTATGTGCTGATTGCGCCGGCGGTCTGGGGCCGGGCGCGGATGAATTTCCTGCTCTCCGGCGCGTTGTGGCTGGTGGTGACGCTGATGCCCGGGCTGGGGCTGACGCGCGGGCCGGTGCAGATCACCGCCAGCGACAACCGCGACGCGCTGATCCGCCTGTCCACCGATCCGTTGACCATCCGGCGCACCCGCATGGATGCGCTTGGCGGGCTGGTGACCCTGATGGACGCCGCCCTGGCGGCGGCGCCGCGGATGCGGATGCCGGCCCTGTTTCAGTATGGCGGCAAGGACGAACTGGTGCCCAAGGCGGCGACGGCGGCCACCTGGCGGGCGTTGCCGCGCGGCGGCGCGGACGGGCCGCGGCTGGCCTATTATCCGGACGGCTACCACCTGCTGCTGCGCGATCACGACCGGTCGGTGCCGATCGGCGACATCGTGGCCTGGCTGCGCGACCCGTCGGCGGCGCTGCCCTCGGGGGCGGAACGGGCGGCCGAACAATGGCTTGAGGCGCAGGATTGAGACGCTGGCGCTGCGGGGCATTCTGCGCTATGGGGGTGGCCCTATTGGACCCGTAGCTCAGCTGGATAGAGCGTCGCCCTCCGAAGGCGAAGGTCGCACGTTCGAATCGTGTCGGGTCCGCCAAGCTTTTCAAGGGGTTGTTCCCTTCCTATCAGAGCTGCAAAAGCTGCCGGGTAACGCCGGGGTAGCGACAGGCGTCGGATAGGGGCGGTCAGATGGACATGCAGAAGCGCCTTGCCCTCGCGATCCTGCTGGCGGTCGGGATGGCGGCGGCCTCGCCGGCCTGGGCGTTGAACAGTCTGCACCGGCACATGGTCGGCCACCCCGCTGCGCCCGGCGCCGGATCCGCTGGTGGTTCACCTGGCGGTGGCGGATGATTCGCCGCGCAATCTCGACCTTGCCGCGCAGTTCAACGCCGGGTTGCGGCGCAGCGGCGTCGCGATCGACGGCGCGCCGACGGCGCAGTTGCAGGCTGAGGGTGACGATGTCCGGCGGCCTCAGCGAGGACGACCCGGTGGCGCCGGCCGGCCACTCGTTCAGTTGGATGGGCGGCGGCGTGCAGCCGCAGTACCCCGACGAGACCCGTATCGGCCGCTCCCGTCAGGACGCCCCGCCCGTCACGGTGCGGTTGCGCGCCGAATTGCGACCGTCCCCGGCCGCGCCGGTCGCCTGGGTGGCGACGCTGCAATGTGCCCGGCAGGGCGACGACGACCGGCAGCTTGCTTACGACATCGGCAGGCTGATCGGCGGCGCGATCGGGCAGAGGGTGGATCAGGCGCGGTTCTGAGCGCCGGCCGGGGATGGAGCCGCTTACGGGTCACGGCACGGCGATGCTTTTATCGACCGGGCGCTCCAGGCGTGAACCGACGACGGGCGGAAATGGCTGCTGCGCAGCTTCCGCTTCCGGGTTGTCGCCGAGCAGTTCCGGGCGGTATTCGAAGTGCATCGTGTCAAAATGCGCCCATCTGCCGCCCCAGATGAAGCCGTGCCGCTGGAAAATCGTCACGATCTCCTGCGGGATGCGGTTGACATAGGCCGGCACGCGACCCTCGGCCAGCCGGTGCCATCGCCAGTAATCCGAGAAAGCCGTGTTGATGTCGATCGCCGCGCCCCAGCCATGCATGCTGGGTTCATCGGCGCCGGCAACGTTCCGGCAAGCATAGGTTCCAGCCGGCGGATAGAGATATTTCATGTCCGCCGCAGGCAATTCGTCGAGTTCGCGCGAGATCGCGGCCAACTGGCGATCCACCCCGTTGACCGAGGTGATGCTGACGGTATGGCCCCATGTTTTCGGCAACCAGACCACATGCACGAGCTTCGGCGTGACCTCGCCGGCCCGGCAATCCCCATACATCTTGGAAAAAAATGCCCGGTTACGGACCCGGCCAGGGTCCTGCTGGGGCGCCGGCAGCAACGCCATACCCACCGGATAGACCTGCCGCATCTGATCGAGAATGGAACCGCTGTGCAGCTGCTCCTGCAGGCTTTTGTCCGGCCGCTTGTCATCCACCGGCATGCGGGTGCCGTCGCGCCAGATCAGGTCGGACCCGTCATAGCCTGACAACGCCTCCGGATAGGCGCGCACCAGATCATCCATCGGCCCCGCCACACCAGCGGCGGGCAGGCCGAACAGCAGCAGCGTGGTAGTCAGGCAGCGTCTCATGGCGCGGCCCCGGCGATCAGATTGCCAATTTGGCGGCGCAAGTCTTCGACGCCGGTGTTGCGGTGGCGGGTCGGATGCACCCGGTTGGTCAGCAGCGTCCAGGCAATGCCGCGATCGAAATCGATCCACACGCCGGTGCCGGTGAAACCGGTATGGCCGATGGTTTCGTCCGAGCACGCATCGCCGCCGGACCATCCGTCGTGCCGCGCCTGCCACCCCAGGGTGCGGGTGGCCGATTGCCGGGTGCGGATACAAGCCAGCGCCGGTGCCGCGCCCTGCAACAGGCCCAGGGCCCTGTCGAGCACGCCATCGACGGTGCCGAACAGCCCGGCATGGCCGGCCGCGCCGCCGAGCGCGAACGCGTTCTCGTCGTGCACCTCGCCGCGCAGCACGCGGCCGCGCCAGGTGCAGCGCTCGGTTGCCGCGCATTCGGCCGGGTCGGGGCGGAACGACAGGCCGCCGGGCAGATTCTGCTCGCCAAGGGGGCGCCCGGTCAGCCGCTCGATGGCAATGCCGAGCAGGATGAAATTGATGTCGGAGTAGACCGGCGGTCCCTGCCGCCAGACCCGTTGCAGGATGAAGGCCCGCAACGTCGCCGGGTCCTGGCCATACGTATAGAGCGGCTCGACCGCCGGCAGATGGGTCTGGTGCGCGAGGCATTGGCGGAACGTCAGGCGGCGTTCCGCCGCCGCCGGATCGTATTGCCGCAGATCGGGAATGGCCGTGGTCAGCGTATCGTCCAGCGCGATGCGCCCCTCAGCCGCCAGGGTCAGGATCGTGGTTGTGGTGAACAGCACCTTGGTCAGCGATGCGAGGTCGAACCAGGTGTCCCGCTGCATCGGGACGGCCTGCGGCTCGCGCTGCGCCAGGCCGAAAACCGCGACCGCGCGGTCGCCCGTTGCGGTGACGACGCCAAGCACAGCGCCGGGGATCTGGTCGAGGACAGCCTGGGCAAGGGGATCGGTCGCGGCGGCAAGGAGATCGGCTGCGGTCACGGTGCGGGGCTCGATGGGGCGATCTCCTGTATAGCCGCCGATGGTGCGACTTGGCGATCGGTGCCGTGTGACGTATGGCTGCGGTTCTTATCATCGGCGCCCCCGGGGAGACAGGCACATGCAGCATGGCGGTTCGGCAACCGGAACGTCGTTGGCATCGTGCAGGTTGGCATCGTGCAGGCCGATATATCGGTCATCCGTCCGGGGGCGTGCCGCACTGGCAGGGCTGGCGGTGCTGCTCGTCGCCGGGGCGGCGCCGCCGCCCTCACCTCCCGCGCCGCCGGAGGCAGTGACGGATGCGGCCACCAAACCGGACGCCGCCGCCGCAACCGCACCGGACAGCACGGCCAAAGCGGAGATTACCCCGCTCGCGCCCCTCGACCTGTTCGGCGCGCTGATCGGCATGATGACCTACCGCACGGCGTTCACCGCGGTGACGGAAGGCGCGATGAGCGCGGCCACGGGAGCGATCGGCGTGGCCGCCGCCGCGGGTGCCACGGCCGGCCTGATCTGGGCGGGTTATGGCCCCGGCGACGAGAAGACGAACTACTGGAATCTGGTCCCGGCGGGGCTTGGGGCATTGGGCGGCATCGCCCTGGGGGAAGCGGTCGCCTTTGGCGTGCTCGGCTACTCGCCGTTTGGGGCCGGGGTCGCGGGTTACGTGCCGCTGACAAGCCTGACATTCGCCCGCTACGCCAACGGCGCCTATGCCTATCTGACCGCGATCCTGGGCGCGAAGGCAGCCCTCGGACTTTATTCCGCCGAACAGCCGGATGAAGCCCACCCCGATGCGGCAACGCCGGCACCGGTCACCGCGCCACTGCAGGCCCCGCCAGCCCCCAGCGCCCCGGCCCAGCCGCTGCAGGGGGAACATGGAGCATGAATCGCCAAAGCCGACCCGCTCTGCCTCCCCACGCCAAAATCCCGCCGCCGGGCCTCCGCCGACCTACCCTACCTTCGTAATCGCCCACTTCACCGTCTGCGGCCCGTCCTGAGAACCGGTCAGAACCACCTGCTCGCTGCGCTGCGGTTCTGTCCCGCCCAGGTAGATGCTCTCCTCCAGCGCCAGCCGCGCTCCCTCCGCCCGCAGCAGCCAGCCGCTGCCGGCGGGCAGGCGCAGCAGCACCGCGTCGCCGTCCTGCTGCAGGCTGGTCTCGACGGTCGGGTGCAGATGGAAACGCACCACATAGGGCTGCGGAGTCGCCGCCTCCACCGCGTCCTCGCCGCGCACATCCTCGCCGCTCTCGGCCAGGTACAGGCGGCGGCGATGGATGGCGCCGAACGGCTTGGCGTAGCCGTCGTGGCTCGCCTCCAGCCAGTGCGCGCCGGCCGCTTCCTGGCGCTGCACCTCGACATGCTCCGGGCGGCGGCCGAGCCCGTCGGGCCGCAACTCGGAGGAATTGGTGTCGCCGATGATCAGAGTGGAATGCGCGGCGGTCGAGCGGGCGGCGTCGCGCCATTCGTCGCTGGCCGCCGGGGCGGCGCCGCAGTTCACGATCATGCGATCGCGCCCGACCGACAGCTCGAAGCTCAGGGTGCCGGCATGCGCGAAACGGTCGAGCTTCGGCGGGGCCGGCGGGCCGCAATCGATGATCAGCACCGACCGGCCGGCATGCAGCCGCTGGAATCCACCCTCGATCAGCGACGAGGGGGCGCGGCCGGCACGGCCGGCCTGGGCCAGCACCAGTTCGACCAGCGCGGGGTTATCCTCGTTGCTGCCGTTGAACAGGGCCAGCCCGCCATCGCCGTGGCGCAGGCTGCGCAGCGCCGGACCCATCCGCTCGATGGCGCTGCCCAGCGCCGGCGGCGGCTGCGTCTGGGCGGCCTGCAGCAGGGCACGGATTTCGGTGAGGTCCTGCAGCGCCGCCATCAGCTGTGCCGGGCTGCGTTCGACATGGCAGCCATCCGGCAGCACCTGCCGCGCCAGTTCCTGCGACAGCACCCGGAGCGCCCGGTTGAGGAAGCCGGCATGGTCGGGCAGCGCCACGGCGGCGGCAATCAGCCCTTTCAGCGCCGTCAGCGCGCGCGAATCCACCTCCTCGGTGGGCAGGGCCGCCGCCAGGCTGCGGGCGTCGGAGACCAGCCGGGCCATCAGCTTCTGGCGGAACGCGTCATCGGCGGAGGCGGCGAAGAAATCATAATGGCCGAGCCAGGCGGCGATGCGCGCCCCGGCCACGTCCGGCCGGTCGGCAATGGTATCGAGCTGGCCGGCGGCCGTGATCCAGTCCGCCACGAGCGCGCGCGCCCGCATGCGGGCGGCATCGGTGCCCAGGGCGCGCAGGTCGCGCAGCCAGGTAAAGCCGTGCGCCACGGCGCGCAGCAGCGGCGAGTCCTCCGCGTCGTCGAAGCCGCCGTTTCGCACCACGACCACCCGGCCGCCCAGCGACATGGCGCCCTTCAGCAGTTGCGCGCCGCGCGCCGGATCGCCGGGCCAGGGGTCGCGCACCGGCAGGGCCGGTGCGTCCGGCACCCGACTCATGCGCAGGCTGGGCAATTTCGCCATCCGCATCCGCACGCCGCGAAACCAGCTACTCATGCGTAGGCTCCGGGCAGCCGGATGTACCGGCCTCGATCGGCGTGGACAGGGGAACGCTGGACCATCATGACGTTTCTAGCCATGGGACTCGGCTCCGCACAAGCCACCGATCATCCTTATAGCAGAAGGTGAGGCCGGTCAGCAGGGGGGTCGAATCAGCCGGGCGATGAAGAATCCGTCCAGACCGCCCTGCCCGGCCCATAGCGCCGGGATGGTGCGCAGGGCGCCTTCGGCGGTGATCGCTTCGTCGAGTCCGGGCACCTCGCCGGCGCGCACCGGATCGCAGCGCAGGTCCAGCCGCTGCAGCGCCGCAGCCACGCGCTGGGGTCCCTCCTCCGGCTGCAACGAGCACACCGCGTAGACCAGCCGTCCGCCCGGCCGCAGCATCGCCCAGGCGGCATCCAGCAGGCGGTCCTGCTGCGCCGTCAGCGCCGCGATGTCGCGGGGGCGTTTCAGGTGGGGCACGTCGGGATGGCGGCGGATGGTGCCGGTGGCGCTGCACGGGGCGTCCAGCAGCACCGCGTCCAGCGGCGCCGCCGGCCGCCACACCGCCGCATCGGCGACGACACATTCGGCCTGCAGGCGCAGCCGGGCGAAATTGGCGCGCAGCCGGTCCAGTCGCGCGGGGTCGCGCTCCACCGCTGTTACTTGCGCGCCAGTCGCCACAAGTTGCGCGGTTTTGCCGCCCGGGGCGGCGCACAGATCGGCGACGTGTTCGCCGGGGCGCGCGGCCAGCAGACGCGCCGGCAGCGCCGCCGCGGCGTCCTGCACCCAGAAGGCGCCCTCGGCGTAGCCCGGCAGGTCAGTGACGCGGGTGCCGGCGGGGTAGCGCCAGGAACCAGTGGGCAGTTCCGCGCCGCCCGGCGGGGGGTTGCCGCCCGAGCCGAGCGAAAGATCGAGCGGCGCCTCATGCTGGTGCGACTCGGCGATGGCGCGGGCCTCGTCGCCCCAGGCGGCCCATAGCCAGGGCGGCGTGTCCAGGCGCGGGCCGTCCAGCGCGTCGAGCGCCGCCGGGCCGGCTTGCGCCACCCGGCGCAGTACGGCGTTCACCAGCCCGGCGAAGGGCGCCAGCCCGCGGGACCGCGCCAGGGCGACCGAGGTCGCCACCGCCGCATGCGCCGGTGTGCCGAGCAGCAGCACGCCGGCCGCCCCAAGGCGCAGCACGTGGCGCACCGGCGCGGGCGGGGCCTTGCGCAGCAACGGCTCCAGCACCGCGTCCAGCGTGCCGAGCCGGCGCAGCGTTCCGGCGGCGAGGCGATGGGCGGCGGCGCGGTCACGCGGCTCCAGGGTGGGCAGCGCGTCCAGCGCCTCCTCCAAAGGGCGGTGCCGGTCGAGCACGGCGGAGAGCAGATCGAAGGCGGCGTCGCGGGTCGGATCAGACATCGCCGCTTCATGCCGCCAACGGCGCCACGAGGAAAGGTGTCCGGAGCAGCGCTCCGGCAGAAAGCCGGTCAGTCCTTCACATCAACCCGGGCCCAGGAAAGATCCGGATCAAACCGGCTGATATGGGCCACCGCGGCGTCGGTATCCGGCCCCAGATCCTTCTGGAACACCACCCCGTCCGGCCCGACCTGGAACGACATGATGCCGGAATTTCCGTAGCGGGTCGGCCAGGCGAGCAGGCCGAAGCCGTCGGCCAGCTTTTCCCCCTGCAGCCATGATTTTGCCCCGCCCGGCGCGGACGGGCCCTGGCCGGTCAGAAAGCGGAAGAAATAACCCCGGAACGGCGCCGGTGATTTCTGCATCGGGTCGAGCGAGTAGCCTTCCGCCTCGGCGATGGCCGCCAATCCCGCCAGCGGGCTGGGGGCAGCGTCGTCCTCGGTCGGCCAGTAGAGACCGTCCTGCTGTCCGGGGGTGGCAAGGAGCCGGCGGGCATATTCGTGGCGAAGGTCGAAATAGGCACGCTCGGCATCGACCATGGCGAGCAGGCTGCCGATCGCGGCGATCTCGTTCTCGCCGATGCGCCGGTCGGCGATCGCCTGGGCGCCCTCGACGATGTCGAAATGCCAGCGCCCGTTGGCCTTCACCAGCGGAATGGGCGAGGGCCAGTCATTGGCGCCGACGACGAGCACGCGGCGGTCATCGCCTTCCGCCTGCAGCCGGTGCGCGGTTGCGAATTCGTCCAGGAAATGCTGCCGGGCATTGTGATCGGCGACCTTGTCGCCCGAAGCGAGCAGGGCGTCGCGATCCGGGCCGAACACGGCGCGCAGGGCAGCCGGGTCGTCGGCCTTCAGGGCCGCCTCCAGCGCCGCCACCGCTTCTTCCGGTGTGGCGTAGTCCGCCGCTGCCGCCGGCCCCGCGAAGGCTGCCAGTGCGAGCAGAAGACCAAGAATGCGTCCGACCCAGCCGGCCATGATCCAAGCCTCCCTCACCGATGGCGGTCCCTGCCGCCGCCACCGCCACCACCGCCCCGGGGGGCCGCCTGGGGGCGCGGCTGTGCGCGCGGCGCCTGGGCCTGCGGTGCCGGACGGGACATTTGCCGGCTCTGCTGGCCGCGCTGGCCGTATTGCGGGGCGCGGTTGCCCTGCTGCGTGTTGAAGGCGGGCGGACGGGCAGCCGGGGCGGACGGACGTGCGCCGCCGCCCGGCTGAGCCGGCCGCGCCGCCTGGCCGCCGCTGGGCCGCTGCACGGCCGGCGGGGAACCGCCGGGACGCTGGCCAATGTTACCGGGGCCGGTGACACCACCGGGTCCACCCGGTCGCTGTGCGGGGGAGCCGCCCGGCCGCTGTGCCGGCAGGGTGGCGGGTCCGCCCGGGCGCGCCGCCGGCGGGCGCTGCACCAGATTGCCGGGCACCGACACCGATGACCGGCCGATGGCGTTCGGCGGCAGTCCGCCGCCGGGGCGCGGCGGCCCCACCGGACCACCCGCCGGCGGCCGCCACCCGCCGCCCCCGGGCGGCTGGGGCGGACGCCAGCCCGGATTGCTGATCGGCGGGCGGTTGACGTTGATGGTGTTCCAGCGGTTCACGTTGACGTTGACGTTGCGGTAGCCCCAGTTCGGCGAACCGACGTTCCACAGCGACGCAACGATGCCCACCCCGACCCCGAAGGCGATGCCGGTCAACAGCGCGTTACCGACGACATAGCCGGGCGGCGGCGGCAGATAGACCGGCGGATAGGCCGGGTACGGCCAAGCGCCATACACCACCGTCGGGTTGTAGGCCGGCACATACACCACCTGCGGACTGGCCGGCGCGATGACGATCGAGGGGCCCTGGACGGTGACCACCTGCTGCTCGTTGGTTTTCAGGCAGCCGGTCGCCTGCGCCTGGCGCCGCAGCCGCTGCACCGAATCCAGCACATCACCCTGCTGGGTGGCGAAGGCGTAACCAAGCTGCTGCAGCCAGTCGAGCTGGCTGTTCATCAGCGCCAGCACGGTGGGAAACGGCACCAGCGACTTCACCGCCGGGTCCCAGGGCTGGGTCTGCAGCGCCTGCGCCAGGGCATCGCCCTGCAGCGCGGCATTGCCCGGAACGGTGACCCAGCGCGCCGCTTCCACCACCTGCAGCGGCCACGCGCTGGCCATCAGCACCTGGGTGAGCAGCGCGTCCGGATAGAGCGCGATCGGGGCCAGCAGCGCGTCGAGCTGCTCCGGGCTGTAGCCAGCCACCTGGGTTGCGGCGGCATCGGCGGGCTGAGCCTGTGCCACACCGGCCGGCAGGCCCCAGGGCGGCACCAGCATCGCCGCCGTGCATACCCAGGCGACGACACGGAACGACACGACTCGGCGCGTCATCGCGCCCTCCTTCGGAGCTCACGAGGCTTGGACATTACGGCTGCGATCATCCTGGTGTCGAGGCTTCCCTAGGGGGCAAACAGGGCGATCGCATTTGGAACGCTACGGCCGAATTTGCCGCCATCCGAGACTTCGGGACGCCGCAAACTTGGCCACAGGCCGCGAGATCGATCGTCGAATGACGCTTGCGGGCGTCAAAAAATCCAAATGCGATTGCCCTGAGGGGGCAAAACAGGCAATTCCGGGGCAGCAACCGGGCTTCTCCCGCCGCCGCGTCAGGACACCAGGGCGTCAGGACAGGCCGCGGAAGCGCTCCACCGCCGCCACCAGCGCCCGCCGGACCCCGGGCTCCAGCGCCGAATGCCCGGCATCGGGCACCACGGTCAGCCGCGCCGTCGGCCAGGCGGCGGCCAGTTCGAAGGCGGTGCGCGCCGGGCAGACCATGTCGTAACGGCCCTGCACGATCTCCGCCCGGACATGGGCGAGGCGGTCCATGCGGCCGAGCAGGCCCTCCGGCGGCAGGAAGAGGTCATGGGCGAAATAATGTGCCTCGATGCGCGCCAGCCCGAGCGCGGTGCGGTCCTGCGCGAAGCTGGCCACCGTGTCGGGGCTGGGCAGCAGGGTGCTGCAGGAACCCTCATAGACCGACCAGGCGCGCGCCGCCGGCATGTGCACCGCCGGGTCGGGGTGGACCAGCCGGCGCAGATAGGCACCCAGCAGGTCGCCGCGCTCGGCCTCGGGCAGGTGGCTGATGAAGGCGGCATGGGCGTCGGGGAACACCGCGGCGACGCCGTTCAGGAACCAGTCCACCTCGGCGCGCCGGCCGAGGAACACGCCGCGCAGCACGCAGCCCGCCACCCGCTCCGGATGCGCCTGCGCGTACGCGAGCGCCAGCGTCGAGCCCCAGGAGCCGCCGAACAGCAGCCAGCGCTCGATGCCCAGATGCGTGCGCAGCACCTCGATATCGGCGACCAGGTGGCCGGTGGTGTTGTCCTCCAGCCCGCCGAGCGGGCGTGACCGCCCGGCCCCGCGCTGGTCGAAAATGATGGTGCGCCAGAAACCGGGGTCGAAGAACCGCCGATGCACCGCGCCCGCCCCGGCGCCCGGGCCGCCGTGCAGGAACAGCACCGGCCTGCCGCGCGGGTTGCCCACCTGCTCCCAGTACATGACATGGGTGCCCGACAGCGGCAGATAGCCGGTCTCAAAGGGGCCGATATCGGGAAACAGGTCACCGCGAGGCATCCAACCAGTATATCGCCGGATCGGATGGCGGAACAGGCCGGCGAAGATTAAGCTGGAACATATGATGGAATTGCTGGACCGGGTGTGGATCGGGGTTGGCGCGCTGGCCGGACTTTCCGGCGTGGCAATGGCGGCCCTCGCCGCGCATGGGCTGTCGTGGCTCGACCCGGCGGCGCTGCGGATGGTGAACAGCGCGGTGCAGATGCAGGGCTGGCACGCCCCGGCGCTGGTGCTGGCCGGCATCTGGGCGCCGCGCGGCGGCCTGTTGGCGCAGCTCGCCGGGGCGGCCTTCGCGCTCGGCCTGCTGCTGTTCTGCGGCGCGGTCTATTCGCTGGCCCTGCGCGGCGTCTCCTGGGGCCTGGTGGCGCCCACCGGCGGGATGCTGCTGATGCTGGGCTGGGCGCTGCTCGGATTGTCGGCCCTGCGGGCGCGGTGACCGGCAGCGCCTATCTCGCGCCCGAGGGGCTGGAGACCACGCTGGCCGAGGAGCTTGCCCGCGCCGGCGTGCGGATCGCCTCCTGGCACGGCCGCCTCGCCCTGTCGCCCGACCCGCCGGCCGCGGCGGCCTGGGCGCTCGATGTATGGACCGCGCCGCGCGAAATCGCCGCCCCCTCGGTGAAGGCTGCCGCCGACGGGCTGCGCGGGCTGCAGCGCAACTGGGCCGCCTACGCCGCCGCCCACCACCGGCGGATGGCGCTGATCGCCGCCCGGCTGCCGCCGGTGAAGAGCCGGAAACTGCGCTTTCCCGAGCCAGCGCCGGCCTCGCATCTGGGCGCCTGGACGCTGCTGTCACCCGATGTCGTGCTGGCGAGCCCGACCAAGACCAGCCCCTTCGTGAACGGTGAATGCCGCTTCGAGGAGGACCGCACCGGCCCGCCCAGCCGCGCCTACCTCAAGCTGTGGGAGGCCTGCACGCTGATCGGCGCCTGGCCGGTCGGGGGCGAGCGCTGCATCGACCTCGGCGCCGCCCCGGGCGGCTGGACCTGGGCGATCGCCCGGCTCGGCGCCGAGGTGATCGCCGTTGACCGCGCCGATCTCGACCCGGCGGTGGCCGCCATGCCGGGGGTGACGGCGCGGCGGGAGAGCGCCTTCGGGATGGCGCCCGAGCCGGCGGACTGGCTGTTCAGCGACGTGATCGCCTACCCCGACCGGCTGCTCGCGCTGGTGCAGCGCTGGATCGCCGCGGGCGCGGTGCGCCGGATCGTCTGCACCCTGAAGTTCCAGGGCGCCACCGACCACGCCGCCGCCGCCGCCTTCGCGGCGATCCCGGGCGGACGGGTGATGCACCTGTTCCATAACAAGCATGAACTCACTTTTGTCTGGCGTGGGTGAGTGCGGCCGGGGGCTACGATGCGCCACTACCCCCTGATCTCGCCGGCGATCTCACGGAACAGCCGGGCCGGCAGGCTGCCGCCGGTCACGCCGTTCATCGGCCTGTTGTCGTCGTTGCCAAGCCACACGCCGATGATCACGCCGCCGGTGCAGCCGATGAACCAGGCGTCGTGGTAGTCCTGGGTGGTGCCGGTCTTGCCGGCCACCATCCGCCCGGGCAGCGCCGCCGCCCGCCCGCTGCCATGCGCAACCACCGCCCCCATCATGCGCGCCATCATCGCCGCGATGTCGGCGTCCAGCACGTGCGGCGACGGACCGCGCAGCGGCACCACGGGGCGCCCGTCAGCGGTAATGGCCTCGATGCCGGCCGGCGTCACCCGGTTGCCGCCGTTGAAGAACACGGCATAGGCGCCGGCCAGCTCCAGCAGCCCGACCTCGGCGGTGCCGAGCGCCAGCGAGTCGTTGTTCGGCAGCGCGTCGGCAATGCCCAGCCGGTGCGCCAGCGCGGCCACTACCGCCGGCCCGCCGCTGCGCAGCAGCAGGCGCACCGAGACCGTATTGATCAATTCCGCCAGCGCCTCCTCCAGCGTGACCTCGCCGCGAAACCGCCCGTCGAAGTTCGACGGCGACCAGGTGCCGAGATGGATCGGCGCGTCCAGCACCGTGTCGTCCGGCCGCATGCCGCGCTCCAGCGCCGCCGCCCAGACGAACGGCTTGAACGATGAGCCGGGCTGCCGGCGCGCCAGCACGGCGCGATTGTAGGGGCTGCTGCGGTAGTCCCGGCCGCCCGCCATGGCACGCACGGCACCGGTCTGCGCGTCCAGCACCACCACCGCCCCCTGCCCCGCCTGGGCGGCGACGCCCGGCCCGTCCAGCAGCGCCGTCAGCCTTCCCTCCACCACCGCCTGCAGCCTTGTATCCAGCGTGGTGCGCAGCACCGCGTCGGCGCCGGGGGCGAGCTGCGGCTGGGCGTGTTCGGCCACCCAGTCGGCGAAGTAGCCGGCGCCGGACGGCTTGGGCGGAAAGGCGATCTGCGCAGCGGCGGCCTGCGCCTGGGCGGGCTTCAGCGCGCCCACCTCCACCATGGCGGCCAGCACCTCGCGGGCGCGGACATTGGCGGCGGCCGGGTCGGCGCGCGGGTTGAAGCGCGAGGGCGCCCGCGGCAGTCCGGCGAGCACCGCCGCCTGCCACAGCGTCACCCGGCGGGCCGACACGCCGAAATACATCCGCGCCGCCGCGTCCACCCCCCAGGCGCCGGAGCCCAGGTAGACGCGGTTCAGCCAAATCTCCAGGATTTCCTTCTTGGTGAAGCTGCGTTCCAGCCACAAGGTCAGCAATATCTCCTGCACCTTGCGGTGCAGCGTGCGGGCATTGGTGAGGAACAGGTTCTTCGCCACCTGCTGGGTGATGGTCGAGCCGCCCTGCACCACCCGCCCGGCGGTCAGGTCCACCCAGGCGGCGCGGGCGATGCCGATGAGATCGAGGCCGCCATGCTCATAGAAACGGCGATCCTCCACCGCGACCGCCGCCGCCGGCAGATAGGGCGGCAGGTCGGACAGGCGCAGCGGGTCGCCGACCACGTCACCGAAGCTGGCATAGGCACGCCCGCTGCGGTCCTGCAGCGTCAGGCTCGGCCGCCGCACCGCATCCAGCGCCGCCTCCGGCCGCGGCAGGTCGGCGACGAACCACAGCAGCGTCAGCCCGAGCGCGAGGCTGCCCCAGATCGCCAGGATGACGGTCCATCGGAGCAGCCGCCAGCCGGGCCGCCGGCGCGGCTGGTGGACGGGAGGGGCATAGTACATGCCTGTCCCCTAAGCCAAGACCGGTCCGGGTGGAACGGTGCCGTTGCGCAACGCCAGGTGGCGCGGCGTTTTGCCCGTTCCGGGACAGGGCCGGACCGTGCCACCATGGCGGCCAGGAACGAGCGGGAGAAAATCCATGCCCGAGGGTCGGTTGCTGATCGGCACGCGCCGGTATTCGTCATGGTCGCTGCGCGGCTGGTTGCCGGTGCGGCTGGCCGGGCTGGATGTCGAGGAGGTGGTGATCCCGCTCGAGGGCAGCGGGGCCACCCCGGCGGTTCTGGCGGCCACCCCCGCCGGTCTGGTGCCCGCCCTGGAGCATCGCGGCGCCGTGGTGTGGGAGAGCATCGCCATCGCCGAGTACTGCGCCGGCTTCGCCCCCGCGCTCTGGCCGGAAGACCGCATTGCCCGGGCGCAGGCGCGCAGCATCGCCGCCGAGATGCATGCCGGATTCCGCGATTTGCGGCAGGCCATGCCGATGAACCTGTTCCGCGCCGGCGAGGGGGTCGGGCGGACGCCGGGGGCACTCGCCGACATCGCCCGCATCGATGCGATCTGGCAGGCGGCGCTGGCGGAGTTCGGCGGCCCGTTCCTGTTCGGCACCGGGTTCGGCAATGCGGACGCGATGTATGCGCCGGTGGTGTGCCGGTTCCTCACCTACCGTCCCGATCTGTCGGGGGCGGCGCAGGCCTATTGCGATGCGGTGCGGGCGCATCCGCTGATCGGCGAATGGTATGATCTGGCCGCCCGCGAGCCGCCGGCCTGGCGCCTGGCGAAATACGAAGCCCCGGCATGACCCGGCCGGAGGCGGGAAACGTGCGACTGCCGCAAGCCGGTCGTTGACGCGAAGGGCGCGGCGCCGCAACTAAGGGGGGAGGAAACCATCCGCCGCCCCCAACCGAGCGCCGCCTTTGCTCGCGCGCCCCCTTTCCCTGAGCAAATCGAACGGACCGCGCCGCATGAATGATCGTCCCGATATCGCACCCACCGCGCTCGACGCGGCCGACGCCGTGGCGTTGCGCGCCACCATCCTGCAGAAACTCGCCTATCAGGTCGGCAAGCGCCAGATCGAGGCGAACCAGCACGACTGGTTCATCGCCACCGCGCTGGCGGTGCGCGACCGCGTGGTGGACCGCTGGATGGCCGGCATCGAGCAGGCCTACCGGCTGCAGGAGCGGCGGGTGTACTACCTGTCGCTGGAATTCCTGATCGGGCGCCTGTTGTTCGACAATATGGACAGTCTGGGGCTGACCGAAGACGTGCGGGCGGCGCTGGCCGGGCTGGACATCGACCTCGACCGGCTGCGCCAGCTGGAACCGGATGCCGCCCTGGGCAATGGCGGCCTCGGCCGGCTGGCCGCCTGCTACATGGAGAGCATGGCCTCGCTGGGCATTCCCGCGCATGGCTATGGAATCCGTTACGATCACGGCCTGTTCCGCCAGGTCATCGTGAATGGCTGGCAGCACGAATACCCGGAAGAATGGCTGTCGGCCGGCAATCCGTGGGAGTTCCACCGCCCCGAGGTGGTGCACGAGATCGGCTTCGGCGGCACGGTGGAATCGGCGCCGGTGCCCGGCGGTGCGGTGGCTGGCGATACAGCCTCGGGCAGCGCGGTGGCGGCGCATCTGGTGCGCCATGTCTGGCATCCGGCCGAGAAGGTCGAGGCGGTCGCCTACGACACCCCGGTGGTGGGCTGGCGCGGCAAGCGGGTGAACACGCTGCGGCTGTGGTCGGCCCGGCCGGCCGACCCGCTGCGGCTGGACGCGTTCAACCGCGGCGACCACGCCGCCGCGCTGAGCGAGCAGATCCGCGCCGAGGCGATCTCCAAGGTGCTCTACCCCAGCGACGAAAGCCCGGCCGGCCTGGAACTGCGGCTGCGCCAGGAGTATTTCTTCACCTCCGCCTCGCTGCAGGATTTGGTGCGGCGGCATGTCAAAGCTGGGCGCGACATCCGCACCCTCGCCGACAAGGTGGCCATCCAGCTGAACGATACGCATCCGGCGATCGGCATCGCCGAACTGATGCGCATCCTGGTCGATCTGCATGACGTGGCCTGGGAAGAAGCGTGGCAGATCACCCAGGCGACGTTCTGCTACACCAACCACACCCTGCTGCCCGAGGCGCTGGAAAGCTGGCCGGTCGGGCTGATGGAGCGGCTGCTGCCGCGCCACATGCAGATCATCTACCTGATCAATGCGCTGCACCTCGACCGCGTGCGCCAGCTGCGGCCCGGCGATGACGGGCTGCTCTCCCGCGTGTCGCTGATCGAGGAACATTACGACCGCCGCGTCCGCATGGGGCATCTGGCCTTCGTCGGCTCGCACAAGGTGAACGGCGTGTCGGCGCTGCACACCGACCTGCTGCGCGAGACCGTGTTCGGCGACATGAACGCGGTGCTGCCCGGGCGCATCGTCAACAAGACCAACGGCATCACCTTCCGTCGCTGGCTGCACCAGGCCAATCCCGGCCTGACCGGGCTGCTGGTGCGCGCGGTCGGGCCGGCGGTGCTCGACCACGCGGAGGCGGCGTTGCAGGGGGTCGAGAAGCTGGCCGGCGATGCCGCCTTCCGCCAGGAGCTGGCGTCGGTGCGGCGGACCAACAAGCAGGCGCTGGCGGCGCTGGTGCGCGACCGGCTGGAACTGCGCATCGATCCGGACGCGCTGTTTGACGTGCACATCAAGCGCATCCACGAATACAAGCGCCAGCTGCTCAACCTGCTCGATACGATCGCGCTGTACAACTCGATCCGTGCCCAGCCGATGAAAGAGTGGGCGCCGCGGGTGAAGATTTTCGCCGGCAAGGCGGCGGCCAGCTACCACCGCGCCAAGCTCATCATCAAGCTGGCGCACGACGTGGCGCGGGTGGTCAACGGTGACCCCACGGTGCGCGACCGGCTCAAGGTGGCGTTCATTCCCAATTACGGCGTCAGCCTGGCCGAGGTGATCATTCCGGCTTCCGACCTTTCCGAGCAGATCTCCACCGCCGGCATGGAGGCGTCGGGCACCGGCAACATGAAGCTGGCGCTGAACGGCGCGCTCACCATCGCCACCCTGGACGGCGCCAATGTCGAAATCCGCGAGCGCGTCGGCGCCGACAACATCTTCATCTTCGGCCTGACCACCGAGGAGGTCGAGGCACACCGCCGCGAGGACCCGTCCGGCAATTCGGCGATCGCCGCCTCGCCGCGGCTGGCCGAGGTGCTGGCGCAGCTCGAATCGGGGGTGTTCTCGCCGGATGACCGCGACCGCTACCGCGATCTGGTCGGCGGGCTGCGCCACCATGATCATTTCATGGTCTGCGCCGATTTCGAATCGTACAGCCGCAGCCAGGCGGCGGTCCGCACCCTGTGGCACGACCGCGATGCCTGGTGGCGGGCGGCGGCGCTGAACATCGCCCGCGTCGGCTGGTTCTCGTCGGACCGGGCGATCCGCGAATATGCCGACGATATCTGGCAGGTTCCGGTGCTGCCGGCATGAGCGAGGGCAGCGCGTGAACGCCTGGGGCGCCGCGGCGGAGGATATCGCGGCCCTGCTGCAGGCCCGCCATGCCGACCCGTTCGCCATTCTCGGGCCGCACCGGATCGGCGCGCGCACCATCCTGCGCGCCCTGCTGCCCGGCGCCGCGACGGCGGAGGTACTGACCGACGACGGCCCGGTGGCGCTGACCCGGCGCGACCCGGCCGGGTTCTTCGAGGCGATGCTGCCCGGTGCCGCGCCTGCCCCCGGCTACCGGCTGCGCGCGGTCAACGCGGACGCAACCTGGGAGGAAATCGACCCCTACGCCTTCGCCTCGGTGCTCGGGGCGCTCGACGACCATTTGCTGGTCGAGGGCACGCATCGCCGGCTGTACGAACGGCTGGGCGCGCATGTGGTGAACCACCAGGGCGTGGACGGGGTGAATTTCGCCGTCTGGGCGCCGAACGCGCAGGCGGTGTCGCTGGTCGGCGACTTCAATTTCTGGGACGCCCGCCGCCATCCCATGCGTAAGCGCATCGATAGCGGGCTGTGGGAGATTTTTCTTCCCGGCATTGGCGAGGGCGCTGCCTACAAATACCGTATCCGTGGCCGCGACGGGCATGACCTGCCGCTGAAGGCCGATCCGTACGGCTTCGGCGCCGAGTTGCGCCCGGCCACCGCCTCGGTGGTGGCCCGCACCGACGGGTTCGCCTGGACCGATGCGGCGTGGCTGCAGGCGCGCGCCGGCCTGGACCCGCGGCGGGCGCCGATTTCCGCCTACGAGGTGCATCCCGGTTCGTGGCGGCGCGGGCCGGATGGGGAGTTCCTCGACTGGGATGCGCTGGCCGACACGCTGGTGCCCTATGCCGCCGGGCTCGGCTTCACCCATCTCGAGCTGCTGCCGATCACCGAACATCCGTTGGACGCGTCCTGGGGCTACCAGCCGGTCGGCCTGTTCGCGCCGACCGCGCGCTTCGGGCCGCCCGCCGGCTTCGCCCGCTTCATGGACCGGGCGCACGCGGCCGGGCTGGGGGTGATCCTGGACTGGGTGCCGGCGCATTTCCCCACCGACGCGCACGGGCTCGGCCATTTTGACGGCACGCCGCTGTATGAATGCGCCGACCCGCGGCGCGGCATGCACAAGGAATGGGGCACCGCCATCTACGATTACGGGCGGCGCGAGGTGAGCGCCTACCTGATCGGCAGCGCGCTGTACTGGCTGGACCGTTTCCATGTCGATGGGCTGCGCGTGGACGCGGTGGCCTCCATGCTCTACCTCGATTATTCCCGCCAGCCCGGCGAGTGGCTGCCCAACCCCGACGGCTCGAACGACAACCGCGACGCGGTCCGGTTCCTGCAGCACATGAACGAAGCGGTTTATACCGAGCATCCCGGCAGCTTCACGGTGGCCGAGGAATCCACCTCCTGGGCCGGGGTGACCCTGCCGCCCGATGCCGGCGGCCTCGGCTTCGGGCTGAAATGGAACATGGGCTGGATGCACGACACGCTCGACTACATGGCGCATGAGCCGGTGCACCGCCCCTGGCACCATGACCGCATCACCTTCGGCCTGCTCTATGCCCATGCCGAGAATTTCGTGCTTCCGCTGTCGCATGACGAGGTGGTGCACGGAAAGCATTCCATTCTTGGCCGGATGCCCGGCGACGAATGGCAGCGTTTCGCCAATCTGCGGGCCTATTACGGGCTGATGTGGGGCTATCCGGGCAAGAAATTGCTGTTCATGGGGCAGGAATTCGGTCAGTCGCGGGAGTGGGATTTCAATAGCGAACTGGACTGGTATCTGCTCCAGTACGGGTTCCACCAGGGCGTGCAACTGCTCGTCACCGATCTGAACTGGCTGTACCGGAATCTGCCGGCGCTACATGCGCGCGACTGCGAGCCCGACGGGTTCCGCTGGCTGGTGGTGGACGATGCCGGGCAGTCGGTGTTCGCCTGGCTGCGGCTGGCGCCGGACGCGGCCCCGGTGGTGTGCATCCTCAACTTCACCCCGGTGCCGCGGGCGAACTACCGCATCGGCCTGCCGCTTGCGGGCCGCTGGGTGGAGGTGCTGAACACCGACGCCCGCGTCTATGGCGGCTCGGACGTGGGCAATGCGGGCGGGGTCACCGCCGGGCCGGTGGGCGCGCACGGGCAGCCCGCCTCGGCGGAATTCATGCTGCCGCCGCTCGCCGCATTGTGGCTGGTGCCGGAGGCGGCTGCCGGAACGGAACAAGCAGCGCCCGCTGTGGCCCCAGGGATGGACCCGGCGTGAGCCGGGCGCGAGGGAGGAAGACCCCATGAATGAAAGCGACCGACGGATTTCCTCCGCCGCCCCGCTCGCACGCTCGGCGATGGCCTATGTGCTGGCGGGCGGGCGCGGCAGCCGCCTGCAGGAACTGACCGACAAGCGCGCCAAGCCGGCGGTGTATTTCGGCGGCAAGTCGCGCATTATCGATTTCGCCCTGTCGAATGCGCTGAACTCGGGCATCCGCCGGATCGGCGTCGCCACCCAGTACAAGGCGCACAGCCTGATCCGCCACATGCAGCGCGGCTGGAACTTCTTTCGCCCCGAGCGCAACGAGAGCTTCGACATCCTGCCGGCCAGCCAGCGCATGGGCGACGAGGCCTGGTATGCCGGCACGGCGGATGCGGTCTGGCAGAACCTCGACATCATCGAGCCGTACGGCACCGAATACATCGTCGTTCTGGCCGGCGACCATGTCTATAAAATGGACTATGAGAAGATGCTGCAACAACATGTCGAGCAGGGAGCCGACGTGACGGTGGGCTGCATCGAGGTGCCGCGCGCGCTGGCCAGCGGTTTCGGCGTGATGCACGCGGACGCGACCGGCCGCATCACCGATTTCATCGAGAAGCCGGCCGATCCGCCGCCCATGCCCGGCAATCCCGCCTTGTCGCTGGCCAGCATGGGCATTTACGTGTTCGGCACGAAATTCCTGGTCGAGCAGTTGCGGCGCGACGCGCACGACAAGGAGTCCACCCGCGATTTCGGCAAGGATATCATTCCCTACGTGGTGCGCCACGGCAAGGCGGTCGCGCATCCGTTCTCCCGCTCCTGCGTGCGCTCGGGCATGGAATCGGAGGCGTACTGGCGCGATGTCGGCACCGTGGATGCCTATTGGGAGGCCAATATCGACCTGACCGCGGTGGTGCCGGCGCTCGATTTGTATGACCGCGACTGGCCGATCTGGACCTATGGCGAGATCACCCCGCCGGCGAAGTTCGTGCACGATCTGGTGGGGCGGCGCGGCAGCGCGGTGTCCTCGCTGGTGTCGGGCGGCTGCATCATTTCCGGCGCCAGCCTGAACCGCACGCTGCTGTTCACCGGCGTGCACGTACATTCGTTCTCGGAAGTCGAGAACTCGGTGATCCTGCCGGAAGTCGATGTCGCCCGGCATGCGCGGCTGCGCAACGTGGTGGTGGACCATGGCGTGCGCATCCCGCCCGGCCTAGTGGTCGGCGAGGACCCGGCAGAGGATGCGCGGCGGTTCCGGCGCACCGGGACGGGCATCTGCCTGATCACCCAGGCGATGATCGACGGCCTGCGCGGGTGACCGCTGTTTCCGTTCTCTCGGTCGTTTCCGAGCTTTACCCGCTGGTCAAGACCGGCGGCCTCGCCGACGTGGCTGCGGCGCTGCCGCCGGCGCTGGCGGCCAAGGATGTGCGGGTCTGCACCCTGGTGCCGGGCTACCACGCGGTGCTGACGGCCCTGGAGGACGGGGCGGAGGCGCACGGTTTCGCCGATCTCTATGGCGGCCCGGCGCGGCTGCTGCGCGGCCGGGCGGCCGGGCTCGACCTGCTGGTGCTGGACGCGCCGCATCTGTTCATGCGCCCGGGCGGCCCGTACCAGGACCCGAGCGGCGCGGACTGGCCCGACAATGCCTGGCGCTTCGCCGCCCTGGCGCGGGCCGGCGCCGAGGTGGCGCTCGGGCGTGCCGGCGGCTTCGTGCCCGACCTGGTACACGCGCATGAATGGCAGACCGGCCTGCTGCCCGCCTATCTGCGCGCCGAGGGCGGCCCGCCTTCGGTCATGACCATCCACAACCTCGCCTTTCAGGGCCGCTTCCCGGCCGTGGTGTTCGGCACGCTCGGCCTCCCGCCTTCTGCCTGGGGCATTGACGGGGTCGAATATTACGGCGGCGTCGGCTACCTGAAGGCCGGCATTGCCATGGCCGATGCGGTCACCACGGTCTCCCCCAGCTATGCCGCCGAAATCCGCACGAAGGAAGGCGGCATGGGGCTGGACGGGCTGCTGCGCCAGCGCGGCGACCGGCTGCTGGGCATCCTCAACGGCATCGACACCACGGTCTGGGACCCGGCCACCGACGCCAGGCTGCCGGCGCAGTTCAGTGCGGACCAGCTGACCGGGCGGGTGGTGGACAAGGCGGTGCTGCAGACCCGCCTCGGCCTGGATGTGCAGGCCCATTCGCTGCTGTACGGCGTGGTCAGCCGGCTGACCTGGCAGAAGGGGCTCGACCTGCTGCTGGAGGCGCTGCCGACGCTGCTCGCCACCGGCGCGCAACTGGCCGTGCTCGGCGCCGGCGAACCGGGGCTGGAGGCGGCGTTTACCGCCGCCGCCCAGGCGCATCCCGGCCGGGTCGGCTGCGTGATCGGCTACGACGAGGGGCTCGCGCACCTGATGCAGGCCGGCGCGGATGCGCTGCTGGTGCCGTCGCGCTTCGAGCCTTGCGGGCTGACCCAGTTATGCGCCCTGCGCTACGGGTCGCTGCCCGTGGTGGCGCGGGTCGGCGGGCTGGCCGACACGGTGGTGGACGCCAACGAGATGGCGGTGGCGGCGGGAGTGGCCACCGGCGTGCTGTTCGCCCCGCCCTCGCGCGACATGCTGGAGTCGGCTTTGCTGCGCACCGCATCGCTTTGGCGCGACCGTGATCTGTGGCAGCGGTTGCAGCGCAACGCCATGCGCACCGACGTGTCCTGGCAGCGGCCTGCCGCGCGCTATGCCGCGTTGTTCCGCGAAATGATCGCCGGCCGAGCCGCATGATGGGTCCCGGCTGTCCCGAACCGCTCGGCGTGGTGCCGGTGGCGGGCGGCGTGAACGTCGCGGTGTTTTCCGCCCATGCCGAGGCGGTTGAAATCAGCCTGTTCGATGCCGAGGGCGGGACCGAACTGGCCCGGCTGCGTTTGCCCGGCCGTACCGGTCCGGTGTTCCATGGGTTTCTGCCCGATGTGGCGCCAGGAACGCGTTACGGGCTGCGGGCCAGCGGACCGTGGCAGCCCGAGAAGGGACACCGCTTCAACCCGGCGAAACTGCTGCTCGACCCGTTCGCGGCGTCTATCGACCGGCCGTTCGGCCTTGTTCCCGCGCTGTTCGACCCGCCGGATGCCGGCGCCCCCGATCCGGCCGACAGCGCCCCGGTGATGCCGAAGGGCATCGTGCTGCCGCCGCCCGAGCCGGGGGTGGCGCCGCCGCCGTTCGACTGGGACCGGCAGGTAATTTACGAGCTTCATGTGCGCGGCTTTACCATGCGCCACCCGGCCATCCCGGCCCCGCTGCGCGGCACCTTCGCCGGGCTGGGCCATCCGGCGGCGATCGCGCATCTGCGCGCGCTCGGCGTCACCGCCGTCGAACTGATGCCCTGCGCCGCCTGGATCGACGAGCGGCATTTGCCGCCGCTCGGCCTGACCAATTACTGGGGCTACAACCCGGTCGCCCTCTGCGCCCCGGACCCGCGCCTGGCGCCCGGCGGCTGGCCCGAAGTGCAGGCGGCGGTGGCGGCGCTGCAGGCGGACGGCATCGCCGTGCTGCTGGACGTGGTGCTGAATCACACCGGCGAGGGCGACCGGCTGGGGCCGACCGTGTCGCTGCGCGGTCTGGACAACGCCACCTACTACCGGGCCGCGCCGGACGATCCGGGGCAGCTCATCAACGATGCGGGCTGCGGCAACATGCTGGCCCTCGACCGGCCGCCGGTGCTGCGTCTGGCCATGGAGGCGCTGCGTGCCTGGGCGCTGCGGGGCGGGGTGGACGGGTTCCGCCTCGACCTTGCCACCACGCTCGGCCGGCGCGCCGAGGGTTTCGATCCCGCGGCGCCGCTGCTGGCCGCCATGCTGCAGGATCCGGTGCTGCGCGATCGCGCCATCGTGGCCGAACCCTGGGATATCGGCCCCGGCGGCTACCGCCTCGGCGCCTTTCCCGCCGGCTGGGGGGAGTGGAACGACCGGTACCGCGACACGGTACGGCGCTTCTGGCGCGGCGACGGCGGCGTGCTGGGCGAACTGGCGACCCGTTTCGCCGGCAGTGCCGATGTCTTCGCCCCTCCCCGCCCGGTCTCCCGCAGCGTCAATTTTGTCACCGCCCATGACGGGTTCAGCCTCGCCGACCTCGTGGCGTATGAAAGAAAGCACAACGCGGCGAATGGCGAGGCCAACCGCGACGGCACCGACAACAATCTGTCGTGGAACAACGGCGTCGAGGGGCCGAGCGACGACCCGGCGATCCGCGCGGCGCGCGGGCGCGATGTGCGGGCGCTGCTGGCCACGCTGCTGCTCGCCCGCGGCACGCCGATGCTGTCGATGGGCGACGAGGCCGGGCGGGCGCAGCACGGCAACAACAACGCCTATGCGCAGGACAACGCCCTGTCCTGGTTCGACTGGGACGGGATGGACGCCGACCTGTTCGCGTTCACCGCCCGGCTGGTGCAGGCCCGGCGCGAATGCCCGGCGCTGCGCGGACCGGCGGCGCTGACCGGGGCAGCGGTGGACGAATCGGGCGTGCCGGACGTGGTCTGGCATGCCGCCGATGGCCAGGCGATGACGCCGGGGCAGTGGGAGAATGGGCAGAACCGCACCCTGGGAGCGGCGCTCTACGCGCCGGCCTCGGCGACGGAAGCCGCCGACCGCGTGTTTGTCCTGCTGCATGGCGGCGCCTCGCCGCTGCAGGTGACGCTGCCCGCGCCCCGGCCCGGCTTCCTCTGGCGCGTGCTGGCCGACAGCGCGGCCCCGGCGGCGCCGGAAGCGGACGCTCCCGCTACGCTGAACGTCGCGCCGCGCGCCGTGGTGCTGCTGCGCGAGGCGCCCGCGCCGCGGCGCCTCCTGTCCGATCCCGGCGAGGCGCTCGGGCTGCTGGCCGCTTCTGCCGGCATCGCCACCGGATGGTGGGACCTGGAAGGCCAACACCATGTGACCGGCCAGGACACGCGCCGGGCGCTGCTGCGGGCCATGCATCTGCCCGGCGACACGCTGGCAGAGGCAACCGACAGCCTGGACCGCCTGTCGGAGGAGACCGCCCGGGCGCTGCCGCCCGCTTTGGTGGTGCGCGCGGGCGAAGGCGGTACCCTGCGGCTCGGCCCCACCCTCCGCGACGGGGCGTTGCGTCTGACGATCGATGGCGAGGACGGCAACCGCGCCGTGGTGGACATCGCCGCCGATCAAGGCGTGGCCGAGCCGGTCGCCGCGCCGGACGGGCGAATCCTGTGGACACGGCGCATCGCCCTGCCGCCCCTGCCGGCCGGCCGCTACCGGCTGCTGGCCGATGGGTCTGACAGCATGTGCCACCTGACGGTGGCGCCGCCGCGCTGCCATCTGCCGGATTCCCTGCGCGCCGGCGGGCGCGCCACCGGCATCGCGGTGCAGCTTTATTCGCTCCGGCGCGGGCACGGCGACCAGGGCATCGGCGATCTGACCGATCTGGCGGAACTGGCCCGCGAAGCCGGCGCCATCGGGGCGGCGGCGATCGGGCTGAACCCGCTGCACGCCCTGTTCCCGCAGGACCGCACCCGCGCCAGCCCCTACCACCCGTCCGACCGCCGCTTTCTCGAGCCGCTCTGCATCGACGTGACCGCTTTGCCGATCGAGGCGCCCGGCCTGCGCGCCGCCCTGGCCGAGGCGGCGCCCGTGTTCGCCGCCCTCGCGCCCGGCCGGCTGGTGGACTACCCGGCCGTGTGGGAGGCCAAGCGCCGCGTGCTGGAGGCAGCATTTGCCGCGTTCCGGCCCGGTCCCGACTACGCCGCGTTCGTCGCCGCGGGCGGCGACGCGCTGCTCGGTTTTGCCCGCTTCCAGGCGATCGCCGAACTCCACGGCGCGGACTGGCGCAACTGGCCCGAACCATTGCGCGATCCGTCAGGCCCGGCCGTCGCTGCGGCGGCGCCGCCCGGGCGGGTGGATTTCGCCCTGTTCCTGCAATGGCTCGCCGACCGGCAGCTTGCCGCCGCGGCCGCCGCGGCCGATGGGATGACCATCGGCCTGTATCGCGACCTCGCCGTCGGCGCGGCCCCGGACGGGACGGAAGCCTGGGCGGCGGGGCCGTTGCTCATGCACGGGGTGTCCGTCGGCGCCCCGCCCGACCCGCTCGGTCCGCAGGGACAAAACTGGGGCCTGCCGGCGCCGGACCCTCGGCGCCTGCGCGCCTCCGGCTACGCGCCCTTCGTCGAATTGCTGCGGGCCAACATGCGCCATGCCGGGGCGCTGCGCATCGACCACGTGATGGGGCTCGCCCGCCTGTTCCTGGTGCCGGATGGCGGCCGCGCCGAGGACGGCACCTATCTGGCCTATCCGCTGCGCGACCTGCTCGGGCAGGTGGCGCTGGAGAGCGTGCGGGCGCGCTGCCTGGTGGTCGGCGAGGACCTCGGCACCGTGCCGGACGGCATCCGGGCCGCGCTGGCCGAGCACGACGTGCTGTCCTACCAGGTGCTACGCTTCGCCCGCGACTGGCACGGGCTGCGCCCGCCCGCACGCTATCCGGTCAACGCGGTCGCCTGCGCGGCCACCCACGACGTCGCCACCCTGGCCGGCTGGTGGGAAAGCGCCGACATCAGCGAGCGGGCCGCGCTCGGCCTGCTGGACGCCGCGGCCGAAGCGGCGGAGCGGCGTGCCCGGGAGGCCGAAAAGGCGGAATTGCTCGCTATGCTGACGGCGGAAAAAATCGACCTCGGGGACGGGTTGCTGGCGGCGGTGCAGACCCTGCTGGCCCGCACACCCTGCCGGCTGGTGCTGGTGCAGGCCGATGACCTCGCCGGCGAGGAAACCGGGGTCAACCTCCCTGGGACCGACTGGGAGCGGCCTAACTGGCGGCGGCGGTTGGGGGTGGATGTCGCGGAATTAGGAAGGAAGGCCAGGGCTCTGCCCTGGACCCGCAAGGGGCCGAGAGGCCCCTTGACCCCGCTCTTTAAGTAGGCGCTAGCGCGCCGGCGATGCGGTCGGCCAGACGGCGGGCGACTTCATCTTTCCCTAAACGCGGCCAGTCCTCGACCCCCTCGGCCGTGACCAGATGCACCTCGTTCTCCGCGCCGCCCATGATGCCGGTGTCCGGACGCACATCGTTGGCGACGATCCAGTCGGCATTCTTGCGCCGCCGCTTGTCGTCGGCATGCACCAGCATGTCATGCGTCTCGGCGGCGAACCCGACCACCAGACGCGGCCGGGCCGGACCCGGCGCGGCAATGGTGGCCAGAATGTCGGGGTTGGGTACCAGCGAAAGATCGGGGGCGTCGGCGCCGGGTTTCTTTTTCAGCTTCTGGCCGGCCGCGTGCGCCACCCGCCAGTCGGCGACCGCAGCGGCGAACACCGCGGCATCGGCCGGCAACGCCGCCTGACAGGCCGCCAGCATGTCGCGCGCCGTCTCCACCCGTTGCACCGTGACGCCCGGCGGATCGGGCAGGGCGACCGGGCCGCTGACCAGCGTCACCCGGGCGCCGAGCGCGGCCAGCGCCGCCGCCAGCGCATGGCCCTGCCGGCCGCTGCTGCGGTTGGCAATGTAGCGCACCGGGTCGATCGGCTCATGGGTCGGGCCGCTGGTAACCAGCACGTGCCGGCCCGACAGCTTCCCGGCCGGCGCCCCGGCAAAGCAGGCCCGGATGGCATCGAGGATGGCCGGCGGCTCGGACATCCGGCCCGGGCCGACCTCGTTGCAGGCCATGACGCCCTCGTCCGGCCCGGTTACCCGCACGCCGCGCGCCCGCAGCATGGCCAGGTTGGCCACCGTCGCCGGATGCAGCCACATGCGCACGTTCATCGCGGGTGCGACCAGCACCGGCTTGTCGGTGGCCAGCAGCACAGTGGCGGCCAGATCATTCGCCAGCCCCGCCGCCATGCGCGCCAGCAGGTCGGCGCTGGCCGGCGCCACCACCACCAGATCGGCACTGCGCGAAAGCTGGATGTGGCCCATCTCGCTCTCGTCGGTCAGCGAGAACAGGTCGGTGTAGACGCGGTCCTCGCTGAGCGCCTGCAGGGTGAGCGGGGTGACGAACTGCGCCCCGCCCGCGGTCAGCACGCAACGCACCGCGCAGCCCTCGCCGCGCAGCAGGCGGATCAGTTCCGGCACCTTGAAGGCGGCGATGCCGCCGGTGACGATCAGCAGGACCCGCTTGCCGCCCAGACTCACGGGTGCCTCCCTCACTTTTGCCTCCCTACAGCCGCCAGCCGGTATGGATGGCCGCGATCCCGCCGGTGAGGTTGCGCACCTTCACCCGCGACAGCCCGGCCGCAACCATCATGCCGGCCAGCTTCTCCTGATCGGGCATCATGCGGATGCTCTCGGCCAGGTACTGGTAGCTGTTCTCGTCGCGGGCGACATAGCGGCCGAGGCGCGGCAGCACCTTGAACGACCAGGCATCATACACCGGCGCCAGGGCGGCGACCTGAAAGCGGCTGAACTCCAGCACCATGAAGCGCCCGCCCGGCCGCAGCACCCGCCGCGCCTCGCGCAGCACCGCCGGCTTGTCGGTGCAGTTGCGCAGGCCGAACGACATCGTGACGGTATCGACCGTGCGGTCGGGCAGCGGCAGCCGCTCGGCATCGGCCACCAGGAAGGACAGCCCGCGGGCGAAGCCGCGGCCGAGCGCCCGGTCGCGCCCGACCGACAGCATGGCAGCGTTGATGTCGGACAGGATCGCCGGTCCGCCGCCGCCGGCCAGCCAGCCGAAGGTGATGTCGCCGGTGCCGCCGGCGAGATCGAGCAGCGTGCGATCGGGCTGCGGCGCCAGGGCGGCGATGAACTCGCGCTTCCAGGCCCGATGGATGCCCAGCGACATCAGATCGTTCATGAGGTCGTAGCGTGTCGCCACGCTGTCGAAGACCTCGCGCACCAATGTCTTCTTTTCCTCGACCGGCACCTGACGGAAGCCGAAATCGATGGTTTGCTCGCCCGAAGGGCCAGGGTCGCTATGTGTGTTGTCGCTCATGGAGGTGCTCTATAGCCTGGGTTCCGGTCATGCCGGAACTCCCCGAGGTTGAAACGGTGATGCGCGGGCTGCAGGCCCGGCTGGAAGGCCGGACGATCAGCCGCGCCCGGGTGCACCGGCCCGGTCTGCGCTGGGCATTTCCGCTCGGGCTGGCGACGCGGCTGACCGGGGCGTATGTCATCGGATTCCGCCGCCGGGCCAAATACATCCTGATGCGTCTGGACGGCGGCGACAGCGTGCTGGTCCACCTCGGCATGTCGGGGCGGATGCTGATCGGGCCGGCCGGTGCCAACGACATTCCGTTGCATGAGCACCTGACGCTCGAGACCGAAGATGGCTGGCGGGTCGGCTTCGTCGATCCGCGGCGCTTCGGCAGCGTCGATCTGGTACTGACCGCGGCGGAGGACAAGCACCGCCTGCTGGCCGGGCTGGGGCCGGAACCGTTGGAGGCGGCGTTCACCCCGGCGCTGCTGTCGGCGGCGCTGGCGGGGCGGCGGACGCCGATCAAGGCGGCCCTGCTCGACCAGGGCACGGTGGCCGGCCTGGGCAACATCTATGTGTGCGAGGCGCTGTTCCGCGCCGGCATCAGCCCGCTCCGGCTGGCGCACACGGTGGCGGGCGCGCGCGCGGCGCGGCTGGTGCCGGAGATCAAGGCAACCCTGGCCGAGGCGATCGCGGCCGGCGGGTCGAGCCTGCGCGACTATGTCCAGCCCGATGGGGAGCTCGGCTATTTCCAGCACGCCTGGAAGGTGTACGGCCGCACCGGCGAGCGCTGCGAGCGCTGCCCCGGGCCGCCTGGCTGCGCGGGGGTGCGCCGGATCGTGCAGTCGGGCCGCAGCACCTTCTATTGCGGGCGGACCCAGCGCTAGCCTAAAACCCGGGTCCGAGGATGGGGAGCGAGCCATGACGATTCCGGCGCCAGAAACAAACGTGCCCGAGACAATCCTGGTCGAGACCCACGGGCGGGTCGGGCTGATCCGGCTCAACCGGCCACAGGCGCTGAACGCGCTGTGCGACCAGTTGATGCAGGAACTCGGCACCCAGCTGCAGGCATTCGATGCCGATCCGGCGATCGGCGCGGTGGTGCTGACCGGCTCGGAGAAGGCGTTCGCCGCCGGCGCCGACATCAAGGAAATGCAGCCGCGCACCTATCCGCTGGACGATTTCATCGGCAAGCACTGGGAGGCGGTGCTGCGCATCCGCAAGCCGGTGATCGCGGCGGTCGCCGGCTTCGCGCTGGGCGGCGGCTGCGAGCTGGCCATGATGTGCGACATCATCCTGGCCGCCGACACGGCGAAGTTCGGCCAGCCCGAGATCAACCTCGGCGTCATCCCCGGTGCCGGCGGCACCCAGCGGCTGACCCGCGCGGTCGGCAAGGCGAAGGCGATGGACCTGGTGCTGACCGGGCGCATGATGGAGGCGACCGAGGCCGAGCGTGCCAGCCTGGTGTCACGGGTATTCCCCGCCGACCAGCTGATCGCCGAGGCGCTGAAGATCGCCGAGCGGATCGCCAACCTGTCGCCGGTCGCGGTGGGACTGGCCAAGGACAGCGTCAACCGCGCCTTCGAGACGACGCTGGCCGAAGGGGTGCGCTACGAGCGGGCGGTGTTCCTGTCGCTGTTCGGCACACCCGACCAGCGCGAGGGCATGGCAGCCTTCGTCGAGAAGCGGCGCGCCAATTTCCGCCTGGGCTGAACCCGGCCGTTGCCGGCGGCGTTGAAGACCTGCTTTTTTCCGCGGAAGAATAATTCCGGAAGCGGTCTTCCACGCTGCGCCGGCCATCGGTTCCGATCGATACGTATCGGTCGACACGACGCTATCGCCATGGCTGGGATTGGCGGGCTGCCAGCGCACATTCCCGGCGTCCTCTGACCGTGCGTGCAGCGTTGTGAACGCCGCGAGCGGTTAAAGTTTAGTTGTGGCGTCTCCAAGGCGATGGCCCTGCCGTTTCCTTGACTCGCCGGGCGGGCCTGCCTAAACAAGGTTCCTTCGCCGTCGCGCGTGCCGAACGGCAGCAGCGACCATTTCCCGTTCCACGTCACCGCACGTACATTGCCGAAGAGACCCCATGGCCAACACCGCCTCGGCGCGCAAGCGCATCCGCCAGAACGAGCGCCGCACGGCGCGCAACAAGGCACGCAAGTCGCGTGTGCGCACCTTCGTCAAGAAGGTTGAGGAAGCGATCGCCAGCGGCGACAAGGCGGCGGCCGCGACCGCGCTGCAAACCGCGCAGCCTGAGCTGCAGCGGGCCGCGACCAAGGGCGTGCTGCATCAGAACACGGTTGCACGGAAGATTTCGCGTCTGTCGGCGCGCATCAAGGTGCTCGCCCAGGGCTGATCGGCGGCGCGGCCGGGCGCTGAAGCGTCCGGCCCCCATGACGAATGCGTAACATTCAAGTAGAATTAAGTAATTGGCGACCAAAATTTGGGTCGTCTCTGCTTGCTATTTGATTTATCTGAGTTACGTGTCAGTTTCGTGTCACGTCCTACAGATTACGGTTGCGTTTCGCCTGATTTTTGCCTAATCATTTCTCGGCCGGCGATGCTCCTGCCGGGCCTCTCCGGGTCGGGATGAGGGTTCTACCTCCCCCGCAATCGCGGAATATTGCGGCGGTGCAGGGACCGGTGCGCGCAGAGGTGTATGGTGGCCAACGGCGCGAACATCGACAGGGATGCCTCTGTGGTGACGACCGGGCAGCGATCCCCTGATGAACCGCAACTCGCTGCCCAATGGGCCCGCGTCCGTGGGCGACTGCAAAGCGAGGTTGGCGACGTCGAATACCGCACCTGGCTGCGGCAGATGTCGCTGGGCGGTCTCGACGGCGACGAGGTCACGGTCCGGCTGCCCACCCGCTTCCTGCGGGACTGGGTGCGCACCCATTACGGCGACCGGCTGAACGCGCTCTGGCAGGCGGAAAACCGGCAGGTGCGCCGGGTCGATATCCGCGTCGGCGGCATCACCGAAGGCGAGGGTCTGGCCGAGCCGGTGACCATCGCCGAGTTGCCGCTGCCGCCCGAGCCACCGCCGCCACCGCTCGGCCAGCCTGGCCCGGAGCGCACCGACGGACGTGCCGAGACCGCCGCGGCGCTCGATCCGCGCTTCACCTTCGACAGCTTTGTGGTCGGCAAGCCCAACGAGTTCGCCCATGCCTGCGCCCGCCGCGTGGCCGAACGGCCCGCCAGCGTCGGCTTCAACCCGCTGTTCCTGTATGGCGGCGTCGGGCTGGGCAAAACCCACCTGATGCACGCCATCGCCTGGGACCTCACCCGCAACGGCGACGCCTCGCGCGGCGGGGCGCCGGTGTCGGTCGCCTACATGTCGGCCGAGAAGTTCATGTACCGCTTCATCGCCGCCATCCGCAGCCAGTCCACCATGGAGTTCAAGGAACACCTGCGCAGCGTCGATGTGCTGATGATCGACGACCTGCAGTTCCTCATCGGCAAGGACGCGACCCAGGAGGAATTCTTCCACACCTTCAACGCCCTGGTGGACGCCGGCAAGCAGATCGTGGTGTCGGCCGACAAATCGCCGTCCGACCTGTCGGGGCTGGAGGAACGGGTCCGCACCCGGCTCGGCTGCGGCATGGTCGCCGACCTGCACGCCACCACCTTCGAGCTGCGCGTTTCCATCCTGGAGGCCAAATCCGCCCGCGCCGGCGTGCCGGTGCTGCCCAAGGTGCTGGAGTTCCTGGCCCACAAAATCACCAGCAACGTCCGCGAGCTGGAAGGCGCGCTCAACCGGCTGATCGCGCACGCCAACCTGTTCGGCCGCGCCATCACCCTGGAATCCACCCAGGAAGTGCTGCACGACATCCTCAAGGCGCATGACCGGCGGGTGACCATCGAGGAAATCCAGCGCCGCGTCTCCGAGCACTGGAACATCCGCCTGACCGACATGTCCTCCGCCCGGCGCGCCCGCAACGTGGCCCGGCCGCGCCAGGTGGCGATGTACCTGGCCAAGCAGCTCACCAGCCGCTCGCTGCCCGAGATCGGCCGCAAATTCGGCAACCGCGACCACACCACCGTCATGCACGCCGTGCAACGCGTCGGCGAGCTGATGGAACGCGACGCCAGCTTCGCCGAGGACGTGGAACTGCTGCGCCGCATGCTGGAATCCTGACGCGAATAACGGCATAGCTGCCCGCTTTGCGGGCGGCGAACCGGTTGCTACAGTGGCCGGCCCGTCACCCGGGCATCGGCCGCTGCCGCGCCGGTCCAGAAGGATGCCGCCATGAGGTTCAAGGCCGATCGTGCGACGCTGCTGAAGGCCCTGGCGCATGTCCAGAGCGTGGTGGAGAAGCGCAACACGATCCCGATCCTGGCCAACGTCATGATCGCCGTGCGTGACACCCATCTGACGCTGACCGCGACCGACATGGAAATCGCCATCGTCGAGGCGGTCACCGCCACCCCCGTGCGCAACGGCGCCGCCACCGCCCCGGCCGCCACCCTCTACGAAATCGTCCGCAAGCTGCCCGAAGGCGCTGAGGTCGAGCTCGACCACGCCGGCGGCGACGCCCAGTTGACGCTGCGCTCGGGCCGCTACGCCACCAGCCTGGTGGTGCTGCCGACCGACGATTTCCCCTCCATGACCGCCGGCACGCTGCCGCACCGGTTCTCGCTGCCTGCCCTGGCGCTGCGCGGCCTGATCGACCGCACCAAATTCGCCATCTCGACCGAGGAAACCCGCTACTACCTCAACGGCATCTACCTGCACGCCGCCGAGAGCGACGGCACCAAGGTGCTGCGCGCCGTCGCCACCGACGGCCACCGCCTCGCCCGCGTCGAGGAACCGGTGCCCGAGGGCGCCGGCGGCATGCCCGGCGTCATCATCCCGCGCAAGACCGTGGCCGAACTGCGCAAGCTGCTCGACGAGGTCAGCGGCGAGGTGGAGGTCGCCCTGTCGGACACGCGCATCCAGTTCCGCATCGACGGCATCACCCTGACCAGCAAGCTGATCGACGGCACCTTCCCCGAATACGAACGCGTCATCCCGCGCGAAAACGACAAGGTGCTGCGCGTCGGCAAAAAAGACTTCGCCGACGCGGTGGCGCGCGTGGCGGCGATTTCGTCCGAACGCTCGCGGCCGGTGAAACTGACGCTCGCGCGCGACCTGCTGGTGCTCTCGGCCGCCAGCCCCGACCAGGGCACCGCCACCGAGGAACTGGACGCCAACCACGTGAAATACGACGCCGGCCCCCTGGAGATCGGCTTCCAGGCCCGCTACCTGAACGATATCACCGACCAGATCGCCGGCGACGTGGAGTTCCGCTTCTCCGACGGCGCCGCCCCCACCGTCGTCCGCGACACCGCCGACGCCGGGGTGCTGTATGTCCTGATGCCTATGCGGGTTTGAGGAAGGAAGGCCAGGGCTCTGCCCTGGACCCGCTAAGGGCGGAGCCCTTAGAACCCATTCGTTTTAAGGGTTTTGGGAAGAGGGGGGTGAGGAGATGCCGCGGCATCTCCTCACCCCCCTCTTCCCAAAACCCTTCAAGTGAGGGGTCCAGGGGCCTCTCGGCCCTTGGCGGGTCCAGGGCAGAGCCCTGGCCTTCCTTCCTTAATCCCGCAAAGCCATCGGGGGACACATGCGCCCAGGCGTTGCGCTGGTGCGGCTGACGTTGACCGGGTTTCGCAATTATGCGGCGTTGACCTGGCGGCCGGCGGGTCGGGTGGCGGTGTTTTATGGCCCGAACGGCAGTGGCAAGACCAATTTGTTGGAAGCGGTTTCGTTGCTGGTGCCGGGGCGTGGGCTGCGCGGGGCGCGGCTGGCCGATCTGGCGCGGCGTGGCGGGGCGGTTTGGGCGGTGGCGGGGCGGTTTGGCACGCCGCAGGGGGAGTTGGATATCGGCACCGGCACGCCGCCGGACGGGCCGGCGGACCGGCGGGTTTTCAGGCTCGACGGGGCGGCGCCGCGCAGCCAGGCGGAGATTGCCGCGCGGGTATCGGCGGTATGGCTCACCCCGCAGATGGACCGGCTGTTCCAGGAGGGAGCGTCCGGGCGGCGGCGGTTCCTGGACCGGCTGGTCTATGCGCTGGAGCCCGGGCATGCGCGCGAGGTGGCGGCGCATGATACCGCCATGGCGCAGCGCAACCGCCTGCTGGCCGAGGGCGGCGCGGATGCGGCGTGGCTGGCCGGGCTGGAGGATGCGATGGCACGGCACGCGGTGGCGGCGACGGCGGCGCGGGCGGCGCTGGTGGAGCGGCTGAACGCGGCGCTGCAGGAAGGCGTGGCCGGGTCGTTTCCGCCGGCACGATTGTCGCTGTCCTGCCCGATCGCCGGGCGGCTGGCGGGGGAGCCGGCGCTGGCGGTGGAGGACTGGCTGCGGGCGGCGCTGGCGGCCGGGCGGGCGGCCGATGCCCGGGCCGGTTCGGCGGCGCTGGGGGCGCATCGCGCCGACATGGGGCTGGCGGATGCGGCGAGCGGGCTGGCGGCGGTGCTGGCGAGCACCGGGCAGCAGAAGGCGCTGCTGATCGGGGTGGTGCTGGGCCATGCGGCGTTGCTGGCCGAGGCGCGCGGCTTCGCGCCGCTGCTGCTGCTGGACGAGCCGGCGGTGCATCTCGATCCCGAGCACCGGCAGGCGCTGTTCGATGCCTTGCGGGCGTTGCCGGCGCAGGTGCTGCTGACCGGCACCGACCGTGAGACCTTTCTGCCGCTGCGGGGCGTGGCGGAGGCGCTGCGGACCGGCGGCGATGGGCTGGCGCGCGACCCGGATTTTCCGCCCGGCGGCGGCTGATGCGGGTGGCTAAATTGGGGTTTGTGCTATATAAATAGCAAGAATCCTACCACCTCCCGGAGCACCAAGTCGGCATGTCCGAAAACGCCGCGCCGATCCCCGAGTCCGATGCTTACGATGCCTCCTCCATCTCGGTCCTGCGCGGCCTGGATGCGGTGCGCAAGCGGCCCGGGATGTATATCGGCGACACCGATGACGGCTCGGGCCTGCACCACATGGTGTTCGAGATCATCGACAACGCGGTGGACGAGGCGCAGGCCGGTTTCGCCAGCCACGTCGAAATGGTGCTGAACGGCGATGGCAGCGTCACCGTGCGCGACGACGGTCGCGGCATTCCGGTCGATATCCACGCCGAGGAAGGCATTTCCGCCACCGAGGTGGTGCTGACGCGGCTGCATGCGGGCGGCAAGTTCAACCAGAACTCCTACAAGGTCTCGGGCGGCCTGCACGGCGTGGGCGCGGCGGTGGTGAACGCGCTGTCGGAATGGATGGAGGTGCGCATCTGGCGCGACGGCGCCGAGCATTTCATCCGCTTCCGCCACGGCGATGCCGAGGCGCCGCTGGCGCGGGTGGGGGAGCAGACCCGCCCGTGCGGCACCGAAGTGACCTTCAAGCCGAGCACCGGCACCTTCACCCATGTCGATTTCGATTTCGCGGTGCTGGAGCGCCGGCTGCGCGAGCTGGCCTTCCTCAACTCCGGGCTGAAGATCGTGGCGCGCGACGAGCGGCACGCGCCGGCCAACGAGGTGCAATTCCATTACCAGGGCGGCCTGATCGCCTTCGTCGAATGGCTCGACCGGGCCAAGACATCGGTATTCGCGCCGCCGATCCATGCCTCGGCGGAGGCCAACGGCACCGGCATCCGGGTGGAGTTCTCGTTGTCATGGAACGACAGCTTCCATGAGACCATGCTGTGTTTCACCAACAACATTCCGCAGCGCGACGGCGGCACCCATCTGGCAGGTTTCCGCCAGGCGCTGACCCGGGTGGTGAGCAAATACGCCGAGGGGATGGGCAAGAAGGACAGCCTGTCGCTGGTCGGCGACGACATGCGCGAGGGCATGACGGCGGTGCTGTCGGTGAAGGTGCCGGACCCGAAATTCTCCTCGCAGACGAAGGAAAAGCTGGTCAGTTCGGAAGTGCAGCCGGCGGTGCAGGCGGTGGTCGCCGACGCGGTGGCGCACTGGTTCGAGACCCATCCGAAGGAAGCCAAGGGCATCATCCAGAAGGTGATGGATGCCGCCGCGGCGCGCGAGGCGGCCCGCAAGGCGCGCGAACTCACCCGCCGCAAGGGCGTGCTCGACATTTCCACCCTGCCCGGCAAGCTGGCCGACTGCCAGGAACGCGACCCGTCGAAATGCGAGATGTTCATCGTCGAGGGTGATTCCGCTGGCGGCTCGGCCAAGCAGGGGCGGGACCGGAAATTCCAGGCGATCCTGCCGCTCAAGGGCAAGATCCTGAACGTCGAACGGGCGCGTTTCGACCGCATGCTGGGCAGCGCCGAAATCGGCACCCTGATCACCGCGCTTGGCGCCGGCATCGGCCGGGGCGAGCCCGAGCAGGGCGGCTTCGACGTGACCAAACTGCGCTACCACCGCATCGTCATCATGACGGATGCCGACGTGGACGGCTCGCATATCCGCACCCTGCTGCTGACCTTCTTCTTCCGCCAGATGCCGCAATTGTTCGAACGCGGCCATCTGTACATCGCCCAGCCGCCGCTGTACCGGGCCAAGCGCGGCAATGACGAACGCTATTTGAAGGACGATCCGGCGCTGGAGCGCTTCCTGCTCGACAAGGTGCTCGGCGAGGCGCGGCTGAGCTATGCCGACGGGCGGGTGTTGCAGGGGCCGGAGTTGCAGGAGGAAACCACGTGGCTGCGCGAGGCGAGCGCGCGGCTGCGGCGGCTGTCGGCGATCATCCCGGTGGCGCTGCTGGAGCAGGTGGCGATTGCCGGCGCGCTGACGCCGGATGTCGATCGCGCCACCGCTGCGGCGCAGACGGTGGTGCAGCGGCTGAACGCGATCTCGCTGCCGAGCGAGCGCAGCTGGGTCGCGGTCGCCGACGGGCAGGGGCTGAAACTGACCCGCACGGTGCGCGGCGTCGCCGAACGGCACGTGCTGGACACGGCCGCGCTGCGCAGCGCGGAGGCACGGTGGCTGGCGGAGCGGGCGGAGGCGCTGCAGCAACGCTTCAGCGCGCCGGCGCTGCTGAAGCTCGACCGCGAGGAGGCATCGGCGGTCGGCCCGGCAAGCGCGTTCGACCGCATCCTGGCGCAGGGAAGGCGCGGCCTGACCATCCAGCGCTTCAAGGGGCTGGGGGAGATGAACCCGGATCAGCTGTGGAAGACGACGCTCGACCCGATGGTGCGCACGCTGCTGCAGGTGCGAGTGGGCGACGCCGAGGATGCCGGCCAGGTATTTTCCACCCTGATGGGCGACGTGGTCGAGCCGCGGCGGGAATTCATCGTCGGCAATGCGCTGAAAGTGGCGAATCTGGACGTGTGATCACACGCCTTCAATGCCGTGTGATCCCGCCCTTGACCGGGTCCACCCAGAAGATCGACTGCGCGAACACCGGGATATTCACATCGTACGGATGTGCCGACGCCGCCGCACGCCGTTCCGCCGCGGCCCCGGCCTCGTCGCCGCGGGCGGCGAGCAGTTGCGCCAGGTAGACATGCGCCTCCTCGTCGCCCGGCAGCGCCACGATCGCCGCACGGAACAGTTTTTCCGCCTGTGCCAGGTCGCCGCCGGACCACGCCACCAGGCCGTTGAGCATGGTAATGCTGGCCTCGGCATCCGGCAGGGCGATGCTGGCGGCCAGCTTCTCACCAGCCTCGAAGAATGACTTTGCCTCGGCCGGCCGCTTCCCCGCCACGGCCAGGAAGGCGCGGTTGAATGCCACCACGCCGCGCGCCTGCGGCAACACGCCGGGGATCGGATCGACCCGTGCCAGATCGCTCTCGGCCGCCGGAATCTCGTCGTCCAGCAGCGACAGCATCGCCAACAGATTATACAGCATCGCCCGTTCCGAGGCCCGGGCGGGCTCCCACGGCCGGGCGAGATAGCGTGTCGCTGTCTCCCGGGCCTCCCGCAGCGCCTGGCGGTCGTTGTTCAGTCCCCGGACGTAGTCGGCCTGCGCCACCCGATAGGGCGACACCCGCGCCATCGTCGCGTCCGCCCCGCGCCGCACCAGCGCCGCCACGTCGGCATCGGTCTGCACGATCTGCAGCTGTTCCTGCGCCTGGCCGGGCTGCGCCACCACGATCAGCATGCGCAGCGCGTCGCCGGGGCCGACCAGCAGGGCGGCGTTGACCACCAGACGTTCGAAGCCGAACTGGTCCTGCAACGCGCCGACCAGGCTTTCCAGCCGGAGCGGCGAGGCCAGGGCGCTCACCACGGTCGGGCTCGAACTCACCCGCAGCGTCGGGGTGGGAATAATCAATTCGCCGCGCACGATCTGCGCCGCCTCCGCGATGAAGACCTGATCGGCGGTGTCAGCGTCGAACCCGCCCTCGACGATTTTCGGCGAGACGTTGATGTGCAGGCTGAGCGTGTCGCCATAGAGCGCGGCCTCGCCGGCAACGAGGCTGACCACCATGCCGGCGAGCAGGATGACGGTGGTGATTTCAAACGGGAACATCTGGGCATTCCTGAAAAGGGTCTGATCGGTCCAGGATCATTCGAGCCATGACCAGACCAGGGCGATGACGGTCGCGGCCATGGCGGCGGTCGCCACCCAGCCCATGACCAGCAGCGTGCGTGGCAGGGTGAAGCCGCCCATGATGGCCGGGCGCATGGTCAGGTGCATCATCATCACCATGACCGGCACCGCCACCACGCCGTTCAGCACGGCACTCCAGTACAGCGCCCGGATCGGATCGATGGGCGAGAAATTGAGCGCCGCGCCCAACGCCATGCCGACGGCGATGGTCGCATAGAAGGCGCGGGCGTGCAGCGGCAGCCGCGCCAGCCCGACATGCCAGGACAGCGTCTCCCCCAGCGCATAGGCGGCCGACCCCGCCAGCACGGGCAGCGTCAGCAGGCCGGTGCCGATGATGCCGGCGGCGAACAGCGCGAAGGTGAAAGGCCCGGCCACGGTGCGCAGCGCCTCGGCTGCCTGGGCCGAGGTCTGGATGTCGGTCACGCCGTGCGCATGCAGCGTCGCCGCCGTGGTAATCACGATGAACAGGGCGACGATGTTGGAAATCGCCATGCCGAGATAGGTGTCGATACGAATGCGGGCAAATTCGCCCTGCGCCTGTTCGGGCGCGCGGATCAGCGGCCGGGCGCCGGCGCGTTCCTTGCCGTCCTCCACCTCCTGCCCGGCCTGCCAGAAAAACAGATAGGGGCTGATCGTGGTGCCGAGCACCGCGGTAACGGCCATGAGGTAGGCGGCATGAGAGGAAAATGGCGGCCACACGATGGCCCAGGCGACATCGGACCACGCCACGTTCACCATAAAGGCGCAGATGACGTAGGCAAACAGCGCCAGGCAGAGATATTTGAGGACGGCCACGTAGCGCGCATAGCGGGTAAAGATCTGCAGCCCGGCCGAAAGCACGGCGAACAGCACCACGTACGCCAGCACGGGTCCGTCGATCAGCAGCTTTACCGCCGCCCCCATCGCCCCGAGATCGGCCCCCAGATTGATCAGGTTGGCGAGCACGAGCAGCAGCACGACGCTGCCGGCCAGCCCCCGTGGATAGTGGCGGCGCAGATTGCCGGCGATGCCGAAACCGGTGACGCGGCCGATGCGGGCGCTGATCTCCTGAATCGCCACCATCAGCGGGTAGCTGAGCACCAGCGTCCAGGCCAGGCCATAGCCGAACTGGGCGCCGACCTGCGAATAGGTGGCGATGCCGCTGGGATCGTCATCCGATGCGCCGGTGATCAGGCCAGGTCCCAGCACCTGGAAAAGCTTCGGGCGATCGGGCTGCCTTGCCCGATCGCCCGAAGCCGTCTCGCTCAGGAATGGATTGGGTACCGGACCGGATGACAACTCCCGCCTCAGCTTGACAACGCGAGATCGATGATAGCGATGGCGCGCGCGCGGTCGCCCTCGCCCAGGGCACGGCGTGCCTCGCCGATGCGGGAGATGAACTGGCTGTCGTTTGGCTGGCTTTCCTGGCCCTGCACAACCGAGCGGTCGAGCGCCCGCGTTTCCGCCATCTCCAGCGATTGCTGCGCCTGCCCGGTACGGCCGGCGGCGAGCGCGGCACGCGCGGCGGTGAGGTAATCACGCGCCGTCGCATTCGCGCCGAGTGAAGACGATGGCAGGGTGGGCGCGATGATGGATCGCGTGTCGCTCGGTTCGATGTTGCTCGCCTTGTCCGATAGCGGCAATGAGGTGCCGATGCCGGGTTCGTGGCCGGGGCGCGCGCCTGTGGCGGAGTCGAGGCCGGAGGGCGTCTGGGCGAGCACCGGCATCGCGGTCATGGCGAGCAGTGCAACGGTCGCCACTATCGGTGAACGCATGGAGATGATCCCCTTCGAAGTGATTGCGACGCATATGTCGCACTCATGGGCCGGCAATGCGGTGAGCCGGCCTGTGGGCCGGCTCATTTTCGGCATCATTACTGGACGATCGGGAGGCCGAAATACACCTGCACACCAGGCTGCTGGTAATAGCCTGGTGGTGCATAGACCACCGGTGGCGGGCCATTATAGTATTCGTGGCCGTGGTGGTAGCCATCATGATGCTCTTCCCGGCCGTGCTCCCGGTCCGCGATCAGTTGACGTACGGGCGCGCCCCCTGCCTTATTGCCCTGGGCCTCATTGCCCTGGCTGGTCGGATGGTTGGCGGCCGAGGCCGGCGTGGCAAGCGTTCCGGTCAAGGCCGCCCCGGCGACCCCGAGAAGGAATGCAAGGCGAAGAACGGAGGCAGGAAGCTGGTCTCTGATCTGTCTGGCCATTTGCACCCTCCTACTCGTGCCGCGTCGCGGCTTCATGGTGGTCTTCATGATGGGCGGCGTCGGTGCGGAACACGTCATCTGCGCGCCGCTTCTGGCTATCCGAGAACGTGTTGTACACCGATTGGAAGGCAGGTACCAGCTTCTGCACCTCCTTTGCATGCTCGGCAGCAAGATCCGCATAGGACTGGAGGTTCTCGATGGCATTCATATCGGGCAGTGACTTCACACGTTGCTGGAAAGCCTGATCAATGCTCTGGGCGTTGTCGCGCATCACCTGGGCGAATTGGTCCCATGACCCCTGCTGTGCGTTCGTGATCTCCAGCCTGGCATGCAGATCGGCGATCTTGTCCTCGACGCCCGCCTCGGCGTTGTGAGTGCGATCCGCTTTGGCCGGAGTCGCTGCCTGGCCGCCACCCGTGGAGGGGTGAACCGCCGTCGGGTCACCGGCGCCCGCGGCCGTCGCCGGCCCGGAAAAAGCGCCCAGTATGAAGAGGGGCAGAGCAATGATGGCTGTTCTGGCGAAGATGGTTTGCCGACCGGATGTGCGCATGGCGTTTCCTCGGGATGTTGGTTGCATGGGTGTTGTTGAACTCAGATCTGCCCGACGAGCATCAGCACCACCAGTATGATCAATACCAAGCCAAGACCGCCGCTGGGGAAGTAGCCCCAGTTGGCGCTATGTGGCCATGTTGGCAGAGCGCCGACGATGAGCAGGATGATGATGATAAGCAAAATTGTCGGCATTGTCTGATCTCCTTACTTTTTGAGCGTGTCTCTGGCGCTGCCGGCGTCGTTCTGCTGCTTGCCTTCGGCCTGTTCGACGCGGCCATCGACCTGCAACTTGGCATCGCCGACGAGCTTGCCGACTGCTTCCTTCACGCGGCCGGCGATCTCCTTGCCGGCGCCGATGACCCTGTCTTTGTCCATTATTTTTACTGCCTTGCCTGGTTGGAAGCGGCACACCCGCCAGCGGCGGGTGGGGGAAGGTCGGGACCGCCTGGAGCGGCTTCTTCCCGGCCTTCGGTTTCTTCACGCCACGTGGTTCGCGAACTGGCCGGAAAGCGTTCCGATGCTTACGGCGTGTTGTGATCCGCGCTGTGCGTGATTGCATGCCCGGTGGCGGAGAGGTCCTCACCGGCACCGGCGGTGGTGTGGCAGGCGCCCAGCAAGGGCGTGACGCCGATCAGGACGAGAAGGGTGAGGGCGATGGAGAAAATCTTGCGCATGGTGTTGGTCCTTTCATGTGGACTCGGGTGGACTGCCGGTGTCCGGTACGGACATCAGCACCGTGCCGATTTTGATCGACGGTTCATTGGTTTGTCCGGTCGGTATCTGTACCGGAGCGCCGCCCGATGCCCTGAACCAAGGAGCCGAAAGACAATGCTTCCGGTCAGGACAGCAGCGAGCCAATTTATAAAATAGCCATATGCGCAACGCGTCGCCAGCCTCGGAAACTACTCAGAACAGACGGCGGGTTAATGGTCTTCCTGGTTACTTATCGGCCATGATGACGCTCACGCCATTGCAGCGTGCCGCCAGAGACAATCGCTTTGACGGCACGCCCCGAGGCGGCCCGAATGGAATGGCGGACCCGGCAATGCTGGCAGGCACGATCCGGCGAGTCACCAGAAGCCAGGCTCCTCCCGAGCAGGGTTCACCTGGGTTCACCATCCCCCCACTGCCGGTTTCGGGCAAAGGGAAGCGATGATTTTTCCGGCGGCTAGACGGTACCGTTGCTCCGGTGGCCAATCCACCAGGTCAACGCGCCGACGGCGAGCACTACAATGGTGGCGGCGAACAGCAGCGGGATCGACTGATCCACCCAGCCGAGAGTCGGCACGGCGAGGAACAGAAGCGCCCCCAGCGCGCAAATGCGCCAGACCCGCGCCTGCAATCCGGCCATGAAGGTCCCCAGCGCCAGCAGGGTCAGCATGGAGAGTGAACTCGCGTTGGTATTCAGCACCCCCTGGACGCCGTGGTTGTACAAAATCCAGACGGCGAGGACCAGTGCGAGCCAGTTCAGCACCTGCGTATAGATCAGTTCACGATGGCCTTCCGCCGTTTCGAAATGCCGCCACCCGGCGATGATGCAGATCACAGCGTAAACTGGCGTGATCATCAGCCAGTAGCCCACGTCCAGGCGGAGGGCGACACCTACGACCGCCAGCAACAGCATGATGATGTAGGGTGAATCCTCCAGCAGCCACCGCTTGAAGGCGGATCGCCAGGCCCGCTTCTCGCCGCTGTTTTCAACAAGATCGAGACCCCCCTCATCATGGCGGTCCTCCCCTGTCGCGGTGCCGTGCGTACAACTCATGATGTTCATGTTCATGCCTTTCCACGCGTTGCCGCAGGTACGCCCGCCCGACAGAACCACGCCGTCAGCGCCCGGCACCGCAGCGCGGCTCTGCCTTCAAGACCTGGGCGGGCGGCCACCTCAGATTTTTTCCAAAGACGCCATGGGGAAAGCGGGCAACCCCGCCTCCCCACGACCGTTATTCAACGGCACGACTGACTGGTGTCACGCTGTGGGCTTGGGCCCACTCGGCGGGGCGATCTTGGCGTGTTGGCTCTCACCGAACTTCGGCAGATACTTGTAGCTCCTATCGAACGGCCAATAGGACAAACGCCACAACACGACGAGAACGCCAGCGAGAACAATGACGGGTAGCATGTGACCACTCCTTGTTTTCAGGGATTGCCTCTAACGCCTGCCGATCCCGGCCATCACGCCCTGATCATGTGGCCGGGGGGAGCGCGGGCAGGCCCGCGCTCCCCACGATCGCTCAGCCGTCGAACTTGAACGCGAGATAACTCTTCAGTGCTGCCCTGGTGCCGTCACGAAGAACCGACGGCATGTCATGCACTTTGAGGACGCTGCAGGGTGCCAGACGAATTCCGTGCCCGGGTCAGCAAACCCCTCGGTCATCAGCACCGCGAAGAACATGCGCGCGCCGGCAGCGATCATCAGGTTGATGGATCATGCCTGCCGGAAGCGCACAGCGGCACTACTTGTTTACCGCGTCCTTCGCGGCATCCTTCACGCCACCAACGGCGTTCTGGATCTTGCCTTCGACCTTGTCGGCCCGGCCTTCGGCCTGCAGCTTTTCGTCGCCGACAAGCTTGCCGGCCCCTTCCTCGATGGCGCCCTTGACCTGCTTGGCCGAACCTTCGATACGATCCTTGTTCATGTCTACCTCTCCTGTTGATGATGCCCCTTCGGGCAAGTCCCAACCGTCGCAGCACACCGCGCAAACGGTCGGCTTCAGCCGGCCTGCCCGGCCTGCTGGTCGTGCTTTATGGCGCGCATCGTCCCGTCGTCATTACGGCAACAAACCAGGGCCGCATCATGCGCCGGTGAGCATTATATTCCTGAGCCACAACCGCGAGCTTTCCGCATCGTCGTGCTGGCCGAAATCGTGATGTCGGTATGCCTGTCATGTGCATTGGAAGCACACACCCCGAAATACCCTGCGACCTGAACACGCGGCCAACCCGCAGACGGGCTGCATAGCCGCTATCCACAATGCCCCTTGGGAGCGATCGCAACCTAGCAAGCCGCCCGACCAGGGTGCCAGTATCGGAAACTACTCAGATGCGCCGGCGGGACCTCATCGCCAGTTGCCCCATAGCAGGGCCGCGGCGTGTCTACGACGCCGCGAGCGCCAGACGGGCCAGCGCCGGAAGCGACTTCGCGCCGGTCTTCTTCATGATTGCGGCACGATGATTCTCAACCGTGCGCTGGCTGATGCCGAAATCCGCGGCGATGTTCTTGCTCGGCTCGCCGGCCAGCACCCGTTCCATGATCTGCTGCTGGCGCGGCGTAAGACTGGCGATATAGGCCGCCGCCGTCTGTCGCCGGGCGGTCAGGATGCTGGAATCCCGCGCCTGTTCGAGCGCGCGCCCGATGCTGGCGAGCAGTTCGGCGCGGCTGACCGGCTTCTCGATGAAGTCCGAAGCGCCCGACTTCATGGCCTGGACCGCCATCTGCACGTCGCTGTTGCCGGTGATCATGATGGCCGGGAGCTGATACCCCGCCTCACGCAGGCGCTGCAGCAATTCGAGCCCGCTCATGCCGGGAAGATAGGCATCGATCAGCAGGCAGGCTTCGCGCCCCGGGCGGTAGGCGTTGAGGAATTCCTCGCAAGCGTCGTAATCCTCGACAATCAGCCCCTCCGCCTCCAGCACCCCCCGAATGCCGTCGCGCACATCCGCGTTGTCATCGACGACGTAGACAACGGGCAGCTCGTGACCGTTGGCTGCGGGGGCGGCAGGGCCAGGGGCGCGCATTGGTGCCTCGGCAGACGGGATCGGCAGCAGACGATGGATGATTTCCATCAGCTCCTGCAACCGCACCGGCTTGTTGAGCGGCACGCAGTTCTGCAGCCGCACGGCGCGCATGGTCTCGGTCGATATGTCACCGGTCAGGATCACCACCGGGATATCGTGACGCAGCTTCTCGCGCAGTCTCGCCGTGAGCTGCAGGCCGTTCATGCCCTTCGGCAGATTGAAGTCGGCCAGGATAAGGTCGGGCCGGAACGCGCCGTGCGCCACCAGTTCCAGGGCGGCGACGCCGTCCGGCGCGGTCTCCACGCGGTGCCCCGCATCCTTGAGAAGAACCTCCAGGATGTCGCACAGTTCGGGATCGTCCTCGACGACGAGAATCACGCCGGTCGGGGAAACGCCGGCGGGGATGGCGACCTCCACCGCGGGCGGGCGGGCTTCAGCCGGGGCCGGCGGGCCGCCGGGCGGCAGCGCGACCTCGATGGCGAACATCGAACCCTCGCCCGGACGAGAGCGGACGCGCACGCGGTGGTCCAGCAGCTTCGCCAGGCGCTGCACGATGGACAGGCCCAGGCCGAGGCCGCGGCTGCGTTCCCGCGCACCGTTATCAAGCTGATAGTATTCCTCGAAGATGGCCTGCAGTTCCGCGTCGGGGATGCCGATGCCGGTGTCCCACACCTCGATGGCCAGCATTCCCCGCTGCCGGCGGCAGCCGAGCAGTACCTTGCCGTGCTCGGTGTATTTCAGGGCGTTGGCAAGCAGGTTGCGCAGCATCTGCTCCAGCAGGCGCGGATCGCTGCGGATCAGCAGGCTGCACGGCATGATGCGCAGGCTGATCCCGTCCGCCTGCGCGTGACAGGTGAAATCGTCCCGTAGCCGGTCAAGCACCTCGTTGATGGGAAAGCTGACCAGATCAGGCTGCACCGCGCCTGCTTCGATCTGATTGATGTCGAGCAACGCGTTCAGCATGGCCGCCATGCTGCCCAGCGTCTTATCGAACCGCGCGACCAGCTTCTGGGCCCGTTCGCCCTCCACGGTATTTGCCAACAGCCCTTGCAGCAGGGCCAGCGTCTGCAGCGGCTGGCGGAGGTCATGGCTGGCCGCCGCGAGAAACCGGGACTTCGCGGCATTCGCCTGATCCGCCTGCCGCCGGGCCGCCTCCAGCGCGTCAGCGATGCGCTTGCGGTCGGTGATGTCGGCAAAGGTGATGACGACGCCTTCGACCCCGTTGTCCTGGGTGCGGTAGGGCAGGATGCGACGGAGATACCATACGCCATCCTGGGCGGTGCCGCTGCGGATTTCGATTTCCCGCTCCTGCGGCGCCAGGGTTTGCAGCACGGCCCGGGCATCGGCCAGCAACGTGCCGCCATCGGCCAGCGAACTCAGGTCGGCGAGCGGCCGCCCGATATCGGTGGGAATGACATTGAAAAGCGTCCGGGTGGCCGGCGTGAAGAAGCGGATATTGAAGCTCGAATCGAGGAAGATCGTGGCCACGTTGGTGCTGTACAGCACGTTTTGCAGGTCGTTGGCGGTGGTGCGCTGCCGGTCCAGCGTTTCCTGCAGCTGGCTGTTGAGGGCGGCAAGCTCCTCGTTGAGCGATTGCAGCTCCTCCTTCGAGGTGAGCAGCTCCTCGTTCGTCGATTGGTATTCCTCGTTGACGGACAAGGCCTCTTCGTTGACCGCCTTCTGCTCCTCGGTGGAGATTTCGAGGTTGCGGATGGCGCCCTGCAGTTCCGTCCGCGTCGCTTCGAGTTCCTGCTCGAGTTCGGCCACCCGCGTCCCGCCCTGTGGCCCGACCGAAGCGCCCCGCGCCTGATCCTGCGCCGGCACGTCGGCGAAGCAGACCAGCAAAAGGTCCTCGCCGTTGTTGACGACCGGCTGGACGTCGATGTTGAACGAGATCGTGTCGCCATTCTGGGTCAGCCGGCCGCCATTGACGACGATTCGCGCCTTCGTCTCGCTGGCCTGCTGAATCGCCAGCCCGAGCCTGGTGCGCAACCCCTGCCGCGCCATGGCGAGCAGATCGTAGGTCGGATGCCCGGGCGCCACGCGCAGATAGCGCTCAGTCGGTCCGAGGGAGTAGAGGCACTCGTGCTTGCGGTTGATCAGCACCGCGGCCGGCGCATAATGTTCCATCACCAGCCGCCGGCACAGCTCGGCGAAGCCGGCCTGGCGCGACAGTGCCGGCTCCTGACCGCGGCGCGCGCGAGGGCGCACGCCGTCAGTGGTACTCAGCAGGAACCCGAATTCACCCGGGCGGCTGCGGCCGGTATGCCGATAGAGCCGCTCCGGCTTCGAAACCACCTCGAAACGCCCGCCGGCGTCGCCGACCTCCTCCGCGTTGCCGAGCAGCAGCAGCCCGCCCTCGCGCAAGGCGAAATGGAACAGCGAAATCACCCGGGCCTGCGCTTCGGGGCGCAGATAGATCAGCAGATTGCGACAGGAAACGAAATCGATCCGCGAAAACGGCGGGTCGGCCAGCACATCCTGCACGGTGAACACCACCGCCGCACGCAGTTCGGGCAGCACCCGGTAGCCATTGCCCTCCTTGGCGAAAAACCGGGCCAGCCGCGCCGGTGACACCTCCGCCTCGATCGTTGCCGGATACAGACCGTCGCGCGCGGTCGCAATCGCATCCGGATCGATGTCGGAGGCAAACATCTGCAGCTTGACGTTGAGCTGGGCCGCGGTGATTTCCTCGCGGAAGAGCATGGCCAGCGAATAGGTTTCCTCCCCCGTGCTGCACCCGGCGATCCAGATGCGCAGGGGCTGATCGGGCGGCTGCCGGCGGACCAGGTCGGGCACGATCTTCGCCGCCAGGAACTCAAATACCTTCGGATCGCGGAAAAAGCTGGTGACGTGGATCAGCAACTCCCTCGCGAGCATCTCGGGCTCGCCGGCGTCGCTGCGAAGGATTTCAATATAGCGATCCATGTCGTCGGTCTCGACCGCCGTCATCGCCATGCGCCGCTCAATCCGGCGCTCCAGGGTGCCGGACTTGTAGAGGGAAAAATTGTAGGCTGTCCGCGTGCGGAGAAGATCGATGATCTTGAGCACACGGTCATCTGAACTTTCCGCGGGGGGCACAGCGGAAGGCGCCTCTGTCGGCCCGATGCGCCGGTCGTGCTGAACCAGCGCATCCGGAATCTTCGCCACCGGCAGCACAAGGTCTACCTCGCCCGTCTTGATCGCGCTGCGCGGCATGCCGTCGAAACCGGCTTCGTCGGGGTCCTGCGCGATGACGAGCCCGCCCTGTTTCTTCACGGATTTAAGCCCGAGGCTGCCATCCGCTCCGGTGCCGGAAAGAATGACCCCGATGGCGCGGGTGCCGTACTCCTCGGCCAGCGAGTGCAGCAGGAAATCGAACGGCAGGCGCGCGCCGTGGCGCGCCTGCGGCTGCGAGAGGTGCAGGGCGCCGTGGCCGACCGACAAATAGCTGCCGGGGGGAATGACATAGAAGTGATCGCGCGCGATCAACATGCCGTCGGTAGCTTGCCGCACCGGCATGGTCGTATCGCCGGCCAGCAGGTCCACCATCATGCTCTCGTGAGTCGGATCGAGATGCTGGACCAGGATGAAAGCCATGCCGTTGCCAGCCGGCAGCGCGGTCAGCAGCTTCCGGCTGGCCTCGAGGCCACCGGCAGAGGCGCCGATACCGACCACGGTCAGGTCTCCGACGCCGGGCATCTGGCGCCGGTGCACCAGGTTGCGCCTGGCTGACCGGGGACGGACCAACTGGGCCTGGTTAGGAATTCTGTCCGGCATTTTGGCTGGGCCTTGCAGGGCATTTGCCCGACAGGAAAGCAAGGACATTGATAGCACAACGCTTTGAAAGGCGCGAGGCGCCCGCGGCGATTGCCCGGGGATTACCGTCACGAAGCATCGCCGTGCAGGGCATTTCAGTCAGTGGCGACCGCCAGCGCGCGTCAATTCAAAAAATATATTGGCATCGCTCAAACCGGGCCAAGGCCGCGACTGACCCGACCGGGACCACGGGCATACAGAGTACCGTATCCGATTTGCGTCAGCCCGGCGTCGGATGGGCGGCGTCGGTGCCCGCCGCCCGCTCCCAGGCGCGCGCCACAAGCAGCACCGTTGCCTCATCAAAATACCGGCCGGCGAACTGCACCGATAACGGCAGCCCGCCCGAGGACAGGCCGGACATCATCGCCAGCGCCGGATGGCCGGTGACGTTGAACGGCGCGCGCGCCTGCCGCGGATAGGTGCGCGCCACCGCCCCGGCATCGCCGATGCGGCAGGCCGGCTCCATGGAGCTGGCGCACAGCAGCACATCCACCTCGCGCAGCGCCGCCTCGACCAGCGACATCATCTGCAGTCGCCGCCGCTGCGCCGCCACATAATCGCCCGCCGGGTAGAAGGCGCCGGCCATCAGGCGCCGCCGCGCGAGCCGGCCATACGCGTCCGGGCGGCGGCGCAGCCAGGGCGCATGCACCGCCCAGGCCTCGCTGGAAAGAATAACGCGGTTCACCGCCGCGAATTCGGCCAACCCGGGCAGGCGCACATCGCGCAGCTCGGCCCCCTCGGCGGCGAGCGTGCCGGCCACCAGCTCGAGCGCCGCCGCCATTTCGGGGTCGGCCGGCATGTCGCGCTCGTGAAAGTGCCGCACATAGCCGATGCGCAGGCCGCGCACGCCGCGCTCCAGCAGGGCGGCATAATGGGTGCGCGGCGTCGCGGCGCTGCCCGGGTCCTGCGGGTCGTGGCCGGAAATGGCGTCCAGCAGCAGCGCCGTGTCGGCCACCGTCCGGGCCATCGGTCCGACATGGTCGCAGGTGAATGAGAGCGGAAACACGCCGCGGCGCGACACCAGGCCATAGGTCGGCTTCAGCCCGACGATGCCGCAGGCGCTGGCCGGGTGGCGGATCGACCCGCCGGTATCCGAGCCCAACGCCAGCGGAAACAGCCCGGCCGCCAGCCCCGCCCCCGACCCGGAGGAGGAGCCGCCCGGATGGTGGGCGCGGTTCCACGGGTTGCGCGCCGGCGGAAAGGGCAGGTCGAAGCTCGGGCCGCCGATGGCGAATTCGTGGGTGGACAGCTTGCCGATGATGATGGCGCCGGCCTGGCGCAGCCTTGCCACCACCGCGGCATCGCCGGCCGCGACATTGTCCAGCAGCAGGCGGGAATGGCAGGTGGTGGGCAGCCCCGCCACGTCGATGATGTCCTTGATGCCGACCGGCACCCCGTGCAGCGGGCCGCGAACCCGCCCGGCCATGATCTCGGCCTCCGCCATGCGCGCCGCTTCCAGCGCTGTCCCGGCCTCCAGGCGCACATAGGCGTTGATGTGCGGGTCCACCGCCTCGGCGCGGGCCAGCAGGGCGCGCACCAGTTCGACCGGCGACAGCGTGCGGGCGGCGAAGGCGCGGGCGGCGGCCGAGGCGCCGAACCAGTGCAGATCGGTCACGGCACGGGTCCGGCGCGCATTGGCGGCCATGGCTCGGCGGCGGGGTCCTCGGGCGCCTGCATTTCCGCGCGATGGCCGAGCGCCTGTGCGGCGGCGGCGGCCACGTCGTCGGGGAAATCGGCGAGCGCCCGCTCCAGACCGGCCAGACGCGCCAGGGCCGTCACCAGATCCGCATCCATCCCCGCCTCCCGCTGCTGCGCGCTGCAAATGGTGCGCCGCGGGCGGGCGAAAAGAAAAGGGGCGGCACGGATTCCGTGCCGCCCCGAGTGTCCACGGGCCCAATGGCAGGCAGGGCGCCGAGGCAATTGGGAGGAAGTCCGAAGCCAGTCCGGCTTCAGCAGACATTCTGCGCCCGTTTTGTCACTGGATCATTAACAAACAGGATCGTACCGGAAGATTTCATTCCGCCGCGTCACGCCGGTGGGGAAAGGTGCCGATCAGGCGAAGTTCGTTGCGCGGGTCGCCCAAATTCCTTCATATTCTCTCTTCAATATGTCCCGTATGGTCCTGGCTTCGCCCGCTCTCCGGTTCGCCGCCCTGCTGCTGGCCGTTTCGCTATCGGCCTGCGCCTCCAGCGGACCCGTCACCGGGCCGAACGTCGCCGCGACCAGCCATCACCCGGGCATCGACTGCGCGCCGTTCGCCCGCGAACTCTCCGGCATCACCCTGTACGGCGAGGCCTACACCTGGTGGATGGCCGCATCCGGCCGCTATGACCGCTCGGCGCAACCCGAAATCGGCGCGGTGCTCGTGCTGCGGCGGGAGGGCCGGCTGCCCTCCGGCCATGTCGCAGTGGTCTCGCGGGTGCTGGCATCGCGCCAGATCCTGGTGATCCAGGCCAACTGGATGCCCGAGGAACTCACCGAGGACCATCTCGTCATCGATGTGTCGGAGCGCAATGACTGGACCGAGGTGCGGATGTGGTGGCCGCCCACCAACACGATGGGCAGCCATGTCTATCCGGCCTATGGCTTCATCCTGCCGCCCGCGCCGGCCTCGCACGAGGCGCTGCGCCGGGCCGCCCGGCCCGCCGCCCGGCTGGCGCTGAACGGCCGGTAAGGGGTCCGGTAAGGGGTAAGGTCCGGGCACGGTCGGCGGCCGATCCCGACTGGCCCGATCGTGGTTGCAACAGATAAAAGCTTCGCTTGCATCCGAACCCCCGGCAGGCCATGTCGTGGCGACGGGGCGGCGCCCCATCCGGAGGACCTCATGGGTAGCTTCAGCATCTGGCATTGGCTGGTCGTTCTGATGGTCGTTCTGCTGCTGTTCGGCAGCGGCAAAGTCAGCACGCTGATGGGCGATTTCGCCAAGGGCATCAAGGCGTTCAAGAAGAACATGGCGGAGGAGAACGACGCCTCGATGGAGGCCACCGCCGAGAAGCCGCCCGGCACAATCCCGGCCCCCGGCAGCACCACCGGCAGCGCGCAAACGCACAGCACCCAGAAGGCCTGATCCGGCCGGTTCCGCCCAAACCGGGCGCGGGGCTGAAATGCTGCCACTTCTGGCGGTCGTGACCAGCATCGAGGGCACGACCACCCCGCTCAGCTTCATCCGCACCGTGCTGTTCCCGTTCGCGCGCGAGCGGCTTCCCGCTTTCCTGCAGGCGCATGCCGCTGACCCCTCGGTGGCCGGGCAACTGGCCGAAGTGCGCCGTCTGGTGCCCGGGCAGCCCGAGTTGCAGACGCTGATGCACTGGATGGACCGGGACGCCAAAATCACCCCGCTGAAGGCGCTGCAGGGCATGGTCTGGCGCGAAGGCTGTGGCGAGGGGGAGCTGCCCGGCGCCATCTATGCCGACGTGCCGCCGGCGCTGCGCCGCTGGTCCGCGGCCGGAATGCGGCTGTATTGCTTCTCGCACGGCTCCATCGAGGCACAGCAGGCGATCTTCGGCCATTCCCCGGAGGGCGACCTGTCCGGCCTGTTCCGCGCCTTCTTCGACACCCGCATCGGCAGCAAGCGCGAGCCGGAGAGTTTTTCCCGGCTCGCCATCGGCATGGGGTTGCCGCCGGCCGAAATCATCTACCTGTCCGATGTCGAGGCGGAACTCGATGCGGCGGCGACGGCGGGAATGCGCACCTGCCAGGTGGTGCGGCCCGGCAACGACACGCAGCCCAGTGACCGGCACCCGGCCGCGCCGGATTTCGCCGGGGTGGCGGCGTTGTTGCGGCTGGCCGGCGGCGGCTGACCCATCGTTCGCGCTGATTGGGCGTTTGAGTGGTACGAAAATCGCCGTTATCGGTGCGCCGACGAAAAATTCCGACCTCACCCAGACCGTCAATAGCGAAAAGACATGCATGGGTTGCTCTACAAGGGGTTGCTCTTCCGGCATGACGGGCGGGCATTGGATTAACGTCAGTTTGATTTCACGCCGCCGGCACAGCACTTGTCACGCAGCGATCACGAAATTTGGATGCTGCGGCTTCCAATGGTTGTTATCCACAACTTTCTCGTGCAGGAGCCACTTGCGCGATTGACGGGGCCGCCGCAGCGCCACCATATTTTGTTGCCGCTGGAAGGGAGACCCACGATATGGAGTGGAACGAGGAGACGATCGCCCGACTGCGGGAACTCTGGGCCGAGGGACACTCGACCGCCGAGATCGGCCGCCGCATGGGCATTTCGAAAAACGCCGTCGTCGGCAAGGCGCACCGGCTGATCCTGGACGGCCGGCCGTCCCCGATCCGCCGCGAAGGCGAGGCCGAGCCGTCGGTACCACGGCGCATGACCGGCCCCACCCTGCCGCCGCTCGCGGCCGAGGCGCCAGTCGTCGGGGTGCCAGTCGTTGAAGCGCCAGTCGCGCCGCCCATGGGGCCACCAGTCGCGCCGGCAGCACCGCCCGCGCCGCGCCCGGCCCCGGTGGCCGTGCGGGCAGCGGCGCCGAAGCCGCAGGCCGTGACCCCGGTACCGGCCCGCACGCCACGCACGCACACCTGCTGCTGGCCGCTCGGCGACCCCGGCACGCGCAGCTTCCGCTTCTGCGACGCCGGCGCGACACAGGGCAAGCCGGTACTGCGCCGAGCACGCGGCGGTTGCCTATGTGAAGCTGCGCGACCGGCGCGAGGAAGCCGCGGCCTGATCCGGCCGCGGCCCCCTCTACATCGCTCCCATCCGCTCCAACGCCGATAACACGGTAGCCTCGGTCAGGATCTGCGGCAGCAGCGCCGGGGCGCCGGGACCGGGTGGGTAAAGCACGTATAGCGGCACCCCGTCGCGCCCGTGGCTGCGCAGGAAGCGCGTGATCCCGGCATCCTGCCGCGTCCAGTCGCCTTTGAGATACACCACGCCGAGGCCGGTAAACGCCTGCCGCACCGCCGGCTGCGCCAGCGCGACCCGCTCGTTCACCAGGCAGGTCACGCACCAGGCGGCGGTCATGTTGACGAAAACCGGCCGCCCGGCACGCCGCAGCGTTTCCAGCCGTTCCGTCGAGAAGCGTTCGACCCCGGCCTCCGTCGTCAGTTCGGCCGGCACGGCGGGGCTGGCGGCAAGGCCCGACAGCACGGCCAGCGCCGCCAGCGCCCCTGCCAGCGCCGCCGCATGGGCGATCCGGCGCCCGCGCGTCCCCAGCCCCTGTGCGCCGTCATCGCGCTGGCCCAGCCCGAGCGCCCAGGCGACGAAGCCCACCAGCACCAGCCCTGCCGCGGTGCCGGCCACGCCGGCCGATCCCGCCTCCTGGCTCATCACCCAGACCAGCCAGGCGCAGGCGCCGTACATCGGGAAGGCGAGCGCCTGCCGCACCAGCTCCATCCACCGGCCCGGGCGCGGCAGCAGCCGGACGAAGGCCGGCACCGCCGCCAGCACCAGGAACGGCGCCGCCAGGCCAAGCCCCATGGCCAGAAACACCGCCATGGTCAGCCCGGCCGAGTCAGCCGCCAGGGCGGCGCTGATCGCCACCCCCATGAACGGCGCCGTGCACGGCGTGGCCACCAGCACCGCCAGCAACCCGGTGAAGAAGCTGCCGGCATGGCCGCCGCGCGCCGCCAGCGACTGTCCCGCGCCGGCGCCGCCCAGCCGCATTTCGTACACACCCGACAGGTTCAACCCGACGGCGAACAGCACCCAGGCGATGCCGGCGACAAAAGCCGGCGACTGGAACTGAAACCCCCACCCCGCCGTATCGCCGGCCGCCCGCAAGCCGAGCAGCGCCGCGCCCGCCAGCAGGAAAGTGGTGATTACCCCGCCGGTGTAGAACAGCGCATGCGCCACCGCGTGGCGCCGCGCCGCGCCAGAAAGTCCGGCCAACCCCACCGCCTTCACCGCCAGCACCGGGAAAACGCAGGGCATCAGATTGAGAATGAGCCCGCCCAGCAGCGCGAAGCCGATGACCCGCCAAAGCGGCAGGTCCGGCGCCGCCGGGGGTCCGCCCGGTGCCGCCGCAACGGCGAGCGGCGTCTGCAGCCCGGCGGCGTCGCCCACCACCAACACGCCGGCGAGCGGCGCATCGGCGCGGAACGCCTCGCCGGGCTGCAGCGCCAGGGTGAACGAACCGGCGCGTACCCGCAGCTTCTGCGGGGCCGGGCCATCGACCGTGCCGAAAGCCTCGGGAATGAACCAGGCATCGCGCATGGAAACGGGCGAAATGCCCTCGCCGGCAACGGTCAACGTGCCGTCCGCCGCCACCTGCGCCGACCAGGGCGAGGGGCGCGGCAGAGCAGCCTCGGCGGCGGCAAACAGCGGTGCCTGGGCCGAGGCGGTGGGCGCGCCGGTGGGCAGATCGAGGCGGAAATCACCCTCCTCCGGAACGCAGATTTCCTTGCAGACCAGCCAGCTCGCATGCAGCCGCACAATATTGGCCGGGCCGGTGACCGGCACCGCCAGCAGAACCTCGCCGCTGTAGCCGTAGGTCATCAGCGGCCCCTCCGGCTGGCGCTGCGGCGCCGGCCACGCAATCGGCCCGGCAGTGGCGCCGTCCGGCAGGGCGAATTGCAGCTCCGGGGCGATCCCGGCATCGCCGGGGTTGCGCCAATAGGTGTGCCAGCCCGGCGCCATGCGCAGGCGCAGCCCGACCTTGAACGGTGTGCCGGGAGCGATCTGGTCGGTGTCGGAAACCAGGGTGGCGGTGGCGCGCGGACTGGTCACCGCGACACTCTCGGCCGCATGGGCCAGCACCGGCAGGAGCAGCGCGGCTAGGATGCGCACGAACGCGGTCATGGCTTCTTTGTACCGGGGGGATAGAGTGAAAAAAGAAGGCCAGGGCTCTGCCCTGGACCCGCCAAGGGCCGGGAGGCCCTTGGAACCCATTCCTTAAGGGAATGGGTTCCATCGGGCCACTGGCGTCACTCCATTATCCTGGTTGCTCATGTTGCCCGTTGCCGAAGCCCTGCCTGCCCTGCTTGCTGCGCTCGCCGCCGGGCGCAACACCGTGCTCATTGCGCCGCCCGGCGCGGGGAAAACCACGCTGGTGCCGCCCGCCCTGCTCGGCGCGCCTTGGCTCGGCGAGGGGCGCATCGTCATGCTGGAGCCGCGCCGCCTGGCCACCCGTGCCGCCGCGACCCGCATGGCATCGCTGCGCGGCGAGCCGGTCGGCGGCACCGTGGGCTACCGCACCCGGCTGGACTCCGCCGTGTCCGCCGCCACCCGCATCGAAGTGGTCACCGAGGGGCTGCTGGTTCGCCGCCTGCAATCCGATCCGGGGCTGGAGGGCGTCGGCTGCGTCATCCTCGACGAAGTGCACGAACGCGCGCTGGAGGGCGATCTGGCGCTGGCCTTCTGCCTCGACCTGCAGCGCCAGCTGCGGCCCGAACTGCGCCTGCTGGCCATGTCGGCCACCGCCGACGCGGCCCGGCTCGGCCCGCTGCTGGACGCGGTGATCGTCGAAAGCGCCGGCCGCGCCCACCCGGTCGCGGTCAGCCACGCGGCGCGCGACATCGCCACCCTGCGCGACCTGCCGGAGGCGCTGGCCCGCGCGGTGCGGGCGGCGCTGGCGGCGCAGGACGGCGACGTGCTGGCCTTCCTGCCCGGCATGGGCGAGATTCGCCGCGCCCAGGCCGCCCTGGAAGGCTGCGGCGCCCTGGTGCTGCCGCTGCACGGCGACCTGCCGCCCGCCGAGCAGGACCGCGCCCTGCGTCCGGCCGAGGGGCGGCGGGTGGTGCTGGCCAGCTCGATCGCTGAAACCTCGCTGACCGTGCCCGGCGTGCGCATCGTGGTCGATGGCGGCTGGCGGCGGGCGCCGCAACTCGATCCGGCGACCGGGCTGACCCGGCTGGTGACGCGCCGGATCAGCCGGGCCGCCGCCCACCAGCGCGCCGGGCGGGCCGGGCGCGAGGGGCCGGGCGTGGCGGTCCGGCTGTGGACCACGGCGCTGCATCGCGGCCTGCCGGAATTCGACCGGCCGGAAATTCTCGAGGCGGAGCTGTCGGGTCTGCTGCTGGACTGCGCCGCCTGGGGGGAAGCCCCCGCCGACCTGCCCTTCCCCGACCCGCCGCCGGCCGGTCCGCTCGCCGCCGCGGCGGCGCTGCTGGCCGATCTGGGCGCGCTGGCTGACGGCCGCATCACCGAGCGCGGCCGGGCAATGGCGCGGCTGGGCGCGCATCCGCGGCTGGCCGCCATGATGCTGGAGGCCGCCACGCCCGGGCAGGCGGCGCTGGCGGCCGACCTCGCCGCCCTGCTGGAGGAGCGCGACCCGCTGCGCAACGCCGAGGCGTCCAGCGACATTCATCTCCGGCTGGCCGCCCTCGAGGGGGCCGGGGAGGCCGATCGCGGCGCGGTCGCCCGCATCCGCCGCGCCGCCGGCCAGTACCGGCGGCGCCTGCGGGTGCAGGCCGCGGCGGAGGGCGATCCGGCGCCGCTGCTGGCCGCTGCCTTCCCCGACCGCATCGCCCAGCGCCGCGGTGAGCCAGGCAGTTTTCGCCTTTCCGGCGGCGGCGGGGCGAAGCTGCCTCTGGCCGATCCGCTGTCGAAGGCAACCTTGCTGGCGGTCGCGGCGCTCGACGCCAAGGGGGCGGCGCGCATCCGGCTGGCCGCCCCGCTTGATCCGGCGATGCTGCCCGCCGCCGTGGCCGCGCGCATCACCGAGACGGTGGAGAGCGGGTTCGACCCCGCCAGCGGCGCGGTGTTCTCGCGCCGCCGCCGCCGGCTCGGGGCGCTGGTGCTGGAGGACCGCATGGTGCCGGCCGATCCCGCCGCCATCGCCGCCTGCCTGGCCCGCGCGGTGCCGGTCGCGGCGCTCCCCTGGACCGAGGCCGCCCGCCAGTTGCAGGCACGGGTGACCCTGATGCGCGGGCTGGAGCCGGCGGAGGACTGGCCGGACCTGTCCGATACCGCGCTGGAGGCCGACCGGCGCTGGCTGGAAGCGCCGTTGCACGGGCTCTCCCGCGCCGCCGAGGTGGACAAGCTGGACCTCGCCGCGGTGCTGCGGGCCGCCCTTTCCTGGCCGCTTGCCGCCCGGCTCGACCGCGACCTGCCCACCCATCTCGCCTTGCCCGGCGGCCGGGCGGCGGTGGACTACACCCAGCCGGTGCCGCTCGCCGAAGCGCGCGCCCAGGCCTTCTATGGCCTGAGCGAGACGCCGCGCCTGGCCGGTGGCCGGGCGGAGATCCGGCTGGCGCTGCTCTCGCCGGCCGGGCGGCCGGTCGCCATCACCGGTGACCTGGCCGGCTTCTGGCGCGGCGCCTGGGCCGACGTGCGCAAGGATATGCGCGGCCGCTACCCGAAGCACCACTGGCCGGACGATCCGGCGACTGCTACGGCGCGCCCCGCCTGACGCGATGTCGTGCCTGACGCAATGTCGCACGTGACGCAATCTTGTTGCCGGTGCACCGAATCGCCACCTGCACCAGCGCGCCGCCACGTTACCCTGGATGAAATCCCCGGAGCCGCCCCAGATGACCGCCCTGCTGTCCCGCCGCGCCGCCGTCGCCCTGGCCATCACCGCCCTGGCCGCCGGCTGCGCCAGCCCGGCCACCGCGCGGGTCGGGCCGGACAGCTTCGCCCCGCTGGTCAAGCGCGTGCTGCCGGCGGTGGTGAACATCGCCGTGGTCGAAACGGTGGCGCAGGGCACCGACCCGCTGTCGATGTTCCCGGCCGAAATCCGCCGCCAGCTGCGTGACCGCTTCCCCCAGCGCCGCCACGAGGTGCACGGCAGCGGCTCGGGCTTCATCATCGATCCCGCGGGTCTGATCGTCACCAACACCCATGTGGTCAGCGGCGCCGACAAGATCGTGGTGGCGCTGCATGACGGCACCGAACTGCCGGCCGAGGTGGTCGGGATGGACGAGTTGACCGATATCGCGGTGATCCGGGTCAGGCCGGCGGCCCCGCTGCCCAGCGTGACCTGGGGCGACAGCGCGGCGCTGGAGGCGGGCGACTGGGTGGTGGCGGCCGGCAACCCGTTCGGGCTGGGCGGCTCGGTCACCGTCGGCATCGTCTCGGCGCGCGGGCGCGATATCGGCTCGGGACCGTTCGACGACTTCATCCAGATCGACGCGCCGATCAACCCCGGCAATTCCGGCGGCCCGCTGTTCAATGTCGATGGCCAGGTGGTGGGCATCAACTCGGCGATCCTGTCGCCCACCGGCGGCTCGATCGGCATCGGCTTTGCCATCCCGAGCGAGTTGGCGACCCACATCGTCGACGAACTGCGCGTGAAGGGCCGCATCGAGCGCGGCTGGCTCGGCGTCAGCATGCAGGACATCCGCGAGCCCGGCGTGGCGATCGCCGAGGTGGTGCGCAGCGGGCCGGGCGGGCGGGCCGGGCTGCGCGCGGGTGATATCGTCACCGGCGTCAATGGCCGGCCGATCGACGATGCCCGGGCGCTGCTGCGCGCCATCGCCGCCATTCCGCCGGGCCAGACCGCCCGCCTGACGCTGCTGCGGCAGGGACACGAGATCGAGCTGACCGTCACCGTCGGCCGCCGGCCGAACAACGAAGGTTGACCGCAATGCGCATCCTGGTGGTGGAAGACGACAAGGACGTCGCCGGCTTCGTGGTGAAGGGCCTGAAGGAAACCGGCCATGTGGTGGAGCACGCCGATAACGGGCGCGACGGCCTGTTCCTGGCGGCCAGCGAGAATTTCGACGCCATCGTGCTCGACCGCATGCTGCCCGGCGGCGTCGATGGGCTGCGCCTGCTGGAGACCCTGCGCGCCCAGGGCAACCAGACGCCGGTGCTGTTCCTGTCGGCGATGGCGCAGGTGGACGACCGGGTGCGCGGGCTGAAGGCCGGCGGCGACGACTACATGACCAAGCCATTCGCCTTCTCCGAGCTGCTCGCCCGGGTGGAGGCGCTGACCCGCCGCGGCAAGACCGACGCGCCGCAGACCAAGCTGACCGCCAGCGACCTGGAGATGGACCTGCTGTCGCGCTCGGTCCGGCGGGCCGGCCAGAAGATCGACCTGCAGCCGCGCGAGTTCCGCCTGCTGGAATACCTGCTCCGGCATGCCGGCCAGGTGGTCACCCGCACCATGCTGCTGGAGGGCGTGTGGGACTACCATTTCGACCCGCAGACCAACGTGATCGACGTGCATGTCTCCCGCCTGCGGCAGAAAGTGGACAAGCCGTTCCCGACCCCGCTGATCCACACGGTGCGCAACGCCGGCTACATGCTGCGGGCAGACTGAGAAGGTGAAGCCCGCTGTGGCCGAGCGGCCGGGCTGGGCGGCACAGCAGCTGAAATGGCTGTCCCGCCGGGCCCGCATGGACATCTGGCTGATGTTCCACCCGCAGACGCTGCTGCGCTCGGCGGGGGTGCGGTTCGGCCTGATCTATGCCGGGCTGTTCGCGCTGAGCGCGGTGGCGCTGACGGCGTTCCTGTGGTGGTCCACCGCCGGCCTGCTCGACCGGCAGACCGAGACGGCGATCAACGCCGATGCGCAGGGGCTGGTGGAACGCTTCCTGGACGGGCCGAACGCGCTGGTCGAGACCATCCAGGACCGGCTGGCCGCCAATGTGGACGACGACGCCATCTACCTGCTGGCCGATTCCACCCTGCGGCCGATCGCCGGCAATCTCGAGCTGTGGCCGAAGATGGTCACCAGCGACGTCGAATGGACGGAAATCCCGATCGACCGCGCCGGCGTGCGGGGGCTGGCGCGCATCCGCCAGTTCGTGCTGCCCGGCGGCTACCACCTGCTGGTCGGGCGCGACGTGCAGGCGCGCGCGCAATTGCGCCGCATCCTGGGTGATGCGCTGATCTGGGCGCCGTCGATCGTGGTGGCGCTGGGGGTCGCGGGGGCGCTGGCGGTGCGCAGCCTGTTCCGCATCACCATCAACGACGTGGCGGCCACCGCCGCCGCGTTCAGCCGCGGCGACCTGACCCGCCGGGTGCGGGTGACCGGCATGGGCGATGAGTTCGACCGCCTGGCCGAGGAAATCAACAACATGCTGGACCGCGTCGCCAGCCTGATGGACGGCGTGCGGCAGGTCTCCAACGCCATCGCGCACGATCTGCGCACGCCGATCACCCGCGCGCGGGCCCGGCTGGAGGATGCCGGCCGCAGCGCCCGCAGCGAGGCCGACCTGCACGCCGCCATCGAGCGGGCGCAATCCGACCTCGACGGCATCGTGGCGGTGTTCCAGGCGCTGCTGCGGATTTCCGAGATCGAGGCCGGCGCCCGCCGGTCGGCCTTCGCGCGGGTCGATCTCGGCCCGCTTCTGTTTGACCTGGCCGAGTTGTATGCCGCTGCAGCCGAGGAGAATGGTCAGGTGCTGGTGCACGACATTCCGCCCATCCTGCCCATTTTCGGCGACCGCGACATGCTGCAGCAGGCGGTGGCCAACCTGCTGGACAATGCGCTGAAATTCTCCCCGCCCGGCAGCACCATCCGGCTGGCGGCCGGGACGGCCGGGACGGCCGGGCGGATGCTGGAGATCAGCGTGTCCGACCAGGGGCCCGGCATTCCGCCCGAGGACCGCGCCCGCGCCACCGAGCGGTTCTTCCGCGGCGAGAGTGCCCGCAGCACGCCGGGCTCGGGGCTCGGCCTGTCGCTGGTGCAGGCGGTGGCGATGCTGCATGGCGGCACGCTGCGGCTGGAGGACAACCGCCCCGGCCTGCGGGCCGTGATGTCGATGCCGGCCCTGACCGCCGCCAATGCCCCGCCATTTCATTCCTGACGAAAGCGTCATGTCGGGCCAAGAGTGCGGTACGGCCAGTCAGGGCAGGATAGTGGTGATGATGACGGATGAATCCTCTCTGCCACGCCGCCGGGTGGTTGTCGGCATGCCGGCCTGGTTTGGCCTGGTGCTGGCGGCGCAGGCGCAGCCGACCCAGACCGATGTGTCGCCCGACCGGGTGACATCCGACAGCCCGGAATTCTGCACCCGGCTATCCGACCAGCTCCGCCAGTACGGCCACGAGCACCGGCCGGAACCGGTGCCCGAGGAAGTGCGGACGCTCGGGCAGGAGGGCCGGAAAATGTGCAGCGAGGGCCATGTCCGCCCCGGCATCCTGCGCCTGCGCCGGGCCCTGCAAATCCTGCGCGGGGAAGAAGCCGACCCGCGCTGAGTGCCCCCACCCTGATGGTCTAAGCCTGCTTCAGGTCGATCAGGTTTTGTCGGATCTTCCGCCCGCGCAGGATACGGTCCTCGATATATTCCGCATCCCCCCAGCGCACCGCGCGCGCCATCGCCTGCGCGTCCTCGGTGAAGCGGGCCAGCATCTCCAGCAGCGCCTCCCGATTATTCAGGAAAATGTCGCGCCACATCACCGGGTCCGACGCCGCGATGCGGGTGAAATCGCGGAACCCGGAGGCGGCGAACTGCATCACTTCCTGCCGGCTCTCGCCCTCCAGATCGTCGGCCGTGCCGCAGATGGTGAAGGCGATCAGATGCGGCAGATGGCTGACGATCGCCATCACCCGGTCGTGGTGGCCGGGCTCCATGCTCGACACCATGGACCCGCAGCGCCGCCAGAACTCGGCCAGCCGCTCCACCGCATCGGGATCGGTGCCCGGCAGTGGCGTCAGCAGGCACCAGCGGCCTTCGAACAGGGTGGAAAACCCGGCATCCGGCCCGGAATATTCGGTGCCCGCCACCGGATGCGCCGGCACGAAATGCACGCCCTCCGGCACCAGCGGGCCGACATCGCGGATCACCGACTGCTTGGTGGAGCCGACATCGGTCAGGATGCAGCCCGGCGCCAGATGCGGCGCGATCGCCTCGGCCAGCGCCGCATAGGCGCCCACCGGCGCACACAGCATGACGCAGTCGGCGCCTTCGACCGCCCGCCCCGGGTCGAGTTCGGTGCGGTCGGCGATGCCCAGTTCGCGCACCCGCGCCAGGGTGGCCTCGCTGCGCGCATTGGCCACCACCTCGGCCGCCAGCCCGCCACGCTCGCGCGCCGCCCGCGCCACCGAACTGCCGATCAGCCCGATGCCAAGCAGCGCCAGCCGGCGGAACAGCGGCTCAGCCATCCGTCTCGCCGTCGGCCGGCCGGGCCGACATGAAGGTGGTCAGCGCGTCGGCCACCAGGGTGCATTCCTCGGCGGTGCCGACGGTGATGCGCAGGCAGTGCGGCAGGTCATAGGCCGCCATGCCGCGGATGATGATGCCGCGCCCGCGCAGGAACGCGTCGGCCCGCTTCGCCCGCGCCGCAGTGGCGAAATCGGCCAGGAAGAAATTGCCGTGGCTCGGCCAGACCTTGATCCCCAAGGCCTGCAGCGCCGCCGACAGCCGGCCCCGCCACTCGGTGTTGTGGGCGACGCTGCGCTCCACCCACCCCGGCTCCGCCAGCGCCGCCACCGCCGCAGCCTGGGCGGCGATGTTGACGTTGAACACCCCGCGCACCCGGTTGATGACATCGATCACCGCCGGCGGCCCATAGGCCCAGCCCACCCGCATGCCGCCCATGCCGAACACCTTGCTGAATGTGCGCAGCATGACGGTGTTGTCGCCGGCATCGACCAGCGCGATGCCGGGATCGTAGCCCGGCTCGGTGACGTATTCGGCGTAGGCGGCGTCGATCATCAGCAGCACGTCCGGCGGCAGTTCCCGGCGCAGCCGCGCCATCTCGTCCTCCGGCAGCAGGCTGCCGGTCGGGTTGTTCGGGTTGGCCAGGAAGACGATGCGGGTGGCCGGCGTCACCGCCGCCAGGATGTTGTTCACATCCGCGGTCAGGTTGCGCTCCGGCACCTTCAGCACCCGGCTGCCGGCATAGGTGCCGGCGATCTGGTACATGGTGAAGCCGTGCATCGTCATGAGGATGTCGGCACCCGGCCCGCCATAGATGTGGCAGATGTGCTGGATCAGCTCGTCCGAACCGGTGCCGCAGACGATGCGCTCGGGGTCGAGCCCGAACCGCGCCCCGATCGCCCGGCGCAGCGCGCCCGAGCCGCCATCGGGATAGCGGTGGATCTCGGCGGCAACCTGACGGAACGCCTCCTGCGCTCTCTCCGGCGGACCGAACGCGCCCTCGTTGGACGAAAGTTTGAGGATGCGGTTCACGCCCTCCACCTTCGACTCGCCGCCGACATAGGCGGCGATGGTCAGAATCTCGGGGCGCGGGGTCGGTCCGGTCATGCGTTGTCTTCCTCCACGGGCACGGCATAGGCGCCCAGAACCACTGGCGGGCGCAGCGCATCGGCCAGCGTCGCCAGCCTTGGATCGTCGTCGGTCACGAAACCCGCCACATCCACCAGCGCCTGCGCCACCGGCACGCCCGGGTCGCGCCGCAGCAGTGTCTGGCCCTGGACGAACCCGGCAGCGGCCAGGGCGGCGGCCAGGCGCGCCCGGCTCTGTTCGGGCGGCAGCTCAAGGGCGATGAGCGAGCGGTCCTCGCCGCTGCGGTCGGGCGGCACCGCGGCCACCACCAGCGCCTGCACGCGCCGCGCCCCTTCGGCGCGCGACGCCCAGAACGGCAGACGCGCCACCACATGAATGCGCGTGTCAGACCGGTGCAGCAGCGTCGTCCACCAGGGCTGCGCCTCCTCCTCGGTCGGCAGCGGCAGCACCGCGGCGGTGGCGGCGCCGGCGCTGACCTCCGCGATCGCCTGCGCCGGGCTGCGATGCACATGCAGCGGCGTCAGCGCGCCGAAATGCTCGCGGGCGCATTGCGCATAGCCGTTGCCGGCCTCGGTCTCGCAGGCGGTGATGGCATACGGCCCCTGCATCGAGGTGGTTGCCGCCAGCAATTCGCGCCACACCCGCACCACCGCACGGCGCGGCAGGTGGCCCCGGTGACGGCGCAGCAGGCGGCGCAGAATATCGGCCTCCCGGCCGGGACGCAGCGCCACCCGCCCCTTGCCGCCCTGAGCGCTCACCTGCGCCACCACCTCCGCCCGCGCCATCAGCAGGTCGTGGATGGAATCGTCGAGACGATCGATTTCCGCGCGCAGACCGATCAGCAGCGCGGCGGCGTCATCAGTCGGGTCAGGGGTGCCAAGCAGGGTACTGGACATTCGTGCCGCGGGTTCCGGGGGATTTTTGCAATAGCGGATGCGCGGCCCCCTGCATAGGCAGCCGGTCCGCGTTGATGTTGCAGCCGGTCCGGCGCCGCCCTATGCGTTGCCACCATGGACACCGCACAGCACCCCACCGAGCACCAGCACGTCGTCTTCGATGACGGGCTCGCGCTCGAAGTGCGGAGTCACGCTGAAGCGGCTGGTGGTAGCCTACCGCACCTACGGGCGGCTCAACGCCGAACGCTCCAACGCTGTGCTGGTCTGCCATGCGCTGACCGGGGACCAGTACGTCGCCGAAACCCACCCGGTCACCGGCAAGCCGGGCTGGTGGGACATGGTGGTCGGCCCTGGCCGGCCGATCGACACCGACCGGCTGTTCGTGGTCTGCGCCAACGTGCTCGGCGGCTGCATGGGCACCACCGGGCCGCGCAGCCCGCGCGACGACGGCGACGGCAGCCCCTGGGGCACCGATTTCCCGCCGGTGACCATCCGCGACATGGTGCATGCCCAGAAGCGGTTGATCTGCCACCTGGGCATCAAGCGCCTGTTCGCCGTCGTCGGCGGCTCGATGGGCGGCATGCAGGCGCTGGACTGGGCCGCCGCCTACCCCGAAGCGGTGTTCGCCGCCGTGCCGATCGCCACCGCCGCCTACCACTCCGCCCAGAACATCGCCTTCCACGAGGTCGGCCGCCAGGCCATCTTCGCCGACCCGGACTGGCAGGGCGGCCGCTACTGGGAGACCGACAAGATACCGGCCCGCGGCCTGGCGGTCGCGCGCATGGCCGCCCACATCACCTATCTCTCCGAGCAGGCGCTCACCCGCAAATTCGGCCGCCGCCTGCGCGGCCAGCCGGGCGACCGCAGCGGGCTGTCACTGTTCGGCGACATCTTCGAGGTGGAAAGCTACCTGCAGTACCAGGGCAGCACCTTCGTGCACCGCTTTGACGCCAATTCCTACCTGACCATCACCCGCGCCATGGACTTTTTCGACCTCGCCGCGGAATACGGCGGCGACCTCTCGAAAGCCTTCGCCGGCACCAGCACACGGTTCTGCCTGGTCAGCTTCAGCAGCGACTGGCTGTTCCCGACCGCCGAAAGCCGGACGATCGCCCGCGCGCTGAACCGCGCCGCCGCCAATGTCAGCTTCGTCGAAATCCCCTCCGACAAAGGCCACGACGCCTTCCTGCTGGACGAACCCGACTTCCACCGCACCCTCGCCGGCTTCCTCGCCGGCTGCGCCGAACACGCGGGGCTGCCTTCGTGAGGCAGAGTTCAAAAAGGAAGGCCAGGGGCTCTGCCCCTGGACCCCGCCAAGGGCCGAGAGGCCCTTGGAACCCATTTCGTTTAGACAGTTGTTATGAGAGGGGGGTGAGGAGGGGCCGATGCATCTCCTCACCCCCCTCTCATAACAACTGTCCAAGTGATGGGGTCCAGGGGCCTCTCGGCCCTTGGCGGGTCCAGGGCAGAGCCCTGGCCTTCCTTTTGGACCCTGCCCCATGAACGCCCCCCTGTCCGCCGCCGGTGTGCGGTATGTTGCCAAGAACATGCGGCTGGATCTGCGGTTGATTGCCGAGATGGTGGCGCCCGGTTCGCGGGTGCTCGACATCGGCTGTGGCGATGGCACGTTGATCGACCATTTGTATCGCACCCGGGGTTGCGATGCCCGCGGCATCGAGATCGACATGGCCGAGGTCACGCGGGCGGTCGCGCATGGGCTGCCGGTGATGCACGGCGATGCCGACACCGACCTGGCGCAGTATCCCGACGCGGCATTCGATTATGTGATCCTCTCGCGCACGCTGCAGGCGGTCGAGCGGCCGCGCGAGGTGTTGCGGCAGATGCTGCGGATTGGCGAACGGGCGATCGTCAGTTTCCCGAATTTCGGCCACTGGGCGTTGCGTTGGCAGTTGTTCTGGCGCGGGCGCATGCCGATGACCTCGGTCTGGAGCCGGCCCTGGCACGAGACTCCGAACATTCATCCCTGCACCATCCGCGACTTCTTCGTGCTGTGCGGTGAGGAAGGCTATCAGGTGGAGCAGTGGCTGGCGGTGGACGATGCCGGCCAGCGTTCGCCATGGCGACGCTTTTTGGGGATGGCCAACCTGTTCGGCGAACAGGCGCTGTTTCTGCTGCGCAAGATCTGAGCGCGGGGCGCCGGCGGTCAATTAGGAATTTTATCTTGCGGCAGGGGCGATTTTGGGGTAATCGATTCCTATCGACAGTCTGATTCCGTCAACTGCGATCCCTTCTTTCCCATACGCGTCGCGCCACCGATCCGCCCGATCGGGGGCGCGACGCATGTACGGCCCTCTGAAAACCGCTGGGAGCGACCCGCATGGCTAATCCCCTCGCCTGGATGAACAACCTGAACGGCAGCGGCACCGACTCGCCGGTACGAGCGGACCCGCCGCTGGCGACCACCCCCACCGGCCCGCTTGCCGCGCAGGTCGCGACGGCAAACGTCCCCGTCACGGTGTTCGCCGCGGGCAGCATCGTTCACGTCGCCGACATCATCAACCCGGCGACCGCCTCCGAGCCGCTCTACCTCGATATCGTCGCGCCGGCGGTGATCGGCTCGGCCACCTCGATTCCGCTGCTGCCTGGCCAGGCCTACCGGGTGTCCACCCCGATCACGACCGCGGTGAGCGCCGTCGCGGCGACCGCCGGACACAGCTTCATCGCCGTGATGTACTGACTTTCATCAACGACCGGTCCTGGCGCTTGCCTAAACCGCGCCACTTCCATAGCTTCCGGACCGGTCGCGGGGCGTAGCTCAGCCTGGTAGAGCATAGCGTTTGGGACGCTAGGGCCGGAGGTTCGAATCCTCTCGCCCCGACCACGCTGCCTATGCCCCGAAAGCCGGGCGCGCTCAGAAATCGGTAACGCGGCCCTTGTGCTGCCAGTCGCCGTAGCGGGTCGGCTCGGGGCCGGGGGCGCCGCCGATCTCCTTCGGCAATTCCGGCCGGGGCGGCGCCTTCGGCGGTTGCGGGGCGGGCGCGGGGGTGTCGCTGGTATCGGTCATGGTTCGCCTAATCTCGCATATCCTCCGGTTGTGGCAAACAGTTGCGGCAAACGGGGGCGCCGGCTTGAATGGGCCGTTGCCATAACGGAGCGCCCCATGCTGACCTGGCTTCGGCCCCTGCTGCTCTTGCTGCTGCTGACGGTCCCGCAGGCCGCGATCGCGCAGGGCTCGAAACTCGACGCCATCCTCGCCCGCGGCATCATCCGGGTGGGGCTGGCCGGCGACTACCGGCCCTTCGCGGCGCTCGACAAGGCGACGGGGCGGTTCGAGGGGCTGGATGTCGATATGGCCGACAGCCTGGGCCGGGCGCTCGGCACCAAGGTGGAGCTGGTGCAAACCAGTTGGGCCGGGCTGCTGGCCGACCTCGGCGCCGACAAGTTCGACCTGGCGATGGGTGGCATTTCGGTGACACTGGAGCGCCAGAAGACGGCGTTCTTCTCCGTCCCGCTGCTACGCACCGGCAAGGCGGCGATCGCCCGCTGCACCGAGCGCGGCCGCTTCGGCTCGCTGGCCGAAATCGACCAGCCGGGCGTGAAGGTGCTGACCAATCCGGGCGGCACCAATGAGCGGTTCGACCGCGCCAACCTCAAGGCGGCGGAAATCGTCGTGTTCCCGAGCAATAACACCATCTTCGACGAGCTGGCGGCCGGCCGCGGCGACATCATGATCACCGATGCGGTGGAGACGCGGCTGCAGCAGAAGCTGCATCGCGAGCTCTGCGCCATCCACCCGGACCGGCCGTTCAATTTCGGCGAAATCGCCTATCTGCTGCCGCGCGACCCGGTGCTGAAGGCGTGGATCGACCAGTGGCTGCACATCGCGGTCGAGTCCGGCGAGTACGGTCGGCTGACCGCGAAGTGGCTGGACTAATCCGCGCCGCCACCCGATGAGGATTTTGCGCAACACCGCCTGGCTAAACCGCCACACTCGGCAAGCACCGTCTTGCCGGTGCCGCCTCACCGGGTCCAAAGCCTGACCCGGTCAGGGAACGGGAGCGCGCATGCGCCGGGCTGGTATCTGGGCGTGGACGGGATGGCAGGTGGTCATCTGTGCGCTGCTGCTGGCGGCGGCTCCTGCCCGCGCCGATGTGCCGCCGCGTCCCATGCTGGGACCGCTCGGCGACCGCGACGTGACCGTGCTCAACAGCAGCGACCGGGCGATCAACGAAGTTTATGTCTCGGCGGAGTCGGCCGACCAGTGGGGCGAGGACCGTCTGGGCGAGCACATGCTGGAGGCCGGCGGCTCGCTCCGGCTGCATCTCGGGCGGACGCGCGAGTGCATCTTCGACGCGAAGGTGGTCTATGAGGACGCCAGCCGCGAGGAAAATCGCGGCATCAATTTGTGCCGCACCCACCAGATCACCTTCGACGGCAGCACCGCCGTCCCGCCGCCCGAAGCCGGCCCCGAGCACAGCGTCACGTTGGTGAACCACGCGCCGCGACCGATCCAGCAGGTGTTCATCTCCCCGGCCGAGGCCAACCAGTGGGGCGATGACCGCCTCGCCGAGGGCAGCATCTCGGCCGGCGACCGGCGGGCGGTAACCTGGCACGGCGGCTGCAATGTTGACCTGCGGGTGGTGTTCGAGAACCGCGCCGCCGAGGAACGCCGCGGCGTCAACCTGTGCACCACGCCGGCGCTCAGCATCGAGCCGGGCTGGACCACCGCGGATACGCTGCCAGCGCCAAAGGCCGAGACGCCCGCCGATTCCACGCCGCCGCCGCCCTGAAGACAGCGCCCCCGGCTCAGCCGCCGTTGCCGGGCTTCGCCGCCAGGGTGTTCCAGGTCGAGGCAGGCGGCGGTGCGCCGGCCTTGGGGTCCCAGTGGCCGGATTTTTTCAGCGCGTCGGCCACTTCCTTGGGCATGTAGGTCTCGTCATGCTTGGCCAGCACCTCGGAGGCGCGGAAGCTGCCGTCCGGCTGCATCGCGCCGAGGGTCACCACGCCCTGCCCCTCGCGGAACAGATCAGGCAGGATACCGGCATAGCTGACCGCGACGGCGGCGGCGCCGTCGGTGATGCGGAAATGCACCACCGGCTTTTCCCCTTCACGAAGGTGCTGGACGCTGCCGGCCTCCACCAGGCCGCCGAGCCGGAAGGTGCGGCCGTTATGCGGTGCCTTGCTGGCCACGTCCGACGGGGCAAGGAAGAAAACCATGTTGTCGCTGAACGCCGTCAGCACCAGCGCCGCGGCGGTGCCGAGGCCGAGGCCGCAGACGAGAAGCAATAAAAGGCGGCGGCGTTTGCGGGTCATTACCGGTTTGCTCTGGGGTCAATGGCGGCCAGACGGCGTCGCGCCCGGCTCATGCGCGCCCAGGCATCGACGGAGAACACGGTGCCAACCAGCACCGCCAGCGAATAGGCGGCAATGATGTAGGTCAAATGGGTCATCGTGCGTCGGCCTCCTGGGCGCGGGCCATCAGCAGGCCGCGGATGCGCCGCTCCATCACCGCGGCGCGGGTGCGGGCGAGGACGATCGCCACGAAACCGAAGGAAAAGCCGAGCGCGCACAGCAGCAGCGGCCACAGCATGCCGACATACATCGTCGGCGCCCCGGTGAACTTGATCGTCGCCGGCTGGTGCAGCGTGTTCCACCAATCGACGGAAAACTTGATGATCGGCAGATTGATCACGCCGATCAGCGCCAGGATGGCGCCGGCCCGGTAGCCGCGCTGCGGGTCATCGAAGGCGCGCACCAGGGCGACATGGCCGAGATAGAGGAAAAACAGCACCAGGACGGAGGTCAGCCGCGCGTCCCACACCCACCAGGCGCCCCACATCGGCTTGCCCCAGATGCTGCCGGTGGCCAGGCAGAGCGCGGTGAAGGCCGCGCCCACCGGGCCAATCTCGGCCGCCGCCAGGTCGGCGAGCGGATGCCGCCAGACCAGTGACAGGACGGAGCAGATGGCCAGCGACAAGTAGCCGAACGAGGCCAGCCAGGCGGAGGGCACATGCACATACATGATCCGCACCGCGTCGCCCTGCTGCCAGTCGGCCGGGGCGAAGAACAGCCCCCAGACGAAGCCGGTGAGCGTCAGGCCGAGGCCAAGCACCGCCAGGACGGGCAGCACCCGGCCGGATATGCGCAGGAATCGTCCCGGATTGGCGAAGCGGTGCAGGTTGCGGGCGGTCGGCGGCGGCGGCGTGCTGGCGTCCACGTAGGGTGTCCTTTCGGCGGACAATACGAGTCCGGGAGGGCGGTTTGAAGGGGATGGCGGTTTGAAGGGTGAGGGCCTTAACGTAATGTCACTCATCCCCGACAAAGGAAAGCCGATGCTGTTCGCCCTGATCTGCACCGACCGCCCGGGCAGCCTGGACCTGCGCCTGGCCACCCGGCCTGCCCACCTCGCCTTCCTGGAAACCTACCAGTCCAAGCTGGCGCATGCCGGCGCGCTGCTCGATATCGACGGGCGGCCCTGCGGCTCGCTGCTGGTGATCGAGGTGGGCGACCGCGCCGAGGCCGAGGGCTTTGCCGCCAGCGACCCTTATGAAAAGGCCGGCCTGTTCGAAAGCACCATTATCCGGCCGTTCCGCCCGGCCTTCAAGGACGGCGAGAAACTGGGTTGATTGCCGCCCAACCGCGGCAGTTCTGGCTGGTCAAGTCCGAGCCCGACGCGTTCAGCTGGGACCAGCAGGCGGCAAACGGCATCGAGCCCTGGACCGGGGTGCGCAACCACGCGGCGAAGAACAACCTCAAGGCCATGCGCGCGGGCGATCGGGCCTTCTTCTACCACTCCAACGTGGGCAAGGAGATTGTCGGCGTGGTCGAGGTGGCGCGGGAAGCCTATCCCGACCCGACCGCGGCAAGCGGCGACTGGGTGAGCGTGGACATGCGCGCGGTCGGAAAACTGCCGGCACCGGTGACGCTGGCCGCCATGAAGGCCGACCCGGCGCTGGAGGGGCTGGCGCTGATCCGCCAGTCGCGGCTGTCGGTGCTGCCGGTGTCGCAGGCGCACTGGACGCATATATGTCGGTTGGCAGGCTGGAGGGGGTGACCATGGACGCGGACCTCTACGAGACCGATTTTGTCGGCTGGACCGAGCAGCAGGCCCGCCTGCTGCGCGCCGCGGCGGCGCAGCGGACCAACCTGGCCCTCGACTGGGACCATCTGGCCGAGGAGGTCGAGGATTTGGGCAAGTCGTACCGGCGCGCGCTGGCGAGCCATGTCGGCACCGTTATCGAGCACCTGCTGAAACTGGAATGCTCGCCGGCGCAGGAGCCGCGGCGGGGCTGGCTCGGCTCGGTTCGGCGGGCGCGCACCGAAATCGAGGGTTGGCTGGCCGACGAGCCCGGCCTGCGGCCGCGCCTGCCGGGCATCGTGGCCGAACAGATGCCGCGCACCGCGCGGCTGGTCGCCGGGTTGCTGCGCGACGCCGGCGAACCCAGCGAGGGCGTTGCCGCCCGGCTGAAGACAGGCGGCTATACGGTCGAGCAGATCACCGGCGACTGGCTGCCGCCCCCACCCTGACCCTGCTCCCCGACCCCGGACTTCGCCCCCTCTGCCGGGTGGACGACATCCCCGAAGGCGGCTCGCGCGGCTTCGGCCCGGCGCGGGGCGGCTTCACCGGCCTGTTCGCCGTGCGCCGCGGCGGAAAACTGTTCGTCTATGTCAATTGCTGCCCGCATATCGGCACGCCGCTGGACTGGATGCCCGACCGGTTCCTCACCGCCGATGGCGAGCGCGTCGTCTGCGCCACCCATGGGGCGGAGTTCGGCATCGAGGACGGGGTGTGCGTCCGCGGCCCCTGCCTTGGCGCCGCGCTGGAACCGGTTATGATCCAGATCAAGGACGGAATCATCCTCGTGCCAGAGGATGCCGGCCTTTAGGCTCAGCCGGTACCGCCTTACCGTGGCGGCGCCGTTTTCATCATGCGTCCACGACGGGGAAACGTCAGAATGAACGACAGCCTGTTTCCGGTGAAGCACGAGATTGCCGCCAAGGCGCACGTCACCGCCGACCAGTATAACGAACTCTATGCCGCCGCCGCCACCGATCCCGCCGCGTTCTGGGCCGGCCAGCGCAAGCGCATCGACTGGATCAGGGAACCCACCAAAATCCTGTCCGGCGGCTTTACCGACGACGTGCGCGTCACCTGGTTCGAGGATGGCACGCTGAATGCCTCGGTCTCCTGCCTCGATCGCCACCTCGCCACCCGTGGCGACCAGGTGGCCATCATCTGGGAGAGCGACGACCCCACCCAGCAGGCGCACGTTACCTATCGCGACCTGCATGAGCGCGTCTGCCGCCTCGGCAACGTTCTCAAGGGCCTGGGCGTGGAGAAGGGCGACCGGGTTTGCATCTACCTGCCCATGGTGGTGGAAGCGGCGGTCGCCATGCTGGCCTGCGCCCGCATCGGCGCCGTCCACACCGTCGTGTTCGGCGGCTTCTCGCCCGACAGCCTCGCCCAGCGCATCCAGGATGCCTCGGCCAAGGTGCTGATCACCGCCGACGAGGGCCGCCGCGGCGGCCGGAAAGTGCCGCTCAAGCTCAATGCCGATGCCGCGGTGGTGCAGTGCCCCAGCATCCAGCATGTGCTGGTGGTGAAGGTGACCGGCGGCACGGTGCCCTGGAACGACGCGCTCGACCGGTCGTATGAGACGCTGACCGCCGCCGCCTCGCCGGACTGCCCGCCGACCGAGGTGAACGCCGAGGACCCGCTGTTCATCCTGTACACCTCCGGCAGCACCGGCAAGCCGAAGGGCGTGCTGCACACCACCGGCGGCTATATGGTCTGGGCCAGCTTCACCCATGAACTGGTGTTCGACTACCAGCCGGGCGAGATCTACTGGTGCACCGCCGATGTGGGCTGGGTGACCGGCCATACCTACATCGTCTATGGCCCGCTCGCCAACGGCGCCACCACGCTGATGTTCGAAGGCGTGCCGACCTACCCCGACGCCGGCCGGTTCTGGCAGGTGGTGGACAAGCACCAGGTCAACACCTTCTACACCGCCCCCACCGCCATCCGCGCCCTGATGCGCGAAGGCGAAGGGCCGGTGAAAAAGACCTCGCGCGCCAGCCTGCGCCTGCTCGGCAGCGTCGGCGAGCCGATCAACCCCGAGGCCTGGCTGTGGTACCACCGCGTGGTCGGCGATCATCGCTGCCCGATCGTCGATACCTGGTGGCAGACCGAAACCGGTGGCATCCTGATCAGCCCGCTGCCCGGTGCGACGGCGCTGAAACCCGGCTCGGCCACCCTGCCGCTGCCCTCCGTGGTGCCGGTGATCGTCGATGGCGAGGGCCGTGAACTCAGCGGTGCCGCCGAGGGCAATCTGTGCCTGAAGCAGCCCTGGCCCGGCATGATGCGCACCCTGTTCGGCGACCACGAGCGCTTCGTGCAGACCTATTTCTCCACCTTCAAGGGCTACTACTTCACCGGCGACGGCGCCCGCCGCGACGAGGACGGCTATTACTGGATCACCGGCCGCGTCGATGACGTGATCAACGTCTCCGGCCACCGCATGGGCACCGCCGAGGTCGAAAGCGCCCTGGTGGCCCACCCCAAGGTGGCCGAAGCCGCCGTGGTGGGCTTCCCGCACGACATCAAGGGCCAGGGCATCTACGCCTACGTGACGCTGAAAACCGGCGAGGAGCCGACCGAGGCATTGCGCAAGGAACTGGTGGCCTGGGTGCGCAAGGAGATCGGCGCCATCGCCGCCCCCGACGCCATCCAGTGGGCGCCCGGCCTGCCGAAGACCCGCAGCGGCAAGATCATGCGCCGCATCCTGCGCAAGATCGCCGCCAACGAAACCGACGCGCTGGGCGACACCTCCACGCTGGCCGATCCGGCGGTGGTGACCGATCTGGTGGAGAACCGGGTGGGCTGACCCGCCGCCCGCATGCGCCTGACGGCACGGGGGGCGCAGGCCCCCCGTTTCTTTTCCACCCGCCGTCCCCATGTACTTTTTTCTCCAGGTCTCGCGCTGCTGGATGACCGGGGAGAGAGCCCGTGATCCTGCGCCCCGCCAGGGCCGCCGATGCCGGCCAGGTCGCCGATATCGACCATGATGCCCGTCTGTTCACGCTGCCGAATGTCCGTTGGGAACACACCCCGGCGGAAAAACGCCATTGGATTGCCGAAACGCTGATCCCCTCCGGCTGCGTCCACGTCGCCGAGAAAAACGGCCGCGTGCTCGGCTTCCTCGCCCTGCGCGAATCCTGGGTGGACCAGTTATATGTACGGCCCGGCCAATGGCGCCAGGGCATCGGCGGCGCCCTGCTGCAACTGGCCAAGGACCGCTACCCGGACGGACTGGCGCTGTACTGCTTCCAGTGCAACCTGACCGCGCGGAACTTCTACGAAGGCCATGGCTTCAACGGCGTCGTCCTCGGCGATGACGCGGTGCCTGAGCCCGATATGGTGTTCGCTTGGGCGGGGGGCGGCGGGCGCTGAAAGGAAGCAAGGCCAGGGGCTCTGCCCCTGGACCCCGGCAAGGGCCGAGAGGCCCCTGCACCCCATTACGTTAGATGTGGTGGGGCCTTGGACGGTCCATTTCGGGTGATCGGTTTGGGTGGATTGCGGACATGGGGCCTAAATGGCTTACCTTTACCCGCATCTAGAAAGATACAATTTTATCATTATGTTAGCCTAGCCATCTGTGCGTCGTAGCTGAGGGAAGCCCCTTGGAACGCAGGTGCAGCATACGCCCGCTTTCGCAACGGGCATTTGGAAAATCTGCCATTTTCGGCGCTCGGCTGCGGATCGACATGATGTCGTTCTATAATAGCGCAGGGTTTTGCCACGATGCGGGTAAAGGTAAGGCCTAAATGGCCAGCCGCCCCCGCTTGGTGCTGGACAGCCTGGACAGCCACGGAGATTAATGCGGCCACGACGCGGACCGACTGAATCCCGCGAGACACGATCGGTAGGATTACGATGAGCGATATCAAATTGTTCCGCTTCGATGCAGGTAAGCCTACCGAACTGGTCGGACAAGCCTTACAGATCGAGAAATCGCTTCAGCAGCTTTTCGAAACGAACCTTGAACCGCTACTTGGCGTGCGATTTTTGGCAAGCGAGCACTCAACGGGTCCGGTCCATGGCGGACGCATTGACACTCTTGGGATGGACGAGGATGGCTGTCCCGTAATAATTGAATATAAACGCGCCATTAACGAGAATGTTATCAATCAAGGCCTCTTTTATCTCGACTGGTTGATGGATCATCGAAAGGAGTTTCAGTGGTTGGTATTAGAAAAACTCGGATCAAACGTTGCCAAATTAGTCGATTGGTCAGCGCCACGTCTCATTTGTATTGCGGGCGATTTTACCCGTTATGATGAACACGCCGTCAAACAGATTAATCGTTACATTGAGCTGCTTCGATACCGTCGATTTGAAGACAATTTATTGATGATTGAACTCGTTCACGCGCCAAAAGTGCCGCGAACGAGCGCGACTTCTTCTTCGAGCAATTTAAATCACGTTCATGAACCCAGCTCAGGCGTCTCAGAACCAGCAAACGGGTCGAAATCTAGCTCAGATGGTAGTTTGGCTGCTGATTCGTATACCAGTCAGCATATTGCTTATCGTATCTCCAACGCTCCGCCAGCCGTACGCGACTTATATGAAGCGGTAAGCGCGTTCTTGTCTGGCCTGGGTGATGACGTTCAGGTAAAAGAACTCAAGTATTATGTTGCATTTAAGCGAATTAAAAACTTTGCATGCGCCGAGGTATTTCCACAAGCGAAGGTTGTTACGCTTCATCTGAAAATTGAGCCGTCCTCTGTGGTATTAGAACGGGGGTTTACGCGGGATGTTAGTGACATAGGCCATTATGGCACGGGAGATTTGGAAGTTTCGATCCGGAACCTTGATGACTTCGCGAAGGCACAGCCTCTTATGCAGCGTGCCTACGAAGGCGGTTGACACTCATAAGGCCGAACCGCCGTTTGGGGTCGAAACCGGACATTCACGACCCTACGGTCAGCAAGTAGGGTGGGCTTCAGCCCACCGTCGCATGTTACAACCGCTCGCCAGCGTCAGCCAGTTCTGCTTCCTCGATCGCCCAATCGATCTCGCGTTCCCGAACGGAGACACCGGCCTCGCGAGCGGAGTTGCCCAAATTTGGGCTGAAGAGACATCATTTTTTGGGCACGTTTGCGTTTGATGGGCTTGCGTTGGTGGGCTGAAGCCCACCTTACAGGATCGGCTTCGGCTTTGAAGCTGTCGCGTTCCAAAGCGGACACACGCGACCTTACGGTCAGCCATGCCCGAACGAGTCAGCAATCTCTCCGCGATGGCCTCACCGGAGCCGCCAAACGCGGCCGGAAAATCCTTCAGCTTCGGCAGGCCGTCCCGCATGGGCAGCACCGTCCCAGCGTAGTTGACGTGAACGCCGGCGGTGAATGCGTTTCCCCGCTACTCGCGCAGCGTCGCCACCACGTCGGCCACCCCGTTCATGCCGATCTGCACCCCGATGCACAGCAGCAGGAACGCCGACATCCGGGAGATGGTGCGCCGCCCGGTTTCCCCCACCAGCAGGCTGATCCGTCCGGCCGAGCGGTAGGCCACCCACACGCACAGCGCGATCGCCGCCGCTGCGCCGGAAACACCCAGGAAAAACCACAGCAATTCGTGCCCGCTCGCCGGCTGTGCGGCGCTCAGCGCGATGGCGACCGAAATGGTGCCGGGGCCGGTGGTGAACGGCATGGTGAGGGGAAAGAACGCCACCTCCTCCACCCGGCCGACGCGCGCGCCGGCCTGCTCGGTCTTGCGGGCCTCCTGCCGTTCGGGCGTGTTCAGCAGGTCCCAGGCGCTCAGCGTGACCACCGCGCCGCCGGCGATGCGCAGCGCGCCCAGCGAGATGCCGAAAAAATTCAGCACATAGGCGCCGCCCCACAGCGCCACCAGCATCACCAGCAGGGAATACAGCGCCACCCGGTTCGCCAGCCGCGCCCGCTCGGCCGGGGTGAAGTCGCGGGTAACCTCGTTGAAGATGAAGGCGGCGCCGGGCGGATTGACGATAGAGAAGAACGCCGGAAAGGCGAGCAGGAAGGCCGAGGTTGCGGTCATCGCCCCTCCTGGGTGGCGGCGCGCGTTCAGAACGCGCCGAGAAAGTCCCGCTTGCCCACATCCACGCCATTATGGCGCAGAATGTTGTAGGCGGTCGCACAGTGGAACGCGACGTTGGGAATAACGAACCCGATCAGGTAGCGCTGGCCGGTGAAGCGCAACTCGCCGCTGCGCATCGTCAGCACGATCTCGCGCTCCTCGCTGCCGTCGATCTGTGCCGGCGTGAACCCGTCGATGAAGGCCAGCGTCTTCGCCAGCCGCGCCTTCAGCTCGTCGAATGTCGTTTCGCTGTCTTCCCAGCTCGGCACCTCGACGCCGGCCAGCCGCGCCACCCCGCCCTTGGCCATGTCGGCGGCGATCTGCACCTGCCGGGTCAGCGCGAACATGTCCGGCGCCAGCCGGTCGTTGAGCAGCACCGACGGATCAACCTGCTTGGCGGCGCAGAACGCCGCGCCCTTGTCCAGCACGCCCGACAGCGCGCCGAGCAGGCTGCGAAACAGCGGCACCGAGGCCTGGTACATCGACATGGTCATGGTTACAGACTCCCCCCGCGGCGCCCGGCCATCGCGCCCAGGCGAAGCCGCAGCGCGTTCAGCTTAATGAAGCCCTGGGCGTCGACCTGGTCGTACGCGCCCTGGTCGTCCTCGAAGGTCACGTGCTGCAGGGAATACAGGCTGTTCGGGCTTTCCCGGCCGATGCAGGTCACGTTGCCCTTGTACAGCTTCAGCCGCACCCGGCCGGTGACCGAATTCTGGCTCTCGTCGATCAGCGCCTGCAGCATACGGCGTTCCGGGCTGAACCAGAACCCGTTGTAGATGAGTTCGGCGTAGCGCGGCATCAGGCTGTCCTTCAGATGCGCCGCCTCGCGGTCGAGGGTGATGCTCTCGATGCTGCGATGCGCCGCCAGCAGGATGGTGCCGCCCGGGGTTTCATACACGCCGCGGCTTTTCATGCCGACGAAGCGGTTTTCCACCAGATCGAGCCGGCCGATGCCGTTGGCTTTTCCTAACGCATTCAGCCTGGTCAACAGAGCCGCCGGCGACAGCGCCTCGCCATCGATCGCCACCGGGTCGCCGTGGGCGAAATCGACGCTGATGATGGTGGCCTGATCCGGCGCGTCCTCCGGCCGGATGGTGCGCTGGTAGACGATCTCGTCGGCCTCCACCGCCGGGTCCTCGAGGATTTTGCCTTCGCTGGAGGAATGCAGCAAATTGGCATCGACCGAGAACGGCGCCTCGCCGCGCTTGTCCTTGGCAATCGGAATCTGGTGCTGCTCGGCGAACTCGAGCAGCTTGGTGCGGCTGGTCAGCTCCCATTCCCGCCACGGCGCAATGATCTTGATGTCGGGCTTGAGCGCGTAATAGCTCAGCTCGAAGCGCACCTGGTCGTTGCCCTTGCCGGTGGCGCCGTGGCAGACCGCATCGGCGCCGACCAGCTCGGCGATCTCGATCTGGCGCTGGGCGATCAGCGGGCGGGCGATCGAGGTGCCCAGCAGGTACTGGCCCTCGTACAGCGCATTGGCCCGGAACATCGGAAAGACGAAATCGCGGACGAAGGTCTCGCGCAGATCGTCGATGAAGATTTCCTCCACCCCGAACATCTCGGCCTTGCGGCGGGCCGGCTCCAGCTCCTCGCCCTGGCCGAGATCGGCGGTGAAGGTGACCACTTCGCAGCGATAGGCGGTCTGCAACCATTTCAGGATCACGCTGGTGTCCAGCCCGCCCGAATAGGCGAGCACCACTTTTTTGACGTCCTTGACGGGCATGGGCGAGGCACTCCGGGCCAGTTCGTGGGCGGCGAGGTAACCCCGCCCGCGGCGGTTGCGCAAGCGGCGCGCCGGCTGACCCGGCCAAGAAGCTGGCACACGGTCCCGTCCGACCCTAAATTGCGTCCATGGCCGCCCCCGCACCCGCTGCAGACGCCGATGAACCCACCCTGGCCGCGCTGATCGCCGCGCGGCCGTTTTTGTCCCTGCACGCCCTGGACGGGCTGGTGCTGGAACAGGTGCCGCTGGCGGCCATCGCCGACGAACTCGGCACCCCCGCCTGGGTGTATTCCGCCGGCACCATCCGGGCCCGGCTGGGCGAGCTGCGGGCGGCGCTGGCGGGGCTGGCGCAGGTGCATTTCGCGGTGAAGGCGAACGATCATCTGGCGGTGCTGCGGCTGATGGCCGAGGGCGGCGCCGGCGCCGACGTGGTCAGCGAAGGCGAATTGCGGCGCGCCCGGCAGGCCGGCATTGCGGCCGGCGGCATCGTGTTTTCCGGCGTCGGCAAAACCGCGCGCGAAATCCGGCTGGCCATCGCCGAGGACATTTATCAGCTCAACATCGAGAGCGCCGAGGAACTGGAAATCGTCGCCGCGCTCGCCGCCGCGATGGGGCGCAGCGTGCGGGTGGCGCTGCGCATCAACCCGGACGTGGATGCCGGCACTCACGCCAAGATCACCACCGGCACGGCCAAGGACAAATTCGGCATCGCCTATCATGAGGCGGCGACCGTCTATGCCCGCGCCGCCGCCCTGCCCGGGGTCGAGCCGGTCGGGCTGGCGGTGCATATCGGCAGCCAGATTCTGTCAACCGCCCCCTATCGCGCCGCCTTCGCCCGGGCGGCCGAGCTGGTGCGGACGCTGCGGGCGGCCGGCCTGCCGGTGCGGCGGATGGATTGCGGTGGCGGCCTGGGCATCGGCTACCGCGACGAGCCGGGCGCCTCGCCGGCGGCGCTGGCCGGCGCCATCCGCGCCGCCTTCGGCGGCCTCGATCTGGAGGTGATGGTCGAACCGGGCCGCTGGCTGGTCGGCCCCGCCGGGGTTCTGCTGGCCGAGGTGGTGCTGGTGAAAGGCGGGCGCTTCGTGGTGCTGGACGCCGCCATGAACGAGCTGATGCGTCCGGCCCTCTATGATTCCTGGCACGGGGTGGTGCCGCTCGCCGCCGCCGACGCCGTCGGCATCCCCGCGCCGGTCGACGTGGTCGGACCGGTCTGCGAAAGCTCCGACACCTTCGCCCGCGCCCGCCCGTTGCCGCCGCTGGCACCGGGGGCGAGGGTGGCGCTGCTGGACGCCGGGGCCTATGGCGCGGTGATGAGCTCCACCTACAACGCCCGGCCGCTGGCGCCGATCGCCATGGTGGACGGCGCGCGCTGGGCCGTCATCCGCGACCGCCAGCCGCATGCCGATCTGTGGGCCGGGGAGCGCGTCCCGGATTTTGTCGGATGAGGAGGAGCGGATGACCGCCGGGCCGGCGAAGACCGAGGCGCCGCGGCTCCCCGGCCTGCGCCGGCGGCGCGCCCTGGCCCGCGCGGTGTTGCTGTTCGAACGGGTCTGGCCGGCGCTGTGGCCGCCGATGGGGGTCATCGGGGGGTTCCTGTGCATCGCCCTGCTCGGCCTGCCCGCCGCCCTGCCGCCGCCGCTGCATCTGCTGCTGCTGATCGCCACCGGGCTGGCGATCGCCTTCCTGCTGGCACGCGGCCTGTGGCGGGTGAAGCGGCCGAGCGCGACCGAGGCGGACCGGCGGCTGGAAAGCGATTTGGGGCTGCACCACCGGCCGCTCGCAGTGCTGCGGGATCGCCCGGCGCTGGCCGGGGCCGAGGCGCTGTGGGCGGCGCATGTGGCGCACACGTTGGCGCAGCTCGGCCGGCTGCGGGTGCGCCTGCCCCGTCCCGGGCTGGCGGCGCGCGACCGGCTTGGCCTGCGCGGCCTGCTGGTGGTGGCGCTGGCCGCCTGCCTGGTGATTGCCGGCAGCGACGCGCCGTCCCGCCTGCTGCGCGCCCTGCAGCCGGTCTGGGTGCCACCGCCTTCTCCCCCCGCCGCCCAGTTGCAGGCCTGGATCACCCCGCCCGCCTATACCGGCCTCGCACCGGTATTCCTGAACAACCAGGGCGGGGCGGTGAGCGTGCCGGCAGGGTCGCATCTGACGGTGAACGTCACCGGCGGCAGCGGCGAGCCGAGCCTGGCGCTGGCCGGCACCAACCGCGCGTTCCAGGCGCTGGACAGCAACAGCTTCCAGGCCGACGCCGATCTGACCGCCGGCGGCCGGCTGGCGGTGCACCGCAGCGGGCGGGAAATCGCCGGCTGGAACCTGACCGTACTCGCCGACAACGCGCCCATGGTGTTCTGGCCGTCGCCGCCCGCAGCCGCGCGCGGCGGCGGCCGCATGCCGCCGACCCGGCTGCCCTGGCAGGTCAGCCACGAATACGGGGTGGCCAGCCTGAATGCCGAGCTTCGCCTGCGCGACCGGCCGGACGCGCCGGCGCTGGTGGTGCCGATCCCGCTGCCCGGCGGCAACCCGAAATCGGCCAAAGGCGTGCGCGTGCAGGACCTGACCGCGCATCCCTGGGCCGGGCTGGCGGTCACCGGCCAGCTGGTGGCGCGCGACACGCCGGGGCTCACCGGCACCAGCGCCGAGGAGAGCTTCGTGCTGCCGGAGCGGCAGTTCCAGCACCCGGTGGCCCGCGCGCTGATGGAAATCCGCAAACAACTGACGCTGAAGCCGGACGACCGGCTGACGCCGATGCAGGAGATCGACCGGCTGGCGGCGCTGCCGGAGGTATGGGACCATGACACCGGCGGTTTCCTCAACCTGCGCGGCATCGCCGCCCTGCTCAATCGCGGCTACGCCGCGGCGGCGGTGGATGAGGCGCAGGCGCGGCTGTGGGAGCTGGCGATCCATCTGGAGGAAGGCGCCACCGACCGCACCGCGCGGACGCTGGAGCAGGCGCGCCAGGCGCTGCGCGAAACGCTGGACGCCCAGCAGCGCGGCGAGAAGATCGACCCGGCTGAAATCGACCGGCGCATGAACGACGTCCAGCAGGCGCTGGAGAACCACCTGCAGGCGCTGACCGAGGCGGCGCGGCGCAACCCCGATGCCCCGCTGTTCGATCCCGACGCCCACCCGCAGGACACCGGCGACATGCAGCGTCTGGCCGAGCAGATGCGCGAGGCCGCGCGCGCCGGGCAGATGGATGCCGCCCGCGACAGGTTCGCCGAGCTGGAGAAGATGCTGGACGAGCTGAAGAACGGGCGGTCGGAGCGCGGCCGCATGACCGAGCGCGAGCGCCAGCGCGCCGGGCAGCGCCAGCGCGGCCAGCAGCAGATGAATGCGCTGCAGGACCTGGTGCAGCGCCTGGGAATCCTGTTGGACCACGCCGAGAGCCGCGGCGACACCGACACAGCCCCCTTCGGCCCCGGGTTGCGGCGGCCATGAGACATTTTCTGGCACTCGGCCTGCTGGCCCTGCTGGCGGCGGCTCCGGCCCCGGCGCAACAAGCGGATCACTCCCAGGCGCCGGATCACCCCCAGGCACCGGCACCGCCGGACCCGCCTGCGCTGGCCGCCGGGCAGCAGCGCCAGGGTGACGCCCGCACCCAGCAGGCGCTGCGCCGGGTGCTGGGCGTGCTGATGCAGCAATATGGCGACCTGACCGGCAAGCTGCCGGAAAGCCTGAACGACGCCGACATCGCCATGCGCCAGGCCATCCAGGCCCTGCAGGCCGGCGACGACGCCGCCGCGACGGCGGCCATCCAGAAGGCGATCGAGGCGCTGCAGAAGGGCGGCCGGTCGATGAGCCAGCAACTCGCCCAGCAATTCGGCCATCAATCGGACCAGGACGACGATGATGACGAGGGCGAGGACGGTCCGTCAGCGGGCGATCAGGACGGCACCCGGCCCGACGACGGCCAGGGCGACGGGCGCGGCCCGCAATATGGCCGCCAATATGGCCGCCAATATGGCCGCCCCTGGGGCCGCGACGGTCATCGCCAGGCCGACCGCGGGCCCGATGACGGCCGCGACCCGCTCGGCCGCAGGCTGCGCGAGGAAGGCACCGGCCAGGGCCGGGACGAGGGCGGCGTGCATGTGCCCGACCAGATGGAGCAGGCACGCTCGCACGCCATCCAGGAGGAACTGCGCCGGCGCGAGGCCGAGAAGAGCCGGCCGCAGCCCGAACTCGATTACATTGAGCGGTTGCTCCGCCAGTTCTGACCGTTCCGGCCGCCGTACATAAGGGCGATCGCATCAAGCGGGCAGGCACATCAAGCGGGCAGGAACGCGACATTCACCACTTCGGTAAGGGAAGCCGCGAATCCGTCCGGCAATGCCGGGCCGGGGCCATCTGCCTGGATGGCATGGGCACGATAGCCCCAGGCCTCGACGAAGCGGACAAGCTCCGCCGCCGAAAGCTCCGAGACCTTCCGCAACGCTTGCGGATTTATCTCGCAGATGATGATGGGGCGCAGACGCCGGATTGTCCCGGCGCCGCCCGAGAGGGCCAGGTACTCCGCCCCTTCGATGTCGATCTTCAACAGGTCGCAGCGCGCCGGCGCCACGTCGTCGAGCCGGACGACATCGACCTCGAAGCGCTCGTAGCCTTTATGCCAGGCGCCCTCCAGGAAGGACGTTGCCAGCAGCCAAGTGCCGCCCGGATTACGCGCCGCGATCAGGGTCGCGACCGTCATGCGTCCGGACGCAGCGCCCAGCGCGACCAGCCGGACATCGACATGCCGGAAGCCATTCTCGGCCACCGACATGCGCAGCCGTCCGCCCGTCGTCGGCCGCGGCTCGAAGGCGGTGACGTGCCCGGCGGGGCCGACGATCCGGGCGGCAAGGATGGTGAACCAGCCGATATTGGCGCCGATGTCGATGAAGCTCTGGCCCGGCTTCAGCACGCTGCGCACGAAGCCGGTCTCGGCCGGCTCGAACGTGCCGGTCAGGCAGGGGCGGGAAACACCTTCGTCGCCAAGATCGACCCAGAGCCGCCGGCCATCCTCGAATTCGGCCAGCACCCAGGTGCCCAGCGGGTCTTGCGCTCCGCGTTCCGGCAATCTGCATTCCGGCGGCTCGGCCGGCAAAGCTTGCACCGCCTGGGCGGGCGGCGCGGATGGAACCAATTCGTCGGGACGCGCGGATTGGATCAGCTGGTCGAGAGTTGAGGCTCGGATCACGCGCACGCCGAACGGGGCCAGCACGACCTCGTTCAGGGTCATCGCCGCGCGAACGATCAGATTCATGGCCTGCTCCACGAGTGCGACACGCCTTGTACGACCGCCGGCAAAAGCAGAAAATGCGGGTGGGCAGCGAAACGCGTCAGCCGGCGCGCCCTGTTCGCCGGTGTCAGCCCCGGCGCAGGCGCGCGACCAACGCCTCGGCGGTGTCGGGGTCGGCGTCCAGGGCGCGCCGGGCGATGTCCTGGGAAAATCCGGCGCGGGCCAGCACGCCCAGTTCGCGGCGCGGGTCCGCCACCGCGTCGGGGTCGCGGAACGGGCCGAGACGGCGGCGGCGGGCCAGCGCCAGGGCCGCCGCCAGCTCGGCTTCGGGGTTGTCGGGCAGGGCCGCGCTGGCCTCCTCGCCGGCCACGCCGCGGGCGGCCAGATGGGCGGCAATCGCGCGGCGGGAGCGGCCGGCGCGCCCGAGGCTGCGGGCGCGGCTGGCGGCAAAAGCGCCGTCGTCCACCGCGCCGGCGGTGGCCAGCCGCGCCACCACGTCGCGCACCGCCTGGCGGAGCGCGGCCAGGGCGGCGGTGGCCTCCTCGGTCCCGGCCGCACGCGCCCAGCGCTCGCAGCGCCGGTCGAGCACCCGCGTCAGCCCGGCGCGGCTGGCGGCATAGCGCGCCAGATGCGCCAGCGCCGCGTCGTGCAGCGCGGCCTCGGTAGGGCATGTTCCGGCGGGCCGCGGCTTCCTCATCGGCTGACGATGCCATGCCCGCCGCGGCAAAAGGAAGGTGACAAAAAGCAAGGCCGCAAGACGAACGTTGCAAAAGGTAAGTGCAGGGTCAGAACCCCCGGCCATGGCCCCGAACCGCCTGCCGATGTGTTGCGCCGTCGAAAACCCCATGCTAGACGCTCAACTCGCCGGGTGCGGAGACGCACCGGCGCATATCCCCGGTCGCCCCTGCGACCCCAGCAGACGGAACAGCAGCATTGGCGTCTGGAGGAAATACCACCGCTACCGGTGGCGGACTGGCCAGCCGGTACGCCGCTGCGCTTTATGCGCATGCCGAGGATCAGCAAGCACTTGACGCAACCATCGATGAGGTGGAAGCGCTCGGCCGGCTGATCGATGATGTCAAGGATCTGCGCGCCGTTCTCGACTCGCCGCTGATCGACGTCACCACCGCCGGCCGCGCCGTGCGCGAGGTGTTGCAGCGTCAGGGCTTCGGCAAGATCGTGCAGGATTTCGCCGGCGTCGTGGTGGCCAATCGCCGCGCCCGCGCCCTGCGCAGCATCATCGGCGCCTTCGCCGCCCTGGTCGCCGAAAAGCGCGGCGTGGTGGTGGCCGAGGTCGAAACCGCCCATCCGCTCACCGAGCTGCAGGAACAGCAGACTGCGTGCGCGCCTGATCGAGGCCGGCTATGGCCGCGTGAACATCATCAAGAGGGTCGATCCCTCGCTGCTGGGTGGCCTGGTCGTCAAGGTCGGCGCCCGCCTTTACGACACGTCATTGAAGTCCCGGCTGCAGCGCCTGCAGTACGCCATGAAGGGAGCCGCCTGAGATGCAGATCCGCCCCGCCGAGATCTCGGATATCCTGAAGAAGCAGATCGCTTCGTTCGACACCGAGGCGAATGTTGCCGAGACCGGCCAGGTGCTGAGCGTGGGTGACGGCATCGCCCGCATCTTCGGGCTGCAGAACGTGATGTCCGGCGAGCTGGTCGAGTTCCCCTCGGCCGGGCTGCGCGGCATGGCGCTGAACCTCGAAACCGACAATGTCGGCGTGGTGATCTTCGGCGAGGACCGCGCCATCCGCGAGGGCGACACGGTCAGCCGCACCGGCCGCATCGTGGACGTGCCGGTGGGCCTGGGGTTGCTCGGCCGCGTGGTCGATGCGCTCGGCAACCCGATCGACGGCAAGGGTCCGATCGTGAGCAGCGAGCGCCGCCCGGTCGAGGTGAAGGCGCCTGGCATCATCCCGCGCAAATCCGTGCATGAGCCTGTGCAGACCGGCATCAAGGCGATCGACAGCCTGATCCCGATCGGCCGCGGCCAGCGCGAGCTGATCATCGGCGACCGCCAGACCGGCAAGACCGCGGTGATCGTCGACACGATCATCAACCAGAAGGTCATCAACGCCGGCAGCGACGAGAGCAAGAAGCTTTATTGCATCTACGTCGCGGTCGGCCAGAAGCGCTCCACCGTCGCGCAGCTCGTGCGCACGCTGGAGGAGAACGGCGCGCTCGAATATTCGATCGTGGTCGCCGCCACCGCTTCCGAAGCCGCCCCGCTGCAGTTCCTGGCGCCCTATACCGGCGCCACGATGGGCGAATTTTTCCGCGACAGCGGTAAGCACGCGGTCATCTTCTACGACGATCTGTCCAAGCAGGCCGTCGCCTATCGCCAGATGTCGCTGCTGCTGCGCCGCCCGCCGGGCCGCGAAGCCTATCCGGGCGACGTGTTCTATCTGCATTCGCGCCTGCTGGAGCGCGCGGCGAAGATGAGCGACGCGCACGGCGCGGGCAGCCTGACCGCCCTGCCGGTGATCGAGACGCAGGCCGGCGACGTGTCGGCCTACATCCCGACCAACGTGATCTCCATCACCGACGGCCAGATCTTCCTGGAGACCGAACTGTTCTTCAAGGGCATCCGCCCGGCGGTGAATGTCGGCATCTCGGTCTCGCGCGTCGGCTCGGCGGCGCAGATCAAGGCGATGAAGCAGGTCGCCGGCCGCATCAAGCTGGAGCTCGCCCAGTATCGCGAAATGGCATCTTTCGCGCAGTTCGCCTCCGACCTCGATGCCTCCACCCAGAAGCTGCTCGCCCGTGGCGCCCGGCTGACCGAGTTGCTGAAGCAGCCGCAGTTCCAGCCGGTGCCGGTCGAGGAGCAGGTGGTGGCGATCTTCGCCGGCACCCGCGGCTATCTCGACAGCATCGCGATCGCCAAGATCGGCGCCTTCGAGCGTCAGTTGCTGGTCGAGCTGAAGGCACGCGCGCCCGGTATCCTGGAGTCGATCCGCACCGACCGCGAGATCAAGCCGGAGACTGACAAGAAGCTGGCCGCGTTCCTGGACGGCTTCGTCAAGAACTTCGTTTGATTTCGACCGGCAGGTAGTCCCGACCCATGCCCAGTCTGAAGGCACTCCGCGGCCGCATCGCCAGCGTCAAGTCGACGCAGAAGATCACCTCGGCCATGAAGATGGTCGCGGCCTCCAAGCTGCGTCGCGCCCAGGCCCAGGCCGATGCGGCGCGGCCCTACGCCCAGCGGATGGAGCGGATGCTGACCTCGCTCGCCGCCAACGTGGCGGGCCGCCCGACCGCGCCGAAGCTGATGGTGGGCACCGGGCGCGACAAGGTGCACCTGCTCATCCCGATCACCGGCGACCGCGGTCTGGCCGGCGCGTTCAACTCCAATGTCGGCCGGCTGACCCGCAACATCGCCCGCCGGCTGGAGAGCGAAGGCAAGACGGTCAAGATCTTCGCCGTCGGCCGCAAGGGGCGTGACTATCTGCGCCGCGAGTTCCCCGACAATATCGTCGGCGACGTGAACTTCGTCGGCCGCAAGTCGATCGCCTTCGCCGACGCCATGGCGATCGCCAGCCGGGTCACCGCCTGGGTCGAGGCCGGCGAGATCGATGTCTGCACGGTGATCTACAACCGTTTCCAGTCGATCATCTCGCAGGTGCCGACGGAAATGCAGCTGATCCCGCTGCCGGTGCCGGCCGAGGCGGCGGGCGGGGCCGGCATCAACTACGATTTCGAGCCGGACGAGGACGCCATCCTCGCGCCGCTGCTGCCGCAGAACCTCGCGGTGCAGATCTTCCGCGCCCAGCTGGACAACGCCGTCGGCTTCTACGGTTCGCAGATGACGGCGATGGACAATGCCACCCGCAACGCCGGCGATATGATCAAGCGGTTGACGCTCAACTACAACCGCGCCCGCCAGGCGAACATCACCAGGGAACTGATCGAGATCATTTCCGGCGCCGAAGCCGTCTGACGATCTTGACACGAGACAGGAGTCGATAATGGCCAGCAACAAAGTCGGTCGCGTCACGCAGGTTCTGGGCGCCGTGGTGGACGTGCAGTTCGACGGCGAGCTGCCGTTCATCCTGAACGCCCTGAACACCAAGATCGGCGACCGCCCGCTGGTGCTGGAAGTCGCCCAGGAACTGGGCGAGAAAACCGTCCGCACCGTCGCCATGGACAGCACCGACGGCCTGGTGCGCGGCCAGGAAGTCACCGACACCGGCGCGCCGATCAGCGTGCCGGTCGGTCCGGGCACGCTCGGCCGCATCATCAACGTCATCGGCGACCCGATCGACGAGCGCGGCGCGGTGCCGTACGCCAAGCGCTACCCGATCCACCGCCCGGCGCCGAGCTTCGAGGAACAGGCCGCCGCGGCGGAGATCCTGGTCACCGGCATCAAGGTCGTGGACCTGCTGGCGCCGTACCTGAAGGGCGGCAAGGTCGGCCTGTTCGGCGGCGCCGGGGTGGGCAAGACCGTGCTCATCCAGGAGCTGATCAACAACATCGCCAAGGCGCATGGCGGCGTGTCGGTGTTCGCCGGCGTCGGCGAGCGCACCCGCGAGGGTAACGACCTCTATCACGAAATGATCGACGCCGGCGTGATCAAGCTCGGCGACGGCACCACCGAAGGCAGCAAGGTGGCGCTGGTCTATGGCCAGATGAACGAGCCGCCCGGCGCCCGCCAGCGCGTCGCCCTGTCCGGCCTGTCGGTCGCCGAATATTTCCGCGACGAGGAAGGCCAGGACGTGTTGTTCTTCGTGGACAACATCTTCCGCTTCACCCAGGCGGGCGCGGAAGTGTCCGCCCTGCTCGGCCGCATTCCCTCGGCGGTGGGCTATCAGCCCACCCTGGCGACCGACATGGGCGAGCTGCAGGAACGCATCACCTCCACCAAGAAGGGGTCCATCACCTCGGTGCAGGCGATTTACGTGCCCGCCGACGACCTGACCGACCCGGCGCCCGCAACCTCGTTCGCCCATCTTGACGCCACCACGGTGCTGAGCCGCCAGATCGCCGAGCTCGGCATCTATCCGGCGGTGGACCCGCTGGACTCGACCTCGCGCTCGCTCGACCCGCGCATCGTCGGCGAGGAGCATTACACGGTCGCCCGCGAGGTGCAGCGCATCCTGCAGACCTACAAGTCGCTGCAGGATATCATCGCCATTCTGGGCATGGACGAGCTGTCGGAGGAGGACAAGCTGGTGGTGGCGCGCGCCCGCAAGCTCCAGCGCTTCCTCAGCCAGCCCTTCCACGTGGCCGAGGTGTTCACCGGCTTCCCCGGCGTGTTCGTGCCGATTGCCGACACCGTGCGCAGCTTCAAGGCGATCGTCGCCGGCGAGTACGACCACCTGCCGGAGGCCGCCTTCTACATGGTCGGCACCATCGAGGAAGCGGTCCAGAAGGCCGAATCCCTGAAGACCGCGGCCTGATCAGGGACACGCTGACCATGCCGATCGACCTGGAGATCGTCAGCCCGGAGAAGCTGCTGCTCTCCCGGCCCGTGGACATGGTGGTGATCCCCGCCGCCGAGGGCGAGATGGGCGTGCTGCCGCAACATGCGCCCTTCATCGTGCTGCTGCGCGGCGGCGTCGTCCGGCTCTACCAGGGCGAGACCGTTACCGATCGCCTGTTCGTCACCGGCGGTTTCGCCGAAGTGACGCCCGAGCGCATCACGGTGCTGGCCGACGAGGTGATTCCGGTGGCCGATCTGTCGCGCGCCGACGCCGAACGTCGCCTGGCCGCCGCCCAGGCGGCCTACGACCCCACCGCCAAGATCGAGGTGCCGGACGAAGACGCCGCCCTCGCCCGCATCCAGTCGGCCCAGGCGATGCTGGACGCCGCCCCCCCCGCGTGACCTGGGCCACCTGAACACCGCGCCCAACGTTCACGCTATTTCGACTGCACGGCGCCGGCATCCCCGGCGCCGTTGCCTTTTGTGTCACGTCATGATCTGGTGATGTGGACGCACTAACCGATTGATGGCCTTGAAACGGCGCCTCCCGTTCAAACGTCTTGCGCCATTGCCGCACTGCGGCATAAGGCGGTGGCAGCACGGGCGATCACGATGAAACACTGGCGGATCGAGGATGTGGACTGGGACCGGTTCGCGGCCGATAAGGTCGAGCCCGAAATCGTGCCGCTGGTCAAGGCGGCGGCCATGGTCGAGCGCAACGGCACCGACTACGCCATCTATCTGAACAACGTGTTCCGCGACGACCCGGAATTCGGCCACGCCGTCGATAACTGGAGCCTGGAAGAAGTGCAGCACGGCGATGCGCTCGGCCGCTGGGCCACGCTCGCCGATCCGTCGTGGGACTACAAGGCGGCCTTCGCCCGTTTTCGCGCCGGCTACCACATTCCGCTGGAGGCCGAGGCGTCGATACGGGGCTCCCGCACCGGCGAGATGATTGCCCGCTGCATGGTCGAGACCGGCACCTCCAGCTACTACACGGCCCTTGGCGAGGCGACCGCCGAGCCGGTGCTGAAACAGATCTGCCGGCTGATCGCCGCCGACGAGTTCCGCCATTTCAAGCTGTTCTACGACCACATGCACCGCTGGCTGGCGCGCGAGCATATCGGCATGCCGCGCCGCCTGCGCATCGCCGCCGGACGGATCGGCGAGACCGAGGACGACGAGCTGGCCTTCGCCTGGCACTGCGCCAACGAGCCGCCCGGCGTGCCCTATGACCGCGCCCGTTGCGTGGCCGCCTATATGGGCCGGGCAATGGCGTTCTATCGCCACCGCCACATCCAGCGCGCCATGGGCATGATCTTCAAGACGATCGGCCTGCCGCCGCGGGGCCTGCTGTCCGACGCCTCGGCGCGGCTCTCCTGGCATCTCGTGCGCTACCGCCAGCGCCGCTTCGCCCGCCGCGCCGCCGCGTAACCTTCCGGGGGCAATGGTGACTGGCCCGCATACCCCCGGTTGTGGCATGTGCTGCGCATGGGCAGAACGCCCCGGGAGAGCGGACGCGTGTTGGCGCTGGCAGCCGGGCTTGCCGCCGTCCTGATCTGGGCGGCGTTCCTCTTCTTCACCATGCGGCGGCTCAACAGCACCGGGCATCAGGAGCGCGAGGAGGCGCTTTCGTTCGAGCTGCGGGCCGCCCCCTGGTCGGACCGCCATGTCGGAACGTTGCTCGCCGGCAATCCGCGCAGCCCGACATTGCTGCACCAGCACGTCGCCAATGCGGCCGAGCGCGGCGACTGGCCGGAGGCGCTGCGCCGCGCCGAGCTGTTCGTCGCCCGCGCGCCGCGGTCGCCGCAGGCCTGGCTGGCCCATATCGACGTGCTGCGCCGCGCCGGGCGCGCGGAGGAGGCGGAGGCCTTGCTGCGCCGCGCGCTGCGCCGCATGCCGCGCCAGCCCGACATCCTGGCCGCCTGGGCGGAGGCGGCGGTGCGCCAGCAGGACTGGGCCGAAGCGGTGCGCCGCTACCGGCATCTGCGGCGGCGCTGGCCCGAGCGCCCGGACGGCTATGACCAGGCGGCCAACGCGCTCATCGAGGCGGGCCACCCCGCGGAGGCGGACGTCCTGATCGCGGCGGGCATGCGGCGGATGAGACACTGGCCGCTGTGGCACGCGGCGGCGCAACTGGCCGAACGCACCGGCGATCTGCAGGAGGCGATCCGCCGCTGGGAGGTGATGCGCACCGAGCATCCCGCGGAGCCGGCCGGTTTCCTGCGCGGCGCCGAAGCCCTGGCGCGGATCGGCCGCAGCGAGGCGGCGGCGGCGCTGATCCTGCAGGCACGCGATTACTTTCCCGGCGACAAGTCGGTTGCCGAGGCCGCCGCGCGCCTCGCACCACCGCGGGCTGAGGGCGCGTAGCGGCCCAACACAGAATTAACCAACCGGAGATACCTGGCCATGTAGGTAGCCGCGATCCTCCTCCGGAGGTCCTGGCGAAGATCGACGAGGAAAGGACTGACCGTGCTCCACAAGGTCTCCGGATTCTATGATTTGCACCACGTGATATATGTCAGCCGGGCGACAAAGGAGGTCTACCAGGATCAATCGGAATGCGTGGCCGCCATCCTTAGTGCATCTATCGAAAATAACCGCAAGTTGGATGTGACGGGCGCGCTATTGGCGTGCGATGACTGGTTCGTTCAGGTTCTTGAAGGGCGACGGATTGATGTCGAGTTGCTGCTCGACCGCATTTCCCACGACAAAAGTCATACGGGCATTCGGCGAGTTTTGTCCACTCCGATAGCGGCGCGCCGCTTTGCCAGGTGGAGCATGTGTGCCAGCACCTTGTCCCCCACTGACCGGAACATCGTCGAGGTCTTGCAGACCAGCGGCAAATTCGATGGCCGCAAGCTGGATGGCGACGCCGCAATGCGGCTTCTGCGGGCGGTGGCGCACCTGCAGTCCGCGCATGAACCGCAACAGCTGGTTGAGCCGGCGACAGGTTAGGCGATCAGGGGGCCGATGACTGCCCTTGGGTGCAGCTAAAGCCCGGCGGACGCCGCCGCGCGCTGGCAAGACCCTTTGGCCGACTGCCCCCGCCCGCTCGCTGTTCCAGGAAGATACGACTGTTGCGGAGTCCGCCCGGAATGGGCGATGTTACCCCATCTCATGCCGGGACATCCTGGGAAATTTCGGCTGAGACAACGGCATCGTCCATCACGCAACGGCGCTGGCGCGTCGTCCGCCCGATGACGAACGTCGTGTGAGTGACTGGGGTGGTGTGACTGACGAGTACTATAGGGCCGACAATGTTGCATAAACTTGACGCGTTATCAGTTTCAGCCTGTTTGTCAGGTCATTTCTGATGCCCAGGCTCATGATCATCCAGCCGACCACGTATATTTCGCGCGATGACCGGCGCCCGCGCAAAATCGGCAAACGGAAAATGGTGGGCGCGGTGATGCCCTATCTGGCCGCCCTTGCGCCGCCGGACTGGAACGTGACGCTGGTCGACGACGCGGTCGAAGAGGTGGATTACGGCGCCCCCGTCGATGTCGTCGCCATTACCGCCCGGATGGTGACGTCGCTGCGGGCCTACGAGATCGCCGACAAATTCCGCAAGAAAAATGTCATCGTTCTGATGGGCGGCCCGCACGCCACTTTCTACAGCGCGGAAATGGCCGAACACGCCGACGGCGTCTGCATCGGGGAAGCGGAAGAGATCTTCCCCCGGATGCTGGAAGACGCGGCCGCCGGCCGGCTGCAGCAATTCTATCAGCGCACCGAAGCCGCCGACCTCCGGGGCATGCCGACCCCGCGCTGGGACCTGCTCAACCCGAAGCATTACGTGTTCTACCGGCCATTCGTCATCCAGCAATCCCGCGGCTGCCCCTACACCTGCGATTTCTGCGCCGAGCGCCGCCTGAACGGCGATTACGGCTACCGCGACCGGCCGGTCGAGGATGTGGTCGAGGACATCAGGAAGTGCGGCGGCCATCACATCTTCTTCGCCGCCAGCCAGTTCGTCGGCCATCCCGGGCGGACGATGGAATTGCTGGAAGCCCTCATTCCGTTGAAGATCCGCTGGTCCGCCCTGTTTTCGCCGCGCTTCGGTCTCGATGCGAAATTCCTCGACCTGGCCAAGCGATCCGGCCTGCTGCATGTGAATATGGGGATCGAAAGCATCTCCCAGGCCACGTTGAACACCATGCACAAGCAGTTCAACAAGTCGCACAGCTACGAGGATATGATCGAGAACCTCAACAAACGAAACATCAGCTATTCCTTTAATTTCGTGCTCGGCGCCGACACCGACGACGAGACCGTTTTCTCGGCGACCCTGGATTTCCTGCAGAAGCACAAAGTCCCGGCCGCCTATTTCAATGTTCTGGCACCGCTGCGCGGCACGCCGGTCTATGACCAGCTGAAAGGCGAGGACCGCCTCATCGACGAGCCCAACATGGACCGGTGGCCCGGGGTCTTCTACCATTTCCGTCCCTTGCGGATGTCGGGAGAGGAACTGGTGGACCAGGTGCAGAAAATGCAGCGCGAATTCTATTCGCTGCGTTCGATGACGCGGCGCCTGCGCTTTCCGCGCACCCAGGCCGATTTGGCATCCTGGAACGTCAACCTGACCCAAAGAAAGGTGGCGTTCCATCCGGATACCATGAGCGAGTTCAGCGAATTCTGACCGCTGCTTCTGCCGGGCGGCTGGCTTGCCATGCCGGCATGCCGACTCCATGCTCCGGCGTGCCCGGTTGCGGACCGGAGTCGTCCGCGGCCCATAGGAGTTCGACCGCATGCTGACACGTCGTTCCGCCTTCACGGCCGCGACCGGCTGGGCCGCCGCCGCTGCCATCGGTGCCGGTCCGGCGCTGGCGGCCGACCGCGTGGTGAAAGTGGGCGTTGACATGTCATTCACCGGCGCCGATTCCACCGATGCCATCCGGATGGCAAATGGCGGCATCCTCGCCTTCGAGGAAGCGAACGCGTCCCACGAGGTGCCGGGCATCCTGTTCCAGGTCGAGAAATACGACGACGGCAGCGCGACCGCCGGCCAGTACGACCCGGCCCAGGCGGCCACCAATGCCCGCAAGATGGTCTCCGACCGTGCCATCCTCGCGGCGCTCGGCCCGCAGATGTCGGGGGCCGGCAAGGCGATGTCGCCGATCCTGAGCGCCGGCAACCTCGCCACCATCACCCCCGCCTCCACCAACCCCGATATCACCGATCCGAAATTCGCCGCCCAGTACCGTCCGGCCGGCAAGGCGATCTATTTCCGTACCGTCGCGACCGACGCCTACCAGGGTCCGAATATGGCGAACTACCTGGCCCAGCCCCTGAAGGTGCGGTCGGTCTATGTTCTCGATGATTCCGGCGCCTACGGCGTCGGTCTGGCGGATGCGTTCCAGAAACAGGCCGGCAAGATCGGCCTGCGCGTGCTCGGCCGCGACCGGCTCGACCCGAAGGCCGCCGACTACGCTGCCGTGCTGACCAAGATCAAAAGCCTCGGCCCCGAGGCGCTGTACTATGGCGGCGTCAGTCAGGCCGGGGTGAAGCTGGCCAAGCAGAGCTACGAGATTATCCCCAACGTCATCAAGGCCGGCGGCGACGGCATGCAGAGCACCGACCTGCTTGTCGGCGCCGGGTTTCCCGCCGTCGAGGGATGGTACGCCACCATCTCCGCGCCGCACGTGACCGACGATCCGAAGCTCGCCGCGTTCATCAGGCGTTACAACGACCGCTTCAGCGTGCAGCCGGACGATTTCGCGGTGACCTGCCAGGTCGGCGCCCGCGTTATCATCGAGGCGGTCAAGGAACTGGTGGCGAACGGTCATGAGGTGACGCGTGCCGCTGTGCGCGACGCCATCCAGGCGGTGCAGATTCAGGATTCGCTGCTCGGCCCGATCGCGTTCGACGAAAACGGCGACCTGCGCAACAAGATCATCAGCGTCTTCCAGATCAGGAAGGACGACACCAAGCCGCTCGACAGCCCGGAGCAGTACCGCTACGTGGGGGTCGCGCCATCCGCCTGACCCACGCCGACGCACATATGCAGCCCGCCGCCGGCGCGCCGGGTCTCGGGGTGGGCACATGACAACATTCGATCTGTTCCTTCAGCAAGCCATCAACGGCCTGAGCCTGGGCGCCATGTACGCGTTGCTGGCGCTCGGGTTTACGTTGGTCTATGGCATCCTGGAGCTGATTAACTTCTCGCATTTCAACGTGTTCATGGTGGGCTCGTTCATCGCCCTGTGGACGCTGCAGCAATTCGGCCTGTCCGGGCAGGAGACCATTCTGGTCGGCCTGCCTTTGGCGGGGGTGCTGCTGGTGACCTTCGCGGTGACCATGCTGGCGACCGGGGTAATCGGCGTCGGCATCGAGCGCTTCCTGCTGCGTCCCCTGCGCGACGTGAAGGGGCCGGCGGCGATGATTACCACCATCGGGGTGTCGTATATCCTGTTCAACATCATCCTGCTGACGGTCGGCGCGGATTCGAAGAACTTTCCCAATCCGCTGCCGCCGCTGCAGATCGCCATCGGCGGCGCGGTGCTGCGGCTGCGCGAGGTGCTGATCTGGATCATCGCCACGCTGCTGATGCTGGGCCTGACCTTCTTCGTGCAGCGGACGAAGCTGGGCCGCGCCATGCGCGCGACCGCGCAGGACCCGGAAGCGGCGCGCATGATGGGCGTGGAGGTCGACCGCGTCATCATGACGGCGTTCTTCCTGGGCTCGGCGCTGGCCGGCGCCAGCGGCCTGATCTTCGGCCTGTACTACAATTTCACCAGCTTCCTCATCGGCTTCAATGCCGGCCTGCGCGGCTTCACCGCGGCCGTGCTGGGCGGCATCGGCAACGTGCCGGGGGCGATGCTGGGCGGCCTCATCATCGGCCTGGTGGAGGCATTCGGGGGGCAACTGATCGGTTCGGCCTGGGCCGACGTGATCATTTTCGCCATCCTCGTGCTGGTGCTGGTGTTCCGCCCGGCGGGCCTGCTCGGGCGCGTCGCGCCCAACCGGTCGTGACGGCGCGCGCATGAACGCCCTCCCCGCCTTGCGGCGCCGCTTCGCCGCCATCCCCGCCGCGCGCCGGCGCCAGCCTCAGCCTGCTGCTGCTGATTGTGGCCGTGCTGGCCTTCCCGTTCGTCCATGACAACGACGCCGACATCGACAGCATGGCGAACGCCGCCGCCTATGCCATGCTGGCGCTTGGCCTCAACATCGTGGTTGGGTTCGCCGGCCTGCTCGACCTCGGCTATGCGGCGTTCTTCGCCATCGGCGCCTATTTCTACGGCGTATTCACCAGCTTCCAGGTGATGCCGCTGTGGAGCGAGGGCTGGGCGCCGCTCGCAGCAATCGGGCTGGTGGAAAAAATGAACCAGGGCGGCCCGGAGCTGGTTCACTTCACCCTCTCCTTCTGGCTGGCCCTGCCGGTCGCGGCGCTGGTCGCGGCCGGTTTCGGCGTGCTGTTCGGCGCGCCGACACTGCGGCTGCGCGGCGACTATCTGGCCATCGTCACGCTGGGTTTCGGCGAGATCGTGCCGATCGTGGCGCGCAACGTCGATTCGGTAACCAACGGGGCGGCCGGGCTGAACGGGGTGCAGGCGCCGACCTTGTTCGGCTGGAATTTCGGCATCGATGCTACGCCGTATTATTATGTCGGCATGGCCCTGGTGGCCCTGCTGATTTTCATCTCCATCCGCCTGCGCGATTCCCGCATCGGCCGGGCCTGGATGGCGATCCGCGAGGACGAGGTGGCCGCCGCCGCCATGGGCGTGAACCTGGTGCGGCTGAAGCTGCTGGCCTTCGCCACCGGCGCCGCCTTCGCCGGCCTCACTGGCGTGTTCTACGTGGCGAAGCTACAGACCGCGACGCCGGAGATGTTCGGCTTCCCGGTCTCCACCATGGTGCTGGTGATGGTGGTGCTGGGCGGCATGGGCAGCGTGTGGGGCGTGGTGCTGGGCGCGGCCGTGCTGCAATTGCTGCAATCCTGGTTTCTGCCGGACCTGACGGCGTGGACCCATGCGTTCGGCGAACTCGTCGGCAATGCATGGCTGCAGCGGGTGGACTTCGTCGAATCGGTCGAGCTGATCTTCGGCATCATCCTGGTGGTGATGATGCTGTTCCGCCGCGACGGCCTGATCCCGGCCACCCACAAAACGCCCGCGCTCAGCTTCGCGGCGCAGAACGTGGCCGGCGTGCAGCGCGGCGGCTTCGTCGGGCTGGAGCGGATCGGGCGATGGCGGAACGGCAGCGGCAATGCGCTGGAAGTCCGCGGCGTGACCGTGCGCTTCGGCGGCCTCACTGCGCTCAACAAGGTTTTTCTCTCGGTTCCCGCCGGCGGCGTGGTCGCGGTCATCGGCCCGAACGGCTCGGGCAAGTCTACGCTGTTCAATGCCATTACCGGGCTGGTGCCGGCGCAGGAGGGCAGCATTCACTTTGAAGGTGCGGAAATCCTCGGCCTGGCGCCGCACGTCATCCTGGCCCGCGGGGTGGCGCGCACCTTCCAGAACATCCGCCTGTTTCCCAACCTGACGGTGCTGGAGAACGTGCTGATCGGCCAGCACGCGCGCCTGACCACCGGCCCGGTCGGCGCGGTGCTGCGCCTGCCGCGCACCCGGGCCGAAGAAGCCGCCGCGACACGCTGGGCGCGCGACATCATCGCCCTGTTCGGCAACCGGCTGGTTCCGCGCGCCGGCCAGACCGTTTCCGGCCTCTCCTACGCCAACCGGCGGCGGGTGGAAGTGGCGCGGGCGCTGGCCACAAGGCCACGTCTGCTGCTGCTGGACGAGCCGACCGCCGGCATGAATCCGGCCGAAACGCTGGAACTGGCCGAACAGATCAAGAGCCTGAACGGGCTCGGCCTGACCATTCTGCTGATCGAGCACAAGCTGGATGTGGTGACGCGCCTGGCCGACACCGTGGTGGTGCTGGACCACGGCGAGAAGATCACGGAAGGCAAACCCGACGAGGTGCGGCGCAACGAGGAGGTTCTGCGGGCCTATCTCGGCCGGGCGGCACGGGAAGCAGTCAATGTCTGAACCGGGCGAGCCGATCCTCGAGTTCCAGGCGGTCAACACCTATTATGGCGACCTCCACGTGCTGAAGAACGTATTTTATACGATCGGCCGCGGCGAGATCGTCAGCCTGCTCGGCGGCAATGCCAGCGGCAAGTCCACCACCATGAAGACCATCATGGGCGTGGTGCGCCCGGCCAGTGGCCGCGTGCTGTTCGACGGCGCCGAAATCCAGGACATGCCCACCAGCGAGCGGGTGCGCCGCGGCATTGCCCCGGTGCTGGAGGCGCGCCGGCTGTTCCCGCGCATGACCGTCTACGAGAACCTCGAAATGGGCGCCTATACCCGCCCGAAGGGGGCCGGGTTCGCGCAGGATCTGGAGCGTGTCTACACGCTGTTTCCGCGCGTGCAGGAACGGCGCGGCCAGCTCGCCGGCACGCTGTCGGGCGGCGAGCAGCAGATGGTGGCGATCGGCCGGGCGCTGATGGCGCGGCCACGGCTGATCTGCATGGACGAACCCTCGATGGGGCTGTCGCCGCTCTATGTCGAGCAGGTGTTCGACATCATCCGGCAGATCAACGCCCAGGGCACCACGATCTTCATGGTGGAGCAGAACGCCAGCATGGCGCTGTCGATCGCCCACCGCGCCTATGTGCTGCAGACCGGCCAGGTGGTGCTGTCCGGCACGGCGAAGGAACTGCGCGAGAACCCGGCGATCCGGGAGGCGTATCTGGGGGAACTGCAGGTGGCGGACGAGCGGGTGAAGGAAGGCCAGGGCTCTGCCCTGGACCCGCCAAGGGCCGAGAGGCCCCTGGACCCCATCACTTGAAGGGCTTTGGGAAGAGGGGGGGGGTGAGGAGGGACAGCGGCTCCTCCTCTCCCCCCCCTCTTCCCAAAGCTCTTAACGAATGGGTTCTAAGGGCTCCGCCCTTAGCGGGTCCAGGGCAGAGCCCTGGCCTTCCTTTGCCCCCCTCGCACGCCACGGCACGGCGACTATATACGAGGTGACGGGCTGCACCGGGGCGCCGGGTGGATGGGTGTGTCCTGCAGCCGGGGGGAACATCCGCGATGGGTATTGTCCGTTTCGCGCTGAGATTTCCGCACACCTTCTATGTGCTGGCGGGGCTCATGCTGTTTCTCGGCTGCAGCGCGATCCTGACCACGCCGAAGGACATTTTCCCGGCCATCAACATCCCGGTCGTGACGGTCATCTGGCAGTACACCGGGCTGTCTCCGGCGGAGATGGAGCAGCGGGTCACCACCTACAGCGAATATTCGATCAGCTCGAACGTCAGCGACATCCGCAACATTGAAAGCCAGACCCTGGAAGGCATCGCGGTCGAAAAAGTCTATTTCCAGCCGGACGTGAACATCGATCTCGCCATCGCCCAGATCGTCTCGGCGAGTAATTCCATCCGCGCCCTGATGCCGCCCGGCATCCAGCCGCCGGTCATCGTGCAGTACAACGCCTCGTCGGTTCCGGTGCTGCAGCTCAGCCTGAGCTCCGACACGCTGAACGAACAGCAGCTTTACGACTACGGCATCTACCAGATCCGCCAGCAGCTGGCGCCAATTCCCGGCATCACGCTGCCGACGCCGTACGGCGGCAAGTATCGCCAGATCATGGTCTATCTCGACCCGGACGCGCTGCGCGCGCGCGGCGTCACGCCGGCCGACGTGGTGAACGCGGTGAACGCCCAGAGCCTCACGCTGCCCTCGGGCGACGCCAAGATGGGCGACAAGCAGTTCATCGTGCGGGTGAACGCCATGCCGCTGTCGATCGAGGCGCTGAACCGGCTGCCGATCAAGCAGGTCGGCCCCACCACGGTCTATCTGTCCGACGTGGCGCATGTGGCCGATGCCTGGGCGGTGCAGCAGAACATCGTGCACGCCGAGGGCAAGCGAGCGGTGCTGCTGACGATCATCAAGAACGGCGACGCCTCCACGCTCGACGTGGTTCAGCCGGGTGAAGGCGGCGCTGCCCGCCATCCAGAAGGCGGCGCCACCCGGCATGGAGATCCACCTGCTGTTCGATCAGTCGGTGTTCGTGCAGAACGCCATCACCGGCGTGCTGCAGCGAGGGCGCCATCGCCGCCGGCCTGACGGCGCTGATGATCCTGCTGTTCCTCGGCTCCTGGCGCTCGACCGTCGTGGTGATGGTCTCGATCCCGCTGTCGATCCTCACCTCGATCGCGGTGCTGTCGGCGCTCGGCCAGACCATCAACACCATGACCCTGGGCGGGCTGGCGCTCGCCGTCGGCATTCTCGTCGACAACTCGACAGTGACGATCGAGAACACCCACCGGCTGCTGGAGGAGGGATACGGAGTTCGACCAGGCGCGTGCTGGAGGGCGCGGCCGGCATCGCGGTGCCGACCCTGATCTCCACGCTGGCGATCTGCTGCGTCTTCGTCTCGGTGTTCTTCCTGCAGGGCGCCTCGAAATACCTGTTCACGCCGCTCGCCATGGCGGTGGTGTTCGCCATGCTGGCCTCCTACGGCATCTCGCGCACGCTGACCCCGATCATCATCCGCCTGCTGCTGCGCCGCGGAGCATGACGCACCGCGACGCCCCGCAAGGGCTGGCTCGGACGCTTCCATGACCGGTTCAATGCCGGCGTTCGACCGGTTCCGCGACTTCTACGGCTGGCTGCTGGCCGGCATCCTGCGCCGGCGCGTGCTGACGCCGCTGGTTGCGGGCTCGGTGGTGGCGGGCGCGGTGGTGGTCTCGCTGTTCGTCGGCTCGGATTTCTTTCCGCCGGTGGACGCGGGGCTGATCCAGTTGCATGTTCGCGCCCCGGCGCGCACCCGCATCGAACGCACCGAGCAGATCTTTCACGCGATCGAGGACAACGATCCGTCAGCACATCCCGCCGTCGGATCTCGGCCTGGTGCTCGACAATATCGGCCTGCCGGCGCGCGTCTATAACCTGGCCTTCACCGACGGCAGCACGATCGGCGTCAATGACGGCCAGATCCTGTTGCAGCTGAACGAGGGCCACGCGCCGACCGCCGATTACGTCAAGAAGCTGCGGCGCGAGCTGCCGGTGGCCTTCCCCGACGTGGCATTCTATTTCCAGCCGGCCGACCTGGCGACGCAGGTGCTGAATTTCGGCGTGCCCTCGCAGATCGACGTGCAGGTGCAGGGCCGCGACCGCGCCGCCAACGAGGCGATCGCCCAGGAGCTGCAGAAAGCGCCTGGCCGCCATTCCGGGCGTCGTCGATGCGCACGTGCAGCAGGAGCTGGATGCGCCGGAACTCTTCTACACGATCGACCGCACGCGCGCGCAGGAACTCGGCCTGAACGTCAACGCGATCGCCAACGACGTGAACATCAGCCTGAGCTCGTCGGAGCAGGTTTCGCCGAATTTCTGGACCGATCCGAGAAGCGGCATTCCCTATTTTTTCGCGGTGCAGACGCCGGAATACCGCATCGCCACCAAGCAGGATCTCGACAATACGCCGATCTCCGGCACGCCATGTCCAGCGGCGCCGTGGTGCCGAATCTGCTGGGCAACGTGGCCACGTCGCAGCGGGTGGCGGTCCAGTCGGTCTACAACCATTCCAACATCCAGCCGGTCTACGACGTCTATGCCAGCGTGCAGGACCGCGACCTCGGCAGCGCCGCCGCGGCGATCCGAGAATGTCGTGCAGGAGATGCGAGGCAAGCTCGGCCCCGCCGACCGCATCGTCATTCGCGGCCAGATCGACAGCATGGACCAGGCTTTCGGCAATCTGACCATCGGCCTGTTGTTCGCGGCGGTGTTCGTCTATGCGCTGATGGTGGTGAACTATCAGAGCTTCGTCGACCCGCTCGCGGTCATCCTGGCGCTGCCGGGCGCGGGCAGCGGCATCATCCTGCTGCTGTTCGCCACCGGAACGACGTTCAGCGTGCCGTCGCTGATGGGCGCGATCATGGCGGTGGGCGTCGCCTCGGCGAACTCCATCCTGCTGGTCACCTTCGCGCGCGAGCAGCGCGAGGCCGGCATGAGCGCGTTCGAGGCCGCGCTTGTCCGCCGGCACCACGCGGCTGCGCCCGGTGCTGATGACGGCGGCGGCGATGATCGTCGGCATGCTGCCAATGGCGATCGGCGGTCCCGGCGAGGAGCAGAACGCCGTGCTCGCCCGCGCCGTGATCGGCGGCGTCGCCATCGGCACCATCACCACGCTGCTGTTCGTTCCCTACCTTTACTCGATCATCGGCAAGTTTGATCGCCGTCGGGCGGAACTGCCGCCATCGCTGATGCAGTTCGGAGCGCGCTCAATGAACCAGACGCCACCGCAGCCACCGGAAACCCTGCCGCAGGCGCCGGAGCAGCTATCGCCCATCGATCCCAACCAGGAACAGCATCGCCGCCGCACGACCCGATGGCTCGGGCTCGGCGCCCTCGTCGCGCTGGGCTTGCTGGTCGGCGTCGGCGCATGGGGCCACACGGAACGGCAGGCGGCGACAATCGCGACGTTGCAGGCCGGACGCGACGCCGTGCCGGTGGTGCGCACCACGATCCTGAAGCCGCTGGAGGCGCCGCGGCAGATCGACTTTCCGGGCTCGACGCAGGCCTTCGACAGCGCGATGCTGTATGCCCGCGCCACCGGCTACATCAGCAAGCGCAATGTGGACATCGGCAGCCGCGTGCATGCCGGCGACGTGCTGGCGGTGATCGCCGCGCCCGATCTCGATCAGCAGCTTGTCCAGGCACGCGCGCAACTGGTCCAGATGCAGGCGTCGCTGGCGCAGTCGCAGACCAACATGGAACTCGCCAAGGTAACGAATGGCCGCACCAGCCGCACTCGTTGGCCAGGGCTGGACCAGCCGGCAGCAGGGCGACCAGGACCGGCTGGGTTACGCGGGCAGCATCGCCGGCGTCGGGCGTGGCGCGCGCCAATGTGCAGGCGCAGCAGGCGCAGGTCAGCCGGCTGGAGGAACTGACCGGCTTCGAAAATGTGATCGCTCCGTATCGATGGCGTGATCACCAGCCGGCAGATCGATGTCGGCAGCCTGGTCACCGGCGATGCGAACAGCGGAACGCCACTGTTCTCGATCGCGCATTCCAGTGTTCTGCGAGTGCAGATCTACGTTCCGCAGGAAGCGTATTTCGGCCTGAAGGATGGCCAGCAGGCCGAGGTAACGGTGCCGGAACTGCCCGGCCGCGTGTTCCACGGCCGGCTCGCGCGCAACGCCAGCGCGCTGCAGCCCGACACCCGCACGGTGCTCGCCGAGGTCGATATCGAGAACGGCGACGGCACCCTGGCGCCGGGCATTTACACCATCGTGCACCTGAACGAGCCGCGGCTCTACCCGGTGATGTCGGTGCCCTCACAGGCCGTCATTTTCGACAAGGACGGGCTGCAGGCAGCCGTGTTCGAGAATGGCGTCGCCCGGCTGCGGCATCTCGACGTGGCGGCCGATAATGGCGCCACGGTCGAGGTGCGCGGCGGTTTGCAGCCGGGCGATCAGCTCATCCTGAACCCGCCGATCGGCATTACCGACGGCATGCGGGTGAGGACGCCGTCGCCGCCACAAAATACTGCATCGTAAGTTACTGCCGAAACGGTTCCGGTCCGGACGGCAGAGAATCTTCTTCACCAGCCCGCCCCGGCACCCATCCGTGTCACGATCTTGCCGAAAGCTACGCCCCGACGTGGCTGCTGGTCGTATACAGGCTCGTCAGCGAGGCCGCCGGCGGGGTCACGTCAGACCCGCCGGCAGTGACCGACCCAGACGCAACATTGGCGGCGGTCGCCGAGACGTTGGAGGTCGGGACACCACCCGGCTGGATCTGGGCGAGCATGGCTGCCTCGGATGCCGCGAGGGAGGCCGCATCCACCACAGAGGCGACCGCAGCATGTGCAGCGGCGAGGTACGCCGGCGTGATGGCCGCGTTGACCGGCGCGGCCTCGGTCGTGAAGAAGTTTGCCGCCGCGACCTTACAGGCAAGTACGCTCGCATCGATGCTGCCAACCGCCGCGCCGTTGGCAATGTCAAAGATGGCCGCTCCGACAGAGATCGCACCGCTCAGAATTTGCGTTGACCAGTATGCCTCCCCCGCTGCGTCCGGCGCGCGGTTGAACGTATTTTGGTAGACTGCGGTGAGGAAGGTATCGACCGAGAGCTGCACGTCGGACGGCGGACTTGAGGGGTCCGCGATGGGAATGGCCGGCGGCGTCGCCAGGAACGAATAAAGCGCCGTCGCCTCCGGCTGAACCCCGAAACTTTCCGCTATGTTCACCACGGCCTGGGTGGAGGCGACGCCCTGGCCGCCTCCGGCATCACCGCCGGTCTGGGCCGTGAACTGGTTGAACCAATAAACATAACCGCCGGCATCCGCAGCGCGACCGAAATAAGCGATGTAGAGCGCTTCGATCTGCTGGGCGACCGGAAGGGACGAAAGAGAACCGGACATGATGACATCTCAACGATTCTGTGTTGCGATTCCCCCATACACACATCGCCGCGGCGGCGGCAAGAATGAGATCGGGACGGGCGGCACCGTAAGACCGTTGCGGCGTCACTGGCAAGAACGACGCAGAAACACGCCCTCGAAGCCCTGCGCGACACGCGCGGTGCCAGGCGTTCCCGAAGAATGCGCAGTGCCGCCGGCGACCCGGCCCGGCGGCGGGTTGCGGCCAGGAATGCGGCATGAAATTTTTGATTCAGGGTGAAAATGCCCGCCGGGGGACTTGAACCCCCACGCCTACTGGCCGCGGATTTTAAGTCCGCTGCGTCTACCGTTCCGCCAGGCGGGCCAAGCCGCGCACTCTATTCTCCCGCCAGCCGCCTGGCGATGTCCAGCGCCCGCCGCAGCAGTGTCTCGCTCGCCTCCGGCGTGCGAAACGCGCTGTGCGCCGACAGCGTCACGTTCGCCAGCGTCGTCAGCACATGCCCCGCCGGCAGCGGCTCCTCGACGAACACGTCCAGCCCCGCATGGCTGATCGCGCCCGACCGCAGCGCCGCCACCATCGCCGCCTCGTCCACCAGCGCGCCGCGCGCCGTGTTCACCAGGATCGCCCCCGGCCGCAGCCGCGCGATCCGGTCCGCCGACAGGATGCCGCGCGTCTCCTCGGTCAGCAGCAGGTGCAGGCTCAGCACGTCGCTTTCCGCCAGCAGCGTGTCCAGGGGAACAAACTGCACCCCGGGCGCGCTGCGCGGCGTGCGGTTCCAGGCCAGCACCCGCATGCCGGAGCCGCCGGCAATGCGCGCCACCTCGGCCGCGATCCCGCCAAAACCCAGCAGGCCGATCATCTTGCCGGTCAGTTGCACGCCCTCGCGGCGCGGCCAACCCCCCGCCCGGATGTCCCGGTCCATCGCCGCCAGCCCGCGCGCCGCTTCCCACATCAGCGCGATCGCATGCTCGGCCACCGCGGTGTCGCCATAGCCGCGGATGGTGTGCACCGTGATGCCGGCCCCGGCCAGTTCCTCCGGGTGCATGTAGCTGCGCGCCCCGGTGCCGAGGAACACCACGTGGCGCAAGCCCGCACAGCGACGCATCTGCTCGGTGGGCATGAAGCTGTGGTCGTTCAACACCACCTGATAACCGGCCAGCAGCCCGGGCAGTTCATCCGGTTCGACATCCGGCGCGATGTGCACATGCACTTCCAGGTCGTCGGGGCGGGCCACCTTGCGGAACACCGCCGCCATTTCCTCGGTTGCGTCGATGAAGATGGCTCGCATTTCTTCCTCCCGCCGCCATGAAAGCAAGGCCAGGGCTCTGCCCTGGACCCGCCAAGGGCCGGGAGGCCCTTGGAACCCATTCCTTAAAGTAGCGGGGTCCAGGGGACCACCGTCCCCTGGCCTTCCTTGCTTCGCTTGCCCTAAACCCTCTCTCCATGCACCGATTGCTTTTCCTCGCTGCCGTCCTCGCCGCCGTTCCGGCCGCCGCGCAGAAACCGCCGCCGCTCGGCGCGCCGGACGTCCCCTCGGGCAAGCCGCCGCCGCTCGGCGTTCCCGGGGCGGTCCGGCCGCTGCCGCGCGCGCCGCTGCCCCCGGCCAGCGAGCACCCGAAGGCCAGCGGCACCGGATTCCTGGTCGCCGAGGGGCGCGTGCTCACCAACAACCATGTGGTCGAGGGCTGCGGCCGGATGACCGCGCGCAACGCCGCCGGCCAGCGCGTGCCCGCCCGCGTCGATGCCACCGATAAGCAGCGCGATCTCGCTTTGCTCACCGTGCCGGCCGGGTTTGGCACCGCGCTGCCGTTCCGCGACAAGCCGCCGGTGGAGCGCGGCGAAGCCGTGGTGACCTATGGGTTCCCGCTGTCCGGCCTGCTCTCCTCCGGGCCGACGCTGACCACCGGCGATGTCAGTGCACTGGCCGGGCTGCGCGACAACCCGATGCATTTCCAGATCAGCGCGCCGGTGCAGCCCGGCAATTCCGGCGGGCCGCTGCTGGACGCGCAGGCGCATGTGATCGGCGTGGTGGTGTCCAAGCTGAACGCGGCCCGCATCGCCGAAATGACCGGCGGCGACATTCCGCAAAACGTCAACTTCGCCATCAAGGGCACCGAGGCGCTCGCCTTCCTGACCGCCAACGGCGTGCAGCCCCGGCTGGAATCCAGCACCGGCGCCGAGCGCCGCCCCGCCCAGATCGGCGAGGTGGCCAACCCCGCGACCTTGTTCCTGCAGTGTTACCGCTGACCGGCCAAGTTTAGCAGGAAGGCCCGGATCAGCAGGAAGGCTCGGGCAGGCGGTCGGCCGCCAGAACGTCGCCGCCATAGCTGCGGACCTGGTCGGCCTCGGCCTGGTGCAACGTGCCGGCCAGGATGTCCGGGCGCAGCGCGCCGATCAGGTCGGTGCCGTCGCGGTCGCTGATCACCACCACCAGATCGACACAGCCCAGGCTGGCGAGCCGCGCCGCCCGCACCGCCTCGGGCTGCACCGGCCGGTCGGGACCCTTGCGGCGGCTCACCGAGGCGTCGTCATACAGCCCGACCACCAGCCGGTCGCTGACCGTCCGGGTCTGCTCCAGCAGGTGGATGTGGCCGGCCCGCAGCGGGTCGAAGCAGCCATGCACCAGCCCCGCCTTCCAGCCGCGCCGGCGCCAGTGCTCGGCCCGCTCGGCCATCTGCTCGAGCGGCACGATCTTGCCCAGCGCCCCGCTCTGCGGCGACAGCGCCGCGATCAGGTCCTCCGGCCGCACCACCGCGGTGCCGATCCGCCCCAGCACGATGCCGGCGGCCAGCGTCGCCAACTGCGCCGCCTCCGCCAGGCTGAGGCCGGCCGCGAGGCTGGCCGCCACGGTCGCGACGGCGCTGTCGCCGGCGCCGGCCAGGTCCATCACGTCGGGCGTATCGACGGGGAAATGCCAGGGGGGTCCGTCATGCACCAAGGTGATGCCGGCCTCGGGGCTGGTGACCATCACCGCGCCGATATCGTGCAGCCGGCGCACCGATTCGGCTGCCGCCACGAAGGCTTCGTCGCTGTCGGGCGGAAGGGTGCAGGCGCGCGCCAGATCGCGCCGGGTGGTCAGCAGCACATCGGCGCCGGCATAGCGCTCGTAGTCGCGGCCGCGCAGATCGGCGACGATGCGCCGCCCCATTTGTCGTGCCGCGCCGATCAGCCGGGCCGGGATGTCGCCGGCCAGCACGCCCTTGCGGTAATCGGACAGCACCGTCACCGTGGTGGCCGCCATGGCGTCGCGGGCAATCCGCACCAGCCGGTCGGCCAGCTTGGGGTGGACCGCGGCGGTTTCCTCGCGGTCGGCGCGCAGCATCGGATGGCCGTGATGGCCGCCCTGGGCGATGAAACGGGTTTTCTCGGTGGTGCGCCGCCCCCCTTGCACCAGCAACCAGGGTTCCACCCCGGGCTGTCCGCCGATCAGCCCGGTCAGCTCCGAGCCGGCGGCATCGTCGCCCACCACCGACACGAACGCCACCGCGCTGCCCAGCGCGCCCAGGTTGCGCATCACGTTGCCCGATCCGCCCGGCAGGGCGATTTCGCGCCGCACCTTCAGCACCGGAATCGGCGCTTCCAGGCTGATCCGTTCGACGTCGCCGTAGACGTAGCGGTCCAGCATCGCGTCGCCGACCACCAATACACTGGTGCGCGACAGGCGGCGCACCGAGTCGGCGATGTCGGCTCCGGTGCGGGACCTGTCTGCCCGCTCCGCGGGCGCGTCGCTGGCATTCATACCGATGCCCTACCGCTGACCGGGGGGTGGTGGCAAGCCGAACCGTCAACACAAGTAAACACAAATGCAACTTTAGGCCGGCTCAGCTGTGCAGGAAGCCCAGCCGGTCGGCTTCCAGCACGACGCAGGTCAGCCTGCCGCCCAGGCAGGCTCCGGTATCGATACCGATCCGGTTATGCCGGACAACCGGTGCGCTCACCGGCGTGTGTCCGTGCACCACCACGGCGGGCAGTTCGCCGTCGAACGACAGGAATGGTTCGCGGATCCACAGCATGTCGATGCGCGACTGGCGCGCCAGCGGGGTGCGCGGACGCAGCCCGGCATGCACGAACACGTAACCGCCGGCGGCATGCATCAGTTGCAGGCCGCGCAGGAACGCCAAATGGTGGGACGGCACGGCGGCGGCCCAGTCGCCGGTGCGCGGCGGCACCCGTATGCCCCAGCTTTCCAGCGATGCGGCGCCCCCGTTGCTCAGCCAGTGCGGCACCGCGTCGAAGTCGGCCAGCGCCGTCAGCATCATTTCCTCGTGGTTGCCCATCAGGTTCACCACCAGCGGGCCGGGGCCGGCGCCGGCCTGTGGAAAGGGCTGCAGCAGCGTCTCGATCACCCCGGCGCTGTCCGGCCCGCGGTCCACATAGTCGCCCAGATGCACCAGCCGGGCTTCGGCCACCGGGCGGTCGGCCAGATCGCGCGCGATTTCGCGGTGCAGGGCGCGCAGATTATCGGCGCAGCCATGCACGTCGCCGATCGCGTAAACGCGCAGTCCTTCCGGCAACGAGGCCGGCGCTAACGTCAGGGTAATCATGGCACTCCAATGTAGGGCGCGGGGCGGCACGTTTCGAGCCAGGAGGGTCGAAGCAAGGTGACGTGCCGGCAGGCCCCCAGGGCCTGCGGAAGGAGCAGGCCGGAAGATGCTGCAGCACCGGGCAGGGCTGGATGGGTCGGTCGGGGCACGGGCGGGTGGCCCTGCGCCGATGCCCTATATCGATGCCAGCCGCGGCGCGGAATACGAACTGCAGGAGGCGCTTCGCCGGGCGGCCCGGTCCCCGCAGGGACGCATGGTGCTGGTGCTGCACCTGTCGCGGCTCCATGCGCCAGGCCCGCGGCCACATCATCGCCGGGTTGCCCGTGCAATCCTGGATGACACCGCCCAGCGTCACGAAGGCCAGGTCTTCACCCTCGCCAACGGCGACATGGTGTTGCTCTGCCGGGAGGCACCGCCGGGCCGCCCGCCGGCAGCCCGCCCCGCACAGGGCATGGCGTTGCCCGATCCCGCCACCCTGCCCGACACCATGGCCCGGCTGCTGCGCGTCGACCTGTCCGATCCGGCCCGCCTCACCACGGTCTGGCGGCTGGAGGACGCGCTGCCGGCGGTCACCGCCTTCGCCGCCGGGCGGTTGGCCGACAACCGCCCGGCGGCGGCGCCAGCGCCGGCCTCGCCCGACCCCGGGCTGGCGGCGCAGCCCGCCATGGTGGACGCGATCGCCGCGATCGCCGAGGGCTCGGCCATCGCTGACCTCCTGCACCGCCAGACCGGTGTGCTGATCGCGGCCCCGAACCGCAACGGCGCCTCCCCCAACGCGCCGCTGCGGCCGCTTTACCGGGAAGTGACCTTCTCGATCGACGCGCTGGAGGCACGCATCACGGCCACCGGGCAGGCCACGGCCGATCCGTTCCTGTTCCGCCATCTCGCCGGCCGGCTGGACCGGCGCATGCTGGCCGTGCTGACCGAGGTGGCCGGCACCGGCGCGGTGCTGGATATCGCCGCCGGCGGCCGGTGCGGCGCGCCGCTGCATATCAATCTGACCCTGCCCGCTATCCTGTCGGACAAATTCGCCCGCTTCGCCATGCTGTGCCGCAGCTTCGGGGCGCCGGTCGGCGTCGAGGTGGCGCTGGTCGAGGCCTGCAGCGACGCCGCCGCGTTCGGCCGCGCCCGCCGCGTGCTGGCCGAATCCGGCCTGGCGCTGGTGCTCGACGGCGTGTCGCACCTGGCCCTGATGCTGACGCGACCCTGCGCGTTGCGCGCCGACCTGGTGAAGCTCGACTGGTCGCCCCGCCTGGCCGAGCTTGCGACGGAGGAGCGCCAGCAGATTGCCGCCGCGCTGGAGCGGATCGGCGCGCACCGCATCATCCTGCATCGCGCCGAGACCGAGGCGGCGCTGCGCTGGGGTCTGGCGCAGGGCATCCGCCGCTTCCAGGGCCGCTATGTTGACGCCATGCTGGCCGCCGGGCGCACCATGGCCTGTCCGCGCGCCGCCGGCTGCACGCTGCGCCAGTGCATCGAGCGGGCGGCGGCCACCGGCCCGGCCGGCCGGGCCGGCTGCGGGGCGATCAGCCTGCTGGATGGCGAGCCGTCGCTGCCGCTCGAAACCGGCCCCCTCGGGGCCGGGGCCACCCTGTGACCGGCATGGTCCTGCGGCGTTCCGAGCCGGAGGACGACGCCTTGCGCGCCGAGGCGGAACAACTGAGCGCCATGGTGCGCGAATGCGCCGGCGCCGGCATCGCCCGCCGGGCGCTGCTGCTGTGTCTGTCGCAACTGCCCGAGGAACTGGCGCGCCCGCACCATCTCCGGCTGGCGCACGCGACGCTGGACCCGCTGGCCGCCGCCGACCGGGCGCGGCGGTTCGGGTTGCCCAACGGCGACATCGCCATCATCTGGCGCGGCGAGGCGGCGGCGGCGCTGCGCAGCAGCCTGGAAGCCGTGGTGCATCTGTTCGCCGGCGAGGCCGACCGGTTGCCGGACCCGGCCGCCCTGATCCGCCTGTTCCACCTGCCCGAGCAGGCCGAGCCCCTGCTGCAGGCGGTGGAGCAATCGATGTTTCCATCGGCAGGCAACGCCCCGGCCGGGTCCGCGCGCGCGGGAAGGGCGCCGACCTCCCCGCTCGACCCGCCAACGCTGGCCTTGCTGGAGACCGCGTTGGCGCAGGCCGATGTCGCGTGCTTCGTGCGCCGCCGCCAGATCTGCGAGCGTCTGCCGGAAGGGGGGTTGCGGCTGCGCTGGGAGCAGCGCGCCTTGTCGGTGACCGAGATCGCCACGACCCTGCTGCCCGAGCGGGCGATGCGGGCCGATCGCTGGCTGTTTCGCCGGCTGACCCGCACGCTCGACCGCCGCATGCTGGTGCTGCTGGCCGCCCCGGAGGAGCTGCGCGGGGCCGGGCCGTTCAGCCTGAGCCTCAACATCGCCTCCATCCTTTCGCCCGAATTCCTGCGCTTCGACGCCACCCTGCCGGGCGCGCTGCGCGGCCAGGTGGTGATCGAGCTGCTGCCGGCCGACATCATGGCCGACCCCGCCGCCTTTCTGTTCGCCCGCGACTTCGCCCGCGACCGCGGCTATCGCCTGCTGCTGCACGGCATCACCATCGATCTGTTGGAGGTGTTCCCGCTGCGCCGCATCGGCCTCGACCTGTTGCGGCTGCACTGGTCGCCGGAACTCGTCCGCCTCGATCCCGATCAGGCGCTGCCGGACGCGGCGCAGACCGTGCTGAGCCGGGCGGATACGGCAGATGCTCTGGTTTGGGGGCGAGAGCAGGGGATCGTGTTTTATCAGGGGCGGGCGGTGGTTCCGGGGGGGTGATCCGGTGCGGCCCGGCCGGGGCGCGGCCCCGGACCCCTGCTTGCTCTTGGGGAAGGGGCAGCTTAATCGGGCTTTATGGACCAAATCGAGGCAACCGGACTCACCAAGCGCTACGGCGAGACGCTGGCGGTCGATGACATCGACTTCTCGGTGGCCGCCGGCCAGACCGTCGGGCTGCTGGGCGGCAACGGCGCCGGCAAAACCACCACCATCGCCATGCTGCTCGGCCTGCTGATCCCCACCGCCGGCACCATCCGCATCCTCGGTCACGACATGGCGCGTGACCGCTTCGCCGCCCTCGCGCAGGATGAATTTTTCCTCGCCCTACGTGGCTCTGCCGCAGCGCCTGACGCGTGGCCGAGAATCTGCGCGTCTACTGCCATCTTTACGACGTGCCCCATGCCGGGCGGCGGATCGCCGAGCTGGCCGCGCGAACTGGACCTGACCGACCTGCTGGACCGCCCGGCCGGCCAGCTTTCCGCCGGGCAGAAAACACGGGTTGCCCTGGCCAAGGCGCTGATCAACCGGCCCGAGGTGCTGCTGCTCGACGAACCCACCGCCAGCCTCGACCCCGACACCGGCGACCTCGTGCGCACCTGGCTGGAGCGCTACCGGGCGGAAAGCGGCTGCACCATCCTGCTCGCCTCGCACAACATGGCCGAGGTCGAGCGGCTGTGCAGCCACGTGCTGATGATGAAGCGCGGCCGCATTGTCGACCGCGGCAGCCCGGCCGAGCTGCTGGCCCGCTACGGGCGCGACGACCTGGAGCAGGTGTTCCTCGACATCGCCCGCGACCGGGTGCGGGAGACGATGGCATGATCCGCCCCTCGGCGAGGCGCATCTGGGGGCTGATGTACCGCCATCTGGTGCTCTACCGGCGCTCCTGGCCGCGGCTGCTGGAACTGACCTACTGGCCGACGCTGACCCTGTGCATCTGGGGCTTCACCGCCAGCTTCTTCGCCAGCCGGGTGGGCAATGCCGGGGCGGTGATCTCCGGCATGCTGCTCGGCGGCGTGCTGCTGTGGGAAATCACCCTGCGCAGCCAGATGGGCGTGGCGATTTCCTTCCTGGAGGAGATCTGGTCGCGCAACCTGGGCCATGTGTTCGTCAGCCCGCTACGGCCCTGGGAATTGCTGGCGGCGCTGATCGCCATGTCGGTGGTGCGCATGGCGATCGGCGTGCTGCCGGCGGTGCTGCTGGCCTGGGCGCTGTATGCGTTCAACCTGTTTGCCTTCGGGCCGGTGCTGATCCTGTTCGCGCTCAACCTGATGGCGATGGGCTGGTGGGTGTCGCTCGGCGTGGTCAGCCTGATCCTGCGCCACGGCGCCGGGGCCGAGGCACTGGCCTGGTCGGTGCTGTTCGCGCTGACGCCGTTCTCGGCCGTTTACTACCCGGTCGCGGTGCTGCCGGAAGCGGTGCGTCCGCTGGCGCTGGCACTGCCGGCGTCGCACGTGTTCGAGGGCATGCGCATGTTGCTCGAGCACGGCACCATCGCCTGGGGCCACATGGCCTGGGCGACCGGATTGAACGCGCTGTGGCTGGGCGCGGCCGGCCTGCTGTTCATGGTCCAGTTCCGGGTGGCGCGCGAACGCGGCGCCTTGCTGACGATTGGTGAGTAAGCATGGTGGCGAATAAGCAGGGTGGCGCGTGAGCACGACCGAGACGCGTTTCTGGCTGATCCGCCACGCCCTGGTGGAGGAAACTGCACGGGCGACCCTGTATGGCCTGCTGGACGTGGCGCTGTGCCCGCACACCCTGCAGGCACAGGCGCCGGTGCATCGCGCGCTGGCGCTGCGCCTGCCGCGCCCGGCGCACTGGGTGGTCACACCGCTCTCGCGCACGCGGCGCACCGCCGAAATCCTGTTCCGCGCCGGCTACCCGGCGGCCCCGCTGGCGGTCGAGGCCGGCCTGATCGAGCAGGATCTGGGTGACTGGCAGGGCCTGCCGCACGCCGCCCTGCCGCCCCGGCTGACCCGCCCCGCGCACGCCTTCTGGCCCCTCGCCGCCGACGAATGCCCGCCGGGCGGCGAGAGCATGGTCGAAGTGGTGGCGCGGGTCGGCCCGGCGATGGAGCGCCTGGCCCGCGCGCAGGCGGGCGGCGATGTGGTGGTGGTGGGCCATGGCGGCGCCATCCGGGCGGCGGTGGCGCACGCGCTGTGCATCACCGCGGACAATGCGCTGCATTTCTGCGTGCAGAATTTGTCGCTCACCCGGCTGGAGCGGCATGCGACGGGCTGGCGGGTGGTGGGGGTGAATGAGGTGACGGAGGGTTGAGAGACAATATACAAATTTGGTTTCTGCGTCGGCCACGTTCGCAGAAACCGTTAATTCGTTTTCCTGGACATCGGAACCGGTCCAATATCCCGTTGAAAACAAATGCTCACCATCCGACCATCGGCAGATCCATTTCCGGACATCCAAGACGAACGGCACTTTCGGTCAGTCGCGGCTAGGCTGCCAACCACCACGCACAACCGACTGCTTGGAAAATACTTTTGGCACCTCCTGCCCTTCGACAACCTGTTTCACGTAGCTTCAGGCCAGCCGTTACTCCCCGGCGCTGCCTGCGATCCAACGTCATCAGCACGCCATGGAAACCGGTCCACGGCAGGCTTGCGTCCGGGTGTCGCGTCCCTATCTGTTTTTTTGAGCCGGCGGCGCCGTGCCCGTTCCGTGCGCAGGTTCGGCTTCTCCACCCAGCGTTCGAGCATTGCCTTTCCGGTTTGTCTCATCGTGCAACTCGCCGGTCGCCGGGAGCCTGATCACGAATTCGCCCGGTGAGCAGGCGCACGATAAAGACCAAGCCGACGGCGTTTCGGTCGAATCGCACAACAATCCCCTCCAGGAAAGCCTGCCAATGAACGCGCATACCGACGAGCCGTCGGACGACATCGCATACCCTTCCAGCATCGCTTTCCTGCTGGTCCACCTGGCCTGCTTTGCCGCCTTCTGGACCGGCGTGACCGGGACCGCTGTGCTGCTCGGCGTCGGGCTGTATCTGCTGCGCATGTTCGCCATCACCGCGGGGTACCACCGCTACTTCTCCCATCGCGCCTTCAGCACCAGCCGCGCCTTTCAGTTTGTGCTGGCCTTCGTGGCGCAGACCTCCGCCCAGAAGGGAGCCCTGTGGTGGGCGGCCCATCATCGCCGTCACCACCGCTACTCCGACACCGAGCTCGATGTGCACTCGCCGTCGCAGCGCGGCTTCTTCTACGCGCATGTCGGCTGGATCTTCGTGCCGCGCAACGATCCGACCGACCACGCCGCCATTCGTGACCTGGGAAAATTCCCGGAACTGCGCTGGCTCGACCGGCAGCCCCATTTGCCCGCGATGCTGCTCGCGGCAACCGCGTGGCTGATCGCCGGCTGGCCGGGGCTGGTCGTCGGCTTCTGCTGGAGCACGGTGGCCACCTGGCACGCCACCTTCAGCATCAATTCGCTCGCCCACGTGTTCGGCCGCCGGCGCTATGTCACCGGCGACAAGTTCCGCAACAACTGGTGGCTCGCGCTGCTGACCCTGGGCGAGGGCTGGCACAACAACCACCACGCCTACCAGGCCTCCGCCCGGCAGGGCTTCCGCTGGTGGGAATACGACCCGACCTATTATGCATTGCGGGTGCTGTCATGGCTGCGCATCGTCTGGGACCTGCACGTTCCTCCGCCGGCCCTCCTGCGCGGCGAGCACCGGCTGGGACGGCTCGTCATCGACAAGGTGGCGGGCCAGCTCGCCGCCTCCTTCCCCGTCAACCACATCGCGACACAGGTGCAGGACGCGTTGGTGCGCGCGTCGGGCTGGACCGAGCTGAAACTGCGGCTGACCTCCGCCGGCATGCGGGCGGAACTTTTCTGGATCGACATCGACCTGCCGGAAATCCCCACGCTGGACGACATGCGCCGCTATGCGCGCGAACGCCTGTCCCGGACGCCATCGCTGGATGAGATCGCCGTGCGCGCGCGCGAGCGGTTGCTGGAACTGGTATATTCGCGCCTGAGCGAAGCCGCCGCGGCGCCGGCCGCCGGCTAGAACAGCGCGCCGGCCGTCAATTTCGTTTTTGGGAATGCAGAATGGCCGGGGCGCGGACAAGCCAGACACACCCCCTTCAGATCGCGGAAGTGCGGGCAAGCCCCTCGCATGGGCGGATCGGGATCACCTTCTGCCCCGGCAAGCATGACCACGCCGCGAGCACGGGGGCCTGGGCCCGCGACCTTACGGCGGATCTCAACGTCATCGCCGCCTGGGGCGCGCGCCTGGTGCTGACGCTGGTCGAGCCGGCCGAACTCACAGCGCTCAAGGTGCCCCATCTTGGTGCGGAAATTCGCGGCCACGGACTCGATTGGCGCCATCTGCCGATCGCGGATTATTCGGTTCCGACCGAGGCCTTCGAGCGGCAATGGGAGACGCATGGGCGGGACATCCGCGCGCTGCTGCGCAACGGCGCCGATGTGCTCGTGCATTGCAAGGGCGGACTTGGCCGGGCTGGCATGATGGCCGCCCGGCTTCTGGTGGAACTGGGCGTGGCGCCCGAGCAGGCCATCCGGGACGTCCGCCGCGCGCGCACAGGCGCGATCGAGACACCGGCGCAACTGGCGCTGGTCAGACGAACGAATTGCATGATCGCCATGGATGAAGATGTTATCGACACCGCGACGATGCAGAAGGTCGGCCGGCAGATGGGCAGCACGCCGGCCGGAATCTATCGGGACAGGAACGGTCGGCGGTTCTATGTGAAGTCGCTGGAATCGCCCGCGCACGCGCGCAACGAGATGATTGCGGCAAAGCTTTACCAGCTGGCCGGGTCGCCGACGCTGACCTATGTGGGCGCCAAGGAACCCAACCAGATCGCGACCGCGTTTGTCGAGCTTGACAAGAAGCATGTTTCGCATCTCAGCGACGCCGAGCGCCGACAGGCGCAGCGCTGGCTTGGCGTGCACGCATGGACAGCCAACTGGGATGCCGCCGGATTCGACGGCGACAATCAGGGTGTCGTCAACGGGGTGGTCATAACGCTCGAACGTCGGCGGTGCGCTGGAATTCCGGGCACACGGGGACCCGAAGGGCAAAGCGTTCGGCGCCTGCGTTCGTGAGCTCGACACGCTGCGTCAGGACGCGGACAACCCGCACGCAACCAGGCTTTTCGGAGACATGAGCCCTGCCGACATCAATGAGGCCATCGCAGTGGTCATACGAATTCCGGACGCCGCGATTCGCAGGGTCGTCGCCGAGAATGGCGGCAGCAGCGCGCTTGCCGAAAAGATGATCGCCCGCAAAGCCGACATGGCAAAACGCCTGACCTGAGCCAACCAACAATCCCGTTGCCGGGATGGCGAGTCATGCCATTCGCACAAAGAAAATGCGTCAAAGCATGGTGGCGGGCGGATCAAAACCCTTCGGGACCGGCGCCCTGTGAAATCGCCAGCAGCAGCGGCGCCTGCACGCGGATTTCCTCCGCTGTGTCACGGTCGAGCCTTGCAAGCCAGCGCGCGGGGATAGCCTCCAGCCCGTAGGTGGCGCCCGCCAGCATGCCGGCAATCGCGCCCGTGGTGTCGGCGTCTCCGCCTTGATTGACGGTTTGGACGACGCATTCGGCGAAAGAGTCTGCGCCGAGATAGTGGTGCAGCACCGTCTGCATGGTGTCGACAATGAAGGCCGAGCATTGGCCCGGATAGGGTTCGAAGCGGAACGCCTTGTGTTTGCCGGCGAGATCCTCGGCTTCCTTGCGCACGGCTTGCTTGCCCAGCCCGTGCATGAGGCCGTGCGCCATACGAACAAGCGCGTGGCAGGCATCGTCCGAAAGGGGATGATGATGGGTGGCGCGCGCCTGTGCGAGTGACCACGCTTCCGCCTTGCCGGGCGCGCCAAACGTTGCGAGCGCCACCGGCAGAACCCGCATGGCGGCGCCGTTGCCGGCGTCGCCTTCCGCGAACGAGCCTGCGACGGTTCCATGCACGACATAGCGCCGGATGCCGCGCCGGCAGGTGTTGCCGACATCGGCCGGCCCGGTCTTCAGCCACGCCGCGAATTCCTCGCAAACGTCGCCGGCGTCCAGCTCGCCCTTGCGGATGATGGAGCGGCCCAGCGCGAGCGCCATCTGGGTATCGTCGGTCACTTGCCCCGGCTTGAGCTTCAGCCAGCCGCCGCCGACGATCTCGCGATGCACGCCATATTGCGACGCGATTTCGCCCCTGGTCATGAACTCGACGGTGGCGCCAAGCGCGTCGCCGATGGCGAAGCCCAGATAGGCGGCGAGTGCACGATTCTCCACATCCGGCACGGTCATGCCATGGTCTCCTCAAACATAGTTCATGCCCACCCGGAATTCGCCGCCAATCGCCAGATACTCCCCTTCGCCCTTCAGCGGATGCGAGGACAACAGGCTATTGAAAAACAGGATTTTGCAGACAGGAACGCGGGCTGTGAGGATCGTATCGCCGAAGCAGCAGGCGACGCCGCGGTCGGACGAAAACGAGATCAGGTTGTTGAGCCGGATCACCGCCTCGCGCCTGGCCGTCCGCTCCACGATCCAATGCTCGTCGAAGGCGTTGACGCCACGAAACAGCGTCAGATGCGTCTCGCCCGGAAATGCGAAACGTTGAATGGCCCATTGGCAAAACTCGAACAGAAGGTCGAGCTGCACCCAGATCGCGTTGTTATGGAATCGACTCGACATTTTCTCTTCCACATAGGTCGCCCAGGCCCGACTCGAATCCTGCTCGATGATTTCCTTATGGAAGGAGGGGCAGATGCCGAACCGGCTCTCCACCCAGCCCTTCAGCACGGCGCCTTCCGGCCCATTGCTGTCGAAGCCCCAGCCGGCGATCAGCCGCAGGTACGAAGAGCGGTAGCGTCGCTTTCCGCCGGAAGCCACATCGCGCTGTTCCGGATCGAGGCCGAACATCGCCATCATGTAGCAGGAGAACGCTTCGCCCGCTTCGGCGAGGTCTCCCGCTTGCTCCAGCATGCTGAACAGGCTGGGGTTCATCTCGCGCACGCCCCAGATGCACAGCGGAACCGGCGCCTCGTTGAAGGCGCAACTTCCCAGCCACTCGGTGGGCCGCCCCACGAGGTTGGTCGAATGGCCGATGCCGCGCCGCCTGCGATGTCCCACGTCTTCCATCGCCCGCATGATGAGGCTTCGCGCGCCAACAGGAAAGACCGGGGGCCGCGTGCCCGAAGCCACGATCTGGAGCAAAGGACTTATGGCGAACACATACGCAACTTAGCCTGGAATAGTCATAAGGGCTGGCGGCCACAGGTAGAAGCCGCTGATTTGATGCAGGAAGGGGCTGATGAGACAAATCCGCATCGATCTGGACGCACCGCGGCCGCCACTGACGAGGCTATTGCCATCTTGCCGGGCCTGTCATTGATCTCCCGACGCAAATCGAACGCCGCCGCAGGTGATATCGAAACCTTCACTTGATAATAATCTATGTGCCGCCTATGTGAGGCCCAGATGGATTTAATCAGATTGCGCGCCCGGTTGCCGGGCGTAACCGACGCAGCCCAGGACGGCTCGCCGGACCACAATTCGGGGAATTCCCCGCTCGTTAACCCCCCTTTGCGGCACCTGCACCGGCTCCCGCGCCCGCGCGCGACCGAGATACTCGTCGTGCCGGTTGGCGGCCTTGGCCGCATCGGCATGAACTGGACCCTGTACGGCCATGACGGAAGCTGGATTCTGGTCGACGCAGGCATCGCCTTTCCCGGCGAGGACGACACCACCGGTGTGGACGCCTTCATCCCCGACCCCGAAACCCTGCTCCGCGTCGTCGGCCGCATCGATGCGCTGGTGGTGACGCACGCCCACGAGGACCATATCGGCGCCATCCAGCATGTCTTTCCCCGGCGGATCAGTTGCCCGATCTGGGCGACGCCGTTCGCCGCGGCGGCCATTTCCCGGCGCCTCGACGAGGCCGGCACCCTGGACGAAGCCGACATCCGGACCTTCCCGGTCGGCGGTGGCTTCCGGGCCGGGGCATTCACCGTATGTTCCATCCGGATGACGCACTCGGTCCCGGAAGCGGTCGCCCTGGCCATCTTCACGGCGGCCGGAAAAATGCTGCACACCGGTGACTTCAAGCTGGACCCCGACCCGCTGATCGGCCTGCCCACCCATATCGCGGCGATCCGGGCGCTGGGCGATTCCGGTCTGCTGGCGATGGTGTGCGACAGCACCAACGCCGAACGCGACCTGCCGGTCACCTCGGAAGCGCAGGTGCGGGACGGGTTCAGGCGGTTATTCGCCAGCCGCCCGGGCACGGTGGTGGTCTGCTGCTTCGGCACCAACGTGGCGCGGGCGATGTCCGCCTGTGATGCGGCTTCCCGCTCTGGCCGGCGGATCGCGCTGGCGGGTCGGTCGCTGCGGTCCCATGCCGCGACTGCGGAGAGCCTGCGGATTGCGGAATTTCCGGACATGCTGGCCGAACCCTCGCATCTGCGTGGCCTCGACCGGCGGGAAATGGCGCTCGTCTGCACCGGCACCCAAGGGGAGGAGAACGCCGCGCTGGCCCGGCTCGCCCGCGGCGGTGACTGGCGACTTCCCGAGCTTGGCCTGGGCGACACGGTCATCATGTCGGCCAGCGTCATTCCGGGCAACGAGGCGGCGCTTGCGCGCGTGCTGGACAAGCTGCGCGCGCGCGGGGTGGACGTGCTGACCCAGCGGGATGCTCCCGACGGGCTGCCGATCCATGTTTCCGGTCATGCCGGGCGCACCGAACTTGCCACCATGCACCGATATGCAAGGCCGCGCTTCGTCATTCCTGTTCATGGCACCGACAGCCACCTGCACGCGCACGCCAGGCTGGCGCTCGATTGCGGCGCCGAGGCGGCGCCGGTGGGAGCGGACGGCACGGTGATGTCCGTCTCCAACGCGGGCATTGATTTCGTTGGCCGGGTCGAGATTCCGGTCATCGGCATCCGTCGTGACGAAGCCGTGCTGCCAAAGCTAGCCCGTTCCACCAAGGTTGCGAAGCGGGCACCACGCCCGGCCATGCGTGCCGCAGCCTGATCCTGCCCGACGGGGGAGCGCATGTTTTCGGTTGGACAAACCGTCTTCCATAAACGCAGCAAGCGCAGCGGCACCGTGCTGGAGTGTGACGGCAACCGCGTCTTCATCGTGCAGGCCAACGGCGCCGAAGCGGATTTCCCGGTCGGCGAGCTGACCGCGGCGGCGGCGCCGGACAGCAAACCGTCCGGCTACGCGATGGTGGCGCGCACCCTGACGATGGCCGACATCACGGACGAACACCGCAAGGTCCTGGCAATCATCGCCCCGCATGCGGTCCAGGCGGTCGCGGCGCTCTATGAGCGGCGGAATGGTGGGAAGTTCAGCGCCCTCGATGTCGCCCGGAAGCTGAATTTCATTGCCGAGGTGACGGCGGTTCCGTACCGGACGATGAAGGAGTTCAGCGACCGTCCGGGTGAACTGCGCCTGATGATGGGGAAAGGCCTCGCGGACAGCCAGCGCCGATCCGGCTGACGGCACAGAAAGCGCCAGTGTCCTTCAGGGGGCCACCTTTGCTGTGGCCACCGCTTCGTTGCTCCCGCGGGACTGCGTCCCGATGCACACCCGATTGATCTCCAGGTGTGCGACCTTGATAGCCCGCTCGAGGCGGTTCGTAGAGCGCTCAATGGCACCCGCGTCCGCGCCGTCCCGGTCGTCGGGCGACAGCAACGCCAGCACGGCACCCGTTCCAGCATAACGTCAGGACGACGGGCACGAGGAGATGCCCGTCGCTCGCCGCACCGTCGTCCTGGCTATAAGAGGTAATAGAGGCTTCCCTCGCTGTCCGTCTTGTTTGCCCGTGCGGCGCTGGCGCAGTGTCCGCAGGCATTGGTATCGCCGACAATGTCGTAGGCATGACGCACCGCCTGCAGCGTCGCGGAATCGGCGTCGTCGCCCGCTTGCGTGAAGATGTGATCGGCTGGATACCAGTCCGCGAAGCCGAGACTCGTCATCGCTGCCAGCAGGTCGGGCCGAACGCCGGCGAGCAGCACTGTCATGCCATGCCGGTCGGCTTCACGCAGAAAATGTTCGATCCGCTCGAGGCAGACCGCGTCAGGATTGCGGACGCGCTTGAGGCGCAGCACGATGACCCGTATTCCGTCCGCAACGGCCCGTTGCCGCAACGCGTCGAGATAGCGGTCAAGTTCGGGAGCGGCGCCGAAGAATAACTCGCCTTCGAGATCGAACAGGATCGTCGCCGTGCAGGGCGGGTCCGTCGGCAGGCGCCCGCGCACGACCCGTTCGGAACTGACGACCAGCTCCGCCCCCTTCAGCTTCGCCGCCCGCGGCACATACAGCAGCACCGACAAGCCGAAACCAACCAGGATGGACGCGTCGAGGCCCACGAAAATCCCGGTCAGCGCGGTGGCGAGGACCAGGCCCGCATCATAGTTCGACGCCCGGAAAGCATAGCGCAGGCGCGGCACATCGATCAGCCGCGCGGCGGTAAGCACCAGCAGACCCGCCAGCGCCGCCTTCGGGATGAAACGGGTCAGGGGGGCCAGCAGCAGCAGCGCCACTGCGATCGCGCCGGCGGCGATGATCCCCGACATCCGCGTCGCCGCTCCGGCCTGGAAATTGATCGCCGACCGTGACAGCGACCCTGAACCCGGCAGGCAACGAAAGAACCCGCCGATGAGATTGGCGATCCCTTCAGCAAGGCACTGGCGATTGTAGTCGAGCTTCTGGCGGGTCTGGCTGGCGATGGTCTTGGCAATGGCCAGCGCCTCGATCAGCCCCAGGAACGCAATCGCGAGGGCGCTGCCGGAAAGTTGGGACACCCAGGCGAATTTGATTTGCGGGATATGCGGCGATGGCAGACTGGCCGGCACCGAGCCGATCACCGCGATCGCCGTCCTGCCGCTGACGTCCTGCTGCGACCAGCCGAGCAGGAATGCGGCCACGCCGACGAGGATGAGACCCAGCAGCATATCCATCTGCGGCAAACGCCAGGCACGCACCGCGCGGCGCAGGGCAAGAGCCAGCACAATGGTCGCCACACTGATGGCAATGGCCCGGACGTTGAAAGGATCGCCCTGCGTCAGCGTCAGCCACACCCGAACCAGGATGTTCTGATCGCCCGTACCACGATCGCGCACGCCGACAAGATTGCCGCTCTGGCCGATCGCCAGCAGCAGCGCCGCGCCGACCATGAACCCAAGAATGACGGATTCGGAAATGTAGCGTGTCAGGTCGCCGAGTTTGAACACCGCGATCAGAATCTGGATGCTGCCCACCATGACGCCGAGCAGGAACATCGCTTCGGCGGCCTCGATGCGGGCATCCGGATCGAAGAACGCCAGGGAACTGAAGACGACGAGCGAAATGGCGCTGGTCGGCCCGTTGATCAAATGCGAGGACGAGCCAAAGAGCGAGGCGATGGCGGTGACCACAATCGCCGAGTACAGCCCGAACTGCGGATCGACGCCGGCCAACAGCGCGTAGGCCATGCCCTGCGGCAGCGAGATCGCGGCAACCGTCAGCCCGGCCACCAGGTCATGGCGGATATCGTCCCAGCGATAATTCAGCTTCCACGTCCGTCCGCGTTGATCCACCGCAGTCGAATCCAGCATGGGCGGCGTCCTTGTGTCGTCGATGCGCTCTTGCCCGTCCTACTCGGTTGCGGCCCGGCGCGGCGGCGCCGGCTTGTAGACGGTATCGATAATGCCGTTCTCGCCAAAGAATTTCCGCTGGGCGTCTTCCCAGTCGCGGGCCAGCAGGGTGACCGGGAACAGGTCGAGCGCCGGCAACCGATCCGCATGCTTCTTCAGGATCTCGGCATTGATCGGCCGGTAGCCGAGGGTCGCCATGGTTTCCTGCGCCTCGTCGGTGAACAGGAAAGCGAGATAGGCCTTCGCCGCCGCCTGGTTCTTGTTGGGCATGACATTGGCGTCGACCCAGGCAACGAAGGGCTCGGCGAGAATGCTGACCGGCGGATAGACGATCGTGAGGTCTCCCCTGGATGCGGCCACCTCGCGCAACGCCTCGTTCTCCCAGGTCAGATGCACATCGCCGATGTTCTCGACCGCGAAGGTCGTGGCCGACCCGCGCGCGCCGGCATCGAGTACCGGGACATGCGCGTAGAAGCGTTTCAGATAGGCGAGGGCCTCGGCTTCGCTGCCGCCGCGGCGCAGCACCGCGCCCCAGGCGGCGAGTGCGCTCAACTTGCCGTTGCCGGATGTCTTCGGGTCCGGCGTGATGATGCTCACCTCCGGTCCGATCAGATCAGGCCAGTCGTGGATCTGTTTGGGATTGCCCTTGCGGACCACAAATACGATCGTCGAAACATAAGGCTGCGCGTTGTGCGGCAGCCGCTTCGACCAGCCCTCCGCAATCAGCCCGCGTTTGCACAGGGCGTCGATGTCGGAATACAGGCCGAGCGTTACCACATCGGCAGGCTGTTCGCCGCTGATCACCGATCGGGCCTGCCGGGAAGAGCCGCCATGCGACTGGGTGATGCGCAGCGGAACGCCGGTCGCCTTTTCGTATATCGGCGCGAACTGCGCGTTCAGAACTCTGATAGAGCTCCCGGGTCGGGTCATAGGAGACATTGAGCAAGTGCGTCGCGCTGCCGGCGTCGAGGTTCTTCACCGTGATCAGCATTGCCGCGACGATAATGGCGGCGACGGCGGCCACATTCGGCCAGTGAATTCTTGGCATGATCAGGTCAGGGCCTTATCAAACACGGAGACACATGCAGTGGCCGGGGCGCTTCCCCGGACCTCACCATATCTTTCATGACGGCACGGCGGCGGTTGCCGGTGCCGCATGGCGCACGCCCAACGTCTCCAGCACGTCGTCGCGCAGCCGCAGGAAGTCCGGCGCAGAACGGTTCCGGTGCAGGCCCAAATTCACGTCGACCACATGCGCGACACGTCCCGGATGCGGCTGCAACACCACGATGCGGTCGGCCAGGAACACCGCTTCGTCCACGTCGTGGGTGACCAGCACGGCAGTGCTGCGCTCATGGCGCACGATGCGTGCCAGTTCGTCCTGCAGCCGCAGCCGGGTCAGCGCATCAAGCGCCCCGAGCGGTTCGTCCAGCAGCAGAAATCGCGGCCGGTTCACCAGCGCCCGCGCAATCGCCACCCGCTGCGCCATGCCGCCGGAAAGCTGCGCCGGCCAGGCACGGGCGAAATCCCGCAGGCCCACCAGCTCAAGTTGCTCGGCCACCAGGCGCCGCTGCTCGGCCGCCGGCAAGCCGCTGCGCCGCAGCGCCGCCGCCACGTTGCCCTCCGCCGTCAGCCAGGGCAGCAAGCGATGTTCCTGAAACACGATGCCGCGATCCAGCCCGGGCTTGCGCACACGCTTGCCATCCAGCCGGATCTCGCCCTCGTAGTCGGTGTCAAGCCCGAGGATCAGCCGCAGCAAGGTGGACTTGCCGCAACCCGAAGCGCCGACAATGGCGACGAACGCCCCTGCCTGCACCGACAAGGATACGTCGCGCAACGCCTGCACACGCCGCCCGGCGACATGGAAACTCTTGCTGACGCGATCGATGTCCAGCGCGGGGACCGCACTCACGGCGTCGACCTGGATGGAAAGGCTCCTGACATCCTGGTTCATCGCGGGCTCCCTCGCAGCAGCCGTCTTTCTCCGAAAGCCGCCACCTGGCTGAAGGCCAGTCCGATCGCGGCCAGCACCGCGAGTGCCACCAGCATCAGATCCACCTCAAATTTATCGCGCCCCTCATTCAGCCGTCCGCCCATGCCGGGCGCGATATCGAGAAACAGCTCGGCCCCCACGGTCGCGAGCCACGCATAGATCAACGCGCTGCGCAAGCCGATGACGATCCCCGGCAAGGCCCCGGGCAAGGCGATCAGGCGAATGTAGTCGAGCCGACTGAACGTGAGGTACCTGCAGCAAGTTCGCGCAGCGGGGCGGGAATTGCGCGGGTGGCGCGCCAGGTGTTCACCACCGTGGGCGCAAAAGAACTCAAGGTCACGAAAGCCACCTTGCCGGCCTCGCCGCCGCCGAACCACATTGATAACAGCGGCACCCAGGCAAACAGCGCGACCTGACGATAGGCCAGAAAAACCGGGCCGCACAGACGCTCGCCCAGCCGCGACAAGCCGAGCAACAGGCCGAACGCCAAGCCGCTGACACTGCCAAGCACGAACCCTTCCAGCATGCGCGACAGGCTGGCCGACAAATCCAGCCAGAACGTGCCGCCGGTCAGCTCCATCTGGAATCGCTCCGCCACCGCAGCCGGCGACGGCAGGATATAGGGCGGCGCAACATGGGCGGCACAGGCTGCCTGCCACAGGCCGAGCAGCGCCAACGGGGTCACAACCCCCAGCACGCCCGACCGCAGGGCCGGCGACAGGCGCTGCCATGCGGCCGGCCGGCCACGGGATGGTGCGATTGTGATGCGGTTCATGACGCCAGCGCCTGCCAGCGCAACAGCCGCTGCTCAGCCAGGGCGAGCACGCCGTTCACCAGCAACCCGACCACGCCCAGCACGAGCACCATGGCCAGCACCAGATCGAGCTGGAACAATTGGCGTCCATACGCGATCAGATAGCCGAGTCCCTCGGAGGACGCGAACAACTCTGCCGCCACCATGGTCTGCCAGGCATTGGCCAGACCCTCGCGCAGCCCGGTGAAGATCGACGGGACCGCGGCCGGCAGCACGATACGGGTGAGCGTGTACCAGGGATCAAAGGTCAGCACCCGCCCCAGTTCGCGCAGCGGTGCCGGCACGTCGCGGATGCCCTGCGCCATGTTGAGCACCACCGGGACGAAGCTCGCCCAGGCAATCACCGTCACCTTCATGCCCTCATCGATGCCGAGCACCAGGATCAGCAGCGGAATCCAGGCCAGCGGCGGCACCTGGGCGAGCAACAGAAAGCACGGATCGAGCAATGCCCGCATGGTTCGCGAGAGGCCGAGCAGCGCCCCGAAGCCCAGACCCGCCAGGGCACCGAAGGCAAAGCCTTCGCCGACACGCTGCAGGCTGATTAGCGTATTACTCAACAGATCGCCGCTGGCGGCATTCTCCAGCAATGCCCGCCAGACCGCCGCGGGCGCCGGCAGCAACTGATCCGGCAGCCAGCCCTTCGCTGCCACCGCGGACCACACAACAAGCAACACCGCCGGCACGAGCAGGCCGACCGTCAAGGTGGCCATGCGCCGGCGGCTGGTTCGGCTCATTTCGAGGCGGACAGCGTCTGTTCGACGTCGCCGTCGATGCGTTTCTTGCCGGCGGCATCGTAGTGCGGCCAGAAATGCTCGAGCTGCTGCGCCTTGAGGGCGGCTTCGAGATAGTGCGGCTCGAACCAGCTATCCACGTCAACGTCTTTGCGGATCAGACCGTATTCGCGCACCCGCGCCGTCAGATCGCGATAGCGGGCAGTCACGTAGGTATCGATCAGCGGCGTCAACCGGTTCGCCAGGCGCTCATCATTGAAATCCTCGGCGAAGGCGTCGGCCGGATAGCCTGATTTCGCCCACAGGTCGAAAACGGCCTTGCGATTGGCTTCGTCTGCCCCGAACCTTGCCGCCCTGACGAACGCATTGACCACGCGCTGCACCAGTTCCGGATGCGCGCGGTCGAATGCATCGGTGACGAAGATCGCCGAGTGGCGGCCGAACGTCGCGCTCTCGGCCTTGGTGGTGTAGGGGATGGTGACGATGCCCCGGTCCCGCAGCGCCAGCAGTTCGATACTGCCGAAGGTGCCATCGATATTGCCGCCGTTCAGCGCCGCGAGCGCGCTGCCGGTGTCGAGATTGATGAACCTGGCGTTGCGCTCGCTCAGCCCGTGGGCCGCCAGCACGCGGTCCGCGGCCAATTGCAGATTGGTGCCCTTGAACTCGGAGAGCCGGTGCCCGGCCAGATCCTCGATGCGGGTGATGCCGGAATCCGGGCGCACCGCGAGGTAGATCGTGTCGCGGACCTTGTCGGTGAGCAGGAAATGCGTCTGCAATCCGTTGGCGCGCCCGATGATCGACGGCAGATCGCCAAGACCCGCGGCAAAATCCAGATGTCCGGCGGCCAGCAATTCGTTCAAGGCGGGACCGGCGCCGCGGAAGAATGTCCACTCGATCCTGATGTCCGGGTCGTGGGCGAACTCGTCGTCGATGAAGTGGCCGGCATGCGCCACGGCGACGATATCACCGGACGCGAAGGGGCGGTTGTCGGCGCCCACGCCGGGGTAACCAAACCGGATGACCAGCTTTTCGGCGTTGGCGGCGGCGCTGATGAGCAGTGCCAGCAACAGGCTCAGCAAGGCCACACCGATCCTCGTTGTCATGGCAAAACTCCGTTATCTACACGTGATTTGGAAGCCTTTGCGGTTCCAAGTCCAATGAATGTGGTAAAATGCGCCCGCTCGTCAATGTTAAACGCGTAAATGGCGTGTTTTGAGCATTTCCCAGAACCCAGCCGGCCTGGCGCTGCGTATCAGGCACTGTTGCTGATCAGCACGATGTAGATGCGCTCAATCAGCAGCAGCGCGCCGCGATAACCGACAGTGAAAGCCGCGCGAACTCTTTCGCCAGATCGCGCTCCCAGGTGCTGCCCCAGGTGCTGCGCCAGCCCGCCCACCCGCGCGGGCGGCCAGCAGCGGCGGATAGGCCGGCCGCCCGGCGGTGTAGAGCCGGGCGACGCCGCGATAGCGGTCCGGGAAGGTCGGAACGGTGTCCGGCAGCCTTCCACGACCGCCATCAGACCGGCCGTTCCCCCCTGATGGTGACGCGGAAGCCGGAACGGACTTGCGGGAAATAGTCCCAGATGGCGAGGTGCTGGACCACCCGGTTGTCCCACAGCGCCACCGAATGCGCCTGCCAGCGGAAGCGCACCTGGAAGTCGGGCTTGGTCGTGTGCTCGAACAGGAAGTCCAGCACGGCACGGCTTTCGTCCTCCGGCAACTCATTGATGCGGATGGTGAAGCCGCGGTTGACGAACAGCGATTTGCGCCCGGTCGCCGGATCGGTGCGCACCACCGGGTGGACCGCGCTTGGGTAGACGCGGCCGGTTTCGGCAATGCCCTGCCTGGCATTGCTCGCCCGATAGGACGGCCCGCCATCATGCAGCGCCGTCAGCCCGTCGAGAAACGCCTGCAGGCGCGGCGACAGCGCGTCATAGGCGGCGGTCTGGCTGGCAAACAGCGTGTCGCCGCCGACCGGCGGGACCGTGTGCAGATACAGGATGCTGGCCAGCGGCGGCTCGGGATCGCAGGACACGTCGGAATGCCAGCGCTCGCCGGCGACGCGCTTCGAATGGGCATCGGCATGGATGGGCAGGATTTCCGGATAGCCCTCGGGTCCCGGCGTATTGGGATGAATGTGCAATTCGCCAAACACCCGGCCCAGCGCCTTGGCGCTGTCGTAGCTCAGGCGCTGGTCGCGGAAGAACAGCACCTGCCGCTCGGCCAGCGCCGCGTGCAGGCTTGCCGACTCGCGGTTGCTCAGCACGCCGGACAGGTCGATGCCCTCGACCTCGGCGCCAAGATGCGGTGAGAGCGGCACCAGGCGAAGCGGCTGGGTTGTCATGGCGGGTTCTCCGGTGGGGGCGGCGGCGGGCCGGCAAACTGCACCGGGAACCCTGTAAATGACAAGTTAAATATGTGCATTCCTGGTATCAACGAGTCGTTGCCGTGCGATATCGCCGGCCGCGGAGCGCTTCCGGACGACGGCGGCTGCGCTGGCGCCCCGATACGCCGTGACAACCAGAACTCTGCATTTATTGGTCGCTGAACTGTTTGACTCACAATCCAACCGCGTATAACCCAGTGCTCGCCCGCAACAGCCGGCCGCGATTTGCCTCGCCGGCGGCGGCCAGCCGCACGCCGACCCGATGATCCAGCCAGGAGACCGAACATGCCGACGGCCCGCGCCCTCCCCGACGTGAAGGACAGGCTCTGGAAGGAACTGGCGCTGAAGGCCGCGCTGATTACTGACGGTGTCGGCATCACCCAGGAGGCGCTCGACCTGATCCGCCCGGGCCAGGGGGTGCAGGAACAGGTGCACTGCCTGTTCGAGATGGATTTCGACACCCATGATTTCGAGCTGCCATCCGGGTTCGACCTGCCGCTGGGGCTGTCGGTGCCGTTCCGCTGGAACCAGCGCTCCGACAATGTCATCACCGTCGAGGGCGACCGCGCCATCCTGGTGCATCGCGGCCACGCGCATGGCGAGGTGAAGTTCCACAAGCGGCCGGCGTATTACGGCAAGACAACGTTGGACGGCCAGGACATGTCCACCGTCGGCGCCCTGTACCAGCACCGCGCCCTGTTCGTCGCCTACAGCAACGAATGCTCCTACAAGGACAAGGGCGAGGATTGCCTGTTCTGCAACATCAACTACACCAAGGACACCTACGGCGAGAAGCGCGGCATCTTCTGGAAAACCGCGGGACAAATCGGCGAGACGGCGGCCGAGGCGTTCCGCGAAGGGCTGATCGACCACGTGACGATCAGCGGCGGGGTGATCCCGGAACGGCGCGAACTGGAATACTATCTCGACGTTGCCGAGGCAATTCAGAGCCACACCGGGCGCGAGGATTTCAACGGCACCGCGGTGGTGGCCGCGCCGCTCGATTTGCGCCAGATCGACCGCTTCCGCGAAGCCGGCTATCGCACCACGGCGATGAACATCGAAATCTGGGACAAGAGCTATTACGACACCATCTGCCCGGGCAAGGCCCGTGGCGGCGGCGGCTGGGACCATTGGGTGAAGGCGTTGAAATACGCCGTCGGCGTGTTCGGCCATGGCCGGGTGCGCTCCAACATGGTCGCCGGCATCGAGCCGAAAAAGAAGACCGTCGAAGGCATTCACGTGCTGACCGGCGAGGGCGTGGTCGCCACCGCCGGAATCTGGTGCCCCAATCCGGGCTCGGAACTGGCCGGCCACCGCGCGCCGGAGCCGGGCTGGTATCTCGACCTCGCCGAGACGATCACCGCCGCCTGGAAGCGCGCCGGGTTCACGTTCGAACAGGTGTGCGACTGCAACGCCTCCTCCGACACGCTGCAGCACGACATCTGGCGCATCCAGGACGAATTGCTGCCGGTGTTTGCCGCGACCGACGCCGCCCTGGTGGAGCACGCCGCCTGACCGGCCGGGCGGGCGGGCTGGCGATTTTTCTGCTGCTCAGCGGCTGCACCGGCATTGCGGTCGGCGTGCTGGCGGTTGCCGTGCCGCTCTATGCGCTTGCCCTGCAGGCGAGCCCGGCCCAGGTGGGGCTGATCCGCGCTGCCGCCGGCGCCGGGCTGCTGGTGGCGGCGCTGCCGGCCGGCGTGCTGGTCGACCGGTTCGGCGCGCGGCGTGTGTTTCATCTCGGCAGCGCGGCGATGGTGCTCGCCGTCGGCAGCTTCGCACTGGCGCGCGATCCGGCCATCCTGGCGGTGCTGGTGTTCTGCGACGGGGCCGCAAGGGCGCTGCAACTCAACGCGCTGACCACGATTTTTTATCAGGCGCTGCCGGGCTTCGGGGTCCGGCGGGTCGGCTGGCACCGCGGGGCGCTGTCGCTTGGCCTGAGTTTCGCCGGACCGTTGCTCGGTGGCGCATTGGTTGGCGGCTGCGGATTCGGCCTTTCGTTTGGCGGCGTCATCGTGCTGGCCGCTTTGCCCAACCTGCTGCTGCGACGGATCGAAATTCCACCGCAGGAACCGGAGAGCGGCGGCGCGTCCGGCACGCTGCGTGCGCATCTGCAGCTTCTGCCGGCATTGCTCGCCGCGCCTGACGTGGCCGCGTGCCTCGCCACCGAGGCGCTGGTGACCGGCACGTTCTGCACTTTTTCCACCTTCATCGTCGTGCTCGCCGTCGCCGACCTGCACCTGGCGGCGGCCACCGCGGCGCTGCTCGTGGGGATCGAGGGCGCGGCCTATATCGTCACCGTCTTCATGGCGGGAGCGCTGGTGCAGCGCATGACGCGGCGCGGTGCCACGCTGACCGGCATCGCGCTGGCGGCCCCGAGCCTGGGGGTGTTGTCCGCGACGCCATCGTCGGCGCTGCTGCTGGCGGCCTCGGTCTCATTGGGCCTGGGCCTGGGGCTGCTCAATCTGGTCGCCACCGCGCGCGCGGCGACGCTGGCCGCGGGCAGCGGTCCCAAGGGCGGGGTCGCGAGCCTGTTCATGACCTGCAGCAGCCTGGGCGGCGCGCTTGGGCCGGCCCTGGCCGGTGGGGTCGCGGCCTGGGGCGGCACGCAGGCGGCGTTCCTGGCGCTGCTGCCGCTGTTCGCGCTGCTGGGCGCGTCCGCCGCCGCGCCGGCCGGCCTCGGCGGCCTGATCAGACGACAAACCAACAACAACCTGGCGGGGACACCGTGACCGAACGGACTGCGAAGCACATCGCCATCTACGGCAAGGGCGGCATCGGCAAGTCGACCACCACCTCGAACATCAGCGCCGCGCTCGCCGCCGAGGGACGCCGGGTCATTCAGGTCGGCTGCGACCCGAAGGCCGATTCCACCACCATCCTGCGCGGCGGCGACGACCTGCCCACGGTGCTGGACACGCTACGCGAACAGGGCCGTGTCACCCTCGGCGACATTTCCGCCGTCGGCTTCGGCGGGGTGCTGTGCATCGAGGCCGGCGGGCCGGTGCCCGGGGTCGGCTGCGCCGGCCGCGGCATCAGTGCGGCGGTCGATCTGCTGCACGAGCTGGAGGTGTTCGAGCAGTTCCAGCCGGATGTCGTGCTCTACGACGTGCTCGGCGACGTGGTATGCGGCGGTTTCGCGGTGCCGATCCGCGACGGCATCGCCGACCGTGCGTTTGTGGTGACGTCATCGGATTTCATGGCGGTGTTCGCGGCCAACAATCTGTTCAAGGCGGTCAGCAAATACGCGCCCAGCGGCGGCGCCAGGCTGGGCGGCATCATCGCCAATAATCTGCAGGCGCCGTATGCGCGCGCGCTGGTCGATGATTTCGCCGGCCGCACCGGCACCCGCGTGGTCGGTTATGTGCCGCGCTCGCTGGTGGTGGCGCAGGGCGAGTTGTATGGCCGCACCGTGATCGAGACGGCGCCGCGCTCGGAGCAGGCGGAGATCTACCGCGCGCTGGCACGCGCGGTGGTGGATGACGAGACCACGACGCTGCCGCGGCCGCTCAACGGCCCCACCCTGAAAGCCTGGGCGAAAAGCTGGGGCGACCGGATCTTTATCGACGAGAACGAGCTGGTTGACGCTGGCGGCGGAGTTCTGACGTGGCCCGCCGCCCGGGTCAGCCGACGCGGGAGCGCCGGTTGCAGGCGATCAGCGCCTGGCTGGGCAAGCCTGCTGCGCTGGCGGCCGAGCAAGCCGCCGGCGAGACGGTGCAGCGCATCCGCACCTTCTCGCAGGCAACGCCGGACGATCTGCTGGCGGCGCTGGACCTGCTGGCGGGCGTTGCCGGTGCCGGCATCGTCGTGCACGGGCCGCGCGGCTGCGCCGCGGCGCTGGCGGCGTCCGCCAGCCCCTGGGCGGTGACAGGGCTCGATCAGCGCGACACGATCATGGGCTCGGAGGGCGCGGTGTCGCGCGCTGTGCTGTCGCTGCATCGCCGCCATCGTCCCTGGGCGATCTTCGTGGTGGCGACACCGGTGGTAGCGATCAACAGCGACGACCCGCGCACCGCCGCCGACGAACTGACTGGCGAACTCGGCATTCCGGTGCTGGCGGTCCGCACCGACGGGTTCCGCTCGCGCGTCGCCGCAACCGGCTACGACACGGCCTGCCAGGCGCTGCTGTCTCTGGTGCCGGTGACGCAGGACCGCGAGGACGGGATCAACCTGCTGGCCGGCGATTTTTCGACCGCGGCGGAAGCGAAGGCGCTGCTGGACGGTTTGGGCGTGGCGGTGAACGTGCTGCCCGCCGGCGCCGATGCGGCGGCGTTCGCGCGGGCCGCGCGGGCGCGTCTGAGCATCTGCCTCGACCCCGACGTGACCGGCGCGCTCGGGGCCGGGCTGGAAGCGGCGCACGGCGTACCGCTGCTGCGTGGCGGCGTGCCGATCGGGCTGGCGGCGACGCGGCGCTGGCTGGCGGCGGTGGCCGCCGCGACCGGTCAGCCCGAGCCCGGCGATATCGGCGCGCCTGATCTTGCCCAGACGCTGGCCGGCCGGCGCGTGCATCTGGCGCTGCCGCCCGAGGCTGGATTTGCCGCCGCGGTGCTGGTCACCGAGCTGGGCGGCACGGTGTCCGGATTGACGTTGGACCATATCGACCGGACCCATGCCGAAGCGCTGGCGGCGTTCACCCGCACCGCTCCCGACGCGGTGCTGCACGTCGCCGCCGGCCAGCCCTTCGAGACTGCCAACCTGCTGGCGTCCGAGCGCCCGGACCTGTTCGTCGGCACGCCCGAGGTGGCGGCCCTGGCGGCCGCTGCCGGGGTGCCGTCGGTTGGGGTCACGCCGGGCGCGCTCACCGGACGGCGCGGCGCCGAGCATCTGGCGCGGCGCGCGGCCAAGGCGCTGGCCAACCCGGGTTTCGTGCGCCGGCTGGCCGCCGCACCGCCGCCCTACGCGGCCGGCTGGCTGCGCCGCAGCGCCGATTGGCACATCAAGCAGGAAGTCCGGTAGATGGCCCGTCCGCTGGAGCGTCCGGGTGTCGGCTGCGCGCTGCACGGCGCGCTGCACAGTGCTGCCGCGGTGCCGGGCGTGGTGCCGATTCTGCACGCCACCGCCGGCTGCGGCATTCAGGCGCACCGCAACGCCGCCGCCGCCGGCTGGGTGGGTCCCGACCCGCTCGGGGGTATGGCCGCGCCCGGGTCAAATGTGTTCGAGAAGCAGGTCGTGTTCGGCGCCACCGCCCGGTTGCGCGAGCAGATCAAGAACACCGTCAAGGTGATCGACGGGCAGCTCTATGTGGTGATGAGCAGCTGCGCCACCGAAATGATCGGCGACGACGTGCCGGCGATGGCGAAAGAGGCGCGCGACCAGGGAATGAAGGTGCTGTCGCTCGCCAGCGCCGGGTTCCGCGGGTCGGCGCATGATGGTTATGTCGCATTCCTGAAGGGCGTGCTTGCCCATTGTGACCTGTTGGGTCCGGCCGACGGGCGCGAGCCCCTTCTGGTCAATCTGCTCGGCATCGTGCCGCGGCAGGACGCGTTCTGGGAGGGCGAACTGGCGGAATGGTCGCGCCTGCTCGCCGGCATCGGGCTGCGCGCCAATCCGCTGTTCGGACCGGACGGCGGCGTGGACGGGCTGCGCGACCTTACCCGTGCCGGGATGAGTCTGGTGTTCTCGCCCTGGGGCGCCGAGGTGGCCGGCCTGCTGGAGCGCGATTCCGGCGTACCCTGGCTGGAGGCTGGCGGCCTGCCGGTGGGTGCGGCAGCCACGGCCGAAGTACTGCGCGCACTGGCCGGGCGGATGAGCCTGCACACGCCCCACGTGGAACGGTTCATCGCGGCGGAAACCCGCCGCGAGGACCATCACCTCCATCGCCTGGCGGAGCTGTACTACCGCCACGACCTGCAGCGCGATTTCGCGCTGGTGGCGGGCAGCCTGCAGGCCGCCGGGCTGGTCCGGTTTCTGGTCGAAACACTCGGCTGGACTCCGCGCACCGTCGTCATTGCCGACACCCCACCCGAGGCGGCCCGCCCGGCGCTGCGACGCCGGCTGTCGGCGACAACCGGGGGTTTCGGCGCGCGCGTGCTGTTCAGCGAGGATGCGGGCGAAATTGAAGCGGCGATCCTTGAACAGGGCGCTGAGATCGTGCTCGGCCGCGCTGTCGAGCGCGCCGCCGCCATCGCGCTGGCCGTGTCGCTGGTGCAGGTCGCCTTCCCGGTGACCGACCGGCTGGTACTGGACAAGGGGTTTTCCGGCGTGCGGGGGGCGGTCACCCTGGTGGAGGAAATCGCCCGGGCCGTGCTCGCCTGGGAAGGCCTGCCATGACCTGTTTGTCGTCTCGTCGCCGTATATTTTATTTACATACGGCAGCGTGTAGTTAAATATTCCCCGCCGGCTTTATTCAACGAGGCTGCGATGCTGACGCGACGTTCCCTGCTTGCCGCCCTGCCCGCTTCGGTTGCCTGCGCCGGTGCCGCGCGGGCGGCCACGCCGAAACAACTGCGCATCGGCTACCAGAAAGGCGAGCCCGTGCTGGTGGCCGCCAAGCAAAACCACAGTTTCGAGACGAAGCTGCAACCGCTCGGCATCGATGTGCTGTGGCTGGAGTTCGAGTTCGGCCCCCCGCTGCTGGAAGCCATGCGGGTCGGCGCGATCGACATCGGTGGCTGCGGCGACGCCCCGCCGATATTCGCCCAGGCGGCGCAGGCAGACCTGGTCTATATCGCCGCCCGGCCCGACAGCGGCAACAGCTCGGCGATCCTGCTGCCGCCGGGGTCGGACGTGCACAGGCTGGCCGATTTGCGCGGCAAACGGATCGCCTTCGGGCGCGGCTCGATCGCGCACAGCCTGACCCTCGCCGCCCTGGAGAAGGCCGGCATCGCCTACAGCGACATCAAGCCGATCGCGCTGGGGCCGGCCGACGCGGCGGCGGCGTTCGCGCATGGCGATCTCGATGCCTGGGCGGTCTGGGACCCCTATGTCGCCATCACCGAGACCAGGCCCGGCGTGCGGGTGCTCGCACGGACCGCCGATATCGGGCCGCAAAATTCATTCTACATGGCCAGCCGCGACTATGCGACGCGCTCCGGCGAGGTGCTGGGCCAGGTGGTGCAGAACCTCGCCAGCGTCGGCGCCTGGTGCGACGCAAATCACGACGCGGTGGCGCGGCTGCTGTCCGGCGGCACCGGCGTCAGCTTCGATGCCTGGAAGCGCGCGGCCGACCGGGGGTCATTCCGCTCGGTGCCGATCGACGCCGCGGTGCTGGCGCAACAGCAGCAGGTGGCCGACCGGTTCTATGCGCTGCGGCTGATCCCGGCCGCGGTGAAGGTGCGCGACTACGCCTGGCAGGCGGCGTCGTAATATTGGAGGAATGATCGTGACCCACGCGACTGCACGCCATGCCGACCACCCGATCGACACCCTGTTCCTGCAACGCTGGTCGCCGCGCGCCTTCACCGGCGAGGCAATCGCCGAGGCCGAACTGGCGACGCTGTTCGAGGCCGCCCGTTGGGCGCCGTCGGCCTATAATTCGCAGCCCTGGCGCTTCCTGTATGCGCGCCGCAACACCGCCCATTGGCAGAAGTTCCTCGGCCTGCTGGTTCCGTTCAACCAGAGTTGGGCCAACCGCGCGGCGGCACTGGCGATCCTGGTATCGAATTCCGAATTCCAACCGCCGGGTGCGGACCAGCCGGCGCCGCTGCGCAGCCATTCGCTGGATGCCGGCGCAGCCTGGGCACAACTGGCGCTGCAAGCCACGCGCTCCGGCTGGTACGCGCACGGCATGGCCGGTTTCGACGCTGAACGCGCCGCGGTTGAGCTGAACGTGCCGGCAGGATATCGCGTCGAAATCGCCATCGCGATCGGCCGGCTCGGCGACAAGTCGATCCTGCCCGACGCGCTACAGGCGCGCGAGCAGCCCAGCGGGCGGAAGCCCGTGGCACAGTTTGCATTCGAGGGCGGGTTTGCGGCGTAAGAAAGTTAAGGCCAGGGCAAAGCCCTGGCCTTCCTACAAAGCAACCGGCCAGAAATGGTTCAGGAGCCCAAGCAGCACCAGCAAAGTCAGCCCGATGCCCAGGCTCCAGGCGATCAGCTTTTTCTCGATCGGCAGCAACGGCTCGACATGGCTCTGCTTCAGTTCGGCACGCAGATCGGGGTCCGACATGATGTTGTCCTCCTGCTCAGCCGGCCAGCGGCGGCTTGATGCCGGCGAAGAATAGCCAGGAAATCAGCAGCCCCACCCAGATCACAAAGCCGAACAGGCTGACCACATAAACCGCTACCAGCTTGCCCAGACCGTCCTCCCAGAGTTTGCGGAAATTCGACAGAACACCGATCGAGAAGAAGGTCAGGACGAAGAAGATCACCCGGAACGTATTGGCCTCGGTGATTTCCGGCGCCAGCCGCGCCAGCGCCTCGGGAGTTGCAGTGACCGCCAGGTACAGCGTCCCCAGGAAACTCACCACGAAGCCGAGGATGAATTTCGGAAACCGCTCCCAGATCTCGGCCGCCCGGGCGCGCTCACTGCCGGGCTGCACGTTGATGTGGTTGGTCCAGATGGTGGCCAGGATGAACGCCCAAATGCCGATGAAGACATCGATGAACACCTTCACCGCGGCGGTGGTGCCGAGCAGCCAGCCCGGCTGGTAATGCACGCCCGCGGCCGCCGCCTTGGACAGAATCAGCGCCTCGGTGATGCCGCCGGCGGCCACCGCCGCGCCGTCGGTCTTCACCGACAATCCCATCCAGGCGGCCGCCACCAGCGGCTCGCCGGACAGATAGGTCTGGGCCAGGAACGGCAGAATCAGCACCTCGACCACGGCGAAGACCAGCACCAGCGAGGACACCAGCACCGGAACGGCGGGCCGGGCGCGGATAGCACCGCCGGTCGCAATGGCGGCGGCCACGCCGCAAATCGACACCCCCGAAGCCAGCGGCGCCGCCCACTCGCGGCTGAAACCGAACCATTTGCGGGCGATGAAATACACCACTGCCCAGTAGATCAAATACGCCTCGACGATCGCGGCGACGCCGCGCAACAGCAGCGAACTGGCGAATGACAGCTTGCCGGCAACCGTGAAGGCAAGGAAGGCACCGAGGATCACGATGGCGATCTTGATGTAAAGCTCCGGCCGGATCGCTTCCTTCAGCCGCTCTGCCAAACTGGGAAGGAAGTTACCGATCAGCAGCCCGGCAAGCAGCGCCACGATGAGGCCGCCTTCACTGGTGAGCCTGAGCGACCAGGTCAGGCCGTATTTCTGCAGGTCGGCCGGCGTGACCGCCGCAACCTGGGCATAGCTGCCCAGAATCCAACTCGCATAGGCGATGGCAAAAACCACCGTGAAACTGACGGCGAAACGCAGCACATTGGCCCGCAACGCCGCGGCGGCAGCGGACAGCACCGCGAGCAGGACCAGAAAGGTCGCCGCCAGGGCTCCCAGCCCGCCATAGGCGGCAAAAGCCGGCCGCGCCGGGGCAAGCGCCCTGCTCGCGTCGGTCCAGACCGAGGTGGTGACCACCCAGCCCAGCAGATCGGGGCCGGCCGTGCCGGCGATTGCCAGCACCACGACCAGCAGGCCGATCCCGGCGGCCAGCCAATCCTCGCTGAGCCCGCTTGTCGTCGCGGTTCGCGGCAGAACCGTGTCGCTCATTGATACCCTCCTCATGTGCAGAGCGGCCGGTCGCAGGTGGCGCACGAAAGCCCGCGCCTTTGCGTTAAAACATTCAATTCACCACGTCTAGCAGTTGCTTTTGTCAATCGGCAGCCGGGGCGGTGGCAAGCAGGTCGGCATGGTGGCGCCGGGCGACGTTGGGATGCGACCGCAGCCGGCCTTTCAGCGTATTGCGTCCGACCTCGCGGAAGATCGGGTTCTGCGGGTCCTGGGTCACGCCCCCCGCCTGCGCGGCCAGTTCGGGGGCCAATGTCAGCAGCGGCACCGTCGAGTCGAGGTCGGCCCCCAGGAAGAAAGCGACCGACAGCCGGTCCGTGCCGGCGGGCGGGGAGACCACGCGGTGCAGGTTGGCGCGCAGGTACCCGTTGGAGGCGGCTTCCAGCGCTTCCCCCACATTGATGATGAAAGTTCCGGGCACCGGCGGCGCATCGATCCAGCCCTGGCTGGTTTCCACCTGCAGCCCGGCCTGCGTGTCCTGCAGCAGCACGGTGAGAAATCCGCCGTCCTTGTGCGGCCCGACCCCCTGGTCGTCCTGCCCGGCCTCGCGGCCGGGGTAGCGGATAATTTTCAGCAACTGGGTCGGCCGGTCGCGGTAGATCGGCGCGAACACCTCCTCGTCCTGCCCGAGCGCCGCGGCGAAGCTGCGCACCAGCCGGATGGCCAGAGCGGTCGCCTCGGTCTGCCAGCGCAGCACGGCCAGCCGCAACCCGGGCAGCGTGCGCGGCCATTGGTTCGGACCCTGCAGGCGCTTCCAGGGAGCCGCCGGGTCCCCCGGCAGCGCCGGACGTTCGGCGCCGATGTCGATCTGTTCGCGCCAGTCGGGCCGCGCGCGCGTGTGCTCCAGCCCCACCCGCGTGTAACCACGGAAATGCGGCGAGTTGACCATGGCGATGGCGTTCTTCTCGTGATCGGCGAGCGCGAAGAAGCGGCGCGCCCAGCCCAGCATTTCGGTCGTGAGGGCCGGTTCGACGCCATGGCCGGTGACATAGAAAAAGCCGAAGTGGCGCGCGCGCTCGCGCAACTCGGCAAGGAACGCGGCACGCTGGCCGGCGCCCTGGTCGAGGCGGCGCAGGTCGAGCAGCGGCAAGGCGGCTGGGGTGGGGGCAGCGACGCGCGTCATGGTACACCTGCTCTCGACAGCTTGCGGGAGGTGAAAATGATTCGTTCCTGCGCCTTGTGGGCGGCAAGCGCGCCAGGGTCCACCATCGGACGATAAAATGTCAATTTTCTATGTGAAATTTCTTGTTAGCCGAGTTGGCTGCGTATTATGTGTTGCGCTGCTTCGACCGGCACCGTACCAGCGTCGCCGCCCGATGGAGAGCCAAGCATGCCGCAAGACAGCCTGTCGCCCGCAACGCTCACCGCCGTGCGCGATACCGCCGCGTCGCTGCTCTGGTCGCGCTATCGCGACGCGGCGGCGCCGGCGCCGCAGGTCTGGAACGAGGTGATCGCGACGCTGCTCGGCCATCGCTCGATCCGCTCGTTCCTGCCCACGCCGCTTCCGGCCGGCACGCTCAACCTGCTGGTCGCCGCCGCGCAGTCCGCCGCCAGCTCATCGAACTTGCAGGTCTGGAGCGTGGTTGCGGTCGAAGACCAGGCGCGGCGGACAAGGCTGTCGAAGCTCGCCGGGTCGCAGAAGCATATCGTCGATGCGCCGCTGTTCCTGGTCTGGCTCGCCGACCTTGCCCGCCTGGCCGATATCGCCACCGCCGAGGGGGTGGAGATCGAGGGCGTCCACTATCTGGAACTGCTGCTGGTCGGTATCGTCGATGCCGCGCTGGCGGCGCAGAACGCGGTGGTGGCGCTGGAATCGCTTGGGCTCGGCTCGGTCTATATCGGCGCGATCCGCAACAATCTGGAGGCGGTCGCGGAGGAATTGGCGTTGCCGCCGCTGGTCATGCCGGTGTTCGGCCTGTGCGTCGGCCACCCCGACCCGGCGGTGGCCACCGGCATCAAGCCGCGGCTGCCGCAGGAGGTGGTGCTGCATCGCGAGACCTATGCGCCGGGCCGGAAGCTCGACGCGCTGGCCCGCTACAACGCGGCGCTCAGCTCCTTCCAGCGCGAGCACAACCTCGCGGTGGAGGAATGGACCAGCAAAGTGACTGAACGGGTCCGCACGCCGGCATCGCTGGCCGGGCGGCATCGGCTCGGCCAGGCACTGCGCAATCTGGGTTTTCAACTGCGCTGAACCCAACGCTACACCGCCACCCCCGCGCCAATTTCCACACCGGGGCGGGCCTGGACGAAGGCCGGATCAACCTCGCCCGCTTCCGGCCGGGACTCGTCCACCCCCAGGGCCAGCAACAGGTGGCTGCGAAGCTCTGCAAACCCAGGGTGGGCATGTCGCCGCGGGCGCGGCAGGCGAACCGCGAGTTCCGTGCGTATCCGCCCGCCCTCCAGCACCAGCGCCCGGTCCGCCAGCAGCAGTGCCTCGTCCACGTCGTGCGTGACAAACAGAACCGCCGGCCGGTGGCGCACCCAAAGGGCGGACACCAGCGCCTGCATGCGCAGCCGGGTCAGCGCGTCCAGCGAGGCGAACGGCTCGTCGAGCAGCAGCAATTCGGGATCGCGCACCAGGGCACGCGCAAGCCCGGTGCGCTGCGCCTCGCCGCCGGAGAGCGTGAGCGGCCAGGCATCCTCGCGGTGGGCAAGGCCGACTTCCTGCAGCGCGGCCCGGGCGCGCGCCTGCACGTCCTCACCGCGCAGACCCAACGCCACGTTGCGCCACACCCGCTTCCAGGGCAGCAGCCGCGGTTCCTGGAATACCACGGCGCGCCGCGCCGGCATGTCGACATGGCCCTGCTGCACCGGATCGAGCCCGGCGAGCGTGCGCAGCAGCGTGGTTTTGCCGGACCCGCTGCGGCCCAACAGAGTTACGAATTCTCCCGCCGCGATCTGCAGGTCGAGTGAATGCAGCACCGGCGCTCCGCCGAAAGCACGCGTCAGACCACGAATGCGAACGGCGGGCGCGGACGCCATGCTCAGCGCGCCCGGTCTGCGAGCGCTTGGGCGAACTCGGGCGCGGACGCCGAGATCGCGCCGCCGCCGCCGAAGATCGCCGCCGGATCGATCAGATTCTGCTCGGCCGGGCGTGTGGACAGATCAAGCAGCGGGAACAGCAACTCGGCGACGCGATAGGCTTCCTCCAGATGCGGGAAGCCGGAGCCGACGATGGTGTCGATGCCGAGCGCGCGATACTCGTCGATGCGCGCCTTGACCGTGGCCGGCGAGCCCACCAGCGCCGTGCCCGCGCCGCCCCGCACCAGGCCCACGCCGGCCCACAAATTGGGGCTGACCTCCAGCTTCGTGCGGCTGCCGCCGTGCAGGGCCACCATGCGGCGCTGACCTTCGGAATCGGATTCCTCGGTCAGCTTGCGCTGCGCCGCGGCGATCACGTCGTCGGACAGATGGGCGATCAGCCCATCCGCGGCGGCCCAGGCCTGTTCATCAGTTTCGCGCACGATCAGGTGCAGGCGGATGCCAAAGCGCAGCGTGCGACCGGCAAGAGCGGCGCGGCGCCGGACATCGGCGATTTTCTCCGCCACCTGCGCGGGTGGTTCGCCCCAGGTGAGGTACAGATCGGTCTGCTCGGCGGCCAGTTGGTGCCCGGGCGGCGAGGAGCCGCCGATATAGAGCGGCGGATGCGGCGTCTGCACCGGCGGAAACACCAGCCTGCCGCCCTTGATGCGCAGATAGCGCCCCTCGAAATCCACCGTCTCGCCTTGCATCAGGCCGCGCCAGACGCGCAGGAATTCCGCCGCCTGTTCGTAGCGTTCGTCGTGGCCGAGGAAGATGCCATCGCCGGCGAGGTCGGCCGGATTGCCGCCGACGACGACGTTGAGCAGCAGGCGGCCACCGCTGAGCCGGTCGAAGGCGGCGGCCTGGCGGGCGGATTCACCTGGCGAGGTTGTGCCCGGACGCAGGGCGATGAGGAATTTCAGGCGCTCGGTATGGGTGACGATCGAGGCGCCAGTGATCCAGGCATCCTCGCAGCCGCGTCCGGTCGGGATCAGCACGCCGAGATAGCCGAGCCGGTCAACGGCCTGCGCGATTTCCCGCAGGTAGCGGTTGCTGCCGGTGCGCCGGCCGATGGCGGAGCCGAGATGGGCGCCGTCGCCGCTGGTGGGCAGGAACCAGAGGAAGTCGAGGGGACGCTGGGTGGTCATTGTGGATTACCCGATACGGTTGGTTGGCAAGGCGGCGCTACCCCGGGACTTTTTGCGGAACGGGGTCCAGGGGCCTCTCGGCCGTCGCGCCGAAGGCGCGCTGCGCGCGACGGCGGGTCCAGGGCAGAGCCCTGGCCTTAGCTTTTTACGAAACAAACACCGGCCGCCAGCTGAGCGCCCACCGTTCCAGCGCCCGAACCAGCAGGTCGCCGACGAGCCCCAGCAGCGCGTAGACCAGCAGCCCGACCATGATGATGTCGGTGCGCAGGAACTCCCGCGCATCCATCATCATGTGACCGATGCCGGATTGTGCGTTGATCTGCTCGCCCACCACGAGGCTGAGCCAGGCGACGCCGAGCGCATAGCGCAACCCGACCAGCGCCGAGGGCAGCGCGCCGGGCAGGATGACGTGGCGGATCAATTCGCCGCGGCTCAGACCGAGGGTGTTGGCGGCCTCCACCAGTTTCGGGTCGACGCCGCGGATGCCGGCGAACAGGTTGAGATAAATGGGGAACATCGACCCCAGGGCAACAAGGCCGATTTTCGGCGTCTCGCCGATGCCGAACCAAAGGATGAACAGCGGCACCAGCGCCAGATGCGGCAGGGTGCGGCCCATTTGCAGCGGTGCGTCCACCGCGTCCTCGCCGATGCGCGACAGCCCCGCCAGCAGGGCGAAGCCGACGCCCGCGACGACGCCGATGCCGAGCCCGACGGCGACGCGCCCGAGCGAGACCAGCAAATTTTCGAGCAGTTCGCCCGAGGCGGAGAGCGACCACAATGTTTCCAGGATCGCCGCCGGCGAGGCGACCAGGTGGGAGGGGATCACGCCGAAGGACACGCCGGCCTGCCAGGCCAGAACCAGCAGCACGGGTGTGGCAAACCGGCGAAACCGTGCCAACGAAGCACGCGCCGGCGCGAACCGGCTCAGCCGGGGAATTCGGGGGGCATCAAGCAGCGTGATCGGGGGGCTGGCGGCCTCGGACATGCGGCAGTCTCCGACGGTCTCGGTCGCTTTCGGGACGGGGGTCGTGATTGCGCAACGACCGCAGGATGATCATCGATGCCCCTTCCCCGCGCTTTGCGTCGCATGGCGGATCGGGGACATCGCCTGATCCAAGGTGCTCCGGTACGGGTGCAACTATGGGCCGCCCGGCGCCGCTGAGTGTTCTACAAGCTGAGACGCACCGTCAAGAGATTCCACCGCCATGACCAAAAGATGAGACAATCGGCTTTCACGCCACGGATTCGCTGTTTCAGCGTGACAGCATTTCCACGAACGCGCGCACGCGGGTGAGCAACTGGCCGGTGGGTGGTCCGACCTGGAACGAGCCTTCCAGGAAGATGCCGGGATAGCCGAGGCGCTGGAAATACTCGGCCTGGATTTCGCGATGCACGCTGCCGAATGAGCAGCCGATATAGCCGTAGAACAGGATGCCCCTGGCGCCGAACTCGGGCAGGTATTCCTCGATACGGGTGCGCTGGCGCACCGGTGAGCCCAGCGTGCGCGCCGTAATGATGTAGTCGGCATAAGCTTCCAGCGGCGGCAGATCCTCGCGGTAATCGCGGGTCCAGTCATCGGCGCCGCTGTGCCAGCCGGTGATGGCGCCGCCGGCATCGTCGATGGTCTTGTAGACGCCGAATTCCTGGCCGCGGCCGCCGACCCAGGCCAGACGAACCAGTTCGTCGTGCGGGTCCGGCGCGCGGGCGGCGACTTCCAGTTCCTCGATCAGCGCGTCGAGCACCTCTTCATATTCGTCCGGCTTGCCGTAATAGGTGGACATGCCGGCCAGCGTGTACATGGTCGCCAGGCTGCGAATGTACAGCGGGTTGTGCAGGCGCAACCGCAGGATGCGGCGCATCTTGGCGATGATGCGGTTGGCGCGGATGATCTCTGCCTGCAGCCGCGTCTCGTCGATCGGCTTTCCGGTCAGCCAGAGCGAGACGCGCTTGATTTCGTCGATGAAGAAGTTCTGCAGTTGGGCGACACGTTCTGGATCGTCGGCGACGTTCGGGCGGTTGACCGATTCGACCCGGAACACGTCGAAGCCTTCGTCCTTCAGCAACTCCCAGCCCAGATTCAGCGGTTCGCAGGCGGCGTTGTAGACCACCATGCGGCGCGGGGTGCGGCCGACGCGCAGATAGAACTCGCCCAGGATCGAGCCCACCATCGAGCAGGATTCCTTGGGAAGCTGGAAATAATCCTCGGCCACCGCCAGCGCATCGGCCGAGCCCAGCCGGCCCAACTCGCTGAGCGGGATCGGCAGGATGCCGTTGGCGTAGTATACCGGCATCAGCGGTGCCGCGGTCCAGATCACGTTGCCGCCGTTGCGCCAGGCGTCTTCGGCGTGATGGACGTAGTCCAGCACGAGATCGAACATCCGGTCGATCGCCTTCGAATAACCGTGCTCGCGCCTGGTTTCGGCGATATAGGCGATCTGGCTGTCCAGCGCCTCGGTGGTCTGGATCGGACCGGTATGGGTGCCGGCGCGCACACGGGCGAGGTCGAGCAGGTTCAGCCCCTGGTCGCCGTAGGTGGTGGTGCCATCGGCCGTCATGTCAGATCTCCGCCTTCTCGGTCAGAACCTCGATGAATGCCTCGACGCGGGTTTTGATCTGCCCCACGTCGCCTTGCGCGTAGTCGGTGCCCAGCTCCAGCACCGGGAAGCCGGCTTGCTGGAAGGCGTTGATGAATTTTCCTTTGGTCAGGCCGTAGCAGGGGCAGAATTTGAGGTAGGTGAACAGCACGCCATCGACCTTGTATTCGTGGGCGAGGTCCACCGAGAACTGCACCCGCTTGTCCAGTGGCACCTGCCGCGCGCAGGGCGCGCGGTCGAGATAGGCATCGGCGAGCGCCCGCCACGGATCGCCGGTGGCGTCGGTGTCCTGATAGAACGGGCTGAGGCCGGTGCAGTGATCTTCGGCGACGATGGCAGCCCCGATCTCGTCCTCCACGAGATCGAGCACGCGGCGGTCTCCATCGGCGATGATGCCGCCCGACATCAGCAGCCGCAGCCGGCGCGGACCTTCGTCCGGCACGCGCGCGAGCCGGCCATGCACCTCCTCCAGCAGCGGGATCAGTTCCTCGGCCTCCAACGTGGCGGCGGCGCGGGTGATTTCCAGGAAGCCGCGGCCGTCGATCGGCGGGTTGGCGCGCTTGCGCAGGGCGGAGATGTCGCGCACCAGGGCGCGGACGCGGTTGAACAGGCGGATCTGCGCCTGCACGTCCTCATCATGGATGGCGTGGCCGGTGAGTTTTTCCAGATCGCGGCGGAAACTCAGGATTTCCGAGCGGAAGAAATTGCGTGAACCCTCGTGGTCGGAGTTGCGCGGCACGATGTAGCCGCGCGCCGGCCGGTAGAAATTGTCGATCGCCTGCGAGGTCGCCCGCATCGCGTCGCAGGTGTAGAAGGTGTAGACCTCATCGACCGCTTCGTTGATCGGCGCCTTGGTTTCGAACTGGCCGAGCACCGCCTTGGTGAAGTCGCAGAACACCGCTTTGGTGATGCGTTCGCCGCGCGACACGTCCTCGGCGTCGCCGCATTTCAGCAGGCGGATGAAGGCGGCGCCCGACGCGCCGAGCAGTTCCACCGGCACGTAGTTGCACAGATACGCGGCTTTCTTCGCGTCCGTGCGGGCAACGAAGAAAGCCTCAGCCTGGGTGATCCGGTCGGTGACATCGGTGAGGTCGGCGCGCGCTTGGCGCTCCGGGCGGAGCAGGGCGCCGCGGCGTTCGGCCAGGAATTGCTGGGCGTAGATGGCCGCCCCGAGCGCGCCTGCATAGATGGCATCGATGCGGGTGGGCGTGATCGGAAAACCGATCAGCACTTCCAGCGCGTGCTTCATGCCGGCGTTGTTCGACACCCCACCGGTGAACACGAGGTCCTCCTGCAGCGGCACCTTGCTGACCAGGTTGCGCACCCGCCGGGCCGAGGCGAAGTGGATGCCGGCGGCGATGTCCTCGCGCGCCAGGCCGCGCGCGCGCAGCGAGATGATCTCCGATTCGGCGAACACGGTGCACTGGCTGCTGATCTGCGGCCGCGTTTGGGCCAGCAGCGAGGCCGGCCCGACCTCTTTGAGGGTGTAGTCAAGCAGGCCGGCGGCTTTCTCAAGGAAGCGCCCGGTGCCGGCGGCGCATTTGTCGTTCATGATGAACTTCGCCACCCGGCCGGTGTCCGGATCGACCTGGATGGCCTTGGAATCCTGCCCGCCGATGTCGATAATCGTGCGCGTGGCGGCGTTCAGGTAATGCGCCCCCATGGCGTGGCAGGAAATCTCCGTCACGATTTCGGTGGGCACATGCTCGAATTGCAGGGCGATGCGGCCGTAGCCGGTGCCGACGGCATAGTCGATGTCGTCCAGTGTCACGCCGGCATCGGCGAGCAGTTCCCCGAGCAACTCATCAGCGGTGCTCTGCATGTTCACGCCGGTCGGCACCTGGCCGACATAAACGTGCCCGTCATGCAGCAGCACCGCCTTCGCCGCGCGCGAGCCGATGTCCACGCCCAGCACCGTGCCGGCGCTGATGCGGTCCACGAGACCCGGATCGATCACGTCCTGGATGGTCAATGACATGTCTGCCCCCTTTGTTTCATGGTTTTCCGGCGTGCGGGTTCAGGCGTGCCCGGCCTGAGAGTGCCGCTGCGCCAGCACCGCGGCACCGACCGCGCCGGCGTAGACCATGTCGAGCTTCGGCGTGGTGATCGGGTGGCCGATCAGATCCTCCAGCGCCTTCTTCATGCCGGGATTGTTGGAAACCCCGCCGGAGAAGACCAACTCGGGATCGAGCCCCACCCGGTTGACCAGATTGCGCACCCGGCGCGCCGAGGCGTAGTGGATGGCCGCCGCGATATCCTCCGGCCGCTCGCCTTTCGCCTTGAGGGAAATCACCTCGGACTCGGCGAACACGACGCACTGGCTGCTGATGTCGATCTTCTTCTCCGACTGCAGCGATTTCTCGCCGAGTTCCTCCAGCCTGTAGCCCAGCAGCTCGGCGATGCGTTCGAGGAAGCGGCCGGTGCCGGCGGCGCATTTGTCATTCATGACGAACTCCAGCACCCGCCCGGTCGCAGGATCGACCCGGATCGCCTTGGAATCCTGGCCGCCGATATCGATGATGGTTCTTGTCCCGCGATTGAGGGCGTGCGCTCCCATGGCGTGGCAGGAGATTTCCGTCACGATCGTGGTGGGCACATCGTCGTAGCTGAGGGCGACACGGCCGTAGCCGGTGCCGACGACGAAAGCGATGTCGCTGCGGGCAATGCCGGACTCGCGGAGCAGGCGACGCACCAGCCGGTCCGCCGTCTCCTGCGAATCGACACCGCTGGCGGTGATCGAGGTGTAGATCGCTCCTTCGCCGATCAGCACGCCCTTGGCCTGCCGCGAGCCGATATCAACGCCGATCGCCGGCGCCGCTGGCAGGTCGGCCGCGAACTCCGTCCCGAAGACGTCATCTGCGTTCATGTGGGAACCTCCGGCCCGGATGGTTGAGCGACGCACGAAGCTCCGGTGGCCGGGGAGGTTCCGCACATCTGCAACGGTTTCGCGCAGACACTAAAACAACTGCCGGTGTTAGTGCAATGGCGATTTCACGTTCCGCAGCAGGTTTACAAACCGCGACATATTCCGGCCGACAGTTCATTGCCCTGGCAGACGGCGGCCAACCACGCGTGGCATTGTAGCCGGACCGGAATGCAACAACTTTTTTCCGGTGGTAATTTGCGTTGACTGCGTTTAATATGCGTGAAATCACTTGCCCGCAATGATGCGCCGTGCCGCCCGCGCATCACGGGCAATGCCACATCGCGGGCAATATCGGGGATCGCAGCGTGACCCAGCTCTTGCAGACGCCTGACAAAACAAACGCCCCGCACCCCGGCGAGCTGGGGCGGCGCGGCCTGTTGCGCAGCGCCGGCCTCGTGGCGCCGCTCGTGCTTGCGGCACGCGGCGCGCTGGCGCAGCCGGCCGCGCCCGCGCTGGCGGCGCCGGCACCGACCCGGTCGTTGACGAAGCTCACCTTCGTGTGGACCCCGACCTCACCCTGCCTGGTGGTCGTCGGCCTGGCCCAGCGGCAAGGCATCTTCGCCAAATACGGGCTGCAGGTCGAAACCATCAATGTCGGCGGCGATACCTCGGCCATTCTCGAGGCCGTCGCGCTCGGCAAGGCGGATGCAACCTCCAACAATATCCTGCGCTTCATCAAGCCGCTGGAGGCCGGGTTCGACGTGAAGCTGAGCGCCGGTGTGCATGCCGGCTGCTCCTACCTGGTCGCCTCGCGCGCGGCCGGCATCTCAACCGTCGCCGACATGCGCGGCAAGCGGATCGGCCTGGCCGATCTCGGCAACCCCAACCGGTTCCTGTACGCCTCGGCACTGAAGAAAGCGGGCATCGACCCCGAGACCAACGTCACCTGGCGGCAGTTTCCGGCCGACGTGTTCCCGATCGCCATCGCCAAGGGCGAGATCGACGCCTTCGTCGACAACCATCCGAACGTCTATTTCGCCATCAAACGCAGCAACGGCGACCTGTTCGAACTGGCCGCCAACGGCAGCGGCGCGCTCGGCCAGCGGACTTGCTGCGTGCTGGCGCTGCGCGGGGCGCTGGTGCGCGACAACCGGCCGGCGGCGGCGGCGCTGACCCGCGCCATGGTCGAGGCGGCATTGCTGGTCGACAGCAACCTCGATCTCGCGGTCGAGACCGAGCGGTTTTTCGCGCCGAAAAGCGTCGCCGGGCCGCGGGAAATCCGCGACATGCTGGCGAGCTATCCGTATGACGCGCATCGCGGCTGCCCGACCGGCGAGGAGTTCCGCCAGCAGGTGCTCTCCTTCGCGCGCGATCTCAAGGATGTCGGCATTCTCAAGCCCAGCACCGACCCGGTCCGTTTCGCCAACCGGATCACGGTGGACGTGCTGGCCGCCTGACCGCGCTGTTTCCACTCCCAAAAGGACCGGCCGATGACACCAACGCCGCCACCGCCGGCCGGCCGACGCCAGGTCCTGGCCGGACTTGCCGGCGCGCTCGGCGCCGCTGCCGCCGCGCCCGCGCAGGCGGCGTTCGACCCGGCGCTGTTCGACATCCGCCGCTACGTCTATATCCCGAGCGCCACGACACCTGACGTGACCGTCATCGATGCCGACACCGGTCGCATCGTCCCCGGCTTGCAAACCGACATGATCGCCCGCCAAGTCGTGGTGGACCGGGCCACCGCCAAGCTGATTGCCACCGACGCCGCCAGCGCCACAGTGTCGCTGGTTGATGTTTTCGCCGGCACCATCCGCAAATTGGCTCTACCGGCCCCGGCCGAGCGGCTGACGGTGGGCATCAGCGGGCGGCTCGCCGCGGCAAGCGACCTGGCGGGCGGAACGATCACGCTTATCGACCTCAACGATGGCCGGGTGGATACGGTGATCGCAGGCCTGCCGCGCGTGCGCGACGTCATGTTCGGCGCGCAGGACACGGTGCTGTATATCGCCGCCGAGGGTCTTGACGGCATCGGCGTGATCGACGTGGCCAACGCCCGGCTGTCGCACCAGATCGCCACCTTCCAGCCGACCCGTGCCGGTGTGGGCGCGCTCGCCAGAACCCCGAACGGACGCCAGATCCTGGCCCAACCGCAAGGCGGGGGACCCATCAGCGTGCTCGACCCGGAGCAAGGCAAGCCGGTCGCCCAGCTTGCCGCCGGGCCCGGCGCCGCGGGCATGTTCCCGTCAGGGACAGGCACGTTTCTGCTGGTTCCCGACAACGACGAAGCGACGCTGTCTGTGTTCCGTACGGAACACCTGGAGAACCCGGTGGCGCTGCCCGGTGCCGCGGGCATGATCGGCGTCTACACCGCCTGGCTCGACTCCGTTGCCTTCGTGCCCAGCGCGGCCGGAAGCCGGCTATTGATCTATGATCTTGACGCGCTAAGGCCTGCTGGCGAGATCGCGCTGGCCGGTCCGCCTTTGCGTGGCGCGGTGACCCCCGACAGCCGCACCCTGTATCTGCCGGTGCGCGACCCGCCATGCGTCGTGGCGGTGGATGGGGCGAGCCGGACGGTTTCGGCCAGGTTCGATCTTGCGAGCCCACCACTGGCGGCGCTTGTTGCGGGTGGCTGGGGGATTTGCCACTGAGATCCTGGCGGCGCGTTGCTCTTCGAACCCGGTTTCAGCTCCACACGTGGGTCCGGCGGTCTTCCACCCGCTTCGCCTTATGCGTGGCCCGCGGCAAGCTGTCCGCCGGCAGCACCTTCACCTCGGCAGCCACGCCCGTCACTGCCTTCAACCGTCCGGCGAAACGTTCGGCCAGGGCCGGATCTGTGCCGTTGAAGCCATGCCTGCGCTCGATCTCCACGATCAGCCGGTCGAGGTGCTCCACCCGATCCACCACCAGACGGTATTCACCGGTGAGATCGCGATCAGCGCGCGCCAGGGCTTCGACGTCGCTCGGGAAGATGTTGACCCCCTTGATGATCAGCATGTCGTCACGGCGTCCGTGCACACCATGCATGCGGATGGAGGTGCGCCCGCAACGGCATGGCTCGGAGGTGAATGACACGATATCTCCGGTCCGAAACCGGATCATCGGCCGCGCCGATTTGCGCAACGTGGTCAGCACCATTTCGCCCCGCTCGCCCTCGCGAACCGGCGCCAGCGTGTCGGGATCGAGCACTTCCACATGGATGTGGTCCTCGGCCCAGTGCAACCCGTCGCGTTCCTCGCACATGCCGGCGCAGGAACCGAAGATGTCGGACAGACCGTAATAGTCGTACACCGAAGCGCCCCACAGCGCTTCGATGCGTTCGCGTGTTTCGGGGATCGAGCCGCCGGGCTCGCCGGCAACGAAGATGCGGCGCACCGCAAGGTCCTGCCGCGGATCGATGCCTTCCTTGATCGCGGTCTCGCCCAGATACCAGGCGTAGGAGGGCGTGGTCCAGATGGCGGTTGCCTGAAACTCGCGCAGGATGAACAGCAGCCGCTCGGAGGGCAGCGTGCCGGCATGGATGCTGAGCGCACCGAGCTTCTGCGCGCCGAGCACGCACGGGCCGCCAACGAAAAGGGAGAAATTCAGCGAATGCGCGTAGCGGTCGGTCGGCCGCAGCCCCGATGACCAGAACTGCCGCGCTTCGTAGTCAATCCATTCGTCGAAGTCCCGCGCCGTGAAGGGCGAGGCGGTCGGGGCACCGGTCGATCCGCTGGAAGCGGAGATGTAGACGATATCGCGCTCGGGCACGGCGACCAGATCCCCCCAGGGCGGCACGGCCGACTGGCGATCGCGCAATGTGCGCTTGTCAATGAATGGGAAGCGCCGCAGATCATCCAGGCTGCACAGTTGGTCGGGGTGAACGCCGGCGGCGTCGAACGACGAACGATAGAAAGGCGCGTTGAGATAGGCGTGCTGCAGGTGGCGTTGCAGCGACGCGAGTTTCTGCGCGTCCCATTCCGCCCGGCTCTGTCGTTCCAGCTTTTCGTCCCAGAACGGCAAGTCATCGGCCCGCAAGTGCTTGGGGGGTTCGGTCATGACGTACTCCGTTGACACCGCCGCTCAGGTCACGTCGGCAGTGATCCGGCGGGCGTAGCGCTCCGGATCGGTGCTGGACTTCAGCACGCCGGCTTCCTTGAGTTCCTGCGCGTACAACACGATCTGCCGGCGGAACGCTTCGCCGATCGGCTGCTCAGCGTAAGGATAGCTCTGCAACATTTCGCTCAGCGATTTCGTCGGCACGCTCTGCGGCGTATAGCGCGAGAAGAATTCGACCGCGCGGTCCGGATTGACATAGACATCGTGGCAGGCCTCCAGCAGCGCCAGCGTCACGGCACGGGCTGCTTCCGGGTCCTGGCGCACCAGGCTGCCGCGGATGCCGAGCACGCAGCAGGTGCGTTCGGCGAAATCGCCGGTCCCGTTGGAGGCCAGACGGAACAGTTTTCCTCCGCTGCGCTGCACCTGCAAATAGACCAGCGGATCGCCGGCGACATAGGCGTGGATCTCGCCTTTCTGCACCGCTACCGGCATCATGTCGGTGGGGTATTGCCGCCATTCCACGTCGTGTTCCGGGTCGAGGCCCTTGCGCTTCAGCACGATGGAATAAAGGTTCTTGTCGGGACTGGCGAAGTCCGAGACGCCGATGGTCTTGCCCTTCAGCGTGGCAAAATCAGTGATGCCGGCCTCGCGCGAAGCGACCAGGTACGAGCAGCCGCCATGCATGCCGGCAACCAGCTTCACGTCGAAGCCGTTCTCCAGCGGCTTGAGCCAGCGCAGGATCATGCCTTCGGCCACGTCAGACTTGCCGGTGGCGACGCCTTCCAGCAACTGGTCGGTGGACCCGCCGAAGTTCACCAGGTCGATGTCGAGTCCGTGGCGGGCGAAGAAGCCGCCATGGATCGCGACCGGCACGAACGACACGCAGAGCGCGTTCTGGTTCCAGGCCACGGTGAGCTTCTTGCGCCCGGCGATGATTGCCGGCGCCGGGGCCGGATCAACGATGGGAACCGGCCCGGCGGCGGCAATTGTGCTGAAGGCGCCGGAGGCGTGGCAAATGCCGTCGAACGCGATCGCCGGCATGACCGGGCCGGCGAAGGCACGCACCGCCGACAGGCCGATCGGGGCGGCGACGCCGAGGGCGGCGGCCGTGCCCAACATGTGCCGGCGCGATACAGCACGCGCCGTCCGGGGTTCGTTTGGATCGCTCATAATGTGGGTCCTTGCCCTGGCGCGCCGGATCGTCTGCCGGGACTACCCGGCATCCGGGCAGCTATCGCCGACCACCGCGACCAGCATCGCGCCGCCAGTTTACCCGGTCCGTTGCAGGATTCCACACACGTTCCATGTAAGTCAACCTCTGGACGATCATGCGTCGTATTTTTGCCCTCTGCCGGCGACGGTCGGCCGCGGCCGGCTCCTTCCGTGAGCCCAATACCGTCAATTTTCGTTGTTTAGTTCTATTGACGGACATAGGCAGTGCTACCCATATGGCGCTGGCAGCCGACCCACCCGAGTGCTGGCAGGTCGGCCCCCGTAAAGACCAAGGAGCCCACACATGGCAAAGTTCCGCCCCCTGCACGACCGTGTCGTGCTGCGCCGCCTGACCGCCGAGGAAAAAACCGCCGGCGGCATCATCATTCCCGACACCGCCAAGGAGAAGCCGAGCGAGGGCGAGGTGGTCGCCGTCGGACCCGGCGCGCGCGACGAGCAGGGCAAGATCGTGCCGCTATCCGTGCAGGAAGGCGACCACGTGCTGTTCGGCAAGTGGTCCGGCACGGAGGTCAAGATCGACGGCGAGGAACTGCTGATCGTCAAGGAATCCGACCTGTTCGGCATCATCAAGGGCGGCGACGCCAGGACCTCCCACAAGGCCGCCTGACGCGCCGCGCCCCATACGAAAGGACCAGGACACATGGCTGCCAAAGACGTGAAATTCGGGAGCGATGCCCGCGCCCGGCTGCTGCGCGGCGTCGATATTCTTGCCGACGCGGTGAAGGTGACGCTCGGCCCGAAGGGCCGCAACGTCGTGATCGACAAAAGCTTCGGCGCGCCGCGGATCACCAAGGACGGCGTGACCGTCGCCAAGGAGATCGAGCTGGCCGACAAGTTCGAGAATCTCGGCGCCCAGCTGATCCGCGAAGTCGCCAGCAAGACCAACGATCTCGCCGGTGATGGCACCACCACCGCGACGGTGCTGGCGCAGTCGATCGTGCGCGAGGGCGCCAAGGCGGTTGCCGCCGGGCTCAACCCGCAGGATCTCCGCCGCGGCATCGACAAGGCCACCACCGCGCTGGTGGAGGAGCTGAAGAAGAAATCCCGCAAGATCACCAGCCCGGCCGAAACCGCCCAGGTCGGCACCATTTCGGCCAATGGCGAAGCCGATATCGGCCGCATCATCTCGGAAGCGATGCAGAAGGTCGGCAACGAGGGCGTGATCACGGTCGAGGAAGCCAAGGGCATCCAGACCGAGCTCGACGTGGTCGAGGGCATGCAGTTCGACCGCGGCTATGTCTCGCCCTATTTCGTCACCAATGCGGAGAAACTTACCGCCGAGCTGGACCAGCCCTTCATCCTGATCCACGAGAAGAAGCTGTCCGGCCTGCAACCCCTGCTGCCGTTGCTTGAGGAAGTGGTGAAGACCGGCAAGCCGCTACTGATCATCGCCGAGGATGTCGAAGGCGAGGCGCTGGCCACCCTGGTGGTCAACAAGCTGCGCGGCGGCCTGAAGGTCGCGGCGGTGAAGGCGCCAGGCTTCGGGGATCGCCGCAAGGCCATTCTCGAAGACATTGCCATCCTGACCGGCGGCACCGTGATCAGCGAGGATCTCGGCATCAAGCTGGAAAGCGTGACGGTCGCCCAGCTCGGCCGCGCCAAGCGCGTGCTGATCGAGAAGGAGAACACCACGATTGTCGAGGGGGTCGGCAAGAAATCCGACATCACCGGCCGGGTGAACCAGATCCGCGCGCAGATCGAGGAGACCACCTCGGACTACGACCGCGAGAAGCTTCAGGAGCGGTTGGCCAAGCTCGCTGGCGGCGTCGCTGTTATCCGGGTTGGCGGGGCGACCGAGGTCGAGGTGAAGGAGCGCAAGGACCGCGTCGATGACGCGCTGCATGCGACCCGCGCCGCGGTTGAGGAAGGCATCGTGCCGGGCGGCGGCGTCGCGCTTGCCCGTGCCAGCCACGTGCTCGCCAAGCTGAAGGCCGACAATGACGACCAGCGCTTCGGCATCGAGATCGTCCGCAAGGCGTCGCTGACGCCGCTGCGCCAGATCGCCGAGAACGCCGGCGAGGACGGCGCCGTGATATCCGGCAAGGTGCTGGAGAAAGAGGAATATGACTGGGGCTTCGACGCCCAGACCGCCGAGTTCAAGGATCTGGTGAAAGCCGGCATCATCGACCCGACCAAGGTCGTGCGCACGGCGCTGCAGGACGCAGCCTCCATCGCCGGCCTGCTGGTCACCACCGAGGCCTTGATTGCCGAGAAACCGGAGAAGAAGGGGCCGCCGTCGGGGCCGCCGCCGGGCGGGGGTGATTTCGACTATTGAGGTAAGGAACGGCCAGGGGCAGCGCCCCTGGCCGCCGGGTGCAGGATGGTGCGGCGTCGCCCGATGCGCCGGTTGCCTCGCTGACCCAACGTACTACGTGAATGAGCAGTGGTCTCGCTTGTCACACGATATCAAAAAGTGGCTGTTATAGTGATGCAGCGTCTTGTATAGTGGATACGCCCTCATCAGCCCGGTTTCAAAGGAGACCCTCTTGGCACAGGCGGCGAGCAACGTGGTTGACCTTGCGGCATACCGGGCACGGCGCGCGGGCAATCGCCCGGCGGACGCAGCCTCGGCGCCGGTTCCGATGATGCCCATGTTCTGGACGTTCGTCTGGATGCCGGTCTGGCCGGTTTTCACCAACCATTCGGAATCGCATGCCTGAGGGAGGTCTGGCCACTCGGTCGGCTCTGTCTCTCGTGGGCAGCGGAGATGCCGGCGGTGATGATGCCTCCGAGGCTGTGGCGGAACTGCCAGCCATCCTCGGGCACAACATGCGTCGGCTGCGCACCCGCCAGGGCCATTCGCTGGAACGCCTGGCAAAACTGTCGGGCGTGAGTTGGGCGATGCTGGGACAGATCGAGAACGGCAAGAGCGTCCCGACGATCAGTACGCTATGGCGTATTGCCACCGCCCTCGGCGTGCCTTTCGCGCAGTTGCTGGCCGCCGAGAAGGTGCAGCACATGGCGGTGCTGCGCGCCAAGGACGCCAAGGTGCTGGCGTCCAGTGGCGGGCATTTCACCTCGCGGGCGCTGTTTCCTTTCGAGGATGAGCGTCACGTCGAGTTCTACGAACTACGCCTGGTCCCGCACCACCGCGAGGATGCGTCGGCCCATCAGGCCGGCACCCGCGAAAACCTGTTGATCGCCCAGGGTGTCGTTGAAATTACCGTTGGCGACGATCCGCCCTGCGTGCTGGAAGCCGGCGACGCCATCCTGTTCGAGGCCGACCTTCCGCACGCCTACCGCAATATCGGTGCTGCCGAAGCGGTCATCTATCTGGTCATGACCTACGCCACGCGCGTCGGCTGACGGCGCCTCCGCCCGCCCCTCCGCTGCGACGGGGACGGGCGATGCGGTCGCCGGGCACGAGATCAGGCGGCTTGTGGCTGCGTCATGCACCCCATCATCATCATGCCGCCACACATCATCATCATCGGCATGGCGTTCATCATCGCCATCATCTTCGTGCAGCATTCCATGAACATCTCCTTGGACATGCCGTCCATCGGCATCATGGTGCAGGTCATGCCGTCCGGCGTCATCGCGGCGGTCATCTTACACATCATCATCATGGGCATCGGCATCATGGGCATCATGCCGGGCATCATCCCTGGCATTCCCATCGGCATCGGCATCATGCCGCCCATCATCGGCATCTGTGCAGGCATGGCCATCGGCATCATTGGCATCGCGGTGTTCATCTGGGCTCTCCTGATCGGCGCGACCCTTGGTCGCTGCTGGCAGGACTGTGCGTCCGCCCCGGCAGGGCGGCAACCGCTGATCAGGCGCTGCCTGCGCTTTCCTCCAATGGCTTGGACGCCCCGCCGCCATGCGCGGCGAAGCAGCCAGGATAGTGCCGCCTTCCTCCGCCATAGCGGACAAAGGCGGCGGCAGCCGCGCGGGCCTTACCAGCTCGGCAGCACGGCGCCGCTGAACGTCGCCAGGATGAACGCCTTCACCTCATCGGACCGGTAGCTGTCCAACAGCGCCCGCACCCAGGGCTTGTCGCGGTCCACGCTGCGCACGGCAATCAGGTTCACGTACGGGCTTTTCGGCGTCTCGCGCAGCAGCGCGTCGCGGCTGGGGTTCAGGTTGGCCGAAAGGGCGAAATTGGTGTTCACCGCCGCCGCATCCACGTCGTCCAGCGCGCGCGGCGTCTGCGCCGCATCGATTTCGATGAAGCGCAATTTGCGCAGGTTACTCACGATGTCGCGCAGCGTCGGCAGCAGCCCGACGCCCTCCCGCAGCCCGATCACCCCGGCATCCCGCAGCAGCAGCAGCGACCGTCCGCCATTCGTCGGGTCGTTCTGGATGGCGATCTGCGCGCCTTCGGGCACGTCCTCCCAGCGCTTCCAGCGGCGCGAGTAAATGCCCAACGGGAAGTTCACGGTGAAGCCGGCATTCTCGATTTTGTAGCCGCGATCCTTGATCTGCTGATCGAGGAACGGTTTGTTCTGGTAGGAGTTGGCCTGCAGGTCGCCGGCATCGAGCGCCGCATTGGGCGTGATGTAGTCAGAGAACTCGACAATCCGCAGCTCCAGCCCCTGGCGCGCCGCGACCGGGCGCACCGCCTCCAGGATCTGCGCGTGCGGCCCCGCGGTGGCGCCGATGCGCACGATCGTGGTTTCAGCCCGGGCGCTGCCGCCGGCCGCCGCTACCGCCAGACCGACCAGCACCGAACGGCGCGGATGCAAGAGAACCATGCAAAATCTCCAGTTCAGGCGGGCCGGATGCGCTTGTTGACATGGCGGGCGAGCGCCTCGCCGACGGATTGCAAGCTTTGTACCAGCACGATCAGCACCACCACCACCGCCGCCATCACCTCCGGCATGAAGCGCTGGTAGCCGTAGCGGATGCCGAGATCGCCAAGGCCGCCGCCGCCGACCGCGCCCACCATGGCCGAATAGCCGATCAGGCTCACCACGGTCAGCGTCAGGCCAAGCACGATCGCCGGCCGCGCCTCCGGCAGCAACACTTTCACGACGATCTGCAGCGGTGTCGCGCCCATGGCGCGCGACGCCTCGATCAGCCCGTGATCGACTTCGCGCACCGCGGCTTCGATGATGCGGGCGATGAACGGTGTGGCCGCCACCGTCAGCGGCACCATCGCCGCATTGGTGCCGATCGACGTGCCGGCGACCAGCCGCGTGAACGGGATGATGGCGACGACGAGGATGATGAACGGCGTTGAGCGTGTCGCGTTCACCACCAGCCCGAGCACGCGGTTCAGCGCCACCGCCTCGAACAACTCGCCCCGCCCGCTGGTGGCGAGGAACACGCCGAGCGGCAGGCCCAGCAGCGTTCCCAGCAGCGCCGCCACGGCAACCATGTACAGCGTCTCGCCAGTCGCATCGACGATCAGCCCGATCAACTCAGGCGACATAGCCCAGCCCCTCCCCCGACAGCCCGTGCTCGCGCACCACGGCGAGCGCCGTCGCCTCGGCCAATACCGGCACGGCGAGCAGCAGGTTTCCGAATGGTGCGCCGCCGATGCGGTCCACCTGGCCGGACAGGATCTGCACGTCGATACCGGCACTGCGCGCCAGGTGGCTGAGGAACGGCGCGGTCGCCTGCTCGCCGGTCAGCACAATGCGCAGCACCGCACGCCCACCCTCGACCGGACATGGAGACAATGCCGCGGCCAGATCGTCCGGCACGCCGCTTCCGGTCACCGACGCGACAAAGCTGCGCGCTGTTGCGGTTTGCGGGCGGGCAAACACGTCGTATACCGCCCCCTCCTCGATGATCCCTCCGCCTTCGATCACCGCCACGCGGTCGGCGATGTCCTTGATCACCTGCATCTCATGTGTGATCAGCACGATGGTGACGCCGGTGAGCGCATTGACGCGTCGCAGCAGGTCGAGGATCGACCGCGTTGTCTCCGGATCGAGCGCCGAGGTCGCCTCGTCGGAGAGCAGCACGCGCGGCTCGGTGGCGAGCGCGCGGGCGATGCCGACGCGTTGTTTCTGCCCGCCCGAAAGCTCCGCGGGATAACGGCCGCGCTTGTCCTCGAGCCCCACCAGTTCAAGCAACTCGCCGACCCGCGCGGCGATCGCCGGCCGGCGCGCACCTGCGAGTTCCAGGGGAAAGCCGATATTGTCGAACACCGTCCGCGACGACAGGAGATTGAAATGCTGGAAGATCATGCCGATGCGCCGGCGCAGCGTCCGCAGGCCGGCGCCGTCCAGCCCGCCGACCTCGGTGCCGTCGACCAGCACGCGGCCGGCACTCGGTCTCTCCAAACCGTTGATGACGCGCAGCAGCGTCGATTTCCCGGCACCGGACCGGCCGATCACGCCGTAGATCTCCCCCGGCGCCACCGCCAGCGACACGCCCTCGAGCGCGGTCACCTGGGCGTCGCGGCCGCGGGCCGGATACAGCTTCGAGACCGACTCGAAGCGGATTGCCGGCGGCTGCGTGGAAGCGGCGCACGGCACCGCCGCGGCACCGATCCGCGTGGCGACGTTCATGCCTGCTGCCTCACCATGTGGGCTGCCTCACCATGTGGGAAGGATGTTGCCCTTGAAACGCTCCTGCACGAACGCCTTCACGTCGGGCGAGCGATACAGCGCGATGTAGCGGCGGATGCGCGGATCGTCGCGCCGGTCCTCGCGCGCGGCAAACACCAGCGTCCATTGCGAGTTCGCCCCCTCCTCGATCAGCGCCTTCTTCGGGTCGAGCTTGGCGAGGTAGGCATAGTTGTTCGTCACGAACGCCGCCGGCACGTCGTCGAGCGCGCGGGCAAGCTGGGCCGCGTCCAGCTCGACGAACTGGAAATGCTTCGGGTTTGCCGCGATATCCAGCACCGTCGCGGAGGCGTCCGACCCCGGTTTCAGCGTGATCAGGCCAAGCTGCTGGAACAGGAACAACGCGCGCGCCGCATTCGAGGGGTCGTTCGGGATGGCGAGCTTCGACCCGGCGGGGATGTCGGCCGCCTTGGCGTATGTCGTCGACCAGATGCCGGCGGGCACCACGATCGACGGGTCGAGCGCGACGATCTTATAGCCGCGCGCCTTCACCTGGGCGGCCAGATAGGGCCGGTGCTGAAAATTATTCAGGTCGATGTCGCCGGCTTGCAGGGCCGCATTCGGCTGGTTCCAGTCGGTGAACTCAATCACCTCCACTTTCAACCCCTCCTTCGCGGCCAGTTTCGCGGCTTCGCGCAGGATGTCGCCGTACGGGCCGGCAGAGACGCCGACCTTGAGCGGCCGATCGGCCTCGGCGGCGACAGGGAACGGCAATACCAGGGGGGCCACACCGGCAAGCGCGGCGAGCGTCAGGGTACGGCGGCGGATCATAGGGAAAATACTCCTGCGTGCCGGGTCGGACCCGGACCGGTCGGGTGGCGCTGCGCGTGCAAGATTGAGAGCGAATCAGCGTCGACAGCGCGCGCCCGTCCGCAACGGCACCTGCACGCTGGACGAGAAGATCATGGCTTGCTCCACGGTATTCGCCGCCCTGCAATAGCCGCACCGACCCAGGGCGCGACCGTCTCAGAAAGAGGGCATTACACTAGTTGTGAAAGTTGTTCCAGTCAAACGCATCTCCGCCAAGCGCTTTGCGCGAAGGTCCGGCCATCCTCACGCCAGCCATGCACATTTGCAACCGGCAATCGAGTTGACCACTATGATTTGGCGTGAAATTATCGCCGCACCACAAGCCCCGCTGTCGGGGTGTCGCGGACAGAGTGCATCGACATGCCGCCCACGCCCCTTCAGCCGGCCGACCCGCATGCAAGGCTGCGCGTCGACAGCGCCGCCTTCCTCGGTATCGACAACCCCGTGCGCATCCGCCGGCAGCTCGACATCGCCCTGTCCGATCATTGCTACCAGCCACGCATCGACGATCCGCTCGCCGACTGGGTGGCGAGCGTGGCCGCGCCGGCGTTCCGTGCCGTCCGCCTGCAGTCCACACAGCCCGATGCCTTTGAAGCCGTTTGTTCGATCGGCACCGGATCGGGGCTCGACATCCTGGCCGCGATCGAAATTCTTGGCTCGACCCGCATCGGTATCACCGACCTGCACGATGATGTCGTCGCGGTTGCGGGTGACAATATCGCCCGCAACCTGAACCCGGCGCATCCGGTGGACATCCATGCGGGCCATGGCGACCTCCTCGCCCCCCTCGCCGGGCTCGGCCGCCGCTATGACGTGATCTACGAAAACCTGCCGAACACGCCGCTGCGGGGCGATGCCCGCATCGATGACGCGCAAACAAGTTCCAAACATTTTTCGCCACGCCGGGAAAATCTGCCTGCCCTGGTCACGACCAACCTGCTAGTGCAATGCGTCGTTCATTTTGCGGTAGTTGAGCATTCAGATGTCCCTGATCATCTGCCTACGACAATGAAAGATGCCTGTGCTGCTGAGGCTGCTTCAATACACGGCTCCGCCGTCATGCGGTTTCATTTTTAGCCATTAACCGCAATATTAATGACGCAGAGCACTAGCGCTGCACTACCTTGCCCTGCGCCAATCGCGTGACCTGCTTGCGCCCGGCGGGTCCGTGCTCTCCACCATCGGCGGGCGCGTAAGACTGTCCACGCTGCTGGAGATGGCGCTTCTCGCCGGGCATTTTGGCTCGATCCTGATCTACACCTGGAAATATCAGGCCGACGCCGCCGAGATGGTCGCCTTCTACGCGGGCTGGCAGGGTGACGGCCTGGGTCCGTTCCATTTCTATCCCGCGTCGGTGCTGCAGCAGCACTTCGCCGGGATCGATCCGGTCGAGGCGGGATTGCAGGCGTTTAGCATCGAGCAGGCACTGGCCGCGCACCGGCTCGATGCGCTCGAAGCGGCCGCCGCGCTGAGCCGCGGCGAGACGCTGGGGCATACCGTCGCGGTGCTGCAGTCGCGCCCGCAAGGCCAGGCGGCGGTATAGGCGGCATGGCCGCGCTCGAACCGCGAGACCTCGCGCCGGCCCTGTCGGTCATCCGCTCCCACCTGGCGCGGCGCCAGGCAGAGGGGGATGCCATCGGCCGCGAGGCCGCGCTGGTGCTGGACCTGCTCGCGGATGTGACCATGTCCGGCGATCCCATTGAGCCGAGCGGCCATCCGGTCCTACGCCACCTCACCGCCGCCCTTGCCTCAAGCACCGACATCGCGACGGCGCTGCGCCCGATCGCCGCCGCCTTTCCCTGGCGCTACAGCTACGCTCCGCGCGCGGACGCCCCCGACCTCGGACAGGACATCGCCTTCGCCGAACTCGTCGGTCCCGTGGCGCCCTTCAGAAGTGCCACAGTGTGCCTGGGCCTTTTGCTGATCGGGCCACACCGGCTGTATCCGCATCACGTGCACCCGGCGGTAGAGATGTATTTCGTGGTGTCCGGCACGGCGAGCTGGACGGCCGGGCAGGTATCGCGCCGGGTTCCGCCAGGATCGTTCATCCTGCATCCTGCCAGCATGCCGCATGCCATGCGCACCGATGCCGAGCCATTGCTGGCGGTGTACACCTGGACAGGAGAGGTGTCGGTGGCCTCGACGTACACGTGACAGCCCTTGGAACCTTTTCGGAACGAGGTCCAGGGCAGAGCCCTGGCTTTCCTTTTTTCAAAGCCCAACGAACAGCGGCGTGCTGAGATAGCGCTCGGCAAAGCTCGGCGCGATCGCAACGATCAGCTTCCCCGCATGCGCCGGATCGTGCGCCAACGCCAGCGCCGCATGCAGCGCGGCGCCGGAGGAAATGCCGATCGGCAGCCCTTCCTCGCGGGCGGCGCGGCGGGCGGCGGCGATGGCGTCGCGCTCGGACACCCGCACCACCTGGTCCATCAGCCCCAGATCAAGCACCGATGGCTGGAAGCCGGGGCCGATGCCCTGCACCCCGTGCGGGCCGGCCTCGTCGCCGGACAGCACCGCGCTTTCGGCCGGCTCGACCAGCACCATGCGCAGCCCGGCGCGGCGCGGCTTCAGCGCCCGGGCGATGCCGGTCAGGGTGCCGCCGGTGCCGGAGCCACCCACCACGATGTCCACCCGCCCGCCGGTGTCGATCCAGATTTCCTCGGCCGTGGTGGCGGCGTGGACGTCCGGATTGGCCGGGTTGTCGAACTGGCGCGGCATCCAGGCGCCTGGGGTGCTGGCGAGGATCGAACTCGGCGCGGGCGATGGCGCCGGCCATGCCCTGCCGCGCCGGGGTGAGTTGCACATCCGCGCCCATCAGCCGCAGCATCTTGCGCCGTTCGACCGAGGCCCCCTCCGGCATGGTGACGATCAGCCGATAGCCCTTGGCGGCGGCGACGAAGGCCAGCGCGATGCCGGTATTGCCCGAGGTCGGCTCGACCAGCACCGAACGGTCGGGGGCGATCAGCCCCTCCGCCTCGGCGCGCTCGACCATGGCCAGGCCGATGCGGTCCTTGACCGAGCCGAGCGGGTTGAAGAATTCCAGCTTCAGCGCGACCTCGGCGACGAGCTTGTCCTCGGCGGTGATGCGCGGAATGCCGACCAGCGGGGTGGCGCCGATCGTCTCCAGGATGCTGCGATGCATGCGCCCCCTTGCCGGTGTGGGCGCCGGTGTGGGCGCCGGCGGGAGGGTGGGCGAGGGGGGCGCCGGCGGAGGGGCGGCGCGGGGAACATTTCTGGCCATAAGCGCTGTCTTTACCACAGGACCCCTGTATTACGAGGGGTGGGCGTGATTTTATGTCGCCGCGGCAGAGGAGTGCCAAGGATATGCTGATCCGACGGGACCGGGGAATGCTGGCAGTGACGGTGATGCTGGATGTCGCCTTCCATGGCGGGCGGCTGGCGACCGTGAGTGCGGCAGAGATTGCCGACCGGCTGGGGCTGGCGCGGCGCGGCATGGAGCCGCTGCTGCAGGCGCTGTCGCGGGCGGGGCTGCTGGAGAGCGTGCGCGGCCCGCGCGGCGGCTACCGGCTCGGCCGGCCGCGGCGCGACATCAAATTGTCCGACGTGGTGGCAGTGGCGGTGAACGACGGCGAGGCCGAACCCTCCGAGGGACCGTCCGGCCGGCTGCAGGAGAAGGTGGTGGACGGGCTGTGGGAGGAACTCGAGTCGGCGGCGCGCGAGCGGCTGGCCGCGCTCACGCTGGACGACCTGTTGCGCCGGGCCGCCGCCGCCGGCCTGCGGCGGCCGACCACCGAGCCGATCACCTTCGCCATCTGAGCCCCGTGCCGGGGCAGTGCCGCGGACTTTGCTCCCGTCGGACCGGAGCCGCGGCCCCTCCCCGCACCCCGGCGCCGCCACGAACCGCGTGGCGATGTCATCGCCGGTAACGTTCCCCACCCACCCGTCCGGCCGCGTGAACAAGCGGTTGGCGGTGAAGAACAGCGGCGCGCCGGTGTCGAACCAGTGGCACGCGCCGGCCGGCACCCGGATCAGGTCGCCGCGCTCCGCCTGCAATTCGATCACCAGGCCGCCGGCGCGCAGAAAGAAGGTCCCGCTGCCTTCGGCGAAGAAACGGACCTCATCGTCTTCATGGGTGTGCCCGGCAAGGAACTTTGCCCGGTTGACGGCACGGTCGGGCGAGTCGGGCAATAGCCGCACGACATCCACCGACCGGTAGCCGCCCTGTTGCTTCCACTGCGCGATCTCCGGGCGGTACGCATCCAGCACGAAGGCGGTATCGGCATCGAGCGGCAGCGCGACAGCGGCTTCGTGGCGTTCGAAGCCAACGCCGATCGCGGCCAGCACGGCAGCGATCCGTGCCGGATCCTGGGTCGTCTCGCCCGGCGCCGTCCGGCCCGATTCGTCGAAAATCGTGAACGTGGTCATGGTTCTGGCTTCCTGGTCAGGGCACCCGGCGTCACGCACGCTCCAGCGCCTGCGCGAGATCGGCCAAGATGTCGTCCGGGTGCTCGATGCCCACCGACAGGCGCACATAACCGGGCGTCACCCCGGTGCGCGGCTGGTCGTCGGCGGTGAGCTGGGAATGCGTCGTCGTCGCCGGATGGATGGCGAGCGAGCGGCCGATATCGGCCACCTCGCGGAGGGGAAACACGTGCAGCTTCGGGTTCGGCAGCGTCTCGGCATAGTACAGCTTCGTGCGGGCATCGGTCGCTTGGCAGAAATTTTCCGGATCGGCCGGGTCGACGAAACGCGCCTCGACGCCCAGGTGCTTCAAAGTCGAAGCGAACAGTGCCCAGCTGCCACCGTAGAGATCGGTCGAGGTGACAAAATTGTCGCCGGGCTCGGCGACGTTCAGCACCGCGTACGTGGACGCGGCCTGACCGGAAGCCAATGCCGGCGCCGCCGCACCGCCCTCGATCGCGGCAATGCGCTGCTCGAAGGCGTCCTGCGTCGGGTTGGAGACGCGCGTGTAAATATGTCCAAGTTCCGCCAGCGCGAACAAGTTGGCGGCATGGCCGGTGTCGCGAAACTGGTAGGACGTCGTCTGCTAGATCGGCACCGCAACGAGGCCGGAGACCGGATCGGACCGGTACGTCCCGCCATGCAGGGCAAGCGTTTCCGGCTGTGTCGACACAAACGTCATGCGATTATCTCCTCGGCAAAATCTCAGGCTTTCGGCAGGCCCGGCGGGTTGGTGCGAGAGACCTCGATGGCTTCGGCCTGCAGGTTCCATCGCTCAAGCTGCCGCGCATACACCCCGCTGGCGATCAGGCCGTTGATCGCCGCGGTGAAGGCATCGGCGATGCCGCTGCCCTTGCGCGTGGTCACGGCGATTTCCGCGAACAGCGGCCACCCGCCATTGACGATGCCCACCAACCTGGTATCGCCCTTGAGGGCCGCGTGATAGGCCGCACTCGCATTGGGTCCGAGCGTCGCATCGGCACGACCGGAGGCGATCGCCAACGCCTTCAGCGTTTCGTCCTGGTAGTACTGGAACTCGACCGGCTTCAGGCCGGCGGCGACGTTCTGCCGGTCCCACTCCAGCAGCACTTTCTCCTGGTTCGTGCCCGAACTGACGATGATGCGCAGGCCGGCGACGTCCTTGGGCTCCCTGATCGAGGTGATCCGGCTGTCAATGGCCACGTAGAAGCCGAGGTCGTCGCGGCGGTAGGTCGAGAAGTCGAATTTCGCCTTTCGCTCCTCCGTAACGGTCACGTTGGAGATGACCGCGTCGAACTTGCCGGATTGCAGCCCCAGCGGCCAGTCCGCCCAGGCGGTCGGCACGATCCGGGCTTTCAGCCCAAGGCTCTCGGCGAGCAGCCAGGCAATGTCGGGCTCATTGCCGACAACGGTCTCAGCGTCGGTCGCGTAGGTGGACAGCGGCGGGTTGCTGGGCGCGTTGCCGACGGTCAGCGTGCCTGGCGTGACGAAGTCGAACGTCGTCGGAACGAGCGCGATGGCGGCGTCGTTGCGGCTGGCATGCAGACGCCCAGGCTGTTCGGGGCTGAGGTCGACGACGCCGGCACGGGCGGCGGGCACAAATCCGCAAAGCCCAAACCCGGTACCGGCCAGCCCGGCAATGAGGACACGGCGACTCACCAACATGGGGATCTCCTTGGCGTCGAAAAGCGGGGGCGTCGGCAGAAAGGCCGTGTGGCGCTACAGCACCTTGGCCAGAAATTCGCGGGTGCGCGCATGGCGAGGGGCGCCCAGAATCTGGGCGGGCGGGCCGACCTCCAGGATCTCGCCACCGTCGATGAACGCAATCGTGTCGGCCATTTCGCGCGCGAAGCCGATTTCGTGGGTGACGATGATCAGCGTCGTGCCGGAACGGGCGAGTTCGCCGATAACGGCCAGCACCTCGCCGACCAGTTCGGGGTCGAGCGCGGAGGTTGGCTCGTCGAACAGCAGCACCTTCGGCCGCAGGGCGAGGGCGCGGGCGATCGCCACGCGCTGCTGCTGCCCGCCGGAAAGCTGGCGCGGATAGGCGTCGGCCTTTTCGGCCAGGCCCACCCGCCCCAGCAGATCGAGCGCCGCGTCCCGCGCCTCCTGCTTGCGGCGCCCTTGCACCGCGACCGGCGCTTCGACGACGTTCTCCACCACGGTCAGATGCGGGAACAGGTTGAAGTTCTGGAACACCATGCCGACCTGGACACGCCGGCGCAGGATGTCTTTCTCCCCCAGCTCGTACAGCGTGCTGCCAAGCTGGCGGTAGCCGATGAACCCGCCATCGATCGAGACGAGTCCGCTGTCGGCCTTTTCGAGGTGATTGATCGTGCGCAGAAGGGTCGACTTGCCGGACCCGGACGGGCCGATGATGGCGGTGACGCTGCCGGGCGATACGTTCAGGGTGACGTCGTTCAGAACCCGCAACGTCCCATAGCTCTTGGACACGTGCTGTATGTGCACATGTCCGCCGGCTTGCCGCGATGACGCAGGGCCGGCCCGGCGAATGGCCGCGCTGGCCGGCGCTGCGGCCCGCGGCGGGACGGCAGCCCGGCGATGGCGCGTGAGCCAGGTACGGACCTGCTGCAGCGGGGTTGCTGCCTGGGTACGCAGCGCACCACGCGCATAGTGCCGTTCGATGTAGTACTGCACGACCGACAGCAAGGTCAGGATGATCAGGTACCAGACCGTCGCCACCATCAGCAGCGGCATCACCTCCATGTTGCGCTGGTAGATCACCTGCACGGTGTAAAACAGTTCTGGAAGTGCCAGAATATAGACGACCGAGGTGTTCTTCGCCAGGCCGATCAACTCGTTGAACACGGTCGGCAGGATCGCCCGCATGGCCTGCGGGATGACGATCCTGAACACCTGCCGCCGCCGAGGCAGGCCCAGCGCGGCGGCCGCCTCCAGTTGCCCCTGATCGACGGACAGAATGCCGCCGCGGATGATCTCCGCCGCAAACGCCGCCTGGTTCAGGCTCAGCCCCAGCGCCGCGGCACCGAACTGGCTGAGCAGATCGGTGGTTCGCCACTCGGCGAACACAATGTCGGTGAACGGGATGCCGAGCGTGACCGAGCGGTAGAGATAGCCGAGATTATAGAGAATGAGCAGCAGCACGAGCAGCGGAATTGAGCGCAGCAGCCAGATATAGGCCCATGCCAGCCCGGCCAGCAGCGGTGAACGGGATAGTCGTGCCAGGGCGAGCGCGGTTCCCAACACGAAGCCGCAGACCGATGCCACCAGCGTCAGTTCCAGCGTCCGGCTGAGTCCCTGCAGCACGGGCCTGGAGAAAAACCAATGCCCGAAAACCGGCCACCCCCAGCGCGGGTTGTCCAGGATCGAGTGCAGGGTGAGGGCGATGACGATGAGCGCGAAGATCGTGCCGGCCAGCCGCCCCGGATGTCGGGCACCGACCACCTTGTAGCCCGCGACGGATGACGCGGGCAGAGCCGTGGACGGCAAGAAAGACACCCCGGAGATCTGGGTCGTCGAACTCATCCGCAGTCATTCCATGGTGGTGTGAACTGGATGGCGCTGGTTGGTGGCGCTGCCGGCCAGCCGCCCGGCCTTGGATGCCCATCGCAACGGGGCCGGATGTGCCGTCGTTCTGCCAGACAGCCGCATCTGCCTGACGCTGGGCGGCCAACATGAGAAGCAGGTGAGCCGGTGTGACCGGACGCCGCACCGCGTCGACAGGATGTCCACCATGCCCGCGCCGGCTCTCTCGCTGCCGCTCTGAACGGCCCTAAGCTGCCGGCCGGAGCGTGCCGAAGATTTACCTGGATGGCAAGCATGGAGATCATTTTCACGAAGTGACTACGTCAATTCCCGCCGCATCGGCGACATCATCAACGGATCGGCAGCACGGGTCGCCCCCGCCGGGTTCCGTCAAAAACAAACGACACCGGAGAACACGCGGGGCTGGGAGTCCTGGTCAGCTTCCAGGCCGCAGCCGCAGCACCAACCGGCTTCGGTGCCGAACGGTTGCGCCGGCAAGAACCACCTGCGGGCAGCGACCTTCCGTCCCGCGCCAATATCCGCCTGACGCCGCGACCGCCAGATCAGGCGGCGGCAGACGGGGCCGGACCGAGGCGCGGCTGCGCGCCGAAACGGCGGAACACGCGCGCCGCCGCCTCAGTGGCGCAGGCAATAACGGGATGGCGGGCGGTGAAGCGGATCGCGGCCGCTGCGTCGCCGATACCCAGCGCCGTGGTGGTCAGATCGCCGAAGCCGACATCTTCCGCGATCAGCCGATCGATATACGCCTCCGGCACCCGGACCGGCTTCATGCCCCTAGTGCAATGCGTCGTTCATTTTGCGGTAGTTGAGCATTCAGATGTCCCTGATCATCTGCCTACGACAATGAAAGATGCCTGTGCTGCTGAGGCTGCTTCAATACACGGCTCCGCCGTCATGCGGTTTCATTTTTAGCCATTAACCGCAATATTAATGACGCAGAGCACTAGGACAGCATTTCGATGAATGCCTTAACCCTGGTGATTTGTTCCTCGGTGGGCGGGTCGCGGTGCACGTCGGTTTCCAGGGTGACGATCGGGACGCTGAGCGCGCTGAAATGATCGCGTTCCAGCTGCTGCATCAGGCTGGCATAAGGGCAACCGGTGATGGAGGAGGAGATAATCCCGCGCGCGCCGGTCTTGCGCACCTCCTCCTCGACCAGGATGCGGCGATAGGCGACCGACGCGCCGACCGCCTCGCCTAGATCGCCGCGGCCCTGCGCGTCCAGCACGAAATGCGCGAGGCTTTCCAGCGGCGGCAAGGTTTCGTCGTATTGGTGGGTGCCGAGATAGACCCAGCCGACGATGGCGCCGCCCGATTCCTCGATGGCATCGAACAGCCGCTGGTTGCCGACGCTGCCGGCCAGCACCACCGGAATATAGGTGCTGGGCAAGGGATGCTCGTCCAACGCTTCCAGCTCGGCGGCCAGCGTGTCGAGCACGTCGGCGAATTTTTCCGGGGCACCGAACATGTGATTGGCGCCCATGAAAATCAGCTTCGTCGCGATGCCCGGGATGTACAGCGGATGGCGCGCGCGCAGCTCCAGCACGTGCCTGACCTTGCCGATCACCCGGTTCTTGCGGCGGATCTCGACAGCAACACGGTCCTCGTCCACCGGCTTGCCGGTGAGCCACTCGGCAATGCGCTGCAGTTCGCTGACCAGCAGGGCGATGCCGTGTGCCCGCTTCTCGTCGGTGCGGAACGCGGTGACCGTCTCCAGCGTCTGCACGTCGTAGCCGTCGCGCTTGGCCAGTTCCAGCACCGCGGAGATCGGCTCGCAGCCCGAGCCGAAATGCAAAATGCGCTTGATCTGGTTGTCACGATCGCTGTGCAGCCGGCCGATCATCGCCTTGATCATGGAGCAGAACTCGCCGGGCACCTGGAAATGGTCCTCGGCGATCGACTCCGATTTGCGGCTGTCGTCGAACCAGAGCTGATCATAGCCGATGGGAATGGTGTCGCAGGCATAGATCAGCGGCGACTCCCAACTCCAGCCACCCCACAGCGCCGATTTGCCGGCGGCCGCCTCGCGCTGGATGGCGGCATAGGAATAGGATTCCGCGAGCGCCTTAAGCGCCTTGAGGCCGGGCGAGGCAGCGGCGCTGCGCGGCGGACGCCGCTGCGTGGAACGGCGGCCGGGCTCGATGGCGAGTACGTCACCCATGGGCGAATTCCCCCGTGTTGGTACCGGTTGGCTGGCCGCTGGCGGCCCGGGAAAGAGCGAGATCGGTGCGGCGGTCCTGCAGGACTTCGATGAACGCTTCCAGGCGGGTCTTGAGCTGGCCATGGTCGCTTTGCGAGTAGTCGCTGGAGATTTCCAGCACCGGAATGCCGCGGGACTGCAGCCGCTCGATGAACTCCAGCTTGCTGACGCCGTAGCAGGCGCAGAATTTCAGGTAGACATAGACCACGCCATCAACCGCGTATTCCTCGGCGAGCCTGGCGGAGAAATCGAGGCTGTCGTCGAGCGGCTTCATGCGCGCGCAGGGTGCCTGGTCGAGATAGCCATCGGCCAGCGCCTGGAACGGATCGCCCTCCTCCGGCAAAGTATGGGCGAACGGCTTCAGGCCGGTGCAGTGATCTTCCACCACCACGCGCGCGCCGATCTCCTGCTCGATCAACTCGACCAGGCGGCGGTCGCCATCGGCCATAATGCTGCCGGAAATCATCAGCCGCACCGGTCGCGCGCCGTTATCGCGCACGCGGGACAATTTGCGGTACAGCTTGCCATAAACGTCCAGCAGCTTCTCCGGCGGCACATAATAGAAGCCGCGCACCAGTTCGAGAAAGTCGCGGCCGGTGAGCGGTGGGTTCGCCCCCTTGCGCAACTCGGAGAAACGGCGCAGCAGGGCACGCACCTTGTTGTACAGCACGATCTGCGCGGTGATCTCGTCGTCGGTCACCGGCCGTCCGGCGAGTTCCGCCACATCGTCACGGTAATGCGCAATCTCCTCGCGGAAGAAGGCGCGCGAGGCCGGCTCGCCGCGCAGTCGCGGCAAGTTGAGCAGCTTGGTGGGCACGAAGCGCTCGATCACTTCGGTGGCGCGCTTCATGGAGGCGCAGGTATGGAACGTGTAGAGCTTGTCGACCGCCCGATAGAACGGATCGCCACCTTCCGGATCGAAGCCGCCGATGCAGCTTTTCGAGAAATCGCAGAACACGCTCTGGGTATAGCGCTCGCCCTGCGACACGATTTCGGGGCTACCGGCCTTGAACAGCCTCGCATGTCGCAACCCGGCCGCGTTCAGCACCTCGGGCGGGGTGTAGGCACAGAAATAGCCGGCGCGCTTGCGGCCATCCGCACCTTCGGTGAAATCCTGCTGCTCGGCCTCGATCAGCGCCTGGATCGGCAGCAAAGCCGGGCTAAGCGATTGGTCGGTGGTCGGTCGCGGTGCCATCCTGGTCCCCCTTTTGTCAGCTGTGTGCCGAAGCCGTCTTGCGGCCGGCAGTAGCGCGGGCGGCTGCCTTGCGCGTCGGTGACGCCGTCGTGCGCGCCTGGGCCCGGGCGTTGCGGCGCGCCGTGCCGGCCGCCACCGCGGCGGCGTGATGCCGCCCGGCGTGCACGGCCGCGCCAAGGGCGCCGGCGTAGATCATGTCGATCGGCGAGCGCGCGAACTTGGCGCCGATCAGCGTCTCCAACGCGTGCCACATGCCGGCATTGTTGGCGACGCCACCAGTGAACACCAGATCCGGTTCGGTGCCGATGCGCCCGAGCAGCGACTTCACCCGCCGGGCAGTCGCGAAATGGATGCCGGCAGCGATGTTGGCGCGTGCGGCCGTATCGCCAACCCGCTCGCCGCGGGCGCGCAGCGAGATCATTTCGGACTCTGCGAACACCACGCACTGGCTGCTGACCGGCGACGGGTCGGTCGCCTCCAGGGCCACCGGTCCGAGCTCATGCAGGTCCAGCCCGAGCAGCACGGCAGCTTTTTCAAGAAAGCGGCCGGTGCCGGCGGCGCATTTGTCGTTCATCACGAACTCGACGACTTTGCCGGTCGCCGGATCAATCTTGATCGCCTTCGAATCCTGGCCGCCGATATCGATGATGGTGCGCGTGCGCGGATTGAGCACGTGCGCCCCCATGGCATGGCAGGTAATCTCGGTGACCACCTGGTAGGGGATGTCGCCGTATTTCAGCGAAATCCGACCATAGCCGGTGCCGACCACGAAGGCGATGTCGCGCCGGCGCAGGCCGGATTTCTGCAGCAGCCGCGCCAGCAGATCGTCGGCGGTCTCCTGCATGTAAAGGCCGGTCGGCACGAATTCCGTGTGAATTTCGTCGGCGGTCAGCAACACCCCCTTCGATCCGCGCGATCCGATGTCCAGACCGATCACCGGATCGGAGGGCGCGAACCTGCCGAGCGCCTCGCCTTCAATGCTGCTGATCTTCATTCCATGCTTCCGGTCGTGGTTTGGCGGGAGGTGCGCATTCAGCCTCAGCACGTCGACGACCACGCGGTCGGCGAGTTTCACCGGGTCGGTCGATGGCTTGATGATGCGCGCATTCTTGAGGTCGGTGGCGATCTGCACGACCTCGCGCCGCAGATCGGCGCCGGCCGGCGTGTGGTCGTGGGTATGGCTGCGCAGCATCGCCGCGAGCGCAGCGGCCGGCACCTTCGGCGTGTAGGACGAGAACACCGCAGCGGCATCGTCCGGCTGGGTGGCAACGTGGTGGGCGGCGTCGCGAATGGCGCGGGTCAGCGCCGCGACAACCGGCTTCTCGTCACGGTACAACGCGGCCCGCACGCCGAGTGTGCAGCAGGCGAGATGGGCGTAGTCTTCCGACAGGTTGGAAGCGATCTCGACCAGCTCGCCGTTGCTGCGCAACCGGGTCAGCCACACGGACGGGTCGGAATCGGCCAGCGCCTGCACCTCGTCGCGCTGCAGCGCCAGCGGCAGCATGTCGGCAGGAAACTCGCGCCAGTTGACCTCGGTGTCCGGATCGATGCCATGCCGCGATAGCAGGATCGCAAAGAAATGCCGCGGCGAGCCGGAAATGCTGGAAACGCCGATGGTTTTGCCCTTGAGCCCGGTAATGTCGGTGATGCCCGATTCCCGCCGCGCGAGCAGACGGGTGCAGCCGCCATGCAGGCCGGTGGTGAGCTTTACGTCGAAGCCCTGCTCGAGCGGCTTGAGCCAGTTCAGCAACATGCTGCCGCCGGCATCCGCCTTGTCGGTGGTGAGCGCCTGCAGCATCTGGTCGGTCGAGCCGGCCAGCGCCACGAATTCGACATCGAGATTATATTTCGCGAAATAGCCGCGATGCAGTGCCACCGGCACCGCCGCAGTGCAGATGCCGGTACCGTTATAGGCGAAGCGCAGATGTCGCGCCGGCCCGCTCAGCGGGTCAGCGGTGCCGGTTGCCGCGGCCGCCCGGCAGATCGCCCCCTCCGCCAGGTCGCGCGGCAGCACCGCCAGGCCGCGATTGCTGGCAAATACCTGCGCGGGCCGGATGCCGATGCCCGCACCGAGGCCGAAAGCGGCGAGCGTGCCGGCAACGAAGTGCCGGCGCCGTACCGGGTCGGCCGACTCCGATCCCGGACGGTGGCACAGGATAGGGGGATTGTCCCGCTTGAGCTGGCTCGTCATGAGGATCCCTTCCGACGGCGACCGCCCGACACTTGCCGGCCAAGGCCAGCAGCAGGGTCAAAATGCACCTTTTCCGCCAGTGCATCAATATCGAAAACGCCGCTAATTCGTGATATCCAATAATCAATACGCCAACGCAGGAAAGAACCGCCAACGACACAAGGCCGGTGGCAATCCCTGCCCTCGCCCTACCAACTCGCCGCCATGCCGAGCAGCCCCAGCGCCTCGCGCCGCAAGCGTAGCAGTTCAGGGTTGTCACGTTGGCGCGGGTAGGGCAGGTCAACCACGAGGTCGGCACGAATACGCGCCGGCCGTTCGCTGAACACAATGACCCGCTGCGCCATCAGCAACGCCTCCTCGACATCATGCGTCACCATCAGCACAGTGAAGTTGCGCTGTTGCCATAGCCGGGTGATTTCGCACTGCATGGTCAGCCGTGTCAGGCTGTCGAGCTTGCCCAGCGGCTCGTCCAGCAGCAGCAGGCGCGGCTCGTTCACCAGCGCGCGGGCCAGTGCTGCGCGCTGCGCCATGCCACCGGAGAGCTGGTGCGGGTAGGCATGGTGAAATTTGTCCAGACCCACCAGCGACAGCACGTCATCCACGCGGTCGCGCCCATGCTTCAGTTCGCCACGGGCCTCCAAACCAAGCGCCGCGTTGTTCCACACCGTGCGCCATGGAAACAGAGTCGGATCCTGGAACATGACGACACGCGAGGGATGCGGACGGTCGATTTCCTCGCCGTCCTCCAGAAGCCGGCCGCGGCGGGGCTTTTCCAATCCGGCCACCAGCCGCAGCAAGGTGGACTTACCGCAGCCGGAGGCACCGAGCAGGGCGACGAACGCGCCCGGATCGACCAGCAGTTGAATGTCCTGCAGCACCGGCAGGAGAGCCTTGTTCAGCACATATCCATGGCTGACATGCTGCACGTCCAGCATCGCGCCGGCCGGAGCGGATCGTCGCGGCGCAATCGCTGCGTCTGGGGCCAGTTCGAGGGAAGCGCTCACCACTGCACCAGGCCCTTCTGCCAGGCCAGCATTCGGTCACGCACCCGGAACAACAGGGTGATTAGCGAAGAGCACAGCAGCGCCATGACGAAAAGATCGGCATACATGTTGGCGTAAGCGGCCCAGCCCTGCGCCCATTGCAGGTACCAGCCGAGACCCGACTTCACGCCCAACATCTCGGCCACCACCAGCACGGCGAAAGAGGAGCCGAGGCCCATGAACAGACCAACGAACACATGCGGAAGCGCCGCCGGAATGGCCACTTTCAGCACCAGGAAGCGCTGGTTGGCGCCGAGGGTGCGAGCCACGTCGTAATACGCCGTCTGCACAGCCGAAACGCCCGACCAGGTCAGCACCGTGGTGGGAAACCAGCAGGCCAGGCCGATCAGGAAAACGCTGGCGCTGGCACTGCTGGGAAACAGGAAGAAAGCAAGTGGAATCCAGGCGGTCGCCGGCAGCGGCCCGATGAGCCGCAGCACCGGATGCACCCAGTAGCCGATCCGGACCGACATCCCGAGGGCAACTCCAGAAATGAAGCCCAGAAACGAGCCGATCGCGTAGCCCTTCGTGTGCAGCAGCATCGAACGCCAGAGGCAATCGAACAGGCGCGCGTAATCGTCGGTAAAGACTTCCAGGAACGCCTGCGGCGAGCAGAAGAACGGTAGCGGCAGGTAATCGAGCTTGGCCGTTACCGTCTCCCAGGCCGTCAGCCACACCGCCAGCGCCAGCATCCAGGGCGCCCAGTAGCCGGCGGCGCGGGCAACCGGCGGGACCACCCAGCCAAGCAGCCAGAGCACCAGAAACACCCCGCCACCGGCGGCCTCCAGCGAGCCGAGCAGGTCGGTGCGCTCCACCTCCTGTGCGTCCGGCCAGGCCACAACGAAGACGGCAGCGGCGAGCCAGGCCATGCCTGCGACCGCCAACAACGGCGCCGGCCGCGGCACGTCCTCGATCAGCACATCGATGCCTTGATCGGCAGCGGGGCTGAAACCCGCGGTTGCGCTCATCATCGTTCTCCTGTCAGGAAAGCAGATCGACCGTGACGCGGTCGGCATAGCGCCCAGGGTCGGTGCCCGGCTTGATCACCGCCACTTGCTGAAGTTCGGTGGCATACAGCGCGATCTCCCGCCGCAGATCAGCCCCGATCGGCGAATGCGCATGGGTGTGGCTGCGCAGCATGGCGGCGAGTTGTTCCGGCTTCGCACGGGCGTACGGCGCATACACCTCGGCCGCGGCATCGGGGTTCGCTGCCACCCAGGCCTGCGCGGCCAGCAGCGCCTGCACCAGGGCGGTAGCGGTCTCGCGCTCCTGGCGGATCAGGCTGCCGCGCACGCCGAGCACGCAGCAGACGCGGTGCGCGTAGGCGCCGGTCAGATTGCTGGCGAGTTCCACCAAGCCGTCGCGCTCGCGCGCGATCCAGCCGAGCGGGTCGCTGAGGCTGAAGGCCTGCACTTCACCTTTCTGCAAGGCGACCGGCAGGATGTCGGCCGGGAACACCCGCCATTCGACGTCGCGCGTCGGATCGATGCCGGCCTGCTGCAGCAGAATGGCGAAGAAATTGCGGTCGGGCGAGGTGAGGTCGGCAACCCCGATCACCTTGCCGCGCAAATCGGCGAGGCTGGCTATCCCGCTGCCGGATTTGGCGAACAGCCGCAGGCAGCCGCCATGGATGCCGGCGGCGATCTTCACGTCGAAGCCGCCTTCCAGCGGCTTAAGCCAGCGCAGCGCCATGCCGACACCGGCATCGGCCTTGCCGGTGGCGATCGCCTCCAGCAACTGGTCGGTGGAGCCGCCGAAATTGATCATCTCGACATCGAGGTTATGCGCGGCGAAGAAGCCTTTCTCCTTCGCCACCGGCACGCCGACGGTGCAGATGGCATTGGCGTTCCAGGTCAGCTTCAGCGGCCGCGGCTGCGCCAGCACCACCGGCGCCAAGGCCGCAGCCCGGCAGATCGCGGTGTCGCCGAGGTCCGCCGGCAGCACAGCCGGGCGGCTGCTCGCCAGGACGCGGCTGCTGGAGGCCACCAGCGGCAGCACAGCGGCGGCAGTTGCGGCGCGCAGGACGGCGCGACGGTCGTATTTGGAACGGAGCATTACCGCGGTATCTCCCGGCAGGATTGTGTGCGGCGTTCGGCTCGAGCTGCCGCACCCACCTGCGTGCGAGCCCGGCCTTGTGAATACTCACGGTCGCGCACCGCCTCGCTGGTGAGAGGACGGCCGTCCGATGCGGGCATGACAACTCTCCGGCAGAACCTGGGGGACGCGCCGCCCAGGGCAACGGCCGGTGCGGCAGCGCAAGATGACCGTTACCCGGACATTTATTCCACGAATGCGTTGCGTGTGTCAATCAATAAACATCCATTCGCGGTGCTTGTCCGGCCCACGGAGGCAACGCAATGTAACCCAACTCTCCCCCACTCAGACCATTTGCATCCGCTCCCAGGCCGCCATCGCTGCCAGACACATCCTGACGGATTTCGGCCACGCCACCTTCCGGAACGTCAAGACACGGCAGTTGCAGGTATAACTTACTTTACAACGAATCGAGATAGTAGAAGTGTTCAACAACGGATTGCCGCCGCCGCACGGCTCCGGTCGTCTCGGCCACCCAGCCCTTTGGCGCACCTGAACCACCACGGCGGGTCGATGCGCCTTCAAAACCCCGTGCCCGCCCCCGCAGAACGCACCACAGTCCGGTCAGGCGGAAATCGCAGAGGCCGCCCATGACACATCTTCCGCGTGGAAGCGCCGGCATCGCCAGGCTGCGCGGCGCCCGTCCTGAAGCCGGGCGCCGATCCTGTGCGCTTCGCCAACCGTGTCGCCCCGACGTTCTGACCAGATGATAGAGCCGGAACCTTGCATTCGAAGACCCACCGCAATCGCGCGCACGCAAGCCTTGCCGCAGCGAGGCCCGACATGCGGGCAAGGCGCCGACCTTGAGCCGGCGCGCCGGTGCCGCCAGCATCGAGACGCCGGCCGCATGGCTGGTCGCCTGTACCGTCGTGGCCATCCTGGCGGTTACCAGCGGCACGCCCTGGGTGCCGGTCGTGGCCCTGAAGCCGGTCGCGGCCGAGCTTGGCGTTGCCCGCAGCGTGCCCGCTCTGGCCGGCGCGCTCGCGGTGCTGGGCGCAGGGTTCGGCGGTATCGCCATGGGGTGACTCGCCGAGCGATACGGCGTGCGCCGCGTCGTGCCCGCGGGCTCGGCCGGCGGGGCGTGGACCTTGTGCATCAGCTACGCAATCATGCTCGGACTGCTGGGCAATGCGGCGATCAACCAGCCCTTGCTGGTGCATGTGAGCCGCTGGTTCGACCGCCACCGCGGCAGTGCCCTGGCGCTGGTAGCCTCCGACGAATATCTCGGCGGCATGCTGTGGCCGGCCATTTTCGAACGCGCGCTGCAGGGTTGGGGCTGGCGCCACACCATGGCGACGTTCGGGCTCCTGCAATTCGCGCTGGTCGCGCCGCTGGTGCTGCTCCTGCTGCGCCCGCTGCCGGCGGCACTGCGGGCGCGCCAACAGGTGTCCGGGCCGCGGCGCGGTGCCGCCGTGCTCGGCCGGCCGCCGAACCAGGCGCTGGCATTGCTGGCGGCGGCGTCATTCCTGTGCTGCATCCCGATGGCGCTGCCCACAACGCATCTGGTGGCCCTATGCACCGATATCGGCCTGACACCGGCACGCGGCGTGGCGATGTTGTCGGTATTGCAGCTTTGCGCTTTTGCCAGCCGGCAGTTCTGGGGATTTCTGTCCGGCCGCATCGGCGGGCGGCGCCTGGCTGAGCGGGATGATGTATGACCAGTTCGGGTCCTACGCGCCGGCCTTTGGCCTGGGCGTGGTGTTCAATCTGCTCAACATCGCACTGCTCAGCACGCTGGTCGTGAGCAGGAAGCAAGGCCAGGGCGCTGCCCTGGACCCGGCAGGGGCCGCGAGGCCCCTGCACCCCATTCCGTAAAAGTTTAGGCCTTGGTGGCGATCGCGACGATGCGCGCACCGCCCAGGTGGATGCCCTCTTCCGTGCGCAGCCGGTCGAGTTCCTCCACGATCGCCTGCCTTGCCTGCGCGCGGATTGCGACCGGAAGATGCCCCAGGGAATTGCCGAACGAACTCGCTTCCCAGAAGCGGATGGTCGCATCGCCGTCCGGCAGGTGATGCGCATTCGCCCCGACGTCGATCGAGCGCACCGCGAAACCGGCCTGCGCCAGCAACGCCTGCAGCTCCGCGGCGGAAATATGGTGCGCCAGCCCGTCCTGTGACTCCGGATAGGCGTTGAACGGCGCGCGCGCGAGCACCTCGCCCCTGATCGTTTGCAGCACGCCCCGGTGCTCGCGCGATCCGGTGGAAATGCCCAGCCGTCCACCCGGCGCCAGCACACGGGCGAACTGGCGCAACGGCTCCAGCTTCTCCGGCAGCCAGTGAAACACCGCGTTGAGCAGGACGACATCGAAACTTTCCGCCGCGAAGGCGCTGAGGTCGTAAGCGCTGCCGACTTCAAAGCGGATAGCAGGCGGGCGCTTCTGCCGGGCAATCGCGATGCGTAGCGACAGCGGGTCAATCCCCGTGACCGTGCCGTCCGGCGCCACCAGCTCGGCGATATGACCCGCCAGCAACCCGGTGCCGCTGCCGACATCAAGCACGCGGTCGGCGGGACCGATCCCGAGTGCGGCCACCAGTTTCTGGCCGACCCTGAACTGCCGGTCGGCGCTGACTTTTTCGTAGTGCTCGGCGAGGTCGGCGGTATCGAGCGCCAGGCTGAGACGTGACATGAATGCGTACTCCGATGATTGGCCGGACGCCCTCAGGCGGTGCGGCTGACAGTGGTGCTGTAAATGCGTTCGAGGAGCGTGATCGCGCCGCGATAACCGACATTGGAGCGGGTCAGGACCACCTCGTAGGAAGCCGGAAAAGCGATTTCCATGAGGACACCCTTCAGCTCCTTTGTCAGATCGCGCTCCCAGGTCGAGCCGAGGATGAGTGGCGGCTTATGGCCGAAGGCCGCCGAGCGGATTTGCTGGTGGATCAGGTAGCTGTCCTCGAGGAACTCCACATTGCCCTCGGTGTCGTGATCGAGGGCGCGGAATTCCGCCGCGATGGCGTCGCGGTATTCTCCGGGCGGGTTATCGGTCACGATCAGCCGGGCCGGCAACAGGCCGAGCTGGCGTACCGCGAACTTGCTGAGGGCAAGCGCATAGGCAGCGTCGGCGGCAATCGCGAACCGCGCCGGCAGCCCCCAGCGGTACTGCGAATAGAACTCGGAGAACGCTTCGATGTAGGTGTAGTACGTCCGCTCCTCCGCGGCGATGAACGCCTCGGCCGTCTCGGCGACACCGGCGAAGGCGGCGATTTCGCGCAGCACCTCGCCGGCCGCTTTGGCGCCGACCGGAATCAGCGGGATATGCAGGAAGGGCTGCCCGTATTTTTCCTGCAGATGCCCGGCCGTCTCCAGGCCCAGCCACGGCGACAGCACCAGGTTGAACTGGGCGCGGGGAATCGCCTTCCATTCCGCAACGCCGGCGGAGTCAGGGCCAAACAGCAGGTTCACCCGCAGCCCGATGCCTTCCAGCAGCCGCTTGATCTCACCGAGATCGCCACGCCAGAACGTGTTCTGGTACGGCAGCAGCGACCACAGATTGACCAACCCCGGTTCGCGCTCGCCATCATAGGCACCGACGAACTGGTCGATGATGGCGCGCGCCACGATTTCATGACCGGTGAAGTTGTTGCCGCGGAAGCCGCCGGTTTCGGCATACACCACGGGCGCGCCCCGGCTCTGGAAGCCGCGCACCACCGACCCGACATCATCGCCCACCAGATCGGGGATGCAGCCGGTGACCACCACGAACAGATCGGCGTCGAGAATCTTCAGCGTGGCTTCGATCAGCTCTTCCAGCCGGTCGGTGCCGCCGAAGATCACCTCGCGCTGGGTGGCGTTGCTGCTCGGGGCCACCCCGCCGCCGCCCCAGCCGCCGCCCTGGTAGCCATTGGCGGCGGTCAGCGCATTATGTTGCTTGTCGGCACAGCCGGGCCCGCAATGGGTGATCGGAATCACCCGCGGAATGGCCGCCGCCGTCTGCATGGCGCCCATCGAGCAGGCGTAGCGCAATTGCTCGATCGGCCCCGATTGCTCGGCGGCGCCGGGCAGCCCGTCGCCGCGTTCCTTGAGTGCTACCACCATCACGCCGCCTCCATCACGCTACCGCCGCGCGGGCGAGGGCAAACGGGTCCTTCTCCTCCAGCCATGACCGCCGATAGGGCAACGAGCTGTGCGCCGCCAGATCTTCGTGAAACTTCTTCTGGCCCAGCACCGCGAGGATCTCCGCACCGAGATTGATGATGCCCTGGTAGCCCAGCGGGAAACTCGCATCGCCAAGTTGCAGCGAGGGCTTGCCGAGCCGCGAGGCGAGCGGCGACAGTCCGCCATGGCGGATGACGATGAAGTCCGGGTTGACCCGTTGCAGCAGGTTGTAGAACTGGTAGTGCTGGCGGATACCCACGGTGAAGTTCTCGACGTCGCCGGTCTCTTCCACGAGATGCCCGAGCGTGTCGCGCTCCGGCGCGCCGCTGTCGTAGACCGGATCATGGTGGAACACGAGCGTGCCGGGCACATCAATGCCCAGCTCGCGCAGCACCACCACCACGCCATGGGCAAACGATGCCCCCATGGCGACATATCCGGTGAGACCCTTGAGCTGCGCGCGCAATTCCTCGACGATCGGCCGCACCCGCGCATGCTCGCGGGCGATATAGGCTTCGGTCACTTCCTCGCGGTTGGTGGCGCGGGCGATGGCGCGCAGCCAGGCATCGGTGCCGGCGAAACCATAGGGCTGCGGCGCCTTGATCTCCGGCACGCCGAATTCCTGCTCCAGGGCAGCGGTAAAATAGCTCGCCAGCGTGTAGCAGAAACTGACCGACGCGGCCGCTTCCGACATCTGCTCCAGTTGCTCGATGGTGGCGAGGTTGAGCACGAGATTGGCGCGCAACCCCAGCTCCGCCAGCATCGGCGTGTAGACGTCCGTGCCGGAGAGGATGATGATGTTGACGAGGTCTTCCTGTTTCTTGCCGGGATTCTTCTTGACGATCTGGCGCAGCACGCCGTGCTGGATGGCGTCGAAGCCGGTGCTCCAATGCTTCGACTTGAAGCCCTCGCAGAAGACCGGGACCACCGGGATGCCGATCTCCTCCTGCGCTTCCCGCGCCGCGGTCTCCACGTCATCGCCGATGATGCCGGTGGCGCAGGATGTGGCGATGAACACGGCCTTGGGGTTGTGCCGGCGATAGGCTTCGCGAATCGTCGCCTGCAGTTTTTCGACGCCGCCATAGACCATGTCGCGTTCGGTCAGGTTGGTCGACAGCGCCAGGCTGTTGCGCACCGCCATGCCGCGCCTTGCCAGGGTGTTGCGGAAATTGGTGTTGTTCATGGGTTGATTCGCCGCGCAGCCGATCGGCGAATGCTGGACCAGCACGGCATCCAGAATGCCGCTGGCCTGGCCCTGCACCACCTGCTCGGCGCAGCTGCCACCCTGGGTGAACGGGCTTTCCAGCTCGCAGAGCTTGCTGCCCTTGTTGCCCACCCCGCAGCCGGCGCCGCAGCCGCGGGAGTATTCGGACTGCTCGGCGAGCCTGGCCGCGGTACCCTCATCCCAGGCGGTGATGGTGCCGAGCCGCTGTTCGCGGGTTTCGACTGCGGCGGTGCGAAGATTGATGGCCATGGCCCCTCCTCCCGCTCAGGCCGCCACGCGGGCACGCTCACTGGCGCGTTCGATTTCGATCAGCTGGTCAGCCCAGCCGGCCGACCATTCGCGCAGCTCCTTCGGGTTGAGCGCTGTCGGCACCTTCGAGTCGGTGTGCTCGGCGATGCGTTTCGCCAGCGCGCGGTAGACATCCGCCTGCGCGGAGTCCGGCGCCGCCTCTATCGTCGTCTTGCCCTGCAACTCGGCCTGGGTGACCGTCAGCGAGCGGGGCACGTACTGCACGATCTGCGTCCTGGTGCGGGCGGCGAAGTCGTCGATGATCTCGCGGTGAAAATCGGTGTTCATCGAGTTAGCGATGATGCCGCCGAGCAGCGCGCCGCCGGAGTTGGAATATTTCTCGATGCCTTTGAACAGATTGTTGGCGGCATAGATCGCCATAAAGTCGGCCGAGGAGACGGTGAACACATGCTCGGCAATGCCCTCGCGGATCGGCACCGCGAAACCGCCGCACACCACGTCGCCGAGCACGTCGTAGATGACGTAATCGAGATCGAGTTCCTCGAAGATGCGCTGCTGCTTCAGCAGTTCGACGGCGGTGATGATACCGCGTCCGGCGCAGCCCACACCTGGCGCCGGGCCGCCCGCTTCCACGCAATAAATGCCCCCGAAGCCGAGAAAGATCGCCTCATGCGCATCAACCCGCCGCTTCTCCGACAGCAGGTCCAGGACCGACGGGATATATTCACCGCCGCGCAGCGTGTTGGTGGAGTCGGCCTTCGGGTCGCACCCGAACTGCATCACCTTGTAGCCGGCATCGGCAAGGGCGGCGCTGATGTTCGAGGTGGTGGTCGACTTGCCGATGCCACCCTTGCCGTAAATTGCGATCTGCTTGGTTTTCTTTGCCGACATCACTCTATCTCCCTCGTGGATGAACTGGGTGGCATGGCCGTGCGTCAGCCATGCGAGAAGGTCGGCTCCGCGGCCAGATTGTCGCCGTAGAGTTGCGGCGAGAAGTCGCTGACCCCCGGCACGCCGCAGGCATCGGCCCGGCAGCGCTGGCAATGCGCGAACACCTTCAGATGCTGGCGCGCTTCCTTGCGAGCGCGGTGCAGGGCGGTGGCGCTCGGGGCGCGGATATGCGCGAGATGATGCTGCGGGATCAGCGGAATAATGTTGATCATCGCGGCCCCGGCTGCGGCAACGCTGCGCGCCACCGTCTCGATATGCCCGTCGTTCAGGCCCGGAATGAGCACTGTGTTGATTTTCACCGTCGCTCCGCGTGCGGTGACGGCGGCAATGCCGGCAAGCTGGTTGTCGATCAGGCGTTGCGCCGCGGCTATGCCTTCCAGGCGGCGGCGTTGCCAGGCGATCACCGGGCTGACCACCGCCTGGATCGCCGGATCAACCGCATTGACCGTCACCGTGACGGTGCGGACGCCGACCGCGATCACCTCCGCCGCCCGCTCGGGCAGCATGAGCCCGTTGGTGGACAGGCACATGATCAGCGACGGATAGGCGGCATGCACCAGTTCGAACGTGCGCAGGGCATGCGACGTGAACAGCGGATCGCCCGGCCCGGCAATGCCCACGACATTGATGGTTGGGCAAAGCTCCAGCGCGCGGTGGACGATGTCCAGCGCCTGCTCGGGCGTCAGCAGGCGGGCGGCGACGCCCGGGCGGTGCTCAACGCCGTTGAAGTCGCGCTTGCAGAACGCGCAGGTGATGTTGCAGCCGGGGCTAACCGGAAGATGCAGGCGCGCACTCTGGGCGTGGCCTTCCTTCGTCGGTACTGAAGCAGGGATGTTGCCCCTCCAGATGCGGAAAGGCAGGCTCAGCGGGAAACGCCGTCAGGCGCATGTCGCGGGCCGCGCAGGCGGTGCCCGATGGTGGCGGGGAACGCGGCAGGATGTTCATGGCCGGTCGTTCGCGCCCGGCTGCGTATGCGGCTGCGGAACGGACGCCGCCGTCGCGGCTTGCAGGTTGCCTTCGGTGACGTGGCGCAGCGCCGTTTCGATCGGGCCGGGCAGTTCGAACGCCTCGATGCCACGCTCGGCCAGCCGGTCCAGGCCGCACTCGCCGATCCGCGCCACCAGCACGGCCTGGCAGTCGGCCACCAGACGGGCCGAGCGCTCCATCGGATCATCCTCGCCGGGCGCCCAGGCCGCCCCGCAGGACGGCTGGTTGCGCCGGACCTCGACCAGCCGGATGCCGGCCGGGCCGGCCTCACAAATCAGGAATTGCGTGGCGTGCCCGAAGTGCTGGTCCACCAGCATCCCGTCCCCGCTGGCAACGGCAATGCGCATATCGTTCGTGCCCCCTCGTCCGGCCATCGCCCCATGAGGCGGAGCGGCGCAGCGGCGCAGGGCCGGCGCACGGAAATTAATACGCCGTGGAGTCGGTGAAGACAAGAAAATATCGCGAAACAGAGTGCAATTGGCGATAGCACGAGACATGGACGGGCGAAGCGGTCGAGGGCAGGACCCTTGCCGCCCTTTATTGTCCCGCCGTTTCCGGTCCTTCCAGGATCAGTCCGAGCACCTGCTCGCGCAGTGCCACGAATGCCGGATCGGATTTCACCTTACGGCTGCCACGCGCCCCGGCCTCGTGGGCAAAGGGGCTTGCCAGGCGCTCAATGATCCGGCCCGGCCGCGGCGACATCACCACAACGTCGGTGCCAAGGAACACCGCCTCCTCCACGCCGTGGGTGATGAACAGCACGGTCATGAAGCTGGCCCGCCACACGGCCTGCAATTCCTCCTGCATGCGCTCGCGGGTCAGGGCATCGAGCGCGCCGAACGGTTCGTCCATCAGCAGGATCGCCGGATCGTTCGCCAGCGCCCGCGCGAGCGCGAGCCGCTGCTGCATACCGCCGGACAATTCATACGGATACCGATCGCGGAATTCCCACAACCCGACGATCCGCAGCCAATGCTCCGCGCGTTCGGCGCGGGCGCGCCGGCCGACGCCGCGCACCATCGGGCCGAACGCCGCATTGCCCGCCACCGTCAGCCAGGGAAACAGCGCGGCCTGCTGGAACACCACGCCGCGATCGGGGCCGGTGCCGTGCACCTCGCTTCCGGCCACACTGACCCGTCCGTCGCTGGGTGCCTGAAAACCGGCGAGCACGTTCAGCAGCGTGGTCTTGCCGCAGCCCGACGGCCCGACCACGCAGACGAAGCTGCCGCGGCCGAAGCCGAGGGAGACGCGGTCCAAAGCCCGGACCGCGCCTTCTCCATGCCCGAACGTCACCGAAACGTCGCTGAAGGCGACGTAGTGGCGCGCGCTCAAGCGGGAGCGCTCAAGCGAGCGCCTGGCGCAGGAACTCGGTGTGGATCGCCTTCTGGTAGGTGGCCAGCGGGCCGGCGCTCTTGATGGATTTCTGCTCGACCAGGAACTCGGCGGTGTGGCGCAGCACTTCGGCGAATTTTCCCGGCTTGCCCTGGCTGCCGAGCCAATCGGGCTTAAGCTGGTCGGCCAGCGAAATGAAGTCGTATTCCTTCAGGTCCGCCGCCGCCACGTCGGGGCTGACGCCGGCGGCCTTGGCCACCACCTTGGCCGCCTCGTCGGGTTGCGTGCGATAGAAGTCGAGTGCCTGGCCATAGACCTTCAGCAGCGCGGTCACCGCCAAGGGCTGTTGCTCGGCGAAGCCGGCGCGCGCGACGATGGTGTCGGCGATCACGTAGCCGGCGGCGTCCAGCTTGTCCCATGTCTTGAAGACGCTGCCGCCATCGGCCAGCAGTTTCGACTTGGCCGGCGCCCAGATATACGCGCCGTCGATATCGCCACGCGACCAAGCGGCCACGATCGCATCGCCGCGCAGGTCGATCACCGTCACGTCCTTCTGCGTCAGCCCGTTCTGCTTGAGCAGCCCGAGCAGGCGGAAATGCGAGGTCGAACCGAACGGCGTGGCGACCTTGCGGCCCTTGAGATCGGCGACGCTATGGATATGCGCCGAACTGCGGACGGTGAGTTCTTCGGCCGGGCCGATATTGTCGACCAGCCCCACCAGCCACACCGGCAGCCCCTGGCTGATCGCCGCCGCGACCGGTGAGGACCCGCTGCCGAACCCGATATCCGCGCCGCCGGCAACGATCGCCGCGTTGATTTCCGCGCCGCTGCCATATTCGGTCCAGGTCACCGTCTGGCCGGTCGCCTTTTCCAGCAGACCCTGCGCCTTGACGATGTTGGTCGGCTTGGTCTCGACGAAATAGCCGATATTGATCGGCGGCTTTACGGCGGCGCGGGCCACATGCGGGCGGGCCAGCACCAGCGTGCCGAGGCCGAGCGCGCCGCCGAGCGCGCCGCGGCGGGACATGGTATGCATCATTATTGTCTCCTTTTCGTGCTTATTCGGGCCATCAGCGTCCGGCCCAGTGGACGATCCGGTGCTCGGCGAGCACCAGCAGCCGGTCGAGCGCGACCCCCATCAGCCCGATGATCAGCACGCCCACGAACACCTGGTCGGAGCGCAGGAACCGCCCGGCATCGACGATCATCCAGCCGAGGCCGGTGCTGCCGGCGATGATTTCGGCAGCGATCAACGTGCCGTAGACAATGCCGAGTGCGAGCCGCGCCCCGATCAGGATGTCGGGCAGCGCCGAGGGCAACATGACGTAGCGGAACACCTGCCACTCGCTCGCCCCCAGGGTGCGGGCGGCCGCCAGCCGGGCGAGGTCGGCGCGGCGCACCCCATCCCGGGCCGCCACCGCGGCGACCGGCAAGGCGGCAAGAAAGAGGAGACAAATTTTCGGCGCCTCGCCGATGCCGAGCCAGATGATCAGCAGCAGCAGATAGGCAAGCTGCGGCAGCGGGCGGAGGAACTCGATGAACGGCGCGAACAGCGCGTCGATCCAGCCGCGCCAGCCCATCAGCAGACCGAGTGCCGTGCCCAGCAGCGCCCCGGCGCCGAAGCCCGCGAACACCCGCAGCAGGGAAAACCCGATATGGTCGAGCAGCGGGCGGTCCTTGTAGCCCTCGGTCACCAGATCCACCCCGGCATCCCACAAATCCGCCGGGCCGGGCAGGAAGACCGCTGGCACCAGGCCGCTTCCGGTCGCCGCAACCCAGGCGACCGCCAGCACCGCAATGCTGCCGACCCGCCACGGCCAAAGGCGCGGTTGCTCAGGCGCGGCCATGCCAATGCACCACGCGCCGCTCGATCAGCAGCAGAACCCGGCTGAGCGTCATGCCGACCACGCCAAGGATCAGGATGCCCAGCAGGATCACGTCGCTGCGCAGGAAGCGGCTGGCCGACAGCACCATCCAGCCCAGCCCGTCGGTGGCTGCCAGCAGTTCGGCGGCGACCACGGTCGAGAAGGCCGCCGCCAGGGCAATGCGCAGGCCGGTGAAGATCGACGGCAGGGCGGAAGGCAGCACCACGTGCCAGACCACCTGCCAGAACCCCGCGCCGAGGCTGCGCGCGGCCAGGATGCGCGGCCTCGGCACCAGGCGCACGCCGGCCATGGCGGCGCTGGCAATGATCGGCAGCGCGGTGAGAAACAGCAGCGCCACCTTCGAGCCGTCGCCGGTGCCGAACCAGAGGATGAGCAGGATCATGTAGGACAACGGCGGCAGCGGGCGGAGAAACTGCACGATATCGCCGAGCGCCGCCGCGGCGCGCGGCTGCAGGCCCATCAGCAGGCCGAGCGGAACACCGAGGATCACCGCCAGCCCGAACCCGGTCAGGCAGCGCCCGATCGTCGCGGCGGCGTTGTGCGCCAGCGTGGTGCCGCGATAGCCCTCGCGCAGAATCTCCACCAGGGCGCTGAGCACCTGGGCCGGGCTTGCCAGCAGTTCCGGCGCGACTGCACCGCTGGCGGCCAGCGCCTGCCACGTGGCCAGGGCGGCGGCGACCGAACAGGCGCTCAGCAGGCAAGCGACCGGACCGGCGAGAGGTGTTTTATCCACTTATGTTCCGTGAATATGGCGGCATTGAGAGCTATTCCACGACTCCCGGTCGTTTTGCAAGGCGCCATGTGGCCCTTTCCGATGCGGGCCGCGTGCGCGCACCCACCGACCCAGGGGCGCAACTGCGCAATACATTATACGACTATTTTTGCGTAAATTAGCCGCTTGCCATCGCATTAAACTTATGTGATTGGTGGTTTCTACTATTCCTGCAGGCCGTGCGAGCACCCGCTCCCGTCCGGATCAGGCCGGCGAAGCGGCGGCGAGACCCCATGAACGGACCCCAATCGGACAGACCATGACATTGTTCCATACCCTCACGCGCCGGGCCCGGCGCGTGGCCACGATCGGCGCAGTTGCGCTGGCCGGCGGCATCCTCCCGCCCGCACCGGCCCATGCCGGCGCCACACTCGACGCCATCACGGCGCGCGGCGTCATCAAGGTCGGCGTCGGCAGCCAACCGGGCTTTTTCGCGCCTGACAGTAACGGCCGCTGGCAGGGCTTCTTCGTCGATTTCGGGCGGGCGCTGGCGATTGCGGTGTTCAACGACCCTGACAAAGTCGAGTTCACGGCCTCCTCGCCGCAACAACGCCTGTCGGCTCTGCAGGCGGGAGAGTTCGACATCCTGCTCTCCGGCGTGACGGAAACCATCACCCGCGCGTTCAAGCTCGGCTTCCATTTCGGACCGGTGGTGTTCTACGACGGCCAGGGATTGCTGGTGCCCAAGGCGCTCGGCGTGACCAAAGGCAGCCAGCTCAATGGCGCCACCGTCTGCGTGCAGACCGGCACCACCGGCGAACTCAACATCGCCGATTTCTTCCGCCAGCAGAAGCACACCTTCAAACCGGTGGTGATCGAGGATACCGCCGAGTTCCTCAAGGCATTCGCCGCGGGGCGATGCGACGCACTGACGCAGGACTCGTCAGACCTCGCCATCAAGCGCACCCAACTTCCCAAGCCCGACGACTACGTGGTGCTGCCGGAACGCCTCTCCAAGGAGCCGCTGGCACCGGCGATCCGCTCCGGCGACGACCGCTGGCTGGAGATCGTCAACTGGACCGTCTACGCCACCATCCAGGCCGAGGAGTTCGGCATCACCAAAGCCAATATCGACAGCTTCCTGACCAGCACGGACCCGAACATCCGTCGCTTCCTGGGCGTCGATCCGGGGCTTGGCGAGGCCACCCAGCTTGATCCGAAATTCGTCTACACCATCATCAAGACGCTGGGGAACTACGGCGAGATTTTCGAGCGCAACGTCGGCAAAACCACCAAGGTCGGCTTCGAGCGCGGCTACAACCAGATTTGGACCAAGGGTGGCCTGCTCTATTCGCCGCCGTTCCGCTGAGATCCGCGGGGCATGACGAGACCCGGATCGCCGGGCCCGCGAGGGTCCGGCATCCGCCGTGCCCTGGCGGCGTGGTGTGGCGATCACCCCGGCGGGCAGGTGCTGCTGCTTGCGGGTGTGCTGCTGCTGTTCGGCTGGCTCGGCAGCAACACGGTGCAGAATATGCACCGCTTCGGCCTGCGACCCGGCTTCGGCTTCCTGGCGCAGCCTGCCAATTTCGAAATCGGGCAGGCGCTGATTGAGTACTCCTCGCGTGACACCTATGCCCGCGCTGTGCTGGTCGGCCTGCTCAATACACTGGAGATCGCGGTGGCCGGCTGCCTGCTGGCCAGCCTGCTTGGCCTGGTGCTCGGGATCGCGCGGCTGGCCGGCAACCGCTTGCTGAGCGGCCTGGTGCAGGCGTATGTCGAGCTCATCCGCAACACCCCGCTGCTGCTGCAATTGTTCTTCTGGAGCGCCACCGTGCACGCGCTGCCGCCGCCGCGCCGCGCGCTGGCGCCCGGGGGAGGGATTTTCCTCACCAATCGCGGCGTGTTCGTCCCGACGCTGGGATTTGACAGCGTGCCTGACTGGTTGGCGCCGGCTTTCCTTGCTGCGGCAGTCGTGATTGTCGGTCTGGTGCTGCTGCGACGCCATCTGCCAACAGGGCTCGCGCTCATTGCTGCTACCGTCAGTGTCGCCACGCCCATTGGCGTGGCGTTCGCGGCCGGCCTGCAGGTGAGCCTGGACGTGCCGGAACTGGACGGCTTCAACTTCACCGGCGGCGCCACCCTCGGGCCGGAGTTCACCACCTTGCTGGTCGGGCTGGTGGTGAACTTCGCCGCCACCAACAGCGAAATCGTGCGTAGCGGCATCGTGGCCGTGCCGCGCGGGCAATGGGATGCGGGGCGGGCGCTCGGGTTCTCCTGGTGGCGGACACTGCGGCTGATCGTGCTGCCGCAGGCGCTGCGCGTGGCGATACCGTTGCTGACGTCCAGCTATCTCAATCTGGTGAAAAGCTCCAGCCTGGCGGTGGCCATCGGCTTTCCCGACCTGACCAGCGTGATCGGCACCACCGCCAACCAGACCGGGCAGGCGGTTGCAGCGATCCTTATTCTGGGCGGTGTCTATCTCACGCTCAACCTGGTGATCTCGGCGATGATGAACAGCGCCAATCGTCGCCTCGCGTTGCGGGTCTGATTTTTCATGTCCGAATTTTCTGCCGCCCTGCGCGCTGTGCCGCCTCCGTTCTTTGTGCGTCTTGCCGCACTTTGGCGCCAGTGGCGGGCGGAGCTGTTCGGCACCCGGCTCAATGCGGCGCTGACCCTGGGCTCGCTGGCCTTTCTGGCCTGGGCGGTGCCGCCGGTGTTCCGCTGGGCGGTGCTGGACGCCACCTGGACCGGTACCGCCGAGACCTGTGCCGCGAGCGACGGCGCCTGCTGGGCCTTCATCGGCGAAAAGCTGCGGTTCATGGCGTTCGGACCCTATCCGGCGGAGCTGCGCTGGCAGCCGGCGCTGGCCACCACGCTGCTGCTCGCGCTGGTGGTGGCCAGTTGCGTGCCGCGCCTGTGGGGCCGGGCGCTGCCACCCGCCTGGATCGCCGCCATCGCTGCCGCGGTGCTGCTGATGGCCGGCGGCATCACCGCCCCTTCCGTACCAACGGCACAATGGGGCGGGATGCCGCTGACGGTGCTGCTCTGCGTCGCCGGGCTGGCCGGTGCGTTTCCGCTCGCGGTGCTGCTGGCGATCGGACGGCGGTCCAACATGCTGGTGGCCCGGGTGCTTGCCACCGGCTTCATCGAGGTCGTGCGCGGCGTGCCGCTGATTGCGGTGCTGTATGTCGCGACCCTGATGGTGCCGCTGATGCTGCCGGCCGGCGTGATGATGGACAAGCTGTTGCGCACCCAGATCGCGATCATCCTGTTCGCCGCTGCCTACATGGCGGAGATCATCCGCGCCGGCCTGCAATCGGTGCCGGCCGGCCAGTACGAGGCGGCGCGGGCGCTCGGCCTGCCGTTCTGGGCGTTGATGCGCCTGGTGGTGCTGCCGCAGGCGCTGCGCACCGTCATCCCCTCCTTCGTGACCCTTGGCATCGGCATTTTGCAGGACACCACGCTGGTGGTGGTGATCGGCGTGTTCGATTTCCTCAACGCCGCGCGCACAGCCGCGACCGACCCGGACTGGCTGGGGTTCTACGACGAGGCGTTCATCTTCGCGGCTTCTGTGTATTTCCTGCTGTGCTTCGCTGCCTCCCGCTACAGCCTGTGGCTCGAACGGCGGTTGCAGCCAGGAGGCTGAGCAGGATCGGGACGGCGCTCTGCATGTCGGAGCCGGCGGCACAGATCCGTTGACGTGCGTCACTACGGATGCGGACAATTTACACGATTTTTTATCGTATTTTTTATTTTTGTGCTTGTGGTTAACGTTTAATAACGGCAGGTTGCGCCCAGCGGGTTTGAGGACCGTTCAATGCGGCCGGAGACCGAACGTAAGCGGCCATGTTGGATGTCCTGTCGTTGCAGGGCCGCGTTCGGCGGAATTGGGTGAGCGACTTCGGCCTTCGCGGATGCCGTACGGGTGTGTTTCTGTGCGCCGGGAGTCGTGTTGATGGACGCACCGAACGTGGTGGACCGGGAAGCAAATAGTTGGGAGATGGGGTCTTGGTTGCCGGTTCGAGGTCAGGAAGTTCGATTGACATGGGCAACAATGCGGATCGAACCGGCGACCGACCGTCGCCTTTTCTGCGCAACGATCATGCCCGACAGGCGTGCACCGGCTCGCTCGGCGTGGTGAAGGGCCTGCTGTTGGGCGTCGTGCTGCTCGGAATGGTCGCGCTGCAGCCGCCGGCGGCGGCGCAGCCGGCGGCTGGCGGCGGCGTGCCGGTGACCGTGGCCCCGGTGGTCCGCCAGGACGTGCCGATCCTGCTGCGCAATATCGGCACCGTGCAGGCGCTGCAATCGGTGGTGATCCGCTCGCGGGTGGACGGCACGCTGGAGCAGGTGTTCTTCACCGAGGGCCAGGAGGTGAAGCGCGGCGACCGGCTGACGCTGATCGATCCGCGCCCCTACGCGGCCACCCTGGCTCAGGCTTTGGCCAAGAAAACCTACGATCAGGTACAGTTGGAGAACGCGAAGCGCGACCTCGCCCGCACCCAGTCGCTGGTGCGCAGCGATTTCGCCTCGCGCCAGCAGCTCGATACCCAGACCGCGCTGGTGGGCCAGATCAGCGCCACCCTGGTGGGCGATGACGCCGCCATCGCGGCGGCCCAGCTCAACCTCGAATTCTGCACCATCACTGCGCCGTTCGACGGCAGGGTCGGGCTGCGCCAGGTGGACCCGGGCAATTTCGTCCGCGCCAGCGACCTTTCCCCCGGCGGCCTGGTCTCGGTCACCCAGATCCGCCCGATCGGCGTGCTGTTCACCATGCCGCAGGATGCGCTGCCGCGCATCCAGACGGCGATGGCCGGCGGCAGGCTGACCGTGTTCGCCTATACCCCCGATGACAGCACGCTGCTGGGCCAGGGCGCGCTGCTGACCATCGACAACGCGCTCGACCCGGCGACCGGCACCATCAAGCTGAAGGCGGTGTTTCCGAACAAGGACGAACGGCTGTGGCCCGGCCAGTTCGTCAATGCCCGGCTGCAGGTGGATGTGCAGAAGAATGTCCTGACCGTGCCCTCGATCGCGGTGCAGCGCGGCCAGTCCAACCTTTACGTGTTCCTGCTGACGCCCGATTCCACCGTCACCGTGCAGCCGGTCGAGATCGGCCAGGACGATGGGCAGAGCGTGGTGATCACCAAGGGGCTGGACGACGGCGCCCGCGTCGCCGTCGCTGGCATGTCGCGGCTGGAGAACGGCACCCGCGTGACGGTGACCCAGTCCCGGCCCGCCAGCTGACCCCGGCGAGCTGAGCCGGAATTCGGATGAGGCAGATCGGCGCATGAGCATCTCCACCCCCTTCATCCGCCGGCCGATCGGAACCTCGCTGCTGATGGCGGCGATTTTGCTGGTCGGGATCGCCGCCTATCCGTTGCTGCCGGTGGCGCCGCTGCCGCGGGTGGAATTCCCCACCATCAACGTGCAGGCCAAGTTCCCCGGCGCCAGCCCGGAGACCATGGCGACCGCGGTGGCACAGCCGCTGGAACGCCAGTTCGCGCAGATTCCCGGCGTCGCGCAGATGACCTCGGTCTCCGTCCTGGGCCTGAGTTCGATCACCATCCAGTTCGATCTCAACCGCCCGATCGATGCCGCGGCGCTCGACGTGCAGGCGATGCTGACGGCGGCGCAGGGCGCCTTGCCCAAGAACCTGCCGCAGCCGCCGACCTTCTGGAAGGTCAATCCCTCGGACAGCCCGATCGTGATCTATGCGGTGCAGTCCGACCAGGTGCCGATGATCGAGGCGGACGACTACGCCGACAACATCCTGGCCCAGCAGATCAGCCAGATCGCCGGCGTGTCGCAGGTATTCATCGGCGGCGAGCGCAAGCGCGCCGTGCGGGTGCAGATCGACCCGGCCCGCCTGGCCGCCATGGGGCTGACCCTGGAGGACGCCCGGCTGTCGCTGCAGAACGCGACCGTGAACGCACCGAAGGGCACGGTGGATGGCGCGCGGCGCAGCTTCACCCTCTATGCCAACGACCAGCTGACCAAAGCCCGCGACTACAACGATCTGGTGATCGCCTACCGCAACGGCGCGCCGGTGCGGGTGCGCGATATCGGCCGCGCGGTGGATGCGGCCGAGAACGTGCTGCAATCCGGCTTCGAGAACAACAAGCCGGCGGTGCTGCTGGTGATTTTCAAGCAGCCGGATGCCAACGTCATCGACACCGTCGAGCGCATCAAGGCGGCGATGCCGCGGCTGATGGCCGCCATCCCGCCGGCGGTGAAGGTGACCCAGGTGATGGACCGCACGCAGACCATCCGCGCCTCGGTCAACGAGGTGCAGTTCACCCTGACGCTGTCGATCGCGCTGGTGGTGATGGTGATCTTCCTGTTCCTGCGCAATGTCTGGGCCACCATCATCCCCGGCGTGACCGTGCCGATCGCGCTGCTCGGCACCTTTGCGGTCATGTATGTGCTGGGCTACAGCCTCGATAACCTGTCGCTGATGGCGCTGACCATCGCGGTCGGGTTCGTGATCGACGATGCCATCGTGATGCTGGAGAACATCTACCGGCACATGGAGGCGGGCATGCAGCCGATGGAAGCCGCCATCAAGGGGGCGGGCGAGATCGGCTTTACCATCGTCTCGATCAGCGCCTCGCTGATTGCGGTGTTCATCCCGCTGCTGCTGATGAGCGGCATTGTCGGCCGGCTGTTTCGCGAATTCGCCGTGACCGTCAGCATCGCCGTGCTGGTGTCGGCCATCGTGTCGCTGACGCTCACGCCGATGATGTGCTCGCGCTTCCTGCACCACGACCGCGGCCCGCACGGCCTGCTGTACCGGGCGGTCGAACGGATGTTCGAGCTGCTGGTCGGCGGTTACCGCCGCACCCTCGACATCGCGCTGAAGCATAACTTCATCGTCCTGCTGACCTTCCTCGCCACCGTGTCGCTCACGGTCTATCTCTACATCATCATTCCCAAGGGGTTCTTCCCCGAGCAGGATAACGGGCTGCTGATCGGCATTTCGGAGGCGGCGCAGGATGCCTCGTTCACCGAGATGGTGCGGCTGAACCAGAAGCTCGGCGAGGTGCTGCTGGCCGACCCCGATATCGCCGCCTATTCCGGCTTCGTGGGCGCGGGCTCCGGCGGGCAGCCCGGCAACAACGCCCGTTACTTCATCACCCTCAAGCCGTTCGCCGAACGGCACAGCACCGCCCAGCAGGTGATCGCCCGGCTCCGCCCGGAACTGGCGAAGCTGGAGGGCGTCCAGCTTTTCCTGCAGGCCGCCCAGGATGTGCGCGTCGGCGCCCGCCCGACCAAGACGCTCTACCAGTTCACCCTGCAGGATGCCGACGCCGCCGAACTCTACGCCTGGGCGCCGAAAATCTTCGATAAGCTGATCGCCCTGCCGATGCTGCGCGACGTGGCGACCGACCAGCTCAACAACGGCACCACCGCCGTGCTCACCATCGACCGTGACGCCGCCGCGCGCTTTGGCATCCAGCCGCAGGTGATCGACGACACGCTGTACGACGCGCTCGGCCAGCGGCAGGTGACCCAGTATTTCACCCAGGTGAACACCTATCATCTCATCATGGAGGTGCTGCCGGATCAGCAGCAGAATCTGTCGGTGCTGGACAAGCTGTTCATCACCTCCAGCAGCGGCCAGGCGGTGCCGCTCTCCACCTTCGTCAAGATCGATACCACCCGCACGGGGCCGCTGTCGGTCAACCACCAGAGCCAGTTCCCGGCGGTGACGATCTCGTTCAACCTCGCCCAGGGAGCGGCGATCGGTCAGGCGGTCGATGCCATCACCGCGGCGATGAGCCAACTGCAGACGCCGATCACGCTGAACAGCAGCTTCCAGGGCACCGCACAGGCATTCCAGGCATCGCTCGCCGGCCAGCCCTATCTGATCGCGGCGGCGCTGATCGCCGTCTACATCATCCTGGGCATCCTGTACGAAAGCTACATCCTGCCGCTGACCATTCTGTCCACCCTGCCCTCCGCCGGCGTCGGCGCGCTGCTGATCCTGATGGCGGCGGGCTATGATCTGTCGGTGATCGCGCTGATCGGCATCATCCTGCTGATCGGCATCGTCAAGAAGAACGGCATCATGATGGTGGACTTCGCCATCACCGCCGAACGGCGCGACGGCGAGACAGCGCTGAATGCCATCCGCCAGGCCTGCCTGCTGCGCTTCCGGCCGATCCTGATGACCACGATGGCCGCCCTGCTGTCCGGTCTGCCGCTGATGCTGGGCACCGGCGCCGGCTCGGAACTGCGCCGCCCGCTCGGCTTCGCCATGGTCGGCGGGCTGGCGCTGAGCCAGATCCTGACGCTCTACACCACGCCGGTCATCTACCTGTACCTCGAGCGCCTGCAGCGCTTCCTGGCACCAAACCGCGCCCGCCGCCTGCCCGCGCTCGCCGGGAAAATGGAGGCGACGGCCGACTGATTCCAACCCGATCTCGGGTTCCAACGGAATCGGGCCTTGGCGGGTCCGGGGGCGCGGCCCGGCCAGCGCCAGCTTTTCCAGCGCGGCGTCGCCGTCCATGCACGAACTCTCGTCCCGATCATGGCGTTGACCATCACCTGCGACGGCGTGCCCGGGGCGACGCCGAGCACCTGGCGCACCTCCTGCCTGGCAACCAGCATCTGGCGCTGAACCAGCGACGACGCGGCGGCGTAACGCGGACAGTTGGACAGTCGCCGAACATGTACTCCAAGGCGATCACGGCCGGGCGGCCTCGACCGGGTGGCCATCGGTGTGGCTGGGGTCGGGCGAAAGCCCACCCGGCGGGTCAACGTTGGGTCACACATTCGTCGACTTTTAGGCGGCATATTTCCACGGGTTATTTTTACGTATACGGTATACTATACGTTTTTATTTGATTATCCATCACGATTAACGATACTAAATCGTTAGCCTTCCCGATGTCAGAATATTGCGGATAAGGTTCAGTATCGTGCCGCTGTGCCCGGTATTCGGGCGCGCAGCGCGACGGTCCCCATCACCTCAACCTCGGCAACCTTGGCCGGCAGACGACGGCGAAAGCTGTGGCAACGGCGCGCGGAAACGGCTTTCGCCGGGCCACGAAGGAAGATTTCAACGATTTGTGATAGTATAATATATGATTATACTACGTAACAATGTTTGTAGCATTTTCACCGATTTTTTGTTGTGCAATTTCGCCTGACCAGAAATAATCCACCCTCCGTTCGATCGCCCGCCGATCCGGTGGCGGCGCAAACGACACCGGCTTCACGAGAGCGGCACGCATGGGGACCCGTTGCAGCAACGGGACAGTATCCGTCAACTCTGCCGCAATGGCGGCAAGACAAGGAGTGGCTTGAATGCGCAAGACCCTGGTCGCCAGTGCGGCCATGATCGGCGGAATGCTGGCCTGGGCAGCACCCGCCACTGCCCAACAACAGCCCCCAAACCCCGCCACCCCGCCGCCGGCACAAACACCGGTGCCGAATTACGGCCAGCCGTTCGGGCCGGCGACGGCCACACCCGGCGTGGCCTATTGGCTCACCCCGCCGCTCAGCACCGCCACGCCGACCCAAACCAGCTTCGTCCCGACAGCCGGGTCAACGCCGGCCCCCGGTTCCGGCCCGCCGGACGGGCCAAACACCACCGCCATTCCAGCCTTTTGGAACAACCCGCCACTCGCCGCCGGCAACCTCACCGTGCGCCTGCAAGGGAAGCTGACCGTCGACATCGGCGCCGTCGCCGATAGCGGCCAACATCCCAGCCAGGTCACGCTGACTCCGGGAGCGGCGCCGGTAGCCACGAACACGAAACTGGCAAACTATGCCATCATCGACTACGCTCGTCTTTATCCAAGCCTGGATGCCGTGGCCGCGAACGGCCTCAGATACGGCGCCTTTCTCGAGATCCGGGCAGACAACGGCGCCGCGCCGGGTGGCGGCGCCAACGGGTCGGTTTCCGCCGCCAATATATCGCGCGGTCAACTGTACTTCTATCGTGAGACGGGGTATCTCGGTACGCCCGGCTTCGGCTATATCCGCTTCGGCGAAACCGACGGCGTTTTGTCGCTGTTCACCACCGGCACCAACGAGGCTTTTAACAGCGGCGGCTGGAACGGCGACAAGGTGGGCTTCACCACCAACACCATTCCGGTCTGGCCGTTCGCCAACTACCCGAACGAAATCAACACAGGGAAGGTGGTCTACGTGTCGCCGCGCTACGCCGATACGTTCGACTTCGGCGTCTCGTTCGAACCGGACACGGGAGGAGGAGGCCCGACCATCGGCAACTGCCCGTACGCGAACACGGTGGCGGGGACGGGCACCGCGGCCATCGGGTGCGACACGACGTCCTCCACCTCGGTGGCCGCCGAAACCGGGCGGCGGCGCAACACGATCGAGGCGGTCGCGCGCGGAATCGGCTCGATCGGCCCGGTCGGCTTGGCTGGCACGCTGGGCGGCGCCACCTCGGGCAGCGTGGCATATGATGGCACGAGCACCGTGACGCACTATGATGGGTTGGGCTTCCTCGATTCCGGCATTCAGATCAACTATGGCGGGTTCCAGGTCGGCGCCCACATCCTCACCGGCCATATCAACGGCGCGTGGTCGCTCGACCCGAAGGGCGGCCGCGACGCGGTGGACTGGAACGCGGGCGCGTCCTACGCTGTCGGACCGCTGACCGTCGGCGTGCAGTACGTCAACTTCGAGAGCGCCGGCGCATGGACGCCCTACGCGATCAACACCGGGCGAACACGTAGTGAATCCGGCGTGGGCGCGGGCGGCACCTTGACCATCGCGCCGAGCACCTTCCTGGTCCTGAACTATCTGTATGGCCAGCGGCACCAGTCGGGCGTGGACCTGCTCACCGGCGTCACCAACGCGCGGACCAACAACAATACTTTGGCACAGGGACTCAGCCTGAGCGCGAGCATCCGTTGGTAGGTGCCGGCGGGCTCGCGCCGAACTCCACCGAAGCGCCGCGGTGATGAAGACGACTTCCACAGGCAGACCAAAGGGGCGCCCGGCCGACGTCGGACGCCCCCTCGGTTCGGCACGATCGCGAGCCGCTCCCCTCCCCGCCCGAAGAACCGGCGGCCCGGGGAGCCTGACCCTCAGGCCTGCCGGCCACCGCGCCCTGATCGCCGGCTGCACCGTGGTCGCGACAACGATGCAAGGCCTCGATTCCACCATCACCAACGTGGCACTTCCATATATTGAAGGCGGGCTGTCGGCGACCGCCGAGCAGATCACCTGGGTGTTGACCTCATATGTCATCGCCACGGCGATCATGACCGCGCCGGTCGGCTGGCTTGCCGCCCGGTTTGGCCGCAGGCAGCTATTCATCACCTGCCTCGCCGGCTTCACCCTGGCGTCCATGCTGTGCGGTGCGGCGCAGTCGCTGCCGCAAATGGTCTTGTTCCGCCTGCTGCAAGGCGCCTTCGGCGCCGCCCTGGTGCCGCTGTCGCAGGCGACCATGCTCGACATTTATCCAATCGAGCGCCGTGCCCAGGCAATGGCGATCTGGGGCATCGGCGTGATGGTGGGCCCGATCCTCGGCCCAACACTCGGCGGCTGGCTCACCGCCCTTTGTGGCTGGCGCTGGGTGTTCTACGTCAACCTGCCGTTTGGCCTGCTCGCCATCACCGGCCTCCTGCTGTTCATGTCGCCTGGCGAACGGGATGAGGTGCACCGTTTCGATTGGACCGGCTTCCTGGTACTCGCTCTCGGCATCGGCGCCCTGCAGGTAATGCTCGACCGCGGCCAGGGCCAGGACTGGTTCGCCTCGCAGGAAATCATCGCCTACGCCGTCCTGGCCGGCCTCGGGTTTTATCTGTTCGTCGTGCACATGCTCACCGCCGAGTGGCCGTTCCTGCCGCCCGGCGTCCTGCGCGACCGCAACCTGGCGGCAGCGCTGACGACCACCTTCCTGACCGGCCTGGTGCAATTGGCCAGCACCGTGCTGCTTGCAACCTATCTGCAGAAACTTGCCGGCTTTCCGGTCGAGGCGGCGGGGCTTGCGATGGCTCCAGGGCAATCGCATTTCAGAAGGATCCGAGGAGTTTGGAGAGATAGGCATCGTTCCAACCGGCCCGTTGGAACTTGCCGCGCAGAGAGCCCTTGGAGCCGTCCTTCTGCATGACGTTCAGGGCCATGTGTCGCAGGACCGCAAGATTGTGTGGCCCGTTGCCCAGTCTGGTCCGGTCCTGATCCTCGTTCATCACCACATCCAGCCGCCAGTGCAGCCGGTTTTCGACACCCCAGTGCTCGCGGACGACCTCGTTGAAGCGCTTACCTTTACCCGCATCGTGGCAAAGCCCTGCGCTACTATAGAACGACATCATGTCGATCCGCAGCCGAGCGCCGAAAATGGCAGATTTTCCAAATGCCCGTTGCGAAAGCGGGCGTATGCTGCACCTGCGTTCCAAGGGGCTTCCCTCAGCTACGGCGCACAGATGGCTAGGCTAACATAATGATAAAATTGCATCTTTCTAGATGCGGGTAAAGGTAAGCGTTGAAGCGTGTCGCGGATAGCGCTGTGCTGAGAAGGTAGTAGGCGGTCTCGGTGGTGGTCTTGCTCGCGGTTTCACGGATACGGACAACCTTGCCGATGGCCGCCAGGCCGGGCCAGTGATGATCCCGCTGCAACCAGTCGATATCGGTCGAGACCGTGGCCGTGCGGGTCTCGATGCGGCCGTGATCGGCGTCCACGTTTTGCGCGCTCGTCGCCGGTTTGCTGGCCGGGTCATTGAGGAACGTGCTGACGTCATCATGCAGCGTGCCCTGATTGCCCTTCAGCGCCAGGGCATAGTCGCCGCCCTGATCGACGATCTGCTGAGCAATCGCCCGCTGGCAGTTGAGCGCGTCGGCGGTCACGATCGTGCCTTTCAGTGACAGCATCTCCAGCAACTTCGGCACCGCGGTGATCTCATTTGATTTGGCGTCGGTGGCGATCTGCGCCAGCACCAGGCGCTGCTCGCATCCCCAGGCACTGACCATATGCAGCGGTGACTTGCCGCTGGCGCGATCGAAGGAGCGACGCAGAACCTTGCCATCGATCGCTACAACGCCCTGAACCGTACTCGAAAACTGCGCCATGAACCGCTGAAACGCCGCGCCAAACTGCGCCGGGTCGAGCAGGCGGAACAGGCGGCTGAAAGTGTCGTGACTTGGAATGCCCTTCTCCAGCTTGAGAAAGCCGCGCAGGAACGGCTCTTTCGCTTCCGCAAACCGAGCCATGTCCACCGCACCCTGGCCGCCACATAACACTGTACACAGCGCAATCATCAGCAACTCATGGAAGTCATGCAGCCCGGCATTCCCGGTTCGTGGGTCTTCCAGACCCTCCCAGCAGCCGGCAAACTGATCCAAGGCGTCCTCCCACCGCAGGTTTCGCGCGCCCTCCGGTAGAATCCATCGCCCCGCCCCGCGCAAGCCGCCGTCGCGCTGTCAAGGAAATTCCAAGTGCGATTCCCCTGGCGATGGCTCCCCGAGGGGTTGGTACCATGGCGGGCATGCTGTTTGCCGGCTGGTTTGGCAGCCGCATCGGCCAGCACAGGCTCGTGGCGGTGGGCACGCTGATGCTGAGTTGGACTCTCTACGACATGAGCCTTTGGACGCCGGACATTTCAGGAGACCGGCTGCTCGCGACCATCGTCGTGCAGGGATTCGCGACCGGCATTACGTCCAACGCGCTTTCGGTGTTGGCGTACGCCACCCTGGCACCGCACTGGCGCAGCGACGCGGCCGGGCTGATCAGTCTGTTACGCAATACCGGCGGTGCCATCGGGGTGTCGCTCACGGCGGCTCTGCTGGCGCAGTTGACCCAGGTGGCGCATGCTGGGCTTGCTGCCACTGTCACGCCCTTCAACCCTATCCTGCTGGGGCTGCACCCGGCCACACCGGCCGGCGCGCGGTTGCTCGACGACGCAATCAACCGGCAGGCCGTGAGCATTGCCTACAGCGACGATTTCCGGCTGCTGATGGCGGTGGCGCTACTGCCGCTGCTGGTGCTGCCGCTGATGCGCAGCGGGCATCGCCCGACTCAGGATCGCATTGCCGACACCATGGAGCACACGCGATAGGTTGACGCCCCACTCTTTCGCGTCGAGAGACCGGATTCGGGCTTGCCGGCCCTCGCCTTCAGTCGTTCGACAGGTGCAGCTCCGCCGGCCGCGGGGCCTGGTCTCCGGCGCTTCAGCCTGCCAGCACGTCGAGCGTGATGCGATTGGTGAAGCGGACCGGATCAGTGCTGGGTTTCAGCACACCCGTCTCCTTCAGCGCCTGCGCGGTGAACAGCACGTGGCGGCGGAACTCCTCCCCGACGGGGGCTCCGTGATGTTCGTCATAGGGATAGCCGGCAATCATCTCGCCGAGTTCCTCGGGCTTGACCTGGCGCGGCGAATAGAATTGCGCGGCCTCGACCGCGAGATTGTTGTGCTGATCAACGATTTTCGAGGCCTCGAGCAAAGCTCGGGTGAGAGCCGCGGCGGCCGGACGATTGTCACGCAGTAGCTTGCCGCCGATCGCCACCACGCAGCAGGTATATTTGCCCAACTCGCCGGTACCGTTGGAGGTCAGCTGGAACAGTTTGCCCTTGCTGCGCTTGACCGCGAAGTAGGCGTTGGGATCGCCATCGGCGAAGGCGTCGATTTCACCCTTGTCCACCGCGATGGTGAGGACGTCGGCCGGGTACTGGTGCCAAGTGTAGGAGTCAGCCGGCACGCCGTTCTTCATGAGGTGCCATTCATAGAGCAGCTTCATCGGGCTGGTCAGGTCGGTCATGCCGATCCGCTTGCCGCGCAGATCCTGCAATGTCTCGATTCCGGCCGCATGCGAGGCGACCAGAATGGAGCAGCCGCCATGCAGACCGGAACGTCATCTTCATGTCGAAGCCGGCCTCGAGCGGCTTGAACAGGCGCATCAGAAAGGTGGCCGTGGCATCGGCCTTGCCGAGCGCGATGGCCTCCACCTGCACCGTGGTGTCGTAGCCGACATTGAGGGTTTCAACGTCCAGACCGTGTTTTTCAAAGATGCCCTGCCGCTGTGCAACAGCGATCGGGACGAGGCAGAGGGCGGACGGCCCCCAGATCAGCTTGATCTTCGGGCGCGATTGCACCAGCGCGGGGGCGGCCAGGTCCTCGGCTGCGTGCGCCGGCCCGGAGAGCAGGCCGAGCGGGGCCATCACCCCAACCGCGGCACCGGTGCGCAACAGACCGCGCCGGCGCAACGGAATTTGGCCGCTGGACGACGGCTTGTTCATAAGTCGATCCTCCTCGCTGGTGTCCCGAACGGCCCGCTTCAGCTGGTGAGCACGTCGAGCGTGATGCGATTGGTGAAGCGGACCGGATCGGTGCCTGGCTTCAGGATGCCGGTATCCTTGAGGCCCTGAGCGAAGTAGAGCACGTGGCGGCGGAATTCCTCCCCGGTCGGGCAACCGCGATGCTCGTCGTACGGGTAGCTTGCAATCATCTCGCCAAGTTCCTCCGGCTTGACCTGCCGCGGGGAATAGAACTGCGCAGCTTCGATCGCCAGAGTGTTGTTACGATCGACGCTTTTCGAGGCTTCGACCATGGCGCGGGTGAGTGCCGCGGCAGCCGGGCGATTGTCGCGAATCAGCCTGCCGCTGATCGCTAGCGCGCAGCAGGTGTATTGGCCTAGTTCGCCGGTACCGTTGGAAGCTAGCTCGAATAGCTTCCCCTTGCTGCGCTTGATTGCATAATAGGCGTTCGGATGACCGTCGGCAAAAGCTTCGATCTCTCCCTTCTGGACAGCGATAGTGAAAACATCTGACGGGAATTGCCGCCAGGTAATCGAGTTCTGGCGGCACGCCGTTCTTGTTGAGGTGAATTTCGTACAATAGCTTCATTGGGCTGCTGAGGTCGGACATACCGATCCGCTTGCCGCGCAAATCCTGCAGGGTTTCGATGCCGGCATCGCGCGAGGCGATTAGGATGGAACAGCCGGCATGCGTGCCGGCGGTCAACTTGACGTCGAAGCCCGCTTCAAGCGGCTTCAAAAAACGCAGCAGGAAGTTGGATGTCGCGTCCGCCTTGCCAAGCGCGAGTGCCTCCAGAATCGCCGAGGTGTCGGAGCCGACATTGAGGGTTTCGACGTCCAGACCATGCTTCTCGAAAATGCCCTGCCGCTGCGCGAGACCGATCACGACGAGACATAGAGAGGCGGGATTCCAGATGATTGTGAGTTTCGGTCGTGAGGTCACCAGCGCGGGAGCGGCCAGGTCGCCAGCTGCGCTTGCCTGCCCGGTGAGCAGGCCGAGCGAGACGACGGCCCCGCCCCTCAAAAGGCCGCGCCGGTGCAGGGCGGACAGGCTGGGAAGCGTTGGCAGCTCAGGCGATTGGCGTGGTCCCGATGCCGTCATGGCGCTGTGGCTCCTCACCCAAATCCGGCTGTTCCAATATACGATTCTTTTCGGTGCGTCTATATATCTTCTCTCTTGTGACAGTGTTTTTTGGAGGGTGCCAGGCTGCCGCCACGACATGGCGATGGCGGCCGGAGCCAGAGCGAGACGGTGCCGCCGCCTGCCGGCGCCACCCGGTGCTTTGCGCGGGTGTCTATGCAGCAATCCAGGTCGTGCATTAAACGAATTACGGAATGCCGCCGCCCATTGCTAAGCTGCCACCGGCACCCGCCCGCCAGATGCCGGCACCCGCGCGCGGCGGGATGCCGCAGCCGAGAAGGAGCCTTGCCATGCCGATCGAGTCCAACAACGCCGACACTCTCGTCCTGCACGGCGGGTCTCATCGCGCCGACCCGGTGACCGGCGCCGTCGCCGTGCCGATCTACCAGAGCACGTCCTTCGACCTGCAGACCACCGAACGGGCGGACAGGTTGGTCAATTTCGAGGAATTCGGTTACGTCTACACCCGCATCGGCAATCCGACCCAGCATGTGCTGGAAGAGCGCCTGGCCGCGATCGAAGGCGGGGCGGCAGCGCTGGCGCTGGCCTCGGGCCAGGCGGCGACCGCACTTGCGGTGCTCACCCTGGTTCAGGCCGGCGACAACATCGTCACCGGCACCGATCTGTACGGCGGCAGCTGGAATTTCTTCGCCAACCGGCTGCACCAGTTCGGCATCGAGGCCCGCTTCGTCGATCCGGCCGACCCGGACGCCTTCGCCCGCGCCACCGACGACCGCACGCGGCTCTATTTCGGCGAGACCCTGCCCAACCCCAAGCTGCATGTGTTCCCGATCCGCGAGGTCGCCGGGATCGGCCGCGGTTTCGGCGTCCCGCTGATTATCGACAACACCACCGCCCCGCTGCTCGCGCGTCCCATCGCGCACGGAGCGGCGATCGTCGTGCATTCGGCGACCAAGTATATCGGCGGCCACGGCACCACGATCGGCGGCGTCATCATCGACAGCGGCCGCTTCCCCTGGGAAGAATTCCCCGACCGCCACAGGCTGCTGACCGGGCCCGACCCGTCCTATAACGGCCGGAGCTGGATCGACATCGCCCGCAAATTCGGGCCGGTGGCCTACATCTTCGCCGCGCGCGCCGGGCTGCTGCGCGATCTCGGCCCCGCCATCGCACCGCAGAGTGCATTCCAACTGCTCCAGGGGCTGGAGACGCTGCCGCTGCGCATCCAACGCCACAGCGAAAATGCCGCCCACGTCGCCACCTTCCTGTTGCAACAGCCCAAGGTTGAGACCGTCATCTTTCCGGGCCTGCAAACCGGCGAGGTGCGCCGCCGGGCCGATACCTTCCTGAAGGGCGGTTACGGCGGACTGGTCGGCTTCGAACTGGCCGGCGGTGCCGCGGCCGGGCGACGCTTTATCGACGCGCTGCAGCTGTTCTACCACGTCGCCAACATTGGCGATGCACGCAGCCTGGCCATCCATCCGGCATCGACGACACATGCGCAGCTTTCGCCCGAGGAACAGCGCGCCGCCGGCGTCACCCCCGGCTATGTCCGCCTCTCCGTCGGCATCGAGAATATCGAGGACATCGTCGCCGACATCACCCAGGCCCTCGGGCAGGCCTGAAGGAACGCGCGCCATGGCGATCAATCTGCGGACCACGCAGGCCGAAACCCGGGAGCAGCGGCTCGGCACCATCACCCACTGGGAAGGCAACGCCGGCCAGCTTGCCCGCGATTCGGCGCACACCCATGGCTGCGGCCGCGGCTGCGACAACGGCGGGCGGCGGCTGTGCGAACAGAGCACGCCGTTTGCCCAGGCCTCGATGTGCGCCGAGCACATCGCCGTCACCAACGCCACCATCATCCAGGAAGCGCTGGTCATCCAGCATTCGCCGATCGGCTGCGCGGTCAGCCAGTCTTCCACCTGCCGCTATTACCGCGACCTCGCCGCCCGCCGCGGCTGGAAGCTCGAAGATCCGCAGTCGATATGCACCAACCTCGGCGAGCAGGACATGGTGTTCGGCGGCATCGCCAAGCTGGAGCAAACGATCCGCGAGGCCTGGGAGCGTCACCACCCGAAGGTGATCTTCGTCGCCACCTCCTGCGCCACCGGCATCATCGGTGACGACGTGGACAGCGCCGCCCGCCAGCTCGAGGACGAAATCGGCATCCCCGTCGTACCGCTGCATTGCGAGGGGTTCAAGTCCAAGCATTGGAGCAGCGGCTGGGACGTGATCGAGCACGGCATCCTGCGCCGCCTCGTGCGCCCCGACCCGCCGCGCAAACAGGACGACCTGATCAATGTCATCCATCTCGGCGGCCCGGACGTGTTCACCCCGCTGCTGGCGCCGCTCGGGCTGCGGGCCAATCTGGTGATGGGCGGCAACACGCTCGACCGGCTGGCGGAACTGTCGGAAGCGGCGGCCACGGTGACGATGTGTTTTGTGCTTTCCTACCTCGCCACCGGCCTGGAGCAGGAATATGGCGTGCCGGAAATCAAGGCGCCGCTGCCGTATGGGCTTGCCGACACCGATGAATGGCTGCGCGAAATCGCCCGGGTGACGCACCGTGAAGATCTGGTGGAAGACGTGATTGCCCGCGAGCGCGCCCGCATCGCCCCGGAGCTGGCGCGGCTGCGCCAGGCGCTTGCCGGCAAGAGGGGTTTCGTCGCTGCCGGTGCCGCGTTCGCGCATGGGCTGCTGGCCGATCTGCGCGAACTGGGGGTGGAGGTGGACGGCGCCTATTCGTTTCATCACGATCCCAGCGCCGACAGTGGCGATCCGCGGCAGGATACGCTGAGCCATCTGGTGGAGACCTGGGGCGACATCCCCAACTACACCGTCAGCCCCGATCAGCATTTTCAGGCGCATGCGGCGTTGCTGCGGGCCAAGCCGGATTTCGTAATCTGCCGGCACAGCGGCAGCATGGCGGTGCTGACGGCGCGAATGGGTATTCCGGTGCTGCCGATCTTCTATTCCAATGACGGGCTTGGCTATGAGGGGCTGCTTACCATCGGGCGTTCCATCCTGCGCGTGCTACCGCGCAAGCGGTTCTGCGAGGATGTTGCCGCCCATTCGCGGTTTCCCTATCAGCCCTGGTGGCTGGAGCAGACCAATCCGTTTGCGCTCGGCGCTGATCTGGCCTGACCGGCATGTCGCCTTTTGAAAGCAAGACCGCAGCGGGTGGCGAGTTCTGCAGCCCGTCCGGCCCGATCGAACAGGTCCGCTACGGCTGCAGCCTCGGCGCGCTGGCCAGCGTGATCGCCATTCCCGGCGCCATCCCGATCACCCATTGCGGCCCGGGCTGCGCGACCAAGCAATTCCATGCGCTGTCCGGCCTAAACGCCTATCAGGGCGGCGAGTTCCACGTTCCCAGCACGAATATTGGCAACCGTGAGGTTATCTTCGGCGGCACGGACCGGCTCGACGAGCTGATCGAGGCCACGTTGAAGGTGATGGATGCCGGGCTGTTCGTGGTGCAGTCCGGCTGCGTCCCCGGGCTGGTCGGCGACGACGTGGCGAGCGTGGTCAACAAGTACCGCAGGCGCGGCGTGCCGATCGTGTTCGCCGAGACCAGCGGCTATCGCGGCAACAACTTCACGGGTCACGAAACGATCATCCGCGCCATCATCGACCAATATATCGGCGCCTATGACGGCCCGCGCGAGGCGGGGCTGGTCAATGTCTGGTCGCTGCTGCCGTACCAGAACCCGTTCTGGCGCGGCGATCTCGGCGAAATCCGCCGCATCCTGGAAGGGATCGGGTTGCGGGTGAACATCCTGTTCGGCCCGTCCAGCGAAGGCGTGGCCGAATGGCAGGCCATCCCCCGGGCACAATTCAATCTCGTGCTGTCGCCCTGGCTTGGCCTCGCCACGGCGCAGCATCTGCAGCAGACCTACGGCCAACCCTTCCTGCATATTCCGGCGATTCCGCTCGGCGCGAAACTGACCGGTGCATTCCTGCGCCAGGTGGCCTCGTTCGCCGGCCTGGACCCGCAACGGGCAGAGGCGTTCATCGCCCGCGAGGAGAAGGAATACTATCTCTACCTGCGTGACTTCGCCGCTTTCTATGCCGGCTGCACCAGCCAGTACCGGCTGCCGTCGCAGCTCGTGGTGGTCAGCGAGAGCGCCTATAACCTCGCGGTGACGAAGTTCATGGTCGATCAACTCGGGCTGGTGCCGGGCCGGCAGGTCATCACCGAGAGCCCGCCGCAGGCGTTCCGCAACGCCATCCGCGCGCAGTATCGCAGCATTGCCGATGGGGTGAGCGCCGAGGTGGATTTCGCCGAGGATGGCCATCTGATCCGTCGCCTGATTGGCGAGACCGATTTCACCGGCCAACTGCCGATCGTGTTCGGCTCCACCTGGGAAGGCGAGGTCGCCCGGCACCTCGCGGCGCCGCTGGTGGAGATCGGCTATCCGAGCACCGACGAAGTCGTGCTGTCGCGCAGTTATGTCGGATACCGGGGCGCCCTCGCGCTGATCGAACGGACCTACACGACCGTGGTGCGCGCGAGCACGATGGGGTAACCGGGCCCGGGCGGCCAACACAGCATCACCGCCAAGCCCGTCCAGACGGGCCAATCCACGGGAGGTTGCGCGGCGCAATGGACAATGCGGCATATATGATCTCAAACCGTCGTAGTTAATACGAAAACAACTGTTGACGAAGGTGGTTTAGTCCGGCACCTTCCGCCGCCACCCTGTCCGTCCGCGAGGACCCACTCGAGGTATTGCATGCCCACTTGCAACGTCGAACCCGCATTGCATCCGCCGGCCCGAACCGGCGGCGTCAGCCGACGGTCGCTGGTGGGGGCTCTCGGGGCGGCCGCGCTGGCCGCAACCGTGTCCGGCCCGCTTATCGCCAGGGCTGCGGGCAGGCCGGAGGAAATCCGGATTGACTACGCCTATTACAATCCGGTCAGCCTGGTGCTGAAGGAAAAGGGCTGGCTGGAGCAGGACCTGGCCAAAGACGGCATCAGGGTCCGCTGGGTTCTGTCGCTGGGATCGAACAAGGCGCTGGAATACCTGAACGCCAGCAGCCTGGATTTCGGTTCGACCGCCGGTGCCGCCGCCCTGCTGGCCCGCATCAACGGCAATCCGGTCAAATCGGTCTATGTCACTTCCAATCCCGAATGGACGGCGCTGCTGACCCGGGGCGGTTCGCCCATCCAGAAAGTCACCGATCTCAAAGGAAAGCGGATCGCCGCCACGCGCGGCACCGACCCGCATATCTTCCTGATCCGCACCCTGGCGGCGAACGGCCTGACCGAAAAAGACGTGCGGGTGGTGCTGCTGCAGCACCAGGACGGCCGGCTCGCGCTGGCCAAGGGCGATGTCGATGCCTGGGCCGGCCTCGATCCGCTGATGGCGCAGGCGGAACTGGATGACGGGGCGCGGATATTCTACCGCAATGCGGCGTTCAACAGCTGGGGCGTGCTCAACACCAGCGAGTATTTCGCCGCCGGCCACCCCGATCTGGTGCTGCGGGTGCTCGCCGCCTACGAGCGCGCCCGCGCCTTCGCCATCGCCAATCCCGGCGAATTGAAAAAGACCATCACCGTCCAGGCCAAGCTGACCGACGCCGTTGCCGGCCGCCAGCTTGAGCGGACCGACCTTTCCACCGCCGCCATCGGCGAGCGGCAGCGGAAAACCATCGAGGCCGCCGGCATCGCGCTGCAGCAGGCCGGCGTGGTTGCCGCCGATGTCGATGTGCCCGCGACCGCGGCGTCGCTGATCGATGCGTCGTTCGTCGCCAGGTTGGGCATCACGTGAATACGGAGGCGATCTCCGCGGCCGGAAGCGCGATCGCCCCCCCGTCCTTCGCCGCGGCCGATGCGCCGCCCTCCCGTCCATGGTCAGGCGCCAACCGGCTGATCGGGCTCATTCTGCCCCTGGGTCTGGCGCTGGCCTGGGAAGCCGCAGTGGCCTTGAAATGGGCCGATGGCAGGCTGCTGCCCACGCCGTCAAGAATAGTCGCGACCCTGGCCGGCCTGGCCCGGAGTGGCGAACTGACCAGCCATGTGCTGGCAACGTTGCAGCGCGTGGCGCTGGGTTTCGCCTTCGGTGTGGCCGCGGGCACCGTGATGGGCGCCATCAGCGGCTATTGGACCCTGGCGCGGCGATTGGTCGATCCGACACTGCAGGCCCTGCGCAACATCCCCTCGATCGCCTGGGTGCCGATGTTCATCCTGTGGTTCGGCATTTTCGAAACCTCGAAGGTCATCCTGATCGCGGTGGGCGTGTTCTTTCCGATCTACCTCAGCCTGTCGGCCGCCATCCAGGGGGTGGACCGCAAGCTGGTCGAGGTCGGACGGAATTTCCGCTTCAGCCACCGCGAAATGATCACCCGCATCCTGCTGCCGGCGACCCTGCCGACCTATTTCGTCGCCCTGCGATCGGGTCTTGGCCTGGGCTGGATGTTCGTGGTGGCGGCCGAGTTCATGGGGGCCGAGGAGGGACTTGGCTTCTTGCTGATCGACGGCCAGCAGACCGGCCGGCCGGCGGTCATTCTGGCCTCCATCACGGCGTTCGCCATCCTCGGCAAGCTCACCGACTGGCTGCTGGCCTCCGTGTCGGCGCGCTTCCTGACCTGGCAAGATTCGTTCAGGCCGGCGGCGTAGTCGCATGCTGAGCGTGACCCAGGTGGACAAGCGCTATCCCAATGGGGTGCTGGCCCTGGCCGGGCTGAGCCTGACAGTCGCCGCCGGCGAGATCCTCGCCATTGTCGGCGGCTCGGGCTGTGGCAAGAGCACGCTGCTGCGCCTGATCGCCGGCCTCGACAGCCCCACCGCCGGCCGCATCGCTCTCGACGGCACCCCGGTCACCGCGCCGCGTCCCGAGATCGGCCTGGTGTTCCAGGAGCCGCGCCTGATGCCGTGGCTGACCATTGCTCAGAATGTTGCCTTTGGCATCCGGCACCTGCAAGCCGGCGAACGGACACGGCGGGTGTCGGAGAGCCTCGCCCGGGTGGGTCTGGCGTCGCAATCGGGCCGCTGGCCGCGGGAGCTGTCAGGCGGCCAGGCCCAGCGCGCCGCCCTTGCGCGGGCGCTGGTCGGGCGTCCCAAGGTGCTGCTGTTGGACGAGCCGTTCTCCTCCCTCGATGCCCTGACCCGGGGCGACCTGCAGGAGCATCTGCTGGACCTGTGGGGCGATGATCAGCCGACCATGATCCTGGTCACCCATGACATTGAAGAGGCGCTGTTCCTGGCCGACCGCGTGGTGGTGATGCAGCCCGATCCAGGCCGCATCCGGACCGCGATGGCGCCCCCGCTGGCGCGACCGCGCGACCGCGCCGACCCGGACTTCCTGCACTGCAAGCGCCGGTTGCTGACCGACCTCGGGCAGGCCAGCGGATTCTCCCGCCACCGGGTTGCCGCATCGGTTTGACCCCTCGAAGACCCCGCCTCCGCTCACGCGATGCGGGTGCCGCCGGAGCCATGCCGCCGCAGGTGCACCTCGGAGCGGAAGCGCGGATCGTCCGGGTTCTTTTCCAGCGCGGCGCGCTCCTCGAGATAGCGCTTCACGCCCGGCCGGCCGTACAGCTTGCGGTCCGCGCCGACCGCGCAGACCTTGGCGCAGATGCCGCAGGGCCAGCGCCGCTCGTCGCGCAGCGTGATGTGGTGGCGCGTGCAGGCATCCTTGTCGAGGTCGCCCACCACACCGTCTGTCCGCGCACGAATCGCCCCGGTCGGGCAGGCCCGCTCGCAGACCCGGCACCGCGAGCACAACTCCTCGGCCAGTTCGGGGTCGCCGTCGAAAGCGGCCGCGGTGAACACCGAATTCAACCGCACACGCGGACCGTATTGTGCCACCAGCAGGTTGCGCGACATCCCCACCGTGCCCAGCCCGGCATATTTCGCGGCATAGGTGTGGCTGAATGAGGCGAACGGGTTGGCCAGCAGAATTTCCAGGCTGCCATAGCCGTCGCGCGGCAGCGACATCGCCGGATGACCGGCCTCGTTCAGCCAGATCGCCAGCCGGTAGCTGATCTCATCCAGCAGCCGGTTGGAGGTGTCGTAATGCTCCTGGTAGTTGATCGACGGCGTCGATTCGATGACCGGCAGCAGCATCGGCACGCCGAAAGCGATGACCGTGCGCGCCAGCGGCCAGATTGCCTCGGGCCGGTAGGCCGGGGGCACTTCGCCATGCGCGGCCCAACGCTCCACCGGCGCGAAGCCCGCTATGGTGGCGCCCAGCCGGCGCAGTTCGGCGATGACATCGTCCCTGGTGATGCTGCGCGCGGGGGCGTCCGGCGTGGTCCGGCGCGCCCGCCGGCGCGTCATTACGGCATCCATGGTCGTATCCGTCCTGGAAAATGAAGGAAACATCCCGAAGGCGCCGAAGGCGCCGCGCATTCCGGCGCGAAGGATCGCGCCCCGGCTCGCCGCGGGGAGCCCGGTGGCGGCGGCAGTCGGTGTCGGTCGGGTGGAAGGCATGACGTCCGGTATAATAAGCGTCGTCAAATCGTGTAAGCTCAAATGTGACCTACGCTCCGGCATGCGCCCATTCTGCGCCGAAGCTCGGCCTGGTTCCCAGATTGACAAATCCTTAAACGAATAAAAGTTTTTTGGTTCTTTTTTTAAAAAAGAACAGAAAACTTCTTTTTGAAAAAAGAAGCAAAAACTTTTATTCGTTTGCCGCAGCGGTTCTGCCGGGAATCGGCGAGCCGTTATGGATCGCCCATAAACGGGCGAGGTCGGCGTCGCCGGCACCCTGCACCGCCCGGAAGATCTCCCGGGATTTGTCCTTCCGGCCGGCGGCATAATAGGCGATGCCGAGATGCAGCTTCGCATCTTCCGGATTGGCGGTGACGCCCTTTGCAAGCCCCTGCTCGATCAACGCCGCAGCCGCCTGCGGCTGGCCGTGACCAAGATAGTCGAGACCGACCATGACCAGACCGGCGCCATCGGTGGCGGCCTTTTGTTGGTCCGGCAGGGATCTCAGGTCAGCGACGGATCTTTCGGCGGCGAGCGCGCGCAGGCGTTCCTGCCGGTCGGCACCAGGACCATGGCCCAGGACGCCCGCGGCGAAACCCTGGTCGAGCAGCCTCCTGGCCTCGCCCGGCAGTCCGGCCTGCAGGGCCAGTTCGGCGGCTTCGGTGTAGTGCGTGGCCGAAGACAACGCGCCGACCGCCTGCGACAGGCGATAGACATCCAGCACCAGCCGGCGCGGGAAGCCGGGCCGTGCGGAGAGGCACTGGATCAGGGCCGCCCAGTATTGCGGCCGGGGATAGACGGTCACCAGCTTTTCCAGCGCCGTCTCGTAACCTTCCGTATCGTTCTGCTTGAATTCAATATTGGCCAGCAACTGCAACTGAGCCTCGGCCGGCGTTCGGCCGGCACGCTGCGCGGCGCCGATCTGCTCCTGCAGTGTCCGTCCGGCGGCGGGCCAATCCTCGCTCAGGTAGTAGGCCTGGGCCAGCAATATGCGGGTCTGTTCGTCTCCGCCGCCGGCATCCAGGGCGCGCTTCGCCCAGATGATCGTGTTCGGGTAATTCTTTTCCTGATAGTAGAGAGCCGCTACGGTCCGGGTCAGCCGCACCAGTTCCACCGGCATCAGGCGTCCCGAGGCAATCGCCGTCTCGAACGATTTGACAGCAATGGGAATATCGCCTGTCCCCACCGCAGCAATGCCGCGCAACTGCGCCACCAGCGCCGTCTCCTTCCCGGTCAGAGGCGCTGCTGCTTCAGCCTTGCGGATTTCCGCCAGGGCGGCGGCGAATTTCTGTTGCTTGACGAGAACCTCGGCGGCCTGCAACGGCTTGCCGACTTCCGGGCGCAGCGCGTTATCCTCCGCGGCGGCCCGGATGGGCGCGGGCACGGCAAAAAGCAGTACGGCGGTCAGCGACAGATGAAAAAAACGAAGGTGCGAAAAACGAACCGGCATCAAGCCCCCCTCAGTCGAGAAGCTCTTTGCAGCCGATCAGGCTGATCTTGGTCACCCCAAGCCGCTGGGCCGAGGCCAGAACGGTCGCCACATATTTGTAGCTGGCCAGTTTGTTCGGCCGCAGATGCAACTCCGGTTGATCGGGCGCGCGCACGGCGGCAAGAAGCTTGCTGTCCAGCGTCGCCCGGTCGGGCACCACCTGGCCGTTCCACAAGATGGTGCCGTCGAAATCCACTTCGACCTTAACCACGACGGGCTGCACCGCCACGGACGGCGCCGCGCCCACCGGCATGGCCAGCTTCACCGCGTGGGTCTTGATGGGAATGGTGATGATCAGCATGACCAACAGCACCAGCATCACGTCGATCAACGGCGTGGTGTTGATGTCGGTGAGCATGTCCGGATCGGCGGCGCCGTGCCTGGTAAAATCAATCGCCATGGAGGTCGCTTTCTATTCCCTGGGGGGCGGTTCAGTGACGAAGTTCACTTTGGCGATGCCGGCGCGCTGGCAGTTGGCCACCACCTTGCCGATGAATTCATACCTGGTCTCCTGATCGCCAAGGACATGCACCTCAGGCTGCGGTTGGCGCACCGCAATCAATTTCATCCGCTCGAACAGGGCAGCGCTGTCGGCTACCGGCGCCCCGTTCCAGAAGACGGCGCCGTCCTTGCTGACCGAGAGCGTGATGTTCTCCGGCCTGGACGCGGCCGGCTGGCTGGCATCCCTGGGCAGGACCACCGGGACGCTGTGGGTCACCACCGGTATGGTGATCAGGAAGACGATCAGCAGTACCAGCATGACATCGACCAGCGGCGTTGTGTTGATCGCCGAAATAACCTCGTCCTCGCCGCTGCCGTCGTTCGATGGTCCCGGTTGCATCGCCATGTCAGGCCGCCCGCACGAGCAGCTTGGTGGCTCCTCCGGCCGACCGCGAATTGGCATTGATCCGCACGCCGCCCAGCAGCACCGAATGCAGGTCGGAGCCGAAGTTGCGGACCTGTTCGATCGCGACCTTGTTGCGACGGACCAGCCAGTTGTAGCCGAACACCGCCGGCACTGCGACGGCCAGGCCGATGGCGGTCATGATCAGCGCCTCACCCACCGGCCCAGCGACCTTGTCGATCGACGCCTGGCCGGCGATGCCAATGGCCGTGAGCGCATGGTAGATTCCCCACACCGTGCCGAACAAGCCGACGAAGGGTGCGGTCGATCCCACTGTGGCCAACACGACCAGCCCCCCCTGGAGCCGATTGACGATCTGCTCCACCACCCGTTGGATGGACTGCGAGACCCAGGTGTTGAGATCGATGTTTTCCACCATCGATCCGCCGTGATGCGCGGCCGCGTCCAGCCCGGCCGTTGCGAGCGAATGAAACACGCCGCCGGCTGGCAATGTGCTCACGCCGGCCTCGACCGAGCTTGCCTTCCAAAAACTTCGATTGGCTTTCCTGGCCTGGCGCAACAGCCGCGACTGCTCCCAGAGCTTGGTTACCAGCACATACCACGAGGCAGCCGACATGATCACCAGCACCAGCAGCGTGCCGCGGGCAACGAAATCGCCCTGCGCCCATAATGCGTCCAGCCCGTAGGGATTATCCACCAACGGCGGAGCGGCCGGCGTGAGCGGGGCAACCTGGTCCGCCGCCTGGACCGACGCGGGCACGGTGATGGCAATGACTGCGGCAAGCAGAACAAAAGCCAGGCGCATCTCACATCCTCCAGGCAAGTGGCGTTGCCGCTGCAGGCACTATCGAATTTTCCAAACGTAGCGCAGCCTAGTCCAGGATCGCTCGGGCCTGCCGTCGACCGTTCCGGCGGTAAATTGGCAAAGCGAGAGCGCAGCTCTGGCGGCTTCATCCAGACGCGGGAAACCGCTGGAGGTTTCGACCTGGCTTTCGACCACGCGGCCATCCGTATCGACCAGGAACCGCAAGGCCACGGTTCCCGCCTCCCCCGCCGCCTTGGCCGCGGCAGGGTAGTCGGGCACGATGCAGTTTTTTCCCACCTCGACATGCGGGCTCACCCTGACCGGCGCCGGCAGTGCCCGCACCACGGCGGCGGGTTCCGGCGCTTTTTCGTGGGTTACCGGAACAATGGCATTGGACGACACGCGGACGCTGGACAGCACTGGGGACGGCGCTGGCTGGCGAACATGGATTTCCGGCAGAGAAATGTCCGGAGGGGTTGGCATCGCAAGCTGCGGCAATGGCGGCGGCGGTAGCATCGGCGGCGGGGCGGCGGGCGGCTCGATCTCTTCGAGCAGCAGCGTTTCGATCGGCGGGTGCAGAACCTCAACAGCTTGCTGTGCCAGACCCGTCACCAGCGCGTAGACGGTGGCCACATGCAGGAGCAGCACAAAAGCGACGGTGGCAAGGCGTCGCGATGGCGGTGGCTGTTCGTAAAGGTACATGTGATTCCGCCTTTCTCATGCAATTCACGTTCATCATGGTTATATTAACATAAAATACCAGCTCATGGAAGTGTTTTCATGACATATGGATGGGCCATCATGTGAAAAAGAAGTGCGTGACCCGCTCAGCAACCTGCGCCGCGGCGATGACAGGATCGCGGGGCTGCAGCGTATGGGCAGGCGGGGTCATCTGCCGCCTTCTGCTCTCGGCCCGGGCGATGCCGATCCAGTGGCGCCCGGCCGGGCAGATAGCCGTCTCCGACTTCAGCCCGGCCGTCTGTGATGAGGGCGTTTTCACGCAGGCCGCAAACCCTCTCGTTCATCTCGATAAATGGCGATTGCTCAGGTCAGGGAGGACCCGGCTGCCTGGTGTCGGCCTGGGCCCGTTGCGTCGCCACATTGGCAACCGGCAGCGGCGGCAGATAGGCGATGCGCTGGAGCGTTGCCTTCGCGCCGAGGGTAAACAGAGGACCGGACAACGCCTTTTCCTGCGCCACCGCGTCGCCGGCGATGACCGCGTTCTCGAGCCCGATCAAGGCGTCAACCACCGCCTGGGAGGGGGCTCCCCGGGCGACGCCGAGCACGTCACGCACCTCCTGCCGGGCGGCCAGCAATTGCTGCTGAACCAACGGCGAAGTACCAATGTAGCGCGGATTGTTGGACAGCGCACTGGCGATGTACTCGAGGGAGATCACGGCCCGCGCCGCCTCGACCGGGCGGCCGCTGGTGCGGCCGGGATCGGCAAACGCCCAACCGGCGATGCCAAAGGCTGCCTGGTCCACGTCGCCGTTGGTGCCGAGCGCCGCTGGGGGGACGACCGGTATGTCGGGCGGTGCCGTTACCACGATCGTCGAATCGGGAGTGGAGTTGGATGGGGGTGCCGCGTCGGGCGCTGGCGCTGCGATGCCGCCGGCAGCCGTCAGCACAGAGGCGGCGGCAAGGAGAAGAACCTGGCGCGCCACGGCGCGCAGGGTGGAAACATGCTGGCTTGCGGTTTGGTTTGCGCTCGCGCTGTTGGCCACGTCGCTAGGGTAAGAACGAAAAGTACGGAGCATTGTTGGTCCCTTTCTATCATGCGTTGTTGGTGAGACGTTGCCTCAGCGGTGTCAATTTGTTCTTCAGTTTGGCGTAACGGATGAACTTCGGCCACAACGATCGGACTGTGACCGTCATCGCCGGAGCGGGCGTCATGGCATGGCCTGGCCGGATCACGCTGACGGCATGCGTCGAGGCCATTGGCGGCTGCGTGGGTAGCCGCCTCCGGTCGGCCATCTTGCGATCCCTTTTCCTGATGCGTCCGGTCATCCGCCAGGACCACGCCGCATCCGGGCTTTGGGCGTGTGCCCCAACCACAGCGGTCCGGTGTCATGCCCCAGAATACGCCGGCTACTGCCCGGCGTCCTTGACTTTGCGGTGGATGTCTGACTCGATCGTTCCGCATAGGACCAGCGGAGACGATTTGTGGCTGCCAAAGAGATCGCGGTAAAAAAATACGTGGTGAAGCTCAGCGATGAGGAGCGGGGCCGGCTGACCGCGCTGATCACCAAGGGCAAACACCCGGCGCGGCAGCAGCTGAAAGCGCGCATTCTGCTGAAGGCGGATGCGTCGGACGCCGGCGAAGCCTGGAGTGACAGCCAAATTACCGCAGCCCTGGAGACCAGCGTCGACACAGTTGCTCGGGCGCGCCAGCGGCTGGTGGAAGAGGGCGTCGATGCTGTGCTGACCTGCAAGCATTCGCCAGCCTCCGCCAGAAAACGCATCTTTGATGGAGAAGCCGAGGCGAAGCTGGTTGCCCTGGCCTGTTCGGCGCCCCCAGCGGGACGCGCGAAATGGACGCTACGGCTTCTGGAAGAGACCGTCGTGGAGCTGAACATCGTTGAGCGGGCCAGCGACAACACGATCGGGCGGACGCTAAAAAAAACACGCTCAAGCCCCACCTGCGACAGCAATGGGTCATCCCGCCGGACGCCAACGCCGCCTTCGTAGCCAGCATGGAGGATGTGCTGGAAGTTTATCAAAGGCCGCACAACCCAACCCGCCCCGTGGTCTGCCTGGACGAGACCGCAAAGCAGTTGATTTCCGAAACGCGTGTGCCGATCGCGGCGAAGCCAGGGCAGGTTGCCCGCTACGACTACGAGTATGAACGCAACGGCACCGCCAACCTGTTCATGATGTTCGCACCGCTGGAAGGCTGGCGGCACGTCAAGGTGACCGATCGCCACGCCGCCGTGGATTATGCGCAGGTCCTCAAGGAATTGTCCGACACGCACTTTCCTCACGCCGAGAAGATCGTCCTCGTGCAGGACAACCTCAACACCCACAAGGCGGCGTCGCTCTACGAAGCCTTTCCGGCCGCCGAGGCGCGTCGGCTCGTCGAGCGCTTCGAATGGCACTACACCCCCAAGCACGGCAGCTGGCTGGACATGGCCGAGTCCGAACTCGGCGTCCTGGCGTCGCAGTGTCTCGATCGCCGCATCCCCGACAAGCAGACCCTGATGGACGAAGTCGCCGCCTGGCAGGCCCGCCGCAACCGACACCACACCAAAGCCGATTGGCAATTCACCACGGCCGATGCCCGGGTGAAACTGAAGAGGCTCTACCCAGCATTATGAGCGACGCAGGGCAATAGCTGCCAAGACGATCGACCGTGATGCGGTCGGTGAAGCGGGCTGGATCGGTGCTGGGCTTCAGGACACCGGTCTCCTTCAGTCCTTTGGCATGGCACAGGACCTGATGGCGGAACGCCGCGCCGGTAATGCTGCGCTGTTCGTCGGCCGGGTAGTCCACGATCATCTCGCCGCGTTCTTCGGGCTTGACCTGCCGTGGCGAAAAAAACGGCGCCGCCTCGACCGCCGCAGCATTGTCGCGCCCGGCCAGGATCGAGGCTTCGAGCATGGCGCGGGCGGGCGCGCCCGCGGCCGGCCGGTTGTCGCGAATCAGCCGGAAGCGGACCGGCAGGCCGCGCCGGCACAAATTTCCGGCCCACGGGCTGGCGGGGGCGGCCCGTCCGATGCCGGCGGAGAGGATGATCCCGTGCGAAAACCCTGTCATTATCTCAGTCTCCTGGGTCGCACGCTCCTGGGTGACGGCATTGCAGGATGCGCCGCACGTGGTCGGAAGGGCCAAACGGTCGGTTAGACGCCGCGTCTTCGGCGCCGGCGGATTATTCCACCGTTTCCATCTGGAGTCAATATGATCGTACTTTTGATAGCCGTATTTACACGACTTTGCAGTTATCTGCTGCCTGCCTCCGCACTTCCTGCCAGCCCTGTCATGTCGATCGGCATGGGCTCGCATCCCTGGAGGATCTAAAGATACGTCATTGATTCGTGATTTTTCTATTGAACGATTCTTATGGGTCTGTTTAAAATTGAATGCCCCGCCGTTACAGGCTTGGGAGAAATATCCCCGAACGGAGCAACGTCCCTGAACGACAATCGGATGCGCAACGGACTGAATGATCGCCGCACATGCCAAGGCTCGACGCCTGCGCACCACCGAGTGCGCCGACGCCTGCTTTAGCGACGCGGTGCACCGTACCGGCGCGGCGATCCGCATCGATGCCGAACGGTGTGCGGGATGTGGGGCTTGCGTGGGTGCCTGCCGGGACGGGCTGATCGCGCTTGTAAACAGCGTCGCCCGCCATTGTTCTAATTGAATGCCACGCCGCCGGGCAGCGTGAAACCTGGCACGACGGAGTAACCCATGCCCGAAACGTCCCCCCCGAGCCCCCAAGAGCTGCACGAAGCGCTCGCCGTTGCGGTGCTGGAACTCGATGAGACGCTGACCGCGGAGTTGGCCCAGCGGGTGATCGACCTTGGGTACGATGCCTGGGCAGCGATCGAACAGGGGCTGATCGCCGGCATGAACCGGGCCGGCAAGCTATTCGACGAGGAGGAGTATTTTGTCCCCGAGCTGCTGATCGCCTCCGATGCGATGTATGCCGGCGTCACCATCCTGCGGCCGCATATCCGCCAGCAGTTCACCGGCCACCGACGCCGGGTGGTGATCGGCGTGGTGCAGGGCGACACCCACGACATCGGCAAGAACCTGGTTCGAATCATGCTCGAAGTGGCCGGCTTCGAGGTGTTCGACCTCGGCCGCGACGTGCCGGCCCGCCAATTCGTCGACCGCGCGCTGGAGGTCAAGGCGGACGTGATCGCGCTGTCCACCCTGATGACCACCACGATGGAGCAGATGGCGCAGGTCGTGCGCATCCTCGAAACCGAGGCCATCCGCCACCGCTTCAAGGTGATCGTCGGCGGGGCGCCGCTGTCGCAGCAATACGCCGACAAGATCGGCGCCGACGGCTACGCCCCGCGGGCCGCGCAGGCGGTGCAACTCGCCAAGCGCCTGACCGGGCTGGTGAACGCGGCATGAGTTCGGCTGCGGCCGGTCGCCCAACTCACGGAACGGGGCGTGCTTGCCGTCTTGCCGCATCATTGCAGGCAGCATTGCAGGAGGGCGCCCGATGAGCGCGCTCGCGCCGCGCGAACGTCTCGGCCGCGTTCTGGCCAAACAAGCGGTCGACCGGCCGCCGGTGATCTGCACCGGCGGCATGATGAACGCCGCCGTCGTTGACCTGATGGAGGCGGCGGACGCACCGAAGCTGCCGCAGGCGCATTTCTCCGCCGAGGCCATGGCCGCTCTGGCCGAGCGCGTGCAGCTTGCCACCGGCTTCGAGAATCTCGGTGTTCCCTTCTGCATGACCGTCGAGCCGGAAGTGCTGGGCAGCCGCATCGATCCGGGATCATTGTCCTGCGAGCCGAAGATCGCCGCCGAGGCCTATTCCTCGTCGGCCCAGGTCGAACTCCAGGACGTGAGCCGCCTGGTGCAGAGCGGGCGGATCGGCACGGTCATTCAGGCCGCCTGGCACCTCAAGCGGCGCAACCCGGACGTGCCGGTCATCGCCAGCCTGTCCGGCCCGGTCAGCACCGCCGCCTCGGTGGTGGACCCGCTCAGCTTCCTCAAGGAACTGCGCACCAAGCCGAACGACGCACACCGCATGCTCGACTACGTCACCAGGCTGCTGGCAGCCTATGCGCAGGAGGTCGCGGACAGCGGCGCCGACGTGATCGCCATTGGCGACCCCACCGCGACCGGCGAGATCCTGGGGCCGAAGATCTTCCGCGAATTCGCCCTGCGCTATCTCAACGTGCTGTGTGATGCCGTGCACGCGGCGGGCAAGCCGGTGATCGTGCATATCTGCGGCGACATGAGCCGCAGCCGCCAGTACCTGGCCGAGCTGCACGCCGATGCCATCAGCGTCGATGCCGTGGTGAGCCTGGTGCGGCTGAAAGAAGATTATCCGCAGATCAGCACCATGGGCAATGTCAGCACCAGCCTGCTGGAATTCGGCGAGGCGGCGCGCGTGGCGCGCAGCACCGAGCGCCTGGTGCGCGACGGCATCGACATCATCGCCCCGGCCTGCGGCCTCAGCACCTCGACCGGGCTCGACAATATCCGCGCGCTCACCGGAACAGTGCGGGCCGGGCGTCCGTCCTGACGCATGCCCGTCGTCACTTTCGCACCCTCGGGCGCCAGCGCTGAAATCCCGGTGGGCGGCAGCCTGCTGGATGCGGCGCGGCTGGCGCGGGTGCGGCTGGAAGCGCCCTGCAACGGCGTCGGCACCTGCGGCAAGTGCCGGGTCCAGCTGGACGCGGCCGGGCAGGCGAATGCCCGCGTGGTCGCCACGCGCAATCTTTCCGCCGGGCAGGTCGCGCAAGGCTTCGTGCTGTTGTGCAGCACGCTCGCCGAGGGCGATCTCGAGGTCACCGTGCCCGGCGCCGGCGAGCGTGGCCTGCGCATTCTGGAAGACGGGCTGCGCCTTGATCTTCCGGTGGCGCCTGCCATCCGCAAGCGCTTCGATGCCGAGCGGCGCTGCACTTTTGTCAGCTCGGGTGACCGCCTGCTGGCGGAGGAGGCGGGCGACAGCACCACACGGCTGTACGGCGTCGCGGTGGACATCGGCACGACGACACTGGTGGCCTCGCTCCTTGACCTCGGCACCGGCGCGCGGGTCGGCTCGGTCTCGGCGCTCAATCCGCAGGTGGCGCATGCGCAGGACGTGCTGTCGCGCGTGCAGATCGCCTCGCAGCCCGACGGGCTGGCGCTGTTGCATGGCGAGCTGATGGCCGAAATCGACCTCATGATCGGCCTGCTCGCCACCGAGGCGCGCATTCCGCGCCGGCGCATCTACGAAGTGGTCGTTGCCGGCAATACCTGCATGATGCATCTCGCCGCCAATGTCAGCCCGGAGCCGCTCGGCCGTTTCCCTTACGTGCCTGCGCTGCAGGGCAGTGAGTACCATCTCGCCGCACCGCTCGGCCTGCGTATCGCGGCGGGCGGGGAAATGTTCCTGCCGCCGCTGATTTCGGGGTTCGTCGGTTCCGACATCACCGCCGGTATGCTGGCAAACGATCTCGCCCAGGCGCGGGGAACCACGCTGTTCGTCGACATCGGCACCAACGGCGAAATGGTGCTGGCCCGCGACGGAAGGCTGCAGGCCACTTCGACGGCCGCCGGCCCCGCCTTCGAGGGCATGAACATCGCCTGCGGCATGCGCGCGGCCCGCGGCGCCATCGAGCGCGTGGTGATCGCGGCCGGCGACATCGCCATCGCCACCATCGACAACGCCGACGCCGTCGGCATTTGCGGCAGCGGCCTGCTGGATGCGATCGCGGCGATGGCGGTGCTCGGCGTCATCGACCGCTCCGGAAGGTTCACCCGCGACCCCGCATCGCTGTCGCCACCACTGCGCGCGCGATTGCGCCCGCGCGAGGGCAAGCCGGCGTTTTTTCTCGCTGGCGACATCTATCTCGGCCAACGCGACATCCGCCAGGTGCAGCTGGCCAAGGCGGCGGTGCGCGCCGGCATTGAAACCATGCTCCGGCGCAACGGGCTGGCGCCGGCGGAACTCGACCGCGCGCTGGTCGCCGGCTCGTTCGGTTATCACCTGACCACCCGCAGCCTGATCGATATCGGCCTGTTCCCCGCCGAACTCGGGGGTCGCGTCGTCTATGTCGGCAACACCGCCCGCACCGGCGCCGAAGCGCTACTGATCAACGCCGCTTCCCGCGCGGATCTGCAGCGGATCAGCCGCGCGGTGGAGCCGGTCGAACTGGCCACCGATCCGCAATTCACCGACATCTTCGTCGCCGCCATGGGGTTCCCGGCGCCGGCCCTGGTTGGCGTGTCGTGAGTGCGTGTCTGCCGTTTTCGGTGCTGACCGGCGGTCTCGGCACCGGCAAGACGACGCTGCTGGCGCGCCTGCTGCGGCACCCCTCGATGGCCCGCACCGGCGTGGTGGTCAACGAGTTCGGTGACATCGCCCTCGATGCGGCGCTGATCGGCCATGCCGGAGACCACACCGTCGTGCTGGCCGGCGGCTGCGTCTGCTGTGCCGACCTTGGCGATTTCGTCGCCGCTGCCCGCAGCCTGGAAGCGCGCGCCGGCGCCCCCCTCGAACGGGTGGTGATCGAGACCAGCGGCCTCGCCGATCCGCTGCCGATCCTGCAAGCCCTGACTGTCTCGCCGGAGTTGGTCGCGCGCTACGTGCCGGGCGGCGTGATCGCGACCATTGACGCGCTCAATGGGGAGCAGGACCTCGCCAGCGATCATCTCACCGTGAGGCAGGTGGCGCTCGCCGACCGCATCGTGCTGACCAAGCCCGACATCGCCGCCCCGGGCGCGGTGGACCGGCTACAGCAGCGCCTGCGGGAGATCAATCCGACCGCACCGGTGCTGGTGGCGAGCCATGGCGAGGTGTCGCCGGAACAACTGTTCGGCCCAGGCGTGCGCATGCTGCCGGAAGGGGCGCATCTGCATCGCCACGGGGCCGGTCTGCGCGCCCATTGCCTGACCTGGGCGGCCCCGGTGCAATGGGAAAGTTTCCATCTGTCACTGGCACAATTGATTGAAACGCATAGCGATACGCTGCTGCGGGTGAAGGGGCTGCTGCATGTGGCCGGCGCGGAGCAGCCGATGGTGGTGCAAGGCGTGCGCGGCGTTCTGCACAAGCCGGTTTACCTCGCCGCATGGCCCGACGCCGATACCGCATCACGTTTCGTGTTCATCACCGACGGGCTCGACGCGGCCACCATCCGGGCGGCGTTGGCGTGACCGCAAACGGCTGCAAGGCACGAAGGGACAGAGCATGAACCACAGCGCGCGGGTGCGGGACGAGATGACCCCGAAGGCCCGCCTGCAGGCCTTCCTGGCCGGCGAGCCCTACGACAGAATTCCGTGTGGCGCGATGCTCAGCGAGCATGCCGCACTGGTGCCCGGCATCAGCGTCGCCGCTTACCACCACTCGGCCGAGCTCATGGCCAACGCCCAGATCGCCGCCTACCAGACCTATGGCCATGACGGCATCGCGGTTGGTCCCGGGCTGGCCGGGGTGGCCGAAGCGGCCGGCAGCACCGTGATCTTTCCGGACGATGCCACGCCGTTCGTGTCCGACTATGTGGTCAAGGAAACCGCCGACCTCGACCGGCTGGACATTCCCGACGGCCGCACTGGCGGCCGGTTTCCAATCCTGCACGAGGCGCTGGCCCGGATGGTCGATGAAGTCGGTGACGAGGTGCCGGTCGCGGCGACGGTGGCTGGCGCGTTCAGCACCGCGAGCAACCTGCGCGGCGCGGAAGGCTTCATGCGCGACATCGCCCGCGATCCCGCATTCGCGCACCGGCTGCTCGAATTCGCACTGGCCAGCACCCTCCCCTTCGTCGGGGAGGCCGCAAGGCTGCCGGTGGTGTTCAATGTCGGTGATCCCGTCGCCTCGGGCAGCCTGATCAGCCCGAAGGTCTACCACGAGTTTGCCTTGCCGTACCAGCAGCGCCTGATCGCCGAGATCGTCGCTTTGTCGGGGCGCCGGCCGGTGCTGCATATTTGCGGCAATACAAGGCGGAACTGGCAACTCATGGCCGACACCGGGGCCGGCGCCCTGTCGCTCGACAATGTCATCGACCTCGCCGAGGCGAAAGCCGCGGTCGGCGACCGCATCATCATCAGCGGCAACGTCCGCCCCACCGAGACCATGTACCTGGGCACCCCGGACGTGGTGGTGGAGAACGTCCGCGAGTGCCTGCGCAAGGCCTGGGATTCTCCCAAGGGGTTTATCCTGTCGATCGGCTGCGGCCTGCCCATTCAAACACCACCGGCTAACGTCCATGCCTTCGTCAACGCCGCCCGCCGGTATGGCCGCTATCCCACCGATCCCTCGCTGTTCGGCGGATGATCCCGGCATGACCGCCAACAGCGACACGATGACCCCGAAAGCACGGATGCGGGCCTTCCTGGCCGGCGAACCCTACGACCGCATCCCCTGCATTCCGATGCTCAGCGACCATGCCGCCCTGGTGCTGGGTGTCACGGTGGCGGAGTATTGCCAGTCCGCCGAGCTGATGGCGCTCGGCCAGATCGCTGCCTACCGCCGCTACGGCCATGACGGGATCGCGGTCGGTCCGGGTTCCACCGGCATTGCCGAGGCGGTCGGCAGCCGCGTCGCGTTTCCCGAATGGACCACCTGCTTCGTGGCCGAGCACGTGGTGAAAGATCCGTCCGACCTCGATCGGCTGAGCATTCCCGACCCGCTCACCGCCGGACGCTTTCCGCAGTTTCTCGGCGCTTTGGCAACCATGGTGGCGGAACTCGGCGATGAGGTTCCGATCGGCCTGACGCTGGGCGGGCCGTTCAGCACCGCCGGCAATTTGCGCGGCCCGGAGCGCTTCATGCGCGACATCATTCGCGACCCGGACTTCGCCCACCGTCTGCTGGAGTTCGCGCTGGCCAGCACCCTCCCCTTCGTCCGCGAGGTGGCGAAACTGCCGGTCGGCTTCACCATCACCGATCCGGTGTCGTCGGGCAGCATGATCAGCCCCGCCGTCTACCGGGCGTTTGCGTTTCCCTACCAGCAGCGCCTGATTGCCGAGATCATCGCCGCATCGGGTCGCCATCCGGTGTTGCACATCTGCGGCAACACAAGCCGGAACTGGCAGGTCATGGCCGATACCGGTGCCGGCGCGTTGTCGCTCGACGACGTGGTTGATCTGGCCGAGGCGAAAGCCGCGGTCGGTGACCGGATCACCCTGACCGGCAATATCCGTCCCACCGAGTCCATGTACCTGGGAACCCCCGCGGTGGTCGCGGAGAATGTCCGCGAGTCCCTGCGCAAAGCTTGGGATACGCCCAAGGGATTTGTTCTCGCCATGGGATGCGGCCTGCCGATACCGACGCCGCCGGACAACATCCATGCCCTGGTCGGCGCCGCCCGCCAGTACGGACGCTACCCTTACGACCCGGAACTGTTCGCGGCGTGATGCCCAAGAGCGACAATGACAACCGAGGCTTCGACGCCTTCATTCGGAGGGAACTCGCCATGGCAAGCGCCGACTTCGATTACGCGACCGTGTTCGCACGACATGTCCCCGCGCCGGCACCTCGTTGGACGGGATTTCCGCGCTTCAATTTCGTCGGCGGCCACAACGACCCCGATCGCGTTCCGCTCGCCGGTCTGGCCGAAGCGGCGGCCTCGGTACTGGCACGCGAGGGTAGCACTCTTGCGCTGTACGGGCTTGGTCAGGGGTCGCTCGGCTATCTCGGGCTACGGGAATTCGTTGCCCGCAAGTCGGCCGCGCGCCGCGGCATCGCCGCAACAGCCGAGGACGTGCTGATCACCACCGGATCGATGCAAGGCATAGACCTGGTCAACCGTTTACTGCTTGAGCCTGGCGATGTCGTCATCCTGGAATCCTTCTCCTTCGCCGGCGCCATTACGAAGCTCCGACCGCTGGGCGTAACAATCATCGGCGCGCCGCTCGACGCGCACGGGCTGCGCATCGACGCGCTGGCCGATATCCTTGCCGATCTCAAAGCGCGTGGGGTCCGGCCGAAATACATCTATACCATTCCAACCATTCAGAATCCGACCGGCTGCGTGCTGCCGCTCGATCGTCGTCGGGCCCTGCTGGCCCTCGCCCGTGAATACGCAGTGCCGGTGTTCGAGGACGAGTGGTACGCCGACCTCGTCTGGAGCGGCAACGCCCCGCCCGCCCTGTATTCCCTCGATCCTGGACAGGTCATCCATATCGGCTCGTTCAGCAAGTCGCTCGCACCGGCCCTTCGCCTCGGCTACGTCATTGCGCCCTGGGATGTGCTGGGCCGCCTGGTCGCGCTGCGAACCGACTCAACCGGCGCGCTCGAGCAGATGATCGTGGCCGAGTATTTTTCGCACGCTTTCGACGCCCACGTGCAGAATCTCGCCAGCAGCCTGCACGGCAAGCTCGACACCATGGTGGAGGCACTGGCGCGCGAGTTCGGGACCGCGGTGGAGTTCCATCGTCCCGACGGTGGCATCTTTTTGTGGCTGAAGTTGCCAGACGGCGTCGATGTCCGTCGCCTCGTCGCGCCGGCCGCTGCGGCCGGCATCGCCTTCAACCCGGGACCGGAATGGGCCACCGAACCTGATGCGGGCGCCTCCTGGCTCCGCCTTTGCTTCGCCCTGCCGTCGCACCAGGAAATACGCGACGGGATCGCCACCTTCGCACGCGTGTGCGCTGCCGAGACCGGCATCCCGGCCCGCAGCGCGAACGTGCAGACGTACTGCGGCCAGGCATGAGGGTTCATTTCCCAGCCGGCGAAACGTGGAAACCGGGCGGGCGCGGATGCTGTCCGCTGAAAGTGCAACCTGACCCCGGAACGCCAAACGAACAAAAGTTTTTTGGTTCTTTTTTTCAAAAAAGAACGAGTCTTTCTTTTGACAAGAGAACAAAAACTTTTATTCGTTTTTAACTCCTCTTGCGCAGGGCGCCGGTTTCGTCGACGCGGCGCAGTGCGGCCAACTCGGCGTCGGTCGGTTCCGGAACGACGGCCGCCCCCGGTGACACTTTCAGGTCCCAGCCGGTGTTGGCTTTGATTTCGGCGATGTCGGAGAAGGCGAACCAGGCATCGAGCAGGAATTCGTGGGTTTCGGGATGCGGCCGCAGAATGCCGAGCGTGGTGATGATGGCCGCCGGTCCGCCGCCGGGGAAGCCGTAACGCGATCGCGCATCCCCACCCTCCAGATAGCCCGGCGAACTGATGTAGGTGACCTTGTCCACGAATCGTTTGGGCTCATGCGCCACCATGATCAGCGTGCGCTTCGCCCCGCAGGCAATATCGTTGGCGCCGCCGGCCCCGGTGAGGCGCGTTTTCGGCGGCCGGTAGGTCTCGCCGATCCGCCCATCCCAGATGCCCGTGGTGTTGACGTTGCCGAACCGGTCGACCTGCGCGGCCCCGATGATGCCGACGTCGCACCGGCCGGATGCGACCAGACAGCCCAGCGCGTCGATCGCATTGGTGAAGCTGGTGGCATTGGTTGAGATGCGGTTGCACTCGATGCCCCAGGGCAGGCCGCCACCGGCGTGGCGCCATAGACCCCGCCCTCGGTCATGGCACGCACGCGCGGCGCATGGTGCGCCTGGGCGAAGTAGCCGGCCAGCATCGCCAGCCCGACGCCGAAGATCGCCAGCTCGCCGTCGCGAATTTCGCGGCCGGTGGCGATCGCCCTCAGGGTTCCCCTCATTTCGACTACGGAACGTAATAAAGAAAAGAATCGGGTAAGACGCGGCAGGTTTACGAAAAGAATCGTGGTCGGCGGCTTGGCGTTCAAATATTGCCCACCCTGAATCCCTGTTGCCAAGGTCGAGAAAGTACGATTCGAGCCCTCATCATCCGAAGCAGAGGGCCGTGCCTTGTCAGCCAGCAAGCAGATCTCGTTCGAAGGCGTCCAGCGCTACCTGAAGACCCTGTTCGGCGACTGCCTGCATGCCAAGCGCATTCTCTCGCTGGCCGGCGCCACGCTGGGGGCGATCCACTCCGCCTCGATGGCGGTCGCGCTGATCGGACAGGGCCTGGCGCTGGCGCGTGGGCTGACCACCAAACACGCGGTCAAGCAGGTCGACCGCATGCTGGCCAACGAGGGCATCGATGTCGATGCCCTGCTGGGCCATTGGGTACCCTTCATCGTCGGCCAGCGGGCGAAGATCGCCGTTGCCCTGGACTGGACCGACTTCGACGCCGACGGCCAGACCACGCTCATGCTGTCTCTGCTCACCCGTCACGGGCGGGCGACGCCGCTGTACTGGCTGACCGTCGCGGCGAACACGCTGAAGGGGCGGCGCAACTACTACGAATATCAGGTACTCGTGCGCTTCGCCGCGGCGCTGCCAAACGGGACCGAGGTCACCCTCGTCGCCGATCGCGGCTTCTGTGATCACAAGCTCTATCGTGTGCTGCGCGAGGGGCTGAAGTTCGACTTCGTCATCCGCATGCGCGCCAACATTATGGTGACCGCCGCCAATGGCGAGCGCCGCAAGGCGGGCGACTGGGTCGGTCCGGGCGGGCGGGCCCGCGTGCTGCATGGCGCCACCGTCACCGGCCTCACCTATCCGGTCGGCACCGTCGTGTGCGTGCAGGCCAAAGGCATGAAAGAGCCCTGGTGCCTGGTCACCCCCGCCATCGACAAGCCGGCACGTGAGCTGATCAACCTCTACGCGAAGCGCTGGGGCATCGAATGCCAGTTCCGCGATAGCAAGGACATCCGTTTCGGTATGGGCATGAGCGAGGTCCACGTCAGCACCCCCGATCGCCGCGACCGGCTGTGGCTGATCAATGCCTTTGCAGTCGCCTTGCTGACCCTGCTTGGCGCCGCCGGGGAAGCGCTCGGCTTCGACCGGCTGCTCAAGTCCAACACCACCAAGCGGCGCACCCACTCGCTGCTGCGCCAGGGAATCATGCTCTTCCAACTCATCCCAACCATGCCGGAACACCGGCTGCTGCCGCTGGTCGAAAAGTTCGCCGAGTTGCTGAACGCCCAGCCAGTCTTCGTCGAGATGTTCGGTGCGATTTGAAAATGAGGGGAGCCATGAGGCTCCATCAGGCAAGCCCCTCCGTTCGCCGCCTCAGCCAGGGGAGCCAACCCAGTCAGACGCCCAAGACAGGAGGGGGGGTGTGAACGGGTCCCAGGCGATAGGCAAGCCAAGCATACACGTCCAACGCCATCGAGTTGTTGGCGATTGCCCGTATAGCGGCGTCCTGAAGAGGCACAGGATGTTTCTTAAGCTGATTGTAGAAGCCCTCGCACAGCTTCGCTGTCTCGGCAAAGAAGCTCTCTTGACGCAACCGTTCACACTCCCCCCTCGCCATTTCAAATCGGGGCGTTTGGCGGGTGAGGTGTCGGCTGTGAAGCCAACAAGGGGTCTTGCGTAGCGGGGCGAAGCAGCGTCTACGGTCTGTATGCCACACTCAAGCATCCCGGATCTGACCGATCCCGAACGAGCCCAGCTTTCGGCACTGTCTCGGCAGGAGCTTGGAGAGTTGGCATGGCAGTTTCACGAATTGGCGCATTCGCTTGCGGATCGCCTGGGCGAGGGCTCTACGAGCAGTCCGCCTTCGGGCGAGTAGCCGCTGATCCTGTTTCAGGCGGCCAGCTTGGCGGCGATGCTGGGCAGGGATGGGCCTTTCCGCGCGGCGGCGATGAGGTCGCGTCCATAGGTCCAGGGATCGACGCCGCGCTTGCGGCAGGTGTCGATGACGCTGAGGCCGGCGGCGTAGAACCGGCTGCCCTCGTCCGTTCTGGTGCCGAAGCTGATGCGGCGCGCAATGACGGCATGCCGCAGCGCCCGCTCGGCGTCGTTGTTCGTGGGCGACAGCAGCGGTTCGGCGACGAAGGCGATCACCGCCTCCCAGTCGTTGAGGATTTCGCGCGCGAGGGCACGAACCTTCTGCTCGATCTCATATTCGTTGCACTGGCAGTTCCACTTGATGCGGGCCACCAGGCGCCTGACGGCGGCGTCGTTGTCGCCGTCGCGGATCCGTTCGATCAGGCGGCGGAGGTCGCGGACCAGGTCCCGCCCGAAGGCGGAGCCGGGGCCGTAATAGCCCTCGGCCAGTGCCAAACCTTTTCGGATGAGATGGGCAAGGCAGCGTTGGCGCCGGGGATGATCGCGACAGGCCATGTAGCCGTCGGTCACCATCCAGCCAAGGAACGCCTGGCCGATCAGCGCGACCAGGTTTTCCTTGCGGCGGCTGCCGATGCGATAGACGACCGTGTTCACGGTCACCGCTACCCACAGCCACAGCAGGGCGCCCTGTTGGTACCATGGGGTTTCTCGAGATGCACGACCTCGGCGGCCCGCACCTCTTCGATCAGTTGCTCGACCACCGGCTCACTGGCCCGGCCGAATTCGTGGATGCAGCGGTTGATCGTCGCCGCCCCGAGTTCCAGACCCAGCCAGTCCAGCAGGAACTCCTGGACCTTCAGCCGCGACAGGCGGAAACGCAACGCGAGGGCGGCGATGAAGATCGCCAGCGTCGGCCCGACCAGGCAGCGCTCGCTCAGTTGCAGGTCGCGTTTGCGCCCCTCGATCTGTGAGCGCAGTCCCACGCCCGGGCTGGCCATCGTCTCGTGGCCGCACGCGCAACTGGCGGCGAAGTAGCTGTGCTTGGAAGCCGTGACCTGCAGACCCATTTCGCCGCGGTCGAGTTCAAAGACGTGGTGGGCGCTGACGTGGCGGCCCCGGCACTCGGCGCCGAGCGCGGCCTGGCACGCCTCGCAGACCATCGGCACGTGCTCGACTTCTCGGGTCACCACGATCGGCTGCCGGCGCCAGTGCCCAGGCATGCCCGGCCGCTTGCCGGGCGGCTTCGCTGGTGTCTTGTCCTTGCCCGCCGGCGCGGCTGCGTCCTGGCCTTCGCCACCATCGTGGTCCTGACTGGCCGGAGGCTTGCCGTTTCTCTGACCCCGCCGGTAGGGATCGTCGCTCGACGGCGGCCGCGAACTGGTCGTGGAGTCCTCACCCAGGCGATTGGCCAGCGTGCGCGCAACCTCGCGGAACAGCCACGCCAGATCCTCAAGCTCCTTCCGCGGCAGCACCGAGAGGTCTGCTCGTTCGTACTGGGTCAGCTCCGGGATGCTCAGGCGCGGCATAGGGAGCGTAGAATCCGTTTCGCTCCATCAGGCAAGCCCCTCCGTTCGCCGCCTCAGCCAGGGGAGCCAACCCAGTCAGACGCCCAAGACAGGAGGGGGGGTGTGAACGGGTCCCTCTTGACCGGTTTCGTCCCTATCGAGGAACATGGCGGTGTCGACGATATTTTGATTAGTCAAGCCAATTCGGCTTCCGTGCCTGATGGTTAAGCTGAGTCGGCACCGGCTTATCCTATCGCATTGGTCTCTGACATCTTTTAGGCTCTTTCCGCCCACTGGGATGTTCATTTTCGAAAGCCATCCCCGGAGGCTACGTCCGAGCAGGATTTCCCTCGATTGGGTTCGGATCGCCTCCGTTTGGAGGTAAATCATTATCAGACGAGCCCTGCTCCCGTATGGTACTCCTACGGGTTCTGCCCGTCCGGTCGAAGTCGGCCGCATTCCTGGTTCCACAACGAGCGCCATTCGCTCGCTCTCGATCTGCCAGCCGGCCTCGTTTGACAGCCGACGATGTGGTAGGGCTGCCTGGCACCAACCAGAATAAAGGAACCCTATTGCCCTGCGTCGCTCATAATGCTGGGTAGAGCCTCTTCAGTTTCACCCGGGCATCGGCCGTGGTGAATTGCCAATCGGCTTTGGTGTGGTGTCGGTTGCGGCGGGCCTGCCAGGCGGCGACTTCGTCCATCAGGGTCTGCTTGTCGGGGATGCGGCGATCGAGACACTGCGACGCCAGGACGCCGAGTTCGGACTCGGCCATGTCCAGCCAGTCTGCCGTGCTTGGGGGTGTAGTGCCATTCGAAGCGCTCGACGAGCCGACGCGCCTCGGCGGCCGGAAAGGCTTCGTAGAGCGACGCCGCCTTGTGGGTGTTGAGGTTGTCCTGCACGAGGACGATCTTCTCGGCGTGAGGAAAGTGCGTGTCGGACAATTCCTTGAGGACCTGCGCATAATCCACGGCGGCGTGGCGATCGGTCACCTTGACGTGCCGCCAGCCTTCCAGCGGTGCGAACATCATGAACAGGTTGGCGGTGCCGTTGCGTTCATACTCGTAGTCGTAGCGGGCAACCTGCCCTGGCTTCGCCGCGATCGGCACACGCGTTTCGGAAATCAACTGCTTTGCGGTCTCGTCCAGGCAGACCACGGGGCGGGTTGGGTTGTGCGGCCTTTGATAAACTTCCAGCACATCCTCCATGCTGGCTACGAAGGCGGCGTTGGCGTCCGGCGGGATGACCCATTGCTGTCGCAGGTGGGGCTTGAGCGTGTTTTTTTTAGCGTCCGCCCGATCGTGTTGTCGCTGGCCCGCTCAACGATGTTCAGCTCCACGACGGTCTCTTCCAGAAGCCGTAGCGTCCATTTCGCGCGTCCCGCTGGGGGCGCCGAACAGGCCAGGGCAACCAGCTTCGCCTCGGCTTCTCCATCAAAGATGCGTTTTCTGGCGGAGGCTGGCGAATGCTTGCAGGTCAGCACAGCATCGACGCCCTCTTCCACCAGCCGCTGGCGCGCCCGAGCAACTGTGTCGACGCTGGTCTCCAGGGCTGCGGCAATTTGGCTGTCACTCCAGGCTTCGCCGGCGTCCGACGCATCCGCCTTCAGCAGAATGCGCGCTTTCAGCTGCTGCCGCGCCGGGTGTTTGCCCTTGGTGATCAGCGCGGTCAGCCGGCCCCGCTCCTCATCGCTGAGCTTCACCACGTATTTTTTTACCGCGATCTCTTTGGCAGCCACAAATCGTCTCCGCTGGTCCTATGCGGAACGATCGAGTCAGACATCCACCGCAGAGTCAAGGACGCCGGGCAGTAGAAAAGCTATTTGATCTGGTACTTGAAAGCTGCACCAGAAAAGTCCACGGGACAAGTCTTTCAAGGGCTTGTTAATGAACGGTTTTCTTCGCGGAACCGTTCCCAGAAGAATCCACGGTCATTCCCGCAAGAGTCCACGTGGTCGTCGTGACAGACTGCCCAGTATAGTCCACGCGATCCGCTCGTTGTTGGCCGAGTTTCGTGGCGACTCGGCGGCTCGTGCTCTCGGAGGAACGACGGAGGCCAAATCCTTGCTCCCGCGTGTCCCGACGTCCTCAGCGCTCACGAGAATTGACCCGGGGTTGCTCACGGAAGTTGACCCACTGACTTTAGTCCTACCGTTCTGACGATTGTCGTTGGTTGTCCCGGTCTGGCGCCCGCTCCGGGGTGGCGGCGCCTGCGACAACGCCGGTGCGGCGGCATTTGATCGTCGCTGGAGACATGATCAGGACCGGATACGGTCTTGGCGGGGTTGGCACGGGGGATAACAGAGGCACCGAGCACCTCGGCAAGCTGCCGGGAGCCTGCCAGACTTGAGGGCAAGCACGGCGCCGAACTCAACCTGCCAGTTTTGTCTCGACGCCGTGCCCCACATCGTGACGGGCACGAATGCAGGGCGAGTATCCTGCCGACGGTGGCGTTCGTCTACGCCGCGTCTGCGTCGATGCGCAGAGCGAGCCGGGGTCTGGTCGTCTGTTCCTTTGCAGGAAGTGCAGTAGCGAAGTGGTCGTGTGCCGCCACTGCGACCGCGGGCAGATCTACTGTTTCGGCGACTGCGCCGGACAGGCGCGTCACCAGACGCTCCGGAAGGCAGGCGAGCGCTATCAGAAGACCCGTCGTGGCCAGGAGAAGCATGCCGCCCGGATGGGCCACCTGCGAGCGCGCAGAAAAAAAGTGACGCATCAGGGTTCACCCCCGCCGCCGGCGGGTGATCTGCTGGCGGCCGGCGCGATGGCGACCTCGCGCGACGACGCATCTCCGGCCGAGCCGCCCCGGCGAGCGACGACGCCCTGCCATTGGTGCGGTCGTCCCTGTCTGCCGCCGCTTCGCCCGGGGTTCCTGCGCCGCCGCGATCCCCGTCGCGGCCGTGTTGGCCACGCCCGGACGGAGCGCAATGCCCCATGGTGAACCCGATTGATGCGGCGGCGAGGATCCTGCGGGACGTGACCGGGGCAAGCGGGCCGTCCCGCCGGCGATGACGTCCATGGACAGCCATCGTCTGGAGCTTGACCTGCACCAACTGGACCTGCGCTTTGCCGCCAGCCGCCTGGTGGAGCCGCAGGCGGTGGCGCGGATCGCCCAGTCCATCGAGCGGTGCGGTCAGATCGTGCCCTGCATTGTGGCGCCCGCTCCCGGTGGGGCCGGCGCGGGCGCAGCACCGCTGGTGCTGATCGACGGGTATCGGCGCGTCGCCGCGCTACGCCGGCTGGGCCGCGACACGGCCAGTGTCGAGCAATGGACCTGTGGGCTGGCCGAAGCGGTGCTGGGGGTGTTGGCGCGCGCGCAGGATCGCTCGTTCGCCAGCATTGAGGAGGCGTTGCTGCTGCGCGAGCTGATGCAGGGCCAGGGCCTGTCGCAGCAGGAGCTGGCGCGTCGGTGCGGGCGCGACGTGAGCTGGGTGAGCCGGCGGCTGCAACTGCTGTCGGGTTTGCCCGATGCGGCGCTGGCGGCGGTGCGCACCGGCAAGCTGTCGGCTTGGGCGGCCAACCGGGTGGTGGTGCCGTTGGCGCGTGCCAATGCCGCCCATGCCGACAGCCTGCTGGCGGCGCTGGCTGCGTCACCGCTGTCGACCCGCGAGTTGCAGTGCTGGTTCGCCCACTACCAGCAGGCCGCGCAAACGGTGCGCGAACGCATGGTCGGCGATCCCCGCTTGTTTCTCGACGCCCTGCGGGCGAACGACGAACGGCGCGCCGGCGAAATTCTGCGGGACGGCCCGGAAGGCGAATGCGTCGTCGATATGCGCTGCCTCGAGGCGGTCATCGCGCGCCTGACGGGTCGCGTGGCGGCGCTGCAATCGGTGCCGCCGGCGCTGATCGCGGCGGTGCCGCGTCTGTGGTTGGCGCTCGACGTCCTGGCGATTGCGATCGACCGGGGGGATGCACGTGACCCCGGCTGAGATTCGCACCGCGGTGCGCACGCTGCAGGTGCAGCGGCACAGCCTGCGCGAGATCAGCCGCCTGCTGGCGCTGTCACGCAACACCGTGCGGCGCATCCTGCGTGAGCCGGACGGCAACGTTGCCGAGGTGTTGCCGTGCGACGAGGCGACGCTGGTCCGCGTGAAGGCTGCCTTCGAGCAGGCTCGCGGCAACGTGGTGCGGGTGCGCGAACTGCTGGCCGACAACGGTCTGGAGGTGTCCTACAGCAGCTTGACCCGTTGGGTGCGGGAGGCCGGCCTGCGCAGTCCGCCGCGGCGTGCCGGCGAGTACGACTTCGCGCCCGGGCAGGAGATGCAGCACGACACCTCGCCGCATCGCGTGACCTTCGCGGGCGCCGGCAAGCCGGTGATCACGCAATGCGCCGGTCTGGTGCTGGCGTACTCGCGCCGGCTGTTCATCCAGTACTATCCGCGGTTCACCCGCTTCGAGGCCCGCGCGTTCCTGCTCGAGGCCACGCGCTTCATGGCCGGTGCCTGTCCGGTCTGCATCATCGACAACACCAGCGTGCTGCTCGCCGCCGGCGCCGGCGCCGAGGCCCTCATCGCCCCGGAGATGGCGGCCTTCGCCCGCACTCTGGGCTTCCGGTTCCGCGCCCACCGGGTCGGGAATCCAGATCGCAAGGGCCGGATCGAAAGACCATTCGGCTATGTCGAGACGAATTTCCTGGCAGGCCGAAGCTTCGAAGATTTCGACGACCTCAACCGCCAGGCACTCGCCTGGTGCCGCGAGGTCGCTAACCGCAAGCCCAAGGCAGCGCTCGGCATGTCGCCTGATGCGGCCTACGTCATCGAGCAGCCGCACCTCGTGCCGCTGCCCGACGCGCTGCCGCCGGTCTACGAGTTGCTGGAACGCGTCGTCGACCTGCACGGCTTTGTCAGCGTCGATACCAACCGCTACTCCGTGCCCGAGCGCTTCGTCGGCAAGTCCGTCGCTGTCTACAAGCACCCCGCCGAAATCCATGTCCGCCGCAAGGACACGACGATCGCCGTCCACCCGCGGCTGATCGCCGAGCGCGATGCCAGGAGCACCCTGCCTGGTCATCATACCATCCCCGTGCGGCAGGGTCGCAGCGCGGCGGCGGAAGAGGCATTGCTGAGCGGCCACCATCCCAGCCTCGACCGTTACGCCGCCGCCCTCAAGCTGCGCAGTCACGGATACGGGCGACGGCCACTCCGCCGGCTGATCGAAATGAAGCGCACCTACCCGGCCGGCCCGTTCATCGCCGCCATCGAGCAAGCCCTGTACTACGGCCTGTTCGACCTCGGCCGGCTTGAAGATCTCATCCTCAAACAGGTCGCCGGCGACTTCTTCGCACTGACCAGCGGGAAAGACGACGATGCATGACAAGCTGCGCGCGCTGATCGCCCAGTTGCGCCTGCACGGCATGGCCGAGGCACTCGACGCCGAGATCGAACGCGCCGAGCGCGAAGCGATCGCTGGACCCGAGTTGCTGTACCGGCTGCTCGGCCAGGAGGCCGCCGCCCGCCGCGAACGCAGCCTGGCGTATCGTCTGGGACAGGCGCGTCTGCCATGGCGGTGGTCACTCGACAGCTTCCCGTTCGATCGGCAGCCCGGCGTGAGCCGCGCCCAGATCCAGACACTGGCCGGGCTGGACTTCCTGCGCCGGACCGACAACGTCCTGCTCATCGGCAAACCAGGCACCGGAAAGACCGGCCTGGCGATCGGTCTGTTGCGCGAGGCCTGCCTCAACGGCTACCGTGGCCGCTTCATCAACGCTCAAGTCCTGCTCGATGAACTCTACGCGTCTCTGGCCGATCGCACCACCACACGGCTGCTGGCTCAGCTGAGTTGCATGCAGCCCTTGCTGATTGACGAGCTGAGCTACCTCACGATCAAGCCGGAACAAGCAAACGCATTCTTTCGTCTGATGGACCAACGCTACAACCGGGTCTCGACGATCATCACCACCAACCTTGAACTGTCCGACTGGTACGAGCTGTTCGACAAGAAGCCGCTGGTCGATGCGCTGCTCGATCGCCTGCAGCACCACTGCATCACCATCCGCATCAACGGCCCGTCCCTGCGCAGCCCGGAGCCTCCGGCGCCAGCGTCGCCAACACCGGCGCGCCGCAGCACCAAGACCTGAAGGCCCCAGCAACACCACCGCCGCAGCACCGAGGCGGTGCCACGGCGCGCAAGGCGCGTCAACAGGTGGGTGCTCACCATGCTCGAAAATCGGCCCGCGCCGATTTTCTGCGCGTGGCTCCGCTCCCGCCGCGCAAGAAAGCGCGCGGCGCCTTTGACTCGCCTCCCGCGCCGTGGCCTGCGGGTGGTGTCGGGACGGAAGGCGTCCCGACAATTCGACGCCCGGCGTCGAACGGAAGGCTGGGGTTTGGCAGCCGTCACGTCACGATCAATCGCGCCGTCGGGCCGTTGAGCCAGGTCAGCGCTGCCGGCTCTTCCCGGCCCGGCAGCCGCCGGGGGTGTGCCCGCCTCGCCGCGACAGGACGCGCCGCCAGGGCCGTGACACGCGGCGACTTCTGACCGTTGTCATCACTGGGTCTCACGGGGTGTGAGGCCCGGGCGGCAGGCATGGAGCCTTCGGTCAGGCGAAGGAAAATTTGCCGCCGACCACGGCGGCTACCGGCCGATCAGGCCACCTGACCACAAACTCATGCGCACCTACTGGGTCAACTTCCGTGAGCAACCCCGGGTCAATTCTCGTGAGCGCTGAGGCCGACGTAACGCACTCCGGCGAGAGGTGCGATAATTGCGTGCCGATCGCGGGTTATAACAGGGCAATCGCATTTCAGAAGGATCCGAGGAGTTTGGAGAGATAGGCATCGTTCCAACCGGCCCGTTGGAACTTGCCGCGCAGAGAGCCCTTGGAGCCGTCCTTCTGCATGACGTTCAGGGCCATGTGTCGCAGGACCGCAAGATTGTGTGGCCCGTTGCCCAGTCTGGTCCGGTCCTGATCCTCGTTCATCACCACATCCAGCCGCCAGTGCAGCCGGTTTTCGACACCCCAGTGCTCGCGGACGACCTCGTTGAAGCGTGTCGCGGATAGCGCTGTGCTGAGAAGGTAGTAGGCGGTCTCGGTGGTGGTCTTGCTCGCGGTTTCACGGATACGGACAACCTTGCCGATGGCCGCCAGGCCGGGCCAGTGATGATCCCGCTGCAACCAGTCGATATCGGTCGAGACCGTGGCCGTGCGGGTCTCGATGCGGCCGTGATCGGCGTCCACGTTTTGCGCGCTCGTCGCCGGTTTGCTGGCCGGGTCATTGAGGAACGTGCTGACGTCATCATGCAGCGTGCCCTGATTGCCCTTCAGCGCCAGGGCATAGTCGCCGCCCTGATCGACGATCTGCTGAGCAATCGCCCGCTGGCAGTTGAGCGCGTCGGCGGTCACGATCGTGCCTTTCAGTGACAGCATCTCCAGCAACTTCGGCAGCGCGGTGATCTCATTTGATTTGGCGTCGGTGGCGATCTGCGCCAGCACCAGGCGCTGCTCGCATCCCCAGGCACTGACCATATGCAGCGGTGACTTGCCGCTGGCGCGATCGAAGGAGCGACGCAGAACCTTGCCATCGATCGCTACAACGCCCTGAACCTGTACTCGAAAACTGCGCCATGAACCGCTGAAACGCCGCGCCAAACTGCGCCGGGTCGAGCAGGCGGAACAGGCGGCTGAAAGTGTCGTGACTTGGAATGCCCTTCTCCAGCTTGAGAAAGCCGCGCAGGAACGGCTCTTTCGCTTCCGCAAACCGAGCCATGTCCACCGCACCCTGGCCGCCACATAACACTGTACACAGCGCAATCATCAGCAACTCATGGAAGTCATGCAGCCCGGCATTCCCGGTTCGTGGGTCTTCCAGACCCTCCCAGCAGCCGGCAAACTGATCCAAGGCGTCCTCCCACCGCAGGTTTCGCGCGCCCTCCGGTAGAATCCATCGCCCCGCCCCGCGCAAGCCGCCGTCGCGCTGTCAAGGAAATTCCAAGTGCGATTCCCCTGCGGGTTATAAGCTCGACCTTGCCCTGTAGCGCTCCCGCGCCTATGATGGTTTGTGCACAAAGCCACGATCGCCGCCATGGAACCGCCCGCATTTCTCTCGGTCCGGGTCTCCCCCGAGACCCGCAACCGCATCAAGGCCCTTGCCGCTGGCCGCGGGCAGTCTGTCCAGGACCTCGTCGGCGATGTGCTCGACCGCTTTCTCGCTGAACAGGATCGGCAGCCGCCCGCCCTGTCCGACGTCTTGGGCCGGCTGCGCGCGCATGCCTCGGCTCTGCAACAGCGCGGGGTGACGTCCCTCTGGGTCTTCGGATCGGTCGTCCGCGGCGACGCCCGTCCGGACAGCGACATAGACCTGATCGCCGAGTTCGCATCGGACCCATCGGACCGACGAATGTCCCTGACCGGCTTCGCCAGCTTGCGCGAGGATCTGGCAGCCCTCCTCGGTGCCCCGGTTGATCTGGCGGAATGGCGGGTCCTGCGACCCCATATCCGCGCGGCGGCGCAGCGTGAGGCGGTGCAAGTTTTCTGATGACCCGCGACCTGCGCGACCGCCTCACGGACATCCAGATTGCTGCCAGCGACATTCTCGGCTTCGTCGATGGTCTGGATGAGGACGCCTTCGTCGCGCTGCCGCAGCGCGACCGGCGCACCTATCGTGCTATCAAGAACGCGCTTGCCGAGATCGGCGAAGCCATCAAGGCACTGCCGGCCGAGATCATGGCCGGGCATCGCGAAATCGACTGGCGAGGCTTCGCCGGACTGCGCGACATCGTTGCACACCAGTACTTTGGCTTCGAATTGCCGCTGCTATGGCCAACGATTACCGACGAGCTTCCCCTTCTGATCGCCGCGGTGGAAGCGGAGATCGCCCGTCTTCCAGAGGATGGATAGCGAGCCCGCGCATTGGGGCCGGTGTCACCGGCGATACCGGCCATCCGACATGCTCCGGCAGGGGGCATCCGTCGTGAACGGCTCATTGCGCCGCCACGGACGCGAGCCTGACGCCGACGCCGACACCGGCTTCGTCCAGAAACTGCACCCCGCCCGCTTCCAGGGCACGGCGAATGGCGGCAAGCGTGCTTTCACGCGGGCGGACGGTCTCGTTCTCGATCATGTTCAGGGTAACGGTGGAAATGGCGGCCCGATGCGCGAGGGCGGCCTGGGTCCATTTCAGCAGGCCGCGCGCCGCGCGGATCTGAGCGGTATTGATCATCGCGCCACAGGCTAGCACAAACTTTAGGAAATCTAAAGTTTGTCGTTGACGGCCGGGAAGCGACGGGAGCATACCGCCGCCCCGACGGGCCGGATCGGGCTGGGTTCTCTTTCCCACGAGCAAACCCCAGACCGGGACTTGCATGCCCGTCACTGCAAGGATTCGACGCGGGCCGAAAGCCGAGGGTTATCCTCAACCAGGGGTTCGCCCCGACAGCCGGTGGGCTTGGGGGCCCACAGTTCCAGTTAGGGAACGGCGCCCCTCGGCGGCACATGTCCGTGCTTTTCGTGCGTTGGCCCGGGTGGGCCGGAGTTCGACGGTTATCGGGATCTGTGGGGCGCGGGTTCGAAGCCCGCCGGCGCCGCGAGGCGACGTAGCTCAGTCTGGTAGAGCAACAGTCTATCGTCGGCGATCACATGTCCACCTGGCAGGACGGAAAGGCGAGAGGAGGCAGGCGTGAAACGACACGATCAACCACAAACCGCGCATGACGCGCTCGTCCGTTGTTTTCGTCAGCCCGGATCGTGGCTGCCCACAGCGCTGATCCGGGCATGAGCATGCATCCAGACATTCCTCCGGCGGGCCGGAGGTCGAGGGTTACCAGGGAGAGCCGGTCCCCCAATCCGGCGGCATCCAACAGGATGTCATAGACCCTCGCCACACCACGCCCGCCGGTCCCTCGACAGGAGGCGGGCTATGAAGAGCTACCTGAACATTTTCGCGCGGCGTGCGGCGGCGGTCATGCCGCAGGCGCAGCCGATCCCCGGCACCGTGCCGAACTCCGCCGGCGGCTACGCCTTCGCGGTCGATGACTGGGCGCGGCTCGACCGCTTCCTGATCCTGGGCTCCGAGGGCGGCAGCTACTATGCCGGCGAGCGGGCGCTGACGCGCGACAACGCGCAGGCGGTGCTGCGCGCCATCGCGTCGGACGGCGTGAGGGCGGTGGCGCGGATCGTCGAGGTCAGCGAGGGCGGCCGGGCGCCGAAGAACGAGCCGGCGCTGTTCGCGCTTGCCCTGGCTGCCTCGGCGGCGGATCTGGCGACGCGCCAGGCGGCGCTGGCTGCTCTGCCGCGCGTTGCCCGAACCGGCACACAGTCTGTTCCAGCTCGCCGGGTTCGTGCAGGGCTCGCGCGGCTGGGGCCGGGCGCTGCGCCGCGCTGTCGGTGCCTGGTATCTGGCCCAGCCGGTCGAGCGGCTCGCCTATCAGCTGGTGAAGTATCGCCAGCGGGGCGGCTAGTCGCACCGCGATCTGCTGCGGCTGGCCCACCCGGAGACGGCGGAGCCGGCACGGGTGGCGCTGTTCGATTGGGTGTGCCGCGGCACGGAGAGCGAGGCGTTGCCGTCGCTCGTCCAGGCCGCGGCGGCGCTCGGTCGGGCGGCGCTCGGTCGGGCGGCGAGCGGTGCGGCGGCAGCGGCGCTCATCCGCGCGCACGACCTGCCGCGCGAGGCGGTGCCGACCGAGTTGCTGAACGACCCGGCGGTGTGCGAGGCGCTGCTGGAGCGCATGCCGCTGACCGCGCTGGTGCGCTCGCTTGCCAAGCTGACCGCGGTCGGGGTGGTGCAGCCGCTCGGTGACCAGTTGCCGCTGGTGTTGTCGGCCCTGGGCGACGCCGAGCGCATCGCCCGGGCGCGGCTGCACCCGCTGGCGATCCTCCTGGCTTTGCGCACCTACGCGCAGGGCAGGGGGGATCGCGGCGCGCTGCAGTGGGAGCCGGTGCAGCCGGTGATCGATGCCTTGAACGCGGCCTTCTACACCGCGTTCAGGGCGGTCGAGCCGACCGGCAAGCGCCTGCTGCTGGCGCTCGACGTGTCGGGATCGATGGCGGCCGGTCGGGTGGCCGGCACGTCGCTGACGCCTCGCGAGGCATCGGCGGCGATGGCGCTGATGACGGCGGCCACCGAGGCGAACACCCACATCATGGGGTTCACCGCGGTGGAACAGAAGGACCAGGACTGGTGCACCGAGTCTGACCAGGCTGCCGCTGTCGCCGTCGATGCGGTTGGACGACGCGGTGTGTGCCGTCTCGGGCCTGAAGTTCGGCGGCACCGACTGCGCGCTGCCGATGCTGTACGCGCTGGAGCGCCGCCTGCCGGTCGACGCCTTCGTTGTCTACACCGACAGCGAGACCTGGGCCGGGTCGATTCACCCGGTGCAGCCACTGCGGCAGTACCGCGAGCGCACCGGCATCGCCGCGAAGCTGGTGGTGGTCGGTCTGGTGTCGAACGGGTTCAGCATCGCCGACCCGAACGATGCCGGCATGCTGGACGTGGTCGGGTTCGATACGGCGTCTCCCGCCGTGATCGCCGACTTCATCCGGCAGACGTGAACAATCTCCGGCGGCCCCGCAAGGGACCGCCGGAGTGTTTCTTCCGACTTCGATGACACAGGAGGCCGACCATGCGTCGCCCCGATGCCTACGAAACCCGTGCCCGCGAACTGGCCCTCGCGGCCGGCCTCGATCCCGACAGCCGGGTCGCCCGTCCGGGCGAGGAAGCTGGCGGACGCGGCATGCCGGCCTGGTGCCAGTTCCGTCAGGCGGCGCGCGACGAACATCTTGCCGCGCAGGCGGCCGCGCTCGAACTGCCGCCGCAGGAAGCCGCCTACCGCGACGCGCCGCTCACCGTCTTCGGCCAGCACAGCGAGGCAACGCTGGCGCAGATGCGCACCTGCATGGGCGTGGGCAACGCGGTCGCCGGCGTGATCTGCGCCGACGGCCACCTTGGCTACGCCCAGCCGGTCGGCGGGGTGATCGCCTACGAGCGCCAGATCAGCATTTCCGGTGTCGGTTTTGACATCGCCTGCGGCAACATGGCGGTGCGGCTCGACACGCCCTTCGCCGCGATCGAGGCGCGTGCCGGCGACATCCTGGGCCACGTGCGGCGGACGATTTCGTTCGGCATCGGGCGGGCCAATGCCGAGCGGGCCGAACACGAAGTGTTCGACGACGCCGATGCCTGGCGCGCGGCGGACATGGAGGCCTATCGCCAGAAGGCGGCAGCCCAGCTCGGCACCGTCGGCGGCGGCAACCACTATGTTGACCTGCTGCGCGATGAGGCGGGCTTCGTCTGGATCGGCGTGCATTTCGGCAGCCGCGGCCTCGGCCACACCGCGGCGACACGCACCCTGAAGGCGGCGCGCGGCAAGGACGGCATGAACGTGCCGCCGGCGGTGGTGGACGAAGACAGCGAACTCGGCCGCCGCTACATCGCCGCCATGACACTGGCCGGCCGTTACGCCTATGCCGGCCGGGAATGGGTGGTGGAGCGCGTGCGCCGGATCATCGGCGGCGCGGTGACAGAAACGGTCCACAACCACCACAACTACGCCTGGCGCGAGACGCATGACGGGCGCGATCTGTGGGTCGTGCGCAAGGGAGCGACGCCGGCCTGGCCGGGGCAGCGCGGTTTCGTCGGAGGTTCGATGGGCGACGACGCGGTTATCGTCGAGGGCATCGACAGCCCGTCGGCGCGGGCTTCGCTGTATTCCACCGTACATGGTGCCGGCCGGTTGGTCGGCCGCCAGGAGGCTAAGGGTATGTTCACCCAGCCAGAGATGGATGCGTGGCTGAAGCAGCGCTGCGTGCTGCTGGCCGGCGGCGATCTCGACGAGAGCCCGATGGCCTACCGGCGGCTGCCGGAGGTGCTGGCGCAACACGCCGGCACGATCCGGGTGCTGCACACGCTGCGGCCCTTCGTGGTCGCCATGGCGGGGGAAGGCGAGTTCGATCCGTTCAAGGACTGAACAATGCTGCTGCGTAGCTTCCGCATCGATCCGGCACGGGGCGGCGACCGCATTGAGCGGCTGCCGTTCCTGTCGCATGGGCCGGTCGAGGTTCAGCTTCGCAGCAAGCTGACTTTCCTGATCGGCGAGAACGGCTCGGGCAAAACAACGCTGCTGGAGGCGATCGCCGCCCGCTGTGCCATCCGGCCGGGCGGCGGTCGCAGCTACGCCGAGACCGACGACGAGCGCGAGCCGACCGCCATCTCCGCCGCTGTCGATGTGATGTTTGCGGTGCCGCGTCGGCCGAAGGGTCTGTTCCTGCGGGCCGACCGGTTCGCCGAGACGATGGCCCGGGCAGGGCGGCTGCCCATGCCGGGCACAGGCGAATGGCGGCTGGCCAACGAACAGAGCCGCGGTGAAGGCGTGCTGTCGCTGCTGACCGCCCGGGTGGATGCCAGCGAGGGTCTGCTCTACCTGCTGGACGAGCCGGAAACCGGATTGTCGCCGCAGCGGCAGATGGCGCTGCTGTGTCTGCTCGACGAACTCCACCGCGATGGTCGATCCCAGGCGCTGGTAGCGACCCATTCGCCGATCCTGATGAGCCACCCTGCAAGCGATCGCCTGTGGATCGACGAGGGAGGCATCACCGGGCGGCCGCTGGGGGACGTTCCGCACTGGCGCGACATGCGGCGGTTCATGCGCGACCCGGAGGTAGCGCTGCGCCGCCTGCTGGAGTGATTTTGTTGAGAAACCAGAGGTGGCAAGGCCAAGTCTGGCCGCGACGCCCCTTATTGGTAATGCCGCGCGGCGTTCGCCGGTGGAGAATACAAACGCACGACGTGACATTCGTCCTTACCGCCAACGTCCTGCTGTTCGCCCGGCGATGAAGGCTCAAGTCTGGAACAGGGCCGCATCGGATCAGAGGCCGTTGTCTGCCGGCAGGGCATACCGGCGAATGTGGATCTGATCATCGTTCTCCAAGGTGATGTCCAGGACCATGTTGACGAGGTCGCCGTCGGCCGCGATTTCCTCCAACGCCTGCTCGAACAATTCGATCTGCATGTCGAGGTCCATGCCTTCCGGGCCGTTGAGGCAGATCAGACCGGCATGAATGGCGACATCGGCGTATTGCCCCCTGGAACCCGGCCTGGACGCCGGCCCACGGAAATCCACCGAGTTCTTGGTGACGAAGGTCCAGTCGCCATCAAGGATGACGGGCTTCAGCTCCCAATCTTTCCAGCCTGACAGGCCCATCCAAACCACATGGGAGGATTCTCCATGGCCGGCGGCACAGGCCAGTTTGGCGAGTTCAGGGCTCAGGCACTCATCAATCAGGAGTTTCATCCCGCCTTCCTGCGGCGGGGAACCCGGTGATCCGCGACGATGATGGCGCCTTTCGGAAGCTCACCGGCGCGACGCGGGCGGCCCCGCGCGGGATTAGCTTCGGCGTAGATCGTGGCCAGTTCGACCTTGTCGGCGTCGAGCCCCGGATAGCCCGCCAGAATGCGCTCGGTCGAATGACCAGCCGCGACAGAGGCGGCGATATCATGGACGGGCACGCGCGTTCCGCGGATGACCGGTGTGCCACCCAGGATTTCCGGGGAGGATTCCACCATGTTTCGCGCCGCCGCGAGCCGGCCGAGGCGCTCGGCCGCGCTCTTTACGAACGGTGCAAGGTCGATCGTCAGAAACTCGTCCCGCACGGTCCAATCCTCCTTGTGGAGCGCCGGCAGTTCGAACAGTCCCCACCTGCGAAGGCGCGGCTCCGCCGCTTTGATCGTGTACAGGCGCTCTTCCGAGGTGAGGTGCCGGGCACTGGCAAAATAGAAGGCAATCAGCGTGCAGGCGGCTGGCAGGACGTGGCGGCCGTTATCAACGGTAAAGAATCCCTCCGGCAGGATGCCCTCGTCGATCGCCCGGTTGACATCGCGGAGCGCCACGCGCGAGACCACGGCCGCCTCGGTGGTTTTCAACATCTCCATGCCGGCTGCCACAGTTGCCTCCATAAAACTCTTCCGTCAGACCGGAATATATATCGCGTGGCTGGGATTTTCAACGCTGCCGCGACGTTGCGCCCCCCAACGTATCCCGCTGGCTGAGGGTTTCGCGAACGCTGCCGATCGGGCATTCCAGCTTCCCGATGGCAAGCCCAATTCGCACCCGCCTGGACATCGAGGACCCGTGGGAGCGGTACACCCGCCTCCCGCCGGGGCCGAAGACTGTGCTCCGGCTCAAGAGCCTGGTGTTCCTGACCACCACGAAGACCGCGTTCGTGGAGTGCCTGACCCGCGGCGGGGTGCGCACCCCGGACGGGCGCGCCTGGGCCGGGGCATCGGTCAACATGGCGCTGGAGGTCCTGTCTCGCGAGCGGTTGCTGACCGATGATCTGGCCTGCCTGCCGGCGCTGCTGCATCGCGTCGCGATCGATGCCGTCGCAGCGCCGGAGGGCGAGCTCTTGATCGCGGCGGTCCGGCGGGCGTTTTCGCTGCGGCCTGCGGGCTTGTACTACGTAAGCAGGCCGGTGGCCGAGCCTTCCTCCCTGCTGCGGCTCGCCCGGCTGGCCGTCTATGCCAATGACGCGACCGAATTTATCGCCCAGCGCGACCAGCACGACAGCGCCTTTGCCCCCCATCGCCTGACCACCCTGCTCGGCAGGCTGTTGCGCGACGAGCCGTTCGCCGCCGACTGGCTCGACAGCCGCGCGCCGGCGATCCAGTGCGCCTTGTTCGAGGGCCGGCTTGCGGCGTTCCTGGCGGGTCACTTATCGATCCCCGGCATGGCGGAGTTGATCGCGCGGTATCGCGTGCTGCAGGACCGTCCGGACTTTGCCCCGGTGCGGCGGGCGCTGCTGGAGCATGATGTGCTGGCGCTGCGCCTCGACGACGTTCGCGGCGCGCTGGCAACACTGGAGGAGGCCGACGCGCCGCTGCGCCAGGCCACGGAGGCGACGCTGCGGTTCCTGGCCGGGGACAACGCCGCGGCGATCGACGGCTACCGTGTGGCCCTCAAGGAACGGCGCAAGCAGGCCGGCAAGCGCAAGCTGTTCCTGGAAGACGCGCATGGCCTGTTCTTCCTGATGGCGCTGCTGCGCGCCAACGACGCGGCGCTGCATGCCGAGATCCAGGCCGGCATCGATGTGCTGCCGCTGGACGACCGGCCGCATCCCGCCGGGTGGATCGCGCTGCAACTGCTGCTGTGGCTGGCGCAGGGCCTGGAGGGCAAGGCGCGCGAGCAGATCGGGCGGATGAAAGACATCCGATCCGCCGATCCGCTTGGAGACGCCTGCATCGCGCTGGCGGAGCATGCGACCGACCCGAATATCTCGCGCCGGCGCATCACGGAGCTTGCCGCCCGCGCTGATTCGGTGAGGGAGTCTCTTCGGCTGCCGGCCCGCCTGTACGCGGAAATCCTCGCCGATGTGGCGGCACCGGCGGCACCCTATGCCGCTTTCCTCGACGCCACCGCCGCGGGGATCGGCGTGACGTTTACGCAGTTGATCCGCGTCACGCCGCCCTGGGAGCACGCGCTCGAAAGCCTGGATGCCTTTCTGTTCACCGGCTCCGGCAAGGCCGCCGGCGCGCCTGCGCCACGCAAGACAAAACGCCTTGCCTGGTTCGTCGATCCGGACAAGCTGGCGATCGATGTTGCGGAACAGTCGGCCAAAGGCCGCGACGGCTGGACCGATGGCCGCGCGGTGGCGATGAAGCGTCTGCACGAGCAGGACCCGCGGCTCGATTACCTGACCAACGAGGACCGCCGGGCGCTGCGGGCCATCCGCCGCGAACGGAGCGGCTGGTACGGCGACGATTACAGCTATGACTTCGACCCCGTCCGCACCCTGCCGGCGCTGGTCGGGCATCCCGCTGTGTTCGATGCAAGGCGCCGTCACCAGCCGATCGAACTGGTGGCCTACCCGGTGGAACTGGTGGTGACCGAGCAACGCGGGGGTTACCGCATCGCGCTGTCGCATACTGCGGAGCGGCCGAGCGTGTTCCTCGAAGCCGAGACCCCGCAGCGCTACCGGGTGATCGAGTTGTCCGAACGGCTGCTCGCGGTGCAGCAAATTCTAGGCCTTACCTTTACCCGCATCTAGAAAGATGCAATTTTATCATTATGTTAGCCTAGCCATCTGTGCGCCGTAGCTGAGGGAAGCCCCTTGGAACGCAGGTGCAGCATACGCCCGCTTTCGCAACGGGCATTTGGAAAATCTGCCATTTTCGGCGCTCGGCTGCGGATCGACATGATGTCGTTCTATAGTGGCGCAGGGCTTTGCCACGATGCGGGTAAAGGTAAGGATTCTAGGCCTTACCTTTACCCACATCCTAAATTCAGCGCGAGATTGAACCCGAAGAGGATGAAGCTGAAGACCTGCGAGCCGCGCGAGAGGGTCTGCCAGCCCGGTTCACCATCGCCCTTGCGATCAAGGAAGCCGCCAAACGTCGCGACACCGTGGGCGAAATCGCGGTTGGTCAGCAGCGCGTCGGGGGAACGGTTGAGCGCCAATGCCAGAATCTCGATCGTCTGCTCATCTGCGGCGACCGGGCCGTCGGGACAGGCCCGCACATCGGCGCGGCTCTGTAGCAAACGCACCGCAACGACAGACGCGATGGCGAACAGCGGCAGGAACCGCTCAGCGGTGCGTAGTTGCGACCGCTCGATCACACAGCCTGTTTTCAATCCTTTATGAAATTCCTCGATCAGCCAACGGAGTTTATACCAGTCAACCTTCTCGAACGCCGCCTCCGCCGTCGTCACCGGCAGTGTCGACAGCAGAACCCACTCCATCCGCTCGGCGTCGTTCCAGACCCGCACAACGGAGCAGCCGATCGCCTGGCTATGGCCACTACTGCAGCACCGCGGCCGCATCACCTGAGCATCGAACCAGGAGACGTTCAGCAAGACGCGCCTCCCCTTGATCTCGGTCAGGCGCCGCGCCATGGGGGCGAGCGCGCGCGCCTTGCCCAGCAGGCGCCCGCCATCTAGCAGGACGCGGTCATGCGCCAGGCGCACGAGGCACTGCCAGTTCAGCTGCAGGCACTTCTCGAAATGCGTGAACACATCGGCGCCGCGGTCGCCGATGCTGATCCACCGCTTGCCCTGCGGGCACCGACCGATTGCCGCTATGGTCTCTTCCCACACTGCCGCTTCGGTCCGCCCCCGCGGCGGCTTCGGCCGGGGCTGGCGTTGCTTCGATCGCGCCGTGGCCAGACGACGCTTCTTCAACGCCTTGAGCAGGCGCCGCTTCTTCCGCACCCTCTCCTTGCGGGCCCAGACCGTCTGATGCGCCAGGCCAAGTATCTCGCCGGTGGATCGCACCATCAGGCACGAGTGGGCCATGAACCCCCGGCCGTGGCCGTTGCCGATCGGACCCAACCCGGTCAGGCTGTGCCGGTGCGACAAGTCCACCAGCATGTCATCGTGAATGGCCAAAACCGGTTCATCCGCCGCACAGGCGAGCGCGATCACTTGGTCGCGATGCTGCTGCGTGATCGCCCCGTGCGTCACCTCCTCCGCGTCGAACAACCGATACGCCGCCTTCGCCTCCCCAAACGTCTTCGCCTGCAAGGGGACATTCCCGCAGCCGCGCTCCGCCATCGCCGCAGCCACCTTCACGGCCCGCTCAGTCCTCCTGGAGTCACCCAGCTTCACCCGACCAAACTGCGCCTTGGCCCATTCCCATGGGTTCAACATCACCACCCCCCACTCACCCTGTATTGCTCAGGATTTGTGCGATTTACGCATGCAAGGGGGATGTGGGTAAAGGTAAGGATTCTAGGCCTTACCTTTACCCGCATCTAGAAAGATGCAATTTTATCATTATGTTAGCCTAGCCATCTGTGCGCCGTAGCTGAGGGAAGCCCCTTGGAACGCAGGTGCAGCATACGCCCGCTTTCGCAACGGGCATTTGGAAAATCTGCCATTTTCGGCGCTCGGCTGCGGATCGACATGATGTCGTTCTATAGTAGCGCAGGGCTTTGCCACGATGCGGGTAAAGGTAAGGATTCTAGGCACCAAGGGCCTGTCGGTGCCAAAGGACGCGCGCGAGCGGGTGATCGCCCTGGTGCAGCGGGACAATCCGTCGCTGCCGATCCGCGCCGAGATCGATGCCGTCGAAGCCGCCGCCCGCGACGGCATCGCCGCCCCGGTGGTGCAACTGGTGCCGCAAGGCGATCCGGCGCGCGACGGCGGGCTCAAGGTCACGCTGCTGGTGCGTCCGTTCGGTGCCGAAGGCCCGGCCTATGTCGCCGGGCTGGGCGGGCGCTCCGTGCTGGCGAGCCTCGGCGGACAGCAGGTCCGCGCCCGGCGCGACCTCGACGGCGAACTCGCCGCCCGCCGCGCGCTGGTGGAGGCCTGTCCGACCCTGCAGGCATACGGCGCGGCGCAGGCGCACGAGGTGGTCGTGGACGGGCTGGAACCGTGCCTCGACCTGCTGCTGGAGTTGCAGGCCCACCTGGAGCAGGCGGGGGCGGAGGCGACCGTGCTGGAATGGCCGCAGGGCCGCAAGCTGGCGGTCGGCGCTGTCGGGGCGCAGCCGATGCGCTTCAAGGTCCGGCAGGTGCGTGACTGGTTCGCCGTCGAAGGCAGTGTGGTCGTCGGCGAGGACGAGGTGCTGGAGATGCGCTTCCTGCTCGACCGGCTCGACCGTGCGCAGGGGCGCTTCGTGCCGCTCGACGACGGGCGTTTCGTGGCGCTGACGCACCGACTGCAAGCGCAGCTGCGCCAGCTTGCCGCGGTGTCGGAGACCGACAAGTCCGGCCAGCGCGTGCATGCGCTGGGTGCGGCGGCGGTCGGCGACTTGCTGGAGGAAGCCGGGCAGGTCGAGGCGGATGCCGGCTGGCGCAAGCACATCGCCCGGCTGCGCGAGGCCGGCAGCTTTACGCCGAAAGTTCCGGCGACGCTGCAGGCGGAACTGCGCGACTACCAGGAGGAGGGGTTCATCTGGCTTGCCCGGCTTGCCCGGCTGGAGGCGGGCGCCTGCCTCGCCGACGACATGGGGCTGGGCAAGACGGTGCAGGCGCTGGCGCTGATGCTGCACCGCGCCGCCGAGGGACCGTGCCTGGTGGTGGCGCCGACCTCGGTGTGCCCGAACTGGGCGGCCGAGGTGCTGCGCTTCGCGCCGACGCTGACCGTGCATCGCCTCGGCACTGCGGGCGACCGCGCCGCCCTGGTGGAATCGCTCGGTCCCCGCGATGTGCTGCTGTGCAGCTATGGGCTGCTGCATCAGGAGGCTGAGCTGCTCACCGGCCGGCGCTGGCAGATGGCGGTGCTGGACGAGGCGCAGGCGATCAAGAACGCCGAGACGCGCCGCGCCCAGGTGATCCACGGGTTGCAGGCCGGCTTCCGGCTGGCGCTGACCGGCACGCCGGTGGAGAACGACCTCGACGAACTGTGGAGCCTGTTCAGCTTCGTCACCCCGGGGTTGCTCGGCTCGCGGGAGAAATTCCAGAAGCGCTTCGCCGGCCCGATCGAGCGCGACCGCGACCCCGGTGCGCGGGCGGCGCTGAAGGCGCTGCTGCGGCCGTTCCTGCTGCGGCGCACCAAGGCGGCGGTGCTGAGCGAATTGCCGCCGCGCACCGAGCAGACCATCACGGTGGAGATGGAGAAGGAGGAACGGGCTTTTTACGAAGCGTTGCGGCAGCAGGCGCTGGCGGCGATCGCCGCCCTCGATGCGCCGGCCGGCCGGCGCAAAATTCATATCCTGGCGGAACTCATGCGACTGCGGCGGGCCTGTTGCAATCCGGCGCTGATCGATCCCAAGGCGGCGGTGCCGGGCGCCAAGCTGGCGGCGTTCCTTGACCTGGTGGAGGAGCTGCGGGCCAACCGGCACAAGGCGCTGGTATTCAGCCAGTTCACCGGCCATCTCGAACTGGTGCGCGCGGCCCTGGACGAGCGCGGCGTTCCGTACGCCTATCTCGACGGCAGCACGCCGGCGTCCGAGCGCGAGCGCCGCGTGGCGTCGTTCCAGGCGGGCGAGGCTGATCTGTTCCTGATCAGCCTGCGCGCCGGCGGCACCGGCCTGAACCTGACCGCGGCCGATTACGTGGTGCACCTCGATCCGTGGTGGAACCCGGCGGTGGAGGACCAGGCCTCCGACCGCGCGCACCGTATCGGCCAGACGAGGCCGGTGACGATCTACCGGCTGGTCATGGCCGACAGCATCGAAGAGCGGATCGTGGACCTGCACCGCGCCAAGCGCGAGCTGGCCGCCGAGTTGCTGGAGGGAGCGGATACCGCTGGCCGGCTGACCGAGCAGCAGTTGCTGGAGCTGATCGGTGGCTGAGAAGATGTTGAACGGTGACTCGCGCGGAAAGTCTGGCGCGGAACATCGAGCCCGTGGGTCCTCGCGCGCCCTGCCAAGCCATCCGTCGAAGGCGATCACGAGCGGGCGCGGGGCGCGTTGGCCGTCGTCTTCTTGTCGCTGCCGCCCAAGAGGGCGGCGGGGATCACCTGCGACAACCATTGTCGCGGGTGACGGCCGATGGGGTTCCTCAAGGTTCTCGACGGTAACGCGGCGTTCCCGAACCGGTCGAGCAAGTGCTCCATCGCCAACGAGACAAAGAATGAACTTACGACGAGTACAACATAAAAATACAGACCTGGCAGTATATCGACTGACCCGATGCCAACTCCCCTTATCGCCACAATGAAAATCGCGATGAGCATGATATCCAGCATCGATAACTTGCCGAGGACGATTATCGCCTTGTGAAGTTTCGTTGCAAGACGCACATCAATAAAGTACCACGCGCCGACCGAAGCGAGCATTTTCACGGCAGGAGCTACAATTCCGAAAAAGGAAATTACCAGAAACAGTAGCGTATCTGTCTGATAGAGATCGTAGGCGGCCTGCACCAATACAATTTCGTGGCGTCGGATAAAAGAGATCCGAGTAACGAGCAGTGGTTCGAATAGAACATAGGCAAAGAGCGCGAGGTTGACCGCGATTGCTGGTCCGATAATACGCTGCCAACCACGCGCCAAACTTGCCGCGGTTTCACGCCGCATTGTGTGGGGTCCTGCTCATCACCGTTGCCTGGTTCGGATTATGCGCCAGGCCTCGCAGGCAGGGTAGTCGGGGCGAGGTCTCGTTGGCGGGAAGCGGACCTTCACGGCACGGATCGGTCGACGAGACTCGAGCTTAAGAAACATGTCCCCCGCCGATCTATGCCTCTCTGGAGGTGTACACGCCGACGGCGGCCGAGGCGCGACACTCGGCGATCCCAGGTCGATCCGCCGGGGCGCTTTGTAGGGCTGGTCGTGTCGTTTCCGTGCAAATCCAAGCCCTTGGTCGCCCGCCGCGTAACCGGGGCAAAACCCCGGGCGGCGCAGCCCATCAAGCGGGCTGGCCGCGGCAGCGGATGATTTCGGCGAGACGTGGCACGACCGGGGTACCGGCGACGCCGAGCCGGGCGCCCAGGTAGTTCCAGAACGAGACGCGGAGTTTGCGGCAGGTCTTTGCGAGGCCAAGGAAGGCGTCGCGGCAGTCGCGGCCGATATCGGTCTTGGTGCCGCCGCTGACTTGGCGCTTGGTCACCTGGCAGCGGATGTCGTTCTCCGAGCCGTTGGTGTGCAGCGGGGTTGAGCCGCGAAGCGGATCAACCGGGTGGTCGAGCACCATCAGCAACTCGGCCTTGTTGGCGTGCTGGCGCTGGAGCAGCCGGTCGAGCGTGGCGAAGCCGGTGGTGCGCAGGAAGATGCGGTCGAAGCGGGCCCGCATTTCGCTGCGCCGGCGCGCCGTCGGCGCAGCTTGGTAAGCCTTGAGATCGGCGTAGAACCACCAGATCAGGCCGCGAACGAGTTGCTGGGCGGCGCGCTGCGGGTCGGTGAACGTCTCCAGCTTATGCACCAGCCGCTCCGCATGGATCCAACACAGGGCGTGCGTGCCGACGTTGAACTGGCCGGCGTCGTCGCTGACGATCACCGCCTCATGCAGGAACCCGTGCGCGGCGATGGCGCCCCACAACGCGCCCTCGGTGGCGACGCGCGTTGGGTCGGGGGTCACCCGCAGCGCGCTGATGCCGAGTTGCTCCAGATGGCGCTGCCAGGCGGCCGGATCGGCAAACTGCCGCTGCGGATGCCCGGCCAATTGCTGGATCACCGCTGCGGACAGGTTGTGCTCGCGCATGTAGTCCAGCGCCGCCGCGTTGACGACGTAATCGGTGTGATCGGCGCGCAGCAGTTCCAGGAAGTTCATCCGGCTCTTGCTGCCGGTCGTGCCGAACCAGGTGAAATTGTCATTGCCGATCTGCGTGCAGACGGCGTTGGCGCCGCGATGGCGTGCGCCGGTGTCGTCCACGGTGATCCAGTCCGCGGTCTCCAGTCCCGCCCGAAGCACCTCCCGGTTCTCATCGAGGAAGTCATCCTGCCGGTGGATCAGCAGGCGCATGACCTCGCGCTTGGAGATGGCGATGCCGACCGCCTGCAACTGCGCCACCAGCCGTTCCACGGTGACCTGGCCCTGGTGGTACTGCATCAGCACGTAGCGGCGCAGCTCCGGTCCGAAATGGCCGCGCGTGCCCTCGGGCAGCGGCGCCAAAATGGTCTCGCCCGATGGCGTCAGCCAGCGTTCGCGCCGATAGCGCACCACCCGTGCCGTGATCACCAGGTCCTGCACCTGGTAGGGCTCGTAGCCCTTGAACTGCGAGCCCGCCGGCGGCGTCACCCGGATCACCTGCGTCTCGACCGCGACCCGTGGGGTGACCTTGCCGCGACCACGCCGTTTGACCCGCTTGCCGACGCGTTTCGGCTCGGTCGCATTCTCCATGCCGCTGGGTTTGATCACCGGCCGACCCTTCAGGCCTTACCTTTACCCGCATCGTGGCAAAGCCCTGCGCTACTATAGAACGACATCATGTCGATCCGCAGCCGAGCGCCGAAAATGGCAGATTTTCCAAATGCCCGTTGCGAAAGCGGGCGTATGCTGCACCTGCGTTCCAAGGGGCTTCCCTCAGCTACGGCGCACAGATGGCTAGGCTAACATAATGATAAAATTGCATCTTTCTAGATGCGGGTAAAGGTAAGCCCTTCAGGCCCTTCAGCCTGGCGGTCTCCTCGCGCAGCCCCAGCACGAGTCGTTTCAGCTCGGACACCTCGCCACGTAGCGCCGTGACCTCGGCTTCCAACTCGGCGCGCGACAGATCGGAGGGGGCTTTGGGTGGCGACATGGCCAGAGGGAATGGTACTCAACCGCGTCGGGGCAAGCGGCAAATGCCGCGTCGCCCGGGGTTTTGCCCCGGTTACATAAAGTTGTCTGTGCCAGGAAGGATGCCGAACTGGTTCCTGGGGGCGGATCATCATGGCGCGGCACTTTCTGCTTTCTGCGGCGGCGCGCTTGCTCAGCGCCGCCGAGATCATGCGCATGTCGGACGGCGTGGTCGAGAACGTGTTCCTGCGCCTGCGTTGGCCCGTCACTGACGGCAAACCGGTCTGTCCCACCTGCGGCTGCATGATCTGCTACGCTTGCCGGCGATCGGCGGTATTTGCTCAGCCCATCGGCCATGGAATGACGATACGGGCGGACGCGACGGCGCGTCGCGGGAACGCGCGAGGTCTGGCAGGCACGGTGTCAAAGCGCTCCGACGCGGGAACTACGCTGGAATGGGAAGAGGAAGTCCCTGGAGGGTGAGACGGATGGCTTCCAAGGCGCCGATCCCTCGCCGCCGCGCCGTTTCGATAACCGAACGCACATCGGCGTGCAGCTTGGCCCCCCACAAGGAGCGGAAGCAGTTGGTGACCTTACGGAAAACGGCACTCCAGCGCAGCGCCTGCTCCGAGCTGTTGTTGGTCGGCGGCACGTCCTGCTCGGCGAGAAACACGAACAGCTTGTCCTGGTCTCTGAGCAGGCTTCGGCGGAGCTTCTCACCGGCCTGGTTGCCGACGATCGGCGCCGCCAGCAACGCATCGAGTTCGATGAAGTGGCGCCAGAAGAACGCAATGAGCACCCCAGGGCCAAACCGCCGCTCCAGGCGCTCGCGGTAGCGCCAGATGCGAATGGAACGGCGCAGCAGCGACATCACCCGCGCCGCCAGCACGACATCACCGCAATCCAGCGCATACTGGGCATCGCGCAGGAGATGGGCGAGACACGCCTGGTGCTTCTCGGCCCATCCAGTCTGTGCCTTCAGGCGGTCGGATACCCAGACCAGCGGCCGCACGCCGCCAAGGAATTCGGCGACCACGACCTTGCCGCGGGTCGGCGCGGAGACGAAGCAGCAGCAGTCGGCGTGCTGAAACACCCAGATCCAGTTGTTCCGCTTGCCGACCCGAAAGCCGGCCTCGTCCGAGCAGATCACCGATCCCGCCAACAGACGCTGACGGATCGTCCCGAACTGCACGGCGAAAGCCGGAGCAGCGGCGGCCAGGATCGATGCCAACGCGCCCTCGCTCAACTTCGTACCGAACTGCGTCTCCAGCAGCGCCGCCAGCCGCTCATACGACACCGCATGGGCGTGCCGCATACAAGACCGCCGCTCGCAGGTTGGGACCATACGGCGAACCCGGCGCCTTGTCCGGCGGCGGGGCCGCTTTGAACATTTTGCGGCAGCACGGGCACACCCCCCCGCGCAGCACCACCCGCGTCACTTCGGCCGGGGCCAGTGGAATCTCGACGTGATCGTAGGTTTCCGCCGTAGCCTGCTCCACCCCAGACACGTCCGCCGCGCAGTGCGGGCACGCCTGCGCCCATATATCCTCCACCCGCGTTGGGTTGTCGCACAGGCGGCGCCATGCGCCCGGGTGAACCCGCCGCTTCGGCTTCGCCTTCGCCCCGATCTCGCCGTTTGGCTTCGCACCGCGCAACGGCGGCAGGCTCGAATTCTTCGGCGTCTTCGCCGGTCGTCCCGTCTTCTCCTCCAGCCCAGCCAGCTTGGTCCGCAGGTCCCGGTTCTCTGCCTCCAAAAACTCGATCCGTCCCGCCTGCGTGCGGATCTCCTCCGCCTGTGCGCCCTTCTCGGCCTGAAGCGCACCGTTCGCCGCGCCCAGAACCGCAATCCGCGCCGCCTGCTCCTCGAGCACCGCCATTGCAACGATGAGCGAGGCCTTGCCTTCAGGGCGAAGCGCCAACGCAGGGAAAATGCAGGTCACTCGCCAGTTCATTCACGCCGGGACGGCAATAGCAAGAGATCTCAATGCCCAAGGCAAACCGCCTCGCTCCCGGAGCCACGAAAAAGGGCTGAGCAATTACCGCCAGACCGATCAAAACGCAGAATCGACCCTCCGACGCCCACCAGCGCCCGCCGCTTCGGCACCACCGCACTCACCCACCGGCAACTCAACTCCGACAGGCTGCTAGTGCTCTGCGTCATTAATATTGCGGTTAATGGCTAAAAATGAAACCGCATGACGGCGGAGCCGTGTATTGAAGCAGCCTCAGCAGCACAGGCATCTTTCATTGTCGTAGGCAGATGATCAGGGACATCTGAATGCTCAACTACCGCAAAATGAACGACGCATTGCACTAGTGCCCGGCGTCCTTGACTCTGCGGTGGATGTCTGACTCGATCGTTCCGCATAGGACCAGCGGAGACGATTTGTGGCTGCCAAAGAGATCGCGGTAAAAAAATACGTGGTGAAGCTCAGCGATGAGGAGCGGGGCCGGCTGACCGCGCTGATCACCAAGGGCAAACACCCGGCGCGGCAGCAGCTGAAAGCGCGCATTCTGCTGAAGGCGGATGCGTCGGACGCCGGCGAAGCCTGGAGTGACAGCCAAATTGCCGCAGCCCTGGAGACCAGCGTCGACACAGTTGCTCGGGCGCGCCAGCGGCTGGTGGAAGAGGGCGTCGATGCTGTGCTGACCTGCAAGCATTCGCCAGCCTCCGCCAGAAAACGCATCTTTGATGGAGAAGCCGAGGCGAAGCTGGTTGCCCTGGCCTGTTCGGCGCCCCCAGCGGGACGCGCGAAATGGACGCTACGGCTTCTGGAAGAGACCGTCGTGGAGCTGAACATCGTTGAGCGGGCCAGCGACAACACGATCGGGCGGACGCTAAAAAAAACACGCTCAAGCCCCACCTGCGACAGCAATGGGTCATCCCGCCGGACGCCAACGCCGCCTTCGTAGCCAGCATGGAGGATGTGCTGGAAGTTTATCAAAGGCCGCACAACCCAACCCGCCCCGTGGTCTGCCTGGACGAGACCTCAAAGCAGTTGATTTCCGAAACGCGTGTGCCGATCGCGGCGAAGCCAGGGCAGGTTGCCCGCTACGACTACGAGTATGAACGCAACGGCACCGCCAACCTGTTCATGATGTTCGCACCGCTGGAAGGCTGGCGGCACGTCAAGGTGACCGATCGCCACGCCGCCGTGGATTATGCGCAGGTCCTCAAGGAATTGTCCGACACGCACTTTCCTCACGCCGAGAAGATCGTCCTCGTGCAGGACAACCTCAACACCTTACCTTTACCCGCATCGTGGCAAAGCCCTGCGCTACTATAGAACGACATCATGTCGATCCGCAGCCGAGCGCCGAAAATGGCAGATTTTCCAAATGCCCGTTGCGAAAGCGGGCGTATGCTGCACCTGCGTTCCAAGGGGCTTCCCTCAGCTACGGCGCACAGATGGCTAGGCTAACATAATGATAAAATTGTATCTTTCTAGATGCGGGTAAAGGTAAGACCTCAACACCCACAAGGCGGCGTCGCTCTACGAAGCCTTTCCGGCCGCCGAGGCGCGTCGGCTCGTCGAGCGCTTCGAATGGCACTACACCCCCAAGCACGGCAACTGGCTGGACATGGCCGAGTCCGAACTCGGCGTCCTGGCGTCGCAGTGTCTCGATCGCCGCATCCCCGACAAGCAGACCCTGATGGACGAAGTCGCCGCCTGGCAGGCCCGCCGCAACCGACACCACACCAAAGCCGATTGGCAATTCACCACGGCCGATGCCCGGGTGAAACTGAAGAGGCTCTACCCAGCATTATGAGCGACGCAGGGCACTAGGCCGGGCGTCGGGCGCTGCAACCCCCGCTCCGCCGTCCAGCCAGGCTGGCGCCCGGCCGTCATGACGGGCGGAGCGCCTGCGGTTCGGACGGCACCGTGTCGCTGCGCTCCCGCACCACTGCCGTCCTCAGGGGTTTCCGCCCCCGCCTGGCCCGGCCTCAGCAGACCGCACCCGAGGGGGAAAAGCCGGCACAGGGCCGGCGGACCACCCCGGGATGTCAGAGATGGATCAGGATCATGGCCTCCAAGCGCAGCAACAAGTCCGCCGCATCCACCCGCAGCACCCTGAACAGCATGGCCCCCGTCACCTTCACGCTCGCCGCCAGTGTCTGCCCGAATGAGCAGGTCGCAGCCGCCATCGCCAACCGCTTCGCTCTCAACTCCGTCGACTACGCCGCCCTCCGCGAGGCCACCGAGGAGATGATCGGCAGTCACGCCAGACTGCTCCCCGACACCGTCAACGAGAAGGCCATGGCGATCCACCTGCAGCGCCTCGTCGGCGCCCTGGTCGGTTCCGCCCACAGCGCCGGCCGGTTCTACGGCGAGAAGGTCTCCGAGGCCCGCGACCTTACCTCCCGCCTCGCCAATGACGCCCGCGACGAAGACCGCGACGGCGTCCTTGGCTTCGACAGCAAGGCCCAACGGGCCCGCCAGTTCGCCGCCGAGCTCGGCTTGCAGGCCTACTCCTTCCTGGCCGCCGCCGAGGGGGCAGTCGACGCCTTCTCTGCTGTCACCGGTGAGGACTGGAAGCCCTATCAGCGGTCGCCGATGAACCCCGACACCGTCAACCGCCAGGCTGCCACGGCGGAACTGGATGCCTTCGGAGGTTGAGCAGCCGGGCGGGGGCTTCGGCTCCCGCTCATTTCTGCCGTTTTCGCTATCACCTGGTCCGCTCGGCGATGCCCCCGGCGATCCGGGCACGGTGGTGCGCCGTCTCCGCAAGAAAGTCCTCCCCACTCGCAGGACCTCATGGCGTCATGGGCGCCGTGAGCCCTGCATGGAGAGTGCGAATGAGCCGCCACGATCTCACGCCCCTTGATCCGAACCACGCGGTCACCATCGGCTGGGATCCTCCCCTGCGGACGTTCTTCGTCCAGGTGCTCGACCTGGCCGCCGACGAAAACAGCGATGATCGAACCGTCCTCTGGATAGGCGCGGCGCGGCGAGAAGTCCGCAGTGTTGGCAAGGCAATCCGGGCCGCGTCCCGCTATGCCCGCGTCCCCGCAGATGCGCATATCCAACTTGTCGACGACCAATTCGCTGACAGGTGAACGCACCGGCGATGCCGACCTGATCTTCGATCAGGCAGCCTTCGCGAAGGCTGGCGATAGCACGGCAGCGGCGCCAGAGGAGTAGTGGGGCCCCGCGCCACCTCGCGATGCCCGCTGCTCCACAAGCCGAAACCCGCAGCGCTCCGCGATCGGTGCCACCTGGCGGAACGGCTTGAAGTCGATGCGCGTCGCCAGCAGCCAGCCGATCGCCATCGACCGTGGGCTCCGCTCCAGGCACGGGCTGTATTCCCGGTCGGCAATTACCAGCCAGCCGCCGGCTGTAGCTTCGTCCGCGCCGGCACTATGCCGTCCTGCCATGGCCGCCGTCGCAACTGTGCATTATCGTTCCGTCGTGCGCAGGGCTCCGGCCAGGACCGCCCCCACGACGCACGCCATGCCGGCGATCTGCAGCCCGCCCACCGGCTCGCCCAGCAGCAAGGCCGAGAGCAAGACGGCCGATACAGGCAGCAGCGCGGTTGTCAGGGTCGCCTGCATGCCGGTAAGCCGCGCCGCGCCTGCGTACCACAGCAGGAAGCCCCCGACCGTCGGAACAAGGGCGTAGCAGATGACGGCCAGGACCCCCGTTCCGTCCCATGGCTCCGCCCAGGGCCGCTCGAACAACGCGAGCACAAGTCCCGGCGTGGTCATCGCGGCTGACATCGCCAGCGGCCTTTGCAGGCGCTCGTTCGGCAGCAGAAACACCCCTTCGCAGACGACGGCTGCGAGCACGTGCGCTCAGCCCTCCAACTGCGTGCCGATCGGCAGCCGGCGGATGCGCTTGCCGGTGGCGGCGAAGATCGCGTTGCACAGCGCCGGGGCGAACGGCGGCAGGCCCGGCTCGCCGACACCGCCGGCGGGCACATCGCAGTCCGCCGGCACGATATGGGTGCGCACGTCGAGCGGCGCCTCGCCGATGCGTGCCAGCCGATAGCCGTCGAAGTTCCGCTGCTGCACCCGGCCGTCCCTGAAGGTGATCTCGGCGGAGCGCGCAACCGTCGTGCCCATCACCGCCGCGCCTTCGATCTGCGCGCGGATGCGCTCCGGGTTGACCGCAAAGCCGCAGTCGATCGCCGTGTCCACGCGCGGGATGGCGAGATGGCCGCGCGCATCGACCGCCACATGCACCACGGCCGCAACATAGCTCTGGAAGCTGCGGTGCGCAGCAATGCCGAGGCCCTCGCCCTGGGGCAGCGTGCGGCCCCAGCCCGCCTCCGCCGCGGCGATCTCGGTCACCCGGCGCAGCCGCGCGGTGTCGATGGGATAGGTTTCGAACGGGTCACCGTAATTGCCGAAGTTCTTCACCTCCGGAGACGTGCGCGGATCGACGATGCGGTCCGGCCCGATCAGCTCCAGCAGCAGCTCCTTCGGATCGCGGCCCAGCGCCGCCGCGATCTCCCCCACCATCGACTGCACCGCGAAGCAATGCGGAATGTTCGACACCGAGCGGAACCAGCCGATGCGCGTATGCGCGGCGCAGGCACCGTTCTCGCAGCGCAGGTTCGGGATGGCGAAGGGATTGTCCACCAGCCCCATGCCGAGCTCGAACGGCTGCTGATGCACCGTCCCGGCGGCGAAGGTGGAGCCGATCGACGGCGCCACGCTGCGGTGCCGCCAAGCGATCACCCGGCCGTCCGCGTCCACTCCAGTGTCGATCCGCTCGACCGACACGGTGTGGTAGAAATCGTGGCGGAGGTCGTCCTCGCGGGTCCAGGTCAGCTTGACTGGCATTCCGGTGGCCTGCGAGATCAGTGCCGCCTCGAGCACGAAATCCCATTTCGACTTGCGGCCGAACGCGCCCCCGAGCAGCGTGACGTTGACGGTGACGTTCTCCACCGGGATGCCGAGCAGCTTCGCCAGGTCGGCACGGCAGCCGCCGGGGCTCTGCACCGGCGCCCAGGCGACGCAGGTGTTCCCGGTGACATGCACGGTGGCGGTCGGCGGCTCCAGGCTCGCATGCGCCATGTGCGGGGCGTAGTACTCGGCGGTGATCACCCTGGCGGCGGACCGCAGCGCCGCCTCGGCATCGCCGTCGTTGCGAACCACCAGGCCCGGCCGGGCGGCGGTTTCCTGCATCTCCTGGCGGAACGCAGCCGAGTCATAGCTTGCGTTCGCGCCGTCATCCCAGACGATCTTCAGCCGCTCGCGGCCCTTGATGGCCGCCCCGGTGTTGCGCGCCACCACCGCAACCCCGCCCGACGGCATGAACCGGGATGGCCAGGGCCAGCCTTTGACCTCGACCACTTGCCGTACCCCGGGCACCGCCAGCGCATCGGCGGCATCAAAGGACACCAGTCGGCCGCCGGTGACCGGCGGGCGGGCCATCACCGCGAAACCCATGCCGGGAATGCTGGCATCGATGCCGTAGACCGCGCGCCCGGCGGTGATGTCGTGCAGGTCGGCGATGGGGACCGTGCCCCTGCCGATGTAGCGGAAGTCGCCCGCGTCCTTCAGCCGCAGCGTGTCCGCCGCCGGCACCGGCAGCGCGCTCGCCGCCGCCGCCAGCTCGCCGAAGCCGAGGCTGCGCCCGGACCCGGTGTGCAGCACGCGATGGTTCACCGCCTTGACCGCGGCTACGTCCACGCCCCAGCGCGCGGCCGCCGCCTGTTCCAGCATCGTCCGCATCGCCGCGCCGCACCGGCGCATCGGCTGGACAAAATGCCGAACGCTGCGCGAGCCGTCGGTGTCCTGGTTGCCATATTTCTGCTCGTCTCCGGGTGCCTGGGTCACGTGCACGCGCGACCAGTCGGCCTCCATCTCGTCGGCCACCACCATCGGCAGGCTGGTGCGGATGCCGGTGCCCATTTCGGAGCGATGCGCGACGATGGTCACCTCGCCGGCCGGGTCGATGGCGACGAAGACATTCGGATCGGCCACCGTGCCGCCCGGCCGCAGACCGATGCCAAGCACGAGCGCGCCGGAAGCTGCGGCGCCTGTGAGCACGAAGCGGCGGCTGACATTGACGATTATGCCGGGCGGGAACATGCGCGTCATGGCTCAGACCCCGGTCGCCGCCAGGCGGACGGCGGCGACGATGCGCTGGTAGCAGCCGCAACGGCAGAGGTTGCCCTTCATTCCCTCCAGGATTTGCTTGTCGGTCGGCCTGGGGGTGGCCGCGAGAAGGGAAACGGCCTGCATGATCTGTCCCGCATGGCAGTAGCCGCATTGCGGCGCATTGGTCTCCCGCCAAGCCCGCTGCACCGGATGGTCGCCGTGCGGATCGAGCCCTTCGATGGTGACGATCCGCGCCCCGGCGGCGGCCTGCGCGGTGACCAGGCAGGAGCGCACCGCAACACCGTCCAGATGCACGGTGCAGGCACCGCACAGTCCTTCGCCACAGCCGTATTTCGTCCCGGTCAGACCCAGTTCGTCGCGCAGGACCCACAGCAGCGGCAGGGCGGGATCGCCATCGTAGCCGAAGGAGCGGCCGTTCACGGTCAGCGTCAGCATGGTTTTCCTCCCGCGGCGGCTTTGTCACCGCCGCCGTCGCTCGCCTGGTTGCGGGAACAGTAGGCGGGCGCGATTGTCGGTGTCCAGCACGGCATCGCAGCCGAAGCGCCCGGCATGACATCCGCGGGCAGCATCCGTCGAGATCACCACGCCGGGTCCGACGCTCCCGAGCTGCTTGGCCCGACCCATGCGGGACAGGCGTTACCGGTCGCATTCCGGCTTTCTCAGAGAGGGTTGTATCCAGGCTTCTTGTACAGCTTGCCTCGACCGCCGAGGATATCAGGCTTGTAGACCTTCTCCGTCCATTCGTTCGGCTCGAAATCCTCGATGCGCACGGAAACGGATTCTTCTCCGCACCCCGCACTCGCCATGACGGCCTTGGTCACCTCATCGGCAATCCTGGATTTCTGCTGGTCCGATCTGCCGGATTGAAGTTTTACGATGACGTGCGGCATTGGCCTCTCCTCTGCTGCTCCTGGCTGCCTGAACGGCTGGATGGCTGCGATCTTCAGCGGTCGGCCGAGCCGCCCCGGTGGCTTCCGTCGCCGATCAGGTACTTGTCGCCCGCGGCATGATCCTGATTGTCGCGGAGCGGGCACGCGTGCCGATCATCGGGTTGAGATACGGGCTGCCCCGGTACTTCGCCCGATAGGCGTCATCGACGGGGTCGTTGATCGGTCCGTCGACCGGCTCGAAGGTGACGTCCCTGGTCATGCCGGCAGCGGTGATCCGTCCCGCCTTCTGCCGAACCGCGGCTTGATACCAACGGGAGCTTTGCCCGTTGTAGGCGCGCACGTAGAGGGCGCCGTCGACCGCGACCGACCAGATCCACGTCGGCCTGCCATAGGTCGCTCCGTCATCGCGGAACGGCGCAATGTGCAAATCGTCGGCTTCGGCGATCCTGCACAATTCCTCTGCAGACCACGTCGCCACGTCCGGGGCTCCTCGATCTACGGCCGTAGCAACGTCTTGATTGCGCGGCGCTCGTCCATGGCCTGGTAGGCCGCCGCCACCTGGTCCAGTGGAAGGGTGAGGTCGAAGACCTTGCCCGGTTCGATCTTCCTGTCCCAAACCTGCCTGATCAGCTCGGGCAGATACCGTCGCACCGGTGCTGGCCCGCCGTGCAGGTGGACGTGGGCGAAGAACAGTTCCTCCCCCTTGAGCTCGACGCCGTGCGGAACGCCGACATAGCCCACCGAACCGCCGGGACGGATGGCGCGGATCGCCTGCATCATCGACTCCTGGGTGCCGACGCACTCCAGCACCGAATCCGCGCCGATGCCGTTCGTCATGTCTCTGATGCGGGCCGCTCCCTCGTCACCGCGCTCGGTGACGATGTCGGTCGCTCCAAACGCGCGGGCCAGCTCTTGCCGCGTCTCGTGGCGGCTCATCGCGATGATGCGCTCCGCGCCCATCAGCTTCGCGGACAGCACGCCGAGCAGTCCGACCGCGCCGTCGCCGACGACCACAACGGTCCCGCCTGGCCGCACATTTGCCGCCTCGGCGGCGAACCAGCCCGTGCCCATCACGTCGGAGAGCGCCAGTATGCTCGGGATCAGGTCGTCCGAGGGAACCTCCGGCGTCGCCACCAATGTGCCGTCCGCGAGCGGCACCCGCAGCAACGGCGCCTGCGCGCCGCCGACGAACTCCTTTTGCTGGCAGGATGTCTGGTATCCCGCCCGGCAATGCGGACAGGTATTGTCGGAGGCGAAGAACGAACCGATGACGAACTGCCCCGGCCTGACGGACTTCACCGCGCCGCCGACCTCCTCGACGAGACCGCAGTATTCATGTCCCATGGGAGTCGGCCCGGCGTACGCTTGTAACCCCCGGTACGGCCACAGGTCCGAACCGCACACGCAGGTTGCCGCGATCCGGACGATGGCGTCCGTTGGGGCCAGGATCGTTGGCTCGGCCCGGTCCTCGAAACGCACATCGCCCGGGCCGTAAAGAACTGCTCCTCGCATGGTGATGGAATTTCCTTCTGCGAATGGTGTAGCCGCCGTCCACGGTTCCTTGCTCGCGCCTCTAGCGGCGCGTGCGCTCTGCCTCCGCCTGAGGGTAGCGGTCGCCTTCCACGGTGATCCGCGCGGCGGCATCCTCGATGCCCCGCAGATCATCGGGCGTGAGTTCGATCGGGGCCGCTTCGATGTTCTCCTCGAGGCGGTGAAGTTTGGTGGTGCCGGGGATCGGAACCACCCACGGCTTCTGCGCCAGCAACCAGGCCAGCGCGATCTGCGCCGGCGTCGCGCGTTTCGCCCTGCCGATCTCTTCCAGCAGATCGACCACGGGGCGGTTCGCCTTGCGGGCCTCCGGCGTGAACCGCGGCAAGGTGCTGCGATTGTCATTGCCGCCGAAGGTGGTGGTCGCGTCGATCCTGCCGGTGAGGAAGCCCCTGCCCAGCGGACTGTAGGGGACAAAACCGATCCCCAGTTCCTCGCAGGTCGGCAACACCTCCTCTTCGGGGTCGCGCCACCACAGGGAATACTCGCTCTGGACGGCCGCCACCTTCTGCACCGCATGCGCCCGCCGGATGGTCTGCGCACCCGGCTCGGACAGGCCGAAATGCCTGACCTTGCCCCCGGCGATCAAATCCCGAACCGTGGCGGCAACCTCCTCGATCGGGACGTTGGGATCGACACGGTGCTGGTAGAACAGGTCGATGGCATCGACCCGCAGCCGCCTGAGCGAGTCCTCGGCGACCTGGCGGATGCGTTCGGGGCGGCTGTTAAGGCCGCCCGATCCGCCGGGACCGAGGTCGAAGCCGAACTTGGTGGCGATGACCACGTCGTTCCGGAACGGCTCCAGCGCTTCGCCCACGAGTTCCTCGTTGGTGAATGGGCCATAGACCTCGGCGGTGTCGAAGAAATTGACGCCGCGCGCGACCGCCGCACGGATCAACGCGATCATCTCCGTCCGGTCCGGGGCCGGGCCACGGTGATGATTCATGCCCATGCAGCCAAGGCCGATCGCCGAGACCTGCAGGCCGCTCTGTCCGAGCTTGCGTGTCTTCATTGTCTCCCGTCCCTGGAGTTCCATCACCGTTGGTACTGCGCGTCGCTGACCTGCTCCATCCAGGTCACGGGCGAGCCGTTGAGCTTCTCCTGGATGGCGATATGGCTCATGGCCGTCGTGGCCGTGGCGCCGTGCCAGTGCTTCTCGTCCGGGGCGAACCAGACGATGTCGCCCGGCCGGATCTCCTCGACGGACCCGCCCTCGCGCTGCACCCAGCCGCACCCGGCGGTGACGATCAGGGTCTGGCCGAAGGGATGGGTATGCCAGGCCGTGCGCGCGCCGGGCTCGAAGGTGACCAGAGCGATGGCAACGCGGGCCGGGTCAGGCGGGCTGAACAGCGGGTCGATCCGCACCGTTCCGGTGAAATACGCCTCCGGCCCCTTGCCGGAAGGTTGGGAACCCGCGCGCTTGATCTCCATCGTCGCTCTCCCTCGCTCATCGATCCCCGGGACCGGATTTCAGGCCTTACCTTTACCCGCATCGTGGCAAAGCCCTGCGCTACTATAGAACGACATCATGTCGATCCGCAGCCGAGCGCCGAAAATGGCAGATTTTCCAAATGCCCGTTGCGAAAGCGGGCGTATGCTGCACCTGCGTTCCAAGGGGCTTCCCTCAGCTACGGCGCACAGATGGCTAGGCTAACATAATGATAAAATTGCATCTTTCTAGATGCGGGTAAAGGTAAGGATTTCAGGCCCCGCACGCCTTGAGGTCAGGTAGCGCGTGCGGCCCCCTGGGATTAGGGGGTAAAACCCGCATGCAGCTATAAGCGGGCCTTCTGAATGCCTCGACCGGAGCTCAACGACCTTCTCGGCTTCCTTGCCGTGGCGAGGGAGCGCAACTTCACCCGGGCCGCGGCGAAGCTCGGGGTGTCACAGTCGGCGCTGAGCCAGACCGTCCGCGGACTGGAAGCGCGGCTCGGCCTGCGGCTGCTGACCCGCACCACGCGCAGCGTCGCACCGACCGAGGCGGGCGAACGCCTGCTCCGCGCCGTCGGCCCGCGGCTTGATGAGATCGAGGGGGAACTGGCCGCGCTGAGCGCGTTGCGGGAAAAGCCCTCCGGCATCGTCCGGATCACCACCGGCGAGCACGCTGCCGAGACCATCCTTTGGCCTGCCCTGGCGAAGCTGCTGCCGGACTATCCTGATATTCAGGTGGAAATCTTCCTCGACTCCGGCCTGACCGACATCGTTGCCGGGCGATACGACGCAGGTATTCGCTTCGGCGAGCAGATCGAGAAGGACATGGTCGCGGTGCGCATCGGGCCGGACGTGAGCATGGCCGTCGTGGGTGCGACATCCTATTTTGCGAACCGGCCGCAGCCGAAGGCGCCACAGGATCTCACCGGCCACACCTGCATCAATCTGCGGCTGCCAACCCTGGGCGGCATCTACGCCTGGGAATTCGAGAAGCGTGGCCGCGAACTGAAGGCGCGGGTCGAAGGGCAGCTTGTGTTCAACAGCATCCCCCCGATCGTCAGGGCGGCGCTCGCCGGGTTCGGATTGGCCTACGTGCCGGAGGACCTGGTGCAGACACATCTTGCCGAGGGACGGCTCACCCGGGTGCTCGCAGACTGGTGCCCGCCCTTCTCGGGGTATCACCTCTACTACCCCAGCCGTCGCCAACCCACACCAGCATTCGCGTTGTTGGTCGAGGCGTTGCGGTACCGGACATGAAGATGGAGGTTGGGCTGGGGTTGAACCATTCCGCTCGAACTCGTGCTACCGAACGTCTGCTTTTCCTTCTTATCGTCCGGGAGCTGCCATTTCGCTGTCGGCCAGTTTGCGTTCGAAGGCGAGGTTCAGCCAATGGCCTGTGTTTGCCCTTCGTTCTTCAAGCTCCTCTTTGTCATGGTAGGACGGGTTTGGCGTTTTTTCCCGGTGAAGCCCGTTCATCGGTGCGGACATCGAGCGTGAGAGCAAAGCCGTTATTTGGCCGATGGCGATGCCTGGGCTGTCAGCGAGACGAGGTCGCGACGGCGAAGAAGCGCGTGAATTTGGTCCCGGACGGCTGAGCGCCCGGTGGGCGGCGCTTGCGCCGGGCGGGGCGGGCGGGGACAACCGAGGCGAAGGAGCCAGTGATGAGCGACATCCGCCTGGATATTCCGGCCTGGGTCGGCTTGGCTGTTCTCGGAAAGCTCTACTGGTACGCTCTCGTGCCGGCCGGCTTGGTGCTGGGCGGAATCGGATGGTTCGGCCGGGCCCTGCCCATGGCGCTGCGTTATGCCGCCTGGAGCGGCGCCGGGCTGTGCGCCGCGCCGCTGGTGTTGCTGCTCGTGGTGTTCGCGGCGCGCGGTGTCGAGCGGGCGCGCCAGGCGGCCGAGAACCGCGCGCTCCACCGGACGCTGGCCGTGGACGAGACCCTGGGGACACTGTTGCTGCCGGCTGGCGCCGTGCTGGCGTTCACCGACAAGACGCATAGTGCCCTGCGTCGCTCACAATGCTGGGTAGAGCCTCTTCAGTTTCACCCGGGCATCGGCCGTGGTGAATTGCCAATCGGCTTTGGTGTGGTGTCGGTTGCGGCGGGCCTGCCAGGCGGCGACTTCGTCCATCAGGGTCTGCTTGTCGGGGATGCGGCGATCGAGACACTGCGACGCCAGGACGCCGAGTTCGGACTCGGCCATGTCCAGCCAGCTGCCGTGCTTGGGGGTGTAGTGCCATTCGAAGCGCTCGACGAGCCGACGCGCCTCGGCGGCCGGAAAGGCTTCGTAGAGCGACGCCGCCTTGTGGGTGTTGAGGTTGTCCTGCACGAGGACGATCTTCTCGGCGTGAGGAAAGTGCGTGTCGGACAATTCCTTGAGGACCTGCGCATAATCCACGGCGGCGTGGCGATCGGTCACCTTGACGTGCCGCCAGCCTTCCAGCGGTGCGAACATCATGAACAGGTTGGCGGTGCCGTTGCGTTCATACTCGTAGTCGTAGCGGGCAACCTGCCCTGGCTTCGCCGCGATCGGCACACGCGTTTCGGAAATCAACTGCTTTGCGGTCTCGTCCAGGCAGACCACGGGGCGGGTTGGGTTGTGCGGCCTTTGATAAACTTCCAGCACATCCTCCATGCTGGCTACGAAGGCGGCGTTGGCGTCCGGCGGGATGCAACCGTTCACACTCCCCCCTCGCCATTTCAAATCGGGGCGTTTGGCGGGTGGGGTGTCGGCTGTGAAGCCAACAAGGGGTCTTGCGTAGCGGGGCGAAGCAGCGTCTACGGTCTGTATGCCACACTCAAGCATCCCGGATCTGACCGATCCCGAACGAGCCCAGCTTTCGGCACTGTCTCGGCAAGAGCTTGAAGAGTTGGCCTGGCAGTTTCACGAATTGGCGCATTCGCTTGCGGATCGCCTGGGCGAGGGCTCTACGACCAGTCCGCCTTCGGGCGAGTAGCCGCTTCTGCCGTTTCAGGCGGCCAGCTTGGCGGGGATACTGGGGAGAGATGAGCCCTTGCGCGCGGCGGCGATGAGGTCGCGTCCGTAGGTCCAGGGATCGACGCCGCGCTTGCGGCAGGTGTCGATGACGCTGAGGCCGGCGGCGTAGAACCGGCTGCCCTCGTCCGTTCTGGTGCCGAAGCTGATGCGGCGCGCAATGACGGCATGCCGCAGCGCCCGCTCAGCGTCGTTGTTCGTGGGCGACAGCAGCGGTTCGGCGACGAAGGCGATCACCGCCTCCCAGTCGTTGAGGATTTCGCGCGCGAGAGCACGAACCTTTTGCTCGATCTCATATTCGTTGCACTGGCAGTTCCACTTGATGCGGGCCACCAGGCGCCTGACGGCGGCGTCGTTGTCGCCGTCGCGGACCCGTTCGATCAGGCGGCGGAGGTCGCGGACCAGGTCCCGCCCGAAGGCGGAGCCGGGGCCGTAATAGCCCTCGGCCAGTGCCAAACCTTTTCGGATGAGATGGGCAAGGCAGCGTTGGCGCCGGGGATGATCGCGACAGGCCATGTAGCCGTCGGTCACCATCCAGCCAAGGAACGCCTGGCCGATCAGCGCGACCAGGTTTTCCTTGCGGCGGCTGCCGATGCGATAGACGACCGTGTTCACGGTCACTGCTACCCACAGCCACAGCAAAGTGCCTTGTTGGTACCACGGGGTTTCGTCGAGATGCACGACCTTGGCGGCCCGCACCTCCTCGATCAGTTCCTCGACCACCGGCTCACTGGCCCGGCCGAATTCGTGGATACAACGATTGATCGTCGCCACCCCGAGTTCCAGGCCCAGCCAGTCCAGCAGGAACTCCTGGACCTTCAGCCGCGACAGGCGGAAACGCAACGCGAGGGCGGCGATGAAGGTCGCCAGCGTCGGCCCGACCAGGCAACGCTCGCTCAGTTGCAGGTCGCGTTTGCGCCCCTCGATCTGTGAACGCAGTCCTGCGCCCGGGCTGGCCACTGTCTCGTGGCCGCACGCGCAACCGGCGGCGAAGTAGCTGTGCTTGGAAGCCGTGACCTGCAGGCCCATCTCGCCGCGGTCGAGTTCAAAGACGTGGTGGGCGCTGACGTGGCGACCCTTCCACTCGGCGCCGAGTGCGGCCTGGCACGCCTCGCAGACCATCGGCACGTGCTCGACTTGCCGGTTCACCACGATCGGCTGCCGCCGCCAGTGCCCCGGCATGCCCGGCCGCTTGCCAAGTGGCTTCGCTGGCGTCTTGTCCTTGCCGGCCTTGTCATCGCCCGTCGGCGCGGCGGCGTCCTGACCTTCGCCGTTATCGTGGTCTTGACCGGCCGCAGGCCTGCCGTCTCTCTGACCGCGCCGGTAGGGATCGTCACTCGATAGCGACCGCGAACTGGTCGTGGAATCCTCGCCCAGGCGATTGGCCAGCGTGCGCGCGGCTTCGCGGAACAGCCACGCCAGATCCTCAAGCTCCTTCCGCGGCAGCACCGAGAGGTCTGCTCGTTCGTACTGGGTCAGCTCCGGGATGCTCAGGCGCGGCATAGGGAGCGTAGAATCCGTTTCGCTCCATCAGGCAAGCCCCTCCGTTCGCCGCCTCAGCCAGGGGAGCCAACCCAGTCAGACGCCCAAGACAGGAGGGGGGGTGTGAACGGGTCCGGCGGGATGACCCATTGCTGTCGCAGGTGGGGCTTGAGCGTGTTTTTTTTAGCGTCCGCCCGATCGTGTTGTCGCTGGCCCGCTCAACGATGTTCAGCTCCACGACGGTCTCTTCCAGAAGCCGTAGCGTCCATTTCGCGCGTCCCGCTGGGGGCGCCGAACAGGCCAGGGCAACCAGCTTCGCCTCGGCTTCTCCATCAAAGATGCGTTTTCTGGCGGAGGCTGGCGAATGCTTGCAGGTCAGCACAGCATCGACGCCCTCTTCCACCAGCCGCTGGCGCGCCCGAGCAACTGTGTCGACGCTGGTCTCCAGGGCTGCGGCAATTTGGCTGTCACTCCAGGCTTCGCCGGCGTCCGACGCATCCGCCTTCAGCAGAATGCGCGCTTTCAGCTGCTGCCGCGCCGGGTGTTTGCCCTTGGTGATCAGCGCGGTCAGCCGGCCCCGCTCCTCATCGCTGAGCTTCACCACGTATTTTTTTACCGCGATCTCTTTGGCAGCCACAAATCGTCTCCGCTGGTCCTATGCGGAACGATCGAGTCAGACATCCACCGCAGAGTCAAGGACGCCGGGCACTAGAACAATCGGAACACCTATCAGGACCTCCAGATTCGTGCCAAGCGGTTTCAATGGGCGAGCTCCCGGCAGGTAGCAACGATCATCGGGTTCCTGGCGGTTGCTCCACCACCGGCACCATCGTGGCGAGCGTGGCAAGCAGCCCGGGAGGTACCTCGCCGAGTTCCGGCTCCCCGAAGTCGCGGGTATCCAGCAGGCGGCCCGACGCCGCGTAGAGCGACAACTCCACGCGCCCGTTGGCGATGCACGGAACGCAGACGACCGCTTCGTCCCCGGCCTCACGGGCGGCGATCTCGATGAAGTCCCGCAACTCCTCCGCCGACGGGGCCGCCTCGCCGGCGTCCACCGACCCGGCTGCGGCGTCATCCAGGGCGTCCGCCAGATCGGACGGGACGGTCGGGAACAGGATGTCGATGAAATCGGGGTTCGATGCGAGCACGCCATCGCACCAGGTTTCGAAAGCAGCGTCGCGCATCTCCGTCACCGGGTCGGCCGCGTGCTCCGGCACATCGTCGTTGCTCTCCTCCAGCGTTCCGACGGCAATCTCCCAGGGCGTGGGGGTGCGGTCCACCGACACGCCAAGCAGCGCGATCGCTCCCGGCGCGGGCAATTGGTCGAGAGGCTTCAATTCGGACGGCGTTCGGCCGCCGAGCAGATCGCGCAGCGTCTTTCGCAGGGCGCAGGCCGTCAGGCACGTGATCGCTTCGGGGTCGAACCATGCGGGCAGTATGGTGACCTCTTCCGCCGCACCGAAATAGCTGGAGGACGCGACGCCCTGCGCGAACGGCGCCGGGTCGGGCAGGGCCGCTGCCGGCTCGACGAGCGCGACTACGGCGAACAATTCGGCAAAAACCCCCGGCGCGACGTCCCCGCCCTCGGCCGCGGCCAGCAGCGTCAAGCGGAAGTTCTCGACGTCCTCGTCATCGTATTTCGCGGCCATCTTGCGGATGGCCACGTCGAGCACCCCTTGGCGCCCCTCGTCCAGCAGCGCGTTCAGCAGTCCGTTGAAGGCCGGATCGTTATCAAGCCAGGTGCGCACCAGCCGGTCGGCCGGCGTGCCTTTTCCCGGGAGAGGGACGGTCACCCCGGGTCTTGGCCGCACCGTCTGTTGCGGGACCCCCAGCAGGTCCAGGGCGGCCGTGCCGCGCAGCAGCCGCGGCGGGTCGCGGTAGGCGGTACGCCATTCCAGGGTACTGTCATGACCCCCAAGCCAGGCGAGGTAAGCGGTCCGGTCCACGACCTGGACTGCCACGTTGACACCGGCCGCCACCAGTTCGGTGGCAATGGCGGTGTCAAGCCGGCGCTGCAGATGATGGTCGGGCTGCTCAGGCAGCAAGAGTCTCAAGGTTTCGGGGTCGGGGCAGTGCAACAGCAGCACCCGATCGAACGCCGCCGCAACCTTGCGGGCGCGTTCGACCGCTTCTTGCACGCGGGCATCGTCACTGTTGTCGAGGTCTTCCATTCGCTTCACCGGGTCCCGCCGTTCGCCGCGAAGTGGCGCGGCAATGGCCCGCCGGTCAAGGCCACAGCGTAGCTACCGGAAATCCCGCGCCGGCACCTTGATGCCGCCGCCCGGCCGCAGGTCGGAGCTGTCGATATCCCGCCGCCTCCGATCGCCCAGCCCACGGCCTTCCCGCCCGTCCGGCCCGACGCCATGCCGTGCCTCGTCACCGCGTCCGGAGCGTATGGGCAGGCTCCCCTCGCACGTGCCCACACGACCCAACAGGTCGGACAAATCCTCGACGCGATCGGCAACGACATGGATTACCTCGCCCTCGCGCTGCACCCTTCCGTGGCAGGCCAGCATGCCGGCGTTCAGTATCAGCCGCCGCTGCTGCTCGAACACCGATGCCCAGACGATCAGGTTGGCAATTCCGGTCTCGTCCTCGATGGTGATGAACACCACCCCGCGCGCGCTGCCCGGCCGCTGCCGGACCAGCACGATGCCCGGCACCACGACGCGCCTTCCATCCCGCGCGCGCGCCAGGTCCGCACAGGTGATCATCCGGCGTCTGGCAAGTTCACCCCGCAGGAAAGCGACCGGGTGGCGTCGCAGGCTCAGGCCGGTGCTGCGGTAATCCTCGACGACCTCGCCGCCCTCGGTCATCGGCAGCAGCGCCACCGGCGGCTCGACAAGCTCGGTCTCGGGCCGGCCGCCGCGCCCGGCGGCGACGAACAGCGGCAGCGCTTCACTGGCGAGAGCACGGATCGCCCATAGCGCCGCCCGGCGGTCCACCTCGAGGCTTTGATAAGCGTCCGCCTCGGCGAGCGTCTCCAGCGCGGCGGCCGGAACCCCCGCCCGGCGCCACAGCTCCTCGACACCGCCATACGGCGTGTCCGCGCGGTGGGCGACGATGCGGGCGGCGTGCTCGTTCGCCAATCCCCTGGCCATCCTGAAGCCGAGCCGGACGGCGAGGGCGCGCCCCTCGGCCGGCTCCAGCGTGCAGTCCCAGCGCGAGGCGTTGATGCCTTACCTTTACCCGCATCGTGGCAAAGCCCTGCGCTACTATAGAACGACATCATGTCGATCCGCAGCCGAGCGCCGAAAATGGCAGATTTTCCAAATGCCCGTTGCGAAAGCGGGCGTATGCTGCACCTGCGTTCCAAGGGGCTTCCCTCAGCTACGGCGCACAGATGGCTAGGCTAACATAATGATAAAATTGCATCTTTCTAGATGCGGGTAAAGGTAAGGCGTTGATGCAGACCGGCCGGACCTCGACGCCGTGCTCGCGCGCATCGCGCACGATCTGCGCCGGCGCGTAGAAACCCATCGGCTGCGCATTCAGCAGAGCGGCGCAGAACACCTCCGGGTGGTGCCGCTTCAGCCAGCAGGACGCATACGCGATCAGCGCGAAAGAAGCCGCGTGGCTCTCGGGAAAGCCGTAGCTGCCGAAGCCTTCGATCTGCCTGAAGGTCCGCTCGGCGAAGTCGCGCGTGTACCCGCGCGCCACCATGCCGGACACCAGCTTATCCTTGAAATGGCTCACCCCGCCGGTGACTTTGAAGGTCGCCATCGAGCGGCGCAACTGGTCGGCTTCGGTGGGTGTGAAGCCGGCGCAGACGATGGCCACCTGCATCGCCTGTTCCTGAAACAGCGGCACGCCGTGCGTCTTGCCCAGCACGCGTTCCAGTTCCGGCGTCGGGTAGCTGACCGGCTCGCGCCCCTCGCGCCGGCGCAGGTAGGGATGCACCATCTCGCCCTGGATCGGGCCGGGCCGGACGATCGCAACCTCGATGACCAGATCATAGAAAGTCCGCGGCTTGAGGCGGGGCAGCATGGCCATCTGCGCCCGGCTCTCGATCTGGAACGTGCCCAGCGTGTCGGCATGCCGGATCATCTCATAGGTCGCCGGGTCCTCGGGCGGGATGCCGGCCATGTCGAGCCGCAGGCCACGATGTTGCTCCAGGAGATCAAACGCCCGGCGCAGGCAGCCGAGCATTCCAAGCCCGAGCACATCGACCTTCATGAAGCGCAGAGCGTCGATATCGTCCTTGTCCCATTCGATCAGCTGGCGGTTTTCCATCGAGGCCGGCTCGATCGGCACCAGCTCGTCAAGGCGGTCGCGGGTGAGGACAAAACCGCCGGGGTGCTGGCCGAGATGGCGCGGAAAGCCGATCAACTCGCGGGCCAGCGCGATGGTCAGGCGCAGCCGGCGGTCATCAAGGTTCAGGTTAAGTTCGGCGGCGTGCTCGTCCTGCACGCCCTCGGCATCCCAGCCGGAGACCTGCCCGGCCAGCGCGCCGGTGACGTCCTCGGGCAGGCCCATGACCTTGCCGACCTCGCGCACGGCGCCGCGGGCACGGTAGCGGTTGACGGTGGCGCAGAGCGCGGCGCGGTCGCGGCCGTAATGCGCGTAGACCCACTGGATCACCTCCTCGCGCCGCTCGTGCTCGAAATCGACATCGATATCGGGCGGTTCCTTGCGAGCGGCCGAGATGAAGCGTTCGAACAGCAGACCGCTGCGCACCGGGTCGATGCTGGTGATGCCGAGCACGTAGCTCACGGCCGAGTTGGCGGCCGAGCCGCGGCCCTGGCACAGGATGTCCCTGGCGCGCGCGGTGGCGACGATGTTGTGCACAGTGAGGAAGTACGGCGCGTAGTCCAGCTCGGCGATCAGCGCGAGTTCGTGGCGCAACTGTCGCTCCACCGCTTCCGGCACCCCATCCGGATAGCGCTTCGGCACGCAGTCGCGGACCAGCCGTTCCAGCTTCTGCCGCGGGCTTTGGCCGGGACCATCAACCTCATCCGGATACTGGTAGCGAAGTTCCGACAGGCTGAACCGGCAGCGTTCGGCGATCTCGAGCGACCGCGCCACCGAATCGGAATGCCGGGCGAACAGCCGTATCATCTCCTTCGGCGGCTTGAGGTGGCGGTCGACGAAACGTTCGCGCCGGAAGCCCGCGGCGTCGATGGTGGTGCCTTCGCGAATGCAGGTCAGCACGTCCTGCAGGATGCGCCGCTGCGGCACGTGATACAGCACGTCGCCGGTCGCGACCGTGGGCACACGCGCCGCTTGCGCCACGTCGGACAGTTCGCGCAGCCGCACCGCGTCGCCCGGCCGCCGTCGCAAGGTCAGCGCCAGATAGCCGTGATCCCTAAAGTCGCACCGCAGCCGTGCCAGTTGCGCCGCCAGTTCGGCGTCGGCCGCGTCCGGCAGCAGGATCGCGAGCAGCCCCTCGGCATGGGCAGCCAGATCCTGCCAGGAGAGATCGCATTTACCCTTGCCCGCGCGTGCCTTGCCCAGCGTCAGCAGGCGGCACAGGCGGGAATACGCGGCGCGGTCGGTTGGGTAGACCAGCAGCGCGGTGCCATCACGCAGGTCGAGGCGGCAACCGACGGCCAGGCGTATGCCGGTTTCCTCTGCGCACCGATGCGCGCGCACGATGCCGGCCAAGGAGTTGCGGTCAGCAATGCCGAGCGCGGCAAGCCCGAGCCGTTTCGCCTGGGCGAACAGCTCCTCGACATGCGAGGCACCGCGCAGGAAGGAAAAGTTCGAGGTGACCTGGAGCTCGGCGTAGCCGGTCATTCGTCGCCATGACCGCTGCCGTGGTGACTCGCGCTCGGCGGCGCGGCATCCGGCCGCTTCATCAGGACAAAACCGCTGCGGGTGAGATGCGCGACCAACCGGTCGGCGGTGATGCGCGCCATGGCGTCGTCCGCATGATGCACGCGTCGGCGACCATCATAGCGTAGCGCGAAGGACAGGCTGTCGGCGATCTCGGCCGCGGTGGCGGGTCGCAGGCGGTCGGCGTCGCTTATCGTGTCCTTGGGCATCGTGTCCTCGGCAACCATGATCAGAACAGCCCGTGCAGGAACCAGCGCAGATCGCCGGTGGCCGGGTCGGCACCGTCGCCGCGGCGGAACAGCCAGAAGCGGCGCCCGTCCTCGTCCTCGACGACGAAATAGTCGCGCACGGCGGCCTCCTCCGCCGTGCGCCGCCACCACTCGCCATGGATCCGCTCCGGCCCGTCGGCGCGCCGGACGCGGTGCCGCCGGCGCCGCCAGGTGAAGGCGACGGGCGGCTGGTCGGGCAGCAGCGCCATCGCCTCCACCGGCTGCGGCGGATCGAACAGCCGCACCGGCCTGGGCAGCGCCGGCGGCCAGGATGCCGCCGGTGCGACGCGCGACAGCGACGCAGCGCAGGCCACCGACCGCTCGGGCACGTCGCTCTCCACCGGGACCGCCCGCCAGACGCGGCCCTGGCCCAGCCGGTTCTCGATCCGGTCGACCAGGGCAGCGATGTCGGCCTCCGCCGGCGCGTCATCGGCGAGCGATCCCGGTGCCTGCCGGAAGGCCAGCGTCTCGGCGAGCGGAACGATCAGCTGCATGGCCTCGACGCCCAGGCCGGGATCGACGGTCTCGATGCGCTCCTTCAACAGCCGGCCCAGGTGGGCCGCGTGCCGGGACGGCGCCGCGGTGCCGATACGAATTGCCTGGACGGAGCCGTCCACGCGCGCGAACAGCAGGTCCAGCCGGCGCGCGCCCTGCCCGGTTGCCTCCAGTTTCTGGCACACCGGAACAAGCAACTCGTCGATGGCGGCACGGAAGGCATCCGCCGTCAGCAGCGGTTCGGTGAAGGACAGGCGATGCGTCACCGCCTCGTCCGGGACGACCGGCTGCAGGGGCTCGTCCACATGCCCGAATGCCTGATCGAGGCGCAGCGCGATCTGCCGGCCGAAGCGCCGGACCAGCGGGCCGCGCGGCATCCCGGCAAGCTGCCCGATCCGCTCGAAGCCCAGGCGCCGCAGCCCGCTCACCGTCTGTTGCGGCAGACGCAGCGCCGCGACGGGGAGAGGGTCCAGGGCGGTGGGATTGCCGCCGGGGGGCACGATGATCGCTGGGCCGGAGCCATAACGCGCCATCGCATGCGCGGCGCCGCGCGTGTCGGCGATCGCGGCCCGGGCAGCGACGCCGCCCCGCCCCACCCGGTCGAGCAGATCGGCCAGCAGGCCCGCCTCGCCGCCGTGCAGATGCGCGCAGCCGGTGACGTCCAGCCACACGCCATCCGGCGGATCGGCCGCCGTCAGCGGCGTGGTGCGCAGGCACCAGGCGGCCAGCCTGGCCAGGGTGGTGGCGTCTCCGTCCGGGTCGGCCTCCGCCACGAGAAGACCCGGCAGCATGGCGCGGGCGTGCGCCAGAGGCATGCCGGGGCGGATGCCGAGCCCAAGCGCGGCCGCATCGGCGGTGGCAATGACCATGCGCCGTCCGTCGCTGGCCGCCGTCACCAGCGGGCTATCAGGCGACGGCGCGTCCGGCTTCCGGCGCAGCCGGTCGGTCGGTCCCCGACGCAGCCGGTCGGTCGGCCATGTCGGCAACCAGAGCGAGACGACCCGTCGCATCGAATGCCTCCACGATCCAGCAATGCGGCCCGCCGCCGCGGCAGCGGGTCAGGTCGAGCCGCCAGCGCTGGCGTCCGAGACCGGGCATCTCCGGCGCGTGCGGCAGCGGCGACGGCGAGGGGAGTGCGGTGACCCGCCAGCGTGTCGCCGCGGCATTCGGCTCGGCCAGCGCCGGGTCGTCGAAGCACCGGCTGCGGCGCAGCGAGATGGCCGCCACCCCCGACTGCCCGGCGGCCAGTTGCAGACGCCGGGACGCGGTCAGGCTCAGTCGGCCGCCGAACTCGCCGACCACGCCGGCGAGGCCGCGGTGACGCAGGCCTTCCTCCATCACCAGCAAGACGGTCGCGGGCTTTCCCGCCTCGACATAGACGACCCGGTCCGGCGTCAGGCCGACGGCCGCGAGCGCGGGGGCGAACAGGTCGCGCCGCTCCAGCACCCAGAGGACCATGCCGCGCGCCCTGGCGAGAAGGCCGGCGGCGAACAGGGCAGACGTGGTCCCGTGCTCGACTTGCGCACCCGTCCCTGCGACCTCGTGCAGCACCCCCGCCGCCAGTCCGCCGCCCGGCAGCGCCTGGTCGATCGCCGGGATGCCGAACGACAACACGGGCTGGCCGGACCGCGCCGCGGTGCCGCGCTCCAGCTGGGCAAGCGTGGCCCGGAGGTTGTCCAGGATCGCGATGGGCGGGGCGGTCTGCATGTCCTCTCCGGTCGTCCGGTGCGAACGTATAGAGAACGCCGCGCGGGCGCAGAAGGGGAATTTTGTCCCAGGTCAGCGCGCGTCGGGTGATTCCGAGACCGCTCAATAAGTTACAAACACCGGCTCAGGTCGTCCGTCCGCTCTGTCTGGCAAGCTCATGATAGGACCATTGTCCTTTGTCGCGCGGTGCCTATAGACGGGAAGGTTCACAAGATCGAGCCGCCCGAAATCATCCGTGCGAACGCCGCGATCATCCGCTGCGGGCCAGGAAGAAAGAAAGCGCCTCCGCTGCCGTCCCATTGTCACGCCGGCCAAGGTCGGGCCGGTTCAACCCCGCCTTCGGCGCCGCGCGAAGCCGCGCGGCTTCGGCACGCAACGCGCAGCAGGGCCGGGCCGCGTCAGTCGCAGAGCCAGATGCGTGCGCGCCGCCAGCGCCGGGGATCATCCCCAGCATCTCGTGGCTCCCTGGCTCCGCGCCTGCCGCACCCGGCCCTGCCCGGTTGCATGCCTCAGGGGTTGAGCCGTCCCGAAGGCCGGCGTGCGCCGCTCCCGTCAGCGATCGGCTGGCATCTCACACGGGAGCAAGACATGACCACGATCCGCACGAGCCTGAACCTGAGCAAGTACGACGCGCGCCGGCTGATCAAGGACGGCTACGAAATCCAGCACATCGAAACCCGCCACCGCGACACCGGCGACGAGAGTTCCATCGTCTGGACCCGGCCCGCACGTCCCGACGACATTCCCGAACACGAAATTCCCTACTGAACGGAGCCCTCGAAGCCGGGTCCGCAAGGGTCCGGCTTTTCGGCTGTACCCAACTGGAGGACAATGGCCGCGCGCCGTGCTATGGACAGAACCATGAATGTCGCCCTGCGCAAGCCGCGGATGACCCGCGACCAGTTCTTCGCCTGGGCCCAGACCCAGGACACCCGCTACGAGTTCGACGGGTTCCAGCCCGTCGCCATGACCGGCGGGACGGTGAACCACAGCCAGATCACCCAGAACATCCAACGCGCCCTCTACACGCGCCTGCGTGGCAGCGGATGTCGTCCGCTGGGGCCGGATGCGGGTGTGGCGACGATTGGCGATACCGTCCGCTACCCGGACGCTCTGGTCACCTGCACCAAGGTTGCCGGCACCGCCACCCTCGTGCCGGGCGTTGTTGTCGTCTTCGAGGTGCTCAGCCCGACCTCAGGTCGAACCGACCGCATCGATAAGCTCCTGGAATACCGCGCCGTCACATCGATCCGCCGCTACGTGATCCTTGAGCACAGCAGTGTCGGCCTTACCGTATTCGACCGCGACAGCGCCGAGGAGAACTGGCGAGCCACCGCCCTGACCGCGGACGACGTTCTGCGCATGCCGGAGATCGGGATCGAAATCCCGGTCGCCGAGCTCTACGAGAACGTCGACCTTCCGGCCATCGCCAGTGACGACAGCAACAACCCTGGCGATACCGCTGCGGCCACATAGCGTAGGCTCGAAAGAGCTGGCGCCTCACAATCGGGTCCGCGCTGCTCGACACTATGCGCACGATGTCGTGGCACGTGGAAACCACCGTTAACGGAACAGCGACATTAGTTCGTGAAGTCAAATCCAGGTTTTCCGTTCGACATCAGCGATGGAATACACCGCGTATTCGGGTCGTTGGCACTCTTCCACGGCCGCAGCATGCTGGCGGCAATCCAAACAGCGCGGCCGTCAGGGAACAGCATTTCGAGGAAGCCGTTGACGGGCTTGGCGGGTTCACGGACCGCCACAGTTGCCGCCGCGAAACCCAGTTGTGGCGAGTTGGACGAAGGACCCGCCCGCACGGGGACCGGGACAGAGCCCTCCAGGAGTTGCCGCTCCGTCAAATTGAGGGACATGCAGGTGTAGCCAGGCAAGTGACGAACAACAGTAAGGCTTTGTGCGAACACAGGGGCAGAAACGCCTAAAGCGACGCCCACAGCCAAGAAAAACTTCCTGTGCATACTTTTTCTCCTAGGAGTTGAGGATGGACTGGCCGGCAGCATTGCCGATCTTGGCGGACACAGCGGCTCGCCACTGTCCGACAGTTTCGCCCGGGACGATGCCGTTCGCCGCGAGCGTGGCCGCCGAATAACTGCTGAGAACCTGGGCGATCGGTGCAGAGTCCGCCGCCTGGGCAAGCAACACGCCGCTCTGTGGGCCGAAGTTGTAGTAACCACGGGCCTGAAGGACAGTGGGGTCGGTTATCCCCGCATTTTGAAGCGCCTGAGCCGCCTGCAGCAGATACTGGGACGCTGCGATCAATTCCGTCGCTGGGTCCATCTGGCCAGCCAGGCCCGGCACAATCTGGCTGGCGAGGTCGGGGTTCTGGGCGAGCGCCGCATTGATCATCTCGGTGTACGTCGAGGCAGTCATCTGGAATGCACCGGCCACCGTGCCAGAGCCGCCAATGTTCTGGCAGTCGCTTTCCAATACGCATGTTGCCGCCAAGGCGGACGGATTGACCCCAAGCGCCTGCGCGTTGCTGACGGCTGCCGTGCCCCATGCCGTGCCCAGCATGGTATCAAGTGCACCACTGCTGCCAGCGCTGGCGCCTGTGCCGCTGCCGCTTGAGCCTCCACCACTGCTACTCCCAACGCTGCCCGTGTCGGCAGCGTCTACGCCGGCGAAGGGGTTCGGCGTGCCCGGGTTGACGGTGATCAGCGGCACGCCCGGCTCCGGAACGTATGGCTGCACCTGCACCGGCGGGCCGTTCAACGTCACCGGCACCTGCGCGATGCCCGGACGTTCGAGTACCGATCGCAGCGCCGCATGCTGCAATGACGACGATAGCCGATTGACGGCATCGTTGCTGCGCGCCGGACCGCCGGTTCGCAGCGACGTGACGGATCGGAGAGAAGGGCGTTCCCATGGGACCTCCTGCAATCAGGAAGCCCACACTCGGCAAGTCTCTTGCGAACGGCGCCGCAAACTCCATCAGCTTTTCATCGCGGACGTCCGCGCCACAATGAGCTGATATCGCAATAGATATGCCCGTTCGCCTCCAGCGGGTGAGCCATGCATTGATCCAGCGCGGAGTTCGCGCCCGCATTCTCCCAGGCACAAAAGGCGTAGCCGCCGAGGAACAGGCCGAGCGTCACCAGACCGGCAAGAGCGTAGCGCCGCCGCCGAACGTCCTCGTTCCAGCGCTGCTCCCGCAGGACGAGTGCACCCTGCAACTTGTCAACAAACAGCGGCAGTGTCTCCTTGACCATCCGCACGACCAGGCTCTCCTGCTCGACCTGCAGGGCGATCTGTGCGGTGCGAGCCTGCCGCAAGGCAACCTCGCCGGCGCGGACCACTTGCTCGGCCTGACTGGTTGCTGCAGCGACTTTGGCAATCTCGGCATCCGCCGCCGCGGTCACGCGAGCGACCATGCTCTCGATGCGGCCTGACTGCGCGTCAACGATGTCGGCAAGTGCACCGAGGGCAACCGCTTGTCCTTCAAGCCAGCGGCCCAAAGGGCCATCCGGCTCTATCCCCTCGCTACGCCCGTCCTCGATCAGCCGGCCGGCGGCTGCGCGCAGGTGATCGACCGCAGCGTTCACGGCAGCCAATCTCGCGTGCCGGCAGCTTCATGCTCGCGCTCGAAGGTTTCGAGCCACGTCTTCGTCATGTGATAAAGGGTCGGGCTGGCCTTGACCCCTGAGCGGTTCGGGTTTCCGTTCGAGAACATCGTAGGGTCCGATCCCGCGCTCGCGAAGCACGCTGAGGCACGTCAACCGGCGCATGAAGACCGGCCTGACCCCGTCTTTGACGATTGCCGCAAAGTCGGGATGACCGATGATGGGGTCAAACGCTCCCGCTGTCGTCTGACCGTGGCGAATGACACCTTCATTGAGCACCAGCATGGTGCGCTCACAGCGGAGGTCGCCCGCCCGTACAGCTGCATGACGTGCCGGAAGTCCTCCATCTCCGGCCCGAGGAAGAGGGCGATGGCCAGGTCCACGCAGAAATCTCGGCAGAACGGGACCAGGTCCAGATCACGGACATATTCCTGGATCACACGGTCGCCGCCGCTCAGGTCGAGGACGCGCGAGACGCCTTCCTCTACCATCAGGTCGAATTCCGCGGAGAGCCATGCCTTGATGTCCGGCAACTCGTCAGTCGGAGGCGCAGTGGCGCCGTCGAGGATCGGCCGCCCGTTCTCATCGACGGACGGGTAGAGGAGACTCAAGGTGCGGCTGCGCAGGTCGCCGTCGAGCGGCTTCACCCGGCGGCCCTGATGGCGCGCCCGCTGGACGATCACGTCCAGTGTCGTGCTCCCGCCGGTCCTTCCCCGGCCATAGCGTACCAGGAGATTGACGGCGTGTTTCGGGATCGCCGACAGCGCTTCCGCGGGGGCCAGAGGTCCGTCCATGATGTTCCTCGCTGTTTCCGCCCAGGGTCTGCGGCAAAGGTCCGGCGGAGGCGGGCGAACCTCCTCGGGGCCGTAGGACGCATCGTCGCCGCCATGTGGCGGGGCGGACTCCGAAAGCAGCCCGACCTGACCCTGCGAATTGGGCAGGGTACGCGACGGCGGCGCTTTCACCGATGTCTCTGCGGCGCCGTCCGTCTGCTTACGGGTTGTCGCCTCGGCGGCCGCCCGGCGGGCACGGAACCATGCCTTCCGGGCAGTGCCAGCGGTGGCCGGTCGGCCATGCACATCCGTGAGACCATGCGCGGCGAATCGTGCGCACAGCGGTTCCCAGAGAATTTGCTTGCCGGCGGCCTGCTCGACCAACTCGTCATGATGCGCCACGAGCCACCAGAACAAAGACGAGCGCCTGCCCCCTCGGGCTGCCTCGTCGAGAATGGCCTTGAATGTGCGGCTGCGCTTCGCCATTCCGCGAGGCTATCCGGCGACCTTGCGAATGGTGCCCCCGATTGCCGCCGCTCGCGGGGGGCCAGCGCCTCGTTGGCGGCTCAACGGCCGGTCCATGACGGTTCTCATTCTTTTCGCCCGCTCCGTTCATTCACCGTCTTGCGAAGGCGCGCGATCACCGCCTCCGGGTCGGGTGGACCATCCTTGCCGCGGGGTGACGCAGTCGATTGCAACGGCGGCACGTCCCGCGGATGCCAGTCCGGCGAGATCCGCGAAGGCGGCGTCAGGCCCGGTGGCGCTGCGGCATCGCGCATCTCCTTTCGGTCTTTGGCCTTCTTGACCACTCGGCGGACCTGCAACCAGGTCTCACGCGCGGTGCGCGGACTCGCCGGGTGGCCTCGCACGTCCGTGAGGCCGTGTGCGGCAAACAGGGCGCATAGCGGCTCCCAGCGCATTCGCTTTCCGTCCGCCTGCTCGATGATCTCATCGTGGTGCTCCGCGAGCCACCAGAAGAGAGACGACCGCTCGCTGCCGCGGGCGAACTCGTCGAGGATGGCTTTGCAGGTGGGGCTGCGTTTGGACATGCCCCGATGCTGTTTAGGAATCTTGCGAATGGCGCTCCCATTATCGCGGGACCGCCCGGCCGAACGACAGGCTGGCGCCAGACCTCCGCCAGACCGCGCCAGGGAAGCGACAGGGGAACGCCAGAGTTAAGCCGTCCATATGGACCAATGCACCGGTGGTGCCGTTGGCCGTGACCCCGATCGCGTCCGGATTTCTTTCCCGGCAGATCCCGAGCGTCGCTCGCCGTTCGCAAAGCGGCGCTGGAAGCTGCCGGCGGGCATGTACCCGAGAGGAAGGACCCCGATGAAACAGGAACCGACACCCGGCCGGAAGGGCGATACCCGCAGGAAGGCGGGCGCCGGAAACGGAGCGGCGGCTACATCCCACCCGGAAAATCTGGCTGGCGATCAGGCAGTTGGGGGACCAGGGGCGAGGACGGCGGCGTCCTCAGCGGCCCTGACCATTGAGCACAGCTTCCGCGGCCGCGGCGTGCGAACGGTGATGAAGGATGGCGAACCCTGGTTCGTGGCGGCCGACGTCTGCTCGGTGCTGGAACATACGAATGCGAGAATGGCCGTCGGTCGGCTGGACGATGACGAAAAGGGGGTCAGGCCGGCGCGGGCATGATTGGCGTGGACCGTGCAGACGCCGCCGGGATGGCCGGTGTTCCAGGCCTTGAGCATCGCCAGCGCTTCGCCACCACGCACCTCGCCGACGATAATGCGGTCGGGCCGCAGTCGCATCGTGGCTTTCAGCAGGCGCTGCATGCTGACAGTGTCGGTTGCGCGCAGGATCACCGCGTTCGGCGCCGTGCAGCGGATTTCCGCGGTGTCCTCGATGATCACCAGGCGATGCCGCGGTGTGGCGCGCACCATGTGGTCGATGATGGCGTTGGTGAGCGTGGTCTTGCCGGTCGAAGTGCCGCCGACGACCAGGATGTTCTGCCGCCCGGCGACGGCCGCCGCGATCGCGGCGCGCTGGCGTGGCGTCATGATGCCGTGGCGTTCATACTCTTCCAGCGTGAACACCGACGAGGCCTTGCGGCGGATGGAGAAGACCGGGCCGGAGACGACGGGCGGCAGCAGCGCTTCGAATCGCGAGCCATCGAACGGCCACTCTTCCGGCAGCTCGCATTCGAGGATCGGATTCTCACGCGTGACCGTTGCGCGCAGCGTCGCCGCGACCGTGGCGATGAAGGACTCCGCCGTCGTGCTCTGCATCGAGCCGACACAACGCATCGGCTGGCCAAGCTGGTCGAGCCAGAGCGCGCCGTCCGGATTGAGCATCAGCTCGACCACATCGGGCTCGGACAGCAAGGCACAATGCGGGCCGAGGCTGACGCTTCAGGGATTCCGCGATTCGCCGCGCCTGCTCCTGTCGCGGAGGCGGCCTGTCATGGTCCATCGGTGCTCACAAAGCTGCTTGCCCGGGCGGGTGCCGGGTTCAAGCGATATGTGATATAACTGCTAAATGTAAACGCTTTCTTCCGGATCGTCGCCGTAAGCGTTTGTACCCTGGCCGGCCGCGGGGTTGCACAGGTGAGCGGTTGTGGGATTCAGATCGCAGTATATATAACTGCTGGCACGAAACCCTTGCCCGCCGTCAGCGCGGGGAGCGCTTTCGGGCGGTGGCGGGCGGGGGCAGCTGCTTGAGCAGCGTGCGCACGTCCGAACCGATCGCCTCGGCGAGCGCCGCCAAAGTGTCGAGTGTCGGGTTCTGCTTGCCGCACTCGATGCTCGATATGTAGGTCTGGGCGATCCCGGTCAGACCGGTGATGTCGGTCTGTGTCAGGCCGGCCTTGATGCGGGCCGCTTTGAAGTTGATGCCGAAGGTGATGCGCAACGCCTCGCCGTCCGCGGTTGTGCGAAGGGCAGAGGCGTTCTTGTCAGCCGATCGGGTCTCTCGTTTCGTCACGAAAGGGCAGTCTCCGGCCAGATTTGTGGCACAGACGGTACGTGCACACGATGAGAGACAAATCTGACCGACCCGCCGACGGAACGCCAGCCGCCGCGGGTGAAAAACTTCCCAATGTGTCTTTTATGCTGCGGGCATCAACGTGATTGAGGGGCCGCAGCGGCAACTCCGCTCTTGTGCTGGCGGGGCGCATCATCGTGCAGGAGCTGGTACGCCTCGCAGCCAACCACGCCTGCGAGCCGGCCGATCAGGTCGAGGTCGGGGTAGGTTGTCCCGCCTTCGATCTGCTCGAGGTATCCGACGGTGGTGCGCGCCCGCAGCGCGACCTCTTCCGATGACAGGCCCGCCTTGAGGCGCGCGGCCTTGAGGTTGCGTCCGAACAGGACGTGGATCTGTCCCGCGATGGTAGTGTCGGTCATGAAAATCTCCTCCGGCCGATGCAGCCTGGCCAGGAGGGTGGTCGGGGTCATCGGAGCTCACGCACGGGAGGTGACCCAACCACCGGATGTTAAATAGAATCTGGACAGCGAACCTCAAACGCAGTCCGTACAGTCAGACGGCAAGTGCGAGAGCCGATCGATCTGCAATAATCCGTGAACGGGCCGGGGGAAAGCAGTTTGGCTGCCGTCTGATCTTTCTTCCTGCGCGTGTTGTACCCCGCAGGACCAGCATATCGCGTGGGTGAGGCGAGGGAAATTTTGCCAGAGATTGCGTCGTCTCCAGCGTCACATTCTTTTTGCCCGATTCAATTAACGAGACATATTACCGCAACAAATCGAACTGCCCGGCCGGCTGCCGCAATGACGGAGCTGTCGTGCCCCCAGGCCGGCACGATCGGGATGCCCATCGGAACGGAATGCGCGCCGCCGCCGCTCACCGCGGCGGTGACGCCGCGCGAATGTCGGTCTTGTCGAAATCATCCCCCGTGGCCAACAGGGGCGTGCGGTAATTCCGCGCAACGGCGTAGGCAAAGCAGGCGCCGGACGTGAGTTGGGCGGGATGGCTCCCGCCCTTGCCATACCGCGCGAAGGCGTCGAGCGCCGTCTCCGCTTCCTTGCCGGTGATCGACACGGTGCGGATGCCGGCGATGGCGAGGAACGCCTGCACGTCGGCCAGCGCCTCGGCGACGGTTGCATGCCGCCGGCGGCAGAGGCCAAGCGCGGCCTCGAACACAGCAATGGGCGAGGTGATCGGTGACCGGGCCGCCTCCAGCGCATCCGCCAGAGCGTCGGCATTGGGTGCGCGGGTCAGGATCGCGATGATCGCCGAGGCGTCGACGAACATTCGGTCCCTCCGCTGAAGTCGTCATGGAAGGCTTTGCCGGACCGCTGTCCGGTCGGCGGCCTGGCGAGCACCCGCTCGTGCAGCGGCCGCAGCCGTTCGCGGAGCGGCTGGGCCTCGTCGAGGCGGCGCAACTCATTTTCGAGCGCGAGCTTCACGGCGTCGGTCTTGCTGATATGCTTGCGGGCGGCCAGCTTCCCGGCGAGGCGGTTGCAGTCGAGCGAACAGGTCTTGAACGGCAGCAGGTCAACGCCGAGCGAGCGCCCCAGCCGCCGCGAGTTCACCGGACCGAACAGGAAGCGGGGGTTCATTGGTTCTGCCGGCAGGCGGGTCGTCGTCTGCGCTTGCCGCCGCCTGCCAACGTGGTTACCGGACGCATGTCTATGCTTCGGCCGGCAGTACCTTGCCCGGGTTCATCAGCCCGTTCGGGTCGAGCGCCGCTTTGAGCGCCCGCAGCAGCCGCAGTTCCAACGGGCTTTTGTAGCGCGCCAGTTCGCTGGGCTTGAGCTGGCCGATGCCGTGCTCGGCAGCGAACGAGCCGCCCTCGGTCACCACCGCATCGTAGACGAGACGCTGGATACGCGTTCGCGCATCGGCGGGCGCGTTCGCCGGCGGAATGACATTGTAGTGCAGGTTGCCGTCGCCCAGATGGCCATACGGATACACAACGGCGCCCGGCAGCAGGCGTTGCAACGCCGCTTCGATGTCAGCCAGGAAAGCCGCGATGCGCGAGATCGGCAGGGAAATGTCGTGGCTGACGCTGCCGCCTTCGCGTCGCAGCGCCTCGCCGATGGTGCGATGGCGCAACGCCCACAATGCCTGGGCCTGGCGCGCATGCGCGGCAATGACGGCGTGTACGACCTCGCCCCGCTCGATCGCCGCCGCCAGCACCGCCTCCAACCGGGTTGTGGTATGCGCGTCGGTGTCGCTGCCGGAGATTTCGATCAGCGCATGCCAGGGCGCCCGGCGCTCCGCGGCGCCGTAGGGCAGGACGGAATCCGGTTGGTGCCGCGCGACGAGGTCGAGCACTGGCCCGCTGATCAGCTCGAACCCGGTCAGCGCCGCCCCGAATCCGGCCCGCGCCGCGGCGAGGAAGGCCACCGCCGCCGCGGCCGAGGGGAACGCGATGAAGGCGGTCTTTTCCGCCGCCGGCAGCGGAAACAGGCGCAACGTCGCCGCGGTGATAATGCCGAGCGTGCCCTCGCTGCCGATGTAGAGATCGCGCAGATCGTAGCCGGTATTGTCCTTGCGCAGGCCCCGCAGCCCGTCCCAGATTTCGCCGGTGGGCGTCACCACCTCAAGCCCGAGCGCGAGCGCGCGTGCGTTGCCGTAGCGCAGCACCTGCGTGCCGCCGGCATTGGTGGCGAGATTGCCGCCGATGGTGCAACTGCCCTCCGAGCCGAGGCTGAGCGGAAACAAGCGCCCGGCGTCCCGCGCCGCCGCCTGCACGTCGGCCAGCACGCAGCCGGCTTCGACGGTGATGCTGTCGTTCTCGGCGTCCACCTGCCGCACGCGGTTGAGCCGCGAGAGCACGAGCACCACTGCCCGGCCGGAGGAATCCGGCGTGGCGCCGCCGCACAGGCCGGTATTGCCGCCCTGGGGGACGATCGGCACGCGATGACGGGCGCACAGCGCAACCACCTCGGCCACTTCGGCGGTGCTGCCCGGGCGGACCACTGCCACGCCGTTGCCGCGGTAGCATCCGCGATGATCAATCAGACGCGGCGCCGCATCGGAACCGGTGAGCACGTGGGCAGGGCCGACGATGGTGGCGAGCGCTGCCTGCAGGCCAGCGGCCTCGACGGCCGCGTGCGTGGGCAAGCCGATCATGTTCATCGCAGAAGCGCTCCGGTGGTTGTTCCTGCGAAAGTGCAGCGAGGCCTTTCGCACGGGAGGTGCAACCTGCCGATGCCCGCGTGTGGCGCGCCGCCACCGGGCGGGCGCGGGCCGGGGCCAGCCGCGACGTGAGCCGGCGCTAAACGGCAAAATGATGACGTGGTATTTTTCATTGCACGCGTATACCATGGGTTTGCCGGCGAAGGCCAGGGACTGGCGTCCGCTGCGCGGCAGAGGGTGAATCGAAGGGGCGGGCACCAATTCACGTTAAATGACTATCTCACTGAGATGGATGGCCAGTCCGGCAGCGTCGAGCGGACGATTGACATTCTCATGGTGTCGGCGCAACCAAGTCACACGAAGTGCGTGTGAAATGAGCCCGCACCCTGTCGGTAGCGGGGAACCGGCGGCCGTTCGAGCCCGGCCGCGGCAGGGAGCAAATGGCTTGGCGCCCGCGATCGCATCAACCTCCATCACCCAGACCACCTGCTACATGTGCACCTGCCGCTGCGGCATCGACGTGCACCTGCAGGCCGGCCGGCCCGTCCGCATCGAGGGCAACAGGCTGCATCCAAAGAACCGCGGCGTGCTCTGCGCCAAGGGGGCTGCTGGTCTGTTGCATCACGGCTCGCCGGCGCGGCTGCGCAAGCCGCTGAAGCGCGTTGGGCCGCGCGGCGAGGCCAGTTTCGTTGAGATTGAATGGAGCGAGGCGCTCGACATCGCGACCGGCTGGCTGGACGCGATCCGCCGCACCGATCCGCGCCTTCTCGCCTTCTTCACCGGCCGCGACCAGAGCCAGTCGCTGACGGGCTGGTGGGCAGCACAGTTCGGCACCCCCAACTTCGCCGCCCATGGCGGGCTGTGTTCGGTGAACGTCGCCGCCGGGGGGCTCTACACGATCGGCGGCTCGTTCTGGGAGTTCGGCGAGCCGGACTGGGAGCGCACCAAATACCTGATGATGTTCGGGGTCGCCGAGGACCATGATTCCAATCCGATCAAGGCCGGGCTGAGCAAGCTGAAGCAGCGCGGCGCCCGGGTGGTGTCGGTCAATCCGGTGCGCACCGGCTATGCGGCGATCGCCGACGAGTGGATCGGCATCCGCCCTGGTACTGACGGTGCTTTTGTTCTTGCCCTGGTGCACGAGTTGCTACGCACTGACCGCATCGATGTCGATTTCCTCGTGCGCTTCACCAATGCGCACTGGCTGGTGCTGCAAGCACCCGGCAGCGCGGAGCATGGCCTGTTCGCACGCGATGGACAAGGAAAGCCGCTGTGCTGGGCACGCTGTCACGGGGCCGCGGTCGCGGCCGACACCACCGGGATCGCGCCCGCCGTGGCCGGCAGCTTTACCTTGCCGGACGGGCGCGGCGCCGTGCCCGTGTTCCACCTGCTGGCCGAGCGTTACCTCGATCCGGCTTATGCGCCGGACGTCGCCGCCGTTTCGTGCGGCATGCCGGCGGCGACGATCCGCCGGATTGCCGCCGAGCTGGCGCAGGTCGCCTTCGACCAGGCGATCACGCTCGACATTCCCTGGACCGACACCGCCGGCCGGCGTCACGCCACCACACAGGGCCGTCCGGTGGCGATGCACGCCATGCGGGGCATCGCGGCGCACGCGAACGGGTTTCAGACCACGCGCGCCATTCATCTGCTGCAGATGCTGCTCGGCAGCATCGACTGCCCGGGCGGCTTCCGCTTCAAGCCGCCCTTCCCGAAGCCGATACCGCCCGGCCCGAAGCCGGCCGGTAAGATTTGTGCTCCCGGACAGGCGCTGGGCGGCATGCCGCTCGGGATGCCGACCGGGCCGGGGGATCTGCTGCTGCAGCCCGACGGCACGCCGGTGCGGCTGGATCGCGCCTATTCCTGGGAGGCGCCGCTGGCCGCGCATGGCATGATGCAAAGCGTCATCGCCAACGCCGCCGCCGGCGACCCGTATCCGATCGACACGCTGTTCCTGTTCATGGCCAACATGGCGTGGAATTCGTCGATGAATACCACTGGCACGATGGAAATGCTGACCGCCATCGATCCCGCCACCGGTGCCTACCGCATCCCGCACATCATCTATTCCGACGCCTTCGCCTCCGAGATGGTCGCCTATGCCGATCTGGTGCTGCCCGACACGACCTATCTGGAGCGGTGGGACGCGATTTCCATCCTGGACCGGCCAATCTCGGATGCCGACGGCGTCGCCGATTCGATCCGCCAGCCGGTGGTGGCGCCGGACCGGGACGTACGGCCGTTCCAGGACGTGCTGCTGGACCTCGGCGCGCGGCTCGGCCTGCCCGGCATGGTCACGCCGGAGGGCGCGCCGCGCTATCCCGGCGGTTACGCCGACTACCTGGCGAACCACGAGCGCGCGCCCGGGATCGGCCCGCTGGCGGGCTGGCGGGGCGAGGACGGCACGCAGGCCGGCCGAGGGGCTGCCAATCCGCGCCAGCTCGAGGCGTATGCGGCGCATGGCTGCTTCTGGCGGCACGAACTGGCGCCGTCGGAGCGCTTCTACCGCTACGCCAATGCCGAGTACCTCGGCTTCGCCGTGCGCATGGGTTTCGTGGCGGAGGCCGCGCCCATCGTCCTGCAGATCTATTCCGAGCCGTTGCAGCGTTTTCGTCTCGCCGCCGAGGGCCATGGTCCGCATCAGCCGCCCGACGCGCTGCGCGAGCGGCTGCGGGTCGCCTTCGATCCGCTGCCGTCCTGGCAGGCGCCACCGGAGGACGCGGCTTTTCCCCTGCATGCGCTGACGCAGCGGCCGATGGCCATGTATCATTCCTGGGGATCGCAGAACGCCTGGCTGCGGCAAATATTGAGCCGCAATGACCTCTACGTGGCCGACGCGACGGCGCGCGCGCAATGCCTGGCGGATGGCGACTGGGTGTGGCTGGTCAGCGCCCATGCGCGCATCCGGGTGCGTATCCGCACCATGCAGGGTGTGCAGCCCGATACGGTGTGGACCTGGAACGCCGTCGGCAAGCGGGGCGGTGCCTGGGGCTTGCCGGCGGACGCGCCCGAAAGCCGCCAAGCCTTCCTGCTGAACCACCTCATCCCCGACCACCTGCCAGCGGACGCGGAAGGACCGCGCCGCGCCAATGCCGATCCGGTGACCGGCCAGGCGGCCTGGTATGACCTGCGGGTTCGCCTGGAACGCTGCGACGCCGGCGAGACCGGCTCCACCATGCCGCAATTTTCGGCGCTGGCGGGATTGGCGCGGCTCATCCGCGGGTCGCGCCGCACGGCGAGGCCGCCGGCATGACGGGGATCGCACCGCGCACCGGAACGGCACGGCCGACCCTGGTCATCGACCTCGATACCTGCGTGGGCTGCCATGCCTGCAGCATTGCCTGCAAGGGCGGCAGCACAGCGGCGCCGCTCGCCGATGCGGTCTGGCCGAACCAGGTGTTCGGCTACGAAGGCGCCGATGGTGGCGGCCTCGTGCACGTGCCGCGGCTGTGCCAGCATTGCGAGCAGCCGGACTGCGTGACGGTCTGCCCGACCGGCGCATCCTATCGGCGGGCCGCCGACGGCATCGTGCTGATCGACGCGGCCCGCTGCATCGGCTGCCGGCTCTGCGCCTGGGCGTGTCCGTATGGTGCGCGCGAGTACGACGCGGTTGCCGGCGTGATGCGCAAATGCACGCTCTGCGCCGAGCGCCGTGAGGCCGGCGAAGCCGTGCCGGCCTGCGTCGCGACCTGTCCGAGCGGGGCGCGGCATTTTGGCGACCTTGGCGACCCGGCCTCCGCGGTTTCGGACCTGGTGCGCCAGCGCGGCGGTTTCGCCCTGATGCCGGAGGCGGGGTATGGCCCGACCGTCCGGTATCTGCCGCGGCGTTCGCGCCGTCCGGACGCATCCGCCGCGGCAGCGCCCACGCTGGCCACCGGTGCCGCGCACTGGATCGACCGCGTCGTCGTGCGCTGAACGGGTCTCCGCCATGTATCCAGCCCTGTCCCTTATCCTGTTCACGACCTTGTCAGGGGCCGGCTTCGGGCTGCTGGGGCTGCTTGGCCTGCTCGCCATGGGCGGCCTGATGCCGGCGGCCGCCGGGTTTGGGCCGGTTGCCGCGCTGGCGGCGCTGGCGCTGATTGTCGCGGGGCTCGGCGCCTCGACGCGGCATCTCGGCCGGCCCGGGCGCCTGCTGCTGGCCCTGACGCAATGGCGGACGTCGTGGCTGTCACGCGAGGCGCTGGCCGCTTCGGTCAGCCTGCCGGTTGCGCTGGCATTCGCCCTCAGTCTCGGGGAGCGGGCCGGCACGGTGCTGCCCATCGTTATCGGCGGGCTTGCGGCAGCGCTGGCGACCGCCAGTGTGGTCTGCACGGCGATGATCTACGCGACCCTGCGGCCGATCCCGCAGTGGAGCAACAGGCTGGTGCTGCCGTGCTTCCTGCTGTTGGCCGCCATGACCGGCGGGGTGCTGCTGGTGTTGCTGGCCGTGTGTTTCGGCGCGGTCCCGCCTTGCGTCGTGGCGCTGACCATTGTTGCCATCCTGGCTGCATGGACGGCGAAGGTGGCGTACTGGCGGCAGGTCGATGGGCTTCCGGCTCGCTCCGACCTTGCCGGGCCGGAGGGGCTGGGACGCCTGGGACCGTTGCGCCTGCTCGATCCGGCGCTCAGCTTCGGTGGCTTTACGGTCGCGGAGATGGGTCGCGCGCTGTGTCCTCCGCTCGTGCGGCGTCTCCGCCGCGTGGCGGTGGTGTTGCTGTTCGCGGTACCGCTGCCGCTTACTGCGCTGCAACCGGTGCTGGCCGGCACTCCGGGAGTGCTGGCCGCTGGGTGCGCCGTCCTGGCCGCGGCGGTCGGCGTTGGGGTGGAACGGTGGCTGTTTTTTGCCGAGGCGCGGCATGCCTGCCGGGCGTGGTACGCCGCCTGATTGGAATTGCGCCCGCTCCTCCTGATCAATTGCCGATCGAGCCGGACCGGAAACACCGATGACATCCGACGATAACGAACACTCGCTCGTTCATATCGTCATGCGCGGCTTGTTGGGTTTCGCGTCGGCGGTAGGTCACCAGGGCCGCGACACTGACCCCTGACCGGACATGGGCGGCGACGGTGAAGGACCATCTGTCGTTCGGTATCGGCTACGACATCACCCCGACCTGGACTGTCGGGGCGGCCTGGGTGCATGCCTTTTCCAGCACGCTCACCGGCTATAACCAGTTCGATCCGACCCAGACCATCAAGCTGCACATGACGCAGGACGAGGCCACGGTCGGGGTCAGGTACCGCTTCTGATCGCCAGTTGCCCGCAATCCGACCCGAAGGGAACCGCCCATGGAACCGCTGATTGGCCCGGCAGCGTCACCTGTTCTGCACGATCTGGGCCGGGCTGCGCTCGGCGCCGTGGTGATCGGGCTGGCGGCTGGCGTGCTGATGCTCGCCAATGGCCGGGTGGCCGGCATCAGCGGCCTGTTTGCCGGGCTGCTTGGCGGGCGGCCGGGCACATGGAGGGAAGACCTGCTGTTCCTTGCCGGCCTGCCGCTGGGCGCGCTGGCATTCCGTGGCCTGGGCGGGGTGGTTCACCTCAACATGACCTCCTCGCCGCTCCTGTTGCTGGCCGGCGGATTGCTGGTCGGCTTCGGAACCCGTCTGGGCGGCGGCTGCACCAGTGGCCATGCCGTCTGCGGCCTGGCCCGCCTGTCGCCGCGCTCGATCGTTGCCACCGCTCTGTTCATGGCCGCCGCCATGGCCACCGTTGCCGGCGGGACGTTCCTGTGAGCACGGCACGACAGTCCATCGCAAGACAGGGGATTGCCCTGGTGGCCGGCTTGCTGTTCGGCCTCGGGCTGGCGGTGTCCGGCATGGTGAACCCGGGCAAGGTCCTGGGGTTCCTCGACATCTTCGGGCGATGGGACCCCAGCCTGGCGGGGGTGATGGCAACCGCCATCCCGGTCACCGCGGTGTTCTACCGCCTGGCCGCCCGCCGCCGGACATCGCTGACCGGAACGCCGCTTCCGTCCCTGCCCGGCCGCCCGATCGACCGGAATCTGGTGATCGGCGCCCTGCTCTTCGGCGTGGGATGGGGGTCTGTCGGCTTCTGTCCGGGTCCGGCGATCGACGCCCTCGTCCTCGACGGACGGGCCTGGATTTTCATCGGTGCGATGGCCGCGGGCATGCTGGTGCACACATGGGCCAGCGGACGCCAAGGTTGATGCGCGAAATTCAACATACGGCGGCGGTCAAATTTGGTCTGGCTCCAATACAAATCAACGCCATCAAAAGATTAATATCAGCGATCGTATTTAAATAGCATTCAAAAGTAGTGAATATGAATAATTGTCTCCAATCCACGTAATTCTCCGGCGCGGGCATATCACGTGACAGTTACACCTATATGTCTAATATAGCAGACGAAACCGCACGCAACTAGTCAAGCATGCTTGTCGCGCTGGATGCACGGGCTTATGGAGCGCCTCCCAAATGGTTTAATTTTTCCGTCCAGACCTGATTGACGCGACACAAAGAGAAGCGAGGTCCAAACGATGACCGACGAATCGTCCATCCCGACGGCACTTGGCGACGTTGCAGCCCGCCAGCTTGCGAACGCCACCAAGACCGTGCCGATGATGTCGAGCATCACGCCACGATGGCTTGCCCGGTGCCTGCAATGGCTGCCCGTCGAAGCGGGCGTTTTCCGGCTCAACAAGGTCCGCGACGCCTCACGCGTCGCCGTGGACTGCTCGTCCCAGGACGAGCGTGACCTGCCGGAGACTTATGTCGACTATGAGGAGAAACCGCGCGAATACACGCTCTGCGCGGTTAACACGGTGGTGGACATCCACACGCGCATCTCCGACCTCTACAGCGTGCCGCACAACCAGATCGCGCAGCAGCTCCGTTTGGCCATCGAGGCGATCAAGGAGCAGCAGGAAAGCGAGCTGATCAACAACGCGGGCTACGGGCTGCTCAGCAACGCCGCATCGGGCCAGAAGGTCAGCACCCGCACCGGCTCGCCCACGCCGGACGATCTGGACGAGTTGATCACCAAGGTCTGGAAAGAACCCGGCTTTTTCCTGGCGCATCCGGCCGCCATCGCCGCATTCGGCCGCGAATGCACCCGCCGCGGCGTGCCGCCGCCCACGGTCAACATGTACGGCTCGCCCTTCCTGACCTGGCGCGGCATCCCGCTGGTGCCGTCCGACAAGCTGGCGGTGCGTGACGGGCGCACCAACATCCTGCTGCTGCGCACGGGCGAGGTGCGCCAGGGCATCGTCGGCCTGTATCAGCCCAATCTGCCGGGCGAGCAGAGCATGGGGCTGTCGGTCCGCTTCATGGGCATCAACCGCAAGGCGATCGCCTCCTACCTGGTCTCGCTGTACTGCTCGCTCGCGGTGCTGACGGACGACGCGCTGGGCGTGCTGGAAAATGTCGAAGTGGGCAAGTACCATGCTTACCCCGACACCTATGCCTGAGCCCGGTCTGCCGAAATCGGGCGCATCCGACCTGCCGGACATTGCCTGGATGACCCGGCTGGCCAACGAGATGTTCCGTACGCTGTCGGACAACCCGTCGCCGTCCGCGCCACTGCCGGTCGGTGGTTTCGGCCTGACGCCGCCGTCGACGCCGTTGCCCGACATGCCGGCACCCGCCATCACGGCGCCGGGCGAGGGCGAGCTGCGGACCTTGCTCGCCGGGGGGCCGGCCGCGCCGGTCCCGTCGCCGTCCGCGCCGCTGCCGGTCGGTGGTTTCGGCGTGGCACCGCCATCAACGCCTTTGCCGGGCGTGCCGAACCTCGGCACATCGATTCCGGGCGAGGCGGAACTGCGCGCCCTGCTCGGGGGAACACAAGGTGCACCGGTGCCGTTGCCCCAGGCCCCGCTGGCAGGGGCGACACCGCCCATGGCCTTCGGCGGTTTCGGCGTGGCCCCGCCATCGACGCCCCTGCCGGAGGTGCCGACGCTCGGGACATCGCTTCCCGGGGAGGCGGAATTGCGTGTCCTGCTCGGACCGGCGCTCGGCCTGCCGGTGCCGGGCGCGCCGCCGCAGGCGCTGCCGGCCTCGCCGACGGCTCCATCGTTCTACTTCCTGGAGGAGGCAGGCCACGGCGTGCCCGCGGTCGGCGCGCGCCCGGATGCGGCACCCGGCCCGAATTTCGACGCCAATGCACGACGTAGCGACTTCCCGATCCTGGCCGAGCGGGTGAACGGCCGGCCGCTTATCTGGCTCGACAACGGCGCCACCACCCAGAAGCCGCGCGCCGTCATTGACCGGCTGGTGTACTATTACGAACACGAGAACTCCAACATCCACCGCGCGGCGCACGAGCTGGCGGCGCGGGCGACCGATGCCTATGAGGGGGCACGCGAGATCGTGCGGCGCTTCCTGCATGCCGGCTCGGTGGACGAGATCGTGTTCGTCCGCGGCACCACCGAAGGCATCAACCTGATCGCGCAAAGCTGGGGCCGGCGGTACATCGGCGCGGGCGACGAGATCGTCATCACCTGGCTCGAACACCACGCCAACATCGTGCCGTGGCAGATGCTGTGCGAGCAGACCGGGGCGAAGCTCCGCGTGGCCCCGGTGGACGATCACGGGCAGGTGCTGATCGACGAATACGGCAAGCTGCTCGGGCCGCGCACGAAGCTGGTCGCCTTCACCCAGGTCTCCAACGCTCTGGGCACGATCACGCCGTCGCACCTCATGACCCAGATGGCGCATGCGGTGGGGGCGCGGGTGCTGCTGGATGGGGCGCAGTCGGTCTCGCACATGCGCACGGACGTGCAGTCGATCGGCTGCGACTGGTTCGTCTTCTCTGGCCACAAGGTGTTCGGCCCGACCGGCATCGGCGCGGTGTACGGCCGAACGGATGTGCTGGAGGAATCTCCGCCCTGGCAAGGCGGCGGCAACATGATTGCCGACGTGACCTTCGAGCACACCGAGTACCACCGGCCGCCAACGCGCTTCGAGGCCGGCACCGGCAATATCGGCGATGCCGTCGGCCTGGGCGCGGCTCTGGAGTATGTCGAGCAGGTCGGGCTGGAAGCGATCGCCGCCCACGAGCACGATCTGCTGGAACATGCCACCCACCTGCTCGGGCAAATTCCGGGGCTGCGCCTGCTCGGCACCGCGCCGGAAAAGGCCGGGGTGATCTCGTTCGTGATTGACGGGCTGAACACCGAGGAGATCGGCCGCGCCCTGAACCAGGACGGCATTGCCGTGCGGGCGGGGCATCACTGCGCCCAGCCGATTCTGCGGCGGCTCGGGGTTGAATCCTCGGTGCGCGCCTCGCTGGCCCTGTATAATACCTATGCCGATATCGACGCCCTGGCGGCATCGGTGCGCCGGATCCGCTTAGGTGCGCCCGGCATGATCTGACCAACCCCACGGTCCGGGAGACCATCGTATGGCACGTCCGCATCTCGGCCACCTGACGCTGGTCTCCCGCGATCCTCGGGATTTGCAGCAATTCACCGACGAGCTGTGGGCGCGGCTGCGGCGGGAGGCCGAGGATGCCTACCAGCGCGCCCCGCAGCTCGCACCGCTGTTCCTCGATTCGATCATCAACCAGAGCAGCTTCGAAGGGGCGGTGATCCACCGGGTGGCGTCGCGCCTGAAGAATGACGTGATCTCCCCGCCGGTGATCGTGCAGGCATTCCTCCGTGCGGTCGCCGCGGACCCGGACATTGCGACGGCGGTGCGCGCCGACATCACCGCGGTCTACGAGCGCGACCCTGCCTGCGCGCGGTTCATCGAGCCGTTCCTGTATTTCAAGGGCTTCCACGCCATCCAGGCGCACCGGCTGACCCATTTTCTGTGGAGCAACGGCGAACGCGATTTCGCCCTGTATCTGCAAAGCCGGTCTTCCGAGGTGTTCCAGACCGACATCCATCCGGCCGCCCGCTTCGGCCAGGGGATTTTCCTCGACCACGCCACCGGCCTGGTGGTCGGCGAAACCGCCGTGGTGGAGGACGAAGTGTCGATGCTGCAGGACGTGACCCTCGGCGGCACCGGCAAGGAAGCCGGCGACCGCCACCCCAAGATCCGGCGCGGCACGATGATCGGCGCCGGCGCCAAGATCCTTGGCAACATCGAGATCGGCGAGAACGCGCGGATCGCCGCGGGCTCCGTCGTGCTGCGCCCGGTCGCCGCGCATACGACGGTCGCCGGCGTGCCGGCGCGCGTGGTGCGGACCGAAACACCCGACCATCCCTCGCAAACGATGGACCAGATTCTGCGCGATCTGTCCTATGAGGCGTTCAGCTACACGATCTGACCGGCCTCAGATGGACCAGGCGAAGGTTTCGTAGGACAGGTCGCCCAGGATCTCGCTCACGGGGCGGGCCGGCTCGTGCGGGCCGCCGATGCGCACCACCCGGGCCGGCACGCCGGCAACCGTCGCATAGGGCGGCACCGGATCGAGCACCACCGAACTGGCGGCGACACGGGCATGCTCGCCCACTTCGATGTCGCCGAGGATTTTCGCCCCCGCCCCGATCATCGCGCCGCGCCGCAGTTTCGGATCGCGGTCGCCCGCGCCTCGGCTGAGGCTGCCGAGCGTGATGTTCTGCAGCAGCGACACGCCATCTTCGATGACCGCCGTCGCCCCGACCACCAGGCCGGTCGCATGATCCAGAAAGATTTCACGACCGAGCCGCGCCGCCGGGTGGATGTCGGTCTGGAACACCTCCGACGAGCGGCTTTGCAGATACAGGGCAAAATCGCGTTCGCCGTTGTGCCACAGCCAGTTGGTCAGACGGTGCGCCTGGATGGCGTGGAAGCCCTTGAAATACAGGAAGGGCTCGACGATGCGCCCACAGGCCGGATCGTGCTCCAGAACCGCGGTGATGTCGGCCTTCAGCGCGGCGCCGATGGCCGGGTCGGCTTCCTGCGCCCGGTGGAACGCCTGCAGGATCAGATACAGCGAGACCACATCGTTCTTGAGCCGCGCGGCGACGCGATGAAATACCGCGGCCTCGAACGAGGCCTGACTGAGGATCGAGTTCGAGAAACAACGGCGCCAGCATCGGCGCGTGACCAAAGGCCGCCTCGGCCTCGCCGCGCACGCGGCTCCACAAATGGTCGGCGAGCGCGGCGTCATCGGCGTCGGGGGGACAGGAATTGTGGTCCAGGGCCAAAGGGAGCATCGATGGTCTCCTCGCTCGCCAAAACCTCATCTCCGGCGGAGCATGCTCCGCCCGATGGTACTCGATGCACGGAAGCGGCCCGGGACTCGACCTGATTAGGGCATTATACACCGTTATCAGGAGAAGAACAGTATATTACACGTCTTATTTGCGTAATATCGGTTGCGCGCCGCGGTGACCGGGGCAGAAATCGGCGCTGCGATGGCGCCTGCCAGTCGTTGGGTGTGAACCGGCCGCGGGCTGGCGGCACGCCGTTCGGAATCGCGCTGGGTCATGTTCTGAACCGGTTTCCGATCGGCCTGGCATCGGACACCGTGCCACTGGCCGCGTGCGCCGGCCCCGCGCACAGCGCGCCTTCGCGCGACGGCTTTGCATCCCACCAAGGGCCAGAGGCCCCTGGACCCCCCAACATATCTTTCATGACGGCATAGCAGCGGATGCCGGTGCCGCATGGCGCACGCCCAACGTCTCCAGCACGTCGTCGCGCAGCCGCAGGAAGTCCGGCGCAGAACGGTTCCGGTGCAGACCCAAATTCACGTCGACCACATGCGCGACACGCCCCGGATGCGGCTGCAACACCACGATGCGGTCGGCCAGGAACACCGCTTCATCCACGTCGTGGGTGACCAGCACGGCAGTGCTGCGCTCATGGCGCACGATGCGTGCCAGTTCGTCCTGCAGCCGCAGCCGGGTCAGCGCATCAAGCGCCCCGAGCGGTTCGTCCAGCAGCAGAAATCGCGGCCGGTTCACCAGCGCCCGCGCAATCGCCACCCGCTGCGCCATGCCGCCGGACAGTTGCGCCGGCCAGGCGCGGGCGAAATCCCGCAGGCCCACCAGGTCAAGTTGCTCGGCCACCAGGCGCCTCTGCTCCGCCGCCGGCAAACCGCTGCGCCGCAGCGCCGCCGCCACGTTGCCCTCCGCCGTCAGCCAGGGCAGCAAGCGATGTTCCTGAAACACGATGCCGCGATCCAGCCCGGGCTTGCGCACACGCTTCCCATCCAGCCGGATCTCGCCCTCGTAGTCGGTGTCAAGCCCGAGGATCAGCCGCAGCAAGGTGGACTTGCCGCAACCCGAAGCGCCGACAATGGCGACGAACGCCCCTGCCTGCACCGACAAGGATACGTCGCGCAACGCCTGCACACGCCGCCCGGCGACATGGAAACTCTTGCTGACGCGATCGATGTCCAGCGCGGGGACCGCACTCACGGCGTCGACCTGGATGGAAAGGCTCCTGACATCCTGGTTCATCGCGGGCTCCCTCGCAGCAGCCGTCTTTCTCCGAAAGCCGCCACCTGGCTGAAGGCCAGTCCGATCGCGGCCAGCACCGCGAGTGCCACCAGCATCAGATCCACCTCAAATTTATCGCGCCCCTCATTCAGCCGTCCGCCCATGCCGGGCGCGATATCGAGAAACAGCTCGGCCCCCACGGTCGCGAGCCACGCATAGATCAACGCGCTGCGCAAGCCGATGACGATCCCCGGCAAGGCCCCGGGCAAGGCGATCAGGCGAATGTAGTCGAGCCGACTGAACGTGAGTACCTGCAGCAAGTTCGCGCAGCGGGGCGGGAATTGCGCGGGTGGCGCGCCAGGTGTTCACCACCGTGGGCGCAAAAGAACTCAAGGTCACGAAAGCCACCTTGCCGGCCTCGCCGCCGCCGAACCACATTGATAACAGCGGCACCCAGGCAAACAGCGCGACCTGACGATAGGCCAGAAAAACCGGGCCGCACAGACGCTCGCCCAGCCGCGACAAGCCGAGCAACAGGCCGAACGCCAAGCCGCTGACACTGCCAAGCACGAACCCTTCCAGCATGCGCGACAGGCTGGCCGACAAATCCAGCCAGAACGTGCCGCCGGTCAGCTCCATCTGGAATCGCTCCGCCACCGCAGCCGGCGACGGCAGGATATAGGGCGGCGCAACATGGGCGGCACAGGCTGCCTGCCACAGGCCGAGCAGCGCCAACGGGGTCACAACCCCCAGCACGCCCGACCGCAGGGCCGGCGACAGGCGCTGCCATGCGGCCGGCCGGCCACGGGATGGTGCGATTGTGATGCGGTTCATGACGCCAGCGCCTGCCAGCGCAACAGCCGCTGCTCAGCCAGGGCGAGCACGCCGTTCACCAGCAACCCGACCACGCCCAGCACGAGCACCATGGCCAGCACCAGATCGAGCTGGAACAATTGGCGTCCATACGCGATCAGATAGCCGAGTCCCTCGGAGGACGCGAACAACTCTGCCGCCACCATGGTCTGCCAGGCATTGGCCAGACCCTCGCGCAGCCCGGTGAAGATCGACGGGACCGCGGCCGGCAGCACGATACGGGTGAGCGTGTACCAGGGATCAAAGGTCAGCACCCGCCCCAGTTCGCGCAGCGGTGCCGGCACGTCGCGGATGCCCTGCGCCATGTTGAGCACCACCGGGACGAAGCTCGCCCAGGCAATCACCGTCACCTTCATGCCCTCATCGATGCCGAGCACCAGGATCAGCAGCGGAATCCAGGCCAGCGGCGGCACCTGGGCGAGCAACAGAAAGCACGGATCGAGCAATGCCCGCATGGTTCGCGAGAGGCCGAGCAGCGCCCCGAAGCCCAGACCCGCCAGGGCACCGAAGGCAAAGCCTTCGCCGACACGCTGCAGGCTGATTAGCGTATTACTCAACAGATCGCCGCTGGCGGCATTCTCCAGCAATGCCCGCCAGACCGCCGCGGGCGCCGGCAGCAACTGATCCGGCAGCCAGCCCTTCGCTGCCACCGCGGACCACACAACAAGCAACACCGCCGGCACGAGCAGGCCGACCGTCAAGGTGGCCATGCGCCGGCGGCTGGTTCGGCTCATTTCGAGGCGGACAGCGTCTGTTCGACGTCGCCGTCGATGCGTTTCTTGCCGGCGGCATCGTAGTGCGGCCAGAAATGCTCGAGCTGCTGCGCCTTGAGGGCGGCTTCGAGATAGTGCGGCTCGAACCAGCTATCCACGTCAACGTCTTTGCGGATCAGACCGTATTCGCGCACCCGCGCCGTCAGATCGCGATAGCGGGCAGTCACGTAGGTATCGATCAGCGGCGTCAACCGGTTCGCCAGGCGCTCATCATTGAAATCCTCGGCGAAGGCGTCGGCCGGATAGCCTGATTTCGCCCACAGGTCGAAAACGGCCTTGCGATTGGCTTCGTCTGCCCCGAACCTTGCCGCCCTGACGAACGCATTGACCACGCGCTGCACCAGTTCCGGATGCGCGCGGTCGAATGCATCGGTGACGAAGATCGCCGAGTGGCGGCCGAACGTCGCGCTCTCGGCCTTGGTGGTGTAGGGGATGGTGACGATGCCCCGGTCCCGCAGCGCCAGCAGTTCGATACTGCCGAAGGTGCCATCGATATTGCCGCCGTTCAGCGCCGCGAGCGCGCTGCCGGTGTCGAGATTGATGAACCTGGCGTTGCGCTCGCTCAGCCCGTGGGCCGCCAGCACGCGGTCCGCGGCCAATTGCAGATTGGTGCCCTTGAACTCGGAGAGCCGGTGCCCGGCCAGATCCTCGATGCGGGTGATGCCGGAATCCGGGCGCACCGCGAGGTAGATCGTGTCGCGGACCTTGTCGGTGAGCAGGAAATGCGTCTGCAATCCGTTGGCGCGCCCGATGATCGACGGCAGATCGCCAAGACCCGCGGCAAAATCCAGATGTCCGGCGGCCAGCAATTCGTTCAAGGCGGGACCGGCGCCGCGGAAGAATGTCCACTCGATCCTGATGTCCGGGTCGTGGGCGAACTCGTCGTCGATGAAGTGGCCGGCATGCGCCACGGCGACGATATCACCGGACGCGAAGGGGCGGTTGTCGGCGCCCACGCCGGGGTAACCAAACCGGATGACCAGCTTTTCGGCGTTGGCGGCGGCGCTGATGAGCAGTGCCAGCAACAGGCTCAGCAAGGCCACACCGATCCTCGTTGTCATGGCAAAACTCCGTTATCTACACGTGATTTGGAAGCCTTTGCGGTTCCAAGTCCAATGAATGTGGTAAAATGCGCCCGCTCGTCAATGTTAAACGCGTAAATGGCGTGTTTTGAGCATTTCCCAGAACCCAGCCGGCCTGGCGCTGCGTATCAGGCACTGTTGCTGATCAGCACGATGTAGATGCGCTCAATCAGCAGCAGCGCGCCGCGATAACCGACAGTGAAAGCCGCGCGACTCTTTCGCCAGATCGCGCTCCCAGGTGCTGCCCCAGGTGCTGCGCCAGCCCGCCCACCCGCGCGGGCGGCCAGCAGCGGCGGATAGGCCGGCCGCCCGGCGGTGTAGAGCCGGGCGACGCCGCGATAGCGGTCCGGGAAGGTCGGAACGGTGTCCGGCAGCCTTCCACGACCGCCATCAGACCGGCCGTTCCCCCCTGATGGTGACGCGGAAGCCGGAACGGACTTGCGGGAAATAGTCCCAGATGGCGAGGTGCTGGACCACCCGGTTGTCCCACAGCGCCACCGAATGCGCCTGCCAGCGGAAGCGCACCTGGAAGTCGGGCTTGGTCGTGTGCTCGAACAGGAAGTCCAGCACGGCACGGCTTTCGTCCTCCGGCAACTCATTGATGCGGATGGTGAAGCCGCGGTTGACGAACAGCGATTTGCGCCCGGTCGCCGGATCGGTGCGCACCACCGGGTGGACCGCGCTTGGGTAGACGCGGCCGGTTTCGGCAATGCCCTGCCTGGCATTGCTCGCCCGATAGGACGGCCCGCCATCATGCAGCGCCGTCAGCCCGTCGAGAAACGCCTGCAGGCGCGGCGACAGCGCGTCATAGGCGGCGGTCTGGCTGGCAAACAGCGTGTCGCCGCCGACCGGCGGGACCGTGTGCAGATACAGGATGCTGGCCAGCGGCGGCTCGGGATCGCAGGACACGTCGGAATGCCAGCGCTCGCCGGCGACGCGCTTCGAATGGGCATCGGCATGGATGGGCAGGATTTCCGGATAGCCCTCGGGTCCCGGCGTATTGGGATGAATGTGCAATTCGCCAAACACCCGGCCCAGCGCCTTGGCGCTGTCGTAGCTCAGGCGCTGGTCGCGGAAGAACAGCACCTGCCGCTCGGCCAGCGCCGCGTGCAGGCTTGCCGACTCGCGGTTGCTCAGCACGCCGGACAGGTCGATGCCCTCGACCTCGGCGCCAAGATGCGGTGAGAGCGGCACCAGGCGAAGCGGCTGGGTTGTCATGGCGGGTTCTCCGGTGGGGGCGGCGGCGGGCCGGCAAACTGCACCGGGAACCCTGTAAATGACAAGTTAAATATGTGCATTCCTGGTATCAACGAGTCGTTGCCGTGCGATATCGCCGGCCGCGGAGCGCTTCCGGACGACGGCGGCTGCGCTGGCGCCCCGATACGCCGTGACAACCAGAACTCTGCATTTATTGGTCGCTGAACTGTTTGACTCACAATCCAACCGCGTATAACCCAGTGCTCGCCCGCAACAGCCGGCCGCGATTTGCCTCGCCGGCGGCGGCCAGCCGCACGCCGACCCGATGATCCAGCCAGGAGACCGAACATGCCGACGGCCCGCGCCCTCCCCGACGTGAAGGACAGGCTCTGGAAGGAACTGGCGCTGAAGGCCGCGCTGATTACTGACGGTGTCGGCATCACCCAGGAGGCGCTCGACCTGATCCGCCCGGGCCAGGGGGTGCAGGAACAGGTGCACTGCCTGTTCGAGATGGATTTCGACACCCATGATTTCGAGCTGCCATCCGGGTTCGACCTGCCGCTGGGGCTGTCGGTGCCGTTCCGCTGGAACCAGCGCTCCGACAATGTCATCACCGTCGAGGGCGACCGCGCCATCCTGGTGCATCGCGGCCACGCGCATGGCGAGGTGAAGTTCCACAAGCGGCCGGCGTATTACGGCAAGACGACGTCGGACGGCCAGGACATGTCCACCGTCGGCGCCCTGTACCAGCACCGCGCCCTGTTCGTCGCCTACAGCAACGAATGCTCCTACAAGGACAAGGGCGAGGATTGCCTGTTCTGCAACATCAACTACACCAAGGACACCTACGGCGAGAAGCGCGGCATCTTCTGGAAAACCGCGGGACAAATCGGCGAGACGGCGGCCGAGGCGTTCCGCGAAGGGCTGATCGACCACGTGACGATCAGCGGCGGGGTGATCCCGGAACGGCGCGAACTGGAATACTATCTCGACGTTGCCGAGGCAATTCAGAGCCACACCGGGCGCGAGGATTTCAACGGCACCGCGGTGGTGGCCGCGCCGCTCGATTTGCGCCAGATCGATCGCTTCCGCGAAGCCGGCTATCGCACCACGGCAATGAACATCGAAATCTGGGACAAGAGCTATTACGACACCATCTGCCCGGGCAAAGCCCGTGGCGGCGGCGGCTGGGACCATTGGGTGAAGGCGTTGAAATACGCCGTCGGCGTGTTCGGCCATGGCCGGGTGCGCTCCAACATGGTCGCCGGCATCGAGCCGAAAAAGAAGACCGTCGAAGGCATTCACGTGCTGACCGGCGAGGGCGTGGTCGCCACCGCCGGAATCTGGTGCCCCAATCCGGGCTCGGAACTGGCCGGCCACCGCGCGCCGGAGCCGGGCTGGTATCTCGACCTCGCCGAGACCATCACCGCTGCGTGGAAGCGCGCCGGGTTCACGTTCGAACAGGTGTGCGACTGCAACGCCTCCTCCGACACGCTGCAGCACGACATCTGGCGCATCCAGGACGAGCTGTTGCCGGTGTTTGCCGCGACCGACGCCGCCCTCGTGGAGCACGCCGCCTGACCGGCCGGGTGGCGGGCGCCGACGCAGGCGGATTGATGGCCCCCCTGCCTCGCCCGAGCGGGCTGGCGATCTTTCTGCTGGTGAGTGGCTGCACCGGCATCGCGGTCGGCGTATTGGCGGTTGCCGTGCCGCTGTATGCACTCGCCCTGCACGCCAGCCCCGCTGAGGTGGGGCTGATCCGTGCGGCCTCCGGCGCGGGGTTGCTCGCGGCGGCGCTGCCGGCCGGCGTGCTGGTCGACCGGTTCGGCGCGCGGCGTGTGTTTCATCTCGGCAGCGCGGCGATGGTGCTCGCCGTCGGCAGCTTCGCACTGGCGCGCGATCCGGCCATCCTGGCGGTGCTGGTGTTCTGCGACGGGGCCGCAAGCTCATGGCTCCCCTCATTTTCAAATCGCACCGAACATCTCGACGAAGACTGGCTGGGCGTTCAGCAACTCGGCGAACTTTTCGACCAGCGGCAGCAGCCGGTGTTCCGGCATGGTTGGGATGAGTTGGAAGAGCATGATTCCCTGGCGCAGCAGCGAGTGGGTGCGCCGCTTGGTGGTGTTGGACTTGAGCAGCCGGTCGAAGCCGAGCGCTTCCCCGGCGGCGCCAAGCAGGGTCAGCAAGGCGACTGCAAAGGCATTGATCAGCCACAGCCGGTCGCGGCGATCGGGGGTGCTGACGTGGACCTCGCTCATGCCCATACCGAAACGGATGTCCTTGCTATCGCGGAACTGGCATTCGATGCCCCAGCGCTTCGCGTAGAGGTTGATCAGCTCACGTGCCGGCTTGTCGATGGCGGGGGTGACCAGGCACCAGGGCTCTTTCATGCCTTTGGCCTGCACGCACACGACGGTACCGACCGGATAGGTGAGGCCGGTGACGGTGGCGCCATGCAGCACGCGGGCCCGCCCGCCCGGACCGACCCAGTCGCCCGCCTTGCGGCGCTCGCCATTGGCGGCGGTCACCATAATGTTGGCGCGCATGCGGATGACGAAGTCGAACTTCAGCTCCTCGCGCAGCACACGATAGAGCTTGTGATCACAGAAGCCGCGATCGGCGACGAGGGTGACCTCGGTCCCGTTTGGCAGCGCCGCGGCGAAGCGCACGAGTACCTGATATTCGTAGTAGTTGCGCCGCCCCTTCAGCGTGTTCGCCGCGACGGTCAGCCAGTACAGCGGCGTCGCCCGCCCGTGACGGGTGAGCAGAGACAGCATGAGCGTGGTCTGGCCGTCGGCGTCGAAGTCGGTCCAGTCCAGGGCAACGGCGATCTTCGCCCGCTGGCCGACGATGAAGGGTACCCAATGGCCCAGCAGGGCATCGACATCGATGCCCTCGTTGGCCAGCATGCGGTCGACCTGCTTGACCGCGTGTTTGGTGGTCAGGCCACGCGCCAGCGCCAGGCCCTGTCCGATCAGCGCGACCGCCATCGAGGCGGAGTGGATCGCCCCCAGCGTGGCGCCGGCCAGCGAGAGAATGCGCTTGGCATGCAGGCAGTCGCCGAACAGGGTCTTCAGGTAGCGCTGGACGCCTTCGAACGAGATCTGCTTGCTGGCTGACAAGGCACGGCCCTCTGCTTCGGATGATGAGGGCTCGAATTGGTACTTTCTCGACCTTGGCAACAGGGATTCAGGGTGGGCAATATTTGAACGCCAAGCCGCCGACCACAATTCTTTTCGTAAACCTGCCGCGTCTTACCCAATTCTTTTCTTTATTACGTTCCGTAGTCCAAATGAGGGGAACCCTGAGGGCCGCAAGGGCGCTGCAACTCAACGCGCTGACCACGATCTTCTATCAGGCGCTGCCGGGCTTCGGCGTCCGGCGGGTCGGCTGGCACCGCGGCGCGCTGTCGCTTGGCCTGAGTTTCGCCGGACCGTTGCTCGGTGGCGCATTGGTTGGCGGCTGCGGATTCGGCCTTTCGTTTGGCGGCGTCATCGTGCTGGCCGCTTTGCCCAACCTGCTGCTGCGACGGATCGCAATTCCAAAGCCGGACCCGGCCGGCGGCGCCTCCGGTACGCTGGGCACGCATCTGCGGCTTCTGCCGGCATGGCTCGCCACCCAGGACGTGGCCGCCTGCCTGGCCACCGAGGCGCTGGTGACCGGCACGTTCTGCACTTTTTCCACCTTCATCGTCGTGCTCGCCGTCGCCGACCTGCACCTGGCGGCGGCCACCGCGGCGCTGCTCGTGGGGATCGAGGGCGCGGCCTATATCGTCACCGTCTTCATGGCGGGGGCGCTGGTGCAGCGCATGACGCGGCGCGGTGCCACGCTGACCGGCATCGCGCTGGCGGCCCCGAGCCTGGGGGTGTTGTCCGCCACGCCATCGCCGGCGCTGCTGCTGGCGGCCTCGGTCTCATTGGGCCTGGGCCTGGGGCTGCTCAATCTGGTCGCCACCGCGCGCGCGGCGACGCTGGCCGCCGGCAGCGGTCCCAAGGGCGGCGTCGCGAGCCTGTTCATGACCTGCAGCAGCCTGGGCGGCGCGCTTGGGCCAGCCCTGGCTGGTGGGGTCGCGGCCTGGGGCGGCACGCAGGCGGCGTTCCTGGCGCTGCTGCCGCTGTTCGCGCTGCTTGGCGCGTCCGCCGCCGCGCCGGCGGGCCTCGGCGGCCTGATCCGACGACAAACCAACAACAACCTGGCGGGGACACCGTGACCGAACGGACTGCGAAGCACATCGCCATCTACGGCAAGGGCGGCATCGGCAAGTCGACCACCACCTCGAACATCAGCGCCGCGCTCGCCGCCGAGGGACGCCGGGTCATTCAGGTCGGCTGCGACCCGAAGGCCGATTCCACCACCATCCTGCGCGGCGGCGACGACCTGCCCACGGTGCTGGACATGCTGCGCGAACAGGGCCGTGTCACCCTCGGCGACATTTCCGCCGTCGGCTTCGGCGGGGTGCTGTGCATCGAGGCCGGCGGGCCGGTGCCCGGGGTCGGCTGCGCCGGTCGGGGCATCAGTGCGGCGGTCGATCTGCTGCACGAACTGGAGGTGTTCGAGCAGTTCCAGCCGGATGTCGTGCTCTACGACGTGCTCGGCGACGTGGTATGCGGCGGTTTCGCGGTGCCGATCCGCGACGGCATCGCCGACCGTGCGTTTGTGGTGACGTCATCGGATTTCATGGCGGTGTTCGCGGCCAACAATCTGTTCAAGGCGGTCAGCAAATACGCGCCCAGCGGCGGCGCCAGGCTGGGCGGCATCATCGCCAATAATCTGCAGGCGCCGTATGCGCGCGCGCTGGTCGATGATTTCGCCGGCCGCACCGGCACCCGCGTGGTCGGTTATGTGCCGCGCTCGCTGGTGGTGGCGCAGGGCGAGTTGTATGGCCGCACCGTGATCGAGACGGCGCCGCGCTCGGAGCAGGCGGAGATCTACCGCGCGCTGGCACGCGCCGTGGTGGATGACGAGACCACGACGCTGCCGCGGCCGCTCAACGGCCCCACCCTGAAAGCCTGGGCGAAAAGCTGGGGCGACCGGATCTTTATCGACGAGAACGAGTTGGTTGACGCCGGCGGCGGGGTCTGACGTGGCCCGCCGTCCGGGTCAGCCGACGCGGGAGCGCCGGTTGCAGGCGATCAGCGCCTGGCTTGGCAAGCCTGCTGCGCTGGCGGCGGAGCAAGCCGCCGGCGAGACGGTGCAGCGCGTCCGCACCTTCTCGCAGGCAACGCCGGACGACCTGCTGGCTGCGCTGGACCTGCTGGCGGGCGTTGCCGGTGCCGGCATCGTCGTGCACGGGCCGCGCGGCTGCGCCGCGGCGCTGGCGGCGTCCGCCAGCCCCTGGGCGGTGACAGGGCTCGATCAGCGCGACACGATCATGGGCTCGGAGGGCGCGGTGTCGCGCGCCGTGCTGTCGCTGCATCGCCGCCATCGTCCCTGGGCGATCTTCGTGGTGGCGACGCCGGTGGTGGCGATCAACAGCGACGACGCGCGCACCGCCGCCGACGAACTGACCGGCGAACTCGGCATTCCGGTGCTGGCGGTCCGCACCGACGGGTTCCGCTCGCGCGTCGCCGCAACCGGCTACGACACGGCCTGCCAGGCGCTGCTGTCGCTGGTGCCGGTGACGCAGGACCGCGAGGACGGGATCAACCTGCTGGCCGGCGATTTTTCGACCGCGGCGGAAGCGAAGGCGCTGCTGGACGGTTTGGGCGTGGCGGTGAACGTGCTGCCCGCCGGCGCCGATGCGGCGGCGTTCGCGCGGGCCGCGCGGGCGCGTCTGAGCATCTGCCTCGACCCCGACGTGACCGGCGCGCTCGGGGCCGGGCTGGAGGCAACCCACGGCGTGGCGCTGCTGCGTGGCGGCGTGCCGATCGGGCTGGCGGCGACGCGGCGCTGGCTGGCGGTGGTGGCCGCGGCGACCGGTCACCCCGAGCCCGGCGATATCGGCGCGCCTGATCTTGCCCAGACGCTGGCCGGCCGGCGCGTGCATCTGGCGCTGCCGCCCGAGGCTGGATTTGCCGCCGCGGTGCTGGTCACCGAGCTGGGCGGCACGGTGTCCGGATTGACGTTGGACCATATCGACCGGACCCATGCCGAAGCGCTGGCGGCGTTCACCCGCACCGCTCCCGACGCGGTGCTGCACGTCGCCGCCGGCCAACCCTTCGAAACCGCCAACCTGCTGGCGTCCGAGCGCCCGGACCTGTTCGTCGGCACGCCCGAGGTGGCGGCCCTGGCGGCCGCTGCCGGGGTGCCGTCGGTTGGGGTCACGCCGGGCGCGCTCACCGGACGGCGCGGCGCCGAGCATCTGGCGCGGCGCGCGGCCAAGGCGCTGGCCAACCCGGGTTTCGTGCGCCGGCTGGCCGCCGCACCGCCGCCCTACACGGCCGGCTGGCTGCGCCGCAGCGCCGATTGGCACATCAAGCAGGAAGTCCGGTAGATGGCCCGTCCGCTGGAGCGTCCGGGTGTCGGCTGCGCGCTGCACGGCGCGCTGCACAGTGCTGCCGCGGTGCCGGGCGTGGTGCCGATTCTGCACGCCACCGCCGGCTGCGGCATCCAGGCGCACCGCAACGGCGCCGCCGCCGGCTGGGCGGGTCCCGACCCGCTCGGGGGTATGGCCGCGCCCGGGCCAAATGTGTTCGAGAAGCAGGTCGTGTTCGGCGCCACCGCCCGGTTGCGCGAGCAGATCAAGAACACCGTCAAGGTAATCGACGGGCAGCTTTATGTGGTGCTGAGCAGCTGCGCCACCGAGATGATCGGCGACGACGTGCCGGCCATGGCGAAAGAGGCGCGCGACCAGGGAATGAAGGTGCTGTCGCTCGCCAGCGCCGGGTTCCGCGGGTCGGCGCATGATGGTTATGTCGCATTCCTAAAGGGCGTGCTTGCCCATCATGACCTGTTGGGTCCGGCCGGCGGGCGCGAGCCCCTTCTGGTCAATCTGCTCGGCATCGTGCCGCGGCAGGACGCGTTCTGGGAGGGTGAGCTGGCGGAATGGTCGCGCCTGCTCGCCGGCATCGGGCTGCGCGCCAATCCGCTGTTCGGACCGGACGGCGGCGTGGACGGGCTGCGCGACCTTACCCGTGCCGGGATAAGTCTGGTGTTCTCGCCCTGGGGCGCCGAGGTGGCCGGCCTGCTGGAGCGCGATTCCGGCGTACCCTGGCTGGAGGCTGGCGGGCTGCCGGTGGGTGCGGCAGCCACGGCCGAAGTACTGCGCGCACTGGCCGGGCGGATGAGCCTGCACGCGCCCCACGTGGAACAATTCATCGCGGCGGAAACCCGCCGCGAGGACCATCACCTCCATCGCCTGGCGGAGCTGTACCTACCGCCACGACCTGCAGCGCGATTTCGCGCTGGTGGCGGGCAGCCTGCAGGCCGCCGGGCTGGTCCGGTTTCTGGTCGAAACACTCGGCTGGACTCCGCGCACCGTCGTCATTGCCGACACCCCACCCGAGGCGGCCCGCCCGGCGCTGCGACGCCGGCTGTCGGCGACAACCGGGGGTTTCGGCGCGCGCGTGCTGTTCAGCGAGGATGCGGGCGAAATTGAAGCGGCGATCCTTGAACAGGGCGCTGAGATCGTGCTCGGCCGCGCTGTCGAGCGCGCCGCCGCCATCGCGCTGGCCGTGTCGCTGGTGCAGGTCGCCTTCCCGGTGACCGACCGGCTGGTACTGGACAAGGGGTTTTCCGGCGTGCGGGGGGCGGTCACCCTGGTGGAGGAAATCGCCCGGGCCGTGCTCGCCTGGGAAGGCCTGCCATGACCTGTTTGTCGTCTCGTCGCCGTATATTTTATTTACATACGGCAGCGTGTAGTTAAATATTCCCCGCCGGCTTTATTCAACGAGGCTGCGATGCTGACGCGACGTTCCCTGCTTGCCGCCCTGCCCGCTTCGGTTGCCTGCGCCGGTGCCGCGCGGGCGGCCACGCCGAAACAACTGCGCATCGGCTACCAGAAAGGCGAGCCCGTGCTGGTGGCCGCCAAGCAAAACCACAGTTTCGAGACGAAGCTGCAACCGCTCGGCATCGATGTGCTGTGGCTGGAGTTCGAGTTCGGCCCCCCGCTGCTGGAAGCCATGCGGGTCGGCGCGATCGACATCGGTGGCTGCGGCGACGCCCCGCCGATATTCGCCCAGGCGGCGCAGGCAGACCTGGTGCCGCGCGTTTTTCATAGTGCGGGGTAGAGCCGCTTCAGTTTGACGCGTGCGTCGGTGGTGGTGGTGAATTGCCAATCAGCTTTGGTGTTGTGACGGTTGCGGCGGGCTTGCCAGGCGGCGACCTCCTCGATCAGGGTCTGCTTGTCAGGGATGCGCCGATCGAGACACTGAGACGACAGCACGCCGAGTTCGGATTCGGCCATGTCCAGCCAGCTGCCGTGTTTGGGGGTGTCGTGCCATTCGAAGCGCTCGCCGAGGCGACGCGCCTCGGCGGCGGGGAAGGCTTCGTAGAGTGAAGCTGGCCTGTGGGTGCTGAGATTGTCCTACACGAGGATGATCTTCTCGGCCTCGGGAAAATGCGTGTCGGACAATTCCTTGAGGACCTGCGCATAATCCACGGCGGCGTGACGACCGGTCACCTTGACGTGCCGCCAGCCTTCCAGTGGTGCGAACATCATGAACAGGTTGGCGGTGCCGTTGCGTTCATACTCGTAGTCGTAGCGGGCAACCTGCCCTGGCTTCGCCGCGATCGGCACACGCGTTTCGGAAATCAACTGCTTCGAACGTCTCGTCCGGACAGACCACGGGACGGGCTGGGTCGTGGGGGCCTCTGATAGGCTTCCAGCACATCCTCCATGCTGGCTACAAAGGCGGCGTTGGCGTCCGGCGGGATGACCCATTGCTGTTGCAGGTGGGGCTTGAGCGTATTTTTTTTAGCGTCCGCCCGATCGTGTTGTCGCTGGCCCGGTCAACGATGCTCAGCTTGACGACAGTCTCTTCCAGAAGCCGCAACGTCCACTTCGCGCGCCCTGCGGGGGGCGTGGAACAGGCCAAGGCAATCAGCTTCGCCTCGGCTTGGCCATCGAAGTTGCGCTGTCTGGCCGAGTTTGGCGAATGCTTGCAGGTCAGGACGGCGTCGACGCCCTCTTCCACCAGGCGCTGGCGTGCCCGAGCGACTGTGTCGACGCTGGTCTCCAGCGCCGCCGCGATCTGGCTGTCACTCCACGCTTCGCCAGCGTCCGACGCGTCGGCCTTCAGCAAGATGCGGGCCTTCAACAGCTTCCGCGCCGGGTGTTTGCCCTTGCTGATCAGGGCGTTCAGCTGGTCCCGTTCCTCCTCGCTGAGCTTCACCACGTACTTCTTTGCCGCGATCTCCTTGGCAGCCACCAATCGTCTCCGTCTGTTCGATACGGAACGATCAATTCAGACTTTCACCGCAAAGTCAAGGACGCCAGGCACTAGGTACCACCACCAGCTCCACTGGCGGCTCGATGTCGTGATGAACGAGGATCAGGATAGAACCAGGTTGGGCCACGGGCCACACAACCTCGCAATCCTCCGACACATGGCGTTGAACGTCGTGCAAAAGGACGGCTCCAAGGCTTCCTTCCGCGGCAAATTCCAATGAGCCGGATGGAACAACGCCTACCTCTCGCGCCTCCTCGGACTATTTTGAAATGCGATTGCCCTGGGGGTAAAAGCACGCAAGGGTCACGGGACCGCAGGGAGCATCACGAGCATGGCCGCAGCGCCTTGGATATTTCCGGCACTGGCCGGTCGGCGATGGGCCAGGGCGCAGCTGGATGCGCTGGCGCGGCACGATTTCCCGGCAATTGATGTCCCTAACCCGCTGAACGATCCTTTGTTCTGCGACCGCTGGATGAACGAGGTGGCGCAGCGGCTGGGGGCGGATCATTGCTGGGGCGGCTGGCTCGAGGACCGCGCCCATCTGTGGCGGGGCCACTACCTGCCGGAGGGCTGCACCATCCACCTGGGTATCGACCTGAACGTGCCGGCGGGAACCATGGTGCTGGCGCCGGTCTCGGGCGAGGTGATGCACGCCGTGCCCTGCCGCGCCCTGGGCGGCGGCTGGGGCGGCTGGTTCGTGCTGCGCGCCGATGCGCCGGAGGGCGGGGCAGACTACGTGCTGCTGGGGCACCTGGCGCACGCCCGGTTGCCGCATCCGGGCACCCGGATGACGCGCGGGACGCCGGTGGGGGTGATCGGCTCGCCGCAGGAGAACGGCGGGTGGTACCCGCATTTGCACCTGCAGGCACTCTCGAACGAGGCATGGGAAGCGGTGCAACATGCGCCGGACGCGCTGCTGGACGGCTACGGCTACAAGGAAGCGGCCCTGAGCCGGCTGTTTCCCGATCCGGCGCCGCTGGCCGGCCTGCACCCCTGATCGGCGCGGCGCCGCCGAACGGAAGGGCAGGCCGGGCCGGCAGCATGGCGGAGCGCGTGGCCCCGCCATGCCATGGTCGTCAGGAAGCGGCTTGCGTGACCGCGGTGATGGCGGCGGGCATCGCCGGAACGGCGTCGAACTGTATCGCCGGAACGGCGTTGAACTGTATCGCCGGAACGGCGTTGAGCGGCATCACCTGATCCGCAAAGTGCTTCAGGACCGGGATTTCGGTGGGGTTGCGGGTGCAGCCCTCCCACCGCTCCGGCACGAAGCCGTGGCGGGTGTAGAAGCGGTAGGCGTCCGGCACGGAATTCAGACAGATCGTGTCGGCGCCGCAGTCACGGGCATAACTTTCCGCCAGGGCAAGCAGGGTGGTGCCGAAGCCTTGCCCCTGCCAGGGGTCGTCAATGGCGACGAGGCGAAAGATGGCGCGGCCGTCGTGCTTGAGGTCGATCCGGATGGTGCCGATGACGCGACCACCGTCGAGCAGAACAAGCGGATGGTTCGCCGGGTCATGTTCGTCGGGGTGGTCCGGATCGTATTCGAAGTAGTACGGCGTACCCTTGCCGTTGTATTTCTCGAACAGGCACCGCCGACGGATTTCGTGATAGCGGGCCCATTCACGCGAGCTCCGCGGGGCGCGGAGCTGAAGACTTCGAGGGCGCACAGGGCGGCCCTTCTGCTGTTGCGTAAGCGGCGCTTCCGGCACCGCTCTTGTCGTGACGATGAATTTAGGGCGGCTGTCGTGGCTGAACCATGACAACTCAGCGTCATTTTCGGCCCAGAAGCGTGCGATTGCCGCATGGCTGACGGTTGTAATCGGAACCTGCACCGCTCCCCATGCATCTCCGGCATGGCAGCCGGCATCACAGTTTGTATCCGAATAACTTGGATGCAAGCTATTTGGGTACGAACAAGCTGCACCGGTCCATGCCATGGAAGAATCTCCCCCGCCAAACATCCGCCAGGCGTTCGGCAGCCGGCTCGGCCACACCTCCCGCCGCTGGCGGCAGGCGGTGGACCAGCGGCTGCAACCGTTCAACCTCACCGAGGCAACCTGGCTGCCCCTGCTGTATGTCGCGCGGGGCAGGCAGCCGATGCGGCAGAAGAACCTGGCGGATGCGCTCGGCATCGACGGTTCCACCCTGGTTCGGCTGATCGATGCCCTCGACGGTGCCGGGCTGATCGAACGCCGCACCGGCGACGACCGGCGGGCCAGAACCCTCCACCTCACCCCGCGCGGCCATGAGCTGGTCGAGCAGGTGGAAGCCGCCGTTGCCGACATCCGCCAGCAGATCCTGGCCGACATCAGCGACGCGGAACTGGCGCTCACCCTGGGCGTGCTGGAACGCATCTGCGCCGCGCTGGCCCGGCTGCGTGTCCCGGAACCGGTGCCATGAGCCGCGGCCACACGCTGCATTTCCTGCGCGGTCCTGCCGCAGCGCCGGCCGGCCTGCTGGGGCGGCTATGGCATCCCGCCGGCCTCGGCGTGTTGCTGCTGCTGCTGGCATTCGGCCTTGCCGGCGGATACTGGCTGCGCCAGCGGCTGGCGCATGTCGAGGAAAACGACGCGCGGGTGGTCGGCGAGGTCACCACCATCGCCAGCCGGCTGGACGGCTGGCTGACGACAAGGCCGGTGATGGAGGGCGACCGCGTCCGCAAGGGACAGGTGCTGGGCGAGCTGGACACGCGCGACGCCCGGCTTCGGCTGGCCGCGCTGGAAGGCAATCTGGCCGCGCTGGCGGCGCAGATGCGCGAGACCTCCATCCAGCGCGACACTACCGCGCAGACCAGCGCGGCGCAGATCGCCGATGCCCGCGCCCAGCTCGGCGCCGCCGATGCCGCGGCAACGGTGGTGGCCCATCAGGCCGAGCTTGCCCGCGCCGATTTCGCCCGCGCCGATCCACTGGTCGGCCGCGGCGACATCTCGCGCCAGGGCTGGGACCATGCCCGCAGCAGCCAGCTTCAGCAGGAGGCGGCATTGCGGCAGGCGCAGGCGCAGCAGGCGGCGCATCAGGCGGCGCTGGTGCTGGCCACCGCGCAGCTCGGCCAGGTGCGGGTGCTGGAACAGCGGATTGAGGTGCTGCGCGGCCAGCATGACGCGCTCGCCGCGCAGGCGGATCAGGTGCGCCAGGAGATCGCCGACCGTACCCTGCGGGCGCCGTTCGATGGCGTCGTCGACCGCACCTTCATCCATGCCGGCGATTACGTGCAGGCCGGGCAGTGGCTGATGATGATGCACGACACCGACGATGTGTGGGTCGAAGCCGACATCAAGGAAACCGAAATCGGCCGGGTGCGCGTCGGCCAGCCGGTGGAGGTGAGCGTGGACGCCTATCCGGGCCTGGCGCTGCATGGCTGGGTGCTGCGGGTCGGCAACGCGGCGACCAACCAGTTCGCCCTGCTGCCCAGCCCCAACCCGTCCGGCAATTTCACCAAGATCACCCAGCGGGTGCCGGTGCGCATCGCGATCGACAAGCCCGCGCATCCGTTGCAGCCCGGCCTGATGGTCGAAGTGTCGATCAATGTCGCCGATTGAGGCCTACGCCGCGCGCTTCGGCGCCTTGTATAAATGGTTCGCCACCGTCGCCGTCATGCTCGGCACCATCGCCACCACGGCGGCCGCCACCATGGTCAACGTGGCGCTGCCGGATATCATGGGGGCGTTCGGCCTGGGGCAGGACCAGGTGCAGTGGCTCTCCACCGGCTTCCTGGCGGCGATGACGGCGACCATGCTGCTGACCGCCTGGGCGCTTGCCCGGTTCGGCACCCGGCTGTGCCTGCTGGGCGCGCTGGCGCTGTTCATCGCCGGCAGCCTCGCGGGTGCCGCGAGCAGCAGCGGCGGCGAGGTCATCCTGGCGCGCGTGATGCAAGGCACCGCCGCCGGGCTGATCCAGCCGATGGCGATGGTGGTGATGTCGCAGGTCTTCCCGCGGGAGCAGCGCGGCCGGGCGATGGGCATCTATGTCATCGGCATCGTGCTGGCGCCGGCGCTCGGCCCGACCATGGCCGGAATCCTGGTCGATGAGTACAGCTGGCGCGACGTGTTCCTGGCGATCGTGCCGGTTTGTCTGGTCGCGATGGCGGCGGTGGCGGTGTTCCTGCCCGGCCGGGATACGCGGCAGGGGATTGTGGCACCCCGGTTCGACGGTCTTGGTTTCGTTTTCCTGGTCGTGTTCCTGGTTTGCCTGCTGAGCGCGCTGTCCAACGGCCAGCGCGAGGGCTGGAGTTCGGATCTGATCCTGACGCTGTTCGCAGCCGCGCTCGCCGCCGCCGTTGCCTTCGTGGTCCGCGAGCTGACCTGCCGGATGCCGCTGCTGAACCTGCGTGTTCTGGCCAATGGCGCTTTCGCGGCAAGCTGCCTGGTGGCCTTTGCCCTGGGGGCCGGCATCTACGGTTCCACCTACATCGTGCCGCTGTTCGTGCAGACCGTGCAGGGCTACACGCCGACGCGCTCCGGCCTGTTGCTGATGCCAGCGGGCTTCGTGCTGGCGATGGCGTCGCCGCTGGGCGGCCACCTCGCCGACCGGCTGCCGCCATGGCTGCCGATCGCGGCGGGGCTGGCGCTGTTCGGCGTCTCGAATGTTTTGTGCGGCGGCGTCGACATCGACACGTCGTTCTGGTCGCTGGCCGGCTGGATCGTGATGGGTCGGATCGGGCTGGGGTTGATCACGCCGGCGCTGAATGCCGGGGCGTTGCGGGCATTGCCTCCCGAACAGCTGGCGCAAGGGTCGGGGGCGGTGAATTTCGTCCGCCAGTTCGGCGGTGCGCTGGGTGTCAACCTGCTGTCGGTGGTGATCGACCGGCGGACCATTTTCCACGCTGATGCGCTGGCGCAGGCGGTGACGCCGGCAACCGCCGCGGCCAGTGAAGCGGTGCAGCGGCTCGGGCCGATGCTGGCGCACTGGGGCAATCCGTTCGGCAGCCGCATGCCCGCCAACGCGCCGCCGGTGGCGATGGCCTATCTGGAGTCCATGCTGGTGCCGAAAGCGCAGTTGCTCGCTTATCAGGACGGGTTCCTCGTTGTCGCCCTGGTGTTCGTCGCCGCGCTGCTGCCCGCCTGGCTGATGTGCCGGGGCCGGCGGCGGGTGTGATCCGGGACATCCGGCACTCCATTTGTCGGGGTGCGTGGCAAGATGGTGATTGCTGCAAGCATTCTTGCTCGACCTTGCCCATCACGGACCTGTGAGCGTCAGGCGCGGATCCGGAAAGGCCGCTCGGGGGCGATGAACTTGAGGGCGTCGTCGAGTGCAAGGACGGCGCCGAACGGTCCCGCCGCATTGCAGGTGTTGCGGCGCCACCACAGCACCTCGAAGCGGTCGCCCTCCGGTATCGGTTTCAGCCGGGCGACGGGCGCGCCGATACGGCCGGATAACAACGTATAGCCGCCGCGCAGCCTGCGGACGGTGGCGCCGCCGCGTGGTCACGGATAAGAGACAATCCACGCCAACACAGGATCAACAGCGGACATGGCGATCTTCCAGAACCGCGCGGGGTTGAACCCTTATCTTTACCCACATCCTAGTCCCCCGAGTTAGAAGTTCTTTGACAGATATGCCTCGCCGTAATCGTCTTGTTTCAACGCGTTGCCGGACGCATCAAATGGTTCGACTGGCGGAGAACTTCCAACTCGGGGGACTAGGGCCGCTGGCATGACAACACGGAGCAGGTCACCGCGGCGGCGGCCTGACCATTTTCCGAAACCTGATGCCCTCTTTATCAATTTTTCGAAATCATTAACGCCGTTTACTAAACGCTTACGGTCGCGATCGTTATTTGGACGCGTCGGCCTCTGGCAGGAGGCTGGGCTCGTTGAACCCCAGCACGGCGGACAGGCTCCGCCTCGGTAAGGAGATCATCAAAATGTTAAAGCGGCATTCGCTGTTGCAGAAGCTGAAAACGGACCGCCGTGGCGTGACCGCCCTGGAATACGGGCTGATCGCCTCGCTGATCGCCGTGGCGATCATTGTCGCAGTTACGAACCTGGGCACCACCCTCGCCAACACCTTCAACACGATCAGCAACAGGATTGGCACCGCCACGGGCTAATAAAATTAGCCTTTTTATCGTATGTCACAATGCAAATGCATGAACAAAATCGTTCATTTCGTCGCAACGTCGCGCACTAGGCGGCCGTGGGATTGACTTTGAGCGTCACAGATACCGTTGTCACGCCATCCATGCTCTTGGACGCCGCACCTGGAGGCATGGATGGCCGGCTTTCTTAGGCGATAACGGACCAATTCTTTTGCCGCCGGACATTATATTTCCGGATCGGCTGTCATCGACAGCGGGGGAATGATTGCGCGTCAGATAGAAAAATGCGGATCGATCCGTGTGTTTCAGGTCTACCGGAAATCAGCGGCCGCACATTTTGTGTCCATTGCAGGACGTTAAATATCGGCCGGGAGGCGCCAGTGGTCGAATATATCTCTGCCGATCTGATCCGCCTCATGCCGCTCGGTGCGCTGGCGTTGCTGCTGGCGGCCACACTGCACGATATTGCCGCGCGCACTATCCCCGATCAGGTCTCGGCGGCTGTCGCGCTGGTCGGCCTGGCCGACCGCCTGGCCGGCGGTGGCCTCGTTCCAGCCCTTGCGGCTGCCGGCGCGGTGTTTGTCTTCGCCTTCCTGTGCTGGTGCCGCGGCTGGATGGGCGGCGGCGATGTCAAACTGCTTGCCGCCGCCACCCTGCTGCTACCGGCCGGGCAGCCCGCGGCGCTCGCCACCCTCGCCTATCTCTGCGCCGTCGCCCTCGCCGGCGGCGTACTGGCGGGGCTTTATCTCCTGCTCCGGGTGGTCGTCTCCCTGCCCTCCGGTCGACGGCCGGTCGGGCTGCTGGCCCGCGCGCTGCGGGCGGAGCGGTGGCGCATCCGACGCGGCGGCCCGCTGCCCTATGCCGCCGCCATCGCCGCCGGCGCCGGGGTCATGATGTTCGCGGGGGGACCGCAATGATCTTTCGCTTCTTCATGTTCGCCGTGATGGCGCTCGGGCTGATGGGCTTCGGCACCGTCGCCTGGGTTTCGAGCCGGCCGCCGGCGGCGCCGGCCGGCGGGGCGATGCCGGAACGGCACGACGTGCTGATTGCCGCCAAGGTGCTGCATGCCGGCGAGTTGCTGAAGCCCGAGGACCTGACGACGCAGGAAATGGCAACGAACACCATCCCCGACGGCGCCCGGATCGACACCCCCGAGGCACGCGGCGAATTGCTGGGCGCCATGATCCGCCGCAGCCTGTCCAAAAGTGAGCTGATCATGCCGCCCGACGTGCTGCGCCCCGGCGATCACGGCTTCCTGGCCGCCGTGCTGGGGGCCGGCATGCGCGGCATCACCGTGGGCGTGGACGCGACCAGCGGCATCGCCGGGCTGATCTGGCCGGGCGACCGGGTGGACGTCATCCTGACCCAGTCGATCGAGGACAACAGCGTGCTGGCCGGCCATCGCGTGCTCGCCTCCACCGTGCTGGCCGATGTGCTGGTGATCGCGATCGACCAGCGCCTGGTGCAGGGGGCCACCTCCGCTCAGGATCAGCAGCAGGGCCGGACCGCGACGCTGGAGGTCACCCAGGCGCAGGCGCAGAGCATCTCGGTGGCGATGCGGTTGGGGCGGCTGTCGCTGACGGTGCGCGCGGCGGAGGCGGCGGCGATCGCCGTGCCCGCTCCCGTCCCCACCTGGGCGAGCGACGTATCCCCCGCCTTCGCCGCCAGGACCGGGTCGTCGGAGCCGGAAACGATGCGGGTTTTCCAGGGCAGCGACGCCAGGGAGTTCCATTTTTGACCTTCACCACGCTGCGGCTGCTGGCTGGCCTGCTGATCGCCGCGCTGCCCATAACCGCGCTGCCCATGGCCGGCGCCGCGGCCGTGCCGTCGCCGGTGCCGTCCCCCGCGACGGCCCCCCCGATGGCCCCCCCGATGGCCCCACCGATGGCCATCGTTGCCCGCGACAGCCAGTTGCAGATCGATGCGGGTTCCGGACGCATCCTCACCCTTCCCGCGCCGGCCGCCAGCGTGTTCGTGGCCGATCCGAAGGTGGCCGAAGTGCGGCCGGCCAGCCCGGTCACGCTGTTCGTCTTCGGCATCGCACCGGGACGCACCACCCTCGCCGCCCTGGACGCCGCCGGCCAGTCGGTCGCGCAATACGAGATCACCATCCGCCCCTCGGCGTATGGCGCGGCGGAAGCGGCGCGGGCGATTGCCCGGGTGCTGCCCGGGCGCGACATCCAGGTGCAGGCGCAGCCGCGCGGCCTGCTGCTGACCGGCACCGTCCGCTCCGCCGCCGACGCCGACACGGCGCTCAACCTGGCCAACCGGTTTGTCGCCGACGGCCAGGCGGTGGAGAACCGGCTCACCGTGCTGGCCTCCATCCAGGTCAATCTGCGCGTGCGCATCGCCGAGATGTCGCGCTCCGTCACCCGGGCGCTCGGCATCAACTGGACGGCGATCGGCAAGGTTGGCCGCTACGCGATCAATTTCACCACCAACAACGCACTTGCCTCCTTCGCCAACGCGCCCTCGTCGCTGACCCTGGGACCATCCGACGCGGAGACGCTGATCGACGCGCTCGCCCAGGAAAACCTCGCGCATGTGCTGGCCGAGCCGAATCTGACCGCGATCAGCGGCGAGAGCGCGAGCTTTCTGGTCGGCGGCGAGTACCCGGTACCGGTCGCCCAGCAGAACGGCGCGATCTCGGTCCAGTTCAAGCAATATGGCATCGGTCTGTCCTTTGTGCCGACCGTGCTGGAACATGGCCGGATCAACCTGCATGTCCGCCCCGAGGTCAGCGTGCTGACCGACCAGGGCGCAGTGCAGCTCGCCGCCGGCAATTCCACCCTCAGCATCGATGCCGTCACCGTCCGCCGGGCCGATACCACGGTGGAACTCGGCAGCGGCCAGAGCTTTGCCATCGCCGGCCTGCTGGAGGACAGCATGAACCACTCGGTCAGCAAGATCCCCTGGCTGGGTGAGCTGCCGGTGCTGGGGGCGCTGTTCCGCTCGGACAGTTTCCAGCGCGCCGAGACCGAGCTGGTGATCATCGTGACGCCCTACATCGTCCGCCCCGTCAGCGATCCGGCGGCGATCCACCTGCCGACCGAGGACGCGCAGACACCCAACGATGTCGAGCGGATCGTGCAGGGTCGCGAAATCGGCGCCGCTCCGCCCGCCATGCGGTTCCGCTTGCCGGGCGATGCCGGGTTCATCGTGCAATGAGGCGGCGCAGGGCCTGGTCCGATCCGCACGCGGCCGTCGTGTGGCTGCTGCCGACCTGTCTCTGGATTGGCCTGGGGCTCGGCCTGGGGCTCGGCCTGGCGGGCTGCCAGGAGATGGACCCTTATCGCAATCCGTACCTGTTTCAGCTCAGCGGCGCCAACCAGGGCAATCTCGGCGCCATGCTCGCCAATCCCGGCGACCTCGTGCGGGGTCAGGGAGCCGAAGGCGCGGATTCCGGCGAGGCGGAGGCGGCAATCCAGCGGCTGCGCTCCGGCAAGCCACGCCCGCTGCAGCTGACCGGCAGCGGCTCCGGCGCTGGCTACGCCAGCGGCAGCGGCACCGGCAACTGAAACCGCCATGGACGACCTGCCCAGCCCTTCGGTGGAGATCCAGGTCAATCCAACCGCGCCGGACGCGAAGTCGGTCCGGCATGACCGGCCGCCGCCGCTGGCCTTCATCGCCGACGCCAGGACCGAGGCGGTGCTGCGCGAGGGCCTGGCCAGCATCCTGCCCGACACCCTGGCCTCCCGCCGTGGCGGGGTGCGCGCGGCGATCGCCGCCCTGAAGAAAATGCCGACGCCGCAGGCGCTCGTGGTGGATGTCAGCGGCGAGGACCAGCCGCTGCAAGCCCTGGCCGACCTGTCCGAGGTGGTGGAACCCACCGCGCGCGTGCTGGTGGTGGGCGAATCGCGCGATGTGGATTTCTATCGCCAGGTCACGCGCGGACTGGGAGCGCTGGAATATCTGAGCAAGCCGCTCACCCGCGATATGGTGGCCCGCTATTTCGGCCCGCTGGTTGCCGGTGACGGGCCGACCATGGAGATGAATGGCGGCCGGCTGGTGACCGTCACGGGCGTTTGCGGCGGCGTCGGCGCCACCACCATCGCCGCCAACCTCGCCTGGCATTTCGCCCTTTACGCGCACCGGCACACGGTGCTGCTGGACGCCGACCTGCATCTGGGCGCGGCGGGGATGATGCTCGACGCCAAGACCGGCCCCGGACTGGGCCGGGCGCTGGAGGCGCCGCAGCGGGTCGATCCGCTGTTCGTGGAGCGCGCCGCCCAGCCGGTCGCCGACCGGCTGCACCTGCTGGCCGGGGAAGAGCCGCTGAGCGAGATGCCGGCCTATGTTCCCGGCGCGGCGGCGGCCCTGCTCGCGGCGCTGCGCTGCCGCTATAATTTCATCGTCGCCGACACGCCGTTCGCGCCGCTGCCGCTCAATCGCGATCTGCTCGATCTCGCCGGGCAGCGCGTCCTGGTCATGACGCCCACCCTGGCCGGCATCCGCGCCACGCTGCGCCTGTTGTCGCTGCCGGCGGGGGCGGCGCAGAAGCGGCGGGCGATGGTGGTGATGAACCGCGGCGGTCTGCACGGCGGCCTGTCGCGCCGGCAAGTGCAGGATGCCCTGAAGATGACCGTGGATGTCGAGATCCCCGACATGCCGCGCCAGCTCGGCATCGCCGCCAGCCTGGGCGAGCCGGCGGTGAAAAACAACGGCACGTTTCGCGCCTGCATCGCCGAGGTGGCCCGCACGGTCGCGTTCGAGCGGCTGATCGACAGCACCGCCGCCACCGCCGAGGCCGGGCGTGCCGGCGGCACCGCCCGCGCCGGCTGGCGACTGTTCAGAGGCGGTCCATGAGCCGGGCGCTCGCCCCGAGCTTCGGGCGCCGCCGCACCGACATTCCGCCCCCGCTCGCCAGCCGGCCCGAGCCCGCGGCCGAAACCCCCGCCGCCGCGGCGCTGCATGCGGTGCCCCATGCCCCGCCGCTGGCCTTCGCCCCGGTGGTTTCGCCCACGACCGACATGCTCGCCGTGCGGGCCCTCTGCCTGCGCCGGTTCGATCCCGCCGCCGCGGCCGGGCTGCCGGTCGAGCAACTGGCACCGGAGATGGAGCGGCTGATTTCGGAGATCGCCACCGAGCATCGCATTCAGCTCAACGGCCGCGAACAGCGCGAGCTGGCCGGCGAGCTGGTCAACGACATGGTCGGGCTGGGACCGCTGGAGCCGCTGCTGGAAGACGACAGCATCGACGACATCATGGTGAACGGGCCGGCGAAAGTGTTCATCGAACGCGGCGGCAAGGTCGTGCTGTCCGCCGCCCATTTCCGCGACACCGCGCATCTGGCCGGCATCTGCCAGCGCATCGCCTCCAGCATCGGGCGGCGGGTGGATGAATCGAGCCCCATGTGCGACGCGCGGCTGAAGGACGGCTCGCGCGTCAACATCGTGTTTCCGCCGCTGGCGCTCGATGGCCCGTATATTTCGATCCGCAAGTTCGGCCGCAAGGTGATCGACCTGCAACGCCTGATGGCGCTTGGCGCGATGACGCCGCAGGTGGCGCGGGTGCTGGAGATCGCCGCGCGCTGCCGGCTGAACGTGATCATTTCCGGCGGCACCGGGTCGGGCAAGACCACGCTGATGAACGCCATGTCGCGGCTGATCAGCCCGGGCGAGCGGATCGTCACCGTCGAGGACGCGGCCGAACTGCGGCTGCAGCAGCCGCATGTGGTCCGGCTGGAAACCCGTCCGCCCAGCCTGGAAGGCCGCGGCGAGGTCACCCAGCGCGACCTCGTGCGCAACGCGCTGCGCATGCGGCCGGACCGCATCATCATCGGCGAAGTGCGCAGCGGCGAGGCGTTCGACATGCTGCAGGCGATGAACACCGGCCATGACGGCAGCATGTCGACCGTGCACGCCAACAACACGCGCGACGCGCTGACGCGCATCGAAAACATGGTGCAGATGGGCAATATGGGGCTGCCCTCGCGCGCCATCCGCACGCAGATCGTCGGCGCCGTCGACCTCATCGTGCAGGTCGCCCGCCAGCGTGACGGCGGCCGGCGGGTGATCCAGGTCAGCGAGGTCTGCGGGATGGAAGGCGACGTCGTAACCATGAACGACATCTTCAAGCTGGAGATCATGGGCGAGGGAGCGGATGGGCGGCTGTTCGGCCGTTACGAATGCAGCCGGGCGCGCCCGTCATTCCAGCAGCGCCTGGCCTATTACGGGCAGGAGGAGGCCTGGATGGCGGCGCTGGCGCCCGATGCCGCCTGATCCACAAAGCATGACCCCCAAAGCATGATCCCGGGAAAATGAGTTATCTGGGCCTGAGCGCGCTGCTGCTGCTCACCTGTGCGACCCTGGCCGGGCTCGGCATCGCCAGCATGCTGCTGGAACGGGCCTATGCCCGCAAGGAACGGCTGGCGCGCCGCATCGCCGGCGCGGCGGGCGCCGACCGGCGTTCGCTCATGACCATCCGCCCCCGCCCGCGCCTGAGCACGGCACCGCCGTCGCGCCCGGCAGCGGCGCGGGTGGCGGCCATCTTCGGCATCGATCTCGCCGGCCAGGCCCGCGCCGAGACCAAATGGTATGTGGTGCTGGGCTTCACGCTGATGCTCGCGCGTCTGCCGGCCGGGCTGATCACCGGCATGATCGGTCCGCTCGGCTGGCTGAGCGTGCCGGTGATCTGGGTACTGGCGGCGCGCAGCTTCTTCGGCTGGCGCGAGAAGCGGCGGCGCGAGTTGTTGTTCGGCCAGTTTCCCGATGCCCTGGCGACGATCGTGCGCTCCATTCGCGTCGGCATTCCGGTCAGCCGCGCGGTCGCCATCGTTGGACGCGAAGCGCCGCAGCCGACCGGCGCGGAATTCGCCCAGCTCGCCGACGCGCTCACCGTCGGCGTTTCGCTGGAGGAGGCGTTGCAGGCCATGGCCAATCGCAACCAGATGCCCGAGTACCGCTTCTTTGCCACCGCGCTGGTGCTGCAGGAGCAGACTGGCGGCGGTCTGACCGCGACGCTGGAGAATCTGGCCGACGTGATTCGCAAGCGCGTGGCGCTGCGTGCCCGCGGCAAGGCGCTGGCGGCGGAGGCGCGCACCAGCGCGGCCGTCCTGACCGGGCTGCCCTTTGTCGCCGGCCTCGGCCTCTGGGTTATCGACCCGGCCTACATGTCGGTGATGTTCACGACCCATGCGGGCAACATGCTGCTCAGCGCCGCCCTCGGCACGCTGGGCTGCGGCACGCTGGTCATGCGCAGCATCATCCAGAGCAGCCTCGAATGAGCCCGTCGCTGCTGCTGGCATTCGCCTGGGGCGGGGTCGCGGCGACCCTGCTTGGCGGCGTCGTGCTGCTGGCGCAAATCGAACGTCAGCAGCGACTGGCCGCGCGCATCCGCGCCGTGCAGGCCGGCCCCGGACACACGGCGCGCAGCCTGTCCGAGCGGCAGGGAAGCAGCGTCTCGGCCGCCCAGGTGGTCGCCGAACTCGGCGGTCTGGTCACCCGCAGCGGCCTGCTGTCGGCCAGGACGCGGGAGGATTTGGAGGCGACGCTGGCGACCGCGGGCTTCCGCGGCAGCAACGCGCTGGCATTGCTGGTGGGCAGCAAGCTGCTGCTGCTGGTCGGCCTGCCGCTGACCGTCCTGGCGCTGCTGCACAGCCTGCAGATGCGCCCGGCGGTGCTCCATCTCCTGGTGAGCGCGAGCGCGGTGGCGGGGCTGCTCGCGCCCGATTTCGCCATTTCGCGCATGCGCCGTGCCCATCTGCAGGCACTCGATCGCGGCCTGCCCGATGCGCTCGACATGATGGTGATCTGCGCCAATGCCGGGCTCGGGCTGGAGCCGGCGATCGGGCGGGTCGCGCAGGAAATCCGCTACGCCCATCCGGCGATCGCCGAGGAGCTGTTCCAGACCGCGACGGAATTGCAGATGCATGCCGACAGCCGGATCGGGCTGGCCAATCTGGGCATCCGCACCGGCCTGCCCGGCCTCAAGCGCCTCGGCGCCACGCTGGTGCAGACCATGCAATACGGCACCGCGGTCACCGAGGCGCTGCAAATGCTGTCGGCCGAAATGCGCCATGAAATGCTGACCCGCTGCGAGGAACGGGCGGCGCGGCTGCCGGTGCTGCTGACCATGCCGATGATCCTGTTCATCCTGCCCTGCATCTTCCTCGTCGTCGGCGGCCCGGCGGCCATCAAGGTTATGGCCATCTTGCGGCCGTAGAGTGCAGCGGTGGCGCGCCGTCCTGCGCGTCCCTGCCGCGGGTGAGGAGCCATTTGATGCGCGCCTGGATTCTGTGGACGGCGATCGCCCTGTCGGCCTGCGCCGATCACGGCAAGGAGCCGGCCCTGTCGAACCGGCCGCCCAGCCTGAATGTCGCCGATACCGCGCTGGCCTCCGGCGCGCCGGCGATCGCCCTGCAGGTCGCCAACGGCATCCTGGCCAGCGCCCCCGGCAATGTCGCGGCACTGGTCCGCCAGGGGAACGCCCTGGCGGCGCTCGGCCGCGGCGGCGAGGCCGATCTCAGCTACCAGCGCGCGCTCGCGATCGACCCCGCATCGGGCGAGGCGATGATCGGCGAGGGCCGGCTGCTGCTGGCCGACCGCCCGGCGCAGGCCGAGGAACTGTTCCTCCGCGTGGTCAGCGCCGATCCGCGCAACGCCGTGGCGTTGAATGATCTCGGCATTGCGCGCGACATGCAGGGGCGTCATTCGCAGGCGCAGGAAGCCTATCGCCGTGCCATGGCCTGCGCGCCCGGGATGGTCGCGGCCCAGGTCAATCTCGGCCTGTCGCTGGCGATTTCGGGCGAAACCACGGGCGCCATCGCGCTGCTGCGGCCATTGGCGGCGGATGCCGAGGCGCCGAAGCGCGTGCGGCACGATCTCGCGGTGGCGCTGACGCTTGCCGGCCAGCGCGACGAAGCCGTGCGGGTGCTGAGCGTCGACATGCCCGCGGATGAGGCGTCGCGGCTGGTCGACGATATCGCCGCGCTGTACCCCCGGAACACGGAGGCCCCCCCGCCATGATGAAACGGCCTGACCCACGCCGCGGCACGGTCGCGGTCACCACGGCAATCGCGCTGCCGGTGCTGATCGGCATGGCGGCGCTGGCGATCGATACCGGCATCTGGTACTGCGAACGCTCCCGCCTGCAGCTCGCCGCCGACGCGGCGGCCTATGGCGCGGGGCGGTTGCTGTCCGACCACACGGCCGATTTCACCGGTGCGGCAACCGCCGAGGCGAAGGCTGTCACCAACAATTACTGGCTGCTGGGCACCACGGCTTCGACCACCAGCCTGGTCCCCACCGTCACCCCGGCATCGGATTATTCCAGCGTGACGGTAACGCTGTCGACCCATGCCGACAGGTTTCTCAGTGCCGCGCTCTCGTTGCAGGTGCCGGTCATGTCGGTGAGCGCGACCGCGTCGGTGGTATCCGCAACGGCCGGCTGCGTACTGGCGCTGGACAAATCCGCCTATGGCGCCATCACCGTGGGCAACGATGCCGGCATCGTCGCCTCCAACTGCGGCGTGTTTACGAATTCCGGTTCGACGTTGGGCGCGATCGAGGTCACCGGGAGCGGATCGATCACCGCCCCGAGCATCGGTGCCGTGGGCAGCGTGCACCAGGATAATGGTGGCCACGTCTCGACAACGCCCAGCCCGAATTCGACGGCGGAGGCCAATCCGTATGCGTCGCTGAGCGTGCCAAATTATGGGTCATGCACACAGAGCAACGTTAATGCCAGCAGCTGGGGCGTGCATTACAACTATGGGGCCTCGAATAACGTCTTCTGCGGCAACACCCAGATTGGCGGCAACGGCGCCATCATCAGCTTCGCTTCCGGCGTGACATATTACGTCGTCAACGGCAATCTGGTGTTCAACAACACCAGCATCACCGCCAGCGGTGTGGCCTTCGTGCTGACCGGCAGCAGCCCGGGCGCGTTCCAGTGGACCAACTACTCGAACACCACCTCCGCCGTCACCGCACAGACCGGCGGGACCCTGGCGGGCATCCTGGTCTGGCAGACCTGCAACAGCGCGGGATCGGACCCGGCGAGTTCAATCGCCGGCGGATCGACCTTTTCGATCTCCGGGGCGCTCTATTTCCCCTGCGGTCAGTTGGCGATCAACAATAACGCCCTGGTCAGTCCCGCCAGCGGCGGCTCGCTGACGGTTGTGGCCGACACGATCAACCTGGAAGGAAGCGCCACGCTGAAAACATCCAGCGGCGGTTCCGGCACCGGCGGCAGCACCGTCGTGCTGACCCAATAGCGTTACGAATTCAGAGCGCTACGGGACCGGCGGATCGACGATCACCAGCATGGCACGCCCCGCCCGTTATCGCGATCCCGGCCGCGGTTGGTTGCGGTCCATCCCATCGACCGTGCCGGCGTCGATAACCGGCACGATCCGGTACAGCGTCTGGCCGGATGGCGCATCATAAGCAATTCTCTCCAGCCAGGGCGGCACCTGCCCGCGGCCAAGCCGATCCTGCAGGGTTTCCGGTGGAAGGTCGGCAACCAGGCGTGACCGTCGCGGGCTCGGGCAAAACAGCACCAGCGCCGCGCCGGTCGCCCGCATCTCGGCGGGTTCGCCGTCGGAAGGCTGGCTGCGCCAGGCGGCACGCAGGCGCAGGAAAGCCGGGATGCCGCGGTGGTACAGCGATCCCACCGTCAGCACCCGGGTGCGATACAGCAATTCCGGGCTGGCGTTGACGTCGGCCAGCACCGTGCGGCCGGCGTAGGGCGCCAGCATCGCCCCGATCCGTGCCAGTCTGCAATCCGGGTACGGCGCGTCCATCTGGTTGCGAAACTGGGCGAGTTCGGCGGCGCGCGGGCCGAGCAGCAGCAGCGCCAGCAACGCGACCCGTGCGAGCGCCGGGACCAGGGGCGGTCCCGCGGCAAGCCACACCGTCAGCCCCGCAAGTGCCAGCGGCGCGAGGGCCGCCCCGGCCGCTTCGGCATAGATCGCGAAACGGAGATGCCAGGCACCGAGGCCCACCGCGAGAACGCTCATGGCGCCGGCATAGGCCCACAGAATCGAGCGGTCCCGGACCGCGCGCCAGCATGCGGTCGCGACGGCAAGCAGGCCGGACAGCAGGAAGATTGTCGCGTCGGAGATCGAGGCGATCGGCTGCATCTCCAGGATCGGGCCGAGAAACGCCTGCGCCTCCGCCGCACTCATCAGTCCGTCCGGGCCGCGTATCACGGTGGGGAACAGCACCAGCCAGCCGCCGAGCGACAGCCCGGCCGCCACGGCGGCCAGACCGGCCCGGCCGGGCGGCGGCGGCGAGAAAAGCTCCAGCAGCCGCAATGCGCCGCCGAGCAGACAGAGGGCCACGCCGAGCCCGACATAGACGATCGAGAGCCGGTCGATCTCCGCCGCCCCATAGCCCGCGAAGGGCGGGTCCACGGCCAGGGCGGCGCCGACCAGCAGCAGGAAGCAGAGGCTGGCGCGGCGAAACGCGCGACCGTACCGCACGCTGCCCGGATCAATGACCCAGCCCAGCCCGATCGCCCCGAAGGCGGCAAGGCTGAACGGCATCGTTTCCGGTGTCAGCCAGATCCCCGCCGCCGCCCACGCGCCGAGGCGCGGGCCGGCCCGCTCGTCGCCCAACGATACCCGGACCGCCCAGCCGGCTGCCGCCGCCACCACGACGCAGGCCAGCACATGATGATGCGCCACCCCCGGCGCGCCATAGCCGATGACGACCGGCGTCAGCGCCGCGATGACGGGGACGGTCCACAGCCAGGCTCGGTTGGCCAGCGGCGCGACCGCCCAGGCCAATGTCAGACCGAGCGCGCCGACGCTGAGCGGGCCCAGCAGGGACGCGGCGACATGCAGCGCGGCCGGCCAGCCCAGCGCCAGCCGGAACGGCAGCGCGAGCAGCAGGATCAGGCTGTCGAGAAAATGCGACCACGGAAGCAGGGCGCCCGCGCCGGAAGCGTCCCGTGCAACGTCATGCAGCGGCATGCCGGACGCGAGAATGTCGCGCAGCCGGACCAGTCGCATATAGCTGTCCGGGTTGACCAGGCCGCCCGCCGCGACCGATCGCAACGCACCGGCGCCGCCAACGGCATCGAGCAATGCGGCGGCGAGGAAGTACGCCCAGCATTCCGCGCGGGTGAGCGGGGCGCCGCGGTCACAGGGGGCAGCATCGGCGGACAGCATGCGGGGCCATCGGGCGGCAAGGGGTCGTTAACCACACCGGGACAATCATACGCTGATCACCCACAAAAGACAATCTGAGGTTGATAATTAGCGCGATAACACCCTCAATGGTTGTTTTTACGCTATCGGCGTGGCGGGCGAATCCGTGCCACCGACGCGGCAGCATCAGCGTGGAACTGGCGCTGCTGGCGCTGTTCGTGCTGCTGCCGCTGCTGGCGGCGGTGTGGGATTTCGGCCTGGCGTTGAAGACGCAGGCGCAGGCTCGACAACGCCCTGGCCGCTGCCATCCAGTTCGCCTGGTCGAGCCCCAGCAATGCGGTGAATGCCAGAAGTATCAGCCTGGCAGCGCAGGCCGCGTATGGCAGCGGCCCCAGCCTGACCGTGGCGAATCCGGTCATCAGCTATGGCTGCGTGCAACCCGGCGTCGCGGGCAGCCTGGCCTATGCCGTGACGCCGGAGGTGAACTCCAGCGTCACCTGCCCGGCGGCGACCTCGAGCGCGCCGGCGCAGACGCTGGCGACCTTCATTACCGTCTCGCTCAGTGCCTCGGTCGCGTTCCCGGTGCCGCTTCCGGTGCTGGGCGACAGCATCAGCCTGTCGGTCACCGGAACGGCGCGGACACAATGAGGCGGTTCGCCCTTGGCCGCGACCGGCGGGGCGCGGCGGCGGTGGAGTTCGCCCTCTGCATCTGGGCCCTGATCGCGATGATGCTCGGCATTATCGAGGCGGGGCGCCTCTATCTGGTGCAGCACACGCTGGAATACGGCGTAGCCCGCGCGGCCCGCGTCGCCGTGGTGGACGGGTCCCGCTCCGCCTCCCCGAGCGCGATCTGCGGCAACACCATCGCCGCTTTCACCGCCGCCATCGCCCCGGCGCTCGGCAGCACGGCCAGCGTGACCTTGACCGTGACGCTGACCACCAGCAGCGGCACATCGACCTGCACCAAGTCATCGACGGCGACCGTCCATGCGGGCGACAGCGTCAGTATCGCCGCCTCACATCAATGGGCGCCGGTCGCCGGCCTGCTGTCGCTGCCGGCGGTGACGCTGACCGCCAGCACGGCCGGCACCATCCAGAATTGAACAGGTGACCAGAACCGGGCGGATGCGGCGGATGAGCCGGACAATATGGGCCGGCGCCGCCGGGCTGGGTATCGCGGCGCTGCTGCCTGGCGGCGCGCGGGCGCAGATGCCGGCAGAGGCGGAGTCCTGCGTTGCCGCCGGCGCCCAGGCGGAGCGTGATTTTGGCTTGCCCGCCGGGCTTCTGCTGGCCATCGGGCAGGTCGAAAGCGGCCGGTTGGATTCGCGCACCGGTGCCGTCGTGCCCTGGCCATGGACCATCGATGTGGCCGGCCAGGATGCGGTCTTTGCGGCGAAGCCGGAGGCGGTCGCGCGGGTGCAGACTCTGCAGGCGCAAGGCGTGCGGTCGATCGATGTCGGCTGCTTCCAGGTGAACCTGCTGTATCACCCGCAAGCCTTCGCCGATCTGGAGGAAGCCTTCGAGCCGTCGGCGAACGCCCGCTACGCGGCCAGCTTCCTCGCCGCGCTGCATCAGCGAACCGGAATGTGGCAGACGGCGGTGGCGCTGTACCATTCGGCGACGCCGGGCCTGGGCGAACCTTACCGGGACCGCGTCTGGCGCAACTGGAACGGTGCGGTACCGCTCGGTGACGTGCATGTCGCGGCGGGTCTGCCCACGACCGATCCATTTGCCGTACTGGTCTCCTCGCTTGCCGCTGCCGTCCAGGTCTGGCGGCCGGCGGTTGCCGCTGGCCGGTCCGCGTCCGCGGCTCCGCCCCGCCCCGGACTTCCCCGGGTGATCACGCCCTGAACGCCGGCCGAGGGAGGCGTCTTGCCGGCCCGGCTTATCGGAATGACCGGCCAGGGTACCCGCAGATATGCGACATCACCAACTGAGCTTCACGGCGGTGGTCGACCCGGTCAGGCGCGATAAGAGCCGATTGAACCACTGCCAGAGCCCATTGAGCTGCCCGCATGTCCACCGAGGATGCCGCTGCTGTTTGAGGTGCTGCCACGCTTCCTGGCGTTTCTGCTCAGAGCTTGAAAAACAATCGAACTTGAAAAAGAATGCCCGCTGATATCATTGAGTTTTTCGGCGTCGTTCGGCGGCTTGCGGGCATTCTTTTTCAAACTCTCAGCCGTCCAGCAGCGCCGGCGCTTGCCGGAGGTAGTCTCCTCGGCGGCCTCACTGTGAGCGTTCGTATGATCCGTCATAAGAGCGCTCTCTGTCGGCAAACCTGCTGACCTCTCCCAGGGGACCTTCCGGCACCCATGCACCAGAGTTTTGCAAGGGGCTCGACTTTGGCAATATGCCGGGTTGCAGAAGACTTTGGAGCAAATTGCGGTCGGAGATCAGCGCTCACTTTGATAGGCATCACCCCGGCGGGTCGCGACCATCGCGAGGCTCAGGAGCCGCTGAACCTCCGGCGTTGCATGCAGCACCAGCGCACGCCGCAGCAGCCGCGCGGCGGCGGCGGCGTCACCCTGCGCAAGCCATAGCATCGCCGTTCCAAGCAGCGCCGCGCTCTGCTGCTCGGCGCGCCGCACCAAGGCCAGATCGGCCCGGCAGCGGCGGCAGACATCGCCACCATGCAGCAAGGCGCGGCACAGCGGGCATCGCTCCATGGTTCACGTCTCCAGGTAGAACAGCAAATCCTGCAGCTGGTGCCTGGCCTCGTCCAGCGCGGCCGCGTCGCCGCCGGTACCGGCGTCGCGAATGGCCTCCATCAGGTCGATGATCTCGGCCCTGTCCTCCTCGCCGACCTCGTCCAGCTTCACGCGCGCCCTCGTCAACAAGGCCTCGAGCCCCGGATCGCCGGCGGCCGGCATCTCGCCGGACACTTCGCCCTCGATGTCTCCAGGCTCGCCGAACAGCGCCCCGATGCGCTGGCGCGCTTCATCAAGCTGGCCGCTGTCGTAGCGCGACATCGCCTTGTCGATGGTGATGCGCCGTTCCAGCCCGGTCTTCTTCTCGCGCGCCGACACCTGCAGGATGCCGTCGCGATCCAGCGCCAGATCGAAAATGACCGGGTTGCCCGCCGGCGCCTTGCTCAGCCCGTCGATGGTGAACTCGCCGATCTGGATGTTCTGCAGCGCATCGGCGGCCTCACCCTGATAGACACGAACCAGGACACTTTTTTGCTCGTCCTGGACGGTGAAGAATACCTCGCTGCGACGCACCGGAATCGGCGTGTTCTTGGGAATGATCGGCGCATAGCGATAAGGATAGAGTTCGCCGTTCAGCTCGCCCAGCACGCTGGTGCCGAAGGTGTAGGGCGTCACGTCCACCAGCACCGCCGACACCTCGGTGCCGGCGATCGCCGCCCCCTGGATCGCCGCCCCCATGGCGACGCAGAGGTCGGGATCGACCTCGCCACGCGGCGGCTTGCCGAATACCTCGGTCAGACGCTCGCGAATCAGCGGCGTGCGCGTCGCGCCGCCAACCAGCAATATCTCATCCACCTGGGACGAGGTCAGGCTGGCCGACTCCAGCGCGCTATGAATGGCCCCCAGCGTTTCCTCGATGAACGGCCGGATCATCTCCTCGTACTCGCTCCGAACTCAGCTCCAGGTCGAGGTTGACCGGCGCGCCGTCCTTGTCGGCCAAGTACTCCTCGGCGATGCGGGCGAACGGATGGTCGGAGAGCTGTTTCTTCGCGGTCTCGGCGGCACGCAGGATCCGCGCCATCGCCCGCGGCTGGTCAGCCACGTCCACGCCGTGTTTGATCTTGATGTGCTCCAGCACGTGCTCGACGATCTTGTGGTCGAAGTCGTCGCCGCCGAGATGGTTGTTGCCGTGGCTGGAGATCACCTCCACCACGCCCTCCTCGATGCGCACCACCGACACATCGAAGGTGCCGCCGCCCAGATCGTAGACGACGATGCGCTTGCCCTGATGTTGCGCCGCCTCGTACACCAGCGCCGCCGCGGTTGGCTCGTTGATGATGCGCGCCACCTCCAGCCCGGCGATCTCGCCCGCCTCGCGCGTTGCCTGGCGCTGCGCATCCGAAAAATACGCGGGAACGGTGATGACGGCCTTGCGCACCGGCCGGTCCAGCCGCCGTTCGGCGATCTCCTTCAACCGCGTCAGGATGATCGCCGAAATCTCCTGCGGCGTGTACTCGCGCTCGCCCAGGCGTACCCGCCCATCGCTGCCCATTTTGCGCTTGATCGAGCGGACGGTGCGATCCGGATAGAGCAGGAACTGATTGCGCGCCTCTTCACCCACCAGCAACTGCCCGCTCTCGGACAATCCCACCACCGAGGGCAGGATTACCCGTCCGTGTTCGTCGGCCAGCACCTCCGGCCGGCCGTCGCGGTACAGGGCGATCTCGGAGTTGGTGGTGCCGAGGTCAATGCCAACGATCTCGTCCGTCATGCCTGTTCTCCGCTGCCGGCGCCGGGGCCGGGTGCGCTGACAATTACTTCCGCGGTGCGCAGCACCTGGTCTTCCCAGAGGAAGCCGGCGCGCACCTCCTCGACCACCGTCCCTGCTTCCGCCGTCCTGTCCGCAACCGTCCCGACGACGCGGGCCATTGCCGGGTCGAGCGGCCGGCCCAGCAATTCCATGCGCCGCACACCGCGGTCCTGCAGCACCTGGTCGAACCGCCGCAGCGTCATGCCCAGCCCTTCCTGCCAGGCCGAGTCGCGTCTGTGGCCCGGGCGCCACAGGCGCTCCGGCCAGGGCGGCGGCAGCACGGGCAGAGTCAACGCCGCGGCCAGTCGGTCGCGCAAATCGACAATGTCGAGCAGCAGCGGCCGCAGCGCCGTGCGCCGCTCGTCGCGGGCCCCGGCACGGGCGCGGTCAAGCTCGCGCTGCAGCATGGTGTGGCTCGATTGCAGCGTGTCGAAGGCGCCGCGGAACTGGTCGAGTGCCTCCTTCACCAGCCGCGATTCGGTGCGCAGTTCGGTGCGCAGCCCGGCCAGCTCGGTAAAGACCGAAAACAGATCCGCCGTCTCCCCCGGCTCGGCGGGCGCGTCGGGCAGGTCCTCCGCCGCATCGAGCCAGTCGGCGAACCGCGCCAGCAGCGCTTGGCGGGTGCTATCCTCCACCATTGGCGTCCTCTTTCGGTTGCCGCTCGGTCACCGCGCGCATCAGTCCCTCGGCCAGCAAAGCGGTTAAGGATTTCTTCGTGGCGCGCGCCGGGGCAGGCGGCGCGGCATTCAGGGCAGCCAGGGCAAGCCGCCCGAGCGCTGCCTGGTTGGTGTGCAGCAGCCGCGCCTCCAGCCGCTTGCGCTCGTCGCCGAGCGCCTCGTAGGCGGCGCGGTATTCGCGAAACCGCTCGGGTGCACGGTCGGGCGGGTAGTCGCGCACCAGGGCCAGGTAGCGCTGGCGGATTTCGGCGTCGCTCGCTTCCTCGCCGACGCCGAGCGCGGTGAACGGGTCGCGCATCAGCCCCGTCCCCGCCGCGCCGGCTGGCTGCGGTCCGGAACCGCCAGGGCGTTGTCGATCATCGCCGCGCACACCTCGCGTATCATCTCCTCCGGCAGATCCGGCATCATCGGCGCGTGGCGGAACATTGCCGACAGGGTGGCAATGGCTGCTTCGCGGCCCAGCTCGCGGGCCATTCCGCGCAGGTCGCGGGTCAGGTGGCGGGGCATGGTCTCGGTCAGCATCTCGATCAGCTCGTCGATTGCGTCGGCGTCCAACGCATCATCCAGGCCGGATGGCGGCGGAGGGCGGCGGCGACCATAGAGAGAGCCGACATTACCCTCCAGGAAGCGCCGGATGCGCATGGCGGTTTGCAGATCCTTCCGGTCGGTGGCGGCCTGGCCCAGTTGATCCAGAATGTTCTCGTCGAGGATGGACATCCGCTCCGGGTGGCCCCGGGTGCGGGCAACGATGTCGTAAAACTGCCAGTCCCGATTGGCGGGATCGCGCCGTCGCGCCGCGTGCGCATAGTCGCGCAGCAGGCCGAACGCCTCGAAGCGGGCCAGGGCGTCGGCCACCGTCTGAAACTCCGCCGCCGGCCACTCGAGCCCGGCGGCTTTCTCCAGCCAGGGCGTCATGCTCACCAATAGATCCTGCAGAGCCCGTTTGATGCCCTCGCCCTCCTCCGCCAGGCCGAATGCGGCGATGACCGCCAGCACGGCGTCCCGCGTCGGCGGCTCCGCCTGCCGGGCGCGGCCAAGCTCTTTGCGAACGTGCTCGGCGTGGGGCTGATCCACGCGCATCAGAAGCGCCTCGACCATGGCGCGGAACCAGCCGGCGGCGCCCCCGCCGGCGAGCCTCACGCCCTCCTGCACCAGCGCTTCCGCCGCCGCGCCCTCGCCAGCCTGCAGCCCGGCAAGGCCGCGGGCGATGCGCAGCACGGCGCTGGGGGTATCGGCCCGTTCCCACTCGGCCGCCGCCGCCAGATCCTTCACGGCAAGGTCCGGCCGCTTCGACCGCACCTGTTTGCGGGCATGCGCGATTGCCAGCTCGATCATCTGCCGGCGCACGCCGACATTGATCGGGTCGATGCGCAGCAGGCGGCGGGCGAAGCCGGCGGCCTTCTTGAACGCCTTGCGCGACACCGCCAATTCTGTGGCCGCCTGCAGCACGGCGCTGTTGTCGGGGAAGCGCTGCGCCGCCTCTTCGGCCAGCCGGTGCCAGTCCTTCGGCTGGTGGTCGTCACGGTAACGTCCGATCAGCTGCAGCACGCCGGGCACGTAATCAGGATCGGCCTCGTAACTTGCCTCCAGATAGTCGACAACCGGGCTGCTGTCCCGGGCCTCGGGGTTGCCCTCGATCTCGCGGTGCCGCTCCGCCAGCCAGGCGAGGTGACGATAGATCACGCCCCGGATCAGGCCGGCCTGCTTGTCACTGTCCGGCACCGACCTCGCGGCGTTGCGCCAGAACCGCTCCGCCCGTGCCCATTCGCCGCGCGCCTCGGCGGCAAGCGCCTGGATGCGCTCGCGTTCTGGCGGCGACAGGGGGCCGAACGCCTTCTCGAACGGCTGGATCCGGTCCGGGATCTGCGGCAGCAGGTTCAGGCAGGCGCTGCGGATTTCCGCCGGCGGCAGCGCGTTCTGCCGGATCAGGAAGTTGAACAGCGTGCCCGGTCCGCCGCGCGCCGCTTCGTCCGAACGGGCCAGGAACTCCGCCGCCGCGGCCGGCAGCCCGCGCGTCTCCGCCACGAAACGGCGCTGTACGGGCGTGAGCCGAAGCCACAGATCGGCATCCACCCCGCGCTCTCCCGACAACACGGTCTCGACCGCCTCGCGCAGGCTGAAGAACGCCGATCCGGGCGGGATCACCTCCAGCAACCGGCGCGACCGCTCGGCCTCCTGCGGGCCGTCCAGCAGCGCCTTCAACAGCAGTCGCACGGGACGGAAACGCGAGCGCAGCGAAATCCGCCCGAGCAATGGCTCGACCTCGGCCGCGGGCTGGCCTGCGGCCCAGGCTTCCAGCGCGGCACGGGCAGCGGCGGCGGCCTCCAGCCAGCGGTTGCGTTCGGCCGCCGGGCCGGTCGGCGCTGAGGCCCCCGGTTGGGCCGGGGCCGGGCGCACCGGTACCACCATCAGCAGGGAAGCTGTCAGATCCTCCAGGGCGGCGCGCGCCTCGGGCGGCCGCGTGTTCTCGCGCCCCACATACACGAGTGCGTGGGTGGCGGCTTTCTGCTGCTGCCCATCGCGGATCAGGCAGTCCAGGTAGAACAGCGGATCCGACAGCGTCCCGTCGGCGGCGAGGGTGTTCTCGAGCACCATCGCCGCTTCCTTGAACATGCCTTTGGTGGCCAGAACGTGGGCGCGGCCTTCATAGGCATCGGCCAGTCCCTGCCTCCACTCCGGCCGCGGGTCCTGCCGGACCAGCAACTTGAACAGGTCGACCGCTTCCTTGAAGCGCTGTTGCCGAAGCGCCTCGGACGCCCGTGCTTGCAGCGTCTCGGTCGATGCTGTCGGAGCAGGCCCACGTGCCTTGGGCTTTTTCAAATGTCCTTCCTCTCTCCCGTTCCCAAGTGCGCCCAAGCCCCAAGCTTTGACAATGTGCAGCTAAACTGCCGTGCGCTCCCAGGGAATCGACTTCGGCGCCAACGCATTATCGACGGGTGCTTGAGCCGTAAAGAGCCCAACCCGCGCGGACGAATGCACTCTCGGTTGAGCGGGCCTCCGGGAAAGGGGTGAAGTGATCGGACATCGGTCGCGCTGTCATTGCAATACTGGCCCGGCCAGTTGAATCATGCATTAACGCAAAATTTAGCGTTTTCAGAGAGTTACGCTAGTCCGGAATGGGTGATTATGTATCATAAACTTTGCCCTGTTCGGGATCACCCCCCATTGCCGCCCAACCCCAGGCAGCGGGCAGGATTTTGGGCAAAATGTGGCGGACTAAGGCGCGATAACCTGCCATCTTATCGCGTGTGAACGGGGTGACCGCCGCCGCGCAGCTCAGCCGGGGGGGGGCCAAGCCGCGCAGCCGGGTCCAGCGCACCCCCAGGTTTTGGACGGTCTCATGCGTACCAGGAGGCCAGCTCGTCTGTTCCGGCCTGGCAGGCAGCCTTGCCGTCGAAATCCGGCGCCTTGCTGCTCCAGGCCGAGAATCACTTTCCCCTGTCAATCGCTACGTTTTCGGAGAACCGGACGGCCCTGGGGCTGCGGGTGGCCTGCACGCTGACCAGCGGATAGCCGCCGTCGCGGTATTTGCGCACCAGCGCCAGCCGGTTTTCCTCGATCTGCTTCAGCGGGACCGCCGGCCCGACCAGCCCGGCGACCAGCGCATCGGTCTCGGCCTGTGGGTAGACGCTGACGCCCTCGACAATGACGCTGCGGACCGCGACCGGCTGTTCCGGCGCCGTGTTGGTGAGCGGACCCGACGGCAGAGCCGGCAAACCCGGCCCGACGCGCGGCATTTCGGGAGGTTCGAGGCGCGGAATCGGCGAGACCTGGAGCGATCCGGGCGCCGGCGGCGATTGCGCGAGCGCGGAGAGCGGGAACAGCAGGGCGACAGCGCCAAAAAAGCGCCAGTATTGAGCCTGCCCGGGCTGGCGCATCGGCACCTTGTCATCATCCAGCACTTTCCGCCCCTTTGTTACGAATGATACTGAGGTGCCGTCCGACTTTAGTATTGCGTATCAAAAATTCCTAAATGTCACAACCTTTTGATAAAGGAATTTTCCGTGCAGGCGGGGTGCCATCTGCTCTGGGTCGCGGTCCCCGAGCGCCCATAACCGCCGCGTTCTTCCTGTCGCCGAATCGCCCGGACGCCGCCGCTTCGACGGTATGCTGTTGCGCTGCGCGTCAGTGCCGTGTTCCGGGCATGCTCTTCGGCGCCTCGCGGAGAAAGGCCGCACGCGCATCCGCATCGTCGATATGCGCCGACAGCGCCTGCCAGAGCGCCGGCGCCGACGCGGCACTGGCAGCGGCCCGCTTGATCAGGACGCGGGCGATCGGGCCGACATAACGCGCGAGCACGGTCTGCAGCCGCTCCAGCTCGCCCGGCAGGATGGCGCTGCCCTGCGCAACCGCTGCGCGCATGACCGTGCCCGTGCCAGTTCGGGCGATCTGCCGCCTGATGTCCTGCACGAAGATGTTGCGATCATTGGGCCGTTCGATTCCCTCGGCCAGGGCAGCGAACAGCCCCTCCAGCGTGTCGGTTTTGCGCACGGCGGTTCGCACCAGATAGCGGGCGATCGGGCCGACATATTCGGCCAGCTTGCGCTGCACGGTATCGAGCAGTTCGGGATCGAAGCTGCCGGTTGCCGCGGGGCTGTCGGCGGATTTCGCGGCAATGGCCGGGGCCGGGGCCGGGGGCAGAATGATGGTGCGATCGCGATAGACCGTTCCGCCCTCGGCCGCGGCAGTCTTCACAGCCGCGATCATCTCACGGGCCGAAGCGAAGCGATCCCGCGGCGTCTTCGCGAGGCTGCGTGCGACCACCGACCGCACGCCCTCAGGCAGGCCGGGGCAGGCCTGAGCGAGATCGGGTGCATCCTCATGCAGCAGCCGGGCGAACACTTCGGCCGTGTTGCGGCCCTCAAACGGCTTGCGGCCCGCCAGCAATTCGTAGAGCACGACACCGGTGGAGAACAGGTCGCTGCGCGCATCGATCGTCTCGCCGCGGCATTGTTCGGGCGACATGTAGCTGGGCGTGCCGATCGTGACACCGCCCATGGTCAGGCTCGACGTGTCCAGGCGGGAGATGCCGAAATCCGTCACCTTCACCAGGTTGCCGCCGACGAGCATGATGTTGGCGGGCTTGATGTCGCGATGCACGACGCCCATGCCATGCGCCGCGTCGAGTGCGGCAAGTACCTGCAGGATGACGAACACCGCATCCTCCGGCGCGAACCGGGTGCTGGCTTGCCGGGCCTGCTCCAGGGTGATGCCGTCGACGAACTCCATGGCCAGGAACGGATTGCCTTCATGCAACGCGAAATCATAGATGGCGACGATATTCGGGTGCGCGCAGCGCGCGGCGGCCTGCGCCTCGCGCCGGAAGCGGGCGATGAAGCTGGGGCGATTGTCGCCGTCCAGCAGATCGGCGCGGATCAGCTTGATCGCCACCTTGCGATCGATGTCGGGGTCGTGTGCCCGGTAGATCATGCCCATCGCACCGCGGCCCAACGGGCTCTCGATCGCGTAGCGGCCGATGAATTTCGGCTCCCCGGACATGCCTGCGGTACTACTCCCCCAACAGCTTCAAGGCATTTGCGAGGCTTCGGCGCATCCGGTTGAAGGACTCGGCCAGCGACGCGATCTCGTCCTTGCCGCGCACCACCACCTCGGGCGCGTCCATGTTGCCCATGCTGACTTCGGTGGCGCGCGCGGAGATGTTGCGGACCGGCCTGATGATCACGAAATGCAGCAGCAGGTTCAGCAGCACCATCATGACCACGAACACCACGGCCAGTCCGGCCATCACGCTGACGAAGGTCCGGTTCGCGCGGTCAAACGGCACGCTCATCGGCACGCTGACGATCTGCGCCCCGAGAACCTGGTTCAACTTCCAGCCGAAGCCGTTATTGGACCCATACAGGTCGATCATCGTGGCCGGGGCAGCGGCCGGCGTTGAATGGCATTCCAGGCAGGCAGGGTTGGTGATGATAATGGGATGGGAAACCGACAGGATACGTCCTGTTGGCGTGTCGCGTTCGGTGATCAACCGCTTCAGCCCCGGTTGGTGCTTCAGCGTCTCGATGATGTTGGCCTGCCAATCGGCCGGGCTGTCGGCGGGGTTGGTCGGGTTCAACACAACGGCGCGGAAACTGTAATCGGGCATTTGTTGCTGCAGGCTGCGGAAATTGGTCTGGGTGGCCCAGGCGGGAATCGATTGTGGCAGGAAGCGCCGGGAGAACTGGCTGACCAGCAGCGGAGCGATTTCGTTGGCGGTGTATTCGGCCATGGCGGTGGCCTGGCCATCCAGGATGTCGGCCTCGTTCAACACCTGGTGGAGGGCATTGCGGTTGACCAGGGTGTAGGACAGCAATCCGGCCAGACCAAGGCCGACGAGGAAGGCGACCAGCATCACGAGGTTGAATTTGGCCCTGAGCCCCATTGTGCCTTTCCTTAACGACCGTCGGCCAGCAGCCGTGCTGCCTGTTCGGTGGTGAGCCGTCCCGTCATCGCGGTTCCCAGTTCGTGCTGGAAGCGCCGGATCGCGGCCAGCGTGTCGGGTCCATAGATGCCGTCCACCTTGCCGGCATAATAGCCCAACCGTTGCAATGCGAGTTGGATCTGTCGGCGGTCGGCGTCGTTGAGCAAGGCTGGTCCCGTCGTGCGATCTGTGGCCATGGGCGCGGCGAGGACCGGTGCGGGTGCTGGCGGCGGGACGGCGTCGGTCCGCGTCGTCGGTCCGCCCCGAAGCCATGCGAGGTTCGCCGGCTCGAACACGGCCACTGCCAGTCCAGGCGTGCCCCGCAGGGCATCCTGCAAATCCTTCAACAGGGCATGCGCTTCCACCTCCGGTGCGGCGAGGCCGGCGGCCAGCGCCGCGGCGAGCGGCGTTGGGCCATCCGGCAACGGCCCGGTGCTGTGAGTGGCCACCAGCCCCTTGCTGTCCAGGCTGGCCGGATTGATCAGGGTGTCGAGCGGCAATTCCGCCACTTGTCCGGGTGGTGCTGCGCTGTCCAGCAGCACAAGGCCGGCCGATACACCCGAGGTCAGCACACTATTGGTCAGAACCCGGCTTACCAGCCCCTGGGTCAGGGCGTCGGTTTCACGCTGCAGATTCGCGGACGCCGGCAGCAGGAATACGCGCCCATCAAACGCCACCGCGTAGCCGCAGAAATAGGCCACCGCCACGCTGGCAGACTCGCGGGTAAGGGCGTCGGCGAAACCCGCAATCGCCGCGCCCATCTGGCCGTTGGAGACATCGAGCCGTTCCGTGACATCAAATCCCGCCCGTTTGAGCGCGGCCGAGACCGCGTTGACCGAGGCGCCGCAAGCGGGCAGCGGCGGCAGCCCGGTGTAGGCGCTGTTGCCGACCACCAAAGCAAGCCGCGATGCATCGGCCGCCACCGCGCCGCCGCCGGCGGCGATCGCCACGAACAAACCCGCCATGAGCCTGGCCCAGTGCCACACCTTCTTCGTCCTTGTTCACGGGCCGGTGTCGCTGCTTGCGACAATAACCTATGGCATCCACGGTCCAAACCCAACTTCTCCACCAGGCGCTAAATTGTAGCGCCGAATTGGAATTCCGGGAGGCGCGCATGGACCACGCATAACGCAAGCCAAGGTCGAAGCGGGGAGTTCGCCAGATGGCGGCGGGCGAAAATTGCGATCGGGCCGGTTCGGCACGAAGCGAAGCGCCGTTGGATCACGCGTAAATGCGGCGGCGGATCATGCAGTAAACCGTCCCATTCGAATGCGGGAAGCTGGAAGGGGCACAACAAAACGCGCAACCCCGGCCACGGCATTCCGCCAGGAAGGCGACGGTGATAACGCGGAAATGGCGGCCCCGGAAGCGCTCACCTTCCCGCGGGCCGCGCTGAGATCAGCTCGTTTTCAGTGCCATGAGGTCATAGGTCACGATAGAACCCTTCTGAGGCACGCCCTTATCGTCGAGCGGCGACGGGGTGATCATGATCTTGGTAAAGTTGAGCGAGATGGACTCGCTCGGATTGTCGCCGCCAGAACTCATGGAATAGCCGCTGATGCCGCACTTCTCCAATTCATAAGAGAGATATGTGTCCGTCTTATTCTTGGTTGTCGCGGTAAGCTTGATCTCGACCTTGGTGTCGAACGCGCCGGCCAGCGCGTCCTGATAAAGTCCGGGGGAGGCCTTGTCATACACTTTGGAGATGGTGATTTCGCTGACGCTGGGCGCCGTGCCTTCCCGCTGCTTGCCGCCGGCGCCGGTGCCCACGCCACGCCCCACGCCGAACTGGAGAGATTGCAACTCGATCCAATCCTTGAATCCCTCGGTCGTGACCTGGCCCACGACCGCGCCGAATTTCATGTATATGGCCATGTTTCGTTCGTCTCCCCTGCTTTGGCTTCGAACAATCTAACAACCGTATCATGATCCGTCGACGGCGAACGCGAACGATTTATCGGCCTTGAGGCCGACATGAACCCGGCCAACCGTGAGCCCCTCGGCCAGCCGCGCAAGCACTTCGGCCGACAGTTCCGGCAGCAATGTGCGCGAAAGAATGTTCTCGATGTTGCGCGCGCCTGATGCACTTTCCGTGCAGCGGGCGGCGATGGCTTCGACCAGATCGGCATCCCAGGCGAATGTCGCACGGTAACTATGGTGCACGCGGACGCGGATGCGCTCCAGTTGCATCACGACGATTTGACGAATGATCGCGTCCGGCAGCGGGAAATACGGCACCAGCGTGACCCGGCCAAGGAAGGCGGGCTTGAAGTGCTTCGATAATTCCGGCCGCAGCGCCTCGGCCAGCCCCGCGGCGTCCGGCGCTGTCTCGGGGTCGGCGAACAGCTTGGCGATCAGGTCGGTGCCGGCATTGCTGGTCATGATGATGACGGTGTTCTTGAAGTCGATGTCACGGCCTTCACCGTCCTTCATGGTGCCCTTGTCGAACACCTGGAAGAAGATGTCCTGCACGCCGGGGTGGGCCTTCTCCATTTCATCGAGCAGAACCACGCTGTAGGGGCGCCGGCGCACCGCCTCGGTCAGGATTCCGCCCTCGCCGTAGCCGACATAGCCGGGCGGGCTGCCCATCAGCAGGCTGACCTTATGCTCTTCCTTGAACTCGGTCATGTTGATGGTTGTCAGGTTCTGTTCGCCGCCATAGAGCAGGTCGGCCAGAGTGAGCGCCGTTTCGGTTTTGCCCACGCCGGAAGTGCCGACCATCAGGAACACGCCGATCGGCTTGCGCGGGTCGGTCAGCCCCGCGCGGCTGGTGCGGATGGCCTGCGCCACCGATTCCAGCGCGTGGCTCTGGCCGACCACGCGGCGTTCCATCGCCTCGCGCAGATTGAGGACGGTACGGATTTCGTCCGACTGCATCCGACCGGCGGGAATGCCAGTCCAACTCTCGACAATCTCGGCGATCGCCTGGCCGTCGACCACCGGGAATATCAGCGGCTGTTCACCCTGCAAGGCGCGCAGCCGTTCGCCGGCCTGCACCAGGCCGGCACGATCGGGCGTGCTGTCGCCACCCGGGGGCGCCGCGTCGATACGGCCGCGGATGGTGTCGATCTCGGCGACCAGTCCCTTCTCCTGTCCCAACGCGCCTCAAGGGCCGCAGTTCCTCGGTCACCGTGGCGCGCTCCGCCGCCAATTCGTCGCGACGCGCCGAATGATCGAGGCCGGCGGCGATTTCGCGATCGACGATGCGCAACTCCGTGTCGATGAGATCGACGGCGGCGGCGATCCTCCACCGGCGCCGGAACTGCGTTCTGGCTCATGGCGACGCGCGCGCAGGCGGTGTCGAGCAGGCTGACCGCCTTGTCCGGCAGCTGGCGTCCGGGAATGTAGCGTGCGGACAGCCGCACCGCCTCGATGACCGCCTGGTCGAAAATGCGCACATTATGGTGCTTCTCCAGGGTCGCGACCATGCCGCGACCATGGCGATCGCCGTCTTCTCGCCGGGCTCCTCCACCTTCACGGCCTGGAAGCGCCGCGCGAGCGCCGCGTCGCTCTCGAAATATTTTTTGTACTCCGCCCAGGTGGTGGCGGCGATGGTGCGCAATCGCCGCGCGCCAGCGCCGGCTTGAGCAGGTTGGCCATCCTCCTGACCGGCCGCCCCGCCGGCGCCGATCAAGGTGTGGGCCTCGTCGATAAATAGGATGATCGGCGTGGGCGTCGCCTTGGTTTCCTCGATCACCGATTTCAGCCGGTTCTCGAATTCGCCTTTCACCCCCGCGCCGGCCTGCAGCAGGCCCAGATCGAGCGTGCGCAACGTACCTCGCTTCATGGCCGGGGGCACGTCGCCGGCCGCGATCCGCAACGCAAAGCCTTCCACTACCGCGGTCTTGCCCACCCCGGCCTCACCGGTCAGGATCGGATTGTTCTGGCGCCGGCGGCTGAGAATATCGACCACCTGGCGAATTTCCAGGTCACGCCCGAGCACCGTATCGATCTCCCCCGCCCTGGCGCGCGCGGTCAGGTCGATCGTGAATGGTCC
>CAVPVB010000025.1:0-37929 GCA_963709085.1 uncultured Alphaproteobacteria bacterium
GACGGTCGCCGCCGGTTCGCCGACGGGCCTCTGGCGCATGTCAGGGCACCCGGCGGTCCACCAGGCCCTGCGCAACCACACTTTCGATTCACTCGGCCTCCCGCGGCTCTACATTCCAGCCGAAGCATAACTCATTCGAACCGCCGAGGTACGGACCCGTATGCCAGGCGGTGTGGGAGGGGCGGTGTCGCGAGACACCCCCCTATCCCGATCAATGATCAAAATGACAGGTGAGAGCCCGCAGAATGCATGACCTCGGCGGCGAGCCTTGTGGCGGCGCGGCGGCAGAGTGCCGGAGGCGACGGTGGAGAGGCGAATGGGGGATTGATCGCCGCTTTGCTCGGGAAAGGTGCAGCGCCAGCGTAGCGCCCCCGCCAACAACGAAACCCGGACAGCCATGCGTGTGCTGGATTGATAAACGTCTCATTTTCTAACTAGGCGGTTTCATTTCAATGATATAGGAATGTCCCGTATGGTGTTCGCTGTACCCCTATGAATGAGGTCCCTCATGTCCGGCTCCCTGGTGTCTCTGACGCCTGACCAGCAGATTGAAGTGATATACATCGCCTATTTCGGTCGCGCCGCAGACTCATCCGGCCAAACCTACTGGAGTAACGCATACAAAACCATGACCACCCCCGTATCCGAAGGTGGTTATGGCTTCACGTCCATTGGAGCCATAGTGAATATTGCAAACAATTTTGCGCTTGGACCCGAAGCGATGGCACTCTATTCGTTCCTGGCGAACCCGCCGACCATACCCATCTCGAACGCATCGACCCCGCCAACTGACGCGCAACGTTCGGTCAATACCTTTCTCACCGCGGTTTACCAAGACCTGTTCAACCGAGCGCCAGACTCCGGCGGCGAGGCATACTGGTCAACTCAGATTTTGACGGGAGCAATCAGCGTCGGCGCCGCCATTTTTGACATTGCCAACGGCGCGGCGGTCGGAAGTATCGACGCTAGTGTGCTCGCCAACAAGCTCGAAGCGGCAACCTACTTCACGACCCAAACCGCTGCCATACGGTGGCCGTATCCTTCGTCACTCATTCCGGCGGCACATACTGCGGTCGTCGACGTGGTCGACCCCGCGACTGAAGCTGACTCGCAGGCCACAACAGACAGATACGTATTTACGGGTGGGCTACAACCAAAGCCCGTCGTCCCTGTGCTTGGGTCCGATCTTCCAACCGGTTCTATTGCTAGCGGCGGAGCTGACGCAACCCAGCCGCCCGCATCGCTGACGAGCCTATATTCGGCCAACAGCCACATCGGGGTGTAGGTTCTCGCGGGCGCTGGACCTGCCTGGTACAGCGTTTCCAAGGAACAACTCCTATCACGCGACCTCCTTGATCCGGTAGGTCCAGGTATGGATCGCCCACTCCTCGCTCCAGTCGAACTGGAAGGCTTCGCCGGGCTGGAAGGCCAGCGGAACGAACGTGCCGCGCCCGGCACCTTGCTGTTCCCGTATCCGCTCGGACTTCCAGGCACGGCAGAAGCCCGCCACGCGGCCGTAGGATCCGCCGTAGCCCAGCACGGTCAGGTCGGCGTGCAACTGCCTCACCGTGCGCCGCTGCTTACGCGACTTGTCTGCTTCCACCTTCAGCCATAGCGCCAGCTTGTCGGCGAACGCGTCCAACTTGCTGGACCGCCTCGGAACCTTGAACTTCGGCTCCGCAGCGCCCGACCGCAGGTATTTGCGGACAGTGTTCCGCGACAGCCCCGTCCGCCGCGCAATCTCCCGGATCGGGATTTCCTCTCGTAAAGCCCAGCGTCGGATGACGCTCAGAAACGCCATGTCGATCACCCCTTCATCCCCCGCTTGTCCCAGCGGGGTAGGTTCGAACATGGGTCAATTCTCAGTGGAAAATCCCGGCGTGGCCGGGTCAGTTCTCAGTGGAACTCAACAATGTCCGTAGGACAGCGCACTGTGACGGCTGGCGTTGGCGTGGATCTTGGTCCCGTCGAGCGCCAACGTGCCCAGCTTGAGAAGGCCCATCTCGCGGGCCAGCAACAGCACCTGAACGAACGGCGCCTCGATCTCCGGCAGAAAGCGGCGGCGGAATGCCGCAATCGTGTCGTGGGCCGGGTGCTCGTTTGCCGCAACAAACCGGAACGCCACGCTGTCATAGGTCGCACGTTCCAGCTTGCGGCTGGAGAACACCCCCGTTGCGTAGCCAAAGACCAGGATGCCCAGCAGCAATGCCGGATGGTACGGCTCCGAGCCCGTGCCACGGTAGCGCTTGCTGAACGCCGACAGGTCGAGACCGTCGATCACCTCCACCACAAAACGGGCCATATGCCTCGGCGGCAACCAGTCGTCGACCGACGGTGGAAACAGGTAGCCGGTGTCGCGATCCATCAGGCGGAAGGTCTTCAAACGGGCGGCATCCTCGGGCGGCAGGCAAACACTCCACTGATACTACAACAGAAAACCGCGAGCCGGTAAGCCCGACAGGCTGCTAGTACAGGCCGCCGGAAGTGCCGACCTCATTGAGCCTGCCAAGCTGCGGGGGCCGGAAGGGCGCGACCTCCCCGTGGGAATGAGGTCGGCACTTCCGACGGCCTGTACTAGACCGATCGCAGCCAGCTCCGCCGCGTGCTCGACCAGCTCGACGCTGACGACGTGCTCATGGTGACGCGGCTCGACCGCCTCGCCCGCTCGACCCGCGACCTGTGGAACACCGTCGGAGGGCCCAGGCGTCAGCGCAGGGGAACGCGCGCCACCAGCTTTCCGAATTTGGTGACGATTACCGCGGGGTGCTCGGCCGAACCCGTCAGTTCCATCCCCAAGTCCTCCTTGCAGGAGGTGTTGTCCGGGATCGGGATGATCCTGGCCGTTGTCAAGTCGAGGACCAAGAAATAGCCGTTCGGGCACGCTTGGCCGCCGTCGCCAGCGTGGCCGATGAAGATTCCGCGCCGGAGATCCAGGAAGTTCGAGCCGAGAAAGCCCTGCCCGATGTGCACGTAGCCAGGGATGCGCCGCGACGGAGATGCGAGTTTGTCCCCACGTATTTCCAGGGTCTAGCTGTTCAGCATGAAATCCCCTCGGATGATAACGCCGTCCTGGGAGAATTGCACTTGGGGTGTCGGCGTGAAGCGCGCAGTGGCCGCACCGACAGACAGTAGGACGACGGAAGCGAAGGCGATGCCTCGAAAGTAGCGGATCATAGTGAATTCCTCATGGTTGATCCCGGCTCGCGTCGTCCTGGTCGTCGGCTGCGGATACGGCCGTTGCTTCGTCGTTGCCAAAGATGGTATTGATCATTTCGTTGAACGACGCTTTGTCAATTCGTCCGGTTTGAGCGAGCGCACAGAGGCGCGCGCCCAGATTACCGTTGGCGGCCTCAAGTTGCTCGTCGGTCAGATTGTCCAGCCCTTCGAGGTTGACCGGCGTAAAGACCTTACCTTTACCCGCATCGTGGCAAAGCCCTGCGCTACTATAGAACGACATCATGTCGATCCGCAGCCGAGCGCCGAAAATGGCAGATTTTCCAAATGCCCGTTGCGAAAGCGGGCGTATGCTGCACCTGCGTTCCAAGGGGCTTCCCTCAGCTACGGCGTACAGATGGCTAGGCTAACATAATGATAAAATTGCATCTTTCTAGATGCGGGTAAAGGCAGGGCAATCGCATTTGGATTTTTTGACGCCCGCAAGCGTCATTCGACGATCGATCTCGCGGCCTGTGGCCAAGTTTGCGGCGTCCCGAAGTCTCGGATGGCGGCAAATTCGGCCGTAGCGTTCCAAATGCGATCGCCCTGCGGGTAAAGGTAAGGCGTAAAGACGCTGCGGTTCAGGCTTGCCGCCCAGTCCGGCATTGCCTTGGCGGGCATGGCTTCGAGCGTGCGGATCGGTGGAAGGATGGCCACTCGCTTCGCGATGGCGCGCAGGCAGGTGACATGGCGCTGCTTGCGGCGGTCGGATTCGCTGTCGACGCGCTTCGCGATGGTACGCAGGCTGGTGACGTCACGCTGCTTGCGGCGATCGGATTCGCTGTCGACGCGCCACCCAAGCCGATTCAGGTGCGCGTCGAGCCGATCGAACAAATCGGCGTTCGCATACCAATGCCGGATCGTCTCCTCGCTCGCGTTGATGCTCCTCAGGAATGTGATCTGGTCGGCACGGGGGCCCGGCAGCGCTCCATCTATCAAGCAGAGGAAATAGTCGCCGTAACTCTCGCCGCAATTCCTGACGGCGGCAGTGATCTCCGCCGCATGGCGTTCGCCGAAATCCTGCCATTGCCCTGTCGTGATATTTACGAACCCTTGTTTAGCAAGGCTCGTGTACAGCGCGCTGGCAAACATGTCGTCCCGCAGGTCGGTCTGGAAGGCTTTATCGAAAGCGAGATCGCGCGGAAGGTCTGGTCCGTCCTTGGGCGGCGGATAGACGTGCCGCGGCTGCTTGCCGTCCGTGAAGGTCACGTCGGATGGGTCGATAGCGAGGGTGCCGTATATCCATCGGCGATCGCCTTTAGCCTTCCGCCGAAAGCCGAGATCCAGGGTCCGCTGGACATCGATCCGGAGGTTGCCGAATCGCGCGTCCCATGCGTCGAAGGGTATTCCGTAGAACCAGTACACCAGTGCCTGTCCGTGCTCTGTAAGCCAGCCCATCTCGCCGATCCACTCGCCGTGGCCGCCGCCGATCGGCTTCGATCTGCCCCCCGGAAGAGGCTCGCCCTTGCGGGCAAGTGGATGGCGCTGGAGGGCTTCCGTCCTAGTGCAATGCGTCGTTCATTTTGCGGTAGTTGAGCATTCAGATGTCCCTGATCATCTGCCTACGACAATGAAAGATGCCTGTGCTGCTGAGGCTGCTTCAATACACGGCTCCGCCGTCATGCGGTTTCATTTTTAGCCATTAACCGCAATATTAATGACGCAGAGCACTAGTCATCATGCGACTGCTCCGGCGGTGCCGTGCTTTCTGGCCCGGCGCTTGAACACGACGAGGAACGCGATCAGGGCGAACAGGAGCAGGAATTCCGGCCACTGCATGGGCAACAGCATTGCCGGGAACAACACGGTTGCAGTGCCCAGATGGCTGAGCTGATAGACCGCTTCCGGGTCGTGGTCCCCTGTCAGGCCGTAGCCGAAGAAGAGAAGGAAAAATCGCAGGATCCAGATCGCCCACAGTATCACTGCCGTCCACAGGAGCTGCCCAATGAAGGGCCGCAGCCAGATCGGGCGGATTGCGGGTACAGGAATGTCGTCTGTCGGGGCCGTCATCATCGTGATCCCGGAAAGTTTCATGGGGCGTCGCAGAGGCGCGGCTGCGACATCGCGTCGACCGGCTTCCGCTCTACCGCGGATCGCCTAGCCTCGCGGTGTTTAATCCTCGGTTAACGTGGCCGCCACCGTATATTCGCCCCATCGATGTGCAGGCATGTCGCGGCGAGGAAGGTCTCCGCCTCCGCCTCGAGAGTCCTGCTTGACGTGCTTCTTCCATGGGGCGGTGTCGAGGCGTCCCGGGGCTGTGGCTATTGGCAGGTCACGATTGGTTGCAATAACTCAGTCGTTGCCTAAGCTGGTACTAGAACGATTTCGGCGGTGTTAACTATGGTGATATGCGTTTCGTCGTATGCAGGACGCGAGCTGCACCCTGGCGTTGAATGAGACAAACGACATGTTTAACGATTTGATATTCGCCTGGCGGAGCTCAGGAAAAATGCACTGGGTCTCCGGCAGGATGCTCGGTCGAGGATCCAGAAGAAGAATGCGTTGGTGTGCCGTAATGCTCGTGTCCTTGTTGGCGGCCAGCATCGCCAGTGCGCTTGCGGCGGACGTTTTCTATGGCGTCGAGTCGCGCTTGGGCGAGTGGGGTCCTGACGGGTTCCGCACCGGGAACCTGGGCCTGCTCGAGACCGTGCGCTATATGCTTGACAACCAAAGTTTTTTTCGTGACATCGTCAAGCCAGGTTTCGTATTGTTCATGACGCTCGCATCGAGTGGTGTCCTGGGAGCGTACCTGTCTCGTCGCTTCATCGACGATGGAGACCGCTTCGACATCGCGGATCAAGGTTTCTCTGCGACCGCAATCACCATGGGTTATGTCACGACTATCCAGGGAGGCCATTGGACCGATATCTGGGAAAATGTCCGAATCCGGAAGTACGGTTTCCTCGCCTATGTGGCTATCGCTATCGTGTCCGGATGGTGTGGCCCGCCCGATTGGACCATTTGGGATTCGGTGTTGTGGCCGTGCTGGCTGTGGAGCTACTGGTTTTAGCAGGCTGCGGAGGGCAGTGGGACGTGACGAAGGCCTACGTCGCGAACAGCCGGCACCGGACAATGACGTGGCTTGCGACCAGCGACGGCGCCGAGCGGCTCGAAATCAAGAACCATCGGGCGATGGGCGGCCTGCGCGCGATCAGTACGCGCGACGTGTGTACCACGTTGGCGCGCAATCGCAGCCGCCAGCTGGAGAAAGGGAGCGCGGTCGACATGATCGACCGCCTGCACGGTATTTGCTCAGCTCATCGGCCATGGAATGACGATACGGGCGGACGCGACGGCGCGTCGCGGGAACGCGCGAGGTCTGGCAGGCACGGTGTCAAAGCGCTCCGACGCGGGAACTACGCTGGAATGGGAAGAGGAAGTCCCTGGAGGGTGAGACGGATGGCTTCCAAGGCGCCGATCCCTCGCCGTCGCGCCGTTTCGATAACCGAACGCACATCGGCGTGCAGCTTGGCCCCCCACAAGGAGCGGAAGCAGTTGGTGACCTTACGGAAAACGGCACTCCAGCGCAGCGCCTGTTCCGAGCTGTTGTTGGTCGGCGGCACGTCCTGCTCGGCGAGAAACACGAACAGCTTGTCGTGGTCTCTGAGCAGGCTTCGGCGGAGCTTCTCACCGGCCTGGTTGCCGACGATCGGCGCCGCCAGCAACGCATCGAGTTCGACGAAGTGGCGCCAGAAGAACGCAATGAGCACCCCAGGGCCAAACCGCTGCTCCAGGCGCTCGCGGTAGCGCCAGATGCGAATGGAACGGCGCAGCAGCGACATCACCCCGCCGCCAGCACGACATCACCGCAATCCAGCGCATACTGGGCATCGCGCAGGAGATGCGCGTTATGCCGATGTCGGCATAACGTAGAGCGTTTTTTGCTTGGCGGCGCGGCGCACAAGCGTTGCCAATCGGCGTAAGGTGGTCGGGGCCGCGCCGGTAAGCAAAAAACGGGTTGGGCTAAAGCGCCGGCAGGATGCGGCTATGGGGATTGTTGTGGCGGTCCGCCGGTCGATCTGTCGCCCTTCGGATCGGTTCGGCGGTCTCGTGCAGGCGCTGTGATTGGCGTGATGGGATGCTGAGGCACGGTTGCGGCAGATTGATCGGGCGCATGGCGCGGTCTGCAGGAGCGGCGGACGTTCCAGCGAGCAGCAGGGCGCCGTGCGGCAGGCGTTGACTGCCACCGTGGTCGGCGTTGCCTGGCAGGACAGAGCGGACAGGGGGCGACGGAGAGTGGATCATGAGCTGTCGCACCACATGGGTGGGCGCGGCGGCGGCTGTGGCGGCAGCGTACCACAGGTCACCATCCGGCCACCGCAGCAGGGACAGACCTCAACGTCCTGACCGGTAAGGTCGCGGAGGCGATCCTGCCAGCGGCGCGGAGCGGGATCCTCCGGCGGCGGTGGCGGCACGGCAAGCAGTTCGCGGCAGAGATCCAGCTTCGCGGTGCGATGGCAGTTGGCGAGGAAACCGATGTGGCGGATGCGGTGGAAGCCATCGGGTACGGTGTGTTGCAGGAAGCGGCGGATGAACTCGTCGGCCCCCAGCGTCATGACCTTGGTCTCGCCGTTCTGGCGATAGTCTTTCCAGATGAAGCTGACCTGGCCGTCGTCGAGCCCGACGAGGCGACTGCCCGCGCGCCGGAGCAGCAGCCCAGCCTGCTGCACGCCTCAGCGCTCACGAGAATTGACCCGGGGTTGCTCACGGAAGTTGACCCAGTAGGTGCGCATGAGTTTGTGGTCAGGCGGCCTGATCGGCCGGTAGCCGCCGTGGTCGGCGGCAAATTTTCCTTCGCCTGACCGAAGGCTCTATGCCTGCGGCCCGGGCCTCACACCCCGTGAGACCCAGTGATGACAACGGTCAGAAGTCGCCGCGTGTCACGGCCCTGGCGGCGCGTCCTGTCGCGGCGAGGCGGGCACACCCCCGGCGGCTGCCGGGCCGGGAAGAGCCGGCAGCGCTGACTTGGCTCAACGGCCCGACGGCGCGATTGATCGTGACGTGACGGCTGCCAAACCCCAGCCTTCCGTTCGACGCCGGGCGTCGAATTGTCGGGACGCCTTCCGTCCCGACACCACCCGCAGGCCACGGCGCGGGAGGCGAGTCAAAGGCGCCGCGCGCTTTCTTGCGCGGCGGGAGCGGAGCCACGCGCAGAAAATCGGCGCTGGCCGATTTTCGAGCATGGCGAGCACCTGCCCTTTGACGCGCCTTGCGCGCCGTGGCACCGCCTCGGTGCTGCGGCGGTGGTGTTGCTGGGGCCTTCAGGTCTTGGTGCTGCGGCGCGCCGGTGTTGGCGACGCTGGCGCCGGAGGCTCCGGGCTGCGCAGGGACGGGCCGTTGATGCGGATGGTGATGCAGTGGTGCTGCAGGCGATCGAGCAGCGCATCGACCAGCGGCTTCTTGTCGAACAGCTCGTACCAGTCGGACAGTTCAAGGTTGGTGGTGATGATCGTCGAGACCCGGTTGTAGCGTTGGTCCATCAGACGAAAGAATGCGTTTGCTTGTTCCGGCTTGATCGTGAGGTAGCTCAGCTCGTCAATCAGCAAGGGCTGCATGCGACTCAGCTGAGCCAGCAGCCGTGTGGTGGTGCGATCGGCCAGAGACGCGTAGAGTTCATCGAGCAGGACTTGAGCGTTGATGAAGCGGCCACGGTAGCCGTTGAGGCAGGCCTCGCGCAACAGACCGATCGCCAGGCCGGTCTTTCCGGTGCCTGGTTTGCCGATGAGCAGGACGTTGTCGGTCCGGCGCAGGAAGTCCAGCCCGGCCAGTGTCTGGATCTGGGCGCGGCTCACGCCGGGCTGCCGATCGAACGGGAAGCTGTCGAGTGACCACCGCCATGGCAGACGCGCCTGTCCCAGACGATACGCCAGGCTGCGTTCGCGGCGGGCGGCGGCCTCCTGGCCGAGCAGCCGGTACAGCAACTCGGGTCCAGCGATCGCTTCGCGCTCGGCGCGTTCGATCTCGGCGTCGAGTGCCTCGGCCATGCCGTGCAGGCGCAACTGGGCGATCAGCGCGCGCAGCTTGTCATGCATCGTCGTCTTTCCCGCTGGTCAGTGCGAAGAAGTCGCCGGCGACCTGTTTGAGGATGAGATCTTCAAGCCGGCCGAGGTCGAACAGGCCGTAGTACAGGGCTTGCTCGATGGCGGCGATGAACGGGCCGGCCGGGTAGGTGCGCTTCATTTCGATCAGCCGGCGGAGTGGCCGTCGCCCGTATCCGTGACTGCGCAGCTTGAGGGCGGCGGCGTAACGGTCGAGGCTGGGATGGTGGCCGCTCAGCAATGCCTCTTCCGCCGCCGCGCTGCGACCCTGCCGCACGGGGATGGTATGATGACCAGGCAGGGTGCTCCTGGCATCGCGCTCGGCGATCAGCCGCGGGTGGACGGCGATCGTCGTGTCCTTGCGGCGGACATGGATTTCGGCGGGGTGCTTGTAGACAGCGACGGACTTGCCGACGAAGCGCTCGGGCACGGAGTAGCGGTTGGTATCGACGCTGACAAAGCCGTGCAGGTCGACGACGCGTTCCAGCAACTCGTAGACCGGCGGCAGCGCGTCGGGCAGCGGCACGAGGTGCGGCTGCTCGATGACGTAGGCCGCATCAGGCGACATGCCGAGCGCTGCCTTGGGCTTGCGGTTAGCGACCTCGCGGCACCAGGCGAGTGCCTGGCGGTTGAGGTCGTCGAAATCTTCGAAGCTTCGGCCTGCCAGGAAATTCGTCTCGACATAGCCGAATGGTCTTTCGATCCGGCCCTTGCGATCTGGATTCCCGACCCGGTGGGCGCGGAACCGGAAGCCCAGAGTGCGGGCGAAGGCCGCCATCTCCGGGGCGATGAGGGCCTCGGCGCCGGCGCCGGCGGCGAGCAGCACGCTGGTGTTGTCGATGATGCAGACCGGACAGGCACCGGCCATGAAGCGCGTGGCCTCGAGCAGGAACGCGCGGGCCTCGAAGCGGGTGAACCGCGGATAGTACTGGATGAACAGCCGGCGCGAGTAGGCCAGCACCAGACCGGCGCATTGCGCGATCACCGGCTTGCCGGCGTCCGCGAAGGTCACGCGATGCGGCGAGGTGTCGTGCTGCATCTCCTGCCCGGGCGCGAAGTCGTACTCGCCGGCCCGCCGCGGCGGCCTGCGCAGGCCGGCCTCGCGCACCCAGCGGGTCAAGCTGCTGTAGGACACCTGCAGATCGTCGTCGGCCAGCAGTTCGCGCACCCGCACCACGTTGCCGCGAGCCTGCTCGAAGGCAGCCTTCACGCGGACCAGCGTCGCCTCGTCGCACGGCAACGCCTCGGCAACGTCGCCGTCCGGCTCACGCAGGATGCGCCGCACGGTGTTGCGTGACAGCGCCAGCAGGCGGCTGATCTCGCGCAGGCTGTGCCGCTGCACCTGCAGCGTGCGCACCGCGGTGCGAATCTCAGCCGGGGTCACGTGCATCCCCCCGGTCGATCGCAATCGCCAGGACGTTGAGCGCCAACCACAGACGCGGCACCGCCGCGATCAGCGCCGGCGGCACCGATTGCAGCGCCGCCACGCGACCCGTCAGGCGCGCGATGACCGCCTCGAGGCAGCGCATATCGACGACGCATTCGCCTTCCGGGCCGTCCCGCAGAATTTCGCCGGCGCGCCGTTCGTCGTTCGCCCGCAGGGCGTCGAGAAACAAGCGGGGATCGCCGACCATGCGTTCGCGCACCGTTTGCGCGGCCTGCTGGTAGTGGACGAACCAGCACTGCAACTCGCGGGTCGACAGCGGTGACGCAGCCAGCGCCGCCAGCAGGCTGTCGGCATGGGCGGCATTGGCACGCGCCAACGGCACCACCACCCGGTTGGCCGCCCAAGCCGACAGCTTGCCGGTGCGCACCGCCGCCAGCGCCGCATCGGAGAGCATAAGGATCTGTGGGGTAAGTCATGCCGCTGCACCAGCGAGCCTGCGCCGTTGACAAGCTGACGTTTCCGCATGACGCAGGGCACCCCACAGATCCTCATGCTCTCGCTTCCAGCCGCCGCCGGATGACAGTGTGATCCGGCGGCGGTGTCGAGGCTGCCGGGGTATCAAGTTCGCCGTGATCCCCAAGGTAGACGCGGGTCACCTGCGGCCGGCGATCGCTATCTTCCACAGCCAAACTCGGCGATGCGGCGACCGGGCAACCGGGGTATCCTGCCGCCAGGAGGGCTCTCCATGGGCGTCGTTCAGGTTCAATTGCCGGATCATCTGAAGCAGGTCATCGAGAAGCAGGTGGCCAAAGGCCGCGCCTCGAACGAAGCTGATTTCCTCGCGGAAGCTGTCCGGCTTTACGCCGACCATCTGGAAGCGGAGGACGAGATCGCCGGGATGGTCGACCGGGCTGACGCCGATATGGCGGCCGGGCGCCACGTGACGGTGGCTACGCCAGAGGACAGCCGGGCACTCCACGAGAGTGCGATAGCGCGGCTGCGCGCCCGGTTGGCTGAGGACGCCCAAGGCCGGTGAGCTATCGCCTTCTCGGCGGCGCCGAGGACGACATCGACCGCATCTTGCTTCAAAGCGCCCGACAGTGGGGCATTGACGCCGCCAGGCGCTATGACCTGTTGATTCGGGCCGTGTTCAGCGTCGTTGGCGATGACCCTGCCCTGCCCGGCCATCAGGCCGTCGCAAAGGTCCCCGGTGTCCGTGTTTACCCGCTCCGCTTGGGCCGCCGCCTCGTGGACCCGGAACAGCGCGTCGGCCAACCGCGCCACATCGTCGTCTACCGGGTCGCTGCCGACGGTGTGGTCGAAATCATCGGCATTGCCCATGATCGCATGTTGCTCGCCCGAGTTGCGCGGAGAATGCAGCGGAAGGCCAGCGGCTGACGGCCATACACGTGGTTCCGATTGCCAGAACGATGTTGTCGGTTTGGACTCCCGGCCCCCGCTGCAGGGTGAGCGACCCATCACACCCCGGTCAGCAGTACGTCGATCGCACCGATCACGGTGTCCCGGTGCTCGGACAGCGACGCCACGACGTCACCCAGTGTGCTGCGCCGTACGGCGGCAAGCAGGTGGGTTGCCATCACCACGGCCTGCCCGTCGATGGTGAACCGCGGGTGCAGTCGCCCCGCCGGACGCCCGAAAGCGGACGCGCGCACCAGAGGGACAACGACGCGGGTGTCCAAGTCGCTCAGCAGGTTGACCTGCACGTCGAGCAGAAACGGCGCGTAGTCGCGGCTTTCATCAACGTTCAGGTGGACATCGCCCTGCATCAGAACTGGCGCTTGCCATCGCTCCAGAGGCCATGCGCGGCGATGAAGGCATTGGCGTCGGCCAGTGCGCCCCGGTTCTCGTCGAGCCAGCGCCGGCGCCGCTCGTCGGCGACCGTCGCGCGCAAACCGGTCTCCAACACCGCGGAGACGTTGACGCCCAACGCGCGGGCCTCCGCCAGCAGCTCGGCATCAACGGAAACATTGGTGCGGGCCTTCTCTCCCATTCGAACACCTGTCGTGTGTATCATTTACGCACACTACTAAACCACACGGCCAAGGGCAAGCCCCCTCCCCCGCCCTCTCCGGTGCCGCCGTTACGGCCGCTCCGGATGTGCCGCTGCGGCGGTCCCGCTCGTCGTGCTTGCCTGCCTCGGTCGGCATCCCCATGCTTCAGGGATGTTCGTCGTCACCGAAGCCGATGCTGCCGCGATCCGCACCGCCTTCCATGAGGAGGGCGAGCTGTCGGCCGCCATCGAACTGCGCCGGCGGTTTCCAGGGATCACCGACAACGCGAAGGCACGGGCATGCGCCCGGACCATCGCCGGATGGACGCCGCTGCCAGCCACGCCGTGCTCAGTGACGCGGCTGCGCCCCGGCAAGACAAGCTAGGCGGGACGCGCCCTCCCCTTCCCGTAGCGGGACGTAAAGACAATAGCGTCTACGCGGGATGGCGAGAACGATCCTCCACGCCACGCAAATCGAAGGCCGCCGGCGAAAGTACCTGTTATCGTGGACGTTTCCTGGAAGCTTTATCCTGAGCACACGGCCAGCCCCGCTCGTCCAGGACAGCCGCCCGCCTGCGGAGCTAGCCGCGCGCCATGTAGGGCAGCTTTCTTGGTAGAAAGATACGCGGAAAGACGGCCGCCTTTCTAGAAGGCTTTTAAGATACCAGTTGCGCCAGAATGGCGTCCGCCCTATACGCTTCCGACCATGCAACAAGGGCGGTTCGCATGAAGACAGTTACTATAGCCAGCCGGAAGGGCGGTGGTGGTAAAACCACGCTCGCCAGGCATCTGGCCGTCGAGGCCGCTGCGCAGGGATCTGGCCCTGTGTGCATCGTGGATGCCGACCCGATGTTAGGCTTGGCACAATGGTGGTCCAGAAGGTCGGCAGACGAGCCACGCCTGCTGCATGCCCTGCCTGACGGTCAGGAGGTGACAGCGGCCAGCATCAAGAGGCTGGTTGGTGACGGCGGTCTGCCACTGCCTCTGGACCGCCTCGACGCGGCACGTGCCACGGCGGAGCGTGCCGGGTATAGGCTCTGCATAATTGACACCGCACCAGCTACGGACGCGGGCGTCCAAACGTGCGTAGAGGCTGCGGACCTAGTGCTAATGCCTGTACGCCCCACCCAGGACGATCTTGACGCCGTCGGCGAGACCCTCAAGGTGGTCAAGGCCGCCCGGAAGCCGGCCGCCTTTGTCTTGAACGGAGCCCAGAAGGGGGCAGTATCCACCCGCGCGGCTGGGAACGCCCTGGTACACCGAGGGGAACTTGCCGAACCGACAGTCCACCGCGCCGAGGCGATCCCAGCAACCAGGGGGGCGGGGCAGGTGATCGGGGAGACCGCTCCCGGATCGGCAGCCGCCGAGGAAATCCGGCAGCTCTGGCAGTATGTGGCTTGGCGGCTCGGGCTTGCGGAGCAGCCGGAAGCCCTTGCAGACATCGACGCGGTGCCCGGCGCGCCAGTGCAGAAAAAGAAGGCGGCTCCATGATGGCGAAGCGGCTCACTGTGCTCGAGATGCCTGAAGATGAAATGGTGGAACCCGCGGCGGTGCCTCCGGCGGCGGTTAGCAAATTACAGGAGCCAACGGTGGCCCATGAGACTCTGCGGACCATCCCGCTGCCCCCCATCCCGGCGGCACCTCGCAGGGAGATTATGGTGCAGTCTGTCGATCAAGGCTCCTTTGGTCTTGGTAGAACGCTTGGAGCGGATGAATACGCAGACCGGTGCACAGAAGCAGAGCATCCTCGCCGCAGCGCTTGACGCGTATCTGCGGGGGCACGGCTACTGACCAGCTCATCCTTATCGTTGGTCAGCAAGGTTGAACTGTGGAATTCAGCGAGCCGAGGAGAACCTCAACGGATCGCGTGAATTTTGGGCGCGACGGGTGGTCGGCTGGGCTTCAGGACAACCCCGTGTTCCGTGACGTCTAGCTTTGCATCGGGGTAGACCGCGGTTGCCAGTGCTAGCGATCCGACGAACCGGGGCTTGAAGTGGTACAACTCCTTGAATCCGGTTCCGAACTGTCCCTTGAGGGCCTGCCAGCTTAGCAGGCGGTCGCTGTTGAGCGAATGCAGGCGATAAGCTAGCCAAATGTAGACGTCGAGGGCAGGGGCGTTGTTGTTCAGGGCCTTGATTGCGGCCTCCTCCAGGGGAACCGGGTGCCGCCGAAGCTGCTCGAAGAACCCCTCAGACAGCTTCGCCGTCTCCAGGTTCAGGCGGCCTTGGCGCTTGTCGCCCTCATCGATGAAAAGCGCCCTGTCGACAATTGTTTGATTCACAAGGCCGGCCGACCTGGCGCCTGTCGACAGGTGGAAGGTGAGCTTGCATCGGCTGATGCGTTCGGCTTGGTCCCTAACCGACCTTCCCGTCATGCCGCCCACTGTCAAGCCGATACGGCCAAGCCATTCCCGCAATGAGCCTCCAAGCTCGATTTCACGTGAGCCTGTACGGAGAGCTTCGGTTTGCAGGAACAACAGGATCAGACGGGCATGTGCTCCAAATGGAACGCCAACCCACTCGTAATCCTGGCTTCCTTGACTGGCCTCTCCGATGGGACGCCGTCCAGGTTCTACCATAAGCGACATGCGCTCGGCAGCAATCGACCATGGGGCGTCTGAAGCTAGTGCTCTGCGTCATTAATATTGCGGTTAATGGCTAAAAATGAAACCGCATGACGGCGGAGCCGTGTATTGAAGCAGCCTCAGCAGCACAGGCATCTTTCATTGTCGTAGGCAGATGATCAGGGACATCTGAATGCTCAACTACCGCAAAATGAACGACGCATTGCACTAGACGCTTGTGTGGGAGCGCACACTGCGCCCAGCCGGAGTACACAAACGAGAGAGCGTTGTCTTCCTCGCTCAGGTACTGGGCGGCGGCTTCGACGACGCTTCTGGCAATCCCAGCCTCGATCGCGCCTTGCTTTCCCTTGGCCTCCAAGAGGTCATGGACCGTTCCCATGTCGCTCCGTGCTCCTCGTCTCAAGCCATTTGGGTTTATGGATCGAATTCGTCCCGGCGTCGCTGTGGAAAGCAGCGAGGGAGAGCTATTTGAAGCTATTAGAGATTCTTCCTATTAGCTTGCTCGCTACTTTCCACGGGATAACTTTTGTAACCCATTGATTCGCCATAACGGCCCCTCGCTAGATTCCACACCTCCATCGCTGCTTTCCACACAAGCGCTGTGGATGCCCTGCGGCGAGGGCTCGCTGAATTCCACACTCGCGGGCTGCAACTCGGGGTGTCCTCGCATGCCGGGTGGCATCCGATTGGATACGTGGACGGGCACACGCGTTCCGCGGATGACCGCCGTCGCGTCCACCCGACCTATCCCGGCGGCTGAGGGTTTCGCGAGCGCTGCCGATCGGGCATTCGAGCAATCCGATGGCAAGCCCGAATTCGTACCCGTCTGGACGCCAAGGACCCGTGGGGGCGGTATGCCCGCCTCCCGCCGGGGCCGAAGACCGTGCTCCAACTCAAGAGCCTTGTGTTCCTGTCGACCAACAAATCCGCGTTCCTCGATTGTCTGGCGCGCAGCGGCGTGCGGACACCGGAGGGGCGCGCCTGGGCCAGTCCGGCGGTCAATGCGGCGCTGGAAGTCTTGCGGCGCGAGGATTTGGTGGACGTGGACCATGTCTGCCTGCCGGAACTGCTGCATCCCGTCGCGATCGATGCCGTGGCGGCGCCGGAGGGGGAGCACCTGGTTGCGGCCGTTCGCCGGGCCTTTCCCGTGCGGCCTGACCGCGCCTACTACCTGAGTGAGCCGAAGCCAGATCCTGCGCCGTGGATCCGGCTCGCGCGGCTGGCGGTCTATGCCAATGACGAGGGAGCCTTCGTCGCCGAGCGCGATCACCACGACCATGCGTTCGGCCCGCAGCGCATGGCGGCGGCGCTTGGCGAGGTTTTTCGCGCCGTGCCGTTCACCACCAACTGGTTCGAGAGCCGCACGCCGGCAATCCAGCTTACCCTGTTCGAAGGAAGGCTCGCGGCGTTCCTTGGCGGCGACCTCTCCATCCCGGGCATGCCGGCGCTGATCGGGCGCTTTCGCGGGCAGCAGGATCTTCCGGGCTTCGCCCCGGTGCGGCGACGGTTGCTGGAGCATGACGTGCTGGCGCTGCGGTTTGACGAGGCCCGCGCTCTCCTGGCGAAGCTGGACGCGGCAGACGCTCCCTTGCAGCAGGCCACGGCGGCGACGCTGCACTTCCTCGCCGGTGAGAACGCCGAGGCGATCACGCTGTATCGTGCGGCCCTCAAGCAGCAACGCAAACAGGCCGGCAAGCGCAAGCTGTTCCTGGAGGGGCCGCACGGCCTGTTCTTCCTGATGGCCCTGCTGCGTGCGAACGATGCCACGCTGCATGCCGAGATCCAGGCCGGCCTCGATGTCCGGCTGCAGGACGAACGGCCGCATTTCGGCGGGTGGATTGCGCTGCAAATCCTGCTCTGGCTGGCACAGGGCCTGGAAGGCAAGGCGCGCGAGCAGATCAAGCAGTTGAATGACTATCCATTCGACGACCCGCTCGCGGATGCCTGCCTCGCGTTGGCCGGGCATGCTGTCGATCCGACCCTCTCGCGTCGCCGCGCCACGGACCTTGCCGCCCGCTTCGAGGCGCTGAAGGATTCTCTCCTGCTTCCGGCGCGCCTGTATGCCGAAATCCTCGCCGACGTGTCGGCGCCGGCGGCGCAGTACACCGCCTTCCTGGCGGCTACCGGCAGCGGGATCGGCGTGGCGTTCACGCGGTTGATTCGCGTCACCCCGCCCTGGGAACGTGCGCTCGAAACGCTGGATGCCTTGCTGTTCACCGATCCGGGCAAGGGCACCGGCGAGGCGGCGGCGGCACGCCCGACCAAGCGTCTCGCCTGGTTCGTCGATCCGGACAAGCTGGGGATCGAGGTTGCGGAGCAATCGGCCAAAGGCCGCGATGGCTGGAGCGACGGCCGCGCGGTGGCGATGAAGCGGCTCTACGAGCAGGACCCGCGGCTCAGCTATCTGACCAATGAGGACCGCCGCGCGCTGCGCGGCATTCGTCGCGACAAGGGGAATTGGTACAACGACGACTACAGCTACGAGTTCGATCCTGTCCGCACCCTGCCGGCCCTGGTCGGTCACCCGGCCGTGTTCGACGCGCGCAGCCGCCAGCAGCCGATCGAACTGGTGGCCTATCCGGTGGAACTGCTGGTTACCGAGCGACGGGGTGGCTATCGCATCGCGCTGTCACACACCGGTGACAAGCCGAGCGTGTTTCTCGAAGCGGAGAACTCCGCACCGCTACCGGGTGATCGAACTGTCGGCGCGGTTGTTGGCGGTGAAGCAGATTCTTGGCTCTCGCGGTTTGTCGGTACCGAAGGACGGACGTGACCGGGTAATCGCCCTGGTGCAACGGGCCAACCCGTCGCTGCCGATCCGGGCCGAGATCGAAGCGGTCGAGACCGCCGCTCGCGACGGCATCGTCACGCCGGTTGTGCAATTGCTGCCGGAAGGCGACCCGGCCGACGGGGGCGGGCTGAAGGTGACGCTGCTGGTGCGCCCGTTCGGCGCCGACGGCCCGGCCTATGTCGCCGGCATTGGCGGCCGCTCGGTGCTGGCCAGCATCGGCGGACAGCAGATCCGCGCCCGGCGCGACCTTGACGCCGAACTCGCCGCCCGCCGCGCGCTGGTGCTGGCTTGCCCGACTTTGGAATCCTGCGGGGCAGGGCAGGGGCATGAGGTGATGGTGGACGGGCTGGAAGCCTGCCTCGACCTGCTGCTGGAGTTGCAGGCGTACACCGACCCGGTGGTGCTGGAATGGCCGGAGGGCCGCAAGCTGGTGGTCAGCGCGGCCGGGGCGCAACCGATGCGCTTCAAGGTCCGCCAGCAGCGCGACTGGTTCGCCGTCGAGGGCAGCATCAGCGTCGGCGAGGACGAAGTGCTGGAAATGCGCTTCCTGCTCGACCGGCTCGACCGTGCGCAGGGGCGGTTCGTGCCGCTGGGCGACGGGCGTTTCGTGGCACTGACGCACCGGTTGCAGACGCAGTTGCGCCAGCTCGCCGCGGTGTCGGAGGCCGACAAGACCGGCCAGCGCGTGCATGCGCTCGGCGCCGCTGCGGTCGGTGACCTGCTGGAGGAAGCCGGTCAGGTCCAGGCGGACGCCGCCTGGCGCAAGCACATCACCCGGCTGCGCGAGGCCGGCACCTTTACGCCGAAAGTTCCGCCGGCACTGCAGGCCGAGTTGCGCGACTATCAGGAGGAAGGCTTCATCTGGCTCGCCCGGCTGGCGCGGCTGGAGGCCGGTGCGTGCCTGGCCGACGACATGGGCCTGGGCAAGACGGTGCAGGCGCTGGCGCTGATGCTGCACCGCGCCGCCGAAGGGCCGTGCCTGGTGGTGGCGCCCACCTCAGTGTGCCCGAACTGGGCGGCCGAGGTGCTGCGCTTCGCGCCGACATTGACCGTGCACCGGCTCGGCACCGCTGCCGACCGCGCGGCGGTGGTGGAATTGCTCGGCCCGCGCGACGTGCTGCTGTGTAGCTACGGGTTGCTGCACCAGGAGGCCGAACTGCTGACCGGCCGGCGCTGGCAGATGGTGGTGCTGGACGAGGCGCAGGCGATCAAGAACGCCGAGACCCGCCGCGCCCAGGTGATCCACGGGTTGCAGGCCGGCTTCCGGCTGGCGCTGACCGGCACGCCGGTGGAGAACGACCTCGATGAACTGTGGAGCCTGTTCAGCTTCGTCACGCCGGGGCTGCTGGGCTCGCGGGAGAAATTCCAGAAGCGCTTCGCCGGCCCGATCGAGCGCGACCGCGATCCCGCCGCGCGGGCGGCGCTGAAGGCATTGCTGCGGCCGTTCCTGCTGCGGCGAACGAAAGCGGCGGTGCTGAGCGAACTGCCGCCGCGCACCGAGCAGACCATCCTGGTGGAAATGGAGCCGGACGAACGCGCCTTCTACGAGGCGCTACGGCAGAAGGCGCTGGCGGCGATCGCGGCGCTGGAGGCGCCGGACGGGCGGCGCAAGATCCATATCCTCGCCGAATTGATGCGGCTGCGCCGGGCCTGCTGCAATCCCGCCCTGATCGATCCGCAGGTGGCGATTCCGAGCGGCAAGCTGGCGGCGCTGCTTGATCTGGTCGAGGAACTGCGCGCCAACCGGCACAAGGCGCTGGTGTTCAGCCAGTTCACCGGCCATCTCGAACTGGTGCGCGCGGCGCTGGACGCGCGCGGCATCACCTACGCCTATCTCGACGGCAGCACCCCGGCGGCGGAGCGCGAGCGCCGGGTGGCGTCGTTCCAGGCCGGCGAAGCCGAGCTGTTCCTGATCAGCCTGCGCGCCGGCGGCACCGGGCTGAACCTGACCGCGGCCGATTACGTGGTGCATCTCGATCCGTGGTGGAATCCCGCCGTTGAGGACCAGGCCTCCGACCGTGCCCACCGCATCGGCCAGACCCGGCCGGTGACCATCTACCGGCTGGTGATGGCCGACAGCATCGAGCAGCAAATCGTGGACCTGCACCGCGCCAAGCGCGAGCTGGCCGCCGAGTTGCTGGAGGGCGCGGACACCGCCGGCCGTCTGACCGAGCAGCAGTTGCTGGAACTGATCAGCGGCTGAGAGAAGGTTTGATCCTGGAATCGAGGAAGAGCATCACGCGGCCCTTCGATGCCGCGCGGTAGCTGGCATTTTGGCCAGGGTCCCGGTTACGCACCGCTCATAAGCAGCGGCATCAAGGTGCCGACACGGGATTTCAGGTGGCCCGCATCGTGCCGGCTTACAGGCCGATTTCATCGGCCTGTAAGCACGTCCTGGCGAACGGAACGACCGGAGATAAGCGGACGCGAGCCTTGCGCTAGATCGCCTCCTTCAACTCCTTCGCGGGCCGGAAAGCGATTTTCTTGCTGGCCTTGATGGTGATCGCCGCGCCAGTTGCGGGATTACGGCCCGCCCGCTCAGGCCTGTCCTTCACTTCGAGTATCCCAAGGCCGGCGATGCGCAGGCGATCACCGCTCTTGAGGTGCTGCACCAGGATGCCGACCAGGCCGGTTACGATCTCCTCGGCATCGCGCTTTTCAATCTCCTGCTGCCCGGCAATCTCGGCGGCGAGCTGCTTCAGCGTGACCGTGGCGACCGGAGTTGGCTTCGCCGGAGGTAGGGCAGGCGCTTTTGCCGCCGACGGCTTCGCGGGCGCTGCCTTCGGACTGACCGTTGGAAGTTTGGCTGGCGGCGCCTTGGCCCCTTTCTGGGGTAGCGCTGTCGCCGTGGGCTTCTTTGCTGGCATGACTGGAGTGGCTTCCTGAAAACGCGTGATCCGCTGTGACGTGTGCGCCCGTTGGGGCAGCGGACATTGTGGTTGACCCGACAGGGTCAGGCGGTGAGGCGCCGATCGAGCCGGGCGTGGATGGGGGTGACACTCGGCGGTAGCAGCGCGGCAAGCCGTTTCATCCCGATGCTCGGCGGTTCGTATGAAGTGCGGCAGATACTCTTCCGGGTCGAACGCGTCCAGCATCGCGGTTGTCGATCAGTGGGCCACCTGACCCGCATCCTGAACTTACTCTGATTGTGTTGACAGCGTTTGATACCCGTATTGCTTTGGTCACGGCGGTGCCGTTACCGTACCGCATGACCAGGCTTTGCGAAATTGGATTCGCCCCGGTCGGAAAGGACCCAGACGACAATGGCCATCAAGGAAGACGTCCAGAAGCGCGCTCCGCGCGGGACGAAGAATGTGACGCAAGCCTTCTTCACGGCACTCGATGATACCCCCGACGGCCAACGGGCGGTCGTTGGCGCCGCTGCGCTGGTCGCCATTCGTGATGAGCTGAAGGGACGGCGCGTGAAGATCAAGGAAGCTGCCGCCGCGGCGAGAGCGAAAGCGAAGAGGAAGGCACCGGCCAGGGCAAAGGTGGCGGCAAAGGCGCCGGCCGCCCGAGGGACCAGGAAGGCGGCGCCGGCAAAGCGCGCGCCGGTGTCTTTTTGGCGGCGGCCAAGCGAGCCGCCGCCAAAAAGACACCGGCGAAGAAGCCGGCGAAGAAAGTGGTCGCACGCAAAACCCGTCAACCGAAGCAAGCTGACAAGGCCCTGTCTCCGTCGGCGGAAAGCGCGACGGAGTAGAGCCCGGCGGCGCGGGGTTTGCACTGCACAGCGGCGGACCTCGTGTGCAGGGGCGGTCGCACAATGGCCGCGCCTCGTCGGGCGATTTGCATTGTCCTGTCCTGCCGGTTGCGCAGCCGCCGGCTATCGCCGGCTGCGCATGGCGATGGCGAGCAACTTCCGATGACCGATCAATTCCCGGTTTGCGCACCGGGTCGTGCGGAACCAAAGCGACGATAGCCGGACAGGCAGACCAGGCGTCGTCAGCAGAAAATTCCGTGGCGGCCCGGGCGATCGGTGGACCGCCGTGCCAATCAGCCCGGGTCTTAACGCCGGTTGTTCCTCCTGGGCCGGCAGTGGCTGGCAGCAAGCCGGTCCAGGCGCGGGTTGAACTGCGCTGGGGTCAATCGCTGTAGCGGCTTCCGGGTCGGCCAGACCTGGAGGATGTCGGCCGGGTCTTCCGGTCCCGGACCGGACGCCGGGCCGATGATCCAGGTCGGCAGACCGCGGCGGGAGTATTCCGGATACATGCCCCGCGCGTAGTCCTCGAAGCGCCCCGCGTCGGTCGCCCCTGGCGCGAATACCAGCATGGCCACGAAGGCGTTGCAGGTGCTGCACTGCATCAGCTTGCTCTCCACCACCTCGCCCGGCTCGACGGGCGGTGCAGGCGGCACGATCGGCCGCTTGTCGGTGGGGGATCCAACGATCTGCTCCATCTGCCGTGCGATCTCCAGCACGAGCGGCTCGAAGATAGCGCGGCGCTCGGCCGTCCGTGGGTCTGCCGGGTCGCCGGCCACTTCGCAGGAGATGTGCGTGTTGCGGCCTCCGGGCAGGCCCTGCAGCAGGATGCGCCCGAGCGCACCCAGGGTGCGGTGGCGGAACTCGTAAGCCCATTCACCCCCTGGCAGGGGCCGCTTTTCGAAGGTGATGTCGGGTGGCAGGGAGATCATGGAGCATCCCCGTCGTTGAAGGGCGAGGTCAGGTCTTCCGGAAACTGCCCGCCGCGTTCGACAAAGCGCTGCCACGTCGCCCGGCCCAACTCGCTGATGACCAGGCGCCTGTCCGGTTCATATTCCGGATCGAGCAATCCCAGCCGGATCAGGGGCAGGATCATGGCGTGTCCGAATGGCTTTTCGAGGCCATCGCGCGAGATCAATTGCCAGCCGGGTCTGCCGCTTGGCCTCTGGACGGCGACGAGATGCCCAGACGCGCTCTCCGTGACCGGCGTCTCGCGCCCGAGGGCGAACAGGCAAATGGTCCAGAATGCGTCGCGTGGCCGCGGCGGGATCAGGATCCATTCGACCGCCTCGGCTGACCGCCCGGATGAGGTCCGGCCGGCCTCCGGCACGTCGTCGGTTGCAGCCGGGGGTGGTTGTTGGGCATCGATGAAGCCCTGAACGTAGGCGCGCTCCAACGCGCGCGCGATCGCGCCGGCCGTGTCCACGCTCATGCCGGCGCGGCGGTCGTAGCGGTCCTTGTGGACGATATCGCGGGCGGTCTCGCGGAATGCGGCTGTCCGGTGTGGGGTCTTGCCCGGCTTGTGCGCGCCGGGGTGTTTGGAATCCAGCCGCGGCACCAGAGCCTCCTTTCATTGATGGCCAGGGATATGATGCCAGTTTTGAGTTGGCCCGGCATCCGCGCATCGCCGCGGTTTCGTTCGAAACCAGCGCCGCGGTTTCGCCGCTCAGCGTCGTGTCCAGCCCGGACTTGCCGTCAGGATCGTCGAGTTGCGGCAGCGTTTCTTCAATAGGACGCCTGATATTGCGCGTCGCGGGCTCTCACCAGGAAAGACGGGCCAAAAAATAGATGATCGGCTGTCTCGTGTTGCGCGACAACAGTTCGGCGGTATCCCGTTCCTCTCAAATAGTTATCGTGACGTTTCAAGTTGCACCAATGCCACAGCGGCCACGAATTTTCATCTCGAAAGTTTAAAGAACGGCGACAGAAATAGGCTATCTGACTGTAAAAATAAGCGTTTCAGGCGGATTCCTCGTATCTCGCGTGTTTTGAAATTTCTGGTTGCGCGAATGTGAAGGATTGTGATGTTTTGCCGCCATCGCCCGACGCAATACGGGCTGAGTGTTTTGGGTTCGCTCCAACTCATCGTTTTGGACGAGTTGCATGTCTACCGGTAATCCGTTGCGTGTTAATCTCTTTCTGGCCCATCATGTGCTTGGCCTGCCTCACGGGGAGAGCGAGGCCGGGTGGGCGGGAGAGACCGGTTGGGCAACGCCTTCGCGGAGGCTGATCTGCGTTCGGCCCTCAAAGAGGGCGGGCAGGTGCTCGGCGCGTTCATTGTCGCGCGCAGCGAGGAAGAATTCGTCATCTACCTGCGCTGCAACTGGATACAGGGCCGGGGCTTCCGGATTATCCGGACCTGGCGCGGCTTGTCCGGCGACAGGAGCTTCAAGAACCTGCAATCGGCATGGTTCTTCGTCCGGAAATTCAACTTCCTCGGTCGCGTCACCATCTATCCCGCCGGCGATCCTGAGCTCCGGCAATTCGTCGGTGTGTCTCCGTGCGACCTTGGGGAGTTGGCTGACGGGGGCACGGCCGTCAGGGATGGTGATCGCCCCGTGCCGGCAAGCGCTGCGCGACGACGCTCCCCAACTAAATAGGGTACCCGCCGCTGTCGCGGCTGCGCTTGCTGCCGCGATTGCGATGTCTGGCCCGGCATGGGCCGATCCGCTCAGCGTCGGCGAGTTCGGCCAGCTCGCCTTGCGCTGCGGCCCGTCCGTCGCGCCGTCCACCCTGGCATCGATCGCGCGGACCGAGAGCGGCTTTCAGCCGCTGTCGATCAACGACAACACCACGAGAACCAGCGGCGTCCCGGCCACCCGTGACATTGCGATCCAGATCGCATCGAAGCTGCTCGAAGCCGGCCATTCGGTAGACGTTGGCATCATGCAGATCAATTCGGCCAACTTCGCCAGGCTTGGGCTCACGCTGGAGGCGGCCTTCGATCCGTGCAGGTCGATAGCGGCCGCTGCCGTCATTCTCGCCGGCGACTATGCCGGCGGCGATACCCATGCAGGGCAGCAGGCGGCCCTTCGGGTCGCGATCTCCAGATACAACACGGGCGATGCGCAGCGCGGCTTTGCCAATGGCTACGTGCACAAGGTGGAGCTGGCCGCCCGGCATGTCGTTCCCGCCCTTGATGTGGGCGCGGCACCGGCCGCGATCGACAGCCAGCCACCATCGGCCGTGATGGCGGACGCGAATGCGCCGCCCTCCTGGGATGTGTGGCCGTCCTACGACTACGCCGCCAGCCACGATCAGAACATGCAGGCTCCGGCCACGCCGACGCCGGTGGCCGGTCGAGCGCTGTCTGCCGCTGCGGGAGGAGGACCGGTCGCAGCGGTTACTGTCTCTGGTCCAACCATTGGAAGGTGACGAATGACGAAGCGTATTGTCCTGGCCGCCGAGCGCCGCATGACCGAAGCCTACGGGAAGGGCCTGCTCCTTCTTGACCGGCAGACCCCTCCACGCATCGCAGGCGCGCTTGCGCTGGGGGCGGTACCTGGCCTTCCCGGTGCTGGCGCATGCCCAAACCGTGACCGGCGGCGCGTCGCCGGCGACGATGATCAACAACATTTGCACCTTCATCCTCGGCCCGTTCGGCCAGTCGCTGGCGGTGCTCGGCATTATCGCGATCGGCCTGTCGTGGATGTTCGGTCGGGTCTCGCTCGGCCTGATTGCCGGCGTGATCGGCGGCATCGTCATCATGTTCGGTGCGTCCTACCTCGGTTCGACCCTCACCGGCGGGGCCGGCGGCTGATGGCCGAGCGGCTGGCGGAGGACACGCTGTATCTGGCGGCAACGCGGCCGGCGCTGTTCGCCGGCGTGCCTCTGCCGGTCGCGGGGGCATTCCTGATGCTGGCCGGATTTGTCATCGTGATCCTGCAGAACCCGCTGTACCAGCTGGTCATGCTGCCCTTGTGGTTCGGCGCGCGGGTGGTCGTCTCGCGCGACTACAACGCCGTCAACGTCGTCTACCTCTACCTCCTGACGGCGGCGCGCGGCGTCGATGGCGCGGCCTGGGGCGGGGCATCGGTCAGCCCCAACCCGATCCGGGTGCCGGCGCGCGGCCGGGGCATGATCTGATGTTCGGCGACCGTGGCACCAGTGAGCGGTCGGGCGAAATCTATCTGCCCTATGTCGGACACCTGGCAGACCAGGTCGTTCTTCTCCGCGACGGCTCGGTGATGGCCATGGGCCATGTCGACGGCCCGCCCTTTGAGCTCGAGGAGCCGGAGATGCGCAATGCGGGCGTCCGGCACCTCAACACGGTGTTCCGCAACATTAACGATGACAACGTGAACGTCTGCACCCACCTGATCCGTCACCCCGACGTGCCGGAGCTGCCGCAGGCCGCGTTCCGGTCCGCTTTCGCGGCCGGGCTCGACCGGACCTATCGCGATCGTGTGCTGAACGGCCGGCTGTTCAGGAACGACCACTTCATTTCGCTGATCGTCACCCCGCGCAATCTCCTCGGCAAGGCCGGCAGCAGGATCGCGCGGTTTCGCAAAGGCCCGGCGTCGGATGGCGACGCCGGCGTTCTGCGGACCCTGGAAGACCTTTGGCACGTTCTGGCGAACGGCCTGGAAGCCTATGGCATCCGCCGCCTCGGTCTCCGCGAGAGGGGCGAGGTGGTGTTCACCGAGATCGGCGAGGCGCTGCGCCTCATCATCACGTGCCGGTGGATGCCAGTCCCGGTGGTGAGCGGATCGCTGGGCGCGTCGATCTACACCGACCGGGTGATCTGCGGCAAACGCGGCTTCGAAATCCGCGCCCCTGACAAAAGCGCCGTGGGGACGATCTTCTCGTTCCGCGAATACCCGGCCAAGACCCGGCCCGGCATGCTCAACACCCTGCTGAGCGCGGAGTTCCCGCTGGTGCTCAGCCAATCCTACTCCTTCCTGACCCGCGCGCAGGCGCATGGTCGGCTGGCGATGAAGTCGAGCCAGATGGCGAGCGCCGGCGACAAGGCGCTGAGCCAGATCGAGGGGCTGGCGGAAGCCGAGGATGCGCTGGCGTCCAACGAGTTCGTGATGGGATCACATCACCTGAGCTTGGCGGTCTACGCGGACGATCTCAAGCAGCTCGGCGACCGCGGTGCGCGGGCACGCGCCCGGCTTGCCGACACCGGCTCGGTCGTGGTGCAGGAAGGCATCGGCATGGAGGCGGCCTTCTGGTCGCAGCTGCCCGGCAACATCGAGTGGCGCACCCGGCCGGGGGCGATCAACTCGCGCAACTTCGCCGGGTTTTCGAGCCTGGACAACTTCCCTGCGGGCAAAACCCAAGGCCATTGGGGGCCGGCGCTGGCCAGGTTTCGCACTGATGGCGGCACGCCCTATGACTACGTGCCGCACGTCGACGACGTGGGCATGACGGCGATCTTCGGCCCGATCGGCTCGGGCAAGACCACCTTCCTCATGTTCCTGCTGGCGATGCTCGAACAGTCCATGGTCGAGCGGGGCGGGGCGGTGATTTTCTTCGACAAGGACCGTGGCGGCGAGCTGCTGGTCCGCGCGACGGGGGGCACCTACCTCGTGCTGCGCCGTGGCGAGCCGAGCGGCCTGGCGCCGCTGCGCGGGCTGGAGGACACGCCGGCGGCGCGCGACTTCCTGCGCGAATGGGTCACCGGCCTGATCGAGGGAGACGGGAAGGGGAGCATCTCGTCCGAGGAAGCGCGCCGGCTGGAACGCGGCATCGCCCGCCAGCTCTCCTACGATCCCGACATGCGGTCGCTGGCCGGGCTGCGCGAGTTTCTTCTGCATGGTCCGGCCGAAGGCGCCGGCGCGCGCCTGGAACGCTGGTGCCGTGGCAACGCGCTCGGCTGGGCGTTCGACGGTGACGTTGATGAGGTTCGGCTTGAGGCGTCGATCATCGGCTTCGACATGACCCATCTGCTTGACTACGAGGAGGTCTGCGCGCCGGCAGCCGCGTACCTGCTGCATCGCATCGGGTCGGTGGTGGACGGGCGCCGTTTCGTCATGTCGTGCGACGAGTTCCGCGCCTACCTGCTCAACCCGATGTTCGCCGCGGTGGTCGACAAGTTCCTGCTGACGGTGCGCAAGAACAACGGCATGCTGATCCTGGCGACCCAGCAACCGGAGCACGTGCTGGAGTCCAAGCTCGGCTCGTCCCTGGTCGCGCAGTGCATGACCAAGATCCTCTACCCGTCGCCCACGGCGGACCGCGAGGCCTACATCGACGGCCTGAAATGCACCGAAGGCGAGTTCAAGGCCGTTCGCGAGGACATGGCACTGGGCAAGCGCCGCTTTCTGCTCAAGCGGGAATCCGGCAGCGTGATCTGCGAGTTCGACCTGGGCGACATGCGCGAATACGTCGCCGTGCTGTCAGGCCGCGCGAACACGGTGCGGTTTGCCGAGCGGCTGCGCCGTGAGCTGGGGGAAGATCCCTCTGCCTGGCTGGGTCCGTTCATGACCCGCTACCACGAAGCCCGAGACTGAACCAAAAGGACGAAGACATTGAAAAGGACTCTCCTGGCAACGGCAGCGGTGGTCGCCTGCCTGACGCTGACCGGCGGCGCACAGGCGCAACTGGCCGTCTTCGACGGGCAAAATTTCGCCAATACGCTGCAGGAGGTCGTCACCGCCGGCAAGGAGCTTGCACAGTTGCAACTGCAGTTGCAGCAGCTCCAGCAGACCTATCAGATGTTTACGAATCCAACGAACATCACAGGGATGCTCCCCGCCCTGAACCAGCCGACCCTGCAGAACCCGATGCCGGCGGCAAGCGCGATGGCCGGTCAGGTCGTCGGGTCTGCCACCACGCTATCGAGCCAGGGGCAGGCCTTCTTCAATCTGAACCACATTTTCACCGCGACCGGCACTGACCCGCAAGCCAACCTGCTGAACCGCTCGGCTATTTCCATGGCGAACATCCAGGGCATTGCGGCGGCCAATCTGGCGTCCATCGAGCAGCGCCAGGCAAACCTGACCGCGATGCAGGCCGAGTTGCAGGGCGCGACCGACATCAAGCAGGTGACGGCGATCAACGGCCGCATCGCGATCGAGAGCAATGCAATCCAGGGGCAGCAGGCGCAGGCGCAGAACCTGCAGGCCATGGTGACGGCACAGGCGCAGGCGGACCAGCAGGCGGCGCTCCAAAGCATCCGGCAGGGCCATGAACAGGCGGCTTCCATGTTCACGGGTACGCTCAATTGACGCGCCTCCATGTCGCCGGGTTGGCAGTGCTGCTGACGGCGATCGCGGTCCCTGTGCTCGCTGTCGAGCGCGCGCAGCACACCGTTGACTGGTACCGGACCCATCCACAGGAGCGCGAGAGCATTCTGAAAACATGCCAGAACGATCACAGCTACGACAACTCGGCTGATTGCCGGAACGCGACGAGCGCCGCGCACGCGGCGGTCGCTGACAGCTTTGCGAGAGCTGAGACCAACGACCCGGAAGCCGATCCTTCTTATTACGCCCACAACACCAAAAGGGTCGCTATCACGCTCGCACTCTGCGCGCACCGTGCCGCACCTACATCATGGTGTGAGGCGGCACAGATGGCGGCACGTAGCCAGACGCGCTAACACATGAATCCGACGCCATTCACCAGCATGGACACCGATTTCGGCGCCGTCTTTGCCGCCGGAACGCAGAGTGCTATCACGTCGCTGCTGGCAGCGGTGGCGACGCCGCTGATGGCATGTGTCACGCTCTGGATCGTTATCCAGGGTATCCTCGTGATGCGCGGTGACATGGACGCGCGAGGAGGCATCACGCGGATCATCAAGGTCGCCCTGGTTGTAGGCATCCTTACGTCATCCGGTTTGTTCACGAGCTACGTGCAAACCCTGTTCATCACGACAATTCCAAACTGGGTAGCCACTGCGGCGGGCGGCTCCCAGGCGGATATCAAGAGCACACCGGCAACTTTCGATAACATGTGGCAGGTCACCGAACACACCGTTGAAACCGTCGGCGCACAAATTGCGATCTATGATGTCGTCGATGCGGTGAGCCTCGCGTTGATCGAGGTGGTGTTGATAGTGCTGTTGATCGTGACGTTCGCGATCTACGAGTTCGCCATCATCGTGATGGGGATTATCGTCGCGATCGGTCCCGTCGTGATCGCCGGCTATCTGTTCGAAGCAACAAAGGCGGTGACGCACCGGTGGATCGGGATGCTGATTACCTACAGCCTTCTGACGCTGCTGATCAACATCACGCTCACCATCGTGCTGACAGGCGAAAAGGCGTACATGCGGCAGATCCTGACGCAACAGGCGTCAGGGTTGGCTGCGGTGCCAGCGGAGTCGAAGATTCTGATCGAGGCTGGCGATGTTTTTCGCCATGGGCGCGTTCATCATCATCTCTCTGCCGGCGATGGCCGCGACCATCGGCGGCGGGCTGGGCGTCAGCCCCGGGGCGGCAATCCTGAACGCGTTCACCAGCCTTGCTTCGAGCGGGGCGTCGCAGGCGGTCAGAATGGCCACACGTAAGCCGGCATAGCCGGCGTCATCGGACGCTTTCCCCTGCTCACACCGCGAGAAGGAGATTGTTGGTGAAAACCTTTGCGATTCTGGCTGCGTTGATCGGCCTCGCCGCATGCAGTCACACCGAGGTCCTGGCAAAGCCCACGGGGCCGGTCTTCGCGCTGAACACCGGCCACTGGCAGCCGACACCGGCGGATCTTGAGGTTCCTCGTCCCGGCGGATCAGAATGAACAAGATGGATCTTGCCCTGCCGGTCGACCGGACCGGCCTGGCCGATTACTACCGGCAGGTCGAATCCTTCCAGCGTGAGCGCGCCAGGGCCGCCGCGCGGATATCAAAGGGCCTCGCTGTTGTCGCCGGCATCGCCATCCTCGCCAACCTCGGGCAGGCGTGGACGATAGCGTCCCTGCTGCCGCTGACGAAGATCGTGCCGGTCTATCTGTGGGTGCGCCCGGACGGGACAGTGGACAGTTCGGTCGCGCTCTCGCGGCTACCGGCGACGCAGAGCCAGGCGGTGGTGACGGCGGCGCTGTGGGAATACGTGCGGCTGCGCGAGGGCTACAGCTACGACACCGCACAATATGGATACGACGCCGTGTCCGGCATGAGCGCGGACGCGCCCCGCACCCAGGTACCAGGGCTGGTTCAACTACCCCAACGCGGCGTCGCCGCAGATGATGGTCGGGAAGAAGGGCGTGATCGAGATCCAGCACATTTCCTCGGCGAACATCACCGCGGATGTGCAGCAGATTCGCTATCGCCGCGTGCTCGCCATCACCGGACAGCAGCCGGTCGTGACGACGTGGACGGCGACCCTGCAATTCAGGACCGTCGCCACGCTGCCGGCTGCTCTCCGTCTCAGGAACCCCGGCGGGGTGATCGTTACGTCCTATCAGGCCGCGGAGGACAGCGCGCAATGAAGCGGTTCGCGGCGGCGCTGCTCTGTGCGCCGATCCTGGCATCTGCCGCCTGGGCGGAGGAGTACCCGATCCCCGGCCGGCAGGATGCGCGGATGCGCTATCTCGCCTACGACCCCAATCAGGTCGTCCATCTGTCGACCGCCGTGGGCGCAACGCTCGTCGTCGGCTTCGGGCCAAAGGAGACGGTCACGGCCGTCGCGGTGACCGACAGCAAGGACCTCAAGGCGATGCCGAAGGGCAACTTCCTGTTTTTCAAGTCGCAGGAAGCCTTGCCGTTGCAGCCAGTCATCGTCCTCACCACGACTGATGGTGGCGAGATGCGCCGCTACGTGTTCGAGATCACCACTGTTCCGGCGCAGAGCCTCGCCGCGAATGCGCCCGGAATCTACTACAGCGTCCAGTTCACCTATCCGGCCGACGACGCCGCGCGCCAGCGTGCGCAGACCGAAGTGCAAGCGGCCAAGGACCAGGCGGAGGCACAGGCGCGCGCGGCGCAACACCAGCTGCAGGCAGCGCACAACCAGATGGAGCAGCAGGCGAGGGACCCCTTCTCCGGCGACCGGAACTGGCACTACGTCGCCCAGGGCAACCGCTCCCTGTTGCCGCTGGAGGTTTTCGACAACGGCCACAGCACCGTGTTCCGCTTTCCGGGCAACGTCCGCATTCCCGCGGTTTTCGTCATCAATCCCGACGGCCGCGAGGCGACGCCGAACTATGCGGTGAAGGGCGATCTCGTGCAGGTGGACTCGGTGGCGCGCGGTTGGCGGCTGCGGGACGGGCATACGGTGCTTGCCATCTGGAACCAGGCGTTCGATCCCGTGGGCAGGAACCCTGAGACGCAGACCACCAGCCCGAACGTGCAACGTGTTCTCAAGGATGCACCGCCATGAGCGGCAGCGCGAACAATGGCGCGCCCGGCGGCGTGAACGCCACGGGGTCTCTCGTCTCCGGCGCGCCGGGCCGCCAGCTGTCCGCCGGGCAGAAGATCGGCGTCGCCGGTTTGGTGCTGGTCGTGCTGCTGGCCTTCATCTGGATCGGTCAGCTCAACAAGGCCACCCGCGACGAAAAGCCGCAACCCGACCTGGCGCTATGGACGGGCGGGGCGTTTCATCCCGCGCCGCCGCCACCATCCCCACCCACTTCTGCGCCCGTCACACTGCCCATGCCGTCGGCAGCGCCAGCGCCGGCGATCTTTGCACTGCCGCGGCAGCACGAGATGACCCCGGCGGAAAGCCCGATCTTCGCGTTCTCGGGTGGTGGTGCGGCTGTGGAAGCTACGGCTGCGGCGCCGGCCGCACCGGCAGCGCTCGCCACCGGAGGTGACCCACGCCTGGCCACCGCGCAACCATCGGCGCTGGCGACCATGCTCAAGCCGACGGTGCTGAGCGGCTCCAAGGCGCGGCTGCTGCCGCATCCCGACATGATGGTGACCATGGGGACCATCATCCCCTGCACCTTGCAGACGGCGATCGACAGCCAGCTCGCCGGCTACGTCAAATGCGTGTTGCCGCAGGACGTGCGCAGCACGACGGGCAACGTGGTGCTGCTCGATCGCGGCACGATCGTTGTCGGTGAAATCGGCCATGGCCTGACGCAGGGGCAGGACCGCATTTTCGTGCTGTGGGACCGCGCCGAGACGCCGGACCATGCGGTGATCGAGTTGTCCTCGCCGGGCGCGGACGAGCTGGGCCGTTCGGGTCTGCCGGGCGGCGTCAACAATCACTGGTGGGAGCGTTTCGGCTCGGCGATCCTGCTGTCGGTGATCCAGGGCAGCCTGCAGACCGGCGCCGCGCTGGCGGCCACCTCGGGATCGCATGGCGGCACGTTCTTCAACTCGTTCCAGGCCAATGGGACGAACATGTCCGACACCGCCTTGCAGGCGACCATCAACATTCCGCCCACGCTGGAGAAGAACCAGGGCGACAACGTCGCCATCTTCGTCGCCAGGGATTTGGACTTCTCGGACATCTACAATTTGCGCCTGACCGGTGCCGCCTATGGCCAGTGAGGCCGCGCCGCAGCTGCGGCATCTGCTCAAGCCGATCCTGCACTGGCTGGACGATGCGGCGACCGAGGAGATCGCCATCAACAAGCCGGGCGAGGTCTTCGTCCGGCAGAAGGGTATCTTTGCCCGCCACGATCTGCCGTTCGACTACGACGATCTGGAAGACATCGCCATCCTTGCCGGCGCGCTGCGCCGGCAGGATGTCGGGCCGAGAAGCCCGCTCTGCGCGACGGAACTGCCGGGCGGCGAGCGGCTGCAAATCTGCCTGCCGCCGTCGGTTCCGGCCGGTACGGCCAGCCTGACGATCCGGCGGCCGGGCACGTCGGTTTCCGCGCTCGCTGATGTCGGCAAGCGCTACCACACCGCGCGCTGGAACAAGTGGGAGGACCGCCGCGAGACGGCCAATCAGCAGAACGCCGAGGCGCTGGCCTTCTACGATGCTGGCGACATCGAGGGCTTCTTCGCGGCCTGCGTGCGCAGCCGGCTGACGATGCTGCTGTGCGGCGCGACCGGGAGCGGCAAGACGACGATGGGCAAGACCCTCATCTCGGCCATCCCGGCGCATGAACGGCTGATCACCATCGAGGACACGCTCGAACTGGTCATCCCGCACGAGAACCACGTCCGGCTGCTCTATTCCAAGAGCGGGATCGGCCTCGGCGGCGTCACCGCCGAGGCGCTCCTGCAGGCCAGCCTGCGCATGCGGCCGGACCGTATCCTGCTGGGTGAGATGCGCGACGACGCGGCCTGGACCTATCTCAACGAAGTCGTGTCCGGCCATCCGGGCTCGATTTCCACCATCCATGGGGCGAACCCTGTGCAGGGCTTCAAGAAGCTGTTTTCCCTGGTGAAGGGATCCGAGCAGGGCGCCGCGCTGGAGGACAGGACGCTGATCGAGATGCTGTCGGCGGCGATCGACGTCATCGTGCCGTTCCACACCACCGGCGAGGTCTACGAGATCGGCGAGGTCTGGCTGGCGGCGGACGCGCGCCGGCGCGGCGAGACCGTCGCGCATCTGCTGTCCGAGGCCTGAGCCGCATGGCAACGCCATCGCGCGCGCCGCTCGTCGCCAAAATCATCGCCGGCCTGGTGCTCCTCGCTGCCGCCTGGACGGTCATCGCGTCCCTGGTGTTCCTGTTCGGCACGCGTCTGATCGGGTCGTTTGCGCACCCGTTCTATCAGTGGTGGATCTACTTCCTCTACGCGCCGCCAAACGCCGTGGTGACCCGCTGGCTGAAGATCGGTGCCGGGGCGGCGTCGGTCGCCGTGCTGGTCTTCCTCGCCGCGCTGCTGTTTCGCCGTGGCGTCGTCGGACCGTCGCTCCGGCGGAGGCTGTTCGGCGGCATGCCGCGGCCGATCCGCGGCACGACCGACAATCACGGTCATGCCGACTGGCTGCCGATCCGCAAGGCGCGTGAAATCTTCCCCGGACCCTCGGCCGGATTCGGCGGCATCGTGGTCGGTGAGGCGTACCGGGTGGATGAGGACCGGGTCGCGACGGTGGCCTTCGACCCGGCGAACAAGGCGAGTTGGGGGAAGGGGGGAAAGGCGCCGCTGCTGGTTGATCCCTGCAAGTCTGGCCCGACGCACAGCCTGGTGTTCGCCGGGGCCGGCTCGTTCAAATCCACCTCGGCGGTGTCGACGCTACTGACCTGGATCGGTTCGGTCGTTGTCCTCGATCCGTCTGGCGAACTTGGCCCCATGCTGGTGGATGCCCGTGCGGAGATGGGTCACACCGTCCACCAGCTCGGCCTGCGCGATTCTGTCGGTTTCAACGTGCTCGACTGGATCGACATCGACTCGCCGCTGGCCACGACGAACGTCCTCTCCGTCGTGAGCTGGATCTGCGGCGACGGGCAGGGTGGCGGTGCGAAGGACAAGGGGTCCGAGTTTTTCGAGGCCCGTGGCCGCGCGCTGGTGGCCTGCCTGCTGGCCCATATGCTGTGGGACCCGGCGATTGACCCGTCCCTGAAGACGCTGCGCACGTTGCGCATCGGCATCGCGACGCCGGAGGCGGAGATGCGGGAAGTGCTGAAGGGCCTCCACAGCAACAGCCTCAGTCCGCTCGCGCGCGATTACGCCGGCACCATCATGGGCCTGGTGCACGAAACATTCTCCGGCGTTTACGCCAATGCCGATGAGAGCACGTCCTGGCTGGCGAATCCGGCCTTCGCGTCGATCGTCTCCGGCAACACATTCAAGTCCCGGGACCTGCTCGGCGGCAAGCTGTCCGTTTTCCTGCAAATCCCGCTGCTGGCCTTGCAATCGACGCCGGCGATCGGCCGCGTCGTGATCGGCGCGCTGCTCAACGCCGCCTACGAGGCCGACGGACGGGTGACCGGCCGCATCCTGTATCTGCTCGACGAGGCCGCGCGCCTCGGCCCGATGCGGATTCTTGAAACCGCCCGCGACGCCGGCCGCAAATACGGCATCACGCTGCAGCTGCTCTACCAGTCGGTCGGCCAGCTCGAACGGCAGTGGGGCAGGGAGGGCAAGCGGGAATGGTACGACGGCGTGTCGCACCGTTCCTATGCCGCCGTGCAGGACCTTGAGACGGCGAAGGAGCTGGAGGAGACCTTCGGCAGCTACGCCGTCATGGCGACGTCGGAAGGCTCGAACACCGGCTCGTCGGGCAAATCCTTCGAGGCCGGATCACGGTCGCGCGGGGCCAACACCAGCTACCACGAAATCAGCCGCAAGCTGATCCGCCGGGAAGAGCTGATGAATGACTGCCGGACGGATGAGGCGTTCGTCATCATCCGCGGCGCGAAGCCACTCCGCTGCGGCCGTGCCATCTACTTCCGGCGGCCGGAACTGGCGGCCAGGGTCGCGGCCAACAGGTTCAATGCCAATTTGGCCGTCGCCGCCGCCGACTGACCGAGCCCGTCAACAACCATCGGAAATCCCACATGTCGAAGGAAGCCGCATCGGCTGATCTGCAAGCCGCCGCCTATTGGCGGAACGTCGCCCGTGCCGACCGGTCCGACGCCAATGTTGCTGTGGCGAAAGTCTCTGCTCTGAAGACGGCGGCACGACGCGAAGAGAAGGAGCCGACCGAGGCGCCGCGTCGCGCGCGGGGGTTGAGTGCGGGCTGACGATCGCTGCGGCCCGGGCTGGCGACTGCCAGGCGAGGGGGCGGGTGGCGATCACCAGCTAGAGAAATCGAGGCCGTGGATGTCGGCACCGGCGACACGGGGCGTCAGCAGAGTCCAGTGTCCGCCGCCCGAAGCATCCCTCCAGGGCATGAAACACCGAGAAGCGCTGCAGGGTGGCAGACGAGCGCCCGATGGCAAGGGAGCCGTATTCCTACTCCAGGTCGGCCGACAGGTGTCGGGTGGGGTCCATACCTTCGTGCAATACGCGGGTGATGACCACGCCGTCGCTGCCGTCGCTGAGCCGTCCGCGCAGGTAGTAGAGGATGTGCGACGCAGCACCGCGGCGCCCCGCCGCGAGCTCCAGGTGGAAAGAGCGGATCCCCGTCCCGAGATCGTGCCGGTGGCGCGAACCCGGCCGCTCCGGATTCTCCGCCACCATCTCCGCGGCGCGGTCGATCAGGCCCGCATAGAGTTCGCGCTGCCGCGGCCCGAACCGCTTGCCGCTTGTCTTCAGGATGCCCTCGATGTCCTCGTCGGCGATCTCGGTGAACTGGTAACGCAGGACCGGCGAAGGCGCGCCGCTCACGCGGACCGCTCTTCCGCCTCGCGCAGTGCGGCCGCGATGCCGATGGCAGAGCGCGTCGAGAGCCGCCCGGCGCGCGCCTGGTCCACCCCGATGCCGATCTCGCGCCGCAGCACGGCGAGCTTCTCCTCGCGCGCCTCCCTGTCGCGCCGCAGCAGGCGCAGGCCGGCCCGCACGACCTCGCTGGCGGTGCCGTACTCGCCGGATGCAACCTCGCGCTCGACGAATTCGGCCAGTTCGGCCGGCAAGCTCACGTTCATGGTCGGCATGGGGGCCTCCGTCTGGATCACGGAAGGCTGCCGTCTATGGCAAATTTTGTCAAAGCGCTTCGTCGCCCGCAGGTTGCAAGCAGGCTGTCCGGCGTGCCGGTCGCCGGCACCGCTACATCCGCCGTCCACGGCGGCGGCCGGCCATGGCCTTCGCTGCTTCCCGCTCCCGGTACGCCCGCACGCGCTCCACCGCGGCCTGCATGGCGGCGCGCAGCTGGGGGCCAAACCCGGTGAGCCGCTCCAGCAGGTCGCGCCGTTCCGCCGCGTCGTTCTGCGACCTGGGTCGCAGGTGCCGCGCCCTGTTGTTGTCACGCCTCCCCTGGAAGGTCGCCGCCAGGGTGCTCCTCGCTTGGCCCATGACCGCGCGCTGCTCAAGCCGCTGCTTGCCGGCCTGCATCATCCGGATCGTTCCCGTTCGCAGGTTCTCGGCCCGCGCCAGCATGGCGAGCGAGCTTTCCTTGATCGGCTGGCGGGCGAAGTTGCGGGCGACATTCTCGATCACGTCGCCCTCGCGGATCTGGCGGCGGTCGCCAAGCGGCCGGCGGCCGGCAACCTCCTGCCGCTCCGCCCCGTCCGAGATCACGACGAATGACTGGTCGCGATGCCGGCTGCCGGACGTGTAGGCGCCGAAGGCATTCACCTGGCGCGAGCCACCCGGGACGGCGAAGATATGTTCGCTGACCGTGGACCCCTGGCTGGTGTTGATGGTCAGCACATCGCCGTAGGCAAGCCGGACGCGGCCGTTTGCCGGGCTGCGGAGGCTGTCCCACTTCACCAGGCCTTCCCGGCCCTCCCTGGTTCGCAGGACCAGGCCCTCGTCATTGATCGCGGCAACCTCCAGGACGGTGCCGTTGCGGCCGATGTTGCCGCCCTTGTTG
>CAVPVB010000026.1:0-37928 GCA_963709085.1 uncultured Alphaproteobacteria bacterium
CCTCAGCGCTCACGAGAATTGACCCGGGGTTGCTCACGGAAGTTGACCCACTGACTTTAGTCCTACCGTTCTGACGATTGTCGTTGGTTGTCCCGGTCTGGCGCCCGCTCCGGGGTGGCGGCGCCTGCGACAACGCCGGTGCGGCGGCATTTGATCGTCGCTGGAGACATGATCAGGACCGGATACGGTCTTGGCGGGGTTGGCACGGGGGATAACAGAGGCACCGAGCACCTCGGCAAGCTGCCGGGAGCCTGCCAGACTTGAGGGCAAGCACGGCGCCGAACTCAACCTGCCAGTTTTGTCTCGACGCCGTGCCCCACATCGTGACGGGCACGAATGCAGGGCGAGTATCCTGCCGACGGTGGCGTTCGTCTACGCCGCGTCTGCGTCGATGCGCAGAGCGAGCCGGGGTCTGGTCGTCTGTTCCTTTGCAGGAAGTGCAGTAGCGAAGTGGTCGTGTGCCGCCACTGCGACCGCGGGCAGATCTACTGTTTCGGCGACTGCGCCGGACAGGCGCGTCACCAGACGCTCCGGAAGGCAGGCGAGCGCTATCAGAAGACCCGTCGTGGCCAGGAGAAGCATGCCGCCCGGATGGGCCACCTGCGAGCGCGCAGAAAAAAAGTGACGCATCAGGGTTCACCCCCGCCGCCGGCGGGTGATCTGCTGGCGGCCGGCGCGATGGCGACCTCGCGCGACGACGCATCTCCGGCCGAGCCGCCCCGGCGAGCGACGACGCCCTGCCATTGGTGCGGTCGTCCCTGTCTGCCGCCGCTTCGCCCGGGGTTCCTGCGCCGCCGCGATCCCCGTCGCGGCCGTGTTGGCCACGCCCGGACGGAGCGCAATGCCCCATGGTGAACCCGATTGATGCGGCGGCGAGGATCCTGCGGGACGTGACCGGGGCAAGCGGGCCGTCCCGCCGGCGATGACGTCCATGGACAGCCATCGTCTGGAGCTTGACCTGCACCAACTGGACCTGCGCTTTGCCGCCAGCCGCCTGGTGGAGCCGCAGGCGGTGGCGCGGATCGCCCAGTCCATCGAGCGGTGCGGTCAGATCGTGCCCTGCATTGTGGCGCCCGCTCCCGGTGGGGCCGGCGCGGGCGCAGCACCGCTGGTGCTGATCGACGGCTGTCGGAGGGTTGCCGCGCTGCGCCGGCTGGGCCGCGGCGCGGCGAGCGTCTGGCAATCGACCTGCGGGCTGGCCGAGGCGGTGCTGGGGGTGTTCGCGCGCGCGCAGGATCGCTCGTTCGCCGTCATCGAGGAGGCCTTGTTGCTGCGCGAGCTAATGCAGGGCCAGGGCCTGTCGCAGCAGGAATCTTCTATCTGGCTGACCGTGCGCGCGGGATGTGACTGCGGTGAGCCGGACGGCTGCAGCTGCTGTGGGGCTGGCCAATGCGGCGCTGGCGGCCGTGCGGGCGCAGCCGCTTTGTCGAGCTCGGGCGGCCAATCGGGTGGTGGTGCCGTTGGCGCATTGCCGATCCGGTTCATGCCGACTGCATCCTGGCGGCGCTGGCCGCGTCACCGGCTGTTGACCCGCGAGTTGCAGTGCTGGTTGACGGCAGACGAGCAGCAGGCCGCGCGAAACGGTGCGCGACCGCATGGTCGGCGATCCCCGCCTGTTTCTCGACGGCCTTCAAGCAGACGACGAGGAGCGCGCCGGCAAACGGCTGCGCGACGGCCCCGAAGGCAAATACATCGTCGTCTCCACTGCCTCAAGGCAGTCATCGCACGCCTCCGACGGTTCGCGCCAGCAGCGCTGCCATCGGTTCCGCCCGCGCTCACACGGCACTGCCTCCTCTGTAGTTTAGCAGTCAAGCCCTCTGCACAGTTGCAGTCGCCCGGGGGAGCGCGCTCCGCACGCACCCCGGCTGAGTCCGCCGCCGCAGGTGTTGCCGCCACGCTCCAGCGCAGCAGGCATAGCCTGCGCGGAGTTCAGCCGTCTGCTGGCGCTGTCGCGCAACACCGTGCGGCGCATCCTCCGCGAGCCGACGGCGCGGCTGAAGCGGTGCCGTGCGACGAAGCGACGTTCCGTCCGGGTGAGAAGGCCGCCTTTGAGCCGGCCCGCGGCAACGTCGTCGCCGTCCGCGAACTGCTGGCCGACGACGGCCTCGAGGAGTGCCCTCCAGCAGCTTGACCCGCTGGGTCCGGGAGGCCGGCCTGCGCAGTCCGGCGCGGCGCGCCCGGCGAATGCGAGTTCGTGCCGGGCCAGGAGATGCAGCACGACACGTCGCCGCATCGGGTGATCATCGCGAACACCGACAAGTCGGTCGGGCACGCCATGTACGGCCTGGTGCTGGCCTCTCGCGCCGGCTATTCATTCCAGATTCGCTCCACGGTCCCGCCCGGCTTGGAGGCCAAGGCGTTCCTGCTAGAAGGCGGCGCCGGCTCCCGTGGCGGGCGTCTGGCCATTATCCATCATCAGTGGTCCCCAGCGTCCTGTTCGCCACCGTGCCCGCGCCGAGGCCCATCATCGCCCGGGGATGGCGGCCTTCACCACACTCTCGGGCTTCCAGATTCCGCGCCCACAGGTCAGAGTGCAAGCCGCAAGGTTGGGGTCGAAAAGCCATTCACCTATGTCAAGGCGGGGTTCCTCGCCCGCCGCAGCTTCACAGATTCAGACAAGCCTCAGCCGCCCGCGCTCGCCTGGGTCCCGCCAAGGTTCCGCAACCCCAAAGCCCAAGGCAGCACTTCAGCATATTCACCAGTGCCACCTACATTCATCAAGCACCCACACCTCCTCCGTGCCCAAAAAAAAGCCTCCTTTACCTCCTATTTCCTTTCTAAGCCTCCTCCTCTCCCCCTTTGTCCTCCTCCCTGCCCACCTTTTTTCCTTGCCCAGCCTCGTTGGCTCTCGGTCGCTGTCTCCAAGCGCCCGCCTGAATCCATCTGCACCACAGAGACCGAGCAGTCGCCGTCCACCGCGGGTCCGGTCGCAGAGCACGATGCAGGAGCACCCTGCCTGGTCATCATACCATCCATGCCGGGGGGCAGGGTCGCGGCGCGGCGGCGGAAGAGGCATTTCTCGGCAGCCACCATCCGCGGCCTCGACCGTTACGCCGCCGCTCTCAAGCTGCGCCATCACGGATACGGGCGACGGCCACTCCGCCGGCTGATCGAGATGAAGCGCACCCTACCCCGCCGGCCCGTTCATCGCCGCCATCGAGCAAGCCCTGCACTACGGCCTGTTCGATCTCGGCCGTCTGGAAGACCTCATCCTCAAACATGTCGCCGGCAACTTCTTCGCGCTGAACACCAGGAAAGACGACGATGCATGACAAGCTGCGCGCGCTCCGATCGCCCAGTTGCGCCCTGCACGGCATGGCCGAGGCGCTGGACGCCGAGATCGAACGCGCCGAGCGCGAAGCGATCAGGGCACCCGACTGCTGTACCGGCTGCTGTCGGACGGGAGGCCGGTCGAGTCCCGCCCGCGAACGCGGCCTGGCGTATGGTCTGGGACAGGCGCGTGTGCCATGGCGGTGGTCACTCGACAGCTTGCCGTTCGATCGACAGCCTCGGCGTCAGCCGCGCGCAGATCCAGACGCTGGCCGGGCTGGACTTCCTGCGCCCGAACAGACAACACTCTGACCATCGGCAGACCCGGCACAGGTAAAACCAGCTTGGCAATCGGTTTGTTGCGCGAGGCCTGCCTCAATGGCTACCGTGGCTCTCCGTCAATTCTCTAGTCCTCCTCAGTGGGCTCTCTGCCCTCTGGCCACCGCCCCCGCCCGCCCCCACTCTCCTACCCCTTCCTCAACCCACATGCACCCCTTGTTAGTTCACACTCCCTTCCTGACAGTCAGCCAGAACCAGTCAGACGCATTCTTTAGTCTCCATGAGCCAAGCCTACAGCCAGTACTCGACGGTCGCCGCCGCCGACCTCGCGGAGCTCTTCCCCAAGCTCGTTCCCGCTCTTGGAGCAAGAAGCCGCTGGTCGATGCGCTGCTCGATCGCCTGCAGCACCACTCCATCACCATCCGCATCGACGGCCCGTCCCTGCGTAGCCCAGGAGCCTCCGGCGCCGCCGTCGCCAACACCGGCGCGCCGCACCGCCGGACCTTTGAAGGCCCCGGCGACCCACCGCCGCAGCGCGAGGGGTGCCACGGCGCCGCAAGGCGCGTCAAAGGGCAGGTGCTCGCCATGCTCGAAAATCGGCCAGCGCCGATTTTCTGCGCGTAGCTCCGCTCCCGCCGCGCAAGCAGGCGCGCGGCGCCTGACCCGCCTCGCACGCCGTGGCCCAGTAGGTGGCGTCGGGACGGAGAGCGTGCCCCGACAATTCGACGCACGCTCGCAGCACAGCGGAGTGGAACGAAAGGCTGAGGTTTGGCAGCAGCCACATCACGATCAATAGCATGGTCGGGCCGCTGAGCCAGCATCAGCGCTGCCGGCTCTTCCCGGCCCGGCAGCCGCCGGGGGTGTGCCCGCCTCGCCGCGACAGGACGCGCCGCCAGGGCCGTGACACGCGGCGACTTCTGACCGTTGTCATCACTGGGTCTCACGGGGTGTGAGGCCCGGGCGGCAGGCATGGAGCCTTCGGTCAGGCGAAGGAAAATTTGCCGCCGACCACGGCGGCTACCGGCCGATCAGGCCACCTGACCACAAACTCATGCGCACCTACTGGGTCAACTTCCGTGAGCAACCCCGGGTCAATTCTCGTGAGCGCTGAGGCCTCAGCGCTCACGAGAATTGACCCGGGGTTGCTCACGGAAGTTGACCCACTGACTTTAGTCCTACCGTTCTGACGATTGTCGTTGGTTGTCCCGGTCTGGCGCCCGCTCCGGGGTGGCGGCGCCTGCGACAACGCCGGTGCGGCGGCATTTGATCGTCGCTGGAGACATGATCAGGACCGGATACGGTCTTGGCGGGGTTGGCACGGGGGATAACAGAGGCACCGAGCACCTCGGCAAGCTGCCGGGAGCCTGCCAGACTTGAGGGCAAGCACGGCGCCGAACTCAACCTGCCAGTTTTGTCTCGACGCCGTGCCCCACATCGTGACGGGCACGAATGCAGGGCGAGTATCCTGCCGACGGTGGCGTTCGTCTACGCCGCGTCTGCGTCGATGCGCAGAGCGAGCCGGGGTCTGGTCGTCTGTTCCTTTGCAGGAAGTGCAGTAGCGAAGTGGTCGTGTGCCGCCACTGCGACCGCGGGCAGATCTACTGTTTCGGCGACTGCGCCGGACAGGCGCGTCACCAGACGCTGCGGAAGGCAGGCGAGCGCTATCAGAAGACCCGTCGTGGCCAGGAGAAGCATGCCGCCCGGATGGGCCACCTGCGAGCGCGCAGAAAAAAAGTGACGCATCAGGGTTCACCCCCGCCGCCGGCGGGTGATCTGCTGGCGGCCGGCGCGATGGCGACCTCGCGCGACGACGCATCTCCGGCCGAGCCGCCCCGGCGAGCGACGACGCCCTGCCATTGGTGCGGTCGTCCCTGTCTGCCGCCGCTTCGCCCGGGGTTCCTGCGCCGCCGCGATCCCCGTCGCGGCCGTGTTGGCCACGCCCGGACGGAGCGCAATGCCCCATGGTGAACCCGATTGATGCGGCGGCGAGGATCCTGCGGGACGTGACCGGGGCAAGCGGGCCGTCCCGCCGGCGATGACGTCCATGGACAGCCATCGTCTGGAGCTTGACCTGCACCAACTGGACCTGCGCTTTGCCGCCAGCCGCCTGGTGGAGCCGCAGGCGGTGGCGCGGATCGCCCAGTCCATCGAGCGGTGCGGTCAGATCGTGCCCTGCATTGTGGCGCCCGCTCCCGGTGGGGCCGGCGCGGGCGCAGCACCGCTGGTGCTGATCGACGGGTATCGGCGCGTCGCCGCGCTACGCCGGCTGGGCCGCGACACGGCCAGTGTCGAGCAATGGACCTGTGGGCTGGCCGAAGCGGTGCTGGGGGTGTTGGCGCGCGCGCAGGATCGCTCGTTCGCCAGCATTGAGGAGGCGTTGCTGCTGCGCGAGCTGATGCAGGGCCAGGGCCTGTCGCAGCAGGAGCTGGCGCGTCGGTGCGGGCGCGACGTGAGCTGGGTGAGCCGGCGGCTGCAACTGCTGTCGGGTTTGCCCGATGCGGCGCTGGCGGCGGTGCGCACCGGCAAGCTGTCGGCTTGGGCGGCCAACCGGGTGGTGGTGCCGTTGGCGCGTGCCAATGCCGCCCATGCCGACAGCCTGCTGGCGGCGCTGGCTGCGTCACCGCTGTCGACCCGCGAGTTGCAGTGCTGGTTCGCCCACTACCAGCAGGCCGCGCAAACGGTGCGCGAACGCATGGTCGGCGATCCCCGCTTGTTTCTCGACGCCCTGCGGGCGAACGACGAACGGCGCGCCGGCGAAATTCTGCGGGACGGCCCGGAAGGCGAATGCGTCGTCGATATGCGCTGCCTCGAGGCGGTCATCGCGCGCCTGACGGGTCGCGTGGCGGCGCTGCAATCGGTGCCGCCGGCGCTGATCGCGGCGGTGCCGCGTCTGTGGTTGGCGCTCGACGTCCTGGCGATTGCGATCGACCGGGGGGATGCACGTGACCCCGGCTGAGATTCGCACCGCGGTGCGCACGCTGCAGGTGCAGCGGCACAGCCTGCGCGAGATCAGCCGCCTGCTGGCGCTGTCACGCAACACCGTGCGGCGCATCCTGCGTGAGCCGGACGGCAACGTTGCCGAGGTGTTGCCGTGCGACGAGGCGACGCTGGTCCGCGTGAAGGCTGCCTTCGAGCAGGCTCGCGGCAACGTGGTGCGGGTGCGCGAACTGCTGGCCGACAACGGTCTGGAGGTGTCCTACAGCAGCTTGACCCGTTGGGTGCGGGAGGCCGGCCTGCGCAGTCCGCCGCGGCGTGCCGGCGAGTACGACTTCGCGCCCGGGCAGGAGATGCAGCACGACACCTCGCCGCATCGCGTGACCTTCGCGGGCGCCGGCAAGCCGGTGATCACGCAATGCGCCGGTCTGGTGCTGGCGTACTCGCGCCGGCTGTTCATCCAGGACCTATCCGCGGTTCACCCGCTTCGAGGCCCGCGCGTTCCTGCTCGAGGCCACGCGCTTCATGGCCGGTGCCTGTCCGGTCTGCATCATCGACAACACCAGCGTGCTGCTCGCCGCCGGCGCCGGCGCCGAGGCCCTCATCGCCCCGGAGATGGCGGCCTTCGCCCGCACTCTGGGCTTCCGGTTCCGCGCCCACCGGGTCGGGAATCCAGATCGCAAGGGCCGGATCGAAAGACCATTCGGCTATGTCGAGACGAATTTCCTGGCAGGCCGAAGCTTCGAAGATTTCGACGACCTCAACCGCCAGGCACTCGCCTGGTGCCGCGAGGTCGCTAACCGCAAGCCCAAGGCAGCGCTCGGCATGTCGCCTGATGCGGCCTACGTCATCGAGCAGCCGCACCTCGTGCCGCTGCCCGACGCGCTGCCGCCGGTCTACGAGTTGCTGGAACGCGTCGTCGACCTGCACGGCTTTGTCAGCGTCGATACCAACCGCTACTCCGTGCCCGAGCGCTTCGTCGGCAAGTCCGTCGCTGTCTACAAGCACCCCGCCGAAATCCATGTCCGCCGCAAGGACACGACGATCGCCGTCCACCCGCGGCTGATCGCCGAGCGCGATGCCAGGAGCACCCTGCCTGGTCATCATACCATCCCCGTGCGGCAGGGTCGCAGCGCGGCGGCGGAAGAGGCATTGCTGAGCGGCCACCATCCCAGCCTCGACCGTTACGCCGCCGCCCTCAAGCTGCGCAGTCACGGATACGGGCGACGGCCACTCCGCCGGCTGATCGAAATGAAGCGCACCTACCCGGCCGGCCCGTTCATCGCCGCCATCGAGCAAGCCCTGTACTACGGCCTGTTCGACCTCGGCCGGCTTGAAGATCTCATCCTCAAACAGGTCGCCGGCGACTTCTTCGCACTGACCAGCGGGAAAGACGACGATGCATGACAAGCTGCGCGCGCTGATCGCCCAGTTGCGCCTGCACGGCATGGCCGAGGCACTCGACGCCGAGATCGAACGCGCCGAGCGCGAAGCGATCGCTGGACCCGAGTTGCTGTACCGGCTGCTCGGCCAGGAGGCCGCCGCCCGCCGCGAACGCAGCCTGGCGTATCGTCTGGGACAGGCGCGTCTGCCATGGCGGTGGTCACTCGACAGCTTCCCGTTCGATCGGCAGCCCGGCGTGAGCCGCGCCCAGATCCAGACACTGGCCGGGCTGGACTTCCTGCGCCGGACCGACAACGTCCTGCTCATCGGCAAACCAGGCACCGGAAAGACCGGCCTGGCGATCGGTCTGTTGCGCGAGGCCTGCCTCAACGGCTACCGTGGCCGCTTCATCAACGCTCAAGTCCTGCTCGATGAACTCTACGCGTCTCTGGCCGATCGCACCACCACACGGCTGCTGGCTCAGCTCGAGTTGCATGCAGCCCTTGCTGATTGACGAGCTGAGCTACCTCACGATCAAGCCGGAACAAGCAAACGCATTCTTTCGTCTGATGGACCAACGCTACAACCGGGTCTCGACGATCATCACCACCAACCTTGAACTGTCCGACTGGTACGAGCTGTTCGACAAGAAGCCGCTGGTCGATGCGCTGCTCGATCGCCTGCAGCACCACTGCATCACCATCCGCATCAACGGCCCGTCCCTGCGCAGCCCGGAGCCTCCGGCGCCAGCGTCGCCAACACCGGCGCGCCGCAGCACCAAGACCTGAAGGCCCCAGCAACACCACCGCCGCAGCACCGAGGCGGTGCCACGGCGCGCAAGGCGCGTCAACAGGTGGGTGCTCACCATGCTCGAAAATCGGCCCGCGCCGATTTTCTGCGCGTGGCTCCGCTCCCGCCGCGCAAGAAAGCGCGCGGCGCCTTTGACTCGCCTCCCGCGCCGTGGCCTGCGGGTGGTGTCGGGACGGAAGGCGTCCCGACAATTCGACGCCCGGCGTCGAACGGAAGGCTGGGGTTTGGCAGCCGTCACGTCACGATCAATCGCGCCGTCGGGCCGTTGAGCCAAGTCAGCGCTGCCGGCTCTTCCCGGCCCGGCAGCCGCCGGGGGTGTGCCCGCCTCGCCGCGACAGGACGCGCCGCCAGGGCCGTGACACGCGGCGACTTCTGACCGTTGTCATCACTGGGTCTCACGGGGTGTGAGGCCCGGGCGGCAGGCATGGAGCCTTCGGTCAGGCGAAGGAAAATTTGCCGCCGACCACGGCGGCTACCGGCCGATCAGGCCACCTGACCACAAACTCATGCGCACCTACTGGGTCAACTTCCGTGAGCAACCCCGGGTCAATTCTCGTGAGCGCTGAGGACATTTAGTGCTGGTCGATGAGTCCGTCTTTTTGCGGATTGGTATAACACCTGCACCAGTTAACCAAGGCGATGCGGCGGCTGGTTCAATGGTGCGTTGTCTTTGGTATAACCGAACAGCGTCATGCTCTGATCGAATCGCTGATTTGGACGACCCATGCACCGTGATGCCGCCTCACCCGTTCATCACACGCGCACCATGCCGAAGGCCGATACAAATGCAACCTAATTGAACTGAAGCGGGCTTATCACGGGCCTCGCCAGCCGCTCCGCCAAAGCAGTCTGTCAGGACGATCGCTTTCGGGTCTATATTTCGTCGCCGCCGGCCGGAGCAAAAACCAGACTTAATGATCCTGAATGAATTCGAATTAAGCTACGTTAAATACCACCACAATTAACTCTGATGCGGCAAAACTAAATCGACATACCCACCATTTTCCTCTCATTCTTCGATCGCCGGACGACGCTATCCGTCACCGGGTCCGCAACAGCGAAGGGAGAGATCATCATGGGCTTGTTCAAATCCGCCCGCCCCTTGGGCGCATCGGCGACAACCACGGCGTCAGGCTGATGTGGTTGGGCGTCAGAGGGTATGGCACTGTCTCCCGGGAGAAGATAAGGGCCGTCGACCGGCACCAGCCCACGCAGCTGATGGCTCACCACTCCTGGCAACGTCGTGGCGATCCCGGCGATCGAACGCCTATCGCGCAACTCGACCTACGTTATGGCAATAGTCCGCGACATGCAGCGCGCGGGGGCTGGTATGGCTTCCCTCGCCGAGGCACTGATCGATACCACTCCAGCCTTTCTTACCGCCCGTCTGGGAAGGACCCGCCATGGTCGCGCAACTCGTCAAGGAAGGTGATACCCGAGCCAAGGGCGGCGATCTTTATGGGGCCCTTATGAGCTATGGAGTAGCTATCGAGAAGATGGACCAGCACCTGTGGGCCCATCCGGATGACCCAAATGCGTACCACAACCGGGTGATCTTCTACAATAGACAGGCCAATGTTCTCATGTCGCTCGGGGACATTGATGGGGCCGAACATGCATATCGGCACAGTAAAAAAGACCTTAAACGCGTTATACAGTTTAATAATTGCAAAGATGCCTCCCGACAAGAATTGGCGCTGATTTGTGCCGCCGAGGGAGATATTTATGCAATCAGGGACGATTTCGATTTAGCGGCAACCAAATATCAAGAAGCGCTTGATTATCTTGATAAAATCAGCAGAGACTATATGGCGTCTGGTCCTGGCCTTCCTGATCTTCGTTTGCGACTGGACATCCAGCGCGGCATCGTTTCGTTCCTACCAAGGATAAGGTTAGTCGCCCTTGCAATCCTGTTCGCCATCGTGCTGTTCGTCGCATATCGCCTTCTACGTGAAAATATCGATTTCGTCGGCCCCATTGACATGCAATGTGTGCCAAAGAATTATATTGGACCCTCAATCTACAGCAATAGTGAGGGTATTTGTGAGGGGGCATTGGGGCTCGCGTTGGGGGGGGCCCCTCTCCTCGTCACAGTCGTCTTTGCTGTGCTGGCGCTGCTTCGCATAATCCCATTTTTTCGGGAAGCGATCGATAGGAACCTGTCGTTCATCGGCGGTCTCATTTCGAACCATCTTGAACCGCTTTCTGAAATTATCGAGAAATTGTATTTCCGTGGACTTTATTCCAACATAACAGATATATTTTATTCCGCAGTTCTACGCGTCGTGTATTTTATTTTGGCTGTTATGATTGCGTTCATATATTTAATTCGGCCGCTAATTTGGCCGATAACGTTAGTTTTGCTTGCAGTATTTTTTATCTCTGCTCCAAGGTCTGGTCGAATTGATTGGAGGATCCTTGTTGCTGTTGCAGTTTTGTGGATCGTTTCTGGAGGTCTCCGCTCTTTAAGTCGTAGAATTTCTCGGCTTCGGGCCGCACGGCGGCGGTATCGAGCGCGCCGGATCCGTCGCCGCGCAAATGCGGTATGACGCCTCCAATGGTGCTCGCCGTCCCTTCAATGGATGGCAGGGATCTAACTGTCGGGAAAGGGCACCAGCACCTTCCGACACCACGAAATATTGCAGAACAATGGCCATGCTGCCCACAGTATGATGTGACTTATACATGTTTCAATCGGGACAATGAATGCATTGATACGGCAATCTCTTACCTGACGATGCTGTCCTCGGTGCCATGGATACAGAATCCCGCCCAGAAATGGGGATGGTTCCAGTTCACCGGGGCGGTGTCGGGATCGGCTGGCGTGTCCGTGACTGTGCTGTCTGGCGCCGACCGTTTCATCCGATGGCCGGCGCGCTGCCGCATCCTCGCACCCGCCGCCACCGGCTCCGCTTTGCCGCCGAGCCCGCCCATCATCCGGCGCCAGAACGGCTCCGATCCCGCCACCGGTGCCGGAGCCAACTCCGCCATCCCGCCGCCTCGGATCGCCCGCGCGCTCGCCTGCAGGGCCTCCGCCAGATCGGCGCCTTCGTCCCGGCCCAGCCGCTCGTAAAAGCCCCGCATCAGCGGCACCGTCGCCGCATCCCACACCGGCCAGGATGACGCCATCACCTGACCCACCCCCGCGCGCATCAGCGCCGCAGGCCACGAAACGACTTCGTCCACCCCCTGTCGCCCCGAGGTCACCGCCGTGCTGCATGCCGCCAGCACGCACAGGCGCGCCGGCAGCGGCTGCGGCTCGGACAGCAGATCGCGGATCGACAGTTCCCGCTCCCCGGCCAGAACCAGGCAGCTCTTCAACGGCTCGTTCGTGTCCGCGTGGCCATGCACGTCCAGGTGTGCATATCGCGCCGCCTGCCATGCCCGCCGCACGTTCTCGGGCGTCGCCTTCCGGCCGCTCACCACGGTGATCGCCCCCAGCGCCGCGCGGATCGCCGCCGCTTCCTGTTCCGGATCGCCGGGACTGTCGGCGTGGTAGACCACCAGCGCTTCCTCCGCCCGGCCACGCCGCGGCGGCCATTGTCGCGGCGGGCCGCTCAGCCGGGCGCTCGGCGCGTAGCGCCACGTGATCCCGTCGCAGGCATAGCGCCGGCCGTCCTGGCGGCCGGCGCCAACCGTCCACGCGGCGTGCCAGGGCAGCGACGCCAGCGTGCCGCCATAGGGGATCAGCACCGCCCGCGTCAGGCCGCGCTCCTGCAACTCCGCGCACAGCCGCTCCATCGCCACCGGCCACAGCGCCCGCAGCGTCGCATCCAGCCTGTCCAGCCAGGGACGGATCGGCCGGTCGTCGGAAATGCCCGCACGGGCCTGCTCATACGGTTCGGCGATGTCCTGCACCACCGGCGTCGTCAGGTCCGGCAGGTCGACCGGGATCACCGGCCCCTGGGCATCCGGCACGATCAGCGCCAGGCCGCCATGCTCGGTGGCGCCGAGATAGACCAGCGGCGATGCCGCAGCCGCCTGCCGGATCGTCGCCATGTCCACCGGACGCAGGAACTGCTCGAAGCCCGGCACCGCCTGGATCTCCGCGATCGCCAGTGCGAACTCATCGCGCGCCGCCTGCAGCGCCTGTGCCGAGGGAGCACCGGCCCCGCCTTTCACGGCGGCGCGGGTCAGTGTGGCCAGCCGGGTGCGCGCGTTGCGGAACCGGTCCGCCCCGGGCCGGCCGGTGGCGCGGTGACGCAGCAGGTCGATCTCGATCAGGTCGAAGCTTTCCTGCAGGCTCTGTTGCAGTCCCAGTTCCATCGCCAGCGTGGCCTGCTCCGGCGCCCCTTCCCCGCCGGCCCGCAGCAGCGCCAGCGCCGCGTTGGCTCCGGCGTTGGCAAAGGCGCGCAGGAACCCGAGCCGGTCCTCATACAGGGCTGCCACCCCGGCAGGCAGTCCGTCGGCGCCCCTTGCCGTCTCTGCCGGGGCAGTCTGTTCCATCTCGCCGAGCGCGATTTCTCGTGCCCGGAACGCTGCGCCATAGAGCCCCGCCGCTTCGGCCCAGAGACCTTGCCGGAAGGCCGGACCCGCATAGGCCAAGCCCAGCCGGGCACCCGCCGCCGGCTCGTGTGCAGGGGCGTCCTCGATCCCGGCCTTCACGGGGCCAAGGATCGGCCCCAAGGCGATGCCGCCTCGCGCCGTTCGCCTCGAGAAGGCGCGGCGGTAATTGTTGCTGATCCCTTGGTGATCCGGGCTGCCCTCGGGCAGCAGGCGCAACGCCAGCGCATACATCTCAAGCGCCCGGTCGAGATCTCCGGCCATGCGGTCGCGCTCGTAGCGGATCTGCAGCCCGTTGCCGAGGTTATTGAGCCGGGCTGCCCTGTCCGGGCTGTCCGGCGGGGTAAGCGCCATCGCCTCGCACCAGAGTTCGATTGCTTCGTCGAGGTCGGCCGGGCGGCCGGCGCGCGCGTAACGGGTCGCCAGCCCGTTGCCGAGGTTGTTGAGCCAGTTCGCCCTGTCCGGGCTGTCCGGCGGGGTGAGCGCCACCGCCTCGCGCCAGAGTTCGATCGCTTCGTCGAGGTCGGCCGCGCGGCCGTCGCGCTCGTAACGGGTCTGCAGCCCGAGGCCAAGGTTGCTGAGCAGGGTCGCCCTGTCCGGGCTGTCCGGCGGGGTGAGCGCCAACGCCTCGCGCCCGCGTTCGATCGCTTCGTCGAGGTCGGCCGGGCGGCCGGCGCGCTCGTAACGGGTCTGCAGCCCGCTGCCGAGGTTGCTGAGCCGGCCTGCCCTGTCCGGGCTGTCCGGCGGGGTGAGCGCCACCGCCTCGCGCCAGAGGGCGATCGCTTCGTCGAGGTCGCCCGGGCGGCCGGCGCGCGCGTAACGGGTCTGCAGCCCGCCGCCGAGGTTGCTGAGCAGCGCGGCCCTGTCCGGGCTGTCCGGCGGGGTGAGCGCCAACGCCTCGCGCCCGCGTTCGATCGCTTCGTCGAGGTCGGCCGGGCGGCCGGCGCGCTCGTAACGGGTCTGCAGCCCGCTGCCGAGGTTGCTGAGCCGGCCTGCCCTGTCCGGGCTGTCCGGCGGGGTGAGCGCCAACGCCTCGCGCGAGAGTTCGATCGCTTCGTCGAGGTCGGCCGCGCGGCCGTCGCGCTCGTAACGGGTCTGCAGCCCGAGGCCAAGGTTGCTGAGCAGGGTCGCCAGGGGAATCGCACTTGGAATTTCCTTGACAGCGCGACGGCGGCTTGCGCGGGGCGGGGCGATGGATTCTACCGGAGGGCGCGCGAAACCTGCGGTGGGAGGACGCCTTGGATCAGTTTGCCGGCTGCTGGGAGGGTCTGGAAGACCCACGAACCGGGAATGCCGGGCTGCATGACTTCCATGAGTTGCTGATGATTGCGCTGTGTACAGTGTTATGTGGCGGCCAGGGTGCGGTGGACATGGCTCGGTTTGCGGAAGCGAAAGAGCCGTTCCTGCGCGGCTTTCTCAAGCTGGAGAAGGGCATTCCAAGTCACGACACTTTCAGCCGCCTGTTCCGCCTGCTCGACCCGGCGCAGTTTGGCGCGGCGTTTCAGCGGTTCATGGCGCAGTTTTCGAGTACGGTTCAGGGCGTTGTAGCGATCGATGGCAAGGTTCTGCGTCGCTCCTTCGATCGCGCCAGCGGCAAGTCACCGCTGCACATGGTCAGTGCCTGGGGATGCGAGCAGCGCCTGGTGCTGGCGCAGATCGCCACCGACGCCAAATCAAATGAGATCACCGCGGTGCCGAAGTTGCTGGAGATGCTGTCACTGAAAGGCACGATCGTGACCGCCGACGCGCTCAACTGCCAGCGGGCGATTGCTCAGCAGATCGTCGATCAGGGCGGCGACTATGCCCTGGCGCTGAAGGGCAATCAGGGCACGCTGCATGATGACGTCAGCACGTTCCTCAATGACCCGGCCAGCAAACCGGCGACGAGCGCGCAAAACGTGGACGCCGATCACGGCCGCATCGAGACCCGCACGGCCACGGTCTCGACCGATATCGACTGGTTGCAGCGGGATCATCACTGGCCCGGCCTGGCGGCCATCGGCAAGGTTGTCCGTATCCGTGAAACCGCGAGCAAGACCACCACCGAGACCGCCTACTACCTTCTCAGCACAGCGCTATCCGCGACACGCTTCAACGAGGTCGTCCGCGAGCACTGGGGTGTCGAAAACCGGCTGCACTGGCGGCTGGATGTGGTGATGAACGAGGATCAGGACCGGACCAGACTGGGCAACGGGCCACACAATCTTGCGGTCCTGCGACACATGGCCCTGAACGTCATGCAGAAGGACGGCTCCAAGGGCTCTCTGCGCGGCAAGTTCCAACGGGCCGGTTGGAACGATGCCTATCTCTCCAGACTCCTCGGATCCTTCTGAAATGCGATTGCCCTGGCAGGGTCGCCCTGTCCGGGCTGTCCGGCGGGGTGAGCGCCAACGCCTCGCGCGAGAGTTCGATCGCTTCGTCGAGGTCGGCCGGGCGGCCGGCGCGCTCGTAACGGGTCCGCAGCCCGCCGCCGAGGTTGCTGAGCCGGCCTGCCCTGTCCGGGCTGTCCGGCGGGGTGAGCGCCACCGCCTCGCGCGAGAGTTCGATCGCTTCGTCGAGATCGCCCGGGCGGCCGGCGCGCTCGTAACGGGTCCGCAGCCCGCCGCCGAGGTTGCTGAGCCGGCCTGCCCTGTCCGGGCTGTCCGGCGGGGTGAGCGCCACCGCCTCGCGCGAGAGTTCGATCGCTTCGTCGAGATCGCCCGGGCGGCCGGCGCGCTCGTAACGGGTCTCCAGCCCGGTGCCGAGGTTGCTGAGCAGCGCGGCCCTGTCCGGGCTGTCCGGCGGGGTGAGCGCCAACGCCTCGCGCCCGCGTTCGATCGCTTCGTCGAGGTCGCGCGGGCGGCCGGCGCGCTCGTAACGGGTCCCCAGCCCGCTGCCGAGGTTGCTGAGCCTACCCGCCCTGTCCGGGCTGTCCGGCGGGGTGAGCGCCAACGCCTCGCGCCAGAGGGCGATCGCTTCGTCGAGGTCGCCCGGGCGGCCGGCGCGCGCGTAACGGGTCTGCAGCCCGCCGCCGAGGTTGCTGAGCAGCGCGGCCCTGTCCGGGCTGTCCGGCGGGGTGAGCGCCAACGCCTGACGCCATGCCTCGATCGCGGCTTCCAGCCTGCCGGGATCGCCATGCGCTTTGTAGTCAGCGAACAGCTGGTAGCCGATGTCGTCAAGCGAGGCGGCGCGGCTGCCGCTGTCCTGACCAATCTCCGCCTCGCCGCTCATCCGCGCGGTGCCTCAACGGCCCCGCCCGCGCCCGCGGGCTCCGCCACCTCGAAAGCCAGCGAAAGTAGCCGCCAGTCCGTCGTCGGCCGGCCCGACACCTCGGTCGCCAGCCGGTCCAGGCCGAGATGCAGGTCGATGTCCTCAAGTTCCTCATGCACCGACGCCGCAGGACGGAACCGGCTGAGGATCGTGTGGACCCGCTGCACCCCGACCGGACCTTCGACCGTGTACAACTCGTCCGGTGGCGGCGGCAGCCGCAACTCCTCGCCCGCGACAAGCCCGTCCGTCGCCGCCAAGGGGAACAGGCAGGTGGTCTTGTGCCATGCTTCATGCACCACTGTGGCGAACACTTGGTCTCCGCCCTCCAGGAAGTCTTCCGGCACCTCCAAGGCCAGATGCACCCGCTCGTCGATCCGGAACCGATCAAGCGCCGGCGCCGGCCGGGCGCCATCCCGCCGCAACCTCAAGCCCGCCAGCCGACGCAGGCGCAGTCCGTCATAGTGGCGCGCATGGAGACGAAGAACATCGGTCCAGTTCAGCAGACGGCGCGCGTCGAACCCGGTGCTTTCTCGTAGCAGCCGATCGAACTCCTCCAGCGGCACGTCGAGCCAGTGACGTTCCACGCGGATTCCCGCCGCGCCGAAAACCTGCAACAGCTTGCCGAGCTGGTGCGGCGGCTGGTCCAGCGGGTCATTCTCCCTGCCATGGCCGAACATCTGGGTGACCAGAGGTGCGCTCACACCCATGGCAGCGGCCAGCGCCTTCTGCGATGTCAGCTCACCGCCGCGAGCCGCCACCGCTTCGAACAGCCGCTTCAGCTTGCTGTGAATCTTCATCGCGTCACGTTCCCCATGGGTAGGGCTTGAAGACGACGGCGAAGGCAAGGAATGGTCGAAATGCATCGGGATACCCGTCTGCCCGGCATTTGTGCCAAGCCTGCCACAAGCGGGAACGAATGCAACGGAATTAGCGTCAACGGGCTGTCCGTCGGTGCGCCGTGCCGTGTTTCTGTGCGTCGCTCCAGAAAGGAAGCCATCACGGCTTGACGCATCGCCTTCCACCCGCCGGCCGGCTTTCACCCAACGCGGGTCAGTCGTCATCGGACCCTCCACACGGGTGCATCGGGCATGGGCCGGCTGTCTATGACGTGCCGGATCGCAAATTTGACCCGCTCGTCGGAGTCCGGCACGGACATGAGGTTCGGGCCGACGTTGAATTCCACGCCACCACACGACGGCATTTCCACGATCAGCGTACGAACCATGCTGCCGTTCTCAATACGCTGCTCGACACGCTCCACATGCGCCACCCCTTCCCACTCGCGCTTGACCGCCACATGCGCGAGAACATGGCGGTCGAGCAGGTAGCTCAGATCGAGACCGCTTTCCGATGCTGCTCCGCGATCGATGATCAGCCATGCCACACTGAACACGCGCATCAATCGGGCGAGCTGATCCCAGCCGCTGTCGGGTACCGCGGCAGCGATCTCGCGATACCGGCGACTGGCCTGGCAGGTCCATTTGGCGACATCCGGCTCCACGTGGCCGCCATCACGATGGCGGCCGTCTTTCATGACCACCTGCGGCTCCTGCCGGATCACGACATCGGCGCGGTTCACCGCGATGCCGCCGGGTCGTTCCTGGTAGCTGATACGACCCGGCGTGAACCACAGGCGCGTCATGCTGGACGAGATCGTGACCTTACCGGAGCGCAGCTCCGCCAGCGCAGTTTCTCTCCGCATTGCGACGAGGCTCTGGAATCCCGGGATCGCAACCGGCAGGTCAAAGTTCGTCATGCTTTTGAGCACATAATCGGCGATGGCCATCTTCGCCGCAGCGGTCGAGTCCGAGTCCCTATTCATTCCGAATAGGATAAGGTCCTGCGGTTCCCGACATGCTTCGCAATAACGTTCCTGCCAGGCATCGCCATCCGGCTCCCATTCGTTTGCTATCCGGCGCAACGCTGCGATGGTTTGTGGGCGTGGGTTGAGGGTCACGCCAGGGGGTGTGAAGTAGCGTGTGTTGCTCTTGACTTCCGCATATCGCATTGCTGCTGAGCGGAGCCCGACCGCCAGGTCATCGGTGTACCGAACAGAATCGCTGGGACGCCGGGCTGGGCCGAACAGCACGATATCTCCTTCGACCTCATCGATGACAAACCCATCCACGCGGCCCAAGCCATGCAGCTCCCGAAGTTCGGCAGGGCAGTCCTTGCCGCAGCCGGCAAGATCGAGCTGCAACCGCTTCAGCGAGAAGGCGAGTTCTGCGACCCATCCCTCGGCTTCGGCCGGCTGGCAATCGGCCGGGACATTTTCAGCCACGGCCGCCAGGGGGCAAAGGAGGAAAAGCACCACGAAGGCGGCGGCCCGTATCAGGGGGGTATGTGACCACATGATCATTGCCCCTCCTGGCGCTGAATCTTCCACACTCCCGCGTTGCCGTGTTGCCCACCGAGTACCTTGCCGACGAGGTTGATCTCCAGATGGCCGGCGGACGTCGGCTTGATGTCGAATTTAACGCCGCCACGCCCGTCAGCCGACCCCGATGGATCGCTATGCGGCGCGGATGTCAGGTCGGTGCGCACGCAAAAACCGGACTGACAGACCTCATTGTAATGATCGTAAGTGGTGCGGGTGATCACGGTGACCTGCGTCGTGTCGCGCGGCGGCGACGGCGGCACGTGTAGTCCGAACATGGCGTCGGCTGCGCCGCGCTGTGTCGGGTCGATGGCGCGCAATATCTCGGGGTCGAAGCCGACGAAATCCTCGAAGGACACGGGTGCCTGATTGTGGGCAACGCGGGCTTGTTGAGCGCTGACGTACTGATCGAGAATCGCTTGGTCGAAACCGCCAAGCTTCATGTAGGCGGTGGCGAACATGTCAACGGTATGGCCACGCACGAACGCGCCGGCGAAGCCGGCGGCGCTGGAGAAGAGATCGGCGACCTCGCGATCACCTCCGGAGACCAGGAAGCCGACGGCAGCCCAGGCGCCGCGATTGAGCGCATCAAGAAGATGGGCGGCGGTCTCAGGATCCTGCCAATTGCCACTCCCGACCCCCCCGGCAATACCGGCCGCAAGGTCGTCAGCGCCGAAAGAGAGAAAGCCGCTAAATTTCGCGAATGGCTGGCTGATCTTTCCGGTGTCAGCCAGCTTCTGCAGGACATTGGCGTTGGTTACCCAGTCGAGTCCAAGCCCCCCCAGCGTCTCCAGCGTATGCGACGACAGAGCGGCCATCATCGGGTCGGTCTGAGGCCTCGCCAGATCCTGGCGGATCGCGTCGGCAACCTCATAGATCTTCTGTAGCAGATCGTACTGGTCAGGGATCTCGCTGCCGCCGCCGGCCAGCCAGTTCTGCATCGGCTGGATCCGGGCAAAGAACGCCTGGGTCGCAGGCGATGCATCGGAAGGCAGCTTGAGGTCACGAGCACCGTAAAGCAGGCTACCGAAATCCGCGAGTGTCTTGAGGTTGTCGGCAAACTCAGTCAGAAAATCGCGAGTGATATCGACTTGCGTGGCGGCATAGTCGGCCTGCGCGTCCTGGATTTGTTTCGCGGCACTGTTCTGCAACGGCTGAGCGGCGGCATGGCGAATGGAGAGAAGGCTGGTTGCGGCGATCGCGTTGCCGGTCAGCGCAAACAAAAGCAACGAGAAGACGGCAGACCTCGCGGACGTTTCCGTGCAACCCTGTCGAGTACGAATCATCGAACCCGCTCCTGCGGCCAAGTGTTGAAAAAGTCCCGGATGCCACCTGGCATCCGGCGGAACGATCACCCGACGAACCCGCCCTTGACCTTAACTGCCGGCCGAAATCGACCAAAACAGCAGGATTTGCGATCAGGATGTGGTCTCTTGCGACGATCGCTTGCGGCTATATATTCGAGCATCAGGCATTCTACGAAATAATAAAACTTAATTTGCTTGAATTTATTTAAGTTAATTCGGCTTAAGTCATGCAACGATTAACTGTGCTGCGGAACAGTTAAATATACATGTTTCCCCTCTTCCCCGAAGGTTCCATCGCCGGATGACGTTTCGCGTCTCCGGCTCCCGGCCACAACCGAGGGAGAAGGAACAACGCCCATGTCTGACAGACCCATGCAACCGCTGCGGATCGCTGCCGGCAACATCGCCCGGCTGGAGGTCTGCGTCATCATGATCATCACCGGCGCCACAGGATATTACTGCTACCTCGGCGCCTCCGCGATCGAGCCCAACAGCGACTGGATGACCAAAGCCGGCTGTGCTCTTTTCGCCACGTCCGTTACCGCCGGCCTCTACCTGTTCTGGCGCGCCCTGCTCAGCCAGGTGCCGATGCTCCCGCACCGCGCCCGCTGGCTTGCCGCCCCGATCGTCGCCTTGGTGGTCGTGTTCGCCGTTGGCGTCTCTACCTTTTTCAACCTCAGCGGCATGATCGGAGCCGAGGCCGTCCGCCACCACATGGAGGTCAGCCTCGAGACGTTCAGCGACGCCCTCGCCACCGCACGCAACCAGGCCCATCAGGGGCTGGAAGGCGCGTCGGCCATCCGGCTCAACCTCGCGAAGTTCCAGCAGATGGCCGGGACGGAACGGACGGGGGGTGGGACCATCGGCGTCCCGGGCAGCGGTGCCGTCACCGGCATGCTGGAACAGGTCGCCGCCGTCATGGCCGCCGCGGTCCACGACGCCGATGCCAAGTCGGCCCTCGCCGACAAGCTCACCATCGAAGCCGAGAATAATCTCGGCGCCATGCGCGCCGCCATCAACGATCCGGCTCTTAACCTCCAGGCCAAGACTGCGCGCTTCACCAAGGAGGCCGAAGCCCTCCGCCTCGGGCTGTTGCAGCTCTCCCGGCTGGAGATCGTCAGCACCGTACGCCAAGCCGTCGCCGCCGCCCGCGAGACGGTGAAGCCCGCCCTCTCCAACAATCATGCGATCGCCGAACGTCAGCAAAAGACGATCGACGACCTCACCCAGCGGCTGAACCAGCTCGACTCGCTCAACCAGGTGGCCGCGCAGGCAACGCCGATCCCCGCGCTCGGCAAGCCCTTTCAGTCTATCACCGTCTATGATGCCGTGTTGAGGCACATGGGCGATTACATTCCTGCGGCCCTGGCAGCCCTGTTCATCGACATTCTGCCTCTGCCGCTGCTCCTGCTGAAGATCCTCGTGATTGGCGGCATGAACGGCACCGCCAGCTCTGATGTCGCCGCGCGCTACACCGTCCATGAATTGATCGAGATGCGCGAACTGATGGGACAATTGGGGCTGGTCGTGCCCGTGCAGCAGATCATGCGAAGCTCAGTCATGCCGGCGGCGGACCGCGACGACTCCCGCTACCGGATGCCGGTGCTCCGCGCCATCCCCAACCGTTCGAACTGAAGGAGGTTCAGATGCCATCACGTCTGATCGAAGCGCTGCAGCGCTACAGCGAGCCGGCGCTGCTCGGCGCTATTGCCCTCGGTGCCGTCGCCGCAGCGGGAACGTTGGTCGGCTATGACCTCCTCCATGCACCCGGCCGGATCTATCCGGCCGCCGCGGCGGCGGCATCCGCGCCGCCCCCCACGATCACGGCCAACGAGAAGGCGCCCCTCCCCGCAAATCGATCCGTCGTGGCAGCCGAAGCGGCGGCACAGACCCGCGGCGAGATGAGCGATGTCACCCTGTTCCAACAGGTGCCCGTTGACTTCGGCAACGGCCGCACCTACGGCGTCGTCACCGGGCTCGTCTATCCCAACACCCGGGCGGCCACCCCAAGCTCGCAATACTGCTACCTCCAGGCCGGCAACGTCTCCGCCGCGGCCAAGGTCACGGTCTCCCTGGCCAGCAAGAACGGAGCCGATGGTCGCATCGAACCGGCCGGACTCGACGAGGCCGATGCCAGGGCCGTTGGCCTGCCGCTCAAGCGCATCCGGGAAAGCGCCGCATCGTGCCGCTTTATCTGACCAGCCGTTCCGAAGCTGGTCCGGATGGTGGCACGAGCAGCCATCCGGACCGGCGAGGATTTGGGTGTATCGATGCGGCGGGGTGAGCTGACGTCATGACGACCGCCATCCGGACCGGCGAGGATTTGGGTGTATCGATGCGGCGGCGTTACCTGACGATGCTGTCCTCGGTGCCATGGATACAGAATCCCGCCCAGAAATGGGGATGGTTCCAGTTCACCGGGGCGGTGTCGGGATCGGCTGGCGTGTCCGTGACTGTGCTGTCTGGCGCCGACCGTTTCATCCGATGGCCGGCGCGCTGCCGCATCCTCGCACCCGCCGCCACCGGCTCCGCTTTGCCGCCGAGCCCGCCCATCATCCGGCGCCAGAACGGCTCCGATCCCGCCACCGGTGCCGGAGCCAACTCCGCCATCCCGCCGCCTCGGATCGCCCGCGCGCTCGCCTGCAGGGCCTCCGCCAGATCGGCGCCTTCGTCCCGGCCCAGCCGCTCGTAAAAGCCCCGCATCAGCGGCACCGTCGCCGCATCCCACACCGGCCAGGATGACGCCATCACCTGACCCACCCCCGCGCGCATCAGCGCCGCAGGCCACGAAACGACTTCGTCCACCCCCTGTCGCCCCGAGGTCACCGCCGTGCTGCATGCCGCCAGCACGCACAGGCGCGCCGGCAGCGGCTGCGGCTCGGACAGCAGATCGCGGATCGACAGTTCCCGCTCCCCGGCCAGAACCAGGCAGCTCTTCAACGGCTCGTTCGTGTCCGCGTGGCCATGCACGTCCAGGTGTGCATATCGCGCCGCCTGCCATGCCCGCCGCACGTTCTCGGGCGTCGCCTTCCGGCCGCTCACCACGGTGATCGCCCCCAGCGCCGCGCGGATCGCCGCCGCTTCCTGTTCCGGATCGCCGGGACTGTCGGCGTGGTAGACCACCAGCGCTTCCTCCGCCCGGCCACGCCGCGGCGGCCATTGTCGCGGCGGGCCGCTCAGCCGGGCGCTCGGCGCGTAGCGCCACGTGATCCCGTCGCAGGCATAGCGCCGGCCGTCCTGGCGGCCGGCGCCAACCGTCCACGCGGCGTGCCAGGGCAGCGACGCCAGCGTGCCGCCATAGGGGATCAGCACCGCCCGCGTCAGGCCGCGCTCCTGCAGCTCCGCGCACAGCCGCTCCATCGCCACCGGCCACAGCGCCCGCAGCGTCGCATCCAGCCTGTCCAGCCAGGGACGGATCGGCCGGTCGTCGGAAATGCCCGCACGGGCCTGCTCATACGGTTCGGCGATGTCCTGCACCACCGGCGTCGTCAGGTCCGGCAGGTCGACCGGGATCACCGGCGCCTCGGCATCCGGCACGATCAGCGCCAGGCCGCCATGCTCGGTGGCGCCGAGATAGACCAGCGGCGATGCCGCTGCTGCCTGCCGGATCGTCGCCATGTCCACCGGGCGCAGGAACTGTTCGAAGCCTGGGGCCGCCTGGATTTCCGCGATCGCTAGTGCGAACTCATCGCGCGCCGCCTTCAGCGCCTGCGCCGACGGGGCAGCGGCTCCGCCTTTCGCGGCGGCGCGGGTCAGTGTGGCCAGCCGGGCACGCGCGTTGCGGAACCGGTCCGCCCCGGGCCGGCCGGTGGCGCGGTGACGCAGCAGGTCGATCTCGATCAGGTCGAAGCTTTCCTGCAGGCTCTGCTGCAGTCCCAGTTCCATCGCCAGCGCCGCCTGCTCCGCCGCCCCTTGCCCGCCGGCGCGGAGCAGCGCCAGCGCCGCGTTGGCCCCGGCGTTGGCGAAGGCGCGCAGAAACCCGAGCCGGTCCTCATACAGGGCTGCCACCCCGGCAGGCACTCCGTCGGCGCCCCTTGCCGTCTCTGCCGGGGCAGTCTGTTCCATCTCGCCGAGCGCGATCTCGCGCGCCTGGAACGCCGCGCCATAGAGCCCCGCCGCTTTGGCCCAGAGACCTTGCCGGAAGGCCGGACCCGCATAGACCAGACCCAGCCGGGCACCCGCCGCCGGCTCATGTGCAGGGGCGCCCTTGATCGCTTCCTCCACGCCGCCGGAGATCGCGTCCAGGCCACCGCCGCCCCGCGCTATTCGCAGCGAGAGGGCAAGCCGGAAATTGTTGCTGATCCCTTGGTGAAGCGGACTGCCTTCGGGTGCCAAACGCTTCGCCAGAGCATACAACTCCAGCGCCTCCTCAAGGTCGGCCGGGCGGCCGTCGCGCGCGTAACGGGTCCGCAGCCCGTTGCCGAGGTTGCTGAGCAGGGTCGCCCTGTCGGGGCTGTCCGGCGGAGTGAGCGCCAACGCCTCGCGCGAGAGTTCGATCGCTTCGTCGAGGTCGCCCGCGCGGCCGGCGCGCGCGTAACGGGTCCGCAGCCCGTTGCCGAGGTTGTTGAGCCGCCCAGCCCTGTCCGGGCTGTCCGGCGGGGTGAGCGCCAACGCCTCGCGCCCGCGTTCGATCGCTTCGTCGAGGTCGGCCGGGCGACCGTCGCGCACGTAACGGGTCCGCAGCCCGTTGCCGAGGTTGTTGAGATAGCTCGCCCTGTCCGGGCTGTCCGGCGGGGTGAGCGCCAACGCCTCGCGCCCGCGTTCGATCGCTTCGTCGAGGTCGGCCGGGCGGCCGGCGCGCTCGTAACGGGTCCGCAGCCCGATGCCGAGGTTGCTGAGATAGCTCGCCCTGTCCGGGCTGTCCGGCGGGGTGAGCGCCAACGCCTCGCGCCCGCGTTCGATCGCTTCGTCGAGGTCGGCCGGGCGGCCGGCGCGCTCGTAACGGGTCCGCAGCCCGATGCCGAGGTTGCTGAGATAGCTCGCCCTGTCCGGGCTGTCCGGCGGGGTGAGCGCCAACGCCTCGCGCCCGAGTTCGATCGCTTCGTCGAGGTCGCCCGGGCGACCGGCGCGCTCGTAACGGGTCTGCAGCCCGCTGCCGAGGTTGTTGAGCCATCCGGCCCTGTCCGGGCTGTCCGGCGGGGTGAGCGCCACCGCCTCGCGCCCGCGTTCGATCGCTTCGTCGAGGTCGCCCGGGCGACCGGCGCGCTCGTAACGGGTCTGCAGCCCGCCGCCGAGGTTGTTGAGCCGGGCTGCCCTGTCCGGGCTGTCCGGCGGGGTGAGCGCCAACGCCTCGCGCCAGAGGGCGATCCCTTCGTCGAGGTCGCCCGGGCGGCCGGCGCGCGCGTAACGGGTCTGCAGCCCGCTGCCGAGGTTGTTGAGCTGGGCTGCCCTGTCCGGGCTGTCCGGCGGGGTGAGCGCCACCGCCTCGCGCCCGCGTTCGATCGCTTCGTCGAGGTCGGCCGGGCGGCCGGCGCGCGCGTAACGGGTCCGCAGCCCGTTGCCGAGGTTGTTGAGCCAGGCCGCCCTGTCCGGGCTGTCCGGCGGGGTGAGCGCCACCGCCTCGCGCCAGAGGGCGATCCCTTCGTCGAGGTCGCCCGGGCGGCCGGCGCGCTCGTAACGGGTCTGCAGCCCGAGGCCGAGGTTGTTGAGCCATCCGGCCCTGTCCGGGCTGTCCGGCGGGGTGAGCGCCACCGCCTCGCGCCCGCGTTCGATCGCTTCGTCGAGGTCGGCCGGGCGGCCGTCGCGTACGTAACGGGTCCGCAGCCTGTTGCCGAGGTTGCTGAGCCATCTCGCCCTGTTCGGGCTGTCCGGTTGAGTGAGCGCCACCGCCTCGCGCCCGCGTTCGATCGCTTCGTCGAGGTCGGCCGGGCGGTCGTCGCGCTCGTAAAGGGTCTCCAGCCTGTTGCCGAGGTTGCTGAGCCATCTAGCCCTGTTCGGGCTGTCCGGTTGAGTGAGCGCCACCGCCTCGCGCTGGAGTTCGATCGCCTCGTCGAGGTCGGTCGGGCGGTCGTCGCGCTCGTAACGGGTCTGCAGCCCGGTGCCGAGGTTGCTGAGCCATCTCGCCCTGTTCGGGCTGTCCGGCGGGGTGAGCGCCACCGCCTCGCGCTCGCGTTCGATCGCCTCGTCGAGGTCGGCCGGGCGGCCGTCGCGCGCGTAACGGGTCTCCAGCCCGATGCCGAGGTTGTTGAGCCATCCGGCCCTGTCCGGGCTGTCCGGTGGCGTGAGCGCCACCCCCTGACGCCATGCCTCGATCGCCGCTTCCAGCCTTCCGGGATCGCCATGCGCCTCGTAGTCGGCGAACAGCCGGTTGCCAATCGCGCCAAGCGACGCGGCATGGCTGCCGCTGTCCTGGTCAATCTCCTCCTCGCCGCTCATCCGTGCGGTGCCTCGACGGCCCCGCCCGCGCTCACGGCCTCGGTGACCTCGAAGGCCATCGACAGCAGCCGCCAGTCCGCCGCCTGCCGCTTCGACAACTCGCTCGCCAGTCGATCCAGGCCGAGATGCAGGTCGATGTCCTCAAGTTCCTCATGCACCGACGCCGCGGGACGGAACCGGCTGAGGATGGTGTGAACCCGCTGCACCCCGGTCGGTCCCTCGACCGTGTAAAACTCCTCCCGTGGCCGCGGGAGCCGCAACTCCTCGCCCGCGACAAGCCCGTCCGTCGCCGCCAAGGGGAACAGGCAGGTGGTCTTGTGCCATGCTTCATGCACCACTGTGGCGAACACCTGGCCCTCGCCCTCCAGGAACGCCTCCGGCACCTCCAGGGCCAGATACACCCGCTCGTCGATCCGGAACCGATCAAGCGCCGGCGCCGGCCGGGCGCCATCCCGCCGCAACCTCAAGCCCGCCAGCCGACGCAGGCGCAGTCCGTCATAGTGGCGCGCATGGAGACGAAGAACATCGGTCCAGTTCAGCAGACGGCGCGCGTCGAACCCGGTGCTTTCTCGTAGCAGCCGATCGAACTCCTCCAGCGGCACGTCGAGCCAGTGACGTTCCACGCGGATTCCCGCCGCGCCGAAAACCTGCAACAGCTTGCCGAGCTGGTGCGGCGGCTGGTCCAGCGGGTCATTCTCCCTGCCATGGCCGAACATCTGGGTGACCAGAGGTGCGCTCACACCCATGGCAGCGGCCAGCGCCTTCTGCGATGTCAGCTCACCGCCGCGAGCCGCCACCGCTTCGAACAGGCGCTTCAGCTTGCTGTAAATCTTCATCGCGTCACGTTCCCCATGGGCAGGGCTTGAAGACGACGGCGCAGCGAACGGCAAAGAGGCGGCAGTCACGCCGGCGGCGTCCCGTCCGGATGAATGCCCTGCGATGAGCGCGGTGACCATCCGCGTTCATGCCGCGATCGACCCGCTTTTGCTGCACCGCGCATGCACCTGGATGCCGCCCTACCCGCCTCCCACACCTGAACGATGCCGAAGGCCGGTACAAATGCAACCTAATTGGACTTAAGTGGGCTTATTCCGGCATCCCCGCCGGCCACTCCGCCAAAGCAGCCTGTCAGGGCGATCGCTTTCGGGTCTATATTTCGTCGCCGCCGGCTGCGGCAAGAAAAGCAGACTTAATGGCCTTAAATTAAGCTAGATTAAGTCCAAATTAAGTCCAAAAAATTAACTATGATGCGGCAAAGCTAAATAGACATACCCACCATTTTCCTCCCATTGTTCGACCGCCGAGCGACACTATTCGTCACCGGGTCCGCAACAGCGAAGGGAGAGATCATCATGGGCTTGTTCAACACCGCCCGCCCCCTGGGCGCATCGGCGACAAACACGGCACCGGCGGGCATCCCCGTCGCCGCCTTGTTCAAAGCCATCCAGGCCAAGGACTCCTCTGCCGAGATGCACGAGGACAGCGACCGCCATTTCGTCGTCATCCGCTGCGGCAATTATGCCGGTGGCGTCGTCAACCTCTACGGCGTGCACAACGGCCTGGCCAGCAGCGCCCAGTTGCGCACCTGGCTGCAGGACCCCCGCGTGCTCGCCGAGAAGCTCAACACGGCCAATGCCTGGAACCGCGAGCACCGCTTCATCAAGGTCTACCTCGACAAGGACGGTGACTTCGCCGCCGAAATGGACCTCCTCGCCGATGGCGCCGATCCGATCGGCACGCTCATGCAGGAGGTCGAGCGCCGCTGGCACGGCTCGCTGCTGCTGTTCGCCAGCAAGCAGGGTCTGATCTGAACATCACCACCGTCGCGGACGCGCCGGCCAGTCTGCCGGCGCGCTGCCTGCGGGAGGTCCCCATGCCGCTGCAACGCCATTGCTGCCCGCACTGCGCCTACTGGGTCGATGCCGACACCGACCTGGTTGCCGCCACCGGTGCACCGTTCTGCCCCAGCCACGCCGTTGCCATGCGCTGCGCCGGGGCAACCCCCATCGCGGCACATGCCCGTCCAGCGCCGCCTGGCCAGAGGGATATCGCAGACGCGCCCAGTGTCTTTCGCCTCGACCTACTGCGCGCGACCATGGACCTCTCCGCCTTGGCCGACGCGCTGGGCAACACCAGCCATGGCGAGCCAGTACGGCTGCTATTGTCCGGTCCGCCCGGCACCGGCAAGTCCGAGTTTGCCCGCTTCCTGGCACAGCGCATGGGTTATCCCGCCAACCTGGTCGCTTACAGCGACATCGTCTCGCACTATGTCGGCCAGACCGAGAAGCAGATCCGCACCCTGTTCGATGAGGCGAAGGCAAACGGCACTTTCCTCATCTTCGACGAGGCGGATTCGATCCTGCGCAGCCGGGCGGTCTCGCAACACAGCTGGGAAGCAACGCAAGTTAACGAAATGCTGCAGCAACTCGACCGGACCGCGGTTCCGGTAGCTTTCACCACCAACGATCTGCCGGGCATCGATGCTGCGGTGATGCGCCGGATCGATCTGAAAATCGTGTTCCTGCCACTCGACCGCGCCGGGCTGCGGGCAGCCTTCACGCATTTCTTCCAGCAGGCCGCACCGACCTCGCTCGACCGGCTAGGCGATCTGGAGCTTGCGCTCGGTGACTTCCGCACAGTCGCACGGCGATCGCGGCTGCTCGGTTACGGGCAGGACGCCGAACGGCTGGTCCGCGAACTGGAGAACGAAGCATCATTCAAGCCGGCCGCCGACCGTCATCGTAAGGTGATCGGCTTCCAGACCGGCCGGAACCATGCCGACCCGGTGCAGCACGCCATGGCAGTCATGACGACCTGAGCCGGGCCGCAGGGCCGCGATCTGAGTGAAAACCGGGTTCACCCTGATTGTCGTGGGGCAATCACGCGGCGGATCGATACATGTCGTGAATTGCAATGAACGTGAGCGATGTCCACCATATCTTGCAATCAGAGTCACCGCTCATTGCATTCCAATATAAATTCTCCAGAGGCATCTTCAACCAGTTGCGCCTTCCATCCTCTGACCTGGATCGGATGCACACCATACTGCCGCGCGAGCCCCGCACGTCGTCGACATCAAGCTGGTCGAGCTCGTGCCAAAGCTGGCTGCGGCCAGTCTTGGCCCCGCTCGCCACCTCGCGGAACACTTGGCACGCCCCGACCGCCCGGAGCTGTCGCACTTGGGCGTCAATGCTCTGGCGCGTCTCTCGAGGCGCGAGCATAACCGGCTCGCGTCGGGCAAGCGCGCGCGCCGTCGAGCGGGCGGTCGAAACTCTTCCCATGGGCTGGCGTGTCATCCCGGTCAGGCCAGGAATGCCGTCACCGTCAGCCACGCGCTCAACAGAAGAGCCGCGGTCATATAAAGGCGGAACCGCGCCGGATAATGCAGCGCCTGGTAAACGGCGGTCAGCGCACGCGGCGGCGTCGCCATCAGGGCGACGCCCTTGATCAGGGTCAACCAGCCCAACAGCGTCACGGCAACGGGCAAGGCCCCGCCTGACCACACATTGTGGCCGACCACCAGGGCTGCGCCGCCGGCCATGGTGAAGATGCCGGTGACCAGGATCAGCCCGGGGCTTTCCATCATCGCGTTGATCGCTTCCAGCGACGCCTTGGGCCGGGCCACGAGAACGCCGCACATCAGGAGGCAGCAAAGGCCAAGAAACTTGCCCAGAAACAGGGTGAGTGGCGACATTGTCCTTTCTCTTCCGCGCGGGACGTCCAGGGGAACCCCAATTCAGTCTATGTGTATCGTCGAATGACCGCCCCAACGGGGCGATCCCCTGGCGTGACGCGAAAGCCGCCGGTCGTTCGGGAGGCCGCGCTGTGATCGCCGACGCGACGCCCAGCCTGCGGCCACCACGGAACAGCGTCTGGCTCCATCCGGACCGCCCGCGCTGCTTGAAGCGAAAAATCGCGCAGCCCCGACGATGGGTCGCGTAGGGTTTGCCCGTCCGGCCCGTTTTCTCCTCATCAGCCGGACGCGCCAGAACGGCGGGCGGCAGCAACAAAGGAAGGAGAGACCCACGATGGCCGACCACGTTGTAAACACCGACCGGGCCTTCAAGCAGGTGCTGCTGGCCTCCGCCATCTTCCTGGGCGCCGCCGCACTGGCCCCCGCCGCGCATGCCGATGGGGCCTGGGCCGCGGCGCATCCCCGCCGCGATCAGGTCAATGACCGGCTGGCCAACCAGTCGCGCCGCATCAACCAGGAATACCGCGCCGGCGAAATCACCCGCGGCCAGGCCGCGCAACTGCACCACGAGGATCATCAGGTCCGCCAGGAAGAGCGCCTGATGGCCTCGCAGAACGGCAGCCACATCACCCGCCTGGAGCAGCAGACGCTGAACCAGCAGGAGAACCGGATCAGCCGGCAGATCGGCCCGTAACCTCGCCGCGCCGTCCGCCATGACCCCGCCGCCCGGCCCATCCGCGTCGGCGGAACGAAGCGACGAGGCCCTGATGGACCTCGTCGCCGGTGGCGACCGGCAGGCCTTCGCGGTTCTGATCGAGCGGCACCGGCATCGCGCCATGCGTCTGGCCTACACCGTCACCCGCAATCGCAGCGCCGCCGAGGATGTCGTGCAGGAGGCGTTCCTGCGGGTCTGGACCAGGGCGCGCGACTGGGACCGACGCGGCGCCGCGCGGTTCGCCGGATGGTTCGGCCGCGTCACGGTCAATCTGGCCATCGATGGAGCGCGCCGCGTGCGCGAGGACCCTTTGGACGACAGGCTCCCCCTCGCCGATCCAGGCTTGGCCTCCGACGATGCCGTGCATGCGGGGCAGATCGCCCGGCGCATCGGCCAGGCCCTGGCCACGCTGCCGGAGCGTCAGCGCGTCGCCTTCGCGCTCTGCCAGATCGACCGGATGAGCAATGCCGAGGCCGCGGAGTCGCTCGGGATCAGCACGGGCGCGCTGGAACTGCTGCTGGTGCGTGCCCGCAAGGCGATGCGCTCGAAACTCGCCGACATGATCGAGGCAATCCGATGAACCTTACCGAATTCGAGGACGGCATCGGCCGCTACGGCACGGCGATCGACACCTGGCCGCCGGCCGTGCGCGCCGCCGCCCTGGCCTTGCTGGCCGCCACGCCGGAGGCCGCGCGCCTGCTCGAGCAGGCACGCCGGCTCGACCGCCTGTTCATGGTCGAAGCCTGCCCGCCGCCGCCGGCGGTCGCCGCCATTCTCTCGCGCGCGATCGCCGCGCGGCCTTCGATCTGGACCCGCTTGTCGGCCGTCCTCGGCCCCGAGATCGGGTCGTTTTCCTGGCTGCAGGCCAGCGGTCTTGCGGCGTGCCTGGTGGTCGGCGTGATCATCGGCAGCGTCATGACGCCACAGCGCGAGGTCATTTCGCTGGCCTTGCTCGACTTCGGCGTCGGCGCCCAATCCGGCTTCGGCGCGCATCTGGACACCGTCGATGAGTGACCGTCCCGCCCCGCGCGGCCGCTGGCTCGCCCTCGTTCTGCTGGCCTCGCTCGCGGTCAATTGCCTGTTGGCCGGGGTGATGTTCGGCACCCGCATCGCCGGTCCGGCCCTGCGCGACCAGCCGCCGGTGGCCGCACCACTGGGCGGGGGCGCCTTCGGTCAACATGTGGGCCAGCTGCCGGACGCCGAACGGCGCAAGTTCATGCTGGCCATGCGGCCCTATCGCCCGGGCATCCGGGCGGCGCGCATGGCCCTGATCGACGCCCGCCGCCACCTGGCCGCGACGATCGCGGAGCCGGACTTCAACGCCGCTGCCGTCACCGCCGCCTTCGCCGATGTGCGCACGCACGCCAGCGCCCTGCAGGAACGTGTGCAGGAAGCCACCGCCGCCGCGCTCGCGGCCGTCAGCCCGGAGTCCCGCCGCGAACTGGCCGGGACGTTGAACGTGCCACCATAACGCTCGGCGCCGCGCGCCTGCACGGCGTCGAAACAATCCCCCCTCAGCAACAGGAGACCCTGAAATGGCCGGACATCCGGACAGTCCCGCGCGCGCGCCTGCCACCAACCAGTGCGGCGTCATCGATCCAACCCGCCAGCCCGGCTGGCGCCTCGGCCGCGCTGCCCCGGCGGTGCTGGCCGGGCTGCTGCTGATCTTTGCCCTCGGCGGATGCGCCTGCCGGCCCGGCTATGTCGGCCCCTATGGCGGCATCCATCCGGCCCGCTGCGTGGTCTGGTAAGGAGGAGAACCGATGCAACGGATGTTCGCGTTCGGCCGGGTCTGGGTCATGGCGGCCGGACTGGCGGCCTTCGCCGTGCTGCTGCTGTCGCCGAAGCCGGCAGCGGCCTGGTGGGACCGCCCCGGTTGGGGATGGCACGCAGGATGGGGGTGGCATCCGGGATGGGGCTACCATTGGCGCCGCTGCTGCTGGCGCCCCGGCGTGGTCGTCGTCCGCCGCCCCTGGATCCCCGGGCACTGGCATGGTTCCTGGTGGGTGCCGGGTCATTGGGCCTGGTGACCCGCCACGTTCCGATCGCATCTGTGGAATAACCCGACCTGGAGGACCACCATGCGCCCAGGCCTGCTCACTGCCTTCCTGATCGCCGCCAGCCTCCCCGCGGGACCGGCCCTGGCCGGGGACGCACCGCAAAGCAACGCGGCCAGCAATATCGGCCCCGCCGATACCAGCTCCGCGATCGCGCCGCGCCTGCCGACCCCGCCCGCCGGCGATGATGCGACGATAAGGCAATACCTGCTCGACGCCCGCCAGGCGCTGGCGGAGGGCCGCACCGGCACCGCCCAGGAGGCGCTGGAACGGGCCGAGACGCGGATGCTCGACCGCGCCGTCCCCGCCCCGCGCCTGCACCAGCCCAACCGCAGCCCGCTGGTCGAACAGGTCGCCGCCGCCCGCCAGGCGCTGGGAACCAACGACACGAACCGCGCGCTGCAGATTCTGGACGCCGCCCTCTCGATCCCGCCGAACGCCCCGCCCGGCCGTCCCTATATCGCGGTGCCGCCGCCCCGGCCGGAGCCGATCCCACCGCCGCCCGGCGCACGGTATGTCTGGCTGCCCGGGCACTGGCTCTGGAACGGCCGCGCCTATGTTTGGGTGCGCGGCCGCTACGAGCTGGCCCCGGCGCCGGAACGGCATTTCATCCCCGGCCATTGGGAGCCGCGCGGCGCGGCCTGGGTCTGGGTGCCTCCGCATTGGTCATAGCGGGAGCCCCGTATGCCTGTGGGGGCCATGATCCGTCCGGTCGCGGCAGAATGGCTCCTGCTGCCCGTCTGATCGATGCGGCAGCACGTCCGTTCGGGATGTGCTGCGAAGCGTTGAGCAGCCGCGACGAAAATTACTCGCGGCGAAGAGCGCCGGCGAATGTGAGCATGGGCGTCGCCTGACCGGCGAGGGACATGCTTTCCTCGTAGACAAGATTGTCGCCTTCACGCCGCATCGTCGAACGCCAGATGCCGGGTTTGCCATCCGGCCCGGGCAGGACGAAATAGGATTCAACAAAATCCGTCTCGTACCGGCCCGCCTGCTTTCCGTCGGGACCGAACAGCACGCCGTCCTTCATCGACATGATTTCCCGCGCGAAGGTCGCATCGATTTTCAGCTCGGCACAAACGCGCCGGCCGCCGTCGAGGATGAACGACCCGTCGGACGCCGTCAGAAAAGACAGCGAGAACAGCGAGCAAGACGCCAGTTCGCCATACCGGATGAGAACGCCCTGGCCGGCCCATTTGCCATTGAAGCCCGACACGGCTTCATCGGCGCAAGCCATCTGCGCGGTGAGCCCAAGCGCCAACGCAAGACCGATTGTTCTGCACCACATCGCGCGCTGCCCAGTTTCCGCCGTGTCCGTCTCCAGATGAAGCGTTGAACCTCCGCGTCGCGACGACTGCGAACCGGCGCGGCGCTACCTCTCCCTGCCGGGACGCAGCCGCGTCACCGCGCAGGCCGGCTCCGGCAGCGGCGTCCACCCGGCGATGGTCCGGGCGCATGCCCGTGCCTTCGCGTTGTCGGTGACCCCCGGAAACCGCCGGCGCAGCTCAATGGCGGCGGACAGCTCGCCTTCCTGCTCAAAGACAGCGCGGATCGCGGCGGCATCGGCTTCGGTGACAGCGAACATACCAGAAGCATGGCCACTCCGGTCACGGGCGGCAAGGGTGGTGCGCGGGCATGTCATCATCCTGCTGGCCGGCCCATGCCGCCAGGCCGGGCAGAGCCTCTGGCTGGCCGTCTGTGTGTGTAGACATTATCGTCTTCACGCCTACACAGGAGGGGCCGGTGCCACTCAACATCCGCAGCGAAGAGGTCAACCGCCTCGCCGGGAAGCTGGCCGCCCGCCAGCATATCAGCAAGACTGACGCCGTGAAGCTCGCGCTCGAAAACGAGTTGCGCCGCCTCGACGAGGCCCAGCCGCTCCGCGAACGGCTGCGGCCGCTGCAGGAGCGGGTGCTCGCCAGGCCGCCGACCGGACAGCGGTCGAGCAAGGCTTTCCATGGCGATTTCAGCGGAGGGACTGAATGTTCGTCGACGCCTCGGCGATCGTCGCGATCCTGACCCGCGCGCCCGATGCCGACGCTCTGGCGGATGCGCTGGAGACGGCCCGGTCGCCGATCACCTCGCCCATTTCCGTGTTCGAGGCCGCGCTCGGTCTCTGCCGCCGGCGGCATGCAACCGTCGCCGAGGCACTGGCCGACGTGCAGGCGTTCCTCGCCATCGCCGGTATCCGCACCGTGTCGATCACCGGCAAGGAAGCGGAGACGGCGCTCGACGCCTTCGCACGGTATGGCAAGGGCGGGAGCCATCCTGCCCAGCTCACGCCCGGCGCCTGCTTCGCCTACGCCGTTGCGCGGAATTACCGCACGCCCCTGCTGGCCGCGGGAAACGATTTCGACAAGACCGACATTCGCGCGGCGTCACCGCCGCGGTGAGCGGCGGCGGCGCGCATTCCGTTCCGATGGGCATCCCGATTGTGCCGGCCTGGGGGCACGACAGCTCCGTCATTGCGGCAGCCGGCCGGGCAGTTCGATTTGTTGCGGTAATGGCTCCAACGAACGAACCGCCCCTCCGGTACGAGTTTTGCGACGAAACGGGAACATCGGTTTTCGAAGGCAACTGCAGCGCCGCCTTGGCGCCTGGCGGCGGCCCAGCGCAACCATCGCGGATAACAATCTGAATTCGTTATCGATCGACGAATTGTGGCAGCCACTCGACAGGCGCGGTAATCGTACCTGGCACCGCCGCCACCCGGTCTGCCCGTCATAATCGTTTCGGGCGACGCGCCGCGGAGGCCAGTCTTTCGCTGGCTTTGGCGGTCGTGAACGGAGAGGCGCTCGGCGTGGGCGCGCCTGCAAACGGTGGTTTGTGTATCACTTCCGTAATTGTAAATCGCGGTGCCCGCCATGGCGGCCGGGAAAGGACGCGGGCATGCGGATGCGGAACGCGGCGGCGGCCTCCAAAACCCGCCTGGTCGGCTACGCCAGGGTCTCGACCGAGGAACAGCAGACTGATCCGCAGGCGGATGAACTGCGCGCCGCCGGCTGCGTGGTGGTGCACGCGGAGCATGCCTCTGGCGCCGATCGTGGCCGTCCGGTGCTGGCGCAGGTGCTGCGCGACATCCGGCCCGGCGAGACCCTGGTGGTGGTACGCCTCGACCGCCTGGCCCGCTCGGTCGCGCATCTGCTCAGCGTCATCGAGCAATTGGAAGCGAAGGGCGCGCACTTCCGCTCCTTGCGCGATCCCATCGACACCACGACGCCGCAGGGCATGTTCTCGCTGCAGGTGCTTGGCGCTGTCGCGCAGCTGGAACGGGCGCTGATCGCCGAGCGCACCAAGGCTGGGTTGCGGTCGGCCAAGGTCCGTGGACGGGTCGGCGGCAACCCAGGACTGCGCGCCCGGGATCCAGGGACCATCCGCAAGCTGCGGTCGGCACGCGATGCCGCCCACCTCGCTGCCCTGCTCGCCGGCCTCGATGCCTGGCTGCCGACAGTGCGACGAATGCGCCCCGACCAGCCCTGGGGTGATGTCGTGCAGGTGCTCAACCGCCGCGGCGGTGGCCAGGCATGGACCGCGCAGCGCCTGCGCCGGGCGGTGCACCGGTTGGCGAGTGAAGGCATCATCGAAGCCAGCTTGCTCGGAAGAGCCCAACGCAGGCCAGCCGATGACCGGCTGGTGGCGCTGGTGGCCGGCATCGTCCGGGCGGCGCCGGCAATGACATTGCAGCAGGTCGCCAGCCAACTCGAAGCCATGCATGAGCGCACGCCGCGCGGCGGCACACGCTGGCATCCCTCGTCGGTCAGGAACCTGCTGCAACAGGCGGAACGGCGCGGGTTACTCGGTCCTGGTGCAGAGCCGCGGGGACCAAGCGCCCGCTGACCCGGCGACATCCGGCCGCGGCGCCGTGCCATGAGGTCTGCGACAGGGTAACGGCATTCGAAAGCAGCGCCTCCAAGCTCTGCCACATTCGAGATCTGCACAATACACCAATTGACTCTCTGGGCCGTTTGGCTGATCTGCGGCGGATCAAGGTCCTGGAGGCGGAAGTGACGCGACGGCAGAGATTGACCGCATCCCAGATTACCGAGCTGTTTGATCCGCCGGCCAGCAACGGAAATGGTAAGTCACTTCACGCTGTCGGAAGCGGACCTTGCAGCAATCGCTCGCTCCCATGGCGATATCGCCTCGGCCATGCCCTTTGCTGTGGTACCTGCGCTATCCCGGTCGTGCCCTGCGTCCCGGCGAACGGCCGCCGGCGGCGCTGCTTGCATTTGTCGCTGAGCAGGTCGGGATCTTTCCTGGGACGGTTGACGCATACCTCGCGGCAGAGCGGAATCGCGGGCCCACCATGCCATCGAATGCCAGCGCCAGGGCCTCGGATTGCGTCCGTTCGGCAGGCGAACGGCGGCGGAATTGGCGGATGCCCTCCTGCCCCAGGCGATCGAAGACGACCGCTTCGTCCATCTGGCAGCGCTGGTCATCCCAAACTTGCCGGCAACGCCGAATTATCGTTCCGTCTCCGGCTGCACTCGAACGGTTGTGCGGCGAACTCCGCGATCGAGCCCGCCGGGAGGTCTATCGCCGCCTGGCAGGAGATCTGTCCGCCGAACAGCGCCGCCGGCTCGATGCGCTGACACAGCGGCGGGAAGATACCGGTCAGACCTGGCTGACCTGGTTGCGGCAAATGCCGGAGGCCGCCAGGCCGGATGCCATACTCGGTCTGATCGAACGCCTCGAACATGTAGGCGCGATGGGCGTCCAACCCGGTCGTGGCCACCAGGTCCATCAGGCACGCCTTGCTCGGCTTGTTCGTGAGGCTGGCCGCAGCACGGTCCAGCATGTCGCCGACCACGAGCGGCAGCGCCGCCACGCGACGCTGGTCGCCGTTCTGGACCTCGCCACCAGCCTGACCGATCAGGCCATCGATGTGTTCGACCGCCTGATCGGTGCCCTCTTTCGCAAGGCCGAGGGACGGCAGGTCCGCGCCTTTCAGGCCGATGCCAGATCCATCAACGAC
>CAVPVB010000027.1:0-29639 GCA_963709085.1 uncultured Alphaproteobacteria bacterium
ATGCGAGGAGGCTCGGCAGGGTTAGCGACTAAAATCGAGCCCGGAAAGAAACCGGTTGCGGCTGGCCTGCGGGCGGATATGATCTTCTTATCGCTTCATCATACCCGCCGACGGGAGGACCCGATGTTCCGAAAGCCCGCCACCTTCCCTCGGGTCCAGTCTCGCTGCTTTACGCCGAAGCGTTGGGCACGCCCGTTGGTGGCAGGTCTTACCCTTTGCCTTGCTGCTCCCACCATGCCGTCAGCGCAGGCTGCCGATCCGCCGCCAGACGGCGGGGCGGCGGCACAGACACCAGCCCCGGATGCGGTCCCGTCCGGCGGAACGGCGGCACAGACGCCATCCCCGGACGCGGCCCAGTCCGGCGAGACGCTGCCGACAGTCGAAGTACGATCCCGGGTCGATCTGCTCGGAACCGCAGCAACGGCCAGCCAGGGCACGGTCACGCAGCAGGAGATCGACCTCCGCCCCGCTTATCGCGTCGGACAGGTGTTGGAGACGGTGCCCGGGCTGATGGTGACCGTTCACTCCGGCGAGGGCAAGGCGAACCAGTATTTCATCCGTGGCTTCAACCTCGACCACGGCACCGATTTCGCGACTTATGTGGACGACATGCCGGTCAACGAGCCGACCAATGCGCATGGCCAGGGATACACCGACATCCATTTTCTGATGCCCGAACTGGCGGCCGGGATCGATTACACCAAAGGGCCTTTCTACGCGAACATCGGTGATTTCGGCGCCCTGGGATCGGCGCATGTCCGCCTGCTTGATGAAATTCCAACCCAGGTCTCGGTCACCGGCGGCATGTTCGGCACCGAGCGCGTGTTCATGGGCGGCACGGCGCATTTCGACAACGGCGACAGGCTGCTCGGCGCTTTCGCGTTCGGCCATTACAATGGCCCATGGACCAATCCGGACGACTATCAAAGCTTCAACGGCACCGCCCGCTACACGCACGGCGATCAGAGCAACGGCTTCGACCTGACCGCCATGGCCTACCGGGGCACCGGCAACTTCACCACTGACCAGCCGGTGAGCGCCAACCAACAAGGGCTGATCGGCCGCTTCGGCTCGCTCGATCCGACCGACGGCAACTTTGCCGAGCGGTTCAGCCTCTCCGGACATTATTACGTGAGTGGCGATGACTGGAAGGTCACGACCAGCGCCTACGTTATCCACTATCACTTGACGCTCTGGAACGATTTCACACACTATCTTGATGACCCGGTGCACGGAGATCAGGAACAGCAGGACGAGAACCGCACCACGGCCGGCGGCCAGACGGTCTACCAGCGCTTCGACACCGTGATGGGGTTGCCGACCGAGACTCAGTTCGGCCTGTCGGGACGCTACGACAGCGAATACATCGACCGCCGCCACACCGAGGCACGCGTGGCTTTGCCGAACTGCCCCGGCTTCGGCTCGGATGAAATGCAGGCGCTGTCCGCCGGCCGCTATTTCTGCGTCGCCGACCAGGTTACCCTCGGAGATGTCGCCGTGTGGGGGAGCAACACCACGCACTGGCTTCCCTGGCTGCGAACTGTCGCGGGCCTGCGGCTGGAAGATGTCAGCGGCACCGACCACAGCCTGCTCACCGGCTTCAACGGCAGCGTATCCCAGTTCCTGCCCTTGCCGAGCGGCAGCCTGATCTTCGGGCCGTGGCACAAGACCGAGCTTTATCTCAGCATGGGCCAGGGGTTTCACAGCAACGACCTGCGCGGCGTGCTCGGTACCGTGCCGACGTCCGGTGTGCCCAATCCGAACCAGACAACGCCGTTGCTGACCAAGATCACCAGCGAGGAGATCGGCATCCGCAGCGACATCGTGCCGAACACCACCTTCACGGGGGCCGTGTTCCGCGAGTATTTCGCTTCGTTCCTGACCTACGACGCCGACATCGGCGCCAACGCCGCCGGACCGCCGGCGGAACTCGACGGGATTGAACTCTCTGCGCAGGTGAGGCCGTACGACTGGCTCGAGCTCAACGCCGATGTCAATTTCACTCATAGCCGCTATAGCACGACCAACCTCGCCCAGTACGGCCTGGTCGAGCCTTACAACGGCGGGCTGTTCATTCCCAACGCACCCGCTTTCATCGGTTCGTTCGGCGCTATCTGGGATAATATCGGCCCCTGGTTCGGCGGCATCGAATTTCGCTGGCTGGGCGCTCAGCCCTTGGTCTCGGACAATTCTCTGCGCACCGCAGGTTACCGAGTGGTCAACCTGGAGGCCGGGTACAAAGTTAATGAGCACATCAAGCTTCGTTTGGGCCTTTACAATCTGTTCAACGCCACGGCAAACGCGTCCCAATACGCCTACGAATACCAGGTGAGCCCGACCGCGGCCCCCGAGTTCGGCGCGACCTATCATCCGATCGAGCCGTTCTCGGCCCGGCTGACCCTGACGGCGACGTTCTGACAGGGATGGATGCCCTCGGTCCCGCTTTGACCATTGCGGTGCGCGGCGGCTTGCCGCGCCTGGTGGTCGAGCCGGGATGGGCCTTGCCGGCCGGGTCGCGGCCCGGCCCGGCGGCTCTCCGGCGTGCCTGTGGCCTGTCGGTCGCGTTGCACGTGGCGGCGGTGGTGGCGCTCGGCCTGTTGGTGGCGCAGTCGGTCACGAGCCAGCAGGCGGTCGTGGCAGAGGTCGAACTGGTTCTGTTGACGGACGCGCCGGCGCCTGCCGCACCGCCCGCCGTGGAGGCCTTGCCGGCGGCGCTACCTGACCCGGCGCCTCCCCCGGCCACGCCTCCCGAGCCGAACCCGCCCCCTGCTGCCCCGCCGCCCGAACCACAGGCGGCAGCCGTTTTATCCGTGCCGGCTCCTGCTCCGCCCGTGCCGCGCGAGCACCCGCGGCGGCCACCGGGACAAGCCCTGGTCCGTCCTCTTTCTCGCGCTGTTGAACCGCGTCCGGCCGCCATCGTGCAAGAGTTGTCGGCGGCGCCCGCCACCGCGGCGATGCCACCGGCAGTTTCGGCGGTGCCGGCACCGGCACCACCGGAGCGCTCAAGCCCGTCCTGGCTCGCCGGTGTCAGCGCATGGCTGCTCGCGCACCGGTCTTACCCGGAAATCGCAAAGCGCCTCCGGCAGCAGGGAACCGTGGTGGTGCATTTCGTCGTTGATCGCGAGGGGCGCGTGCTGGAGGTAACCCTGGTACACGGTAGCGGGACGGAAGCGCTGGACCAGGCTGCACAGGAGCTGTTGCGAAATGCCCGCCTGCCAGCCTTTCCGCCGGACATGAAGCTGTCACAGCAAAGCGTGACGGTCCCGATCCGCTACCGGCTGGAGTGATCAATCAACATCGGCGGCAATGCCTGTACTGGCGCCAAGCGATCATAGTTTTTCCAGCGATAGACAACCGCGGAGAAACCCCAGGCAAGAATAAAAACCCCGATCACGCCAAAGCCGAGATTGGCAATATCGTCGTTCATGCTGGACACCACCGCCCACACACCACCCTCAAGGCCAAGTTGGTCAGCCAGAAGCCCGAGCGCCTCGATGCCGCCGATCAGCAGGGCCACGAGCACCGACGCGGCGGTGATGGTGAGATTGTACCAGAGCTTGCGAACCGGCTCGCGCAGGGCCCAGCCATAGGCACCGACCATCAGCGCGCTGTCGGCCGTGTCCACGAGCGCCATGCCGGCGGTGAACAGGGCGGGGAAGACCAGTGTTTGCCATGGCGACATGCCGTGCGCCGCCTGCGCCGCCGATATGCCGAGCAGACCGACCTCGGTGGCGGTGTCGAAGCCCAGCCCAAACAAGAAACCGAGCGGGTACATGTGCCAGCTACGCGTGACAGAGCGGAACAAGGGCCGGCACAGCCGCGCCAGCAGCCCGCCGCCGGCCAGCGCGGCATCCGCGCCGGCCGCATCCAGCGTGCCGCCGCCGGCGACATGGCGGAAACTGCGCCACACCCGGCCCAGGATCACCAGGTTGATGAGCGCGATCAACAACAGGAAGGTGGCCGAAACCGACGTGCCGATCACGCTGCCGATCGCTTTGAAACTCTCCAGCCGGTCCTGCATCGCCACCGTGGTGGCGGCGATCGCCAGCGATGCCAGCACAACGATGGTGGAATGACCGAGCGAGAAGAAGAATCCGGCAGCGACCGGCTGCTTTCCTTCCTGCATGAGCTTGCGCACGACGTTGTCGATGGCAGCGATATGATCCGCGTCCACGGCATGGCGCAGCCCGAACATCCATGCCAGCAGCGCCGTGGCAAGCACGGCCGGCCGATCGGCAAAGGCCTGCCACGCCCAGGCCCAGGCGGCGAAATTGGCCGCGATCAGCAGTCCAAGGAAGCCAGCCGACCTCCGCCACGCGCCGATCGCCGGGCGGCCAGCATCGGTTATCTGCGCGCCCATGCCGGCATCACACCTTTCGGCCGTTTCGTAATACACAATTGCAGGTGGCTCGTGTTTCCGTCAAGAGACCCGATGGCCATGCCACCGAACCGGCGGGAGAAAAAACCGTGCAACGAATTACCATCACGATCGATGACGATCTGCTCGAGGCGGTCGATGGATTGATGGCACGGCGCGGCTACGCCAGCCGATCCGAGACGTTTCGCGACATCCTGCGGGAGATGATCGACCGGCAGAGCGCGGGCGATCCCAAGGCCGACTGCATTGCCACGTTGAGCTACGTGTTCGACCACTCGACGCGCGATCTCGCCAGCCGACTTACGCATGCGCATCACGATCACCACGATCTGTCGGTGGCGAGCATGCACGTACATCTCGACCACGAATCCTGCCTGGAGGTATCGGTATTGCGCGGTGCGGCCGGCAGCGTCACGGCGTTCGCCGACACGCTATCGACGCAACGCGGTGTTCGGCACGCCCATCTGCACCTGATCCCGGTTAGGGTCTCGGCAGCCGAGCACACGCATGGGGAACGGTCCGCGGCGCATGCTCATCTGCATGCCTGACGCGGAAGAACAATGACGTCGGACGCTGCCCGGTGCAGCTCGCTGCCACCATTGGGCAGTCGCGCAACATGCTCCATTTCTCGAGCTATTGCTGCGGTTTTGTAGCCCAGCGCCTGCGCGGTTTCGGGGACCGCCTGCGGAGGGCGAGATTGCCACTTCACGGCCTGCTGCTTCCGCTCCGTCGGGATAGGATGTCGCCGCGGAGGAGGGGAGGGCATGTTCGGTTATGGCCGCTGCCCGGTCCCGTTCAGTAATGGACGAACTGGCCGTCCGGGGCGACCTGCTGAATAAGGTCGAATTCGTCCCGGTTCGAGGTCAGCACCGGGATGCCGGCTTTTGCGGCGGTCAGGAAGATCAGCGCGTCGTTGAGGCATTCCTTGCGCTGATGTGGCAGAAACCGCTGCGTACGCGCGAGCGTGCCCGCGATTACGCCTGCGTCCGCCCAGACCTGTGCGTCAGGTGTCAGCAGTCTGCTTGACGGTATCTGCGCAAACAGATCGATGTAGTGATCCCGAAGCGCAGGCCAGCCAGATCGCTGCGGATCAGCGTTCGCAACACCGATCGCAAGTTCAGCAAGTGCCGCCGAACAATGAAACAGGAGCGCCTGGTCGATGACATTGCGCAGGGCGGCCCCCAGGCGTCCCGCCGCCCGGTTGATGTAGACGTTGGTATCGAGCAGCAGCACCGCCGCACCGCCTCCCGACAAGGTCGTCCACGCGACAAGCTGGCGCCGCGGTCGCGGGGCGAGTTGCGACGTGCGTTTTGCCGGCTTGCGTTTGCGAATGGCGCTGCCGAGTTCAATACTCAAGGTCGTGGTCTGGCCCGAGCCGCCCTTCCGTGCGGCGGAAGAACGCGGCGACCGGATCCGGTCGGGCCAGCATCGCCAGCGCCAGCACGCCCAGTTCGCTTGTCGAGCTGATCCCGGCCTCCCGCTTGGCCGCCTCCACCAGTGCCGGCGGCGCGCGGAAGCTCACATGCTCGGTCTTCTCGCCTTCGAGGAGACCGGCTCGACGGGCCTCTTCCAGGACGGACGCATGCAATGGCATCGAAACGGGTGCCGCTGCCGGCTTGCCGGCGCCCCGTGCCCGCGCCTTTTGCCTTTCCTTGGGTGCAGAGTGCGACACTGCCATATCAGCCTCCATCGCGCAGGATGTGCGCAGAATATGGCATGTTGTCACACACTGCAAGCTTTGCCCCATCTGTAAAATGCCCCGTCACTCAGGGGGCTGCCGCCGGACGGAAAATCAGCATCGCGGTGCCGGCAGGCATCTCGTGTAATTATACCGGGAGCAATGACGCCAGGCGTTGACCCCCGGCACATTGACATAATGGGATGCCCGGGGGCGTGGCGCGGCTTGACAGCGCACGGTCCGCACCCTACGAGTGGTGGCGTCGTGGTTCTCCTTACCCCACAGATGGGGTCAGGAGCTAAGAGGGAATCCGGTGCGTCCGAGGGTCTCTGCACCCGAAGGCCATGCCGGAGCTGCCCCCGCAACTGTAAGCGGCGAGCGTCTGTCGACTACGTGTCACTGGTGCCGGCCGGCATCGGGAAGGCCAGACAGAGGCGATGACCCGCGAGCCAGGAGACCTGCCACGATGGTCGTTCGTACTCGGGCGGGGTGTCCCGGTGGTGCGCTTGCGAGCGGGTGCCACCTGCTGTCCCGACCTTCGCATTGCGTTCCCGCCAAGCCACGTCCCTGGTTGCCGAAGGGGTGTGAGGGTGGCGCTGGATTGCCAGACCCGCGCGCAGAACCTGCCGACTGACCAGCCCATGCGGGCGGGTCTCGGTATCGTCGTTCTGCCGCCGTTCCTTCTGCTGCCATGGGACCGTCCCGCCTCGGTGCGTCCGGCCTGACGGGACCACGGCTCCGCCCGGCGTGCGGCATCGTCGATGCCGCCGCGCGGCGGGCCGCCCTTCGCCGTGCCGGGCGTGGCGCGGCGGACCTTTGGCGCGGAGATCAACGATGCGAACCCTGTTTTTCAACCACGCGACCGCCGCCTTGCCCTGCTTCATGCAGCCATGTCAGGATGCCGGAATTGCAACTCAGTCGCAGTTGCATCCTGTTGAGGGGGCTGAATTCGTGCGCATAAGCAACGGTTCCGATAAAACAACGGGCGTCGGGTCGGCCGCCGGCACTTCCGGCCTTGCTAGAACGGATCGTTGCTGGTCGCGGAACGTCGCCCCGCACCAAACCGGCCTCCTGCTTGCCTTCGCCGGCTTGCTACTTGCGCCACATCCGGGCCACGCCCAGTCACCCGGTCCGACGCCGCAGCCGGTCATGCCGCAGCAAGCCGCGCAGGGGACCGGGCAGCAATCGGCGATGCAGGGCCAAAGCACAGCTATGCCCTATGACTGGAGCGGCTTTTATGCCGGCGGCAACACCGGTTATGCCTTCGGACACTCAAATTGGAATGCCGGGCAGGGCAACTCCGGCTCGCTGGGCTTTGCTCAAGGGATCGACAGCTTTAACGAGTTGGGGAGTGTTCTCGGGGGTGTGCAGGCAGGGTACGATTACCTGTTGCCGAACCGTTTCCTTCTCGGCGCGGAGATCGATGCATCGTTTCCAACCTATCAAACTCTCTCCGGAATCTCCACCGGTGGCATCGCCAATTTCACCACGCCGACGCTCGGCCCGCAAAGCTACAGCGATACTCTTCTTATGTCCGGCACGGCACGGCTTCGGCTTGGCTATGCTCCCGGCGACTGGCTGTTCTATGTCACCGGCGGATTTGCCTGGGCCAAGGATCAGATGTCGCTGACGCAAGCGTCCACGGGCGCGACCGGATCGCCGACCGTGTGGCGCGTGGGCTGGGCGGCGGGGGCCGGGGCCGAGGTTCCGATCATGCCAAACTGGACGGCGCGGTTTGAGTATCTTTTCACCGATTACGGCCGCACTACGGCCAACTTCGGCAGCGGACTGCAGTCGACCAGGTCTGATCTGGCTCTGTCGGAGCTGCGCGTTGGCCTGAACTATCAGTTCGGAGGCAATCCGTTCGCCCCGCAAGCCCAGACGGCATCCGCGTTGCCGGCATGGGCGAACTGGGCCTCGGACAATGTCAGCCTGCACGGTCAGGTGACGGAAGTCTGGCAAGGCTATCCGGCGATTCATTCGCCTTACGAAGGCCCCAACAGTCTCCCCCGCGGCGGTGAAGGCCGCCAGACCACCGATATCATACTCTATGCAGGAATGCGGCTTTGGTCAGGCGCGGAGCTGTGGGTTAATCCCGAGATCGATCAGGGTTTCGGTCTTGCCGATACCCACGGTGCAGGCGGATTCCCCAGCGGCGAATCCTGACAAGCTCGGCTTCCTCTACCCGTACGTGCGCGCCAACCGCTATTTCATCCGCCAGACCATTGATCTGGGTGGCGAAACGCAAAAGGTGGATGCCGACGTCAATCAGTTCGAGCAAACGACGACGAAGAACCGCCTGGTGCTGACGGCAGGCAAATTCTATGTCATCGACATATTCGACACCAACAAATACGCCAACAATCCCAAAGTCGATTTCCTGAACTGGTCGGCCATCAATGCCGGTAGTTTCGACTTTGCTGGCGACGCCTGGTCTACCAGCTACGGCGCGGCCGCCGAATGGTATCAGGGTCCCTGGACGCTACGCGGCGGGATTTTCGATACGTCATTGACCCCCGCCGGCGGGGGGGAAATAGCGCTGAAGGCTACGAGCTCGACCCCACCTTCAGCCAGTTTGAGGTGGTGGGAGAGCTGGAGCGCCGATACACGGTGTGGGACCAACCCGGCACGGTCAAGGTCACCGGTTTTCTCATCGATGGACGCATGGGAAAATTCAGCGACGCCCTCGCGCTCTCCCAGGCGACGGGCCTCGATGTCAGCGACGCGCTGGCGGCGGTGCGCAAGTGGCAGACGACGCAAGGCGTGAGCCTGAATGTGGCGCAGCAGGTGAGCGACACCATCGGCGTGTTTGGTCGCCTCGGCTGGGGCAATGGCAACGTCGAGGGTTGGGACAATACCGACATCGACAGAACGATCGAGGTAGGAGTCTCAATGAACGGCAAGCGGTGGAACCGGCCGGATGACACGGTTGGCATCGCCGGTATTCTTAACGGCATCAGCGGTATCCACGCGGCCTATTTCAACGCCGGCGGCGTGGGCGTCGTCATCGGCGACGGCCAGCTGCCGAAAGCGGGGCTGGAGCAGATTGTCGAGACCTATTACAACTACGCTGTTACGCCCTCGGTGGGGCTCAGCGTCGACTATCAGTTCGTCCGCAATCCCGCCTACAATCTCGAGCGCGGGCCGGTGAACGTTTTTGCCGGGCGGGTTCATTGGACATTTTAGCAGGCCGCGGAAAACCCGCGGGCGATCCGGTATTCCCCGTTGACCGGCTTTGGCGCTCGAGTTGCGCCTGCATGCCGAGTTCTGAAAGCCCGTCGCGCGCCAGACGCTGTTCTTCTGACCTTGAGAGGAAATAACGATGCACATCATGGAAGGCTACCTGCCGGCGGCCCACTGCATAGGCTGGGGCACGGTTTCACTGCCGTTCGTGGCCTGGGGGGTGAAGAAGCTCTCCGACCGGCTGCGAGACGATCCGGAGTCGCGGCTGCTGTTGGGGGCGGCCGGCGGCTTCACTTTCGTGCTCTCGGCGATGAAGCTGCCCTCGGTGACCGGCAGTTGCTCGCACCCGACCGGCATCGGCTTCGGCACCGTGCTGTTCGGCCCCTGGATCATGAGCGTGGTGGGCTTCGTGGTGCTGGTGTTCCAGGCGCTTCTACTCGCGCATGGCGGGCTCACCACGCTCGGTGCCAACACCTTTTCCATGGCGATCGCCGGCAGTTTCACCGCCTGGGCGATCTGGCGGGCGGGCAGGGCGGTGGGGCTGCCGCTGAATGTCACGCTGTTTCTGGCCGCTTCGGTGTCGGATTTGCTGACCTATTGCGTCACCTCGCTGCAGCTGGCGCTGGCGTTTCCTGATCCGGTTGGCGGGGTGGCGGGGGCGGTGGTGAAGTTCCTCGGCGTATTCGCCATCACCCAGGTGCCGCTGGCGATCAGCGAGGGGCTGCTCACCGTGCTGGTGATGAACCTGCTGCGCAGCCATGCCGGCGAGGCGATCGCCGGCGTGTTGCCGGCACTGAAGGAGGCCGGGCGATGAGGGTGCAAAACACGTTACTGGCGCTTGGCGTGGTGGCGCTGGCGGTGATCCCGCTGGCGCTGGTTTCGCCTGCGCAAAAGGGCGACGAGATCTTCAGCGGCTCGGACGATCACGCCACGCAACTGATCGAGAGGTTGCGGCCTGGCTACCAGCGCCTGATGGCGCCGCTGTGGGAGCCGCCGAGCAGCGAAATCGAGAGCCTCCTGTTCGGCCTGCAATCGGCGCTGGGGGCGGGGGCGCTGGCCTATTGTCTGGGCTACTGGCGCGGCCGGCGGCACGGGCGGAGGGACGATGTTGCGCGCGATTGACGCCTGCGCCCACACCAACCGATGGCATGCGAACACCGGACCGGTGGTGCCGTTCTGCGCAGGGCTGAAGACCCGCGTGCTGGCCGCAGGCCCCGCTGTTCTTCGGTGCCATGCTGGTGCCGGCCGGTTTTTCCGCTCAACGGTGCGGCGGCGCTGTGCGTCACGCTCGGCTTTCAAGGTGGCGAGGTGGCGCTCGGCGTGTCGGCGGCGGGGGGCGGGCGGCCCGGGTATTCAACGGCTTCGGACGGTCTCATCCTGCCAAGACGATGACCAGGTGCCATCGATTTGAGTCGGTACCGCCGTCATTGAATCGCTCGTGTCTGGCTTACGGCCTCCCCCTTTGCGGAGAGAGGCCGCCGCTGTCGGGTCAAGGCTTTACGGAGAAGGTGTAGCTGCCGTCGGTCTTGTGGGTATCTGTCGCAACGACATGCCAGACGACGTTGTAGGTGCCGGGGTCGAGCTTGTCCGGCAGGGTCGCGATCAGGATCTTCGGGTTCTTCGGATCTGTCGTGAGCGTTGCCGGCCCCATGTCCATGCCGTCATCCATTGTCACCGCGACCGTGGAGAGCTTTGGCTCGACGCTTTCGGTGAATTCGAGGCGCAGGACCTGCGGACCGGGCGAGACGGTCGCCTTATCCGCCGGGGTCGAGGACCTCAGATGGGCATGGGCGAGCGCCTGACCCGGCAGGCTGGCAATCGCCAGCGACGCCAGGCAGAGAATGGCGAGGCGGGGAAGCAGGCGGCTGGAAAACGTTGTCTTCGTCGGGTTCATCTGGTCTTTCCTCATTTGCATGGGGGTGAATTTGCCCGCGCTGGACGCGCCACCGAAGACCCGATCGGGCTTCCGGTAGCGGCGGACGGTCTGTCTCAGGGGATGATCCGGCCCAAGACCTTCCGGAACCCCAGGGGCGCGGCTGAGCGGCGCTTTTCGCTCCGGCATGCCTGTCACTTCATTCTGCCCTCCTGATCAGGTGCGTTTTGGGTGCTCCGGAGGACCGCCGGCATCCCAACCGCATTAGTGGTGGTGGACATGTTGGGCTCCAGCGGGCATGGCCAGGGGCTCGTTGCGTATGTGGGCGATTTCGGAAACCAGGGCGGCCGGATCGGTCCAACCTGGCGGATCGCCCGGCCGCCAGAGCGCGCGCAACCAGCCGCCCGTATCGACAAGGAACTGCGTGCCGGCGGCAGCATCCGGCGCGACGCCGGCCACCAGCGCGTAGGCCGCCAGCGTTGCCGGATCGCTGTCGGCACAGGCGCCGGCGGCGGGCTCGGCGCCAACCACGATCGTGACCAGAGCAGGCACGGGCGACAGCGCCGGCGGCTGCCGGCCGCCGGCAATCACGATGCGGGCAGCCATGCCCCTCAGGTCGGCAAGGTCGAGGCTGGCCCCGTCGGGGCAGTCGGGGGTGAAGCGCGGCGCCGGGGTGGGACGCGGCCAGCTGCGATCGTTGGTGCCGAGCGACATCCCGGCATTGTTGGCCCGGACCGCGTCGATCAGCGCCCAGCGCTCGTCGTCGGTCAGGTGGCCGGCAAAACCGGGCATCGCTTGCCCGCCTTCGGGAGCGTCGATGCCGTGCGACAGCCACCAGAACAATTCGCCGTCGCTGTGGTCCCATAGATGTGCGGCGGTGAGGTCGGCCGGCGGCACGGGGAGCGTCATTCCGGCTTTGCCATCGCCCTGGCCGCGCGCACCGTGGCAGGAAGCGCAATGGGCGGGGTAGATCGCCGCTCCTGTCGCAATGGATTGCGCCGAAAAACCGCTCGGCGAGCGGTAGAAGCTGGTGGGATACGCCTCGACCAGCAGCGGACCGAAATGCGGTGCGGCCCAGACAATCGCCGTGGCCCCGGCCACCATAAGCAAAAGCCGCAAGCGCCGCAGAAAAATCCCGCCCGAGGCCAGGAACAGCCCCGCCAGTGCGGCGAGCGCCGCCGTTCCGATTTCGCGACGCAGATCGGAGTCCGCAAGTGCCGCCAAGCTCGGCCGCCACGTGAACGGCCAGAGCGGTTGTAAGTGCATGGCCGGCTCCAGGCTGGCCAGCACCGCGGCGACGGCCACGATGACCACGCCGGAGGCGGTCTGCAGAGCCAGGCTGCGCAGCAAAGCGCGTCGGGCGGCTACCGGGTCGGCGCCACGCAGCGCCGGCGCGAAACGGTAGCGGTTGAGGGCAGCAAAGCCCAGCAGGACCATAAACAGAAGCGTCTTGGCAGCGTCCGTCCAGCCATGCGCGGTGCCGATCATTCCCACCGGTCCGCCGATCAGAACCTGGAACTGCCAGATCGCCGACAGCACGAGGCCGGCGATGCACCACTTGCCGAGCGGGGAGAACCAGCGGCACGCCGCAGCAGCGGTTCTGGGTGGGGTAAGCCGAACGATCAGCAGCAAGGGCAGCAGCCCGCCCAGCCAGGCGCCGGCCGCCAGCAGATGCGCGACCTGCGAGGCCAGCAGAACGCTGGGGCCATGCACCATCGCCATGGCATGGCTGTGGGCGGCGTGCAGGCACAGCGCCGCGCCGCACAGCACCGTCGCCCCACGCCAACGCAGGACGGAGGCGCGGCGGCCCAGCACCGCGAGCGCGATGACGAGCGCGATCAGCCGAAGCGTCAGCGCGTGCCCGAAGACGGTGCCGGACAGGACCGTCGGCGTCGCGTCCAGGGTGGCCGCCAGCCCCGAGGCACCGGCGAGTCGGCCCGACTCAGCCACCAGCCAGACCGCGGCGAAGGCAACAGCCGCGAACAGACTGATGCGGCAAAGCCGCGTCAGGGCGCGCCAGGCCGGCCCTGTGACCTCGGCCGGCGCGCCGGCAAAGGCGCGCGGCGCGACCGCCACGCCGAACAGCAGCGTGCCGAACGCCGACAACAGGGATGCGACCGCGGCGGCCCGCAGGAGGGTCAGCGCAAGCCCGCCCTCCGGGTCGAAGGGCGGCATGGTTCAGGGCTGGACGGTGAACTGGTAATAACCCTCGGTCTTGTGCGTATCGACCGAGGTCACGTGCCAGACCACCTTATAGACACCCGGCGGGAGGGTCTTCACACCCGCAAGCAGGTGAGTGGCGTCCTGCGGATCGGTGCGGACCGTGCCGGTATCGACCCGCGTGCCTCGCGCGTCGGTCACGACGACGCTGCTGAAAGCGGGCTCGACTTCCTGGGAAAACATCAACACCAGCTCGGCAGGTGCGGCTCTCACGGTTGAGCCGACGGGCGGCTGGGTGTGGCGCAACAGCGCGTGCGCAGACGCAGAGGAACCGCCGGCCAGCAGGGCTAGGGCGGCAAGCATGATGGTCAGCAGGCGCATGTGGGGGCTCCTGGAACGGATTGGCTTCTGCACAGACGCACTCACGGGAAAATCGGCTTGCCGAGGAAGCTGCCTGGGAACAGGTCGTCGAAGAAGAAGTGAACCTGGGCGATCACGCCGACATTGTGGCCGGATTGCCGGTTGGCGGGAATCAGCGCCTCGAGGCCGACCTGGAATCCGTCAGCCATGTAGATTACCCCCGGCGATATGGTCCATGTGCTCGGTACGCCGCCAGCCGGCGCCGCGGTGGGCGTAAACCAGGTGGATTCAACCAACGGAACCAGACATCCGAAGAAGTCTGGCAGACCAAGGTCCTTCACCTGCGACTGAAGGTATGGAATACTGTACTGGATCGAGAGAGCGCCGTTCAGCGAGTTTGGGTTGCCGTTGTTGTCCAAGGCGCTGTTCAGCCGCCGGTCGGGGATGTTGTAGTTCAACTCGCCGGTTACGGCGAGCGGACGCAGAAAGCCGATCGGCAGGTCGCCGAGGCCCTTGCCAAAATACAGCGTCGGCGAGGTGCCGCCATAGGCATCGCCGCCGATGTTCTGAGTTGCCTGAGTGCCGCCGAATTCGTAGATCACGCCGAGTGAAACAACGAACTCGTGCTCAGCGTTAGTGAAGGCCTGCCATTTGCCCGTGATGAAAACATTCTCAAGGCCAGATCTTGTCTTCGACCCCGATTGCTGAAACCAGTCATAGCCGTGATTGTAGATCAGAGCGGTGGTGGGCGTGATCGTCTTGTCGAATTCCCATTGCAGTTGATAGGTGTTCTGTGGGCCGGCGTCGCGCTGCCAGACGAATTGCGGCAGCGTCGCTTCGTCGGCGACGCCCGGGTCATCGAACGTGAGGGTGACGGGAAAGACGCGCGCGCCGACAATGACGTGCGCAAAGGCGGACGGCGCAAGCGCAAGTTGACTGCCGAGCGCGCTGGCGGCGGCCAGCGTGGCGGCAAGCTTGAGACGGGACATCTGAGGTGGCTCCGCATTCCGAGGCTGCAAAGAGCGCACGCCGGCAAGTGGCCGGCGGCGCAGGCTCCTTGGTCAGACCAGGACGGGCGGACCGCGCGGAAAGGCCGCGCCCGCCATGCGGATAGGTGGCGCGCGAACCGGCGGAGGCATCGCCACGCGGAGTTTCACGGGCACCGGCGGGACCAGGATGGGTCCCGGCGGGATCAGCAGCGGCCCGGCATGTGCAATTGCCTGGCAGAGCGGGCATACGGGGCACTTGGGCGTGGGGTGCCGCGCTGGCGTTTGGTGATCGCCCGAAGCAGCGTCGCCGGCGTAGCAGATCGCGTTGGCGATGAGCCAATCTGCATCGCCGAACCGCGTATCTTCCCACGGCACCATGGATGCGGCGGCCATGTGCACTGCCAACGCGATCGCGGCCAGCCAGCAGCCAGCCAGGAAGCGCAGGTGTCGCACCTGATTAGACGTCGGCCGCAACATTACCCCGACATTCTCCTTCAGATCGGTGTTCAATCGGCTGACGGTGGCCATTTTGCGGGTCATTTGCAAGGCCCCCCGCTGTGAAGGGGATTTTGTCCCCGCGATGCCAGCCAGGGAACGCAAAATCGGTTGCCGGAATCGGATCGGGAAGCCAGGCAGTCGTAGTGTTTGACGGCTAATCCAGGTTAGCCTCTCAGCCGGTCAGCGGCCCATTTGATGAGAGCGGCAGTGCTCGTGATGTTCAGCTTGGTCTTTATCTGTGCGGTGAGGCTGGCAGACGTTCGGTAGCTGATATTCAGGCGATCCGCGATCTCCGCAAGCGTCTTGCCGTCGCCGAGCAGTTCGAGCACCTCACGCTCGCGGCCCGACAGGTCACGCAGTGGGTCGTTGCTGCCCTTCGCCGCCATCAACGCAAGCTTCCCGGCCATTGACGCGGTCAGAAACAGTCCGCCCCCTGCGACCGTCTCGATGGCCTGCAAGAGAACATCCGGATCATCATTCTTGGTGATATACCCCTTGGCACCTGACTCCAGTGCGCGCTGCGCAAAGGCTGGATCGTCGTACATGCTGAACACGATGATCTTCCGCTCTGGCGCGGCCGACACCAAGGCCGCAAGCAAACTCAGGCCGTTGACGTCTGGTAGGTTGAGGTCAAGGACGATGATGTCCGGTATAAATTCACGTACAATTCGGAAGCCATCCGCCGCCGTCGCTGCCTCCTGTACCTCGACGTCATCCTTGGTTTGGAGCATCCGACGGCACCCCGCGCGGACGATCGGATGGTCCTCAATCAGCATGATCCGCATGAACCTGCTCCACTTTGGGCACTTGCCCGTGCTTCGGAATCACAACCTCAGTGATAGCACCGCTCGGGTGTCGGTTGCGGACACGCAGAATTCCGCCGTGCCGGCGAACTCGCTCCGCCATGCCCAACAACCCGAATCCATATCGAAGGTCCTTCGGCAATCCCTTTCCATTGTCGTGAACCGATAGAAGCACGCGTGAATCGGCATCCGCAGCATCTGACCCGTCTCTCTGTTTCCCCACCGCTTGGCGCAATCCTATTGTAATCTCGGATCCGTCCGCATGCCGGATGACGTTCGTGATACACTCCTGTGCAGCGCGATACAGCGTCAGACTTGTCGCTTCGTCCGGCTCGTCGAAATCCCGATCGATAATCAACAGCCACGTCATGTTCGGATATCGGGCCTGCCAGGACGCGACCAACTGCCGAACCGCCTGGCAGAGGCCCATTTGCTCCAGCACCACCGGCCTCAGGCGCTCCAACATGCGGTAGTTGAGCTTCTGAATGCCATCCGTCAGGTCGGCAATCGAACGTGCGCGCTCCCGGATTTCCCGGTCGGACGCATCGTCGAGAGGCACTGCCCTTATGATGCAGGCAGCTTCCGCTCGGATTCCAAACAGGGCCGGCCCGAATTCGTCGTGGAGTTCCGCCGCCAATTCCTTGCGCTCTCGCTCCTGCATGCAGATCAACTCGTCGACGAGAAGATGGTTGTCGGTGGTCACCCGGTGCAACGACTGCGCAAGGTGATTGAATTGTTGCCCCACACGGCGGAGCTCCAGCAGCGGGATTTGGGCAATCGGCCGGTAATCTCCCTGTTCAAGGCGATCAAAGCCATCTGCCAGAAGCTGGACCATTTTGAGCGATCGCTGCACTGTCCACAGAACTGCGCCGACGATCAGCAGGCACAGGCCGATGAGGACGCCGGAAAACAGCGCTACCTCGCTGACGATCTCCTGGACCTCATCGGCGGAATGCGAACGCAATCGAACCTCGCCGGCTGTGTGACCGCGCACAACAACCGGGAAAACCCGCTCAACCGACGGTGGCGCCAGAAGCTGAGCCAGCCACTGCCACCGGTGCTGCGATGCTTCATCCATCTGCGGTTCGGTTCCGCGGAGCAGTGATCCATCCGAAGGGATCAACCTGAATTGCACATGGCGCACGCGTGGCAGCCATTGTGCCAGGTGCTCGAACGCATCCGCCGGGCTGCTATCGTTGGCCACGTTCCGTAAGGCCGTCGCGATGAGTTCGTCGCCCAGCTCTATCCCAGAGGTGATCTCTGTCGTGATCCGGGCGCGTGCCCCCGCAAGAACAATCCCCACGGTAGCCAGAAGGCCGATAAAAAGGACGACGGTTGGAATGAGCGCGAGTTGACCACGAAGGGATCGCGGCCATGGACCGGCATGAACGATCGAATGGTCGGCAATGGCCTGCCCGTCGCTCATGCGATGCCTCACGCCTGATGGTGACACGGCTATCCTCCGCCGGGACGGCGCCGTCGGGCAAGCGGTCGTCCGCGCGTCCGTCGCGCCGCAGTAGGACCGCCTCTCGCGAACGGCAAAAAGTGCAAGCGAAGCGGCATATTTTGCAGAACTTACAGCATTTATTGCAATGGACACTCCGCTGCCATCTCTATAGGTGTTTCCCTTAGAGACGGCCTTGACGGGCAACTGCAGGATCGGAATGGGTCGCTCGAAAATTTCATGTGGTGACCCATTGCATGGCATGGACCGCAGGCGAAAACCTTGGTGGTTCGCAAAGTTTAGAAACAATATGGCGTCAAATGGGGCGGAATGAAACAAATTGTGCGGCTCGGGTTTTGGGTGACGGTTCTGCCGAATCTGGCCCTCGCGCAAACCCCTTCCCAAGGCCCGTCACCCTCCGCATCGGACGCCTCAGTCACGATGCTTCCACAGGTCAATATCATCGCCGCCTCGCCGTTGCTGGGTACCGGCATCGACCGGGACCTGGTGCCTGCACAGACACAGGTGTTCACCAGCCCGGACATCGCGCGCGAAGGCAGCCCCAATGCCTTGCAGACGCTGAATGACCAGGCGGCCGGCGTGACGCTTGACTCCGCCTCGGGCAACCCCAACCAGCCGACGCTTCTGTATCACGGGTTCGAGGCGTCGCCGCTGCAAGGCACCCCGCAAGGCGTGGCCGTGTATGTCAACGGTGTGCGCTTCAACCAGCCCTTCGGCGATACGGTCAACTGGGACCTGATCCCGGACATTGCCATCGACAGCATGAATCTCGAAGGATCGAACCCGGTCTATGGCCTCAACGCGCTGGGTGGATCGCTCAATATCCAGCTGAAGAACGGCTTCACCTATCAGGGCGCGGAGGCGGTCGCGTCCGGCGGCTCGTTCGGGCAAGTGCAGGGGCAGTTCCAGTACGGCAAGCAGATCGGCAGCGAGTCGGTCTATATCGGCGGCAACGTGTTGCACCAGGAGGGCTGGCGCGACCTGCAATCCTCCGACATCTACGATGTGTTCAGCGATATCGGCTGGCGCGGCGACAAGGCGGAACTGCATCTGGGCATCACCGCTGCCAGCACGACGCTGAACGGCCCTGGAACCTCGCCGGTGGAGTTGCTGGCCGCTGACCCCCGCGCGCAGTTTACCGGGCCGAACCGCATTTCCAGCCAGTATCTGCAAATCACCCTGTCGGGCAATTACGAGGTCAGCGATACGACCTCGCTACAGGCGGTTGCCTACTACGAGAATTTCGCGCAGCGCGTGGCCAACGGCAATGCACCGAACGACACGCCATGCAATGACGGCTCCGGACTGCTGTGCCAGGCGCCGGGCGTTCCCAGCACGACGCGCGGCGGGGCGACGATTCCGGCCTTTCTGGGCCCCTCGCCCTATGCGTATTCAGAACTGGACGACCAGACCACCAATACGAACGGCTACGGCGCCTCGCTGCAGGTGACCAATACCGAAGATGTGTTCGGCCTGAAGAACCATCTGGTCGCCGGCATCAGCTTCGACGGGGCACAGACGGAGTTCGACGGCGTCTCGTATATCGGCGGCATCACCCCGGTCAGCCGTGTCTATTACGGCCCTGGCGTGGTGATCGACGAGCCGGGCACGAACACGCCGGTCCGCGTTGCCATCAGCGATGCCTACTGGGGCGCCTATGCCACCGACACGCTGGAGATCACGTCGAGACTGGCGATAACGCTCGCCGGGCGCTTCAACGCGGCGCAGATCGACCTGAATGACCAGGGCGGCGGCGACCTCACCGGCAATCACAACTACGACCACTTCAATCCAGCCGCCGGAATCACCTACAAGGTTACCCCCTGGCTGACCGCCTATGCCGGGTATTCGGAGGCCAACCGGGCGCCGACGCCCTCGGAACTATCCTGCGCCGGCCCCGCGGATTCCTGCAGCCTCGCCAATTTCTTCGTCGGCGACCCGGATCTGAAGCAGGTGATCGCGCACACGGTCGAGGCCGGAATCCGGGGCACTGTCGTGCCCTTCGAGGGCGCGCATCTCAGCTACAATCTCGGCCTGTACCACAGCGACCTTGACGACGACATCGTTTTCATCAACAGCGTAACGCTGGGCCGCGCCTATTTCACCAATGTCGGACAGACAAGGCGTCAGGGCCTCGATTCGGGTGTGCAGTTCAGGTCCGACCGATGGCTGGCCTATGTCAACTACAGCTACACCGATGCGACGTTTCAGAGCGGCTTCGTCGAGTCCGCCGGCAGCAATCCGCAGGCCGATGCCAACGGCAATCTCACCATCCGTCCGGGAAACCGGCTGCCGGGCATTCCAGCAAACCTGGCGAAGCTTGGCGTGCAGTACAGGGTCACCGATACGTGGACGGTGGGCTGCACGGCGGTGGCGCAGAGCGGCACGTACTTGTTCGGCGACGAGGCCAATCTGAACCCGAAGTTGCCCGCCTATGTCGTGCTCAATCTGAACACTTCCTGGCAAATCACGCCGCACATCCAACTGTTCGGTCTGGTGCAGAACGTCACCGATCAAAAATATTATACCTACGGCACGTTCTCTCCGACCACATCAGTGTTCCTGTCGCAGGCGCCCAACGCGACCAATCCGCGGAGCTACAGTCCGGCCGCGCCGGTCGGCGGCTTTGTGGGGATCCGAGTGACACTTTGATGTCTGCGCATTGAACGTGCACCAATGCCGCCTGCATAGGGCCCGTCAGGAATCAACCGCTCTGGCTGATCTGTTGTTAGGGCGGATCGTATAGTTCCATTCGCCGTGGAAAGCGGCGCGTACGATGTTCAGGGCGTCCATCTCTTCATCGGAGACGGCGATGCCCGTCGGATAGGTGGCACGATCGAGTTCACATTGCACCGTCAGGCCGGTCTTGGTAGTGGTCGCGCTGATCAGGTCGAGAATCACGCGATAGCTGACCAGCGGCCCAGCCCGCCAGTTCATGCTGATGAATGAGAACAGGCGGTGCTCGATCTAGCCGCGATCATGCATGAGGGCGGACGGGCGGGGGTATTCTGACGCACCTGCATGGGTTGGCGCGCCGGGCTTCGGCGTTGGGCGGGATCGGTGTCGGCGGCGTTGGGGGTTGAACGGACGTGGCTGCGCGGGGCATCTGCCCCGTTTTTCAGGTGAGCATACGAGACAGCCGGGTCAGCGCGCAGGTGAAGATCGGTTGGTTGGGGGTGGAGCGCGGCAGATGGAGCCGCACCTTGCGCTTCAGCACCTCGACCCTGGCGGCAAGTTTGACCAGGCGCAGGCGCAGCGTATCGAACTGGGCGACGCGCCAGAACGAGCGTCGCGGCATGGCTGCCCGCAGGCTCCACATCATCCAGTAGGCGCCAAGGTGCAGGAACAGGCGCATCTGGTTGGCGGTGGCGCGGCAGCACGACGTGCGGTCGGCGGCGAGATGGGTCTTCCACGCCTTGATGTGGTTCTCGGCCTGGCCGCGGGCGCAATAGATGTCCTGGTAGACGGTGCGGCCGCGGATGCCTTCGAGACTGGTGACGATGAAGCGTGTGTCGACGCCCTGCGGTCCGGCCTCGACACGGGCGATGATGCGCTCGACACGATCCCAGCTTGCGGCACCATCGTAGAATTCCTTGAACCGGCGCAACTTCTCGCCGCCTGCCCTGGCGGCGCGCTCGACCGTGCTGGCCTCCAGCGCGGTGACATGCTTGCGCAGCGTGGTGGTCGGCGCGACGCCGAGGGCGTAGTCCAGCCGCTCGGCGCGACAGAAGCGTAGCACCTCCGGTGTGCAATAGTGGCTGTCGGCGCGCAGCAGGATCTCGACGCGCGGCCAGTTGTCACGCAGGGCCGTGATCAGACGGCGCAGCCAGAACACGATCTTTCGCCCGGTCGGTCGGCAAGCGGGGCGCAGAAGGGCGGCGATCATGCGGCCCTCGCCGTCGAAAACCACGATCGGCTGGAAGCCATATTCGTCGTAATGGGCGTTGAACAGGCGAAGCTGCTGGCCACCATGCACGGCGTCGAAGGTGTCGTCGATGTCAAGCACGATGCGGCGCGGCACCTGGCGGAAGCTGTCGCAGTAGTGGTCGACCATGGCGCGGCCCATGCGCAGCAGGGCGTGCCGGTCCGGCAGGTTCTCGGCGCGCGACACGGTGGACTGCGAGCACAGGTCGCCGTGTTCCGGCAGTCGATCCATCGCCAACTTGAACAACGGGTCGCTCCGCAGGGCGTCGGCGTCGTTGCCATCCTCGTAGCCGGCGGCGATCATCAGCATGCGGAAGCGGATAATCTCGTCGAGACCGTGCAGGATGCGCTCCGGCGCTCGCGGGTCACGGATGCAGGCGGCAAGGCGCCCGGCGATGCCCAGCCGCTGCTCGACCTCCCGCAGGACCAGCAGGCCACCATCGGAGGACATCAGCCCGCCGTCGAAGCGCGCCTCGATTGCGCGACCGCAGATCGGTGACAGGCCGGGCAGAATGGCGGTAGCGTCGTTGCTGGCGGGCATGGTGCGTCCGGATCGATGCGGATTGGTCTCGACAACCGAACCCTACACCAGATCAACGGTTTGCGCTCGTGCCCGCCAACCCTCATGCATTATTGCGGCTAGTTCCACTTGCTGGTGCCAGGCGGGAGGTGGTGGATTTCGATAGCGATGCCAAGCTCGTTGGCGAGCCTTTGCAGTTCGCGTTTCCAAAGACGCACACGGGAGCCGTTGCTGCCACGACCGTCCGCCGTGATCACCAGCTTGCGCGCCTTTGGATAACGCCCCCGGCCGGTCTCCTGCCACCAGCGACGGATCGTCTGCACCGCAAAGGCCGCCGTGTCGTGGTCGATCCCAACGCTGACCCAGCCTGCGTTCGTCGCCAGGTCATAAATGCCGTAGGGCGTCGCCCGGCCAGCCGCAAGGCTCAGGAAGTCGTAGACCTGCACTTCCTCCGGATCACCCTGCGGCCGCCATTCCCGGCCTGCGTTCTTGAAGTCGCCAACCAGTTCCTTCTTCTTCGCATCGACCGAGATTACCGGCTGCCCTCTGGCCAACGCGGCCTTCACGCATTTGTTGATATGGACAAACTGGGCATCGCGGTCCGGACGGTCACCGCCTTCACGCGTCTTGCTGTTGCCCTGCAAGCTGAACTTCTGCGCCTTAAGCAACTCACCAACCTTGGTGTGGCTGATCCAATGCCCAAGCGCCTGCAACTCCTCGGCCAATCGCCGCAGGCTCTTGCACGTCCAGCGCAACGGCGACATCGGATCGCCCCGCTCGTCCGGCTCAACCAACTTCATCAGATCAGCCAGCAGCGTTGGGTCGCTGTCCACCAGCAGCTTGCGTCCGCCGCCCGGACGACGGACACGGTCCGGCGTAAGCGCGGTCTCGCCAGTCAGGTCCTTCAGGCCGCGGCCGATCGTGCTGGCGGCAACGCCGGTCGCCCGCGACACCGCAGCGATTCCGCCATAGCCCGCGGAGCTGGCTTCCATGGCAACGAGCAGACGGCGGTCCCGCTCATCCAGATGGGAAGACATCGCCGTGAACCGGCGGCAAATCATGTCAGGGTCGATCATCCCAGCACATTACGGCGCGGCGGGCCGGTCGAGAATCCGGCATCTTCCAGCGCGTAAATCCCGATTCGCTTGTTTCCTGACGGGCCCATAGATCGGTGAAGGGGCTGGCAGGCGGACCGCTGATTGTGGCCGCCGGCGCTGTTCTTCGCGTCGCGATATGTTAGCTCTGCGACCGTTCGACGACGGAGCGGATCACGCACCATTTAACAGAAATATAATATTTGCCTAGGCGGCACGAGTTGCAGGAGATGCCGCTGCGGTAGCTGCGGACGACGATTGCCGCAATGACGGCAAGACCAGGAACGAACGACGTGTCGGCGAGCAGTGATAGCAGGGATGTGCGCCGGATGACCGTCCTGTTCGGCATCGGCGGGATCGTCGTCGGCGTGGTGCTGGGGATTGGCGGGGGCAGGTTGTTGCTGCCCACGGCCCAACCGGCGGCGCTGCCGGCGCCACCAGCGATCGCTACGCTGGTGCATGACGCCGACCGGATCGTCATACCCGCAGGCTCGGCCTATCGCGAGCGCGTCAGCATGGCCGAGGTGACAAGCACGGTCGTCACGCCGCGACGAGTTCCTGCCGGCTGCGGTGGAGGCCGACCCCGCCCGCACCGTCAACGTGCTGCCGCCGCTCGGCGGCCATATCGTCTCGCTGGCGGTCCGGCTGGGCGATGAGGTGCAGGCCGGCCAGCGCTTGCTCACCATCGACAGCGGTGATCTGGCCCAGGCCTATGCCGACGACGACAAAGCTACGGCCCAGCTGCAACTGACCCGGCGGGCGTTGGAGCGGGCGCGCGCCATCTCGGGCGCCGGCGGCGGCGCGATAAAGGATTACGAATCAGCACAGAACGATTTCGCGCAGGCCGAAGCTGAAAGCAAACGCACACGGGCGCGGCTGCACGCGCTTGGCAGCCTGGGCGAGCTGAACGGCAGCCGCGAAATGATCGTGCGTGCGCCGACCAGCGGCACCGTCACCGCCCTTGCCTCCGCCGCCGGCAGCTACATCAACGATCCGACCGTCGCCCTGCTGACCCTGTCCGATCTGCAAACCGTGTGGGTGACCGCGAATGTTCCCGAATCCGACACCGCCTTCGTCACCCGCGGCCAGGCGGTGGAGGTGACGTTTCCCGCCTATCCCGGCGAGACCTTCCACGGCACCGTCGCTTTCGTCGGCGCGATGCTGGAGCCGGACACGCGGCGAACCAAGGTGCGCATCGTTTTCGCCAATCCGGACGGGCGGCTGAAGCCGAACATGTTCGCCACCGCGACCTTCGTCGGCCGCCCGGTGACAACCTTGCTGGTGCCGACGTCGTCACTGCTGATGAACAACGACTCGACCACCGTGCTCGCCGAAATCGCGCCCTGGACCTTCGTGCGCCGCACCGTGGTCCTGGGCGCCGACCAGGACGAAATGGCGCCGGTGCTGAGCGGCCTGGAACCGGGCACGCGCATCGTCGTGCATGGCGGGGTGTTGCTGAATGACTGACCGGCAATGATTGCCCCGCGATGATCGACCGCATCATCGGCCTGGGCCTGCGGCGGCGGGGCGTCGCGCTGATGCTGGCGCTGGCCGCGCTGCTCTATGGCTGGTGGGCCGGGGCGCAATTGCAGGTGGTGGCCTACCCGTCGATCAGCGACGTCACTGCGCAGGTGATCACCCAGGCGCCCGGCCTCGCCGCCGAGGAAATCGAGCAGCAGATCACCACCCCGCTGGAACGCGCTCTGGCCAGCACGCCGCTGCTGGCAACTATGCGCTCCAGCAGCACCTTCGGCCTGTCGCTGATCACCATGGTATTCCGCGACGGCGCCGAGGATTACTGGACCCGCCAGCGTATCACCGAGCGCATCCAGCAGGTGACGCTGCCGCCCGGCATTACCCCCGGCCTCGATCCGCTGACCGGGCCGGACGGGGAAATCTATTGCTACACGCTGGACTCCGACAGCAAGAACCTGATGGAGCTGTCGGAGATTCAACGCTGGGTGGTCATTCCTGCCCTGCAGCAGGTACCCGGCGTGGTGAATGTCGACAATTTCGGCGGCTTTACCCGCCAGTTCCAGGTCGATCTCGACCCCGCCGAGCTGCAACGTTTCGGCCTTGGCCTCAGCGACGTGGTCGCCGCCATCAACAACAACAGCTCGAACGCCGGCGGCGGGCGGATCACCCGCGGCGAACAGGCCTATGTGATCCGCGGCGTCGGCCTGGTGCGCACACTGGATGATCTCGGCAACATCGTGGTGACGCAGCGCAACGGCGTGCCGATCCTGGTGCACGATCTCGGCGCGTTGCGGTTCAGCCATCAGGAACGCGAAGGCATCGTCGGCAAGGACAGCAACCCCGACACGATCGAGGGCATCGTCGATCTGCTGATCACCGAGAACGCCTCCGAGGTGCTGGCCGGAATCCACGCGAAAGTGGCGGAGCTGAACCGGCAGCTCGCCGCGCAGGACGTGCGCATCGTGCCGTTCATCGACCGCGACGAACTGGTGCAGGCGACCATCCACCGGGTGTCGTACACCGTGCTGCAAGGTGTCGGGCTGGTGAGCCTGGTGCTGCTGTTGTTCCTCGGCAGCCCACGTGCGGCGCTGGTGGTGGCGGCGACGATCCCGCTCGCGCTCGCCGTGTGTTTCGCGCTGATGGACGCCACCCGCCTGCCCGCCAATCTGCTGTCGCTCGGCGCCATCGATTTCGGCGTCATCGTCGATGGCGCGGTGGTAGTGCTGGAAGCCATCCTCCGCCGCCGCGAGGCCCAGCCGGGCGTGGCGCTGACCGAAGCCCATGTGCGCGAGGCCGCCGGCCAGGTGGCCAAGCCGATCTTTTTCGCCACCCTGATCATCATCGCCGCCTATCTGCCGCTGTTCGCCCTGCAACGGGCGGAGGCGAAGCTGTTCACCCCGATCGCCTACACCATCGGCTACGCCCTGCTGGGCGCGCTGGCCTTCGCCATCGCCCTGGTGCCCGGGCTTGCCTTCATGGTGTTTCGCGCGCCGCGCCGCGTGCTGCGCAACCGGCCGCTGGAGGCGTTGACGGCCGCCTACCGGCGCATGCTGGCGCGGCTGCTCGACCGCCCGGCGATCGCCGCCGCCATCTGGTCGCGGCCACGGGCGGGGTGGTGGGTCTGGGGCTGACCACCGGGCGCGAATTCCTGCCCGATCTGGATGAAGGCGCGCTGTGGCTGCAGGCGCGGCTGCCGACCGGCATATCGCTCGACAAGGCGAGCGAAATGGCCGGCGAGTTGCGCCGCACGCTGCGCGCGTTTCCCGAGATCAGCACCGTGGTGACGCAGGTCGGCCGCAGCGACGACCAGACCGATCCGTGGACACCCTCGCATCTGGAAGTGCCGGTCGGCCTGGCGCCGTCTGCCAACTGGCCCGCCGGCGAGGACAAGCAGGCGTTTCTGCACCGGCTCGATGCCCGGCTGAAAGGGCTGCCCGGGTTTGACATCGGCATCAGCCAGCCGATCATCGACAGCGTCAATGACGTCGTCGGCGGTGCCCACAGCGCGCTCGTGCTGCGCGTGTTCGGCGAGGATTTCTCCGAGCTGCGCCGCATCGGCAATGCCATCGTCGGCGTGCTCGAAAACATCGACGGCACCGCGGAAGCCTCGATCTTCCAGGAACCGCCGCTGGCGCAGATCGCGGTCACCGTCGACCGCGCCGCCGCCGCGCGCTACGGCATCAACGTCGCCAACGTCACCGCGCTGATCCAGACCGGGGTGGGCGGCGCGCCGGTGAACCAGGTGTTTGTCGGCGATCGTATTTACAACGTCACGGTGCGGTTTCCGCTGTCCTGGCGCAACAGCCCCGAGGCGCTGGGCAAGCTGGTGCTGACTACCGCGAGCGGCGCGCAAATTCCGCTCTCCACCGTGGCCCGCATCGCCCTGCAGAACGGCGAAAGCACCATCGCCCACGAAATGAACCATCGCAACCTCACCATCCGCATCGAGCTGCGCGACCGCGATCTCGCCTCCTGGCTGGCCGAGGCGCGGCAGCGCATTGCCCGCGACGTTCAGTTCGACACGTCGCGCTACCGGGTGGAATGGGGCGGCCAGTACGAAAACCTGGAGCGGGCACAGAAACGCCTCGCTCTGGTGCTGGCCCTGGTGGTCGGGCTGATGCTGCTGCTGCTCTATGCCGAATTCCAGGCGCTGCGACAGGCCCTGCTGGTGCTGGGGATGCTGCCGCTGGCCGCGCTCGGCGGGTTGATCGCGCTGCGGCTGACCGGCAATACGCTGAACTGCGCCACCGCCGTCGGCTTCGTCGCCCTGTTCGGCGTGGCAGTGCAGAACGGCATCATCATGGTCGCCAATCTCAACCGCCTGCGCGGCCCCGGCATCCCGCTGCGCGCCGCGGTGCTGACGGGAGCAACCGAGCGGTTCCGCCCGGTGCTGATCACCGCCACGGTGGCGACCATCGGCATGCTGCCGGCGGCGCTGGCCACCGGCGTCGGCAGCGATGTGCAACGCGGCCTGGGCACGGTGGTGGTGGGCGGGCTGGTGGTGGTGACGCTGCTGACCTTGTTTGTCCTGCCGGCCTTGTACGTTGGCATCGAACAGGCGCGCGACCGCCTGCTGGCGCGCGCGCGTCCGGCTTCGGCGGCGGGCAAATGAGCGCGCGGTGGTTGCCCCGGCCCCTCGCGCTGCTGTGCCTGGCGGTGCTGGGCGGCTGCACGGTCGGTCCCGACTTCGCGCCCCCCGAACCGCCGCAAACAACAGGCTACGCGCGGGAGCCCCTGCCGGCGCGCACGGTGGCCGCCGACACCCCGTTCGGCCAGGCGCAAACGCTGCACGAAGGCGCCGACATTCCCGCACAGTGGTGGGATCTGTTTCACTGCCGCCAGCTCAACGACCTGATCGAGCAGGCCCTGCGCGCCAGCCCCGACCTGGCGGCGGCGCGCGCCGCCCTGCGTCAGGCAGCCGAGCAGGTCAAGGCGCAGCGCGGCGCCTATTTTCCGCAGGTCTCGGCCGGGCTGGCGGCCAGCCGCAATCTCGATCCGGTGGCTGCGCTGTCGGCCTCCTCGGCTTCCGGCAACCCGTATTACAGCCTGTATACCGGGCAGCTCGCGGTGTCGTTCGTGCCCGACGTGTTCGGGCTGAACCGGCGCACCGTCGAATCCCTGGCCGCACAGCAGGAGAACGCCGCTTTCGAGCTGATCGCCGCCGACCTGACGCTGACCAGCAATTTGGTTGCGGCGGCGATCCAGGAGGCGGGGCTGCGCGCGCAGATCGAGACCACGCGGCGCATCGTCGCGGTCGAGGCGCAGTTGCTCGATGTCCTGCATCGCCAGTTCGCCGCCGGGCAGGCGGCCGAGACGGATGTGCGGGCGCAGGAGGCGGCGCTGGCGCAGGCGCAGCAGACCCTGCCGCCGCTGGAGAAGCAGTTGGCGCTGCAACGTGACCAACTCACCGCCCTGCTCGGCCGGCTGCCGGCCGAGGAGCCGGCCGAGCAGTTCGCCCTGGCCGACCTGACCTTGCCGGCAAACCTGCCGGTGAGCCTGCCCGCCGAGTTGGTGGCGCAGCGTCCGGACGTGCGCGCCGCGGCGGCGACGCTGCATGCGGCCAGCGCTCAGATCGGCGTGGCGGTGGCCAACCGGCTGCCGCAAATCCGACTGACGGCAGGCGGCGGCCAGTCGGCGGGACGGTTCTATGCTTTGTTCGCGCCCGGCACGTCGTTCTTCACCCTCGCCGCCGGTGCCACCCAGCCGGTGTTCGACGGCTTCACCCTGCTGCACCGCGAGCGGGCGGCACGGGCGGGATTCGATCAGGCGGCGGCGCAATACCGCTCCACGGTCATCGTTGCGTTCCAGAATGTCGCCGATACGCTGCAGGCATTGCACAGCGACGCGACCGGGCTGCAGGCCGCCGCGGCGTCGGAAGTTGCCGCGCGCCGGAGCTTCGACATCACCCGCAAGCTGCTGGAGTTGGGGGCGGTCGGCACGCTGAACCTGCTGAACGCGGAACAGACCTATCAACAGGCCCGGCTGAGCCTGATCCAGGCGCAAACGACCCGGCTGGCCGATACCGCCGCGCTGTTTCAGGCGCTCGGCGGCGGCTGGCGGAAACGCCAGCAGGATATCGAGGCCGCGTTTATCTTGTCGGCTGGGGCAGGAACAAGCCGGTGAGCGACGGCGAAACAGTCCGTTAAGGAAAGAAGCCTGGAGGACAGTAGTTCTTGTCTCATATGCCGAACCTGATGGAGACGCTGCTGAATGAATTAAGCGTACGTCGGCAACATGTTTGTCGGCGCGCCGCTAAACTGTTCAGCGAGTATTAAGTGCAATCAATGGGTTTTGTAACTCTTAAATCGTTCAGCAAGGTTGACGACGGACCCGGTAACTCGTTAATTCGTTCAGTAGGGTGGCCGCAACCTTGCACCTGCGCGCAAGGCCGATTCAGGTTCGGATGGGAACGAGCGATTACATTGTGAGGTGCGCATGCTGCACGATCGGCGCGTCAGGAGCCTGATCGACAGGGCTGGGACAGAGCGCGCGGCGTCCCCCGTCGGGAGCGGATGCCCTAAGGCCGACGCACCATTAAATGCTCCGGCCGCCGAACGAATTAGCGAGTTAACCTGCGCTGCTGAACGCTTTAATGGTGCCGCTGAACAAATCAACCTTAAGCCGACACAAAGTTTGAAAAACAGCAAGCAAACCAACGGAAACACACGTGAGAAGGAGCATTATCAAGTCTTATCCGTCGTGGTAGGTCTCCCCCATGCCAGGTTCGTTCACCGAAGC
>CAVPVB010000028.1:0-3212 GCA_963709085.1 uncultured Alphaproteobacteria bacterium
GCGGGGCGGCGGCACCACATTGCGCGGCGGGGGCGGTTTGGCGCCAGATGTTGTCCATGACGGAGGACGACGGGATGGCGAGGCGGTCTTTGCGGGCAGAGAGCGCTCCTACGAGTGATCATATGAGCGCTCTCGGTTCGGGCGCCGACGGTGCCGCCCGCGGCAAGCGCCGTCGGTGGACGACGGAGCAGAAGCGCCGGATCGTGGCCGAGAGCATGCAGCCGGGCATGTCGGCAGCGATGGTGGCGCACAAGCACGGCATCGGCACGGGGCAGTTCTACGCCTGGCGACAACAACTGCTGCTGGGCGGCGGGCTTGGCACGCCGGCCGGCATCACGCCGAGCCTCGCACCCGTCGACGTGACGACGGCAACCCGGTGCCTGGAGATCGCCATTTCTGCGCCAGCGGCGGCGGATTTTACTGCAGCCTCGGCCGCCCCGATGCCTCCTCAACTGGCCGGCCGGATCGGTGCCACGGCGCCAGATGCTGCGCCGACGCAGGGAGACGAAGAAGCCGGCGCTGAGCACGCGCTGGCGGGCAACCGCAGGAGCGCATGCGCCAGCCCGATCGCCGCGCATTCGGATTGCGGGGAAGCCGCCAGGCTCCAGGATGCCCCGGCACAGGTTGAGCTGGCGGTTGCGTTACGCCGCTTTCGCCATGTCGGTCGCCCCGGGAGGCCGCCAGTTCCAGGGCAGCAACTGCTCGAGCTCATGTGCCTTGGTGCCGCCCGAGACCAAACGCTCCAGCACGTCGGTGAGCCAGGCAAGCGGCTCGACGCCGTTCAACTTCGCTGTGTTGATCAGGGTCAGTGCGATCGCCCAATGCTCGGCGGCGCCGTCCGATCCCGCGAACAAGGCGTTCTTGCGAGCGACCGCCACGCCTTTCATGCCCCGTTCCACCACGTTGGTGTCCATCTCCAGCCGCCCGTCGTCGAGGAACAGCACGAGCCCGGACCAGTGACGCAGGGCATAGCGGATGGCGGCGGCCAGCGGCGAGGCGCCGGACAGGCGCGGCAGCTGCTCCTGAAACCACGTGTGCAGGGCTTCGACAATCGGACGGCTGCGCTGCTGGCGGACGGCACGGCGCTGCTCGGCGGGACTGCCGCGGATCTCCGCCTCGATTTCGTAGAGCTTGCCGATGCGCGCGAGCACCTCGGCGGCGAGCGGCGATTTGGTGGAGACGTAGAATTCGTAGAAAGGTCTCCGCGTGTGGGCCCAGCAGAACGCCAGCTGGATCGAGCCATCCCGGCGATCGGTGACCAGGCTGCCAAATCCGCTGTAGCCGTCGACCTGCAGCACGCCGCGGAAGTTCGCCAGATGCGCGCGAGGGATGAGTGGCCTTGCGATCCTCGCCGTAGATGTAGGCGACAGCGGGAGGTTTCGGCCCCTTCCACGGCCGGTCATCGACGGCGTAGCACCACAGACGCCCGGTCTTGGTCTTGCCGCGACCCGGATCGAGCACCGGCAAGGTGGTGTCGTCGGCGAACAGTTTTGTCGACGACAGCACGGTCGAGACCAGCAGGTCGTAGACCGGCCGCAGCCACCAGCAGGCCCGCCCGACCCAGTCGCCCAGCGTCGAGCGATCGATGTCGATGCCCTGACGCGCCAGCATCTGCGATTGCCGGTAGAGCGGCAGGAAATCGAGAAACTTGCTGATCAGCACATGCGCCACCAGCGCCTCGGTGGCCATGCCGCCATCGATCGGCCGCTCCGGCGCGGGCGCCTGCACGACCGCCTCCTCGCAGGCACGGCAGGCGTAGCGCGGACGCCGGATCACCTTCACCCGCAGCTGCGCGGGCACGATGTCGAGCATCTCGGTGCGGGTTTCGCCGATCTGGTGCATCGTGCCGTTGCAGCAGGGGCAGGACTTGTCCTCGACATCGATCACCACCTCGTCGCGCGGCAAATGCGCAGGCAGGGCGCCGAGATTGCGCTGCGGGCGCGCCTCCCGGCGGCGCCGTCGCTGCTCTTCTGACTTTGCCGCTGCATCCTCGGCCGCCTTGCTTTCGGCAAGCTGCTGCTCGATGTCTTCGATGGCGAGTTGCAGCTGATCCGGCGACAGCTGCTCGGAACGGCGGCCGAAGCGATGGCGCAGCAGCTTGTGGATCAGGGCCTGCAGTTTCTCGATCTCTGCCGTCAGTTCGGTCACCTCGGCGTCGCGCTGCCTGGTTGCCGTGACGACTTCGCGAACCATGCTTTGCAGCACGGCGGAGTCTTCTGGCAGGGCGTCGAGGTCGATCTGCATGCCGGCATGATGAACAACACCGCCGCGTCGCTGCCAGCACTTTTTTTGGCTGCGACAATTCGTTAACCTGCCAGTGCAGGTCGACAGCTTGCCACTTGCGCCCGCCATTCGCAGCCCTCCAGCAACGTCGCCAGCTGGGCCGCCGTCAGCGAGACTGCTCCCGTGCTCGTGGTCGGCCAGATGAAGTGGCCGCGCTCCAGACGCTTCGTCAGCAGGCACAGGCCGATGCCATCGTGCCAAAGAACCTTGATCAGACCGGCCCGTTTGCCGCGGAAGGCAAAGATGGCGCCGTCGAAAGGGTTCTGCTCAAGGATCTGCTGAACCTGCATGGCCAGGCCCGCCATGCCACGGCGCATATCCGTGGTGCCGCAGGCAAGATAGACGCGGACGCCAGGCGGTGCGGCGATCATGACCGTTCCAGCGCGGCCAAAACCCGCCGCAATGCAGCCCCATCCACCTTCGCATCCACACGCACCGACACGCCCCGCGACAGCGTAATCTCGATCCGCCCGTCCGGCTGAGTGGGTAAGGGCATTGCAGGTGGCGCGGTCGGCGGCACCGGTGGCCCCAGCTCCGGCGCCGCCAGACGCGGAGGACCGGCCACGACGTCGACGCGCACGAAGCTTGGTTTCGTGTCGGACGTGGCACCAAGAGCGTTCCGTAGCAACTCCTGCCGCCAGGTGTAGAGCTGGCCAGTGCTGATCCCGTGCTTGCGGGCCACTGTGATCGGCGACGCGCCCGGCTCCAGGCTTTCCGCCGCGATCTCGCGCTTCTGTTCCGGCGTCCAACGCCGCCGACGCTCGCCGCGCGTGATGATCTCGATGCGCTGTTTGCGAGCGCTCGTATGATCACTCGTACGAGCGTTCTCAAACTCCGACACCGCGTCCAGCATCCTGTCGTCCTCTTCCAAGGACGACAGGTGACCTCATTTTCCCCGCATTCCGCAACGTGTCGGCGCCACCCCGCTT
>CAVPVB010000029.1:0-16649 GCA_963709085.1 uncultured Alphaproteobacteria bacterium
AGCCGCCCTCCGTCATCCCGAAGGACGGCGGGCTGATGATCGTCGTTGGCAACCGCCGGGTGAAAGCCGCGATCAAGGCTGGACTGCCGGCGATCGACGTGATGGTGTGCGATGCCGACGAAGCCGCCGACGCGATGCGTTCGGTCGCCGAAAACTTGATACGAGCCTCGATGTCGAGCGTGGACATCTGGCGCGCGATCGAGCGGCTTGAAGCCCAGGGCTGGAACGAACAGGCGATCGGCGATGCGCTTGCGTTGCCGGTGCGGACCGTCCGCCGCCTGAAGCTGTTGGCGCATCTGCATCCGGCGATGCTCGACGTGATGGCGCTGGGCAGCATGCCGAACGAGGAGCGACTGCGCACCATCGCCGCCGCCACGGCCGAGGAACAGGCCCAGGTCTGGAAAAAGCACAAGCCAAAGAAGGGCCAGACCGATATCGCCTGGCACGAGGTCGCCCGGGCGCTGGCCAAGCGGCGCATGCCGGCCTCGGCGGCGAAGTTCGGCGACGATCTGGCGAAGGCCTACGGCATCGTCTGGGAGGACGACTTGTTCGCCCCGCCGGGCGAGGACAGCCGCACCACCACGAACGTCGAAGGGTTCTTCGGCGCCCAGCAGGAGTGGCTGCAGAACAACCTGCCCGACCGCGGCCGGCTGCTGCCGGTTGACGAATACGGCCGCTGCGACCTGCCGAAGAAGGCCGAGCGCGTCTACGGCAAGCCGGGCAAGACCGATCTGGTCGGCCACTACATCGACACGCGCACCGGCGAGGTGCAGTCCATCGCCTATCGCCTGCCCGAGCCGAAGAAGGCCGGCAAGCCCGCGGGCGGCACCAAGGAGCAACCGGGACCACGACTGGCGCCGCCGGCGGCAACAGTGACGATCACATGCCGGCGGCGCGCACCCGGCCGGACGTGACGCAGAAAGGCGTCGCCATGATCGGCGACCTGCGCACCGATGCACTGCACCAGGCGCTTGCCGACGCGCCGATCGCCGACGACACCCTGCTCGGTATGCTGGTCCTCGCCCTCGGCGGCGCCAATGTCACCGTCGACAGCGGGAGCAATCTGACCGGCAACGACCGCCAGGCGATCAGCCGCACGCTCACCGAAGGCGGCGTGCTGACGGCCGATCCCGACCAGCTGCGCCGGGCCGCGCGCATGATGCTGGCCGCGGTGCTGTCCTGCCGGGAGAACCGCTCGCAGAGCGGCCCCTTCGCCCGGATCGCCGGCGAGGCAATCGGCGCCTCGCTCTGGCTGCCGAACATGGCGACCGAAGAGTTCCTGTCCTGCCTGTCGCGCGGCGCGCTGGAGAAGGCCGCCGCGGCCGAGGGCGTGCGCGTCGAGGTCCGGGCGAAAGATACGCGGGCGCGGATGGTCGGGCGCTTCACCGATGGCACCTTCGTCTATCCGGGCGCCCTCTTCCGGCTGGTGCCCGAGGATCAGACCGCCGCCGCCGAGCGCCGGCACGGCCACACCGGCACCGGCTGGGTCAGCCCGGTGACCGGCGCAGACGGCGAAGGCGACGCCGTCGCCGAGCCGGAGGACGGGTACGAAGACGACGCCGGCGACCTGCGCGAAGCAGCCTGACCCGAAGCTGAACCTGCCCTGGTCCGGTTATGCCGGGCCGGGGCTTCCCCGCCAAACGAGGACTCCACCATGACCCACCTGACCCCAGGCGGCGCCGGCACCGCCGCGCGCCCGGCTCTGTTCAGCACCGCGCAGTCCAGCCTGCTGGCACCCCACGCAACCCGTGGACGGCTTGACCGTGCCGGCCTGTGTGCCGGCATTGCGCGCCGCCGCCAGACCTTCGCTGATCTCGAAGCCAGCCTGGTCATCGCCTGCGAGCAGGCCGCCGCGCGCGGCGCGGCCCACGCCGTGCGCATTGATGACCGTGCGACGTGGGACCGCGCCACGTGGCAGCGGTACCTGGATGCTGCGACCCGCCTGGAACCCGACTACGGCCCGCCCATGCGCCGGCTGTTGCAGGAGATCGACCAGCTTGCCCGGCTGATCGACCTGCCGGTCGCCGCATAGCCACCTCGCCGCCGGACGAATGACGGCCTGACCGCTATTGGCACGTGAGCGGAATGGCAGGTGACGGATGAGGGGGGCGAACTGAAGCGGACATTGAGGGCGGGGTGCCTGACAGCCGCAATCGACCCTTCTCAGCTATTGTGGCCATACGACCGGATGTCGGCTCTTTGGGGTGAAGCGGCCGTACGCTCCGTGGCGGCATGACTGGCTGTTTCCCGCCCTTGCAGGTCATTCAGCTTCAGGATCATCCTTCCCCAAAGTGGAGGTTTGTATTGCGCGCCTTGTCGGGCGGGGGCACCGTCGGACAAGTCAAAAACCTCGACGCCGCTCCGCCGCCCTTCACCAGGTCGCAAACATGATTCCGACTGCGACCGCCATTGTGCCCGTGCACAACCACCCCATCGCCCAAAGCACCCGCGGCAGCACGAAGCGCCCCATGACATCTCTGCGCATCGCCATAAGCATGATGATCGCCATCAGCGGCACTGCCACCACGCCGTTTATGACGGCCGACCAGAACAGCGCCTTGATCGGGTCGAGGCCGACGAAATTGATCAGAATGCCGACCAGGGTGGACACCGCGATCGTGCCGTAGAATGCCTTGGCGTCAAGCGGTTTGCGGTCGAGGCCGGTGGTCCACCCGAGTGTCTCGCCGAGAGCGTAGGCGCTGGAGCCGGCCAGCACCGGAACCGCGAGCAGCCCGATGCCGATGATGCCAGCAGCGAACAGAGCGAAGGTGAACACCCCCGCGATCGGCCGCAGCGCTTCAGCGGCCTGCGCGGAGGTCTGGATGTCGGTGATGCCGTGCGCGTTCAAGGTCGCCGCGGTGCTCACGATGATGGACAGGCTGATCACGTTCGAGTAGCCCATCCCGATATAGGTGTCGAAGCGGATTGCCGGATTTCCTTTGGCGCCTCCTCCGGGGCCTGGAGAAGCATGTGCGCCGTGGGGTCGATCCGCTCGTCCTCAGCCTCCTGGGAGGATTGCCAGAAGAAGCAGTAGGGCGTGATCGTCGTGCCCAGCACCGCCACCACGGTGACGATGTAGTCCGCGCTCAGCGAGAAATTCGGCATGAAGGTGCGATAGAGGACCAGCCGCCAGGGCACGTCGACCACGAGCGCGACCGCCACATAGGCCAGCAGCACGAAGCTGGTCCACTTCAGGATGGAAATGTAGCGCTCGTACCGGGAATACACCTCGAGGCAGACGCAACCGATGGCAAAGCCGAAAACGTAGAGGGTAATCGGACCGCCGATCAGAAGTTTAAGGGCCGCGGCCATCGCGCCGAGATCGGCTCCCAGGTTGATGGTGTTCGCCGCGAGTAGCAGCCCAACGATCGCGTAGAGCAGCCAGGGCGGGTAATGCCTGCGGATGTTGCCGGCGATGCCGCGACCGGTCACCCGGCCCATGCGGGCGCTGATCTCCTGAATCGCTGCCATCAGCGGGAAGCAGAACAGCATCACCCAGCACATCGCGTAGCCGAACTGCGCGCCGGCTTGCGAGTAGGTGGCGATCCCGCTCGGATCGTCGTCGGAGGCGCCGGTGATCAGTCCCGGGCCGAGCCGGGTGAGCAGCCCCTTCTTGTGTGCCGGAACGCGCGGGCTACGGTATTGGGCGATGCGGGCCGCCAACACGACAGGAACTTCAGCGTTGGTGTCTGCGTCAATCATTCCGTTACCACTGCCTTCGCTTGCACGAGCTTTGATCCAAGCCATGCAGGCGGGACGAAAGGGTGACGCCGGCTGCCAGACGAGCCGTCCTATTCGATAAGGTCGCTCGCTGCCTAATCAGGACTTTGGCACCATCAGGCGGAGGTAACCCGATCAGCGACTTGGCTGATTTTGAAGTCCGGTGCAGATGTCGGAGAAGGCCCGGCACCAGTCGGGTCGGCTCGATGAACGAACGTCTGCTCACCTATGTTGGGTGTCCGCAACAGCACCTCCGCTTGCGGCCAGGTCTGGCCAACAGCGTCGCGGCGCTGTGGAGCCTCGGAATGACCGCTTCGGTGGAAGGAGCGGTCGGGCGTGGCCAAGCGGGTGACCGCCGCTCCCCACCCATAGCGGCTGGGAAGGCACCCTGGGATGATGTCCGCTTTCGAGCGTGCCTCCGCTCGCTGCCGCCGGGCCGGATATCAATGCCGCGTCGGCGGTGCCGCCGGATGCATCGGTGTCATCCGCATCTGCGCGTGGGCACATGACAGAACCGCCTCGTGCATTTCGTGCTCGGCAATCCGGGTGAGTTCGCGCAAATGACCGAGGGTCACTGCGATGTCGGCAGCGTCGGCAGGTTTCGTTGGGTTTTCGGCGAGTTCATGGATACCCTCCAGCATCGCGCGCATCTCCCCCATGGCCCCGAGCGCCCTGTGGGCGCGCTCCGGCAGATCGAGGCTTTCGCGGTCGCCGAAGAGCCCCTCGGCGAAGCCCTCAAGCTCCTCCCGGCGCCGCAACGCCAACCGCGCCAGCCCCTCGCGTGTCGCGGCGGCCTCCAGCCGGGTCAGCCGGAACGGCACGGACCGCTCCCTGTGGCGCGTCAGCCGGTTCCATAGCCCCATGACGAGCGCAGCGATCAGTTCGTTGGCCGCGTCCAGACTCTCGAACGGCGGCATCTTCCCGCCCCACAGGGCCGCCACCGTATCCATGGGCGCTCCCTGCATAACGGGTGACGCGATGGAACCGAGGAAGCGGGTGCGCACCGCGTGGAACGGCACGGGGCAGCGGTGGCGTTCAAGCAGGGCGCGCACCTCGTCGTCGGTCGCGCCGGGCGGGATCGCGGGTCTGGCCACCGGACTGTCGTGCCTCCAGCTGGTTCCGTCCCGGAACCCCATATTCCCCTCCGTGCGTCTTCCGCAACCGGGCGATGGCGACCGAAAGGGTCCAGGCCGTCGCCCGGCTTGGCGCGCCCGGGTGGCTGAGTGTCGGAACCAGACGGCTTGGCATCGCACCCTCGCCGCCGCCATCGGCTGGAGGCGACCTACGGCCCGCACCCGCGCTGCCTTTGCCAGGAAATCCGCCAACTCGAACGGCTGATGGCACTGCCGATCGTCGCCTGACCGCGTTGCCCGGCCCCCTGCCCTGCCCGTGACGAGCGCAGCGGAAGCACCCCCGGATTGTCCACGTGCGCAGGCCCGCGAGCCATTTCCCGGCGGCAAGGCAGGACGGCTCCACCTGCTCTGCGCCGGCAATCCGGCGGGTCCGCGCGCTCGTGGCGATCAGCTCGTCGGTGCGCATCCACGCGCCGCGTCTGGTGCGCGCGGCCGGCCCAACGGTCAGGCAGAGCACGGCGACGCGGCGACGCCGGCCGGCAGACCCGCAAGCCTGCGTCCCGCCCTTCCCTGCAACCTCGGCCGACCCGGCAGGCTCCCCGATCGCATCGGCGCCGGCGGTCGAACGTGTGCCAGCCGCAACGGTGCGGGTCGGTGTCGGCGGCATGATCCCGGGCAGGCGACCAGCCCATCGGCGTGGCTGATCCACCGCGCCGGGCGGGAAACCGTGGGGCTGCGCGGACCGGGCGTGAACCAGGCCATGAACGCGTCGATCTCTCTCCGGCCACGGGGATTGCCGGTGTGGTGTGTCGGCGTCACCCCCTCGGATGCGTGCGGTTTGGGCCGGGCGCCGGTCACTTCAAGCCCCGCTCCGCCAGCGGCGGAGCGCCTGCGGTTCGGCCGGCACCGTGTCGCTGCGCTCCCGCACCACTGCCGCCCTCAGGGCTTTCCGCTCCCGCCTTTACCCGGCCGAGGAAACCGCACCCGAGGGGGCGGACGCCGGCACAACGCCGGCGGAACCTCCCGGGCAGAGAGAACGGATCGACATCATGACCAGGAAGATCGCCCCGACGGCCGCGAAGACCACCACGAAGATTTCCGCTCCCGCCAGCCGGCCGGATCGCCAGTCCATCACCTTCGAACTGGTCGCCCGCCTCGCCCCGCATCAGGGCCTGACCGACAACCTCGTCCGCACCTTCGGCCTCGAACCCGTCGACTACGACGGCATCCGCGACGCGACCAAGGAGCACATCGCCAGTGCCGCCCAGGCCTTCGGGACGGCGCTGAACGAGAAGGCCTTGCAGATCCACCTGCAACGGATCACCGGCGCCTTCGTCAGCTCCGCCTTCGGGGCCGCCCAGTTCTACGGCACCAAGAAGTCGGCGGCGCTGGAGCTCACCAGCAAGCTGCTCAACGACGATCGCGACGAGGACCGCGAAGGTCCGGCCGGCTTCGAGAGCAAGGCCGAGCGCGCCCGCCTGTTCGCCGCCGAGATGGCCCTGCAATCCTTCGCCCTGCTGGCCGCCGCCGAGGGGGCGATCATCGCCTACGCCGACATCACCGGCGATGACTGGAAGCCCTACGAGGCACCGGTGGCCCCCGCGGCGAGCGTGGCCCGCAAGTCCGCCGCCGTCGAGATGGCCGCTTTCCAGATGGCGGCCTGACAGACCACCCGGGAGCGGAGCCGATCGAGGTTCCGCTCCCGCCCGAGATGGCAGACCGGCGCAGGGGTTTCGATCCCTGCGCCTTCTTTCATGAGGTTGCCGAACCGGCTTTCTCGGCACCCCCACCACCAGTCCGTGCCGCCGCGACGCAGGAAGCAAGGAAGAAACCACCTCGCTGGTTCTTCCATCGGTACCGCCGGCCAGGTCGTGCTGCGTCAACATCACGTCGCAAGGAAGGGCAACGCGCCGCGCGAAGATGCGCGGCTCCGGTCCGCTCGCTGCGCAGAGCCGGGCCGCTTGGACGCAAGGCTGTCGCCTCGCGCCCTGCGCAACCCGGCTCCGCTTGCTCTCAGACCTCCGATGTTGACCCACCCCGAAGGCCGGCGGTCCCGCTGATCACCAGCGATTGGCTGGGAGAACAGAGGAAAACAGCATCATGACGATCCTTCGCACCGGCGCCGGCCTGAGCAGCCGCGACATCCGTGGCCTGAAACGCGACCGCTACGAGATCCAGGCCATCGAAACCTGGAACCTCGACGAGGGCGACCTGACCACGATCATCTGGGAACGAGATGACGGCCCGGACGCGATCACCGAGGCCGATCTGCCATATTAGCGATGCAGCCGGGTCCGCAAGGACCCGGCACCGCGGCATCCGGCGCAACCTGCGTGCCTCGGCGCCGGGTTGGCTGCCGCGGCACGGACGTGCGCGTCCTGGCGACCCTGTCTGCGCGATCGCGCACGATGATGTCCGACCGTTTGGTGGCAACCAGTACGCGGCCAATTCGATGGTTGGCGGACAGGACATCAGCTTCTCGGCTGGCTTTCCGGCTCCGCCCACATCGGCATCGAGCAGACGCGCCGGCCTTCCCTGTCGGCCGTCGCCGTCTTCTGACATCTCGACCACGCATCGACGAGATTGTTGGCGCGCACCATGCCGACGAGTGCGCTTTCAGCCGCCGGCCCGGCTCGAAGGACAGCGCCGGCCAGTGCGCCGGAGGCGCCGAGGGCCGAGGTATGCCCGGCTTCCCAGCCTGCGCCATACCCCGCCGCCCCCACCCCAAGCGCCAGCGCGACCGCAAACCCGCCAAAGGCCAGAGCCGTCTTGAGCGTGACCGCCCGGCTCCACGTGCGGACGTTCTGCGTCGTCAGGTCCGCCAGCATCGGCGCCAGTTTCTCGACAATGGCCACCCGCCGCGTTTCGAGCGCCTGTTCGCCTTGCGCGATCGTGTCCGCGAGCTGGCGGTCCAGCCGGCTGCTCGCACTGTGAAAGTAGCCGACGGCCTGATCGTGCAGCCGCCATTGCAGACCGAGCGACGCGGACAACGCCCGGATCAGCGGCAGCGTGGGATCGTTCCTCAGGCCGCCGAGCTGGGTGGCGCGGTCCAGCTCGGCCTGCATCCGCTCGATTTCGCGGCCCAGCTCATCGCTGGTCCGCGGAAGGTCGGGCGCTTGCGCGCCCTCCCTCACGGAAGCCATGTCTTGATGCCGGCGAAGTTGGTGTCCATCGCCTGAAGCCAGCTCATCACCCGCGAGCGGTCAAATGGTCCGAGCGGCGTCTTGCCCTTGCCGATCATGCCATTCGCGGCATCGCGGAAGAGCAGGCGACGTGTCTCGACCTCTTGCGCCGGCAGCAGCCGGGGCATCCAGATCGGGACCGCACCGCGCGCCATCGCCGCAAGAAAGACGCTGTGACGGAGAATCCGGGCGAAGGCGTTCAGTGGCGTCTCGCCAACCTCAGCCATCGACTCGTTGAGAACGACCGCTGTGGCAGTCGGCTTGAAGCCAAGCCCCTCCATGGTGGCGAGCGGGGACAGATCCTCTTCCTGCGGACCGACCGTGTAGAACAGCACGATCGCGAACCCCTGGGCCTCGAATGTCTCAACCAGATCGGGAAGCTGCGTGACCAGACGGCGCAGCGTCGTGTCGCCGCCGCCGAGGTCCACCAGCAACGACACCCCGTTCTGCATGGCGTGCTGAAGCAGCTTGTCGAGCCATTTCAGCGATATCGCCGGGTCCGATGCCTCCGGGGGGCGGGCGACGTTGGCAACGTATTTTGAGAACGTGTCGTTGGTCGGGTCCATGTCCGCCATGAGCAGAGCCGTCTTGGCCAGGACCGCCGCCTCGGCCATCCAGCGAATGCCGGTGGTCTTGCCGGTCTTCCCGCGCCCGATCCAGAAGATGATCTTCTTCTTGTCGGACAGGTCCACGCCTGACACGGCCTCGATCGGGCTCGTCGCCTTTCTGGTGGCGCTGAGGATGTTCAGCTCGGGGCCGGCGTCATCATCGGCTCCGAAGTTGAAAGCCGGGACAAGGTTCAGGCGCCTGGTGCGAGCGTTCTCACCATCCTCGCGCAAAACCGTAACGTTGGAAGGCTTATCAATTTTCGTATCAACCATTTTCATAAGTCCTGATGGGCAAGGGTTATCTTCTGCCGGTGAATTTTGCGAGGACGGCAGCTACGTCGATCTTCGGGGCTGGCACGGGTTCCTTCCTGGGCGGCTTCTCCTCGTCTGTGATCAGCTTGCCGCTCCAGTTGAGCAGGCTGATCGGCTTGAACTCCGGCTCCTCGTCCTCGACCGGAAAGTCTGCCTCGCTTGCCGACGGGGGGACGAATGGCTGCGTCGGCCTGAAACCCGTCTGCTGCTGGGCGGGCACCACCATGGGCGCGCCGACGTTTGGGCAAACGGTGTCCTGCGGCTTGGCACTCTTCGCCCGAACGGCCGAACGGGCCTCGGACGCCTTCTTCCGGAGAACAGCCGCTGAGATCGGCTCGCCGGTGCGATAGGTGATGCCGGCGATGTGCATGGCCCGGCCGATGTCTGTCCAGGACCAGCCGTCTTCGACCATCTGACTCAGTTCGCCCGGCTTGCCTTCATGGCGAACGAGCCAGGTTTGAACGCGATCCCCAGCATGCCAGTCCTGCCCGAAAAGTCGCGCCTGTTCCGCTAACTCATCACGGTCACGGATGCGCTTTCCCGGGGTCAATCTCATAGGCGGCTCGGGTTTCATGGCGTGTCAGACTGCCTTTTCCACATGGTTGTCACCTGCTGCGTTCCCGCGAACGTTCCCGGAATCGTTCCCGCTAACGCTCCCGGCCGGCGTTCCCGCCAACGTTCCCGCAATCGTTCCCGACGTTCCCGCTAATGTTCCCGCTAACGTTCCCGCAATCGTTCCCGGCTACGGATATTCGGTATTCGAGCGACCGACAGGCAATCTCTGGAACCGCCGCTGAGATCGGCTCGCCGGTGCGACAGGTGATGCCGGCGACCTGCATGGCCCGGCCAATGCCTGTCCAGGACCAGCCATCTTCGACCATCTGACCCACTTCGCCCGGCTTGCCTTCATGGCGTACCGAGCCAGGTCCTGCCCGAAAGTCGCGCCTGTTCCTCTCACTCATCACGGTCACGGTTGCGCTTTCCCGGAGTCAGTCTCTTGGACGGCTCGGGTTTCATGGTGTGTCAGACTACCTTTTCCACATGGTTGTCACCTGCTGCGTTCCCGGAATCGCTCCCGGAATCGTTCCCGCCAATGTTCCCGGTCGGCGTTCCCGCTAACGTTCCCGCAATCGTTCCCGGCGTTCCCGCTAATGTTCCCGCTGACGTTCCCGCAATCGTTCCCGGTTGCGGATTTTCGGCATTTGAGCGATGGACAGGCAATCTCCGAAACCGCCGCTGAGATCGGTTCGCCCCTGCGATAGGTGATGCCGGCGATGTGCATGGCCCGGCCGATGTCCCTCCAGGACCAAACGTCTTCGACCATCTGACCCAGTTCGCCCGGCTTGCCTTCATGGCGTACGCGCCAGGTTTGGACACGATCGCCGGCATGCCAATTCCGTCCGAAAAGTCGCGCCTGTTCCTCTAACTCATCACGGCCACGGATACGCTTTCCTGGGGTCAGTCTCTTGGGCGGCTCTGGTTTCATGTCGTGTCAGACTGCCTTTTTCCACATGGTTGTCACCTGCTGCGTTCCCGCGAACGTTCCCGGAATCGTTCCCGCTAATGTTCCCGGTCGGCGTTCCCGCTAACGTTCCCGCAATCGTTCCCGGTTGCCGAATTTCGGAATTTGAGCGACGGATGGGCAATCTCTGACAGACCAAGTCACCCTAGACGGATGAGTGTTGTAGGGTGCTGCCGCGCCGTGTATGGCTCGATTCATGCCGGTTTGCCGGGGACAACCGAACCACGGTGTCCGACCGGGAACGACAGGAAGCTCAATGACAGCGACGAGAGACGGGGCGTACCTCGCCCACATTTCCGACACCCTGACCGCGATCGCCGAGCAGCTGGACGAGCAGCGCGAGGTTCAGCAGAACGTCCTGACCGCCCTGAATGCGCTGCTGGAGACCAACCGGGCACAGTCGGAGATGCTCGCCGAAATCCTTGGCGCCGCCACGCAGGATGCCGGGCCGTCACCGGTTGCCGTGGCGCTCGAGGCGCTCGCCACGCAGGTCCGGCAGATGGACGAGAACCAGACGAGCCTGATCGCGCTGGTGGCCGATCTGCCGGAGGCGGTCGGCAGACAGTTCGAGACCAGTCTGAAAGATTGGTTGACCGCAACCGCGACGAAGCACTGAGGTGCTGACCTACCGGACGGGCGCGGCCGGCGCCCCCTCGGCGGCGCGCGCCATGAGCGAGCACCTGTTGCAGCAGACGCTGTCGCCGGAGATGGCGGCAATGGCGGAGTACTATCACCAGGGCCTGAAGCCGCCGACGCCGGCGGAAGCCGCCGCCGCGCGCTACGCGGCCGAGACGCACCGGCGGACGACTGCCGGGCGGCGCAGCGCTCGACGAACTGGTCGCGCGCGAGGCTGACCGGCTGGCCGAGAGCAGCACCGATGCCGCTGGCCGTTCCCCGCCCCGGGACGAGGTGATGATCCGCGCGCTTGGTGCGTTCATCGCGGCCGGACTGGTGGACCGGGACGAGGCTGTCGCCTCCCTCCACCGTACCGGCCACCACCGCGCCGGCGATGACGGAGCAAGGCCCCGGCGAGCGCCTCGACCGCGCCACGGAGCACGCGCGCACCGGCAAGGACTACAGCAGCGCGACGGCGACGCCCCGCCGCGACATGAACCCGGCGCTTGCCGGGCGGCTCGGCATCGATATCACCAAAGCCCTCACCGCGGGCGACGTCGCGAACCTGCTGAACGGCCAGCGCGCCGACGGCGGCGACATCGAGGGCAAGCAGAAGCAGGCGGGGACCGAGGGCATCGGCACCGTCTTCAGCATGGACGAGCGCCGGATGCCCACCCGCGCCGAGTTGGAGAACGTCCTGGCCGGCCGGCGGGTGGACGGGACGGCATTGCCGCCAGCGGTCGCGCAGCGGGCGGTGCGCCGTTTCCAGGCCGTTCTGGGGGCGAAGCAAGCCGAGCTGACCCCGGAGCAGCGCGAGGACATCCTGTCCGGCCGCACCGCCACGGGCGGCGAGCTGACCGCGAAGCAGTACCACGAGCGGATGGACACCTCCCGGGCGCGGATCGGCTACGTCGACCTGACCTTCTCCGCGCCGAAATCGGTCTCGGTTGCGTGGTCCTTCGCGCCGACCGAGGCCGAGCGCGCGATGATCCACCAGGCGCACCACGACGCCATCGGCAGCGTCATGCAGGATATCGAGGCGCAGATCGGCCGCGCCAGATGGGCGCATGGAGGCAAGGCCGGCTGGGAGCCGGGCTCGATCGGCTGGGTGTCCTTCGACCACTACACCGCCCGGCCGACCGTCGAAATCGTCAAGACCGACCGGAGCGGGCAGGACTACACCGAACTGCACACCTTCAAGGGCGCCGGCGGCCGGGTCGCCGGCGACATGCAGCTGCATACCCACACCGCCGTCTTCAACGCCGTGCTGACCGAGACCGGCCGCATGGGCGGCCTGTGGCTCGACCAGCTCGACGGCCGGGTGAAGGAATGGGGCGCGCTGTATCAGGCCTATCTCGCGACCAACCTGCGCAAGCACGGGGTGGATGTCGTGCTCGACGACCGGACGGAGATGGCCCGGCTGACCGCCGTGCCCGAGCGCGTCACCGAGCATTTCTCGAAGCGGACCATGGGCGGCACCACCGCCGCCCGCGCCTATGCCGCCGAGCAGGGCCTCGACTGGGACACGCTGGACGCCGAGCGGAAGATCGGCCTGCTCAAACAGGGCGTGCAGGACCCGCGCGGCGCCAAATCCGACGACCTGGGCGATGTCGCTGCCTGGCGCGAAGCGGCGGCGGCCATCGGCTACGAGCACCGCAGCGTCCTCCGGCCCGATCAGAAGCAGCAAGCTGCCTCCCGCGACGAACGGCTGGAGGCCGCCTATCAGGCCGCCCTCCCCGTCTTCGACAAGCAGCTGCAGCGCCGCGCCGCCGTCGAAGGGGCGGATGCCCGGCTGGCCGCCGCCAAGGGGCTGATCGCCGCCGGCGTCGAATCCCCCGCCGATGTCAGCGCCATCACCAAGGCGATGCGCGAGCGCGGCGTGACGCAGCGGGGCGAGGCCACGTCGCTGGTCTGGGGCGATCTGAAAGGCGAGAACGGCCGCGACAAGGTCGGCATCACCACAACCCTGCACCGCGACGAGGAACTCTGGCTCGTCGCCGCGGCGCGTGCCGCCGGCGCCGACAAGACGGCCGCCCTCACCCCGGCGCAGATCGCCGCGGCGGTCCGCCGCTTCCCCGACCTCGACTTCACCTCCCAGCACGGGCAGGCGCAGCGCGCGGTGATGGAGCAGCTTGGCACCGGCGGCCGCCTCACTGTCGCGATCGGCGTCGCCGGTTCGGGCAAGTCCACCCTGTTGAAGCCGCTGGTGGATGCCTGGAAGGAAGACGGCCGCCAGGTGCACGGCATCGCCCTGGCGTGGCGTCAGTCGGATGACCTCACCGATGCCGGCATCACCGCCCGGAACGCGCGGGCCGTCGAGAGCTTCCTGAAATCCGTCGAGAAGGGCCGGATCAAGCTCGGCACCAGGTCGGTCGTGGTGGTGGACGAGCTGGGCCTGCTCGGCACGCGCCAGCTCAATGACCTGCTGCGCGCGCAGAAGGAGCACGGGTTTCAGATCGTCGGCATCGGCGATCCGAAGCAGATGCAGAGCGTCGAGGCCGGCGCCGTCGTCGATCTGCTGCGCCGGGGCCTTGGCGAGACGGCGATCCCGACGCTGGAAACCTCGGTGCGCCAGGTCGAGAAGGAGGAACGGGAAACCACCCTGATGTTCCGCAACGGCGAGACCGCCGCGGCCGTCCAGCGGAAGGTCGAGAACGGCACCCTGCTGGTGACGCCGGGCGGCTACGGCGATGCCGTGCAGAGCGTCGTCGATCTCTGGCAGCAGCGCCGCGCCGCCAACGCCGGCCGGGACCGGTATGCCATCTCGATCAGCGCGCCGACCAATTTCGACGCCCACCAGCTCAGCATCGCGATCCGGAACCGGCGGCGCGACCTCGGCGAGGTCGGCGCCGACCGGATCACCGTGCCGGCGACGAGCAAGGGCGGCGTCGATGCCCGGACATACGACCTGCCGCTGGCCGAGGGCGACCGGGTGCGCCTGTTCGAGCGCACCAACGCCCGCTTCCTCGACACCAACAAGGGCGGCAACATCGGCCGCAACGGCACCGTCCTGGAGGTTGCCGCGATCAATGACGAGGGCCTGGTCCTGCGAACCAGGGAGGGCCGGGAAGGGCTGGTGAAATGGGACAGCCTCCGCAGCGCGGCGAACGGCCGCATCCGGCTTGCCTATGGCGACGTGCTGACGACCAACACCAGCCAGGGATCCACGGTCAGCGAACATATCTTCGCCGTCCCGGGCGGCTCGCGCCAGGTGAATGCATTCGGGGCCTACACGTCCGGCAGCAGGCATCGCGAACAGTCATTCATCGTGACCTCCGACGGCGCGGAGCGGCAGGAGATTGCCGGCCGCCGGCCGCTCGGCGACCTGCGCAAGGTCCGCGAGGGCGACGTGATCGAGAACGTCGCGCGCAACTTCGCCCGCCAGCCGATCAAGGAAGGATCGCTCGCCATGCTTGCGCGGGCGGAGAACCTGCGGACGGGAACGATCCGGATGATGCAGGCCGGCAAGCAGCGGCTTGAGCAGCGCACGATCATGGGCAAGGCGAGGAGCACGCTGGCGGCGACCTTCCAGGGCAAACGGGACGACGCAACGGCGAGGAAGCTGCAACCCGTTTCGGAAAACACCACCGCCGAACGCCGCGACCTGTTGCAGCGGATCAGGGACATCGGCCCGCAGGTGCGCGAAGCAATGCGCGCCGCCATGGAGCGCGTGCAGGCGCACCGGAGAGCACGCCACCGCCGGCCGCCGCCGTGGACGGCGGATGTAGCGAACGGCGGCGGCCCCCGGAAAGGGGGCCGCCGCGTGTCGTCCCGCCAGGCCGGTGTCAGCCCGCACTCAACCCCCGCGCGCGGCGCGGCGCCTCGGTCGGCTCCTTTTCTTCGCGCTTCGCCGCCTTTGTCAGATCAGCGACCTTCGTCACCGCCACATTGGTTTCGGACCGTTCGGCACGGGCGACGCTCCGCCAATAGGCGGCGGCTTGCAGATCAGCGGACGCGGCTTCCTTGGACATGGGGAATCTCCGAAGAGTGTTGACGGGCTTGCTCAGTCGGCGGCGGCGGCAGCGACAGGATTGGCATTGAACCTGTTGGCCGCGATCCTTTCCGCCAGTTCCGGCCGCCGGAAGTAGATGGCACGGCCGCAGCGGAGCGGCCTCGCGCCCCGGATGATGACGAACACCTCATCCGTCCGGCAGTCATTCATCAGCTCCTCCCGGCGGATCAGCGGGCGGCTGATTTCGTGGTAGCTGGTGTTGGCGCCGCGCGACCGTGATCCGGTCTCGAAGGATTTGCCCGATGAGCCGGTGTTCGAGCCTTCCGACGTTGCCATGACGGCGTAGCTGCCGAAGGTCTCCTCCAGCTCCTTCGCCGTCTCGAGGTCCTGCACGGCCGCATAGGACCGGTGCGACACGCCGTCGTACCATTCGCGCTTGCCCTCCCGGCCCCACTGCCGTTCGAGCTGGCCGACCGACTGGTAGAGCAGTTGCAGCGTGATGCCGTATTTGCGGCCGGCGTCACGGGCGGTTTCAAGAATCCGCATCGGGCCAAGACGCGCGGCCTCGTCGAGCAGATACAGGATACGGCCGGTCACCCGTCCGTCCGCTTCATAGGCGGCGTTGAGCAGCGCGCCGATGACGACCCGGCCGATCGCCGGCGTCGATTGCAAGGCCAGCAGCGGAATTTGCAGAAACACGGACACCTTGCCACCGAGCATGTCCTGCGACTTGAAGGTGTTGCCGGAGACGATCGAGGCAAAGGCCGGGTTCGCCAGCCAGGAAGTGCTCTCGTCGGCATTGGCGTAAACGCCGGAGAATGTTTCGAGCACCAGTCCCATGATGGTGCCGGCGTAATCGCGGGCGAGCGGGCTGAGACTATTGCTGTGGATGCCCCTCAGCACCTCCCGCATCTCTTTCTCGGGCGTGGCGAGGCCGATCCGGAGGGTACGAAGCGTTTTCAGCGCCGGGGGCATGGCAGGGTCCCACAGCATGTGCGCCAGCAAGCACGCCACGAGCGCCCGGCCGCGCGCCTCGAAGAACTCGGAGCCCTTGTCCTTCCCTCCGCCGGCCTGCCCATCGCCGCAAATCCAGTTGACGACCGACAAGACGTTCGTCGTGGCCAGCGGCGATGCAATGTCGATCCAGTCGAGCACGTTGAAGCCGGTCGCCCCGCGCAGCCCGAGTTGGTGAACGGTGTGGTTCATCTTTGTGCGTGCACCCGCCAGCATCGGGCCAAGCTCGCCCGAGGGATCGAGGACGACGACCGAGCCGGTCCAGGTCAGCAGCGTTGATGCGGCCGAGGTGGACTTGAACGAGCCGGCGCCGGCGAAGATCAGGCTGTGGGTCGGGCCGGACTTGCAGGGGTCCACGAGGAGCGGCGCCTTCCCCCCTTCCCCCAGCTCGCCTTGTTGGCCGGATCGAAGGCCATGGCGGCAACCCGGTCCTCATCCACCCGGTACGCTTCACCGACGACGATGCCGCCGAACTCGGCCGACGGGCCGGGGAAAACCTCGCATGCCTTCGCGATCGACAGCCAATCGGCATGACCGTGGTTGTCGGTCGTGCCGCGGATCGGCTGCGGCGTGGCGCTGAACAGCCTCGGCCGGAGCGACGGTCCGACGACGCCGCGGCGGAACAGCAATGCGGCGAGGAAGACCAGCACG
>CAVPVB010000030.1:0-19803 GCA_963709085.1 uncultured Alphaproteobacteria bacterium
CCTCCGTCATCCCGAAGGACGACGGGCTGATGATCGTCGTCGGCAACCGCCGGGTGAAAGCCGCGATCAAGGCCGGGCTGCCGGTGATCGACGTGATGGTGTGCGATGCCGACGAGGCGGCCGACGCGATGCGCTCGGTCGCCGAAACTTGATACGAGCCTCGATGCGAGCGTGGACACTGGCGCGCGATCGAGCGGCTTGAAGCCCAGGGCTGGAACGAACAGGCGATCGGCGATGCGCTGGCGTTGCCGGTCCGCACCGTCCGCCGCCTGAAGCTGCTGGCGCATCTGCATCCGGCGATGCTCGACGTGATGGCGCTCGGCAGCATGCCGAACGAGGAGCAGCTGCGCACGATCGCCGCCGCCACGGCCGAGGAACAGGCCCAGGTCTGGAAGAAGCACAAGCCGAAGAAGGGCCAGACCGATATCGCCTGGCACGAGGTCGCCCGGGCGCTGGCCAAGCGGCGCATGCCGGCCTCGGCGGCGAAGTTCGGCGACGATCTGGCGAAGGCCTACGGCATCGTCTGGGAGGACGATCTGTTCGCCCCGCCGGGCGAGGACAGCCGCACCACCACGAACGTCGAGGGGTTTTTCGGCGCCCAGCAGGAGTGGCTGCAGAACAACCTGCCCGAGCGCGGCCGGCTGCTGCCGGTCGACGAATACGGCCGCTGCGACCTGCCGAAGAAGGCCGAGCGCGTCTACGGCAAGCCGGGCAAGACCGACCTGGTCGGCCACTACATCGACACGCGCACCGGCGAGGTGAAGACGGTTGCCTTCCGGCTGCCCGAACCGAAGAAGGCCGGCAAGCCCGCGGGCGGCACCAAGACGGCAACCGGGGCCACGACCGGCGCCGCCGGCGGCGACAGTGACGATCACATGCCGGCGGCGCGGACCCGGCCGGACGTGACGCAGAAAGGCATCGCCATGATCGGCGACCTGCGCACCGATGCGCTGCACCAGGCGCTCGCCGACGCGCCGATCGCCGACGACACCCTGCTTGGCATGCTGGTCCTCGCCCTCGGCGGCGACAATGTCGCCGTCGACAGCGGAAGCAGCCTGAACGGCAACGACCGCCAGGCGATCAGCCGCACGCTCACCGAGGGCGGCGTGCTGACGGCCGATCCCGACCGGCTGCGCCGGGCCGCGCGCATGATGCTGGCCGCGGTGCTGTCCTGCCGCGAGAACCGCTCGCAGAGCGGACCCTTCGCCCGGATCGCCGGCGAGGCGATCGGCGCCTCGCTGCGGCTGCCGAACATGGCAACCGAAGAGTTCCTGTCGTGCCTGTCCCGCGGCGCACTGGAGAAGGCCGCCGCAGCCGAGGGCGTGCGCGTCGAGGTCCGCGCGAAAGACACGCGGGCGCGGATGGTCGGGCGCTTCACCGACGGCACCTTCGTCTATCCGGGTGCGCTCTTCCGGCTGGCGCCCGAGGATCAGGCCGCCGCCGCCGGGCGCCGGCATGGCCACACCGGCGCCGGCTGGGTCGGCCCGGTGACCAGCGCAGACAGCGAAGGCGACGCCGTCGCCGAGCCGGAGGACGGCTACGAAGACGACGCTGGCGACCTGCGCGAAGCAGCCTGACCGGAAGCTGAACCTGCCCTGGTCCGGCTATGCCGGGCCGGGGCTTCCCCGCCGAACGAGGACCCCACCATGACCCACCTGACCCCAGGCGGCGCCGACACCGCCGCGCGCCCAGTTCTGTTCAGCACCGCGCAGTCCAGCCTGCTGGCACCCCAGACAACCCGTGGACGGCTTGACCGTGCCGGCCTGTGCGCCGGCATTGCCCGCCGCCGCCAGACCTTCGCTGATCTCGAGGCCAGCCTGGTCATCGCCTGCGAGCAGGCCGCCGCACGGGGCGCGGCCCAGGCCGTGCGCATCGACGACCGTGCGACCTGGGACCGCGCCACGTGGCAGCGGTACCTGGACGCGGCCACCCGCCTGGAACCCGACTACGGCCCGCGCATGCGGCGGCTGTTGCAGGAGATCGACCAGCTTGCCCGGCTGATCGACCTGCCGGTCGCTGCATAGCCGCCTCGCCGCGGGGCGGATGACGGCCGGACCGCTCTCGATCCTTCTTCGAACTTTACGGTTGGCGGCTGGACGTTCGATGTTGGCCGGGAGTGGACAGGCCGCTTCGGAACGCGAGAGCGTCAAAGCCGACGCTGATCCTGTAGGGTGGGCTTCAGCCCACCAACGCAAACCCGGCCCGCCAATGGGGGCCACCTCAGTGGGCTGAAGCCCACCCTTGCTGCTACTTGCTATTTGCTACTACTTGCTACTTGCTACTTGCTCCGTCACGCAAGCTCCCCGCGTACCGCTTCAGCCAGCGGAGCCAACCCAGTCAGATGCCCAAGCCACGAGGGGGGAGGTGAACGGGTCCGGCGGATGGTCAGTCGAATCTCAGCCCTGAACTCCAATCTGTCCGAGACCTTCGTTCTGATGCCAAAAGCCGAGAACGTAACCTTCGCCTTCTCTGCGAACCGTCTGTCCTCGGTAATAAAATATTTTGCACCGGCGGCATAAATCAGGTGTTTTAAGTCCAGCCTCATGTTGGATGGGCGATTCTTTTTGCTGATTCGTTCCCACAGGTCGGCATGGAAATCCAAGAGATTGTATGCTCTTACAAGCCTTTCTGGCCATGGGAGCCTTTCGAGGCGCTCACGTTTAATCAAGCAAAGGGTATCGGTCGCCTTCACAAGCGCGGCGGAAATCTCATCCGGCTCTTTGGCTGACATTAATGCCTTGAGAGGGGCCAGTCCCTCGGCTGTATCCGGGCCGAGCAGGGTGCCCTTTGCGCCGAGCATTTCGCAGGCGGCGGCCGCCCACTCCCGGAAGGTTCGGTAGGTCCTCGGGTCGTCACGGCCCTCCCATAGGATGGCCGCATAGTCCTGCAGGAGTTCCGGCGAAAAAACCCCTTGTGCGGCTTGGAGAAGCTGCCTCAGCGGATGGTTCTTGTGCACCTTGTTTAGGTTCACCTCGTGGCTGGTGCCATAAAAGTGAAACGAAGGTTCCTGGGGGAAGTCTTTAGGCGTGGCAAGGTATTTAGCCGCTACGTCTCTAAACCGGGAGTGCACGATCCAGGGCAGACCGCCACCGGGAACTGGCCCCGGGGCTGGACCGAACTCATCGGGCGGTTTCTGTTCCCTTTCGTCCAAAGCCACGACGTAGCCTTGCGAAACTTCCGCCAAGAAGTCGAGATCCCGCGCAACATAGTGCTCGTTGCCGGGCAAATCACCGGCCGCGATATCGAGGAAATGCGCTTCGGAGAACGGGAACCTGTAGCGTTGGCGAAGGCGTTCGATGGTGTTTCGGAACTCTCCGTCGAAATCCTTGTCCTCCGGTTTCATCAGCCAGAAAGCGTTCGAATCAAGATAGACGTAACCAGGCATGTCTGTTACCTTTAGAGGTAAACATCGTTTACGATACGTATTGTACAGCAAGCGCAGGGTGGGCTTCAGCCCACCATCGCACATTGCCGCCGCCGTCGGTATCGGCAAGCAAGCGCGGATGAGCGAAGCCTAATCCGCCGTCGCAATTATCGGCGCGCACGAAGCCCGCTTCGGCGCGACGTGTTCGCCGCACGCCAACCGCCGCTCTCCAACCATCGCGGTCGGCGAGGATATCAAACGCTTCGTCCGCTATCGGGAAACTGATCGACGCGCCTGAGAGACCGCCATGGGGCATGTCGAGCCGCCCAGCCGGTCCTGGCCGCTCCAGGCCGGAAGCAGACCGTCAGCATCCGCACGGGCGACATGGCAAAACGTCACGTCGGCATCGTCAAACTCGCCACCCTTTCATCGACGCTGATCCCAGGCAGCACGCCGCCGCAGCCGCCCATCGTACGGCCCATTTTCTACCACCTTGACGGATACGACCAAAACGATATCGTCTGATCGAATTTGAAATTAACTGCGGGCCGCCACCCGGCAGATGAAGGAGTCATCATGAGCGGTCGGTTTTATATGGTTACCTTCGATCTTAAGAATTCCAAAGGGCGTGAAGCTGAGTACAAAAAAGCGGACGACCACCTCAAGTTTCGATACGGCATAAAAAACTATTGGAAAGTCGTCAAACAATGTCGTATCGTACAAACTAGCCATGATGCAAGAGTAATCCGTGACGGACTAAGCCAGACGCTTGGACCAAACACCAATATCCTAGTCGTTCGTCTAAAACGTGGGTTCGCTTTCACGCTCCTCGACCCTGTTGCACGGATTGCAGCAAGAGATTGTCTTCAGCAAATACCAGCCATGTAAGTTTCGATGCCTATTTGTAGGGGCGCACGGACTGGGCCTTTGGCTACATTCCCCTAAGAGTCCGTTGGGAAAGGGATTCCAAGTCGCGCCGCGCCATTGTAGAAGGTAAGCCTTTGTGGAAGATGGGTGACGGACGTATCGATGGTTTGGACAAATGGGAATCGTGCTCGCTATGACCGACGTGGCCAAAGATATCCCAGCGACCTGACGAACGAGGAGTGGGAGGTTTTGGAGCCTCTTCTTCCAGTTCCGAAGGGACGCGGCCGTCCGCGGACGCATCGATTACGGGAGGTCATGAACGGTATCCGCTATGTTGTACGCTATGGCATCCCGTGGGACGCCATGCCGAAGGACCTGCCGCCATCAGTATCTGCTACGACTACTGGCGCCTGCTGTCCGACGGCGGTCACATGGAGCAGATTAACCATCACCTGGTGATGATGGACCGTGAAAAAGCCGGCCGGGAGGCGAGTCCGACGCTGGCGATCATTGATGCCCAATCGGTTAAATGTGACGCTCCAGGTGGAGAACGTGGCTACGATGCTGGCAAGAAAGTGCTTGGACGCAAGCGCCATATTGCAGTTGACTGCGACGGGCGCCTGCTGGCGGTGAAGATCACTTCCGCCGATGTTCAGGATCAGGACGGCGGCATCCCGCTGGTGATGCGGCTGTTGCGGCTCTGTCCGTGGATAGTGACCGTGGTGGTCGATGGTGGCTACAAGACACGGTTGATCGACTACGTGCAACAGGTCAAGAGCCGTGTTGTCGAGGTCGTCAAACGCCCCGATTTCGCCAAAGGTTTTGTCCTCCTGCCCAAGAGGTGGCGAGTTGAGCAAAGCATCGGGGCGCTGACTGGCTCACGCCGCCTGAAGCTCGATTATGAAACCCTGACACACGTGTCCGCCGCCGCCATGATATTTGCTTCCATCACTCGGCTGCTGGCGTCTATAACTATGGCATGACCCTTTCCCAACGGACTCTAAGGCGACTGCCTTCCACCCCAGCCATCCGACGGCCGCAGGGAAGGTCCGCTTCGGAGGCGATGGCCGGGACGGCCGGATGACGACAACGGGCGCAAAGTAGTCGGTTGTGCCGTCCCGGAGCAGACCCCTGTGCCCGCGCCATGGTCCCCGTCCGGCTTTGCTGTGATGGATATCGACTTCAGATATCCGGCCGCCGTTTTCACGGCGGGTTTCGGCGGCATGTGTTCTCCACCATCCTGATTGTCGCGCTACAGACATGTGAACCCATCCATCTTCACGCTGGTCTCCTCAGCCGCTTCTGCCCGGCCCGGGCACGGCCGGTCATGCCGTGCCTCCGCTCGCTGCCGCCGGGCCGGACATCAATGCCGCGTCGGCGGTGCCGCCGGATGCATCGGTGTCATCCGCATCTGCGCGTGGGCACATGACAGAACCGCCTCGTGCATTTCGTGCTCGGCAATCCGGGTGAGTTCGCGCAAATGACCGAGGGTCACTGCGATGTCGGCAGCGTCGGCAGGTTTCGTTGGGTTTTCGGCGAGTTCATGGATACCCTCCAGCATCGCGCGCATCTCCCCCATGACCCCGAGCGCCCTGTGGGCGCGCTCCGGCAGATCGAGGCTTTCGCGGTCGCCGAAGAGCCCCTCGGCGAAGCCCTCAAGCTCCTCCCGGCGCCGCAACGCCAACCGCGCCAGCCCCTCGCGTGTCGCGGCGGCCTCCAGCCGGGTCAGCCGGAACGGCACGGACCGCTCCCTGTGGCGCGTCAGCCGGTTCCATAGCCCCATGACGAGCGCAGCGATCAGTTCGTTGGCCGCGTCCAGACCCTCGAACGGCGGCATCTTCCCGCCCCACAGGGCCGCCACCGTATCCATGGGCGCTCCCTGCATAACGGGTGACGCAATGGAACCGAGGAAGCGGGTGCGCACCGCGTGGAACGGCACGGGGCAGCGGTGGCGTTCAAGCAGGGCGCGCACCTCGTCGTCGGTCGCGCCGGGCGGGATCGCGGGTCTGGCCACCGGACTGTCGTGCCTCCAGCTGGTTCCGTCCCGGAACCCCATATTCCCCTCCGTGCGTCTTCCGCAACCGGGCGATGGCGACCGAAAGGGTCCAGGCCGTCGCCCGGCTTGGCGCGCCCGGGTGGCTGAGTGTCGGAACCAGACGGCTTGGCATCGCACCCTCGCCGCCGCCATCGGCTGGAGGCGACCTACGGCCCGCGCCCGCGCTGCCTTTGCCAGGAAATCCGCCAACTCGAACGGCTGATGGCACTGCCGATCGCCGCCTGACCGCGTTGCCCGGCCCCCTGCCCTGCCCGTGACGAGCGCAGCGGAAGCACCCCCGGGTTGTCCACGTGCGCAGGCCCGCGAGCCATTTCCCGGCGGCAAGGCAGGACGGCTCCACCTGCTCTGCGCCGGCAATCCGGCGGGTCCGCGCGCTCGTGGCGATCAGCTCGTCGGTGCGCATCCACGCGCCGCCGTCTGGTGCGCGCGGCCGGCCCAACGGTCAGGCAGAGCACGGCGACGCGGCGACGCCGGCCGGCAGACCCGCAAGCCTGCGTCCCGCCCTCTCCCTGCAACCTCGGCGCGCCCGGCAGGCTCCCCGATCGCGCCGGCGCCGGCGGTCGAACGTGTGCCAGCCGAAACGGCGCGGTTCGGTATCGGCGGCATGATCCCGGGCAGGCAACCAGCCCATCGGTGTGGATGATCCACCGCGCCGGGCGGGAAACCGTGGGGCTGCGCGGACCGGGCGTGAACCAGGCCATGAACGCGTCGATCTCTCTCCGGCCACGGGGATTGCCGGTGTGGCGTGTCGGCGTCACCCCCTCGGATGCGTGCGGTTTGGGCCGGGCGCCGGTCACTTCAAGCCCCGCTCCGCCAGCGGCGGAGCGCCTGCGGTTCGGCCGGCACCGTGTCGCTGCGCTCCCGCACCACTGCCGTCCTCAGGGCTTTCCGCTCCCGCCTTTACCCGGCCGAGGAAACCGCACCCGAGGGGGCGGACGCCGGCACAACGCCGGCGGAACCTCCCGGGCAGAGAGAACGGATCGACATCATGACCAGGAAGATCGCCCCGACGGCCGCGAAGACCACCACGAAGATCACCGCTTCCGCCAGCCGGCCGGATCGCCAGTCCATCACCTTCGAACTGGTCGCCCGCCTCGCCCCGCATCAGGGCCTGACCGACAACCTCGTCCGCACCTTCGGCCTCGAACCCGTCGACTACGACGGCATCCGCGACGCGACCAAGGAGCACATCGCCAGTGCCGCCCAGGCCTTCGGGACGGCGCTGAACGAGAAGGCCTTGCAGATCCACCTGCAACGGATCACCGGCGCCTTCGTCAGCTCCGCCTTCGGGGCCGCCCAGTTCTACGGCACCAAGAAGTCGGCGGCGCTGGAGCTCACCAGCAAGCTGCTCAACGACGACCGCGACGAGGACCGCGAAGGTCCGGCCGGCTTCGAGAGCAAGGCCGAGCGCGCCCGCCTGTTCGCCGCCGAGATGGCCCTGCAGTCCTTCGCCCTGCTGGCCGCCGCCGAGGGGGCGATCATCGCCTACGCCGACATCACCGGCGATGACTGGAAGCCCTACGAGGCACCGGTGGCACCCGCGGCGAGCGTCGCCCGCAAGTCCGCCGCCGTCGAGATGGCCGCTTTCCAGATGGCGGCCTGACAGACCACCCGGGAGCGGAGCCGATCGAGGTTCCGCTCCCGCCCGAGATGGCAGACCGGCGCAGGGGTTTCGATCCCTGCGCCTTCTTCCATGAGGTTGCCGAACCGGCTTTCGCGGCAACCCCACCACTCCCGTGCCGCCGCGACGCAGGAAGCAAGGAAGAAAACTCCTCGCTGATCTCTCCATCGTACCGCCGGCCAAGGTCGTGCTGCCTCAACACCATGCCGCAAGAAAGGGCGACATGCCGCGCGAAGATGCGCGGCTCCGGTCCGCTCGCTGCGCAGAGCCGGGCCGCTTGGACGCAAGGCTGTCGCCTCGCGCCCTGCGCAACCCGGCTCCGCTTGCTCGCAGACCTCCGATGTTGACCCACCCCGAAGGCCGGCGGTCCCGCTGATCACCAGCGATTGGCTGGGAGAACAGAGGAAAACAGCATCATGACGATCCTTCGCACCGGCGCCGGCCTGAGCAGCCGCGACATCCGTGGCCTGAAACGCGACCGCTACGAGATCCAGGCCATCGAAACCTGGAACCTCGACGAGGGCGACCTGACCACGATCATCTGGGAACGGGATGACGGCCCGGACGCGATCCAGGATTGGGAAGTCCCGTTCTGACGGAAAACGAAACGACCATCGGCCGGGTCCGCAGGGATCCGGCTCTTGGGCTGTACACATCAGAAGGGCCGACAAGCAAGGCACCTTCACCACCCATTGAAGATCGATGCCGGCCCAGTCGCGCTACCCGGCGGCATCGGCGTCCTGCGTGATCACCGACGGCTGACCAGGACTGCCACGGCCAGCACCACGAGCACCAGGACGATGGCACCCGGCATCGCCAGCGCGCACATGACCTTGAACGCGAACGCCTACATCACGCCGCGACCCGGCGAATGCATCATGTCGTCGAAGAAGGCCTGCTGCACATCGGCGAGGAAGAACCCGGACAGCCCGCTCCGTCATCGGCTGCCGGTTTTCCTCTCGGGCGGTTGCGTCCTCGGAACCGGGTCCATGCGGAGCAGAACCCAGGCAGCGTTCGAGCCGTCGCCGGCAACAACCGGCTGCTTGTTCGCCCACTGGCGGGGCGGCGGATTCAGCTCGATCAGCTTCGCCCAGTCGCCCGCGTCGGCCATTGACAGTGTGCCGATGGCGGTGCGCGTGTTGACCAGGATTGTATCAAGCTGCCAGGCGTCGATGACAGACGTCATCCCGGCGCCAACCAACAAGCCGCCGGCACCGATCGCGCCCACGATCGCGGCGCGCCAGGTCGAGATGCGATTGGCGTGGCCGGCCATGCCACGTTCGGTGGCAATCGCTACCTTGTGCGACACCTGGGCCATCTGCTCGTTGGTAAGCGCCAACGGTCCGGCGTTTCCGGCGGCGTGTGCGGCGGCATGGATCGACTGCACGGCAGACAGCAGCGCATCGAGCAGCGCCTGAAACGGGTCATGCTGCGGCAGCGCCGCCTTGGCCTGGCCAATCAGGCCCTCCGCATCAGCGCCCGGCGGGAGCTTGCGCTCCTCGCCGGTGTTCACGCCATCCCCTGTCACGGCAGCCAACTCGCGATCGGAGCGAAGGCCTCCTCCATCTGTTCGAGCCAGCGGCCGACCAGATACCGGTCCGTGCCCCTGATGGGCGAGACGCCCTCCGGCGCAATGCCGTCCCGCGCGTTGGCGAAAGAAAGCCGCTTGCGCTCGATCTCCCGCGCCAGGTCGGCGGTCAGCAGGCGGGGCATGTGGATCACCACAGCGCCGCGCGCCACAGCCGCCTTGACCGAACTGTGCCGCTTGACCGCCCCGAACGCGTCCTCCGGCTCCTCGGACAGGTCCACCAGGCCATCGTTCAGGACGATGACCGTCGCGCGCGGCTGAAAGCCCTTCTCCTCGAACGTGACCAGCGCCGACAGGTCATCGATGCGCGGCCCCACGAAGTAGGCGGCGACCGGCGCAATCCCGCCCGCCTCCGCCTCGTCGAGCAGCCGCGGGAACAGTCCGAGCGCCTTGAGCAGGGATGTATCGCCGCCGCCCATATCGAAAATGCCGGCACACCGGGCTTCGGCCAGTTCCGTCAGTGCCGATCGTAACCACAGCGCCGTCTTGGTGGGATCGGGCGTATCGGGCTGCTGGACGCCATTGAGGAACAGCGCCAGCGAACGGTTCGTCGGATCGAGAGCCGCCAGCGAGAGTTCGCGTCCGGCTTGCTCGGCACGACCGCCAACCCAGCGCGCGAAGGTCGTCTTGCCCGCCCGCCCCTGGCCGATCAGCAGCCACGCGGCTGGCGTGCCGCTCAGGTCGAGCGCCTTCACCAGCTTCCGCTTGCCGGGAACGGCAGCGGCCGTGAACTGCGCGAGACCCACCGTGGCCTCTTTCTCCTCGCCGGTGTCACGCCGCCCGAAGACGACGCGACGCTTTGACGTATCACCCACGATAGCTCTCCTATTCTACGTACGGGATCGTGCCGGGACGACGCGGAAAGCGCCTCTCGGCCTGTCGTCTTCGTCGCCAGGTGAGGCCACCGGCATTGCCGCGGCTGGCGAGGTGGTACGGGGCGGCACGGCCTGTGCCGCCACCTTTGGCTTTTTTGAACGCTGTCTCGGCCGCTTGCTGCGGGCATAGCGTTCAAGGTGATAGAGGCCCTTGAGGGATGACCAGCCGATCTCGCTGCCCTCATCGTCACGGATGCCGCCTTCGGCCAACGCCTTCGCGATCTGCTGCCAGGTCACGCCACGGCTGCGGGCCTCGGTGATGGCCGCGAAGTGAGCCACCACGAGCCGGCGTTTGGCGGACGGCTCTGTGACGCCTCGCGAACGAACTTGCACCAGGTCTTTCAGCAAATCCGACACGCCGCTTGTGTCCGGGGCAGCCGGCATGGGCGTTTTCACTGGCACGCCGATCGGGCGCACGTTCGCGCCACGGACCGCCTGTCGGCCATTGTGTTGGCCATTGTGTCGGGCGTGTTTGTCGATCTGTTATGCATGTTTGCCAACGTGTCGGGCAGTGTTTGCCACTGTGTCGGACGTGTTTGCCATCGTGTCGGGCGTGTTAGCCACAGTGTTATACGTGTTTGCCACTTTGTCGGGCGTGTTTGCCCTAGTGTTGTACCTAGTGTTATGCGGTTCAGCTCTGACAGACCAAGTCATGCTAGACGCATGTCTGTTGTAGGGTGCTGCCGTGTCTTGTATGGCTCGATTCATGCCGGTTTGCCGGGGACAACCGAACCGCGGTGTCCGACCGGGAACGACAGGAAGCTCAATGACAGCGACGAGAGACGGGGCGTACCTCGCCCACATTTCCGACACCCTGACCGCGATCGCCGAGCAGCTGGACGAGCAGCGCGAGGTTCAGCAGAACGTCCTGACCGCCCTGAATGCGCTGCTGGAGACCAACCGGGCACAGTCGGAGATGCTCGCCGAAATCCTTGGCGCCGCCTCGCAGGATGCCGGGCCGTCACCGGTTGCCGTGGCGCTCGAGGCGCTCGCCACGCAGGTCCGGCAGATGGACGAGAACCAGACGAGCCTGATCGCGCTGGTGGCCGAGCTGCCGGAGGCGGTCGGCAGACAGTTCGAGACCAGTCTGAAAGATTGGTCGACCGCAACCGCGACGAAGCACTGAGGTGCTGACCTACCGGACGGGCGCGGCCGGCGCCCCCTCGGCGGCGCGCGCCATGAGCGAGCACCTGTTGCAGCAGACGCTGTCGCCGGAGATGGCGGCGATGGCGGAGTACTATCACCAGGGCCTGAAGCCGCCGACGCCGGCCGAAGCCGCCGCCGCGCGCTATGCGGCCGAGACCACCGGCGGACGACTGCCGGGCGGCGCAGCGCTCGACGAGCTGGTCGCGCGCGAGGCTGACCGGTTGGCCGAGAGCAGCACCGATGCCGCCGGCCGCTCCCCGCCCCGGGACGAGGTGATGATCCGGGCGCTTGGCGCGTTCATCGCCGCCGGCCTGGTGGACCGGGACGAGGCTGTCGCCTCCCTCCACCGTACCGGCCACGACCGCGCCGGCGATGACGGGCAAGGCCCCGGTGAACGCCTCGACAGCGCAACCGAGAGCGCGCGCACCGGCAAGGACTACAGCAGCGCGACGGCGACGCCCCGCCGCGACATGAACCCGGCGCTTGCCGGGCGGCTCGGCATCGATATCACCAAAGCCCTCACCGCGGGCAACGTCGCGAACCTGCTGAACGGCCAGCGCGCCGACGGCGGCGACATCGAGGGCAAGCAGAAGCGGTCGGCAACAGAAGGCATCGGAACCGTCTTCGGCATGGACGAGCGCCGGCTGCCCACCCGCGCCGAGTTGGAGAATGTCCTGGCCGGCCGGCGGGTGGACGGGACGGCATTGCCGCCAGCGGTCGCGCAGCGGGCGGTGCGGCGCTTCCAGGCCGTTCTCGGGGCGAAGCAGGCCGACCTGACCCCGGAGCAGCGCGAGGACATCCTGTCCGGCCGCACGGCCACGGGCGGCGAGTTGACCGTGAAGCAGTACCACGAGCGGATGGACACGTCCCGGGCGCGGATCGGCTACGTCGATCTGACCTTCTCCGCGCCGAAATCGGTCTCGGTTGCGTGGTCCTTCGCCCCGACCGAGGCCGAGCGCGCGATGATCCACCAGGCGCACCACGACGCCATCGGCAGCGTCATGCAGGACATCGAGGCGCAGATCGGCCGCGCCAGAAAGGGCGATGGCGGGCAAGGCCGGCTGGGAGCCGGGCTCGATCGGCTGGGTGTCCTTCGACCACTACACCGCCCGGCCGACCGTCGAAATCGTCAAGACCGACCGGAGCGGGCAGGACTACACCGAACTGCACACCTTCAAGGGCGCCGGCGGCCGGGTCGCCGGCGACATGCAGCTGCATACCCACACCGCCGTCTTCAACGCCGTGCTGACCGAGACCGGCCGCATGGGCGGCCTGTGGCTCGACCAGGCTCGACGGCCGCGTGAAGGAATGGGGCGCGCTCTATCAGGCCTATCTCGCGACCAACCTCCGCAAGCACGGGGTGGATGTCGTGCTCGACGACCGGACGGAGATGGCCCGGCTGACCGCCGTGCCCGAGCGCGTCACCGAGCATTTCTCGAAGCGGACCACGGGCGGCACCACCGCCGCCCGCGCCTATGCCGCCGAGCAGGGCCTCGACTGGGACACGCTGGACGCCGACCGGAAGATCGGCCTGCTCAAACAGGGCGTGCAGGACCCGCGCGGTGCCAAATCCGACGACCTGAGCGATGTTGCTGCCTGGCGCGAAGCGGCGGCGGCCATCGGTTACGAGCACCGCAGCGTCCTCCGGCCCGATCAGAAGCAGCAAGCTGCCTCCCGCGACGAACGGCTGGAGGCCGCCTATCAGGCCGCCCTCCCCGTCTTCGACAAGCAGCTGCAGCGCCGCGCCGCCGTCGAAGGGGCGGACGCCCGGCTGGCCGCCGCCAAGGGGCTGATCGCCGCCGGCGTTGAATCTCCCGCCGATGTCAGCGCCATCACCAAGGCGATGCGCGAGCGCGGCGTGACGCAGCGGGGCGAGGCCACATCGCTGGTCTGGGGCGATCTGAAAGGCGAGAACGGCCGCGACAAGGTCGGCATCACCACAACCCTGCACCGCGACGAGGAACTCTGGCTCGTCGCCGCCGCACGTGCCGCCGGCGCCGACAGAACGGCCGCCCTCACCCCGGCGCAGATCGCGGCGGCGGTCCGCCGCTTCCCCGACCTCGACTTCACCTCCGGCAAGGCAAGGCGCAGCGCGCGGTGATGGAGCAGCTTGGCACCGGCGGCCGCCTCACTGTGGCGATCGGCGTCGCCGGGTCGGGCAAGTCCACCCTGTTGAAGCCGCTGGTGGATGCCTGGAAGGAAGACGGCCGCGCAGGTCCACGGCATCGCCCTGGCGTGGCGTCAGTCGGATGACCTCACCGATGCCGGCATCACCGCCCGGAACGCGCGGGCCGTGGAGAGCTTCCTGAAATCCGTCGAGAAGGGCCGGATCAAGCTCGGCGCCAGGTCGGTCGTGGTGGTGGACGAGCTGGGGTTGCTCGGCACGCGCCAGCTCAACGACCTGCTGCGCGCGCAGAAGGCAGCACGGGTTTCAGATCGTCGGCATCGGCGATCCGAAGCAGATGCAGAGCGTCGAGGCCGGCGCCGTCGTCGACCTGCTGCGCCGGGGCCTCGGCGAGACGGCAATCCCGACGCTGGAAACCTCGGTGCGCCAGGTCGAGAAGGAGGAACGGGAAATCACCCTGATGTTCCGCAACGGCGAGACCGCCGCGGCGGTCCAGCGGAAGGTTGAGAACGGCACCCTGCTGGTGACGCCGGGCGGCTACGCCGATGCCGTGCGAAACGTCGTGGATCTCTGGCAGCAGCGCCGCGCCGCCAACGCCGGCCGGGACCGGTATGCCATCTCGATCAGCGCGCCGACCAATTTCGACGCCCACCGGCTCAGCATTGCGATCCGGAACCGGCGGCGCGACCTCGGCGAGGTCGGCGCCGACCGGATCACCGTGCCGGCGACGAGCAAGGGCGGCGTCGATGCCAGGACATACGACCTGCCGCTGGCCGAGGGCGACCGGGTGCGCCTGTTCGAGCGCACCAACGCCCGCTTCCTCGACACCAACAAGGGCGGCAACATCGGCCGCAACGGCACCGTCCTGGAGGTTGCCGCGATCAATGACGAGGGCCTGGTCCTGCGAACCAGAGAGGGCCGGGAAGGCCTGGTGAAGTGGGATAGCCTCCGCAGCGAGGCGAACGGCCGCGTCCAGCTTGCCTATGGCGACGTGCTGACGACCAACACCAGCCAGGGATCCACGGTCAGCGAACATATCTTCGCCGTCCCGGGCGGCTCGCGCCAGGTGAATGCATTCGGGGCCTACACGTCCGGCAGCAGGCATCGTGAACAGTCATTCATCGTGACCTCGGACGGGGCGGAGCGGCAGGAGATTGCCGGCCGCCGGCCGCTTGGCGATTTGCGCCAAATCCGCGAGGGCGACGTGATCGAGAACGTCGCCCGCAACTTCGCGCGCCAGCCGATCAAGGAAGGGTCGCTCGCCATGCTCGCGCGGGCCGAGAACCTGCGGACGGGAACGATCCGGATGATGCAGGCCGGCAAGCAGCGGCTTGAGCAGCGCGCGGTCATGGGCAAGGCGAGGAGCACGCTGGCGGCGACCTTCCAGGGCAAGCGGGACGACGCAACGGCGAAGACGCTGCAACCCGTTTCGGAAAACACCACCGCCGAACGCCGCGACCTGTTGCAGCGGATCAGGGACATCGGCCCGCAGGTGCGCGAGGCAATGCGCGCCGCCATGGAGCGCGTGCAGGCGCACCGGGAGCACGCCACCGCCGGCCGCCGCCGTGGACGGCGGATGTAGCGAACGGCGGCGGCCCCCGGAAAGGGGGCCGCCGCGTGTCGTCCCGCCAGGCCGGTGTCAGCCCGCACTCAACCCCCGCGCGCGGCGCGGCGCCTCGGTCGGCTCCTTTTCTTCGCGCTTCGCCGCCTCCGTCAGATCAGTGACCTTCGTCACCGCCACATTGGTTTCGGACCGTTCGGCACGGGCGACGCTCCGCCAATAGGCGGCGGCTTGCAGATCAGCGGACGCGGCTTCCTTGGACATGGGGAATCTCCGAAGAGTGTTGATGGGCTTGCTCAGTCGGCGGCGGCTGCAGCGACAGGATTGGCATTGAACCTGTTGGCCGCGATCCTTTCCGCCAGTTCCGGCCGCCGGAAGTAGATGGCACGGCCGCAGCGGAGCGGCCTCGCGCCCCGGATGATGACGAACACCTCATCCGTCCGGCAGTCATTCATCAGCTCCTCCCGGCGGATCAGCGGGCGGCTGATTTCGTGGTAGCTGGTGTTGGCGCCGCGTGACCGTGATCCGGTCTCGAAGGATTTGCCCGACGAGCCGGTGTTGGAGCCTTCCGACGTCGCCATGACGGCGTAGCTGCCGAAGGTCTCCTCCAACTCCTTCGCCGTCTCGAGGTCCTGCACGGCCGCATAGGAACGGTGCGACACGCCGTCGTACCATTCGCGCTTGCCCTCCCGCCCCCACTGCCGTTCGAGCTGGCCGACCGACTGGTAGAGCAGCTGCAGCGTGATGCCGTATTTCCGGCCGGCATCGCGGGCGGTTTCAAGAATCCGCATCGGGCCGAGACGCGCGGCCTCGTCGAGCAGATACAGGATGCGGCCGGTCACCCGTCCGTCCGCTTCATAGGCGGCGTTGAGCAGCGCGCCGATGACGACCCGGCCGATCGCCGGCGTCGATTGCAAGGCCAGCAGCGGAATCTGCAGAAACACGGACACCTTGCCACCGAGCAGGTCCTGCGACTTGAAGGTGTTGCCGGAGACGATCGAGGCGAAGGCCGGGTTCGCCAGCCAGGACGTGCTCTCGTCGGCATTGGCGTAAACGCCGGAGAATGTTTCGAGCACCAGGCCCATGATGGTGCCGGCGTAATCGCGGGCGAGCGGGCTGAGGCTATTGCTGTGGATGCCCCTCAGCACCTCCCGCATCTCTTTCTCGGGCGTGGCGATGCCGATCCGGAGGGTACGAAGCGTTTTCAGCGCCGGGGGCATGGCAGGGTCCCACAGCATGTGCGCCAGCAAGCACGCCACGAGCGCCCGGCCGCGCGCCTCGAAGAACTCGGACCCCTTGTCCTTCCCTCCGCCGGCCTGCCCATCGCCGCATACCCAGTTGACGACCGACAGGACGTTCGTCGTGGCCAGCGGCGATGCAATGTCGATCCAGTCGAGCACGTTGAAGCCGGTCGCCCCGCGCAGCCCGAGCTGGTGGACGGTGTGGTTCATCTTCTGTACGTGCACCGGCCAGCATCGGGCCAAGCTCGCCCGAGGGATCGAGGACGACGACCGAGCCGGTCCAGGTCAGCAGCGTTGACGCGGCCGAGGTGGATTTGAACGAGCCGGCGCCGGCGAACACCAGGCTGTGGGTCGGGCCGGACTTGCACGGGTCCACGAGCAGCGGCGCCTTGCCCCCCTTCCCCCAGCTCGCCTTGTTCGCCGGATCGAATGCCACGGCGGCAACCCGGTCCTGATCCACCCGGTACGCCTCGCCGACGACGATGCCGCCGAACTCAGGCGACGGGCCGGGGAAGACCTCGCATGCCTTCGCGATCGACAGCCAATCGGCATGGCCGTGGTTGTCGGTCGTGCCGCGGATCGGCTGCGGCGTGGCGCTGAACAGCCTCGGCCGGAGCGACGGTCCGACCACGCCGCGGCGGAACAGCAACGCGGCGAGGAAGACCAGCACGGCGACGGACGCCGCTCCGGCGCCGATCTTCAGCCAGAGCGTCACCACGGCGTTCGGCGGCGCATAGAGGAAGTACGTCCACCACTGATAGAACGGGTGCGCGAACGACCCGATCAGGCGGGTGCCGAACAGGAAGACCAGGGACGCGATGACCGTCCAGGCGGCGGCGAGGAGCACCAGGCCAACGATGATCTTGGCGATGAGCGGCGCGCGCGATGGCGTTGCCATGCGGGTCAGGCCTCGGACAGCAGATGTGCGACAGTCTCGCCGCGCCGGCGCGCATCCGCCGCCAGCCAGACCTCGCCGATCTCGTAGACTTCGCCCGTGGTGTGGAACGGCACGATGACGTCGATCGCGGCCGACAGCATCTCGATCAGCGTCTTGTCCTCCAGCGCGGCGCCCTGCTCGGAGCCCTTCACCAGGGAAAACAGCTTCTTGAAGCCCTGCACCGGGTTCGCCCCGTGGATGGTGGAGATCGAGCCCGGATGGCCGGACACCACCTCGTTGAGGTAGGTCCAGGCCGCGTCGTCGCGCATCTCGCCCAGCAGGATGCGGTCCGGCCGCATGCGCAGGCTGGCCTGCAGGAGTGCCTCGGCGGTCACACCACCCAGGCCGATGCCGCTTTTCGAGTAGAGCAGCCGGACATGGTTCTCGTGCGGGATCACCAGTTCGAGCGTGTCCTCGATGGTGATCAGGCGTTCATGCGGCGGGATGGCCGAAATGAGCGTCTTGCCCATCGTCGTCTTGCCGCTGCCGGTGGCGCCGCACAGCAGCATCGTCAGCCGGCTGCGGACGCAGGCCGCGAAGAAGCCCTGGATATCGCCGGCATCATAGAAGGCCAGCGCCTCGGCGTTCTGCTGGTTCGCCGTCTCGCGGCGGCCGTCCCACTTGTTCCAGCGCGACGTGTGGTAGCGCTTGCCGACATCGGCGAGCGCGGACACCGACGTGCCCGGCCGCCGGATCGTCAGGCTCGCCGTGCCGGCGGGAACCGATGGCGGCAGGCAGATTTGCAGCCGCTCACCGCCGGGCAACTCCGTCGCGCAGAGCGGGCTTCTCGGCCCCACATCCTGCCGGCGCAACGCGCCGGCAAGGATGGCGATGTCTTCCAGATCGTCATAGTCGAACGGCAGGTCGTGGCGGGCGAAGATACCCTTCTGCCGGACGAAGACCTCGCCCGGCTTGTTGATGGCGATCTCCTCGGTCGCCGGATCGTCCAGCCAATGCAGGATCGGCTTGAGCAGATGCCGGAGCTGCGGCGCGGCCTCACTGGCCATTGGCGGCGCCGGTCACGCGCAAATTGTAGATGTCCGAGAAGTCCAGGTCCCTGGCGACGAAAATGGCGACGTTGTCGCCCTGGTTCTTTTCCAGCGTGGGCGGAATGTTGATGGTCGCCTGCAACGCCGTGTCGGACACGTTCGTCCCGTTGGACTGGAACGAGTTGAAGAACGTGCCGCCCCCTGATCCCGAATTGGCGGCCAGCGCGGTGCCGGTCTGCAGGCCGCCCTGGATCACCGAGAGCAGGATCGCCGAGCCGAAGCGCTCCCACCAGTGATTGTTGACGCCGCCGGGCAGACCCGAACGGCCCAGCTCGTCCGTGCCCGGCGAGGACAGCTCGATCACCGCGTGGTCCGGCGTCTCGGCACGGTCCCACAGCACAAAGACCCGATCCTGGCCCTGGGCAAGGCCATGGCCGATTTCACCGACGACGATCGTGCCGCGATCGAGCAGCACGACGTTGCCCGTCGTGCTGCGCACGTCCTGCGGCAGGACGCATTTGACGTAGCCGGCGAGCTGGCTGTCGATCGCCGTTTGCAGGGTGCAGGGGATCATCGTCCCCATGGTCACCATCATGTCGGGATGCGGCAGCAGCCGGGCCTTGGAGCCGCTCAGCACCGTCGGCTTGAGCATGTTCGCCAGGGCCGACGGTTGCGCGGCGGCCAGGCTTGCCTGAGCGCCGGCCACCAGGCCGGCAGGAGACGGGGACGCCGCCGCCGGCTCCACCACGCCCCCGCCGCCCGAGAAGGCGAAGATGGGGCTTTCCGCCGGGGTCATCTCGTGCTGCCGTGGCGGCGCGAACATCGAGGCGGCCGGCGCCGCCGCCGGCATGGGCAGCGTGCCGGGCGCGGCAGTGGGAGGCGGTTGCTGCGGCGGCGGCTGACGCAATGCCCCGCCGGTCCAGGCGGCCAGGTCGGGTTGCGGCTTCGCCTCCTGGGTGGCCTTGGTGAGGTGACCGATCCAGATGAAGGACAGGAAAACCACCAGCACCAGGCCGGCGACGCCAACCTTCTGCACGGCGGTCAGCTGGCGGCCCGGCGCGCCCGAGACGACAGACCCCGCGGCATTGACGCCGCCCGGCACGCCATTGTTCCCGTTGCCGCTCATGGTGGTGCATCCTTGACGACCCGTTGCACGTTCGGGCTGGTGGTTTGCGTTTCGGGGTTCTTGCCCACCGGATCGAACGCCTGGTTCCAGATGGCGAGGACCGTGTTACCGTCCCGCAGCCGCCAGCCGCGTGCCACCAAATCCACCTGCACGAGATCGCCTTTCACGGCATAGTTAGGCGTCGCCTCCTTGCCGTCGGGATTGATGACGAACACGGACGGGATGCGGACGTTCCCCGGAAAGCGGAACACGGTGCTGTAGCCGTTGTCGAACACCTCCAACGGCAGCAGCGAGCGGTTCCCCTGGG
>CAVPVB010000031.1:0-8925 GCA_963709085.1 uncultured Alphaproteobacteria bacterium
GTCATTCCGAAAGACGACGAACTGATGATCGTCGTCGGCAACCGCCGGGTGAAGGCCGCGATCAAGGCCGGATTGCCGGAAATCACAGTGATAGTCTGCGATGCCGACGAGGCCGCCGACGCGATGCGGTCGGTTGCCGAAAACCTGATCCGCGCCTCGATGTCGAGCGTGGACATCTGGCGCGCGATCGAGCGGCTCGAAGCCCAGGGCTGGAACGAACAGGCGATCAGCGACGCGCTGGCGTTGCCGGTCCGCACCGTCCGCCGGCTGAAGCTGCTGGCGCATCTGCATCCGGCGATGCTCGACGTGATGGCGCTGGGCAGCATGCCGAACGAGGAGCAGTTGCGCACGATCGCCGCCGCCACGCCCGAGGAACAGGCCCAGGTCTGGAAAAAGCACAAGCCGAAGAAGGGCCAGACCGATATCGCTTGGCACGAGGTTGCCCGGGCGCTGGCCAAGCGCCGCATGCCGGCATCAGCGGCGAAATTTGGCGACGATCTGGCGAAGGCGTACGGCATCGTCTGGGAGGACGATCTGTTCGCCCCGCCGGGCAAGGACAGCCGCACCACCACGAACGTCGAGGGGTTCTTCGGCGCCCAGCAGGAGTGGCTGCAGAACAACCTGCCCGAGCGCGGCAGGCTCCTCCCGGTTGACGAATACGGCCGCTGCGATCTGCCGAAGAAGGCCGAACGCGTCTACGGCAAGCCTGGCAAGACCGATCTGGTCGGCCACTACATCGACACGCGCACCGGCGAGGTGCAGTCCGTCGCCTACCGGCTGCCCGAGCCGAAGAAAGCCGGCAAGCCCGCGGGCGGCACGAAGACGGCGGGTGGTGCCACGACCGGCGCCGCCGGCGGCGACAGTGACGATCACATGCTGGCGGCGCGGACCCGGCCGGATGTGACGCAGAAAGGCATTGCCATGATCGGCGACCTGCGCACCGATGCACTGCATCAGGCGCTCACCGACGCGCCGATCGCCGACGACACCCTGCTCGGTATGCTGGTCCTCGCCCTGGGCGGCGACAATGTCGCCGTCGACAGCGGAAGCAGCCTGAACGGCAACGACCGCCAAGCGATCAGCCGCACGCTCATCGAAGGCGGCGTGCTGACGGCCGATCCCGACCAACTGCGCCGGGCCGCGCGCATGATGCTGGCCGCGGTGCTGTCCTGCCGGGAGAACCGCACGCAGAGCGGTCCCTTCGCCCGGATCGCCGGCGAGGCGATCGGCGCCTCGCTGCGGCTGCCGAACATGGCGACCGACGAGTTCCTGTCCTGCCTGTCGCGCGCCGCGCTGGAGAAGGCCGCCGCGGCCGAGGGTGTGCGCGTCGAGGTCCGGGCGAAAGACACACGGGCGCGGATGGTCGGGCGTTTCACCGACGGCACCTTCGTCTATCCGGGTGCCCTCTTCCGGCTGGCGCCCGAGGATCTGACCGCCGCCGCCAAGCGCCGGCACGGCCACACCGGCTCCGGCTGGGTCAGCCCGGTGACCGGCTCAGACGGCGAAGGCGACGCCGTCGCCGACCCGGAGGACGGGTACAAGACGACGTTGGCGACCTGCGCGAAGCAGCCTGACCCGAAGCTGAACCTGCCCTGGTCCGGTTATGCCGGGCTGGGGCTTCCCCGCCGAGCGAGGACTTCACCATGACCCACCTGACCCCAGGCGGCGCCGGCACCGCCGCGCGCCCGGCTCTGTTCAGCACCGCGCAGTCCAACCTGCTGGCACCCCACGCAACCCGCGGACAGCTTGATCGCGCGGGCCTGTGCGCCGGCATCGCGCGGCGCCGGCAGACCTTCGCTGATCTCGAGGCCGGCTTGGTCATCGCCTGCGAGCAGGCCGCCGCGCGCGGCGCGGCCCACGCCGTTCGGATCGATGACCGTGCAACCTGGGACCGCGCCACATGGCAACGGTACCCTGGACGCGGCCACCCGCCTGGAACCCGACTATGGCCCGCGCATGCGCCGGATGTTGCAGGAGATCGACCGGCTCGCCCGGCTGATCGACCTGCCGGTCGCCGCATAGCCGTCTCGCTGAGTAACGGATGACGCCAGAGCGCTGTTGGCCGAAGAAATTCCTATGGCAAGCTCAGCCCGCCTCGGCATCGGCCGCTGGATTGACGGCTACATTGCAAGCCATCCCCGCCAAGCCCTGGCCCACCAGACGCCGAACGAGGTAACCTTCGGCGGCGCGTCGGTGACGGGGCTCGCCCTGCCACCGACAGTTGCGGCAGCCTGAGCGGAAAACATCACAACCCTGGGATCGGCCAGAACCAGCAAACCGCTTCAGATTGTCCAACCCGACGGGCCCACCTCAGACTTTGTGAAGGCGGCCGGACTGGTGTCTTGGGTTGTGGGTGACTGTGAAAAAGGCGGCTGCTTCAAAGGCAATACGGCGGCGCTGGAAACGGGAAGAGGAGCACATGTTAGACGGTACCGGGGAAATCGTGCTGAGCGTGAAACCGATTTGGGCGGACCTTATCATGTCTGGCCGTAAGACGGTCGAACTGCGCCGTCGCTTTCCCATGCTTTCCAGCGGACCGGTGACGGCATTGCTCTATTCGACGAGGCCGGTGATGGCCATGGTCGGCACCGTCCGAAATCAAGGAGACGGTCATCCTGCCGCCCGACCAGCTCTGGTCCCAGGTTGTCGACTGCGCCTATGTCACGGAGGACCAATACCGCGCCTACTTCGATGGGGCCACGGTGGCGTCCGCTCTGTTCCTGGGCACCGTTACGGCACTTCGCAGCCCTATACCTCTCGGCCAGTTGAGGTCGTCGGCGGAGTTCTCACCGCCCATGTCTTGGCGGCGGGCGAAGCATGCGGAGGTCAAGCTGGTACCAGAGCAGGCATGAAAGTTCCGAACATCATCCTGGTGGCGGGTATTTCGGGCGTCGGCAAGACCACGCTGTGTCAGCACTTGGTTGCCGACTGCCCCGGCATGCACCACTTGGTTGCCAGCACTTTCGTCGAGGGCGGACGTGCCGTTGACCAAATGGCCCTGGTCGGGCGCATCCGCGGCACCGCCGAGGGGTTGGAGGGTGTCAGCCTGGTGGATGGCCACCTGATTGTCGGCGAGAACCGGGTGCCCCAAGAGGCGGTGGCCGCGCTGGCACCCAGGGGTATCCTGGTGGTGACGGGAAGCCCTGCGGACATCGTGGCGCGGCGCGCCGCAGACAGCAGGCGCTCACGTCCGCCGGTTACCGAAGAGTACCTCAGCCACGTCCAGGAGGCCGAAATTGGGTACGCGCGGGAGCTGACACTGGCCCTCGTACCTGCCGTTTGCGGCCATCAACTGCCGAGACGGCGATGGCTTTCGCGCGGCGGTCCGTCAGATGTTGGGGACGGCCTGCCCCCAAGGCGACAGCGGCTCGTTGAAAATGTACTCGGCGCGGCCCGGCACGTAAAGGCCGGTGCAGACCGACGTCAGGCGATAGCCGTAGTGGTCGAAGATGCGCTGGAAGTCGCCGAGCTTGGTCTCGCTGACCGTGACCAGCGGCCGATCGGTGCCCAGCCAGCCCATCAATTCCTCGAAGACCCGTATGCCTATGCCGCGGCCAACAAACTCGGGGGCGATGCGGACAGTGCAGATTTTAGCCTCGCCGCCTTCGGCCTTAGCGATACCCAGGGCGGCGATCTGGCCTTGGCGGTCGATGCGCACCAAGCGGCGGGTACCCGCGCGCAGGCCGGGCACCACCTTGCCAGTGAACCAGTCGTCAATTCTGCGGATAGTCGGGGGACAGCGGCCAGACGAACGCCAACACTTCGCGCTCGGCGGCGGTCATGTCCAGAATGTTACTGTGCAGATGGCGATCCGCGAGTGCTGACTTCGTCATCCTTGTGTCCCCTTCCTACCTGAATCCTCCGCCTTGCCGTTCTCTCCGGCCTAGCGCGGCGGTCCATTTACCCCGTGTTCCTCGGTTTTGCCACCCTGCGCCGCAGAGCGCGCCTTGGCATCCCCTGCGGGCTGAGTGGCGGGCGATCGCTCCGGTGCCTTTGCCGCCACCGGCGGCGGGCAAGAGGCCGACGCCGGAGGGCCGAAAACCGCATCGCGGACCATCTTCAGCCCATCGTACAGCAGATTACCGAACACACCAGCTATTGCACCAAACAGCAATGCAATCATCAAGTAGCGCTTGATAATGCGCATTCCGCTCAGGCGCACCCGTAATTTGACGAAGGCGTTGAAATCCACAAGGTGCCCGGAGCCATGGTCATCCTTCCAGTGATAGATGACCATTCCCTTCCGGAGATGCTCCTCATCCACATAGGATTTCCAGAGATCCTTCTCCAGCAGACGGCACTTGCGGACCTCGGGATGTCCCACCACCACGTCCACGGCTACGCCGACCACCAGCAGGAAATCCACGCATCCGATCCGCACCGACGGCGGCGCGGACGCGGCGGGGGCAACCGGCAGGTGACGGGAAATGCCCGTGTTGAGGTTGCGTGCCTGATTGAGGCGGAAGTCCAAATATTCCGTGACGTCCACGCCGCTCGTAAACCACTTGTCGTCGGGAACGACGGCGTTGATGAACGTGTTGGCACCGTTCTTCGGAATGCGGATGCGGAGCCGGAAGTAGAGCTTGTCTTCCGGGTTGAGCCCCCTGCAGGCTGTGGTCAGCGCGGTGTCCGTGATCGTAACGGTGGTCCCGTCGCACTCCTGGGTAATCTTCAAATCGGTCGACGAAATCCGCCCCGCCGTGGTCGGGAAGCTGAAAACGCCACAGTATCTGGCCGAAGTCGTATTCTGGAGGATGATCAGGTTGCCCGTGTGGCCGTTGGACGCCGTCAGGGGCTCGTTGAAGATGCCTGTGGCCAGCGCGTGCGCACTGAACTTGGGCCCGAGATCGTCGACGTCCTCACAACGAATCTCGGTGGGCAGGTAGAAAGACACGGCCTCCAGCGCGGTTGGCGACGAGACCATGATTCCGATGTCGAGCAGGTCCGGGGTGGCCGACCCGTCTGCCTCCTGGCCGCGGTGGCTAAGGCGCCAGAGGTTGAAGTGTAGGCTCGCCGCCGGAGCGGGAGGAGCCCCGGCAGCGGGCGTAGCGGGAAGTGGCTTGAGCGGGAACCAAATGGCCATGCTCTTGCCGTGACCATTCGTCGCCGAGTCCGCCATTCACGTCCACCCAAGCATACATCAACTTGTTCGTTTACCCTACAACAGGTGAAAGAATTGGGGAAGCCCGAAATTCCTGAAGTGCCTTTTAGTAAGGAATGCACGTCACCATCATCGACGCCTGCGTGGCGTTCCTCGGCTCGTTCAAATGCCCCTCGTGCAAGCCACGCTGGTCACACAAATGCAAATCGAAATTTCCGAGTTGGGCCGCTCGATTTCCCCAGGTTGAGAATGGAACTGCAATCGCCCGAAGCCGACTCGCGCTCCTCGCCGAAAAGCTGACACTCGCGGAATGGATAGCGCCGTTATAGAATTCCGTTATATTTTTGTTTGATGGGCCGTCTATTTGCATCCGCTCAATAAATTTATTTTTAATACGAACGCGCTATATTGTTGCCAATGGCGACGAGAAACCCATCGCAATCAACTGAAATTCATAACGATATTCATTACGTGCTTACGTGACTCCCATAGCTCGTGCAAGGCGGATGTCTGGCACACTGCCGACGCAGCCATTCAGTGCAATGTCCGCTACTGGAAACATGATTTAACCTACGGAACGACCATTATGCTTGGGCGCAAACCAGCCGAAGGCAGCGCGAGCGTCCTTCGTCCGCTTCCCATCTGTGGACGACCCCGCTCCAATTCTACCAGCGCCTCTGGGAGAGAGGAGCGTGGCCACAAGCACCTGCCGCAAGGCAGCAGCCCTGGGAGCGCACGCGCTGGCGAAAGTGGGTGAGTGTCGGAACCAGACGGTCTGGGCATCGCGCCCTCGCCGCCGCCATCGGCTGGAGGCGGCCTGCGGCCCGCGCCCGCGCCGTCCTCCCCAGGAAATCGGCCAACTCGAACGGCTTATGGCACTGCCGATCGCCGCCTGACCGCGTTGCCCGGCTCCCCAGCCCTGCCCGTGACGCGCGGAGCGGAAGCACCCCCGGATTGTCCACGTGCGCAGGCCCGCGAGCCATTTCCCGGCGGCAAGGCAGGACGGCTCCACCTGCTCTGCGCCGGCAATCCGGCGGGTCCGCGCAATCGTGGCGAGCCGCTCGTCGGTGCGCACCCACACGCCGCCGGCTGGTGCGCGCGGCCGGCCCAACGGTCAGGCAGAGCACGGCGACGCGGCGACGCCGGCGGCAGACCCGCAAACCTTCGTCCCGCACCGTCCCTTCACCCTCGGCGAGCCCGGCAGGCTCCGGGATCGCGCCGGCACCGGCGGTCGAACGTGTGCCAGCCGAAGCGGCGCGGTTCGGTATCGGCGGCATGATCCCGGGCAGGCAACCAGCCCATCGGTGTGGCTGATCCACCGCGCCGGGCGGGAAACCGTGGGGCTGCGCGGACCGGGCGTGAACCAGGCCATGAACGCGTCGATCTCTCTCCGGCCACGGGGATCACCGGTGTGGCGTGTCGGCGTCACCCCCTCGGATGCGTGCGGTTTGGGCCGGGCGCCGGTCACTGCAAGCCCCGCTCCGCCAGCGGCGGAGCGCCTGCGGTTCGGACGGCACCGTGTCGCTGCGCTCCCGCACCACTGCCGCCCTCAGGGCTTTCCGCTCCCGCCTTTGCCCGGCCCAGGAAACCGCACCCGAGGGGGCGGACGCCGGCACAACGCCGGCGGGACCTCCCGGGCAGAGAGAAGGATCGAGATCATGACCAGGAAGACCGCCCCGACGACCGCGAAGACCGCCACGAAGATCACCGCTTCCGCCAGCCGGCCGGATCGCCAGTCCATCACCTTCGAACTGGTCGCCCGCCTCGCCCCGCATCAGGGCCTGGCCGACAACCTCGTCCGCACCTTCGGCCTCGAACCCGTCGACTACGACGGCATCCGCGACGCGACCAAGGAGCACATCGCCAGTGCCGCCCAGGCCTTCGGGACGGCGCTGAACGAGAAGGCCCTGCAGATCCACCTGCAACGGATCACCGGCGCCTTCGTCAGCTCCGCCTTCGGGGCCGCCCAGTTCTACGGCACCAAGAAGTCGGCTGCGATGGAACTCACCAGCAAGCTGCTCAACGACGACCGCGACGAGGACCGCGACGGTCCGGCCGGCTTCGAGAGCAAGGCCGAGCGCGCCCGCCTGTTCGCCGCCGAGATGGCGCTGCAGTCCTTCGCCCTGATGGCCGCCGCCGAGGGCGCGATCGCCGCCTACGCCGACATCACCGGCGAGGACTGGAAGCCCTACGAGGCACCCATGGCACCCGCGGCGAGCGTGGCCCGCAAGTCCGCCGCCGTCGAGATGGCCGCTTTCCAGATGGCGGCCTGACGGACCACGCGGGGGCGGAGCCGGTCGCGGTTCCGCTTCCGCCGGAGGTGGCAGACCGGCGCGGGGTTTCGGTCCCGCGCCTTCTTCCATGAGGTGGCCGAACCGGCCCTCGCGGCAACCCCTCCGCCAGTCCGTGCCGCCGCGACGCAGAAAGCAAGCAAGAAACCTCCTCGCTGACCTCTCCATCTACCGCCGGCCAAGGTCGTGCCGCGTCAACACCACGCCGCAAGAGGGCGGCGTGCCGCGCAAGATGCGCGGCTGCGGTCCGCTCGCGGCGCAGAGCCGGGCCGCTCGGTCGCAAGGCTGCGCCTCGCGCCCTGCGCAACCCGTCTCCGCTTGCTCGCAGACCTCCGGTGTTGACCCGTCCCGAAGGCCGGCGGTCCCGCTGATGACCAGCGATTGGCTGGCAGAGCAGAGGAGCACAGCATCATGACCATCATTCGCACCGGCGCCGGCCTGACCCGCCGCGACATCCGCCGCCTGAAACGCGGCCGCTACGAGATCCTGGCGATCGAAACCTGGCACCTCGACGAGGGCGACCTGACCACGATCATCTGGGAACGGGATGACGGCCCGGACGCGATCCGAGGGAAGTCCTTGCGGAATGCGACGAAGCCGGGTCCGCGGACCCGGGGCATCGCTGCATCCGGCGCGCACCGGCGCCGAACTGGCAACCGGCACGCAGCTAATTCGGTGGTTGGCGCACAGGACATCAGCTTCTCGGCTGGCTTTCCGGGTCCGCCCACATCGGCATCGAGCAGACGCGCCGGCCGTCCCTGTCGGCCGTCGCCGTCTTCTGACATCTCAACCAGGCGTCCACGAGATTGTTGGCGCGCACCATGCCCACGAGTGCGCTTTCGGCTGCCGGCCCGGCCCGAAGGACTGCGCCGGCCAGTGCGCCGGAGGCGCTGAGGGCCGAGGCATGGCCGGCTTCCCAGCCTGCGCCATACCCCGCCGCCCCCACCCCAAGCGCCAGCGCGACCGCAAACCCACCGAAGGTCAGAGCCGTCTTGAGCGTGACAGCCCGGCTCCATGTGCGGACGTTCCGCGTCGTCAGGTCCGCCAGCATCGGCGCCAGTTTCTCAACAATGGCGACCCGCCGCGTTTCGAGCGCTTGTTCGCCTTGCGCGATCGTGTCCGCGAGCTGGCGGTCCAGCCGGCTGCTCGCACTGTGAAAATAGCCGACGGCCTGATCGTGCAGCCGCCATTGCAGACCGAGCGACGCCGACAACGCCCGGATCAGCGGCAGCGTGGGATCGTTCCTCAGGCCGCCGAGCTGGGTGGCGCGGTCCAGGTCAGCCTGCATACGCTCGATTTCGCGGCCCAGCTCATCGCTGGTCCGCGGAAGGTCGGGCACTTGCGCGCCCTCCCTCACGGAAGCCATGTCTTGATGCCGGCGAAGTTGGTGTCCATCGCCTGCAGCCAGTTGAGGACCCGCGACCGGTCGAACGGTCCCAGCGGCGAGGCTGCCTGACCGACCTGTCCGTCAGCGGCGTCGCGGAAGTGCAGGCGACAAATCTCAACCTGCTGTGCGGCCAGAAGGCGGGGCAT